>NZ_CP127171.1:0-101296 GCF_046529545.1 Streptomyces sp. KL2 | reverse complement strand
CGCTCCGCTCGGCCCGAAGGCTCGGCGCTCCGCGCCGAGCGAGGGCGCCCTCGCTCCGCTCGGGCGGCCCGGGGCTCCGCCCCGGGCCAACGGGCCGCGTTGCGGCCGGCCCCGGCGCGCTGCGCGCGCTGGCCGGCCGCAGCTCGCTCCGCTCACTGCGGCCGAGGGCAGCCCGCGCTGCGGGCCGAGGGGGTTCCGCTGCGCTCCACCCCCGGCACCCGCACCCCGCGGGGTTTGGGTGAATGGCCGTCAGCAGGTGAGTAGGGGTGGGGGGTGGCGGCCAAGGTGACGGCCGGTCATGGGGCGAGAGCACCGGGCGGGTTGACAGGTTCCCGTACCGAGAGGATGCATCAGTGTGTAGAGTCTGGGAAAACACACCACCCCCGGAAGAGCGAGGACCGGCACCGTGCGTGGAGCGATAGAGAATGCGAAGATCCGCGCTCGTGCGGTGATGCGGCGTAGGGCTGCGGGCATGACGGCGGAGCAGATCGAAAAAGCCACGGATGAGGCGCATAGGCACGAGCGGATCCGCTCGCGGTTGTGCGAGACCGAGGACGATGTGCGAGCCATCGGTACCGCGGTGGCCGAGCACACCGAATGGCGCCGCATCGGATACGTGATGGAGAGAAGCCAGATTAAACCCGTCTTTAGCTTCTCGCGATCACGAATAGCATCGTCAGGATGTGCTCGGCTGTTCCCAGCAGACAACGGGCCATGGACAAGTCCCCAGCTGAAGAATGTTTGATGGCTTGGGCGCGCGCGGTTGCCTGTGTCTGCAGGGCTATGAGGTTATCCGCCAGAGTGCACGTCATCTTCGCCTCGTCTTTGTGCCCACGCATGATGTAGCGGATTCGCACGGCTCGGGTGAGCCGGCCGCTGGGCGAGCGCCATTCCTTCTCAGGGCGCCCTGACGTAGGTAGCCACTTCTCGACTTCGCTGTCCGGGGCAGCCGCACGGATGGCCCTGTCGATGGATTCCACCGCGCACTGGGCAGCCATCTCGGCAGCAGCTGGCGGGGCCTGGTGGACGACATGCCACCCACCTTCAAGCATCTCTACGACTTTGGCGTCGATGGTTGCCAGTGCCCTGCGGAGATCTTCCAGGGCATCGAGACGTCCGGCTTGCTGGGGGGTGAGCAGATCGTCGACGCGATCGGCGACTTCCACCTCCAGGTCGGCATCGTCCAGGACGGCCTCAGAGCTGAGCGCGTCTGCTCCCAACAGCCCGTTCACACCCAGCCCAGTGTGCAGGGAGGAACCGAACTCGAAGCGTGTCGGACTGTCGCCGAGGTTGCTCACGTAGTCCCGGTACATCGACAGAGGAAGGCTGCTGAGCTCCGACAGGAGGCCACGTCCGGCGTCGATCTGGGCCAGCCAGTCGGTCATGTACACCTGGTGGTGGACCGTGAGCCCCAGGCTTTTGCGGAAATCCTCTGTAGCCCACACTGGGGGCACCGACACCTTGAAGACAGGGCTCTTGATGAGTTCGCCTATGACGTTCTCGATCTGGAGAGATGCCCGCCAAGCTGACAGAGTCCCGGGCCCGACGGCCAAATCGCTGAGCGCTGCCGTTACCTCCAGATACTTGGAGTGTTCTCTTCCAATCAGCTGATCCATCGACCGCATTCCTGCGACATATTCCGTAAGGAAGCTCGGGAACATACTCTCCCGGAATTCACTCATGAGTTTCTTGGTGCCCAGCAGGTCTTGATCTTGTATCCATTTCGCAGTCTGGAACACTGGGCCTTCCTGCAGTGAGCGGAGGAAATCGTCGTAGATCCCGCTGGCACCGATGATCTCGGTGACGGCATCCGCTGCCGAGTCAGAACTCGTCGACGCTGGCTCAACCTCCTTGCCGGTGTCGGGTGCCTCGTCTCCTTCACCATCGTCTGCGGCGTTATAGAGAGCCATCAGACGCCCCCTCCCTCGGTTACGCAATGTGGTCTGTGAAGGATACGCGCTCTGTCCGGGCCACTCCGAACAATTGCGCCCTCACCCAGAGCAGCAGGTGCGTACAGCTTCAATGCCAGGTACGCAACAAACCGGCTGGCGGAGCGAACGTAGCGGCCAGGCTGCAGGGATGGACAAATTGATCGAACTGATCGGCACGCTCGTCTCCGGGGCGGTCGTCGCCGTCCTGACGTCGTGGCTGACCAGCCGCGCCCGTAACCGCCAGGAGCAGCAGGCCGAGCTCGGTGCCCTACGGGTGCAGGCCGATGCGATGACGGTGGCGGTGGTGGAACTGCGGACCGCGGCCGCCGCCAGCCGGCTGCTGTGGGAAGGGCCGGCCGAGCGTGCAAGGACGTTCCTGCTGGCCATGATGACCTGCGCTGGTGGCGCCGTCCGGGCCCGGATCGCCGACGGCACGGACACGCAGAGCGTCCAGGTGGGCTTCGGGCGCGCGGCCGAGCTGCTGAGCCGGGAACGGGTGGCCAGCAAGCAGGCCGCGGCCGCCGTGCGGGAGCCGCTCACTCGGGCTGCCACCGCCGCCGCCCCGCTCATGCGCTGCTCCAACCCGGCCGTCGTCACCGCCACCGAGCAGCTGATGAGAGCCCTGGCCAACGTGGAGGACACTGCCCGCCTGGAGGCCGCCCTGGAGTCGTTCGGCCGGGCCGTCAACGCGGCCATCGCGCCGCGACTGTCCTGGTGGGCGCGTCGGCGCGCTGGCAGAGCTGGATGACACCAGTGTGGGTGCCGCCCCGCGCGGGTTGCCCGGCGTCAGCGCTGGGGCGAGCAGACTGTCAGCCATTCTTGCGATGATGTGGGTGTGATAGGACGAGCGCGGGTTGCGGTGTGGCTGTTGGTGGTGCTGCTGGGCTTGGCAGCGTTGGGGCTGGGCATTGTCGCGGCGGTCTCCGATCTCGATACATCTGCCCAAATCGCAACCGTGGCAGGATCGGTCGGTGGCCTGGTTGCTGCTGCGGTGAGCGCATACGCTCTCCTGCGTCCGCCTGCCACCCCCCGGGTCGCACACGCCGCGACGGCGGCGGGAACACGGTCGGTCGCGGCTGGCGGCAGCATCGGACGTGCCGTTACCGGCGATCGTTCCCATCTCACGGCTGCCCCTGTGATGCCACGGATGGCAGGAACTTCGGGTTCAGCACAGGCCGGCGGTGACCGCGGCATCGCAGCTGTCGGCGAAGTCGGCGAAGCTATTACCGGGGATGACGCGCGCACATGAATCGGTGGGGAAGGAAAACCGAGACAGCAGCGGTTCCGCAGGACTCGCGCGGTGCCCGGGCACCGGACGGTGCGGCGGTGGCCTCGGGGACCCGGTCCGTCGCGGCCGCAGGGAATATCGGCGTAGCTACCACAGGTGACCACAGTCCTGTGACAGTCATGGTGTCCGTACCGTCCCCGCTGCCCACCGCGCTTGCTTCCCTTCCCGCTGCGCCCGCGATGCTGAGCGGACGGGATGCGGAAGTCGCACACCTCCTGTCGGCCTTGCGTCCCGTCGTATCGCGCCAGCAAGATTCAGACCCCTCTGGAGGCTCTGTAGCCGCCGCCAGTCAGGATGCCCTTCCCCCCGTGCTGGTGGCATCGATCGGGGGTCTCCCTGGCGTGGGCAAGACGGCACTTGCCCTCACAGCCGGACATGCCGCGACTGAAGCTGGCTACTTCAACGGCAGTCTTTTCATCGACCTGCACGGGTACGACGAGAGCCCGGTTCACGGCAGCCAAGCCCTGGAGGCGTTCCTCCGCGCCCTCGGTGTCGCCCATGACGCCATCCCGGAAGCGGTCGAGGAGCGTGCGGCGCTGTACCGGTCCGAGCTGGCCTCGCTGGCCAGCCAGGGACGACGCCTGCTGATCGTGGCCGATAACGCCTCGAGCGCCGACCAGGTGCACCCCCTGCTCCCCGGCGACGGCGCGCACAGGCTCCTGATCACGTCCCGGCACACCCTGGCGACGCTGAACGCGCGACTCCTCAACCTCGGTGTACTCGCTCCTCAAGCCGCAGTAGCGCTCCTCCGCAACACGCTGCTGATGGCTGACCCTGCCGACCAGCGTGTCACCGATACCAATACAGACCTCGCAGATCTGGCGAGCTTGTGCGGGTACCTGCCGCTGGCACTTCACATCAGCGCCGCCCTGCTGATCCTGGAGCCCTGCCAGGCCGTCGCCCAGCTCACTGCGGAACTGGCGACGGCCCAATCCAGGCTCGGCTTCCTAGACGACGGCGAACGTGCTGTACGCGCATCCTTCGACCTGTCCTACCGCCGACTGCCCCCGGACCATGCCGCGCTCTTCCGTCTTCTGGCTCTCAACCCTGGCCCCGACATCGGGATCGGCGCGGCGGCGGTCCTCGCCGACCGCCCGCTGCCAGCGGTACGCGCCGCGCTGCGGAGTCTCACACAGGCTCACCTGCTCGACTGCGTGAACCAGCGCTGGTCGATGCACGACCTCGTACGGGACTACGCCACCGAACTCGCGCACAGCGTCTCGAACCCGCAGCACACCGTCGCCGGAGGAGCCGGTCAAGATCCTGCGACAGAACAAGCCCGCCAGCACCGTCGGCTGCTGGAGCACTATGCGACAACCGCCGCCTCTGCGTGTGCGCACCTCGGCGTACAGGCAGCATCGCCTGCTCCAGGCGAGTTCGCCAGTCAGGACGATGCGCTTGCCTGGCTGGACAACGAGCGGGCCAACCTGACGGGGACTGTGGCCGCTGCGGCAGACGCCGGACACCACGACATCGCTGTCAATCTTCCGGTGGTCCTCTACGACTACCTCACCTGGCGCGGGTACTACGACGACCTGATCTCCGTCACGACGACCGCGTGCCGCATCGCCCATCAGTCGGGAGCACTCGCTGCCGAAGCCGGGGCGTGGAACAACCTCGGCATCGCGCTGAGCGAAGCCTCACGCTATGAGGAAGCTTTCCGTGCCTACCATCGGGCGCACGGCCTCTTCACTTCCCTGGGCAACGACAATGAGCGGGGCAAGGTACTCAACGGGCTCGGCTCGGCCCTGCGGGAGTCCGGGAAGCCTGCCGAGGCCCTGAGGGCCCACCTGGAAGCCGTCGCAATCCAGCGGGCTGCAGGTGACCTGCGCGAACAGGCCGCTGCGCTGAACAATCTCTCCCTGACGCATCAAGATCTCGAGGACTACGACAAAGCGTGCGCAGCGGCGGAAGAGGCCGCCTCCCTCTTCCAGCGGCTCGGCGATACCGCCGGCGAAGCAAGCGCCCTCTGCACGGCGGCCTTTGCCCTGCAAGCATGCGGAAAGGTCGAGGAGTCACGCGTCGCCTGTCAACGTGCCCTCACGGCCAGCCGCGCCGCAGGGAAGCCCCTCGTGGAGGCAGTAACCCTGATGACCTGCGCCCAACTGGATGACCTCACCCCCCAACAGCAGATCGAATATCTGCTGCAGGCAGAGGTGGCATGCGAACAAGCCAACGCCGTTGAACTCCAGGCCGCGGCGCTGTCCGGTATTGGCGCGGCACTCACCACGGCAGGCGAAAGGGATCAGGCAGTCGTTTACCTCAGGCGCGCTCAGAGCCTGTTTGAAGAACTCGGTCTCACCGAGCAGCTAGCAGAAGCCGGCGAGAAGATTGCGGCACTCCAGCCCTAACGAGCTCGTGCACGGTTGGTGGTGCGGCGTCGAGGAACATCGGCGGGCTCGGTGTTCACTTCTGCCGTGCTGGCGTCAGGTCCGCGGTCTGCTGGTGGGAGAGGAGTCAGGCGACAGCTTGGACGGTGTAGCTGATGTGTTCGCGGCGGCCGAGGTGGCGGGCCAGCGCTTGCCAGTTCTTCAGGTAGGCGATGCCCCATGCTCGACGCGGATGCGCCGCGAGAAGTGCGCCGTGCGCTGCCGCCGGTACATCTCCTCGTACCAGTCCGGGGCGTTCTTTGTGAACTTCCGGTGTGGCGGTGTGATCACGCGGCCGCCGGCGTCAGTGACGACCATGGTCTTGAGGGCGTGCAAGCCGACGGAGTCCACAAACGGCACCCCGGACAGATTCGCCACCATCTCCCACCACGGCTCCCCGGTGCTCCCCACCGCATCGGTCAGCGCCAACGCGGTGGGGCAGGATGACGAACCCAGAGCAGTCCTTGGGCCAGCTGACAACCCTGATCATCAGGTTCAGATGGCATCGTGCTCTGGGATTCTGGGTCCGTCCCCTGGCGCGCACGGGCCCCGTGCGCGTACGGACACGTGTAGCGGGGGTCTGCCAAACAAAAGGTGTAACCAGGGCGATTGGGGTCGCTGGCACTAACGGTTGAGGCTCGCTACGTAGGAAGGAACTAGAGCCCGGATACGGGTCTCAGGGACGTCACCGGCAAGGGACTGGACCGCGAGTTCTGTCCCTGGTGTGGCGGGAGCCCCGAAGAGAGTGTGCAAGAGTTCGAGACCGTGCTCGGCGATGGTGCTGACGCGAGGGTCGCTGCGCAGGATGGCGAATGCTGCGGCGACTTCGGCAGGACGGATGGTGCTCATGATGCGGTAGACATCACCAGCGTCTTTGGCAGTCAGCCGCTCTGTTTTGCCGCGGTTCGCTTCCTCGATGCGTTCGTGCAGCTTGTGCGCCTTAGCAATGAGTAGTGCGGCCGGGCCGGCAACGTAGGCATCAACCCTGCGGGTGTCTCCGGCCGTAAGACTGGTGATGGTCATCAGAGAGCGGTCTACGGCTGCGGCTTCTAGGCCGGGAACCTTCTTGGCTGCCCACTCATCGTGGGGCGGGAGTTCTGTCCGACGCCTGGACTTCGAGCCAGGAGCGAGGGCCTGAGGAACGAGAAGGTCTACTTGCGCCTCAATCTCCGTGGCCCCGATCCGGTCCCTGCGCTGCCAGAGGCCCACCATCCTCTTTCCGTTCTTGTCCAGACGAAGGGTGAAACCAGCTGATTTCATCGCTTCTTCCAGGAGTGGCTGGCCGCCTAGGGTGTTGGGGTCGATGCTGATGTCGCCATCAGAGGTGTAGGCGGCACTACGGATGGTGGCGTTGCTGGTACGCAGGTAGACCGCCTGCGCACCTACCACTGTGAGGGCGTCCCGGTGGTCTTGCAGAGCGATAAGGGCGTCTAGGAGCACTTTACGTGCCGCTTGGGTCAGCTCCTCATCGCCCACTCCGACCGGCCTTTGTGACATGGGCTCCCCTCAGGTATGGCGCGATCCTAGAACAGGGTCGCCTGCCGCGCCTGGGAAAGATCGGTCTTGCGCCAAGAAGCTTCGTGCTTGGCCATGAACTCCAGTACCGCCTCGCCCTCGGCAGGCATCCGGCCAGACCCAGACAGGCAGTCCATGGCCAGCTGGCTGGGTCCCACCTGCCAAATGCCAGAGATCTCTACGGGCCGTTCCCAGACGCTTCGATCCTTGGCACGTAGCAGCAGAACATCGGCGCCCTCAGCCACGGGCAGAAGGTCCAGCTCATCTGCCACTCGGTCTGCGTTCAGGGGGTGCTCTTGGACGTAGAGCATGAGCTGCCCACCAACAGAGACCGGGCCGAAGGAACGCGCCGCGTAGGAACCGGTCACGAGGACCTCACGCCGGTAGTCCGGCCCGTTCTCGTGGAACGCGCGCAGGCGGTCCAGGACAGCCGATACCCCATTTGGGGCGAGCATGCCCGCGTGCTCAGTCGAGCGCAGCAGGTCAGTCTGCCTCGCACGTGCTCTGATCAGTGCCTGCCAAGCCACGTCGCTGACAATCTTGCCCGTGCGGGTGATGAGGAGCTGGTCTTCGAGCGAGTCCAAGAGCCGGGAGACGTAGGCAAGGCTGAGACCGGCGTGATGGGCGAGCTCGGTGGCCCGGTAGGGAGGGCGAACGTCGGCGAGCAAGCGGACTAGCCGTGCTGCTTTCACCCCGGTCAGAAGAGGCTTCCCTGCCGGCTGCCGGTACCCGGCAGGGGCTCGCTGCTCACCCTGCATCTCGATGACAATCGCGGGCCGACTAACTCGCAGAGAGACGTTGCCGGTGAGATCCATGTAGGCGATGCGACGGTCCCGCAGGGCCCGCTGACTCATGGGGCTGATCCAGGGTGCAAGCACCATCAAGCGCGCAAACTGATTGACGTTGCGCACGAGGTCAGCCCGAGGCCCCAGGACCACAGCAACGTCCTTCGGGGTGAGCCGCTCTTTGACCGTGACGAGCATCGGTACGAAGACGCCGTCGCTGGACTTGATGCGGAACGTGGCGTCAATGCCCGAGGCGTCGGCCGCATGCGACTCGGTCTCTGCTGTCACCTCCCACTCCGGCCCAAGGAGGTGCTGAAGAGCCTGCTGCCCACGAAGGAGCAGGTCAGCGTCGGTGCGGGCAAGGTACTCCATATCGTTCAGGGTCTCACGGCAAGGCCAGACAGTAAACAAAACTTGTCGATCCTTGCGACTTGCCTAGTTCAAGCAAGTCACGAAGATTGGCAAGTTTCTCTACTTACGTAGCTTGCCCGAAGCAAGCAAGCCGCAGGAATCGGCAAGTCAGCCACAGCGGCCGTCGTCGCGGAAGTAGGCCTCACCGAAGCCTTGGCCGGTGGTGGCTGCGATCTATCACAGTGCCGCTACCAGCCCTCCCCCTCACCATGCCGACCACATGGCTGCGCAGCACCGCCGCGCGGTCAGCAGCCGACCACCAGCGGGACCGCGATCTCCGAATCGACCCTCACGGCCACAAAATCACCGCCACGAATCCGACAAACCGCACCCCCATGCTGAGCGGGGCAGGCGGGCGAGAAGGGTGGTGGCGGGACCGCTTGGGTGGGCAAGCCCGGGCACCCCTGGGTAAGCCCTGCGCCGCGGTCGGCTAAGCCTTTCGGATCACGGTCGGACAGCCCCTTGTCCGGCTGCCTTTCAATGATGGGCAAGGGGGGTGTCCGGCTTCGAAACGCAGGCCGGATCCCCCGCCCGGCTGCCGCCGGGCGGCAGCGAGTCCACGGCAACCCGCGCCCGCGGGCGGGCCGAGACGCCGACCGGCTCGCCTGCGGAGTTGCTTCCCTGGCGGGCTGGACTGTTGGCTCCACCGTAGGTTGGCCGGTTGCGCCAAGCGGTGCACCGAGAGGCGCCTCGGCCTTCCTCGTCACGCGCGCGTTTCCACAAGCGGGCCCGCACGGGCAAACCGACCAGCGGCGCTGACACCTCTTCCAGCAGCCAGCCTGGAAGAGGTCCATGGCTGCCCGGAGCCACGGCCGGCCGCGCGGGCGGACGCCGTGGGCGAGGTCTTCTCCCCGGTCTTCCTCCAGGTCTTCTTCCCGGTCTTCTCACCTGGACGCGCCGAGCCGGTATCCGCGCAGACTGCGGGCCTGGCCAAGGGGGCCGACGGCCGCCGACTACTTCCCTGGAACACCCCTTCAGGCCGGAGCGGGCCCACAGGTCGCACCCTGGGTCCCGTCCTGAGTCGCAGCCCAAGTCGCGCCCTGGGTCACATCGGTGTGCCCGCCGCCTCGACGCGCGGATGCGGCCCTGACCTGGTGGACAAGGGGCGCCGCAGCACACCGCGCGAACGCCGACTTCTTGCCGTGGCCGCACCCCGCCCGCAACAGACTGGTAAGGCCCCGGCCGCGCCGCCTCGCGCGTGCGCACCACGCACGACACGCGATGGCCGGCCCGGAGCCGCCTCGGCTGGAAGGACCCACCAGAGCCCGTGCGCGTACGTACGCGCGTAGCGGCGGCAGACGTTCACCCCGGACCGGCCGGAGCGAACGAGCGGTGAACGGCCACCGTCCACGGCTCCCGGCCGGGCGGCGATGGCGAGCACGGAACGTGATCAGGGGTGCGTCTGCCTCCCAGGCTCCCAGACCGCCTCCGAGGAACGCGACCACCTGGGGATCCGCATCCTCAACCTCCCAGACAGACGTTGAGCGCCTCATCGTCCCAGAGAGCACCCTGGCGGTTATCCATCCCGCGGTGGTCGGCCTGCAGCGGGGGCTGTGCGCACCCGGCCAAGTCGAGCTGGCCCGGGCCGGGTGTGCCGGTCTTGAGTGATGGCGCGCTCGGGGGCGCTGGCCGCCGCTCACTCCAGGGCCACCGCGTCGGCCGGAGTCTCAACGGACGGAACGGTGGCCGGGGTGGTGGGGATGGGGTGGGGGTGGGTGAGGCCGTAGGCGCGGTGCAGGCGGTTGCGGGCGGTCACCTGTCCGGCCAGTGCCTCCAGGTGGGCGGCGTGGGCCAGGCCGGCGAGGCCGGTGGCGTCGAGTTGGAGGCGCCAGCGGTTGGTGGCGGTGTCGTAGTGGGCCTCGATCAGGGCCTCCCACAGCGTCCCGGCTGCCGCGGGTGCGGTGGTCAGTTTGGGGAGGAGGTGGGTGTAGCGGCGCAGCAGGAGCATTTCGTGCGGCTGGAGGGCGATCTCCTGCCAGGCGGGGTCGGCTGCCTTCGTCGCCCAGGCGGTGCATGGCCGGTCTGCTTCGGTGCGGTGGTGGTGCCAGGCCAGCGCGTCCAGGCCTTTGGGGGTGATGCGGGCGGCCCGGGCCTCGGGCGGGCGGGCGGCCTGGGCGCGTAGCACCTCGGAGGCGGGGGCGGTGCGGCACAGCCCTACCCACTCCAGCGCCCGCACCGCCCGCTCGTCGAGGGGGCCGCCCACCGGTAACCAGGTCTGCCGCACCGTCTCCCCGGCCCGCTCCGCCGCAGCGAGATGCTCCAGCACCGTCCATTGCCCACTCGTGATCTTGTCGGTCATCCCCGCCCCTTCCTCACCGACACCGCGGGGCCGCTGCCCCCGGCTCCCATGGAGAGGGATCATGGCCCACCGCGCACCAGCCGTGTGGTGTTTTCACCCGTAGACCACCCGTACAACTCCCGCCTGTCCACGCCAGCACGGCGCGGCGGGGTGGCGGTCAGACGGTGCCCGGCGCGACCGCCTTCTCGTGGCAGACCTTGTGGGCCGGGCGGCCGCTGTCATCTCGCAGGTTCGTGCTCCGGCCGCAGTGCCCGCACGGCGCCGACAGAGGGGACCAGTGGCGGTTGTCACGCCAGTCGACGACCGGCGCCGGGCGCTCCACAAGGGGTGCCGGGCGCTGGGCGGGCACCAGGGAGCGCCGCAGCCGGTCCCTGGGATGGAGCCGTGCCTCGGCGTCGGTGACGGCGGGGACCGCGCGAGGAATCCCGCCGGTGTCTCCCCCGGGCGGGAGCCCGTCGGGGACCGGTGCGGGGAGGGGCCGAGCGACCAGAGCAGGAGCCGGGACCGGGGCCGGAGCCGGAGCGGGCGCTGGGGTCGGGGTGGTGTCCTGGTGCTGCCAGGGGCGGCAGGTCGGCACGCTGGGACTGGCCCCGCCAGGCTGGGACGGCTCCTGGCCCACTCTGCCGACCAGGGCGTCGTCCCGTCGTCCGGCGTGGAGGTCGAGGTAGCGGTCCCGGTCCTCGGCCGGCACCCAGAAGCGCTGCTTGCGTGCCCCGACGGGGTACTCCAGCGGGACCACCACTCCGGCGGCGGTGGCGCGGACCATGTCGTCGAACATGATGTCCCGCACCTTCGGGGTGGCGTGGATCCTGCCGCAGCGCCGGTGGACGCCGCCGGTCGGGCAGGGCAGGTCGGCGGCGGTGTCGCAGCGGAAGAACTCCAGTACCCGGTAGCCGGACACCACGCGCAGGCCGCGGTTCTTGGCGATGACGGAAGCTGGCAGGCGGTCGGAGCGGGTCCACTGGGTGTCGTTGCGTCCGGCGTAGTCGCGGCGGTCGGTGTGCCAGGCCGGGGTGATGCCGTTGTTGGCGGCGCGTTGGGCGCGGGCCCGCACGCTGCGGGGGCCGTCGTGGCCGGCGGTGGACAGCTGCACCTCCCAGCCGATCCGGTGGCCGTCGGCTTCCACCAGGGCGTCGGTGCGGATCCCGCGGGCGACTACCTCGGTGTCGGCGGTGAAGCCGGCCTCGAGGGCGACGCGGACGATGCGTTCCTTGTAGGCCTTGTGCTCGTCGGTCTCCGCGGCCTGGTGGCGGGCCTCGTCCTCGGCGCGCTGGTGGACGGCGATGCGCTGCCCTTGGGATCCTTTGCGCAGGTGCATCCAGGCGATCACACCTTGGTCGCGGCAGACCCCGGCGCACTGCAGGCCGCGTTCCTCGACCGGGACGCGGCGGGCCGAGTAGAACCGGTCGTGCTGGTAGAGCGTCTCCCACAGGCCGGGCAGCCCAGGGTGTCCGAGATCTTCGCGCTCGAGGTCGAGTCGGATGCCGAGCCCGACATGCCACACAGGATTCGCCAAGACGGTCTCCCTCCACACGGCAGAACCTGACGGTGCCGAAGAGTGGAGCAAGCGTCCCGCACGGGACTGACAACCCGATAGCGGAAGAGGCTGGACATCACCGACAGATGTTCCGTGCCCGAACACGCTGCAGACCCCACCGGGCCGGTACCGGGGGATCCGGCGGGAAGGCGGCCGGCAGCGCCAGCACCTCTTCAAGCCGCCAGCCTGGACTGGAAGAGGCCTGAAGCCCACGGATCGATCGCGCGGGCCGGCTCGGCGACGGACCGGGTCTTCCCCCGGGTATCCTGCGAGCTCATATCACCCGGACGAGCCGAGCCGACGTCGGCGCACGGGCCGGTCAACGGGCTGTCACCGCCGACTCCTTCCCGGAGCCGCTCCGATCCGCCTCTCTGGCAGATCAGAGCGGCTCCGATCCCGCGGAGGCGGGATGAGGCGACCGGCGTGACGGACTTCCTTCCCCGGCCGGCCCGTCACGCCTGTCAGCGGCGCAGCACCAGCGCGAGAGCGGCTACCAACATCGTCCCCACGGTGGCCGCGGCCACCATCGGCGCGTTCAGCGAGGGGTGCCGGGCGACGAGGTAGCCGGAGACGAACACCACCGCCAGCAGCACCACACCGGCGAGCGTCACCGCCCCCGAGCTCGGAACCGCCGGCCCTGGGGACGAGGGCGACCCCGGCGGCGAGCGCGGCGACCGCGTTGTGGGCGTAGTGGCCGCCCGGGACGGAGGGGGTGGACACCTCGCCAAGCGGATCGCGCACCGCGTCATGCACCAAGGCCGCCTCGTCGGACCGCGGGCCGGACTGACCGCCCGCCTCTCACTCCTCCCGTGCGCCACGGGCCACTTCGGCCATGACCTCCGTAGCGATGCCGAGGAGGGGGCGGAAGTCCCCGTAGGCGGCTTTCCACCACGCCGAGGTGCGCGGGTCGAGGATCTGGCACGTGATGAGCGCGTCCCAGTCGGCCGCCACCCGACACCGTTGCATGTGATGGTCCTCGTGCGGGAAGTGCCCCGTGCGTCGTGCCTGCCCCACCCGCAACACGCTGCGTCGTAGGACAACGTCGCTGCTTTCATCGAGCAGACGCAACGCGCGGTCGGTGTCGGTGAGGTGGGCCGTGCTGACCATGTCGATCAGGCTGACCATGCCGTCGCCGCGCGTAGATCCCGGCTTGTAGCCCTGCTCCTCCATCAGCTCGCGCAGGCGTCTCGCCCGAGGGTCGGCGGAGAGGAATGCCTCTTCCAGGGCCTTCTGACTCAGCGTGCTGAGGGGCTGTCCCATCTCGGCGCACATGACCCCGAACGCCTCGCGCAGACCGGTTCTCCAGGCGCGCTTCCCCCCGGTGGCTTTCTGCACGTCCTCCAGGAAGGCGTTGATCTGATCCTGGCTGATCCCGCGAACCTGGGCGAGGTGGACGATCATCCCCAGCACCGGCTTGGGTGAAAGCGGAAGCAGCGCCTCGATGGCCTTCTGGGAGTAGACGTTGATTCTAGGAGGCGGCGGTCCGATCTCAGGTCGCTTCAGGAGGTTCTCGACTCCCTTCCGGAGTGCGGTGCGGAGATTGCGAGTGGCGCCGGGATCCGGGTTCATCGCCAACAGCCTCCCTTTCACCCCCGGGCACAGCTGGCCGGCAGTGCGGGCCCTGGCGCAGAGTTCGGCGGCCAGCACTGCGTTATCGATCTCTTCAGCCGTGGCGTCCGCGGTCAGCTTCGGGATGAAGCCGACGTCGTAGTCCCGAAGAAACGTCTTGTCCTTGTAGATGTCCGGACCGTAGCCAGCAGCGTCCAGGGCTTGCCGTACGGGCCGGAACGCGAGGGGTGGCTTGTTGTTACGGCTCACGCCCCGAGGCTAGGCGTCCTCGCCGGGTGGGGGTCCACTTTTCTGCCTACTCGCCATCCGGCGCTTGCGGTCCGATGGGCTCTCCACGAGGACGAGGACTTGCGGGGCTAACCCCCGCGCCCTCCATCGTGGCGATCCCAACTCACCGGAGGTCCCTCATGTTCAGCATCGACGGCGTCACCTCGGCGGCCGCCGCCCAGGACACAGCGCCTATGCCCGCTGTGACGTTCGACGTGTTCACCGCCTTCATCGTCGCCGTCGCGTTGGTGCTCGCCTGGCTCGTCTACCGGTGGACGGCCCCGGCTCCGGGGTCCCCCGTCCAGGCGTCCAAGGGCGAACGGCTCGCGTACGCCATCGGCGCTGCGGCGTCGGTCATCGTGATCGGCGGCTACCTCGGCGGCGGGTTCAGGGGATTCGGATACCCGGAGACAGACGCCCGTCCGGTGTCCCGTGACAGCCGTTCGGCGGCGCTCGTGCAGGGGCCCGTGGCCGACGGCAGTCCTGCCGGCCACGGGCCGTAGACCCGTGGCCGGACCAGGTCCCTCGCGGTTAGGTCGCGGGAACGCGACACGGACGCCTGCCGGTCGCGGATGGTCACCAACTGCACCGTGCCGTCGTCGGTGATGCCACGCCGCCGGTCGGCACGGACCTTGACCGGCTTGTCGCTTCTCCTCGGCGACGTCGACCACCGCCTTGCCCACCCGCTCCTGGGTGATCAGGTCCCAGCACGCGACGACCGCGCGGGCGGCGAATTCGGCGTTAGCGCCGGTTTCCGTTCCGATGCCGCCGCTGGGTAGCTGCTCGCTCACTGCAGGAGTCGGTCCGTACGGGAGCTATCGGCAGGTTGCCCGCTCTGGGTGTCGCCAGCGGCCAGAGTCTCCGTTGCAGCGTCGGACGCCGTTTCGGCAGCGACAGCGGTGCGGCGTTTGCTCCACTTGTCGTAGGCGACGGTCCCCGCGATGGAGGCGCTGGTGATGGCGCCGCCGATGATGATGCCCCGCCCGGTGTAGAAGGCGCGCAGCGCGGTGGGACCGCCGCGCTTGGCTGCTTCCTTGGCCAGTTCCGCGTAGGCCCACGCCATGGTGCTCCTCAATTCGTGTCGCTCACTCAGAGATGGATCGATGATCGCAGGGCGACACGTCGTGGGTGGGGCGTTCACGGACGTACGTCACCGGGTGCGGGAGCCGCCGCCGCCGATGGTGCGGCCGTAGGGTGAGGCGCTGCGGGCACCCTGACCGCTGCTCGACGGTCCTGGCAGTGGTCGGTGAAGGAGACCAACCGGCCCTGAAACCGGACGCTGTTCGCGATCACGCATCGTCACGAGCCGGCTGGAGTCCCCGGCGAACTCGCGACAGTTGAATACGAGAGCCCACCAGTACCGAGGCCGGAGCTGCCGCCCGACATCGTGGAGCTGTCCGGCGGCCCACCGGACGGCCACCGGCGTCGCCCATGGGCCCGGCGGCCGGTCTCTGTACGGACCCGCCCGAGCACGAGCCGCTCGCCCCGGTGTGGCACTGGGAAGGCGACACCCCCATGACCACACCGTCCGCCATACCGGTCCCGGCCCCCGCCTGCTCCCGCGCTCCATCACCACCGAGCCCTGCGAGGCGCTGCCGCCTGCCTGTGCGATCTGGATGGCTCCGCGAGACCGGACCGCCACACCGAGAACTGCCCGGCCGTCATGGCCGGGATCACCACGCTCTTCTTGGCCGACGACAAGGTCGTGTTGAACGGCATCAAGCCCGTGTCCATGACGGACACGGGCGACGCTGCTCTGTGATCTGCACCACAGAGTGGGGGTGTGCTGCGAACACGGTCCCCCCGAGTCCGTCCGGGCTATGAGGAGCGGCTCGTTGCCCTCCACTATGAGCCCTTGATATCTGTTAGGTCTCTTCTTCCGGACGCTTCCGGACGCTCCCGGACATGGTTGGACGGCCGCGAATACAGGATGAGTCGCACTGCCTTCTGACCAGGTATTTCGTAAGCCACGCTGAGTTTCTGCAGCTCGGCTCTTCGGACGCTTTCGGACAGTCAATGGACGGTAGCGGAAGGTTCCGGAGGCCTTCGGACAGCAAGCACGCAACTCTTGGGGTGCTCATGCCTTTCGCGGCGTCAGCATCGTCATGGGTAAACGATGCTGACGCTTAACGGAAGCTAGCATTCCGCGAAAAACCGGAGTTGTTCCGCGCCGTGTGGTCAGTCCAGAATCAGAAGTGCGTGGTGTTGCGCCTCGCCAGGGGTCTGCGAAACCCCTGTTTCACCATCCGTCCGGGCTATATGGATGGAAGATCCACGAGGGAGTGGTTCGTGATCTGGCTTTACGTGCCGGGAAGCGGCTGGAAACTGCAGCCCTTCTTCCCGGCAGCTTCCGGCTGTGTCATCCCGTCGAGCGCCCCGCGGCAGCTTTTTGGCTTCCGGGGTCTGCAGGTGGCCGCCGGTCTGCTCGCCCTGCTCGGCCTGGTGTGGCTGACGGTCAGAGGGTTCTGGGCCGAGGTGGCCACCGAGGTGCTGGTGGCCACCGTCGCCGGTGCCCTGGGCCTGCTCAGCAAGAACGGCAAGCCTGGGGTCACCGTCTGCGCCACCGACGGAGCACGCCAGGAGGACCCGTCTGATGCCTTCGGACGAGCCAACGTCTGCGGATTTCAGCGGACTACTCCGGAACGCTCTCCTTGAGGCGACGGAAGGCGCTTCTATCCGTACGATGGCGCGGAAGATTGATGTTTCGGTTTCTACGCTGAGCCGCATTCTTGCCGGCACCATTCTGCCGCCTCCGGAATTTCTGGAAAAAATCGATAAAGCGGTAGGCCTTTCCACAGGCCAACTGGAGCAGCTGCAGGGCGAGCTCATCCGGGCCCGGCAGCTCCGTCGAACCGCACGTATCGAGCAAGAGAGGGTCTTCCAACCTTCACAACCTCAGCGCAGTCAGGTCGTGGAACGGAGGAGGGCTCCGGTACCCAAGTTCGGTCAGCCCGATCCGTTGCTGGTCTCGACTCCACAGGACCTCGCCCAGGCCCTGCAGGCCGTCCGGGTGTGGGCGGGGTCTCCGTCGCTGCGCCAGCTGGTGGAACGCAGCGGGGGCAGGCCTCGCCGGACCCGGCGAGGCCTCACTGCTTTCCCGGCCAACACCCCTGGGTCCGAACGCCTTTGCCGGCGTGCGGAAGACGCCCTCACCCGCCTCGATGCCTCCTCCGACGACCATGACCTCCATGCCCGCCTCCAAGGCGAAGACGAACTCGTCGGAGACCTAACGGATCTTTGCGCCCTGCCGCAACGGGGCTGGCGGCGCGCCAGGATGTGGCCCCCGGCTGGTGCCACCCGACGGGCACGCCCGTCGCACGATGCACCCTCACCCTACCATCGATTCGAATGTATTAACCAGATCTAACCTTGGAAGTGGTGCACAACTAATACACCGACGGCACGTTAGGTGCATTTCTGCGGGTCAGAGCACCTTAGAATCCAAGGTTCTAGTGGGCGTCCGCCTTGCATGTACGCACACACCGGCAGAACCGGAACTCGCTCGTCCCCTCGCGCTGAGGGCAGGAGAGTAAGTCGGACCGGCGCAACGGAAGCGGGCAGGAAGGATGCGGGGCACGGCGGCGCGCCCGATGCCGACCCAGCGGGAGACCGCTGCCGCAAGGCCGGCGACCTCTCCTGCGCGGTCCAGGGCCCGCACCGCGGCTGGCTGATACCCGTCAACGACCTGCTGGCCGCCGGGTTCCGGCTGAACGCCCCCGCCCCACCAGACGGCCCCGCGGCGCCGCTTACGTTCCCGGCCGGGAAGGCCGACAGGCACGGCCGGGAGGCGGCCGAGCTGCGCGCTCAGCTCGACACCAAGGGCGAGCACATCGCCGACCCTCAGCGAGCCCTGGCCGCACTCATGCCCGCCCCGGAGCGGTCAGCTCTTGTACAGCCGCCGGCCCCTGCTTCGGACGGCCGGTCCCGCAGCTCACCGGAGTCGGGTGAGACGGATCACGGTCGAAGGAGGTGGGGGCAGCGCTGAATCGACGGTTCCAGAGAAGCCGCCGACCGCACCGGGAAGGGCCCCAGAGCCGCTCTGACGGTTCCGGGGCCCTTCCCACGTCTGTCAGCCGGAAGGCCAGGGCGGACGCCGAGGAGATGCCCGGCATCCGCTCGGTTCAGCGGCGGATGACGTTGACGGTGATCTGGGTGATGCCGGCGCCGAGACAGGCCGTGACACCGATGGTGCCGACGACCTCGGCCGCCTCGGTGTGCCCGGCCAAGGTGAGCACCGTCACCGCGCTCACGGAGACCAGGGCGGTGATCGCCGTGGTCCAGCCCAGAAGCCGGGTGCGGATCAGCGTGCTCTCTGAGGTACGGTCGATAAACGTCACGGGGTCAGTTCTCCTCACTCTTCGCGGATGCGGAAACTGCTCCCCACGACAGACGAGAGGGAGATCCCGGGGCCGAAGCTTTGGACGGCAGGCCACGGGGTCTCCCTTCGGCACGTCCGGCCGTGGGATCGCTCTATGAGCCTACGACCCGCAGGCCCGGCGCCTGCGCACCGGACCCGTCCCCCCCGCCCGCGTGCGCTGAGAAAACCCCCTCCGCCAGAAGCGTTTTGTTAGAGTGCTGCGCCCTTCGCCCTGATCAACCGAAAGCGCAGGTCAGAGCCTCGCCAATGGACTTCTGTGCACTTCCGCGGAAGTCGGCGGAGCCTGCCATTTCTGTGACGAACGCCACACGATCTTCCCCTTCGTGGCCTGAAGTACGTGCCCTTTTTCCTGCCTGCTCGCGCTCGAACTCGGCGCCGCAGTTCACCGGTTCGTCGACCTGTGCGCAGGAGGTGGGTACTGCGCGCTTGGGCGTCACAGCGGTGTACTCGACCGTCCCGAGACGAACGAGGGGTTGCCCAGCACAGTGCTCCGTGCCGGACCACGGCCGTGCCCACCCCGCCGCCCACCGGGCACCGGCTGCATCCTGCCAACCTCGACGAGGGTCAGGAACAGTCCGCTGTACCGCGCACGGCGACGAAACGGGCGGCGGGCGGCACCCGTGGTGGGTGCCGCCCGCCGCCGCGCGTTCGGGACTGGGGTCACAGGCCCTGGGTCGTCCAGGATCGCGTCGGGCTGGTGGCCGGCCCTCAGCAGCTCCACCGCGGCCGTGCGCAGCTCGCTGGCGGCGGTCCGGCCAATCGACAGCGCCTCCTGGATGTCCTTCAGCGGCACCGCCTCCACGTCACCACCGGCGAGCTGGAGCATCCGGGCGACGCAGCGCTCGTTGCGCTCCCGGGGCGAGAGACGGGCGTAGTCCTCCGCCCTCTGCGCACGGGCCTCCAGCTCCGCCACCTCCAGACGCGCGGCCTGGTTCTGCCGCTCGATCTCGATGGCGTCCCGCTCCTGCCGCGCGGCCTGGTCCCTCTTGGCGATCCGTTCGTTGCGGATCCGCTCCACCTCCGCCTCCCGGCGGGTGTGCTCCGCCTGGATGCGGGCGGCCTCCGCCTCCGCCTCGGCCTGTGCCGTGGCCGCAGCCGCCTGCGCCGCCGCCGTTCCGGTCTTGGCCGTGATCTGGTGCCGCGTCTCCTCGACCTCGCTCTCGTCCAGCAAGGCCTGGATCCGGTCCTGCTTCTCCTGCTCCTTCCGGCGGCGCTCCTCCTTCCGGCGGCGCTCCTCCTCGTTCCGCTTGCGCTCCGCCTCCCTTTCCTGGCGCTCCGCCGCCTCGACCTTCCACTTCGCCGGCAGCTCCAGGGCCTCCTGGACGGTGTAGCCGCGGGGGGCCATGGTGATCGGGAGTAGCTGCTCGTCGGCGGCCTGGTCCAGGGAGCCGCCGAGGCTCTGCTTGAGCCAGATCCGGTAGCCCTCCAGCTCCTGCTGCCGGGCCACCATCTCGTCGTAGGAGCGCACGTTCGCCAGCCGCATCTGCCGGTAGAACTTCGGCGTGGCCAGCGGGCTGAGGACCCACCGGTGCAGCGGGATGCTGTCGGTGCCCAGGCCGTCTTCGATCCTGGCGGCGTGGATCAGCAGCCGGTGAGCGCCTTCCACGCCGACCAGCCCAGCCTGGAAGAGGTCCATGGCTGCCCGGAGCCACGGCCGGCCGCGCGGGCGAACGCCGTGGGAGAGGTCTTCTCCCCGGTCTTCTGGGGAGTCTTCCTCCCGGTCCTCTCTCCGGTCTTCCTCCCGGTCTTCTCACCCGGGCGCACCGGGCCGGTATCCGCGCAGGCCACGAGCCCGGCCAAGGGGTCCGGCGGCCGCCGACTACTTCCCTGTGACACCCCTGCCGGAGGGCCCGGGCCGCAGGTCGCACCCTGAGTCCTGCCCTGGGTCGTCTCCTGAGTCGCGCCCCAGGTCTCGTCCTAGGTCGCATCCTGGGTCGCGTCGCGCGTCCTCCCGGGGTCCCACGAAACCCCAGCTCAGCGCCGTAATTCCAGACACCCCGGCACACCGACTACTTCCCTGGGGAGCCCTCCGCGCGAAGCACCGGCCCGGTCCCGCCGGGTCCCAGGAGCCGCACCGGCCGTGGTGCCGGATCCGCCGACGACGGCCAGGAGCACGAGCTGCTGCCCGACGCGGCCGGGGGGGGGGGGGAAGTTCACCGCGCTCGCACGCGCGCGACACGAGCGCGCCTCAGGCCGGGCCGGAGCGGTGAAGAAGAACTCCCGCCCCGCCGCGATGATCGGTCGATGACCGACCGCCGCCCGCTGGGCACCGGAACCGACCGCGCCGATGCGTCCCGCCCGCGAGACACCGATCCGGTGCCAGCGCCGCGCGCAGCTCGCCGCCGAACGCCTCCCCGCCCTCCCGGCCGCCGAGCCGAAGCCGCGCCAGGCGGTGACACCGGGCTGTGGCAGCCGCCGCCTGGACCGCCCCGTGCCCTCACGCGTACGTGCGCGTCATCGCGCGCAGGCGGCACGCGCAGCACGCAACACGCGCGGCACGCGGTGGCCGGCCCCGCAGCCGCCCCGGCCGGGAGAGCCCAAGGGTCCGTGCGCGTACGTACGCGTGTAGCGGCAGCAGCCGTTCACCCCGGCCGGGTGAACGAACGGATGAACGGCCACCGCCCGCAGTTCCCCCGCCGGGCGGTGATGACGAGCACGGAGCGTGGCCCGGCACGCGTCTGCCTCCCAGGCTCCCAGGTCGCCTCTCAGCAACAACGCGCCCATCTGGGGGTTCACGCCCCCAACCTCCCAGACAACCCAGACAAAGCCGGGCATCACGGTCCCCAGCCTCCCACCCACCTCCCAGGCGACCCGGGAGCCTGGGAGATAGCCGAACGTGACCACCAACACCGGCCGGGACAGGGACCGGCGGCCGGTTTCATGGATCCGACCACGCCCGAGGCGCTGCCCAGTCGCCCTGGGCGGGGGACCCGAGCCCCACGCGGTCCGAGTCCCCCGCCGCTGTGACTGAGCATTTGATTTGGCGAGTTGAGCATCGGCGCGGACGGCTGGGTTCGTACACCCGTGCTCCTTCCCGCTGAAGCTGCGACGGTGTCAGAGTGGACGGCATGGGCAAACGCCGTAAGCACCGTCCAGTGCGGACTGGATCGGGAACGCCGTCACCCGCTGGTAGAGCGTCGGCACGGGACAAGGCCGTTGCCACCCGCGATGAGCTGGCTAATCGGATCATCCGGGAACTCGCGGATTGGTGCACCTGGGAGGCGTACCGCGAGCGATATCTCCGGAGTGAGTACAACGACGGCATCACCGATCCTGACCCGTGCGAGCTACGTCTGGTCGACCTCGTGGTGCCCGCTCCCTTGCAGGACCCCTCCGTGGCCGCGCTGCTGCAGGAAGTGGGGGAGTACGCCGCCGAGTACGCCGCAGGAGGTCCTGCTGGCGTGAACGCGGTAGCGGTGTACGACTCCTGGGCGCCGCAGCAGCCGAAACGTGTGGTTCGCATCCACGGCGGCTGGTGGAGCGTGATCACGCGGTACCCGCGTCCAAGCCTGAATGAGGTGGGGCCCGCGGTTGTACTCATGGACGGCATCGCGGACGCGCACGACATCAGTTCCGCGCCGGCCCTGCCCGGATATCTACAGACGATCATGGCTACTGCGCCGGACCGAGGCCGACCGGTTCCGGCGGATCCGAACGCCCGGTTCGCGTGACGGACCAGGGCGAACAGCCGCAGCCCGAAACAACCCCGCGCTCGACGCGGCATGGAGCCAGGACCAGTTCACCATCGGTCACTGGATCCGGCAGGACAAGGTGCCCTTCTACCAGCAGACGAAGCCGCTTCTCGACGCTTACGCCACCCGACTCACCCGAACCGTCGACATCGCCCGCGCAAATCGCCAACTCGCACGCTCACTCGCCAACCGAAGCGCTCAGTCACACCCCTGCCGCGCGCTGTCCCGTCGCGGCGGGTCAGATGTCGAAGTCGACGTAGTCGATGTCGGTGAACTCCACCATCAGGCCCGGCGCGCGGTGGCCGTCGGCCTTGAAGTAGACCTCCTGGAGGCCTTCGGCGACCACGGCCTGGAGCTGGGTGTCGGTGGCACCGGCGGCCTGGGCGTCGAACAGGCGAGCGGCGTAGACGGGCGGCAGGTGCTGGGTGATGCGCCGCATCCGGCCGTCGTCACTGGTGCCGGGCGGGGCGGTGAACCCGAACCGGGCACGGGACTCCACCACGATCCCGCCGGTGGTCGCGGCCCGGCGACGGGCCCGCACCCGCGGCTGCCACCGGGCGCGCACCTCACCCGCCAGGCGGTCGGCAAGCTCCGGGCGGGGCCGCTTGATCTGGCCCCTGACGTACCGCTCCACGGTGCGCTGGGAGACCTCCAGCAGCCGGGCGACGGCGCGGGTGCTCTTCTCGGTCTTGACCAGGAACCGCATCTGCGCGCCAGCTGTCTTCGGCACCGGGCGGGTGAACGCCTCCTCGGCTGCCCGGTCCAGGCCGTCCCCGATGATGCCCACTCTCGCAACTCCTTCCGTGATCGTCTGTGCGGGCCGCTGAGCGCTGATCGAGCCGTTGCACTCGGCGCTGCGCAGTCTCCATCGGTTGGCCGGCAGCCCGAGTGCCCGCGCGATCGCCAGTGTGGCCGGCGACGGTCTCACTCCGGAGCAGATCACCGAGTTGCTGGAGGGCACCTGCGTGCCGGACTGGCCCTCGGTGTGGCGGTTCGTCCATGTCTTGGGCGCCGAACCGGCGTTCTTCCAGCCTCTCTGGGAAGCCGCCCACCGCGCCACCGCACGTCTTGAGGACCTGCCCTCGAGCCCCCTTCCGGCACCGTCCCCACCGGCGCGGGAGACGGCCGTCTCCACATCCGACCGTTTGGCCACACTCATGCAGGAGTTCGGCCGGACCCTGGTCAAAGATCCCAAGGATATCTTCATGGCCGAGTGAGAACTTCCTCCCGTGGGCCAACCAGCTCCGCGGACAGCTGACCGCGACCTTGGTGGCCCCACAGCCGGACCCGCTTCACTCGAGCAGAGAAGGAGAGCAAGTCACCACCAGGTGGCCTCAGCCGACGAACGGAACCCCCACTGAGCAGCAGGAGTACGACGGCGTGCGGAGGCTACCGAAGCTGCGCGGCCGCCAGGGCCGCGCAGCGGAACCGGCCACTGTGCCCGGCCACGCCTTGCTTGCTTGTTCGTCACGGCCGGTACCACCCGAGACTCAGCACCGCTGGTGCCGACCACCGGCCCGCCACCCGCACACGGCGCCGCACGCGAAGCGAGCCCAGCCACGGTGGTGTCTGGTGAGTGCTGTGGAGACGGCCGTTTCTCTAGATAGGGAAGAGGCAGCGTTTTTGCTGGTCAGAGCCCTATGTTGAGGTGTGTTGTGTCCTGGTTGGGGTGACATAGCGGCCTGTGGATGTCCCGGCTGAGGAGTCACAGCGGCCACGAAAAGTCAGTAGAGCTGACCTGCGGCCGCATGAAAGGTCAGTATTGCTGACCTTTCATGGCCTGGGTGACGGGGAAGGCCCCGGCTCGCCATGCCCGCAGGGCGGGTTCTTCGACAGGGGGGAGATGTGTCCCTCCCGGGATGACGCACGACGCGCCGGATGTCAGAAATACCGACCTGCAGGTCAGCAGGGCTGACCTTCTGCTACGTTGCCGCATGCCGGATCTTGAAGGGAAACGCCGCTTGTGTCTGAGTCCCAGCGCCGCCGCCGTGCCACCTCCGCGCCGCGGCCTGAGCTGCCGCCGGACGACCCGCTGCAGGCGTTCGGCCAGCGTCTGCGCAGCCTGCCCGGCCTGGACGATCTGGCCCGCAAGTACCCCGGGCGGGATATCACCGTCGGTCGTGAACGGCAGGCGCTGGAGTTCTACTCCAGTCCCGAGCGGCCGAACGCCTTCGCGATGGCGTCGCTGGAGTTCTTCCTGGTCATCGCCCAGTACTACCGCGAGGCGCTGCCTCTGCGGCTGATCCTGCTGCTGATCGCCGGACAGCGGGCCGGCGGGAAGATCCCCCTGACCCAGGACGACATGGCCGCGATCTTGGATGTCCCCCGCCAGAGGGTCAACGAGGCGCTGCGCGACGTGATGGGCCACGGCATCGTGCTGAAGGTGCGCCGCGGGCTGTACCAGTTCAACCCGCCCTACTCCTACGTCGCCGCCGAGCTGATCCGGGATGCCGAGGGCCACACCGAGTATGTTCAGGTAGACCAGCAGGACGCCCTGGCGGAGCTGCGGGCCGGAACACTGCCGGAGTTGGTGCGTTACCCCTCGCTGCAGCACATGCGTGAGGCCATCGACGAGCTCCGCGCGGAACGTGCGGCCAAGCGCCGGCAGCGCCGGCAGCAGTTCGAAGAACGCACCGCCCAGACGGCCAAGGGCACAGCCCCCCGGCCCGCGGCGCGGGCCCGCAGACGGGCTGACGAGACGAAGGAGCAGGATCGGTGAGTGTGGGGTTGCTGTTCACGCCGGTCAACGCCGAAGGCGTTGTGGCGGCCCTGGACCTGCCCGGCCCCGCCTACCGTGTGCTGCTGGCGCTGCGCTCTCGCAGCGAGCCGGGGGGCCGCGTGGAGATGGGGCAGAACCAGATCGCCGCTCTCCTCGGCCTCAGTCGGCCCAGTGTTACCTCCGGTCTGCGGGAGCTGATACTGGCTCGCCTGGTCACCAAGCAGCGCAACGGCGTCTACCGGATCAACGCCATGCTCGCCGGATATGAAACGCCCGCCGATGCCCGGGCCGCCATCGAGACTATGGACCCGGCCGACCGGCTCGACGATCCCGCCTTCGTTGACCGCTACCACCAGGCCGTAGCCGACTACCGCGACCAACTCGCCCGCGAACGCCGCAAGAAGCTCCGCGTCGCCTGACCCAGAGGACGCGGCAAGACAAGCTGTCCACGGGCAGTCGTGTGGCATGGGCGAAGTGCCCCTGGGCCAAGAGCCTGCAAGCCGACCGATCGCAGCATGGGTGGCCGTTCGGCTTCAGGGCCGGGTGCGCGCGGGTGTGGAAATCGCTCGAGGCATTGCGGTTACCGCCCGCGGGCGTTCCGCGGTTTCCATGAACCGGCCGACGGCCCGCCGGAACAAGGGGGAGCATCGTGATCTCGGACTACCAGCAGCGGTTGCGTGAACGCTTCCTGTCCGTCCCCGAGATCCCCCCGCCCCTCCCCTGGCGCCCGGTCCTGGACCGGCGGAATCCGATCGGTGGCCTGCTCGGCATCGGCTTCGCTACCGCTCCTGGTACCGGGGGCGATCTGGTCATGGTGGTCTCCATCGACGGGCACGGGCTCTTCGACGCCGCTACCGGGGAGAAGATCGCCCGGGACCGCGACCCCGACCCCGACGGCAGTACCCCCGACGCGGTGCCGGATCTGTCCTGCCCCGGCCTCGGCCCGATCGCCGGGACCCGGGTGCGTATCGCCGGGCTCTTCGGCGGCGGCCTGCACACCACCACCCTCGACGGCTGGAGCCTGGAAGTTGTCAGCCCCGCCTGGCCCCACCACCGCGTGCTGCTCTCCACAGGCGGAGGGATGCCTCACGACGGGCCGCACGGCGAACGCTGGTGGCACATCTTCGACTCCCACTACTCCGAGCTGCGGGCCGCCGGATTCTCGCCGTCCGGACGCACCCTGGCCGTCGCCACCAGCAGCGACCTGACGCTCTGGACCCGCCCGGCCCCCGACACCGGCCCGGCCGGCGCATGACCCGCGACGGCCTCGCCGCGCTGCTCGGCGAGCAGACGACAGCATGCGGACCGGCCCGCGACGCCCTGCACGCCGGCGGTGCCTTCACCGTCTGGGACGGCCCGGTCCCCGCCCACCGGCTCGCCCACATCTACCGGTCCCGGCTCCGTCGCACCCGCAAGCGCGGCCAGCCGACGCTGGCCCTCGCCGCCACCGTCGACCTCCTCGAACAGGCCGGGGAAGAACTCCTGCGCATCGGCCGCATCGACGCGCCGGACACCCCGTGGACGTTCCTACTCTTCCTCGATGCCGCGGCCACCACAGTGGTGGCCTGCACCGGCGTGGCCCCACGAGAGAACAGCTGACCAGCCCATGCCAGGCAGACCTCCCGCAAAAGGCAGGATGCTTGCCCGGCATGGCAGCAAGCCACCCAGGCGCCAACCCTGTGCCCGGGCTCACAGGATCCCGTGACTGAGAAGCCGTTGTCTTTCCGAGAGTGACGGGTGCATTTCCGCTGGTCAGGTGTAGATGGGGTGTTTCGGCGGCAGGGACGAGGTGTCGTGTCGTCCTCTTTGGTGGAGGTGCCGGGATGCCGTCGGTGATGGGGTTGCTGGAGAAGCGTGAACGCGCTGCTCGGCAGCGGGTGGAGGCTCTCCAGGCCGAGCTGCGGGAGGCCGAGGCCCTGTGGGAGCGGTTCGTGATCGCCCGCGAGACGGTGAGTGAGGTTCTGGCGGAGCCTCGCTGTGGCGATGACGTGCAGCCGATTGCGGTGGCCGGCGAAGAGTCGATGCGGGTCACGGCGGCGGTGCCTGGTTCGGTGGTGCCGCACTGGAAGGAAGGGCTCGCCTCTTCGGTTCTTGCACCGGATTACCAGCGGATCATGAACGCCCTGGCCGGTGGGAGCGGGACGCATGAAGAGGCGATGGACTGCCGTCAGCTCGCGGCGATCCTCGGGCTGGAGCCGGTCCCGGCGAAGGTCGAAGGGGTGCGTTCCAAGGCGAAGCGCCTGGCCGCGCGGGGCTGGCTGGCGGAGGAACGTCCAGGGCTGTTCAGCCTGTCCGCCGGGCGAGCCGACGGCTCATGACCATGCTCATCGACCACCGGATCACCGCTTCCGAGGTGTCGGTGCGCGTCTCGTAGTCGCGGGCCAGTCGGCGTGAGTGCATCAGCCACGCGAGCGTGCGCTCCACCAACCATCTCTTCGGCAGCACGGTGAAGCCGCTGGTGTCGTCGCTGCGTCTGACGACGGTCAGCGCGATGCGCAGGACACCGCGGGCGAAGCCGACCAGGCGCCCGGTGTAGCCGCCGTCGGCCCACACCCGCGTGACGCGCCAGTGCCGCTTGTGCAGACGGACCAGCAGTGTCCGCCCCGCGTCCCGGTCGGTGACCGACGCCGCGGTCACCGCCACGGCCAGCAGCAGTCCGAGGGTGTCCACCACGATGTGCCGCTTGCGGCCGTTGACCTTCTTCCCGCCGTCGAAGCCCCTGGTTGCGGCAGGCACCGAAGCGGCTGCCTTCACCGACTGCGCGTCGATGACGCCGGCCGTCGGCTCCGGATCCCGGCCCGCGGCCTCGCGGACCCTCTCGCGCAGCCGGTCGTGGAACTCGGCGGTCAGGCCCTTGTCGCGCCAGCGCCGGAAGAAGGCGTAGACGCGGTCCCAGGCGGGGAAGTCGGCGGGCATCGCCCGCCAGGTGATACCGCCCGCGACCAGGTAGCGCACCGCGTCGACCATCTGCCGGTGGCAATAGCTCTCCGGCTGGCCGCCGCGGCCCTCCAGCCAGCCGGGTACCGGCATCGCGTCCCGCACGACCGCCCACTCCGCGTCGCTCATGTCGGACGGATAGATCGGGCGCCTGTACGGCCGGTCTCCGGCGTTACCGAACCGGTGAGCGAGGCAATCACACTCCAAAGACGCCGAGTTGGACGACATCGGCGTCGGCACGGAAGACTACAGCACCAGGGGCCTCCTGTTGCTCGATTGGATTCGACACCCACGAGCTGTGCGGGAGGCCCCGCTTCCATGCTCAGCCAGCCGGAAGATCACCCGACCGAGTCGACAACCTCGAACTCACACTCACCAAGATCGATACAGCAACGGCTTCTGAGCGCTTCATCTGGCCGGCACTGCCGAGGCTGTACTTCATGCCGTCCGGAAGCAGGGTTGGCTTGCCGGGTGGGCCGTTGCAGGGGTCAGGGTTTGCGGGCGACGGCGGCGTAGCAGGAGGATTCGGCGTCGGTGATGGTGTCGGCGTGGTCGTCGGGGTCGGGGCGCCAGCGGTGGGTGGGGACCAGACCGGGGTCGAGGAGGTCCCAGCCGGTGAAGAACCGGAGGACCTCGTCGCGGGGGCGGGCTTGGCCAGCGGTGCCGACGGCCCGGTAGGCCTCGGTGAGGCGGGCGATGCCCTCAGGGTCGAAGTCGGGGGTGACGTGGCTGATGACCAAGGCGCTGCCGGAGGGCAGTTGGGTCTTGAGGTGTTCGACGATGGCGTGGGCACCGCGGTCGTCGGGGACGAAGTGGAGCAGTGCGTTGAGGCTGAGTGCGATGGGTTGGTCGAAGTCGAGGACGCCACGGGCCCGGACACTGCTCAGGAGGCGGTCAGGGTCGGTCACGTCGGCCTGGGCGTAGGCGGTGCGGCCGGCGGGGTGGCTGTGCAGCAGTGCGCGGGCGTGGGTGAGGACGATGGCGTCGTTGTCGGTGTAGACGACTCGGGCTTCGGGTGCCACCTGCTGGGCGACTTCGTGGAGGTTGGGGGAGGTGGGGATGCCGGTTCCGATGTCGAGGAACTGGCGCAGGCCCTGCTGGGTGAGGAAGCGGGTGGAGCGGTGCATGAACCGGCGGTTGATCCGTGCGGTGGCCAGTAGGTGGGGGAAGACGGACAGGGCGCGGGCGGCGGCTTCGCGGTCGGCGGGGAAGTTGGTGACGCCGCCGAGGTAGTAGTCGTACATGCGGGCGGAGTGGGCCCGGTCCAGTTCCAGGTCGACCGCGGCGGGTATCTCGCCGGTGGTGTTCTCGTGGTCCATGCGACGCCCCCAGTAGCCGATGGCATGCCTGCCGGGGTTTCCGGTGCGACGCCGCCCCGTGCCTCCCGGATGCTTGGGCCAGCGTACGGGGAAGGAGGGGCGGGGCCCAGGGCAGGGCTCGGCCATCCGGCGTGGGTGGGTGTGCGGTTGCTCGAGGCCGGCGGTGCGGGGCAGAGGGCTGGGGGTGGGCGCGGAACGGCGCGGTCGAGGGGGTGTCGCCGGTGCCGGGAGGGTGGCATTTCGGGTGCCAAAGCGATGAATATCGGCCGGGCATATGACGGCGGATGATTGGTTGAGACTATTCGGTTTCGCTTTCTGATCGGTGCGTTATTTTCTGGGCACCGGGCGGTCACCTGCGGCAATTACAGGTCGTGATATTGGCATATCGCACGAGTGACCGTGTAACGTCCGAGCACGCGGAAGGGGCCCTGGCTACAGGTGTGACGGCCCGCCAGGACCCCTTCTGTGGAACCGGTATGCGTTCAGTCCCTATGAGCTGAGAGGAGAACACGTGTCCCCCAACTCGTTGCCGAGTCCAATAACCCGACTGTTCGACAGTAGCATCCCTCCATTGCCGCCGCCTGAAACCATCATTCTGCTCAGGCAGCCGCTTGTTGTCCGGGAGACCGACATCGCCGTCAACCTCAGCGCGGTGACGGCCGGGATCCTCGTTCCCTTCGTCTGGCTGTCGGGCACACCGTCGTCCCTGGCCGCCGCGGCCGTGCTCGTCGCGGCCGCGGCCCGGTGCCGCGCGCGGTGGCGAACCGTACGCGTCCTCTGACCACCCGCTGCGGGTCTCACCCAGTTCACCGCCACTGTGCTCCCGGTGCGGGGGAGGCGCCCCTCGAGCGCCTCCCCGCACCCCCAGAACCACGGCCGCGGCAGCGGCCTGTCCGAAAGGACCGAAACCATGTCGCCGAAAGGGCACGACGAAGTGCTGTGCGGCAACCCGAACTGCGCGCGTCCGGTTCATCAAAAGCCCGGCTCGGGACGGCCCCGCAAGTACTGCGACGACCGCTGCGCCAACGCGGCCCACCGCGCGGCGCGCCGTGCGTCCAACGCTGCGAGTACCTACCGGCCCGTCCGCCCCGAAGCCGTCCAGAACGCCAAGTATGTGCAGGAACTCGCCTATGACCTCACCCAGCAGGCCAACCGGCTGCTGGAGAGCACCACACACCACGGGGCCCAGGACCTGGAGCAGTCCCTGCGGGCTTTCCAGGAGTCACAGCGCATGACCAGCGATCTGCAGGACCTCACCGCTGCCCTGGCCCAGCAGTGCCGTGACCGCGGCGCGAAGTCCTCCGACCTGGCCAAGGCCGGTCACGTCAGCGCCTCCACCGTGACCCGCAACTGGCCGGACAGCCCCTCCCGGCTCCGCGAGCGCGTGGAGAACCACCGACAGCGCCTCCAGGCCAACCGCGCCACCCCGAGATCTTTCCCGCCCGCTGCGCAACGGCCTGTCACCTCCTCCCAGCCGGCCGCGGCGGCAGACGACCGCCGCACGCCGACGCCAGACAAGACTCCCCGATTCCGCCGCAGGCCTCCGGCACTCCCCGCGGTCGCCAGCAGCACCTCCGGGCCCCGCACCTACCGGTCTGCTGCCAAGCTCCGGCAGCAGGCCATGTCCTTCACGGCCTTCCACGCGAGCCACCGGAAGCTGTGGATGCTGTTCGCGCATCTCACACTCGGCAGCTCCACCGCCTCCGAACAGGTAGTCGACGCCGCCTTCGCCACGCTGCGCCGGCAGTGGGGCCATGCCCTGGGCCAGCACAACCTGCGCGCATACGCCTGGCAGATCCTCCGGGGGGAAATCGCCGCCCGGCGGGCCAGCCACGGCGACGTGCAGATGGTACGCAACGCCGCCTTCGACGCCGCCGTCCGCAAGATCGCCCTCCAGGGGGCCCGCGACGCCTTCGCCGCCCTGGAAGACACCCTCAGCCTCTACCAGCACATATCCGCCCTGCCCAGCCGGCAGTTTGAGGCGATCGTCCTCCGCTACGCCCTCGACCTCACCGAGGACGAGATCGCCGACCACCTCGGCCTGAAACCGGCCACCATCCGCTCCCACCTCGACCTCGCCAAGATCAAACTCGCGAAGCTCCTCAACGTGGAGAACCCCCAGAAGGAGGACTGAGTGCGCCAGCCAGCGACGAACACCCCCTCGACGGTGGAAACCCGGCTGCAGGACGCCGCCGTGGACACCAGCACCTACGACACCTACGACATCGAAGCCGCCGAACGCCGCGTGGCCGTCCTGGCCTTGCTGGAAGAAGCCCGCGAGCACTGCGAGAGCTTCACCCGGCCCCACCCCGAGCCCCTGCCGCCCCACGACCAGGCCGTCCACGACCTGGACCTGGCCGTCGCCCTGATCCTGAACACCCCACAGGCAGCCGCCAGCCTCGCCCGGCTGTGCGACACCACCCTGCCCGACCCCGACGGCGCCACCGTCCTCGGCGCCCTCCTCCACCTCGCCGAGAACCCGGACGCAGCCGAGTACTGGTGGCAGTACGCCGCCGGAGGTGACAACCGCACCGCCGCCTTCTGCCTCTACCTGGCCCACAAGATCCGCGCCGAACACGCGGACGCCGACCACTGGCGCCGCCAAGCCCGCCGAATCGCCCCGCCCTCCACCATCCCGGCGACCACTGCTCTGCCACCCCTACTGGCCGAAAACGTCCGGCACACTCTGCTCGCCCAGTGCCACCAAGCCGTGCCTCCGACCCTCCCCACCCATCTGAGGACCCTCATCGACCACCTGCCCACCGCCGACGACGAGGACTACGCCCATATCCCACAACCCCACCTCAGGCTCTCCCAGGACCTGCACACCCTCGCCTCCCTGTAACCACACCGCAGAACACCCACCTTCCCCGGTCAGCCATACCTGGCCGTCGCGCCCGCCCGCAGACCCCCGAGACGATCGGCAACCGTGGGTGGGCAACACAGATGACGGCTGGCGGCTCGCCTCCGCTCGCGAAGCGGACCGCCGCGTGCCCGTCCTATGGGAATGCATGGTCGGAACACCTCCGCTCGCGCGGGGAGGACACCACCGAGATCACCCTCGATGACCTCCTGGACGGTTCACCTCCGCTCTCGCCGAGAGGACTTCGCCGGAAATCCCCTGGACAGCACTCCCCCGTAGAGCGACGCTGAGGAACCGTTCGGTCACTTTGAGGATGGGGGAGGGTGTTCATGTCGACGAAGTCTGTGCCCGGTGACGGGCAGCACGGCAAGGGCAGCAAGGGCCTGCCGGTGGGCGAGCCGCACCGCGGGGCTGCCGCCTTCATCAAGGACCTGGCCCGGGGCGTGCGGGCGCTGCGGCGCCGGTGAGCCTGCTGCCGCTGTTCCAGGACGGGGCCGGCCTGAAGTCAGCGGATCCGCTGGCGCTGGCCGGCCCCACTCCCGTAGTGGATCTGGAGGCGCTGGCGCTGCTGCTCGCACCGCCTGCCCTGCTGGGCGAATTCGTCCCCCGCGCGCCGTGGAAAGGTGTCGAACGTGTTCCGGCCGAGGTCCCGCAACCGGTGCCCGGCCCGCTGCCGCAGGCATTCGCCCGGGCGGTCGCGGCGCTGACCGCCGATGCCGAGACGGTCGGTGTGCTGGCCTCCGGCGGACTGGACTCCCTGGCGGTGCTGATGCACGCGCTGCGGGCCGCTCGGGGGCGGACGGTGGTGGCCTTCACCACCGACCTGACCGACGACGCCGGGGGAAGCGCCGCGGCGGTGGTGCGGCGGCTGCTGGCCGACCTGGAACTGCCCGCGGAGCTGGTGGTGTTGGATCCGGACCGGGACCGGGCCGAGCCGGTGTGGTCGGCGGCGGGACCGCGGCTGGACGCGCTGCCCGAGGTGAACGCCGCCGCCGCGCTGCGGGCGGCCGAGCGCGGCTGCTCGGTGCTGCTGTCCGGGGACGGCGCGGACGAACTGCTGGGGGTGCCCCGGTTCGCCACCGCGGCGGTGGCCGCCCGGCGGGGGGTGCGGGCTGCCGCCCGGTACGCGGCCGATGTCGCCGGCTCCGGGCCCGGCCTGCCCGGTGAGGCGGCCGCCGCGATGGCCCGGCTGCTGCCCGCCTCGCTGCGGGCGCGGGCGTACTGGGCGGCGAACTGGCCCGCCTGGTGCACACCTCAGGCTCCGGCCGTACTCACCGGCCCCTACCGGGAGGCGGCCACCACCTGGGCGAGACGGTGGGTCGATGACCAGGTCGCCGCGCACACCGCCGCTAGGCGGTCGTGGGCCCAGGCCGATGCGCACGACGCCGTCTTCCCCCGCGAGGTCATCCCGCCCGCCGGGGATGTCCGCGAGGCGTCCCCGTTCCTGCACGAGGCCTTCCTCGCCGCGGCGCTCGCCCTGCCGCTGGGGGATCGCTACCACCCTGGCCTGCCCTCTGCCTACCTGCGGTGCAAGGCCCAGGTGGTGCGGCTGCTGCCCCGGGAAGCACTGCCGGTGCTGCCTCGGCGCAAGCAGTACTTCACCCGCGCGCTCGCCCGCCAGGCCGGTGCCACGGCCGTGGCACCGCGGTGCGTCGAGGCGGGGCTGCTGGACGCGGCCGCACTCGCGGTCGAGGACGATCCGGCGGTGCTGCTGGTCGTCGCCGCGCTGGAGCGGTGGCTGGCCGGCGCCGAGAAGACCGCCCCCTCGGCTGAACCCGCACCATGCCTGGGGGCGGTGCGGCCGCGCCCCCGGGTAGGTGTTCTCAGGGGTGGCGGGTGAAGGAGTGCAGTCGGTCGACCTCGGTGAAGCCGGCCCGGTCGTACAGCCGGTTGGCGGCGCGCCGGTCGCGCTCCGCATCACCGGGCGGGGCGTCGTCGTCGACGTAGAGGATCACCTGGTCGGCGCCGAGCCCGGCAAGCACGTCCAGGGACGAGCCGAGCAGCGCCAGGCCCAGCCCGCGGCCGCGGGCGGCGGGGGCGACACTGATCCACCACAGCACCCCGATCCCGGCCACCGGCAGGCCGATGGTGGCCTCCGCGACCACCTCCCCACCCTCGTCGCGGACCTCCAGGCGCCGGCCCGGCGGGTCCTCGGAGTCGGTCACCGTGGTGTGGGCGGCGCTCGGCAGCCCGGACAGCGGCAGCGGAGCACACATATAGCGCCACAGGTCCCGGCCGGCGAAGTCGGCTGCCTCCAGCGCCCGACGGGTGACGGGACGGTGCCGGGCCGGCAGCCCCTCCAGCCCGAGGGTGAGGGCGGAGGCGAACTCGAAGGCGTGCACGGTGCGCGGCCCGAGCCGTTCCAGCGCACGGGCGACCAGGATCTGGGCGACCGCCTGGTCCTCGCGGCAGTGCAGCCACAGGACGAAACCCGCACCGTCGCCGGGGCGGGTGGCGTAGGAGACCACGCCCAGCACCGCGCCCTTCCGGTCACAGGCCACCTCAGTGACCGGTTCGGCCAGCTCCGCCCACCAGCCGGTGTCCACCGGCGAGCGCCCGGCCAGCGCCTCGGCGAGCATCGCCGCGGACGTCTCGGGCTGGCCGGGCAGCCGGTCGGCGTTCACCAGACCGAGCACCGCGGCCTCGTCACCGGCCGCGAAGGGCCGCACCGACACCTGCGTCACCGAACCGGATGTCGTGATCGCCACAGCCTGCCTCCGCCTTCGCCACCGGGTGTCCCCGCCCAGCCTGCCCCCGCCGACGCCCACGTGCCATCACCGCCGCGAGTGTCGACGCCCACCAACGTGATACTCGGTCACGGCTGCTCACGCCTTCCTTCGGTGAGTGCGTCGCGCAGACGGCACCTGGCGTAGCGGTCGGTCGAGTGCACGCCGGCTTCGGTGATGCCCGGGTACCCGGCGATCTCGCGGTTGCTGCAGCCCTCGTAGTAGCGCAGCACGATCACGTCATGCTGCGGGCCATCCCTGCGGGTGTGGGGCCGACATCAGCCCGGCGATCCGCGGAGACGGCATGAGAGGACCATCCCCGCGGGTGCGGGGCCGACTTGAGCGTCGTGACGCCTTCCATGCCGCCGGGGGGACCATCCCCGCGGGTGCGGGGCCGACCGCAGCAGAGGCCGCGCGCAGCGGTGAGCCGTCGGACCATCCCCGCGGGTGCGGGGCCGACGTTCCCCAGCAAGGTGCCGAACTGGGACAGGAGGGACCATCCCCGCGGGTGCGGGGCCGACGATGTCCCGGAGGCGTGGAAGCAGCGCACCGCCGGACCATCCCCGCGGGTGCGGGGCCGACCTCGAGCACGCCTGGGATTGGTGGACCAGGCACGGGGAGCCGAGCCTCTACGACTTCGGCATGACCGTCATTACCGGTCCGCACGGGCAGACCGTATGGTGCCAGGATCCCGCGGCAGGCCCGTACTGGCCCGCACCCGAGGAGTCGTCAGCTCACCGGTCCTGACTCGTGGCCCTGTGCCCACCTTCGGCAGCTGGTGGGCAGGCCAGCCGTTCAGCTTTGCCGGTATCACGGTGACCGATGCCGGCAGAGTCAACGGCCTCACTCATCGTCCGTCCGTTCCACTCGCCCCCGCCACCGGGTGAGGCCGTGGCGGACGATCAGGCTCCAAGGGTGGTCCTCGCCCAGTACCCGGGCCATGTCGGGCAGCAGCTCGGCGAATGCGGCGGCGGCGGCGCCCGCGTCCCCCGCCTCCCCCCGCCAGTGGGCGAGGCGGCTGCGGGTGGCCAGAGTGGTGGGGTGATCCTTGCCCAGTACCCGGGCCATGTCGGGCAGCAGCTCGGCGAATGCGGCGGCGGCGGCGCCCGCGTCCCCCGCCTCCCCCCGCCATCGGGCGAGGTTATGGCGGGTGGTCAGGGTGTCGGGGTGGTCCTTGCCCAGCACCCGCAGCCGGTCGTCCAGCAGCTCGGCGAATGCGGCGGCGGCCCCGGCCGCGTCCCCCGCCTCCCCCCGCCAGAAGGCGAGATTGTTGTGGGTCAGCAGGGTGTCGGGGTGGTCCTTGCCCAGCACCCGCAGCCGGTCGTCCAGCAGCTCGGCCAGTGCGGCGGCGGCCCCGGCCGCGTCCCCCGCCTCCCCCCGCCAACAGGCGAGATTATGAAGGGCGCTCAAGGTGTCGGGGTGGTCCTCACCCAGCACCCGCACTGTGGTGGGCAGCAGCTCGGCGAACGCGGCGGCGGCCCCGGCCACATCCCCCGCCTCCCCCCGCCAGTGGGCGAGGTTATAGCGGATGCTCAAGGTGTCGGGGTGGTCCTCGCCCAGTACCCGGACCATGTCGGGCAGCAGCTCGGCCAGTGCGGCGGCGGCCCCGGCCACATCCCCCGCCTCCCCCCGCCAGTGGGCGAGGTTATAGCGGATGCTCAAGGTCCCGGGGTGGTCCTCGCCCAATACCCGCACTGCGGTGGGCAGCAGCTCGGCGAACGCGGCGGTGGCCCCGGCCACATCCCCCGCCTGAGCCCGGCAGTGGGCGAAATTCTGTCGGGCGATCAGGGCGTCAAGGTGGTCGGGGCCGAGGTGGCGGGTGGTGGTGCTGGTCAGGCGCTGGAAGTGGTCCCGTACGGCGGCGACCTGCCCGGCGCTCCTCAGGCTTCGTCCGATGCGGAACAGTGCCCCATGCGCCTTGGGGGTGTGCAGGGCGTCTTCGGCGCAGGCGATCAGGGCGGTGGTGTTGGCGCGCAGGGCGGTGGCCAGGTCGGTGTCGCGTTCGATGTCGGGCCAGGCGGCCAGCAGCGCGTCGGCGGCGGCGTGGGCGGTCTGCTGGTGCTGGTGGGGGGTGAGGGTGTCGCGGGTGGCGCGCTGGACGAGTTGGTGGGTCCGTACCGCTTGGTGCGGGGTGCCGGGGGTGTGCTCGATCAGGTGCAGGCGGTGCAGGGCCCGCAGGGCGAGCACCGCGTCCCGGTCCGGGACCGGCTCCGGTGCCTCTTCCTCTGCGGCGGGGCCCTGGCTGGCGGTGGTGCGTTGGGCGGCCAGGTAGGTGCGGGCGGGGGCGCTGGTCAGTACCGGCTGGGGGATGCCGTTGGCGTCCAGCAGGGATGCCAGGTGGAGCATGGGGCGGGCCAGGCCGGCCGGGCGCAGGGTGTCGGCGTGTTCGATGGACAGGGACCAGGCGGCGGCCAGCGGCAGGGCCTGGTCGTCGGGCAGCCGATCGGGGGCGGTGTCGGCGAGGGTGGTGGTGCGGTCGGCCAGCAAGTCCCGGTAGGCGGCTACGGTCTCGCCGGTGTCGGCGAGGTAGGCCGCGGCTTGGGAGAGCGCCAGTGGCAGGCGTCCCAGCTCGGTGGCGAGCGCGGCGATCTGCTCGGCCGGTTCGGTGCGGCCGTGGGCGGCAAGGCAGTCGGTGAGGTAGGCCTGTGCCTCCTGCTGGGTGAACAGGCCGACCTCCACCAGGCGGCGGCCGTCGGCCAGTGCGGCGTCCCAGCGGCGGGTGGTCACCAGCACCCGCCCGTGCGGGCTGGCCGGAGGCCACAGCTCGCGCAGGTCGTCGGGGTCGGCCACGTCGTCCAGCACGACCAGCCACCGGCACCGTCTGGTCCTGGCTTTGGGGGCCAGCCAGGCCAGGAACGTGCGCGCCGCCGTCTGCGGATCACCCGGGTCGGCCCGGCACAGCTCCACACCGGCCTGCGCATACCGCTCCACGACCGCTTGCCGGCTGCCGGCGGTGACCCACACCAGCACGTCCAGCCCGCCGGCCTGGCTGCTGTCTTCCCAAGCGGCGCGGGCGTAGGCGGCGGCGAGCTGGGTCTTGCCCACTCCGCCCATCCCGGTCAGCACCTGGCTGAGCACCGCGGTGCCCCCGCCCGCCACCGCCGTGCGCAGCCGGTCCGCCTCCGCCCGGTGCTGGAAGGAGCGGGCCGCAGGCGGGACGACTCCCACCTGGTGCGGCCAGGCAGCGGGTTCCTGGACACCGCGCTGCCCCACGCTGAGGGTGCCCACGCTCAGGTAGCCGGTGTTGGCCACCCCGCCCCAGCTGGCGGCGGCGTCACCGGTCCCGGAAACCTCCGCCGAACCCGCCGCCCGGCCCTTCCCAGACCGCTCGCCCCTGCGCCCCCGCCACACCATGCCCGTCCCCCTGCCCGTCCTCATCCCGGCCTGGCTCCCGCGCCGGGCCGGTCAGCTCTCCTCGATCCCGCTCACCGCGCTGCTGCCCGCGCCCTCGGCGCTCGCCCTCCCGCTGTTCTCCACCCGCGCCCGGCCCCCGCCGACACGCCGGCGGATCCCGGACACCGCCCGGCCCCCGCCCCGCGCTTCCGCCCGCCCGGCCCCGGTCACCACCGCCTCACCTCGCCCGGTGCCGGGCTGGAACAGCGCCCAGACCAGCGCGGCGATCCCCACCGCCGCCTGAACACAGGCCCCGACCATCTGCCCCGCACCAGGGCCGTCCCACAGCCACACCACCGGCGTGGACACCACCCCCACCGCGGCCGCCGCCACCACCACAGCCTTCCACCCCCGCGACACCCCACCAACCCCTTCCCTGCCTGCCCCACCGCCGGGCACACCCCGGCACGGAGCTTAGTCACCCCGGGGACACGCCATATGAGCACGCTGGAAGAACCGTGCCGCCTGCCACCCGACCCGCCTCGCGCGCCGGAACCCAGCGCGCTCCTGCTGCCGACTCCCTTACGGCTCCCCCGCCGCGCGGCAGCACTGCTGCCCGGGCTGGAGCAGGCATCAAGCACCGTAGCCGGTGCGGCACATCGTGACTCACATGACTGACATGCCTCAACTGCCCTCAGATACCTGTGAGGCAAGCACGAGGTGCCGTACTTGCCTGAAGCCTTCCGGCGACCCTAGATAACCACCGCCGCGCGGCTCTTCCCGACCCGCATCCGCAGGCGGACGATCCGCTCGCCGTCCTTCGGAGGGCGCACATGTCGAGCGGATTGGCCACCCCGACCGCACGGGCCAGGCGGGGCAACACCTCGGCTCGCGGATGCCGCTGACCGCTGAGGTAGAAGCTCACCGCCCGGTCGCTCGCACCCGCTGCCCTGGCGATCCCAGCCACCGACAGGCCGCCTGCCTTCCGCGCGGCTTGCCGGCGCGAGCAGTCGAACTCGTACGGAGCCTCGGACACGGTGACCTCCAGGAGCCGGTCTGAACGAACCGCATACTCCCGCGATCCAGCGGTTCGTTCAGACCACCCGACTGCGCCACCGATCAGCTGACAGCCCGGCGGGTCGCTGGCACCTTGGGGCTCAGGCAGCCTCAGCTTTGGGGATGGCGTCGTCGCGCATCCAGTCAAGGAACTGGCGTAGCGCGGGGATCAATTCTTCGCCGACGCATTCTCCGCTGGCGAAGACCCATGTTCGGCGGTAGGTCGGACCAGCCGCACCGTTGTCTGCGGCGGACGCCGAGGGCACGCTGAAGGTGTACCGCTCCTGCTCGGTTCCGTCTCTGACGACGTCGATGTGGGACTCCGTGGCCACCGACGGATTGTAGGCGGTCGCACGCCCCATCGCCGCATCGGAGACGAGGACCTCGTGCTGGACCCGGGCCGCTTCCTCTGCCTCTTTGAGTACCAGGTCTCTCGCGTCTTTCACGCACTTGAACCGGCGATCGGCAGCACTCTCCCTGCGCCACCACTGACCAAACGCGGCCGTCCGCCCCAGCTCCTTCGATTCGGAGTGGACCACGTGACCGACTCTGCGGATCACGGCGATGGCGCCGACGAAGGAGTCCCGGAACTCCTCTGGGTCGTCGGCGAGCTCCTCCAGGATCTCCAGGTACTTCTCCGCCAGCGCGAGGGCCTTCCGGCTCTTCTCCAGTCTCATAGGTACATTTCAGGCGCTACCTGGTGGTGCTGCCACCGCGCTTGGGGCTGGGCGAGCGGACGGTGGACTACCACGTCCGCCGGGCCAAGGAGCATCTGCGGGTGCGGCTGGGCCTGCCCGCGCAGACCCCGCGCCGCAGGACGGAGGGGGGTGATGACCGGTATCGACGAGTTGCTGGCCGACGCGAGAGTGCCGACGGCCTCGGGATCCTTCGACGTGGCGGCCAGGCCGGGGCCGGGAGCGGGCAGGCCCCGTGGGGGGCGGGGCCTGCCCGGTGGCGCGCTCCTGTCACCGGCCAAGGCCCGGGGTTCTGCGCCGTAGCGCGCCATGGTGACCCTATGGCCGGCTGCCGCCCGACGGGCGGGCGGGCGGCAGATCCGCGCGTCGATGTGCGTGACCCGGGCGGCCGACCTTCCAGGCTCTGGCGGCGGTGCAGGCGGCGGAACGCTTTCTTGAAGGTGGGTGGTGCTGTGCGCCGTCATGAACAACAGCTCGGCGCCGGTTTCCGGTCCCAGGTACGTTTCCGCCTCCCGGCCGCCCCGGCTCGGGTTGCCACTCGCCCGGCGGAGGCTGCTGGCTCGGCCCATCCGGTGCCGGTAGCGGAAGAGCGGCACAACTGCGCCGGCGGTCAGCCGGCTTTGGTGATGTGGACGGGCACGTTGGGGCAGTCGGCGGCCAGGCCGGTCAGCCGGTCCCGTTCGGCCGGGTCCACCGACAGGTTCCAGCGGAGTTTGATGGCGGCCCAGTCGCCGATGTAGTGGCAGACCACCGCCGGATCCGGCAGCCACTCGGCAACGTCCCGGTCGGCCTTGGAACGGTTGGAGCGGGCGGTGACCGCCACCAGCGCCCGGGGGTCGCCGAGGTCGTTGGCGTAGGCCTCGCGCTGCTGGGCGGACCAGGAGCGGGCGCCCGAGTCCCAGGCTTCGGCCAGCGGGACCAGGTGGTCGATGTCCAGCCCGCGCGGGCCGGTGAGGTAGGTGTCGTCGTACCAGGAGTGCCAGCGGCCGCCGGACAGGGTGCACCGGCCGGTCACGGCCGGCGGGTCAACGGCCTCGTCCCGTAGGACCTCCGCCCGGGTGGAGCAGCCGTCCCGGTCGGCGTCGATCCAGTGACGGAAGGCATCCCGGTCATAGCCGGTGCGGTCCTCGGCCGCGACCGGCAGCGCAGCCACCACCTCCCGCAACGGCACCGTGAACTCCTCGGCGGCGGGCACGGCGTGCGCCGGAGCGGCGAGCGCGACGAGGGCGGCGGCGGCCAGGCCGACACGGAGCACAGATCTCATGCCAGGCACATGAGCCGCACCGCCGACCACCATGCGGCAGCAGGCCGGAGACCGCCCGCCGGAGTGAAGCCGACGGTCAGCGCTTGACCCGGCCGCGGACCGCCAGGATCGCCAGCGCCAGCAGCACCGGCGCGATGAAGCGGACGGCCATCTGGGTGTAGGCGCCGGTGGTGGTCAGGTCCTGGCCGGAGGAGCGGAACACCGCCGAGTTGACCACCACCCGCAGAGACTCCTCGAACCGGTCCGTGGTCATCCGCTCGGCGAGCGGCCCGCTGGGGTTGACTGGCGCGGGGGTGCCGGTGGTGAGGGTGATCTCCTGCCCGGCGGCGACCTGGCGGCCGGTGGTCGTCAACTCAGTAGCCTCGACGGGCAGACCCCACCACACCATGACCACCAGGGCGAAGAGCATCACCACAAGGAGGCAGGCCAGAGCGCGGGAGACGCGCAGCCCGTACCCGGAGACCGCCCAGTACACCCTGAGCAGGGCGCGCTCGCCCCGGGGAGTGCCGGGGTGACCGTTGCGGCCTCTGTCATGGCGGCGCATCTCGCACTCGCCGTAGTAGAAGTCCGCCGCCCCCGGCTCGTTCCTCGTATCCTCCAGCGCCTTGCGCAACTGGCGGTAGAGCGCGGCCACGGTCTCCGGGCCCGGGGCAGATTCCAGATCCGGGTGGTCCGGCCCGGGCCGCCACTCGCGTGGTGAGAGCTGCGTGCTGGGGGCTGGGCGGCCTGCCGCGGCGGCGCGCCAGTGGTGCTCCTCGGCCAGGGTCCGCCGCCGCGACCGCCACCAGCCTTTGGGTGGTCGGGCAAAGGTGATCCGACCCTCCAAGCGGAGCTGGTCCAGGTGGACCGCGCCGGCGAACCGGCACTCGGTGAGGTCGACACCGGTCAGGACCAGGTGGGCCGCGTCCACCCCTTGCAGCGACGTGATCCGCAGGCGGAGATTGGCCAGGCCAGGCTCGGCCATCTCCTCTCCACCGGGCCCGATGAAGGGCCGGGGATAGGCGGAGATGCTCACCGGGCGTTCCAGAACCGCGTCGCTGAGGTCCACCTCGGCATGCCGCAGCCGCAGCGCGGCGGTGGAGGCCCACCGCGTCCGCCGACAGCGCACGGTCGCCGCTGCTGCCTCGATGGTCACCGCGCGCTCGAACACCATCTCCGACAGATTCAGCGTTCCGGTACACACCAGCGGCCCCAGTGCACGGCCGCCGAACTCCGCTCCGATGAACCAGGCCTCGCCGCGGAACGTCGCCCCGCTGAACCGGGCCGGGCCGCCGAACGCCGCCCCGCTGAAATCGGCGGTGCCGAAGCAGAGGCGGTCGGTGGCGGGGTCCGTGAGAGCGGCGCGCAGTTCGTCCAGCAGCCCTGCGGTGAAGGGGGTGCCGCGGTGGTCGAGGTCGGCGCCGGGGCCCAGGCTGGCGAGGTACCGCCGTCGCTTGCGTGGAGAGAGGTGGGCCAGGCACGCGGTGTACGGGGGGACGTGGATGCCGCGGCAGCCCACGGGGTCGTCGGCGGTGGCGCCGTGGCCGCAGTGTGGCCATTCAGGCGGGGTGCGGGGCGGTGGTGCGGGGGATGGGGATGTCACGTTCCCAGCATGGTTGGTATGTCCTGCATAGCTGCCTATTGCCCCGGTGGGCGTGGCCGCGGGGCTTTTCCGGTGCGGCGCGTTCCGCACTCCGCATCTGCGGTGATTCGCAGTCTGTGAATCGAGGCATGAGCATGACATTTCGCTCCGCGGGCGGCCGGGGCGGAGGAGGTCCGGCGGGCGCCGGGGCCGCGCCGGGGCGCCGGTCAGGTCTGCCTCAGTCCCGGTAATACTCCTTACCGGGAGTGGTGCTGGCCTGTCGGCAACCTCATCAGGCCGAGGGCGAGAGCGAAGGCGAACCCGAGCGCATGCGCGGTGCGCGGCCCGAGCCGCTCCAGCACCCCGGGCGATCGCCTGGTCCTCGAGGCAGCGCAGCCACAGGACGAAACCCACGCCGTCGCCGGGGCGGGCGGCGTAGGAGACCACACCCAGGCGCGCCCAGACCAGGTTGACCGGAGCCAGGACGGCCCGGCCCGCAGTCCTCCGGCGGCGGAGGTACCCTCCCCGTTGCTGTCTGCCCTGACCGGCACCGTCCACGACCCGCACCGAGGCGCCGGCCACCGGCCCGCAGCCGGGCTTTTCGCTGTTGACCGACGGGGACTTCTTCGGCTGTTCCCCGTGCAGCAGGCCGTCCTCGCGCACGCGCGCGGTCTGCGCAGACCCGCGGTTCCCACCACGGCCTCCGCCCGTCGGACGCATCTGCACGCCGGGCGCTGACCACAGAAGAGGCTGTTTCTCGCGGGAAACAGCCCCTCGCCCGAGACGGCGCGGGTCAGGTGGGGTTCAGCGGGGTGATGCCGGTACCCGCGTACAGTTCAGGTTCCAGCGACAGGACCGTCAGCGGCTCCCCCGCCTTTACCGCTTGCCAGGCGATCGCAGCGGCGTGGGCCACCGGCCAGTCCACGTTTGTCCAGTCCATCGCGTCCACTGCGTGCGCCGCGGTGAACGGAACGTTCTCCGCGAACCGCAGAGCTGCCGCGTGCTTGCCGGCGCCCGCAACCTGCCGCTCGGCAGCGAGCACGGAGAGGGAGGGGATGATGACACGACCGGTGCCGCGCGAGGCCTCGATGTAGAGGCCCGTGAAGAAGGAATCCGCGCGGTACAGGGCGGCCAGAGCCGTGTGGTCCAGGACGGCCGTCAGGCTGCTCATGCGGCGGCGCCGCCCTGATGGGCGCGAATCCTCGCCCAGGCATCCTGGCCGACCTGCTGAACTTGCTCGGTGTACTCAACGCCGAGCTCACGGGCCGCCTCGACAGCACGCTGCTCCCGCTCGGCCTCCGTGAGCTCGCGCGTGGCGAGCTCTTCCAGCAGCTCCGTGATGGTGGTGCCGCGCTCCTCGGCGAGGACACGCAGACGATCGCGCACTTCCTCGCTGGTCTTGATGCTCGTCGGCTTGCTCATACCACCGATTCTACCGCCGGTAGAACCGCCGGGGCAGAGACCTCGAGTCGCCGGCGCTGCCCCGGCGCAGCACACCGTTCCCCTCCAAGAGAGGACCACGAGTTGGCGGTGGTGAAGGATGTGCAGGCTTGCAGCGCAGCAGGCTGGCCTTGCTGCACGAGCAGCACCCGTTTACTGGCTGAACCGTGCGAATGCTGCGCTGCACCCAGTACCTCCATGCAGCAGCCGTGCAGCACGAGGGCAGCGGGCGGCTGCTACACCTCGATGAAGGCGACGACGACCACGGTCTTCAACGCCGTCACCCAGTACACGAGCCGGACGCGTTCGACGTCGTCGACGTACTGGCGCAACCTCTGGCCGCTGCTGTCGCCAGGGAGCAGTTTGCCGGCCTCGGGGTCGACGGAGATGACGACCAGGCGCGGTCCAGAGCGTGGACCTCCGCCTCGCTGTGTCGACTGCGAAGAGGCACCGGCCGGAGCGCCGGTGCTGCCGCTGGACCGGGCGCTGGACGCAGCCGAGCAGCCGGGTGTACGGCTGTGCTTGCTGTGCGGCGCCATCACCAAGCTCGATCCCGTGCTTCGCGGGTTCGATCAGGGCTTCGATGGCTGACACGCATCCCGACACCCCTTATGCCTCCTGCTGCTGGGTGACGGGAAGGCGGTCCAGCACGCCTTCCAGCAAGACATTGACGCTGGCGCGGGTCGGAAGGTCATCGGTGCTGAAGCGGCTGGTCCGGGTACCGATCTGCCGGTGCAGTGCGTCGTCAGCGGAGGCGCGGAACTCCGTGAGCTGCTTCATGTACACCTTCTCGGTCCTGCCCCACGGCCCGTGCGCGACGACGTGCTGGAAGCTCTTCTGACCGAAGACCGGCGGGATGTGGTCCAGGATCGCTCGGAGCAGCATCTGGCACGCGTATGGGTGCTGGTCGGCGTAGTTGGCGTTGAGCTCGCGGACCAGGGCGAGCAGCTTGTCCGTCCGGAAGGTGGTGTCCTTGGCCTCCAAATCGGCAATGAGCTCTTCAGCAACGTACGGGCCGACGGCTGGAGCGGGCGCGGGGGCTGGCACCAGGGGGTGAGGAGCTGGAAAAGCTTCTGCCTGGGCCGTGATGAGGCCGGCGGTGGTGTGCACGTACTCGTGCAGGGTGGTGGCGTCCCGGTACTGGCGGATCTCCCGGCGCAGCTCGCGCCACCATGCGCCGTCTTCCGTTCCGCTGGAGCCGCCCCAGGTGGCCGGCTCATGTGTCAGGACGTCGGGTAGCCGGTCCAGGAAGCCCCGGGACAGTCCGGGCAGCTCCCGCTCGATGTCCTCGCGGGTGAATCGCGGCCTGGCTGCCTTCTGCGTCGACAGCGGTGCGCTGCGCTGGATCGCGATCAGCGCGTGGAGGACGCGGAGGAAAGGGGTGGCCACGTACGACTGGAGCTCGGTCACGTGGAGAGCGGCAGCGATCGTGAGGGCGGGGCGGTGGTCGTCGGAGATGTGGAAGCTGATGTGCGTCGTGAGGCCGTAAGAGGGGCCCACATGCCCGGAGGAACCGACGCGGGGCAGGGAGCGGATGATTTCCTCGGCATCGAGGTCATGCCGATCCAGGGTGTCGACGGTGAACTGCCAGACGGGCCACTGGCCCTCCATGAGGTACTGCTGGGCCATCGTCGTCAGGAGCAGGGTCTGCTCTTGAGAGAGGGCGGCCGTTAGATCGAGCATGACACCTGTCTTCCATCGGGTGTGCGGTCAGGGCAGGGCCCGTTGGCGTGGGCAAGACGACGGCAGTGGCGCCGGCCCGGCGCCGCTGCCGAGTCCTGGCTTAAGGCGTTCGCTGGGCCAGACCGGCGGCGAACCACTGCACGAGGGTGGCAGCCAGGTGCACGGCCATCTCGGCCTCGCGCTGGGTCTCGAACCGGGTCGGGTTCTGCGAGCCGTGCCGGGCGGTCTGGCCTTTCCACAACCGCTGCATCATGGCGGACACCAGCTCGATGTCGTTTTCCTGACCGGGTGCGGGAATCGCCGTGGAGAACCGATGGGGCGAATTCCTGATCACTCCCAGCATCGATCCGAGCGTCGCCTTGGCGTTGTTCGGTTCGATGACGGCCTGAGAGGCCGACTCCACCGCCTTGATCGCTTCGCTGTACGCCTTGGTCGGGTCCGGATCTCGCCCATAAGCGCACTTCCAGGCAGTCGCGAGGTGGTCGGCGGCCGAGCCGCTGCTTGGTGTACGCGCCGCAGCGAGCGCGCCAGCCACGGCCTTCTGCACCGCGTTGCCGACCCGGAGCTCAAGCCCGGTACGGGCATCATTCACACGGTATGCGGAGCCCCCGAGCGTCAGAATGTCCTGAAGATAGGCAATAGCCCTGTTCCGATCGGCGCTGCCGTCCACGTAGCCGCTCATGTCGAACCTGTAGGCCCGCGGACTGCCGGGCTCCGGCTCGGGCGGTGCGCTGAAGCGCAGCATCGTGTCGATGACGTCGAGTAGCTGCTTGTCGGTGGTGCGGCTAGCCAGAAACTTGGCAGGTGAGTACCCATGCGGGCCGATATCCACGCGAAGCCGCAGATGCAGAGCAACCCTCTCAGCGTTCTCCTCGTCCGCCAGGAGGATCTCCATGACCCAGCGGCGCAGGGGAATCTCCAGGTGCTCGGGGACACCTTCATCGAGGGCCTCGTCCGTCGACGGCCGGGCATCCACCAGCGGATCGAGTTGCTTCTTACGCCTTCCGAACATGAAGCGAACCGTACCGGCGCTGATTGCCGCGTACGAGAGCTTTTGAAAGCGCGGAACGACGGCCTGTTCGCAGCAGGGCGCTCACCGTGCGGCGTGCCAGCTGACCATGGACTTTGAGCTGGACCGTCGAACGGGGGCGGCCGCGAGCCCCGGACCACATGTCGCATGGGTCTGGGGCTCGCGAGCTGTTCGGGGCACGGGCTGCTACAGGTCGAACTCGAGGTGCTCGATGTCCGTGAACCGGACCTCTTCCAGGCTGCCGGCGTGGCGGCCGCCGTCCTGGAAGTAGACCTCCTTGAGCGCTTCGGCCGCGATCTCCTGGAGCCGGGCGTCGCTGGCGCCAGCCTCCTGGGCGTCGAAGAGACGGGCCGCGTACTGCGGGGCAGGGAGACGGTCAGGTGCCGGACGTTGCGAAGGAGGGTGTTGTCGCCGGCGTTGACCTCGCCGGTTCGACCAATGCCGATCAGCCCGCGCCGGGATGGATCAAGCCAAGTTCGGAAAGCCGCGTACATGCGCCTACTGCCCGGCCAGACTACGCAGTGCAGTTATTCGGCTACGCGTTTCAGGTGGAGGGCTTTCTTGCCGCGCAGGGACGACATCGTGACGATCGTGATCGACACGAAGAATGAGATGAAGAGGTCGATCGACGGCCTGGGCGCCAGGGTCAACGACCTGGAGCGGGACCTTCGGGCCGCGTTCACCACTGAGGTCGCAGGGTTGCGCGAGACCGCTCTCGCCGACGTGAAATCGTCGCAGCACGAGACGCGGACCAGCGCCTACAACGCGGGCAAGCGGGCCAGCGAAGCCGTTGCTGCGGTGGCTGATCTGCGCCGGGACGTTGACCGGCTGCACCACGGGCTCGAAGGTTTGCGTGAGGACGTCGGCAAGATCCTCAAGGCTCTGCAGGTCGCGGCACCGGCACGGGTGCCGGTGAGTGTCGGTTCGGCGGAAGACCCGTTCGCGGACCAGGCCGGGGCCAGCACCGGGTCCGGGCCGGATCCTGTCGTCGTGCCCGGGCAGAGGCAGGCACCGGACCAGGAGTCTGCACCGCAGGTGGAGCCCGCTGCCGCGAAGCTCTCTGCGGACAACTCACCCGGAGGCGACGAGCCGGAAGCCTCCACCGAGCCCGATGCCCCCACGGCCGACGAGGACGAAGCCGATCAGGCGCCACCTGAAGCTGGGCAGTCCGCGCCGGAAGCCAATGGCCGCGAAGAAGGGGACCAAGATGTTTCCCGCGCGGCGCTGGAGGCCAGCGAGCAAGGCCCCGGCGATCCGGTGAAGGAGCCGTCTCCGCTCACCTGGGAAGGCAGGGTCTGGGCGATCATGAGGGCTGCGAGGGTCGCGTCGGCCACCCTGGTCTGCCACCGGGACACCTGGGAATTCGTGGCAGCACAGGTGGGTAGCCATCCGCACTTTCGGACCCCGTCCCTCGAAGAACGCGAGGACGGCCGTGTGGCCGCGGTCCTCTCCGGCCGGTCGCTGGTCGCCGTGCTCCTGGCCCTCTACCGCACGGCGGAAGCCTCCGTGCGCAGGCCGGACGGCGAGGAAGCCGAGGAGCTGATCGCCTACGCCGACTGGTCCATGGCCTACCAGGTCTACTACGCGACCGCTCGGGTCCTCAGCAAGGCCTACTCTGAAGAAGGGGACCCCGTCGTGGTGACGATCGACAACCGGGTGCCCGCCCGGGCATGACGGTGCCGGGCAAGCGCTCCTGAACGGATGAGACGGAAGCCTCGCGGCTGACACACCGCGGGCGTACGGCAAAGAGCTGAGGGCCCTCACCATGGGTGAGGGCCCTCGAAAGTCTGACCCCGGTCGCGTGATGTAAGTCAAAAGCACTGCGGGACCGCTCGGAGCGGGCCCGGCGCAGCGCGGCTGCCCGTGAAACCGTGGTCGGCTTGGTGAGCCCGGAGCGTTTCATGGCGGGGCATTCACTCGAACGGGCTACCCCTGCAACCGCGCCCCGGCGCCACGCGCTCTCAGCCAGCGCAGCTGGGCCGGAACTAGGGGGGCGGGGCATCGGGCCTCTTGTCGGACTCCGAAACGTGGCTGACGATGCGTAGCAGACGGTTGTCCGGACCGTGACGAGGTGGGGGCCATGTCGACGGGAACAAGCGGGGATTACTGGAAAGACAAAGCACTGCCCAGCGTTTTCAAGCATGACTTGCTGAAGCGCTATCTGGCGCAGTTCGGCGGCATGCTGAGCGGCCAGTCGCACGACAAACGGGTGGTCTACCTGGACGGGTACGCGGGCGAGGGCCGTTACGAGAACGGCGAGCCGGCCTCCGCGGAGCTCGCGCTCAGGGTCGCCTCCCATTTCCGCGCCCGGCACGGGGTGACGGTGGAGGGCTTCTTCACTGAAGCCCAGGCCAGGTCGTTTCAGCGGCTGCAGGAGGTCGTGGAAGGCTACTGCCGCCAGGGAGTCGTCGCGCATGCTCATCGCGGTGAGGTCGACGGCGTCCTCGACAGCGTAATCCAGCGCGCCTCGGGCAGGCCGCTGTTCCTCTTCCTGGACCCGTGCGGGCTGGTGCTGCCCCAGGACCGGCTCGTGGACGTGCTGGCCAGGCAGCGGCCGCGCAAGAAGCCGGCGACCGAGCTGCTGATGAACTTCAGCATGATGGCCGTATGGCGGCTGGGCGGACACGTCCGTTCCCCCAACGGCAATGAGACCTCCCTGCGGCGCTTCGACGAGGTCTGCGGCGGAACCTGGTGGCGCGAGTACTTCGCCGAGGCGGCCGCTCCCGGCGCGCAGACCGGTGCTGCGGAGGACGCGATCGAGGCAGTGGCAGCCGAGTACGCCCGCCGCCTGGCCCGCCGTACCGGCATGTTCGTGCACTCGGTACCGGTCTCCCACGCACCGCACAAACGCGCCGTCTACCGGCTGGTGTTCGCCACCCGCAGCCAGTACGGGCTGTGGGTGTTCGGCGACGCCGTGGCCCGGGCACGCGCGGAATGGTGGAAGACCCTGGAACTGCAGGAGACCCGGGAGGACCCCGATGTCCTGTTCTCCACCGCCTCCGTGCTGCGGCCCGACCCCGCGACTGTGGAGAAGGAAGCTGTTCCGGCGATGGCCGCCAACCTGGAGAAGCTGCTCCGGGCCGGACGCCCCATCCGGCTGGTCGACCACACCCTGGCCGTCTTCGGCGACTACTTCGGACAGGTCACCGACCCGGCCGCCCGCAAGGCCGTCAAGTACCTGCACAGCCAGGGCAAGACACCCACCACGGGCGTCGGCGGCGACAAGACCCGCGCACTGGTCGTGCAGCCCGCACGACCGTGAACGCCCGGCCCGCAGCCCGCCGCGCTACACCGCCGCGGGCTGCGGCATCTCGTCCCAGGTCCGGCCGTCCAGCTCACGGCCGCCGGCCTTCGGCGTACGGCCACCCCACTGCTTGAAGAAGAAGGCCACACCGGCCCGCTGGCAGACGTCCCGGATCTGCGTGACCCAGGCCTCGTCCAGCGGCCGGTGCCCGCGCCCGGACTCACCGCCCGCGATCACCCAGTCGATCCCGGACAGCTCAAGCCCGTCCAGCGGCCCCAGCAGCGGCTCGCACGACAGGAACCGCACCGCCGCCGGCACCTGCCGCAGGTCGTCCACGCGCGGCAGTTCCCTCGCGCTCTCCACGGACACGCCCATCCACAAGTTGTCCGGCCACTCCAGACGGCCGGCGACCTGCCGAAGACGCCGTGCCCGCTTGGTCAGTACCTGGTAGGTGTGCTGCGGGGTGTCGGCCATCACCTCAAAGACCCGGCGCACGTAGTCCAGCGGCACCCGAGCGTGGAAGAGGTCGCTCATGGAGTTCACGAACACCGTGCGCGGGCTCTTCCACCCGTAAGGCACCCGCAGGGCGTCTGGGTGAAGCGTCAGCCCGAACCCGGGGCCGGAGGTCCGCGGGTCACCGTCGGCCTGATACTTCGGCGAGCCCATAGCCTTCAGGCGCTTGGCCAACGTCAGCGCGTAGCAGTTGTCGCAGCCCTCCGATACACGGTCGCATCCCGTGGTCGGGTTCCACGTCGCTTCGGTCCACTCGATCGAACTACGGTCGCTCACTGGTCCCCTCCTGCTGTGTGCTGCCCAACGATGCCCTCCGCCGCCGCGTTGCGGGAAGCGATGACCGGGACTGCTGATGTTCGTAACCGATCCTGAACGATTCACCGAATAGAACAAGCGTTCACACCGTAGTTGTCCGTGCACGGTCCGTCGAGCGGCGCGGTACAGCCGCTCCGGCATCCTGGCGCCGTTCCTCACTCGGTCACCTGCCGCTCAGGCATCGGCTTTGCGGACCGCGCGTTCCTGCCGGGCCCGGCGCAGTGCGACGGCTTCCATAGCCGCGGCTCGACGGCGCTGCGCACGGTTCACCTCGGCCGGGATCAGCTCGTCGTCCGGCTCGGGGAACCCGCGCCGGCTCAGCTCGCGCATCGCGGCAGTCTGCCGCTCCACCACCTGTGCGATCGACGGGTCGACACAGCTCGGGGACACGGCGGCCTGGCGCCCAGCGGTAGCCGTCGCACGCCGTCTCCCGCGTTTTCATCGACCCGCCGGGCACGGCGCCAGTTGCCAGGCCCCGGATGGTGCGGACGTTCGCACCCGGCACCCGCTCGTTGGCCGCCGCGATCAGCTTCAGCGCGCTCCAGCGCAGCTTCGTGCCGTACGCGGGAGCGTTGGGGGCGATGTCCAGGCGGCCGGTGTCCGCGTCGAAGCCCACCGCCTGGACGTACCCGGCGAGGTCGGGCGCGGCCGCGGTGAGGATGGCGTCGAACTGGGCGAGGACGCTGCCGCCGACGGCCGGGGCGGTCATGCCGCGTTCGGTCATCATCATGCCGATCGCCGCACCGAGTCCGAGCGGTTCGCGGCCGCCACGGCGCGGAGCCGTTCCGCTGTGCCGCTTCGGCTTCTTCGCCCGGCCGGTGCCGTTCTTCTTGGCCGCTTCCCGGGCGGCGATCAGGGCCTGGCGCGCGAGGTCGCCCCCGCTCGGCTCGGTGCTCACGCCATCACCGCCCCGGCGGTGTCGCCGTCGAGGGCGCGGGCGGCGGGTTCGGGCAGCCGGTCCTTCCACGGCGCGGGCGCGGCCGTCTCGGTGCGGGCGGCGGCCTGCCCGCGCAGCTGCTCCAGCCGCACCGCGAGCAGGTACTCGGCCGTGCGCTCCCGGGCCGCGTCGGCGGCCTTCGTCGCGGCGGCGACGGCGTCCGCGCCGGTTGGGTTGTGCTTGTACCAGCGGCGCCCCTGCTCGGTCTTGTAGGCCCGCCGGGCCTCGGCTTCGGCTTCCTCGGTCCGGCCCAGCATCGCCAGGGCGTTGTCCTGATACTCCTGGACGGCCTGCTGGGCGGTCTGGAGCGCGGTGAAGGCGTACGCGTCCCTTGCTGCCTCCGGGTTGGCCTCCAGGGCAGCGACGTCGGTGATCTGCAGGAACTCCTGCCAGGCGGCGGCGATGCTGTTGCCGATGGCCGTCCGGACTGCGGTGGTGGCGGTCGCGACGTTGCCCGGGTCGGCCAGGTCGGCGGACCCGGCTGCTGCGAGGAGACCGGCCTCACCGATCAGGGTCTCGGTCTGACGGCGGTGGTCGCATGTCTCGCACAGTCCGGCCGCCCGGGCCCGCCCGCAGTCCTGGCACGGCAGGGCCTGGCGGGCCGCTTCGGCGGCGGCCGCGGCCACACGTTCGCGCTCCGCCTGCTCCTGGGCAGCCGCACGGGCGGCATCGCGGTGGGCCTGCTCCGTGCGGGCCTGTTCACGGCGCCGCACGAGGTCCTCCGCCTCGATGTCCGTCTGCTCGCGCAGCCGCTCCTCAAGGACGCGCTGGCGCTCGCGGTCGGTGAGGCCGGGCAGCTCCCGGCCGATCTCGGCAACGATCCGGGCGCGGCGGGCGCGGCGGATGTGGATCACGTTGTGGCAGCTCTCGCACTCAGCCCCAGTGTCCAGCCGGATCCCGTCGTCGCAGCGCCAGTCCGAGCACGCTTGACGCTGCACCAGGCCCCGCCGGATCAGCCACGGATACGGGCGGTTGACCAGGGCCTCGCCGCCGCTCTCCGCCAGGCGGTCGGCCAGCCGGTCGGCCAGCAGCCGCGGCGCGCCACCCGGCAGCGCCAGCAGCCCCGCCAGGCGGGCCATCTCCGTCTTCGCGGCCGCCTCGACCTGGTCCTGCTGCCAGCCGCTCAGCCGCTCCCACAGCCCCGCCACCGGTTCCAGGGCCACTTGCAGACCGAAATCAGCAGGAAGGGCCACCCGCCGCTGCCGCTGCGCCCTGTCCCAGCCCACAGCCTTCGGCCAGCCACCGGCCCCGGCAGCACGCTGCCCCACCCGCTCATCGACCGGGGACTCCTTGGGCTTTTCCCCGCGCAGCGGGCCGCCCTCAGCCACCGGCGACCTGTTCCCGGCAGCGCCGCTCCCGCTGTCGACGGCCTGGTCCTCGCGCGCGCACACGCGCTCCGACCGATGGCCTTCACCCCCACGGCCTTCGCCGGAAAAGCCACCAGAGAGCAGCAGAGGAATGACAGGAGTAACCAGGTGAGGGTGATCAGTGTGAAGGGCTGCCGTACCGTCGGGCTCTGCAACATCCGCCTCATCCGTCACCGTCACGCCGCTGACCTGCGGTTCCGTCTCCGGCCCTAGCACCTGAGCAGGCCCTGCCGCAACGTCGGGGTCTGAAAACTCGGGCTCCAGGGCCTGCGCGCGGTCCTTCTGGACGTCGTCGGCGACCGTGCGGCCGTGCGCGACGGCGACCGCCGGCACCATCAGCCGCGACCGGTTCGGCATGCCCGAGCCCGTCTTCAGCCGGACCCGCAGCACCAGCTCCCGGTCCTCCAGGCGCTCCAGCACCCGCTCCCCTGCCGACGCCGAACAGCCCAGCAGCCGGGCCACCGTCGCCGCAGCCCGGCCGCGCTTGGTGTCCACCGCCCCGCCGCACAGCCGCACCCGCCCGGTCTCCCGCGCCTCCAGCACCAGCAGCAGCAGCGCCAGACGGTCGGTCGCCGCGCCCCGGCCGGTACGCTCACCGATCAGCCCGGCCGGAGTCACCCGGCCGTCCCGGTGCGTCCAGCCCGGCGCCATCACGGCCTCCAGCAGCCGCAGCAGCGTCGCCAACTCCTTCTTCGCCAGATTCAGCGGATGCCCGGCCACGTCCTGCGCCGCCCACAGCGGCAGCACCCGGCACTTCAGGCCGTCGTCCTGGCCGTACTCGCCCTCCGCCGTCTCCACCGACACCACACCCGAGCGCCGCAGCACCGGCACCACGCGGGAAGCCGTGTACGACGCCGACAGCCCCAGCCACCGGCCCAACTCCGAGGTGCGGATCTCCACCACACCCGACTCCGACGGCGTCCGCGACATCAGCACCACCACCGCCAGCCGCACCGCATCCGAAACACCGTCCAAGCCGGCCACGTCCAGCAGCGCACGTACCGCGCCACCCAGCCGGGCGCGAGCGTCCCGTCCCAGCGCCAGCGGATGCCCCGGACCCCGCACCGGCACCGGACCGGCCTGCGCAGGCACCGCCCAAAGCCGCAGTCGCCGTGGTCCCGACACCCGCACCTGCGTCTTCACCGCTGCGGCGACCGCCGCCCCGGCGCTCATCGACCCACCACAGCAACAACGCCAGAGATCACCGGGCGAGCACCACTCGAACGTCCTGTGGACAGATTTTCGCGACCGGCCGCCACCCGTGTGGACAACCCGGTGGCGTGACGAGCGGGCAGCCCGAGGACCGGAGCAGGGGTGTGCGGTGCGGCACACTCCGCACTACGACTTACCGGGCGAAACGTGAAGAAGTGGAATGCCGGTCCCGTCAGGCGGGAAGATCGCCCTGCGCGAACCGGGGTGATTTGGACATCGCCAGGCTGACATGGGGACACCAGATCGGGCACTATGACGAAGACGCCTTTCATCAGGCGGCCGCGCCCCGCCCGCTACGCGGGAAGGGTCGGCCAATGGGTGTGAGGGTGTTGGCCTGCTCCGGTCAGGAGCGGGTGGCCGTGCGAAGGACCAGGGGCGACTCCTTGCTCTCTCTCTGGTGGTTCGTGTCGGTGCAGCGGCCGTTGTCAGCGGCCGTGTTGTGCAAGGCCCTTGTCAGGGGCCGGCCCGCTTGTCAGGCGGGGTAGTGCAGTGGAGTGGAACGGCTCGATGAGCCGAGGCTCAGGACCGGGTGTCAACCGGGACTGAGCAGTCGACTGGGCTGTCAACCCGGTCGGCGCGAAGGGCCGCGCGAGGCCGGAGCGGATTGTCAGTCCGCTTTTCGGCGCGCGCGGCCGGTGGCGGCTACGTCACCCCGACCCCCTTGATTCCGAGGCTGGCGTCGGCATGCCCGAATCCGGGTCGGCGGCCTCCGGGAAGCGCTCGGCAAGCCTCTTGAGCAGGTGCACGTAGGCCTTGCGGTGTGGTCGCCGTGGATGGGTCTGGCCAAGCTCCCACCGGGCCACGGCGAGGCGCTTCACCCCCACGGCCTCCGCAACCTCCTGCTGGGTAAGCCCTGCGGCCAGGCGCAACTGCTGCCGCACACGCGGCGGCGGCAGAACGTCGTCCAGCAGAGCATCGACCCGCTGCAAGGGGTCCGTGTTGGCCATGGCCCAACCTCTCATGATCACTGACCCTCCGAAAGATACACCATGAGATCGATCTTGGGTGTTGGGTGCCGGGGCGCCGATAGGGTCGTGTGCATGCTGGCCCTCTTCGATCTGGACGGCACGCTGGTCGATCGGCGGGCGGTGTTCGGCGACGCCGTGGCTGATCTCTGCCGTGCGCACGCCTTCGGCCCGGCCGTCGAGCAGTGGCTGCTCACTGAGCTGGCTGATCGTGCGAACCCCGATGATTTCGCCCGACTCCGCACGGCCTTCGACCTGGAGGAGCCCGCCGCAGAACTCTGGCAGGAGTACGTCGGCCTGATGGCGGCCGCCGTCACCTGTCGGCCGACTGTCCTTGAGGGCCTGGCCCGCCTTCGGACAGCGGCCTGGACGGTCGGCGTCATCACCAACGGGGCTGCGGATATCCAGCGCGCCAAGCTCGCCGCCACCGGCATCGCCGAGCTGGTCGACGGCATCGCGGTCTCCGGCGACCTGGAGATCCGTAAGCCGGACCAGCGACTCTTCGAACTCGCGGCCGCCCGCTGCGGCTTGGACCTCTCCGACGGCGGCTGGATGATCGGCGACAACCCCGCGGGCGACATCGGCGGTGGCCATCAGGCAGGACTGCGCACCATCTGGCTGCGCGGGCGCCCCTGGCCGGACGGTCTTCGCGCCGCGCATCACATCGTCGACGACGTCACCGACGCCATCACCATCCTGCTCAACGAGACGGAGTAGCACCGTGGACCAGCCCACCGTCGGCATCCTCCACCCCGGAAGCATGGGCGCCGCCGTCGCCGCCTGCGCCGCGACCAACGCGGCCGAGGTCCTGTGGTGCGAGGCCGGGCGCAGCTCCGCCTCCGCGGCGCGCGCCGCCCAGTTCTGCCTGACGCCTGTCGCCGAGCTGGCAGAGCTGCTGGACCGCAGCGACATCGTCATCAGCCTCTGCCCGCCGGCCGCTGCCGAGGACCTGGCCCACGACGTCGCAGGGCACCGCTTCACGGGGGTGTACGTGGAGGCGAACGCGATCAGCCCCGAGCGGACGCAGCGCATCGCCGCGCTGCTCGAGCCGGAAGCGACCGTCGTGGACGGCGGCGTCGTGGGTTCCCCTCCGGTCGGCGGCAAGACACCGACCCTGTACCTGTCGGGCGCGGTCGCCGCGACTACGCGGATTGAGGCCCTCTTCGCGGGCACCGCTACCCGGACGGCAGTGCTGGGCACGAAAGTCGGGAAGGCGTCCGCGCTGAAGCTGGCGTACGCGAGCTTCCAGAAGACGTCGCGGGTCCTGGTGGCACTCGCGATCGGAATGGCGCGGGAGCACGGTGTCGAACAGGAGCTCATCGAGGTCGCCTCGAAGCGCACCAACTCGTACCTCTCCGAGCCGCAGTACGTCGCCAAGACCGCCGCCCGCGCCTGGCGCTGGGGCCCGGAGCTGGAGGAAGCCGCCGATGCGCTCGCGGCCGCCGGCCTGCCGCCGGAGACGTTGCGTGCGGCCGCGTCCACGCTGGCACGGTGGCACGAGGTCAAGGACGACGGCGAACTCACACTCACCGACGCCCTGGACCGACTCGCCCAGCCGTAGCCCGCGCTCACGCCGTCGCTGCTCCCGCCCGCTGCGCCAGCAGCTGGTCGATGAGCCGCGCCGCGTCCTGCGGCGACGCGGCCGTGGTGTCCACGGCCAGGTCCCAGACCGCGCTCGGGTGCGCGTCCAGATCCTCGCGGGTCGCGTCCCACACCGCCAGCCGCGCCGCGGTGTCGCGGTCGCCGCGGCCCGCCGATCGCTCCGCGGTCGCCTCGCGAGGGCACCACAGCAGCACCACCGACCAGTCCGCCGGGTAGCCGTCGACCAGGGCCCGGATGCCGTCGACCTGCCCTAGGTGCACCACCGGCACCCCGGCCGCGAATGCGGCATCCAGCCCCGGCCTGTCCAGCACGTACGTATTGCCGTACCGGCTGTTCGCGTAGACGACGTCGCCCGCGGCCTCCAGCTCGCGCAGCTGCTCCGCTGTGCCCATCCGGTAGCCGGCCGACTTGCCCGACCCGACCTTGAGCCGCGCGAACTGGGCGTACTTAGGGTCCAGTTCGCTGAGCGCGGTGGTGACGGTGTCCTTGCCCGAAGCCGGCGGGCCGTAGAGGATCACGCCCTGCTTCGTGGTCATGCGTGCATCGCCCCCATCGCCTGGCGGGCTTGGTCTGTAAGCGTTACCGCGGTGCCCAGTCTGTTGTCGACGACCATGTGCGGCACTGCCGGGCGCAGGTCAAGGTCGATCGTGGCCATGTATTCGTCCCAGCGGGCGAGCTTCCAGGCGTCCCGGGCTGCCGAGCGGAAGGTGATGTACTCGCGCATCGATTCCTCATCGCACTGCACCCACACTGGGAAGACGTCCACGCCGAGGGACGCGGCCCGGTTGGACAGGCGCTGCATCCATTCCGGGTCGGTCATTTCCGCGATGAACGGCGCGGAGAGAACCGTGCTGATACCGCACTTGATGTTGGCCATGGCTGACTGCATGAGGCAGTCGTACTCCACCGACCGGACACGCTCCCTGTAGAGCTCCGTGTGCCGGTCATTCGGGTCGCCGCCCAGCGCGACCAAGAGGCGCTCCACCAGCGGCCGGGTGAGCGGGTCCTTGTCGAGCAGCGGCCACCCTGTGAGCTGGACGAAGAACCTGGCCAGCTCGGTTTTGCCGCTGCCGGCGAACCCGCCGACCAGAATCAGGACGGGGCGGTGAGGGTCGCCGCCGGTGTGCCTCCGCTTCCAGGCGTCGATGATGCGCTGCTGCAAGGTGAAGTGATCAGCTTCCCCGGCGCCAGAGCCCGGCCCGATCCGGTGAACTGCGCGCTCCACGGCCAAGACGTGCGCGCCGTTGAGGCGATCATCCATGGGCGTGAGTTTGAAGGACGTCTCCTCACCGGGCAGGGCGTTTCGGAAGCCGAGATCAGGCTCGGTGGCCCGGTATAGAAGGCAGTAGGCACGCCGGTAGTGCGGTCCCGGATAGACCTCGCCCTGTTCGTGCTGCCACAAGGTCTGGGGATTCGCGGCGGGAACGCCCTTGAGCTTGGCCTTCTCGGCTACATCCCGGAGGCGCTCGCCCGCCTTTTCCAGAGTCAGGCCGTGAGCCTCCCGCTGCTCCCGCAGCCGGTCTGGCCTCCACCCCGCGCGCTGCTTCCCCACGCTCTGCCCCTCCGTCATCGTCATGTCCGCGAGCCTAGGGCTCGGGCCCCAAAACCCGTGTGTACGCGAATGTTGAAAACCCATGAATGAAAGTGCGCATGGGGTTCTACAAGCCGCTGTGATGTTCCGTTTCCGCTGCCAGGAGTGTGATGGGCCCCACAAGGCGACCTGGGGGACACCATGTTGGGCACATCACTCGGAGCCCTGCTCGAGTCGATCGAGACGGGCGGTCAGCGCTTCCACCTGCTCTTCGAGGTGGCGAATGCGGTTGATGGTCGAGTCCGTCCTCCCGGCCGCCTCTTCGCTGACGAAACTTCCGCGGCCTTGGTGGGAGTAGATGAGGCCAAGGGTGCGCAGCTCCGCCAAGGCCCTTTGCACCGTGCCAGCCGCGACGTGGTACTCCTCCGCAAGGGCCTTGATACCGGGGATCTGCGCGCCAGCCTGAAGGCGGCCAGCCGCGATCTGGTTGCGGATGTCGTTAACGATGCGCTGGTACGGCTGCATGGCCTCGGCGTTGGTCATGGCCGTCATCGTAGATCCACCTTACCGGGTTAGTCAGGTTCGCCAGCAAACCTCTTGACACACCCCGACAGTATCAGTAAAGCTAGCAGTATCGATAGAATGAAAGATCTCGAAGGGGCCTAACTATGTCCTTTACGGACGACTGCTTCGACGACGAGACCCAGCGCCTGCTGGAGGCTGTGGTCGTCGGCCTCCCGGAGTTCAGCAACATCGACCTGGACATCGTCTTCGGTACTCCACTCGAGATGTACGACTTGGTGACCGCGGACGAGCTGGCCAAGTGGGACGCCGCGTCCGCAGTGAAAAAGGGCAAGACCAAGGCCCGCGACGAGGTCATCGCGGAGTACGGGGCGCGGCGGGAGGCGGCGCGGGACATCCTCGCGGCCGACCCGTCGATCACCGAGCTGGTTCGCGAGCGCCTGGTGGACATGCTCCTCCCCTACGCCGAGCAGCTGCGCATCACGCGGCTGGCCGTCGCGGCGCCCCTGCCGATCGCGGCCTGACCCTCCCCGCACCACCCGCCGGGTCCCCCGCGGACCCGGCTCCCCCACCCGGAACCGCCCCGTCGGGCGGCGCCGGATGAGGGAGCCGGACCCACGGTCCCTTCTCCCGCTCAATTTCATACGTCTGGCTGACCGTGCTTCCACGCCGGCCGGGGTGACGAGTACGACGCGGTCCCTCGGAGCACAGCCAGGTGAGCCAGCCGCAGCCGTTTGCGCTGCCCGCCGGCCAGGACCCGGGCCACGCCCGGCCCCTGGCCGAAGGAGAGCGCAACCGCTACCGAGGGAGCACCTGATGCGTCACAACGGACGCCCGGCCATCAAGGCCAGCACCTTCCGCCCCGAGCACCTCAACCTCCGCGAGGACGAGACCCGCATGATCGTCTGTCCCGACTGCGGCACCTGGCGCCGCCTGAAGCGGTCCATGATCCACCCGCACCGCGACGGTGTCGATGTCCCCAAGGACGGCCCCCGCCGCTACCGCGACGACCCGAACGCGCCCAAGCCGCAGACGGGTCGGCGCTGCCCCGGCAGCGCGCAGCGCATCGAGATGGACCTCACCCCTGAGCAGTGGGCCCAGCGGCTGCTCGCGGCGGAGAGCACGGCGGCCGGACGCCGCACCACCCGCCCGATCCGCAAGCCGCGGCAGCAGCCCGCCCCGGCGCCCACCCAGATGAACACCGCTACCCGCGCGCTGCGCGAGGACCTCACCGAGCACCTGCAGAGCGACTGCCTGCGGTGCCGGGCCGGCCGCTGCGCCACCGTCATCGAGCTGCGCCAGCGGATCCGCCGCACCACGCAGAACGCGACGCACCCCACGCCGATGTACGGGCAACTGCGCACCGCCCTGGCCGACCACCGCACCACCTGCTCCGCCTGCCAGGGCGGTACGCCGTGCGACACCGGCCGCCGGCTGACCGCCCGCATCTCCGGGCTCGCCCAGGACCACCTGTGGCGCACCCGACCGGTCTCCCACCGCGCCACCGCCTGATCCGCCCCCACCGGCCGACACCACCCTCCAGCCCCCAGGAGCCCCGTGCCCCTGGGGGCCACTTCTTCCCGCCCCGACCTTTCTGGAGGACTGCATGCACCTGGACGACCTGAACGCCGTGCAGCTGGCCGTCGCCGCGCGCGGCGACCACGACCCACACACGGACTGGCGGAAGCGCGGAGCGTGCCGGAACGAGGACCCCGACCTGTTCTTCCCGGTCGGTACCACCGGCCCGGCGCTGCTGCAGATCGAGGAGGCCAAGGCCATCTGTCGCCGCCGGTGCCCGGTGATGGAACAGTGCCTGACCTGGGCGTTGGAGGTCGGCGAGGAGGGCGTGTGGGGCGGGCTGTCGGAGGACGAGCGCCGCCTGCTCAAGCGTCACACCGCCCGCCGTGCCGCCCAGCGGGCGGCCTGACCCGGCTGTTCCTGCACTGCACGTCGCCCCCACCTGCCGCTGCTGTGCAGCCGGTCAGCGGGTGGGGGCGGCGTGGGGCAGCAGGACCGCCCCACCCACCCAATAGATGCGCCGCCCAGGAGGTAGAGGCCCTGGGCGGCGCGATACAGGCACCTGAATCGGAGAACCTGTGATCACCATCCTGGCACGCGCCGTACTCGAGGCGCACCCCACCGACTCCGACCCGGACATGGACGAGGCCCTGCGCCGCGTCCGGGCGGGAGGCGCCCGATGACCTGGGTGACCGGCCCGAACGGCGAGAACGGCGACGACCTGTCCAAGAAGGTCGCGGACGCCAACAAGCAGAGCCGGCAGAACAGCCAGACCCGGGGCGGCCGGTGACCGCCCGCCCGCCGCTGCCGATCCGGCCCACCCCGCACGAGCGGGACGGCCGCACCGAGACTCCGGCCCCGGCCCGCCCGCACCCCTCCGCCATCCCGGCCCCGTTGGAGTCCTGAATCTCTGACCTTCTGACCGCCGCCCGCGCCGCACAGACCCGTGCGGCGCGGGCGGTCTCCGCTTACGGCTCCCGGCATCCGCGGGCCCGCGCGCTGCTGACGGCCGCCGCTGCGGCCGCCGCCGCCGCGTACGCCGTCGGCCGCCGGGTCCACGACATCCACCCACCGCCCAGGAAGAAGGAGAGCACCTCAGCATGGGCCCCACCTTGCTCGGCCACCCGATGACGTCTCTGGTCCAGCTGATCAGCTTCGGCTACCGCCATGCCCCGCCGCCCGAGGCCGACATCACCCTCGACACCCGACGGCTTCTGCGCGACCCCCACGTCGACCCGGCGCTGCGGGAGCTGACCGGTCTGGACGACCCCGTCCGCACTCACGTGATGGGCACCCCCGGTGCCCTCTGTCTGAGCGTCAACACCGCCGCCACCGTGCGGCAACTGCTCGGCGATCTGACCGTGCCGCATCAGGTGGTCGTCGCCGTCGGCTGCGCCGGCGGCCGCCACCGCTCGGTCGCGCTGACCGAGCAGATCGCCGCCCTGCTCGACGACGGATCCGCTCCCGTCGCGATCCACCACCGCGACGTGGACCGTCCGGTTCTCCCGGCCGACTCCCACCGCTGACCCGATCGCCCCCCCAACCCCGGGCCCGCAACCACCGACGGCGGTCAGCCCGGGGGCAGGCATCGGTCACACCGCGGCCGGGTTCGGCACCTCTATGGACCGCACCGCCGCCAGGTCTAGCGCCGCTGATCGGCTGCCCAGGCCCCGCTCGCCACTACCTCGGTGTCGGGCGGGGGTGGGGAGCCGGGACAGCCCCGGACATCAGCACCCGGCATCCGGCCGGGTTGGCCTTTGAGGCCCGGCTCTTATCCGGAACCAACGAGACAGGAGATCCCTATGCGCGCCACGACCACCTCTGCCAGCCGCGAGCAGCTCCGCGCCACCTACCCGGGCGGTAGCCACGCCCTCTACCGCGACCCCGCCAAGTACCTCACCGGCCAGTCCGGCCACACCGTCATCTGCCGGGTCCAAGGCCTCGACGCCCACATCGACCGGCTGCACCTGGCCGACCTGCGCACCGGCGCCTCCTACATCGCCGACCCGGCCTACGTCCGCCCGATCACCTCCGCCGAGATCATGCGCGACATCGACACGGCCGCCCTGGAGCACTCCGAGGACCTCCTCACCGCCGGCGACGCCTGGCTGCGCCAGCAGCGGACCCGCGCCCGCGCCTGACCAACCGCAGACCGGCTGCCCCGGCCCCGCCCGCCACCACTACTGCGGTGTCGGGCGGGGGCGGGGGGCCGGGACAGTCCCGGACCGGCACGACCACCCACGATCCGAAGGGGGGACTTCATGTTCCGTGTCATCAGCGGCGGCACCCACCGCCGCTACACCGAAGCCGTGCAGACCGCCGGGCGGGTGCCCGGCCTGGAGGCCGACCTGGCCGACACCCGTGAGCAGCTGACCGCCTACCGGGCCCAGCACAAGGACGACCAGGAGCAGCTGGTGCAGCTGGGCCGCACCGTCGCCGGCCTGAGCCAGGACTTCGGCAAGCTCCAGAAGGAGCGCGCCGCGCTGCGCCGGGCGCTGGACGACGTCGCGGCCGCGCTGGTGGCGGCCGAGGACTCGGAGAGCGCGTGCCGGGAGGCGGCACGGCTGCTGGCGCGGCACCACGAGTCCGCGGACCTGGTGCTGCTGGCCGACCCGCCCAGGGTGCACCTGTACCTGTACCGCGGCCAGATCCGCTCCGCCCCCACCACCTACGACGGTGCGGTCGAGGCGGCCGGGGCCGACGGCGCCGACCCCGGTGGCTGGTTCACGGCCGGGCAGCCGGGCCCGGCCGACGCGTCCGCTCCCTGGCCGCTGTACCTGATCCGCTCCTGTCCGGTGCGCGGGCCCTGGCCGGACGGCAGCCGTGTCTACCCGGTGGCGCCGGACGGCGGCCTGCCGCTGTGGGTGTTCGGCGCCGAGGAGGGCGCTGTGGCCGCCGCGCGGGCCGCGTTCGCGTCCTGGCGGCTGACGCCGCGCGTCACCGAGCTGGAGGTCACCGCCGGCGACCGCGCCGAGGCGGCCGTTTCGGCCCCGGCGCACTGACCCAGCCCTTGCTTCAGCCTCACCGGCCGCCGTTTCGGGAACGCACCGGATGCGTTTCGGGGACGGCGGCCTCTGTTTCGACCCCACTTTGACGACCCCCTTCCGGAGGCCCCCGTGGCGATCACTGAACTGTCCCGCAGCACGCCCCGCATCGACCCTGAAGCGGACCCGCCGACCACGATTTCGGACCCGGCCGAGCCCGTTTCGAAGACCACCGCTCCCGTTTCGGGAGTGCCGGAGTTCGCTTCGGAGACGGCCCCGGATGCTTCGGAGACGGCTCCCGCCCGTCCCCGAGGCGGGTCGCTGACGGGGTTCCAGAAGGTGACCGCCGGCGCGATCGTGGTGGCCGCGCTCGCCCTGGCGGGCATCGGCCTGTACCTCTCCTTCGAGCACGTGGCCGCCTTCGCCCACCAGCGGCTGGGCTTCGCCACCCTGGGCAAGGGCCGGCTGTTCACCCTCGGGGTCGACATCGGGATCATGGTCCTGATCGCGATCGACCTGCTGATGGCGTGGCTGAAGCGGCCGATCGGCTGGATCCGCTACCCGGTGTGGCTGCTGACGGCCGCCACGGTCGTCCTCAACGCCGCCTCCGGCGCCCCCAGGGCCGGGCAGGCCTGGCGGCTGCTGGACTACGTCGCGGTCGGCGCCCACGCCATCGTCCCGGTGCTGTTCATCGCGATCGTCGAGGTCGCCAGGACCTCCATCGACCGCATGGTGCGGCCCCTGACCAGCAAGGAACGCGCCTCGGTGCCGCTGCACCGCTGGGCGCTGGCCCCGATCGCCACCGGCCGGATCTACCGGCGGATGCGGCTGTGGGGCATCACCTCCTACCCGGAGATGGTCCGCCGCGAGCAGGAACTCATCGGCTACGAGCAGTGGCTCAGGCGCAAGTACGCCGGTGATCTGAAGAAGGCCACCGAGGACGAGCTGCTGCCGATGACGATGGCGCCCTACGGCTACACCGTCGCCCAGGCGCTGGCGCTGCCCGATGAGCAGGAGCGGGCGGCCGAGGAGCGGGCGCAGGAGGCCGAGCGCCGCCGGCTGGCGGCCGAGACCCGCCGCGAGGTGGACCAGGCCGCGGCCAAGGCCGAGCGGATCCGCGCCCAGGGCGAGGTCGAGACGGTCCAAGCCGAGGTCGACGGCGCCACCGGGCAGGCCCGCGCGAAGGCTCAGGCCCAGGTCAGCGCCGCCGAGCGGATCGCCGAGCTGGAGAAGCAGGAGCTGGAGACCGCGGCCATGGCCGAGGCCCGCGCCCGCACCGCCGAGGCCGAACGCGTCGAGGCCGAAGCCCGCCGGGCTGCCGCCGAGGCCGACCTGGAGGCCGCCGAGCTCGAGCGGCGCGCCGCCGAGCAGCGGGCCGAGGCCGACAAGGCCGAGCGGATCGCCCGGAGGGAGGAGGAGGCGGTCGAGACCGCGCGGGCAGCCCAGGCCCGCCGGGCCGCTGCCGAAGCCGACCGGCAGGCCGCCGAAGCCGAGCAGGCCGCCGCCGAAGCGCGGAAGGCCGCGGTCGAAGCCGACAGTCAGGCGGCCGACGCCACGGCGCGTCAGGCGGCCGCGCTGAAGGAGGCCGAAGCCAACCGGCGGGCCGCCGCCGAAGCCGAGCAGGCCGCCGCCGAAGCGCGGCTGCGGGCCGCCGAAATCGAGGCCCGCGCGGTCGAACTGGAGGACCTGGCGCGGCTGTCGCCGCGTGAGCGGGGCGTGCGCAAGATCGCCCGGATGATCCTCCAGGCCGGCGGAAGCCCCGAGCAGGTTCCCCTGGAGGCGGTCAAGGCGGCGCTGAAGGTCTCCTCCCCGGGGACCGCGTCCGAGTACCGCCAGGAGGCGGCCGAGCTGCTGGCCTCCGGCTACCGGCCCACCGACCAGTGACATCACCCGTCCTGGCCCCCGCCGTCGCCACCAGGCCCCATCCCGCCCACCAGGTGCGGGGCGCGGGTCTGGTGGCGGCCGCGGCCGCCAGGCCGACCCCAGCACAGCAAGCACCGGCGAGCACCACTCGCCCGTTGACCTGCGGAGGTTCCCCCTGTGAACAGCAACGACCCGACGCCTGCGCCGCTGCGCGATGTGGCGCAGAGCCCGGAGGCGACCGCCCGGTACCTGGCCGACATCCAGCGGGTCCTGCTGGACATCGGCAAGAACCTGGAGACCCTCGCGCTGGAGACCCGCGTGCACCTGCGCGAGACCCACGTCGAGGGCGACCGCTGGTACCACGCCCGGCTGCGGGCGATGCCGGTGGAAAAGGCCCTCAAGGATGTCCTCAAGAATCTGAACAGCCTGACCGAGGGACTGGAAAAGAGCGCCTACAAGCGCCGCGCCCACGACGAGGCGGTGGTGAATACCGCCCGGACCCGCAAGGAAAAGGAACTGGAGCGGCAGCGGAGGAAGAACCCGCAGCCCCTCCAGGCCGCCCCGGAAAACGGGGAGCGGGTTCACACCGACCCGAATTCTGGCTACAGTGGTCCCACGTCGCTTTACGACCTGGGTAACCGGGAGTCGGCGTGACGCGCCCCCTCACCAGCGTCGAACGCTCCACGCAAAAGCGGCTGGACTGGTTGCGGGCAGAGGAACGCAAGGCCGTCGAATCCCGCGGGGAGCAAGGCCGGATGGAATTCTGGCTCCGCCTCACCCGCTCCCGCATCGCCAAGGACATCAAAGCCGGCCGCGGCGATGTCTACGCCGGATTCGCGCTCGTGTGCCGCCTGTTCATGGAGGCGATGGACAAGCGGGCGGCGGGCGATGCGCGGCTGTGGAACCACCTCATGCAGTACGCGCAGCAGGTCCTGGAGCAGAGCTCCCCGCGTCACTGACCGTCACCAACGAAGGCCCCGCCGGGCTCCGGCGGGGCCTCGCGCGCGTAAAGCGTGCACACGTGCCCGTGCACGCGTGCACACGAGACCCCACCCTCTGTCAACCCCTGGAAGGGAGGTGCGCCGTGTCCGACGAGGACGACGGCGGAACCCTGGTCCGCGGCCCCTGGAGCGGCGACTCCTCGTACGCACCCCCGCCGATCCCCGACTTCGCCGACACCATTCCACCGCCGCAGAACACTCCCGCCGCGCCGCCGGAATCGCCGGAAGAAACGACGATGGAATTGCCGCCCATTCCGGCCGTCCCGGACCCGGCGGCGGCCCTGCGGTCGGAAGGAACCATGCGTCCGGAAAGCGACGAGGACGGCGAGGAATACGCGGAAGACGAATACGCCCAGCCGCGTTCTCTCGCCGACCGCCTCGGTGACTGGCTGGAATACCGGCTCGAGGTGGCGCGGGCGCGGCACGAGAGCGAAGCGCCGTTCCGTGAGGCGGAAATCGGGCGGAAAGTCGCCCTGCTGAAATCCCGTACCGCGCAGGGCGTCGCGCTGATGGAGGCGAACGCAAAACTCCACCAGGCGATGGTGAATGCGAAGGGCGACAAGGCGGCGGCGCGAGGGAAGGCCGACGCCGGCCGGATGAAGTCCTCCGGCTCCGGCCTGGGTGCGGACAAGGGCGGCTCGAAGGCCGGCGGCGGTCCGTCACGGGGCGGCGGTCCGTCACGGGGCGGGGGCGGCGGCGGTTCGTCGCGGAACGGCTCGGGGGCTGGGCCGCACCGGCCCGGGAGCCGGCGCGGCGGGGCCAACTCCGGCGGCTCGGGTGGCCGTTCCGGGCCGGGACCGTCCAGCAGCGGCAGCGGCAGCGGATCCAAGGGCCCAAGGAAGGGCTCTGGAGGCTCCTCTGGCGGCCGTTCCGGCGGCTCCGTGCGCAACGGAGCCGCCGGTGGCGGGAAAGGCTCCCAGTCGGGCTCTGGTGGCTCCGGCCGGAGCCACCCGGACCGGGGTGGCTCGGGTCGGAAGGACGGCTCGGGCCGGACGCTGGGCCCGCACAAGCCGGGCGAGCGGCCCTGGCGCGACCGCACCGGCGCGAAGAGGTCATCCGCGGGCGTCGGCCCGTGGAAGGACGGCCCGCAGAACAAGTCCGCGCCCAAGAGCTCCGGGTCCGGCTCCGGGCAGTCGCCGGACAAGCCGGGGACGAAGACCGGCTCCGGCTCCAAGGCCGGCGCCGCGGCGACGAACCGGTCCGGGCGGCTGCCGGCGGGCACGGTGATCGACCCGCACAAGCCGGGCGAGCGGCCGTGGAAGTCGAAGACGGCCGGTACCGAAACCGCCAGGAACTCCGAGGACGCCAAGCCGAAACAGGACAAGGCCAAGCCGAAACAGGACAGCGCCAAGGCGAAGGACGGCGGCGGCAAGGCGAAGGAGGGCAACCAGAAGGCAGCCAAGGGCCATCCCGAGGATCCGCCCAGGCCCTCCCCCGGCGGGGCCGGGGAGCAGCCGGGCGGCGAGGAATCAAACACCGCCGGCCCTGACGGGACCTCCGGCAGGGCCACGCCCGACAGCGAGGACGGAAACGGCCGGGGAAAGCGGGACCGCGCCCGAAACTGGTTCCGGGGCCGCACCGGCCGGGACGGCCAAGGCGGGGAAGGGACGGAAGAACCGGCCGAACCCGTCTGGTCCGAGGACCTCGGCATCACGGTGGAGCGGGCCGACCGACCCGGCCCCTCCAACCGCTCCGACACCTCGCCGCCGAAGGGCGCACCCACCGGCCCGGCCGCCATCGCTCCGGGGCCCACGGGGCTGCCGCGCGCACCGGAGCCCCACACCCAGCGGCCCGGCACCACCCGGCCCGCCCCGCCTCAGGACAACTCCGGGCCCGCCGGACCGCAGGACAGCACCACCGGACCCGCACCCGAGCAGGCCGGGCCGCCCACCCCACAGGAGAGCAGCGTGGACAGCACGCAGGTCACCCCCGCACCCACGTCGGCTCCGGCCAGGCAGGAAAGCCTGGCCCGGCAGCACCGCACCGACATCACCTTCGACGAGTACCTGATGGAGATGGCCGCCATCGCGGTCGACTCCCACCGCGATGAGAGCCGCGCCGAGGAGTTGGCCCAGGTGCTGGGCAAGGCCGTCGACGCGCTGCGGGAGATGGCCGACGACCTGGCCGGCGACCACAACCTCGCCCCCCGCGTCACCGAGCACATCTCCCACCTGGCCGATACGGCCGACCGGATGAAGGCCCAGGCCGGGCGCGGCGCCCAGGAGTGCGGCGCCGCAGCCGAGGCCGCCCGCCTGGCGGCCGCCGAGGTCGCCCGGGTCTACGGCCGGGACAGGGACGCCAAGCAGAACGCGGGCCTGACCCACACCTCCGCCGCCACCCACCACCACTAGGAGGGCAACACCGATGAGCAGCACTCCCGCCCCGCGCGGCACCCGCCGGGCGGCCACCACCGCCGACGGCGACCACAGCTTCCCCGCCGTCCAGCACAAACTGGACGCGTTCGCCCACGCCCTGGACGACATCCAGCCCGAGCTGGAGGACCTGATCCGGGGAATGCGGGCCCGAGCCGACCGCGCCTCGTCGCTGGCCGACCGGATCGGCCAGGCCGGGCTGGACCCGAAGTTCGTGGAACTCACCAACCTCGTCGCCACCGCCCTGGGCGGCGCCGCCCGGGAGATGCGCACGCTCGACGAGAGCGGGCAGGAGGCGACCGGCCAGGCCCGCGACGCGAAGAAGACCCACGCCCGTCTCTACCAGGAGCTGGACGAGGTCCGCTCCGGGCGCCGGGAGAAGACCCCGAAGCCGGGGTTCTTCACCGACTGAACCCTCCTCTTCTCCACCTCACCTCGCCCTGGGGGCGGCCCGCACCGGCTGCGGGCCGCCCCCAGGACTGTTCTTCCGGAAGGAGACAACCGGTGTCCATCCCCCGCAGCGTCGCCCTGGAACGCGCCGCATACACACTGACCGCGCCCGTGCTGGCCGCCGCCCCGAACCTCGCCCCCGACGGCGCGGTCAACACCATCGTGCTGCTGGCCGGGGCCGCCGGCGTCGGCGGCACGCTGCTGGCGGTCAAGGAGACCGAGGGCACCGGCCGGAAGATCATGCGCTGGTCCCCGGCGGTATCGGCCCTGGCGGTCGACATCACCGCCATGACCACGCCCGGCTGGGGCTGGGACGTAGCGCTGGCCGCCGCATGGGCCGCAGCCGGCAGCGTCATCGCCCCGCTGTCACGCACCACCCGCCGCCGGTTCCGCCCCGCCCTCGCCGCAGCGCCCGCCCCGCAGCTCCAGCCCACCCCCCGCCCGGCCCCCGCCCCACCTTCGGTCGGCGCACACCTGGACGGGGACGACTTCACCCGCGGGGTGCGGCACCTGTGGGACCGCGCCGGCGACCCGGGCCAGACCACCGTGGTGCACGTCGACCGACACCCGGGCACCACCCACGACTTCACCATGCTGCTGCGCGCGACCGAGCCCGGCCGCCCCATCACGGGCCTGACCGAGGCCGCCGTCGCGGCCGCGTTCGGCGTCCCCGAGACGGACGTGGTCCTGCGGCCCGTCACTAGGACCGCCGGGCGCGAAGGCGGGCCCGGCTGGCTGGAGGTCAACGTCACCCCCGACACGGCCGAGCGGCGCCGCACCAAGCCCACCGACGCCGAGTGGTGGGCCGACCGGATAGGCGCCAAGGGCGGGCCCATCCCCGGCTCGGTGTTCGTGAAGAAAGTCCGCGACACCCAGCGCCAGGTCACCCACTACATCGCCCAGGTCCCCGACGAGATGGGCGCGCCGCGCGTCAACCAGCACGCTCTGGCGGCCGCACTGCGCACCAAGTACGACGAGGGCCGCCTGTTCATCACCGTCGACGGCAGCCAGATCCTGGTCTCGCTATGGGACACCAGCCCGCTCGCGCAGGTCTTCCCCGCCACCCGCGAACTGCTCACCCCCGACGCCGATGGGCGGTGGGTGACCGGCTACCTCGGCAACGGCCAACCGGCGCGCAACCGCGTCTACACCGACCGGGGAGCGGCCCACGGTCTGTACGTCGCCCCCTCCGGCGGCGGCAAGACCCAGCTGATGGCGTTGAGCGTCGCGGCAGACGCCCTGTACGGGGCGGTGGTCTGGCTGGCCACCGAGGCGCCGGACGAGAAGACCGCCGCGCTGGGCCGGCACACCGACCGCTACGGCGTCGGCGCGCTCTACATGGTGCGGCTGCTGCGGGCCCTGGACGCGCTGATGGAAATCCGCGGCACCATGCCGTGGGAAGACGGGCAGGTCCACGAGTGGTCCGGGAACGCGGTCGGCTGCCCGTACCGGCTGCTGTCCGCCTACCTGGACGAGTTCCTCTCCGCCGCCCGCCACGGCGACTACGGCACGGAGATCATGGACCTGGCCGAGCGGGTGTCGGTCAAGGGCCGCAAGTACGGCATCGGCATCAAGGTCGCCGGCCAGTCCATCTACGTCCAGGACGGGTTCACACAGCTGCTGTGCGAGAACCTGCGCGAGAACTGCATCCCCATCGTGCTCAAGGTCGCCCCGAAGAAGGTGACCGCCATGTTCACGGCGCTCGGCATCCCGCCCGAGTACATCCCCGAGCCCCTCCCCCGCTCCTTCTCGCCCGCGGAGAAGGGCCGGATCGAGCGCGTCATGCGCGGCGAGCCCGAGCCGCCGGCGGACTCCAACACCGGCGGCGCCGGATGGATCGTGGAGGCCAAGCAGCCCGACGTCCTGCGCACCCTGTTCATGGACTTCACCGCGGGCATCGACGACTGCTTCCCGGATGCCGTCGCAACCCTGACCGACCACGAGATCCGCGAACTCCAGGCGCGGGAGCTGTGGTTCGACTGGACCGAGCCGCCCCGGCCCGGCGAGTTCGGACCCGAACCCGCCGACGAGGATGAGGACGAGGACGGAAGCGGCGGGCCCCGAAAGAGCCGCAGCAGCCGCGCCCGGCAGGACGAGGCGGACCGCGATCCCATCACCTCCCCCCGCCAGGCGCTGGAGGCCATCAAGAGCCTCACCGGCGCCTGACCGAGAGGAATCGGCCGTATCGCTCCGACCGCCTGACGGCCGCCCGCACGCCCCTCCATGCTGGTGCCCCGGACACCGGCATGGAGGGGCGCAAGGGTGGAGGACTTCGAGTTCGAGTGCTGGCGCTGCTGGGAGACCAACGTCATCCAGGGCCGCCCGAAGGGTTTTTGGACCACGACGCACTACGAGCTGCCCGGCGAGTGGGAGTGCTGGAGCTGCGGTGCCACCAACACCACCCCAGACGACTGACCCACCACCCACCACCACCTGCGGGGCCCGGACACACCGTCCGGGCCCCGCCGCCGTTCCCAGCCCCAGGAGGCTGCCATGCCGACACCCACCATCACGGGGGCCGCCCAGAAACCCGCGGCCGCAGTCCACCCGCTCGACTTCGACCGGCTCCTGGTCCTGGCCGCACTCGCCGTGGACGCCCGCATCGACACCGAGCCGCTGAACCTGGCCGACGTCGTGACGATGCCGGTCGATCTCCCCGCGCCGCCCGAGCCGGCCTATCCCACCCCCGTCGCGGCGCTCCTCCAGCGCGCCGCCCGCCGCCTGGAGACCGGCGGCTGGTGCCGCAGCGCCATCATCGACACCGACGGGGCCCGCTGCCTCTACGGCGCCCTCCGGGCCGAAGACCCCGGCGGCCACCACCTTGACGACGCCCTGCGCGTGCTCCTGGAAGCCCTGCGCCGGGAGTTCGGCCCCGACGTCGAGACGGTCCCGGCCGCCAACGACCACCTGATCCGCAGCCAGGCACACGCAGTGCGCATCCTCGGCGCTGCCGCCGACCTCGCCGACGCCCGCGGCCTGTAGCCCCAGGCGGCACCCGCCGCCCGCAGCGTCGAACCGACCACGGCTGTCTGATCACCCACCTCTTCCACGCACCCCTGGCGCGGGGCGGCCGCATCGTGCCCGCAGCCGCCTTCCATCGGGGGGCTTCACCCAGCAGAACGGAGCCTTGCACCGTGACCGCAACGACACGGCTGGACGTCATCCTCGGCCCCGAGCGGGCCGCCCAGGTCATCCAGGACCTCGCCCGGGATCTCGCCCACCGCGACGGCCTGCCCGAAGCGGCGGCGCTGCGCCTGGCATGCGAGCGCGCCGCCGACGGCGATCCGCTGTTGCTGGCCGCACCCGGCCAGGTGTGGGCCCTGCGTCCGGACGCCGACCTCGACGACGCCCCGGCCCGCCGCCTGGCCATCTACGGGCGGCTGGAAGCCCCGCCGCGGATCCTGGCCCTGGCCGACGAGGACCTGCCCGGCGGCGCCCGCACCGAGACCGACATCGACAACGGGCTCGACGAAGAGGAGGAGGGGATGCTGCTGTCGGTCCTGGACCGATACCAGCTTCAGAGCTGGTCCCCCCTCCCGACCGCCGACCGGGCCGGGGGCGGCGATGGGCTCTGCTGACCAGCACGGAGACCTGCCGACCTACCGATGGAGGCAAGCCCCCCACGGCCTGGCGACCCGCCGACAGCTACGCGACATGGGACTGCGGCCCGGCGGGCATGACCCGGTCGCACAGATCGCATGCCGCCGCGGCAAGCGCCGGGCCTGGCTGTACCGCATCGACCTGGCGGTGCCGAAGCTGCCGATGACCCTGGCCAAGGAAGCCGCGCTGGACCGGGCGATGGAGGCCCGGCAGCGATGCCCCCGATGTGCACGTCGGTACACCCACTGCCTGCCACTCAAGACTCTCGGCTCCTGCCTGGAGTGCCACGACGGCACCCCCGCCGACCCTGCCACCTACTTCCCACCACCCGCCGATGGCCACCGGCTGGCTGCCTGACCCTGTGCTGGAGAAGCTCGATGCTGTATGCCCGTACCGCCGCATTGGCCGCTATCGCGGCCGCAGCGTCCACCGCGCTCGCCGCGGCCACCTACTCCAAGGCGACCGGTCCATGGTCGCTGTCCGTCTCCCGCCACCAGATCCGTCTCTTGCCCACAGCACGCCGGGACTGCCCTGACTGCCGGGGCAACGGCGGCTGGTGGATCGGCGGCCCGTTCCCGGAGATGGAGGCCTGCCGTTGCTGGGCCGGCCGCCTCGAGATGCGCATCCCGCTACTGCGGCGCCCCAACCTCTGGCTCGATGAGCCGCCCTTTTGAAACCCACCCCCACCTGCCGGAGGGCGGCCGACCGTACGTGGTCGGCCGCCCTCCGGCTTCGCCACCTCGAGATACAAGGAGACCCGCTTCCATGATCGTCCCGATGCCCGGCCCCTCGCAGAACCTGGATGCCGCCGTCGACGCGGTCGGGGCCCAGATCGCCCGCACCGACGGCAAAGCCTCGCTGCTGCTGGCCTTCAACGGCGCCGTGCTCGCAGGCCTGGCCTCCGCCGCTGACACCGGCCTGCCACCCGCGACCAAAGCCTTCGGTGGCGCGGCCGCTCTCGCGCTCGGTATCGCCGCAGTGCTGCTGCTCCTGGTCGTCCGGCCCTGCCTGAGCGGCGCCGACCACGCTTCCTTCCCCTACTGGGCCAGGCTGGACGAGGCTGCCATCCGCGCCTGCATGGGCGGCGATCCCCGCCCCGCCCAGGTGCGGGTGATGTCCATCATCGCGATGGCCAAGTTCGCCCGGCTGCGCTGGGCGGTCGACTGCAGCCTGACCGCCCTGGCCCTCCTCGCGCTGGCCGCCGCCGGCGCCGCCTGGTGACGGCGGCCGCGATGACCGCCTCCGGCCGTATCGACCGTGTCCGCGCCGCGGCCGCCATCGCCCGCCTCGCCCTGCAGCAGATCCAGGACGACCTCACCGGCGACATCAGTCCCCGGGAGCCGGCGGAGATCATGCGTGAGCTCCACCACGAAGCCGATCCGCACGACGGCGTCCTCGGCGCACTCGCGCAGCTGCTCACCCGCGCCGCCCAGACCGTAACGCTCACCCCGATCGACACCGACGCCCGTGAGGCCGCCGCCGGTGCTGTCGAGGAGGCCGCGGCCTTCATCACCGACTCCGCCGGGATGCGCCTGCACCTGGCCACCCGCACCCTTCACCCGCAAGGAGAACGCCCGTGACATCAGCGCTGTATCCGCGCCTGCCGGAGCGCTGCCTCGTGGTCCTCATCGGCGCATCCGGCGCCGGCAAGTCGACGCTGGCCGCCACTTGGCCCGCCTCGCAGGTCCTGTCCCTGGACGCCCTGCGCGGCGCGGTCAGCGACGACCCGGGCGACCAGGGGGCGACCACCGACGCGGTCGACGTCCTGCACCTGCTCCTGGAGCGCCGGATGGCCCGGCGCCTGTTCACCGTCATCGACGCCACGAACGTCACCAGGTCCGCGAGGGAGCCGCTGATTGCCGCGGCCAAACGGCACAACATGCCCGCCATCGCGGTCATCGTCGCCACCCCGGCCTCCGTCTGCATCGAACGCCAGGGCTCACGGTCGGCCAACCGGGCGGTACCGGAGGACACGGTCCGCCGCCAGCACAAGGCGATGGTGCACTCCCACCCGGTACTGCTCAGCGAGGGCTTCAACGAGGTTCTGTTCGCCGACTGCCTATACCGCCTGGAGCCGCTGCTGCGGACGCTGTCCCAGGCCCGCGAAGCCGACCTTGGGCTGGACGGCAGCGAGGGCCTGGGCGATCTGCTCCTGCCCCGCCGCTTCTTCGGGCCGGAGGTGCTGCCGCTGTGGCGGTGGAAGCCCGGCTCCGGCATCGCCGGCGGCGACCGCGTCGCGGAGATCCGCCTCGGGCAGCAGTACCTCACTCTCGCGTTCCGCGAGGACGTCGACGGCGCCGGCGATATCGGCTTCGACGTCCTGCTGCCCTGCCCCATCGACCAGGAGTGCGCCGGCTACGCCTGGGCGCCGGTCTACTCGGTCACCGACCTGCACCGCGCGCTGACCGGTGCCATGGACGCCGCCCCGGACACCGTGTGCACCGTCCACGGCGGGCTTGACGACATCGACCAGGAGACCGACGGTCCCGCGGACACGGTCGGCCACGGAGCGCACGAGCTGGAGGTGGTCGCCGGATGACCGCCAAGCCCCCCACCTGTGGATGGGATCAGGCCGTCTTCCGGTGCGGCCGGTGCGGCACCGAGCACACCGCCACCACCGAGGACGACTACCTGAAGGCCGTCGGCGTCCACGGCGATGCACACGCGGTATGGGACCGCCTGAACCCCATCGAACGCAACGGCCTCACCTCGATCCTCCGCACGATCATGTCCGCGCCGGACCTCGCCGTCGAACTCCTCACCCTCGCCGACCGGCAGCAGAACCTCACGGGAGACGACACCACGTGAACCCGCACCCTCCGCACCCGCACCCGCTCACCCCGGCCGATCTGCCGCCCGGCACCTGGGCCAACGCCGATGACGTCACCGACCTCTACGAGATCGGCCACCAGACCCTGACCGCGCTGTAGGCCGCGCGGCGGATCTCCGTGCCGCTCCACCCTCCCCGCTGCGCCCGGGGGCGGAGCGGTCGCGGTGGCCTGCCGCGCACACTCGCGCGTCTGCGGGCCGAGCAGCCCAACCCGGGACAGCCGCACATGCTTGCCGGCTCCGTCGGCTGCCCCGGGCCACCCATCCCGTACCAGACGAGAGGGAGATCCTCAGTATGGACTCCGCCCTGCGCACACCGGCCCATCCCGGGCAGCGTGCTGTGCTCATCACCACCCTCGCGGTCCCGCTGACCGGCTGGACCATCCACGCCCTGGCCCTGCACCGGCGCCTGGCCGCCGCCCGCAAGGATCCGCTGACCGGGCTGCTGCGCCGCGACGCCTACACCGCCCGGGCCCGGCGCATCCTGGCCCGCCACGGCGACGACACCGCCGTGGTCCTGGTCGACGCCGACCACTTCAAGCAGATCAACGACCGGCTCGGGCACGCGGCCGGTGACACCGTCCTCGCCGCCTTCGGCGTCCGGATCACCGCCTGGGCCGGCCCCCGCGCCGCCGCCGGCCGCCTCGGAGGTGATGAGTTCGCCGCCGTGCTGCCCCTGCCACGCGACCGCCGCGAGGTCCGCCTCGCCCAGCTGGTGCGCATGCTGCACACCCCCGTCACCCTGGATGACGGCCGGACGGTCGACGTCGCCGCCTCCGTCGGCGCCGCGGCACCGGACACCGCCGGCACCCGCGACCTGACGCGGCTGCAGCGGGCCGCCGACGCCGCCCTCTACGACGGCAAGCACTCCGGCCGCGCACACCTCGCCACCGCCGCGCACGCCACCGTGCCGTCCGTCAACGGCCGCCGGGCCGGCCGCCCGGGCACCGCCACCTGGGGGCGCGCCGCATGACCACCGCCACCCGTCCGCCGGCGGGCGACTGGATCCGCGGCATCACCATCCGCCAGCCCTGGGCCACCTGCATCCTCGCGGGCAAGGACGTCGAGAACCGCCCCGCACCCTGGTCCTGGCGGAGCTGGCTGCTGCTGCACGCCGGACAGAAGGTCGAGCGGGCTCCGCTGCGCGATCCGCTGGTCGCCCGCGCGATCCGCGGCCGGACGCTGGAGACCGGCGCGGTGATCGGCGTCGCCCGCCTCACCGACTGCCACACCGACCCCGACGGGTCCGCCCCGTGCAGCCCGTGGGCCCAGCCCGGCGCCCACCACCTGGTCCTGGCCGACGTCCAGGAGCTGCCGCTGCCCGTGCCGTGCCCCGGCGCGCTCGGCCCCTGGCGACCCCCGCCCGGCGTCCTGGCCCAGGTCCTCCTTCAGCTTCCCCACCTCTCCCCGGAGGCCACGTCATGAGCCGCACCGGATGCCCCAACACCGAACCGACCACCGCCGTACTCGACGAGCGGATTCCGTTCCCCCGCACCGACGCCCCGCTGCCGTGCCGCACCAATCCGCGGTGGTTCTCCCACGACCGGATCCTCCCGGCTCAAGGCCAGGCCCAGGAGGACATCACCCGCGCCAAGCAGGCCTGCCGCTCCTGCCCCATCGCGGCCGGGTGCCTGAAGTGGGCGCTGGCACACCCCGGCTCCACGGCGGTGGGGGTGTGGGCGGCGACCACGGCCACCGAGCGCGGCGCGCTGCGCCGCCGCCTCCGGGAGCGCCTGGGGGAGGACTGGGTCGAGGTCGTCGCTCGCCGCGACCAGGCCGCCCGGCAGCGGCGCCGGCAGGAGCGGTGGAACCCGCCCCCCATCCAGCAGTCGCAGCAGGCGCAGCGGGCGCTGTCCCGGCTGGAGCTGGAACTGATCCCCACCCGGCCCGCCCCGTACGAGCCGTGGCGCGAGCCCATCACCCCCGCCCGGGCGGCGGCCAACCACGCCGCGCTCACCCGCGCCGTGGCCGCGAAGACCGCCGCATAGGAGGCCGCGATGCTCGCCGACTTCAGCCAGGCGCTCGCCGCCGAACACCTCCCCGTACCGACCCCACTGACCGCCGACCAGGAGCAGGCCGCCGCGACCGCGGTCGCCCGCCGTGCCCGCGACAAGGACGACCTGGTGCAGCTCCTGGACGCGCTCGGGCTGCCCACCGACGAGGACACCCTCACCGGCCTCCTCCCCTACCTGACCGACCCCACCGACCGCGAACCGACAGGAGATGCCACACCGATGACCACGCAGAACGCCTTCGAGGCCATGGCCCTGTCCATGCACTACGCCGACCGGTCCATGGCCGAGATCACCGAGGCGACCGGCCTGTCCGAAGACGAGATCACCGCGCTCGTGGACGCCCAGGAGCGCCAGTCCGACACCACCGACACCACCGACATCGCCGGGCTGCTGGCATGGGCCGACGGCCATGCACTGGCCGGGATCCGCAACCGCGCCGCCCGCATCCGCACCGACCTGACCGAGCTGTCCGCCCGCCGCGCCACCGAGGCGGCCACCCGCCAGGCCGAAGAGCGCGTCGCCCAGCTCAAGGCCGAACTCGAGGCCGCGCAGGCCGAACTGCGGCAGGCCAAGACCGGACGCCCCGCTGCCGTGACCCCGGCCGCCGCGCCCCCGGCCAGGCGCAGCACCTCGGGCCGGAGCCGGGAGGAGCTGGCCGCGATCCGCACCTGGGCGCGCGCCAACGGCCACACCGTGGCCGACCACGGCATGATCCCCAAGGCCGTCAGGACCGCCTACGAGGCCGCCCACGCCACCGACCTGCAGCAGGCCGGCTGATGGGGCCCAGCGACGCGATAACCCTCGACGGGTTCCTGGACGAGGACACCGTCCCCGGCGACCTGCACGAGACCACGGCCCGGTTCCGGCTGACGGTCTCCCCCACCGACGACCGCACCGACGAGACCACTCTGGCGTGCGTCACGTCCGATCCGCTGCTGGCCCGCGCTCTCCTCCACGAGCTGCGCCAAGGAGACCAGCTGCGTGTCACCGGCTGCCTCCGCCTGCCCCGCACCCCGGACCAGGCGGTGCGGCTGCACGTACACCGGATCGAGGTCCTGGCCACCGCGCCCCTGCTAGACCTCGACGTTGGCACCGGGTCCGCCAACCCGTCTGGCGCCGATGAGGAAGCCGCAGCCCTTGCCGACGGCGGCCTGATCGGCCGGCACGGCGCCTACGCCACCTACCGCGACCCCGACGCCGGAACCGCCCGCGTGTGGAGCCCCACCGGCGCCTGGGTCGGCACCGCCGCCGACACCCCGGCCACCGTCCAGGCCCTGATCGACGCCCACGAGCGCCGCACGGCACCCGGCGAACCCTGACCCCACCCGCACACCACATCGCACACCGCCGCCGTGCCCGGTCCGGCCCTCCGAGAGAGCCGGACCGGGCACGGCGGCTTCGTACCGCCCACCGAACCGACAACCAGGAGAACCTCTGTGGCCCGCATCGCAATGAAGATCAACCCGCTCCACGCCGACGGCAGCGTGTGCACCCACGCGGTGGCCCCGTCCGGCAAGCCCCGCGACCCCCACTCCGGCTGCACCGGCCGCCACCGCTACCAGGTCAACTGCAGCGCCTGCGGCCCGGTCGGCGACCCGCACGACCTGCGCGTCCTAGCCGAACCGGCCCAGACCGCCCACCGCGACCACCACAAGAAGGCCCCCGCAGCCACCCGCTGACCGCCTCCTCCCGCACAAATCCAGACCTCCAGGGACACCACCCGGTGCCCCTGGAGGCCTTGCTGCTACCCGCCGCACCACAGACCTGGAAGGCCCCTGCATGCGCCCGATCCGGCTGATCTCCTTCGGCTACCTCCACCTGCCCACCGGCCCGACGGCCAGCCCGTCCCGCCGGCCGCCGACCGAGTGGAGGACGTCCGCGCCCGGCTCCGCGACACCGCCGCCGCCCGGACCATCCTCGAGCTCGACGGCCGCGACCTGCGCGTCCAGAACGTCGTCGTGGGCACCCACGGAACTCCGCACCGAGCTGGACCGGCGCACCGACAACAGCACCCAGCGCAGTCCCGTCCGGAGCCTCCCCACCAGCATCACCCGATGCGCGGGAACGGCAGATGAACGGTGATCGCTTGACGGCCCTGTGCTCGTGGAGATCCGGCCAGGGGCGTGTCCCCTGGCCGGATCTCCACGAGCACAGGGCCCACTTGCTGGTCCTACTTCTCGATGACGAAGTAGATGGCCCGGTGCTCATCCACCTTCTCCAGCAGGCCACTGTCCGCCAGTCGTCGGTACACCTCTCGGATGTACTTCTCGGAGGGGTGGTAACCGGCGTCTCGCAGGGTCTGCATTCCGCGGCTCGGGTCCCAGGTTCCGCCGAGCGCGCGAACGGACTTCTCCAGAGACTCTCGCTGGGTGTTCTCAGCCTTCTGCACCTTGGCCATGTGGTTGCGGATGCTTTCAGGGGCGCCCTTGTAGTCGCAGTGTTCGCACTTCTTCCAGGCGCCCGCTTCGACGGCTGCGTCGGTGACGGGGTTGTCGGGGCCGTAGCCCTGGCTCTTGAGGAGTTCGGCGACGGAGCCGTTGTGGTGGACGGCGAGGTAGGCGGCTTCGGCGATCTTGTCATGACCGGCGGCGAAGGTGCGTCCGTAGCCGATGGCGGTCTGGCAGCCGCAGTAGCAGCGGTTGGTGGTCGCGGTGTCTGTCATGCCGTCAGGTTAGCCACTCCGGATGCATCTAGAAAGGCTTGGAAACCCTTGGATTTCTAGGGTGATAGAAGGTGGGTGGCGCTCCGTGCCTCACGCTGGGCGCTACATGTCCGTTGGCCGGTTGGAAGCAACAACTCGCAATGGGCGAGAGAACGGGAGGCAAGCACCGGGCCTGCTCCCTCGTCGAAATCCTCGCCCAGGGCCGCAGCGCCGAGATCCGGCACCTGCACGCCCACCTGCCCCGCGCCCTCACCACGCCCACCGCCCCAGCCGGGAGGTGACCCGCGTGCCCGCCCGCACCTCACACCCCCGAACCGGAGGAGCAGTCCGCACTCACCGGCCCGGCACCCCCGCCGGCCCCCGGATGCCCGGCCCTGGTGGCCGCCCGGCCGCATGGACCGGCCGGGTGACGCTGGCCCGCACCGGCGGCGGCGCCGCGGGAGCCGGCCTTGGTGAACGGGCCCCGCAGGTACCAGATGTGGTCGTCGTCGACGGAGACGAGGTCGTGTCTGCCGTCGGCGTTGAAGTCGCCGACGGCGATGTCCTTGGCGAATCCCCTGTCCTTGTACTTGGGGTTGTGGTGCGCGCTGCCGCTGGTCAGGCCGGACGCCGAGCCCCACATGATGGTCACCGTGCCGGTGCAGTCGCCGGCGTCCTCGCCCGGGGCCGTGACGACTACGCCGGCGTAGCCGTCCCTGTTCATGTCGCGGGTGATGATGTCCGCGCCGAAGTGGTCGTGGGCTTCGGCGGCGCCGGGGATGCCCGGGCTGTTCTGCGAGACGACCGTGCGTCGGGTGAAGTCGAGGCCGTGTGCGGATCCGTAGACGACGGCGACGGCTCCGGCCTGCTTCACCCTGCCGACGGTGGCGCCGCGGTTGCCGATGGCCAGGTCGCGGTAGCCGTCGCCGTTGAAGTCGTCGAGGTGTTTGGCGGTCGTGGCGAGGGGGGTGAGGCCGGCGGCCAGCAGAGCGGCCGTGGCGGTGGTGACGCGTATGCGCATGGAGGATGTCCCAGGGCTGTGGGGGGCGTTTGACATCCTCAAGACCACTGTCGGGGGGTGATGATTGTGGCCGCACCAGCAACCGCCGGTGTCGGCATCCGTCCCTGTCCGGCCAAGATTGAGCGGCGACTTCCACCTGTCTTCCCCGTTGCGTCGCGGGCAGTGAAGGCAGATCGTGCCCGGGAAGCTCTCGCTTGAGCAGCGAAGCAGAGGGCTCTGCGCCGTTCATGGTGCAGAGCCCTCACGCACGGCGGCCCGGGTCAGTACTCGTCTTTCTCCGCGGGCTGCTGAAGCAGCTCGATGAGCCTCTCCAGCTTCTCCGGCGCCATGTTCTCCCTCAGCAGCACGCATACCTCGCCGGGACTGTCCCACGGCATCCGCACAGCGGCAGGCCGGGACGCCTGGGTATCCGGGGTCGAGGAGGCTGCGGGCTGCGTGGGAACAGCCGGGGCGCTAGCGGGCTCCGTGCTGTCCTGAGCGGGTTGACCCGGCTCCGTCGCCTCTGCAGCGGGACCAGCACCCTCTATTACGTCGTAATGAGGATCGGCCGCCGACTGCCGCGACTGCTTCTTCGCGGCGCCCTTGGCCGCCTGCTTACGGGCCCGCTCTTCCTTCAGCCGCGTCAGCTCCTGCTCCTGTCGCTCCGGGGGCTTCTTCCCCACTGCACGCAGCAGGTCCACCGGCTCCGCCCCGCTCTCCAGACGCTTCTGCAGCTCAGGAGTCAGGGATAGCAACGCCAGGCGCTGGGAGACCCAGCCCTGAGATCGGTGAAGCCGCTTGGCCAGCTTGTCCTGGGTGCCGTGGACCTCCAGCAGCTTCTTCAGCGCCCGCGCCTCGTCCAGCGGATCGAGGTCCTGGCGGTGGATGTTGGCCACCAGAGCGGACTCCAGCAGCTCGTCCGGGTCACCACCGAGAGACTCGTCCATCATGACCCGCAGCGAGGACAGGCCGGCCTGCCGGGCAGCAGCCAGGCGGCAGTTGCCGTCGATGACGACGTAGGCGGACCGCGGCTCGAGCTCGTCCTCCCGGCCGGGATTGGCTGCCAGATACGCCTCACGGGACATGATCGTCACCGCGGACTTCTGTCCGTGGTCCCGCAGGGACGCGGCGAGGTCGGTGACGTCGGGCAGAGAGTCACGCGGGTTGTCCGGGTTGTGGCTCAGCAGATGCAGAGCCAGGCGGGTCGGCCCATCGTCGCTACCGCCCAGAACCTTCTCCGCAACCCGCCCGCGTGCACTGCGGGCCGTACCGGCACGGCCGAACGCCGACGAAGCTCCCAGCAGGTCAGCCTTACCGCTCACGACGCGGACCTCGCAATCTGCCGCATCGCCTCAGCTTGGTCACAGCGAGGCGCATAGCTCAGCAGCGGCTTGCCCATACGGACTGCCTCACGCTGCTCCTTCAGGTCACCGATGACCGCCAGCACCGGCGGGTCGCCCAGCGACTTCCACTGCTGGAGGCTGGAGGTGGCGACGAACCCGCGCCGGGAGTCGTACAGGTTCACCACCAGACCGAGGTAGTCCAGCTCCAGCTCCAGGTCCTCCTTCAGCGACTCGATCTGGTCGGTGAGCATGGCGTAGGCGGTGGCGGAGGAGTCCTCGGCGAGGACGGGGATGATGACGCCGGAGGTACCCGCCGGTTCGCCGTCACGGCGCCGCCCGTAGTAGATGGCGGCATCCATCGCGATCCCCAGCGACGGTGGGCAGTCGATGACGACAATGTCGAAGTCCGCCTCCAGCGGCTCCAGGGCCCGCTCGAGGGTGGTCTCCCGCCGGCGGATGCGGGTGTTGGTGGCGATCTTCGCGTCCAGGAGGAACCCGTCGAAGCACGCGGGCAGTATCTGCAGCCGCTTGCCGAACCGGTCGTCTTCGAACGTGACCAGCAGGTCGCGCAGATCGGCCTTGCCCTCAGCGCACATGTGGGCCACCAGGCTGTCCTCGCCCGGGGGGATCTGGGCGATGCCGAGCTGCTCACTCAGGTGCCCCTGGGGGTCGTAGTCGACCAGGAGGACCCGCTTGCCCGCCTCGGCATACGCCTGGGCGACTCCGGCGGCGATGGCGGTCTTGCCCACCCCGCCCTTCTGATTGCAGATGACTTTCCGCTGCGGCCCGGTGTGAGGCTGCTGCCCCGGAGAAGGGTGGGTGTCCAGCCAGAGACGCACCGACTGGGCCAGGCCCTGGGTGTAGGAGACGCCGCGGGCAGTGCAGTCCACCTTGAACTGGTCGTACAGGCCAGCAGGGAGCCAGGTGGAGAAGGACTCGGCACCAGCGGTGTCGACGGTCGAATGGGGCCCGTCATCGGTACGCCAGGCATGAATGCCTTCAGTGACGGCGTCTTGGATGTCGACACCATGCTCGGCGGTGCGGATCTTGAGCTCTTGGCGGACCGCGGCAGGCAGCTTCGACGCTACCTTTTCCCGGTCGCCATCGGGGTACGGAGATGCCATGACGTCACCATACTGACGTGGCAGGTGATTGAGGAGCATCAGGGCCCGTGTTTCACCCCTTGGAGTTGCTCCTCATTACGTCGTAATAGAAGCCGCCAGCCACAGGAGCACCCCGTAAGGCCGGGCCGCACAGGGGCCTGTTCCGCTATTCCACCCTGCGGTCGGGCACTGGAGGTGGCTCCGGGCGTCCGACCGGTCGGACGCCCGGCACCCTTTCAGGGCATGAGCAACTGCTGCAGCCAGTGGAGCAGGTCTACGTCGGTGTCGAACAACGTCGTCCTGGCTGCCCAGCCAACCACCTGCCGTGCGGCGCGTTTGGCGAGGCTCGGGCCGGCGGACCGGATGGTTTTGTGGGCCAGGGCGTGCAGGCCGGTGATGGCGGCGTGCAGACGCCGGGCGATACGGCGAGGGCGGCTGGGCTGGTGGGGCTCCTGCGGAGCGCCTGCGGTGTTCAAGGAATCTCCCCGGATGGGTGTGGCGAACGGCGTGGCTGGCTGCACTGGGGCAGCGTCCGCGGGAAGAGGCCTCGCGGTCGGCCGTCGCCCACCTGGGGGCGTCCTCGTAGTGAACAGCACGAGGTGGCTGTGCCTTGCAGGGTAGGTCACGCGGTCGGGACCGTTCCCCCGGCTCGATGACGTGCTCACGTGCGACTCCTTCCCAGGGTGGGGGCCGCACTGTGGAGCGCCCGTGGTGCTTGTGTCGCGCGCTGACCGACGGCCCCTGCTTGCCCGCCTTGGAGCGCAAGGGGTTCCTGCGGACAGAAGGCAGCAAGGAAGAAGCCTGGAGGCCGCACGGGGACCAGGGCGCGCCCGTTCGTGCCGACCGGGGAAGCAGGGGATCCCGGCCACCCGGCCGGAGAGCGTTGACACGCGCCGACCGCCTGGGGCCGTCTCCCGTCCGGCGGGATCAGGAAGCAGAAGGTCGGGCTGTCTCTCCCGCCAGGCGGGAGCCGCTGCCGGCCGACCGTTCGCGCGGGCCGGGGCCGCTGGGGAGTGGGCCATCCCCCGCATCCCGCTGCGCCATGACCGCGCGACCGTCGCCGCCGCGGTGCTCACCGCCCGCCGTACCGGCCGGCCGCTGTACGACACCGCCGCGCACCAGCCGCCCGCACGGCCCGAACAACTTGCCCTCTTCGACCCCGACGACGGCGCACCATCCGCTGACCGGGCCTGCCGGGGCGTCGGCCTGGACACCCTGCGCACCGACCTGGAGGCCCTCCACCTCACCACCGGCTTCCTCCACCAGATCGGCCAGGCGCTCACCGCGGCCGGTGACCAGGCACGCCGGCGGATGCGGCAGCACCCACCCCACGAGCCGGGCCGCGCACCACACCCGCACCGCCCAGACGGGCAGCACCCGTACCGCTGGCCCGGGGCCGGCCCCGGCCAAAGTTCCGGCGCCCGCTGGTGAACCACCCTCCGGTGCGGCGGCACACCGGAGGTGTTCTCGGTCACGGGCAAACCGTGCGGACAAGGGGTGGTCCAGGGGCAAAGCGGACACTGCCAGCCGTGGCCGGTCAGACCGCGGACCAGGGGTGGCTTCGCACGGTGGCCCCGGCCCGCATCGCTTCACGCGTGCGGGCCGGGCCCACCGTCGATCCGGCCAGCAGGCCGGAGGAATGTGAGGACACCGTGCCCGCCGACCACGCACCCGGCCCCGCCCACGAGCCGCACTCCACCACCGACCGCACGTCCAGCGAGAACCCGGGCCAGGCGCCGCCGGCCCCGGCAAGCACCGCCGCGGCAGCGAGCCCCGCAGCAAGCCCCGTGGTGAGCCCCGCTCCCAGCCCCGCAGCCGAAAGCCGCCGTCTGACGGTTGCCGCTGATCAGAACCCCGATTCACCTGCCCCGGCCGACTGCAACTCCTCTTCTCCCGCTCCTGACGTACCGGAAGAAGCGCCCCGGCCCCCCAAGGCAGCGGCGACGAAGGCCGGGGCGGACCTCCGCGGCGAAGTCCTGCTCACCCTGGCCCGGCTGCGCCTGGCCACCCCCCGCCAGCTCAAGGCCCTGCTGCTGCCCCACCAGCAGGGCACCGACCACGTCCGCCGCGCGCTGCGCAACCTGCTCACCGAATCCCCCGCCCTGGTCGGCCGGACCCACCGCGCCCAGTACAGCTACTGGCACTGCACCCCGGCCGGTCTGGCCGAAGCCGCCGCCTCCGGTGAGCTCGCGCCGACGACCGGCCGGACCACGGGTAAGCGCGTCGCCGCCAGCAAGACGGGTCTCCGCGAGCACGCCCTGGCCGTGGTCGACACCGCCGCCGCCTTCCACCAGGCGGAGGTGGCCGACCACGCCGACTGGAACCTCGAAGTCACCCATCCCACTCCGGCCGGCTCCCTCATCCCCGACGCCGTGGTGCTCCTGGCCGACGGCTCCACCGCGTTCGTGGAGATCGACCGCACCATGTCCTACGCCCGCCTGACCGCCAAGCTGGACCGCTACAACGCCTACCGCACCGCACCCCCGACCGGCCGCGGCAACGCCGCCCGCGCCCCGCGCAGCCACTGGCAGGAGATCTACGCCGGGCCGTCCCTGGACCGGCCCTTCCCGCCGGTGCTGTTCGTCTTCGCCCCCGCCCCACGCCGCGCCGCACCCGACACCCGCGAGGCCGCCTTCCACGACCGCGCGGCCACCATCGCGCCCGTGCGGCACCGGCAGCTGGTCGTGGCGACCACGACCCTGCAGCGGCTGGCCGCCCACGGCCCTGACCGGCCGGTGTGGAAGGTGGCCGGACACGGCGAGGACCGCCGACCACTGGACAGGCTGCCGACGCCCCGCTGAACCCAGCCCGCCCGCTCCCTAGGGAACCCCGCCCGGCCCTTCCCGACCGCGCCGGAGCGGTCACCGTTCTTACGACGGCCGCGGCCACGTGCGGCTGACACCACACGTGGTCGCGTTCGGAGCACCCCCGCGTCGGCGGGGAGAACATCATCCACGTCACTGCGGTGGCCATCGCCAACGGAACACTCCCGCGCCGGGTGGACGCCCCGAGGTTCGGCGCACGCCGCGCTCCGCCCGCGCATCGCCGGGGCGACCAGCCCTCAAGGAGATCCCGGGCGGCGCGGCAGGCCCGCGAGTCCGCCGTCGAGTCGGGCGTGTGCGACGACGCGCCGCGCTTCCTGGTCCGCGACCGGGACGCGCAGCACTCCGTGTCCTCCGCCGCAGCCTTCGCAGCCGGGGGGGGGGCGAGGCCGCCGAGACCGCACCGCGGCTCCCCGGAGGAACGCCCGTGGCGACGGGCCATCGGAGCCCGGTGGCGCGAGGTGTTGAACCGTCTACCGAGCCGGCACGAGAGGCATGCCCGACACGGCCTCGCCGCCTGTGTCCGGTACAACCGTCAGCATCGCCCGCATCGGGCTCAGGGACGGCTTCCTTTCCGTGCTTGGGAGCATCCGGCGCCCGTGGTTGGCCTGGCCGCTCACCGGCGGAACGAGACGGCAGGAGATCTACGGCCGACAGGCCGACTTCCGGAACCAGCCCAGCCCGGGTCACGCCTCTGTTGAGTCAGGCCGCAGACGGGCATCGGATGAGGAACACACTCCGGGAGAGCTATGGTTCGGCAAGCGGTCACGAGTCACCCCAGCCGAAGCCCGGCAGCACGCTAAGGGCAGCCAACCCGCCCACGCACCACTGCCGCCATACAAGTCAGCGGTTCATGGGCCCCTCAAGGGACTGAGCCTGGCGGAAGACCTAGCTCCTTGAGGGGCCCTTCCAACGCACCTTCTACTGCTTCAGTAGAAGGTGCAGCAGGGTCACGACAGCAACACCAGCCAGTAAGGCAGTTCCGACAGTTGGGTGCAGGAACGCAACGTACGTGACTCCGCAGCCAGCCAACAAGATCACGGTCGTACGCAGATCGAGTCCGTTCATCGCAGCGACGCCCGTGCAACCGTCTTGGGGTAGTAGGGCACGCTCACGTGTCCGAGACGCACCCGAAGCTTCGCCTGCTTGCGAAGTTTGCGTAGATGCACCTCGACCACTCGGGAGGTCATGCCGAGCTTCTCGCCGATCTCCTTCTGGGTCAGACCCGACTCGTAGATCAGTGCGCAGATGGCGCGAACTTCCCAGCTTGCCCCACTCAGGACACGGCGCACCGTGTCACGCAGCGCGGCAAGCTCCTCCGGGTGCACCTCGCGTGACGGGCGGTCTACGAGGTCTAGGGAACCAGAGACCTCCTTCAGCCGCCGCCGATGGCTACGTGCCCACGTCTTAAAGGCGTCTCGGAAGTAGTGCAGGCATGTACCCATAAAGTAGGTGCGCAGAGTGGCGCCTCTCCTTGGGTCCCACTTCCCCTCAGCGAGTACGTCGTTGATGAAGTACTCCACAGCCGGCTTCACGGCTTCGAAGGCGATCTCGTCCCGAACATCGTCGCTGCGCATCAGGATCTGCTCTTCCTCCGAGCGGGATGACATCCTGATGCCCTTCTCTGCGCAGCGGTTCATAACTGAGCCGTCCCGCATCCATGCCCTCAGCACGCGCCACCCGTACTGCCACAGGTCCTGCTCCAGATGCTTCCGAAGCCATCCGGTGAACTCAGCTGCCCTCAAGCGCCTGTACAGCTCACGGTCGGCCTCCATCTGGTCGCGGTTCGTGCCCGCACCCCATGCAGTGATGGAAACACCACTTCCAGGCCCCTCGGTGTCAGCTTCGCGAAGCTCACTATCAAGATCATTAATCATTCGATCAAACCCTCAGCTCGCACTGGATGTTCTACCGCAAGCTCTTATGGAAAGTTCGTAAGTCGATCCCACAAGTTGGCGATAATTTCGGCGACTGAACTTCAGACGCCCCAGAACCGATCGGTGGTCGGACAGCACGACGACGCGTGCCGACGCAGGCTGGCCGGAGAGCGCAGCAAGAAGCGTGGGTGCCGGGAGGTGGAAGCCTGGGTGGCTGTCGGAGCCGCAGACGCTGCCGTGACCATTCGGGCGCGGGTTGTTGTGCCGTCTGCTGGGGTGATGGTGCTTGTCGGGGGCGGCGGTTCCCGAGCCGCCGCCCCCGGCAGGCTGTCACCGGTGGTCGCGGGCGGCCAGCACGGTCGTCAGGAGGAACGTGCCGACGCCGCCCACGGCAACCGCGGTCTCCCGGAACCCCGGGTGACGGTGGAAGACGTAGCCGGCGAACGCGAGGGCTGTCCCGACTGCGAGGAGCCAGAGCAGCAGCAGGTGCCGGCGCAGCTCCCGATGGTCGTCGTGGTGCGGTGCGGGGGTGTTGGGGGTGGTGTCGGTCGTCACGGTGGTGTCCTTTCTGTTCGGGTGGGTGCGGGCCGCTCCCGCCGCGCACGGGCCGCTTTCGAGGCCTGCGGGGCGGTGGGACCGTGGTTGATTACGGTGGAAGACCGGTGCGGTGGTGTGTCAGGGGAACAGGCTGTTTCCGGCACGGCCTGTTTGCAGGCTCCATGGGGTGCGGAGGGGGGAACGCGTGATCGGCGGGGGACGGCGTACGGGCCGGCACTGGGCCGGCCCTTACGGGGTCTGTTCGACGCCTGCGGACTCTCGCTGCGCCAGTCCGTCCGCCGGTACGGGTTCAGCCCCGCCGCCGTCTCCCGGTATCTGAGCGGTGAGCGGCTGCCGCGCAAGGCCTTCCTGGATGTGCTGCTGACCGAACGCGCCCGGCGCACCGGCGCGGATCGCGGGCGAACAGCGCCACACCGGTGGCCAGCAACAGCCCCAAGGCTGGCAGGGCCAGCAGAACAAGCACGGTCATGAGTACCTCTCTGATGGGATACCGGCAGGTGCGGACAGCCACCAGTGAGCCACCTGCGACCTGGGCTTGGGGAGGAATCGAATGACAGCGAACGACTCCGAAGAAACCGGAAGCGCCACAGATCCGGTCGCGGAGTTCGCCGCGTGGATGCGCGACCTCCACCGGGAAGCGGCAAAGCCCAGCTACACCACCATCGTGCGGCGGAGCCGAACGCGGTACCCGGACGCCACCGTGCGGGAGAGCACCATCTCCGACATCCTCAACGGCAAACGGCTCCCCCGCTGGGAGACCGTGGAGCCCATCGCCTGGGCGCTGGGCGGCGAGCCCACGGTGGCCGCGTGCCTGGAACACTGGAAACGCGCCGACGCCGCCCGCTCCACCGCACCCACCCCGCCCACAGAGCGAAACGACCAGCCGCCCCCGCCCCCGCCTCAAACGGCGGACGGATCACACGACCACGCCCGACACACTCCGGCCGGCCCAAGACGCACCTGGCCCTGGGCGCTGGCCACCGCGGCTGTCGCGCTGCCCCTGCTGGGCTGGGCCGGTGCCGCGATCCTCACCGACACCACCGATACCCGCCCCCCAACCACCTCGGGCACCCCCGGCCCAGACCCCTCCGGCAGCACACCCACCGCCCGGCCGACGAGCGCGGCCCCCACCAAGGCGGCGCAGACCCCCAGCACCGCCCCGCCCGCCCAAAGACAGCTGACCGCCAAGATCCCCTGGGCCACCTCCGCGCCGACCGAGTGGACACCGGAGAAAGACCTCGGCATCAGCGTCACCGCACTGGACGGGAAAGGCGTGAGCTACTTCGTCATCACCCCGGCGCGCAGCTGCACGGTCACCGGCGTGGCGATCGGGGAATCCGTCGTCATCACAGGCGAAGACGACGGCTGGATCCGGCTGATCGTCACCGCCACCGGCCACTTCGGCCCCAAACTGCAGGACCTCCCGGTGACCTTCCAGATCACCCGCGGAAACGGCGACCCACCCCGCGGCACGAAGGCATGCACCTAGAAGGCCGCAGGAAGGGCTTCACCGGGTGGCATGGGAGTGGGTGATGCCCTTCCAGGGGAGAGCAGTTCCTTGGAGGAGCGGATGCGCGAGAGGTTCAGGCCGGCGCCGGAACCGCCCTTGAAGATCATCCCCTCTTCCTTGTACCACTCCAGGATCGACTCCATGGAGTCGTCCACGGAGAGGATGAAGCAGGCGGAGACCTGCTGGGGCTGGGCGGTGCCGACGTTGAACCACACCGGGGAGTTGAACGAGAACACCTGGTGGAGCACGGCGTAGGCCAGCTCGTGCTCGAAGATCTCGGCGTCGGCAGGGGAGGCGAAGTAGCCGTGCTTCTCGCCGGCGGCGCGGTAGGCCTTCACCACGCGGTCGATCAGCTGCTTGAGGCTGGTCTCGCGCTGGGGGGTGCCGACGGCGCCGCGGAAGTACTTGCTGGTGACGATGTTGACCGCGTTCACCGACCAGAAGTCGGGGAACTCCACGCCGCGCTGCTCGAAGTTGACCGAGCCGTCGCGCCAGTTGGTCATGACGACGTCACGGCGCTCCCAGACCACCTCGCCGTACGGGTGCACCGGGAGTGGTTCTGGCCCCGGTGAGGACCGGGGCCAGAACGTGAACTAGATCATCGGCGTGACACCCAGTCGAGCAGGAAAGGCGCGATCCAGGACGCGCCGATGACCGTGCCCAAGCTGCTGGCGATGCCCCAGAGCAGCCCGCGGCCGGCAGTGCGGCCCAAAGGCCTCAGGGAGCGGCACAAACGCTGGCTCCATACGGAACGGGTGAGTTTTCGAAGCAGACGGTGGGGGCAACTCGACTCCCCCTTAGTCGTGCGCGTAAGGTCGGGTTTGGTGCTGATGGCTCCTCCTCTACGACGAGGTGTGGCTGTCAGATCGCTTCGGACGGCTCCCTGCTGGAACAGGGGGCCGTCGCCTTTTGGCGACGACCCATGCCGCCGTTCCCCAGCAGTGGCTCCTTGCGCAGCCGCCTGCTCGGTCCTCCAGAGCATACGACTCACTTGCCGCTCCTCAGAGCGGGGGACCACAACTTCTGGGCGGCCGCAGAACATCTAACCACTACATCTGGTGACTGGTTGACGAACACGCTTTGCGTGCCGGAAGCGCCGGAGCGGCAACCGTACGAGAGGCTGCCGCAGTAGTCGGAGACGTTCCGCAGCCCATGCACCGCCCTCATCGATCACGTCAGGTAATCTGCGAAATTTCACTCGAACTTACGTTTGATATAACTTTTCGAAAGCATCTGCCGTTGTCCAGCCAGGGAGAACCGCTTGAGAGGGGCCGACGTGACCACCACCGCAGGGGGTGCGTGGTTACCTCGATGTAGATCTCCTTCACGGTCGCCACCGCAGAGAGCGCCACCATCGCCGCACGGGACCGTTCCCGGGACCGGGCCGACCATGTGCAGGAAGCAAACGCCGCCCCCGGCGCGCCCGACAGCGCGGGCGACGGTGCGGAGGCCAAGCCCACCCGCTCCCTGCCCGGCCGCCCCCCCCGGGGATCCGCGCCGACAGCTCCGGGCTGACGGACCGGCAGCGCCGGGTGATCGAGGTGATCCGCGACTCGGTGCAGCGCCGCGGCTACCCGCCGTCGATGCGGGAGATCGGCCAGGCCGTCGGCCTGTCCTCCACCTCCTCCGTGGCCCACCAGCTGATGGCCCTGGAGCGCAAGGGCTTCCTGCGGCGCGACCCGCACCGGCCCCGCGCCTACGAGGTGCGCGCCTCGGACGCGCCCACCAGCCAGACCACCGACACCACCGGCAAGCCCGCCGCCTCCTGGGTGCCTCTGGCCGACTTAATCACCGCTGGTGGCCCGGTGGTGTGGTCTTGCGTGGAGTTCCGGCTTGGAGACCGGTCCCGTCAAACGAATCAATCCATCAACGCTGTGGTGAGGGAGGCCCGGGTGCTTTCGTGGAGTTCAGCGGGTCGGGCCAGGGGCCGCTGGTGGGTGGCGGATTCGTCTCCGTGGCTCTGGTGCGGTCTCTACGCTGGGAGTCCGGGAGGGGACCTGCCGGGGAGGCAGGGCACCGGGGGCAAGGGATGAAGGGTAGGGGGAGGACTTGTCGGACCGCATCACGGATGACGCCAGCGAGGAGCCACCGGCGCGGGCTTTCGGAACTGAGCTCGGTGAGGTGATGAAGGAGTTTGGCGAGGCCCGCGGGGAAGGGCTCTCGCTGCGCCAGGTGGAGGCCTTGAACACCGAGCGCCGCCACGAGCACGCCGCCGGCGGCGGAAAGAAGGGGAGCGACGGCAAGGGGCCGCTGAGTTACGACCACACCACGGTCCGGCGTTACCGGAGTGGTGACGGCATCGCCCCGGAGGACTTCATCGATCTACTGGTATGGATCGGCAACCGGCTCTCCACGCCGCTGTCCGAGAAGCGGGTGGCGAAGTTGCGGGACTTACGCCAAAAGGCGCTGAAGGCCAGCGCCAATCCCGCTCACCGTCTGGAGAACGCTCTTTTCGAACTCGAAGGCGCCGATCTGACTATGGGGTCGCTGCGTAAGGACCTGGCTGCCGCCACGGCCCGCACAGCTGAAGCCGAGCAGACCTTGCACGCCGTGCACGACCGTGTGGCGGCCATGTCGGCCTCCCTCGACGCGAACTCGACCGCCGAGGCGGAGGACCGCCGCACCCTGCTGGACGAACTGGGCCGCCTGGGCGCCGAACTCGACCGCCGCCGCGCCGAATTCGATCGCTCCCTCGCCCACCAGGCCCGGCTCAGCGCCCAGCTCGCCTCCTTGCGGGCGGTCACCGCCGACCAGCAGCGCAAGCTGGCAGCCGCTGTCCGCTCCGCCACGGAGATAGAGGCCGACCAGCAGCGAGCGGCCGCTGAGGCCCGCGCAGCCCACAGCCTCGTCGCCGAACTCCGGGAACGGCTTCACACCACCGAACTGCAGGTGGCTGAGCACACCGGTCTGCGGGCTCGCGCTGTCAAAGCCCTGGCCCAGGTCGCGACCCTGGTAGCGCTGACCTGTGCCGCTGCGGCCGGCCTCTGGTCGGCGTCGTGGTGGGAGGGCGTGATCCTGCCTCAGCCGGTGGGGCAGCGCATTCTCGCATTGGTCGTGACCGCGACCGTGGCGGCGTTCGTCGGCACCGTGCTGGGGGCTCTTGTCACGGTGGTGGCAATCGGAGGCTTCGGTTTCCTGTGGTCGGTGCTTGGGGACCGCAAGCCGTACGGGCGTGCATCGGTGGCCGCTCGTGTGGCCCGGGGCACGGGTTTGGCTGTCTCCGTTGTCTTGGTGGTGGCCGGTGTAGCGGCCGGGCTGGTCTGGACGGCGGTTCTCTCGCTGCGGCTGGGGGTCTGGGTGGCCGGGCAGGCCGGGCTGGACATCGAAGTGTCCGGTACCTGGCAAGCGGCCGCGGCAAGCTTGTCGGCGCTGGCCGCCGAGTGGCTCTGCGCGGTCATGCTGGGCCTGGCCACGCCCGCTCAGGAGGAGAACGAGGACATCAAGGATCCCACCTTGGTACGGGCATCCCGTCACCGCAAGCGGTGGGCACTGGGCCCGTTCTACCACGAGGAGGTTTCCTCCTTCACCGAACGCCGCAGCCCCGAGGCCTTGATCTTCCCTCTCTTGGAGAGGCAGGGAGAAGACCCGGACGTCCCAAAGCAACCGACGAGCCCATAACCCTCCCCGTACTCTCCCGCAGCCGAGGCATCTCGGCCCGGCCCAGCTCCCTTGCCCCGAGCCGGGCCGAGGCCAGCCGGTCAGGCGTCACCGACGACGGAGTCGGCCAGCGGGAACACGACTGCGAAGGCCGATCCACCCGCCAGAAAGGCCACGGGCAGGTTTGTCCCGCTCCAGTAGGTGAGTAGGCCGGCAACCACCGAAGCCAGCACAGCCAGCAGCAGTACGACAGCGGTACGCACGGACACAGTGCTCTTCAAGGCAATGACCCCCTTCGGTTCCACGCGCACGGCCGCCCCCTTCCCAGGAGGCGGGTACGTGGCGCTGGGCGGGCAGGCTTGCTGCCCCTGACGTGACACCACTTTTGCGGGCCATAGCGGTGTTGCGGAACGGTTCAACACCCTCTGAGCAGGGATTTTTCTCCACCTCTGCGGATCGCCGCAGTGTTGCGGGGTGGTTCAACACCCGCCGATCAGCAGCCCGCCCCCGGCGTTTCCGCAGGAGGCGAAGGCTCCTGCCGCCGCCGGCCCGGCTTGCGGTGGCCGGCGGCTGCGGGCGGCCTGCACGGCCACCGGGAGGAGGGGGAGGGGAGCGATGCCACTCCTGCGGAGGCTGCAGTCCTCCGGTATGCCGTGCGCTGGTGGAGTACCTGGCTGGTGAGCACGAGGGCTGCCCTGCCCGCGAGAAGCTGGAGCAGCGGCTGGCCCCGGTCCCGGCCCGGGGCCGGCCCGGTCGTGGTTACGGTGTGCTCCCTTGTGGGGTGGTGGGCGTGCACCGGGTGCACGCGTGTGGTGGGCGGTTAGGTTCCCGCCCTTGTGTGCCCCGGGCGGATTGTCGGGCAGAGGCCGGTCGCGCCCGGATTGCTCCGGGACAAACGATGCCTGGATGGGCCGCCCGCGCGGGGCAGGGTGGTCAGCTCCGCAACCCTGCCTCACCAGTCCGCAGGAGGGTGCCTTCGTTACGGGTGGGCCGGGATTACTCGGGCGACGCGGTGGAGGAGGCAGCCGTTAGCGGCACAAGCCCTACCCGAGGACCGGACGCGGGCACCCCACGGTCCCGGTGCTGCGCCGTGGGCGGTTCTCCACTGTCGGTCCGGGAGGTCGGCCAAGCCGTCGGCGTGGCTCCGGTCCCCTTGGTGGCCCACCAGCTGATAGCGCTGGAGCGCAGGGGGGTTCCTGCGCCGCGTTCCGCACCGCCCCCGGACCTGCGGGGCAGGAGCCTTGGACGCGTCTTCGGCCAGTCCGCCAGCAGCACCAGCAGGCCCGCCGCCTCCTGCGTTCCTCTGGCCGACCGAATCGCCGCCGGCGGCCCGGTGGTGCTGCCTTACCTGGAGCCCTGGTCTGGAGGCCAGCCTCATGACTTATTTCATTCATTCAACGCCATAGTGAGGAAAGCCCGGGCGCTTTGAGGGAACAGGCGGGTCGGGTCAGGGGTCGCTGGTGAGTGGCAGCCCCTGACCCGAGGGCTGTCAGTAGCGGGATCGGAGCCAGACCACGGCCAGTCCTACCGCGGTGGTGCCGATGCCGGAGCAGACACCCCGCAGGAGGTAGCCGGCCACCACGCGGCGGCGCCGGACGCCCCACCGGACGAGGCGCCGCAGAGCGGCCTGGGCCTGCCGCACGCCGGGGATGCCGTTGCGCTTATGCTCCATGACTGGTGTTCCTTTCCGAGTCTTCGCAGGCTTGTGAGGTCACCGCGCAGAGAGCCCGCCCGACCCGGTGGCCTAGGAAACCTGGGGTCGGAACCGCGGGCTCCCTTGCGTGTAAGGGGTGCGGAACCTGCCCCGGCACTCCACCGCACCGGGCCCAGGGCGCCGCAGAGGGCAGGCTCCTCCCACTGCGTCGATGCGGCGGGAGGGCGCCGGAGAAGCCGAGGTTCATCGGCTGACGGGAACTCGCGCGGGTGCCGGGGCCCCCGGCCGGTGCGGCCACGGCGGCTTCCTTGCCCGGGCCGGCCGCCGGGAGCGATGCCGCCGTCATACGGCACACCGCCGACGGACGCGGGTGAAGAGAGACACATTCCCAGGCGCCGCTGCCTCGGGCTGCTCCATGACCGTTCCCGAGCACCGCGCCGCAGCGCGTGAGGGGCATCAAGTCCTCCTGCGGAATACATAGGCGACGACTGGTGGGTCGCTCAACTGGCCCACACTGTAATGGAGTTCGCGTGCAGATGCACATGCATCTGCACGTGCATGCGATGGTGTGTGATGCTTCCCCTCACCGAGATTCGCTCGCCACCCACTTCGGAATCTCATCTCGGAGGAACATGAAGCAGGCCGGAGAACTTCAGCGCCACGCGGCCGAAGCCCGGCGCTGAGATCACGGGGCTGCGGAGGGTTCGCGGCTGCGCCGCCTGGCTTGGAGTGACCGGGCTTGTCGAACGAGGCGCTGCTGGCCCGCTCGTGTCGTCGTCGGTGACGGCGAGCGAGCCCGCACGACCGGTCCACCAGGCGTCACCCTCCTTCGGAGGACTCCGAGCCGTGACCAACCCGGCTTGAAGAGCACAAGATGCGGGAGCGCCTCACGGCTCATCACACGCATGCAGCTGGCACACACCAGGCACTCCTCGTATCGACGGTCCTCCCACCTGCATCGACCTGCTCCTGCCCGCCAGCCTGGCGTGGGCGGGTTCGGTAGTGTCGGCCGGTGTGAAAGACGCCGACGCCGCGCCCCGGGTGCGTTTCCTGGTCCTCCACGACTACGGGATGGGTGGGTTGTGGTGGTGGGTGTGGGCCCGGTCGGCCCGGGAGGTGACCGAGCGGCTCGCCGAGGTCGAGGTGGTCGATGACCCGGAGGCCGTCGGGAGAGCCGAGACATGGGACCTGGAGGAGACCGACATCGACGCGCCGGTTCTGCCCGATGGTCTGGAGGAGCTGCGCGCCCGACGCGACGCTCAGCGTGGTCGTCCCGGTTTCGGCGTACTGGCCGGCCGGGACGTTGTCCACCTGCGCCTGGGCGGCGGGCTCTACGGAGACGACGACCGCTCGGTCTACCTGGTAGAGGTGGGCGGCGACGGGCGCAGGCTCCGGCAGGTGGAGCTGACCGAGGACGGGACCGCCCTCAGAAGCGGGCCGGAGGACTGGACCTTCAACCCGCCCGTGGTGGACCTGTTCGACCCTGGCCTGCCGGAGAAGGAGATGGACCGGGAGGAGTTCGAGGCGCAGTGGCGCCGGGCCCGCCACGACGACAGCTACCTGTAGCCCGGCACCCGGAAACCGCCAGTGGTGGGCGGGCTGCCCTCTCGGTCGGCCCGCCCGCCATGTTCTCCGGCCCCCTCTGCTACAGCACCCCGAGTTCTTCGAGTGCGGTGGCGCGTTCGGCGTCCAGCCGGTCCCGCCGCTGGCGCTGGTTACTGAGCCATATGCCGAGCCGGATCGGGTGCTCCTGCCCGGCCTCGTCGCGGACGGCCTCGATCCACTTGCGGGGCACCCGCGTGTGTCCTTCCCGTTGCCGGTATTGGCGTAGTGCGGCGAGTGCGCGTTCCCAGGTGGTGGCGCTGGCGGGTACCACCACCGTTCCCGCCGTCTGGTCTGCGGCGTCGGCTTCACGACCCGGTGCTGGGGCGGTGGGCTGGACGCCCAGCGCTTCCAGGCGCTCGCGTTGCCCGTCGGCCAGTTGCTCCCACTGGGTGCGCTGTCGGGCGAGCCAGAGTCCGATGTCCTCTCCGCCGACGGTGACGCCGGGGCGGATCTCGGCGAGGGTGGCGCCGCCGTGGATGCAGGCCCGCACTTTGGCGTAGTGGCGTTGCCAGTCGACGGTCCAGCCCTTTGCTGCGGGGTTCCAGTCGGGGTCGATCTGGGCCAGCCGGGCGGCCCGCTGGGCTGCCCGTTTCGGGTCTTTGCCGAGCCCTTGGGGGCGGCGGCAGTTGGTGAGCCACTGTCCGATGGGCCGGCCCTGTGCGACGGCGGTTCGGGGCGCGCACAGGGTGCCGTGCACGGCGTAGTAGGCCCGGGCGGCGGCGAGGTTCTCCTCGAAGGCGGCGTCGGGCACCGACCACACCATGCCGGCTTCCTCCAGCAGCTCCACTCGCCATTTCGCGAGGGTTCCGGCGCGGTAGGCGCGGCGTTGTTCGCTGACCCACTGCCCGAGGGGGAAGGCGCCGACGCGGGCGTCCAGCGGCACCGCTACCGGTGTGTGGGCCGTGGCGGCGGCGCGGCTCTTTCCGGTTTCCTCGTCCTTCCCGCGGTTGCGGTGTTCCTGGTCGCTGTTGTCGTCGTATTCGCACGGCGCGGTCTGGTGGTCGCCATGCCCCTGGGGTTCACGCACACCGTCCTGGCCCTGCTCGTGCCCCTTACCGCCCTGGCTCTCGTGCTTGTCGCGGTGCTCCTCGGACTCGTGCTCCTGGTCCTGGTCCCCGTCCCTGTCCCCGTGCTCGTTCTGTTGTTGGTGCCAGGTGCGGAGGGCGTTGAGTCCGGTGAGCCAGACTTGGGTTTCGGGTCGGATGATGCGGGTGCGGACGAACTGCGCGATCAGGTGCGGGTCGCGGGGGGTGGCAAACCGCAGCAGCGGTACCTCTTGCGAGGCTCCCTCGCCCCTGTCCTCGCCTCCGCTCCCGCCGCCGTGGGCGGGGTCGAGGTCGGTGACGGAGGTGGGTCGGCCGCGGCTGGGTGTGGTGGCGACGGCCAGCTGCTCGACGAGTTTCTCGGAGTGGCTGCGCAGCCCCTGCAGTACGGCGACCAGCGGTTTGTAGGAGGCGGAGGCGAGCATGTCGTCGGGCACCTCCCCTGGGGCGAGGAAGACCGGCACGATCAGCCGTGCGACCTTGCCCTGGCCGGGTCTTTGCCGCAGGGCCCGGCCGACGGCTTGGACGATGTCGACGGCCGATCCGCGTACGTCGGCGAAAAGGACGCCGTCGACGCCGCGTCTGCCGGTGATGTCGATGCCTTCGCCCAGGACGCGCACGTTGGCCAGGACGGTCAGTTCGGTCTCCCAGCCGTGGTCGTCGATGCCGTCGGCGAACCGGCCCAGTACGGCCCAGCGGTGGGCGGGCTCGTGCTCTCCGCACAGCCAGTCGGCCCATACCCGCCGCGGATAGGTCGCCGGATCCTCCTTGTGCAGCCGGGCCGCGGTCTGTGGCAGGGCCCGCGCGAAAGACATCGCTTCCACGGTGCGGTGGTGGAAGCTGATCAGTGACCGCACCCCGGTGGCGGCCGCGTGCTTGATCAGGGCGGCCTGCAGGGCGGCGAGCCGCCGGCCGCGCCGTTCCTCCTCGCTCCCACCCACACCGAGGTCGGGTGGGCGGATCTCGAGGATGTCGATCTCGAACCGGGCCAGGATGCCCCGGTCGATGGCCTCGGTGAGGGAGAACGTGAACACCTGCGGCCCGTACAGGCGTTCGTCGTCCATGCTCGCGACCACCTGCCCGGGGACAGCCGCAACGGCATCCGAGGTGTCCTCTGCTGCCTTTCCTGTGTCTCTCGGGGCTGTGGTCTCCTGAGTCCCGCCCTGGTTCTCTGTGGCTTCCTGGGCCCCGTTCCCGCCCTCTGTGGCCTCTGCCTCGTCCGGCTGCCCAGCGGTGGCGGGTTCCCAGATGCGGGGTGTGGCGGTGAGGTACAGCCGCCGCGCCGCCGGGATCCGTGCTTGGTCGTGGATCGCCGCCCAGGGCTTGGCCGCATCCCCACTGGTGCGGTGGGCCTCGTCCACCACGGCCAGCCCGAACGGCTCCAGTTGCTGCCCGTAGGCGCCCTGGAAGGCGGCCTCCAGCGGCCCGGGCACCTGAACCAGCTCCCCGCCCGGGCCGGGCTCCTGGCGGGGCGCGAGAGAGGCGTAGGTGGCGAACACGACCGCCGGCCCCGACCCCGCCCACAGCGCCAACCGGATCGCGTTCGTGGTGCACCACACCCCCAACGCCTCCAGCACCTCGTCTCCTTCCAGGGAGCACACCGCGACCGCCGGACCGGTGTGGCCGGCCTTCCGCCACGCCTCCACCGTCTGGGTCAACAGGTCCAGGGTGGGCACCATCACCAGCACCCGCCCCCGCGGCTCCAGCCTCCGAGCCGCCTCGGCGGCGATCAGCGTCTTACCCGCCCCGGTGGCGGCCACCGCCGTGGCCCGCAGCCCCTCCTCCGGCACCTCGCGTCCTGCACGGTATTCCAGCGCCCGGACAATCGCGTCCACCGCTTCCACCTGATGCGGCCGAAGCCTGATACCCGCCACGAACTTCCCTCCCCTTCCCCGCTTTGCTTCCTGACTTCTCCCGCACCCGAACCAGAATCCAAATCCGCCGCATAACAGATGAGCATGAGTCTCCGCCCGGCTAGTCCTCAACGGTTTCGGCGAACGGGCCACCTTGATGAGCCCCTGATCCACGGTGTCGGCCTGCCCGGTGAGCGGGCGGCCGGGTACCGCAGCGTGGTGCCCCGGGGAAACGCGTAGGCTCGCAACTGCTGGGACTACCGCCCAGAAGCGATCAAGGGGGCGCATGTCCACACCTTTTACGGCTATCACCATGGCCATGGCAGCTGTACTGGCTGCCGAAGGGGTCCTAGCCCTGGCAACGGGCCGCGTCTTCCTCCTCTGGATGCCCCGTAGGGTCAACAGGCCCGGCCTATGGGGTGCCGGCACACTGCTGATGGCGGCGGCACTCGCAACGGCACGTATCACGCCGTTTGAACTCAACATACTGCTCATGCTCAGCGGCGCCGTGCTGGCATCCCTGCCCCAGAAATTTGGGAACAGCGAAGAGTCACGACCCGAATAACGCTGCACTCGCCCATCTGCTCCACTGCTGATTCCCGCATGCCGCACCCCTACAGGTGCGCGGATTTTCGGGCTCTCCCACTCGTCGTGCACGGTGCCGTTCCTCGCTTTCCGGGGGTGGTGTGTTTTCCCAGACTCTACACACTGATGCATCACCACGCATCGGGAACCCGCCAACCCAAACCGGCCCTATACCCTCGCCCCGTGACTGCCTGTCACCCCCACCACCGCCCCACACCCCGCCCTCCCGTAGCCGGCCCGGCCCGCGCAGCGGGCCCAACCCCCGCCCCCCACTCACCTGCTGACGGCCGCCCACCCCAGCCACCCACCCGGTGCTGACGGCCGCCCACCCCAGCCACCCACCCGGGTGGCTGCCGGGGTGGAGCGCAGCGGAACCCCTCGGCAGCGGTGAGCGAAGCGAACCGCGGCTGGCCCCGAGCGCAGCGAGGGCACCCCGGCGCGCAGCGCCGACTTTCGCTCCCGCAGCGAAGCGGAGGGGCCGCCCGTGCGCAGCACGGGGCCGAAGCGCAGCGAAGGCTCGACGCGAAGCGTCGAGCGGCGAGCGCAGCGAGCCGCAACCGCGGCGCGCAGCGCCGCGGTTCGCTGCTCCGCGCGCCAG
>NZ_CP127170.1:4812500-6050784 GCF_046529545.1 Streptomyces sp. KL2 | reverse complement strand
GATCGCGGACCTCGCTCCGCTCGGTTCGAAGCTCGGCGCTTCGCGCCGAGCAAGCGCCCTCGCTTCGCTCGGGCGGGCCGGGGCGGAGCCCCGGCCAACGGGCCGCGTTGCGCCCCGGCGCGCTGCGCGCGCCGGGGCCAGCCGCCGCTCGCTTCGCTCACTACGGCCGAGGGCGGCCCGCGCTGCGGGCCGAGGGGGCTCCGCTTCGCTTCACCCCCCGGCAACGGCCCGGGAAAGGGTGCGAGGTGATCAGCCGTCACTCCCTGAGTGAGGGGGAGAGGTTGGGCCCGCTACGCGGGCCAGGCTGGCTACGAAGGGAGGGGCGGGTCGATCGGACCGAGGACCAGCATAGTGGTCACACGGTGATGATGCATCATGTAGCGTTGGCGGAATCTGGACACACCCTACTGGGGCACGGTTCAGGTATCGCTGCCGGGGTGGCCGGAGAAGAGAGTTGTTCATTGACCATCAGAAGCGGGATCCCAAAGGGACTGACGCGCAGGGCCAATTATTTCGTGGGAATTCACGGGTACCGGCTTGCCGTTCCGGACATCGAGCAGTACCGAGTCCGGTGGGTGGAGTCTGATATTCCCGCCGCAGTGGTCGACCGCGTGGTGGCCTACGCGCAGACCTGGGGCGGGATAGCGCTGCCTCCTGCTCAGCACTACGACGGCGGCCCCGGCGTCTTCGCCCCGGGCGTGCCGGCGGGCTCGAAGGAGGAAGGCTGGTGGTTCGAAGCCGGCCCGCAGCGCACCGCCCTGCCCTACTCCTTCATGATCGGCCCCAGAGGCGAGTTCGGTATCGAGGCGGAACGCTGGGTGCCACTGCATGCCAGCGTCGAAGGGTGGGTGGAATCCCTGGCCCTGGCCGACCACGCCCTCCGGTACGCCCGAACGATCACCACGGTGACCGGTGACGCGGTGGAGGATCTCCAGCTCGACGGATTCACACCGGTACCGGAGACCGCCGGGCTGGCGGACACCTGGTGGCAGGGCACCGACTCACTGGTGGCCGTCTACCAGGGAGAAGCCGAGTGCATGGCAGCCCCTCGATGCCGCACCGCCACCCTCTACTCCGGCCTCGACACATGGGGCCTCACGGGACTGAACGGATAAAAGAAAACCCCTCCCAATGACAGGCAGGGACGACTATGGGCCGTGCGGATTCTTGACTCGCTTAGCAACCGCTATGACGACCAGTGTGGGAGGGAGGCCGGTATGCGGAGAATTCCGCTCCGAGAGCACCAGGTAGAGGCCGTCACCTGCATCCGGAAATGGGTGGGATTCCCCGCACGATTCGAGGTGCCCCAGGAGGGGGCGCGCGCCACACTGGTGTCCGCCACCGGATCAGGGAAGACAATGAGCGTTTTTCAACCTGCTGCGCGAGCGGGGGAGTTGGCGTGACAGACGGACGAAGCCCCTGGTAGATGGGTTTTCGACCAAGAAATCCGTCTCCACCAGAGGCTTCGTGTGCTTGTCTACCCGTCGGGCGTCGACGTGTCCAGTTCTGCCCTGCGCTTCCTGTCCACCAAGCTCCGTCAGCGCCGCAGGGAGCTCGGCACCCGCTGGCGGCGCCTGAGCGCCGGCCGGCAGGCCCTGCTCACCCTCGCCCATCTCCGCAACGGCCACCCGTACGCCCAGCTCGCAACCGGATTCGGCATCGGAACCACGACCGCGTACCGGTACATCACCGAGGCCGTCGAGGTCCTGGCCGCCCTCGCCCCCACCCTCGCGGACGCGGCCCGGACGGCATCGTCGAAGGCGTTCGTGCTGCTGGATGGCACCCTGCTGCCGATCGACCGGATCGCAGCCGACCGGCCCTACTACTCGGGGAAGCACAAGCGGCACGGCATGAACGTGCAGGTCCTCGCCGATCCCTTCGGCCGACTGCTGTGGGCCTCACCGGCTCTGCCCGGCGCCGTCCACGACGTCCGCGCGGCCCGCGAGCACGGCATCATCGACGCCCTCGCCGAGACCGGCATCACCTGTTGGGCCGACAAGGGCTACCGGGGCGTCGGCCGCACGGTCCGCACCCCGTGCTGGGGGCGGTGGGAGACTCTTTCCACCGGTCAACAGGCGGTCAACCGGTCCCACGCGAAGATCCGCGCCCTCGTCGAGCAGGCCATGGCCACCCTCAAGTCCTGGCGCCTCCTGCGCAAGCTCCGGTGCTCCACCACCCGCATCACCGGCCTCATCCAGGCCGTCCTCACCCTGCATCTGGCCAGCTCAGAACGATGATGGAAAAGCCTCAATCACCGCCACTACCGCCGCGCTGGAGTGCTTCCCCCGCGGGCGGACCCTGGTCATGATGCCCACCCTGGACCTGCTCGTGCAGACCGCCCACGCCTGGCGGAAGGTCGGGCACCGTGGGCCGATGGTGGCCGTCTGTTCCCTGGAAGGCGATGCCGTCCTGGCGCAGCTCGGGGTGCGCACCACCACCAACCCCATTCAACTCGCCCTGTGGGCCGGGCACGGGCCGGTGGTCGTGCTGGCCACCTACGCCTCCCTCGTGGACCGCGACGATCCCGAGCAGCCGGATCCGGATCAGCGCCCGTACGGGCCCTGGCAGGACGGCAGGGAGCCGGAGGCCCCGGAGGGCCGGCGGAAGGTTCGCGGGCCGCTGGAAGCCGCACTGGCGGGCGGAAAGCGGCTCTACGGGCAGCAGATGGCAGGCTTCGACCTCGCGGTCGTGGATGAGGCGCATGGAACTGCCGGTGATCTTGGTCGTCCGTGGGCGGCGATCCACGGCAACTCCCGGATCCCGGTGGACTTCCGGCTGTACCTGACCGCCACCCCACGCATCCTGGCGGCGCCGCAGCCGCGAAAGGGCGCGGACGGCCAGGAGCTGGTGCTTGCGTCGATGGGCCAGGACTCCGCCACCTACGGGCCATGGACCGACGCGGGGATCCCCAACGCGGTCATGGATCTCGACCGGCTGTGCCAGTCCTGGCCGACACCTGCGGGCGACCCCTTCAACTTCGACATGCTGCTGCGGAACCTGCGCTGCGTGGCGGGCAACTACCTCGACGCCGGCGCGACCCGACTCATCCTCGCCGGGGTGGCCGAGAGCCGGGCCGACCGCAAGCGGTACCAGGAGGCAGTCGGTACCGACCTGGTGGTGTGCCGACTGCGGGCCCACCTGCCCACAGTGCGGCAGCGCCTCGCCCACCGCCACGGCGACGACCACAGCGCACTGCGCTGGCACCTGAACAGGGCGGGTGAGCTCGACCAGGCCCAGGTCGAGGACTTCGCCATCGACGCCACCGACAGCTCCGTCACCGCCACCGCCGCAGCCGTGCTCCGGACGGCCGGCTGGCGGTGACACCCCTTGGGTGCCCGCGAATACCGACCACTGCCCTGCTCCTCACCCAGAACGCTCAAGCCTTGGGGAGAACGGTCAAACTTCGATCAGGCAGGACAGCCGGACAGGCTCGCCCCCGGCACCGGGCTGACGGTGAGCTACCTCCCAGGCTCAAAGGTCGCCCCCAGGATGCAGTCACCAGGGATTCCCGCCTCCAGTCCCCAGCCCCGAAGACGAGCCGGGCGCCTGAATGGCATCGCCCGCCCCATGCCACCCGATGAAGCCCCTCCTGCGGCCTTCTAGGTACATGCCTTCGTGCCGCGGAGTGGGTCGCCGTCTCCGCGGGTCGTTGCTCTGGACCAGGCAGATCAGACGGCGGCGAAGTACGGCTGCCTGGCGAGCCTGGTCGGCGATGACGTCCAGGACGGCCTGCGCCGCCCTGGGGCAGGTCGTCGCGAACCGGTCGTAGTCAGTGAAGACGAGGGCCAGTCCGGCGCTCTCGGGGGCATCGTCGTAGCCGCCGTAGCAGGCCACGTCGCCCAGGCAGTCGTTGAGCGCGTCCAGGTTGTGCCCGTAGTAGTCGGGGAAGTCCAGTGCCGCGGCCATGGCGCGGTGCATGTCTCGCTCCGTGTTCCATTGGCCGGCTTCCAGGCGGATGACGCGGAAGCCGCGGTCTTCGAGACGTTCGGTCGCCTGTGTGAGGAGACGCTTGCGCCAGAAGAGGGTGACAAAAGTGTTGATCATGTACTCGATGCCGGGAAGCCGAGCAGTCGTGGCGGTTGGCTCCGGACTCTGCGCCGCGTCGCTCCGGTAGGCGTCGAGGAGACGGAAGAACTCATCGACGGGAGTTGAACCGTCAGAGGTGTTGCGCTCGATCTCGGCTGCCCAGGCGAGGGAGCTGGCGATGCCGCGATACTCACGGAGCCAGCGGCTGAAGTCGTCTTCGGGCCAGAAAGCCCAGGGTTCGTCGATGCTGTGCACGCCGAGTGCTACCCGGTAGCCGATGAGCATGGACTGCAGGTGCTGAAGTGAGCCCCCGGGCAGCCACACGCCGGGCCGGAGACGGATCTGGTCCAGGAAGTCGTGCACGTCCGTGCAGTCCTGCCAGTGCTTGGCCGTGGGGGCCGGGAGGTCTTCGGTCGACATGTTCCGACCCTACGGTGCGAACGGGGGGGGTGAGCGCCCGTGCCGATCCTTTGCCCTTTCCTCCACCGCTCCGCTGTCTGCGGCCGCCCGCCGTCCCCCGGGGGGCGGACACGGCGGAAAGCCAGCGGCGCGCGGGAGTTGCCGCTTCTACGCTTGTGGGGCGTGAGGTGGGACGAGAGCACCGGGATGGTCAGCAGGCCGTTCATCGACTGGCAGCGCACCGATGAGGAGAACCGGGCTTTCCTGGCCCTCTCCGCCCGCTGGTCGGCGGAGGCTTACGACCGCGAGTAGAAGAAGGCGTTGGAGACCGCCAACCAGTTCTTCGATCCCGACCGGCACTACGGGGACGAGCACATCGACGTGTTCGGCCAGGCCGTGGGCGGGCTGTGGCCGTCCCCCTACGCTCTGGCGGCCTGTCCCAGGCTGTGCTGGGAGGCGGGGCTGTCCCCCAGGCTTCTCGTACTGCAGGAGAAGCCGGTGCTGCGCCTCGGCGCGGCCTCATCGCCCGTCCCCGTACGGCTTTCCCTTCCGGCGTGCAGCCCAAGGCCGAGCGGCGCGCCGAGGCCGGCGACCGCACGGTACGCCTGGCTGTCCCGCGCTGCCGGGCACCGGCTCAACCGGGCGGCGGAGCCGGGGACCACACGCCGAACCACTGCTCGGCGCCCCACTCCCGGAACCCGGAACCGCTCCACCTCGGTGAACCCCAGCCTCACCGCGAGGCGCACCGCGCGGGCGTTGGCGGCCTGGGCGGCGAGCACCACCGGCTCGCCGGGATACGCGGCGGCGAACCAGCCCAGTGCCGCAGCGCACGCCTCGGCGGCATATCCGCATCCCCACGCCCGCGGCAGGAACAGGTAACCGAGCTCGGCCTCCCCGCCCTCCGGGCGGATGTGCCCCGGGCGCCCCGCACCGCGCCAATCGAACGTGACCATGCCGATCATCGTCCCGTCGAGATCGACCACGAACAGGCCCGGGCGCCGCCCGGGCACCACGGGCACCGCACGCTCGAGCTCCTCACGCGGCCGGGAGCCACCGAGGTAGGCGCCCACCTCCGGCGAGGCGAACAGCTCAATGAACGCCGCACGGTCCCCGGCCTCGGACGCGCGCAGCACCAGCCGCCCGGTCCTGACCGGCACAGGCGGCCAGGCGACGGGTCCGGGCTCAGTCGTCAGCAGGCCCTCCGGCAGTCCGCCTGCCGGCTCCCGGCGGACAGGCCCGGAGAGCAGGCCGGCGTGGTCGGCGCGGTAGACCCGGCCGGGCACGAACTTCTGCGCATCCATACCCGGCAGCATCCCAGCCACCACCGGCGCCCCCGCCTCCGCATCGAGGCAGGGCGGGGCAGTGTCGGGTAGAGCAGTCCGGGCAGGGCCGGAGCCCGGTCAGGCCAGCATGAGAACGACGGCGTCGCCCGCTGCGGCGGCAGCGCGGAAGAACCGGGTCAGCTCCCCGTAGCGGCGCCGCAGGGTCTCCAGGTCCGCGGGGACCCCGGCCTCGGATTCCGGCAGGAGATAGATCTCGGCGCGGCGCATGGCCGCCAGGTCGTAGTACCGGGCGAGCTCACCAAACGGTGTGGCGGCGAGGAAACCGGCGGCCCGGGCGACGTCCTGAGGGCTCAGGTAACGGGCGGGGCCGTAGTCCATCTCCTCCAGCGCAAGCTCGGCCCCTCCGTGGACGATGTCGACCGGCATGCCGCCGTGGGCGGCAAGGAGGTGGTGCAGCTTGTGCCAGGCCTTCTCGATGCTGAAGAACGGCGCCTTCTCCGGCGGCAGCGGATCCCCGTCGGCCCAGGCATCACCGAGCTCGTCGAGGTGCTTGTGCGCCCAGGCCGGATCATCCAGCGACCGCCGCAGCTCGGCCGGGGACAGACGGACGTACTCGCAGTGGATTCCCATGGCGGCGACGCTAACCGCAGGCTCTGACAAGCCACCGGACACGCCCACCGACCCCCCGCATTCGACAACCGCCGCCGGGCGGGTCAGGGGTCGAACCGCAGGCCGGCGTACGGGTCCGGCTCGCCCGTCCACGGGTCGATGCCCTGGGCCAGCAGGCGCTCCTCCTCGCGCCAGTGCAGGAACCGCCCCGCGCCCGCCCGCCCGCCACAGCGTGGTGTCGCTGACCGGGCAGCTGTCGAACTCGCCGGCCAGCAGTCGGCGCAGGAACTCGGCCATACCGACGGGGTGAACGGTCCACCGGGAGACCAGGCTCGGCCGCAGCACCGCGACCGGCCACCGGTCCGGGTCGGCCGGAGAGGCCAGCCAGCACAGGACGTCCGCCGCGGTCGTCACACCCCAGGCGAGGACATCCCCCGTGGTGCCGCCACCGCCTGCGACACCGTCGGCGGCCGAGTCCGGGAGCCACTGGTCGCGTGCGTTCGCCGTCCCGGAAGCCATGCCGCCGTCGTCCATGCGGTCCGGGCCCAGCGGACGCAGGACCTCCAGGGAGTCGCTGATGCCGCCCGCCCCGTAGACCTCCATGAAGGCCCGGTAGTCGGACGGGAACCACACGCCCCAGGCGGCCAAGAGAGCCTCCCAGTCGACCCCCTCGTCCGCGCCCGCGCCCGGAGCAAGAACGGGCCGCAGCGCGGCGACCGCCTCCCACCCACGCAATCCATCGGTCACCTCGTACCCCCGTGGATTGTGGACCCCGCCGCGGACCACCGTACCCAGGTCCCGCCAAGGAGGCGGGCCCGAGCCGAAGGCGAGGAGGACGGCGGTGGTGTGGACGGTCAGCGGCCGGCCGCTCCGCAGGGCGCTGTCGCCCTCGATGTCGACGGCGTGGGTCAGCAGCGTCAGATTGCAGCACACCTCACCGAGGTCGGCGCCCTCGGCCAGCAGCAGGGCCAGGGTCTCGGCGTCTTCGCACTCGACGGCCTGATGGGCCGGGTTACAGGGCGGAAGCGGAGGAATCACGGCGCCATCCAACCCCTCCCCCACCCCCGGCCGCCAGCCCTCTCCCCAAGGGCAGGCCGCCGCCGGGCGGGCCCGGCAGGCCACGGCCCGGAAGAGGGAGCGCCGGGTGTCTGGGGTGGCGTGGGTTCTACGGGCGCAGGCCGGCGGGCCTCGGCGGGGCGGCCCGCGGCTGCAGGTCTTCACGAGGGCGTCGAGCCGGCAGCGGTGGGGCGGCCGTTCAGGAGTACGCGGATGCGCGCCTGACGGCCCGCGAGGAGCTCAGGCGGTGGCGAAGGCGGACAGCAGGGTGTCGGCCCTGATACGCAGCTCCGCCGTCTGCACGCCGGAGATCTCGACGCAGACCACGTCGCTGCCGACCGCGGTGGCCAACCGCACCCGCACGGTCTGGTCGGTGCCGACCAGGGGGTAGGAGTACCAGCCGTCGTCGCGCTCGTCATCGGTGGCGGGCAGGGCCGCCTCCACGGTCTCCCAGTCGGTGTCGTCGAACACGTAGCCGGCATAGCGGGAGAGCAACTCCAGCAGCGGCCGCACGTTGCGGCTCCACACCCAGCCCTCCACCACCTGCCACACCCCGCCCCCTCTCCGCCCCCGCCCCCACCCCACCCCACCGTGGCGGGTCCGGGCGGAGTCACTCGTACACGGTAGCCGCCCGCAGCGCCCGGGCCAGATAGGTCCAGTCAGTTTCCGTGTTTCCGGGTATGGAGCCCGTGCCTCTGCCCGGGCTCGCTTCCGTGTCCCGGGGTGAGGTGGGGTCAGTTCCGGGGGGTGTACCAGGGCACGAGGCGCAGCAGGAGGTCGAGGGTGCATCTGGCCGCGGTGCGGGTGGCGGGGGTGCGGGCGAAGGTCGAGGCGAGGGCGATGACGGCGGTGATGGTGCCGAGGAGGGCGGTGACGGCGAGCAGGAGCCGCGTCAGGTGGCCGGGGTGGGTGATGCCGGTCAGGAGCAGGGCGAGGGTGAGGGTGGTCAGTGCGGCGGCGGCCCGTGTGCGGATGCGCCTGCGCTGGCGGTCGGTCATGGGATGGCTTCCTTGCGGTCGTGGCCCCTCTCGTGGGGCGGGGCTGCTGGTGGGCACCAGTGAGCCAGATGCTTTTCCTGCTGCGCGGGGGTACTTCCCGGGGTTGTAATGGCCGGGTGGTACGGGGAGCGGCGAGCTGGGCCGATCAGCAGGTCATCGGTGAACTCGCCGCGCGGGGGCTGGTGGTGACGGCATCGCGGTTGGAGGGCTGGCGTCGGGAGGGGCTGCTGGAGCGGCACCGGCGGCGGGGGCTGGGGCGCGGGCGGGGAAGCGTGGTGGACGCGGTCGATCCGGTGGTGGTGGAGAGTGCGGCCGCGCTGGCCCGGCATACCCGGCAGGGGCGTGATCGGCGGCTGGCGGTGCTTGCCTGTTTCGCTGAGGCCGGCGCGCCCCGGCTGTCCGGTGCGGTGGTGGTGCCCGAGCCGCCTGAGGCCGCGGTCCGTGAGGCTCTCACCTGGGCGGCGGCTACCTCGCTGTCGCAGTACCTGATGGAACTGGCCCGGGGCGCGGCCGGTAGGGGTGAGGAGGGTCCGGATGCGTTCTATACGGTCGCCGGGGAGCTGGTTGCTTCCCGGCCGCATCACCTTCCGCCGCATCCTGGCCGGGTGCGGGCGACGCTGTGGGCCGATGAGGACCTGCCCGACGACGGGCCGCCTCCGGCGGCGGTCGTGCACCTGGCCGCGGCGATCGGCCTGGGCCCGGAAGAGGTCGGCGCAGACGCCCTGGCCGAGGCGTTCGCCGCGATGGGGGTGTTCGGTCTGACCGCGGAGGACTGGGCGCGGATGCTGGGCGCAGCCGAGCTCGGTGAGGCCCCTGCGGTGGACTGGAGCCCGCTCGGCCGCGTGACTCTTCCGCTGGAGCAGGCCCGGCGGGCGAGCTGGGAAGAGCTGATCCGGGCCCGTGCGGTGCTGACCGGGCTGCGGCCCTTCTACGCCTTGTATGTGATGCACGGCCTGTTCATGCCCGACACTCCCGCTCTGGCCGCGCTGCGCGCCCGGATCGACGAACGCGGCCTGGGCCCGCTCCTCACTCAGTTGATCTCCATCGACACCGGCCCCCGGCAGTTCGCCGACAGTCTCCTGAGCTGCCTGGATCCGATATGGCACGAACTCCACCTAGCCCTGATGGAGCAGCTCCAGGCCGATTCGGACTTGTTCTGCCTGCCCGGAGACGACACCCGCGCCACTGGCTTCATGGAGACCTGGATCCGCACCCTGCGCGAGCAGACGCAGCTCGCTCGCAGCCGTACGGAGCCACGCGAGACGGGCCAGTGAGGTCTAGGAGAGATCGAGAACGGTCGGCGCCGGGCGGGCGGGTTTGGTGCGAGCGAGACCAGCTCACCGGGCTGAGGTTGTGGCGTGTACGGGCGATGCTGAGATCGGACGGCTGCCCCGAAGCGATCACCCGTGTCGGCTCTTCGAACTCCAGGAGCCTCGGCGGCCCGAGGGAAGACCTGCCCAGTCCCCTTCTTCAGGTGGGGACCTGGCCGGGGATCTATGCCACCGCCGCCCGCGCTCCCGAACGCGTCGAACAGCTCTCCACCGCCGGACACGAAATGAGCATTTCGCACCCAACACCCCTTTTCGGGGCATCCATTATTGGGCGGGCTCTCATAATCTCGCGAAAAATTTTGGCTGCTGTGTGACATCCATGAATTCACAGCGCATAGAAGCGGCTGAGCAGATTCAACAAGCAGACTGCTCTGCAGCCAGCTCGCGCGAGAAGCAAGATCGTCGAGGAGGCCGCGCGGACCATACCGGAGAGTTCTTATGTCCATGTATGAAGAGATCGCCGAGGTCGTCGACAGCGCGCTGCACAGCGAGCGAGCGCGAAGAGTCCAGCGGGACGCGGACCGGGTCAACGAGCTGGCCTTGTCTGACTTCCGGGGGCCGGAGTACGAGGTGTTCCGCAACGAGCTGTGCCGGGACAGCATGCCGATCCTGCGTGGCATGCTCCGCAACGGCAATCTTATCCGCCTCGCCCAGCAGCGCTTCGAGAACAAGGGCATCCGATTCTGGGTGCACCCCGACGACGTCGCCCTCCTCCACCGCAGTCCCGAGGACCGCGACGAGATCATCGTCGATGCTCTCCTGGGTGCCCTGAAGACCTTCCGCCGCAAGGCGCTCGTCGCCGGTGGCTGGAACCCGAACCACAGGGGCTCCAGGGGCGTCTGCTGCCTGACCACCTTCTTCATCGGCCAATGCATCTGGGAGTTCCGCCGGGCCTACGTGAAGTGGGCGAAGCAGCGTATGAAGATTACCCGCCAGGAGGCCGCGCAGCGGGACCCTTCGGCACTCTTCGGTCTCTTCCAGACCTCCGGCTACCTGCCCGGACCCGAAGCCGACACGTTCGGCAGCGCCTTCGAGGACATCCTGGCCGAACAGCCGCTGGCAACCCAGGCCGTGGTGCGCCTGACGGTCGAGGGCTACGGGGCCACCGAAATAGCGGACAAGCTGAAGACCACCAGGGGCGCGGTCAGCATGCGCCTGACCCGCTTCCGCAGCGCCCTCTACCAGGCCGCCCGGGACCGCCGCATCTGGATCCCCGAACAGCTCCACATGATCGCCCGCCACCAGCAGGGTCAGCGAGGTGTCGCATGAGCACCCACGGCCTTCTGCTGCTCCTCCTCACGCTCATCGTCCTCTTGGCGGTCTCCGCCGTGGCCGGCGTCATCGGCTACGGAACCGCCCGGTGGGAAGGCGCGGCTATCCCCGGCGCCATCACCCGCGGCGGCGTGGTCTTCGCTGGCACCTTGACGATCGGCATCGCCCTGCTCGCCATGCTCCTGCCCGCGGTCACGTAGCACTCCCAGGCCACAGCCCTGGCACGGAGCGAATACAGCAGCTACCTGCGGCCGAGACGTGGTCGATATAGCCGCACAGTCCCAATGCGGGGCCGGGCAGGGTCTTCCTGCCCGGCCCCCGCTGCTGCGTGCGTTCCTGCCCCAGCAGACGGTGCCGTGGCCGAGGCTGTCCACCCTCGGCTGGCATTCCCGCGCCGTAAGTGATCATGCTGTTTCGGCCGAGATGACCATGGTTGTCCACTTGGCTCGGGTGAGGGCGACGTAGAGCTTACGGTGATCTTCGTTGGCGGAGCTGAGTCCTCGGCGGAGAGTTCCACGTTCGGAACTGGTGAGGCATACGCCGACGTGGTCCCACTCGCGACCCTTGGCTTGATGGGCGGTAAGACCAGGGATGAGTCGGGCTGCGGGTGCCTGGAGACAGGCACGGAGGAGTTCCAGGCGCGCGATGTGGGAGGGGTGGCGCCTGGGAATGCGTCGGGCAGTTTCTTTCCCGATGACGGTGTTGAGGCTGGTCAGAATCTCGGCTACGTCTCTCGTTCCCGCTAGGTCGTCAAGGAGGGCGCCCAAGTGCGGCCGTAGTCGCTGCAATGCCTGGTGGTCGATGCCGAGTGTGGTCAGGGCGTCGTTGTGGAAGGTGGCGTTGTCACCAAAGGTTCGCTGGGTGAGCTCGCTGAGCAGGAGGGTCCCGGCCGCTTCCTGAGGGTTGCCCTTGAAGGATCCGTAGGCCAGAGGCAGGACGTGGGGCCCGGTGGCCCAGAGCGGGCTCCATTGCAGTGCAAGGAGGACGTCGACGTCCTCGGCGCGCCCTTGCGGCAGGCTCACCCCCTGACCTGTTCTGAGGCGGTTCGCCAAGAGGGTTTGCTCCTCGCTCTTCCATCGGAAGGAGGTGCTCAGGTCCCGTTGCACGAGGCCTGCTTCCTTAACCACGATGGGCACCTGGTCGGGGCGGGCGCCGCGGAAGCCGTACAGGGCCTGCCAGGGGTCGCCAACCACGGTGACGTCCAAGCCTGCGTCGGCGGCAAGCCGAACCAGAGACAAGTCAAGTGCGTTGGCGTCGAAGATCTCATCGATGATGAGTGCGCGAACGGTCTGGGTGAGACGGAGGAGCAGGACGTCGCGCATGGCGCTGTCCCCCAGGGCCATCTCCAAGAGGCGGCGGGCTTCCTGATGGGTGCACCAACCCTCGGCCAGAGCTTGGTTGACGGCTGCCTTGGTGGGCCGAGACTCGCTGCGGGCCCGGCACAGCTTGGTGACGACTTGGTCGCCGTCGAGGGTGAGAATGGGTTCCCATCCGGTCCAGTCGGTGTCCAGCAAGACCTGCCAGTGGTCGATCATGGTGAGCGAGCGGTGGCCAGCGGGCCAGTGCATATGCCCGGTGTGCAGTAGATGGGTGAGCAGGTCGCAGACGATGGTGTCCAAGGTGACGATGCGGTGCGGCCAGGCCAGGGCGGCCGGCCCCCAGTGGCTGAGCACGCGTCCGCGGAGTTCGGCGGTCGCCGAGCGGGTGAAGCTGACCGCGATGACGGCGCGCTGATCATTGCCGTTGCGAAAGCGCTGGATGCCGAAGCGCTGGGCGGCCACGGTGGTCTTGCCGGAGCCGGGGGCTGCTTCGATGTAGAGGCGGCGTTGCGGAGTTCCGGCGGCGATCAACTGCTCGCGGGTGAGATCGCCGTCAGTGCCTGTGCCGGTCACGGCCGGTTCCGTGGGGCCGGTTCGTCGGCCGCAGGGTCAGGGCCGGTGTGCTGGGGGGCGTCCGTGGGCCAGGCTTCGCCAGCTCCGGGCGGTGGCGCCGGGGCGGGGATTTGGACACCGGGCACGATCGGGCCGGACGGTGGGGTGGACACAGGCAGCTCGCTAACGTCTTCGGCTGCTTCTTGCGCGTCGTCGTCTTCCTTGCTGTCGTCAGGGGCCGCGGGTTGCGGGTAGAGAAAGTCGAACAGGTCCTTCATGTGCGCGGGGACATGAACAGGCTGGTTGCTCTCGACAGCGTCGGCGAGGCGGACGGCGAGGGCGTCGGCGAAAGCCGCCTTGTCTTTGGCATGCGGTCCTGCCGGCGTGGCGGGCGTCGTTTTCGTGGCCGCGCGGGCGCTTTTGAACAGGTCATGTACCGCTTCGGGGGTGGGTCCTCCGGTGATCGGTTCGGCGTCGATGTCGGCCAGAGCTTCGGTGATGAGGTGCTCGTTGCCTTCCACGATGGACGGTTCCAGCGTCGGGTGGCTGATGAAGGCCTGCACGACGTCGGGATCGTGGTTCTTGAGCCATGTAGGAAGGAAGTATTCCTGGTCGAACGGCCTGTCGCTGTCGCGCAGCACGGCCAGCCGGGTGCAGATTTCTTCGCCCTTGGTGGCCAGGAACTGGGAGGTCCAGGCTCCGACCTTGGTTCCGACATACATGATGCTGAGGGCCTCGATGAAGGCGCGCTTCGCAGGGTCGTCTGCGGCCCAGGCACGGCCGAAGTCCCGGAGAATGGCGGCTTCGGTGACACCCTCGACCACGACCAGCCGCTCGGCGAACAGAGCGGCGGAGCGGCTGGCGTCCATGTGGAGACGGGCCATCCGCAGCGTGCGATCGCGGTCGACTATTTGGATGTGGGCGATCGGCCGGCAGACGCGGCGGCCGTCGGCCGTGCGCCGCAGCACCACGAGATCTTCCGGATTGCAGGAGGTGATGATGTCGGTGGCGTGGCTGGAGAGGACGATCTGCAGTTCCGGGCGGTCGCGGACGGTCTTGCGCAGGTAACGCACGAGGGCGTGCTGCAGCTGTGGGTGGAGGTGGGCCTCGGGCTCCTCAATGACGACGGTGGCGTGGAAGGGGGCGTTGGGAAAGAAGGAGTCCGCCTCGGACTCGGCCTCGGCTACGGCCTGCGCCCGCTGCTCCCGTGCCAGCTGTTCCTCGTCTGCTTCCGTCAGCGCCTCTGGTACGGGGCCGGGCTCGCCGGGCTGCGGTGTGGTACCTGGGGCGCCACGGTGGGTGGAGTCGGGGATCGCGGCCAGGGTCACCGCGATGTGGAGCAGGTTGACGTAGCCCAGGCCGGAGACCTCCAGAGGGCGGGCTGAGGAGCGGCTCTCGATGACGGCAAGCATCAGCTCCAGGACGCGGGCGAGGTAGGAGTCGTCGATTACCTGGCCGCGTACGTAGGGCCACTGCTGCTGCACGCCCAAGGTGAGGGCGGCGAGATGACCGCTGATACGTTCCTCGACTGCTTCGATGAGGCCGTCCTTGGCCAGGTTCTCCAGGAGTCGAGAGGCCTTCACCCGCAGCGGCACCAAGCTGCGGCTGCCATCCAGTCGTTCTTGCTCGGCCCGCAGTAGCTCGATCAGGATGCGGGTCTCGCGGCGAGCCAGCTCATCCAGGGGGTGGCGCCAAGCTGGCAGGTAGATGAGTTTGAAGGGGTCCGTGCCCATTCCCTGGTTTTGGATCTGGGACCGTCCCACCCGGGTCCTGACCGTGCCGAGGTTGCGCTGCAGGTCGGCAACCCATTTCTGGGCGACCCCACCGGCGGTGCGGTGTGGGAAGTCGTGCAGTGATCGGCCCAGCGGGCCTTCCGCGTCCGCGGAGTTCTCAAGGCTGTACTCCACCTCGACGCCGGGCTTCCCGCCAGTGCCCAAAGCGGAGGCGCTCTGGCGCGGCAGCAGCGGGAAGCGACTGGTATGCGCCAGATATAGAGCGTCGGTAATGGTGGTCTTGCCTGCGCCGTTCGCGCCGATCAACACGCCGAAGCGCCCCGGCAATCTGCAGTCGATCTCCCCCTCGGCGCTCGCTCTCAGCCCGGATACTTTCACGCGGCTCAAATACACCAGGTCCCCCCACAGGCCCCGTCGGCATACAACACTTCCATCATCCCTGCCGCCCTAGGCCGGACAGGCAGATTTCGGCCGGTTCCTGTCCGGTCTGGGGCGGCAAGGGCGACGGGTTTACAGTTGCTTGCGCAGCGCCTTGGCCCAGCGGGTGTGCGTAGGGCCCAGGCCGCGCAGCTGCTTCAAATTGCGGCGAAGCTCGTAGGAGTCGGGTTTGACCAGCGGCCGGGTCCGCACCCCCACGGTGTCCGGGGCCAGCAGGAAGTTGGTCGTCAACACCGTTGCCCCGTGGGCCAAGAGGAACTCCAGTACACGCAACTGCTTGGCGCTGTTGCGGGACAGGCGGCTGAGCGCGGACAACGGGACCAGCTCGGCAGCGCCCTCTTTAACCTGCCGCATCATTGCAAGCAGTGCCTGGTCAAAGCGCGGGTCAATACCCGAGACGATCACAACTTGGCCGCCGCCCACAGTCTTGAGGCTGGTGGCTTCCTTGGCGTGGACTGTCTCCTCCGGCCCCGGCAGCTGGGGCAGCTGCGCTTGGGGCAGGGTGTAGGCGCGTTCTCCGCCCGTGTCCGATTCCATCAGGTCCGACAGGGCGGTCAGGCAGGCCCACGCCCGGGGATACGCCACGTCGAATCCGGCCAGCGCGTTGTCCTTGACCGGCGGGCCAGGCTGTTCCAGCAGTGCCGCGAGCGGGGCTGCGGCGGCTTCGGTGATGGCTGCAATATCGGCGGCGCGTAGCGGGCCGCCCAGGGCGTGGAAGTCCTCCAGACGGCTGTTGCGCACGGCCACAACCACAGATGCTCTCAACCAAGCAGGCGCAGACAGCGGACGGTGCTGCGAGACCTCTTCGATGAACGGTGTGATCAGCACGTCAAAGTAGGCCACGGGAAGTGCGGCCAGCATCCGCGCGCGGCGGATGACGTCCACGGCGACGGCCTGTGCGTCCGAGGCGCTCACGCCAGCGCCGACCAGCAGCTCGGGTAGCGTCGTACGGCAGAAGTCGCGTACGAACGCAGTGTCGTTAATGCTGCTGTTCTCGATCGTGGTTGTCATGCCGACAGCCCCCCTTATGTGATGATCTTTCGTGCTCTCCCCAGAGGCACCCTAGTGGACGTGATCGTGTGGTGTGGGCGGGTCGGGCGGGACCGCGCAGCACGCGGTGCTGTGTCGGTGCTCGTGGAGATCGTCTGGCGGGAGACCTCCGCGCCGTAGACCTCCGCCAGGTGGGCCTGGACCTCGCCGGTGGTCAGGCCCTTGGCGGCCAGTGGGATCACCATCTCGTCGACCCTGGTCAGGCGCTTCTGCCGCTTGCGGACGATCTTCGGTTCGAAGGAGCCGTTCCGGTCGCGGGGCACGGCTATCTCCACTGGCCCGACGTCGGTCAGCACGGCCTTGGGGCGGGTGCCGTTGCGCGAGTTGCCGCCGTTCTTGCCCGCCGGATCGTGCTTGTCATAGCCGAGGTGGTCGGTGATCTCGCCCTCCAGGGCGGACTCCAGCAGCCGCTTGGTCAGCTGCTGCTGGGGGTGGTTGCCCCCTGCGGGGACAGCCCGCCCTCGCCGGTCAACTGCAGGCCCTCGGCCTGGGCCCGGCTCACCAGCTCGTCGATCAGCTGGTCGTCCACGGCCTTCGCCGACACAGCCTTCATAGGCTCAACGGCCTCTGCTGGGGTCCACCCTGAAGGGCGAGATCACCTGTCGGCGTACTCGCGGAAGTGCTCAGGTAAGTACGGGGAAACGTGCTCGTTCGGATGTTCGTCTGGGTGCTTGAGAGAGGTGGGGCGTGCGACGATTGTGGTGTGGGGAGTCCTGGTCCTTCGTTCCGTCGGCGTCTACTGATCGAGTCGCTGGCCGTGTTGGCAGCTGACGCTCGGGCTCAGGCTGCCTGGCTGGACAGACATGGCGTGGTGACGGACGAGATCGCTCTGGACTTCAATCATGCCTTCCGCATGGCGGACGTATTGGTGGCCGATGGGCAGATCGCCGACGGAGTCATGGCCGACCTGCAGAAGATCGACGTGATCCTTGGCGGGATGAGCGACGGCGACAGCGCTGATCGGTGGACATGGGATGCCCTGTCCACCGATGAGGGATGGGGCCAGGCCCGGCGGCTGGCCCGCCGGGTTCTCGTCGCGGAACTGGGCGAATGGCAGCAGCCCCTTCCAAAGATCACTGTCATCCAGTGACGAGCTGCGCTGTTTCTGCCGGTCAGGCCACCTGGGTGTCTCGCTCGATGGCGGCGAGCCGGTTCTTGAGCCGGTAGCTGGGGCCATTGATCGGGATCACGTCGCAGTGATGGAGGAGGCGGTCGAGGATCGCGGTGGCCAGGACCTCGTCGCCGAAGACCTGGCCCCACTCGCTAAAGGTCTTGTTCGAGGTGAGGATGATCGAGCCCTTCTCGTAGCGCTTGGAAATCACCTGAAAGACGAGGGTCACCTCCGCTCGTTCCAGGGGCTGGTAGCTGACCTCGTCGACCACCAGGACGGCTGGGCCGCAGGTAGGTGCCGAGCTTGTTCGTCAGGCGGCCTGCGGTTTCTGCGGCGGTGAGGTTGCGGAACATGTCGTCGAGGCTGGTGAAGTAGACCGAGCAGCCGGCCTGGCAGGCCGCGACGGCCAGAACGACGGCGATGTGCGTCTTGCCGACCCCGGGCGACCCCAGCAGGGGGCTGCGTTCGCCTTGGCCTCGACGAACGACAGAGTGGCCAGGCCCTTGACCTTGCGCGGGTCGAGGTCGGGCTGGAAGGAGAAGTCGTAGTCCTACAGCGTCTTATGGTGCGGCAGCTTCCCCCACCTCACTAACTGAGCACGTTCACCCGTACGTGACTGGGCGCGTTCACGTGTATGCCGACATCACCGAACACCTCGGCTACGAAAGCACAATCCGGCCGGGGAGAACGGCGGCGACAGCCGTGACGGCACCCGCGCCAAGACCGTGCTGACCGACGTCGGACCGGTGGAGATATTCGCGCCACGCGACCGCGACGGATCCTTCGATCCGAAGATCGTCAAGAAGCGGCAGAAGCGTCTGACCGGCGTGGACGAGACCGTCATCTCCCTGTCCGCGAAGGACCTGAGCACCGGCGAGGTGCAGGCCCGCCTCGTGGAGGTCTATGGTGTTGAGACTCCCGCCAGACGATCTCCACCATCACCGACGAGGTCATGGACTGCATGGCCCGGTACTCCAGTCTGACTTCGCGCTCTTGTTGCGGACCCGGCCGGGAACGAGCGCGACCACCGCGTGATCATCGGTTGGCGTGTGGACAAACGAAGATCGTGTGGTGGCTGCGGGCCGTCAGGCCCGAACTATTCGGTTCATAGCGAGCGGTGTGCGGTACGGTCACCTGAAGGTATCCAGCGGAGGATGTCGAAAGTGGCAGGCATGGAAGAACGCCAGAACGGCAGGCACGGAAACCTACGGAAGGCTTGCGTTGCGATTCTGCTGACAGGGGGCGTCGCGGCGGCCGTCGCGGGCGCCGCGACGGCCTACACCGCGAACCGCGATCCCAGTGACCGCATCGTCGAGCACCGGGTGCCCGAGGGGGAGAGGGAGCGTGCCCGGGAGTACTGGACCGAGGAACGCATCCGGAACGCCGATCCCGCTGGACCACTCGGTATCGAGCCCGACTGACCCGACGGGTGGAGCGGGCTGAGGAGAGCCCGCTCCACCCGTCGGGTCGCGGCATCGAGTGGTGGCTTGCAGATCAGCTGTTGACGAGGTCGATTACGGCGGCGGCGTTGGCACTGTGTTCCGACGAGAACAAGTAGTTGTCGGCCCAGTTACCTGCACTATCCACGTTGCGGTGGCTGTTGGCGCCGATGATCTGAATGTTGCCTGCCCCCACACCGATGACCATGGGACCGCCACTGGCCCCGCCGCCCATATCGCAGTTCATCCTCAAGCGGTCGTCGAGAGGGTTCCAGTTGGCCGCGTCGACCGTGCTACCGCTGCAGTACATCTGGTACTCGGCTCCGGCGAAGTCTGAGTCCGGCCGGTTGTAGCCATTTGCCGGGTAGCCGAAGGAGTGGGCGTTGCTGTGGTCGGCGTTGCCGAAGGTGTATCCGAACGCTCCCACGTAGTCCTGCAGGTTGCCGTAGCTGCTGTTCGGCTGCAGGACGAGGGCGCCCATGTCGGCGTCGTAGACATCCTGGTTCTGGGCCCAGTCGGCGGGAACGATGACACGGGCAGCGAACCAGAACCCTGGATACCACCCGTTGTCGTACGCGGGCAGGAAGATGAACGATGTGTTGAAGTCGCCTTCGTTGCGGCCGCTGTGCAGGCAGTGAGCCGCGGTCCAGATGGCGTTCCTCGTCGTGGAGGTGATTGACGCCGCACTGCACATGCGGTCCACACCGTCAGCCGTTCTGAACAGCAGTTTCCCCACAGCGCTGTTCGGCCATGCAGTGGTATCGGTGACACGCACCGACCGGGAGACTGAGGTCGCGGCAAGAGTGCTGGACGTCCGCGCGGCTTTGGATGCGGGCGGTACCGCGTCGGCGGACACCACCGTGGAAGATCCGGTGCCCTCGAGTTCCGCGGCCCGCGGTGCGGAAGCTGACGCCTTCGCGGGCGAGTCCATCGGGTTGGCGAGAGCCTGCTCGATGCGTTCCGGGGTCCAGTACTCGCGGAGTTCTTCTGGGCTGTCCTCCATAGTCTTTGCAAGGACTGGTGGTGTCGCACCACGGCTCTCCTGAGCCGTGGCTGGTGCCGTGAGCGCACCTAAGCCGAGAGGCAGGGCAATGATCAGTACCCCAGCGACACGTCGAATCCGGTGTAGGGGTCTTGACCTCATTCAACGCTCCTTCCATGTGCGGGTGTCGGTGGGACACTGGCCCATCGCGTGGCGCGCCATTCATGAAAGGATTCGATGAGGTGTAAGTCACACTAGTGAACTTGATTGGGTGACGTCGGGTCATCGGTCTGACGGTTGAGTGAGCCTCTTCCAACCTGACGGGTGGTTGGACCAGCGACCCCGGTGGCGGGCATGAAGAAAGCTCCTGGTAGACGGGTTCACGACCAAGATCACCAGTCCGCCAGGAGCTCTCGTGCTTGTCCACCCGTCCGCCATCGAACTGTCCAGCCGCGCCCTGCAGCACCTCTCCGGCCTTCTCACAGTTCACCGACGCCGCATCGGCTCCCGATGGCGTCGCCCCACCTGCAGCCGGCAGGCCCTGCCCGTCCTGGCCCACCTGCGCTGCGGTGACACTCCCCCAGCCTCCGGCCGGGGGCACCCCCAACGCCCGCCTCGCCGCAGGTTTCCGCATCGGGATCGCCACGGCCTACCGCTACATACGCGAGGCCGTCGACCTCCTGGCTGCTCTCGCGCCCACGCTGGAGCAGGCCATGGCGACCGCACGCAAGAAGGCGTACGTGATTCTCGACGGCACCGTGCTGCCGATCGACCGTATCGCCGCCGACCGCCCTTTCTACTCGGGCAAGAAGAAGCACCACGGGATGAACGTGCAAGTCCTCGCCGATCCAGCCGGGCGCCTGATCTGGGCCTCGGGCGCGTTGCCGGGAGGCACTCACGACCTGACCGCGGCCCGGACCCACGGCATTCCCGCTGTCCTCGCCGCCGATGACGTCAAGTGCTGGGCCGACAAGGCGTATCAGGGCGCCGGTCCCGCGATCCGTGTCCCGATCCGGGGCAAGCGTCTTCGCGGCTGGCGCCGGCGTCACAACCGGGACCACGCCAAGATCCGCAGCTTGGGTGAACGTGCCATGGCGACTCTCAAGTACTGGCGGCTCCTGCGGAAGCTCCGCTGCAGCACCACCCGGATCACCGCCGTCGTCCGTGCCGTCGTCGCCCTCGAACTCGCCAGCTGATCAAGACGGAAAAGGTTCACTGTGACGCAAGACCCACACTCGGCATGTTTACCTCTCATATAACAACCGCCCCCCGCACTACACCCACAGTGAAGTCAAGGCCAACGAAAGCCACTTCCTTCACCGCTGGCCTCTCCACCGAAGGCCCCCCGCACGACCGGTGACAAACAGCTGGTCTCCGGCAGCCGAGAGCCGACCGTGCAACGAGGCTGGCCGCGCAGGTGGTCTGCTGCGCGTTGGGGTCAGGTCCGGCGACGGAACAGGCCACGGAGCCTGCCCGACTCCTGGCCGCGGTCGCCCGCCGGCTCCGACGGTGCGGCAGCCTGGCGACGGGCTGCTTCGGCCGCGGCTTCCTTGCGGGCAACGTCATCGGCGTAGCAACTCCCGCACACGGATGGATTGCACCTCGCATCCCAGCGCGCTGCGCGACCTCATGAGCTGTCACAGCCATCCCCAGCCGATGTCACCGTTCATTCTCCCCGCTTGCGAGAATGTGGACATCGAAATGCGAGGCAGAACCGACGCCGAAGTGCGAGTTGGCATGGGGTCCGTTGCTGTGTGCGCCGGGCGATGTTCTGGCAGGTCAGGAGTGCAACGTGCCCTGTGTTGCACCTCGTGTTGCACAGCTGTGTTGCAGGCCGTGGTGGTCACTGGTGTCGCTCATCCACGCGGGTTACCAGCGGCGCAGGTCCTTGGTGAGTTCGCTGTGCCACTCGGTGCGGCGTGGCACGTACTCGTCGGGCGCCGGTCCGAGCGCGACGACCTGGTCCGTGATCCCGTAGGCGACCCGGTAGGCCAGGACCTGGGTGGCGAGGTCCATCCACTCCTGCGTCTTGTGCGCCGGCGGCACGGGACCGAGTACGGTCACGAACCACATGGGCAGCAGGGCGCGGTTGCGGATGGCGTCGGCCAGACGGCCGCGCAGCAGCCAGTTCAGCTTCCGCTCCGCCTTGTCGCCCTGCTCGATCAGCGACGCCTTCGCCTGCCTGAGAGTGTCGTCCTGGGCCAGTGCGGCCTGGGCGGCGCGGGCAGGGCCGGCGAGTTGCCGGGCCCGCTGATCGTGGCTCTCGGCGAGGGTGCGGGACATGCCGAAGTCCATGACGGCCTGCTTGAAATCGCGGGACGTGCGCGGCTGAGTGGCCAGGATGCCGGCGGCCTCCACCACTTTGTCGCGGTGCTCATCGCGTTCGGCGATCGCGCCTTCGTACTCGCGAACCTTGAAGCGGTGGGCCTCGCGCTGGTGTCTGGGGAGCAGGCCGGAGCGTACGTGCCAGCCGTGGTTGGCGTTCCTGGCCAGCTTCTTCCACTCTGGGTCAATGGTGTCGAGGTCGGCGAGTGGGGCGCCGCCCGCGGCGAGCAGGTGGGCTTCGAGGGCCTGGAGGCGGCCGGTCAGCCGCTTGAGGGACTGATCGGTGTCCTGGATGTGGCCGCGTACGTCGTCGTCCAGCTCGGTGAGATCGTTGCGGACGGTGCTGAGGTCGTCCTCGAGGTTGCGGATGCCGCTGCGGATGTCGCGCAGCTCGTAGTCGAGGTCTTCAACCTCCCCCAGCTTCGAACGCAGCGAGTGCAGCTCGTGCTCCATCCCGCCGGTCCGGGTCTCCAGACGGCGGACCTGGTAGCCGTAGTCGTCGCTCACCGCCGTGCCCCCTTCGGGTCCGCGTCCGTGCTGCCCATCGAGGACCCGGCGACAAGCATCCAGCCCACAGCGGCGGCGATGATGAACCACCGGCTGATCACGCTCAGGCTGATGAGGGCCACCAGGAGCGCGACCACGTGCAGTCCGACGGCCCCGAAGCGGCGGTCACGGTGCTGTTCGACATCGACCTTCTGGAAGCAACCGGCCACCGTTCCCACGAAGTGCGGGACCAGCAGGGCCAGCCACCAGGTCGAGCGGTCGAGGACGAAGACGAGCGCGATGAACACCGCGCCGACGGCTGCCTGGCCGCGCCAGGACCACGTCACGATGCGCTCACTGCGTCTGCGATCGGGTTCGGCCAGACGCTCGGGGATCGTCTTCTCGAACTCCACCAGCTTGCTGGTGGAGTTCACCAGGCGGGCGTACTCCACCGCGAACTGGTCACTGTCGGCATGCTTCAGCACCTCGGCATGGCGAGCGCCGACCTTCTGCTGAAGCTGCGCGAACTGCTCCTCGATCTGCTGCTCGGTGCTGTCCACCGAACCACCTCCACCCGCGATGCGACGACGCGCCGACCGGACACTTCCCAACGGCAGCCACCGCCAGCCGTCAAACTGATCGACCGTATCCGCACCTGTCCGGGCCCCGCCGTGCAATCAGATGCAGTGGCCGAAACCATGCCGATCAACCCCGTGCATCGGTGCCTGCCCGGGGGTGTCACGTTGACGGCAGATACGGGGGGTTGAGGGGCGTTTCCCCGGTTCAGAGCGTGTGGCGGCCGGAGCGTGACAGGGGTGCGTGACACCTCGATTCCGGGCGCAGCCTGCCGGAACACGCCCTCACAGTGCAACATGTCCCCTGACGCTGAACCTGGACCGATTGCCAGGAAAGTTGGACGACCGCTGCGTTCCTGCCATTGATGTCGGACCGAGAGGGCTGGGGCAAGGCGGGGGCACCGGCTCTTGCGTACGGGGACGCCGCGTTACTTCGCACAGTTCGCTAGATTCTGTCCGCCCGACCAGCGGGGCCCAGCCGCACCCGGTGGCGCTGAAGGTCGACCGCGGCGACCTTCACTGTGATCAGCTCGCCTTCATCGACAAGCCGATCCGGGGTCTCGACCGATTCGTCAGTCAGCTCCGAGAGGTTCAGGAACCCCACGACGTCGCGAGCAAGCTGCACAAACACACCAAATGGAACGATCTTGATGATCGGCCCGGTGAGAACGCAGCCGACCTGATCCGCGAACCGGATGAGTGGATTTTCCTGCAGAGCCTTCAATGACAGCGTGACCTGTCCGGAGCGCGTCTCGGTGACGACCACCTCAGCGGTGATCCGCTGGCCGGCTTCGACCACCTCGGAGGGGTGGTTGATCCAGCCCCACGTCAGGTCCGGCACCCGGATGAAGCCGGTGCAGAAGCCGTTCGGCTCGCCATCGATGTGAACGAAGACCCCGAAGTTGTGAACCTCGGCGACCGTTCCAGTCACGACCTGCCCTCGTTCGACCGCGAGGAGGAAGGACCTCAGGGCCGGAATCTCGCACGCCCTGGCGGAGAGGTGAAGCTCACCTTCGCGCCAACGGCCGATCTCTTCGGCGTCGATCTCCTGGCCGACCTCGAACAGCTCGGATGGATGCTCCACCCGACGCATCGACGCCTCATGGCCAGGAATCCGGCCGGTCTCGGCCTTCTCCCCTGCGGCATCTACGAGCTGCACCAGGACGTCCGCCCCGTCGAACCCGGTGACCTTCACCGTTCTCACGGCCCCTGGCCGGAGCTGGTTGATCAAGGACTGCAGGCGGGGGTCAGGAGCTGGCTCGGACACGGAGGTGAGCCTAGTCAGCGCCGGTCGCACTTTTTCCAACTCTCGTGACCAGGTGCGTGTCATCGCTCGGGATAGCCGCCTGACCGGTCCAACTTTGCCAGCAAGCCGTCCAACTTCATTGTCAGAGGACACAACAGCAACGGGCCGCCAGGAGAGCCAGCGGGCCCGTGTCTGTCCCGGACGAAACGGCGCAGCTGGCCCGCGCGCAGCAGTTTGCGGTCCTTGGGCCGGGGTCTGCGCACGGCGGCCGCCCGGTGGGCCGCGTAGGGCCGGTTGCCCTCGGTGCCCGAGTTGGTGTCGATCTCTCGCTTGACCGTGCTCGCCGGCCGCCCCAGGGCCCGTCCGATCGCCCGCAGCGACCACCCCGCCGCACGCAGATCGCGGATCCGTTCGCGTTCGGCGAGCGTCAGGAAACGCGGGTGAAGCTGCTTCTCCAGGGCCGTCAGGCCCACCGGTGCCGTGGTCACACCGCACATCGTGACGGTCCCCGCCGCGTAGTCGATGCGGCTCCCGTCCGCATAGGTGCGCGTGGTGCCGGTCTTCTTGACGCCCCAGTCCCAGTCCTTGGCGGTGCGCTCGTTCACGCCGACCTGCCGGGCAGCTGCCCGGCCCGTGGCGCCTGCGGCCCGAAGCCGCTGGTAATCCTCCCGCCCGGGATGTCGGCGCGGCAGGCGCATCGAGATCCGTCCGGCCTTCCGGGCCCAGCCGAAGGCGGTGTTCGGGTTCACCCCCAGCTCACGCGCCACCACGGTCACATTCCCCACGACATCCAGCCGCGCAAGGAAACGCTCCCGCAACCCCGCAAGATCACCCCGCTCAACGTCCACGTCCTTGCAGCTCCCACAGATCGCGGGTGTCGCGAGGACCGGGTCTGTCAAACGAGCGGTGTAACGAGGGTAGTTGGGGCTACTGACGGGCCGCCGACAGGCGGCCGTCGAAGGTGATGTCGAAGGCGTTCAGCGCGGTCTTCCAGCGCATGGTCCAGCGGGCCTGTCCCTTGCCGGTGGGGTCGAGGGACATGATCGCCATGTAGACGCACTTCAGAGCGGCGGTCTCGTTGGGAAAGTGTCCGCGGGCCTTGACCGCCCGCCGGATCCGCGCGTTCACCGACTCGATCGCGTTGGTGGTGCAGACGATGCGGCGGATCTCGGCATCGAACCGCAGGAACGGAGTGAACTCTCCCCCAGACTCCGTCCGGGGGCACCCCCACCCAGGCGTTCTCCCACAGCCGCACGATCGCCGGATACTTCCGGCCCCAGGCGTCGGCGAACTCGGCGAACCGCTCCAGGGCGGCCTCCTCGGTCGGCGCCGTGTAGACGGGCTTCAGAACCTTGGCGATCTTGTCCCAGTCCTGGCGGGCGGCATAGCGGAAGGAGTTCCGCAGCAGATGCACCACGCAGGTCTGCACCACCGTGCGAGGCCAGACGGTCTCCACTGCCTCGGGCAGGCCCTTGAGCCCGTCGCAGACCAGCATCAGCACATCGCTGACGCCGCGGTTCTTGATCTCGGTGAGGATGTGCAGCCAGTGCTTGGCGCCCTCGCCGCCGTCACCGGCCCACAGGCCCAGGATCTCCCGCCGGCCCTCGACCGTGACCGCCAGGGCCACCTAGACGGGCCGGTTGGCCACCGCACCGTCACGGATCTTCACGTGGATGGCGTCGACGAAGACCACCGGATAGACCGGGTCGAGGGGCCTGCTCCGCCACTCGGCCATGCCCGCGAGGACCTTGTCGGTGATGGTGGAGATGGCCTGGCCAGAGACGTCGACGCCGTAGACCTCGGCCAGGTGGGCCTGCACCTCGCCGGTGGTCAGGCCCTTCGCGGCCAGCGAGATCACCATCTCGTCGACCCCGGTCAGGCGCTTCTGCCGCTTCTTGACGACCTTCGGCTCAAAGGAGCCGTTCCGGTCGCGGGGCACGACGATCTCCACCGGCCCCACGTCGGTCAGCACGGTCTTGGCGCGTGTGCCGTTGCGCGAGTTGCCGCCGTTCTTGCCCGCCGGATCGTGCTTGTCATAGCCGAGGTGGTCGGTGATCTCGCCCTCCAGGGCGGACTCCAGCAGCCGCCTGGTCAGCTGCTGCCGGGGGTTGCCCCCTGCGGGGACAGCCCGCCCTCGCCGGTCAGCCGCAGGCCCTCGGCCTGGGCCCGCCCCACCAGCTCGTCGATCAGCCGGTCGTCCACGGCCTTCGCCGACACAGCCGCTGCCGACTCGACAGCGTCCTGCTCAGCCACGTTCTCACTGGTCATCGGCGCATCTTCCTTGATCAGGAGTTACACCGAACGATTTACAGTCCCGGGCTTCCAGGGCCCGGCGCTGTTCGTGGACGGCCGCCAGGGAACGGGCCAGGGACGGGACCACGACGTCGAGGGTGCCTGTCCCCGGGACGACGACGGTTTGTTCATCGAGCGCGCCGAAGATCTCGTTGACCAGCCGGGCGGCCATGCGCGGGGTCTTGGGCCGGATCACTTCGAGGAGTCTGCGGCGGTCGGCTTTCCGGTGCGTGGCCTGCAGTGTGCCGGGGTCTTCCGCGGCCAGGGCGTGGTCGTCTGGATGCACCTGCGCAAAGGACCCCGAGGGCGGCGCATCGCCGTCCACTTTCCAACGGCGGGTTGGAGCAGGCTGCCTGGACCCGCTGGGGGTGCTGGTGTCAGGGGCGGGGCAGGTCGACCAGAGTGCCGGTCAACGGGGCCGTCTCCAGCAGTTCGCGGGTGATCTGCACCCCGGTGAGGCGCTCGGCGAGCGCGAACGCCGCCTGTGTGGGCAGGCCGATGTCCCGCTCGGTGCCGGCGCGCAGGTCGAAGCCGGCCGCCCGCATCTGCTCCACCGCCACCTCCGGGGTGCTGCCGCCGCGCCGGTAGGGAAACAGCGGCTCGAACGACAACCGCTCGACGCCGTCCTGGTACCAGCGGAAGCGGTCGGCGGCTTCGATGGTGCGGGAGTGCGAGACCACCATGGTGCCCCGCGACAGCGGCTCGGCCACCGACCGGGTCACGCCGAGGAAACCAACGGGCTCGACCATCAGCCGTCGGCGGTCGCGCCGCGGCCCGGTTCGCCCCTTCGACGGCTGTCCGAGGAAGGTCAGCCGCACCTGACGGCCGGGGTTGTCGTTGTTCGTGTCCGCGAGACTCCGCTGAGGTTGTCCCGTAGACGTTCTGGGACACACTGACCGACCTGCCGGCTTGCGCCTCATCCGGCGAGGGCGAGGTTGTGCAGGCGGGCGATGCCGGGCATGGCCTCCACCCTCGACGGACTGGGGCACCGCAGGGGACCGCGACCTGTCCTGGGGGTACTGGGACCAGGCTCCCAGCCGCTCGGGAGCCTAGCCTGAGCAACATGGACACCTCGAAACTGGGCGACTACCTGCGGGGCCGGCGTGCGCAGGTGACGCCGTCCGACGTCGGGCTGCCCGAGGACGGGCGGCGACGGGTTCCCGGCCTGCGGCGCGAAGAGGTCGCGATGCTGGCCCGCATCAGCGTCGACTACTACGTGCGACTGGAGCAGGGACGTGAGCGGCGCCCGTCGCCGCAGGTCCTGGACGCCCTGAGCGACGCGCTGCTGCTGGACGACGACGGCCGGCTGCACCTGTACCGGATCGCGGGCCTGACCCCGCTCCCGCACAACGAAGGCGGCATCGAGCGGGCGGATGCCCAGTTGCTGGCCCTGGTCGAGCTGTGGGACCGCACGCCGGCCCTGCTGCTGGGGCGGGCCTACGACGTCCTGGCCGCGAACACGCTGGGGCGGGCCGCCTTCCCTCACCTGCAACCCGGCGCGAACGTGCTGCTCACGATGTTCCTCGACCCGTCGGTCCGCGCGTTCCACGCGGACTGGGAGAGGGCCGCGGCCAACGCGGTCGCGGGATTTCGCTTCCTGGAGGGTGCCCGGCCGAACGACCCGCGGGTCCAGGAGGTACTGCAGACCGCCTCAGAGCGCAGCCGCGAGTTCGCCGACCTCTGGCGGAGGCGGGACGCGCGGGGCAAGAGTGACGCCGCGAAGGTGCTGCTGCACCCCGACGTCGGTGAACTCACCCTGCGCATGCAGACCTTCGACGTGCGCTCCGCCCCGGGGCAGCAGCTGATCGTCTACCACGCCCAGGAGGGCACCGGGACCACGGACGCGCTCCGCCTGCTCGGCTCGCTGGCGGTGACCACCCACCCAGGGCACCAGGACGACTGACCGAGGCGGGCCGTGTGAGGGCCCGCTCCGCGACCATGGCCGGCGTCACACGCGTCATCCTCCTCATCGTGGGAGGTCTCACCGCGTGCACCGCGGCACCGGACAGCGGGAGCCTCCCCGGTTCCGGCGAGGCCGCACAGCGCAGTCCGCAGCAGCTCCCGCCGGCCGCGGCACCACCGCCCACACCAACGCTCCCGGCCGAGGTCGCCAACGCCTCGCCGCACCCGTACGTCGGGATGTGGGTGACGGCCGACGGGCACATCCGTCAGGAACTGCTCGCGAACGGCCGCTACGACGAGGCGCGCGGCGACCGGGAGAGCGCCTACACGGGTCCCCACCAGGTCTCCGGTACCCGGATCGAGTACGTCGACGAAACGGCCCGGAGTGAGGCCGCCTGGTCGTCTCGGACAAGCAACCGCCGCCCGGTGGTCCGGCGAGTCCGCCGCTCGGGCGCAATCAGCGGTACACCACCCTGGGACCGCAGGTCGCGTCAGCCGAGAACCTGAGTCCCGATGGTGTTCAGCAGGGCGAACCGGTCGGCTGCGGCGGTGCCTGCCGGTGCGGAGCAGACGGCGATGCGCAGGTCGTTGCCGGGGACGGTGAGGGTGTCGCAGTCGACGGCGACCGGCCCGAGGCCGGGATGGTGGACGGTCTTTCTGTCGGTGGTGTGGAAGCCGACCGTGTGGGAGTTCCAGAGGTCGTCGAAGCGGTCGCTGACACCGCGCAGGTCGTTGATCAGCGCGGTGAGCCGGGTGTCCCGGGGGTATCGGGCGGCGGAGGAGCGCAGGTCGGAGACGAGGGCGGTCTCGAAGCGGTCCTGCTGGTCGGGGTCGTGGGTGACGCGGGTGGGCCGGCCGGTGAAGTGCCGCCAGGCGATGTTGCGGTCCCTGCCGCGCCAGGGGGACGGATCCCCCATCAGGGCGGCCCACAGGGGGTTCCACGAAATGAGGTTCCACGCGGCGTCGTGGACGCTGAGTGGGCTGCCGTTGAGCTGGTCGAGCAGGCGCTGGACGCTCGGCGGAACGTGCGGGGAGACCTGGCCACTGGTGGGCGGAGCCTGACCGGCCAGCAGGTAGAGGTGGTCGCGTTCGGTCTCGGTCAGGCGCAGGGCGCGGGCGAGGGAGGCCAGGACCTGCGGGGAGGGCGAAGTGGCCCGGCCCCGCTCCAGGCGGACGACGTAGTCCACGGAGAGGCCGGCGAGCTGGGCGAGCTCTTCGCGGCGCAGCCCGGGCGCCCGGCGCACCCCGCCGCGGGGCAGGCCCAGGTCGTCAGGGCTCGTGCGGTCGCGCCAGTGGCGCAGGGCCTGGCCGAGGGCCGCGGGATCGTCGTTCACCCATCCATTGTCCGCCGCTTGCCGAGGAACAGCCTGGTACTGGCCGACCCCCCGCTGAGGAGGGCTCTCCCTGTCCCTCGTCGCGGCGCGCAGGGTGAATGGCATGGCAACAGTCACCGTGATCACAGGGGCCAACAAGGGCCTCGGATTCGAAACGGCCCGCCGCCTCGTCGCAGCCGGTCACACCGTCTACGCCGGTGCCCGCGACGCCCACCGCGGCGAGTCGGCGGCCAAGGCCCTGGGAGCCCGTCCGCTGCTGATCGACGTCACCGACGAGGCGTCCGTCGCCGCGGCCGCCGACCGGGTGCGCGCCGAGGCGGGCCGGGTGGACGTCCTGGTCAACAACGCCGGCATCGCCGGCCCGGCCGCCCCGGCCGGCGAGCTGACCGCCACTGACCTGCTGCAGGTCTTCGACACCAACGTCTTCGGCGCAGTGCGCACCACCCGCGCCTTCCTGCCCCTGCTCCAGCAGGCGGCCCGGCCCGCGATCGTCAACGTCTCCAGCGCGCTGGGCTCCCTGGCGATCAACGCCGACCCGGCCGCCCACACCGAACTGCTCCCCGCATGGGCGCCGCTGCTGGCCTACAACTCCTCCAAGGCCGCGCTGAACATGCTCACCGCCGTCTACGCGCAGTCCTTCCCGCAGATCAGCGTGGTCTCGGTCGACCCCGGATTCACCGCGACCGACCTCAACGGCCACCAGGGCACCCAGAGCGTCGCGGAAGGCGCCTCGGCGATCGTCGCCGCCGCCACCGCCGGGCCCGGTACGCCGAGCCCCGCCTTCGTCGGCGCCACCGGCCCCGTGCCCTGGTAGCCCCTTGGCTGTCCCCCGGCGACCGCGCGCCGCGGCCGTATCGCACCACCACGAGAGAATGATCGTGGACAGCGTGCGGCCGAAGCCGCCGCCCAGGCCGCCTGCCCCGCGGATCCGGACAGCCGCCCGCCCCTCCGGCAGGCAGGACGCTGTCGGTTGACTGCGCCCCGCTGGATCTCGTCCAGCGGGGCGCAGTGCCGCGAAGAGGTGAGACGCGGGTGCGGGCGAGGCCGATCGCGGCGCGGGTGACGTGGTGTCGCGGCCCGGTCTCGGCGAGTCCGCGTCGGTGGGCGTCCAGCAGGCACGAGGGGGCCGGCGGTGGTGCCGAGGCTTCCCCCGGGTCGGCCGACAACGGCCTTCCCGGAGGAAAAGTGATCACGGCGCCGCGCGAGGGATCAGCCCAGGTGCATGATGTAGCCGACGTGGTGCAGTTCGTCACCGCGGAAGTACCCCACGGCCCAGAAACCGAGGTCGTCGAGGTAGTCGATCCGGTCGCCGTCCATCCAGTACCGGCCCTGGTAGGCGTGCGGGCGGCCGCCCCGCGTCTCGTCGTAGCGGCCGTCGGCGGTGAGTTCCTGGTGCAGGAAGTCGTCCTGGTCGATCCAGACGCCGACCCGCGGGTTGCCGGTCAGGTCCGGTGAGGCAGGGATGCCCGTTTCGGGGGCGGTGGCCCGGCCGGGGGCGTCGGCGCCGGCCCACAGCACGGGCCGGCCGGCCGCGATCAGCGCGCGGACCTGCTCGGGCCGGGAGATGAGCGTGGCCAGGGCGCTCGGTACGTCGGCGGCGAGTTCGTCGGGCAGCACCAGCAGGTCGCTGGTGTTGCCCGGGGTCAGCGTCGCGACGTACTCCGAGCGTTCGCCGCGGCCGCCGGCCAGCGCGACGGTGTCCACGACGGCGGGGACGACGGTCGTGCCCGTGGCGTCGACGACGATGGCGTTGTCGTCCTCCGCCGCGGTGAACAGGGACGGACCGACCGCGACGATCAGGGAGCCGACGAACAGGATGTCGGCACCGGTCATGGTCCCGATCAGCGGGTCCATCGTCAGGATGCGGGCGTTGGTGAACAGGACGGGACGTCCCGCGTCGTTCGAGAGGATCTCGTCGAGGGCCTTGGAGTTCCAGCCCGCGATGTCCGTGTCGGTAGCGCTCATTGCTCGTTCCTCGGTGGGTTCGGGGTGATCGGTGTGTGCGATGCGCGAAGTGCGCTGCCGGGAGCCGGGCGGGCGGTGGATGACGCCAGGCGGCTTCCGCTCCATCAGCTTCGAAGGGTTCGGTCATCGGAACCAGGCCGCCCTGCCCCCAGGTCCGCCGCACCCACAATGGGTGCCGCCCGCTGCGGTGGTGCGTAAGGAGCGCTTGCGAAGGGCCTGTTCAGCGAACCGGGCGGTGATCACGGCAGCCGTGCCGCGGGGAGCGGCCGGGCCCGCGCGGGCCGGCACCGCTGCCGGGTGCCGACGACGAGAGCTCCGCATCCGATCCGCGGAGCGGCGTGCCGCGAGGGCCCCGGCCGAGGCGGACGCCCCCACCGCGTCACTGCCGGCCGTGTGCGTCCGCCGCGCCGCTGCCGTACGGCCCTGCCGCTCGCGACGGTGGGTGCGCGGCACCCAGGAAGCCCTCACCCAGGAGGACGGCGGCCTGGTCGCTTCCCGCCGCGGGGCCGAGGGTGGAGCCATGACCAGCAACGACACGACACGCGATGAACACGAGTACGTCGGGATGTGGGTGACCGCGGACGGCTTCATCCGCCAGGAACTGCTGCCGGACGGCCGCTACGACGAGGCCCGGGGCGACCGCCGGAGCGCCTACACCGGCCGCTACACCGTCACCGGCAGCCACCTCGACTACGTCGACGACACCGGCTTCACCGCCACCGGCGACGTCCGCGACGGCGTTCTCTTCCACGAGCACCTCGTGCTCTACCGCGAGGGCGACCCGCGCGCCCGGCGGGGAGCCCGGCCATGACCGGGATCCGGTTGCGGGCGGCCTGAGCCGCCACCCCCGACTCGTGAGCGCCCGCCCACCGCGTCGGCCGCTCCACTCCGAAGGAGTTCTTCGCCCATGACCCCCTCCACCAGCCAGAAGGTCGTCCTCATCACCGGCGCCAGCAGCGGCATCGGCGCGGCGACCGCCAAACTGCTCGCCGAGCGAGGCCACCATGTCGTTCTCGGAGCCCGCCGTACCGAACGGCTCGAAGAACTCACCGAGAACATCCGGGCGGCCGGCGGCAGCGCCGAGTACCACCCTCTGGACGTGACCGACGCCGAACAGGTACGGGTCTTCGTCGACGCCGCCCACAGCGGGCACGGTCGCGTCGACGTCCTGGTCAACAACGCCGGTGTGATGCCGTTGTCCAAGCTGGAGGCGCTCCGGCTCGACGAGTGGAACCGCATGATCGATGTGAACGTCCGCGGCGTCCTGCACGGCATCGCGGCCGCACTGCCGGTCATGCAGGCCCAGCGCCACGGCCAGTTCGTCAACGTCGCCTCCATCGGAGCCCACCAGGTCTCCCCGACCGCGGCCGTCTACTGCGCCACCAAGTACGCCGTATGGGCCGTCTCGGAGGGCCTGCGGCAGGAGGTCGACGGCGACATCCGGGTCACCACCGTCTGCCCGGGCGTCACCGAGTCCGAACTGGCGGAGTCCATCTCGGACCCGGTGGGCCGCGAGGAGATGCGCACCTACCGCAGCGTCGCCATCCCGGCCTCGTCCGTCGGCGCGGCCATCGCGTTCGCCATCGACCAGCCCGCCGAGGTCGACGTCAGCGAGATCATCGTCCGCCCCACCGCCGGCCACGCCTGAGCCGGTCACCCGCCCCGCCCCCACCGCTCACGGCGGGGGCGGGGCGTCGTCGTCCGCACCAGGGGGCGCGGCCGCCGGGTCCAACCCGCTGCCGCCTTGGCCCACGACCCGCAAGCAGGAGAGAACGGCCCTCCTCGGGGGTGCTGGGCCACACCACCGAACGGTCTCACCTCGCACGACTCACGAGACGGGCGGCTTCCCCTGGGTGGGGGCGTCCAGCTCCTTCCTGCCCGACTCTCGCGGATCTGAGCGGCGGACCACCCCGGCTGAACCGCTCCGGGTTCGTTGGAGGCTCGGAGCTGCGCCTGCGGCCTGGGTTTCTTGGGTGCTCCGGAGGTGGAGGGCTTCGTGTTCGGCGGGCGGGACGTGTCCTACCCCACCGTGGAGGCGGCTGTACGTCTCGCGGTCAGCGGGCCGGGTAGGCGGTGACGCGTTCCTGGTGACGGGGGCGCGGGCCTGGCCGGGATCATCGAGGGGCCGGCCGGGGAGAAGGCGGCCTCCTGGGACGCCGCCGGTCAGGAGAGCAACTCGATGTAGCCATCGGTGCCGTGGACGCGGATTCGCCGGCCGTCCTGGATCAGGCGGGTGGCCCGTTCCACGCCCACGACCGCCGGCAGGCCGTACTCCCGGGCGATGACCGCGCCATGGGTCATCAGGCCGCCCACCTCCGTCACCAGGCCCGCGATCCCGACGAACAGCGGCGACCAGCTCGGGTCCGTGTAGGCCGTGACCAGGATGTCGTCCTCTTCGAGATCGGCCTGCGCCATGTCCAGGACTACGCGGGCCCGCCCTTCGACGGTCCCGGCGGAGACCGGCAGGCCCAGCAGGGCGCCGGCCGGTGCGTCGTCGCGTCGGTACGCCCCGTTGACGGCTTCACCGTCCGAGGTGAGCACCCGGGGCGGGGTCAGCGCCTGGTACGCACGGAACGCGTCCTTGCGCTGCCGGATCAGCCCGGCGTCCACCCGATGCGAGCACGCGGCCTCGTGCAGTTCCTCGAAGGTGAGGTAGAAGGCGTCCTCCTTCCCGGCGAGCACGTCGGCCCGCACGAGCCGTTCGGCCTCGGCGAGCAGGGCCCGCTTGTAGACGAAGTATCGGCTGACGATGCCGTACTTCGGGTACTCCCGGTACCCGATGAAGGTGCGCATCCGGTCGATCATCCGCTTGGTCTCGCCGGCCTTCCGCTCCCCGTCCGGCAGGGCTCGCAGGCGGGACAGTACGTCCTGCTCCTTCCGCAGCGCCTTCTGCCGGCCTTCCTCGAAACGACGTGCGGCGGCGCCCGGCTCGAAGTTGCGGACGTTGTCGAGGATCGCGGGCACGAGGGCGGCGGGCCGTTCCCGCCAGCGCGGCCTGGTGATGTCGATCTCGCCGACGCAACGCATCCCGTAGCGGTCGAGGTAGGCCTCGACGGCGTCGCGCGCTTCGGGTCCGCCCGGGAGCTTCGCCAGGTCATCGAGGAAGTCGTCGTCCTCGACGCCCTGCAGGAACGCCACCACCTCCGGATGCGGGCGGACGGCGTCCGCGACGTCCATCAGCGCCAGTCCCATCTCCGAGGTGACGTTGCCGGGGGCGGACAGCGTGAGCGTGTCGGCCGCGTTCTTCTCCCCCAGCCAGTCCCGCAAGCGGTCGTTGAGCCACCAGGTGGCCTCCATGCCCGCCATGATCACCTGCATGCTCAGCGGATCACCGAGGACGCGTTTGTGGTCCTCGAATGCCTCCAGCAGGAAGTCGAACAGCTCCGGTCCGGTCTTCGTGCGGATGTCGCGCTCCAGCGCGGCGACGGACGCCTGGCTACGCCCGACCAGTTCGGTGACGAGGGCCGGATCGGTGTCGATCGGGGCGGGGGCGCCGCCGGCCGGTGGCCCGCCGGGTTTCGTGTCGGGGAGCGACGGGACGAAGTCGCCGCGGCCGAGGAGCGTCTGCAGCGCGTCCGTGATCAGCGGGTCTTCCCGCCCCATCATGTCCAGGAGGGCAGCGCGGCTCGCGGGTGCGGCCAGGTGCGGGGTGACGTCCACGAACAGCCGCCCGCCGGCCTCCTGCATGGGGGCCATGGCCGTCATCCGCCACAGTGAGAGGCCGAGGGGCTTCATGGCGTCGGTCATCATCTGCTGGTGCCCGACGGAGACGTAGACGTGGTTCTCCCGGTCGCCGGCCCGGGGCACGGGGAACAGCGTGGTGATGGGCCGGCTCTGCACGATGTGGAAGTCGTCGCCGTCCAGGCACCATTCGATGTCCTGGGGGCGGCCGAAGTGCGCTTCGATCCGCCGCCCGAGCTGTACGAGCCGCAAGACCTGGGCATCCGTCAGCGCCGGCTGCTCCTGCCGCCGGGCGTCGACGGCGACATCCCGCGTGCCGCCTGCCGGCAGGGCGTGGACGGCGCGCTGTTTGGCGACGATCGTCTTGTCGACGATCTCGCCGTCCCGCACCTTGAAGACGTCCGGGTTCACCAGTCCGGAGACCAGGGCCTCGCCGAGGCCGAACCCGGCGTCCACGGTGGCGGTCTTCCGGTGCCCCGTGACGGGGTCGGCCGTGAACAGGATGCCGGACGCATCCGGGAAGACCATCCGCTGCACGACCACGGCCATGCGGACGGTGCGGTGGTCGATGCCTTTCCTGAGCCGGTAGGTGACGGCCCGTTCGGTGAACAGCGAGGCCCAGCACCGGCTCACGTGCTCCAGGACCGCCGCCGGCCCCACGACGTTCAGGTAGGTGTCCTGCTGGCCGGCGAAGGAGGCCGTCGGCAGGTCCTCCGCCGTCGCGCTGGAGCGGACGGCGTAGGCGGCCCGCTCGCCGAACCGGGCGAGGGCGCGGGTGATGGCCTCCGCGACGTCGCCCGGGACGGCTGCTCCCTCGACGGCACGGCGGAGCCGCGCGCCGAGCGTGCGTATCGTCTCCCGGTCGTCCGGGGCGGCCCGCGCCAGCTCGTCGAGCTGCTCGTCGATCGACGGCACGTGCGCCACGACCCGCCGGAAGGCGTCCGTCGTCACGCAGAAGCCGGCCGGCACCCGGATCCCCTCGATCCGTGACAACTCACCCAGGTGCGCCGCCTTGCCGCCGACGGCCGCGACCTGGATCCCGGCGACCTCTCCGAGGTCCACCACGTACTGCTCGTTCATCGCGCCGCCTTCCGGGACCACCGCACCGCCGCTTCCCCGCACGTCGACCACCGCACGCACACGTCGCGCCCCTCATTTCCGCAGGTTGTCGGGCATCGGCCGCCGATTCTCCGCTCTGATGGGGGTCTTGTGGCAAGCCCCCCGGTGCGCTATAAGTTGGGTGTGGCGAGGAGAGCGATCTCCTCGCCTTCCGGGTTTCCCGGGGAGGTTGCGTCTCAGACGGTGCCGCCCGGGCCCGTTGCCGCCACCGAGGCGCTGCCGGTACCGGCCGATAGCCTGACCGGCATGAGTGGCGGCATCGCGTGGATGAGCGCACACCACCACACCCCTTCGTCGGCCGTGCCCGGCATGCTCGGCGGCATCTCGCTGACCCTGGCCCGAGGCGTGGAGACGGACGAGTTCCTCATCAACCTGGGCGCCGACCTCGACGAGCTGGCCGCGCGCACCCCATACAGGGAGTTACGCGTACCGGCCGGGCAGCCGGACCGGCCCTCCTCCCACCTCAATCGCGCCATGTACGGCATATGCGGTGAGTGGACGTACGTGCTGGAGGACTGGGGCATGGCGACCTGGGCGACCGGCTACCAGGGCAAGGCCGAGTCGATGCTTCCCCGCGAGGGCGAGGAGATCCTCTGCCTGACCGCCAACCGCTTCAGCCCCCCGGCCCAGATCATCCACGCACCCGGTGCCCGCGCGTACCGGGCTGACTTCGGCACCGGCACCGGCACCGGGCAGGGCTCGGCCCTCGACGCCGCGGGCGCGGTGTTCCCGTCGATACCCGAGACCGGTGAGGCCGAAGTCGTCGCGTACTTCGAGGAGCATGGCGAGCGCCTGCCCGAGCTGGTGTTCACGGCCGTGGGCGCCTACACGGGCGTGGCCATCGACCGGGACGCCGTGGAGGCCGGTGAGCTTCCCGGCGTCCTCGTCGCCCCGGCATGACCGTCTGCCGCGCACATGAGACCGGCCCCACCCTGATCAGTTCCGTTCAAGCGTGTTGCAGAAGGCCGTGAGCAGGCAGGCTGAGCTGTGGTTAGGGCCTCGCGTTGATCATGCGTCGAGGGCGAGGTTGTGCAGGCGGGCGACGGCCTGGCCGGTGTCGCCGATGTACTCGCGGTGTCCAAGGCAGCGGGCCAACGCCCGCCAGTTCTTCATATGGGCGATGCCGTGCTCGACCCGGACGCGCCGCGAGGAGTGCGCAGCGCGCTGCCGCCGGTACATCTCCTCGTACCAGTCCGAGGTGTTCTTGGCGACCTTCCGGTGCGGTGGTGTGATCACCCGCCCGCTGGCCTGCGTGCCCAGGCCCCGGCAGCCGGTGTCGGCGAGGATCTCCACCGCGGGCCCGTCGGGCAGGAGGCTGACCAGCCCCAGCTGACAGGTGTGGGTGAAGTTCGCGCAGCTGCCCGGCCGGGGCGGGCTGCGGAACAGCACGCGGCCGCCGTCGCCAGTGACGCCCATGGCCTGGACGGCGTTCTGTCTGGTCCTGCCGGAGATGAACGCCTCCCGGTCCGCGCGTCCGGCGGCCGGACACGGATCTCGGTGCTGCCGATGATCCCGGTCCTGCCGCCAGCGCCGAGGCGGTCGATGGCCTTGGTGCGGGTCGTGAGCCGCACGCAGGGGTGGACGGCGCAGCCGCGCTCGGCGAGCATGAGCCGGATCCCGCCGACGACGCGGGTGATGGTGGAGCGGTCCACAGGGTGGCCAGCAGCCGGTCGACGAAGACCAGCCGGTGCTTCGCGCCAGCGCCCACGGCCCGCTGACGCGGCCGGGATGGGCGGGGGAGCCGAAGTGGGACGGTTCTCCAGACACGAGAATGTGTGTCAGGCAGGGTGATTGCTGACTGTCTGCCAGTCGAAGCGCCTGCTGTTCACCTGGGTGAGGTGAGCGCTCGGAGGCTGTTGCACCTCTATCTCGCTGACCAGCGGAGGGTCCTGGACGAGGGGGCGGTTGCCGGGGGACTTGTCATGGGGGTGTGCCGGCCGGCTGCGGGGGTGGGGCCGTCGCGGTGCGCCGATACGCGCTGGGGCTGATGCCGCGGGTTCGTTTGAACGCCGCGCTGAACGCGAACGCGTCGGAGTAGCCCACGGCGCGGGCGATCTCCGCGACAGTCGCCGTCTCGCGCTCGGTCAGCAGGTCCGCCGCGAGCGTCATACGCCAGTGGGTGAGGTAGGTCAGGGGCGGTTCGCCGACCAGGTCGGTGAACCGCTTCGCCAGCGTGGCCCGCGACACCCCGGTCCGGCTGGCCAGCGAGGCAACCGTCCACGGCGCTGCCGGTTCCCCGTGCAGCAGGCGCAGCGCGCCACCCACCACCGGGTCGCGCCCGGCGGAGTACCAGCCTGGCGGAGTACCGCCGGGCCGGTCGAAGTACTCGCGCAGCGCGCACACCAACATCCAGTCCAGCAGCCGGTCGAGGACGATCTGCTGGCCCGGGGTGTCGGCGGCGACCTCGGCGGCGAGATGGTCCCACACGGGGTCGGGCCCGCCGCCGGACCCCACGCGCAGTACGACGGGCAGCGCGTCCAGCAGCCTGCGACTGATCTCCCCGCGCACCGGATAGGCGCCGACGACCAGGGTCGTCGTATCCTCCCCGCCGGTACCGGCGTCGTGCCAGCCAAGCCGGTAGCGGGTCCCGCCCTGCTCGGGCGTCGAGCATAACGCGCCGCACTCGACGGGTTCGGCCCGAGTGCCCACCTCGTCGACGAAGAGGAACGGCGCGGGGCCCCGCACGATCATTGTCTCGCCGACGCCCAGATGCTCGGGAGGGCGGCGCTCCGGCACGATCCAGCCGCCTCCGGAGAGGACGGTGCACAAGGTCAGCGGCGCGCCGTCCACGAAGTGCAGCGACCAGGGCGGGGTCAGGGTCGAGCTGCCGAACAACGAGCCCTGGGCCCGCACTCCGCGCAGTAGGTCGCCGAAAGCATCCACCCGCCAAGGCTAAACGATTCAGACGATTGCCCAGGTGATCTGGCGTATCACCTATGGAACCGTCCGGGTGCGTGCCGTTGACTCGCTGCCGTGAGCAACGACATCACTCTTGTCCTCGGCGCGACGGGCAACACCGGCCAGCGGGTGACCGCCCGGTTGCGGCTGCGCGACACGCCCGTGCGCGCCGCCTCCCGTTCCAGTCGGACCTCGTTCGACTGGTTCCACCCCGCCGGCTGGGACCAGGTCCTGCGGGACGTCACCACCGCCTACGTGGTGCCTGTGCCCGTGCCCGGTCCGGTGCACGACTTCGTGGCGCGGGCCGAGGCCGCCGGTGTGCGGCGCCTGGTCCTGCTCTCCGGTCACGGCGCCGACGATTGGGGCGACTCTGCGTTCGGTCTGGACATGCGCTCGGCCGAGGACGCCGTGCGCGGCTCGGCGCTGGAATGGACCACCCTGCGTGCCTCGGACTTCGCCCAGAACTTCGACGGGCACCCCTTCCGCGCCCCGCTGGCCGCCGGCGAGCCGGCGCTTCCGGCGGGTGCGGTCCCCGAGCCGTTCATCGACCTTGAGGACGTTGCCGACGTAGCGGCCGCAGTGCTGTCCGAGCCCGGACAGCACGCCGGTCGGGTCTATGAGCTGACCGGGCCGCGCGGGCTGACCTGGGCGGAGGCAGTCGAGCTGATCTCCCGGGCGTCCGGGCTGCCCACCGCCTGCCGGCGCGTCTCCCCGGCCGAGTACACCGCGACGTTGGTCCAGGAGGGCTGGGGCCAGGACGAGGCCCAGCACCTCACCGAGATGTTCGTGCTGCTTGAACGCGGGACCGCCGCCTGGACGTCGGACGACGTCGCCACCGTGCTGGGGTGCGCGCCGCGGACCTTCGAGGACTTCGCCCTGCGGGCCACGGCAGCGGAAGCCTGGCGGTGCTGAGTCCCGCGGGCCTTGGCCTGGCGTACCGGGCTCCGGGAAGCGGAGCACCGCACGCCATCCCGCACATCCACACCACCTGTTGACGTCCGTATCTTCACGTAACTGGAGCCATCGATGCATACCCTGCTGGTCGCCGCCAACCCCGACCCCCGGTCCCTGACGCATCACGTGCTGGGAAGACTTCAGGCAGCGCTTCAACCCGGTTCGGTCGAGATCGCCGACCTGGCCAAGGAGCGGTTCGACCCCCGGTTCACTGCGGCGGATCGTCGGGCGTACCACGACGGCGGCAACTATCCGGCTGACGTCACGGCTGAACACCGTCGTCTTGAGCGCGCCACCGATCTCGTGCTGGTCTTCCCCGTGTACTGGTGGTCGATGCCTGCACTGTTGAAGGGATGGATCGACCGTGTCTTCGTCAACGGATGGGCCTTCGAACACTCCCCCGCTTCGGGTCTGCAGCCGAAACTGCAGGGCCTCACCACACATCTCCTCCCCATCGCCGGCGACGACTCCGGTGCATACGAGCGCCACGGATACGAGAGCGCACTGCGGACGCAGATCGAGCACGGCATCATCGACTACTGCGGCAGCCGGCGCGGCTCCACAGCGTTCATCTACGAATCCGAACAGCTCACCCCCGAGGCCACAGTGCGAGATGTCGACCGTGCGGTGCGGACCATCAGCGAAGCCATCCATGCCCGCCTGAAGGAATGAGGCAGGCCAGACAGCCTTTCAACCGGTGAGATCCTGCGGCAGAGCAGTCAGGGACGCCGACTGCTGCGCTTCCAAAGGGACATCGGAACGCCGAGCCGGCCCCGGCTCCAGGCACGATGACCGTCTCGCCGTAAGGGTGTCACCTGTCACCGCGCAGCACTCCGCCGTTGTGCCCGTGCCGAAACAGACCTCCCACACGGAAAGGACGGCACCGCACTGGCCGACGGGTTGCTGTCCGCCATGGCCAAGACCGCAGTTGTCCCGGGCAGTCACCTTCTGGTCCTTGACGGCACCGGACTGCGGTGGTGCCGTACGGCGATGGACAGCACCGGTGAAGAACCCGCCCCCTGAGGGCCGCCGGGTCGGCCCTTGTACCCCTCCGGACGCAGTCGGCGTGCCCTGCCGCCGCTTGGGGCGGCAGGGGTTCGTGGGGCGCCGCCCGGCGGCCGATGGTGCGGACAGGCGACCGGTATCGCGTATGGACGCCGCCTTCGCCGCCCGGCTGCGCGCAGTGCGGCGGCGAGCTGCCCGACTGCGTTCGTGCGGGTCCTGCTACCCCCGCCTCGGCCGACCGGTACCAGGGGCAGGGAGTCGAGGGCCGTGTCTGGCTGTCGGATGGACGGCCTCGCGCTGGTCTACGGCCTCGGCGGCTGGTCCGCCCTGCGCGACAGGCGACACCCTCGTACGGTCCCTGCCGGACGGCCTGGAGACGGTGGTCGGCGAACGCGGCTACCGCCTCTCCGGCGGCGAGCGCCAGCGCATGACCATGCCCGGCTGCTGCTGGCCCGCCAGCACGTGGTCATCCTCGACGAGGCCACCGCCCACCTCGACAACACCTCGGAACCCGCCGTTCAGGAGGCCCTGACTGAGGCCCTGGTCGACCGCACCACCCTCGTCATCGCCCACCGCCTGTCCACCATCCGCGCGGCCGACCTGATCCTGGTGATCGAGAGCGGCCGGATCGTAGCACGCGGCGCCCACGACGAGCTCCTGGCGGCCGACGGCCGCTGCACCGAGCTGTACCGGACACAGTTCGAGCAGCGGGAGAGCGGGGCGCCGGGCCCGTCGCGGCCGCGGGGAGAGCGTGGCGTAGGGGAGGGCGGTCGTTTCGGAAGGTCCTTGCGCGCGGGGCGGGCCCACCGGGGGCGGTGCGGCCCGTGCCGCGCAGTGACCGGACCTGGCCCAACCCCCTACCCGGGTATCACCGCGTCTTGGCTCCCTGGTGTGACGCCCCGGCGTCCACCGCGTCTCTACCTTCTCGTCTTCCCACGGACGAGACAGAGGGAGACGGATGGATGCGCCGCTTCAGGACGTTGCCGACCACCGCCGTAGTGACCACGCGTGCCGGCAGCACACGGCGAAGCTCGCCTCCGCCGCACCGCGGGAACGCCACCGCGCGACAAGTCCCAACCGCCACCACGGAACCCCAACCACCGGGACGAGGCCCCCGACGTCGCCGCCGACGTCCTCGTCCTCACCAGCGAGCAGGCTGCCACCCGCACGGGGTTCCGCGGCTGGCTCACCCGCCACCAAGCATGGCTCTTCTTCCCCCTGACCCTCCTCGAAGGGCTGGCCCTGAAGCTCCACGGCTTCCAGGACCTGCGCCGTCAGACCGGCCGCGAACGACTGGTGAAGGGCACGCTCCTCGTCGCCCACCTCGCCGGGTACGTCACCCTCCTCCTGACGACCATGCCGCTCACGCACGCACTCGTCCTCGCGGCGCTCCACCAGGCGCTGTTCGGGCCGCACCTGGGCATGGCCTTCGCGCCCAACCACAAAGGGATGGACATGCCCGACCTCGACGGCGAGAAGTGGGGACACCTGCGGCTCCAGGTCCTCACGTCCCGCAACGTCAGGGGCAGCTTCCCCACCGACTGGTTCCTCGGGGGCCTCAACTACCAGATCAAGCACCACCTGTTCCCCAGCATGCCCCGCCCGCACCCGAGGCTCGCCCAGTCCATGGTGAAGGCCCGCTGCCGCGACCTCGGCATCCCCTACGCGGAGACCGACCTCGTCGACTCCCACCGTCAGGCCCTGCGGCACATGTACGAAGTGGGAGAACCGCTGCGTGCCGACATATGAGGAGCCGACGCCTTGCGCCACTCCGGACGCCGTCGCGGCGCACATAGGCTGGTGCGCATGACCTCAGTGGAGGAGGAACGCCCGCGCGCACTGCTCGCGGGGGCTTCGCGGCGATGGGTGCGGCTGCTGCCGTGGGCCGTGGCGTTCGTGCTGTGCGTCGCCCTGCTGCCCACGACCATCGTGGTCCTCACCGCCGACTACGGCCTGACCGGAGGCGTCGCCGGCGGGTTGGCCGTCGCGCAGGCCGCGCCGCTGCTGCTCGCCGTCGTACGGCCGCTGCAGGCCTGGTACGTGGTCTTCGTCGCGGACGTTGCCGGGGCGCTCGCCCTGCTCACCGTCGACTTCCAGGAGCGGCTGCTGTGGCCGTTCCCGCCCATGGAGATCGTCGGGTACATCGGCCTCTGCCTCGCCCTGGGGCTGCGCGAGCGGCGCCGGACACTGCTGCTGGTGTGGCTGGCCACGGCCGCCGCGAACGTGGCCCTGGGGTTCGTCGCGCCCCATGGCTTCGGCGCCATGGGCCTGCTGTTCACCATCCTCGGGGGCGTCGCGCTCCTGCTGGGCGGTGCGCTGCGCGAGCGGTCCGAGGTGCAGCGCAGGTTGGTCGAGCAGGAGACGATCAGCGAGGCCGAACGTGGCCGGCGGACGCTGCTGGAGGAGCGCGCCCGGATCGCCCGCGAGCTGCACGACGTGGTGGCACACCACATGTCCGTCATCACGGTGCAGGCGGACACAGCGGAGTACCGTCTCGACAAGCTGCCTCCGGACGTGCGGGAGGAGTTCACGTCCATTGCGGCGACCGCGCGCGAGTCGCTCGGCGAAATGCGACGGCTCCTCGGCGTGCTGCGCAACGAGGAGGCGCACGGCGAGCTCGTGCCCCAGCCGGGCCTGGCGCAGATCGGGCAGCTGGTGGAAGTGACGGCGAGGGCCCGCGGGCCGGTGGAGTTCACCCCCTGCGACGTCGAGGTGCCCGAGGCGGTCGGCCTGTCCGCGTACCGGATTGTCCAGGAGGCTCTCTCGAACGTCGTGCGGCACGCACCGGGTGCCCGCACGCAGGTGTCGCTGTCGGTGACGGAGTCCGATCCGCAGGACGGTGCGCGGCTCACCGTCCTGGTCGTCAACGGACCGCCGCCCCAGCCACCCGACGGGCCGCTCGAGGTGGGCGGCACCGGGCACGGTCTCGTCGGCATGCGCGAGCGGGTGCGGCTCGTCGGCGGCAGCCTCGACACGGGGCCGCTGCCGGACGGCGGCTTCCGGGTCGCCGCCCAACTTCCCCTGAACTTCCCTGACTGAAAAGGACTTCACGTGACGACGCGCGTCATCATCGTCGACGACCAGGCCATGGTGCGGGCCGGCTTCGCCGCCCTGCTGGCCGCCCAGAGCGACATCGACGTGGTAGGCGAGGCCCCCGACGGCGCGCAGGGCGTCGAGCTGAGCCGGCGTACCCACCCGGACGTCGTGCTGATGGACGTGCGGATGCCCGAGATGGACGGGCTGGAGGCCGCACGCCGCCTCCTGGAACCGGCACCCGGTGTGACACACCGGCCGCGCGTCCTGATGCTCACCACCTTCGACGTCGACGACTACGTCTACGAGGCGCTCCGGGCGGGCGCGAGCGGCTTCCTCCTCAAGGATGCGCCGCCGGCCGACCTCATCGCGGCGGTCCGCGTCGTGGCCTCGGGCGACGCGCTGCTCGCCCCTTCCGTGACGCGCCGTCTCATCGCGGACTTCGCCAAGCAGCGTTCCGCCGTCCGGGGCAAGCCCGCGCTGCGGCTCAAAGGCCTGACGGAACGCGAGACCGAGGTCCTCACGCTGGTGGCCCGCGGGCAGTCGAACGGGGAGATCGCGCAGACGCTGGTACTGGCTGAGCAGACGGTGAAGACGCACGTCAGCCGCGTCCTGACCAAGCTTGGCCTGCGCGACCGCGCCCAGGCGGTGGTCTTCGCCTACGAGTCGGGGCTGGTCGCTCCGGGCGAGTAGGACCGCCCCCGCCCCTCCTCCACCCCCTACCGCGGTAGCACCCCCAAGTTGGCTCCCCGGTATGACGCCCGGCGCTCAGCCGTCCCCGCACTCTTCACCCGTCACAGAAAGTGCACGTGAGAGGGAGACGGGACATGAGGCTACGCAGAGGCAAGCGGCAGAAGGCGGACAACCGGCCCGAGGTCCCGGCCGCCACGCCCGGTCTCGCCGTCGAACTGCGCGACGTCCGGCGGCAGTACGGCCGCGGGCCGGGCACGGTGCACGCCCTCGCGGGCATCGACCTCGCCCTGCCGCGCGGCACGTTCACCGCGGTCATGGGCCCGTCCGGGTCCGGCAAGTCCACCTTCCTGCAGTGCGCTGCCGGGCTCGACCGGCCGACGGCGGGATCCGTGCGCCTCGGCGGCACGGAGATCACCGGCATGAGCGAGAACGAGCTCACCGAGCTGCGCCGCAGCCGCCTCGGCTTCGTCTTCCAGGCGTTCAACCTGCTGCCGTCGCTGACCGCGGAGCAGAACGTGCTGCTGCCCATGCGCCTGGCCGGGCAGCGCCAGGACCGGCGCCAGGCGCAGGCGGTGCTCGCCCAGGTCGGACTCGCCGACAAGGCGAAGCGCCGGCCCGGAGAACTCTCCGGCGGTCAGCAGCAACGCGTGGCCGTCGCCCGCGCCCTGGTCACCAGCCCCGACGTGATCTTCGCGGACGAACCCACCGGCGCCCTCGACACCGGCACCGCCGCCGAGGTCCTCGGCCTGCTGCGCAACGCGGTGGACGCTCTGGGCGCCACCGTTGTCATGGTCACCCACGACCCGGCCGCGGCCGCCTGGGCCGACCGTGTGCTGTTCCTCGCCGACGGCGCCTTCGCCGACCACCTCGAGCGCGGTTCGGTGGAGCGGATCGCGGCACGGATGGCCGTGCTCACCTCGCGCGCCTCCCGCTCCGGTGCGATGGCGGGGGTGGCGGCATGAGGCGCCCCAACGGACTCGCCCGTGAGGCCGTCCGCTTCAAGCCCGCGTCCTTCGCGGGGACCTTCCTCGCGCTGCTGATGTCCGCACTGGTCGTCTCGGCCTGCGGAATCCTGCTCGAGACCAGCCTGCGCGCCTCCGTGCCGCCGGAACGGTACGCGAACGCGCCGGTCGTCGCGGCGGCGGACCAGAACAAGTACGTCGTCACCGGCAGCGGCGAGGACCGCGAGAAGGAGGCGACGCCCCTGCCGGACACGGCACGGATGGACGCCGGGCTGGCTGCGAAGGCCGCCGGGGCGCCGGGTGCGGCCACCGCCGTCGCGGACTTCACCTTCCCGGTGCGCGCGGTGGACGCCGGCGCCCGTGCACTGACTGTTCCGGGAGGTGTTCTCACCGCGCACGGATGGGGCTCGCACACCTTCACCGGCACCTCGCTGACCACCGGCTCCGCACCCCGCGAGGGGGAAGTCGTCCTCGACGCGGGAACGGCCCGCGCCGCGCGCGCCGCGGTCGGCGACACCGTCGTACTGGAGACCGCCGCCGGCCGGCAGGACTTCCGCGTCGCCGGCGTCGCCGAGGCCGGTCCCGCGGAGACCGCCCGCGACTCCGGCGACGCGGGTGCCCTGACCTGGTTCGCCGACACCCAGGCCCCCCTGCTCGCCGGGCATCCCGGCAAGGCCGACGCCGTCGTCGTGCTGGCGGAGGACGGCACCGACGCCGACGCCCTCGCCGGCGCCGTGAAGCAGGCCCTGGCCGGCTCCGGCGTCCAGGTCCACACCGGCGACGACCGCGGTGCCGTCGAGGACCCGGGCCTCGGGTACGCCAAGGTGACGCTCTTCGGAATCGGCGGCTCCTTCGGCGGCATCGCCGCCATCGTCGCCGTCTTCACGGCCGCCGGAACCGTCGCGCTCTCGGTCGGTCAACGGGCCCGCGAGTTCGCCCTGCTGCGCGCCGTCGGCGCCACCCCGCGGCAGGTCCGCCGCGCGGTCGCCTCCGAAGCACTGCTCGTCGCGCCGCTCGCCGGGATCATCGGCTGCCTGCCCGGCATCGGGCTCGCCCACTGGTGGTTCGGGCAGCTCCAGGACCGGGACGCCATCCCGCGCGCCGTGGACCTGCACGTCTCCGGGCTCCCGCTGCTCGCCGCCGTCGTCATGGGGCTGCTCACCGCGCTCGGCGCAGGCTGGATGGCCGGGCGCCGGCCCGCGAAGATCAAGCCCGGACAGGCGCTGTCGGACGCGTCGGTGGAGCGGCTGCGGCCCGGTCTGCTCCGTACCCTCCTCGGCGTCGGCGCCCTCGTCGGAGGCACGATCCTCACCGGCGTGTCCGCCCGCTCCGCCGGGGACGACGCGGCCGGCGCCGCCCTCGGCGTCGTCATGCTCTTCATGCTCGCCGTCGGGCTGCTCGGCCCGTTGGTGGCACGGCTGTGCGCCGGCCTGTTCGGCCTCCCGCTGCGCGGCGCGGGCCCGTCCGCCGAACTCGCGGCCGCCAACTCCCGTACCAACGCCCGCCGCCTCGCCTCCGCGATCACCCCGATCGTGCTCGCCGTGGCCTTCTCCTCGACCCTCGTGTTCATGCACACGAGCGAGACCCACGCCGCCGACAAGCAGCTGCGCGCGGGCATCACCGCGGACCACGTGGTGACGGACCCGGCCGGGCTCCCGGTGGACGCGGCGGCACGCGCCGCCCGCGCGCCGGGCGTGGAGGCGGCCGTCGGGCTGCTGAACACGCAGGTGCTGGTGCCGACCGGCTCCGGCGAGTTCAAGTCGCTCCAGGGCGCGACCGCCCAGGGCGTCACCGGCTCTGGCGCCGAGCTGGCGAAGGTGCAGGACCTGGACGTACACGACGGCAGCCTCGACCGGCTCGGCGAGGGGCGTATCGCCATCGACAAGACCCTGGCGACCTCGGCGGACGCCGGTGTCGGCGACCGGCTCCCGCTCCACCTCCCCGACGGGACGGAGGTCAGCCCCGAGATCGTCGCGGTCTACGGCCGCGGCCTCGGCGTGGCCACGGTGACCATGGACCGGGCGTCCCTGGCCGGGCACGTCACCTCGGGCTTCGACAGCACGCTCCTGGTACGGGGCGGCTCGGAGAAGTCACTCACCGCCCTGGGCGAGGTCACCGACGCCTCCGGCTACGCCACCGAGCAGAACCGCGACGCGAAGCTGGGCGCCTGGATGAACAACACCATGGCCGCGGTCCTCGGCGGGTTCGCCGCCGTCGCCGCGGTCAACACCCTGGTGATGACGGTCCTGGACCGCCGCCGCGAGCTGGGCATGCTGCGCCTCGTCGGCTCCACCCGGCGTCAGGTGATGACGATGCTCCGCTGGGAGGGCCTGCTGGTCGCCGTGGTGGGCCTGGTCCTCGGCTCCGCGATCGCCGCGGCCACGCTGATCCCGATGATGAGCGGCGTGACCGGTGACATGCCGTACGTGCCTCCGCTGGTGTACGGATGCTTCGCGGTCGCCGCCGGCGGCCTGGCCCTGCTGGCGGTCACGCTGCCGGCCCGGGCCGCGCTGCGCCGCTGGTCCTAGCCCATCCGGGGCGGCAGCGCCACATGCCGTGCGCGCCCCCCGTTGCCCCCTTCCTCACCCGGCAACGACGGAAAGGACACTCATGACCACAACCCTGGATCCCCCGGTCCCCATCGGGAAGGCCGCTGTCGGAGCCCTCGGTTTACTGGCACTGTTCACCGGCGCTCTGGAGTCGGTGGTGTCACCGACGATCCCGCTCCTGGAACGCGAACTGGACATGAGCCAGTCCGAAGGGGCACTGCTCAGCATCGTGCTCCTCATCTCCGGGGCACTCATCACGCCGTTGGCAGGCATGTTCGGCGACCGCTACGGCGGGAAACGGGTCCTGATCCGGCTGATGGCGGTCGTCGCGGTCGGCGGCACGGTGTCCGCCCTGGCCCCGAACCTGCCCGTACTGCTGCTCGGGCAGGTGCTGCAAGGGGCGATGGTGGGCGCGCTTCCCCTGTCGTTCATCGTCGTGCGCAAAAACCTGCCCCCGGGAGAGTCGAGGGTCGCCATCGGGGTGGTCAGCGGACTCTTCGTCGGGGGAGGGATAGTCGGCATGCTGTCGGCCGGGCCGGTGGCGGAAGAGCTCTCCCGGCACTGGATGTTCGCGCTGCCCACGATCGCGGTCATCGGGGCCACCCTGCTCGTGAACAGGCTCATGCCGTCCGACCAGCCGGGCGGGTCGGACGACGCCGGCATCGACTGGCCCGGCCTGCTGCTCCTGAGCGGGATGCTGGTCACGCTCATGCTCGTACTCGCGCTGGCGCCCGAAGCGGCCTCGCAACCACTCGTGCTCGGCGCCCTCGTCGTGTCTCTGGCCGTCTTCGTCGCCGGTTGGGTGTCCGTCGAACGGCGTGCGGCCTCTCCGATGATCGATCTGCACATGCTGGCACGGCCCGCGATCTGGAAGGCGTGTGCGCTGACATTCGTGATCTGCCTCGGCACCTCGATGGCGGCCTATCTCGTTCCGCAGCTGCTCGACGAGCGCGGCGACGGGTACGGATTCAGCGCCAGCGCCACCGAGATCGGCTTCCTCCTACTGCCCGGCGCCGTCGCCGCGACGCTGGCCGGGCCGCTCGGCGGAATCGGGGACCGGCGTTTCGGCTCGCGTGCCGTGGTCAACACCGGGGTCGTCATGATGGCCGTCTCCCTGGTCGTCCTGGCGTCCGTGCACACCGAGGTCTGGCACGTCGTCGTCGGCAAGGCGCTGATCGCGCTGGCCAACGGTTTGTGCGTCACAGCGATGATGACCAGCACCGCCACGGCCGTCGATGCCAAGGACACCGGCATCGCCACCAGCCTGATCCTGGTGAGCCGCGTACTCGGCTACGCCGTGGGCGGGCAGCTCGGTGGTGCGCTCCTCACCGCCGCAACCCCTTCCGGGTCGGAGGTCGCGGCCGAATCGGCCTACGTCACCGGCTTCGTCATAGCCGGCGTCGTCACGTCGCTGGCTCTGTTCGTCACTCGCACCATGCCCAAAGGAGCCAAGGAATGCCCCTCACCGATCAGCTGACGGATGTCCGTAGCACGCCGAGGCGCAAGGTCCTGATATCCGGGGCTAGCATCGCGGGGCCCGCCCTCGCGTTCTGGCTGAACCGCTACGGATACGCGGTCACGGTCGTGGAGAAGGCGCCCACCCTGCGTGGGGGTGGCTATCCCATCGACGTGCGCGGCACCGCACTGGAAGTCGTCCGGAGGATGGGGATCCTGCCGCGGCTGCGGGACGCGCACATCGACCTGCGGCGGCTGACCTTCCTCGACTCGGACGGCAGCGAGGTGACCTCCCTGCACCCGCATGCCGTCACCGGCGGCGTCGCGGGACGGGACCTGGAGGTACGGCGCGGGGATCTGACGGAAGCGCTGTACACGGCGGTCCGTGACGACGTGGAGTTCCTGTTCAACGACTCCATCGACACCCTCGACCAGAGCGACCACGGGGTCGACGTCACCTTCCGCGGGGGCGGCAGCCGTACGTTCGACATGGTGTTCGGTGCGGACGGCATGCACTCGCGCACCCGGGAGATGCTGTTCGGCCCTGAAGAGCAGTTCCACCGCTACCTCGGCTACTGCTTCGCTGTGTTCACCATGCGCAACACCTTCGGGCTCTCCCACGAGACCGTGATGTGGAACGCCCCGGGCAGGGCCGCGGCACTCTACGCCGTGGGGGACGACGACGAGGTGCACGCCTTTTTGAACTTCGCCCGGCCGGAGCCGCCCATGGACGCGTTCCGGGACCCGCAAGCCCAACGCGACCTGGTCGCCAAGGTCTTCGCCGACGCGGGATGGGAGGTCCCGGACATGCTGGCCGCCCTGCGCGAGGCGGAGGACCTGTTCTTTGACGGGGTCAGCCAGATCCACATGCCCCGCTGGTCCAACGGCAGGACCGCGCTGGTCGGCGACGCCGCGTACGCGCCCTCGTTCCTCACCGGACAGGGCACCAGCCTCGCGCTCGTCGGTGCGTACATGCTCGCCGGCTGCCTCGCGGACCGGGGTCACGGCGCGGGCTTCGCCGCCTACGAACGCGACACCCGGCAGTTCGTGACCGCGAACCAAGGGCTGGTCGACCGGGGCGGCGCCACCCTCTTCCCCACCACCGCCCAGGCCCTGGAGCAGCGCAACGAACGACTGCGCAGCCTCAGCGCCATGCCCCCGGCGGAGGGAAAACTGGCTCATTCGGCACTCACTCTGCTCGAGCCCCTGCGCCGGCATGACCGCCGAGCCGGGTCGGGCCCTGCTGGCTGATGGAACTCCATCTGGAACAAGTCGAGCCGTTCCGTCACCGACCCGTGTCGTGTCGTCAGCGCGGGTCGGCGCGCGGCCGTAGCGGGCGATCGTCTTGTTCGACTGTTCCTCGTCGGCAGCCTCGACGAGCTCGTTCTCCAGCTTCCACCACCGGCGCGCGACAGCCGCGGGCCGGGCAGCGAGGCAGGCCGACGACGCCGTTCTCGCCGCACGAATACGGGCCGTGCACCGCGAGTCGGACGGCACCTACAGCGTCCCCAGGATCACCGCCGAGTTCCGCGAGGCGGGCGAGCGCGTCAACCACAAGCGCATCGCGCGCGTGATGCGAGCATCAATCTGGCCGGCGTGCGGCTGCGGCGCAGACACCGCACCACCATCTCGGACCCGGCCGGGGTGAAGACCCCGGACCTGATCGGCCGCGACTTCACCGCAAGCAAGCCGAACAGACGGTACGCCGGCGACATCGCCTATCTCCCGCTGGGCGGCGGGAAGTTCCTGTATGTGGCCACCGTCATCGACCTCGCCTCCCGCCGCCTGGCCGACCGGGATCTGGCCGATCACCTGCGCACCGATCTCGTCACCGACGCCCTGGCCGCCGCCGAGCTCACCCGCGGCGGCCTCACCGGAGTGGTCCTGCACACCGACCACGGAGCCCAGTACACCAGCGCCGCCTTCGCCGGCGCCTGCCGCACAGCGGGCGTCCGGCACTCCATGAGCGCGGTCGGCAGCTCGGCGGACAACGCGCTCGCCGAGTCCTTCAACGCGACGTTCAAGCGCGAGACGCTCCAGGGCCGCAAGCGCTGGGCCGGCGAGCGCGAGGCCCGCCTCGACGCGTTCCGCCGGCTGCACCGCTACAACACCCGACGCCGCCACTCCCGCCCCGGGCGCCGCAGCCCGATCGCCTACGAGAACACCTTCCGAACAACATCAACTACGCTGACGCCAGCCGCATAACCGGTGTCCAGGATTCGGGGTCAAGGCCCGACCTCTGCCTTCTGCGGGGCCGTCTCGGCGGTGGTCGCGCACAGGCACGAGCGATGGCGGGAGATGCACCGCTCGGCGGCTTCGCCAAGGTTGCGCCAGAGGTGGAAACGGTCAGCAACCTGGACGGTAGTGGGTGCCCCAATGCTGGCGCCTTCGGCGAAGAACGGAGCACGGTCACGGCAGACGACCTCGCCCCCGGGCGTTCGGCCAGCCAGGCCGCGACCGTGCCCGCCTCGCGATCCTGCAGCAGGTCAACTGGTCGGCGGGTCCCGACGTCGACCAAGACCATCCCGTAGACACGTCCCTTGCGCATCGCGTACTCGTCGACGCCGACCACCCGCGGGGTCCGCGGCTGCGGCTCCGGGAGCGCGTCGACCAGTCGCAGGACCGTGTTCCGGCTGGCCTTCGCCCCGAAGACGTCGGCCAGCCGGGCGCCGGCTCGGCCGGCCACCGCGGTCAACTTCGGTGTGCTCCAGCGCAGTTTCGTGCCGTACGCGGGCGCGTCGGGGGCGGCGTCCAGACAGCTGGTGTCCGCGTCGAGTCCCACGGCCTGGATGTGCCCGGCGAGGTCGGGCGCGGCCGTGGTGAGGATGGCGTCGGACTGGGCGAGGACGCTGCCGCCGGCGGCCGGAGTGGTCATGCCGCGTTCGGTCATCATCATGCTGATCGCCGTACCGAGTCTGAGCGGTTCGCGGCCGTCACGGCGCGGAGCCGTGCCGGTGCGCCGCTTCGGCTTCTTCGTCCGGCCGGTGCCGTTCTTCTTGGCCGCTTGGCCGCTTCCCGGGCAGCCGCACGGGCGGCTCGCTGCGGGCCTGCTCCGCGCGGGCCTGCTCACGGCGCCGCACGAGGTCCTCCGCCCCGAGGACGCGCCAACGCTCGCGGTCGGTGAGGCCGGGCAGCTCCCGGTCGACCTGAGCTGCGATCTTCACTCGCCGGGCCCGGCCTGCGCCGGGAGATCCATGGCGGCCTCCAGGTCGTCGAGAACTGGAACAGCGCGAACACCGTGCCCTACTACGGCAAGGGCGGCGCCCTGACCGGCCCGGACAAGGAGCACACCGGGGCGCCGATGCTCGTGCTTCATCTGCTCCAGTCCGCGCTCGTGCATGTCAACACGCTACTGGTGCAGCAGGTCCTGGCCGAGCCGGCCTGGGCGAAGAATCTGAGGGACGAGGACCGGCGCGGCCTGACCGCACTGTTCTGGTCCAACGTCAACCCGTACGGCACCTTCCGCCTGGACATGGACAAGCGGCTCGACCTGGGGCTGACCGCTGCCGTGCCCCGCCCCCGCACCCCGGCGGATATCGCAGACCGATCGAGTGCGGGGACACATTGAAGGACTTCGCCGATCTCACCGGCCCCCGGATGAACGAGGCCGTTTGGCCGGACGCTCGCCCCGGTGGCCTTCGGTTTCAAGGTGGTGTCTTGGCCGAATGACGGCCGGTGCGGTCAGGCGGCGTTGGTGTCGGTCGGTGTCGCCTCGCCGAGCATAGCGAGGGTGAGCACGTTACCGGCGATGCCCCAGCCGCCGTCGGCGACCTCTTCGACCAGAACCATGGTGTTGTTGCGGGCGCGCTCGCCGTAGATCTCGACGTACAGCTCGGTGGTGCGGATGACGATCTCCTCCTTCTGCTTCGGGGTGAGGGTCTTCTCGGGGACCTTGAAGTTCGCAAAAGGCATGGCTGGTTGTTCCTTCTCTCAGTGGGGTGTCACAGGGAGCTGCCTGCGGTGAGCAGGCTGTCCAGTCCGATGCGGCGGAAGAAGTCGGCGCGGAGGCGGTCGGCGACCGCGGAGACGACTTCGCTGCCATCCCGGCTGGGGTCTATGTGGGTGTGCAGAGGCCGGGTGCCGTGCTTCATCGCGACCAGTCGCGCGACGGCTTCAGCGACCTCGGTCGCATCGGCGTCCGAAGGGATGAGCGCGGCCAGGCGCTTGCCCAGGTCGTCCATAAGGGGTTGGTGACGTTGGTCGTAGGCTTCCGCACGGTCGATGTCGGCGGGGGTGCCTGCGTTGGCGAAGTGGTTGGTGCCGGTGGTGAACGCACCAGGCACCACGATCGCGGTGTCGATGCCGAACGGAAGCACCTCGGCGGCGTAGCTGACGGCCAGGGCGTCCATCGCGGCCTTGGCGGCGAAGTACGGGGCCAGGAAAGGGGGCAACCGCCTCGGGTGCTGGTGCTGCCGATCCACACCAGCAGCCCCGAGCCCTGCTCACGCAACTTCGGCAGGGCGGCGCGGTTGACGCGCTGGGTGCCCAGGACGTTCACGTCGTACAGGTCCGCGAACTGCTCGGCGGTGAACGCCTCGGCGGCGCCCAGGACCATGTGCCCGGCGTTGTGCACGACCACGTCGAGTCGGCTGTGCTCAGTGACGATCCGGTCGATTGCGCCGTCGGCGGAGTCCTGGGAGGTGACGTCCAGCTCGACGGCGTGCACGTCGACCCGGTGGTCGGTGCCGTAGCGCACCAGGTCGGCCACCGCGGTCGCGTTACGGGTCGCCATCTGGCGGATGCCCGCGTACACGGTGTGACCGGCGAGGGCCAGAGCACGCACGGACAGCGCCCCGATGCCACTGGAGACCCCGGTGACCAGGATGGCCTTTCCGGTGTCGTCGTTCCTCATGACAGGGTCTTTCGTTGATCGATGGGGTGGCTGGGCGGGCGGTTCAGATGATTCCGCCGTTGGCGCGGACGACCTGTCCGTTGACCCAGTGGCCGACCGGGGAGGCCAGGAACGCGACGACCTCGGCGATGTCCGATGGGGTACCGAGTCGCTCCAGCGGGGGCTGGGCGGCCAGGCGGGCGATGGTCTCCTCGTCCTTGCCGTCCAGGAAGAGGTCGGTGGCCGTGGGGCCGGGCGCGACGGCGTTGGCGGTGACGTCCCGGCCCCGCAGCTCCCGGGCCAGGATCAGCGTCAGCGCCTCGACCGCGCCCTTGCTGGCGGAATATGCGCCGTAGCCCGGGAAGGCCAGCCCCACCACGGACGTGGAGAACGTCACGATCGCACCGCCGGGGCGCACCCGACGGGCGGCCTGCTGGACGACGACGAACGTGCCGCGGATGTTGGTGCGGTGCAGGTCGTCCAGGACGGCCAGGTCCAGCTCGGCGATCGGCGCCATGTGTGCCCGCCCGGCCGCGTGCACGACGACGTCGACACCGCCGAACTCTGCTTCGGCCGCGTCGAACAGGGCCGCGACGGCGTGTTCGTCGGCGACGTCGGCACGCACCGCGATCGCCCGGACGCCGCCGGTGATGGCCTCCTTCACGGCTGCTTCGGCCTCGTCCTGGTTGCCGGCGTAGCCGACCACGATGGCGTATCCGTCGGCGGCCAGCCGCCCGACGGTCCGGCGGCCGATGCCGCGCGAGCCGCCCGTGACGATCGCGACACGGGGTGAGGCGGAGGGCTGAGCCGGGGCAGCGGTCCCGTCGAGGGAAGTAGGGATGGGCATTACTGACTCCTGTGGTGAATGCGGGTCGGGCCGCGGTCTCGCCGTCGCCCTGCTGCGTCATCCACGATCGGCCGGTCCCCCACCCCTAGCCAGGGCTGCGTTTACCCAGGGGATGCCACCCCCTGGCTACGGCTCGGCGCGCGCGCGACCATGAAGGGGTGAACCTTCCAGAACTCGGCGCCTTCCTCAGGACACGCCGCGACCGCATCCGCCCCGCCGAGGTCGGTCTCCCCCAAGGCCCGCGCCGGCGCGTCCCCGGGCTGCGCCGCGAGGAAGTCGCCCAGCTGGCAGGGCTGTCAGCCGACTACTACACCGAGCTGGAACGCGGCAGCGCGAAGAACGGCGTGCAGCCTTCGGCCCAGACCCTGGCCGCCCTCGCCCGAGCCCTGCGCCTGAACGGCGACGAGCGCGACCACCTGTTTCACCTCGCCGAACGGCCGGGCCCTCCGTCAGCGCACGGACCGTCGGCGCACGTGCAGCCCGCGCTTCTCGGACTGCTGGACCGGCTGTCCAACACCCCCGCGCGCGTCATCACCGACTTGCACGAAACCCTGGTGGAAAACGACCTGGCCAGGAACCTGCTCGGCAAGTCCCCGGCACACCGCGGCCCGGCGGCGAGCTTCGTGTACCGCTGGTTCACCGACCCGCAGGCGCGCGAGAGGTACCCGCCCGAGGATCACCCGCACCACTCCCGGGTGTTCGTGGCCGACCTCCAAGCAGCGGCCGCCAAGCGCGGCCGGGACACGGAGGTCACGAAGATGATCGCCGTGCTACGCCGCCGCAGCCAGGAGTTCGCAGCCCTCTGGGACACCCACGACGTCGCGGTGCGCCGCATGGACCACAAGAAGATCGTCCACCCCACGCTCGGCATCATCGAACTCGACTGCTACAACCTCCTCAGCGAAGACGGACGCCAACGCCTGCTGTGGTTCACCGCCCCGCCCGGAAGCCCGGGAGCCGAGCAACTGGAACTGCTGTCCGTCATAGGGACCCAGGACCTGGGTGTCACGGAGGGCACGGCACCGGAGGGGTTGTCCGCGACGGAATCCGGATCGCAGCCCTGACCCGCGCCGCCGAGGGGGGACCGCCTTCCCGGCAAGGCGTGGCGGTCCCTACCCCCGCAGAGATATGTTCTCCGGCCCGGGGCTCACGATGACCCCCCTGATTCCCGTTTTCCTCACGCTCACGGGATGGTCTCCGCAGCGGCAGGTTGACCGGGCGCGGCAGCGCCGGCGTTTCATAGGTGGTCGGTCATGGCGTAGCCGACGACCTCGTGGGTGGCCAGGTTCGGTCGGCAGGCGAGGGAGAACCGACCTCTGCGGTGGGCAGATAGGCGATGTCGCAGATCAGCTCGGTCCCGAGGCGCTCGGCATGGAGGTCGCGGCCGATCAGGTCCGGGGCGGGTTTGGTCGTCGTGCAGGCCGGGTCAGCGAACACCGCCTGCGCCGGGTGACGCCGCGCTCACGCATTCACCCAGGCGAGCGACGGGACGTACAAGGCTCCGGCGGGGTCGGCGGCCAAGCTGGCAAGGGCACCGGCGACTACACGATCACAACGCCCGACCACACCAGTCGGACCTTCGACAGCAGCGGTCAGCTCACCTCCGTGGTCGACGCCGCCGGCAAGGGGCTGAGCCTGACGTACGTCTCCGGCGAACTCGCCTCGGTCAAGGACGCCACCGGCCGCACCACCACGGGCACCGACGGGCTGCTGTCCAAGGTGAGCCTGCCGGACGGCACTTCGGTGTCATACGGCTACACCGACGGCCTGCTGACCTCGGTGACCGACCCTGCCGGCAAGACCTCGTCCTACGCGTACGACGCGAACAAGCGGCTGTCCTCCTACACCGACCCGGAGGGTGGCAAGGTCACCAACGTCTACGACGCCACCGACCGCATCACGTCCCAGACCGACCAGAACGGCAAGACCACCACGTTCACCTGGGACGGCGACCGCGAGTCGCACACCACGGCCCCCGACGGCGGGGTGTGGACCGACGTCTACTCCGGCAACGTGCTGATGGAGACCATCGACCCGTACGGCAAGAGCATCACCTACGACTACGACCGCCATCTGCGGCCCGTCGACATCACCGACCAGCGCGGCAACACCACGTCGATGACGTACGACAGCGCCGGCCGGATGCTCACCCGCAGCGCGCCGTCGTCCCTCGGCAACTCGGAGAGCTGGACCTACGACGCCGCGGGCAACGTCACCGGCCACACCGACGGCCGCGGCAACAAGACGGCGTACGCGTACAACGCGTCAAACCAGCTGACTACGACCACGGATCCGCAGGGCGGCAAGACCGCCTACACGTACACCTCGCTCGGCGCCATCGCGACCGTGACGACCCCGCGCGGCAGGGTCACCGAGTACGGGTACGACGCGGCGGGCAATCGGACCTCGGTCACCACCCCGCTGGGCGAGAAGGCGACGTTCATCTACGACAAGGCCGGGCGGGTCCTGTCCAAGACGGATCCACGCGGCAATGCCGCAGGGGCCGACCCGGCCGCCCACACCACCAGCTACGCCTACGACGCGGCCGGCAACACCGCAAAGGTCACCGGCCCCACGGGCGCGTCCACCACCACGGCCTACGACGCGATCAACCGACCGCTGGTGGTCACCGACCCACTGGGCCACACCACCAGATACACCTACGACGCCCACGGCCGCCAGGTCACCGCCATCGACCCGCGCGGCAACACCACCGGTGCCGACCCCGCCCGGTACACGACCACCTACGGCTACGACCCGGCAGGCAACCTCACCAAGACCCGGCACTTCGCCTATACCTACGACGCCGCCGGGCAGATGCTCACCCGCACGTACAGCGGCGGCTCCATCGCGTACACCTACGACGACGGCCGCACTTCCACAATGACGGCCGAGGCGAGACCACCAGCTGTCGGCGGCCTGGGGGTGCGGGGCGCCATCGGCCATGGCCGTGCTCCCTTCCGGGCAGTGTCCATGTCGCCGGCTCCCCCGTGGCGGCCTGCACGGCGGCCGCAGAGGTTGCCCAGAGGATAAGGGTCCGCGCGGACAGCGTTGCCGCAGCGCAGGGACAAGGAGAGCCAGAGCGGGGCGGGGTGTCGGTGGCGGCTGGGAGGCTGGTGCCATGTCGAGGGCAACAGCACGGGACTACCGGTGGCTGGAGGAGCATTTCCCCGAACTGGCCGAGGCGTACTGCCTCACCGCGATCCGCGGACTCGCCGTCTCGGCGGTACTGGCCCGGCTGGATGCGGTGCGGGTCTGCGCGGTCAGAGGCGTGGACGCCCTGTACGGACCCGCGTACGCGGCCTGGAACGCTTTCTGCGGCGAGCGGCTGTTCGCGGGCGTGACCGCGGTGGGCGGATGGACGCTGATGGTCGAGCCCGTTGGTTTCCTCGGCGTGACCCGGTCGGTGGCCGAGCCGCTGTCGCGGGGCACCGTGGTGGTCTCGCACTCCCGCACCATCGAAGCCGCCGACCGCTTCCGCTGGTACCAGGACGGCGTCGAGCGGTTGTCGTTCGAGCCGCTGTCTCCCTACCGGCGCGGCGGCAGCACCCCGGAGGTGGCGGTGGAGCAGATGCGGGCGGCCGGCTTCGACCTGCGCGCCGGCGCCGAGCGGGACATCGGCCTGCCCACACAGGCGGCGTTCGCGCTCGCCGAGCGCCTCACCGGGGTGCAGATCACCCGCGGACTGCTGGAGACGGCCCCGTTGACCGGCACTCTGGTCGACCTGCCCCGCCCCTGACACCAGCACCCCCAGCGGGTCCAGGCAGCCTGCTCCAACCCGCCGTTGGAAAGTGGACGGCGATGCGCCGCCCTCGGGGTCCTTTGCGCAGGTGCATCCAGACGACCACGCCCTGGTCGCGGAAGACCCCGGCGCACTGCAGGCCACGCACCGGAAAGCCGACCGCCGCAGACTCCTCGAAGTGATCCGGCCCAAGACCCCGCGCATGGCCGACCGGCTGGTCCAGGACATCCTCGACGCGCTCGATGAACAAACCGTCGTCGTCCCGGGGACAGGCACCCTCGACGTCGTGGTCCCGTCCCTGGCCCGTTCCCTGGCGGCCGTCCACGAACAGCGCCGGGCCCTGGAAGCCCAGCTCAAAGCCCTGCTGAAGGAGCGCCTTCTTCCGAAGGTCCTGACTTCGATGCCGGAAGTCGCGGTCAAGACTGCCGCCGTGCTGCTGGTCACCGTCGGCGACGGCACCAGCCTCCCCACCGCCGCCCACCTCGCCTCCTACGCCGGCCTCGACCCGACAACGAAGCCCTCGGGGACCTCGATCCGCAGCGACCACGCTCCCAGAGGCGGAAACCGCCAGCTGAAGAGGGCGATGTTCCTCTCCGCGTTCGCCGCCCTGCACGCCCCCGCCTCCCGCACCTACTACGACCGCTGTCGGGCTCACGGCAAGACCCACACCCAAGCCCTCCTCCGCCTCCTCCGCCTCACCCGCCACCGCATCAGCGTCCTGTTCGCCCTGCTCCGCGACGGCACCTTCTACGAACCCCGACCCACCCGGGCGGCGGCTGCCTGAACCAGCCCACAGGCACGTCGATCCAGATCAACACCTTGTGTCGCCTATCCACGCCGAGATCTCTGCGGCACCCCGACGGACAGCTTCTTCCTGGCCATGGGCAAGCTTCCTGCAGGCCGCTGCGGCGTCCGGCACACCGTCCGGTCCCACGAGCGCGTCATGCACCCCGGTCCGCAGCCAGTCAGCCTGATTGTCGTCAGCCTCGACAACCGCGAGAGCGATGAGCCTCACGGCGGCCACCGTCCCCATGCGGGCCAGGGCCTCTGCCGTCTGTCGGGTCACCGCCGTGTCCTCGACATCCAGGAGCAGCCCCATCAGCGCTTCCGCAGCATCGGGAGCGTCAGCAAAGGAAGCAAGGTCACGCCCGGCACGAACACGTTCCTTCCAGGAAGGAGACGACGCCTCGGCCAAGGCCGCCTCCAACCCACTCATCATCTCTGGCACGGCCAGACAGTCTCATGCCCCACGAAGAAGATCGAACCCCAGGTCGAAGCCGCCCTCACGCTTGACGAAACACATAGAGGCACTCCCCGGCACAGCCGGTGCCCCGGCGCGCGTGTGACCATTGGGGCTGCTGTGGAGGCGAGGGGAGGAGGTACCCACCTCCCCCAGGGGGTGTGGGGGGACGGCTCCAACGTGTCGGTTTCCGCACCATCGGCCTGACCTGCGACGCAGCGTTCAGGCCCTGGCCGACGTACTGCGGGGTGTTGGCCGGGTTCCGGTGGACCGCGAACTCCCACCGCGGGCGGCCGGTGGCCGGGTCGTAGCCGTCCTGCGTGTGCCGGGCGTGACCGGCCTTCTTCAGCCGCTGCATCACCCCGCGCAGACGGCTGGCGCCCGTCTTCCAGCCGGACGCCTGGAACTCCTCCGACCGCGGCAAGATCGCCGAGGGCAGCCCCGGGTCCCGCAGCGGCAGCCGGATCAGCACCCCGTAGTCCTCCGGTTGGAGACCGGGCCGTGAGCCAGCGCGCGTACGGGCCCGGAGCCCTCGGCGTCTACAGGGCGTGCAGCAGGAACTGGGTAGTGGTGTAGCCGGCGTTGCCGGAGCAGGTGTGGCTCTGCTGGGTGGCTGTGTACGTGAACCCGGACGGCACGGAGCAGGCCCACATGCCGGTCACGGGCTTGCGGAGCAGGAACTGGCTGGTCGTGTAGCTGGCGCCGCCGGAGCAGGTGTGGCTGCTCATGACCCCGGTGTGGGTGTAGCCGGGCATGGTGGTGCAGGCCCAGAGGCCGTCGGCGGGCGGCTGGACGTAGAACTCGGTGGTCCGGTAGCTGCTGCCTCCCGAGCAGGTGTAGGAGCCGCGGGAGGAGGTGTACGTGTAGCCGGACGGCACGGAGCAGGCCCAGAAGCCCGAGGTGGCCCCGGTGGTTTCGGCTTTGGGGGCCTGGGCGATGGTCCCGGCTTCGGCGGCCGGGGCGGCGACGGCCGGGGCGGTCGCCGTGGTGAGAGCCGTGGCGAGGGCGAGAGCAGCCGTCGCCGTGGCGGCGAGCAGCGTGCGGGGCACACGGAAGGTCATACGCGGCATGGCGGGCACTCCTGGTCGGTTCGTCCATCGGGCAGAGTCAACGGGCGGGGGCCGACCGGGAGCCTGGCCCGTGCCCCGGCCGCCGCAGGGCGCGCGCCGGAAGACTGTCAGGGGCACGGGCCCCCCGCAAGGCCGGTACCGCGCGGTCCGCTGTCTTCCGGCCGCCACCGGCACCCCGGCCGACCTGCGGGCCGGCCGGGGCGCACCGCCCTGCCAGGGCGTTCGGTACGGGTGGAACGGCGGGGTCCGCCCCCTGGGGCCGTACGGGTCAGCCGGCCGGGGCGTTGAAGTGGACCTCCTGCAGGCCTTCGGCGGCCACGGCCTGGAGCCGGGTGTCGGTGGCGCCGGCGGCCTGGGCGTCGAACAGGCAGGCGGCGTAGGCGGGTGGGAGGTGCTGGGTGATCCGCCGCATCCGGCCGTCGTCGCTGGTGCCGGGGGTGGTGGTGAGCCCGAACCGGGCCCGCGACTCCACCACGATCCCGCCCGCGGTTACGGCCCGCCACCGGACACGCCCACCGACCCCCCGCGTTCAACAACCACAGGGATCGGCGTCTCAGCGCCCCGGCAGCGGCTCGTGATCAGGTGAGCTTGTGGCGCGGTGCACGGTGCTCTGCGAGGATCCTCACCGTGGCAGAGACCGACACGGATGCCGTGCTCGAGCGGTTCGTCTCCGAGGTACCGCTGGTGGTGCCGGTGGTGGCTGTCTGGGCACACGGTTCACTCGCGCTGGGCGACTTCCAGCCGGGGCGCAGCGATCTCGATCTCATCGCGGTGGTCGAAAGCCCGCTGGAGGGCGAGCAGATGAACCGGCTGGCAAGTGTGCACCGGCGCTTGTTGGGCGAGGAGCCGGCAGCGGCCAAGCTGCACTGCTCGTACATGGCCAGGACAGCCCTCCCCGGGGCCGAAGAGGACCATGTCACCTGGGCGCACGGCACGATGCTGGAACGCCCGGTCACCCCGGTCACCCGCCGGGAACTGCTCGACGGCGGACTCACCCTCCACGGCCCGCCGCCGGCGGAACTGCTCCCGCCGCTCGCCTGCGGGCAGTTGGAGGAGTTCATCCGGCGCGACCTGGCGGAGTTCTGGCTCCCGGCCACCGGCAGACCGTGGCTCTGGCTCCGGGACGTCTGGGTGGACCTGGGCCTGCTGGTCCTGGCCCGCGCCACCGTCACGCTCCGCGACGGACAGCTGATCACCAAGGGCGAGGCCCTGGCAGAGTTGCCGGCGCTCGGCGCGCCCGCGGATGTGGTCCGCGACATCCGCGAGCGCCGGTACGCGGACCCCGAGCCGATCAGCCACCTGTGGCGTGTCCGCCGAGCAGCACGGGCCCGCGCCTTCGTACGGCGCGGCATCAAGCGCACCCTGGCCACGAGCGGAAACCCACAGGAATCACCGACCGGCATGGACGAGCCGTAACAGCCTCGAACTCCCAACGGAATGAGCTGCGCCCTGCGTCACCGAGCACCTTCCGCCGACGCCGAACCCGGTGGTCCGCGGGGTTCTCAGGGAACGCCGGCCTTCGGGGCGTGTACTGGCGAAGGTGTGCGAAGGGCGAGGAATTGCCCCGGTCCGGCGGTCGTGGCCTACCAGGGCGGGTCCCGCAGCCTGGCCGACGAGTTGCTGGAGGCCTGGGAACACTGGGAGTCGAGGGGCGCACCGGGGCTGCACGACTTCGGCCTCACCCGCACACCGGGCGAGCAGTGGATCTGGAGCGGCGACCCGGACGGCCCCCGCTGGCAGCCAATGGAGACCGCGGCGGTGCGCTGACCTCGCGGTCGGCCTGGCCGCGGTGGCGAAGGCCGGGGTGTTGCCTTGGTCGCCCCACGCCATCGTGGTCTGCGGGCTTTGAGAGCGCTTTGGGGCAGGTCTTGCTGTGCAGGGCCTCCCTCAAAGAGGGTCGGCCCTGTGGCCGTGCGCCGCCGGAGGCGGGAGGAGGGTCAGCCGGGCGTGCCGGACGGGGCGCCCGTCTGGTCCGCGGTGAAGGCCACGGCCTCACGGCCCACCCCCAGCGCGCTGAGCAGGAGCCCAAGGCCGTCTTCGACGTCGACGACCGCCAGCGGCCCGCCCCGGCTCACGATCTGCATCCGCCACCAGCAAGGCGCCAGCGACCCCTGCCACCCCGCGCCCCTCGACATCCGCCCGCCCCCGAACTCACCCGGGCCCACCCCGGCGCCCACCACGCGACGGCAGCCTCCCTGAACTGGGCATCAACGATCACCACACGCTGGTACGACCACCATCAACACCTCCACCAGCGCTGGCACACACGCCTGAACCGGCTCACCGCCGCCATCCCCCACCTCCCCACCGGCCCCGCGTCCCCCGCCCTGACCTGCCGGGAACTGATCACTTACCCGGAAACCGTCATCCTCGCCACAGCCCTCGACCGCCTGCCCCCGTCCCCCCTGCCACGCACCCGGCAGGCCGCCTTTCCTCCACCACCTCGCCGATCGCCTGCACCTACCACGCCTCGCGCCCGGAGCAACGGACCAGGAGCTGGGAGCACGTATGGCAGTACAGGCCGACAGGCAGGAAGAACACCTGAGGGGACGGGTGTGGACGGTGCGCCTGGACCCCTACGGTCGCCCCGCCGCCGGCACGGTCCGGCTCTCCTGCTCCTGCCCGGCCTGCCCCGATCAGCACCTTCCCGGCGCCTCCCCGGGGCGCCGGGCCGCGGTCGGCCACGTCAACACGCACCTGGCCCGCATCCGCGCGGACGGCGGGCCGCGCGACCAGGCACGGTGCTCCTGCCGCGCCGCCGACTGCGCGTGGCACACCCCCGATCCCGCCGCCCAACCGCGCGGTGGGGCACGGCCAGCGGCGGGGGCCGCGCGGTGCGGCACCGGGAACGTCACCGGCCAGGACCTGACCGGCTGGCTCCAGGGCGACGTCGAGCGGGTGCTCGGGCGGCTGGTCTCCGACGGGTGGCTGCACCTGCCCGGCACCGTCGCCGAGGTGACGGCCTCCCGCCCGGAGGACCCCACCGCGTTCACCGTCCCCGCACTGCTGCCCGATCACCCCCGCCCGTTCGCCTTCGGCAAGGTCACCCGCGCCAGGGTCTCCGGCTGGGCCCAGAAAGTGGTGGGTGACCGGAAGATCCGCACGAAGAAGCCGGGGGCCGCCACCCGGCTGCTGGCCCTGTACACCGCCGCCCACACCCGCCCCGACGGCGGCCTGGGACACCGTGAGGACGGCGGGCTCCGCCTCGACGACGTCGCCGCGTTCACCACCCTGCCACCCAACCGCGTCGCCGAGCACGCCGACCTGCTGACCGCCGCCGACTGGCTCACCGAAGCCGACACCACCCGAGGAAGGGTACGCGGACGGCTCACCGAACGCGTCCTCCCGCTGGGAGGACTGCTGTAACGCACCGGCTCCTGTGCCGGGGCGGGCACTGGTCAGTGCAGTCGCACGCGGGCCGGAACGGCGCCGGGGCGGGGCACAGGGGCCGTCGGACGAGCGGCTCCGGCCCGCTCCCGGCTCTCACGGGTGGGGCTGCCAGGCGCGCCGGTCGTCGTCCCAGACGAGGCGTCGGCCGTCGGGGGTGGTGGCGGTGGTGGCCCACGCCCCGTCGGGGTGGCCGTTGAGAGTGTCGGTCCAGGCGATCACCGCACCGGCGACCCGGGTGTCGGACAGGTCCAGGCGCTGGAAGTGCATGGCGGCCCGGGCGGGGAGGAAGGGATGCACCAGGAGCGTGGCCTGCGAATCCTGGTCCAGCAGGCGCAGAGTGCCGCCGAACTCGGGGCGTCTGGCGCAGATGCCGCGCACCGCGTCGGTGAACGCGGCCGCGTGCAGCTCGTCCTCGCCGGGGCCGTGCTGCGGTCGCAGGCGTCGCAGGATGCCGGGGCCGCGCCGGTCTTCCAGCGCCTGCGCGGTCCGCTCCCCGAGTTTGTTCCCCAGGGTCTGCACGAACGACGTCAGAAGGATCGCTCCGCCGGCCCCGACCGCGATCTTGAGAGTGTTTCCTCCCCATGCGGCCACGGAGGGGAGACCGGGGAGCAGGCTCCCGCCACCGTCTTGGTCCCGGGTGCCGCCGGCGGGTCCGGACGGGGAGTCCGCCTCGGGGTGGGTCTCGGGTTCGGGACGGGGTTCCGGGTCGGGCTCGGTCGTGAAGGCGGTGGCGAGGTGGTCGAGCCCGGTGTCCCAGCTCGTGTGGCCGGACCGGTGGTCGAGGTCCCCGTGGTCGAGGTGCCGGTCGTCGTAGGAGTCGTCGTCGTCCATCAGCTCCCCCTGGCTGTAGGTTCGCGGTCGGGATACCCCTCCGGGAAGTGGCGAAACAGGTGCCGTGCCGGTGGCGGCCTCGTGGCGCCGTCCCGGACTGGCTCGCCCGCCTCGAGCAGCTCGAACACCTGACCACAGTCCAGTTCAAGCCGACAGCTCGTCCAAGCACCGCCGCATATGAATGACCACTGAAAATGAACCCTGCGCAGCGCAGATGACACGACCTGATCACCCAACCAGCTAGCTGACAAAGCCGCAGACCAAACCCCTGCTCCAGCAAGCGCCACAACCACTTCAGCTACTCGCACTCCCCCACTCACCACCGCACTACAAACTGATCAGTACAGGCCAGACCACCAACCACTGATCAGAAAAAGCCCTACGACCTGGTGCTCCGTAACCTCCAAGGGTCTGAGTAGCTGTTGTCTTTCCGGGCCTGGTCGTCTTGTTTCCGCTGGTCAGGCGTGGAGCTGGTGTCCCGACGGCAGTGATGACACGTCGTGTCGTCTTCTCGGTGGAGGTGCCGGGCGCCGTCGGTGGTGGGGTTGCTGGAGGAGCGGGAGCGTGCTGCTCGGCAGCGGGTGGAGGTGCTGCCGGCCGAGCTGCGGGCGGCCGGCCGCCTGGACCTGTCGCGGGCGGTGATCGACAGCTCCCACGTCCGAGCGCTCAAGGGCGGCTCAAAACCGGCAGGAGCCCGGTCGGCCGGGGCAGATCGGGCTCCAAACACCATCTCGGTCTGCGATGCCACTGGTATCCCGCTCGCGGCGACGCTGACCGGCGGCAACCGAGGGCGACGTCACCCGGCTGATGCCCCTGTTGGCGGCTGTCCCGCCGATCCGGGGCAAACGGGGCCGGCCTCGGCAGCGGCCGCGGGAGGTCTTGGCCGACCGCGGCTACGACCACGACTGCTGCCGCCGCCAGGTCTGGGCCAGGGGCATCAAGCCGGTCATCGCCCGCCGCGGCACCGAACACGGCTCCGGGTTGGGCACCCGGCGGTGAGTGGTCGAGCAGACCATCGCGCTGCTGTACGGCTCGCCGCCTGCGGATCCGTTGGGAGATCCGCGACGACATCCACGAAGCCCTCATGTGACTTGGTTGCGCGCTGATCTGCTGGCGCCGCCTCCGCACCGCATTGCGTCAGGAGCTCTTGCAGTCCCCGTGGTGGCGACCGAGTCGCGGCCTCGGATGAGCCGGGCTCCGGCTCGTTCCTGTGAGATCGACGGGGCCTCCCTGGTGAACCCGTCCGCGCGTGGGGCGCGTTCGCATCGACGTCGCCGGTAGGACTCCGGAGGCACGCCGCCGGGCCCCGGAAGGAGAGAGGCACTGGCTCGTGCTTCGGCGGGCGGCGGTGTTGTCAGGGCCGGCGGTCGCCACCGAAGGCGGCGTCGAAGGAGGCGGTGGGGGGCTCGAAGTCGAAGCGTTTGAGCGCCCGCAGGGCTTCGGGAGCGCCTTGGAGGCGGCTCATCCCCGGGTCCTCCCACTCAACGGAGACGGGACCGCCGTACCCGATGGAGGACAGCATGCGGAAGACGTCCTCCCATGGAACGTCGCCGTGCCCGGCCGAGACGAAGTCCCAGCCCCGGCGCGGGTCGCCCCAGGGCAGGTGGGAACCGAGCCGTCCGTTGCGTCCGTCCAGCCGTTTACGCGCCTCCTTGCAGTCCACATGGTAGATCCGGTCACGGAAGTCGTAGAGGAACCCGACGGGGTCGAGGTCCTGCCAGACGAAGTGGCTTGGGTCGAAGTTGAGCCCGAAGGCGGGCCGGTGGTCCACGGCCTCCAGCGCCCTGTGCGTCGTCCAGTAGTCGTAGGCGATCTCACCGGGGTGGACCTCGTGGGCGAACCGCACGCCTTCGGCGTCGAAGACGTCGAGGATCGGCCCCCACCGTTCGGCGAAGTCGGCGTATCCGCGCTCCACCATCTCCGGCGGCACAGGGGGGAACATCGCCACGAGGTGCCAGATCGAGGAACCGGTGAACCCGATGACGGTGTCCACGCCGAGGGCGGCGGCGGCCCTGGCCGTGTCGGCCATCTCGGCCGCGGCCCGGCGCCTGACGCCCTCGGGGTCGCCGTCGCCCCAGATGCGGCCCGGAAGTATCGCCTGGTGGCGTTCGTCGATGAGCCGGTCGCACACGGCCTGGCCGACCAGATGGTTGGAGATGGCCCAGCATCTCAGTCCATAGCGGGCGAGGAGTTCCCTGCGGCCTCGGACGTAGTCCTGGTCCTCCAGTGCCCGGTCGACCTCGAAGTGGTCTCCCCAGCAGGCGAGTTCGAGTCCGTCGTAGCCGAAGTCCCGGGCAAGGCCGCAGACCTCTTCCAGGGGGAGGTCGGCCCACTGGCCGGTGAACAAGGTGAAGGGACGTGGCATTGTCGCGTGTCTCCTTGCCGTCAGACGGGTACGGGGGTGTAGCTCGCGTTCTTCGCCGCGCTCTCCTCGACCGCGGCCAGCACCCGCTGGACCTGCAGTCCTTCGGTGAACGACGGTGCGGGGTCGGTGCCGGTGGCGATCGCGTGCACGAGATCGTGGGCCTGGTGGGTGAAGGTGTGCTCATAGCCCAGGGCGTGGCCGGGGGGCCACCACGCCTTCAGGTACGGGTGCTCGGGTTCGGTGACCAGGACGCGCCGGAAACCGGCCGTCGTGGCCGGCTCGGTGTGGTCGTGGAATGACAGTTCGTTGAGGCGTTCGAGGTCGAAGGCCAGCGATCCCAGCTCGCCGTTGATCTCCACGCGCAGCGCGTTCTTGCGGCCCGCCGCCACCCGGGACACCTCGAAGCTCGCGAGGGCGCCCGAGGCGAGCCGGCCGGTGAACAGGGCCGCGTCGTCCACGGTCACCGGTCCCCTGGCCCGCGGCCCGTCGTCCCCTGTGAGCGTCGCGGCAACCAGGGGCCGCTCGGAGACGAACGTCTCGGTGAGGGCCGACACACCGGCCAGCGGCTCCGCGGACAGGTACTGGGCCAGATCCACCGCGTGCGCGCCCAAGTCGCCCAGCGCGCCGGAACCGGCCTTCTCGCGCGAGAGGCGCCAGGTCAGCGGGAACTCAGGGTCGACGAGCCAGTCCTGGAGGTAAGTGACCCGGATATGGCGCAGCGCTCCGAGGCGGCCTCCGGCGATCAGGCGGCGGGCTTGGGCGATGGCCGGTACCCGACGGTAGTTGAAACCCACCATCGCCACCTGGCCACGGCGGCTGGCCGCCCGCGCGGCCTCCACCATGGCCTCCGCCTCCGGCACGGAGTTCGCCAACGGCTTCTCGCACAGCACATGCTTACCCGCCTCCAGCGCCGCGATGGCGATCTCGGCGTGGCTGTCTCCCGGTGTGCAGATGTCGACCAGGTCGACGTCGTCACTGTCCACGACGGCACGCCAGTCGGTCACGGCGGCGGCCCAGCCTTGCTGCCGGGCCGCCGCTCCGACCGCCGCTTCGTCACGGCCCGAGATCATCGCGAGCCGGGGACGCAGTGGGAGCGGGAACGCGTGCCCCGCCGTCCGCCACGCCTGCGAGTGGGCGACGCCCATGAACGCGTAGCCGACCATGCCGATACCCAGGTCCGGTTTGGGCTCGCCGTATTCTCTGCGATCACTGTGTTTCATCAGATGTGCTCCTGGTTCGCCGGGTGGGGGGAAGGGCTCAGATGAAGCCGGTGGGCAGATAGTCCTCCACGTTGTCCTTGGTGACGATCGCCGAGTAGAGCGTCAGGGACGAGGGGATCTCCAGCTCGGCCAGGCCGCTGACGCCCTTGCCCTGCCCGAGGGCACGGGCGAGGTCGATCGCGGAGGCCGCCATGGTCGGCGGGTAGAGCACGGTGGCCTTGAGCACGCTGTCGTCGGACTGGATCGCTTCCATGGCCGACTTCGATCCCGCGCCGCCGACCATCACGAACTCGTCCCGGCCGGCTTGCTCGATGGCCCGCAGCGCGCCCACGCCCTGGTCGTCATCGTGGTTCCACAGAGCGTCGAAATCCTTTTGGGCCTGCAGTAGTTGGGCCATCTTGGCCTGGCCGGACTCGACGGTGAACTCGGCTGCCTGGCGGGCGACCTTGGTGATGTTCGGGTAGTTGCTGAGCGCGTCGTCGAAACCCTGGGTGCGCTGCTTGGTGAGCTCCAGGGTGTCGAGCCCGGCGAGTTCGACGACCTTGGCGTCCGCGACATCCTTCAGTCGCTCGCCGATGTACCGGCCCGCGTTGAGGCCCATTCCGTAGTTGTCTCCGCCGATCCAGCACCGGTAGGCCTGGGGGGAGTTGAATATCCGGTCCAGATTGACGACGGGGATGCCCGCACGCATCGCCTCAAGGCCGGTCTGGGTGAGCGCCTTGCCGTCGGCCGGCAGGATCACGAGCACGTCGACCTTCTTGTTGATCAGTGTCGTGATCTGGCCGATCTGCGTCGCCGTGTCGTTGGACCCCTCGGTGATCTCCAGCGTCACGTCCTCGTACTGCTCGGCCCGCCGGGTGGCGTTCTGGTTGATGGCGTTCAGCCAGCCGTGGTCGGCCTGCGGTCCGGCGAACCCGATGGTGACCGGCTTGCCGGGCTTGTCCGCGGTCTCCGGTGCCGTGGCAGCGGACTCATCGCTGGAGGAGGCGTTGCTCGTGCAGCCGGTGACGAGGGCGCCGGCACCGATCGCCGCGCCGAACAGCACTCTTCTGCGGCTGGTGAGGATTTTTTCAGGCATGCTGAGTCAGCCCTTCTCAGGTGTGGTGCGGGGGGGAGGACCAGGGGCGGGGGCGGGTGCCTGGTCAGGCTCCGCCGGTGCGGCGGAGCGTGCGGTGTTGGAGGAGGACGGCGGCGACGATGATCGCGCCCTTGGCGATCTGCTGGACGTCGCTCTGCAGGTTGTTGAGCGCGAAGATGTTGGTGATCGTGGTGAAGATCAATACGCCCAGCACGGAACCGACGATCGTGCCGCGCCCGCCGGTCAGCAGGGTGCCACCGATGATCACGGCCGCGATGGCGTCGAGTTCATACAGGTTGCCGTTGGTGTTCTGTCCTGAACCTGACAATATGATCAACAGAAAGGCCGCGATGCCGCAGCACAGACCCGAGAGCACGTACAGGTAGAGGCGCTGGCGCCGGATGTCGATCCCGGCCAGCCGGGCGGCCTCGGCGTTCCCGCCGACCGCGAGCGTGCGGCGGCCGAAGGTCGTGCGGTTCAGAAGCAGCCAGCCGAGCACGGTCACCGCACCGAAGACGAGCACCAGGGGCGGTATGCCGAGCACATAGGCGCCGGGGGCGCCCAGGTCCAGGACGGCGTCCACCGTGACGATCTGGGTGCGGCCGTCGGTGATCTGAAGAGCCAGCCCGCGTGCGGAGGCGAGCATCGCAAGCGTGGCGATGAAGGGAACCATGCCGCCGTACGCGACGAGGACGCCGTTGACCAGGCCGCATCCGACACCGACGACAACAGCGGTGAACAGGATTCCGGTGAAGCCGTACTCCTGTGTCGCGACGGTGGTCGCCCAGACCGAGGCCAGGGCGACGATCGCGCCCACCGAGAGGTCGATGCCGCCGCCGGCGATGACGAACGTCATGCCGACGGTCACCACTCCGATGATCGACGCCTGCGTCAGCACCAGTTGCAGGTTCGAGCCCGCCAGGAAGGTGTCGGGCTCGGTGACCCCGCCGACGGCGACGAGGATCGCCAGCACGCCGAGCAGGGAGAGGTTGCGGACGTCCGCCTGCCGACCGAGACGAGCCAGCGGGCCCGGCGGCCTGCCGCCCGCGGGCCCACCGCGGACCGGACGCTTGCCACGACTGGCCGACTGGGGCACCGCCCGCCGCGCAGAGGAGACTGGCTGCTGTGTCACGAAGGCTCCGTTCCAGGAGACGTGGTGTCGGCATGGGCTGCCATCAACAGGTCGAGAATGCGGTTTTCGTCGAGGTCCGGGGCCGGTGCGGCGTCGACCACCCGGCCCTCGCGCAGCACCAGGACACGATCGGCGAGGCCGAGGACCTCGGGAAGCTCGCTGGAGACGAGGAGAACGGCCAGACCCGCGTCGGCGAGCCGCCTGATCACGCCGTAGAGTTCCGCACGCGCTCCCACGTCGACGCCCCGGGTCGGCTCGTCGAGCAGGAGGACGCGGCAGTCCCGCAGCAGCCAGCGTGCGAGGACCGCCTTCTGCTGGTTGCCGCCCGAAAGCGTGCGTATGAGCACATCCGGGTCGTCGGGACGCAGGGACAGCTCCCGGGTGACGGCCTTCGTCGCGACGCGCTCGCCGCGCCGGTCCAACCAGCCCAGCCGCGCGAAGCGCGAGAGGGTGGAGACCGACACGTTGCGGGTGACGGATTCAAGCTGGAACAGCCCCTGAGCCTTGCGTTCCTCGGGAGCCAGGCCCAGTCCCGCCGCCACGGCCGAGCGTACGCTGCCGGGACGCAGCCGCCGGCCGTCGACGCTCACCTCCCCGGCGCTGGGGCGGCGCGCCCCGTAGATGGTTTCCAGGATCTCCGAGCGACCGGAACCGACCAGGCCGGCGAGGCCGACGATCTCGCCCGCGCGCAGTTCGAGGTCGAGCGGCGCGAACTCCCCCTCCCGGGCCAGGCCACGCGTCCGCAGGACGGTCGGCGCGCTCTGCCGAGGTGCGGACCGGCCGGGGAAGACGTGCTCGATCTCGCGCCCGGTCATCAGAGCGATGATCTCCCGGTCCGGGGTCTCCTCCACCGCAAGCCCCCCGGCGACGGACCGGCCGTTCTTGAGGACCGTGACCCGGTCCCCGATGCGCCGGATCTCCTCAAGACGGTGCGAGATGTAGACCACCGCCACTCCGTCGGCCGTCAGTTCGCGGACGATGCGGAAAAGGTTCTCCGTCTCGTCGGGGTCGAGCGCCGCGGAGGGCTCGTCCATGACGATGAGCCGCACGTCGTGGGAGAGCGCCCGGGCCATCGAGACGATCTGCCGCTGCGCGGCCGACAACTCCCCCACGGCCCGGCTCGCATCGATCTCCTCATGCCCGAGCCGCCGCAGCAGTTCCGCCGCCGCGACGCGGGTGTCACGACCGCGGATCACAAACCCGGCGGCCGTCCGCTCATGGCCCAGGAAGACGTTCTCGGCGACGGACAACCCCTCCACCAGGTCCAACTCCTGGTAGATCGTGGCGATGCCGAGCCGCATCGCGGCGATGGGCGATCTCAGCACGACTTCCTCGCCGCGCCAGGTGACCGTGCCCGAGTCGGGGCGGTGAGCGCCGGCGAGCACCTTGATCAGGGTGGACTTGCCCGCTCCGTTCTGCCCCAGCAGGCAGTGCACTTCGCCCGCCTGCACCTGAAGAGTGACACCGTCCAGGGCCCGCACCCCGGGAAAGGCCTTGATGATGTCCGACATCGTGAGCAGAGGTGATCGGACCGTGTCACCGGCCCGGTGAGAGGAAACAGACATAGGCACCACGAGGAATCCCAACGGAAAGGACATGCCGACCCCGCCCGGGCTCCTGCCACTGGGGACTGGGACTGGGGCTGAGGACGGGCGGGAGAGTCGAGTCGCGGAGGTCAGGCGGGCGAGAACAGGTGGTCGCTGATGAGTCGCGTGGCACCGATGACCCCGGCCATGCCGCCCAGTTCGCCCAGGACAATGGGAAGGTTCCCCGTCGCCAGCGGAAGGGAGCGGCGATAGACCTGGGAACGCACGCTTGCGAGAAGCGTGTGGCCCAGTCCCGTCACACCACCACCGATGACGACCATGCCGGGGTTGAAGAAGCTGACGAGCCCGGCGATCACCTGCCCGACCCGTTCCCCGCCCGTGCGGACCATGTCCAGTGCGACCGGGTCACCCGCGGCCGCGGCGGCCGCGAGATCGGCAGAGGTGAGCCGCCCGGACGCCTCCAGTCGTACGGCCAGGTGCGCCGAACGACCGCTGCGTGCGGCCTCTTCGGCGTCCCTGGCCAGCGCGGCACCGCTGAAGTGTGCTTCCAGGCATCCGCGGTTTCCGCACGCGCACAGCCGCCCCTGCGGATCCACCTGGATGTGGCCGATGTCTCCGGCGCACCCGGTGACGCCCCGGTACACCTGGCCGCCGACGATGATGCCGCAGCCGATCCCCGTTCCGATCTTGACGCAGAGGAAGTCGGCGACGGAGCGGGCGACGCCTGCGTGCTGCTCACCGAGGCCCATGAGGTTGACGTCGTTGTCGACCATGACCGAGCACCCGAACTCCTGGCTCAGAGCTTCACGCACGGGGAACCCGTCCCAGCCCGGCATGATGGGGGGCGCCACGGGCACGCCCTCGGGGAAGCGCACCGGACCGGGAACGCCGACCCCGACCCCGTCGAAGCCTTCCACCAGCCCGGACTCCTTGAGCTTCTCCGCCATCGCGAGCACCTGCTCGAACACCGCGACGGGGCCGTTCTTGACGTCCGTGGAGTCGTTGAGGTGGCCCAGCACCTCAAGCTCGCCGTTGGTGACGGCCACGTCGATGGAGGTTGCGCCGATGTCCACGCCGAGGAAACGCAGACCTGGCGCGAGCCGCACGCTGTGGGACCGCCGGCCCCCTCGGGAAGCGGCGAACCCATCGGTGGCCACGAGGCCCGTCTCCAGCAGCCGGTCGATCTCAACAGCCAGTTTGGAGCGGGAGAGCTGGATGCGTTCCCCCAGTTCGGCCCGTGAGCTGCGCCCACTGTCCCGCAGCAGACGCAGCAGGTGTGCCTGGTAAGTATTGGCCGGCCGAGCCGTCATCCGCCGCACGAGCACTCCTCAACGTCGGTCGCTGCGCGTTGAGACACCACCCAGCGAACGAACCCTGACGGGCTTTCGCCGAGAAGCTAGCAGCGCCAGCCAACCTTAGGAAGAAGTTTCGCGGCATCACTCAAAACTTTCGCTCACCAGAGGACGAAGCACCACGTCGTGTGCCGACCAGCTACACAGAGCAATCAACGTTCCACGTCGACCTCGGCGTTCGAGGACACGCACGGGCCGGCGGTCGACAGGCTGAGCCGGCCCGCTCCCCAGGGTCTGGGCCTTCGGCGACCGTCTCGCGGATCGGCCGATCCCTCGTCGGCGTGCCCAGCCGGGCGAGACACGCGTGCCGGGACGCCAGTGCACGGCGTGCGCCCGTGCACCGGCGCCCCACCGCGGCTCGGAAGCTGGTCAGGTGCCACAGGGCCTCGGTGCTGTACCCGCCAAAACGTCAAGCACGCGCAAGCCGGGCCCGTGGCGGCCGCCGCCGCGAACACCGCGGCCGGTGTCGTCGTCACGGTCGGCGCCCTCTACCTCCGTCCGGCCCACAAGCCATGGCGCGGGACGGCCGGTTCGTCAGTGGAACAGGCCGCTGTAGGCGTTGAGTGCGAGCCGGCCATGGTCGCGCAGCACGTGGTTGACGGCCGCCGGCCACAGGGCCCGGGCCGCGGTAGAGGGCTCCAGCCCGCCCGGCTTCCGCCTGCGCCAGCTGCTGGCGCATCTCGTTCAGCATCCGCACCATGTGCAGACCCGTGATCGGCTGGTGACCGCCGTCTGGGGCTACGACCACATCGGCGACGACCGCACCGTGGATGTCCACATCGCCCGCCTACGCCGCAAGCTGGGCGAAGCTCACCGGCCCCGCATCGTCACCGTTCGGCGCGTGGGCTACAAGTACGTGCCCGACCAGCAGGAGAGCTCCAACGCCGCGCTCTGCGGCCGACCTTGAGGAGACCACTTCCATGGGCCTTGCCTCCGCGCCGTCCCGCCCCGCCTCGCCGTCCGACCGGACCGGGCCCGGCCATGCGCACTGGCTGCGCGTGGCCCGCAGGGCGGCGGACGACCTGGTCAAGCAGTTGATGCGTTGGGCCCACCAGCGCGACCGCCTGCCCGACACCTACCGCGCCATCGCCGGCCTCGTCTCCGACCGCACCGCACAAGCCTGAACAAGGCCCTCCAACAGGCCAGCACGCCTCAGTCGCTGTCACGCACCAACTCGTAAGAGGGGCTGCCGCGGTAGTCACGGCAGCCCCTCTGTCACGTAGTGAAGGGGTGGATCAGCTTTCGCGGTGCCCCTTCGGGGCCGAGTCGGTCTTCACGTTACGGAACCTGCGCCACAGGTCCCAAGCGAAGGTGAGAGTCCCGAAACCGAAGAGCCAGGCGATGGGGTGTCCTGACACGGCCAGTGCGATGCACAATCCGGTGCCGGTCACGAAGGCGATCGCCTCGGCGGCGCCCATCAAGTGGTTGGTGTTCGCTTTCATATGTCCGCTTTCAGGGGCAGCGCCGACGCTTCCAGACAGTGAGCGGGATGGTATACGACCGCGAACTCCTCCTGAGCTTGCCCCAGCCACCCCACAGGGGGTCTGTCCAGTGAGGTTCTTCAGCGGTGCTGCTCCAGGGTGAGGATGGCTTGAACGATTGACGTGAGCCGGTTGGGGCTGCAGCGGGCGTGACGGAAGATCCGCCAGTCCTTCAGGCGGGCGAAGGCACGCCCGACGGGACTGCACAGGCGGGCGTGTGCGCGGTTGACGGATTTCTGGTGCGCGGTGAGGTCGCGTCCGCGGTGCCGTTTGAACGGGGTGCAGAAGGTACCGCCGGCTCCTTCGTACGCCTTGTCCGCGAGGGCCGGGATCCGCAAGTGCTCACACACGGTGACAATGCGGTGGGTACGGGCGGCGGTGATGTCCACCGTGCGGCCCGGTAGCGCCGGTGAATACCAGATCAGCTCGCCGGCCGGGCCGGTGACGGTCTGGATGGTCACGCCGTGCCGCCGGGCCTTGCCGGAGTGGTCGCCTTCGCCGTCGCCGACCCGGTCGCACTCGGTGAGGGTGCCGTCCACCAGCACGTAGTCCGGCCTGGCCCGCCGCAGGGCGCGGGTGAGGGAGGGAGCCCTTGTCCGCCGGCAGTGCGGTCCCGCTGTGTACGTAGGCGTGGGCGGTGGCTTCGCTGATGCCGAAGCGTGCGGCGATCTTGGTGGGGGTGGTGTGCTCGCGCAGGTAGACCGGGGCGACCATGGCCCGCTGGTGGGGCGGGAGCTTGCAGCGGCGGTCACCCTCGCGGGTGACGATGAGCGTGGTGACCCACTCCACGAGCGCGTGCGGCAGGTCGAGTGCGGCGGGATAGGTCAGCAACGAGGCCCCTTGGCTGGTGAGTTGAGACGTCAGACACCTCGACCAACCGCCCGGGGGTCTCGTTCATTACGCGGCCCTGCCCGCCACCCGTTCAGCGGCCACGCTGAAGAACCTCACTGAAAACCAGAAGCCGACCATCACTACAGAGGATCCGGGAACCCACCCATGCGCTCTTGCGAGAGTCGGCCGATTTCAACCAGTACGTGGTCTGCATACGGACGTGCTCCTGCTTTCAGGTCGTCGCTCCAGGCTTCCTCGGAGTACCGGCACGTGAGATACAACCTTCTGGCGTGTTCCAGGACGGGGCGGTGCTCTGGCGGGAGCCGGGCGAGGGCCCAGTCGGCGGCGGTGTTCTTCGGCCTGATCTCGCCGGTGGCGAGCGTGGTCCAGATACGAGCAAGGGTCAGCACGACGTTGCGGGTGTCACCGTCCAGGTCGTCGAGCAGCTCGGGGATGCCCGCCACACTCGCCTGTACCAGATCCGCATGTGGGACGGGGTCGAAGACCTGGGCCGGTGGCGGGCCGGCAAGGGAGTGGTCGCCGGCCAGCACCATCGCCACCAGCAGGGCCAGATCCGCCATAGGCGCCGGTTGTGGGACTCCCCCGGCCTCGAACTCCTCGCGCAGCCACTCGCCGTACAGGAAGTCACCGGTCGGTGGGAACCGCCAGGGACGCACATCGGGCTGGGAGACGACGGTGAGTTCGACCGGGCGCATCCCTGCTTCCATACCGGAGACCTGGAGCAATCCTTCGAGGAGTACCCGCCGTTCCCGGTCCTTCATCCGTCGCCGGGAGACGACGAGGACGTCCACATCGCTGGCCGGCCGCAGGCCACCCAGCACAGAGGAGCCGTGAAGATACACACCGATGACCTCGGCCCCCAGAGCGTCACCCACCAAGCCCACAACATCCCGGATCTGATCCATCACCCCAGCATCAGCCGCCGGCCGAAGAAGTCGCAACCGGATTCTACCGTCAGCTCATATGGACGCTCCAGACGCTGCACCAACATCTTCGCCGCGCAATTTCCCATATGTACAACGCCCGCTCCTCACATATTTCCGACCCCATTGACCGCGCGTAAGAAGACCCTCATACAGAGAGGAAAGAATGGCTGATATCAGGCTCCGGCCGCATCAGGTGGAAGCGGTCGACGCGATTGTCCGTGCGCTGGAATACCGTGCAGGACGCGAGGTGTCGGAGGAGGGTTGCGGGCCACAGCGGTGGCCGCCACCGGGGCGGGCAAGACGCTGATCGCTGCCGAGGCGGCTCGACGGCTGGAACTGCGGAGGTAGGTGCTGGTGATGGTGCCCACCTTGGATCTGCTGAGCCAGACGGTCCGGGCGTGGCGGAAGGCCGGACACACCGGCCTCGCGGTCGCGGTGTGCTCCCTGGAAGGAAACACCACCCTGGCCGCACTCGGAGTGCGGTGCACCCAGGACTTCGGCGTGAAGCCGTAATGTCCTGCTTCTGGTCATGGGATGGCGAGGATCGCAAGGGGGCGGGTAGCGTCGCGGGCGTTGTGCCGGAGAACCGCGGCGACTGCGTGGTGTCCGGCGGTGCGGAGGGCTCCGATGGCGAGGTTGCGCCAGGTGGCCATGGCTCTTGGGGTGTTGCCGGTGCGGAGCTGGGAGGTGTCCTCGGCGAAGGTGGTGTCTCCCACGTGGTGGAGGGCCTCGATCCGCCAGTGCCCTCTGATCAGGGATGTGAGCTGGGCGGGTGTGGCCCGTTCGGCGCTGAGGCTGGTCACGGCGTAGACGGTCTTGAGACTGACCTTGCCGGCCCTGCGGTTCGCTCTGTGGCGTTTGAACTCGATGGCCTGGAGCGCGCCGGGGAAGAGCAGGTTGTTCACGGTGCCCACCTTGATACGGCGGATCTCGCCGCGGCCGTGCCCCGTCTCGCGGGTCCGTTTCTGGAGCGGGACCTGGTCCTAAGGGAGCTGTTTGAGCTGTCTGCGGAGTTTCTTCTGGTTACTCTTGACGATCACGATGTAGTGAGCGCCGCGTCTCAACAGGTAGGTGATGTGGTCGCGCTGAGTGTGCATCGCATCGCTGGTCACCACGGCACCGGCGAGGTCGATTCCGTCCAGCAAGGGGCTGGAAGCAGGGGATTTCTTTCGTCTTCTCTGCCGCGTCGACCTGTCCCAGGGCCGCGCTGGTGGCGTGGTCGACGGCAGACAGCGGGTGGACCTTGCGCCCGTGGGCGCGGGCCGCTCCCCGCAGGGGCTTGCCGTCCACCGCGAGGGCACGCAGCGGCATCAGGGCTGTCTGCGGGCGGCGGGCGGCGAGCCAGGTGCCGACGGCCCGGTCGAGTTCGTCGCCGTCGATCCCGGCGAGGATCCGGCGAATGGCCGCCTCGCACGGTGCCTGGCGACGCCCGGTGAACGGATCACGGCGGGCGCCCAGGCGGGCGGGCAGGTCCTGAGGCGCGTCGGTGACCCACTCGCTGATCGCCGGCAGCGAGATCGCGCCGGTCAGCACGGCCGCGGCGGAGATCGCGAGCACGCCGACCAGCGGATGGAGCCGGCCCCGCGGGTCACGCGGGTCGGATGCCTGCGCCGGGCAGGACAGCAGACCGGGGTCCTCTTGTTCTGCCAGGACAGCGGCGGGAGCGAGTTGGCCAAGTACAGCGGGGATGGGGGAGGCTGCAGCATTCGCATCATCGAGCTCGTCCATTGCCCAAAGCAGAGCCTGCACGTCAACGCAGGCCTGCGTACAGAGCTTCCGTGCCCGCGCGGAAGTCTTATGCATGACCACAACCCTGGTGACCATGGGAGTCAAGGCAGTAGAAATAAACGGCACCGGGTAGGTAGTGATAAAGCGTGCGCCAAGGAATGCGCCGACTTCGTCGATGCCGGCCGCGTTGGCAACGGTGCGAAAAAATGCTGCTCGCCCAATACGACTGGGAAGCCGCGTCACGAGATGCGATGGAGCCTACGCTCGTGCAGGACCGCGGCGTACATATCCGCCGTCGTCGCCGCGGCCGTGTCCCAGCCGAAGGAGAGGGCGTGCCGGGCAGCGGCCTCGCCCATCCGGGTGGAGCGTGCGGGGTCGCCGGCGAAGCCGGACAGCGCCACCGCGTAGTCTCTCGGGTCGTGCCCGGGTATGAGAACGCCGCTCAGCCCGTCCTTCACCGCCACCGGCAAGCCGCCGACTTCAGCAGCAATCACCGGGGTGCCGCAGGCCTGCGCCTCGACGGCCACCAGGCCGAAAGACTCGCTGTAGGAGGGCATGACGAGGACGGACGCCGCCCGATACCAGTCGACGAGCCGGTCCTGGCCGACCGGCGGCCGAAACAGCACCACATCGGCAATGCCGAGACAGGCCGCCAGCTTCTGCAGCCCTTCCGGCCTCGCCAGGCCACTGCCGCTGGGCCCGCCCACGATCGGCACCACGATCCGCTCGCGCAGCCACGGCTGCTCCGCCAACAACTGGGCCACCGCGCGCAGCAGGACGTCCGGCGCCTTCAACGGCTGTATGCGGCCCACGAACAGGGGGATCACCGCGTCCTGCGGAAGGCCGAGGCGCGAGCGGGCAGCGGCTCGTCCGGCCTCGACACCCCGGGTGTCAGGCCGGAAGCGCTCCAGGTTGACGCCGGGGTGGACGACGGCGACCCGGGCTGCGTCGGCGCCGTAGTAGCGGAGGAGTTCCTCCGCCTCCTTCTCCGTGTTGGCTATCAACCGGTCGGCGGCCCGTACGATCTGCGTCTCGCCGATGACACGGGCGGCCGGCTCGGGGGTGTCGCCCTCGGCGAGGGCGGCGTTCTTGACCTTGGCCATGGTGTGCATGGCGTGCACCAGGGGGACGCCCCATCGCTCGGCGGCGAGCCAGCCGACGTGGCCGGAGAGCCAGTAGTGGGAGTGGACCAGGTCGTAGTGGCCGGGCCGGTGGCGGGCCCAGGCGCGCATCACGCCGTGGGTGAAGGCGCACAGCTGGGCGGGCAGGTCCTCCTTGGCGAGCCCCTCGTAGGGGCCGGCGTCCACGTGCCGCACCAGTACGCCGGGGGCGAGTTCGACGGCGGGCGGGAGCCCGCCGGTGGTGGCGCGGGTGAAGACCTCGACCTCGATGCCGATCGCGGCGAGACGCTGCGCGAGTTCGACGATGTAGACGTTCATGCCGCCGGCGTCGCCGGTGCCGGGCTGGTGCAGCGGGGAAGTGTGCACGGAGAGCATCGCGACGCGGCGGGGCCGGTCGTGGGCGTCGGGTGGGTGCAGGCGGGGCGGGCCGACGAGGGTACTGCCGTGGATGCGGCTGTCCTGGAGTTCTTCGAGGCGGGTCATGTACTGGCTCACCTCGCTGGTTCGTCGGCCATGGCCGCGGTGGGCAGGTAGAGGCGCTGCTCGCCCGCGTAGACGTTCATGGAACTCCCGCGCAGGAAGCCGACGAGCGTGAGCCCCGTCTCCGCCGCCAGGCCCACGGCGAGAGAGGATGGCGCCGAGACCGCCGCCAGCACCGGGATGCCCGCCATGACCGCCTTCTGCGCCAGCTCGAAGGAGGCCCGCCCGGACACGAGCAGGATGGTCCGGTGCAGCGGCAGTTCGCCGTTGCGCAGCGCCCGGCCGATCAGCTTGTCGACGGCGTTGTGCCGGCCGACGTCCTCCCGTAGGTCCAGCAGTTCGCCCTCGGGTGAGAACAGCCCGGCGGCGTGCAGACCGCCCGTGCGGTCGAACACCCGCTGCGCGGCCCGTAGTCGGTCGGGCAGGATGGCCAGCAGTTCTGGGGTGATTCGTACCTGTGGTGTGTCGGCGATCGGCCACCGCGCCGTGGTCCGTACGGCGTCCAGGCTGGCCTTGCCGCACAGTCCGCACGACGACGTGGTGTACACGTTCCGTTCGAGCGTGATGTCGGGCAACGGTACGCCGGGGGCGAGTTGCACGTCGACGACATTGTACGTGTTTGAGCCGTTCTGGGTGGCACCGGCGCAGTACACGATGTTCGCGACGTCCTCGGCCCGGCTCACGACACCCTCGCTCACCAGGAATCCGGCGGCGAGCGCGAAGTCGTCCCCCGGCGTGCGCATGGTGATAGCCAGCGGCTTGCCGCCGAGCCGGATCTCCAGTGGCTCCTCCGCCACCAGCGTGTCCGTGCGCGTGCTCAGCGCGCCGTCCCGGATGCGCACCACGCGCCGTCGCTCGGTGACCCGTCCCACGGCCTCACTCCCAGTTCTATCGGTGGATGTCGTTCCCCCCTCGCGGGCTCGGGCGTCAGCCCCCGATGGCCGACATCGGCCGGTCGGGCTGCCGGAAGGACGGCTCGTCGAGTCCGGAGCCGGCCTTCTTCCCCCACATCGCGCGCTTCCAGAGTTCCGCGATCTCCTCGTCCGGCGCTCCGGAGCGCAGTGGCGCGCGCAGGTCGGTCTCCTCCCGGGCGAACAGGCAGGCGCGCACCTGGCCGTCGGCGGTGAGGCGGGTGCGGTCGCAGGCGCGGCAGAAGGGACGGGTCACGGAGGCGATGACGCCTACCCGGGCCGGGCCCCCGTCGACGAGCCAGCGCTTGGCGGGCGCGGAGCCGCGGACCTCGTCCGGCTCGGGGGTGAGCGTGAAGCGGGTGCGCAGGCTCGCCAGGATGTCCTCGGCGGTGACCATGCCGTCGCGCTGCCAGCAGTGCTGGGCGTCGAGCGGCATCTGTTCGATGAACCGGAGTTCGTAGTCTCTCTCCATGGCCCAGGCGAGCAGTTCGGGTGCCTCGTCGTCGTTGAGTCCGGGCATCAGGACGGCGTTGACCTTCACCGGGGTGAGCCCGGCGGCGCGGGCCGAGGCGAGGCCCTGAAGCACCTCGTGATGGCGGTCGCGCCGGGTCAGGGCCTTGAAGACGGCGGGGCGCAGTGTGTCCAGTGAGACGTTGACCCGATCCAGGCCCGCGGCCTCCAGGGCAGTCGCCGTGCGTTCGAGGCCGAGGCCGTTGGTCGTCAGCGACAGCCGGGGGCGCGGTGTGAGGGCGGCGCACCGCTCGATGATGCCGACGAGGCCGGGGCGCAGCAGCGGCTCGCCGCCGGTGAAACGGACCTCGTGCACGCCGAGTTCGGTGACGGCGATCCGGATGAGCCGTACGACCTCGTCGTCTGTGAGTAGGTCGGGCCTGGCCAGCCACCGCAGGCCCTCTGCCGGCATGCAGTACGTACAGCGCAGGTTGCACCGGTCGGTGAGCGAGACCCGCAGGTCGGTGGCGACGCGACCGTAGGTGTCGATGAGCATATGGCTGCGGCCCTTTCTCCTGCTTCGTCCCTGTCCCGCTCCGTCCGTCTCCTCAGCACTCGATGACGTTGACGGCCAGCCCGCCGCGGGCGGTCTCCTTGTACTTGGTCTTCATGTCAGCGCCGGTCTCCTTCATGGTCTTGATGACCTTGTCGAGGGAGACGTGGTGGCGGCCGTCGCCGCGCAGGGCCATCCGAGCGGCGGTGACGGCCTTGACCGCGGCCATCCCGTTCCGCTCGATGCATGGGATCTGGACCAGGCCGCCGACCGGGTCGCAGGTGAGCCCGAGGTTGTGCTCCATGCCGATCTCGGCGGCGTTCTCGACCTGCTCGGGGCTGCCGCCGAGCACCTCGGCGAGCCCGCCGGCGGCCATCGAGCAGGCGGAGCCGACCTCGCCCTGGCAGCCGACCTCGGCTCCGGAGATGGAGGCGTTCTCCTTGAAGAGCAGGCCGATGGCGCCCGCCGCGAGGAGGAAGCGGACGATGCCGTCCTCGTCGGCGCCGGGCACGAAGTCGAGGAAGTAGCGCAGGACGGCGGGGATGATGCCCGCCGCGCCGTTGGTGGGGGCGGTGACGACTTGGCCGCCTGCGGCGTTCTCCTCATTCACGGCCATTGCGTAGAGGGTCACCCACTCCATGGTGCGGCCCGCCGGGTCTCCCTCGCTGCGCAGCGCCCGGGCTGCCGCTGCGGCCCGCCGACGGACCTTCAGCCCCCCGGGGAGGAGGCCCTCGCGACCCAGCCCGCGTGCGACACAGTCCTGCATGACCCGCCAGATCCCCAGCAAGCCCGCGCGGATCTCCTCCTCGGTGCGCCAGGCCTTCTCGTTCTCCAGCATCAGCGCGGAGATCGACAGACCGGTCTCCTTGGTCAGGCGCAGGAGTTCGTCGCCGGTGCTGAACGGGTGCGCCAGCACCGTGTCGTCGGGCTTGATGCGGTCCGCGCCGACCGCGTCCTCGTCGACCACGAATCCGCCGCCCACGGAGTAGTACGTCTTCTCCAGCAGCGGCACCCCGTCACCGTCGTAGGCGAAAAGGATCAAGCCGTTGGCGTGGTACGGCAGCGACCGCCTGCGGTGCAGGACCAGCTGGGTCGAGGCGTCGAAGTCGATCTCGTGAGCCCGGCCGATCTCGGCACCCAGGAGGCGGATCCGCCCGGTGCTGCGGATTCGCTCGACGTCCTGGTCGGCCTGGGCGACGTCGACCGTGTGCGGTTCGTTGCCCTCCAGACCGAGCAGCACCGCTTTGGGGGTGCCGTGGCCGTGGCCGGTCGCGCCGAGGGAGCCGAACAACTCCGCCCGGACGGCGGCGGTCTGGGCGAGCACGCCGTCCTGCTTCAGCCGGGCGACGAACATCGCGGCGGCGCGCATCGGGCCGACGGTGTGGGAGCTGGACGGGCCGATGCCTATGGAGAACAGGTCGAAGACGCTGATTGCCACGCCATACTCCGTGGGATTGGTGGGGCGTGCCGAGCGGTCACGGCACGCCCCTGCGGGAGGGTGTCGGTTACAGGCCGGGGTAGAGCGGGTGCTTGTCGGCCAGCGCCTTCACGCGGGCCTTGAGTGCTTCGGCGTCGTATGACGGCTTGAGCGCCTCGGCGATGGCGTCGGCGACCTCGGCGAAGTCCTCGGCATGGAAGCCGCGGGTGGCCAGGGCCGGGGTGCCGATACGCAGGCCGGACGTGACCATCGGCGGGCGCGGGTCGTTGGGGACGGCGTTGCGGTTGACCGTGATGCCGACCTCATGGAGGCGGTCCTCGGCCTGCTGCCCGTCCAGCTCGGAGGCGCGCAGGTCGACCAAGACGAGGTGCACGTCGGTGCCGCCGGACAGCACGTTCACCCCGGCCTCACGGGCATCCGGCGCGGTGAGCCGCTCGGCGAGGATCTTCGCGCCCTCGACCGTGCGGCGCTGACGCTCCTTGAACTCCTCGCTCGCGGCGACCTTGAAGGAGACCGCCTTGGCCGCGATCACGTGCTCCAGGGGGCCGCCCTGGAAGCCCGGGAAGACCGAGGAGTTGAGCTTCTTCGCGAAGGACTGCCTGGCCAGGATGATGCCCCCGCGCGGCCCGCCGAGCGTCTTGTGCGTCGTGGAGGTGACGACGTCCGCGTACTCCACCGGGTTCGGGTGCAGCCCGGCCGCGACCAGACCGGCGAAATGCGCCATGTCGACCATCAGGTACGCCTCGACCTCGTCGGCGACCCGCCGGAACTCCGCGAAGTCCAGCTGCCGCGGATACGCCGACCAGCCCGCGATGATCACCTTTGGGCGGTGCTCCTTGGCCAGCCGCTCCAGCTCCGCCATGTCGACCAGGCCGGTCTCGGGGTCCACGTGGTACGGGACGACGTCGAACTGCTTGCCCGAGAAATTGATCTTCATGCCGTGGGTGAGATGGCCGCCGTGGGCCAGGTCCAGGCCGAGGATGGTGTCGCCGGGCTGGGCCAGCGCGAACAGCGCGGCTTGGTTGGCGGACGCGCCCGAGTGCGGCTGGACGTTGGCGTACTCGGCGCCGAACAGCTCTTTGACCCGGTCGATGGCGATCTGCTCGGCGACATCGACGTGCTCACAGCCGCCGTAGTAACGGCGGCCCGGGTAGCCTTCGGCATATTTGTTGGTCAGGACCGATCCCTGCGCCTCCAGCACCGCGACGGGCGCGAAGTTCTCCGAGGCGATCATCTCAAGGGTGGACTGCTGACGCTCCAGCTCGGCGTCGACCGCGGCGGCTACCTCCGGGTCGAGCTGGTGCAGGGGCTGGTTGAACAGGGTCATGGGCGGTCTCCTTGGGTGTGGGCGCAATGGGCGGCGTAGGCATCGGCGGACAGCGCGCCGGCGATGTTCTCGACGCGAAGGCGGAACAGCCAGCCGCCGGCGCAAGGGGCGGCGTTGGCGACGCCGGGGTCGCCGGCCAGCGCGGTGTTGACTTCCAGGACCCGGCCCGAGGCGGGGGCGTACAGGCTGCTGACGTCGGTCCGTGACTCGGTCTGTCCGCAGCTCTCCCCCGCCTCGACCCAGGTCCCGACGTCGGGCGGCCGGAGGTGGGCGACATCGCCGAGGGCCTGCGCCGCGAACGCGATGATGCCGACGGTGACGTTGCCCTCGTCCACGACCAGCCACTCGTGGTCCCAGGCGCAACTCAGGCACCGCGGAATGCTCGTGGCGCTCTTCCCCTCGGATTCCAGGGAGAGCTGGGGCGCGGAGCTCATGACACGACGGCCGTGGCGGCGGGGACGAGGGTGCGGCGGAGCCGGTTGAAGAACTTCGGCTGGTTGAGGGAGAGCACGGCGACGGGGGTGCCCTCGCGCCGGTAGACGGCCGTGAAGGTGCGGCTGTCGACGTCGCCCTCGACGATGTCGGGTTCGGCGCCGGGTGCGACGTACCCGGCGACCTGGATGCGCACCTGGTACTGGTCGGACCAGAAGTACGGTGCGGTGAGCGGGGCTTGGGCCGACACACCGGTCAGCAGCGTACGGGCGGCGGTCTTGGCCTGCTCGGTGGCGTTGCTCCAGTGCTCGATGCGGGCGTGCCGTCCGGTGAACGGGTTGGGGCAGCGGGCGACGTCACCTACGGCAACCACGCCCGGGGTGCCCGTCGAGCAGCCGGCGTCGCACACCACGCCGTCGTCGACCTGCACGCCGGAGCCCGCAAGCCAGTCGGTGTTGGGTCGGACGCCCATGCCGGCCACGACGATGTCGGCGGGCAGCACCCGCCCGTCCGTCAGCCGTACGCCCGTGACCCGGCCCTCGCCGATCAGTTCCGCCACGCCGGTCCCGCACAACAGCTCAACCCCGTGATCGCTGTGCAGCGAGGAGCACACCAGCCCCATCTCGCGCCCGAGCTGGCGCTCCAGAGGTACGGGGAGCGCCTCGACGACTGTGACGTGGAGCCCGAGCCAGTGCGCGGTGGACGCCACCTCGGCGCCGATGAACCCGGCACCGATCACAACGACTCTGGGCAGGCCGTCCAGCAGTTCGGCGCGCAGGGCCTGGGCGTCGTCCAGGGTGCGCAGGGTGTGGACGCCCGCCAGCCCGTCCGCGCCGGGGAGGGTGCGGGGACTGGCGCCGGTCGCGACGACGACGCCGTCGGTGCGCACATGGCGCCCGCCGGCCAGGGTGACGGTGCGGGCGACGGGATCGAGCCGCACGGCGCGCTCGCCGAGCAGCCACTGCACGTCCAGAGCCTCGTACTCGTCGGCGTCGCCGAGCGCGAGCCCATCGGCGTCGATGTCGCCCTTGAGGAAGTCCTTGGACAGCGGGGGGCGGTCGTAGGGGGCGTGGCGCTCCTCCCCCACGACGACGATCTCGCCGTCATAGCCCTCTGCGCGCAGCGCGCGGACCGTGCTCAATCCTGCCAGCGACGCTCCGACGACGGTGATGCTCCTCATGCCGACTCCAGACAGAGTTGTCTCACATAACACAACGACATTCGCTATACGCAACATGCTTTCCGCGCGGCGCGGGCGTTGTCAAGGGAGGCGTCGCATATCGATTTCTGATGATGATCCAAGTTGCGCTCTTCGCAACCAGCGCGAGGCGAAGAGTCCGGGCGTTCACGGTTACGTCGCCGACTCGTCCCACTGGTCCAGGAGCAGGTCTCCCATGGCTCCGAGCCCGGCCTCGGCGGCCTCCACGGACTGTTCGCTCCAGATGACCTTTCCGCGATCGGTGTACCGGGTGCCCCAGCGACGGGCGAACTGAGCAACCAGGAACAGCCCTCGGCCACCCTCGTCGGTGGTGGCCGCGCGGCGCATATGCGGGGACGTGCTGCTGCCGTCGGAGACCTCGCAGATCAGAGTGTCCCGGTCGTACATGAGCCGGAGGCGGATGGGATCGTCGCCGTAGCGGATGGCATTGGTGACCAGTTCGCTGAGGACGAGCTCGGTGGTGAAAGCGAGCTCATCCAGCCCCCAAGCCTGAAGCCGGTCGGCGCAGGCGGCGCGGAGGGGGCCCAGGGCGGCGGGGTCGGACGGTACGTCCCAGTCGGCGACCCTGCCCGGGTCGAGCCGTTTGCTGCGGGCCACCAGGAGGGCGATGTCGTCACGGGGGCGGTCGGGCAGCAGTGCGTCGAGTACCGCCTGACAGTCCTGTTCCGGAGGCCGGTCGGGGTGTGCCAGGGTGTGCCTGAGGAGTTCGAGGCCGGCGTCGATGTCCCGCTCGCGGTCCTCGACGAGTCCGTCGGTGTACAGGGCGATCCGGGAACCCTCCGGCAGCTGGAGTTCGGCCGTCTCGACCGGCAGCCCGGCACCCAGGCCGAGCGGTGGTGAGACCGGGACGTCGGGGAAGGTCACGGAGCCGTCGGGGTGAACCACGGCGGGCCCGGGGTGGCCCGCCCGGGTGACGGTGCAGTGGCCGGAGACCGGGTCGTAGATCGCAAACAGGCAGGTGGCCCCGGTGATGGTTTCGCTCTCCTCTTCGGTGGCCTCCGACTCGTCGATGCGGGCGACCAACTCGTCCAGGTGGCTCAGAAGCTCGTCAGGGGCGAGATCGAGGGCACAGAAGTTGTGCACCGCGGTACGCAGACGGCCCATGGTCGCGGCGGCGTGCAGGCCATGGCCGACGACGTCGCCGACGATGAGGGCGACGCGGGCGCCGGGCAGGGGAATGACGTCGAACCAGTCACCGCTGACCCCGGCCTGGGCGGGCAGATAGCGGTACGCCACCTCCAGCGCCGACTGCTCGGGCAGGGCGCGTGGCAGCAGGCTGCGTTGCAAGGTGACGGCCATGGAATGCTCGCGGGTGTAGCGGCGGGCGTTGTCGACAGCGACTGCGGCTCGCGCGGCCAGTTCCTCGGCGAAGGCGAGATCGTCGGGCGTGAACGGCTTCCGGTGCGAGCGCCAGAAGTCCACCATGCCCAACGCCGTGCCACGGGCCTGCAACGGCACAGTGATCAGGGAGTGGATGCCGAAGTCCAGGACACGCCGCGCCTGCTCCGGATCCTGGGCATGCCAGCCGGGCGCGTCGCTCAGATCGGGCAGAAGCACGGCACGACCGCTGTGCAGGCTCTGCGCCTGCGGCATGGTCGGGACGAAGGTGATCCGCTCCCCCGCGGGGCTCAGCGGGTGGTCGTCCCGGATCCCGCGTACGGCGATGCGCTCCATGGTCGGGCTCACGTCGCCGTTCGGTTCCTCGCCCCGCCGGACCGCGTCCAGCAGCTCGACGGTGACGTAGTCGGAGAACCGCGGAACCGCGATCTCGACCAGTTCCTCGGCGGTGCGCACCACGTCCAGCGTGGTGCCGATGCGTACCCCGGCGTCGTAGAGAAGTTGCAGGCGTTCGCGTGCCACCTCGGCCCGGCCCGCCAGGGCGCGCAACTCCGTGGTGTCCCGCAGCGTCGCCACGCTCCCGGTCGGCGCGGTCGGCCGCAGGTTCACGGCCAGCAGCCGCTCCCCGGCCAGGATCACCTCGTCGGTGGCCACACGGTCCGAGGTCAGCAGGGCGGCGGCACGCGGGGCGAGCCCGAGGTCAGCGACCCGTCGCCCCTCCCCCTCCTCGGGGAGATCCAGCAGCCGGCGAGCCTCGTCGTTGGCCAGTAGCAGGCGCCCCTCGCCGCTGACGACGACCACACCCTCCCGTACCGAGTGCAGGACCGCGTCGTGATGCTCGTACATCCGTGTCATCTCGGCCGGATCCAGACCGTGGGTCTGTCGCCGCAGTCGTCGGCTCACCAGCGCGGTTCCACCCGCGACCAGCGCCAGCCCGCCGACGGCGGAACCGATCAGCAGCGGCAGCTGGTCCATCACCTGCTCGTTGACGCTGCTGAGCGTGATGCCGACGGACACCAGTCCGACGACCTCCCCGTCGGTGTCGAAGACGGGAACCACCGAGTCCACGGTACGGCCTACACCGGGAGTGTCGTAGGTGTTCTGGTGCACATGACCGGCGAGCGCCTCGGCGTAGGAGCCGACGACACGCTTGCCGATGAGGTCCGGGTCGGGATGGGTCCAGCGGATGCCCCTCGTGTCGAACGCGATGATGTAGGCCACCCCGGAGTCCTTCCGCGCCGCCTCCGCCCGCGGCTGGAGCAGGGCGCTGGGGTTGGGGGACTTCATGGCGGCCAGCGTGCCCGGGGCGTGCGCGAAGGTCTCGGCGCCGACGAGCGAGCGTGCCTTGGCCTCCTGCAGGCTCGCGTTCCGGGCCTGCAGCACGAGGGCCACCACCGAGGCGATCACCAGCAGCAGAACGACGGCCACCTGCAGGATGAAGACCTGGCCCGCGACACTGTGCACGCTCAGCACAGATGGCAGACGTACCGAGGACCGCCGCGATTCGGACCTGTCCATGCTCCAAGTATCGGCCGTCAATGTTCCATCGTGCCTGCCCTGCCGATCTCGACTTCAGTAGCTGTTGTCTTTCCGGACTTGAGAGCCGCGTTTCCGCTGGTCGGGCGTAGGGGCGGAGGTGCCGTGGGAGTAGTCGCCTGTCGTGCTGTCGCTCCCCGGGATGTCGTGGATGCCGTCGGTGACTGGGTTGTTGGAACAGCGTGAGCCGGGTGCTCGCCGCCGCGTGGACGAGCTGCGCGAGGAGGCCGATCGTATCCAGGCCGAGTCGGCCATGGCCGAGCGGGAATGGCAGGAGTGGGAATGGCAGGAGTGGGCGATCGCCCGCAGGCGGGTCGATATGGTGTTGGCTCCGAATAGCGGCGACACCGCCGAGACGGAGGCCGTCCCGGATGTGCGGGACACGGACGCGCCGTCGGCGCCCTGGGATGCGGTGAAACCGAAGCCGCAGGTGCCGGTGTGGTGTGAGGGCCTTTCCCGGTCGACGCTGTCGGTGGACTACCAGCGCATCCTCACCTCGCTCGCGGACCGGTGCCGGCTCGGGCAGGGGCCGCTGAACTGCCAGGAGACGGCCTCCGGGTTCGGCATGGACGTGGTGCCGACGCAGGTTGAGGGGCTGCGGTCGAAGTCCCCGAAGGGGCCAACCCCACAGAAACGCCTGGTCGCGCACGGCTGGGTGATCGAGTCGGCGCCGGGCCGGTTCACCCTCGCTGCGGGTGCGGCCGGGCCGGGCGGCGGGTCATGAGCAGAGTCATCGACCAGTAGACCATCGCCTCGGCGCTGGTGGTGCGGCGCTCGTAGTCGCGTGCCAGACGGCGGGTGTGCACCAGGTGGGCGAAACACCACTCGACGATCCACCGCTTGGGCAGCACCACGAACCCCTTCCGGTTGTCGCTGCGCTTGACGATCGCCAGGACCAGCGCCAGTGCGGCGTGGCAGTGCTCGACGAAGCTGCCGGTGCAGCCGCCGTCGGCCCAGGCCAGGCCAGTCGGTGGTGGGCGTTGGCCACCCGTGTGAGCAGGACCTGGGCGGCGGTGCGGTCGCCGATGTCCGCGCCGGTGACCATGACGCCCAGCGGCAGGCCGAGGGCGTCGACCACGAAGTGCCGCTTGCGGCCGTTGACCAGCTTGCCGCCGTCGAAGCCGCGGCTGCCGGAGCCGACGACGGCGTCCGCCGTGACCGACTGCGAGTCGATCACTCCGGCCGTCGGCTCCGCGTCCCGCCCCAGCCTGATGCGGACTCGGCCGCGCAGCCGGCCGTGGACCCGGTCAAGCCGTGGTCGCGCCAGCGATGGAGTGAAGTAGGCCGCCGACGAGGTGCCCGTGGCCCGGGTCCTTTTCCGACGGCCCCCTCCCGAACGGTGCGGGCTAAAGGCTGTCTCGTAATGGTGATCGGTGGCTGTAACGTGCCTTGTCGGGTGGAGGACAGGGGTGCGTGTGGACGTCGTGTCAATCTTGGAGACGCTTGCCTAGCAGGGGGGTGACCGCGTTGGTCAAGGCGGACGGTGAGCGGATGCTGGAGCGGTCCCGTCCATGGACCTTCGTCGCCAGTGGTGAGCCACTGGGCGGGCAGGTGGTGCGAGTCGATGCGGTGTCGGTGGAGGCTTGCCTTGCCGTTGCCGTACCGCGCCTGCGCGCACTCGGGGTGAGCGTGCCGGAGTGAGTCGGCTCAGCCGGTGAGGGCGAGGTTGTGCATGCGGGCGACGCCGCTGATCGCCCAGTGGACGCCGTCGCCCTTGAGTCGGCAGTCCCGCAGGATCTTCCAGTTCTTCATCCTGGCGAAGACGTGCTCGATGCGAGCCCGGACTTGCCGGTGGGAGGCGTTGTGCTGTTCCTTCCACTGCGGTAGGCGGTCCTGTCCGGCTCGGCGGCGATGCGGGACGAGGGCGCCGGTTCCCTGATAGCCGCCGTCGGCGAGCACGGTGGCGCGCGGCCGCTGGTCTCCTCGATACCGGACTCGGCGAAGGCCGTGCAGTCGTTGCGGTTACCCGGCAGCGGACGACCGACCGCCGGCACCAGCCGGGTCTCCGCCTTGATCAACACCTGCAGGTTCACCGAATACCGATAGTTCTTCGAGGAGGCGACCACCGACCGGTCGCGGGTGGGCACCAGCGTGCCGTCCACGATGACCACCTCCCGCCGGCCGGGCTTACGCCGGGCCGGCGCAAGCGCCAGCAGCGGACCGTGTCGGTCGATGATCCGCCCGACCGCCGCTGAGGAGATCCCGAACAGCGGCGCGAGCTGCCGCATGGTGAGGTTGGTGCGGCAATACATCGCTACCAGCAGTACCCGGTCCTCCAGCGGCAAAGACCAGGGACGACCAGGCCGGGCCGGACCCAGCGACGATCCTCCCTCACGCCGCACTGCCTGCACCAAGCGCTGAAACCGCCGCGGACGCAGCCCGGTGAAGACCTCGACAAGCTCACAACGCTGAGCAGGCAGTCACACTCCCGGGCGACCGAGCCGGACGACCCGGCCATCGACACGGAAGACCGCGGCACCGGGGCATCCTGATGTCGCTCGGCGACTCGACACCAACGAGCTGTTCAGGAGGCCCTGCTCGTATGCGCCGAGGACCCCGCAACCACCCGAACGAGACTTCCGTTCGATCAACAAACCCCAAGATCGGTACGGCAAGAGCTTCTCACAGCCCACATGGCCCGCCCACCTGCCGGAGGGGCCGCACCAGCAGGTGGACGGGCGGTACTGGGGCGGGATCAGTGCGAGGGCCGCACCTCTAGCTTGTTCTGCACCCAGGTGTGGAACTCGCCGATGTGGTGCTCGCTGGGCACCAGCACGCCGCCCTTCGCGTACGCCTTCGAGCTCATCGCCGGCTGGGTGCGCTCACAGGCATCGAAGTCCTGCTGGTTGACCCGGTGGAACAGCTCCACCGAACGGTCCACGTCCTTGCCGCTCTCGACGACGTGCGGCAGGTACAGCCAGTCGCACTCGACGATCGTGCGGTCGTGCGCCATCGGGTACATCCGGTGGAAGATCACATGGTCCGGCACGAGGTTGATGAAGACCTGGGGCCGGACGGTGATCGCGTAGTAGCGGCGGTCCTGACCGTCGGCGACCCCGGGAATGCGGTCCAGCCCCTCGGAGCCGTCCACCGTGAAGCCCTGAACGTCCTCGCCGAACTCCGCTCCGTGACCGACGTAGTACTGGGCGGCGTAACCGTCCGCGAACTCCGGGAGAACCTCCGTGAGTTCGGGGTGGATCGTGGCGCAGTGATAGCACTCCATGAAGTTCTCGATGATGAGCTTCCAGTTCGCCTTCACGTCGTAGGTGATACGGCGGCCCACCTGGAGGTCCTCGATCCCGTAACGCCCGATCGACTCCAGGTCGCCGAGCCGCTCGACGACCGCGCCCTGCACGTCCGCCTCGAAGGAGGGCGGCTCGTCGGCAAGGCAGACCCACACATAGCCGAGCCACTCCCGCACATGGACGTTGACCAGGCCGTACTCGGCGCGGCCGACGTCGGGCATCTTGGCGAGGTTGGGCGCGGCGACGAGCTTGCCGTCCAGACCGTACGTCCAGGCGTGGTACGGGCACTGGAAGGCCCGCTTGACCTCGCCGGACTCCTCGGTGCAGAGCTTGGCGCCGCGGTGCCGGCAGATGTTCAAGAACGCCTTGACCGAGCCGTCCCGTGAGCGGGAGACCAGCACGCTCTCACGGCCCACCTGGTAGGTGCGGAAGGCGCCGGGCTTGTCCAGCTCGGCGGCCCGGGCCACGCAGAACCACATGGCCTCGAAGACCCGCTCCTGCTCCTGGGCGAAGATCCCCGGGTCGGTGTAGGAGGAGCCGGACAGCGTGGGCATCAAGCTGGGCGGCAGATTCGTGATGGTCATCTCGTCACCTTCGGAAGTGTCAGACGCGCACGCGGCGGGGATCGAACAGGGCGATGGGGTGGTCGGTGGTGCCGACCGTGGCCAGGTCGGCGAGGATCTCGCCGACGACGGGGACGAACTTGAACCCGTGGCCCGAGAAGCCGCAGGCCACGATCACCTGCGGATGCTCGGGGTGCCGGGCGAGGACGAAGTGCTCGTCCGGGGTGTTGGCGTACATGCAGGCCGCGGCCTTGAGGTAGCGGCCGGGCAGGGCGGGGATGCGCGGTCGCAGGTACTCGGCCATGGCCGTGATCTCGTCCGGGTGGATCCGGCGGTCGAGGTGGTCGGGGTCGCTGGGGACGCCCCTTCGGAAAAAGGCGACCTTGGCGCCGCCGTCGGGTCCGTCCAGCGCGGGGAAGCCGTAGATCTGGGTACCGTCAGGGTCCTCCCAGATGTAGACGGGGTGCCGTTCGGCGCTGAACGGGCGGGTTCCGCCCTCGGGCTGGAACCAGTACATGACCTGTCGCTCCACCGTCACGCGCACGCCGAGGTCGGTCAGGAGCTTGGGTGCCCAGGCCCCGGGCGCGATGACCAGGCGGTCGGCGGTGTAGGCGCCGCGGTCGGTGACCACCCAGGCCTTGCCGCCCGGGCCGTCGGCCTCCCAGCCGAGTACGAGTTCCGTGAAGTGCAGGTCGGCGCCATGCGCCCGGGCCAGGCCCAAGTGGGCGGTGACAGCCGCCTCGGGCCGGGCGATGCCCGCCTTGCGCTCATAGAAGGCGATGTCCTCGGCCGCCGGGTTGAAGGTGGGAAAACGGCGCCGGATGTCGGCGGCGCCCAGAACCTCGTGGTCCAGGCCCCACTCATGGGCGCTGCGCAGCGTACCGGCGAAGGCCTCGCTGTCCTCGCGGCCGATCATGAGACCGCCGGTCTCGGTGAAAACCGCCCGTCCGGAGTCGACGACGAGCTTCTCCCACAGTTCGTGGGCGCGCAGCAGCAGGGGTACGTAGGCCGGGTCCTCGAAGTAGGCCTGCCGGTAGATGCGGGAACCGCCGTGGCTGGAGCCGAGGCTGTGGGCTGGTCCGAAGCGCTCGATGCCGAGCACTCGCTGACCGCGGGCGGCGAGGTGATAGGCGGCTGCGCTGCCCATCCCGCCCAGGCCGACGACGATCACGTCGTACGAAGTGGCCATGTGTCCATCTCCTGGGAATCTTGCCGATGGGGGTTGGTGCTGCCGGTGCACGGGCTTGCTCGGCGCCGGATGCGGGACATCTCGGGGTCGAAGAGGGGCTCGGCGTCGGTGGCGGCCGGGACCCTGACGCCGAAGTATTCGATCTCCACCGGGGTTCCGGGGGCGGTGTGTTCGGCGGGCAGCCAGGCGTACGCGATGGGCGCGCCGATCGTGTAGCCGTAGGCGGCGCTGGTCACATAGCCGACCGGGCGGCCGTCCATGCACCCGGTTCGTGCCCCATCACCACAGCACCGCGTCTGCCGGGTGAAGCAGGATCGGCGCACCGTAGCGAGCGGCCAGGGCCGGAGCGGCGTTGACGTGGTCGTTGCGGGAGTGAGTGCACACGTCGGCGACCAGCCTCCGGTCGCCGACGGCGATCACCTCGTTGTCGTTGCCGATCAGCCAGACTTTGTTGTCGACCTCCCATCTGCCGCCGCCCGGTTCGAAGGTGCCGGACGTGACGAGGCGTTCGGTGCGAGCGGTCACAGGACCACCACCGAGCGCAGGACGTCGCCGTGGTGCATCTTGGCGAACGCGGCCCCCACTTCGTCCAGGGCGATCGTCTCGGTGACGAAGTCGCCCAGGTCGAAGCGACCCTGGAGGTAGAGGTCGATCAGGGCGGGGAAGTCCCGGGCGGGCAAACAGTCGCCGTACCAGGAGGACTTCAGGGCCCCGCCACGGCTGAAGACGTCCAGCAGGGGCAGATCGAGGGCCAGCTCCGGGGTGGGGACGCCGACCAGGACGGCGGTGCCGGCCAGGTCGCGGGCGTAGAATGCCTGTTTGAAGGTGTCGGGGCACCCGACCGCGTCCACGACGACGTCGGCGCCGAAGCCGCCGGTGAGTCCGCGGATCGCCTCGACGGCGTCGGTCCTGGAGGAGTCGACGGTGTCGGTGGCGCCGAACCGCTCGGCCCACTTCAGCTTCCGCTCGTCGACGTCCACGGCGATGATCCGGCTCGCACCGGCCACCTTGGCGCCCGCAATCGCGGCCATGCCCACGCCGCCACAGCCGATCACCGCGATCGAGTCGCCGCGGCCCACGCCGCCGGTGTTGACCGCGGCGCCGAAGCCGGCCGTCACCCCACATCCGAGCAGGCCGGCCGCGGCGGGCGGGGCGGCCGGGTCGACCTTGGTGCACTGGCCGGCGGCGACCAGGGTCTTCTCGGCGAAGGCGCCGATACCGAGGGCCGGCGACAGCTCGGTGCCGTCGGCCAGGGTCATCAGCTGGGTGGCGTTGTGGGTGGCGAAGCAGTACCACGGCCTGCCCTTGCTGCAGGCCCGGCAAGTTCCGCAGACAGCACGCCAGTTGAGGACAACGAAGTCGCCGGGCGCGACGTCGGTGACGCCCTCGCCGACCGACTCGACGACACCGGCCGCCTCGTGTCCGAGCAGGAAGGGAAACTCGTCGTTGTCCCCGCCCTCCCGGTAATGCAGGTCGGTGTGGCAGACACCGCAGGCCTGCACCCGCACCAGCGCCTCACCGGGGCCGGGGTTCGGCACCAGGATGGTCTCCACCGAGACCTGTGCGCCCTTCCGGCGGGCGACGACGCCGCGTACCTCGTGTGTCACGGTCGATCTCCTCGTCGAGGGGGCGGCCGAAACGCGATCTTGGGGATCTTCGGCCTGGTGTTCTGGATGGCGGGAGGATGTCGATCGCTCGGTGGAGCGATCGACGGGGAAGGAAGAGACCCGAGAGGCCAGGGCAACCGCGTTGCGCATTGAGGAATTGCATTCGTCATAAGCAACGACCGACCAAACTGTCTCCCTGCCGACACCCACTGTCAAGGGGCTGGTCGAGCGAAGTTGCCATCCCGGCGGAAAGCGGACGCGGGACAGCCGCGGACGTGGCGCACAAGACCCGGTGATACCGGCGCCGATCAGCAGGGTCGCACTGATGCCCTGCCGATCCAGGGAGATCGGCAGCAGATACGTACCGGCGGCGCCGACACGGCTGATCGAAGTCGCCACGCCTCCCGCGGCGGCCCGGATGCCGGTGGGGGAACAGCTCGTTGGGATACGTCCACTCCAGCGCCGTGGGACCGCCCGACAGGAGGGCATAGGCGCAGAAGCACACGATGACCACCTCCATGGGGAGTGCGTTGCCGCCGCCGAGCACCGCGAGCGGCACCACCATCAGGGCGAACGACCGCACGATGACGGGGCGGCGCCCCACCCGGCCCACCAGCCGCAGCGCGGTTATACAGCCCAGCACGAAGACGACACCGATCAGCGCCGAGCCCAGGTTGCCCTCATTGCCCTCCCCGAGTCCGAAGGAGCCCAAGGAGTCCCCGTTCAGCCGGTCGACCGGGCCGCAAGCGCCCTCGAGTCCCTCGGCAGCCACGAGGAAGCGGGCGTCACGGACATGGCCGCCGCACTTGGACGCGCACAAGTCCACCGCGTCCCGGCCGGCGGCGACCCTGGAAGCGCGTGGACTCATCGACCAGACACTCGGCCCGTCGGCCATCACCACCCGCAACTGGCCAGGCCGGTGTACGCCGCTGCATGCGACGCCCAGCGGCAAGATCCTGCTGGTCCATCTGCCCGAGCTCGCGAGCAGACTCTCGGGGTCACTGGAGAGCTGCACACCGCACTCCAGCACCCCCCGGGACCCTCCGGGCACAGCTGAAGCGCGCCCGCGCGGATGTCCGCGCCTACAGCGTCGAGGAGTTCGAGAGTCTCCGCCGTGGTGCGGGCCGCCGCCGAGAAGATCTTGGAGCGGCTGGGCCACTTCCGCCGGCCCACCCCTTGACCACCCGGTCACCCTCACTCAATCATGTTGCGCATAGCTCACCGTGTTGCGTAGTGCGCACAACCGACCGACGGAGGAAGGCATGTCTCCTCGACCGCAGCCCGGCCGCGAGTTCATCCTCACCCTTTCCTGCCCCGACCAGGCCGGCCTCGTCCACGCAGTGACCACCTTTCTCGTGAGCCACTCCGGCAACATCCTGGAGAGTCAGCAGTTCGACGACCGGCTGCAGGACCGCTTCTTCATGCGGGTGCACTTCGACGTCTCGGATCCCGGCATCTCCCTGAAGAACCTGCGCACAGGCTTCGGCCCGGTCAGCCAGGCGTACAACATCACCTGGCAGCTGCACGACGCGTCGACCCCGACGCGCACACTGATCATGGTGTCGAAGTTCGGCCACTGCCTGAACGACCTGCTGTTCCGCAAGTCCACGGGCGCGCTCAACATCGAGATCCCGGCGATCGTCTCCAACCACCGCGACTTCGAGCCGCTGGCGCAGAGCTACGGCATCCCCTTCCACCACATCCCGGTAACCAAGGACACTAAGGTCCAGGCCGAGGCGCGGCTGCTGGACCTGGTGCACGAGCTGGACGTCGACCTGGTGGTGCTGGCCCGCTACATGCAGATCCTCTCCGACGACCTGTGCAAGCAGCTCGACGGCAAGGCCATCAACATCCACCACTCGTTCCTGCCGAGCTTCAAGGGTGCCCGGCCGTACGTCCAGGCGCACGAGCGCGGCGTGAAGCTGGTCGGCGCCACGGCGCACTATGTCACGCCCGACCTCGACGAGGGCCCGATCATCGAGCAGGACGTGGTCCGCGTGGACCACTCCCGCGACCCCGGCGAGCTGGTCACCATCGGCCGCGACGTCGAGGCCCAGGTACTCGCCCGCGCCGTCGAGTGGCACAGTCAGAGCCGGGTGCTGGTGAACGGGCACTGCACCGTGGTCTTCCGCTGACAGAGCGGGCCTGCGACCATACGGGCGGAGATCCACGAAGAACCATGCATATAGTTGCGCTATGAGCAACTACATCGCAGACAGCGAAACAACGGGTCCCGCAGCGAACGGTGTGCAGTCCGTCGACCGCGCCGTCAGCGTCCTGGAGATCCTCGCCCAACGCGGCGAGGCGGGCGTCAGCGAGGTGGCCGTCGAGATCGACGTCCACAAGTCGACCGCGTTCCGTCTGCTCGGGGCTCTGGAGGCGCGTGGCCTGGTCGAGCAGACGACGGAGCGAGGCAAGTACCGGCTGGGCTTCGGCATCGTCCGCCTGGCCGGCGCGGTCACTGGCCGCCTCGACATCACCCAGCAGGGCCGCCCGGTGTGCGAGCGGCTCAGCGAGGAGATCGGCGAGACCGTCAACATCGCCGTCCTGCAGGAGCACTACGCCGTCAACCTGTATCAGGTACGCGGCCCGGGCGCCGTCGGCACCCACAACTGGGTCGGCCAGCTCACCCCGGTCCACGCCACGTCGAGCGGTAAGATCCTGCTGGCCCACCTGTCGGCGAAGGAGCGCGCCGAAGTGCTCGCGGAGTCCGGGGTGCGGAAGCTGACACCGCGCACCCTGACGGCCAGAGCGAAGTTGGAGAAGAACCTCGCCGAGGCCCGGGAGCGCGGGTACGCGGTGACGCTGGAGGAGCTGGAGATCGGTCTGCACGCCATGGCGGCCCCGATCCGCTCCCGTGACGGCGAGGTCATCGCTGCGCTCAGCGCCTCGGGGCCCGCGTACCGCTTCACCGAGGAACGCATGCACGAGCTGGCACCCGCGCTGATCGGCGGCGCGCAGGAGATCAGCCACCGGATGGGCTATCTGGGCTGAGACCCCCTCAGGGGAACTCAGCCCAGCGGCGTTCAGCGCGCTCAGCTCAGCGGCAACCGTGCCCGCGCCGCCGCCTCGGCGCCCCAGCGCGCTGTCACACGTACCGCGTCGGCCGTCGAGGCGACGTCGTGCACGCGCAGGCACCAGACGCCCTGTGCCGCGGCGAGCACGGACACAGCGGTTGTCGCGGCGTCCCGCAGCCGCGCGGGGCGGGGTTCTCCCGTCGCTGGGTCCGCCAGCAGGCTGCCCAGGAACGACTTGCGTGACGCGCCCACGAGGACGGGGTGCCCCAGGGCCATGACGTCCCCGAGACGGCCCAGAAGCTCCCAGTTGTGGTCGGGTGTCTTGGCGAAGCCCAACCCGGGGTCGACTACCAGGCAGTCCGGCCGTATCCCCGTCTCCAGCGCCGTGTCGATCCTCAGCCTCAGTTCGTCGAGCACATCGGTGACGACATCGTCGTAGACGGCGTTCGCCTGCATGCCGGCGGAGTGCCCGCGCCAGTGCATCAGCACGTACGGCATGCCCGCCCGGGCCATCAGCGGCAGCATCGCCGGGTCGGCGAGACCCCCTGAGACATCGTTGACGAGCCGCGCACCCGCGTCCATGGCGCGGGCGGCGACCTCGGCCCGCATGGTGTCAACGCTCACGGTCGCGCCCGCCGCGGCGAGTTCCCGGACGACGGGCAGGACGCGTCGCAGTTCCTCCTCCACCGGCGGGCGTGCCGCGCCGGGGCGGGTCGACTCACCGCCCACGTCCACGATGTCCGCGCCCTGTTCGAGCAACGCGAGCCCATGAGCGACGGCCGCGTCCGCGGCGAACGACAGCCCGCCGTCGGAGAACGAGTCCGGGGTGACGTTCACGACGCCCATGACCAGCGTCCGGCCGGGCCGTGGCAGCCCGTTCGGGTGGAGTCCGGACGTGCCCGGGTGGGTAGAGGTGGTGGCGTGAGCCGTGACGGTCACAGGAGTCCAGCTTTCGAACGTACAACGATGAGGCGCCGCAAGCCCTGTGGGAGCCCCTCGACGGAGCTCCCACAGGGAGGACGGGCGATCCCGTCCGAGTCGCTCGACGCATTCCGACAGACGTATTCCGTCAGACGTATTCCGTCGCCGCGTCGAGCAACCAGTCCGCCAGATAGCCGGCGAACGTCGAGCGAACCAGGACCCAGAACCCGGCGTTCGGATTATTCCGGGCGACCAGGACGACCTGCGTGCGGCCCAGCGTCGTCTGGGCGCAGCGGCCGGCGCCGAAAGCCCGCGGGTGCAGGTCCAGCGAACAGCCGTGGGCCAGCAGGTCACGGGCACGGGGGCCCGTGACCAGGAGCGTGGTGCGCTGCGCGGAGACATCGATCACGGAGACGAACTCGTCGCCCGCGGCCTGACGGATCCGGCTCTCCAGGTCCCGCTCGATCCCCGGCGGTCCCACCAGCAGCCACTCGTCCGGACCGAGCCACAGCGCGGTCAGCTCCCCCGTGCGGACGACGGTGTTCGGCTGGAGCGGCAGCGGGAGGTCCAGTGCGAGGCCGACGGCTTCCGCGGCAGCTCCCTTGGCGTCGAGGCGCACGTTGAGCTGGGACAGAAAGGGGAGTTCGGCCAGCCGGATCGCGCCCCCGGACGTACGTGTCGCGGCGGCCAGGCGGGCCGCGTACTGCGACAGCGGGCTGCGGAGCGGGGCGGTAAGGGCGGTCTCAGCCATCGCGGCGGGCTCCCTCGGGGTCGTAGAGGACGGGGCTGGCGACGGTCAACGGGACCAGTTGGTCACCGACGGGGGCGTAGAGCCGCTCGCCGATGCGGTCCCGGCCGCCCTTGATCAGGGCGAGCGCGAAGGTCCGGCCGAGCGCCGCGCTGCGGTAGCTGGAGGTGACATGGCCGAGCATCGGGACGGGTGGGGCCGGCAGCACGCCGTCGGCGACCAGGTGGGTGCCCTCCGGGAGGAGGGTGCCCGGGTCCTCAGGGAGCAGACCGACCAGGTGCTTGCGGTCGGGCCGGACGGTGTCCGCGCGGGCGAAGGAGCGCTTGCCGATGAAGTCCGGCTTCTTCTTGGACACCACCCAGCTCATGCCGAGGTCTTGCGGCGTCACCGTGCCGTCGGTGTCCTGGCCGACGATCGGGTAGCCCTTCTCGGCCCGCAGGACGTGCATGGTCTCCGTGCCGTACGGGGTGATGCCGTACGGGGCGCCGGCCTCGTACACGGCCTCCCACAGGGCGAGGCCCTGCCACGGCGAGACGTTGATCTCGAAGGCCAGCTCGCCGGAGAAACTGATCCGGCAGACCCGGGCTTCGATGCCCGCGACAGTCGTCTCACGCCACGCCATGAACGGGAAGTCTTCGTTCGCCACGGCGAGTTGGGGAGCGAGCGAAGCGAGGACCTCGCGGGACTTCGGACCGACCAGGGCAACCGTGGCCCACTGCTCGGTCACGGAGGTGCAATGGACCTTCAGCTCGGGCCACTCGGTCTGGAGCCACTCCTCCATCCAGTCGAGTACGGCCGCGGCGTTGCCCGTCGTCGTGGTGACCAGGAAGCGGTCCGGGGCGACGCGGATGACCGTGCCGTCGTCGAAGACCATCCCGTCCGGGCGGCACATCACGCCATAGCGGATCATGCCGACCTTCAGGGTGCTCATCATGTTGGTGTAGAGCCGGTCCAGGAAGATCCCGGCGTCCGGGCCCTGCACGTCGATCTTGCCGAGGGTGGAGGCGTCCATGAAGCCCACGCTCTCGCGGGTGGCGGCGCACTCCCGCAGCACGGCCGTCTCCATGTCCTCGCCGTCCTGCGGGTAGTACCAGGGGCGCTTCCACTGGCCGACGTTCTCGAACAGGGCGCCGTGCGCGACATGCCACTCGTGGATGGCGGTCGTGCGGACCGGGTCGCTCAGCCTGCCCCGGTCGCGGCCCGCGAGGGCGGCAAAGGAGACCGGCGTGTACGGCGGACGGAACGTGGTGGTGCCGAGGGCGGAGATGTTCACGCCGAGCAGTTCGGCGACGACGCCGCTGGACAGGACCCCGGAGGTCTTGCCCTGGTCGTTCGCGGTGCCGGCCGTGGTGTAGCGCTTGGTGTGCTCCACCGAGCGCAGACCGGCGCCGGTCGCACGGGCCAGGTCGTCGACGGTGACGTCGCGCTGGAGGTCGACGAAACGGGGGGCGGCGTCCGCGCCACCCGGGACGACGTACACGTGCATGGGGGGCGTGCGCCGCGGCTGCGCGGCCACCTGCGGGAGGCGAGGCGCTTCGGGCAGGTAGCCCTCGGCCTCGATGGCTCGGGCACCGGCCGCTGCGCCCTGGGCCAGGACCGTGGCCGGGTCGAGGACGCCGTTCGCGCTGCCCGCGACCTCGACCGCCTGGTGGCAGGTGTCGGGGACGAAGGAGCCCAGCGCCTCGTCGTGACGGAGCTTGCCGCCGGCCTGGCTGAACAGGTGCGCCACCGGGTTCCAGCCGCCGGAGACCAGCAGGAGGTCGACGGCGAACTGACGCCGGCCTGTCGTCTCCCCGTACGGGGCGACGGTCACGGCGGTGAGACGCTCCGCGCCTTCCGTGCCGGTGACGGCGTGCCCGGCCAGCACCTCGACGCCGGCCGCCCTGGCGCGCTCGGCCCACTCCCCAGGTTCGGGGCGGGTGTCCACGATCGCCGCGATGGAGAGCCCCGCCGAGGCCAGGTCCAGCGCCGCTGCGTACGCGCTGTCGTTGGTCGTGAAGACCACAGCGTGGCGGCCCGGCAGTACGCCTTGGCGGTTGAGGTGCGTGCGGGCCGAGGAGGCCAGCATTGTGCCGGGGCGGTCGTTGTCGGGGAAGGCCAGCGAACGCTCGTGGGCGCCGGTGGCGAGGACGACGCGGCGGGCGCGGATGCGCCAGACGCGTTCGCGGGAGACGTTCTCCGGGGCCTCGGCGCCGAGATGGTTGGTGCGGCGTTCGACGGCCAGGAGGTAGTTGTCGTCGTAGTAGCCGAAGACGGTGGTGCGGGGCAGGACGCGGACCTCGGGGGCGGCGTCGAGTTGCTCCGCCACCTCCCGCACCCAGTCGAGGTGCTCGGCTGTGCCCAGGAGGCTGCCGCCGAGTTCCGGCTGGTCGTCGGCGAGGATGACGCGGGCGCCGCTGCGGGCTGCTGCCGCCGCTGCCGCGAGGCCGGCCGGGCCCGCGCCGACGACCAGCAGGTCGCAGTGGGCGTGGACGGCGTCGTAGCGGGCCGGGTCCGGTTCGGTGGCGAGGCGGCCCTGGCCGGGGAGGCTGCTCGCCACCAGGCCGTCGTACAGCTCGACGGCCGTCGCGGGGAGCATCGGCTCGGGAAAGGGCTCCTCGATCTGGATGACGGCGTTGGGCTCCTCGACACCTGCGGAGAAGATGCCGCGGGGGCGGCCGAGCCTGATGCTGGTGCCGGTATGGATAACGCCATTGGCGAGGAGGGCGGAGGCGAGGGTGTCGCCTCGGTAGCCGTGGTATTGGGTTCCGTCGAAGGTGAAGGTGAGGGGGGCGGTGCGGTCGATTCGGCCGCGGGTGGGATGACGGAACGGCTGAGTCTCGCCCCCGCCGCCCCCACCCTTCCCGTCCTGAAGGCGTTCGGCCCCTTCGACCTTGCCAGGGGGCTCCGCCCCCCGGACGCCCGCCGGACCTGAAGGGGCCTCGTCCTCAAACGCCGGACGGGCGGAAAGCACTGGCCTCGGCTCCAGAGCTGCCGGGCGCTCCTCTCCCGTCCTGTACACCGCCAGAACCTCGTTCGTCGCCGTGTCCCGTACCGCGTTGAACCAGCGGCGGCAGCCCGCCGTGTGGCTCCAGCGCTCGGCGAAGGGGCCCTTCGGGTTGTCGCGGAAGAACAGGTAGCGGGCCCACTCCTCGTCGGACAGGGACGCCGGGTCCTGCGGATACGACACGTGGGCCTGGCCGCCGTAATGGAACTCGGCCTCGTCACGGAGCCCGCACCACGGGCAGGGGATGAGCAGCATGGATCGGCTCCCTAGTGGGCCACCGCGGCCGCGCCGTGCTCGTCGACGAGCGCGCCGGTGGTGAAACGGTCGAGCGAGAAGGGTGCGTTAAGGGCGTGAGGGGTGTCGTGGGCGATGGTGTGGGCGTAGACCCAGCCCACGCCCGGGGTGGCCTTGAAGCCGCCGGTGCCCCAGCCGCAGTTGAGGTACAGGTTGTCGACGGGGCTGAGGCCGACGATCGGTGAGGCATCGGGGCTGACGTCGACGATGCCGCCCCAGGTGCGCAGAACATGGGCGCGGGCGAAGACCGGGAACAGTTCCAGGGCCGCCGACATCTGCTCTTCGATGATGTGGAACGCGCCGCGCTGGGTGTAGGAGTTGTACGCGTCGATGCCCGCGCCCATCACCAGTTCGCCCTTGTGGGCCTGGCTGACGTACACGTGGACGGCGTTGGACATGACGACCGTCGGGTGCACCGGCTCCAGCAGTTCGGAGACCAGGGCCTGCAACGGGTGGCTCTGGATGGGCAGTTCGATGCCGGCCATAGCGGCGAGGACCGAAGTGTGGCCCGCAGAGCAGAGTGCCACCTTGCCCGCGGCGATGGGGCCGAGGTTCGTCTGGACACCCACCACGCGGTTGCCGACCACGTCCAGGCCCGTGACCTCGCAGTTCTGGATGATGTCGATGCCCGCGGCGTCCGCCGAGCGGGCCAGGCCCCAGGCGACGTAGTCGTGCTTGGCGATGCCGGCACGCGGCTGGTAGGTGGCGCCCAGGACGGGGTAACGCACGTCCTGCGAGATGTTGACGATCGGGCAGACTTCCTTGACGCCGTCCGCGTCGAGCCACTCCGCGTCCACGCCATTGAGGCGGTTCGCCTCCACGCGGCGGACGCTGTCGCGGACGTCCTGGAGGCTGTGGGCCAGGTTCAGCACACCCCGCTGGGAGAAGAGGACGGGGTAGTCGAGCTCCTCCTCCAGCCCTTCCCACAACTTGAGCGCGTGCTCGTAGATGCCGGCGCTCTCGTCCCACAGATAGTTGGAGCGGATGATGGTGGTGTTGCGGGCCATGTTGCCGCCCGCGAGCCAGCCCTTCTCCAGCACCGCGACGTTGGTGATGCCGTGGTTCTTCGCCAGGTAGTGGGCAGTGGCCAGGCCGTGGCCGCCGCCGCCGACGATCACCACGTCGTACGACCGCTTGGGGTCGGGCGTACGCCACAGGAATCCGGGGTGGTCGGGGAGGTCGGCGCCAGGAGTACGGGGGCTCATCGGACGTCTCCGTCTTCTGAAGGGTTTTCTGAGGGGTGCAGAGACTGCGGGTACTTGGGGACGTGCGCGTTCATACGGCGGTGGCGTTCCTCTCGGCGGCCTCGACGACGTTGGCCAGCAACATCGCGCGTGTCATGGGGCCCACACCGCCGGGCATGGGCGCGATCCAGCCGGCGACCTGGGCGGCCTCCGGATGGATATCGCCGACCAGGCCCTCGCCGGTGCGGGTGATGCCGACGTCCAGGACCGCGACGCCGGGGCGCAGCATGTCCTTGGTGACCAGTCCGGGCGACCCGGCGGCGGCGATGACGATGTCCGCATCGCGTACGTGCCAGGCGAGGCCCTTGGTGCCGGTGTGGCAAAGGGTGACGGTGGCGTTCTCGGAGCGGCGGGTGAGCAGGAGACCGATGGGGCGTCCGACCGTGATGCCCCGGCCGATCACGCAGACACGCGCTCCGGCGAGCGGCACGTCGTGGCGCCGGAGCAGTTCGACGATGCCGCGCGGGGTGCACGGCAGGGGGGCGTCGACGCCCAGGGTGAGCCGGCCGAGGTTGACGGGGTGCAGTCCGTCGGCGTCCTTGGCCGGGTCCATGCGTTCCAGTACGGCGTTGGCGTCCAGGTGGCGCGGCAGCGGGAGCTGGACGATGTAGCCGGTGCAGGCCGGGTCGGCGTTGAGCTCGTCGATCGTCTCCTCGACCTGCTGCAGGGAGGCGTCGGCCGGTAGTTCCCGGCGGATGGAGGCGATGCCGACCTGGGCACAGTCGCGGTGCTTTCCGGCGACGTAGGCACGGCTGCCCGGGTCATCGCCGACCAGGACCGTGCCGAGACCCGGCGGAAGGCCGTTCGCGGCCGTCAACTTGGCCACGCGCTCCATGAGTTCGCGGCGAATGTCAGCGGCGGTCGCCTTGCCGTCGAGTAGGTGTGCGTTCACCGGCGGTGTTCCTTCCCTCGGATGCGGCGCGGGGTGTCAGCCACGGAGGCGGGACATGGTCGGGTCGAACAGGGGCTCTTCGGCGACCACGGCCTCGATGCGCTGGTCGAAGTAGCCAATCTGCACAGGGGTGCCGCGGGTGGTGAGTTCGGCGGGGAGCCAGGCGTAGGCGATACCCTTGCCGATGGTGTAGCCGTAGGCGGCGCTTGTGACGTAGCCGACCGCCTGGTCGCCGTCGTACACCGGCTCCCTGCCCAGGACGACCGAATGCGGGTCGTCGATCGTGAGACAGGTCAGCTTGCGCCGCACGTTCTCCTTACGGCGCTCGAGGGCGGCCTTGCCGATGAAGTCGCCCTTGTCGAGCTTGACGGCAAAGCCCACGCCGGCCTCGTAGGGGTCGTGCTCGTAGGTCATGTCGGTGCCGAAGGAGCGGTAGCCCTTCTCCAAGCGGAGGCTGTTGAAGGCACCGCGGCCGGCGATGACGCCGCCGGACGGCCTGGCCGCCTCCCACAGAATGTCCCACAGCTTCTGGCCCTGGTCGGAGGTGGTGTAGAGCTCCCAGCCGAGTTCACCGACGTACGACAGCCGCCACGCGGTGACCGGCACCGAGCCGATGTAGGCCTGCTTGGCGCGGAAATACTTCAGGCCGTCGTTGGAGAAGTCCTCGTCCGTCAAGGGCTGGAGGACCTTGCGGGCCAGTGGTCCCCACAAGCCGATGCAGCAGGTGCCGGGGGTGATGTCACGGACCTGGACGGTGCCGTCGGCGGGGAGGTGGCGGGTGAACCAGTCGAGGTCTGCGTTGCCGTTGGCGCCGATCTGGAAGCGGTCGCGGGCAAGGCGGGCGACGGTGATGTCACTGCGGATGCCGCCGTCATGGTTCAGGAGGAGGGTGTACGTCACCGCGCCGACCGACTTGGACACCTTGCTGGTGGTCAGGCTCTCCAGGAAGTCGGCGGCACCCTGGCCGCTCACCTCCAGGCGCTTGAGGGCCGTCATGTCGTACATCGCGACGGTCTCACGGGTGGCCTGCGCCTCGGCGCCGACGATCGGCGACCAGAACCGGGCCGCCCAGTCGTTGGGGGTCGGGATGGAGCGGCCCTCGACGAGGCCCGCGTTGGCCTCGTACCAGTGCGGGCGCTCCCAGCCGTTCGCCTCCAGGAAGAAGGCGCCCTGCTCCTCCTGGCGGGCGTAGAAGGGGCTCTTGCGGATCGGGCGCGGGTCACCCGTCGGCTGGAGGGGATGAAGGATGTCGTAGACCTCGACGAAGTTCTGGCAGTCGCGGGCCAGGACGTACTCCGGGGACAGCTGGTGCGGCTCGAAGCGGTTGACGTCGCACTCGTGCAGGTCGAAGGACGAACAGTGGCCGTCGACCAGCCATTCGGCCATGGCCCGGCCGACGCCTGCGGAGTGGGTGACCCATACGGCCTCGGCGACCCAGAAGCCCTTGACGTCCGGTGACTCGCCGAGCAGTGGGAAGTTGTCGGTGGTGAAGGAGAACAGGCCGTTGATGCCCTCCTCGACCTTCGCCTCGCGCGTCGAGGGGAGCAGGGCCTGCGTCTCGCTCCAGGCAGGCTCGAAGTCCTCCTCGGTGAACTTCAGGACCGAGGGCATCTCGGCAGCCTCGTCCACGGAGAGAATGTCGTCGGCGGAGATCGGCATCGGGCGGTGGCCGTAGTAGCCGATGCCGAGGCCGTCGAAGCGGTCGCGGTAGTAGAGGTCGGCGTCCTGATGGCGCAGGATCGGGCGCACCGCCTCCTCCGTCTGACCGGCGAGCGCCGGTATCGGGCCGGTCCAGGCGAGCTGGTGGGCCAGCGGGGTGAGCGGCAGGTTCAGGCCGACCATGCGGGCGATCTTCGGGCCCCAGATGCCGGCGCAGCACACGACGATGTCGGCGGGGATCTCACCCTGGTCGGTCAGGACGCCGATCACCTCGCCGTCGGCCTTCAGCACGTCGAGGACCTCGTGGCGGGCCAGGAAGCGCACGCCGCGCTCGGTGGCCCGGCGGATCTGCGCCTCGACGGCGAGGACCGCCTTGGCGAGGCCGTCAGTCGGGACGAGGAGGCCGCCGAGGACCTTGTCACGGTCGACCAGCGGGTGCTTCTCGACGCACTCGTCGGCGGTCAGGATCCGCGACTCGATGCCCCAGGCAGTGATCCAGCCGTGCCGGCGGTGCAGTTCCGCGAGGCGCTCCGGGGTGGTCGCCACTTCGAGGCCGCCGACCTGGAGGAAACAGGGCTTGCCGTCGACTTCGAGAGAGCAGAACTTCTCGACGGTGTAGCGGGCCATCTCCGTCATGGTCTTCGAGGAGTTCGTCTGGAAGACCAGGCCAGGGGCGTGCGAGGTCGAGCCCCCGGTGGCCGGGAGCGGACCCTGGTCGACCACGGTCACGTCGGTCCAGCCCCGCTCCGAGATCTCGTCCGCGAGAGCCGCGCCAACGACTCCTGCTCCGATGATGACCACACGCGGTCCCGCCATCGCCGCACCTCCGGTTGTTAACCAGTCGAGTCGATTGGGTTGTGCTTTACGCAACTCGATTCAGCTTGCGCAACTCAATGTGCCTCCCGCGCAGATGGGTGTCAAGGGTTCGGAGACCTTGGGGAACCGGACCGGAGCACAGGCGGGACACGGGCCGGAACACGGCAATGACCGGCGCTCTAATGCGCTTCGCCGCGGCGTTCTGCTCGCCATTCACCCAACCCGTCCGCGACGATTTTCATGGCGAGGGGTGCCGCGTAGACGACGGTGGCTATGATCGCCGTGAAGCGCGTGGCACCGAACAGCGCGAGGAACGGCACGAGACAGGCGAACGGCGGCACGGCCTGCGCCGCATCCAGGCCGGGCCGCAGCAGCCGGTCCACGAGCGCGCTGCGCCCCATCCGGCGCCGACCAGCCACCACGGGGATCGGTGAGCAGCGACTGGAACGGGTCGACCAGCCCGTTGTTTACCGCGCGTATAGTTTCACTATGAGCAACTTCAGTCCTGACACGGTAACGTCAAGTTCGCACACCGGCGGCGTACAGTCGGTCGACCGCGCCATCAGCGTGCTGGAGATCCTCGCTCAGCGTGGCGAGGCGGGCGTCAGCGAGGTGGCGGGCGAGATCGAGGTGCACAAGTCCACCGCCTTCCGACTGCTCGGCGCCCTGGAGGCGCGCGGTCTGGTGGAACAGGCCGGTGAGCGCGGCAAGTACCGGCTCGGCTTCGGCATCGTCCGCCTGGCCGGCGCGGTCACGGGCCGTATCGACATCACCCAGCAGGGCCGCCCGATCTGCGAACGTCTCGCCGAGGAGCTCGGCGAGACCGTGAACATCGCCGTCAGACAGGAGCGCTACGCGGTCAATCTCTACCAGGTACGCGGCCCGGGTGCGATCACCGCGCACAACTGGGTCGGCCAGCTGACGCCGCTGCACGCCACCTCCAGTGGCAAGATCCTGCTGGCCTACCTGCCCACCAAGGAGCGCGCGACGCTGCTGGCGGAGGCCGGCATGAAGAAGGTCACGTCACGCACGCTCACCGCGAAGACAGTGCTCGAGAAGAACCTCGCCGAGGTACGGGAGCGGGGCTACTCCATCACCCTGGAGGAGCTGGAAATCGGCCTGCACGCGATGGCCGCCCCGGTGCGCAACCGGGACGGCGAGGTCATCGCGGCGCTCAGCGCCTCGGGGCCCGGATACCGGTTGACCAAGGAGCGTATGCACGAGCTGTCCCCGGTGCTGATCAAGGGCGCCGAGGAGATCAGCCACCGGATGGGCTATCTGGGCTGAGTCACCCCTGAGGGATGCCGAGGCGCTCGTTCACCCAGGTGTGGAACTCGCCGATGTGGTGCTCGCTGGGCACCAGCACGCCGCCCTTCGCGTACGCCTTCGAGCTCATCGCCGGCTGGGTGCGCTCACAGGCATCGAAGTCCTGCTGGTTGACCCGGTGGAACAGCTCCACCGAACGGTCCACGTCCTTGCCGCTCTCGACGACGTGCGGCAGGTACAGCCAGTCGCACTCGACGATCGTGCGGTCGTGCGCCATCGGGTACATCCGGTGGAAGATCACATGGTCCGGCACGAGGTTGATGAAGACCTGGGGCCGGACGGTGATCGCGTAGTAGCGGCGGTCCTGACCGTCGGCGACCCCGGGAATGCGGTCCAGCCCCTCGGAGCCGTCCACCGTGAAGCCCTGAACGTCCTCGCCGAACTCCGCTCCGTGACCGACGTAGTACTGGGCGGCGTAACCGTCCGCGAACTCCGGGAGAACCTCCGTGAGTTCGGGGTGGATCGTGGCGCAGTGATAGCACTCCATGAAGTTCTCGATGATGAGCTTCCAGTTCGCCTTCACGTCGTAGGTGATACGGCGGCCCACCTGGAGGTCCTCGATCCCGTAACGCCCGATCGACTCCAGGTCGCCGAGCCGCTCGACGACCGCGCCCTGCACGTCCGCCTCGAAGGAGGGCGGCTCGTCGGCAAGGCAGACCCACACATAGCCGAGCCACTCCCGCACATGGACGTTGACCAGGCCGTACTCGGCGCGGCCGACGTCGGGCATCTTGGCGAGGTTGGGCGCGGCGACGAGCTTGCCGTCCAGACCGTACGTCCAGGCGTGGTACGGGCACTGGAAGGCCCGCTTGACCTCGCCGGACTCCTCGGTGCAGAGCTTGGCGCCGCGGTGCCGGCAGATGTTCAAGAACGCCTTGACCGAGCCGTCCCGTGAGCGGGAGATCAGCACGCTCTCACGGCCCACCTGGTAGGTGCGGAAGGCGCCGGGCTTGTCCAGCTCGGCGGCCCGGGCCACGCAGAACCACATGGCCTCGAAGACCCGCTCCTGCTCCTGGGCGAAGATCCCCGGGTCGGTGTAGGAGGAGCCGGACAGCGTGGGCATCAAGCTGGGCGGCAGGCTGGTCGAGGTCACGGTGCACTCCTCGGGAGAACGTCGCGGGGGGATCATTCACGTGCCGGAAAGAACGCTCCAGCGTTGTGAACGAAGCAACTCTTTACTCTATGCGCAACGCAGCATGGGGTGCCGCTGGGGCGGCGTCAAGGTCCAGGCGATGCCGTGATGCGGGCGATGCCAGGACGCGGTGGCGGCGAGCTGCTTGCACCAGCACATAAACCGTCGCGGCTGGTTCATTCCCAGTACGGCGACCGGGTCTCCGGCGCGCCGGTGGACGGCGAGGACGTCGCGGTCGTCTGCGGCGCCCGCCAGCAGCGCGGCGATCGCGGCGCCGGGGTGCTCGCGCGCACCCGTCCAGTGCTCGACGCGGCGATGCAGACCCGCACGCGGGTCGCACCAGTTGACACAGTCGCCGACCGCGACCACGCCGGCCAGCGAGGCGCCGACCACGGCGACCGTCCTCACGCGGAACCTCCGGCCAGCCGGGCCGAGACGCAGGGCGGCATGTTGGGCGCCTCGGTGGACAGGCGGACGTAGATCATGCCGTCCTCGACGACGACCTCGTGCGTCCGGACCGGGAGCTTGGCCGGCGGGGCGTCGACCGCGCCGGTCCTCAGGTCGAACTTCGAAGCATGCAGCGGGCATTCCACCTCACAGCCCTCCAGCCAGCCGTCGGCGAGCGACGCGTCCTGGTGGGTGCAGGTGTCGTCAATGGCGAAGAGCTCGCCATCGTCGGTGTGGAACACCGAGACCGGCGGATCGATGTCGAGCCGGTGGGCCTCACCTCGCGGGAGATCCGCGAGTCGGCACGCGGGAATCATCATGACACCTCGGTGCGTATAGCGAAACGGATTGCAGTGAGCGCAACATCAGTCTGGAGTCGCCCAGAACCCTTGTCAAGGTATTCAGAGGCCGCTCCGGACCGTTCATTTCGTTGCTCCACACAAAACTCAGCTCTTGCAAAACAACAGCAGCCCGCCGTATCGGCTCGCGATGACCGCGAGCCGATACGGCGGGCGTGCGAGGGCCGCCGACGGGCGTCAGAAACCTCGGTCGATCCACTCCTGGAGGTGCGGGGCCTCAGAGCCGACGGTGGTCGTGTCCCCGTGTCCGGTGTGCACGACGGTCTCCGCAGGCAGCGTCAGCAGCCGGTCCCGGATCGACTCGACGATGGTCGGGAAGTGGCTGTACGACCGTCCTGTGGCCCCCGGCCCGCCGGCGAACAGCGTGTCGCCGCTGAAGAGCGCCGCGAGGGCAGGTGCGTACAGGCAGACCGCCCCGGGGGCGTGGCCGGGCGTGTGCAGCACGGTCAGCTCGATGCCGGCCACCGTCAGGCCCTGGCCGTCGGTCAGCTCGGCGTCCGGCGCCCGGTCGGGGTGGGTCTGCTTCCACAGCGGCAGGTCGTCCGGGTGGAGGAGGATCGGGGCACCCGTGCGCGCCGCGAGTTCGGGCGCGGCGTCGATGTGGTCGTTGTGGGCGTGCGTGCACACGATCGCGGTGAGACGCCGGTCGCCGACCGCCTGGGCGATGGCGTCGGCGTCATGGGCGGCGTCGATGACGATCGCCTCGGTGTCGTCGCCGACGATCCACACGTTGTTGTCGACATCCCAGACCCCGCCGTCCAGTGAGAACGTCCCCGAGGTGACGAGGTGTTCGATGCGGGCAGCCATCAGAGGACCACCACCGAGCGCAACACGTCGCCGTGGTGCATCCGCTCGAAGGCCTTCTCGACCTCGTCCAGCGCGATGGTCTCCGTGACGAAGGCGTCCAGGTCCAGCCGGCCCTGGAGGTAGAGGTCGATGAGCATCGGGAAGTCGCGGCTCGGCAGGCAGTCGCCGTACCAGGAGGACTTCAGCGCCCCGCCGCGGCCGAAGACGTCCAGCAGTGGCAGTTCCAGCTTCATCTCCGGGGTGGGTACGCCGACGAGGACGACGGTACCGGCGAGGTCGCGGGCGTAGAAGGCTTGCTTGTACGTCTCCGGGCGGCCGACCGCCTCGATGACGACGTCGGCGCCGTGGCCGCCGGTCAGCTTGCGGATCGCCTCGACCGCGTCGGACTCCTTGGAGTTGACGGTGTGGGTCGCGCCCAGCTTCGAGGCCGTCTCCAGTTTGCGGTCGTCGATGTCGACCGCGATGACCTTCGACGCGCCCGCCAGGTTCGCCCCGGCGATCGCCGCGGCCCCGACGCCGCCGCAGCCGATGACGGCGACCGAGTCGCCCCGGCCGACGTTGCCGGTGTTGATGGCCGCGCCGATGCCCGCCATCACACCGCACCCGAGCAGACCGGCGGCGGCCGCCGAAGCGGTCGGGTCGACCTTGGTGCACTGCCCAGCGGCGACCAGCGTCTTCTCCGCGAAGGCGCCGATGCCCAGGGCCGGCGACAGCTCGGTGCCGTCCAGCAAGGTCATCTTCTGCTTGGCGTTGTGGGTGTTGAAGCAGTACCACGGCTCCCCGCGCTGGCAGGCACGGCAGTGGCCGCACACCGCACGCCAGTTGAGGATCACGAAGTCGCCGGGAGCGACATCGGTGACCCCCTCTCCCACCGATTCCACGATGCCCGCGGCCTCATGGCCCAGCAGGAAGGGGAAGTCGTCGTTGATGCCGCCCTCGCGATAGTGCAGATCGGTGTGGCAGACCCCGCAGGCCTCGATCTTCACCAACGCCTCACCCGGGCCCGGGTCAGGCACGGTGATCGTCTCCAGGCTGACGGGGGCGCCCTTGCCCCGCGCGACGACAGCACGGACCTGGTGCGTCATGGCCACTCCTCTGATGGTTCGAGACTGAAGCAATTGTTTCACATTACGATACAGATCTCATACGTCGCAACACAGGATGATTGAGCGCCGACCGGGGGTCAAGGAGCGCGACGAGGTTCCTCAGCCGGGCGGGATCGCGGTCGGAGCAGAACGCCCGGCGGGGCCGTGACCGACCATGTCGGTGCCACGGCCCCGCCGGGCGAGGGTCCTCCGGCCTCAGCGGGCGGAGGGGGACGGAGACCGCGTCGGTTGCGCGTCCTCCTGGGACTGCGCGTCCTCCGCTCCGTCGTTACACGCGACGGGGCCGATGCGCAGTTCGAAGTCGCCGTCGTACTTCTCATGGCCGGCGATGACGGCCGTTTCGATGGCCTCCTTGCCTATGCGCCCGCGGATGATGAGCGGGTCCTGACGCAGATCGCGGGTGAGTGCGATACACAGGCCGACCATCACCACGGCGAAGGGGGCCGCCGCCAGGATGGTGAGGTTCTGCAGTCCGGTGAGCGCGTCGCCCTTGCCGCCGCCGATGATCAGCATGATCGCGGCGACCGCGCCGGTCAGCACGCCCCAGAAGACGACCACGCCCCGGGCCGGTTCCAGGGATCCGCGCTGCGAGAGGGTGCCCATCACGATCGAGGCGGCGTCGGCGCCGGAGACGAAGAAGATGCCGACTAGGATCACCACGACCACGCTCGTCACCGAGGCGAACGGGTACTGCTGGAGCACGTCGAAGATCTGACCCTGCGCGGCCGAGGTGTCGTTGAGGCGTTTCTCGTCCTGCAGGTGCATCGCCGAGCCGCCGAAGACGGCGAACCACAGGAGGCTGACGGTGCTGGGGACCAGGATGACCCCGCCGACGAGCTGCCGGATGGTCCGGCCACGGCTGATGCGCGCGATGAACATGCCGACGAAGGGCGTCCAGGAGATCCACCACGCCCAGTAGAAGACCGTCCAGCCGGCCAGCCAGTCTGCGACGCCTTCACCACTCGACGCCTCGGTACGCCCGGCCATCTGGGCGAGGTCGCCGAAGAAGGCGCCTACCGAGGTGGGCAGCAGGTCGAGGATGAAGATGCTCGGGCCGACGAGGAACACGAAGACCGCCAGCGACACCGCCAGCACCATGTTGATGTTGGAAAGCCACTGGATGCCCTTGGCGATCCCGGACACGGCGGAGGCGACGAACGCCACGGTCAGCACCGCGATCACGGCGACCAGCAGGCCGGTGCCGACGGATTCCAGCCAGCCCAGTTCGGTGAAGCCGCTGCCGATCTGCAGGGCGCCGAGTCCCAGGGAGGCTGCGGAGCCGAAGAGAGTGGCGAAGATGGCGAGGATGTCGATGACCCGGCCACCCCAGCCGTTCGCCCGCTTCTCGCCGATCAGCGGGATGAACACGGCGCTGATCAGCTGCCGGCGGCCGCGCCGGAATGTGCTGTAGGCGATCGCCAGACCCACGACCGCGTACATCGCCCATGGGTGGAGCGTCCAGTGGAAGAGGGTGGTGGCCATGGCGGTCTCCATGGCCTCGTTGGCATCGGCCGGATCGGTGCCCGGCGGCGGTGTGACGAAGTGGGACAGCGGTTCGCTCACGCCCCAGAACATCAGGCCGATGCCCATGCCCGCGCTGAACATCATGGCGATCCAGGAGACCGTGCGGAACTCGGGCTGCTCACCCTCCTCCCCCAGGGTGATCCGCCCGTAACGGCTCACTGCCAGCCAGAGGGCGAAGACCACGAAGCCCGAGGCGGCGAGGACGAAGGCCCAGCCGCCGTTGCGGATGGTCCCGTCCAGCAGGTCCCCGGACACACTCTCCAGCGAGTCGGTCGCGGTGGCTCCCCACACAATGAAGGCGAGAGCGACGGCGGCGGTGACACCGAAGACGATCATGTCGGTCCGGGGGCCAGCGGACGCCGTCGGGCTTCCGGGCAGATCCGCTTCGACAGGATGGCTACAGCTCCCATCCCTTGCGCGGGTTTTGTTCATCAGCTCGTCCTTTCCACAAACGGCAGTGGAGTCTTTATCGCGGACGACGACGGGGGAACTCGTCGGTGATTCCGCCTGACCGACCAGTACGCCGGAGCGATGGGAGAACGACGAGAGAAGGGGAGGCGGAGCGGCCACCAGAGTGCGTCGTTGCGAATAATGCATCGCCATTCACTATGGGCAACAACCATCTGGGCCCCGGGAAGGGCTGTCAAGGGGTCGGAGGCGCTGAGTTGCCCAACCGCAGCCAACCCGTCACCACAGACGGCCGCGTGCGGCGGCGCCGACCGGACGCACCGTCAGTCGTCGGCCCGGGAGGGCACGCGCATGCCACGCCTGTGCGCACCCGACGCCACCGTGAGCAGCCGCCGCGCTTTCAGCCGGGTCTCGGCCCACTCGCGCTCGGGATCGGAGTCCCAGGTGATCCCGGCCCCGGTGCCGAAGCGCAGCGATGGACCGCCGGGAGCGGCGCGGTCGATCCAGAACGTGCGGATGCCCACGGCGAGTTGCGCCGTGCCGCGGTCGGCGTCGATCCAGCCCACGCCGCCGCAGTACGGTCCGCGGGGCGCGGTCTCCAGGGCCGCGATGATGCGCAGCGCGCTGGATTTGGGGGCGCCCGTGACGGACCCGGGTGGGAAGGTGCCGGCGAGCAGCTCCGGCCATCCGGCGTGTTCGGCGAGCTCGCCCCGCACGGTGGACACCAGGTGCACCAGACCGGGGTGCGCCTCGACGACGCACAGGTCGGGGACGGTCACGGAGCCGGTCGCGCAGACGCGTCCCAGGTCGTTGCGGACCAGGTCCACGATCATGATGTTCTCGGCGTGATCCTTGTCGAGGAGGTCGGCGGCGGTGCGCCCGGTGCCCTTGATGGGGCCGGACCGGACCGTGCGGCCGTCCCGGCTGAGGTAGAGCTCGGGCGAGGCCGTGGCGATCTCCACGCCGTGCGCGGGGAGACGCACCGTGCCAGCGTAGGGCGCGGGATTGCCCCGCGCCAGTATGGCGGTGAGCGCGTCGATGTCGGCGCGCCCCGGGTCGGGCAGCGGCGCGGACAGGACACGGCACAGGTTGGCCTGGTACACCTCGCCGGCCGCGATGTGCTCGTGGATGCGCCGGACCCCGGCGGTGTAAGCGGCCCGGTCGAGGGAGGACGTCCAGGCGTCCGGGTCCGGCCCGCGCCACGCGCCGGGCTCGAGGGGGGGCACGGGCGCCCGGCGCACGTCCCCGAAGCGCGCGCACACCAGGCGCCCCTCGAAGTCGGCGACCACGGCCCAGAACCCGCTGGAGTCAAGGGCCGCGGGGTCGCTGGTCACGTCCCGCAGGTCGGTGGCGAGGAGCCCGCCGAAGCGGGCCAGCGGGGCGAGGTCGTACAGGCGTCCACCCATCCGTCACCACCTTCCCGTAGGGGAACGCCCGAACGGCGGGACAATGCGGGCCCGCCATTGGGCGGCTGGGTCCGGGCGTGTTGCGCCCTAGGCGTCTGCGGACACCGGTTCCAGCCGGACGACGATGGACTTCGACGTGGGGGTGTTGCTGATGTCCGCTGTGGAGTCCAGGGGTACGAGGACGTTGGTCTCAGGGAAATAGGCGGCGCAACAGCCCCGCGGGGTCGGGTACGGCACCACCCGGAAGGCATGCGCCCGGCGCTCCACACCGTCCCCGTACTCACTGACGATGTCGACGAGGTCCCCGTCGGCGAGGCCTCGCTTGGTGAGGTCGTCGTGGTGTACGAAGAGGACCCGGCGGCCCTGGTGAATGCCGCGGTAACGGTCGTCCAGGCCGTAGATGGTGGTGTTGTACTGGTCGTGGGAGCGCAGCGTCTGCAGAAGCAGCCGGCCCGGCGGGGCCTTGGGGCTCTCCAGCGCGTTGACGGTGAAGTTCGCCAGGCCGGTGGCGGTCGTGAACCGGCGCTCGTCACGGGGCGGGTGGGGCAGGGCGAAGCCGCCCGGCCGCCGTACCTGGACGTTGAAGTCCTCGAAGCCGGGGATCACGCGCTCGATGCGGTCGCGGATGCGGTCGTAGTCCGCTTCGAACTCCTCCCATGGCACCTTCGGACCCGACTCACCGAGAGCGGCCCGTGCCATCCGGCAGATGATCGCGACCTCGCTCAGCAGGTGCTCGGACGCGGGCGCGAGCCGCCCCCGCGAGAGGTGCACCATGCCCATGGAGTCCTCCACCGTGACCAGCTGGGGCCCGCTCGGCCGCAGGTCGGCCTCGGTCCGGCCGAGACACGGGAGGATGAGGGCCTGCTCCCCGGCGATGACATGGGAGCGGTTGAGCTTGGTCGAGATCTGGACGGTGAGACGGCATCTGCGCAACGCCTGCTCGGTCAGGTCGGTGTCGGGGGCCGCGGCAACGAAGTTGCCGCCCAGCGCGACGAAGACCTTCACGTCCCCGTCGCGCATGGCACGGATGCTGTCGACCGCGTCGTGGCCGTGGCGGCGCGGAGGCGTGAAGGCGAACTCGGCACCGAGCCGGTCCAGGAAGGCGTCGTCCGGCTTCTCGTAGATGCCCATCGTGCGGTCGCCCTGCACGTTGGAGTGACCGCGCACCGGGCACAGGCCGGCGCCCCGGCGGCCGATGTTGCCGCGCAGCAGAAGAAAGTTGACGACGTCCCGGATGGTGGGCACGGAGTGCTTGTGCTGGGTGAGTCCCATCGCCCAGCAGACGACGATCTTCTCGGCGGCCAACACCTGGCGGAACGCGGCCCCGATCTCCTCCTCAGGCAGCCCGGTGGCCTGAAGGATCTCGTCCCACGACGCCTTGCGGGCCTGCTCGGCGAACTCCTCGAAGCCGTGCGTGTACCGTTCGATGAAGGAGGTGTCCAGGGTGCCGGGCGCCTCGTCCTCCGCCTCCAGCAGCATGCGGTTGAATGCCTGGAAGAGTGCCTGGTCGCCGCCCAACCTGATCTGCAGGAACTGATCCGCCAGCTTGGTGCCGCCGCCGATGACGCCGGAGGGCTTCTGGGGGTTCTTGAACCGGAGCAACCCGGCCTCGGGCAGGGGGTTGACCGCGATCACGCGAGCGCCTCGCCGCTTGGCCTCCTCCAGCGCGGAGAGCATGCGGGGGTGGTTGGTGCCGGGGTTCTGGCCGACCACGAGGATGAGGTCGGCCTCGTGGAGGTCCTCCAGGCTGACGCTTCCCTTGCCGATGCCGATGGTCTCCACCAGGGCCGAACCGCTGGACTCATGGCACATGTTGGAGCAGTCCGGCAGGTTGTTGGTGCCGAAGCCGCGGACGAAGAGCTGATAGAGGAACGCGGCCTCATTGCTCGCCCGTCCGGAGGTGTAGAAGGCGGCCTGGTCCGGGTGGTCGAGGGCGGCGAGTTCCCGGGCGATCACGGCGAACGCGTCGTCCCAGGAGATTGGCCGGTAGCGGTCGGCGCCGGCCGGGCGGTACATCGGGTGGGTGAGGCGTCCTTGCTGCCCGAGCCAGTAGTCGCTGCGCGGAAGCAGATCCTCCAGGGTGTGCTCGGCGAAGAAGTCCGGGGTGACCCGGCGTACGGTGGCCTCCTCGGCCACGGCCTTGGCCCCGTTCTCGCAGAACTCCGCCTTGTGCCGGTCTTCCGGTTCGGGCCAGGCGCAGCCGGGACAGTCGAAGCCCTCTTTCTGGTTGACCCGCAGCAGGGTGAGCAGGCTACGGCGGATCCCCATCTGTTCGCCGGCGTGTCGCAGCGAGGAGGTGACCGCGGGGATGCCGGCGGCGTACTCCTTCGGAGGGCCGACCCGCAGACGGGCGTCGCCGGGATCCTCCGCAGGTGGCTTGCGAGTCATCTGTAGCACTCCGCGGTGTAGGAAAATCAGAGCCTTACCATGACCGATGGTTGCATAGAATAAAACAGTAGCGCGATGCGCAACATCGAAGCTCCAGAAACGTCCTCGTGTCAAGACCGAGCCTGCATCAGACTCCGACGGAGGCTCGGTCTGCACACCGGGGCCCCACACCGGGGCCCGGTGTGCCGGCAGCGCTAGGGCCTGTCTGATCATTGATCTTGTGGTGGGTCGTGGTGAGCCGACGGATGCGGCGTGGGAGCGGATAGCGGCTCTGCTGCCCGGTGTTGATGGGCGGGGGCGCCCGTGGCGGGGGCGCCCGTGGCGGGATCACCGGCAGGTGATCAACGGGGTGTTGTGGCGGTTGCGGACCGGGGCGCCCTGGCGTGACCTGCCGGAACGCTATGGCCCGTGGCAGACGGTCTATGAGCGGTTCGCCCGCTGGGAGGCGGACGGCACCTGGGCCCGCCTGCTCCAGGACGTCCAGGTCCGCGACGACTCGATCGGAGCGGTGGAGTGGACGGTGTCGGTCGACTCCACGATCAACCGAGCCCACCAGCACGCCGCCGGAGCCCGTAAAAAGGGGCGGCGACGGGGGACGAACTGGAAGATCCGGCACGCGCGACGGCTGGCCAGGCGCTCGGCCGGTCCCGCGGCGGGCTGACCACCACAGTCCACCTGGCCTGCGACGGTCGTGGCCTGCCCCTGGCCATCCTCGTCACACCCGGCAACACCAACGACTCCACCGCCTTCGACGCGGTTCTGGACGCGGTGAGGGTGCCCCGGACCGGCGCCGGACGGCCGCGCCGCGGGTCCGACGCGGTCATCGCGGACAAGGCGTACTCGTCTCGGGCGATCCGCCAGTGCCTGCGGCGCAGGGGCATCCGGGCGGTGATCCCGGAGCGGACCGATCAGAAGGCCACCCGTGTGCGGCGCGGACAGGCCGGCGGCAGGCCGCCGGCCTTCGACCGCGAGCTCTGCAAGGCCCGCAGCGTGGTCGAGCGCTGCTTCAACCGCCTCAAGCGGTTCCGCGCGATCGCCACCCGCTTCGACAAACCGGCCACCCGCTACCGGGCCGGGCTCCACCTCGCCTCACCGATCCTCTGGCTCCGCGAACCAGCCCAAGATCGCTTGCCAGACAGAACCTAGGAGCATGGCGTACTGCCCGCCGGCGCTGCTGCCGTGTTCCGGCACCGCCAGCAGCGCGCACGCCGTACGGGGGACCTGCTTCCCTCCCACATCCCGGTGCAGCAGATCGTGCGCGTCCGCGCCGCGCAGGACTGCGGCCGGACGGCCCAGGGTTTTCTCCGCCCGCCGGTTGACCGCCTTGATCCGCCCCGCCCGATCGGTCAGATAGACCCGGCCCCCAGGCCGGCGAGGGCCGCCCTCAGCACCGACGGGTCCAGTCCCCAGTCCTCGTCCTCGTGGGTTCCGCCGTCACCACCGCCGCCTGCCGCGTCCTACCCCACCGCATGCTCCCTTGATCGGCCTCATCAGGCATATGCCACGCCGACGCCGATCCACTCGGACTCCCCTGCCCGGCGCACAGGCCAGGGCCCGCCCTCGAGCCTTGGGCACGGCTCATGCGGCCGGTGCCAGGGTAGTTGGTGTTGTCGTAAGAGCCGTCTCGCGGTGGAGAGGCCGCGCTGCCCGAGCCAGGAGCAACGGCGTCGGAGGGTGCAGCGGCGCAGTCGGCGGAAGGCGTCGAGGTGTGCCCGGAGTTTCCGGCACGCCTGGAACTGCTCCACCATTCCTGTGCGGATGCGCGTACCACAGGCACCTGGCAGTCGCCCGCCCCGGGCCCAAGTCCCTGTGGTGCTCTGCGGCCCTCAGCACTGTCCTGGGGTCCGCTCCGGACTCCGGCACCTGTTCGGCCGTCTCCCAGCCGTGCCGTCAACTTCTTGAGTATCGGAAGCGGTGACGCAGACACGAATGTCCTGCGGCGCGACATCCGCCGCAGGACACTGGGAGAGATTCGGCCTGGCGCCGGGGTCACTGCTCGATCTGCCGGTGCCCCTCCCCTGCCGCCAGGGGGATCTTGCGGGGCTTGGCCTGCTCGGCGACCGGGATCCGCAAGGTCAGCACTCCGGCGTCGTATGCGGCATCAATGTGTTCGGTGTCCAGTGCCTCACCCAGGAACAGCCGGCGGGTGAAAGTCCCGGTGGGCCGCTCGTTGACCAGGACTTCGGCCTGTTCGCCCACGCTCTGGCTGCGTTCGGCCCGCAGCGTCAGCACGTCGCGCTCGACGCTGAGGTCGATGCTGTCGGGGTTCACGCCCGGCAGGTCGAAGCGCACTCAGAAGGTGTCTCCTTCACGCCAGGCGTCCATGGGCACCCCGGCGGGGCCTGTCTCGGTGCTGAGCAGCCGCTGCGTCAGGCGGTCCAGCTCGCGGAAGGGGTCGGTACGCATCAGCATCACGATCACCTCCACAGAAGGTCCGCGATCCTCATGACCAGACACTTCTTATACTGCCTCGTTCAGGGTACTTGACCCCTCTGGACTCAATTTTATTTCCTTTTGCATGCGCACCGCGTCTGGCCTGGGCCGCCCGCAGCGGGCGGCCCAGGCCGACCGGAAAGTCCACGGGGTGAGTGGAAGGAGAAAGGACCCTGTCGGGAGGAATACGGTTGTGATCAGCACCATGCTGTGGCCGCTCGCCATCCCCGCTGCCTTCGCGGTGGGAGTCGGAATATGGAACGCGCTCTTCCCCTCCGCCGGCGGCCGTGACCTGTGGCTGGAGCAGGAACGCCACCGCGCCCTGCAGACCGTCGTCACCGGCCGCACCAGGTACGGACAGAATGCCGCACCGCCCCGCGCGGCGGAGTGGCGCATCGCCGCATAGCACAGAAACCCGGTGGGTTCCGGCGGGGACGGACGGTCCCCCGCCGGAACCCCGCACACCCGTGACCGGCCGCCCGCTCCGCGGCACGGCCGGAACAGCGGCCGCCCCAGACCCCTCCGCCAGTCGGCACCGGATGAAGGGTGTGCAGTCTGCCCTGTGGCGAGGGCGGACGACCGGCATGGAGAAAGTCCTTCCTTCCCGAGCGGGGCTGGGCTCAGATGCTCGTGGCGGCTGGAGTTGGCAAGGCTCCCTGTGGCCGCCTGCGGTGCGGAGGAACTCCAAGCGGGTCGTGTGCTGGTTCTGGTGCCCGCGCTGGATCTGCTCGCTCAGACCGGGCCACGTGGCGCGAGGACGACCCGACTCGCCTGATCGGAGGACTGGTCAAGCCTGCGGAGCGGAGCGGTCAACTCGGTTGTGAGGGCAGGAGGCATGTGGGCGGGTTTTGAACGTGGCCGATATATAACCGTCGCCCGGTTCGCCCTCACGGAGCCGGGGCATGTTCCGCAGCGGCCCAGGGAGCGCATCGAGGTCGCCGGCTGGACTGTCAAGGTGGCCAGCACCGACCATCACGCCATCACCGCGGTCCGGCTCAGGCAGACCGGCGGCAGGCGGAGTAGTACCGGGGAGGCGGAGCACGGCGGCGGGCGGATGCCCGGCACCGTGGGGTAGCCGGCCGTCCGGCACCGTCCCGGCGATGTGCCGCCGCCGGGGTCGCCTCACGGCCGGGGCTTCGGCCGTGAGGCGACCGGCACGGTCATGCCGCGTGGGTCAGGCGGGCGATCAGGTCGTCCAGGCTCACGATTCCGGACAGGTTTCCCCTCTCGTCCCGGAGGACGGCGAGGGTCGCGCGGCGCTGCCGGAGCAACTCGATGCCGTCCGCGACGGTGTCGTGCGGTTCCAGCTCGGGGACCGGGCGGGCCAGGGCGCGAGCGGTGACCGCGCGGCTGCGGGTGCGGGCCACCAGCACGTCGCGGGCGTGGACCGAGCCGACGACCCGGGTGCCGTCCAGCACCAGCAGCCGGGTGCGGTCGTGCCGGGAGGCGATGGCCAGGACGGTGTCGGCGTCCGCGTCGGCGGGGACGGCGATGACGCGGTCGGCGGGGACCATCAGCGCGCCGACCGGCTCCTGCGGCGCGGTGAGCGAGCGGGTCAGCAGGCCGGACTCGCTCTTGGAGATCAGGCCCAGGCGCTGGGACTCGGTGATGAGGTGGGTGAGCTGCTCGCGGTTGTGGACCGAGGCCAGCCCCTCGCGCGGAGTGACCCGGAACATCCTGACCAGTCCGTTGCTGATCTTGTTGAGGATCCAGAGCAGCGGCCGTACCAGCAGCGTGATGCCGCGGAACGCCGGGGCGAGCAGCATCGCGGACTGCTCCGGGTGTGCGATCGCCCAGGACTTGGGGGCCATCTCGCCGATGACCATGTGGAGGAAGACGACGATCGCCATGGCGAAGAGGAAGGCGATGGCGTAGGACAGCTCGCCGGGCAGGCCGGCAGCTTCCAGCAGGGGCTCGACCTGGTGGGAGATGGCCGGTTTGGAGATGCTGCCCAGGCCGAGGGTGGCCACGGTGATGCCCAGTTGGGCGCCGGCGAGCATCAGGGACAGCTCCCGCATCCCGGCGAGCGCCGACTTCGCTCCTCTGCGGCCCTGCTCCGCGTAGCGTTCCATGCGGTGGTGCTTGGCGGCGACGAGGGCGAACTCGGCGGCGACGAAGAATCCGCTGGCGGCGAGCAGCAGGACGGTGGCCAGCGCGGCGGTCCACGGGCTCATGCGTTCTCCTCCTGGCCGGTGCGGTCGGTGTCGGTGGTGGTGCGGGCCAGCCGTACGCGCTCGGGCACGTGCCGGTCCAGGGAGAGCACCTCGATGGCCGCGTGCCCGTCCTGCGTGGGCAGGGCGAGGGTGATGTGGTCACCGACGGTGGGGAAACGTCCGAGGTGGTCGATGACCAGGCCGGCGACCGTCTCGTAGTCCTCGGCCTCGGGCAGGTGGATGCCGGTGGCCTCGGCGACCTCGTCCAGTCGGCGGCCGGCGTCGACCCGCCAGCCGTCGCCGTCGGGCACCGCCGTCTCGGTCAGGCGGTCGGTCTCGTCGGCGATCTCGCCGACCAGTTCCTCGGCGATGTCCTCGAAGGTGATGATCCCGGCGAGGCCGCCGTGCTCGTCCAGGACGACGGCGAACTCCTCGTCCCGCTCGCGCATCCGGTCGACCGCGTCCGGCAGGGGCTGGGTCTCGGGCAGCAGCAGGGCTGGGCGGGCCAGTTCCCCGGCGGTCGCCGTAGCGATGGAGGCCGCTTCACGCCTCATGAGTTCACGCACTCCGACGACGCCCACGACGTCGTCGGGACGGTCGCCGAGCACGGGGTAAGTGGAGTGGCCGTGGGCCGCGATCAGCTCGATCACCTCGGTCGCCGGGGCGTTCGCCGAAACAAAGACGGTCTCCACCCGGGGCACCATGACCGTGCCGGTGTTGCGGTCGCCGAACTCCAGGGCGTGGTCGACGAGGTCGGCCGTGTGCCGCGGGAGATGGCCCTGCTCGTGCGCGGCCTCGATGAGGTGGCCAACCTCCTCCAGCGTCGCGCCGTGGTGGAGTTCCTCCACCGGCTCGATCCCGGCCCGGCGCAGCAGCCTGTTCGCGGTGCTGTCGAAGACGTGGATCAGCGGGCCGGTCACCTTCAGATAGGCCAGGGTGGAGGAGGCCAGGGTCTTGGCCAGCCGGTCGGGGACGGCCAGGGCCAGGTTCTTGGGCGCGAGTTCGCCGATGACCATCTGCAGGGCGGTGGCCAGGACGAACGCGACCGTCAGCGCCACGCCGCCCACGGCGGCCTTCGGCACCCCGGCGCCCGTCAGGACCGGGCGCAGCAGCTCGGCGAGCGCCGGTTCGGCGAGGAAGCCGACGACCAGGCCGGTGACGGTGATGCCCAGTTGGGCCCCGGAGAGCATGAACGACAGCCGGCCCAGCACCTTCACGGCGCGGGCGGCGCGTTTGTCGCCGGCGGAGGCCTGCCGTTCCAGCGCGAGCCGGTCGGCGGCCACATAAGCGAATTCCTGGGCGACGAAGTACCCGGTGCCGAAGGTGAGCACGAAGACGGCGAGCAGACCGAGCCAGGCGGTCACCGCTCACCACCCCCTGGGCGGACAGTGGATCGGGTATGGCTGACCTGACCCTGCTGGGGGGCTGGCAAGAAGGACTCCTCGATTCGGTGGACTGGTTCGGTGGGCTTGTGCGCAAGACGATACGGCCGCGTTCCGCGGTCGGCGTGCAGGTGGCGGCGGGCACGCCCCGCCGCCGGGCCCGATCGCCCGCCGCGCGCGGCTCGTGTCTCCCGTGCCGGTGACAACTGCCGTCCGGCTCGTCGAGTTCCCGCGGTCCGGCGCGTGTCTCCCCGGGTACGCTCCGCCACGGCCGCAGTCCGTGTCTGTCAGTGCGGGACGGCGTGTTGATACCGTCCGTCGCGCAGGGGTGTTCGATGAGTCCGCGGCGCCGGCCCGGGCAGTTGTTGGGGTCGATACGTGGATGATGAGAAACAAGGCCGGTTCGCTGCTCGGCGGACAGCAGGCAGGACGCCCGCAGACGGGCGGCACCGGAAAGAGACGAGGCTGACCCGGCGGGGCCGAATCGTCGCCTGGTGCGCCGGCATCCTGGCGGTCCTCGCCGTGGCGGGCGCCGCAGGCGGGTGGTGGGCCTACCGGAGCCTGGAGAACAACATCCACTCCGCCAACCTCGACGACCGCCTGGGCCACACCCGGCCGGCCAACACCAGCCCCGGTTCGATGAACATCCTCGTAGTGGGGTCCGACAGCCGAGATGGTACCGACGGCGAGTACGGCAAGGGTCTGGAGACCATGCAGTCGGACACCCTGATGGTCGTCCACCTGCCCAGGAACCGCGAATGGGCCACCGTGGTGTCCTTCCCCCGCGACTCCTGGGTGCAGATACCCGCATGCGACCGCGGGGACGGTACCGAGTCCGCCCCCCACAAGTTCAAGATCAACGAATCGTTCGCCATCGGCGGCAGCACCGGAGACGTCGCAGGGGCCGCCGCCTGCACCATCAAGACCTTGGAGCACAACACCGGCCTGCGCATCGACCACTTCATGTCAGTGGACTTCCAGGGCTTCAAGGGCATGGTCAACGCCCTGGGCGGCATCGAGATCTGCCCGGAGGAACCGATACGCGACGACAAGGCCCACCTGGACCTGGAGGCGGGCTGCCAGACCGTCAAGGACGAGGACGCCCTGGGGTACGTCCGCGCCCGCTACGGTATCAGCGACGACAGCGACACCGGCCGCATTGGCCGCCAGCAGGAGTTCATGCGGGCTCTGGTCGCCAAGGCCAAGGCCAAGCTCACCAACCCCGCCGCCCTGTACGACTTCCTGGACTCGGCGACCGCTTCCCTGACCACCGACCGCGACCTGGCCGGCATCAAACCTCTGTACGACCTCGCTTCCACCTTCCAGGACATCCCCCGGGACCGGTTGACGTTCCTCACCGTGCCCAACTATCCGCGCGAAGCCGATGTCCCCTCGGACAAGGCGAACGTGGTGTGGCAGTACCCGCAGGCCCGCCGGCTGTTCACCGCGCTGGCCGACGACGAGGAGGTGGACAAGGCCGACCTGGAGGCGGAAACGGCCAATCCCCTCTACGCCAGCCGGGTCCGCGTACGGGTCCTCAACGGCACCGGTACCCCGGGGCAGGCCGGCGAGGTCGCCGAGGAACTGCGGGCGGCGGGTTTCACTGTCGTCTCGGTCGGCAATGCAGACCAGGAGGCGGAAGCCACCTCGGTCACCCATCCGGCCGGATTGGAGCGGCAGGCCCGGGTTCTGGCCTCCCGCCTGCCCGGCGCCGGGGCAGAGCAGGACAGCGACGCCGCACCAGGGGTGGTCACCCTCACCATCGGGGCAGGCTACGACGGACTGCGGTGACCGCCGGCTCCCGCCCGGGTCAGACCTGCCGCAGAACGGATGGCGGGGAGGGCGGAGGCAACTCGGCCGCGCCGAGCGCCGCGCCGTACCGGTCCGCGCGCTCCTCCGCCAAGTAGGGGGAGATGCGCAGTAGCACCTTCCCGCCCAGGTAGTGGCGCTCGGTGCGGGAGGGAATGCCGTAGGCGTCCCTCCTCAACTGCTCGGCGCGCTTCCGTGCCGCCTCGGCGTCGGAGTAGACCTCAATGGCACCGCCCAGGGCCACGCTGCCGGGATCGTTGTCGGCCACCTGTCCGCCGTCCACTCGTGCATCCTCGAAGACGACCTTGCTGCGGTAACCGCTCGCACGGCCCAGGAGTCCGTCGGGGTCGGCTTCGTGCCTGATGTACGGCCGGGCGTTCTCGATCGGCAGACCGGCCTGCCGGAGTGTCCGCAGCACCTCCTCAGCCTCAGGAGTCGGTGCGAGGCGGATCTCGGAGGCCGACGCGCCATGCCCAAAGGTGTGGGGGGAGGACTGAGCGTCCCTCCGCTCGATCAGGAGAACATTGCCGGCCAGCAGGACCACGCCTCCCAGGAGAGCGATCTTCCGCCTGTGGTTCATGCACCCGTCTCCGCAACGACGACTGACTCCGGCCCGCGAACCAGCGTACGTGCAATGCCGCCCGCTCAGGGGTGTATGTGCGGGTAGGGCACAGATCCTGGCGAGAGCGGCGTGTGAGGAAGAGCTGGCCGGAGTCGGCCGCGTAGTAGAGGGGGCCGCCGCGGAAGAGGTCGCCGATGGCGAGGTTGAGCACGTCCAGGCAGTTGCCGCCCACGATGGCCGCTATCGCCAGGGTCACCGCGCCGCACCGCGGCGACCGCCGCCACCGCCTCCGGCAGCGCGTTGACCCCGCCCATCAGGACCGCTCCGACGAAGCCCGCGTTCAGCCCGGTCGCCTCCAGCAGGCTCCCGGCCGCCCGCGCCACCGCCCAGCCGCTCAGCGCGACCAGGGCCGCGACCGCGAGGAACTCCCCCACAGACCGCGGCCACCCCGCCCGGCGAAGCGCTCCTCCTCGGGTGTGTCCGGGACGGTCTCGCGGGTGCGGACCGCCCGCCACATCGGCTCCTCCTGGTCGCGGATCAGCCGGATCCCGCCCCAGTAGAAGGCGGCCAGCACCAGCGAGGCCGGGTGCAGCCCCAGCAGGGTGGCCTCAGGGCCGAAGAAGGCCATCAGCGACAGTCCGAGCAGGACTATGAGCAGGCAGCCGAACAGCACGTTGCGCAGGGACGCCGCGGCGTGTTCGAGGTTGACCCGCCGGTAGGAGGCGTCGGCGCCTTCTCTCCGGCAGGCACCGGTCACTCCGACCACATATATTCTACATGGCTGTAGAAAGGCGGGGTGGTTTGGCGACACCAGAGCGGTCCCTTTGGCTTCACCGCAGCACCGCCGGTCCGCCACTCGGAACCTGGCCGCCGGTGCACGAGAAGCGACTCCAGCTCCGTTGGCGAGCGCGCCCCGGAAGGCAGAACCGAACCAACGCACCGCAAAGGAGCGACCAGTGGATAGCCGAAAATCCGTAGTGACTGCAGAAAAACACCGAGGCGGGGAAAGTCGCGCTAACTCAGCACCCTGGGCTTCAGACCTGATGCTCCAATTACGTAAATAGCGCTCCTGCAAGCCCGTGCCTGCACGTCTGTCATCTACGCTGCTTCACCCACCCGGTGACCAGGCCTACAACGAACACCACAGCAGCGATGATCAGCATCCACTTCAGCGCCTTGACCACCAGCCCCAGAACCGCCAGCACAACGGCGAACAACAGCAACCACACAAGCCACTTCATCGGGCCTCCTCGGTGAAGACATTCGTGATACGCCGACGTCGGCGGCGCGGGGCGGCACGGAGCGCCTTGCCCTCTCCAGTGGCCCAGGAAGCCCTTCCTCAAACGGGCTTCCGCATGGTCGGGTGTGCCGTGTCAGCCGGTCGGTCGTTGAGCTGTGCGGCGGAGACGGCCGCGCAGCGCCGCGCGTGTCCCTGGACCCGGCACTGCAGCCCCCTCACATTCGGGGGCTTGTGCTTTACGGCCGATCTGCGCCATCGCGTCGCGCCGGGTGCGGCAGACCCTGGTCTGTGCAGGCGCGTCTGACCCGTGTGTCGCCAGGGCGTGGGGCCGACGAGTTCGGGCAGGGCATCTCCACGGTGACGAAACCGAGGACGGTATCCCTGCGCTGACAACAGCGGCCAGGTGCGTGCTGTCGGCGCGCACCGCGACCAAGGCACTGCCGAAGGGGAGACGCCGGCCCCGACACCGGTCACGGCGTGCGGGTGGAGTGGGAGAAGAAGCATGTGGCGGCGATGGTGCCGAGAGCCTCCTCCGTGAGGTGCAGATAGCCCACGGGCCAACGGCCGGCATACGGAAGCGGCCGCCCTGAACGGGTGACGGTGCGTTCCGGCCTGTCGGGGCGGACGCCATCGCGGGCCCCCAGCGGGCGCGCCGTCATCGGTGGCGGGGAGAGGTCAGGTCGGATTTTTCACAGGGTCATGCCCATGGCGGACCTCACCGGCGCCCCTCGACGGTGTCCGCCTCGGCGGCATCGCCGTACCCGCCGGTGGACCGCGGCCGTGGCGCGCTCCCTGCACAGGCACTGCGGGAGCGTGTCGGCGGGGCCGCGCCGCTCCTATGCTCGACGGTGGCCAGGGAGAACTCGGCTGCAGCGAAGACCGCACGCGCCGGGGCGAGTGGAGGCGGCGGGATCTCGGCCACCATGTCACCCCTCCCCCTCACTCGATCCAGGCAGGAGCGTGGCATGGCTGGTACTGGGGGGTTCGCCCAAGGCGGGGCGAGTACCTCTTACGTCTCTCAAGGGGCTCTGGGGGGCCGGTGCGCCTGCCGAAAGCCTCCCCGCGGCGTCACAAAGACAGCGCAGAACCCCCTGCCCGCAGGGGTGAGGGCCCCCTCGAAGGACTGTTTTCAGACTTTCCCCGACCGGCTGCGCGGATGCGCGCCGAGCGGGGTTCCACACCTTCTATGCTTCTACAGTCTTGTAGATAAGACGAGGGGGTGGCCACGGATATTCCCGGCCACCGGCAGGCATACACGTCTCGCCCGAGAGATACGGCGGGACGGGAGGCACTCCGTCCGCGGAGAGCGGTCGAGCAACCGGACACAGACTCGGCCACTGCAAGCCGCGGAGCGGTCGGGCCTGCCGCACCTCACTCACACACCGTCAGCCTGGGAGGGCGTACGTGGCTTCGATCGACCTGGACAAGGTGCTGGACAAGGCGTGGGCGGACAAGTCCCTGCCGGAGATACTCCAGGCTCCCGTCTCCGCCCTGAAGGGCGTCTCCGACCGCGACGGCGAGCTGCTGGACCAGGCGTTCGGCGTGAAGACCGTGGCCGACCTGGCCGGGTTGAAGTACGCCCGCTGGGCCCAGGCCCTGGCCGCGCTGGACACCACCGCCAAGTAACCACCGAAGACCGCGTGGCGCCGCGCACGGCGCAGCCCCCGCGCCCCCGCCGCGGCGCCACGCGCCTTCACCCGCACAGGCACCCGCACAGGCACATGCAAAGGAGAACGCCGCGATGGTGTTCAAACGGCTGCTCGGCTCGCTCGGCGTGGGCGGACCCACGGTGGACACGGTCCTGGCACAGGGCCCGGCCCTGCCGGGCGGCCCTCTGTCCGGACAGGTCCATCTCAACGGCGGCAGCACCGATTTCGACATCGAGCACATCACCCTGGAACTGATCGCCCGCGTCGAGACCGAACACGGCGAGGGCGAGTCCGAGGGCGGAATCGTCTTCGACCGCTTCACCGTCGCCGGCGGCTTCCGCCTGGCCCAGGGCGAGGAGCGCACCGTCCCGTTCACCGTGACGCTGCCGTGGGAGACCCCGGTCACCGAGCTGTACGGCCAGCCCCTGGGCGTCGTCCTGGGAGTGCGCACCGAACTGGCCGTGGCCGGCGCGAAGGACAAGGGCGACCTCGATCCGCTGACCGTCGGCCCGCTGCCCGCGCAGGAAGCGATCCTGGAGGCCCTCGGGCAACTGGGGTTCGGCTTCAAATCCGCCGACCTGGAGTACGGCCGCATCCACGGCACCGGCCAGACCCTGCCCTTCTACCAGGAGATCGAACTCACCCCCGCCCCGCAGTACGCGCACGCGGCGACCGAGGTCGAGGTGACCTTCCTCGCCCATCCCGGCGGCATGGAGGTGGTGCTGGAGGCCGACAAACGCGGCGGCCTGTTCGGCGGGGGGCATGACGCCCTCACCCGCTTCACCGTCGGCCACCACGACGTCCGCGACTGGAACACCGAGGTCGACGGCTGGGTCCGGCACCTCCTCGAGCACCACGCAGCACACTCCGCGCACTCCGCGCACGGCGGGTACGGTCACGCCGACCCCTACGGCCACGGCCACGGCGAGCACCACGGCAGCCACCGCTCCGGCCCCGGCATGGGCACCGCCGTCGCCGCGGGCGCGGCCGGACTCGCGGTCGGCGTCGTCGGCGGAATGGTCGCGGCCGAGATCGTCGACGAGATCGGCGACGCCTTCGAAGACGAGACCGACGAGGACGAGGGCTGATCCCCGCCCACCGCTTCTACAGGATTGTAGAAGGTAGTCTGGGTCCGGGTCGCATCCGCGCGGCCCGGACCCGAGCGATGTATGGAGTTGCCGTGGCTTTGTGGGATCGCATCAAGGAATCTGCCCAGACGATGCAGGCCCAGCTGGAGGCGAAGAAGAACGACCTCAAAAGCGGCGCGTTCCGCGACGCGTCCATGGCGATGTGCGCCCTGGTCGCGGCGGCCGACGGCACGATCGACCCGGCCGAGCGCCGGCGCGTCGCCCACCTGATCACCGGCAACGAGGTGCTGAAGAACTTCCCCGCCGACGATCTGCACCGCCGCTTCGAGGCGCATCTGGACACGCTGACCGCCGATTTCGACCTGGGCAAGGTGAGCGTGATGCAGGAGGTCGCCAAGGCCAGGAAGAAGCCTGCCGAGGCCCGTGCGGTGATCCAGATCGGCATCGTCATCGGGGGCGCCGACGGCGACTTCGACGCCACCGAGCGGGCCCTGGTCCGCGAGGCCTGTTACGCCCTCGATCTGCCGCCCCACGAGTTCGACCTGTAAACAACCCGCTGCCGCCCTGCGCACATCGGCCGCCGGGGGCGGGCACACGCACAGCGAACCGCACCACGGAAGGAACGGCATGGAGATCTCCGGCCTCATCAGCGCAATCGTGATCGGTATCGTCATCGGCACCCTGGGGCGACTGGCCCTGCCGGGCCGTCAGCACACCGGCGTCCTGCTGACCATCGGGGTCGGTATCCTCGCGGCCCTGGTCGGCACCGCCATCGCCGCAGGGCTCGGGGTGGCGGAGACCGGCGGCGTCGACTGGATCGAACTGGCCATCCAGGTCGCCCTGGCCGCCGGCGGCGTCGCGGCCGTCGAGCGTCTCAAGGGCCGCTGACCCACCTACTCCTGGGGGCGGGCGACTACCCGAGGCATGCAGTGGCCGCTCCGGGTGCCCGCGACGCTTCTGCAGCGGGGTGGCCGCCTCCAGCACCAGGAACAGGGTGACGGCGGAGTTCGCCGACGACAGCGCCGAGACGGCCACCCCCGCCGCGGCCGGGCCGGTGCCGCGGCGGGGGCGACCGCGGCGAAGTGGACCGGTGCGGCAGCCGGACGGCCGGCAGCGCGGGAGATCAGTGCCGCTCCGCCCACCACCCGCCGGCTCTCGACCGCAGCCAGCGCGTACGCGTACGGCTCGCCGTCGGGCAGCACCGTCACCGAACGGCCGCGTGCACCCGTGAGTACCCGTACTGCCCGCGCACAGGCCCCCACGACCGTCTCATCCCCCCGGCTCTTCGGCCCGCTCCAGCAGCTCCCGCAGCAGCCGCTCGTCCCCCGGCGGCAACGAGGTCACAAAACTCGCCAGCACCGCCTGACGGTCACTCTCCCCGTCCAGCACCCGCCGCATGCGCAGCGCCGCCAGCCCCGCCCCGTCCGCCGTCGGCGACCACACGAACGAACGTCCCGACTTCTCCCGCACCACCGCGCCCTTGGCCAGCAACCGGGTCAGGATGGTGATCACAGTGGTGTACGCCAGATCGCCGCCGAGCCGCTCGCGCACCCAGGCGGTGTCCACCGGCCCCGGCGCCTGGCCCAGCGCCGACAGCACCTGTACCTCCAGCTCACCCTGGCCGCGCCGCCGCGCACGGGGCCGCCGGGACCGCCCGGCCTTCTCCTGGTCCACCCTGCCGTCTCCTTCCAGCCATGCCCCCGTCACCCGGCCGGGCCGACCGTACATCGTAAGTGGACAGCAACCCGATCGACACTCACATTTCTTCTACACTATTGTAGATTCACGATGGCAGCCGTCGGCGGACAGCCCGGCGAACCAACACGGCAAACAGGAGGAAAGCGTGGGAGTGTCCCTCTCCAAGGGCGGCAACGTCTCGCTCAGCAAGGAGGCACCGGGCCTGAGTGCGGTCCTCGTCGGCCTGGGCTGGGACGTGCGCACCACCACCGGCACCGACTACGACCTGGACGCCAGCGCCCTGCTGTGCGACTCCTCGGGGAAGGTCGCCTCCGACCGGCACTTCGTCTTCTACAACAACCTCACCAGCCCCGACGGCTCGGTGGAGCACACCGGCGACAACCTCACCGGTGAGGGCGAGGGCGACGACGAGGTCATCAAGGTGAACCTCGCGGGAGTGCCCGCCGATGTCCACAGGATCGTCTTCCCCGTGTCCATCCACGACGCCGAGGCGCGCGGGCAGAGCTTCGGCCAGGTCCGCAACGCCTACATCCGCGTGGTCAACCAGGCCGGCGGCACCGAGATCGCCCGCTACGACCTGAGCGAGGACGCCGCCACCGAAACCGCCATGGTCTTCGGCGAGCTCTACCGCCACGGCGCGGAGTGGAAGTTCCGCGCGGTCGGCCAGGGCTACGCCTCCGGCCTGCGCGGCATCGCACAGGACTACGGAGTGAACGTCTGAGGCCGCACCCGATTCCAGGAGCAGGCCCTGCCCGGTCGGCAAGCCGAACACGCTCCGCGCGAGGCACCGTCAGCCTCGACCCGGAAGCCGTACCGCAGCGCCGGGCCACTCCGCCGAGGAACCGCCCATGATCCCGCCAACGCACCTGCGGCCGGAGGACGAAGCCGAGTTCGAACAACTCGTGCACCAGGCCCTGCGCAGCGCGGACATCCACCGCGCGGTGTACCGGGCCGCGGGGGATGTCACCACACGCCATCTGCGTGACCAGGCCATGACCGAGAGGCACACCATCGCGGCGGCAGCCGCCGTCGAGTACCAGGCGTACCTCGAACGGTGCGAAGCCGCCGGGACGGGATCCCGGAAGGTGCCCACCGGGAGCCCAACCCCGAGCGGCAGACACGGTTTCCTGGCGGCAGTGGTCGTCCTCACACCGGTCCTCTCCTCGATCGCGGCCGCCCTCTTCCTCGCTCTCGGCTACGGCACAAGCCTCGGCAGCCCCGGGAATGCCCTCGCGGACGCGCTGATAAGGGCAGGACGCACAGCTGTGGTCGTCGCCCTGGTCTCGACGGCGGTCGGCGTCGCCTGCCTTCTGCTCACCGCCGCCCGCCACCGCTCCTCACCACCGGAAACCACCGGGGACCGAGAAATCGAAGTATGGCGGCTTCGCGAATCCTGGCGGCAAGCCCTCCTGACACGCGGCATCCACCCCTTCCTCCACGACCGGCTCCGGCAGCCGCACCCCGCCCCCGTTCCGGAACCAGCGGAGCCTTCACCGGCGGCACACCCCGACCCGAGTCCTGCCGGTCCCGGCCACACCAGTCCGGGGTTCAGCGGCCCGCGCCACCCCGCACCGAGCGCATGACCCATCCTTGCCCCTCACACCCATCGAGAAGAGGAGACACACACGTGACGGTCAACTTGTCCAAGGGACAGGCGATCAGCCTGCAGAAGTCCGACGGGGGCACCCTGACCGCGGTGCGGATGGGGCTCGGCTGGCAGGCGGCTCCCCGCCGCGGCCTGTTCGGCCGGCGCACCCAGGAGATCGACCTGGACGCCTCGGCCGTGCTCTTCGCCGGGCAGCAGCCCGTGGACGTCGTCTTCTTCCGCCACCTGGTGAGCGACGACGGCTCCGTGCGCCACACCGGCGACAACCTCGTCGGCGGCGCCGGGCAGGGGGGCGACGACGAGGCGGTCCTGGTGGACCTCCAGCGGGTCCCGGTCCACATCGACCAGATCGTCTTCACCGTGAACTCCTTCACCGGCCAGACCTTCGCCGAGGTGCAGAACGCCTTCTGCCGGCTGGTGGACGAGACAGGCGGCCAGGAACTGGCGCGCTACACCCTCACCGGGGGCGGCCAGTACACCGCGCAGATCATGGCCAAGGTCCACCGCCAGGGCGACGGCTGGCAGATGACCGCCCTGGGCACCGCGGCCAACGGCCGCACCTTCCAGGATCTGATGCCCTCGATCACCCCCCTGCTGTAGCAGGCGGGACCGTGAACAGCCCCCGCCTCGCACACATCCTCCGGAAAGGACCACGATGCTCGGAATCAGCGAGGTAGCCATCCTCATCATCGTCGTCATCGTCATATTCGGTGCCAAAAAACTACCCGAGCTCGCCCGCTCCGCAGGAAAGTCGGCCCGCATCCTCAAAAGCGAAGTCAAAGCGATGAAATCCGATCACCCTCCAGGTGCACCGGGCTCCCGCGTCATCAAGTCCGCGAACGACGATACGCCCTCCGGCGGAATCGGCAACGGCTCCGCAGGCAGGACTTCGCACTGAGGTCTTTCAGCGTTGCAGCTCCAGGGTGAGGACGGCTGCGGTGATTGACGACATTCGATTCGGGCTGCATCGGGATCTGCGGAAGATCCGCCAGGACTTCAGCCGTGCCATGCCGCGTCCGACAGGGGTCCGAGCCTGAGCCAGCGCGCGGTTGACCGTGCGCTGGGTTGGCGACAGCTCGCCGCCGGGCGGCCGTTTGCGGCCGGTGGTCACCCTCCCGGGTGGCGATGAGCATCGTGACCCACTCGACCAGCGTGTGCGGCAGGTCGAGTGCGGCAGGATAGGGAACCAACGAGGCCCCCGTACCGATGGGTTGAGACGTCGAACACCTCCCTCAACGGCACGGGAGCCTTGTGCGTTGCGGTCGGCCCGCCCGTCACCCACACGGGGCCCAAACTGAAAGGGCTCAGTTATAGCGCACGAGTTCGGCCGCGAACATCAGCGCTTGCGCGGGCGTCAGCGCCATCGTGGCCAGGCTGGTGGTGCGGTGCCAGCGTTCCAGGGCCTGCCGGGAGAGGGGCAGCCGGGTGGGTCGCGGTCCCGGCAACAGCAGCCCGGGCGTGACCGTGCCCCACGCCCACAGCGACCCCGACCGGCCGAGCGCCCGGTTGAGCAGGGCGGGTTCGTCGGCGAGCAGGATGCCTGCCCCGGCCGCCGCACAGCCGGCCGCCCACGCCAGGTACGTGCGCTGGAGCTGCCCACCGGACAGTGTGCACCGGCCGGCCGGCAAGGTGTGCGACGCCGGGATCGGCGTCGCACACGGCATCGTCCCTGCCGTGCCGACACACGACGCCGGACATCCGGGCAGCCATGTCTTCCATGTCACCTCCTCACAGCAGTCGGGCGGGAGAGGCGGTCGGTTCTCGCAGGCGCCGAAGAAGCGGCAGGAGTTCCGGACTTCGCCTCCCTCCTGTGCGGCGGTGGAGGAGGCGGTTCTTCCGAACCTCCGGACAGCCGGTCGAGGTGATCCCAGGTTCAGGGGCGGAGGCGCCTCAGGTCCGCCGCGAGTGAGCTGATGGCCGCGGGGTTGCGCGGGCTCTCGACGAGGTCGACGTAGTCGAGGACGACGATCCGGTCGTTCTTGATGGCGGAGACGTTCGCGAGCGGCTTGTAGGACGTGAGGAACTTGCGCTTCTGTTCCGCGGTGGTGTCCCCGTAGTCGTTGATCACGATGACCTCGGGATCGCGGGCGACGACCGTCTCCCAGCCCACGGTGGTCCAGCTGTCCTTCAGGTCCTTCATGATGTGGTCGCCGCCGGCCTTGGTGATGATGTCGTGGGGGCCGGCGTAGGCGCCGGACGTGAACGGCTTGTCCTGACCGCTGTCGTAGAGGAACACCCGTGGCCGGTCGGCACCCTTCAAAGCCTTCGCCTGCGCTTCGGCCACCTGCTCGCGGAACTCGGTGATGAGTGCTTCGGCCCTGTCCTCGACGTCGAACACCTCGCCCAGGTTCCGCAGGTCCGTGTACAGCGCGTCGAGCGGGGGCATCACGCCGCGGGCCTTGCCCCGTCCGTTGCGGCACGACTCGCTGAGCAGGTACGAGTCGATGCCCAGGCGTTGCAGCACGGCGGGTGTGAAGCCCTCGCCCTCGTTGAAGCCGTAGTTCCAGCCCGCGAAGACCAGATCGGCGCGGGCGTCCAGGACCAGTTCCTTGTTGATCCGTTCCTTCGAGAGCCACTCGGTCTTCCGGTAGCCGTCCTTCCACGGCACCGCGGTGAGGTCGCCCTTGTCGTCGGGCATGACGTATCCGGCCATGTGGTCCTCGAGGCCGAGGGCGAACATGATCTCGGTGATGCCCACATCGTTGGTGACCACGCGCTGCGGAGCCCGCTCGAAGGTCCTCTTCTCGCCGCAGTTCTCGACCGTGACCGGATAGTGGTCGCCGAGTGCCCGGGCGTCGTCTCCTCTCCCCTGCTCCGAGGAGACGTCGGCCCCGCAGCCGGTGACGGCGAGGGTCAGGACGAGGGCGAGGGCGGCGGGACGTGCGAGGTTCGGCATGACGGCGGTGACTCCTTGGAGAGCGGACCGGGAGGTGGACTACTGGGTGGAGAGGCGGTCGAAGATCAACTGAACCGCGCCTGTCTCCGGGTGGGGGACGCGGTGCGCCCGGACACCGAAGACATCGGCCAGCAGGGCGGGCGTGAGAACGTCGTGGGGGGCGCCGGAAGCGACGATCCGCCCGCCGTCGATGACGTGCAGGACGTCGCAGTGGAGCGCGGCGAGGTTGAGGTCGTGCAGCGCGGTGAGCACGGTCAGCCCGCTGGCCCGCACCAGGGACAGGACCTCCAGCTGCTGGGCGATGTCCAGATGGTTGGTGGGCTCGTCCAGCACCAGGACCTGTGGCTGCTGGGCGAGTGCGCGGGCGATCAGGACCCGTTGCTTCTCACCGCCGGAGAGCGTGAGGAAGCCGCGGCCGGCCAGATGGCCGGCGCCGACCCCTTCCAGCGCGGCGGCACACGTGCGCCGATCCTCCTCGGTCTCCCGGGCCACCGCCCCCTGGTGCGGCAGCCTGCCCATGGCCACGACCTCGGCCACGGTGAAGTCGAACTCCGCGACCGCCTCCTGGGGAAGGGCGGCGAGCCGGCGTGCGCTGTCGCGCGGGCTCATGGCCAGCAGGTCGTCGCCGCCGAGGCGTACCGCACCGGCCGTGGGACGCAGGGCCCGGTAGACGCATCGCAGCAGGGTCGACTTGCCGCTGCCGTTGGGCCCGACGAGCCCCACCACCTGGCCACTGCCCGCCCGCAGTGAGATGTCCTCCACCACACGCGCGCCGGAGATCTCCACGGTGACCGCGTCGATGTCGACCCGCATCACACACCTCCGAAGGTGTAGGTACGGCGGCGCATGAGCATCACGAAGCAGGGCACGCCGATCACAGCCGTCAGTACGCCCAGCGGCAGTTCGGCCGGGGCGAGCACCACGCGCGACAGGATGTCCACCCAGACCAGCAGCACGGCGCCGGCCAGGGGCGCGACGGCCAGCAGTCGGCGGTGGTCCGCGCCGACCAGCATCCGGGCGGCGTGCGGAACCATCAGGCCCACGAAGCCGATCGCCCCGCTGACCGCGACCACCGCGCCGGTGACGGCGGCGGTCGTCAGGAAGAGTTCCCTGCGCAGCCGCCCAGGATCCACCCCCAGCGCGGCGGCGGTCTCGTCGCCCATCGCCAGGGCGTTCAGGCGCCGGGCCGAGAAGCCGAGGTGGACGAGGCCGCCGAGGACCGCGCCCGCGGCGATCGGTACGGAGGACCAGCTCGCGCCGCCCAGGCTGCCGAGCAGCCACATCATCGCGGACCGGGCCGCCTCGCCGTGTTCGGCGGCGAACACCATGAACGTGGTCACGGCCGAGAAGCCGTAGTACATCGCGGTACCGGTGAGCACGAGCCGGAGCGGTGTCAGTCCGCGCGGGGTCCGGGCGATCGCGTACACCAGGGCCATGGCGGCGAGCGCGGAGAGGAAGGCCGCCGTGGACAGCGCCCAGATACCCAGGGCGCCGAAGGCGCCGAAGATGAGCACGGCGTTGGCTCCCACGCCCGCGCCGGAGGAGATGCCGAGGACGAACGGGTCGGCGAGCGCGTTGCGGACCATGGCCTGGACGGCTACGCCCACGGATGCCAGGCCGGCGCCGACGACCGCGGCCAGCACGGCGCGCGGGAAGCGCAGTTCCCACACGATGGTGTAGGAGGAGAGCTCGTCCGGAGCGATGGACCCACCGGTCAGCCCCGCCCGGAGGCAGTGCAGCGCCTCGCTCCACGAGAGCCCCGACGCTCCGATGCCCGCCCCGCAGACCAAGGAGACGGGGAGTGCGAGGCACAGGCCGGTCACGAGCAGGGGCAACGAGACGCGCCGGGGTGGTGGAGGCCCGCCGCTCGTGGTGCGGTGCGGTACGGCGGGTACGTGGTCGCGGAGCGTGGCCACAGGCGGATCGCTTTCGCCTCGGGCCGTGCACCTACGTGATCAAAGGAGCGGCTCCGGGCGCCGGGCGCCCTGCGCAGCGCCCTCTCGCAGTCCACGGCGATCGACAGGAGCTTCACCACCGCGGGTAATCGGGCTTACGGAACCCTGTACAGGACTCCGCCTACCGTTGCGGGTCAGCGCCGGACTTCGACCGGACTTCCCCCGCGGGGCGCTTGCAGCTTAGCGCGTGCCACCACGCTTCCTCCCCTTGAACGGGACACGGGTTCGCGCCACCGCGGTGGGATCGCACTCAGCGGGCGTCGGCCGCGCGCAGGGCCAGGATGTGGACGGCGCGCTCACCGGTGAGGGAGATCTCTCCATGTCCATGATGGTCTTTTCCGGTATGCGGACCGGCTTCGGTGGCGCTGGTGACCTCGAGGAGGCTGATGGTGCCGGGGAGAGCGCGAGGCCGCTGTCTCGCCCGCACTCCTCCTGTTTGATCCCAGGATGCGCTGTCATGCGCTGTCTGCTGTGAGGTGCGGCCTTCGGCGACGAGCTCGAGGATCTCCTCCTCGCGGTCGGTGACGAGCCGCTCGGGGGCGGTGACGAGCCGCTCGGGGGCGGTGATGCCGTCGCGGGTGTGGTCGAGGTAGTGGCGGATGAGGGCGGTGACCGCTCCGGGGTGGAGAAAGGGCTCGTCGCGCATGGCGATGTCCAGGACGGCCAGGTCGGGCTGCTGGGCGCGGGCCTGTTCGACGGCTTCGGCTCCGTCGCCTGCTTCGGCGACGACGGTCAGGTCCGCCTCGCCGTCGAGGATGAGGCGGACGCCGCGGCGGACCAGAGTGCGGTCGTCGGCCAGGAGGATGCGGGTGGTGGCCGCCTCGGACATGAGTCACGGCCTCCCGGAGTGGGTGGGGATGGCCAGACGCACCTCGGTGCCGCCGTCAGGGCCGGGGGCGAGGGTGAGGTCGGCGCCGATGAGCAGGGCGCGTTCGCGCATGCCGCGGATACCGGCGCCCTCGGCTGCTCCACCGGTGCCGTGGCCGTCGTCGCGGACGCGCAGCCGCACACCGGCGGATGTGCGGTGCAGGTCGAGGTCGACGCGGGTGGCGCCTGCGTGGCGGGCGGCGTTGGTGAGGCTTTCCTGGGCGACGCGGTAGAGGACGAGTTCGGTGTTGTGGTCCAGCGGCGGCAGGTGCGCGTCGATATGGGCGCGCACGGTGAGGCCGGGGGTGGAGAACTCGCCGGCGAGGGCCTTGAGGGCGCTGGTCAGGCCGAGTTCCTCCAGGACACCGGGACGCAGTCGGCGGGCGATGCGGCGGATCTCCTCCAGACTGGCGCGGGTGGTCTCCTGGACCTGGCGGATCTCCTCACCGACGGGCGGCGGAGCGTGGTCGGCGACACGTTTGAGTTCGAGCAGGACGGCGGTGAGGGTCTGGCCGATCTCGTCATGGAGTTCCTGGGCGATGCGGCGGCGCTCGGCTTCCTGGGCGGACAGGGCGCGGGCGGCGCTGGTGGCGCGTTCGGCTTCCAGGCGGTCGAGCATGGTGTTGAAGGTGGTGATCAGCTCGGCGATCTCACCGTGACCGCCGGGCGTCAGACGGGCTGTGGGCCGCAGCAGGTCGGTGGTGGTCATGGCGCGGGTGAGGCGCTGCAGCGGGGCCAGACCGACGCGGAGCAGGGCGGCGTTGGCGATGAGCATGGCGGCCAGCCCCGCGCTGAGGACGGCGGCCTCGGTGATCAGGACGGGGGTGGAGACGGTGACCGGCCCCAGCAGCAGTGCGGTGGCTGCGATCAGCACCAAGGCGTTGAGCCCGAAGATCCGCCAGAACAAGGACATCGGGCACCGCCTCCACCTCACTCGCCGTCTTCCTCCACTATGGCCGTCCCATGCCGGTCGGCCGTGTGAGACGGTGCCGGCTTCCCCCTGCGGTGCGGCCGCCCCGTCAGCCTGAGGATGTGGGGCGCGGGATGCCCATCGGGTCCGGCACCCATGTGCCGGCCGCCTCCTGCGGGTCGCTGCCCCGGGGAAATGGGGGCCAGCCCCGATGGCGGCTGCTGTCGGGGGGCGTGATGGTGGAAGTGATGCCGCAGCCTTGGCACCCGGGGAGGAGCCGTGACCCATTCCGAGAACAAGGTGCTGGCGGATATCGAAGCGCAGATGGAGCGCAGCGATCCGCAGTTCTCCCGCGGCCTGGACTCCGGACAGCCGTGCAGCCCCCGGGAGTACCGGCGCGGACCGGGCTGGCTGCTGCTGGCCCTCTCGCTGGTGCTGGTGGTCGCAGGCTTCGCGCTGCCGCAGGGGCTGCTCCTGGCGACCGGCCTGGTGCTGACCGGGGTGGCCCAGGAGTACCTGTTCGACCCGGCGCGGGGACACACCTGGTTCCGTCGTCTGCACACACCGTGACGCCCGTGGTTCTGCCCGGCGGGCCCCGCACCGGCACCGGATGTGTCCTGGGCCGGTGCGAGCGCTCCACAGGCGGCGGGCAGAGCTGTCGGCTCCGGTGACACGGCGGAGGCTGGACGACGAGGCGAGGACCATCGAAACGGTGAGGGAGACAAGTCCGCCGCTTCCCCAGGCGTCCTGGAAGACCGCAGAAGCCGTGGCCCCCTTGCCCCGGCCGGCCGTCCCGGCCTTCACGCCGCTTTGGGAGCAGGGGCTGCCGGGTGTGTCGGCACTCCGCTTGCCGTGGGTGGGGCCCCTCCGGCCGCCCTCACCGTCGCCGGCATGTCCTGCAGCCGTCCGTCCCACCACGTGCTCACTGTGGTGAGCGGTTGCGCCGTCCACGGACCGGAGACGGCCGGCTCGCGCCGGCTGTTCTCGCCCGTACTGCCCCGCCTGGTCGTCGGCCCGGAGTCACAGCCGGTGCGGATGCCCGTGGCCCGGGCGGCGCGGGCCCCGAACCGTGATGTCCGGACTCCGCCCCCGGCCGCTCTCCTCATGACCTCGGCGCAGCTGACTGCGCTCGGCTCGCACCAGGGCGGTGCCCCGTGCCCCCCGCCGGAGCGGACAGCGGCATGGAGGGCGTTGCCCGCGGTGGTGGCACGGTATGCCTGGACGGTGATCGAAGCGGCGACCATACGAGGGACGGGCAGATGACGTCGCCGGAGCTGTACACGGCGCTCCTGGGCGGCGGCCCGGTGCTGCTGGCCAGCATCGCCGCCGCCCGTATCGCCCACCGGGCGGGCCTGCCCAGTCTGCTGCTGTTCCTGGCCATCGGTGTGCTGGCCGGCGAGGACGTCCTCGGCGTGGAGTTCGATGACGCCCAGCTCGCCCAGTCTCTGGGCATCGCGGCCCTGGCCGTCATCCTCGCCGAGGGCGGTCTGACCACCACCTGGGCGAATGTGCGGCGTCTGCCGGCGCCCGCCGGAGTGCTGGCCACCGCCGGGGTGGCCGTCTCGACGGTGGTCACCGCGACCGGGGCCCACCTGCTGCGGGGGCCCGGCTGGCCGGGGTGGCGGTGTTCGAGCTGCGGCTGCCCCCCACCGTGCTCACCCTGATCGTCCGCGACGGCACCACCCTCGCCCCCGGCGCGAGACCGTGCTCCGCGCGGGCGACGAACTGCGCTGATCACCACCCCAGCCACCCGCGAGGCGACCGAACGGCGCCTGCGGGCGATCAGCCGCCGCGGCCGCCTGGCCCACTGGTTCGGCGAGCACGGCACCCTGGAGCCCACCGGCCGCGACAGTGCCGCATGAACCCAACCTCTCACCGGGGGCCGCAGCGGTACCGGCGCACCACCCGTCGGGCGAGGTAGTGGCTCGCCGACCCCACGGGCCACAGGGCCACAGGGCCACAGGGCCACAGGGAGGGATCATGGCCCACCGCGCACCGGCTGCGTGGCCTCTTCCCCCGTACATCACCTGTACGACTCCCGCCTGTCGGCACTGGTATCGGCGGCGTGGTGGGTGCAGGCGTCGGTCTCCGCGCGCTCGGTCAGGGCATGTCCCCGCACCAGTCCCACCGGTGCGCATCGCCCGGGCGGGGCTGGTAGGCGGCGCGGCCGCCGGGCCCGAACGCGCCGATCTCGGTGGCCAGGGCTGCGCCCTGGCGCAGCCGTTCCCCGTCCCAGCCGGTGACGTCCAGCAGCAGGCCGTCCAGTGGTCCGCCCACCAACTCCCGGTAGACGTGGCCCGCCCGGGGGCCGGGGTGGGGGTCATCGTGGTCGGCGCCGTAGACCCGGCCGCGCATGAATTCCTCCGCATCCATGCCCGGCAGCATCCCAGCCGGCACCGACACCGCCGCACCGCAGCGGGGGGCTGGGCCGGGGCCCGGTCAGGCCAGCATGAGGACGACCACATCGCCCGCTGTGGCGGCAGCGCGGAAGGACCGGGTCAGCTCCCCGTAGCGGCGCCGCAGAATCTCCAGGTCCGCGGGAACCCCAGCCTCGGATTCCGGCAGGAGGCAGATCCCGGCGCGGCGCGGGCGCGGCCCGGCGGCCTCCCGCACCTGACGCGGCCGGGCGGGGCATCGCCGGCCGCCCGGATGGGATGTGGTCGCCGGGTGGTGTCAGGGGCCCTCGGTGAGCTGCTCGGTCCAGATGGTCTTGCCGCCGGGGGTGTAGCGGCTGCCCCAGCGGTGGGCGAGCTGGGAGATGAGGAACAGGCCGCGGCCGCCCTCCTCGGACAGGCGGGCGCGGCGCAGGTAGGGCTGGGACTGGCTGGGGTCGGAGACCTCGCAGACGAGCCGGTGGTCCCTGGTCAACCGCAGGCCGATGGGGCCGCCGGCGTAGCGGACGGCGTTGGTGACCAGTTCGCTGACGATCAGTTCGGTGGTGAAGTCCAGCTCGCCCAGGTCCCACTCCGCCAGCTGGGCGGAGGTCAGGGCCCGGGCGTGCGCGACGAGGCTGGGGTCGGCGGGCAGTCGCCAGAAGGCCGTGTCCTCGGGCGGCACCCGGTCCACGCGGGCCAGGAGCAGGGCGAGGTCCTCGTCGCGGTTCTGTTCCCGCAGGCGGGCCAGGAGGCGGGGCCCGACCTCGCTCAGCGGCTGTTCGGTGCTCGCGGCGGTCCGGGCGCTCTCGCACATCCGCTCCAGGTCCCGCTCGGTGTTCCGCGCCGCCGCGGTGAGCGGTCCGCTGTGGAAGGCCAGGATGTCACCCGGCCGCAGGAGCAGTTCCACCGGTTCGAAGGGCTCGGTGCCGCCTCCCAGCGGCGGCCCGGGACGGAGTTCGACGCTGTCGGCCGCGCAGTCCTGTCCCCTGGCCAGGACGGGGCCGGGGTGGCCGGCGCTGGCGACGAGACACCGTCCGGTGACCGGGTCGTAGGCGGCGTACAGGCAGGTCGCTCCGTGCAGGGAGCTGACGGCCGGCCCCGCCCGGTGCCTCTCGTCCTCGCCGATGCGGGTCACCAGGTCGTCCAGATGGCTCAGCAGCTCGTCGGGCGGCGGGTCCAGGTCGGCCAGGGTCTGCACCGCCGACCGCAGCCTTCCCATGGCGCCGGCGGCGTTCACTCCGTGCCCGGCGACCTTGCCCACCACGAAGGCCACCCGGACCCCGGACAGCCGGATCACGTCGTACCAGCTCCCGCCGGTGCCGGCCGCGGTGCTGGCCGGCGCGTACATCCCCGAGGTCTCCGCCCCGGCCAGGCGCACTACTGGAGGAGGCAGCAGGCTGCGCTGCAGAGCCTCGGCCGTGCGCCGCTCCCGGGTGTACCGGCGGGCGTTGTCCAGGCCCAGGGCCAGCCGGGAGCCGATCTCCTCGGCCAGGGTCGCGTCACCCCGGTCGAACGGAGTCCGGTCCCCGGTCCGCCACAGCGGCACGGCCCCCAGCACGGTCCCGCGCGCCCGCAGCGGGAGGACCAGGAAGGAGGTCGCGGCCTCGGGCAGGCTCAGCCGGGACCGCCGCGGATCCCGTGCCGCCGCCCTCCGCAGGCCGCTCAGGTCCGGCATGATGCCGGCCGACCCCCGCAGCAGGTGCTCCCGCTCGACATCCCCGATCGAGAACGTCTCCCCGAGGCCGTAGATCTCCTCGGGCCACATCCCCTCCCCGGTGGCCACGGCGACACGCCTCATGAGCGCGTCCGCGGAGAATTCCCCGAGCTCCTCCCCCGCCAGCACCTCCTCGGTCAGATCGACCGCGCCCAGATCGGCGAACACCGGCACCAGCAGATCGACCAGTTCCTCGGCGTTGCGTGCCACGTCCAGCGAACCGCCGACGCGCACCGCCGCCGCGTGCAGCAGGTCCAGCCGCTGCTGTGCGCGCGGGCTGGAGGCCAGCACACCGCCTCCGGCCAGGGCCACCCGCATCCCGAACCGGTCCTCGAGTTCGGCTCCCGCCGCGGGCACCAGCCAGACGAGAAAACGCGCCCCGCCTCCACCCGCGAGCGCGAACACGCTCACGTCCACGTCCACCCGGCCGCCGCCGACGCGCCGCAGCACCACGCGCCCGTCGCTGCGGCGGCCGTGCCCGGCGCTCTCGGCCAGCCCCGCCCACTCCGACGGATCCTCGAGGAAGGAGCCCAGCTCCCTGCCGCGGAGCTCCCCGGCCGAGCCGCCCAGCAACTCCAGCACGGGCCGGGTGCACATCATCACCGCACCGGCGGCGTCCAGCACCAGCTCGGCGGGCTGCCCCCAGCCCGCCGCCCCGGTTCCGGGGAGACCGCCACGGCCGGTCATACGCCTCCCACCACGACGTCATCACAGAACCCCGTGCTTCCCAGGAGAAGACCTCGTTCCGTCCGCCGCAACCCGGCCGCGCCCCTCCCGCCCGCGCCGAACACCCGCGCGCCGGGCGTGCAGGCGGCGGTCCGCCTCGGCGGGAGCCGCCCATGAGCCTCACCCTCGGCCATGTCGACCAGTGGTCCGCTCTTCCGCCGCGGGAGGCCGTGTCGGCCGGGGAAGCCCCAGACGCGCCGAGCACCTCACCCGGTCAGGTGCGTGTCGGCGGGTTTTCGGGGTCTACGTGTTTGGGCCGGTTCTCGAAGACCTTGGCGATCACCCATCGTTGCCCGCGCCGGCCGGCCTGTTTGCCGGGGTAGATCCGCAGCTCGTAATCGTCCGTGAGATAGGCCGGTTCCAGCGCTGCCGCATGGAACATGACCTCGGCTCGGCCTTCATCCCCTTTGAATTTCCGGGAGTAGTTGCCGGTGATCCGAGGACTGTCGTCGAACACGTCGGGCATCACGCTGTCGCAGAGCCCTGTCATGAAGTCCGGCGATGGCGGCTTCTCTCCTTCGACCAGCACGATCACGTGGACCAGCTGCTTGTTGAGGCGTTCGGTCTGGGCGGACTGCCGGCGTCCGTTCGGTGCGGGGACGGGGTCCAGATGCAGGCCGCAGCGCGGGCAGCCGAGAGTGTGTGAGACGGACCGCGCATGTCTCCTGCACAGAGTGACACCGCAGGCTTCGCAGTATCCGCCCATCGGGTTGTTGATCAATGTGCCACCGCCGTGGTCGTCCAGCAGGTGGTGCGCGCTCACCCAGGACACACCGCATCCCGGTGCTTCGCAGGCGCAGAAGATCGCGTTCAGGCGGGTGTCGAACAGTTGCCTGGGGCCCAGTTGTTCCTCGGGAGTGGCCTTGCTCGTCGTTCGGGCTCCGATGTAGATCAACCCGCTGGCCAGGCGCCTTGCCTCCGGCAGGTCGGGGTAGACGTCGAAAATGACCAGCAGCCGTCCCAGAGCGGATCGGTAGCGTTTCTCCGCCATGAGGGAAGTCGCCTCGTCGAGCAACTGCTGTGTCCATCGCGTCACCATGGGGCCTGCGTCCTTCCTGCGGCTGCTCATGCGGAATCGGGCGGTGGAGCGGGAGGAGGTACGTGCAACGCGCGCGTGAGAGCGTCGCCGAGGTCCGGGGTGAGGGGCGTGGGAGCGGTGCCGTCCGCGCCATCGGGTGGCGGTGCGGGAGCCGGCGGCGTGGCGGGACCGAGCCTGCTCGCGGTTGTCGGGAATGCGGAGGTCAGGCCGAGGCGGAACGCGAGCTCGCCGCTGTGCAGCCGGGCCGCGGCCTCCAGCAGCAGGGCGTAGTTGTCGGCGGCGGCACGGGTACGGGCCCGGCCCGCGAAGGCCAGAGCGAGGCTGATGAGGACGGCGGGCCACCACCATCCGGCGACCGGAAGGTACAGCAGGGCCCACGCGGTGAGTGTGCTGCCGCGGTACAGGGACCGGCGTGCCGCGGCGATCTCTGTGCGGGTGGTCTCGGGCAGGGTGAGCCACAAGTACGGCCACACCGTGGCCACATCGAGCTGGTGCACCCGGTCCAGGCGGGCGGAGACGCCGTGGATGCGGTCGCCGCTCCAGGTCGGGCGGTCGGGGTATTCTGCGGCGATTCGGGTCATGGCGAGGTGGGCCGTCCACCGCGCGGTCGGATCGGTGCGTTCGCCGCGGCCGCGGGTGCGCCGGGCCTCCGTCATCAGTCGGTCGTAGCGGCCGGCGGCCGTGGCCCAGCGGCGCCGACGGCGGTTGACGCGCAACTGGGCCAGGGCGCGCAGTGGGCGTGGCCAGGTGCGCCAGTCGGCGGCCAGGCACGCGCGCTCGACGAGTGAGCCCAGCGCCTGCGCGGTGAGCCCCGCCGCGGCGGAGCCGGCCAGGACGGCGCCGAGGATCACGATCTGGCCGCCGGGGGTGCGGACCGTGCGGGCTTCGGCCGTCGCGGAGACCTGGTGGGTGAGATGGCGCAGGTCGAAGGGATGGCCGTGGCCGAGCAGGGCCGCCGTGCCCAGGACGGCGAGGTAGAGGGCACCCGGCAGGACGAGGAGGGACAGCCAGCGTTCGGCGAGTTTCTTTCCAAGTTCCGAGAGCAGGCCACCCATGGCTAGAGACGGTCCCGTCGCAGCGGTTGGCCGGTGATGGCACAGCGAGGTAGGGGCACGCCGGGGTGCGGAGCCCAGGAGCGCGTACACCGGTGCGCCGGGCACAGGTAGACGATGTCGGCCGGTCCCGCACCCCGGGACAACCCAGTCACCTGGTACAGACCGTGGCCGCCGGGTGGCTCACCACCACCGAGGCCGCGGGAGCCGCCCTCCCCGTCAAGGAGCCCGTGCACGCCGCGAGCGTCGCCGTCCGCCTGCAGCAGCAGGTGCAGGTGCTCCAGCGCCCCGTCAACGTTCCCGCCCGAGCGCACGGCTGCCAGAACCCGCTCCAAGGGCTCGTCGTCGCCCAACTGCCCGTCGAGCAGTTGGGCGCGGAGTAGCTCCAGGTTCTGACAGACGTATGCCACGGCGTTCGCTCTGCGAACGGTCGACTGGTCGAGGCCGTCCCTCACGCGTCCTCCCTATAGTGATGACGCTAGCCACACGGCTCCAACTGTGCAATGAGGCAGGGGTATTCGAAGACGAGGTGCTGAATGTGGTGGAAATCGTTCACTGGCGGTCGCAATCGAAAAGGTACGGAAGACTGGTCCCAGCTCGGCTCCGAGGTGTGGGAGAGATGGCATCGGACCGGTGCAACAGCGGACCTTGACGAGGCTGTCGCCGTCTACCGCACGGCAGTGGAGCGAACACCCCGGCACCATGAAGAACGTGCGAATCTCCTGTACGGCCTCCTGGCCGCGCTTCACGCACGCGGCACACGAACCGGCGCCCTGGCGGACCTGAACGAGGCCGTCGCCGCCGGGCGGGAAGCCGTCGCCCTCGCCCCCATGAACGCGGGCTATCTCTCGGCCCTCGGAGTCGTAATGTCGGAGCGCTTCGAGCAGACCGGGCAGGACGCCGACCTCGAAGAGGCCGTGATGCTGTGCCGCAGAGCCGTCACATTGCCCCCCACAGGCCCGTCCGACGTCGAGAATTCACTGGAGCACCTGGCCACGGCGCTGCACCTGCGATTCCAGCGGACGGGATCCCTGGCGGACCTGGAAGAGGCGATCGATCTCGAACGCACGGCGCTCGCACTGAGTCAACCCCGGTCCTCCGGACGCAAGGGGATCCTGACCAACCTCAGCGGCCAACTGATCTCACTCCACCTCCGGACCGGCCGACCGGAGGCCCTGGACGAGGCCGTCGCTTTCGCCCGACGAGCGGTCAGGGCCGAACCGGCCGCCGACCCCCATCAGCTCGCCTGCCTGACCAACCTCGGCAACGCCCTGGAACTACGGTACAAACGAGGCGGCGTACGCGCGGACCTGGACGAATCCCTTGCTCTTGGGCGCGAGGCCGTCGCACTGACACCAGCCTTCCCCACCGTGCGGGCCCCGTTCCTCACCAACCTCATGAACAGGCTGAGCCTGCGGTACGAACAAGGCGGCTCCGACGCGGACATCGAGGAAGCGCTGCGCCTGGGCCGCGAGGCGGTCGCCGCGGCTCCCTTCCACCATCCGGAGCGCCCCGGCTACCTCTTCCACTTGGTGAGCACACTGACCCTGCGGTCGATGCACAGCGGTAGCACGACGTTCGTCGACGAGGCGGTCGCCCTCTCCCGCGCCGCGGCCGGGGCCGCACGTTCCCTGGCCCAGCCGGAGGTCGGGGGTGCCTACCTCACCACCTTCGTCCTCGCCCTCCAGCGCCGTTTCGAACAAGCGGGAGACGTCGCCGATCTGGACGAGGCGATCAGCGTTGGGCGCGAAGCCATGACGTTCTTCCCCACCGGGACCCTCGGAGCGGAACGGCACTCCTTCATCCTGACGGAAGCTCTGTACGTCCGGTTCAGACAGACCGACTCCATGGACGACCTGAACGAGGCGATCACCCTCTCCCGCGCAAGCCTGGCGGTTGCGCACGGCGACCCTGCGGACCAGCCGGGCCCACTCGGCTTACTGGGCATGTTGCTGTGGGCCCGTCATGAGCGCACGCAGGACGAGTCCGACCTGGAAGAAGCGGTCGGGTTCTGCCGTCAGGCCGTGGAGGCGACCGTCCACGAGGCCGAGCTGGCGGTGCGTCTGGCTAACCTCGCGGGTGCGCTGGTGGTGCGATTCCGGCGGACCGATCTGGTCACCGACCTCGACGACGCCGTTGAGGCGGCCTCCCGCGCCGTCCGCCTCACACCGCGGCGTGACACTGAACTCCCGCGCTACCTCTCGAATCTCGCGTTCGCCCTGACCTTGCGGTTTCAACGGGCCGGCAGGAGAGAGGACCTGGACGAGGCCGTCGCCGTCGGCCAGGACAGTGTCACGCTGCTTCCCGCCCACCATCCCGAACGGGCGAAGTTCCTCATCAACCTCGGCACCGCGCTGAGGACCCGGTACGAGCGCTTCGCGGCCGAGGCGGACCTGGAGACTGCCATCGCCGCTTTCATGGAGGCGGCGGGAGCAGAGTCCGCACCCGCTACCCACCGCGTCCACGCGGGACGGAACGCGGCCGCACTCATCGCCCCGACTGATCCCGTCCGGGCCGCGGACGTCCTGGAAGCGGCGGTCCTGCTGCTCCCGGAGGTCAGTGCCCGCCGCCTCGCACGCAGCGACCGGCAGCATGCGCTCGGCGTCGCCCGCCGAATGGCTGGCGACGCGGCGGCGCTCGTCCTCGCCGGCCCTCACCAGGCCGGCGCCCAGGACCCCGCCCTGCGCGCCCTGCGCCTGCTGGAGACGGGACGGACCGTCCTGATCGGCCAGGCACTCGACACCCGGGACGATCTGTCGGAACTCCGCAGGCACCACCCCGGCCTCGCCGAGCGCTTCGTCGACCTGCGTGACGGTCTCGACCAGCCGGCGCCCGCGCTCCTCGTGCCGCCGGTGTCCGCCGTTGGTGGCTCCCCGGCCCCCGGCCACTCCGGACACGCCGGAGTGCCACAGACGCACGCCGCGCCCAACAGACCCGCACTCGCGGCCGAGTTCGCCGCCACCCTCGCCGAGATCCGCGCCAAGGACGGATTCGCCTCCTTCGGCCTGCCGCCCGCCCCGGAAGACCTGGTGACCGTGGCGGAGCACGGCCCGTTGGCGGTGCTCAACGTCAGTACGTACGGCAGCCACGCCCTCCTGCTCACCCGGGACGGCGTGTCCGCCGTCCCGCTCCCCGCGCTCGACTTCGAGAGCGTGATCGCCAGGACGGACGCCTTCCTCGACGCCCTGCACCGGGCGGTGGCGGGCAACGACAGCACCGAGCGGCGCGCGGCCCAGGCAAGCATGCGCGAGGTGCTGGAGTGGCTGTGGGACGCCGCAGCCGAACTCGTCCTCGACCGGCTGGGTTTCCGGCACCGGCCGACGGCGGAACCGGACGCCTGGCCCCGGCTGTGGTGGGTGCCGAGCGGCCTGCTCAGCCTACTGCCGCTGCACGCCGCCGGGCACCACACCGAGACGGCAGCCGGCACCGCACCCCGTACGGTGATGGACCGCGTGGTCTCCTCCTACACGCCGAGCGTCCGCGCGCTCCACCACGCCCGCCGACACGCCCCCGTCCCGGACACCTCACCGGCCTGCATACCCCGCGCCCTCGGCGTCGCGATGCCCGTCACCCCCGGCCTGCCCGGTGGCGGCCCCCTGCACCACGCGAGCGAAGAGGTCGCCATGCTCCGCAGGCATCTGCCCGGACTCGTGGTCCTCGACGGCGGTGACGACCCGGCCACGCCGGTCAAAGCCGACGTGCTGAAGCGGCTGCCGGACTGCCCCGTCGCACACTTCGCCTGCCACGGTCACAGCGACGACACGGACCCGTCCCTCAGCCACCTACTGCTCCAAGACCACGAGCGCGACCCCCTCACCATTGCCACCCTCGCTCCCGTCGCCCTCGACCACGCCCAGCTCGCCTATCTGTCGGCCTGCCGCACCGCGTCCGTCGTTCACGGGGCTTTCCTCGACGAGGCCCTCCACCTCGCCTCGGCGTTCCAGCTCGCGGGCTTTCCGCGGGTCGTCGGCACTCTCTGGGAAGTCGACGACCGGCTCTGCGTCACCATCGCCGACAGCTTCTACACCCACCTGCGCACCGCGGAGGGCGGCCTCGACACCCGTCGCACCGCGCACGCGCTGCACCGCGCCCTTATCGCCATACGCGACGGGCACGACCTGCCAGGTCCCATCACCAGATCAGGGAATCCGTTCCTATGGGCAGCGCACATCCACGTCGGGGCTTGAGCACTCAACGCCACCACGGCCGAAGGGGAGGCCACAGTGTTGTTCAAACGCTTCCGGAAGAAACCGGCGGCGGGGATGCCCGCGCCACCGGCGCCCGAGCCGGAGGAACAGCGGCGGGTGGTGAGGCAGGACGGACCTGACGGCGACGGGATGGTCACGCTCTCCGGCCAGGGCTGGGCGGGCGACCTGTGGCGGGAAGTACCCGTCCGCGTGCCGTGGCGCGTTGACGTCAACGAGTTCCTGAGCCGGCGGCCGCTGCCCTACCTCTGGCCGGACGACGCCGAGTACCGGACGCACGTCGACGCCGACGAGCACCCTGAGCAGCTGTTGCGGACCAGTTGGATCGACGCCTTCCTTCACCACCCCGACGACAGCGTCGTCGTCCAGTGCCTTCGTGACGCCTTCACCGGCGACAACATTGCGAACCTCACCAGCGTCGCCGACATCCTCGGCTACGCCTGCGCGCCGGAGGTGAAGCAGGAAGCCGCGAAGGCGGTGTGGCGCGCCGACGACGCGGGAGTGCACTGGGTCTTCAACGTGCTGCTCTCCCGAGGGCTCATCCCCTCCGACTACGACGCCCTCTCGGTGCACGAGGCGATCAGACACCTGCGCGCGACCTGCCCTCCGGAGAGGTCCGGGACACTCCAATCGGAACTCGGCGGTTCCGATCAGGACTGAACCGCTGCGGCGCAGCAGTCAGCTTCTGTGCAGTATGCCGTGGGGTCCGCCCAGTCGCCGCTCCTCGTGAACGCCACGTCGTCCCTGGTCACCGTTGGTGTGCGGACAGCACGTAGGTCGGGCGAGGATGAAAAACTCAGTGAAATTCTTTCACCCTGTGCAGCCGCAGGCCAGAAGGACATGTACGGCTTGGACGATGCGGCCGATGCGTCGGGTTGAGCAGCGTGCTCGTCGTAGCAGTCGCCATTCCTCGAGGCGGGCGGAGGCGCGTTCGCCGGGAGCGCGAAAGGGTAATATTTCCGCCCACCCGGAGAATGCGTCGTGTTCCGCTGCGACGAGAAGCCCCGGCCTCAAGCGCCGGATCGCAATGCCCCGATTCTTCCGCTGCGGCCCGGAAGCCCCGAAAGGCAGGCCCGCGACCATTCCGGAGTGCACCACCGCTCTGTTCACCGTACTGAAAGTGGCCACCGACAAGGTCGTCGACCCCTATTGGACCTGTCGAACACAGCACGCCCCCCATTTGCGCGCCGTCACATCCAATGGGGTTATCCCACACCGAGTCGTTCAGCTACACCGTTGAACGATCGTTACGCTCGAGCCACCACCAATTGCTTCAGCGGCAGTGGGGAAGTTCAGCCAGCGCCATCACGCCCCCGGTCCGCCCCGAATGTGACGCGGAGGCTCTCACATGGCGAGGTACGACTACGCGTGCGGACAGTGCGGCGTGTTCGAGGTCGTCCGTCCGATCGACGACCCGGTACATGAGCCGAGGTGCGCCACATGCGGCGGAGCGGCGACGCGTGTATACACCCCGCCCGCCATCACCTCGTCACACCCCGCCCTGCGACGGGCGCGCGACGCTGCCGAGGCCAGCGCACACGAGCCGACGGTGCGACACCGCATGCCCGCACCACCCCGTCGTCATGCTCATCCGCCGAATCCGCTGCGCGCACGCCTCCCGAGACCGTGACCCACAGGCAAGGAGCGACAGATGCCCGAAGTGCTCTTCAGCATCGACCAGTCCCGCTCGTTCTACGACCAGACAGTCCCGCCGCACAACCGCTGGCACCCCGACATCCCGCCGGTGGCGACCGTTCGGCCCGGCACCGAGTTCCGCCTCGAATGCCGGGAGTGGTTCGACGGGACGGTCCACAACGACGACTCCGCCAACGACATTCGCGACCTCGATCTCTCGATCGTCCACCCTCTGAGCGGACCGGTCGCCGTCGAGGGTGCGCAGCCCGGTGACCTGCTGGTGGTCGACATCCTCGATATCGGTCCCGTCCCGCAGGAGACCGGGCCGGTCGCCGGCCAGGGCTGGGGTTACACGGGCATCTTCGCCAAGGCCAACGGCGGCGGTTTCCTCACCGAGCACTTCCCGGACGCGTACAAGGCGATCTGGGACTTCCACGGGCAGATCGCGACCTCCCGCCACCTGCCCGGCGTGCGCTTCACCGGCATCACCCACCCAGGCCTCATCGGCACCGCCCCGTCGCACGACCTGCTCGGTCGGTGGAACGCCCGGGAGGCCGAACTCATCGCGACCGAGCCCGACCGAGTGCCCCCGCTCGCGTTGCCGCCGGATCCGCAAGGGGCGATCCTGGGCATGCTGGAAGGCGACGCATTCGAACGCGCCGCACGGGAGGCGGCACGAACCCAGCCGCCACGTGAGAACGGCGGCAACCAGGACATCAAGAACCTCACCCGTGGCGCCCGGATTTTCCTGCCGGTGTATGTCGAGGGTGGCAAACTGTCCGCCGGTGACCTGCACTTCAGCCAGGGCGATGGCGAGATCACCTTCTGCGGCGCAATCGAGATGGGCGGCTACCTCGATCTCGGCGTCGACCTCATCAAGGGCGGCATGCAAACCTATGGGGTGACGACGAACCCCGTGTTCTACCCCGGCAACGTCGAGCCGCGCTACAGCGAGTTCCTCACTTTCGTCGGCATCTCCGTCGACGAAGACGGCCGCCAGCGCTACCTCGACTCACAGGTCGCCTATCGGCGGGCCTGCCTGAACGCGATCGAGTACCTGACCAAGTTCGGCTACTCACCCGAGCAGGCCTACCTGCTCCTCGGAGCCGCCCCGGTCGAAGGCCGTTTCAGCGGCGTGGTCGATATCCCCAACTCCTGCGCCACGCTCTATCTGCCCACCGCCGTCTTCGACTTCGACATCCGCCCGTCCGGCGACGGGCCGCAGAGCGCCGATCGGGGAAGCTGCGCCCGCTCAAGCTAGCGAGCTCGTAGGATGGCGAGGGTGAGGGCAAAAACCAGTGACATCGAGAAGGCTGTCGGTGTGCTGCGCGCCGGCGGCCTGGTGGCTCTTCCGACGGAGACCGTCTACGGTCTGGGCGCCAACGCCGAGGACCCCGCTGCCGTCTCGCGCATCTTCCAGGTCAAGGGGCGTCCGCCCTCGCACCCGCTGATCGTCCACATCGGCGGCGCGGAGCAACTGGACGACTGGGTCCAGGACGTGCCCCAGGTGGCGCGCCTGCTGGCCGAACGCTTCTGGCCGGGGCCGCTCACGCTGGTCCTGCGGCGTGGTCCCCGGGTGCCCCTGGAAGCGACTGGTGGCTTGGAGACGGTGGCCGTGCGTGTGCCCGACCACCCTGTCGCGCTCGCGCTGTTGTCGGCCTTCGGTGGTGGCGTCACGGCCCCGTCCGCCAACCGCTTCGGCTCGGTGAGCCCCACGACCGCGGACGACGTTCGTGTCGAGCTGGGCGACGCCGTCGACTTCGTGCTGGACGGCGGGCCCTGCGAGGTCGGTGTCGAGTCGACCATCGTCGACGCCACAGGCGATGCCCTGACCATCTTGCGGCCGGGCGGGGTGACGCGCGAGGACCTCGAAGCGGTGCTGGGCCGCCCGCTCGAGATCCCGGCCACCAGCCGCATCCGGGTGCCGGGCCAGCATCCGTCGCACTACGCGCCGCGTGCTCGGGTCGTCCTGGTCGAGCCGGAGAAGGTCGTCGCCGAGGCGGAGCTGGCGCAGGAGCTGGGGCATCGGGTGGGCGTCTTTCTTCCCGCCGCCTTCGCCGGTGCCCAGGTGAAGGCGCACGCGGTGGTGCGGGTCCCCGGTTCGATGGCCGCCTACGCGCGGGGGCTGTACGGGTTCCTGCGCGAACTCGACCAGCGGGGGTGCGACCTCATCGTCGCGTCAGTGCCGGCGGAGGAGGGGCTGGGACTGGCGATCGCCAACCGGCTCCGCCGCGCCGCGGGGCCCCGGACCACCCAGTGACCGGCGCCGACGCCCTGCCCTTACTGCTCCCGGATGTGGGGGCCTGGCGGATTCGGGGCGGATTCGGCTGAGCTTCCGCCGGTCCGGCAGGCCGGGCACAGCTCGTACCGCCCGTCGTCGGTGACGACCGTTCCCCATCCCGGCACACCTCGCAGCCCGCGGCCCGCACCAGGTCGGCGCGTGGTCGGCTCCGTGAGCCATCGGGTCGTGCCCTCCGCGGGCGATCGAGCGGTGAACCCGGTGGGGTCCCACCACGTATACGGGTCCCCTCCGAGCAGGGCAAATCACGCCAGGGCGGCCACGGCCGGGATGGTCAGGACGCGGCGGGGACCGCCGCATCGAGGCCGCGAGAGGCGACGAGCTGTGCACTGCCGTCGGCCAGCCGGTAGGACAGCCCCACCACGCCGAGGCGGCCGGCGGCCACCCGCTCGGCCAGGACGCGGGAGCGTTCCAGCAGCAGGTCCACGGTGTGCTCGATGTGCTCGGCCAGGATCTCGTCGGCCTGCTCGCGTCCGGAGGCGCGGGCGGCCAGTACGCTCGGGGTCACCCGTTCGACCACGTCACGGACGAAGCCGCCCGGTGTCTGGCCGTTCTCCAGTGCGGAGCACGCCGCGGCGACGGCGCCGCACGAGTCGTGGCCGAGCACGACGACCAAGGGCGCGTTGAGGACGCTCACGCCGAACTCGATGGACCCGAGGACTTCAGTCCCTGCGACATGCCCGGCGGTGCGGACCACGAACAGGTCACCCAGGCCGCGGTCGAAGATGATCTCGGCGGCCAGCCGGGAGTCGGAACATCCGAACAGCACGGCGAACGGCTGCTGGGACGGTGCGGTCTCGGCGCGGCGGGTGGCGTTCTGGTTCGGGTGCTCGGGGGTACCGGCGACGAAGCGCTGGTTACCGGCCATGAGCAGCTCGAAGGCGTCGCGGGGCGTCGGGGTCTGGATCTCGGTCATGGCGGCAGCCTACGGGCCGGCGCCAGCCGTCGCACCACCTGGTCCCGTCGGAGGTCGCCGGCGCGGGCCCGCGCTGACGGCCGAACGAGGGCAGACCGCCGGGATCACTCGCCGTCCCCTCCGTTCCGGGCCTGCGCCGGCAGCAAGGGCTCGGCGTCCTCGGTGCGCATGCCGAGGTAGGCGTGGCTCTCCGCGTCGAAGACGAACACGGTACCGCCCTGCGTGGATTCGCCTTGCGGCCTTCGAGGAAGATCGCCACGCCTCCGACGTGCTCCTGGCTCGCGGCCGCGGTGATCCCGGGCACCCTGGCGAGGGCCTCATAGGCGGCTGCCCGCAGCTTCGGCGGCAGTACGGGAGCGTCGCGCAACAGCTCCACCAGTGCGGCTCCCGCCTGTGGCCATTCGCCGACTGTGCCGGGATGCCCGGTGTCCGGCCGTGTGGAGAGCCGGTCACGCAAGGAGCGCAGCAGCCCGTCCGGATCGGTCGGCAGTTCCTCCAGTTCCCGCCAGGTCAGCGGTGGCCACTTCGTGTTCCCGCCGCCCCCCGCCGATGCCCGGTTCCAGGAGCCCTGGCCCGATCCTTCCGTCCGGGAGGGGCGGGAGCCGTCCACCGACATCCAGAACTCGCCGGTGCGGGTCCTGGTCTCGCCGGTTTCCTGGATCCGCTCCTGCACGGCCCGCTTGGCGTGGACGAACCGGTCGTCGCGCGGCGCGATCTCCTCCGCGTGCTCCCGCTCGTACTCTGCGGCGGCCCGAAGGACCTCGGCGGGGCCTGCCTCCTCTTGTGGGGAGGGGGCCGCGGGCGGGGAGGTGACCAGGCCGCTCCGGTCGCCGGCCAGATCGGCCACGACCGGGGTGACGGCTGCGACCGCTGCGGTCAGCACACCGCCGAGTGCGGCGCGCAGCATCCGGCGGCGGCGCGGGGCCGGGGTCGGTTCGGTCGTGGCCTCCGGCCAGGCGGTGCCTGCCCGCTCCGTGCCGCGCATCGCGGCCAGGAGCCGGGCCCGGGCCCGGTCCCTCGCCTCGTCGGTGAGCGGTTCCCCGCCCGCGTCCCAGCTCCTGAGCAGTTCGATTTCACGCATGGTCGGCCGCCTTCGCCGACCGGACCGGGCACGGCCGATCAGCGTTGGTGTGGCCCTGGTACCAAGCCCGCAGCACATCCAGGCCTGCTGCGGTGTGGAGGGGACGGCAGGCCAGCTGCCGGGCCTCAAGGATCGTGCTCGTGTTGCAGCGCAGCCAGCCGATGCTGGTATAGCGGTGGGCGTAGACCCTGGTGTGCGGGATGCCAGGGCGAACCAGGGCTACGGACTACCAGGTCAGGGCCGTGGTCGTCACCGGGCCGGGGGCGCACTCGATGAACGGGCCGACACGGGCAGCCGCGTTGGCCCCGCTGCCCGGAATCCAGGGCATGGGGTTTTACAGCTCGGCGAGCACCGCACAGAAGTCGTCGAGGGCGGCGGCGTCCTCGGGGTGAGGCATCCAGTACAACGGCGATGTCACGCAGGGACGCCGAGCGGCGGGTGCTCGAGCACGCGGGGCTTGTACTCGACCAGCTGGATGCGGCCGTCGAAGGTGCGGTGCTCGATCATTTCGAGGGCGACGTCCGGATAGCCGTCGTAGATGCGTTCTTCGCCCGTGGCCCCGGTGATCACCGGGAACATCACGACCCGGAAGCGGTCGACGAGTCCGGCTCGCAGCAGGGAGCGGCACAGGCTGAGGCTGCCGATCGTGCTGAGGAGCCCCGAGCCACTCGACTTCATGGCGCGGACCGCCTCGACGGCGTCGTCGCGGACGAGCCTGGAGTTGGCCCACGTCAGTGGCTCCTGGAGTGAGGAGGAGAACACCACCTTGGGCGCTTGCGTGAGCTCGTCGATGGACGCCTCTTCTTCGGGCCTGAACTCGTTTTGGCCATTCGGGACCTCGCCTGCGGCGAAGCCCGACATCAGGCGGTAGGTGTTCGCTCCCATCAGGTAGGTGGCCTCGGGCTGCTCGCCGAGCCATGCGAGGTACTCCGGACCCTCCAGGCCCCAGAACCCGGGCCATCCCTCTCCCGATGCGTAGCCGTCGAGGGTGGTGATGAAGTCGATGAGAAGCTCTGACACGGCGGTGTCCTTTCCTGGGGTGCCACGAGCTTGGACCGGCCGGGGGCCGCAAACTCATCGGCCGCGCCGTGGAGTGACGAGAGAACCCATGACGCTGCAGCCGATCGGGTCGGCGGAGCGGCACTGCTTCGGAGGGCCTGGAGTCCTACATGATTGCACTGTGCACGCAGTCGGGTCATGATCTCCACGCGATTCCGGAACCCGAAACCGCCCTGAGGGGCGCGGGGGCGGGGGTCCCGGGAGGCCAGTGCGCCGGTGAGGATCAGACGAACCGACCGGTTCGGACGGTGGATTCCAGGGGCGAACGTCACAGCGATCAGGAGCGCGGTACCACCGGCGGCGGTCGGCGCCAACCGCCGACCGCCTCCCCCGCCGCCGCACCCCGGAGCGCCTCCATGGCCACGAGGAACGTCTGCCAGAGCAGTGACATCACGCCGAGCACCCACAGCGCCCCGCCCGGCCAGAGGGGCGACGCCGACCCACTGCAGGCGCGGCGCCGGGGTAGGGCGCGCCCGGCCCGGAGCGGCTCGTACGGATTCCCTGCACGATGGTGCCGCCCTGTTCACCGGCGAGGAGGCCACGGCGGGTGGCCCGCCGGGAACCGGGGAGAGCGCAGACTCCTTGTGGGTCCCGGCCCCCACCGCACCACCGCCCCGGTCTGCCACCGTGAACTCACCAGTTCCTGTACCGCACCTCTCCGAGACCGCAGAAGGTGCAAGCGCTGCTCAGAAGGAGCCGCCGGCCACGTGGATGGTGGTCTCCAGCCGCGGTTCGTCGGCGGCGTCGAACGTTCCGATCGACCCGCGGGAGTGGCCGCCGAAGGCCACCTCGGAGGTGTCGAGGTTCTGGTGGAGCGGGCTGGCAGGCCCGGCGTTCTGGTCCTCCGGCCAGCCGAGGGCGTCGACCATGTAGTCACCGCTGCTGGAGGAGACCTCGCTGTAGACGACGAAGCCGTGCGAGGCCCAGCCGGCAGGGCGACGGGCGAGGGGGCGTAGCCGGCGGCATGTCCCGTATGGGCCTGGCGCATATGACGACGATGCGCAAACTGCGTCCCCGGGCCAACCCGGTGCCATTCGGCGTTCATCTGCCCTGCCGAGTGTTCCCCTCGGCAACCGCCGAGGCCTGGAACAACTCAGGAGCGCCCATGGGTACCGGACACCACCACGATCACTCCCACCCGCATCACCACCATGGTGGAGAGGCCGCGCCCGGACCGCTGCCCGCGGCCATGGATCCGTCCGTGCCCGACGGCGAGTTGACCCCCGAGCAGCTGTCGCGGCGCGGCATCCTGCGCCGGGCGGGCCTGCTCGGGGCCGGCATCGCCGGCGCGAACGTCCTCCCCGGGGTGGCCGCCCCGGCCGCTGCCGCTGCCCCTGGCGGGAGCAGGAGCAACGGCAAGCTGCTCTGGCTGGCCGGCGACCACCACATCCACACCCAGTACAGCTCTGACGGCATGTACCGGGTGGCCGACCAGGTGCGCAACGGTGCCCGCCACGGCCTGGACTGGATGGTCATCACCGACCACGGCAACGCCAACCACGTCCGCATCGGCGTGGAGAAGGTCAATCCCGACATCAGGCGGGCCCGCGCCGAGTTCTCCGACTCCCTGGTCTTCCAAGGGCTGGAGTGGAACATCCCCGGAGCCGAGCACGGCACTGTCTTCGTCCACCCCGGGGCCGGCGAGGTCTCGGTCCTCAAGCAGTTCGAGGCCGACTACGACGGCGGCGTCACCGGCACCAGCGGCAGCAGTCCGCGGAACGAGGCCCTGGCCATCGCCGGCCTGGACTTCCTGGCCCGGCAGGTACGCCGCAGGAAGATCAAGGACGCGCTGATGCTCGCCAATCACCCGGCCCGGCGCGGCGTGGACTCCCCGCACGAGATACGCGGCTGGCGCGACGCCCAGCCCGCCATCGCGATCGGCATGGAGGGGGCTCCCGGCCACCAGGCCGCCGGCATCCCCGCCCCGCACGGTCCCGGCAGCGCCCGCGGCTACTACGGCGGGGCCCCCGGCGCCGACTCATGGCCTGGCTACCCGGCGGAAAGCTACCGCACCTGGGGCGGGTTCGACTGGATGACCGCCACGGTCGGCGGCCTGTGGGACAGTCTGCTGGCCGAGGGCAAGCCCTGGTGGATCACGGCCAACTCCGACTCCCATGTCAACTGGGGCGATCTGTCCAGGCGCCCGGCGGACACCGACTTCAACACCAACGGCCACCACGGCGATCCGGTGTACTCCGGCGGGCCCAACCTGACCGCCGGTGACTTCTGGCCCGGCCAGTACAGCCGCACCCATGTCGGTGCCCGCAACTTCTCCTACGCGGCGGTGATGGAGGGCCTGCGCGAGGGCCGGGTGTGGGTGGACCACGGTGGTCTGATCTCCGGTCTGGACGCGCGGCTGCGCAGCGGCGGCAAGTCCGTCACCCTGGGCGGGATGCTCCAGGTCAGGCGCGGTGCCCGGGTGGAGCTGGTCGTCGACATCGCGCTGGCCAACGGCGCCAACTGGGCACAGTTCACGCCCGTCCTGGCCCGAGTGGACGTCATCCGGGGCGCGGTGACCGGTCCGGCCTCCGACCCGGACACCCTCAGCGCCCCGAACACCCGGGTGGTCGAGTCCTTCGAGGTGGGCAGGTCCACCGGCAGTGTGCGGCTCACCTACGATCTGGGCAGGGTGAGCAGCCCGCTGTACGTGCGACTGCGCGGCACCGACGGCAACCGCAGCCAGCCCGGCCTGGGCGGCGCGGAGGTGGACCCGCACGGCCCGGCACTGGACGTGGTGGGCGATGCCGACCCGTGGCTGGACCTGTGGTTCTACTCCAACCCCATGTGGGTGATTCCCACGTGACCGGAACCGTCCCGACCGGCGTTCCGACCGGCACCGTGATCGGCCTGGACCCCGGCCCCGGCGGCCTGCGTGAGGCCGACCACCTGCTGCACGCCCTGGCGCGGCACCTGCCGCTGCCGGAGACCGCCTTCGCCTGCACCCACCGGGTGCCGGACGCGCCCGGCCGGGTCTCGCTGTCCCTGGCGCTGCCGGACGCGGCGGCGGCCGAGGCGGCCCTGGACCGCCTCGCCGCGGCCGGCGGCTCCATCGGTGCACTGCCCGCGGGTGTACGCGCCGTGCTGGGAAACCGTCGGCTGCCGCTCCCGGACACCACGGACGGGTACGGAGGGGCGCCGGAGGGCTGGACCGCCGCCCGCGCCGCCGCGGCGGAGGGCGCCGTCCGCACCGGGGGGCGGGCGGTGGTCTTCCCCGGGTCGGCCGGGCTGCCGACGGTGCTCACCGTCGGAGAACTGCTGGAGCGAAGCGCCGTCACCGCGGTCGAGGTGCTCGGCGGCACCCCGGCCGATCCGACGGCCGAGCTGGACACCCGGAGCCATCTGCGCCCGGAGTGGCGGGCCGGTGTGCTGGTGCTGAAGCTGGTGCCGGCCCGCGGGGGTTACCTCCCCTTCGACCTGCCCGACCCACACCCGTGCTGCGCCGTGCACGGCTGATGCCGGACGAGTCGTTCCCGTGCGCGCGGTGCCGCTTGACGTCGTGCTCCGGCACCGTGCACGCCCGGCGCCGTGTATTCGGACATCGCTCACCGGTGCGGCACCGGGCGTTGCCCGGCCACGGCGCCGGTGGAGAGCCGCTGTCCCCGATCGCGGTGGAGTCGGATCGGTCAAGCGAGGGCCCGCCTGCGCGCGCCCGGTGGGATCGCGTTCAGCACCCCGCTGCCTGCCGGACACGGGAAGACCGGCAACGATGCGGAGCTCATCGGGGTGCCTGGTGAGCGTTTAATTCGTGGTTCAGGTGTCGCGCCAGTTCGGGGTGGCTTCGCCGGTGAGGCGGCGGGTCATGAGGTCGATCATCGCGAGGTGGATCATGGCTTCGGAGCGGCGGGGGTCGGCTTCGTAGTCGCGGACCGGGCGGCGGTGGTGCATGAGCCGGCCCAGGGTGCGCTCGACAGTTCTGAAATCCGGCTGCCGAGCACGGTGGCCCTTACCAGCCGGCTGTCGCCAGAGACCACATGTCCCCCATGCATCTCCAGCAGGCCGCACAGCCAGCGCTGACGGCTCGAAGTGACGAGTATGCATCGGCGTACGCAGCGTGCGGAAGCGGGTCCGTCGGACGTGGACGGGCGGGCGCTTGACGGCCCTGGTGACATCGGAGCCTCTTACGCCGCGGCGAAGCGGGGTAGCGCGAAGTCGACGACGTTCGCTCCGCTCACGAGGGCGTTGAGCATTTGTTGGTTGCATGCTTGTCCCGCCAGATGATGTAGGACGGATCATGCTGCCCTGGCCCTACGGGATAGGGCGGGTTCGCTGCTCCAGCAGTGCCGGCCCAGCCCCTGCAAGGTCTCGGCGCCCTTACAAAGGATGCGACGCCGGGAGAACGGTCCGGATCCTCTGCCGGGCCGGGGGCATCACCGACCTGCGGCCCGGTCCTGCGTTGGACGCGGTGGCGCCGCGTTTCCCGGAGCCACGGTACGCGCCCGAGTCCCAGGCCGGCCGCCGCCTTCGGTACCCCTCGCCTTTCGTCACGGCTCACCCGGAGCGGTATCTGGTGTTCCGGTCGCCGGTTGAGAAGCTGTCCGCGGTGTACACGGCACCGCTCCGGGGCCGTGCGCACCACGACCGGACACGCGCTCACGAAAGGAAAGGCCGCCTTGGGAAGCTGGCAGTTGCACCGGACCTACGACAGCCCGTCCGGAACCGTCCGCTGGGACCGGTTGGGGCCAAAGGACGGGGAGCCGGTGGTCCTGATGCACGGCACACCGTTCTCCTCCTACGTCTGGCAGGAGATCGCCCGCGCCCTGGCAGCCCGGCGCTACCGGGTGTTCGTGTGGGACATGCCCGGCTACGGCGCGTCCGAGAAGTTCAGCGGCCAGGACGTGTCACTCGCGGCGCAGGGAGAGCTGTTCGGTGAACTCCTCCAACACTGGGGACTGTCCCGGCCCTCGGTGGTCGCACACGACTTCGGCGGGTGCGTGTCCCTGCGCGCCCATCTGCTGCACGGGGCCGAGTACCGCAGGCTGGCGCTGGTCGACCCCGTCGCACTCGCCCCCTGGGGTTCACCCTTCTTCCGGCTGGTCGGGGAGAACACCGAGGTCTTCGAACAGCTCCCGCCGCCGCTGCACCGCGCGCTGGTACGGGAGTACATCGCCTCGGCAAGTCACAGGGGGCTGCGCCCCGGCACGGCCGACGCTCTCCTCCTGCCCTGGTCCGACGAGACGGGGCAGGCGGCTTTCTACCGCCAGATCGCCCAGGCCGACCAGCGCTTCACCGACGAGGTCCAGGGCCTGTATCCGCAGATCACCGTTCCCGTCACCGTGTGCTGGGGCGAACAGGACACCTGGATCCCCGCCGCGAAGGCCCGCGAACTGGCCGCTCTCATCCCCGGCGCACGGCTGTGCCTCATCCCCGACGCGGGCCATCTCGTTCCGCTGGACGCGCCCGCCCGGCTCCTGGCCGAGCTGCTCGGCTTCCTCACCACGACCGGATGAACGACCGGGCCGTCCAGCCAGCGGTGTGACCGTCTCACGTGGCCACGGAGTCCCGGCCGCGGGAACAGGGCTAATCGTCGCGTCGCCTGCTCAGTATGTGGTGCGTGCGGTGGAACCTGAGCGCCAACCGCACCTCGAGCGCCCGTTCCGGCCTGGCCCAGTCCCGGCCGAGGAGCTCCGGCACCCGCTCCAAGCGCCGGGAGACCGTGTTGGGGTGCACATGCAGCAGTTCCGCCGCACGGGTGGGGCTGCCGCCGGCCGAGAAGTACATGTCCAGCGTCCTGGTCAGCTCTGTCAGCCGTTGCCGTCATGGTCGAGCACCGGCCCTATGGTGGCCCACACGAAGGCGCCCGTGTTGTTGTCGTCGGAGAGCAGGACGCCGAGGAAGCCAAGTTCCCCGACCGAGGCAAAGCCCCGGTGCTGCCGAGCGCGACGAGTGTCTCCAGACAGCGCATGGCCTCCTTGGTACGCCTTGCGGACGTCTTCCAGACCGTGGACCGGGCCTCCGGCACCGATGGTGACGGGGCGCCCCAGTATCGAAGTCAGTTCGTCGGACACACGGCGCGCCCGGACCCCCGCGGCCCGGCCCGCGCCGAGCCGTTCGCCGTGCCCGGGCGGAAGCGGTCCGGGCCGCAATGACCAGATCTTCCTCGTCGAACGGAGGCATCCGGCCGCAGGCGGAGAGCGGCCTCCGCTCCACGTCCAGCACCAGTACGGCCCCTTCGAGCGCCTGCGACACCTCGGCCGTCAGCTCCTTGACGTCGCTGCCCGCCAGGGCCAGATCGAGAAGATGTCCGTACAGCTCGCCGAAGCGGCGGAATCCGGACAGCTCGGCCACGTCCGAGTTCCTGCGCTCGAGGGTACGTGTCTTCTCTGTGGCCACAGCCGCCAAGCTGCCGAGGGAACTCATCAGCGACACCTCGCTCACACTGAAGTGCCGCACGTTGCGGTCCGCGGCGTACAACACGCCGAAGGTGTCGGCGCCGAAGGCCAACGGCGCGGCGATGATCGCGCGCGGTCCCTCCGAGCGCACGATCTCATCCAGGACGGGCGAGTGGCGTACGTTGTCATCCGCCAGGTAGTCGGGGGACCGGATGGGAACGCCCTTCCCCGCCCTGCGATCTTGGTGACAACCAGCCTGCCTGCCTGTGTGACAACCACCGCGCTCCGGCTCAGTGGCCCTGGGCGCTCACCGCTGCCCATCTCGTCACACGCGGCGCATGATGGCGCGCATGACGGCAAAGGAGCGCGCGACCGTCTCGCTGCCCGCGGACCTCATGACAGCCGCGAAGGTCGCTTCCGGCGGCAACCTGTCCGCCTACATCGAGCAGGCCCTGCGGGAGCGGCGGCTGCGCCAGGCCGGCACGGCCATCACCGCGTGGCGCGTCGGCGCCGGCGCGCCACGCCGAGGAACTCTCCGACCCCTTCGGCGAGGACATCGCATGACCGTGCAGCCGCAGGCACCGGCACGCGCCGGGTGCGGCGGGCACCGCCGGCGGCCCGGGCCCGGGCGATGCCGGTCGTGGAGTCCGGCGCCGCGATCGAAGCCCTGCCCGCAAGCGTCGTCGCGACGACGGTCGAGGGAACCGGCGGGGCACCGGACACCGTCGTCACCATGCCCCTGGCAGAACCCGTGCGAGCTCACCCTGCCCACCGCCCAGCACATCCGCTCCGGGGTGTTCCTGGAACAGGTGAACGAAGCGACGACGGAGCGTGTGAACACGGCGCTGCGCGTCGTCCTGGAACTCCACGACTGACCACCGCCCACCGGCGGAGGCCGCCCACCAGAGGAGGGGGCTGACCCGCAGGCGGCCTGACCTGGCCGGACACGGCCGGTCCGCATTGGTGCACCGGTGATGCCAAGCCAGCACCTCCAGTCACTCGGGCGTGATCCGCACCGCCCGCACTTCGGGCGACCAGGCCCGCCGTACCGTCTCCGCCGGAATCGGGCTGAAGCTGTCGGGGCTCTCAGTAGGTGATGTCGACGAAATCCCCGGTGACAGCGTTGATGAGGACGGTGACATGCCCGGGTCCGTCCTGGAATTCCTCGGTGGGCTTGGGGACGGCGTAGGTGATGGCCCAACAGGTCTCCCAGCGTCCTTGGGAGGTTTTCGACAGGAGGAGCTCTGAGCCGATCACCTTGCTGATCCTGATGTGTTCAGCTGCGGCCCGGCGGGCCTGTTCCTCGGTGAGCTTGTGGGCGGGGAGGTCGGCGGGGGGTTTCTGGTCCCGGGCGGTGAAGGCGGAGATCCTGCCGGTGGACTCGACGACGACGTCCATGCGCATGGGCATCAGGACGCCGTCGACGCGCCGGCGCCAGGAGACGGTGCGGGCCGGGGAGCCGGCGACGGTGGGGTAGACCGTCGTCTCGCTGTCTTTCAGGGCCCAGGGGAAGCGAGTGCGGACGAAGGCGGTGGCCTGGCGGACGGCGTCCTGGTCTGAGTCGACTTTCCGGTCGGGGACACCGGGGAGAGTGGGGGCGTTGGTGGAGCCGCTGATCTGTTCCTGGCCGGGCCACAGGATCTGCAGCAGGCCGTCGTCGAGGGAGACCACCAGTTCACCGGAGTCGGCGTCCGGTCCCTTGAGGTACTGGACGTTGGCGATGGTGTGGGTGTCGCCGAAGATGTCGTGGACCGCCTTCTCCGCGGCCTGGTGCTGTGCGGTGTCGGCCCGGGTGAGTTCGCTGACCTCGGCGAAGACCGGGGTGACAGTCAGGTAGCCGGCCAGCGCCAGGACCGCGCCGCCGGCGGCGAGGACGGTGCCGCCGCGGGCGAGGTCGGTCTTGGTGAAGACCGGCTCGGTTCGGTTTTCGGCTGTTCGGCGGCGGGAGCCGAGTAGGTGCAGTGCGGCGGCCAGGCCGACTCCGACGGCGGTGCCGAGGGTGTTGGCGACCACGTCCTCCGAGGCGCAGGAGCGGCCGGTGTGGGGGGTGAGGGCCTGGACGAGTTCGGTGGTGCCCGACAGCAGGATTCCGCCGGCCAGCGGCAGGGCGTAGCGGCGGAAGGTGGTGGCGGCGAAGAAGGCCACGAGGATGAACATGATGATGTTCATCAGCCCCTGCTGGCCGGTCAGCGGGGTGAGCAGGTCGCGGTTGAGCGTGCACACGCCCGAGGCTCCGGCACCGGGGTGCATGGGGTAGAGCGTGGCGGTGGCTTCCGCGGCCAGTGCCAGGCCGAGCAGGACGGCGTGGGCCTGCGGCAGGCGGTGGCGCCGCGCCAGGAGGAACAAACCGGCGCCCAGGGCTAACCCCAGGAGGCAGAAGACGGGGATCAGCCAGGGATGCGACTGGACGATGGCGCGGATCACGGAAACCTCGAAACGAGTACGCGGTGGATGGGCGTGGGATCAAGACGGTGCCGGGCCGCGCGCGGTTGCGCAGCCCGACACCTTTTGGGTCACAAGCAGGTGGTGACCGGCGAAGTCTGGAAGGTGCCCCGGCCGCTGACCGAGAGCATGCCCACCGCGGACGGGCAGCCCGTCGGGTAGACGCCCGCCCAGGTGTGCCCCTTGGTCTGACCCGAGTTGATGGAGTACGAGCTGCTCCAGTAGCTGCTGCCCTTGAGCGAGTAGCCGAACTTGGCGCTGATCGTGCTGCCGCCCGTCTCCTTTTGTACTCGGTGCGGATGTTCATGCTGTAGCCGATGTTTCCGTCGGACAGCCGGATGTACAGCGTGCCGTTGCTGAGCGAGGTTCGGGACACGGTGTGGCCGCAGTTGCCGGCCAGCACCCCGACTTCGCCGACGGGAGTGGGGACCTCGGCAGCAGCCGGAGTGGCGCCCATCCCCAGGCCCAGCGGGATGGTGGCGGCCGCCACCACGGAAGTGGACCTCCTGCAGGCCCTCGACGACCACGGCCCGGAGCTCGGTGTCGCGCGGGTACAGGGCGCGCAAGTCGGCGGTCATCATCCGGCGGCTAGGCACTGTCCGGCGGATCACGGCTACTGGGCATAGTTCATCGCTGTGGGCAGGAGTTGAGGTCGGGCCAGGGGAAAGGTGGGGAAGGTTCCAGGGTTCGTGCAACCGTCATAGTCAGGACTCTGCTGAGGCACCCCTGGATCCTTTTGAGTTGGTTGCTCCTCACAGCCTCGACTGTGGTTGCGCAGAAGGTCGTGCCGCAGCCGTGGTCCGCAGGTGTCTATCCCGTTGCTCTGTTTGTCGCGCTGTGGATCTTCTCTCGGGCCTCCCCAGGAGGGAGGTGAACCCCCTCAGGATCGGAGCCAAAGCCGGATCGCTGCAGTCGTCACGATGCCGTGGAAGACGTATGCCCCTTGTCGTAGCGAGGCGACAGCTCGGAAGTTCTTGAGCCGGTTCACTGTTCGCTCGACCTCATTGCGGCGCTTGTAGGTTTCGCTGCCCAATCCGGTAGGCCATCCGCCCTTGCTCCCGCGTCGTTTGCGGTTGCCCCGCTGGTCCTTCGGTTCGGGGATGGTGTGCTTGATGTGGCGTCTTCGCAGGTGACGGCGGTTCCTGCGGGAGCTGTAGGCCTTGTCGCCGCTGAGATGGTCCGGTCGAGTACGCGGTCGTCCACCCTGTGGGCGGGCGACCCGGATACGGTCAAGGACCTCGATCACCTGAGGTGCGTCGCCCCACTGGCCCGGGATAACGAGAAAAGCCATGGGGCGGCATCCACCTTCGCCGACGAGGTGGATCTTGCAGGTCGGGCCGCCCCGGGACCGCCCGAGTCCCTCGTCGGGGCGGTGGTGCCGGGGCGTCGTCCTTTTTCGGGATCCGCGGTGCGGTCTTGCGGACGCCGGCCGCATGCCGGTGGGCCCGGCAGGAGGTCGAGTCGACACCGACCGCGGACCAGTCGATCCGCCCGGCCAGGTCGGCGCTGGCCTGGACCGCCTGCAGGATTCCGTCCCGGGTGCCGTCCGCCGACCAGCGGCGATGCCGCTCGTAGACGGTTCTCCAGCAGCCGTACCGTTCCGGCAGGTCACGCCACGGGACACCGGTGCGGACCCGGAACAGGATCCCGTTGACCACGGTGCGGTGGTCGTTCCACCGGCCTCCCCGGCCACCCGAAAGCGGCAGACGCGGCGCCAGAAGCGACACTCGCGATTCGTCAGATCCCCCGGCTCATGACCGGACCAACGAGTGGCCGGTCAGAAAGTCACACGATCCGCCGGACACGGCCTAGTCGCCGCCACCGTCGTCGCTGGTCCGGCTCAGCCCCCGGCGTTGGTTCTTCTCGGAGCGGCGCAGCAGCTCCCCCGCGGCAAGCGTCACAGTCGCCACCATGCGGGCCCAGCGGGGCCCGCCGCGCTCCGCCCACACCACACATGCGCACCCGCCGACGACGAGCGCCAAGACGCCGATCAGCACCAGTTCGACCATGTTCCCACCCCTGCACTCGTCCATACGGTCCTGGTGATCGTCTCAGGCGCAACGGGATACCTCACCAGGACGTCTCGCCAAGACGCCACCGGGACAGCAGGCCGGGCCGGGGCAAGCCCACAGCAGAAGCCGTCTTTCCCAGACCCGGAAGGTGAGCCAGAAATCTGAGGTGTGCATGAAGCCATACCGCCGAGGGTCCAGGTGACGCCGCGGGGCCCGGGCGGCAGGACGTGGCCGCCGCGCTGGGGCTGTTCGGATGGCCGGTCCACTCGGCGGCAGCCTGTCCGTCGGCGGGCACCCCGTGCGCGGGTCAGCCGCGGCCGGTGCTCTGGTCGATGTGGGCCTGCAGCAGGCGTATCGCCGGCCAGTGGTCGTAGGACGCGGCCAGTTCCATCGGGGTGCGACCGTCCGGGTCCGGCAGCTGGGGGTCGGCGCCGAAGGCGAGGAGGACGGCGGTGGTGTGGACGGTCAGCGGCCGGCCGCTCTGCAGGGCGCTGTCGCCCTCGATGTCGACGGCGTGGGTCAACAGCGTCAGGTTGTCGCACACCTCGTCGGGGTCGGTGCCGTCGGCCAGCAGCCGGGCTAGGATTTCGGCGTCTTCGCACTCGACGGCCCGGTGGGCCGGGGTGCAGGGCGGAAGCGGAGGAATCACGGCGCCATCCAACCCCTCCCCCGCCCCGGGCCGCCAGCACTCTCCTCAAAGGCAGGCCGCCGCCGGGCAGACCCGGCAGACCGCGACCCGGAAAAGGAGGAGGTGGGCTGGGCGCCTGGGGTGGCGTGGGTTCTGCGGGCGCAGGCCGGCGGGTCTCGGCGGGGCGGCCGTTCAGGAGTACGCGGATACGCGCCTGACGGCCCGCGAGGAACTCAGGCGGTGGCGAAGGCGGACAGCAGGGTGTCGGCCCTGATGCGCAGCTCCGCCGTCTGCACACCGGAGATCTCGACACAGACCACGTCGCTGCCGACCGCGGTGGCCAACCGCACCCGCACGGTCTGGTCGGTGCCGACCAGGGGGTAGGAGTACCAGCCGTCGTCGCGCTCGTCGTCGGTGGTGGGCAGGGCCGCCTCCACGGTCTCCCAGTCGGTGTCGTCGAACGCGTAGCCGGCATAGCGGGAGAGCAACTCCAGCAGCGGCCGCACGTTGCGGCTCCACACCCAGCCCTCCACCACTTGCCGCACCAGTCCCCCTTCCGGCCTCGCCCGCCCCATCGGGCGGGCCCGGGGCGGGGTGTCGGTGGCGGCTGGGAGGCTGGTGCCATGTCGAGGGCAACAGCACGGGACTACCGGTGGCTGGAGGAGTATTTCCCCGAACTGGCCGAGGCGTACTGCCTCACCGCGATCCGCGGACTCGCCGTCTCGGCGGTACTGGCCCGGCTGGATGCGGTGCGGGTCTGCGCGGTCAGAGGCGTGGACGCCCTGTACGGACCCGCGTACGCGGCCTGGAACGCTTTCTGCGGCGAGCGGCTGTTCGCGGGCGTGACCGCGGTGGGCGGATGGACGCTGATGGTCGAGCCCGTTGGTTTCCTCGGCGTGACCCGGTCGGTGGCCGAGCCGCTGTCGCGGGGCACCACGGTGGTCTCGCACTCCCGCACCATCGAAGCCGCCGACCGCTTCCGCTGGTACCAGGACGGCGTCGAGCGGTTGTCGTTCGAGCCGCTGTTTCCCTACCGGCGCGGCGGCAGCACCCCGGAGGTGGCGGTGGAGCAGATGCGGGCGGCCGGCTTCGACCTGCGCGCCGGCACCGAGCGGGACATCGGCCTGCCCACACAGGCGGCATTCGCGCTCGCCGAGCGCCTCACCGGGGTGCAGATCACCCGCGAACTGCTGGAGACGGCCCCGTTGACCGGCGCTCTGGTCGGCCTGCCCCGCCCCTGACACCAGCACCCCCAGCGGGTCCAGGCAGCCTGCTCCAACCCGCCGTTGGAAAGTGGACGGCGCTGCGCTGTCCTCGGGGTCCTTTGCGCAGGTGCATCCAGACGACCACGCCCTGACCGCGGCAGACCCCGGCACACTGCAGGCCACGCTCCTCGACGGGGACGCGGCGGGCCGAGTAGATCTGGTGGTGCCGGTAGAGCGTGTCCCACAGGCCGGGCAGCCCGGGGTGTGAGAAGTCTTCGCGGATGGCCTCGGCGATGCCATTGCGTGACTTCGGCGTCCCCATGGCCCGGCCCGGAGCACGGCCGTTGCTGCGGCGTAGGCGTCGACGGGGTCGGACTTCCCGTTGGCGCGTCGGGCCTTGCGGTCGGACCGATCGACCTCCACGACGGTGATGCCGTTCGCCGACAGGGATCGCGCCGGCTCGGCTCCGTAGGCGCCGGTCCCCTCGACCCCGACGGCGAGGACCTCCCCGTGCGAGCGCAGCCAGTCCAGCAGCTGCCGGTAGCCGGCAGGGGCGGTGGGGAACGGCTCCGTGGCCAGGCTGCGGCCGACCGTGTCGATGACCGCGGCCCGGCGGGTGTCGGTGTGGGTGTCGATCCCGCCGATGACGGCTATCTCATCCGCCGCCATGCCGGTGTCTGCTGTCCTTCCGTGCGACACATGAGGGGCGGTACGCGCGCCGGTCGGGCAGGTGGACAAGACAGTGATGGGACCTTTGACCGGGCTCCTATGAAGTCACAGATGCCCGACCGGCGCGCGCGGCGACACCGCTTGGGAGATCGACAATTCCAAGCAAGGACAACCCGGATGTCGGTCAGCTGCCGGGGCAGACCTCCAAGCGGTGCCACGGGCTACATCATCACTGTCAGCTGCTGCTGGGAGTCGCCCCCTCCGGGGACAGCCCGCCCTCACCGGTCAGCTACAGGCCCTCGGCCCGGGCCCGCCCCACCAGCTCGTCGATCGGCCGGTCGTCCACGCCTTGGCCGGCGGCTCACCCGACTCGATGGACTCGGCCTCGGTCACATTCTCACTGGTCATCGGTGCGTCTTCCTCGATCGGGAGTTGCACCGAACGTTTGGCCCTGTCTCACATTCGGTGGTGACGGAGAGTCGCGAGGGTCGTTGACGTCCGTGTGAAGGATGTCGACGAGCTTGTCCAGACAGTGTTCTCGGGGCTGTCCCCGCTGGTCATCGAGGATGTGATCGATGAGAGGAAGCGGATCGTGGTGCGGGCACGGACGCCGCGGGGCGCTGCGGTCTGCCCGGTGTGCGGGGCATCGTCAGGACGGGTGCACGGCCATCAGCTGCGGACGGTGGCCGACGTGCCGGTCGACGGGCGCTGGGTGGTGGTGCGGGTCCGGGTGCGGCGTCTGGTGTGTCCCACGCTCGGCTGCCGCCAGACCTTCCGCGAACAGGTGCCCGGAGTCCTGGAGCGGTATCAGCGGCGTACGGCCCGCCTGACCAGGCAGGTCAAGGCTGTGGTGAAGGAGTTAGCGGGCCGGGCGGGGGCGCGGTTGCTGACCGTACTCGCGGTGGACCTCTCGCATCACACGGCCCTGCGCACCTTGTTGCGGATCCCGCTGCCCACCGGGCGGGTGCCCCGCGTGATCGGTGTCGACGACTTCGCCCTGCGCCGGCGGCACCGCTATGCCACCGTGGTGATCGACGCCGAGACCCATGAGCGGATCGACGTGCTGCCCGACCGCACGGCCGACACGCTGGAAACCTGGCTGCGCAAGCATCCGGGCGTCGAGGTGGTGTGCCGCGACGGCTCCGCGACCTACGCCGAGGCCACCCGTCGCGCCCTGCCCGACGCGGTGCAGGTCGCCGACCGGTGGCATCTGTGGCACAACCTGTGCGAAGCCGCCCTGAGCGAGGTCAAGGCCCACAGCAGCTGCTGGGCCGCCGTGCTGGACGCACCCCTCTACGACGGGCCTCGCGCACAGACGACTCTGGAGCGCTGGCACCAGGTCCACGGCCTGCTCGACCAAGGGGTGGGCCTGCTGGAGTGCGCCCGCCGGCTGCAGCTGGCCCTGAACACCGTCAAGCGCTACGCCCGGGCCGACCGACCCGAGCGCATGCTCCGCGTCCCCAAGTACCGTGCCGGCCTCGTCGATCCCTACCGCGAGCACCTGCGCACACGCCGGGTCGAGGACCCCGCCGTCCCCGTCGCGCGCCTCTTCGAAGAGATCAGGGCCCTCGGCTTCACCGGCTGCCTGAACCTCCTGCACAAGTACATCAACCAGGGCCGCGCGGACGCCGACCGCAGCCACATCTCCCCGCGCCGACTCGCCCGGATGCTCCTGACCAGGCCCGACAACCTCAAGACCGAGCAACACGAGCTCCTGGCCAGGCTCACCGCCGCATGCCCCGAGATGACCCACCTGGCCGCAGCCGTCAGAGACTTCGCCCCCCTCTTGAAGCCTCAGCCGGGAAACGCCGACGCACTCACGTGCTGGATCGCCCAGGTCCGCGCAGTCGATCTGCCCCATCTGCAGGCGTTCACCCGCGGCCTGGACCGCGACCGTGACGCCGTGATCGCCGCACTCACACTGCCCTACAGCAACGGCCCCACCGAGGGAGTCAACACCAAGACCAAGCGAATCGCGCGCCAGATGCACGGACGAGCAGGCTTCCCCCTGCTTCGCCACCGCATCATCCTCGGATAACAGCCACTCTCCGTCACCACCGAATGTGAGACAGGGCCGAACGTTTTACAGTCCCCCGGCCCGTTGCGCGGCTCCGGAACTTGCGACCGCCCTGGTCCGAGGTATGGACGCGGAGGGGGAGGCCGGCGGTTCGGGGGCGAATACGGAGATCCGGTCGGTGACGTCCTCGGTCACCCGGCGCGTCGATGAGCCGAGCCGCTGCGGGGTGCCGATGTACAACCAGCCCATCAGGCGTTCCTCCGGACGCAGCCCGAGTACACGGCGGATCCGCTCGGACTCGGTGAACCTGCCGGTGCGCCAGACGCTCCCGAAGCCACGGGCGTGCAGAAGCAGTATCAGGAAGCCGGCCATGGCGCTGGTGGCGGCGAGTTGTTCCCACTCGGGGACGGGGCTGCCGCGACCGGTGTCGTTCAGCACCGGTGAGAAAACCAGTGTGGCGAGGAGCGGCGCTCTTTGGGTCTTGGCCTCCACTTGCCCCCGCCGGAACCCGGGCCCCGCACACTCGTCAGCGAAGCAGCGCCCCAGGGCGATGCGCCCTTCGTCGCGTACCAGGATCCACCGCCATGGCCGGAGCCTGCCGTGGTCGGGCGCTGTAGCGGCCGCGCGCAGAAGATACGCGAACTCCTGATCGTTGGGAGCGGGTTCGACGAGCTGATGTTGGCTGCGTCGGGTCAGCACAGCCGTCATGATATCCATCGATGTTCCTCTTCCCACGTTCGACGTCATTCGTTTCGCCTGGAGGTTTACAAGGCCTCGACGGCCTGCAGACCCTCCCCTCACTTTTCGGGCCGCTCGTTTCCCCGGGTGTTCGCAACGGCCCGGGGACGGTGATCCGGCCGGTCCATTCACAAGGCCGAAAGTGAATCGGGGAACGAGGGGGGCAGATTTTTCGAGCAGGAAACTCCAGAACCTGCGGACGGGATTCCGCGAAAACGGCAGCCAGGGGGACGGCGAGGCATCGCTTCGCTGTTTCCTCGCGTTGACGGTGGGGCCCGGCCGCCCGCGGTGGCCGCGTCCGGAGGCGCCGCGGTATGGATGCCGGTCCCGGTGCGGTGAGGGCGTTACGAAGGACTCTGATCCGCCGTGGCCCGCTTGCCGCACCACTGGTGTTCTGGGGTGGTCGGTCCGGCCGGCCGCGATGAACGGGCCGTGGAAGTGCCGGTCCGCCACCCCGCCAACGAGCCCGGGGTGGCGGACCGGCACACGTACACCTTGCGACAGTGCTCGTGGATCATCAGGCCAGTGACCGTATGACCCTCAGGGCCATCTCGATCTCCTCCGGGAAGTTGACGATTCCGGCGGACAGACGTACGTGCGGAACCCCGTACGGTGTGCTGTTGGCGACGACCCGGTTGGTACGGAGGATCTGCGCCACGTCCTGCGGCTTGTAGCCCCGGACGTCGAAACAGACGATTCCGGCGGACAGTTCGGGATCGAGCGGCGTGTGCAGGGTGACGTGGTCCATGGCAGCCAGACCTTCCTTGATCTGGCTGTTCAACTCGGCGATCCGGTCCTGGATCCGCTTACGCCCGATCTGCCGGTGGAAGCGGAACGCTTCCACCGTGGCCCACTGGTGCTCGTACGCGAAGAATCCGCCCGGACTGACCCACGCGGCTTCGGTCGGGCCGACGGGCCGGCGATCCTGCCGCCAGGCGTCGGCTGTCTCCTTGGTCATGAGACTGGGGATCGTGGGCTGGACAAGTGCCCAGTTGTCCGCCTTCGCCCAGGCGATCCCCGTCCCACGAGGTCCAAGGATCCACTTGTGCGTGCCGGCCGAGAAGAAATCGCAGCCCATCTTCGCGACGTCCTCGTCCACCACGCCGAAGCCGTGGACTCCGTCCACCACCAGCAGGACGCGATCTTCTTCGTCGCGGTTGCGATTCAAGCCCGCGAGGGCGGCTGCGATCTTGGCCACCGGTATCCGCACGCCGGTGCCGGACTGGACCCAGGGAACACCGACGATCCGGGTGTTGGGGCGCACAGCCGCGCATATCCGGTCCACGGCCTCGTCCGCGGAGAAGTTCAGCGACGATTCGTAGAGCGGTATTTTACGCATGCTCGCGCCCCACTTCTCAGTGGCAAGACGTATCGCCTCGTAGTGCGGATAGAACTCATGCGTAGTGGTCAGGATCTCTTGGCCCGGCTTCAGACGCAGACCGTTGTAGAACAGAGCGAGCCCCATCGTGGTGCTGCTGGTGAGGGCGATCTCGCCCGGCTGTCCACCCACATACTCGGCAGCGGCGGCACACACACTCCGCCACAGCATGTCCTCGTCGCGGCGGAACATGTTGTCGTCGAGGAAGTCGTGCGGGTTTTCGTCGAAAGCCCTCCGGTATCTCGTGATCGCATCACGGACAGGGGTCGGGTTCGAGGCGAAATAGAAGTTCGACAAGTGCGCGAGGTCGGGCGAAAGCAGGAACTGCGCACGCACGGACCTCCAGTCGTACGGATCGAAGGCTTGAGGGGAACCCGTCCGCTCGGCAGCACCCTCCGCGACTACCGAAGCCACCGATAAACCCTTGGCTTCGGAGCCGACCAGGCTTTCGGGGCGCGAAATAGACACGATTACTCCTCCATGAAGTGGATGCAGAGGCTTTTTACCGCCGAAACGAAGGCGGCAGTGGCCGCCACGCTCGTTCTCGCCGGGAATCCCCCAGCGACTCTCCGTAAATTATTTTATTTTTGCTCTGCCTGTCAAGAAGGTCACCCGGGATGCGACTGGGAGGTCACCGGACTGTCTCGGGCTTAATTCCTTCGGATATCACCGACCGGCGCTTGCGCAGGCACACCGGGTCCTCCGCCGGCCCGCCCCGGCTTTCCCCTCCGCAGGGGCTCTTGCCGCTCTTCCCGGTACCGCCTACAGGAAGCTCTGTCCGGGCAGGCCACAAAGGATCTCTCATTCCCGAGAGTCTCCGCCGCGCTCCCCCACCCATCAGTGGGCCCGGGTCCGAGGGCCAGCGGAGCCGGCGTTCAAGCCCGACCAGACGGTTGACTTCGCGGAGCGGATCGGCGGCCGGGTGCACCCTGGGTCTGGATCACCCGGCGCGCCTGGCGGGCAGTGGTCTCGACGACGGCAAGGGGGCGGTCAGGGAACCCTGGAGTCGCTCGCCGGTTGCACGGCTTGTTCAGCGTCTCGCGCCCCCTCCCGCGCCCGGTGCGTCCTCGCCTTCTCGGACCGGAGGTTCGCGTTGCCGCGGTGCGATCGCCTGTCGGCCGCCCAGACGGCCAGCGCGCAGGCCGCGAACCCGGCCCCGAGGAGACTGGATCCCGCCCAGCTGCCGGCGGCGAAGACGGCGGTGGTCGCGGCCGCGCCGAGAGCGGAACCGAGTGAGTAGAAGACCATGTAGCCCCCGATGACGCTGCTGACGCGGTCCGGATGCGCGGTGGTGAGCAGGTGCTGGTTGCTCACGTGCACGGCCTGGACCGCGAAGTCGAGGACCACGATGCCTGCGATGAGGAGCCACAGCGACCACGGCAGCTGCGCGATCGCCGCCCATGAGAGGACCAGCAGGGCGAGTGCGAGACCGGTGACCGGGACCGCCCGTCCTGCGTCCGCCCACCGCCCGGCACGTGCCGCGCCGAGCGCGCCGGCCAGTCCGGCGATGCCGAACAGTCCGACCTGGCTCTCGCTCAGTTGCCACGGTGTGTCCATCAGCGGCAGGGAGAGTCCGCTCCACAGGGTTCCGAAGGACGCGAACAGGAAGAACGCGATGAGCCCGCGTGTCAGGAAGAGGCGCTGCCCGAACAGTCCGCCGAGCGAGGCGACGACCTGCCGGTACTCCGTGGGCGGGCCGGGGCGCTCCTCCGGCGGCAGTACGGCGAGGACCAGGGCCGCCAACCCGAGCGACAGCACCGCGAGCACGGCATAGACACTCCGCCAGCCCCACACGTCGGCGAGCGCGCCGGTGACGACCCGCGCGCCCAGGATGCCGACCACGACGCCCGAGGTCACGACACCGATGTTCCGTCCGCGTTCGGCGGGCTCCGAGACCGACGCGGCGTAGGCCACCGTGGTCTGCACCACGACCGCGAACACCCCGGCCGCCGCGAGCCCGGCGAAGGCCGCCCACGCGGCCGACGCCGAGGCCGTCAGGAGCATTCCCCCTGCGGTGATCGCCAGGTGCACGGCGATGAGCCGGCGCCTGTCGACCACGTCGCCGAGCGGAACCAGCAGCACCAGCCCTGCCAGGTAGCCGAACTGTCCGGTCGCGACGATCCATCCCGCGAGTCCGGCCGATACACCGAGGTCGCGCCCCATCGGCTCCAGAACCGGTTGTGCGGCATAGATGCTCGCCACAGCGACACCACACACCACTGCGAGCAGCAGCCGTCGCCATACGTCCATTGCGCCCCAATCCCAATCAGTAGCAAATTGCAACTGATCCGACGGTACGGCATGATGGTTTCAATCCGCAACCTATGGGAGGTGGCATGTCACGCAGCACCGGGCGCGCCCCGGACACCGGCTGGACCGACCCCGACTGCCCCGTCGCCCGCACGCTCGACCTCGTCGGCGACAGGTGGAGCCTTCTCGTCATCCGCGACGCGATGGACGGCGCACGATCGTTCACCGAGTTCCAGCGACGCACCGGCATCGCCCGCAACATCCTCACCGACCGCCTCCGCAAGCTCACCGCTCACGGACTCCTCGCCCAGCGCACCGCACCGTCGGGCCGCCGCCGGGAGTACGTACTCACCGACGCCGGCCGCGCCCTCTTCCCCGTCATCCTCACTCTGCGCCAGTGGGGGGAACGCCACGCCTTCGCACCCGGCGAGACCCACTCCACCCTCGTCGACCGGCACGGCGCCCCGGTACCGGAAATCACACCGATCACCACCGACGGCACCCCCCTCGACGCCGACACCACCCACGTGCGTAAGACCCGGTAGAAAACCCCGGCCACTCCAGACCTCGAGGACACCGCACCCTCCACACGCCCGCCCGGGAGGCGGCGGTCCCGGGAGAGCCGGCCGGAGCCGCGGCCCCGGCCGACGGGTCCTACCGCCGCGCCCGCACCGAGGCCGGCGCCGACGCGTCTCCACCGCGCCCGGTCGAGCCGCCCGATCCCCCGCCGACCTGGCGGGTCAGTTCGGCACGCAGCAGGTCCAGGCCCATCGGCCCCAGGTCCAGGGCATGGCGGTGGAACTGCTTGAGGTCGAACGCGGCACCATCGCGGCGACGAGCCGCGTCCCGCGCCTCCAGCCACGCCTTCTCCCCCAGCTTGTAGGCGATGGCCTGCCCGGGGCGCCCCAGATACCGGTCGATCTCGAACTCGACGAACCCGGGCGGGCCCAGCCCGCAGCGCTCGGTGAGGAACTCGCGGCCCAGCCGCGGCGTCCATTTCCGCCCTTCGTGGAACCCGGTGCCCGCGGGGATCGGCAGACGCAGGTGCAGCCCGATGTCCAGCACGACCCGCGCGGCACGCCACCGCTGCCCGACCAGCATCCCCAGCCGGTGCGCGGGGTCGGCGAAGTAGCCCAGCTCGTCCATCAGACGCTCGGCGTACAGGCCCCACCCCTCGCAGTGCCCCGGATGCAGCTCGCACGACAGCCGCTGGAACCGGTTGAGGGTGGCGGTGTTGAGGGTCGTCACGCCCAGCTGCAGGTGATGGCCCGGGACACCCTCGTGGAACATCGTGCTCGGCACTGTCCACGTCGGAATCGGCGCATCCGGGTCGGTCAGCGTCCACCAGACCGTCCCGGGCCGCGACAGGTCCTCACTGGGCGCCAGGTACAAGGCGGGCCCGTCGGTGTGGCTGATCCGGCAGTCGATCCGCCGCAGCGGCCCGGGGATCTCGAAGTGCGTCCCGTCCAGATCCGCGATGGCGCCGTCGGCGAGTCCCTGGATCCAGTCGCGGAACGCCGCCGTGCCCGTCACCTGGTACCGCGGGTCGCTGTCGAGCGCCGCCAGCACCGCCGGCACCGGCTCGCCGGGGGCGATCTGTGCCGCCGCCTCGGCCGTCTCCCGTTGTACCCGGGCCAGTTCGTCCCAGCCCCACGCGTAGGTCGCCTCCAGGTCCAGTCGGGTGCCGAGGAACTCCCGCACCCCTAGCTGGTAGCGATCCGGGCCCAGCGCGTCCAGATCCGGCGCATCAGCCGCGAGCTCCTCCGACAGATACGCCGCGAAACCCGTCAACGCCTCGTTCGCGTCCGCCGCAGCCTTCTCCATGGCGTCTCGCAGGACACCGTCGCCGCACCCGGCGGGCACCCCGGCCAGGTACTGCCGCATGCTTCGGCACTCCCGGGCGTTGCGGACCACCTGGCGGCGCGGCGCGACCCGGCCGCCGCGCCGCGCCGCCTCCAGGCTCTCCCGCAGCCCGGCCAGTGCCCCCGGGACGGCCCGCAGCCGCGCCAGTAAGGCGTCCCACCCGGTGTCACCGCCCTGATTCAGTACTTCCACCGCCTGCCGCACCCGCTGGACAGGCCCGTCGATGGTTTCCAGCAACGTTGCGTGCGCGCCGGCGTCAGCCAGCGCCACCTCCGTGGCGAGCCGCTCCCGCAGCACCGCCGCCGCGATTCGCTCCGTTCCCCCCGCGACCGGCGTGTCGTCCACCGCCTTCAGCGTGCGACGCGCCAGCTCCGCCCGCGCGTGCGCCGCCTGCGGGCCGAAGTCGGTCAGCCGCCCCTCCTGCCCGGCGATGCCCATCGCAGCGGCCAGGCAGGGATCCAGCGCGGCCAGCTCATCCACGTACCGGTCCGCGAGATCGTTCAGGACGGTCATGCCGGGACCTCTTCCGGAGTCGCGGGGACGGCCGGGCGGGTGCGGACCGAGAGGGAGTCGAACATTTCGACGATCCAGTCCCGGGTGTCCTCGGGGGTGTCCGTCGCGATGATCCCCGCGAGAACCGTCTCTCCGGCCTGGTAGGTGATGTGGTCCGGCAGCAGCCCGCCGCGCGGCAGTTCGTTCCAGGCGACCACGCACGGGCTGGAACGGAACGCCACGGCCCCGCCGAGGCCCCGGAACTCCCGTCCGGCCAGATGGTGGCCGGGGTAGACGAACCAGCCGTACCGACGGCGGACGGCGGGCGGCTCGGGGAGTGCCCCGGCGACGGGCTCGCCGAGCAGGGCTCGCAGCTCGTACGACGGCAGGTGGACGCCGGTGGCCAGCTCGACGGTGGCGACCACGTCGGCTCCCCCGACCCTGTTGCCGACCTCGAGGAAGACCAGATCCCCCTCATGGACTATCGCCTCGAGGTGGAAGCTGCCGTCCTCGATCCGCACGGCGGCCAGGGCGCGCGACACCCAGGCGCGCGTCTCCTCGGAGAATCCGACCTGGAACGATCCCATCGGCCGGCCCTGCGCGTACTCCAGGCAGGTGCCCACGTACTCGCTCGCGCTGAGGAGCAGGACCTCGCCCCCCTGCACCAGGCCGTCGAAGTGCCTGATCGGCCCGGAGACGAACTCCTCGACCTGGAAGTCGCCCCGGCCGCTCCCGGCATCGAGCCGGGCAACGCCGGTGCGGCCCCCGGTGATCGCCGCGTGGGCGTGTTGCGGGGTGTCGAACACGAGCACGTCCTCGCTGGACGCGCCGCGATGCGGTTTGAGTACGGTCCGGCCGTACCAGGGCGCCCGGCCGTCCCGTTCGAGGAAGCGCGGCAACGGGAGGAAGCGTGGTACCCGGAGGCCGGCTTCCCCGACGGCCTGCTTCATCAGGACCTTGTCGCGGGCGAGCGTGACCTGGTCCACAAGCGCGCCCGGGACGCCCAGGTGCTCGCGCAGCCGGGCGGCGTCGAGCAGCTCGTACTCCGACACCGAGATGACACGGTCGAAGTCACGGGGCCGCTCCGCCAGCCAGTCCCGGGCCTCCTCGAAGGCCGAGCGCACGCCCGGGCGGCTCACCCGCTCGCAGCGCAGGCCGGGCGGCAGGGTGGCCAGCGCCCGGTCGGTTCCGAAGTAGGTGACCTCATGCCGGTCGTGGGAGATCCCTCGATGGTATTCGATCTTGAAGTAGGGCACGCGGTGCAGGATGAGGATCTTCATCGGGCCTTCCTGACGGGAGCGGGGAGGGCGATAGCGCTGTCCAGGGCGTCCAGCCAGGCCTCGCGCAGTGCGTGGACGACGGTGCGGATGTCGGCGCGGTCACCACGCAGAACGACGCAGCCCTGCGCCGCGAAGTCCGCGTTGTCGCGGGCGACGGCATGCAGGTCGCGGCGCTCGGGCGACAGCCAGGAGAACTCCGTGACGGTCAGTTCCCCCTCGGCCAGGCCGAAGTGTTCGGCGGTGGCCCGGACGGCGTCCGCGAACGGGTCCGCATCGGCCCCGACGTCGTCCGGGGAGAACGAGCGGTCGCTGCCGACGCCGAGCATCACCGTCGACGCCGAGCAGCCAGGCACCAGCCGCTCCGCTTCGGAGGCCGTGCCGAAGGCCGTGTCGACCCAGCGGTGGTGCAGGTCGATCCCGTAGACCCATCGGGCCAGTGACCAGATCTTCATCCCGGCCGGCCGCCTGTTGGGCTCCACGACCGCGGCACGCAGCCCGTCGTCGCTCAGCTTGACCTCGTTGTGGAACGGCCCGTCGCACTGGCCGACCAGCCAGTTCGCCTGCCTTCCCGCCCTCTCCAGTGTTGAGCGCTCGCGGGCGTTCACCCTGGCGGGCAGCACCTGCGCGACCTCGACCGGATACCGGCCGCGCGCGCTGATCTTCTCGGTGAGGAACGCCAGCGAGCCCAGCCCGTCGAAGGAGTACTCACGCCGGTACGGGATGATCTCCTCGCAGATGACTCCGTCTTCCAGGTAAGGGAGCATCTCGGCGAACACCGACGTCAGGTCGTCACCGGGGCGGACCATCGCGACGCCGCGGTTGTTGCCCTCCGCCACGGGCTTGACGATGAAGCCCTCGGGATGGTCGCGCATGAAGTCCCTCAGTTGGTCTAGCGAGGCGACCTCGGCGAAGGCCGGCACCATGATTCGTTGCGCCGCCAGCAGGTCGGCCACGTCCGCCTCGCCGAGCCGGTAGCGGTACTTGGAGAACGCCCCCTCTGCCAGCTGCGGTGAGTCGACCGGGAGGCCGAGCCGCTCGAGCAGTTCGGCCCCGCTGCGCACGGCGTTGTCGGAGAAGACGATGCCCGCCCTGATCCGCTCGCGCATGCCGCCGAGCAGTTTCTCGCCCATCTCGGTGAAGTCGTCGCGCAGTGGATCGAGATCGATTACCTCGTCGGCGATGGAACGGTCGGCTTCGGTGGGGTCGGCGCGGATCAGGACCACCGTCGCGCCGTGGCGTTCGCGTGCGTAGTCCCGCAGGTAGCGGACCTCGTCGATACGGCTCAGGTTGTAGTCGACGATGAGGAGGATCGGCCCGGTCATCCGCGCTCCGTCTCGTACACGACCTCGATCGCGCGCTCGGAGGCGGGCAGCAGCCCGGGGAGGATCGCGTCCTGGTCGGCTCGGTCCATGCTCCAGAGCACCTGCCCGAGGAACACCTCGCGCGAGGATGTCCCCACGGTGTCGCCGGGGTTGAGAAGAATCTGCGCCACCACTGGCCGGAGCGGGAGAGCGTCGTTCAGTCCCACCTCACGGATGGTCCCGGGGGCGGCGAAGAAGACGCGGAAGAACGTCGCGTTCCCGCTCCGCGTGGTGCCGTCCACCGAGAACGACAGCTCCTTCAGCGTTTTCAGGAATCCAGTCGGCCTGCGGGCGGTGAGCAGGGAGTCCAGCCAGAGGTCGAGCAGGCTGGGACCACCGGTCATCGCCGCCACGCTGGGTGAGATCAGGCTGCCGGCGACGCGCGGGTTGACCTCGATCAGGTCCCAGCCGGACGGAGCGTGCCGCGCCTCGACATGGAAACAGCCCCAACCGAGGCCGAGGGTGTCCAGCACCCTCGCCACCCAGCGGATCCCGGCGGCGATCTCTTCCTGGGACAGGCTCGTGGGCGGGCTGACGCAGGCGTTCTCGAGTACGGTACCCGCTGCCTCCGTGACCTCGCATTTCTCGTGCACGGCCACCACATGCGGTTCGTCGTCTACGACGATCACCTCGAAACTGAACTCCCGACCGGGCACGTAGTCCTCGACGAGGAACTCCATCCCGAAGCCCCTGTCGTGCCCGGTGCTCGCGTCCGGTTCCGCGCCCTTGTCCGCGGCCGTTTCCGGACGCGGCCCGGGGCCCGCGGGGCCGCCGGGGTCCGGGGTGGTGGTGAAGACGCCGGCGTAGACCGTGTCGGAGCGCACCTCGGCGGCGATGCGTTCCAGGTCAGCCCAGGTCGTGTCGGCGGTGAGGGGGAACGTTCCGAACGAGGCGATGCCGCTGACCGGCTTCACGAAGTAGCGGCCACCCTCGCGTCGGCGTTCGGCAAGCGTCTCGGGGGTGAGTGCGGACGCCCGGCCACGGCTGAGGCCGGCGTCGGCGAGGCGGTTTCGCAGCGTCAGCTTGTCGCGCAGTTCCAGAACCTGCTTCTCGTCCAGGTCCGGCACCCCCAGGCGGGCATTGGCCAGCGCCATCAGGTACCGGTAGCCCTCCCAGACAGTGAGGCAGCACGATACCGACGTGCCCGCGGCCTCCAGATGGTCGAGGTACTCCTCGACGTCGCGTGGAGTCAGCACGTGCTCGGCGGTCACCCGGACGTCGTCGGCGAGGTCGGCCAACGTTCCGGGCCGGGATCCCTGGTGCTTCGGCTCCGGCATCGAGCTGAGCACGCAGGTCTTCAGTCCCCGGGACCTGACCGTGTCGACGAGATCCTCCATGAACGAGAACCCGACATGGCTGAGCAGTAGCACTCCCCTGTCTTTTTCCATGCTCAATCCGGCCTCCTCACCGGCGGGCGGGGGCGCAGCGTGGTCACGCCGCGCCCCCGCCGAGGACGAAGGTCAGGCCGGCTGCTTGTCGGCCTTGGCGATGGTGTCCAGGTAGAGCTCCTCGAAGTACTGCGCCAGGAGCGTCTGGTGCTCGCGGAGGTACCGCTTGAACGCGGCGATGTCGTCCTCGTTCCGGAGCAGGTGCCGGACGGCCGCCCACACCTCGCCGGGGTGGTCGTCGTTGATGTCGGTGTGCGAGTGGTTGATCTGGCCGCCGATGTTGTCCTCGCCGACCGATCCCTTCAGCGCCTCCAGCTTCCTGGGCTCCAGCTTGACGTTCACGTACTCGACCAGATAGGAGTACGCCACCACGCCGAGCGGGCCCTCGTGGTCCAGGAGGTAGGAGAAGTAGCCGGTCAGCAGCTTGGTCGACAGGTAGGGCTCGGTCGCCAGGAACTGCTCGCGCGACACGCCCACCTTCTCCAGGTCGTCGAGGAACAGTTCGTCGTGGAGCATCTCCTCCTGCTCGTAGTTGGCCCAGACCTGTGCCGCCTCCGGGCTGCGCTTGGCGATCTCCACCAGCGCCTTGGCCTCGGCTACCCGCAGCATCCGGATGCGGTAGGCGGTCTCGATCAGGTTCCGCTTGTAGTACTCGGAGTCGACGTTCTTGCCCTCCAGGTGCGCGGCCTCGGGGACATTGGCGTACCACTCGAGGACCTGCTGGTCGAGCTGCCGGTCGATCTCGGCGCGCAGCTTCGCCGAAGCGGCCGCGTTGAGGAACGGGGTACGGTCCCCGTAACCGACGTTGTTCACGCGGTTCAACATGGTGTCGCCTTTCTCGTGTGTTCTCGGGTGTTCGGTACGAGCGGTTCAGATGTCGTCGGCGACGCGGATGGTGGCGTCGCCCCGCAGCCGGCACTGGCAGGCCAGACGGTGGTCGCCGGTGGTCCGGCCGAGGTCTTCTAGGAAGTCGCGTTCGTCGTCGTCGGGTTCGCCAAGGGAGCCGAAGCCTTCCAGCACCTGGATGACGCACGCGCCGCACGATCCGGAGCGGCATCCGAACGGGATGAGCCGCTGCGGAGTTTCGTACTCGACTTCGGTGAGAGGAGATCCCGCCGGCAGCAGGATTTCGGTTTCCGTCGGAAGCACGGTCAGCTTGTTCATGGTCATGACGGCAGGGTGGTGTCGCGGTCGGTGGAGTGCTCCGGCGCGAGCCGGGAGCCGGGGCGCAGCTCTACCGCCACGTGGTTCGCCGCAGTCGCCGCCTCGCCGAAGCCCACCGAAATGAGTGGGACGCGATCCTCGTAGGTACAGATGTCGCCGACCGCGTAAACCCGTGGCAGGTTCGTCCGCATCGCCCTGTCGACCACGATCCGGTGATGCTCCATCTGAAGGCCCCAGGCGGCGATCGGTCCCAGGTTCGTAATGAACCCCAAAGCCGCAACAAGAGCCTGTACCGGCAGTGTCAATTCTTCCCCGCCGGTCTGGACGCGCACTTCTTCCAGGTTCTTCGCGCCATAACAGCCCGTCACCCGGGCATCGGTCAGCACGCGAACACCGGCTGCGTACATTTGCTTGACGCTGTGCTCGTGCGCGCGGAACGCCGAGCGCCGGTGGACGACGGTGACGGACCGGGCGATCGGCGCGAGAGCGATGGACCAGTCGACAGCGCTGTCGCCGCCGCCCACGATCACCACGTCGCGGTCCCGGTGCTCATCGAGGCGCGGCACGTGGTGCGCCACGCCGCGTCCCACGTAGGGCTGCAGGCAGGGCAGAGTGCGCGGGACCGAACGGCCCAGCCCGGCCGCGATCACGACGGCTCCGGCACGCACCCGCCCGCCGCTCTCCAGCCCGACCGCCCAGTCTCCCCCCTCGCCCGGCTTCAGGGAGACCGCCGCCCGGCCGAGCAGGTAGTGCGGGTCGAACGGCGCGACCTGGGCGACCAGGTTGTCAACCAGTTGCCGGCCTCGCACGGCCACGTGGCCGGAGACGTCGTGGATTCTCTTCTCCGGGTACAGGGCCGCGATCTGGCCTCCTGGTTCCGGCAGCGCGTCGACCACCGCGCTGGAAAGCCCTCGGAACCCTGCGCAGTAGGCGGCGTACAGGCCGGCCGGGCCGGCTCCGACGACGGCCACGTCCGCGATTGTCTCTGTGTCGACCGCGGTCATCTCCACTCGATCCCCTACACTCGATCCATCCTGAAATCCAGTTTTCTCATCCTGAAATCCAGGCTCTTCAACGTTCGGTCGAATAGTTCGGGCTACCGAAATATCGCAGCCGATCAGCCGGTTGACCACCCGGAAATCTTCGCGCCTGTCATTCGATGTTTCCGCACTCACGAAAACCGTCGCGGCGCATCTTTCACGCTGCAGTCAGGAAGCATTCCGTGAGGAACGTTTTCATCATTCAGCGCTCTGATCGCGCCGTCAAGGGAAGGTGTCGGGGCTTCGCCCGCTCTCGGGTTCCCGGACTGGCAGCAACTCATGGGAAATTGCGACGGCCGCAGCTTTTCTATCTTTCAAAGGTGGTTCTGTCCACCGGACGCCTGTGTCCCACGGCCTGGCACCCGGCAGTCGGCGACGCACCGCCAAGCGCTGCCGGCGGCCCCTGGGACGGGACCCCTTGGACCGATCGCCCGGGGTCGGCCGAGGCCGCCTGCTGTGCGGCCTCTTCCGTCTTGGGCGACACCGTCATACCGGTCAGCCGGACCGCCGCACTCGCTCACTCGGGAAGCGGCTCCGCAGAACGGAGGGCAGGGCGGTGACAGCGGTGACAAGAGTCCTTCAGACGGCCTCCGTAGGGTTTACAGGCCCTTCCCGGCCCCGCCCACAGCCTGTCCGCCGCCTGCGCCCGCGGCGTACTCGACTCGTCCCCCGCCCGGGAGGGCCGCCCTCACCGCCAGGCAGAAACGGTGTGGCGGCGCACCGGCTCCGAGCGGTCGGTGTCGTGCGGTCTCCGGGCCCCACAGGCACCGGCGTCACCGCGCCGCCAGGGTCGAACGAGTCGGCTCGCACGATGACGTCCCGTTCACGTGCTGCCGTGGACGGAGAACTCAACTGGCCGCCGGGATCCGGCCGCGCTCGGGGAAAAGACCTCGGTCGCTGCCGGAAGAGCCGGGGCGTTTCACCGGCACTTCCGGCAGCCACGGGTGTGCAACTGCGGCTCGTCCTCAGTCGCACACCCGTGGTGACTCACCGCTTCTTCTCACGGGGAGATTCCCCATGACGTGCCGACAGCCGGTCGGCAAACGCGTTCCAGGCGTGTGCGCACCCCCGGGCCGCCTCCGATATCGCGGTTGCGGCATGTGGGGGCACGGTCGCGATGAGCTCCTCCCATCGCTGCTCCGGGAGCCGGTGCGTCATCAGCAGGCGGAGCAAGCGGCGGCCGTCTTCCGTGAGGCGGAGGGACGGGTCCTTCGTCAGGCTCCACACTGTCACCGCGGGCTGCTCCACCGACTTCACGGGCAGCGTCGTGGAGAGCCCGTCCATCCGGCCTTCGCTCTTCGGCCGTTGGTTCTGCGGGACGACGTGCTCCCCGCGTCGCAGGCGTTCGCGGACGTCGCGCACAGTCGATGGCGACACGCCGGCCTTCCTGGCCACGGTGCGCAATGACGCTTGAGGGTTCTTCTCCATCATCTCGCGCGCCCGCAGTCGCCCGTCGGCGGTGCTGACCGGACGTGCGCGGCCGTCACGGCCGACCCGGGACACCGCGCCGGCCGGCGCGGTGTCCCGCCGGAGCGAGCGAACCGTCTTGGCGGAGACACCGGCCACTGCCGCGACCGCCCGGTCGGACCACTGCGGGTGCGAGCCGAGAAGACGCTTGGCTGCCGCGGACCTCTCTTCGGCGGAGAGTGGTAGACCGTGCGTGGTGTTCGCCTTGACGGCGAACGCGAAGGCGTCCTGCTCGCTTCCCTCGAAGTACCGCACCGCCACATGGCTTTCGCCTCTGAGCACAGCCGCTTGACGCCGGTGCATTCCGTCGATGATCCGCATCGTGCCGCGGTGGACCACGATCGGCGGAAGAACCGCGTCCGATCCGGCGAGGAGACTCACGTGTCGGCTGTCGGTGCCCTGCTTGCGGGGTGAGTCGGCCGGGCGGAGCAGAGCGATCGGAACCTTCTCCACCTCGGACAGCGGGGGTCCCGGTAACTCCGGAGCCTGCCCCTCACGGCTGCGCCCGGGCACCTGGCCCGCTCGGCACCCGGCAGGTTTCTGCGGGAGCATGGCCTCAGTACTCATCAGTAACCCTCCGAAAGTAGACCGCGTGCAGCAGGATGCGCCGACCGGCGCCTTTCGTGGCGATCGAGGCGTCGCGCCGGGAGCCGACTTCGGCGAAGCCCCATTCCGGGCGGGGCCCCATGTAACCCGACTCGCTCGTCCGGCGGGCGGCGCCCTGGTCTCGGGCGGAAAACGCGGGAGGTCGGCGTCGGCGACCAGCGCATCGCGAACCTCGGCCGGCACCGACGAACCGGACACGTGGTCCCTGCGGCGCTGGCGGTCACCGGGATGTACGGTCGAGCACCTCCGCGCTGCCACACGCTCCTTCTCCAAGCAGTCGGCGCGCCCATGGGCGGTGCCCCCCGTCAGCAGCCGTGCGTGCCCAACCCATTACAAAAATATTATTTTTATGGTGCGTCGCCGGCACCGAGAAGACAAGGGGGCGAAAGTGCCGACCCGCCCCAGGGCAAGGCGACGCGCCGACCCGCACCTCATCACCTGCCGGCGCGGCCGGGGTGCCGGACGCACCGGCTCGACCCGCCGGGAACTCCCGGCGAAAACAGGTCCCACTTGATGCCGAAACACCCTTTTCGCAATCTTTCACCGCCTTGCCCCCTCGGGCACGGACGTCCGCGATGACGGCCGGACAGGCGGCACTGAGCGAAACCTTTCAGCCAATAAGCCGGGCTCACACCCCTTTCCCGGATCGGCAACGGCAGAATGGTTTCAAGTAGCAACTCTTCGGGAGGCGTGATGACTCCGTCCGCAATCCGCGCCGACAGCACATCCCTGGCCGATGCGACCTGCCCGGTGGCGCGCGATGCGTCCGGGAAGAGCTCAGACCTCCGATGCCCCCGCTTACGCACAACAGCCGAAGGCCGGCCAACACCCGGCCTTCTCTGAAACGGTCAGCAAGCCCGATTACCCACGATCCACACCGGCCCCCGCACCGGCCCGCGGTGGATCACAAGAGGTTGAAGTGACGCAGAGACGAGCGATGCGCACCCGCGAGAGGGTCCTGCAGGCCGCGGCCGGCGAGATAGTACGGTCCGGGTACCACGGGACCACCCTGGTCCGCGTGGCGGCACGCGCGCACGTGACACTGGGAGCGGTGAGCTTCCATTTCCCGACGAAACAAGCCCTCGTCCAGGAGGTGTACCTGGACGGCGTGAAGCGCACCTCCGAGGCAGTCGAAGCCGAGGCGGGAGAAGACACGGAGCCCCTGCAGGGCCTGGCCAGCCTCACTCTGCGGCTCGCCTCACTGCTCATCGACGACGATCTGACGGTGCTCGCCTGCAGCCGACTCAGCCGTGACGACCTGACGGGGCACTTCGCGTGGCGCGACACCTGGCGCGGTCATGTGGCCAGACTGGCGGACCGGGCATGCAGCAGCCCCGGCAGCACCGTGGGTTGTTCGAGAGAAACCCTTGGCTTTCTCGTGCACTGCCTGCTGGCGGGAACGGAGGTGCGGGCCGTTCACGCCGGCGCCGAGCGCCATGTGACTCTGAGCCACCTGGCCGCGGCATGGCAGCAGGCCATGCCTGGCGGTCGCATGGACACCGAGGGCTAGCGGATCACCCGGCACCTGGTCAGCGGGCGGTCCAGCCCCCGTCGACGGGAACCGCTGCCGCCGTGATGAAGGACGAGCGATCCGAGCAGAGCCATGCCGCGGCCTGCGCCACCTCCTGCGGCGCGGCGAGCCGCTGCTGGATCGCGCGCTCGACGAAAGGGCCGAACAACTCGGGCGTACGGGCCAGCACCTCCTGCATCAGCTCCGTTCCCGTGCTCCCCACGACGAGGGCGTTGACGCGGATGCCGTGCGCACCGTACTCATCGGCCGCGGCCCGGGTCAGGCCTATGACCGCGTGCTTGGCTGCGATGTAAGGGGCTGCGACTCCGGTGGCGCGCACACCTGCGACGCTGGAGGTGTTGACGATGGCGCCGCCCGTACCAGCGGCCAGCATCGCGGTGATCTGCGCGCGCATCGCATTCCAGACACCGCGCTGGTTCACCTCGATGATCCGGTCGTACTCGTCGTCGCCGATCTCGTGGAAGGCCGTGCCGGTGGAAGTCCATCCAGCGTTGTTGAAGGCCGCGTCGAGCCGCCCGAAGGTGTCGACGGCCTTCTCGACCACGTCGCGCATGTCCTGGGGGCGGGTGACGTCCCCGGGGGCCGCGAGCGCCCGCCCGCCGGCGGCTTGGATCTCGGCGCCGAGCCGCTCGAGGTGCCCCGCGCGGCGCGCGGTCAGCACTACGGCTGCGCCTTCGGCTGCGAACAGGCGTGCGGACTCGGCTCCGATGCCGCTCGAAGCGCCGGTGATCATGACTACCTTGCCCTGCAGCAGAGGTTCGTTCGCCACGGAAGAGCCCACCAATCACACACGAGGACCGAACAAGTGGGCGTGTTCTTTCGCCCATGACGAGAAGGACGCGGCGGGTCGCCCGAGAAGATCGCCGACGTCGGGGGTCGTCTCCTCCTTGGCACCGGCGCGCTGGCGTTCCGCACTGGCCGTCAAGGCCCGCACCATCGCCTCGGGATACCGGCGACGCCAGCGTTCCTGAGCCTGGGCGATCGTCAGTCCAGCGCATGTCAGTCGACGCCCCAGGACCTCGCCGAGCTGCGCCACCTGGTCGCGGGCAGAGATCGCCCGGGGACCCGTGAGCGCATAGGTCCGGCCGTGGTGACCGTCCTCGAGCAGGATGCGCAGCGCGACCTGTGCGATGTCGGAGGGTGCGATGCAGGCGTTGCGGGAGGTGGGGTGGAGCGCGCGCACGGTGGCATCCCGGCGAATGTCGGGCGCCCAGGCCAGGGCGTGGGTCATGAAGGCGCGGGGGCGCAGGATCGTCCAGGGGATGCCGCATTGCCGGATGCGGTCCTCTGCTGCGCGCTGCCACGAGGTGATGAGGTCTTGTGCCAGAGGATCGGCGACGGCGAGCGCGGAGAGCTTGACCAGGTGACCGACGCCCGCGGCCACGGCTGCGGTGACGATGTTGGCGTCGTGGTCCGGACGCAGCGGGTCGTTGGTGATGACCAATACGGCGTCGGCACCCGCGAAGACCTCGGTCAGGCGGGCGATGTCTTCGAAGTGTGCCCGGGTGACACGTCCGGCGAGCGCCGCACCGGCCGGATCCCGGGTGAGGAAGACTCCGCGGCAGGAAGCCTCGGACGCCAATAGCCCCGCCACGTGCCGTCCCACCGTGCCGGTGGCGCCGGTTACGACGATGCGGCGGTCGGCTCTGCCCGAGCAGCTCTCTGCTGTGCTGTGGGAACCGGCGGCCATCTACTCGGTGCATCCACGCGCGGGGTCGACGACAAGGCGGGCACGGGTCTCCTCCGAGGTGATTCCCGGAAGGAGGATCTGCCACATCTCACAGGTGCGGTCCATAAGGTCGGCGCGGCAGCTGACCAGTTGGGAGTACAGCTGCACACCGGTGCAGGCCCCGACCACGAACCTGGCCAAAGCCGCCGGATCCACCTCCGGGCGCAGCTCGCCGTTGTCCCGGGCCTCCTGCAGGTACCCGGCCATAATCGCGGCCCAGTTGTTGAAGGAGGTGGGGTCGCTCATGTCGTGACTCCGCTGTTCGACCGCGAGCCGAACCCCAGCCCGCAGAAGCGGATCGACCTGCAGACGGCGGGCCCACACCATGGTTATGTCGATGACATGCTGCACTCCCTCCGACTGCAGTAGCGGTTCGATGGCCTGCGGCTGACTGTTCATCACCGCCTCGGCCACGCCCCGCTTGTTGCCGTAGTGGAAGTACAGGGCCCCCAGCGTCAGCCCTGCCCGCTTCGCGATGTCGGCGACGTTGGTTCCCCTGTAGCCGTGTTCGTCGAACAGCTCGGCCGCTGCCATGAGTAGCCGTTGGCGGGTATGTACGGCCCGGTCTTGCTTCAGGTCAGGCACTTCTCACCTCGCCTTCATCGACAAAAAATAATTTTTCTTTTAACCTTACCATCTGCATCGCTCCCGCGGTAGGCCAACGCAGCATAAGGAGTCCCAGTGTCCGCGACCTTCGCCGACAGACCAGGCACCGCGGTGCCCCAGCACATGGTGCACAAGCACATTCACACCGAGGTCTTACTGACCGGGTGGTCCGCGCACGCCGACGATGCTTTCACCGTCACGGCCCGATGGCCGCGCGCTCACAGCTTCTACCGCCCCCGCAGGCACTACGAGTCCTTACTGTTCGCGGAGACCGTGAGACAGGCCCTGCCGCTGCTCTCCCACGAGGCCTTCGGAGTACCCTTCGGCCATCAACTCATATGGGGCGATCTGTCTTTCGGTGTGACCCATGATGCCCTGCGGGCAGACGACCAGGCGATGGACCTGACACTCACCGTCGAGTGCAGCGAGGTCACCCGCCGCCGCGCCGGCTTCTCCTCCGCGTGCGTAAGCGTGACCGCGTCAACGAACACAACTACCGTCGGGCACGCCCGGACCCGCTTCTCCGTCCACAGCCCCGATGTCTATCGGCGGCTGCGCGCCGGACGCCATGACACGGCCGCGGCCCGCGCAAGCGCACTGCGCCCCACCCCCGGCGTCCTCCCCGCCAGCGTAGGGCGGCACCTGCCCCAGGATGTCGTCCTCGCCCCCACCATCCACTCCAACGTCTGGCAGTTGCGTGTGGATTTGAACCATCCGATCCTGTTCGACCACCCTGTCGACCACGCTCCTGGCATGCTCCTTCTTGAAGCAACCCGCCAAGCAGTACTCTCCGTCCACCCCACAGGTGACGCCGCTGTCACGAGCATGGCAGCCCGGTTCCATCGATACGTGGAACTGGACCGCCCAGCGTGGGTCCATCTCGCCTCCGGTACCCATGGTTTCTTCAGCGTGAGCATCAACCAGGACGAACAGACCTGCTTCGAAGCCGAGGCGACGGCCAAGACCGTGTCGCACCTGACGGGAGACAGCCCGAACCTGTGCGTGAAATGAGGGGTTCCGCCCCACATACGGTGACGGCGGACGGTTCATTGTTCGGGAGCCGCAGGCCGGCACTCCGCAGCAGCCGTCCCCCGCAGCCGGAAGCGCTGAGGGCATGAAGGACGTCTTGATCGACCTCCTCGCCTTTCGTGTTTCTCGGGGAGGCCGCCTCCCAGGCGTTGCGGGTGTGTGATCACCTCGGTGGGCTCTGAGGCGGCGAGGACCTCGTCTCCTGGTGTCCGCGCGACGGTCGTCCCGGCCTTTCGCCAGCTCAGCCGGCTGCGGTATGTGCTGCAGTCTCTGCTCAACCTCTCCGACCGGCAGGCGGCGGGGGCGGTGAGCTGTTTCCTGCCTGTTCGGTGGCGGGCTGAGCTGGCGCGAGAACCGGGTGCGTGAAGAGGTGAGGCTCCTGGTGGAAAGGGCTACGACTACTGGAGAATCGAGCGGACCTTCGCCCGGCTCGCCGGCTGCCGCCGACTCCGCAGCCGCTACGAACGCACCGCCGGCCATTTCCTCGCCTCCGCCGGCATCGCCTGCGCCCTCATCCCCTACCGCCGAATCACCAGACGGGATGACCTATTACGGGAGGACGATGTTGCGGCCGGGGCCGCCTTCGAGGACGTCCTTCCCGGCGCCACCGCAGACGAGGTCGTCACCGCCTTCGCCGTCCAGTGTGTCGTTGCCGGGGCCGCCGAGGAGGATGTCGCGGCCGTCCCCGCCCATGGCGTGGTCGTCGCCGGGGCCGGCGTACACGATGTCGTCGCCGCCGTAGCCCTCGATCATGTCGTCGCCCCGGCCGCCCCACATCTGCTGGTTGCTGCTGTCACCCATCAGGTGGTCCATGCCGTCGCCGCCGTGCAGGACTGCGGGCCCCATGACCATGTCGTTGCCCGCGTCGCCCAGCACCGTGCGTGCGGTGTGGGCGTGCAGTTCGTCGTCGCCGGGGCCGCCGCTGACGGTGCCGATCCCGGGGGTGAAGGCGGCGATCTTGTCGTTGCCGTCGCCGAGGAAGACGTCGATCCTGTCGGGCCGGGGGCTGTCGGCGGGCAGTTCGCAGACGACGGAGGTGGTGTCCTCGGGTCTGGAGTACGCACAGTGGTCGCCCGGTTCGAGCGGGACCACGTCGCTGAAGCCGATCCGCCTGATCCCGTCGCTGGTGTACATGGAGAATATGTTGAGGTTGTTGGTCTGTCCCGCAGCGGCGGTGAAGACGATCGACTGGGTTGCCCAGTCGGCTCCGACGCGGGCCTTCGCCTCGGCGGCGGTGGCGGCGGCTGCCGGGCCGGCGACGAGGCCGGCGGTTAACAGGGTCACGGCGACCGCGCTGGCGGTGGCTCGGTTTCGGTTCATGAGACCTCATCTCGTGGAGTGACGGTGGGCGACCTGCTTGGCGTGGTGCTGCCGGGGGCCGGGCGGACCCGGTCGTAAAGGCAGTCTTCCCTGCTGGTCCGGATCCGCAAGACCGCGACTTGGCGCGGCGTCATGGTAAGCCGATGTTCCTTCGGATGTGATGGTTGGGCTTCTTTGGTCAGGCATGTTCCCGGTGTCGCCATGGCAGGGTTCGCTGGATCAATTCCGGTTCGGTGAAGGTGAGTCGGCCTAAGCGGTCGACGGCTGGGACTGCCGGAGGAGCGGAAGGCTGCTGCCCGGGTGCGGGCGGAGGGCTCGGCGGGGGAACCATCGCCAGTGGGGCGCCGGCGACGGCCGAGCCGCAGCCCATGCCGCCCGCTCACCGCGGGGCGGCCCTGTCCGGAGCAGCCGTGTCAGCAAACGTGGAACGGACCCGGACGTGATCAGCCAGGTCTCTTCTCCACGGTCTGGCCGGCCGTCCACCGGGAAGTGTTCCGGCACCTGGTCCGCGAGCGTCCTGGGGCCGCGGCGGCCCAGGTGAGCTGGAGCGCGCCGAGACTGATCTGCGTTGCCGGCGGCTTCCCCTGCCACGGCATCCACGCCCCAGTGCCGTCGGTTCGGATTCGAGAGGCACGCACGTTCCCGCCGCGTGCCATCGGCCGCGTTCCCCGCCCGATGCGCCATACAGTCACAACTCCCACCGGGCAACTTGTCCGGCGGGGCCGGCTCGGGTGTGCGTGAGCGCACCATCGGGGCCTGGCGTCTCACATGTTGTGTAACCGGACAGCCCTCACGCCGGAACCGGGTCCCGTCGCCATGCCACGAACACCCCTCCCCCGCATCTCCCCGCACACCAGCCCAGACCGCATCATCGCCTTCCGGTCCCGGGAACGGTTCTGACTCCCGGCTCAGCGCGGATTCCCTGCTCGTCGCCCGCCTCTGTAACCAACTTCGTTTGTTTCATTGACATTTCACTCAGAAGACGTACCGTTGGGAGCGCTCCCATCACAGCCTTGGAACTGGAAGGAGTTCCCCCCACATGCGCAAACAGAGTCCGTTAAGCGGGCGTTCGCGGTCGCCCCTCCGCCGGCCCCTCCAGGCGCTCATCATGGTGTTCGCCGTGGTTGTCGGTGCACTGACCTGGTCGGCCCCCGCCCAGGCTCACGGCACCATCGTCAACCCCGCCTCCCGCGCGTACCAGTGCTGGAAGACGTGGGGCAGCAACCACACGAACCCGGCCATGCAGACCGAAGACCCCATGTGTTACCAGGCCTTCCAGGCCAACCCCGACACCATGTGGAACTGGATGAGCGCGCTCCGCGACGGCCTCGGTGGCCAGTTCCAGGCGCGGACCCCCGACGGGACGCTCTGCAGCAACAACCTCTCGAGGAACGCCAGCCTGAACAAGCCCGGTCCGTGGAAGATGACCAACGTCAGCAACAACTTCACGGTCCATCTGTACGACCAGGCGTCCCACGGTGCCGACTACTTCAGGGTCTACGTGAGCAAGCAGGGCTTCAACCCCAAGACCCAGACCCTGGGCTGGGGCAACCTCGACTTCATCACGCAGACCGGCCGCTTCGCACCGGCGCAGGACATCAGGTTCAACGTCAACACCTCCGGCTACACCGGACACCACATCCTGTTCGTGATCTGGCAGGCCTCGCACCTCGACCAGGCCTACATGTGGTGCAGCGACGTGAACTTCGGCTGAGCCGGAGAGCACCGCACACGGAACCGGCCCCTGCCGGGCTCCGGTAACCCGCCGCCCGGCCGACCGAGCTCCGCCGGGGCAGGGAACCCATTCGGTCACCCTGCCCCGACGGGGCTCCCTGCGCTCCTGGTGTGAACACACCCGATCGCACGGCAGCCGCACGGTACCGGCTCCCCACCGTCTCGTCGTACGACTCCGGCACTCAACGGCCATGGAGAATCCTCGGCACCGTCAGCCCACCGGGGCGTATCGCGCCACCCGGCGTACCCGCGCCGTCCCGGCCTTCCCCGGCCGCCGGCAACTCCCGGAGACCTCATGCCCTGGCGAAGCTCCCTCCCGGAGCACGCTTCACTTACGGCAGGGGGAACGATTGCCGGTGATGGGACGGCCGGCCGCTCGGGGCCGCACTGCATCGAGCGGCAGAACACGATGGAAGACGACCATGGCCTGGCCGGGGCCGTTGCGGCCACCGACGATCTTCGTGCCGAAGCCGAGGCGGCGGCCTCGGCCGCCATCACCGCCTGCGTGCCGGGCGTGACGACCTCCACGATCAGGTCGATCTCCGCCGGTTCGCCGGAGCCGGCGATCAGGATGTCGTATCCCGCAGCCGCGGCACCGGCTCGCTCCCGCTCCGCCGGTGTGGCCGTTGATCCCGAGCCCCTGGATGCACCCGCCGCTGAGGGGGGAGGAATTCCGGGGACAGGGAGCAGAATGCTCCGGTGCCCGACCGGGACGACGCCGGCGGACCCGGCGGGCGAGGAGCGGTTCCGTGCGTGTCGGCGCCGCTCGGCACCGCTGCGCACCGCCGAGCCGGGCCGCTCCCGTGGCGGGCTGACCGGCGGGGTCCGTCTGATTGCCGGCCGCGGCTGCCGCCCGCCGTCCTTCACGGGCGCCGCCCCCGCCCACACGGCGGCAGTGCCGCAGGGCTCCGGGCTTGCCCGCTCCGCCGTTGGCGCGGACAAGCCCGGGTCAGGCGGGAAAGGCGGCGGGCCGGCCGTCGGCGTCCTGCGTGGCGGAGGCGCTCATGCCCCTCGGCGGCCGCGCCGTCACACCTCTTCGAGGTTCCGGGTCCTGCCGATCCTGCTGACGGCCAGGACCACCGGCGTGGCGCCGGCCGCCAGCGCGATGAGCCACAAGGTGATGGTGGCTCCCAGGTGGGTTACGGACAGTGCCGCGAGCATCCCGCCCGCAGGAATCACTCCCCAGGTGACGAACCGTATGGTCGCCGTCACCCGGGAGAGGATCTCCGTCGGGCAGGTCGACTGGACGAACGTCCGGCTGTTGACCGCGACCAGCACAGCGGTGCCACCGCACAGCGCGTTGCCCAGGAAGAAACCCCCGTAGAGCAGAAGGTCGTACGGCGACCACGCTACCGCTGCGGCCACAAGGACCGTTCCCGCCACGACTCCGATACCGCCCACAAGGCTCGACCGAGAGGTGCCGAGCCGGTCGACGACCCGGGTGACCAGCATCGAGGAGATCAGCACCCCCACCCCCTCCCCGGCGAGGAGGATGCCGATGAGAGCCGGCGCCACGTCGAGCGTGCGGGCCAAAAGCACCGGGTACAGCGCCAGCTGGGCACCGGCCGCGAAGTTCACCGCGGCGTTCGCCCACATGAAGGGAGCCATCACGGGGTGCTTCCCGACGTAGGACCAGCCCGCCGCGATGCGCGTCCACATGCCCTCGCCCCGCGCGGGCTTCGCCGCGGGCGGGCGCTCGGGCAGCGTGCGCAGCAGTACCGCCGACACAACGTAACTCGCCGCGTCGATGAGCAGGGCCGGTACCGCGCCCGCTATCTGGACGAGTACGCCGCCGAACGACGGGCCGCCAAGGGTCGTTACCGCCTGTGTGCCGGTCATCAGACTGTTGCGCCGCATGAGGTCCTCGCGTGGCACGACCGCGGGCATGAAGGTCGAGTTGGCGACGTCGTAGATCACGTCCGCCAGACCGATGAGGAAGGCGACGGCGGCCACGTGCGCCACCGACAGGGTGTCAAACGCCCAGGCGACCGGGAGGGACAGCACGCAGAGCGCTCGCACCAGGTCCATGACCACCTGGGCACTGCGGAGGGGGAAGCGTGCCGTCAGGTCGCCGGCCGGGAGGCCGATCAGGAGCCAGGCCGCAAAGCCGGCCCCGGTGATGAGGCCGACCTCGAGCGGTGTGGCGTCGAGCACCAGTACAGCGACGAGCGGCAGGGCGAGGCTGCGTACGGCTGAACCCAGATCACTCGCGGTGGAGGCCAGGTAATAGGTCCAGAAGGCTTTCTGACTTCCGGTTCCGGGAGTATCTCGCAGGGACATGGTCCTCCACCAATTGCGGGAGCAGACGTGCTCCTTGAGCGGTCGTAAGATTAGACGACAACATCGGCCTGACGATGTAGCCTTCGGTCCGGTTAAGATCCAGTTCCGTAGGCAGCAGCACTCGGACCGAGCACCCAGGGAGACCTGCGCGGTGGAGCCAACTTGTCGACGGGTGCGGCAGAGGATCCTCGAGTTGGCACGCTCGCGCTCCGTCCACCTGGGTTCGTCCCTGTCGGTCGTCGAGATCCTGTACGCCGTTCTGCGATCGGCCGGTGTCAACGCCGCCACCGTCGACTCGCCCGACCGGGGCCGCGTCGTCCTCAGCAAGGGACACGCGGTCTGGGCCCTGTACGGGCTCCTGGAGGAGTTCGGTCTGGAGATCCCCGAGGGCAATCTTCCCGGGCACCCCGTGGAGTCGACGCCCGTCGTCGACGGTGCCACGGGAGCGCTGGGGCACGGCCTGGCCCTGGGGGCCGGGCTGGCGATCGGCGCCCGCCTCGACGGCTCCCCCCGGCGCACGTTCGTCGTCATGGGTGACGGCGAACTCGACGAGGGATCGGTCTGGGAGGCCGCTCTCTTCGCCGGGCACCAGCGCCTGGACTCGCTAGTGGCCGTGATCGACCGCAACGGTCTCCAGCAGGAAGGCCCGACCGAGGAGATCCTCGCCCTCGAGCCGCTGCGTGAGAAGTGGGAGGCCTTCGGATGGAGCGTCGACGACGTCGACGGTCATGACCTGGACGACCTCGTGCGATCCCTGGCCATGCGCGGCGGGGGCCGTCCGCGCGTCCTGATCGCGCGGACCGTCAAGGGCAAAGGGGTGTCGTTCATGGAGCACGATCCGGGCTGGCACGTCGGCACGGTCGACGACGTCCAGTTCAACGAGGCCCTGGCCGAACTGGAGCCTGGCGGGGCGTTCGCATGACGAGTCTTCCCATGCGGCCGGCCGTGGCCGAGTGTCTCGCCGAGGCCGCCGAGGCCGACGACTCACTGGTCCTGGTCGTCGCCGACGGTCACGCTCTCGGTCTGCCGCTGAAGGCGGCCCATCCCGAGCGTTTCATCGACGTCGGGATCGCCGAGGCCACACTGGTCGGAGTGGCTGCAGGCATCGCGCGCACCGGTCGGCGTGTGGTCGCTGCGGCCATGGCACCGTTCCTCACCCGCCGGGCCGCGGAGCAGGCGCGCAACGACGTGTGCAACGCCAATCTGCCCGTCACCTTCATCGGTGTCGGGGGCGGGCTGAGCTACGGCCCGCTGGGGCCGACCCACCACGCGCCCGAAGACCTGGTCACCTTCGCCAACATGCCGAACACGCGGGTCTTCTGTCCTGCGGACGCCCCTTCCGCGGCCTGGTCGGTGCGACAGGCGCTGTCCCTCGCCCGTCCGGCCTACGTGCGGCTGGGCGCCCGCGCCGACCGCCTCGTCTTCGTGGGATCCGCGCCGCACGACGCCGCCCGGGGCGATCTGCTGCGCGGCCCGGAAGCCGCGGACGTCCTGCTGGTTTCCACCGGGGCCACCGTGGCCGTCGCGCTCGACGCCGCGGACGAACTCGCCCGGCGTGGTGTCACGGCGTCGGTGTTCGCGCTGACCCTCGTCTCGCCGTTTCCCGAGTCCCGGATACGCGAGCTGGCCGCACGGGCGCGGGTCGTCTGCGTCGTCGAGGAGCACGTCCGCTCGGGAGGAATCGGCGAGGCCACGGCCCGGGTCCTCGCAGGCCGGCCGAACAGCATGTGCTTCCACTCCGTCGACAACCGCTATCCCCCGGTCGCCGAGCGGGAGGACCTCTTCACCTTCTACGGCATCGATACCGCGCACGTCGTGGAAGGCGTCGTCGCCCAGCTTGGCAACACGGCCCATCTCCCCACCGCCCTCACCGGGAGGAAGCAGTGAACATCGTCATAGGTGCCCAGAGCTGTGGTTTCGGACCCGTCTCCAAAGCCTGCGCCGTGGCTCGGTCACTTCCCGGCCACCGGCGTGTGTTCGTCGGTGACTCTTTCGCTGCCGCCTTCGCCCAGGCCAATCCGGATGTCTTCGACGAGGTCCACGACATAGGCAGTCGACCGGTCGACATATCCGCGCGGTTGGCCGCCTGTGACCTGGTGGTCTCGGTGATGGACTCCGATCTGGTGATGAGGGCGGTCGCCGCCGGCCGTCCCGTGGCCATGGTCGACAGCCTGTTCAGCTTCTGGCGGCACGATCGCTCCCTCGACGAGATAGCGGGTCTGTGCGCCTCCGCTCCGCTGTCCGACTACGCCGGGCTGACCGCTCACTTCGGGAAACTCAGCCCGCACGAGCAGATCCTGGCCGCGCACGTACTGGCCGACCAGTCGATCCTGCAGAACTTCCCCGGAGTGCCCGAAAGGGTCCAGAAGATGGTCGCCCTGTGCGGTACCGCCTTCCACCTGACCGGGTCGATCGTCGACAGCGAGGGTCTCCACGACGCCGCGCCCGCGGCCGACGGCGAGCAGCACGACCTGGTGATCAACCTGGGCGGCTTCAAGAACTTCTTCCTGGACTTCGAGGAGAACAACGACTATCTCGAACTGATTGACGTGTGGGTGCGGGACCTGCTGACGGACTGGCACCAGCTCGACAACGTCCTGGTGTGCGGTGGCGCCTTCCGCGGACCCCGGCAGAAGTCGATCACGGTGAACGGGCGTACCGCCGAGTTCACCTGCCTCTCGCAGCGTCCGTTCCTCCGTGAAGTCGCCGCCGCCACGCAGTACATGATGACTCCGGGGCTCACGGCGCTGCACGAGGCGATGGCGCTGGGCCGGCTTCCGATGGCGCTGCCCGAGCAGCACTACGGCCATGTGGTGAACATGCGCATGCTCAAGAACACCACCTTCGCCAGGGTGGGCGCCACACTCGCCGTGCCGGGCGTGGACTACCCGCTGGTCGAGGACGACTTCGAAGGAACCCGGTGCATCGTCGCGCAGGCGCGGCGGCTGCTGGACGACAATCGTGGTCTGGAGAGGTTCCGCAGCATGATGGGCGACTCCGTCCAGAGCTTCTTCGACCTCACCGAAGCCGACCGTGCCCATGGTCTCGTCGAACTGCGCCGCACCCTTGACGGCCCGCCCGTAACCACCGTGCTCAGGAACATGAGCGAGTCCCTGTCGGGGGTCACCTGTGCTTGATCTGACCGAGACCGGTACCCGGGTCGAGGACGCGCCGGTCGCCGGCGTCCTGGACCGGGTACGGGAACAGCTCACCGACCTCGTCGCCGACCGGCACCCCGGCTCCGCCTGGACCATGCGCCACTTCGTCTCCCGGGGGGCCCGTACCGTCTCGCGCCGACTGTTCGTCGAGGTGCTCTTCGAGGACGGCCCGGCGTGGATCGCCAAGGTCCCCCTCAACCCCTCCGACTCCATGGTCGACCGGGAGTGGGACGTACTGGCCCGGCGGACCTGGACACATCCCGTGTTCGAGACACCGGTGGCCCTGGCCCGCCTGGAGCACGGCTTCGTGATGTCCTGGGTCCCGCGGGCCGACTTCCCCGACGTCCTGTCGGCCGTCGGCACGGATGCCCCGGCGCTGCTGACGCGTGCCACCGACGCGGTCGCCACGCTGCACGGGCACGGGTACCGGGCCGACGCGCGGCCGCTGGTGGAGGAGTACCTCGGCCCCCGGTTCCGCGAGCTGCCCGAATCCACCGTGGAGTCGCTGTCGCACGCCCGAACCGGCCTGTTCCACGGCGACCTCGGCCCGTGGAACCTGCGCGTCGGCGAAGGCGGTGCTCTTGGACTGATCGACTGGGAGGACTGCCGGGAAGAGGGCGTTCAGGCGGTCGACGTACTCAACCTCGCCATGACGTCGGTGCTCGCCGCCGACCCCGGCCACCAGGACCGGGAGATGGCCTCGTTGGTGGACGAGATGCTCGATCCGGCATCGCCGATGGGGGCGGCGATCATCGCCTCGCTGCGGAGGTACGCCCGGGCCACGGATCAGTGCATCCACGATGTCGGAGCACTCGTCCCCCTGTTCTGCCTGTGGATGGAGGAGCGCATACGGCGGCAGGGCCGCGCCACGGACCACCTGTTCTACTCGCCGCTGCGGGCCCGTTTCACCCAGGACGGCCGGAAGTGGATACGGGAGCTCGGACGATGAGGCGCACCGACGACCACCCCGGCCCCGGCGGGCCCGTAACCCTTGACGGCCCATACGACGTCGTCGTCGTCGGGGCCGGTCCCGCGGGCCTGTTCGCCGGCCACCGCGCGGCGGCTCTGGGCGGCAGTGTGCTGGTCATCGAGGCAGGACAGGGCATGTACGCCAGCCTGTGTCCCCGAGTCCGCGCCGCCGCCTCCGGAAGGCCGATCCGCGACCTGGAGAAGTTCCGGATGCAGTGCAAGCGCTGCACGTGCCTGACGGGAGTGGGCGGCGCGGCCTTCCACTTCGACACCAACCTCGGGTACATCAACGGCCTCACCCGGTCCAAGATCGAGCGCACCTCCGACGGCAGGACCCGCTCCTACAGCGGTCTGGAACGGGCTCTGGGCGACTTCGACCGGGCCCGCGACCTCGTCGCCTCCGTCTATGAGCAGTTCCACGCCTGGGGCCTGGCCCGCACGGCCCCGCCGGAGGTTTTGGAGCCCCCGGCGTCCGCCCCGGCCGGGCAGAGCGCGCACCGCCGTACGGTGAGTGCGGTCTTCCAGCACTCCGACGCCGCTCCCTCCCAGGAGATCACCGTCGACGAGTCGCTCACCGTGGTCGGCGCGCTCGTCGGGGAACTGCAGCAGCTGGGCGGACATCTGCTGATGGGGACCCGGGTCACCTCGGTGGAGCGCGGCGACCGGGGGCTTTTCACGGTCACCGCCGGAGAGCACCGGGTGACCAGCCGCAACGTCATCATCGGTGCGGGCAAGCTCGGACTGGAGTGGGTGCGCGGCGTGATCGGCACCCTCGGCGTCGGCCATCTCTCCCCCAGGAAGGTCGACCTCGGCGTCCGCATCGAGTCCTGGCGGAACGACCTCGCGCCGCTCACCGAGGCCTGCCACAACCCCAAACACTCCTTCCTCAACGACCGGGGGGACTCCGTGCGCACCTTCTGCGTGTGCCCGGGCGGGCGTCTGATGGCCTACGACTTCGCCGGTGGGCTGGCCCTGGACGGCCAGCACTGTCTCACCACCCCGACGACGAGGTCCAACTTCGGCGTCGTCACCAGCGTGACCGTGCCCGACGGCGTGGACGGCACCGACTTCGCGCTCGACTTCTCGCGCGCGGCCATGAAGGCGGGCGACGGCCTGCCGGTGGTCCAGCAGGTCGGTGACTTCCTGGGGGAGCCTCTCTCCGGCCCCCCCGTGCCGTGCACCCTGCTCGAGACCACCGAAACGGACCTGCGTGCCCTCCTGGGGCCGGAGCTCAGCGCAGATGTCGAGGGCATGATCACCCGGCTCAACACGCTCTCCCCCGGCATGGTCGGACCGCACGCGGTGATCGCCGCGCCGGTCGTCGAGCGGGTCTATCCGGACCTCGAGCTGACCCACGACCTGGAGAGCACCGTCCCCGGTCTGTTCTTCGTGGGAGACAGTTCGTCGAAGATCATCGGCGTCACCTACGGGGCCGTAACCGGCCGGGTGGCCGCGGAGGCGGCGATGTCCCGATGACCGCTCCGATCAGTCTCCCGGCGCCGCCGACCTCCCCGGTGCCCGGAGCACCCTGCGAGCCCGCGACCGCCCCCTGGGCGGCCGGGCTGCACGCGCTGGCCGGCCGGCACGGCCTCGCCCCGGCGCGGCTGCTCGCGGTGCTGGCCGGACTCGTGGCCCGCCGCTACGGATGCGGCTGGTCGGTCGAGACGCAGACCGAAGTGTGGTCGCCGGGCGACTGGGCCCGGGACGCATCGCTGCTCGGACTCGCCGACGGCCGGGCTGCCGACGGGGCCGTCGGCCCGGTCCGGATCCGCGTGACACCCGCCGGTGCGCCGCCCGCGGGAGCGCACCTGCACGCCGAGGTCGCGTCGGACTCCGTGACGTTCACAGCCACCGACGCGACGGTCGGCCGGGATGTGCTGACCCGTTTCCTCGCCCATGTGGGCCGGGCGCTGGCCGCGCTCGAGGCCCGGCCCGACGCGGCCGTGGCATCGGTCGACATCCTCACCGACGAGGAGGCCGCCTTCCTCGAACGCCACCAGGGCCGGGCCGTCACCTATCCCGACACCACCCTTCACCGGCTCTTCCTGGAAACGGCCGCGCGCCGACCGGATGGGATCGCCCTCGTCGACGGCGACCGGACCACCACCTACGCGCAGTTGCGGGCCGGGGCAGCGGCCGTGGCCGGGAGCCTCGCCGGGGCGGGCGTCACGCCGCGGAGCATCGTGGGGCTGGTCGGCCCCCGGTCCACCGAACTCTTCACGGGCCTGCTCGGCATCCTGATGGCGGGCTGCGCGGTCTGCTACCTCGATCCGGTCTTCCCCCCCGTGTACCGGGAGGCCGTGGCCGACCAGGCCGGACTGCGGACCGTGGTGGCCACCCGCGCCGGACGCGGTCAGGTCCCTGCCTCGGTCCGGCACGTCGTCGAGGCCCGGACCGCCGCGGCCGGTGCGCCCCCGGCGCCGGTGGACGACGGAGGGGTCGGCGCCGAGGACCCGGCGTACGTGATCTTCACCTCGGGCACCACCGGTACGCCGAGGGGGGTGGTACGCCCCCATCGGATGCACACGTCGCGGATCGCCCTGGAGCAGTCGCTGTACGCGTTCGGCGACGATGACCGTCACCTGCTCAAGTCACCCATCAGTTTCCGCGAGTTCATCTGGCCGCTGGCGAGCGGGGGCACGGCGGTCATCGCCCGGCCGGGCGGCGAGAAGGACGATCGCTACCTGCTCGAACTCCTGGCCCGGGAACGGGTGAACGTGGTGAGCTTCGTGCCGTCGATGCTCCGCATCCTCAGCTCCTCGCAGGAGTTCGCCCGGCTCGGGGACCTGCGTCACGTCTTCGTCGGCGGCGAGGCCCTCGACTCGGCGCTCGAGGCCCGGGTGCGCGCGGCGGGTCCCGCAGTGCACAACACCTACACCCTCACCGAGTACGACTACGCCACCCACCGCAGCGGGCCCCGCGAGGGCGGTACCTGCTCGATCGGCACCCCACTGGACAGCACCATCCGTCTGCTCGACCCCGACGGCCGGCGAGTCCCGCCCGGGTGCTGGGGCGAGGTGTACGCCGGAGGGCCCGGACTGGCCACGGGTTACCTGGACAACCCTGAGGAAACGGCGCGACGCTTCGTCGATGTCGACGGCCTGCGCATGTTCCGCACGGGCGATCTCGCCCGTTTTCTGCACGACGGCCACCTCGAGTACGGCGGCCGACGCGACCTCCAGGTCAAGGTCCGTGGCCTGCGCGTGGAACCGGGCGACGTCGAGTCCGTCCTGCGGGCTCTCCCGGGAGTGACGCAGGGCGCGGTCGTGGGGCAGCCCGACAAGGAGCAGGGGGCCCAGCTGGTCGCCTTCGTCCAGCCGGACCCCGGCCGGGACGTCACCGTCGCCGGTCTGCGCGAGGAGCTGGCCAGGCGGCTTCCGGCGCACTGCGTTCCGCGGCTGATCGTGCTGCTGCCGCGCCTGCCCCTGCTGCTGAGTGGCAAGATCGACCGGTCTGCCCTGAAGCCTCCCTCGGGCGGCGTTCTGGAAGGCGCCCGGCCGGTCGACGAGACGGAGGCCAGGCTCGCAGCCCTCTGGTGCTCGGTGCTGGGACTGGAGCAGGTGGGCACGGACCTGCCGTTCGTGGACGCCGGAGGCGACTCCCTGCGGGTCCTGGTGCTGAGGGCGGCGATGGAGGACGCGTTCGGCGTCGCCGTGCCGCTGAGTGAGCTCATGGGACGGGTGACGGTGCAGGAACAGGCCGACCTGATACGCGCCGCGCGGGCCCGGGGCGCCGCGGATCACGACGGGGGCGGCGACGAGGCCGTGCCCCCGCCCGATGCCGACGCCGGACGGCGCAACGCCGAGCGTGAGCAGGCCCGGCTGCGCCGTCGCGCCGCGAGGGCGAGGAGCAGGCGTGACTGAGATCGCCGTCGTGGGACTCGCGTTCGATTTTCCGGGCGCCGGTGACGAGGAAACGCTGGACGCCCTTCTCCGGTCGGGGAGCGACGCCGTCGACCGGACCCCGTCCTCACCGGAGCGGGCCCTGCCCGCGGGAGCGACCTGGGTGAGCGCATCGGCCACCCCGGTGGCGCCCTTCGACTTCGACCCCGGCCTCTACGGGATGTCGCCCCGCGAGGCACTGCTGACCGATCCTCAGCACAGGGTCTTCCTCGATCTGGCACGCCGGACGCTCGAGAGCGCCGGTGTCCGGGGCGGCCCGGGTACGGAGATCGGGGTGTACGCGGGATGCGGGACGAACAGGCACGAGCGGCTGCTGGAGCAGAGCGGGATCACCGAGGCCACCGACGGCAGCCTGCTGGAGACCGGCAACCACAAGGACTACTTCGCCTCCAAGGTCAGCTACCGGCTCGACTGCCACGGCCCCGGCGTGACGGTGCAGTCCGCCTGCTCGACCGGGCTGCTGGCCGTGCACCTGGCCGTGCAGGCGCTGGAATCCTACGAGTGCGACGCCGCCCTGGCCGGGGCGGCCGCGATCCGGGTGCCCCTGGAGCACGGCTACGTCAGTCGTCCCGGGGGCATCGGCTCCCCCAGCGGCACCTGCCGGCCGTTCTCGGCCCACTCCGACGGTACCGTGCCCGGTGACGGGGCCGGCGTGGTGCTGCTGGCGCGCTGCGAGGACGCGCGGGAGCGGGGCTGGCCGGTGCGCGCCGTGATCCGGGGAACGGCGGTCAACAACGACGGCCGCAAGGACGCCTTCTCCTCCGTCAGCAGCGCCCGGCAGCAGGCGCTGATCCGCGATGTGCTGGAGATCGCCGAGCTGGGCGCGGAGAAGATCGGTTACGTGGAGGCCCACGGTTCCGCCACCACGCTGGGCGACGCCGTGGAGTGGGACGCGCTTTCCCGCCTCTTGCCGCACTGCGGGGTCGGTTCGGTCAAGTCCCACCTGGGACACCTGCGGGAGGCAGCCGGCGTCGCGGGTCTGATCAAGTCCGTCCTCTCGGTGGAACGCGGGGTGCAGTACCCCAGCCTGCACCAGGGGCGGGCGGCCGAGTACGTGACCCGCCGCGGTCCCTTCCTGGTCACTGCTGCCAGGGCATGGGCCGACACGCCGCGGCGCGCGATGGTCAACTCCTTCGGTCTGGGCGGGACCAACGTGAGCGTCGTCCTCGAACAGGCTCCGCCGGCCCCAGACCCGACCCCAGCCCCAGCCCCGGCGCGGGAGACGGCGCAGGCCGCCGAGGGCCCCCGGGTGCTGCTGGTGTCCGCGGCCGAAGCCGGGACCTGCGCCGAGACGGCCGGCGCGATCGCCGACGTCGTCGCGGCAGGTGCGCCACTGGCCGGGGTCGCCCGCACGCTGTGCGCCGGCCGCGAGGCCCGCCGGTGGCGGCGGGCCGTGGTCGCCGCCACATCCGCGGAGGCCGTCCGCGCCCTCCGGAACATCACCGCGCGCCGGGCCACGCGGGCACCCCGCATCGGGCTGGTCTTCTCCGGGGTCGGCGACCACTACCCGGGTATGGGACACGGCCTGCGGGAGCGCGTACCGGGGTTCCGTGCCCACCACGACCAAGCGGTCGCCCGTGCGCAGAAGTTCACCGGAGTGGACCTCTCCGAACCGCTCACCGCCGCGCAGCGCCGGCCCGCCTCCGGAGGCGGGATCGACCTGCGGTCCATGCTGCGTGGAGCGGGCGCGGCGCGCACGTTCGACGGCCCCCTCGTCGCGCATGCCGCGCTCTTCACCCTCCAGATGTCGCTGCTGCACTCGCTCGAGGACGCGGGCCTGAGGCCGGCCGCGGTCTTCGGCCACAGCCTGGGACAGGTCGCCGCCGCCTACGCCGCCGGAGCCGTCGGCGAGGACGACGCCTACCGCCTCGTGATGGCGCGGGCGGAGCTGCTCTCCCGCGCGCCGGAAGGCGCGATGCTGGGAGTTCTGGCCGCGGCCGAGGAGTTGCCCGATCTGCCGCCCGCCGTGCACGTGGCCATCCGTACCTCGCCCCACTCGTGCGTGGTCGCCGGTGAGCCGGCCGGTGTCGACCTGTTCCGGAAGACGTTGGAGGACCGGGGGATCGGCCACCGGACCGTGGCCGACGGCCTGGCCCTTCATACGCCCGTCATGGACGGCCTCCGCCCGGCGGTGAGGGAGCTGGCCAGGGGGGTCGTGCGACCGCCGGAACGGCCGATCGTGGTGGACACCACGGGCACCTGGGACACCGGACAGATGGCCGATCCGGACTACTGGCCCGACCAGTTGTCCAGGACCCTTCATGTGGGCGACGGCATCCGCGCGTTGGCCGACCGCTGCGATGTCCTGGTGGAGGTCGGTCCGGGGCAGTTGCGGACCATCGCCCGTCAGATCGGGCTGGACACCAGTCTGGCGGTCGCGACGGTGCGCCGCGGCTTCGAAGACCGTGACGACGTGGCGGTTCTCCTCTCCGCCCTCGGGCGCTGCTGGGAGGCGGGCGCTCCCGTCGACTGGGAGTCGGTGTGCGACTTCACCGCCCGGCCGGTGCCTCTGCCACCCACCGCGTCCCGCCCGCGCCGTCTGATCGTTTCGGACGAGCGGATCGCGGAGGCACCGGCCGGCGTCTCCGCGCCACACGTCCCGGAGTCGGGAGAGGAGCCGGACGTGCGGCCCGGCCCTGCCGCGGCGGCGCGGGAGCCGGCTGACCGGTCCGCCGCCGGGTGGGCCGACGCGGTGGTGCGCAGGTCGTGGGCCGCGGTGCTCGGTGTCGAGCCCGCCGACGACGACCATTTCTTCGATCTCGGCGGTGACTCCCTGATGGGCCTGCGTCTGATCTCCGGTCTGGCCGAGGCCCTCGGTCGTCCGGTGCCGTCCGCGGTCGTCTTCCACCGGGCACGGCTGGGGGACATGGTGGCCTCGATCGAGTACTGGATGCGCACGGGCGAGGTTCCGCAGGAGTCGCGCGAAGGATCGGAGGAGGCCACATGACCTCGTGGACGCAACAGCCCGTAGGCGTCGTGGGCGCGGGCACCATCGGCGTGAGCGTGGCACACGCCCTCGCCCGGTCGGGCACACCGGTCGTCATCCATGACATCGCCCCGGCCGCCCTGGCCCGGGTGCACGACGCGATCGCGGACCTCGAGCGACTCGCCACCCTGCGTCGCGGCAGGCGGGCACTCGCGGACGTCTCGGTGACCGGGGACCTCGCCGACCTGGCCGGGGTCTCGCTGGTCGTGGAGAACGTCGTGGAGGATCCCGCCACCAAGGTCGAGGTGCACACCGCGCTCGGCCGGGTGCTTCCCTCGTCGACCGTGGTGGCCGTCAACACGTCCGCCGTGCCGATCGAGACCCTCGGCACGGCACTCGGCGACCCGCGCCGGGCCGTCGGGGTGCACTTCATGAATCCGGTGGCGCTCATCGACACCGTCGAGGTGGTCGGCACACCCTCCAGTGGCGAGGAGCAACTCTCCACGGTGACGGGCCTGTTGCGGCACATGGGCAAGAGACCGGTGGTGGTCGCGGACCGGGCCGGTTTCGTCATCAACCGCAGCCTGATGCTCTTCGTCAACGAGGCCATCGCGACGTTGGACGACGGAGTCGCGGACGCGCGGAAGGTCGACCAGTTGTTCCGGGGGTGCCTGGGCCACCGGTCCGGCCCCCTGCAGACCGCCGACCTGATCGGTCTCGACACCGTACGCGACACCCTGCTCGTGCTGCGTGAACACCACGGGGAGAAGTTCGCCCCCGCGCCGCTGCTGGAGCGGATGGTGGCGGAAGGGCGCCTCGGCCGCAAGAGCGGCTCCGGGTTCTACGACTACTCCAGGCCAGGAGGCAGCCATGCATGACGCTCCCGCACAACCCGACGTCCGCGCCGACGTGCTCGGCTTTCTCAGCCGCTACGCCGACTCCGTCGACGACATCGGCTCCGACGAGCCGCTCATCAGCAGCGGGATGTTCGACTCGATGGTCGCCGTGCAGCTCATCGACATGATCCAGCGCGAGTACGGGATCGAGGTCGCGGACGAGGACCTGGACATCGCGAACTTCGACACCCTGGACGGCATCCAGCGCTTCGTCGAGAACAAGCGTGGGAAGCGGCTGCCATGACGGACGGTCGTCTGGGCGCGTTGTCGGGCCTACTGCGCGCCCGCGCGGACGAGCTCGCCGCGTGGGACGCCGCGGGGGGCGTGCCGCGCGAATTCGTCAACGCGCTCGCCTCGACGGGCGTCCTGGGCGCCATGCTCGGGCCGGAGGCGGGCGGAACGGCCTGGACGGTCCCCGAGTACGTGGAGGCCTGCAGGCGGTTGGCCGGCCACTCCCCTTCGGCCCAGACACTGCTGACCGCGCATGCCATGGTCTGCCGGGCGGTGGACCGCTGGGGTTCGGCGTCCTTGCGCAAGCATCTCGGGCCGCTGGCCCGGGGGGAGGCGCTGGGGGCTTTCGCGCTCACCGACGACTCCGCCGGCAGCGATGCCCGCTCTCTTGGCACTTCGGCCGTGGAACAGGCCGGTGGGTGGCGTCTGGAGGGCACCAAGCGGTGGGTGTGCTTCGGCTGGTACGCCTCCCACCTGCTGGTGTTCGCCAGGGCCGAGCAGGGTGACGTCGCCTTCGTGGTACTCGCCTCCGACCCCGGGGTGCGGATCGAACCGGAGGAGCCCGTGCGCGGGCTGGCCACGTCACACCTGGCGAAGGTGCACATGGAAGGAGTCTTGGTCCCGGCCGACCGGATGGTCGCGCGACCCGGGTTCGCGGTCTCCCAGGTGGCGACCCGGACGCTGCGCCTGGGCCGGCTGTGCGTGGCGGCAGGTGCCCTGGGCGTCGCCGAGTGGTGCCGCGACGTCCTGATGGAGCGCGCCACGACCCGGCAGCAGTTCGGCGGTCCGCTGAGCGACCTCGGCGGTGTGCGGTCGATGATCGCGGAGGCGACGCTCGCGTCCCTGTCGGCACTGCACTGTGTGCGGGACGCGGCCGAGGCGATGGAGCACGACGACCCGGAGGTGGAGCGGCTGGTGATCGCGGCGAAGCTCACCGCGACGGCGGCGGCCACCACCGCCGCGCGTGCGGCGGCCCAGGTCCACGGCGCCCGGGGTCTGCTGGCCGACTCCACCGTCGACCGCCGGGTCCAGGACGCGCGGGCCATGGAGATCATCGAGGGCAGCACCGAACTCCTGAGGGACGCCTTCGTGACGCAGGGCCTTGCCGAATGGCGGCAGCGCCGACGGGGGCGGGCCGTGCCCCGGGGCGGTCGCCGGAGCCGGACGGGAGGAGCAGCGTGAGCCGGTCACCGGCCGCACCCCAGGTGAAGGTGGTCGTGTGGGATCTCGACAACACCCTGTGGGACGGTGCGCTGGTCGAGGGCGCGGACGGAACACCGCGGCCGTCCGCGGTGCGGGTCGTCCACGACCTCGACCGGCGGGGAGTGCTGCAGTCGGTGGCGAGCAAGAACGACGCCGACGTGGCCGTGCCTGTCCTGGAGGCCGCCGGGCTCGCCGACTTCTTCCTGTACCCGGAGATCTCGTGGGGGCCGAAGTCCGATGCGGTGGAACGCATCGCGGCCGCCCTGAACGTCGCGACCGACACGGTGCTGTTCGTCGACGACGATCCCTTCGAGCGCGCCGAAGTGGCCTCACGCCACCCCGAGGTGCGGTGTGTGGACAGCAGCGACATCGACCTCCTGCTCACCCGGGACGACATCCCGGCGGCGGGGTCTGTCCCGGCCGGCTCCGCCTCACGCCGCGAGCTCTACCGGCGCGAGGAACGGCGCCGGGCACGCGAGACGACGTTCACCGGTACCAAGGGTGAGTTCCTCGCCTCGCTGAACCTCCGGCTGGCCATCCGGGACGCGCGCCCCCAGGATCTCGCGCGCGCAGCGGAACTCACCGCGCGCACCAACCAGCTCAACACCACGGGTCTGGCCTTCGAACAGCGGGAACTCTCCGCGCTGATCACGGACCCCGAGCACTCGGTACTCGTCCTCGAACTGGAGGATGAATTCGGCGACTACGGGATGATCGGCGTGGTGGTCGTCCGCGTCACCGACCACGAGATGCGGCTGCGCCTGTTCCTGCTCTCCTGCCGTGTGATGGGCCGCAACCTGGTGCCCGCGATCGTGGCCGAACTCGCCGAAGCGGCCTCCAGCCGGGGTGTCGCGCTCACCGCCGACTTCGTCGGCACCCCGGTCAACCGCCCGATGTACGTCACCTATCGATTCGCGGGATTCCGCGAGCAGGGTGAGCGGAACGGCGTCAAGAACCTGGTCCTGGCCGATCCACCGTCCGCGGCGGCCACCGCGCACGTGCGGATCACCGACCGACCCGCCACCCTCGGCACGACGAAAGGCAGCCGCAAGTGAGGGCATTCACCGACCGCTGGATAGAGAACTTCTCCGGCAAGTACGACGACGAGACGCTGGGAGAGATAACCTGGGTCACCGGTGCCGTGAGCCCGCCGGTCGCCGAACTGGTCACCTCGCTGACCGTCGGCCCCGGGGCACGCGTCATCGATCTCGGATGCGGCGCCGGGGTCCAGTCGGTGTTCTTCGCCCAGCACGGCTGCCACGTCACCGGCGTCGACAACGCTCCCCGGGCCCTGCACGCCGCCCGGGCCCTGGCGGGCTTCTACGGGATCGAGGTCGACTGGGTCGAGGCCGACATCCTGGAGACCGGACTGCCGGACGGCGAGGCGGACCTCGTACACGACTCCTTCATCTTCCACAACATCCGCCCCGAGGCCCGGGAGGCCTACGCGGCCGAGGCCGCGCGCCTGCTGAAGCCCGGGGGCCGGATGGCGGTCGTCGGTTTCTCGGACCGCATGGTGCCCGGTACCGGACCGATCCGGCTGACCTCCGACGACATCCTGTCGACGTTCCTGCCGCTGTTCACCGTCGAGGAGTTGCGCCGGTTCCGCAACTTCCCCACGGCCAAGAAGCCGGACCAGTGGCACTGGTTCGCTCTGCTGACCCGGCGGTGAGGGCCATGGACGACAACAGGAGCGGACGACGGTTCGAAGGAGCCCGTGTCGTCGTCACCGGCGGCGGCCGGGGCATCGGCCGAGAGGTGGCGCTGGCCTTCGCCCGCGAGGGCGCCAGGTCCGTGACGGTCGCCGCCCGTACGTCGGCCCAGGTGGAGGCCGTGCGGGCGGAGCTTCTGGCACTGGGTGCCGACGCCCGTGCCCATGTGCTCGACGTCGGCGACGAGGACGCCGCGCGCGCGGTGGTCGAGGATGTCCTCGCCGAACTGGGCGGCATCGACGTCCTCGTCAACGCGGCGGGGGTCTTCGACCTCGGCGAGACGATCTCCTTCGAGGCGGAGCGGACGCGCCGGCTGATGGAGACCAACGCTTTGGGCACGATGACGATGTCGCGCCTCGTCGCACCGTCGATGATGGCCGAAGGACGGGGCAAGATCGTCAACTTCACCTCGCTGCTGTCCCACACGGCCTTCCCCGGGCGCGCCGCCTATGCGGCGAGCAAGGCAGCGGTGCTGGCCCTGACCCGCTCCCTGGCGCTCGAGTGGGCCCGTCACGGAATCAACGTCAATGCCGTGACACCCGGAATGATCCAGATCGAGACCCCGCATCCGGCCATCGAGAGCGGCCGGCTCACCCACGAGGACATCGTGGGGCGGATTCCCGCCGGACGGCGCGGACACCCCCGGGACGTCGTCGGCGCCGTGCTCTTCCTGGCGGGCCCCGACAGCGACTACGTGCACGGGCACGCGCTCGTGGTCGACGGCGGCTGGCTGGTGAACGGATACGTGTCATGACCCTCCCCCGACGGCACGGCCTGCTCGGATGCGGGCGGGTGGCCGACAACCACGCCGACGCGGTGCGGGCCCTGGGCCCCGGCTGGGAACTCGCCGTTGCGTGCGACCTACGGCCGGAGCGCGCCGCGGACCTCGCCGCGCGGCACGGCATCGCCGAGGTGGAGTCGTCGGCGCAGGCCCTGCTGCGCCGGCGCGACCTGACCTCGGTGTCCGTCCTCACCGAACACGCCGCCCACCCCCATTGGGTGGAGGCCGCGCTGTTCGCGGGCAAGCACGTGCTCGTGGAGAAACCGCTGGCTTTCACCGCGGACCGGGCGCGGGAACTGGTGAAGCTGGCCGCGGACTCGGGCCTCGTCCTGGCGACGGTGTCCCAGCACCTGTACGACCCGGTCGTCAGGCTGGTCCGCGGTTGGCTGGACGAGGGCCTGCTCGGTGATCTCGTTCTGGTGCGCGGTTGTCTGGAGGCGTCGCGGCCAGCCGAGTACTACACGTCGAGCTACTGGCACGGTACCTGGGCCCTTGAGGGCGGGTCGGCACTGATCAACCAGGGCTACCACTGCCTGGACGTCGTCCGCAGTCTGGTCGGCCCGCTGAGCGTGGACTCCGCCCGTGCCGTCACCCCGCCGGCGGGAGGCCCTCACGAAACCGAGGCGACCGTCGCCGCGCTGCTCAGCGCCGGCGGGCTGCCCGTTGTCTTCTCGGCCACCACCGGCAGTTCGACCCGTTGGCGCACACGGATCGAACTGGTGGGTTCGCGCGGTACGGTCGAGTTCGACATCGACCACCCCGCCCGGCTGCACCGGGTCTCCGGTGACGCGGCCCTGACGGCAACGGCCGGGACGGCCGCCGCCGTCCTGGAGGAGGCATCCTCGCCCACCCCCGGCATCGACTACTACGGCATCTCCCACCGGCGGCAGGTCGCCGACTTCGCGGAAGCCGTGGAGCACGGTCGGCCGACCGTCGTGCCGCCCGAGGACGGTGTGGAGATGGCGGCCCTGCTGGACGCCGTCTACCGTGCGGCGGGCCTGCCCCGTCCTGACGGAGCGTCCGATGGGTGAGGTGGTCGCGGCGGCCGGGATGCCCCACACGCCTGTCTTCCCCCAGGTCGCGATGGACGCCCCGAGGGGGCCCGTGGCGAGGCGGTACGGCGTGCTCCGAGACCTCGTCGAGGGGGCGCGGCCGGACGCCCTGCTCATCGTGAGCGGGGACCACTTCACGACCTACGGTCTCGACGCGGTTCCCACTCTGGCCGTGCACGTTGGGGACCTGACGGGCCCCGCCGACGCGGTGCCGGGCCTGCCGTCCGGACCGATGGCCGGTGCCGGGGAGCTGTCCCGGCACATCCACCGGCACCTGGTGTCCCGGGACTTCGACCCGGCGGTGAGCATCGGGGCGCAGGTCGACCACGGGATCGCCGTGCCCCGGTGGTTCCTCGACCCGGCGGGCCGGATACCCGTCGTCGCCGTCCACGTCAACACGCTGCTCGCCCCGCTGCCGTCCCCACGCCGGTGCGTGCGGCTGGGCGAGGAGATCCGAAGCGCCATCCGGACTTCCGGTGCGGGACGCGTCGCGGTGATCGCCAGCGGCAGCTTCTCCCTCGAAGTGGGCGGGCCCGCACTCGGACACGACCGTCTGTGGGCGGTGCCCGACCCGGGCTGGGCGGCCACGGTGGTGGACCACCTGACCGCGGCGACCACGGACGAGCTGACCGCCGCCATCACCCCCGAGGTACTCGGCGGGGCGGGGACGGTGGCCGGCGAGGTGCTGGCCTGGCTGGTCGTCCGCGGGGCCACCAGCCATCTGCGGCTGGCGTCCATGTCCTACTACCAGGGGGAGGGGCATGCCTTCGCGGGCTGGAATCACTGACGTCGGCGTCGTGGCCGGGGCGGTGGGCCTCAACCGGATCTGCTTGCGCGTGGGAACCGATCCCGGCTTCGCGCGGCGGCTGCGCGCCGATCCGGTCACCGCGCTGCGGGACGTTCCGTTGCCCGCCGATCACCGCCGGGCCCTGCTGGCGGGGGACGTCCGCAGACTCTACGAGATCGGCGTCCATCCGGTTCTCCTGGTCCGGCTGGCCACGGCCGGGGTGTTCGGGGTCGACGAGGAAAGCTATCCGCGGCTCATCCAGGGTGCCGTGCGGCCGTGCGGGGACGACGGGTCGTGAGCATCTGAGCGGCTTCCCCCGGGTAGTGCGGCCCGGTTCCGGCGGGGCGGCGGGCGTCCCCCCGCCGGAACCGGCTCATCCCCAGACCGGGATCCGCCACTCGGGGTGAAACGGCCGTGCGCCGTCGGCCGTCCGGGCCTTCCCGCGCACCGCGTCGTGGTAGAGCCCGGCGATCCGGGCCGTGACGGGGCCGACCGTGCCCTGCCCCACCGGCCGGCCGTCCACCTCGACGATCGGCAGCACCTCCGCCGCCGTGCCGATGAACAGGACCTCCTCGGCCTGCAGCAGCTCGGCACGGCCGATCGCCCGTACCTCGGTCGGCACGCCCGACTCGCGACACAGCTGGAGGACGGTGGCGCGGGTGATCCCGTCGAGCACCCCGGAAGCCAGCCAGGGTGTGACGAGAACTCCGTCGCGTACGATCGCCAGATTCGCCCCCGAGCTCTCCGTCAGGTGCCCCTCCTGATTGACGAAGATCGGCCAGTCGGCCCCGCGGGCCCTCGCCTCGTTGGTTCCGAGGCGGCCGTTGTGGTAATTCGAGAAGGCCTTGAGCTGCGGAGGCATCGCATTGGCCCCGAAACGGGTCCAGGAGGAGACCGCGGCCTTCGCGGTGGTGTCGGTGCCCAGCTTGGACCGGAAGGGCCAGACATCGATGATGATCTCCACCTCGGTGCCGGCCGGCACCATCTGCTCGCGGTGCACCCCGGCGGCGAAGCACCACGGCCTGATGTAGGTGTCCTCGTGGCGGTCGTTGCGGCGGCAGAGCTCGAGCGTGGCCTCGACCAGTTCCTCCAGCGACCACGGGGACACCAGATCGGCCCAGGAGATGGAGTTGAGCATCCGCCGCAGGTGGTCATGCAGCCGGAACACCGCAAGGCCGCCGTCCGCCCCGCGATAGGCGTGAACGCCCTCGAAGGATGCGGACACCGAGGCGTGACCGACCGAGCTGGCATGCACCGTCGCCCGGTCCCACGGTACGAACGTCCCGCTTCGCCACACCGGGTGGTCAGGCGGCATGTCCGGCGGGGAAGGAGCGCCGACGGCGCCCATCACGAGCCCAACGGCGCTCGGTAGACGGAGATCTGGTTCTCCGATTCCGCGGTGTACGGTTCGCGCTGCCATCCGCCGTAGCGGTTCTCGAGTTCGAGACCGGCGAGTTTGGCCATCAGGTCCATCTCACTGGGGTGTATGTAGCGGAGGAAGGCCGGCAGCATCGTGATGCCCTGCTCGGTGATCCGCACGTGCTGCTCGAGGACGGTCTGCTTGGCGCGGTCGTGGACGTCGGCCTCGATGGTCACGTGTCCGACGCCCACGTCGTAGACGTGGGCCCGCGATCCCCGGTGGAAGCGGGTGACGTCGGGAACGAAGGCTTCGACGACGAACCGGCCACCGGGCTCCAGCGCCTTCGCGGCCTGCCGGAAGCAGGCGATCTGCTCCTCCTGGTCAGCCAGGGCGTAGATCGTGTTGAGGACCAGGACGACGGTCCGGTAGCTGCGCGAAGTGGTGAAGTCGCGCAGGTCGCTCCTCTCCACCGGGATGTCCTTGCCGCCGGGCTTCTCCCTCAGGCGGGCGATCATCGCCTCGGAGATGTCGATGCCGTGGACCTCGACACCCCGTTCGACCAGCGGTACGGCGATCCGTCCCGTGCCGATGGCCAGCTCCAGGAGCGGTTCGTCACCCGCCAGTTCGGCGAGGAAGTCGACGGCTTCCTTCGGGTCCGGCCAGGGCTGCTCGTCGTAGGAATTCGCCCAGCGGGCGCCATAAGTTTGTTCGTTCCAGGTCACCGCCCGATGATAACCATCAAAGATCCTTAGCAATATGGCTGTTGGAGGAGTGATCCGAATCGGAACGCCACTCCTCCCGGGGGCAGGCCCCGAGTTCGCGGCCCAGCTTCTCCACCACTTCGAACACCTCCGGGCGTTCGGACGGCCGTCCGCCGGCGCCGAGGTAGAGGCGGACCGTCAGGCTGTGCCGACCGGGCCCGTAGGGCGCTCCGGCGAAGTCCTCCACGGACCGGGCGTCCCGAATCCCCTTGACGGACCGGGCCACCGCGAGCATCTGGTCGGCGGTGACGTCCGTACCGATCACGAAGGAGCGGTCGATCGTGGCGCTGCCGTACGGCCGTTCGGCGCGCGCGGGCCTCCCCCTCCTGGTGACGCGGGCGCCCTCCAGGACCGCGTCCAGGGCCAGCTCCGCGGACACCGCCCCGTGCTGTCCCGTCCGGCGGCGGCCCGTGGGGGGATGCAGCCGCAGCCGGCCCACCACTCGGCCGCCGGCACCGAGCAGCGGGGCCTCCAGGGCTCCGCGGGGGACGTTCCCGACCCGCACGTCCGCTCGGAGCGCGTCGGCCGCCACGTCGACGGCGCGGCGCACCAGGGCCAGTGCGGCCGGCACCGACCGGCCGGTGCGTCCTCCGGTGCGTACCGCGATGCCGAGGTGCAGCCGCTCGGTCGGCAGCGCCGCACCGTCCGGGGCCGAGAAGACGGTCCCGATCTCGAACACGCCCCAGGGCCGCTCCCGGCCCTGTTGGAGGGCCGGCAGTCTGCGCTCCGGCGCGAGCAGACCGGTGACGAGGTCGGAACGCAGGAACACCCCGGTGGCACGGACTTGCGCGACCCGCCGTGTCCCGCCATCGCGCGGGGGTCCGCCCTCCCTGAGGCACGGCGTGCGCGCCTCGAAGAAGCCGAGTGCGGCAAGGGCCGGACCCACCCGGTGGGTCGCCGGGCGGCGCGGCGGTGAATGCCTGCGGAACGCCGGCAGGGAGGCGGCGCCGCTCGCTTCGGCCCCAAGGCACCGGGCCAGGTCGCCGATGCATGCGCTCGCCCCGAGGGAACCGCGCCACCAGGGGAGTTCGAGGCGGTCTTCGTCGGACAGCAGGCCGCCCCACGCCCGGACCACCTGGGCGAGCCGGGGACGGTCGGGCTCCGGTCCCCATGACTCCCGCCATCTGGACCACAGGTCGTTCAGCACCTGGGACGGCCGGGCCGGACCGCGTCCCCAGACCAGCCCGGCGGGCGCGGATCCACCGCCGCGGGTCCCGGGTTCGCCGAGGGCCGCGCCCACGGCGGCCACCAGACGCCGGGGAACGTGTTCGCCGGTCATCTCCTCGACCGTGGGAGCGTTCAAGGTCGCCTGGAGACACTCACGGCCGTCGACGACCCGCACCGTGAGAGCGGCACCCCAGGTCACGAGCGCCCGCGCCTCGAGCGTGTCCCGCCGGGAGGCGTACCACTGGCTCCGGCCCGCATCGAGCGGAACGCGCGCGGCGACCGCCCCGTCCGGGACGTCGGTCCAGGTGCCGGGTTCCGCACGGCACGTCCGCGCCGGCGCCGCCACGGGCGGGCCGAGAGTCCCCTGCGACGGTTGTCCGACCGCCGCCCGGATGATGCTGGCCAGTCCCCAGGTGTGGTGGGCCATCGCCCACTCCTTCGGGGCCCCCACCTCGATGTCGCCACCGTGGGCGCGTGCCTCGACCCCGCGCTCGCGCAGCAGGGAGGCGGCCTCCGTGGCCGACAGCAGCCCGTCGGCCCACCCGGACGAGGGTGACGGCACCAGGGTCGTCCTCATGGTGTCCCCCAGCTGTGGACGAGGGCGGGCTCCGCCGTCGTCAGCAGACTGATGTCGTCCAGTCCCCACCGCAGCAGGACCACCCGGTCGACCGAGAGCCCGCACGCCACCGCCTGCCCCTCCCGGAGGGTCAGCGCCGATCCGTCCAGAACGGCGGCGGGCAGGACGCTGCCCTGGGCGATTTCCAGCCAGCGCGTCCCGCGGCACAGGGCGCACTCGTCATCCGGTCCGCAGCAGCACCCCGCGTGAAGGCTCCAACCGGTCAGCCGCCCTTCCCGGGTCTCGGGCCGGATCTGCACCGGCCAGTACTCTCCGAGCGCTTCCCGCGCCAAGAGCCTCAGCAGGTGCGTGAGATGCGCGGGGCGTACCTCATCGCCCGTCAGCACCACGTCCATCTGGGTGAACTGCCAGGCGCTGCGGGCCGACCGGCGTTCGTGCCGGAAGCAGGGGCCCACCACGAACGCCCGCACCTCGTCCGTCTCGGTGGCCGCGAGCAGGCGGGCGACGCCTGCCGAGGTGTGGCTGCGCAGCAGATGGCCGTCGTCCAGCCAGAAGTTACGGCGCCCGTCACGGACCGCAGCGCCCTCCGGTACGCCGAGCCGGTCGAAGTTGTACTCCGCGGACACCACGACAGGGCTGTCGAACTCGTCGAATCCGTAGGACTCGAGCACGGCCCGCAGCTCCTCCGTCACCACGGACACCGGGTGCATGCCCCCGGTCCCGAGCGGCGGCGGACGCAGCGTCAGGTCGACCGTCCACTGCTCGTTCTCCGCCACGTCCCTCGCCTCCATGCTCGAACCGTCCGCCGTCCGCCGTCCGCCGTCCGCCGTCCGGGCGCCGGGCCGGCGAGGTTCGATCCCCGGAAAGACGGAACGGCCCACCGACCGGGCCGGCAGACCGTGAGAAAAGACCGATGCTGGAGGGCGCGGCTCCCGGTTCCCGGGTCCGCGCCCTCCGAGACACCGGTCAGGCAGCCTCGTTGACGGACACGATCTCGATGTCCCGCTCGGTGACCAGCTCGTTCACCAGGTCCTGGATGCTCATCTCGTACACCTCCTCCCAAGATTGACGAGACAGACTGTACCCAGTGACAACGGCTCCAGTCGATCAATTCATGCAAAGGAAAAGACAGTTCAGGAGGCCGTGAGAACGACTCGGACCGAAATCCCTTCCTTCGTCCGCCCGTCGAGCAACTGGGTAAGACGCTCGCGCACCTCACCGAGGAGGTTCCGCACACCGTCGGCGGGATCCAGGTCCGCGGCAGCCTCCACCCGTGCCTCGATCGCGGTGAGTTCCCGTCCTCGCGTCTCGGGACGCAGGGAGATCAGCGGCGCGCCCACCGGCGCGCGGCCCTCACCGACCGGCGCGTGCGCGAGTCCTGGCACATCCTCCACCGCTTCGAGCACCTCGATCTCACCGAGCAGCAGCTCCCCGTCGCACAGCACGCTGGCGCGGGCCCGCCCGACGTAATCGAAGGTCAACTCGTTCGGCAGGCAAGGTGACTGCGCCCGCCGCACGATGTCTCCGGTGCGGTAGCGGATCATCGGCTGAAGCTGCGAGAAGGGGTGCAGCTCGGTCAGCACCAGCTCCCCTACGTCAGTGGCCGGCTCGTCCCCGTCCGTCCGCAGCACCTCGGCGACGACGACGGGATCGAGGTGGTGGTGCCCGCAGTCGTAGCACAGGGTGGCTCCGCCCAGTACCTCGGACATGCTGAACCGTTCGACGAGCCGCGCCTCCCAGTGCTCGCGGAGCAGGGCTCGCTGACCGGGAAGGAGGGCACTGTTGTAGACGCTGATGACCTCGATGCCGAGTTCCCGCGTCGGCGTCCCCCGCTGGATCAGCTCCTGGGTCAGCAGGATCGCGCCACCGGGGCTGGCGGACAGGACGCGTTGGAATCCCTCCCCGAGCAGGGCCAGTGACGGGCTGGTGAGAAGGTCCACCGACGCGGCCAGCCCTTCGGTGGAGAAGAGGTCCACCGCGAGCCGCATGTCGTCCGTCTCGACGGGGAGCACGGAACCGTGGATCGTGATCGGCGCCCCGCTGATCTGCAGCATCGGGGGCACCGGCCTCCCCCTGTGAGCGGCGGTGGCAGTCCGCACACTGCGCAGGTACTCGGAGTACGCCTTGATCTCCTCCCGGCCCCTGACCCGGAAGAACGGCCGTCCGGTGGTCCCGGTCGAGTGACCGACGTTCGCCGGCACCCCACCGGGGCGCAGTGTGGACGCGAGGTCGTCGAGCAACTGCTTCTTGGTGACCGTGGGCAGTTGCTCCAAGCTCAGTTCGCGTCCCTCCCAGTGCCGTGCGTAGAAGGGGATCTCACGGGCCGACTCCAGGGTCGGCCCGAGAAGCCGCGAACGGAACCGGTCGGTCGGGCTCTGGGCGGTACCGGTTTGAGCGTCGTTCGTCACGCTGCGGTTCTCCTTCTCAGCCGGGTCCGGGTGCGGACAACATATGTGATCGCCTGTGGCACCATGTCCCGAAGCCTCCGACAGACAGAGCCTGCGCATGGACATCGACCTCAATGACCCCGCGACACTGCTTGACCCCTACCCCGCGTACTCGCTGATCCGCGAGACCGGCGCGTGCGTATGGAACGAGGGCGCGGAAGTCTGGATGGTGGCGCGTCACGCCGAGGCGATGGCCGTGCTCAACGACGGCGAGACGTACTCGTCGTCGATACTGGCCGAGGACCCCGGCCCGTGGTTCGGCGGGGCGCCCACGATGATCTCCTCCGACGGCGACACCCACAGACGGCTGCGGTCCGCGGTCCGTCACGTGTTCGCGGCACGCAGGATGGCACGCCGTGAGGAGGTCGTACGCGCGGTGGTGGAGGACCAGTTCCGGCACACCTGTGTGGAGGAGCGCCTGCGCTCCGGGGAGACGGTGGACCTGGCCTCGGAGGTTCTGGCACGGATACCGATCCTGGTGACGGCACGGCTGCTCGGCATACCCGAAGGCTGGCTGGAGACCTTCACCGAGGTGGCGACCGCCCTGGTCGTGTACACGGGGGCCGGTGAGGCCTCCACCGATTCCGTGGACATGTCCGCGGCAAAGTCGGCCGCGATCGCCGCCAACGAGACCCTGTGGGCCTGGACCCGCGAGCGTCTGAGCACCGGGCCCGCCGGGGAGCACGACGTGCTGTCGTCCCTGTCCCGCGCCGTGCGTGACGGCTCGCTCGCGCAGGACGAGGCCGTGGCGACCGTGGTCCTGCTCATCCTCGCAGGCACCGACTCCACCATGAAGTTCCTGACCATGGCGCTCCGGCTGCTGATCCTCCACCCGGAGGCGAGGAAGCACCTGGAGGCGCTGGGGCACACCACGACCGACGCCGTCGAGGAACTCATCCGCTTCGGGGGCCCTGTGCAGCTCGACGCCCGGCGGGCCACCCGGCACCACGTGCTGGCGGGCGCCACGGTCGCGGCCGGAGACGACGTGTGGGTCCTCACCGCGGCGGCCAACCGCGATCCGCGGGTCTTCCCGGATCCCGACCGTCTCCTCCTGGACCGGCCGCCCGTCCCCAATCTGGGTTTCGGCTGGGGCCGCCACTACTGCATGGGCGCCCCCGCCGCACGCCTGCAGACGGCGGCCGTGCTTGACCACTTCCTGCGGCTGCCGCGCGACCTGGAGGTCGTTTCGACCGAATGGGGCCGGGGCATGTTCGTGCGCGGTCCGGTCTCCCTGATGCTGCGTGCGGTCTGACGTCACGCTCCGCACCGGCCGTTCCCAGGACGTTCTCGGCCCTCTGGCCGGACCGGCCTCAAACCTCCCGGCCCTCCTGTCCGCCTCCGAACAACGGCGTTACTCCCGCCTGCGCACCGCGGAGGGCAGGAACGACTTCCTCGCCGCGCGCGTTCTCGCGCGCCGGCTGGTCGCGGACGTGACGGGCGCCGACGCCGATGCCGTCGCGCTGGCCCAGAGCTGTCCGGTCTGCGGCTCCGACGGCCACGGTCCGCCCCGCGTACTGAACGGTGACGTCCAGGTGAGCTGGGCGCACAGCGGCGGCGAAGTGGTGGCGGCCGTGTCGGAGCGGCACCGCGTCGGCGTCGACATCGAGCTTCTCGACCGGTTCCCGGTCACCCCTACCTTGCTGACGGCCGCCCTTCCGGAGGTCGAGGCCGAGCGGGTGCTCGCGGCCCAGGACATCCGCCGCGCGTTCCTGCGGCTGTGGACCACCAGGGAGGCACTGGTCAAACTGGGCAGCGACCTGTTGGCCATGACCCGCGCGGACCGGCAGCAACTCGCCGAATCCGTCGGCGCCACGGACTACTGGGCCGAGGACCGCAGCACCTCGGTCATCGGCGTGGCCGTGGGTCGCGCGGCGATCCGCGCGACGGGTTGATCGGTGTCACCGGCCGGGGACGAGGCAGGTGCCGTCCGGCCATGTCGGACGCCGGGCGAAGTGGGCCCCCACGGCCACGACCATGAGGGTGGCGGTGATGCCGCCGAGAGTCATGACCGTGGACGGGGAGGTGCGGTCCAGGGTGAAGCCGCCCACCAGCGCCCCGAGTGAGATCGTCGCCTGGAAGGATGCGGTGAACAGCACCGAGGCCGCCTCGGGCGCACCGGGGGCCGCCTTGGCGAACCAGGTCTGGGAGGAGACGGGGACCGCGCCGTACCCGACGCCCCAGACGACCAGCAGGGCCACGACGCCGAGTTCCCAGCGCCCCAGTACCGGCAGCAGGAGGGCGGCGACCGCGATCATGCCCGCGGCGACACCGAAGGCGGCCCGGGGGCGGCGGGCGACCATCGCTCCGCCCAGGAAGTTCCCGGCGATGCCCGCGGCGCCGTAGATCAGCAGGAAGACGGTGATCATCTGGGGGCCGATACCGGTGACCTGCTCCAGGAACGGCGTCACGTAGGTGTAGGTGCCGAAGTGCGCCAGCACGACCAGGAAGGTCAGCAGCAGCGCGAAGCGCGTGTTGACGTTGCCGAACATGCCCCGCAGCACGCTCAGTCGGGTCGCCCGGTCCGGCGGCAGCGGCGGCATGACCAGCATCAGCATGGCCAGCACACCGACCGTCAGGACGCCCATGACGACGAACGCCGTGCGCCATCCGGCCAGGTCGCCGATGAAGGTGCCGGCCGGCACGCCGAGCACCGAGCCCAGCGGCACCGCGGAGAAGATCACTGCTGTGGCGCGGCCGACCGACTCCGCGGGCACCAGGCGTTCGGCCAGCCCGGCACCGATCGACCAGAAGCCGCCGATGACGATGCCGACGACGGTCCGGGAGAGCAGAACGAGCCAGTAGTCCGACGCCACGGCGGCCAGGAAGTTCGCCACGGCCAGCAGGAACATGAACACGCACAGCATCAGACGGCGGTCGATGCGCGCGGTCGCCACGGTGACCACCGGTGCGGAGACGGCCGCGAGGAAACCGGGCATGGTCATCATCAGGCCCGCCATCCCGTCCGAGACGGTGAAGCTCGATCCGATCATGGTGAGCAGGCCGATCGGCAGGATCTCGGTCGTGACGATCGAGAAGATTCCCAGCATCACCGAGACCACGGCCAGCCATCCGGCCAGCGGGGATCGGGCCGGCAGATCGGTTCCGCCGGGGTGGCGCGTGACGGCGGTGTTTGTCGAGGCCATGGGTTCCGTCCTGTGAAGGGCCTGTCGTCGTGTGATCAGTTCAGCAGGCCCCGGGCGGCGAAGACTGGCGGATTCGCGACATCACCCTTGCGGTACGAGGGCGGTGTCACGCATCCGCCGAACCGCCGTCGGACCATCACCGCCGGTCAGAGGAGCCGGTTCCGGAACTTCGCAGCAGCGGCCCGTACCGGGCGGGCAAACCCCGGCCATGGGCGGCTTCGGCGAGTCGGCGGCCCCCGCACTCCGGGGTGGCTCCAGGGGAAGGCGCAACAGGCCGACCTCGGCCGCCGCGCCCTGACCCGTCACTTCCGCGCCGGTACGGGGACGGCCCCCTCCAGCGGCTCCTGGCGCAGCGTGTCCGGCCGGCCCGGCGCCTGCTGGAGACCACACGTCTGAGTGTGGAGCAGATCGCCGTCCGGACCGGCACGGCCGCGGCCGCGGCCCCGCGCCGGCACTTCGGCCGCACGGTGGGGGTTCCGTCCGAGTCCCGCCGGCGCCGCTTCCGCATCCGGGGAGAGGTGGGAGGAGTCAGACCGGTGGGCGCCCCCGTCGCCCCAAGACAGTGATCCCCGCCGCCCGGGGAACGGGCCGGGACGCCGCGGGCGTCCACCAGGTCGAACCGGCCGCACCACGGCCGGCCCCACGTCCGAGTCCGTCGTCGATGAGGAGCACACCTGTGAACACCGCGGACACCTCCGCCCAGGCCGTTCCCCCGGAGGCCTTCTACCACGATCTGGGACACGGCCGGTATGCGAGCGGTCCGGCCACCGCGGGACCCTGGAGCCCCAAGTGGCAGCACGGCGGGCCGCCCTCGGCCCTGCTGGGGAGGGCGATGGAACGGCACGAGCCGCGGCCGGGCTTCCGGATCGCCCGGATGACGGTGGAACTACCACGCCCGGTGCCCGTCGCCGACCTCCACGTCAGCGTCCGGACCGTGCGCTCGGGCCGTCACGCGGAGCTGCTGGAAGGGCAGATCGACTCCGGCGGGGAAACGGTGATGCTGGCCCGTGCGTGGCGGATGGCCGCCGGCCCGCCGGACACGCCGTCCTTGCGCTCGGCGCCCCCCGCGCCGCCCCTGCCCGAAGCCCAGCCGGCGCACACCATGGCCGGCGCGCACCTGGCGGGCTACATCGCCGCCATGGAATGGCGTTTCGAGCCGGGCACGGGGTTCGACACCCCGGGGCCCGGCACGGCCTGGGTGCGTCAGCTCGTCCCGCTGCTGGCCGGATGCGAGGACACACCGCTCACCCGTGCGCTGACCGTGGCGGACAGCAGTTGGGCGGTCGCCTTCGAACTGGACCACCACCGTCGGCTCGTCATCAACACCGACGTCACGCTCGCCCTGCACCGCGACCCGGTGGGCGAGTGGCTGTGCCTGCGGTCGGCCACGGACGCCAGTCCGCACGGATCGGGGCTGGCCGTGGGGCGCCTGGACGACACGGCCGGCGACTGCGGCCGTGTGGTGCAGACGCTGCTGGTCGGCCAGCGCCGGTGAACACCGACCGCACGCGGAAGCCGCCGGTCCTCGGGGGGCGCGAGGGCCGGCGGCCGGGGGTGGTCCGGGGAAGGTGCGGCGGTTCGGGGGGGGGGGGGGGGACGGGCGTCCGGAGCCCGTCACTCGGGCCGGTGGGCCAGGAGCTTGCGGGGACCGCGGAAGGGCACGTCGGCCGGGAGGTCGAAGTCCTGGTCCTGGGCCATGCGCATCCCGGACGCCCGCTGGCGCCAGGAGATCGAGGGCGATCCGCGCCTCCATGCGCGCGAGCGCGGCGCCGATGCAGCCGTGGACGCCCTGTCCGAAGGCGAGGTGCTTGCGGGCGTCGCCGCGATGGACGCCGAAGGTCTCGGGGTCCTCGAAGTGCCCGGGATCCCTGTTGACGAGCTCTTGACCGACGCTCCGGGGGGCTCCGTCGTGCACGGCGGCTCCGGCGACGACGAAATCCGCGCACACGGTCCTGGGCGGCGTCCTGGGCGGCCCGGGCTCAGATGTTCTCTCGGGCGGCCCGGGCGCCGACAGGGGCATCCGGTAATCGCCGCTGGCGCGGGGCGGGGGCGGCGGATCGTGCGCACCGTGAACCGATGCACAGCCGCCGCCCCTGCCCTCACAACCACAGCCGCAGCCGCAGCCGCAGCCACAGCCTCGATGAGCGACGTTTCCGCGGCCGTGCCGGAACGCCTCTGCGCGAAGGCCTCCGCCGCCGCTACCGCTCCTCGTGCTCACCGCCGGACCCGGACGGTTGGGCTCCGGACTCGGACGCGGAGGCGACCGGAGCGGTGCCGGATGCCAGGGCGCGCGGTGCGGGGCGCAGCCGGTAGGCCACGACGGCGATGACGGCGAGCAGTACGGCCAGTCCTGCCCACACCTGGGTCTGGGTGACGTTGAGTCCGGCGCCGGTGACGCCGGGGGTACGGCCTCCGTCGCGGCCGGTGGCGGCGACCACCAGCAGGCCGACGACGGTGGCCGCGGCGGCGGACCGTCCTGCCAGGCGGGCAGCCAGCGGCAGTGCGCCCGGGCGTCTGGCGGCGTCGCGCAGGTGCAGGCGTTCGCCGGGCCGCGCAGGGGCCAGCAGGCGCGCCAGGAGCAGGGCGGCGACGGGCAGTTGGAGGAGCCACACCGTGGTGCGGAAGGCCCCGTCGTACCAGACGTTGGTGCCGTACAGCAGGGTGTGCCAGACGCTCAGGACGTAGACGACGATGACGAAGCGGTGCAGGGCCCGCCACATGCGGGAGCCGGTGGTCTGCCGCAGGTAGAAGGCCAGGCCGAGCGGGATGGCGAGGTAGAGGGCGAGCAGGCCGATCAGGATGGCGATCCGGCCGGTTCCGGAGGAGTAGACGCCTGGGACGAAGACCTCCGCGAAGGAGGTGAGCAGCCGGCCGGGCCAGGACAGCCCGTCCTTGTCGGTGCGCACCAGTTCGGCGAAGAACAGGGCGGCGTGGGCGGACATCAGGCCGATGGTGGTCAGGCTGGTGGTGCGGTGCCAGCGCTCGATCCGCGCCGCCGGCAGCCGCAGCCATCCCGGTCTGGCGCTCGACCTGACCAGGCCGAGCATGACCGTGATCCAGGCCCACAACAGGCCGGACCAGCCGAACGCCTGGCACAACCAGTACATCCAGTACCGGTCGGCGTCCGCCAGATCGGGCATCACCTGGAGCGTCATGGAGGCGCCGGAGGACACGCGCGCGTACAGCCACGCGAAGACGCCCGCGGTGATCACCAGCGCGGCGGTGGCGTCGGGCACCGCCGCCCGCAGATCCGCCCGTAACGCGGACCGGTCGAACCGCTGACGTCGCCTCGCCTGGACCGGTGTTTCCACCATGGGGCACCGCTTTCTCGTGTGGGGGGTGAACGGCTTTCCCGATCAGGCGTCCGCCTGCCAGCACGCGGAACCGCTCACGGGCGCCCCGAGAGTAACCAGGAGCCGCGGCCCCGGGAAGGCCCGCACGGCGCGGCGCGTCTTTCTCCGGGAGGCGACCGATTCTTCACACCTCCTTCACCACTCCGGTGGGAACCGCGGCGGGGAAGCGTCCGACGCCTGAAGTGTGGGCGCCTGTGCCCAGCGGTCCTGACCGGTCCCGGAATCGAGGTGTCAGTGGCATGCACTGGTACGAGGACGACACGCTCTGGTCCGATTTCTCCGAGACGATGTTCTCGGAGCGCAGACGCGCGCAGGCGGCTTCCACCGTCGCGAAGTCCCCGCTGCTGGACTTCCCCGCCGGGACCCGCGTACTGGACCTGTGCTGCGGCCCCGGCCTGTACCTGGTGCCGCTGGCGAGCGGCGGGTGCCGGGTGACCGGGGTCGATCTCAGCCCCGTCATGCTGGAGCGGGCCCGCACCGCCTGTGAGGAGGCCGGGGCCGAGGTGCGGCTGGTGCGGGCGGACATGCTGACGCACGTCGAGCCGGAGTCCTACGACGTGGTGCTGAACGTCTACACCTCCTTCGGCTACTTCGACGACCCGCAGGACAACCTCCGGGTGCTGCGCAACGCCCACGACTCGCTGGTGCCGGGTGGGCGGCTGCTGGTCGACGTGATGGGCAAGGAGGTCCTCGCCGGCTGGATCGGCCGGCCCCAGCTCGTCGAACTCGACGGCGGCGCCTACGTGGTGCAGCGCGACACCGTCCTGGACGACTGGACGCGGCTGCGCACCGACTGGACGCTGGTGCGCGGCGGAACGGCGCAGGAGGCGTCGATCACCTCCTTCGTCTACAGCGCGGCCGAGCTGCGAGCGATGTTCGAAGCGGCGGGCTTCACCGATGTGGAGTGCTACGGCGACTTCGACGCCGCTCCCTACGACCACCACGCGCGGCGGCTCGTGGTGCGCGGCACCCGGCCGGAGGGACGGTGAACTCCGTGGGCACGGCGCCGTCCCCCTTCGTCCACGAGCACGTCACCGACGCCCTGAAGGCCCCCGACCTGATCCGGCTGGGCGACACCGTCGTGCTCGCCCGGTTCGAGACGCTGAAGGTCTACGCCGCGCTCGGGGCCGTCCGCGCCCTGCTGGAGCGCGGCACCGTGGCCCCGGGCCAGACCCTCGTCGACAGCTCCAGCGGCATCTACGCCCTGGCGCTGGCCCTGGCCTGCCACCGCTACGGCCTGCGCTGCCACATAGTCGCCTCCAGCACCGTCGACACCACCCTGCGCGCCCAACTGGAGATCCTCGGCGCCACAGTGGACCAGATGCCGCCCTCCCAGGACCTGCGGCTGGACCAGGAGCGGCGGGTGCGCCGGGTGCGGCAGCTGATCGCGGACCGGCCCGGCACACACTGGATGCGGCAGTACCACGACCCCGTCCACTACGCCGGATACCGGGAGTTCGCCGACCTGGTGGACGCCGCGCTGCCCGGCGGCCCGCTGACCGTGGTCGGCGCCGTGGGCACCGGTTCCTCCACCGGCGGACTCGTCCAGCCGCTGCGCGAACGCGGCCGGACGGTGAGGCTGGTGGGCGTGCAGCCCTTCGGCAGCGTCACCTTCGGCAGCGAGCGATTCAGCGACCCCGAGGCGATCATCGCCGGCATCGGCAGCTCCATCCCGTTCGGCAACGTCCGCCACGACCTGTACGACACCCTGCACTGGATCGACTTCCGGCACGCCATGGCCGGCGCCGTCGGCCTGCTGCGCGAGCACGCGGTGTTCGCGGGGCTGTCCACCGGCGCGGCCCACCTGGTCGCGGGCTGGGAGGCCGCCCGGCAGCCCGGGCACCCCCACCTGGTCATCGGCGCGGACACCGGGCACCGCTACACCGAACGCGTCTTCGCCCGGCACCGCGAGGCCCTCGACCCCCGCGGCCTCAAACCCCACCAGATCACCTCGCTCGCCGACCTGGCCCTGCCCTGGGCGGTCATGGAATGGGGACGGCGGCATCACGAAGCGGCCTCCGCGCCCGCGCGGCGGACCGTACCGGCGCTGACCGCGAAGGAGCGGACCGCATGACCATCGCCGCCCTGGAAGAACTCACCTTCGGCCTGGGACGCCTGGTGGAGGCGGCCGGGAAGGCCGGACACCGGCTGTGCCTGCTCACCGGGGACCGGAACGTCTACCGCCACGAGCTGACCCGGCTGGCGCCTGGCGCACTCGACATCATCGACGTCGACACCCGCGACGAGGCCGCCACCGCCGCCGCGCTGGCGGGACTGCCCGACCTGCGCGGCCTGGTCAACTCCACCGACACCTGGAGCGTCCCCGGTGCCGACCTCGCCGCCGAACTCGGCCTTCCGGGCCCCGATCCGGCAGCGGTCCGCCTGCTGCGGGACAAGCACCGGGTGCGCAACCTCCTGCACGAGCGGGGGCTGAGCCGCGGCCGCGCCCTCGCGGTGCACCCCGGCCCCTCGGCCGCCACCGAGATACTCGGTGAGGTCGGCCTGCCCGCCGTCCTCAAGGACTCGGCGGGAACCTCCTCCCGCAACGTCTGGGTGGTGCGCGACAAGCAGCGGCTGCGCGAAGCCCTCGCCGAGGCCGCGAAGCGGCCCTTCACCGGAAGACTGATCGCCGACCCCTTCTTCGCCGGACCCGTCTACAGCGCGGAGACTCTGAGCTGGAAGGGCGAGACCCGGCTGCTGGGCGTGCTCAGCCGCCAGATGTCCGCCCACTCCTCCGTCCGCGAGGAGGCCGCCGCCTTCCCCGTGGCCCTTCCCGCCGACGAGTCCGCCGCGCTCGGGACATGGGTGGGGCAGGTGCTGGAGGTGGCCGGCCACGACCGCGGCTTCGCGCACGTGGAGTTCGTCCTCACCGCCCGGGGCCCGGAACTGGTGGAGATCAATCGCCGCATCGGCGGTGCCCTCGTCGGCGAGGCGCTGTGCCGCGCGCTGGACACCAACGTCTACGACGCCGTGGTCGACACGGCACTCGGCCGGCGCCCCCCACTGCTGGACGCACCCGCCCCCTCCGGCCCCGCCACCGGCTTCGTCCTCCTCTACCCCGACCGGCCCGGCACCCTCACCGGCTGGTCGGGCTTGGAGCACCTGGGCGCCTTCCCCGGATCCCCGCAGTGGTACCCCACCGCGGCCCCCGGAGAACGGCTGGAGCACCTGGGGGACCAGCGCGGCTGCACCGGCATCGTCCTGGCCGAGGGCGCGACCGCCGAGCTGGCCCTGCACCGCGCCCTGAGCGCGGCGGGGAGCGTACGGCCGGTCGTGGTGCCCGACCGCCGGGCCGGCCACCGGGGATGACAGGGGGAACCGGCCGGCGTCGCCGCTGTCCGGCGCGGTTCACCGGGCCGCAGCGGTTCCTGCTGGCCGGCTCCTTCCTCATCCCCCTGGGCAGTTTCGCCGTCCTGCCGTTCATGTCCGTGCTGCTCCACCAACGGCTGGGCATGGACCTCGGAACGGTCGGGGTCGTGCTCGCCGTCGCCTCGCTGATCCAGTTCTCCGGCGGCGTGGCCGGGGCGGTCATCGCCGAACGCGCCGGGCTGCGGCGCACCATGCTGCTCGCCCTGGTGATCCGCACCGCGGGCTTCGCCGCCTTCCTGCCCGGCCTCCACCGGCCCGCGGTCGCGGTCGCCGCGCTCGTTCTCGTCTCCTGCGGAGCGGCCCTCTACCTGCCCGCCAACAAGGGCTACCTGGTGCACCGGGCGGGAGAGGAGCAGCGGCCGCTGCTGCTGTCCGCCAGCAACTCCGCCTTCAACGCCGGCATCGCCCTGGGACCGCTCGCCGCCGCCCCACTCGTCCTGGACTCCTCGGCCGTGCTCTTCGGCGCGGTCACCGTACTGTTCGCGGCCGTCACCGTCGGCCACGCCCTCCTGCCCGCCGAGACACCCGACCGGCCGCCCGACGGCGCCGGGGAACCCGGGCGGCGGCCACCGCACCGGGGAGGGCCGTTTGCCGGGTTGGCCGTCCTGCCCTTCACCGCGACGGTGCTGAGCCTGTACGTGTTCATGTTCTTCCAGCACTACATCGCGGTCTACTCGGTGCCCCGGACCTCACCGGTGTTCCACGGAGCGGTGCTCACCCTCTACGCCCTGCTCCTCGTGGTCGCGCAACCCGTCCTGGCGGACCGGATCGCCCGCATGCCCTACGGCCGTGCGCTGCGCGTCGGCTTCGCCGCGATGGGCGCCGGCATGGCCACCCTCGCCGTCGGCACCCCCGTCACGATCCTGACCGGGGCACTGCTGGTCTGCCTCGGCGAGACCGTCCTCTTCCTCAAGAACGACCTCGAGGCCCTCGCCCGGTCCCCACGCGCTCCCGCAGTGGTCTTCGGCCACCAGCGGCTCGCGGCGGGAATCGGCGCCTTCGCCAGCGGCCTTGCCGGCGGGGAGGGCTACCAGCTCGCCGAAGAGGCCGGGCGGGCCGGCCTCTTCTGGGCCGCGGTGGCCATCCAGTGCGTGCTGTCGCCCGTAGCCCTCGCCGCGGTGCCACGTCTCCGCCCCGCACGCGCGGCCGGACGGCGGGACCGGTGCGGGGGGTGAGTCCCGCTCCCACCGGTCCCGCCTCCGCTTCAGGCGCGGGAGCCGGTCAGGCTCGGCGCCCCCTCCCCCGGGTCCGCTGCGCGGCACGGCCCCGTCCGTCCGTCCGTCTCCGCCGCACCCAGCAGATCGATCAGGGTCCCGCGCGCCCGGGCCACCCGCGAACGCACCGTACCGACCGGGCAGCCGACGACCGCGGCGGCCTCCGCGTACGGCAGGCCGAGGAGCTGCGTGAGCACGAACGCCTCACGCCGGTCCGCGGGGAGGGCCGCGAGAAGCTCCGACAGCACCACGCCTTCCTCGAACCCCGGTAACCCCCGGGGCTGTCCTTCCTCCACCGCCGACTGCCAGTCCTCGACATCCGCCACCCGAGGGCGGGCGGAAGCCGCCCGGAACCGGTCGGCCACCACGCGCCGGGCGATCGCCAGCAGCCAGATACGGGCGGGCGAGCGCCCCTGAAACCCGGGAAGGCCGCGCAGGGCCCGCAGATAGGTGTCCTGTACGAGATCGTCCGCTGCCCGCGCGTCACCGCTGAGGTGGGTGACGTACCGCCGGACATCGCACAGGGTGCCCCGGACGAAGGACTCGGTCGCCTCGGGGTCTCCGAACCGGGCCGCCAGGGCCCACATCGTCACCTGCTCGTCGTCACGCACGGGTCTCCTCCCGGACACGCCGCTGCCCTTCCGGGCCCTCGGGGAAGATGGGGCCATGCCGTGTTCCCACTTCCGCACCGCCCTCTCCGCCCGTGTCGATGGCGAAGCGCTGCCGCCGGACGTCACCGGTCCGGCCCTCGACGCGCACCTGGCGTCCTGCGCGCGGTGCCGCCGGTGGGAGGAGAGCGCCCGGCGGCTGCGGCAGGCGGCGCTCACGGCGGACAGCGGCGACACCTCCGGTGCCGACCGGCTGCTCGCACGTCTGCGGACGGATTCCCGGGCCGGTGCCGAAGATGAGTGCGAGTGGGGTGGTACGCAGGCCGGCTGAAGACCGGGGCGGGCCCCATCGCCGCTGTACGGCTGCGCCCGGGGCGGACCGGGCCGGCGCAGGCGTGTGGTCACGGACAGGGTTCATCGTCTGAGGTCCTTCGAGTGATCCGCCGGTCGCGGTGGACGGCCGGCGGAGTGGGGGGTGGCCGGGACGGGGACGGCGTCATGCCCCGGCCTCCGGCCGGTGACTCCGCGCCGTCATGCGACAGCGGTCACCGGGGAGGACCTCGTAAGGAGACGGCATGGACCAGCAGGAACCGCGGGAACGGCCGGTACGGGCTCCGGACCGGACCGCTGCGCAGGTGCGGTACGGGCACGTCGGCGGGTACGGCCGGGAAGAGCGGTGCGAACAGCCAGGCCGACAGCGCCCTGACAAGCCGGAACACCGCCCGCTCGCCGCCCGCCAGCCACACGGCGCCCACCAGGGCGATCAGCAGGTGCACGGCCAGCATTCCGGCGGCCCCGCCGAGCACGGCCGCACCGTCCGGGAGTTCCCGCGCGGTATGACCGGCGTGCGCCGGGCACCCGGCCGCCGCGGGAAAGGGCGCATCGCACGGTGGGGGGTGGGCCGCGCGCTCACCGGCGGCCGGGGCACCTCCGGGCGGCAGCGGCGACAGGACCGTCTGCGCGAGCGAGAACCCCGTGTGCAGGAGGGCCTGCGTGCCCAGCGCCACAACGCCGACCGGTAACGGCCGCCGCTCGCGTCCCGTGAGCCACCACGTACCGCTCGCCGTGACGAGGACGGCGGCGGCCACGGCCCATCGGGGAACGGAGACGCCGGACGCCGCTGTGTGCCCCAGTGCCGCGAACAGCGCGCAGATCGCCGCAAAAACCGCAGTGCGCAACGCTCGTAGGACGATTCCCGCACCCATGACCAGCCCATGGTCGCATCTCACCTTGCGTACGGAGCCGGGCAACCGGAAGTTCCTCACAGATCCCGCTTGCGCGTTTCGGCGGCGGGGCGGACCCCTGGGGCCGGGGTGCGCCGGACTGTCTCTGGATCGACGCCGAGGGTGGCGGCGTGCTCGGCGAGGTGCCGGCGGTGGCCGCCGTCGGCCCAGGTTCTGCGGACGCTGGGACGTTCCGCGGCGGCTTGCTCGGCGAGAATCCGGCCGGCGTCGGAGTCCTGCACACTCGCCGCGGTGACCAGCACCGCCGCCAGCAGCCCGAGGGCGCCGGTCACGATGCTCCGCCCGCGGCGCACGGTCTTCTCCGCCGCGTCCGTGCCCTGCCCGGCGGCCGGGACGCCGGGCTGGGCGGGCACACCGCCCCTGCGCCACTTGGCGAAGGAGTCCGCAGACGGTCTCCCAGGGCGGGAAGCCGTGCGGCAGGCAGCGCCACCGCACTCCGGTGCGGTCCGCGTACAGGACGGCGTCCATGGTGCGGCGCAGGTCGTGCTCGGGCGGACGCCCGGTGGTCAGCGCACGCCGGCGGCCCGCGCCCGGCCCTGCCCGCCCTGCGCGACCACCTCGGCTCGGCACGGGTCCGCCCGCCGGACACGGGGATCCGGGCACCCGCGTGGGCGCACCGGTCCGGGTGGCCGGGCCGTGCCCCGGTGGGGTGCGGGCATCACTCCTCCAAGTGGTCGAAGCGCAGGCCCGAGGAGGTCTCGCCGCGGCCCGGGCGGGCGCGGCGAGTGGTCCACAGCAGGGTGCGGCCGTCGGCGGTGCGCGCGTACTGGTGGCTGCGGGTCAGGGTGACGCCCTCGCGGGGAACCTCCTCCGCGAACAGGTCGTAGGCGTGCGGCGGTCCGGGGGCGAGCAGGCGCCCCAGGGGGCGCAGCGGGACGCCCTCGGGCCCGTCGAGGTGGGCCAGGCGCAGGACGTACGCGCCGGGCCGGGGTTCGACGGGCAGCAGCGGGAACCAGTGGTCGGGGATGTCGGTCATCAGGCGGTAGACGGCGGTGCCGCCGGGGACGGCCGGAGCGGGGCGCGGCTCCGGGGCGGTGCGGGTGCGGTCCAGGGTGCCGCCGTGCGGGGTCGGTACGCGGCGTTCGACGGCCCATGCCTGGTTGGCACCCTCGTCGCGTGCGAGCAGGACCTCCTCGACCGGTTCGCTCTCCAGGGTGCCGGCCGTGACGGGCGGGACGAACAGGCCGGCCCGGCGCGCGCCGTCCTCGGTGCTGAGCCGGTGCACGGACCAGTGGGCGTCGCCCGTTCCCGTGCCGGGCGGGGGCAGCAGGGTGGGGCCGCCCAGCTCGGAGCTGAAGGTGTCGCCCACCACGACGGAGGTGAGGGTGGTGAGGCTGCCGACCGGCACTTCCAGCGGGACCAGGTACCAGTCGTTGCCGTACACCGTGGCGAACTCGGCGACCAGCATGCGGGCCAGGTCGGAGGGGGCCGCCTCGACGCCGCCCAGGGCGACGCGGGCGTCCTCGAACTCCCAGTAGCGGCGGGCCGGCATGCCGGGGAAGCGCACCGGCGCGGGGAAGGTGGTGGCGAGCAGCGTCTCGCGCTCGGGCGGGGCGTTCAGGCCGGTGTCCCCGGTGGCGGTGAAGTCGGTCCAGTCCAGTGCGCCGCCCTGGTACGCCGGGGCGGTCAGGGTGGTCTGGCCCGCGGAGCCGGACAGGCCCACGCAGAAGCGGTGTTCAAGGCGGCGGGGGTCCCAGGCGTCCCGGTCCGGCGCACCGGTGAGGTGCCGCTCGTCGTACCAGGTGAGCCAGTCGCGCAGCACGGGGAACGCCTCGGCCGGCAGGCCCCAGCCGGGTTCGGCCGGGGTCGGCGGGGTGGCGTGCAGGGTGTGGGCGACGGCGTTGCCGTCCGGCACCCGGCCGCGCAGGACGGTGAGGTAGCGGGCGGTGGCCGCGTCGGTGGTGCCCTCCTCGCCGGTGAGGCCGAGCGGGTAGTCGTCCAGAAGCAGGGCGACGGCGTCGGCGACCGCGGCCGCCGGGACGGGCGAGGAGCGCAGCAGCCGCAACAGGTGTTGTCCGGCCTCGGCGCCGGCGCGCAGGTCCGTGGCGGTGGAACGGGGCCCGGCGGGCTCGGCCTCGGCGAGCGCCTCCAGCGGGGTGGAGCCGTCGTAGGGGACGGCGGTGCCCGTGGCGCCGGACCGGTAGCGGGTGATGCGGTCGGCGTGGCCGCGCAGCCTCACCCATACGGGGGTTCCGGCGTCGTCGCCGAGGAACTCGCCCAGCTGCCACTGCCGGGCGAGCATCCAGGCCGGGTCGTGGACCTGGCCTTCCAGGGAGGGGCGCAGGTCACCTGTGCGGGCTCGGGGTTCGAGCCGGGTCCAGGTGGTGATGGAAGCCATGGGGTTACCTCGTCAGGCCGCGGGTGAAGTCGGTGGCGACCGCGTCCTCGTGGCGGGTGTTCATGGCGAGGAGCGCGGCGGGGGCGAGCTGGCCGATGTCGGCGACGGCGGTGGGGCTGTCGGGGTGCAGGGCCTCGTAGTCCACGGCCCGCAACCGGGCCAGGTCCAGGGCGGCCTCGACGGTGGCGCCGAGCAGTTCGGGTGTCCAGGTCGGCGAGGCGTCCGGCGGTACGGCGAGCAGGACGGCCTGGGGCGGAGCGGCGTCGGGGGCGTCGATGTGCAGGGCGACGCCGGTGGTCTGGCGGTCGCGCGGCACGATCTCGGTCCACTCGTCCACGATCAGGCCGCGCAGCCGGCCGGTGAGCACGGCGGCGGGATCGGCCGGAACGGTGGCGCCGGGGGTGTGCAGGACCAGGGAGAGCCGGGGGCCGGGGCCGGTCCCGTCGACGGAGGGCAGGGCGGCCCAGCGCTCGGTGGCGGACCCGGGATCGTAGGGGCTCTGCGCGACGACGGCGGTGAGCGCGTCACCGGTCTCCAGGGCCTCCGCGTAGCCGAGGGTGGTGACCAGGCGTTCCACACCGCGCCGGACGCGGCCGAGGCGGGTCAGCCAGCCGGCGGGGGCGTGCGGGTCCCCGGCGAGCAGCGTGTCGGCGTGGGCCAGGGACTCGGTGAGCGGGCCGGGGTCCGGTGCGGCGAAGCCCGGCAGCAGGACGAGGTCGCTGCCGAGGAGCGCGGTGAGCAGCTGCCGCGCCCACGCGGACGCGGACAGGCCGCCCTGGCCGAGAGCGGTGTCCAGCTCCGTCAACCGGTCCAGTCTGCGGCCGAGTTCCGGCGCGACGGCGGAGGCGAGGGACGCCAGCAGCTCGGCGTGCTCGTCGAGCTGTACGGCGGTGGCGCCGGGGCGCGGCGGCAGTGGGGGCGCGGCGGCGGGAATGCCCAGCAGGTTGGCCGTGGTCAGGCCGCGGTGCAGGCGTTCCACGCGGGTGCCGGCGGACTCGGTGGCGGGGACGGCGAGGTCGGTGGCGGCGCGCCGGGCGACCTCGCGGACGGCGGTGGCGCGGGGGGCGAGGGCCGGGTCGTCCGGGTCGTCCGGGTCGTCCGCCGGGCCGGGTGCGGAGGCGGTGGTTGGGTCCGCCTCGGGCAGGGCGAGGTCGGCCGGGCGCAACGGGCGTGCCGTGCGCAGCAGTTCACGCGCGGCGCGGACCGTCTCCAGCAGCGGGGCGAGCCCTTCCGACTCCGACTCGACGCTCACCGGGCGGGGCGCGGCCGGTTCCCGCTCGGCGAGGTGGTGGTCGGCGTGCAGGAGCAGGTGGCGCTCCAGGTCGGAGCCGGGTAGCGCCTCCGGGCCCAGGCCGAGGGCCAGCCAGTCCAGCGGGGACAGCGAGGCTCCGGCGAGCGGGACGGCGCGGGTGGTGCCGTCCGCGAGCCGTACGTCGTAGGCGACGGTGGCCGGAGCCGGCAGCAGGGCCGTCAACCAGGCGTCGAGGGCCGGTTCGGCGAGGGCGCGGCTCTGGGTGAGCGGGTCGGTGAGCCAGTCGGCGGGCGCGGGGCCGGGGCCGCCTGCCGGGCCGTCCCCGCCCTGGCCGCCGTCACCGGGTCCGCCGGGGCCGTCGTCGGGCAGGGTGTCCCCGGCTCCGTCGCCGGGTCCTGCCGCGAGCGCCCGCGGTCCGGCCGGGACCGCCGTGCCGGTGTCGCGCAGCAGCACGATCACCCGGTGAGTCACCGCGTCGCCGCCGCGCGGGGTGCGCAGGGACTCCAGTTCGGGCGGCGGGGCCTCGCCGTTGCCCATGGCATCGAGGGTGGCACCGGCCCTCAGCGGGTTGCCCTGCACGGCCTGGTGCACGCCTTCGACGAGGAGGGCGTCGGCGACCGCGTCGGCCGCGTCGGCGAGGTCGGCGAGGACCCCTTCGAGCGCGGCGAGTTCGGCGGTGGCCGTGGCGGGCACGCCCACGTCCCGGACCAGGTCGAGGTCGCCGGCGGCCCGCAGGCGGCACAGGCGCAGGCCGTCGACCACGTCGTGGGCGGCGACGGTTTCGCTGACCGTGCCGTCGTGGTGGAGGTGGTTGGCGGTGGTGGGGGCGAGGGTGCGGAAGTCGTCGGTCCAGGAGGCGAGGGTGCGGATCGGGTTGTCCTGCAGGGCGCGTTCGAAGCGGTAGCCGAGCAGGGCGCCCAGCGGCCGGCCCTGGCGGACGCCGTCGAGCAGCCAGGCCGCGGTGCGGGCGCGGTCCGAGGGCAGGTCGACGGCGGTGGGCGCGTGCGGCGCGTCGCCGTGGGCGCGCTGCGCGGCGCGCAGCACGGCGGCGGTGGTGGCCTGGGCGAGGGACGGGGCGTGCACGGGTCCGGCCGTGTCGGCGGCGGCGAACAGCTTCCACGGCGCGGTGCTGCCCGGCTCGGCCAGCGGGTCGGTCCGCTCCCCCTCGGGGCGCTGGGCGAAGGGGATCTCGGCCGGCGCGGCCTGGCGGGGCGTCACGTCGAGGAGCCAGCCGTAACCGCCGAGGTGACAGCCGGACGGCTGCGGGGCGCCCGGGCGGCGGAGCCAGGCGAGGCGGCGGGTGGCCAGGGAGGTGATCCAGGCGTCCAGCCGGTGGGAGGTGGTGTCCAGGGTCTGGGCGAGCAGTCGCTCCAGTTCCACGGCGGGCAGGCGGGCGAGCGCCTTGAGGGCGTCCACCGTCTCGTACAGGGGCTGGAGTTCGGGCCTGGCCCTGGCGTCGGCCGTCCACAGGTAGGCGGCCACGGTGGTGGTCGTGCCGGGCCGCATCCGCTGGGCGCGGCGCCACACGGTCGCGGTGCGCTGCGCGTCGTCGGTGTCGACCAGTTCCGCCTCGCGCCGCTCGGCCGGGCCGGTGCCGAGGACGAGGTCCACGGCGCGGGCGTACTCCGTGAGGAGGGAGTGCCGGGCCAGGCGGTACAGCAGCGGGGTGGACAGGGGGGTACCGAGGTCGTGGCACCAGCGGGCCCAGGGCAGGCCGGCCCGTTCGGCGGCCGGGGGGACGCTTGCCCAGTCGGGTGCGGTCAGGGGATCGCCGAGCGCGGCCAGGTACTGGCCGGGGGTGCCGCCGGGGACGCCGTCCGGGGCGTGGGTCCAGGGGTGGTCGAGGGGCCAGGCGTGGTTGGCGTACAGCACCCGGGCGGGTCCGAACTCCCAGGCGGGCAGGGAGAGCCGGCGGGCGAGGTCGTGCATCTGGCCGGCGAGGCCCTGGCACCACTGGTCGTTGAGGGAGAGCGGCCCGTACCGCCACAGCGCGGCGATGTAGTCGGTGCCCAGCGCGCTGCGGCCGTGGACGCGCCGGGCGAGGGGCGCCATGCCGAGGATCTCGGCGACGGTGCCCTGGGCGGCGGCGCCCCGGGTGATCCGGGGGATGGCCCGCGGGTCGGCCGCGGTGGGCGCCCAGATCCGGTCGCGCAGGGTGCGCAGGAAGCCGGGGACGGCCGGATCCAGGCGCAGGGCGCCCAGGCCGGTGCCCTCGATGTCCGTCCAGCGGTCGAGCGGCAGCACGGGCAGGACGCCGTACGGCTGGGAGCCGATCCGCAGGGCGGGCAGCGGTCCGCCGGGGCGCAGGTGGCGGCGGGCGTGCTCGCGGGCGCCGCGGATCTTGTCGTCGGGGAAGCGGTCCTCGCCGAACTGGCTCAGGTAGTAGCCCCAGGTGGCGCCCCACAGGGCGGTGGCCATGGCGCGGGCGGCGGCCTGGTCGCGGCGGCGGCCCTCGCGGGCGCGGGCCAGCGGAGCCGGGCGTGCGGAGTCGGTCGTCAGCGGCAGGCCGAGCGCCTTGGCCAGTACGACGGCGTTGGCGTCGGCGTCCGAGGGCACGGTGTCGCCGTGCCGGATCTGGTAGGCCGCCTGGTTGTCGGGGTCGGAGCGGCTGTAGCGGGAGGTGGCGGTGGATGTGTTGTTGGACGGGGCTCCCGGGGGCACGTAGCCGAGGCCGCGGGTGTGGTACTGCGCCTCGATCAGGCCGGACAGCTCGGCCGTGGCCTCGGCCGGCTGCCCTTCGAGGACGCCGTACGCCAGGAGCCGGGCGTATCCGTTGCCGCGCGGGAGGCGGACGGCCATGCCCAGGGTCTCGGCGGCGGCGAAGTCGACCAGCCAGCGGGTGGCGTCGTCGGTGGGCGGGGCCGCGGGGCCGAGGGCGTCGAGGTCCGCGGTCGGGGCGGGGCCGACGGGCAGCGGTCCCCCGGCGTCGCCGCCGACCCGGCGGGTGACGCGGGTGACGGTGGCGGCTGCGGGGTCCTTGGGCCGGCCGACGACGTACCAGCGGGTCGGCAGGGCGCGGGCCACCGGCCGCTTGGTCCAGCTCGCCGGCCGCGGTTCCCCCGGATCGGGGAAGTCGGGGGCGGCGTCCGGTCCGCCGGGGACGGGCCGCTCGGCCGCGTTGACCGGTTCCAGGACCTGCGCGATCCAGGCGGCCCGTTCGGCGCCGAAGCGGCCGGCCAGCTCGCCCCAGGCGGCGCTCTCGGCCGTGACGTCGTCGCGCGCGTCCCACACGCCCTGCCAGTAGCGGCGGCCGTAGAGGTCCTCGTCGGTGGTGAGCGGGGCCTCGTGCGTGTCGACGTGGATCTCGTCCGGGTAGATGCGCACGAGCAGTTCGGCGGCGGTGAAGCGGGTCTCCAGCCGGACGGGCAGCAGGACCACGGGCAGGGTGGTGGGGAGGGTCCAGGCGGGGGGCGGTGGCGTGGTCATCGGCGTCCGTCCAGGTGGCGTACGGGCAGAGGGCGGCGGGTGGCGGGGCGCGCGGCGACGCGCCGGGGCGGGGCGTTCACCGGCTCACCCGTTGCTCGGGTGGGCCGGTTCGACCCGGTACGCCTCGTCCGGGATCTTCGGCAGGGAGAGCAGGTTGTCGCCGGTGTCGGCGTCGGGCGCGGCCCGCAGGCAGCGGCCGCCGTCGCCGTCGGAGACGGCGGTGACGCCCACCCGGTGGCCGTCGGGGGCCTCCACGTACAGGGCCTGGCGGCCGTCGAGCGCGCTGAGCGCTTCGGCGCGCGACATCCGCCACCAGCCGCCGTCCGGGTACCGGCCGGCGATCTCACGCACGAACACCCGGTCGCTGCCGGGCACCCGCTTGCGCACATGGGTGACGCGCAGCCCCGGGCCGGGCAGCGGCAGCAGGGCGGAGGCGTGGTGGGCGACCCGGACGGGCCGCTGGAGCGTGATGTGCGCGAGCGTCGCGGAGTTGTGCGCCCAGGACAACCGGGGTGCGTCCGGATCCGGGTTCAGCGGGCGGGGGTCGGCGCCGAAGGCCGGGCGGGTGGTCAGGTGGACCAGCGCGTCCAGTTCCGCGGCCGAGTGGGCCGCGGCGGCCCAGGTGACGTCCCGCCAGGTGAAGGGGCCGGGCCCGTGGACCGCGTCCTTCGGCGGGTTGTCGAGGCCGAAGGCGGGCGCGGTGGGGTGCTCCTCGAAGACGAAGAACCAGCCGGGGTGGGTGCCGTCCCGGCCGAGCGCTTCGGCGACGGTGAGCGGGAAGCCGACGAACAGCGCGTCGGCACCGATCTCCCCGGAGAACACCGGGTCCAGGCGCTCCTCCCCCAGCCTGCGCGGGCCGTCGGGGACGGCGGGCGGCAGCGCGCGGCGGGCGTGCAGGCCGAGCGAGGGGAAGCGGCGTACGACCTCGCCGCGCACCAGGAGCACGACCGCGTCGTCGCCGCCGGCCGGGCGGCGGGCGGTCTCGCCGAGACGGCGGGTACGGCCCCAGTCCCGCATCGGCGGAACGTCCGGCGGTTCCTGGCCGGGTGCCACGGTGCCGCGCGCGTCCCAGAAGTGGCGGAACGCGGTCGCCCTGCGGTCGGTGGGGTACTCCCGCCACAGCAGTTCGCGGCCCAGTTCGTGGTTGGCCCCGGCGAGGAAGGACTCGATGAACCTCCCGTTGGCGCGCAGCAGGGTGACGGTGTCCGGCGGGACGTTCCGCACGCCGGGCAGCAGGTGGTCGCCGCCCAGCTCGGTGAGGAGTTCGGCCATCGGCTGGGCGAAGGAGGGCGGCGCGAGCAGCGGGCCCAGCGGGTCCGGCAGCCCGGAGCCGGCCAGGTCGGCGCCGTCCACGCGGGCGGTGACCCGTGCCGTGACCGCCGTCTCGGGGTCGGTGGCGTCGCGCACGGCGTCGGCCAGCGGCGCCAGGGGCACCGGAGGTTCGGTCTCCTGGCGGGCGCGGCCCTGGGCGGCCAGCAGAGCCTTCTGGTGGGCCCTGGCGGCATCGCGGAAGGTGGCGGTGATGGTGCGGCGGCGGTCGGCGACGGTGCCGGGCAGGTCGGCGAGGGCGATCCCGGCGCCCTGGTTGGTCCAGCCGTACCAGGCGCCGGAGTCCGCGGGCATCGGCTCGGACCAGGAGCGGGGTGCTCCGGTGGCCTCGACGTCCCAGCCGATGCGGTACGTGGCCCAGTTGGCGGTCGGGCCGTCCTCCAGAACGAGGACGGCGAGGTCGGTTTTCTCGGTGCCGCTGAAGTCGGCGACGGCCAGGCCCGCACCGGCGACCCTGGGGAAGACGCCCGGGATGCCCAGGGTGGAGCTCCAGCCACCGGTGACGCGGCCCCGGGCGTTGATGTTCCAGCCGATGCGGTAGGAGCCGCGCACTCCGTCGGCGGTCTGCTCCATCAGCATCACCACCAGCTCCGGCCGCAGGTCGCCGTTGAGGTCGGCGACGGCCACGTCCATGGCGTACACGGCGGCGGCGGAGTCGGAGGGCCGCCCGGGCCAGGGGACTTCCACCGAGTCGGACCAGCCGCCGCGGGCGACGCCGTTGCCGGGCGAGATGTTCCAGCCGATCCGCACGAACAGGCGCCGGTTGCCGGCCAGCCCGCCGAGGTAGGCGACGATCAGCTCCTGGTTCCCGTCCCCGTCGAGGTCGGCCAGGGTGCAGCTCCCGGCCTGCACGTTCACCACCGCGCCCAGTCCGCCGCTGGAGGTCCAGGGGGTCGACATGGGGGTGGGCATGGCCACCGGACCGATCCAGGAGGAGGCGCTCGCGTCGGCGTCGAGCTCGCGGCCGATCAGGTAGCGGCCGAAGTTCCCGTAGTGGCCGTTGTTGTCGTACTCCTCGATCCAGAAGACGACGGCGTCCGGGCGGCCCGAGCCGTCCAGGTCGGCGGTGGCGATGCCGAAGCCCTGGGTGTTCTCTGCGGACATCCGCCCGGTCATCCCGGGCTTCAGCTGCCAGCCGCCGCGCACGCCGCCGTCGAAGTCGGTGGCGCGGCCGAGCCGGAGGTACGGGACGTTGGCCCCGGCCGGGGCGTCGACGTGGCCGACGAGCAGGTTCGACAGGAAGCCCAGCCGCGGGCGCCAGCGGATGTCGCGCGGCGGGGGCGCGGCCGGGTCGCCCTTGCCGCCGAACTCCGGTCGTCCCAGGGCGTACCAGACGTTGTCGCCGCCCCGGTCCGTCACCAGCAGTCGTCCGTCGGCGACGGTGTGGAGCAGGGAGCCGTACGCGGCGCCCTGCATGCCCTGGTCCGGGCCCGCGGGGGCGCGTCCGCCGCCGGGCTGGGCGACCGGACCGGGCATGACCAGCACCTGCGACGCGGCGGTCGACAGCAGGGCCTGACCGTCGTGCCCGCGTCCGATGACCCGGGACATGGGCGGGGCGCCGTTGACGGCCAGCCAGAAGACGATGGAGCCGAAGAACCAGGTGGCGAACAGGGCGCCGTCGGCGTCGACGCCCCAGTACTGGCCACCGGAGTCACGGACGGGCACCCCGCGCTGCGGGCTGAACCCGGCCTGGGGACCGCCGAGGTCGCGCGGGGTCCAGCCGCTGCCGGTGTCGGTGAGCCGGATCAGCTTGCCGACCCGGTTGACCAGCAGCAGCTCCCAGTCGTCCAGGGCCCGCACACCGGTGATCCAGAATCCGCCCGGCATGCCGAGGGAGGTCCACCACCAGGAGCCGTCCCTGCCGCGCAGCTCCCACAGGTTGCCCCAGTCGTCCGGCACGTAGGCGGCCTGGTGCAGGTAGTTGGTGTTGCCGGGGCCGCTGGGCGGAAGGCGGCGCACGGCGGTGGTCAGCCGGCCCTCGCCGGTCAGCAGCGGACGGCCGTTGGTCGGCGTGCCGTGGTTCAGCCACGTCCACTGGTCGCCGTCCCAGCGCGACTGGTAGAGCTGCCCGTTGGCGCCGACCACGAAGACGTGGAGGTCGCGTACGGCGGAGGGCGGCGAGGCGCAGACGGTGCCGGGCGGGTGGCCGTGGTCGACCCAGCCGGGCACGTTCTGCTGGGTGACGCGGGACATCAGACGGCCGTCGTCGGTGACCACGAACACCCGGTTGGGCATGGCGGCGCCCACCCAGCGGACGGCCGGGACGGCCGGGGCGACGCCCTCGCGCGGCTCGGTGGGGTCGGTCTCCCACCAGCGGGTGGTCAGCCGGTCGGGCGTCAGCGCCTCGAAGCTCTCCCGGCCGTTGAGGTCGTCCACCCCGGCCAGCCCCGCCGGTGTGGCCAGCGGCGGCACCGCCCGCTCGGTGCGGCGGGCCAGGGACGCGGCGAGCGCGGTCGCGGCCGTGTCGGCGGACGCGGGTGCCGTGCCGGGGCGCGCCGCGCGGCGGGCGAGGGGCCCGCCGGGCCGCAGGAGCCGGCGGAAGGCGGGGTCCAGGGCGGCGCTGGCCTCCTTGTTCCGCGCCAGCTCGTCGGCCGCGGTCCGGCCCGCGACGGTGGCGTCGTCCCAGACGGCGGAGGTCATCTGCAGCACGCGGGCGGCGAGCCGGTCGCCGCCCGCCGCGTCCGCCTCCGGCAGCCGGCGGTGCAGGCTGTCGGCGACGGTGCGGGCCAACTGGCCCTGACGCAGGACCTCGTTGATGCGGCGCAGCTCGGCCGCCTGGTCCCAGGCGGCGGCCACCAGGTCCTCCTGGTTGCGGCGCACCACCTCCGCGCCGAGGGCGGCCGCGGCCCGGTGCCGGGGATCGAGGTTGAGGTCGCGCAGCCAGGCGGGCCCGGCCTGCGGGGAGGGCAGCCCGCCGGGCACGCCCGCCTGGGCGGCGCCGTACAGGGGCGGGGTGAAGTCGGTGCCGTCCGGGCCGGGGTCGAGCACGTCCTTGTACGCCGCGCGGAAGGCGGCGGCGGTCGCCTTGTGCCAGGGGCGCGGCTCGGTGCCCGCACTGCGCAGGGCGCCCTCCAGGTCGACGGTGCGGCCGGGGTGGCCGGATGTCAGCTCGGGCAGGCCGCCTCCGGCCGCGCCGACGTCCAGCGGGCGGGTGCCGACGTCGCCGGGCAGGGCACGGGGGGTGAGGTTGCGGACGAGGGACTCGAAGTCGCCGTCGAGGCCGGTGGCGAACCTCCAGTGGTGGTAGACCGGCAGCAGCCACTCGGTCTGCGCGGGGCGCTCGTCCGCGCGGGGCCAGGCGGGCTGGAGGTCTCCGTCGGGGACGGGCAGGCCGAGTCCGGCGAGGCGCCCGGCCTCGAAGGCGGGGACGACGGCGGCGAGGTACCGGGTGCGCGGGCGAAGCCTGCGCGGGCACAGCAGCCGGGACAGGGTGCGCTCGGGTGCCTCGGCGAGGAGGCGGTCCACCTCGGCGGGGCTCGCGCCGTCGTCGGTGGCGACCTGGGCGTGCGCCCAGGCCCAGGACTCGGCGAGGTCGGGCAGTTCGGCGCGGCGGCAGCGCAGCCGGGGCAGGCCGCCCGCGGCGGGGAGCAGTTCGGCGTGGTCGGCCTCGACGACGACGAGGACGAGCCAGGGCCGCAGCCGGCCCTCGGCGGTGGCGGCGGCCGGGGTGAACATCCACGGCAGGTCGGGCCGGTCGAACTCGACGGCGGGGAAGAGGTGCGCTTCCGCGTCGGGGGTCTCGTCCGCGGGGAAGCTGCGGATCACCTGGGCGGGGTCCAGCCCGGTGACGTCGCCGGGGCCGAGCAGCCGTGCCGTCACGGCGACGGCCTCGCGGCCGGTCAGGCGGGGGCGCAGGGTGACCGTCGTACGGGCGGGCATGGCTCCGGCCGTGGTGTCGGCCGGTCCCCCGGCGGCGGCGAGGCCCTCACGGACCCAGGACAGGAAGGTCAGGCCGCTCAACGGGTCCCTCCGGCGGTGAGGTGGGCTGTCGGACAGGGGTGGGCGTGCCTCACCGGGCACCTCCGGGGGCGGTCTCCGGCATCAGGCGCAGCCCCTCGCCGTCGAGGCCGCGGCGCAGTTCGGCGGCCTCGGTCCGGGTGGGGGCGTGCGGGGTCGCGGGCGCGGCGGATCGCCGCAGGCCGGCCGGCGGCTCCTGGGCGCCCCGCACGGTCCAGCGGGTGTCGTGTACGCCCAGGTCGCGCGGGGCGGTGGTGAAGCGCTGCCGTCCGCTGCGGCGGGTGGCGGCGGAAGCGGCCCTCGTGGCGGTGGAAGCGGCCTTCGTGGCGGCGGCAGACGCCGTGGCGGGGTCGGCGGCCGTGCGGTGGCCGCCGTCCTCGACGATCTCCTCGTAGGCGACCGCGGAGGCGAAGACGCCGGCGCGTTCCCGGGCGACGGCGGTCGCGCCGTCCGCGGTGGCGCCCGCGATCAGCCGGTCGAAGGCCGGGGCGGCGATCTTCTCGTCGTCGGTCAGGTCGAGGAACTGCCCGGGGGCGAAGTACTCCCGGGTGGGGGTCAGGCGCACGGTCACCGGGGCCGTCTCCGGGTCGTCGTCCTCGACGGTCAGGTCCGGCTCCAGGTCGAGCCGGCGGGCGCCGTCGACGGGCGCGGTGCCGAAGCGGGTCAGGGTGACGCCGAGCGGGGCGATCCGCTGGGTGAAGGACAGCCCGCCCAGCGGGTGGACGATCAACTGCCCCTCGGCGCCCGGCAGCTCCCGCAGCGTGACGACCGTGCGTCCGGCGCCGGTGAGCTGCGCGGTCCAGTTGCGCGCGTCGCCGAGGGCCTGTTCGACCTTGGCGGCGACGTCCACGGCGGCCGGGAGGGCCGCGGGAGCGCCGCGGCCAAGGGTGCGGTCGAAGCTGATCTCGCCGCTGAGGAAGAGGATCTCGAAGCGGGCCCTGCCCCGCACGTGCCAGGGCGCGGGCCCGGACAGGGAGACCTCGACGCCCACGCCCATCAGGGTGCGCCTGCCGCGCTTGAGGGCGAGGTGCCCGGCGATGTCGACCTCGAAGCCGAAGGGCTCGAAGTGGACGAGGGCGTCGAAGGCGAGCAGTCCTTCGACGCTGAAGCCGAGGGCGGCGGCGTACAGCTCCAGGCGCGCGCCGAACTGGACGGTGTTGGAGGTGAGCGCGATGTACGACTCCAGGCGCACCCGGGGGTTGTCGCCGTTGAGCAGCGCCAGGTTGAGGCGGCGCAGTTCGGGGAAGCCCTCGGGGCGCTGGAAGCGGGGGTGGAAGCCGCCGGCCGACAGGGCGAAGGCGGGCCGGCCTTTCCAGCGGGCGCGCATCGCCATGTCGCCGGTGAGGGCGAACGCGGCGATCCGCGAGTCGTAGAGCGTGGCGTCGACGGAGGCCTCGCCGCGCTCGAAGTCGATGACGCCGAGGACGTCCATGTTGATCACGACGACGGCGGTCTCCTCGGTCGGCAGCGCCATGCGCAGTCGGCCGAGCAGGACGAGCCGTACGGGGGTGGGCAGTTCGAGGAGGAGCCCGAGGTCGAGGGTGAGCAGGGTGGGGGTGCCCCAGCCGATGCGGGCCATGGGGCCGATGACGTGCCGGCCGGGGGTGGGCGGGAAGACGGCGCCCAGGGTGGAGACGATCTCGGGGGCGCGGGCGATCGGGTCGCGCGGGAAGAGGACGGAGCCCAGGGCGCGGGTGCGGATGCCGGCGCGCAGGGTGTCGACGGAGACGGAGCGGTTGACGCCGATGAGGCCGCCGACGCCGGAGAGCGTGAAGCCGAGGCCGAGCTGGATCGGCGTGAACTCGGCGGTGATCAGGACGAGCAGGGAGAAGCCGTCGCGGCCGTCGGGCATCCTCGTGGTGAGCAGGCCTACGGCCTTGAGGGCGATGCTCTCCAGCTGGAGGGCGAGGACGCCCGCGTACTCCTGCCTGTCGCGGTCGAAGAAGAGGTAGCCGCCGCCCTTGACCGGCCCCGCGTCGACGGCGAGCGCGGCGCCTCTGGGCGGGGCGAAGCGGGCGCCGAGTCCGACCGGGCCGAGGTTGCCGTCGGAGCTGGTCAGGCCCGCTTCGAGGCCGATCCGCTCCACGGTGGCCTGGACGGGGCCGAGGTTGAGGCGGGCGGTGGCGGAGACGGTGGCGCTCAGTTCACCGTTGGCGGCGTCGGCCCCCAACTGGAGGTGGACCGCCTGGAGTTCGATCGGGCCGAGGCGGGCGTTGACGGGCAGGGTGGCGTCGAGCCCGGCGGAGCCGCTGAAGCCGAGGCCTCTGCGGCGGGACCACTGCAGGCCGAGGGCGAACTCGGTACGCAGTCCCTCGGCGGGCAGCACTTGGGCGAGGAAGCCGTCGCCGTCGCCGCCCGCGACGACCACGGCGGCCTTGTCGGCGGCGATGCCGATCTCGAAGTCGTCGTGTGCGTCGGCGCCTTCGCGCGGTGTCTCCAGGAGTGCCCTGGCCCAGGCGCGGAACTCGCCGATCTCCAGCCGGGTCCCGGTGGCGCTGCCCAGTACGAAGGCGTGGCCGTCGGGCTGCCCGCCCTTGCGCAGGTGCAGGCCCAGCTCGACGCGCCCCGCGGTGTCGGTGGCGAAGGTGACGCCGTGCGGGCCGACGGCGAGGGCGGGCCCGGCGCCGGACAGGTCGGCGCGCAGCGCCCAGCCGCCGCCGAGGAGCTGGTCGACGGCCGCCTCACCGCGCGGTACGAGGATCACCCCGAGGTCGCCCGCCTCCGGCGAGGAGATGCCGACCGTGGCGCCGATCTCGCCGCCGACGCCGGGGGCGACGCTGACGGGGATGCCGAAGGTGAGCATGCGGCGCCCGAGCGCGACGGACGCCTCGTCCAGGCCGGTACCGGCCGTCTCGCCGAGACCCGCCATGACGCTGACGCCCAGCTCGTGCAGCAGTCCGCCGAGCCGGGGCAGCAGCGTGGCGGCGAACGCGTCGGCGCAGGCCTCGTCGGCCAGGCCCTCGGGCAGGTAGTCGGCGCGCAGTGCGGCGACCGGGTCGGTGACCAGCTCGGCCAGGCGCTCGGGGCGCAGCCGGGCCCGCGGGACGTCCGTACGGACCTGCGCGCCGTCCTGGTTGACGACCTGGTGCTGCGGACCGGCCTCCTCGGGCAGCACGAGGACGCCGAGCAGCACGAGGACGTGGTACAGCACCTGGTGGTGACGGAGCAGCCAGTCGGTGACGAGGAAGTGGACGACGTCCTCGGCGAACGCCGCCGCGTCGAAGGCCGCGAGTGCGGGCGGGACCTCACGTACCAGCTGGATCGCGTCGCCGACCACGTTGAGCAGCAGGCCCAGGCCTTCCAGGTCCTGCGGCGGGTTCGCGACCAGCTCCTCCAGCCCGCCGACCGCGCCCGCGGCGGTCTCCAGCCACGCGGCGACCTCGGCCGCGCCCCGGGGGCCCGCGGCGGCCGGGTTCCAGCCGATCCGGGCGAGCAGCCGGGCGAGCGCGAGAGGGTTGGCGACGGCCTCGGTGAGCGGGCTGATGAGGTGGAGGATCTCGGCGACGAGGGCGCTCTGTCCGTCGGTGGGCGGGGCGGAGTCGTCGGGGCCGGGGGGTTCGGGGATGTCGGAGGCGTCGGCTCCCGCGGGAGCGGGGATGTCGGTCACGTCGGCAGCCCTTCGGTGTCGAGCACGAAGTCGCGGGCGGTGCGCAGGGTGCGCTGCTCGGCGGGAAGGTCGGCGAGCGGCAACGTGTAGCGGCGGGGGTTGTTCCCGGCGGACCAGGTCGGCCAGGCGTCGACGATGCGCAGGGTGTGACCGGGGTCCAGGTAGCCGGCGTGGTTGCCGTGGTTGGCCGGATGCGGCTCCGTCGTGACGCTGGTACTCGCGGTCGGGCAGGGGTTCGCGGCCAGGATCGCGGCGGCCATGGCGGCCTCGTGGGCGGCCGTCCAGGTGGCCGGGTTCTGCCCGAAGGCCAGCCCGGAGGCGGTGGCCGCGCCGGCCACGACGTTCTGCAGCCTGGCGGAGGCCGCGACCGGGCCGCCGCGCAGCAGTTGCGCCGGGGCGAAGACGTGCCAGCGGTGGACGAGGGCGGCGGTCCGCTCGGAGCGGAAGACGTCGCCGATGGTGGTGCCGGCCTGGAGCGGGAAGGGGTTCGCGGCGGTGGGGTGGTTCCAGGGCGTGGAGCGCACGTCCCGCAGCCGCATCCGGGCCATGTCCCACATGGCGCGGCGGAAGCCGTCCTCGGTGCGGCCCGCCATCACGAACCGGTAGAACCAGTGCCAGATCTTGAAGTACTCGTGCTCGGCGTACTGGCCGTAGACCTGGGTGACGCCGGCGCCGGGCGCCGGGAAGCCGTGCAGCGGGGCGGTGGTGCCGTCCTGGCGGGTGAGCACGCCGCGGGCCGCGTACTTGCGCTGGCCCGCCACCCACGGCGAGGGCGCGCCGCCCTGGCCGTTACCGGTCCACGTCCGGTCGGGCTGGACCCCGAAGAAGCCCGCGACCTTCTGGAACGCGGCCTCGTCGCGGCTGCGCAGGTAGGCGAGGAAGGCCCACAGCTCGCCGTTCTCCACCTCCCACAGGGCGCGGTCGGGACGGCCGGGCTGGTTGGCCGGGACCCACACCCGGGCGCCGAACGTCCAGTGGCACAGCCCCAGGGAGGCGAAGGCGTGGTCGTAGCAGTTGACGGCGTCGAAGTAGCCCAGTGCCTCCACCTCGGCGACGGCGCGGATCACCTTGTACGTGGCGAGGGTGTCGGCGTCGAGGTCGCGCAGCGGGGTGCCGATGAGCGCCTCGGGGGTCATCTCGGCCTCGGGGGCCCAGGTGTGGCCGCGCTCCGGCATGGCCACCGGTCCCGCCATGGGGCGGGCCGGGTCACCGGCTGCGGCGCGCGGGTCGTCGTACGGGACGCGCTGGCCGATGGGGGTCCTGCGCTCGGCCTCCCAGCCGTCGGCCGGGCGGCCGGCGGGGCGGGTCCAGTGGCCGGAGAAGTCCCGGGCGTACATCCGGGGGGAGGTGACGGCGTTGTTGGTGGTCTCGTCCCAGCGCCAGACGTTGTCGGCGAGCCGGGCGGGGCGGGTGCCCGCGGCCGGGATGACCGGGATGGTCTGCGGGACGCCGCCGGTGCCCAGCCGCCACGCCTCGATGACGACGGGACAGCGCAGGCCGTGGGCCTTCCAGCGGGCGATGACCTGCCGGGTGGCGGTGTCGACGACGCCGCTGACCGGTCCGGCGAACCGCTGCGGCGCGGGCACGTCGACGCTCGCCAGGGCGGACGCCCAGCGGTGGTCGCGCAGCGCGGTGACCGCGTCGCCCGCCGGGTGGGCGGCGGCACCGGTGCCGTCGGCGGCGCGGGTCACCGTCCATGTGGTGCCGGAGACGGCGGTGACGGTGACGTTCTCGTGGCCGACACGGGCCTTGAACGGCAGGCCGGGCAGGGTGCCGGTGGCGGGCGCGGTCAGGGTGAGGGTGGTGGCGTCGGCGGTGACCGGCTGGCCGAGGCGCACCACGGCGGTGGCCACCGTGGCGACGCGGCTCATCTTGGCGTACGACTGCAACTCCCTTACCGCCCAGCGCACATCGCGGCCGAAAGTGCCGTCGCGGGCACCCGCCAGGCCGAAACCCAGTTCGAGCAGGTCGCGCTGGAGGTCGCTGACGTGGGTGGCGCCGGTGGAGGCGTCGGTGTCGCCCTCGCGCAGGGTCCTGCCGCCGTACAGGTCGGGCAGGGCGGCGGGCGGGGGCCCGGTGGTCTGGCCGACGTCCAGGAGGACGACGAGCCGGGTCAGAGGAGCGGCGCCGGTGTTGCCGGGCAGGTGCCACCAGAGCGTCTGGGTCACGGACTTGGCGTCCTGGCCGTCCCAGGTGAACTGCACCTCGCCGATGTTGTTGCGGCCGACGATCTCCCGGCCGCTGCCGGTGACGGCCATGTAGTCGAGGTGGTTCTCGGCGGCCTGGACGTACTGGGCGAGGGCGGCGCGACGGTCTCCGGTGGCCGGGAAGGAGACCGGCGCGGGCCCGCCCGGCCGGGGTGCGGTGCCGTCGGGGTCGGTGTGGCGAACGTAGGTGAGTTCGTACTCCCACTCGGGGGCGGGGCTGCGCACGGTGTCGCCGTCGGGCAGTTCGAGCACGGCCGGGCTCTCGTGCAGCGCGAGCAGGCCGGCGGGGGTGCCGAGGGGGCCGTCGGTGCGCACGAACAGGGGCTTGCCGTCGGTGTTGGCCCAGCCCGCCCGGCGGGTGTGCGGGTGGCGGACCGGGTTGAAGCCGGCGTGGTGCAGCAACATGGTGCCCGTCGCCTGGTTCTTCAGGGAGCTGGCCGTCAACTGGGCGAGGACACCGCGCACGTGCCCGGCGGGTGAGCTGTACGGGGTGGTGGCGCGGTAGGCCATGCGGGCGGCGAAGCCGTAGTGGACGTCACCGCCGAGGGAGATCACCCGGCGGCGGCGCACCCCGTCGGCGCCGGGCGCGGCGTGGCCGAGGACGCGGGCGATGAACTTCTCGAAGGCGCGCGGGTCGTGGACCCAGGCCTCGACGTCCTGGTCGAGCTGGCCCGCGTAGCCCTGGAGACGGCGCACGGCGGGCTGCGCGAACTCCTCGATGACCGGGTCACCGAGCACCGGGCACGGCGAGAGGAGCACGGTCACCTTCTCCAGCCCCTGGTCGGCGGGCGCCTCCAGCATGGCGGCGAAGGAGGCGTCGGAGAAGAGCAGCGAGGGCGGGTCGGTGGGGCCGCCGCGGAAGACGCGCTGGGTGCGGGTGTCGACGGCGACGAGCTGGTGGGCGGGCCAGGTGATGGCGTAGTGCCAGGCCAGCGAGCCGCCGGCGCGCGTGATCCGCCCGGCTGAGTCGACGCCGCTGGGCACACCGGTGCGGCGGGCGATCACCTCGGCCGGGCCCGCGGCGGTGTGGTCGGGTGCGGCGAGCGCGGTGAGCAGTTCACGGCCGGGCTCGCCCGCGGGGCCGTCGGCGAACTGCTCGGGGGTGTTGCCCCAGCCCTGGCAGACGGCGTACGAGGCCATGGCGTTGCCCAGGAACTGCCGCCCGTGGACGGTCTCGCAGACCTCGCGCACCCAGCGCTTGGAGATGTACCAGTCGTCGGTGACCTCGTGGTCGTCGAACATCATGTAGGTCGCGGTGTTGGCCAGGGCCCGGCGGACCATGCCGAGGGTGCCGCGGAAGCCGTCCAGCCGGTCGCACTCGGCGACGTACTCCATGAGCCGTTCGTGCGCCTTCTTGTACTCCGGCTTGGTGCGCAGGCCGAAGAACTCGGTGGGGTCCGGGTCGCCGAGCGCGGCGGCCTCCTTCGGGAACAGCTCGGTGAAGAAGCGGATCGGCGGCACGGCGGGCCACAGCGCCGGCGACCAGGCCAGCAGGTACATGGCCAGGAACTCCGACAGGCGGAGCAGGTGGCTGCGGCCGTGGGTGGTGGTGAGGCGGAAGTCCTTCTCGACCATGTCCTGCCGCCAACCGGGCCGGAACTGCCACTTCTGCGCGGCCGGGTGCACGGTGGGGAAGGTCTCGTCGCGGCCGAGCAGGGCGCGGCCGTAGGCGGTGCAGATGTGCAGGAGCCCGTCGGCGACATCGTCGGCGTAGACCTGGTCACCCGTCAGGACGAGCTGCTGGGGGCGTCGTTCGGGGGACCCGGCGTCGGCGGCCAGGACCTCGTCGAGGATCGACAGGGCGTCGTGGCCCTCGGCGTGCGGCTTGCGGCAGGAGGCGTGGAACAGGCGCAGCTCGGCCGGGTGGTCCGGCGGGGTGACGAAGGACGGCAGGGCGGGGGCTCCGGAGGTGCTCTGGTAGAGCAGCGCGCTCCGCGCCTTCGCCTCGTCGGCGGCGACGATCCCGGGGCTGAACAGCCCGGGTGCGCCGGCCGGTACGGGCGTGGCGGGGGAGGTGACGTCCGCGCCGAAGCGGAGCGCGTAGCGGTGGATGGTCCCGGGGCGCAGGGTGCCGCCCGAGGGTGTCCCGGCGGTGACGGCGACGACGTACAGGTGCTCGCCCAGCCGGGCGGCGACCCGGGTGCCGGTGAGTGTCGGCACGGCCGGTACGGCCCCCGTGGCGCCCTCGTACACGTCCAGCGTCACCTTGCGCGGCGCCTTCAGCGCCAGCCACACGGTGGCGCTGTCCTGATCCACCCGCCGCACGATCGGCCCTGCCAGCACCAGCGGTAACGCGGCGACGTCCAACGACGGCAGCTCGGACACAGCCCCTCCCCCGATCCCCCGGTCCCGCCCCCACCGGCGGCGGACCCGAAGACTCAAATACACAGAACGCACATCGGATGATCACGAAGCTTTCACATCACACCCAGGCCGTTCGCAGGCGCCGGCGAGGCGCCTGGGCCACGCGAGCCGGGCGACTCGCGGTCGAAGCACGGACTGCGGCGATGCGTCAGATGCCGGCCGCTCGCGGCGCGGCGGCGTGCGGCCGGGCGGTCCGGACGGTGCTCACACGCCCTTCATCCGCCGCTCAGGTGACCTTCGCGCCGGACCCCGCCCTCTCGGCGGGTCCGGTCGGCCGTTCCCCCCGGCACGTCACCCACTGTGCCCGTTGCGCCGGCCCCGGTTCTACGCGCGTTCCGCTGAGCGGAACGGCACCGCGCCGGCCGTCGGCGGCGGAACCACTCGCAGCCAGGGCGCGTGTGATGGCCGCCCCCGCCTCGGCCACGGCGCGGACGAGGGGTTCGAGGCTGCGCCCGGCCGGGACCATCCCGGCCAGGGAGGCCACCGCCCTGCCGTCCGGCGACCGCACGGGCAGCGCGGCGCAGCACACCCCGGCCACCACGTCCTCCCGGTCGAGGACCGCCCCGGGGCGGAGCGGGCCGCGCAGCGCCTTGCCGGCCGCGGTGTCCAGGCCGAACGACAGCCCGTCCCGCACCTGGACGATCCCCTCGGCCTCACCGGGCACCGAGGCGACCGTCATGGCCCGGTCCTCGCGCAGCACGGACAGCACCACGCTGGCGCCGGTCGCCGCCCGCAGCCGGTGCAGCGGCAACCGGGCCGCGGCCCGCAGACCGGGGTGCGGCTCCCACGCCTGACCGAGCCAGTAGAGCTTGGGGCCGACCCGGTAGCGTCCGTCGTACCGCTCGACGGCCCCGACCGCGACGAGCTGGTCGAGCAGCCGGTGCACCGTACCCTTGGGGACCCCGCAGGCCCGAGCCAGTTCGGTGACCCCGGCGCCGTCCGCGTACCACCGCAGGGTCTCCAGCAGGGCGAAGGCGCCCTCCAGCACCCCGCGCCCCCGCACCGCCGCGCTCTCGACTCCGCGTGTGTCCACACGTCCCCCTGGATCTTCGCGACCCGGCCGGCACCCCCCACGGTTCGGCCACAGGCACAAAGGACACCATGCAGTACACCTGACATGTCGGTAAAGCCTTTGACATCGCGACATCCGGCAGTCGGCGGTCGCGCCGCGACCCGGTTCGACCCTTCGGCGGCTGTCCGGGGAAGGTCAGCCGCACCTGGCGGCCGGGGTTGTCGCGGCCCGTCGTGCGCAGCCCGCGGGAGACGGGGTTCGCGCCGCAGCCGAGGCGGTGGAGACCGCGGTCAGTAAGGGCGCCGGATGTGCAGCACGTCCTGCTCGTGGGACATCTCGAACCCGCCCGAGCCGTCGCTGAAGTGGTGCAGGACGTAGTCGCGCACGGCCTCGTCGGCCGGGGGTGCGGCGGCGGAGCCGCTGGACGGCACACCGAGGTGGAAGCCGGCGGCCGCGACGGTCTCGTCCAGGTCGCCGCTGCGGTAGCGGGCGGGCACGGTGTCCAGGCTCGTGTCGCCGACCAGGTGGGCCGGGGCCGCGGTGAGTTCGTCGACCAGCTCCCGCAGGTCGAAGCGGCTGCCGGTGAAGTGGCGGACCATGCGCATACAGGCGTTGTCGGGATTCTGCAGGAGAACCAGGAGCAGGCCGCCCGGCGCGACCCACTCCATGATGCGCAGCACCGTCGCGGTCCACTGCGGGCGCGGGATGTAGTACAGCACATGGGAGAGCAGGGCCAGGTCGGCGCGGACGCCCGGTCGGGCCCGCAGCACGGGCTCCGCCACGACGCGCGCGTCAGGGCAGGTCCTCTTCAGCGTCCGGCGCATGGGTTCGCTCGGTTCGACGCACACGGTGCTCTCGAAGAACCTGCCGAGGTGGCGCGTCGTGGTGCCGTCGGCCGGGCCGACGTCGAGGAACACCCGCCGCGCGGGAAGCGCGCCCAGCACCCGGTCGAGGTAGGCGTGGGTGACGGTTTTCTCGTCGGTACCGGCGAGGAAGCGGTCCAGGGCATGACGGTACGCCTCGTCCCCAACCCGTGGTGCCCCGGCCGGAACAGCCTTCCACCGCGACATCCTGGGCCTCCCCCGCCGGATGCGGTCGGCAACCGCGTCGGCGATCACTGTCGAGCGCGAACCAGGACAAGCTGACACATCCGGAGCCGGCCGGTGGCTCCCGGGTCGCCGCGCCCCCGGGCGCACGGAAGCACGGAGTGGGCACAACCCCGCCGCGGTGCGCCGGCCGCAGCGGGCCGCGCGTACGCGACCGGGCCCTGTCCTCGGAGGAGGTGCCGGCACCGTCTCGGTGGGCACCGCGGCCTCGCACTTCATCCCCTTCGAGGGCGGTCAGGCATCGGATGACCCGGCCAGGGACGGTCGTGCTCTGCGCCTGCCGCCACCTGATCGTCACGGGGTGTTCGACCTCCGGTCCGGGAGTCTCGGCCCCCGGCGCGCGGAACGCCGTGCCGCCGCCGGGCCGGCGGCCGGCGCCGGAACCCTTGACAACCTTATTGGTCTGGACCATTTTTCCTGGGGCGCGGTGTCGCCGTGCCATCCGCAACGCGCTCCCCCACCGTCCCCGACGTACGGAGACAGCCATGGCCCGTCCCTCCGCACAGACCAGCAGAACGAAACCCCTCCGCATCCGTGCGGGAGTCGCCTCCGCGGCGTGCGTCGCCCTCCTCGCCGGCGGCGCCACCACGCTCGACGGCCGCGGCGCATACGCCGCCGAGCCGAACCTGGTGCGGAACGCCGGCTTCGAGTCCGGCCTGAGCGGCTGGACCTGCTCCGCCGGCAGCGGCACGACCGTCTCCTCCCCGGTCCACGGCGGCACCGCCGCACTGAAGGCCACCCCCACCGGCAGCGACAACGCCAAATGCTCCCAGACCGTGGCCGTGCGACCGGGCTCGAAGTACGAACTGAGCGCCTGGGTACAGGGCTCGTACGTCTACCTCGGCGCATCCGGCACCGGCACCACCGACGTCTCCACCTGGACCCCGGGCTCCTCCGGCTGGCAGCAGCTGAGGACCTCCTTCACCACCGGCCCGAACACCACCTCGGTCACCGTCCACACCCACGGCTGGTACGGCCAGAGCGCCTACCTCGCCGACGACTTCTCCCTCACCGGCCCCGGCGGCGACCCGGGCGAACCCGACCCCGAACCCGAACCCCCGGCCGCGCCCGGCGGACTCACCGTCGGCACGACCACCTCCTCCTCGGCCACCCTGAACTGGAACGCGGTCGCCGGCGCCACCGGCTACACCGTCTACCGGGACGGGACCAAGGCGCTGTCGGTGCAGGGCACCTCGGCGACCGTCACCGGGCTCGCGGCCGCCACCTCCTACGAGTTCCGCGTCAGCGCGGTCAACGGCGCCGGCGAGTCGGCGAAGTCCGCCCCCGTCACCGCCACCACCCGCAGCCGGGACGACGGCGGCCACAACCCCGGCAGCGGCCTGCCACGCCACGCCCTCGTCGGCTACCTCCACTCCAGCTTCGCCAACGGCTCCGGCTACACGCGCATGGCCGACGTCCCCGACACCTGGGACGTCATCAACCTCGCCTTCGGCGAGCCCACCTCCACCACCTCCGGTGACATCCGCTTCGCACTCTGCCCGCCGAGCGAGTGCCCGAACGTGGAGACGGAAGAGGAGTTCAAACAGGCGATCAAGGCCAAGCAGTCGGCGGGCAAGAAGGTCCAGATCTCCATCGGAGGCCAGAACGGCCAGGTCCGCCTCACCACCACGGCCGCACGGGACGCCTTCGTCCGCTCGGTCGCGGCGATCATCGACGAGTACGGCCTCGACGGCCTCGACGTCGACTTCGAGGGCCATTCCCTGTCCCTGGACGACGGCGACACCGACTTCGAGAATCCCAGGAGCCCGGTCATCGTCAACCTGATCTCGGCGCTGAGGACCCTCAAGGCCCGCTACGGTGAGGACTTCACCCTCACCATGGCCCCCGAGACCTTCTTCGTGCAACTGGGCCATCAGTACTACGGATCGGGGCGGTGGGGCGGCCAGGACCCGCGCGCCGGAGCGTACCTGCCGGTCATCCACGCACTGCGCGACGACCTGACGCTGCTGCATGTCCAGAACTACAACTCCGGCCCGATCATGGGACTGGACGGCCAGTATCACACCATGGGCAACGCCGACTTCCATATCGCGATGACCGACATGCTGCTGACGGGCTTTCCCGTCGCGGGCGACCCGGACAAGGTCTTCCCTCCGTTGAAGCCCTCGCAGGTGGCGATCGGCCTGCCCGCGACCAGCCAGGCCGGTGGCGGGCACACCAGCCCCGCCGAGGTCACCAAGGCGCTGGACTGCCTCACCAAGGGCACGGCCTGCGGCACCTACCGGACGCACGGCACCTGGCCCGACCTGCGCGGCCTGATGACGTGGTCGATCAACTGGGACCGCTACGGCGGTTGGGAGTTCTCGCGGACCTTCGACGGATACTTCGGGCCGTGAGCGGCCGGGGTGCCCCCGGACCGGCCCCCTCCGGGTTCGACGGGGACGTCGAACCCGGAGAGGCGTCGGGCCTGCCTGCTCCCCGTGGGCACCCCGATGAACTCCGTGGGCGCGCGGCGCGGCCGGCGGTCGGGACCGCGCGCCCCGCCGACCCGGTGGAGCGGCGGTTCGACGCCGAGCGGCCGAACCGGGTGCCTCAGGCGTGCGATGTCTGTCGCTCCTCCCGTCCCGCCGGCACGCCGTGCGGACAGGGCCGCCGTCGGCCGGGAAGGGGAGGGCCGGTCTTCCGCCGTGTCGTTTCCGCCGGTTCAGCCGCGCAGGACCCGGAACGCCCGGTCCACCAGGGACGGCAGGTCTTCGGCGCCCCCGCTGTCCACCCACAGGGCGAGAGCGGTGTTCAGTGCGGCCAGTGCGGCTGCGGACAGGACGCGGATGCGCAGGGCGTCGGCTTCCGGCTGACGGGCGGCGAGGGCTTCTGCGAACAGTCGCTCGGTGGCGTACTGGTTCTCCCAGACCCGGGCGCGGAGGGCCGGTGTGGTCAGGATGAGCCGGGCGCGGACCAGGAGGGCGTCCTTGTCACCGGCGTATACGGCTTCCAGCCCCTGGATCAGTGCCCGGTGCAGGGCCGTGAGCGCGTCCTCGTCCGGAGGGCGCCGCTCGATAAGCTGGATGATCATCGGATCGTAGTCGTCGGTCTCGACGACTGCTTCCTTGGTGGGGAAGTGCCGGAAGAAGGTCATGTGGGAGACCCCGGCGGCGGCGGCGATCTCCTCGACGGTGGTGTTCTCGTACCCCTTGCTCAGGAAGAGCCTCAGTGCCTGTTCCTGAATGGTGCGGCGGACCTGGGCCTTTTTGCGGGCGCGCAGGCCCGTCGGCGGGGTGGGGGACGCTTTCACGGCCTTCGTGTCTCCCGGGGCCTGGTCGGGTGCTGGGGAACGGGCTCACCGAACGCGGCCGTTGCCGAGCACGCGGGTCAGCCACCGGTCCAGCGTAGCCGGGGAGGTGCCGGACCATGCCAGATGCCCGTCGGGTCGTACCAGTAGCGCGCGCTTCCCGCCGGCGGCGGGAGTCAGTGCGGCTGTGTTCTCCTCCCCCAGGCGGTGCCGTGCGACAGCCGTGAGGTCCGTCCTCGCGGCGGGCGCGAGGAGGGCCCAACGGGACCCGAGCTCGGCGTGCAGGCGGGTTCGGCTGCCGTCTTCGCGGTCGCACTCCAGGTCGGGGACGCGGTCGCCGGGGCGCGGCCCGGGAGTCACCGGGCTCGGGAGCAGTCCGGGCGCCAGGGGGCCGCGACGGTAGCCGACCTTCAGCTGGGAGGACTTCTCCCAGATCAATCGCTGGACGAGAGGCCGGTTCATCAGCGGAACGAAGACGTGGTCGCGTACTGCCCGGGCCGGCGGGGTCCGGCCGACGACCAGGCGGGTCATGGCACTGGTGGATTCCAGGACCTCCCGTGCGACGGGCCGTCGTTCGGCCTGGTAGGTGTCCAGCAGCGCTTCGTGGGCACCGCCGGTGGCGACGAGTGCGAGTTTCCAAGCCAGGTTCTCGGCGTCGCCCAGGCCGGTGTTCAGGCCCTGTCCCCCGAACGGGCTGTGGATGTGGGCGGCGTCCCCACCGAGCAGGATCCGCCCGTGCCGGTAGGCGGACGCCAGGCGGCGGTGGATGCGGAACGTGGAGGTCCACAGCACCTGCCGCACCGTTGCCCCGGCCAGGCCCGCCTCCTCCCTCAGCATCCCGGTCAGTGCGGCCAGTACGGCGTTGGCGCCGATGTCGTCACCGGCTCCGGTGGGTGCCGGGGCCATCAGGCGCCACACGTCGGCGCCGGGCAGAGGAAAGGCACCGATCATCTGATCGGCACGCAGCCATACCGACACCGTGTCCCGGGGCAACGGCAGCCCGGCCCGCACGTCCGCGAGCAGAAAACGCTCGACGAGCGTGACGCCGGGGAAATCGATCCCCGCCGCCTTGCGCACCCTGCTGTGTGCTCCGTCGCACCCCACCAGCCAGCCGGCGCGCGTCCGCCCGTCGGTGAGGCGAACGTCCACCCCCTCGCCGTCCTGGTCAGCGGTCAGCAGTTCCCGTCCCCACTCCACCTCAGTCCCCAGTGCGGCGAGCCGGCGCCGGAGCCGGGCTTCCACCTCGGCCTGGGAGATCAGCAGGCCGGGCCTGGTCACCAGTCTGGTCCGCCGGCCGACCTCCAGCCGGGCCAGGGGCTCCCCGTCGACATGGGTGACCACCCGCCGGATCGGCACCGAACGCTGCGGCAGGTCGTCCAGGGCTCCGAGGCGGTCCAGGACCTCCGATCCCCGGGGCTGCAGCCCCAGCGCCCGCGAGGTCGTCGAGGGGCCCGGCGCCTTGTCCACCACCCGGACCCGGATCCCGGCGGCCCGCAACCCGCACGCCAGGGCAAGCCCGGTGGGACCTGCACCGGCGACCAGGACGGTCGACGTGTTCATCCCGGACTCCAAACGTTATTGACTAACAATTGTTAGAAGCTAACGCCATTGAGCGTCGAAGTCAACGGCCTCACCCCGGCGGTGCGGCACGGCCGACCGCAGGACCACGTTGGGAACGAGCCCGGCCTGCCCCGACCCGGTACCGCCGGCTTTCCCGGCTCTTCGCGGTTGAGGGCGCGGCGCCGGGAACGTGCAGCCGTTGGACGGTCGGATGTGAGTCGTCAGGAGGTGCGCGAGTCGTGCTTCTCGCGGTTTGCGAGGACCTCGGCCATGCGTGTTCGCGCCCAGCTTCCGAGCCCGCGCGTCATGTGGTGGAGCGAGCGGCCGAGGTCGGTCGGCTCGTGGGAGACGGTGACGGGGGCGGCTGGCGTCACGGTGCGGGTGAACGGGTCATCGCGCTCCAGCGCGCGTAGCGTCCGGGTCAGCATCTTCCGGCTGACCCCGGCCAGAAGCCGGGAGATCTCGGAGCAACGCATCGCCCTCGGAGCGTCTGCGTGTGCTGCGCCGGGCCGGCCAGGGCTGTCGTCGCCGCCCGGCGCGCACAGGATCGGGGCGACCCACTTGCCCGAGATGCGGTCGAGCGGCTGCCGGCTGGGGCGCCCTGCCAGGAACACGTCCTGCTCCACCTCGGCCTGAGCCCTCTTCCGGGCCGCCTTCATCGTCGTCGCTGATCGCACCTCGCACCAACGGGTGGGTTACGCACCCCCGAGTGCCTGCTTTCCGTCAGGAAGTTCCTCTCCGACACCGATGCAGGGAGGCGGCAGGAGCCACTCGGCCGGCGGCCCGCGGTCCTTCAGGTAACGATCCGGCGGTACCGCTGCGCCGACTGCGGGCACGTGTGGCGCCACACCGGGCGTGGCGGCAAGTACGTCACCGTGATCACCGACCTGACCGGCATCCGCGACGGCACCGGCCCCGCCCGGCTGCGGGCCCTCGGCGAGGGGGCCTCAGCCCGTCTGAAGCAGTGGAGGGTCTTCCGCAAGGTCCGCCGCAGTGCCAACAGGATCAGCCGAACCGCCGCCGCCGTTCACGCCGTCGGAACCGCTCGGCGCTCAAAATGAGGAGGATTCGCTGTGATACACATCCGGCCGTCCGGAGGAGGACGGCCGGCGGCGCGGGCGCCGACTCGGCGCCCGCGCCGCGGATCGGCGGGGAGCACGGAATCTCAAGAAGGGGAGGGCCCTAGCCGGTCCGCCAGCGCAGCGAGGGCCTCCGTGCCCACCAGATCCCCCGGCAGCAGCGGCACGTCGAGCAGGGGGGCCTCCGGGACCCGCCGCCGCAGCCGGGCGAGGTGCTCGTCCTCCTGCCTCCGGCGGCGGTCGAGCAGCTCGCCGGCGTCCGCCGGGGAACGGCGGTTGGCGACGAGCGCGGCCACGTCGACACCGAGGCCGGTGAGCTTCTCGTACACCTCCATGGTCTCGGCGATAGGGAGCAGTTCGGCGGTCAGTACGAGGACGAATCCGGTCCGCGCCGGGTCCGTCACCACATCGCGCAGCCGGGAGAAGCGGTCGCGTCGGCGCAGCAGGATGCGGCGCAGCTCGGCGTCGCGATCGGTCTCCCCGCCGCCCCCGAGACCGCGCACCGCGGCGCCGAACCGCTCGGACCGGTCGCGGTTGGCGAGCAGGGTCTCGGTCCAGGAGGTGAGCTGCTCGGGCAGCGCGAGCAGCCGCAGTGTGTGGCCGGACGGCGCGGTGTCGAAGACGACCAGGTCGTAGGCCTCCTCCCCGAGTTCCACCGCCTCGGCGATCCGCTCCAGCACCGCCGACTCGTGGGTGCCGGGCGCCTGCCGGGCCAGTTGGAGGTGCCGGGCGGCCGGTGCGTGCATCCGCTCGGGGAGCAGCCGCCGCATCGTCTCGGCGACCGCGGACAGGTGCTGCTCGGCCGTGCGCTCCGGGTCGATCTCCAGCCCGTCGACGTGACCGGCCGCCCCCGCCCCGGGGACGAGGTCCCCGGGGCGGGCTAGACGCACGGGCTCGTCGCCCACGGGGCGGCCCCAGAGGTGGCCGAGGTTGTGGGCGGGGTCGGTGGAGACCAGCAGCACGCGGGCGCCCCACCGGGCACGGCCGAGGGCGAGCGCCGCGGCGACGGACGTCTTGCCGACCCCGCCCTTGCCGCCGACGAAGACGACCCTGCGCGAGGCGATGAGGTCTAGCAGCACCCGACGTGCTCCAGTGGCGAGCGGTCCATGCCCATACGGCGGTGCCAGGCGTGGAAGTCCTCGTAGAGGGCGGGCATCAGTTCGGCGGTGTAGTACGCCGCCGGGTCCGGTACGCCCAGTGCCTCCGCGAGGACCACCATCCGGAAGAGATCGTCCTCCTCGCGCCGGGCGCGGGCGAGGGTACGCCGGTAGGGACCGGCGTAGAACTCCTCCAGCCCGGCCCGGAACGAGGCCCAGCGGGACGTCACTTCGTCAGCCCGGCCTTCTCCGTCACATCGGCGTCGAGAGCCTCCGGCGGCTCCCGGGACGCCCGCCGCATCGCGACGACCGCCTCGAAGGCGACCCACAGGGCGGCGACGATGATGACGAGGTCGATGATCAGCAGCAGCCAGTCCTGGGCGTCGTAGAAGTCGCCGAGCTGCACGACCGCGGCCCAGAACGCCATGACGAACACGACCACGAGCGGGATCAGCGCAGGCGCCGGATTGCGCCGCTTGCGGATCAGCATGACGGCGACGATGGACAGCGTCAGGGAGGCCAGCAGCTGGTTGCTGGTTCCGAACAGCGGCCAGATGCGGAGGCCTCCCTCGCCCCCGGCGCCCTGGCTGAAGGTGAGTCCCGCGCCGACGGCGAGCGTGATGAGGGTGCCGGCGACATTGTTGATCTTCACCTTCGCGACCTCGCCGGCCTCCTGGACGACGAAGCGCAGCAGACGCACGCCGGTGTCCATGGTGGTGGCGGCGAACAGGATCGCCATGGTGGCCAGGACCGTCGAGCTCAGCGATACGGGCAGGCCCAGGCCGCTGTTGAGGATCGCGCCGCCGCCTTCGACGAACGCCGCGACGCCGCCCTCGCCGAAGGCGCTGTAAACGGCCTCCCAGTCGGCCAGGGTGCGGTAGCCCGCGACGGCGGCGATGATCGCGCCGAGCGCGAGCAGGCCCTCGCCGACCGCGCCGAAGTAGCCGACGAAACGGGCGTCGGTCTCCTTGTCCAGCTGTTTCGAGCTGGTGCCGGAGGAGACCATGCCGTGGAAGCCGGAGATCGCGCCGCACGCGATGGTGACGAAGAGCAGCGGCACAAGGTCCGGGGTGCCCGCGGGCACGGCGTCGTTGAAGGCCGGGGCGACGATCGTCGGGGCGCTCAGCAGCACCGAGACGAACAGGATGCCGAGCCCGACGAAGAGCTGGACGCCGTTGATGTAGTCGCGAGGCTGGAGCAGCACCCACACGGGCAGCAGGGAGGCTATGCCGGCGTAGACGAAGAGAGCGATGATCCAGAAGGTCGCCGGAGACATGCCCAGGATCGGGTCGGGCAGCTCCACCGGGACGGCGTCGCCGAGGAGGATCAGGCCGTAGAGCGCCGCGACGCCGACCACGGTGACCAGGCCGAGGCTCATCTTGTAGCGGTAGACCGCCTGGCCGATCAGCAGCGCCACCGCGACCGCGCCCCAAGCGGGGATCACCGCCGAGGGTGTGGAGATCAGTAGATTCTTGATCACCACCGCGAAGGCCGCGACCACCATCAGGAGCAGCAGGAAGATCACGACGAGGAAGAGATTGGCGCCCCGGCCGCCGATGTAGCGGCCGGAGAGCGTGCCGATCGAGCGGCCCTTGTTGCGCGCCGAGGCCCACAGGGCACCCAGGTCGTGCATGCCCGCGAAGAAGACCGTGCCGAGGGTGACCCACAGGAACGCGGGCAGCCAACCCCAGATGACGGCGACCGCGGGGCCGACGATGGGCGCTGCGCCCGCGACCGAGGTGAAGTGGTGTCCCCACAGAACGAACTTGTTGGTCGGGACATAGTCCACGCCGTCCTGCAGTTCGTGCGCGGGCGTCTGAAAGGACGCGTCGAGCTTGTAGACCCGGTTGCCCAGGAATCTCGAGTACAGGACGTATCCGCCCGCGAACATCGCGAGGCCGATCAGGAGCAGGGGAAGTGCGTTCATACGAGAGGCCCTCTGGGTTCTGGAAGACGGGACGCCGGTCTACACGAAGCGTGCGCCTGGCAGGCAGACAGCAAAGACGGTGGAGCGTGGCCCTCCTCCGCCGGGGCAGGCCGGCGGCCGGGACGGGGGAACCGGCTGCGTGCGCCCCTATCACACAGCTTGGCGGCGGATCCGGACGCGGTGGGCCGCGCCTGGACGGCGACTGCGCCGCAGCCCTCGGTGAGCAGTCCACCGGGACGCAGGCCGGCCTCGACCGACCCGGGGGCACTGCTTCCGCCGTGCACGCCGTGGTGGGTGCCGCCGCCGACGCCGACTTCGATGCCGGACTTATCGATGTTGACCGAAAACGCTCCCTTCATAGTCCGTTCATGCTAGGCGACCGATCAGGCGATGAGGAGTCCCCGAAGACCGGCGACGACCAGCGCACCGGGCGGGCGCCGCACTCTCCGCACATCCCGTTTATCCAGTTGGCGCATATCGGCCGATTCGACACAAGGTGAACCACTGAGCTTGGACCGGTGACGTTGTGAGGGATTGGTGGTCCTTGATATCCGCGGTAAGCGATATCCACACGGGACCGCGCGGGTCAGAAGACGACCCGGGCCGCGGTGAGGGCCGCCGCCGCCTCCGCGTCGCCCTCGGACACCAGCTCACCGAGGGGCGGGCGGCCCGAGAGGTGGCGGGCGAAAGCGACGGCATCGGCCCGCAGCGTGACCACCGGAGGACCGCCGCCGAGACGGTAGCGGCCACCGGCCGGCCCCGACAGATCCAGCAGGCAGCAGGGACCGGTCCAGCCGAGCGCCAGATCCAGCAGCACCTGGCCCATGATCTCGCGGTCGTGGGCGTCCAGGACCGGCTCGGTGCCGGTGGCATCGCCGATGTCGACACGGTGCATCCAGGTGTCGCGAGCCAGGAGCACGCTGTGCAGGTACTCCATGGAGTCCTCCGGCAGCGCCTTCGCCTCCGGGAAGATCATGCTCATGCGCAACCGGCGCCGCACCGGAACCGGCACACGGGCCAGTGAGCGGGCCCCCTTCGGGGCGACGCGGGCGAACTCCTCGACCAGCCGCTCCCCCGGCGCTTCCGCCCGGTCCTCGACCTGGCTGGCGTTGTGGCCGTCGAGTGCGCCCAGCTCGGGATGGGCGCGCCGGGCCCGCCGGATGCGCGTGATCATGAGCCAGGGTTTGGGCAGTTCCTCGAACTGTCCCACCTCGTGGGCCACCACGTCCCGGACGGTCCATCCGGTGCACGCGGTCGGCCTCGACCACGCCCCGGCGTCCAACGAGCCCATCATCGCGAGCGAGGCGCGTATCTCGACCTCGTTGACCGTGCGCGCCCGGGCGGGAGAGGTCCGGGGAAGGTCCTGCGCAGAGACGCCGGGCCCGGCCATACGGCACCTCCTTGTCTCCTGGGTCCGAGGCTAACTCACCGGACGTCCCCGGCCCGGGGCGCGGCAGGGCCTCCTCGCCGGGTGCGGGCACATCGGCGGACCCGGCCGGCCGGGCCTCCGAACGACGGCCGCGCCGCGGCAGCCGCTCCCCACGGGCCGTTTCGAGACCGTTCCGCGGCCTTGGCCAGGGCCCCCGGAAGCGTAGGCCCGGCCCTTCCCCTCTTGTACGGTGCTCCGTCAACCGGGATTGTTGTCCAGGACCTGACATGTCGATCAGGTCCCTCCGGGGCCTGTGCGGGCCTCGGGGTCCGGTCCCCGACGGGCTTTGAGACAAGGAGACACATGGTGAACGGAACGGGAGCGGTCCTGCGCAGGATCGCCGCGGCGGCGGGCGCGATGCTGGCGGTCGCGGGCATCTCGCTGGCCGGGGCGGCCCCGGCCGCGGCCGCGGACTACTACTACGAACTCCCCTACCCGGCCGGCGAGGCCTACCAGGTCACCCAGGGGCCGGAGGGCACGTACTCGCACTACGGCCCGTACAACGAGTACGCCTGGGACTTCGGGCTCCCGGCGAACTACGAGGTCTCCGCCGCGCAGGCCGGCACGGTCCTCGTCTCGAACTGGTCGCCGTACTGGCAGAACGGCATCGAGGTGATCATCCGGCACTCCAACGGCCGTTGCACCCACTACGCGCACCTGAACCGGGCGATCTACAACACCGGCGACTGGGTGCCGCAGGGCCGGATCATCGGCTGGTCCGGCAGCACGGGGGCGTCCACCGGCCCCCACCTGCACTTCCAGGTGATCGACTGCAACACCCGCGTGGGCATCCCCGCCACGCTCCAGGGCTGGACGCCCCCCACCGGCTCCTGGCCGGTGAGCGTGAACACCCGCGCCTGACCTCCCGCCCGGTCCCGGCGCATTCCCGCCGCGCCGGTGCAGGCGGTCGACGGGGTGCCGCCGCACCCCGTCCCCGCCCCCGGGCGCGCCCACGTCCGGCGCCGGGAGCGACGGGCCGCGGGTGGCGCGGCCGGGTCCGAAGGCGCTCCGTCCCGGCCGGCGGGCTCGTTCCCGGGCCCGGCGGCGGCGCCCCGGAAAGGCCGCCGGTGCCCGGTGCAGCTTCCTGAAACAAGAGGGGGAAAGGCGTGTCCGGCGTCTGTAGGGTTCTCGATACGGCGGTTTTGTGGTCGAACTCTGTGGCGGCAGGGGCCACATGTGAGGGAATGATGCACGAGCGCGAGTTCAGGGCCTTTGTTTCGATCGCGGAAACCGGACGCATGGATGTCGCGGCGCGGCAGCTGGGATATTCCCAGCCGGCGATCACCTATCAGATCCAGTGTCTGGAACGGTCCCTCGGTTTCAAGCTGTTCACCCGGCACCCCAGCGGTGCGCGGCTGACCGGCGACGGGCACATGATCCTGCCCTCGGTGCGGGCGGTGCTGATGCTGATCGACAGCATCCGTGATCCGCGCGGCGGCCACACCGGCGAGCACGAGGCCGAAGCCGAGGCCGGGGAAGCCCCCGCAGGGACCGCCGTGCCGATGGTCCGGCAGCGCACCGCCTAGTACCGCCGCCGGGACCCCCTGTACCGGCCTGTACCGGGGCCCGTCCCCGGGCCGCCTCGAACGCCGAACACGCTTGGAGAGAAGACGATGAGCAGCAACCCCTTCGAGGACAACGACGCCCAGTACTACGTACTGGTCAACGATGAGGGTCAGCACTCGCTGTGGCCCGCCTTCGCCGAGGTTCCCGCGGGCTGGACGGTGGTGCACGGGCAGGACGGCAGGCAGGCGTGCCTGGACTACGTCAACGAGAACTGGACCGACATGCGTCCGCTCAGCCTCGTGCGCCGGATGGAAGGCGCCCGGTAGGACCCCGCGGCGGAAAGGACGATCATGTACACGGAATCCGCCGCTGCCGCGGTACACCGGCCGCAGCCACGGCCGCACGCCGACCGGGTGCTGGTGTGCCTGAGCTACTGCGGCGGTGGGACCGCGCCGTTCCGGCAGTGGGCCAGGACTTTGCCGGACGACGTGGAACTGGCACTGATCTGCTATCCCGGCCGGGAGTCGCGGTTCGGCACGCCGTTCGCGCGTGACTGGACCGCCCTCCGCGACGACGTGGTGCGGGCCGTCCGCAGCCTCGCCGACCGTCCCTACATCCTGTTCGGCCACAGTATGGGGTCGTGGCTGGCCTTCGAGACCGCGGCACAGCTGGAACGCCTCGGTGTCGCGCCGCCCTCGGCCCTTGTCGTTTCCGGAGGCGTGGCGCCGCACAAGCGCCGGGAGGTACGCAGCCACGTGCCGCGCTCGGACGACAGCGACGAAGCCCTCGTCCGGTGGATGCGGGAGTTCGGGCAGATGACCGCGGTGGTCGCCAACGAGCCGGAGCTCGTCAAGCTCGCGGTGGAGCTGCTCCGGGCGGATCTCGTGGTGTCGGAGTCCTACCGGTTCGTCGAGGGCTCCCGGGTCTCGGTGCCGCTGCGTGTGCTCTACGGGGCCGAGGACTGCGAGCCCTTCGATTACGTCGAGCGGCACTGGAGGTCCCTGACGGACGGCGCCTTCGAGGCGGTCGAGTTGCCCGGCGGGCACTTCTACACCCCGGACGTGTGGTCCAGGCTGCCGGAGTGGTGCTCCCTGCCCGTTCCCTGCGCCACCCGCTAGCCGGCACCGAACGCCGAAGCCTCCGGCGCGGCGCCTCCTCGGAGGACGCCGCGCCGGAGGCTTCGGCGTTCGGTGCCCGTTTCCCGGAACGGTCCGGAGCCCGTCACAGGACCCGGACCGTTCCGGTCGGCGCCTCAGGAATCGCCGCGCAGGACACGCCTGCGGTCGTACAGGACCAGTAGGAGGGTCATCCCCATCATCACTCCCAGGACCGCGCCGACCTCCCTGGCCAGCGCGCCCGCCAGCGGGTACTCCGGGGCGGGCTGCTGCATGTCGGTGAGGGTGAGGAGGTTGTAGATGCTGTAGGAGAACAGCATGCCCGACGAGACCCATGCCGCCGCCATGGGAGGCAGGAACCTCCGTGACCCGCGCCGGGTGGTCAGCACCAGGATGCCCCACGCCCCCGCGAAGGCCCACACCCCGGTGCTCAACGACAGCAGGCGCCACCACACGTCGCGGTTGTCCAGCATGGCCGGGTCGAGGCCGAGGGTGCCGCCGGCCGCCCAGAACACCTTGACACAGCCGAGCAGGACGCAACCGACCGCGGCGAGCCTGGCCATGACCGTCTGCAGCGGCCGGGTGCTTCCCGGCGGTTCCCCGCAGTCGATCGGACCGCCCAGCGCCTCCGGCCACCGCGCCCTGGCATACCCCGCCAGGGCGAGCGGCAGACCGACACCCACTCCGACCAGCGAGATCATCACGAGGATCTGCTCGTAGATCCAGAAGTCGGGGGAGCCCGCCTCCTGGTCCCGGCTCATCGCGGCCGGGCCGAGCACCGGTGCCAGCAGCAGCATGGGGACGAGCAGGCCGGTTCCCACCCACACGGGCAGGGCCACCAGCCATGCGGGCAGCCGTTCGCCCCAGGGCCTGGAGAACGCCATCGCCAGCAGGATGCCGACGGCGGCAAGGAAGGCGGTCGCCGCGTTGATCGCCCGCCAGTCGGCGCCGCCCATTTGTTCGGTCGGAATGAAGAGACCGAAAGTCCAGACGACTTTAATCAGCAGATACGGTGTCACCGCCACGGCGGCTCCATAACCGGATATTCTGCGTATTTTCGTCAATCGATCGGTCGGCCGCTCTGCCGTGACTGTCATGCCAGTATGGTATCCGGGCCGCAGCAGACCGGTCAAAATCATCCGCGCATATCAGTGAACATCCGCTGTTCAATGGAATTCGGATTGAACGGGGGCGTCGAGGGCTATCGCGGTGAGATGCCCGGATTCCGACACCGACACCACCAGTCCGGTCCCCCCGGCCCGGGCGAGCGCGATCAGCTCCAGCAGGCCCGAGACCGAGCAGTGCCGTGCCCGGCTGACCGCCCCGGCGGGGTCCCGCACCGAGCCGCCTGCCTCGGCGAGGGACTCGACGACGGCGTCGCGGACCGCACCGCCGAACTCCGCGGCGGCGGCCGGTCCGCTGACCACCAGGCGCACGTTCCGCGCCCCGCCCGCCAGAGCGGCGACCCGTCCGCAGCTCGCGGCGAGGGCAGCCGGGTCCCGGTCGCCGTCGGCGCCCCGGTGGACGAACCGGGAGATCCCTCCGGTGATCCCGGCGAGGACGCCGACGCCCTCGCCGGAGACCGGAGCCGGGCCCCTCGACAGCACGACAGCGGCGGCGGCGTCGTACCGGTCGCGTCCCTCTTCCCCGGCCGGCACCTGGTCGGTCGCCGCGGCCACCACCCGGTCGGCCCGGCCCGTGCGCAGCGCGGTCACGGCGAACTGCACGGCCTCCAGGCCCGCGGTGACCGGATTGGTGAGCGTGACCGAGAACGCGCGGGCGCCGGTGCTGATGGCCAGCTGACTGCCGGGAGTGTTCATCGAGAACGCGGGCACCTGGGCGGGGCTGATCCCCTGGACGCCCGTGGTGGCGAGGGTGTCGTCCATCCTCCGGTGCACCCCGGCGATCGCGTACTGGGTGCCGGTGACCACGCCGAAGCGCTCGGCGGGGGCCCCGGTGAGCGGCGGCTCGTCGTGGCGTCTGCCGAGTGCCTGGTTGCCCGCCGCCAGCAGGTACCGGGTGGCCGGGCTGAGGTACTTCCAGCCCCGCCGGCCGAGGTGGGCGGCGGGGTCGAACCACGCGGCGGCACCGGTGCCGTCCCCCTCGGCGGGCCGGGGCTCCTCGGCGACGGCGCCCGCCGCGGTGATCAGCACGGTCATCCGACGGCCTTCCAGGCGAGCACGGCGTTGTTGCCCCCGAAGCCGGTACCGCTCACCAGCACCGACGGCCGGGTGAGCGGGGCGGGTTCTCCCAGCGGAACCCTCAGCGGGCACTCGGGGTCGAGCGTGGCGACGTGGGCGTTGGGGGGGACCACCCCATGCCGCAGGATCAGGGCCGCGATCACACAGCCGAACACCCCGGCCGCGCCCGCGGTGTGGCCCATCACGGCCTTCGGCGCGTACCCGGCCACCTCGGCGGCGCCGCCGCCGGCGGCCGCCACGGCCCGTCCGACCGCGGCGGACTCCACGGAGTCGTTGCCCGCCACCCCGGCTCGGTGCAGGACGACGGCGCCGGGGGCCTCGGTGGCGCCGTCGAGCGCCCGGACGGCCGAGCGGAACAGTTGCTCGCCGGACGGTTCGGGGGCCATCGGGTGGTGGGCGTCGCAGCTCCAGCCGTGGCCGGCGAGCGCGGCCCGCGCGGTGGCGCCCCGGTGCCGGGCGGATTCGGCGGACTCCAGCACCACGGCGGCGGCGCCCTCGCCGGTGACCATGCCCGCGCGATCGGCGTCGAAGGGCCTGCAGCACTCCGGGTCCACCAGCCCGAACCGCTGCAGTGTACCGATCGCGACCCGTGAGAAGGCGTCCCCGCCGCAGGCGATGACGGTGTCGGCCTGGCCGGTCTCGATCAGCTCGGCGCCCCAGCCGACCGCGTAGGCCCCCGCCGAGCAGGCGGTGGAGAGGGTCTGGCTGGGGCCACCGATGCCGAACCGGCCGGCGAGCACGGCGGCGACGCGGTGGGTGGCGAGACGCCGGCCGGACGCCTCGCGTGTCTCCGCCAGGTCGATGTCGCCGAGCGAGGTGCCGACGGTCAGGCCGGCGTCGCGCAGGTCCCCGGCCGTCAGGCCGGCGTCCCCGACGGCCTCCGCGACGGCGGCCGCCACCAGTGCGCTGGTCCGCCCGGCCGGTTCGCCGCCGGACGCCGCTGCGTCCGGGAAGACGGGGTCCGGGTCGGGCGCCGCGTACAGGTAGGGCCGGGTCGGCAGCCCGCAGGCGTCCGGCGCGGGCACCGGCCGCCGGTCCGCGCGGAGCAGACCGTCCCACAGGGCGGCTGTTCCGCTGCCGAAACAGCTCACCGCCCCCAGTCCCGTGACCACGACCGTCACCGGTGCACCTCGCTCCTCCGGGTAGCGCGACACAATTGCCGACGCCGATCAGGATGCATTCGTAAAGATCGAGGCCCGTAGTCCTTGCAAGTACCTGCAGCAATCAGGCGGGCACCTCCTCGCCTTCGGCGCACTGCCATAACATCGGCGAAGATCGACGCGGTGTCGCGTTCTTCAGGAAGAAACAGACGCGGAATACCGGAGGGTAAACCGCGCGAACGGCCCGAGGAAAGGGAATTCCGGTGAGTGCCGAAACCACACTGGACGTGTCGGAACTTCGGGAGCTGGTGGCGGACACGCTGGACGTCGAACCGTCGGAGCTGACCGACGAGGTGCTCCTCATCGAGGAGCTGGAAGTCGACTCGGTGGTGGCGCTGGAACTCGCGGTCACGCTCGAGCAGCGGTACCAGATAAAGATTCCCGAGGAGGAGCTCGGCACGGTCCGCAGGTTCCCCGACATCCTGGACCTGCTGAACCGGAAGCTGCGCGGTTGATGGACGCGCAGACGGCCCGTGCCGCGGACGCCGCTTCCTATTTCCTGATCGAGAGCAAGGGGAACTGGGCCGGCCCCAACGCGGGCGCCTTCCTCCTGGACGCCGCGGCGCTCGCCGAAGCCGGCCACCGGGTGCGGGTCTTCCTCGTCGAGGACGGCGTGCTCAGCGCCGTGGGCACCGGCACACCCGAGATCGAGCGGCTGGCCGCGGCCGGCGTCGAGATCCTCGTGGACGACTTCTCTGCGGCGCAGCGTGCGCTCGGCGCGACGAAGCTGTCGCCGCACGTGAGGCTCGCCGGCATGGACGTCGCCGCCGCGGCGCTGACCCAGGACGGCTGCCGGGGGGTGTGGCACTGATGGCGACCACGATGGAACGCCGCATGTGGGACCTGCTGTTGATCCTGACGGCGGCTCCGCACTCGAGCGACGTGGTGACCTCGGCGCTGCGGCTCTCCCAGGCGGTGCTCGACAACGGCGGTTCGGTACGGGTCTGGGCGTGCGGCTACGCCACGATGATGACCCAGGACACCTTCGGCGACACCAAGCTGCCGAACACCCGCGACCCCGAGGGCCACTACCCCTCGCCCTCGGCGATCGTCCAGCGGATGATCGCCGACGGTCAGGGCCGCTTCGCCTGGATCGGGTGCACCGCGTGCACCGAGGAGCGCGGCGCCACCCACCACATACCGCAGGTGCGGCACCGGTCCCCGCTCAGACTGGCGGCGACCGTCGCCGGGGCCAAGCAGACTCTCTACCTCGGAGGGGCCTGATGACCACCACCCGCACCAAACGCGGCCCGAGCGTGCTGTGCGTCCTCGACCGCGCCTACCGCGGCGCGGTCGAGGCACAGTTCTTCCACGCCCTGTACGGCCTGCTCGACCTGCACGGCCAGTTCGAACGGATGGACGTGGCGCTGCGCGGCGCGGCGGTGACCATGGCCGTCGAGGAGGACGCCTACCGGCCGTCGGTGCGGTTGGGCACGATGGTGCTCGACACGCTGCCGGACTACCGGGGCTCGGTGCGCGATCTGGTCGCCGAGGGCTTCGACGTCTTCGTGGACGAGGCCGCCGTGACGGCGCTCGGCTTCGCCCCGGAGCAGCTCGTCGCGGGGACCACCTGCCTCGGCTCGGCCGAGCTGGCGGTGCGCTGGCCGCGGTACGACCAGGTGTGGTTCGTGTGACCGGCGCCCTCCCCCCGCGGACCGGGCGACCGGGCGACGGACCGCGGCACCACGACCGGCACACCTTCGCGACCCCGCTGCGCGCGGTGGACCGGATCGAGGTGCTGTCCGACGGGCCGGACCTCCGGTTCCTGCTGTACAAGACCGTCAACCCCGAGGACCCGTACATGGTCGGGCACTTCCCGGGGCTGACGTTGCTGCCCGCGGTGTTCGTGCTGGAGGCGCTCCGCCAGGCGACGACCACCCTCGTCGGCGCGGACGAGCCGTTGAACCTGGTCGAGGTCCGCTCCGGGCGCTGGCTGGCGCCGATGCAGGGCGGCGACGAGATCCGCCTGGACGTCACGGCGAAGGCCACCGACGACGGGCGGTGGCTGGTGGCCGCCGACGGCGCCCGCCACGACGGCACACCGGTCGCGGCGGTGAAGGTGGTGCTCGGCGACCGCGACGCCGGGGAGTTGCCGACACCGGTGGGCGGGCCGCTCCTCCCGGCCCCCGGTCCGTCCGGACCGGACTACACCGAGATCCTGGACCGGCTGCCGGTGCGTCACCCGATGCTCCTGGTGGACCGGGTGGAGGCGTTCGATCCCGGTCGGCAGATCACCACCGTCAAGGCGGTCTCCGGCTCGGAGCCCTGCTACCAGGGAATGGCCGACGGCCTGCCCCTGTCGCGCTACATGTACCCCAGGGCCCTGATGCTGGAGTCCTTCGGCCAGTCCTCGGTGCTGCTGTGGCTGTCCACCGGCACCGCGGAGGGCGTGCCGGTGGCCGCGGCGTTCCGCGACTGCCGCTTCACCGGCGAGGTGCGTCCCGGTGCCGTGCTGCGCCACGTGGCCCGCATCGACCGGCTGATGTCCAACAACGTCTTCGTGTCCGGGCAGACCTGGGACGGCGACCGGTGCGTGATGACGGTCGGCGCCCTCATCGGTTCCAGCAGGCCCCGTGAGAAGGTCGACCGCACGATGGCCGGCGCGTCCTGACCCGCGACCGGTGTTCGACGGGTCCGCCCCGAACCGCTGAAGCGGTTCGGGGCGGACCCGTCGAACACCGGTCAGGAGGACGCGTACACGCCGATGATCTCGTTGACCGCCTCGGCCACCCGCTTGCTGCGCAGGATGTCGGCGTGGTCGACGGGAACCTCGACGGACCGCTCGGCCAGCGCGGCCCCTTCGGTGGGCTCGCGGGAACTCACCGCGGTCGCGGTGCGCCAGGCGGCGGTCGGGTCGATCTGCCGCGCCGCGTTCAGGTAGGACACGAACGACCGGAACACCGCGACGAACTCGTCCAGCAGCTCCGTGTCGAGCTCCTCGCGGGCGAACGCCGCACCGGCCCGCTCCATGAAGATCCGGACCAGTTCGTCGCCGTAGGCGGCGAAGTCCGGAGCGTCGGCCTGCGCCGCGACGCCCTCCCGCTGGGCGGCGGCCACCTCCTCGGGCGACAGCACCGAGGCGAACTGGTTCATCATGGCGGCGAAGTCCCGGTACAGGCCGGCCGGTGACGGCACCTCCGGATCGAACATCACGAACCGGGGCGCCTCGGCCTGCCGGGCGGCGATCCTGGCGGCGAGCTCACCGGCGAACACGCTGCCGGCGCAGTAGCCGAGCACCGCCCGCACCGTACGGCCGCTGCCGGTGACCTCGTCGGCCCACAGCGCGAGGTAGTCCTCCGCCGACATCCCGTCGGTGGTGTGCGGCTGCCTGGTCTCCCACACGGTGAACTCCGGGGAGAGGAGCGGGACGAGGTCCGAGAAACTCGAGTCGGACCGGCCCGTGGTGGCGAAGTCGACGGCGAGCACGAGCCCGGCCTCCCGACCGGCGCTGAGCACTTTCCATCCGCTGGGCTTTGTCATGTGAGCTGTCCACTCCGGTCGGCGCTGGGATAGGGGTACGGAACGGGAGAGGCCGCGGGTCCGATGCCCACACGGGAGGGCACCGGACCCGCGGCCCGTGGCGGGACGGGGCGGGCGGTGGCCCTCAGCCGTCCGAGATCAGGATGGCCTTCGACGGACAGATGTCCTCGGCGAGCTTCCGGGCGTCCGCGGCCTCGGCGTCCGAAGGCGAGTCGTTCAGCACGACCACCAGACCGGCGTCGTCCTGGTCGAACACCGACGGGGCGTTCAGCGCGCACAGTCCGGCGCCGATGCAGCGGTCGCGATCCGCGTGGACCTTCATCCGGTCACCAGCCGACCGTGAGCTTGTGGACCGGCGGCAGCCCGTCGACGAGTTCGATGGGCTCGTCGCTCTCGACCAGGTGCAGCTCGGGGAAGCGGTGGATCAGGCTGGTCAGGCACAGCTCCAGCATCAGGCGCGCGACGTGCTGGCCCAGGCACTGGTGGACGCCGTAGCCGAAGGCCAGGTGGTCCCGCGCGTCGCGGTGGATGTCGAAGGTGTCCGGGTCGGAGTACTTGGCCGGGTCCCGGTCGCCCAGGCCCTTGAGCACCAGGATGCCCTCGCCCTCCTTGATGGTCACGCCGTCGATCTCCACATCGGCGAGTGCCACCCGGGCGATGATCTCGTCCACCAGGCTGAAGTAGCGCAGCACCTCGTCCACCGTCTTGGGCATCAGCCCCGGGGTGTCCGCCCGCAGCGCGGCGAGCTGCTCGGGGTGGTCGAGCAGCGCCTGGATGCCGAGCGCGATGCGGTTCACGATGAACTCGTAACCCGCGAGCAGCAGCATCTTGGTCATCAGGGTCAGACCGTGGTGGTCGAACTCGTCGGTCCGGCTCGCCCGGCTGATGAAGTTGCCGAGCATGTCGTCGGTGGGGTTGTTCTGCTTCTCGGTGACGAGGGTCGCGAAGTACTTCATCAACTCCTCGTTGGCGGCCAGCTTCTCGTCCATGGTGTACGAGTGGCGGGTGCCCACCATGATCGCCGCGTTGCGGGTGAAGGTGTCCCGCTCGGACTCGGGGATGCCGGCCAGCTCGCAGATCACCTGGGCGGGAAGCGGCAGCGCCAGCGCCTGGACCAGGTCGACGGGGCTGCCCTCGGCCTCCATCCGGTCCAGGTATTCGTCGACCAGCTCCTGCACCCGGGGCCGCAGCTTCTCCACGGCCTTGATGGTGAAGTCCGGCAGTGCCATCTGGCGGACGCGGGTGTGGCGCGGAGGGTCCATGGTCACCAGCAGGTTCTTGGCGTCCCTGGCGATCATGTCGAGCAGTTCCTGCGGCGCGGGGAACCGGATGGGGAACGTGGGGTGCGGCTCCACGCTGAACCGGTCGTCGGCCAGCAGTCGCTGGATGTGGTCGTGCTGCGCGACCAGCCACGCCTTGCTGCCCGACGGCATCGTGACCTGCGTCAGCGGACGGCCTTCCGGCAGCTGGTCGTACTCGGGCAGCAGCGGATTGGGCCAGCCGCGAGGGGCGACGGGGCAGGTCGCCCCCCTCTCCACGGCGTCGGTCATGGCGTTACCCCTTGTCTGTCTGTGGTCTCTGACCCTGCTGGGGCCGATGCTATGGACCGGCTCCCGTTCGCCGGAGCCACTTGCCACTTGTTGCAGCCCGGTCGATTCAAAGAATTTGAATTCCTATGATCCTGGGGTCGTTTCCGGAAAATGCATCTGCGCGCGACAGGGATTGCTCGATCGTGTATTCGTTTAGCTGGAACGTCGATGAACCTCAGTCCGCGAAGGCCGGAGTGCGCCGAAACAGCGCGGTGCCTGCCTTCCGCAGCAGGTGAGCCGGCCGACTCGCACTGGTGGCAGGAGGACCGAAGTCGTCCGTCCTGCCGACCGTTGGCCCCCTGACCGGACACCCAGATCGGCCTGGCCCGAAGAAACAGAGGACAGATGTCTGACTCGTCAGCCACGGTTCTGCCACTGACCGCCGGCCAGGCCGGAATCTGGTACGCGCAGAGCCTGAGCGGTCCGAACGCGACATTCCACGCGGCCCTGTGCCTGGAAATAGCGGGAGCCGTCGACCCGCAGCTGTTCGTGTCCGCCATGCGCCGGGTCGTCACCGAGGCCGAGGCGCTGCGCGCCCGGTTCACCGACGACGGGACCGGCCCGGTGCAGGTGGTCGAGCCGGTCGCCGACTGGTCGGCACAGCCGTTGCACGTCCTGGACTTCAGCGCCGAGGACCGGCCGGAGCAGGAGGCCGAGGCGTGGATGTGGTCGGACGCGAACACCCCGGTGGACGTGTTCGAGGGCCCGCTGTACCGGTTCGCGCTCATCAAGGTCGCCGCCGACCGCTTCTTCTTCTACCACCGTTACCACCACCTGGTGATGGACGGCTTCGGCGCGAACCTCGTCGCGGCCCGCCTCGCCGAGGTCTACACGCGGCTCGTCGCCGGTGAGGACCCCACCGCCGGCGCGTTCCCGTCGCTGCGCGAGCTGATCGACGACGAGTCGGCCTACCGGCGGTCCGCCGCTTTCGAGGCCGACCGGGACTTCTGGACCGAGCGGTTCGCCGACAAGCCGACCGCCGCCAGCCTCGGCGATCGCCCGACCGGACTGCCGACCAGCCTGGTGCGGGGGACCCGGCACGTCATGCCCGGCACGGGCGCCCGGATCCGCGACGCGGCCCGTGCCGTCCGCGTCGGCTGGCCGGCCGCCGTGCTGGCCGCCGTCGGCGCGTACACCGGCCGGATCACCGGCAGCAGCGACGTGGTGATCGCGCTGTCGGTCGCCGCCCGCTCGACGACCGTGGCGCGCACCGTGCCCGGCATGGTCTCCAACGTGGTCGGCGTGCGGCTGACGGTGCGTCCGGACATGACGGCGAACGAGCTCATCCGGCACGCGCACCAGCGCATGCGCGAGGCGTCCCGGCACAAGCGCTACCGCTACGAGGACCTGCGGCGCGACCTCAAGCTCCTGGGCTCGGACGGCCGGTTGATCGGGCCGCGGGTCAACCTGAGCGTCGTCGCGCCGAACCTGCACTTCGCGGAGCTGCCGGCGACCGTGCGGCCGATGATCGCCGGGCACGACGACGACTTCTCCCTGATCGTGTACGCCCAGCAGGACGGCGGCTTCCAGCTCGACGTGTCGGCGAACCCGGACGTGTACGCCCCCGACGCGGTCGAGCGGCACCACCGCCTGATCACCCGGCTGCTCGGCGAGCTCGCCGAGCACCCCGACCGCCCGATCGGCAGCCTGGACATCGTCGAGCCCGAGATGCTGACGCGCCTGGTCGACGTGTGGGGCGGCGCGGCGTCCACGTTCGAACCGGTCGGGAAGGCGACCCTGCCCGAGCGGTTCGCCGCGGCGGTCGCCTCGCATCCGGACAACACGGCGGTGGTGTGCCCCGACGATGCCGGCGCCCGGTCGCTGACCTACCGGGAACTGGACATGCGGTCCAACCGGCTGGCCCGGCTGCTGATCGACCGCGGCGTGCGGCGCGGACAGCTCGTCGCGCTGGCGGTGCCGCGCTCGACGGACACGATCGTGTCGCTGCTGGCGACGCTGAAGGCGGGCGCCGCCTACCTGCCGATCGACCCGGAGTACCCCGCGGACCGGGTGTCCTACATGCTCGGCGACGCCAAGCCCGCCGCGGTGATCACCGCCCAGCGCGACGCCTTCGCCCAACTGGCCGTGGACGTGCCGGAGATCGGGCTGGACGACCCGGAGACCGAGGCCGAACTCGCCGCGCTGCCGGCCGCCCCGGTCGAGGACTACGAACGCGGCGGTCCGATCCTGCCCGACCAGGTCGCCTACGTCATCTACACCTCCGGCTCCACCGGCCGGCCCAAGGGCGTCATGGTCGCCCACCAGAACGTGATCCGGCTGTTCGGTTCGACCGACCGGTGGACCGGCTTCGGACCGGACGACGTGTGGGCGCTGTTCCACTCCTACGCCTTCGACTTCTCGGTGTGGGAGATCTGGGGTCCGCTGCTGTACGGCGGCACGCTCGTGGTGGTGCCGTTCGCGGTGAGCCGTTCGCCCGAGGACCTCCTGCGGCTGCTGGTCCGGGAGCGGGTCACCGTGCTCAACCAGACGCCGTCGGCCTTCTACCAGCTGATCCAGGCCGACCGGGACCACCCGGAGGTCGGCGGCGAGCTCGCCCTGCGGTTCGTGATCTTCGGTGGCGAGGCGCTGGAGATCGGCCGACTGGCCGACTGGTACGAGCGGCACGCCGAGGACAGTCCGCGGCTGGTCAACATGTACGGCATCACCGAGACCACGGTGCACACCACCGAGCTGGCGCTCACGGCGGCCGACGCGACGGCCGGCACCGGCAGCATGATCGGCCTGGGCATCGACGACCTGCGCGTCTACGTCCTCGACACCGCGCTGCGCCCGTCCCCGCCCGGGGTGCTCGGTGAGCTGTACGTCAGCGGGCCCGCCGTCGCGGACGGCTACCTGGGGCGCCCGGACCTGACCTCCACCCGGTTCGTCGCCGACCCCTTCGGGCCGCCGGGACAGCGCATGTACCGGTCCGGTGACATGGTCCGCTGGGCCCCGGACGGCAGCCCGAACCTGGAGTACCTGGGGCGGGCCGACCACCAGGTCAAGATCCGCGGCTTCCGCATCGAGCTGGGCGAGATCGAGTCCGCGGTGCTGCGCCATCCCGACGTCCGGCAGGCGGCGGTCACCGTCCGCGAGGACGCCTCCGGTGACAAGCGGCTGGTGGCCTACGTCGTCGGCGGCCCCGACGGCCGCGGCGGCCGGGTCGCGCTGGAGACGGCGGAGCTGCGCAAGCACGCCGCCGCCGCGCTGCCCGACCACATGGTCCCGTCGTGGTTCGTCCAGTTGGACGCGCTGCCCCTGACCACGAACGGGAAGCTCGACACCAGGGCCCTGCCCGCCCCGGACCTCGCCGCCGCCGCCGGCGGCCGGGCGCCCCGCACCCCGGAGGAGGAGATCTTCTGCGGTCTCTTCGCGGAGATCCTGGGCGTCCCGTCGGTCTCCATGGACGACAACTTCTTCGATCTGGGCGGCCACTCGCTGCTGGCGACCCGGCTGGTGAGCCGGATCCGCGCGGCGTTCGGCGTCGAACTCGCCATCCGCACCGTCTTCGAGGCGCCGACACCGGCCTCGCTGATCGCCTGGCTGGCCGGCAACGGCAACGTCCCCAAGGCCCGGCGCCCGCTGACCGTGATGGACAGACCGGAGGAGATCCCCCTTTCCTTCGCCCAGCTGCGGCTGTGGTTCGTCGACAAGATCGACGGCGGCGCCGGCACCTACAACATCCCGCTCGTGGTGCGGCTCAACGGCTCCCTGGACCGCGAGGCGCTGCAGGCCGCGATCGGCGACGTGGTCGCCCGGCACGAGAGCCTGCGCACCGTCTTCCCCGACACCGGCGGCACGCCGCGCCAGCACATCCTGTCCGCCGAGGAGGCGACACCGGTCATGAGCGTGACCGACATCGCCGCCGACCGGCTGGCCGACGCCATGGCCGAACGCGCCGGCATCGGGTTCGACCTGGCCACCGAGGCGCCCATCCGCGCACACCTGTTCGCCGTGTCCGAGGAAGAGCACGCGTTGCTCATGCCGGTGCACCACATCGCCGGCGACGGCTGGTCCCTGGTGCCGCTCACCCGCGACCTCCAGACCGCCTACACCGCCCGCTGCCAGGGGAAGGCCCCCGACTGGGCGCCGCTGCCGGTGCAGTACGCCGACTACACGCTGTGGCAGCGCGAGATCCTGGGCGACGAGGACGACCCGGACTCGGCCATCTCCGGCCAGCTCGCGTACTGGAAGCGGTACCTGGCCGGGCTGCCGGAGGAGGTCACCCTGCCCACCGACCGGCCCCGGCCGGCCGTCGCCTCCTACCGCGGCGAGACGCTGCGCTTCGAGCTCTCCAACCGGCAGTACCAGCAGTTGATGCGGTGCTCGCGCGAGTACGACGTGAGCCCGTTCATGGTGGTGCAGACCGCGTTGGCGGCGCTGCTGAGCAAGCTCGGCGCCGGGGAGGACATCCCGCTGGGCATCTCGATCGCGGGACGCACCGACGAGGCGCTGGACGACCTGGTCGGCTTCCTGGTCAACACCCTGGTACTGCGCACCGACCTCACCGGCGACCCGCTCTTCGCCGACCTGCTGGGCAGGGCCCGCACGGACGGCCTGGCAGCCTTCGCCAACCAGGACCTGCCCTTCGAACGACTGGTGGAGGCCCTCAACCCGGAGCGCTCGGCCGGCCGGCACCCGGTGATCCAGATCGGGCTCGGTTTCCAGAACAACGAGACCCCGGTGCTGGACCTGCCCGGCCTCGACGCGTGGATCGAACCCGCGATCACCCACACCGCCAAGCTGGACCTGCTCTTCGACTTCCGCGAGGTGCAGGGCGAGGACGAGAACGACGGCCACATGGCGTGTGCCGTCGAGTACGCGACCGACCTGTACGACCGGTCGACCGTCGAGCTGCTCATCAGCCGCCTGGTCCGGCTGCTGGACCAGGCGACCGGACGGCCCGACAGCAGGCTGAGCGAACTGGACGTGCTCGACGCCGACGAACGGCGGCGCATCCTCGTCGACTGGAACGACACCGGCCGCGCCGTGCGCGTCGACACGCTGCCCGCGCTCTTCGCCGCGCAGGCCGAGCGCACCCCCGACGCCGTCGCGGTGATCGCGGGCGACGACGAACTGCGGTACGCCGAGCTGAGCGAGCGGGTCAACCGGCTGGCCAGGCATCTGGTCGACCGAGGGGTCGGCCCGGAGGACCGCGTCCTGCTGGTCATGCCGAAGTCGGTGGACCTCGTCGTGGCGCAGCTCGCCGTGGTCACCGCGGGTGCGGCGTTCGTGCCGGTCGACCCCGGCTATCCGCGCGAGCGGGTCGTCTTCATGGCCGGTGACTGCGCGCCCGCCCTGCTGCTGACCACCGCCGCGGTGGCGGGGATGGCCGAGGATGTGCTGCCCGGCGTGGCCCGGGTCGTGGTCGACGACGCCGCGACCGCGGCGGAGATCGCGCGGCGGCCGGCCGCCGCGCTGTCGGACGCGGAGCGGCGGGACGCCGTCTCGGTCGACCATCCCGCCTACGTCATCTACACCTCCGGCTCCACCGGCCGGCCCAAGGGCGTCGTCGTGACCCACCGGGGCATCGGCAATCTCGCCGCCGCGCAGGTCGAGCGGTTCGCGGTCCGGCCGGACAGCCGGGTCGTCCAGTACGCGGCGCCGAGCTTCGACGCCGCGGTGTCGGAGACCTGCATCGCCCTGCTCAGCGGCGCCACGCTGGTGCTCCCGATCGGCGGCGGCCTGCTGCTCGGTGACGAACTGGCCCGTTTCCTGACCGAGCACCGCATCAGCCACGCGACGATCCCGCCGGTGGCCCTGACCGGCCTGGACCCGGCCGCGGTGCCGGCCGGCATGACGCTGACGGTCGCCGGTGAGGCGTGCTCGGCGGAGCTGGCCGGGACGTGGTCCCGCGGCCGCCGCATGATCAACGCCTACGGGCCGACCGAGACCACCGTGTGCGCCACGATGAGCGAGCCGCTGTCGGGCGCGGTCCCCCCTCCGATCGGCACGCCGATCGCCAACGCGCGGGCGTATGTGCTGGACCCCAGGCTCAGCCCGGTCCCGGCCGGCGTCGTCGGCGAGCTGTACGTGTCCGGGATCAACCTGGCCCGCGGCTACCTGGGCCGGCCGGGGCTGACCGCCGAGCGGTTCGTCGCCGACCCGTTCGGCGCGCCGGGGGAGCGGATGTACCGCACCGGCGATGTGGTGCGCTGGCGCTCCGACGGGCAGCTGGAGTTCGTCGGCCGGGCCGACGACCAGGTGAAGCTGCGCGGCTTCCGGGTGGAGCTGGACGAGATCTCCAGCGCGCTGACCGAACAGCCGCAGGTGGCCTCGGCGGCCGTCGTGATCCGCGAGGACCGGCCCGGCGAGCGCAAGCTGGTCGGCTACGTGGTGCCCGCCGAACAGGGCGACGGCTCCCGCGACATCGGCCTGGAGACCGATCAGGTCGACAAGTGGCAGGTCATCAACGAAGAGGTGTACGGCGCGGCGGCCCAGGACGGCCCGCCGCTCGGCGAGAACTTCAGCGGCTGGCACAGCAGCTACGACGGTTCGGTCCTGCCCGAGGAGGACATGCGGGCCTGGCGGGCGGCGACCGTCGAGAGGATCCTGGAGCTGAAGCCGCGCCGGGTGCTGGAGATCGGCGTCGGCGCCGGGCTCATCATGGCGCCGGTCGCGCCGCACGTGGAGCTCTACTGGGGCACCGACCTGTCCAACACGGTGATCGAGACACTGCGGCGCCAGACCGCGGCGGACCCGGTGCTGGCGGAGCGGACCCGGTTCACCGCCTGCCCGGCGCACGTGCTGGACGACCTGCCGGCCGGGACGTTCGACACGGTCGTGATCAACTCGGTGGCGCAGTACTTCCCGAGCGTGGACTACCTGGTCGACGTGATCGGCAAGGCGTTCTCCCTGCTCGGCGACACCGGTGCCGTCTTCCTCGGCGACATCCGCGATCTGCGGCTGCTGCGCTGCATGCGGGCGGCCGTCCACCGCACCTCCAGCCCCGGCGACAGCGCCGCCGCCGCGCGGTACGCGGTGGACCGGGCCGTCGAGCGCGAGACCGAGCTGCTGGTCGACCCCGCCCTGTTCGACTCCCTCGCCGATGTCCTGGACGGTTTCGGCGGCGCCGACGTCCGGATCAAGCGCGGGGAGTACGACAACGAGCTCAGCCGCTACCGCTACGACGTGGTGCTGCACAAGCGGCCGGCCGCGCCGGTCTCGCTGGCGGCCGCGCCGGCCGTCGCCTGGGAGGACGTCGGCGGCCTGGCCGGGCTGGCCGCGCGGCTGCGCGACGAGCGCCCGGCGGCGCTGCGGGTCACCGGCATCCCCAACGGCAGGCTCACCACCGACTTGACGGCGGTCGCCGAGATCGACGGCATCGAGGTGCCCGGCGGGGTCGACGTGAACGCCCTGCACGAGGTGGGCTCCCCGGTCGGCTACCGGGCGCTGGTCACCTGGACGGCCGGGGCGGTCGACGGCCGGCTGGACGCGGTGCTGGTACCGGCCGCCCACGCGGACGGCACGGTGCCCGCCTACCGGGACCTGTACCTGCCGGACGCGGTCCCCGAGCGGTACGCCAACGACCCGCTCGCCGGGCGCCGGGACGGCGTGCTGGTCGCCGAGTTGCGGGAGGCGCTGGCCAAGAGGCTGCCCGACTACATGGTGCCCACCGCGCTGGTGCTGCTGGACGCGCTGCCGGTCACCCCGAACGGGAAGCTCGACCACAAGGCGCTGCCCGCGCCCGACGTGGCGGCGCCCGCCTCGGAACTGCAGCCCGCCACGCCGCAGGAGGCGATCGTCGCCCGGCTCTTCGCCGAAGTGCTCGGGCTGGCCCGGGTCGGGGCGGACGACGACTTCTTCCGTCAGGGCGGCGACAGCATCGTCTCCATCCAACTGGTCAGCCGGGCGCGGGCGGAGGGCCTGCGGTTCACCGCGCAGGACGTGTTCGCGCACCGCACCGTGCGCGCCATCGCCGCGGCGGCCGCACAGGTGTCCGACGACACGGACCGGGCGGACCGGGCGGCCGACGGCGAGTGGGACATCCCCCTGGTCTCGCAGGACGAGCTCGACCAGTTCCAGTCGAATTGGAGCGTTTCGGAATGAGCACGGAGCACAACTCGTCGCTGGAAGCCGTACTGCCGCTCACCCCGCTGCAGGAGGGCCTGCTCTTCCACGCGCAGTACGACGACCGCACCGGCCCGGACGTCTACGTCATGCAGCTGGGCATGGACATCGACGGACCGCTGGACGTGCCCGCCCTGCACGCCGCCGCGCGTGCCCTGCTGGAGCGGCACGGCAACCTGCGCGCGGGCTTCCGGCACGAGGGGGCGCGCCCCCTGCAGTTCATTCCGAAGTCGGTCGAGCTGCCCTGGCGGGAGGTCGACCTGACCGACCTGCCCGAGGAGGAGCGGGACGCCGCGCTCCGCGAGGTCACCGAGCGGGACCGGGCCGCCCGCTTCGACCTGCGCCGGCCGCCGCTGCTGAGGTTCACCGTCGTGCGCACCGCGCAGGACAGGCACCGACTGCTGGTCACCAACCACCACATCCTGCTGGACGGCTGGTCGGCGCCGATCCTGGTGCGCGAGCTGTTCGAGCTGTACGCGACGGGCGGCGACGCCACGGCGCTGCCTGCGGTGACGCCCTACCGCTACCACCTGGCGTGGCTCGCGAAGCAGGATCGCGCCGCCGCCGCCGAGGCATGGCGGGGTGCGCTCGACGGGCTCGACGGACCCACCATGCTGGCCGCGATGCCCGACGACCGGTCCACCTCGGTGCTGCCCAGCAAGGTCAGCGGCCGGCTGTCGCCGGAGACGACCGCCCGGCTGACGCAGCGCGTCCGCGAGCTGGGCCTGACCCTCAACACCGTGGTGCAGGCCGCGTGGGGCCTGCTGCTGGGCCGGATGACCGACCGCACCGACGTCACCTTCGGCATGACCCTCGCCGGCCGGCCGCCGGAGATCCCCGGCGTGCACACCATGGTCGGACTGTTCCTCAACACCGTGCCGGTGCGGGTCCGCGTCCGGCGGGACGAGACGCTGCCGGCGCTGTGCGGGCGGCTCCAGGAGGAACAGCGGAAGCTGATGGCCCACCAGTACCTGGGCCTGGCGGAGATCCAGCGGGCCGCCGGGCACGGCGACCTGTTCGACACCCTCACCGTGCTGGAGAACTTCCCGGTCGACCCGGCCGCGCTGACCCTGCCCGGCGGGCTGTCGGTCGCCGACGTCTTCTCCACGGACGGCGCGCACTACCCGCTCGCCCTGATGGTCATGCCCGGCCCCTCGCTCGAACTGCGCTTCACCTACCGGCCCGACGCCTTCGACGCGTCCGAGATCGAGGCGCTCAGCACCCGGCTGGTCACCGTGCTGGAGTCCTTCGTGGACGACCCGACCGTGCCGGTGGGCGCGATCGACCTGCTGAGCGACGCCGAGCGGGCCCTGCTGCTCGACGAGGGGAACCCGGCTCCCGCACCGGCCCCGGCGCGCACGCTGCCGGAGCTGCTGGCGCTGCGGACCGCCGAGGCGCCGGAGCGGCAGGCGCTGGTGTGCGGCGGCCGGTCGCTGACCTACGCGGAGCTGACCGACCGGGTGGAGCAGATCGCCGCCTGGCTGCGCGACCGCGGCGTGCGCGACGAGGAGCCGGTCGGCATCTCCATGGACCGTTCCGTCGAGTTCGTGCTCGCCGTGCTCGGGGTGATCCGGGCGGGCGCGGTGTACGTGCCGATCGACCACCGCTGGCCGCCGGCCCGGCGCGACCACGTCCTCGCCGACAGCGGGGTATCGCTGATCCTGGAACAGGGAGACCTGCCCGACCACCACCCGGTCCCCGAAGGCGGCGTGCCGATGCCGCCGGGCCCGGAGCGGGTCGCCTACATCATGTACACCTCCGGCTCGACCGGTCTGCCCAAGGGCGTCGCGGTCACCCACCGCGGCATCGGCGACCTGGCCGCCGACAGCCGGTTCGCCGGGGGCGCGCAGGAGCGGGTGCTGCTGCAGTCGGCCCACGCGTTCGACGCCTCGACCTACCAGATGTGGATTCCGCTGCTGAACGGCGGCACCCTGGTGGTCGGCCCGCCCGGTGAGCTGGACGTCGCCACCATCGCCCGCACCCTCGTCGAGGAGCGGATCACCGCCACGCTGTTCACCACCGGACTGTTCCGGCTGATCGCGGCCGAGGCGCCGGAGACGTTCCGGCCGCTGCGCGAGGTGTGGACCGGCGGCGAGGCGCTGACCGCCGCGTCGGTGCGCCGGGTGCTCGAAGCCTGCCCGGAGACCACGGTCGTGAACGCCTACGGGCCGACCGAGGTCACCGTCATGGCCAGCGCGCGGAAGCTGCCCGCGGGCGAGCCCGTACCGGACCCGGTGCCGATCGGCGGTCCGCTCGACGGCAAGCGGGTCTACGTGCTCGACGGCGACCTGCGGCTGTGCCCGGTCGGCGTGCCCGGCGAGCTGTACGTGGCCGGGGTCGGGCTGGCCCGCGGCTATGTGGGCCGGCCGGGGCTGACCGCCGAGCGGTTCGTCGCCGACCCGTTCGGCGCACCGGGCTCCCGGCTCTACCGCACCGGCGACGTGGTGCGCCGACTCGCCGACGGACAGCTGGAGTTCGTCGGCCGCCGGGACAACCAGGTGAAGCTGCGCGGCTTCCGCATCGAACTCGGCGAGATCGAGTCGGTGCTCGCCGGCCACGACGCCGTCGGCCAGGCCGCGGTCGTCGTCCGCGAGGACCGGCCCGGAGTGCGGCAGCTGGTCGGCTACGCGGTGCCGGCCGCGGGGGCCGGGCTGGACACCGAGGAACTGCGGACGTGGGCGGCCGAGCGGCTGCCGGAGTACATGGTGCCGCGGCCGATCGTCGCGCTGGACGCCCTGCCGCTGACCACCAACGGCAAGCTCGACCAGAAGGCGCTGCCGGCTCCCGAGTACGACGCGGAGGAGGCGCGGGGACCGCGCACGCCGCACGAGGAACTGCTGTGCGGGCTCTTCGCCGAGGTGCTCGGACTGCCCTCGGTGTCGGTGAACGACAACTTCTTCGAGCTGGGCGGCCACTCGCTGCTCGCCACCCGCCTCGTCGGCCGGGTCCGTGCGGTCCTCGGTGTCGAACTGCCCATCCGCACGGTCTTCGAGGAACCGACCGTGGCCGCGCTCGCGGTCCGGCTCACCGACTCCCCGACGGCCGTCCGGGCGGCGCTGCGTCCGGCGGACCGGCCGGAGCGGGTGCCGCTGTCGTTCGCGCAGCGCCGGCTGTGGTTCCTCAACCGCATGGAGGGCCCCAGCGCCACCTACAACATCCCGTTCGCCGTGCGGCTGACCGGCGCGCTGGACGTGGCGGCGCTGACCGCCGCGTTCAACGACGTGGTCGGCCGGCACGAGGCGCTGCGCACCGTGTTCCCGGACGCCGACGGCGAGCCGTGGCAGCGGGTCGTCCCGGTCGAAGAGGCCACCGTGGCCATCGAGGTCTCCGACGTCCCCGAGGCGGGGCTGTCCGCCGCGCTGGACGCCGCGGGCTCCGCCGGCTTCGACCTCGCCGTCGACCTGCCGGTGCGCGCCTGGCTGTTCCGCCTCACCGACGACGAGCACGTGCTGTGCGTGGTGGTCCACCACATCGCCGGCGACGGCTGGTCCCAGGCCCCCCTCGTCCGCGACCTGGGCGAGGCCTACCGCGCCCGCCTGACCGGCGCCGCCCCCACCTGGCGGCCACTGCCCGTGCAGTACGCCGACTACACGCTGTGGCAGCAGGACGTGCTGGGCGACGAGCGGGACGAGAACAGCCCGGCCGCCGCCCAACTGGCGTACTGGAGCGAGCAGCTCGCCGGCTCCCCGCAGGAGATCGAGCTGCCGGCCGACCGTCCGCGCCCGCCGGTGGCCACCCACCGGGGCGGTTCGGTGCCGGTGCGCATCGACGCCGAACTCCACGAGGGCCTGCGGACGCTCGCGGCCAAGACCGACACCACTCCCTTCATGGTCTTCCAGGCCGCCCTGGCCGCGCTGCTGTCCCGCCTGGGCGCCGGGGAGGACATCCCGATCGGCACCCCGGTCGCCGGCCGGACGGACGCCGCGGCCGACGACCTGATCGGCTTCTTCGTCAACACCCTGGTGCTGCGCACCGACGTCTCCGGCGACCCGAGCTTCGTCGACCTGCTGCGCCGGGTCCGCGCGACCGCGCTCGGCGCCTACGCCCACCAGGACCTGCCGTTCGAGCGGCTGGTGGACCTCGTCGGCGCCGACCGTTCGCTGTCGCACAACCCGCTGTTCCAGGTGCTGCTCGCCTACCAGAACAACGACATCCGCGACATCGAGCTGCCCGGCCTGCGGGTCACCGCCCAGGAGGTGCTGCTGCCGGTCGCCAAGGTGGACCTCGAACTCAGCCTGGCCGAGGACGCCGGCGGGATCTCCGGCATCCTGAACTACAGCACCGACCTGTTCGACCGGGAGAGCGCGGAGCGCATCGCCGCCCACCTGGTGACGCTGCTGCGGGCCGCCGCGGCCGACCCGACCCGGCCGGTCCGCCGACTGGAGATCCTCTCCCCCGAGCAGCGCGAACAGCTCATCACCGGCTGGAACGACACCGACCGGCCCGTGTCCGCCGGCACCGTCCCGGCCCTGTTCGCCGAACGGGCCGCCGCGTTCGCCGACCGGCCCGCGGTGGTCTCCGACCGGGTCACCGTCGACTACGCCACGCTGGCCGACCGGGCCAACCGGCTCGCCAGGCTGCTGATCGAGCGCGGGGTGGGGCCGGAGGACCGGGTCGCCCTGGTGCTGCCGCGGTCGGTCGACCTCACCACCGCCCTGCTCGCGGTGATGACCGCCGGCGCGGCCTACGTACCGGTCGACCCGAACCACCCGGCCGACCGGATCGACTACATGGTCCGCGACAGCGACCCCGCGCTCGTGGTCACCGTCTCCGAGCTGACCGACCGGCTGCCGCGGCAGGTCGCCGATCCGCTGATCCTGGACGGCCCCGCGGTCGTCGACGCGCTCGCGGGCCTGTCCGGGGCCGAGGTCACCGATGCGGAACGGCGGGTCCCGCTCTCCGCCGACCACCCCGCCTACGTGATCTACACCTCCGGGTCCACCGGGCGTCCCAAGGGCGTCGTGGTGCCGCACCGGGGGCTGGGCAGCCTGGCCGCCTGGCAGGCCCGGTGGCTCGGTGTGGGCGCCGAGAGCCGGGTCGGGCAGTTCGCCGCACCGAGCTTCGACGCGGCCGCCTGGGAGACGGTGATGGCGCTGCTCAACGGCGCCGCGCTGGTACTCACCCCGGCCGACGGCCCGGTGCTCGGCGAGGCGCTCACCGACTTCCTGCGCACCGAGGGGATCACCCACGCCACCCTCACCCCGACGGCGCTGTCCGGTGCCGAGCCGCAGGCCGCGCCGCCCGGCCTGACCCTGGTGACCGCGGGCGAGGCGTGCCCCCGCGACCTCGCGGCCCGGTGGTCGCCGGGCCGCCGGGTGATCAACGCCTACGGGCCGACCGAGACCACCGTGTGCGCCACCGCCAGCGGCCCGGTGGACGGAACGGTCACCCCGCCCATCGGCGGGCCGATCGCCAACACCCGGGTGTACGTCCTGGACGCCGGAATGAACCCGTGCCCGGTCGGCGTGCCCGGCGAGCTGTACGTGGCCGGGGTCGGGCTGGCCCGCGGCTACCTGGGCCGGCCGGGGCTGACCGCCGAGCGGTTCGTCGCCGACCCGTTCGGCGCACCGGGCTCCCGGCTCTACCGCACCGGCGACGTGGTGCGCCGACTCGCCGACGGACAGCTGGAGTTCGTCGGCCGCCGGGACAACCAGGTGAAGCTGCGCGGCTTCCGCATCGAACTCGGCGAGATCGAGTCGGTGCTGTCGGGCTGCGCCGGCGTGGACGGCGCAGCGGTCGTCGTCCGCGAGGACCGGCCCGGAGTGCGGCAGCTGGTGGGCTACCTGGTGCCCGACGGCGAGGCGGGCTGCGAGGTCGGGGCGGTGCGCGCCCGGGCGGCCGAGCGGCTGCCGGAGTACATGGTGCCGCAGGCGTTCGTCGTGGTGGACGCCCTGCCGCTGACGGTGAACGGGAAGCTGGACCACGCGGCACTGCCCGCACCCGAGCTCACCACCGGCGGCACCGGCCAGGGGCCGGCGACGGAGGCCGAGGAGATCCTCGCCGAGGCGTTCCGCGAGGTCCTCGGGCTGCCCGAGGTGGGCGTCGAGGACAACTTCTTCGAACTCGGCGGCGACAGCATCGTCTCCATCAAGCTGGTCGGCCAGGTGCGCAAGGGCGGACTGGTCATCACCCCCCGGGACGTGTTCGAACACAAGTCGGTCGCCGCCCTCGCGGCGGTCGCCCGCACCGTCGACGAGCTGCCCCCCGAGGACCCGGACGCCGGCATCGGCGAGGTGCCCCTCACGCCGATGACCCACTGGCTGCGCGAACTCGGCGGCCGTATGGAGCGGTTCCACCAGTCGGTGCTGCTGCGGGTGCCCGCACAGGTCGACGCGGAGTCGCTGACCGCCGCCGTCCGCACCGTGCTCGACCACCACGACGCGCTGCGGCTGCGGCTGACGGTCACCGGCGGCCAGTGGTCCTACGAGGTCCGGCCGCGCGGCGCGGTGAACGCCGCCGACTGCGTCACGCGGGTCGACGTCGCCGGTGCGGACCGCGAGAAGACGCGGGCCGCGATCGTCATGCACGCCGAGCAGGCGGTCTCCCGCCTGTCGCCGACGGACGGCGCGATGCTGCAGGTCGTGTGGTTCGACGCCGGCCCGCAGGAGCCGGGCAGACTGCTGGTCGCCGGCCACCACCTGGCCGTCGACGGGGTGTCCTGGCGCATCCTCGTGCCCGACCTCGCCGCGGCGTGGCAGGCGGCGGCCGAGTCCCGGGAGGCCGCGCTGCAGCCGGTCGGAACCTCGTGGCGGCGCTGGGCGCAGTGGCTCACCGAACTGGCCGCCCAGCCGGCCCGCGCCGCCCAGGTCGCCTGGTGGGCCGACCAGCTCCGCGACGAGGACGTGCCGGTGACCGCGCAGCCGCGCGACCCGGCCGTCGACACCATGGGCACGCAGGACGCGCTCGCCCTGACCCTGACCGAGCAGGTCACCGAGCGGCTCCTGACCGCAGTGCCCACCGCGGCGCGCTGCGGCGTCGAGGACGTACTGCTGACGGCGTTCGCCCTCGCGGTCTCCGACTGGCGGCGGCGCAGCGGGCTGGGCGCCGGCACCGCCGTGCTGGTGGACGTCGAGCGCCACGGCAGGCAGATCCCGGAGGGGGTCGACCTCGACATCTCGCGCACCGTCGGCTGGTTCACCAGCCTCGCGCCGGTCCGGCTGGACCTCGGTCCGGTCTCGTGGGGCCGGGTGTTCACCGACTCCGCCGCGCTGCGCAAGGCCCTCGCCCGGGTCAAGGAGACGCTGCGGGAGATGCCGGACGAGGGCATCGGCTTCGGCCTGCTGCGCCACCTCAACCCGCGCACCCGGGAGGAACTGGCCGGGTTCGACCCGCCCCAGTTCGGTTTCAACTACCTGGGCCGGGCGGCGGTCGCCGGGGACGCCGACACCGACGACTGGAGCATGTCGGCGGACGGCGACGTGCTGCGCGAACTCGGCGGCGACCCGGACATGCCGGCATCGCACTCGGTGTCGCTCAACGTCCTCGTCGAGGACACCCCGAACGGCCCGCGGCTGGTCGCCAACTGGACGTGGCCGCGACGCCTGCTGGACCCCGGCGACGTACGCCGGCTGGCCGACGGCTGGTTCCGTGCGCTCACCGCGCTCGCCGAGCACGCGGGCGAGCAGCGGCCCGCCGACCTCACCCCGTCGGACCTGTCACTGATCGACCTCGAACTCGACGACATCGGGGTGCTGGAAGCGGAGTGGAGGAAGACCCAGTGACCAACAAGGAACTCTTCGAGGACATCCTTCCGCTCGCTCCACTGCAGGAGGGGATGCTCTTCCACGCGACCTACGACCGGGACGCGCTGGACGTCTACACCGTGCGGCTGGCCATCGACTTCGAGGGCCCGTTCGACCTGGACGTCTTCCGCGACGCGGTGAGGGCGCTGCTGGTGCGCCGGAGCAACCTGCGGGCCGGCTTCCTGTCGGAGAACCTCAGCAGGCCGGTGCAGGTCGTCCCGCGCGAGTTCGAGACCCCGGTCGTCGTGCACGACCTGTCCGGGCTGGGCGAGGACGAGCGGGCCGCGCGGCTGGCCGAGCTGGTCGCGGCGCAGGAGTCCGTGCGCTTCGACCTCACCGACCCGCCGCTGCTGCGGTTCACGGTGGTGCGCCTGGCCGAGCGCAGCTGGCGGCTGATGTTCGGCTGCCACCACATCCTGTTGGACGGCTGGTCCATGCCGCTGGTCCTCGGCGAGCTGTTCGAGCTGTACCAGCGCGGCGGCGACGCGGCCGGTCTGCCGCCCGCGCCGCCGTTCAAGCTGTACCTGGCGTGGCTGCGCAAGCAGGACAAGCAGGCGGGGCTCGACGCGTGGCGTGCCGCGCTCGACGGCCTCGACGGCGCCACCCTGGTGGCCCCGGAGGCCGGGGACGACGTCGCCGCGCTGCCCGGCCAGGTCACCGCCGACCTGTCCGCGGCGCGGAGCGCGGAGCTGGCCGCGCTCGCCCGCAGGCTCGGCATCACCGTCAACACCATGGTGCAGGTGGCGTGGGGCCTGCTGCTGTCCCGGCTCACCGGCGCCGACGACATCGTGTTCGGCGCGACCGTCTCCGGCCGTCCGCCCGAGATCGAGGGCGTCGAGAGCATCGTGGGCCTGTTCATCAACACCGTGCCGGTGCGCGTCCGGCTCGGTGGGGAGGAGTCGCTGCGGGACCTGCTGCTGCGGGTCCAGGACGAGCAGTCGGCCCTGCTGGACCACCACTACATCGGGCTGACCGAGGTCCAGCGCGCTGCCGGGCACGGCCGGCTGTTCGACAGCCTGGTCGCCTTCGAGAGCTACCCGGTGGACGCGGACTCCCTGCAGGGCTCGCTCGGCGACCTCACCATCACCGGCGTCCGCGGCGCCGACGCCACGCACTACCCGCTGACGCTCATCGTCGTGCCCGGCGAGCGCATGCAGCTGCGGCTGGGGTTCCGGGAGGGCCTGTTCACCCAGGACACCGCCAACGGCCTCCTCGCCGGCCTGGAGCGGCTGCTGGAAGCCGTCGCCGAGGACGGCGCGCGGCCGGTCGCCGAGGTGACGGCGTCGGTGGCGCTGCCGGAGGGGTGGACGGTTCCCCGTCCGGCCCCGGAGGCGACCGGTGGGGCGTCGGTGTCCGACCTGACCGCCGTATCCGGCGGGGGCCGTGCGCCCAGGACGCCGCACGAGGAAGTGCTGTGCGGGCTGTTCGCCGAGGCCCTCGGCGTGCCCTCGGTCTCGATCGACGACAACTTCTTCGATCTGGGCGGGCACTCGCTGCTGGCCACCCGGCTGGTGAGCCGGGTGCGGAGCGTCTTCGAGATCGAACTGCCGGTGCGCGCCCTGTTCGACGCGCAGACGGTGGCGGCGCTGGCGGAGCGGGTGGTGGACTCGGCCACCGGCGGACGCCCCCCGGTACGCCCGGCCGAACGCCCCGAACGGATCCCGCTGTCCTTCGCCCAACGCCGACTGTGGTTCCTCAACCGCATGGAAGGCCCCAGCGGCACCTACAACATCCCCCTGGCCGTCCGCCTGACCGGAACACTGGACACCACCGCACTGGGCGCGGCCCTGCAGGACCTGATCGGCCGCCACGAATCACTGCGCACCGTCTTCCCCGACACCGACGGCCGGCCCTGGCAGCAGATCATCCCCGCCCAGGACGCCACCCTGCCCCTGAATGTGACCGAGGTGACCGCCGAGGACCTGCCCGCCGCGCTGGCCCGGGCCGCCTCCACCGGCTTCGACCTCGCCACCGACCTGCCCGTCCGCGCAACCCTGTTCCGCCTCACCGACACCGAACACGTACTGTGCCTGGTGGTCCACCACATCGCCGGCGACGGCTGGTCCCAGGCCCCCCTCGCCCGCGACCTCGGCCAGGCCTACCGCGCCCGCCTGACCGGCACCGCCCCCACCTGGCAGCCACTGCCCGTGCAGTACGCCGACTACGCCCTGTGGCAGCACGACACCCTCGGCGACGAGAACGACCCCGACTCCCCCATCGCCGCCCAACTCGCCTACTGGCGCCAGGCCCTGGACGGCCTCCCCGACGAACTCAACCTCCCGGTGGACCGAGCCCGCCCGGCCGTCTCCAGCTACCGCGGCGGCCTGGTCACCACCGAACTCGGCGCCCGACTCCACCGCGACCTGACCGGCCTGGCCCGCTCCACCCGCTCCAGCCTGTTCATGGTCCTGCAGGCCGGCGTCGCCGGACTCCTCTCCCGACTGGGCGCCGGCACCGACATCCCCCTGGGAACCGCCATCGCCGGCCGCACCGACACCGCCCTGGACGACCTGGTCGGCTTCTTCGTCAACACCCTGGTGCTGCGCACCGACACCTCCGGCGACCCCGGCCTGCGCGAACTGGTCGAACGCACCCGCACCACCGACCTGGCCGCCTACGCCCACCAGGACCTGCCCTTCGAACAACTCGTCCACGCCCTCCAACCCACCCGCTCCCTGGCCCGCCACCCGCTGTTCCAGGTCATGATCGTGCTGCAGAACAACGCCCAGGCCTCCCTGGACCTGCCCGGCCTGACCGCCCACCCCATCGACGGCGAACTCGGCGCCGCCAAATTCGACCTCGGCTTCAACTTCATCGAACGCAAGGACGCCGAGGGTGCTCCCGCCGGTGTCGAGGTGACGGTGGAGTACAGCGCCGACCTGTTCGACGAGGAGACCGTGGCGCGCCTCGCCCGGCGCCTGGTCCGCATGTTGTCGCTGGGGGTCGCTGACCCGTCGATGCCGCTCAGCCAGCTCGACCTGCTCGAACCGCGTGAGTGGCGGCAGTTGCTGACCGAGTGGAACGACACCGGGCACGCCGTCGAGTCCGACGCGCCCGGCACCGTTCCCGAGGTGTTCGCCGCCCAGGTGGCGCGGACCCCGGACCGGCCCGCGATCGTGGCCGAGGACGCCCACCTCACCTACGCCGAACTCGACGAACGCTCCACCCGGCTGGCCGCACTGCTCACCACCCGCGGAGTACGCCGCGGCGACGTCGTCGCGGTGGCCGTGCCCCGCTCGGCCGCACTGACCGTCGGGCATCTGGCGGTGCTGCGGGCCGGCGCGGTGTGCCTGCCGGTCGAGACGGACCACCCGGCCGGGCGGATCTCCCACCTGCTGGCCGACGCCGCCCCGGCCGCGATCGTCACCACGCGCGGCGTCCACTCCGTCCTGCCCGACACCGGTGCCGAGGTGGTCGTGCTCGACGACCCCGGCACCGTGGAGGCGCCGGACGCCCTGCCGGCCGACGCCGGCGCGCTGCCGGGTCCGCTGCCGGACTCCCCCGCCTACCTCGTCTACACCTCCGACCCGGAGGGCCGCCCGCGCGCCGTCGTCGTGCCGCACTGGGGCATCGTGAACCGGCTGCTGTGGATGCGGGACGCCCACCGGCTCGGCCCGGACGACCGGGTGCTGCACAAGGCCCCCGCCGACCTGGACGTCTCGATCTGGGAACTGTTCGCGCCGCTGGTCGCCGGAGCCGCCCAGGTGGTCGCCGAGCCCGGCAGCCACCGCGACCCGGTCCGCCTGGCCCGGCTGGTCCGGCGCGCCGAGGTGACCACGGTCCACTTCGCGCCGTCCATGCTGGAGGTCTTCCTCGCCGAGCCCGAGGCCGCCCGGTGCACCGGCCTGCGCCGCGTCCTCGTGAGCGGCGAGGCGCTGCCCGCCGGACTGCGCGACCGGTTCCGGGCACTGCTCGGGGCCGAGCTGCACGTGCTGCACGGGCCGACCGAGGCGTCGTTCGACGCCGTGGCGTGGGACGGGACCACCGGGCCGGCCGGCGCGTACGCTCCGGCCGGCCGGCCGATCCGGAACACCCGGGTCTACGTGCTGGACGCCCATCTCGCACCGCTGCCCGTCGGCAGCGGCGGCGAGCTCTACATCGGGGGTGTGCAGCTCGCGCACGGCTACCTGGGCCGGCCGGACCTGACCGCGCAGCGGTTCGTCGCCGACCCGTTCGGCCCGCCCGGATCACGGCTCTACCGCACCGGCGACCTGGCCAGGATCACCCGGGACGGGGTGATCGAACTCCTCGGCCGCACCGACGACCGGGTCACGGTCGGCGGCCGGCACGTCGAGCCCGGCGAGGTCGAGCACGTCCTGGCCCGGCACCCCGCGGTCGACGCGGCGGTCGTGGCCGCCCGCCCCGGCCGCCGCGGCGAGGCCGTGCTGGTGGCCTACCACACGCCCGCCGACCCGGAGGCCCCCGCGGACGCCGGGGCGCTCCGGGAGCACACCGCCGCCGTGCTCCCGGACCACATGGTGCCCGTGCACTACATGGCGGTCGACGCCTTCCCCCGCACCGCGGACGGCCGGATCGACCGCACGGCACTGCCCGAGCCGCGGCACAGCGCGGCGCGCGCCCCCCGCAACGACATCGAGCAGACGCTGTGCGGGCTGTTCTCCGAGCTGCTCGGCAAGCCGGTCACCAACATCGACGACAGCTTCTTCGACCTGGGCGGGCACTCGCTGCTGGCCACCCGGCTGGTGAGCCGGGTCCGCTCCACCTTCGGCATCGAACTGCCCTTCCGGGACATCTTCGACGCGCAGACGGTGGCGGCGCTGGCGGAGCGGGTGGTGGACTCGGCCACCGGCGGACGCCCCCCGGTACGCCCGGCCGAACGCCCCGAACGGATCCCGCTGTCCTTCGCCCAACGCCGACTGTGGTTCCTCAACCGCATGGAAGGCCCCAGCGGCACCTACAACATCCCCCTGGCCGTCCGCCTGACCGGAACACTGGACACCACCGCACTGGGCGCGGCCCTGCAGGACCTGATCGGCCGCCACGAATCACTGCGCACCGTCTTCCCCGACACCGACGGCCGGCCCTGGCAGCAGATCATCCCCGCCCAGGACGCCACCCTGCCCCTGAATGTGACCGAGGTGACCGCCGAGGACCTGCCCGCCGCGCTGGCCCGGGCCGCCTCCACCGGCTTCGACCTCGCCACCGACCTGCCCGTCCGCGCAACCCTGTTCCGCCTCACCGACACCGAACACGTACTGTGCCTGGTGGTCCACCACATCGCCGGCGACGGCTGGTCCCAGGCCCCCCTCGCCCGCGACCTCGGCCAGGCCTACCGCGCCCGCCTGACCGGCACCGCCCCCACCTGGCAGCCACTGCCCGTGCAGTACGCCGACTACGCCCTGTGGCAGCACGACACCCTCGGCGACGAGAACGACCCCGACTCCCCCATCGCCGCCCAACTCGCCTACTGGCGCCAGGCCCTGGACGGCCTCCCCGACGAACTCAACCTCCCGGTGGACCGAGCCCGCCCGGCCGTCTCCAGCTACCGCGGCGGCCTGGTCACCACCGAACTCGGCGCCCGACTCCACCGCGACCTGACCGGCCTGGCCCGCTCCACCCGCTCCAGCCTGTTCATGGTCCTGCAGGCCGGCGTCGCCGGACTCCTCTCCCGACTGGGCGCCGGCACCGACATCCCCCTGGGAACCGCCATCGCCGGCCGCACCGACACCGCCCTGGACGACCTGGTCGGCTTCTTCGTCAACACCCTGGTGCTGCGCACCGACACCTCCGGCGACCCCGGCCTGCGCGAACTGGTCGAACGCACCCGCACCACCGACCTGGCCGCCTACGCCCACCAGGACCTGCCCTTCGAACAACTCGTCCACGCCCTCCAACCCACCCGCTCCCTGGCCCGCCACCCGCTGTTCCAGGTCATGATCGTGCTGCAGAACAACGCCCAGGCATCCCTGGACCTGCCCGGCCTGACCGCCCACCCCATCGACGGCGAACTCGGCGCCGCCAAATTCGACCTCGGCTTCAACTTCATCGAACGCACCGACCTCGACGGCGCGCCGGCGGGCATCGACATGTCCATCGAGTACAGCGCCGACCTGTTCGACGAGGAGACCGTGGCGCGCCTCGCCGAGCGGTTCGTCCGGCTGCTCACCGCCGGTGTCACCGACCCGGCGGTGCCGCTCAGCCGGATCGACATCCTCGGCTCCGCCGAGCGCGAGCAGTTGCTGACCGAGTGGAACGACACCGGCCGGATGCTGGAGCTGCCGCCGGCGACGGCGTCCGGTTTCGAGCCGGAGACCATCGCCGGGCTGTTCGCCGCCCAGGTGGCGCGGACCCCGGACCGGCCCGCGATCGTGGCCGAGGACGCCCACCTCACCTACGCCGAACTCGACGAACGCTCCACCCGGCTGGCCGCACTGCTCACCACCCGCGGAGTACGCCGCGGCGACGTCGTCGCGGTGGCCGTGCCCCGCTCGGCCGCACTGACCGTCGCCCTCCTCGCCACGATCAAGGCGGGCGCGGCGTACCTGCCGGTCGAGACGGACTACCCGGCCGATCGGATCGCCTACCTGCTGGCCGACGCCGCCCCGGCGGTCGTGGTCACCACCCGCGATGCGCGCGGGAGGCTGCCCGACGGCACCGAGGAGACCGTCGAGCACCTGGTCGTGCTCGACGACCCCGGCACCGAGGAGGCGTCGGACGCCCTGCCGGCCGACGCCGGCGCGCTGCCGGGTCCGCTGCCGGACTCCCCCGCCTACCTCATCTACACCTCCGGCTCGACCGGCCGGCCCAAGGGCGTCGTCGTGCCGCACCGGGGCATCGTGAACCGGCTGCTGTGGATGCGGGACGCCTACCGGCTCGGCCCGGACGACCGGGTGCTGCAGAAGACCCCGTCCGGGTTCGACGTGTCGGTCTGGGAGTTCTTCTGGCCGCTGGTGGCCGGCGCGGTCCAGGTGGCCGCCAGGCCGGGCGGGCACCGGGACCCGGGCTACCTGGCCCGGCTGATCCGGGAGACGGGCGTCACCACGGCGCACTTCGTGCCGTCCATGCTGGAGGTCTTCCTCGCCGAGCCCGAGGCCGCCCGGTGCACCGGCCTGCGCCGCGTCCTCGTGAGCGGCGAGGCGCTGCCCGCCGGACTGCGCGACCGGTTCCGGGCACTGCTCGGGGCCGAGCTGCACAACCTCTACGGTCCGACCGAGGCGTCCGTGGACGTGACCGCCTGGGACTGCGCCACCGGTTCCGGCGGCGTGGTGGTCCCGATCGGCAGGCCGATCTGGAACACCCGGACCTACGTGCTGGACGCCCAGCTCGCTGTGGCCCCGGTCGGCAGCAGCGGCGAACTGTACCTGGGCGGCGTGCAGCTCGCGCACGGCTACCTGGGCCGGCCGGACCTGACCGCGCAGCGGTTCGTCGCCGACCCGTTCGGCCCGCCCGGATCACGGCTCTACCGCACCGGCGACCTGGCCAGGATCACCCGGGACGGGGTGATCGAGTTCCTCGGCCGCACCGACGACCAGGTGAAGATCCGCGGACAGCGCATCGAGCCCGGCGAGATCGAGCACGCGATCGCGCGGCACCCCGCGGTGGGCACCGCGATCGTGACCGCTCACAAGGCGCCCTCGGGCGACCTGCAGCTGGCCGCGTACGTCACCCGCGCCGATCCGGCGACGCCGGTGGACCTGGCGGCACTGCGCGACCACCTCGCCACCGTGCTGCCCGACCACATGGTGCCCGTGCACTACACGGCGATCGACACCGTTCCGGTCACGCCCAACGGGAAGGTCGACAAGAAGGCGCTCCCCGCGCCCCGGCAGTTGGAACGCCGGCCGAGCCGAGCCCCGCGCGACGGGACCGAGACGGCGCTCTGCGAGATCTTCGCCGAGCTGCTCGGCCATGACACGGTCGGCATCGACGACAACTTCTTCGAGCTGGGCGGACACTCGCTGCTGGCCACCCGGCTCATCAGCCGGGTCCGGGCCCGGCTGGGCGTGGAGATGTCGGTGGTGTCGATCTTCGAGGCGCCGACGGTGGCGGCGCTGGCCGTCCGCCTCGGACGGGGCGACGCGGCGGGGCCGCTGGGCCGGCTGCTGCCGCTGCGCTCCGGCGGCGAGGGTGCGCCGGTGTTCTGCGTGCACCCGCTCGGCGGGCTCAGCTGGCCGTACGCCGGTCTCGCCGAGCACCTGCCCGCGGGGGTCGGGTTGTACGGCCTGCAGGCGGCCGGTCTCGGCGACGACGACCCGCTGCCGGAGTCGATCGAGGAGATGGCCGCCGACTACGTGGCCCGCGTCCGCGCGGTGCAGCCGGAGGGCCCCTACCGGCTGCTGGGGTGGTCGCTCGGCGGGCGGATCGCGCACGCCATGGCCGTCCTGCTGGAGTCCGCGGGCCAGGAGGTCGAGCTGCTCGCGCTGCTGGACGCCTACCCGCGCACCGAGGTCGAGGCGGGCGCGAGCTTCTCCGAGCGGGAGTTCCTCGACGGCATCCTGGCGGCGGCCGGCGTCGACGCGTCGGAGTTGGACGGTCCGGTCGACTTCGACACGGTCATGGCCGCGGTGCGGTCCTCCGGCAACGACCTCGCCGGCCTGTCGACGGATCGGATGCGGCGTCTGCAGAAGGTGATGGCCAACAGCTTCCGCGCCGACGCGGAGGCGCTCACGGGCCGCTGCCGGGCGGGGGCGGTGATGTTCGCCGCGACGGTCGACCCGGTCGGCGACCCCGACCGTTGGCTGGACCACGTCGACGGCGGGCTGGAGATCCACACCGTCGCCACCTCCCACAACGACCTGATGCGGCCGGAGCCGCTCGCCGAGATGGGGGCGGTGCTGGCCAAGAAGCTGGCCGGGACCGCCCGTGGAGATCGTGCGTGACGCCCCGACGGCGCTCACCCGACAGTGACAGAGAGGGAATGAATATGCCAAAGGCGGTCGTACTCTGCGTGCCGTTCGCCGGCGCGGGCGCCTCGGTCTTCCGCCCCTGGGTGCCGTTGTGCCAGGACAGGTTCGAGCTGGCGGCCGTCCAGCTGCCCGGCCGGGAACAGCGCTTCGCCGAGGAGCCCTACCGGGACGTGGCCGCGGCCACCGAGGGGCTGCTGCCCGAGGTGCTGGAGCGGGTCTCCGGCGCCGGTCCCGTCGTCCTGTTCGGACACAGCCTGGGGGCGGTGCTGTCCTACGAGATCGCGCACCGGCTGGCCGCGACCGACGGCGTCGACCTGGCCGCGCTGGTGATCAGCGGCTCCCCCGGCCCGTGGACCCGGCGGGAGAACGGCGCGAGCGGGCTGGACGACGACGAGTTCCTGGCGCGGGTCAAGGAGTTCGCCGGCTACCGGCACGACGCGCTCGAGGACCCGGAGATGCGGGAACTGCTGCTGCCCACGCTGCGGGCCGACGTCGAGATGCACGAGAGCTACGTCCCCCGGTCCGACGACCCGCTGCCCGTGCCGATCGTCTCGGTCCGCGGCACCACCGACACGCTCGTGACCACCGAACAGGCCATGGAGTGGAGCAAGGCCACCAGCAGGGACTTCCGGTTCGCGGAGGTCGAGGGCGGCCACATGTACCTGGTCGACAACCCCGAGGGCCTCATCCGGGTGCTCGCGGACGTCTGCCCCGGGTGAGCCGGCGCGGGCGGGTCCGCCGATTGTCCTCAACGTAAGGAGTCTTGGTGCGTCTGCAAGGAAAGACCGTCATCGTGACGGGAGCCGCGCGTGGTGTCGGCCGCGCCTGCGCGCTGGCGTTCAGTCGGGAGGGCGCCGACCTCGCCTTGCTCGACGTGTGCGGTGACATCCCCGGCGTTCCCTACCCGCTCGGCACCACCAGCCAGCTCGACCACACCGCGCGGCTCTGCCGCGAGCAGGGCGCCTCCGTGCTCGCGGCGGCGGCCGACATCCGCGACCTCGCCGCGCTGCGCGCGGTGGTGGAGCAGGTCTGCGACCGGTTCGGCAAGGTCGACGTGCTGGTCAACAACGCGGGCATCGTGGCGCCGTCGGGCAAGTCGGCCCACGAGATCACCGAGGAGGAGTGGCAGGTGATGATCGACGTCAACCTGTCCGGCGCCTGGCGCATGACCTCGGTGGTCGGCCCTCTCATGGTCGCCCGGCGGTCGGGCAGCGTGATCAACGTTTCGTCCACCGCCGGCCTGGTCGGCTACCGGCACTTCGCCGGGTACGCGGCCTCCAAGCACGGCCTGATCGGGCTGACCAAGGCGACGGCGCTCGACTACGCGCCGTTGAAGGTCCGGGTCAACGCCCTGTGTCCCGGCTCGATCCGGGACGACAGCCAGGTCGAGGGCCGGATGCTCGCCGAGATCGCGCGGTCGCTCGACCTGCCGGTCGCCGAGCACGAGGAGACCTTCGTCCAGTCGCAGCCGATGAACTCGTTGATCGAGCCGGAGGACGTGGCCCAGGCCGCCGTCTGGCTGGCCTCGGACGAGTCCAGGCAGGTGACCGGCTCCGTGCTGACCGTCGACGGCGGCTTCACCGCCCGGTGAACCACCGCAATCACGCCAAGGGGACCAGTGGTGTCGATCTCTGAACAGGACGCCTTCGCAGCTCTCACGCCGGCGCGGCGCACCGTCGTCCATTCCGGTGAACGGATCCCGGACAACGACCGGAAAGCGCCCGGCGCGGTCTGCCACGCGCTGAGCGTGCGCCTCGCCGGCGGGCTGCCGGCGGACGGGCCGCAGGTGCTGGCGCGGCGGTTCGCCGACCGGGCCGCCGCGCTGCTCCCCGCCGCCGGGGCGGCGGCGGCCTTCCGCGGCGCCGCACGGCTGTGGACCGAGCGCGTGCCGTGCCGCTCCGACGAGTCCGCCGCACAGCGGTGGCGGGCGCGGGAACTCGTCCGGCCGGTGGTCGCCCACCGGGACGCCCCCGTGCGCGGAGTGCTGCTGCACTACGCCGACGGTGTCGCCGAACTCGTCGTGGTGGCGCACCGTGCGGCGCTCGGCGCCGCGGCGCTGCGCGGGTTCGTCGCGGAACTGCTCGGCGGCGCACCGCCCCGTGCGGACCGGGAGGCCTGCGCCGCCCGGACCGCGAACGGCGGACGGCGGTACGACGCCGCCCGGCACGCCGCCGACATCGCCGAGTGCCACCCCGGCGCCCAGCTTGACTGGGGACTCGGCCGGCCGCACGACCCGGACGTGCCCGAGACCGCCCTGCTGCCGCTGCCCGCCGGGCACCCGGAGGGGGACACCGAGAGCTGGACGGCCGCCCTCGGCGTCGTCCTCGCCCGCTACGAGGGGGTGGGCAGGCCCGTCCTCGCGGCGCTGGTCACCGACACCGACACCGACGACGGCGCTCCCGTCGAGGGGATCGCCCTGGTACCGGTGGCGGTGGACGGCGCGAACACGCTGGGCACCCTCGACAAGCAGGTCCGCGCGGCGGTCGCGGCCGGGCCGGCGTGGTACACCGAGGAACTCCGGCGCGAGGTGGAGGCCGCCGGCGGCGATCCCGCCGGCATCGCCGGGGCGGGGCTGGTCTTCGCCGACCTCGACCCGGCGGCGGACCTGCCCGGCGCGGCCTCGGCCGAGTACCTGCCGTTCCAGCTCCCGCCGTTCCCGGTGACCGTCTCGGTGGTCCGCGACGCCACGGGGAACCGGGTGCTGCGCTGCGACTTCTCGCCGCGGAAGCTGTCCGCCGGCATCGCCGACCAGTTCCTCCGGCACGTGTGCCGGGTGCACGGGATGCTCCTCGAGGCACCCGACACCCCCGTCTCGGACGTGCCGTTGCTGGACGAGGACGAGTTGGACCACCTGGACGCTCTCGGCCGGCCCGGCCCGGCGGAGTCCTTCGTGCCGCAGCGGATCGACGCGGTGATCGCCGCGATCGCCGCGAGCCGGCCGGACGCGGTCGCGGTCCGCTTCGAGGACGACCAGGTGAGCTACGGCGAACTCGACGGCCGGGCCGACCGGCTCGCCCACGCCCTGCGGGGGCTCGGCGTGGCCGACGGCGACCGGGTCGGGGTGTGCCTGGAGCGGTCCGCCGAGCTGATCGTCACGCTGCTCGCCGTGCTCAAGGCGGGCGCGACCTACGTTCCGATGGATCCCGCCTACCCCCGGGACCGGCTGTCCTACACCACCGCCGACGCCGGACTCGCCACGGTCGTCACCGACCACGCGGAGTTCCCCGGCGGCGACCGCGTCCGGGTGATCGGCACGGCCGAGCTCGCGGAGCTGGCGCCCGCGCGGTGCGACGGTCCGCCGTCGTCGACGACCGGCCCGGACGACCCGGCCTACGTCATCTACACCTCCGGCTCCACCGGCCGGCCCAAGGGCGTGGTCGTCCCGCACGTGAACGTGCTCGCCCTGATGGCCGCCACCACCGGGGAGTTCGGCCTGGGCGAGGACGACACCTGGACGCTGTTCCACTCCAGCGCCTTCGACTTCTCGGTGTGGGAGATCTGGGGCTGTCTGCTCACCGGCGGACGCCTGGTCGTCGTGCCCTACTGGGTGTCGCGCTCGCCGGAGGACTTCCACCGGCTGCTGTCGCGGGAACGGGTCTCGGTGCTCAGCCAGACCCCGTCGGCCTTCGCCCAGTTGGTGGAGGTCGAGCGGGACGGGGCGGACCCCGCCCCGGTACGGCTGGTGGTCTTCGGCGGTGAGGGGCTCGACCCGCGGATGCTGCTGCCCTGGTTCGACCGGCACCCGGAGACCGGGTGCCGGGTGGTCAACATGTACGGCATCACCGAGACGACGGTGCACGTGACCGCGCAGACCGTCACCAGGGCCGAGTCCCTCGCCGGGTCGAAGTCGGTCGGGCGCGCCCTGCCCGGTTGGTGGGTGCGGGTCGCCGACCCCGAGGGCAGGCCGCTGCCGGTGGGCGTCGCCGGTGAGATCTACGTCGGCGGTGCGGGCGTCGCGTCTCACTACCTGAACAAGCCGGAGCTGACCGGCCGGCGGTTCCTGACCGATCCGCGCACCGGCGAGCGGATGTACCGCAGCGGGGACAAGGGCCGGCTGCTGCCCGACGGGCGGCTGGAGCACCTGGGCCGGCTGGACAGCCAGGTCAAGCTGCGCGGCTTCCGCATCGAACTGGACGAGATCCGCTCGGTGCTGCTGGACGACCCGCAGGTGACCGCGGCGGCCGTGCTGCTCAACCGGGCCGACCCGGACGACCCGGCGACGGCACAGCTCGACGCGTTCGTGGTGATGGACGGGGACGACACCGCGGCCGTGCGGCAGCGCGCGGCCAGGTTCCTCCCCGAGTACATGGTGCCGTCGACGATCACCGCGCTCGACAAGATGCCGCTCACCACCAACGGCAAGCTCGACACCCGCAAGCTCCCCAAGCCCGCCCCGGCGGTCGTCGCTCGGGAGAGCGCCGTCCCCGGACGCCGGGCCGAGGGCGCCGGCGCGGACGGGGCCGACGGCGGCGCCGCCGCACCGGGCGACGCCTTCGAGGCGGCACTGCTGGAGGTCTGGCAGGAGGTGCTCGGCGTCCCGGTCGGCCCGGACGACAACTTCTTCGACCTCGGCGGCAACTCCCTGCTGGCCATGCGCGTGGGCGCCGCGCTGCGTCGGCGCGGCGACTTCACGGTGGCGATGCGCGACCTGTACCTGCGTCCGACGGTCCGTCAGCTGGCCGCGGGTCGCGCCGGGTGATCCGTGGGCCCGTGCCCGCGGCACTCCCGTTTCCGAAGGAATAGGAAGACACGATGGCTCAAACGCCCCTCCCCGACCTCTTCCGGCGACAGGTGGCACGCACGCCGCACGCCACCGCCGTCCGCTGCGGCGGGCGGGAGCTGGACTACGCCGAGCTGAACCGCCGGGCGAACCTGCTGGCGCACCACCTGATCGCCCGCGGCTTCGGCCCGGAGCGACTGATCGGGGTCCGGCTCGCGAGGTCGGCCGATCTGGTGGTGGCGCTGCTCGGCATCCTCAAGGCCGGCGCGGCGTACGTCCCGATCGACAGCGACTGCCCGGCGGAACGGGCCGCGTTCATCGTCGAGGACACCGGGCTGGAGCTGATGCTGGTCCAGGACGCCGAGCCCGGCGCCGGCGCCGGCGGTGTGCGGACCACGGCCGTCGCCGAGGCCGTCGCCGCCGCCGAGGCGGCCGGCGTCCCCGACCACGACCCGACCGACGTCGACCGGGTGGCGCCGCTCACCGCGCAGAACCTGGCCTACGTCATCTACACCTCCGGCTCCACCGGCCGGCCCAAGGGCGTCGCGGTGCAGCACGACACCCTCGTGCGCTACCTGGAGTTCGCCTGCGCCGAGTACCCGAGCCTCGCGGACGGCGCGCTGCTGCACTCCCCCGTGGCGTTCGACCTCACGGTCACCGCGCTGTACGGGCCGCTGCTCCTGGGCGGTTGCGTCCGTGTCGCGTCGTTGGACCGGGAGCCGGAGGACGACTGGGCGGCGCACGACCGGCCGGGCTTCGTCAAGGCGACCCCGTCGCACCTGCCGCTGCTGACCGCGCTGCCGAGCACGCTGTCCCCGACCGGCGAGCTGGTGGTCGGCGGCGAGATGCTGATCGGCGACGTCGTCGACCGGTGGCGGCGCACGCACCCCGGCGCGGCGGTGATCAACGAGTACGGTCCGACCGAGGCGACCGTCGGGTGCTGCACGTTCCGCATCGGGCCGCACGACGGGATAGAGCCCGGCGCCACCCCCATCGGGCTCCCGACGCCGGGCACCGACCTGTACGTGCTGGACGAGCGGCTGCGGCCGGTCGGGGCCGGCGTCGTCGGCGAGCTGTACATCGCGGGCGGCCAGGTCGCGCGCGGCTACCTGGGCCGTCCCGGCCTCACCTCGGAACGGTTCGTGGCCGACCCCTTCGGCGGCGGGCGCATGTACCGCACCGGCGACACGGTGCGGGTGCGGCCCGACGGGATCTTCGAGTACCTGGGCCGCACCGACGACCAGGTGAAGATCCGCGGCTACCGGATCGAGCTCGGCGAGGTCACCTCGGTGGTCGCCGCCCAGCCCGGGGTGCGGCAGGCGGCCGTGATCGCGCGCGAGGACCGTTCCGGCGACCGGTACCTGGCGGGTTACGTGGTGCCCGTGGAAGGGGCCGCCCCCGATCCCGCCTCGCTGCGGGAGGCCCTGCGCCGGGTGCTGCCCTCCTACATGGTCCCCTCGGCGGTCGTCGTGGTCGACGAACTCCCGCTGACCTCGAACGGGAAGCTCGACAAGGACGCGCTCCCCGAGCCGCCGGCCCAGGGCGCCCCCACGGGCGCCGCGCCGGAAACCGCGGCCGAGGCGCTGATGTGCGCCCTGTTCGCCGAGGTCCTCGGCGTGCCCGCGGTCCACCTCGACGACGACTTCTTCACCCGGGGCGGTGACAGCCTGCGGGCCGCCCGTCTGGCAACCAAGGCCCGCAGGGCCGGCTGGGCCTTCGGCCTGCGCGACGTGCTGGAGCTGCGCACCCCGCGCGCCCTGGCCGAGACCGCCCCGGAGGACGCGCTCGTCGCCGACGGAGCGATGCCGTGAGCGTGCGCCGTGTGGTGATCGTCGGCGCCTCGGTCGGCGGCAGCCGCGTCGCGTCGGGGCTGCGGCAGGCCGGCTACACCGGTTCGATCGCGCTGGTCGACCCGGACCCGGACGCGCCCTACGACCGGCCTCCCCTGTCCAAGCAGATCCTCGCCGGCGACTGGGCGCCCGACCGCGCCTCGCTGGGCAGCGCCGGACAGTGGCGTGCGGAGCGGCACACCGCGGCCGCCGCGGCGCTGGACCCGGCACGCCGCGTACTGCGGCTGGACACCGGCGACGAGTTGGAGTACGACCGGCTGGTCCTGGCCTGTGGCGCGTCACCGCGCACGCTGCCCGGCATGCCGCGCCGGGGCGTGCACCTGCTGCGCACGCTCGCGGACTGCCAGGCGCTGCGGGCCGATCTCGACCGGATCGGCTCAGGCCGCCTGGTCGTCGTCGGCGGTGGCTTCATCGGAGCCGAGGTGGCCTCCACGGCCCGCTCCCGCGGTATCGGGACGACCGTGGTGGAGGCGTTGCCCGCACCGCTGTCCGGACTGCTCGGCGAGGAGGTGGCGGCCGAACTCGCCCTGCTGCACGAGGACAACGGCGTGCGGTTGCTGTGCGGCGTCTCCGTCGCCGGACTCGTCGGCGATCCGGTGGTCACCGGGGTGGCGCTCACCGACGGGCGCACGCTGGACGCGGACGCCGTCGTGGTGGGCATCGGGGTCAGGCCGAACACGGACTGGCTCGCAGGCTCCGGCGTTGCGCTGGACGACGACGGCGGCGTCCTGTGCGACGAGCACTGCGCGGTCGACGCCGACCACACGGTGTACGCGATCGGCGACGTGGCCCGCTGCCACGACCCGCTGCTCCGACGCCACCTGCGGGTCGAGCACTGGACCAACGCCGTGGAGCAGGCCGACGCCGTCGTGCGCGGCATCGTCGGGCCGGCGCCGGTGGCCTACCGGCACGCGTTCTTCGTCTGGTCCGACCAGTACGGCGGCAAGATCACCCTGCTGGGCCGCCCCGACCCGGGCGACGACGTCACCGTGGTGCGCGGCGCGGGCCCGCTGCGCCGTTTCGCCGTGGCCTACCGGCGCGGCGCACGCCTGGGCGCCGCGCTGACCGTGAACTGGCCGAAGGCCCTGGTGGCGGCCCGGCGGTCGCTGGACGCGCCGTCCGGCGCGGACGACGTCGTCGCCGCTTGGAAAAATCTGTAGTCGCAGCTTGCTGAAAGACCTCTTTCGGCACGCCGCATTTCCGGGATGATCGAGTGCGCAACGCATCATTTCGTCGTTCAGGTGCCACACGGAGCCGGTTTCACAGCCAATGCGGTAACGCCGGCCTGCGTGCGGCGCACGGCGGTTTGCATGTCACTGCAAAATCCTTGATGAGGCGTTTGCCGGCGCGGAAGATGTTGCTAGCGTCGGCGGCGGTTTGCCGGACGGAATTCTGACCGGCGTCACTCTCCATTGTCCGAATTCCTTCGGAAAGGGATATCCGGTGCTCCAGAAAGGCGATGTCGAGCCGCTCGTGCTCCGACAGCGAGGCGCTCCCGCCGAAGCGGGACACCGCGCCTTGCTGCTGCACGGCCTCGGCAGCAGCGAGAGCTGCTGGGACGCATTCGCCGCACACCGACCTCCCGACCTCGACCTGTGGACCGCCGGCCTGCCCTGGCGGGCGGGCGGTCCGTTCGCCATACCCGAACGGGACGAGAGCGCCTGGATCACCGAGGCGATCGCGCGGGTCCCCGGCGGCGTGGACGTGGTGGTCGCGCACTCCTACGCGACGGTCCTGCTGCTGGCCCTGCTCGCCGAGGCCGCGGCCGGCGGCGCGGATCCGCGCGAGGAACTCGGCATCCGGGGCGCCGTGCTGGTCTCGCCGTTCTTCCGGCAGCGGCCGGAGGATTTCTCCTGGGCCGAACTGCCCGGATTCCTCGACCGGCTGCGTCTGGGCGCGGAGGACGGCATCCGGCTGATGGCCCGCAAGCCCCTGGACCGGGACCTGCGGACCGAGATGGCCGAGCACGCGTGCGCGCAGCTCGGTCCCCACTGGGTGGTCCGTTACCTGCACGCCTACCTGCGTACCCCCTTCCTGCCCGTCGAACTGGTCGGCCTGCCCGTTCACGTCATCGTCGGCGACCGCGACCCGATCGCGCCGCCCGCCGAGGGCGAGATCCTCGCCGCCCGGCTCGGCAACGCCTCGATCGACCGGATCGATGACTGCGGGCACACACCGATGGCCGAACGTCCGGAGCGGTTCTCGCTCACCGTCCGGCAATTCCTCACCACCCTGCCGGCCGGGCACCCCCCGGCGGCGGTCAACTGAGTACGGGAGCACACCGATGGCCACCCTGACCGATGTCGAGATCAAGAAGCTGCTGAACGAACCGAGTTCGGTGACCATGCGCCCGTCCTACGAGGGCGGCAACATCAACACCGCGATCGGTTTCAAGTGTGACAACTACCTGCTCGAAGCCGCGGTGCTCGACCACTTCCGGGCCGTCGGTCTCGGCGCCACCGAGCTGTACCTGGTGCACGGCGTCAACTTCGACGTGGTCGGCGTCGACACCCGGCTGCACACGGTCCTCACCCTCGACGACGACGTGCTGCTGGAGGTGGTCCCGAAGATCCGGGAGACCGACACCGAGATGGTCTTCGCGGTGAGCGCGACCGTGCAGCGCGACGGCGCGCCCAAGAAGGCCGTCACCTCCAAGCTGCGGGTGCTGCTGCGTCGCGACACCAACATCGACGACCCGGCCCCGCTGCCCGCGGAACTCGAGCGCTTCGTGGTCGACCGGCTCGCCACCGCGGAGCCCACCGAGCTGGCCGCCACCCCTGTCGACGACTTCGCCGGCGCCTTCCACCGCGGCGAGGACACCGACACCGACCCGGTGCTCGCCGAGATCATCGGCGACGACAACGCCGTCGGCTGGAAGTGGAAGATTCCCTACTACTACTGCCACTTCACCGAGCGCATGCAGATGTCGGGCTACCTGCGCCAGATGGAGGAGGCCAAGCACCTCTTCGTCGCCTCCCGCGGCATCAGCATCAAGCGGATGCTCGACGAGCGCGGCTGGATCCCCGTCGTGACGCAGTGCAAGCTGCAGTTCACCGACGAGGCGATCATGGAGGAGAACCTCTACACGGTCTACACCGTGGAGTCCGTCTTCAAGGACATGCTCTACACCTCGCGCCTGGACTTCTACGTCGTGCGGGACGGCAAGCTCGTCAAGACCGCCACCGGCTCGATCACCCACGGTTACTGCCACAAGGAGACCCCGGAGTCGGAGTGGCAGATGGCCGTCTTCGACGACGAGGTCCTGCGCGCGCTGCGCGGCGAGTGACCCACGACGACACGCCCGGAGGATCCCCATGGCTTCCCGCCGTCGGCCGCGCTGGTACTTCTCCCTGCGCAGCCCGTATTCCTGGTTCGCCTACCGCGACCTGATGAGCACCCACCCCGAGGTGCTCGACTCCATCGACTGGCTGCCGTTCTGGGAGCCGGACGAGGAGACCGCACGGCTGCTGGCCGACGAGGGCGTCACCCTCCCGATCGTCGCCATGAGCCGGGCGAAGAACTTCTACATCCTGCAGGACACCCGCAGGCTCGCCACCGAGCGCGGGCTGGCCGACATCACCTGGCCCATCGACCGCAATCCGTGCTGGGAGGTGGCCCACCTGGCGTGGATCGCCGCCGAGGACGAGGGCCGCGGCAAGGAGTTCGTCGCCGCCGCGTACCGCGCCCGCTGGCAGGAGGGCAAGAACATCTCCGAGCCCGAGGTGATCGCCGCCATCGCGGAGGAGCTCGGCCTCGACGCCGAGCGGCTGTCCACGGCCGCCAGCGATCCCCAGCTGCGCAAGCGGGGCGCCGCCCTGCTTGCCGAGTCCGCCCACGACGGCCTGTTCGGCGTGCCGTTCTTCATCAACGGCAGGGACAAGTACTGGGGGGTGGACCGGGTCGCCCCCTTCGTCCGGGCCGTCCTCGGTACCGAGCGGTCCGACGCGCCGGCCGTCGACGCGCCGGACCCGGCGACCCACGCCGACCTGCTGCCGGCCGGCGGCGACCAGGGCCACGCCGGCGGCTGCGGCTGAGGCCGGGGTGGTGGCCGCGGCACGCACCGCGGCCACCGCTCCGGCAGCCATGGCAAGCATCACTGCGGCAAGCGACGAGGAGACGACTGTGAACAGCAACGCGCACGGCACCGCGCCGGGCCCCGACTGGGACGCCATCGTGGTCGGCGCCGGCCTCGGCGGCCTGACCGCCGGCGCCTACCTGGCCGCCGCGGGCAAGCGCGTCCTGGTGCTGGAGCAGTTCTCGATCGTGGGCGGCAACAGCCACGTGTTCCGGCGACGCCGCAGCTACGAGTTCGACGTCGGCGTCCACTACCTGGGCGACTGCGCGCCCGGCGGTGTCATCCCGTCCATCCTGTCCGGGGTCGGGCTCCGCGACCGGGTCGACTTCCTGGAGATGGACCAGGACGGGTTCGACCTGATCAGGGTGCCGGGGGTGTCGGTCGACATGCCCGCCGGATGGCAGGAGTACCGGCGACGCCTCACGGAGGCCATGCCGGACGAGGCGGACGGGCTGAACACATTCGTCGACGTCTGCTCGTCCCTCGGCGAGGAGCAGCGCGCGGCGCTGTTCGAGGCCCACGCCTGGTCCGCGCCGGACATCGCGGCGAACACCGCCACCATCCGGCAGTGGGGCAGGCGGACGCTGGACGACCTGTTCAACCACTGCGGCCTGTCGTCGCGGGCCCGCACCGTCCTGGCGGCGCAGGCCCCGAACTACGGCCTGACCCCGCGTCAGGCCACGGTGGCGCGGCACACCAGCGTCACCGACCACTACCTGCGCGGGGCCTACTACCCGGCCGGCGGTGGGCAGGTGCTCGCGGCGGGCCTGGTCGAGGTGATCGAGGCGCACGGCGGGCAGGTCCGCACCCGCAGCAGGGTGCGCCGCGTCCTGGTGGAGGACCGCAGGGTCGTCGGCGTCGGCCTGGACGGCGGCGAGGTGATCACGGCGGACCTGGTGGTGTCCAACGCGGACTACCCGCGCACGGTGCTCGAACTGGTCGGCGCGGAGCACTTCCCGAAGTCGGTCGTGAACCGCACCCTGAACGCGCGGATGGGCATGCCGTGGCTGGTGCTCTACCTCGGTCTCGACATAGACCTGCGGGACAGGCCCAACGCCAACCTGTGGTGGTACGACACCGACGACATCGACGACTACTTCGCCCGGGCGAGCGCGGGGGAGACCGGCGAGGTGCCGTTCCTGTTCTGCTCCTTCGCCTCGCTCAAGGACCCGCACAACCGCGCCCTGTGCCCGCCGGGCCACGCCAACCTCCAGGTGATGACGCTCTGCCCGCCGGACTACGCCTGGTGGGGCGTCGACGAGGGGCCGGCCGGCGGCGCCGCCTACCGCCGCAACCCCATCTACCTGCAGCGCAAGAAGAACCTGATCGACGCCACACTGCGCGCGGCCGAGAAGGCCGTCGGGCCGCTGCGCGAGCACATCACGCATCTGGAGGCGGCGACCCCGCTCACCCACGAGCGGTACACGCTCTCCTCCGGCGGCACCCCCTTCGGCATGGCCGAGTGGGGCGGAACCGCCCGCCCCGGCACGGCGACCAGCATCAACGGGCTGCACGTCGTCGGCGCCAGCACGCAGGCGGGCAACGGCATCGCGGGCGTCATGCTCGGCGGGATCTCGTGCGCCGCCGACATCCTCGGTGAGCCCCTGCTCGCCGCCGCCCGCCAGGGGGCCGTGTACGGCGATCCGGACCTGCTGCCCGACCGACCGGACGGCTGGGACCCGAGGGAGATCTGCCGGGGCAGCATCCGGCGATCGCCCGGACCGCTCCGGCCCCGACGCGGAGACTTCGCCGGCATGTCCGGGTGAGGACGTGCGGCCCGCCGGTCACGGCCGCGCGGGTCGCCGTGAACGACCGAACGAACCATCGAACGAACAGAGAGAGATTGAGATGACCACGAGCATCGACGCCGACCGCCAGGCACGCATCAAGGAGATCGTCTGCGACGTCCTGGAGCTGGAAGAGGACGAGGTGACCGGCAGCAGCCTCTTCAAGGAGGACCACGGCGCGGACTCGCTGCGGGCCATCGAGATCCTCGCGGGCCTGGAGAAGGAGTTCAAGGTGACGATCGACCAGTCCGAGCTGGAGCGGATGGTCAACCTCGACGGCGTCTACGCCGTGGTCGAGGAGGCCATCAACGCCAAGTAGGCGCGGCTGGAACCGAGTGACCGGAGGACCGGCGGCACGCCGCCGGGCCTCCGGGGTCCGGCGGCCCCCCCGGCACCGCCTGTCGGTGCTCCGTTCCCGTCCTCATCCAAGGCGACCAGGCCGTACCGAGGGAGATTGATGTCTGTGAACGTTTCTGACGCGGCGCGTGACGACGCGGCGTCCCGGGTCGTGCTGACCGGGTTCGGCGTGTTCTCCAGCATCGGTGTGGGCGCCGATGAGTTCGCCGAGGGGCTGCGGGCCGGCCGCAGCGGCGCCAAGCCGATCACGCTGTTCGACACCGAGGGATTCGCGCACGCCAACGGCTGCGAGATCGCCGGGGCCGAGCCGGAACGCTGGATCCACAACCTGCCGGTCGAGACCCTGGGCCGCGCCACGCAGTTCTCCGTCGCGGCGGCCCGGATGGCCGTCGAGGCCGCCGGCGCCGACCTGGAGGTCCTGCGCGCCCAGCGCGGCATGATCTCCATCGGCACCACCGACGGGGAGTCCTACGACCTCGACCACCTGGTGGGGACCGAGGTCGCCTCCGGCCCGGCCGCCATGGACCCGACCGTGGCCCGACGCGTCTCCCCCAACCGGCTGTCCATCGCCGCCGCGCAGGAGTTGGGCCTGTCCAACGTCGAGGCGGTGACCATCGCCACCGCCTGCTCGGCCGGCAACTACGCGATCGGCCAGGGCTTCGACGCGATCCGCTCCGGCGAAGTCGACTACGCGCTCTGCGGCGGCGCGGACGCGATGTGCCGCAAGACCTTCACCGGCTTCTACCGGCTCGGCACGATCGCCCCGGACGTGTGCCGCCCCTTCGACGTCGACCGCAAGGGCATCCTCACCGGCGAGGGCGCCGGCGTGCTGATGCTGGAGAGCCTCGCCTCCGCGCGGGCGCGCGGTGCCCGCGTCTACGCCGAGGTGCTCGGCTACGGCATGAACTGCGACGCCTACCACCAGGTCGCGCCGAACCAGGACAGCGTCGCCCGGTGCATGGAGATCGCCCTGGAGAACGCCGGCGTCAAGGCGGAGGAGGTCGACCTCATCTCCGCGCACGGCACCGGCACCAAGGCCAACGACGTGACCGAGTCGCGGGCGATCCACGACGTGTTCGGCGACGCCCCGCCGCGCACCGTCTCGCTCAAGTCGATGCTCGGCCACACCATGGGAGCCGCGAGCGCCCTGGCCGCCATAGCCTGCGCCCTGTCGATCCACCACGGCTTCATACCGCCGACCATCAACCACCGCGAGACCGACCCCGAGTGCGAGATCGACTGCGTGCCCAACCAGTCCGTCGAGGCCGACCTGCGCGTCGTGCAGAACAACGGCCTCGCCTTCGGCGGCAACAACGCGATCGTGGTCCTCGGCAAGTACCTGGACGGTGCACGGTGAGACTTCCCATCACCGGCATCGGTGCCGTGGCGAGCATCGGCCGGGACGTCGACGAGGTCTTCGGCAGCCTCTGCGCGGGTCGCGGCGGTCTCGGCCCGATGCGCGGATTCGACCACGAGCTGTACAACGGCAGGCAGCTGTTCGAGATCGACGACCGGCCGGAGCCGGGCGCCGACCGCACGCTGCGGGCCACCGGGTTCCTGCTGGACGCCGTCGGCCAGGCCGCCGCGGACGCCGGACTCGGCGACGACCTGTCCGGCATCCCGGTGCTCGTGGGCACCGGATTGCGCGAGCTCCGGTCGGCCGAGCTCTGGTGGCGCGACGGCGCGCCGTTCGGCGTCGACCGACTGCACTTCGGCACCGCGCTGCGGGAGCGGTTCGGCACGGCCGACACCCTCACCATCTCCAACGCGTGCTCCGCGTCGCTGTACACGCTCGCGCTCGGCGCGGACATGCTGGCGCTGGGCGAGGCGGACACCGTCGTCGTCGCGGGCGTCGACGCGATCACCGAGAGCATGCACGGCCTGGCCGACCGGGTCCAGCCGGACCCGCCGACCGCGCTGCGCACCCTGGACGTCAACCGCAAGGGCACCATCCTCGGCGACGGGGCCGCCGCCGTGGTCCTGCGCCGCGAGGACCTCCGGTGGCCGGGCGGCCGGCTGTGGGGCAGGCTGCGCGGGGTCGGGATGACCTGCGACGCGAAACACCCCACCGCGCCGGACCGGGAGCAGGTCGCCGAGGCGATGCGGCAGGCCCACCGGCACGCGGGCACCCGGCCGGGCGACATCGACATGGTGATGCTGCACGGCACCGGGACACCGCTCAACGACCTGGTCGAGATCACGGCCTACGGCGAGGTCTTCGGCGACGCCGCGGGCAGTCCGGTGGTGACCGGCATCAAGCCGATGACCGGCCACACCAGCGGCTCGGCCGGTCTGCTGAGCCTCGTGGTCACCCTTCAGACGATGGCCACCGGCAAGGTGCCGCCGCTGGTCAATCTGGACGACCCGATCGAGGAGGCCGCCGGCATCCGCCTGGTCCGCGGGCAGGAGGCCAAGCACGAGGTTTCGCTGGCACAGGTGCACGGGTTCGGGTTCGGCGGGATCAACGCCGTGGCGATTGTCGAGGGAGCATGATGATTACCGTGACCGGCGTCGGCGTCGCCATGCCGGGAGCCGACTCCGCGGCCGCCCTGGCGACGGCCCAGAATCCGGAGGGCGCCGTCGAGCCGGCGGCCGTCCTGGGCAAGAAGGGCCTGCGCTACAAGGACCGCGCCACCCAGCTCGGGCTGTGCGCCGCACAGCGCGTGCTGACCGACGCCGGACTGCTCCGCGACGGCGAACCGACCGTCGACGGCTCCCGGACGGCGGTGCTGGTCAGCTCCAACCTCGGCAACGTGGACACCGTCTGCCGTGTGACCAGGACGATCGCCGAAGAGGGCACCCACGGCGTGAGCCCGATGGACACCCCCAACGCCTCCAGCAACATCATCGCCTCCGAGATCGCCATCAGATTCGGGCTGAAGGGCCCGAACCTGACGCTGTGCAACGGGCCCGCCTCCGGGCTCGACGCGGTGCGCTGGGGCGCCGCCCTGCTGCGTTCGGACCGTGCCGACCACGTGGTCGTGGTCGGCGTGGAGCCGGACAACGAGATCGTGCGCGGCCTCGTCGGCGGCCCGGTCGTCGACGGCGGCGCGGCGCTGGTGCTGGAACGCGCCGAGGTCGCCGAGGCCCGCGGCGCCACCGTCCGGGCCGTGATCGGTGCGCACACCCGGGGACCGGACGTGGCGGGCAACATCGCGGAGCTCGCCGAGACCGAGCCCGAGCCGCCGGCCGCCTGGTTCGCGCCCGCCGCCGCTGCCCCGGCCCTGCCGGCCGGGCGGCCCGGCCGCGACCTCACCGCGACGTGGGGCGAGCTGTCCGGGGCGCTCGGCGTCGTGCAGTGCGCGGCGGCGATCGGGGCCCTCGACGCGGGGGCCGACGGCCCGGTGTGGCTGGTGGCGGGCACCGACACCGACGACGGCGTCGCCACGCTGGTGCTGCGCCGGCCCACGCCGGCGGCGGCCGAACCGGCCCTGCGCTGAGAGCACCGCCGGACTCCGAGGACATCGAGCAGAACGGAATGTGACCATGACCCTTTCGGCGAGCGCGCCGGCGACCGCGACCCGGCCGGTGATCACCGCGTGGTCCGCGGTGTCGCCGTTCGGTATCGGCAAGGACGAGTTCGTGGCCGGCGTGCTGGCCGGGAAGGACGCCTCGTCCGCACTGGACTCCGAGGAGTGGGCGGGTCCGGACGACCACGCCTGTGTGGTGCCCGGATTCGCGCTCCGCGAGGTCCTGGGCAAGAAGGGCACCCGGTCGATGGACCGGGTGACCGGCTTGGCCGTCACCGCGGTCCGCGACCTGCTGCGCGACTCCGGGGACCGGCGCACGGCCTCCGATGAGGAGACCGCCCTGGTCCTGGGCACGACCACCGGCAGCGCGCAGAGCATGATGGACTTCACCCGCGCTTCGCTGGTGGGTGAGCGTCCGTTCTACGTGGACCCGTCGCTGATGCCCAACGCGGTGATGAACTGCGCCGCCGGCCAGTGCGCCATCTGGCACAGTCTCAAGGGGCCGAACACCACGATCGCCGGCGGCCGCGTCGCCGGACTGTCCGCGCTGAGCTACGCCGGCGGACTGCTGAATTCCGGCCGCGCCAGGACCGTGCTGTACGGCGCCGCCGAGGAGTTCTCGAACGCGCGGGCGTGGCTGGACCACCACCGGCGCGGCGGGGAATCCACCGGCGCCCTCCTCGGTGAGGGGTGTGCCATGTTCATGCTGGAGTCCGCCGACCCGACGGGATCGGACGGTCGCGCCCTGGCCGAGGTACTCGCCGTGGAGTCGCGGGTGTACTTCGGCGACGATCTGCGCGAGGCGCTCGCCGCGTGCGTCGAGGGAGTGCTGCGGCGCGGCGGGGTGGATTCCGGGGACGTGTGGGCGGTCTCGGTCTCCGGCCCGGCGGGTTCCGCCGGCGAGCAGGAGCGCGAGGTGCTGGCCGAGCGCTTCGGCGCGGAGGTGCTGGACCGGGCGCCGTCCATGGCCCCCATCGGGGACACCGCGGCCGCCTCCGCGGCCTTCCAGATCGGGTCCCTGCTGAGCGTCGCCGAACAGTCGGCGGCTCCCGGAGGCGGCGTCGCCCTCGTCTCCTCGGTGGACGACAACGGCGTCGTCGCCTGCGCCGCGCTGCGCCTGCCGGTGAGCTGACGGCTGCTCACCGGTCCTACGAAAGGGAAGAGCATGTCAATCGACGCGGTCACCAGGCTCGACCGGGAAGAGCTGCGGGAACTGCTGGCCGAGACCATCGACGCCGACGTGGCCGAGGTCCGGGACGGAGCCGACTTCGTGGAGACACTGGGGGTCGACTCGTTGATGGCCCTCGAAGTCGTCGTCGTGTTGGAGCGGAAGTACGGGGTCAAGTTCACCGAGACGGAGATGCGTTCGGTGCGGACCCTGGACAGCGCCTACGACCTGGTGCGGCAGAAGCTGCAGGAGCGTTCGTGACCAGCCCGGTCCTGGCCGTCCCCCGGCCGGTGCGCGAACCCGCCCGTGACGAGGGCTCCGGAGGGTGGTCGGCCGGGTTCTCGGTGGCGATCGACGAGAGCGAGCCCGTTTTCGCCGGGCACTACCCGGACTTCCCGATCTTTCCCGGCGTCTGCGTGATGGAGTGTGTGCGCCGCGCCGCGGAGGCCGCGAAGCCGCCCGAGTCCGGCGAGCTGCGGCTGGCGGCCGTGGAATCCAGCCGGTTCCTGGCCGCGGTCTACCCCGGTGACGAGCTGGCGATCGAGCTGAGCTGGTCACCGCGCGGCGAGGGATGGCGCTGCAGCGCCCGGGTGGCCACCGGGCGCGGCCAGGCCGCCTCGGTCCGCCTCCGCTACCGGCGGGAGGCGACGGCGTGATCACCTGTGAGGGCGTCCGCGCCGCGCTGCCGCACCGGTACCCGATGCTGCTGGTCGACCGCGTGGTCGAGATGGGGAACGAGGGAATACGGGCGGTCAAGGCCGTCACGCTGAACGAGCCGTGGTACGCCCGGCTCGGTCCGCAGGCGACGCGGGGCGACCTCGCCTACCCGGACTTCCTGCTGATCGAGTCGTGGACGCAGACGGCGGGCATCCTGGCCAAGCGCCTGGCGGGCGAGGCGGCCGACGGCCAGGTCATGCTGTTCGGCTCCATGAGCGGCATCGAGTTCCACCGGCAAGTCTTCCCCGGGGACACCGTCGAACAGCACGCCCGGCTGGAGCGCGCCGTGAACGACACGATGATCTTCGAGGGCGACAGCCGGGTCGACGGCGAACCGGTCCTGACCATCGGCCGGATCACCATGGCCTTCCGCCCGGGCGAACGGCTCAACCCCGCACACGCCGGACCGGCGGCCGGCTGACCAGCACAGTCAGTTAAGGAGAGTGTCATGACGGACAGCACAGCGCCGGTCGCCCTGGTGAGCGGCGGATCGCGGGGAATCGGCCGGGCCGTGGTCCTACGGCTCGCGGCCGAGGGGTACGACGTCGGTTTCTGCTACCAGTCCAACGAGCAGGCCGCGCTGGAACTGGAGAAGGAGGCCGGTGAGTTCGGCCACCGGGCGCTCGCCGTCCGGGCCGACGTGACCGACGCCGCGTCGGTCAAGGAGTGGGTCGCCCGTACGGAGTCCGAGCTGGGGCCGATCGACGTGGCGGTCAGCTCGGCGGGCATCACCCGCGACAATCCGCTGGTCCTCATGTCCGACGAGGACTGGCACGGTGTCCTGGACACCAACCTCGACGGCGTCTACCACGTCTGCCGCGCGGTGATATTCGAGATGATGAAGCGCAAGTCCGGCGTCATCGTCAACATCTCCTCCATCGCCGGCGTCTACGGGAACGCGACCCAGTCCAACTACTCCGCCTCCAAGGCGGGCATCATCGGTTTCTCCAAGGCCCTCGCCAAGGAGGTCGGCCGGTACAACATCCGGGCCAACGTCGTGGCGCCGGGCTACATCGAGACCGACATGACCGCCGAGCTCTCCGAGAAGGTCAAGAAGGAAGCGGCCAAGCAGGTTCCGCTGCGCCGCTTCGGGCGAGCCGAGGAGGTGGCGGACCTCGTCGCCTACCTGGCGAGCGAGCGCGCCGCCTACATCACCGGCTCGGTATTCCAGATCGACGGCGGTATGACCGTCTGACCCGCCGGGAAGCAAAGATGACGACAACCGAACGCCGCCCCGCCCCCGTCGACTCCGTCCCGGCCACCGGGGCCGGCGCCGACGGGCGGGGCGGCGTTTCGCCCCACGACCGGACCGCCTACCTACGGCTCATGGCGCTGGCCGACCGCCACGGGGCCTCCTACCGGCTGATCGAGCACCCCCCGGAGGGCCGCACCGAGGCGGCCAGCGCCCTGCGCGGGCACGCGTTGGCGCAGAGCGCCAAGTGTCTGGTCGTGGTGGTGCGGCCGGACAAACGGACCTGCCGGTACGTGCTGGCAGTCATCCCCGGCGACCGGCGCCTGGATCTGCGCCGGGTCGCGGAGTGCACCGGCGGGCGCAGGGCCGGCTTCGCCGACCGCGAGACCGCCGAGCGGCTCGCCGGCTCGGTCAGCGGCTCGATCATCCCCTTCTCCTTCCACCCCGACCTCGAACTGATCGTCGAGGAGGACCTGCTGCGCGGCGACGTCCTGTACTTCAACGCCGCCCGGCTCGATGTGTCGATGGCCCTGGCCACCGACGACTACCTGCGGATGGCACGTCCGCGCACGGCCCGGATCACCGAACCGGCCGGCCCCTGACCGCTGGGACGCCGAACTCGTACCATCTGCCGCATTTCAGCAACCTGCAGACACTTCCGCCTCCGTGCCCGTGCCGCTCTAGCATCACGATGCAGCGGTGGCGGCAATTCTCGATCACATGTCCGAACCGTGGCCTGCCACCAGGCCGCCGGAGAGAGCAACGGAGGCCGAGCACGTGGCCAAGCCCATGATTGAGGCAATCAACGTAACGAAGACGTTCGGGGACGTCGCCGCACTGGACGGCGTGAACGTCTCGGTTCCCGAAGGTTCGATCCACGGTCTGCTGGGCCACAACGGCGCCGGCAAGACCACCTTGGTCAACATCCTCTCCACGTTGCTGGAACCGACCGGCGGCACCGCCCGGATCTGCGGCCTCGACGTGACCGCCGAGGCGCAGAAGGTCCGCCGCTGCATCGGTCTGACCGGGCAGTTCGCCTCGGTGGACGAGCAGCTCTCCGGGCGGGACAACCTGACCCTGATCGCACGCCTGCTCGGTGCGAGCAAGCGCCAGGCCCACGCCCGCGCGGACGAACTGCTGGAGCTGTTCGAGCTGTCCCAGGCCGCCAAGCGGCCGGTCTCCCAGTACTCGGGCGGCATGCGCAGGCGGTTGGACATCGCGGCGAGCCTCGTCGGCTCGCCGCAGGTCATCTTCCTCGACGAGCCGACCACCGGCCTGGACCCGAACTCCCGGATCGGCGTGTGGGAGATCGTCAAGCGGCTGGCCAAGGACGGCGTCGCGGTGCTGCTGACCACGCAGTACCTCGAAGAGGCCGACCAGCTCTGCGACCGGATCACCCTGCTGTCCAAGGGCAGGGTGGTCGCGGGCGGCACGCCCGACGAGCTCAAGGCCGACGTCGGCCAGCGCATGGTGACCGTGACGCTGTCGGCGCAGTCCGAGGTGCCCACCGCGGTGAAGGCGCTGGGAGCCACCGGTATCCAGGCGACCCCCCAGGAGTCCGGGTCCACCATCAGCGTCCCGGTCGCCGCCTCCGCCGACCTCGCGGCCATCGTGCGCACGCTGAACGAGGCGCACACCGAGATCACCGAACTCGGCTTCTCCGAGCCGACCCTGGACGACGTCTACCTGAGGCTGACCCACGAACCCACCGGGACGTCGGTGCCCGCGTGACCGTCCCGACCATTCCCACCGAAGAAGGAGCACACCGATGACGGTCATCGAGGCCGAGGCCGAACCCGGCCGGCAGCGGACAGCGTCGGACCGGGAGGGGCACCCGTCCGAGCAATGGGGCAGCAGTGGCCTGTTCTCCCAGACCGCCGCCCTCACCGGCCGCTCGATACGGCCCTACCTGCAAGCCGGCGTGCTCATCGTCACGTTCGTCGAGCCGCTGGTCATGCTGCTGATGTTCGCCGGCGTGCTGAAGGTGCTGGGCGACGCGCCCGGGATGCCGACCGACATGGCCTACATCGACAACCTGGCTCCCGCCATCATGATCATCACCGCGGTCGCCGCTGGCGCCCAGGCGGGCAACGGTCTCATCAACGACCTGCGCAACGACGTCATCACCCGCTTCCACACCCTGCCGATCAACAGGTTCAGCGTGCTGCTGGCCAGGAGCTTCGCCGACGGTGCCCGGGCGCTCTACCAGTTGATCGCCGTCGCCGTCCTGGCCGCTCTGTTCTTCGGGTTCGCGCCTCCCGGCGGGTTCCTGGGCGTGGTGGGCACGGTCCTCATGAGCCTGCTCGTGGGCTGGTCCATGAGCTGGATCTTCATCATGATGGCCGCGGTGCTGCGCAACGGCGACGTCCTGCGCATGATCACCACGCTGATGACCTTCCCGCTGCTGTTCGCCTCCAACGCCTTCGTCCCGCCGGAGTCGATGCCCACCTGGCTGCGGGTGATCGCCCAGGCGAATCCCATCTCCTACGCCAACGACGCCACGCGCAGCATGGTCGCCGGCCAGATCACCCTCGCGGAACTGCTCACCACCGTTGCGGCGTGCCTCGCCCTGGTGTGCGTCTGCGCACCGATTTCGAAGCGTTCGTTCCGAGTGATGTGACCCCGTGCGCCCCGGCCGGCTCCACGCCTGCCGGGGCGTCATGCTGCCCTGCGCGGCGGCCGGCCACGAGACCGGTGACCGGTTGTGCCCTCCGTCCGTCCGCGGGATGCGTGAAACCCGCGCCGCCGTGGCACCAAGCTGACGAAACCGATGTTCGAACGTTCCGAGCCGGCTCGCACGTGCCTAAGTTGACCTCGTCAGCGGGCAAAACCTGCCCTGGGAAGAAACCTTCCGAGAGGTTGGCGTGGCGGAATCCGGAATTGGTCTGGACGGGCGTTCGGAGCTTCTCTATCGGAAGCTGCTCCTGCGGACGAGCTGGCGAACGCAGGAACTGGCGCAGGCCCTGGGGTGGCCGACAGACGAGGTCGCGCAAGCGATGGAGATCCTGCGGGCCGAGGGCCTGGCCAGTGTCTCCGAGGACGATCATACGGCGTTTCGCGCGGTCGAGCCGTGCATAGCCCTGCCGACGCTGCTGGCCCGGTCGATGCGCGAGGGCCGCTCGCCGCAGCCCCGCCCGGTCGAGATCGACCGGTTCATCGCCCTGCACGAGCGTGCGGCCGAGCGTGTCAGGGAGTCCGCCGACGGGAGCGGGGACCGCAACGACACGTCCACCATGATCGAGCGAATGGTCGCCAAGGCCGAGCGCGACGTGGTGTTCCTCGTCCCCGACCACACCGAGGGCGGTTTCGAGTTCTCCCGCCCCATCGTGGACATGGCGCTGCGGCGCGGTGTGCGCCTGCGGGCCGTGTGGTCGTCCTGCGTCTTCCAGGCACCTCCCGTCATGGCGTACGCGCGGTGGCTGGCCCAGCAGGATGTTCCGCCGCGCACGGTCGGCACGGTGCCGCTGCGGGCAATGATCATGGACGGTGCGGTGGCCGTGGTGATCGACGAGTCCGAGGGCCCCCGCGTGGTGCGGTCCGCCACGGAGCTGGAGCCCCTGTGCGCCCTGGCGGAGCGGCTCTGGGAGCGCGGTGCGGCGGTACGGCAACTGGGACGCAATCCCGGCACCCCCACCACCCGCCGCCCCCGTACGGAGATCGTCCTCCGCCTCCTGGCCGAAGGCCTCACCGACGACGCCATCGCCCGCCGGCTGGGCTGCAGCGTCCGGACCGTGCGCAACGACGTGGCGTCGGCCATGGTGGCACTCGACGCGCGTAGCAGGTTCCAGGCGGGAGCCCGCGCCATGCAGGTCGGACTGATCTGACCGGCGCCCCGAAACCGCCGTGACCGGCATCCGCAGTACCCTCCCCCGGCAGGCCCGCCCACGTGGCGGGCCTGCCCCGTCTCGTGGTGGAAACCGGCGCACGGCCCCGCCGCAGGGTTCCGGGCGGGGGCGCACCCCGGGCCCGGGGGCGGGCCGGTACAGAGGGAGTACAGGCCGCCGCAGGAATCCGTATGCACGGTCGTGCGAACGTGGTGGCGCGAGGGCCGGGAAGAGCTTGGAAGCACAGGGAGGAACGATGCACGACGACACGGACGACCCGTTCCACGTCCAGCATCTTCTGGATGTTCTGACGGAGATCGAACTTCGGGGCGCCACGGACCGGGAGCTGCCGGTGCACGACAGCGCGATCCTACTGGCGGCCTACGTCGAACACCTGGTGGACCGAGGGCAGGCACACGATCCGGACCCCGGCGCGTTCGAGCTGACGCACCGGCTGGACGAAGGACACGCCGACGCCTGAGCCGCTCCCCGGAGGGAGGGCGCCGACCGGCCGGCCGGCGGAGAGCCGGGCGGGCGGGTGGCCAGAACCGCCGGCGCGCGTCGTCGCCTCTTCCCGGGCCGCGAGCCGCATCAGCGGTGTGAAGCGGTATCGCAGCCACACCTCGCCGTCGGCGCACCGCGTCTCCAGGATCCCCGCGCCGGCCAGGCTTTCCAGCAGTTCCTCGGTTTCGTCGCAGGAGGTGCCCAGCAGCTCTGCGGCGTCCGGAGGCGTCAGCGGAACGGGCCCGATCGCCGCCAGGGCGCCGCAGTCCCTCCTGGCGGCCTCGTCCAGCGGGTCCAGGGCCGCACGCAGGCGACCGCGCACGTCGAGGCTGCCGAACCGGAGTTCGTCCAGCCTGCGCCCCTCGGGGGCCAGCCGGTCGGCGAGCCTGGCGATCCGCCACTGCTGACAGGCCGCCAGACGGGATCCGGCGACGCGCAGGGCGAGGGGCAGCCCGTCACATGCCTGCACCACCCGGGCGGCCGCCTCGGGTTCGGCCGCGACCCGTTCCTCTCCCACGACTGCGGCCAGCAGGCGACGGGCCTCGTCCGCGTCCATGGGCCCGAGCCGCACCAGCTTGGTGCCCTCCAGCGAGGCCAGGGTGGAGCGGATCCCGGTGACGAGGGTGCGGTTGCCGTCGCCGCCCGGCAGCAGGGGGCGCACCTGGGCGTCGTCGGCGGCGTTGTCCAGGACGACGAGCGCGCGCCGTCCGGCCATCAGGGTCCGGTAGAGGTGGGCGCGCTCGTCGAGCGTGGTGGGCAGCTCGCCGTCCACGGCGCCCAGGGCACGCAGGAACCAGCCGAGGGCCTGCGCCGGATCGCGGGGGGTGCCGTCGGGGGAGCGCAGGTCGGCGTAGAGCAGACCGTGGGGGAACTCGGCACGGCTCCGGCAGGCGGCCCTCACGGCGAACGCGGACTTCCCGGTGCCGGGGGGTCCGGTGACGAGGACGTCCTGGTGGGCGTGGAGGGCGGCGAGCACGTCCGCGGTCTCGGCCGTGCGCCCGGTGAAGTCCCCGGCTCCGGCGGGCAGCATCACCGGGACGAGCCCGTCCCCGAGGCCGCCGCCGTGGTGCGGCGCGCGGACCTCCGGTGCCGACAGGGTGACGCTGTGGCGCTCGGGGGCCCGGGGAGGGGGGAGGACGCCCCTGAGGATCTGCTGGTGGAGGGCGCGCAGAGCGGGACCGGGGTCGATTCCGAGCTCCTCCGCCAGGACGCGGCGCCCCTCCTCGTACACCGTCAGCGCTTCGGCCTGACGACCGCAGCGGTACAGGGCGACCATCAACTGGCCGCGGATCCGCTCGCGCACCGGGTGCTGCGCGGCCAGGCCGGTCAGCGCGGTCACGATGTCGGCGTGCCGGCCCAGGGCGAGCGCGGCGTCGGCATGGTTCTCCTGGGCGCTGACCCGGGCCTCCTCCAGGCCCGGGGCCTCGGCGTCGGCCAGGTAGGGGGTGACGTCGCGCAGGGCGGGGCCGCGCCACAGGGCGAGCGCCTCGGCCAGACGGCGTTCGGCACCGGCGTACCGGCCGGCGAGGAGATCGGCGCGGCCGGCCTCGGCCAGCCGCCGGAAGACGTCCCAGTCGAACACGGCGTCGCCGATGTCCATCCGGTACCCGCGGCCGATCCGCTCCAGCTTCAGTCCTGAGCCGATGCGGGTGCGCAGCCGCGACACGTACGTGTACAGCCGGCTGGTGCGGACGGCCACCCGTTCCCAGCCCCACAGAAGGGCGACGAGCCGATCGTCGGTCAGGCTCCGGCAGTGGGCGAGCAGCAGCGCCGCGAGAACGGTGCGCTGCTTGCAGCCGTCGAGCGGGATCGCGCGGCCGTCGACCTCGGCCGTCACCGGGCCGAGGACCTTGAAGTCCATGAGGAGTCTCCTCGTTCCGCGGACCCGCTGGTTCTCGGGGCCGACTGCCGCAAAACCGTGCTCTCCGGGGGCCTTTCCCGGTGCCGTCCCTCGCCTGCCGGCCCCGGCGCGTCCCGGGTGCCGGGAGACCGTCGTGGAGCGCTCCGCTATCGGGGGCGCCCGCACGGCCTGGCCCGCCCGGCCCGGTCGGCAGGCAGTCCTTGCGACCCTACGCCGTGGACGGCGCGCCGCCGGTCCACGCCTCCGTCCTTCCGGCCGCCCAGGAGGCGGGCGGGGGTACGCAGGGGCGTCGCCACATCGCGGGCGCGACGGGCCGGGCGGCCCGGCCGGAAGGGAGCGGCGCGGACAGGGCGGTGAGCAGGGCGGCGACGGCGGCCAGTTCCTCCGGTGCCGGGCTGCCGCTGATCACCTTGAACAGGACGGGCCCCAGCGGCCCTTCGAGTGCTGTCGCGGACACGGGGTCTCCTCACTGGGGCGGGTTGCCGTGCTTGCGGGCGGGCAGGTCGGCGTGCTTGGTGCGGAGCATGGCCAGGGCGCCGATGAGGACGCCGCGGGTGTCGGCGGGGTCGATGACGTCGTCGACCAGGCCGCGCTCGGCCGCGTAGTAGGGGTGCATCAACTCGGCCTTGTACTCCTTGACCAGCTCCGCCCGGGTGGCCTCGGGATCGTCGGCGGCGGCGATCTGCCGCCGGAAGATCACACCCGCCGCGCCCTCGGCGCCCATCACCGCGATCTCGTTGGTCGGCCAGGCATAGGTCAGGTCCGCACCGATGGACTGGGAGTCCATCACGATGTACGCACCCCCGTAGGCCTTGCGCAGCACCAGCGAGATCCGCGGCACGGTGGCGTTGCAGTACGCGTACAGCAGCTTCGCGCCGTGCCGGATGATCCCGCCGTGCTCCTGGTCCACCCCCGGCAGGAAACCGGGCACGTCCAGCAGGGTGACGATGGGGATGTTGAACGCGTCGCACATCTGCACGAAACGGGCGGCCTTCTCGGAGGCGTGGATGTCCAGCACCCCGGCCAGCTGCTGGGGCTGGTTGGCCACCACGCCCACCACCTGGCCGTCCAGCCGGGCCAGCGCGCAGATGATGTTGGTGGCCCAGCGCTCGTGGACCTCCAGCATCTCGCCGTCGTCGACGATCTCCTCGATCACCGCCCGCATGTCGTAGGGGCGGTTGCCGTCGGCCGGCACCAGGTCGTACAGCACCTCGCTGCGCCGGTCGGCCGGGTCGGCGCACTCGGTGCGCGGCGGGTTCTCCCGGTTGTTGGACGGCAGCAGGGACAGCAGATAGCGGACCTCCTCCAGGCAGGTGGCCTCGTCGTCGTAGGCGAAGTGCGCCACCCCGGAGGTCGCGGCGTGCACATCCGCCCCGCCCAGCCCGTTCTGGCTCACCTGCGCGCCGGTGACCGCCTGGACCACGTCGGGGCCGGTGATGAACATCTGCGAGGTCTCGCGGACCATGAACACGAAGTCGGTCAGCGCCGGCGAGTACGCCGCCCCGCCCGCGCACGGCCCCAGCATCACCGAGATCTGCGGGATCACCCCGGACGCCTTGGTGTTGCGGCGGAAGATGCCGCCGTAGCCGGCCAGCGCCACCACGCCCTCCTGGATGCGGGCGCCGGCCCCGTCGTTGAGGGAGACCAGCGGCGCACCGGCCGCGATGGCCATGTCCATGATCTTGTGGATCTTGCTCGCGTGGGCCTCGCCCAGCGCCCCGCCGAAGATGCGGAAGTCGTGGGCGTAGACGAAGACGGTACGGCCCTCGACCGTGCCCCAGCCGGTGACCACCCCGTCGGTGTACGGCCTGCGGTCCTCCAGGCCGAAACCGGTGGCGCGGTGCCGGCGCAGCGGCTCCACCTCCTGGAACGACCCCTCGTCCAGCAGCAGTTCGATCCGCTCGCGCGCGGTCAGCTTGCCCTTGGCATGCTGGGCCTCGGTGGCCTTCGGGGCGCCCTGGAGCACCTCCCGGCGCCTGCGGGCGAGTTCCGCGACCCTGTGGTGCGTGGCCGCCCGTTCGGTTCGAGGGGCTGTCTCCTGCGGCATGGCCAACTCCCTGTTCCTCTCAGCCGGTACGGAAGGCCACGAAGTCGCAGAGGGCGTCGAGTGTGCGGCGCGCCGGCAGTGGCGGCAGAGACTCGAGCGCCTCCTTCGCCCTGGCCAGCCGCTGGTGCATGATCGCCTCGGCACGGGCGGTGGCCCGCGAGGAGGGGAAGAGTTCGAGGACCCGCAGGTGCCAGTCGGCTCCGGCAGCGGACCCGGCCTCGATCAGTTCGCGCAGTTCGGCGTCGCGCGGGTCGGTGTCCTCCCGGGCGAGCAGCACCGGGAGGCTAGGGACTCCGGCGAGCAGGTCCTGGCCCCGCTCCTTGCCGGTGAAGGCATCGGGGGAGGAGAGGTCCAGCAGGTCGTCGGCGATCTGGAACGCGATGCCGAGCTGTTCGCCGTACTCGATGAGGATGTCGGCGACCGCTTCGGGCGCGCCGGCCTGGAGGGCGCCGACTCCCAGGGCCATGGCCAGCAGCGCGGCGGTCTTGCCGGCCGTCACCTGGAGGTAGTGCTCGACGGGGTCCTCCCCCGGCGCGGGCCCGGCCAATTCGCGCAGTTGGCCCGCGATCAGCCGGTTCGCCGTGTCGGCGTTGAGGCTGAACGCCCCGGGCACCAGGTCGGCGGCGAGCCGGGCGGCCCTGGCCAGCAGCCAGTCCCCGCCCAGGACGGCCATCCGGTTGCCCCACAGGACGTTGGCGGTGGGGGCACCGTGGCGGGTGGCGGCCCGGTCCACCACGTCGTCGTGGTAGAGCGAGGCGACGTGGACGAGTTCGGCGACGACGGCCGCCTGGACGACGCCCTCCCGCGACGGGTCCCCGAACTCCGCAGCGAGCAGTGCCAGGAGCGTTCGCAGCCGCTTGCCGCCCGTGGCCGTCAGATGCCCGGTGAGTTCCGCCGCCCTGGGATCGGGGGCGTCTCGGGAGCAGGCCCGGAGCCGCCTTTCGGCAGCGGCCAGCGCCCGGCCCAGACGGGCCTCGAAGTCCGGCCGGTTCGGACCGAGCCGGCTCAGGAGCACGGAGGAATACGACAGAGGGCCGTCCGGTGAAGCGGGCAGCGGAGCCTCGTACAACTGCTTTGCGGTCACGAGGAAACTCATCCTGTCGAGCCTACGGGACGGAAATCTCGGTCGGTTGCCTTCGACCGTGATCCTCGCAGTCCGCCAAACGAGCGACAACCGGCCTGACATGAAGGTGCCACCGTCCGCCCCGATGCCGCGAGGCCCGAAGTCCGGAAACGGAGATTCGGGGGAACGGTGAAACGGCGAACGACATGGGCGGTAATTCCGCGTCCGGCCGTCCGGCCCGCGGTCCTCGCCCCGGCCGTGTGCCGCCGGGTCCGGCCGGGGAGCGCCCCCAGGGCGCCGGACGTCTCCGGGGCGGGGCGCGCACGCCGGGACCGTCCGCCGCCGCGGGGTTCTCCGGAACCCGGTGGCGGCGCCGGACGCGCCGAAGGAAACGAACGGCGAGTCCCGTGAACTGTTCTGCCGGCAACGGTTTTCCTTTTGATCCGGAAGCTTCGGGCGGGATTTTTCACCCTCCGTCACCATGCCGTGGAAGCGCGGTGGCCGAGGAGGTCCCGATGATTTACCGCCGGCTTCGTTCCGGCATACGGTTTGCGGGAATTCGGCAGGCGCCGGCCGGATCGGCCCGCGGGCGGTGAGGGTTCGGCCGGGGCAGCCGTCGCGGTCGCTTCCCGGGTGCGCTCCCGCCGGCCGCGCTCCGGCGGGGGCGGGACGGCCTGCCGGCGGCGAACGGCAACTTGATGCCAGATGCCGCTGGTGGCCGACGGTGACGGACGCGCGCGGAAGACAATCGGTCCGCCTTATGAACCCCCTTTCGAAGGAGCCTCCCCCCATGTTCGGACGGGTCGGACGGTCCGCCGTCAGACATCCTTGGTTGACCATATTGGTGTGGGTGATCGCGGCGATGGGCACGGCGGCTCTGGCTCCGCCCCTGAAACCGGTCAGCGACCAGGCCGAATTCCTCCCCTCGCACTACGAGTCGGTGCGGGCCGGGGAACTCCAGGGACGTGCTTTCCCGCAGCAGGAGCAGCCTGCCTCCGTGATGGTCTTCCGCCGTGACGACGGCGGCAAGCTGACCGAGGAGGACCTGGCGGACGTGCAGAAGGTCGCCGCCGGTCTGGAGAAGGCCGGGCTGGACAAGATCAAGAAGGTGGAGACCAGCGCGCAGGCCGTCTCCCCCAACCGCGAGATCGCCCTGGCGGGCATCGTCGCGACCACCAAGGACCCCTACAACCCCGATCTGCTCGATTCGATCAAGCAGATGCGGGAGGAGGCCAAGCCCCTTCTGAAGGGCACCTCCCTGCACATGGGGATCACCGGAGCCTCGGCGACCACGCTGGACACCCTGGAGTCCTCGGGTGACACCGACGCCATGATCATGATGGCGACCCTGGTGCTGATCGTCGTGCTGCTGGCCGCGATCTTCCGCAGCCCGCTGATCGCGATCCTGCCGGTCCTGGTCATCACCCTGGTCTTCGTGGTGGCCACCGGGCTGATCTCCACCGCCGCCGAGTTCGGCGGGTTCCAGGCGGACGCCTCGATCGGGTCCATCCTGATCGTGGTGCTGTTCGGCGTCGGCACCGACTACATCCTGTTCCTGCTCTTCCGCTACCGGGAGTTCCTGCGCCTGGGGCAGGAGCCGAAGGAGGCCATGGGCGAGGCCGTCGCCCGGGTCGGGGAGACCATCGCCTCGGCCGCCGGCGCCGTGATCGCCGCGTTCCTCGCCCTGCTGCTGTCCTCCCTGGGCATGCTGCGGGCCATGGGGCCCGCCCTGGCGATCTCGGTCGCCGTCACCCTGCTGGCCGCGCTGACGCTGGTGCCCGCGGTCTTCTCGCTGCTGGGCACCAAGGCGTTCTGGCCGTCCAAGGCATGGCGCAGGGAACCGCGGCACGGGCTCGCCGCCCGGACCGCCTCCCTCACCGCGCGCCGCCCCGCCCTCGTCGCCGCCGCCTCCGGCGGTCTGCTGGCCGTGCTGGCCGCGGGCGTCCTCAACCTCACCACAGTCTTCGACAACGCCGGTTCGCTGCCGAAGAACCTGGAGTCGGTACAGGCGGCGGAGACGCTCGAGCGCGGCTTCTCGGCCGGCCAGACCGACCCGACCCAGGTGTTCCTGGAGGCGGAGGACGGCGGCAAGCTGGAGCGGAGCCAGGTCCTCGCCTACGAGAAGGAGCTGTCCGCGGCCGGCCTCGGGCAGGTCACACCCGCGGTCCTCAACCCCGAGGGCAGCGTCGCCCGGTTCGGTGTGGTGCTCAAGCACAAGCCGGACAGCACCCAGGCCATCGACGTGGTCTCCGGACCGCTGCGCGACGCCGCCCACCAGGCCGCGCCGGAGGGCACCCGAGTCCTGGTCGGCGGCACCTCGGCGGTGCTCGCCGACATCCAGCACGCCACCCACCGCGACTACTCCGTGGTCTTCCCGGCCGCCGGAATCGCGATCATGGTGATCCTCGGTCTGCTGCTGCGCAGCGTCGTCGCCCCCTGGTACCTGATGCTCGCGGTCGGCCTGGGCTTCGCCGCGACGCTGGGCTCCACCGTCTGGCTCTTCCAGAACCTCATGGGCGAGGCCGGTCTGCCCTTCACACTGCCCGTGATCGTCTACCTGTTCGTCGTCGCGATCGGCACCGACTACAACATCCTGGTGGTGGCCCGGCTGCGCGAGGAGGTCAAGCGCGGTAACGCCCCGGCGCAGGCCGTCCGCCAGGCGATCACCCACTCGGCGTCGACCATCGGCACGGCGGCCGCCATCCTCGCGGGCACCTTCGGCGTCCTGCTGCTGGCCCAGAACTCCATGCTTCAGCAGATGGGCTTCGCCGTGGCCTTCGGCATCCTGCTCACCGCCTTCGTGATGGCCCTGCTGCTGGTGCCCGCCGTGACGACCCTGCTCGGTCACCGGACGTGGTGGCCCGGCCGCGTCACGCCGGACACCGAGCCGGAGGAGGCTCCGGCGCCGGAACCCGCCCTCGCCCGGCACGGGTGACGGACGGGAATGCCGCCCGGCCCCCGGGGGCCGGGCGGCGCTCCTCCTCGCGGAGGGGCGCCGGGCATCTTGTGCCCGTGTCGTCCGACGGCACGGAACAGCTCCTACGATCAGCGGGGTGAAACCAGTCGCCGTTCTCCTGATAGCCGCGGCCGGCGCTCTGCTCGGCCCGATGATCATGGCTGTCGTGGCCCGCAGACTGCTCGGACTGCGAATCGGCAGGGTCCGCGCCCTTCTCACCGGGTGCGTGGGACTGCTGGCCGCAGGAGTGGTCGGCACTCCGATGGGTCCCGCGGCGAGCCGCGCCCCGCTGGTGACCGTGCAGCTCGGCGCGGCTCTGATCGCCGCCATGATCTTCCTGGCGCTCTCCGAGGCCGTGGTCCCCAGCGGGTCGGTGCGCGGCGTGGTCCGCTGGCCCGGTGCGGTGCGCCGCAGGCTGGCGCGCAGCCGGCGCTACACGCAACTCAGCAGAATCGCCGTGCGGCACGGGCTGCGGCGCTTCCTGACCGGCCGGCCCCGACGCGCCGGCAAGAGCCCGCAGGAACAGGCGGAACTGGCCCGGTCCCTGCGGCTGGCGCTGGAGGAGGCGGGAGCCACCTTCGTCAAGCTGGGCCAGGTGCTCTCCTCCCGTTACGACCTGCTGCCCGACGTGTTCGTCGACGAACTGAGCTCGTTGCAGCACGAGGTCGCCCCTGAACCCTGGCCCGACATCGAGCGGGTGCTGGCCGAGGAACTGGGAGCCTCGCCGGTGGAGGTGTTCGCGGAGTTCGACCCCGAGCCGCTGGCAGCCGGTTCCATGGCCCAGGTGCACCGGGCCCGGCTGCGCGGCGGCCAGGCGGTGGCCGTCAAGGTGCAGCGGCCGGGCGCCCGTCAGATCGTGGAGCGCGACCTGGACATCCTCTTCCGGATCAGCGACATGCTGGAGCGGCACACCCAGTGGGGCCGGACCGTCGGCTCCCGTGAGCTGGTGCAGGGATTCGCCGATTCGCTCCACGAGGAACTGGACTTCCGCACCGAGGCCCGCAACACCGTGGCCGTGGCCGCGAACGCCGCCCCGTCGGGGGACACCGGGCCCGCGGGCGGGGCCGGCGGCGGAGCGCAGCAGAGCGCGAAGGACCAGAGCTTTGACACCGCGCCGCGCGTGCGGTTCCCCCGGGTCCACCAGGAACTGTGCAGCGAACGGGTGCTGGTCGTCGAGTGGCTCGACGGGGTCACCCTGAACCGGGCCGACGCCGTCATCGACGCGCGCGGCCTGGACCGCGGGGAACTCGCCCGTGACCTGCTCGGCTGCCTGCTGGGGCAGATCATGTCCGAGGGCGTCTTCCACGCCGACCCCCATCCCGGGAACATCCTGATCCTGGAGGACGGCAGGCTGGGCCTGGTGGACTTCGGCTCCCTGGGCCGGATCGACCAGATGCTCCGCTCCAGCCTGCGCAACCTGCTCATGGCGATCGACCGCGGCGATCCGCTGGCGATGTCCGACGCCCTGCTGGAACTGGTCGAGCGCCCCGAGGAGATCGACGAGGAGCGCTTCAAGCGCGCGCTGGGCCGCTTCACGGCCCGCCACCTGACCTCGGGCGCTCCCCCGAGCCACGAGATGTTCACCGACCTGTTCGTGATCGTGGCCCAGTACGGACTCACCGTGCCGCCCGAGGTGGCCGCGGCCTTCCGCGCGCTGACCACCGTGGAGGGCTCCTTGAACCGGCTCATGCCGGGATTCGACATCGTCGAGGAGGCACGTTCCTTCGCCTCCCGCGAGCTCACCCGCAGACTCTCCCCCGAGCACCTGAGCCGGTCCCTGGCGGACGAGGCCGCCGCCGTGCTGCCGATGCTGCTGCGGCTGCCGCGCCGGGTGGAGCGCATCAGCAGCGCGCTCGAGCACGGCAGACTCAGCGTCAGCGTACGGCTGCTCGCGGACGAGCGGGACCGACGCTTCATACGGGGCATCGTCCGTGACGTGCTGCTCGCCTTCCTCGGCGGACTGACCGGGGTCCTGGGCATGCTGCTGCTGGCCGCCGAGGGCGGCCCCCGCATCTCCGACTCACTGAGGCTGTTCGACGTCTTCGGTTACAACCTGCTGCTGGTCAGTACGGTGCTGGTGCTGCGGGTGCTCTTCACGATCACCAAGCCGCAGCAGTGAGGGCGCCGGTGTCCGGCCGCGGCCGGACACCGGCGGGCCCTGCCCGCAGCGGTCGCGGCGGGTGGCCACCGCCGTCATCGCCCCCTCGGCACGGCCGGTGCGCGCGGCGCGGCCGGTGCGGTGCGGGCTCGCTGCAGCGCGTCCCCCAGTTCGGCAGCCGAGTCGAACATGGCCGCGCCGAGCCGCCGGCTGGGGACCAGGCCCATCCGGCTCGGCGTACCCGACGCCGACAGCGCGGCGACCACCCGGCCGTCCCCGCCACGCACGGGCACGGCGTACGCGACCTCGCCGGGCACCATGACGTCGGCTCCCCTGGCCCAGCCGCGGCGACGCACCTGGGAGAGATGGCCGGCGGTGAACCGGGCGCCGCGCAGCCCGTGGTAGATCTCCTCGGGCTCCTCCCAGGCGAGCAGCACCAGGGCGACCGCACCAGCGGTGACGGGTCTGGCCGTGCCCACCGGCGCCCTCTCGGCGCCGCCGGGTCCGGCCGCACCGTCCGCGGAGGTCGCGACGCAGACCTGCACCCTCCCGCGGCGCCGCACGATGCGTGCTTCCAGCCCGGTCGCGGCGTGCAGCTCGGCCAGCACCGGAGCCGCCGCCCGGACCAGCCGGTCGTAGCGCGCCTGCACCGCCAGGGCGCCGAACCTGGGGCCGAGGACGAACCGTCCGCGGCAGTCGCGGGTGAGCAGCCCGAGCCGTTCCAGTGCCACCGCGATCCGGTACACGGTGGGACGGGCGAGGCCGCTGCGGGAGACCAGTTCGCTCAACGGCGCCGGGGCCTGCTCCACGATCTCCAGCAGTACGGACGCCTTGTCGAGCACGCCCACCCCGCTGACCCACTCCCGGGCCGCCGTGGTCATCGCCGGACCGCCGCAGGTCTGCGGCGGAGGCGGCCGCCGGAGGGCGTCTCCGCGGCGGAGCCCTCACCAGCGGTCCGCGCCCGGGCGCGCCCGGCGTGGCCCGCCGTGTCGCCCGGGCCGCCGCCGTCGACGCACGCCACCGCCTGGCGGCCCGGCAGCCGCCTGCGCAGCGGCGCCGAAACGGCGTGAGGACACAGCCGGATGTGGTCGGTGCCAGGTGGCATGGTGTTCCGCTCTCCTCCCCCGCGCGGGATGGTCGTCAGTCCAGGGCGCCGGGACCGTCCCCGGACACCGCTTCGATGTCCGGGGCGGTCCGGCGGATCAGTCCCGCCCGGCTGCCGCCGAGGGGGCCGGTGTGGGCGCGCACGTTCCGCCCCCGGCCTGCCGGCGAGGTGAGCCGGCGGGCTGCGGCCCCGGTCCGGTCGCCGCCGTACGGCCGCGCGGCGGCGTTGGCCACCCCGGCGGCGAGGGCGGCGTACCCGCCCAGGCGGCGGCCCGCGCAGGCGGCCGCGGGCCCGCCGGGCGCCCCGCCCCGCACCGCCCCGCAAGGGACGGTCACCGCGCCGGCGTACATCGGGAGCTGCGCCGGGCCGGCGCGCCGGAGCCCTCCGGCCGGGGTGCGGAGCAGCGGTTCGGGGAGGTCCTCCCCGGCGGCCCGGGGGATTCCCGCGGTCACGTCCCGGGACAGGGGGCCGTTCCGGGGCCCGCCCATCGCCTGCCTCGGCCTCCCCGGGCCGGGGAACACCAGGCCGACCGGCCGCTGAGTCATGGATCCGCCTTCCGCACGGAAATGCACCGAGGCAACGGGGACCCGCCGGTGCCAGGGCCAAGGCATGCGGGTCCCCGCGTACCGGCGGCCTGCGGGGGGTGTGGCGGGCCGCCGGGGACGGGAAGGCCCTTGAACCGGAACTCCGTCCCCGGCCCCATCCAACTGTGCGGCGCGGGAGAGGGGCAACGCCCGTTTCATGAAGCTGCCAGGCCGCTTCACGGGCCGGGATCACCGCCCTGTCCGGGCCCCGTCGTGGGCGGGAGCAGTCCCAGCTCCGCGGCCCGGACCCCCGCCTGGAAGCGAGAGCTGGCCCCGAGCAGCGTCATGATCTCCGCGACGTAGCGCCGGTAGGTCCGCACGGAGACCGTCAGTTCGCGGGCGGCGACCTCGTCGGTGACCCCGGCCCGCAGGGCGGAGAGAATCTGCCGGATCAGCAGTGCCCTGTCACGGTCGCCGAAGACGATGCGCTCGCCGACGGGCACCGAGCTGCACCAGATGCTCTCGAACAGGGTGTGCAGGACCTGCAGCACCTCGGGAGCCTTGATGAGGGAGGCCCGGCGGCCGGCCGCGGACCCGGCCACCACCAGGGCGGCGGTGTCGTCCGTGGTCAACACCTCCAACGGCGGCAACCGGGCCACCCGGACCGCCACCGGCCCGTCCCCGTCCGGCCGCCGGCGCAGCAGGGACTTCTCGATCAGTTCCGGACTGACCAGCAGCCGCGTCGGGACCGTGTCCCGCGCGTACTGCAACAGACCGTTCTCCATCCATCCGACGCCCTCCAACTGCTCGCCGGGGCCCGGCGCCCGGGAGTGCAGGACGTCGACGCTCTCCTCGGCCCTCTCGATCAGTTCCCGGGCGACACGCATGATTTTCCCGTAGCCCCCGGTGACCGCCGTGATGAGCTGCTCCCGCCTGCTGCGGTCGCGATGGATGACCATGGTCGACTCAATCAGCTCCCTGACCTGTAGAAGGGCGTACTCGAACTCGTCCCCGGGACGTCTGCACACGCTGTGACCCCACAATCACCGTCGGCAGTTCGTTCTCACGGTTACTTCACACCGGCCGCACCGCGTCACACGGCGGGTCGCTGCTCCTGCGGCAGCAACCCCAACTCGACCGCGCGCACGCCGGCCTGGAAACGGGAGGACGCGTCGAGTTCCCGCATGATCTCGGCGACATGCCGCCGGTAGGTGCGCAGCGACACCTGCAGGTCACGCGCGGCGGTGGCGTCGGTGTCCCCGGCCCGCAGCCGCTCCAGGATGCGGCGCGTGAACTCGGTGCGCAGCCGGGGGCTCAGTTCCGTGTGGCCGAGGAACCTGCGCCCGCGCGACCACGCGCTCGCGTAGAGCAGCTCCAGAGCGCTGACCGCCGTGGTGTCGGTGACGATCGCCGCCCGGCCGCCCCCCTCCCCGCCGGAGGCGGACCGCAGGAACGCCAGCGTGCCGTCGACCACCACCAGTCCGTTCAGCTCGTGCCGGAACACCCGGACCGCCGACGGGCGGCGGGACCGGTTGAGCGCCACGTCGACGGCGGCGGGAGTGCACAGGACGCGCACGACCACTCCGCTCGGCACCTGTTCCAGACTCCTCAGGACAGCCTCGGCGAACACGGCGCAGCCGGTGAGCGTCACGCTCACCGAGCGCCGGGCCCGCAGCACGAGCCGCTCCAGGGTCTCGGCGGTCACCGCGCCGTCGGTCCGCATCACCCCCGACACCGCGGCCGGACGCCGGCGGTGCAGGGAGACCGTGGACTCGATCAGTGCACGAGCCTGCAACAGCGTCTGCTCCAGGTGAGCGGCGTGGCTCTGGGCAGCGCTCCCCTCCAGCCCGCTGACACCTGGAAGATCGAATGCAGTACCTGCCACGTGTGATTCCCCCCATGATCGTTCAAAGCCTGCGTGCCCTTTCGCGCGTCTCAGCCCCGGTTCCTCAGCCGGGCGACCCGGGCTGCCACCGCCGATCCGCCCGGCGCTTATTGAAAAAGCAAATACTTCGCACCGAACGCATGACGCCTTGCCCCCCGGACAGTGATCCGCACGTTACGTCTCAGCCAGTGAGATCGTCTCGCAGTATGGCTGAAATCAAATGCAGAGAACCACAACTCTTCGCCAATATTCGACCTTTCCCCCTACCGCGCTGTCAGCAAGATGCAAGCCAGGTAACGGAATCAGTGGTTCCGATTCCACATCCGTCACTCCTGGCCTACGGTTCGCCACCTAGAGTGATATCGGTGTCCGCTTGCGGACATCCGATGGCCGACCCTGGCCTCTCTCTGACACGGGAACCTACGGTGACCCGGTGCCTACAGGACACATACGGCCTCCCGGTCCCGCAACCTCTTTGACGCCCAATCGCCACGCCACCGTCACTCACGTGTGGTGGTGGAAAGTGTCACCCAAAGGATCAAGCAGGACCGATATCGCCATTCTCGACACCGCAGAACGCAGTCGTGCAGACCAAATGAAATCCGCCGCCGCGGCCAACGAGTTCATTACCTGCCGAGCAGCAGTGCGTCGCATATTGTCCGAGTTTCTTCAAGTGCCGACCGGCTCGATAACAATTGGCCGGAACCCCTGCCCCAAGTGCCACAGCCGGCAGCACGGCCCACCCGCGATCCACCGCCCCGCCACCGACCGGTGGATCAGCATCTCCCACACCGCCGGCCTCGGCCTGCTGGCCGTCTCCCCCTTCCCCGTCGGCGTCGATGTCGAGGCGGTCCGCCAGGTACGCACCGACGAACTCGCCGACACCACCACCACCCCCGCCGAACGACGCGCACTGCTCGCCCAACCAGCGGGCACCGCCCGCAGCACGGCGTTCCTCCGCTGCTGGACCCGCAAGGAAGCCGTCCTGAAAGCCACCGGCGTCGGCATCGGCTCCGACCTGAACCAACTGGAAACCCGCTTCTGGGCCCCCGGCCCCGCCCACATCACCACCAACGCCACCGGCACCCCCACCACCTGGCGCGTGGACACCCTCCCCCTCCCCCACCCCTGGATCGCCGCCCTCGCCCTCCCCCACCACACCCCCCACGCCGTCACCCTCCAACACCACTGAACAACCGCCGCACCCCCGGCACCTCCGCCCCCCACAGGCAGACAAACCCGAAGAAAGACCCGGCATCACCTGCGCGTCGGAGGTCGTTCCCTTTCCGAACCTCTTGTGCGGTTCCTGCCGGTCAGGCATGGGATCGCCGTTGCTGCGGGAGTCTTGGCCCGCTACCGGCCGAGACGTCCTGGGGGCGGCCGGGCGGCGGCTCATGAGCATGGTCATCGGCCACAGGACGACGGTCTCGCTGGTGTCGGTGCGGCACTCGTAGTCACGGACAGGGCGCCGGCTGCGCGGGAGCCGGGCGGAGGATCTCTCCACGACCCAGCGGCGGGGCAGGATCTGGAAACCTTGGACGTCGTCGTTGCGGCGGACGATGTCGAGGACCACTCCGAGGTGCCGGCCGGTCCGGTCGGTGAGGTGTCCGGTGTAGCCTCCGGCTCAGATGCGCGCCGGCCTCCGTTCATGTTGCTGATGCCGGCATCGCGGACGATGAGCCCGTCCGGGCACCAAGGGATCGTCGCCGAGCTCGCGTTGTGGGCCACACCGGATGCAGCCGCAGAACTCGCGGCACATCCGCATCCCGAGGTCCGCCGCGCTGTGGCGGCGAGCGAGGCAGCACCTTCGGCCGTGCTGACGGCCGGGGAGGGTCTGTCCCCGGCGCGACGCTGTCCGGTCCGTGACCGCGAGGAGACCCCCTTCGTACACGGTCCGCGGTGCCCGTGGTTCGAGTGCGAGCTGCCGCCGGGCGCCTCCTGCGGCGGCTCCCGCGAGTCCACCGTCCACGCCATGCGGGAGTCCACGCCATGTGGGAGGTGGCGGTCCGTAACCGTGCCACCTTCGTCGAAGCCGTCGGCGCCACGGAACCCACAGGGCTCTCGGGTTGTGGAGTTGAGGCGTCCAGCACCTCACTCAACGGCACGGGAGCTCCGTGCGTTGCGGTCGGCCCGCCCGTCACCCGCACGGGGACCAGCCTGAAAGGACTCGGTGACTGTGGGTAGGCTCCGGCGCATGGGGGGCCGAAGAGGCATGGACTTAGGCATTTCGCTGCAGCGCACGTGGGCGCGGAGGCCCTTCAGGGGGAGCGGCGGGCATGCTTCTGCGCTGTCCCCCCAACTGCGGCACGGTATCGCCGCACTCGGGGCGCTTCTGGGAACGGCTGTCATGCTGCGGCAGATCCTCGGGGACATCGAGCAGTGGTGGAACAACTGGGCGATGGGGGTCACCACCGCCGGTTCGGTGCTGCTCTCGACGGGACTGCCCATCACCGCCGCCTTCGCCTGTTGGCTGGGTGGTGCGGACGCCCGGCAACACACGGACTGGCTCGGCGTCACGGCCGCCCGACGGCCTCTGCCGCACGTCATGACGGCGGTGGCGCCCGCTGTGCTCTGGCCGTTGGGCGGCTATCTGCTCGTGGTCACCGTGGTGGGGTTCACTCTCTCGAAGACCGTGTAGCGGAGTTCCGTTCCACTCGACGCCATCACCTCGGACATCGCGGCGCAGGCCATGGTGGCCTGCCTCGGCTACGCTTTCGGCACACCGCCCAAGTGGCTGCCCTGGCTCGTGTCCGCCGTACTCCTTGCCCTGGCCGCAACGGCGTTGCTCCTGTGCGCCCGTCACCGGCGCCTGGCCGCGCTGCGTCTGATCGTGACGGCCCCCACCCCGACCTGGGTGACCTCATTCTCGCACCACCCCTACTACGGTCTTTTCTACCGTGCGGCACCCGACCCCGTCCCATTGGAATGCACCGGCTCCAAGCCGCGTATCTGCACGGCGAAGGACACCAGCGCGTACGTGACGATGGACCCCGGTCCGGTGGAGGAGGTGGCCAAGCGGCTCGCCGGTGTGCGCGGCACGCCGACCCACTACGTGCTCACCTACGCGGACAGCGGCGGCCGCAGCGGTTCCCCGCCGAGCCCGGCCTGCGACTGCTCCTGATCCGCACCGGGCAGGTACTCCTGTTGTGCATGCCGCTCCTCACGGGCGTCGCGGCATTGTCGCCTTTCACGGCAGCCCTGCCGAAATGGCCGCTCACCGGCAGCAGAACGCTGCCCCGCGGAGACCCGTGCGCTCCAGCGGCTGACGAAGTCGTGCACGGTGGGCGGTGAGGCGTCGAGCCGCCGATCGCTGATCATGGTTGTGTGGTGGCGAACGTGACGCGTGCAGCGATCGCCAGCGACCGGGGGATCACCGGTTTGTCGCCGACGTGATCGCTGAGCTGGTGGCCGAGCCGGGTCCGTTGCGGCATGAACGGCGCCGGGCCAGACACCCACCTCCCGGCCGCCCTGGTCCGTCTCCGGCACGCGACCACGCGCGACGTGCCGGCCTGCCGGCTCGGCGTGGACCGCTCCACCATCACCCGCGTCATCGGCGAAGCGCGGCCCCCGCTCGCCGAGCGCGGCTGCAGGGTCCACCACGGCGCGCGGCAGAGGGGGAACGCCAGGCGGGCCGTGTGGCGCGGTGCGCCGGACACCGTGGGCACGCGCGGGCCGGGAGGACGCTCCGTGGTCAGGAAGCGCGCCCCTCTTCCGGTTCCTCGCCGTCCCCGTCCTTCCGCCCGGCCGTTCTGGGCGACCTTCCCTGCAGGCGGTCGATCATCTGCGACGCCTGGGCCTTCGTGAGGTTCTCAGGGACCTCCTCCCCCGCCTCCCGGGCAAGAGTCCGCAGGTAACTCAGCTGCGGCCCGGTCGCCGGCTCCTCTCCGGTGGCCCAGTCCTCAACGTCCTTGTCCGGATTCTGTTCCGTCATGCCGGGGCGGGTACCCCCTGTCGCCGCCGATGCGCACTCCCCGCCGCGCGTTCGTCCGCGTCCGGACGGGAAAATCACCCGCCTGGTCCGCCGAACCGCTCGGGGAGCACACCCGAATCGGCGGCGTAGCCTCTCTGCCGCCCATCGTGTTGTGAGGGTGTCGCGTGTACAAGGAGCCCTCCCGCGAGACCGTCCCCAGAGCCCGGCTCCGGCCACCCAAGCCCTCACCGCGCACCCTTCCCACTCCATCCCACAGCGCCGAGGCGCGGCCGTGCGCACCCGCCCCGCCCACCGGATCCGGCCTGAACGGAGCAACGACGCGCGGCAGGGGACTCACTCCGCGGTCTTCGGGCCGCCCCGGCAGGCTCCCTGGTCACCCCGGACAAGCGCCGCAACGGCGAACGGCGGACAACTGCCGCTTCTGTACGGCGCGGGCTTCCGCCTCCCGACGCCCGCTCTCCGTACCACGGGCGCCCGGCGCGGTGCGGACCGCTTGAACAAGCAAGGAGGGCACCGCGCGACCGCTGGCTGCGCGGCGGCCGGACGTTCTGTCCGTTGACCGGTGCGCACTGCCGTCCGGGCGGTCATGACGAGAGCGACGGATGCCCGGGGAACACTCCCACAGCGGTGGGCCAACGGTGGGAAGGAAGCATGTTTCCCGATCGAAGAGGTACTTCTTGGGCACCGCACTCCGGCGACCGGACACCCGCCCCCCTTCAGGAGTTGACGACGTGGCCCTGTCCTACCCCACCCAGCCCGGCGACATCGATCACCTGATCGCCGACGATCACGCGATCGTGGAGAGGCAGTTCCAGCACCTGGAGGCCGGCCGGGGCGACCGCCGGACCCTCGTCGACCAGATCTGCTTCGAGCTCTCGCTGCACGCCTTCGCCGAGGAGGTCGTGCTCTACCCGCTCTGGCCCGAGCTGGGCATGGAGGACGCCAACCACGACGCCCGCGAGGAGCACCACGGCATGAAGGAACTGCTGGTGACCCTCGACGGCACGGACCCGGGCGAGGCCGGGTTCGAGCGGGCGCTGACCGAACTCATCACCCTGGTGCGTCACCACGTCGCCGACGAGGAGGGCGAGGAACTCCCGGCCTTCCGCGCCAAGGTGGGCCCGGAGCGGATGGCCGAGCTCGGCAGGCAGTTCATCGCCGCCAAGCGGCAGGCGCCGCCCGCCCCGCACCCGCACGCGCCCGACGGCGGCGGCGCCGCCGAGAAGGCCGCCGGCAAGCTCGCCAAGCCCGTCGACGAGGGCAGGGCCTCGGTCACGGGCAAGAAGAAGCGGCTGGCCACCGACGCGTCCGGGCTGCTCGACCCCCAGGCACAGGCCGTCGTCGACGCCCACTCGGCCCTGGAGCCCCTCCCGTTCGAGACCCTCACCCCGGACCAGGCCCGCAAGCAGCCCGGCCCCGACGCCGCCGTGCGGAAGGTGATGGAGGAGCGGGGGATCGACGGGCCCGAGCCGGTGGGGTCCGTGGAGGACCTGACGATCCCCGACGCGGCCGGCGGCGAGCAGACCCTGCGCGTCTACACCCCCTCCGCCCCCGCCTCCGGTCCGCGGCCCGTCATCATGTGGATCCACGGCGGCGGCTGGGTGCTGTTCGACATCGACACCTACGACGCGTCCTGCCGCGGGCTGGCGAACAAGACCGGCGCGATCGTGGTCTCCCCCGGCTACCGGCGCGCGCCGGAGGCGGTCTTCCCCGCCTCCCACGACGACGTCCTGGCCGCCTACCGCTGGACCGTCGCCAATGCCTCCCGCATCGGCGGCGACCCGGACCGCATCGGCATCGGCGGGGAGTCCGTCGGCGGGAACATGGCGCCCGCGACGATCCTGCAGCTCGCCGCCGCCGGGGAGCCGGTCCCCGCGGCGCAGGTCTGCGTCTACCCCCTGACGACCGGCGAGCAGTACGGGGAGTCGATGGAGGACGCCGCGGACGGCAGGCCCCTCAACCGTGCGCTGCTGAGCTGGATGGCGGCGCATGCCTTCGACGGCAGGCCCGACGCCGCGAAGGACCCGAGGGTCGACCTGCTCGGGCTGCCGGCCGACCGGCTGGCGGTCATGCCCCCCACCCTGGTGATCACCGCCGAGCGCGATGTCCTGCGCAGCCAGGGCGAGGAGTTCGCACGCCGCCTGCAGGACGCCGGAGTGGCCACGACCCTCGCCCGCTACGACGGGGTCATGCACGAGTTCTTCGGCGCCTCGGCCGTCCTGGACAAGGCCGAACAGGCCCAGCGGCAGGCCGCCGACCACTTCACCCGCGCGTTCGCCGACAGCAGCGGAGGCGCCGCCGCGCCGTGAACGCCCGCCTCGTCCCCGGCCGGGCCGCCCGGCGTCCCGGCCGCCGCCGCACGAGCACCGAACGGGTGCGGCGCCCTCGCGACGGCCCGCCGGGCCACCCACCGGCCGAGCCCCCGGGGCGGCCCGCCCCGGCCTCGATCGCCCCGGGATCGCGGGTTCGGCCCGTCGCGGGGAGAAGTACTACACCGAGAGCTCGTAGCGGTACGCGTCCACCGTACGGTTGATGGCCTCTTCGACCTCCTGCGGAGACGAGGCGCGGAAGCGGAAGCGGCCCAGGATGTTCTCGTAGCCGCCGTCGCCGGAGAACACGTGCCCCGGCTCCGGAAGGTCCTCCGCGTACAGGTGGGGGATCTGCCCGAGGAGGGACGTGCGGGACAGCAGAGTGGAGCCGACCGGCTCGGGCAGCATCAGGAAGCCCGTGTACTCCCGCACCGCGCCCCCGGCCGCCTTCGGCGGAACCGCGGGCGGCTCCCCGAGCGCGATCCGGAACCAGTCCGCGAACAGGTCCACGGCGTAGACGTCGCGGACGACGAACGGGATCTCGCCGCCGCCCACCCGCGCGCCGACCTCCAGGAACACCAGACCGTCGCGGTGCTCGATGACCTCGAGGTGGTACGGGCCGTCGGCCAGGCCGAGGGCGTCGAGGCAGCGGGCCGCGAAGCGGGAGACGGCCGCGGCCTCGGGGCCTCCCTGGACAGCCGAACCCAGCCAGCGCCCCTGGGAGAACCCGTGGCAGGTGTCCAGGTAGCGGGAGCTCAGCGTGAAGATGTCCTCGCCCCGGTAGCGGAGCCCGTCAACGTGCCAGATCGGTCCCTCGACGAACTCCTCCGCCTCGTAGTCGGAGAGGTCCCGGCCGGCCAGCGCGCGCCGGGGGTCCTCGCCCTCGGCGATGACGAAGCAGCCGACGGAAGCCGCGCCGCCCCTGGGCTTGGCGACCACGGGTCCGGGGTGTTCGGCCGCGAACGCGGCGACGTCCTCCAGGGAGCGGACCGCGCGGAACCGGGGGACGCGTACTCCCTCCGCGGACAGTGCCGCCTTCATCCGCACCTTGTCCCGGAACAGCGAGGTGGCCTCGGTGTCAGGGCCCGGCACCCCGAGTTTCTCCCGGACGAGGGCGGCTGTGAGGAGGTCGAACTCGGAGGGTGCGAGCACCGCCTGGAGTGCGCCCGCCGCGGCGTGGCAGCGGCTCGCGGCCGCCACCACGGAGTCGGCGTCGCGGACGTCCTCGACGACCTCGACATGACCGGTGCCCGGCGGGATCATCGGGACATGGCCGGCGATCGTCACGTAGCTGACCCGGTGGCGGGTGTGGTCGAGGTACCGGCCGTAGTCGGCGAAGTCGTCGCTGTAGCGGTTGATGATCAGGATATGCATGCGACGGCGCTCCCCACGGACTGCGCGACGTGTGCGTCCACTCGGGCCAGCGCGGCGTCCAGCGCCGGCCGGTCGTCCGCGACGAGGACGGCGTGGCCGAAGCGGTCGCGGAAGTCGGCGGCGGGCCGCAGGAGCGCGCCTTCCCCGTGGCTGACCGAGACGCTGCGGCACCCGGCCACCGCGGACACGCGCCCTGCGAGCCGCTCCGGATCGCGCAGGACGGCCGGGAACGGGACCGTGAAGAAGCGCACACCGGCGAACCTCGGCCGGAGGCCCGGATCCGGTGGGGTCACGGGGAGTCCGGCCAGGGCCTCGATCATCGCTCGCGGCAGGTCGAATCCGTACGCGGCCGAGACCAGCTCCTGGATGCGGTCGCCTCCCAGGCGCGCGGCCACCTCGATCACGACCGGGCCGGCGGGCGTCAGCCGCGCCTCCAGGTGGAACGCCCCCACGTGCATGCCGAGGGCTTCGACCGCGGCCCGGGCGACACGCTCCACGTCGGCCCGCACCCCCGGTTCGAGTCCGGCGCCCACGACATGGCCGATCTCCACGAAGTGCGGCTCCGGGCCGAGTTGCTTCTCGGTCACTGCCACGATCCGGACGGTGCCGTCCGCCACGTACCCTTCGACGCTCACCTCGGGGCCCGTCACGTACGCCTCGACGAGCAGCAGGTTGCCGAGACTGAGGCCCATGTCGTCGATGGGGTCGCGCCGGGACAGCTCCACCTGGTTGCGTAACTCCCCCAATCCCTCGACACGGCGGACCCCGAGGCTTCCGCAGCCGTTGACGGGCTTGACGACCGCGGGGAAGCCCACTCTGCGGGCCACGTGCTGGAGTGCCTTGTCATCGGCCCGCTCCGCGGCCAGCGAGACGCCGTGCGCCACGCGTACGCCGCCGACCGACAGTGCCTGCTTCATCTTGCGTTTGTCGCGCAGGAGTTCGGCCGAGCGGGGGGTGATCCCCGGCAGGCCGAGGCGTTCGGCCACTGCCGAGGCGACGGGCACGGCGTACTCGAACGCTGCTACCACCGCGGCGACTTCGGTCCGCCGGGCCAGGGCGGCGGCCGCGTCGGCCACCGCCCCGGCCGACCGCGTGTCCACCCGGAGGTGGGCTGCCTTCCCCGCGGCGACGGCGTCACGCACCGCGGACGGCAGCTCGTGGGCGGCCCGGCGGTCAACCACGTGGACGCCGAAGCCGAGCCCGAGCGCTGCCGGGATGAGGTCGATTCCGGATGACTCCGGTTCGATTATCAGGACGGTCGCATCGGGCACTACGAATCCTTACGGTCGGAGGGCTTCACGCGGGTGTGCGGGCGGGCACGGGCGGGTTCAGTCCTTGCTGCCCACCGTGGTCTCGTAGAGCTCGGTGAAGTAGAGCGCTATCAGGTCGGTGAAGTTGACCAGGTGCCGTTCCGCGTCCTCGAGGGAGCCCCAGCCCTTGATGGCGCGGTCCACCGTGGACCACATCAGCTCGTCGTGGTCGTGGGACTCGTCGTAGTCAATGTGGGCCTGGGAGCCCTTGACCTTCTCCAGGCCGTACACCTCGGCCGCGTGCTTGGTGATGGCGGGGTTGTAGCGGTCCGAGTACCACTCGACGAACCAGTTCCAGACGGTGGTCGGGAGCGGGCCCTCCTGGTTGATGGAGAAGTACATGTACCCGATCAGGTACTCGGTCGAGGGGAACGGACGCGTCGCGTCCACTTCGTCCTTGGTGAGGCCGAATTCCTTCAGGTCCCTGAGGAACATTCCCTCGTGGTTGTTCTCCTCCGAGAGATACCTGGCAAGGGTCGCGGCCAGACGGTGGTCCTTGTAGCCCACCTTGTAAAGGCCGTAGGCGTCCACCTCGTTGTTGAGCCGGATGCGCAGTACGGTCTCGACCAGGTGGCGGCGGTAGTAGTCCGGGTCGGTCCACTCGGCGGCGTGGAATTCCCGGGCCTTCGGAACCTTCTCGAAGAGCCGCTCCATTCCCTCGGCGGCCAGCTTCTCGAGACGCTCGCGTGACATGTGAGTCCCTTCCGTTGCACGACAGTGTGAATTCTTTCGTGCGTGCCCCTCGGCGCATCGCTGTGACAGCCGATTCCGGCCGAGGTCCACCACCTCGCGAACTGTTCAGACCCTCAGGACGAACGCCGTGTTCCTGTTCGTCGAACCGCATCGAGGGAATGAGCGGAGGCGGTTGTCATATAGGGGGCCGGCTCACCGGCAGCCATGGACCCCGATTGTCAAAGGGCGTGCAGTACCTGGGCGCGGAGCGGAACGAGTGCGCCCCGAAGGAGGAGAATCGAACCGGAACGGACGACGGTGGAAACGGGTGCGGTCCTTCCGCATCCGGCGGCTAGCTGCGGGCCGATTCGACGCCCGCTGAGGCGCCGAGCGGCTCGGGTACGAGTTCCGGACGGCTGCCGCGCCGTACGGCACCGAGGCTCGCCAGGACCACGCACAGGAGGCCGAAACACTGCAGCAGCGTCATCGACTGGCTGAGGAGGACGAGGCCGACGACGGCCGCGATGCCCGGCTCGAAACTCATCAGGGTGCCCATCGCCGCAGTGGTCAGTCTGCGCAGGGCGACCAACTCCAGTACGTACGGCAGGACCGGCAGCAGCAGCGCGGCCGCGGCGGCTCCCACCACCACCGTGATGCTGAAGTGGCCCACTGCCTGGGGGAGGCCGAACGGTGCCGCGCACAGCGCCGCGACCGTCAGGGACAGGGCGAGCCCGTCGACGCCGGCGAACCGGTCGCCGACCTTCTGGGTGAAGACGACATAGCCGCCGAGACACGCCCCCGACAGCGCGCCGAACAGCAGCCCGACCAGGTCCGCGGAGCCCTCCCAGGGGCGGGCCAGGGCCAGTACGCCGACGGTGGCAAGGACGGGCCAGAGCAGGTCGAGTCGCCGGCGGCGCAGCCCGAAGATCGCCACGACGAGAGGTCCGAGGAATTCGAGGGAACTCGCGACGCCCAGCGGAATCCGGTCCACCGCAAGAAAGTAGAAGATGGTCATCGCCGCGCTCATGGCGCCGAGCGTGGCGGCGACTCGCAGATCCCCCGGCTCGCGCCCGCGCAGCCGGGGACGAGCCCAGAGCAAAAGGAAGACAGCGGCCCAGGCCAGACGCGTGAAAGCGGTGCCCATCGGGCCGATCTCGTCGAACATCCAAGTCGAGACCGCAGCGCCGGACTGGACGCTGATCATCGCGATCACGACCAGCCCGGCTGGACCGTATGACCTCGTGGAAACTGACCTGGCTGACAAGGCTTCCCTCTGAATCTTTTTCGCTTGGACGGACGAAATGGGCGATGCTGCAGAGCAGGAACCAGTAGTGCATCGAATTGCTACTGGAGAAGGATATAGCCCATTCCTCCCCCTGCGGCCGTATGCGTCTTTTAAGGCTGCAGTCTGGTCCCAGCCATTGAAGGGAATGCCTCGGCCTCGACGTGCACTCAAGCATTGGCCGGTCCGGGTGTCAACCAAATCCTGCCGGTTCCGGCCACTTGTGGCTGGAGAACGGCGATTCCAGGTCGCGCAACGAAGCCTTCACGCCACGAATACCCCCGCCGGCTCCGTACCCGTGCCCGCGCCGGACCGCACCAGACGGGCCGCGGCCGCCAGACGGGTCACCGCTTCGTCCGCCAGCGGGGCACCCACCGTGAACGGCAGGCGCACATAGCCCTCGAAGGCCCCGTCCAGGCCGAAGCGCGGCCCGGGTGGCACCCGCACCCCGAGCCGTTCGCCCGCCTCGGCCAGGCGCGACCCGGAGAGCCCGCCCGCGCGTGCCCACAGCGTCAGGCCACCACCGGGCACCTCGAACTCCCAGTCGGGAAGCTCCCTTCGCACCGCCGCGACGAGGGTGTCGCGGTTGTCCTTGGCCCGCGTCCTGCAGACCTCCACGCCCTTCTCCCAACCGCCCGTCCTCAGAAGCCAGTTGACCGCGAGCTGCTCCAGTACGGGCGTGCCCGGGCCGGCGTGGGCGCGCGCCGCCACGAGACTGCGGACCACCTCGGGCGCGGCGCGCACCCAGCCGATGCGCATACCCGCCCAGAAGGCCTTGCTCGCCGAGCCGACGGTGATGACGGTGGAGCCCGCCGGGTCGAACGAACACACCGGGCGCGGCGTCTCCAGGCCGGGTTCGAGCCACAGCTCCGCCATCGACTCGTCGGCGATGAGCACGGTGCCCGCCGAACGTGCGGCGTCCACGAGGCGGCGGCGCTGGTCGTCGCCGGGCAGAGCGCCGGTCGGGTTGTGGAAGTCCGCGACGACATAGGCGAGGCGGGGCGCCGACTCCCGCAGGACCCGGAGCCAGCGGTCCATGTCCCAGCCCGTCAGCCCCTCGGCCATCGAGACGGGCACCAGCCGGGCGCCCGTCTCGCGCATGAGCCGGAGGATGTTGGCGTACGACGGTGACTCGACGGCGATGCGCTCGGCACGGCCCGCGAAGAGCCGGCAGATCGCGTCGATCGCGCCCATGGCACCGGTGGTGACCATGATCTGCTCGGGCAGGGTCGGGATGCCGCGCTCGGTGTAGCGGTCGGCGAGCATCTGCCGCAGCACGGGCAGCCCGGCCGGACAGTCGCCGTGTGTCCGGGCGTAGGGCGGGAGTTCTTCGAGCGCGCCCTGCACGGAGCGGGTGAGCCAGGGTTCGGGCGCGGGCAGCGCCGCGCACCCGAGATCGATCACGAAGCCGGGCGCTTCGGGCGGCAGCGGTTCCAGTCCGCGCGCGGGCAGCGGGTTGCCCGCGGGTACGGTGATCCAACTGCCCGCCCCCCTGCGGGACTCCAGGAAGCCGTCGCTGCGCAGCGCCTCGTAGGCGGCGGCGACGGTGGTGCGGCTGACGTTCAGCGCCCGGGCCAGCTCCCGCTCGGCGGGTAACCGCGCCGCCACCGGCAAACGGCCTTCGAGCACCAGGAGCCGGATGCCGTCGGCCAGCGCGCGGTAGGCGGGCGGGCGGCGGGCACCGGCGGGGCGGTCCTGCCGGGAACCGATCAGCCAGGCGAGTCGCGTGGAGCCAATCACAGAAGTCCACTGCGTCATACCAACCAGTGCACCTTTCCCGAATTGGCCATGGCCGACCTTATCTTCCGGGCCGCGGAGTGTCATGCGACAGGCCACCGCCGAGGCTGGACTCGGGACGTCATGCCGCAGATCGGGCAGGGCACCGGCCTGCCCCGCCTCTCGCCGCCCGCGCCGTCCCGTCCAGGTCGGCGGCGGCGACCGCGGCGCCGAAGTCCCGGACTCAGCCGTCCAGCCCGGCTTCCCACTTGCGGCGTCGCAGCACGTAGTCGCTGAACAGGTGCCGGCTGCGGTCGAGCAGCTCGCCCACTTCCGCGTCGCCGCGCCGGGTGTCCGCTCCCGGGTGCCAGCGCTGCACGGCCTGCCCGGCCCAGGTGCGCAGTTTCACGTCCGGGTCCTCCAGCAGCCCGACCGCCGCCCTCAGCGCCACGACCCCGCCGTACGCGGTCAGGAGCCGGAACGCGGCGACCCGTACATGCCGTGGCCGCTCGGGCTCGGTGCGCTCCAGCAGCCAGCCGGCGGACAGTCGCCTCGCCGACGGCAGCAGGGCCGTGGCCGTCCCACGGACGACGGCGGGGGACGGGTCGTCGAGCAGCGGCCGCAGCCGTTCCGCGTCCGCGAGGTCCAGCGCCCGCAGCCCGGCGACCGCCTGCGCCCGTACCGCGGCCACCGGGTGCGCGAGCAGTGGTGACAGCAGGCCGGCGTCCGCGCGGTTTCCGCATTCGGCCAGCCCGATGACCGCCCCGGGCGGCAGGCCGGGGTCATCGGGTGCCGCACAGCGCGTCCGGTACCAGGGTTCCGGATCGCCTCCGCACTGGCGCACCACGTACCGGGCGCAGGCGCGCACCAGGGCGGACCGGTCGCCGAGGAAGGGCTCCGCCCGATCGGGCCTTCCCGCTCGCCGCAGCGCGGTGACTCCGGCCGAGCGGGTGCGCGGACTGCGCGCGCCCAGCAGCAGCGGGAGCACCTCGTCGTAGGCGCTCTCCTCGTCGGACAGGGCCGCGAGCGCCGCGGTGGCACACAGATCCTGGACCACCGCATCGCCGTCCCGGGCGGCCGCACGGGCCAGCTCCACGGAACGGAGGAGGTGGTGGTCGACGGCCAGCCGGTATCCGAACCGCCGCACCGTGGGGTCGTGATGGGCGGACAGGGCGGCGAGCCGCCCGCGGGGCGCCCCGATCAGGACCTCCCCGAGCAGTTCGGCACCGAAGGCGCCCCGGTCGCGGTGGCCGATGCGCAGGATCAGCGGCGCGAGGTCGGCGGCGGTGTCCGCGTCCAGCGTCCGGCGCAGCAGCTTACGGGCGCACTCGCGCACCGGTTCGGCCCAGTCGGCGCAGCGGATCACCACCAGAGGCAGCAGACCTGGATACCGCGCCGCGTGGCGCAGTGCCGCCTGGCGAACCCGCCCGTCCCGGTGGCACAGGGCCAGCGCCAGCCGGGACTCGTCCAGTCGCGACAGGTCGGCGGGCAGCGCGGCGGTGTGCTCCCACTGCGGCAGGAGCCGTCCCCGGTGCCAGGTCACCTGCCGCGCTGCCGTGTCCAGCGCGAGCCAGTCACCGGGGCCGGCCGCGGGCAGGGCGTCCCGCAGTGGCACGCCTCCTGCCAGGCGTACCGCCACCGCCGTTCCGTCCCTGGCGTCCCCGTTCATCGCCGTCCCCCCGTACCACTCGGTCGTACCGGGTGATCCTAGGGTCCGGAGCGTGTGCGGGTCCCGCGGAAATACGACCGCTCGGCCGGGTGCGCGGGGCGGGCCGTTCATCCGGCTCCGCAGCGAAGGCCACGGTTCCGCGGCCGGCCCGAAGGAGCCGGGGGACGACGGTCGGCCGGGCCCTGCCACCCGGCCCGGACGGTGCCCGCCGGCCTGCCCTGCCTGCCCCGAGCCGCCTCCGGCACGGGGTCCGGCACGGAAGTCCTGGACCGGCGGCCGTCCGGGTGCGGAGGGAGCAGCCCCGCAGGGACGCCGCCGGCCGTGGGGCTGTCCTGGCACATCCCTGGGCACATCACCGCCGGCACGTTCGGTGCGGGGCACCGGCGTTCCCCGTCACCGGATGTCGTGGCCGGGGTGAGCCCGGTCGTAGCGGTGCCGTGCCTCGGCGATGGCGGCGCGGTGCGTGAGGGACCAGTCGGCCAGCGCCTTGACCAGATGGGTCAGGCCGGCCCCGGTCTCGGTCAGGCGGTAGTCGACCTGGGCCGGGACGGTCGGGTACACGGTGCGCAGGACGAGCCCGTCGCGTTCCAGCCTGCGCACGGTGAGGGTGAGCATGCGCTGGGAGATGCCGTCGATCGCGCGCTGCAACTGCCGGAAGCGGCGCGGCCCGCCGGCGAGTTCGACGATCACGAGCACCGACCACTTGTCCCCGATGCGGTCCAGGATGTCACGGATCCCGCAGTCCGGATGGTCCTCCTGCCCGCAGGGGGCGAGGTCGGCGGGCGCTGTGGTTACCCCGGTGTGCGTGGGTGACATCGAACTGCCTCCTTGTGGCCGGTACACGGGCCGATCAGGATCGATCGTAGTTACCGAAGAGAACCACGGCGGAGGGCTGTGACCGACATGATCCTGGTGACCGGAGCGAGCGGGAACCTCGGCTCGGCCACGCTCGCGGCGCTGCGCGCCCGCGGCGCGGACGCGACAGGCGGCAGCCGCACCCCGCGCGGCGGAATGCGGCTGCTCGACTTCGACGATCCCGCGGGCGTCGACCTCGCCGGCGTGTCGACCCTGGTGCTGGTCTCCGCCGGTTACGCCGAGGACGACCGGGTCATCGGGCGGCACGCGGCCGCCCTGGACGCCGCAGCCCGGGACGGGGTCCAGCATGTCCTCTACACAAGCCTGGCCGGCGCCGGTGACCATCTCGGTTTCGCACTGGCGCACCGCGCGACCGAACGGCTCGTACGCGCCTGCGGCCTGCCGTGGACGATCCTGCGCAACGGCCTGTACGCCGAACTCTTCGGTGGCCTGCTGATGTGGGCCGACGGCGCGCTGGAGTCCGCGTTCGGCGACGGCGCCCTGGCCGCGGTCGCCCGTGCGGACCTCGCCGAGGCAGCGGCGGTCGTGGCGGCGGACCCGGCACCGCACGGCGGGCGCACCTACGATCTGACCGGCACGCCGGTCACGGCGGCACAGGTCGCCGACGGACTCGGCGTTCCGCACCGGACCATCGGCCTGGGCGAGTACCGGCGCAGACTCGACGCGATGCCGCAACTGCTGCCGTTCCAGCCACCCATGCTCGTCTCGATCGCGACCGGCATCCGGCACGGCTTCCTGGACGGCACCGGCCCCGACCTCGCCGGCATCCTCGGCCGCCCGGTGCGCGACCCGCTGGCCACAGCCGTCACAGCCGCGGCCGCGGCCATGCGGAGGTGACGCGCAGAGCAGCGCGAGATCCCCCTGGCCGCCGCGGGAGTGACAGCCTGGTCGGCTCGTCGGACCACGTCCCCCTCCGGCAGACGGCACAGCCCCGGGCGCGCCCGGGGCCGAAAGCACCGGGCGGCGGGTGGTCCCGGTGGGTATCCGCAGCGCCCCTGGAAGCTCCGGGTCAGGGCCCGGGGTGTCCTGATCACACCCCTTGTGACGTTGGCATGTCGGCATCATCCTTGGCGGCGCGGCGGTTTCTACCCGCATAGAGGAGAAGCCGTCCGCGCCCGCGTAACCGCTCCTGACCGCATCCGCCTACGCTTCTCCGCAGGAGACCCGCGTGATCAGACACCGGTTCAGAACCTCAGTCGTATGCGCCACCCTCCTCGCCTTCGGCCTCGTCCCCCTCCAGGGAGTCGCCTCGGCCTCCGCGCCACCCGACACCGTCCGGGACTCCGGGACCGTAGCCGCGATCGAGGACGGCGCCGCCCGCTCGCTCGCGGCGACCCTCTCCGACTCCGCCTGGCGGACCCGGGTCCGGGAAGCGGCCCTCACCTCGGACGGGGTCGGCCTCGGTGATCTCGCGAGGAAGGACCCCTCGCAGGCCGCGAAGGGCTTCGGGTCGGTGGTCGCCGATGCCGACCGGGACCTGGCTGAGGCCAAGGGGCTCGGCGCGAAGGCCGGCCCTCTGCTGCGACTCCGCCTCGCCGACGAGTCGATGCGCGGGGCGCTCAGGGCCGGGGTCGAGCCGCTGGTGGCGGCCGTCCCCGCCGATGACGGCGCCACCACGGTCACCGCCTACGACAGCGCGGGCCGCACCCACGCGCTGGACGCGCACCGGATCCCCGAACGTCCCGTCTACGTGGTCGGTGTCGACGCCGAGCGGGCCGTCACCGCGGGCATGGCCGTCCTGCGCGAGGAACTCGCCCGGAACAGCCTCTCCACGGCCGGCCCGGTGGACTCCGCGAGCACCGCGAGCGACGGTTTCTGGACAAGCCGCATCACCTCCGTGAGGCTGTCCGACGACGAGGAGCCCTGGATCAAGGGCGATGCCGAGATCTTCTCGCTGGTGACCGGCTTCGGCCAGGACGGCAAAGTGCGCGTCGATCCGGTCGACATGCCGTATCTCGACGAGGACGGCAGGACCTATTACCCCAACCAGATTCTGGTGAACTGGTCGTACTACAAGTACAACCTCGCCGACGTCGTGATGATGGAGGAGGACGGCAGCACCAACTACCGGTCGCTCGCCAAGGCCCTCGCCGACGCCCTGCTCACCATCATCGACATGGGAGCCTACGTGCCGCTGGTCAACGCTGTGCTGGACGCCATGCCCGACGACTGGTGGACCGACGACCCCGACTACGTGGACTCCTGGTACACCCTCGCCCGCAACAGCGCGGGGTCGTTCAGGGGCGCGCGGGGCAACGGCACCATGGCGCTCGAACCCTACTGGGTGTCGGCCTTCTAGACCGCCGTCCCCGGCTCACGGGGCCGGCGTACGCCGGTCGGCGCCGGTGCGCCTCACCGCCGCGGCACACGCGGACGGCTCTGGGACAAGCCGCCTGTCGGCGTGTCAGCCCGCTCCGAGGCCGGTTCGGCTTCGGAGCGGGCTGACCGCGGTGCGGCGTACGGTCTAGGAGACGACGTCGCGCACGGCGTCGATGACCCCGGTGTTCGAGATCATCCCGATGTGCCCGAGGCAGGCGGTCCGGCGGTTGTCGGCTCCGTCGAGGATCGTGCTGCCGACCGGGTTGATGACGAGGTCGCAGGGCGAGCGGAAGGTCGTGTAGCTGACGTTGCCGGGAGTGGGGTCACCGGCGTTGAGGTTCCTCAGGAAGTCCGACCCGGCGCGCATCTCCCTGCAGGAGGTGATGAGGATGTCGCAGAATCCGGCGATCGCGGTCCCGTGGTTCGGCCCGCCGATCGACACCCAGTCGTCGACCCGGTCGGCACCGCCGAGGTTCTTGATGTAGTGGCGCGAGGAGAGGCCGCCCATGGAGTGGGTGACGATGTCGACCTTGTCCGCGCCGGTCTGCCTCAGGACGCCGTCGATGTAGTCGGACAGTCGGCCCGCGGTGGTGGCGTTGGAGCGGAACGAGTCGTATCCGAAGACGTACAGCTGGTCGTCGGAGTAGCCGTTCGCCCTGAAGTTGCCGGTCATCGTGGAGAACTGGCCGCTCTTGCCGGCGAAGCCGTGCACGAAGACGACGGGCTCGGAGGCTTCGGCCTGTGCGGTGGTCGGGGTGAGCGGTACGACCAGCACGGCGGCCAGCAGGGCGCACAGTGAGGGCAGGACGTGACGCAGGCGCATCTGGACTCCTGTCGGGCGAGCGGTGGGGGCTGCTGTGTGGGAGGTTTCAGGGAGCGCGCGTCCCGCGTCGGAAGCAGACCGGTGTGCTTCGGACGACGCCAGGTTACTCACACGTAGCCTTCCGTTGACATCACGGGTACATCACGGTGTGTGATCCACGGAAGCCGCCGGATCGACTCCTCCGGGAGAGGTCACCGCGCGTACAGGCGGACAAGGCCGTGCGAGGAGTCGTCGGAGTTCCTCACGAAAAGACCTTCCGGGCGACCGGATCCGGTCCCCCGTCCGGTCAGGGGTGCGCGGGTGTTCCGGCGGCACGGCCTCGACCAGCGCTTCCACCGGCACGGGAACGCCCTCGGTCATGGACAGGGCCGCGCGCTGTCGCGCCCCGGCGCTCTTGGAACCCAGTGCCCGGAGGAGCGTGACGCCCCGGAGGACACCCTCCCAGCCGGCGGGCGCCGCGGCACCGGTCCGACTGAGCCGCGTGAGCAGTTCCGTCTCCGCCGCGATGCGGTCCCGCGTCCGGCGGATGAAGTCGTCGACGAGCTCCGCGGGCTCGAAGCCGGGGTCGTCGAGCGCGCGCCCGAGCTGTGCCGCCAACACCACGGCCGACTCCCCCTCCCAGCCTTCGGGCACGAGCACGACCGCTGCCTGCCAGGCGCTCCGGGCCATCTCGTCGTCGGCGTCGGACAGCAGCGCCGGTGTGATCGCCGACCACGCCTGCCGGTCCCCGATCTTGGAGAGCGTGTGCAGCGCCCGGCTCCGTGCCTGCGCACGCTCCGAGCGGACTTCGGCGAGAAGCGCCGGGACCGTCGCCGACGCCGCGTGGCGGGTGAGCGCCCACGTCAGCGTCTCGCGCACGTGGAAATCGGGTTCGATCGCGCACCGCTCGACGAGCCTGCCGATGAAGCCCGGGTCCGGGGCCGTACCGACCGCCAGCGCTGCCTGCGGCCGGACCGGCGCACTGTCGCTCTCCAGCCTCTGAAGGACTCGCATCGGGTTCGTGTCTCCTTCCGCGCGGTCATCGGGACCGCCTCCCCGGCCGCAGTGAAGACCTTGTCACCGTGTCAAGGCCAAGCGGTGCCAGGCCGGTGGGCGGCCGGAGGTCCTCCCGGGGGCTTCGCGTTCGGCCGCCCGGTCGGCCTGTGCCGATCCGGGGCGAGCCACGGCCGCCGGGACCCGCGTGCCACCGTCGATGTCAGTGGCGGATGGAACGGTAGGGGCATCGAGCCGGAAAGAGGGGGAGCCGCCGTGTCCGGAAGCCAGAACTACATCAACCACGTTGCCCTCGTGCTGGACGCCAGTTCGTCCATGTCGCACCTGAGCAGCAAGGTCGTCGAAGTCGCCGACCAGCAGATCGCTTATCTCGCCCGCCGGTCGCGGGAACTGGACCAGGAGACCCGCGTCACGGTGTACGTCTTCGCGGACCGGGTGGAGTGCGTCATCTACGACAAGGACGTGCTGCGGATGCCGTCGCTGAAGCAGCTGTACCGGGTCGGGGGGATGACGGCTCTGCTGGCGGCCGCGCTGAAGTCGCAGCGGGAGCTGGCGCAGACGGCCCAACTGTACGGCGACCACAGCTTCCTGACGTTCGTGCTCACCGACGGGCAGGAGAACGCCAGTCACCGCTGCCCGGACGCCCCTGCCAGGAATCCGCGTGAACTGGTCCAGGCCGTGGCCGAGATGATCAGGACGCAGGAGGACAACTGGACTCTGGCCGTCCTCGTGCCGGACCAGATGGGCAGGCGCGAGGCCATGCAGTGCGGCTTCCCGAAGGACAACATCGCCATCTGGGACGCCACGAGCACACAGGGGCTGGAGGAGGCCGGGCAGGTCATCAGGCAGGCCACCGAGAAGTTCATGGTGGGCCGCACCCAGGGCATCCGGGGATCGCGGACGGTGTTCTCCACGGGTGCGGACGCGGTCAACAAGGACACCATCAAGGCGGCCGGTCTCACCCCGGTGGATCCGTCGAAGTACCAGCTGATACCGGTGGCCCGTGACGCGGCGATCCGGGACTGGGTCGTCGAGTGCGGGCACACCTACCGTACCGGTGGCGCGTTCTACCAGCTGAGCAAGTCGGAGAGGATCCAGGCGCAGAAGCAGATCGCGGTGCTGGAGAAGAAGACGGACCGGGTGTACACCGGGCCCGAGGCCCGGGCTCTGCTCGGCCTGCCGGGCGTGGAGGTGCGCGTCAAGCCGGACCACAACGAGGACTTCACGATCTTCGTGCAGAGCACCAGCGTGAACCGGAAACTCGTGCCGAACACAAGGCTGCTGCTCATGCTCTGACGCCTTGGAAATCCCGCCGTGTCCGGGGGGACTCGGCCGGGCCGGCCCTCGGCGGCGGAGCCGGCGGGGCAGGCCCGGCGTAGGGGCACCCGGTACTCGGACGGCCGCCACCTCCGCCGGTCCGAGGCCGGCACCGGCCGGTGGAGCCGCCGATCCCCTGGACCCGGCCCTCGCCCTCCCGAGCCGGCCGGTACCGGCCGTGGCCCGGGCACGCCCCTGTGACCGGGCCCGGACACCTGCCGCACGGGAGCGGAGAGCTGGTCGGGCGCCCTTGCCGACCGGCTCCTCGGCCCGCCCGCGGGTCCCTCGCGAGCACATCACCTCACCTTGCCGGTCCACATGTGCGGGTGGGGGCCCACGACCACGCGGCGACACCACCGTCTCGCTGGCCGCTTCCGGCACAGAGCCGGGACAATGAGGTGAAGGAGCCGCAGAACACATGTCACGTGCGGAGGCCCGTCCTCTGGACGAGACCGGGAAGGGTCCGGCCTTCCCTCTCCTGCGCCTGTGCCGACCGGGAAAGCGAGGTGGCGGAGCTGTGCGTGCCTACGACCTGGCGGATCCCTATCCGTGGGTGACGACCGATGACGACGCGATGACGGCGGCCCGGTTGTTCGCGAAGCGGCGCTTGCCGGCGCTGCTGGTGGTGGATCCCGATGAGCGGCCGTACGCGGTGGTGCCCGGGTCGCAGTTGCTGAGGGCCGCCGTGCCGGACTTCGCCCTGAACGAGCCGGTCCTGGCGGACATCCTGCGGGACGACCATGTCGAGCGCCTGGCGGAGAAGCTCCACGGGCTCACGGTGGCCCAGTGGATTCCCCGGCACGGGACCGTTCCCGCCGTGGTGGGGCGGGACACCAGCGCCGTTCGGATCGCCGCGCTGATGGCCAGGACGCATACGCCGCTGGTGGCGGTGGTGGAGAACGACGGCGAGCGGACGCGGACGGTGGGCGCGGTCACCGCGGCGCGGCTGATGGAGTACTTCCTCGCCCAGGGGTGAACCGGGGCGCGGGAGCCCGCCGGGGCGCCGCCGTCGTCCACGGCCGGAGGTGATCCGCGGCCGCAGGGCCGGGCGGGCACGCCGCCCGGAGAACCCGGCGGGGCCGCCCTGCCGCATGCTCGTCAGGCACGGAGGCGGGCACGCAATGGCGTGTCAGCGGGGGTGCCGCCTCGACAGAGCGCCTCTACCTTTTGTGTGACTTTAGGCACATAATGAGATTAATACCGCTACACGTGGGAGATGCCATGATCATCCTCGGCGTCATTCTGCTCGTCATCGGCTTCCTCGCCGATATATCGATCCTGTGGACCATCGGGCTTCTCCTGGTGGTGATCGGCGCGATCCTGTGGATCCTGGGCACCGCCGGGCACGCCGTGGCAGGACGCCGGCACTACTGGTGATCGGACCCGCACGGGCGGCGAGCAGGCACAGGGCCCTGTTGTGAGTCACGGCCGAGGGGCCGGTCCCGGCCGCCGGTCGGCCTGCCCCGGTGCACGGCGCCAAGGGGGCGACGGCTCAGTGGACACGGACGGTGCCCTGTCATCACCCCGGTACCGCGGGGCGCGGCGGCACGGACCGGCCGGACGGCCGGCGGCGCCGCGAGACCACCGGTCCGGACACCGGCGCTACAGGCCCAGGACGGCACGGGCGGTGAGGAAGTAGATGATCAGACCGGAGGCGTCGACCAGGGTGGTGACCATGGGGGCGGACACCACGGCAGGGTCGATACGAAGCCGCTTGGCGAGCAGCGGCATGACGGCGCCCACGGTGGCCGCCCAGGAACAGATCACCACCAGGGACAGGGCCACCACCAGCGCGATGTCGCTTCCGACCAGGATCGTTCCGACGACCATGCCGACGACGGCGAGCATCGCCCCCAGCAGCAGCCCGACCCGGCACTCCCGCCACACCACCCGCAGCAGGTCCGAACCACGCACCTCGCCGACGGCCAGGGCCCGCACCGTGGCGGTGGCCGCCTGCGCCCCGGCGTTGCCCCCGGTGCCGACCAGCAGCGGGATGAACAGGGCCAGGGCGGTGACCTCCTCCAAGGTGGCCTCGAAGATCTGCAGCACGTTGACCGTGAGGGTGGCGGCCACGATCAGCAGCAACAGCCAGATCGCCCGGGAACGGGCCAGTTGCCACACGCTGACGAACATGTAGTGCCCCGGCCACGGGCCGGCACCGGACTGCCGGGTCGCGTCCTCGGTATCGGCGGCCTCGATGACCTCGACGGCGTCGTCGATGGTCAGCAGGCCCACGAGGCGGTCCTCGCTGTCCACGACGGGCAGGGCCAGCAGGTTGGTCTCCCGCATCAGCCGGGCGGCGTCCTCGGCCGGTTCGATGTCACGGACGCGGGCGACGCCGGTGTCGGTCAGCTCGGCCACGGGCCGCCCGGGCGGGGCCAGGAACAACTCGCGCAGCCCCGTCACCCCGACCAGCCGCCGCTCGCCGTCCACGACGGGCAGGGTGTAGACCGTCTCGGCGTCGGCGCCCCTGTCCCGCACCACCTCCAGTGCCTGCCCCGCGGTGAGCTGCCGGGGCAGAGGCACCGTCTCCGGAGTCATGACCCGGCCGACCGACCCCTCGGGATACCCCAGCAGGGCGGCCGTCATCCGCCGCTCCTGCGGACTCAGCCCGGCCAGCACACGCTGGACGACCTTCGCCGGGGCCTCCTGGAGCATCCGGGCACGGTCGTCGGGATCCATCGCCTCGACCAGATCGCCGAACGCCCGGTCGCGCAGCCCCATCAGGAGCTGCTGCTGATCGACCGGATCCAGTTCCTCGAAGACGGCCAGCGCCCGGTCCTTGTCCAGCAACCGGAAGGGAACCATCGCGGAGACCGCGTCCATCCGGGCCAACTCGTCGGCGATGACATGCGGCGGGTGTTCGTCCAGCCACCGCTGCACAGCGGACAAGTCCTCACCGTCGCTCAACCGCCGCAGCACCTGCGTCCCCACACCTGTCCTTCCGCCGGCTCCGGTCACAGCATCGCCAACCTATGTGAGCTCTGCCCACAGCCCGCCGTCACATCCCCGTTCCGCCCACCTGCCACGCCCCGGCCCCGGCCGCCTCACCGGGCCGCGAGGCGGGACGGCGGCCGTACGGGGCGGCTACCGCACCCGGCGCAGCCGCACCAGCGCGCTCGCGCAGTCGCCGCGCGGCAGGTCGGGCAGCGGGGGTGGGCGGGCCCGAAGGAAGTGCTCGGGCGCCACACGAGGACCACCGACCGGTCGGCGTCGGCATCGGTGTACTGGACGGCCGTCAAAGGCCCCTCCCCCGGCGCGAGCAGCCGGTGTCGGCGGCCGTGCTGCACCACCGGGCGGATGTCCTTGTACAGCCCGACCAGGCGGGCGGCCTCGGCGGTCTCCTCGGCGTTCCAGCGCGCCAGGTCGCCCCCGATGCCCAGGACGCCGGCCATGGCCGAGCGGAACCGGAAGGCCAGCGCGGTCCGCTCCAGCCGGTTCTCCGCGAACCAGCCGCCGTGGACCAGGACAGCCGCCAGTCCGGCCGCTGGGGCAGCGGCCAGTGGGCGGAGGCGCACCGCAGGAGGAGCAGCGGCTCCGCGCCCGGTCCGGCGGTGTGGGTGATCTCCGTCCAGCGTTCGAGCATGTCCGTGCCGGGCGGTGTCCGGTAGTGCGGCTCCCACGCCAGCGGCCGTGAGCGGTCCCGCAGCGAGACGGCGACATGGCCCTCCGCGACGATCCGGCAGTCCTCGACGCGGGGTTCGACCGGGTCGCTGCCGTCGGCGAAGCGGACCTGCAGGGCCGGTACGCCGAACCGGGCGCCGCCCTCGATGGGGTACTCCTCCACCCCGTCGAGGCGCCCGGCGAAACTGTCGTCGTGGTCGGCCCACACCGGCAGCGCCGCCGCGTCGGCCAGGGGGACGGGCGCGCCCCAGCGGACGTGGCACACGGTGCCCGCCGCGGTGTCGACGCGCAGGACGTAGCAGGAGGCGGGGGTGCGCAGTACGACGGTGCCGCCGGCCTCGTCGATCCCCACTCCCCCGTGGGACGGCCGTGAAGCGCTCCGGGCGGGCATGGGCGGACTCCTCGGGGTGCTGGACCGGGCGGGGAAGCGGCGGGGTGCGGCGGATCCGGCCGCGCGGGTCAGGGCCGGTGCGCGCGCTTCTCCTCGCGTACGACGACCACTCCTCCGGCCGGGATCTCCACACGGGAGCCGCCGCCCGCGGCGTCCGGGAGCGCGGTCCCCTCGACGGCGGCCTCGACGCCGTGGCCGGTGTGGTTGGCGAGGAAGAGGTAGGAGCCCTCCGGGCCGGTCCGGCGCACCGCCTCGACTCCCTCGGGGACGGCGGCGGCGGGACGCAGGCCGGCCTCCTCGCCGAGGTCCCGGATCAGTCCGCGCAGCGTCGCGACGGACGCGCGGGTGGCCACGTACCAGGCCATTCCCTCACCGTGGGTGTGCCGGGTGGCGGCGGGCCCGCCCCGGGCCGGGCCGCCGTCGGGGGCGCCGGCGAAGCGGAGCACCGGGTCGCAGCCGCGCGGCTCGACGCGTTCGGCCCACTGCCGGGCCTGCGAGCCGTCGCTCAGGCGGACGGTCTCCTCCGGCCGCAGCGGCAGGTACTCGTCGACGCGGAGTCCGAGCACATCGCGCAGGGCACCGGGGTGGCCGCCCGGGCGCACCCGGTCGCAGGAGTCCACCACACCGCTGAAGCAGCCGACCGCGAGGTGTCCGCCCCGGTGCACGTACCGGCTGAGGTCGTCGGCGTGCTCGTCGGCGAGGAGGTAGAGGTTGGGCGCGACGACCGCCTTGTACGGCGCCAGGTCGGTCCCGGGCGGGACCACGTCGCAGGTGATGTTCGAGGTCCACGGGGCCTCGTACCAGTCGCGCACCGCGTCCAGGTAGCGCATCCGGCCGGAGGGGCGGGCCTCCAGTTCCAGCGCCCACCAGTTGTGCCAGTCGAAGAGCAGCGCGACGTCCGCCCGGACCCGTGTCCCGGTCACCTCGCCGAGCGCCGCGAGCTCCGCGCCCAGTGCGCGCACCTCACCCCAGGCCCGGGTGTCCGTGCCGCCGTGCCGCCGTGCCGCCGTGCGGGAGCATCGCGCTGTGCCGCTTCTCGGCGCCCGCCCGCGACTGCCGCCACTGGAAGAACATGATGCCGTCCGCGCCGCGCGCCGGGTGCGTCAGGCTGTTGCGGCGCATCTCCCCCGGTTCCTTGGCCACGTTGACGGACTGCCAGTTGACGGCGGAGGTGGAGTGCTCCATGAGCAGCCGGGGGCGGCCGGCCGCCATGCCGCGGGCGAGGTCCGCGTTCAGGGCCAGGTCGATGTGGCCGTCCGGGTCGGCGGCGGGCAGGTAGTGGTCCAGGGAGACCAGGTCGCACTCGCCTGCGAAGGCGTGGGCGTCGCCCTGGCACGGCTGGGGCCCGCGTGCCCGCGCAGCGCCTGGACGACCGCGCCGAAGGTGCGCATGCCGTCCGAGGGGTGCGGCTCCCGGTCCCCCTCCCTCTCCGGGCCCGGCCGGCGCTCGCCTACGGCCGGGCGGTCGGCCGCCCGGCCGTCGAAGTGACCGATGCCCGCGGGGAGCCGAAGCCGCGCATCCGCGCGCCGGACCGGACGCCGACGCCGAGCCGCTCCGCACCGGCGGGCACGACTCCGGCCGGGCCGCACCTGAGTGATCCGGCTCACATCCTGTCACAGCGGCCTGCCGCGCGGTGTCTTGAGGCCGGACACCCGAAAACGGAGGAGGCACCATGACGGGGAACACGAACGTGGTCGTGATCGGCGGCGGGTACGCGGGCGTGATGGCCGCGAACCGGCTGACGCTGCGCGACGACGTGGCGGTGACGCTGGTCAATCCGCGCCCGGACTTCGTCCACCGGGTCCGCCTGCACCAGCTGGTGGGCGGGTCCGACGACGCGGTCGTCGCCTACCGGGACGTCCTGGCCGAGGGCGTCCGGCTGGTGGTCGGCTCCGCGGCCCGGATCGACGCGGACGGGCGCGGCGTGGCGCTGGCCGACGGCGGCACGCTCGGCTACGACTACCTGGTCTACGCCGTGGGCAGCGGCAGCGCCGAGCCGGGCGTGCCGGGGGCGGCCGAGTTCGCCCACCCGATCGCCACCCTGGAGGAGGCGCGGCGGCTGCGCCCGGCCGTCGCCGCCGCTCCCGCGACGGCCCCGGTGACGGTGGTCGGCGCCGGCCCCACCGGCATCGAGACCGCCGCCGAACTGGCCGAGCAGGGCCGCCGGGTGACCCTGGTCTGCGGCGGCGTGCTCGGCCCGTACCTGCACCCCCGGGCCCGACACTCGGTCGCCAAGCGGCTGACCGGGCTCGGCGCGACGGTCCTCGAAGGCTCCGGCGCGAAGGTGACGGTGGTGACCCGCGACGCCGTGCGGCTCGCCGACGGCCGCGAGCTGCCGAGCGAGGTCACCGTCTGGACCGCCGGCTTCGGCGTGCCGGACCTGGCCGCGCGCAGCGGGCTGAGCACCGACGCCGCGGGCCGCCTGCTCACGGACGAGACGCTGACGAGCGTGGACGACGCGCGCATCGTCGCGGCCGGGGACTCGGCGGCGCCGTCCGGCCTGCCGCCGCGGATGAGCTGCCTGAACGCGATGCCGCTGGGCGCGCGGGCCGCCGACACCGTGCTCAGCCGGCTCGCGGGCGAGCGGCCGGACAGCCTCCGCCAGTCGCTCTACGCCCAGTGCCTCAGCCTGGGCCGGAGCGCAGGTGTCTACCAGCTCGCCGACCGGTCCGACGTCGCGGTGCGGCTGTACGTCGAGGGCGGGCTGGGCGCCAGGCTCAAGGAGCTGGCCTGCGAGGGCATGACCGGGCATCTGGCCAAGGAGGCGCGCAGGCCCGGTTCGTTCAACCTGCATCGCATACCGGGAGGCGCCGCCAAGCGCCGGCGGCTGCTGCGCGCCCACCGCGCCGGGGCGCCTGCTGCCGCCGGCCGGGCGGCCTGACCGGTGGGTGCTGCGAGGATCACGCCGTGGACGCGCACGGACGCGGCCGGCCGCCGGGGCCGGCCGCGGACAACCGGGGTGACTGGGGCGACCGGGACGACGGAGAGAGGGGACGAGGGATGAGCGACGACGCCGCCGACCCGGCGACCGAGGTATTCCTCGCCCATCGCGCCCTGCTCTTCACGGTCGCCTACGAGATGCTCGGGTCGGCGGCCGACGCCGAGGACGTCCTCCAGGAGAGCTGGCTGCGCTGGGCCGCGGCCGACCTGGGGCAGGTGCGCGACCGGCGCGCCTATCTGGTGCGGATCACCACCCGTCAGGCGCTCAACCGGCTGCGCACCGTCAAGCGCCGCCGGGAGGCGTACGTCGGATCCTGGCTGCCCGAGCCGCTGCTCACCGTGCCGGACGTGGCCGAGGACGCCGAGCTCGCCGAGAGCGTGTCGATGGCGCTGATGCTCGTCCTGGAGACGCTGTCACCGGCCGAGCGCGCCGTGTTCGTGCTGCGCGAGGTCTTCGACGTCGGCTACGGCGAGATCGCGGCCGCCGTCGGCAAGAGCCCCTCGGCCGTCCGCCAGATCGCCCACCGCGCCCGCCGGCACGTCGACGCGCGCCGCCCCCGCCGGGTGGCCTCCTCCCAGGAGGGCCGGGCGGTCCTGGAGTCGTTCCGGCGCGCGGTCGAGACCGGGGACCCGCAGGCCCTCCTGGAGGTGCTCGCCCCCGACGTCGTCCTGATGAGCGACGGCGGCGGCGTCAGGCACGCCGCGCTGCGGCCGGTCACCGGCGCGGAGCGGGTGGCCCGTATGTTCGCCGGCGGCATCGGCAGGCTCGAAGGCACCCTCACCACCGAGCCGGCCGTGGTCAACGGCGGCGCGGCGCTCCTGGTCCGCCTGGACGGCGAGATCGACGGCGTCCTGGCGGTACGTGTCGAGGACGCCCGCGTCACCGGCCTCTACTACGTCCGCAATCCGGAGAAGCTGTCCCACATCACCTCCGAGACACCGCTCACCCTGCGCTGAACGCCGGTGGTCCCCGGCACACGGACGCCCCCCTTCCGGGCCCCGCAACGGTGTTCCGCGGCCGCCGCTCGCTCCGTCACCGCCCGCCCGTGCGGCGCCTCGCCGGGCGGGCGGGATCGGGGGCGCGGCAGCGGCCGCCGGGGCGGAGGGCGGGTAGAGGCCGCCCCGGGACGCCGGTCCGCCGGAGCGCCTCGCCCTGCGGGGGCGGGGCGTCCGGCAGCCGTGCGGAGCGCCGAGCACAGGGAGCCGACGTCAAGGAGGCCACCTTCGGCGCGTCCCCGGGCTGCACGGCCGAGTCGAGCACCATGGCCCTGATCAAGGGCTCCCTGTACACCATCTCCGCGCTCGTCGCCGGCGCGTTCTTCACCGTCTGGACCGTGCAGCGCAAGGCCGAGATCGCACTGCTGAAGGCACTCGGCGCGCCCACCGGGTACATCCTTCGCGACGCGCTCGCCCAGGTCGTCGCCGTGCTCGTCGGCGCGACGGCCGTCGGCACCGCCGCCGGTCTGGCGCTGGGAGCGCGATGATCGGCAAGGCGCCTTTCCCCCTGTCCGCACCGGCCGCTGGCCGCCCTGTCGGACAGGGAGCGCACCGCGGCCCGCCGGCGCCACATCGGCTTCGTCTTCCAGCAGTCCAACCTGCCGGCCTCGCTGACCGTCAGGGAACAGCTCCTGCTGCCCCTGCACATCGACGGGCGCCTCGACGGAGCGGCACGGGCCCGGGCCGACGAACTCATCGGGGCGGTCGGGCTCGCGCACCGCGCCGGCTCCCGGCCGCACCGGCTGTCCGGCGGCGAACGCCAGCGCGCGGGCCTGGCCCGCGCGCTGATGACCTCCCCCGCCGTCCTGCTGGTGGACGAGCCCACCTCCGCGCTGGACCGGGTGCGATCGGCCGAGGCCGTACACCTGATCGCCGAGCAGACCCACGAGCGCGGCACGGCCACGGTCATGGTCACCCACGCCACGGCGATAATGGACGCTGCCGACCGGGCGTACGAGATGGTCGACGGCCGCCTGTCCTGACCGGGGCCGTGGGCCGGCGCGCGCTCCCGGCACCGTACGCCACCCCCGGAGCCCCACCGAATGCCGAAGATCAGCGCCTCCACCGTCGCCGAGCACCGTGCCCGCCGGCGCGAGGCGCTGGTCGGGGCGGCGATCGACATCCTGGTGAACGAGGGCGCCGCCGCCGTCACCCCGGCGGCGGTCGGCGCCCGGGCGGGCCTGGCCCGCTCCGGCGTGTACCAGTACTTCGACTCCTCGGCGGCCCTGCTGGCGACCATCACCGAGGAGGCGTTCCGGCGGTCGAACGAGGCGCTCACCGGCGCCATGGCCGCGGTGAGCGGCCCGGTGGAACGCGTCGAGGCGTTCTTCCGGGAGAGCCTCCGCCTGGGCGCCGAGGGGGCGCACCGGCCGGCCGCCGACCTCATGAGCGCCGGTCTGCCTCCCGCCTGCCAGGAACGGCTCATGGAACTCCACCTGGAACAGGTCGAGCCGTTCCGCGCCGCCGTCAGGGAGATCGGCGCCCCCGACCCCGAACTGGCCGCCGACCTGATCGCCGGGATGCTGCACACGGCCCTGACCGCCGTGGAGCACGGCGCCCCGCTGGACACCGTGACCGACCGCGCCCTCGAACTGGTACGCCGCTGCCTCTCCCCGGCCGGTGGCGCGGTCCGCGACCGGCGCGAGGGCGACCGGCCCTGAGCGGCCCGGCCGGATCGCCGGCCTCGCCCGAGGCGCCGGCTCGTCACCGCGTCTCCCCATCCCCTGTTCGGGGGTCCTTCGGGCGCTGATCGGTGAGCTGCCAGGACAGGGTGCCTCGGCCGCGGCCGGCACTCGCCCACTGCTCCCCGCCCGGTCCGAACTCCAGCCGGTACGCCGCGGGCTGCCCGGCGGCCCGCCACCGGGCGGCGACGCCCTGGACCTCCTCCCAGATGTCGCGTGGCCCCGACGAGGTGACGGCCCACACCCCGCCGCCGTCCGGACGGACGCGCACCCACGAGCCGCATGCGGGGGCTCCGATCCCCAGGTGCTCGGCGCCGAAGTCACGCACCAGTCCGGGATGGAGATGGTCCAGGGCCAGCCACATTCCCCGGGCGGCGTCCGGGGGCGGTGCCAGACGGCTGTACGCGGTCCGGCCGTCGCCGGCGGCGATCCGTGCACGGAGACCGGCATCGAGAAGAACGCGCTCCAGGCCGTGCCCGGCGCGGTGCCCGAACTCCACTGCCCGAAGCTCCGCCTCAGTCCGGCCGCCCGGTGTCCTGGTGACCGTGGCCAGGCCCGGCCACGACGGCGAACTGGTGCCGACCGTCGCCAGCGCCACACCCCCCGGCGCGAGTTGCTCCAACCACGCCCCGGGTACGCGGGGGACGGCGAAGGAGACGAGGATCCGGTCGTACGGTGCCCGGCCGGGCCAGCCCGCCTCACCGTCTCCGGTCACGGCGACGGGCCGGTGGCCGAGGTCGGCCAGGCGCGCCCGGGCGGCCGCGGTGAGGTGCGCATCCCGGTCGAGGGTGACCACGCCCGTATCACCGCAGAGGAGACACGCCACCGCGGCGGTCACCCCCGCGCCCGTGCCGATGTCCAGCACCCGCTGCCCCGGCCGCAGATCCAGCTGTTGCAGCAGTCGGGCCGTCATTCCCGTCACGCTGGCCATCGACGTGATCGCGCCTCCTGAGCGGACACCGCGCTTCCGGCCCAGGAGCGGCTCGCCACCGTGCTGGATGAGCACGCTCCTTCCGTCGTACAGCACATCGAGCAGCTCCGGCCGGTCCGCGGCCGCCGACCAGTCCAGCAGCGCCCAGCGCGGCGGTGTCTCCTCCGGTGCGCTGCGCCGCACGTACGCCTGCGGCATCAGCACTTCCCGGGGCAGTGCCAGCAGGGCGTCGCGCACAGGTCCGGGGCGAAGGTCGCCGGCCTCTTCCAGACGGGCGACCATCGCCGCCCGGGCGGCGGCGGCACGGTCCCGCGCCGCACGCGCGGCCGGGGCACCGGTGGGGGACGCGGACGGGATGTGGTCGGGCACCGAGGTGACCTCCGTGAGCGAGTCGGGGGCGGGGAGGTTTGCGAAGGGTGGTCAGGTCCAGCCCGGTTCGGTGTACAGCCGCCTGTCCCGTTGTGCCCCCAAGGGCCCGGCCGGCATCCGCTCGGTCGCCGGCAGTACGGCCAGCCGCTCCCGGGCCGCTTCCAGAGCCCATCGCCCGAACTCGGTGCCCGGTGGGCGCGCCCGGTAGCGGCCGATCAGCGCTTCCGGACGGCGCCGGGGCCGCCGCCGTCCGAACGCCTTGGGACCGTGCACGAGCACGGAGAACAGGTCCACCGCTCCTCCGGGGCGAAGCCGCTGGGCACAGACGCTCCGATAACGGCCGCGGGGGCGCACCCGTAACGGTCACAGCGGGTTCCGCGTACCAGCCGGACCGATCGCCCCGCGGCGGCCGCACGGCGGGATCCGGTGGACGGAGATCACGCGGAACGAGGCGGACGGCGAGGTCCCGTGGCCGACCGCGGGACGCGCCGTGCTCAACGTGTCATCAGACCGCGGTCCTCGAACTCGTCCGCGCACTCCTCCGGCACCATCACGGTCCTGAGGGTCGCGTTCGGGCGCACCGGGGTCGCGGACGGGGCGAGCGCTTCGCGCCGCTCGCGCTCGGCCTCGGCCTCGGCCTCGGCACGGGCCTGCGCGACGTCGTCGGCGAGTTCCCGGCAGTCGACGGCGTACGTGCCGGTCGGCGTCGGTTCCCCGCCGGGGGAACGCCGCGTGTCCGCGGACGGCTCGGTACCGAGGGCGAGGGTGGCGGCGAGGCCGGCCAGGCAGAGCACGGCCCACCCCACGGCGATCCGCCGGCGGGCGTTCAAGAGCCGGCCTCTCCGGCGGGACCGGCACAGGGAGGCAGTGAGGTGCGCGCGATCATCGGGGTTCCCTTCTCACGGGTCGATCCGGTCTCCGGCGCGCCGGACCGACCGGACGCGCAGGCGGCACGGCAACGGATGACCCGGACGCACGATACGCACCGCCCCGCCGACCCGCCCACCAGGTTCGCCTCCGGAGTCCCGCCGCTTCGGAAGACGGCGCGCCACGCTGTCCCCGGTCGGCCGCCGGCGTCGCACTGCTGCAGGGGCAGGTTCCTCCCGACCGACCTCCTTTCAGTGACCTGTGACAACCCGTCCGGCTCCCGCCGCGTGGCCCCGGTACGGAGGGAAGCACTACAGCTGGTCGAGGTGGAATGCAGAGCCGGGGCGGTGGGGCGCCCATCCGCGGGCGAGGGCGGCAAGGACGGCGGCAGCGACCTGGGAGGGAAGGACCGGGTCGGCCGGGGCGCCGATCCAGTTGCCGGGGTGTGCCCGGCCTGTGGTGACCACCAAGGTGCTACCGGGCGCCTCGGCGAGCTCGACCGCATAGGTCAGGGGGGACGTGGCCAGCCCCTGTTCATAGGTCGGCCTTCCTCGAACCCTCCAGCGGTAGGCGACGCCCTCGACGTTCAACCGCCGCGATCCCTTTCCCGGCACTGCCATACATGTGTCCTTTCCCAGAGCGACGGCGGATGGCGGGGACGGACCGGTACGGATCCGGAAGGTGGGGTGCGCGACTGACCGGCACGGCAGGGGCGAACGGTGGCGCCGGGCGTCTCACCACGGGCGGGACCGCGTCCGGTGTGTCGGTTGGTGTGCCGGTCAGCAGGCGATGACGTCGATGCGGTGATCGCGGAAGACCTCCTCGATGACCTCCAGCGGTGGTCTGCCGCTGCGGTCGTCGGGTCGCACGAGATGGGACCGGGCGGCGGCGAAGGCGTGCCAGCGCAGGGCGAAGGGAGCCTGGGCTCCCCAATGGCCGAGCAGGCAGTCCTCCAGGGCATCGGCATTCCATCCGAAGTAGCCGCCGGGACCGTTGACGGCTTCTCCGAGAGCGCAGTAGAAGCCGTCCACATCGGTGATGTGCCGCCCGTCCAGACGGTAGACGGTGTCGGGCGGGCGATCCGGTACGGAGCGGAAGGCGTGATGGATCAGTGCGGCGGACAACCAGCCGTGGCGGCCGGCCCGGTCCAGCCGGTGCCACAGACCGGGGCGGTCCAGCCGCCCGGTCCGGCGCAGGTGCCAGGGCCAGGCCGCCCCGGCGTACGCGTCCTGGCACCACAGGCGCACGGTCAGGTCGACCAGGTGGGCGCCGTGGACGGAGGGCTTCACCGCTTCGGCGGTCACGTCGTTGACGAAGTACTGCCCGATGGGTGTGCCCACTGCGTCCAGCAGCACCAAGTGGGCGTTGCCCGCACGGGCACGCCTGCCGCCGATGTGGCCGGTCGCCGCTCGCAGCCCGCCGGTGGGGGCGCACCCGGCGAGTTCCACCCGCCGGGATCCGTCCGCCAGCGGTGCGAACAGGCCGCTGAACCGCCGGGCACGCCCCCACGCTTCGTCCTCGTCGTCGCCTGTCAGCACACAACCCGCATCGATCGCCCCCACACATGCCCCCATGTCTCGTCGCTGCGCCCCGCCTCCGAGGAGCGGGAGTGGAGCGTAGCGGCACCCGGCACCGTCTTTCCCGCCGATTTCCGCCACCCGCGGTCTCGCTGCGACCGCAGGAGGTCAACCGGACCTGGGCTACGCGATCGGCACCGACCAGGGAGTAGGCGTACCAGCCGTCGGGGCGCTCGTCGTCGGTGCCGGGCAGGGCGGCTTCCACGGTCTCGTGGTCGATGTCGTCGAACCGGTGACCGACGTAGCGGGAGAGCGGTTCCAGCAGCGGCCGCACATTGCCGCTCCGGATCCAGCCCTCCACCAACCGCTGTGTCGCGGCTCCCCCCTCTGCCGGCCCTGTCAGCCGGGTTCGTTCGTACCCGGTGGCCTCCGGAGACCAGGCGGTCTCACTCGCCGGGGCGTGCCGCGGCGCGGTGGTGCGGGTGCGGTGCGGGTGCGCCGGAGGTGTGGCCGCCGCGCGCCCGGAGGGACCGCCAGAGGTGTTCCACGAGCAGCACGGTGGAGGCGGTGGCCACGCACACCGCCCACTGGGCGGCTGTGAGGGAGACGGTGTCGAAGACGCCGTGGGCGAGGGGGACCTGCACGGCGACGATCTGCAGCACGAGGACGGCTGCCAGACTGGCCCACAGGATGCGGTTGCGCAGCTGGTGGCGTCCGAGGACGGGACCGTCCTCGCTGCGCGCGTTCAGGGCGTTGAACAGCTGGAAGAGCACGAACGTGGTGAAGGCCATGGTCGCGGCGGTCGCGGGATCGGTGAGGTCGCGGGCGACCGCGAAGACGGCCAGTGTGCCGGTGGCCATGACCGCGCCGGCGCGGGCGATGGCGCCCAGCCGTCGGACGCCCAGGATGCGCTCGCCGGGCGGCCGGGGCGGGCGGCGCATGATGCCCTCCCGCGGCGGGTCGATGCCCAGGGCCATCGCGGGCGGCCCGTCCATGATGATGTTGACCCACAGCAGCTGGATCGCGGTCATGGGGGCGGGCAGCCCGGCCAGCACGGTGGCGAGCAGGGTGAGGATGGCGCCGACGTTGGTGGACAGCTGGAAGCGGACGAAGGTGGTGATGTTGTCGTAGATGGCGCGGCCTTCGCGTACCGCCCGGACGATGGTGGAGAAGTCGTCGTCGGTCAGCACCATGTCGGCGGCCTCCTTGGCGACGTCGGTGCCGGTGACGCCCATGGCGACGCCGATGTGCGCGGCGCGCAGGGCGGCGGCGTCGTTGACCCCGTCGCCGGTCATGGCCACGATGTGGCCGCGCTGCGCGAGGGCGCGGACGATGGTGACCTTGTGCTCGGGGGCGACGCGGGCGAAGATGCCGACGCCGTCGATGCGCGAGGCGAGTTCCTCGGCGCTCATCCGGGCCAGTTCGGCGCCGGTGACGACATCACCGGTGATGCCGAGTTCGCGGGCGATGGCTGCGGCGGTGTCGGCGTGGTCCCCGGTGATCATCTTGACGGTGACGCCGGCGGCCTGGGCCAGGGCGACGGCGTCGCGGGCCTGGGAGCGGGGCGGGTCGGCGATCCCGGCGACCGCCGTCAGGGTCAGCCCCGTCACCTCCCGCGAGTTCGGTCGGCCGGTGGTGGTGGCGGTGGCGGCGCCGAGGACGCGCAGGCCCTGACCGCCCAGCCGGGTGGCGGCGGCCACGACCTCCCGGCGCCGCTCGTCGTCCATGGGGACGCGGCCGTGCTCGGTCAGGACGTGGGTGCAGCGGTCCAGCAGGACGTCGACGGCGCCCTTGGCGTGGATGCGGACGGATCCGTCGGCCTCGGTGTGGAAGGTGGCCATGTACTTGGCGGCCGGGTCGAAGGGCACCTCGCCGGTGCGCGGGGTGCGGGCGCGCAGCGCCTCGGGGTCGAGGCCGGTCTTGGCGGCGAGCACGAGCACGGCGGCTTCGGTGGGGTCTCCGATGATGCCCTCGCCGGTGAGGCGGGCGTCGTTGCACAGCGCGAACGGCAGGATCGCGTCCTGCGGGTCCGCGGCCGCCGGGCCGGTGCCTGCTGCCGGACCGGTGCCGGCCGCCGGCCGTACGCTGCCGGCGGTGTCGTAGCCGTCGCCGGTCACCTCGTAGAAGCGCCCGGCCGACCACAGGGCGCGGGCGGTCATCTCGTTCAGGGTCAGGGTGCCGGTCTTGTCGCTGCACACCACGGTCGCGGAGCCGAGGGCCTCCACGGAGGCCAGGCGCTTGACGATGGCGCCGCGGCGGGCCATCCGGTGCACGCCCAGGGCCAGGGTGAGGGCGAGGACGGCGGGCAGGCCCTCGGGGATCGCGGCGACCGCCAGCGCCACGGCGCGCAGGGCGAGGTCGGCCAGGTCCTCCCCGCGGACGAGGGACACGATCGCGTAGGCGGCCACCGCGACACCGCTGACCACGGCCAGCCGCCGGCCCAGGCTGTCCATCTGCACCTGCAGCGGGCTGGGCGGTTCGGTGCCGGTGCGCAGGGCCGCGGCGATCCGGCCCACCTCGGTGCCCATGCCGGTGGCGGTCACGATCATCTCGGCGCGTCCGCGGGTCACGGCGGTGTTCATGAACAGCATGCCGGTGCGTTCGGCGACGGGCACCGGGTCGTCGCCGTCGGCCCGGGTGGGCGCGGTCGACTTGGCGACGGGCTGGGACTCGCCGGTCAGCGTGGCCTCGGCGGCCTCGACGGACTCCGCCACCACCAGGCGGCCGTCGGCGGGGATGCGGTCGCCGGCTTCGAGCAGGACCACGTCGCCGGGCACCAGGGTGCGGGCCTGGACCACCTGCACCCGGCCGTCGCGACGCACCCGGGCTGTGGGCACCAGCATCTGCCGCAGTGCCTCCAGGCTGCGTTCGGCACGGCGTTCCTGCAGGTAGCCGATGACGGCGTTGAGGACGAGGACGACGGTGATGACGACGGCGTCCTTGATGTCACCGATGACGCCGGCGACGACCGCGGCGGCGAGCAGGATGCCGATCAGCCAGCTGCGGAACTGGTCGAGCAGGCGCAGCAACTGCGGCCGGCGAGCGGGTTCGGCCAGCGAGTTGGTGCCCCAGGCGGCGGCCCGCCGCTGCGCCTCCGCCTCGGGCAGTCCCTCGGACGGGTCCACGCCGAGGAGCCCGGCCACCTGCGCGGCACCGCGCCGGTGGGCGTCGGCCACCGGTTCCGAGTCGTGTCGCGGGACCGTGCCGGACGGCTGTCGGGTCATGTTCGGTTGCTCCTTCGCAGGCGGGTCGGCGACGCGGTGGCGGGCGCGGTGCGGCGGGTGCGCCGGGGCGGCCGAACCGGACGGGGGCCCGCTGCTCCGCCGGGGCCCCGGCCGGCGGCGCGGCCACGCGCCTGTTCCCGGCAGGGTTCGGTTCCCCCTCGTACCGCCTTCCCGGGCCATGGCCGGCCAAGACTCCGTGCAACCGCGCGGCCGCGCCGGGCGGCAGGCGTGCCGGGGAGACGGCCGGGAACGCACACGTTCCGCGGCGGCGCTCCGAGCGGTCACGTCTCCCAGGCCGTGGCGGCAGCGTCACGTCCGGGGGCGAGAACGCCCGCCCAGGAGATCGCCGGATCGCTCATCGCGCGCTCCCGTCCCGGAAGGCCACCGGCGGGCGGCCTCTTCGTCCCCCAGTCTCGGTACCGCCGCTCACTGCGGCCAGGGGCCGTCAGGCCCCTCGGGGGGCCGATCGGCCCTGGTGGTGTCCGCTGGCGGACCGGTGGGGAGGCCCGCGACCGCCTGGGCGTCCGCCACGGCCCCGCACCCGTCCCCCTCGTCCCCCTCCCGGCGAGCCCGGCACGGTCCTGGACGCCCTCCCGGAGGGTCTGCCCCGGCACACCGGAGGACCCCTGGGCGGCGCCGCCGCCGTCACAGCAGGAGGCTCCCGGAGGCGGCCGAGCGCGGCCGGCCCGGGGCCGGCCGCGCTCGGCCGCGCACATCGTCCCACCGGCCGTGGGAGCGCGGCTCAGCTCGGGTTCGGGGCGAGCACCACGAAGTCCGCGTTCGCCGGATCGAGGCAGACCGCCAGCCGGCCGACGCCCTCCGCGTCCTCCGGCCCCATCTGCACGCCGCCGCCGTTCTCGGTGACCGCGGCGACCGCGGCGTCGCAGTCGGCGACCTCGAAGACCGGGTGCCAGTAGGGCCGCCCGTTCGCCAGGGCGAGGTCCTCGGTACGCATCCCCATGATGCCGCCCTGCGCACGTTCGTCGGAGAGCCCGGCGGGCGTGACGGTGGAGTACGTGCCCGCGCCGCCGGGCAGTTCCATGTCGTCGAACCGCCAGCCGAAGACGCCCCCGTAGAACTCCTTCGCCGCCGCGGCGTCGCTGGTGTACAGCTCGGTCCAGGACAGCGAGCCCGGCCGGCCCATCAACTCGGCGCCGGTGTCCTTCCCCGGCTGCAGAACGGCGAACTGACCGCCCAGCGGATCGCTGTACTGCGCCATCCGGCCCCACTCGTCGAGACCCGTCGGTGGCACGCGCACGGTGCCGCCCGCGCGCTCGACGGCCCGGGTCACCGCGTCCACGTCGGCGACGCAGTAGTAGATCATCCACGCCGAGCGCGCGCCTTCCTCGGTCAGCCTGCCGAGCCCGGCGACGGTCCTGCCGTCCTTCCGGAGCATCCCGCCCTCGATGCCCTCCGCCTCCCCCATGGGCTCGTACTCCCAGCCGAACACCGCACCGTAGAAGGCCGCGGCGGCCCGGACGTCGGGGGTTCCCAGGTCGATCCAGCAGGGGGAGCCGGGGACGAAGTCGGTGGTGATCACGGCGCTTCCCTTTCACGAGTCCTGTGTGACCTCAGCGTGGCAGCCGGCGCCCGCACCCGCCCGTCGGCCCGGTCGTTCGGGTGCCGGGGCCGGGGAAACCCATCGCCGCGTCCCGCGCCAGCCTGACTTCGCGCTCCCCGGCGCCCGGCCCGTGGGGTCCGCAGGACCTGAGCGGTCTCCTGCGGCAGTCGGCGTGCGGCGGCCTTCTCGGCGGCGGGCCCCTTGTCAACCGGTGTCCGCGGCGCCGGCGGGACGGCACGATCGCGGCCGGTGCGTGACGCGCCGACGCGTACGTGCGAAGCGCCCACCCGGCGGTGCTCGTACGACCGCCGTGATCAGCGGTCCCGGAAAACGGCTCGACGGCTTCGTACGGTCCTGGCACAGTGGCGCACCATGACGGACGCCGAGCCTGTGACCGCCGCGGACTTGGAGCTCATGCAGGACCTGGCGCAGCGGGTCACCGCCACCCGCCCGGAGCTGGTCAACAGCGACGCCTCGTTCGGCGAGTTGGCCTGGAACTGGGGCAGGGGACACGCCTGCGACGGGGCGAGCTGGCGGCACCGGATGTGGTTCTCCGGCGGGGACCTGGTGGCGTGGGGCTGGGTCTTTCTCCCCCGCAGGGTGAGGCGGAGCGACGGGTCGGTGAAGGAGATCACCGCGGCCTATCTGGCGTACCAGGTCCACCCCGGCCATGCCGGGGTGGTGGACGAGGTGATCGACTGGTATGACGGCACGGCGGCGGGCTTCGAGCGTACGGTGTCGCCGAACGCCGCCGACGAGTTCGCCCTGCGGCGCTGGGCGGCGCACGGCTACCGGACCGACCCGGCCTCGCTCGGCGACACCGGCTCCTGGACCCAGCTCAACGAGCGGGACCTCACCGGCCTGGAAACGCCGGTCCTGCCGGACGGGTTCCGTTTCCGCACCGCCGACGAGGCCGGGCCGAAGGCCGCGGTCCAGGCCCATCTGGACGCCTGGGGCCCCTCCACGTACACGGCCGAGGGCTACCGGGGCGTCCGGCGGACGGCCGCGTACCGCGGTGACCTGCACGTCCTGGTGGAGGCACCCGACGGAACGATGGCGGCCTCGACGATCATGTGGCTCGACGAAGTGAACAGGACCGCCGAGTTCGAGCCTGTCGGGACGCACCGGGACCACCGGCGCCGGGGGCTGGCACGGGCGATGCTCCTGCACGGGATGCACCGGGCACGGGCGGCCGGGGCCACCCACATGACGGTCGCCTGCCTGGGTGCGCCGGGGCATCCCCAGGCGCGCGGGCTGTACTACGGTGTCGGGTTCCGGCAGTTCACGTGGGACGTACCGCTGATCAGGACCGCGGCCGGCGGCCGGCGCGACCGGCGTCGTCCGGGATGAAGCGGCGCAGCGCGGCGAACCGGCCCCCGACACGGTCAGGCCGGAGGGAAACACGACACAAGGTGTCGGGTTTCGGGTCGAGCATGGCCTCACCGGCCGGCGTCGACGGTGAACGCGGGCCGGATTCCCACGGACGGACAAGGATCCCGATGCGCGAAACACCGGAGGAGCTCGCGGAGCTCCAGGCCCTCCTCGACTCCTCGCTCTCCCGCTCCACCTCCCACCTCCGCTCGATCGTCAGCACCGAGCGGACGCTGAACGCGGAACAGCTCACCCGGGTCCTCACCGGCATGTGCACCCTCGCCCTGGCCACAGTGACGGCGAAGGGCGAACCGCGGATCAGCGGCGTGGACGGTCACTTCCTGCACGGGAAGTGGCACTTCGGCACGGCGCGCGGCGCGGCCAAGGCCCGCCACCTCGCCGCGCGTCCCGCCGTCAGCGCCGCGCACATGCGGGGCGAGGACCTGGGGGTGTTCACCCACGGCACGGTGGAGGTCCTCAACCCCCGCGGCGGCGAACCGGCCGCGGACTGGCCGGACCTGCTCTCGTACCTCAAGGACTTCTACGGCGAGGATGCCTTCGACTGGGACGACGAGGTGGTCTACTACCGGCTGCGTCCGCACTGGATGACCGTCTACGCCCCCGACGCCGCGAAGCTCGCCGCGGCGGGCCCCGCCTGACCGGAGGAGGGGGACGGGCCGGGAGCGCCGGGAGACGGCGGCTCCGAGGAAGGTCGGCGCGGCGGGCGCCCGCGACGGGAGGCGCCCGCCGCGCCGCACGGGTCAGGCCGACGTCCTGATGGCCGGACTCGTCCGGGCCGCCTCCCGTGCGACACGGCGGCGGCGGACCGGCAGGCCGAGGGTCGGGTTGGCGACGCCCCATGCCGCGCCCTTGCAGACCAGTTCCTTGTAGACGGCGGCGAGCCGGCCGGTGAGGGCCGCACCGGTGGCCCGGTCGTCGGCGGTGACGTACTGGATCAGCCCTTCCCGGCGGCCCAGCGAGATGCACTGGTTGAAGTAGCGGATCGGGATCTTCGGGAGCTTCCCGCCGGTCAGACGCGCGGCGATGGCGTCGGCGGCCTGCCACGCGGTGGGGGTGCCCGAGGCGCACGACATCCGCAGCGGCTTGCCGCCGGGGCCCGTCGCCATGGCGGCGTCGCCGACGGCGTACACGTCGGGGTGCGAGACCGAGCGCATGGTCGCGTCCACCACGATCCGGCCCGTGGCGGTGGTCTCCAGGGCGGTGGCCCGCGCGACGGGGTGGACCGCGAAGCCGGTGGTCCACACGGTGACCGCGGCCGGGACGGCCTCGCCGTCGGCGGTGGTGACGCGGTCGGCCTCGACGGCGGTGACGGCGGTGTGCTCGTGCACGGTGATGCCGAGCCCGTCGAAGACCTTCCGCAGGTGGGCGCGTCCCCTGTCCGAGAGCCGGTCGCCGAGGCCGCCTTCGGTGGCGAGGCAGACCGCGAGGTCCGGGCGGGCCTCGGCGATCTCGGTGGCGGCCTCCAGACCGGTCAGACCCCCGCCGACGACGACCACGGGCTGCCCGGCGGACAGGCCGGCCAGGCGTTCACGCAGCCGGAGTGCTCCGGGCCGGCTCGCGATCTCGCAGGCGTGCTCGGCGGCGCCGGGGACGCCCTGGTCGTTCCAGCCGCTGCCGAGGGCGTACACCAGGGTGTCGTACTCCAGCTCCCGGACGTCTCCGGTGGTGTCGGTGACGGCGACGGTCCTGCGGTCGGCGTCGACGCCGGTGACCCTCGCCGTCCTCAGCTCGACGCCGGTGCCCGCGAACATCGCGTCGAGCGGGCGGTGCCTGAATTCCTGGCCGACAGCGAGCTGGTGCAGCCGGACGCGTTCGACGAAGTCGGGGTCGGCGTTGACGAGGGTGATGGCGACGTCGTCACGGTGCAGCCGCCTGGCGAGGCGGCCGGCCGCGGCGGCTCCGGTGTAGCCGGCTCCGAGGACGATGATGCGGTGCTTCATTTCCCTGGCTCCTGTCTGCGCGGTTCCGTCCCTTGCGCGGTTCGCCCCTTGAACCGGGCAGCGCGCCGTTTCCTGACGGGAACGCGATGTGAAGCGGGTCACATCCGGGCCGGAGTGCGCCCGTGCCGGGGCCGGGGGCGCTCCGCTCCGCGGTCAGAAGGCGTGGAACAGGGGTTCTCCGTGATCGGCGACCGCCCACACCCGTGTCGCGCGTCCGAGCTTGTCGGGGTTGGCCTGGCTGCGGATCGCGGCGATGCCCTCGGCGGTGACCTCCAGGCACACGACGCCGACGACCCGGCCGTCCACGGCCGCCACGACGGCGGGCCCGCCGTTGGCGGTGGCGACGTGGAGTCCGGGCGAGCCGCCGACCAGGGCGCGCTTGGCCCGGGCGGGCCTGAACAGGCCGCGCATGAACTTCGCGACCGCGAGAGCGCCCTCGACCGGCCTGGCGCGGGCCGGGACCTTCCCGCCGCCGTCGCCGACCGAGACGGCGTCGGCGGTGAGCAGCCGCACCAGCGGCTCGGTCCTCCCGCCGGCGGCGGCCGCCAGGAACTCCTCGACGATCCTCCGGGCGGCGGCCTCGTCGACCTCGGTGCGGGCCCTGCCGTCCGCGATGTGCTTCCTGGCGCGGTGGAGGATCTGCTGGCAGGCGGCCTCGGTGATGCCGAGGACCCCGGCGATCTCCCGGTGCGGGTAGTCGAATGCCTCCCGCAGCACGTACACCGCCCGCTCGTGCGGGGACAGCCGCTCCATGAGGGCGAGGACCGCGTACGAGACCGACTCGCGCTGCTCGGCGGTGTCGGCCGGACCCAGCATCGGATCCCCCTCCAGCAGCGGCTCGGGCAGCCACTGGCCCACATAGGTCTCGCGCCGCGCGCGGGCCGAGGCGAGCTGGTTGAGGCACAGGTTGGTGAGCACCTTCGTCAGCCAGGCCTCGGGGACCTCGATCCGCTCGACGTCGGCGGCCTGCCAGCGCAGGAAGGTCTCCTGCGCCGCGTCCTCGGCCTCGCTCGCGGAGCCCAGGAGGCGGTAGGCGATGGCCTCCAGACGGGGTCTGGCGGCCTCGAACCGGTCCACGTCCTTCACGGTCAGCGGCATGGTCCGGATCCTAGCCGGGCGGCGCGGGGGATCCGGGACCCTGCGGGGTCCCACGGGCCGCGCGCCGGGGCAGGACCCGGGCCGGCGGCCTGCTCCTCCGCGGCCGTCCGGCGAACGGGCGCGCGCCGCCGGGCGGTTCGGGGCCGGTGGCGACCGGGACGCCGCGGGCCCTCGGACGGGCCGGGGCACGGGTCCGGGGCGCGGGGCCCGACCGGCCGTCACCTCCCGCCGCTTCCGCCCGTCCTGCGGTGTCAGCGCCCTGCTCTACAGTTCCCGTCACTTGATCACTGCGGATGCGGGAGGCACGCATGGGGTGGGTGTCGGCCGGCGGCTACGAAGTCGCCCTCGACGGCGGGAAGGTGGTGTGCCGGAACGCGGCCGGGCGGCGGCTGAAGTCCGTACCGCCGAAGATCGCTGACGATCCGGCGGTGGTGGGGCTGCGTCAGCTCGCCGAGTGGCTGGAGCGGCACGAACGGCAGTGCCTGGCCGACGTGGAGCGCTGGATGGTCCGCTCGCTGCCGGTGCCGTTCGCGGTCCTGGCACGGGTGTGGCCGGACCCGGCCTGGCAGGCCGCCCTCCGCGACCTGGTGGTCACGGGGGCGGACGGCTCGGTGGCCGGGTTCCTGCGGGACGCCGACCCCGAGCGCGGCCTCGGTGTGGTCGACCTCGACGGCGACACCGTCCGCCTCACCCCCGGCCTGGTCCGCCTGCCGCACCCGGTGCTGCTGGAGGAGCTGGAGGAGCTGCGCGAGTTCGCCGTCGAACTGGGCGTCGAGCAGCGCGCCCAGCAGCTCTTCCGCGAGGTGTGGCGCCGGCCCGCGGCGCTGGACGCCGAGGCGGCTTGCGTCGAGGACTACGCGGGCGGCGTCTTCAAGGAGCTGAGGTTCCTGCACGGGCGCGCGGCCCAGCTGGGCTACCGCGTGCGCGGCGGCCACGCGGTGTGCTCCGTGCTGGAGGACGGCCGCGGTGTCGAGGCCCGGGTGTGGGTCGGCGACTACGACGGCTACGAGGAGACGGAGACCGGTCCCCTGGTCTTCACCGACCCGGCCGGCCGGGTCCTGAAGCTCGGCCGGGTCGGGCCGGTGGCCTGGTCCGAGGGCATGCGCATGGCGGCCGCGCTGTACGCCGGACGCGACATCGAGGACGAGGAGCGTGCGGCATGACGGCGTACGACGGCATCACGTACGACGAGACCACCTGTGCCGCGCTGCTGGAGGCCGGCGCCGTACTGCCCCCGGGCGCCACGGACCGGGAGGACGCCGACGTCCTCACCGTCCGCGCCTACACGCACCCCGCGCTGGAGGAGCGCAGGATCGTACGGCTGGTGCCGGGCATGCTCGGCGAGGCCGAGGACCTCGCCCTGGACTTCCTCGGGCTGGTCCGCGAGCCGGTGGTACACGAGGTCGGGCAGGTGCGCCGGGAGACCCTGGGCTTCCCCGCGTGGGCGCTGGTCAACGACCCGGCGAACGGGCACCACGCACTGGCGCTGGTCAGGGACGTCGAGCGGCTCGCCCGGCAGGCCAAGTCCCGCCCCGGCGCCGCGAAGGAGGGCTTCGAGGAGCTCGGTGAGCGGCTCGGCCGGGCCGTGCCGCACTTCCTGCCCACCTTCTACGAGCAGGCCGCCCGCGTCTTCCTCCGGCACGAGAACACCACGTACGCGGCGGCCTTCTTCGGCAAGGCCCGCGAGGCGGAGCGGGTGCACGCGCTGGCCGTGGACGAGGAGCGGCAGCGGGCGGTGTTCCTGGAGTTCGCCTTCGCCGGGGCACTGACGGTCAAGGCCCTCAAGGAGTACGTGAAGGCCCTCTCGGCGCGGCTCGCCCCGGCCGAGGCGTGGGCGCAGTTCCGGCAGCTGACCGTGGAGCGCTGCGCGGCGGGCATGCCGCCGTACGCCTCCCTGCCGCAGGACGCGCGCGGCCTGATCAGGGCCGCGGGGCTGGACCGGGTCACCGAGGAGTGCGCACTGGTGGCGGATCTGCTCGCGTCGCCCGCGGCGGTACGGGCCCCCGCGTCCTTCTGGAACGCCTACCGGTCCACGCTGGCCGTCCTGGCCGGGCGGCAGCCCGCCGTACGGGTCCGGCTGCTGGAGATCATGCCGTCCGGGCTGGGCCGCTCGACGGAGGACGACGAGTTCTGGCTGGCGCTGCTCGCGGAGACCGGCGCCGACCGGCTGCTGACGGGCGAGGCCGAGGCGGGCGGAGCCGGGGCCGACGGGAGCGGGGCGGGCGGGGTCGATGCGGCGGACTGGCTCAGCCGCTGGGCGCTGCACCGCAAGCACGGCTCCTCCGTCAGCGGCCGCTCGCCGGCCACCCTCGCCCTGGTGGAACGCATGGCACCGCGCCTGCGTGCCCGGGGCCGCCCCGTGGACCTCTTCACCGGCCGCTGGCACGCCGGCGCCGACCTCGACCTGCTGGACCTGTGCGTGGCGGAGGGCGTACCGCTGACGCTGCCCGGGGACGGCGCCGGCGTCTTCCTCGCCCTCGACCGGTGGCTGAGGGAGACCCTGCCCGGGCGGCGGGACCTGGCGGCCGTCGCGGCCGACCCGCACTGCCGGCGCCTGCTGTACCGCTCCGTGGGCAACCTGAGCGGCCACCGCACCGGCGCCGGGCTGCTGGAGGAGCTGGCCGGGCACCCCGTACTCGCCGACGTGCTGCGCGAGTGGCTGGACGACGCGGCCGCGGAGCTGACGGCCGCGACCGGTCTGCCCGCAGCGCGCGCGGCGCTGGAGCGGCTGCGTCCGTTCCACGCGGTCGCCGCCCGCGTCAGCCCGCAGGCCGTCGCCGGGGCCGCCGCGTTCGACGCCGCACCGCTGCTGGGCCGCACCCTGCGCGCCGGCATCCTGGACGAGCTGGGCTGGCCGGCGCTGGAGGAGGCGCTGCGGCGCCTGGACGCCGAGACCCGGCACGACCGCGACGACACGCTCACCGTCCACGAGGCCTGGCCGGCGCTGATCCTCTCCCGCCGGCACAAGGCGATCGTCGTGGGCCCCCAGGGCGTCCTGCTGGAGCACGATCTGCGGCTGCCGGTGGAGCCGGACCGCTGGAACCGCCCGTCGTTCCGCTACACCGACGGCGAACTGCTGGTGACGTGGCGGCAGGACGGCAGGCAGTACGGCTACTGGTCGGCCCGCCCCGCCGAGGTGTTCCCGCTCGGCGGCGAGAAGCTCCCGCACTGGTACGGCGGCGGCGTGGGCGAGACCTCCATCCCCCTGCCGGGCGGCGGCCGCGCCACCGGCGGGCGCGCCCTGCACGCCGGCGACACGGTCGTGCCGCCCGGCCGCCGCGTCCTGGGGGACGGCACCTCGTACTGGCGCCAGGGCCGACAGGGGCGGCAGCAGGTGTGGCTCGAGTACGACCCGGCCACCGGTGCGCACGGGCGCGCCTCGCTGCCCGCGTTCCTGCGGTCCGGCATCCGCGAGGGCGCCACCCTGCTCCAGCAGCACTGCGCGGTGCTGCCCCTCCAGCCCGGCCTGGAGCACAGCCCGCTGGGCACGGACGGCACGGTCCTGGGCCGCTGGGTGCGCACCGAGGGCGAGGGCGATCAGGCCCGCACCACCGCCGGTACGCCGGACGGCCGGACCGTCACCCTGCCGGCGGCGGGCGGGCGGGCGCCGGGCGTTCCGCTCGGCGTGCTGCGGCTGCCCGGCGGCGCCGAGCCCGTCGTCGTCGCCCAGCACCGTCACATAGCCCTGTACGCCGGCGGCGAGAACGCCGGTGCGTGGGAGTCGGGCCGGGTGACACCGCTGGAGCGGGGCGGCGAGTTCGCCGCCGGCACCCGGCTCGTCCCGCCGGTGGACTTCTGGCACGCGCTGCGGCCGCGCGACGAGGGCGCGTCGGCGGTCCTGCGGGCACTGAGCGACGAGCAGGCGGACGAGCTGCTGTGCGCCGGGGCGCAGGCGCTGGCGGAGCTGCGGGCGAGGACCGAGGCGGCGGCCGCACGGAGGAAGGAGGCGAGCGGTCCGGAGGCCACCACCGGCGAGCCCGACCTTCCGACCGCCGACGAGGTCCTGCGGAAGACCGTCTCCGGCCTTCTGCCCGCCCTCGCCGAGCCGCGTCTGCTCGCCGGTGTCGCCGCCCATGTGCGCGCGGTGCTGCGGCTGGCGGTGTCCGTGGCCGGGTTCGCGGCGCCTCCGGTGGAGCGGCCCGGGGTGGAGCGCAAGCGCGTCGAGGGCATGTTCGCCGACTACAGCCCCGAGGACGGCGACGACCAGACGCTGCGCGAGGCGGTCGGCGGCCTCGCCTGGCTGCACGGCTGGTGGGGCAGCGGACAGCGCTGGAGCACGCTGCGTCAGATCCGCGCCGTCAACCACGTCCTGTCCGGCGAGCCCGCCGACGGCAGGCCCCTGCCCGAATCCGCCCGGCTCGCCGGGGTCGCCGACGGGTGGCGCAGCGAGGAGTTCACCGTTCCGGGCATCGGTGCGGTGTGGCTGCCCGTGCTGGACGTGCTGCGCCCGCTCGCCTACCGCGCCGCCTCACCGGCCCTGCCCGAGGCGCACCGCCGGGCGCTGCTGCTGCTGTTCGAGGTGATCGCGCAGGGGCCGCTGGCCGCGCCCGGGGGCGCGCTGCGCGAGATCGTGCTGGGCGAGCCGTACACCGGGCAGGAGCGCGTCGGCCAGGTGCTGCGCCGGGAGGGCCGCACCGTCGTCCTCCTCGGCTGCCGGAACGTCGACCACCGCAACAGGCGTGTGAACTGGCTGGCCCTGGACCACGACCCGGCAGGCGCGTTCGGCGCGGTAGCGCACTTCACGCTGGAGGAGGAGAGCGCGCACCCGCCGGTGTTCCCGGCCGAGACGCTGGCGGCGGTGACCGGGCTGATCCGGGACAAGGGCCCGGCGCCCTGGCGTCCGGACGCGCCCGCCGCCCTGGCCGCCGCGACGCGGGGCGGTCTGGGGCCCGTGCAGGCGGCCCTGCTGCTCGCCGGGAGGCCGTCGCAGCTCACCGCCGAGGTGGCCGCCGTCACCGCTCTGAAGCCGCGGCGGAAGAAACTCGGCGACGCGCTGCTGGACTCGCTGGAGCCCGGCGACCTGACGGCCCTCGTCGGTGCGCTGCTGCCGGAGGAGCCGGACGATCTGTGGACGGCCGGGCCGGACACGGACGCGGCCGGCCGGGTGTGGGCGGAGCGCCTCGCCGGGCTCGTCCGCCTGCCCGAGGACACTGCCGAGGAGCTCTTCACGGCGGGTCTGCCCGCCGGCGCCGCCGAGGAGGTGCTCAACCCGGGCCGCACCCCCTGGATCAGCCGCACCACCGTGCAGCGGCCCGGCAAGGACGGCGATCTGGTGGCCGAGGACCCCGCTGCGATGCCCGGGCGGTACGGCCTGACGCGTGCCGTGGCCGCCCTGGCCGCTCTCGCCTACCACCTGCCGTACGGGCACCCGCTGCGCGCCGTCCTGCCGGAAGGGCTGGCCGCGCTGCGCCGCCGTGTCGCGGATCCGCATCTGCTGCTCGACCTGGACCTGTCGTGGACGCACAAGGGTTCGCAGTCCGCCGCCGAGCTGCGCAGGGTGTACGGGCTGCCCGCCACCGGCGGGGCCGACGCGCACGGTCTGACGCACGTCGGCGACGCACTGGTGCTGCGTCCCTGGTACGGCGACCAGGAGGCCGTCCTGCTCCGCCCCGGCGCCCTCACCGGCGCGGACGACCCCGTGTTCGGACTGGTCGAGGGGATCGTCGGACCGGGGCGGGGCGAGGGCATGCGGGCGCTGCGGACGATCCTGGACGGCGGGCTCGCCCGCGCCCTCGCGGCCGGGACGGATCCCCAGGGACCCGCCGGATACGCCCAGGACCCGGCCGTCGTCGTGCCCGGCCTGGTCGCCGAGGTCGCCCGGACCCACGGCCTGGGCGAGGACGCGGCGGCGCTCTACCTGCAACTGCTGGCCCTGCCCGACCCGACGGACCGCAACCTCGCCCGCTGGACGGGCTGGAAGCCCGCCCGGACGAAGAGGGCCCGCGCCGAGCTGGCGGCCACCGGCCTGGTCGTCGAGGCGAAGCGGGCGCGCGCCGGGCGCACCCTCTTCCTGCCGTGCGGCTGGCTCGACCTCAAGTCCCCCGCACTGCCGGTGGAGGTCTGGAAGCAGGGCCTCTACCCGGTCCCCGACCGCTCCCGCGCGGTGCTCCTGGTGCCGGTGCCCGAGCTGTTCGCCCGCGCGTGGGACCGCGTCCGCGCCGGTGACGCCCCGGCCTACGAGGAACTCACCACCCGCGCCACCCGCAAGGGCCGCCGCCGATGACCACCGTCCGCCCGCGTCCGGAAGAAACCGAATCGATGACCACCACCCTCCCCTCCGCCCCGGCCCGCCAGATCGTCCCGCCCGAGGAGCGGTACGCGACCGAGCTGGCCTTCCTCGCCGCGTACGACGGCGGGCCGCGCCCGCCCGCGTGGCGGCTGACCCCGCGTGCGGTCGTCACCTTCGTCATGGGCAGCGGGGGCGCCGCCCTGAAGCTGCCCGACGGCGTCGAGGCGCCCGACGGGGTGCCGCGCCGCCTGGTGGTCGAGGACAAGTTCGTCGGCGACCGGGCGCTGGTCGAGCGGTGCGTGGTCACCCTCGCCGGGGAACGCGGCCTGCTGCTCGTCGGCGAGCCCGGCACCGCCAAGTCGATGCTGTCGGAGCTGCTGTCGGCCGCCGTGTGCGGCACCAGCGCGCTGGTGGTGCAGGGCACGGCCGGCACCACCGAGGACCAGCTCAGGTACGGCTGGAACTACGCGCTGCTGCTGGCGCAGGGCCCCACCCGGCAGGCGCTCGTGCCCTCCCCCGTCCTGACCGCCATGTCCCGGGGCGCCGTCGCCCGCGTCGAGGAGGTCACCCGCTGCCTGCCCGAGGTGCAGGACTCGCTGGTGTCGCTGCTCTCCGAGCGGCGGATCGCCGTTCCCGAACTGGCCGGCACCGAGGACGCCCTGGCGCACGCGGCGCCCGGCTTCACCCTCATCGCCACCGCCAACCTCCGCGACAAGGGCGTCTCCGAGATGTCCGCGGCCCTCAAGCGCCGCTTCAACTTCGAGACGGTCGGCCCCATCGGGGACCTGGAGGCGGAGACCGCGCTGGTGCGCGGCCAGGCGCGGGCGTCCGTGGAGCGGGCCGGGGCGCCGTTCCGGGTCGACGACGCCGTGCTGGAGGCCCTGGTCACCGCGTTCCGGGACCTGCGCGAGGGCCGGTCGGCGGAGGGCTGGGAGGTGGAGCGGCCGTCGACGGTGATGAGCACCGCGGAGGCCGTGTCCGTCGCCGGGGCACTGGCCCTGGCGGCGGCGTACTTCCCCGGCGACCGGGACGTGCTGTCCCTGCTGCCGGGCCATCTGCTCGGCGTGGTCCGCAAGGACGACCCCGCGGACGCCGCCCGGCTGCGCGGCTACTGGGACGGCCCCGTGCGCCGCCGCGCCGAACAGGGGTCCGCCACCTGGCGCACCCTGTGGGACCTGCGCGCCGTTCTGGAGGGCTGACGGCCGTGTCCCTCTCCCACGGGGCCGCCGCGGCCTCCCCCGCCGCGGCCCTCTCCCCCGCCCCGGCCTCCCCTGCCGCGGTCGGCCCCTCCGCACCGGTCTCGCCCGAGGAGGCGATCGCCGCCCTCACCGGCGCTTCCGCGCCCTACCTCGTCGGCGTACGGCACCACGCGCCCTCCCTGGCCGCCGCCGTGCCCGCGCTGCTGGACGAGGCGGAGCCGGAGGTGCTGCTCGTCGAGCTGCCCGCCGAGATGCAGCCGTGGCTGCCCTGGCTGGGGCACGAGGAGACGCGGGCCCCGGTGGCGCTGGCCGCCGCCCCGGCGGACGGCGGCGGGGGCCCGGCGTTCTACCCGTTCGCCGACTTCTCGCCCGAACTGGCCGCCGTGCGCTGGGCCGTCCGGCGCGGTGTGCCGGTGGTCGCCTGCGATCTGCCGCTCGCCGACCGCGCGTGGAGCGAGGGCCGGCCTGCCGCGGGCGGGCGGGCCGGCGGCCCCGGCCTCGCCGCCGCTCTGCGGGCCGGGCTGACGGGCCGCGCGGGCGACGACCTGTGGGACCGGCTCGTGGAGGCGGCCGCCCCCGGGTCCCCGCCCGAGGCCCTGCGCCGGGCCGCCCTGCTCACCGGATGGGCGCTGCGCGAGGACGCGGCCGCCTCGGGCGGCGTACCGGAGCTGGACCTGCGGCGCGAGCGCTGGATGCGGGCCCGGCTGGCCGAGGCCACCTCGCACGGGGAGCGGGCCGCCGTGGTGGTGGGCGCGTTCCACGCCCCGGCACTCGCGGGCCGGGAGGCCGAAGGGGGCACCGGGGAAGGGAGCGCGGAGAGGGAAGGCACCGGTGCGGAAGGCGCCGGGGAGGGAGCCGGAACGGACGCCGGTGCGCGGCGGCCCGCCTGGACCACCTCCCTGATCCCCTACACCTACGCCCTCCTCGACGAGCGGTCCGGTTACCCGGCGGGCATCCGGGATCCGGAGTGGCAGGACATGGTCCTGCGCGCGGCGGGCGATCCGGCCGCGCTGGAGGAGGCCCTGACACGGGCGGCCGTACGCGTCTGCGCCGAACTGCGGAGCCTGGGGCACCCCTCGGGCCCCGCCGACGCACGCGAGATCAGCCGACTGGCCTCGGACCTCGCCCGGCTGCGCGGCCTGCCCGCGGCGGGCCGCGGTGAACTGGTCGAGGCCGTGCAGACGGTGCTCGCGCAGGGCGAGCCGTACGGGCGGGGGCGGGCCGTGGCGCGGGCGATGGAGCGGGTGCTCGTCGGCACGCGCGGCGGGCGTCCCGCCCCGCGGGCGCCGCGCAGCGGCCTGGCGCCCGCGGTCGAGGCCGAGGCCGCCCGGCTGGGTCTGCCCGGCCCCCGGGCCGGCGGCCCCGGCCCCTCGCGGGACATGCGGCTGGACCCGCTGCGCTCCGACCTCGACCGCCGCCGTGAGCTGCTGCTGCGCCGCCTGGCGGTGTGCGGGGTGCCCTACGGGGAGCCCAGGGGGGTCGTCGGCGCGGGCGGCGCCGAGGCCCTCACCTCCCGCTGGGAGGTGCGCTGGACACCGGCCACGGACGCCATGCTGACCGCGGCCGGCGTACGCGGAGTCACCCCCGCGCAGGCCGCCGAAGGCGTGCTGCGCGAACGGCGGCGCCTGGAGCACGACGAGGGCGGGCCGACGGCCGCGCAGGTCCTCGAAGGACTCCGGCAGGCGGCGGAGTGCGGTCTGGCCGGGCTTGCGGACGAACGGCTCGGCGAGGTCGCCGACATCCTGCCCCGGGCCGGTACCCTGCCGGAGCTGCTGGCCGGCCTGGCCCTGCTGGACCGGCTGCGGGCCGGCCATGTCCCGGGACTCGGCGCCGAGGCGGGCCGTGGGGCGCGGGCGGCCGCCGCCGCGGAACCGCTCACGGCGGCGGCGGTGCGGCAGGTGGACGGCCTGACCGGGTCCGAGGACCCGGCCGACGCCCGCGCCCTGCTCGAACTCTCCTCCCGGGCCGACCTGTTGGGCGGCATCCGGCTCTCCGACGCCCTGGCCCGCCTGTCCGCCGACGGCTCCCCCCTGATGCGCGGCGCCGCCGGAGCCGTGCGCGTCCTGCTCGGGCACGAGGACGCACAGGCCCTCGGCGACCGCGTGGCCTCCTGGGTCGACGGGGCCACCGACCCCGACTCCCGCGCCGCGCTCACCGCACGGCTCAGCGGGCTGCTGACCGCCGCGGGCCCGCTGCTGGAGGCGGCACCGCCCGCCCTGGAGCCCTTGCTCGCCCGGGTCGCCGAGCTGCCCGACCGGGCGTTCCTCGACCGGCTCCCCGCGCTGCGCGGTGGCTTCGACACCCTCAGCCCAGCGGCACGCGACCGTCTCCTCGCGGCCGTCGAGGAGCGCCTGGGCACCGCGCACGTCGCCGACACGGGCGGCGCCGACCCGGCCGCCCTCGCCGCCTGGGCCGGAGCGGACCTCGCGGCCCGCGAGACGCTGCGCTCGATGGGGCTGCTGCCCGCGCCGGCCGGGGATCCGGCAGAGGGCCTCCCGAAGGACGCCGCCGGGCCCGCACCGGGCGCCACGACGCCGGGCGCCACCGGGACCGCCGCACCCGCCGTGCCCCCGGCCGGGGAACTCCTCCTCGCCCCCGCCGACCGCTGGCGCCTCCTGCTGGGCCGCCGCACCGACCGGCTTGCGCCGTCCGCCGCACCGCTGGCGACCGCGCTGGACGAGCTGTACGGCGGCGGCCGCGGTGAGGGCAGCCGGGGCGAACTCACCGGCCCGGGAGGGGGCGGCGGGCGGGAAGCCCCTTATCCCGGGGTGCGGGAGTGGTCCGAGGAGCTGGCCGCGCTGTTCGGGCCGGGCATCCGGGAGGAGGTGCTGGCGGCGGCCGCCGCGTCGGGCCGCAGGGATGTCCTGGCCGAGCTGGACGCGGACAGCGTACGGCCCTCGGTGGACCTGCTGCGCACCGTGCTGCGGCACGCGGGCGGACTGCCCGAGGCCCGGCTGGCCGCGCTGCGCCCGCTGGTGCGGCGGCTGGTCGACGCGCTGACCCGGCAACTGGCCACCCGGCTGCGCCCCGCCCTGCACGGCACGGCCCTGCCGCGCCCCAGCAGACGCCCCGGCGGCGGCCTGGACCTGCCCCGTACGCTGCGGGCCAACCTGGCGACGGCCCGCCGCGGCCCGGACGGCACGGTGCGGGTGATCCCCGAGCGCCCGGTCTTCCGCGCCCGGGGGCGGCGGGCCGCCGACTGGCGGCTGATCCTGGTCACGGACGTGTCGGGGTCCATGGAGGCGTCCACGGTGTGGGCCGCGCTGACCGCCTCGGTACTGGCCGGGGTGCCGACGCTCTCCACCCACTTCCTGGCGTTCTCCACCGAGGTCATCGACCTCACCGGGCACGTGGACGACCCGCTGTCGCTGCTGCTGGAGGTCAGCGTGGGCGGCGGCACCCACATCGCCGCGGGGCTGCGGCACGCGCGCGAGCTGGTCACCGTGCCCTCGCGCACCCTCGTCGTGGTCGTCAGCGACTTCGAGGAGGGCCATCCGCTCGGCGGCCTGCTCGCAGAGGTCCGCGCACTGGTCGGAGCCGGCTGCCACGTCCTGGGCTGCGCGAGTCTCGACGACACCGGCCGGCCCCGCTACTCCACGTCGGTCGCCGGCCGGCTCGTCGACGCCGGCATGCCCGTCGCCGCCCTCAGTCCACTCGAACTCGCCCGCTGGATAGGGGAGAAGATCGCTTGAGCCAGAACCTGCCCCCTGTCGCCCCGTCCGTCACCGCAGAACTCGTCGAAGCGCTCCCGCCCCGGCTCCGCAGGCGGCTGGACGCGGGCGTCGCCAAGCTCGCGGCACGCCCGGCCGTCCGTGAGGGCGACACCGTGCGGATCGCCGTCGACGACGAGACCGACGTCGTACTGCACGCGCCCGGTGGAACGGTGACCGGTGCGGACGCGATCCGCTGCGGATGCCTGCTGGCCCCCGACTGCCTGCACCGCGCGGCGGCGGCCTCGGCCGCGCCGGTCGCCGACGAGACCCCGGCCCCGGAGCCCGCCGAGCCCGCCAAGACCGGAGAGGCCGCCAAGACCGGAGAGGCCCGGGAAGAGGAAGGGCAACCGGAGGAGGCGGAGGCCGCCACCGCCGGGCAGCGCGCCGCCGCACGGGCGGTGTTCGACGCGGCCGCCGCCGTCCTGGAAGCCGGCACGGACGGCGCCGGCGCGGTACTCCAGGCGGAGCTCCTGCGCGCCGCGCACACCGCCCGCCTCGCCGGTCTCCCACGGGCCTGTGCCACGGCGGTCTCCGTGGTCACCGGGGTACGCTCGGCCCGCTCCGCAGACCCCGGATACCGTCTCGCCGATCTCGCCGGCGCCCTGACCGGCGTCCTGGGCACCGCCCACCGCCTCCCGCACGCCACCGGCCCGGACCTGGCCGAACTGCGCGGTACGGCCCGGCAGCCGTACCGCCCGGACGGCTCGCTGCGCCTGTACGGCCTCTTCTGCGAGCCCGTCCTCACGGCGACCGGCTACGCGGGCGCGGTCACCTGGACCGCCGACGCGGACGGACGCCTGTACACGGTGTCGGACGTGGCGCCGGGCGGGCCCGCCCGGGCGACCGGCGCCGCCGACCTGGCCGTACGGATCGGCGACACCGCCCTGACCCATCGTGAGCTCTCGCGTGCGGGGCTGGCGGTGTCCGGCGCCACCGTCTCCCCGACGGGCCGTCTGGGCGCGGGGGCCGGAGTGCGGGCGGTCCGCGCCTCCGGCGCCGCCTGGCGCGGCGAGCCGCTGGACCGGCTGTGGGCCGTGCCCGCCGCCGAGCAGGTGGCCCGGGCGCTGAACGGCGGACAGGACCTGCTGTTCCTGGAGGTGACCGTCACGGGCACGGTGCGGGAGACGGCGGGCGACTGCCTGCTGGCCGACTGTGCGGGCCTTCCCCTGCGGCTGGCCGCCGCCCACGACGATCCCGCGCTCCCCTGCCGCGACAACCTCCGCCTGCTCGCCGCCGCCGGAGGCAGCAGGCTGCGGATCATCGCGCGCCTGGTGCCCGGACCGCTCCCCCGCGCCCTGCTGCTCGCCGCCGAGCACCCCACCGACCCCGCCGCCCGGGTGGACCTCGGCCTGGACCGCCTCCAGCACGCGGACCTGCCCGCCGGGGCGGTCGCGCCACAGCCTCCGGCCGCCCCCGCCGGGGACCGCGACGCCACCGCCCCGCTGCACCTGCTGCGCCGCCGCGTCCACCAGGCGGTGTCGGGAGGCCGCCGCGTCCTCGCCTTCGCGGGGAGCGGGCCGGGCGACAGCACCCGTCTGCGCCGCATCGGCCTCACCACGGCGGCCGATCTCCTCGACGGCCTCCACGCCGCCGCCGCGGACCGCTCCCGCGACGCCTTCGGCCGCCTGCTGCCTGCCGACACCGGCCGCTTCGCCCGGGCCTGGCTGGCTGCCGCCGTCTACCTGGACACGGTCGAACGGGCGCTGTGCGCGGGCGCGTGGGGAGCCGCTTCGGCCGAGGCGCGCTGCCCGGACCCCGGCTGCCAGGTGGGTGCGGAGCCGTGAGGCCGGAGGCCTGGCGGCGGGTGCCAGGCGGTGGCACCGGGAGCGCCCGGTGGGTGCGACCGCCGGCGCAGAAGGCCCTTGCGGGTGCGACGGGACGGAGGAGTCAGCCGGACCGGTCCGCCATCTGGTCCTCGATGAAGGCCACGGCCTCGCGGCCCACCCCGAGCGCGCCGAGCAGGATGTCCAGGGCCGCTTCGACATCGCGCTGCGAGCGGTTCAGCCACACGAACAGGCGGGGCTCCTCGTGGTGCACGAAGCGGCTGAGGGCGAACTCCGCGCCCTGGATGCGGAACAGGGCCACATCCACCTCGCCCAGCTCCTCCCAGGTGCGCTCCACTTCCAGGCGCAGCCGGGCCGCGACCGCTTCCAGCGACGGTGTCAGCCCGGCGACGATCCGGTAGAAGCTCGCCGCGTACTGCCACGGGCTCACCTGGGAGACGGGGTTGTTGCCCACGTGGTACGGCGGGACGGCCGCGGGCTGCCAGTCGGGCTCGGGCCCCGGCACCCGGACCACACCGGTGCCGGGTGCGGCCGCGGGCTCCTCTCCCCCACCGGATGCCGAGGGAGTGGTGTCCCGGTGCGGAGCTTGCCGGGCGGCGTGCCACTGGTCGGCCAGACGCTGCTTCCAGCCCGCCGGGGGCGGCCAGGGCACACCCCAGGCGGCGAGCTGCTCCCGCCGCCAGCCGCCCGCCGGGGTACGCGCGGCCCCTACCTCGTCCGGTGAAGGAATCGTCATCCGGCACATGATGGCCCAGGGCCGGGGACGCGGGCCACCGCCTCGCGCGGCGCGGGGCACCCGACGGCGGTGCCGGGCAGCCGGTGGCGGGACACCGCGGACACGCCGGGTGCCCCGGGCAGGTCCGGGCGCGGCCCTGCCGGCGGTGCTGCCGGCGCTGCCGTCGGCGGTGGCGCGGTCAGCGGTGCCTGCGGGCGTTGAGCCGGGCGGCCCGGCGCGTCAGGTGGTCGCGCTCGGCGAGGTTGGGGGCCTTGTCGGCCGCTTCGGCGTACAGCCGCGCCGCCGTCGCGAGGTCGCCGTCGCGCTCGTGGAGGTACGCCGCCACCGCGGCGTGACGGGGCACGGGGCGGCCCCTGCCCGAAGCGCTCCGGGAGGAGTCCTCCAGCGCCGCGAGCGCCGCCAGGCCGGCACGCGGTCCGTCGGCCTCGCCGACGGCCACCGCGCGGTTGAGCTTGGCGACCGGGCTGTCGGTCAGGCGCACGAGCTCGTCGTACCACTCGACGATCTGCACCCAGTCGGTCTCCTCGACGGTGGGCGCGTCCGCGTGCAGCGCCGCGATGGCGGCCTGTGCCTGGAACTCTCCCAGCCGGTCGCGGGCGAGCGCCGCCTGCAGGATCCCGATGCCCTCGGCGATCAGCCCGGTGTCCCACCTGCCGCGGTCCTGCTCGGCGAGCGGCACCAGGCTGCCGTCGGGCGCGGTCCGGGCGGCGCGCCGGGCGTGGTGGAGCAGCATGAGGGCGAGCAGCCCCGCCGCCTCCGGGTGGTCGACGGCGGCCGCGAGCTGCCGGGTGAGCCGGATGGCCTCGGCCGCGAGGTCGACGTCGCCGGAGTACCCCTCGTTGAAGACCAGGTAGAGGACGCGCAGCACGGTGGCGACGTCGCCGGGCCGGTCCAGGCGTACGCCGGCCACGGTGCGCTTGGCCCGGCTGATCCTCTGCGCCATGGTCGCCTCGGGCACCAGGTAGGCCCGGGCGATCTGGCGGGTGGTCAGTCCCCCGACGGCGCGCAGCGTGAGCGCGACCGCGGACGACGGTGTCAGCGACGGGTGGGCGCACAGGAAGTAGAGCTGGAGGGTGTCGTCCACCGCGGGCGCGGGCCCGGGCGCCGGCTCCTCCTCGACGCGCTCCTCGCGCCGGCGGCGGGCGGTCTCCGCCCGGGCCGCGTCGAGGAACTTGCGCCAGGCCACGGTGACCAGCCAGCCCTTGGGGTCCCGCGGCCGGCGGTCCGGCCAGACGCGGAGCGCCTCCAGGAGTGCTTCCTGCACGGCGTCCTCGGCCGCCGCGAAGTCGGCTCCGCGGCGGCCGAGGATCGCGAGCACGCTCGGCGTGAGACTCCGGAGCAGTGCCTCGTCCATCGGGGTCACTCCGTGATGGTGGGCGGCGCGGTCAGGAACGGGCGCACCTCGAGCCACTCGTGGATCGGCCTGCCGCCCGCCCCGGGGGCGGCCGACAGTTCTCCGGCCAGCTCGACGGCGCGCTCGTGGCTGTCGACGTCGATCACCATCCAGCCGGCGATGAGGTCCTTGGTCTCGGCGAACGGGCCGTCGGTGACGGGCGGGCGGCCCTCGCCGTCGTACCGGACGAACGTCCCCTCCGGGGAGAGCGCCTGGGCGTCGACGAACTCGCCGGTCTCCTCCAGCCGGGCCGCGAAGTCCTGCATGTACTTCACGTGGGCCGAGATCTCCTCCGGCTTCCACTGGTCCATGGGCACGTCGTTGACCGGGGCCGGGGCGCCGCGGTAGTGCTTGAGCAGCAGGTACTTGGCCATCGTGTCTCTCCTCGGTGCTGGTGCGGCCCATTGTGGCCGCGTTCACCCCGGGGACGGAGCCGGCCGCGGGTTCTCGACATCGCCGTGCGGGATTTTCCGGCCCGCATGGACGAGCCCGCACGAGCCGTCTCCCGGCACCCGTTGCCCGGCGTCGGGGCGGACGGCCGTCGCTTCCCGCGCCTGCGCCACAGCCCCTCCCGTCTCCGCTCGGTGCCGGGCCGCGCTCAACGGCCTCGGCGCCGACGCCCTTCCCCCGGCTCGCCCAGCCGGTTCCCCGATCCCTCGATCCGGCCCTGTCCCGGAACCGGGCCTCACTGCGGCGTCCGCGGTCGCGGCCATCGGCATGCTCGCCTTCCTCGGCGTGTTTCACGACGGGCCGGGCGGGGCCGACGGGACGACGGCCACCGTCATCGCCCCGAGCACCACCTCCGCCACCGGCTCTCCGGCGGCCGGCGTCAGCGCGTCAACATCGTCCGTGCCCTGACGAACGGCCCCACCGTCCTCCTGGTCGACGAGTCCACCGGCGCCCCGGACCACGAACGCGGCGCGCCGTCGTCGACCTGATCACCCGCCTCACCCGCCGGCAGGCCACCGCGACCGTCCTTGGTCACCCACGACCGCGCCGTGCGCCGGAGGCGATGACCTGAGGGGTAATCGCCTCCGGCGCGTCCGGATGCCAGGATCACCCGCGTACGCAGCCCCGCCGGCCGGAAGGAATCATCGTGCCCGCCTACGCCATAGCCCATCTGCGGGAAGCCGCCCCGCACCCGGAGATCGCCGAGTACATCGAGCGCATCCCCGCCACCTTCGAGCCGTACGGCGGCCGCTTCCTCGTGCACGCCGCGCAGCACGAGGTGAAGGAGGGGAGCTGGCCCGGGCACGTCGTGGTGATCGCCTTCCCCGGGATCGCCGAGGCGCGCGCCTGGTGGGACTCACCTGCCTACCGGGAGATCGCGCCGCTGCGGTCCCGCCACATCGCCGGCGACATCATCCTGGTCGAGGGTGTCCCCGAGGGCTACGACCCGACCGCCACCGCGCAGGCGATGAGGGAGGCCCTGCCCGCCGGGTGAGCCGGACCGGCCGGGAGACCGGTCAGGAACGGAGAAGCGCGGACCGCGTAGTGCTTCTAGCGTGGCCTTCATGGACATCACCATTCACACGACCTTCCTCCCGCACGACGACCCGGACGCGTCCCTGGCGTTCTACCGCGACGTCCTCGGGTTCGAGGTCCGCAGCGACGTCGGGCAGGGCAGGATGCGCTGGATCAGCGTCGGCCCCGCCGGCCGGTCCGGCACGTCCATCCTCCTGGCGCCGCCGGCCACCGACCCCGGGATCACCGAGGACGAGCGCCGCACCATCGCCGAGATGATGGCCAAGGGCACCTACGGCTGGATCCTGCTGGCCACCCCGGACCTCGACGGCACTTTCGAGAAGGTGCAGGCCAAAGGCGCCGAGGTCGTCCAGGAGCCGGTCGAGCAGCCGTACGGCGTCCGAGACTGCGCCTTCCGCGACCCCGCGGGCAACCTGGTCCGCATCCAGGAACTCCGCTGAGCCGCCGATCCGCCGTTCCGGCCGGGCGCCGCTCCGGCCGTGACGGCCGTGACGGCCGCGGCGGCCGGCGCCCGGCCGCCGACGAAGGGAGTTCTCCCATGTGCCACCCCGCGTGGGGGCGCGCACTCGCCCAGGCCCGGCGCCTGGAGGACCTCGCGCGACTGCGCCGCGTCCGCGACCGGATCGACCGGGAGTACGCGCTGCCGCTGGACGTCGAGGTGCTCGCCCGCGATGCGGACATGCCCGCCGGGCACCTCGCCCGTCAGTTCCGCCTGGCCTACGGCCGGTCGCCGTACGCGTACCTGACGGCGCGCAGGACCGAGCGGGCGGCGGTGCTGCTGCTCCGCGGCGGCCTCGGCGTCGCCGGGGTCCGCTCCGCCGCGTGCCGGAAACAGTGCCGGTGATGCCCGGTGCCGTGGGATGGTGGTCGTGTGACGTTGGAGGATCTCGTCCGGCTGCGCCGGGCCCGTGACCTGATGGACCGCGACTACGCGGAGCCGCTCGACGTCCCGGCCCTGGCGCGCGCCGCCCTCATGTCGCCGGGGCACTTCTCCCGCAGCTTCCGCGCCGCCTTCGGGGAGACGCCGTACAGCTACCTGATGACGCGCAGGATCGAGCGGGCCAAGGCGCTGCTGCGGCGGGGGGACATGTCGGTGACGGAGGTCTGCCTCGCGGTCGGCTGCACCTCGCTGGGGTCGTTCAGCTCGCGCTTCACCGAGCTGGTCGGCGAGAGCCCGAGCGCCTACCGGGCCCGACGGCACGACGAGGGGGCCGCCGTACCGGCCTGCATCGCCAAGATCCACACGCGACCGGTCAGGAACGGAGAAGCGAAACCCGCTTCCCGTCCGTAGCGTGAGGCCCATGGACATCGAACTCTCGCAGTGCCTCAACGCCGCCGACGACCACGGCGAGGCGCTCGCCTTCCACCGGGACTTCCTCGGCCGGGAGGTGCGCGACGACGTCGCGTTCGAGGGGATGCCGCGCTTCGCCCAGCCCCGCGGACGGTGACCCCCGGTCCCGTGGGCCTGGCGCGACAGCGCCGACGATAGAGACCAGAACGTACGTGCCCGAGACGGGCCGGACAGGACCGGGCGACACCGAAGGGCCGCGAAGAAGGCCCCGCCCGACGGATACGGAGAGACGATGAGCATGGCCAGGGGGACGGACAGGCGTGCGCCCGAGCCGCACGCCGCCGACAGCCACGACCTGATCCGCGTGCACGGCGCACGCGTGAACAACCTCAAGGACGTCAGCATCGAGATCCCGAAGCGCCGGCTTACGGTGTTCACCGGGGTCTCCGGCTCGGGCAAGAGCTCACTGGTGTTCGACACGATCGCCGCCGAGTCGCAGCGGCTGATCAACGAGACCTACAGCACCTTCGTCCAGGGCTTCATGCCCACGCCGGCCCGGCCCGAGGTCGACGTGCTCGAGGGGCTGACGACCGCGATCATCGTCGACCAGCAGCGGATGGGCAGCGACCCCCGCTCCACCGTCGGCACCGCCACCGACGCCAACGCGATGCTGCGCATCCTCTTCAGCCGGCTCGGACGGCCGTACATCGGCCCGCCCGCCGCGTTCTCCTTCAACGTCGCCTCGGTCTCGGCGAGCGGCGGGTTCACGGTCGACCGCGGCGCCGACAGGACCAGGACCGAGAAGGTGACCTTCAGCCGCACCGGCGGCATGTGCACGCGCTGCGAAGGCCGGGGCGCGGTCTCCGACATCGATCTCACCCAGCTCTACGACGACTCCAAGTCGCTCTCCGAGGACCCGTTCACCATCCCCACCTACACCGGGGACGGCTGGGTGGTGCGGGTCATCACCGAGTCGGGCTTCTTCGACCCGGGCAAACCGATCCGCGAGTACACCGAGAGGGAGCGCCACGACTTCCTGTACCGCGAGCCGACCAAGGTGAAGGTCAACGGCGTCAACCTCACCTACGAGGGGCTGATCCCGAAGATCCAGAAGTCGTTCCTCTCCAAGGACCGGGAGTCGATGCAGCCGCACATACGGGCCTTCGTGGACCGGGCGGTCACCTTCACCGAGTGCCCCGAGTGCGGCGGCAGCAGGCTCAGCGAGCAGGCCCGTTCGTCGAAGATCGAGGGGATCTCCATCGCCGACGCCTGCGCGATGGAGATCCGCGACCTGGCCGAGTGGGTCCGCGGCCTCGACGAACCCTCGGTGGCGCCGCTGCTCGTCTCCCTGCAGCGGTCGCTCGACTCGTTCGTGGAGATCGGGCTGGGCTACCTCTCGCTCGACCGGCCGTCGGGCACGCTGTCGGGCGGCGAGGCGCAGCGGGTGAAGATGATCCGCCACCTCGGCTCCTCGCTCACCGACGTCACCTACGTCTTCGACGAGCCCACCGTCGGCCTCCACCCGCACGACATCCAGCGGATGAACAACCTTCTGCTGCGCCTGCGCGACAAGGGCAACACCGTCCTCGTCGTGGAGCACAAGCCGGAGACGATCGCCATCGCCGACCACGTCGTCGACATCGGCCCCGGTGCCGGTACGGCGGGCGGCACCGTCTGCTTCGAGGGCACCGTCGAGGGTCTGCGGGCCGCGGACACCCCCACCGGCCGCCACCTCGACGACCGGGCCGCCCTCAAGGAGGCGGTGCGCAAGCCCGCCGGCACCCTGGAGATCCGCGGCGCGACGGCGCACAACCTGCGGAACGTCGACGTCGACATCCCGCTCGGGGTGCTCTGCGTGGTCACCGGCGTGGCGGGCTCCGGCAAGAGCTCGCTGGTGCACGGGTCGCTGCTCCAGCGGTCGAAGGCCGACGGCACCGGCGTGGTCTGCGTCGACCAGACGCCCATCCGCGGCTCCAGGCGGAGCAACCCGGCCACCTACACCGGTCTGCTCGACCCGATCCGCAAGGCGTTCGCCAAGGCAGGCGGAGTCAAACCCGCGCTGTTCAGCGCCAACTCCTCGGGGGCCTGCCCCACCTGCAACGGCGCCGGCGTCGTCTACACCGACCTGGCGGTGATGGCCGGTGTCGCCACCGTCTGCGAGGAGTGCGAGGGGAGGCGGTTCCAGGCGTCGGTGCTGGAACACCGCCTCGGCGGCCGCGACATCAGCGAGGTGCTCGCGATGCCGGTGGCCGAGGCCGAGGAGTTCTTCGGCACCGGCGAGGCGCGCACCCCGGCCGCGCACCGGATCCTCGGCCGGCTCGTCGACGTCGGACTCGGTTACCTCACCCTCGGCCAGCCGCTCACCACGCTGTCCGGCGGCGAGCGGCAGCGGCTGAAGCTGGCCACGCACATGGGCGAGAAGAGCGGCGTCTACATCCTCGACGAGCCGACCACCGGCCTCCACCTCGCCGACGTCGAGCAGCTGCTCGGCCTGCTGGACCGGCTGGTGGACTCCGGGAAGAGCGTCATCGTCGTCGAGCACCACCAGGCGGTCATGGCGCACGCCGACTGGATCATCGACCTCGGCCCCGGCGCCGGACACGACGGCGGCCGGGTCGTCTTCGAGGGGACGCCCGCCGACCTCGTCGCCTCCCGCTCCACCCTCACCGGCGAGCATCTCGCGTCCTACGTCGGCGCCTGACCGGCGGGACCCCGGCCCGCCGCGACGGCGGCGGGCCGGGCCCGGCGCTCAGAAGGACACGTCGATGTAGTCGATGTCGGTGAGGGCGACTTCGAGGCGGTCGGCGCGGCGGCCGCCGTCGCGGAAGTACTCCTCCTGAAGGCCTTCGGCGACGATGTCGCGCAGCTGCTGGTCACCGGCCCCCTGCTGCCGGGCAGCGAAGAGGCGGTCGGCGTAGGCCGGGGGGAGGTGGACGGTCAGGCGGCGCAGACGGGGGTCGTCGGTGGAGCCGATGGGGGCGGAGTAGCCGAACCGGGCGCGGGTCTCGATGGTGATGCCGCCGGTGGTGGCGGCCTCGCGGCGGCGGCGCTTGCGCACCAGGGGCTGCCAGCGGGCGCGGACGGCGGCGTCGATGCGGTCGGCGATGTGCCGGGGCGGCCTCTTGCGGTCGCCCCGGCGGTAGCGCTCCACCGAGCGCTGGCTGACGCCGAGTTCCTCGGCGACGGCCCGGGTGGTCTTGAGCTTGCTCAGCAGGAAGTTGATCCGGGCCTGGAGGGACTTGGGCGGGTTGCGGGTGAACGCCTCCGCCTCGGCGCGCTCGAGGGCGTCGTCGATCTCGCCCACGGGTCACTCTCCTTCGTCCAGGACGGCGTCGACGCCGTCCTTGATGTGGCGGGCGGGGTTGTAGCCCTGCTCCATCAGGTCGACCGCCCAGGCCAGCTGCGCCACGCCCTCGACCTTGCACAGGCCCGGGCTGGGGCCGAGGCGGAAGGAGCCGGGCAGGGGCTTGCCGGAGGCGGTGTAGGGCAGGAAGTCCAGCGGCGATTCGCCGGGGCTGGGGTAGACCACGCAGTCGGACAGGACGGCCAGGGGGTACAGGCCGGTCGCCTCGGCGGTCCTGAGCATCTTGCGGTGCATGTTGACGCGGGCCCTGGAGATGACGGCCGCGCGGATGTCGGGGCGCCAGGTCGGGCGTTCCAGGGCGGGCCAGCGCTCCCCGTCCCGGTGGTGGCGTCCCTGGGGGCGCTCGCGGAGCTTGCCGATGCCGCCCTTGACGGTGGCCTTGATCGCGGTGAGGACCATGGCCAGCGCCGGGTCGGCCTGCCTGTGGCGTTCCATCGCGGCGAGGAAGGCGGTGTCGGTGAGGTCCTTGGTGACACCGAGGTCGGCGAGGGTGTCGAGGTAGGCGGCCTTGAGCCGGTCGTGCCAGGGGTCGAGGTACGCGCCGGTCTCCCGGCGCAGGTACGCCTCGGCGGGCCGGACGTCGTATCCCAGTTCCTGGGCGTAGGCGACGGTGGGGGTGGCGTACCAGGCCGGTCCGGTGGGGCGCTCGCCGGTGGGGGTGAAGGGGGAGGGCAGGCGCGGGTCGAGGTCGATGTGGGACAGGTCCACGTACCAGCAGCCGGGGATCTTCTTGTCGAACACCGGGCGGGTGACGTGCTCGGGGCCGGACAGGCCGACGGCGAGGCGGGCGGCGGCGGCCAGGAACGCGGTGTTGATGTCCAGGCCGACCGCGAAGGGCAGCAGGCACTCGGCGTCCGACAGCAGGCCGACGTCGCGGACCCACTGGTAGACCTCCTCGTCCAGGAACCCTCCCTCCCAGCCCTGGGCGACGGGGTGCCCGGCGGGCGCCTCGGGCGGGGCGGGGTCGACCGGTTCGGTGCCGAGCGACCCGGGGTTGCGGCCTGGGACCCAGGCGCCGCTTCCGGCGTCCCGTACGGCCCGGGTGGGCGGGCGCAGGGCGGTCATCAGCTCCAGCCCGGTCACGGCCGTCGAGCCGCGCGGGGTGATGACCCGGGCGGCGTAGAGGCCCAGCGCGTCGGCGAGCCGGGCCGGGGGCAGGCCGGCGGCACCGGGCCAGGCCCGCGCGTCGAGCGCGTCCCAGGGCAGGACGGCCAGCTGTACGCACTGCCGCTGCCCGCCCTGCGCGGGGCGGTAGACGCGGGCCCAGGGGCCGAAGCCGCGTTTGGTGAGCTTCCACCGCGCCTTGGCGAGCTGCTTGACCACCGGGTGGTCGTCGGGCAGGCGCAGGGTGCGGCGGGCCTCGTGTCCTTCCAGGCGCTCGGGCAGGCCGAGCCTCACCGCCGCGGAGGCGGTGAGCACGATCAGCGGGTCGGAGTCCTTGCCCGCGCGGTGCAGTCGGGGCGCGCCCAGGCCGGATTCGGCCAGCGTCCACTCCACCAGCTCGGGGATGGTCGTGGCCGGGCACTCCAGGAGGATGCCCTGCGCGCCGTATGCGATGCCGTCGCCGTCCAGGACGGCCAGCGGGCCGTGCCGGTAGGGAGCGCCTGCGATGTCCGGCATCGGCCGCTCGCGTGCCGGGCGGCTTGGCGGCGCGGGAGGGGAGGCGGGCGCGGCAGGCGCGGCAGGCCGCTCCGCATCGGGTGCGGCGGCGGGTTCCGGCCCGGCCGGGGGCGAGGCGGGCGCGGCGGCCGGCCGCCGGGAGGCGGGGGCCGCGGCCGGCGTCTCCGGCGCCGGCGCGGACGGGGGCGAGGAAGCGTCGGGCCCGGGGTACTTCGCGGCCCAGCCCTCCAGCAGCCGCTGGTACGCCTGCAGCCGGGGCGGCCTCGGCTCCGCGCGCCCGTTCTCCCAGTTCTTCACCGTCTGCAGCGTCGACTTCATCGCCTGGGCCAGACGGGCCTGGGTGATTCCGGCGGCCTCCCGCAGGCGGGCCCGCTCCGCCGGGGGCGGCAGTTGCGGCTCCTCCTCCAGCAGGGCGTCGACGGACGCGAACAGCTCTTCCTCGGTGGGCACGCCTGTCACCTCCGCCCGGAAGCTATCAGATTTAACCCTTTCCCTCGTTGCCTCTTAACCAGCTCCTTCACCCCCGTCCTCCATCCCGCGAAGGGGGCCGGGAGCGCACGCGGCCGCCGGTCCCCGCGCCTCCGCACCCCGAGCACATGTCCGCCCGCTCCGGTGGAGGCGGGTCCGCGCCGACGGGGCCGGGCGACAAGGAGGAGCCATAACGGCACCCGTTGGCACCATCTGACGCCATCAGGTGCCAGGCAGCGCCACTCAACACCCTCAAGGCTGCACGGGGACCCATGGAGCCGCGACCACCCAGGCCGAACTCCTGGCGTTCTCGCAGATCAGAGCGTTATCCCTGCACCCCGCCCACGCAAGGCGCCATCCGGGCTTGCATATGGCACCACATGGTGCCACTATAGCGCCATGGACCTCACTCCGTATGTCGACACCCTCCGCCGCGAACTGGCGGTGGCCGCCGAGGCCGGCGGCGGCGAAGCCCGCGAGCTGGCCGAGAGGCTCACCGCCCCCCTGGAGTCGGCGGCCCGGCTGACCATGCTCAACGTGCTCTCCGCCGCGATGAACGAGATCACCCGCGAACTCGCCCCCGGTTCGGTCGACGTACGGCTGCGCGGGCTCGACCCCGACTTCGTGGTGACGCCGCCGCCCGCCGGCGGCGCCCCGGCCGGGCCCTCCGCACCCGCCGAACCGATCGCGGCACCGGCCCCGGCCGACGGCGAGGAGGGCGGCACCGCCCGCGTCAACCTGCGCCTGCCGGCCCATCTCAAGGCCCGCGCCGAGGAGGCCGCGAGTCGCGAGGGCCTGTCGGTCAACGCGTGGCTGGTGCGCGCCGTGTCGGCCGCGCTCGACGGTGGCGGCCGTCCCCGCCCGGCGGAGAGGACCCAGACCATCGGGCAGAGCTACACGGGCTGGGTGCGCTAACCCGCGCCCCTCACCCCGCACCCCGCGCGCCCGCATCACTTCACCCACACCACGTCCCACCAGCGGGGACGCCCCGAAGACCCAGGAGGACGGGACAGCCATGCCTTCTTTCGACACACCCGAACCGATCTCGGCCACGGCGCACGTGGAGGCCGGATCCATCCGGTTCACCGCCGGCGACCGCCTCGACACCGTCGTCGAGGTGCGGCCCCGCGACCCGAAGCGGGAACAGGACGTACGGGCGGCCGACCAGACCGAGGTCACGTACGCGAGCGGCGCCCTGACCGTCAGGACGCCCAGGCGGCGGCACCTCGTCGGGCGCACCGGCATCGTCGATGTGACGGTCGAACTGCCCGCGGACTCGCACGTCGACCTGACCGGCGCCTGGGCCCAGGTGCTCGGCGAGGGCCGGCTCGGCGAGGTCCGGGTGAAGACCTCGTCCGGCGACGTCCGCCTCGACGCGACCGGCCCGCTGAAGCTGACGGCCTCACACGGCTCGATCACCGTCGACCGGGTCGAGGGACCGGCCGAGATCACCACCAGCTCCGGCAGCCTGCGCGTCGGCGCCGTCCACGGTCCCGCCGTCCTGAAGAACTCGCACGGCACCACGACCGTCGGCACCGCGACCGGCGAGTTGCGGGTCAGCGGCGCCAACGGCGACATCGACATCACACGCGCCGAGGGGCCGGTCGTCGCCACCACCGCCCACGGCACCCTGCGCGTCGCCGAAGTCGCCCGCGGAACGGTGCGGTTGGAGACCTCCTACGGCGCCATCGAGGTCGGTGTCCGCGAGGGCACCGCCGCCTGGCTCGACGTCAGCTCCGGCCGGGGGCAGGTACGCAACACGCTCACCGCCTCCGAGGCCCCGGAGGAGAGCGAGGACACCGTCGAGGTCCACGCCCGGACCCGCTACGGCAACATCGACATCCGCCGCGCCCGGGTCTGAGCCCCGGCCCCGCGGGCTCGCCCGCCCTCCGCCGCTTCACCGCCTCGCCCCCTTCACCGCCTCAGTCCCCGAAAGGGAGGACTCCATGCCTTCATCTGTCATGTCCACGTCCAATTCGAGCGGCGGCCCCCGGCCTCCCGCCGCCGTCTCCGCCGTCGGGCTGCGCAAGTCCTACGGTGACAAGGCCGTCCTCGACGGCATCGATCTGCACATCCCGGCCGGCTCGGTGTTCGCGCTGCTGGGGCCCAACGGCGCCGGCAAGACCACCGCCGTCAAGATCCTCTCCACCCTCATCGGCGCCGACGGCGGCCGGGCCCAGGTCGCGGGCCACGACATCGCCACATCACCGCAGGCCGTGCGCGCCGCGATCGGCGTCACCGGGCAGTTCTCCGCCGTCGACGGCCTGATCACCGGTGAGGAGAACATGCTCCTCATGGCCGACCTGCACCACCTGCCCAGGCGCGAGGGGCGGCGGGTCACCGCCGAACTGCTGGAACGCTTCGGCCTCACCGACGCCGCGAAGAAGCCCGCCTCCACCTACTCCGGCGGTATGAGGCGCCGCCTCGACATCGCCATGACGCTCGTCGGCGGCCCGCGGATCATCTTCCTCGACGAGCCGACCACCGGCCTCGACCCCCGCTCCCGTCACAACATGTGGCAGATCGTCCGCGAGCTGGTCTCCGGCGGCACCACCGTCTTCCTCACCACCCAGTACCTGGAGGAGGCCGACGAACTCGCCGACCGCGTCGCCGTGCTGCACGACGGCGGGATCGCCGCCGAGGGAAGCCCCGGCGAGCTGAAGCGGCTGGTACCCGGCGGCCATGTCCGCCTGCGGTTCACCGACCCGGCCGCCTACCGGTCCGCCGCCGGCGCCCTGCGCGATGCCGCCCGCGACGACGAGGCCCTCGCGCTGTCCATACCCGGCGACGGCACCCAGCGCGAGCTGCGCTCCATCCTCGACCGGCTGGACTCGGCCGGCATCGAGGCCGACGAACTGACCGTGCACACCCCCGACCTCGACGACGTGTTCTTCGCCCTGACCGGCGGCACCGACCAGCCCTCCGAGGAGGCCGTCCGATGAGCTCCCTGTCCCTCGCCGTGCGCGACTCGTCCACGATGCTGCGCCGCAACCTGCTGCACGTGCGGCGCTACCCGTCCCTGACGCTGAACCTCCTTCTCACACCGATCGTCCTGCTGCTGCTGTTCGTCCACGTCTTCGGCGAGGTGATGAGCGCGGGCATCGGAGGCGGCGGGGCCGACCGCTCCGCGTACCTGGCCTACCTCGTGCCGGGCCTGCTGCTGATGACCGTCGGCAGCGCCACGATCGGCACCGCGGTGTCCGTGTCCATGGACATGTCCGAGGGCATCACCGCCCGCTTCCGCACGATGGCGATCCACCGCGGTTCCGTGCTCGTCGGACGCGTCGTCGGCAGTGTGCTGCAGTCGGTCGCCGGCGTGGTCCTGGTCGGTGCCGTCGCCGTGGCCATCGGTTTCCGGGCCGAGAACGCCACCGCCCTGGAGTGGCTGGCGGCGTTCGGGCTGCTCGTGCTGGTCGCCCTGGCACTCACCTGGATCGCCGTCGGGTTGGGCATGGTCAGCCCGAACGCCGAGGCGGCCAGCAACAACGCGCTGCCGCTGATCGTCCTGCCGCTCGTCTCCAGCGCCTTCGTCCCCGTCGAAGCGATGCCGGGCTGGCTCCGGCCGATCGCCGAGTACCAGCCGTTCACGCCGGCCATCGAGACCCTGCGCGGCCTGCTGCTCGGCACCGGGATCGGCCACAACGGCCCGCTCGCCGTCGCCTGGTGCCTGGGCCTGACCACGCTCGGCTACTTCTGGTCCAAGTCCCTGTTCGACCGCGACCCGAAGTAGCCGGAACGGCCGCGCGGGCCGCCGCCCGCAGTCCGTCCCGCCCCGGGGGCGGTGAGCGGTCGCCGTCAGGACCGGTGATTCGGCCGATGGGCCCCGGCCCCGCACCGGCCATCCTCTTCGGGGACGGGCGGGCATACGGCCCCGCCCGGGAAGAGGAGCCGGACGCATATGAGCACATGGCGCAGAACGTCGCGGATCTTATCGGCGGCTCTGGTCGCCGCGGCCCTGGCCACGGGAGCGGCCGAGGCCGCCCCGCCGCCCGCCCCGGCGGCGACCGGAGCGGCGGCCGGGGCGGCAAGCGGAGCGGCGGTCGGCACACCGGTCGTCCAGGGGCCCATCGCCGGTACGGCCCCCGGCGACCCGTCGGCCCCGGAGGTGGAGGACACCCACCCGTGGATGTCCACCGTCACCGACCTGGCCGCCGCCGGATACGTGGAGGAGGAGTTCTACCTGTCCGGTGAGGCCGACGGATACAGCACCACCGGTGAACTCCTCGCCTCCGACGTGCCGTACACCACCCGCGTCATCGTCCGCCGCCCCGCCGACCCCGGGGACTTCAACGGCACGGTCCTGACCGAGTGGCAGAACGTCTCGGCCGGGTACGACCTGGACGCCCTGTGGTCCCCCGAGCAGATCATGCGCGGGGGGTACGCCTGGGTCGGCGTCTCCGCCCAGCGGGTCGGTGTGGACCGACTGCGCGGCTGGAGCCCCGCCCGCTACGGGAAGCTCGACGTCACCGGCCGGGGCCGCTTCACCGCCGACGAGCTGTCCTACGACGTGTTCGCGCAGGCCGCCAAGGCCCTGCGGAGCCGCGAGGGCGCCGCCCTCCTCGGCCCGCTCCGGGCCGAGACGGTGCTGGGCGTCGGGGCGTCGCAGTCCGCCGCGCGGATGACGGTCTACTACGACCGCGTCCTGCCCCGGACGGAGCCCGTCTTCGACGCCTACGCCCACATCGTCGGCACCGCGCCGTCCCGGAAGGGCGCCGAACCGGTGTTCCACGTGCTGTCGGAGACCGACGTGCGCACCCCGCAACGGCGTGCCGACGACGACCGCTACCGGCGCTGGGAGGTCGCCGGCAGCGCGCACTCCGGCTGGCACGGCCAGGAATACCGCCGGCCGGTCCTCGAGCGCGACCTCGGCTCCGCGCCCACCTACGCCTGCGACCGGCCGGCGTTCAGCAGGGTCCCGCTGCACCATGTGATCGCCGCCGCCTACGGTCACCTGGTGCGCTGGGCCGAGCGCGGTGTACGCCCGCCGTCCGCGCCTCCGCTGGAGTTCGCCCCCGACGGCACCAAGGCCCGCGACGAACTCGGCCTGGCGCGCGGCGGCATCAGGCTCTCCCAGGTCGAGGTGCCGACCGCGCTCAACACCGGCGACAACTCCGGGGAGACCTTCTGCATCCTGTTCGGCACCCACGTCCCGTTCGACAGGGCCCGGCTCGACCGGCTGCATCCCTCGCACGCCGGTTACGTCTCCGCCGTGCGCCGCGCCGACGCGCGCAACGTCCTGTCCGGCTATCTGCTTCCCGGCGACGCCCTCCGCAACTTCCGGGATGCGGCCGCCTCCGACGTCGGGAGGCGCTGACCGCCGCCGGAGGGGCGGACCGGCCCCCGCGGGCACCGCGTTCACCCGTCCGGCGGGTACGGCCCGCCCGCCGGGGCGCACTCCCCCGCCGGGCGGGCCAGCGCGTCGACGACGGCGGAGAACAGCCACGGCAGCCGCTGCGCCGCGGGGACCAGTGCCGCCCGGGCGGGGGGCGGCCCGGTCGCCGCGAGCAGTGCGCGGGTCAGCCGGCGGTAGCGCCGGGTGATCCGCCGCCAGTCCCGTTCGTAGGCCGCGAGGTCGCCGCCGGTGACCGCCCGTACCGCCGCCGGCGCCTGTGCCAGCGCCAGCGCGATGCCCTCTCCGGTCAGCGCGTCGACGTAGCCGGCGGCGTCGCCGACGAGCAGCACCCGGCCGGCGGTGCGCGCTCTCGCGCTCCGGCGCAGCGGGCCGGCCCCGCGCACCGGCCCGGCCGGCCGGGCCCCGGCCAGCCGCTCGCGCAGCTCGGGGAAGGCGGCGAGGTGGTCGTCGTAGGACCCTCGGTCGCCGGTGAGCACCGCCACGCCCACCAGGCCGTCGGCCACCGGGGTCACATAGGCCTCCGCGCCACGGGCCCAGTGCACCTCGACGTGGTCGCTCCAGGGGGCCAGGGCGAAGTGGCGCCGCAGTCCGTACCGCGGGCGCGTGCGGTGCGGCCGGTCCAGGCCCAGTGCCCGGCGGATCGGCGAGTGCAGGCCGTCGGCCGCGACGAGGTGGGCGGCCCGGAGACCGCCGGCCGCCACACCGTGCCCGTCCTGCTCGACGCCGCGCACGGCGCGGTGCTCGATCCGTACGCCCGCCGCCAGCGCCGCCTCGCGCAGCGCCGCGTGCAGCACGGTCCGGCGCACCCCGCGGCCCGGGCCCGCCCGGAAGGGGGCGCGGGCCCGGTGGGGCCCGGCCACGTACCGGACGCCCCGCAGCGCGTTCCCGGCCGGATGCACTCCGAGCGCGGCCAGGGCGGCGACGGCCCCCGGCATCAGCCCCTCGCCGCACGCCTTGTCGACGGTGCCGGCGCGCTGTTCGAAGACGGTGACCTCAAGTCCCGCCCGGGCCGCGTGCAGGGCCGTGGCGAGACCCGCCGGCCCTCCGCCGACGACGAGCAGGTCCACGGTGGCCCTTCCCCCGGGCATCTCAGGCCAGTCGCGCCAGCGCGGCGTCCTCGGTGCGGACGCGGGCGGCCAGCAGGAAGGCGTTCAGCACGGTGAAGACGGCCGCCGTGATCCAGGCGGAGTGGACCAGCGGCAGGGCCAGTCCCTCGACGACGACGGCGAGGTAGTTCGGGTGCGGCAGGCGGCGGTAGGGGCCGCCGGTCACCCGCGCGGCGCCGGGCACGACGATCACCCGGGTGTTCCACTGCCGGCCCAGGGTGGCGATGCACCACCAGCGCAGCGCCTGCGAGGCCGCGACGAGCACGAGCATGGTCCAGGCGAGCACCGGCAGGACCTCCGGCCGGCGCGCCCACACCTCCACCAGCGCGCCGGCGAGCAGACCCGTGTGCAGCGCCACCATGAACGGGTAGTGCCCCCGCCCGAGTTCCACACCGCCGCGCGCGAAGCTCCAGGCGGCGTTGCGGCGGGACACGGCCAGTTCGGCGACCCGTTCCAGGCCGACGGCCGCGACCAGGACGGTGAACAGGAGCTCGCCGCTCATTCCGCACCGCCCGGGGCGCGCAGGAGGACGAGTTCGGAGCAGAAGCCCGGTCCCATGGCGAGCATCAACCCGTGGGAACCGGGCCTGGGCGGGCGTTCGGCGAGCGTGTCCGCCAGGACGTGCAGCACCGAGGCGGAGGAGAGGTTGCCGATCCGGCGCAGCGAGTCCCAGGTCACGCCGAGGGCGTCCCGCCCGACCCCGAGCGCGTCCTGCAGCGCGCGGAGGACCTTGGGGCCGCCGGGATGCGCCACGTACCAGCCGAGGTCGTCGGCGGTCAGACCGTGGTCGGCGAGGAAGTCGCGGACGTCGCCGCCGACGTACCGGCGCACCAGGTCGGGGACCGAGGCGTCGAGCACGATCCTGAGCCCGCCGGGGCCGACGTCCCAGCCCATCGCGCGCTCCGAGTCGGGATAGAGGCGGCTGCGCGAGGCCAGTACGAGGGGCTGGGCGGGGTCTTCGGAGTGTGCGAGCGGATGCTCGGGGCCGACGGCGACCACCGCCGCGGCGCCGTCCCCGAACAGGCCTCCGGCCACGAGGTTGGCGACCGAGGCGTCGTCGCGCTGGAGGGTGAGCGAGCACAGCTCGACCGACATCAGCACCGCGACCCCGTCCGGCCGGCCGCGCAGCAGGTCGTGCAGACGGGCGAGACCGGCCGCGCCGGCGACGCAGCCGAGGCCGACCAGCGGCAGGCGCGCCACGTCGGGGCGCAGTCCGATCTCCGCCGCCACGCGGGCCTCGAGCGAGGGGACGGCCAGGCCGGTCACCGTGCACGACACGATGCAGTCGACGTCGGCGGGGGCGAGACCGGCGTCCTTGAGCGCTTCGACGACCGCGCGGCCGCCGAGCTCGGTGCCGACCCGGATGAAGGCGTCGTTCGCCCGGCCGAAGTCCCCCAGCCGGGCGTACTCCTGAAGCGGGAGCGCGGTGTGCCGGGTCTCGACGCACACGTTGCGGTGCAGCCGCTCGACGACGCCGCGGTCGGCGGTGCCGCCGGCCAGCATGGCGACGAGGGACTCGGTGATCTCCTCCTGCCGGTGGCGGTGCTCGGGCAGGGTGCCGCGAACGCTGAGGACGCGCGTGCTCATACTGGCTCCCGGGTTCGGCCGGTCGGGCGGGCGGATGCGGCGAGCGCCCGGCCGAGGCCGAACGCGAGGGCGGGGGTGAACCGGCCCCGGGCGAGGCCGAGTTCGACGAGGTCGTCGAAGACGCGCTGGTCGGCCGCGGAGGCGCGCAGGGCGGCCTCGACGGTGCGGCGGCCGCGGGCGAGACGGGCGGCCAGGGCGGTGTGGCGCAGATGGGGCAGCAGGATCCGGCCGGTGGCGCGGGCGTAACGCTCCCCCGCCCGGCCGGGCCGCCCCTCGCGCAGGGCCGCGGCCGCCGCGCGTCCGGCCGCGATGCCGGTGGCCACCGCGTAGTAGATGCCCTCGCCGGTCAGCGGGTTCACCAGGCCGGCGGCGTCGCCCGCGAGCAGCACCCGGCCGGCCGGAGGGCGCCAGCGCGCGGTCGACAGCGGCAGATGGTGCCCGACCCACTGCCGCCCTCCCTCGGCCGCCCCGGGCAGCAGCGCCTCGAGCCGTTCGAGCAGCCGGGCGCGGGCCGGAGCCGTGCGGCCGGTGCCGAGGGCCTCGCCGTATCCGACGTTCGCGAGGCCGTCGCCGCGGTCGAAGGACCAGGCGTACGCCGGCTGGTGCCGGGTGCCGAACTCGATGACCTGCACTCCGCGCCGCCCGGGGGCGACCGGGGCGTAACCGCGCAGCGCCAGGGCCATCGGGCCGCGGGGCAGGCCGAGGGAGCGCCGGACGGCCGAGTGGGCGCCGTCGGCGCCGACGACGGCCGCGGCGGAGACCTCGCCGTCCAGGACCACCGCGCCGGTGTGCTGCCGCAGTTCGCGGACCCGGTGCCGCAGGAGGTGCGCGCCGGCGGCGACCGCGGCGTCGACCAGCCGGGCGTCGAGGATCCGGCGCGGCACCACCCATGCCGGGCGGGCCGTCCGCCGCTCGGCGGTCAGACCGCCGCGGCCCAGGCGGATCCGGCCGACCGGGGTCCGGTCGTGGACGAGACCGGTGACGCCGACCTGGGCGAGGAGGTCGAGGGCGTGCGGGGCCACCGCGTCTCCGCACGCCTTGTCCCGGGGGAAGTCCGCCCGGTCCAGGAGGGCGACGCGCAGGCCGGGATCGGCGCGCAGCGCGCCCAGCGCGGCGGCGGCGCCCGCCGGCCCGGCGCCGACCACGGCGAGGTCCCAGTGCGCGGACGGCGGCGCCATCAGCCGGCCGCCACGAGCAGCACGACGTCGAGCAGGGCGACGGCCACCGCGGCCCGGAAGGGGGTGCGGCCCCGCGCGGTCAGGACGGGCACCGTGAGGACGGCCACCGGGACCAGGGCGGCGAGCGCCCAGGCGGGAGGACTTCCCGCGGGGCCGAGCACGGCGAGCAGCGAGGCCGCGGCCAGCAGCACGGCGGCCAGGGCGCGCGAGGGGCGTTCGCCGATCCGGTGCGGCAGGCCGCGCACCCCGGCGCGTTCGTCGTCGGCGAGGTCGGGCAGCGTGTTGAGCAGGTGCGCCCCGACCCCGAGCGCGGCGCCGGCGCCGGTGGCCCACGCCGGCGCCCAGGCCGTTCCCGGGCCGGCGAGGGTGACCACCGAGGGCAGCGCACCGAAGGCGCAGGCGTACGGCGCCCAGGACCACCGGGTCGCTTTCAGGCCGAGGTTGTAGGCGTGGCCCGCGCCGGTGACCAGGAGGACGTTGGCCAGCGCGCCGCGCCAGCCGGTGAGCGCGGACAGCACGAGGCAGGCGAGCGCGGCCGCGGCCAGGGCACACGCCACCGTGCCGACCGGGAGCTCTCCGGTGGCCAGCGGCTTGTCGGCGCGGCCGGCGGCGCGGTCGCGGGGAAGATCGCGCAGATCGTTGCCCCAGCCGATCGTGAGCTGGCCGGCGAGCACCGCGGCGGTGACGGTGGCTGCGTCCGGCGGGGGCAGTGCGCCGCGGAGCGCGAGCAGGCCCGCGATGGCGGTGACGGCCAGGGCGGGCCCGCCGTGGGCGGCGGCCAGCAGCGCGAGCGCGGGCGGCGGTCCGGGGCGCGCCCGGACCTCTCCGGCGGTCACGGGCACCGCCGTACCGCGACCGGCCCGCCGGGGGCCGCGCCGCTCGGTGGGCCGTGCACGCCGGACACGGCGGGCACGCAGGGCACGGCGGAGCCTGCACCGCCGTACGCGCCCTCGGCGCGCGGGCGTCCTGCGACGGCACAGCGGGTGTTCCCGGTCGCCCCGGTGACCACGATGAGCATGCGGGATCGGTGCCCGCGCCGCCGCCGGCTCACACGGTGCACTCCGGCATCCGGCGGATACCGGCGGCACCCGGACGGCGCTCGGGCGGCCGGTTCCGCAGGCGAGGACTGCGGCGGCCTCTCGGGCCCCGTGTCCGTGGCCAGGGCGCGCTCGATGCCGTGCCGTACGAAGGCGCGGGCCCGTACCGCCCGGCGGACACGCCGCGGAGGACCGATCGGCCCGGGATCGGCGCGAGGCGTACGCGCGCCTCGTGGGGGTCCCGGTCGACGCTACCGCGTCCGCTGCCGCGCGAGCGCCCGCCCGACGGCGCGCACGCCGTCGGGGAAGGCGCCGGGGTTCGGCCCCGAGTAGTTGAGCCGGAGGTAGGCCCCGGTCGGTTCGGCGGGGAACCACTCGCCGCCGGGGGCGACGAGGACCCCGTCGCTCTCGCAGTCACGTACCAGCCGTGCCAGGTCGGTGGCGTCCGGCAGCCGGACCCATACGTTCAGCCCTCCCTGCGGCACCGCTTCGAGGCGGGCGGCGGGTGCGTGCTCCCGGAGCGATGCGATCAGGAGGTCCCGGCGGGCGGCGAGCTGGTGGCGGAGGTTCCGCAGGTGTGTTTGCCAGGCGGGCTGGGTGACGACGTCGAGCGCGGCGGTCTGGAGGATGCCGCTGACGTACATCGACTCGGCCTGGGCGTCGGCGAGGATGCGCGTGCGGGCCGGGCCGCGGGCGACGACCCCGGCGATGCGGACGGCCGGTGAGACGCTCTTGGTCAGGGAGCGCAGGTAGACGACGTGCCCGCCGTCGTCCCGGGCGGCGAGCGGTACCGGGTCCGCGCCGATGCCGAAGTCGTGTGCCCAGTCGTCCTCGATCAGGAACGCGCCGTGCCCGCGGACGGTGTCGAGGATCCGGCCGGCCAGATCGGGCGGCCACCGGGCTCCGGTGGGATTGGCGAAGTTCGGCTGGGCGTAGAACGCGCGCGCCCCGGTCCGTGCGAACGCCCGTGCCAGTTCCTCCGGATCGGGGCCGTGCGCCCCGCTGGGAACGGGCACGACCTGTACTCCTGCCTGCGCGGCGGCCAGGATCGCGCCCCAGTAGGTGGGCGACTCCAGCAGCAGCGGGCGGCCCGCGCCGACGAGGGCGCGGAAGGCGGTGCCCAGTGCGCTCTGGCTGCCGGGGAAGACGACGACGTCGCCCGGCGCCGACGGCGTGGTCCCGGCCGGCGTCGCGGCGCCGAGTTCGGCCGCGAACCACGCCTGGAGTTCCGGCAGTCCCGCGGCCGGAGGGCGGCTGACGGCGGCGTCGCCGCGCGCCGCGCGGGTGAACGCGGCCCGGACCAGGCGTTCGGGCAGCAGCTCCCGGTCCGGGTAGCCCGAGTGGAGGGCGATCACGTCGTTCGGGGTGGTCCGCAGTGCCGTGGAGAGCCGCGGTGCGCGGTTCCGCGGTGACCCGAGCGCCGCGGTCTGCCACCCGTAGTCGTTCGGGCGGGCCACGCGGACCGCGCGGACGAAGGTCCCCACGCCGGGCCGGCTCTCCACCGCTCCCTGCGCCGCCAGGGTGCGCAGCGCCTTCTGGACCGTGACGGGGCTCGCCCCGTACCGGGCGACCAGTGTGCGCGTGGGGGGCAGTTTCGCTCCCGGGGCGGCTGACGCGATCCATTCGCGGAGATCGGCGACGATCCGCGAACTGCTATCGTTTTTCATGACAGACAACAGTAGCGCTACTCTTGTTCAAGCTCCTGCGCTATCCCCGTCCCGCGCCGGTCTCGGATGGGGGCTGCTCGGGGTCGGGGCGTTCTCGTTCACCGTCCCCTTCACCCGGGCCGCCGTCGAGGGCGGCGGGATGTCCCCGCTGTTCGTCGGCTCCGGCCGTGCGGTGATCGCCGCGCTGCTCGCGGCCGCCGTGCTGGCACTCACGCGGCAGCGTCCGCCCCGCGGCGCCCAGTGGGGCCGCCTGGCGGTCGTCGCCGGCGGCGTGGTCGTCGGCTTCCCGGTGCTGACCTCCTTCGCCCTGACCACCGCCTCGGCCGGCCACGGCGCCGTCGTGATCGCGCTCCTGCCGGCCGCGACCGCGGTGATGGCCGTGCTCCGCGGGCGCGAACGCCCTCCGGTCCCGTTCTGGGTCATGGCGGCCGTCGGCGCGGCCGCCGCGGTCGCGTTCGCCTCGCTGCGGGGAGGCGGGTCCGGCGGGCTCCACTGGACCGACCTGCTCCTGCTCGGCGCCGTCGCGGCGGCCGGCATCGGTTACGCGGAAGGCGGGATCCTTGCCCGCGAGCTCGGCGCCTGGCAGACGATCTCCTGGGCGCTGGTGCTCTCCGCGCCGCTGATGGCCGCCCTCACCGTCCTGTCCGTCTCGTCGCGTCCCCCGAGCGGCACTCCGGCCGAGTGGTCCGCGTTCGCCTACCTGGGGGTGGTGAGCATGTTCCTCGGCTTCTTCGCCTGGTACCGGGGGCTCGCGATCGGCCCGATGGCACAGGTCGGCCAGGTACAGCTCGTCCAGCCCGTGCTGAGCGTCTGCTGGGCCGCGCTGTTCCTGCGCGAGCAGGTCACCTGGCCCACCGTCCTCGGCGGCCTCGCCGTGATCGCCTGTGCCGGCGCCACCGTGCGCACCCGGCCGGGGCGTACCGCGGGCGCGCGCTGAACTCCCTGCCGGGTCCGTCCGTTTCGCCGGGAGCCGCGGCATGCCGTACAGTGGGGGCATCGCCGCGGGGTGGAGCAGCTCGGTAGCTCGCTGGGCTCATAACCCAGAGGTCGCAGGTTCAAATCCTGTCCCCGCTACTGGAAGGTTCGGCCCCGGTGCTCTCGGCACCGGGGCCGAACCGCTTCCGTGCCTGCGGGCACCGCGCCGCTACGGGCGGCCGGTGCCGAAGTTCTGGGTCCACCACGGGCCGCCGTCGCCGAAGTGGACGCCGACGCCCAGCTCCTCGAAGGCGCAGTTGAGGATGTTCGCGCGGTGGCCCGGGCTGTTCATCCACGCGTTCATGACCGAGGCGGCGTCCGGCTGCCCCCGGGCTATGTTCTCGCCCAGATTGCTCCAGGCGTATCCGGCCGCCTCGACCCGGTCGGCCATCGTGGAGCCGTCGGGTCCCGTGTGGGACAGCACGCCGGACGCGGCCATGGTGCCGCTGTAGTCGTCCGCGGCCCGCGTCAGCCGGGCGTCGGCGGTGACCGGGCCGCAACCGGCCGCGGTCCGTTCCTTGTTGACGAGTGCGAGCACCTGTGCCTCCGGCCCGCTGTCCTTCGGCGCCGTGTCCGCTCCGGGAGCACCGGCGCCGTGCCCCTCGCCTCCGTTGCCGCCGGACCCGGCGGCGCCTTCGGAGCCGGCCTCGCGGCCCTGCTCGCCCCCCGCCGCCCTGTCCGCCTCCTTTCCCCGGGCGGGGGCCGGGGCGGAGGTGGGCGCGGAGGCGGAGGGGGCGGCGCTGCGTGCGGGCTTCTCCGGCTTCCCGGCCCTGCCGGCGCCGGGCGAGGCGGATGCGCTCTCCTCCGGGGTGGGCGGGGCGGGAAGGGAGGCGCCGCCGGCAGCCCCGCCCGCCGTGCCGTGCGCGGTGTCGGCCGCGTCCGCCGCCACGCGGTCGGCCGGCCCGTCCTGTCCTCCGCCAGCGGCCACGGTGAGGCCGGCGCCCGCCGCCATGGTGACCGCGCTGAGCGCGAGGGCGATGCCGCGCGCCGGCGGGGTGCCCCTGGGGCGGGCGTGGGAACGGGAGCGGGGCCGGGAACGGCCGGCTCTGTGGGAGCTCATGCGGGCGGTACCTCGGGGGTCTGTCGGGATAGGCCGGTTTCGAGGAGGGTCTCGATGGGCGCGGTCGCGTCCACCGCCAGTCCTCGGGGGGTCGGGCGAGAGCCTAGGCAGGCCGGCGGCCCGCGGGGCGCCGGGGAAGGGCTTCTTCATGAAGCCCTAAGGAAGTCATGAGGTTCCGCCCGGGCGCTCGGCTCCCGGTGGCGTGGGATCTCGGTGCGGAACCTCGGTGCGGGACGGATGTACGGCGGCTCGCCCGCCCCACGGGGCCGGAGCCCCCGCACCCGGCAGCGTCACAGGGGGGAAAGCTGCCGCATCGTGTACAGGAAGTCCCGGCCGGGCGGCGGCAGAATCGCGTCCATGACCGATGCGCGGGAAGTGATCTGCCGCTCCCCCTACAGACGCGCCCTGTGGTTCCTCGCCGCCCTGGGAGCGGCCGGAACGGCTCCGGCGGCCCTGGCCGCGGTGTACACGGCGTACCTCGGCGGACCTTGGGGGGTGTGGTTGGGGGCGGCGCTGCTGTCGGCGCTGGCGGGCCTCGCCTCGCTGCGCGGGGCCGTCGCCCGGGTGAGCGCCGACGCGTACGGACTGCGCATCCGGACGCTGCTGGGCGAACGGAGCGTTCCGTGGCCCGACGTCGCCGATCTGCAGGTGCGTCTGAGGCACGAGAGGAACCCCCGGGTCCAGGAGGCCCGCCGTGTCGGCGTGGTGCTGCGCGACGGGCGCAGGCGGCTGCTGCCCCTGCCGAGCAGCTGGTCCCCCGACGACCCGGACTTCGACGCGGCTCTGGAGACGCTCCGTGCGCTGCACCGCCGTCACGGGAGCCCTCGGTCGGAACACCTGCCGGTCGTCTCGCACCACACCGCCGGGCACGGCTGGATCGGGTCGCTGGTCCTGTGCGTGCTGCTGCTCTCGTCGGCGGCCCTGGTGGCGGGGTCCGTGTCGGCCACCGCGGCCCGGGAGCGGGCGTGGAGGTCGGCCGTCCCGTGCACCGCCGGAGTGCCCGCCGAGGCGCGCGGTGAGTGCCTGACCGTCCTGCCGGCCCATGTCGAGCGGACCGAGGCCCAGCGGCCCAGGAGGCAGAGCTGGCTGTACTTCTCCGGCGGCCGCCCGATGGAGCGGCTCGAGGTCTCCTACGAGGCCGCCCAGGAGTTCCGGCCCGGTGACCGGGTCGAACTGACGCTGTGGCGGGGCGAGGTGATGGAGGCCGCCGGGGATCGCCACGTCTGGCGCGAGCACGTTCCCACTCCCGGGAGCACGGCCGTCGTCGCGGCCGTGCTCGCCCTCGCCGCCGGCTGGCCCGGTACGCGGGTGCTGCTGCGGCTGCGCTGGCGGCGGCTGCCCGACGACGAGGCCCTCCCGCCGGAGCTCCCGTTCGCGGGCGCGCTCGCCGGCACGGCCCTGTGGGTGCTGCCGCTGGCCTACTTCCACCCCGCAGGCCCTTTCGGCTCCCCCGCCGGTACCGTGTGGGCGACCGCGGGGTCACTGGTCACGCTGGGCCTGTTCGCCCGGGCGTGGCGCGCCACCCGCGTCCGCCCGCCCGGTTGGGGCCCGGGGGCCGGGAAGCCCGCCGGAGAGGACGAGGAGGTGTTCCTGACCGCCCGTTTCCTGGAGCACACCGACTACAACCCGTACTCCTTCGGCACCCATGTCGTCATCGGCGGCGGACCGCCCTCGGTGACGCCCCACTCCGGTCCCGGCCGGTTCGCGGCGAAGCCGATCCCTGTGGAGCGGCTCACGCTCAAGGAGGTGCGGCGCGTCCGCGGCGGTGACCGTGAGGCCGTCCCCGGTGACTGGCACGTCGCCGAACTCGACGACGCCGGCCGCCCGGTCCGTCTCGCCGCCGCACCCGGCGACCTGGCCCGCATCCTGCGCGAGCTGGAGCGCGCGAGGACCGCCACCGACGCCACCGGTACCGCAAGCACCGGGGGCGCCGCAGGCACTGCGGGCGCCGGGTCGTGAGCGCCCGCGGCGGCCGGGGGACGGCACGCGGGTCCGGGGTCCCGGGATCCGGAACGGGCGGCGGAGATCCGCGGCCGGTGCCGCGGGAAGGCGCCCCTACCGCAGGGTGAGCAGCACCTCGGCTCCCACCGGCCGGAATCCGGCCGCCTGGAAGGCCCGTACGCTGCGTGCGTTGCCCGCCGCCTGCTGCGCCCAGACCGGCTCCCCGCCGGGCACCAGGTGCCGGGCGGCCCTCGCCAGCGTCCGGCCCAGCCCCCGGTGCCGCGCCCCCTCGTCCACCTCGACCGCCGCCTCCCAGCGGCCCGCCACACCCCGGCCGAGGACGACCACTCCGCCGTCGGCCGCCCACACCCGCACACCGTCACGGCGTTCGCGCGCCCGGGAGACCCGCGGATGGTCCGGGTCCGTGATCTCGCGCAGTTCCAGCGCAGGAGCGCCCGGCAGGGGGCCGGCCACCGTCAGCAGGTCGACCGTGTCGGCCGACCGCCCGGTGCGTGCCATGAGCGCGGCCAGGAACCGCGGGTTCATCGTGGCCGCCAGTTCGTCGCAGTCCGTGGCCGCCAGCGTTCCGTGGACCCACCGCGGGTCCTCGTCGGTGAACACCACGGAGTGCGCGGTGAACGCGATCACCCCGGCGTCGCGGCGGGCCGGCTGCGGCACCACGGTCGTGCCGCCGTCCGGCGGCGGGAACCGCCCCCGGGCCGCCGCGTCCAGTATCTCCGCCAGAGTCCGGCCCACGGCCGCTCTCCCCCTCGTCCTGCGCCGGTGATCCCGGTCAGACTGCCACACGCCGTGGGCGCCCCGGCGCCCGCGGCCCGCGGCGACGGGGCGGGCGTTCCCGGCACCGAGGCGGCCGGAATCAATTTTTACAGAGCATGCATTTTTTCCTAGCATGCAAGATGTGTCGGAGACGAAGGCCCCGGTAAGCGGGCTGCGGGAGCGCAAGAAGCGGGCCACGCGTGCCGCTCTCACGGAAGCGGCGGTACGGCTCGCGGCGGAGCACGGGGCGGAGCACGTCACCGTCGAGGCCATCAGCGAGGCGGCCGGTGTCTCCCCCCGGACGTTCTTCAACTACTTCGACTCCCGCGACGACGCCTTCGCCATGGTCGACGCGGAGTCGGGCGCGCGGGTCCGCCACGGTGTGCTCGAAGCACCGGCCGGCCTCTCCCCGCTGGAGGCGCTGCGCGAGGCCATGGCGGCGGAGCTGGCGCAGATCGAGCAGCGCCACGAGGTCTGGGACCTCCACGCCAGGGTGCTGAGCGCGTCGCCCCATCTGCTCGCCCGCAGCCTCGCCGCGCACCTGGCCGACGAACTCGGCCTGGCCGAGGCGCTCGCCGAGCGCCTCGGCGGTCCCGCCACCACCGCCGCCGGGTCGACGCCTTCCACGACCGAGAAGGAGCGGCGCAGGGCGCTGGACCTGTACCCGAGGCTGCTGGCCGCCGTCGGCGGCACCGCCGTCCGGGTCTCCGTCGAGCACTGGTGCGCACGGCAGGACCGGATCGCCTTCACCGATGTCTTCCGGCAGGTGTTCGAGCACCTGGCCGCCGGACTGCCCGCGCCCTCCGGAGAGTCCCGGCGGTCCTGACCCGGCGGCGCCGACCCGCCACCGCTCCCCGGCCGTCCCGGAGCACCCCGTGCGTCCGCACCCCCGTGTGCCCCGTGCCGGCCTGTGAGCCCCCAAGCCACCGAGAGCCCAGAGAAGGACGTTGTGACCGCATCGCAGGCGCCTGGCCAGGCGTCACCCGTCTCCATGACCAACCGGCAGATACTCCAGGCCATGTCCGGCCTGATGGCCGGCATGTTCGTCGCCATCCTGGCGGGCACCGTGGTCGCCAACGCGCTGCCCCGGATCATCACCGACCTGGGGGCCAGCCAGTCCTCCTACACCTGGGTCGTCACCTCCGAGCTGCTGGCCATGACGGCGACCGTGCCGCTGTGGGGCAAGCTGTCCGACCTCTACGACAAGAAGCTGCTGCTCCAGCTCTCCCTGGGCGTGTTCGTGGTCGGTTCGCTGCTGGCCGGGTTCTCCCAGGGCGTCGAGCTGCTGATCTTCAGCCGGGTCGTCCAGGGCATCGGCGCGGGCGGACTCACCGCCCTGGCGCAGGTGGTGATGGCCGCCGTCATCCCGCCCCGCAGGCTGGGCAGGTACGCCGGCGTCTTCGGCGCCGTCTTCGCCGTCGGCACCGTGGCCGGGCCGCTGATCGGCGGCGTCCTGGTGGACACCTCGTGGCTCGGCTGGCGCTGGTGCTTCTTCGTCGGCGTGCCGTTCGCGCTGCTGGCGATCGTGCTGCTGCAGCGCACCCTGCGGCTGCCCAGCGTCCGGCGCGAGGTCAGGATCGACTTCCTGGGCGCCTTCCTGATCGTCGCGGGCGTCTGCGCGCTGCTCGTCTGGACCTCGCTGGCCGGGAACCGGTTCGACTGGCTCTCCTGGCAGACCGCCGCCCTGACCGGCGGCGGCGTGGTGCTCCTGATCGCCGCGGTCCGCGTCGAGTCGCGGGTGCCCGAGCCGGTCATCCCGCTGGACATCTTCCGCAACCGCACCGTGGCCCTGACCACCGTCGCCAGCCTGCTGGTGGGTGTGGCCATGTTCGGCGGCACCGTCTTCCTCTCCCAGTACTTCCAGATCTCCCTGGGCAAGTCCCCGACCGTCGCCGGTCTGATGAGCCTGCCGATGATCCTGGGTCTGCTGGTCTCCTCCACGGTCACCGGCCAGGTCATCAGCGCCACCGGCAGGTGGAAGGCGTACCTGGTGGCGGGCGCGGTCGTCATGACCGCCGGACTCGGACTGCTCTCCACGATCGACTCCGGCACGGGCTTCGGCCTGCTCGGCGTCTACATGGCGGTGCTCGGTGCCGGCGTCGGCATGCTGATGCAGAACCTGGTGCTGGCCGCGCAGAACGACGTCCCCGCCGCCGAACTGGGCGCCGCGACCTCCGTGCTGTCCTTCTTCCGCAGCATGGGCGGCACGATCGGCACCAGCGTGCTCGGCGCGATCCTGGCCAACCGGGTCGCGACCGAGATGACCCGGGGCCTGGAGGAGGCGGGCGTTCCCGCCGACGGGGCCCGGGCCCCCGGCGGCGCGGAGGGCGGCGTGCCCGACATCACCGCCCTGCCCGCGCCGGTCCGGGCGATCGTCGAGCACGCCTACGGCGTCGCCACCGCGGACCTCTTCCTCATCGCGACGCCCTTCGCCCTGCTCGCCCTGGTCGCCGTCGTGTTCGTCAAGGAGAAGCCGCTGAAGACCACCAGCGGCATGGAACGGCTCGCCGAGGAGGCCGGCAGCACCGGCGCCCGGGGCCAGGGCGGCCCGGCGCAGCGGCCCGCGGACGGTGCTCCGGAGGTCGGCGGGGAGGCCGGCAGGGAGCCGGCGGCCCCGGTCGGCTGAGCCCGGCAGAGCCGACCGGGACCGGGAGCGGGCCGCAGGCCGTGCTCCCGGTCCCGGTCGCCCCGCGGTCCTCCGGGAGCGGTACGGCCGGTGTGCCACCGGCGCGGCGGGGTGCGGCGCGGCGGGTCAGAACCCGGCGGCGAGGGTGCGGATGGCGTCCTGCCCGGTTTCCGGCCCGGGCTCCGCCTCCGGCCGTGTCCCGATGCCGAGCTTCTCCTTGATCTTCTTCTCGATCTCGTTGGCCAGATCGGGGTTGTCGCGCAGGAAGTTGCGGGCGTTCTCCTTGCCCTGCCCCAACTGGTCGCCCTCATAGGTGTACCAGGCGCCCGACTTGCGGATGAAGCCGTGCTCCACCCCCATGTCGATCAGCCCGCCCTCCCGGCTGATCCCGATGCCGTAGAGGATGTCGAACTCCGCCTGCTTGAACGGCGGGGCCACCTTGTTCTTGACCACCTTCACCCGGGTGCGGTTGCCCACCGCCTCCGTGCCGTCCTTGAGCGTCTCGATCCGGCGGATGTCCAGCCGCACCGAGGCGTAGAACTTCAGCGCCCGGCCACCGGTGGTCGTCTCCGGCGACCCGAACATCACGCCGATCTTCTCGCGGAGCTGGTTGATGAAGACGGTGGTGGTCTTGGACTGGCTGAGCGCACCGGTGATCTTGCGCAGCGCCTGGCTCATCAGCCGCGCCTGCAGACCCACATGGGAGTCGCCCATCTCGCCCTCGATCTCCGCGCGCGGCACCAGGGCCGCCACCGAGTCGATCACGATCAGGTCCAGCGCGCCGGAGCGGATGAGCATGTCGGTGATCTCCAGCGCCTGCTCGCCGTTGTCGGGCTGGGACAGGATCAGGGAGTCCACGTCCACGCCCAGCCGCTTGGCGTACTCCGGGTCCAGGGCGTGCTCGGCGTCGACGAAGGCGACCGTGCCGCCCATCCGCTGGGCGTTGGCCACCGCGTGCAGGGTCAGGGTGGTCTTGCCGGAGGACTCCGGCCCGTAGACCTCCACCACCCGGCCGCGCGGCAGGCCGCCCACGCCCAGGGCGACGTCCAGGGCGGTCGACCCGGTCGGGATCACCTCGATGGGATCCCACACCTCGTCGCCCAGGCGCATCACGGCGCCCTTGCCGAACTGCCGTTCAATCTGTGCGAGCGCGGCGTCGAGCGCCTTCTCGCGGTCCTGTTCCTTCACTGGTCCACCTCGGTGGGGTCGGGTTGCGCCGGCACGGCGGGCGGCCGCAAGGGGTCGGTACGGCCGCCCGCCGCCGAGGCGCGGGTCCGCGGTCTCTCAGGAGACCGCCGCGGTCAGAAGGGGAGTTCGCTCTCCCCGGGGGCGTGCCGCCCGCCGTCGTCCCGGCCGGGCGGGCCGCCGGCCGCCGGTGCGGCGCCGAAGCGGTCGCCCGCGGGGACGCCCGTACGCGGGCCGCCCCCGGTGACCGTCGCGCTGGCGAACCGCAGCGAGGGGCCGACCTCGTCCACCTCGCACTCCACCACGGTGCGCTTCTCGCCCTGGCGGGTCTCGAACGTCCGCTGGCGCAGCCGCCCCTGGACGATGACGCGCGTACCGCGCGTGAGGGACTCGGCGACGTGCTCCGCCTCCTGCCTCCAGGCCGAGCAGCGCAGGAACAGAGTCTCGGCGGAGTCCCTCCACTCGTTGCTCCGCCGGTCGAAGGTGCGGGGCGTGGAGGCGACGGTGAAGTGGGTGACCGTGTCTCCGGACGGGGTGGTGCGGATGTCGGGGTCGTCGGTCAGGTTGCCGACGACGGTGATGACGGGCTCACCGGCCATGGGTGGCTCCTCTCGTGCGGCGGTGTGCTGCGGAGGCCGCGGGCGCGGTGCCGGCGGTCACCGCTCCTCGCCCCGGGCCTCGCCCCGCTCCTCGCCGCTGTCGAGGGCGAGCAGCCGGGGCAGGTCGATCTCACCGGTGCGCCAGGCCCGGGCGACCTGCTCCGTACCGCCGGGCACGGGCCGGAGGCTGAACGAACGCGGCTCCGCCGGCGGGGCCGTCTCCAGGCCCGGGACCACCTCCCCGGTGTGCGGATCGGTGGCCGGCCCCGGCCAGGCGGTGAGCCGGGCGGTGAACTGCCTGCGCCAGCTGGGACGGACCCTGACGAGGGTCTCCACCTCGTCCGGGTGGTTCTCGACCACCCAGGTGGTGAAGGCGTCCTCGTCGGCGACCACGATCTCCGGCTTGGGGTCGATGAGCGTGATGGTGGCGATGGGCGTGCCGTCCCGCAGGGTCACCCGTATCGACTTCAGCGCGTACTCCTCGCGGGCCGCGCGCAGTTCGTCGAGGACCTCGCGGCGTGTGGCCTGGTACTGCTCCTCCACCGCGTCGCGCAGCACCTTGAGTACGGCGACCCTGGTCGCGTGCTCCTTGAGGTTCATGCCGCCACGGCTTTCCGCTCGGGTTCTTGCCCGGTCTTCCCGGCCTTCCCGGCCTTTCCGGCCTCCTTCCTCGCCTCGGTGCCGCGGCGCACGATGAGGTCGCCCAGCGTGGTGGGCTCCCCCGCCGGGTCCAGCACGGCGGCGGCGAGCAGGTTGTGCCGGCGGGCCTCCTCGTAGAGGGCGCGGAGGTCCTCGTAGGAGGTGTCCGGCGCGGTGGCGGTGGCGAGGTAGTCGGACGCGCTCGGGGTGGGCTTGCCCGCGCTGAGCCAGTCGAGGACGGAGTCGGCGAACTCCGTGCCCGGTTTGCGGATCACCAGCCCGGACAGCGGCTTGGCGCGGGACTTGGAGATCACCAGGGTGTTCTCGTGGTCGAGGTCGCCGACGATGTCGAACTCGTACTCGATGCCCTCCCGCTGCTCGGGCTTGAGCCCGACCTTGCGCGGCACCTTGCGCCCGCGGTCGTCGGTCTCCACGACGTACTCGGTCTTGGTGCGCATGGTGACGATGAGGTGGCCGGGGTAGGCGAGCAGGGCGTCGATCATCGCCCGCTCCATGGGGCGGGTCTCCTTCCAGGCGGCGAAGCTGCTGCCCGTCCCGTAGCGCTTCGCGGCGTTGTCGACCTGTTCGAGCACTCCGCCCGCGCCGGACCAGAAGTGCGAGAGCGAGTCGACGATCACGGTGTCGTAGCCCTCGTGGGCGGCCACCGCGAGGACGTCGATGAGCCCGGTGGGCTCGAACGAGGTGAGCTGGAGGGTGTCGAAGGCGAACTCGTCGGCGTACTTGGACGCGCTGCCGTGCTCGGTGTCGATGAGGGCCACCCGCTCGCCGAGCGCGGTGCCGGTGATGAGCGCGGTGTAGGTCTTGCCCGATCCGGTCGGTCCGGTGAGCGCGATGCGGGCCTTGGCCTGCTCCTTGGTGGCGGGTGTGAAGGTGAAGGTGTTCACGCCATTTCTCCTCTGGCGCATTCGACGGCGGTTCGGGGTGGGCTCGGGGGTGGCGGGACGCGGTCCCGGCCCGGCGAGACGTGCACCCACGCGGCCGAAGCTTCAGTTCGAATTCATGTTCGAAATCTGTCCTGGGTCACACAGTAGGCCCGATATGTCGACAAATCAACACCCGCCGGAGAGGGAATCCCGGGGGCGGCCGCGCCCGGCCCGCCGCCGACCCCGGACCGCCGCGCACGACCTGCGAACGCGGCATCCCGGAACGCTTCAATCCTCTTTGACCAGGTCTTTTGTCAGTGGCCCGGAGTAAAATCGGGGGTAGATCGAGACGGCCGGACGACCACCCCAGGAGGAAGCCGATGGCCTCTGCCGCGCTCGCCGCCGAGCACCGTTCGAAGGCCCCGACCACACCCGCCCCCACCGCGCTGACGACCCTGACCACCCTGCCGAAGAAGCCGCTCCCGGCCGGCCGGCCCCGCGAGTGGTACGTCTCGCACAACCGCCGGCTGAAGGCCATGCGCCTGGCCATAGCCCTGCTCGACACCGGCGTCCACCGCCCGGAGCAGGCTTCCGACCGCAGGATCCGCACCACGGCCGAGCAGATCGGCGTCCGCCCGCCCTCCAGGACGACCTGCGGCATGGTCCGCTCCCTGATCCGCCACGGCGACCGCTGACCGGGACGGACACCGCCGCACGAGTGCGGCGCCGGTACGGACAGAGGGTCCCGGCGCGCACCTCCGCAGGTGCGCGCCGGGACCCTCCCAGCCTCAGGGCGCCGGTTCCGAGCCCTCGCCGCGTGCGCGCGGGCAGGGGCCGGCGCCGGAGAGGGGCTCCCCGCCCCCGTGCGTCAGTCCACGGTCATCACATTGCGCGGCACCCCGGCCGACCGGGCGAACGCCCCGCCGAAGTCGCTTTCGACCTCCGCCTTCTCCGCCGCGTTCGGGTAGGGGTTGGTGCACGCGACCCCGGCGGTGGAACCGGACATCAGGCTCGAGCAGGGGCCGGGCTTGCGGTCCGGCAGGCCCAGGATGTGGCCCAGTTCGTGGGAGGAGATGCGAACGGTGTTGTAGCCCTGGGTGACGGCCTGGCGGCCGATGTAGACGGTCCCGTTGCCCAGCGAAGAGGTGTAGGCGCGGGGCCAGCCGTTGTCGGCGAGGATCCGGATGTTGGCGCGCTGTCCGGCCGCCACCGGCCGCAGTTCGACGGCGTCGACACTCTCGTTCCAGATCGCCGCGCCCCGGTCGACCGCGGCCTTGAACTCCGCGGCCGCGCTCGCGTCGTAGGTGAGGATCCGCGGGGCGAGGGTGCGGTCCTCGGCGGCGGGGGCGGCCGGTGCGGCGGCGGCCTGACCGCCGGCCAGTGCGAAGGTGACCGCCAGGGCCGCGGTGAGGCCGCGGACGAGTGTGCGGACGTGCATGGTCGTCCTCCTTGTGGGGGGTTAGGCGTGCTCATGACACGCTGCAAGCTCCCTGCCCAGCCTCGGCGCGCCGCAATCCGTCAATCGGCGCGGTCCCGCTCTCCTCCCGGGGCCGTATCGCGCGAAACCTCCCTCGGCCCGGCCGTCCGGCCGTGCGGTCGCCGGAAGTACGTGCCTCGCCCGGGGTGCTTGGGGCAGAGTGGCCGTTGCGGCACCGGGTCCGGCGCCCGGTATCCGGTACCCGGACGGAGGCGGCAGTGCGGTTCCCCGACATGTCACACGGCGCGCGGCTGGCCGCCCACGGTGCCGTCTCCACCGCCCTGGCCCTGTACGGCGACCGCGAGCTGCACGGACTGGTGGACTCGGCCGCACCGCTCGGTGCCGGCATCGGCGGGAATTCTGCCCTGCTGGAGGTCGCCGGAGTCCCGGTCTTCGTCAAACGCGTGCCCCTCACCGATCTGGAGCGGCGGCCGGAGAACGTCCGGTCCACGGCGAACCTGTTCGGACTGCCGCTGTTCTGCCAGTACGGTGTCGGCGCCATCGGCGGGCCGGGCTTCGGGGCCTGGAGGGAGCTCGCCGCGCACACCATGACGACCGACTGGGTGCTCGCCGGGGAGCACGAGGGCTTCCCCCTGATGCACCACTGGCGGGTGCTGCCGGACTCGATGCCGCTGCCCGAGGAACTGGCCGACGTGGAACGGGCCGTCGCCTACTGGGGCGGCGCGCCGCAGGTGCGCTACCGGATCGAGGCCCTCCGGGAGTCCTCGGCGAGCCTCGCGCTGTTCCTGGAGTACATCCCGCAGAACCTGCACCAGTGGCTGGGCGAGCGGGTGGCCGCCGGCGGCCGGGCCGCCGACCGGGCCTGCGCCATGGTGGAGGAGGGCCTGGAAGCCGGTGTCTCGTTCATGAACGGCCGCGGCCTGCTGCACTTCGACGCCCACTTCGAGAACATCCTGACCGACGGGCAGCGCCTGTACTTCACCGACTACGGTCTCGCCCTCTCCTCCCGGTTCCGGCTGTCCCGGGAGGAACTCGCCTTCTTCGAAAGGCACCAGGGCTACGACCGCTGCTACACAGCCGGTTACCTGGTCAACTGGCTGGTCGCCGCCCTGCACGGACACGGGAGGGAGGAGCGCGAGGCACAGGTGCGCGCATACGCCCGGGGCGAGCGCCCCACCGCGGTCCCGGCGACGGCGGCGGCGATCCTCACCCGCCACTCACCACTCGCCGCGGTGATGGCGGACTTCTTCCGCGGGTTCCGGCACCGCAGCAGGCAGACCCCGTACCCGCTGGAGGAGATCCACCGGGTCGGCGGGCAGTGCGCCTCGCCCGCCGGCCGGGGCGCGTGAACCCGACGCCGTTCGCGGCCCCGGCCGGGCGACGGGACCGGCCGCCGTGGACCGGTGCCGCCGCCCGGCCGGGGGCGGCGGCGGGGGTCAGCTCGCCCAGATCTCGGCCTCGTCGGCCGGGACGGTGGTGGCCAGGCCGAGCTCCTTGCGGGCGGCGACCGTGTCGTTCGGGTCCAGGCCGGTGAAGGCCGGGTCGTAGGCGACGTAGAACGCCTCGGCGTCGCCCGCCTTCGCGGCGTCCTTCCAGTGGCCGGCGGTCTTCTCCAGCCGGGAGCGGAGCTTGCCGGCCTCCGTTCCCTCGATGCCCCGCAGGCCGTCCAGGTGCGCGTCGAGAGCGGTGGCGACGGCGTCGGCCTGCGCCTTGTAGCCCTCGAGGTCCTCCTCGACGCTCTCCGCCTCGGGCTGGTTCGTCCACAGGGCTTCGTAGACGGCGTTCGCACCGTTGAGGTAGGTCTTCTGCTCCGGCTTCAGCGACTTCGCGCCGGCCTTGAGCGAGCCGGTGAACTCGCCCGACTCCTTGGTGTAGGTGCAGCTCACGGCGCGGTCGCCGGTGGCCCAGCTCTCCGCGGTGGGGGTGTAGTAGGAGAGGCCGACTCCCTCGGGCAGCGCCCAGGTGTCCGGGACGAACTCGCCCGCCTCGGCCGGGCATCGCTCGTCGGCGATCGCCGTGACCGCCTCGTCGCCGGGGAACTCGCCCTTCTCCTCGATGTCGAACTCGCCGACGACCTGGCCCCGGTGCGGCTCGTCGCACGGCACGAGCTCGATGGCGAGCGCCTCGCCCTCGATCTTCTCGCTGTTCGGGTTGTAGCAGTCCCCGGTGGAGAGCGAGAACACCGACCGCTGGCGGGCCACCTTCGTCGCGCCGTTCTTGGCACTGTCGACGACGTCGGAGCACCCCGCGGCCCCGATCGCGAGCAGGGCGACGGCGGCGGATATGCCGCGCGGGGAGCGGAACGGCGCACGGATTGTCATGACGCGTACATCCTCTTGGGAAAATTCATGAATGGTGCGCGCATCCTATGTCACCGTCATGACAAGTTCGCACGGAGTTTCGCAGGTGGGGACGGTGCCGGGAGCGCGAGGCGGCGGTGCGCCCCGTCAGTGCGTGCCGGCCCGGCGCACCGCCGCGGCCGCCTTCCGGGCCGCCACCAGCACCGGGTCCCACAGCGGGGAGAACGGCGGGGCGTACCCCAGGTCCAGGAACGTCATCTGCTCGACCGTCATCGACGCGGACAGGGCGACCGCGGCCACGTCGACGCGTTTGCCCGCGCCCTCGCGTCCGACGATCTGCACACCCAGCAGGCGGCCCGTGCGGTGCTCGGCGAGCATCTTCACATGCATCGGCGCGGCTCCCGGGTAGTAGCCGGCGCGGCTGGTCGACTCGACCGTCGCGGTCACGAACCGCAGTCCCGCGGACCTGGCCTGGCTCTCCAGCAGACCGGTGCGGGCGATCTCCAGGTCGCAGACCTTGCTGACGGCCGTGCCGACGACGCCGGGGAAGGTGGCGTAGCCGCCGCCGATGTTGGTGCCGATGACCTGGCCGTGCTTGTTGGCGTGCGTGCCCAGCGCGATGTGGCGGTCGAGGCCGGAGACGAGGTCGAGGACCTCGACGCAGTCGCCACCCGCCCAGACGTTCTCCCGGCCCCGCACCCGCATCGCCAGGTCGGTGAGCAGCCCTCCGGACTCCCCCAGCGGCAGTCCCGCGTCGCGTGCGAGCCCGGTCTCGGGCCGTACGCCCAGCCCGAGGACCACCAGGTCGGCCTCGTACTCGGCGTCCTCGGTGGCGACCGCCCGCACCCGGCCGTCCTCACCGGTGCGGACGGCGGTGACGGCGGTTCCGGTGACCGTCTCGATGCCCATGCGGCACATCGCCTCGCGCACGAGCCTGCCCATGTCGGGGTCGAGCGTGGTCATCGGCTCCTGGGCCCGGTCCAGCACCGTGACCCGGTGACCGCGGCGGATCAGCGCCTCGGCCATCTCCACGCCGATGTAGCCGGCGCCGACCACGACCGCCCGGCGCCGGGTGCTCGCCGCCTCGGTCCGCTCCAGGGCCTCCAGCAGGGACCTGCCGTCGTCCATGGTCTGCACCCCGTGCACGCCCGGCGCGTCGATGCCCGGCAGGTCGGGACGCAGGGGGCGGGCGCCGGTGGCGATGACCAGGTGGTCGTAGCCCAGCCACTGCCCGGCGCCGCCGCCGTCGCGGACGCGGACGCGGCAGCCCTCCGGGTCGAGCTCGGTGACCTCGGTGTGCAGCCGCAGGTCGATGTCCCGCTCGCGGTGCTGCTCGGGGGTCCGTGCGATCAGGTCGCCGGCGGCCGCGACGTCGCCCCCGATCCAGTAGGGGATGCCGCAGGCGGAGTAGGAGGCGTGGCCGCCCCGTTCGAGGGCGATGATCTCCAGTTCCCCGGGCCTCTTCAGCCTGCGCGCCTGGGATGCGGCCGACATGCCCGCCGCGTTGCCTCCGATGACCACCATGCGCTGCGCGGTCGCCATGGCGTGTCCTCCCTTCACCGTGTCGGGCGCGCGTCGGCCCTGGCCTCCGTATGCCCACGCTACGCCCCGCCACCGTCCGGCCTCCCCGGCGCCTGCCCGCCGGTGCGGTGCTGCCGCTGATGCCGGGTCACGACGCGTTCGGGTCGGCGCGTTCGGGTCGGCGCGTTCGGGTCGGCGCGTTCGGGTCGGCGCGTTCTGGGCCGCTCGGGGCATCGGGCAGTGCCATGCGGCTGCAGTGCCCCCTGCTTCGGGTCAACACATGTGGCGGTTCCCGACATATCACCCATAGCTTCAAATCATGATGAAACGACAGTTCACTCGCCTCGGATGGGCCGCGGTCGCCGCGGCCTCGGGCCTGGCCGCCACCCCTCCGGCCGCCGCCCAGGACACGCACCAGGTCCGTCCGGGGGAATCGATCCAGCAGGCCGTGGACGCCGCGAGGCCCGGGGACACGGTCGTCCTCGCCCCCGGCACCTTCCGGGAGAGCGTCCGGATCACCACCTCCGGTCTGACCCTGCGGGGGTCGGGCCCGGACACCGTCCTCATGCCGCCGGCCGGCCGGGCCAAGGACGCCGACAACGACTGCGCCCGCCAGGGCCACGGGATCTGCGTGTCCGGAACGGAGGAGCAGCCCGTCACCGACGCCACCGTGTCCTCACTGAGCCTGCGCGGCTTCGAGCAGAACGGGCTGTGGGCCTCCCACACCGACCGGCTGAGCGTGCGGCACGTGACGGCCGAGAAGAACGGGAAGTGGGGCATCGCCCAGCAGCGCTCCACCCGGTCGGACATCAGCTACAACACCGCCCGCGGCAACGGCGACGCCGGGCTGCTGCTGTCGAACACCGTGGAGAGGGAGAAGGGCGCCGCCGACTCCGGCGGTACGGTCGTCCGCGAGAACCACCTGCTGGACAACCGCATCGGCGTCACCGTCAGACGGCTGCGGAACCTCGTCGTCAGGAACAACGAGATGGCCGGGAACTGCGCGGCCATGTTCGTGGTCGGGGACGAGACCAAGCCCCGGGCCGGGGCGCTGACGGTCTTCCGCAACGACGTCCACTCCAACAACAAGCACTGCCCGGCGACGCCCCGCCTGCCGTTCCTCCAGGGTTCCGGGATCGTCCTCACCGGTGCGGAGGACACGCTGGTGGCCGAGAACCTGGTCGAGGACAACGTGGGCTCCTCGCCCCTGTCTGGCGGCATCGTGCTGTTCAAGAGCTTCGTGGGGGCCCGCAACGAGAACAACCTGATCGAGGACAACATCGTGCGCGACAACGGGGCGGCCGATCTGGCCGACCGCGGCGCGGGCACGGGCAACGTCTTCCGGGACAACATGTGCCAGGACTACCGGCCCGAGGAGCTGTGCTGACCGCCTGACAGACCCGGTGGCCGACGGCCCGGCCGCTCCTCCGGGGAGCGGCCGGGCCGCGTTCCGGGGCGCAGGCGTCAGTCCCCCGGGGCGACGCCGGCGTCCAGGAGGGGGCCCAGTTCCCGGGCCACCGTCTCCAGGGCGCGTATGTCGCGCTCGGCCCTGGCGATCACGATCGCCCCCTCCAGCGCGCTGATCATCAGGGTCGCCAGCGAGGCGGCCCGCCGGGCCGGCACGCCCATCTCCGTCAGCGCCCGGGCCACCGGGCGGTTCCAGGCGGCGAACGCGGCCGCGGCGGCCTCCCTGGTGGACTCCGCGGAGCCGGCGCGGTCCACCGTCGCGGCGACCACGGGGCAGCCCGTCGCGAATCCGGCCGACCGGTACTCGTCGGTCCACTGACGCACCATCGCGTCGAACAGGCGGCTCGGCGACGGCTCGGGCATCTCGGCCAGGAACCGGGCCACACGCTTGGCCGCGTAGCGGCCGGCCCACTCCACCGCCTCGTTGACGAGCTGCTCCTTGCCTCCGGGGAAGTAGTGCCGCAGCGACCCCCTCGGGGCCCGGGCGTGCGCGACGATGTCGCGCAGACCGGTCGCGGAGACCCCGTCGCGCCGGATGAGCTGGGCCGCGCTGAAGACCATCCGCTCGCGCGGCCCCCGCCGGGAAACCGCCATCGCCGACCTCCGATCCCCTGGCGAACCGGGCGGGCGGCACTCGGCCCGCCGTCCGGCCAGCTTATCGGTGCCGCCGCGACCGCCCGGTGCGGCGGGAGTCCGCCCGTCGCCTCCCGGACCGGCACGCGCTCGCGCTATGACACACGTCATAATCGCCGCTACCATGACGGCTGTCACAGACGACGGGACCGGTGGGACCGGCGGGCCGGCGGAGGCCGCGGCCCTCCGGCCGGAAGGGCGGCGCGGGGTGGACGTGGGTTTCATCGGCCTGGGTGTCATGGGGCAGCCCATGGCGCTGAATCTGGCCCGTTCCGGGGCGGCGCCGGTCGTCTGGAACCGCACCGCCGCCAGGAGCGAACCGCTGCGCGCGGCCGGGGCCGAGGTGGCGGAGAGCCCCTCGGAGGTCTTCGAACGCGCCGGCACCGTCTTCCTGATGCTGGCCGACGAGGCGGCGACCGACGCCGTACTGGGCCGCGGCACACCGGACTTCGCCTCGCACGTCGCCGGGCGCACGGTCGTGCACATGGGGACGACGTCCCCCCACTACTCGCGCGGGCTGGAGGCCGACGTCCGCGCGGCCGGCGGCGGTTACGTCGAGGCGCCCGTCTCCGGCTCGCGCGTGCCCGCCGAGACGGGGCAGCTGGTGGCGATGGTGGCCGGGGAGCCGGCGGCCGTGGAGCCGGTCCGCCCGCTGCTGCGGCCGATGTGCCGGGAGGTGTTCGTGTGCGGGCCGGCCCCGAACGCGCTGCTGATGAAGCTCTCGGTGAACCTGTTCCTGATCACCATGGTCACCGGGCTCACCGAGGCGTTCCACTTCGCCGACCGCCACGGCCTGGACCGGCGGCTGTTCCTGGACGTGCTCGACGCCGGGCCGATGGCCAGCGGCGTCTCGCGCATGAAGGCACCCAAACTGCTGGCGCGCGACTTCGACGTCCAGGCCGCCGCCCTGGACGTCCTGAAGAACAACCGGCTGATCTTCGAGGCGGCCCGGGAGGCCGGCCTGGCCTCCCCCCTGCTGGACGTCTGCCACACCCTCTTCGGCGAGACGGTCGCCCTGGGGCACGGCGACCGCGACATGGTGGCCGTGCTGCACGCGATCGAGGCCAGGACCGACCGCGCCCGGCCGCCCGCCCCCTGACGCTCCCCGGGAGGATCCGGGGCGGAGGGCCGGGGAGCGGGACGGGCGCTTCAGCGCGGAAGCCGCCGACGGCCGCTCCGGGCCGCCGCCACCAGTTCGGGGACGGTGGCCAGCTTCTCCCGGGGCCGGCCGGCCCGGAGCCCGCGGGCCACCTCCACCCGGTCGATCGCGGCCTGGCCGCGGGCGTCGACCAGACGGCGGTTGCGGCCTCTCACCAGCCGGCGAAAGGCCCGCGCTCCGTGCTCGGGCGAGGGCAGCAGACCGCCGAGCGCGTCGGCGAGCAGGGTGCCGACCGTCTCGGCCGCGCAGGCGCGGTTGGCTCCGATGCCGCCCGAGGGCCCGCGTTTGATCCAGCCCACGACGTACGTCCCCGGCCGCCCGGTCACGCGCCCGCCCTCGTGGGGGACGGTGCCGGCCGCCTCGTCGAAGGGCAGCCCGGGCACCGGTGCGCCGCGGTAGCCGGCCGCCCGCACCACCAGGCCGGCCGGTATCTCCAGCTCCCCCCGCGCCGCCGTGGCGCGCACCGCCCGTACGCGCCCGTCGCCGAGCACCTCCGCCGGCGCGCTGTGGAAGCGCAGCACGATGCGCCGGCCCGGCGCGGGCGGCAGGGACCAGTCCACCGTCTGCCGGGTGACGTCCCGCAGCACCGCGGCCTTGTCCCCCGGCCCGGCCGCGTCGATGCTCCCGGCGATGCGCGGGTCGTGGTCGTCCACGATCAGTTCCACACCGGGCAGGTGCTTCAGGGCGAGCAGTTCCGGCCTGGTGTACGCCGCCTCCGCGGGCCCCCGGCGTCCGAGGAGGACCACCTCGCGCACCTTCCCGGCGCGCAGCGCTTCGAGCGCGTGGGCGGCGATGTCGGTGCCGGCCAGCTCCTCCGGACCGGCCGTCAGGATCCGGGCGGCGTCGAGGGCGACGTTTCCGTTGCCGACCACGACCACCCGCTCGGCGGACGGGTCGACGGCGTCCGGGGCGGTCTCCGGATGGGCGTTGTACCAGGCCACCAGCGTGGCCGCGGAGATGCTTCCGGGCAGGTCCTCGCCAGGGATCCCCAGACGGCGGTCGGCGCGGGCCCCGACGGCGTAGACGACCGCGTCGTGGTGTGCGGCGAGTTCCTCCGCGGTGACGTCCGCGCCCACCTCCAGGCCCAGGTACATCCGGACCCGCGGGTGCGCGTACAGCCGTGCGAAGGTGTCTCCGACCCCCTTGGTCCCCGGGTGGTCGGGGGCCACTCCGTAGCGCACGAGACCGCCCGCAACCGGCATCCGGTCGATGAGGGTCACCTCGGCGCCTGTGTGGAGCAGCAGGTCCTCGGCGGCGTACATGCCGGCCGGGCCGGTGCCGACGACCGCGATCCGCAGCGGCGCGAAGTCGGAGGGCAGGGTGCGCTCGAACACCGGCCTGCCCCACGCGTGGAAGTTGGGCGCGTGGTCGGCGGGTCCGGAACCCGGTCCGCCGTCCGCGGCGTCCGCGGCGCTCTCGAAGTATGCCGCGTTGAGAGCGGCGTACTCCCGCTGCGCCCCGGAGAGCCGGTCCTCCGGGAGGATCGCGTCCACCGGGCAGGCGTCCGCGCAGGCTCCGCAGTCGATGCACGCCCCGGGGTCGACGTACAGCATCTCCGTGCTGCCGAAGTCCCTCTCCTGCGGGGTGGGGTGGATGCAGTTGACCGGGCAGACGGCGACGCAGGTGGCGTCGCCGCAGCAGTTCTGGGTGATGACGTGGGTCATGTCGCGGCCCGTCCGGCTCAGATGAGGTTGGCGCGCTTGTAGAACACCAGCGCCGGCTTCGTCAGCAGGCCGGCGGAGGCGAGGAACTCCATCAGACCCGAGCAGCTGGAGCGCAACATCGCCCTGTGGTGCTCGTTGGTCTTCGCCTCCCGCACCGCGCGCCTCTCGTCGAGCCCGGCATTGGCGTACACCTTCCGGTTCACCATGCTGGTGACGATGACGTAGGCCGCTATCGCGATCACCAGGGCGTGGATCCGGCGGCGCAGCCGGCCGGCGCCCGCCAGGCGCTTGCGCGTCTCGTCGCGGGCGAACTTCATGTGCCTGGACTCCTCGACGACATGGATGTTGTTGATGGTGCGGACGAACGGCACGACCCGCTCGTCGCGCATCCAGTCGCGCTGCATGACGTCGAGGACCTCCTCGGCGACCAGGATCGCCGCGTACGCCGCCTCGCCGAACGCCAGCGTCTTGAACGCCCGGCCGAGTTCGAACGCGATCCGGTGCGGCCGGTACGGCGGGGCGCCCAGTTTCCGGGCTCCGCGGGCGAACATGATGGAGTGCCGGCACTCCTCGGCGATCTCGGTCAGCGCCCACTGGAACTCGGCGCTGGTCGGGTCCTTGGAGTAGATGTCGCGCAGCACCATCTGCTGGAGGATCATCTCGAACCAGATGCCGGTGCTGGCCACCGAGGCGGCCTCCTGCCGCGTCAGCTCCTTGCGCTGCTCCTCGGTCAGCTCGTCCCAGTACGGGGTTCCGTAGAGGGTGCTCCACTCGGGGCTGGCTCCGTGGAAGTCCTTGTCCAGCGGCGTCTCCCAGTCCACCTCCACGGCCGGGTCGTAGGCCAGCCTGGCCGCCGAGTCGAGCAGCCGGCGGGCGACGTCCTGCTCGTCCTGCTCGTCGTGCCGGTCGTGTTCCGCCGGCCGCCCTGCCGCCCGTCCCGTCGGTCGAACGATGCCCGTGCTGCTCGCCATGTGCGCTCCTCGAACCGTGTGCGACGTTCCTGTCCGCCCGTCGTGCCGAGGGGTGGCCGGGCCGCCGCCGATTCGCCTCCGTGCCCGGCGGATCCCGGGAAGACACCCCTCCGCCCTTGTTAGACAAAATGTAAAGCAAAGGCGGGACCCAGTGCTACCTTCGGTAACAAGTTCTGCCCCGGCCGGCGGGGCGAGGGCGGAGCCCGGCGTACCCGCTCCGAACCCGCGCGGGCCCGGAGCCCGGTCGACCGCGCCACGGCGCGCTCAGCCGGGCGGTGTCGGCCGGGTGCGCTCGGCCGGGCGGGGCACGGAGCCGGCCGCCGTACGGGCCCTCCAGTCCACGACGTGCACCGCGGCACCGGCTCCCTCGGGCCCCCGGCAGCGTGCGCGGTGCCCGCGTGCGATGCCGTCCGGGTCGAGGTGAGGCCCGAAGGCGGGGTGGGCGGTCAGGCGCCGCGCGTAGGCCCACAGCCGGGGGTGCCCGGCGACGTGGCGCACCGCGGCGGCGTCCAGGTGCCGGCGGTGCACGGTGTCGAGCCGGACCAGGGTCGCCCACACGTGCACGTCGGCGGCGGTCGGCCCGCCTCCCAGGACGTACCGGCCGCGGGCGAGCCGCTGCTCCAGCGCGTCCAGGGACCGGAGCAGAGTGCCGAGGTCGACGCCGCCGGCGCCGGTGCGCCCGGGGCACCGCACGGCCTCCGCGATGCCTCGCTCGCACAGGAGCCCGACGGCCTCGATCCCCGCCTCGGCTCCCGGCGGGTACAGGTCGGGGCCGTCACCGCCGAACCGCCGTGCCAGGTCCCGCAGGATGCCGTCGGCGTCCGTGCTGACGATCCGCCCGGTCCAGTCGTCGCTGAGCACCGGCGCCACGGCCGCTCCCGGGTGGCGGTGGGAGCTGGCCTCGTACAGCGGACGCAGGGCGGAGTACCCGCCCCCGGTCTCGTCCGGCACGGCGGGCAGGAGCGTCACCGGGACAGCGCCCCCGAGACGGAGCAGGCTGTGCGTGACGGCGATGCGCAGACAGCGGGGGCAGGACGGCGACAGGTGGAGGCGGTAGCGGCGGGGCACCGCGTAGTGACCGCTGCGCGCGTCGCGGCCGATCCTGCCCCGGAAGGAGGGCGCGGCTGTCGGGGACGTGGCGGACATCTTTCCTCCTGGGGGCCGGGAACGAGTGCGCGGTCGTGCGGACGGCGACGGGAGCGGGCACGGAGCCCGGAAGTCCGCCCTACACCGTGGAGGGGGTGCGCGCCCCGTGCAGGTAGTGGTCGCCTATGTCGCGCAGCCGGGGGGCGGTCGGGCTCTGCGCCGCCAGGACGCGTGCGTTGCGCCAGAACCTGTCGAGCCCCGGGCTGTCGGCGAGTTCCAGGACGCGCCCGGTGACGTGCAGCGCCGTCCTGCCGGTGACGGCCTCGGCGGTGGCCACGAGCACCGCCGTGTCGGCGTCGTGCGGGACGTCGGCGTCCCCTACGGCACGGAGTTCGCGCGCCAGTGCCCGCGTGGCGCGTTCGACCACCGCCGCGGCGGTGTGGGCGGCGGCCGCCAGCTTCCCGTAGGCGAGCAGGAGGTCGGCCTCCCCCTCCGCAGGGCCGTACCCCCGCTCCGCGCCGGCGGACGCCCACGCGGACGCGTTCCTGCGGCTCACGTCCCGGGCCTCCGCCAGGGCGCCCTCGGCGACGGCCAGTTCGACGTGGGCGAGGGCGAGCCGGAGGGCCGCGGGGGCGAGCGCGGCCGACGCCCGGGCGACGTGCTCGTCGCGGGGGCCGGGACCGAGTACGTGGTCCGCGTCCACCGGGACCTCGTGGAAGCGGACTCCGCCCGCTCCCGCGAGCCGCTGGCCGAGGCGGTCGCACACGGTGTCGGACACCACACCGGGATGGGCCGGATCCACCACCACGACCAGGGACGTGTCCGTGACCGTGCACACCGCGTCCAGGACGAGCCGCTCGGCCACGGCCACCCCCGCGGCGAGGGCCCGGTGCCCGCTGAGGACGTATCCGCCGCCGACGGGGGTGAGGGCGCATCCGGCGTCCGCACCCGCGCCGGGCGCGCCGATGTCCCCCGCCCACAGCCACTGCCGTTCCGCGGCGCGGCGTTCGAGTCCGGCGGCACGCTCGGGACCGGCGACGAGGCGGGCGGCCCAGGACAGGGCGTAGTGGCGCCCCAGGAGTTCGCCGACGGAGCTGTCGACCGCGGCGATCTCCCTGACGAGGGCGCAGGCCCATTGCCAGTCGGCGCCCCTCCCCCGCGGTCCGGGCGGGGCCAGCAGCCCGAGGAGGCCGGACTCGCGGAGCCGTGACACCTCGTCGAGCGGGGGCCCGCACGCCCGCTCACGGGCGAGGACGTCGGCGGCGAGGTCGTCGGCGAGCTCGCGGGCGACGCGCGGCCAGAAGTCGGTGGCAAGGGCGGCCCGCCCGGCGCGCGTGCCGTGCTCCGTCCCGTCCACCGTGCCGCCGGGTGCGCTCAGGGCCGCAGGGCCGGGCGCGGGTCCCGCGGACGGCGGGGTCGTGGGGGTGATGGGTGGCATGGGCACCTCCTGGGTGGGGCGCAGGGGCGCCGGTCCGGGCGCCTGCCCGCGATGGGTGCGGGGCCGGGCGGGCCGGGATGATCCCGCCCGGTCTCCTCCGCCTCAGAGAGCGGTGGCGTTCTCCGCCGGCCGGGCCCGCTCGGTGTCGCCGGCGTGGTCCGTCGCGGCGTCCGCGGCCTCTGCGGCCTCTGCGGGCCGTGCCGCGGCGACCTGCCGGCGGTGCTCGCGGACCGCGTGGGCCACAGCCGCCGCCCACACCGCGTAGACGGTCCCGTACACCGTCCACTGGGTGGCGTCGCCCGCGGCGACCCAGTCGCTGTGCAGCAGGGTGTGGGTGTTGGTCAGGATGATCAGGCCGCCCACCGCCGAGCCGAGGACGCGCGGGGGGATGTGGCGGACCAGCCACGCGGCGATGGGTGCGGCGATGAGTCCGCCGGCCAGCAGGGCCGCCGCCCAGCTCGCGTTGACGCCTTCCGAGCCGAGGCCGACGAGGAAGCCGATGCTGGCGGCGACGGCGACGAGGAACTCGCTGGTGTCGATGGAGCCGATCACCTTGCGCGGCTCCATGCGCCCGCTGGCCAGGATCGTGGGCGTGCCGACCGGGCCCCAGCCGCCGCCTCCGGTGGCGTCCAGGAAGCCCGCGACGAGTCCGAGGGGGGAGAGGAACCTCTTGCGCAGCGGCTTGCCGATCCTGTTCCGGGGGATCCCGGCGAAGGTGAACCGGGTCAGGACGTACAGGCCCAGGCCCAGCAGGAGGAGGGCCATCACGGGCTTGGCGGTGTCGGTGGAGAGGGAGGACAGGAAGGTGGCGCCGGCGAACGCGCCGATCGCGCCCGGGACGCCGATCTTCACCACCACGCGCCAGTCGACGTTGCCGAAGCGCCAGTGGGCGGCCCCCGAGGCCAGGGTGGTGCCGATCTCCGCCAGGTGGACGGTGGCGGAGGCCGCGGCGGGGTTGGTGCCGATCGCGAGCAGCAGGGTGGTGGAGGTCACGCCGTAGGCCATGCCCAGGCTTCCGTCCACCAGTTGGGCACCGAGACCGGCCAGGGCCAGCAGGATCAGCGTTCTCACAGCCACCTCGCATAATTCCTAGTTTCTCCACTGGATAGATAGGGATAGTGGAGAAGAACACCCGGTGCGACAAGTGGCCATTCATCATTCGGACAGGCGCATCTCACCATCCGGATAAAGGGCGTCATAATCCCCCGCAATCCGGAGTTTCCGGACTGCCCAGGACTCTCTGCGGACCAGAGGGAACCCCGCCGCACACTTGAGAAAGCCCACGCCCCAGACCCTCCGGATGCCCGGATTCTCCCTTTCCCCACTTTTCCCGGCAATTCAGTAGGGCATGCTTGACGGCCTCCGGCGGGGCCGGCAGGACGATGGGCGTGTCCCGCACGCGGCAGCCCCGCCCCCGCCCGCACCGGGCAAAGGAGCGGGGCCACCGCCGGGACCGGCACCGCTCCGGCGTCACTCCGGCATCCGCGGGGTGCCGGCGACGCCCGCGAGCAGTTCTCCGGCCAGCTCCTCCTGCTGCCGCAGCGGGTAGAGCCGGTCGGAGTCGATCCCGGCGACGAGGGCGGGCATCGTGGCGCGGCGCAGGGCCGCCCGAACCCGCTGTTCTCCGCGAGGAGGGCGAGTTCGCGGTTGTAGTCGTAGCCCCAGTCGGTGCGCTGCTCGATGGTGCTGGTGACCAGTCCGCCGCTGACGTTCGGCACCCAGTAGGCGAACCGGACGGGATCTGCAACGGAGGGCGCGGACATTGTTACTCCGGGTGTTTGAACGTGGGTAGGTCGAGTACGCACGCGCGGCCCGGCGCGGGGAGGGGGACGCGGATACGTGAGGAACCGGAGGGCCGAGCGGCCCGGACCGCAGGCTGCCGCCCCGGCGGGGAGCGCACGGCGGCGGACATCACGGAGATGGCGGCCCGCGGGTGTACGGCGCCGGAACCGGAGCGTTCAGATGCGGGTCGGCCCGGCGGGGAGGTGCGGCACCTGCCCGGAAGCGGGAAGGGTTCGAAGCCCGTCAGGCCCGGCGGTGACGACAGGAGGCGCTGGAAACGCGCGCGAGGTCGACGTGGCGGCGCCGCGTGAGACCGGTTCGCTTCATATACCCGACCAAATCAGTAGGGAATCGGCGGGTCAAGAGGTTCCGGCAGCGGTCTCGCATGCCGGACAGGTCAGGGGTTCCGCCAGGCGGCGGGGTTGTCCACCAGCCCGGAGACCTCTCCGGGCAGCGCACCCGAGGCGACGTCCGCCAGCGACACCCCGTCGAGGATCCGGCGGACGTTGACCCGCAGCGCGACCCACAACGGCAGCAGCGACTCGGCGGCCCCCGTGTAGGAGAGCTCCGGCGGGCGCACCCCGCGCACCGACACCAGAGGGCCGTCCACGGCCCGGATCACATCGGCGACACTGATCGACTCCGGCGACCTGGCCAGCCGGTAGCCGCCGCTGGAGCCGCGCCGGCTCACCACCAGCCCGCCGCGGCGCATGTCGCCGAGAATGCCCTCCAGGAACTTGTGCGGGATCTCCTGGGCCTCGGCGATGGCCTCCGCCTTCAAAGGACCGGCATCCCGGGCCGCGGCGAGGTGCAGGGCGGCACGCACCGCGTAGTCCGCCTTCGCCGAGATCCTCATGGCCGCATTGTCCCGCACCGCCCGTCACGAGCGGGCCGCGGGGTCCCTGCCGCCTCCCCGCCGCGCGTACACCCCCGGGCCGGCGGGAAGACCACCGGAACGGCGGCCGCTGACCTCGCGGGCGAGCTTCGGCACAGCCTCGGCGGAGTCGGTGCCGCCGGGACGGGGAACCGCACCGGTGGCTGAGACCGCCGCTCCGGCGGAGAAGCCGAGCCGGGTGCGGCCGTTCTCGTCGCCCGGGCGGCGTCCGCGTGCGCCGGCGGACCCGGTGGACCCGGCGTACCCGGCGGACCGGCCGGCAGCCGCCACGCGGACGCCCCGTGACAACCGTCACAGCGGATACCGCTACTACTCCTCCGGGATAGTAGATGCGCCTCAGGCGGCATAGGGTATTTGTCCGCATCGGTGTGAACATACTTCGCGCGCGGACCCGAAACCCGGGTCCCACCCGGCGCATTCGTCCGCCCGCGGCGGCACGGAGCGGTTCCTGACGGAGCGACACGACACCCCGGCGGCCCCGGGGCCCGCCCCGGCACGTCCGCGCGGCCCCCGCAAGGGGGCGGGGCTCCTACGAGCGGGCGTAGTACCAACGCTCGTTGCCTCATCCGTCGGGCGGTCCCGACAATGACGGCCCGCACCACGTTCCCGCAGATCAGAGGCGGGTGCTGGGCGAATCGGCCAGAACCCGGGGGGATTCGGCGATCCGACGATTGGGGTCACACATGAGCAAGCACCGCAGAACGAGGCGCTACCGGAAGATATCCGTCGCCGCCCTCGCCGTGGCCGCCCTGGGAGTGCCCGCCGCGGCCCTGGCGTGCGCGGACCGGCCGGCGACCGCCGACGACCGCCCCCGCTCCTGGCAGAGCCGTTACTCCGACGACCGTGCCCACTCCTGGCAGGGCCGGTACTCCGACGGCCGGTCACCCGCGTCCACACGGACCTCGCGGTCCACGCCGCAGAAGACCCGTACACCCGGCGCCTCCCCGAGCACCTCCCCCGCCCCCCGCGCCTCCGCCCCCTCCACGCCCGCCCCGGCCGACGATGCCGCGGCCCGCGTCGTGGAGCTCGTCAACAGCGAGCGCTCCAAGGCGGGATGCGCTCCTGTGAAGATGAACGAGAAGCTGGCCGAGGCCGCCCGGGCCCACAGCCGGGACATGGCCGACCACCGGAACATGTCCCACACCGGCTCCGACGGTTCCGGCCCCGGAGACCGGATCTCGAGGGCCGGCTACGAGTGGAGGACCTACGGCGAGAACGTCGCCCACGGCTACCGGACCCCCGAGAGCGTGATGAACGGCTGGATGTCCAGCCCCGGCCACAAGCGCAACATCCTCAACTGCTCGTTCGAGGAGATCGGCGTCGGCCTGGCCCAGCCCGGCGACTACTGGACGCAGACCTTCGGCGCCGCCCGATAAGGACGCGCCGGCAGGCCCCTGCCGCGCCTCACCGGCATCGGCCTGCGGGCCGCCGCCTCTCCGCCGTGCGGAGGCGGCGGCCCGCAGGCGCCCGGATCACTTGTGGAAGGTGATGTAGCCGTCGCCGTCGGGGTCGGACCCGCTCCTGGTGTAGGAGTGCACGTCCGCGCGGCTTCCGGAGGGCTTGTACAGGTAGATCGTGTCGCGGTCGTTGTTCCACATGAAGTTGCAGTTGTTCCGGTAGACCACGTTGTACTTGTCGGAGTCGCTGCCGCGGCCCCCGCGGAGCCGGACGTAGTCGCCGGGCTGGAGGTAGTGGTTCACCGTGAAGGCGAAGCGGTTGCCGGAGGCGTCCTTGACGACGTAGCCCTTGAGGTTGACGGTCGCGGAGGACGAGTAGTTCTTGATCGTCAGGTACTCCTGGTCGGTGTTCCCGGTGGAGCAGTTGTTGGAGTCCCGGCCGGGCGCGTCGTACTGGACGCCCCGGATCTTCAGCGCCGAGCTGTACTCGGCGGCCTGGGCCGGAACGGCGGTGAGGACGGCCAGCGCGCCGGCGGTGGCGGCCACGGCTATGACTGGGCGCTTGCGCAAGGGAGTTCTCCTCCACGTCGTGCGGAAATCGTGCTGCACGTGAAGGACTTGCGACGAACCCCGGTGGTTGCACCGTAAACAAGATTTTTCGCCCACGGGCCACAGGCCACGGGCCGCCGTCCGCCTCCCACCGCCCGCCCTCACCGCCCCGCCGGTGTCACGCCCCGCCCGCTCCGGTGGCGGCGCAGGCGGGGTGGCCCCAGCCGTCGGGGTTCTTCGCGATCGTCTCGCCCTTCGCGTACGGTCGGCCGCAGCGGCACCGGCCCGGGAAGCGGGCCTTGAGCGACCTCCCGGAGGAGCCGCCCGGCCCGGGCTTCCGCGCGGGCTTCGCCCCCGCCGGGCGGGAACGCCCTCCGGCGGTGGCGGCGCCGGGCTCGGGCGGCGGCAGGTCGTCCCCCGCCGCGGAGCCGATCGGCCGCTGGGTACGGGCGCTGTGGCTCGCGGCCCGGTCGGCGGCGTCGTTGAGCCGGTCGCCGTCCGCCCGGTGGGCCGGGGTGTGGACGAACTCGACGTCCCGTCCGGACAGCAGCTCGTCGATGCGCACCACCAGGTCCCGGTTGGCCACCGGTGTGCCGGCCGAGGTCTTCCACCCCTTGCGGCGCCAGCCCGGCAGCCAGGTGGTGACCGCCTTCATCGCGTACTGGGAGTCCATCCGCACCTGTGCCGGCACGGCCGGGTCCAGGACCTGGAGCAGCCTCTCCAGCGCGGTCAGCTCCGCCACGTTGTTGGTCGCCCGGCCCAGCGGGCCGGCCTCCCATCGCTCCACGTCACCGTCCGCACCGGCGATGACCCATGCCCAGGCCGCGGGCCCGGGGTTTCCCTTCGACGCGCCGTCGCATGCGGCGATGATCCGTTCCAGCACCCTGCGATCCTGCCATCCCCGCACCGGGGCCGGGGGACGGGGCCCGGGGGCGTGGCCCGGTGCCGGCCCGGACGGAGGCGTCCGGGATCAGGAGAGCTGCCCGGCCGCCTGGGGTTCGCGGGCGCGGCGCCGCGCCGCGGGCACCACCAGCGGAGTCCCGGTCTCCGGGTCGTCGATGACCCGGCAGGGCAGGCCGAAGACCTTCTCGACCAGTTCTGCCGTGACGACCTCCTCCGGCGGCCCGGAGGCCACCACCCGTCCTTCGCGCATGGCGATCAGGTGGGTGGCGTAGCGGGCCGCGTGGTTGAGGTCGTGGAGGACGGCGACCAGGGTGCGGCCCTCCTCCTGGTGGAGGCGGGCGCACAGGTCCAGGATGTCGATCTGGTGGGCGAGGTCGAGGTAGGTGGTCGGCTCGTCCAGCAGCAGCAGGGGGGTCTGCTGGGCCAGCGCCATGGCGATCCACACCCGCTGCCGCTGCCCGCCGGACAGTTCGTCCACCGGGCGGTCGGCGAGCTCGGCGACGCCGGTGGAGGCCATCGCCTCCGCGACGACGCGCTCGTCCTCCGCCGACCACTGGCGCAGCAGGCTCTGGTGCGGGTAGCGGCCCCGGGAGACCAGTTCGGAGACGGAGATGCCCTCGGGTGCGACGGAGGACTGCGGCAGCAGGCCGAGGGTGCGGGCGACCTGCTTGGCGTTGGCCGAGGAGATGTCCCTGCCGTCCAGGAGCACCGTCCCGGCGGCCGGCTTCAGCATCCGCGACAGGGCCCGCAGCAGGGTGGACTTGCCGCAGGCGTTGGGGCCGATGACGACGGTGAAGGAGCGGTCCGGTATCGCGACCGTGAGGTCCTCGGCGATCGTCCGCCGCTCGTAGGCGAGGGTCAGGCCCTCGCCGCTCAGCCTCGTCCCCCCGGCGGCCGGGGCGCCGTGGTCGCGGTGGTTGCCCTGCGTCATCCGTTCTGCTCCGTCCTGAAGGTGTCCGACCGGGTCCTGGAGGTTCTGGAGGTCCCGGACCACCGCTGAAGTGTTCATATCCGGCCCGCCCTGCGCTGGGTGGCCAGCAACCACACCAGGTAGCAGCCGCCGAGGAGGCCGGTGACGACCCCCACGGGAAGCTGCCGTCCGGTGAAGAGGTTCTGTGCGGCCCAGTCGGCGGTGACCAGTACGGCCGCGCCCATGCACGCGGCGGGCAGCAGGTTGGGGCCGGGCGCGCGGGTGAGCCGCTTGGCGAGCTGGGGCGCGGTGAGCGCCACGAAGGAGACCGGGCCGGCGCAGGCGGCGGCGAAGGAGACCAGGACGACGGCGGAGCCCAGCGCCGCGGTGCGGGAGCGCTCGACGCTCACGCCGAGGGCGTGCGCCGCGTCGTCGCCCATCTCCGTCATCCGCAGGGCCCGTCCGCAGCCCAGGACGACGACCGGGCCGAGCACCGCCAGCGCGATCAGCAGCGGGGTGAGTTCGGGCCAGCCGCGGCCGTCGAGGCTGCCGGTGATCCACAGGATCGCGCGGGACGCCTCCATCAGCTTGCCGCGGGTGAGCAGGTAGCCGTTGACGCCGGTGAGCATCGCCAGGACGCCGATGCCGGTGAGCACCAGCCGGTAGCCGTGGATTCCCCGGCGCCAGGCGAGGAGGTGGATGAGCAGTCCGGTCAGGAGTCCTCCGGCGATGGCGCCGCCGGCCAGGGCCGCGCTGCTGCCGCCGGCGAGGACGACGAGCAGCGCGCCGGTGGAGGCGCCCTGGGTGATGCCGAGCATGTCGGGGCTGCCCAGGGGGTTGCGCACCACGGACTGGAAGACGGCCCCGGCCAGGCCGAGCGAGGCGCCGACGAGGAGGGCGGCGAGTACGCGCGGCAGCCGCAGTTCGTTGACGATGAAGTCCTGGGCGGGGGTGCCGCCGCCGGTGAGGGTGGTCAGCACCTCGGCGGGGCTCATGGGGTAGTCGCCGCTGCCGATGGTGGCGACGCCGGCGGCCAGGGCCGCGAGCAGGCAGACGGCGGCGGCGGCCAGGGCGCGGGGGCGGAAGCGGAGGCTGAGCGCCGATCCGGCGCGGAGGGTTCTCACACCGGTCCTCGTGTCGGTCGCCGCGCCGGCTTCCGCACCGGTTCCCGTGACGGTCCTCATGCGGCGGCCACCTTCCGCCGTCGCAGGACGTAGAGGAAGAGGGGGCCGCCGAGGACGGCGGTGACGACGCCGACCTGGAGCTCGCCGGGGCGGCCCAGCAGCCGGCCGAGCACGTCGGAGCCGAGCAGCAGCACGGGGGCGAGCACCGCGCAGTACGGCAGGACCCAGCGCAGGTCGGGGCCGGTGATCGCGCGGACCAGGTGCGGCACCATCAGCCCGACGAAGACGATGGGGCCCGCGGCCGCGGTGGCCGCGCCGCACAGCAGGGTGACGGCGACGACGCAGGCGGCGCGGACCTTCTCCGGCCGGGCGCCCAGGGCGCGGGCCTGGTCGTCACCGAGCGCGAGGGCGTTGAGCGGCCGGGCGAGGGCGAGGGCGGCCAGGGCACCGGTGGCGATGAACGGCAGCACCTGCACCACGGCGTCCGTCCGGGCCGAGGCCAGCGAGCCGACGGTCCAGAAGCGCATCCGCTCCAGCGACGCGGCGTCCAGGATCATCGCGGCGTTGACGTAGGAGTACAGGGCGGCGTTGAGCGCCGCGCCGGCCAGGGCCAGCCGCGCCGGGGTCGCCCCTCGCCCGCCGCCGACGGCGTAGACGAGGACGGAGACGACCGCCGCGCCGGCCAGGGCGAACCACACGTAGCCGGTGAAGCCGGTCACCCCGAAGAAGGCGATGGCGGTGACCACGGCGGCCGAGGCTCCGGCGTTGATGCCCAGCAGCCCGGGATCCGCCAGCGGATTGCGGGTCAGCGCCTGCATCACCGCGCCGGCCAGGCCGAGGGCGATGCCTATGAGCAGTCCGAGCAGGGTGCGCGGCAGCCGCATCTCGTGCACCACGCTCCAGGTCGCGGAGCCGCTGTCGAAGAGGCCGGACCAGACCTCGCCCGCCGACAGCGGCCGGGCGCCGAAGCCGAGGCTCAGCACCAGCAGGACGAGCAGGAGGGCCACGGCGCCCGCCAGCCCGGCGGAGCGCAACGCGGTACGGGTGCGCGTGGGCGGCCCCTCGACGGCGGGGGGCGGCGCCGGCGCCGCTCTCTCCCCCGCGGGACTCGGCTTGATGAGTGACACGTGCGGACTCCGGTGTGCCGGGGGGAGGTCGGCGACCGTCCCCCTTGGGCTCGAACTTTGGTTAGGTTAACCTAACAGCCGCGGCCGGTCGCCTGAACACCTGTCGCTTCCGTGTGCGTTTTTCAGAGAGGCCCAGTCATGTCCTACGCAAGAACCGCCAACCTCTCCCGCCGGGGCCTCCTCACGGCGGGCGGCGCCCTCGGGCTGGGCGCCCTGCTCGCGGCGTGCGGGGACGGCGGTTCGAAGGCGTCGGGCAATGCCTCGGAGAAGGACGGCGGCCCCTGGTCGTTCACCGACGACCGCAAGAAGAAGGTCACCGCCGACAAGACGCCCGAGCGCATCGTGGCCTTCACCGGCACCGCCGCCGCCCTGGCCGACTTCGGTCTGAAGGACCGGATCGTCGGCGTCTTCGGCGAGACGCTGCTGGAGGACGGCTCGGCCCACCCGCAGGCCGGCGATCTGGACGTGAAGAAGGTCGAGGTCATCGGCAACGCCTGGGGCGAGTTCGACATCGAGAAGTACGCGGCGCTGAACCCCGAGCTGCTGGTCACCCATCAGTACGACTCCGGCTCGCTGTGGTACGTGCCCGAGGAGAGCTCGGACAAGATCCTCAAGCTCGCCCCCAGCGTCGCCGTCCAGGTCGCGAACGTCTCCCTGCTCAAGCCGATCCAGCGCTACGCCGCCCTGGCCGAGTCACTGGGCGCCGATCTGAAGTCCAAGCAGGTCACCGAGGGCAAGGCCCGTTTCGAGGCGGCGGCCGAGAAGCTCCGCAGGGCCGCCAAGGCCAGCGGCGGGCTGCGGGTGCTGGCCGCCTCCGGCAGCGCGGACTACTTCTACGTCTCCACCCCCGCGCCCGCGGCCGACCTGAAGTACTTCGCCGAGCTGGGCGTCGAGTTCGTCATCCCCGAGGACGTCAAGGCCAGCGGTGGCTACTTCGAGAGCCTCAGCTGGGAGAACGCCGGGCAGTACGAGGCCGACCTCATCATCCTGGACAACCGCAGCACCGCCCTGCAGCCCGAGGACCTGAAGTCCAAGCCCACCTGGGAGTCGCTCCCGGCGGTCAAGGCCGGCCAGGTCGCCGAGTGGGACCCGGTGCCGCGCTTCTCCTACCAGGGCGCCGCCCCGCTGATGGAGAACCTGGCCGACGCCATCACCAAGGCCGAGAAGCTCGGCTGAGCCCGGGCCGGGGAGGCGCCGCGGCGCCTCCCCGGCCCGGTTCGCGCCACCCAAGACCGCGCAGGACAGCAACCTCCGAGAAGGAGAGCCCGCAGATGACACCGCGCACCGCCACCCCCGTCGCTTCTCCCGCCACCTCTCACGCCGCCTCCCCCGCCGTCTCCCACACGGCCCCCCGGCCGGCGGCGCCCCGCCGCGCCCCCGCCGCCCGGCCGACCTCGCCGTTCGGTTTCTTCGATGCCTCGGTCGTGCGCAGCCTGCGGCTGGGTCCGTCCCTGGTCCGGATCACCTTCGGCGGGGAGCGGCTCAGGGGGTTCGCGGGCGGCGGGAGGGACCAGAGCTTCTCGCTCTTCCTGCCGCAGCCCGGCCAGAGCGAACCCGTCGTCCCGGTGGAGCTGGGCGACGGCTGGTTCGCGGCCTGGCGGGGCATGGACCCGGCGGTGCGCGCGGTCATGCGCTCCTACACCGTGGCCGCCCAGCGCCCGGAGGCCGGAGAGGTGGACGTCGACTTCGTCCTGCACGGCGACACCGGACCCGCGACCCGCTGGGCGCGGCGTGCCCGGCCGGGCGACCGGGTCCGCCTGCTGGGCCCGGTGACCGCGGACAACAAGAGCGTCGGCTTCCGCCCTCCCCCGGGCACGGACCGGGTGCTGCTGGCCGCCGACGAGACGGCGCTGCCGGCCGTCGCCGGGATCCTGTCCTGGCTGCCGGCCGGTGTCCGGGCGCGGGTGTGGATCGAGGTGCCCCGGGCCGGGGACGTACGGCCGCTGCCCACCGCCGCCGACGCGGAGGTCACCTGGCTGGTCCGGGAGGACTTCCGGCGGCACGGCGCGGTGGTCGACGCCGTGCGCGAGGCCGCGCTGCCCGACGAGGTCCCGGGCGGCGCGTACGCGTGGCTGGCGGGCGAGGCCGGTGCGGTGCGGGCGCTGCGCCGCCATCTGGTGTCCGAACGCGGCTTCGCCCGCGGCCGGGTGGCGTTCTCCGGGTACTGGCGGCTGGGCGCCTCGGAGGAGGACCTGCGCGCCGAGGCGCTGGCCGGCGCCGCCTGACGCGGGGTCACGCCCGCACGGAGCCCCACGTACCACCTGCGGTACGCGGGGCTCTTACATGATCAGAGTAAGTTAGGCTAGCCTTACCTAAGTTTCCCGCTCCCTCGATTCGGAGGACCCGCGCGTGAGCCCCCAGGGATCCGCCTCCCCTCTCGCTCCTGCCGACAAGGCCGACCCCGCCGGCGCCGACCCCCGCTCCCACCTGCTGAACGACTCCACCGCCGAGTACTACCGGCGGCTGGTCTCCGAAGGCGTGGGGCGGGTCGCCCGGACGGTCGCCGGAACCAGCCGCCCGTTCACCGGGGTCACCCCCGGCGAACTGGCCCCGCTGGTGGACGGCATCGACCTCGACCGCCCCCTGGGCGACCCGGCCGCAGCCCTCGACGAGCTGGAGCGCGTCTACCTCCGCGACGCGGTCTACTTCCACCACCCCCGCTACCTCGCCCACCTCAACTGCCCGGTGGTGCTTCCCGCCCTCCTCGGCGAGGCCGTCCTCTCCGCCGTCAACTCCTCGCTGGACACCTGGGACCAGAGCGCCGGCGGCACCCTGATGGAGCGCCGGCTCATAGACTGGACCGCCGCGCGCATCGGTCTGGGCCGCGCCGCCGACGGCGTCTTCACCAGCGGCGGCACCCAGTCCAACCTCCAGGCGCTGCTGCTGGCCCGTGAGGAGGCCCTCCGGCTGCTGCGGAAGAACTCCCCCACCCCGCCGCCGGTCTCCGAGATGCTGCCGAAACTGCGCGTCCTGACCTCCGAGGCCGGCCACTTCTCCGTGCTGAAAGCCGCCAAACTCCTCGGCCTGGAGCCGGGATCGGTCATCTCCGTCCCCTGCGACGGCGACCGCCGGATGCGCACCGACCACCTCGCCCGCGAGCTGCGCCGCTGCCGGGAGGAGGGCCTGACGGTGATGGCCGTCTCCGCCACCGCCGGCACCACCGACTTCGGTTCCATCGACCCCCTGCCCGAGATCGCGGAGCTGTGCCAGGAGGCCGGGACGTGGTTCCACGTCGACGCCGCCTACGGCTGCGGGCTGCTGGCCTCGACCACGCGCCGCCATCTGCTGAAGGGCATCGAGCGGGCCGACTCGGTCACCGTCGACTACCACAAGTCCTTCTTCCAGCCGGTCAGTTCCAGCGCCGTCCTCGTCCGCGACGGCGCCACCCTGCGGCACGCCACGTACCACGCCGACTACCTCAACCCGGCCCGCAGCGCCGAGAAGCGCATCCCCAACCAGGTCGACAAGTCCCTGCAGACCACCCGCCGCTTCGACGCGCTCAAGCTGTGGCTGACCCTGCGCATCATGGGCGCCGACGCCGTCGGCGCGCTCTTCGACCAGGTGGTGGACCTCGCCGCCGACACCTGGCGGATCCTGGAGGACGACCCCCGCTTCACCGTCGTCACCAGGCCGACGCTCTCCACCCTGGTCTTCCGCTACAGCCCCGCCGCAAACGCCGGCGCGAACGCGGGCGGCGCCGACGAGACGGCCGTGGACCTGGCCAACCTGCACGCCCGCGAGGCCCTGGCCGCCTCCGGCGAGGCCGTGGTCGCCGGAACGGTGGTCGACGGCCGCCACCACCTGAAGTTCACCCTGCTCAACCCGGAGACGACGACGGACGACATCCGCGCCGTCCTCGACCTGATCGCCGGGCACGCCCAGGAGCACCTGGCTTCCTCCGCCGCCCGCCGGAGCGGCTCACCGGCCGCCTGAACCACCGGATCCACCAGACCCACGGAGACGACGTGTCCACCCCTCACGACTTCATAGCCATCGGACTGGGCCCCTTCAACCTGGGGCTGGCCTGCCTGACCGAGCCGATCGACGACCTCGACGGGCTCTTCCTGGAGAGCCGCCCGGAGTTCGACTGGCACCCCGGCATGCTGCTGGACGGCGTCACCCTGCAGACGCCCTTCATGGCCGACCTGGTGACCATGGCCGACCCCACCTCCCCCTACTCCTTCCTCAACTACCTCAAGCAGTCCGGGCGCCTGTACCCCTTCTACATCCGCGAGAGCTTCTATCCGCTGCGCGCCGAGTACAACGCCTACTGCCGCTGGGCCGCCGGCCGGCTGTCCTCCGTCCGCTTCGGCCGCGAGGTCGTCGCCGTCTCCCACGACGAGGCCGAGGGCCTGTACACCGTCACCGCCCGCGACACCTCCACCGGCGAGCGCAGCGAGCACCGGGCCCGCCACCTGGTGCTGGGCACCGGCACCCCGCCGTACGTGCCGGATTCCTGCGAGGGGCTGGGCGGCGACGTGATCCACAACTCCCGCTACCTGGAGCACAAGGAGGCGCTCCAGGCCAAGGGGAGCATCACGATCGTGGGCAGCGGGCAGAGCGCCGCCGAGATCTACCACGACCTGCTCTCGGAGATCGACACCCGCGGCTACCGCCTGAACTGGGTCACCCGCTCCCCGCGGTTCTTCCCGCTGGAGTACACCAAGCTGACCCTGGAGATGACCTCCCCCGACTACATCGACTACTTCCACGCCCTGCCCGAACCCACCCGGCACCGGCTGGAGGGCGAGCAGAAGGGCCTGTTCAAGGGCATCAACGAGGCGTTGATCAACGACATCTTCGACCTGCTGTACGCCAAGAGCGCCGCCGGCCCCGTCCCCACCCGGCTGCTGACCAGCACCGCGCTGACCTCCGCCTCCTACGACGAGGCGAACGGCTCCTACACCCTCGGGCTGCACCAGGTCGAACAGGGCAAGGAGTTCACCCTCGCCACCGAGGGCCTCATCCTGGCCACCGGCTACCGCCACCGCGTCCCCGCCTTCCTGGACGGGATCCGCGACCGCCTCCGCTTCGACTCCTCGGGCCGCTTCGACGTCGCCCGCAACTACAGCGTCGACGTCACCGGCCGTGGCGTCTTCCTGCAGAACGGGGCCGTCCACGCCCACAGCGTCACCTCGCCGGACCTGGGCATGGGCCCGTACCGCAACTCCTGGATCATCCGCGACATCCTCGGCCGCGAGGTCTACCCCGTCGAGAAGTCCATCGCCTTCCAGGACTTCGGCGCCCCCGAGGGGGGCATCGCGTGAGCGACGTCCTCTTCCACCGCGAGGACCCCCGGCTGGGGGGATTCTCCGTGGTCGCCCTCGACCCCGACGCCGACGCGCCCCTGCTGCACTCCTGGGTGACCCATCCCAAGGCCGTGTACTGGATGATGCAGGACGCCGACGAGCGGCAGGTCGCCGACGAGTACCGGCGGATCGCCGGACACCCGCACCACGACGCCTTCCTGGGCCTGCACCGCGGCAGCCCCGCCTTCCTCGTCGAGCGCTACGACCCCGCCCACGTGGAACTGGCCGGGCTGTACGACCACCGGCCCGGCGACGTCGGGATGCACTTCCTCACCGCGCCGTCCGACACCCCCGTCCACGGGTTCACCCTCGCCGTCATCACCACGGTGATGGCGATGCTCTTCGACGACCCGGCCGCCTCCCGCGTGGTCGTCGAGCCCGACGCCCGCAACACCGCCGTGCACGCCCTCAACGCCGCCGTCGGCTTCGAGGTCGTCGGCACGATCGCCAAACCGGAGAAGGAGGCCCTGCTGAGCGTCTGCACCCGCGAGCGCTTCGAGGCCGCCGTACGAGGAGCCGCCCTGTGACCGCCGCTTCCCCCCACGCCGTGCCGCACCCCGATCCGCAGAGGGCCGTGGCCCATCTGACCCCCGGCAACTGGGGCACCGCCGTACGGCTGCTGCTGCGCAAGGCCCTGTCGGAGTTCTCCCACGAGCGCCTGCTCACCCCCGTCGCACTGGGCGGCGGCCGCTACGCCGTCACCGGCGGCGACGAGGACGAGGGCGGCGAGAGGGTCGAGTACCGCTTCACGGCCCGCCTGATGGCGCTCGACCACTGGCAGATCGACGCCGACAGCATCACCCGCCACCGCGGCGGCGCCGAACTGCCCCTGGACGCCTTCGCGTTCTTCACCGAGTTCCGCGGCGCCCTGGGCCTGAGCGACGAGATCCTCCCCGTCTACCTGGAGGAGATCAGCTCCACCCTGGCGAGCACCGCGTACAAACTCGCGAAGAAGCCGGTCACCGCCGCCGAACTGGCCGGCGGCGACTTCCAGGCGATCGAGACCGGCATGACCGAGGGCCATCCCTGCTTCGTCGCCAACAACGGCCGCCTGGGCTTCGGGATCCACGAGTACCTGGCCTACGCGCCCGAGACCGCGGCCCCGGTGCGGCTGCTGTGGGTGGCGGCCCACCGCGACCACACCACCTTCACCTGCTCGGCCGACACCGACTACGACACGCTGCTGCGCGCCGAGCTCGGCCGGGCCGCACTCGACCGCTTCGACTCCGTCCTGCGCGGCCAGGGCCTGGACCCGGCGGACTACCTGCTGGTCCCCGTCCACCCCTGGCAGTGGTGGAACAAGCTCGCCGTGACCTTCTCCGCCGAGGTCGCCCAGCGCCGGATCGTGCTGCTGGGCGAGGGCGAGGACGAGTACCTGGCCCAGCAGTCCATCCGCACCTTCTTCAACACCTCCGACCCGGGCAAGCACTACGTCAAGACGGCCCTGTCCGTGCTCAACATGGGCTTCATGCGGGGCCTTTCGGCGGCCTACATGGAGGCCACCCCGGCCATCAACGACTGGCTGGCCGAGCTGGTGGCCAAGGACCCCGTACTGCGCGCCACCGGCCTGGAGATCATCCGCGAGCGCGCCGCCGTCGGCTACCGCCACCCCGGCTACGAGGCCGCCACCGACCGCTACTCGCCCTACCGCAAGATGCTCGCGGCCCTGTGGCGCGAGAGCCCCGTCCCCCGGCTGGAGGAGGGCCAGCGCCTGGCCACCATGGCGTCCCTGCTCCACACCGACACCGACGGGGGCTCGCTGGCCGCCGCGCTGATCGAGCGCTCCGGCCTCACCCCCGAAGCGTGGCTGGGCCGCTACCTGGACGCCTACCTCACCCCGCTGCTGCACAGCTTCTACGCCTACGACCTGGCGTACATGCCGCACGGCGAGAACGTCATCCTCGTCCTGGAGGACGACGCGGTGGCGCGGGCGGTGTTCAAGGACATCGCCGAGGAGATCGTCGTGATGGACCCCGGCGTTGAGCTGCCCCCCGAGGTGGAGCGCATCCGCGCCGAGACGCCCGAGGACATGCGGTTGCTGGCCATCCTCACCGACGTCTTCGACTGCTTCCTGCGCCATCTCGGGGCGATCCTCGCCGACCGGGGCGTGCTCACCGAGGACGCCTTCTGGCGCACCGTCGCCGAGGCGGTGATCCGCTACCGGGAGTCCGTGCCGGAGCTGGCCGAACGGTTCGAGCGGTACGACATCTTCGCCGAGGAGTTCGCGCTGTCCTGCCTCAACCGGCTCCAGCTGCGCGACAACCGGCAGATGGTGGACCTGGCGGACCCCTCCGGCGCGCTCCAGCTCGTCGGCAGCCTGAAGAACCCCATCGCCCCCTACGCCCCGGGAAGGGCCTGACACATCGTGGTGACGACCGACCCGGGCGCCGGCGCCGGCCCGGCACCCGATCCGGTATCCGGCCCGGCGGCCGGACCGCCCGGCGGACACCCCGCCCGCTGGGCGATCCTCGCAGTGGTCTGCCTCGCCGAGCTCGTCGTGGTGCTCGACAACACCGTGCTCAACGTGGCGATCCCGTCGCTGACCGGCGAGCTGGGCGCGTCCACCGCCGACATCCAGTGGATGATCAACGCCTACGCCCTGGTGCAGGCGGGTCTGCTGCTGGCCGCGGGCAACGCCGCCGACCGCTACGGCCGCAAGCGGATGCTGCTGGCCGGGCTGGCCCTGTTCGGGGCCGGCTCGCTGGCGGCGGGGCTCGCCTCCTCCTCCGCCCAGCTCATCGCGGCCCGCGCGGGCATGGGCGTGGGCGCGGCGCTGCTGCTGACGACCACCCTCGCCGTCGTCATGCAGGTCTTCGACGCGAGCGAGCGGCCCAGGGCCATCGGCCTGTGGGGCGCCGTCAACGCCCTCGGCTTCGCCTCCGGACCGGTCGTCGGCGGGCTGGTGCTCAGCCACTTCTGGTGGGGCGCGATCTTCCTGATCAACATCCCGGTCGTGCTCGTCGGCCTGGTCGCCGCCTCGGTCCTCGTCCCCGAGAGCCGCGATCCGCGCGGCGGTCGCCTCGACCTGCCGGGCCTGGTGCTCTCCGTCACCGGTATGACCTGCGTGGTCTACGCCGTCATCACCGGGCCGGAGGAGGGCTGGACCTCCCCCGGCGTCCTCGTGCCGGCCGTGCTGGGCGCCGCCGTCCTGGCCGTCTTCCTGCGCTGGGAGCGGCGCACCGAGCACCCGATGCTGGACCCGGCCCTGTTCCGCAGCCGCCGCTTCACCGGGGCCGTGACGGGTGTAGTCCTGATCACCTTCGGCAGCGGCGGGGCCCTGTACCTGCTCACGCAGCAGTTCCAGTTCGTCCGCGGCGACAGCCCGCTCCAGGCGGGCCTGGCCGTGGCGCCCTTCGCGCTGACGGTGGTGCTGGTGAACTTCACCGGCGCCTCCGCGCGTCTGATCGCGCGCCTCGGCCTGCCGGTGATGATCGCCTCGGGCATGGCCGTGATGGCGGCCGGGCTCGCGGTCGTCGCCCTCGTCGGCGACGGGGGCTACGGCTGGGCCCTGGCCGGCCTGGTGCTGATGGGGGCGGGCTGCGGCTGCGCCAACCCGGCCATCGCCGAGGCCATCATGAGCTCGATCCCCAAGGAGAAGGCCGGCGCGGGGGCCGGCGTCAACGGCACCCTCTCGGAGATGGGCGCCGGCCTGGGGGTGGCCGTGCTGGGCGCCGTACTCGCCTCCCGGTTCGCCGCCCTGCTGCCGGACTCGGCCGGCACCGCCGAGTCGCTGCCCGCCGCGCTGGCCCGGGTCTCCCGGGAGGCGGACCTGGCCGCGGTCGCCGAGGCGTTCGCCTCCGGACTACGGACCGGGCAGCTGGCCGGCGCAGCGGCGATCCTCGCGGGCGGCTGCGCGGCCGGTCTGCTGCTGGGCCGCGCCGGGCGGTCCACCGTACGGGGTCCGGCGGCAGACCCGCCTCCCACCGCCGGGAAGGAACGCTGAGCATGGCCGTGAAGGTCTACCGGGACGCCTGGGGCGTACCGCATCTGCGCGCGGACGGCGCGAACGAGCTGGCGTACGCCCAGGGCCGCAACGCGGCCCGGGACCGTGCCTGGCAGATGGAGGTCGAGCGGCACCGCTCGCAGGGCACCTCCGCGTCGTTCCTCGGCGCGGAGGCCGTCTCCTGGGACCGGTTCGCCCGGCGGGTCCGGCTGGACGACACCGCCCGGCGGTGCATGGACGCCCTGGAGCGGGAGGACCCCGGCACCGCCGCCTGGGTTCGCTCCTACGTCGACGGGGTCAACGACGGGCTGGCGGAAGGGGCCCGCCGGGCGCCGGAGTTCGCCGCCGCCGGGCTCGTTCCGGGCCTGTGGCGGCCGTGGAGCCCGATGGGTGTCTGGCTGTCGGCGCACATCCTGTTCGCGGGTTTCCCGGCCAAGCTCTGGCGCGACGCCGTCGCCCGCCGCCTGGGGCCCGAGTGGGTGGGGGTGTTCGCCACCGACGGGCCCGGCACCTCCGGCAGCAACGGCTGGCTCGTCCCCGGAGACCGCACCGCCACCGGCGCGGCGATCGTCGCGGGCGACCCCCACCGGTTCATCGAGGACCCGGGCGTCTACCAGCAGATCCGGCTGGCCTGCCCGGAGTTCGACGTCGTCGGTCTCGCCGTCCCGGGCGTCCCCGGCATCGCCCACTTCGGCCACACCGGCCAGGTGGCCTGGGCCATCACCAACGCCATGGCCGACTACCAGGACCTCTACCGCGAACGGCTGCGGCGCACCGGGCCGGACGGCGAGCGGGTGGAGGCGCTGGGTCCGGACGGATGGCGGCCCGCCGAGCGTCACGTGGAGACGATCGAGGTGGCCGGCGGCGAGCCCGTGACGGTCGAGGTGATCGAGACCGGGCGCGGCCCCGTCATCGCCGACGGCGACGAGGCGGCGGAGTGGGCGGATCGGGACTTCCCGGCTCAGGAGCCCCCGGCTCAGGAGCCCCCGGCTCGGGACTCCTCCGCCCCGGGCGTCTTCGGCGCGATCACCCTGCGCCACCCCCCGCGCGTCCGCGCGGACCTCGGCTTCGGTGTGCTTCCCGCCCTGCTGCGGGCCCGGAGCGTCGCCGACGTCGACCGCGCCCTGGACGGCTGGGCGGAACCCGTCAACGTCGTCCTGGCCGCCGACACCGCGGGCGGGACGCTGCACCGGGTGGCGGGCGCCGTCCCCGCGCGCCACCCGGACAACCGGACACGGGTCGTGCCCGCCTGGGAGCCCCGGCACGCCTGGCGGGGCCGGTACGAACCGGTGCCGCGCGAACGCGTGGAGGGGATCGCGGTCATGGCCAACCAGCGCGGGATCGCCGAGCCCCTCGGCGTGGAGTTCGCGCCGCCGCACCGGGCCGAGCGCATCCGGGAGCTGCTGGCGGAGCGGTCCGGGTGGTCCGCGCAGGACATGCCCGCCGTCCACCGCGACACCCTGCTGGCCTCGGCCGCGCCCCTGCTGGACCTGCTGGCGCGCACCGACCCCGGGGAACTGGCGCCGGCCGCCCGGCGGTTGCGGGAGCGGCTGCTGGACTGGGACCGCCGCATGGACGCCGACAGCGCCGGCGCCGCCTCCTTCGCCGCCGTCCGCACCGCGACGGTGCGGCGGCTGGCGGACCACCCGCTGCTGCGGCCGCTGGCGGACCCGCCGCCCGCGCCGGAGGTCTTCCGGCCCTGGCTCGCGCTCGTGCCCCGCGTCGGATACGCCCTGGAGCACCTGCTGGCCACCGGGTTGCTGCCGCTCGCGGACCGGGCCGGGGCCGTACGGGGCGCGGTCGAGGAGGTGGCGGCCCGCGAGGCCGCCGCCCAGGGTCCGCCGGCGCGGTGGGGCGACACCCACCGGCTCGCGCCCTGGCGGGCGCTGCCGGCCGGCCCCGGCGAGTCCTGGCCGGCCCTGGCCGGCGACCACGACTGCGTACTGGCCACCTCCAGCGTGCCCGGGGTCACCGACCTCAGCGCCCGTGCCTCCGCCGCACGCTACGTGTGGGACCTGGCCCGACGCGATGACAGCGTCTGGGTGGTGCCGCTCGGCGCCTCGGGCGTGCCCGGGGACCCGCACCACCGCGATCAGCTCCCGCTGTGGGCGCGCTGCGAGCTGGTCCCGGTCGTCACCGACTGGGACCGGCTCACCGAGGAGTCCGCCGTACCGCACGACCGGTCCGCACCGCACTCACCGCACGCACCGCACGACCGAGGAGAGAAGTGACCACCCCAGCCTCGCCCTCCGGCGCCCCGTCCCCCCGGCGCCGCGAAGCCGTGCACGAGACCCGCGTCGAGGGCTTCGGCACCGTCCGCGTCGTCCCCGTGGACCCCGCCCGCGACATCGACCTGCTGTACGGCTGGGTGACCCGGGAGCGGGCCCGCTTCTGGGGGATGCTCGACCACACCCGCGAAGAGGTCCTGGAGACCTACGAGTACCTGGACTCCCTGTCCACGCACCACGCCTACCTGATCCACCTCGACGACCGGCCGGTCGCCCTCTTCCAGACCTACGAGCCGGACGCCGACCCGGTCGGCGAGTACTACGAGGTGCGGCCGGGGGACTTCGGCATCCATCTGATGGTCGGCCCCGCGGACGGCGGGGCGCGTCCGGGTTTCACCGGCACCCTGCTGACCGTCTTCCTGGCCCACCTGCTGGCCGAGGACCCCGGCCGCAGGCGGATCGTCGCCGAGCCCGACGCCCGCAACGAGAAGGCCGTCTCCCGGCTGCTGCGGACCGGTTTCGTCCTCGGCCCCGAGGTCGAACTGCCGCACAAGCGGGCCCGGTTGGTCTTCCTCGACCGGGACGCCTTCCTCTCCCGCGCCTCGTCCCGGCCCTCCTGAGGGGACGGGGGCGCCCGGCATGGTCCGGGTGTGTCGGTGGGCACGGCTACGGTGCTGTCGTGATCGACTCCGACGACGTCCGCCGTATCGCGCTGTCCCTCCCGGAGACCGTGGAGAAGGAGGCATGGAGCATGCCCACCTTCCGGGTGGCCGGGAAGATGTACATCACCGTCCCCGACGACGAGACCTCCGTCGCCGTGCGCTGCCCGCGCCACGAGCGCACCGAGCTGATCGCGGCCGAGCCGGAGAAGTTCTGGGTGCCGCCCCACGAGGCGTCCTCGGCATGGGTGCGGGTCAGGTTGGCCGCCCTGGAGGACGTCGCCGAACTGCGCGACATCCTCGTCGACTCGTGGCGGCAGGCGGCCCCCGAGCGGCTGCTGGAGGCGCATCCGGACCTGGTGCCGGGCGGTGCGGTGGGCCCGTAGGCGCGGCCCCGGGGCCGGGCCGGGCGCGGTGGAGGCGCCCGGCCCCCCTCAGCGGTGGCGGCCGGACGCCTCCACCGCGTCCCCGCGCCCGCCGGCGCCGGCGCCGCGCTGCCGCAGGACCCTCAGGGCGGTCTCGCACCACTGGATGTTCTCGCGCTCGAAGGCGATGCCGCGCAGCAGTGTGAGGTAGGGGCCCACACGCCGGGCCTGCGCGAGGTACTCCTCCTCGGTCCGCCCGTCCAGCAGCTTGGCGCGCCCCCGCTCGTAGCGGGCCAGTTTGGCCGTCGACCACTCCAGCTGCGTCTCGACGGCGGCCCGGACGCCCTCGACGTCGCCCACGTCGGCGCTCTGGACCTTCACCAGCAGTTCGTCGCGGATGACGGTGGGCCGGGCGGGAGCGGCGGCGGTGTACTCGCGCAGTGCGGCGTATCCGGCCTCGGTCAGGGAGAACAGGCGCTTGTTGGGCCGCCGTTCCTGCTGGACGACGCGGGCGGCGACGAGCCCCTCCCGCTCCATGCGCTCGAGTTCGCGGTAGAGCTGCTGGGGGGTGGCGGTCCAGAAGTTCGCGACCGAGGAGTCGAATCCCTTGGCCAGGTCCCAGCCCGACGCCTCGCCTTCCAGCAGGGCCGCCATCACCGCGTTGCGCAGAGCCATCCCCGTATTGGAGCACGGGGGCGACCTGCCGACAAATCGGCTGTTCCGTGCCCGCGGGCGCGGTTTCGGCCGAGTGTGGACAGACTCCCCGCCGGGATCTACTCTCCAACGCACTTAGTAAACTTTTTGTCCATAGAGGTGGTCGGCATGAACCCCTTCCGGCGCGCCGTGGAGGCCCGCGACGAGCAGGCGATGGCGGATCTGCTGGCCGAGGACGTCGTCTTCACCAGCCCTGTCGCGTTCAGGCCCTACGAGGGGAAGGCGATCACCGCGGCGATCCTGCGCGGTGTGACGCGGGTCTTCGAGGACTTCTCCTACACCCGTGAGATCTCCGATCCGGGCGGCCGGGACCACGCCCTCGTCTTCACCGCCACGGTCGGCGGCCGGCGGGTCCAGGGCTGTGACCTCCTGCACTTCGACGAGGACGGCAGGATCGACGACCTCACCGTCATGGTCCGCCCGCTGTCCGCCGCCCAGGCGCTCGCCGAGGCCATGGGCGCGCAGTTCGAGCGGATCTCGCGCGAGGCCGCCGGCCGCTGACCGCCGGCCCGCCCGGCCCCTCGCCCCGCAGCCTCGTCACACCGCACCGTCCCGCCGCACCGCCCTGCCCCGCCGCCCCCACGCGCACCGAACCGGGAGAACGACCGCATGACCGCCTACCCCCATCTGCTCCGGCCGCTGGACCTGGGCTTCACCACCCTGCCCAACCGGGTCGTCATGGGCTCGATGCACGTCGGGCTGGAGGAGGCCCCCGACGGCTTCTCCCGGATGGCCGCCTTCTACGCCGAACGCGCCCGCGGCGGTGTCGGCCTGATCGTCACCGGCGGCATAGCCCCCAACGAGGCCGGACGCCCCTACCCCGGCGGCGCCATGCTCACCACCGAGGAGGAGGCCGAACGCCACCGCACCGTCACCGACGCCGTCCACGCCGAGGGCGGCCGCATCGCGATGCAGATCCTCCACTTCGGCCGCTACGCCTACCACCCCGACCTCGTCGCCCCGAGCCCGCTGAAGGCCCCGATCAGCCCCCACACCCCGCGCGAACTCACCGACGCCGAGGTGGAGCAGACGATCGAGGACTTCGCCCGCTGCGCCGCCCTCGCCCGGTCCGCGGGCTACGACGGCGTGGAGATCATGGGCTCCGAGGGCTACCTCGTCAACGAGTTCATCGCCTCCGCCACCAACCACCGCACCGACCGCTGGGGCGGCTCGTACGCCAACCGCATGCGCTTCCCCGTCGAGATCGTGCGCCGGGTCCGCGAGCGTGTCGGCGAGGACTTCATCATCGTCTACCGGCTGTCCATGCTCGACCTGGTCCCCGGCGGCTCCACCTTCCCCGAGGTCGTCGAGCTGGCCCGGGCCGTCGAGGCCGCGGGCGCCACCATCATCAACACCGGCATCGGCTGGCACGAGGCGCGCATCCCCACCATCGCCACCTCCGTGCCCCGCGGCGCGTACACCTGGGTCACCCGCAGGCTGATGGGATCCGTCTCCGTCCCCCTGGTCACCTGCAACCGCATCAACAATCCCGAGCTGGCCGAGCGGATCCTCGCCGACGGCGACGCCGACATGGTCTCCCTGGCCCGCCCCATGCTCGCCGACGCCGACTTCGTCGCCAAGGCGGCCGCCGGCACGCCCGAGGCGATCAACACCTGCATCGGCTGCAACCAGGCCTGTCTGGACCACACCTTCAACCTCAAGATCACTTCCTGTCTGGTCAATCCCCGGGCCTGCCACGAGACCGAGCTCGTCCTGGAGCCCACCCGCCGGGTCAAGGACATCGCGGTGGTCGGCGCCGGACCGGCCGGGCTCGCCTTCGCCGTCTCCGCGGCCGAGCGCGGCCACACCGTCACCCTGTACGACGCGGCCCCCGAGATCGGCGGGCAGCTCAACACCGCCCGCCGGGTCCCCGGCAAGCAGGAGTTCGACGAGACCCTGCGCTACTACCGCCACCGGCTCGACGCCCTCGGCGTCGAGCAGCGCCTGGGCGCCGAGGTCACCGCCGGGCGGCTCGCGGACGCCGGGCACGACGAGATCGTCCTGGCCACCGGTGTCACCCCCCGCGTCCCCGAGATCCCCGGCATCGACCACCCCAGCGTGGTGGGCTACCTCGACGTCCTCCACGGCCGCGGGCCCGTCGGCCGGCGCGTCGCGATCCTGGGCGCGGGAGGCATCGGCTTCGACGTCGCCGCCTACCTCACCCACCCCGGGCCGGACGGCGCACCGGGCGAGCCGGAGACGGCGGAGGCGTTCCTCGCCCGCTGGGGCGTCGACACCGAGTACCGCTCCCCCGGCGGCCTGACCGAGCCCGTCCACCCCGCCGGCGCGCGCACCGTCCACCTGCTCCAGCGCAAGACGAGCAAGGTCGGCGCGGGCCTGGGCAAGACCACCGGCTGGATCCACCGCACCGAGCTCAGGCAGCGCGGCGTCACCATGCTCGCCGGCGTCACCTACGAGCGCATCGACGACGAGGGCCTGCACATCACCGTCGACGGGCGCCCCCAGGTGCTGCCGGTGGACACCGTCGTGCTGTGCACCGGACAGGAACCCCGGCGCGACCTGTACGACGAGCTGGCCGGGCGCGGCGTCAAGGCCCATCTCATCGGCGGCGCCGACATCGCCGCCGAACTCGACGCCAAGCGGGCGATCGACCAGGGCACCCGCCTGGCTGCCGCCCTGTAGGGCACCGCAGGGCGCGGGACGGGCGGGACGGCCTCCGCGGAGCGGACGGCCCCGCCCGTCCCGTCAGCCGCGCAGGGCCGCCTCCACGACGGCCGCCCACTGGGCCACGACCCGCTCACGGCGGGCGCTGTCGTCGGTCAGGAGGTTGGCCAGGCCCAGTCCGCGGGCCATGTCGAGCAGGCCCTGCACGGTCTCCCGCACTCCGGGCACGCTCTCGTCCGCGCCCAGCAGACGCACCGCCATACGGTGCGTCTCCCTGCCGATGCGCGCCTCCAGCGCGGTCACCCGGGGAGCGAGCTGGGGCTCGTTGGAGGCGGCGACCCACAACTGGAGCGCGGCGCGGAAGAGTTCGCCGGTGTAGAGGCCGACGATCGCCTCGACGGCCTCCCGGACGCCGGCCGGGCGCGGCAGGTCCCGCAGGACGGCCGACCGCTCCTCGGCGACGTACTCCACCGCCGCCGTGAACAGGTCCTCACGGGTGGGGAAGTGGTGCTGGGCCGCCCCGCGGGTGACGCCCGCGTGCTCGGCCACGACCGCGACCGTGCTGCCCGCCCAGCCGCGCCCGGCCAGGCAGGCCACGGCCGACTGGAGCAGACGCCGCCGGGTGGCGCGGCTGCGGTCCTGCTTGGGCGCGTTGCCCCGTGCGGTCAGTGGTGCACCCATCGGGGGTCCCGTCGTTCGAGGAAGGCGGACATGCCCTCGCGCGCCTCGTCCGAGGCGAACAGCCGCGCGGAGAGCTCCGCCAGGCTATCGGTGTCCCGGTCGAACACCCGCAGCACCTCCGCCGTGACCAGGCGTTTGGACTCCGCCAGGCCCTGCGGCGAGCCGCGCCGCAGCCCGTCCAGGACCGGCTCCAGCGCGGTGTCCACGTCCTCGGCCGCGATGGTGACCAGCCCGATGCGGGCCGCCTCGGCCGCATCGAACCGCTCGCCGGTCAGGTAGTACCGCCCGGCCGCCCGCGCGTCCAGCCGCGGCAGCAGCGGCAGGGAGATCACCGCGGGGGCCAGCCCGAGCCGTGCCTCGGTGAAGGCGAAGGTCGCGCCGGGACCGGCCACCGCGATGTCGCAGGCGGCCACCAGTCCGGCACCGCCCGCCCGTACGTGCCCGGTGACGCGGGCGACGACGGGTTTGGGGAAGGCCACGACCTTGCGCAGCAGCCGTGCCAGGCCCAGGGGGGCGCCGGTCGGCCCGGCCGCCGCGCCCGCCTCGTTCAGGTCGGCGCCGGCGCAGAAGGTGGTGCCGGTGTGGGTGAGCAGCACCGCCCGGGTGTCCGGGTCGTGCCCGGCCGCCTCCAGGTGCGCGTGCAACTCGCCCGCCAGCCGGGCGGAGAGGGCGTTGCGGTTGTGCGGCGAGTCCAGGGTGAGGGTGGTGACGCCCCGACCGGCCGAGCTTCGCACCAGGGGCCCGCCGTCCCTGCCGCCCCCGCCGTCCGTGTCCGTCCCGCAGCCCGTGTCCGTCATGCCGTGGCCCCCCTCTCCCCGCCCCGCTCGCGCTCCCGGGCCCGCAGTTCGCGCCGCAGGATCTTGCCGCTGGCGGCGCGCGGCACGGTGTCGGTGAATTCCACCCGCCGCACCTTCTTGTAGGGGGCGACGTGCGCGGCCACGTGCGCCAGCACGTCCCCGGCGGTGAGGTCCGCGCCCTCGCGGCGCACCACGTACGCCTTGGGCACCTCGTTGCCGTCCTCGTCGCGGACGCCGATGACCGCCGCGTCGGCGATGCCGGGGTGGGCCAGCAGCACGGCCTCCAGGTCGGCCGGGGCGACCTGGTAGCCCTTGTACTTGATCAGCTCCTTGACCCGGTCGACGACGTACAGCCAGCCGTCGTCGTCCACCCGTCCCACGTCGCCGGTGTGCAGCCAGCCGTCGGCGTCGACCATGGCCGCGGTCTCGTCCGCGCGGCCCAGGTAGCCCCTCATCACCTGCGGTCCGCGGATCCAGATCTCGCCCTCCTGCCCGGCGCCCAGGTCGCGGCCGGGATCGTCCAGGGCGGTGATCCGCATCTCGGTGTTCGGCAGCAGCTTCCCCACCGTCCCCGGCGGAGGGTGCTCCTCCGCCAGCGGCACCACATGGGTGCCCGGCGACAGCTCGGTCATCCCGTACGCCTGCCGCACCGTGGACAGGCCCAGCCGCCGGGCGCACGCCCGGGCGAGGCCGGCGTCCAGCGGGGCGGCGGCGCTGACCACATGGCGTACCGAGGACAGGTCGTAGGAGTCCACCGCCGGGTGCTTGGCCAGGGCCAGCACGATGGGCGGCGCCACGTACAGATCGGTGATCCGGTGCCTGGCCACGGCGCCGAGGAACTGCTCCAGGTCGAAGCGGGGCAGGACGACGACGGTGGCGCCCCGCCGCAGGGGCGCGTTCATCAGGGCGGTCAGCCCGTATATGTGGAAGAACGGCAGCACGGCCAGCAGCCGGTCCTCCGGGCCGCCGGGCGCGACCGGCTGGAGCTGGGCGAGGTTGGTGGCGATGCTGCGGTGGGTGAGCATCACGCCCTTGGGCGCGGCGGTGGTGCCCGATGAGTAGGGCAGGGCGGCCAGGTCCTCGCCCGGGTCGATGGCGACGTCCGGCTCGGGGTCGTCGGTGAGGAGCATGTCCTGGATCGAACGGTGTCCGTCGGCCCGGTCGCAGACGACGATCTCCCGGATCCCGCCCGCGCGTTCGGCCGCCTGCCGGGCGGTGGCCAGCAGGGGTGAGACGGTGACGATCCAGCGGGCGCGGGAGTCGGCGAGCTGCCGGGCGAACTCCTCGGCGGTGGCCAGCGGGTGGACGGTGGTGACCGCGGCGCCGCACCGGGTGGCGGCGTAGAAGACGGCCGGGTAGGCGATGGTGTTGGGGCTGTGCAGGGCGAGCACGTCGCCCTTGCGCAGGCCGGAGGCGGCGAACGCGGCGGCGATGCGGCGGCTGGAGCCGTCGAGTTGCGCGTAGGTGAGTTCGGTGCCCTCCACCCCGTCGACCAGCGCGGGGCGGTCGGCGAAGTCGCGGGCGGAAGCCCCCAGGACGGCGTCGTGGACGGGCTGGTCGAGGAGCGGGACATCGGCGTACTCGCTGCGGAACACGGTGTCCTCCGGAGGAAGGGCGGAGTGGCTCAGTAGGACCTGGGCAGTCCCAGGGTCCGGTGGGAGACGAAGTTGAGGATCATCTCCCGGCTGACCGGCGCGATACGGGCCACGCGGGAGGCGGTGACGAGGGAGCCCAGACCGTACTCGCTGGTCAGGCCGTTGCCGCCGAGGGTGTGCACGGCGCGGTCGACGGCCTTCGCGCATGCCTCCGCCGCCGCGTACTTGGCCATGTTGGCCGCCTCGCCAGCCCCCGCGTCGTCGCCGGCGTCGTACAGCAGGGCCGCCTTGCGCGTCATCAGGCGGGCCAGTTCGATCTCGACGTGCGCCTCGGCCAGCGGGTGGGCGACGGCCTGGTGGGCGCCGATCGGCTCCTTCCACACCTGCCGGGTGCGGGCGTAGTCCACCGCCCTGCCGACGGCGAAGCGGCCCATGCCGAGGGCGAACGCGGCGGTCATGATCCGCTCGGGGTTGAGTCCGGCGAAGAGCTGGAGCAGTCCGGCGTCCTCGTCGCCGACGAGCGCGTCCGCGGGCAGCCGTACGTCGTCCAGCACCAGTTCGAACTGCTTCTCGGGGGCGGACAGTTCCATCTCGATCATGCTGCGGGAGAAGCCCGGGGCGTCCCGGGGGAGGATGAACAGGCAGGGCTTGAGGCGTCCGGTGCGGGCGTCCTCGGTACGGCCCACGATCAGGGTGGCGTCGGCGATGTCCACGCCGGAGACGAAGACCTTGCGGCCGTTCAGGACCCACTCCCCGCCGGCGCGGCGGGCGGTGGTGGTGATGCGGTGGGAGTTGGAGCCGGCGTCCGGCTCGGTGATGCCGAACGCCATCTTCCGGCTGCCGTCGGCCAGTCCGGGCAGCCAGGCGCGCTTCTGCTCCTCGGTGCCGAAGCGGGCGATGACGGTGCCGGTGATGGCGGGGGTGACGATGAGCATGAGCAGCGGGCAGCCCACCGCGCCCAGTTCCTCCAGCACGATCGACAGCTCGGTGATGCCGCCGCCTCCTCCCCCGTACTCCTCGGGGAGGCTGACGCCGAGGTAGCCGAGCTTTCCCGCCTCCCGCCACAGTTCGTCGGTCTGCCCGCCCGCCCGGCGCACCCGCTCGAAGTACTCGCGGCCGTAGCGCCCGCCGAGTGCGGCGACGGCCGCGCGCAGCGCCCGCTGCTCGCCGGTCTCCAGCAGTGCCGTTCCCGTGTGCCCGGCGCACTGTTCGGTGGTCATGCCCCTGCCCCTTCGTCGGTTGCCGGACTCGCCGGCGGTTCCGCGCCGCCGGTGCGGCCCTGCTCCTCGGAGACGACGACCGCGAGGACGGCGCCGACCTCCACGCGCTGTCCGGCGGTCACCCGCAGCTCCCGCAGCACCCCGTCGGCCGGCGCCGTGACGCGGTGCTCCATCTTCATCGCCTCCAGCCACAGCAGCGGCTGTCCCGCCGTCACCGCGTCGCCCGCGGTGAGGCGGTCGGCGACGCGCACGACCGTGCCGGGCATCCGCGCCAGCAGCGAGCCGGGCTCGGTGCGGTCGTGCGGATCGGGGAAGCGCGGCAGCGCCGTGAAGGCGTACGCGCCCAGCGGCGAGTCCACGAAGACCCTCGCCCGCTCCTCCCCTCCGCCCGGCCCGTTCGGCCCGCCCGGGTACGCCGCGACGTCGAAGCCGTGCCGTACGCCGTCGACCTCCAGTTCGACGCGGTCGGCGGCGACGCGCAGGGCGCGTACGCCCGGCAGGTTCTCGGCGAGCGGCGGGCCGCCGCGCGCGGGCCGGTAGCGCACCTCCAGTTCGGTCCCGCCGGGTTCGGCCCGGTAGCGCCCGGTCTGCGGGCCGGAGGGGATGTTGCGCCAGCCGCCGAGCCGCCCGGAGACGGTCCGCGCGGCCGTGCGGCGCGCCTCGGCGTCCGCCAGTGCCGCCGCGAACGCGGCCGCGCGCAGGCGCCGTTCGCCGTCCGGGGGCTCCTGGCACAGGTGCGTCAGATACCGGTCGTAGAAGCCGGTGTCCAGGCGTGCGGAGGTGAAGTCGGGGTGCCGCAGCGAGCGCACCAGCAGGTCGCGGTTGGTGGCCGGCCCGTGGATGTGGGCCCGCTCCAGCGCGTGGGCCAGTTTCCGCACGGCTTCGGCGCGGGTGGGCGCCCAGGCGATGACCTTGGCCAGCATCGGGTCGTAGTGGACGGTGACCTCGTCACCGCCGGCCACCCCCGCGTCCAGCCGCACCCCGGGACCGCCGGGCACCTCCAGACGGTGCACCCGCCCGGTCTGCGGGCGCCACTGCCGGGCCGGGTCCTCCGCGTAGAGGCGGGCCTCGACGGCGTGGCCCCGCGGCTCGGGCGGCTGCGCGGCGGGCAGCGGGGAGCCCTCGGCGATCCGCAGTTGCAGTGCGACGAGGTCGAGGCCGTACACGCACTCGGTGACGGGGTGCTCGACCTGGAGGCGGGTGTTCATCTCCAGGAAGTACGCCCGCCCGTCCGGCGCGAGGAGGAACTCCACCGTGCCCGCGCCCCGGTAGCCGACCGCGCGCGCCGCACGCTCGGCCGCACCGTGCAGTCCGGTGCGCTGCTCCCCGGTCAGGTGCGGTGCGGGGGCCTCCTCGATCACCTTCTGGTGGCGGCGCTGGAGCGAGCAGTCGCGGGTGCCCAGGGCCCACACCGTGCCGTGGCCGTCCGCCAGGACCTGCACCTCCACATGGCGTCCGCGCTCGACGTAGGGCTCGGTGAAGACCTCCCCGTCGCCGAAGGCGGCCGCCGCCTCCGCCGACGCGGCACGCACCTCGCCCTCCAGCGCGGCCAGTTCGCGCACGATCCGCATGCCGCGCCCACCGCCGCCCGCCGCGGCCTTGACCAGCAGCGGCAGGTCCTCCTCGCGCGCCTCACCGGGCCGCACCGGCGCCAGCAGGGGCACCCCGGCCCTGTCCATCAGCTCCTTGGCGCGGGTCTTGGAGGCCATGGCCTCGATCGCCTCGGGAGGCGGGCCGATCCAGACCAGGCCCGCCTCCAGCACCGCCCGGGCGAAGCCGGCGTTCTCCGAGAGGAAGCCGTAGCCGGGGTGGACGGCGTCCGCGCCCGCCGCCAGTGCGGCCGCCACGATCAGGTCGCCGCGCAGATAGGTGTCGGCGGGTGCGTCGCCGGGCAGCGACACGGCCGCGTCGGCCTCCCGCGCGTGAGGGGCGTCCGCGTCCGCGTCGGAGTGGACGGCGACGGTGGCGACGCCCAGCTCCCGGCAGGTGCGGAAGACACGCCGGGCGATCTCGCCGCGGCCCGCGACCAGGACGGAGCCGATGGTCCGTCCCGCATCCGGTTCTGTCGACACGTCCACTCCTCACATCCGGAAGACGCCGAAGCCGCCGCGCGCGCCCGCCACCGGTGCGCTGTGCACGGCCGACAGGCACATGCCGAGCACGGTGCGGGTGTCGCGCGGGTCGATGACGCCGTCGTCGTAGAGCCGCCCGGACAGGAACACCGGCAGCGACTCGGCCTCGATCTGCTGCTCGACCGCGGCGCGCAGCGTCGCGTCGCCCTCCTCGTCGTAGGGCCTGCCCCTGGCCGCCGCGGACTCGCGCATCACGATGGAGAGCACTCCGGCGAGCTGCCGCGGGCCCATGACGGCGGACTTGGCGCTGGGCCAGGCGAAGAGGAAGCGCGGGTCGTAGGCCCGGCCGCACATGCCGTAGTGGCCGGCGCCGTAGCTCGCCCCCATCAGCACGGACAGATGCGGCACCTTGGAGTTGGAGACCGCGTTGATCATCATCGCGCCGTGCTTGATGATGCCGCCCTGCTCGTACTCGGTGCCGACCATGTAGCCGGTGGTGTTGTGGAGGAACAGCAGCGGGGTGTCGCGCTGATTGGCGAGCTGGATGAACTGGGCGGCCTTCTGGGACTCCTGGCTGAACAGCACACCGCGGGCGTTGGCCAGGATGCCGACGGGGTAGCCGTGCAGGGTCGCCCAGCCGGTGGTCAGACTGGTGCCGTAGAGCGGCTTGAACTCGTCGAAGTCGGAGTCGTCGACGATCCGGGCGATCACCTCGCGCGGGTCGAAGGGGGTCTTGAGGTCGCCGGGCACGACGCCCAGCAGTTCGTCCTCGTCGTGGCGCGGCGGGCGTACGGCCGCCGGGTCGGGGGCGGGGTGGGCCTTGGGCCGGTTGAGGCGGGCGATGACGCGGCGGGCCTGGCGCAGCGCGTCGGGCTCGTCCACCGCGAAGTGGTCGGCGAGGCCGGAGACGCGGGCGTGCATGCCGGCGCCGCCCAGTTCCTCCTCGTCGGCCTCCTCGCCGGTGGCCATCCTCACCAGCGGCGGTCCGCCGAGAAACACCCTGGCACCCCGGTCCACCATGATCACGTGGTCGGACATGCCGGGTACGTAGGCGCCGCCCGCGGTGGAGTTGCCGAAGACGACCGCGATCGTGGGGATGCCGGCCTCGCTGAGCCGGGTGAGGTCGCGGAAGAGTGCGCCGCCGGGGATGAAGATCTCCTTCTGGCTGGGCAGGTCCGCCCCTCCGGACTCCACCAGGCTGATGAGCGGCAGCCGGTTGGCCCGGGCGATCTCGTTGGCCCGCAGCGCCTTCTTCAGCGTCCAGGGGTTGCTGGCTCCGCCGCGCACGGTCGGGTCGTTGGCGGTGATCAGGCATTCGACGCCCTCGACCACTCCGATGCCGGTGACCAGCGAGGCGCCGACGGTGTAGTCGCTGCCCCAGGCCGCCAGCGGGGACAGTTCCAGGAAGGGGGTGTCGGGGTCGAGCAGCAGCTCGATCCGCTCGCGGGCCAGGAGTCTGCCGCGTCCGCGGTGGCGGGCGACGTACTTCTCGCCGCCGCCGGCCAGGGCCTTGGCGTGCTCGGCCTCCAGCGCGTCCAGTTTCGCGAGCATCGCCTCGCGGTTGGCGGCGTACTCCGGCGCCGCGGTGTCCAGCGCCGAGCGCAGCACGGTCACAGCAGCTCCTCGGGTACGTCGATGCGGCGGGAGCGCAGCCACTCCCCCAGCGCCTTGCCCTGAGGGTCGAAGCGGGCCTGGGAGGCCACACCCTCGCCGAGGATGCGGTCGATCACGAAGTTCAGTGCGCGCAGGCCGGGCAGCACGTGTCTGGTGACGGGCAACGCGGCGGTCTCCGGCAGCAGTTCGCGCATCCGGTCGGTGGTGAGGGTGTGCGCCAGCCAGCGCCACGTCCGCTCGTCGCGCGCCCACACGCCGATGTTGGCGCTGCCGCCCTTGTCCCCGCTGCGCGCCCCGGCCACGGCGCCCAGCGGCGCCCGCCGGGTGGCTTTCAGGCTCTCTTGCGGCAGCGGCTCGGGCAGCGGGGGCTCGGCCACCGGTTCCAGGGACCGGGTGGCGCGGGGCGGCGGCGGTGCGATCCGCCGCCCGTCCGGCAGTATGGCCGTGTGCGGCACCTCGGCCGCGTCCAGGTACGCCGTCTCGAAGACGCCGTACGGCGCCCCCTTGCCCGGCGGGGCGGTGACGTGGAAGCCGGGGTAGCTGCCGAGCGCCAGCTCGACGGCGGCGCCGCTGACGGCCCGCCCCACCCGGTCGGCGTCCGCGTCCCGCACCACGAGGCGGAGCAGGGCGCTCGCCTCCTCCTGTACGGGCGCGTCCGCGCGGTCGGTGCGGGCCAGGGTCCAGTGGACCTCGGCGGGGCGGCCGCCGGGCGCGGCGTCCAGCCGGTCCTCCATCTGCTCGCGCACCAGCGCCGCCTTGGCCTCGACGTCCAGGCCGGTGAGGACGAAGGTCACCTCGTTGCGGAAGCCGCCCAGGCGGGTCAGGCCCACCTTGAGCGCGGGCGGCGGCGGCTCGCCGCGCACGCCCTCGATCCGCACCCGGTCCTCGCCGTCGGCCCGCAGCCGTACGGTGTCCAGCCGCGCCGTCACATCGGGCCCGGCGTAGCGCGCGCCGGCCGTCTCGTACAGCAGCTGGGCGGTGACGGTGCCGACGGTCACGGCTCCGCCGGTGCCCGGGTGCTTGGTGATCACCGAGCTGCCGTCGCGGTGCAGTTCGGCCAGAGGGAAGCCGGGGCGGCGCACGTCGATCCCCTCGGAGGCGAAGAAGGCGTAGTTGCCGCCGGTGGCCTGGGTGCCGCACTCCAGCACGTGCCCGGCGACCACGGCGCCGGCCAGCGCGTCGCGGCCGGCGGGGTCGCCGGCGTCCCAGCCGAAGCGGGCGGCGGCGGCTCCGGTGACCAGTGCGGCGTCGGTGACCCGGCCGGTCACCACCACGTCGGCGCCCGCCTCCAGGCAGGCGGTGATGCCGGCCCCGCCGAGGTAGGCGTTGGCGGTGAGGACGCCCCCGCCCCAGCCGCCTCGGGCGGTCACGTCGTCGCCCTCGACATGGGCCACCCTGGCCGGCAGGCCGAGCCCGGCGGCCAACTCCCTCACCGCTCCGGCCAGTCCGGCCGGGTTGAGCCCGCCCGCGTTGACCACCAGCGGCACACCGCGTTCGACTGCGAGGCCGAGGGTGTCCTCCAGCTGCCGCAGGAAGGTCCTGGCGTAGCCGAGGCCGGGGTCCCTCATCCGGTCCCGGCCCAGGATCAGCATGGTCAGCTCGGCCAGGTAGTCGCCTGTCAGGACGTCCAGCTCACCGCCGGTGAGCATCTCGCGCACCGCGTCGAAGCGGTCGCCGTAGAAGCCGGAGGCGTTCCCGATCCGCAGCACCCCGCCGTCGGGGGCGGGGCTCATCGCGTGCCTCCGTCTCCGTGGCTGCGCGCCCCCGGCGCCCGCCCGGCGCCGGGCGGGCCCGCGAAGGCCTGGGCGACGGAGAGCCAGCGTTCGGCGGCGGCGCCGGTGGCGCGCAGGGCGGTGTCGTCGCGGTGGACGCGCCGGGTGACGAGCAGGCAGAAGTCCAGCGCGGGCCCGCCGACGCGCTGCGGCGCGTCGGCGGGGCCGTACGTCCACAGCTCGCCGGGAGCGCCGCCGGCCGCCGGGGGCGGGACGAGTTCGACGCGGAACGGATCGGCTGGCGGCTCCAGCCCGTTCACCAGGTGGGCGAAGTCCCGGGTCCGCACGCCGAGTCGGGCGACGTGGCGCAGACGGGCGGTCGGCTCGCGCCGCACGCCGAGGGCCCCGGCGATGTCCTCGCCGTGCGCCCATGTCTCCATCAGCCGGGCCGTGGCCATGCCGGCGGGGCTCATCGGCGGCCCGTACCAGGGGATGCGGTGCCTGCCCGGCCGTGCGGACAGCTCACGGAGCGCACCGGCGAGCGTTCGCCGCCCGGCGCGCCACAGGGCCAGCAGCGCACCGGGCGGCAGCGCGGCGCCGCGGCGGGCTCCGTCGTCGACGTAGGTGTCCACGGCGGCGGGGTCCGCGAGAGCCGCCTCCGCCTCCCGCCGGAACGCCCCGGGATCGCGGGCGGCGAGCAGAGCGCGCTCGTCGGTCCAGGCGAGGTGGGCGATCTGGTGGGCGACGGTCCAGCCGGGCGCCGGGGTGGCGGCCGTCCACCGTTCGCCGGTCTCCTCCGCCAGGGGCGCGACGAGCGCGTCCAGCTCCTCGCCCTCGCTCCGCAGGTCCTCCAGCACCTCGTCCGCAGCCGTGCCCGGCATGCCGCCCTCCCTCGCCTCGGCCGTGTGGGCCCCGCCCGGCGAGCGTGACAGGGACGACGGAAACAATCAAGCGTGCATGCATGGTTTTCTGCGGCCGACACCGGAAGAGGCGGGCGATGAGCCGGGGAACAGATCATCCGGCACGGGGGTTGCGCAGGGAGCCGCCCCGGCCCGGGCCGGGGCGGCAGGGGGCGGCCGCCGGTCGCCCCGACCGACGGAGACGGAAGGGCGAACGATGAAGATCGGCATCATCGGTGCGGGCAACATCGGCGGCAATCTGACCAGGCGGCTGACGGCGCTCGGCCACGACGTGTCGGTGGCGAACTCGCGCGGACCGCACACCCTCACCGCGCTGGCCGAGGAGACCGGGGCCACCCCCGTCGCCGCCTCCGAGGCGGCGCGCGGCGCGGAGGTCGTGGTGGTCACCGTCCCGCTGAAGGCCGTGCCCGACCTGCCCTCCGGGCTGCTCGACGGAGCCGCCCCCGGGGTGGCCGTCATCGACACGGGCAACTACTACCCGCGGCAGCGCGACGGCCGGATCGACGCCATCGAGGACGAGGGGCTGACCGAGAGCCGCTGGACCGAGCGGCAGATCGGCCACCCGGTGGTCAAGGCGTTCAACGGCACCTACGCCCAGGACATCGTCGACAGGCCGCGTCCCTCGGGCGATCCGGAGCGCATGGCCCTGCCGGTGGCCGGGGACGACGAGGACGCCAAGCGCCGCGTGCGGGACCTCATCGAGGAGATGGGCTTCGACACCGTCGACGCGGGCGGCATCGACGACTCCTGGCGCCAGCAGCCCGGCACGCCCGTGTACGGGCTGCGGGCCGGCGCCGAGGAGGTCGCCGCCGCGCTGGCCGAGGCGTCCCCGGAGCGGCCGGCCGACTTCCGCGCCTGACGCCGGGCCGGGCGTCCTGCGCCGGGCGCCCTCGGCCCTCCCCTCCCCCTCCCCGGCTTTCCCGGCTCCTCGCGCTGCGGGCCGCTCGCCGCCATGCCTGCCGCCGTCGGCATGGCGGCCGCCGTCGGCATGAAGTCGCTGAGCAGTTCGCGGGTCTCGCGCACCAGGGGCCTCAGCGGCCGGAACCGGGTGAGGGATGTCGCGCGGGCGACGATCGGCGCGACACGCTCGGCCGGGCGGCGGCTGTTCGCCGATCCCTCGGAGCGGCCGTGGACCCGGAACAGGACGCTGCCCGTTCCTGCTGAGCGTGCGCGCCACACCCGGCCGGCGAGCGGCGCGCACCGGCCCTCGCCGAGCGCCTGACGCGCCGGGGGATGCGGGTGCGTCATCGTGAACGGCGGCGCCTCCGCACGGCCGCGCACCGGCGCGGCGCGGACGGCGCCCCACCACGGCCCCACCGAAGGAGAGGACCCCGTGAAGAGGATCGCCGCCCGGATCTGGCACCGCATCGGCGGCCGGCTGCAGTGGCGCCTGCTGTGGCTTGCCAACCCGAAGTTCATGGTGGGCGTCACCGGCGTCGTGCGCGACGCGGACGGCAACGTGCTCCTCCTCAGACACCGCATGTGGCGCGAGGACCGCCCCTGGGGCCTGCCGACGGGGTACGCGAAGAAGGGCGAGACCTTCCAGGAGACGGTCGTCCGCGAGGTGCGCGAGGAGACCGGGCTCGAGGTGCGCGTCGGCGGACTCGTCCGCCTCACCAGCGGATACCGGTTGCGGGCGGAGGTCGCCTACGAGGCCCGGCTCGTCGGCGGCACCCTCCGGATCGACCCCCTCGAGATCCTGGAGGCGAGGTGGTTCGCGCCCGGTGACCTGCCCGGGGGACTGCAGGAGTCCCACCGGCCTCTGATCGGGCGCGAGGCCGGCCCGGGCCGGAACGCGGAGCCGGAGTGCGGGGCCGCCCGCGGCGGTACACGATGGGAGACGTGACCGACGAGACGCCGTCGCAGCCCCCGATCATCGTCTGGGGCGTGACACACGGGGACCGGCCGTTCCGCACCGTCCAGGTCAGAGGGGGGCCGGTGGGCCTCGCCCATGACCTCACCGACGTGGTCCGGCTGGCGTACGACGCGGGTCTGAGTCCGGTGGACCTGGACGACCCGGCCACCGTGCGCTGGGTGGGCGGCGACAAGTACACCTGGACCTGAACCGCCGCCCCGCTGCCGGACTGCCGGATTCCGGCACCGCCTCACACGTCGTGCCCCCGGGCGGCCAGCCACCGGTGGACAGCGGCCTTGTCGGCCACGCTGACGTGCGCGGGGCCCTGCCTGGAAGGTCCCTCGTCCTCGTTGAACCCGGTGTCGGTGACCCGGGCCGTCACCCAGTCGGCCAGTTCCCTGGCGGCGTCGGAGGACAGGCGGCCCTGTTCCCACTCCTGCCGGGCCCGCTCGGCCGCTTCCGCGTCATGGCGGGCCGCCTCTTCCAGCCAGACCGGTACCAGGCGCCGGACGGCCTGTTCGTCCGCCGGGCCCGTGGGGGGTGTGCTCGGTGAATCGCTCATGGCTCGACGTGTGACCGGCCGGGCCGGATGCCATGCCGGTTTCCCCCGTCCATGCCCCGGCAGGGTCAGCGGAGAGCCCGCGGAGAACCGGCATGGAGGCTGCAGGGGAGGCGGCGGGAAGTCAGCGGGGAAGGGTCTCGGCGCCACCGCCCGGGCTCGTCCGCGGCGCTCGCCACCGCACGGTCCGCGCCACCGCCTCCCTCCGGCCGGCGAAGCGGTCCAGCAGCCACACGGTGCCGTTCAGACCCCAGGTGAGCAGGGCCAGGGCGGCTATGGGCGCGACCACCAGGCCGAGGATGAGAACGATGGTTTCCGTCACGGTGCCTCCTGGAACAACCGAACCGGGCTGTCATCGACCGGTGCCCCGTACGGAGGAGAACACTCCTGCCGGCTCGCGGCCCCCTCGACCGGGCCTCGCGGCCCGGGCACGGCCCGTCTTCCGCCCCGCGGTCCGCCGCCGGGCCCGTGGTGCCCGCCCGCATCCGGACGGCCTTGTGCCCGCCCCCTCATGTGAGGGGCGGGCACAAGGCCGGTGAGGTGTCATCCGGGCTGGTCGCTGTCCTTCAGCGAGCCCCAGCCGTGCCAGCGGTCGATCTCGATCCAGGCGCTGACGCGGCGGCGGTCCCGCCGCGGATACGGCTCGCCGAGGTAGTGGCGGGCCAGCCGGTCGATGTCGGCGAACTCCGGATCGTCGCGGATCTCGGCGACGCGGCCGATGAGGCTGACGTGGGTGTACCAGTTGCCCTCGTCGAGCACGGTGAGGGTGACACGGGGGTCGTCGCGCACGTGCCGCAGCCGTTTGCGGGCCTCGTCCATGTTCACCAGCACCCGGCCGTCGTCCCACAGGTACCAGGTGGCGGTGGACACCGGCTGGCCGTCCGGCCGCAGGGTCGTGATGACGGCCGGATTGGCCTTCTCCAGCATGGTCACGGCCGCTTCGGGAAGCGGTGGCTTCGACATAAGTGGCACTCCTCGGCACATCGCTGTACGCCGTCCGACCGGCTTGGTCCCGCCCAGCATCACACACCGCCGGCGCCGATCGCGGGAGCACTCACGGGTGCGGGCGGCGGCGTCGCGCCACCCGCGCGAGGCCTCAGGCGTGTGCGGTGCGCGTGCGGACCCGGCGCAGCACGGCGCTGAACACCCATGCGTTGACCACGGCGGCCAGTGAGACCAGGCCCAGCAGGAGCGCCGCCCCGACGGGGCCGTCGGGCAGCGGCACGGCGAGGGCGAGCAGACTGGTCGGGGCGGTGGCCGCCACGGGCCACACCCCCGCCATCGAGGCGTCCTCGTGCGGGAGGACCGCCGCGTCCAGCACGACCCACAGCACCAGTGCCGCGCACACCGCCAGGTAGATCCGGGCGGGCCAGTTGTCCGCGACGCCTCCGACGCGCAGCGGAAGCCGCCCCTTGCCGCCCCCGTTCCCGTCCCTGTCCCCGTTGCCCCGCGTACCGTCGTGCACGGCCATCTCGCTCACCTGTCTCTTTCTTCCCGTTCGTCGTTCGCTGCCCGTCGTGCCGCGCGTTCCACGGGGGTTCGCGGCGCTCGTCGGCCGACGTGCGGCACACACCGTCCCTCCCGGGGGTGCGGGGTCCGGTGGGCCGTGCCGGCCTGTGACTCCAGGATCGCGCCGGGGAACCCGCGAACTCCTCGGCCACCGGCAGGAACCTCTCCTCTACCTCTGGGTAGAGGGGTCTCGTACCGGCGGTCGGCCGGGCACCGCGGGCGGCCTTCGCCCGGCCGAGGGCGGACCGGCCGGGACGGACCGGCGGGGCGCGCCTACCGCGTGGAGGTGGTGCGCGGCCTGATCAGCCCGGTGTCGTAGGCCAGGATGGTCGCCTGGACCCGGTCGCGCAGCCCCAACTTGCCGAACAGGGCGTTCACATGGGTCTTGACCGTCCCTGTGGAGACTCCCAGGCGCTCGCCGATCTCGGCGTTGGTCAGTCCCGAGGCGACCAGGAGCAGCACCTCCCGCTCGCGGGGGGTGAGCCGCTCCAACGCCCCGCCGGCCTCGGGGCGGACCGGCCCGCCCTGTGCGAAGGCGGCGATGAGGCGGCCGGTCACCGCCGGTGCCAGGATGCCGTCGCCGGAGGCGACGACGCGGACGGCGGCCAGGAGGTCGTCGGCCCGGGCGTCCTTGAGCAGGAATCCGGAGGCCCCGGCGCACAGGGCCTCGAAGACGTACGAGTCCAGGTCGAAGGTGGTGAGCACCAGGACACGGGCCCGGGCCGGGCCGCCGGCGATCAGCCGGGTGGCCGTCAGTCCGTCCATGCCGGGCATCCGGATGTCCATCAGCACCACGTCGGGGTCGAGTTCCGCCGTCAGTTCCACGGCCGTGGCGCCGTCGGCGGCCTCGCCGACCACCGACAGGTCCGGTTCGGCGTCGACGATCGCGGCGAAGCCCGCGCGGACGACGGCCTGGTCGTCGACGACCAGCACACGAACGGCGATGGGTCCACCCCCTGCCCCGGGCCGGTGGACGCTCCGGCCGACTGGGCTTCATCGTCCCATGCGCACGGGCCCGTCCGCTCCCGTCCGCCCGGCTCCGTCCCGGTGGGCGGGATAGTCTGGACGGCGCCCCCGCCGGCGGCGGGGACCGGGGACGGGCACGGGGACACGGGGATGGATCGGGGGGCGGGGTGGACGGTGCACGGCACCGGCGGCGTGTGCGGCGCGCCGCCTCGGCGGTGGCCGGGACGTGGACGGCCCGCGCCTATCTCGCGCTGTGCGGCGCCCTGCTGGTGTGGGTGCTGGCGGACGCCTTCCTCGTGAGCCACGAGGACGCCTCCATGGCGGGGGTCGTCCCCCTGCTGGCCACCGCTCCGCTGAGCGTGCTGTTCCTGCTCGCGCCCGGGGAGGGGATCCTCGCCTATCTGTCGATCGTCGTCGTGAGCGCCCTGGCGAACGCCGCCCTGATCAACTGGTGCGTACGTACGCTGGGGCGGGGCAGGAGGAGCACCGGCGACGCCCGGTGAGCTGACGTCCCGCCTGCCCGCGGCGCCTCGCTCAGGGGCCCACCGCCGTCCGCGGCGGCGCGGAGGCGCCTTCCCGCGCCGGGGTCCCCTCGTCCGGCGTCCGGGCGGGCCGGCCGCCGGGTTCGTGGAGGGTGGCGAGCAGCTCGCGCATGGCGGCCAGCGCCGCCCGCGCCTCGGCCGCCACGTCCTCCAGCCGTCCCTCCTCGGCGCTGCGCACCACCCGGCCCGCCCGCTCCAGGACGGTTCCGCGCAGCCCTTCGGCGACGTGCTGCCGCTGGGCGCGCACCGCCTCCGCCGCCTGCCGTACGGCCTCCTGGACCGCCGCCCGCTCACGGGCGGCGGTACGGGCGCCACGGGCGCGCACGGCGGCGCCCGCCCGCCACACCACCGCGAAGACCAACACCAGGGCGGCGGTGAGCGGCACGGTGACCGGAAGATGCGCCGCCGGTCCGGTGAACCGGTCCGGCAGCAGCCCGGCGGCGACGGCGCTCGCGCCCACCGCGGCGCCCAGGAGCAGTCCCGTCGCGGGGGCGGCCCACCGGGCTCCGCGGCCGTACCGGCCGTGGGCCGCCACGGAGTACACCGCGGCGATCTCCACCCCCGCGCCCACCCACAGCAGCGGCAGCGCCTCCGGGGGCAGCGCTCCGGACAGGGCCGCCGCCGGCCACAGCCACGCGGTGGCCAGAGCGGCCGCCAGCGCCGCCAGGGGGGCGCGCCGCCGCCACAGCAGCGGCAGTGCGTGGACCGCCGTCAGCAGCAGGTACAGCGCGTCGGCCGCCGGCCCGTGGGGCGCGGAGCCGACCGTCCGGGTCGTCAGCGCGGGGACCAGCGGGTTGAGGACGGCGAACAGGGCGAGGAGCACCTGGGCCACTCGCCGCCGGCTCGGCCGCCGGACGCGCGCGAGCCGGCGGGGCCCGCGCCCGTCCGACGGGGCCGCCGCGGGCGCCGGACCGTCGGCGGGCAGTTCGGCCCGCACCCGCCAGCCTCCGCCGGGGCGGGGTCCCGCGGTCAGGCGCCCGCCGGCCGCTGCCGCGCGCTCCCGCATCCCGGCCAGGCCGCGCCCCGCCCCCAGACCGTGCACGGCGCCGGACGCGTGCGGCACCGTGCCGGCCGGCGGGGCGTCGTTGTCGACGGTCATCTCCAGCAGGCCGCCGCGGTGTCCGACGGTGACCCGTACGGCCGCGCCGGGGGCGTGGCGCAGCGTGTTCGTCAGGGCCTCCCGCACGATCCCGAAGACGGTCTCGCCCACCCGCCCCGGCAGGTCCGCCCGGATGTCGGTCTCCACGGGGCCGCCCAACCCGCCCACACCGGTGGCGAGTTCGGCGACGCGGCCGTTCCAGGTGCGGGGCTCCACCTCCGCCTCGGTGCGCATCACCGCCACCAGTTCACGCAGTGTGGACACGGTCTCGCGGCCGTCGCGCGCCGCGGTCTCCAGCGCCTCGGCGGCCAGTTCGGGCCTGGAGCCGCCGAGCCTGCGCGCGGCCTCGGCCGTGACCACGACCGAGGTCAGATGGTGGGCGCCGACGTCGTGGAGTTCGCGGGCCAGCCGGTGGCGCTCCTCGTCGGCGGCCCTGCTCCGCTCCTCCTCGGCCCTGGCCAGCCGTGCGGCGGCGGCGTGCCGGGCGGCCAGCCGGCGGCGCCTGCCCAGACCGGTGCCGATGCCGACCAGGTGCGGCAGGGCGGCGAGGACGAGGCCGGCGGCGGCGCCCCGGCTCCCGCCGTACAGCACGGTGCCCCACAGCAGCTGCCAGCACAGGTGGGCCGCGCCCGCGATCACGATGGCGGCCGCCTCGCACCGCACCGCCACCGCGTGCAGGGCGAGGGCCACACCGGCGCTGCCGAACACGTCCAGCGCGCCGGGGAACGAGGCGGCCGGCCCGAGGACCGCCACGGCGGTGACGCCTGCCAGCGCGCCCACCGGTGCCTGCCGCCGCAGGCCGAGGACGGAGGCGGCCAGGCACACCGCCAGCAGACCGGCGCCCACCGCCACCGGCCCCGGGGCGGCGCCGCCGGAGCGCAGTGCGTCGAGGGGCCACCACGCGACCTGCGCGGCGGCGAGGGCGGCGGGCGGCAGCCAGGACCGTGGTAGCTCCATGTTCCGGGAACCATAGCGGCGCGTCCGGCCCCGTCCGCCGGCGCGTCCGGCCCGCGGACAGGCCGGCGGGCGGACACGCGGACGGGTCGGCCGTGCCGCACCGCTGCGCGGCCTCCCGGCCGCCACCGAGCGCACCAACATGAACGTGTGCACCTTTTGTCCTATTATTTTGTTCTGGTGACTTCTTTCCCGATCCTCGCGGGGGACGGTCGCGGTGAGCGGCCGTCCACTCCCGAGGTGCGCGCGGAGATCCTCGCCTCCTGGCAGCGATCGCGTCTGCTCGGCATCGACCAGGAGCACCCCGCGCTGCCCGTCGCGAGCGACCTGGATCCGGACTCCCGGCTGGTCAGGGCCGCCATGCCGGTACTGCGGCGGCTGTACGAGCGGTTCTCCGGGATGCCCGTCACCCTGGTGCTGACCGACTCGCGGGCCACCATCGTCGACCGGCTCGGGGAGGCCAGGGGGCTGGAGCTGATGGACGCCGCCTCCCTCGCCCCGGGCGCCAACGTCGACGAGCGGTTCATGGGCACCAGCAGCGTCAGCATGGTGCTGAGCACCCGGGCCCCGTTCGTGGTCGTCGGACACGAGCACTTCCTGCACAGCCTCAAGACCCTGACCTGCATGGCCGCCCCGGTGCGCGATCCGGTGGGCGGCACCGTGCAGGGGGCGGTGAACCTCTCCGTCCCCATGGAGCTGGCCAGGCCCGGGATGGCGCTGATGCTCCAGGAGGCCACCGACCGCATCGGCGAGCGGCTGCTGGAGATGGGGTCGGCCAGGGAGCGCGGCCTGATGGAGTCCTTCCTGCGGGCCAGGCGGCGCGGCGAGCACACCGAGATCGATCTCGCCACGGGTGCGCCGATCCGCCGCAGCGAGGCGGCGCCCCGGCTGGCCCCGCGGGAGGAACTGGCGCTGCTGGAGACCGCCACCGAGCTGATCTCCTCGAGCAGCGAGACGTTCGCCGAGGTGCCGCTGACGGGCGGGCGGGTGGCGGCACTGCGGCGCAGGCTCCTGCACCACGGCGACGCGGAGGGCGCCGCCGTCGAGATCAGCTTCCGAAAGCCCCCTTCCACGGCCACCGTCCCGGGACCGCCCGCGGCCACGGCGGACGGCCCGGACGGCCGGAGGGTGCCTCTGCTGCGCCCGCCGTCCCCCACCGGGCGGCCTCAGGGCGTACGGGAGGGAGCGGGGGCGCGGGAGGAGACGGCGGGGGCACGGGAGGCGGAGCGGGAGCGGCGGCCCGGCGGGACGGAGGGCGGCGGCCCCGACGCATGGCTGCTGATGGTGGGCGAGCCGGGCGTCGGCCGCCTGGCCGTCGAGGCCCGCCGGCGGCTGTCGCTGCTGAACGAGGCGGGCACCCGTATCGGCACCACACTGGACATACGGCGCACGGCGGAGGAGCTGGCGGAGATCGCCGTACCGAGGTTCGCCGACGTCGTCGTGGTGGACCTGGCCGAAGACGTCCTGGCCGGCGAGGAGCCTCCGCCGGGAGCTCCCGGCGCGGCGCCGGCGCTGCGCCGGGTGGCCGTACGGGCCGTGCGGACCGGCGGGGAGGCCGACGACCCGCGCGGCGGCGGCGCGGACGCCCCCGTCGACTACGCGCCCGGCACGCCGCAGGCCAGGTGCCTCGGCACCGGGCGGCCGGTCGCGGACTCGGTGCGGACCGAGCTCCTGGCGGCGTCCTCCCCGGACGACGCCCACCCCGCCGAACTGATCCGCGGGCTGCTGGGCGAGGGCGAGCACTCGTATCTGGCCGCACCGCTGCGCGCCAGGGGCGCGGTCCTGGGCCTGGCCGGCTTCTACCGGCGTGGCAGGGCACGTCCCTACGAGGAGGACGACCTGGCCCTGGCGGGCGAACTGGCGGCCCGCACGGCGATCAGCGTGGACAACGCCCGCCGCTTCAGCCGGGAGCGCGACGCCGCCCTGACCCTGCAGCGCAGCCTGCTGCCGCGCGACACGCCCCGGCTGGCCGCCGTGGACCTCGCCCACCGCTACCTGCCCGCCGACGTCAGGAGCGGGGTGGGCGGCGACTGGTTCGACGCGATCCCGCTGTCCGGGATGCGTTCGGCCCTGGTCGTCGGGGACGTGGCGGGCCACGGGCTGGAGGCGGCGGCGACCATGGGGCGGCTGCGCACGGCGGTGCGCACCCTCGCCGACCTGGACATGCCTCCGGAGGAGGTGCTGGCCCACCTGGACGATCTGGTCGGCCGCGCGCCCGACGACCCGGCCACGGCCGCGACCTGCCTGTACGCGGTGTACGACCCGGTGATCTGCCGCTGCACGGCCGCCCGGGCCGGGCATCCGCCGCCCGTCGCCGTGTTTCCCGACGGGGGAACGCGGACGCTGGACCTGCCGGCCGGCCCACCACTGGGGTTCGGCGGACTCCAGCCCTACGAGTCCGCCACCGTGGAGCTGCCCTCGGGCAGTCTGCTGGCGCTGTACACCGACGGCCTCCTCAAGGAGGGCCGCGCCTACGGCGACATCGGCGCACGCATGGCGCTGCTCGCGTCCGCGCTGCGCGGCCCGAAGCCGCCGCCGGACTCCTCGCCGGAGCCCGAGCCCTCACCGCGGCCGGAGGTGTCGCTGGAACGGATCTGCGGCCGGGTCACGGACACCCTGCTGCCCGACGGCCCGCGCGACGGCCCGCCGGACGGCCCCCGTGACAGCACCCGTGACGACGTGGCGCTGCTGCTGGCCCGTGTGCACGCGCTGCCCGCCGACCGGGTGGCGTCCTGGGAGCTGCCCTCCGACCCTTCGGTGGTGTCCGAGGCCAGGGCACTGGCACGGCGGCAGCTGGACGAGTGGGGCCTGCCGGACCTGGAGTACGGCACCGGCCTGGTGGTGAGCGAACTGTTCACCAACGCCGTGCGGTACGGCGGCGGGGGGCCGGTGCGGCTGCGGCTGCTGCGCGGCGCGTCCCTGATCTGCGAGGTCTCCGACCGCAGCAACTCCTCTCCGCGCATCCGGCGCGCCGGAGTGACCGAGGAGGGCGGGCGCGGCCTGTTCCTGGTGGCGCAGTTCACCAGGAACTGGGGAGTCCGCTACATGGCGCGGGGCAAGACGGTGTGGGCCGAGCAGGTGCCGCACTCCGGGCGCCCCGGTTCCGGGCACTCGGGCGGGGACCGGGGGGAGCCCGCGCCGGAGGAGGCGGACGAGCAGGCGCTGCTGGCCATGTTCGACGACCTCGGCTGATCCGCCGCCGCGCGGCGGCGGATCAGTGCGGCCAGATCGGCGGGTCGGTGGTGAAGTGGCCGCCCAGACACGCGTGCTCCGGCCTGCCCGGATCGAGTTCGCCCTGCTCGGCGATGAGCTTGGCCGCGTACGGTTCCGAGTCGTCCTGCGGCTCGTACCCCAGAGCCCGCGCCGAGGAGAGGTCCCACCACAGCCGGGTGTTGGCGGAGGAGCCGTAGACCACGGTGTGCCCGACCCCCTCGGCGGTCAGGGCGGCGTGCAGCAGCCGGGCCCCGTCGGCGGGGCTCATCCAGACCGAGAGCATCCGCACCGTCGTGGGCTCGGGAAAGCAGGAGCCGATGCGGACGGAGACGGTCTCGATGCCGTGCCGGTCCCAGTAGAGCTGGGCCAGGTCCTCGCCGAAGCACTTCGACAGCCCGTAGAAGGTGTCGGGGCGGCGCGGGGTGTCCACCGGGATCAGCGGATCGCCCTCGCCCGGACGGGGGGTGTAGCCGACGGCGTGGTTGGAGGAGGCGAAGACGACACGCCCGACGCCCTCCTCCCGGACCGCCTCGTAGAGGTTGTAGGTGCCCTCGATGTTCGCCCGCACGATCTTCTCGAAGGGGGCCTCGAGGGAGATCCCGGCGAGGTGGACGACGGCGTCCACGCCCCGCACGGCCTCCCGCAGCGCCGCCCGGTCCGCGAGGTCGGCGGTGATCGTCTCCTCGGTCCGCTCCTCCGCTCCGGGGAGCGGACCGACGGGGGCGACGTCGAGGAGCCGGAGGGTGTAGCCGTGGGAGGGGAGCAGTTCCCGCATCAGGGTGCCGAGGCCGCCCGCGGCACCGGTGAGCAGGACGGTTCTGGGGGCGGGCATGGGCTGTCTCCTCGGTGCGGTGGGGAGGCCGGCGCGCACACGCCGGAGCGGGCTCGACGCAGGAGCGGTCACCGAACGTCATTCACAACTGTGGAGACGGTATGGACTCGCCCCAACATCGTCAAGTGTAGGGGAAAGCGCTTTCTCAACCCTCACCCCGGCAACATGCCTTCGGCAATCGACCGCCTTGACCGCAGCGAATCCCTGTCCTACCGTAACGGCGTTCATGAATATGGACAGCGGTCGTGAATGTGTACATCATCTGCCGCCCCGTGACACCCAGGGAGTGCCGTGACCAAACCTCCTCTCGCCGCCCGGCTCGACGGCCTGCTCTTCTTCCCCGTCACCGCGTACGGACCGGACGGCGCCCTCGACACCGACGTGTTCCGCGCCCACGTGCGCGGCGGCGTGGACGCCGGCGCCGCCGCCGTCTTCGCCTGCTGCGGCACCGGCGAGTTCCACGCCCTTACCCCCGAGGAGTTCGGCGCGTGCGTCTCCGCGGCGGTGGCGGAGGCGGCGGGACGGGTGCCGGTGGTCGCGGGCACCGGCTACGGCACCGCCCTCGCCGTGAGGTACGCCCGCATCGCCGAGGAGGCGGGCGCCGACGGGCTCCTCGCCATGCCTCCCTATCTGGTCGCACCCGACCAGGAGGGGCTGCGGAACCACTACACCGCCCTGGCCGACGCCACCGGGCTGGACGTCATCGTCTACCAGCGGGACAACGCCGTCCTCGCTCCGGCCACCGTGGCCGAGCTCGCCCGCCACCCCGGGATCGCGGGCCTGAAGGACGGTGTCGGCGACCTCGACCTGATGCAGCGGATCGTCAGCGCCGTACGCACCGCGGAGCCCGGCCGTGAGTTCCTGTACTTCAACGGGCTGCCCACGGCCGAACTCACCTGCCCCGCCTACCGGGGCATCGGGGTCGGCCTCTACTCCTCCGCCGCCTTCTGCTTCGCGCCGGAGATCGCCGTCGCCTTCCACCGCGCCTTCACCGGAGGCGACGACGCCACCGTGCGACGCCTGCTCGACGGCTTCTACCGCCCTCTGGTGGAGCTGCGGAACAAGGGCCGCGGCTACGCGGTCTCGCTGGTCAAGGCCGGGGTGCGCCTGCGCGGCCTGGACGTGGGCGGAGTGCGGCCCCCGCTGAGCGAGCCGGACGGCGCGCACATCGAGGAGCTGTCCGCCCTGATGGAACACGGGCGCACCCTGCTGGCGTGAGACGTGCGCGGAGGCCCGGACAGGGTCTCCGCGCACGCACCTTCCCGGCATGGAACGGAACGACATATACATACATGAACGGCAGCCTGTGCGCCCAACCCTCCCCGCCTCCTTGCCGCTCCGGTCCGTTCACGCGTATTGACGCCCCATGAGGGCGCTTCTACTGTGACGGCACGCATTCATAGAGTTGACAGAAGTTCACATCTATGAACTAAGGAGCCGTCATGGCCGCACTGGACTGGACCGTGCTGGGCGCGTACTTCCTCGTGATGGTGGGCATCGGCCTCTGGTCGAGGAAACGCATCCACACCATCGCCGACTTCTTCACGGCCCGCGGCCGCATCCCGTGGTGGCTCTCCGGGATATCGCACCACATGTCCGGTTACAGCGCGATCATGTTCGTGACCTTCGCCGCGGTCGCGTACGACCACGGCGTCACCGTCTACTTCTGGTGGCCCCTCACCATCGGGGTCGGTATCGGTGTCGGCGCCTTCCTCTTCGCCGCGCGCTGGAACCGGCTGCGCGCCAGACACGGCGTCAACTCGCCGCTCGCCTACCTCGCCGTCCGCTACAACCTGCCCACCCAGCAGGTCCTCGCCTACAGCGGCACCGCGCTCAAGGTGGTGGACATCGCCGCGAAGTGGGTCGCCATCGCGCTGCTGCTCCAGGGCTTCGCGGACATCCCGCTGGTGTGGGGCATCGCCCTGACCGGCGCCTGCACCATGCTCTACATGGCCTTCGGCGGACTGTGGGCCGACGTCCTCACCGACTTCGGCCAGTTCGTCATCCAGGCCGTCGCCGGTTTCGCGATGCTCTTCGCGCTCTTCGCCCACCTCGACGGGGTGGCCACGCTCTGGACGATGTGGGGCGACCTCCCGGCCGACCGCGGCGACCCGGTCAACGGCCCCGTGACCACCGGGCTGATCATGGCGTTCCTGCTGGTGAAGACCTTCGAGTACAACGGCGGCATGTGGAACCTGGCGCAGCGTTACATGGCCGCGCCCTCCGGCTCCCGGGCCAGGAGGTCGGCGCTGCTCTCCAGCTTCCTGTGGATCGTGTGGCCGTTCATCCTCTTCGTCCCGATGATCGCCGCACCGCTCGTCGTCCCCGGCCTGGACGACGGCGAGAGGTCGTACATCATGCTCGCCCAGGAACTGCTGCCCGCCGGTCTCATCGGACTGCTCCTGGCCGGCTTCTTCTCCCACACCATGGCCATGGTGGCCTCCGACTCCAACGTCATCACCGCCGTCATCACCCGCGACCTCGCCCCGGTGGTCGTCCCTCGCGTACGGCGCCTGACGGAGGCCGGGCAGCTGCTGTTCGCGCGGATCACCACGGTCGCCTTCGTCACGTTCAGCATGGTCCTCGCGCTCCTCGCCGACCCGGACGGCTTCATCATGACGGTCGTGGTGAGCATCGTCGCCGCCACCATGGGGCCGATCTCCATTCCGCTGATGCTGGGCCTGCTGCCCTGGTTCCGGCGCCACGGACCGCGCGCGGCGCTCATCTCCTGGGCGGGCGGCCTGGCGGTCTGGGCGTACCTCTACTGGGGGGTGGAGGACGCCGGCCAGACCGCGAGCGTCGGCCTGCCGGTCCTCACCTCGCTGACGCTGTACATCGTCGTCGGGCTGGTGCGGCCGGAGGGCAGCACGGCGCGCGACGCGCTGCTCGACTCCCTCGACAGCGACCCGTCGGAGGCCGAGAGGGCCGAGGTGGAGCGGAGGTTCGTCGACCATCCGCCCTCCTCCGACGGCGACGCCGTGTCGGGCACGGTCGCCACCCGCTGAGCGGGAACCGCCCCGGGCCCGGTGCGCCCGGGGCGCCGCCGCGTCCGGGAGCGGCCACCACCACCGCACGGTCCCCGGCGCCCCGGAGACGGGTCTCCCCCTGACACCCATACGGAGCTATCGTAAATATCGGGCAAAAGGGACAGGAAAACAGTTCAATCCATGACAGTAGGTGTCTGCGATGCTCCAGGGACTCGCGGCGGCGGGGATCGTGCTGCTCTGCGTCTGCGCCGTCTACGTCGCGCTGGCGGCCCGGGTGGTCAAACAGTACGAACGCGGGGTGGTCTTCCGGCTCGGACGGGTCATGAAGGACGTACGCCGGCCGGGCTTCACCATGATCGTTCCGTTCGTCGACCGGATGCGCAAGGTCAACCTGCAGATCGTGACCCTGCCGGTGCCCGCGCAGGAGGGCATCAGCAGGGACAACGTGACCGTCCGGGTCGACGCCGTCGTGTACTTCAAGGTCGTCGACCCCGTCGACGCGATCGTCCGGGTGGAGGACTACCGCTTCGCGGTCTCCCAGATGGCCCAGACCTCGCTGCGCTCCATCATCGGCAAGAGCGATCTGGACGATCTGCTGTCCAACCGGGAGAAGCTGAACCAGGGCCTGGAGCTGATGATCGACAGCCCGGCCGTGGGCTGGGGCGTCCACGTCGACCGGGTCGAGATCAAGGACGTCTCCCTGCCGGAGACGATGAAGCGGTCGATGGCCCGCCAGGCGGAGGCCGCGCGCGACCGGCGGGCCCGCGTCATCAACGCCGACGCCGAGTTCCAGGCGTCGAAGAAGCTGGCGGAGGCCGCGCAGCAGATGGCCGACACGCCGTCGGCGCTTCAGCTGCGGCTTCTGCAGACGGTGGTGGCCGTCGCCGCCGAGAAGAACTCCACCCTGGTCCTGCCCTTCCCCGTCGAACTGCTGCGGTTCCTGGAGAAGGCGCAGCAGGCCCCGCAGCAGGCTCCGCAGCAGAGCCCCCGGCCGGGCGCGGCGCCCCCGCCCTCCGCACAGGCCGCGGTCCCGCCCGCGCAGACCTCGTACGCGGCGGCTTCCCCCGCCAGGGCTCCGGCGGAATCCGGGAGCGACGGACAGCGGGCCGGGGAAGGGTGAGGCACGCGCCCGGCGGCCCGGGACGCCCCCGGGCCGCCGGGCGTCACGGCGTGTCGTGACCGCGGCCGCGCCGGGGCCGCGCACGCCGCGGACGGGCTCGCGGGGCCCCGCCCGCACCCGGCGCCGCCGGCCGAAGGGAGGCCACGGCGGTTTCCGGCCGAGGTGCAGCACCCGGACGAGGCGGTTCTTTCCGCGAAACGGCAGTTCACCGCCTTGGTTCCGGATTCCGCGCCCTCCTTCGTCCGCATGGCGGACACCTCCCCCAAGGGGCTCGGAGGGCTCATGAGCTGCCCGCCGGTACTCTGGGCCACCACAACGTCGCCGAAGGTGACCTGAAGTGATCCGTCCGATGTGCGCTCGCGGTTCGCTCCGGCAAGACTCCTGTCCGGAATCTGCCGAACCGAACCAAGGAGTGTTCGAAATGCGGTACGCCATCAAGGGCCTGGGGGTGGGCACCGCCCTGGCCGTCACCTGCCTGGCGGGCTCGGCGGCCACCGCGGCCGCTTCGCCCGCGCAGCCCCGAGGGCTGTACGCCTCCTCGGCCCTGGTGCTCACCGTCGGCAAGGGGGAGGACCCGGTGACGGCCGCCGTGCTGCGGGCCGCCGTGCTGAGCTGTTCGCCGGCGCCGGGCGGCACCCACCCGGCCCCCGCCGAGGCATGCGGCGAGCTGCGTTCCGTGGACGGCGAGTTCGCCTCGCTGGTCGAGTCCGGCGGCGACCGCATGTGCCCGATGGTCTGGGATCCGGTCACCGTGACCGCCGACGGGGTCTGGGAGGGCCGCAGGATCTCGTACGCGCACACCTTCTCCAACGCCTGCGTCATGGCGGACGCCGCGCCCGCGGTCTTCTCCTTCTGAGCCCGGGTGCGGTCCCGGCCCGGAACCCGCACCGTACCCGGACACCCCGGAGGCCGCCGCCGTACGCACGGCGGCGGCCTCGTGCCTGCGGGCCGGGCCGGTGTCCCGCGGGGCCGCGGAGCCGGTGGCGCCGGGGCCGTCAGGAGCCGGGGCCGCGCAGGCGGGTGGTCTCCGCGCGGATCTCCGGCAGGCGGTCGTACAGCGCCTGGCCGGGGCAGTCGGTCCGGTGGCTGTCGCGGTGACCCGAGATGACGTCGAACGTCGCGGACTCGCCCTTGTCGTAGCGGCTCTCGTCGTTCGTCGAGACCAGCCGCACCCTGCCCTGCGGGTCCGCGCCGGGCCGCAGCTTCCACGCCGCTACCTCGGCGATCGCCTCGACCACCTCGCGCGGCACCTCCTCCCCCGCCCCGAAGGTGCCCAGCGCCGCCACACCGACGCTGTTGCGGTTGAAGCCCTTGGTGTGGGCGCCGTACACCGGGCGCCCGATGCCGCCGCCCCGGCCCTCGTAGATGGTCCCGCACCTGTCCACGACGAAGTTGTAGCCGATGTCGTCCCACCCCTGGCCCTCGATGTGGTCGGCCTCCAGCGCCCGCAGCATCCGCGGGACGTCCGAGCAGTCGTAGCCGTTGGGGTGGCCGGTGTGGTGGACGAAGACGGCGCTCACCGGACCCGTGTAGCTGGCCTCCTCCCTGACCAGGTTCTCGTCGGCGCGCCAGGCCTTCCGGCTGACGACCGCGGGCTGTGGCGCGGTGTACGGGTCGGCGGGGCCGGCGGCTTCCGGCACCGGGGGTTCGAGGAGGTGGGCGGGAACGTCCCGCGCCACCAGCAGCGCCAGCGGCAGAAGGGCGGCGCCCAGCACGAGTCGTGGGTACCACATGCCCCCACACTGCCCCCGCGTGTCGCGGATCTCGCGGCCGACGGAGCCGGTCGGGTGACGGCAAACAGCCCCCGGGGAAGGCGTTCGCGCAGCTCAGGGGCCGGAAAAGGGCATGGCCGCGGGGCCGGCCCGGCCGCGCGGCGGAACGTGGACCGCCCGGCCGGGGCGGCGTGCCGGCCCGGCCGGGCGCGGTTCAGCGGGAGGCCATGTCCTCGCGCAGGGCGGTGAGGATCCTGGCCGCCTCCTCCAGGCCCGCCTCGGCGCAGCGGCCGGCCGCCGCGTCCAGGCGGGCCACGGCGTCCTTCGGCCGGCCCAGCCCGTTGCCCTCGACCAGGGCGGCCAGCCGCGCCGTCTCCGCCCGGCCCGCCTCCCCGTCCGGGCCGCCCTCCGCCAGGCGCGAGTCGGCCCGGTCCGCCTCGGCCAGCGCCTCCTCGAAGCGCTCGGCGCGGGCCAGGCAGCGGGCGCGGCACAGGTGGTTGTGGCCGGCGTGGTACCAGTGGGGGAACTCCTCCGGGTCCTCGGGGACCTCGGCCAGCAGCTCGTCGGCGGTGGCCAGGTGGCCGAGCGCCGCCTCCAGGCCGTCCTCCTCACCGCGCGTGGCGAGATCGGCGAAGTCCCGGAGCATCTCCAGCACCGGTACCGGGCTCGGCGCCCGGCGGTGGGACTCCAGAGCGCGCTCGCGTGCGGCCCCGGCCGCCTCCGGGCGGCCGGCCCGGGCCAGCGCGGCCGCCGCCTGGGAGGCGACCATGGTGTGGGTGAACTGCTCCTCCCACCCGGCCACCGTGTCGGCCAGGCCCAGGAACTCCTCGGCCGCCGCGCGGTGCTCCGCCAGCTCCGTCAGGCCCCGGGCGAGGGTGAGGCGGACCTGGGCCAGCAGCCTCTCGTCGATCGGATCGCCGGATTCCGCGCCGCCCCCGCGGGCCACGGACTCCAGCACCGCGACGGCGTCCTCCGGCTGCCCGGAGGCGGCCAGGGCGTCGGCGAGTTCCAGACGGCACTCGGCGGCGCCGTTGTGGTCGCCCTCCCGGTCCATCCGGGCCGCGGCCTCGGACAGGTGGCGGACCGCTCCGGAGAGCTCACCGGCGTGCCGGCAGGCGTGGCCGAGCATCGCGTGGACGGCCGTGGCCGGGAAGGAGCGGTCGTCGTACCGTGCGGCCCGGGCCATGGCCTGCCGGAACACCTCGGCCGCCTCCCCGGGCCGGCCGGTGCGCATCAGGATCTGGCCCAGCAGCAGCATGCCGCGGGTCGCACGCCACGGGGTGCCGGCCTGCTCCAGGATCTCCTGGGAGCGCCGCTGCCGTTCGACGGCATCCTCGATGCGCCCGCTACGGGCGGCGACGTCGGCTTCGTAGAGGTGGGCGGCGGCCCTCTGGTGGGGGATCTCCCAGCGTTCGGCCGCCGCGTGCAGTGCCCCGACCGCCTCCTCGAAGCGCGCCACGGCCTCCGGGCCGGCGTCCGGCAGCGCGTCGGCCAGCTCGTTGTGCGCGGCGAAGGCCCGGCAGTGGAGTACGACGAGGTACTTGTCCGGCCGGAAGTCCGCCTCCGGCTCCCGGTCCCCGCCGGGGAGCATCCGTTCGGCCGACTCCAGCAGGGGTGCCAGCTCCCGCCGTACCGCGAGGTGGTCGGCGGTCTCCCCGCCGGGCCCCCCGCTCCGCCCCTGTCCGGCCTCGGGCCGGCAGGCCAGGCGGGCTCGGGCGGCCAGTTCGTGCCAGGGCAGGCCGGCCCGGGCGTAGAGGGCGACCGCCTCGGCCATCGCGGCCCGACCGCTCCCGCCCCGCTCGTCCGCGGCGAACGCGCGCTGCTCGGCCAGCTCGGCCAGGAGCAGGTCCAGGGGGCCGAGAGCGGGGTCGTGGACGTATCCGTCGGCGGCCACGCGCTCGGCGACGCGTTCCCACAGCGGTGTGTCGCCGGGGTGCCCCTCATCGGCCAGCCGCCGTGCCTCGGCGACCAGTTCGGCGAAGTCCCCGGGGATCGCCACCCGGTGCGCGGCGGCCGGCGCGGGCACGGGCTCCGGGGCGGTCGCGCCGTCCTTCGGGCCGGTCAGCGGTGTGACGCGCAGCCCCAGCGCGAGGGGCTCCTCCAGCAGGGGGTGCCGCTCCAGGCGCGCACGGCGGCGCTCGCCGACCGCCGCCGTGCCGTTGCGCCGGTCGAAGGCCGCGGCCAGTGCGTCCGCTTCGGCCCCGATCTCGTCGTTCAGCGTCCGCGCCGTCCACTGCCGCCCGGGCGGTCCGGCGACGGGGGTGTCGGCGTACCCCTGCGCCACGAGACGGCCGAGCAGCACCTGCACGCCGGTGAGGAAGGCCAGCCGCGCCTTGGGGGCGCCGGTGACGCCGAACAGCTCGCGGTTCTCGGCCAGGATCTCCAGCCCGCGGCCCTCGTTGCGGGTCAGGGCGCAGAACTCCAGGTGGAGGCCGATCTCCTCGGCCATCCCCGTCTTTCCGCGGGCGTAGCGGTATCCGGCCAGGTGGTGCGAGCGGGCCTCGTCGGCACGGCCGGTGCGCAGCAGGGGCAGCAGCGCGAAGGCGTGGCTGACGTAGGGCTCCTCCTGGCAGCTCACGGCCCCGGCGAACAGCGGCTCCCAGATCCGCAGGGCCTGCTCGTCCTCCCCGAGGAGGACGTGGTGCAGCGCCCGGTGGCGTATCTCGCACGCCTCGCAGTCGCTCAGCCGCTCCCGGGGGCGGGTCACCCACAGGTCGTAGGCGGACTCCAGGCCGCTGCCGGTGTGCAGCGCGACGCGGTGGGCCATGGCCGCCACCGGCTGCATGCCGTGGCCGGCCTCGCGGTAGCGTTCGCGCATCCGGCCGATCCACTGCTCGACGGTGGCCAGCGGTACGTCCGGCACCTCCAGCAGCGAGGTCGTCACCCACTTGAAGCGCCAGTAGACCTGATGGCCCTCCCACTCGCTGAAGGCGCTCCGGTCGTCGTCCCACAGCCGGAGCAGACGGGCGAAGACCACCGGCGACTTGCGGTGCTCGCCGGTGTACTCGTAGGCCTCCATCAGCTCCAGCAGCGCGGTGACCAGGACGCCCTTGTCCTCGAACTGCTCGGCGGCTTCGACCAGTTCCTCGGCGGTCACCGTCCTGGGCAGGCCGTAGGGGCGGTCGTTGTTCTCCCGCAGCGCGTCGAGCACGGCCTCCGGGGTCTCCAGCATCACGGCTCCTTCCGGGGGGCCGGGCCGCCCTGGCCGCCGGCCCGGTCGTGCGTGGCGTGGTCGTGCATGGCGTGGTCGAGCAGGCCGAGGAAGGCCCGGTTGAGCAGCGCGCTCTCGGCGGCGCGCAGCGGGCGGCGGCTGAGCAGCAGCGCCTGTCCGTACAGCGCCTCCGCCGTGGCGGTGGCCAGCCCGCGTTCGGTGATCGTCGCCGCGCGGCGGACCAGCGGGTTGAGATGGTTGAGGACCAGTTGGGCGCGGGGGGCCTCGGTGCGAAGTGAGCCGAGGATGTCGGCCCACAGCCCGTCGCCGGCACCGGCCAGCTCGGAGCGGGTGCGCTCGTGCCGGGCCTCCCGGTTGTCCAGCAGGAGGGCGGGAGCGGTCACCGGCTGGAAGCTGCGCAGCACCACGTCGCAGTCGTGGACGCCGATCACCTCGCGGGCCACGGCCAGGAAGGAGGCCGCGGCCAGTTCGGCGGCGGGCTCCACCGCGTCCAGGTGCGCGGTGACGGTGGCAGGGTCCAGGTCGTCGACGGTGGTGCCGGAGCGTATCTCCGGCAGCCGGTGCACCAGGTCCCGGTCGTAGGTGTAGCCGCCGTTGACGACTCCGAGGCCGGCCGCCGCGGCGATCGGCGCGACCTGCCGGAACTCCTCCACGCTCCGGGTGACCAGGATCGTGGGGTGGCTGCGGGCGAACTCGTCCAGGGTGACGTTGCCGTCGGTCGTCTCGAAGGGCAGCCACGGCAGCAGCATCCGCAGCAGCGCGTCGTCGTGGCGGGCCAGCGCCTTGACGGCCAGGTGGTGGGTCTCGATGAAGCGGTGCAGGAGGGTGGGGTCGCCGGCGGCCAGGCCGGTGAGCCAGTCGCGCAGCCGGTTGCCGAGCGCCTCGCGTACGGCGTCGAGCGTCTCGTCCTCGTACAGCGCCTCGCGGGAGGCGGTGGGCCGCAGGCCGGTGGTGTCCACCACGCAGCGCACGAAGAACGCCCAGTCGGGCAGGAGCTCGGACGCCTGGTCCGACAGGAGCATGCCCTTGAGGTGCACCCGGTGGCCGGCCCGCTGGGAGGGGCTGACGGCGGTCGGCAGGACGTAGGCGACGCCGCGCAGCCCGACGACGGGCAGGTCCAGCTCGACGGTGTCCAGCGGGGTGAAGCCGAAGGTGGAGCGGCAGTGCTCGGCCAGCGCCTCGCGGCGGGCCCGTGGGGAGGCGTGGCGCTCCTCCCACGGCGGGGTCCGATCGATCCGGGTGGCCGTGCCGCGGGCGTCGGTCACGGTGACCTCGTGCCGCAGCAGGCCGCCGTAGTGCCGGGCCAGCTCCACCACCCGGTCGGGGCGCGTCCACTCGGTGCCGTCCGCGCGGGGGGTCAGCCGCACCGTGGTGCCCGGCTCCGGCCTGGTGTGCGGGGGCAGGGTGCGGATGGTGTAGCTGCCGTCGGCGCGGCCGCGCCATTCGACGACCGGCGCGTCGGGAGTGGCCGCAGAGCGGCTGACCACGGTGATCTCGTCGGCCACCACGAAGCAGGCGAGCAGCCCGATGCCGAACTGGCCGATGAACTCCGAACGGGCCGAGGCGATGGCCGTTCCGTCGAGGCCTCCGTCGGCGGAGCGCTTGGAGCTGCGGCCGATCGTCGCGAGGAAGGTGTGGACGTCCTTCTCGGACAGGCCGACGCCGGTGTCGGTGACGGTGAGCGTCTCGCCGGTCTCCACCGTGATCCGGGCGGGGGCGTCCGGGTGCAGGGCCCGGCGGGCGGTGATGGCGTCCACCGCGTTCTGCAGCAGTTCGCGCAGGTAGACGCGGGGGCTGGAGTAGAGGTGGTGGGAGAGCAGGTCGACCAGGCCGCGCAGATCGACCTGGAAGGTGTGGGACGTCTGATGCTGGGACACCGGATGGGCTTTCTTCCGTGGGCGGCGGGAGGGGGTGCGGGTCGGCGGGTCGGCGCGTCAGCGGCCGGCGCGCGAGCGCCACTTCCGGAACGCCGCGACCGGGTCGGCGGAGTCGAGGTACTGCCAGGGGAACTCGGTGACCCGTCCCTCCAGCGGTGCGAAGGCGGCGGCCGCCGCCTCCTTCTCGCCGGCCAGCGAGAGGGCCATGGCGAAGGTGTTGTGCACGCCGATCCAGTCGCGCGGACGCCCGAAGGCCGGGTCGCCGATGGACCGGTGGGCGGCCTCCAGCAGCCGGGCCCGTACGTCGGGGCGGCCGATGTACTCCGCGTCCTCACCCGGCTCCAGGTCCAGCCAGTGCTCCAGATGGGCGAGGGCCACCAGTTCGCCCAGCGGGCTGCCCTCGGGGGCCGAGAGCATCGACTCGCGCGCGAAGTCGTGCATCTCCTCGTGCGAGCCGCCCCACTTGGCGCACACCTGCTGCAGGTGCTGCCGGTGCGCGCCCAGGTGCCCGGGGCAGCGGCGGACCGCCGCCTCGAAGCGGAGGCGGGCGATCTGCGGCCCGACCTGGAGGCCGCGCCCGGAGACCTGGAGCATGAACCAGGGGGCGACCCAGTCCGGCTCGCGCTCGGCCACCCGGTACAGCAGGTCCTCGGCGACCTCCAGCCGCTGGTGGAAGACCCGGAACTGCTCTCTGGAGACCTGGGAGGCCCGCGCGCCGGTGCGGGCCTCCCAAGCCCAGTCGATGTGGTGTGCGCCGGCCATGAGCAGGGCCGGGGTCCCGTCCGGCTCGCGGTCCATGACACGGCCCATCAGCTCGGTCGTGCCCGGTGTCCCGGAGGCGTGCCACACCAGCCAGCACAGCTCCTCACCGTCGGCCGCGGCCGCCAGCCGCTCGCGGACGGCGGGCCAGTCCCCCGCCCCGATCGCCTCCCGGAGCCGGGCCAGCGCGGGGTCGTCGAAGTCGGTGACCAGGCGCGGCGCCGGCCTGCGCCTCCACAGCCCGAGCGGGAACGCCGGCCGGCGCCGGCCGCCCGCCGGCTGCTCCTCAGCCGCCGGGTGCCGACTGATGGTTGTCATGTGGATCCCCCCGTGGGCCCTCGCCGGGGCCGCTGATCATCGTCTGGAGAACGAATATCATGCGGCACCGACAACGCGTCGGCCAGGGCTTTCCGGTCAGTGGCCGGCGGTCCGGTCCAGCGGGCCCCAGTTCCCCCTCTGCCGGGCCACCTCCTCCTCCGCTTCGAAGATCACCCGTGTGTCGACCCAGGCGATCGGCTCCACCTCCCTGACCAGAGGCTCGTTGTCGGGCCCGCGTCCGACCTCACGGCCGCGCAGCACCCAGGGCCGCACCCCGGGCCCCTTCGAACGGCGCAGATGGCAGTAGTCGTACAGGCGCCGGGCGACCCACAGCCGGACCGGCCGGCTGGACCACCACGACTCGACGTCCAGGGCGTTGACGGACAGCCCCGGCAGCGGGACACCGGTCAGGTCGTCCGTGCTGGCCGTCTCCCCCAGGTCGGTCCGGGGGCCGCGGGACCAGCGCACATACAGACGCCTGCCGCTCTCGACCAGACGGGCCAGCTCGTCGAGGGAGGTGATCAGAGGCAGCTCGGAGGGGAGGGTCATACGGTGCTCGCTCCTTGGGTGTCGCTGCCGCCCGGTCCCGGCCCGGCCCGCTGGGCCGGGCCCTCGCACCCGGAGAGCGGGGCACCGGAACGGCACACGACCGCGTGCCCCCGCGCGGGGACAGGAAACCCGGCCGGCCTCGGTGACCTGCGGAGATCGGCACGGCCGGGACCGCAGCCCGGGCGTACGGCCCGGCGGCAGCCCGCCGGGGCGCGGCATGTTTCCCCCATTTGCCAGCGGTTAGGCGGTATGGAGCAAGACGGCACGAAACCACCGCGAGGAGGCCGTTATGGGCAAGCTGGGTGACATGGCGAACAAGGCCAAGAAGATGGCCAAGGGCCACCCCGACAAGGCGGACAAGGGCGTCGACCGCGCCGAGCGGACGATCGACGAGCGCACCGGCGACAAGTACGACGCCCAGACGGACAAGGCCGCCGAGTCCGTGCGCCGCTCCTACGGCAACGACGAGGACCAGCTGCGATAAGGCGGCGGGCGAGGCGGGGCGAGCCGAGGCGGGTCCCGCGGACGGACGGCGGGGGCCGTCGGCGCTTCGAGCGCCGGCGGCCCCCGCTTCCGCCGTGCGGCGCCGGGCGGGCGGAACGGCGCTTCCGTCCGGATCCGCGGGTGACGACCGCCCGCGACGGGATACCCGGGCGGCATGAGCGAACACCACACCGCCGAACACCGGCCGCTGGCCCTGGTCACCGGAGCCTCCAGCGGCATCGGGCTCGAACTCGCCCGGCAGTTCGCCGAGCACGGCTTCGACCTGCTGGTCAACGCCGAGGACGACCGGCTGACGGCCGCGGCCGGGGAACTGCGCGCCTCCGGTACCGAGGTACGGGCCGTCCGGGCCGACCTGCGCCGCCGCGACGAGGTCGAACGGCTGTGGGCGGCCGTCGCCGAGACGGGACGGCCGGTGGACGCCGCGGCCCTCAACGCCGGCATCGGCCGGGGCGGCGCGTTCACCGAGACCGACCTCGACGACGAACTCGCCCTCATCGACCTCAACGTCACCTCCACCGTGCATCTGGCCAAGCTCCTGCTGCGGGACATGGCCGCCCGCGGCGAGGGCAGGGTGCTGATCACCTCCTCGCTCGCCTCCACCATGCCCGGGCCCTTCCAGGCGGTGTACAACGCCTCGAAGTCCTTCCTGCAGTCCTTCGCCGAGGCCGTCGCCGAGGAGCTGAGGGACACCGGGGTGACGATCACCTCGCTGATGCCGGGCCCCACCGACACCGACTTCTTCCGCCGCGGCGACCTGGAGGACACCAAGCTGGCGGAGCAGGCCACCGACGATCCCGCGCTGGTCGCCCGGCAGGGCTTCGAGGCCCTCATGGAGGGCGAGGGGAAGAAGCTCGCCGGTTCGCTGAAGTCACGGGCCCAGGGCCGGGCCAACGCAGTGGTCCCCGACCGCCTCAAGGCGGCCGCCCACCGCAGGATGGCCGAGCCCGGATCCGGCGATCCGGAGAAGTCCTCCTGAAACGGCGGCGGAGGCGGGCCGGCCCGCCTCCGCCGCTCTCAGTCCCCGGCGACGTCCCGGCGCTCGAAGGCCGCGACGCCCGCCGGCACGGCCAGCAGTCCGAGACCGGTCATAACCGCCGCGGGCAGCGGCTCGAACGGCTCGACGGGCACGGTGGCCAGGTGGTGGAACGGCGACAGGTCCAGCACCTGGCCGGGCCAGTCCAGCGCCGTCCCGATCGTCTCCACCAGGTAGGCGGTGACCGCGACGGCCGCCGACAGGCCGACGGTCAGCCGGGGCGCCATGCCGTAGACCAGGACGGCCAGGCCCGTCAGGAGCACCACCACGGGCAGGGTGTTCAGTACCGATCCGAACGCGCCCGCCGCCTCCACGTCGGCCCCGCCGGCCACCGAGCCGACCCACACGGCCAGTGCCGCGGCGGCCGCGAGGAGCAGGGATGCGGCCAGGGCCAGCAGGATGTGGCCGCCGAGCCAGCGGCGCCGGGAGACCGGCCTGGTGAGGGTGGACTCCAGCCGTCCGGCGGCCTCCTCGGCGCGTGCGGCGCCGATCCGCCAGCAGGCGTGGAGGGAGAGCAGCAGGCCGAACAGCAGGCCCATGGTGCCGAGATAGCCCTCGGTGACCCGCTGCAGGTCCCATCCGAGCCGCTGGAGCATCTCCCGGTAGGACGCCTGCCCGGCCACGAAGTCGGTGACCGCCTTGGCCAACGACCCGGTCACCAGGGCGTAGAGGGTGATGCCGGTCAGCCAGCCGACCAGCATGCCCTGCGTGCCGCGCCAGGCGAACGCCGCCGGACCGCCCAGCAGCCCGAGCCGGGCGCGGCGGCTGTCGGAGTCGGCGATCAGGGCGCCGCCGGTGTCGCGCATCGCGCGCAGCCGCACGGCGACGGCGCCCAGGAGCACCGGCGCGGCCAGCAGCAGGAGCAGGGCCGTCCACCGGGGGTCGCCGTAGGCGTGGAGTTCGTCCATCCAGCCGAACGGGGTCAGCCAGCGCAGCCGGCCGCGGGAGTCGCTGCTGTTGGCGGCCATCCTGAGCAGGAAGGACGCGCCGAGCACCGCGGTGGCGACGCCGGTGGCACGGCGACGCACCTCGAACACCTGCGCGGTGACGGCGCAGACCCCGGCGAACGTGGCCGCGAAGCCCGCGACGCCCAGCCCGAAAAGCGCCGAGCCCGCCGCGGCGGCGCCCGACAGCGTCAGCGCCGCCGCGATCGCGGCGGCGGTCACGGCGATCGCGGCGGCGAGGACCAGCAGGTGCGTCAGCAGGGCGCGGCCCGCCCGCACCGGCGCCGCCAGCACGGACTCGGCCCGCCCCGTCTCCTCCTCGCCGCGCAGCAGCCGTCCGGTGGTCAGCACCGCCCAGATGCCGGTGATCGCGGCCAGGATCCAGCCGGCGTCCCAGGCGGCGAAGCCGCCGGGGGTGTCGACGGCGTGCGGGATGCCCTGGAGCATCCGCACGGCCGGGCTGTCTTGGAAGGTGGCGATGGTGCGGCGCGATGCGGCGTCGGGGTAGGCGGCGAGGTAGGCGAGGACCTCGACGGCCGCGTAGAGGGCGGTCGACAGGGCCAGTACGAGGGTGCCGCGGCGGACCAGCCGGATCCCCAGCCGGGCGATCGCCGCCTCCGTGCGGTACCGCCGCGCCGGGCGGGCGGCGGGGGGTGCGGGCACGGTCTTGGCCATGGGGACCGCCTCCTACCGCGGGGCCCGCGGGTCCGGCGCGTCCGGTCCGTTCCGGGCACCGGGTCCGGGGCCGGGTCCGGCACCGTCCGGCAGTGCGCCGTGCGCGGCGGCGACGGCCCCGCGCTGCCCGGAGGTGGCCTCGTAGTAGGTCAGGAAGATCTCCTCCAGGCTCGGTTCCCGGCTGCGGAGCCGGACCAGTCCGGCCGAGGCGAGCCGGGAGAGCGCGGCCGACGGCGGCCCGGTGACGGACACCCGCAGGCCGCGGTCGATCCGCTCCACGGCGACCACGCCCGGCACTCCGTCGAGCCGGGGTACGGGACCGTCCAGGACCGCCTCGAACACCGTGGTGTTCAGCCCGCGCAGGTCCTCAAGCGCCGCGACCTCCACCAGCCGCCCCGCGCGCAGGATCGCCACGCGGTGGCAGATGTCCTCCACCTGGTCCAGCAGGTGCGAGGAGAGGAAGACCGTCTGGCCGCGGTCGGCGGCCTCCCGGGCCAGCGCCTGGAACTCCGCCTCCATCAGGGGGTCTAGACCGCTGGTCGGCTCGTCCAGCAGCAGCACGTCGGGCCGGGTCATGAACGCGGCGGTCAGTGCGATCTTCTGCCGGTTGCCCTTGGAGTACGAGCGGGCCCGCACGCTCGGGTCGACCCTCAGCCGCTCGATGAGCTCGTCCCGGAAGGCGTCGTCGGCGCCGCCGGACAGGTTGGCCAGATGGGTGAGGATCTCCATGCCGGTCAGCTGCGGCCACAGGGAGACGTCGCCCGAGACGTAGGAGACGTGCCGGTGGGCGCGCTCGACGTCCTCCACCGGTACGCCCATGATCCGCGCCGTCCCGGCGGTCGGGCGGACGAGGTGGAGCAGCAGGCGGATCGTGGTGGACTTGCCCGCCCCGTTGGGGCCCAGGAAGCCGAAGATCTCACCCTGCTCCACCCGGAGGTCCAGCCCGTCCAGGGCGGTCACCGTGCCGAAGCGCTTCGTCAGCCCCTCGGTGTCTATGGCCGGAACGCGCACGCCGCACCTCCGAGGTCCGGAAGGACGTCTCCCACGCTACAGACCTCTGCGGCCGGAGGCAGGGGGAGAGTGCGCCCGCGGCCCCGCGACGGTGGTGACCACCCGTACCAGGGCGGGTGTGCGGGGCGCGGAGCCGAACCCGAACCGCACCGGCGGATCGACCGGTGCGAGCGGACCCAGGTCCCGGCCCTCCCATGACGCCTCGACCGCGGTGATCCGGCGCAGGTCCCGCACTCCGTACCACTCCCGGTACCCGCCGCCCGCGCTGCCCCTGGTCCGCACCCCGGGCATCAGCCGGGCGGGGATGTCGGTGAGCGCGACCCAGGCGGGCCGGGCGGCGAGCGGGGCGGGTACGCACCGCAGCAGCAGCCCGAGCCCGCCCCGGCGGCCGGCGGCGAAGCGCATCCGCAGCGGTCCGGCCACGACCTGCCAGTGCCCCCGGGCCGCGTCCACCTCCACCGGGACGGCCAGCACCCGGTCGAAGCGGTAGACCGCGGCGACGAAGTCCGCGATCCGTCCGGCCGGGGCCAGCAGCAGCCGCTGCCCGCCGGCCCGTTCCAGCATCACGTCGCTGAACGGGCCGAACGGCGACCGGGGCCAGTGCCCCAGGACGATCCGCGTCCCCGAGGACGTCCCCACACCGGCGATCCATCCGTGGAACCGCTGGGCGTTCCTCACCATGGGCACCCTTTCCGGCCGGAAGGGGCGCTCCGGCGGATCACCCCGTGAGGTCCAGGATGCCCCGCCGGGTGCCCCTGCGCCCGGGACGGGACGGGCCGGGACGGGACGGGCCGGGACGGGACGGGCGATTCCTCAGCCGGGCGCCTGCGCACGCTCGTCGATCAGGCCCTGTTCGCGCAGATCGGTCCACAGGCCCTCGGGGACGCCCGCCCCGAACGCCTCGGTGTCGCGCCGCACCTCCCCGGCCGAGCGCATGCCGAGCACGACCCCCGCGACGACGGGGTGGCGCAGCGGGAACGCCACCGCGGCCCGCGGAAGCGTCACGCCGTGCGCCTCGCAGACGTCGGCGATGCGGTGCGCCCGCCGCAGCACGTCCGGCGGGGCCGGCGCGTACTCGTAACGCGCCCCGTCGGCCGGACGCGGCTCGGCGAGGATCCCGGAGTTGAACACCGCGGCCGCGAGCACGGGGACGCCGCGTCCGGCGCACGCGGGCAGCAGGTCGTCCAGGGCGCTGTGGTCCAGCAGGGTGTAGCGGCCGGCGAGCATGACCACGTCGACGTCGGCCTCCTGCACGAGCCTGGTCAGCATGCCGGTGTGGTGCATCCCAGCGCCGATGGCGCCCACCACGCCCTGGGAGCGCAGTTCGGCGAGCGCCGGGTATCCGCGGCGCAGCGCGTCCTCGAAGCACTCCTCCGCGTCGTGGAGGAAGAGCACGTCGACACGGTCGGCGCCCATGCGGGCGAGGGAGTCCTCGACGCTGCGCAGCACCCCGTCGCGGGAGAAGTCCCGTACGCGCCGGTGCGTGGCGGGCGCCTGGAAGCTCTCGTCCGTGCGGCCCTGCGGGTCCTGCGGGACCAGGATCCTGCCCACCTTGGTCGACAGCGTGTACTCCTCCCGCGGCCTGTCCCGCAGGAAGTCGCCGATGCGGCGCTCGGAGTGCCCGATCCCGTAGTGCGGGGCGGTGTCGAAGTAGCGGACACCGCCTTCCCAGGCCGCCGTGAGCGCCCCGGTCGCGGTGTCGTCGTCCAGCGGTTCGAAGAGTCCTCCGAGCGGTCCGCCGCCGAAGCCCAGTTCCGTGACCTCCACCGTGCTGCGCCCCAGCCGGTTCTTCCTCATCCCGCCGTTCCCTCCTCCTGCGTCACGCCGCCGCTGCCTCCGGACACGGGAGACCCTTACGGAGGTGAACCGTCCCCGCGACTCCCTGCGGAAGGCCGCCCGGCGGCGGATCCCGTGCGATACGCCGCGGTACACCGGTGCCCTGGCGGCGGCCCGGATTCCCCGGCGCGCCGCCGCCGTGTGCCACCATGTCCTCCACCGAAGCTCCGCCCACGGACGGCACACCGGAGTGACCACGCAGATGACAGCATCGGACGGCGCTCCGCGGCGGGCGGTCCTCGGCACCTGGCCCACACCGCTCGAACCCGCGCCGCGCCTGGCCCTCGCCCTCGGGCTGGAGGCGGAGGACCTGTGGATCAAGCGGGACGACCTCACCGGTCTCGGCGGCGGCGGCAACAAGGTGCGCAAGCTGGAGTGGCTGTGCGGGGAGGCACTGGCCGGCGGCGCCACCGTCCTGGTCACCACCGGCGCGCCCCAGAGCAACCACGCGCGGCTGACGGCGGCCGCGGCCGCCCGGCTCGGCCTGGGGGCCGTACTGGTGCTCGCCGGCCGCCCGGGGGCCTCCTCGTCCGGCAACCTCGCGCTCGACGGCCTCCTCGGCGCCCGGGTGGTGTGGGCGGGCGACACCGACGCCGCCTCGCTCGACTCCGTCGCACACGAGATCGCCGAGAAGCTGAGCCGGCAGGGCGCCGTTCCGGCGCTCCTCCCCTTCGGGGGCTCCAGCGCGCTCGGCGCCCGGGGCTACGCCGAGTGCGGACGCGAGCTCCTCGCCCAGGCCCCCGGCCTGGACACGGTCGTCACCGCCGTCGGCTCCGGGGGGACCATGGCGGGACTCGTCGGCGAGCTGGGCGCGCACCGGGTCCTGGGGGTCCACGTCGGCGCCGTGTCCGCCCCCGCCATCACCGTATCCCGCCTGGCGTCCGGCCTGACCGGCGCGTACTGCCCGCCGGAGTCGCTGCGGCTGCGCACGGACCAGGTGGGGGACGGCTACGGCACACTGACGGAACCGGCCCGGTCCGCGCTGCTCCTCGCCGCACGCACCGAGGGACTCGTGCTCGACCCCGTCTACACCGGCCGGGCCCTGGCCGGTCTGGCGGCGGCCGTCGCGGACGGTACGGTCCGCCCCGGGCGCCGCACGGTCCTGCTGCACTCCGGCGGCCTGCCCGGGCTCTTCGGCCACGCACCGGCGCTGGCCGCGGCGGAGGCCGGGCTGACCGACGCGGACTGATTCCCCCGGCCTCCTCGGGGCGGCTTCCCGTCCTGCCTGGTCAACTCTGATCAACAGACCTGCTGCCAGAGCGGGTTGGAGCGCGTAGTTTGACGGGAGCAATCGCGCAGGACCTCAGGAGGAAGCTCCCATGGCAGATGGAACGACCACGTCCGAGCAGGTGTCGGCCCGGATCGACACCACCGTCCCGCACTCGGCCCGGATGTGGGACTACTGGCTGGGCGGCAAGAACTACTACGAGGTGGACAAGGCCGCCGGCGACCAGGTCCGCAGGATCCACCCCGGCATCCTGGACTACGCCCGGGCCGACCGGGCGTTCCTGGGCCGCGCGGTGACCCATCTGACCGGCGAGGCGGGCGTCCGGCAGTTCCTGGACATCGGCACCGGTCTGCCGACCAGTGAGAACACCCACGAGGTCGCCCAGCGCATCGCGCCGGACGCCCGGATCGTCTACACCGACAACGACCCCATCGTGCTGGCGCACGCCAGGGCCCTGCTGACCTCCACCCCCGAGGGCGTCACCGACTACCTCGACGCCGATCTGCACGACCCCGACGCCATCCTGCGGGAGGCGGCCAAGACCCTGGACTTCACCGAGCCGGTCGCGGTCATGCTGCTGGGCATCGTGATGTTCATCGAGGACACCGACCGGGCCCACGCGATCGTGAAGCGGCTCGTGGACGCGGTTCCCTCCGGCAGTTACCTGGTGCTGTCGCACACCATCACCGCGCCCGGGCTGGACGACGTGGACGCGGCGGTCGAGTACTGGAACAGCGTCGGCACGCCGAAGCTCCACCAGCGCACACCCGAGGAGGTCTCGCGGTTCTTCGACGGGCTGGAGCTGCTGGAGCCGGGCGTGGTGTCGTGCTCGCGATGGCGGCCGGAGCCCTCGCCGGCGGGTGAGCTCCCCGACGAGGTGGCCTTCTACTGCGGCGTGGCCCGCAAGCCCTGACGGACGCCCGGGGTCGTCCGGACCGGACCGCCGTCAGGCGCCGCCCGTCGGCGGTTCGGTGAAGGCGCCGGCGGACGCGGCGACGGCGGCGGCGCGGGCCGCCCGGCCGGGCAGCCGGAGGTCGGGCGGGGTGCGCAGGAGGACCGTCTCGTGGTAGAGCGGCGCGGTGGCGGCGACGAGCAGGGCCCGGGCGTCGGTGCCCGCCGGTGTCTCCCCGCGCCGTACCGCGCGTTGGACGACCGCCTCGCAGCGCGCGTACCGGTCGTCCCAGAAGCGCCGCAGGGCATCGGCCGCCTCCGCGGAGCGGAACGACGCGGCGATCAGGGCGGCGGTGACGGACGGCCGTTCGGTCAGGGCGGCGTACACCTCCTGGTTCAGCGCCGTCAGATCGCCCGCCAGGTCGCCGGTGTCCCGCGGCCGCCACCCGTCGTCCCCCGCTGCGTCGAGGACGTCGGCGAGCAGGCCTCCCACATCCCGCCACCGCCGGTAGACCGTGGTGCGGTGCACGCCCGCGCGGGCGGCCACGGCGTCGACGGTGAGCTCGTCGTAGCCGTGCTCCACCAGCTGGGCGCGGACGGCGTCGAGGACCCGCTCCCGAACGCGGGCACTGCGACCTCCAGGGCGGCGGGCCGGAGCGGGTGCGGTGGGGTTCGGGCCGGGGACTCCGGTTGCCCCCTGGGACGGTGCCATGGCACCATGATAACGCAACTGTTGTCGCGTTAAGGAGTCGCCGATGCTCTTCCGAAGCGTTCACCCGGCCCTGCGGCCCCTGTCGGCCGCACCGTCCACGAATGCTTCGGAGTGCCCGCATGCCCACGCAGATCGCCGTCCGCGCCGTCACCAAGTCCTACGGCGGGAGGATCGTCCTCGACTCGGTCACGTGCTCGCTCGCCGCCGGTGAGCGCACCGGGATCGTCGGCGAGAACGGCTCCGGCAAGACCACCCTGCTGCGTCTGCTGGCAGGCCGGGAACACCCCGACCGGGGGGAGGTCGTCCTCCACGCCGAGGGCGGCGTCGGCCACCTCGCCCAGGACGAGCGGCTGCCGGCGCACCTGACCGTCCAGAACGTCCTGGACCGCGCCCTGCACGAACTGCGTGCGCTCGAGGAGCGGCTGCGCCGCCTGGAGGCCGGGATGGCCGACGGCGACGAGTCGCACCTGACCGAGTACGGGGACCTGCTGACGCTTTACGAGCTGCGCGGCGGTTACGACGCCGACGCCCGGACGGAGCGCGCCCTGCACGGCCTGGGCCTGGGGCGGCTGCGCCGCGACCGCCCGGTGGGCGGCCTCTCCGGCGGCGAGCGGGTCAGGCTGCGGCTGGCCGCGGTCCTCACCGCCGCGCCCGAGGTGCTGCTGCTGGACGAGCCGACCAACCACCTCGACGACGACGCCCTGACCTGGCTGGAGGAGCATCTGCGCACCCGGCGCGGCACGACCGTGGCGGTCTCGCACGACCGGGTCTTCCTCGAGCGCGTCACCACCACCCTGCTGGAGGTGGACGCCGATCGCCGCACGGCGGTGCGCCACGGCGACGGCTACTCCGGCTATCTCGCCGAGAAGGCGGCGGCCCGGCAGCGCTGGGCCCAGGCGCACGCCAGGTGGCGGGCCGACGTCGACCGGCTCCGCGAGACCGCCGCCACCACCGCCCGCCGGGTGGCCCCGGGCCGGGCCATGAGGGACGGCAACAAGATGGCCTACGACCGGGCGGCGGGCCGCGTACAGCAGTCCATCGCCGGCCGGGTGCGCAGCGCGGAGGAGCGGTTGCGCCGCCTGGAGGCCGCCCCGGTGCCGCCCCCGCCCGAGCCGCTGCGGTTCACCGCCGTGCCGCGTACCGGCCGCCCGCACGGGGAGGCCGCGTCCCCGGAGGGCCCGGCCCGGGAAGCCCCGCAAGGTGCCGTGCTCGAAGCCGACGGCATCACCGTCACCGGCCGGCTCGGCCGCACCGGCCTGAGCGTCGCACCGGGTGAGCGGCTGCTGGTCACCGGGCCGAACGGGGCGGGCAAGTCCACCCTGCTGCGCGTCCTGGCCGGCGAACTGCCGCCGGACACCGGGAGGGTGGCCCGTCGCGGCCGGATCGGCCACCTTCCCCAGGAGCCGGCGCCCGGGCGGCCGGGCGAGACGCTGCTGAGCGCGTTCGCCCGCGGCCGGGCGGGAACGGCCGAGGAGCACGCCGAACGGCTCCTCTCCCTCGGCCTGTTCGCGCCCGACCGGCTCTCGGTGCCGGTGACCGGCCTGTCCACGGGCCAGCGGCAGCGCCTCGCCCTGGCGCGGCTGGTCACCGAACCGGCCGACGTGCTGCTGCTGGACGAGCCGACCAACCATCTCTCCCCCGCCCTCGCCGAGGAGTTGGAGGCCGCTCTGGCGGGCTTCGGCGGCGCCCTCGTCGTCGTCAGCCACGACCGCCTGCTGCGGCGGCGGTGGCGGGGCCGGCATCTGGAACTGCGGGCGGTCCGTACGCCCGCCGCCGCGAACTGACCCCCGCCACGGACCGGATCCGCCGGACAGGCCGCCCACGCCACGACCACGAGGAGACGCCTCATGCCACGCCCCGCCCGCTCCATCGACCGCATACCCGTGCCCGGGTCCGGCGCGGGTCCCTACGCCCTGACGGCCGGGCCCGACGGAGCCCTGTGGTGCACCCTGGTCCACTCCGGAGGGATCGCCCGACTCGAACCGGGCGGCCGGCTCGACGTCCACCGGCTCGACTCCGTTTCCTGCGGACCCTCGGTGATCGCCCCGGGTCCCGACGGGGCGCTGTGGTTCACCCGTCTCCGGGATCACCGGATCGGGCGGATCACCGTGTCCGGGCGGACGGCCTCGTATCCCGTCCCGGCCCCGGACAGCGGCCCGTTCGGCATCGTGTGCGGTCCCGACGGGGCACTGTGGTTCACCCAGACGCGCACCGGCCGGATCGGCCGCGTCACCACCGACGGCCGGATGACGGAGTTCTGCCTGCCGGCCGCCGGCGCCTTCCCCTCCGCCATCGCCGACGGGCCCGACGGGGCACTGTGGTTCACCCTCAACCAGGCGGACGCGATCGGACGGATCGGCCTCGACGGAAAGGTGGTGGTCCATCCGCTTCCCACTCCGAAGGCCGCGCCGGTCGGCATCACGCGCGGCCCCGACGGCGCGCTGTGGTTCACCGAGATCGGCGCCGGGCGGATCGGCCGCATCACCACCGGCGGCCGCATCGACGAGTTCCCCCTGCCCGACCCCGCCTGCCGCCCTCACGCGATCACCGCCGGGCCGGACGGTCTGTGCTGGTTCACCGAGTGGGGGGCGGGCCGGGTCGGTTCCGTCGACGCGGACGGCCGCGTCGAGGAGTACGACCTCCCGGTGGCCTCCTCGGAGCCGCACGGTCTCGCCTTCGGTCCCGACGGGGCACTGTACGTGGCTCTGGAGATCGGGGAGATCGCCAGGCTGGAGGTGTAGCCGCGCACGAGGACGCGCGGAGGGCGGCGGGACGCGTGCCGCGCGGTACCGTGCCTCACACGTCGGGGACGCGCAGCTTCTTCCAGCTGGTGGGGCCGGGGATGCCGTCGGCGTCCTTGCCGGTGAAGCCCAGCTTGCGCTGCCAGGCGGCGTAGGACTGCCGGTCTGCCTCGCTCCACCGGGGACCGGGGCCCACCTTGTAGCGCCCGCAGCCCTCGGCCACGAGCCGCTCGCCCATCGCCGTGACGATCCTGCTCTCGCGGCCGATCCGGAAGAAGTCCGCTCCGGGGAAGGGCTCGTACCGCGCCGGCGGCTTGGGCGCCGGCTTGGTGGGGCCGTCCGCCTTCCTGCCCAGGCGCTTGGCGATGCGGCCCCGCATGGTATCCATCGAGAATCCGCGCGGATCCACCTTGCCGGGCTGCCACTCCCGGTGGCCGATCACGGACTTCTCGGTCCAGCCGTGCGCCCGGCAGACGGCGGCCGCGGCCTTCTCGATCGCCAGCTTCTGCGCCTCGGGCCACGGGTCCCTGCCGTCGCCGAGGTTGACGCACTCGAAGCCGTAGAAGTGGCGGTTGCCGTCGGTGTCGGCCTCGTTGTCGCCGGGCAGGGCGCGTTCGGCGATGACGGCCCTGAGCACGTCGCCGTCGCCCAGCCCGGCGTGGTTGGCGCGGCCGTTGCCGACCAGGTGCACCACGCCCTCCTTGTCGATGACGCCGTGGCACAGCGGGCCCGGCAGCGTCGAGTGCCCCTCGTAGCACAGCTCGACGGTGTGGTCGGTGCCTCTGGTGACGGTGTGGTGGATCATGACGCCGTTCACCGGGCCCCAGGGCCCTTTCCCGTTGCGGTTGTGCGTGCGCCAGTTGCGGTATTCGCGGACCTCCAGACCCTCGTCCCGCAGCGCTTTGACCAGTCGTGAGGCGCTCAGGGGTGTGGCCATGCGTCACTCGCTCCTCTCGGATGTGCCCGGCACCGGGGTTCGCGCCGGGGTTCGCGCCAAGGTGTGCGCCGGACCCGGCGCCGGGTCCGGCACGGGGATTCCCGTCCGCGTGTCAGGCCCGCGGTCCGGCCGTGTCCGTCGGGATCTCCGGTTCTCCCTGGGCGGCCGGCGCCCGCGCCTCGGCCTCCGCCCGGGCCTCGGCCGCCAGCTCCTCCTCGGTCGCCGCCGGAACGGGACCGGCCAGCGGGCCGAAGGACAGCCGCAGGTCGGAGACGCCGTGCTCGCCCATCACCCAGGCCAGCGGCGCGTAGTGCACCCGGATGCCGGCCGGTGCGCGCAGCAGCGGTTTGCGGGCGGCGTTCACCGGCCACTCCACCGCCCCGGTGGCGGTACGGGCCGGGACCAGCCAGTGGTCCCCCGGCCGGTAGGCGCCGCCCGGCTCGAAGTACACCTCGACGCCGTCCTCCAGCGGCAGCCAGCGGCCCTCCTCGACCCGGACCGCCCCGCCCCTCAGACGGCTGCGCGCGCCGCGTCCGCCGCGCCGCGTCTCCTCCCGGTGGTCCCAGCGGCGCAGGCAGGGGTACAGCTCGGGGCGCCGGCCGACGCCGCCCCCGGGCTCACCCGACAGCCTCACGCGCCGCCCCGGCAGGTCCACCTCCTCCACCCTCAGCAGCGGCAGCGGCTCGCCGCGGCTGGTGTAGGCGGTGTCGGCGAACTCCACCCAGTCCCCGGTGTTCAGGTCGAGCCTGCCGTCGCCGCCGAGCGTGGCGAGCTCCACCCAGGTGCCGTCGAGGCCGTCGACGGGCAGGACCACCGAGCCGTTCTCCCTGGACCATTTGAAGGTCGCCCCGTCCGCCGTCCCGCCTTCGTGGACCTCCACCCGGTAGAGCTGGTTCTCCGGGCCCCGGTAGCGGGCGTCGGGCCGGAGCAGGCACGGGTCCTCGTCGGCCCGTTCGGGGCGCCGGCTGCGCGCCGCCATGCGCGAACCGGGCGCGGAGCGCTCGTCGGCCCACCGGTGGAAGGCGGTGCGCAGGGCGTCCTTGCCGGTCTCGCCGTCCTCCACCCCCAGCTCGGAGCCGGGCAGCGCCAGCACCTGCCAGACCACCTTGACCCGGGCGGCGGTGTCCGGCACGTCGGGGCCGAGCGCCACCTCGCGCAGTGCCGGGTCCTCGGCCGCGGTCACCGACCGCTCCCACACCTTCAGGTAGGCCAGGTAGGGGAAGGCGGTGGGCAGCCGGTCACCGGGGCGCTTGGGGTCGCGGTGGCCGTCGGGCTGGTCCCAGTACGTCCAGTGGGCGGGTGCCGCGTCCGCTCCGCCGGCCCTGTCCCCGGCCCGGCCTCCCGCCCGGTCCCGGCCGTCACCGTCGCGTCCGCCGTCCTCGCCGCCGTGGCCGCCGCCGTCGCCATCGCCGTCGTCCTCGACGGCCTCGCCGGGGGCGGGCCGGGAGGCGTCGCACAGGATGCCGTCGACGTAGTAGCGGCCGCCCCCGATGGTCAGGTCGTCCAGCTCGTGGCCGCGGCTGTCGAGCCCGATGGCGAAGCCGGTGGCACCGGCCGGCCCGCCGTGCCGCCCGATCAGGTCGGCGGCGACGGTACGGGCCTGGTGGAGCTGGATCGCGGTCTGCTCGTTGGCGTCCGCGTCGAGCTGTACGCGGCCCTGCTGGGCGAGCACCGCCGAGTAGTGCCGCTCCGGCCGGAAGGTGATGCGGGAGAGATCAGCGTGCATGGATGGGGTCCCCCTCGAAAGGTTTTCCGTACGTCTGCGAGGTCTGCGGATCCGGGCTTCTGGCCGCCCGGCGGTTCAGGTCACGAACAGGACCCCCGCGTCGGTGCCGGCGGGCGTGTACTCGGCGAGCCGGGCGCGCAGGCTGTCCTCGCGCTGCGGCAGGTACAGGTCGTGGAAGGCGCCCATGGAGGCTCCGTCCTCCGCGCCCCGGAGGATCTCCCGGGGGCAGTCGTCGGCCAGTTGCGCGTACGCGGGCGTCCCGTATCGCTCGCTCGCGAACAGCGGGCGCACCCGCTCCGCCCCGCCCCGCCCCGCCGGACGGTCCGGCACGCAGCGGTACCGGCGCGGTGTGCGCGAGCCCGGCGGCACGTACGAGTGGCGCAGGCAGCCGGTCCCGCGCCGGGCCACGTGCATCCGCCCGGTGAACACGCTGTTCTCGCCGATGGCGACGGCGTGCGCGTACACCTCCCCGATCACGGTGGTGCGGTGCGCGTACAGCACGGCGTGCGCGTGGCGGCAGTCGGGCGCGGACAGCGCCTCCCGGTCGTGGCCGGTGGCGTCCAGGACGCTGTCGCGGATGTGGATCTCCAGCGGGTCGGTGCCCACCTCGTCGCCGACCACCTGGACGGTGCCCAGGACGCTGCGCTCGATCCGCACGCACGCGGTGGTGCGCTCCAGGACCAGGCTCGGCTCGTCCGGCGACTGCGGTTCGCACTCCGGCCGCAGCGACCAGCCCGGCACCAGGGTGCAGTGCCGGATGACGACCTCGCCGACCGGCCCGGTGACGTTCAGGCCGCGCCCGGCGACCAGCAGCCCGTCCAGGGTGACGCGCGGCGCGTCCCGGCCCGGTGCGCACTCCTCGTCCGCGCGGATGTTGAGCGCGTCCGGCCGGTTGCTGTACCAGTCCAGCAGGCGGATCACCGGGCGGGTGCCCTCCGCGGCGCGCAACTGGAGCCGGTCGCCGGGGCCGAGGTCGAAGTCCAGCTGCTCCTGGTAGGCGCCGCTGTGGGTGATCTCGATGATTCCCTCGGGGCCGCAGCGCCCGGCCCGCCGGTCCTCGCGCCACCGCGCGTACGCGTCCATGATCCGCTGGTGGGCGCACCCGGGGCCGACCCGGTGGACCGTGGCGGCGTCGGGGGTGGTGCGGCCGGGGCGGGCGTACTCCCCGCCGCCGGTGTCGTCGGGGAAGGCGTGGTGGTAGTCGACCCACACCCCCCGGCGCGGGGCGGAGCGGGAGCCGAAGGCGATCCGGCCGAGCACCGGGTCGACCGCGACCTGGCCGCGGCGCGGGCGGTAGCGCCAGCCGGTGAGGTCGGCGACGACGATGTCCGACGGCGGCACCGGCTCCCCGTCCCCGTCCCGCCGGATCGCGAAGGACCTGCCCGGGCCGTAGTAGTCCGCGAGCCGGTCGCTCAGCTGCCGGCGCCGGATGTACGCGGGGACGTTGTCGATCGCGGCGACGTGGGTGGCCGACGGCTCCGGCTCGGGCCGGGTCACCAGCGGGGTGTCGTTGCCGAGGATGGAGAAGGTGTAGAGGCTGCGGGCCCGGTCGACGCAGTAGGCGGGGGCGTTCGTCACCGGGTACGGCCTGAGCCGCCACACGTACAGGCCGACTCCGGCCGGGGTGTGCCCGCCGGGCGTACGGCGTGAGTCCGCGCGCCGTACGTCGGCCGAGCGCGCCGTCGTGGCGAAGGGGCCGCCCGCCAGGTCCAGCGCCGCCCCGTCGCGCAGGTCGGCCAGGCGGCCGCGCGAGAGCCGCCGCCGGTCGGCCGCCGCTGTGCCCGCGCCGTAGAGCCTGACCGGCTGGTGGTGGGCGACCAGCCGGGAGAACTCCACCACCCGCGCGGGCCGGCCCGCCACCGACAGCGCCAGCTCCTCCAGCAGGTGGGGGGTGCCCTTGCGGCGCCGGTCGGCGACCGTGGACGCCACGTCCCGGCGCGGTGCGAGCGCACGGGCCAGCCGCTGCCGCGAGACCTCCTCCGGGCTGCCGTCCCGCAGGCCGGTGGCCAGGACCCGCTCGTAGCCGGGCAGCGGCCGGTAGCCGACCAGATCCCCGAGGTAGGGCAGCACCCAGTCGGCGGCGGTCTCCACGAACCAGTCGTCGTAGGCCTGCTCGACCCCGGTGCGTACGAGGTCGACCTGTTCGGCGATCACGGCGAGCAGGGCGCGCAGGGGCTCGTCCCGCGCCCCCTGCTTCCCGCGCCCGCCGTCCCGCAGTCTGTGCCACTGCGGCAGCAGCTCCGCGAGCCCGTCCGGCTCCCTGCTCATGGCCGATTCCTTCCGTCGTTCGCCGGGGTCGTGCGGGCCGGGGCGGTCGTCCCGGCCGTGGGAGCGTCGGGCTCATCGGGGGGCCTCCGTGAGGATCAGCGTGTCCGCCGCCACCGCGGGCGAGAACATCGCGAGCTGGGCCGGGCGGACGCCGCGGAAGACGTACACCGAGCGGCCCCTGGGAAGCGGCCGGGTGTCGGTGATGCCGGGGTTGAGCCGCAGCAGTTCGGAGAGGGTGATGCCGTGGCGGGCGGCGATGGAGCCGAGCGTCTCGCCTCCCTCGGCGGTGACGGTGTGGACCTGTTCGTCGTACCGGGCGGGCCGGGCCGGCACGACCGTGCGCGGCCGGCGCGGTCCGCCGCCGGGGAGGACCGCACCGGCCGGCAGGGCGGACGCGGGCACGCCCGAGAAGACGTCCACGTCCACGTGGTCCACACCGGGCACCGAGTGGGCCGCCGCCAGGACCTCCGACAGCCGGGCGGGCTGCCCCAGCTCCCGCCCCTCGAAGCCCATCGCGCCCAGCAGCGCCTGCCGCAGCCGGGGCTCGACGACGGCCCAGGAGTGGTCGGGCTCCACTGTCACCCGGGCCGCCAGGAGCAGCAGCACCAGCTCGCGCACGTCCACGCGCACCGGCAGCCGGGCGTCGCCGTGGGCGTGCAGGGAGGCTCGCAGGGCGTGCAGGGTGTCGGCGTCCGCGCCGATCGGCGCGTCGCCCGCGCCGGCGACCGTCACGTGCAGCACCTGCCGCCGCCCGTCGAACACCTCCCGCGCACTGGCCCGGCCGATGCCCGCCCGGCACCGGGTGAAGTCCTCGTAGTCGCGGACGGAGACCAGGCGGTCGAGCGCGGAGACGGCGAGCGGGATGCCGCGCCGGGCCGACTCCGGGCCGTCGGCCTCCGCGCCGCCCGTCGCGGGCAGCGGGTTGGTGACGGCGGTGACGCCCAGCGGCCGGGAGACGGCCTGGGTGATGCGGCCGGCCGCGACGTTGGCGGCCCCGCCGGTGCCGAAGCGGTAGCGGGCGCGCACGTTCTCGTGCCCGGTGGGCAGGCGCGCGCCGTTCACGCCGTCGCCGAACGTCACGGTGGTGCGGCCGTCGGCGTCGGCTCCGATGACGTACACCCTCTCCAGCGGACCGCGTCCGGCGAGGCTGTCGACGGGGTGCCACAGCAGCCCGTCGACCCGTACCTCCAGGGCGGGGCGGGCGCCGTGGGGGTACCCCCGGCCGGGGGCCGGGGGGGTGTCGTCCGCGGGCAGCCAGGTCAGCGGCGCGTTCCAGAGGGCGAACGTCTGGCCCGCCCGGCCCGCGTCGCCGCTGCCCAGGACCTCGTCGCGGGTCTCGCCGTGTGTCGCCGCCACCACGTTGCCGTGGACGGCCAGGGTCTCGCGCCGGTAGCGGTGGGCGAGGTCGGCGGTGAGGGTGAGCACGGTGTGGACGTGGTCGCCGGGCAGTTCCGGGTCGACCCGCTGCTCGACGGCGGCGATCACGGCGAGTTCGGTGCCGCGCACCCCGGTGGTCCCGGGGAGGTCGGTGCGCTCGCCGGAGAGGATCAGCGTCCGGCCGGGCCGCAACCCGTCGTACAGCTCGGCCAGTTCGATCTCGTTGCCGCCCACGTCGTCGCCCAGCGGCTCGTCGGCGGGCCGCAGCGGCTCGCCTGCCGCGTGCACGGTGGTGTCCCGGACGTGGGACAGCAGTACGTCGTGCTCGTCCAGCCAGGGGTCGGCCAGGGTCAGCTCGGTGCCCCGCCCGGTGATGCCGTAGCGGGCGTAGGAGCCGGTGCGCACGGCCGTCACACGGGTGGTGACCAGTGAGAGCCCGCTGTCGCCGGGAATGCCGTCCGGGGCGCCCTTGCGGGGGCGTTCGATCGCGACCCAGCTGCCCGCGGTGATCTTCTCGTGCACGGTGTCCAGGGCGAGGACGTTGCGGTGGACGGCCTCGGGGACGGTGGCGATGCCGATCTCCACGCCCGCCGGCCCTCCGCCGGTCCGGTAGGCGACGGTCAGCTCGTGACCGCCGTACGTGGCCCGTTCCGCCCTGTCCGGGGCCAGGTGCCACTGCAGCGGCGGTTCGCCGTTCCTTATGGCCACCTGCACCCGGGCGTCCGCCCCGGGCCGGGATACGAACAGCGTCAACTCCGGCAGCCCGCCGCTCAGTTCGGCCGTGACGCCCGGTTCCCGGGAATCGACCGGACGCCGCCTGAGCCAGCTCGGGTCGTTGTCCTGCCCGGTGCGGGTGGACAGCCGGACCTCGCCGGGGCCGAAGGCGAAGCGGACGTCGGCGGGGAGGTTCTCGGTGCGCTGCACCGACGCGGTCGTCTCCGCGTGCACGAACTCCGCCCTCACCGGCACCTTCCCGGTCGTGTCGAACACGACCCGCACGGTGGTCAGCGTGTTGCCCGTCAGCGGCCAGTCGGACTGCCGGATCACCCGGCCGCGCTCGTCCTGCACCGGTTTGAGCGGCGCCGTCGAGCCGAAGGGGGCGGCCGTCACCCGCATCGCCAGCAGGTCGGTGAGGGTCGCGGGGGCCGGGGACGCGGCCGGCGCGGAACGGCGCCAGGCCTCGTAGAGCCGGCCGGACAGCGACGGGTCCAGCGCCGCCGCCAGCCGTGCGCCGAGGTCGGACTCCGGGCCGAACAGCCGCGCCGGGTCCGCCGGTACGGCGCCGGCCGCGGTCGGGCGGCGTACTCCCTCCGCCCCCCGGGAGCGCAGTGCGGGCAGCAGCTCACCGAGCACGCGGGCCGCCGCATCGCCCGGTTCGGCGTCCCCGCCCGCGTCTCCGCCGGTGCTCCCGGCGGCGAGCCGGTACCGGGCGCCGTCCGGCCGCAGCGGTTCCAGCTCCGCCGCCTTCTCACGGAGGTCGACGAGCACAGCGGCCAGCCGCTCGAACCAGGCGGCGCTCCCCTCATGGGGCTCGGCCAGCGCCCGCGCCTCCTCCAGCCGTTCCACGGGTTCTTCCAGCCGCCGGGCGAACGCCTCGGGGGTGTCCAGCAGATCGAGGTCCGCCCGCAGCCGGCTCAGCACCTGCTCGTCGAACTCCTCGACCGGCACGCTGCCCACCGGCCTCGGATTGGGGCTGTCGGCGGCCGGTGTGATCCACCGCCGCAACTCCCCGACCAGCTCGGCCAGGGTCGGGGGCGGCGACACCGGCAGGCCCAGGGCGGTGCTGTCGTCGTCCCGGTCGATACGGATCCGCGTCACCGGCAGCAGCAGCCGCTGCCCGGAACCGGCGGAGCCGCCGGACCCTTCGGCGCCCGCGGGACCTCCGGAGCCGCCGCCGAAGACGAACAGCAGGCGGTCGCCCACCGAGAGGGCGTTGGCCGTGCCCGCGACGTAAAGCTCCGACCGCTCCCGCAGGTCATCGGGGGTCAGCGGGGCCGGGCGGCGCCGCCGTACCCTCAGGTCGTTCCACGACCATCGGGCCGTCAGGTCCTCGGTCGTCTCGAACGTCTGCGCCTCCTCGCGGGAGGAGGCGGGCACGCTGTGGCTGCGCGAGCCGCGCGGGATCAGCACGGGGACGTCCTCGCGGCTGCGCGGGTCCCGGTCCACCGTGTACGCCAGATGGGTGTCGGCGGCGATCCCGGGGCGCGGCCGGTACCCGACCAGCCGGCCCAGCCGTACCAGCGAGCGGTGGTCGTCGGCGGTGCGCAGGTAGCCCTCGTCGGCGATCCGCTCGGAGTGGAAGGTCAGCAGGTCGCCCAGGACCGCCCAGGCGTCCAGCAGCGCGATCGCCGGGTCGTCGGGGGTGCGGACGGTCAGCCGGCGCAGGGCCGGGTAGGCGGGCGAGGCCAGCCGGTCGAGCATCGCGGCCAGGAAGGAGCCGTACTCGCCCACCCGGCGGTCGAGCGCGGTGCGGCCCGGCGGATTGTGGAGGGCCCGCGGCGCGCGGCGCTCGTCGTGGCGCCCGCCTCCGCCGGACGCGCGGTCGCGGGAACAGCCGCAGGAGCGGCCGGCGCGGTGGTCGCAGCTCATCGCGCACCTCCCGGCCTCAGGATGAGACGGCCGTTCTCGGGCCGCTCCGGGTCGTTGTCGCATCGGGCGATCTCCAGCGGGGCGAGCCGCAGCACACCGTCCTCCAGTGCCGAGTGGTCCGTCGGGTCCGGGGCGTCGGTCGAGGCGTCCGCGAACAGCCGCCGCAGCCGGGTGACGCGTACGTCCTCCACGCCCGGGACGGCCGCGGCGACGGCCACCAGGCGGCTGAGCCGCACCGGTTCGCCGAAGCCGAGCGCGTCCGGATGGAAGAGGCCGGGCCGGCCGCCTGGCAGCCGGCGGTTGCCGAGCACCCGGCGCAGATCGGCCAGGATCCGGCCCGTCTGGTGACCGGGCGTCACGCACACCTCCACCTCGATGTCGAGCGGCACCTGCCGCGCGGGCCCGACCACCAGCTCGTGGCCGATGAGACGGTAGGACTCCAGCGACTGCGCCACCGCGTCGAGGAGTTCCGCGGGCGCCTGCCCGGTGCCGTCGGCGTCGACCGCGACGTGCGCCTCCCGCACACTGCCCGTCCAGCGGATCTCGGCCGCCGCCCGCTGTACGCCGGGCAGGGCGGAGGCCAGTTCGGCGTAGTCCTCCGCGGTCACGGCGCGCAGCCGCACCCGCCCGAGGGCCGCCGGCGCGAACCGGCGCACCTGCTCGACGGGCTCCGGCTCGGTGCCGCCGGCGGCCGGCAGCGGGTTGCGCACCCCGGCCACGGGCATCGGCTCGCCCGCGTCCGGGCCCCGCTCGCCTTCCCGGCACAGCACCAGGTGGTTGATGGCCTCGGCGCCGACGTTGCCGGCCCTGCCGCCGCCCAGCCGGTAGTGGACCTCCAGGGTGGTGCCCGGTTCGGGCCGGGCCCCGTGCAGCCCGTCGCCGAAGCGCAGCGCGAGCCGGCCGTCGTCCTCCAGTTCGCCGACGAAATGGCGGTCGCGGGGGCCGCTGCCCAGAAGGTCGCGGCGCGGCTCCCACACGGCCCCCTCTCCGTCCCCGCCGTCCCCGCTCCCCGCACCTCCGGTCAGCCGTACGGCCGGGAGCGCCGCGCGCGGCTCGGGCACGAGCGCGGACGCGGGTCCGTGCAGCTCCGGCTCGCCCGGGTGGAGTCCGGCCGCGTACGCCGGGCCCCAGCTGTGCGCGATCTCCCAGGCCGTGCGCCCGTCCAGGACGCGTCCGGCGCGGGCCCGCGCCGTCAGCACCTCCAGCCGGCGCAGCTTCGCCGCCAGCAGCCGCTCACTGCGGTGGAGCAGTTCGCGCAGGGCGGGCACCGGGCGGCGGCGCAGCTCCAGCCGTTCCAGCGTCTTCAGCCCGAACAGCACGGCCAGTTCGGCGATCTCGCGTTCGTCCAGCCGGTCGCGGTCGCGGGCGCCGCGCCACAGCTCCACCAGCCGCCGCCGCATCCGCCCGGGGATGGCGGCCAGCCGTTCGGCCTGGCCGGCCGAGACATGACGCGGATCGGGGAACGGCGCGGTCTGGGCGACGGGGAAACGGTGCAGACGGGGGCGGAGGCGCGGAGCGATGCCGGGGTAGACGGACTGGGCGAGCAGCGTCTCCAGGGCGGCCTCCTGCTCGTAGGCGGTGCCGGGCACCGCCTTCTCCCCCCTCCGCCCGGCTCTCTCCACTCCGAGCCCGGCGCGCCGTACCGCCTCCTCGCCGACGACCTCGGACAGTTCGCGGATGTGGGCCGGTGTCAGCAGCCGTCCGCAGCCGGTCTGCCGGAGCCGGTCCAGGACCAGCCTGCCGGGCCGGTTGCCCTCCGCCTCGTAAGCACCGGTCCGGCAGCCGAACGCGGGCGGCCCGCAGGACGGGACGACGGCGGGCACCGGTGGTACCTCCAGACGCTCGGGGAGGTGCCCGGGGAAGGTGAGCGAACGGCCGTGGTCGACGAGGACCACGTTGGCGCGCGCGACGGTGACGTCCTCCACCGGCTCGCAGTCCCGGCCGCCGAGCACGGTCAGGTGCAGGGGGAAGGCGAGCGCGTCCTCGCGGGCCCAGGACACCTCCAGCACCGGCTGGTCGCACAGCCGGTCGACGGCCGGGGTGACGGAGGTCAGCCGTACCGCCTGCCGGCGGGTGGGGTCGGCGTCGCCGGGGGTGCCCGAGCGCGGGCCCCTGACCTCCTCCAGCACCAGCAGGTCTCCGGGGCGCAGGTCCAGTCGCCGCTCCCGGCGTCCCCCGCCCCTCCCCTCGCCGCCCCTCTCACCGGCCCCTTCTCCAGACCTCCCTCCGGCCCACTCGTCGCGCAGGGTGGCGGACGTGGCGCCCTTCGGCAGTGCGCACTGCTCGCCGCCCCAGGTCCACAGGCGGATGGTGTTGTGCTCGGGCCGCAGCCGCAGCGGCGCTTCGGTGACCGGCTCGAAGACCTCCACCGAGCCGCGCTCCTCCAGCACCGCCAGGTCCCGGTCGTCGATGACCGTGCCGGTGCGCGGCCGGTCGCGCGGGCCGAGGGTGCGTACGTCCACGGCGGCGAAGCGGTACGTCCCGGCGAGCAGCGTCAGCGGCCGGGCCACCTCGACGGCGACCAGCGCGCGGGCGCTGCAGCCGTCGTGCATCGGATAGTCGACGAGCCGTACGTGGCGGCGCACGGAGACGCGTCGGCGGGCGGTGTCCAGGTACGCCTCGGTGGCGACCGCGTCCTGCTGGTGGCTGATCTGGTCGGCGGTGTACGCCAGCAGCTCGACCAGGGTGGTGCCCAGGTCGGCGGGGTTGCGTTCGGTCCAGTCGGGCGCCGTCAGGGCCAGGCGTTCCATGACGAGGCGGCGCAGGGTGCCGTAGTCGCGGGCGGTGTAGTCGATCACGGGCGCGGGCCGGAAGGTCCCGGGCACCTCCGCCGCCTCCCCCTCCCCCTCCTCCTCCGCCTCCGCATCCGCGCAGTCCAGGGGCGAGGGGCAGCCGGGCCCGAACGAGAACTCGGCCGCGTGGTAGCGCTGGTCGAAACCGGGGTAGGGCTCGGTGCCCGGACGGCCGTAGGGGTCGGTCTCGACGATCGCCAGCCGGTGGCGGCCGAAGCCCCCCGCCCGGTCCACGGTGACGTACAGCAGGTCGTCGAGTTCGGGGTCCTCCTCGCGCTCGACCTCCACGGCGACGGCCCGGATGTCCGCGGTCCCGCGCCTCCCGTCGATGCGGATGTTCTCCGGGCACAGGCCGCGCGGCGCCTTGCCCAGGAAGGTGACCGTGAGGGTCAGCCCGTCGTCGCCCACCTCCACCGCGTCCACGCCGTTCAGCCGTGCCGCGCGTACCCTGCCGCGCCGGTCTCCCCGGTGCGGGACCGTCGTCCCCGTACCGCCGCTCATGCCTCGGCCCTCCCCTCGAAGACCTCGTCGCGCCTGCCGTCCGTGGCGCGCACCGTGTAGCGCAGGTGGACGCGGACGACGTTCTCCTCGCTGACCACGTCCAGGTCCTCCACGGCGATCAGCTCGCCCAGCCAGCGCTGGAGCGAGGCGTGCACCGACAACTCCAGTGCCGAGGCCAGCTCCGGGCTGTTGGGGGTGAACACCAGGTCCAGCAGCCCGCAGCCGAAGTCGGGGCGCATCACGCGCTCTCCGGGACTGGTGAACAGCAACTGCTCGATCAGATCGCGCACATGCTCCTCGTACGCCGCGTGCGCGGTGCGGCCGCGCCGGTCGGCGCGGAACGGGAAGGCGATGTCCCGGCGTACCGCCCCGGCCCTCATCCGCAGACCACCCCCTCGTGCACCGCCGGTGGGACGACCGGCTGCCCCTGCGGTACGAGCCGCGCGGTGAAGCACATGCCCGGTGTGCCCTCCAGCAGCAGCGGCTTCCCGTCCGCGGTCACCCCGCTCCCCCGCGGCGTCCAGCGGACGGTGGTGCACGGCACCGGCACCCCGTCGACGGTGTGGCGGCAACCGGTGACGGTGTGGACGAGCGAGCCGGTGGCGGCCGGCAGGCCGTCGACCAGCACTCCGTGCGCGTCGGCGCCGGCGGCGCTCGCCCGGCCGCCGTGCGGGCAGCCGACCGCGGTGCCCGTGTGCATGACTTCTCCCGACAAGGCTTCTCCCCCGTCCGTTCAGCGTTTGATGGGCACGATCAGCCGGCCCTGGTTGACGTCGACCCGGTCCCCGGCCACCGAGACCGAGGCCCCCTGCCCGTTGTCGATGTGGATCCCGTCCCGGGTGACGCGGACGTACGGGCCCGGCCTGCCCTCGCCGGGGCCCGGCGCCTGGAGCAGGATCCCGGTCTCCGGGTCGTCGGATAGCACGACCTTGTGCCCGCCGCGGGTCTGGATGACGACCGGTTCGGCGCCCGTACGCGCCGCGGCCCGGGCGTCCTCCGGCAGCTCGTCCGCCTCGCCGTACCAGCAGCCCGTCCAGATCGGGTAGCTCGGGTCGCCCTGCTCGAACTCGATCCAGACACCCGCCCCCCGGCCCGGGACCACGTACTGGCCGGACCGCTCGCCCGTGAAGGGGAGGCAGGGCATGGCCCAGGTGGAGGCCTCGTCGCCGAGCACGTCCGGGACGTGGGCGGTGATCCGGCCGATCCCCAGCGGGTCGTCGTTGTCCGCCACCCGGCCTCTGAACTTGCCGAGGAAGCGGTTGTTCGGTGCTGGCGCCATGCGGACTGCTCCTGGTCTGTCTGTGTGGCCTCGGTGGCCCCTACGGGCGGACGGTGTCCCCGCGCGCGATCAGGCCCTCGCGCGAGAGCGTGAAGTTCTGCCGGTACGAGCCGGGTGTGAGGTTGTGCGTGACGGAGGTGACGTAGTACTCGCCGTCGTACGTCACGCCCGCGCCGCGCACGCCGACGAGTTCACGCGGGCGCAGTACGTAGCCGTGGCGGTTGACGTCGAGCTGTCCGGAGCCGGAGATCGCGTCGGCGGACGTCGCGGCCCGCGCCAGCGCCTCGGCCCGGACCTGCGCCTCGTCCTTCTTGGCCGTGCCGGTCAGCCGGCGGCGCTTGAGCGCCGGGCTCGCGCGCCTGCCCAGCGGCGGCCGCAGCGGGCCGATGTCGGGCTGGGGGATCAGGGTGGACTCGCGGGTGCGCGGGTCCTGCCAGTGGGCCTGCGGCTCCTCGCGGGCGGCGCCGTCGTAGGCGAAGGTGAGCTGGTCGACGGTGGAGTGGACGTCCATGTTGACGTTGAGCGCGTGCTGCGGCAGGCCGACGCGGCGCTGCGGGCCCCAGTAGGCGGTGGAGCGGCCGGGCCGCGGGCCGGGCTCCAGGTAGAAGACGTAGCCGTTGGCGCGGGCCAGTTCGTTGACGTAGGCCAGGTCCGTGCCCGTCTGGTAGTCCACGCGGTGCTCGGCGCGGGGCTGCTGGACGATCTGCTCGGGGTGGACGTCCGGGTGGATGCCGTAGTCGGCGTACCTGGCCAGGATGCGCTCGACCCTGCGGGCCGGGGAGAGGTTCGGGTAGCGGTCCACCCGCTCGTCCAGGTCCATCAGGAGCGAGAGGTCCTCGCCGGTGACGGTCAGGGTCGTCTGGCCGGGCTGGTTGCTCACCCCGACCTCCTGCCGCACGATCAGGCCGTCGAGGAGGACGGTCCGGGTTCCCCTGATCACCGTGGTGACGACGACGCGGGTGCGCGGGTCGAAGAACCCCTCGGGCAGCAGGTTCGAGATGATCGCGCCCTTCTTGGTGAGGTCGAACGCCAGCTGGAAGCCGGAGCGTTCACCCGCGGTGCTGGTGATCTGCGCGGACAGCAGCGCCTCGCTCACCGCCTGGGGAACGGGCCGGGTGAGGTGGGGGCCCATGCTCAGGGTGAGGTGGATCGGCCCGCCGCCGACGTGTTCACCGGCCATGCGCGCCTCCCCGCGGGAAGCCGCCGGGCAGCGGGATGTCGATCTCCTGCCCCGGCTCGGCGGTCAGCTCGCGCGGGTCGAGGACGGGGTTGGCGTCGGCGATCCGCCACCACTGGGAGGGGTCGCCGAAGTAGCGCTGGGCGAGCTGGTCGGGGCGCTCGCCGCCGCTGACGGTGTGGACGGCGGTGTCCTCGTCCCCCTCTTCCGGAAGCGGGGGCAGCAACCGCCGCCTGGCGTAACGGACTTCGGTGCCGTCGGGCATGCGGTGCACGGCGACCTCGGCGTCGTGGTACCGGCTCGTCCTCGGATACGGATGCGACCCCGGGATCCCGCCCGGCGGGCTCCCGTGAACTCCGCTCTCATCGGCCACGGCCTCTCACACCCTCCCCATCCCGATGTCGGCCCCGGTCAGTCCGAGCGCCCCCGGCGTCCCCGCCCGCGCGGTGCCGGCCAGCCGCTCCTTCTGCGCCAGATGCGCCAGGTACAGCTCGGCGCCGCGGTGCCCGGCGGGCAGATCGCTCACCGTCAGCACCTTCATCCCGATGCTCAGAGAGGCCCGTATCGGGTTCAGGTTCACGTCGAAGGCGGACTCGTTGACCGACAGCTCCGTCAGCCGCACGGGCATGACGCGTTTGCTGCCCCAGGTGAACAGGGTCAGCGGCATCTCGATCGGGCTGATCTCGATGGTGCCCTTCTTGGACAGCCGCGTGGCCTCCCTCAGCTGGGCGGTGGTCGGCTGCACGAGCATCTCCAGCGTCGCGAGCTGCGGATGGATCCCGTCGGGCGCCGCCAGCTCCAACTGGTCGGTGGCGTCGATCTCGGCGGTGAACTTCCACGTCTCCTGCGCCGGCCCCTTCAGCCGCAGCGCCTCGTTCCGGTCCCCTCCGCTCCCCCCGCCCCCGGCGTCACCGCTCCCGCCCGCGGCCTGCGGGCTGATGCTGCGCTCCAGGGTGTCGGGGTTGAACTGCAGCATGATGATGCGCTGCGGTATCCCCCGCTCGGGATCGACGATCACGATCCCGGACCGGATGGGCTTGGGAATGTCCGCGTATCGGGTCATCGTCTTTCCCTCGATCACTCGCTGCTCAGCAGGTCTCGAACCTCACTCGCCGGGTAAGGGGCATCGTCCGGCCAGGAAGCGAATCGCTCCTCGACAAAAGACCTGTATGTTTCCAGGTCGTGGAAGGCCAGGGCGTGCGTCGCCGTCACCTGCAGCACCAGATCGGGCAGTTCCGCCACCCGGGCAAGCTCGCGAAGGGTTTCCGGGGTCTTCCCCCTCGCAAGGGCCTGCAGGGCCTCCAGGCGCTCGTCCAGATCAAGATCTTCGTCGTGAACAATCAGCAGAAGGGATGAAATCAGGTCACCGGGAGGCGGGTCCGACCACCGCATGATTCGCCCCGCCGCCTGGAGTGCCGCCGATACGGTGTCAAAGCTCGACGCTTTCCGCAGAGCATCGACCACCAGATCGGAATCCTGCTCGGTTGCCTCGTTCGCCAGGACGACAAGCGCACTCGCATGCTCTGCCCCGTCGAAGTCGCCGCCGGATTCACGGGCCGGACGAGCGGGAGTGCGCAGTGTGTTCCGTGCCGTCTCCAGCACTTCGGAACGAAATCCGGAGAAAGGATTCGGAGACCCGTATCTCTCCCGTGAAGCAGCGTGGTGATAGTGGTCCAGGGCGATCCCTCGGGCCGCCTCTTCAGAACTGCGCAGGAGCGTCAAGAAGGAGCGCACACCCTCCTCACCACCCGGCGAGCGCCCCAGGCGGTCCCTGGCGACCCGCAGGTCGGGATCATCCAGAACAGCGTCCTGCCAGTGATAGCTGTCAAATTGCCGCATTACCATCCTCTGCGGAGTCCGAACCCTACCTCTGGGATCTGATGAGCTTGATGGCCTTCTTGGGAATCGGCCCCTTCACGAGGACTTCCTGAGTCCTCACGACGTCACTGAGCGCCTGCTGCTTGATCGGCGTGTTCGGCGCACTCAACTGCCACTCGTCCTGCCCCTCCCTCCTGGTGAGGTCATAGATGTTCGACGGGGCCACGTAGGAGAGGTCGATCTCGACGGTTCCGAAGTAGTCGAACCCCTCGCCCTCACCGAACAGCCTCCCTTCCGGGTTTGTGATGTTCCCGCTCCTCACTTTTGTGGTCGATATGAAAGGGGAGTCCTGCGCGCCAGCGACATGCAGCCAAACGGGCACGTTCGCGTCCGGGTCGCGGGGTTTTACACCCGTACTTCCATAGGTCTTCTTGTCCTGCTTCGACAAGTTACGCGCAACACGCCTGGGGACCTTTTTCCCCATCTTGTCCCGAACATATTCATTGCCGTACACGTCGGCAATCACGAGCTGCGCGTTTCGCTCCCCGGTAGGCGCGTAGTAGTTGTTCTTCTGAAACCTGCCGACGGCCGGTACGGCCGCACCGGGGTGGTTCAGAAGCAGAGTGGAGGAGTCCTCCGATTCGTCCAGCCACCTAAGGTGGTTCGCCCTCACATCAAGCCTCGGGTTGTTTCGCGCGATCGACCGGCACATTTCCTTGACCGTCTCCAGGTCGGAATCCTCCGGAAGGCTGCCCAGCTCCCTTGCGATGATCCGACGGAACTCCGCCACCCTCGGATCGTCCTCCGCCGGCCGCTTGTCCTTCTTCCGGCTTCGCTGCGGAAATCGGTTTTCCGTGTCAAAGGACTCGAAGATGGCTACCGTGTAACCCTCTTCGTCCTCGTCCCACTCGAAAGGACTGACGGTCCTGGACGGATTGAGCGTGGCGATGACACGAGGCTCGGAAAAACCCGACGCGTACAGCCTCGTCAGCCTGTACCAAGCACGCAGCGTCCCCAGCAGTGCATGGTACACAGGCCCACGTATCCCTGCCTTCAGAAGCGGCAGTAGAATCCGGCGAAGCTTTGCGACGATCCGGGAAAGGCGCTCCTGTTTCGACTCCGGCGAGTTCTCCCGTTTCCTGCGATCGTCCCGCAACCGGCGCTTCTGTTCCCGGCGGCGTCGGCGCTGGTCGAGCAGGAGGTCGCGGCGGCGGTAGGCGTCGCGCACGCGGCGGGCGTTGTTGTCCAGGGAGCGGTCGAGGCGGCCGTCGCGGTCCTTGCGGTCGAGGGCCTGCCGGGCTCTGCGGATGCGGTTCTGGGCAGCCCTGACCGTCTGCCGCGCGCGGTTCGCGGCGCGGGTCTCCGGTGACGTGCGGCGCGGGCGCGGGGCGGGCTTCGTGCCCTCCGTCTCGCGGCGCGCGGGGGTTCGGGACTGGTCCCGGTCGGTGTCCTGGGCGCGGCGGTCGGGCCGGTCCGTACGGGTGCGGTCGTCCGGGCGGCGGGTGTCGGGGCGGCGCGCGGAGCCGCGGCGGGACTGGGACGAGTCGGGCCGCCGGGTCGGGCGGGGCTGCGGGCGGGGGCGCTTCGGCTTGGCCGGCGGCCTGCGCGACAGCTCCGCGTTCGCCCGGCGCGTGCGCTCCTGCGCCCTCCTCGCCTCCTCCTGCGGGTCCGGGCGCTTCTTCGGGGCGTGGTCGTCCTTCGGCTTGGCCTCGTCCTTGCTTCCGGGCTTCTTCCCGGGGCCGGCCGCCACGCCCCTGAGCCGGTCGCCGACCTTGCCCACGTACTTGCCGATGCCGCTGAGCAGCGCCTGGTAGGCCAGTTCCAGCAGGGCCACCACGCCCGAGGCCACGGCCTTGGCGAACAGCACACCGGCGTTGCCGCCCTTGACGGCCTTGAGGTAGTCCATGAAGGCGCCGAAGGCCCGCAGGATCTCGCTCAGCGACTCCCAGGCCGCCTTGAAGGCGTCGATGATCGCCATCACCCAGCCCGCGCCGGGGATCAGCTTGGCGATGATCTTGGTGATGACGATTTCGCCGATGATGACGGGGAGCTGGGGCAGGGCCGCGTCCCACGCCTCCTCGGCCATCTGCTCCCTGCTGACGCCCCCGCCGATCAGCTTGTCGAAGACGGCCTTGGGGAGCCCGAGGATCTCCTGGATCTTCTCGTTGAACCAGTTCTTGATCGCCGAGGTGACTTCCCGGAACAGGTGGTTCCTGGCTCCGTCCTCGGCCGAGGCCTTGGCGCCGCTGAGCCAGCCGCCCGGGTCGGAGAGGATGTCGGCGGCGATCATCGCCCACTCCCCCAGGGCGTTGAGCAGGCCCATGGCGAAGTCCATGACGCCCTTGAGCGCACTCCTGACGGCATCGACCGCCGCCCGGAGGCCCTCCATCAGGGCGTCGAGGATGCCGCTGAGGATCTTTCCGATCCCGTCGAGGAGCTCGGTGACGATCCGCTTCAGTTCGTCCGCGATCCGGTTGACCAGGGCGATGGCCGCGTCCCGGATGCGGATGATGAGGGTCCGCAGCCGGTTCGCGATCTCCACGATCGCGTCGAGGAGGTCCTTGCCCAGCCGGACCAGGGCCTCGGTGAACTCCTCGAACTTGTCGACGATGAACTGCCGGGCCGCCTCGATCCAGCGGGTCACGGTGCCCTTGAAGTCCTTGATGAGGCTGGTGATCGCCTCGCGGGCGGCGCGGAAGAAGCCGACGATCGCGTTCTTCAGCTCGATGAGCTTGTCGCGGATCCAGTCGAACGCCCTGGAGAGCCAGTTGCCGGAGTCGTTCCTGGCCGTGTCGCGCTTGTTCCTGGCCTCGTCCTCGGCCCTGGTCCTCTCCTTGCCGATGTCCTCCTGCTTCTTCTTGCGGTGCTCCTCGGCGTCCTTGTCGGTCTGCTCCTCCTTGTCCCTGACGTCCTTGCGGATCTTCTCGATCTTCTCGGTCTTCCTGGTGCCGAGGGAGTCGAGTTCACCGTCCTGCTCCTTGCGCCACTGCTCGCGGGAGGCCTCCACCTCGGCCTTGGTCCTCCGGCGTTCGGCGGCCTGTGTACGGGTGTTGCTCTCGACCTCGCTGCGGACCTGCCGCCTGTGGCGCTCCTGGGAGTCCCGGAAACCCCTGTCCTTGGCCTGCCGTTCGTCGGACATCTGCTTCTGCCCGTCGGCGAACGCGGCCTGGATCTGCGGTCCGCGCTCGTGCTCCGCCACCGCGGACACGGCCTCGGGCGGGATGCGTCCGCCCATGGACGGACCGCCGCCCCCGCCGGGTCCTCCCCGCCCCTCTCCGCGCGGGACCTTGGCGGTCAGGGTCTCCTTGGGCACATCGGGGTAGATCTGGTCCTCGCCCAGGGGGCGCCCGGCGTCGTCGCGGCCGGAGGCGTGGAGTTCCCGACCTCTGGCGTCGAGTTCACCGCCCTGTTCGCCGGCGCGCCCGTCCGTCTCACCCCGGAGGCCGACCCCGGGCGCCGTTCCGACGTTCGCCTGGGCGAGCATCTCGTCCTCGGTGGGCAGGTCGAGGATCCACTGGACCACCGCGTCGGAGTCGATGACGTCCTCGTCGGCTCCGAAGGCGCTAGCGATGCCGTTGATCGCCCCCACGACGAGCTGGGCCCCGCCCGCCAGAAGTCCTTCGAGGGTGCTGGGCTCCTCGATGTCCTCCCCCGGGATCTCGCCCTCCGGGGCCTTGTCTCCCGTGACCTCGGCCCTCTCCTTCTCCGGGGCGTCGATACGGGCGGCCGGGTCACCGAAGTACTGCCCCGGGGCCGAGGTCCTCGGCGCGCCGTGCAGGGTCTGCGGGGCGCCCGCGGGGCGTTCCGTCGTCGGCGGCGCTTCCCGGAGGGTCCGGTGCTCGTCGCCGACCGTCTTGTCGACCGCGCCGTTCACTCCGCCCAGCGCTTCGAGAGCGCGGTGCGGTTTCAGCCTGGCGGCGGTGGACAGGCCGGCTTCCGGTGTCACCTTCGACAGGCTGGGGGCCGCGGGGTCCTTCTTCGGCCGGGACGAGCCGGTGGGGCGGGCGCCGCCCCTTCCCCCGCCGCCGCCCGATGCGCTCCGGGTGCCGCCACCACCGCTGACCGACCGTGAGGGCCTGGAGCCGGACCTCGGTGCGGGAGCGGGCTCGGGCCGGGGAGCCGGGGCCGCAGGCTCCTGCCGCTGCCGGGAGCCCGCCCCGCCCTCCGGCGCGGCACCGGTGGTGGAGCCGTCACCGCCGTCCGCACCCGAGACGTGGGTGTCCCGGGCCGGGGACGCCTCGGCCGGAGTGTCCGTGGCCGGCCCGGGAGCGCCGGGAGCAGTCGTACCGGCCGTCCCGCCCCCTGAAGGCGCGCCCGAGGTGCCCGCGGTCGGAGCCGGGGCGGAGGAGGCGGTGGACGTGCCGGAGGAGGTGCCGGTGCCGGAGGAAGCGGAGATTCCGGACTCAGTCGCTCCCTCCTTCGGGGCTCCGGTATCGGCCGTCTCGGGTTCCGGGCCCTTGTCCGGTTCGGGTTGTCGCTCCTCCTGTTGCTGCGGGCCTTCGGGAGCCGTGGGTTCGGGCTTCGGCTCAGGGGCTTCGGTGCGGTCGTCGGCGGTGTCGGAGGACGAAGGCCGCGGATCGGCCTCCTGCCGGTCCGGCGTCCCGGTGCCGAGATCACGCGCCGTACGGTCACCGGCTTCGGCACCGGTCGCCGGGGAGACGGACGCACCGCTGTCGGCGGGCAGCGGTTCGGTGACCCCGGCGTCTTCGGACGCGGCCTCCTCCGCGTCCTCCTCGTCCCGTCTGGCCTGTACCTGTTCGGCCTTGGTGGTGGGCGGTTCGGGGAAGCCCGGCATCCTCCGCCCGCCGGTGTCCGAGCCGGGCGCGATCTCGTCGGCGGTCGGTACGCCGGAGACGTCGAGGTCGGTGGCGGGGAGGAAGTCCCCGGGTTCGAGTTCGGTGTTCCACGCGCTGTCCCGGTCGGCGGCCCGCTCGTCCTCGAGTCCGTCGAGCGCTCCGGGTTCACCGCTCGGGCCGGGCTCCGGACCGATCGGCTCGTCCTGTGCGAGCGCCGGTTCGTCCTGGGGGCGCTTCCCTTCCAAGGTGCTGCGGTCGCCCGGGTCGGCCGTCCTCAGCAGGGGGCCGGGCTCCACGCCGGCCCGCTTGCCGTCGCGCGTGTCCCGCTCGTCCGCCCGGCCCGTTCGCTGCCCCGCGACCAAGGGCTCAACGGCTCCGGGCCGGTTCCTGGCGGCGGACTCCTCCTCGCTCGCCGCGGGGGCGCCGCCGGCTCCGGGCTCCCCGGATCGGCCGCCCGTACCGCTGCCGTCCCGCTGCCGGGGCTGGGCGGCTCCGCCTCCCGGGGCCGTGGCGCGGTCGCCGCTCGGCCCCGAGGGGCCCGTGCTCCCGGCCTGCCGTCCTGGTTCCCCTGATCGCCCGGTGGGGCGCCCGGTTCCCGGACGTACCGCGTCCGCGCTGCCGCGATCACCTCCTCCGCGGCCCGGCCGCTCCCGGCCCCGCCGCTCCTCGTCCGTGCGCTGTCCGCCGTCCTGTTCGCCACTCCGCTCGTCGCGGGACCGCTCGTCGCGGGACCGCTCGTCCTCCGCCTGTCGCCGCCGCTCGGCTGTTTCGGCGTCCTCCCGTTCGTCCTCCAGCAGTTCGGTGGCGTCCGGAACGGCCTCGGGGGCGCCGAGCGCCTCCGGTCCGAGCGTGCCCTCGTCCTCGGTCCTCTCGACCAGTCCGACCAGCCGGTCGAACTCCGAGGAGAGCAGGCGCGATTCCAGCCGGTCGAGAACGGCGTCCCGCATCTCCGGGGAGAATCGGGCGAGTTGTATGCGCACGCGCCTGGAGCGGTCCTGCGGGTCGCCGCGCAGCGAGCGCAGAAGGCCGTTGGTCAGGCGGTCGAGCAGCATCGCCGGGTCGATCTGCTCCATGCGCCGGCGGTCGGCGTCGACCGTGGCGTAGCGCAGCCAGCCCGGGGTGGCCCGGCCCTCCTCGACGCGCTCGGCCGCCGAGCCGTCCGTCCCGCCACCGCGGGCCGCGCCCTGCTCCGTCGACTCCCGGGCCGCCGTCTCCGCCTCGCGTTCCACCGTCTGCTGCGGCAGGCTCACCGCGCCCAGGTCGCGGCCGGCGCGCAGCGCGCCGAGGCCGTCGGGGTTCTGGACGGTGTGGAGCAGCTCGTGGGCGAGCAGGCGCATGCCGTCGGCGGTGCCCGGCCGGTAGGCGCCCTCGCGGAAGAAGATGTCCTGGCCGACGGCGACCGCGTCCGCGCCGAGCAGTTCGGTGAGGGCGGCGGCGTCCCGGTCGGTGTGCAGGCGCACGCGGCCCAGGTCGTGGCCGAGCCGTTCCTCCAGTTCGCGGCGGACGCTCGCGTCGAGCGGCAGGCCGGCGCCGCCGACGACGTCCTTGGGCTCGGGCACGGGGGGCTTGGCGCCGCGCTCCTTTCGCTCCCTGCGCTTGCGGCGCCGGGCTTCCTGCGCCGGGCGGGAGTCCTGTGACGCGGTGTGGGAACTCATAGGCGCCTCCTCCCGCCCGCGGGCCCGGCCTCGCCGCGCCCCGACAGGCCCGCGTGCACCGCGCGCGCCAGTGCCTCGCCGAGGCGGGCCGGCGAGGTGGTGGCGGGCAGCGGCGGCAGGCCCGACAGCGCCTCCAGCACGCGTCCTTCGCCATCCGCCGCCAGCGGTACGCCGCGCTCGTGCACCAGCCGGGTCAGCTCGGCCTCGAACGCCGCCGCGACCCGTTCGGGGTCGATCCGCGCGTCGAAGCCGTCGAACACCAGCTCGCCGATGTCCACCCGGACCGCCGTGTCGCGTACCGCGCCGCGCTCCGCGCCGCGCACGGCATCGTGTACGGCGTCGTGTACGGCATGGCGCGGCGCCTCGTTCACACCCATCCGCGGACCTCCGAGGGCGTCAGGGAGCGTTCCAGCTTCAGGTACTCGGTGCGCGCCGCGGCGAGCATGTGCCGCATCCGCAGCGCGTCCCCCTCCTCGGCGGCCAGGAAGGCGGCGGAGAGGGCGATGTTGCGGATCGAGCCGCCCGCGACCGTCAGCCGCGCCAGCAGTTCGGGGGCGATGTCCTCGGCCGGGGCGCTGTCGGGCAGCACCCGGCGCCAGATCTCGGCGCGTTCGGCCTCGCCGGGGAAGGGGAAGTCGACGACGAAGCGGATACGGCGCATGAAGGCGGTGTCGAGCGCCTTCTTCATGTTGGTGGTGAGGATCGCCAGGCCCCGGTAGGCCTCCATCCGCATCAGCAGGTAGGAGACCTCGAGATTGGCGTAGCGGTCGTGGCTGTCCCTGACCTCGCTGCGCTTGCCGAAGAGGGCGTCGGCCTCGTCGAACAGCAGCAGGGCGCCGCCCCGTTCGGCGGCGTCGAAGACGCGGCGCAGGTTCTTCTCGGTCTCGCCGATGTACTTGGAGACCACCTGGGAGAGGTCGACGACGAACAGGTCCAGCCCCAGCTCGCGGGCCATCACCTCGGCGGCCAGGGTCTTGCCGGTGCCCGAGCCGCCCGCGAACAGGGCCGTGACCCCAAGGCCCCGGCGCAGGGTGCGGGCGAAGCCCCACTCCTGGTGGACGGTGCCCCGCTGCCGTACATGGGCGGTGATCTCGCGCAGTACGCGCAGCTGGCGCTCCGGCAGGACCAGATCGTCCCAGCCTGCCTCCGGTTCGATGCGGCGGCCCAGTTCGTCCAGGCCGATGCGGGCCTCCGCGAGCCCGGCCCGCCAGGCCAGTTCGGAGACGTCCGCCCCGGCCGTTCCGTCCTGACCGCTCTGCCGGCGTACGGCCGCGGCGGCGGAGCGGACGGTGTGCGGCGGCAGTGCGAACTGCGCCACCAGCCGGCGCAGTTGCCGTTCCCCGATCCGCGGCATTCCGGCGAGGGCGTCGGCCCACAGGCCGAGTTGCTCCTCCTCCCCCAGCGCCGGCACGGTGACGCGCTCGGCGCGCGCCCGCTCCGTCCGCCTCGGGTCGGGGCTGGAGACGGCCAGTGGTACGGCGGCGGAGGTGGTGAACGCGTCGGCCGCCGCGTCCTGTTCGCGGTCCGCTTCGCCTGCCTCCAGCAGCAGGGCGGCGGGCAGCAGGATCGCCTCGCGCTGCCACAGCCGGGCGAGCCGGTCGCGTTCGGCGTGGTCGGTGGGCAGGTCCTCGGCGTTCAGGGTGTAGAGGCCGAGTCCGCAGCTGCGGGCGGCGGCCGCGGCGATGTCGTGGCGGGAGTGCCGGTCGCCGCCGGTGAGTTCCACCCTCGGCGGCGTGGCGGGGCCGGCCCCGGCCCAGACCTCTGCGACGCGGTCCGCGGCGCGCTCGAAGGAGGGCGGCAGCCTGTCGGGCGCGGCGGCGCGGGTGAGCATGCCGTGCAGTCGCGCGTCGAGGTACGGGGAGCCGAGGAGGAAGTGCAGGATGCGTTCGTCGAGGCGGATCCGGGTGGTGGTCAGCCGGGTCTCGTCGTCGAGTTCCACCAGGCGCCAGCGGCGCAGCGGTGCGACGGGGGTGAGGGCGCTCCAGTGCGGCTCGCCGAGGGCGGCGAGGGCGAGGGAGAAGGTGGGGTGGGCTCGCTCGGGGTCTCCGCTCGCGGCGGCGCAGCGGCTGCCGGTGGTGGGCTCCAGCTCGGCCGCGGCCAGCAGCAGGACGATCTCGCGTTCGAAGGATGTCAGTCCGAAGCAGCGGACGAGCGCCTCGAGTGCGGTGGACTCAGGGGGGTCGGCGGGGTCGGCGGGCCCAGGGGCACCTGTGGTTCCGGGAGCGCCCATGCCGGCGCCGCCCCCGCGGGCGGCGCCCGCGCGGGCGGCGCCCGCGCGGGCGGCGTGGGCGTCGAGGCGGGCCAGGACGGCGCGCATGGCGGCGGCCAGCGCCGGGCCCTCGGCGGTGCCCGTCCCGTCGGCAGTGCCGTCCATGCGCCCGCCCGCCCCCGTCGTCGTCACCTCGTCTCAGCCTTCCCGGTCGTTCGCGGTGCCGTCGCCCCCGCCTGCCTGTGTGCTCCCGCCTTCGCGTGTGGAGCCGCTGCCGGACCGTTTGCGCGTACGGGGCCGGGGCGCGGCGGCCTTGGCCGTGGCGCGCCGCTTGCCGGCGGCCTTCTTGGCGGGCGTCTTCCTGGCCGACGCCGACGTCTCCGGCTCGCCCTCCGCCTCGGCCCGCGGTGCGGAGACGGTGGATCTGGCGGCCATGCCGCTCGTCCGGCTCGCCCGGGCCGCCACCTTCCGGGCGGCCGCCCCGGATGAGCGTTCCGCGGGTGCGGCGGTGGCGACGGGGTCGGCGGTGCCGGTGCCCGGCCGTCTCGGGGGTTCCGGCGCGCCCGGGGCTCCGAAGGGCAGCGCGCGCACCGTGTGCCGCTGGACCGGACGGGGCACGACGGGTTGTTCGCGGCCCTCGATGAGCACCAGGGTGGCCTGGTAGGCGACCGACAGCGAGTAGGGCGTCTGGTGGAGCATCCCCCACAGCTTGGAGGTCTCGTCGATGTCCATCCGGGTCGGTGTGAAGCGCACCCTCTGGACGGCCTCCGCCAGGTCGCTGCCCGCCAGGTACGGCCGCTGCGCGGCCTCCTCGATCAGCTCCCCCGGCAGCACCGGGAACTCGTGCAGGGTGCGCACCACACAGCCGATGAGCCGCTGTCCGACCAGTTCCGCCTCGTTGCCGTAGGCGCTGATCAGGTAGTGCAGGTCCAGCGCCGCCGCCGGGCGCTTGAGCAGGGTGCCGTCCGGGGCGCGGGTGGGCAGGTCCTCGTTGCCCCGGGAGGCGTTCGGGGTCACCTGGTGGAGGAAGACGGTGATGGTGGCGTCGTCGGTGACCTCCGCGGGTGGCCGCTCGGTCTTCACCGCGACCTGCATGTCGATCTCGGGCTGCAGATTGTGTTCGATCAGCAGGGCGAGTGCCTGTGTGACCGTGGCGATGGCGAGTGCGTTGCTCATCTCCTCAGTCCCTCCGCTCGCCGCCGGCCAGGTAGTCCGCGAGGCTCAACGCGGGCGCGGGCCGCGCGGGCCGCTGCGGGCGGCCCGCGCCGGCGGGTCCCGCGGCGGGCGGTGCGGCGCTGACCTCCAGCCGGCCGATCCGCACGTGTACGGTCCGCTCCGCCGTCCGGGACCGGCGCCTTCCTCCGGCGGCGCGTGCGGCCTCGCGCGCCGCCCGGGCGCCGGCGGGCCGCAGGGGCACGGCAACGGTGGGCACCGGGGCGGGGCCCGCGTCCCGGGGCACGGGGGCGGGCACCGCCGCGGGGAGCGGCTCCCGCTCCGTGCGCGCCGGGGCGGTACGGCCGCCGCGCGGGGGCGCGGGCACGGCCGCGGGAGGCGGCGAGGCCGTCGCCCGCCGGGCGGGCTGCGGCTGTACGGGCCGTGCCGCCGCGGGCGGTCGCGCCCGGTCACCGTCCGGTACCGGCCCGGTCCGCACCACGGTCCGGTGCTCGGTGCGGATCTCCCGCTCGTGCCGGACCGCCGCCCGGTCATCCCCGGGTCGCACGGCCGGACGGGGGGCGGGTGGGAGGAAGGGGTTTGCCTCCTCCGGCTCCCAGGGCGCCCCCCGCAGCGCCTCGACGCGCTCGTACGGTTCGGGCAGCCGCGGGCGCACCCGTACGGGGACGCCCGGCCCGCGGCCCGGGGCGGCCCCGGCGCCACGGGCCGCGGGGATGTGCCGGGTCAGCAACCGGTCGAAGTAGTCAGGCATCGGCGCACAGCTCCAGGTAGTAGCGGCGCCGCAGCGGACTGAGCGCCAGGATCTCCGGCTCGGTCCAGCCGTAGGCGCCGGCGAGCAGATGGACGTCGAGGAGCAGGTCCCTTGCCCAGGCGTCGAGTTCGGCCCACAGGTACGAGGCGATGTCGAGCTCGGCCCGGGTCGTCCCGCCGCATTCGGGGCAGGAGACCCTGAGCGTCACGTCGGCGGCCGGGTCGGCCCGTCCGGCGGCCTCGGCGACGCGCCGCAGCACCGTCTCGGGCAGCAGGTCGGGCAGCCGGTCGGCGGGGACCGGTCGCCCGGCGCGTACGGCCGACACCGTGCAGCGGGTGACCAGCAGGTCCCGGGCGGAGGCTCCGTCCGGGTCCTGCCCCGCCGCCGCGCCCCGGTCGGCTGCCGTGCCCCGGCCGGCTTCCAGCGCCTCGGCCACGGCCGCCAGGTCGGCGACGGTCGGCAGTCGGAACTCCACCTCCCAGTCCTCCTCGGCCACCCTCAGCGGGCCGTCCCGCCGGGGCCGCCGGGCGGCCAGATCATCGGTGCCGAGGTCGAACTCCATTGCCTCGCCGCATGGTTCGCACTCCACCCGTACCTGCATCCGCTCGCCGAACAGCGCCCGGCGCAGCGCGAACAGGTCCGCTTCCCGCTCACCGACCGGCACCGACAGCAGTTCGCCGTCACCGGCCTCCGGGCGGGCGGTGCGGTGCAGCAGGAGGGCGCGGCCGGGGCCGGTCAGCCCCAGTCCCGCCTCCCAGACGGCCAGCAGTTCCGCGGGCCCCGCCGTCACCGCCACGGCCGCCGCGGCCGTCACCGCCGTCTCCACCGCCCCAGCCGTCATCCGCCGTACCGTCCGCTCAGGGGTTGGTGAACGAGGGCTCGGTGGGCTCGGGCACCTCGTAGTCGCGCTCCCAGCCCTCGCACTCCAGCTTGAGGCTCTGGATGGCCACCGCGTTGGCGTTGGCGTCCAGCTCGCCCAGCACCTGGTACTCGCTCGGCCAGGTCCGGTAGAGCTTGTGCGAGACGGCCACCTGCCCGGCCTCGTTGAGGACCTGGATGACGATGTCCTTGCGGAAGTCGGCGAGCGAGACCTCGGCCCCGAGCCCGGCGCCGACCTGCCACACCTTGTTGGCCCAGCGGTCGAACTCGGGGTCGTGTGTGACGCCGCGCTCCAGGGTGATGCCCTCGAACTCGGAACGGCCCGGCGATTTGCGCGGTGAGCTCGGGTCGCCGCCGTGCCGGTGCTTGACCACTTCCGTGGTCCGCTTCAGCGGGCTGATCTTGCTGACGCCCGCGACCGTTCGCCCACCCCACAGCACCAGGAACTTGAAGTTCTTGTAGGGGTCGAAACGCTGCGCGTTCACCTGGAATTCAGCCATCGCAATCCTAAATCTCGAACTGTCCGGCGGTCTGCTGGATCTTGACGACCACGAACTCGGCGGGTTTGACCGGCGCGATTCCGACCAGGACGTTGACCACACCGCGCGCGACGTCCTCGTCGGTGGTGGTCTCCCTGTCGCACTTGACGAAGTACGCCTCGCGCGGGGTCGCGCCCTTGAACGCGCCCTGCCGGAAGAGGGTGTTGAGGTAGGCCGAGGCGTCCAGCCGGATCTGCTGCCACAACTGCTCGCCGTTGGGTTCGAACACGACCCACTGCAGTCCGCGGTACAGGCTCTCCTCGACGTGCAGCGTCAGCCGCCGCACGGGGATGTACTTCCACTCGCCGTCGAGGGCGTCCGCGCCCTGGAGGGTGCGGGCCCCCCAGACCACCGGTCCAATGGCCGGGAGGGTGCGCAGGCAGTTGACGCCGAGCGGGTTCAGCAGGGCGTTCTCGCGGTCGGTGAGCCGCACGCTCAGCGAGCGGACGCCGGCCAGCCGGGCCTCGGTGCCCGCGGGCGCCTTCCACACGCCGCGCTCGGCGTCGGTGCGGGCGCAGACGCCGGCGATCGCGCCCGAGGGCGGGAAGGAGCGCAGCCGTCCCGTGAGCGGGTCGGTCATCTGCAACTGGGGGAAGTACAGCGCCGTCTGCCCGTCCCGTACGGGGTCGAAGGCGCTCAGCCCGGCGCGGACGCTGTCGACGTCGGCCCAGGAGCCGGGCGCGTCCGCGAGGAGGAAGATCCGCCGCTCCCGGCAGAGCGCCTGCGCGGCCGAGATCACCGTGATCATGTCGTCGGTGGAGTCGTAGGCCGCGAGTTCCGGAAGCGACAGCAGGTTGACGTCGTCGACGTCGCGCAGCGCGTGGAGCCCGGTCCTGCCGGCCTCGTCGCCGACGATGTCGCGCGGGCCGGGCGGGTCTCCGTCCACGCCTCCGGTCAGCGGGAAGACCGGGGGGTTGACGGTCGCCTCCAGGCCCAGGTCGTTGGCGCACTCGCCGAGGAAGCGGACGGTGTCGCGGGGGTCGGTGGAGCCGGCGACGACCTGGAGGCGGCGGCCGAAGGCGGTGACCTCCGCGCCGGCGAAGGCCCGCTTGCCGGGCGCGTCCGGCAGGGCGCGCAGCTTGCGCTCCAGGAGCAGGGCCAGTTCGGCGACGTTCCGCGGGGGCTCGCCGTCCCGGTCGGGGTCGTGGAGCGTGAACTCGCGCTCCACGTCGCCGATCTTCACGGTCAGTTCGACGGCGAGGCCGGGCAGTTCGCCGGCGAAGGGCTTGGAGACCGTGCCCGACGGGTCCGGCCTGCCCTCGCCGATGACGTCGGCCCGCACCAGTGCGGAGCCGGCGTTCACCGCCGTCTCGACGTGGCGTCCGTGACCCGGGTCCATGGACAGGCCGGTGAAGGTCTCGCGCGTGCTGCCGTCCGCGTCCAGGATCCGCAGGTTGAAGGTCTCTTCGGGGTCGCGGGTGTCGTGGTCGACGGCCAGGCGCAGCCGGGAGCCCCAGACACCGGGCTCCTTGGCGTGCACGGTCATCACGGGGCAGGCGCTGTGCCCCTCGGTCGACTCCAGGGTGGTGCGTGCCTCCTCGCCGGTGCCGGCCGCGGCGACGCGCACGACCACCGCGGCGGTGCCGCCGTTGCCGAAGAACTGGTGCACGGCGTAGGCGACGGCGCTCTGCGCGGTGAGCCCGCCGAAGCGGCGCTCGAAGTCGGCGAAGCCGGTGACCCTCACCGGCTGGTTGAGCGGACCTCGGCGGGTGTGGCCCACGAAGGCGGTGACCGAGGTGGTGACCGCCGAGATGGTGCGGACGCTGCTGGGAAGTTCCTCGATGTATACGCCGGGATGGCCCGTCTGCACCGGCATTCCCCTCCATTCCCTTCGCGCACCGAGGGTTGAGGAGAAAGGGTGAAGAGAATGCGCGCAGGCGGCGACGCACTACGCACGTCTTGCCCAATTCCCCCGTCACACACCCCGTGCGCGGTCGGTTTCGCACGGCCGGGCCGGGCGGCCCGTAACCCCTGATGCATGAGTTCCCCAAGAAGTGTCGAGCCCTGCTGCACGAGGGGTCAAGGAGGGGTTTCGGTCATCCGGAAAGCACGCTCGGCCGACGCGCCACTTCCTCGAATTCCGCTCGCACGAGCCGATTTATAGACATTAAAAGATATGGAAATAAGATCAACGAGGAACCTGTTCCGGGAAATCGAGCATCGACAACAGGACGAATGCGCGATCCCCTCGGCGCGTCGATTTGCGGCCGGCGCAGGCCTGCGCCGCATCCCGTGCGGCCCGGGGACCGGGCCGGGCCCGGCGCCGTGGCCGGAACCGGTTCACGCCCGCTCCGGCCGACTGTGCGGGCAGCCCGCGGAGGGTCGGCCGGTGGCCCGGGGATCCGGTACCCCGTACGGGCGAAACCATCGCCCGCACGGCCCGATGGGGGCACTCCGGGGTCCTCGCGTGTCCGCATGAATGATCGAGGACCGTACGAACGGTGGGCCAGACGCCGCCTCCCGCGAGCGGCGACGGGGCTGACGGTGACCGGCGCGACGGCGCCGGCCGCCGCGCCCTCGCCCGTGCCTCCGGGCGTGCGCGGCGGCCCTCACCCCGCGTTCTTCGAGGGCCGGGCGCGTACGTGCATCCGCTCGCCCTGCGGCCCGAAGATGCTGATGAACTCGACGGGCCGCTCCCCGGCGTTCGCGAAGCCGTGGGGGGTACGGGTGTCGAACTCGGCGGCCTCCCCCGCGCCGAGGATGAGGTCGTGCTCGCCCAGGGCCAGCCGCAGCCGCCCGGACAGGACGTAGAGCCACTCGTAGCCCTCGTGCGTCTGCTGCTCGGGCCGCCCTCCCCCGCCGTACCCGGCGGGCATGATCTGCTTGTAGGCGTGCAGACCGCCCAGGCTGCGGGTCAGCGGCACGAAGGTCTGCCCGTACCGGGTGAAGGGGCGGGGGTGGACGCGGGGGTCGCCGGTGGCGGGCGCGCCGACGAGTTCGTCCAGCGGGACGTGGTAGACCCTGGCCAGGGGGAGCAGCAGTTCCAGGGTGGGCCTGCGCTGCCCCGACTCCAGTCGCGAGAGGGTGCTGAGCGAGATCCCGGTCGTCTCGCTCACCTGGGAGAGTGTGGCGCCGCGCGCCTGGCGCAGGGTCCGCAGCCTGGGGCCCACACCGGTCAGGACGTTCTCGAGGTCGTCGTCGGCCATCCCCCTATTTGCCGATCCGGCAAAGATGTTTGTCAAGCGGACGGGCGCGGGCGGAGGCTTGCCGTATGACGGAAGGAGAGACATGACCGGATATGACGGGCGCGCCGAGGTCCCACTCGCCCGGGGCTCCGAGCGGCTCTACGACGTGGTGGTCGTCGGGGGCGGCGCCGCCGGGCTGAGCGGGGCGCTGACCCTGGCCCGGGCGCGCCGTTCGGTCCTGGTGGTCGATTCCGGGCGGCCGCGCAACGCCCCGGCCGCCGGTGTCCACGGCTATCTGGGGCTCGACGGCACACCGCCCCTGGAGCTGACGGCCGCCGGGCGCGCCGAGGTGCTCCGCTACGGGGGCGAGATCACGGCAGGCACCGTCACGGCCGCCGAACGCCTGACCACCGGAGGTTTCCGCCTCTTCCTGGACGACGGCGCCTCCGTGGCGGCGGGCCGGCTGCTGGTGGCCACGGGCCTGGCCGACGGGCTGCCCGAGGTGCCGGGGCTGGCGGAGCTGTGGGGGCGCGACGTCCTGCACTGCCCGTACTGTCACGGCTGGGAGGTGCGCGACCTGCCGATCGGCGTGCTGTCCACCGGGCCGGCGGCCGTCCGGCAGGCGCTGTTGTGGCGGCAGTGGAGCGCGGATGTGACGCTGTTCCGGCACATCGGCCCCGAGCCCGGCGACCGGGAGTACGAGCGGCTCGCCGCCCGCGGCGTCGCCGTCGTCGACGGCGAGGTGACCGGCCTGGACACGAGCGGCGACCGTCTCGCCGGCGTACGGCTCGCGGGCGGGCGGACCGTTCCCTGCCGGGCGCTGGTGGTCGCCCCGCGCTTCACCGCCCGCGCGGGCTTCCTGGCCGGTCTGGGCCTGGAAACGGCCGAGCAGACGGCAGGCGGCCACGTTCTCGGTGAGCGCGTCGCCGCCGACGCGACCGGTGCCACCGCCGTCCCCGGGGTATGGGTGGCCGGGGACGTCGCCGACCTGGCCGGGAAGGTCGTCGGCGCCGCCGCCGCGGGCGTGGGCGCCGCCGCGGCGATCAACGCCGATCTGGTGGAGGAGGAGACCGGCCGGGCCGTCGCGGCCCGCGCCGGTCTGGGAAGGGAGGTCCTGCGATGAGCGGCGAGGGTGTGGACGGTGCCTCGGCCGGGGAGTTCTGGGACGACTTCTACGGTGCGGGCGATCGGGTCTGGAGCGGCGAGCCCAACGCCGTCCTGGTCCGTGAGACGGCGGATCTGCCCCCGGGCAGCGCCCTGGACCTGGGCTGCGGTGAGGGGGCCGACGCGATCTGGCTCGCCCGGCAGGGCTGGCGCGTCACCGCGGTCGACGTGTCAGGGGTCGCCCTGGAGCGCGGAGCCGAGCAGGCCCGGCGGGCGGGTGTGGCCGACCGGATCGACTGGCAGCGGCACGATCTGGCCGAGTCCTTCCCCGAGGGCGTCTTCGATCTGGTCTCCACCCACTTCCTCCACGCCCCGTCCTCCGTCGGGCTGCCCAGGGAGCGGATCCTGCGCGACGCCGCGGCGGCCGTGTCGCCGGGCGGCGTGCTGCTGGTCGTCGGGCACGCCGGTCCTCCCCCGTGGGCGGCCGATCACGGCCACGACGACCACCCGCCCCTGCCCACGTCGGCGGAGGTCCTCGGCTCGCTCGGCCTGTCGGAGGAGGAGTGGGAGCCGCTGGTGACCGGGGAGTACCGGCGCGACGCGACCGGGCCCGACGGACAGCGGGCGGTCCTCGAGGACGCCGTGGTCGAACTGCGGCGGCGGCCCGGCCGGTCCCTCTCCCGCTGAGCCCTCCCCGGATGGGCCCTCCGGGCCGGCTCCGGGGACACGACCGGGCCGGCCGGCACCGCACACGCGGCCCCGGCCGGCCCTGCCGTACGCGGGGCCGTGCCCCGGGCACGGCGGGTCAGACGAGCCTGGCGTCCAGGGTGATGTTCTTGACGCCGGCCAGGGCCTGGCTGACCGGGCAGTTGGCCTTGGCCTCCTCGGCGGCCGCCTGGAAGTCCTCCTCGGACAGTCCGGGGACGGTGGCGCGGACGGTCAGCTTGATGGCGGTGATGCCCTCGCCCGGCTGGAAGGTGACGTCCGCCTGGGTGTCGACCTTCTCCACCGTGTGGCCCTTGCCCGCCAGACCGTGCGAGAAGGCCATCGAGTAGCAGGCGGAGTGGGCCGCCGCGATCAGTTCCTCGGGGCTGGTCTTGCCACCGGGCTCCTCGGCGCGGGCGGGCCAGCTCACGTCGTAGGTGCCGATCCTGGAGGACTCGAGGGCGACGTTGCCCTTGCCCTCGAGGAGGTTGCCTTCCCAGCGGGTCTTGGCAGTACGAGTGGTTGCCATGGCGGTCGCTCCTGACGGGTCGTGAGTGAAGAGAGAGATCTGCGGTGATCAGTTTATGCAGTGGAACGGCCCCGGTCCGTCGGAACGGTAGGGGCCCGGCGCGTGCCCCACCGGGGTGGGGGTCCGCGGGCCGCGGGAGGGATAACCGATGGCCCGCGGCCCGCGGCGCCGGTAGCGTCCCTTCCCGTACGACACGGCGGCACACATCCGTCCCTTCCTCTTCCTCTTTCTCTCCCGCACGCACCGAGGGCGATGCCCATGACCGGCCGGCCCCCGACGACGCCCCTGTGGCGCCCGACCGGGCCCTAGGAACTGGCGCTGGTGCGGGAGTCGCGGTGGCGTGCCTGGCCGCCCCGTCTGCCCGAACAGCCGATCCTCTACCCGGTGCTGAACGAGGACTACGCGATCAGGATCGCCAGGGAGTGGAACGTGAAGCACGACGGAGCGGGCTTCGTCACACGCTTCGAGGTCGAGACGGACTTCCTGTCCCGGTGTCCGGTGCGGCAGGCCGGCGGGGAGAGCATCCTCGAACTGCGGGTTCCGGCGGAGGAACTCGACGAGTTCAACGCCCACAGCTCCGGACGGATCCGGGTGGTGCGCGAGTTCCGCTGATCCGCCGGCGCTCCCCGCGGCCGGGCACCCCGCGCGCCCGCTCGCCCGCCCCGCGCTAGGGTGCAGCGTGCTCCTGCGATCCCACCACGGCTCCCTGGCCGACGTACGCGTCCTGCACCACCGGGAGCAGGGCGGTTCCTGGCCGATGCTGTTCTGGAGACCCGGGGCCGGGCGGCGGATGATCAGCAGCGCGCTGCTGGGCGGCGGGCTGGGCGGGCGCGGCTGGGTCCTCAACGTCCAGGTGCCCCCGGGCTACGCACGGCTGGACGCCGAGCGGCACCTGGCCGAACTGGCCGGGCGGGCGGGCGCGGAGGGCCCCGGCGTGGGATTGATGACCGCGGCCCGGGTGCTGGACCGCTGCCTGGCGGTGGACGAGGGGGTCGAGGCCCTGGTCACGGCCGGGATCGGTGTACACGGCTGGGCGGCGGCGCCGGGCGCGGGCAGCGGTGGGCCGCTGCCCGCCGGGACCATCAACATCCTGGTCTCGGTACCGGTCGCACTCTCGGACGCCGCTCTGGTAAATGCCGTGGCCACGGCCACCGAGGCCAAGGTCCAGGCGCTGCGGGACGCCGGTGTGGACGCCTCGGGCACGCCGACCGACGCGGTGTGCGTCGCTGCCGCGCCGCCCCCGCCGGGCCGCCCGGCCGCCGTCGAGCCCTTCGCGGGCCCCCGCTCCCTGTGGGGCGCCCGCCTGGCGCGTGCGGTGCACCGGGCTACCTATCTGGCCTGTACGCGTACGGCGGCGGCCGGCGGCTGACGGTCCGCCCGGCTCCGGACGCGCGGTTCGGTACCGCGCGGACCGGTTCACAGATCCGCGCAGATCCCGCGCGCCCGCTCCAGGTCCTTCTTCGCCCGGGCGTCGAACTCGAAGGCCGAGAGGACCCGGTGGTACGACTTCCTCAGCGCCTCCGCGAGCGGCTCGTACCGCTCGTCGCCCGCGGCCGCCGCGGCGGAGAGGGCCTGCGCCGCTCCCCAGCGGTTGAGCGCCGCCTCGCCGGCCGGTCCCTTCTCCGTGTACTCCGACTCCTCGAAGCGCTCCAGGACACCGCACGCCGCCCGCGCGTCGGCCTCCGGGCCGCCCCCGCCGCCGCTTCCGCCGGTGAGGGCCCAGGCGGCTCCGACGCCTGCGCCGCCGATCACCAGTCCGGCCGCCAGCGCGGTGATGAGCGCACCCGCGCGGCGGCGGGCGGGGTGCGTCGGGGTTTCGGATGGCTGCTGCATGGAGCCGAAGCCTAGCGGCGGGCCGCCGCGCCGTGGGACGCCCCTCCCCGGCGAACCGTCCTGCCCGGCGGCAGAGTCGTCCCCGCCCCGGGCTCAGGCCGCGCCGTGGAGACGCCGGTGCAGCTCTCGTACCTCCCGCGCGAGACCGGGTACCGGCCCCTCCACCGCGACACCGGGCGCGATCTCCTCGACCGGCAGCGTCCGCACCGGCGGCGCGGGCACGCCCAGTTCGTCGAGCCAGGAGGCCAGTTGCGCGGAGGAGCTCGCGTAGACGATGCGGCCCAGCCCGACCCAGGCGTGCGCGGCGGCGCACATCGGGCAGTGCTCGCCGGAGGTGTAGACGGTCGCCGCCGCGCGTTCCTCCGGTGTCATGTGGGCGGCGGCCCAGCGCGCCAGCTCGAACTCCGGGTGGCGGGTCCGGTCGCCGAGGGCGACCCGGTTGCGGTCCTCGGCCAGGACCGTCCCGTCCCCGCCGACGAGTACGGAGCCGAACGGCTCGTCGCCCGCCTCCAGCGCCTCGGTCGCCAGTTCCACGCAGCGGCGCAGATGGCGCAGCCCGGCATCGTCCACCATGACGGCCTCCCCGGTGTGTGTTCCGGCCCGGATGCTACTGCGCCCCCCGGGCGGGCCCCGCCCCGCCGCGCGGACACCCCGCCGGGCGGGCGTTCCGGAGCGGGCGGGGGCGGACGGCCCCCGCCCGGCCGGGTCAGTACATGGTCGCCCTGTAGGCGCTGAGCGCCTCGGGAACCGGCTGGTAGAAGGTGGTGCCGCCCCTGCGGCAGTCGCCGCTGCCGCCGGAGGTGATGCCGAGGGCGAGGGAGCCGTCGTAGAGGGGGCCGCCGGAATCGCCGGGCTCCGCGCAGACGTTCGTCTGGATCATGCCGCGGACGGTGCCGCTCCCGCTGTAGCGGACCGTGACGTTCAGGGCGGTGACGGTGCCGCTGTGGGTGCCGGTGGTGGAACCGGTGCGCTTGACCGACTGGCCCACGTAGGCGTCGGCCGGGGTGAATCCGCCCGGGTGGCCCAGGGATGTGTTGTCGTAGCGGACGAGGGCGTAGTCGTTGCCGGGGAAGCTCGACTTCACGGTCGGGCCGATGAGCGTGCGCTGACCGGAGTCGGCGTACCAGGTGCCGACCACGTCGCCGCAGTGCCCGGCGGTGAGGAAGTGGTACGTGCCGCCGCTGAGGACGTTGAAGCCGAGCGAGCAGCGGTAGCCGCTGCCGTAGATGGCGTCGCCGGCGGAGCCCAGCGGGGCGATGACGCCCGGTGTCCGCTCGATCCTGATCGCGCCCGCGTCCGCGCCGGCGGCCTCCCGCAGGGCCGCGACGTCGGCGGGCGAGACGGTGCTGTCGGCGGTGACGACGACGCGTCCGGTGCGGTCGTCGGCGTGCCAGGCGATGCCGTCGACGTCCGTCCGGAGCACGGCGTCGCTCACCCGGGAGAGTTCGGCCGCGCCGTAGGCGCGCGGGGCGGCCGCGGTGGCGCTCGGCGCGGTGGCCACGGCGGCGACTCCCAGGCCGATCGCGGCGGCGAGCAGCCGGGTGCGGCGGACGGTGCTCCATCTGGTGGTGCGCCTGGTCCTCACGTGGTCTCCTCCTCGTGGTGGGGAAGCCGGTGGGCAACGGCACGTGGGGGTGTCGCGCGGCGCGCGGAGACGTGTCCACCGAAGGCCATTGATGACGCGTACCTGACATCAATGGAGCGAGTATCGGACCGGCCCGGCGATCCGTACAAGACCGCCTCCCCGTCCCGCCCTCACACCCGGCCGCCTCCTCGGGCACGCCGGGCCACGACCAGCCGGCAGCGGGGACTGCCGTCCGCCCGCCGGCCGAGCTCCTCCAGCGGCAGCGTGCCCACCTCGAACCCCGCGTCGGCCAGTTCGCGGCGCACCCGGGGGAGGGGGAACGTGCGGTAGTACATGACGAACCGCGGACGCCACAGCGCGTTGCGCACCCGCATCACCGCGTCGAAACCCCACAGCGTCCAGTACGCGCGCGACCCGACCTGGGGCGGCGCGCCGACGGGGAAGGCGAACAGGCCCCCGGGCCGGAGCGCCGCGTGCACCCCCGCGAACAGACCGGGTCGCTCCCGGGGCAGGAAGTGCCCGAACGCCCCGAAGCTGACGGCCAGGTCGAAGGCCCCGGCGAAGGGCAGCCGCCGTACGTCGGCGCGCACCCAGTCCACCGCCGGCCCGCCGGGGGACCGCGGGTGGGCGGCGCGGGCCTGCCCGAGCATGCCGGCGCTGAAATCAACGCCGACGGCCCGCCGTTCGCACAGCCGCCGCAGGACGCCCACCCCCGCGCCGGTCCCGCAGCACACGTCCAGGCCCGTCCCGAACGGCCCCAGCGGCTGGAGTGCGCGGGCGGTGGCGTCCAGCAGGCGGTCCGAGGTCCTGAACGGCGTGCGGTCGAACTTCGGCGCGAGCAGGTCGTAGCCCCGCTCGACGGACGACAGCGCCTGCACGGCGAGTTCGGGGAGGGACGGGCCCTGGGCGGTGAACATGGCGCCCACCGTAACGAGCGGGCGGGTCCGCCCGTCACCCCCGGTCCCCCTCCGCCCCTGCCGGCGGGGGCTGCGGCGGGGGCGGAGGGGGCCGGCCGGGGCCGGCGGCGTTTCACATCTCGAAGACGACGCGGGCTCTGACGTGGCCGCCGAGGATCTCCTGGATGCAGTCGTTGACGGCCTCCAGCGGGCGGGTCTCGTAGATCACCTTCGTACGCCCGGCCGCGTGGAGGGCGAAGACCTCCGCGAGGTCCTGCCGGGTGCCGACGATCGAGCCGATGACGGAGGTGCCGTTCAGCACGGTGTCGAAGACCGGGACGCGCAGGGCGCCGCCCGCCGGGAGCGAGACGAGCACCAGCTTCCCACCGCGCCGCAGGCCGCGCTGGAGCGCCTCCGTCGCCCGGTCGTCGACGGCGAGCGCGATGGCGGCGTGTGCTCCGCCGTGCCGCCGGAGCACCTCGGCCGGGTCCTCCTTGCGGGCGTCGATCAGGATGTCGGCGCCCAGCTCCCCGGCGAGGGAGAGCTTGTCGTCGGTGACGTCGACGGCCGCGACAGTGGCTCCGGCGATCTTGGCGTACTGGACGGCGAGGTGCCCCAGCCCGCCGACCCCGGAGACGGCCACCAGATCGGTCGGGCCCACCCCGGCGACCTTGACCGCCTTGTAGGTCGTCACGCCCGCGCAGGTCAGCGGGGCCGCCTCGCGCGGGTCGATGCCGTCGGGCACCGGCTGGGCGAAGTCGGCGTGGGCGAGCATCATCTCGGCGTGTCCGCCGTCGACGCCGTACCCGGTGTTCTTCTGCCGCTCGCACAGCGTCTCCCAGCCGGACAGGCAGTGCTCGCAGCGCCCGCAGGCCCAGCCGAGCCAGGGGACCGCCACCCGCTGGCCGACCGACAGGTGGGTGACGTCGTCACCGAGCCGCTCGACGATGCCGACGCCCTCGTGGCCGGGGACGAAGGGCGGGTTGGGCTTGACCGGCCAGTCGCCGCGGGCGGCGTGGATGTCGGTGTGGCACAGACCCGACGCCTCGACGCGGATGCTGACCTGCGCGGGGCCGGGCCGCGGATCGGGCCGGTCCTCGATCACCAGGGGCGCGCCGAGTGTTCGGACGACTGCTGCTCTCATGGCCTTGGCTCCTCGTGTCCGGTTCCGGCGTACCGGAGTCCTGTTCTTCGCCTGTGAGCCTCCCGCGCGGCGAGGGGGCGGCGGCAGGTCCGACAGGAGCAGTCCGCGGGGCCGAACGGCCCTCGTCCGGGGTGCCGTTCGGCCTCGGCCGGCGCGGCCGCGGGGGTGGCGGTACGCCAGGCGGTACGCCGGTCATGCGGGACCGGCGCACCGGAGGCGGATCAGACGGGGCGGCGTCCGTCCGGCGCGCCCAGGAGTGCGGCCAGGGCGCCTGGCAGGTCGTGCAGCGGGGCCGCGGCACCGGGGATGCCGGGGGGCCAGCCCGGCCCGGCGGGGTGGACGGGGGCGGAGGTCGTCTCCAGCGCGCTCCGCAGCCAGGAGGGATCGGCCGTTCCCGGGGAGCGCGCCCACAGCACCACGGCGCCGGGGCGGGCGCGGACGAGGGCGTCGGTCAGGGCGGGGACGGGCAGGTCGCCGGCCAGGAGCACGGCGCGGCCCTCCTCGGCCAGTGCGGCGGCCAGGGCCGTCAGCGGCAGCGTGTGGTGCTCGGCAGGCGCGGCGGCCAGGAGTACGGGGCCGGGGGCGCCGGGGGCGGGCGGGAGCGCGGCGGCGCGGTCCTGGGCGTGGCGGCGCAGGGCGCCTTCGACGATGCCGCTGGTGACGTGCTCCACCTCGACGCCGCGGCCGGTCTCCTCCCAGTGGTCGCCGATGGCGGTGAGGGCGGGCGCGAGCACGGCCGTCCAGGCGCCGGCGGCCCCGAGCCGGGTCAGCGCGGCCGACACCACCGTCTGGACGGCGGCGGCGTCCAGCGCGTGCATGGCCTCGGTCAGCTCCGCCGCACCCGCCCGTGCGTCCGCCGGGCCGGCCGCGCCCACCGCGCGGGCCGCGTCGGCGGCGGGTACGCCCCGGCGGACGAGCGTACGCATGCGCTCCAGCCGTTCGAGGTCCCGTGCCGAGTAGCGGCGGTGTCCGCCACGGGTCCGTCCGGAGGGCGCGAGGCCGTAGCGCCGCTCCCAGGCGCGGAGCGCGGCGGTGCTCATCCCCAGGCGCTCGGCCACCACGCCCACCGGCAGCAGGACCTCCTCCGCATCCTGACCGAAGGTCGGCCGCACGGCGGCGCGGGGGGGATGAGCGGAAGACATGGGGCCATCGTCCGCCCAGGTCGGACCGGGCGCAAGTCGCCTGCTGTACAAGTTCTGCACAAGTTCGTTTGGATCGGCCGGGCACGGGCACCCGCGGAGCGACGGACCAGCCGAACGGCCCGGCGCGCCATGGAGGGGGCTGCCGCACGTGCGCGGGCACCGCGCTCCTCCTGTCGTCCATCCGCGCCGCGCGGTACCTGCGCTTCACCCATCCAGAGCGCCCGAACTGAGAACATTGTCCTCAATGTTCGGGTGTGAAAACTTCTGTCCGTACGTGCGCCGGGCGTCTCGGCCCCGCGCCGGGAAGGAGCCGCGATGCGGCACCAGGCCACCGACCTGGCCCTCGCCCCTGCCAGCCCCGCACCCGCACGTCCCGCGCCGGCCGCCCTGGGAGGGGAGCAACCCGGCCGGGCCGCACCCCTGCCGCCGCGTCACCCGGACGAGGTCCGCGCGGACCGCCCCGCCGACCGCGCCCCCTTCCCCCACGGCCCCGACCGCGATGTCGCGGCCGCCGTCGACGCCGTCCTCACCGAGCACCTGACGCTGCGCCGGGCCGACGCGCGGCTGATCAGCGACCGGTTCACCGCCGACGTCGCCGACTGCCTGATCGACCTGGTGCGGCGCGGCGGCAAGCGGCTGCGCCCGGCGTTCCTGTGGTGGGGCTGGCGGGCGGGCGGCGGCGCACCCGAGCACGCCGACGCGGAGGCCGTACTGCACGCCGCCGCCGCGCTGGAGCTGATCCAGGCCTGCGCGCTGGTGCACGACGACCTGATGGACGACTCGCCGCTGCGGCGCGGCGCGCCGGCCGCCCATGTGGCCCTCGCCCGCCGGCACCGCGCCCAGGGCCTGCGCGGGGACGCCGAGGCGTTCGGGGCCTCCGCCGCCCTCCTGACGGGCGACCTGGCCCTGGTGTGGGCGGAGGACCTGTGGGACGCGGCGTCCCCCTCCGAGGAGGCCCGGCGGCGGGCCCGCCCCGTCTGGCGGGCGATGCGCACCGAGATGGTGGCCGGGCAGTACCTGGACCTGTACGGGCAGGCGGCCGGTGCGCCCTCCCCCTCCTCCTCCCTGCGCGTCGCCCATCTCAAGAGCGGGCTGTACACCGTGGAGCGCCCGCTGCACCTGGGAGCGGCGCTGGCCGGCGCGGACGCGCACACCACCTCGGCGCTGCGGCGGGCGGGGCGGTGCGCCGGGGTGGCGTTCCAGCTGCGCGACGACATCCTGGGCGTCTTCGGGGACCCGGCCCGTACGGGGAAGCCGGCGGGCGACGACGTGCGGCAGGGCAAGCCCACCCATCTGATGGCCGTCGGCCTGCGCCTGGCCCGCGTCCGCGGCCTGCGCACGGCCCGGGAACTGCTGGAGCACGCGCTCGGCAACCCCGCGCTGTCCGAGGGGGAACTGGACCGCGTACGCGCCGTGCTGACCGAGCTGGGGGCCCGTGACGCCGTCGAGCGGCGCATCGGCGGCCTGGCCGGCGACGCGCTGGCCGCGCTGGAGGAGGCCGCGCTCGACGGGGTCCCGGCCCGGGAGCTGTCGGCGCTGCTGTACGCCGTCCTGGGCGAACCGGCCCTCGCCCACCGCCCCCGCGGCGGCGCTCCCCGCGACGCCGCCCTCTCCACCCACTGACACCTGCCGAAGGAATCCGGATGAGAAGAGTGCACGGGCCGGGCGACCACGTCGTCATCGTCGGGGCGGGGCTGGCCGGGCTGTCCACCGCACTGCACCTGCTGGGCGCCGGGCGCTCGGTCACCGTCGTCGAGCGGGAGGACGGGCCGGGCGGCCGGGCCGGGCGCGAGGAGTGGGCGGGGTACCGCGTCGACACCGGCCCCACCGTGCTGACCATGCCCGACCTGGTCGACGAGGCCATGGCGGCGGTGGGCGCCAAGCTCGCCGACCACGTCGAGCTGGTCGGGCTCCACCCCGCCTACCGCGCCCGCTTCGCCGACGGCGAACCCCTGGACGTGCACACGGACCCGCACGCCATGGAGGCCGAGATCGCCCGGGTGGCCGGGCCGGAGGAGGCCGCCGGATACCGGCGGCTGCGTAACTGGCTGGAGCGGCTGTACCGGGTGCAGATGCGCTCGTTCATCGACGCCAACTTCGACTCGCCGCTGGGGCTGCTGGGCGCCGACCTGGCCAGGCTGGCCGCGCTCGGCGGGTTCGGCACCTGGCACGGGCGCGTCGCGCGCTTCCTGAAGGACGAGCGGCTGCGCCGCGTGTTCTCCTTCCAGGCGCTGTACGCCGGGGTGCCGCCCACCCGGGCGCTGGCCGCGTACGCCGTCATCGCGTACATGGACACCGTCGCCGGGGTGTGGTTCCCGCGCGGCGGCGTGCACGCCGTGCCCCGGGCCATGGCCGACGCCGCCGCCGGCGCCGGGGCCCGCTTCGTCCACGGCTCCGAGGTGACGCAGCTGGAGCGCTCGCCGGGCGGACGCGCCGCGGCGGTGCGCACCGCCCGCGGGGAGCGCATCGCCTGCGACGCGGTGGTCCTCACCTGCGACCTGCCGATCGCCCACCGCCTGCTGGGCGGCGCGCCGCGCCGGCCCGTGCCGCTGCGGTACGCGCCCTCGGCGGTCGTCCTGCACGCGGGCGGCGACCGCACCTGGCCCGAACTGGCCCACCACACCATCTCGTTCGGCTCCGCCTGGGAGTCGACGTTCCGGCAGCTCACCCGGACCGGCGAGCTGATGAGCGACCCCTCCCTGCTGATCACCCGGCCCACCGCCACCGATCCCGCGCTGGCCCCGGAGGGCAGACACCTGCACTACGTGCTGGCGCCCTGCCCCAATCTGGTCACCGGCCCCAGGGACTGGGACCGCGTCGGCCCCCGCTACCGCGACACACTGGTCGCCGAGCTGGAGCGCCGCGGACTGGACGGCTTCGGTGACGCGATCGAGGCCGAGCGCCTGGTCACCCCGGCCGACTGGGCACGCCGGGGGCATGCGGCCGGCACCCCGTTCTCCGCCGCGCACACCTTCGCCCAGACGGGCCCGTTCCGGCCGCGGAACCTGCCGCGCGGCTGGGAGAACGTGGTCCTGGCCGGCTGCGGCACCACGCCCGGGGTGGGCGTGCCGACGGTGGTGGTCTCCGGCAAGCTCGCCGCCGCCCGCATCACCGGCGGCGGCCGCCCACGCCCGCCCGGACGCGCGGCGCAGGCGCCCACCGGCGCCGGCGCGGCCGGGGGAGCGGCCGTATGACGGCGCGCGAGCTGGACGCGGCGGGCGTCCACGACCCGGCGCTGCGCGCGGCCTACACCCGCTGCCGCGAACTCAACTCCCGCCACGGCAGGACGTACTTCCTGGCCACCCGGCTGCTGACGCCCCGCCAGCGCCCGGCCGTCCACGCCCTGTACGGCTTCGCGCGCTGGGCGGACGACATCGTCGACGACCTCGATCCCGCCCTGTCCCCCGAGCAGCGCGCCCGGGCGCTGGCGGAGCTGGACGGGGATCTGCGCAGGGCCCTGCGCACCGGGCGCGGCGAGCACCCGGTGATCGCCGCGCTGGCCGACACCGCCGCGCGCTACGCCATCGACCCGGCGCACTTCGGCGACTTCATGCGCTCGATGGGCATGGACCTGCACACCACCGAGTACCCCACGCTCGACGACCTGCGGGTGTACATGCACGGTTCGGCGGCCGTGATCGGCCTCCAGGTGCTGCCGGTGCTGGACACGGTCGCGCCGCGTGAGGAGGCCGCCCCGCACGCCGCGGCGCTCGGGGTGGCCTTCCAGCTCACCAACTTCCTGCGGGACGTGGGCGAGGACCTGGACCGCGGCCGGATCTACCTGCCGCTGGACCGGCTGGCCGCCCACGGCGTCGACCGCGGCCTGCTGCTGTGGTGCCGCCGCACCGGGCGCACCGACGCCCGGGTGCGGGCCGCGCTGCGGGAGCTGTGCGAGACCACCCGGGAGGTCTACCGGGAGGCCGAGCCGGGCATCGCCATGCTCCATCCGGTCTCGCGGCCGTGCGTGCGCACCGCGTTCGTGCTCTACCGCGCCATCCTGGAGCGGATCGAGGCGGCCGGGTACGCGGTGCTCCACAGGCGTGCCGTGGTCCCCCGCCGGCGCCGGGCCGCCGTGGCGTTGGGCGGGCTGGCGGGCGTGGCCGCGTCCCGCGCCCGCGGCGCCGTGAGCGGCGACCTGCCGCGAGTGCCCGGCCGTCCGCCAGGCCCCGCTCAGAAGCAGGAGGAAGCCCCGCGGACCCGTGAGCGGGACGCGCAGCGAGGAGGAGTGCTGTCTTGAGGAAGCGCCGTGCGGGGGGCTCGGCCGGTTGGCGCAGCCCCCTGCGCCTGATGTCCGACCCCGGCTGGAGCCGCCAGGAGCCGACGTGGCGGGCGGCCCGGCCCCAGCTCATCGCCGACGCCCTGAAGCGGGCCGTGGCCCGCCCCTCGGGCAACTGGTACGTGGTGGCGGCCAGTCGCGAGATCCGCCCCGGCCGTCCCCTCGGCCGGACGGTCGCCGGAGTGGAGCTGGTGCTCTGGCGCGCGGAGTCCGGGCGTCCGGCGGCCGGTCCGGGCGCCTGCCCGCACCTGGGCGCGCCGCTGTGCGACAGCGTGGTGGAGTCCGGGCGCCTGATCTGCCACTGGCACGGTCTGGGCCTGACCGAGCGGGGCATGCCGGGCTGGGAGCCCTTCCCCGTGTACGACGACGGGGTGCTGGTGTGGGTGCGGCTGGACGCGGTGGGCGGCGAGGAGCCGCTGGAGCGGCCCTGCCTGCCGCAACGCCCCGACCCGGCCGTCTCGGTGGACGCGGTGACGACCCTGGTGGGCGCCTGCGAGCCGGAGGACGTCATCGCCAACCGGCTCGACCCCTGGCACGGCGCCTGGTTCCACCCGTACGCCTTCACCCGGCTGACGGTGGTGGAGGAACCCGACCCGGCCGTCAACGGCGACCGCTTCCTGGTGGACGTGGCCTACCGCGTCGGCTCCCGGGCGGGCGTGCCGGTGCGGGCCGCGTTCAGCGCGCCGGAGCCGCGCACGCTGGTGATGCACATCGTCGACGGCGAGGGCGAGACGTCGGCGGTGGAGACCCACGCCACGCCGCTCACCGCCCCGGGGGATCCGAACCCGCGCACCGCCGTGATCGAGGCCGTGCTGGCCGCCTCCGACCGGCCGGGCTTCGCCGTGGCGCGGGCGGCCGCGCCGCTGCTGCGGCCGCTGATGCGGCGGGCGGCGGCCCGGCTGTGGCGCGACGACCTGGCGTATGCCGAACGCCGCCGGCTGCTGCGCGCCCGGGGCCGCTTCCCGGGGGCGGTGTGAGGGCCGCGGGGGCGGCGGCCCCCAACCCGGGCACCGCACCGGGCGCCGTCCCGGACGCCGCACCGGGCCTCGCGTCAGGTCCCGTACCCGGCCCGGCGGGGGGCACGGGCGAGGAGGGTGTGGAGGATGCCGTACTCCCAGCCCGGCACCGGTACCGTGCGGACGAGTTCGAAGCCCGCCGCCGTCAGCCGCTGCGCCAGCTCCGGGGCGGTGTCGAACTCCAGGACGCTGCGCCACAGGTGCCGGTACAGATCCGGCCCGCCCGGGTCGAGGGAGCCGGCGGGGATGATCACCGAACGGCACACGGCCGTCCAGACCAGCCGGTGCCGCCTCGCGCCGGACAGCGCGTACTCGTGGACGGCCAGCCGTCCGCCGGGGCGCAGCAGGCGGCGTACGCCGGTCAGCACCCCGTCCGGGTCGGTCAGGTTGCGCACCAGATAGGCGGCGAACACCGCGTCGAACGGCCCGCGCACCCCGGCGCGCTCCAGGTCCTCGGCGGACGTGTGGGCGAAGGCGACGTTCTGCGGCCACGTCTTGGCGGCCGCCCGCTCGAGCATCCCGGCCGAGGCGTCCACCGCGGTGATCTCGGCGCGGGGCGCCGCGGTCAGCAGCGCGGCGGTGGAGGCTCCGGTTCCGCAGCCCAGGTCGAGTACGCGCAGCCCCTCGCCCCCGTCCGGCAGGGCCAGTCTGCGGGCGGAGCGGCGCAGTTGCCGGTGGTAGCCGGGGTTCGCGCCGACCAGGCGGTCGTAGGCGGCGGACGCGCCGTCGAACGCTGCGGTCAGCGCGCCGTCCTGCAGGAGGGTCATCGCGTCCGTCCTTCCGCCCGTACGGGCCCGGGGTGTGCCGTCACGGCCGCACGCCTACCCGGCGTGCGCCACCGGGAACGCGCCGGGGGGAGCGCCGGGGGCGCCTGCGAGGGGAGGGACCGCGGATGAGCCGCCCGGATACGGACGCGGACCTGGACGCGGACGTGATCGTGGTGGGTGCGGGAGCGGCGGGCCTGTCGCTGGCCGGGCACCTCCTCGACGCCGCCTCCTCGCCTCCCCCGTCGGTGGCGGTGGTGGAGCCGCCGCCGGGTCCCGCCCGCAGCCCCGAGCGCACCTGGTGCTTCTGGGAGGAGGAGGGCGGCGGGCCCGGTGCCGGGCTCGGCGCGCCCGTCGCCGCCTCCTGGCGGCGCCTGCTGGTGCGGGGCCCGGGCGGGGAGAGCCTGGGCGGCGACAGCCCCCGGCGCTATCTGATGGTCCGCTCCGCGGACTTCACCCGCGCGATGGACGCCCGGCTGGCCGCCGCCCCCTCCGTCACCCGCGTCACCGGCACCGTCACCGCCGTCGGGGACGGGCCGCACGGTGCGCGGGTGAGCGGCACGGACGCCGCGGGGCGGCCCTTCGCGCTCACCGGCCGCTGGGTGTTCGACTCGCGTCCGCCGCGGGTCCTGCCGCCCGCGCGCACCACCTTGCTGCAGCACTTCCGGGGCTGGTTCGTGCGTACCGGCGAGGACCGTTTCGACCCGGGCACGGCCGAGCTGATGGACCTGCGCACCCCGCAGCCGCGGTGCGGGCTGTCCTTCGCCTACGTCCTGCCCCTCGGCCCGCGCGAGGCCCTGGTCGAGTACACCGAGTTCTCCCCCTCGCCCCTGACCGGCCGGGAGTACGAGGCCGCGCTGCGGCACTACACCGAACGCGTCCGGCCGCTGGGCGAGTTCACCGTCACCGGTACCGAACAGGGCGTCATCCCCATGACCGACGGGCACTTCGCGCGCCGGACCGGGCGCTCGGTGTTCCGCATCGGCACGGCGGGCGGCGCCACGCGCCCCTCGACCGGCTACACCTTCGCCACCGTCCGGCGCCAGAGCGCGCGGGTGGCCGCGGCCCTCGCGGCCGGACGCACCCCGCTGCCGCCCCGGCCCCACGCCCGCCGGCACCTGGCCATGGACGCCGCGCTGCTGCGCGCCCTGGCCACCGGCCGCGTGGACGGCGCGGACTTCTTCGCCCGCCTCTTCCGCCGCAACCGGCTGGACAGCGTCCTGCGCTTCCTCGACGGCAGCTCGGCCTTCCACGAGGAGGTGGCGATCGGTCTGCGCTCCCCCGTGTGGCCGATGGCGCGCTCCCTGGCCGAACTCCCCCTCCTGCCGCGCGGGCCATCCGCCGCCGTGCCGCGGTCCGGCGGCTCCCACCAGCGAAAGGCCCCCAGGTGACAGACGCGAGAAACCCGTTCCCGCACCCGCTCCCGGGCCGGTTCCGTACCCGGCTCGCCCGCGACCGGTACGCCGTGCACCGGCCCGCCCCGGCGGGGGCGGCCCGTCTCGGCGACCGCGAGGTGCGCGCCGCCGTGGTGGGCGGCGGCATCGCAGGGCTCACCGCCGCCACCGCGCTGGCCGAACGCGGTGTGGCCGTCGACCTGCTGGAGCGCCGGAAGGTGCTGGGCGGGCGCGTCGGCGGCTGGCCGACCAGGCTGGCCGACGGTACGTCCGTCACCATGAGCCGCGGCTTCCACGCCTTCTTCCGGCAGTACTACAACCTGCGCAATCTGCTGCGGCGTATCGACCCGGCCCTGTCGATGCTCACCCCGCTGCCGGACTACCCGCTGTGGCACAGCGGCGGAGCGCGGGACAGCTTCGCGCGGGTGCCCCGCACCCCGCCGTGGAGCGTGCTGGGCTTCACCGCCCTCAGCCCGACCTTCACCCCCTCGGGGCTGGCGGGCATGAACCCCCGCGCGGCGCTGCCCCTGCTGGACGTGCGGGTGCCGGAGGTCCACGAGCGGCTGGACGGCGTCAGCGCCGCGGAGTTCCTGGACTCCGTCGGCTTCCCCGAACCGGCCCGGCACCTGGCCTTCGAGGTGTTCTCCCGCAGCTTCTTCGCCGATCCGCGCGAGTTGTCGGCGGCCGAACTGGCCCTGATGTTCCACATCTACTTCCTGGGCTCGGCCGAGGGCCTGCTCTTCGACGTCCCCGACGCCCCCTTCCCCGCCGCCCTGTGGGACCCGCTGGCCGCCCGGCTGGAGCGGCTGGGGGCACGGGTGCGCACCGGGACCGCCGTGGAACTGGTGCGTCCCGAGCGGGACGGCTTCACCGTGGTGACGGCCGACGGCCGGGGTCCGGGGGCGGAGCGCGGCGAGCGCTACGACGCGGTCGTCCTGGCCGTGGACGGCGCGGGCCTGCGCGCCGTGGTCGGCAACTCCCCGGGGCTGGGCGGTCCCGGCTGGCGGGCGTCGGTCGGGCGGCTGCGCGAGGCCCCGCCCTTCCTGGTCTCCCGCTACTGGCTCGGCCGGCCCGTGGCCGCCGACCGGCCCGGTTTCCTGGGCACCAGCGGCTACGGCCCGCTGGACAACGTCAGCGTCCTGGAACGCTGGGAGGGCGAGGCCGCCCGCTGGGCCGCGCGGACGGGCGGCAGCGTGGTGGAGCTGCACGCCTACGCCGTCGGCCCCGGCGCGGACCGCGCCGCCGTCCAGCGGGCGGCCCTGGCCGAACTGGCCCGTGTCTACCCGGAGACGGCCGGCGCCCCGGTCGTCGACGAGCGGCACGAGTGGCGGCAGGACTGCCCGCTGTTCGCCACCGGCACCTGGCGGGACCGGCCGGGGGTGCGCACCGGCCATCCCCGGCTGGTGCTCGCCGGGGACCTGGTGCGCACCACGCTGCCGGTGGCACTGATGGAGCGGGCGGCCACCACCGGCTTCGAGGCGGCCAACGCCCTGCTGGCCACCTGGGGGGTGCGCGGCCACCCGCTGCTGACGGTGCCGCGCCGGGGCCGCTCGGCACCGCTGCGGCTGCTGGCCTCCGCCCTCGGCGGCTGACGGGCGGTCAGGCGGCGCCGGTCAGACGGCGCCGGGCTGCCGCTCCGGGTCCTCCGCCTGCCCCGGGGGCTCCTCCCCGGGCGGCGCGGTGAGGTGCTCCAGGGTGCCGGTGATCTCCAGGAAGCGATCCAGGAACCGCGGGCGGTTGTCGAGGTGGAGGCGGGTGCCGTGGGCGCCGGCGAGGCGGTGGATGAGCAGCAGCCCGGACAGTCCCGTGGAGTCGCAGGTGCTCAGCGCGGCGAAGTCGAGGTGGAGATCGCCCGGCGCCGGCCGGGCGGCGAGCCGCGGGCGCACGGCGCCGACCAGCTCCTCGGTGGTCTCGTGGTCGAGGTCGCCGGTGACGTGGAGCCGGACGGTGCCGGGGCCGGTCTCCACCGTGAGTGCGAAGGAGGGACGGTGCATGGGTGTCATTCGGGCTTTCCGTGTCCGGTGGTGTCGGGGGCGGTGGTGTCGGGGGCGGAGGTGTCGGGAGCGGAGGTGTCGGGAGCGGAGGTGTCGGAAGCTGGACCTGCGTCGAGGGCCAGGCGGGCCCGTTCCAGCAGGCGGGTGGCGCGGGGGAAGTCCTTCAGCCGCCCGGCCAGCAGGTCCAGCGCGGGGCGCAGGGAGTGCGCGGGGACCTTGCGGGCGGTGAGGATCTGCGCGGTCCAGAGCAGGAAGCCGGTGAACAGCTCCTCGTCGTCGACGTAGAGGGCGGTGGACAGGAAGTCGACGATGTGCGCGATGTCCTCGGCGGTGTGCAGCCGCTGGCGCTCGGTGTAGTCGCGCATGGCCGGGAATCGCTCCTCCAGCCCGGCCATGGTCTCCCCCACCAGCCGGGGGGCGGCGCGGGAGACCATCGTGTACTCCTGGCCGGCCAGATGGGGCAGGTCGTCGACCGGGTGGCGCGCGGACCACAGGCCGGGCGGCGGCAGCACGCCCTCGCCCAGCCGGTCGGCCGCGGCGCGGGCGTCGGGGGCCCAGGCGTCGGCGCCGAGCAGATATGCGTAGCGTCCGTCGGGGCCGAAGGCCGCGCCGCCGGCCAGGACCGGGGTGCCGGCCGCCTGGCAGGCGGTGATCGCGGCGTGGGCGGTGGGCAGCCGTGTGGCGATGGAGGAGGACAGCGCGACGGCACAGGGCCCCGTGCGGTGCAGGTGCGCTATCAGGTGCGGGACGGGGACCTGGGCGCCGAGGAAGTCGACCTGCCAGCCGCGCAGCGCCAGCACCTCGGCGAGCAGCCGGGCGGGCAGGGCGTGCCACTCGCCGTCCACGCAGGCGACCGTGACGCGGCCCGCACCGGCGCCGGGCCGTTCGCCGCCGCGCACACGGTGGGCGAGCGCGGCGATGATCCGGTCGTTGATGGCCGTGGCGGCGTGCTCCTGCGCCACGGTGATGCGGTCGGCGGCCCACTCGGCGCCCACCTTCCGCTGGACGGGGGCGATGACGTCCAGCAGCACCGTCTCGGGGTCCACGCCGGCGTCCAGCGCGGCGAAGACCGGTTCGGAGGCCGCGTACTCGTCGCCCTCGCGGACGGCGTCCCACAGTCTCTCCCGCGCCGCGCGCGGATCGGCCGCGGACTCGCCGGATCCGGCGGCGGATCCGGCGGCGGTGGAGAGGTGGTCCGTGTGAGTGGTCATGCGGTGTACCTGCCCCGGGTGTGGCCGTCCACCGCGCTGAGGTGCACGGTGCGCGGCGCGGTGATGGCGACGACGGCCATGTCGTCGTGGCTTCTCCCCCCGGCCCACTGACCGGCGAGCATCTGGACGCGTTCGACCACCGCCTCGGCCGGCATGGCCGCGCACTCCCCGAGCGCGTCCCTGAGCCGGCGCTCCCCGAACATGTCGGCGCCCAGGGGGCCGCCGCGGGCCTCGGTGATGCCGTCGGTGTACAGCAGGCACGTCTCGCCCGGCGCGAGCTCGACCGTGGCCGTGCGCGCCCTGGTCTTCGGCAGCACGCCGATCAGCGACCCGCGGGTGTCGGCCTCCTCCACGCTCCCGTCCGCGCGCACGATCAGCGGAGGGGGGTGGCCGGCGCTGGTCAGCCGGAGCCTGACGTGGTTGTCCACACGGACGGCGGAGGCCAGTACGAGAGTGGCGAAGCGGGTGTGGTGCGAGTTCACCAGCGCGCCGTTGAGCAGGCCGAGCATGCGCGGATGCTCGTCGGCCATCGGCAGCAGCGCGTGCAGCGTGTTGCGGATCTTCCCGGTCAGGACGGCCGCCTCGAGTCCCTTGCCGCACACGTCCCCCAGGACGATCAGGGACTCCTGGCCCGGCTCGGCGGCGGGGTGGATGTCGTAGAAGTCGCCGCCGACCCACTCCTTGAGCTCCGACGCGCGGTAGCCGCCGGCGAACTCGACCCCGTGCACCCGGCCCAGCTTCGGCGGGAACAGCTCCCGCATCAGCGTGTCGGTGATGCGGGCCTGCTCGGCGTACAGGCGCGCGGCCGACAGCGCGGCCCCGGCCCGGGCTGCGAACAGCCTCGCGAAGGTCTCCTCGGTCTCGCTGAACACGGCGTGATCGGTGCGGCGCAGCAGGACCAGCGCCCCGGCCGGGACGCCGTGGCCGGGCAGCGGGGTGACCACCACCGACCCCGCGGGCCCGTCGAACCCCGGCGGTACGACCCAGTCGGGCAGCAGCGCGGGGTCGATCCAGCGTGAGGGCACCGGCGGGAACCCCTGGAGCGCCTCGCTCAGCCCCGGCACCGTCTCCGGGTCCGCGTCGACCGTGCCGTGCACCGGGCCCTCGGGGGTGCTGCAGGTGACCGGGAGCCCGCGCCCGGCCGCCGGGGCGATCAGCACGGCCGCGTCCGCCAGGTGCTGGACGGCCAGGCGTGTGGCCGCCTCCATGCACCGCTCGACGTTCAGGGTGGCCGACAGGGTCTCGGACACCTCCGCGAGGAAGGCGGTGCGCTCCCGCTCGCTCCTGAGGGCTTCCTCGGCCAGGCGCAGATCGGTGTCGTCGACCAGCCACCACACCACGTCGCCGTTCCCGCCGCGGGCCGGGTGCGCCCGCAGGCTCCGCCCGCGGGCCTCGCCCCTGGGCGCCTGCCCGGGCCCGGGGTCGGGGGCGGAGGACGCGGTGAGGCGCCGGTGGGCGTCGGCCAGCCAGTGCGGTACCGCCTCCGCCAGCCGTGCGCCGGGCACCGCGTCCGGGAGGAGCCCGACGGCGGCCGCGTTGGCCCCCGTCACCGCGCCGGACGGATCCACCGCCACCACTGCGCAGGGCGCGTCGTCCCACGCGGTGCCGGAGCCGACGCCGCGTGGCCGGGCGGATGAGTCCTCGGGAATCGCCACAACCGGGAGCCCGCGCGCCGCGGGCTCCACCACCTTCCTGCTGGATGGACGCTGAACGGAACGCCGGGTGGGACGCCGAACAGAGAATTGCCGTCCGGCAACCTTCTCCCAGATGCCGTGACCAAGGCAACCGCGGCACCCGGGCCGTCCCCCGCCCCAGGGGCGGGCCGGGCACCGGCGGCGGGAGGGCCCGTCGCACCCCCGCTCCCGCCCGCCCCGGCAGCAGGGCGGGCGGCGGTCACGGCCTGCCGGGCCTGCGGGTCGGGAGAGCCGGGAGACACGCCTCGGTCGTGAACGGGGACCACAGCCGCCCGCGGCCGTACCCGTACGGCACTCCACGAAGACGGCATATCTGAATAATGAGCACTATGTCGTTTTCGCGGCGATCCTCGGAGAGCGGAGAATTCACCGGGCTGCCCCTGGAGGTGTTCGATCCGGCCCCGGTCGGTGTCATGGTGTGCCAGGGCCCCGAGCATGTCGTGACGTACATGAACGCCGCCTACCGCGCGATCTTCGGGGACCGGCCCCTGGGGGTGCCAGTACGGCGGGCGTTCACCGATCTGGAGGAGCGGGGCTATCTGGAACTGCTCGATCCGGTACTCCGCGACGGCGAGCCGGTGCGGGTCTCCGCCGCACCCGTCACCGTCTGCTACGCCCACGGCGAGGTCGAGCGGCGGTTCTTCTCGTTCAGCATGTCCAGGATCGCCTCGGCCGAGGGGGAGTCCGGGGTGCTCATCGTCGCCGCCGAGGTGACCGGGGAGGTCACCACGGCCGAGCACGCCCGGACTCTCGCCGAGGAACGGCGCCGGACGCTGCTGCGCTACGAGAGTCTGGTCGCGACGAGCACCGAGAAGTTGTGGGTGGCGGACGCCGACGGGCTCCTCGTGGAGGGGAGCGACGGGTGGGAGCGTGCGACGGGGCTCCCCTGGAGGGAACTGCGCGGTGCCGGCTGGCTCGGCACCGCGCACCCCGACGACCGCGCGGCCCTGGCCGAGGCGTGGTTCCGGGCCGTCCGGGAGGTGCCCGAGCGGTTCCAGCACACGTACCGGCTGCGGCACGCCGACGGGACCTACCGGCACTGCCTGCTGCGTGCCGTGCCGGTGCGCGACGGCGGGGGCGTGCTGGAGTGGATGGCCGCCTGCATCGACATCGAGGAGCGGTGGCGGCGGGAACTGCGCGACTCCCTCCTCGGCCGTGCCGCCGCGGCGGTGACGGAGCCGGGCAACGCGCCGGACGCCTTCGCCGCCCTGAGCCGGGTGATCGTCCCCGCCCTGGCCGACGAGTGCGGCATCTACCTGCTGCCCGAGCCCGCCGGGCAGCCGCACGGGGACGGCCGCCTGACCGTGGAGCGGGTCGCGGCCACCGCGCGCGAGGGGCTGCCCGCGGGCCTGCCGCCGCGCCGCGAGGAGCACGTCGCTCCCGGCCACTCGCTCGCCCGCGCCGTCCGTGAGCGGCGCCCGGTCCACTGCTCCTTCTCCCCGGGCGCCGTCCCGGCGGACGTCGCACCGCCGGGCATGCGGCCCTGGCTCTCCCGCACCGGGGCGCACAGCGGGGTGGTGCTGCCCGTCCTGGTCGACGGGGCGGTGGCCGCCGTGGTGACCGCCTTCGTCTGCGGGGACCGCGCGCCGATCGGCCCGCAGGACCGGAACCTGATGCGGGAGGTGGTGGAGCAGGCCCACGACGCGCTCAGCCAGGCACTGCGGCTCCAGCGCACCCAGCGGGTGGCACGGGCGCTGCAGCACAGCCTGCTCACCGAACCGCCCGACCACCCGTACCTGCGGATCGCCGCGCGCTACCTGCCCAGTCCGACCGCGGCCGACGTGGGCGGGGACTGGTACGACTCCTTCCCGCTGCCCGGCGGCGCCCTGGCCCTGGTCATCGGCGACGTGGCCGGGCACGACCTGCGGGCCGCCGTCACCATGGGCATGATGCGCAACATGCTCCGCGCGCTCGCCGCCGACCACGGCGGGCGGCCGCCCGGTGAGGTCGTGCGGCGACTGGACGCTTCCGTGCAGACCCTCGACCCGGACACGGGCACCACCACCTGCGTGATGGCCCGGGTGGAGCGCGGCCCGGCGCCGGAGGCGGACGGCGGGGGCGCGCAGGGGCCGTGGCGGCTGACGTACACCGTCGCCGGGCACCCTCCGCCCCTGCTGATCGCCGAGGACGGCGGCACCCGCTTCCTGGAGGGCGCTCACGGCCCCCTGCTCGGTGTCCTGCCGCCCAGCACCCCCCGCGGCAGCGCGACCGAGGACCTGCCGCCCGGCTGCACCCTGCTGCTCTACACCGACGGACTGGTCGAACGTCCCGGGGAGCCCCTCGACCGGGGGCTGGAGCGGCTGCGGAGCAACGCCGCGGCCCTCGCCCGCGAACCCGTCGGCGCCCTGTGCGACACCCTGGTGACCACCACCCCGGCCACCGGACGCGACGACATCGCCCTGATCGCCCTGCGCCTGCCCGTTCCCGGCCGCTGAACCGCCGCGGCGGACGCGGGCGGCGGGCCGTACGGGGCAGCGATCGCGGGCCGTCCCGGGGCCGCACGTCCCCGCCCGGAGACGGCGGCCGGGGCCGTACGTCCCGGGCGGCGGGGCCCTTCGGCCCTGATCACCGCTCGGCGCCCGAAAGCGCGGCCCGCCGCTGCTAGACAGGTTGCGGCCGCGCTTCGGCGGCCGACGAACCCCGTGCCCCGCCCTCCTAGGAGCGTCATGCTTTCCGCCGAATCGGCCTCGGTGATCCGCGCCACCCTGCCCGCCGTCGGCGGGGCGCTGGACGAGATCACCGCCCGCTTCTACGCGACCATGTTCGCCGACCGCCCCGAGCTGCTCGACGGCATGTTCAACCGCGGCAACCAGGCCAGTGGCGCGCAGCGCCGGGCCCTGGCGGGCTCCATCGCCGCCTTCGCCGGCACCCTGGTCGCCGAGCCCGGCACCCGGCCCGACACACTGCTGGCCCGCATCGCCCACAAGCACGCCGCCGTCGGCGTCACCGAGGACCAGTACACGATCGTGCACAAGTACCTCTTCGCCGCCATGGCCGATGTGCTCGGCGACGCGGTCACCCCCGAGGTGGCGGCGGCCTGGGACGAGGTGTACTGGCTGATGGCCGGCGCCCTGATCGCGCAGGAGGCCCGCCTCTACCTCATGGCGCAGGTGAAGCCGGGGCACCCCTGGCGGCGGTGGACGGTGGTCGAGCGGCGCGAGGAGACCCCCGACACGGTGTCCTTCCTGCTGCGTCCCTCCGACGGGGCGCCCGCGCCCGCCGCCCGTGCGGGCCAGTACGTGAGCGTGCGGGTGCGGATGCCCGACGGCGTCCACCAGTTGCGCCAGTACAGCCTCTCCTCCGCCCCCGGGGACCGGACGCGCCGGATCACCGTCAAGCGGGTCCACGGCGGCGGCGCCCCGGAGGGCGAGGTCTCCAACCTGCTGCACCGCACCGTGCGGGCGGGCGACGAACTCACTCTGTCCGCCCCCTTCGGGGACGTGGTGCTGGACCGGTCCGACCGGCCGCTGCTGCTGGTCTCCGCGGGAATCGGCTGCACCCCCATGGTCGGCATGCTCGAACACCTCGCCGTCACCGGCTCCACCCGCCCGGTGACGGTGCTGCACGCCGACCGCTCCCCCGGGGACCACGCGCTGCGCGCCGGCACCGACCGGCTGGTGGAGCGGCTTCCGGGCGCGCGCTCGGTGTTCTGGTACGAGCGGCCCGGAGCCGAGGAGCCCGGCGCCCGCGAGGGGGTGATGGACCTCGGTGACCTGGAGGTGGACACCGACGCGAGCGTGTACCTGTGCGGCCCGCTGCCCTTCATGCGCTCCGTCCGCGAGCAGCTGCTGCGCGCGGGCGTGCCGGCTCGGGAGATCCGGTACGAGGTCTTCGGGCCCGACCTGTGGCTGGCCGACGCGGCGGCCTGAGGCCGCCGCCCCTCCCCGGGGCGGCCACGGGTGGACGGGTACGGCCCGCCGGTGCGACCGGCGGGCCGTACGCGTGCGCGGGGCCGGCGGTCGGCGGTCGGCGGTCGGCGGTCGGGAACATCCCGGGCCCGGACAGCGCTACCCACTGTGCCCCTGCGTTATGAGCGGTATGAGATGGAAGGTGTGGGAACAGTGGCGGAGACAGGACGGGCGCTTCCCCAGCCGGCCGGCGAAACGCCGATGGTCACCTCCTGCGACCGGCGGATCACCGTGAAGTGTCTGCGGCTGCCCACTGCGGGCCGGCCGATCAGCCGGGTCACTCTGGATCTCGGCCCGGGCCGCGGCAGCGCACCTGGGGCCTGGGCCTCTCTCACCACCCGGGAGGCGCGCGAACTGGCCCGGCGGCTCCTGGACCAGGCCGCCCTGGCGGAGCGCGAGGCCACCACGACGCCCGGCGCCCTCCCGTCCCCGCCCCCCTCCGCGTCCTTCGGGCCCGCGTCGCCCGGCTTCCCCTCCTTCTGACCCGGCCCCCCCGGCGCCCGGCCCGCACGACCCGGACGGATGCGCCGGGAGGCCGGGCGGGGCCGGAAGGGCTCCGGACACGGCGAGGCGGCCCGGGCCGCTCCTCCCGGGCCGCTTCGGCCTCTCCCCCCCGCGGCTCCCCACAGCCGCACGACGATGCTGCCCGACCCGGCGCATCCGCCACAGGGCCGAAAGGGAACACCCCGCAGGGACCAACGTCCCTCCCCGCCCGGCCCCGTGCGCGATCAGACCCCGTCCGGCAAGGCCCGCATACGGACCCTCACTCCGGGTATCCGGCGACCACGGCGCGGTGACCCGCGCCGCTCCAGCCGGCGAACCGTCAGAAACCGGGGGTGGCAGCGGATGAGGCGCGGTCTCCTGTCGAGGGGCACGGGTACCGAACCGGCGCGGGACACGCCGCGCGAGGATCCCGCCGCGCCCCGGTCACCCCTGGTGCGGGCGCTGGTGATGGTGGTGGCCCTGGCGGCGACGGTGCTGTTCGCCGTCGTCCTGGCCAGGCTGACCCTGACACCGTCGTACGCCTCCGAGGCGCTGACGCACAGCAATCTGCGGCCGGGCGACTCCATCCGCAACTACCTGAACCAGCCCGCGTTCCGCGACACCGTCAAACAGCTCGGCGGCAACATCGCCCTGGGTGTGCCCTTCGGGGTTCTGCTGCCGGTGGCCTGGCCGCGCGCCCGCGGGCTGCTGCGGGTGGTCCTGCTGACCACGGCGGTGATGGTCGCGGTGGAACTGGTGCAGGGGGCCGTCGTGCCGGGCCGGGCGTTCGACATCGACGACGTCATCCTCAACACCACCGGCGCGCTGCTGGGTTACCTGCTGCTCGGCCGCCGCATCGGCCGGGCCGTCCACCCGCCCCGCCGCCGCCGGTGGCAGCGGGGCGCGAGGCGGGAGCGCACCGCGGCGGCCGGGTCAGGCAAGGCGTGAAGGCATGAGGGCGGGGGCGCCGCGGACCGGTGGGAACGGTGCCGCAGCGCCCCCGCACCCCTCTCAGCGGCGGCCCGGCCGGAGCACCGGTCTCACCAGATGGCCTCGACCCACTCGGGACGGTCGATGAACGGATTCCGGTTGTACTGGTACTCGTTGTGGATGACCTCGTTGCGGTTCCGCTCGAAGGAGTCCGGCGGGTCTTCGCGGTGCCACTGCTTCAGGACGCCCAGACGCCCGTGGTACGGCGCCGAGCCGTTGCCCACACGGTCGTTGGGCTCCAGGTCGGCGAAGCCGTCCTCGCCCTCGTAGCGCACGGCCATGTAGAGGATCATGCGGGCCACGTCGCCCTTGACCGCGTCGCGGGGCTCGAAGCTGTCGCCGTCGGTGTAGTTGCCGGGGGCCCCGGAGACCGCGCTGCCGCCGTTGTCGAAGTCCTTGTTCCCCCGGATGCTGTTGACCCGTACGTCCGTGGGGCGCAGATGGTGCAGGTCGGTGCCGGGTCCGGCGCTGGTGCCGAAGTCGCCGTGGGACTTGGCCCACACGTGCTCGCGGTTCCAGTCACCCAGATCGCCGCCGTGCTCGGACTTCGCCTGGGAGCGGCCGGTGTACAGCAGGATCACGTTGTCCGGGTTGGAGGGGTCCTCGTCGGTGTCTCCGAGCGCGTCCCAGACCTGGCTGTAGGAGAGCCTGGCCTGCTCACTGATGATGTCGTTGAGCGCCGCCTTCAGGGCGGCGCCGGTCTTCCCCTCGGCGGGCGCGTAGTAGGCGTCGGCCGGCGCGGACGCCTGGCCCGCGCCGGGCGACAGTGGTGCGGGGGCGGCCGAGACGGGGGTGGGGGCGGCCACGGCCAGCAGGGCGGCCGCGGCCAGGGCTATGCCTCCGGCCGCGGACCCACGGGAGCGGGACATGTGGGGATGTCCTTTCGGTAAGCCCCGGATCAGGGACTGCCAACGGCTGTTCGATATGCGGAGCCTCCCATACGGACATGTCCCTGCCAACAGCGCAACGGGAAGATCCCGTGACCGCCGCGGGAACACCGGCCCCGCCGGAGGGACCGCCCGCGGCCCAGGCGTCGTCGGCGCCGCACTCCTTCCGTTCCTCCCGGGTGTGGAACTGCGCCGAGTGGGTGACCGATCCGCGGTTCCACTTGTCGCCGGCGAAGGCCGCGACCTCGCCGAAGGCGAATAAATTCCTCGCAGCCTCCGCTCCGAGGCGCTGTGTGACGCGCTCCGGATGGCCGGCGGGAAGCGGCGGTTCCAGGTGGTCCGCGGAATGTGGACGGCCGTGTCGACGCGGAAGCCGTCCACGCCCGTGCCGGCGTACTCGTCGTAGGCGCCGGTCAGATGGTTCCGCACGGCCGCGCTCCCGGCGCCGAAGTCGGCCGGGCCCACGTGGATCCAGCGGGAGCGGGAGCCCTCGCCCTCCCGGTTGCCGATCCAGCGGTCGTGGCCCGGGCCCCGGGGCCCGGGTCTCAGGGGCAGGAAGGGGCGGCGGGCAGGTCCGGGACCAGCTCGGACCACCGGTGGGTCCGCCTCGCCCGGCAGACCTCGGCCGCCACCTCGCCCGCGTCGATCCGCCACAGGCGCTTCTCCTCACCCGCGGTGGCCAGCGTCCGGCCGTCCGGGCTCAGGGCCATGGCGGAGATCTCCCCGCCGCCGGTGAGTGTGGCCGCCGTGTCGTGCGAGACCGTGTCCCACAGGTGGATCGTGCCCGCCCCCGCGGTGACCAGTGTTCCGCCGCCCGGGGCGAACGCCACGTGCTCCGCGCCGTCGGGATGGCCCGTGAGGGTGGCGGCGGTGCGGTACGAGGCCGTGTCCCACAGCCGTACGCGTCCCCCGGCGGCGGTCGCCAGCAGACGGCCGCCGGGGGCGAACGCCACGCCGGTGACCGGGCCCTCGTGACCGGTGAGGGAGGTCCGCACCCGCCGGGCGCCCACCTCCCACACCAGTACGGTGCGGTCGGCGGAGGCCGTGGCCAGGGTGCGGCCGTCCGGCGAGAAGGCCAGCGCGCGCACCCGGTCGGTGTGCCGTCTGAGGACGGCCGCCTGCCGGCCCTTCCCGGCGTCCCACAGCCGTACGGTGTCGTCGGCGGAACCGGTGGCCAGGGTGCGGCCGTCCGGGGAGAAGGCGACGGCCGTCACCGCGTCGGTGTGGCCGGTGAGGGCGGCCCGCCGCCGTCCGGAGGCCGCGTCCCACAACCGGACCGTGCCGTCGGCGGAACCGGTGGCCAGAGTGCGGCCGTCCGGGGAGAACGCCGCCGTGTGCACGTCGCTTCCGTGCCCCAGGGTGCGCAGCCGGCGGTGTCCGCCCGCCCGCCACAGCTCCACCGCCCCGTCGGCGGACCCGGTGGTGGCCAGGGTGCGGCCGTCGGGGGAGAACGCCGCCAGCCGGGAGAACGGCGCGGCGGTGCCGAGGACGGCGGTCCGCTGCTGTGCGGCGGTGTCCCACAGCTGCACCCGGCCCTCGCCGTCGGCCACGGCCAGGACGCGGCCGCCGGGGGACAGCGCCGTCTCGTAGGCGGCCGGCTCCTCTCCCGCGGTGATGGTGGCGGTCGTGCGGTGGTCGCCGGTGTCCCAGAACCGGACGGTGCCGTCGGCGGCGGTGACGGCGAGGGTCCGGCTGTCGGGGGTGAACGCCAGTTCCCGGTGGGCGTGTCCGCGGCGGCCCGTCACCGCGGCGGTCTTCCGGTAGTGGTAGGTGGCCGTGTCCCACAGCCGGGTGATCTCGGTGCCGGCCGCGGCCAGGGTGCGGCCGTCGGGTGAGAACGCCACGTCGTAGACCGGGCTCCGCTGCCCCGTCGACGCGCTCCTCATGACGGCGAGGGTGGCGCTCTCCCGGCCCGACACCGTGTCCCACATGCGCAGGGTGGCGTCGACGCCGCCGGTGACCAGGGTGCGGCCGTCCGGGGAGAAGGCGACGGCCGTCACCTCGCCCGTGTGTCCGGACAGGACGGCCGACTGCCGCTCCTTCCCGGTGTCCCACAGCCGTACGGCGCCGTCGCCGCCGCCGGTGGCCAGGGTGCGGCCGTCCGGCGAGAAGGCCACCGCCGTCACCTGGCCGGTGTGGCCGGTGAGGGTGGCGGCCACCCGGTGGGTCCGGGTGTCCCACAGCTTGACGCTGCGGTCGTCGCCCGCGGTGGCCAGCAGCCGGCCGTCCGGGGAGAAGCCCACGTCGTTCACCCGGTCCGTGTGCCCGGCGAGGGTGGCGGCGATCTGGCGGTCCCGGGTGTCCCACAGTCTGACGCCGTGGCCGTCCCCGGCCGTGGCCAGGGTGTGGCCGTCCGGGGAGAACTCCATCGCCGAGACGGTGCCGGCGTGTGCGGCGAACCGGTCGGCCCGGTAGCGGGCGTAGGCGGACAGCAGACTGCTGCGCGTCTCGGGGACGTCGGCCCGCTGGAAGGCGGCCAGGGCCAGCATCGCCGCCGCCTCCGGGCGTTCCCCGGCCATCGAGTCGGCCTGGGCGGCCAGTTCGTGCGAGGTGACGACGCGGCGTTGTTCACGGGCGATCGAGTACTGCTGGAAGGTCGCCGCGACCGCGGTCGCGCAGAGCACCAGCAGGGCGGACAGCGTCACCGACAGACGCCGCAGCCGCGTGGTCCGGGCACGGGCCTCCTCCGCCTCCGCCTCCTCGGCGGCCTCGCTGGCCAGCAGGAACTCGCGCTCCAGCGCGGTGAGGCCGACCCCCGCGCCGCCGAGCCGGTCCCGGGCCGCCACGAGCCGGGCGCCCCGGTAGAGGGCTCCGCTGTCGCGGTCCAGGGAGTGCCAGACCTGTGCGGCCTCGGTGAGCTGCCGGTGGACGAGCAGCCGCCGCCGGTCCGCCTCGATCCAGCCGCGCAGCCGGGGCCAGGCCGCGATCAGCGCCTCGTGCGCCAGGGTCACCGTCGAGCCGTCGAGGGTGACCAGACGGGCCCGTGCCAGCCGCTCCAGCACCTCCGCCTCGGCGGTGCGGCCCGCGCCGTCCGCGCCCAGCTCGCCGCGGTCGGTGGGGCGCCGGGTGTCGGGCGCACCCTCGCCGGGGTTGACCAGCCGCAGCAGGACCCTGCGGGCGGCGGCGGCCCGCTCGGGGTCCAGCCGGGTGTAGAGGTCCTCGGCGGTCTGGGCGATGGCGCCGCGTATACCGCCGGCCGCCTCGTAGGCCGCCAGGGTCAGCGCGCGTCCGCGGCGCCGGCGCCAGGTCTCCAGCAGGGCGTGGGACATCAGCGGCAGCCCTCCGGGCTCGCCCGTCGCCTCGTCCACCAGTCTCGCGGTGAGTGCGCGTTCGACGATCAGGCCCGCGTCGGCGGCCGGGCGGACGATGGCCCGGCGCAGCTGCGCCGGGGTCATCGGCCCGACCAGGAGCGTGGCGTCCCGCAGGGCGTCGGCGAGGTCGGGGTGGCCCGCGCAGTGGCCGAAGAAGTCCGCCCTGACCGCTACGACGACCCGCAGCCGGCTGCGGGGGCGGCGGGCCGACAGCAGCAGGCCGACGAACTCCCTGCGCTCCCCGGGGTCGCGGCAGAGGGTGAAGACCTCCTCGAACTGGTCGACGACGACCACCGTGTCCGCGTCGAGGGCGTGGGAGGCCGGCGCGAGCAGGCGGGAGTGGTCCCTCATCGGGTGCGGGCCGGGGGTGAAGACGCGGACGGCGGCCGGCCGCACCGCGGCGGTGCCGGAGCGCAGGGCGGGGATCAGCCCCGCGCGCAGCAGCGACGACTTGCCGCTGCCGGAGGCGCCGACGACGGCCGTGAACCGGCCCTCCCCCACCAGGCGTACGAGGTCGCCGGTGAGCTGCTCGCGTCCGAAGAACCGTTTCTCGTCCTCCGGCTGGAAGCGCCGCAGCCCCGGATAGGGGGCGTCGGCGCCGTCCTCCGCGCAGGAGGGCCGGGCCAGTGCGTCGGCGGACGCCCGGCGCCAGCGCTCCTCCCACTCCTGCCGGTCGCCGCCGCAGGCCTGCGCGTAGGCCAGGGCGACCGGGAGCGTGGGCAGTCTCCGGCCGGCCGCCGCCTCGGCCAGGGTCGCCGCCGAGTAGGGCGCCCGCTGCGCCATCGCCCGGTAGGTGGTGCCGCCCGACGCCCGGCGCAGTTCGCGCAGTTCGGCGGCGAACCGCTGCACCGGACCGGCGGCCGGATCCAGTGGTTTCTCCCGGCGCCCCATCGCGTGTCCTCCCCCGCCGCGTCCGCCCGCCGCGTCCGCGATCGGGCGCCACCGTAGGCCCCCCGCGACCGGCCGACAAGCCCGCGCCCGGTCCCGTCTCCGGCCGCCCCGGCATGCGCCGCGCGCCGGACGCGAATTGTCCGGAGCGGCGGAACGGGCCTGCCTGACAACCCGTACCCCCCGAGACTCGGTGCCGGGCATGGCCGGACGGACCGGTGTGCTCCGGCCGGGCCGGCGGCGGAGGACACGACCGGGGAGAAGGAGGAGCACATGGTGTACGAGACGGCGTTCACGAGCGAGGACGTGCCCGCGGCCGAGCGGTTCGACCGCTGGCGCGAGCTGGTCCGGCGGGCCCACGCGCCCCTGGAGGCGGACAGCCCCCACCGGGCGGACTTCCGGGCCCGGGTGCGCGTGCTGAGCGTCGGGGCCGTGACGGTGTGGCCCGCGGAGTTCCGGCCCGCCGTGCTGCGGCGCACCCCGGAACTGGTCCGGCGGCACGATCCGCGGACCGTCCATGTGTCCCTGCCGCTGCGGGGGCGGCTGAGGATCGCCCGGGAGGGCCGCGCGGACGGTTACGGTCCCGGTTCCCTGTGCGTGGTGGACACCTCGCGCCCGTGCGAGATGTGGGCGGGCGACGGCGACGGCCCGTACAGCGGCATCGGGCTGGAGGTGCCCCGGGACCTGCTGCACCTGCCACCGGAGCGGCTGGCCGGGCTGGCCCGCCACCGGCTGTCGGCGCGGGAGGGGATGGGGGCGCTGCTGGCGCAGTTCCTGACCACGGTGGCGGCGGACTCCGCCCGCTACCGGCCGTCCGACGGGCCCCGGCTGGCCGCGGTCGCGGTCGACCTGCTGTCCGCCCTGTTCGCCCACACCCTGGAGAGCGACCACGCGCTGCCGCCGGAGGACCAGCGGCGGGCCCTGCTGCTGCGCGTCAAGGCCTACATACGCCGGCACCTGCACGACCCGCACCTGTCCCCGCCCGCGATCGCGGCGGCGCACCACATCTCCCTGAGCCATCTGCACCGGCTGTTCCGGGACGAGGGCTCCACCGTCTCGGCGTTCCTGCGCGACCAGCGGCTGCGGCGCATCCGGCAGGACCTGTCCGACCCCGCCCTGCACCGCACGCCCATCCACGCCGTCGCCGCCCGGTGGGGCCTGACCGACCCCTCCGCCTTCAGCCGCGCCTTCCGCGTCGCCTACGGCACGTCGCCCAGCGACCACCGGCAGCGCGCGCTGGCCCGCGGCGGTGCGCCGGCGGCCGTGCGGGGCGGCCTCGTGGCGAACGCCGCGGGCCGCTGACGCGCTGTGTGGCCCGGTGCCGGTAGCCGGTAGCCGGTATCAGCCCATGTCCAGGCGGGCGGCGGCCTTGCGCAGCATGCCGGCCTTCTGCTCGACCGGCTTCTGCTGCTCGCCCTGGAGCGCGCTGACGACGGTGAGCGCGCCGGTCAGCACGGGGATGCTCCACTGGGCCCAGCGCAGCTGGCGCTCGGCGTCCTCCGTGGAGGCCGGGTGGTGCTGGGCCCCGGCCGCCTTCTCCGGGTCGGAGGAGGTGGCCATCTCCAGCTTCTTGCCCATGACGCGGCTGTAGGCGGTGGCCGCCAGGGCTGCTCCGGTGAGGACGGTCTTGATCGCCGAGGAGGCTCCCACACCCCGCTGGTGCTCCACGCGGTACATGTTGGACGCCAGCAGGGAGACGGCACCCGCCAGGTGGGCGGCGATGGCCAGCCCGTTGACCGGCGTCCACTTCGCCCATCCGATGCTCGCGATCCTGTCGCCGGTCGCGGCGTCCTCCCACTCCCTGGCGACGCCGTTGAGCCCCACGGCACCCATCAGGGAGCCGCCGAACCATGCGCCCATCCCCAGGTCGTGCAGGCTGCGAGCGAGCGTGTTGCGTTCGGACACGATGATCTCCAGTTCGCCTTGTCCTGTTCGAGCGTTGTCCACGACATTCGAGAATTTCGCGGCATTCAAGGCATACCAGAGGTTTTCGGGGACCGCCGCCCGGAGCTGTACGGCCGGGCGGCGCTCACGCCCGCCCCCCGGAGCGCGGCGGCGGTCACCCGCCGGAGCCCTCCCCCGCCCCCGCCTCCCGCGAGGACACGGCCCGCGCCGACTGCGCCGCGGGGCGGCACAGCACGGGGTTCTGCAGCTCGGCACACGGACGGTGACCGCGGGAACGCACGACGTCCCTGCCGACCTCGTTCGTCAGGTAGCGCAGGAAACCGGCGGCCAGGGACCTGGCGGGCGGCTCGCCGTAGGTGTAGGCGTACTCCGTCTCCCAGAAGGGGTAGGCCCCGTGGTCGGCCGCCTCCAGGGTGGCCCGCTGCCCGTCGATGCGCACCAGCCGCAGGTCCCTGCGGCCGGACGCGTCGTCGAGACCGCTGTAGCCGATCGCCCCGGGCGTGCGCGCCACCTCGTCCAGCACCCCGGCGGTGGACCCCCGCTCGCAGTTGAGAGGGCCGCGCGGCGTGCCGGGCAGCGGTGTGCGGCAGTCGTCGGAGGTGCGTACGAGCCGCCGCGATCCGCTGAAGATCCGCTCCTCGAAGACGTCGCGGGTACCGGAGTTGCTCAGGCGGCTCACCAGGCGGACGGGCAGGTCCGCTCCCCCCACGTCCTTCCAGTTGGTGATCTTCCCGCCGTACAGGTCCCCGATCTGCTCCAGCGTGAGGTCCCGGACCCCGGTGTCCTCGTGGACGACGAGGGTGAAGAGGGTGAAGGCGACCGGACGCGGCAGCAGCAGCGGCTGGTCGTCCCGCTTGCCCCCGTCGGTGAACGCCAGCATCCGCGTCTTCCCCTCGCCCTCCCGCGCGCCCTCCCTCGCCAGCGCGTCCAGCCCCTCCTTGCTGCCGCGGTAGTCGTGGTGGAACGTCACGCCCTGCTCGCCGCAGGTCTCCTGGTACGCCTTCGCGGCCTCCCGCAGTACCGGTTCGAAGGCGGTGGACCCGGTGAGGGTGAGCTCACCGCCGGCGCAGTCCAGCGGCGCCGCAACGTCCTCGCGGCCGAACACGGAGAAGGCGAGCTGCCCGAGGATGACCAGGACCAGGAAGCAGACCAGCGCGACGGCCTGCCACGGCGTCCCGGTCTGGCTCCTGGTCTCCTGTATGCCGCCGTTGCCCACGCCGCCCTTGATCCCGCCGATGACCCTGGGCGGCTCGAACGGCGCCTGCGGGTCCGCGCCCGTCCCCGCCTCGCCGGTGCGTTCGAGGGCGGCCAGGACCTTGTAGTGGGCGGAGCGGTTGAGCGGCACCTTGGGGAGTTCGATGACGCCGTCGCGCACGCTCAGGCCCGAGTCGTCGCTGAAGCAGGGGCGCAGGAAGTCGTCGCTGAGCTCGGTCACCACCATCCCGGCCACCCTGCGCCCGGGGAACTCGACCCGGACACCGACCCTGTCGTCGGGGAGGACGGCGTAGTCGTCGATGTCGATGTGGGTCGCGCCGCTGTTCTCGATGCGCAGCAGGACGAACGACGGGTCCACCAGCCGGGTGCCGTCGCCGTCCTGCAGCTGCTGCAGTGCGCCCGCGTACTGGATTCCGGCGAACCGGGCGTGGACGGCGTCGGTGGCGGTGGTGTCCATCTGCACCCGGTAACCGAGCCGTTTGCGTCCGACGAAGACGAACTCGTAGAGCGCGGCGACGATCGGCACGAGCACACCGAGCACCGCGAGAACGACTTCCCACCGAAGCATGTCCATGGCCTGTCCGACCCCCGTGGAGAACATGGTGAAGGGCCGTCAAACATATGAGCGGGCCGGGCTCCGGCGAAGTGGTGTATCCGGCTTTCGGCGAGTGTTCACCGGCTGTTGGGAAGCGGTGCGCCCGTCGTACGGCACACCGTACGGCGGGCGCACCCGCGGGCCTCAGCCGCAGGAGGCCGTCCTCTCGTACCATCCGGGCCCGGTCTCGGTGAGCGAGGTGACGGTGTAGACGTTCCACAGCCCCAGCGCGTCACCGGAGCCGACCGCGTAGGCGTAGCCGTAGCGGGTGGTGGCGCGGCCCTGCTGCACATGGGTGTAGTTGCTCGCGGTGAAGCAGGCGGGCGTCTGCGGGTCGCCCGGCTCCCCGGGATCGCCCGGGTCACCGGGCCCGGTGTCGCCCAGGCCCCAGTCGGCGGTGATGTACGCCGTCGAGCACATCAGGTCGGCGGTGTACGCGCCCGCGGTGCCGCAGCCCTCCGACGGGCGCACCGGGACGGCGTGCCCCATGCCGGAGACGCGGTAGTCCCTCACGACGGTGCCGGCGGAGGACCCGTAGTCCCGCCGCGTCACCCCGCCCGGCAGCGAGGCCGTGCCGTCCGCGGTGGCGTCCGTGCCGTGCACGTTCGTCCACTGCTCCACCAGCTCGTCCGCGTTCGCCGGGACGACCGTGGTGTCGGCGGTGCCGTGCCAGACGGCGACCGACGGCCACGGGCCGCCGTATCCGGGGTTCTGCGCCCGGACGAGGTCGCCCCACTGGGCGGCGGTCTTCGCGGCGCCCGGGTTCATGCAGCCGAAGGCCTGGACCATGCTGGTGGCGCAGCCGTGCGGGACGCCGGCCAGCACGGCGCCGCCCGCGAACACGTCCGGATAGGCGGCGAGCGCGCTCGCCGCCATCGCTCCGCCTCCGGAGAACCCGGCGACGTACACCCGGGACGGGTCGGCTCCCACCGCGCCCACGGTGTGGGCGACCATCTGGCGCAGCGACAGCACCTCGCCCCGGTCGCGCGAGGTGTCCCCGGCCTGGAACCAGTTGAAGCAGCGGGAGCTGTTGTTGGCCGTCTCCTGCTGGGCCGCGACGAGCGCGAAACCGCGCGCGTCGGCGTACGCGCGCCAGCCGTAGGTGGCCGTGAAGCCGGGCGCGTCCTGGGTGCAGCCGTGCAGGACGAGGACGACCGGAGCGCCGGCCGGCAGGTCGTCGGGGATGTAGCGGTACATGGTCAGCGCGCCCGGGTTGGAGCCGAAGCCGGTGACGCGTTCGAGCTCGGCGGCCGCCGCCGGGGCGGCGGACAGCCCGGTGAACGCCAGCGCGAGCGTGCCCAGCAGCACACCCGCGCGGCGCAGGAGGTTCGTGGCTCTCATGAGGGGGGTCCTTACACCTGAAAGGGACCTGACAATCGGTGCCCGTACCGTAGGCCGTGACGCGGATCACTCGAACATGCCGGGGCCACAGGGCCGCCGGCACGCCGGTGGCCGCCGCCCACATTGCCCCGGGAGGCCGCGGACGGGCCCTCTCCCGCACCGGCCGCGGGAGTCACTCGGCGGAGGACTCCTCCGGCCCCGAGCGGGCGATGGCGGCGAGGGTGTCCAGCGCGCGGGCGAGGACGTCCGGCGGCGGCGATGCCAGGGCGAGGCGTACGGCGTGGGGGGCTCGAAGCCCGTCGGCGGCGAACGCCGCCGACGGGGTGACCGCGATGCCGTGCCGGGCCGCGGCCGCGACGAAGGTGTCGGCCCGCCACGGGTGGGGCAGCTCCCACCAGCAGAAGTACGACGACGGGTCGCCGCTCACCGCGAAGCCGTCCAGGTGACGGGCGGCGATCTCCCGGCGGGCGGACGCGTCCCGCCGCTTGGCCCGTACGACCGCCTCCACCGCCCCGTCGGCCCACCAGCGTCCCGCCGCGTCCAGGGCGAAGCGCGCGGGCCCCCACCCCCCGGAGCGCAGCGCCGCGGCGACGGCGGGTGCGAAGGCCCGCGGGACGACGGCGTACCCCGTGGTCAGCCCGGGGGCCAGGCGCTTGGAGAGGCTGTCGACCAGGACCGTGCGCTCCGGGAGCAGTGCGGCCAGCGGCGGCCCGTCGCGGAGGAAGGACCAGACGGCGTCCTCGATCGCGGCCACGCCCAGCCGGCCGAGCAGGTCGGCCAGTTCGGCCAGCCGCCGCTGCGGCGTCACCAGGCCCAGCGGGTTGTGGACGGCGGGCTGGAGGTAGACGGCCCTCAGCGGCGCGGCGCGGTGGGCCTCGGCGACGGACTCCGGCACCACCCCCTGCCCGTCCACCGCCAGCGGTACGACCTCCACCCCCAGCCGGCCCGCGACGGACCGCAGCACCGGGTATGTCAGCTCCTCGGCGCCCAGCCGCCCGCCCGGCGGGACCAGCGCGGCGATCGCGGCCGCGATCGCCTGGCGCCCGCCCCCCGCGAACAGCACCCGGTCCGGGTCCGGCCGCCAGCCGCCCCGGGCCAGCAGACCGGCGGCGGCGTCGCGCGCGGCGGCCGTACCCGCGGGACCGACCGGGCGCGTGGCGGACTCCAGGACGTCCGGGCGCAGCAGCGGCGCGATCCCGGCCGCGAGGAGCGCCGACTGCTCGGGCACCACGGGGTGGTTGAACTCCAGGTCGATGCGCCCCTCGGCCGGCTCGGCCGTCGCCGGGTCCGCCGTACGCGCGCCGGCCCGGACGAAGGTCCCCCTGCCGACCTCGCCGACGGTCAGACCCCGGCGGGCCAGTTCGCGGTAGACACGGGCGGCGGTGGAGCCCGCGATGCCGTGCCGCCGGGCGAACTCCCGCTGTGTGGGCAGCCGGTCGCCCGGCCTCAGCCGTCCCGCGGCGATGCCGGCCGCCACGCCGTCGGCGATCCGCCGGTAATCGTCCACGGGGCTCCCTTCGTCCACTGCCGTCCGCGTTGGCCACCGCCGGCACCGCCGGCACCGCTGACACCGCTGGCACCGCTGCCGCCACCGCAAGGCAATCACTTCATTGCACCGAGAGCAATACCAAACATTGCATCGAGATGCAGATGGCACATACGCTCGGCGGGCGGCACTCCCCGCGGACGGCCCGGCGGCCGCGGGCCGGCCCCCGGAGAGGCGGACACAGGCCATGCTCGGAACAGGTGCGGTGCTCGGCGTCGCGGCGGTCTCCCTGGGGATGGTCCTCACCCCCGGACCGAACATGATCTACCTCGTCTCCCGGAGCATCGCCCAGGGGCGGCGTGCCGGGATCGTGTCGCTCGGCGGCGTCGCCCTCGGCTTCCTGGTCTACCTCACGGCCGCGAACCTGGGCCTGTCGGTCGTCTTCCTGGCCGTCCCCGGGCTGTACGCCGCGGTGAAGCTCGCCGGAGCCGCGTATCTGGCGTGGCTCGCCTGGCAGGCCCTCCGGCCGGGCGGGGCGGCCGTCTTCGCCCCGCGGGACGTTCCGCACGACCCGCCCCGGCGCCTGTTCGTCATGGGGCTGACGACGAACCTGCTCAACCCCAAGATCGCGGTCATGTACCTCTCGCTCATCCCCCAGTTCGTCGATCCGGGGGCCGGGCACGTCCTCCTCCAGGGATTCGCGCTCGGGGCGGTCCAGGTGGCGGTCAGCCTGGCGGTGAACCTGGCCATCGTCCTGGCCGCCGGGTCCATCGCGACCCTCCTGTCCCGCCACCCCTCATGGCTGAGGATCCAGCGGTACGCCATGGGATCCGTCCTCGGCGCGCTGGCCGTCACCCTCGCCGTCGACGACTCGCGCCCCGCGCGGACGGCCTGACGCGGCGGCGGGCGCCGCGGACGGCCGAGGGGCGCGGGCGGATCACCACCGCAGGGCGAGCGTCCCGTCCGGCTCGCGGTCGACACGTGTGCCGAGGTCGCGGCCGGTGCGGTCCAGGACCGCCCGCAGCCACCCGGCGTCCTCCGGCGAGGCGTGGCGCAGCCGCATCCGCCGGGCCTGGAGCGGCACCATCCGCACGCCGGCCGCCCGGCCGTCCGGCTCCAGGCCGACGAAGTACAGCAGCCGCAGGTCGTCCCGGTACCGCTCGTGGCCGGTGATGCCCTCGTAGTCGTCGACGAGGTCGCCGCAGCCGTACAGCACGAGCCTGCCCCGGTACACCTCCAGGGGGCGGGGGTGGTGCGAGGAGTGGCCGTGGACGACGTCCGCGCCGCCGTCGACCAGGGCGTGCGCGAAGCCGGTCTCCTCGCGGGAGACCTCATACCCCCAGTTCGGCCCCCAGTGGACCGAGGCGACCACGATGTCGCCCGGCCGCCTGACCCGGCGGATCCGCTCGGCCACGGCGGCGGCGGCGGACGGTGAGGGCTCGGTCACGACGTCCACGCCGGACCGGCCGGGGCCGGCGGCCCAGGACGGCGGTATGCCGCTGGAGGGCATGCCGAAGGCCAGGACCACCACCCGCCGCCCGTGCCCCACAGGCACGGGCGCGGGCCGCCGCGCGGCGGTGAGGTCCCGCCCCGCTCCGGCCGCCGCCGGCCCGGCGTCCGCCAGGGCGTCGAGCGTCTCCTCCAGACCGGGGCGGCCGAAGTCCAGGACGTGGTTGTTGGCCAGGACGCAGACGTCGGGGCGGGCGGCCGACAGGCAGGGGAGGTTGGCGGGGCTCATCCGGTAGTGGACGCCCTTGCCCGGCGCGAACGCGCCGCTGCGCGTGATGCCGGTCTCCAGGTTGACGATCCGGACGTCGGGGGCGGCCTCGTCGATCGCCGCGAGCGCTTCGCCCCAGGGCCACTCGAAGCCGACCGGCCGGGAAATCGGGCCGTTGGCCGCCTCCGCCAGCTCGACGTAGGCGCGGGCGTCCCGGATGTACGCCTCGCGCAGCGCCGGATCACCGGGGTGCGGGAGGATCTGGTCCACACCCCGGCCGAGCATCACGTCACCGCAGAGGAACAGGGTGACCGCGGCCCCGCGCACGCTTCCAAGCGTAGGACCCTCCCGCCCTGTTCCGGGGCCCGGCGTGACCCCCGTACGCCGGGCACACGGCATGGGCGTGCCGCTACGCGCCGCCCGGCTCGCCGCCCCGCTCCCGCCCGGCCCCCTCCAGGGTCGCGGCGTGGTCGGGCACCCAGGTCTGCGTCTCCCTCGGCGGCCGCCGGTAGCCGGTGGACGGCGGCCGGGGCGGCAGGCTCAGCTCCGGCGGCTCGACCTCGTGGTACGGAACACCGGACAGCAGATGGGCGATCATGTTGATCCGGGCCCGCCGCTTGTCGTCCGCGTCGACGACGTACCAGGGGGACTCCGGGATGTCGGTGTGGGCGAACATCTCGTCCTTGGCCCGCGAGTACGCCTCCCAGCGCACGCGGGACTCCAGGTCCATCGGGGACAGCTTCCAGCGCCGCATCGGATCCTCCAGCCTCGACCGGAACCGCCTCTCCTGCTCCTCGTCGCTCACCGAGAACCAGTACTTGCGCAGCAGGATGCCGTCCTCGATCAGCAGCCGCTCGAAGACGGGGCACTGACGCAGGAAGCGCGCGTACTCCTCGTCGGTGCAGAACCCCATGACGCGCTCGACGCCCGCGCGGTTGTACCAGCTGCGGTCGAACAGCACGATCTCGCCGGCCGCCGGCAACTGCTCGGCGTAGCGCTGGAAGTACCACTGGGTGCGCTGGCGTTCGGTGGGCGCGGGCAGGGCGGCGATACGGGCCACGCGCGGGTTGAGGTACTCGGTGACACGCTTGATGGCTCCCCCCTTGCCCGCCGCGTCGCGCCCCTCGAAGACGACGACCAGCCGGGCACCGGTGGAGCGCACCCACTCCTGCATCATCACCAACCGCTCCTGGAGCCGGAGCAGTTCCCTCTCGTACACCGGGCGGGGCAGCTTGGCGCGCCGCCCTTCGGGCCCCTTCGGCGACCGCTTCCCGCCGTCCTGTCGCGGCATACGCACCCTCCCGCGTTTTCCGGATGTTCACCACTTCCGATGACGAATACTGTTTTCCCAGGTGAAACCGGGAAACACGGAAAACCGATCCACGTGACCCGACCCGGAGATGATGAGCATGGCAACCGGAGAGACCGGATTCAGCGACGTCGTCTACGACCTGATCTCGGTGCAGTACCACGCGCTGAAGGCCGGACACGACTACGGACAGTACGTCCGCGACGCCGAGAACGCGGGCAAGCAGGAGATCGCCGACTTCTTCCGCAAGGTGATGGAGGAGGACTCGCGGCGCGCCGCCCAGTGCCACAAGTACCTGGCGCAGCTGTCCGGTACCGAGGACGCGGGTCCGGCGGCCCAGTAGCCCCGATCCCCTTCGGCGGACCGGGGCGCCCGCGGTCGCGCACGGCGATACCGCGAGCGTCCCGGCGCCGCTCCGCCCCGGGGCGCACCGGACTCCGTACGGCGGTCACCATGGAGGCATGTCCCGACGCCGATCCCGTCCGCGCCAGAAGGCCCCCTCCGCCTCGCCCGCCCCTTCTCCCCTTCCCCTCTCCCCCGGCGCGCCCTGCCCGTGCGGGCTGCCCGCCTCCTACGCCGACTGCTGCGGCCGGTTCCACCGGGGTCCGGCAGCCGCTCCCACCGCCGAGGCCCTGATGCGCTCCCGCTACAGCGCCTTCGCCGTGCGCGACCGGGCGTACCTGCTGCGCACCTGGCATCCGGACACCGCGCCGGAGCGGCTGGAGCCGGACCCGGAGACCCGGTGGCGGCGGCTGGAGGTCCTCGGCGCCACCGGCGGCAGTCCCTTCCACACCGAGGGGACCGTCTCCTTCCGCGCCCACTTCACCGAGCGGGGGCGCGAGGGCGTCATGGAGGAGCACAGCCGCTTCGTACGGCACGCCGGCGCATGGGTCTACCTCGACGCCTCCGGCGCCCCCTGACCGCCGTCGAGTGCCCGGGCGTCCGGAAGCCGCCCGGCGGGGGAAGACGTGAAGAAGCCGTGCACCGGCGGCGCACGACCGGCTCCGGTGCGCCGGTGACCGAGTAAGGTCCTCTCCGGGGACCATCCGTGAGCGACCGCGTACTCTGCGGTGCGGTGGGGTGCGCACCGGCCGCGGAGCGTTCGCGCACCCGCACGGCGGTCCCTTCGCGCCCCGCCGTGCGGGGGCGGGGAGGAACAGGAGGGGGGAGATGGCGTTGCGTCCCGACCCGAGGCCGCAGCCTCGCCGTCAGGCCGCCGGGCGGCCGCGGTCCCTGGGCCCGTGGGACCGTCCGGAACCGGACACACCACGGCGGCCCGGCGGCTCCGGCCCGGGCGGTCCGGCCGCGCCGGCCGAGTCCGTCGCACCCCCCGAACCGCGCACGGGCTTTCTGACCGGGCGCCGCGGTCCGCGTACCACCGCCCTGGTCCTGACGACCGGCGCGATCGGTTCCGCCCTGGCGACCCTGCTGGTGGTCTCCGGTGTCCTGACGCCCGCCGACCCGCGTACGCCGCTGTCCGGCGGCCCGCCCCCTCTTCGGAGCCGGCGGACTCCGGGCCGGACGGCCCGCCGTCCGCGTCCGGCTCCCCGGACCCCGAGGCCCCCGCCCCCTCCACGCCCGCCACCTCTCCGGACGGCACGCCGTCCGGGCCCGCACAGCCGGTCCCCACCCCGCCGGCGTCCGCCGCGCCGCCGCCCAGCCCCGCCTCCCAGCAGTCGCGGCGCCCCGCGCCCGGCATGCTGCGGGAGGGTGACAGCGGTCCGGAGGTGGCGGAGCTCCAGCGGCGGCTGCGGCAGATCCAGGGCATCTACCCCGGCGGCGACGTCGACGGCCGCTACGACGCCGAGGTCGCCGAGGCCGTCGCCCGCTACCAGCAGTGGTACGGCATCCGGGGGGACGAGGAGGGCGTGTACGGCGACGACACCCGGCGCGACCTGGAGGCGCGCACCTGACGGGCGCACCGGCGCGCCGTCCCGCGGGCGGGCCGTGCGCTCACCACCCGTGCGCCCCGAGCCAGGACTCCACCCGGTCGCCGTCCCACGCGCCGTCCGCGACCACCACGCGGTAGCGGTAGGCGAAGCTCTCTCCCGGCGGCAGCTCGAACTCCTCGAAGAAGGCCCAGGAGAAGGCCACGACCGGGGTCGGCTCGGATCGCACGAACCAGTGGGAGGCGTGGATCGCGTCGTCGTTCTCGGGCGCGTGGGCGAAGACCAGGGTGGTGTGCGCGTCCACCGCGTCGCGTTCGGCGGTGAAGGCCAGCCAGGGCGCCCGCGTGCCCATCATGGCCGCGGCGCCGGCCTCCCCCTTCCCGCCCCGGCCGCCGGGGCCGAGGACGTCACCGCCGGTGAGATCGCGCGGGCCGCGCCAGTGGAGACCGGTGTAGCCGGCCATCTCGCGCCCGGCGGTGGTCGGGGAGCCGAACACCAGCGGCTCGGCGCGGACGTTGGTGAGGCGGATCGACCAGTCCAGCGCCCAGGCGCCCTCCTCGGGCTCGGCCGAGTGCACCTCGACGGTCCGCGTCTCGCGGGCCCACTCCCGCCCGCCGTTCTCGATCCACGTCAGCCGTTCGGCCACGCGCACCCGGTCCCCGTCCGGACCGAGGACGTCCACCGCGTCGAAGGCGTCGTGCCGCATCCACCCCACCCGGTCGCGCAGCGGCAGGTAACCGCGGCCGTGGACGTAGGAGTTGCCGCCCCAGAAGTTCTGCCCGGACAGATGGCTGGCGGTCATCTGCAGCCCCTTGTGCCAGCGGTGGTCGCTGGGCCGGTAACCGGTGACGGTGCGGCCGGCCAGGGTGCGCAGCGGGTGGGCGTACGGCTTGCGGGACTCGAAGGCGTCCGGGTCGGGCCGGTAGACGTAGGCCATCAGCTCCACCGCGCCGCAGGAGACGGAGACCCGCTCGCCGTGGACGTGGGTGACGGTCAGCGGCGCGCTCATCGGGCCGCCTCCGCCGAGGAGGTGCGCGGCGCCCAGTCGGGGTGGCCGCCGTGCATGGCGGTGTAGTACGGGTCGCCGGGGGCTATCTCGCCGGCGCGCACCGGACGCCCGGTGAAGGCGGCCTTGTACAGGGCGGCGGTGAACTCCACCGTGCGGCGGGCCTCGTGGCCGCTGCCGGGCGGCCGGACGCCCGCGCGCCGGGCGGCGAGTACGGCCGCGAGCTGGGCGGTGTGGGAACTGGGCAGGTCCGCCGCCGGGGTGCGCCAGGCGCGGACGCGGTCGGCTCCGCCGGGGGCCCGCGCCACGTGGGGGGCGGGCGTGTACACCCAGTCGTCGTTGGAGTGCCCGTACAGATGGGTGAGTTCGACGGTGGCGTCGGCGCAGTCGATCCGTATGCGGCTGGTCTCCCGGGGGGACAGGACGCTGTTGACGACGGTGGCCATCGCGCCGCTTTCGAAGCGGACCAGGGCGGTGGAGACGTCCTCGCTCTCCACGTCGTGCACCAGGCGTCCGGCCATGGCCCGCACCTCGGCCCAGTCGCCGAGCAGGTGCAGCAGCAGGTCCGTCTGGTGGATGCCGTGGCCCATCGTGGGGCCGCCGCCCTCGGTGGCCCACCGGCCGCGCCAGGGGGCGGAGTAGTAGGCGGCGTCGCGGTACCAGGTGGTCTGGCAGTGGGCGACGAGCGGGGCGCCCAGTGCGCCGGAGGCGAGCAGTTCACGGGCGTGGACGGCGCCGGAGCCGTAGCGGTGCTGGAAGAGGACGGTGGCGTACGGGCCGCCCTCCTCCTGCGTTCCCTCGGCGGCGGCGATCTCGTCGTACTCGGCCAGGGACAGGCACAGCGGCTTCTCGCACAGCACCCACGCGCCGGCGCGCAGGGCGGCCGTCGTCTGCTCCCGGTGGAGTGAGGGCGGGGTGCCGATCAGCACCAGATCGGGTCTCTCCCGTTCCAGCATCCGGTCCAGGTCGGTGTAGCCCGCCACTCCGGTGCCGGCCTGCGCGCGGAAGGCGTCCAGGCGTCCGGCGTCCACGTCGACGACGGCGACCGGCTCGACCTCGTCCGCGTGGGCCCGGAGGGCCGGCAGATGGCCGACGGTGGCGATGGCTCCGGCGCCGACGACGGCGGCGCGGAGGCGTTGGGTGACCGGGGGCATCAGGTTCGGGCTCCTTCGGTGGCCGACGGCGGCAGAAAGCGCTTACCGACCTAGACCCTAGAAGCGGCGCGGGCATCTGGAAAGGGTCCGTGCGCCACGATCCGCGAGCCCCTTCCTCCCGCGGCGGGCCGTTCCGCCGCGGGAGGACCGGCTGCGCGGAGGGTGTCACCCCCGCGGGGGCGCGGCCCCTGCGGGACGGTCGGCTTCGCGGGGCGTGACGTCCTTGACGAACACGATGCCGTCGCTGTCCGCCAGATGGGCCGGGTCGAGGGGGGCGTAGCCGAACCAGGAGGACACACGGGGCTCGGGGCGCGTGCCGCCGAGGGCTGCGGCCAGCCGCCGGGCGTCGACGAGACAGCGGTCCCGGGGGATCGCGTACAGGAGCCCTTCGAGGGTGTCCGGCGGCGGGGTGCCCACCCCCCGGTGCCGGATCGTGCCCAGGGCCGTGGCCACGAAGGCGTACTCCTCCCCGAGCCGGGCGCTCACCAGTGCGCCCGCGCTCCACCACTCCAGCGGCCTGCCGCCCATCCGCATCGTGCTCTCGTGCCGCTGGAGATGGGCGTTGTGGGCGTGGACGAACACCGGACCCCGTTCGGCGAGGGCGAGGAGGTTGCCGGCCATCATCGAATCCCGCAGGCTCGTCAGTCGCGCCAGACGGCTCGGCGAGGTGTCGGCCATCCGCCAGTGGTAGCGGAGCAGGCCGGTCGCGGTACGCCCGTACATGCGCGCCCGGTCCCATTCCTCCCGCGAGGTCGCCGCGATCAGGTGCGGCGTCCACTCCTCCAGCAGCGCGACCAGATCGTCGGCGAGCAGTCGCAGCCGGCCGGTCTCGGCCGACCGCCCCGCGGAGCGGGACGGGTCCGTCATCGCGGCGGGATCGGTCCACCGGTCGTCGGGGCCGAGCAGGCGGTCGAGCGTCCGCGCGGCGCAGGGGAGCAGGTCCGCCTCCACATGGGCCGCCAGGTAGCCGTGGAGCGCGGTGAGGGCCTGCCGGGGGCTCGCGGCGTGGGTGATCTCCAGCGGGCCGTCGAAACCGGCGAAGCGGAGCCGGTCGGACGCGGGCCTGCCCTCCTCGGCGGCGCGGACGTTGCGGGCGCGCATCCACCGCACGAGTTCGCGGTTGGCCGGGAAGGCCCCCCAGCCGTGGCTGAATCCGCTCTCCACGACCTGATCGAGGGTGCCCGTGCCGGAGGTGACGTAGTCGTCCACGATCAGGCCCGCCATGCAGTCGCTCTCGACCGCGATCGTCCGGTGGCCCTCCTCCTCGACGAGCTGCCGGAACAGTTCGTTGCGCAGATCCAGCAGCGCGCCCTCGCCGTGGGTGGGCTCGCCCAGTGCGAGCAGCCGGGGCCGGCCGGGGAGCATCCCCATGAGGGCGGCGGCCTCGACGGGATGGGCGGTGTCCTTGGTTCCGGTAGTCATGACCTCAACGCTATCGTTGAACTCTCGGTGGAGACTTTTCCGCGATAGCGTCGGCCACATGGCGCGAAACCTTCAAAGCGGCAAGCGGCTCAGGCCGGTCGATCTGGCGCGCGGGCACGGTCTGTCCACGCAGGCGGTCAGGAACTACGAGGCGGCCGGCATCCTCCCGGCCGCCGACCGCACGCCCCACGGCTACCGCACCTACACCCCGCTGCACGCGCGGGCGCTGCGCACCTTCCTCGCCCTGGTTCCCGGCCACGGCCACCAGGGGGCGACGGCGATCATGCGGGCGGTGAACGAGGGTGCGGACGAGGAGGCGTTCCGCCTCGTCGACGAGAGCCACGCCCGGCTCCTCGAGGACCGGCGGACCCTCCGGGCCGTGGAGAGCGCCCTGCGCGATCTGGAGCCCGGCGCAGGGCGCGGTGCGGGGCCCGGGCGGGACGCGGCATCCGGGTCCGGCTCCGGCTCCGGCGGCACGTTCATCGGGCCGCTGGCCGGGAAGCTCGGCATCCGGCCCGCGACACTGCGCAAATGGGAGCGCGCCGGGCTGGTCCGCCCGCACCGCGACCCGCGGACCGGGTACCGCGTCTACGGCGAGGACGCCGTACGGGACGCCCGGCTGGTCCACCAGCTCAGGCGGGGCGGCCATCCGCTGGAGCAGATCGCCCCGCTGATCGACCGGGTGCGGGCGGCCGGCGGACTGGAGCCGCTGGAGGCCGTGCTGCGCGACTGGCACGGCCGGCTGTCCGCCCGCTCGCGGGCGATGCTGGCCGGGGCCGCCGAACTGGAGGCGTACCTCCGGGAACGCGGATGAGACCTCGGCCGCCGACCGGAGGGCGGGGGCCGTCGACGGTGCGGTCGGCGCGCCGGGCGGGCCCCGGTCCCGCGGTCCGCCCGGCGTACGGCCCGGTGTACGGCCCGGCACGGTGTCCCCCGTTCCTCGGCGAGCCGACACCTCGCCTTCGTGTACATGCCACAACTGCCGGGGAAGGTATGGCCCACCGGCCTCGGCGGCCGGCCGCGGCCGTCCGGTACGCGAAAGGAGGCTCGTACGAGTGGAGTTGGGAATCCTGGGGCCGGTGGAGATACGACGGCACGACGGCGCGCGGCTGGGCCCGCGCGCCGGCCGTGAGAGATCCCTGCTGGCGCTGCTCGTGCTCAACACCGGATACGTGCTCCCCCACGACCGCATCGTCGACCTGCTGTGGGAGGACCCTCCCGGCAGCGCCCGTGCCCAGGTGTACAACCTGGTCAGCGGTTTGCGGCGGCGGCTGCGGGCGGACGCGGGCGGTGCGGGGCGCGAGGCGCTGGTGACCACCGACGGCGGCTATCTGCTCAGGTCCGGAGCACACACCACCGACCTCGCCGTCTTCCGCGACCACGCCTCCCGGGGCCGCGGCGAGGCGGAGGCGGGGCGGTTCGGCCGGGCGGCGGAGCTGCTCTCCGCCGCTCTCGGCTGCTGGCGCGGCACGGCGCTCAGCGGTTGCTCGGAGCCCTTCGTCCCGGCCGCGCGCCAGGGGCTGGAGGAGGAGCGGTGGCGGACCGTGGAGGCCCTGCTGGACGCACGGCTGGCCCTGGGCGAGTACGAGCGGGTGCTCGCGGAGGTCGATCCGCTCCTCGCCCGGCAGCCCCACCGCGAGGACCTGTACCGAAGACGGATGCTCGCGCTCGCGGGACAGGGGCGGCGCGCCGACGCCCTGGCCTGCTACCGCGAGGCGTACCGCAGGCTCGGCGACGACCTGGGCGTCGGGCCGGGGGCGCAGCTGCGCGAGCTGCACCGGCGGATCCTCGAAGGAGCGGTGGTCGGCGCGCCGGACGGAGCGGACGGTCCGGGCGGCGCGGGGGTCGTCCGGCGGGAACGCCGCGGAGGGCCGGCGGAGCCGGCGGACGCCCCGGCGGAGGCGGCACCGGTGGCGGCGGCGCGGACCGCGCCGCCCGCGCCCTCCTCACCGCCTGCGCCACCCTCGCCGGTCCCCCGCCAGCTGCCCGCGGTGACGGGGAGTCTGTACGGGCGCGGCCGGCTGCTGAACGGCGTACGGGCGGCCCTGCGCGGCGGCGGCATCACCGTGCCCGTGGTGGTGCTGACCGGGCCGGGCGGCGCGGGGAAGACCGCGGCCGCCCTGCACGCCGGGCACGCGCTGGCCGGCGAGTTCCCCGGGGGCCAGCTACACGCCGATCTGCGCGGCTCCCAGGAGACGCCCGCCGACCCGTACGACACGGCGGCCCGGCTGCTGCGCGGCCTGGGCGCGGACGGCCAGGACATCCCCGCCGACCCCGAGGAGCGGACCGCCGAGCTGCGCAGCCGGCTCGCCGGGCGCCGGGTGCTCCTGCTCCTGGACGACGTGCGCGACGAGGCCCAGCTGCGCCCGCTGCTGCCCGGCACCGCCGACTGCGCCGTACTGGCCACCTCCCGCCGGCGGCTGGCGGCCCTCGCCGGAGCCCGTACGTTCACCGTGTCCACCCTCGCCCCCCAGGACGCCGTCCTGCTGCTGACCCGTCTGGTGGGCACCGGGCGCACCGCCGCCGAACCCGCCGCCACCGCGGAGGTGGCCCGGCTGTGCGGCCATCTGCCGCTGGCCCTGTGCATCGCGGGCGCCCGGCTGGCGGCCCGGCCCGACTGGACGATCGGCGGCTTCCGCGACCGTCTGGCGCGGCACCGGCGGCGGCTGGACCAGCTCGCCGTCGGCGATCTGGACGTACGTGCCGGCATCGCCCTGGGCTACCGGTCCCTCGCGCCCGATCTGCGCACCGCCCTGCGCAGGCTGGGGCTGCTGGACACGCGCAGTGTGCCCGCCTGGGTCCTCGGCGTGCTGGCCGGGCGGCCCGACGGCACGGCCGACCGGCTCACCGACCAGCTGGTCGAGCGCCATCTGCTGGAAGCCGTCGGGACGGACCGGGCAGGCCAGCCGCGCTTCCGGCTCCACGTCCTCGTCCACGACTTCGCGGCGGAGCGGGCCCTGGCCGAGGACTCCCCCGCCGAACGCGAGGCCGCCGTCCTGCGGGTGCTGCGGGCCTGGGCGGCGCTGGCCTCCCGGGCGGCGGAACGGCTGGGCCACGGCGGCGCCCTGGACCCCGTCGAGGGCGCGGGCGAACCTCCGGCCGACGCGGCGCGGGCCGCGCGGAGGCGGCCCGCCGACTGGTTCTCCGCCGAGCAGGCGAACCTGATCTCCGCGGTCTCCCTGGCCGCGCGGCTGCGCCGTCCGGAGCTGGCCGCCGACCTGGCCCTCCAGGTCGGCGGCCACCTGCTGCTGCGCTTCTACGAGAAGGAGCGCGAGGAGGTCGTCCGCACCGCGATCGGCTGCTGGGGCGAGAGCGCCGCCGGCGACCGCAGGCTGTGCCGACTGTACTTCGCGCTGTGCTGGACGTTGTACCAGCAGGACCGCTACGAAGAACTCCTCCGGACCGCCGAGCGTGCCCTGGCCGCCGCCCGCGACCTGGGCGACCCGGAGATCGTCGCGGACGCGACCTGGCAGGTGGCCAAGGCGACCGCCCTGAAGGGGCGGCTGCCGGAGGCCGCCGAGCACTACGGGCGCTCGGTGCGCGAGTGCGAGCGGCTGGACCTGTCCGACCGCGCACGGGTGTACTCGCTGACCGGGCTCGCCAACACCCTCGCCGACCTGGGCGACGCCGCCGGGGCCGTGGACCACTACCGGCGGGCCCTGGAGCGGCACACCGCAGCCGACCGCACCCGGGTGGTGATGCTGCTGCGCTGCGCGGAGGCCGTCGCCGACCGCGGGGACGGGCCGGAGGCCCTGGGCCTGCTCGCGGAGGCCGGGCGCATCACCGCCGGGATCGGCGACGAGGTCGGCGCGGCCCATGTGGAGCGGGTGCGCGCCCTGGTCGCCGTCCTGGGGCACGACTGGCCCCGCGCACGCTCCGCACTGGTCTCCGCGCTGGAGGTGCTGCGGGCGCACAACGAGGCGTCGGGCACCGCGCAGGCGCTGCGGAGCCTGGGCGACACCGAGATCGGGGCCGGGCGGACGGAGGAGGCGTGCGGAGCGCTGCGCGAGGCGCTGTCGCTGTACCGCGGGATGCGGGCGCCCGTGGAGATCGCCCGTACCGAGGCCCGGTTGAGCGCGGCGCTCGTGCTGGCCGGGGAGCCCCCGTCGGCCGGCGGGCACGCGGCGGCCTTCCGGAGCGCCCTCGACCGGTACGGTCTGCCGCCGGCCAGCCTGCGCCTTCCCCCGCACGTACGGCGGCTGCTGCCCGCCGCCGACTGAGCGGTGGCCGCACGGGGACCGGGCGGCGGCCCGGGCGGTGTCCCGGCCGCCCGGGCCGCCCAGGCCGCCGAACCGGACCGCCGCCCGGGCCCGCCGTACGGCCCGGTCCGCGTACGGCCCGGTCCGCGTACGGCTCAGATCGCGGTGTCGCTGAAGCCGTGCCGGGCTATGCGCGCCAGCATGTTCCGCCAGGCGACGATCTCGGAGTGCGGGTCCCCGCTGATGCCGAGCCGGTTCTTCGCGCGGTTGAACCAGGTCTGGGTGTTCGAGCCCCAGATGCCGTCCACGGCCAGACCGGCGCCCATGAAGTTGTTGCACATGGCCTGGACGAACACGGTGTCGCTGCGGGAGCCCTTCTCGCACGTCGTGGGCAGGCCGCCGAAGTCGGCGTGGATGTGGTCGTGGTGGGCGGAGTTGTACCAGCCGTCGAGGACGTAGCGGAACCGCCTGCGGCACACCGCGTCCACCGCCAGGTAGCGGCGGCGCAGGGTGCGGCCCTCGGCGTGGTGGCGGTCGAGCGGCGAGCAGCGCCTGCCGCCTGCCCAGCGCACCATGTCCAGGTCCATCGCGGTGCCGGCGCCGTGCTGGCCGCTCCGGTTGACGTAGAAGCCGGCGGACACCAGGAAGTCGACGCTGCCGAAGCCGCCGTCGGCGGAGAGGTTGCGCAGGTCGCGTATCCACAGCACCAGCCGGTCGTAGAACGCGTCGGTGCACTGCCAGCTGCGCAGGGTGGTGTTGCCGCGGTCACCGCGCCAGTAGTAGACGGGGGTGCCGTCGATCCTGCTGAACGTCCTCATCGCCAGGGCCGAGGGCGCCTGCATCTCGCGGGGCAGCGCGGCCGCCGCCGGGCCCTCGGCGGCCTGTGCCGCCGCGCCCGCCGGGCCGACCGCGAGCGCCGTGGCCGCCGCGCCGACCCCGCCGAGGAACAGCCGCCGGTCGATGCGCGGGGAGGGGACGGGGGCGGTCGGCCCGGCGGTGTGGTCGTGGGCGGGTCTGTCCACTGGTTCCTGCATGGTGTGCTCCTCTGCGGTACTCGTCGGTTCCGTTCCGGGCTCCCGGCGGCGGGAAGGGGCGCGGAGCCCCGCCTCCTCCGGCGGGGACCGGCTCCGGACGTGCCCGCGGCCCCGGGAGAGCGGTGGAGCGCGGGGCGGGGCGGGCAGGGAGGGGGTGGGCGGATCGCCGGTCCCCGTGATGGTCGGCGGCGCGCCTACTGCCGGTCTCATTTCCGTCTCACTCGCCCCGCCGCGACCGCGGTACGGCCGCCGGAGGGCGGCGGTACGCGGCGGTACGCGGCGGTACGCGGCGGGGTCGGATGCGGGAAAACGTCCCGGACCCGCCCCCGCCGCCTCCTGCCCCGCCCCGTCCGGCGGCTATGGTGCGGTCACCGGTCGGGCGAGGGGCACGAGGGGGCGGCATGGCGGACGGGACGGCCGAGGGCGGCGGTGCGCGGACGGGGGCCGGCGCGGGGCCGGCTCCGGATCCGGGGCCGGAACCCGTGCTGGAGTCGGCTCTGGAGTCCGTGGTGGTGCACGCCGTCGGGGCCGTGTGCGTCCGGCGCGCCCGCTGCGTCCTGCCGCCGGGTCCCCCGGCGGCCCCGGACGCGGCCGTACGTGTCCGGGTGGAGGGCCTGCCGATCGCCCTGTACGACCACTCGCTGCGCGGCCGGGTCGTCTCCGGCCCGCCCGGACTGCGGGTGACCGACGCACGGGCGGTGCGGGTCGCCGCACCCCGGCAGGATCGCGAACTGCCCACTCTGCGCCTTGAGTTGGAGGAGGCCGAGGACCGGCTGGACCGGCTGCGCGAGCGGCGCGACCGGCTCGCCGAGGAGGTCGGGCAGGTGGCGGAGTTGCGGGCGGTGCCGCCGCAGCAGCGCCGCGGGGACCCGCCCCGCTGGGCTCCGGTGGAGTCCCTGCTGGCACTGGCGAACTTCGTGGACGGCCGGCTGGCACTGCTCCACGAGCGGCTGCGGGCGGTGGAGGCCGAACTGAGCGGCGCCGAGTACGAGGTCGATGTGCTCGCCCACCGTCTGGAGGCGGCCTCCAGCGCGCTGCCCGCCGCGCGGGCGGGCGAGTCGGCCGCCGCCGTCCTGACGCTGGAGCGGTCCGGGGAGGCGGCGGAGCACGCCGGAAGCCGGGACGAACAGGATTCCGCCGAGGCGGAGTTGGAGGTCGAGTACCACGTGCCCGGGGCCACCTGGTCGCCGGTGTACCAGTTGCGGCTGGACGACACGGCCTCCGGTTCCGGCTCCCGCTCCGGCGGGACGCTCGTCCTGCGGGCCTGCGTGGCCCAGCGCACCGGCGAGGACTGGACGGGCGTACGGCTGGGCCTGTCCACCGCCGACCTGCTGCGGCGGACGGACGTCCCCCGGCTGCGGTCGCTGCGGATCGGGCGGCGCCAGGAGGAGCCCGCCGCGCGGGGGTGGCGCGAACCCCCGCCGGGGCTGGAGGAGTTGTTCGCCGGGTACGACGCGGCCGTCCCGCCCGGGCCGCTCCCCGCCCCTGTCCCGCCCCGGGCGGGCGGGGCGCCGCCCCCCGTCGCCGGGGCGGCCCCGGCGACGGGCGCCGCGGCGGAGCCGGAAACGGGTCGCACGCTCCCCGAGGCGCATCACGGGTTCGCCGCGTACGGCGCCCCCGCCGCGGCCTCCGCCCCCGCACCGCTCGCGCCGGCCTCCCCCGGGGGCCTTCGGGCCGCGGCTCGGGCGGCAGCCGTGTCCCCGCCGTCCCCGCCTCCCCCACCTGGCCACTCTCCCCCGCCGGGCCCGGCCGAGGGCATGCTCGACTACGCCGGCCTGACACTGGCCGGTCCGGACGAGCCCGGCCGGCGCGGCAGACTGCGGCCCGCACCGGACGAGCGGGGCACGGCCGTCGCCGAGCACCGGCGGCGGGCCGAGTCCGTGGCACGGCTGGCGCGCCCCTCCCACGCGGTCGACGTACGGCGGTCGGCCGGCTCCTTCCACCACCGCTACGACACGGCCGCCCCGGTGGACGTGGCCGCGGACGGGGCCTGGCACACCGTCCCCGTACGCGAGATCCCGGTGGAGACGGTGCCGGAGTACGTGTGCGTGCCGTCGGTGGACCAGACCGTGTACGGCACGGTGCTGCTGACCAACGCCTCCGGCCACCCGCTGCCGGCCGGACCGGCCGACGTCGTCGTGGACGGCGGCTTCGTCCTCACCACCCCTCTGCCCACCCTCGCGCCCGGAGAGTGCCGCAGGGTGGGGACCGGCGCCGTCGAGAGCGTGAAGGCGGCGCGGCGCACGCGTCTGCGCGAGTCCACCGCCGGGCTGCGCGGCGGGACGACGGTGCTCGACCACACCGTCGAGGTCGAGCTCGCCAACCGCCTGCCGCACCGGATCACGGTGGAGGTGCGCGAACGCGTCCCCGTCGGCACCGACAAGGAGGTGCGGATCGAGGAGCGCCCGGCCGAGCCGCCCTGGACGGCCGCCGAAGGCCCCCTCGACGACCCCGACGGCGGCGACGGCCGCCATGTGCGCGGGGTGCGGATCTGGCGGGTGGAGCTGGGGCCGGGCCGGACCACCGTCCTCAGGGGCGGTTACGAGGTGCGGATCCCCGCGGGCAAGGCACTGGTCGGCGGGAACCGGAGGGACTGACCCCAGCCATGACGAACGCATCGCAGGACACGGCCGGCCGCGGCGCGCCGGCCTCCCGGCCGGAGCCGGTCCCCGTACCGGTCACCGCCGTGACGTGCATGGAGGACCGCGCCCAGGTCGAGCGGCACGGGAGTGTCGAACTGGCCGCGGGGGCGCAGCGGCTGCTCGTCGGCCCGGTGACGCCGCTGGTCGTGGACCGCTCCCTGCGCGCGGAGGTCCCGGCCGGGGACGGTGGCGCGGACGGCGTCCGGGTCGTCGACGCCCGCGTGGTGCGCACGTACGCGCCCCCGCGCCCGGGGCGGCCCGGCGACGACGCCTCGGAGCTGCGCCGCAGGGTCCACGATCTGGAGGAGGAGCTGCGCGACGCCCGGTGGCTGCGGCAGCGGCTGGAGAGCCGTCTCGCGGTCGTCGCCCAGGCCAGGGCGGATCTGTACCGGGACGTCGCCGAGGGCGCCGGGGCCGGCTCGGCCGACCCGGAGCGCTGGGCGGACCGTCTGGAGCGGATCGACGAGGAGGACGGAACGCGCACCGGGGAACTGCACCTGCTGCGGCGCCGGCTGCTCCGCACGGAGGAGGAGCTGGAGGACGCGCGCCGGGCCCTGCGGCGCACCGAGGAGGAGCCTCAGGAGCTGACGGCGGCCGTCGAGGTGGTCGTCGAGGCCGATCGCGCCGGGCCCGCCGTGCTGCGCCTGACGCATCTGGTGCCCTGCGCCCTGTGGCGGCCCGCGTACCGGGCGACGCTGGCCGGGGACGAGCGGTCGGTGCGCCTGGAGACCGACGCGGTGGTGTGGCAGCGCACCGGCGAGGAGTGGAAGGGGGTGCGGCTGTCGCTGTCCACCGCCCGGCCCACCCTCGCCGCCGGCCCTCCGCCGCTGCACGAGGACGAACTGGTGCTGCGGGAGCGCTCGGCCGGGGAGCGGCGCACGGTCGAGGTGGATCTGCGCGAGGAGGAGGTGCCCACGGTCGGGCACGAGCCGGCCGCGGACGGGTCCGCCGGGGCGGACGCGGAGCTTCCCGGGCTGTCGGACGGCGGCGAGGTGCGGGTGATGACCGCCGCGTCGCCCGTCGACGTGGCCTGTGACGGGCGCCCCCACCGGGTGCGCCTGTCGGCGTTCACCGCGCCGTGCCGCACCGAGCTGGCGTGCGCCCCCGAACTGTCGCCGCTGGTGGCCCGGGTGGCCCGGACGGTCAACGGGGCCGGGCACGTCCTGCTGGCCGGGCCGGTGGACCTGGTGCGCGGCGGCGGTTTCACCGGGCGCGGTGAACTGCCGTTCGCCGGGCAGGGCGAGGAGATCTCGCTGTCCTTCGGCAGCGAGGACACCTACCGGGTGGTGCGCCACGTCGAGGAGAGGCGCGGCACCGCGGGCCTGTCCGGCGTCAACCACCGCACGGTGATCACGCGTACGGTGCGGTTGTTCGTCTCCCGGCTGGACTCCTCCCCGCAGGGGGAGGTGGCTGTCGTGGTGGTCCGCGAGCGCGTCCCGGTCTCGGAGGTCTCCGCCGTCGAGGTGCGGCTGCGGAGGGCGGCGTGCCTGCCGGAGCCCGACGAGGACATCGACGCGGAGGGCATGGTGCGCTACACGCTCCGTCTGGCTCCCGGCGAGAGGCGCGAGATCTTGCTGGAGTACGAACTCACGGCCGCGGACGGCGTGGTGGGGCTCTGAAGGGTCTCCGGCTCCCCATAGCGCATTCTCCGTCCGGTGTTCAAGGGCCTTCCGGACGGCTCGCTACGCTCGCCGCATGGACTTCTCCGCAGCCCTGGAGCTACTGAGGGACGGCCGCCGTGTGGCGCGCCGGAGCTGGATCCAGCCGGGCAAGTACGTCTACCTGGAGCCGGAGTCGGTCTGTGTCTGCCCCGACGGGCGGAGCCGGCCGCTCGCCGCCCATCTGCGGTTCGTCACCGCCGACGGCACCGTGCAGGCCGGGGTGCAGCCGTCGCACGCCGGACTGCTGGCCGACGACTGGTACGACGTCGACGCGCCGGAGGAGGCCGGCGGCGGGGGCTGAGCGGCTCCGCCGCCGGTGGCGGGGCGGCCGTCAGATCTCGCCGCGCACCATGGCCAGCAGCCGGCCGTAGACGGCGGGGTCCACCCGTACGCCGTCGTGCGCGTGGGCGTTGGTGATCCAGGGGCGCAGGCCGCGCACGGCGGCGGCGGTGCGCAGGGAGTGCTCCCGGTCGACGTACATGTCGTCGTGGTAGACGGCCGCCGCGACCGGCACCCGGTTGGCGGCCAGGCGGTCGGCGTCGTACAGCGGGGGCCAGTCGGTGCGCCCGGCGAGCAGGTGGGCGGCCTCCCGCAGCGGCTCCAGTGCCGGGTCCTCCTCGAAGTGCCAGGGGTAGACCATCTCCCCGGTGAAGCGCAGCGGCCCGCCCCGGGAGGCGTCGAAGGCGGGGAACTCCTCGCGGATCCGATGCGCGGACCAGGCGGTGGGCCGGCCGCCCTGGGCGTAGATGGCCTCGTGCAGGACGGCGTACAGGGGGTGCTGGGCGTAGGAGACGGCCGCCTCGGCGCGGCGCAGGAAGGTGTCGGACAGCTCCGGTCCGCGCGCGCCCGGCACGAACGCGGTCTCCAGCAGGTAGTGCAGGGAGTCGAAGGAGGAGACACCGCCGAAGGCGGCGCCCAGGGTCTGGAAGCGGCGCACGGTCAGTCGTTCGCCGGTGGGCAGCCGTACGTCCTGGCTCTCCAGGTGCCCGGCCACGGCGTCGGCCAGGCGCTGGTCGGCGGGGTAGCGGTCGAAGTAGCGCTCGTTGTGGTCCGTCACGCGGGCGTAGGCGGCGCGGTATACGTCGTCGGCGTGCGCGGTCAGGGAGGGCAGGCCGCCGGTGATCATCACCTTCTCCAGTCCCTCGGGCGCCAGGGACAGGTAGGTCAGGGCGCAGAAGCCGCCGAAGCTCTGGCCGAGCACCGTCCAGGGGCGGTCCTGCTCGCCGTCGGCGGCGAGATGGCGGCGCAGCAGCTCGGCGTCGCGGACGATGGAGTCGGCGCGGAAGTGCGCCAGGTGGGCGGCGGTGGCGGCGGCACCGGGGAGGGCCGCGAGGGTGCGGCGGTCGGCCGGGGTGCTGCGGCCGGTGCCGCGCTGGTCCATCAGGACGACGCGGTGGTCGCGCAGCGCCTCGCGCAGCCAGGCGCCCGGGGCGTCGGGGCGTTCGGCCCGGTGGCCGGGACCGCCCTGGAGCCACAGCAGCCGGGGCAGGTCCTCCCCCTCCCGCCCGGCGGCGGTCACCTCGCGGGCGAACAGGGTGATCTCCGGGCCGTCCGGGCGGGCGTGGTCCAGCGGTACCCGGAGGTCGTGGTCGGCGCAGACGAGCCCGTTGTGGCGGTAGACGGCCGTGTCCATGATGCTGGGGCTCCTCGTGCCGGGGTCGGGGGTGTGCCGAGGCGCCGGAGGGCGCCGGGTGGCTCCATCCGCACCGTACGCGGCCCGCGCCGCCCCGGGCGGACGGGCCCCCCTCCGAACGGGTTGCGGCCGGGCGGCCCGAGGCGGTGTTGACGCCCCCGCCGGGGCGTTCCTACTGTGCGGGGCGCGGCCCGCGCACCGCGTACCCCGCGTGCGCCGCGTGTTCCGCCCTCCCGAACCGCCTGTCACCACGCACGACTTCAGCTTCTCCACGCCCGGTCCGCGCACAGCACCAGCCGAACGAGAGGAACGCCGTGACGTCTTCGCCGAGAGGCGGCGGACACCGCGCCCGCAGGAGCGTGTGGCCGGCCCCGCTACTGATACTGCTCGTCTCCCTGCTGCTTCCCCTGCTCTCGGCTCCCCCGGCCGCCGCCTCCGGCACCGGTGGGACCGAGTCGCGCGAGCGGGGGCCGGCGCACGGCCGCAGCGCGATCTGGAGCGCGAGCCTCCAGGGGGTGCACGGCACCTCCCCCGATCTGACCGTGCGCAACATCGCCCGCGCCTCGGTGTCGGCCACCTGGCTGCGGGTGCGGATCGGCAACCCGTACGGCGACCGCCCGGCGACCTTCCGCTCCGCCACGATCGGGCTGCAGCGCCGGGTCGGGGAGGCCGACCTCGTCCCCCGCTCCCTGCGCCCCCTCACCTTCGGCGGGCGCGCCCGGGTGACCCTGGCCCCGGGCGAGCGCGTCTACAGCGATCCGGTGCCGCTGCGGGTGTCCGCCCAGCAGAACCTGGCGGTCAGCCTGTACGCGCCCGGCGCACCGGTCAACGACCACACCTTCCCCCCGCCCACCCCGAACCCTCCCGGCAGCTTCCTGTCGCTGCCCGGCGACCACACCCGTGACACCGGCGACGCCTCCTATCCGGAGCAGGACCGGGGGCTGTCCGCCGAACCGGGCTACCACCCGGGCCAGTTGTGGTGGGTGGACGTCGTCGACGGCCGCACGCCCGCGGCGGGCGCCATCGTCGCCCTGGGCAACTCCAACACCTCCGGCCACAACGCCACCGGGGGCGGCGACCGGTGGACGGACCTGCTGGCACGCCGGATCAACGCCCTGCCCCCGCACCGGCAGCTGGCCGTCGCCAACGCCGGGATCTCGGGCAACACCGTCAGCCGCCAGCCCAACCCGTACGACCCCACGGGCCAGTGCTGCGGCCCGCCCGCGCCCGACCGGCTGGAGCAGGACGTACTGGCCCTGGCGGGCGCGCGGTACATGGTCCTGTTCGAGGGCACCAACGACCTGGGCGGAGGCGAGTTCGCCCCGCCGGCACCGGCGGAACAGGTCATCGACGCCATGCGGGAGATCACCGAACGCGCCCGCGCCCGCGGGCTGAAGGTCGTCGGCGCCACCCTGATGCCCATGTGCAACGCCGCCGACGGCGCCAAGGAGGCCAACCGCCTGGCGGTGAACGACTTCGTGCGCACCGGCGGGCTGTTCGACGGCGTCATCGACTTCGACGCCGCCGTCCGGGACCCGGCCGACCCGACCAGGATCCGCGCGGAGTACGAGGCGGACTGCTACCACCCCAACGCGGCCGGCCACGCGGCGATGGCGGAGGCGATCGACCTCGGCGTCTTCGGTCTCGGCCGGTGGGAGGCGGGCGCCGCCCGCCCGGACCGGGCCGCCTGAGCGGCTCCGCCCGGGCGAACGGGCCGGCCCCCTCAGGTCCGCAGGTAGGAGGCCCCGTTGAGGTCCAGCACCGCGCCCGCGCTCCACCCGGCCTGCGGGGACGCCAGCCACAGCACCGCCGCGGCCACCTCCTCGGGCGTGGCGACCCGCCCGTACGGGCTCTGCGCGCGGATGGCCTCCCCCTCGGGGCCGGTCAGCCGGTGGGTGACGCGTTCGGTGTCGATGAAGCCCGGCGCCACCGAGGTGACCGCGATGCCGTGCGGGGCGAGGGCGACGGCGAGGGACTGGCCCAGCGCGTGGACGGCGGCCTTGGTGGCGCCGTAGGCGGGGTGGTCGGGTTCGCCGCGGAACGCCCCGCGCGAGCCGATGTTGACGATCCGGCCGCCGGCGCCCCGGGCGATCATGTGGCGGGCGGCGGCGTGGCTGAGGTTGGCGGTGCCGAGCAGGTTGACGTCCACGTGCCGCCGCCAGGCCGCGCACCAGTCGCCGTAGTCCGTGGTCGCGGGCGGGTGGGGGGTGTTGACGGCGGCGTTGTTCACCAGGACGTCGAGGCCGCCCAGCGCCTCGGCCGCCGCGTCCGCGAGGTCCGCGGTCTGCCGTGGGTCCGCCAGGTCCGCGCCGAGCAGGACGTGCCCGTCGCCGGCCAGGCGGGCCACGGTGGCCTCGGCGTCCCGCCGGCGGCTGCCGTAATGGACGGCCACCCGGTCCCCGTTCGCGGCGAACGCCTCCGCCACCGCCCGTCCCAGCCCCCGCGACGCGCCGCTGATCAGGACGCGCCGTCCGCTGCCGGGGAACCCCGGGGACACGGCCTCGTCGGCGGCGGGCGTCTCGGAACGGTCGGGGTGCTGCACGGCGGGGCTCCTCGGTGGGTGGCGGGGCGCGGTCGTCGGGGTCGTCGGGCGTCCACACCCTAATCCGGGTGCGCGGGCGGGGCGCGGGGACGAGACTGGGCGGCGTGGAACGCGTCGTGGAGGGCTCCGGGGAGGAGCCCGAGAACCTCGGGGAGGACTCCGGGGAGGAACCGCTGCCGGGCGGGAACGTCAGCGCGGGCGTCGTCCGGGTGGGCGGCACCGTACGCCGCCCCGCGGGCCCGTGGACCCCCGCCGTGCACGCCCTGCTCGCCCATCTGCACGCGGCGGGGTTCCGGGGCGCCCCCCGGCCGCTGGGCGTCGACGACCGCGGGCGGGAGGTGCTGACGTACCTGCCGGGCCGCACCGTGTGGCCGGACCGCTTCTCCCTGCTGGACCCGGTCCACCGACTGGAGCGGGTGGCGCGCCTGATCCGGGAGTTCCACGACGCCGTGGCGGGCTTCGTCCCGCCGCCCGGCGCCCGCTGGCGGAGGCTCGTTCCCGCCGAGGGGCACGAGATCGTCGCCCACCACGACCTGGCTCCGTGGAACCTGGTGTTCGACGGCGGCGGGGGGTGGGCGTTCATCGACTGGGACGGCGCCGCGCCCGGCTCCCGCCTGGAGGACCTGGCCTACGCCGCCCACGGCTTCGTCCCGCTGTCGGCGAACCCCGCCTTCCGGCGCGCGGACGCCGGGGCGCGGCTGCGGGCCTTCGCCGACGCCTACGGGCTGGACGAGGACGAACGCCGGCGTCTGGTGCCCCTGCTGGGCCGCCGTACCCGCGCCATGCACGACTTCCTGCGGGACCGGGCCGCGCTCGGCGACCAGCCGTGGACGAGGCTGTGGGAGGAGGGCCACGGCGACGTCTGGCGGCGTGACGCCGAGTACACCGAGCGGCGCGAGCGGCTGTGGCTGGATGCCCTGCTCGGCGGCTGAACCGGCCGCGCGTAATCCGGTTGCCCGCGCGGGCGCGGTCCCGGATGCTGCGGTGGTGATCGATACCGGACTGGACGGACAGGTCGTACTCGTCACGGGCGCGGGCGCGGGCATCGGAGCGGCGATCGCCCGCGCGTTCGCCGCCCAGGGGGCGCGGGTGGCCGTGCACCATCTGCCCGCGCAGGACGCCCCGCCTCCCGGAGCGCGCTGGGAGCACACCACTCCGCCGGCGGAGGCGGTCCGGGAACTGGTCGCCGAACTGGGCGGGGCGGCCGCGGTCGCCGCCGACCTGGCCGCACCGGACGCGGCGGGACACCTGTTCGACCAGGTGGAGGAGCGCCTGGGTCCGGTCGGCGTCCTGGTGAACAACGCCGCGCACTGCGAGAGTCCGGACACCCTCGACGCGCTCACCGCCGAATCGCTGGCGCGCCACCACCGCGTCAACTCCATCGCGCCGGCGCTGCTCACCGCCGAGCTCGCGCGCCGCGCCCGGGGCCGGGGCGGGACCGCGCCGTGCGTGGTGAACGTCTCCACGGACGCCGCGCGCGCCTTCGCGGGCCAGATCGGCTACGGCACGTCCAAGGCGGCGCTGGAGGCGTTCACCCGGGCCGCCGCGCTGGATCTGGCCGCGTCGGGCATCAGGGTCAACGCCGTGGCCCCCGGTCCGGTGCAGACCGGCTGGATCGGAGCGGACCGGATCGACGAGGTCCGCGCGATCGTGCCCCTGGGACGGGTGGGCGAGCCGGAGGACGTCGCCGACGCCGTGGTGTTCCTGGCCTCCCGCCAGGCCCGCTGGATCACCGGGCAGATCCTCCAGGTCGCCGGCGGCCACGCCCTGTGACACCCGCGGGCCGGGCCGCCGGGATCCCCGTCACGGCGCTGGAGCGGGAGCGGCCCGCGGCGGGACACCGCCCGCCACGGGCGGCTGCGCGACACGCCCGGCCGTCCGCTCCCCGCAGGGGGCCGTCCCGGCCGCCGTGACCTGGCGGTCCCGCACCGAAAGAGCCCGGGAGGCCGCAGGAGCGGAGCGGCCGTCTCCGCGGCCTCCCCCGTCCGCCCGCCCTTTCCCCACCGCTACGTATGGATCACCCACGGTCAGGGAAACCGTGGGAAGCGCGCCGAGGCGCACCCCCTCGGCCCGGCGCCGAAGGGAGTGGTGATGGCGACTGACGAAACCCTGGAGACGACGGCCGGCACGGGCACGGTCACGACGTCCGTGCCGGCCCGGCTCGACCGTCTTCCGTGGTCGCGCTGGCACTGGATGATCGTGATCGGGCTCGGCACGGTGTGGATCCTCGACGGCCTGGAGGTCACGGTCGTCGGCAACATCGCCGGGCGGCTGGCGGAGGAGGGCAGCGGACTGCCCATCACCTCCGCCCAGGTCACCGGCACCGCCGCGGCCCTGTACGTGGCCGGCGCCTGTTCGGGGGCACTGTTCTTCGGCTGGCTGACCGACCGCTACGGCCGCAAGAAGCTGTTCATCATCACGCTGGCCGTCTACCTGGGCGCCACCGCGCTGACCGCCCTGTCCTTCTCCAGCTGGTGGTTCTTCGCCTGCCGCTTCCTGACGGGCTTCGGCATCGGCGGCGAGTACGCGGCCATCAACTCCGCGATCGACGAGCTGATCCCCTCCAAGTACCGGGGCCGCATCGACCTGATCATCAACGGCAGCTTCTGGCTGGGCGCGGTGGGCGGCTCGCTGCTGTCCATCGTGATGCTGGACACCGACGTCTTCGCCCTCGACGTCGGCTGGCGGCTGACCTTCGCCCTCGGTGTCGTCTTCGGCCTGGCCATCCTGCTGGTGCGCCGTCATGTGCCCGAGAGCCCGCGGTGGCAGTTCATCCACGGCCAGGGCGGCAAGGCCGAGAAGCTGGTGAGCGAGGTCGAGGAGGGGATCCGCGCCGAGAAGGGCACCGAACTGCCGCCGCCCGCCGGCGAGATCACCATCCACACGCGCCGCAGCATCGGCTTCGGGACGATCGCCCGCACGGTCTTCTCCCGGTACCGCAAGCGCGCGGTGCTGGGGCTGGCGCTCTTCATCGGCCAGGCGTTCCTCTACAACGCCATCACCTTCGGCTTCGGCGCGATCCTCACCACGTTCTTCGACGTGGGCACCGGCTCGACCGGCTACTACTTCGCCGTCATCGCCGTCGGCAACTTCTTCGGCCCGCTGCTGCTGGGCAGGTTCTTCGACACCGTCGGCCGCCGCGTGATGATCTCCGGCACGTACATCCTCTCCGGTCTGCTGCTCTTCGTGACCGCCTGGCTCTTCGGCGGCGGGCATCTGAGCGCCACCACGCTGACGGCCTGCTGGTGCGTGGTGCTGTTCTTCGCCTCGGCCGGGGCCAGTTCGGCCTATCTGACGGTCAGCGAGGTCTTCCCGATGGAGACGCGGGCGATGGCGATCGCCTTCTTCTACGCCATCGGCACGGCCGCGGGCGGCATCAGCGGCCCGCTGATCTTCGCCAGGCTCACCGAGTCCGGCGTCGTCGCGGACACCGTGCTCGCCTTCCAGATCGGCGCGGGCCTGATGACCCTGGCCGGGCTGGTGGCCGTCCTCCTGGCGGTGCCGGCCGAGCGGCGCGCGCTGGAGGACATCGCCGTACCGCTGTCGGCCCAGGTGACGACCGCGCCGGGCGAGCGGGAGTGACCCCGGCCCCGAAGAGGGGGCGCCCCGGCGGTGTGCCGGGGCGCCCCCTTTTTCCACTTCTTCCGGTCGAGGGAGGGCGCGTCAGGAGCCGGCCGGGTGCGGCGCCAGTGCGCGGATGCGCGCGTCCAGCTCGCCGGCGTAGAAGTCCAGGAACCCGTCCGGGTCCGGGCCGGCGTTCATCAGCACCAGCCGGTCGAAACCCGCGTCGACGTACTGCTGCGCCATCTCGGTGAACCTGGCCGGGTCCGGGCCGCAGGCGAAGTTCCCGAGGATGTCCTCCTCGCGGACGGTGGTGGTGGCGGCCTCGAAGTTGACCGGGTTGGGCAGCTCGCTCATCACCTTCCAGCCGGTCACGGCCCACCGCGTGGTCTCCAGGACGGCACGGGCCGCGGTGTGCTCGTCGGGTGCCCAGGCCACGGGCACCTCGGCGTAGGCGGGTCCGGAGCCGCCGGCGTCGTGGTAGTGGCGCAGGATCTCCGGCTTGGCCTCGGTCGCGAACAGCCCGTCGCCGAGTTCGGCGGCGATCCGCGCCGACGGGCGGCCGCTGGCGGCCACCGCGATCAACGGGAGTTCCTCGGGGAGGTCGAAGACCCGCGCGTCCTCCAGGCTCAGGTGCTTGCCCTCGTAGGACCGGTATCCACCGCTCCACAGCAGCCGGATGATCTCCAGCGCCTCGCGGAGCATCTCGTGGCGCGCGGCGACCGCGGGGAAGCCCCGGCCGACGACGTGCTCGTTGAGCCGCTCGCCGGAACCGACGCCGAGGACGAACCGGCCCTCGGAGAGCAGGGCGAGCGTCGCGGCGGCCTGGGCGATGATCGCCGGGTGGTACCGCACGGTCGGGCAGGTCACCCCGGTGGCCAGTCCGATGCGCTCGGTCTTCGCCGCGATGGTGCCCAGGACCGTCCAGGCGAACGGCGAGTGGCCCTGGTTGTCCAGCCACGGGTGGTAGTGGTCGCTGATCTCGACGAAGTCGAAACCGGCCTGCTCCGCGCGTACCGCCTGCCGGACGAGTTCGGCGGGGCCGAACGCCTCCGCCGCCAGTTTGTAGCCGATCTGCATCTGTCCCTCTGTCCCTCGTTCCGTGTCGCCGCACGTCATGCCGTTCGGTTGCCGCTCGCGCCGGGTTCCCGCGACATGCGGTGCGAAACGGTGCGGTGGGCCATGTGGACGAGGGAGGGCGGGAGAGAGGGCGGCCGGGGCGCGGGGGCGCTGGGTACGGCCCCCGCGGATCGGCGGCTCAGAGGTCGAACTCGTGCGGGGGCAGGTCCAGTGCCTGGCAGACCTCGCGGATCACGGCCCGTTCGGCGAGGTCGAAGCGGCCGTCGGCACCTGCGATGACGATGCCGATCTGGACGACGGCTCGGGCCTCCACCGGTTTCCTCCTGACCTTGGCGATCTCCTGGAGGGCTTCGGTCCTGCCGCGCTCGCGGTCGGCGGCGATCGCGTCCAGACGGTCCTCGAAGAGGCTCCGCAGTTCGCCGGCGGGGAAGTTCCTCAGCACCTCGTTGTTGGCGATCAGGTAGGCGACACGGCGCCGCTCGGCCGGTTCGACCGTGCCGTCGGCCGCGGCGACGAGCGCGCACACCGCCATGCTCGCGTCGCGGAACGCGCCGCCCCTGAGTTCGTTCCTCCTCTCCTCCAGCTGGGCCTGCATCGTCTGTGCGGATTCCTTGAGGCGGTTCCACAGGGCCATGGGCACACTCCGTACGTCGCTGAGAGGTCCGGGCCGCGCGCCGTCCGGACCGTCCGCCCGGCGGGGGCGGCGCGGAGTCAACGGCCGTCCGCGCGCCGTTCGACTCCGGGGAAGGATAGGAGTGCTGCGCCCGCGTCGGCGACATCGCCCCTGGCCGGGCGGGTGGCGCGCCGATCGGGTGATGCGGCGTCACGGCGCCCGCGGGGAGGCGCAGACGGGGCCGGAGGCTCCTCACCCGGCTCGGGGGCCGGGCACGGGGAGACGGATCGCCTTTCCCGCCGTCGGCCGGGTGTGAGCGGCGGATCGCCGGGCATGCGCACGGTACGGCCGCGCCCGCGATGCCCCCTCCCCCTCGTCGCGGCGCGGCCTCGCGCTGTCCGGGCCCTGTCCAGACGCTGCCCGGGCACTGTCCGGGCCGGAGCGCACATCCGACTACGGGTCTCTCGATCCCTCCGGAAGCCCGCCGAAAATTTTGGCCTGAGCTGCATCGGATGCGGATGACTACCTTCCCGCCGACCTCCAAAGCCCTTGCGAGTAAAGGGATGTGACCAGCAATCCCATCCGGAAGTTTTCCGGAAGGAAGCATTGACGGCGACTTGCAGCCCGCGCATACTCCACATCGATCGCCGCCGATCGCCATGGACCTGCCACCGGCCTCGCGCCGGGCGGCGGACCCAGGAGCCGCGAATGGCACACCCACCGGCCCGACGGCCTACCGCCCTGCCCCGGCAGGACGGTAGGCGGGCCACGGACGAAGGGACCGCAATGGTCGACACCCCCCACGCCTCGCCCGAACCCGGAACGCCAGGCAGACGCGGACGCTCCTCGCTGCGCAACGCCCTGGTCGTGGGCGCCACCCTGGCGCTGGCCGCCGCGGGCACCCTCACCGCTCTGACCGGCACCGCCTCCGCGGCCTCCACCCTGGGCGCGGCGGCGGCGGAGAAGGGCCGCTACTTCGGCACCGCGATCGCCGCCAACCGGATGGGCGAGTCGGACTACATGAGCGTCCTGAACCGGGAGTTCAACTCGCTCACCGCCGAGAACGAGATGAAGTGGGACGCCCTGGAGCCCTCCCGCAACTCGTTCAACTTCGCGACCGCCGACCGGATCGCCAACCACGCCCGCAGCCAGGGCATGAAGCTGCGCGGCCACACCCTGGTGTGGCACTCCCAGCTTCCGAGCTGGGTGACGAACCTGTCCGCGAACGACCTCCGCTCGGCGATGAACAACCACATCAACCGGGTGATGGGCCAGTACAAGGGTCAGGTCCACTCCTGGGACGTGGTCAACGAGGCGTTCGAGGACGGCTCCAGCGGCGCGCGCCGCAACTCCGTCTTCCAGCAGCGCCTGGGCAACGGCTACATCGAGGAGGCCTTCCGCACCGCCCGGGCCGCCGACCCGAACGCCAAGCTCTGCTACAACGACTACAACACCGACAACTGGAGCCACGCCAAGACCCAGGCCGTGTACAACATGGTCAAGGACTTCAAGTCCCGCGGCGTGCCCATCGACTGCGTCGGCTTCCAGGCCCACTTCAACAGCGGCAACCCGGTGCCCGGCAACTACCACACCACCCTGCAGAACTTCGCCGACCTCGGCGTCGACGTCCAGATCACCGAGCTCGACATCGCCGGCTCCGGCTCCTCCCAGGCCGAGCAGTACCGCGGCATCACCCAGGCCTGCCTGGCCGTCTCCCGCTGCACCGGCATCACCGTCTGGGGCGTGACCGACAAGTACTCCTGGCGCTCCTCCGACACCCCGCTGCTCTTCGACGGCAACTACAACAAGAAGCCCGCGTACACCGCCGTCCTGGAGGCCCTCGGCGGCTCCGGCTCCGGCGGCACCACCGGGGGCACCACGGGCGGAACCACCGGGGGCACGAACGGCGGGACCACCGGCGGCGGCGGCACGGCCTCCTGCACCGTCACCTACGAGCAGACCGACCGCTGGGGCGACCGCTTCAACGGCAGGGTGACCGTCCGGGCCGGCAGCGCCCCGATCAGCAGCTGGTCCACGACCGTGACCGTCACCTCGCCCCAGAAGATCTCCGCCACCTGGAACGGCACCCCGAGCTGGGACTCCAGCGGCAACGTCATGACCATGCGGCCCAGCGGGAACGGCACCCTGTCCGCCGGCTCCTCCACCAGCTTCGGCTTCACGGTGATGGCCAACGGCAACTGGAGCGCTCCCCGCATCGGTTCCTGCACCGCCTCCTGATCCCGGGCACGGCGGCTCCCCGCGCACACCCCCCCCACACACACAACCGGTGGTGCGGCGGCCCTCGGGCCGCCGCACCACCGGCGCGTCCGCCCCCGTTCCGAGAACACCCTTCCCAGGGCGCGGCGGCCGGCCGGGCGGCTGACGGCACGGGCACGATCCGCCGCCCGCCCGGATTCACCGGGCGGGCGGCGATGAGTTCCGGCGGCCCGCCCGGTCCACCCATCGGAAAGCGTCCGGCATACGCACGCCAGGAGGGCACGCCATGCAGAAGCAGAAGATCGCGACCTGTCTGTGGTTCGACGGCCGCGCCGAGGAGGCCGCCCGTTACTACACATCCCTCTTCCCCGACTCCCGGATCACGGACGTCCAGTACTACGGCGAGGTTGGGCCGGGCGAGCCGGGATCGGTCATGACGGTCACCTTCGAACTCGCCGGCCGGGAGTTCATCGGGCTCAACGGCGGCCCGGAGTTCACCTTCAGCGAGGCGATCTCGCTCTCGGTGGACTGCGCCGACCAGGCGGAGGTGGACGAGCTGTGGGCCAGGCTCACCGACGGCGGCGAGGAGGGCCCGTGCGGCTGGCTCAAGGACCGCTACGGTCTGTCGTGGCAGATCGTTCCGCGGGAGCTGCCCGAGCTGCTGAGCCACCCCGACCCGGCGGTGTCCCAGCCGGTCATGAAGGCCATGCTCGGCATGAAGAAGATCGAAGTCCAGGCGCTGCGGGAGGCCGCCGGGAAGTGAACGCCCGCCGCCCCCGCCGGTGGCCGGCCCCTGCGGCGGCGCCCGCCGTCGCCGTGAGGGCGGGGGACGGGGCCCGGGCACCGGCGCGGGCGGGTCAGAGTCCGGCGGTGGTCCAGGCGCGGCGGAGCTGCTCGAAGCGGGTGGGCAGCGGGGGTCTCCGGCCGGCGTGGGCGGCGTTGGTCCGGTACACGAAACGGCGCCAGGAGAGCACCAGGCCCTGCCGGGTGATGGGCAGCCCGGCGGCGACCGTCACCCCGTTGTCGTGCGTGTGGTGCACCGTCAGCAGCAGCGCCTCGGGCACCGACCCCTCAAGCTCGGCGCACAGGTCGGCGCGGACGTCCATCCAGCGGCGCAGCACCAGGACCGTGCCCGCGTCCAGGCCGTGCCGCCGCGGGACGCGGTGCTTGCCGTGCTCGACGTCCACCCACCCCGCCCCCAGGTCCAGGGACCGCACCGTGCACCGCAGCAGATCGCCGTAGCGCGCGCCGGCGGCCCGGGCCAGCCCGGTCACCACGGCCAGCCGTACCGTCTCCGGTTTCGCGCCCTCCTCCATGGCCTGCGAGGCCAGGGTCCGCCACACCCACTCGGCCTCCTCCAGCGACACCGGGGGCCTGGGGTAGCGGGCCTCCGCCGCTCCGTCCGGCCCCTTCGCCTCTTCCGCCTGCCCGGCCGTCATGGTCTCCGTCCCGTTCGCACCCGCTCGGATCCTTCCGGGTTATCGTACGCTTGGCACATTATTTCTTGTCGGCGATGGTGCCCCGCTCCGGCGGGACGGTCGCGCCCCGCCGGTCACTCGGTGTGGATGCGGCGCCCGGTGACGCGTTCGGCGCGGACGACGACCCACAGGTCGCGTCCCTCTCCCCCGGCCCAGGGCTCGCCGATCTCCTGTCCGGCCAGGTGCCGGGCCTCCTCCTCGCCGGCGGCCCGGGCGCGGCCGACGACCAGGACGCTCCAGCCGCGCCGGAAGACGTCGTCCACGTAGTCGACCTCGAACGCCACCTCGTGCCCCACGGCCGCCGAGGGCGCGGAGCCGGGTTTGGTGCGGAAGACGATCGCCCCGTCGGCGACCTGGTAGTTGACCGGGATGATGGCGGGGCCTTCCGCGGTGGTGACCGCGACGCGCCCCACGCCGTGCGTGGAGAGCCTGGCCCAGCACTCCTCCTCGTCGAGTTCGAGGTACCGGGGGCGGCCCGAGGCCCGCCCCCGCCCGGGCGGGGCGTTGGTGCCGCCGCCGCGCAGCCACTCCACGGAGGTCTCCAGAGCGGCGGCCAGCCTGAGCAGTCCCGGCCCGCTCGGGGCCGAGGGGTGCTCCTCCAGGTACTCCAGGTACCCCGGCGCCATACCGGCCCGTACGGCGGCCTCCTCCCGGGTGAGGCCCAGCCGCTCGCGCTGGAGGGCCACCCGCCGGCCGATGTCACCGGGGTCCGGCAGTCCGTGGTGCTCCTTGTCGGACACGGCCACCGCCTCCTTCCTCGAACCCTCCGCCCGGCGCGGGCTCTGCCGTGGCGATCGGGTACCCGTGCACGGATACCCGATCGCGCCCTCCTCCATGAGGGCCGAAGGGGCACACCCGCGGCCGGGAGGGGCTAACGGCGGGGCGCCGGGGCGCGTGCCGGATCAGGCCTCGGCGGTCGGCACCAGTACCGCCCGGCCGTCGATCCGGCCGTCGCGCAGCCGCTGGTAGACCTCGCCCGCCTCGCCGAGCGGGTGGACCTCCACGTGCGGGCGGATCCGTCCGGCGCGGGCGAGGGCGACGACCTCGGCCAGCTCCGGCCGGGTGCCCCAGTACGGGATCGACACCGCGGCCTCGAAGGGCACGGCTCCGAAGGTGACGGGCAGGGTGCCGCCGGCCAGTCCGACGACGGTGATGTCGGCCTCCACGGCGGCGCACGCGGCGGCGGTGGCCATCGTGGCGTCGGCGCCGACGCAGTCCAGCACCAGGGCGGCGCCGAGGCCGCCGGTCAGGGTACGGATCCGGTCCGCGTCCCCCTCTCCGGCGGGCACGCAGTGGTCGGCGCCCGCCCCGGCGGCCAGGTCCAGCTTGTCCGAGGCGACGTCGACGGCGATGACGTCGGCCGGACTGAGCGCCTTGAGCAGCTGGACGGCCATGTGCCCCAGCCCGCCGACGCCGATCACCACCGCCGCCGTTCCCGGCACCAGCTTGTGCAGGGAGCGCTTGACGGCGTGGTAGGGCGTCAGCGCGGCGTCGGTCAGCGGGGCGGCGGTGCGCGGGTCCAGGTCGCCCAGCGGCACGAGCAGCCGGGCCGAGGGGACGAGCATGTACTCGGCCATGCCGCCGTCCAGACCCAGTCCTCCGCCGGCGGCCCGCAGCTCGGCGGCCCGGTGGCAGTAGTTCTCCGCGCCCCGGGCGCAGGCGGGGCACACCCCGCAGCCCCAGGGGCCGTAGACCAGCACCGCGTCGCCCTCGCGCAGTCCGGTGTTCCGCGTGCCCGGCCCCAGGGTGTGCACCCAGCCGGAGGTCTCGTGGCCCAGGGTGAAGGGCAGGTCGTAGGGCAGCGCACCGGCGGGCCAGTCCATGACGTGCAGGTCGGAGTGGCACACGCCCGCGCCCGCCACCTTCAGCAGGATCTCTCCCGGGCCGGGTTCCGGTACCGGGACCCGGGTCACCTCCGGGGGCTTCTGCCAGCCGGTGAGCCGCACCGCGGTCATCTCGGACATCCGCTTCCTCCCATCCGTACACGGCCTCGAAGCCGTCCCGCCCCGCGGTACCCGCGGAGTACCGGTGCGACACCACCGGCCGCGGGGCGGGAGGGAACGTACGGGAAGGGGGAGGCGGGGGCGCGTCAGCCGGCCAGGGCGGCCAGGGTGGCGTCCAGGTCGGCGGGCCGGGGGCGGTTGTGGGGCAGTTGGGCCAGTACACGGGCCATGCCGCAGGTATCGGTGAGCGCGGAGAAGACCAGGCCGCCGGCGATGCCCGCGGAGAGCAGGCGCGCGGCCGGCCTGCGGCGGCCGGCGATCAGGCCCAGCAGGACCAGGGAGCCGGCGGCGAGCCGGACCTGCCGCTCCATGGCCCAGGCGGTACGGGCACCGGCGGGCCGGTGCAGGTCGTGGCCGCGCTCGGTCCAGGCGGCGGTGCCGCCCTCGAGGGTGGCGGCGGTGATGCCGTGCTCGGCCAGGACGGCGCAGGCGGTCGCAGAGCGGGCGCCGGATGCGCACACCACCAGCAGGTCGCCGCGGGCGGAGGCGGTCCGCAGGGCGGGCAGCGCCTGCTGGAGGCGGTCCAGGGGGATGTTGTGGGCGCCGGGCAGGTGGCCGGACGCGTACTCACCGGGGGTGCGCACATCGACGACAGTCAGCTCGTGTATGCGGGAGCTGCTCTGCTCGACGGTGAGTGCGGGGGCGGGGGACATGTGTGAGATGTTTCCTTCCGGCACGGGGGAGGACGACCCAGCAGGTAGGGTACCCGGTGGGGTATGAAAGGGGAGGTTCCGTGGAACTGGCGATGGCGGCCGAGGAACTGAAGACGGTGGTCAACCGGCTGCGCCGGGCGCAGGGCCAGATCGCCGGAGTGATCAAGATGATCGAGGAGGGGCGGGACTGCGAGGAGGTCGTCACACAGCTCGCGGCTGCCTCCCGGGCACTGGACAAGGCCGGTTTCGCGGTCATCGCCACCGGCCTGCAGCGCTGCCTGACCGAGAACCCCGACGGCGACCCCGCGGCCGCCCTCGACCGCGAGCAGATGCGGGCCCGGCTGGAGAAGCTCTTCCTCTCCCTGGCCTGACCCCCGGCTGCCAGGGCCAGCCAGGACCGGGGTGTCACGCGACGGCGCCGGGGCGGCCGGGCAGTGCCGCGCCCTCGGCCAGGCGGGACGGCGGCAGGTGGACGGCGTCCTCACGCACGTCCAGCAGGACGGCTTCGGCCTTGGCCGGGTCGACGCGGCCGGGGCCGCGGCGGAGCAGGGACACGGTGCTCTCATCCGGTGGACGGTGCGGGTGGTACGGGCGGTACGGGCGGCCCGGCCGGCGGACGGGAGGGCGTGAGAGCCCTCAGGGACGTACGACGGTCAGCCCGGCCCGCTCGGCCGCGTCGAAGGAATCGTCCACGGCGACCACCTCGCGGCCGGCCGCGTCCAGCATCGAGGCGGCGATCGCCGCGCGCATCCCGCCGGCGCAGTGGACCCAGACGGTTCCGTCGGGCACCTCGGCCAGGCGGCCGTGGAGCTGGTGGATGGGGATGTGGACCGAACCCCCGACGTGGCTGTTCGCCCGCTCGGAGTCGCGGCGCACGTCGAGCACCACCACCTCCTCGCCGCGTTCTCGGGCACCGGCCAGGTCGGCGAAGGCCGCCCGGGGGAAGGAGCGCGGTTCCTCGCCGTCGCCGAGCCAGTCGGCGGGGCCGCCGGTGGCGGCCGCGGCGGGGCGGTCGATGCCGACCCGGACCAGCTCCCGCTGGGCTTCGGCCAGTTGCCCGGAGCTCTCGGCCAGCAGCGTGACCGGCTTGCCCCAGGGGATCAGCCAGGCCAGGTAGGTGGCCAGCTTGCCGTCGACCTCGAAGTTGAACGCCCCGGCCACATGGCCCTCGGCGAACGCCACCCGGCTGCGCAGGTCCACCACCCACTCCCCCGCGGCCAGCCGGGCGGCTATCTCCTCCGCGTCCGCGCGCCGGGGAGGGGTGAGGTCGACCGGCCGCGGTCCGGCGGAGTTCACCGGCCCCATGTGGGCGTAGTACGCGGGGATGTCGTCCAGACCGGCGAGCAGGTCGGCGACGAACTCGTCGACGTCCTTGACCAGCGCCTCGTTGGCCGCGCGCTCCTTGCCGATGGTGGTGGACTCGCCCTCGGCCTGGGTGGAGGAGCAGAAGCTGCCGAAGCCGTGGGTCGGCATCACGGGCACGTCGTCCTCCAGCTCGTCGGCCAGCCGGCGGGCGGAGGCGTGCTGGGCGCGGGCCAGTTCGCGCGTCATGCGGGGCTCGACCAGGTCCGGCCGCCCGACGGCGCCGATCAGCAGCGAGCCCCCGGTGAAGGCGGCGACCGCGCGCCCGTCCTCCTCCAGCACGTAGGAGGTGTGGTGCGGTGTGTGGCCGGGGGTGGCCAGCGCGCGCAGCACCAGCCCCTCCTCGATCCCGGCGGTGTCGCCGTCGGCCACCGGCGTCCGGGGGTACGACACCCGGGCACCGGCGGGCACCAGGTACTCCGCGCCCGTCACCCGGGCCAGCTCCAGGCCGCCGGTGACGTAGTCGTTGTGCACATGGGTCTCGACGACGAACGCGATCCGCACCTCCCGCCGGGCCGCCAGCGCGAGCATCCGGTCGACGTCGCGCGGCGGGTCCACCACGACGGCCGCCGACCGGCCTCCGGCCAGGTAGCCGCGGTTGCCCAGTCCCGGGACCTCCACGGTGTCGACGAAGAACACGGTGTTGCTCCTTCCGGATCGCTCCACCCCAGGGGGTGTGATCACCACCGTAGCACAATATACCCAGGGGGGTATTTTTGAAGACAGGGCGTCGCGTAGCCCCTCGCCCCGGCGAGTACCCGCCGGGGCGAGCGGAAACGGAAGCGGCGCACCGGCCCGCGGCACCATCGAACACAGGAGGGTCACGACGCGAGCCACGACCGCACCGTCCGGGTGGGCACCGACTTCGGCACCACCGTGACCGCCGTCCGCGACGCGCCGGCCGAGCAGGGATTCGGCGTCCTCACCGAGACCGACGTCACCGCCACCCTGAAGGAGAAGCTCGACCAGGACGTCGAGGACCACCTGATCCTGGGCGCCTGCAACCCGCGACTGGCCCACCGGGCGCTGGAGAACGACCGCGGCATCGGCCTGCTGCTCCCGTGCAACGTGGTCGTGCGCCGCGACGGCGACCAGACGGTCGTCCAGGCGCTCGACCCGAGCACCATGGTCACCCTCACCGGACTGCCCGCCATGGAGCCCGTCGCCTCAGAGGCCACCCGGCGCCTGGACGCGGCCCTGACCGCCCTCGCCTCCCGGGACTGAAGCACACCTGCCGGTCCGAGCCCCCGCCCGGAGCCGTGGCGGCTCCGGCGGGGGCCCTCTCACCGGCCCCGTCCCGCGGGCAGCACGCACACCACCCGGTCAAAGGCGAGCGGTTCCCCGGCCGGCGCGAGGGCACCGCTGACCGGGTCCCGGCGCAGGAGCGCGACCGTGCCGGAGTCCTGGTTGGCCGTGTACAGCAGGCGCTGGGCCGCCCCGAGGGCCCCGGAGAATCCCGGGGCCGCGGCCCCGAAGGCGATGTGCCGGGGCGACCTCCCGCCGCAGGGGTGGTGGGAGACCGGACGCGGGCGGATCCCGCCGGACCCGCCCGCGGCGAGGACGGCGACGAGGTCGTGGCCCCGGTTGGAGGCGTACACGAACCGGCCGTCCGCCGAGACCAGCACCTCGGCGGCGGTGGTGCCCGCCGGATCCGCGCCCCGGGGCAGGATCGGCACGGTGGCGACGGGCGTGAGGGTGCCGCGGGCGGGATCGTACGCGCAGGAGGTGAGCGTGGAGTCCAGCTCGCCCAGCACGTACACGGTGCGCCCGCAGGGGTGGAAGGCCAGGTGACGCGGGCCGGAACCGGGCGCCATCCGCGCCTCGGCGCCGTCCGTCAGCAGACCGCGCCGGGTGTCGAAGCGGTGGACGCGGACGGTGTCGGTGCCCAGGTCGGCGGTGAGCAGCCGCTCCCCGGCGGGATCGGGCAGCACCATGTGGGCGTGCGGCCCGTCCTGCCGCTCCGGGTCGGGGCCGGAGCCGGTGTAGCGCACCACCTGCACCAGCTCCCCCGGCGCGCCGTCGGGCCGCAGCTCGACGACGCCGACCGTACCGGAGGTGTAGTCGGCGGTGAACAGATGGCGTCCGCCGGGGTGGAGGGCGAGGTGGCAGGGGTGGGCGCCGCCGCTGGGCGACTGCCCCAGAAAGCCCCGCACGGTGCCGTCCGGGGCGAGCGAGTAGGCCGACACCCGGCCCTCCTCCACCTCGTTGACGGCGTACAGCACACGGCCCGTCGCCGACAGCGCGAGGAAGGAGGGGTCCTCGGCGGGGACCACCGATTCCAGCCGCAGGGCGCCGGTGTCCGGATCCGCGCTCGCCACCCCGATGCCGTGGCCGGGGGCGCCGCCGGTGTAGGCACCCAGGTAGACCCGTAACCGCCGCCCCTCCCTCCCCCTCGGCCGCGCGGCGGCCTCCGGTGCGTACGCCAGGCCCGCGGCGGCCGCGCCCGCCAGGGCCAGGGCCGTGCGCCGTGTCGGGCGGTGCTGTCCGTTCATCGGTTCCTCCGGGATGGGATCGATTCCACAGGGCGTCCGTCAAGGATCACCGCCCCTCCCCTCCCGGGGAAGGGAGCGTCCGCCGGCCGGGTGGCGGGGCGCAGGCGGCGGCCCGCACCCGCGGCCGGAGCCGGCCGCGGGGGATCACCGAGCCGTTCGGCCTGCTGATGGGCGAACCGGCGCACTTCATCATGCAGGTGCGGCGGCTTCAGAACCTGCGGGCCCGCGTCGGCGCGGGTGCGTGACGCCCGCCGGGCGCGGGCGGCCCGGCTACTCACGCCCCCTGCGCCCCTTCGACTCCTTTCCGTGGAGGGCGAGTTGCCGTAGGGTGCCGGGCGACCGCATGGGAGCGCTCCCAGAGCGGTTCGGCAGCCCCGACCACCCGACGGAGAACTCCCATGCGCTCCTTACCCCGCTCACCCCGCCGGTCCCGTGCCCCCCGGCGGCCGTCCGGCCTGCTCGGCGCCCTCGCCCTGGCCGCCGTCACCACCCTCGCCGCCACGGGCGGAGCAGCCCCCGCGCCCGCTCCCTCCCACGACGGGCCCGGCGACCGCCGGCCGCACCGCGGCTGCGCCCCCTCCCCCGCTCTGCTGTTCTGCGAGGACTTCGAGGGCCTGCCGCGCGGCGCGGGCACCGGCTCGGACTGGGGCGTGGACACCCGGCACGGCACGCTGGCCGTGGAGCGGTACACCGGGCGCGACCGCCGTCACGCCGGGAAGCACAGGCCGGGGCAGGTGCTGCACCTGCGCACCGAGGGCAACGGCCACGCCTTCCTGGAGGTCGACGACTTCGACGCCCCCGGCAACAGCTTCTTCGGCCGGATGCGGGTCCGCGTGGACGCCTTCCCCACCGCCCCGGACTGGGCCCACTTCACCCTGGTCGAGGCCACCGGCCGCGGCGACGGCAGCGTGGTGCGGCCCATCGGCGGCCAGTACGTACCGACCGTCGGCGACGGAGTGCAGCTGTGGGGCGTGGGCTCCGACGGCGGGCCGACGGGCGACTGGACCGACTGGCGCGAGTCCGCCCCGGCCGAGGCCGGGAAGTGGACGTGCCTGGAGTGGGAGATGGACGCGGACGACAACCGCGTCTCGGTCTGGATCGACGGCGAGCCCAAGCCGGACCTGACCGTCACCACCACCCGCCACGGCGGTAATCCGGTCGACTTCGTCCTCCCCGACGTCGACACCGTCCGCATCGGCTGGCAGCTCTACCAGGGCGACCCCACCCCGGGCTCCTACGACCTGCTCCTGGACGACCTGGCGCTGTCCACCGAGCGCGTGGGCTGCGGCCGCTGACGGACCGTCCTCCCGCGGCGGCCGCTTCCGACAGGAGGCCACTCGATGCGCAGCGTCTACGTCATCGCCCACCCGGAGGCGGCACACCACGTGGAGAAAGTGGCCGGCGGATGGCACGACTCGCCCCTCACGCCCGCGGGCAGGCGCGCGGCGGCCGCCGTAGCCCGGGCGCTACGGGCCCGGATTCCCGAGGAGGCCGAGGCGGAGGTGGTCTCCTCGGACCTGCTGCGCGCCCGGCAGACGGCCGACCGCGTGGCCGAACTGCTGGGCGTGGAGGCGCTGCCGGACCGCAGGCTGCGGGAGAAGTCCTACGGTGAGGCCGAGGGGAGGCCGCAGGAGTGGCTGGACCGGCGGTTCGTCCCGCCGCCGGCCGTCGGGGACCGGATGGGGCACCACGAGGGCGTACGGGGGGCCGAGACCAGGGCGGAGTGCGCCCGGCGCGTCTACGCGGCCGTGGACGGGATCCTGCGGCGCCCGTGCGAGCACCAGATCATCGTGACGCACGGTTTCGCCCTGACGTTCGTCGTGGCGTTCTGGATCGGGATGCCGTTCGAGTCGCTGGGCTCCGTCAGCTTCCGGGCCCCCTCCGGCAGCATCACCGTCCTCCGCGAGGACGACTTCTTCCACAACCGCCAGGTCGTCAGCCTCGGCGACACCGGCCACCTCTGAGGGTGAACGGGGTGTGGCGCCTCCCGGGCGGGCGTACGGGCCGGCCGGCCTGCCGCGGTGCGCCCCGGCCGTGCGGCGCGGCGGGGGCCGCCCCCGGAAAGCGGCGGTCCGCCGGGCGTCCCGCGGAAGCGGGAGGCCCGGCGGACCGGTTCGGGTGGGCGGGCGGACGGTCAGCGGGTCAGGCGGTGGGCCTCCGCCAGGTGGCGGACGGCCTTGGCGTAGTCGCCGGAGGCCAGGGCGTGGTCGGCGTCCGCGGTGAGGGCGGCGGCCTTGGCCGGGGCGCCGTCCCCGGCCCTCAGCAGGGCGGCCTGGGCGATGTCCCTGGCGACCGAGGCGAGTTCGTCCGCCTGGAGGTAGGAGTCGGTCTTCGATTTCTCCAGCAGTGCGGCGGCCCTGGCCAGGGGCTTCAGGACCGCGTCCGCGTTCCGCACCGTGCCGTCGGCCCGGAAGTTGGAGCGCTTCAGGGCGTGGCGCAGATGGACGGCGGCGACGCGGGAGGCGACGTCGCGGCGGTCCCGCAGCTCGTCGCGGACGTCCTCCAGCCGGTCGCGGGCGCTGTCGGTGCGCAGGCCCCAGCCGTACGGGTAGAGCGGGTCGTAGGAGGCGTCGCCGACGTTGACCGGGACCTGGGCGGCCGAGCGCGGCCAGCTCACCGGCAGGCGGCCGGTGAAGGGCCGCTCGCCGAAGAGGGTGTCGGCCACGCCGGTGCCCTCGGTGCCCGGCAGCCAGGACGCCACCAGGGCGTCGATGTCGCCCAGTCGGTCGGTGATGATCTGCGGGCGGCCGGAGACGATCAGCACCGCGCAGTCCATGGCGCCGCAGACGGTGTCGATCGCCTTCCTGTCCGCCTCCGACAGCTCCAGGTCGTGGCCGTTGCCGACGTCGCCCACGCCCTCGGCGTACGGGGTCTCGCCGACCACGACGATGCCGGCCCGGTGTCCGCCGGTGGGTGCGGAGGCGTCCTCGCTGAAGGTGACGGAGGCGTCCGGGGCGACCTGGCGGATTCCCTCCAGGATGGTGGTGCCCTCGGTGATGTCGCCGGAGGAGCCCTGCCAGGAGATGGTCCAGCCGCCGGCCTGGTTGCCCAGGTCGTCGGCGTTGGAGCCGGCGACGTAGAGCTTCTCGTCACCGCTCAGCGGCAGCAGGTTCCCGTCGTTCTTCAGCAGCACCTGGGAGTCGGCGGCGGCCCGGCGGGCCAGTTCGCGGTGGGGGCCGGAGCCGACGGAGTCCAGGTGGGTGCGGTCGGCGTAGGGCTTCTCGAACAGGCCGAGCTGGAACTTCTTGGTGAGGATGCGGGTCACCGCGTCGTCGATCCGCGCCATGGGCACGGCGCCGGAGTCGACCTGCTCGCGCAGGGTGGAGGTGAAGCCCTTGTAGTCGTACGGCACCATGATCATGTCGAGTCCGGCGTTGACCGAGGTCCGCACGTCGGAGGCGTAGTCGCCGGGGATCTGGTCTATGGCCTGCCAGTCGCTGATCACGAATCCGTCGAAGCCGAGGTCGCCCTTGAGGACGTCCGTGATCAGGTCGGCGTGGGCGTGCATCTTGACCGGGCCCTCGCCGTCGCCGAGGAAGTCCACGCTGGAGAAGGACGGCATGACGGTGCCGACGCCCTCGTCGACCGCCTCCACGAAGGGGGCGATGTGGACGGTCTCCAGCTCCTCGCGCGTCGTCCTCGTGACGCCCTGGTCGATGGTGTACGTGCCGGTGGTGGAGGAGCCGAACTCGGTGCCGCCGTCGCCGACGTAGTGCTTGGCGGTGGCCAGCACCCGGTCGGCGTCCTTCAGGTCCCGGCCGTCGGCGCGGCCCTGGTAGCCCTCGACGGCCGTGGCCAGCCGCGTGACCAGCGCCGGATCCTCGGAGAATGCCTCGTACGCCCGTCCCCAGCGCTCGTCGCGGCTGACGCACAGGCAGGGGCTGAAGTTCCAGGGGACTCCGGTGGCGCGGACCTCCCTGGCGGTGGCGTGCGCGGTGTCCTCGACCAGCTTCGGGTCGCGGGCGGCGCCGAGGCCGGTGTTGTGGGGGAAGACGGTGGCGCCGACGACGTTGTTGTGGCCGTGGACGGCGTCGACGCCGTAGATCAGCGGGATCTGCAGCCGGGTCTGCCGGGCGCGCAGCTGGAAGCCGTCGACCATGTCGGCCCAGGCCGCGGGGGTGTTGGGCGCCGGGTTGGAGCCGCCTCCGGACAGCAGCGAGCCCAGCTCGTAGGAGGCGATGTGGTCCTGGGCCTCCAGGGCGCCGCGCTCGGCCTGGGTCATCTGGCCGATCTTCTCGTCGAGCGTCATCCGGGACAGCAGGTCCTTCACGCGCTTGTGCACCGGGAGCCGGGGGTTCTGGTACGGCAGGCCGTGCGCGTCGATGACGACGGTGGGCAGGTCGTCGGGGGCGCGCCCGCCGTCGACGGAGAGGGTGATGGGGATGGTCTTGGCGGTGGCGGGTTCCGCGCTGCGCTCGGTGTCGACGGTGAAGGTCTTCGCCGTGCCGGAGGGGGTGCCGGCGGGGAAGGTGAAGGTGCCCTCGACCGGGGTGTAGTCCTCGCCGGGCTCCGCGGTGCCCTCGCCGGTGCCGTAGGTGACGGTGACGGGCTCGGCCAGCGGTACGCCGCCGGTGGTGCCCACCGACACCTTCACGGTGGCGGTGCCGCCGTGGCCGACGGTGTAGACGGGCCGGTCGGTGGCGACGCGGGCCCGCACCCCGCCCACGCCGTACAGCTCGACCTGGTCGAACTCCAGGGCGCCGGAGGCGGTGGGCAGGTTGACGGCGTAGCCCCACATCCGGGTCAGGTCCAGCACGCCGTCGTCCGGGGCGCCGGCGGGCTGGTAGTCGGGGCGCCGGACGAAGTCCTCGAAGGGGGTGCGCACCTGCTTCCAGCCGTCGGTGTCGTCGGTGAAGTAGCCCGCCCACAGCTCGGCCTGACCGGCGTTCGGGCCGCCGTCCTTGACCTCGAACTGGACGCGCTCCCCGCTGCCGGTGCCCTTCACCCAGAAGGAGAATCCCTCGTGGCCGCTCCAGTCCTCGGCGTCGGTCAGGGCGTGGTCGAAGCCGCCCCAGGCGGTGATGTCGTACTCCACGCGCATGGCGCGGTTGAAGGCGTTGGCCCCGGGGCGGGCCTCGGCGGCGACCTGGCTGAGCTTCGGGGTGTCCTCGGGGGTACTGCCGTAGGTGCCGATCGGGCCGGGGACGGCGCTGTCGAAGTCGTCCAGGACTCGGTCCTGCGCGGCGGCCGACGCGGTGGGGGTCAGGCCGGAGGCGAGCAGTGCGAGGAGGGCGCCGAGGGTTCCGGCGGCCGTTCGTCTGCGCCGCCTTCGCCGGCCTCCTCCCCTGGGGTCCGGTCCTGTGTGCAGCGGCTGTCCCATGGCGGCTCCCTCGGGCACGGTCGGCGTTTTCAGCACTTGAACACACGGAGGCGCAAGCGCACTGTCATGTGCACGGCGCTGATCCTGTACGCGCCCGGATGGGCCGTCAAGACCTCTGATTCGTAAATCTCTTGGAGCCGGGAGCCCTCCTGGGGCGGTTGCCGACCGGAAGATGAGAGCGCTCTCGGAATCATGGCAGATGAGGGGCCTCCGAGGCGCTCCCAACCGCCCCGGAGGCCCCCTGCACGCACACCGCCCGCCGGACGCCCGGCGGGCCGTCAGTCGCCCGGGTAGCGGACCCCGACACGCTCGCGGACGGCGTCCAGCGTCGCCATCACCGCGAGCGTCCCGTCCAGCGGCACCAGCGGGGACTCCGTCTCCTTCTCCCGCAGGCAGCGCATCACCTCGGCCGCCTCGGGCCCGTAGCCGGTGCCGCCCTCCGCCCGCGGCACCCTGACCTCCTCGGCCTCGCGCCCCTCGCGGTGCAGCACGAAGGACTCAGGGGCGAAGAAGCCGTGCGGCAGCTCGATGCGCCCCCTGGTGCCGCTGACGGCCGCCACGGTGGGGCTGGCGGAGGCGATGGAGCAGGAGAGGGTGGCGACGGCCCCGCTGTCGTAGCCCAGCAGGACTCCGGTGGTCTCGTCCACGCCCTCGGGCGTCAGATGGGCCCAGGCGGCGACGGAGGAGGGTTCGCCCAGGACGAGGTGGGCGAAGGAGACCGGGTAGACGCCCAGGTCCAGCAGGGCGCCGCCGCCCAGCCGGGGATCGCGCAGGCGGTGGGAGGCGTCCACGGGTGCGACGATGCCGAAGTCGGCGTGGACCGAGCGCACCTCGCCGATCGCTCCGTCGGCGACGAGTTCGAGCATGCGGCGGACCACCGGGTTGCAGTAGGTCCACATGGCCTCCATCAGGAAGACGCCCCTGCGGCGGGCCAGCTCGACCATCTCCCGCGCCTGGGCGAGGTTGAGGGTGAGCGGCTTCTCGCACAGCACCGCCTTGCCTGCCTCCAGGCAGACGGCGGCGGCCTCCAGGTGCGCCGAGTGGGGCGTGGCGACGTAGACCACGTCCACGTCCGGGTCGGCGGCCAGTTCGGCCCAGCTGCCGTACGCGCGCGGGGCGCCGTGCTCGTCGGCGAAGCGGCGGGCGGACTGCGGCGAGCGCGAGCCGACCGCGAGGAGCTCGCCGCCGGGCAGGGCCGCGAGGTCGCGGGCGAAGGCCGCGGCTATGCCGCCCGTGGCGAGGATGCCCCATCTGATCGTGTCGTCGGTGCGCGTCATGTGCTCCCCCGGGTGCGGGCCGTTCCGGCTTGGGCGTGTCGCGGTCACCCTACGGCGGACGCGCGGAGCGCGGCCGGGCTGTCCGCATGGTGTACGCGGGGCGGCGGGGAGCGGGGCGGCGGGGAGCGGGGCGGCGGGGCCTGCGGGTTACGGTGGGACCGTGCTTGTGCTGATCATGTCCGACACCCACATCCCCAAGCGCGCCAGACGGCTGCCGGAGGAGCTGATGGCGCGTGTGGCGGAGGCGGACGTGGTGGTCCACGCCGGGGACTGGGTGGACACCGCCACCCTCGACCTCCTCCAGGAGCGCTCCCGGCGCCTGATCGGGGTGTACGGCAACAACGACGGGCCCGAACTGCGCGCCCGGCTCCCGGAGGTGGCCCGCGCGGAGCTGGACGGGCTGCGCCTGGGCGTCGTCCACGAGACGGGCCCGAAGCAGGGGCGGGAGAAGCGGTGCGCCGAGCGCTTCGGCGATCTGGACGTCCTGGTCTTCGGCCACAGCCACATCCCCTGGGACACCACCGCCACCACGGCCGCCGGCACGCCGCTGCGGTTGCTCAACCCCGGCTCGCCCACCGACCGCCGCTCCCAGCCGTACCGCACCTGTCTGACGGCGGTGGTGGAGGCGGGGCGGCTGGAGGCGGTCGAACTGCACCGGCTGCCGCCGCGCGGCTGAGCACCCGGCGCGCACACCGGGTCCGCGCGCCCACGTTTGAAGCCGGGCTCCGGGGCGATCATCACTCCACCGGCCCCTGTGGGAGGAGGTCCGTTGGAGACCTGGCAGACCGTACTGATCGCCGCCGGCGCGGTGCTGGCCGCCGCGCTGCTGGCCGTCGCGGCGGTCCTCCTGGTGCGGCTGGTGCGCACCTACCTGCTTCTGCGCGGCGTGGACGTCCCCGTGAGCGCCAGGACCGCGTTCTGGGGGGCGCTGGTCTACACGGTCTTCCCCCTCGACCTGCTCCCGGACCCGGTGTACCTGGACGACGTCGGCCTGCTGCTGCTCGCCCTCCACCACCTGGGCGCGGTGGCGCGGAGGTACGGGCGGATCCCCGGGGAGGCGGAAACGGCGCCCCCCAAGGCCCTGAAGGCCCCGGAGGCGCGCCGCCGGCGCTGACGGGCACGTCCGCGCGCCCCGCCCGCCGCGTCCCGGAACTACCCTCGTCCCATGACACAGCGGGACGAGGGGGCGGCGGCTCCGGTGGATTCGGTGGGTCCGGTGGATTCGGCGGAGGGCACGGCCTCGGTGATCGATCTCAACGCCGACCTGGGCGAGGGCTTCGGGCGGTGGGAGCTCACCCACGACGAGGCGCTGCTCTCGGTCGTCAGCAGCGCCAACATCGCGTGCGGCTTCCACGCCGGGGATCCCTCCACCATGCGCCGGGTGTGCGCGCAGGCGGCCGAGCGGGGGGTGGTGATCGGCGCCCAGGTCGCCTACCGCGACCTGGCGGGCTTCGGGCGGCGGGCGATGGAGGTCCCGGAGGACGAGCTGGCCGACGAGGTCGCCTACCAGATCGGCGCCCTGCGGGTGTTCGCCGAGTCCGCGGGCGCGCGGGTGGCGTACGTCAAACCGCACGGCGCGCTCTACAACCGCGCGGTGCACGACGAGGTCCAGGCCCGGGCGGTGGTGTCCGGGGTGCTGCTGGCGGGCGGGGGGCTGCCGGTGCTGGGGCTTCCCGGGTCGCTGCTGCTGCGGGCCGCCGAGGAGGCCGGGCTGCCCGCGGTCGCCGAGGCGTTCGCCGACCGCGGCTACACCGCGCGGGGCACTCTGGTGCCCCGGCGGGAGCCGGGGGCGGTGATCCACGAGCCGGAGGCCGTGGCCTCCCAGGCCCTGGGCATCGCGCTGCACGGGAGCGTGGCCACCGGCGACGGCGGGCGGGTGGCCGCCGTCGCCAGGTCGCTGTGCGTGCACGGCGACACCCCCGGCGCCGTCGCTCTCGCCCGGCGGGTGCGCCAGGCCCTCGCGGAGGCCGGGGTGCGGATCGAGGCGTTCGCGCGATGAGGGTGACGAGGGTGCTGCCCATGGGCAGGCGCGCCCTGCTGCTGGAGGTGGGGAGCACCGAGCGGGCCCAGGCCCTCCACGCCGAGCTGGTGCGGCTGCGGGAGACCGGCGGGCTGCCGCCGGTGGAGGAGATCGTCCCGGCGGCGGCCACCGTCCTGCTGGACGGCCTGGAGGACCCGGGATCGCTGACGGAGTGGCTGCGGGACCGGGAGTTTCCCGACACCGCCCCGGCGGGCGCCGCCGCCGTGGTGCTGCCGGTGCGCTACGACGGCCCCGATCTGGCCGGGGTCGCGGCGCTGTGGGGGGTGGACGAGGAGGAGGCCGTGGCGATCCACACGCGCACCGAGTTCCGGGTCGCCTTCTGCGGCTTCGCTCCCGGGTTCGGCTATCTCACCGGGCTGCCCGAGGAGTTGGGCGTGCCCCGCCGCACCGTCCCCCGCACCTCGGTGCCGCCGGGCTCGGTGGGTCTGGCCGGGGCGTACACGGGGGTGTATCCGCGCACCTCGCCCGGCGGCTGGCAGTTGATCGGCCGGACGGACGCGGTGCTGTGGGACGTCTCCCGGGAGCCGGCCGCGCTGCTGGCCCCGGGCGCCCGGGTGCGGTTCGAGGCGGTGCCGTGAGCGGCGCGGGGGTGCTGGAGGTCCTGCGGCCGGGGGCGCTGACCACCGTGCAGGATCTGGGCAGGGTGGGCCGCGCCCATCTGGGGGTGCCGCGCTCGGGGGCGCTGGACTCCCCCGCCCACCGGCTCGCCAACCGCCTGGTGGGCAACGCGCCCGGTGCGGCGACGCTGGAGACCACCCTCACCGGGTGCGCGGTGCGCCCGGACCGCGCCGTGGTGGCGGCGGTGACCGGCGCTCCGTGCCCGGTGCGGATCGACGGCCGTCCGGCGCCGTGGGGAGCGGCGGTACGGGTGCCGGGCGGGGCGGTGCTGGAGGTCGGCGCCGCGCGGGCCGGGGTGCGCAGCTATCTGGCGGTGGCCGGCGGCGTCGACGTCGAGCCGGTGCTCGGCAGCCGCTCCACCGATCTGCTGTCCGGGCTCGGCCCGGCCCCGCTGTCGGAGGGGGCGCGGCTGCCGGTGGGGCCGGCGCCGGGGCCCGTCCCCTGGGCCGACGCGGTCGCCTCCGCCGCGCCGGGGCCGCCGTCGGACGAGCTGGTGCTGCCGCTGGTGCCCGGGCCGCGCGAGGACTGGTTCGCCCCGGCCGCGCTGCGCGCTCTGGCCCGCGGGGTCTACCGGGTGTCCGCCGAGAGCAACCGCGTCGGGCTGCGGACCGAGGGGCCCGCCCTGGAGCGGTCGGTGCGGGGCGAGCTGCCCAGCGAAGGCATGGTGGCGGGCGCGGTGCAGGTGCCGCCGGGCGGTGAGCCGATCGTCTTCCTCGCCGACCATCCGACCACCGGCGGCTATCCGGTGATCGGCGTGGTGCCGCAGGAGGCGCTGGCGGCGGCGGCGCAGGCGGTGCCGGGGCTTCCGGTGCGCTTCGTTCCGCTGCGGCGCTGAGCGCACCGGCTGCGCCGCGGCCCCGCGCCGGGCACCGGGATCCCGGCGCCGGGGCTCAGCCTCCGGACTCCCGGCCGGAGCCGGTGTCCGTCCGCCCCGCCCTGCCGGAGGCGTCCTCCTCCGCCCGCCGCGCCTTGCCGGAGGCGTCCTCCTCGGCCTCGACGCCCTTGAGCGGTTCGCCCTCGACGGTGCCGCCGCCGGAGAAGCCCTCGGCGGCGCTCGCCGTGCCGGGGACGACGCGGTGCTCCATCCGCGTCTCCCGGCCGGAGTGGGCTCCGGGGCCCCGGTCGGCCGGGTCGGTGCGGCGCTCGGCCCCGTGGCCGTGCTCGCCCTCGCCCTGCTCGTGGTGCCTGTTCTTCTCGCCCATGGCCGTCGTCCTCGCAGTGTGTCGCGTTCGGGTGCACGGCGCAGGTACCCGGTGGACGGGGCCGGAAACGGCGGACCGGGAGGGGCGGCCCGCGGGAAGGTGCCCCGCGGGAGGGACGGCCCGGGTGGGACGGGCCGCCGGGCCCGGTCAGCGCATCCGGACGCCGACGACGCAGGTGTCGTCGTCGGTGTCGGAGTTGCTGTAGGTCAGCAGGCGGTCGAGCTGCTTGTCCAGGGTGGCGCCGGAGTCCCGGGCGAGGGCCATGAGCTGGTCCAGGGACTCCTGCAGGGAGCGGTCCCGGCGCTCGATGAGACCGTCGGTGTACATCAGCAGCATGTCGCCGGTCTCCAGCACCAGCTTCTCCTCCTCGTACCCGGCCTCCGCAATGGCGCCGAGCAGGAGTCCGCCGACCAGCGGCAGCGTGACGGCCTCCCCCCGGCGCACCAGGACCGGCGGCGGATGGCCGGCCCGGGCCCAGCGCAGCGTCCGGGTGTCCGGGTCGTAGAGGCCGCAGACGGCGGTGGCGGTGACGTTCTCGGTGAGGTGGTGGGCGACGGTGTTGAGCCAGGCCAGTATCTGCGCGGGCCCGGCCCCTGTGGTGGCCAGACCGCGCAGGGCGTTGCGCAGGACGACCATGCCGGTGGCCGCCTCGATGCCGTGGCCCGCCACGTCGCCGACGGAGAGCAGCACCTGGCCCGAGGGCAGGACGACGGCGTCGTACCAGTCGCCGCCGACCAGATGGTCCTTCTCCGCGGGGCGGTAGCGCACCGCGATGTCCAGCCCTCCGGCGTCGATGGGACCCCGGGTGGGCGGCATGATGGCGCGCTGGAGCTGGAGCGTCATGCGGTTGCGCTCGGCGGCCTGCTGCTCGGTCTGGGCGAGCTGGTCGCGGGTGGCGCCCAGCGCGACCTCCGTCCAGTGCTGCGCGGAGACGTCCTGGTAGGCGCCGCGCACCGCGACCAGCCGGCCCTCGGCGTCGAGGGCCGGTTCGGCGACCACGCGGATGTGGCGCACGATCCCGTCGGGCCGCTGGAGGCGGAAGGCCGTGGACGCGGGGCGGCGATGGTGCAGCAGGGTGCGCAGGAAGCGCCCGATGGCGGCCTCGTCGTCCGCGTGGGTGTGGGCGGGCAGCCGCTCCAGCGGGATCGGCGCGGCGGTGGGCGGCAGCCCGTGGAGGGCGAAGAGCTGGCTGTTCCAGACGATCTCGCCGGTGACGAGGTTCTCCTCGAAGCCGCCGATGCGGCCCAGGCGCTGGGCGTGCTGGAGCACGCTCGCCAGTCGCGCCGCCTCGTCCTGGACACGCCAGATGAGCAGGACGTTCTCGCCGTGGCGGCTGATGCTGACGGACGCTTCCACCGTCAGCGGCACCTGGCCGACCAGTGCGCGCAGCACCATCCGTTCGGCGCGGAACGGCTCGCCGGTGGCGTGGACGTGCTCGATCTTCTCGAACAGGCCGCTCTCGCCCATCGCCATCGGATAGGCCTCCAGCAGCAGCGCCCCTGCGACCGCGCCGCGCGGACGGCCCGCCGGGTCGACGAAGTGGGCGCTGACGTGGTGGATGCGGAAGTCGGCGAGCCGGCCCTCGGCGTCCAGATGGGGCACCAGCACCAGGGCCGGGTCCAGCAGGCCGTCGGCGAAGTCCACCAGTTCCGAGACGCCCGGGTGGCGTGCCTGGAGGGCCTCCCCGGAGTCCTCGGCGCCCGCGTCGCGGCTGTCCAGGGTGTGGGCGCACAGTTCGGCCAGGGCCTCGATCTGCCGCTGGACCTGCGGGGGCTGCGGCTCCAGCGGGCCGGGCCAGCAGATCTCCAGAACGCCCAGGATGCGGCCGCCGTTGTCGGCGGGGACCGTGACCCGGCAGCCCTCGGGCGCCTGCCGCCGGCCCAGGGTGGGCAGCCCGGTCTCGGCGGGAGTGGCGAACCACACGGGCCGGCGCTCGGTGAGGGCCCGGCGGGCGAGGGTGGCCACCCCCGGCGGTACGTAGTGCCAGCGCGCGGCCTCCTCGGCCGCGTAGCCCGCGGAGCCGGCCAGGGTGAGGGAGGCGTCGGTGCCGGCGGCCCAGATGGCCACCGCCACGGCGCCCAGCGGGGTCAGCGCGTGCTCCAGCAGGGACTCGGCGACCGCCTGGGTGTCGTCGGCGGCCAGTGCGCCGCTCTCCGCGGTGCGCAGCCGCACCGACAGCGAGGGCGCCTCCCCGTCGTCCCCTCCCCGGCCGCCGTCCCGGTCCGTGCCGCTCCGGCCTTCGGCATCGCCCTCCGCCCTGGCCAGGAACTCACGGGCCGCCTCGGTGACCCGGTCGTGGGCGGCCTGGTCGATGAGGTCGGCGGCCAGCTCCAGACGGGAGAGTCCGGCCTGGTCGGCGAGGGTGTCCAACTGCCTGGCGGCCTGTGCCGGACCGCAGCCCAGCCGCTCGACCAGGATGCCCTTGGCCATCTCGATCAGGGCGCGGCCCTCGGCCGCGGCGTGGGCCTCGCGCACCTCGCGGCGCAGCCGCTCGACGGTGGCGGCCAGCCTGCCGACGCGGACGTCGGCGCCGTCGCGCGGCGGGGCACCGTCGTACACCCCGCGCTCGTACACCTTGCCCTCGTACGGCTGCCGCACGGACGGCACCGGGGCCGCCGCCTCCCGCACGGACCCGTCCGCGGCGGACGCTTGTGCCGCGGACGCCTCCCGTGCCGGGGCGGCACTCGGCGGCCCGTCCTCGGGGACGGGCTCGTCCGGCCGCTGGGTCTCCACTGCGCTGCTCCTCGGGGAGGGGGTCGGCTGACGGACGGTGCCGGCGACTACACGCCCAGGCAGCGGCGGATGCACGCGACGAGGTCGCGGGCGTCCAGCGGCTTGGTCACGTAGTCGGTCGCTCCGGCGGCGATGCTCTTCTCCCGGTCTCCGGGCATCGCCTTGGCCGTCACCGCGATGACGGGCAGATGGGCGTGTTCGGGCATGGCACGGATCGCCGCGGTCGCGGCGTAGCCGTCCATCTCCGGCATCATCACGTCCATCAGCACCAGATCGACGCCGGGGTGGCCGGTGAGGGTCTCGATGCCCTTGCGGCCGTTGTCGGCGTGCAGGACGTGCATCCCGTGGAGCTCCAGGATGCCGGTGAGGGCGTAGACGTTGCGCGCGTCGTCGTCGACGACCAGCACCGTGCGGCCCGCCAGCGAACCGTCCGCCTCCTCGGGCGGGGCCGCCGGCACGGCGGTCTCCTCGGAGCGCACCAGCGGGAGCACGTCGCCCGGCTCCTCGGCGGTCAGGTGCAGCGCGATGCGTTCGCGCAGCTCGTCCAGGCTGGAGAGCAGTTCCATCGGCCGGCTGCCGGTGCGGGAGCGCAGTGCCCGCTCCTGTTCGGGGTCCAGACGCCGGTTGTTGTGCGCGAGGACCGGGACCCGGCGCAGGGCCGTGTCGCCGTCCATGGCCTCCAGGAAGCCCATGGCCGTCCCGTCCGCCATGTCGAGCTGGAGCACCACGCAGTGGCAGGCCTCCGCGGCGAGCGCGGCGGCGGCCTCCTGCGCCCCGACCGCGGTGACGACCTCCACGGGGCCGCGCGGGTCGTCCATGTCCCGGGCGCTCTCGGCCAGGTCCGCCACGGCGTTCTCCGCGACCAGGGAGAGCAGGCCGCGGGGGCGGTCCTCGATCACCAGCAGCCGCCGCTTCTGCGGCCGCGGCGGCTCGGCGGGCGGCTCCTCGGTGACGGCGGGCCCGGTCTCCTCCCCCTGGGCCGCGGTCTGCTGGACGGCGTTCGGCGCGGCGGTGAAGTCGGGCCGTGCCACGGGCAGGTAGAGGGTGAAGGTGCTGCCCTGCCCGGGGACGCTCTCGGCGGTGATGGCGCCGCCCAGCAGATAGGCGATCTCACGGCTGATGGACAGGCCCAGGCCGGTGCCGCCGTACTTGCGGCTGGTGGTCCCGTCGGCCTGCTGGAAGGCGCCGAAGATGGTCTCCAGCTGCTGCTCGGGGATGCCGATGCCGGTGTCCTCCACCCGGAAGGCGACGGCCGAGCCGTGCAGCCGGACGGTGGAGGGCAGTTCGTCCGGGGCGACCGGCTCGATCCTCAGGGCCACGCCGCCGGACTCGGTGAACTTCACCGCGTTGGACAGCAGATTGCGCAGTACCTGCCGCAGCCGGGAGTCGTCGGTGAACAGGTCGACGGGGACGCCGGGCGCGGTGGTGATGGTGAATCCGAGGCTCTTCTGGGTGGTGAGCGGCCGGAAGGTGGCCTCGACGTAGTCCAGCAGGCCGCGCAGCGGGACGCGCTCGGGGTTGATGTCCATCTTGCCGGCCTCGACCTTGGACAGGTCCAGGATGTCGTTGATCAGCTGGAGCAGGTCGGAGCCGGCGGAGTGGATGATGCCCGCGTACTCGACCTGCTTGGGGGTGAGGTTGCGGGTCGGGTTCTGCGCCAGGAGCTGGGCGAGGATCAGCAGGCTGTTGAGCGGGGTGCGCAGCTCGTGGCTCATGTTGGCCAGGAACTCCGACTTGTACTTCGAGGCCAGCGCCAGCTGCTGGGCGCGGTCCTCCAGCTCCTGCCTCGCCTGCTCGATCTCCAGGTTCTTGGTCTCGATGTCGCGGTTCTGGGAGGCCAGGAGGGCGGCCTTCTCCTCCAGCTCCGCGTTGGAGCGCTGGAGTTCGTCCTGCTGGACCTGGAGCTCCTCGGAGCGCTCCTGGAGCTCGGCGGCCAGGCGCTGGGACTCGGCCAGCAGCTCGTCGGTGCGGGCGTTGGCGACGATGGTGTTGACGTTGACGCCGACGGTCTCCATGAGCCGGCCGAGGAAGTCCTGGTGGAGCGCGGTGAAGGGGGTGACCGAGGCCAGCTCTATGACGCCGAGCACCTGGTCCTCCGCGGTGATCGGCAGCACGATCAGGCTGGTGGGGTCGGTGGCGCCCAGGCCCGAGGCGACGGTGACGTAGCCGGAGGGCAGGTCGTCGACGGTGATGGTGCGGCGGCTGCGGGCGGCCTGGCCGACCAGGGACTGGCCGAGCCTGAAGCGCGGCGGCTCGGCGCCGTCGGCCGCCGCGGGGTGGCCGTAGGAACCGACCAGGCGCAGCTCGGTGCCCTCCTCGTCGTCCTCGGCGAGGTAGAAGGCGCCGTACTGGGCGCCGACGAGCGGGGTCAGCTCGTCCATGATCAGCTCGGCGACGACGGCGAGGTCGCGGTGGCCCTGCATCAGGCCCGAGATGCGGGCCAGGTTGGTCTTGAGCCAGTCCTGCTCCTGGTTGGCCCGGGTGGTCTCGCGCAGGGACTGCACCATGAAGTTGACGTTGTCCTTGAGGTCGGCGACCTCGCCGGAGGCGTCCACGGTGATCGAGCGGGTCAGATCGCCCTCGGCGACGGCGCTGGTGACCTCGGCGATGGCGCGGACCTGGCGGGTGAGGTTCCCGGCCAGCTCGTTGACGTTCTCCGTCAGGCGCTTCCAGGTGCCGGAGACGCCCTCGACCTCGGCCTGGCCGCCCAGGCGTCCCTCGCTGCCGACCTCGCGGGCCACCCTGGTGACCTCCGCGGCGAAGGCGGAGAGCTGGTCGACCATCGTGTTGATGGTGGTCTTCAGCTCCAGGATCTCCCCGCGCGCGTCCACGTCGATCTTGCGGGTGAGGTCGCCCTGGGCGACGGCGGTGGTGACCTGGGCGATGTTGCGGACCTGCCCGGTCAGGTTGTTGGCCATCGAGTTGACGTTGTCGGTCAGGTCCTTCCAGGTGCCCGCGACGCCCGGCACCCGTGCCTGGCCGCCGAGGATGCCCTCGGTGCCCACCTCGCGCGCCACCCGCGTGACCTCGTCGGCGAACGCCGAGAGCGTGTCGACCATCGTGTTGATGACGTCGGCGAGGGCCGCGACCTCGCCCTTGGCCTCGACGGTGATCTTCTGCGACAGGTCGCCTCGCGCGACGGCGGTGGCCACCTGGGCGATGGAGCGCACCTGACCGGTCAGGTTGGAGGCCATCACGTTGACGGAGTCGGTCAGGTCCTTCCAGGTGCCGGAGGCGCCGCGCACCGCGGCCTGGCCGCCGAGCTTGCCCTCGGTGCCCACCTCGCGCGCCACCCGCGTGACCTCGTCCGCGAACGCCGAGAGCTGGTCGACCATCGTGTTGATGGTCTCCTTCAGCTCCAGGATCTCCCCGCGCGCGTCCACCCGGATCTTCTGGGAGAGGTCGCCCTCGGCGACCGCGGTGGCCACCTGGGCGATGGAGCGCACCTGACCGGTCAGGTTCCCGGCCATGAAGTTGACCGAGTCGGTCAGGTCGCGCCAGGTGCCGGAGACGCCCTTGACGTCCGCCTGGCCGCCGAGCTTGCCCTCGGTGCCCACCTCGCGCGCCACCCGCGTGACCTCGTCCGCGAAGCCCGAGAGCTGGTCGACCATCGTGTTGATGGTCTCCTTCAGCTCCAGGATCTCCCCGCGCGCGTCCACCCGGATCTTCTGGGAGAGGTCGCCCTTGGCGACCGCGGTGGTCACCTGGGCGATGGAGCGCACCTGGGCGGTGAGGTTGCCGGCCATGAAGTTGACCGAGTCGGTCAGGTCGCGCCAGGCTCCGCCGGCTCCGGGCACCTGGGCCTGGCCGCCGAGGCGCCCTTCGCTGCCGACCTCGCGGGAGACGCGGGTCACCTCGGAGGTGAACAGCGACAGCTGGTCCACCATGCCGTTGAATACCGTGGCGATCTCGCCGAGGACTCCGTCGGCGCCGTCCGGCAGCCGGGTGCCGAAGTCGCCGTCCCGGACGGCTGTCAGGCCGGCCAGGAGCTGCCTCAGCTCCTGCTCCCCCGCCTTGCTGCCGGTGCTCCGGCTCCGGGTGGTCCTGCCGCGCCCCGCCGGGCGCGGCTCGCCAACCGTGGTGTCAGCCATGTCCGCCATCGCTCCGCTCGTCCGCCACCGGGTTCATCACGTGCCGTGCTCCCCCGGTCGCACCCGGGCGGGCAGGCGGTGTGCTCACACCACGTTCACAAGCCGTCACGCTTGTCATCCGACAAACGTGCAGACACGCCGAGATTACCCCACCCCGGGACGGTCACCGAATCTCCGTCTTTGAGAACACCGGCGTACATGTCAGAAGTTGAGTGCGCGGGCGGCATGGCGGTGCGCGCAGGCTCCCCCCGGCGGCCGCCGTTCCGTCGGGGAACGGCCGGCGCCCCTCTCCCCCGCGACCCGGCGGCCGGCCGCGTGGACGACGTGGACCTGCGCTCCGGCACCGCGGGCGGGAGGCGGAGGGGCCGCCGCCTCAGCCGGAGAACCGGTCCCGGTCGTCGATCACCGAGGGGACTGCCGAGGACAGCAGGCTGACGATGGTCAGCCCTGTCACCAGGGCGACGGCGGCCGTGCCGAACTTCGACTCGGTGGCGATGCCGGTGGTGAAGGGGAGCAGCATCATCGCGGCGGTCACCAGGAGCACGATCCAGGTGAAGAACCGGCCCGGCCGGGGCGTGGCCACCAGCAGCAGGTGCAGCAGGGCCGTGGCCGCCAGGGCCGCGGCGGCGGCGAGGACGGCGAGGTGGCCGGTGGTGGCGTCCCCCCACGCGCCCGCCCGGTTCGGGGCGAAGACGGGGACTCCGAGGACACCGCGGATCAGGAGTGTGGTGACCACGGCTGCGAGGGCGGCGACGGCGGCGGTCGCCGCACCGGTGGCCCACAGCCGTCCCGCAGCGATCCGCGCCGGCGCCGGTTCCCGCCGGTCGCCGTGAGAGGGGTACCGGCCGTAGGGGTCCGGACCTGTCATGGGTCACCTCGCTGCGTTGAGGTCGACTCTCTCGCGGATACCCGTAACGGCCCGGCGTTCACCTCGCGCGGCGGCCGCGACGGCCGCCGCGCGAGGTGAACGCCGGGTGGTGGGGGCCGCGCCTCCACCACCCGGCGCGCCCGCTCCCTCTCTCACTCCTCCAGCTCGAACGAGCCGTGGCCGGGCGGCCCCGCCACCCGGTAGGTGTTGATCGCCACTCCGGTGGAGGTCGTCCTGCCACCGGTGCGCTCCAGCGCGGCCGGCACGGCCCCGCCGTCGAACAGTCGCTTGCCGCCGCCCAGGATGACGGGGTAGGTCAGCAGGCGGTACTCGTCGATGAGGCCGTGTGCCATCAGGCTCCGCGCCAGGTTCCCGCTGCCGTGGATCTGCAGTTCGCCCTCCAGCCGCTCCTTGAGCGCGGCGACCTCCCGTACCGCGTCGCCCCTCAGCAGCGTGGAGTTGTGCCACCCGACGCCGTCCAGCGTCCGGGAGGCGACGTACTTGGGCAGGGTGTTGAGCCTGTTCGCCACCAGGTTGTCCGCGTCGGTGACGCGCGGCCAGTAGGCGGCGAAGATCTGGTACGTCCTGCGGCCCAGCAGGAAGGCGTCCGCGGACCGGAAGCCCTCGTCGACGAACCGCCCCATGTCCTCGTCGGCGTAGGGGACCAGCCAGCCGCCGTGCTCGAACCCGCCGTCGCGGTCCTCGTCGGGGCCTCCGGGCGCCTGCACGACCCCGTCCAGGGTCAGGAACTCCGTCAGCGTCACTTTCGCCATCGTCCTCCTCCTCTTCCTCTCCGCTCGGTCTCACGGGTACGGACCCGCCGGTGCGCCGGAAGTCATCGGTCCCGGTGCGTCTCCCCTTCCGCGCGCCGTTCTGCGCCGGTGACGGCCGTCCGGGTGAGGATGGGGGCATGCTGCTGGCCGAAGTCGCCCGGATCTCCGACCAGGTCGCCGGGACCTCCTCGCGTACGGAGAAGGTCGTCCTGCTCGCCGGGCTGTTCCGCGCGGCCGGGCCCGAGGAGGTCCCGGTCGTCGTGACCTATCTGGCGGGCAGGCTCCCCCAGCGCAGGACCGGGATCGGCTGGAAGGCGCTGAGCCGGGCCGTCCCCCCGGCGGACGCGCCGTCGCTGTCGGTGGCGGACGTGCACCGGGCCCTGGAGGCGATCGCCGCCGTCTCGGGCCGGGGCGCGCAGGCCGAACGCGGACGGCTGCTGCACGGGCTGCTGTCCGCCGCAACCGGCGAGGAGCAGCGCTTCCTCGTCCGGCTGATCGGCGGCGAGCTGCGGCAGGGGGCCCTGGACGCGTTCGCCGTCGAGGGCCTGGCGGCGGCGGTGGGCGCGGAGCCGGCCGGGGTGCGGCGGGCGGTGATGGTCGGCGGTTCGCTGGGACGGGTGGCTCAGGCCCTGCTCGCCCGCGGCCCCGGCGCGCTGGCGGACTTCCGCCTGGACGTGGGACGGCCGGTGCTGCCGATGCTCGCGCAGACCGCCGGGAGCGTGGACGAGGCGCTGGACCGGCTCGGGCCGTGCGCGGTGGAGGAGAAGCTCGACGGCATCCGCGTCCAGGTGCACCGCGACGGCCCGGAGGTGCGGGTCTTCACCCGCACCCTGGACGAGATCACCGGCCGCCTCCCGGAGGTGGTGGCCGCCGCCCGGGAGCTGCGGGCCGGGCGGGCGGTCCTCGACGGCGAGGTCATCGCCCTGGGCGAGGACGGCCGGCCCAGGCCCTTCCAGGAGGTGGCCGGCCGGGTCGGGTCGCGGCTGGACGTGGAGCGGGCGCGGGCGTCGCTGCCGCTGTCGCCCGTCTTCTTCGACCTGCTGTCGGTCGACGGCCGCGACCTGCTGGAGCTGCCGGCGGCCCGGCGGCACGCGGAACTGGCCCGGGTGGTGCCCGGGCCGATGCGGGTGCTGCGCACGGTCGTCGAGGATCCGCGGGACGAGCGGGCCCGTGCCGCGGCGCGGGAGTTCGCCGACGAGGTGCTGGTCCGCGGCCACGAGGGCGTGATGCTCAAGGCCCTGGACTCCGCGTACGGCGCGGGGCGGCGCGGGGGGTCCTGGCTGAAGGTGAAGCCGGTGCACACCCTGGACCTGGTGGTGCTGGCGGCCGAGTGGGGGCACGGGCGGCGCGCGGGGAGGCTTTCCAACCTCCATCTGGGCGCGCGCCGGGCGGACGGCTCCTTCGCGATGCTCGGCAAGACCTTCAAGGGCCTGACCGACGCCCTGCTGGCCTGGCAGACCGGGCGGCTGCGCGAACTGGCGGTGGAGGACGACGGGTCCACGGTGACGGTTCGGCCGGAGCTGGTGGTGGAGGTCGCCTTCGACGGGGTGCAGCGCTCCCCCCGCTACCCGGAGGGGGTGACGCTGCGGTTCGCCCGGGTGCTGCGCTACCGGGAGGACAAGACGGCGGCGGAGGCGGACACCGTGGAGACGGTGCTCGCCCTGGCCGGGTGAGTGCTCCCGCGCCACGGGCCGCCCCCACGTAACCTGGGCCTTGCGAGCACGGCTTCGCGGAAGCCCGCCTTCGCCGCCGTCCCACGGGGAGGAGCGCACCGTGACCGAACGCAAACCGCCCGGCGTCGGCTTCGAGACGTGGGCCGACCGGCAGATCCGCGAGGCGGCCGAACGCGGCGAGTTCGACGGGCTGCCGGGCATGGGCAGGCCGCTGCCCGATCTGGACCAGCCCTACGACGACCTGTGGTGGGTCAGGAAGAAGATGAGCCGCGAGGGGCTGTCCTACCTGCCGCCCGCCCTCGCCCTGCGCAAGGAGGCCGAGGACGCCCTGGCCGCCGCCCGCCGGGCCCGCTCGGAGCCGGAGGTGCGGCGGATCGTGGCGGGGATCAACGGGAGGATCCGCGCGGCGCTGCGGATGCCGCCGCCCGGGCCTCCGCTGGGCCTGGAGCCCTTCGACGCCGAGGAGGTCGTACGGGAGTGGCGTCAGGGGCGCGGGGAGCGTGAGGGACGCGGGGGCGGCGGGCGGCGCCCCGCCTGACCTCGCGGGGACGGCCGGCCGCGGGCCCGGCAGACGGATCGGGGCCGGGCCCGCGGCCGGGGCTCCGGGGCGCGGTCAGGCCCGCGCGCCGGGCTCCGGGGGCAGGGCGCCGTCGCGGACCACCTTCGCGTACCAGCGGGCGCTCTCCTTGGGGATGCGCCTGCCGGTGGCGTAGTCCACGTACACCGCGCCGAAGCGCTTGCTGTAGCCGTACCCCCACTCGAAGTTGTCCAGCAGGGACCACAGGAAGTAGCCGCGCACGTCCGCCCCGGCCTCGATGGCCCGGTGCACCGCCGCCAGATGGCCGTGGAGGTAGGAGATCCGCTGCGGGTCCAGGACGCGGCCCTCGGGGTCGACGTAGTCGTCGAAGGCGGCGCCGTTCTCGGTGATGACCACCGGCACGCCGGGGAAGTCGTCCCGGACCCGCAGCAGCAGGTCGTACATCCCGCTCGGGTCGATCGTCCAGCCCATGGCGGTGGTCTCGCCCGGCGTCCGGTGGAAGGCCACGTCGTCGCCGCCCGGCCAGGGGCTGTGGTCGCTCGCGCCGTGCCCGTCGGCGTTGTGGGTGCCGGGGCCGGAGGCGGCGGAGACGAGGGTGGGGCTGTAGTAGTTGACGCCCAGGAAGTCCAGCGGCTGGTGGATGTCCGCCAGGTCGCCGTCCTCGACGAAGCTCCAGTCCGTCAGGTGCGCGGTGTCGCGCAGGACGTCGTCCGGGTACTCGCCGCGCAGCATGGGGCCGGTGAAGACCCGGTTGGCGACGCCGTCGATACGGCGTGCGGCGTCGAGGTCGGCGGGGCCGTCGGTCAGGGGCCGCACATGGTGGAGGTTGAGCGTGACGGAGGTCTGCGCGCCGGCGGGGAGGGCGGCGCGCAGGGCCTGGGTGCCCAGTCCGTGGGCGAGGTTGAGGTGGTGGGCGGCGCGCAGCGCGTCCGCCTGGTCGGTGCGGCCGGGGGCGTGGACGCCCGAGCCGTAGCCGAGGAAGGCCGAGCACCAGGGCTCGTTGAGGGTGGTCCAGCGCTCCACGCGGTCGCCGAGCGCGCCGGCGACCAGGGAGGCGTACTCCGCGAACCGCTCGGCGGTGGCGCGCTCCGGCCAGCCGCCCGCGTCCTCCAGCTCCTGCGGCAGGTCCCAGTGGTAGAGGGTGACGACGGGCTGGATGCCCTTGGCCAGCAGCCCGTCCACCAGGCGGCTGTAGAAGTCCAGTCCCTCGCGGGAGGCGGGGCCGCTGCCGCCGGGCTGGACGCGCGGCCAGGAGACGGAGAAGCGGTAGGCGCCCACGCCGAGGTCGGCCATGATCGCCAGGTCCTCGCGCCAGCGGTGGTAATGGTCGCAGGCGACGTCGCCGGTGTCGCCGTTGCGCGTCCTGCCGGGGGTGTGGGAGAAGGTGTCCCAGATGGAGGGGGTGCGGCCGCCCTCGGCGGCGGCGCCCTCGATCTGGTAGGCGGCGGTCGCGGTGCCCCACAGGAAGCCGGGCGGGAACACCCGGGCGTTCCGGGTCGCCGGGGCGGTTTCGGCTGTACGGGATGCGGTGGCCACGAAGGTCCTTCCGAATCGGTGGTGTCGGGGGAGGGTCGGGGGGTGGGTTCGGGGGCGGGAGGAGCCCGGGGCCGCGGGACCGCAGGGGTGTCCGGGTCTCCCGGGCGGGGTGTCAGCCCTTGACCGCGCCCTGCATGATGCCGCCGACGATCTGCTTGCCGAAGACGACGAACATCGCCAGCAGCGGCAGGGTGCCCAGCAGCGCGCCGGCCATGATGAGCGACTGGTCGCGCACGTACCCGGCGCTGAGCTGGGTCAGTGCGACGGGGATCGTGGGGTTGGTCATGTCGAGCACGATGAACGGCCAGAAGAAGTCGTTCCAGGCGTGCACGAAGGTGATCATGAAGACCACCGCCATCGCCGGACGGGCGACCGGCAGGACGATGCTCCAGAAGATCCGCAGGCTGTGCGCGCCGTCCACGCGGCCGGCCTCGATGAGCTCGTCGGGCAGCGCCTCCACCAGGTACTGCCGCATGAAGAACACGCCGACGGCGCTGACCAGGGTGGGGAAGATGACGGCGGGCAGCCTCTGCCCCCAGCCCAGCTCGGTCATCATCATGAACAGCGGCACCACGCTCAGCTGGGGCGGCACCATCATCGTGCCGATGACCAGCATCAGCAGGATGTTGCGGCCGCGGAAGCGCAGCTTGGCGAAGGCGAAGCCGGCCAGGGTGGCGAAGAGGACGGTGGACAGGGCGATCGTCATGGCGACGATGAGGCTGTTGACCAGTGCCGTGCCCATCGCCGCGTCCTCCCACGCGGCCGAGAGGTTCTTCAGCAGGTTGGGGCCGGGGAGGAACGGCGGCGGGGTCTGGGAGACCCGGGTGTTGTCGGTGGAGGCCGCCACCATCGTCCAGTACAGCGGGAACAGGGAGAGCAGCGCGGCCAGGCCGAGCAGTGCGTAGGCCACGGGTCCGGCCTTCTGCTGCTGTCCGGCCTTCGGGCGCAGGGACATGCGGATCCGGCGGCTCGTGGGCGCGACGGTGTCCGCGAACGGCTCGGGTACGTCCGCGCGGGGGCGGGCGGTGTCGGTGGTCATGGGATTGCCGCTCCCTGGTCAGGACGTACGGGACTTGACGCGCTTCACGACGCGCTGCAGGACGAAGGCGAGGATGAGCAGGAGGAACATCGCCCAGGCGACCGTGGCGGCCCGCCCCATCTCGTAGTTCTTCCAGCCCTCCTCGTACAGCAGCAGGCCGAGCGTCTGGTACTGGTTGTCCGCTCCGCCGCTGACGCCGTTCGGTCCCTGGCCGAAGATCAGCGGCTCGCCGAAGAGCTGGGTGGCCCCGATGGTGGACAGCACGATGGTGAAGACGATCGTGGAGCGGATGCCCGGGATGGTGACCTTGGTGAACTGCTGCCAGCGCGAGGCGCCGTCGATGGCCGCCGCCTCGTACCGCTCCTGCGGGATGGCCTGCATCGCGGCCAGGTACAGCAGGGCGTTGTAGCCGGTCCAGCGCCAGATCACGATGGAGGAGATCGCGAACTGGGCGGGCCACTTGCTGTTCTCCCAGTCGACGTTGTCGACTCCGAACAGGCTCAGGAACCAGTTGATCATTCCGAAGTCGCGCTCGAAGAGCATGGTGAACACCAGCGCGGCGGCGCCGATCGAGGTGGCGTAGGGCGTCAGGGCCGCGACCCGGAAGAACGCCGAGCCCTTCAGTCTGTAGTTCAGCAGGTGTGCCAGGCCGAGGGCCATCAGCAGCTGCGGAACGGTGGAGATCACGCCGATGGTGAAGGTGTTCGCCAGCGCGTTCCAGAAGCGTTCGTCCTGCCAGAGCTGCGAGTAGTTCCCGAAGCCCTCCCACTCCATGATGTCCATGGTCGCCAGCTCCACGTCGTGGAGGGAGATCCAGGCCGTGTAGAGCAGCGGGTAGAGGCTGAAGGCTCCGAAGACGACGAAGAAGGGGGCGACGAACGCGTAGGGCGCCGCCTTGATGTCGAAGCGGTGCAGGAGGGTGCCCCACGGCTGCCGGGGGCGTGCCCCGTTCCGGTCGTCGGGGCTCTCCTTGGTGGGGCCGGCTGGTCCGCTCTGCGGCCCGCCGAGACCGGATGCCGAGGTGGAGGTGGCCACGGGGGCTTCCTTCCTGGGGGTGCGTGGTGGGAGACGGTGAGGACGGCAAGGACTGCAGGGACGGTGGGGAGGTGTCGAAGGGCCCCCGGCGGCCGCGCGGGGAGGCGGTGGCCGCCGGGGACCTCACGGACGGGCGGGCCGGGTCAGTCGACGGCCTTCCTGATGCGCTCGTCGGTGGTCTTCCACGCCTCGGCCGGGCTCTTGCCCTGCTCCACGAGCTGGAGCCCCTGGGAGAAGGTGTCCTTGATGGTGCCGTCCTTGGGGCCGAGCACCTGCTCGTCGGGGATGTCCTGGGCCGCGGCGCCGAAGACCTCGCCGATCGGGGCGTTGCCGAAGTACTCCGACTTCGCCCCGGTCACCGCCGGTGCCTCCAGTGCCTTCGCGGAGGAGGGGAAGTTGCCGATCTCCTTGAAGATGTGCTCCTGCTGCTCCGGCGCGGTCAGCCAGGCCACCAGCTTCTTGGCCTCCTCCTTCACCGGGCTGTCCTCCATGACCCCGAGGAAGGAGCCGCCCCAGTTGGCGCCCTTGGGGGCCTTGGCGACGTCCCACTTGCCCTTGTTGGCCTCGCCGGCCTTCTCGCTGATGTGCGCGAGCATCCACGCCGGGCAGACGGCGGTGGCGAAGCTGCTGTTGGCCAGGCCCGGGTCCCAACCGGGCTGGAACTGGCGGAGTTTGGCCGTCAGGCCGTCCCTGGCCGCCCCGGTGGCCAGCTCCCAGGCGTCCTTGATGACCGGGTTGTCCTGGTAGATCAGCTCGCCGTTCCTGTCGTAGAACTGCTCGGAGCTGCCGTAGATCATGGCGTTGAACAGGCCGCTGGCGCTGTCCATGTAGGCGGCGTCGCCCTTGAAGCCGTCCTTGAAGTCCTTGCCGACCTCGACGTACTTCGCCCAGTCGCCGTCCCAGAGTTCGGCGACCTCCTCGCGGTCGGTGGGCAGGCCCGCCTTCTCGAACATGTCCTTGCGGTAGCAGACCGCCATCGGGCCGATGTCCGTGCCCAGCCCGATCACCCTGCCGTCGCCGGTGGTGACCTGGCTCTGCTTCCAGGGCAGGAAGTGGTCGGTGTCCGGGACTCCGGAGAGGTCGGCGAACTTGTCGGCCCGGGTGTCGGCGAGTTCCTTGGCGCGGCCGATCTCTATGCCCTGGATGTCCTTGAGCCCGCTGCCGGCGGCCAGCCGGGTCTGCAGCGCCGTGTAGTACGTCTGCTCGTCGCCGGCGATCTCGGCCTTGATGACGATGTCCGGATTCTCCTCCATGTACTTCTCGAGGAGGCCGGTCTCCTTGATGCCCATGACGCCGAACAGCCCCATGGTGATGACGGTCTTGCCGTCCTCGGTCTTTCCGCCGCTGTCGCCGCCGCCCGAGCAGCCCGCCACGAGCGCGAGGGCGGCGGCCGACGCGACGGCCACGACTCTTGTACCGAACAGCTTGCGGGCACTGCCCATGGCGTCCTCCTTGCGGGCGGCGACGGATCACCGCGGTGCGGTCCCGGCGGGCCGCACGGGCCCGGCGGGTGGAATCGTTCCCATTCGAGGGTGGGAGCGTTCCCATCAGGTTGTGGAAGACTGTCTCCAGGAACGGCCGCTGTCAAGGACGAGCGCCGGATCCGTTGCCCGCCGAGGCTTCCGCGAGCACCGGCGCCACACCGGTCGCCGCACGGCCGTCTGACACAATGCGCTGGTGAACGCCGTGTGCGGCGCGACGGAGACAGAGGAGGCGGGTACGCCATGGGGGCCACTCGGCGGCCGACCATCAAGACCGTGGCCGCCCGGGCCGGAGTGGGCCGCACCACCGTCTCACGGGTCCTCAACGGCTCCCCCCTGGTCAGCGACGAGGCCAGGCGGGCGGTGCAGACGGCGATAACCGAACTGGGCTACGTGCCCAACTCCGTGGCGCGGTCGCTGGTCACCAGCAGGACCGACTCCATCGCCCTGGTCATACCGGAGTCGGAGAGCCGGCTGGGGTCGGAGCCCTACTTCTCTGCCGTGATCCGCGGGGTGAGCAACGGCCTGGCCGGCACCCAGATCCAGCTGCTGCTCACCCTCGTCCGCGACCAGCGGGAGATGGACCAGCTCACCCGCTTCCTCACCGCGCGCCGGGTGGACGGCGTGCTGCTGGTCTCGGTGCACCGCGACGATCCCCTGCCCGGCCTGCTGGAGGAGCTCGGGCTGCCGACCGTCCTGGCCGGGCGCCGCTCCCCTGCCGAGTCGCTGAACCACGTGCACTCGGACAACATCGGCGGCGCGCGCGACGCGGTGCGCCACCTCGTCGAACGCGGGCGGCGCGAGATCGCGACCATCACCGGCCCGGTGGACATGGACGTCGCCGACAGCCGCCTGCGGGGCTGGCGGGACGCGCTGGGCGAGGCCGGGCGGGAGGCGTGCGGCGAACTGGTCGCCCCCGCCGACTTCACGGAGGAGGGCGGACGCCGCGCCATGCGCGGGCTGCTGGAGCGCCGCCCCCGTCTGGACGCGGTCTTCGCCGCCTCGGACGTGATGGCGGCGGGCGCCCTGGCCGAACTGCGCCGCCGGGGGCGGCGGGTGCCGGACGACGTGGCGGTGGTGGGCTTCGACGACTCGATCGTCGCCCGGCACACCGACCCGCCGCTGACCACCGTGCGGCAGCCCGTGGAGGAGATCGGGCGGACGATCACCGAACTGCTGCTGCGGGAGATCGGCGAGCCCGGCGGCGTGCGGCAGCACGTGGTGCTCCCCACCTCGCTCGTCGTCCGCGACTCCACCTGACGCCGTCCGCACACGGCGGCGGGAGCCGCCGCCGGCCGGTCTCCCGGAGCGCGCCGCGGAAGGCGTCCGGCCGGTGTTCGCTTTCCGCAGCGCGGGGAGACCGCACCTGGCAGCATGGTTGCCCCACTCGGCGGGTGCCGCCCTGTCCCGACACGTCCCCCACGCGGAAGGTTGTGAAGGCCCGGATGAACCAGTCCAGGGAACCCCTCACCAGCAAGATCGACGTCACCGTCCCCACTGCCGCGCGCATGTACGACTACTACCTGGGGGGCAAGAACAACTACGCCGTCGACCGGGAGGCGGCCGAGAAGCTCCTGGAGGTCGTCCCCAGCACCCAGGCGCTGGCGCTCAACAACCGCCGCTTCCTGCAGCGCGTGGTGCGCGTCCTGGCGCAGGAGTACGGGATCCGCCAGTTCATAGACCACGGCTCCGGCCTGCCGACCCAGGAGAACGTCCACCAGATCGCGCAGCGGGTGGACCCCGAAGCGCGCGTGGTCTACGTCGACAACGACCCGATCGTGCTGGCCCACGGCCGCGCCCTGCTGGCGGAGAACGAGAACACCACCGTCATACAGGCGGACATGTGCGACACCGACGGCATCATGGACCACCCGGACACCGTCCGGCTGATCGACTACGACCGGCCCGTCGCCGCCCTTTTCAACTCCGTCTTCCACTGCGTTCCCGACTCCGCCGACCCGGCCGGCGTGGTCAAGCGCGTGGCCGACCGGCTGGCGCCGGGGAGCTTCTTCGTGATCTGCCAACTGGTCAGCGAGGACGCCGAGACGCGCAGGTCCGTGACCGAGTTCATGGACAGGAGCACCGGGGGCAACTGGGGCAGGGTCAGGGAGCCGCAGGAGGTCGAGCGGTTCTTCGAGGGGCTGGAGATCCTCGAGCCCGGTCTGGTGGAGGTCTCCACCTGGCGGCCGGACTCGGACGTGGGCCCCAAGCAGCGCACCTGGGAGTGGCAGGAGTTCGGGGGCGTCGCCCGCAAGCCCTGAGACTCCGCCGTCCGTTCATGTGTGTGGGGCCGCACTTCTGGGAGTGCGGCCCCACACGCATGAACGGGCGTTCCCGCCCCCGTGCTCAGCCGAGCCGCTCCAGGAGCTCCTCCAGGAAGGCCACGCTGTCCGCGGGGGTCTCGGCGACCGCGCACAGCCGGTCCATGATGGACAGGTAGTGGTCGACGTCCTCCTCCTTGTCCAGGTAGAGCGCGCTGGTCAGCTGCTCCAGATAGACGATGTCGGGCAGGTCCGGCTCGGGGAAGCGCAGTATCGTCACCGGGCCGCCCACCGCGGCCAGGCCACCGGTCTCGAACGGCGCGACCTGCAGCGTGACGTTCGGCCGCCGAGCCGCCTCGACCAGACGGCGGAGCTGACCGCGCATCACCTCGGTGTCGCCGAGCGGGCGCCGCAGGGCGGCCTCGTCCAGGACCGCCCACAGGCGCGGGGCGTCCGGCCGGGTGAGCAGCGCCTGCCGCTCCATGCGCAGCCGGACCCGCCGGTCGTTCTCCTGGACGGAGGCGTGGGGGTGGCACAGGTGGGTCACCGCGCGGGCGTACTCCTCCGTCTGCAGCAGGCCCGGGATGAACTGCACCTCGTAGGTGCGGATGACCGCGGCGGCCTCCTCCAGGCCGAGGTGCCGCTCGAACCACTCGGGGAGGACGTCGCTGTAGCGGTGCCACCATCCGCGGGTGTTGGTCTGCCGGGTCAGGGCGAGGAAGTCCGCCCGCTCGTCCTCGTCCAGCACCCCGTAGAGTGTGAGCAGGTCCGCGACGTCGCGCTCCTTGCACGCGCCCTGGCCCCGCTCCAGCCGGCTGACCTTGGCGGTGGAGCCGCGGATCGCCTTGGCCGCCTCCTCCAGGTCGATGCCGCACTCCTTGCGCAGCCGCCGCAGCTGGGAGCCGACCACCAGGCGCAGCACCGTGGGACTGCCCTTGGGATGTTCGATATAGCGCTTTATCGACAAGGAGCGGCTCGGTTCGGCGGCCATGCGTGCTCTCCTGAGTGAAGGGACAGACACTCAGTGTGCCACCGCCGACGCCGCGCCGTACAGCAGCGCCCCCGGCGACCGCCGGTTCGGCCGATCCCGCGGAAGCCCTCCCTCAGGCCCCCGCCCGGCCGCGGCTCAGCCGACCATGTCGTCGAACTCGCCGTCCTTGGCGCCCTGGAGAAAAGCCGCCATCTCGTCGCGGGTGTAGACGAGGGCGGGGCCGTCGGGGTGACGGGAGTTGCGCACGGCCACCGCGCCGTCCGGCAGCGGGGCGAGTTCGACGCAGTTGCCCATGCTGCTGCGGCGGCTCTTGCGCCACGCCGCGCCCTCGAGCTCCGCGGCCGGCATGCCGTTGACGGTCTGCTGCATTGTCGCCCCTCACTGGCCGCGGCCGCGCCCTCGGGCCGGGCCGCGGTCCATGACGTTCCGTTGCTCCGCGTATCGGCGTCGGCGGCGCTGCAATTACACCTGCAAGCGCAGATGTAATTGCAGCGCCGTGTGACAGTCGAGGATAGTAGCCCCGACAGGCCGGTCCCCGCGCCGGGTTCTCCGACAGACGCCGGTCCGCGCGGATCCGGCGGTCCGTGCGGACCGGCGGTGGTCAGCCCGCGGTGGCGGCGCAGGCGACGGCCGCCGGGGCGGAGCCGGCGGACGCCACGAAACCGAACGACACACCGCCCCCGGCGGGTACCGTCCCGTTCCAGGCGGCGTTGCGCACGGTGACGGAGCCGTCCGCGCCGGCTTCGAGGACTCCGTTCCACGCCTGGGTGATCCGGCCGCCCCCGTCCAGGGCGATCCGGACCGTCCAGCCGGAGATCGGCCCGGTCCCGGTGTTGCTCACCGTCACCTCGCCCTGGTAGCCGCCCTGCCAGCTCGACGCCACACGGAACGAGGCGCTGCACACGGCCTCGTCCCGGCCGGGGTCGTCCGGGTCGCCGGGCTCTCCGGGCTCTCCGGGCTCTCCGGGCTCTCCGGGCTCTCCGGGCTCTCCGGGACCGTCCCCCGCCAGCAGGCCGGTCAGGGCCGGGAACCAGCGGGCGGCGATCTTCTCGTCCCCCGAGGCGTTGGGGTGCACGCCGTCGTAGGTGTCGCTCGCGGTGCTGAAGCCCGTCCACTGGTCGACCGCGATCACCGGCGAGCCGGGGGTGCTCTTGGACCGGGCCCAGTCCGGGATCCGCTCGTTGAGCGCCACGACGCGCCGGGCGCACTCGCCGCAGGTGGCGGGGTTCATCGGGATGATCTGCGCGACGAGGACCTTCATGCCCGGATTGCTCGCCCGCATCTGGTCCACCAGGGTGCCGTAGGCGGCGAGGACGGCGTCCGGCGAGCGGTTGCTCCAGACGTCGTTGGTCCCGAAGTGCATGACAACGATGTCCGGCCGAGTGGCGGACAGCCAGCCCGGCAGCAGGTTCCGGCTCGCCACATCGGTCACCAGCGCGCCGCCGTGCCCTTCGTTGTCGCCGTCGTGGGGCTGCCCGCACCCCTGGGGGCCGAGTGTTCCGACGAAGTCGACGTCCGTGTGGCCCGCGTCCCGGAGGCGGTTCCACAGCAGCGAGCGCCAGCATCCCGGCGAGCCGGTGATGGAGTCGCCCAGCGGCATGATCCGCACCGGCTCCGCGGCGGCCGCCGGGGCCGCGGTCGCGGCGCCCGGCCCGAGGGGCCCGAGGAACCCCAGAAGCACTGCCAGGGCGGTCAGGGCCGCCCGTAAGAGGTGTCTGCTGCGCATGCTCGTCCTTCCGACGCTATGGGAGCGCTCCCATCAGAATCATCAAGCCATCGCGCCGACGGCGCGTCAAGGAGCCGGGCTCCGGAAACCCCTCCCCCGCCTCCGGGAGCGCCCCGAGGGTCGTTGCCCTACCCTCGAAAGGCAGGGCGGCGGTCCCTCCGCGGAAGGGCCCGGAACTCCCGGAACTCCCGGAAAGGGGTTCGCGGCCGACGACCGTGTGCGATGATCGGCACCCGTCAACGGTCGCTGAGCCTCGGTGCGGGCCGACGGAAGCGGAACAGATACCTCCGTTCAGTCCAGCGCACCTCTTCCCGACGAGCCGCCGCCCACGGCCCGGAAGACCCTTGAGGCACCAGTGGCGGGGTGCGAGTGGGGAGAGTCGTGACAGCGAACGGCAGCGGTGGCCACCGGCGGCATCGGCCCGTGCGGAGCGGCCGGACGCCCGTGCGCATGCACCGCGCGACCGCCGCCCTGGCCCGTCCCCGCGCCTCCCGCAGCCGCCTGGCCTGGCTCAACCAGGCGAGCACCATGATCGGTACCACCCTCGACCTGGAGCGGACCGCGCAGGAGCTGGCCGACTTCGCCGTACCACGGCTGGCCGACGGCGCGGCCGTCGACCTGCTGGAGTCGGTGCTGCGCGGCGGGGGCGGCGAGCGGTGGAAGGGCGCGGAGCCGCCGGTCACCCGGGCCGTCGCGGTGTCCTCGATCGTCGAGATGGAGGATCTGGAACCGGACGAGCCCGGCGAGCTCTCCGTCCACCCCCAGACGCTGCTCTCGGTCCACTGCCTGCGGGCCCAGGAGCCGGTCCTGCTCAGCCGGATGAGGCGCGACGACTACGTGCGGGTGGCCCCGACGCCCAGCGCGGCGGCCAAGCTGCGCCAGGCGGGGGTGCACAGCTACATGGCCGTGCCGCTGACCGCCCGCGGTGTGCTGCTCGGGGTCGCCGACTTCATCCGCGGCCCCGGCAGCCCTCCGTTCACCCGCGCCGACGTCGAGCTGGCGATGGAGCTGGCCTCCAAGGCGGCGGTCTTCATCGACAACGCCCGCCTCTACGGACGCGAGCGCGAGCACGTCCTCTCCCTCCAGCGCAGCCTGCTGCCCCGCGCCACGCCGAACACACCGGGCCTGGAGGTCCTCACCCACTACACGCCGAGCCTGGACCCCAGCGGAGTCGGCGGCGACTGGTTCGACGTGGTCGCACTGCCCGGCGGCCGGACGGCCCTGGTGGTGGGGGACGTCATGGGTCACGGGGTGCCCGCGGCGGCCACGATGGGGCGGCTGCGCACGGTCGGCCGTACGCTGCTGGCCCTGGACACCGCCCCCGACCGCGTACTGGCCCGGCTGGACCTGGCCGCCCGCGACCTGGAGGACGACCAGGTCGCCACCTGTCTGTGCGCCGTCTACGACCCGGCCACCGCGAGCTGCACCATCGCCGGCGCCGGGCACATGCCGCCGCTGCTGGTGGACGCCGACGGGACCGTCTCGCGGGTCGAGGTGCCCGCCGGGGCTCCGCTGGGCGCCGGGGTGATCCCCTATGACGCCACCACCGTGCCGGTGCCGGCCGGGAGCCGCCTGGTGCTGTACACCGACGGTCTGGTCAAGACGCGCCGGGGGGACATCGACGTACAGCTGCGGCTGCTGGCGAAGACCGCTCCGGAGCTGGTGGACCGGCTGCTGGAGCACCGGAACCCGGACGGGATCGCGCCGGGGGGCGCGGAGCGCCTGGACGAGTCCGTCCTGCTGGTGGCCGCCGGCGGCAAGCTGCCGCCGGGCACCGATCTGTGCGTGTGGCCGCTGCCGCCGGACGGCACCGCCGCCTCCGTGGCCCGCTCGCTGGTCACCGAACGGCTCGCCCGCTGGGGCCTGGAGGAGCTCTCCGACGTGGCCGAACTGGTCGTCAGCGAGCTGGTCGGCAACGCCCTGCGGTACGGCGGCGGGCCCGGGCAGCTGCGTCTGATGCGACACGAGAGGCTGACGCTGGAGGTCTCCGACACCGGCCCCGACCTGCCCCAGATCCAGCACGCGGAGCTCAGCGACGAGGGCGGGCGCGGCCTGCAGCTGGTCAACATGCTCAGCCGCAACTGGGGTTCGTGCCGCACGCCCGGTGGGAAGGTCGTCTGGGCGGAGCAGGACATCCCCCACACCGTCTCCTGAGACGCCCGCCCCGGGGGGCGGCGGGCGGGCGGGGGTGCGGGCGGGCCGAAGAAGGGCGGGAGCCGGCGTGGAGCAGGCGCGGTACGTGCGTTTCCAGGGTGCGGACCGGGGTGGACGGGACATCCACCCCGGGATCTTCGCACTGGTCAACAACCTGGCCCGGGAGGGCCGGCTGACCGCCGGGCAGGAACTCTTCCGGCGGATCAACAACGCCTGGTACGACGCCAACTACACCAACCCCACCTCCGTCGACCCCACGGTCTACGACCCCGCGGTGAACCCGGGTGCGGTGGCGTGGTTCAAGTCCTCGGCCCGGCACCTGATCGAGCGCGTGGACGGCTATCTGGAGATCCTCGCCGCGCACGGCATCGAGTACCGGTGCCTGCGGTCCTCGGACCCGGGGCGGATCGTCTACGAGGACGACGACCAGGTCGTCGCCGTGCCGCACCCCCGCTCGGGGTAGCGCACGACCCGTCCCGGCGATCTGCTGGTGCGGCCGGTGCCGGGACGGCCGGTCAGTACGGCCGTGCGGCCTCCCGGTGGTCGAAGGCGAGCCGGTGCGCCTGCTCCCGGGGGAAGCTGACCGTCTCCGGGTCGCCGTCGGAGGTGTAGCGCTCGACCGTGCCGTCGGCCAGCCTGTCCAGCCAGGCCGAGGAGCTGTACGCCCCCTCCTCGGCGGTGGCCTCCTGGGAACGGATGCGTGGGATGGCGCCGGGGTCGAGGTCGGCGGAGTAGGGCGAGGGAGCGGGGCGGCCGCCGGCCAGGTAGACGCCCTGGTGGCGGTAGCGCACGCCGCCGTACTCGCCGGTGAGGGCGAGCTGCCGGTTGCGGGGCATGGAGCCGTAGGGAAGCGCCATCGACACCACCGGCGAGTCGGGCAGCGCCTTGTCGATCAGCCACTGGTTGGAGGCGATGTCCCACTGGACCATCGCGTCGTCGGCGTCCTCCAGGACGCTGTGCTTCAGGGTGTGGTTGCCGACCTCGAACCCGTGGTCGTCCAGCCACTTCAGCGTCTTGCGGCCGCCGGGTTCGCCGAACGGGTCGGCGTTGACGAAGAAGGTCGCCACGGGCCGGAAGCCCGGGTGGCGCTCGGCCACCTCCAGGAGGATGCCCACCGCGGTGCCGGGGTCGGGGCGGCCGTCCGCGCCGAGCCGGAACTGGCTGGGGGTCGAGTCGTCGAAGGTGAGCACCACCGGGTGCGTTCCGGCGGGTATGTTCATCTCGCCACTGGTGAACTCCCGTGCGGTGACCGGTACGTAGCCCTCCCGCGCCAGCCGCTCCAGTTCGGCGCGGAACTCCTGGGGGGTGCGGTCGTCGATGCTCGCGGGTTCGTCCATGATCCGGTGGTACATCAGCACCGGTACGGCGCCCAGTTCGTTGGCCCGTACCGCCGCCGGGTCGGCCTTCCCGGAGCCGCCCCCGGCATCGCCCCGCGTCTTCGCGGTTCTGTCCCCCTGCGGGTTCTGGTGGGAGTCCCGCTGCTCGCTCCGCGGTGCCCTGGGCGCCTGGTCGTCGGATGTCGCGGGGGTCTGGGAGCCGGCTGTCGCGGAGCAGCCGGCGAGGACTACGGCGATCGCGGCCAGCGCCGCGCGGTCACCTCGGATGATGTGGCGCATGGTGCCCTCCGGGTGTCGGGAAGGGTGACGTCCGGCCGTTCGCCGGGCCGTCTCCCCCAGACTCCGGTAGCGGTGCGTTCTTCTCCTGTCACGCTCGGCCGATCGGTGGGGGGTGGGCCGTTCGGCCGTCACCCGTCCGGGGCCCGCCGCACCGGCGGGTCCCGGACGGGTTCCGGGCGGGTTCGGCCCGTGCGGTTCACTCCCGGGGCGGGACCGGCGGGACCGGCGGCACGGGCAGGATCAGCGCCGCGTGGGCGTGTGCGGGGACGGCGGGGCTGCGGGGCGCCACCGGCCTCACCCGTACGTAGTCGGCGCCCTGCTCGGGGCGGGGGTCGGCCTCGCCCTTGTTGGGCCACAGGGACATCGCCCGCTCCGCCTGGGCGGTGATGGTCAGCGACGGGTTGACGCCGAGGTTGGCGGAGACGGCCGAGCCGTCCACGACCGAGATGCCCGGGTGGCCGTAGAGCCGGTGGTAGGGGTCGATGACGCCCTCCTCGGGCGAGGCGCCGATCGGGCAGCCGCCCAGGAAGTGCGCGGTCAGCGGTTTGCCCATCAGCTCGCCGACGTTCGTGCCCGGGAAGCCGTTGATCTCCTCCGCCAGCAGTCTGACCGCCTCGGCGCCCTCGGGGATGTGGTCCGGGTTGGGCGCGCCGTGGCCCTGCTTCGCCGTCAGCAGGCCCTTGCCCAGCCCCTTGGGCTTGCGGTAGGTGGTCAGGGAGTTGTCCAGGGACTGCATCACCAGACCGATGATCGTCCGCTCCGACCACCGGTAGGTGGTGGCGGTGCGCGCCACCAGGACCGGGTGCCGCAGGAACTGGAGGGCCGCGGCGAGCCATCCGGGCAGCGGGCCGTCCCTGCGGTACTGCGGCACGCAGAGCAGGGCCATGAGGTTGGAGCCCTTGCCGTAGCGGACGTTCTCGATGTGGGTGTTGTCGTTCGGGTGGATGGAGGAGGTGATGGCCACCCCCCTGGTGAAGTCCGGCTCCGCGTCCGGCCCGTGCTTCTTCCGGTAGCGGCGGGGGAAGGTCATCGCGCCGACCAGTGCCTCGGAGTTGGTGCGGGTCAGCTCGCCCAGCCTCGGGGAGATGCGCGGCAGGACGCCCTCGTCGCGCATCCGGTGCAGCAGCGTCTGGGTGCCGTAGGTGCCGGCGGCCAGGACGACCCGGTGGCAGCGCAGCACGGTACGTCTTCTCCTGCGGCGCCCGGCGGTGGGGACGGTGGTGACGGTGAAGCCCCCGGTGCCGTCCTCGGCCACCTCGGTGACGGTGGTCATCGGGTGGATGACCGCGCCCGCCTTCTCGGCGAGGTACAGGTAGTTCTCGGTGAGGGAGTTCTTGGCCCCGTGCCGGCAGCCGGTCATGCAGGAGCCGCATCCCAGGCAGGCGGTACGGGAGGGGCCCGCGCCGCCGAAGTAGGGGTCGGGCGCCTCCGCGCCCGGGGCGGCCTTCACCTCGCCCCGGGCGTCCTCGCCGTCGCCGAAGAAGACGCCCACCGGAGTGAGCCGGAAGGTGTCGCCCACGCCCATCCGCCTGGCGACGTTCTCCAGATGGGTGTCGGCGTCGGTCTTGGTGGGGTTCAGCCGCACTCCCAGCATCCGCTTCGCCTGGTCGTAGTACGGCTTCAGCTCCTCCTGCCAGTCGGTGATGCGGCCCCACTGGCGGTCGGTGAAGAAGGCCGGCGGCGGCACGTAGAGGGTGTTGGCGTAGTTCAGCGAACCGCCGCCCACCCCCGCGCCGGCCAGGATCATCACCTTGTCCATCAGGTGGATGCGCTGGATGCCGTACAGGCCCAGCGCCGGGGCCCACAGGTAGTTCCGCAGGTCCCAGGAGTTCTTCGGCAGCGTCCGGCGGGTGAAGCGCCGCCCCGCCTCCAGCACCCCGACCCGGTAGCCCTTCTCGGTCAGCCGCAGCGCGGCCACCGAACCGCCGAAACCGGAACCGACCACGATCACGTCGTAGTCGTACGCGCGGTCGTCGTCACCGCCCCGGCCGCTGTGGTGTCCGACGTGGTGCTCGCTCATGGCGGTACCCCCTCACTTCCGGTAGAGGGCGTCGATCCGGTCCGCGTGGGCGGCGGCCACGGCATGGCGTTTGACCTTCAGCGACGGTGTCAGCAGGCCGTTTTCCTCGGTGAACTCCCCCTCGACCAGGGCGAAGCGGCGGATCGACTCCGCCCGGGAGACGGCCTCGTTCGCGTAGTCCACGGCGCGCTGGACGTCGGCGAGGAGTTCGGGGTCCTTCTCCAGTTCGGCGAAGGGGGTGTCCAGGGGGCGCCTGCGCACCGACAGCCAGTGCTCCAGAGATTCGGGTTCGAGGGTGATGAGCGCCGCCACATAGGGGCGTCCGTCGCCGACGACCATGCACTGCCCGATCGGCGGCCGGCTGCGCAGCCGGTCCTCCAGCACGGCCGGGGAGACGTTCTTGCCGCCGGAGGTGACGATGATGTCCTTCTTGCGGCCGGTGATGGTGAGGTAGCCCTCCTCGTCCAGCGAGCCGAGGTCTCCGGTGGCGAGCCAGCCGTCCCTCAGGGCCTGGGCGGTGGCCTGCGGGTTGTTCCGGTAGGAGGTGAAGACGACACTGCCCCTGATCAGCACCTCGCCGTCGTCGGCGATGCGCACGGCGGTGCCGGGGATGGGCTGTCCGACCTTTCCCGGGCGCGGGTCCAGGGGCGGGACGAGGGTGGCGGCGGCGGTGGTCTCGGTGAGGCCGTAGCCCTCGTAGACGATGATGCCGCAGGCGGCGAAGAAGAGGTTGAGGCGGCGGTCCAGGGGGGAGCCGCCGCTGATGGCGTAGTGGAGTCTGCCGCCGAGCTCCTTGCGGACGCGCCGGTACACCAGCAGGTCGTACAGGCCCCGGGCGAGGGAGAGCTTGAGGCCGGGGCCGGTCCCGGCACCGCGGAAGGTGTCCATGAAGGCCTCGCCGTAGCGCACGGCGATGCGGTCGGCCCTCTCGAAGGAGGAACCGCGGCCGATCCTCTCCGCCGTGGCGCGCCCGGTGTCGTGGATCTTCTCGAAGAGGTAGGGCACGCCGACGAGGAAGGTGGGGCGGAACCGCTTGAGTTCGGGCCGCAGTTCGTCGGGCTTGATGCTGGGCCAGTGGCCGAGTTCGATGCGCGCCTGGAGGCAGGCGATCTGGATGGTGCGGCCCAGGATGTGGGCCAGCGGCAGGAAGAGCAGGGTGGATGCCTTCTGGCCGGTGGCCGCCTCGAAGACCGGGTGCAGCAGTTGCACGGTGTTGTACGCCTCGGCCTGGAGGTTGCCGTGGGTCAGCACGCAACCCTTGGGGCGGCCGGTGGTGCCGGAGGTGTAGCAGATGGTGGCGACGGTGTCGGAGGTCAGGCCCGCGCGGCGTTCGGTCACCTCCTCGTCGCCCACCTCCCCGCCCATATCGGACAGTTGGGCGACGGCCCCGGCGTCGATCCGCCAGGTGCGCGGCGGTTCGGGGAGGGAGACAGAGGCGGCCGCGGCGGTGACGGCGTTCTCCTCGGTCTCCACGATCAGGAACCGGGCGCCGGAGTCGTGCAGGATCCACTCGATCTGCCCGGCCGAGGAGGTGGGGTAGACCGGTACGCTCTGCCCGCCGGCCGCCCAGACGGCGAAGTCGAACAGCTCCCACTCGTAGCGGGTCCGGGACATCAGCGCGACCCGGTCGCCGGCCCGGAGCCCGGCGGCGATCAGTCCCTTGGCGACCGCGTTCACCTCACGGGCGAAGGCCGCCGCGGTGACCGGGACCCACCGGCCTGCCTCCCGGCGGCGCAGCACCACCGCGTCGGGGTCCTGTTCGGCGCCGGTGAAGGGGATGTCGGCGGTGGTGCCCCGGGCGGCGGGCGGCGGGGTGCGCCAGGAGGAGCGCGCCTCGCGTACGGCGCCGCCTTCCCGGATCAGCTCCACCGTCACACGGTCGGCGAGTTCGCTGCGCTGCTTCGCCCTCTTCAGATCCTTGCGTACGCCCATGGTCGGCTCCTGTTCGCGGCGTGGGGAGGACTGCACTGGCCGGTGTGGGGGGTGGGAAGTGCGGGTCGGCTCCGTTTCGGGGAGCGGGGTCAGGGAGCGGCGTCGGGGTCGAGCCGGGAAAGGGGCGGGCCCGTACGGGCGGCGGCTCGTACGGGCCCGGCGGTCAGCGTTCGAGGAGTGCGGTCACGCCCTGCCCGCCCGCGGCGCAGATCGATATCAGGCCGCGCACGGTCGGCTCCCCTCCGTCGGCGGGCCCGCCGCGCTCGGCGGCCTTCTCGTGGAGCAGCTTGGCGAGGGTGCCCACGATCCGGCCGCCGGTGGCGGCGAAGGGGTGCCCGGCCGCGAGGGAGGATCCGGCCACGTTGAGCCGGTCGCGGTCGACGGTGCCCAGCGGGCCGGTCAGGCCCAGGCGGCGGGTGCAGAACTCCTCGTCCTCCCAAGCGGCGAGGGTGGCCAGGACCTGGGAGGCGAACGCCTCGTGGATCTCGTACAGATCGAGGTCGCCCAGCTTCAGCCCGGCGGCCCGGAGCAGCTTCGGCACGGCGTACACCGGTGCCATGAGCAGCCCGTCGGAGCCGTCGACGAAGTCGACGGCGGCGGTGCGGGAGTGGGTGAGGTAGGCCAGGACCGGCAGACCGCGCCGCGCGGCCCATTCCTCGCTCGCCAGCAGCACGGTGGAGGCTCCGTCGGACAGCGGGGTGGAGTTGCCGGCGGTCATGGTGGCCCCCTCGCCCTCGCCGAACACCGTCCTGAGCCGGGCGAGTTTCTCCGGCGTGCTGTCCGGGCGCAGGTTCTGGTCGCGCTCCAGGCCCCGGAAGGGGGTGACCAGGTCGTCGAGGAAGCCCCGGTCCCAGGCGGCGGCCAGGCGCCGGTGGCTGGTGGCGGCCAGGGCGTCCTGGTCGGCACGGCTGATGCCCCACTCGGCGGCGGTGCGGGCGGCGTGCTCGCCCATCGACAGGCCGGTGCGCGGCTCGGCATTGCGGGGGACGTCGGGGACGGCGTGCCTGGGGCGCAGCCCGGCCAGGGCGCCGAGGCGCTGGGGCAGAGATCGGGCGCGGCGGGCCTTGAGCAGCAGTTTCCGCAGATCGTCGTTGACGCCCAGCGGTGCGTCGCTGGCGGTGTCCACGCCGCCGGCGACGCCGCACTCGATCTGCCCCAGGGCGATCTTGTTGGCGACGAGGATGACGGTCTCCAGACCCGTTCCGCACGCCTGCTGGACGTCGTACGCGGGGGTGCGGTGGTCCAGTGCGCTGCCGAGCACCACTTCCCGGGCGAGGTTGAAGTCCCGGCTGTGCTTGAGGACCGCGCCCGCGGCGAACTCCCCCAGCAGTTCGCCGCGCAGGCCGTGGCGCTCGACCAGACCGGCCAGAGCGGCGCAGAGCATCTCCTGGTTGGAGGCGGTGGCGTAGGGCCCGTCCGCCCGGGCGAAGGGGATGCGGTTGCTGCCGACGATCGCGACGCGGCGGACGGCCGTTGCCATGGCCACCACTCCTTGTGGTAGGAAACCCCTCTACTTACTTCGGAGTAAACTTACTCATGCGTAAGGAGAAATCAATGGTGGATCGCTACCAGAAACTGACGGCTTCCGGACCCGGCGCCCTCCTCGCCCGGCGCCTGGGCCTGCCGCGCCCGGAGATACTGGAGCGCCACCGCCCGGGCCGTCCCGTCCTGTCCGGCCCGGTGGTCGTGGACGGCGCCGAGGGCGGCCGGCTGACCGGGCCGCTGCGCGAGCTGGTGGCCTCGCTGCCGGGCGCGGCGAGCGGCTCCGCGGACTCCTCCGGCTCCTCCGGCCCCTCCGGTTCCCGGAACGCCACCGCCGCACTGGTCTTCGACGCCACCGGCATCACCGACAGCGGCGGGCTGCGCGCCCTGCACGACTTCTTCCACCCGCGGATCCGTTCACTGGCCCCCTGCGGCCGGGTCGTGGTCCTCGGCACCCCGCCCGAGGCGGCCGGCGGGGTGCGGCAGGCCGTCGCCCAGCGGGCGCTGGAGGGCTTCGTGCGCTCGGTCGGCAAGGAGCTGCGGCGCGGGGCGACCGCGCATCTGCTGCTCGTCGCGCCCGGGGCGGAGGACGCGGTGGAGTCCACGCTGCGCTTCGCGCTCTCGGCCCGTTCGGCCTACGTCTCCGGCCAGGTGGTCCGGATCGGGCAGCCCGTGAAGGGGACCGCCGCACCGGCCGACTGGGAGCGCCCGCTGGACGGGAGGACGGCCGTGGTCACCGGAGCGGCGCGCGGCATCGGCGCGGTGGTGGCCGAGACCCTGGCCCGGGACGGGGCGACGGTGGTCTGCCTGGACGTGCCCGGCCAGGGCGGGGAACTGCGCGAGCTGGCCGGGCGGGTCGGCGGGGACGCGCTGGAGCTGGACATCACCGCCGACGGCGCCGACGGCACCCTGGCGGAGCACCTGAGCGCCCGCCACGGCGGCGTGGACGTCGTGGTGCACAACGCGGGCATCACCCGTGACAAGACCCTGGGCCGGATGGACGCCGCGAAGTGGGACTCGGTGGTCGCGGTCAACCTCACCGCGGTGGAGCGCCTGACGGAACGGCTGCTGGCGGCCGGGGACTCGGGGAGGCCGGTGCTGCGCGAGGGCGGCCGGATCGTGTGCACCTCCTCCATCAGCGGCATCGCGGGCAACGTCGGGCAGACCAACTACGCGGCGAGCAAGGCGGGTCTGATCGGGCTGGTCCAGGCCCTCGCACCGGTCGTGGCCGAGCGCGGCGTCACCGTCAACGCGGTGGCCCCGGGCTTCATCGAGACGAGGATGACGGCGGCGGTGCCCCTGTTCGTGAGGGAGGCCGGCCGCCGTATGAACAGCATGAAGCAGGGCGGGCAGCCCGTCGACGTGGCCGAGGCCGTCGCCTATCTCGCCTCGCCCGGCAGCGGCGGGGTCAGCGGCCAGGTGCTGCGGGTGTGCGGCCAGTCCCTGCTGGGAGCGTGAGGGGTGTGAGGGACACGAGAGGCGTGAGAGGTGTGAGAGGCATGAGAGGCATGGAGGGCGCGGGAGATGGGGAGAGCACAGGGGGCGCGGGAAGGGCGGGGAGCCCGGAGGACGCGGGGAGCGCCGGCCGCGGGGGGCCGGAGACGCTGGAGATGCCGTCCGCGCCGGGCACGGCCGGGCTGTACCTCCGCGCGGTGCTGCCCAAGTCCGGTGGCGGGCCGGGAGTTCCGGTGCCGGCGCGGCGGCTGGTGCTGCGCGATGTCGCGGCAGATCCCGGGCGGCTGCGCCGCTACGCCGGGATCTGCGGCTTCGCCGACACCTCCCGGCTGCCCGTGACGTATCCGCACCTCGTCGCCTTCCCGCTGGCGATGTCGCTGATGACCCGGCGGGACTTCCCGCTGCCGCTGCTCGGGCTGGTCCACATCGCCAACCGGATCGACCGGCACAGGCCGGTGGAGGCCGGGGAGCGGCTCACCTACCGGGTGTGGGCCGGGGACCTGCGTCCGCACCCGAAGGGCACCGCCTTCGACGTGACGGCCGAGGCCGACGACGGAGCCCGTACGGTGTGGCGGTCCGTCAGCACGTACCTGCGCCGGGGACGCGGGGCGGCCGGAGCCGGGTCCCGCACCGGGGCCCGGCCCGGCGGGACCGCGTCCGGCGGGGCCCTGCCCGGCGGGGCCGGCGACCTGGGCGGTCCTGTGCTGGAGGAGCGCTGGGAGGTGTCCGGCTCGGCGGGGCGCGCCTACGCCGCCGTCTCCGGTGACCGCAACCCGATCCATCTGCATCCGCTCACCGCACGGCTGTTCGGCTTCCCGCGCGCCATCGCGCACGGCATGTGGACCAAGGCCCGCTGTCTGGCGGCGCTGGAGGAGCGGCTGCCCGACGCCTGCCGGGTGGAGGTCTCCTTCCGGGCCCCGGTCCCGCTGCCCTCGGCGGTGCGCTTCCGCGCCGCGGGCCCGGCCGCGTCCTCCGGCACCGGCGTGCTGTGGGACTTCCGGCTGCGCGGGGACGGCGACGCGGGGCGCGAGCATCTGCGCGGCGAGGTCTCACTCCTGGGCTGAGCGCCCCCGGCCGGCCGGGTCCGCCGGTGCCGCCGGCGCCCCGGGCCTTCCGGCGGGTTCCGGGTCCGGGGACCCGGAACCCGCCGGCGGTGTCCAGATCTCGCCGGTGAGCACGTTGCGCATGCCCACCCACACCATGTTCATCAGACGACGGGTGACCCGTTCGGGGGACTCCCCGGGGTGGCGCTCCATCCAGTCGGTGAGCGAGTCCGCCGCGCCCACCAGCGCGTGGGCCACGAAGTCCGCCTCCTCGTCGGCGACCGGGACCGGTCCGAGGGCCTCGCCGATCCCGTCCCGGACCAGGCCCGCGACCTCGGCCATGACCGCGCGGCGGGCCTGGGCGACCTCGGCGGTGATGGTCTCGCTGAGCTGCGAAGCCTGGCGGTGGAGGACGACCCAGCTGTCGCGGTGCTCGGCCACGAAGGCGAAGAAGGCCGACAGCCCGGCCCACAGCCGCAGTTCCGGGGTGCGCACATCGCGCGCCGCGCCCTGGAAGGCCGCCACCAGCCGCTCGGCCTCGCGGCGCAGGCAGGCCAGGAACAGACCCTCCTTGGAGTCGAGGTAGAGGTAGACCATCGGCTTGGAGATGCCCGCCAGTTCGGCGATCTCGTCCACCGAGGCGGGGTGGTATCCGCGCCTGGCGAAGACCTGGACCGCCACGTCGATGATCTGCTGTTCCCGGATCCGCCGGGGCACCCGTCGCCTGCGTTCGCCGCTCACTCTTGCCAGCCTACCTACCGCATCGTAATCTTACTCGCAAGTAAATTTACTTCGGAGTAAGAAAAGTGAGGGGAACCCCATGACCAACGGCGTCAGCCGGGAGCCGGCCGACCTCGCCGCCCTCGACTTCGCCGCCGTCTCCCCCGAGGAGTTCGCGCGGATCGTCAAGGGCCTGTCCAACGGGGAGATCGCCGAGATCATGCGCGGCGAGCTGCGCACGCGCGTGCTCGGCGAGGTCTTCCGGCGCATGGAGCGGCAGTTCCGCCCCGAGCGGGCCGGATCGCTGGACGCCGTGATCCGCTGGAAGGTCACCGGGGAGACCGAGGTCGTCCACGAGATCGCCATCTCGGGCGGCACCTGCACGGTCCGCGAGGGCCGCGGCGACACCGACCCGCGCGTGACGCTGACCATGGGCGACGCCGAGTTCCTCAGGCTCGTCTCCGGCAACGCCAGCCCCGTGACGATGTTCATGACGCGCAGGCTGAAGCTGGCCGGCGACGTCGGCCTGGCCTCCGGCCTGACCCGCTACTTCGACATCCCCAAGGCGTGAGGGGCGGACTGCGGTCATGAGCGGTTTCTCCCTCGACCTCACCGAGGAGCAGAACGACCTGCGCGAGTGGGTGCACGGCTTCGCCGCCGACGTCGTGCGCCCGGCCGCCGCCGAGTGGGACGAGCGGGAGGAGACTCCCTGGCCCGTCATCCGGGAGGCGGCGAAGATCGGCCTGTACGGCTTCGAGTCCCTGGCCGACATGTACGGCGATCCCTCCGGCCTCTCCCTCCAGATCGCCAACGAGGAGCTGTTCTGGGGCGACGCCGGCATCGGCATGGCCCTGTTCGGCACCTCGCTGGCGGTGGCGGGCATCTTCTCCGCCGGCACCCCCGACCAGCTCGCCGAGTGGGTCCCGCAGTGCTTCGGCGACCAGGACGACCCCAAGGTGGCGGCCTTCTGCGTCTCGGAGCCCGAGGCCGGCTCCGACGTCTCGGCCATGCGCACCCGCGCCCGGTACGACGAGGCGAGGGACGAGTGGGTGATCAGCGGCCAGAAGGCGTGGATCACCAACGGCGGCATAGCGAACGTGCACGTGGTGGTGGCCTCGGTGGAGCCGGAACTCGGCGCCCGCGGCCAGGCCGCGTTCATCGTCCCGCCCGGCACCTCCGGTCTGGAGGCCGGGCGCAAGATCAGGAAGCTGGGGCTGCGGGCCTCGCACACCGCCGACGTCTTCCTGGACGAGGTGCGGGTGCCGGGCCACTGCCTGCTGGGCGGCAGGGAGAGGCTGGACGCGCGCCTGGCCCGCGCCCGCGAGGGCGGAGGAGCCAAGGGCCAGGCCGCCATGGCGACCTTCGAGGTCAGCCGGCCCACCGTGGGCGCGCAGGCGCTCGGCATCGCGCGCGCCGCGTACGAGTACGCCCTGGAGTACGCGGGCGGCCGCGTCGCGTTCGGCCGCCCCATCGTCGAGAACCAGGCCGTCGCCTTCGCCCTGGCCGATCTGCGGACCGAGATCGAGGCCGTCCGGCTGCTGATCTGGCAGGCGGCCTGGATGGCCCGCAACGGCCGCGCCTTCGACGCGGCCCAGGGCTCGATGTCCAAGCTGCGCGCCGGCGAACTGGCCGTCGCCGCAACCGAGAAGGCCGTCCAGATCCTCGGCGGCGCCGGATACAGCCGGGAGCACCCGGTGGAGCGGATGTACCGGGACGCCAAGATCTACACCATCTTCGAGGGCACCAGTGAGATCCAGCGCCTGGTGATCGCCCGCGCGGTCTCCGGCCGCCACATCCGCTGACGCCGGCGCACCCCGTCCCCCTCGGGCGGGCGCTCGCCCGAGGGGGACGGGGTGCGGCAGGATGTCCCGGTGGCGGAACCGGGGGACCTGGAGCGGGAGTTCGGATCGCTGGGCGCACGGGTGCGGCTGCACACGCGCTGCGTGGACTGCGGGCGGCAGACGGGGGCCGGGGCGGACGAGCCGGTGGTGCTGGCCTCGGTCGTCAAGGTGCCGCTGGTGCTGGAGTTCGCCCGGCAGGCGGCGTACGGCCAGCTTGATCCGGCCGAACGGGTGCTGGTGCGGCAGGCGGACCGGCTGGGCGGCACGGGCACGGCCGGCTGCCGGGACGACGTGGAGATGAGTCTGCGCGATCTGGCGTTCCTCGCCCTGTCGGTGAGCGACAACACCGCCGCCGACGTGCTGTTCCGCAGGGTGGGCACCGACACCGTGGCGCTGCTGGCGCGGGAGCTGGGGCTGGAGGGCACGCGGATCGCCGGATCGCCCCGGGACCTGCTGGAGAGCGTGCTGGCGGAGGTGGGCGCCGCCGATCCCGCCGCGTTCGCCGCCGTCTACCCCACGCTCTCCCCCGAGCGGATACGCTCCCTGCCCACATCGGACCCGCGGCGCACCAACAGCGGCACCGCCCGGGACATGACCCGGCTGCTCGCCCTGATCTGGACCGACCGCGCCGGACCGCCGCGGGCGTGCGCCGAGGTCAGGGACCTGATGGCGCGGCAGGTGAGCTGGCACCGGCTGGCGGCGGCCTTCCCCGAGGAGGTCGCCGTCGCCGCGAAGTCGGGCACCCTGCCCGGCATCCGCAACGAGATCGGCGTCGTCTCCCCGCCCGGTGGCGGCCGTTACGCGGTCGCGGTGTTCACCGAGACCGAGAGCCTTGGCCAGCGCCGCCCGGACCTCGACGCGGCGATCGGCGCGGCGGGGCGGGCTGCGGTGGAGGCGCTGTACGGCTGCTGCGATCAGCCCTCTTCCGGCCGCCGCACCGCGTAGACCACGTCCCAGGGGCGCGGCGCGCCGTCCGGCCCCGCCGTCCTCGGCCCGGGCCGCCCGGCCGGGCACTCGCCCGTCCCGCCCGCCTCGGCGCGCAGCGCGGCCGTCGCGGTGGCCGCCAGGCGCCGGGCGGCCGGATGGGGCGCCGCGGCCGGCCGCACGAAGGAGACCGGCCACCGCGGGCCGTCCGTGCCGAGCGGGCGCCACAGGACGCGGGGTTCCTTGCGGGCCACGGCCTCGTGCGCGAGGGCGGCCCCGTGCCCGGCGATCACCAGGCCCATCACCACCTCGGGGCTTCCCGCGTGGACGATCCGGGACGGGTGCCAGCCCTGCGCGCGGCAGGCACCGAGGGTGGCGTCGTACAGGCCCGGCGCCGCCTGCCGGGGAAAGATCACCAGCGGGCTGCCGCCGAGCGCGGCCAGGGGCAGCGGGCCCGTCCCCGCCTGCGGGGAGCCCCGGGGCAGGACGACGCCCAGCGGCAGACCGGTGGCCGGTTCGCTCACCAGTCCGGCCGGTTCCACTTCCACCGGGTGCTGGAGGAGTCCGGCGTCCAGCTCCCTGTCGGCCAGCAGCCGCACCTGCTCGGCGGTGCTCAGCTCCCTCGGCTCCACCTGTACGCCCGGGGCCTCGGCGGCGAAGGCGGTCAGCATCCGGGCCAGCACGCGTCCGGGCAGCTCCGGGGGCACCCCGATCCGCAGCGTTCCGTGCTCGCCGCGGTGGGCGCGGGCGACCAGGGTCCGCATCCGCTCGGCCCGGGCCAGCAGCTCACCGGACTCGGCCAGCAGCGTCTCGCCCGCGGCGGTCAGCCGTACGCCGCGCGAGGTGCGGTCGAACAGCCGCACACCGAGCTCCTCCTCCAGCGAGCGGACGCTCCGGCTCAGCGGCGGCTGGGCCATGTGGAGCCGTTCCGCCGCCCGCCCGAAGTGCAACTCCTCGGCGACGGCCCGGAAGTACCTCAGGTGCCGTAACAGATCCACGCTGGGACGATACCGTTTCCGGTATCGCCGGAAACGGTTTTCGATCTTGGACGGGCCGCCGTCGCACGTGCTCTGATCACGGCATGCGACCACTTTCCCGATCCTCCCGCCCCTCCCCCGCCCGCACATCCCCGGTGTCCCGGCGCGGTCTGCTCGGCGCCTCGGCGGCCGGTGGTCTGGCCGCCGGCCTGACCGCGGCCGTCCCGGCCGGCGCGGCGCAGCCGGCGGCCCGCCCCGCGCGTTCCGACCGCCCCGAGCCGGGCAGGTCCGGCTTCCGGTTGCGCTGGCTGGGCAACAACGGCTGGGAGATCCGCGTGGAGCGGCCCGGCGCCGCACCCGCCACCGTGCTCGTGGACCCGTGGCTGACCCGCTTCCGCACCGGCACCTACTCCCGGAAGGGGGCCGATCCGGACACGCCGGTGACCGTCGACCGGGCCGCCATCGACCGCCACCGGCTGCGCGCCGACCAGATCCTGGTCACCCACGGCCACTACGACCACATGCCCGACGTACCGCATCTGGCGGCCCGTACCGGTGCCACCGTGCTGGGCACCGAGAGCCACGCCAACATGATGCTGGCGCTCGCCCGGCCGGAGGAGCGGCGCGCTCTGGAGGAGCAGTTGTCGGTGGTGCGCGGCGGCGAGCACATCCGCTTCGAGGGCTACTCGGTCCGGGTGCTGCGCTCCCTGCACTCCATGCCGGGGCCGCGCGCCCGGGTGCCCTTCCCCGGCACCCGCCCCGGCGGCCCGCCGCCCCGCCCGAGGACCATCGCCGACCTCGTCGAGGGCGAGACCCTGGCGTACGCGGTCACCAGCGAGGCCACCGGCTTCACCCTGGTGAACTTCGGCGGCTCCAACTTCAGCGCCGCCGACCTGACCGGGCTCGCCCCGGACCTGGCGATGATCCAGCCCGGCGGCTCCACCGTGCACGACTACGTGCCGCGCCTGCTGTCCTGCCTGGGCCACCCGCCCTACGTCGTGCCCACCCACTGGGACGACTTCGACGAGCCGCTGGACGAGCCGGCCGTGGACTGGGGCGGCCTGGAGGGCCTGCGCAGGGCGGTGGAGGAGGCGAGCCCGCACACGCGCTTCGTGGTCGTCGACCATCTGGAGGCGTTCACACCCTGACGCGACGGGCCACGGCCCGTCGGTCTTCACCGAAGGGTCGCGGCCCGGGGTGCGGCGCCGTCGCGGCGGGCGTGTCTCAGTCGAGCGGGACGACGGCGACGGGCGCCTTGGAGTGGTGCATGACCGCGTGGGCGACCGGCCCGATGTGGAAGCCGATCGGCGAGCGGCGGTCGCGGCGGCCGACGACGACCAGCGAGGCGTCCTCGGATGCCTCCGTCAGATGGCGGGCGGCCCTGCCCACCACGGCCTGTGCCTTCACCTCGACGTCCGGGTACTTCTCCCGCCAGTGGCGCAGCGCCTCGTTCAGGGCGCGGGCGCTCTCCTCGGCCAGATCGGTGGCCAGGCGGGGGTCGACGGCGATGGGGTCGATGCCGTAGACCAGCGGCGGGTTCCAGCCGTGGACGACCCGCAGCGCGGCGCCGCGCCGGGCGGCGGCTTCGAAGCCGAACTCGATCAGCTCGTCGGCCGGCCGGTACAGCTCCAGTCCCATGACGACGTCGCGGGAGCCGTTGGAGGGCCCGGCGCCCTCCGGTCCGCCCTCCTCCGGTGTTCCGGCCCGCACCAGCACCACCGGGCACTTCACACGGGCGACGGTGGCCAGGCCGACGGAGCCGATCAGGAAACCGGCCACGGGTCCCAGTCCGCGTGTGCCGACGACCAGCACCTCGGCCTGCTCGGCGACCGCGGTCAGCACCTCGGGGGGACGGCCGGTGAGCTGGTCGGTGGTGATCTCCAGCCCCGGGTGGCGGCGGGCGAGGTCGTTCGCCGCCTCGCGCGGGATCCGCTGGGCCCAGTGCTGCCGGGTCCCGGGGTCGGCGAAGGAGTCCGGAGGGGTGAAGGGGTCGGGCTCCCGCACGTGGACGAGGTGCAGCGGCACCCCGCGCCGTACCGCCTCCCGGGCCGCCCAGTCGGCGGCGGCCAGGCTCTCGGCCGAGCCGTCCACTCCCACGGTGACCGTACGTACCATCACAACACCTCCGTTGACGGGCGGCTCTGTGCCGCTGTGTTCTCATGATCGATCCGGATACCCGCGTTCGGCAGGGGTCACTGGTCCCTTCCGTGCGGGCCCGATGTCCTGCGGGGCCCGCCGTGGTGTCCCGGGGGATCGGCCGGACGGTCCGCAAGGGCGGCGGGGCGGGGGAAGACGACCGGGGAAGACGGCCGGCCCGCGGCGCCTCGGGGGCGCCGCGGGCCGGTGGTCCGCTCGGGGGCGGCGGGTTCACCGCAGCCAGGGGAGGCTGCGGACCAGGGGCAGCCGGGCCCACCACCGGCCCAGCCCCCAGGTGTCGCCCGCCGCCGCGGCCGCCAGGACGATCATGACGGCGGCGTACACCACGTGGTAGTTCACGAGCGGGTTGGTCGACATGCTGGGGCTGCCGTCCGACAGGTGCTGGGCCAGTGGCCACTCCGCGGCCCACATCAGCGCCATCATCACGGTGCCGGCGACCGCCGTGAGCCGCAGTGCGACGCCGGCGGTCAGGGCCAGGCCGATGCCGAGTAGGCCCAGCATGAACAGCCAGTCCGCCCAGGCGGCCCCGGCGATGTCGTGGAAGACCGACTCCAGGGGGCCGACTGCCACGCCGCTGAGGAAGCCCTCCGTGGGCGAGCCGCCCTCGGTCCAGGCCCGCTCGGCGGGGGTCGCGTAGCCCAGACCGAAGGTCTTGTCGGCGAACGCCCACAGGAAGACGAACCCGGTCGCGAAGCGCAGCCCGGCCAGGACGCGGGCCGCGGCCGACGCCGCCGGCACCGCGGCCGCCGCGGCCGCCGTCTCGCCGGACGCGGGTGCGGTCCGGGTGGTGCGCCACACCGGGAGGCGGAACCCCCGGTGTCCGTGCGTGTGGCCGTGGACTGCCATCTCACTCATCCCCTTCGCGGAAATCGGCCCGCCGGTCGGGCACGTTCACACCGTCTCGCGGCGGCGCGCGGCGCAGCAGGGGTCCGCGGGCCCGTGTGCGGGGGCCGAAGGTCCCGCCTCCGGTCCCCGTACGGCCCCTGCCCCGGCGGTGGGAGGAATCCGACGATGACGGTGAGGCTCCACTTCCCGGCCGCGGGAGTACAACGGGAGTAGAGGGAGCGGCGGCGGACCGCCTCGGCGCCCGCACCGGAACCGGAAGCGGACGCCTCCGCGCACACGACCCCTTCACCGCCAGGGAGGCCCGCCATGATCGTCACCGCCAACAACCTGCTCGGTGCGCTGCCCCCGGAGAGCCGCGAGCGGCTGCTGGAACTCGCGCGCGAGGTCTCCTTCCCCGCCGGCGCCCGCATCTCCGAGGAGGGCCACCGGGCCGACCGGTTCTGGGTGATCCGCACCGGCTCGGTCACCCTCGACATGCGGGTGCCCGGCCGCCGTCCGGCGGCGGTCGAGACCCTCTCCCACGGCGACCTGCTGGGCTGGTCCTGGCTCTTCCCGCCCTACACCTGGCAGCTGGGCGCCGAGGCGCTCAGCCCGGTGCGGGCCCTGGAGTTCGACGCCGCCCGGGTGCGGGAGCTGTGCGACGCCGACCCGGTCCTGGGGCGCGCGGTGGCCCTGCGGATGGCCGAGATCATCTCGCACCGGCTGCAGGCCGCCCGCACCCGGCTGCTGGACCTGTACGGGCCCTACGGAAGCGGGCCCATGCCGTGACGCCCATCCCTGCGCGTCACGGCCGACGATCCTGAGGAGGACAGCATGGACACTGTGGACAGCGCGGGCGCGACGGGCGGCGCGGACGCCATGGACGGCGCCCCGCACACCCCGCACACCGTCGGCGACGTGATGAGCCAGACCGTCGTCTCCGTGGGCCGGGACGCCCCGTTCAAGCAGATCGTGATGACCATGGAGCAGTGGAAGGTCAGTGCTCTGCCGGTGCTGGAGGGCGAGGGCCGCGTCGTCGGCGTCGTCTCCGAGGCGGATCTGCTGCCCAAGGAGGAGTTCCGGGACGGCGGCCCCAGCCGCATGGAGCAGCTTCGGCGCCCGGAGGATCTGGCCCGGGTGGGGGCGGTGACCGCGGGCGAGCTGATGACGGCGCCGGCGGTGTGCGTCCGCGCCCGCGCCACGCTGGCCGAGGCGGCGCGGATCATGGCGCGCCGGCGCGTCAAGCGCCTGCCCGTGATCGACGCCGACGGCCTGCTGGTCGGTGTCGTCAGCCGCGGGGACCTGCTGAAGGTCTTCCTGCGCCCGGACGAGGACATCGCCCGGGAGGTGCGCCGTGACGTCGTCGAGCCCCTCTTCCCCGGCGGGGACCGGAGCGTGGGGGTGCGGGTGGCGGACGGCGTGGTGACCTTCACAGGCGAGATCCGCAACACCGCCCTGGTCCCGGTGGCCGCCCGGATGGCGCGGTCGGTGGAGGGGGTGGTGGACGTCGGGTTCGACCTGGAGCGGTCCGTGTGAGCCGCCGGTGGCCGAAGGCGACCGCCGGCGGCCACCGGTGACCGTCGAGGGCCCCTGGTGGCGGAGCCGGCGTCCGGGGCGGTGTGCCGGGATCGGGCGGCCCGGGTTCCCGTCCGCGTGTGCGGGCGGTGGGGCCGTTGGGCCCTGGCGCCGGACGGGCGGGTCGGGGCAGGATCGTGGGGCAGGGGGGCGTGCCCCTGCCCGACAGCGTGAAGGATCCGTATGACCCAGGCCCAGCAGTTCTCACCACAGGACCCGATCCGGGTGTTCCTCCTGGACGACCACGAGGTGGTACGGCGCGGCGTGCACGACATGCTGGACGCCGAGCCCGACATCGAGGTGGTCGGCGAGGCCGGCACGGCCGAGCAGGCCCTCGCGCGCGGCCCGGCCCTGCGCCCTCACGTGGCCGTCCTGGACGTGCGCCTGCCCGACGGCAACGGCATCGCCGTCTGCCGCGAGCTGCGCTCGCGGATGCCGGAGCTGGCCTGTCTGATGCTGACCTCGTTCGACGACGACGACGCGCTGCTGGACGCGATCATGGCCGGTGCCTCCGGCTACGTCCTCAAGCAGATCAAGGGCTCTGACCTGATCGCCGCCGTGCGCACCGTCGCCTCCGGGCAGTCCATGCTGGACCCGGCGACCACGGCGCGGCTGATGAACAGCCTGCGGGTGCAGGACACCGAGGAACCCGCCGAGGAGCCGCAGGACGCCGCGCTGGCCTCGCTGACCCCCCGCGAGCGCGACATCCTGGCCCTGATCGGCGAGGGGATGACCAACCGGCAGATCGGCCGGCAGCTGTACCTGTCGGAGAAGACGGTCAAGAACAACATCTCCCGGCTGCTGGCGAAGCTGGGGGTGGAGCGGCGCGTCCAGGCCGCCGTCATCGCCACCCAGACCGCCCCGCACTCCACGGGGCGGCAGCCGCGCTGAACCGGTCCGCGGAGGCGGGCGGGGCCGGCGTACCGGGCGGGGGCCGCGCACCGGGGCGGCCCCCGCCCGTTTTCGCCCCGGATGGGGCCGACCGGCCCTACCCCCGCGCGGGTGGCGCGCGCACCATGGACGCATGCACCGACACGACGGCTTCCGCGAGCTCGACCGGCAGGAGTGCCTGGACCTGCTGGCACAGGTCCCTCTGGGACGCATCGTCTACACCGAGAACGCGCTGCCCGCCGTCCTCCCCGTCAACTTCTTCCTGGACCGCGACCAGGCGGTGGTCCTGCGCACCTCGGGCGCGTCCCGGATGGCCCGTGCGGTGGACACCAGTGTGGTGGCCTTCGAGGCGGACCGGTTCGACGAGGCGACGCGCTCCGGCTGGAGCGTGGTCGTCACCGGGCGCGCCTCGAAGGTGACCGATCCCGGTGAGGCCGAGCGGCTGGGCCTGTCCGGGCCCCTGTCCTGGGCGTCGATCGAGGACGGGGTCTACGTGCGGATCGAACCGGAACTGGTGACCGGCCGGGTGCTGGACGACGTCTCTCCCACCGGGACCGTCTGAGCCGCGGACCCCGCGCGGCTGCCCCGGCCTACCGGCCGTCGTGCGACGTCGGCCCCGTCGCCGGCTGCGGCAGCGTGCTGTCGGGCCCGCAGGACGGTGTGCCGGCCGACGGGATCAGTCCAGCCGGACGGTGAGCAGCACCAGGGCGTCGGTGTCGGCGGTCAGGCGGTGGCGCTCCGCGGGGATGGCGATGAGGTCGTCCGGACCCAGCTCCCACTCCCGGCCGACGGTGCTCAGCGTCACCCGGCCGGTCAGGCACAGCAGCGTCGCGGCTCCCGGCGCCTGGTGCTCGGCCAGTCCGTGGCCGGAGGCCAGCGCCATCAGGGTCACGCTGAGCCCGGGGACCTTGACGACGGTCTGCGCCTTCCGCCCTGAGTCGGCCGCCCCCGCCTCGGCCAGCAGCCACTCCCCCTGTGCCTTCAGTCCGGCCACCTCTCCGGCGGGGTGCTTCTCGCGGTCCGGCTCGGGACCGCCCTGCGGAGTGATCATCAAACACGCTCCCATCCGCGCCGGGGGCACGCGGGCCCAGCCGCGTGTCCCGGCTCCGGTAGACGATGCAGGGACGGGTGAGGTACCCCGGCGGCGCGGTCAGCATGTGCACCAACCGGGTGAAGGGCCAGACGGCGAACGCCGTAGCCCTCGTCGACGACGTCGGCGGCCACCGTGGCACCAGTCCCGGCGCCGGTGCCGCGTACCGCGTCGACGACCGGGGACAGCGGCGGGATGCACCAGGCCATGGGCATGGCGCGGTACTCCGGGTGCCGACTGCCGGACCGAACCGGCCGAGCGCCTTCCACGTCGCCGGCGGGCAGCTCGGCACCGTCCACCAGGAGGTCGCCCACCGGCTGCGGCCGGACGATCCGGGCAGCGGCGGAGCACAGGTGCTGGACCTGCCCCCGGCCTCCGGCGGTCTCGTGGAGCCGGCCTTCCCCGAGGCCGGCGCCTATCCGTTCGTCCCGCACATCGTGGGCGACGCCGAACGCGGCGCGAAGGGGGCCTTCGGGGTGACGGACTGAGCCACGGACCGGAGCACGGACCGGCTCACGGACCGATCCGCTTCTCGAACCAGTGGTCGGCGTACTTCCCGCCGTTGTAGTCGGGGATCTCGGTGTAGCCGTGGCGCGCGTACAGGGCGCGGGCCTCGACCAGGTCGGCGCGGGTGTCCAGGCGGATCACCCGCGCGCCCAGCACCTCGGCGGCGGCGTGCTCGGCCGCCGCCAGCAGCCGCGCTCCCCAGCCCTTCCCCCGCGCGCCGGGGAGCACGAAGAGCCGGGTCAGTTCGGCGGTCCGCTCGTCCAGTACGCGCAGGCCGGCGCACCCGGCGGGCCGCCCCTCCCACCGGCCCACCAGGAAGTGGCCGGTGGGGTGGGCGAGATCGTCACTGGGCTCCTCGGCGAGCGCCGCGTCGACCTCCTCCCGCGTGGCGCGGCGGCCGTGGTAGCGGCCGACGATGTCCTCGTAGTACGCGCGCAGCAGGGCCGCGGCCTCGGGATGCCCGACGGGCAGGGGCGCGATGTCCCAGAACTCTCGGCGTTCGGTGTCCACGTGCCCCATCCTCACCGGCGCGGTCCGTCCGCGTCCTCCCGTTTTCCGCCCTGCCCTGCCCTGCCCTGCCCCGCCCGGTCTCCGGCCGGGGACCGGCCCCGCGCGGCCGGTGGTCAGGACGTACGGCCGCCCGCGTCGACGGAACGGGTGTGGGCGAGGATCGCGTCGGCCAGCGGCGGCACGGCCGCGCTTCCGAGCGCGTGCCCGAGCCCGGGGACGGTGACCAGCCGCGCGGAGGGGATCGCACGGGCCAGCCGGGCCGCGTGCGGCGGGGGTGTGATCGGGTCCTCCGGGGCGTCGACGACCAGGGTCGGGACCGTCACCCGCGCCAGCTCCTCGCCCCGCTCCATGCCGGACTGGTCGGCGAGAGCGTGTGCGGACGGCTGGCGCCAGGTGCCGCTGTGGGCGGCGACCCGGCGTTCGAGGTCGCCGAACTCCTGGGCGTCGAAGGGCAGTACGTCGCCGTTGAGAAGGCGCCAGTGCTCCACCCGCCATTCGAGTTCGGCCTCCTGGTCGCGCTCCTGCCCCATCTGCTCCCACATCGCGAGCAGGCGGGGGTCGGGGCCGGGCAGGTCCTCGTCGCGGATCTCCGGGTCGGGGCGCGCGCCGCCCAGCACGGAGGTGCCCCACAGCGCGGCGCTGAGCAGTCGCCGCGGGTGGTCCAGGAGCAGCAACTGGACCAGGTAGCCGCCCATCGACATCCCCGCCACGTGCGCCCGGTCGACGGACAGCGCGTCCAGCACCGCCACGGCGTCACCGGCGAGGTCGCGGACGGCGTAGGGCCGTTCGTGGAAGGCGCGGGTGGAGCGGCCGGTGTCGCGGTGGTCGTAGCGGATGACGCGGTGGTGCCGCGCCAGCCGGGCCACGAGTGCGTCGGGCCATCCCAGGCCGCTCGCGCCGGCACCCATGACGAGCAGCAGTGGCGGCAGATCGTCCTCTCCGGCGGTCTCGACCCACAGCCGGTAGCCGTCCCCCGCTTCGACGAAGGTCTCCATGTGTTCCCCCTTCAGTTCGGGCCGTGGTGCCGCAGGCCGTTGAGCGCGGTCTCCAGCAGCGCGTCGGCGTACTCCTCGGTCAGCGGCCCGCTGCGGGTCAGCCACCGCTGCGCCATCGGCGCGAAGATCGCGTCGACGGCGATGTCCAGGTCCAGTGAGGCCGGGAGCCGGCCGGCGCGCTGCGCGGAGCGCAGCCGGGCCCGCTTGGCCTCCCGGGTGGGCTCCTCCACGCGGATGCGGTACTCCTCGGCCAGGGCCTCGTCCTCGACCATCGCGGCCGTCAGCGCCCGCAGCGGACGGTCCACCTCGGGACTGGCGAGTTCCAGCGCGGTGGCCCGCAGGACGGTGCGCAGGTCCGCCTCCAGATCACCGGTGTCGGGCAGCGGCACCGGCTCCTCTCCGTCGCCGAAGCTGCGCACGAGGATCGCCTCGAACAGCACCGCGCCCTTGGAGGGCCACCACCGGTAGATCGTCTGCTTGCCGACCCCGGCGCGCGAGGCGATCGCCTCGATGCCGAGCCTGCGGTAGCCGACCTCTCCGACCAGCTCGAAGGCCGCTTCCAGGATCGCGGCGCGGGAGGCCGCGCTGCGCCGGGCGGCCGTCGGTTGCTTGGGCACGACCGGACCATAACACAGACGAGACGGCACGTCTCGTCTCGCTTCCCTCGCCACAGGACACCGCCCCCGGCGGGGCGCAGACCACCGCGTTCGCCCGAAGGCCCCGTGAACACAGATCGGTCGAACGCGGCTCCCGCACCCGGTTCGACGGCGGGCGCGGGCAGCGGCCCCGCCCGGGGCCGGCCGAGAGGGCGGGAAGGCGCTACGCAGTCAGCGCACGCTCACCGTCATCGCCGCTCCGGGCGCAGACGGCGGCCAGTTCGTCCAGGGAGATCCCCAGTACGGCCGCCAGGGCCGCCACCGTGAAGAACGCCGGGGTCGGCGCCCGCCCGGTCTCGATCTTCCGCAGCGTCTCCGCCGACACCCCGGCCGCCGCCGCGACCTCCACCATGCTGCGTCCACCGCGCGCTTCGCGCAGCAGTGCGCCGAGCCGCTCCCCGCGCTGCCGCTCCCACGGGGTCAGAGGAGTTCTCACCATGACCGTGATACTAATACCGGTATAAGAATTGGCTCGCATCACGCCCGGGCGACTCGCCCGGGCGTGCGTGATGCGGCGGGACCGGCACGGGCGGCCCGACACGGACAAGGAGCGGTGGAACATGGTGGAGATCAAGACCGACGCGGCACTGGAGGCCATGCGGGAGGCCGGACGCGTCGTGGCACGGGCCCTCGCGGCCGCCCGGGACGCGGCGGGCGTCGGCGTGTCCCTGCGGGAGCTGGACGAGGCGGCGCGCGCCGTCCTGACCGAGGCGGGGGCGCGCTCGCCCTTCCTGGGCTACCAGCCCTCCTTCGCGCCCACCCCGTTCCCGGCGGTGATCTGCGCGTCCGTCAACGACGCGATCGTGCACGGCGTCCCCGACGGCTACCGGCTGCGCGACGGCGACCTGGTCAGCGTCGACTGCGGCGCGGAACTCGACGGCTGGACCGGTGACGCCGCCGTCAGCTTCATCGTGGGCACCCCCCGGCCCGCCGACCTGGAACTGGTCAAGGCCACCGGGGAGGCGCTCGACGCGGGCATCGCCGCGGCCACCGCCGGGAACCGGATCGGCGACATCTCGCACGCCATCGGCTCCGTCGCCGCAGCCGCCCGCTGCGGCATGCCGCGGGACTTCGGCGGCCACGGCATCGGCCGCCGCATGCACGAGGACCCCCACGTGCCCAACCGCGGGCGCCCCGGGCGCGGTTTCCCCCTGCGCCACGGACTGGTCCTCGCCATCGAGCCGATGCTGATGGCCGGCGGGAGCGACGCCTACCGCACCGACACCGACGGCTGGACGCTGCGCACCGCCGACGGCAGCCGGGCCGCCCACATCGAGCACACCGTGGCGATCACCGAGGAGGGCCCGCGCATCCTCACCCTGCCCTGACCGGGCCCGCGCCGGGCTCCCGGCGGGCGATCAGCTGGAAGAGGCGGGCGGTGTGCCGGTAGGCGGGCCGGTCGGTGACCGCGAGTTCCAGCCGCTCCAGGTCGGCGTAGAAGGCGGGGTCGTGCTTGCGCTCGTCGTCGGTGATGTAGTCGCTGATGCTGCGGATGCCGTAGTGCGCCGCCCCCGGACAGCCCAGGCCGTCCAGTCGGGAGGCGATCTCCTCGGCGGTGTGGAGCAGTATGGCGGTGCCGAAGGTGCGGCCGTCGGCGCGGTCCCGGTCGAGGGCCGCCAGCGCGGCGGCCGGGTCCGGCTCGCGTACGGCCGCGACCAGCGGTGCGGAGTGGCGGTTGACGGCCATCACCGACACCACGCCGCCCTCCCGCAGCGGCGCCACGGCCGCGGCCAGCATCCCGGCCGCCGCGTCCGGACAGTCCGCGTACTGCAGGACGTTGTGGCACAGCACGACGTCCCAGCCGCCCGAGGCGACATCCTGCGGCAACTCCTCGATGCGGGCCCGGACGCGGGTGACGCGGTCGGCGACTCCGGCCGCCTCGGCGCGTTCCCCGGCGGCGGCCAGCATCCCGGGGGCGCAGTCCACCACGGTCACGCGGTGGCCGCGAGCCGCGAGCCGGACGGCGTCGCCTCCGTCTCCCCCGGCCAGGTCCAGGATCCGCAGCGGGCCGCCGCCGAGTCCGTCCAGGTGGCGCAGGAGGTTGGCCTCGGCGAGGGTGAAGCGCAGCCGCCCCCAGGGCGCCTGCTGCCACTGCCGCCAGGCGGCCATGGACGAGTCGAACCTCTGAGCTGCCCCGGACATGCGAGGAGCCTGACCCGGGCGCCGACTCGGCGATCACAGGCCGGAGTTATGGTCCGTACCAATACTCCGCCGATGTATTGCCCCCGCGTACCGGGCGGCCCAAGCTGTCGGGCATGGACCTGGAACTGCGGCACCTGAAGACGATCCGGGCGATCGCGGACGCCGGCAGCCTCACCCGGGCGGCCACGGCGCTGGGTCTGGCCCAGCCCGCGCTCAGCGCGCAGCTCAAGCGGATCGAACGCGCCCTGGGCGGGGCGCTGTTCACCCGCGGCCGGTTCGGGGTCCGGCCGACCGCGCTGGGCGAGCTGGTGCTGGACCGCGCCGGTGTGCTGCTGCCCGCGGTGCGCGAACTCCAGGAGGAGGCCGTGCGGTTCGCGCGGGCGTGGGAGGGCATGCCGCGCTTCCGGCTCGGCGGTACGCACGGGCCGCTGCTGGGCGGCCTGGTGGACCGGCTGGCGGAGTCCCACCCGCAGATCGCGGTGACCACTCGCACCTCCTGGTCGGAACGGGAGATCGCCGCGCTGGTGGTCGAGGGACGGGTGGACTTCGCACTGGTCGGCGCCTGCGGGGAGAGTCCGCCGCCCGCGGCGGACCGGCTGGTGTGGCGGGAGATCGCCGTCGATCCGGTGTTCGTGATGCTGGGCCGGGACCATCCGCTGGCCGAGCGGCGCGAGGTGGAACTGGAGTCGCTGGCGCGGGAGTCCTGGGCGGACGTGCCGGGGGACGGCTGCTTCGCGGACTGCTTCGCCGCCGTCTGCGCCCGCGCCGGGTTCACCCCCGCCCGCGTCTACGAGACCGACACCGCCTCCTGCGTCCACCTGGTGCAGGTGGGACGGGCGGTCGGCCTGTGCCGGGCGACGTTCCCGCCGGCCCCGGGCGTGGTGACCCGTCCGCTGGCCGGGGCGCCGCTGCGCTGGCGGCACCTGATCGGCTGGCATCCGGGCTCGCCCGCGGCGGGTGTCGCGGGCCCGGTGGTCGCCCAGGCCCGCGCGGCGCACACCGAGGCCGCCGCCCGCAGCACCAGCTACACCCGGTGGCTGGCGGACCACCCCGGTTTCGGCGCGGCCTCCCCGACGGCGGTCGGATGACGGTCCGATAACCGCCGGACGGCACCGCCCCGCACGACACGCCGGAGCACCCGACCGGTGCCGCGGCGGCCCGCTCGGCCGCGCCGCCAAAGGACTGGCTGGGGAACGGAGTTGTGCGGTGGCGGGCGGGCCGCTGGTCCGGGCGTACGCCCGGACGGATGCGGAGTGCCGGTACCACCCCCGCGACGGCATCCCCCGGTCCGCTACAGTCCGTCGTCCTGGGAAGTGCCACAAGGGGGCTGAATGCGTCGCGATACATGCCCGGTCTGCGAGCAGCGGGCGCCGGTGACCGACGGGGTCATCGGCCACCACGAGAGCGAAGGCCGAAGCTGCCGGGGAGCGGGACGGACCGCCGCGGAGGCCCCGGCCCCGCGGGAGGACGTTCCGCGTCCCGCGGGGAAGGACCTGTCGAAGACGGCCGCACGCCTGTCCGTGATCCTGGCGCTGGCCGGCCTGATCCTCCTCGTCCTCGGGATCGTTCTCGGTTCCGTGCCGCACATGGCGGGCGGTACCGTCTTCCTCCTCGCGGCGGGAGCCGGTGTCCTGGCGAGCCGCCACGCCTCGGCGGGCGGACGCGGTGCCGCACGTGAGGCGGCCGGTGAGCGGACCGCCGAGCGGGGCGGGGCGAAGGAGAGCGGAGCCGAGGAGACGGAGAAGACGGCGGAGGAGACGGCCGCCGTCCACGCCGGGCCGGGCTCGTCGGCCGAGCCGCGGCGGGCGGCGGAACACCGCGGGTACGGGGAGGAGAGCGTCTCCGGTTCCGTCCTGGTGGAGGCGGTCTCCGTGGAGGAGAGCGCACCGGAACGGCTCTCGGTCGGCGGTCTGTTCATCTCCGACCCCGGCACATCCGTCCCGAAGCCGGGGCGTTCGGTCCTGGAGGACCGGGAGGACCGGGAGGAGAGCCGGGATCCGGCTCCCCGCGCACCGGAACCCGAGCAGGACACACAGGAGCCGGAGGCGCGGGAGCCGGACGCACAGGAGCCGGAGGCGCGGGAGCCGGAGACGCGGGACGACGACCCCGCCGCCCTCGCGGTGAAGGACGGGACGCCTGCCGCGGAGACCGAGGCCCCCGCCGAGATCCCCGCCCCCCGCGCCGAGGAGACCGCCCCGGCCGCCGTGGAGGTCACGGAGCCCGTGCAGCCCGCGGAGGCCGTCGAGGACAGGGCCGCGGCCCCGGAGCCCTCCGCCGGGACCGAGTCGTCCGCGCCCGCCGAGACGTCCGCGCGGGACGCCGGAGAAGCCGCCGAGGTACCCGACGCCCCCGTGGCTGAGGACGCGGCGCCGCGTACGCCGGAGACGGAGACGGAGACGGAGACGGAGACGGAGACGGAGACGGAGACGGAGCAGACTGCCGAGGACCTCGACGGGGCAGTGCCGTCCGCGCAGTCCGCGCCCGCCGCCACGGAGCCAGCCACGGAGCCAGCCGACGACGAGTCCGCGGCCCCGGAGCCCGAGCGGACCGCCGACGAGCCCGCCGCGCTCATCGTGAAGCAGGCCGCCCCGTCGGCCGAGGAGGCCGGAGCACCCGGCACCCCCGCCCTGGCCGCCGCCTCCACCACACCGTCCGCCGAGCCCGAGCCCGAGCCCGAGCGGACCGATTCCGGATCCGAGCCCGACGGCGGCCCGCTCGCCCGGCAGGCGGAGGCCGCCGGAATGGACACCGAGACGCTCCGCGAGATCGCGCAGGCGGTCGTCACCGAGCAGAACGCCAGCATGGTCTACGTGCAGCAGCGCTTCTCCCTCTCCCGTACGGCCGCCCGGCGCGCCCTGGACGCGCTCGAGCAGCTCGAAGTGGTCTCGGCCCCGGCCAAGAACGGGCGGCGCAAGGCCCTGGTCACGTCCCTGGACCACCTCGCCCCGGTGGGCAAGCGCTGAGCCGCTTGCGGCAGTGCAGCGGAAACCGCAGGCCACAAGGGGTACGGCGGCTTCCATAACGCGGTGGGGAGAGGGGAGTTGACAGCTCCTCTCCCCACCGCGTCCGCGTCTACGGTTTCGGTCACCCCGACGAAACCGAGGAGATCCACATGCTCCACAGACGCGTCGCAGGCGCGTGCGCGGCCGCGGTGGCGGCCGGCGCACTCACCCTGACCGCACTGCTGCCGGGCACCGCGACGGCCGATCCCGCCGCGTCCGCCCCGCGGAAGGCGGACGCCCGGCAGGCCGCGTCCGCCCTGTCCTCCCTGCCGCCCGGTCTGCTGAAGGCCATGCAGCGCGACCTCGGCCTCACCGCCGGCCAGGCGAAGGACCGGCTGGTGAACGAGAGCCGGGCCGGGGCAGCCGCCGGAGAGCTGCGCCTGGCGCTCGGCGGCGACTTCGCCGGCGCCTGGGTGTCCGGCGACGACGCCGCGACCCTCACCGTGGCCACCACCGACGCCTCCGACGCCCGCCGGATCTCCGCGAAGGGCGCCCGGGCGAAGGTCGTCGAGCACACCCTGGCCGAACTCGAGGCCGCCAAGGCCGGACTGGACCGCGCCGCCGAGAAGAACTCCACCACCGCCGCGCCGGTGTGGTACGTCGACGTCAGGACCAACTCCGTCGTCGTCCACGCCTCCGACACCGCCAAGGCCCGCGCCTTCGCCGAGGCCGCCGGAGCCGACAGCGACCTGGTGCGCGTGGTGAAGTCCGCCGAGAAGCCCCGCCCGCTGTACGACCTGCGCGGCGGTGACGCCTACTACATGGGTGGCGGCGGGCGCTGCTCGGTCGGTTTCCCCGTCACCAAGGGCAGCCAGCAGGGCTTCGCCACCGCCGGCCACTGCGGCCGCACCGGCACCAGCGTCTCGGGCTACAACCAGGTGGCGCTGGGCGCCTTCCAGGGCTCGTCCTTCCCCGGCAACGACTACGCCTGGGTCGCGGCCAACTCCAACTGGACCGCCACCCCGTACGTGAAGACCTCCAGCGGCAGCGTCCAGGTGGCGGGCTCCACGCAGGCGGCGGTGGGGGCGTCCATCTGCCGCTCCGGCTCCACCACCGGCTGGCACTGCGGCACCATCCAGCAGCACAACACCAGCGTCACCTACCCCGAGGGCACCATCACCGGCGTGACCCGGACCTCCGTGTGCGCCGAACCCGGCGACTCCGGCGGCTCCTACATCTCCGGCAACCAGGCCCAGGGCGTCACCTCCGGCGGCTCCGGCAACTGCCGCACCGGCGGCACCACCTACCACCAGCCGGTCAACGAGATCCTGTCCGTGTACGGCCTGACGCTGAAGACCGCCGGCGGCGGCCCGGGCCCCGAGCCCACCGACCCGCCGGGTGAGGAGCCGGGCGGCACCTGGAAGGCCGGCACCGTCTACGCGGCCGGCGACCGGGTGACCTACGGGGGCGCGACCTACCGCTGCCTCCAGGCCCACCAGGCGCAGCCGGGCTGGGAGCCGCCGAACACCCCGGCGCTGTGGCAGCGGGTGTGAGCACGGTCCGAGGCCGACTCCGAGTCCGGCCCCGGGTCCGTTCCTGACCACCACCGCGAGCCGCCCGGGTGCGCGGGCGGCACAAGGCCGGAGGGCGCCCCATGGGGGGAGCGCCCTCCGGCCCGCCGTGCGCCGTGCGCCGTGCGGCCGGAGCGGGCCGCCGTTCTACGGCACTTCCCGGTAGGCGTGCGGGGCGACGCCCGTCACCTTGCGGAAGACCCGGCTGAAGTAGGCGCGGTCGTGGAAGCCGACCGCGCGGGCGACGGTCTGGACGCTGTCGCCGCTGTGCCGCAGCCGCTCCTTGGCGCGCTGGACGCGCAGCCGGGTCAGGTACTCCCACAGCGGTACTCCCAGTTCGCGGTGGAAGAGCCTGCTGAGGTGGTCCTCGCTGACGCCCGCGGCCCGGGCGACCTGCCAGCGGGAGATGCGGTGGCGGTAGTGCTGTTCGAGGTAGACCAGCGCGCTGCGGACCGGGGCTCGGGTGCGGGAGGGCTGCGGGGACGAGGGGGAGGACGGGGACGGCGGTCCGGCGCGGCGTGCCATGGCGGCCAGCAGGGCGGCGGTCTCCGCGTCCGTGAGGATGCCGCGGCCCAGGAACACCATGCCCGGATGCGGCTCCGCGCGGCGTACGTCGTCGGCGGTGAAGCCCTCGTCGCCGACCATCAGGACGGGGGTGTCGGAGCGTTCCGCTCCGTCGTGCGTCGCCTCGGCGACGTCGAAGCCGTCCATGTCGGGCAGGGTGCGGCAGACGACCAGCAGGCAGGGGGCGTCCTCGGCGATCAGGGCCAGCGCGGCGGCGCCGTCCGCGGCGGTGCGCACGGTACGTCCCGGCAGCGCCCCGGCCAGCAGCCGCCGCCACTGCTCGCGGCGGGCCGCGCAGGGGTCGGCGACCACCGCGGGGGCGGTGAGCCCTGGGGGCCGCAGGGCTCGCAGCGCCCGGTCCAGGTCGGGGCCGGAGACCGGGCCGTAGAGCAGGAAGGGGGTGTGGCGCAGCGCCGGGTGGTCGTGGAGGCGCCGGACGGCCGACCACTCCTGCGGCCGGGCCCCTTCGGCGTCCCAGACGACGGCGGCCGGCCCGCCCTCCGCGACGAGGGAGGCGAGGTCGTCGTCCGGGTCCAGGCGGCGCAGCGGCAGGTTCTGCCGCCGGGCGAGGGCGGTGGCCTCGGGGGGCGGCACGGTGGCGGCGGCGACCAGGAGGGTGCGGCCGGTGCCCGGGGCGGCTCCGGGTGCGGGGGCAGGGGCTGTGCCGGCGGTCTCCGCCGGGGTGGGCAGCGGCAGGTCCAGGCGGAAGCCGCTGCCGGCGGGGCTGCGGTCGAGTGCGGCCGTTCCGCCGTGCAGGGCGGCCAGGCGCCGGGCGATGGCGAGGCCGAGGCGCGAGCCGGGGGCGCCCGAGGCGAAGGGCTGGAACAGGTGCTCGGCCTCGCCCGGCGGTACGCGCAGTCCCGTGGCCAGGACGCGGACGCGCAGCAGGGCGGGCAGGACCTCGGCGGTGAGCCGCAGCCGTCCGCCGTCGGCGAGGTGCCCGGCGGCGGCCAGCAGGTTGAGGACGATCTGGCGCAGCCGCGGGGCGTCGGCCTGTACGGCGGGCAGCCGGCGGGGCAGGGCGAGCCCGTGGTCGGCCGAGGCGAGGAGGGGGTGCCGGACGGCGCCGTGGAACGCCTCGACGAGCACCGGGCGCGGGTCCAGCAGCCGCCGGGACAGGTCCAGGGCGTCGATCTCGGACCGGGACAGGTCCAGCAGGTCGTCGATCAGGCGCAGCAGGCGTGCGGCGTCGCCGTGCGCGCGGCGGAGGGCGTCGGCCGCGCCGGTGTCCGTGCCGGTCTCCGTGCCGGAGCCCGGGCCGGGGGCGCGGGTGTGGCGCAGGATGGCTTCGACCGGGGTGCGCAGTTCGTCGGTGGCGTTGTCCAGCAGGCGGGTCTTGAGCCTGCTGGCCCGTTCGGCCGCGTCGCGGGCCCGGCGGACCTCGTCGAAGAGCCGGATGCCCTTGAGGGCGGCGCTGATCTGGTCACCGAGCGCCCGGTAGAGCGCGCCCCGGCGCGCGGCGCCTGTGCCCGCTCCCCCGTCCGGGTCCCCGTCCGGTCCCTGCCCCGGTCCGCCGTCGAAGAGGGCGAAGCCGAGTTGCTCCTCGCCGATGTGGAGGGGTTCGACGACCAGGGTGAAGCGGCGGTCCTGGGGCAGCAGCCGGTCCGGCAGCAGCAACCGGGCCGGATGGGGCGCACCGTCGTCGTCCCACTCCGGCCGGGGGCGCCCGGGCTCCCCCGGTCCGTCCGGCCCGCCGGGTGCGCCGGCGGGTGCGGGCACCGGCCGGGCCAGGATGCGGCCGGCGCCCTCCCCGCTTAGGTGACCGCCCTCGTAGAGCGCCAGACGGCAGCCCGGCACACCGGTGTCCGGCAGATGGCGGGCGAGCGCGCCGGTGAGGGCCTCCATGTCCACGGCGGTGGTCAGCGCGGTGCCCAGCTCCCGCAGCCGGCGCGCGTCCTGCTGCTCGGCCCAGCGCTCGTATTCCAGCAGCCGGTGGGACTTGTCGGCCACCATCAACCGGGCCTGCCCCAGGAGCCGTTCGGCCCTCGCCCGGGCCTCGGGGGCCAGGCGCGGGGCGAGCAGGCCGCGGGCGCGCAGCAGCGAGCGGTCCCAGTCGGCCGCGTCCCCGGCGGTGCGGACGCGGTCGCCGACCAGGCGCTCGACCAGCGGGAGGAAGACCTCGCCCCGGCCGCCGGCGGACTCTCCCCCGGCGGGGTCCAGGTCCGCGCGCAGCGCGCCGGCCAGCGCCGTTCCGTGTTCCGGCAGTTCCCCGAACGGCTCTCCGCGCCCCTCGTCCTCCCCGGCCTCCTCCCTGCCCTCCTGTGCTCCCCGGACCTCCTGAGCCCCCTGGGTGACGAGAGGCGAGTGGCAGCCGCAGGAGCGGCGGACGACCAGGGCGCCCGGCACCGCGCGCCGGGCCGGCGGCGCCGTGCCGCGCAGCCGGGCGAGGAGGGTGTCCACGGCCAGCTCCCCGAGCTCCGCGAAGGGCAGGGCGACCGAGGTCAGCGGCGGGTCCGCCAGCCGGGCCTCCAGCGAGTCGTTGAAGCCGACGACGGCCACGTCCTCGGGCACCCGTACGCCGCGCCCGGTCAGAAAGCGCAGGGCGTCGGCGGCCAGGACGTCGCTGCAGGCGACCACCGCGTCGAAGTCGCGGCCGGGCCGCAGGCCCCGTACGTCGGTCAGGACCCGCATCGCGGCGGCGCCGGCCCCGCCGCCGAAGTCCGCCGAGGCGACGGTCAGGGAGCGGTCCGGGGTGATGCGGTGGCGGGCGAGGGCGTCGGTGTAGGCGCGGTGGCGGTCGCGGGAGACGGGGTTCGCCAGCGGCCCGCGCACACAGGCGAGCCGGCGGCGGCCGTGGTCCTTCACCAGGTGGCTGACGGCCGCGCGCATCCCGGCGTAGCTGTCCAGTTGGAGGGTCTCGTGGTCCTCCAGGGCCCGGTTGAGGCTGACGACCGGTAACTCCCGCAGCCGCCGCACCAGCCGGGCGGCCCGCTCGTCGCCGTCGTCCGGCAGGCCGAGGGTGGATGTCCAGCAGATGACGCCGTCCAGCCGTTCGGGGCCGACCAGTTCGTACAGCGCGGTGCGCGGCGCGCCCGCCGGTCGCAGGGGGCCTCCGGGGAAGCACACCAGGTTGACGTCGCACCGCTCGGCCGCCGCCAGGACGCCCGACCACAGGGTCGCGCCGACGCCCAGGTGGATGTTGGCCGTGACCAGCCCGATGGTGGGTCTTCCCTTCCCCGCGCCTTCCCTCCGCGCCGGTACGGGTCCGCGTTCCGCCATGGCCTGCCTCGCTCGTCGCTCGGTGACGGCCCCCCTCGCCCTGCGGTGTCCCCTCCCCCGGGGCGCAGGACGATAGCGGCGGGTACGCGTCCGGGCAAGACAGACGGTGGTCTGCCCTGCCCGGACGGTGTGGGGTGGGGTGAGGTGAGGTGGTTCGGCGGACGGTGCCGGGTCAGATCTTCCCGACGCCCGCGCCCGCGGTCACGATCGACTTCACCGACGAGGCGTTGTCGGCGGTGTAGCCGTAGGGGATGGAGGCGACGGAGCCGCCGGTCTCGCCCGAGCCGGAGTTGACGAAGTGGTTGTTCCTGGCCGCCAGGCCGCCGTCGTCCGAGGAACCCTCACCGCGGTGGAAGGGGTCCCTGACGTTCTCGAAGTAGTTGCCCTCCACCAGCACGCCGGCGTTCTCGGTGGAGGCCACGCCGTAACTGCCGATGTTGCTGTAGTAGTTGTTCAGGACGTGGACGGGGTTGCCGAAGCGGACCCGCGGGTGGCGCTGGTTGGTCCCGTCGAACCAGTTGTGGTCGTAGGTGACCCGCAGCTTGCCGCTGTCCTCGCCGCCGTTGCTGTCGGAGTGCCCGAGCAGGAACGTCTTGTCGTGGTGGTGGACGCGGTTCCAGGACACCGTGATGAGGTCCGAGGCGCGCTTGATGTCGAGGGCGCCGTCGTTGGCGTTCGAGATGTCGTTGTGGTCGATCCAGACCTTGGTGGAGTACTGGACGTTGATGGCGTCGTCGTTCGAGCCGGTGAAGGTCAGGTTGCGGATGATCACGTTGCTGACGTTGCTGACGTTCAGCCCGCTGCCGGTGATCTTCCCGGAGGTGCCCACGCCGACGATGGTCTTGTTGGACGCCACCTTGGTCATGCTGCCGAGGTTGATGGTGCCGTTGACCCGGACGACCTTCGAACCGCTGCTCTGCACTTCCTGGACGAACTGGCTCGCGTTCGTCACGGTGACGGTGGGTCCGCCCGCGCCGCCGGTGGTGCCGGCGCCGAAGCCGATGGGCGAGTTGGCCGCCAGCGGGCTCGGCGCCGGCGCCTCCGCGGCCGAGCCGCTGAGCGCGTTGACACCGGTGAGGGTCATGGCGGCGGCCGTGGCGGCCACGGTGCCGATCAGCTTGAAGCGTGCGCTCGTCCTGCGCATGGGGGGTGCTCCATCCGATGAGGGGGGATTTCACGGATACGCATGCGTGTGTTCGTTCCGTTACCGCGCGGCGACTCCTCACCGATGCTAGGGCGGCGTCTGTGGACGATGACGGTTGCCGTGTGGACTATGGCGCGCACATGGCCGTAAGGCCCCTCACCGGTCGAACGGCCCGTGAACGCGGCGGAGTCCACGGCGCGGGCCCGGCCGGCCCGGTGAACGCGGTGAACGCGACGGGCCCGGCGACGTCCGGGGGTGCGGCAACGCCCGGCCCGCCCAGAAGACTCGTACAGGAGAACGGTTTTGATCAAGGCCTGTGCAACGGGTGCGTTCATCGGTATTTTTCGCCCCCTGCCGCCCGGAAAGCGATGCGGCGGAGGTCCGGTCATGGGGGTGCCGTGCGCGATTTCAGCCTTCCGCCCGTGGTGGAGCCGATGCGGACGGGAGGGTTGGCGGACTCGGTCCACGAACTGGCCGAGCGCGACCCCGGCTTCGCACAGCTCGCCCGCCGCGAGGACCCCGCGGGCGGTGAGTGGGCCACCGTCACCGCCGCCGCCTTCCGCGACGAGGTGAGGGCCCTGGCCAAGGGCCTGCTGGCCGACGGCATACGGTTCGACGACCGGGTCGCGGTGATGGCCCGCACCCGCTACGAGTGGACGCTGTTCAGCTACGCGCTGTGGACGATCGGCGCCCAGGTCGTGCCCGTCTACCCCACCTCCTCCGCCGAGCAGGTGCGCTGGATCCTGGCCGACGCGCAGGTGGTGGCGATCGTCGTCGAGCACGAGGAGCACGCCATGACGGTGGGCTCGGTGTGCGACGCGGCACCGTCGCTGCGCCGCATCTGGCAGCTCGACACCGGTTGCGTGCGGGAGTTGGCCGAGCTGGGGCGCGGCGTCACCGACGACCTGGTGGACCGCCACCGCCTCGCGGTGGCACCGCGCTCGGTCGCCGCCGTCACCTACACCTCCGGCACCACCGGGCGCCCCAAGGGCTGTGTGATCACCCACGCCAACCTCGCGGCCGAGTGCGACATCCTGCTCGCCGGATGGCCCGGCCTCGTCGCCGCGCAGGGCGAGCAGCCGTCCATCCTCGCCTTCCTGCCGCTGTCCCACATCTACGGACTGATGGTGCAGGTCTTCTGCATCCGCAACGGCATACTGCTGGGCCACCAGCCCGAGATCGCGCCCTCCCTGCTGCTGCCCGCGCTCGCGTCCTTCAGGCCGACGTTCGTCTTCGCCGTCCCCTACGTCTTCGAGGAGATCTACCGCAGGGCGCGGCAGGTCGCCCTGGAGGCCGGCAAGGGCGATGTGTTCGACCGGGCGATGGACGTCGCGGTGCGCTACGCCGAGGCCGTGGAACGGCACGACGCGGGCGCGGGCCCCGGCCCGGGGCCGATGCTCAGGGCCTCGCACGCGCTCTTCGACCGCACCGTCTACCGGAAGCTGCGGGCGGTGCTGGGCGGGCGTGTGCGGTACGCGGTCTCGGGCGGCTCCACGCTGCGGCGCGAACTCGGCCTGATCTTCGCCGGCGCCGGGATCACGGTCTACGACGGCTACGGACTGACCGAGACCACCGCGGCGGTGACCGGTCAGCCGATGGGCCGCGTCAAGTTCGGCACGGTGGGCCGCCCGATGCCGGGCCACTCCGTCCACATCGCCCGCGACGGGGAGATCTGGGTGCACGGCGACGTCGTCTTCGCCGGCTACCTCAACGACCCCGAGGCGACCGCCAGGGTGCTGCGGGACGGCTGGTTCGCCACCGGGGACGTCGGTCACCTGGACGACGAGGGCTATCTGGTCATCACCGGGCGCAAGAAGGACATCATCGTCACCAGCGGCGGCAAGAGCGTCGCCCCGCAGGTCCTGGAGGACCGCGTCCGCGCCCATCCGCTGGTCTCCCAGTGCCTGGTCGTCGGCGACGACCGCCCCTACGTCGCGGCGCTGATCACCCTCGACCCCGACGCGCTGGAGCACTGGTTCCGCCTGCGCGAGAGGGAGCCGCTGTCCCCCCGGGAGATCCTGCGCGACGAGGAACTGCACGCGGAGGTCCAGCGGGCGGTGTCCAAGGCCAACAACGCGGTGTCGCGGGCGGAGTCCATCCGGGCCTTCCGGATCCTGCCCGCGGAGTTCAGCATGCGGGACGGCCTGGTCACACCGTCGCTGAAGATGCGGCGGGCGGCGATCACGAAGATGTACGAGGCGGAGATCGAGGCCCTCTACGCCTCCTGAACCCGGCGCCCGGATCGCACGGAAGCCCCGAAAAGCCGTGCCCGGAAACGGAGTTGACGCCCCCGGCGGGGCCACGGCACCATCCGCCGGGTGGAGATCACCGACCTCACCCCGGCCGAGCTCCGCGTGTGGCGGGCGTTCCCGCTCAACGAGGGCGTCGATCTCCGCGAGAGCGCGGACGACGACCCGGCGGACGGCGCGTCGTGGGGCCCCGGGCGCACCGTCCGCGCCGAAGTGCTGCGGGCGCTGCTCCTCGACGGCCCCACCACCGGTGGCCGGGTGCCCGGCCTGAAGCTGACCGGCGCGCGCGTCACCGGCCGGCTGGACCTCATGTACGGGACGGTCGAGCCCGCCATGCGGCTGCGGTCCTGCCACTTCGAGAAGCCGCCGAACCTGTACGGGGCGCAGGTCCGCGCCCTCGTCCTGAGCGACTCGGTGCTCCCCGGCCTCACCGCCGGCACCCTCCGCGTCGACATCGTGCTGCGGATGACCGGCTGCCGGGTCACCGGCCCCGTACGGCTCGCGGGGGCGCAGCTGTCCGGGGCGCTCTTCCTCGACGGCGCGGTGCTGGGTGTCCCCGGAGCGCGAAGCGGCCGGCCACCGGGCCCGGAGCGGGAGGATTCCGGGGAACGGCCGGAACCGGCCCTCCAGCTCAACCACGCGACGGTCGGCACCGACGTCTGGGCCGTCGGCCTCACCGCCCACGGCCGGGTGCGGATGGACGGCACCACTGTGGGCGGGCTGGTGAACCTCGACGACGCCGAACTGCACGACCCGGACGGCCTCGCCCTGGAGGCCGAGACCCTGTCGGTCGGCACCGACCTGCGCGCCGCCCGGCTGCGCGCCCGCGGAATGGTCAACCTCAGCGGCGCCACGATCCCCCGCCGGCTCGTCCTGAGCTCCGCGCGGCTCTCCACCCCCACCGGGCAGGCGCTGCGGGCCAGCGTCAGCACCATCGGCGAACTGTGGCTGCGCGGCACGGCCCCGGTGCAGGGGGCCGTGAACCTGCGCGGCGCCCGGATCGACCTGCTGGAAGCCGCCCCGGAGGTGTGGCCCGAGCGGGTCAGGATCGACGGGCTCACCTACCGGCGGCTGTCCCCGCATCTGCCCGCCGAGCGTCGGCTGCCGCTGCTGGAACGTGAGGAGACGGGTTATCTCCCTTACGCGTACGAGCAGTTGGCCACCGCGTACCGCACCGCGGGCGACGAGGTGGGCGCCCGCACCGTGCAACTGGCCAAGCTCCGGCGCCACCGTCGCACCCTGCCTCCGTACGCCAGGCTCTGGGGGTACGTCCAGGACGTGACCGTCGGTTACGGCTTCCGCCCGATGCGCGCCGCCGGATGGCTGCTGGTCCTGCTGCTCACCGGCACACTGGCCTTCGCCCGGGAGCGTCCCCGCCCGCTCAAGGCCGACGAGGCTCCCGACTTCAACCCCGTCTTCTACACCCTCGACCTGCTGCTGCCGATCATCGGCTTCGGCCAGGAGGCCGCCTTCGCGCCCCGGGGCGCGCACCAGTGGCTGGCGTACCTGCTCATCGTCACGGGCTGGATCCTGGCCACGACCACCGCGGCGGGCGTCACCCGCGCCCTCAGCCGCCAGTGAGCGCAGCCGCGGCGGGCGGCCAGGACCGGGAACCGCTCCCCCGACAAGCTCTGGGCCGACCCGGCGTTCCCCGGTCCCGCTTCACCCCGGCAGGCCAGGCGTCCGGGCCTCAGGCACCCCGGCCCGCCCGGGGCGGGCGCTCAGCCCGCCCGGGCGGCGGCGAGGTGGGCTTCCACCGCGGCGACACCGTCAATACCCTGGCACAGGCCCACGACAACCGGGACGAGACGCGCTTCCGGGACGTCCCCCCGAAGGGTGACGACCCCGTCCCGGACCTCGACCGCGACGGTGTCCTCGTCCAGGCCCAGGATGTCCCCCAGGACGTCCTGCTCGACCTCGTCGCGGATCTCGGCGTCGGAGCGGATGAAGACGTCGAGCAGGTCGCTGCGGGTGACGATGCCGGTGAGGAGCCCGTCGTCGTCGACCACCGGCAGCTGCTTGACGTGCCGCCTGCGCAGTTCCCGCGCGACACGGGGGATCGTCCAGTCGGCGCGGGCCGTGAAGACGGGGCTGCTCATGAGCGCCCCCGCGGTCCGGGCCCGGGCCTTGCCCCAGGAGCGCTCGTCGTCTCCGTCCTGCCCCTGCGGATCGGGCATGCCGGTCTCGTGCCGCAGCACGTCGGACGCGGACACGACGCCGACGGGGGCGCCGTCGTCGTCGACGACCGGGGCCGCGACGATGTCGTTCGCGTCCATCAGGGCGGCGACCTCCGGCAACGGTGTGTCGGGGCGGAAGGTGACCACGTCCTCGGTCATCACGTCACCGACCGTGTGGCGGTACAGCATGGCATCGGCCTCCTCCGCGTTACGGCGGGGCCGTCGCGCCCTCGTCGGCCCGTCCGCGCCGTCCTCCTTCCCCATGACAACACCGCGCCGCTCCGGCGGCCAGTGCCGTTCGGCCCGACGGGGAGGCCGGCGGTCCCACGACCAGGGCCGCTGTCCTATCCTCGGCCGATGCGCTTACACCCCATCGACCGCCCGGCCGATCTCGACACGGTCCGTGAGTCCTATGACCGGGTGGCCGACAACTACGTTCACATGGTCCAGACGACGGGCTGCGGCGACATCCGCACCCATCCCTGGCTCAAGGCGTCGATCGACGCCTTCGCCGACACCGTGCGCGGACTCGGCCCCGTCCTCGACGTCGGCTGCGGCCCCGGAACGGTGACCGCCTACCTCGCCGAACGCGGGCTCGACGTGTCCGGGGTCGACCTCTCCCCCCGCATGATCGAGAACGCGCGCCGTCTCTACCCGCACTGCCGCTTCGACGTCGCCTCCGCCACCGACCTCGACCTCGGTGAGGCGTCCCTCGGCGGCGTGCTCGGGTGGTGGTCGCTGTTCAACCTCCCCCGTGACGTCCTCCCCCAGGTCCTCGCCATGTTCGCGCGCGCCCTGAAGCCGGGCGGACACCTCATCACGGCGACCCACGTCGGCGACGAGGACATCGCGCGCACCGAGGCCTACGGGGGTGTCCCCGTCCGCTGGACGACACACCAGTGGCGGCCGGAACAGCTCGTGGACCTGATCGAGCGGGCCGGCCTGCGCCCGGTCGCCGAGCTCCGTCTCCCCGCCGATGAGCAGACCGGCCCGGGCGTGGTCGTCATGGCCGAGCGCCCCGGCTGAGGAACAGGCGCCGGGCCCCGTCGCCCGGCGCCTGCCGCCGCCGTCCGTTCGGGTGTTCCCCGGCCGTCAGCCGAGAGCCGTGAGCGGTTAGCGCTCGCGGCAGGCCCGGCTCCGGGCGCGTGGTCCTCCGGGCCGGGGCCTGGCTGCGCCGCCCGTCCGGCGATAGGAGACGATGCAGCCCGCACAGGCACACGGAAGCGAGGCAACCTCATGACGGAACCAGCTCCGACGGACCTGATCCACCTCGCCGATCCGGACGGGAACCGCTGCATCGTGCGTATCACGGGGCGGTTCCGGCCGGGCATTCTGACCGGTCACGACATCCTGCGCGCGGACGTGCTCGCCTCCGCGAGCTTCGTCGACGCCCGACTCGACCTTCACCTCTCGCAGCGTGACCTGGACTCCTGGGAGCAGCAGCTGTCCAGCCTGGGGCCGGGCCGGACAGCCGGCATCGACTCGGGCCGCGGCCTGAGTCTCGACATCCATGTACACGAGGACGGCTGGTTGTCGATCCAGATCAGCGACCCGGACCGCCTTACGACGGTCCTGGGCGTCCGGCCTCGGGGAGACTGGATCACCGAGCACCGGGAGCGCCTGGAGAAGGTCCGGCTGACCTGGCCCCGCGAAGTCGTCGAGACGGCTCCGGGAGCCTACGAGTGGAGCCCAGGCCGTGCGCGGTGACCATCCGCCCGGGCGGCACCGGCCCCGCCTCGGGGATGATCTCCGGGAGGACACCCGAGGAGAGCCCGGAGAGAGGAAGCACATGGCCACGACACCGGACGGCCGAACCGTCCCGCCGCCGCACGCCGACGAACGCACCATGCTGGAGGGCTGGCTGGACTTCCACCGGGAAACCCTGGTGCTGAAGTGCTCGGGGCTGGACGACCACAACCTCCGTACCGCCCCGCTGGAACTGTCGCCGATGACGCTGCTGGGCCTGGTACAGCACCTGGCGGAGATCGAACGCAACTGGTTCCAGCGGGTGTTCGCCGGTCTCGACGTGCCGCCGGTCCACGCGGACGCCGGCTGGGACGGCTTCGGGCTCGTCCCGGAGCGCGGCATGGACGAGGCGCTGGCCGCCTGGCGCGCCGAGGTCGCGCGGGGACGCGAACTGACCGCCGGTGCCTCGCTGGAGGAGACCGGCAGACTTTCGGAGCAGGAGGCCGCACACATGGGCAGCGAGGACGTCTCGCTGCGCTGGATCCTGGTCCACCTGATCGAGGAGTACGCACGCCACAACGGCCACGCAGACCTGCTCCGGGAGCGCCTCGACGGCACCACCGGCCCCTGAGCGAACCCGCACCGGCACCGCTGTGGTGTCACAGTGCCCGGCGCATACAGACCCGCGGCCACCGGTCCAGGCCGTGGGCCGCTTCGCGCTCGCGGATCTTCCGCAGACCGGGAGCGAGCCCGGTGTCGTCCATGATCTGGAAACCGCAGCGTGCGTAATAAGGGGCGTTCCACGGGACCTGGGCGAACGTGGTGAGAGTCAGGGCGGGTGCGCCCTCGCTCGTGGCGTGTGCCGCCAGATGCTCCAGCAGCGACCGGCCGACACCGCGGCGCGCGCTGTCCGGATGCACCGAGACCTGCTCGACGTGGAGGTTGCCGTCGACACGGTCGGCGATCAGATATGCGACCGGGACATCGGCGCCGTTGGCCACGACCCAGGCCAGCCCGGCATGGTGGTAGCGGGCGAGCTCACCGAGCGAGAGCGGCTCGTCCTCGGCGATCTCCGGCATGCCGATGTCCCGGAAGCACTGCCCGGCGGCCCTCTCGATGTCCTGGAGGACGGGCAGCTCGTTCAGGCGCACAGCTCGGATGGACATGCACGCATTCTCCACGGCACGCCGGAAGGCGTCGGCAAACACCCCGGCACGACCGCCCGGTCCTTTCAGTGGTCCAGGGCCGCCACCTCCGCCCAGACCGTCTTGCCGACGGGGTCGCGCGGGACCGCGCCCCAGCGGGTGGCGAGGATGTCCACCAGGAGCAGACCGCGCCCCGACTCGTCGTCGGCGGACGGCGAGGGCGGGGCGGCCGGAGGCCGGACCGGGGAGGCGTCCGAGACCTCGATACGGACCACGTCCCCTCGCGCTTCGAGCGCGAGACGGAAGCCGCGTCCGGGCACGCGGCCGTGCCGTACCGCGTTGGCGGCCAGCTCGCCGACCAGCAGGGAGACGGTGCACGAGGTGTCCGACGCGGCCGGCCACCCCCACTCCTCCATGCGCCGCACGGCGAGTTTCCGGGCGAGCCGCGCCCCCTTGGCGGATGACGTGAACCGCATTGCGAACAGCGGGGGGTCGGCGTCGCCCGGGTATGCCGCGCCCGGCTGCGGTTCCTCGTCGGGCGTGGTCGTCGTCATCAGCACGAAAGCCGTCCTTCGCTTCCTTGTTCGATCCGCAACGTAGGCGGATCATTACGTTCCGTGCTTCAGGATCGACCGGCGAGCCTAGGCTCGGAAGGGGATGAAGCCTTATCTTCCAGCCCGTAAGAAACGGAAGTGATGTTTTGGCCAAGGAAGTTGATCCCGGGGCATCGATGGCAGCCCTGTTCGGTTCGCGGGTGCGCAGACTCCGCGTCGCCGCCGGGCTGACCCAGGCAGAGCTGGGCGAGAAGGCGCATGTGGTCGCCAGCCGGATCACCCAGGTCGAGCGGGCCTCCGGGGCGAGACCGACGCTTGAGCTGGCGCGCACGCTGGACGACGCGCTCGGAGCGGACAACCTGCTGGTCGACCTGTGGCCGTACGTCTACCGCGAGACGTTCCCCGACTGGTCGCGCAGGTTCATGGAGCACGCGGAACGAGCAGTGTCCATCTGCGAGTACGCGGCGCATGTGGTGCCCGGCCTGCTCCAGACCGAGGACTACGCGCGAGCCCTGCTGAGCGTCGGCCGGACGCTCAGCGGCAAGGAGCAGTTGGAGGAACGCGTCGCGGCCCGGATCGGGCGGCAGGCACGACTCTGGTCACCGGACCGTCCCGAACTGTGGGTGATCCTGGACGAGTCGGTGCTGCGGCGTCCGATCGGAGGCCGCGCCGTCATGCGGGGCCAGTTGACGAGCCTCCTCGAAGCCGCCGAAGAGCCTCACATCACCGTGCAGGTGCTGCCGTTCGACCAGGGCGAGCATGGCGCACTGGGCGGTTCCCTGACCCTGCTGACGATGCCGGACGGCTCGGAGACGGTCTACACGGAAGGCGCCGATTACGGCCAACTCGTCGAGGAACCGGCGGAGATCAGGCCGTACAGGGAGACATACGATCGACTGCGGGCGGCAGCCCTGCCCCCGCTCATGTCGCTCGACATGATCCGATCCGCGCTGGAGGACAACCGTGAAGCGAGTGTCCCGTCCCGATCTCAGCGGCGCCGACTGGCGCAGGAGCAGCTACAGCAACCAGGAGGGTGGCAACTGCGTGGAGGTGGCCGACGGCTTCCCCGGCATCGTCCCCGTCCGTGACAGCAAGGTCCCGAGCGGGCCGGTGCTGGCCTTCCCGCCCACTTCCTGGGCTTCCTTCATAAGCGAATTGAAGGCCGACCGCCGCGCCTGAGCGATCCGAGGGCCGGTGCGCGTCGGCTCCCCGGCCCGCCGGACCCTCGCCCACGAGGGTCCGGCGGGCCACGAACTCCCTTAAAGAACCGGGAGAAAGAACCCCCCTCCCACCCACCCTTTCCCCTCATCACCCGTACGGGTGATGAGCTTGCGGGTTTGAGAAGCGGGCGGTTACGTTCACCGCGACAACCGCAGACAAGTACGGCCCCCGGCCGGGACTGGCATCCCGATCGAGGGCCTGACCGATCAGGAAGAAGCGACCTTCCCAATGGCTGACTCGCATTTTAGCGCGCGTTCGCGCGCCCGCGCCGGTGCACCGACATCCGGCGTGATCCACGTACGCACCCGCCTCACCGCCAACTTCACCGTCCTCGCCAACGCCCTCGCCCAGCGGCCCGGCAGCGCGGTCACCATCGGGGTGGCGGCGTACATCGCCTCCCTGCCGGACGGCGCTCCGGTGAGCATCACCGCGCTGTGCGAGCACTTCTCCGAGGGCGAGATCCTGATCTCCCGGGCCCTGCGGGAGCTGGAGGCGTCCGGGCACCTGGAGCGGCGGCGCGAGCGCGGGCCGGACGGCCGGGTCCGCACCCGCACCTACTTCCACGACGTACCGCCGGGCGACGACGACCCGGACCCGACCCCGCCGCCCGGCCGCCGACGCCGTCCCGCACCCGTCCGCGTACCTGTGCCGGCTCCGCGTACGGCCTCCGGCCCGGCACCCCTGCCGTCTGTCCCGGCACCGGCCACCGCTGCCCCGGACCCGCTCCCGGCCGTGGTGCGGTCGCCGCAGGCGCCGCCCGCTCCGCTCGGCGAGGCCGATCCGCACGCGGTGCGGGTCCTGGCCTCCCTCCGCACCGTCGATCCCCGGCTGATCCTCTCCGAGAGCGAGGCCGCCCGGCTCGCCCCGGACGTGGCCCGGTGGCTCGCGGCGGGCGTTTCCCCCGCCCGGATCACCGAGACGCTCACCGCCGGCCTGCCCGAACGGCTCCTGGCCCGTCCGGCCCGCATCCTGGCCTTCCGCCTCGGCGAGCCGCCCCTGCCCGCGCCCGCCTTGGCCCCGCCGCCCGCCAAGCCCGCCGTCCTGCCCCTCCAGACCTGCGACGGCTGCGAACGCGCCATCCGCGCGGCCCGGCCCGGCCAGTTGTGCCGCGACTGCCGGTACGAGGCCGAGGCGGCGACCGCAGCCACCGGGAGGGCGCCGCGTGTGGCTTGCTGAAAGTCGGACGTGTCCTGCCCGGCCCCAGGTGGAAGGCTGGACGTGCGACGATGCGAGGCCTGACGACAACGGGAGGTCGATCATGGTCGACAGGTTCACGGACGGACTGCTGACGCCTGCGGAAACCTCTTCCTACCTGGAGACCCCGTCGTCGACTCTCGCATCCTGGCTGAAGGGGAAGGCCGCCGGCGTCCCTCTGGTGCACCAGGTGGAGCCGGTCCGGAGGGAGCAGCCCTCGGTACCGTTCGTCGCCGTGGCCGAAGCCCACGTCCTGCGGTCCCTGCGCTCGCTCGGCCTGCGGATGAGCGAGATCAGGGAGGCTGCGGCGGCCGTGCGGAACGCCTTCGCCACCCCCTACGGCCTGGTGTCGAAGCGGATCGCCACAGACGGTGTGGACATTTTCGTCGAGCACGGTTTCGGGGATCTGCGCAGGGCCCGGGACGGGCAGGCCCCGATTCACGAGGTCGTGTCCGACTACCTCCGTTACCTCTCGTGGGACGCCGACGACGATTTCCCCACGAGTCTGCGGCTGAGGCAGTATCCGGAGACCGTTCCCGTCGTGATCGATCCGCGATTCGGTCACGGCCGGCCTGTGGTCGCGGCGAATCGCGTCCCGGTCAAGTCCATCACCGATCTGTGGGAGGCCGGAGAGTCGGTCGAGGACATCGCCTACGACTTCGACATGTCCCCCGAGCAGGTCGACGCCCTGTGTCATGCCGTGGTGCGCCTTGCCGCCTGAGTTCTTCCTCATCGAGCGCACATGGCCCTGACGCCCTTGATGCCCCGCCCGGGGCGGGAAGAGTGCGCCGTCACCGCCGGCCGGGCCGGCCGAAAACGCGTGGCGAGCACTCTGGCACTTGACGCACAACCTGGCCGCGCACCGCGTCACATCTGGGTGTTGATGTCGTGGGTGGCAGTCGCGTCCAGTGCGTGTGGCACGACCACGATCTGTACGTCGTCCTCGTAGATGATCCGCCCCGGGTCTGCGGAACGCAGGACCCGGCAGTCGACGCCGTGCGCGGACAGAATCTCCAGATAGCCCGGAACGCGAGCGAGGAGATGAGTGGCTGACGGCTTGAACCATGCCGCCGCACCAGGGTTGATCTCGTCGTCGTAGACGCTGGGGTCAACGGTCGAGGGGTCGGTGTACGCGGCGTCGTACCAACTGTTGTTGCGGCGGCGGAAGGACTCCTGTTCGTCCGAGAGCCTTCCCTCCCTCGCCAGATTGTTGACGAGCCCGAAAACGCCGGTGAAGTGGCCTCGGCTGTTCCGGTGCGGCGATTGAAACCGCACGTACTGAACGGCCTCGCTGTCGCTGTCGATCATCCCCATCGGCACATCTTCCCACCGCTCTCACGCTCTGGTGGCTCCTTTCCGTGCCAGAGGGACGCTGTCATCCGATGTCACGAGACCCGCGCTGAAAACAAACACGCGAAAGAGGACGAAACAATCTTTGAGACGTATCACCGTCAGTCGAGGAGGAAGTGCGCGGCCAGCGCGATGGCGGGCGGCACCGCCTGCCCCAGGGAACCGCGCCACAGCCTGCGGTCGGAGACGAACAGCACGATTCCCGCGGCGATCATGAAGGCGCAGACGTAGACGATGAGGGAGCGTCCGGTGTTCACGTCGCCGGTGTGCAGGCTCACGACGCCGGCGATGAGGCCGAGTGCGAGAAAGAGGTTGTAGAAGCCGACGTTGACCCGCCACAGCCGGACCTCCGGCGCGTCGGCGGTGCTTCCCGTGAGGAAGAGCCGAATGCGCGGGCTGCCGTAGAGGAAGCTCTCCAGGGGCCATACGAAGACGTGGACCGCTGCGGCGGTCAGGGCAGCGACCTGGCTGAACACGTTCATGGGTGCATGATTCCGGGGCTCCGGACCGCACGTGGTCCGACACTCCGGTTCCCGGCCGGCCGGGCCGGGCAGGACGACCGCCCCGAGCGAGCGGACCCCGGGTCCGCCCGGGGATCGCCCGGCGGCGTCCCCGGCACCGCCGGCACCCGGCCGCCCCCGTACCGGGCTGACGCGTCCCTACAGCGGGGCCGCGTCGCGGGCGGGGGCGGCGGTGCTGGCGCGGACGGTCAGGGTGGGGTCGGGGGCGCGGCGGTGTTCGACGCGGTGACCGGCGGCGACGGCCTTGAGCCGGCGGGCGGCCAGCGCGCCGTAGGCGGCTATGTCGCGGCGCAGCGCGGTCAGACCGGGGTGGACCAGTTCGCACAGCGGTGAGTCGTCCCAGGCCACCAGGGAGACGTCGGCGGGGACGCGGACGCCCAGGCTCTGCGCGGCGCTCAGGCCGCAGACGGCCATCACGTCGTTGTCGTAGAGGATCGCGGTGGGGCGGTCGTCGCTCTCCAGCAGTGCGCGGGTGGCGGCGCAGCCCTGTTCGCCGCTGTAGTCGGCCTCCACGCTCCGGCCGATGACGCCGTGCTCGGCGGTGGCGGCGGCGAAGGCCTCGGCGCGGATGAGGGTGTGCCGCAGGACGGCGGGCCCGGTGACGTGGGCGATGGAGCGGTGCCCGAGTCCGGCGAGGTGGTCCACGGCGGTGCGCACCCCCGCCGCGTCGTCGCTCCACACGGCGGGCAGGCTTCCGGTGGCGACGGGGGAGCCGATCACCACGGCGGGCAGGCGCAGTTCCTCCAGGAGGCGTATCCGGGGGTCGTCCACCCGCAGGTCGACCAGGAAGACGCCGTCGACCTTGCGCTGCGCCCACCAGGCGCGGTAGGTGGCCGTCTCGGCGTCGGCGTCGGGCGCGACGGTGAACAGCAGGGAGGTGCCGTCCCCGGACAGCTCGCTCTGGACGCCGGAGACCAGTTGCATGAAGAACGGCTCCACACCCAGGGACCGGGCCGGGCGGTCCACCACCAGCCCGAAGGCGCCGGCCCTGCCGTCGGACAGGGCCCTGGCCGCGCTGTTGGGCTGCCAGCCCAGCTCCTCCGCGATGGCGAGCACCCTGGCCCGGGTCGCCTCCGACACCCCCGGGCGGCCGTTGAGCGCGAAGGACACCGCGCTCTTGGTCACCCCCGCACGGCGGGCGATGTCCACCATCGTGGGACGCTTCAACGCTTCTCCCTCCCGCCCGCGGTCACCGGCGAACCGGCACTCATCCTAGAGCGGCCCGCTCACGCCCGGAACACCGTTCCGAAGGCCGCGGGGCGGCCTTGGGAGGACCCGCACATCACCCGCGCCCGCCGGGGTAGGAGGCGAAGAGGACAACCGAGCGCAAAGGGCGCAGCTCGCCACGGCGGGCACACGTGAACGCTGGAGGAACCGTGCCGGGCATTCTGAGCAAGATCGCCATTTTCTCCCGAACCCCGCAGGGCCGCCGACTGACCGCGAAGGCCAGGAGGATGGCGTCCGACCCCAGGAAGCGGTCCCAGGCCAAGCAGGCGCTGAGCAGGCTGCGCGGACGCGGGCCCGGGCGCCGCTGAGGCTCCCCGTCCCCTCCCGTCCTCGCGTACCGCCGCCCGCCGCCGTGGAGACACGGCGGCGGGCGGCGGTGTGTGCTGCCAGGATGGGGACATGGTCGAGATCGGTACGGGCGGCACCGGCGGGATCGCCCTCGTTCACACGGTGGATCTGGACGCCTCCGTCCGGGCGGCGGCGCGCTCCCTGCTGGACGAGGTGTTCGAGGGGGACATGACCGACCAGGACTGGGAGCACGCCCTGGGCGGTGTGCACGCGCTGGCCTGGGAGGGTTCGGAGCTGGTGGGCCACGCCTCGCTGGTGCAGCGGCGGCTGCTGCACGGCGGCCGGGCGCTGCGCACCGGCTATGTGGAGGGGGTCGGGGTCCGCGCCGACCGGCGCGGGCGCGGGTACGGGGCGGCGCTGATGGGAGCGCTGGAGCGGGTGGTGCGCGGCGCGTACGACCTGGGGGCGCTGGCCTCCAGCGACGAGGCGCTGGACTTCTACGCGGCGCGCGGCTGGCTGCTGTGGCAGGGGCCCACCTCGGCGCTCACCCCTTCGGGCACCGTGCGTACGGAGGAGGACGACGGGTGCGTCCACGTCCTGCCGGTGGACGGTGGTGCGGCCCTGGACCTGTCCGGTGAGCTGGTCTGCGACTGGCGTGAGGGCGACCTCTGGTAGTCGGCCGGCACCGCCGGGCGGAGCCGGGTGCCCGGCGCGGCGCCGGGGCGGGGCGTACCCGTCCGGCGGCTTCCGCCGGACGGTCCATCGCGGCCTGCGCGGGCGGGTCCGCGGGAGGCCGCCGGATTCCGGCCGGAGCGGCTGCGGGTGCCCTCGGCCGTTCGGCGGCGATCCTCCGCAGACGGATTGTCTGCGGATGCCGCGGGTGTCATGCTCACAACGCCTGTCGGTAAACCGGCGGTAACCCCCTACAGCACCGTGAGGAGCCGCACGTGAGCGATTCCCGAACCCAGCGGCGCACACCGTCCGGCGACACCCCGGACGAACCGAACACACCGGCCACACCGGGCGCACCCGCCCGCACGCCGGGCAGCAGCCGCCGCAGCGTCCTGCGCGCCACCGCCGCGACGGCCGGGCTCGGCCTCGCCGGGCTCCCTGCGGGCACGGCCCACTCCGCCGAAGGCGCCTCCGCCCTCCGCGCCCCGGCCGCCGCCGGGCAGGCCGGCGGCGCGGGGGCCGGCTCCTATCTGGTGGGCCGCGGCATCGCGGACGCCACCGGCGAGGTGGCCGAGGTCGGCATGATGGGCTACGGGCGTACCGACCAGCAGGCCCAGGGCCTGCACAACCGGCTGCGGGCCCGCGCCTTCGTCATCGCCGACCGGGCCCCGGACGGCAGCGCCGGGGAGCGGGTGGCCCTCGTCGTGGTCGACTCCCCCATGATCTTCTCCAGCGTGCACCAGGCGGTGCTGCGCGCCCTGGACGAGCGGTACGGCGGCCTCTACAACGCCCGCAACACCATGATCACCGCCACCCACACCCACGCCGGGCCGGGCGGCTACTCCCACCACCTGCTCTACAACATCACCACGCTCGGCTTCCACGCCAAGACCTTCGACGCGGTCGTACGCGGCATCACGGAGGCCGTCCGCCGGGCCCACGCCGATCTGGCGCCCGCCGAACTCTCCCTCTCCCGAGGGGAGTTGCGCGGCGCCAGCGTCAACCGGTCCCGCGCCGCCTTCGACCGCAACCCGGCCGACGTCAAGGCGCACTTCCCCGACGCGACCGACCCGCTCACCACACTGCTGCGGATCGAGCGGCAGGGGCGGCTGGTGGGCGCGGTCAACTGGTTCGCCACCCACTGCACCAGCATGTCCGGCGACAACCGGCTCATCAGCGCCGACAACAAGGGTTACGCCGCCTACCACTGGGAGCGCGAGGTGGCGGGCGCGGACTACCTGGCCGACGACGCGCCCGAGGTGATCGCCGCCTTCGCGCAGACCAACGCCGGCGACATGTCCCCCAACCTCGACCTGGAGCCGCCGACCACTCCGGAGGACTTCGAGCGCACCCGCGCCAACGGGCTGCGCCAGTACGAGGCGGCGGCACGGCAGTTGGAGCGCCCCGGCACCCGGCTGTCCGGCGGCGTGGACTCCCGGCTGGTGTACGTGGACCTCTCCGACGTCACCGTGCAACCGGAGTTCACCGGCGACGGACGCACCCACAGGACCGCCAAGCCCGCGGTCGGCGCGGCCATGGCGGCGGGCAGCACGGAGGACGGGCCGGCCTTCCCCGGCTTCTCCGAGGGCGAGAACCCCTTCTGGGACGCCGTCTCCCACTCGGTGCTCTACACCGTCTCGCCGGAGCTGCGCGACGCCCACGCGCCCAAGGCGATCGCCGTGCCCATCGGGGAGATGAACCGGATCTACCCGTGGGTGCAGGAGATCGTGCCCGTGCAGCTGGTGCGGATCGGCCGCCTGTACCTGATCGGCGTCCCCGGCGAGGTCACCATCGCGGCGGGACTGCGGCTGCGCCGCACCGTCGCGGAGGTCACCGGCGCCGGGCTGGACGACGTGCTGGTGGCGGGCTACGCCAACTCCTACTTCCACTACCTCACCACCCCCGAGGAGTACGACGTCCAGCACTACGAGGGCGGCAGCACCCTCTTCGGCCGCTGGCAACTGCCCGCGGTCCAGCAGGTATCGGCGGAGCTGGCCCGCGCGATGCGCGACGGGCGGGCGCTGCCGACCGGTCCGGAGCCGCCCGACCTGTCCGCCGCGCCGCTCGCCCTCCAGCCGCCGATCGTGCTGGACGCCCCGCAGATCGGGCGCTCGTTCGGGGACGTGCTGACCCAGCCGCGCGAGAGCTACCGGTCCGGCGAGCGGGTCACGGCCGTGTTCGCCGGCGCCCATCCCGGCAACGACCTGCACCGGGGCAGCACCTATCTGCGGGTGGAGCGGTACGAGGGCGGGGTGTGGCGCACGGTCGCCGACGACGGCGACTGGTCGACGGCCTTCCGCTGGGAGCGCGACGGGATCGCCGCCTCGAAGGTGACCGTCACCTGGGACGTGCCCGCCGGGGCCGAACCCGGCCGCTACCGCGTCCGCTACCACGGCGACGCCAAACCCCTGGTGGGCGGCGCCCGTTCCTTCTCCGGCACCACGCGCACGTTCACCGTGTCGGCCTGATCCCTCCCCGGCGGCCGGGCGTCCCGCACTATGCTCCACCGGGCCGCCCGGCCGCCGAGGAGGTGGGGTGAGTGACGTACGACCCGGTACCGCTGCACCGGCTGGAGGTGCCCGCGCCGAACGAACTGCCGTTCGCCATCGGCTCCTTCGACACCATCGGCCCGCTGTCACGCGCCGCCTTCCCCCACCGGCACGTCTTCCACGAGATCGTGTACGTCACCAGCGGCCGCGGCACGCACGTGGTGGACGCGGTGCCGTGGCGGCTGAGTCCGCCGAACCTCTGCGCGGTCGCCCCCGGGCAGGTGCACCACTGGCGCGGGGTCTCGGGCCTGAACGGCTGGGTGGTGCTGTTCACCGACGACTTCCTGCTGGAGCACCCGGAGGACCGCGAGACGCTGCGGGGCCTGCGGGAGCGGCCGTGGCTGCGGCCACCGCGCGACGAGGCGGTCAGGCTCTCGGCGCTGCTGCGGGAGATGGACCGGGAGTACCGCGGCCGGGGCGGGGGCTTCGCCTCCGTCCTCCAGTCCTATCTGCACGTCCTCCTCGTCCGCGCGAGCCGGCTGTCCGGCGGCGGGGCGGAGGCTTCGGCGACCGGGCGGACGGGTGGAACGGCCCGGGACTTCGGCCGGCTGCTGGAGGAGTCGGAGGCGGGGCGGCTGTCGGTGCGCGAGTGCGCGGCACGGCTGGGCGTGTCGGTCGGCCATCTGAACGAGACGGTCAAGCGGGCCACCGGGCGCACTCCGGGGCAACTCCTGCGGTGGGCAAGGGTGCTGGAGGCCAAGCGGCTGCTGACGGGGACGGGGATGACGGTGGGGCAGGTGGCCCGGCACACGGGCTTCGCCGATCCGGCGTACTTCTGCCGGTTCTTCCGCCGGGAGACCGGTGTCAGCCCCGGCGCCTTCCGCCGCGGAGCCGGGGAGAGCGGCGGGGCGGGCGCGGACGAGGAGGCGGACGGGGATCGCGGGACGGACCGGGACGGGACCGGAACGAATCACCACGAACGCTGAATCCTGTCCATCGCCTCAGCCCAGACGCGCCCATAGGTTCAGACCTGCTCGCGAAAGGTCCATACCACCTTCCCCGATGCCAGGAGAGACCGTGGAAGACCACACCACCCCCCACTCCGGAACCGGATCCGGCTGCGGGCCGCGCCCCGGGCGCTCCGCTCCCATCAGCCGCAAGAGCGTGCTCAAGGGAGCGCTGCTGGCCGCCCCCCTGCCGCTGCTCGTCGGCGGCGCGCCGGCCCTGGCCCGCACCCTGCGGCCGTCGTCCGCCGGGGAACCGCTCCCGCTCACCCCGTACTGCGACGACGGGGACGATCCCACGCCCCCGCAGATGGAGGGCCCCTACTTCAAGCCGAACTCGCCGCGCCGCACCTCGCTCGTCGACGCGGGCACCCCGGGCACACGGCTGACCGTCAGCGGGTACGTGTTCGGCCGGTCCTGCCGGCCGCTCCCGGACGTACTGCTGGACTTCTGGCAGGCGGACGCGGGCGGCGCCTACGACAACACCGGTTACCGGTTCCGCGGCCACCAGTACACCGACGCGCGTGGGGCGTTCGAACTCACCACGATCGTCCCCGGGCTGTACCCGGGCCGCACCCGGCACATCCACGTCAAGGCGCAGGCCCCGGGCCGCCCCGTGCTCACCACCCAGCTCTACTTCCCGGGCGAGCCGCGCAACGGCACCGACGCGATCTTCGACCCCGCGCTGCTGATGAACGTGCGGACGGTCGGCTCGGCGAAGGAGGCCACGTTCGACTTCGTCCTCGACGTCTCCCAGACGCCCCCGCCCACCACCCCGCCCCCGGACGGCCCCGGCGACACCTGGCGCGCGGGGGTGGGCTACAGGGCCGGCGACCGGGTGGGGTACGGCGGCGCCTCCTACACATGTCTCCAGGCGCATCTGTCCCAGGCCGGCTGGGAACCGCCGAACACCCCGGCCCTGTGGCGGCGGGCCTGACCCCCGGCCCCTGAGCCCCGACCCGCGACCCCGCCCCGGCACCGTCCCGGCACCGGCTCCGTCCCGGCACCGCCGTGGCGGCCGACCGGCCGCAAGCGCGATCGCGGTCAGTCGGCCGCCACGGCCTCGGCGTCCGGGCCGCGGTGGGAGCCGAGGCAGGCCAGGAGTCCGGCGCGGTGCAGTTCGGCGATCGGCTCCATCAGATCGGGGTGGCGCAGCAGGGGCGCGGCCTGCCGGTCGAGCCCGTCGGGAGCGGCCAGCCTGCGGAAGTCGACCGCCAGACCCCGCGCGTGCTCGCTGCGCAGGGCACCGGCCACCGCCTCCTCCACCAGATCCGGCGAACTCAGCAGGCAGGCCGCCCAACTGGCGAGGACCTCGTCCACCCAGGTGCGCCAGGCGCTCCCCGTCTCGCCGGGCTCGCGGGGCACGGGGATCCACGGCAGACCGGCGGACGCGCCGCCGGAGTCGCCGGGACCGCCGGAGTCGCCGAGGCCGTCGGGACCGGCCGGCTCCGGGGCCGCCGCGCCGGTGATCCGGTCCAGCCGCAGGGCGCCGCCCGGACCGGCGACCGCCACCAGCGCGGCATCCAGCAGCGTCGGATAGCGCAGCCAGGCCGCGACCGTGACCGCCTGGCGCGCCTGCGCCTCGGCCAGGGACGCGCTGAGCACGCCGCCGGCGGTCGGGTAGGAGCGGACCAGCCACCGGGTGGTGGCGGCTATGACGGAGGAGAGATCAGCAGACACCTTGGTCCCGCATTTCGGAAGGGCTGATTCCGGTATTCGGTGACTCGATGGTAGCGAGCCCCGCACGGGCCGCCGGGGTGAGTTGCGACACCAGGCGCCCAACGGCGCGGGGAACACCCGGCCGGGAGGCGAACCGGGAGGCGGGGCGGGAGCGGAACGCGCGGAGAGGGTCTCGTCACCGGCCGTGCGCCGGGCTACGGTGGCGTGTGACAGCCGCGTCCTCCCGGTGGTGACCGCACCGGCGGCGCGGGCGGACCCGGCGGGACACGGCGGAAGGGGAACTGCCGTTGAACTGCACCACATGCGGAGCCACCGTGATCCAGGGCCCCGACGGGCGCTGGTCCTGCGGCAACTGCGGAGCGACCGGATGACCCCGTCGCACTCCGAGGTCCCGGCGCCCGACGTGGCCGTGATGCACTGCGCGCAGTGCGGCTGGGCCGTCCAGGAAGGGCCGCGCGGCGGCTATGTGTGCACCCAGTGCTTCCACACCGTCGAGCCGCCGCCGGGCTTCCGCGGGGGCTGACCCCGGCGGCCCGCCGCACACACCTCATACCGCCCGCACCCCGCACCGTCTCCTCCCGCCCGCCCCACCCGGCCCGCTCCTCATCCGCGCGCCCGGGGTACGCGCGGCACGGCGGTGTGCTGAGTGGTCTGCTGAGCGGCGCGCCGCGCGGCGAGGAGCTGGCCCGGCACCGCGGCCAGGACGTGCTCCGGCGGTGCGTCCGGCAGGCCGCCCCCGGCGTCGGCGCGGCCGGGCGGCGGCGCGCCGGGCAGCTCGGCGGCGGACGGCCCGAGGCCGCCCTCCGGCGGGGGAAGCAGCGGACTGCCGTGGCGCAGCAGCCACCAGCGGTAGGCGGGACTGGCCCAGGCGACCTCGGCGTAGGCGGCCATGAGGTCGGCGCACAGGCCCCCGGCCTCCGCCGCCAGCGGACTGTCGGACCGGCAGGCCAGTAACAGCCGTACCGCCAGCGGGTCACCGCGCAGCGGGCGGATGACCATTCCCTGGCGCTGCTGCGAGACGGGCTGGCACACGCTCACCGCCTCGCCCCCGGCGATCAGCGCCGCGGCGGTGGTGTTGTCGGGCACGTGGACCATGCGCGGGTTCAGCCCGGCGGTCGCGAAGGCGCGGCGCGTGGCGGCCCACTCGCCGTCCGCCGTGAAGTCGACGATCCACTGGTCGTCGGCGAGGTCGGCCATGTCGACCACCCGGCGGCCCGCCTGGGGGTGGGTCTCGGGCAGGGCGATGAACTGCGGTTCCCTGGCGACCAGGACGTGCTGTTCCACTCCCGGGGGAAAGCGCAGCGGGAAGCCCTCCGGCTCGTGGACGAACGCCACGTCCACCTGCCCGTCGGCGACCGTCTGGAGCAGCGAGTTGGCGGAGACGTCGATGTGGATCCCGGTCTCGGCACCGGGGTAGCGGGCCCGGAGCCTGCGCACCCACCCGGCCACGGCACGGCTGGCCGTGCTGCCGATCCGCAGCCGCGCGCCTCCGGCCAGTGCCGCCGCGCTCCTCGCCTCGCTCACCAGGGCCGCCATGTCCGCGACGATCGGGCGTGCGCGGCAGAGCACGGACCGTCCCAGTGCCGTGGGGCGGCTGCCCGTGCGCTCCCGGGTGAACAGCCGTCCTCCGATGGCGTTCTCGATACGGCGCAGCTGCGTGGTCAGGGAGGGCTGGCTCATGCCCAGGCTCAGCGCCGCCTTGCGGACGCTGCCGGCGTCGGCGATGGCGCACAGCACGCGCAGATGCCTCACGTCGAGCTCCACTCCTGGAGGATAACGACGCCCCAACAGGCGGCACCAGCCGCCCAAACGCCGCCGAAACGGCATGCCCGGCGTTCCCGGCGCACGACTTCGACCGTTCCCGGACGGGGCTCCTCCGGCAGGGCTCCTCCGGCCGGCCTCCGGGGAGGGGCGGGCGGCGGGGGATCGAGCGGTGCGATCACGGGTGATAACGCGGCGCTATCGCCGGTTGGCATCATCCCGGCGGCACGGAGGTCGAACACAATCCTGACTGACCGAAGTTCCTCCGCCGGGCCCGGCCCCCCTCAGGTTCCGCTTCAGGTTCCGCACCCGGGTTCGGCGACGAGAAGGAGACCCCCCACATGAAGTCCTCCAGAGCGGCCCTGGCCGCGGCGCTCGGCCTGGGCATGTCCCTGAGCCTGGCCGCGGTGCCGGCCTCCGCAGCCCCCGCCCCGGCCGACCGGCTCCCCGCCTCGATCGCCGCGTACTCCGGCTCCCCCGCCGACCAGGCCAACACCAGGGCCTTCTTCGAGGCCGTGATGGAGTCCGCGCTCTCCAAGCAGCAGGCCACCGGGGCGCAGGCCGTCACGGTCGTCTACGACGCCAGCCGGGCGCCCTCGTTCGCCACCGAGATATCCCGCAGCGCCCAGATATGGAACTCCTCGGTCAGCAACGTGCGCCTGGTGTCGGGCAGCAACGCCGACTTCCGCTACTACGAGGGCAACGACTCGCGCGGCTCCTACGCCAGCACCGACGGCCGCGGCAACGGCTACATCTTCCTGGACTACCGGCAGAACCAGGTCTACAACTCCACCCGCGTCACCTCGCACGAGACCGGCCATGTGCTGGGCCTGCGGGACAACTACTCCGGGCCGTGCAGCGAGTTGATGTCCGGCGGCGGCCCCGGCCCGTCCTGCACCAACGCCTACCCCAACGCCGCCGAGCGCAGCCGGGTCAACCAGCTCTGGGCGTACGGCCTGAGCGCCTTCCAGAAGGAGTCCGCCGCCAAGGCCCGCTGACAGCAGGGCGGTCGTCCGGTGCGCCGGCTCACCGGACGACCGCCGATCGGCGCGGCCGCCCGCCGGCCCGGCGTCTTCTCCCCCCACGGACGCCGGTCCGGCGGCCTTTCTCCGGCGCCGGGCAGGAGAGTCGATACCCTGCCCGGCGCCGGCGCCCACGGTTCACACCGCCGGTACGGCCGCACCGCCCGTACAACCGCCGGGCCGTACGGCCACCGGGGCGTGAGCCCACCACCGCCTCAGGGCCGCAGGATCAGCCGGACCGGGTTGCCCTCCTTGCGCAGCAGCCGGTCCACCGCCTCCTGCGCCTCCGCCAGCGGCAGCACCCCGCTGACCGACCGCGAGAAGTCCAGCCGGCCCCGCCGCACCAGTTCGACGAGCTGCACCACATGCTCGTCGGAGGAGCCGTAGTGGCCCAGCACCTGCTGCTGGAAGTAGCTGAAGGCGGTGCCGTCGCTGATGGTCAGCGGCTTGTCGGTGAGACCGACCAGGACCAGCCTGCCGCCCGGCCCCAGGCAGCGCACCGCCTGCTCCCGCACCGCCGGCGCCCCGGCGAAGTCGAACGCGGCGGCCAGCCCGGCCCCGCCGGTCTCCCCCCGCACCCGGGCGGGCAGTTCGGGGTCGTCCGACGAGAAGGCCATGTCGGCGCCGAAGGCCAGGGCCCGCTCGCGCGCCTCCGGCAGGGGGTCGACCGCGATGATCGGCGCGGCGCCGACCAGGCGCAGCAGTTGCACGCCGTGCACGCCCAGACCGCCCGCGCCCCAGACGCCGGCCGGGCGCGCGGGCTCGGCGCGGGCGGTGGCGGTGATGGCGGCCCACGGGGTGGACACGGCGTCCGGGATGATCGCGGCCTGCTCGAAGGGCAGTCCGTCGGGGATCTCCACCAGCGTCGACTCCGCCGCCACCGCGTACTCGGCCCAGCCGCCGTCGTAGTCCACTCCGCGGGTCCACACCACCCCGTCCCGCTCCTCCCCGGCCTGGAGCAGAACGCGCTGCCCCGGCCGCCACCGGGTCACGCCCGCGCCCGGTTCGGCGACGACGCCCGCGACCTCGTGGCCGAGGGTGACGGTGTCCCCGCGCAGGTACAGCGGGGTGAGGGTGCCGTCGATCAGGTGCACGTCCGACAGGCAGACCCCCGCGGCCTCGACCTTGACCAGCACCTCTCCCGGCCCCGGCCTCGGAGTGGGCACCTCCTCCACGAAGAAGGCGCGCGTCTTCACGTTCAGCCGTCCGGCGAGCACGGTGACCACCTGTCTCCCACATCGGTGCCTGTGATCGTCCCCCGTCCCGGCCGGGGTACCCGCGCAGGGCGCGGGGAACGCGGCCCGGCGCCCGGTTTCACGCCCCGCCGGCGTCGGCCCCGGGTCCGGTCCCGGCGCCGGGTCCGCTGTCGGCCCGGCCCGGGGCCGGGATCTCCTCCGCCGCGGGCGGCGGACCGGGCGGGGTCCCGTCGCCGAAGGGCCGCCCGCCCAGCTCCTCGCGGTGGTGCGGGGTCAGCCATCCGGACGGGTCCGGGCCGAGCGGCACGATCTGGGTGGGGTTGATGTCGGTGTGCACCTGGTAGTAGTGGCGCTTGATGTGGTCGAAGTCGACCGTGTCGCCGAAGCCGGGGGTCTGGAAGAGGTCGCGGGCGTAGGCCCACAGCACCGGGTCCTCGGTCAGCTTGTTGCGGTTGCACTTGAAGTGGTTGTGGTAGACGGCGTCGAAGCGCACCAGGGTGGTGAACAGCCGCACGTCGGCCTCGGTGATGGTGTCCCCCACCAGGTAGCGGCGGCCGGCCAGGCGCTCGGAGAGCCGGTCCCAGCAGGCGAACAGGTTGCGGTAGGCGCGCTCGTAGGCCCGCTCGCTCTTGGCGAACCCGGCCAGGTACACGCCGTTGTTCAGGTTGCGGTAGATGTCCTCCATCACCTCGTCGATCTCGTCGCGCAGCGGCTCGGGGTACAGGTCGGGCGCGCCCTCGCGGTGCAGCGCGGTCCACTCGGTGGCCAGGTCGAGCGTGATGCGCGGGTAGTCGTTGGTGACGAGCACGCCGCTGGGGACGTCGACGATCGCCGGTACGCTGACGCCGCCGTCGTAGCCGGGCTCGCGGGCGGCGTACGCCTCGCCGAGGAAGGCGATGCCCAGCACCGGGTCCCTGCCGTCCGGGTCCAGGGTGAAGCGCCAGCTCCGCTCGTCCTGCAGGGGGTCGGTGACCGCCAGGGAGATCGCGTCCTCCAGGCCGAGCAGCCGCCGCACCACCAGGGCGCGGCTCGCCCAGGGGCAGGCCCGGCTGACCACCAGCCGGTACCGTCCGGCCTCGACGGGCCAGCCGTCGGCGCCGTCGGCCGTGATGCGGTCCGTGAAGTGGCTCGGGGACCTCTTGTACTCGGCTGTCGTGCTGCCGGGGTTGCCGACGCTGGTCGTCATGGGGCCGTCTTCCTCTCGGGCTCTCGGGCGTCCCGGCCGTCCGGCTCCCGGCGGCGGGGCGCGGGAACGGGACGCCTACCCGCTCCGCGCCCCGGCACCCGTACGGCCCCGGCACCCGTACGCCCGGCGGCCCCCGTCAGCTCCCGCCGGCCGCGGCCCGCGCCGGGCGCGCCGTCCCGCGCGGCTCGCCGCGGTAGGTGCCGAACTGCCAGCGGTTGCCCTCTGGGTCGCGTACGGCGAAGTCGCGGGATCCGTGTTCGGTGTCGTACGGCTCCCTCAGCACGCGCGCCCCGGCGCCCACGGCCCGGGCGAAGAGTTCGTCGGGGCGGTCGGTGACGACGTACGCGCCGAAGCTCCCCGGCTCCAGGGGCCAGGGGTCGTCCTCGCCTCCGCGCACCGATCCGAGCATGATCCCGCCGCCCTCGGGCCAGTCCAGCTGCGCGTGGTGGACGGTTTCCGCGTCCGCTCCCCCGCCCCTGACGACCAGCGTCTCCTCGAAGCCGAACGCGTCAGCCAGGAAGCGGATCAGCGCCAGTGCGTCGCGGGCCCGCAGCGTCGGCCACACCGTGGGCTCCGGCGCGGCGGGCTCCGGTGCCGTGCCGTCCTTGGCCGCAGCCATCCCTGCCGTCGTCCCTGCCGTCATTCCTGCCGTCCTCCTCGATGGGGCCCTCATCGCTCACCGGTCCTCGGCGAGCCCCTGCGCACCCCACTGTGGCTCCGCGGCCCCGTCCCCGGCTTGGACGTTTCGGAACAGCGTGCCGCGCTCCAGATCCAGCCAGCGGCTCGGCGCGCAGCCGGCCAGCGCGCGGAACTCGCGTGCCAGATGGGCCTGGTCGAAGTAGCCGCACTCCACCGCCAGCGCCGCCAGCCCCAGCTCGCCCCCGCCGGACGCCGGACGCCCGGTCCGGGCGGCACGGGCGGCCAGCAGTCGGCGGGCCCGGTCGAAGCGGACCACCCGGGCGGCGGCCTTGGGCGTCAGCCCGATCTCCGTGCGGAAGCGGCCGGTGAGATGGCGGGTGCTCCAGCCGGCCTCCTCGGCCAGCTCCGGGACGGCGGCGGTGCCGCCCGAGGCCAGCAGACGGCGCCAGGCACTGGCCACCCCGGGGTGCGCGGCCGGCTCCGGGCGCAGCAGGCCCGGCAGGAGGCGGTCCAGTACGGCGAAGCGCTCGGGCCAGGTCGCGGCCTGCCGCAGCCGGTCGTGGAGTTCGGCGCAGCGCCGGCCGAGCACGGCGTCGGCGGGTACGTCCAGATGGGCCAGCTCGCCCGCGGGCAGGCCCAGCAGGGCCCGCGCGCCCAGCGGGCCGAGCGCGATCTGGACGCCGGACTGCCTGCCCTCGTGGGCGATCAGCGCGGGCGCCGCGTGGAGGCCGCCGAGCAGTGTGTCGTAGTGGCCGGGCGGCTGCCGGGGGTCGGGGTGGGCGGCCACGGTGAGCCGGTCGTCCAGGGTGAGGATCAGCGTCAGGTACGGGGAGGGCAGGCCCCGGTGGAGGGCGGGCGGCAGACCGGCCTGCCGGTAGCCGGTGTACCGGGCGACGTACGGCCGCAGCGCCGGGGCCGGGCTGCGGCACACGTACTCGTCGACCGCCCCGCCGGCCGCCTCGGGGCCGGCGGGGCGCGCCGGGCCGGTTCCGGTCGCGGTACCCATACGGCCCAGTATCGGCCCCGGGCGGACGCGGCGGGCGGAGCTGTTCGGCGGGCGGTGTCAGTCGAGGCCGAGGGCGGCCAGATGCCGGGCGAAGGGGACGACGGCCTCGGTCCCTCCGGCCTCTTCGGCCCCGCCGGCTTCCTCCTCGTCGGCCTCGTCGGCCTCGTCGGCCTCGCCGGTCCCGCCGGTCTCCCCCGTCCCACCGGGACCGTCACCGGGCCTCGGCCGGCCGCCGACCAGCTCGGCCAGCTCCCGCGCCGCCCGGCCGATCCGGGCGGACAGCTCGCCCACCCTCTCGTCCACGCCGCCCCAGTCCTCGGAGGCGGCGTAGACGGCCGTGGGGACGGTGACCGCCCGCAGGTAGGCGAACATCGGGCGCATGGCGTGCTCGATGACCAGGGAGTGGCGCGGGGTGCCGCCGGTGGCGGCCATGAGGACCGGCCTGCCGTGCAGCGCGGTGTTGTCGACGACGTCGAAGAAGGACTTGAACAGACCGCTGTAGGAGGCGGTGAAGACCGGGGTGACCGCTATCAGGCCGTCGGCCCCGGTCACGGTCTCGACCGCCTCGGCCAGGGCGGGGCCGGGGAAGCCGGTGACCAGGTTGTGGGCGATGTCGGTGGCCAGGTCGCGCAGCTCCACCACCCGCACCTCGACCGGGCGTTCCCCGCCCTCCAGTTGCCGCCTGGTCGCCGCCGCCAGCCGGTCGGCGAGCAGGCGGGTGGACGAGGGGCGGCCGAGGCCGGCCGAGACGGCCGTGATCCGGATGGGTTCCATGGTGTTTCTCCTGCGCGGGTGGTGTCCGGTGTGCCCGGTGGGGTCCGGTCCGGGGCCCGGAGTCCGGGCCCCGGGGTCCGGTGGGATGTGGCGTCGGGGTCAGGCCGTGGCGCCGGGGGCTCCGGCGGCGGCTCCGGCCTCGCGGCGGGCGACGAGGGAGGCGTGCGTGGGGGCGTCCGGCACCTGCGCGGGGCGCCTGGCGGCGAACTCCTCGCGCAGCACCGGCACGACCTCCTCGCCGAGCATGTCGATCTGCTCCAGCACGGTCTTCAGCGGCAGTCCGGCGTGGTCCATCAGGAAGAGCTGGCGCTGGTAGTCGCCGGCGTAGTCGCGGAAGGCGAGGGTCTTCTCGACGACCTGCTGCGGGCTGCCCACCGTCAGCGGGGTCTGCTCGGTGAAGTCCTCCAGCGACGGCCCGTGCCCGTAGACGGGCGCGTTGTCGAAGTAGGGGCGGAACTCGCGGACGGCGTCCTGGGAGTTGCGCCGCATGAACACCTGGCCGCCGAGGCCGACGATCGCCTGCTCGGCGGTGCCGTGGCCGTAGTGGGCGTAGCGCTCCCGGTACAGGGAGACCATGCGCTGGGTGTGCTCCTTGTTCCAGAAGATGTTGTTGTGGAAGAAGCCGTCGCCGTAGTAGGCGGCCTGCTCGGCGATCTCCGGGGAGCGGATGGAGCCGTGCCAGACGAACGGCGGGACGCCGTCGAGCGGGCGCGGGGTGGAGGTGAAGCCCTGCAGGGGGGTGCGGAAGCGGCCCTGCCAGTCCACCACGTCCTCGCGCCACAGCTTGTGCAGCAGCGCGTAGTTCTCGATGGCCAGCGGGATGCCCTGACGGATGTCCTGCCCGAACCAGGGGTAGACCGGCCCGGTGTTGCCGCGGCCCAGCATCACGTCCACGCGCCCGTCGGCCAGGTGCTGGAGCATCGCGAAGTCCTCCGCGATCTTGACCGGGTCGTTGGTGGTGATCAGGGTCGTGGAGGTGGACAGGATCAGGCGCTCGGTGCGGGCGGCGATCCAGCCGAGCATGGTCGTCGGCGAGGACGGCACGAAGGGCGGGTTGTGGTGCTCGCCGGTCGCGAAGACGTCCAGGCCCACCTCCTCGGCCTTGAGCGCGATGGCGACCATGGCCTTGATGCGCTCGTGCTCGGTGGGCGTCCGGCCCGTGGTCGGGTCCGGGGTGACGTCGCCCACGGTGAAGATTCCGAACTGCACTGCGCTCACATCCCAATGGTTGATTGTTCAATCACTTTGTCGAACAGGCGGATGTCCCTCCCTATTCCTGCCGCTCCCCACCGAGGAGGCATGGACACCCGCGGCGGGGGAACCGCGTAGCCCGGAATCCCCACAACGGGCTTCCCACCCGCGGTGGCCGCCGGGCCGCGGACGGGCGGCGGTCCGCCGCCGACCGCTCAAGCGACCCGTACGGCCCGCACGGGCAGCCCGTACGAGGCAGGGAGCGAGGCACCATGTTCAAACGCCGTCGCAAGGAAGACCGGCAGGAGAAGGACCAGCGGCTCAGGCAGGTCGCCAAGGAGCACGTCCGACACCTGTCCGGCGAGACCGCCAAGGGACGGGTCGATCCGGCCACGACCGAGCGCACCGGGCACGAGAAGGGCACCTCCGGCACCTCCGGCGAGGGCGACACCCCTCGCTGAGGACGGCTCCGGCCGGACGCGGTGGGGCCCGGCCCACGCGGACCGGGCCCCACCGCGCTCACTCCAGGATCTTCAGGCCCACGACACCGGCGACGATCAGCACCAGGCAGAGCACACGCCCGGTGGAGACGGGATCGCCCAGCGCGGCCATCCCGTACAGCGCCGTGCAGACGGCCCCGATGCCCACCCACACCGCGTACCCGGTGCCGATGGGGATGCCGCGCATCGCGTAGGCCAGGCCGCCCATGCTCAGGGCGAGGGCGACGACGAACAGCACACTGGGCCTGAGCCGGGTCAGGCCCTGCGACGCCGAGAGCGCCGCGGCCCACACCGCTTCCAGGAGCCCCGAGACGACCAGTACGACCCACGCCATGACGCGACCTCCGCAGGTGACGTTGCCTTGCTGCGTATGACCTGCGCCGTCTTGTCCTGCCGGGTACGACGCGCTCGTCCGGGGCGCGGGGGCGCCACGGCCAACGTAACACCGCCCGCACCGCGCCCCGGACGCACCCCGTCCGCGCCCCCGTCATGCCGCCGCGCTTCCCGGGCACGCGTGGACACATGCGCTACTACGCCGACCTGCACGTGCACTCCCGGTACAGCAGGGCGTGCAGCCGCAACAGCGATCTGCCCCACCTGGCCTGGTGGGCGCGGCGCAAAGGGATCACCGTGCTGGGCACCGGCGACTTCCTCCACCCCGTGTGGGCGGGTGTGCTGCGCGAGTCGCTGGTGCCCGCGGAGCCGGGCCTGTTCCGGCTGCGGGACGACCTCGACCGCGAGGTGCTGGAGACCCTGCCACCGGCCTGCCGCGGCCCCCTGCGCTTCCTGCTCCAGGTGGAGGTCGCCACCAACTACCGGCGCGGCGGCCGGGGCCGCAGGATCCACCACCTGTGCTACGCGCCCGGCTTCGACGCGGCCGAGCGGCTGGCCCGCGCCCTGTCCCCGCACGGCGACCTCGCCTCGGACGGGCGGCCCGCCCTGGCGATGGACTCCCGTGATCTGCTGGAGGCCGTCCTGTCCTGCGGCGAGGGCTCCTACTTGGTTCCGGCGCACGCCTGGACGCCCTGGTTCGGCGTCCTCGGCTCGAAGTCCGGCTTCGACGGCGTGGACGAGTGCTACGGCGACCTGGCCGGTCACGTCTTCGCGCTGGAGACGGGCCTGTCCTCGGACCCGGAGATGAACTGGCGGGTCTCCTCCCTGGACCGCCTCCGGCTGGTCAGCCACTCGGACGCGCACTCCCCGCCCATCCTGGGCCGCAACGCCACCGTGTTCGACACCGAGGTGGACTACTTCGCGGTCCGCCGCGCGCTGGAGACCGGCGAGGGGTACGCCGGCACCGTGGACCTGTACCCGGAGGCGGGCAAGTACCACCTGGACGGGCACCGCGCCTGCGGAGTGCGGCTGGAGCCGGCCGGGACCAGGGAGCGCGGCGGCAGGTGCCCGGTGTGCGGCAGGAAGCTGACCGTCGGTGTGCTCCACCGGGTCGAGGAGCTGGCCGACCGTCCACCCGGGCGGAGGCCGTCCACCGGCGGCGAGGCCCTGAAGATCGTCCCGCTGCCGGAGATCGCGGGCGAGATCCTGGGCGTCGGGCCGAAGACCAAGTCCGTCGAGCGCGCCCTGGAGGGTCTGACCGCCGCGCTGGGCCCGGAGCTGCCGCTGCTGCTCCAGGTGCCGGTGCGCCGGGTGCGCGAGGCGGGCGAGCCGGAGGCGGCCGAGGCGATCGAGCGGCTGCGCACCCACCGGGTGCGGCGCGAGCCCGGCTACGACGGCGAGTTCGGCTCGATCTCGCTGTTCGGCCCCGAGGAGTCCGGGGAGCGGCGGGAAGAACAGGGGCCGGGAGGGCGGGGGGAGCAGGCCGCGTCGGCGGGCGGGGCGGGCCGGTAGCACGCGGTGGCGCACCGCTCCTTCGCGGACGCATACCGCCGGGGCCGACGGGTACCCCTGCGGCGCACCGATCCCCACAGCACGGGAGGTGGCCGATGCTCCCCCAGACACTGAGGATCCCGACCGACGGAGGAGCCGCCCTGGCCGGGGACCTCACCATGCCCGACGGGGCCCGCGGCGTCGTGGCCTTCGCCCACGGCAGCGGCAGTTCCCGGCACAGCCCGCGCAACCGGGCGGTGGCCGGGGTCCTGCAGGACGCCGGGCTGGGAACGCTGCTGTTCGACCTGCTCACCGAGGACGAGGAGCGGACGGACACGGTCACCGCCGAGTACCGCTTCGACATCCCCCTCCTGGCGCGGCGTCTGGTGGCGGCGGTCGACTGGCTCGGAGGCCGTCCGGACACCGCCGGGGTGCCGATCGGGCTGTTCGGGGCCAGTACGGGCGCCGCCGCGGCCCTGGTGGCCGCGGCCGAGCAGCCCGACCGGGTGCGGGCCGTGGTCTCCCGGGGCGGCAGGCCCGATCTCGCGGGCGGCGCCCTGGACCGGGTCGCCGCGCCCGTCCTGCTGATCGTCGGCGGCGAGGACCGTGAGGTGCTGCGGCTGAACGAGCAGGCGGCCTCACGGCTGTCGGCCCCGTGCACGGTGCACGTGGTGCCCGGGGCCACCCATCTGTTCGAGGAGCCCGGCACCCTCGACCAGGCCGCCGCCGCGGCCCGCGACTGGTTCGTCCGCATGACCCGGGAGACGGTGCCCCGGTGACCCGTCCCGCCGCCGCCGTACCGCTGCCGCACCGGCGCCCGGCCCCCGCGCGGCGGGACCGCAGGGAAGCGAAGGGAGACAGATCATGCGCTTCCACGACCGCACGCAGGCGGGCCGGATGCTCGCCGAGCCGCTGCGGGACCTCCAGCGCGCCGGAGAGATCAGGGATCCGCTGGTCCTGGCGCTCCCCCGGGGCGGCGTCCCCGTGGGCGAGGAGGTCGCCCGCGCACTGCACGCGCCGCTGGACGTGCTGGTCGCCCGCAAGATCGGCGCGCCGTTCAACCCGGAGTTCGGCATCGGGGCCGTCGCGGGCGAGGGCCCGCCGCTGTTCGACGAGCAGTCCCTGCGGATGCTCGGCCTGACGGCCGGGGACCTGGCCGGGCAGGTCGAGCGGGAGCGGGCGGAGCTGCGCCGCCGCGAGGACCTGTACCGCGGCGGCCGTCCCGCCCCGAGGCTGCGGGGCCGTACGGTGATCGTCGTCGACGACGGGCTGGCCACCGGTGTCACCGCGCGCGCCGCGCTGCACGCCGCCCGCGTCCTGGAGCCGGAGGTCCTGGTCCTGGCCGTTCCGGTCTCCTCCGTGCAGGCGGCCGCGGCGATGGAGGAGGTGGCCGACCGCCTGGTGTGTCTGGAGACCCCGCCGTCCTTCCAGGGGGTCGGGCAGTGGTACGAGGACTTCCACCAGGTGGGCGACGAGGAGGTGGTCGCCGCCCTGAGGGCCTCGGCCGCCGCGCGGTGAGGGGCGCGGCGGCCCGTGCCGGAGGAAGCCCGGCCGGTGTGCTCAGCCGGCGTCGAGGCCCAGGTCGGGTCCGAAGGACTCGTAGTGGATGCGGGAGGCGGGGACGCCGCGCTCCAGCAGCCGGGTGCGCACCGAGCGCATGAACGGAACCGGCCCGCACAGGTAGGCGCGGGCCCCCTCGGGGATCTCGACGCCCGACAGGTCCACCAGTCCGGTGCGCCCGGCCGGCCACTCGCCCTCGGGACGCTCGTACCAGACGTGGAGGGCGGCGTCGGGCAGCTTGGCGGTGAGCAGTTCCATCTGCTCACGGAAGGCGTGGGAGGACTCGGTCCGGTCTCCGTGCACCACGGTCACGCGGCGCGGTGAGCCGGTGGCGGCCAGGTGGGCGAGCATGCTGACCATCGGGGTGCAGCCGATGCCCGCCGAGGCGAGCAGGACCGGGCCGTCGCCGTCGTCCAGCGCCACGTCGCCGAAGGGGGCGCCGACGGTGAGCACGTCACCCTCGCGGACGTTCTCGTGCAGCCAGTTGGAGACCTCGCCGGCCGGGTCGCCGCAGACGCGCTTGACCGATATCCAGCGGTCGTCGCCGCCGGGGGCGCAGGAGATGCTGTACTGGCGGATCTGCCGTGCCCCGTCGGGCAGGGTGACCTGGACGGAGACGTACTGCCCCGGCCGGAAGGGCGGCACGGGGCCGCTGTCGGCCGGGCGGAGCATGAAGGTCGCCACCTCGGCGGTCTCCTCCAGGCGGCCGACCACCTTCCAGGGCCGCCACACGTCCCCGTCTCCGACGCCGCTCGCGGCGTACAGCCGCGCCTCCATGGCGATCAGGGCCCCGGCCATCAGCCAGTACACCTCGTCCCACGCCTCGGCCACCTCGGGGGTGACCGCCTCTCCCAGGACCTCGGCGACGGCGTCGAACAGATGGCGGTGGACGACCGTGTACTGGTCGGCGGTGATGCCCAGGGAGGCGTGCTTGTGGGCGATACGGGCCAGCAGTGCGTCGGGACGCCGGTCCGGGTGCTCCAGCAGCATGGTGGCGAAGACGGCGATGGAGCCCGCCAGCGCGCGGCTCTGGGTGCCGTTGGCCTGGTTGCCCCGGTTGAACAGGTCGCGCGGCAGCTCGGGGTGGGCGGCGAACATCCTGCGGTAGAAGACCGGGGTGATGTCGCCGATGGCGGCACCGATGACCGGCAGGGTGGCGCGTACGACGGCGGTGGACTTCTCGGACAGCATCACTGTCTCCTTAATTCGCACTACAGATGCGAGTTTTGAGGCGCACGGAACCACTCCACGACACCTCGGTCGGTTCGCGGTCCGGCCGGGTGAGGGCCGGGGTCGGGTCGGGCGGCGGCCCCCGAGGGGACCGGAGCCGGACGGCTACGCGGGGGACGGCGGGCCGGTGAGCAGGCGGAGCACCACGGGCCCCGCGGGCCCGCCCACCAGATCGCGCACCGTCAGCGGGTCGAGCGCCGCGTAGAACGCCTCCTGGGCCTCGTACAGCGCGGCCCGCAGCCGGCACGCGCCGCGCAGCGGGCACGGCGCGGACGGATCCTCGCAGCCCACCACGTCACCGGTGCCCTCCAGCCGCCGGACGAGCCAGCCGACGGAGGCCTCCCGGCCGCGGGAGGTCAGCTCCAGCCCGCCGCCCCTGCCCCGCCGGGCCTCCAGCACCCCCATGTGCTGCAGGCGGCTCACCACCTTGGACACGTGCGTGTACGGCGCGGCCACCGACTCGGCGACCTCCCGGGAGGTGGGGACCTCGCCCTCGTCCGTCACCGCCAGGCGCATCACCACGCGCAGCGCCAGATCGGTGAACTTCGTCAGCCGCATGCCATGACGGTATCAATGCGCATTTCCGATGCCGATTTGGGGGTCCTGCGAAGGTCCGGTCCGGGGAACGCCCCGGGACACCCGGAGCCGTACGGGCGCCGGCCCGTCCCAGGGCCGCGGCGGCGGCCCGCCGCGGCCCGGTGTGACAGACCCCAGCACACGGGCGTGGCGCGCGCCGGTGCAGGCCGGGACCGTGCCGGGCAGGCCGAGGGCGGTGAGGAAGCCCAGCAGTGCGAAGGCGTACGCCTCCTTGGCGCCGGAGGGCAGGCCGAGTTCGTCGGAGACGCGCACCGGGACCCCGTCCAGGGCCAGGGCGAGCCGGGCCAGCAGCACGGGGTTGCGGGTGCCGCCGCCCGAGGCGATCACCTCGGTGCCGCCGGCCGCCCGTACGGCGTCGGCGACGGTGCGGGCCGTCAGCTCGGTGAGGGTGGCCAGCACGTCCTCGGCCGGCAGGTGCCCGAAGCCGGCCAGGGCGGTGCGCAGATAGGCGGCGTTGAACAGTTCCCGGCCGGTGGTCTTCGGCGCGGGCCGGGCGTAGTACGGCTCGGCCAGCAGCCTGTCCAGCAGCGGCCGGCAGACGGTGCCCGCGGCGGCCAGCGCTCCGTCCGCGTCGTGGTCGGCGCGGCCCCCGGTCAGCTCCCGCACGGCGGTGTCGAGCAGCACGTTGGCGGGCCCGGTGTCGTACGCCAGCGGGCCGTGCGCCCCGTGCGCCACCGTGATGTTGGCGATGCCGCCCAGGTTGAGGGCGACGGGCGCCCCCGGCCGGCCGCGCAGCCACAGCACGTCCAGGGCGCTCACCAGCGGCGCCCCCTGCCCGCCCGCGGCCACGTCGCGCGGGCGCAGGTCGGAGACGACCGTGCGGCCGGTGCGTTCGGCGATCCAGGCGGGCTGGCCGAGCTGGAGGGTGCCGCGCACCCGGCCGTCCTCCGTCCAGTGGTAGCAGGTCTGCCCGTGCGAGACGACCAACTCCGCTTCCCCTGCGCACAGTTCGCGGTCGGCGCGGTCGGCCGCCGCCGCGAGGGCCTGTCCGAGGAGGGTGTCGAGCCGGCAGACCGCCGCCATGGTGGTGGACGACGGCGGGAGCGCCGCGAGCAGTTCGCGGCGCAGCCCGCCGGGGAAGGCGCACTCCAGGTCGCCCAGCGGAGTCAGGACGACGGTGTCGCCCTCGATCCCCAGATCGGCGGCCGCCGCGTCGATCGCGTCGCAGGACGTGCCCGACATCAGCCCGATCACCCTCATGCCCGTGCCCTCCTCGCCCTCCGCGGCGTCCGCTCCGCTCGTTCGGCCCGTGCCGCCCGTACCGCCCGCTCCATCCGTACCGCCCGCTCCGCCCGTACCCGGTCAGTCCCGCAGCGCGCGCCGGTGGTCGTCGCCGCGCAGCGTGAGCAGCGCCGGCAGGCCCACCGCGCAGACGACCACCACGTACAGCGCGGGGACGTCGGCGTCGCCGGTGCGCTTGATCAGCTCGGTGATGATGAGCCCGGCCGAACCGGAGAACACCGCGTTGGACAGCGAGTACGCCAGCCCCAGGCCGGTGTAGCGGACGGTGGTGGGGAACATCTCGGCGAGCATCGCCGGGCCGGGCCCGGCGAGCAGCCCCACCGCCGCGCCGGCCGTGAACACCGCCGCCGCCCTGGCCGCGGAGGAGGCGTCCGGGTCCTGGAGGAGGTTGAGCAGGGGGAAGGCGAGGACGATCAGCGCGACCGTCCCGGCCACCATCACCGCCCGCCGTCCGATCCGGTCGCTGAGCGCCCCGGCGGGGAGGATGGCCAGCGCGAAGCCCGCGTTCGCCACGACCGTGGCCAGCAGCGCCTGCTGGAAGGAGGCCCCCAGGGTGCTCTGGAGGTAGGAGGGCATCACGACGAGGAAGGTGTACCCGGCCGCGGACCAGCCCATCAGACGGCCGATCCCCAGTCCGATGGCCCGCCAGGTCGCGGCGGCGGACGGCCTGCGTGCCGCGGCGGGCGCGAGGTCCGCCCCCGCGCCGCGTGCGTGCCCGGCAAAAGCGCCGGAGGAGCGCCGGAAGGAAGGCGTCTCCTCCAGCCTCAGCCGCAGCCACAGTGCGGCCAGCCCCAGCGGCACCGCCAGCAGGAACGGCAGCCGCCAGCCCCACCGCTGGAGGTCCCCCTCGCCGAGCACCGTGGCCAGCAGGGCGGCCAGGCCGGCGCCGGCGAGCAGGCCGAGCGCCACCGTGAACGACTGCCAGGCCCCGTACAGGCCGCGCCGGCCGGGCGGTGCGAACTCCGTCATCACCGACACCGCGCCGCCGAACTCCCCGCCCGCCGAGAGCCCCTGGAGGACGCGGACGAGGGTGAGCAGCCACGGCGCGGCGGCGCCCACGGTGGCGTACGTCGGCAGCAGGCCGATGGCCGCCGTGGCGGCGGTCATCAGCAGGACCACCAGGATCAGGGTGGGGCGGCGGCCGATCCGGTCGCCGATCCGGCCGAACAGGGCCGCGCCCACCGGGCGGAAGAAGAAGGCCAGCGCGAAGGAGGCGTAGGTCTTCACCAGGGCCTCGATGTCGCTTCCGCCCTCGGGGGTGAAGAACTGCGCGGCGATGATCGTCGCGAAGTAGCCGTAGACCCCGAACTCGTACCACTCGATGAAGTTGCCGACCGACCCCGCCACCAGGGCGCGCCGTGAAGCGGGTGGCGCGCCCTTGCCGTCCCCGCCCTCTCCGCCTCCGGTCCCTGCGTCCCCGGCCTTCGCGGTCGTCGTCATCGTCCCGCCCTCCCGGTCCGTCGGTGCGCGCCCTGCCGGGCCCTGCCGTGGGTGTCACGGCCAGTCATGCCCCGCCGGCGGGGAGAAGATGTCCGGACACCGGACCTTGTTGTCGCGGGCACGTCACTCCGCCCGCGCCGTGGCACCCCGGCGCGTCGGCCGGGCGGGTGGTTGCGGTGCGCCGGTCGGAGCCCGGCCGCCGCGTCACGAGGGGGAACGCCGGGCGCCCGCCGTCATCCTTGCGGCTGACCCACCCAGCGGACGACCGGCGGAAGGGACACATGTCATGAGCGTGTGCGAGGTGTGCGGCAACGACTACGAGATGGCGTTCGAGGTGCACGCGGCGGGCGCCGTCCACGTCTTCGACAGTCTGGAGTGCGCGGCGCACCGGATGGCGCCCATCTGCGAGAACTGCCAGTGCCGCATCCTGGGACACGGCTCGCAGTCGGCGGACGGGCGGTTCTTCTGCTCCGCCCACTGCGCGCGGACGCAGGGGCACGTGGCGCTGGTCGACCACGGCTGAGCGGCCGGACGGCGGCCCCGTACCCCGGCGCGGGGCCGGTGTGAGACCGTGGCCGCGTGAGACATGACGTCGTGACGACCGTGCCGCGAACCGCGTCGGGAGCGGCTGCCGGAGGTGGCCGGGCATGAGGCTCACCGTGCTGGGCGGCGGCGGGTTCCGGGTGCCTCTGGTGCACCGGGCGCTGCTGGAGGACTCCGGGGACCGGGCCGGCCGCGTCACCGAACTCGTCCTGTACGACACCGACCGCACCCGGCTGGACGCGATCGGCGCGGTCCTCGCCCACCAGCGCGGGCGGCACACCGGCCCGGCCCCCGCGCTGCGCGCCACCACCGACCTCGACGACGCGCTGCGCGGCGCCGACTTCGTCTTCTCCGCCATCCGTGTCGGGGGCCTGGCCGGCCGGGTGCGCGACGAGCGGATCCCGCTGGCCGAGGGGGTGCTGGGGCAGGAGACGGTGGGCGCGGGAGGCGTGCTGTACGGCCTGCGCACCCTGCCGGTGGCCGTACGCGTCGCCGAGCGGATCGCCGAGGTCGCCCCCGGCGCGTGGACCATCAACTTCACCAATCCGGCGGGGATGGTGACCGAGGCGATGGCCGCCGTCCTGCGCGAGCGCGGCCTGGGCGAACGCGTCATCGGCATCTGCGACTCGCCCGTCGGGCTGTGCCGCCGCGCCGCGCGCGCCCTGGGCGCCGACCCGGACCGCGCCGGCTACGACTACGTGGGCCTGAACCACCTGGGCTGGCTGCGCCGCCTCACGGTGGACGGCCGCGACCGGCTGCCCGAACTGCTGGCCGACCCGGCCGCGCTCGCCTCCTTCGAGGAGGGTAGGCTGTTCGGCGCCGACTGGCTGCGGACCCTCGGCGCACTGCCCAACGAGTACCTGCACTACTACTACTTCAACCGCGAGGCGGTCGCCGCCGTCCGCGGGGCCGGGGAAACACGCGGTGAGTTCCTCCACGGCCAGCAGTCCCGCTTCTACGAGCGGGCGCGGCCGGACGACCCCGCGCAGGCGTACGGCGAGTGGGAGCGCACCCGCCGCGAGCGCGAGGAGACCTATCTGGCCGAGAGCCGCGAGGCCTCCGGCGGCTGGGAACGCGACAGCTGCGATCTGGAGGGCGGGGGCTACGACCGGGTGGCGCTGGCCCTGATGCGGGCGATCGCCCGGGACGAGCGCACCACGCTGATCCTGAACGTCCCCGGCCGCGGCGCCGTCCCCGGGCTGGACGGCGACGCGGTGGTCGAGGTGCCGTGCCTGGTCGACGCCTCCGGTGCGCACCCGCTGGCGGCCGGCGCCGTGGCGGCCGACCAGCTCGGACTGATGCTCACGCTCAAGGCCGTGGAGCGGGCGGCGATCGAGGCGGCGCTCACCGGTTCGCGCGAGGCGGCGCTGCGGGCGCTGGCGCTGCACCCGCTGGTGGACTCGGTGGGGGTCGCCGGGCGGATCCTGGACGCGGCGGGCGGGTTCGGCTGACCGTGCCGGAGGCGGTCCGGCCGGGGGATGCGGGGATGCCCGGCCCTGATGGGGGTACGCAGTGCCGGGTCCGATGTCGTACGACCCGAAAGCGAGATCCGGTGAGCGAGTACGAGCGTTCCCGCACCATGCCCGCCCTGCCCGAGCTGGTCTTCGACCAGGTCAGCGACCTGGAGCGGCTGGACCGCTGGCTTCCGTCGGACCTCCACGCCCATGTGGAGGACCCCCCGGCCGTGACCGTGCGCGAGGACCGCACCGGGCACGACATCCGGGCCCTGTTCCGCACCCGGCCCGACCAGCTCCGGGCGGAGTGGGGTACGCGCGACGAGGGCGCGTACGCCGGCTGGCTCCAGGTGGCGGGCATCGGCAGCGGCGCCAGCGAGGTGACCGTGCACCTGTCCTTCTTCGACGAGAGCCACGCGCCCTCGCGCGAGGAGATCGACACCTCCCTCGACCGGAGCCTGGACAGGCTGGAGGAGGAGGTGCGGATGCGCGCCGAGGACGCGGGCTGAGGACGCGGACCGAGGCGGGGCCCGGCGTGAGGACAGGCGCAGGGGCCGGTGCGGGGGCGCGCGAAGCCGGGCGGGGCGCCTTCGAGGCGTCACGCGTTCGGAGGCGCCTCCCGCCGGAACGCACGGGTAGATCTCCCCCATGGCCCCAACCCAACAGGATCTGTACACCGCCCAGGCCCGCTCCCTGCACGGAACCGGCCGGGTGGACATCTCCGGGAGGGCCGGCCTCCCGGTCGGCGCCCCCGGCGAGCTGGGCGGCAGCGGACACGGGTACGACCCCGAGCAGCTGTACGCGGCCGCGCTGGCCACCTGTCTGCACCAGGCGCTGGTCATCGCGGCCACCGAGACCGGCGTGGACCCCTCCGGCAGCGAGGTGACCGCCCGCGTCCGGCTCAGCAACGGCGGCGCCCAGCACTACCGCTTCGACGCCACCGCCGACGTCTCGCTGCCCTCCGCCGAAGGGGAACGGCGCAGTCGCGTCATCGAGCAGGCCCTGCGCATCTGCCCGATCAGCGACCAGCTGGATCCTCCTCCGGCCTGAGAAGCAGGCCCCGGGCCCCGCAGACGCGGGGCCCGGGTCTCCCCGTTCCCGCCCCGCGCCTCAGCCGCGGGGCGGGAGGACCGTGACGAAGACCGGGTCGCCGTTGGGCGCGAGCTTCAGGATCGGCACCGCCTTGTCGTGCGCGTCACCGTCCTCCTCGAACGTCAGCGTGCCGCTCGCCCCGCGCACCTGGGCGCTGTCCTCCATGAGCTGGAACATCCGGCCGACCGACCGGCCGGTGACACGCGTCCCCCTGCTCGCCATCTGCGCGCCCCGGGCCGCGGTCAGCACCGCGTCGTGCGCCATCATCGCCTGGCCGTCGACGTGCCGCTCCCTGCCGAACCACTGCTCCAGCACTCCCCCCTTCTGGAAGGCCGCCTGCACCGCTCTGGGCGCGCCGTCGGGTTCGTCCTTCCACATCTCCGGGTGGGCCAGCCCGGTGTAGAAGACCTGCACCCCGCTGTCGGTCGCCCTTCTGACCTGCTCGTCGGTGAGGTTGGTGGTGTCGTCGCCGGTCACCACGATGAAGTCCCACTCGGTGCAGAACCGTTCGGCCAGGGCGTCGAGGAAGTGGGTGAGGTGCCGCCCCCTGCCTGCGAAGTAGACGGCCTCGGGCCGGTGGAAGCAGAGCTGGTTCGACAGGATCTGCAGTTCGTTCTTCCAGCTGTCCTCCAGGGAGGAGTCGAACTGCTTGCGGTCGGCGACCAGCCTGTGCTCCTTCCCGCCCCGGGGGAACTCCTCGGTGAAGGCGTCGCCCAGGGTGTCGGCGTACAGATTCCCCTCCGCCACGTCCTGGACCACCATGGCCGTGCGGATCTTCTTCTGCCTGAGGTACCGGGCCGCCGCCCTGGCCTCGTCGACGTTGGTGGGGGCGACGCGGACGAAGCCCTCCACGCCGCCGACACCGGTGGCGGTCATCGTGCTGGCCACCGTCGCCAGGCCTCCGGCGGACAGCCTCTTGAGGGCGGCCAGGTTGCGGTCCGTGCTCGGGCCCAGACCGGTGACCGCCACCAGCGGTTCGCCGCCGTCCCTGAGCCCGATCAGCTGGTCGACGGTGTGCCGCCAGTGCGCGGAGCCGCTGCCCGTGTTGGCGATCAGCAGCCTGATCTTCGGGGTGGACCGCTCGTTGTGCCGCTGCTGCGCCAGATAGGCGCCCTGGAGCTCGTGCCGCACCGACTCCTCGGGGTTGCTGTCGTCCTCGTCCACCGTGATGGAGGTCATGTACGCCACGGTGACGTACTCTTCCCTTCCCTCGGTGACCTCCCGGTTCGCCCGTTCGATCCTCCCGGTCACCGGGGACAGGTGCTCCGCGAAGACGTACGAGCCGTCGGTGACCCCGACGCACTCCGGTCTCGGCTCCTCCATCCTCGTCACGCCCTGCGCGCACCGGTCGTCGCGGTGGACGTACCAGTCGTGGACGTACAGCGACACGCCCGCCAGGACGGCCAGCGCCACGGCGGCGGTGGCGGCGCGTTTGACGGTCAGCAGGGAGATCCGGCGTCCGGCCACGCCCGTCATCCCTCGTCCGTGAGCGTCAGCGGGTGGCGCCAGTGCCGGTAGCGGTCGGCCTCGTCGTACAGAGCCACGATGTCACTCCCCCTCAGTTCGGACAGCCGGTCGTACTTGGCCGCGATCACGCTGTTCAGCCGCAGCCCGGGGTCGCCGAGCGGATCGCTCCACAGCCAGCGGGCGCAGACCAGCCCCCGGATCACCGAGACGTCGGTGATCGATTGGGCGGGCGCCTCGGGCGCGAGGTCCCCCAGCAGTTCCAGCGGTGAACGGTCGGCGGGCAGCCGGTTGGGCGCGGAGGTGACCGCGTTGAACAGCCGGATCCAGCGCGCGGCGCTCAACTCGCGGAACCGGTCGGCCAGATGGGCCACCACGTCCTCGACGCGGTGCGCCGCCAGCCGGTGGTACATCGCCTCCTCCGGCCGGCCCTCCGCCTCGAAGTGGTCGCCCATCAGCTCGTGGACGGTGTCCCACTCGCCGGGGTCGGCGGCCAGTCGCCACAGCAGCAGCCTGCGCAGCCACGGGTGCAGGCGCGGCTGCGTGCGCCCGGGTTCCAGCAGCCAGCGCGAGCGCACCTCGTTGAACAGCGACTCGTTGGTGCCGCCCGGGGTCACCGCGCCGAGGATCCTGCTGCCCATGGACAGGTCGCGGGCCGCCGCGCACCTCACCAGCGCGTCGCGCTGGGCCTGCGGGAAGTCCTCCAGGAGGTGGTCGAGCGCCGCGTCGGCCAGGGTGTCGTGCGGTGCGCGGCGCATCCTCCGGCCGGGCAGGGAGCGCAGCCACAGGTCGAACTCGCCGCTGCCCCGGCGGGGCGTGTTGGCCAGGTCCAGGACGTCCATCACCTGCCGTACCGCCACCGGCAGGCCGCGCGTCAGCCGGTACACGAAGGGGGCGAGACCGGAGTGGCGGGGCGAGGCCAGCTCGATGCCGGTGCGCACCTCGTCGAGCGTCAGGTCCCGCAGCCGCAGCGGATACCACCAGGAGTCGTCGCTGTCGTGGGCCGGACGGCGCTCGCGCCAGTCGCCGAGACAGGCCCGGTCGGGGCCGCGCAGTCGCCAGGGCCACTGGTCCCCGGCGGACGAGCCCCAGTTCTCCAGCCAGCGGTTGGAGCTGCCCACCACCGTCAGGGGGTCGCAGACGGCCCCGCTCAGGGCGGCGTCGCGGCGGGCGCCGGTGAGCAGTTCCAGGAACAGCCGCCCCTGGTCGGTGTGGCAGTTGTCGAGCAGCAGCAGATAGGAGCCGGGGGCGAACCAGCGGGTGGTGTCGTGGCGGAGGTCGTCGAGGAACGCGGCGAACAGGACGCGGTCGAGGATCCGCTTCTCCTGCTCGGTGCCGCTGTGCCGCCACATGTTGAGTTCCAGCAGGGCGTCCCAGGGGTCCCGGGAGGGCACCAGCGGGTGGTCGCCGAACCACTGCGGGGCGCCGGCGAAGACCCGTCCCGGCAGTCTGCGCCCACCGCGCGAAGTGGCGTCCCGCAGGAGGGCGGCGACCACCGCGGGGGCGCCGTTGGGCGCGCCCAGCGCACTCCCGGCGACCTCCAGGAAGGCGGAGAGGTAGTCGCCGTACCGGTCCTCGGTCTGCCGCCGGAAATCCTCGAGCTGCCGCTGGACGGCGCGCCGCCCCTGCGAGCGGTCTGGCATCCGCAGCTCGCGGTCCGAGGCGAGCAACCCGAGGGTGAGCCGGGGGAAGCGCGAGACGCGGTACTGCGGCAGCCTGCGTTCCAGCTGCCGGGCGATCAGGGCCAGGGCGTAGCGGGGCAGCAGTGCCTGGTCGGCGGCGAAGTTGAGGTAGGCGAAGGGGTATTCCGCCCCGAAGCGGCTCATGACGGCGCTGTGCGCCTCGCTGGCCCCGCTCCCCCGCGGGCCGACCAGCATCGTCACCGGCCGCTCCGTACCGGGGGGCTGGTCCAGGCACTCGGCGACGAGGGCCAGGATGCCGCTGCGCCCCCGCATGCCCATTCCCGCCCCGGAATCCTCCATCCGACCGGCCCTCCCCCGTGACAACCAACCGTCGGCACACAGGAGGATGCCACCTTCGGTGCACGGGCGACAGCGGGAAGCGACCGTCCGCTGCGGGAAGCGCGGTGCCCGCCGCCTTCCGCGGCGGGCACCGGGCCCGGCGGGCGGGCGTCAGTCCTCCCAGGTGTAGAAGCCCCGGCCGGTCTTGCGGCCCAGCTCGCCGCGGGCGACCTTCTCCCGCAGCAGCTCCGGCGGGGCGAAGCGCTCGCCCAGGGTGTCGTGGAGGTACTCGGCGATGGCCAGGCGCACGTCGAGGCCGACGAGGTCGGTCAGCCGCAGCGGGCCCATCGGGTGCTTGTAGCCCAGGCTCATGGCGGCGTCGATGGCCTCGGGTTCGGCGACGCCCTCCTCCACCATCCGGATCGCCTCCAGGCCGAGGGCCACGCCCAGCCGGCTGCTGGCGAAGCCGGGCGAGTCCCTGACGACGACGTCCTTCTTGCCCAGGGCGCGGACCCACTCCAGGGCCGTCCGCACGGTGTCGTCCGCGGTCCGCCCGGCCACGACCAGCTCCACCAGGGCGGAGGCGGGCACGGGGTTGAAGAAGTGCATGCCCAGGAACCGCTCGGGGCGGGCCAGCGCGGTGCCGAGCTCGGTGACGGACAGGGAACTGGTGTTGGTGGCCAGCACCGCCGCCTCGCCCACGGCCTTCTCCGCGGCGGCGAGCAGCCGGGCCTTGAGAGCCGGGTCCTCCGGGACGGCCTCGACGACCAGATCGGCGCCGGCGGGCAGGTCGTCCACGGCGGTGACGGCGGTGACGCGCGCCAGGACCCGCTCGGCCGGCTCCTCCAGCCTGCCGCGCTCGGCGGCCCGGCGCAGGCCGGTGGCGACGCGCTCCAGGGCCGCCGCGGCGGCCTCCTTCCCGCTCTCCACGACGACCACCGCCGAACCGGCCGTCGCGAAGGACTGCGCGATGCCCGCGCCCATCCGCCCGCCGCCCACCACGCCGACGGTTCCCGGTGCCGCTGCCATGAGTTCTCCTCGTGTCTGTCGCTTCTGCCGTCGCGTCCGCTGCCGTGCCCGCCGCGTCCTGCCGTCCCGCGCCCGTCCGTGCGTGTACACGCGCCGTACCCGCGCCGGGACGCACGCCGGGAACAGGGCGACCGTACCGGCGGGCGTCCCGTCCCTTGACAGGCGGTCCGGGTGTCGGTTTACCTGGCGTCGCCGCAAAGCTAACCGAATGGTCGGTCGGGCTCAAGGGCCGCGGGCGGGCCACGGTGCCCCGCGGTGTCCCCTGGCGGCCTACGACGGCCCGCGACGGCCCATGACTGAAGTGGTGGAGGCGGATGACACAGCTCACGGAGACCGGACAGGGCCCCGCCCAGCGGATGTTCGCCGCCGACCGCGCCTCCCGGGGCCTGGGCATGGAGCTGCTCCGGGCCGGGGACGGCTCGGCGGCGGTGCGGATGACGGTGACCGCGGACATGGTCAACGGCCACGGCGTCGCCCACGGCGGCTATCTGTTCACGCTCGCCGACACCGCGTTCGCCTGCGCCTGCAACAGCCACGGTCCGGTGACGGTGGCGGCCGGCGCGGACGTCGTCTTCACCGCTCCCGCCCACGAGGGCGACGTGCTGCTGGCCGTCGCCGAGGAGCGCACCCGCTCCGGCCGCAGCGGCGTCTACGACGTGACCGTCCTGCGGGACGCGGACGGCCGGGTGATCGCCGAGTTCCGCGGACGCAGCCGCACCGTCGGCGAACGCGGCACGGGGGAACGCGGCACCCCGGCGGGGAAGGAGGCGTCATGAGCGGCGGACCGGCCGATACCGCGCCCCCGGCCCTCGCCCCGGCCCCGCGGCCGGGCCGGGCGCCCGCCCTCGCCGCGCTGGACGCGGCCGAGCGGATGGACCGCGACGAGCTGCGGGCCCTCCAGCTCGACCGGCTCCGCTCCACCCTGCGGCACGCCTACGAGAACGTGGAGCACTACCGGCGCGCCTTCCAGGAGGCGGGCGTCACCCCGGAGGACTGCCGCTCCCTGGCGGATCTCGCGCGCTTCCCCTTCACCACCAAGGCCGATCTGCGCGACACCTACCCCTACGGCATGTTCGCCGTCCCGATGTCGCGGGTGCGCCGGCTGCACGCCTCCAGCGGCACCACCGGACGTCCCACCGTGGTCGGCTACACCGAGGGCGACCTGGAGGTGTGGGCGGACGTCGTCGCCCGCTCCATCCGGGCCGCCGGCGGCCGTCCCGGGCACAAGGTGCACATCGCCTACGGCTACGGCCTGTTCACCGGCGGGCTCGGCGCGCACTACGGGGCCGAGCGGGCGGGCTGCACCGTCATCCCGGCCTCCGGCGGGATGACGGCCCGCCAGGTGCGGCTGATCCAGGACCTCCGACCCGAGATCATCATGGTCACGCCCTCCTACATGCTCGCCCTCCTCGACGAGTTCGAGCGCCAGGGCGTCGACCCGCGCGACTCCTCCCTGGAGGTCGGGATCTTCGGCGCCGAGCCGTGGACGGAGGGGATGCGCCGTGAGATCGAGGAGCGCGCCGGGCTGCACGCGGTGGACATCTACGGGCTGTCGGAGGTGATGGGCCCCGGCGTCGCGCAGGAGTGCGTGGAGACCAAGGACGGACTGCACATCTGGGAGGACCACTTCTACCCGGAGATCGTGGACCCGGTCACCGGCGAGGTGCTGCCCGACGGGGAGGAGGGCGAGCTGGTGTTCACCTCGCTGACCAAGCAGGCCCTGCCGGTCGTCCGCTACCGCACCCGTGACCTGACGCGGCTGCTGCCGGGCACCGCGCGCCCCGCCTTCCGCCGCATGGAGAAGGTCACCGGGCGCTGCGACGACATGATCATCCTGCGCGGGGTCAACGTCTTCCCCACCCAGATCGAGGAGATCCTGCTGCGGGTCCCCGGTGTCGCCCCGCACTTCCAGATACGGCTCACCCGCCGGGGCCGGATGGACCACATGACCGTGCGCGTCGAGGCCCGCCCGGGCACCGGGCCCGGGCAGCGCGCGGCCGCCGCGGCGGCCATCGCCCGGGACGTCAAGGACGGTGTCGGCATCACCGTCGACGTCGATGTCGTCGATCCGGAGACCCTGGAACGCTCGGTGGGCAAGATCCGCCGCGTCGTCGACGCCCGCGAGGGCTGATCCGGCGGCGTTCCGGACCGCGGTCCGGGGGCGGCCGGCCGGGCACCCGGTCGGCCGCCCCCGGACTGCGGCGCGCGGCACGGACTGCGATGATCGCATTCCGCGCCGAGGGGGACGGAAGGGATGGATGGGACACCGTGCAGACGTTCCTGCCACTCCCCGACTTCGCCGGGACCGCCCGTGTGCTCGACGCCCGGCGGCTGGGGAAGCAGCGGGTGGAGGCCCTGCAGGTGCTGCGCGCCCTGACCGTGCCCGGTTACGGCTGGGCCCGGCACCCGGCCGTGCGCATGTGGACGGGGTACGAGGAGGCGCTGGTCCGCTACGGCATGGAGATCTGCCGCCACTGGCGCCTGGCGGGGCGTGCCGACACCTGCGAGGCGACGATGCTGACCGATCTGCGGCACGCCACCGGCATCGCCGTCCCCCGCTCCCAGGAGGAGCTGGAGGCGGCCGGCGAGCTGCCGCCCTGGCTGGGAGAGCCGTCCTTCCACCGCAGCCACCGCTCCTCCCTGGTCCGCAAGGACCCCGACCACTACGCGCCCCTGTTCCCGGACGTGCCGCCGGACCTGCCCTATGTGTGGCCCGCCTCCGACCGCGGCCCCCGCTCCCGGGAACCGGGGTGAGGGCCCGGCCCCGGGGTACGGGAGGAGGATGGAGGCGAGCAGGGGCCGCGAGGACCGCGCAGGCGGGGGCGTGGTGGGGCGGGTTTGCGCCTGTCGCCCCCTCCGCGAGATCGTTGACGTAGAGCAACCGTCCACCTGTGCCGACCGTCGAAGGGAGGACCGGGCGGAGCACCGCGGGTGCCGTGCCCTTGTTCTTCCGTGAGCAATCCTCCTCTCTCCCCAGACGTCTCCGGGGACGCGCACGCCCAGGCCGGCGGTGGCGGGCCCGCCGCCCCGTACCACCGCGCTCCGGCCGGGCCGGCGGTCGAGTCGGCGCCGGCGCCGCTCGTCGCGGTGGACCGGTGGGGGCGGGTGTCGCTGGTGAACGCCGCGGCGCGGGTGCTGCTGCCCGGCCTCGCCCCCGGGGTCCCGCTGGACGACGGCGTGGCGCCCGGCTGGCTGGTCGCCGCCGTACGCGGCGGACACCCCGGGGAGGACGCCGAGGCGGCCGGGACGGGCGAAGCGGCCGGGACGGCCGGGACGGCGACGGCAGCCACCGCACACGGCCCCCTTCGGGGGCGCGCCTTCACCGCGCACGCCGCCCCCCTGCCGGACGGGCACACCGCCTGGTGGCTGTCGGACGTCACCGGCCGGGAGGACGCCGAGCGGTCGCTGCGGTCGGAGCGGGAGAGCACCGCGTTCCTGGCCCGTGCCTCCGCCCGGCTCCAGGCGTCGCTCAACCCGCGCAGGTGCGTGGTGGCGACCGCCCGGCTGGCGGCCGACCACCTCGCCGACGCCGCCGTCGTGGTCCGCCTGTCGCGGGACCGCCGCCCGGAGGTGACCCGGGCTGTCTCCGACGGGCGGCTGGAGGAGGAGACCCCGTCCGCGGCCGTGGAGGAGATGCCGGGGCTGGCCGAGGCGCTGGCCGGCTTCCCCCCGGTGTCCATCCGCTCGATCGATCCCGGCCGGGTCCCCGCGTGGCTGCTGCCCTCCGGATTCGGCCGCCCGGCCTCGCTGACGGTCGTCCCGCTGCCGGGCAGCGGCGGAATCGCCGGCGCGATGGTGCTGCTGCACCGTGCCGGGGGCGGGAGCGCCGGTCCGGACGAGGACACCGGTCCGGGCGAGGACGCCGTGACCCGGATCTTCGCCGCCCGTGCCGGTGCCGCGATCTCGGCCGCCGCGCTCTACGCGGAGCAGGTCGCCACCGTCGCCGTGCTCCAGCGCGAACTGCTGCCGCCCGCGCTGCCGCACCCGGAGGGCGTGGAGCTGGCCGGGGCCTACCGCCCCGCCCAGAGCGCCCAGAGCGTCGGCGGTGACTTCTACGACGTGCACCCGGCCGACGGGCCCGGCCGGGACACCGACATCGTGCTCGGCGACGTGGCCGGCAAGGGCCCGGAGGCGGCCGTCCTGACGGGGAAGATCCGCAACACGCTCACGGCGCTGCGGCTGGTCGAGTCCGACCACGTACGGCTGCTGGACCTGCTCAACCGCGCGCTGCTGAGCGGCCCCCAGGACCGGTTCGTCACCCTGGTGCTCGCCTCGTTCGGCGCCCCGGATCCCGCCACCGGCCGGATCGCCCTGCGGCTGACCTCGGCCGGGCACCCGCCGCCGCTGCTCCTGCGGCTCGACGGGACGGCGGAGGCCGCCCGCACCTCGGGCACGCTGATCGGCGTGCTGCCGAAGGCGTCCGCGACCACCTGCTCCACCGTGCTCCTGCCCGGGGAGACCTGTCTGCTGTACTCCGACGGCGTCACCGAGGCCAGGGGCGGGCCCTACGGCGAGATGTTCGGGGAGGAGCGCCTGGCCGAGGCGCTGGCTTCCTGCGCGGGGCTGCACGCCCGGGCCGTCGTCGAGCGCGTCGGGATGCTCACCTCCGAGTGGCTGGCGGGCCGGGAGCACGACGACATCGCGCTGGTGGCCGTCACCGCGGCCCACCGCACCCCGCTGAGCGCGGTGGGCGGGGCCGTCCGCCCCGGGGAGGAGCGGTGAGCCCGGGGGCGGAGCCCCTGGAGGGCCGGGCGGAGAGTTTCTGGGCGGCGCTGGAGAACGCGGACGAGCACTCCGCCGTCGCCCAGGTCGACGAGGCCCTGGACCGGGGCTTCGCGCCCGAGGACGTCCTGCTGGAGGTCATCGCGCCCGCGCAGCGGCGGGTCGGTGTCCGCTGGGCGGAGAACCGGCTCACCGTCGCCCAGGAGCACGCGGCCACCGCCGTCAGCGACCGCGCCGTCACCGCGGTCGCCGCCCATCCGGCGGCCCGGGTCCCCGCCCGGTTCGGCCGGGTCACCGTGGCCTGCGCCGACGGCGAGTGGCACACGCTGCCCGCCCGGCTGGTCGCCGAGGTGCTGCGGCTGCGCGGCTGGCACGTGGACTTCCTCGGGGCCCATGTGTCCACCCGGCAACTGGTGCCCCATCTGCACTCCACCGGCCCCGACGCGGTGGCCCTGTCTTGCTCCCTGCCCGTGCGGCTGCCCGTCGCCCACGCGGCCGTCACCGCCTGCCGGGCCGCCGGAGTGCCGGTGCTGGCGGGAGGGGCCGGGTTCGGCCCGGGCGGCCGCTACGCCCGTCTGCTGGGTGCCGACGCCTGGGCCGGCAGCGCCCGCGGCGCGGCCGAGCGCCTCGCGGCGGGCATCGCGCCCCCGTCCGCGCTCCCCCCGACCGCCGAGGAGGCGCTGCCGCACCTGGCCGACCGCGAGCACGCCCTGGTCGAAGAGGCCGGCCGGCGGCTCGTCGACGAGGTCATGGCGGTGCTGCCCGAACGGTTCCCGCGGCTGGAGGAGTGCACCGGACGCCGGCGGGAGTACACCGTGGAGGACCTCCACCGCGTCGTGGAGTACCTGGCGGCCGCGCTCTACGTCGACGACCCGGGGCTGTTCGAGGGCTTCACCGTGTGGACGGGCCGGATCATGGCCGCCCGGGACCTGCCCGTCCAGGCCCTGTCCGCGGTGCTGGAGACCATGGCCGGGACCTTCCGCGAGCTGCCCCGCGCCTCGGCGTACATCGCCGCGGCGCGCGCCGCGCTCGGCCGCGAACTCCGTTCCCCCTCCCCGGAGTCCGCCCCGGGGAGGGGGAACGGGTCCGCCGGCTAGCGCGGCGGAGGGCCGGCCGGGCCCTCCGAGGTCCGGCGGAGGCGCTCCCCGGCCCGCCCGGTGTCAGGTCGCGACCAGCAGCGCCTGCGGGGCCGCCGCCTTCAGCCGGGTGTTGAGCCAGGACAGCTGGCGGCCCGTCTCCCCCTCGCAAGCGTGGGCGAGTTCCAGCAGCTCGCGGTCGCGCGCCCCCTGGGCCGCCTGGGCGACGGCGGTCCAGGTCGTCTGGACGAGTGTGCCCAGCACGTACAGGTCCTGGAGGTCGCGCAGCAGCCCGACGGGCCCCTCGCGGACCCCGGCGAGTCCGTCGGCGTGCAGCCGCTCGGGCTCCTCGACGTCCTCACCGGCGGCCTGCTCGCCGTAGCGGCGGGCGACGGGTTCCAGACGGCGGACGTGCTCCTCGCTCATCTTCGCCAGGGTGTCGCAGGTGTGGTGGACGTCGCCCTCCGCGGCATGTCCCTCCCCCACCGTGCGCAGGGCCTCGGCGAGGGTCTGCTCGCTGCGGTGGAGCAGACCGACGTAGACGGCCAGATGGGGCATCAGGACCTCCCTGGGGCGGCGACCTCGGCGATGTGGCCGGGAGCCTGGTGGGTGACGGCGGGGTCGCCCGGATAGTCGGGGGTGGCGGCGGGCTCGGCGGAGGTGTCCGCCTCCGGTCCGCCCCGGGTCGGCGGTACGGAACCGCCGGCCGGCTCGGAGGCGGTCGTGGTGGGCGCGGGTGCGGGGCCGTCGCCGTCGGCGACCTTCACCACCCGGCAGGCGGCCGTCTTGAAGTACGGCTGCTTGGACACCGGGTCCCAGATGGTCATGGTCAGTTCGTTGGCCTGCCGGGGCGCGCCGTCGGGCGCCACCTCGTCCGGGGCCCAGCGGCCGTAGTGGAAGGGCGCGAACACCGCGCCCTCCCTCACATGCCCGATCCGGGCGCGTACCTCGATCGCTCCGCGCGGCGACTCCACCCGCACCCGGTCGCCCTCCGCGATCCCCAGCCGCCGGGCGTCGGGGACGGACAGCTCCACCCAGGCGTCGGGCGCGGCCCGGTTCAGCTCGCGGGAGCGGCCGGTCTTGGTGCGGGTGTGGAAGTGGTAGACGGTGCGCCCGGTGGTGTACAGCAGCGGGTACTCCTCGCCGGGCTGCTCGTGGGGCGGCACATAGGCCGCGCCCTTGAGGTGGGCGCGCCCGGCCGGGGCCTTGGCCCGGTACTCCCGGGGGGTGACCGTGCCGCCGGTGAGCAGGTCGTGGCCGTAGGTCTCGCAGTACTCGGGGTCGGTGTTGAACACGCCGTCCGCGTAGAGCCGGTCGGTGCCCTCGGGGTGCTCCTCGGTGCAGGGCCAGGGGATGCCGGTGGGGCCGCGCAGCCTGTCGTAGGACAGGCCGCCGTAGTCGCAGGGGCGTCCGCGGCTGCACTCGCGCCAGGCGTCGAATGCCTCCTCGGGGGTGCGCCACTTGATCAGCGGCGCGCCGTCCCTGTCGCGGAAGTCCATGGCGTCGGCGTACATCAGGAAGATGTCCAGGTCGCTCCTGGCCTCGCCGGGCGGTTCGACGGCCTTCTCGGACAGGTGTACGACGCGGCCCGCGTTGGTGTAGCAGCCGGTCTTCTCGCCCCAGCCGGCCGCGGGCAGCACCACGTCGGCCAGCTCGGCGGTCTCGGTGAGGAAGAGGTCCTGGACGACCGTGAAGCACTGGTCGCCGCCGAGGATCTTCCGGATGCGGGACGACTCGGGCATGGAGACGGCCGGGTTGGTGGCGGAGATCCACAGCAGCCCGATCGAGCCCTGTTCGGCGTAGCGGAAGATCTGCATGGCGTGGGTGGGCGGAGCCCAGTGCGGGATCGTCAGCTCGTCGACGTTCCACAGCTCGGCCAGTTCGCGGACGTGCGCGGGGTTGCTCCAGTTGCGGAAGCCGGGCAGGTCGCCGTCGGCGCCGCACTCGCGGGTGTTCTGCGCGGTGGGCTGGCCGTTCATCTGGAGCACTCCGGCGCCCGGGCGGCCGATCATGCCGCGCAGCAGATGCAGGTTGTGCACCGCCACGGCGGCGGCGGTGGCCTGGTGCGACTGGTAGAAGCCCTGGAGCACGGTGGACAGCACCCGCTCGCTCTCCCCGAAGATCCGTGCCGCGCGCCGCACGTCGCCGGCGTCCACACCGCAGATCCGGGCGGTCTCCTCGGGGGTGTAGGGCTCCACCGTCTCGCGCAGCTCCTCCACGCCCAGGGTGTGGCGCCCCACCCACTCCTCGTCCACCCGGCCGCCTGCGAAGAGTTCCCGGGTCAGGCCGTTCATCAGGGCCACGTTGGTGCCGACCCGGGGCGCGAGGTGGACGCCGCCGGTGCGCTCGGCCTCCTCGGCGGCCCCGGTGCGGCGCGGGTCGACGCACACCACCTTCGGCGGGTCGTCGGCGCGGGTGCGGTCCAGCACCCGCGTCCACAGCACCGTCTGGGTCTCGGGCATGTTGTGGCCGAAGAGGAAGATCGCGTCGCAGTGCTCGATGTCGGTGTAGGAACCGGGCTGCCCGTCGGTGCCGAACGACTCCTTGAGGGCGGCGGCGCTGGTGGCCGTGCACAGCCGGGTGTTGCCGTCCATGTGGGGGGTGCCCAGTCCGGCCTTCCCGATCACGGCCAGGGTGTAGTACTCCTCCAGGAAGAGCTGGCCGGAGGTGTAGAAGCCGTGGGACAGCGGGCCCTTCTCCGCCAGCAGCCGCCGGGAGACCTCGGCGATCCGGCCCATCGCGGTCTCCCAGTCGGTCTCGGCCAGGCGGCCGTTCTCGCGGACCAGGGGCCGGGTGAGCCGGTCGGCGCTGTTCGCCCAGGACCAGCTCCCGTACAGGCCCTTGGGTCCGAGCCGCCCGTGGTTGACCACGTCCGTGGCCACCCCGCGCACCCCGACCATGCGCCCGTCCTTGACGGCGATCTCGCAGCCGCAGCCGTTGCTGCACAGCACGCAGGCGGAGCGCACCCAGCGCTCGACGTCCTCCTCGGCCACCCCCTCCTCCAGGCGGCGGTCGACCCGGGCGGGCCACACCGTCCCCTTGGCGTGCGGTGTGCGGGGCCCCCAGATGTCGGCGATCCGGTCCATGCGCGTCCTTTCCCTGCCTGCTCCGTGCCGTGCGGCCGTGCCACGCGGTACCCCGGGGAGACGGCGGGAATGCGTGCCCGGGGGCGTCTTCCCTCCGGGGAGGGGCGGCGGAGGGCGCCGGGGCCCTGCGTCCGGGTGCGCCGGGCCCGGCCGCCCGCACGGTCGCGGGATCGGGGTCTCAGGGCAGCGGTGGCCGGTCGGGCCCGCGGGGCGCCCGGGTGAAGACCTCGTCCGCGTCCAGCGCCTCGGCCCCCGGGGCCGACCTGGACGGGTCCGCCGGGCTGCGCAACGGTTCGCCGCGCGACGGCGGCGGGGTTCGGTCGCCGGGGCCCCCTCCCCGTACCGCGGCAGCCGCAGGGCCAGCAGGGCGACGTCGTCGCCGCGGGGGTCCATGCGCTCCAGCAGCTCGTCGCAGAACTCCTCCAGGCCGTGGCGGGCCAGGGCGGAGGCGTGGCGGCACAGCAGCTCCATGCCGGTGTCGATCGGCCTGGTGCGGCTCTCCACCAGGCCGTCGGTGTAGAACACCACCGTCGCCTCCGGCGGCAGGTCCTCGTAGGCGTCGGGCCAGTGCAGCCCCAGGTTCAGGGTCGCGCTCATGCCCAGCAGGGGGCCGTGGCCGGCCTCCAGGAAGCGGGTGCCGCCGCCCGGCGCGACCAGCAGCGGCGGCGGGTGCCCGGCGTTGACCCAGTGCAGCCGCCAGGGCCCGCCCTCACGGCCCTCGACCCGGGCGAAGACGACGGTGGCCATGGGCGCGTCGCTGGTGTTGGTCATCGCCTCGTCCAGACGGCGCATGATCACGCTGGGGGGCTCCTTGCGGTCCCAGGCCAGGGCGCGCAGCATGTTGCGGACCTCGGCCATGTGGGCGGCGGCCTGGAGGTCGTGGCCCACCACGTCCCCGATGACCATCGTGGTGACCCCGTCCTCCAGCAGGAAGGCGTCGTACCAGTCCCCGCCGATCTCGGCCGCCACCTGGGCGGGCCGGTAGCGGGCGGCCATCAGCAGATGGTCGACCTGGGGCAGCGGGGTCAGCAGCTGGCGCTGCATGCTCTCGGCGACGTGCCTCTGCTGGTCGAAGAGGCGGGCGTTGTCCACGGCCAGCCCGGCCCGGCGGCCGATGTCCGCGAGCACCATCACCTCGTCGTCGGTGTACGGCGGCGAGTCCCCGGTGCGCGCCGCGGTGAAGGCGCCGAAGACCCGCCGGCGGCTGTGCAGCGGCACCACCACGGCGCTGTGACCGCCGAGCCGTTCGAACAGTCTGCGGTGGGCCGCGATGAGCGGTGCGTCGGGTTCGCGCGCGAGGTCCCCGGCGTCCAGCAGGACCGTCTCGGCGCCGCGCAGGGCGCGTACCAGGCCCGCTCCCGCGGACTCCGCCAGCGGCGGCAGGACTCCCTCCAGCTCCCCGGCCGCCGCCGGGTCCGCCCCGCTGTGCACGGCGATGCGCCGTACCTCGTCCTGCTGATCGGTGAGCATGTCCACCGCCGTCCAGTCGGCCAGGCCCGGCACCAGCATCCGGCCCAGCTTCCGGAGCACCCGGGGGACGTCCAGGCTGGAGATGAGGACGGAGGAGACCTCCGACACCAGGGTCAGCCTGGTGGTCAGGGCCTCCAGCGCCTTCAGGTAGGCGGCCGTCTGCCGCTCGGCGGCCCTGCGGACGCTGAAGTCGTGGAAGGCCAGGACCAGGCCGGTCGGCTCCCCCGGCAGCTCCAGCGGGGCGGCCGACCAGATGACCGGGAGGGTGGTGCCGTCGCCCCGCAGCAGGTACTCGCCGCCCCCCTCGCGGGGACGGCCGTCGGCGAGGACCGCGAGCATCCGGCAGTCCTCCCGGGGGATCTCCGCCCCGTCCGCGTCGCGGTGCAGCAGATCGTGCATGTCATGGCCCAGCATCTCCGCCGACGGCCGCGCCACCATCCGCTCGGCCCTGGGGTTGGCGGCGATCAGGCGGCCCGTGGCGTCCGTGGCGTAGATGCCCGCGCCCAGGCTGTCGAAGACCGCGCGCAGGACGCCGGGCTCCCGTGTCCGGTCGGCCTCGCTCATCGCCGCGCCGTCCCTGGTGGTCCCACTGCCCTTCACCGCCTCCTCGCCCGGCCGGCCGCCGCGTCCCGCTCTGCCCGTGCCGGCGCCGTGCGCCCGCGTACGCCCGGTGCGCGGCACTGCCGACTACCCGGTTCCCGCCTTCCCAGACATTCCGCGCCGCCGGACGGAAGGGCGTACTCCGCCCGGGTGAGCGGGGCGCGGCGGACGGCCGGGTGGGGCGGTGGGAGGACGACCGGGTGGGACGGTGGGAGGACGGCCGGGTGGGACGGTGGGAGGACGGCCGGTATCGATCTTCCACGGACGGGAAGGGCCGTAGTGTGCCTGAAGTTCCCGAACCCGTGATCGAGCTGGTGCGGCGGCGCAGGGAGCCGGTGGTCGTCCAGGCCCTCCGCTCCACGGCGGCCGCGACGCTCGCCTACGCCGCCGCCCTCTGGCTGACCGACGCCCGGGCCCCGCTGCTGGCCCCGCTGACCGCGCTGCTGGTCGTCCAGGTCACCCTCTACGCCACGATCACCAGCGGCATCACCCGGGTCAACGCCGTGGTGGCCGGGGTCACGGTCGCCGTCGGTTTCAGCGCCCTGGTGGGCCTGAGCTGGTGGAGCCTGGGCCTGCTCATCCTCACCTCACTGGCCGTCGGGCACCTGGTGCGGGCCGGCGACTTCATCCCCGAGGTGGCGATCAGCGCCATGCTGGTGCTGGGGGTGTCCCATGCCACGGACCTGGCCCTGAGCCGGGTGCTGGAGACCCTGATCGGCGCCGCGGTCGGCCTGCTGTTCAACTTCCTGTTCGTGCCTCCGGTGTGGGTGCAGCCCGCCGAGGAGGCGCTGGTGGACCTGGCCGACCGGATGCGGCGGCTGCTGCTGCTCATGGGCGAGCAGCTGGGCGTCCCCACGCCGGTGCACCGGGCGGCCGCCCGGCTCCACGAGGCCCGGCGGCTGGACAACGACATCACCCAGGTCGACGCCGCGCTCGTACAGGCCGAGGAGAGCCTGCGCCTGAACCCCCGGGTCAAGGAGGCGCTGCTGTCCCGGGTCGTGCTGCGGACGGGCCTGGACACCCTGGAGATCTGCACCACCGTGATGCGCGCGATGTCGCGGACCCTGACCGACCTGGCCAGGGCCCGCGAGGAGGAGCCGCTGTTCCCGCACGAGGTTGCCGAGGCCGTGGAGGAGCTGTTCGGCAACGTCGCCAGGGCGGTGCAGAGCTTCGCCGTCCTGGTCACCAGCAGCGACAGCGCCAGTTCCGAGGAGGCGGAGGACCGGCTGGCGGCCGAGATGGAGGCCGGACGCGCCGGGCGCGAGCGGGTCGCGCACCTGCTGCTCGCCCGCGTCCAGGAGCACCCGCGCCAGTGGCACCTGCTGGGGGCGCTGCTGTCGGAGTTCGACCGGGTGCTGGACGAGCTGGACGTGGAGAAGCGCTCGACGCGCCTGGCGGAGGAGCTGGACCGCTACACCCGCGAGGAGCGGGACAGGCATCCGGTGCTGTACGAGCTCAAGCGCCGCTTCCGGCTGCCCCGCAGCCGCCGTCGCCGCCGCAGCCCCGACGCCGACCGGGCGGAGGTCTGAGGACACCCGTCCCGCGCCGGGTCGGTGCCCGTGCCGCGCCGGGGCGCGATTGTCAGTGGCCGGTGGTTTGCTGGGAAGCGGTCGGCCGGAACCCGGCAGGCCGGTCCGGAAGTGTGCCGCGCCCTCTGCCGCCGGGCGGAGGGCCGGACGAGGGTCACAGGGGGCCTCGATGAGTGACGTCGCGACGGCGAGCAGCACCAAGGGCGCGGCCGCGCGCGAGCCCGCGGAGCCGGAGCGGGCGGAGCTGCGGCTGGAACGGCACCGGGTGGAGCTGACGGGCTACTGCTACCGGATGCTGGGGTCGGCCTTCGAGGCCGAGGACGCCGTACAGGAGACCATGGTGCGCGCCTGGCGCGCCCTGGACCGCTTCGAGGGCCGGTCCTCACTGCGGTCGTGGCTGTACCGCATCGCCACCAACGTGTGCCTGGACATGCTCGGAGGCAGCCGCCGGCGCGCCCGCCCCATGGACCTGTCGTCCCCCTCGGGGGCGGAGAACCCGCCCGGGCCCGCCCTCCCGGAGGCCACCTGGATAGAGCCCATGCCGAGCGGCCGGATCCTGCCCGGCGGCGGCGATCCGGCCGAGACGGCCGTGGCGCGGGAGTCGGTCCGGCTGGCCTTCATCGCGGCCCTCCAGCATCTGGCGCCCCGGCAGCGTGCGGTGCTGATCCTGCGCGAGGTGCTCGCCTGGCGGGCGAGCGAGGTCGCCGAGCTGCTGGGCACCACGGTCGCGTCGGTCAACAGCGCGCTCCAGCGCGCCCGCGCCACGCTCGCCTCCGGTGAGATCACCCCCGACGGGAGCACGGATTCGATGGACGAGGAGCAGCGCGCCCTCCTCGCCCGCTACGTCAGCGCATTCGAGTCCTACGACCTCGACGCCCTCACCGCGGTGCTGCACGACGACGCGACGCTGTCGATGCCGCCCTACGGGCTGTGGCTGCGCGGCCACGCCGACATACGGGCGTGGCTCACCGGGCACGGCGCGGGCTGCCGGGGGTCACGCCTGGTGCCGGTCACGGCGAACGGTTGCCAGGCGTTCGGGCAGTACCGGCCGGATCCGGACGGCGGCTTCTCACCCTGGGCGCTGCAGGTCGTCGAGGTGTCCGGCGGCCGGGTCACCGCGCTCAACTCCTTCCTGGACACCGCGCGGCTGTTCCCGCTGTTCGGGCTGCCTCCGCGCCTCGCTCCCCGCTGAACGCCCCCGGTCCGGCACCGCGCCGGTGCCCGCGCCGGCGGTGAGCAGCTCCCCGTCCAGCCCGGTCCAGGCGAGGAACCGCAGCAGCCCGCCGTCGGCGTCGCCCAGCCGTATCCGGCGGCCCATACGGCGGGCGGTCAGCTGCATCCGGGCCAGTGCCTCGACGGTGACCATGTCCGCCGCGCAGAACTCCCCGGCGTCCACGACGACCGGGTCCGCCCGGGTGCGGTTCAGTACCCGGTGCAGCCGCTCGCACAGCAGCGGTATGTCGGCGCGGGTGACCGGGCCTTCGGCGGCCAGTACGAGCGGGGCCGTCTCCCCGCCGGGCGGCCGCGGTTCCTCATGAGCTGCCAAGACCGGTCCTCCTGCCATGGGGGTCACCGGGACAGACCGGCCGGACGGGCGGAACTCATCGCCCCGCAGCGCGGCCGCCGGTGCGGCGATCCCGTCCGGCGGTGCTCCGTCCGGGCGAAACGGGCGCTGCCCGTCCGCCCCCGTCCGGCCGTGCCCGTTTCGGCTCCCCGTCCGAAGGGCACTCCGGCGCGGACGCGACAGCGGCCGCAGCGGCCGAGCGGCCGAGCGGCCGAGCGGCCGAGTGAGGAGGCAGCACCGTGGGCGGAGCGGTACGGCTGGATCTGGAGGGCAGGAACGCGCTGGTGACGGGCGGCGCCCGCGGCCTGGGCGCGTCCATCACCCGCCGTCTCGCACGGGCCAAGGCCGCCGTGCGGGTGGTGGACGTACGCCGCGAGGAGGGCGAGAAGTTCTGCGCCCGGCTCAGCGAGGAGGAGGGGGCGGACGTCCGCTTCCTGGAGCTGGACGTCCGCGACCCGGAGGCGGTCGAGGCGGCCTTCCGGGGGCTGGACGAGGCCTCCTGGCCACTGGACATCCTGGTCAACAACGCCGCGGTGGACGTCTCCAAGCCGATCGAGCACCTGTCCGCCGAGGAGGTCACCCGGGTGGTCTCCACCAACCTGCTCGGCCCGATGTACATGTGCCTGGAGACCTACCGGCGCATGGTGGCACGCGGTGGCGGGCACATCGTCAACATCCTTTCCACGGCCTCCAACCGCACCTGGACCGAGGCCGGCCCGTACTCGGCCGGCAAGTCGGGGCTGCGCGCCTTCACCCACACCCTCTTCAAGGAGGCGCAGCGCGACTGCATCGGCATCGGGATCACCGGGGTGATCGCGGGAGGCATGGAGACCCCGTTCGTGACGGAGCGCTTCCCCGACGCCGACACCTCCAAGCTGCAGAGCCCCGACATCGTGGCGGACGCGGTCATGTGCGCGCTGTCTGTCCCCGAGGGCAGCGTGATGCCCGAGGTGGTCGTGGTGCCGCGCAGCGAGTCCTCCTGGCCGTGACCGGCGCGCGGGGCGGGACGGTGCCCGCTCCCGTCCCCGCTGCGGGGACGGGAGCGGGCACCGGTGCCGTACGGGGTCAGGCCTGCGTGATCGGCTCCTGGAGCTCGGTCACCCACTTCTCCCTGTCCTGCGGGCACTCCAGGTACAGCTCCCGTGCGTAGCCGGCCGAGCGGTGGCCCGCGGTGTCGATCCAGCGGGCCAGTGCCTGGGCGGTGGGCATGATGCGGTCCATGGGGCCGCGGTGGACGATGGTGGCGGCCCGCTCGATTCCGGGCAGGTCCACGATCTCGAAGTCCTCTCCCCCGCCGGCCCCGGCCGCGACCGTGATGCCGGCGTGGACGACGACCGCGCCGCCCCCGCCGGGGGCGTCCTCGTACCAGGCGATGCCCGGCCCGGCCGGTTCCACCCCGGCCCGCTCCAGCCGGCGGCACAGCTCGTCGTACAGCGGCTGGATGACCGGGCCGATGTGCTCGGGCCCGAAGCTGTCGGCGATGCCGGTCAGCTCGGCCACCCGCACCGGCGGAATGCTCTTGACCACGATGTCCTCGGTGGGCATGCGTCCCTCGCTCTCGATCGTCCGGAGCCTCGCCTCGACCCGGGCCAGCCGCGCGGTGGCGGCCGCCACCGCGTCCTCCAGTTCCGCCCGCCGCAGTCTGAGCATCCCGCGCAGTTCCTCGGTGCCCAGCCGCTCGTCGAGCATCGACCTCACCTGTTCGAGGGTGAAGCCGAGGTCCTTCAGCGCGATGACGCGGTTGAGCCGGGCGAGCTGGCCCGCCTCGTAGAAGCGGTAACCGCTGACCGGATCGGTCCGGGCGGGGCGCAGCAGCCCGATCGCGTCGTAGTGCCGCAGCATGCGGACCGACACGCGGCCGTGCCTGGCGAAGTCTCCGATGGTGAACATGACGCCTCCCACTCCAGGGCCTCACACGGTGTCAGGGTCAAGCCCGGGCGGCACGGATGTCCCGAAGGGTCCGGGCGGGGCCCTCGTGGAGCCTTCAGCCGTCGTGTCCGGGGCCGCCCGCTCCCGCGCCCGGGGAAACCGCGGAGGCTGCGTCCGGAGCGGCGGGGGCGGTGACGCGGCCGTCCGCGCGGGCGGCGTTGCGGGCGATGGCGTCGGCCAGGAGCGGCCAGAGCTGTTCGGGAAGGTCGTGCCCCATGCCGGGGACCACCAGGAGCTCGGCGCCGGGGATCGCGGCGGCCGTCGCCTCGCCGCCGCTGCGGTCGATGAGGGGGTCGTCGGCGCCGTGGACGACCAGCGCCGGAGCGGTGACGGCCCGCAGGTGCGGCGTGCGGTCGGGCGAGGCCAGGATCGCGGCGTACTGGCGCGCGAAACCGTCGGACCGGGGAGAGCGGTCGTAGGCGGCCTCGGCACGCTCGCGCAGCTCCTCGGGGGTGGCCGGGTATCCGGGCGAGCCGATGACGGAGAACGAGCGCACGCCCCGCTCCCCCGCCTCCCGCCGGTTGCGGGGCGGGGGCGCGGCCAGCGCGGCCAGCGCCTCGGGGGCGCCCCGGCCGACGGAGCGGTCCCCGGTGGTGGACATGATCGAGCACAGCGAGCGCACCCGCGAGGGGTGGTCGATCGCGAACTGCTGGGCGATCATGCCGCCCATCGAGGCCCCGGCGACGTGCGCGGCGTCGACCCCCAGGGCGTCGAGCAGGCCCGCGGCGTCCCGGGCCATGTCGGCGATGCGGTAGGGGGCGGTGGAGGTGTCGCCGGCCAGGACGGCCCTGATGTCCGGGGGCGGGCAGTCGTCCAGGAAGGTGGACAGACCGCAGTCGCGGTTGTCGTAGCGGACGACGTGGAAGCCGCGGTCGGCGAGCGTCCGGCAGAACTCCGGGTGCCAGGCGGTCATCTGGGCGCCGAGGCCCATGATGAGCAGCAGCACCGGCCCGTCCGGGTCGCCGAAGGTGTCGTACTCCAGTTCCATCCCGTTGGACAGGGCGCGTGGCATCGTGTTCCTCCTCGGCGGGGCCCGGCGGGGGCCGGGCCGGTCGGCTTCTGCGGCCGTCGGGCGGTCCGCCGCCCGTCGCCGGGCCGTACGGCGGCCCGCCGGGCGAGAGCTGCCTACCAGCCGGTCGGTACGATAGCGGGGCCGCGTCCGGGAGGGAACGGAGGAAGCCCCGGCCGGGACACTGCCGGTGACGAGCCCCGCCGCGGCCCCGTGCCGCCCCTCGGCGGAGGGGGTGCGCCGGTGCCCGCGCTCAGCCGCGCCCGCCGCCCTCCTCGCCGAAGGTCACCGAGACCTGTTCGAACCCCAGGGAGCGCAGCAGGTTCTCCAGCATGTCCCGGGTGTTCGCCTCGGCCCGCTTCACCAGCCCGCTCTCCTTCGCGGCCTCGCCGATGTGCTCGACGGCCAGCCGGTGGACCTCCCGCTCGTCGCCGGGGTTGTCGGAGAAGACGTCGCCGAGCCGGTCGAGCAGGCCGCGCTCCTTGGTGACGGCGTACGAGCGCTCGGCGTCCAGCGCGGGCTTCTCCAGCCTGGCGTGCGGCAGCCGCACCGTGGCGCCCCTGCGGTCGTCCGTGACCGTGACGGCCTCCTCGCCGAGACCGCCCAGGTCCACGTACGCGCCGACGCTGCCCGTGCCGACGAACAGCGTCCGGCTGCCGCGCACCGCGTCCGGCAGGAACTTCGCGTCCTTGTCCAGGTCGACGACGACCTGGAAGGTGCCGGAGGCGCCCTCGTAGCGGCTCATGTCCCTGAGGGACTTCAGCACCGCGGGGCCGGTGCGGTCCTCGGTCTCGGTGGCGAACGGGTTTCCCAGTTCGGGCAGGAGACGGAGCTGTCCGGCCAGCAGCGCTCCGGCCAGTACCAGGACCACCAGCAGGAGCGGGGCCATCCACCTCGGGGAGGGCGTGGACCTGTCGGGCCGGACCATCTGCGTGCACCTCCGTCAGCGGCGGGAGACTCCGTCAGGTGGGGTGTTCCCCGAAACTTCCGCCGCATGGCAGGGAGTTGGCGCCGCGCCGGCAGGACGGGCCGGGACACACCCGCGGACTCGCGGGCCCGCGCCGCCGTCCCGGGAAGGGATTTCCCGCTCCGTGATCGCCTCGGCCCTCTCCGGCACCGCGCTCGTCGGGGACCGGCCTCCACGGTCCCCGACGAGAGGATCCGGGCCGGCGTCAAGACGGTCAGCGGCTCGGGTGGTCCGGCGGGGGCGGCGCGTGACGCCCCCTGCCCCGGCCGCGCACTGACACACGGCGGTGCGCCCCCGCGGCGGGCCGCCCGCCTTGTCCGCTCCGCGTGTCCGCCCCTCCTGCCGCCCCTCCTGCCGCCCCGGTGCGCCCGGTATCGGCCGGTATCGAACGGACGACGGCGGGTACCGGTGCTCTCGTGGAAGCCTCCGGCCCCGGTCGGCCGTACGACCGAGGAGGCCGGGCCGGCACCCCGCGGCCCCGGCGGTCCGCCAGGACGGCGGCACGGTGCAACGGCGGTGGGGAACGACGAGACGACCTGGAGAGCGGAGTGACTGTGACCGAGCATCCGGGCGAGGCGGCACCGGCCGAGCGGAACGCACCGGCCGCCCCGCGCCCGGCGACCGGGACCGGCGGCGGGCAGGACCGCCGGGAGGCCGACGAGGGGCTCGAGGAGCTGCCCCCGAACCTCACCCAGGCCATTCTGGAGGCCACCAAGCAGGTGGCATCCCTGCTGAAGGGCGCCGGGTACCCCTTCGCCCTGGCGGGCAGCGTCGCCGTCTACGCCCACGGCGGCCCGGGGAACCTCCAGCACGACGCCGACTTCTGCATCCTCCCCGAGGACGCCGACACGGTGGCCGCCACGCTCCGCGACGCCGGGCTGGAGGTGTACACCCCGCCGGAGGACTGGCTGCTCAAGGCCCGGTGCATGGGCCAGGACATCGACCTGATCTTCGAGCTGGCCCGGCAGCCGGTGACCCGCGAACTGCTGGGGCGGGCCGAGGAGCTGCCCGTGGAGTCGGTCCGCATGCCCGTGCTGTCGGTGACCGACCTGCTCGCCAGCCTGCTGAACGCCTTCACCGAGCACCACTGCGACTTCGGCGCCGTGCTGCCGATCGCGCGGGCCCTCCGGGAGAAGGTCGACTGGTCCCGGGTGCGGCGCGAGTGCGGTTCGGAGCCGATGCCGGACGCCTTTCTCTACCTGCTGGAACGCCTGCAGGTCATCTCGCCGGACGACGACCGTGGAGGACGGCCATGACGGAGCCCGACACCAGCCGGGGGGACCGGACGAGCGGCGCGGACAACATCGAGTACCGCATCGCCCACCTGCAGGAGAGGCTCGTCCGCGAGGAGGTCGCCGAACTCGGCATGCGCATCGAGTCCCGCGGCGGCACGGTGGTCGTCAGCGGCACCGTCCCCACCGCCGAGTGCCGCGACACCGTCGTGCGCATCGCGGAGGAGGAGCTGGGCGGCACACCGGTACGGACCGACATCGTCGTGGCCGACCCCACCGCCCCCGACCGCCCTGAGGAGCTGGCATGATCCGCATCGCAGCCGTCGGCGACATCCACATGGGACCGGACAGCAAGGGAGTGCTGCGCCCCGCCTTCGAGACCCTGCCCGACTGCGCCGACCTCCTGCTGCTCGCCGGGGACCTGACCCGCCACGGCACGCCCGAGGAGATGCGGGTCGTCGCCGAGGAGGTCGCGGGCCTGCGGGTGCCGGTGATCGCCGTGCTGGGCAACCACGACCACCAGGACGAGCGCCCGGAGGAGGTCACCGCGGTGCTGCGGGACGCGGGCGTGACCGTCCTGGAGGGCGAGGGGACGGCCCTGGACGTGAACGGCACCCGCGTCGGCGTCGCGGGGACCAAGGGGTTCGGCGGAGGGTTCGCCGGGCGCAGCGGCGGCGAGTTCGGCGAACCGATCATGAAGGAGTTCATCCGCTACACCCGCCGCTGCGCGGACGGTCTGCGGGCCTCGCTGGAGGAGCTGGACCGGCGGGGGTGCGCCGTACGGATCGCCCTGACGCACTTCTCCCCCGTGCCCGACACCCTCGCCGGCGAGCCGCTGGAGATCTACCCCTTCCTGGGCAGCTACCTGCTGGCCGAGGCGGTGGACGCGGCGGGCGCCGACCTGGCCGTCCACGGGCACGCCCACGCGGGCACCGAGCACGGTATGACCAGCGGCGGGGTGCGGGTGCGCAACGTCGCCCAGCCGGTCATCCGGCGCGCCTTCGCGGTGTACCACCTGGAACCCGGTGCGGAACGCGGGGCCGGGGCGCTGGCCGAGGCCTCCCGCTGAGCCTCCGGTGCGCCCGCCGCCGCACCGGCCCGCGCACCCGCCCGCGCGTACGAGAGGAGAGCACGCCGTGCACGACGCCACCGGGGCCGACCGCGGGCCCCCTTCCCCGGACGACGCCCGGGCCCGGCTGGGGCGTGTCGCCGCGGAGGTCTTCGGCTGGAGCGAGCTGCGTCCCGGCCAGGCCGAGGCCATGGAGCAGGTGCTGCACGGCCGGGACACGCTTGTGGTGATGCCCACCGGTGCGGGGAAGTCCGCCGTCTATCAGGTGCCCGCGGTGCTGCTGCCCGGTCCCACCGTGGTGGTCTCCCCTCTGATCGCGCTCCAGCGGGACCAGATCGAGGGGCTGTCGGAGAGCGGGGCGCCGGACGCCCCGATGGCCGTCGCGGTCAACTCCGCCCAGGGCGCCGGCGAGACCGCCGAGGCCTGGCGGGCCGTGCGCGAGGGGGACGCGGAGTACCTGCTCCTCTCCCCCGAGCAGCTGGCCAAGGACGAGGTGGTGGAGAGGCTGGCGCGGACCGGGCCGTCGCTGTTCGTGGTCGACGAGGCCCAGTGCGTCTCGTCCTGGGGTCACGACTTCCGCCCGGACTACCTGCGTCTGGGGCATGTGGCGCGGCGGCTGGGCCGCCCCACCGTCCTCGCCCTGACCGCCACCGCCGCCCCTCCCGTGCGCGAGGAGATCGTCGAGCGCCTGGGCATGGAGCGGCCCGCCCGGATCGTCGCCGGCTTCGACCGCCCGAACCTCCGCCTGGAGGTGCGCAGCTTCCTGGAGGAGGCGGAGAAGCGCCGGGCCGTGGTGGAGCGGGCCGCCGCCGAGGCCAAGCCGGGCATCGTCTACACCGCCACGCGCAGGGAGGCGGAGGAGTACGCGGAGCAGCTGGCGGAGCTCGGTCTGTCGGCCGTCGCCTACCACGCGGGCCTGCGGTCGGCCGAGCGCTCCCGCGCCCACGAGGCGTTCCTCGACGGCGGACTGGACGTGGTGGTGGCCACCTCCGCCTTCGGAATGGGCATCGACAAGCCGGACGTGCGGTTCGTGCTGCACGCCTCCGTACCCGGCTCGCCGGACGCCTACTACCAGGAGATCGGCCGGGCCGGCCGCGACGGCGCCCCGGCGTCGGCCGTGCTGCACTACCGGTCCGAGGACCTGGGGCTACAGAAGTTCTTCTCCTCCGGGCGCCCCGACACCGGGACGCTGGCCGACGTCGCCGAAGCGGTGTACGGCCGCGGCGCCCCGCTGCCCGCGTCGCGGGTTCGCGAGCGGACCGGGCTGTCCGCCAGCCGTCTCACCGCCGCCGTCAACCTCCTGGAGGAGGCCGGGGCGGTGGCGGTCACCCCGGACGGGGAACTGGTGCCGACCGGGGACGCCGGCCCCGAGGAGGCCGCCGACCGCGCGGCGGAGCTGGCCGAGGCCCGGCACAGGCTGGAACGGTCGAGGGTGGAGATGATGCGCGGCTACGCCGAGACCACCGGCTGCCGCCGCCGCTTCCTGCTGGGGTACTTCGGCGAGGAGTACGAGCCGCCCTGCGGCGACTGCGACAACTGCCTGGCGGCCGAGGAGGAACGGAACCGGGCGCGGGACGGGGAAGGCCGCGAGCCGGAGCGGTACGAGGAGCGGGGGGCGCGCGGCCTGCCCGACCGGCCCGTGCCCCGTGCCGAGGAGGGTCCGCGACCGGACGCGGGCCGGTTCCGCACCGGGGCGCGGGTGCGCCACCGCGAGTGGGGCGAGGGCCTGGTGATGAGCGAGGAGGAGGACCGGATCACCGCCCTGTTCGACACGGTCGGCTACCGCACCCTGTCGCTGGACGCCGTGGTCGGGCAGGGACTGCTCACCCTCGACGAGGAGGCGGGCGGCCCCGGCGAGGGGACAGGCGGCTGAACCGCGCATCCCGGCGGCCCGGCCCTCGGGCTCAGGGCGCCCTGTTCTCGACCGAGAACAGGGCGCCCTGCGGGTCCCGGACGACCGCCTGCCGCCCCGAGGGGGTGTCGGCCGGTGCGGAGACCACCTCGGCTCCCAATGCCTCCGCCTTCACCGCCGCCGCGTCCACGTCCTCGACACGGAAGTGGACGTGCCAGTGCGGACGCACCCGCGGGTCGGGCGCGTCCTCCACCGCTCCGCCGCTCAGCCCCGCCACGGTGCGCTTGTCGATGCGCAGGATCACCCGGTCGTGCTCGTAGCGGATGTCGTATCGCTCGGGATCCCCCTTGTCCCAGCCGAACACCTCACCGTAGAAGAGCGCGGCGGCGAAGGCGTCGCGGGTCAGCAGCTCCAGCCAGGAGGGGGCGTTGACCCTGCTCCTGGCCTGCCACTCCGGGTCGATCCCGCCCTCCCAGATCCCGAAGACCGCCCCCGCCGGATCGGCCGCCCACGCCACCCGGCCGGAGGCGAACCGCACCGGTCCCACGGCGACGGTCGCCCCGCGTTCGCGCACCCGCCCGGCCGCGACGTCGACGCTGTCGGAGGCGAAGTACGCGGTCCAGGCGGTGAGGGTGCGCAGGCTGTCCTTGGCCTCGCCCAGTCCGGCGACCGGGACGTCCCCGGCCAGCGCGACCACGTAGTGGCCGAGCCGCTGCGAGCCCGGCCGGTACCGCCAGCCGAAGAGTTCGCCGTAGAAGTTCTGCGCGGCTTCCAGGTTGGGAGCCAGCAGGGTGACCCAGCAGGGCGCGCCCTGCGGCACGCGCTCGGTCTCCGTCACGGCCGATCACCACACCGTCTCTCGTCCGGGCCGTCTTGTCGGGCCGTCTTCTCCGGGCTGCCGCGGCTCCCTCCCGCGAGACCGATGCTGCCCTCTCGCGGCGCCGGTGGGAAACCGGCGTCCACCAACCGGCGCAACGGCCGTCCCCGGCGGGGGCCTTTCAGGGACGGCGCCAGGAGTCGCTCTCCAGATGGGAGCCGGCCTGCGGGCCCATCCGCAGCATGCCGCCGTCGACCGCCCACGACGCGCCGGTGACGTAGGCGGCGTCCGGCCCGGTGAGGAAGGCGACCACGGCCGCCACCTCACGGGCGTCACCGGGCCGCCCCGCGGGGATGCCGGGCCGCTTCTCGGTGGTCACGTCGGTGTCCTCCTGGCCGGTCATCGGCGTGGCGATCTCGCCGGGCGCGACGGCGTTGACGGTGATCCTGTCGGCGGCCAGTTCCAGGGCCATGACCTGGGTGAGCAGACCGAGTCCGCCCTTGGCCGCGCAGTAGGGCGCGGCCCCCACCCGCGGCTGGTGCTCGTGGACGCTGGTGATGTTGACGATCCTGCCGCCTTCGCCCTGCCGGATCATGCGGCGGGCGGCGCGCTGACCGCACAGGAAGGGGCCGACGAGGTCGACGTCGAGTACCTGCCGGACGGTGTCGAGGCCGATGTCGAGGAAGGGGGTGGCGGTGCCGGTGCCGGCGTTGTTGACCAGGACGTCGATCCTGCCGAGTTCGTCGGCGAGGCGGTCGACCGCGTCCACCGCGGCGGGCAGGTCGGTGAGGTCCATCCGCTCGACGGCGGCCCGGCGTCCGTGGGAGCGCACCTCCTCGGCCGTCTCCCGCGCGCCCTCCTCGTCCTCGTGCCAGGTGATGCCGATGTCCATCCCCTGCTCGGCCAGGCGTACGGCGGTGGCGCGGCCGATCCCCGAGTCCGCACCCGTGATCACCGCGACGCGGACGGGGGATTCGCTGTGTGCGTTCATCAGACCTCCTGGATCGGTTCCCGGGCCGGGTTCCGGTACCCGGGCGCCTTGCGGCGAAACGGGCTCGTCCCCCGGTGGCGGGACCGCCAAGGCCGTCCCCGGACCGCCTTTTGACCACCATTCGGCCTAATCGTGGTGACCTTCGGGGCGGTCGGGCGTTGGTCACGGCACCACCGCCTCCAGTCGGGCGGATGGGTGTTTGTTCGCTATAAGGAGTGACTCTTCATGTCGCGTATTGCCAAGGCTGTCGCCGTGACGGCCGCCGCCGGTGCCGCTCTGGCCGGTTCCGCCGGAGTCGCCGCCGCCGACGCCGGGGCGCAGGGTGCCGCCATCGGCTCCCCGGGCGTCATCTCCGGCAATGTCGTCCAGGTGCCGGTCCACATCCCGGTCAACGCCTGTGGCAACACGGTCAACATCGTCGGCCTGCTGAACCCGGCCTTCGGCAACACCTGCATCAACGGGAACCAGTTCCAGGCCAAGAAGGACCACGGCAAGAAGCACCACGCCAAGAAGGACCACGGGAAGAAGCACTACGACAACAAGGACCACGGCAAGAAGGACTACGGCAAGAAGCACCACGGCGGCCGCTGACCGCGCCGCCGGCCGCGTCCGGATCCGAGAGAACCTCCGGGGAGGAGGCCCGTGGCACGGGCCTCCTCCCCGGAGGTCTTCGCTGCCCGCGACACCGTCCGGGCGGCCCGGCGTCAGGCGGTGGAGTGGACGGCGCAGCGCGCGGTGCTGCCCCGGGGCACGCACCGGGCGGTGGGCGACCACCGCTCGGCGACCGGGAGGCCGTCGACCAGTTCCAGCACCGACTCGGCCACCAGTACGCCGTACTGGTGCACGTCCACGCTCATGGTGGTCAGCGGCGGCGACGCCAGGCGGCACATCGTCGAGTCGTCCCAGGCGATCAGACTGAGCCGCTCGGGGACGGCGACGCCCATCTCCTTGGCCGCGCCCAGCCCGGCGACCGCCATCACGTCGTTGTCGTAGAGGATCGCGGTGGGCGGCTCCGGCCGGCGCAGCAGCTCCGCGGTGAGCCTGGCCCCCGACTCGTCGGAGTAGTCGCCCTCGACGACCACCGGTTCGACTCCGGCCTCCCGGCACCCCTCGACCAGCGCCTCGGTGCGTGCACGGGTGTGCAGCAGTCCCGCCGGGCCGCTGACCCGGGCGATACGGCGGTGGCCGAGGTCGAGCAGGTGCGCCAGCGCCTCGCGCACCGGACCCGCGTCGTCGGTGCGGACCGCGGGCATGGGCGTGCCCCCGTCGCCGCCCTCCGCCGCTCCGCCTCCGGGGGCGTCACTGCCCGCACCCGCCAGGACGGCGGGCAGCCCCAGTTCGCGCAGGACCGGCAGCCGCCGGTCGTCGACGGTGCGGTTGACCACCACGACCGCCTCGACCAGCCCGCGTTCCGCCCACCGTCGGTAGGCGGCGATCTCCGCCTCCTGGTCCGCCACGACGTGCAGCAGGAGGGACAGGCCGCGTTCGGCGAGCCGTTCTTCTATGCCGGCGATGAACTCCATGAAGAACGGCTCGATGCCCAGCAGCCGCGCGGGACGCGCGAGCACCAGCCCGACGGCTCCCGAGAACCCGGCGCCCGCCGTCCCGGTGTGTTCCGAAGCGTCCACTCAGTACCGCACCACCGGAGCGCTCAGGGCGTTGGCGGAGCGCAGCACCGGCGGCTCCGTCAGCACGGCGGGGTCGATGTCGGCGTCGGTCCGCACGGTGAAGGAGTGGCTCTCCCCCGCCGGCAGGGACACCAGCATCTCGTCCACGACCGCGTCGGGGGCGACCCGGTCGGCCAGGATCGCGATGTCGCGCGCGAACGACGAGGCCCTCACGTCCACCCGGTAGCCGCCCGGGACGGCGGCGGCCTCGGCCTTGAGCGGCGCGGGGTCGTAGTCCAGCTCCACGTCCTCGGCGAAGAGGTGCACGGCGCGTGCGTCCGGCGCGGTGGCCACCAGCACCTCCCTGCGTGCGTCGTCCGGGCTGACCAGTGACGTGTCCAGTTCGGTACGGGTGACCGAGCGGGGCGGCACGTCGAGGGAAAGCTTAACGCTCCGCAGTGCGATGCCCGCGAAGGTCTGCCGCTCCAGGAGCAACTCGCCCCTCCACGGCTCGTCGTGGTCGTTGACCGCGATCAGGACGGGCCGGCCGTCGCGGGGCTGGACGGTCAGCAGCCGGGGTGCGTAGGCGTGGCGCAGCCCGTACCACAGCGGCTTGGGCCGCTCGTCGCCGTCCACCGCCGCCCAGGAGGTGACCGGCCAGCAGTCGTTGAGCTGCCAGACGACCGCCCCGGCCGTCCGCGGCCACCAGGAGCGGAAGTGCTCGATGCCGAAGGCGACCGCGCGGGCCTGGTTGAGCTGGGTCGCCCAGTGCCAGTCCTCGAAGGTCCTCGGCTCGGGCAGGTGGGGTGCCATGCCGCGGGCGAGCTTGTCGTTGCCCTCCTCGGCCTTCTGGTGCAGCAGGAAGGCGGGCGAGGTCGGCGTCATCGGCTCGTCGTGGATCCACTTCGTCAGAGTCGCCCAGGTCGGGGGGCCCTGGAAACCGAACTCCGAGCAGAACCGCGGGATGTGGTCGCGGTAGTGGGTGTAGTCGACGCGGTTCCACACCTCCCACTCGTGCCGGGTGCCGTGGTCCTGGTCGTTGGGGTGGGTCCCGTCGATCGGCGCACCGGGGCTGTAGGGGCTGTTGGCGCAGTAGAAGCGGGTCGGGTCGAGTTCGGCCACGATGGAGGGCAGCAGTTCGGTGTAGTAGCGCAGGCCCCAGGTGCGGCCCTGGAGCTGCTCGGGCCAGCCCCAGTCGCGGAAGCCCCACATGTTCTCGTTGGCGCCGTTCCACAGGGCCAGGGAGGGGTGCGGGGTGAGACGGGCGACGTTCTCGCGGGCCTCGGCCTCGATCTCGCTCCACAGCGGTTCCTCCTCGGGGTAGGAGGCGCAGGCGAAGGGGAAGTCCTGCCAGACCAGGACGCCGCGCTCGTCGCAGACGTCGTAGAAGTCCTCGGTCTCGTAGATGCCGCCGCCCCACACCCGCAGCAGGTTCATGTGGGCGCCGACGGCCTGGTCCACGCGGCGCTCGAGCCGCTCGCGGGTGATCCGGGTCAGGAAGTGGTCGTCGGGGATCCAGTTGGCGCCCTTGACGAAGACGGGCCTGCCGTTGACGACGACGGTGAAGGGGGTGCCGATCTCGTCGGGTGCGGTGTCCACGGTGACGGTCCGGAAGCCGATGCGGCGCTCCCAGGTGTCCAGCGGCTCCCGGGAGCCCGCATCCCCGGGGACGCCGAGGGCCACGGCGAGGCCGTACAGGGGCTGATCCCCGTATCCGGCGGGCCACCACAGCCGGGCGCCGGGGACGGTGACGGTGACGGTCGCGGCCGTCTCGCCCGCGGGTACGGTGACGCGCTCGGTGCGGCCGTCCACGGTGGCGGTCAGCTCCAGGGGGGCGTCCCCGCCGGCTCCGCCCGCGCCGGAGCGTTCGACGTCGACGTGGATCTCGGCGCGTCCGGTGCCGTCGGCGTCCACCGTCACCAGCGGGCGCACCCGTGCCAGGCGCGCGGTGTGCCAGCGCTCCAGGCGCACCGGCTTCCAGATGCCCGCGGTCTGCAGGTCCGGTCCCCAGTCCCAGCCGAAGCTGCAGGCCATCTTGCGGACCATGTTGAAGGGGTGCGGGTAGACGTGGTCGCGGCGGCCGAGGTTCCGCTCGACCTCCTCGGCGTACTCCAGTGCGGAGCGGAAGGAGACGGCCAGCTCCTGGGTGCCGCCGGTCAGGGCGTCGCGGACGTCGAAGCGGTAGGCGCGGTGCATGTTGGCCGTGCTGCCCAGCACCTTCCCGTCCAGTTCGACGGTGGCCACGGTGTCCAGGCCGTCGAAGACGAGGTCCACCCGCTCACCGGGCTCCGCGGCGCCGGCCGTGAGGGCGAGCGTGTAGCGCCAGTCGGTGCGGTGGGCCCAGGCCAGCTCCTCCTCGGCCCGGTCCAGGTAGGGGTCGGGGATCAGGCCGGCCGCGAGCAGGTCCAGGTGGGCGCTGCCCGGCACGGCGGCCGGTACGGTCCGGCCCGCGACGCCTGCGGGGACCGGCCCCCCGGTCGCCGACAACTGCCAGCCGTCGTGCAGGGTTTGGCGGATCATCGGCGCTCACTCCTTGGTCGGCTCCGCGGCGCGGAGCGGCTGTTCTGGGAAGGCGTCCGGGAGGGGACGGGAGAGACGGGGGTCGGGAAGGGGCGGGGGAGACGGGGCTGGGAAGGGCGGGAGAGACAGGGCTGGGAAGGGCGGGAGAGACGAAGTCGGGCGGAGAGAAGGCGGTCGGAGGACGGGCGGGAAAAGGCGGCCGGCCTCCGGTGGATTTCTCCCTCACGGGCCGAGTATCGTCGCCCGAGATTCTTACGCCACCGAACAAAGTAAGTCAACGGCGCCTCCGGTGCCGGTTTGGCCAGGACGGAGACACACCGTGGCATCACGTTCCGCTCCCCTCCCCCTCGATGTGACGCACCTGCGGGCGGCCGGCGTCAGCCTCGTACTGGACCTGACCGGCGGCACCCTCCCCCGGGTCCTGCACTGGGGCGCCGACCTCGGCGCGCTCGGCCCCGAGGAGCTGGGCTCCCTGCGGCTGGCCGGGGCACCGCAGCCCATCGGCTTCTCCGTGGACGGCCCGGTCGAGGTCTCGGTGCTGCCCGAGCAGTCGGCCGGCTGGCTGGGCACCCCCGGCCTGGTGGGCAACCGCGGCGGCCGGGACTTCTCCACCGCCTTCGCCGTACGCGAGGCGGCCCTCACCGGACCCGCGGAGGGGTCCCGCTCCTCCGGCGGCGGCGGGGGCGGCACCACCGTCACCGTCCTCGCCCATGACGAGGCCGCGGCCCTGGATCTGGAGCTGGTGATCGAGCTGACCGCGTCCGGACTGGTGCGCCAGCGCGCCACGATCGCCAACCGCGGCTCCTCCCCCTTCACCGTCGACGCCGTGAACCTCACGCTGCCGGTGCCCGCCGAAGCCGTCGAACTGCTGGACTTCACCGGTCACCACCTGCGCGAACGCAGCCCGCAGCGCACCGCCTTCACCCAGGGACTGCGGATGCGGGAGAACCGCACCGGCCGCACCGGCTACGACAGCGCCTACCTGCTGGCCGCGGGCACCGCGGGCTTCGGCAACCGCTCGGGCGAGGTGTGGGCCGTGCACACCGCGTGGTCCGGCAACCACCGCACCTTCGCCGAACGCACCTTCCACTCGGTGTCGCTGCTGGGCTCGGGCGAGCTGCTGCTCTCCGGCGAGGTGGTGCTGGAGCCCGGGGAGTCCTACGCCTCCCCCTGGCAGTACGGCTCCTACGGGCAGCACGGCCTGGACGAGGTCTCCGCCCGCTTCCACCGCTGGCTGCGCTCCCGCCCGCACCACCCCTCCACGCCCCGGCCGGTCACCCTCAACACCTGGGAGGCGGTCTACTTCGACCACGACCTGGACCGGCTGCGCGCCCTGGCCGACGCGGCCGCCGCGGTGGGCGCGGAGCGCTTCGTCCTGGACGACGGCTGGTTCGGCTCGCGCCGCGACGACCGGCGCGCCCTGGGCGACTGGTACGTCTCGGACGAGGTGTGGCCGGACGGGCTGGACCCGCTGACCGGTCATGTCACCGGTCTGGGCATGCAGTTCGGCCTCTGGGTGGAGCCGGAGATGGTCAACGAGGACTCCGACCTGGCCCGCGCCCACCCCGACTGGATCATGGCCGCCGGCGACCGGCTGCCCGGCGCGGCCCGCCACCAGCAGGTCCTGGACCTGGCCCGCCCGGAGGCGTTCGCGTACATCCTCGGGCGCCTGGACGAGCTGCTGGAGGCGTACCCCATCGCGTACCTGAAGTGGGACCACAACCGGGACCTGGTGGACGCCGGGCACCGGCCCACGGGCCGCGCCGGCGTGCACGGCCAGACCCGGGCGGTCTACCGGCTGATGGACGAGCTGCGCCGCCGCCACCCCGGGGTGGAGATCGAGTCCTGCTCCTCCGGCGGCGGGCGGGTGGACCTGGAGATCCTCCAGCGCACCGACCGGGTGTGGGTCTCGGACTGCATCGACGCCCTGGAGCGCCAGGCCATCCAGCGCTGGACGAACGCCCTGATCCCCCTCGAACTCATGGGCACCCACGTGGGGTCGGACGTCGCGCACACCACCGGGCGCCGCCACCCGGTCGACTTCCGGGCGGGCACGGCGCTGTTCGGGCACTTCGGCATCGAGTGGGACCTGACCGCCGCCGCGCCGGAGGAACTGGCGCGGCTGGCGCAGTGGGTGGGCCTCTACAAGGAGCTGCGCGGCCTGCTCCACACCGGCGTCCGCGTCCACGCCGACCACCCGGACCCGGCCCACCGCCTGCACGGGGTGGTCGCCGAGGACGGCTCGGACGCGGTGTACGCCCTCGTCGCCACCGCCTCCTCCGCGATGTACCCGGCCGGTGCGATCCGGCTGCCGGGACTGGACGCGGACGCCGTCTACCGGGTGCGGCCGCAGGCCCCCGGCGACCTGCCGGACGGCAACGCCCACCACTGGGGCGTCCGTCTGCCCTGGTGGACGCCGGAGGGTGTGCGGCTGCCGGGCCGGGTGCTGGCGGCCGCGGGGCTCCAGGCCCCGGTGCTCCACCCCGAGCGGCTGGTGCTGCTGCGCGCGACCCGGGTGTGAGCCGCGCGCTCGGTGGCGGACCGGCCTTCGCCGGTCCGCCACCGAGCGCGGGGGCGCGGACGGGGCACGCCACGCGCTCCCGGTGTGCGCCGGGCACCGGCAGGGCGGGCACGGGCCGTGCGGACGGGACGCGGGGACCCGGGGCACCTCGGCACTCCTCGTCGCCGTGAGCGGCCCCACGGGCGGACCGCCCGCGGGCGTGCGCGGTCCCGGGCAGCCGGGGCCCGGGACCGGGAAGCGCGGACCCCGGCGGCCGACGACGCGCCGTACCGCCGGGCCGGCCTACGCGGTGGCGGTGCCCTCGGCCGCCGGGCGGTCGGCCCGGTCGGCCCCGGGGTGCAGCCAGCACTTCGCGTAGTGGTCGTAGCCCACCTCGAAGTCCTCCGGCATACGGGTGCAGGCCTCGAACGCCACGGGGCAGCGGTCCCGGAAGGTGCACCCCGGATCGTCGCCGGGGAGGGCGGAGCCGCTCGCTGGCTCGATGCCCAGCGCCTCGGTGAGCCGGGCGCGGTCGCGGGCGTCGGGGTTGGGCGCGGCGGCCGCCAGGATCCTGGTGTACGGATGCCGCGGATTGAGGATGACCTCGTCCGCCGGCCCCCTCTCCACCACACGCCCTCGGTACATCACCAGGATGTCGTCGGAGAAGTGCCGTGCGGTGGCGAGGTCGTGGGTGATGTAGAGGACCGCGAGGTCGTCCTCGCGCTGGAGGCGGGCGAGCAGGTTGAGCACGCCCAGCCGGATGGAGACGTCCAGCATGGAGACCGGCTCGTCGGCGATGACGACCTGGGCCCCCGGCGCCAGGGCCCGGGCGATGGCCACGCGCTGGCGCATGCCGCCGGACAGCTCGTGGGGACGGCGCTGGGCGATGTCGGCGGCCGGGGTCAGGTTGACGCGCTCCAGGAGCTGTTCGACCTTCTGTGCGACCTCCGCCTTCCCGCGGGCCCTGCCGTGCAGCTTCAGCGGGCGGGCCAGGTGGTGCTCGACGGTGTGGAAGGGGTTGAGCGAGGCGAAGGGGTCCTGGAAGACCATCTGCACGTGGTCGCGGTAGGCGCGGTCGGCCACCCGCCTCCCGTCGGGGCCGGTGGCGGTGATCTCGCCCGCGGTGGGCTTCTCCAGACGGGCGATCATGCGGGCGACCGTCGACTTGCCCGACCCGGACTCACCGACCAGTGCGACCGTCCTGCCGGGGGCCAGGGTGAAGGAAACGTTGTCAACCGCGCGGAAGCGGGAGTGGCGCAGGCCGGAGCGTATGGAGAAGTCCTTGGTCAGGCCGCGTACTTCGAGCGTCGTCATCGCGAGCCCGCCTCCTTCACGATCGTTTCGGTGCCGGTGCCGGTGCCGGTGCCGGTGCCGGTGCCGGTGCGCTCGCGGGCGCTGGACTCCCCGGTGCGGATGAACGCACCCCGCTCGCCGGTGAGACTGGGGAAGGAGTCGAGCAGCCTGCGGGTGTAGGGGTGCTTCGGGTCGCGGTGGATCTCGTCGGCGGTGGCGTACTCGACCACCTCGCCGTCGCGCATGACCGCGATGCGGTCGCTCAGCTCCAGCAGCAGCGGCAGGTCGTGGGTGATGAAGACGACGGCGAAGCCCAGTTCGTCGCGGAAGCGCAGGATCTCCCTCAGGATGCCGCGCTGGACCACCACGTCGAGGGCGGTGGTGGGTTCGTCCATGATCATCACCTGGGGGTCGAGCAGCAGCGCCATGGCGATCATGACACGCTGCCGCATGCCCCCGGAGAGCTCGTGCGGGAAGGAGTCCAGCCGCCTCGGATCGACCCCGACCAGGCGGAGCACCTCGGCGCACCGCTCGCGGCGGGCCTGCGCGGACATCCCGGGGCGGTGGGTGGTGAGCACGTCCTCCAGCTGAGCCCGGATGGAGATGACCGGGTTCAGGGCGTTCATCGCGCCCTGGAAGACCATCGACAGCTTCGACCAGCGGAAGGCGCGCAGCTCCTCCTTGCCCAGGGCGAGCAGGTCGAGGTCGGAGCCGTCGCGGTCGTGGAAGACGACCGATCCCGAGGTGACCTCGGCCGGCGGCCGGTGCAGCCGGTTGATCGCGTACGCGAGCGTGGTCTTGCCGCAGCCGGACTCCCCGGCCAGGCCGAGGATCTCGCCGCGGCCGAGGGTGAGCGAGACGTCCTTGACGGCGTGGGTGGGCTTCTCGCCCCGGTAGACCACGTTGAGGTTCTCCACCGTCAGGACGGCGTCCCGGCCGGATTCCTCGCGGCCGGGGACGGAACGGTCCGCGGCCGTACGGGGCTTGCGCCCTGCGGCGCTCCCGTCCCCGCGGGTGCGGCGGGACGCGGCCGGAACGGTGCGCAGCTTGGGGTTGATGATCTCGTCGATGCTGAAGTTGATCAGGGAGAGGCCGCAGCCGAACAGCGCGATGATCAGGCCGGGCGGGCCGAACCACCACCACGCCTCCCGCTGGAGGGCGAAGCCGTTCTGGGCGTAGTAGAGCATCGTGCCGAGCGTGTCGGAGCCCGAGGCGCCCAGGCCCAGGAAGGACAGGCCCGCCTCGCTGAGGATGGCCAGGATGACGGCGAACACGAACTGCGAGGCCATCAGCGGCAGCAGGTTGGGCAGGATCTCCACGGAAACGATTCGCCAGGGCTTCTCGCCCGCCACCTTCGCCGCGGCGACGTAGTCGCGGTTGCGCAGGGAGAGGGTCTGGGCGCGCAGCACCCGGGCGGAGGCCGCCCAGCCGGTGATCGCCAGGACGACCGCGATGGTCCACCAGCCGCGCTGCTCCGCGGGGACGAAGCCGGCGATGACGATCACCAGCGGCAGGCCGGGGATCACCAGCATCACGTTGGAGAACAGGGAGAAGCCCTCGTCCACCGCACCGCCGGCGTAGCCGCCGATGACGCCGAAGACCGCGGACAGCAAGGTGGCCAGGACCCCCACCAGCAGACCGATCTGCAGCGAGCCGCGGGTGGAGTGGGCCAGCAGGGCCAGCACGTCCTGGCCGGTCTGGGTGGTGCCCAGCCAGAACTCGCCTCCGGGCGGGGTCATGCTGATGTTGCGGATGGTGTCGGGATCGCCGGTCAGCAGCGGTCCGAGGATCCCGAACAGGGCGATGGCGCCCACCAGGCCCAGGCCGATCCCGAGCTTGGGCGACCAGCGCGGCACCAGGGAGCGCCAGCCGCCGGAGCCGGGGCGCCGGGGGGCCGGGGAGACGCCGGTGGTGCCGGCCGGGGTGCCCGGCGCCGCGCCGGCGGTCTCGGCGGGCGGGTTGATGTTCGTCACGGTGTCGGTTCCTCAGCTCTCAGTTGCCGGCGCGGGTGCGGGGGTCGATGAGGCCGTACAGCAGGTCGACGACCAGGTTGGCGCCCAGCACGGCCACCGTGATGACCAGGAAGATCCCCTGCATCAGGGCGTAGTCGTTGTTCTCCACGGCCTGCAGCAGCCTCGATCCGATGCCGGGGTAGGAGAAGACCTGCTCGGTGATGACCGAACCGGAGACCACGAAGCCGAGGGAGATCGCGAAGCCGGCGACGGACGGCAGGACCGCGTTGCGCGCGGCGTAGCGGGTCATGATGCGCCGGTCGCGCAGCCCCTTGGCCTGGGCGGTGAGGATGTAGTCCTCCGACACCGTCGAGACCATCATGTTCCGCATCCCCAGCAGCCAGCCGCCCACCGAGGAGATCACGATCGTCAGGGCGGGGAGGGTGCCGTGGTAGACCGCCGAGGCGATGAACTCGCCGTCCCAGCCCGGGGTGAGGATCACGTCGTACCCGCCGTTGAGCGGGAACCAGCTCAGGGCCGTGGCGAAGATCGCGACCAGGATCAGCGCCAGCCAGAAGTACGGCACCGCCGCGAGCACGGTGGTGGCCGGGATGAGCGAGTCCAGCCAGGAGCCGCGCTTCCACCCGACGACGGCCCCGAGCCCGACGCCGAGCAGGAAGGACAGCAGGGTGGCGATGCCCACCAGCACGATCGTCCAGGGCAGCGCGTCCCCGATGACGGTGGCGACCTCCGCCGGGAAGACGCTCACCGAGATGCCCAGATCGCCGCGGAACAGGTTGGCCAGGTACGAGAAGTACTGGGTCACCAGCGGTTCGCCGGTGTCGGTTCCGAGGAGGAGCTCGTAGGATCTGCGGACCGACGGGTCGGTTGCGCCGCCTCGCTGCTGCAGCTTCGCCATGAGGGTGTCCACCGGGTTCCCCGGCATCATCCTCGGGATGAAGAAGTTCAGAGTCAGCGCCGCCCACAGGGCGACCAGATAGAACCCGAGCTTCCGGGCGTAGTACCTCACCGATCTCCGCCTATCACTGTGTGCCTCTCCTCGGAACCGTTCACTGCCGTGTCACCGCCGCGCCGGCCGCCGGGCCGTCACTTGCCGGCGGGCTTGAGGGCCTTGTAGATCTGGGCCTGGTCGGGGCGGCTCCAGACCGCCGGGACGGCGTAGAGGTTGTACTCCGTCGGCCAGCCCTCGAACTTGGAGGCGTGGTACTCGCTGGTGGTGCCGGCGGTGAGGATCGGGATGTAGGGCATGTCCTCCTCGATCCGGGTCTGGATGGCGTCGTACTGCCTCTGGCGCTGCTCGGCCGCCTCGGGCGAGATCTTCTTCAGCTCCTTCAGCGCCCTGTCCACCCGCGGGTCGCTGTAGCGGGCGAAGTTCGGGTTCGCCGTCTCGCCGACCTCGGCGGTGGTCTCGCTGCTGAAGAAGTAGCTGTAGGTGTAGTAGGGGTCGGGCGTCGGCCCCGGGTACAGCGAGTCGATCAGCAGCTGGTACTTGCCCTGGCCGCGTGCCTCTGACCACTCGTTCCAGGAGGACTGCTGGGAGGTCAGCTTGATGCCGGCCTTCTTGAGCTGCTCGGCCATGGTGTCGACGGCGGTGATGTAGTCGGTCCAGCCGGAGACGACCCGGACGGTCAGGGAGAGTTCCCTGCCGTCCTTGGTGTAGATGCCGTCCGGGCCCTTGGCGTAGCCGGCCTGCTCCAGCAGCCGCGTGGCCTTGGAGACGTTCGGCTTCATCGGGGCCAGGTTCTCCTTGAGCTTCCCCGAGACGAGCTCCTCGTTGCTCTCCACCAGCGCGAATCCGGGCGATATCTGGCTGGAGGTGCCCTGGAAGGCCAGCGAGTTGATCTGGGAGCGGTCCATGGCGTAGTAGATCGCCTTGCGCACCGCGGGGTCCGTCTGCGGGCCCTCGCAGCCCATCTCCGCGTCGGAGCAGGTCATCAGGGCGGTCTGGTTGATGGGGACGGTGACGGCCTTGTAGCCCGGGTAGTTCTTCTCGACGTTCTTCATGTCCGGGACCGGGCCGGTCTGCCAGTCGATCTTCGCCGCCTTCAGGGCGTCCGCGCCGGCCTGGTTGCCCGACAGTGCGATGTAGCGGACCTGCTTGACCGCGGGCTCGCCGTCCCAGTAGTCGGGGTTGGCCTTGAGCGTGAAGGCCTGGCCCTTGAAGTCGCCCAGCAGGTAGGGGCCGGTGCCGACGGGCTTGGTGACGGTGTTCTTGGAGGGCTCCTCGAAGTCCTTCCAGACGTGCTCGGGGACGATGAAGATCTTGCCCAGGATCTGCGGGCCGTCCATGTAGGACGGCTCGTCGAAGGTGATCTTCACATGGGTGTCGTCGACGGCCTCGGCCCTGCCCGTGTAGCCGGTGCCGTTCATCTCCTTGTACTTGGAGATCATGTCCAGCGTGAAGACGACGTCGTCGGCGGTGAACGCCTCGCCGTCCGACCACTTGACGCCCTCGCGCAGGGTGACCGAGAGCTCGGTGCCGTCCTCGTTCCAGGAGTACTCGGTGCCCAGCAGCGGCTCGGCCGGCTCGTCGCGGACCTGGTTGAAGTAGAAGAGGGGCTCGAAGATCGTGCCCGGCCCCTCGTTCATGGTCGGCGAGAACGGGTTGAAGTTGGCCTGGTAGTCGCCCGCCTGCCCCGTGAAGACCACCAGGGTCTCGTCCTTGGCGCCGCCGCTGCCGCCCGATCCCGAGCAGGCCGTGGCCAGCAGGGCGATCGCGGCCATCCCGGCCGCTGCGACGCGCGCGCGGCGGCGTCTTGCTTGCTGGAACATGGTGGATGGTTCCTCTCGTCCTGGAGGGGCACGTCCGTGTGCCGTTCGACCGCCTCGGGGGCGGCGGGTCGCTCAGTGGGGCGATTCTTAAGTCGCCGAAGAAAGAAAGTCAATACTCCTGCGGGCCCCAGGGGCACAGAGACGCAAGTGAGACCAAGAGCCGGACGGGGCACGGGAGGCGACCGCCCGGGCACCGGGAGAAGCAGGGGGAAGAATACGAGGGAAGACGCCCGGCGGGGGCCGTTCCCGGGAAGAGGCGCCGGACGCGAGGGGGTGCGGACGCCCGCCCGGGCGGGCACTTGCCCGTCTTCGATAGGCAAATAAACTAACGGTTCGTACACGCGCGGCGCGGACCGCGCGGAGCACATCGACAGTGGCCCCGCCGCGGCGGGGCCGCGGGTGGAGGAACCAGTGAGCGGACCGGCTCGGGCCACGGCCCACGCGAGCAGCAGGGCGGCCGTCCTCGACGTGATCCGCGCGGCGGGCACCATCAGCCGGGTCGGCCTCATCAACGCCACCGGGTTCACCGGCGCGACGATCTCGACCGTCGTACGCCGCCTCATCGACGACGGACTGGTGGTGGAGACCGGGCGCGCGGAGTCCACCGGCGGCAAGCGCCGCGTCCTGCTCCAGCTCAACCAGTCCTCCAGGTACGCGGTCGGAGTCCACCTCGACCACGCGGGCATCACCTACGTCCTCACCGACCTCGGCGGCTCGGTCGTCGCCCGGATGTCCCGGGCGGGCGCGGGGGCCGAGGACCCCCCGGCCGTCGTCGAGCGCATGGCCGGCGAGGTCGGCGCCCTCATCGAGGGCGTCGGCGTCGGGCGCGAGCGGGTGCTCGGCCTGGGCCTGGTCTCCCCCGGCCCCCTGACCCCCACCAGCGGCATGCGGCTGACCCCGCCCCTGATGCGGCACTGGGAGGACTTCCCCCTCGACCGGGCCCTGGAGGAGGCCACCGGGCTGCCCGTGGTCTCCGACAACGACGCCACGGCGGCGGCCCTGGGCGAGCACTGGTCCGGCGGCGTCGGCGCGGCCGCGACCTTCGCCGCGCTGTACATGGGCACCGGCATCGGCGCGGGCCTGCTGGTCGACGGGATGACCTACCGCGGCGCCAGCGGGAACGCGGGCGAGATCGGCCACAGCTGCCTGGCCGTGGACGGCCCGGAGTGCTGGTGCGGGGCCCGGGGGTGCGTCGAGGCCCTGGCCGGTCCCTCCGCCGTCGTCGCCGCCGCCCGCGCCGACCGGGCCCTGGCCCGCGCGGCCGGGCTGGACGGGGGCTCCGGGCGCCGCCGGGCGTCGGTGACGGCGGACTTCGCGGCCGTCACCCGGGCCGCGCGCCGCGGCGAACCGGGGGCGCGCGCCCTGCTGGAGCGATCGGCGCGCTATCTGGCGGTGGCCGCCCGCACGCTGGCCAACATCATGGACCTGGAACTGCTGGTGCTGACCGGCCCGAGCCTGGCGATCGCGGGATCGGTGTACCTGCCGGTGGTGCGCGAGGAGCTGGACCGCGCCTTCTTCTCCCGCGCGGCGCACCCGGTCGCCGTCCGGCTCTCCCGGTCGGCCGCCACCGCGCCCGCGATCGGCGCCGCCGCCATGGTGCTGCAGTCGGAGCTCGTACCGCTGCGCCAGGGGCTGCGCCTGCCGGAGAACCTCAGGGACTCCGAGCCCGCCCCGGTGGAGCGGTCCAGCGCCTGAGGCGGTCCGTGCCGGTCCGTACGCCGCGGCGCGGCCGGGCCCCGCGGCGGTCCCGCGGAGCCCGGCGACGGCCGTACCCCTCAGGCGGCGGTGACCCGCACCCCCTCGCCGCGGCCGGCGCCCGCGGTGCGCGCGAACAGCGAGCCCAGCGCCCACGCGCCGGGGCCGAGCGCGGCGATGAGGAGGAAGGCCCAGCAGAACATCGCCGCGGCCTCCCCGCCGTTCTGTATCGGGAAGAGCGCGTCGGCCTGGTGCTTGACGAAGTAGGCGTACGCCATCGAGCCCGAGCAGAGCACCGCGGCGACACGGGTGCCGACGCCCAGCATCACCAGGCCGCCCCCGACGAGCTGGATGACGGCGGCCCACCAGGCGGGCCACTGGCCGACCCCGGGCACCTGGCCGCCGTGGGGTCCGCCTAACACGTTGAAAAGGGTCGCCGCGCCGTGGCAGGCGAACAGCAGCCCCACCACGATCCGGTAGAGCCCGAGCACATGGTCCCTGTACCTGTCCAGCAGTTCCATCAGGTGTCCTCTCTCGGCCGTCCCGCCACCGCTCACCGCGTCCTCGCGGGTGCCGCGACGGCCATGTCGTAAGCGAGCTGGGGTATGAACTGCCCGGCCGGACCGGCGCAGCCGTCCGCCTCGCCGGGGAGCTTGACCCACAGGAAGGCGGCGATCCTCTCGTCGCCGGTCCGGTCGGTCGTCGGGGTTCCGATCGCCCGCCCCGACGGATCGCACCACTGGCCTCCGGCGGGCCCGTTGCCGTTGCGGCTGGTGTCGATCACCGCACGCAGGCCCGGCGATCCGATCGCGTTCAGGACCGCCTTGGCGTAGGCGGTCTCGTCGGCGGTGCGGTTGTAGTTGGAGACGTTGGTGGAGATGCCGTCGGCGCTCTCGGTGATACCGGCCGCCCTCAGCCGGGAGGCCATCTCCGCAGGCGGGTGCCAGTTCGAGTGCGCGGCGTCGAAGTACACCTTCGCGCGGGACGAGGCCGCCTTGAGCGCCCTGCCCGCGTAGGCCATCGACTCCCGGGTCCGGGCCTGCTGCTCGGCGCTCTGACAGTTCGTCATCAGGGCCAGGACGTCCGGCTCGACGACGATGGCGGCCGGCCGGCCCTCCAGCCCGGCGGCCAGCTCGTCGATCCACTGCCGGTAGGCGGAGTGGCTGGGGGCCCCGCCTCCGCTGGCGCCGCCGCAGTCGCGGTTGGGCATGTTGTAGACCACCAGGATCGGGATCCCGCCCGCCTCCTCGGCGGCCGCGACGAGCGAGTCCACCTCGGCGCGGACCGTGCCGGTGTTGGTCGTGGTGAACCACTGGCCCTGCGGGACGGAGGCGATCCGGTCGCGGATCACGGGCGCGCGCGGGTCTCCCGGATTGGCCGCCACCCAGCGGGCGGCCTGGGTGCCGGGATTGACGTAGTAGGGCGAGGCCGCGTCGGCGGTCGCCTGCGCGGCCTCGCCCGGCAGGAGCAGCGCCGCGCCGGCGGCCGCCAGCGCTGCCGCGGCCAGCGCGAGCGCGCGACCGGTCGATGGAAGGGTCTTGCGGAGCATGCGTACTCCTCGGTGGGGGACACGGGCCGCTGTTCGCCGGCGGCCCGTCGCGGCTCCGGACAGTCCGGTCCCCGCTTCCGCACGACCTGGACGGAGTGTGTCCATGTCATGCGGAAGCCCGGGGCTCGGCCGGGCGTGGGGGCCTGGAGAGCACGATCACCGGATCGGCGGTGCGGTGCCGCGGTGGACGCCGACCGTCGGCGGCCGACCGCCGATCCGGAGCATGTGATCTGGACCACTGCATGGGAGCGCTCCCAAAGAGAGTAGCGACACTGGGGTCCGAGTCAAGGGAAACTGCACGGTAGCCGAACGGCGACGCCCACCTGAACAGGCATGCGGCGACAGAAGGGGGCATCGCGACGCCTCCCGAGGGCGTCACCTTTCACCGACACTCCCATGGGAGCGGTCCCAAAGCAGGTCCCGAAGCACCCCTCCTCCCCCGTCCGGCACTTCCGGCTCCCCCTCCCCTCACTTGTCAGGAGGAGTGCGCCGGGGGCAGGGTGGCGGTGTCTCTGACCGCCGTCGGCCGTCGCGGGCGGGGCGACCGGCGATGCGAACACGAAAACGGAGTGGTTCGTGGAAGCGATCGACCCGGCCTACGGAACGACGACGCTGCTGCTGATGGCCGCGGGCGCCGTGGCCCTGCTGCTGTTCCTGATCATGAAGGTGAGACTGCACGCCTTCGTGTCGCTGGTCCTGGTGAGCGCGGTGACCGCGATCGCGGTCGGTTTCCCCCTGGCCGACATCCCCGACGTCCTGATGTTCGGCTTCGCCGACACCATCGGCTCGGTGGCCCTCCTGGTCGCCTTCGGAGTGATGCTCGGCCGGCTGCTGGAGATCACCGGCGGCGCCCAGGTACTGGCCGACACCCTGATCAACCGCTTCGGGGAGCGCCGGGCGCCGCTGGCGCTGGGAGCGGCCGCGCTCCTCTTCGGCTTCCCGATCTTCTTCGACGCCGGGCTGGTGGTGTTCCTGCCCATCATCCTGACCGTGGCACGGCGCTTCGGCGGTTCGCTGCTGCTGTACGCCCTGCCCGCGGCCGGCGCCTTCGCCGCCATGCACGCCATCGTCCCGCCCCACCCGGGACCGGTCGCCGCCTCCGAGGTGCTCGGCGCGGACATCGGCCTCACCCTGCTGGTGGGCCTGCCCGTCGCGGTGGTGGCGTGGTACGTCGGCGTCCTGCTGGTCTCGCGCTTCCTCGGCTCCCGCGTCCACGTCTCCCTGCCCGACGTCGTCTTCGGCGAGGCGCGCGACGCCCACGGGCGCGGCGAGGGGGATCGCGCGGACGGCACCGGCGAGGAGCGGCTCGGCGAGCGGCCGCCGTCCTTCGGCACGGTCCTCGGCCTGCTGCTGATCCCCCTGGTGCTGATCTCCTTCGACACCGTCCTGAGCACACTGGTCACCGCGGGCGCCATCGACGAGGGCGAGGACTGGGCGGAGTTCCTGGGCCTGCTGGGCTTCACCCCGATCGCCCTGATGATCACCGTCATCGCCGCGATCCTCGTGCTGGGGCGGCCGCGCGCCCCGATGGGGAGGGTCGGCGACATCATCGACGGCGCCCTCGGGCCGGTCTGCTCCATCATCCTGATCACCGGCGCGGGCGGCATGTTCGGCGGTGTGCTGGAGCTGTCCGGCATCGGGACCGCGCTCAGCGACTCCCTGTCCGGTCTGGGCATGTCCCTGATCGTCCAGGCATTCGTGATCGCCACCCTGCTGCGCGTCGCCCAGGGATCGGCCACGGTCGCCCTGACCACCGCCTCCGGCCTGATCGCCGGGGCGGCCCGCGCCGCGGAGCTGAGCGATCTGAAGCTCACCCTGCTGGTGGTGGCCGTCGCGGCGGGCGCCACGGTGCTCTCGCACGTGAACGACTCCGGCTTCTGGCTGGTGAGCCGCTTCTTCGGGATGGACGTCAAGACCACCCTGCGGACCTGGACGGTGATGGAGACGACCCTGGGCCTGTCGGCGTTCCTGATCGCCCTGGGGCTGTGGGCGGTGGTCTGATCCCGGCCCCGCACCGGCCGCCGCCGGTGCGGGGCCGCCACCGGTCCGTCACTTGGCCGTCACCGGTCCCCGCCGGCGGCGGCCAGGTCGTCGTAGACCAGCAGTCCGTCCTCCCTCAGCCGTACCCCCGGCGTCGGCCCGTGCGGCGTGAGCCTGCCGTCGTGCATCAGGTGCAGGACGTCCGCTCCGGCGGTCAGGACCGCGGCGTCGGCGATCAGCCTGCGGTGGCAGCGCCACCACACGGACTCGGAGCACATGACCGCCGTGGCGGTCCGTGCGGCGTCCCCCAGCACCCCCTCCAGAGCCTCCCGGAAGGAGGGGTCCCGGGTGTGGGCGGCGTATCCGCGGAAGGAGGCGTTGCGCCACACGACGTCGGGCGAGTCGGCCGGGGGCCTGCGGAAGCCGCCCAGCGGTTTCTCCCAGCGGTAGGCGATGCCGTGCTCGGGCAGCCACCGCGCGAGCCTGTCGCGGGCGAGGTCCGGGGCGCGGCGGCTGCCCGGGGCGGTGCGCACGTCCACCACCAGGCCGATGCCCGCCTCCGTCAGCAGACCGGCCAGCCTCTCCCGGCCGGCCGTGCCGTGCCCCACGGTGTACAGGAGCGGAGCCGGCTTCGGGCCCTCCGCCATGGCGCCTCCCGACGTCGTCCGCCGCTCCCCACCGCCCCGCGCCGCCTTCGGCGGCCCGCGGGCGGCACATGAGCGGCACCGCGATTCCCACCCGGCTCACGGGGTAACCGTCTGTCCTCACGGTATGCGCCCCGCCGGGCCGGTACGCGGACGGCCGTCGTCATGCGCACGGGCTCCGGTCGGGGTTGAATGACCGAAAGTAGCGTCGCACTTCCACGGAGCGAGGCAGCCGAGTGAACCCGACCACAGATCGCCACGACGCCGGCCCCGGCCCCGCGCAGGGCGGCGCGGTGGTGTTCGTACTGGACGGGGACGGGACCGTGCTGCAGTGCACGACCGGCGTACTGGACCTGATCGGCCGCCCGGCCGACCAGGTCCGCGGGCGGCCGATGACGGATTTCGCCACCACCCCCGGTCCCTGGGACGGTGCGGCCGGGCACGCCGGCACCGAGCCGCTGGAACTCTGTACGGCCCTGCGCCACCGGAACGGCACGGAGGTCGAGGTGAACGCCGAGGTGCTGCCGCTGCCCGCCGCCGGCGGGGCGCGGTTCCTGGTGTGCGCCATTCCGTCCGCCGCCGGGCGGCGCTGGACGGAGGACCAGTCCCTCATCCGCGCTCTGTTCGACCAGAGCCGCATCGGCCTGGTGGTCCACGACACCGAACTGCGCACGACCCGCGCGAACCTGGGCCGGGAGTTCTTCGGCATCCCCCTGGCCGCGGACCCCTGGCAGCACGTGCCCGACCGGAGCCTGCGGGCGATCCTCGTGCCGGAGGACGCCGCCGCGATCGAGGAGCAGTGGCGGCGGGTCCTGCGGACCGGCGAGGCGGTCATCGACTGGGAGCACTCGGCACGGCGCCTGAACGCTCCCGACCAGGAGCGGATCCTGTCCTCCTCGGCCTTCCGGCTCGACGACAGCCACGGCCGCGCCATCGGGGTCGCCGCGGTCTTCACCGACGTCACCGAGCAGCACACCGCGCGGCGGCGGCTGGCCCTCCTGCACGCCGCCGCCGCGCGGCTGGGGCAGACCCTGGACGTCACCCGCAACTCCGAGGAGCTGACCCGCGTCCTGGTGCCCGACTTCGCGGACCTGGCCTGTGTGGACCTGGTGGAGAAGGTGATCCAGGGCGACGATCCCGGCGCCTTCTCCCCCGGGACGCCCCTGCGCCGGATCGCGGTGGCCCCTGCGGACGGCGCCTGGCCCCCCGAGACGTACCAGCGCGGGGACTCCGTCTACGCCAGGGACCTGGAGAGCGACGCCCTCCGTGACGGCCAGGCCATCCTCGTGCCCGATCTGGCCGACCTGGAGAAGCGGCTGTCCCCCGACCGGGAGCGGCGGCGGCTGATGTTCCCGGAGCTGGCCACCTCGGCGCTGATCGCCCCGCTGCGCGCCCGTGGGAGGGTGCTGGGCGTGCTGGGCCTGTGGCGCGGCCGGGACCGGATCCCCTTCGGCGTGAACGACGTCCCCCTGGCGGAGGAGATCGCCTCCCGGGCCGCGCTCAGCGTGGAGAACTCCCGCCGCTACACATCCGAACTGCGCACCGTGGAGACCCTGCAGCGCAGTCTGCTGCCCCCGGCCGGAGTGGAGTTCAGCGCGGCCGAGACCGCCGGCACCTACGTACCGGCCGGCACCGCCGCGGGGATCGGCGGAAGCTGGTACGACGTCATCCCCCTGTCCTCCACGCGGGTCGCGTTCGTCATCGGCGACGTGGCCGGGCACGGGCTGGGCGCGACGGCCACCATGGGCCGGCTGCGCACCGCCGTGCAGACCCTCGCCGACCTCGACCTCGCCCCCGAGGAACTGCTCACCCACCTCGACGACCTGGCCACCCGCCTGGCCTACACCGAACCGCAGTCGGACGGCAGCGCGGGCGGCGTCGTGGGCGCGAGCTGCCTGTACTGCGTCTACGACCCGATCACCGGGCGCTGCGCCATGGCCAGCGCCGGTCATCCACCGCCGATCCTGACCAGCCCCGAGGGGCACACCCGCCGGGTGGACCTCAAGCCCGGTCCCGCCCTGGGGGTGGGCGGCATGCCCTTCGAGCCGGTCGAGCTCCACCTGGGGCCGGGGAGCGTACTGGCCTTCTACACCAACCAGCTGGTGGCCCATGACGAGGCGTCGTCCAAGGACCGGACGCGGCGGCTGCGCGACGCCCTGCACGCCGCGGTCCAGGCCGGCGGCTCCCCCGCCGACATCGGACGCGCCGCCGTCGACCGCGTCCTGACCGAACCCGCGGCCGACGACATCGCCCTCCTCGTCGCCCGGGTGCGGGCACTGCCCGAAGGGGCCACCGTGGCCTGGCGGTTCACCGCGGACCCCACCGTCGTCGGCCAGGCCCGCGAGCTGGTCACCTCCCAGCTCGCCGCCTGGGGGCTGGAGGAGATGGCCTTCACCACCGAGCTGATCGTCAGCGAACTGGTCACCAACGCCATCCGTTACGCCGGTTCCCCCATCGGGCTGCGTCTGATCAAGGACAAGACCCTGATCTGCGAGGTGTCCGACCCCAGCCAGACCCAGCCCCATCTGCGCCGTGCCCGTCTGACCGACGAGGGCGGCCGCGGTCTGTTCCTCATCGCCCAGCTCGCCCACCGCTGGGGCAGCCGTTACACCCCCTCGGGCAAGACCATCTGGACCGAGCAGGCGCTGGGCGCCGTCCCCGAGATCCCCCTGGACGTCTTCTGACGGCCGGAAGTGTTCCGGCCGTTCCCTGACGCTGCCTCACGGGCGTTCCTCCTGAGGCCGTTCGGGTGGCGGTTCCCGCGGGCTCCTTCGCGTGGCCGCGCGGCCGGCGCCGCACCGGAATACCGCCCTCGCAGGTGTCGGCCGCCCGTGACCGGCTACTCGGAAAGGAGAGAAGTCCCAGCAGTCCTCGACAGCGCGGCCGTCCGCCGGCGCCGACGTACGGGAGACACACCCGTGGCCCACACCCCGCCGAACACCACCGCGACCGGTCCGGTCCGCCGCCCCGCGCGTACCGCCGGCGCGCGGCGGGCCGAACGCGACCTGTGGGGCCTGCTGCTGGTGGCGTGCGCGGTGCCGCTCACCGGGTCGGCACTCGACTTCGCCCGGCTGTCCGGCGCGCCGGTGGACGGCTGGTCCGGCGCGGTGCTCCCGTGGCTGCGGCTGCTGTGCTCGACGGCCGCGGGCTGCTGGCTGGCCGGGCTGCTCTCGGAGCGCCGCGCGGCGCGGCGGCGTACCGCACTCGCCGTGACCGTCGTCGCCTGCGCCGCCCGCGTCGCCGATCTGGTGCGGGCCGGTGAGGCCCAGGGGGTGGTGGGCAGCGTCGCCACCACCGCCCTGCTGGCCTGGCTCTGCGGTGAGTTGGCGGTGCGGCACGGGGCCGGGTGGCGCGGGCTGGGGATCGCTCCGCCCGGTGCGCGCACCGCCGCCGGACGGCTGACGGCCGCGATGGTCCTCGGCGCCGTCTTCGTCCTCGCCTACACCACCGTCACCTGGATGGCGGGCCTCCAGACGGGTCTGCCGGCGGCCGCGCCCTGGCTGCCCGTTCTGGACCGCGCCCAGAGCGCGGCACTGGGCTGGAGCGGCCCCGCGGACATGGTGGCCAACATCCTGTTCACGGGCATCGCCGAGGAGATGGTGCTGGTGGGCGCCGTCGTCGTGCTGGGCCGGGCGGCGGGCCGCCCGCTGTGGGCGGCCTGTGCGATCAGCCTGCTGCTGCGGGTGGCGGCGCACCTGTACCTGGGCGTGCCCGGCATCGCCCTGCTGCTGCTGGGATCGTGCGCCCTCCTGCTCTACCTGCGCTGCCGCAGGCTCACACCGCTGGTGGCCGGGCACATCGTCTACGACCTGACGGCCTCCTTCGCCCCTTCCCCCGAAGTGCTGAGCACCTGTGTCCTCGCCGTCCTGCTGGGAACCGGCGCCGCCTTCGCGGCATGGCTGCTGTGGTTCGCCCCGGCCGACCCTCCCGAGGGCGGAACGTCCGCCGGAGGGGACGCGGTCCGGATACCCGCCTCCTCGGGGCTCGGCCGCGGCGCCGAGGCCGCCGCGGAGGCCGGACGCCCGGACGGCGCCGTTGCCGCCGGCGGCTCGCGCGCGTAAGACAGAAGACAACAAAAGGACCATTCGTCATACACGCCCACCGAAGGGTCAAAAGCCGGTTGAGCCGGGCGGCGGTGTTATCCACGTCGGGGCGGCCCGTCGGATGAGACCGCCCGTGGAGAGGACGGGAACCGGGATCGCGGGTGCGTGCGCCGGACAGGCGACGCGGCCGGGGCACCGGTCGGAGCTGGTGGGTCGAGAGGACACGGGCATGGCAGTGCAGACGGACGAGCCGACGCCGGAGCAGGAGAAGAGGAAAACCGTGGGGGCGGTGATGGTCGAATGGATGACCACCACCGACCACAAGAAGATCGGCACCCTCTACCTCATCAGCTCCTTCGGCTTCTTCACGATCGCCGGTGTGCTGGCTCTGCTGATCCGGGCCGAACTCGCCCGCCCCGGCACGCAGATCCTCTCCAACTACCAGTACAACCAGTCGTTCACCATGCACGGCGCGATCATGCTGCTGCTGTTCGCCACCCCGCTGTTCGCCGGCTTCGCGAACTGGATCATGCCGCTGCAGATCGGCGCGCCCGACGTGGCCTTCCCGCGGCTGAACATGCTCGCCTACTGGCTCTACCTCTTCGGCGGGCTGATCGCGGTCTCCTCCTACCTCACGCCCGAGGGCGCGGCCGATTTCGGCTGGACCGCGTACACGCCGCTGTCGGACGACACACGCACCCCCCAGGTCGGGGGCGACTTGTGGATCATGGGCTTCGGCCTGGGCGGTTTCGGCACGATCCTCGGCGCGGTCAACTTCATCACCACGATCGTCTGCATGCGCGCGCCCGGCATGACGATGTTCCGGATGCCGATCTTCACCTGGAACGTCCTGCTGACCAGCGTGCTGGTCCTGCTGGCCTTTCCGCCGCTGGCCGCCGCGCTCTTCGCCCTGGAGTCGGACCGGGTGTTCCAGTCGCACATCTTCGACCCGTCCAACGGCGGCCCGCTGCTGTGGCAGCACCTGTTCTGGTTCTTCGGCCACCCCGAGGTCTACATCATCGCGCTGCCGTTCTTCGGCATCATCACGGAGGTCGTCCCGGTCTTCAGCCGCAAGCCGATCTTCGGCTACATCGGCCTGATCGGTGCCACCCTGGCGATCACCGGCCTGTCGATCACGGTCTGGGCGCACCACATGTTCGCCACCGGCGCGGTGCTGCTGCCGTTCTTCTCCTTCATGTCGTTCCTGATCGCGGTGCCCACCGGCGTGAAGTTCTTCAACTGGATCGGCACGATGTGGAAGGGCTCGCTGAGCTTCGAGACGCCGATGCTGTGGGCGATCGGCTTCCTGGTCACCTTCCTCTTCGGCGGTCTGACCGGCGTCATCCTGGCCTCCCCGCCGCTGGACTGGCACGTCACCGACAGCTACTTCGTGGTGGCGCACTTCCACTACGTGGTCTTCGGCACGGTCGTCTTCGCGATGTTCGCCGGTTTCCACTTCTGGTGGCCGAAGTTCACCGGCAAGATGCTCGACGAGCGGCTCGGCAAGATCACCTTCTGGGTGCTGTTCATCGGCTTCCACACAACCTTCCTGGTCCAGCACTGGCTGGGCGCGGAGGGCATGCCGCGCCGGTACGCCGACTACCTGGCGGCCGACGGCTTCACCGCGCTGAACACGGTCTCCACCATCGGCTCGTTCCTGCTGGGCATGTCGTTCCTGGTCTTCTGGTACAACGTCTGGAAGACGGCGAAGTACGCGCCGAAGATCACGGTGGACGACCCGTGGGGCTACGGCCGCTCGCTGGAGTGGGCGACCTCCTGCCCGCCGCCGCGGCACAACTTCGTCACCCTGCCGAAGATCCGCTCGGAATCCCCGGCGTTCGACCTGCACCACCCGGACGTCGCGGCCATCGACCAGGCCGAGAACGTCGGCCGCAGGGACATCGCCGACGTCACTCCGGAGCGGAAGAGCGACATGGGGTGACCGCCGGGGCCGGATCAAAAGATCCTCAAACGGTGTAATCCAGTCATCCCCGGGAACGCGATCCCCACATGGGCGCACGCCGCCGACCAGCGCTTCGACCTTTCGGGAGGACGAGATGGCCACGCACGGGAAGAACAAGACCGGCGCCGCCCGGGACGACGAGCTCAAGCAGGAGATGGAGGGCGAACTCCGCGCGGGCCGGTCCCTCCGCATGGACGAGGAGCACGAACTCCAGCCCTCGGGCGAGGACCAGCCCGACGTGGACCGCGCGCCGAACACCGTGCTCACCGGCGGCACCCCTCCGGGGATGGACCAGAACGACGTCGAGGTGCGCAGCGAGCTGGCCCGGCACCTGGGCCTCGGCCTCTACCCGGCCGACCGCGACGCGGTGCTCGACAAGCTGCGTGAGAACAACGCCCCCGACCGCCTGCTGGGCCTGGCCGGGAGGCTGCCGGCCGGACAGGAGTTCCGGAACGTCCAGGACATCGCCCGGGCGCTCGGCCTGGGCGTCGAGGACACCAGCCACCGCACCTGACGGCGACGGCCCGGGGGCGACTCCGGCCCGGGGCTGGAGGACGCCGCGTTCGCCCGGAGGCCGCATCCGCCCGGAGCGCTCGCGCTCCGGGCGGATGCGGCGTCTTCCGGGAGCGGGTGACGGCGCACCGCGGCCGTTGCCGGCGATGACGGCGGTGGCGGTGGCGGACAGAGCCGGGCAACCGGTGACACGGAGACACGGATAGACGGAGGAGAAGGGCGGACATGAGCGACCAGGAGCAGCAGGACCCCACCCGGCAGCACCCGCAGCCGGAGTTCCCCCAGCAGGACCAGCCGCACCCCGGTCTGACCGGGCGGATGGAGCCGGAGCCCGACCACGGCGAGTCGTCCTACCGGGGCAGCGGCCGCCTGACGGACCGGAAGACGATCGTCACCGGTGGCGACTCGGGCATCGGCCGCGCCGTGGCCCTCGCCTTCGCGCGGGAGGGCGCGGACGTACTGTTCACCTACCTCGCCGAGGAGGAGAAGGACGCCCGGGAGACGGCGCGGCTGGTCGAGGAGGCCGGCCGGAAGGCCGTGCCCCTGCTGTGCGACATCCGCGAGGAGTCCGAGTGCCGCCGGCTGGTGGAACGGGCGGTGGCGGAGTTCGGGCGCATCGACGTCCTGGTGAACAACGCGGCCTTCCAGATGGCGCAGTCCGAGGGCATCGAGGGCATCAGCACCGAGCAGTTCGACCGGACGATGCGCACCAACCTCTACGGCATGTTCTGGCTGTCCAAGCTGTCCCTGCCCCACATCCCGGCGGGCGGCAGCATCATCAACACCACCTCGGTGCAGGGCTACAAGCCCAGCCCCCACCTGCTCGACTACGCCACGACCAAGGGCGCCATCGTCACCTTCACCCAGGGGCTCGCCCAGAACCTGGCCGAACGGGGCATCCGGGTCAACGCCGTCGCGCCGGGGCCGGTGTGGACTCCGCTGATCCCCTCGACGCTGCCCGACACCTCGGAGTTCGGCAAGCAGTCCCCGCTGGGCCGGCCCGCCCAGCCCGCCGAGATGGCCCCGGCCTATGTCTTCCTGGCGTCCCAGGAGGCGAGCTACATCACCGCCGAGATCGTCAACGCCACCGGCGGGACCCCCCTGCCCTGACGTTCCGTCGGCAGGACCCACGGACCTGACGGGTATTCGTCAAGCGCACCCGCATGGCCGTATTCCTTCCGGGTAGGCGTGAGGCAACGACACAAAGCGTCACATACCAGTCATCACAGCGAGAGAAGGGATGCTGGATGTCTCACGTCGAGGAGTCGATCGAGGTCCGCGTACCGGTGCGCACCGCGTACAACCAGTGGACCCAGTTCGAGAGCTTCCCCGAGTTCATGGAGGGCGTCGAACGGGTCGAGCAGAAGAACGACACGCTGACCCACTGGGTGACGAAGGTCGCCGGCGCCGAGCGGGAGTTCGACGCCCGTATCACCGAGCAGATCCCGGACGAGCGGGTGGCGTGGACGACGGTCGACGGCGAGGCCAAGCAGGCCGGTGTGGTCACCTTCCACCGGCTGGACGACAGCACGACCAAGGTGATGCTCCAGATGGACCACGACCCCGAGGGCGCGACGGACACCGTCGGCGACAAGCTCGGTGTGGTCCGCCACCGCGTCAAGGGCGACCTGAAGCGGTTCAAGGAGTTCATCGAGAAGCGTGGCGCGGAGACGGGCGCCTGGCGCGGCCAGGTCTGATCCGGCCCTCCGGACCGCGAGGGGGCTCCTCATCCCCCTGTCATGTGGCCGCGGCCCGTGACCACCTCCCAGGTGGTCACGGGCCGCGGTTTTCCCGTGCGCGGGGGCGTCACGCGTCCCGTCCGTCCCGGCGGAGACGGAAAACGGAAAACGGGAAGGGAGAAGGGGGACGAGAGGGAAAGGAGACGGGGGGCGTACGGCATGCCGTACGCCCCCCGTCGTGCCCGGGCTCTCACTCCCCCGGCCGCTCCGGGGGCTCGGCGTCCCCGGCCGGCTCCGGCGGGGACCAGTCCGCCGGAGCCGGCGCCAGCCTGCGCACCACCGGAGCCGCCGCGGCCCCCAGCAGCGTCGCCGTGGTGATCGAGCCGAGGGTGATGCCCCAGGCGACGGGGCCGAGCGGGGTGCAGCCGAAGAACTGGCTGACCCCCGGCGTCTGGATGACCCCCACCAGGGCCGCCGCCGAACCGATCCCGGCCGTCAGCACGTTGCGGTCCAGCCCGCCGGTGAGCAGCGTCTGCGCGAGCTGGGTGCCCACCACCGAGGCCAGGGCCACCGTCCCGGCGCGCCGGCCCCGCCCGGTGAGCCTGGCCGCGCCCCAGGCCAGCCCGGCGCCGAGCGTGGTGGTGGCGCCGCGCAGCAGCACCTCCTGGCTCAGACCGGCCCCCAGGGAGCGGTCCGGGCCCTCGCTCAGCAGCCGCTCGCCTGCCTCCGTCGCCGGTTCGCGCACCGCGATGGCCAGCGCCGGGGCGAGGTCGGTGAGGAGGTTGACGAGCATGATCTGACGGGCGTTCAGAGGGGAACTGCCGGTCAGTGCGGCGGCCAGCACGCTGAAGGCGACCTCGCCGAGGTTGCCGCCGACGAGGATGGCCAGCGCGTCGCGCACCGAGCCCCACATCGCGCGCCCCTCCAGCAGCGCGGCGATGATCGTCTCCAGCCGGTCGTCGCCGACGACCAGGTCGGCGGCCGCGGTCGCGGCGGGCGTGCCGCGCCGTCCCAGGGCGATGCCCACGTCCGCCAGCCGGATGGCCGGGGCGTCGTTGGCGCCGTCCCCGGTCATCGCCACCACGCGTCCGATGCGCTGGTACGCCTGGACGATGCGGACCTTGTGGTGGGGGCTGCACCGGGCGATGACGTCCAGCGTGGGCAGCAGTTCGTCGAGCTCCTCGTCGCTCAGCTCGTCGATCTCGGCACCCGTGCACACCTTCTGGTCGGGGTCCTCGCTGACGGTGGCGGCGATGGCGTCCGCGGTGGCGGGGTGGTCGCCGGTGAGCATCACCGTCTGCACGCCGGCCGCCCGCAGCCGCGCGGTGGCCGGCGCGGCCGAGGAGCGCACCGGGTCGGCGAGGGCGACGAAGCCGAGGAACGTCAGGCGGGCGACGGCCTCGTCGGTGAGGTCCTCCCCCTCGCCCAGCGGGCGCTCCGCCACGGCCAGCACCCGCCGCCCGGCGCCGGCGAGTTCCTCGGCCGCGCCGGTCAGGCGCTCGCGGGCCGCCGCGTCGAGCTCCTTCTCCTTGCCGCCGTCCTTGCCGCCGCCCTCCCGCAGCCGGGTGCAGCGCTCCAGCACGTTCTCGGGCGCGCCCTTGACGCTGAGCAGCATTCCGCGCGAGGTGCGGCCCACGGTGGCGTGGTAGGCGCGGGACGGCTCGAACGGCAGGGCGTCGGTGCGCCGCCACTGCGAGGCCCCCTGGCGTACGGCCACCTTCGCGCGCCGGGCCCCGGCCACCACCGCGCGGTCGGTCTGGTGCTCCATGGGTTCGGAGGTGCGGGCCGGCGGGGTGGCGCGCAGCGCGGCGCCCAGGATCTGCTTGCAGGCGGTGTCGAGCCGGTCGGCGGGCAGCTCGCGCCGGCCGTCGCTGACGGCGGCGAGCTGCAGGTCGCCCTCAGTGAGGGTGCCGGTCTTGTCGAAGCAGAGCACGTCGGCGCGGCCGAGCGCCTCGATGGTGCGGGGGTTGCGCACCAGCGCGCCGTGGTCGGCCAGGCGGCGGGCGGCGGCGAGCTGGGCCGCGTTGACCAGCAGCGGCAGCCCCTCGGGCACGGAGGCGACGGCCAGGTTCACCGCGGAGGCGAGCGTGTTCGCCAGGGGGCGGCCGTGCAGCAGCCCGGACCCGGCGACCGCGGCGGCCGAGCCGAGCGCCAGCGGCAGGCTGGTCTTCGTCAGGGCGTGCAGCCGCGACTCCACCCCGGTGTCGGGGGCCTTCTGACGGGCGGTCGCCAGGCTGCGCCCGACCTCGGTGGCCGATCCGGTGGCCACCACGACGGCCACCGCGGTGCCCGCCGAGACGGTGGTGCCCTCGTAGAGCATCGAGCGGCGGTCGGCGATCTGCGCGGCGACCACCGGTGCCGGGTCCTTTGCCACCGGCAGGGACTCACCCGTCAGCGAGGACTCGTCGACCTCCAGCCCCTCCCCCCGCAGCAGCCGGCAGTCGGCGGGCACGACCTCCTGGGAACGCAGCACCACCACGTCCCCGGCCACCAGGTCCCCCGCGGCCACCAGGCGTTCGACCCCGCCGCGCCGCACCCGCGCGCCGATCGCCGAGCGGGCGAACAGCTCCTCCAGCGCCTTGTCGGTCCTGACCCGCTGGACGGCGCCCACCAGGGCGGACGCGCCGGTGATACCGGCCACCAGCGCCGCGTCGGTCCGCGATCCCACGGCCGCCGACAGGGCTGCGCCCGCCGCGAGCACCGGGGTGAGGGGGTTGGCCAGCTCCTCGATGAACGCGGCCGGCAGGCCGATGCGGGACGGCTGCTCGGAGGTGGTGTCCCGGCCCGCCCGGTGCTCGGCCTCCTCCCTGCTCAGACCCTCGTCGGTGCTGCCCAGCCGCTCCAGTACGCGGGCGGCGGGCATCAGATGCCAGGGCGTGGTCTCCACCGGCGGGGTGACCGGGCGGGACAGCAGCTGCCGGGCCCGCCAGGTGCCCAGGCAGAACGCGGCGGTACCGGCGGCGGTGCCCGCCGCCGCGCCGCGGGCCGTCGCCCGGTGGGCGGGCCCCTGGAGGGCTGCGACGGCGCCGACGCCGCTGCCGCCCGCGGCCAGGAACCGGCTCTCCCGGTCGACCTGGGCGGCCACCCCGACCGCCTCCACGATCAGGCCGGCCGCTTCCAGGTCGGTGCCGATCAGGATGTGCGCGCCCCAGGCCGGCGGATCGCCGTCGCGGTGGACGCCGATTCCGCAGTCCGAGGCGGCCAGCGCCCGCCGGTCGCCCGACAGCAGCAGCACCACCGCGCCGTCCGCCTGCAGCCCGCGCAGCGAGGCGGTGAGGCGGTCCCCTCCGGGGACGACGGCGTCGGCGAAGCCGAAGGCCGGCTCCGGGCGGGCACTGGCCAGGACCACGCGGACCCCGGCGCGGCGGGCCGCGGCCGCCACGGCGTCCGCGCCCGGGGCCTTCTGCCGGGCCAGGCCCGCGACGGCCATCAGCCGCCTGCCCCGGGCCAGGCCCAGGACGCTCTCGCTGCCCTGCCTGCGCAGCCGGGCCGCCGCCCGCGCTCCCCTGCGCCCGGTCAGCTCCAGCTCCTCCAGCGGACCCAGGACCCAGCCGTCCTCGTCGCGGTGGGTCCCGCCGACCCTCTCGGGGGCGAAGAGCGCGAAGAGCCGCTCGGCGGCCTCCTGGGGATCGGCCCCCTCCAGCGGCACCAGGTCGGCCAGTTCGTGGTGGCTGCCGCTGAGCGCCTCCTCGTCCAGCACGACGGTGTCCGTCTGGCCCAGCCTCCGCAGCACGCTCCGGTCCATGACGGTCGTACCCCGCAGGGCCAGGGCGCGGCCGAGCGTGGTGGCGAAGCCCTCCCGGCCCGCGTCCGGGGCCTTGGGCACGCCGGAGAGCGCCACCGCCAGTCCGCGCCGCGGTCCGGTGAACGGCGCGGCGGCCGCCCCGGCCGCGGCCGTCAGCGCCATCGAGCGCTCGACGTAGCGGTCGACGGCGTCGGGGGGCGGAGGCACGGGCCGCTCCACCGCGACCGGGCCGGCCGCCGCGTCCCCGGGGCTGCCCACCAGCCTCGCCTCGGCCTCCTCCCACGCCTTGCGGTAGGCCCCGGCCTCCCGCCACTGCGCCATGCGCTCCACGACGTCGAGCACGAGGCCGCCGCCGCGCGTGGCCACGCCCTGGGTCAGGGCCGTGAGGACCGGCAGCAGGGAGTCGGCCTGCTGCGGGTCGTGCAGGCCCTGGGCGACGAGCCGCCGCAGCCGCGGGTGGCGGGCGACGGCTCCGGTGAGGGAGGCCACCTCGGGCGGCAGCGGCGTCCAGGGGGCCACCCGGTTGAGCGTGGACAGTCCCAGCCCCACCACGTCGGCGGCCAGGGCGGTGACGGACTGGCCGGTGCGCGGCCCCTCGCAGGGGTGGTGCGGCTCCTGGCACCACTCCTCGTGCTCCTCGTCCGTGCAGGGGACGTGCCCCTCGGCGCGCTCCACCAGCGCCACCAGCTCGCGTTCGGGCGGCGGCGGGGACTCCAGCGCCACCACCACCCGCCCCGACGGCGCGTTCACCCGCGCCCACAGCACCCCGGGGTGCCGTTCCAGGACGCGTTCCACACGCCGGGCGGTCCGCTCGCCCCCGGGGGTGTTGATCCCGTGGACGGTGATGTAGCAGCGTCCCGGCCGGGACCACACGGCCCGCCGCGACACTCCCACAAGCTGTCCGGCCAGCCGGCCGGCGGTGCCGACCGCCTCGCGCGCCCCGGCCGTCACCCCCTCCGGCACCAGACCGATCAGCGGCGGCACCGGCAGACGAAGACCCGACACACCCGGCAGACCCGACAGCAACGACATCGACCGTGCCCTTCCGACCGCGGTTTGGCAGACACCCGGCACCACCGTCGGGAGCCGGGTGCGGCCGGACGGCCGGGCCCGGGCTCGCGCCACGGGGGTTACAGGCTCCGGATAACCCCTTCCGCCCTGCTCACACCTGCCGGTTCCGGGTCGGCCGCCGCAGCCGGCCGCTCCGGCGCCGCGGTGACCGCCGCGAGGAGACCGGCGCAGAGGACCGGGCCGGCGAGGAACCAGGGGAAGCTCGACCTGCGCCCGGAGGGATCTCCTCCTTGAAGACGCCTCGGCGACGTGTCGTCCCGCCCCGAGGGGGAACCCCGGTGCGTCGAGACAGACGCACCCAGACAGCAACCGAGAGAGCAAGCGCGGCCCGGTCCGCCGGGCCGGCGGGACGGACGTCTATGACCAGCGGGTACATGGGTTCCGAGGACTTCGGCCGGGATCCGCTCGGAGAGTTCCTCGCGCGCTTCCTGGGCGCCTCGTCGTCGGGCGGGCAGCGGCCGGGGCCCCGGTACTTCGACTTCGTGCGGCTGATGAGCGAGCCCGCCCGGCAGCTCGTCTCCTCCGCGGCGTCCTACGCCGCGCAGCACGGCAGTACCGACCTCAACACCGAGCATCTGCTGCGGGCGGCGCTCACCACCGAGCCGACCCGCGCCATGGTCTCCCGCGCCGGCGGCGATCCCGACACCATCGTCTCCGAGATCGACCGGCACGCCGGGGACGGTCCGCCGCGCTCCTCCATCTCCGTCAGCCCCGCCGTCAAGCGCGCCCTGATGGACGCCCACCAGGTCGCCCGCTCCTCCGGTTCGTCGTACATCGGCCCGGAGCACGTGCTGGTGGCCCTGGCCGCCAACCGGGACTCCGCGGCCGGCCAGATCCTCAACGCCGCCCACTTCGATCCGCGCTCCGGGCTCCCCGAGGGGCCGCAGCCCGGCGGCCCGGGCCCGGCCGGCGAACGCCAGCCCGCTCCCGGAGGACGCCCGGGAGGCAGCAGCACACCGAACCTGGACAAGTTCGGCCGCGATCTGACCGAGTTCGCCCTCGAGGGACGCATCGACCCGGTGATCGGCCGCGACGAGCAGATCGAGCAGACCATCGAGATCCTGGCCCGGCGGGGCAAGAACAACCCGGTGCTGATCGGCGAGGCGGGCGTCGGCAAGACCGCCATCGTGGAGGGCCTGGCCCAGCGCATCGCCGACGGCGACGTGCCGGACAACCTGCTGGGCCGCCGCGTCGTCCAGCTGGACTTCGCGGGCGTGGTCGCCGGCACCCGCTACCGCGGCGACTTCGAGGAACGGCTCAACGGCATCATCGAGGAGATCCGCGCCCACACCGACGAGCTGATCGTCTTCATCGACGAGCTGCACACGGTGGTGGGCGCCGGTGGCGGCGGGGAGAGCGGCGCGATGGACGCCGGCAACATGCTCAAGCCGGCCCTGTCCCGCGGCGAGCTGCACGTCATCGGCGCCACCACGCTGGAGGAGCACCGCCGCCACATCGAGAAGGACGCCGCGCTGGCCCGCCGCTTCCAGCCCGTCCTGGTCCCCGAGCCGGACACGGCCGACGCCGTGGAGATCCTGCGGGGGCTGCGCGACCGCTACGAGGCGCACCACCAGGTCCGCTACAGCGACGAGGCGCTGCTGGCGGCCGTGGAGCTGTCCGACCGTTATCTGACCGACCGCTTCCTGCCGGACAAGGCGATCGACCTGATGGACCAGGCGGGCGCGCGGGTGCGGCTGCGCTCGTCCACCCGGGGCACCGACGTGCGCGCCCTGGAGCGCGAGGCCGAGCAACTGCGGCGGGACAAGGACCAGGCGGTGGCCGACGAGGACTACGAGCGCGCCAGGGAGCTGCGCGACCGCCTCGCCGAGGTGGAGCGGCAGGCCGCCGAGGGAGGCGGGAGGCAGCCGGTGGGCGACCGTATCGCCGAGGTAGGCGTCGAGGACATCGCCGACGTCGTCTCCCGGCAGACCGGCATCCCCGTCAGCACCCTCACCCAGGAGGAGAAGGCCCGGCTGCTGGGCCTGGAGGAGCACCTGCACCAGCGGGTCGTGGGCCAGGACGAGGCGGTCTCCGTCGTCGCCGACGCCGTGCTGCGCTCGCGGGCCGGCCTGTCCAGCCCCGACCGCCCGATCGGCAGCTTCCTCTTCCTCGGCCCCACCGGCGTGGGCAAGACCGAGCTGGCCCGCGCGCTGGCGGAGGCGCTGTTCGGCACCGACGACCGGATGGTGCGCCTGGACATGAGCGAGTACCAGGAGCGGCACACCGTCAGCCGGCTGGTCGGCGCTCCCCCGGGGTACGTCGGCCACGAGGAGGCCGGCCAGCTCACCGAGGCGGTGCGCCGCCACCCGTACTCGCTGCTGCTGCTGGACGAGGTGGAGAAGGCGCATCCGGACGTCTTCAACATCCTGCTCCAGGTCCTCGACGACGGGCGGCTGACCGACTCCCAGGGCCGCACGGTGGACTTCACCAACACCGTCATCGTGATGACCAGCAACCTCGGTTCCGAGGCCATCACCGGGCGCGGCGGCGCGCTGGGCTTCTCCCCCGGCGGGGCGGGTGGCGAGGCCGAGGAGGCGGCCCGCCGCGAGCGGGTGCTGCGCCCGCTGCGCGAGCACTTCCGCCCGGAGTTCCTCAACCGCATCGACGAGATCGTGGTCTTCCGCCAGCTCTCCGACGAGCAGCTGCGGCGGATCACGGACATGCTGCTGGACGAGACGCGGCGGCGGCTGCACGCGCAGGACGTGGAGGTCGACTTCACCCCGCAGGCCGTGGAGTGGCTGGCCCGGCACGGCTACCAGCCGGAGTACGGGGCCCGGCCGCTGCGCCGCACCATCCAGCGGGAGGTGGACAACCAGCTCTCGCGGATGCTGCTCGGCGGCGAACTGGCGCCGCACACCCGGCTGCGGGTGGACGTGTCGGACGGCACCCTGGTCTTCCACCGGGACCGGGCCGCCGCGCCGACGGTGCGGTAGGCGCCGTGCACCGGAGCCGTACGTGCGGCGGCCGCCGTTCCCGGGAGCGGGAACGGCGGCCGCCGCAGGGGTTCCGGTGGGCGGCCTCAGTGGCCCTTGCCCCGGCCGGTGAGGGCGTCGCGGAGCCGGTCGACCATGCCCGCTCCCGCGTCCATGATCTTGTTGGCCGGCGGGGTGTCGGGTGCCGAGGGGTGGGGGCGCGTGGGGGCCGTCTTCTTCGCGGTGCGCGCCTTGTCGCCCAGCTTGTCCAGCTGCTCCTGGGTCGCCGCCTGGCGCAGCCGCGGGAAGAGGTTGCGCTCCTCGTCGGCGATGTGGGAGCGGATCTCGGTCATCAGCTCGGCGACGAGCCGGTCGAACTCGGGGTCGTCGGCGCCGCGCCCCTCCATCGCCTTCATGGTGCGCTCCGCCGCGGAGTGCTCCTCGATCTCCTTGTCGGCGATCTCGTCGCCGTCGGGCAGGAGTTCCCGCACCGCCGGGTACAGGTACTGCTCCTCGGCGACGGAGTGCCGCACCAGCTCCATGACGGCCTGGTCGGCGAACTCCCTGCGCCGCGCGTCTCCCACGGGCATGGCCTCGATCCTGCCGAAGAGCTCCTCGACCTCCCGGTGGTCCGTGCTCAGCTCCTGGATGATGTCTCCGCCGTGTCCCATGGCCGGTGTCTTCCTTTCGCCGTCTGTCACAGGCGTCCGCCGAGGAGGCGGACACAGGCAACGTGTGCCCGGAGTCCGAGGCGGCTAACGCCCTGTGACCCGCCGCCGTGCGCCTCCCGCCCCGCCGGGCCCCGGACGTGCCCGGACGCGTCCGGGCACGCCGACGCGGGGCCTGCGGCCGGGAGGCCGGGCCCCGCGTCGCCGTGCGCGCCGCCCGGGGCGGACGCCGGCCGTCCGGCTCACTTCTGGGTCAGCATGCCCTCGCGCAGGCGCGCCAGCGCCCTGCTCAGCAGACGTGAGACGTGCATCTGCGAGATCCCCAGCTCGGCCCCGATCTCCGACTGCGTCATGTCGCCGCCGAAGCGCATCTGCAGGATGCGCCGGTCGCGCTCGTCGAGCTGCTCCATCAGCGGCTTGAGGGCGTGGAGGTTCTCCACCTTCTCCAGGGCCGGGTCGACGTCCCCGAGCTGGTCGGCCAGCGGGGTGTCCTTGCCCTCGTCGCCCACGGGGAGGTCCAGGGAACCGGCGACATAGCCGTTGCTGGCCACCTGCCCCTCGATGACCTCCTCGACCGTGACGTTCATGAACTCCGCCAGCTCCTCGGTGGTGGCGGAGCGGCCCAGCCGGCGGCCGAGCTCCTCGTTCGCCCGGGCGAGCTCGATACGCAGCTCCTGCAGCCGCCTGGGCACGCGTACGGCCCAGCTGGTGTCCCGGAAGAAGCGCTTGATCTCCCCCACGATGTACGGAACGGCGAAGGAGGTGAACTCCACCTCGCGGCTCAGGTCGAAGCGGTCGATGGCCTTGATCAGGCCGATGGTGCCGACCTGGACGATGTCGTCCATCGGCTCCGCACGGTGGCGGAAGCGGGAGGCGACGTAGTTGACGAGCGTCAGGTTCAGCTCGATGAGGGTGTTGCGCGCGTACTGGTACTCGTGCGTTCCCTCCTCCAGCACGCGCAGGCGCTCGAAGAACAGCTTCGACAGCTGCCGGGCATCGCGGGGCGCGACCTTGCCCGCGTCCTCGATTCTCGGCAGTTCGGGCAGATCAGTGGAGGCGGTCTCCTGCTCCTGGTCCGGCAAGACGTCACCGCTCGTCAGCTGAACCTCGGGGCTCAGGCTACGCATCATGCCCTCCTCTTTTGATCTGTCATGTGCAGCACGGCGCGTACCCGGCCCCGAACAACTCACACGCCCATCCGGGTGAGGTTTTACCTACGTACACACGATGTCTGTTAATCACCCGGGGTAAATGCCACCATAACGGATTTACTTCTCACAGCATATAGCCGTGAATGGCATGTTCCCGGTGGTGGACGGGCCGCCGGAGCCGCTCGGCCTCCCGTCCGCTCGCGCGACCACCGGCGCGCGGAGGGCGAGAGGTCCTAGGTTGTGCACAGCGGCCGGCCCGGCCGCCGTCACACAGGGCACAGGATCAGGAGGGTCCCATGACCGACGGCCAACCCCGCACCGACCGGGACGCGCTGTCCGCGATCGACCGCAGCATCCCCCACTCGGCGCGGATCTGGAACTACTGGCTGGGCGGCAAGGACAACTACGCCGCCGACCGCGAGGCGGGCGACCAGTACCAGGAGATCTTCCCCGGGATCGTGGAACTCGCCCGCGCCTCGCGGGGATTCCTCTCCCGCGCCGTGACGCATCTGGCCGGAGACCTGGGCGTCCGGCAGTTCCTGGACATCGGCACCGGCCTGCCGACCGCCGACAACACCCACGAGGTCGCCCAGCGCACCGCCCCCGAGTCGCGGATCGTCTACGTCGACAACGACCCCCTGGTCCTGGCCCACGCCCGGGCCCTGCTGACCTCCACCCCCGAGGGCGCCACCGCCTACATCGACGCCGATCTGCGCAGCCCCGACACCATCCTGGCCGAGGCCGCCCGGACCCTGGACCTCGACCGCCCGGTCGGCCTGATGCTGATGAACATCCTGGGCCACATCGAGGACTACGACGAGGCCAGGTCGATCGTGAAGCGGCTGATGGCGGCGCTGCCGTCGGGCAGCTGCCTGGTGAGCAACGACGGCACCGACGGCAACGAGGCGTTCAACCGCGCGCAGCGGTTCTACAACGAGATGGCCGGGATCCCCTACCTGCTCCGCACCCCCGAGCAGATCGCCGGGTACTTCAGGGGCCTGGAGGTGCTGGAGCCGGGCGTGGTGCCGGTCTCGCAGTGGCGGCCGGAGGCCCCGCCGGCCGGAGCGCCGCTCTCCGGCGGCCTTCCCCCCGCCGTGGACGAGTACGGCGGGGTCGGCGTCAAGCCGTGACGTGCGGGACGGGGGGCCGCGGCCGGGGCGGGGCGGCGGTTCAGCGCCTGGCGTGGCGGCCCCGGCCGCGCCTCGCCTCCGCGGGCGTGTCGGCCGCCACCGCCTCGGCCACACCCCGCAGGGGGATGGTGGCGTCGTCCGGGAGGGCGTCGGCGGCGGGCGCCGCCACGCCCGGCCGGCGCCGGGCACGCAGGTACTCGACGACGATCGGGAGCACCGAGAGGAGCACGATCAGGATCAGGATCAGGTCGATGTTGTCGCGGACGAACCGGACCTGTCCCAGCGCCGCGCCCAGCAGCGTCACGCCCGCGCCCCACAGCACCCCGCCGAGGACGTTGAAGATCAGGAAGCTGCGGTAGTCCATCCGGCTGACGCCGGCGATGACCGGCGTGAAGGTCCGCACGATCGGCACGAAGCGGGCCAGCACCAGGGACTTGGGCCCGTGCTTCTCGAAGAACTCGTGGGCCTTCTCCACGTTCTCCTGCTTGAAGAGGCGGGAGTCCGGCCGTCTGAACAGAGCCGGTCCCACCTTCCGGCCGAACAGGTAGCCCACCTGGTCCCCGGCGACCGCGGCGACGACGATCAGGGTGCACACCAGCCACAGCGGATAGTGCAGGTACTGGTCGGTGGCGACCAGCAGACCGGTGGTGAACAGCAGCGAGTCACCGGGCAGGAAGAAGCCGATGAGCAGCCCTGATTCGGCGAAGACGATGCAGAGGATGCCGATCAGACCGAAGGTCTGGATGAGGTGGTCCGGGTCCAGCCAGGCCGGACCGAGCGCGAGGGGGGTCACTGGGGACGTGCTCCTGAAACGGTTGCATGCGCCGGGACGAGACCTCGGGCACACGCGCCGCCCGGGAATCGTGGTGCCGGACGGCACCTGTGGCTGGAACATACAGCGTGTTCTGCGGCCGTCCGGTTCCCGTCCCGGGGGACGGGCGGCCGGAATCCGTACGGAGCACACGGGCCGGTGACCGGCGACGGCACCGCCCGCACGGGGCGGGCGGTGCCGTCGAACGGCCGCGGGAGACCCCCGCGGCCCGCTCGGCCTGCTAGGGGAGGTACTTCTCGACGGCGGCGGCTCCGTGCTCCTCCAGCTCCCTGCGCGCCTTCTCGATCCGTTCCGGCGTGGGCTCGCGGCCGGACAGCATGACCAGATCCTCCGGGTCCACCGGCTGCTCGCTGCCGGTGCGCAGGTGCGTCGGCCGCGGCGCGGAGGACTCTTCCTTGTCGTGTTCACCCTTCACAGCGAGCCTCCTCTGCTCGGTTCCACCCCCGTGAGCGGGGTTGTCTGCTGCGTACCCCCACATTCCCGGCTGATTCGCCCCGGGCGGTACGCACGGTCACGGGCCGGTCCGCTCCGGGCGCGCCCCCGAGGCGCGCCCGGCGGCCCTGAGCCGGTCGCGGCCCAGTCTCGCCAGCGCCCCGGCCCCCGCGGTGTAGGCCAGCGAGAGCACGGCCGCCGCCTGCGCCGGGTGCAGGACGGACTCCAGGGTCCGCAGCGCCGCCCGGTGGGCGGAGCCCACCGCCAGCAGTGCGCACACCCCGGCGCCGCCCAGCAGGGCGCCGCCGGCGCCCGCCTGCCGGACGGTGGTCCGCAGTCCGTCGCCGAACCCCTGGAAGCGGTCGCGGAAAAGCTCGGACGCCTCCCGGGTCACCTGCTCCACGGCGTCGGCGATGTGCTCGCCCGCGGTTCCGCTCTGCGGCATGTCTCCCTCTCCCTCCGGGTCCGGTCCGCCCGGTGCTCGTGTTCCCGCCGCGCCCGGCGGCCCGGCGTCCCCACGACGCCCCGTACCCGCAGCGGTCCGTCCGATGCCCGCCCCCGCCCGGGCGTGCGCCGGGCCCCCGGCGGCTCCGGCCGGGGGCCCGGCGCACGCCCGGGCTCAGTCCCGGCCGCTGGGGTTGTCCTCCGGGAACTTGCGGGTGTCGCGCGGCTCGACGTAGGGCTCCTCGTCGGCCGGATGCCCCGCCTCGATGGCCCGGCCGCGCTCGATCTCGGCGTTGAGCTCCTGGCCCAGCAGGATCACGATGTTGGTGATCCACAGCCAGATCAGGAAGATGATCACGCCCGCCAGGCTGCCGTACGTCTTGTTGTAGTTGCCGAAGTTGGCGACGTAGAAGGCGAAGGCGGCCGACGCCAGGATCCACAGCAGCACGGCGAGCAGGCTGCCGGGGCTGACCCAGCGGAAGCGGCGCTTGACGTTGGGCGCGGCCCAGTACAGCAGCGCGATCATGAAGGCGACGAGCAGGACCAGCACCGGCCACTTGGCGATGCTCCACACCGTCAGGAAGGTGTCGCCCAGGCCGATGACGTCGCCGGCCCGCCGTGCGATGTCGCCCGTGAAGACCACCGCGATCGAGCTCAGCGCCAGGATGACCAGCAGGACCAGGGTGATGCCCACCCGTACCGGCAGCGTCATCCAGATCGGGCGCCCCTCCTCGATGTCGTAGATGGCGTTGGAGGCCCGCATGAAGGCGGCGACGTACCCGGACGCGGACCAGATCGCCAGGGCGAGACCGATGACCAGCGCGAACCCGGCGGCCCCCTGGTTGTTCTGGAGCTGCGTCAGCATGCTCTCGAGGATGTCGCGCGCGGCGCCCGGCGCGATGCCGCCGAGGTTGTCGATCAGCGGCTGGATCGCGGACCTGCCGATCACACCCAGGATCGACACCAGCGCGAGCAGCGCGGGGAAGATCGACAGGACTCCGTAGTAGGTGAGGGCGGCCGCCCAGTCGGTGACGTTGTCGTCCTTGAACTCGGCGCCCGTACGCTTCAGCACGTTCTTCCAGGACTTCTTCGGCAGGTCGGTGGGCTCCTCGGGGGCCTGACCGTTGGAACCGCCCCGCTGCTGTTGCTGACTCCTGTGCTTCGACATGTGGTGGCACCTCACCGGCTCCCGGCCCGGCCGCCCCCGCCCGCGAGGGAGGGGGCGGCCGCCGCGGGGCCTGTCTCAGTGCGCCGAGCCGGGGCTCTGGCGGCGGGTCTCGTCGGCCACGCTCTGCCCGGACTGGCGGGCCTGTCCCTTGACCTCCTCCGCCTGCCCGCGCGCCTCGTCGGCCGTGGTGCGGGCGGCGTCCGAGGCGGTCTCCTTGACCTGCTGGACCGCCTGCTGGCCGGACTGCCGGGCGTCCTCCTTCAGGTGCTCCACCGACTCCATCGCCGCTTCCTTCACCGGCTCGGCCAGTTCGCCCGCCTTCTCGGAGAGCCGGCCCATCGCCTGCTCCTCCTTGTGCGAACTGCGCAGCATCGAGGCCGCCAGCATCCCGGCGCCGAAGGCGATCACACCGGCGGCCAGCGGGTTGCCCTGGGTCTTGCGCGCGGCGTGGTGGGGGGCGGCCTTGACGGCCTCGCCCGCCTGGCCGGCTCCCTCGCGCGCCTTGTCCACGCCGTGCCCGGCGCTCTCGCGGACCGACTGCGTCGTGTCCGAGGTGGTTCCCATGACTCGCTCCCGTACTACGGTCATCCTGCCCCGCGCCCGCTCCTTGCGGCGGCGGACGGCGTGGCGGGGGTTGGCGTGGTCGGCAAGCCTGCCGACATCCTCCGACAGCTCCTGCCGGGTGGTGTCGATCTGAGCCCTCAGCTCGTCGGGTGACGTGCCCATTCGGCGTCCTCCTTGAGGGTCTGGACGGTGCGTTCCGGCTTGGGGTGGACCTGCTTCATCCTCGAGCGGCCCATCACGTACATCACGGCCGCCGCCACGCCCCACAGGACGGTGACGATGAGCGCCGCCCAGCCCCAGTCCATGACGTTGGCCAGACCGAAGGTGAGCGCCAGGGAGGCGAACAGGATCGTCATGTAGCCGGCGAACCCGGCGCCGCCGTACATGCCGGCGGCCTTGCCGGCCTTGGTGGCCTCCTCGCGGATCTCGGCCTTGGCCAGCTCGACCTCCTGCCGGAAGAGCTTCTGCGCGTCCGAGGTGACCGCGGAGAGCAGCTCGCCGATCGAGGCGTCGTCCTGCGTCCTCCTGTCCCGGACCTCCGGATCGGTGTCCGGCCGATGAGCGGTGTACGCCATGTCAGCCCACCTCCGGACGGCGGGGGACGTCGGGGGTCCCGTAGGTGCCGGTGGCCCCGTAGCCGCCGGTGCCGGTGGTGCCCGGAGTGCCGCCGTAGGGGGGCTCTCCGTAGCCCGGCATCTGCCGGATCTCTCCGCCCGGGCCCGTGGCGACCGCCGTGCCCTGCGCCGGCGGGTAGGCCTCGTAGCCCTGGGCCTGGGCCGTACCGGAGCCGTCCTGCCCCTGCTGGGCCGCCTTGGTGCCCGCCTTGGCCACGCGCCCGATGGCGAAGCCGGCCAGCGCCGCACCCGCCAGGAAGGCGCCCGGACGGCGGCGCGCGAAGGACTCCACGCCCTCGACCAGGCCGCCCACGCCCCGCTCCTCCAGCATGTCCGCCGCGCGGCGGCCGCCGTCGGCGGCCTGGGCCACCAGATTCCGCACCGGGGAGTCGGACCGGGTGTTCTCCGCCATGCCCGACAGGTCGTCGGCCCACTGGCGTATGGTGTCGGCCGTCCTCCTGGTCTGCGTGTCCGCCTCCTGCGTGGCACGCTCCCTGAGGTGGCCCGCCACGTTGGCGACCTGGTCGCGGGCCTCGCCCGTCACGTTGCGCGCCTGATCCCTGGCGCTGCCGGCCACGGTGCCCGCGGCCTCCTTCGCCCGGTCGGCCGTGGCCCGGGTCTCCTGCTTCGCGGCCTGGCCTGTCTGCTGTGCGGGGCCGTTGCCCGCGGTCGGAGATTCACTCACCGGTGCCTCCAGTTGGTCTTACGGGATTTGCCTTTTGCGTTATATGTGACTAGTGGCTCACAAAGGGCGAAGTACCCGGCCTTCGACCTGGCATTCACACAACATTCCCTTTTGACCGGTGCACCGGCGGCACCCCGGCGCGACCAGGGCCCGCACGGAAGGGACATCTCCGAACGGGCCCTGGGGGAAGGCGGGAGCCGGCGGTTCAGCGGCGGCGGCGCCGCTTGTCGTCGGTGGCCTCCTCCTCGATGCGCTCCTTGCGCACCTGCCCCTCGACTGTCTCCTCCTCGGTGCGCTCGTCGGTGGTCAGGCGCACCCGCTCCACCGGGTGCACCTCGGTCTCGACCACCGGGCGCTCCTCGTGGAGGGTCACCTCGTGCTCGGCCTCGGTGATCTCCGGGCCGCTCAGGGCCTCGTCCCTGTTCTCCTCGGTGATGGGCTCGCGCTCCACGCGGACTTCCTCGCGCCGCACGGGCACCGTCTTCTGGACGTCCTCGGTGACGACGTACTTGCGCAGCCGGGCCCTGCCGGTCTCCTGGCGCTCGACGCCGACGCGCATCTCCTCCTCGGAACGCGTCATGGCGTCGTCGCGGCCGCGGGTTCCGCCCGCACCGGTGCGGTCCCTCGCCGTGCCGGCAGTGCCCGCCGCGGCGGCCGTACCGGCCGTGCCCGCCGTCCCCGTGTCGGTGCGGCGGGTCTCCTCCTGCCCGCGGCCGCCCCAGTCCACGCCGTAGTAGTCGTACAGCCGGCGCTCCTCCTGCTCGGACAGGTGACCGCCCTGGTCCACGTCGACGTGGGGCGCACCCTTGACCTGGTCCTTGGAGTACGGCACCTCCAGGTGGTCCTCCACCATGGCCGCGTCGTGGATCGGAACGAAGGTCTCATGGCTGCCGAAGAGCCCGGTGCGGACGCTCGCCCACTCCGGCTGGCCCGTGACATCGTCGAGGAAGACGTGCCCGGCCTCTCCGATCTTCTTGCCTTCGGCGTCGTAGACCTGGTGGTCCAGCACCTCGGGTATCTGCTCCTTGGTGATCATGAGGCTCTCCTCGTTGCCGGTTCCTCTGACTCCAAGACTTCGGGTAACCACCCGAAAGGCCGGAAAACCGGCAAATGTCGCAAACATGGACAAAAATGAGAAGTTCTCTTTCCTCTCGCCGAAGCGCCGGAACTCCCCCTCGCCCGTCCGTGTAGCGGCGGGAACACCGGGTACACCGACCGCCGGCGACCCGAGCGGGCCGAAGGGAGACGCCCGTGCCGCTCCGGCTTGAGGACTACGCCCTGCTGGGCGACACCCGCACCGCCGCGCTGGTGGGCTACGACGGCTCGGTGGACTGGCTGTGCCTGCCCCGGTTCGACTCCGAAGCGTGCTTCGCCGCCCTGCTCGGCCGTCCCGAGCACGGCCGCTGGCTGCTCGCCCCCCGTGACCGGGCCCGGCCGCTGGCCCGCCGCTACCGCGGTGACAGCGCGGTGCTGGAGACCGAGTACGCCGGCCCCGAAGGCCGGGCCCGGGTGATCGACTGCATGCCCGTCGACGGCGACCACCCCTCGGTGGTACGCATCGTCGAGGGCCTGGAGGGGCGGGTGCGGATGCGCTCGCTGATGCGCCTGTGCTTCGACTACGGCAACACCCCGGCGTGGCTGCGGCCCGAGGGGCGCAGACTGCGCGCCTACGCGGGGCCGGACGTGGTCGTCTTCGACTCCGGTGCGGACTTCACCGCGGAGGACGGCGACTGCACCGCGGACTTCTCCGTGGGCGAGGGCGAGAAGGTGGGCTTCCGGCTGGCCTGGAGGGGGCTGCGCCACGGGGAGCCGGAACGGCCGGACACCGCCGGGCTGGTCCGGACCGTGGCCGCCACCGAGCGGTGGTGGCGGGAGTGGGCCGGCCACTGCACCTACTCCGGCGAGTACCGCGAGGCGGTGGTGCGCTCCCTGGTCACGCTCAAGGCGCTGAGCTACTCGCCCAGCGGCGGCATCGTGGCCGCCCCCACCACCTCCCTGCCCGAGCAGCTGGGCGGGGTGCGCAACTGGGACTACCGCTACTGCTGGCTGCGCGACGCCACCTTCACCCTCATGGCGCTGCTGGGTTCCGGATACGAGCGGGAGGCGGTGGCCTGGCGCGACTGGCTGCTGCGCGCGCTGGCCGGCGATCCGCGGCGGATGCAGATCATGTACGGCATCGAGGGCGAGCGCATGCTGCCCGAGACGGAGCTGGACTGGCTGCCCGGATACGAGCACTCCCGCCCCGTGCGCATCGGCAACGCCGCCTCCGGACAGCTCCAGCTGGACGTCCACGGGGAGCTCATGGACGCCCTGCACCAGGCCAGGGCCCGGGGTGTACCGCCGGACCCGGACGCCTGGCGGGTCCAGTCCGTGCTGATGGACTTCCTGGAGTCGCACTGGCGCGATCCCGACAACGGCATCTGGGAGGTGCGCGGCCCGCGGCGGGACTTCACCCACTCCAAGGTGATGGCCTGGGTGGCCGCCGACCGGGCGGTGAAGGCCGTGGAGCGATTCGGCCTGGAGGGGCCCGCCGACCGGTGGAGGCGCCTGCGGAGGGAGATCTTCCAGGAGGTCTGCGCGTACGGCTACGACACCGAACGCGCGACCTTCACCCAGTACTACGGCTCCGCCGAACTGGACGCGTCGCTGCTGCTCATCCCGTCCGTGGGCTTCCTGCCCGCGAACGATCCCCGGATGAGGGGCACCGTGGCCGCGATCGAGCGGGAGCTGCTCAGGGACGGCCTCGTCCAGCGCTACACGATGGGCAGCCGCACCGATGCCGTGGACGGCCTGCCCGCGGGCGAGGCGGCCTTCATCCCCTGCGCCTTCTGGCTGGCCGACAACTACATCCTCCAGGGCCGCGTACGCGAGGGGCGGGAGCTGTTCGAGCGGCTGCTGGACCTGCGCAACGACCTGGGCCTGCTGTCGGAGGAGTACGACACCGGGCACCGGCGGCTGGTCGGCAACTTCCCCCAGGCCCTCTCCCACATCCCGCTGATCGACACCGCGCAGAACCTGGCCGGGGACCTGGGCCCGTCCAGGTCCCGCTCCGGCGGCGAGGGCCCCTGACCCCGTCCCGGTGAGCCCGGCCCCGTCCGGCCGGCGGGCTCAGTGCCGGGTGAGCTCTATGACCGTCTTGACGTCGTCCGGCCGCCGCTCGAAGGCCTGCGCGAAGGACTCCAGCGGCACCCGGCGGGTGATCAGCGCGTCCAGCCAGCCCCGGTCCGCCTCGGCGAGGGCGGCGGCCGCGGCGGCGTAGTGCCGCCGGTTGGCGTTGACCGAGCCGACCACCGCGGAGTTGTCCAGCACCAGTTCGCGGTTGAGGTACCCGGCGTCCACCTCCAGGGTGCGCCCGGCGGGCGACAGCCCGGTCAGGCAGAGCACGCCGTAGGGGTCCATGGCCGACATCACCCCGAAGACCACCGGCGCGGCGCCGGTCGCCTCGATCACCACGTCCGGCCGCACCCGCTCCATGACCCGCTCGGCGTCCTCGCAGTGGTACTCGGCGCCCAGCCGCCGGACCAGTTCGGGCTTGGGTCCGCTCTCCGCCCGGTCCAGGACGTGGACCTCCAGACCGCGCTGCCGCCCGAGCAGCGCGGCGAGCAGCCCGATCGGCCCCGCCCCCGTGACGAGCACCGAGTGCGGGGCGAACCAGGACCTCCCGCCGATCCGCTCCACCTGGTCCCACGCCTTGGCCACCACGGTGGCGGGCTCCATGAGCACCCCGACGTGCTCCAGTCCGGGGTCCAGGCGCACCGCGTAGTCGGCCTCGACCGTCCAGGAGGTCGAGGCGTATCCGTCGAGCCCCTTGATGCCGCGCTCGGTGAACATCCCGTTGCGGCACATGTCGAAGTAGCCGTGGGCGCAGGCCCCGCACGGCACGGGGTCGGGCCGGCGGACGACACCGACCACCAGGTCGCCCGGCACCCAGCCGCTGTCCGGCGGCGCCTGGCGCACCCGGCCCAGGGACTCGTGGCCGATGACCAGGCGCTCACGGTCCGGAGGCGGGGCTCCGTGACCTCCCGAGACGATCTCCAGATCGGTGCCGCACACTCCGACTGCCAGGCCGTCCACCAGCAGCTCCCCCTCTCCCGGCTCGGGGTCGGGGAGGGTGTCGAGCCGCAGGGAGTTCTTCCGGTCGGGAGCCACGGTCAGCGCCTGCACGTCCACTCCATCCGTCGGGCGGGGTCCGGTGCTTCTCGCTGTACCCCCGGCCGCGGCGGGCACGCGTCACACTGGGGGCATGTGCCGCAGCATCAGGACACTCCGACCGCCCATGGCGCCCGAGGTCGGCGACGAGGACATCCGCGCCGCCGCCCTGCAGTACGTCCGCAAGGTCTCGGGCTTCAGGGCGCCCGCCGCCCACAACCGCGCCGCGTTCGAGCGCGCCGTCGAGGCGGTGGCCGAGGCGACCCGGGAACTCCTGGACGACCTGGAGGTGCGCGGCGGGGGCGGCGGCCCGCCCCGGCACTCCTCCACGCGCTCCTGACCCCTGGCCGCGCCCTCCCGGAGCGGGGGACGCCAACGGCCGTTGGCCTAGACTCGCCGCCATGCAGCCGACCGACACCGCCTCCGGCGGCCGTCCCCGCCGCTCCGACGCCACCCGGGCCGCCATCCTGGAGGCGGCCCGGAAGCGCTTCGCCTCCGACGGCTACGAGCGCGCCACCATCCGCGCCATCGCCCGGGACGCGGGCATCGACCCCTCGATGGTGATGCGGTACTACGGCAACAAGGAGGGGCTGTTCGCGGCGGCCAGCGAGTTCGACCTGCGCCTTCCCGACCTGGCCGCCGTGCCCCGCGAGGAGGCCGGGGCCGTGCTGGTCGGGCACTTCCTGGAGCGCTGGGAGGAGGACGGCGCGCTGACCGCGCTGCTGCGCGTCGGCGTCACCAACCCCGCGGGCGCCGAGCGCATGCGCGCGGTCTTCCAGGAGCAGGTGGCCCCCGCGGTGGCGGTCGTCTGCCCCGACCCGGACCGGGCGGGGGTCCGCGCGGCCCTGGTGGCGTCGCAGATCCTGGGCATGGCCGTGAGCCGGTACGTGCTGTGCTTCCCGCCCGCGGCCGGAATGCCGCGGGCGGAGGCCGTCGCCTGGCTGGCGCCGACGGTGCAGCGCTATCTGACGGCGGAGTCGCCCTGACGCACCCCGAACGCCAACGCCCGTTTGCCAACGGATGTTGACTTGGCGTCGGCCCGCGCGCCATGCTGTCATCACGTGTTGGCCAACAAGTGTTGGCCTCAAGCGGAAGAGGTGCTGTCCCATGAGCGGACCCGACCGGACCACCGTCCCCGCGCTCCCGGACCGGACCGGCGTCGTCATCGTCGGCGCCGGACCCACCGGCCTGGCCCTGGCCGCCCACCTGGCGTCCGCGGGCGTCGGCTTCCTGCTGCTGGACCGGCGGCCGGAGGGCGCGGGCACCTCGCGTGCGGGCGTCGTCCACGCCCGCACGCTGGAGGCGCTGGAGCCGGTGGGGGCCGCCGCCCCGCTGGTCGAGCGCGGTCTGCGGCTGACCCGGTTCGGCATCCGCCGGGGACGGCACCGGCTGGCGACCGTCGCGTTCGACGGCCTGCCGACCCCGCACCCCTACGCGCTGCTGCTCCCGCAGTACGAGACCGAGGCCGTCCTGCTGGACCGCGTACGCGCCCTCGGCGGCTCCGGCGCCGTGCGCCGCCCGTACACCGTTACCGGCGTCGGACAGGAGCCCGGCGGGGCGGTCGTCACGGTGGACGGCCCGCGGGGGACGGAGACGGTACGGGCGGCGTACGCCGTCGGCGCCGACGGGATGCGCAGCACGGTCCGCGAGGCGGCCGGCATCGGCTACCGGGGCGGGCGCTACGCCCAGTCCTTCGCGCTGGCGGACGTGCGGATGGAGTGGCCGCCCGGTCGCGAGGAGGTGTCCATGCTGCTCGGCCCGGACGGGCCGATCGTGGTGGCGCCCCTGCCCGGGGACGTCTTCCGCGTGGTGGCCGCCGTGCGCGAGGCGCCCGGGGAGCCGGACGCCGCGTTCGTGCAGCGGGTGCTGGACGAACGCGCGGGCGGGCAGGGGCGGGTCGGCGAGGTGCTGTGGAGCTCACGCTTCCACGTCCACCACCGGATCGCCGACCGCTACCGCGCCGGCAGGATCCTGCTGGCCGGCGACGCCGCCCACGTCCACAGCCCGGCCGGGGGCCAGGGCATGAACATCGGCATCCAGGACGCCTGCGCCCTCGGCCGGGCGCTGGCCGACGTCCTCACCCGGGGCGCGGACCCCGGCGTCCGGCTGGACGCCTACGAACGGGAGCGGCGGCCGGCGGCCGAGCGCGTCATCTCCTTCACCGACCGGCTCACCCGGGCCGCCACCGCCCGGTCCCTGCCCGTCCGCGCCGGCCGCGACGTGACGCTGCGCCTGCTGGGCCTCGTCCCGGCCTGGCGCACCCGGCTGGCCGCCGAGCTGGCCGGGCTCCGCTCCTGAACGGGGCCCGCGGACAGGGGCCCGTCAGCGCTCCCCGTGGCCGCCGTGCTCGCCGTACGGGACCAGCCGGGCCAGGGCGCCGGGCAGTTCGCCGGTGTGCACCACGCCCAGCCGCCGGGTGGCGCGGGTGAGGGCGACGTAGAGGTCGTTCAGGCCGCGCGGCGAGGCGGCCGCGATCTCCTCCGGTCCGACGAGCAGGACGGAGTCGAACTCCAGACCCTTGGCCCGTGCGACGTCCAGCACCGCCACCGTGCCCTCCAGCCGCACATCCCGCCCGGTCTCCGCACCGGGCACGGCCGCCGCCACCGCGCGGCCCAGCTCCGCCAGCCGGGCGCCGGGCACGATCACCGCCAGCCGCCCCTCCCCCACCGCGACCGCCTCTTTCGCCGCCAACTCGCCGAGCCGACAGGGCAGTTCTCCCTGCGGCACACGCAGACGCCACGGCCGGACGCCGGTGGAGCGCACCGGCCGCGGCGGCTCGGCGGCCGTACCGAGCTCGGCCAGCACACCGGCGGCGACCTCCGCGATCTCCGCGGGGGTGCGGTAGTTGACCTCCAGCCGCTCCAGCCGCCACCGGTCCCCCACGTGCGGGGCGAGCGCCTCGCCCCAGGAGGCCGCCCCGGACCGTGCTCCCGCCTGGTCGACGTCGCCGACCAGGGTCATCGACCGGCCGGGGCAGCGCCGCATCAGCAGCCGCCAGTCCATCGCGGACAGCTCCTGCGCCTCGTCCACGACGACATGGCCGAAGGCCCATGTCCGGTCGGCCGCCGCGCGCTCGGCCGGGGTGCGGTGGTCGCCCTCCTCGTGGCGCTCGGCCAGCAGTCCGGCGTCCAGCAGGTCGTGGGCTGTGAGCATCTCGGCCTCCTCGCCTGCCTCCAGGTCGGTGGAGCGGGAGCCGTGGGCGGTGTCCAGCGCCTCCTGGGCCAGGGCGATCCGCTCGCGGCGCTCGGCCTCGGCGGCGGCGCGGGCGGCCCGGTCGTCCTCCCCCAGCAGTTCGGCGGCCTCGTCCAGCAGCGGTACGTCCGCCGGGGTCCACCGGCTTCCGGGGGCGCGCTCCAGCAGCGCGCGTTCGGCGGGCGCGAGCCGGGGGGCGGCGGACGCCAGCCGGCGGGGCGAGGCGTACAGGTCCGCCAGCAGACGCTGCGGGGTGAGGGAGGGCCACATGGCGTCGACCGCCGCGCGCACCCCGGCGTCCGCCGCCAGTTCCCGGCGGATGCCCTCGACCTCCTCCTCGCCCAGCAGCTCGGCGTCGAGGTCCTCGCCGGGCACGGGGGCGGGCTCGGCGAACGGCTCGCCGTCGTCTCCGAGGACACCGAGCACCGACTCCGTCAGCTCCTCGGCGACCCGTCGGGCGAGGGCGTCGAGGACGAGCCGGACGAACACCGGCCGCGCCCGGTTGTGCGGCAGGCCGGTGGCGCGGGCCCGCTCCAGCGCCCGCAGGCACTCGGCGCGGCCGAGCCGTACGGTCTCGCGGCCGTGGACGGCCTCCAGCCCGCCGTCGGGAACGTGCTGCCGGTCGCGCACGGCGGCGGCCACGACCTCCGCCATGACCGCCCGGCCCTTGACCTCGGCCGTGCCGGGCGGCTCCTCGCCGTCGGCCGTGACGCCGGGGTAGAGCTCGCCGACCGTGGACAGCAGCACGCTGGTCTCGCCGAGGGAGGGCAGCACCTCCCCGACGTACCGCAGGAAGACCGGGCTGGGGCCGACGACCAGCACCGCGCTCCGGGCCAGCCGCTCCCGGTGGGTGTACAGCAGGTACGCCGCCCGGTGCAGTGCGACGGCGGTCTTCCCGGTGCCGGGACCGCCCTGTACGACCAGCACGCCGGCGTGGGGGGAGCGGATGACCCGGTCCTGTTCGGCCTGGACGGTCTCGACGATGTCGCCCATCCGGCCGGTGCGGTCGGCACTCAGCGCGGCCAGCAGGGCGGCCTCGCCCACGAGCGCGCCGTCACCGCCGTCCGGTCCGAGCAGCTCGTCCTGGACACCGGTGACCGTCCGGCCGCTGGTCCGGATGTGGCGGCGGCGCCGCACACCCTGCGGGGAGATTCCGGTGGCGGTGTAGAAAGGACGCGCGGCGGGGGCCCGCCAGTCGATGAGCAGCGGTTCCCCGTCCGCGTCCTCGCCCGGAATTCCGAGCCGCCCGACATAGCGCCGTCCGCCGTCGAGAAGATCCAGCCGGCCGAAACACAGCCCGTTCTCCGCGGAGTCCAGACGGCTGATTCCCGCCCGGTGGCGGGCGGCGGCCACATCCCTTTCCAGCAGGGCCTGGTGGCCGGTCCCGGCCTGCGACAGAGCCGTCTCCAGCCGCCCGGCCTCCCGCTCGCGCAGCTCGTCGAGCCTGCGGTACAGGCGGGTGACGTAACGCTGTTCCCCCTCGATTTCCTGCCTTGACAAATTACTCCCCCATTCGCTATTATCAAATCAGTCGAGTCTCGCCTTTTTATTCGAAAAAGACGCGAGTCCGCGAATATAGCGAGTGCGGGGTTCATTCATCAACCCCGGCCGCTTTTCCCTTTCCCCTCCGTGCGGAGCGGAACGGATCCCCGCCCCTCGGCTCAGGCCAGCAGCGCGTGCAGCGAGGCGGTCATCGCCGCGACGAACGCGTCCCCGGTGGCACCGTCCACCCGGTCCAGCGACAGGTAGGGGTTGAGGTCCTCCAGCTCCACGAGCAGCAGTTCCCCCTCCGCCGTGCGGCAGGCGTCCACCCGCTGGATGCCGTGGTCGATGGCGTTCCAGTCCACGAACCGCTGGGCGAAGGCGAGGTCGCCCGCCGTGGGGGCGTACGGCTCCAGCTCCCACCGCCGCGCGGGGTCGGGTGCGTAGAGGGCGTACTGGAAGGAGCGGTCGACGAAGTAGAACGAGACCTCGTGGCGGAAGTCGACCCTCGGCTGGACCAGCAGGCCGGCGTCCAGCCCGAGGGCGAGCCCGGCCAGCCGGTCCGCGGGGACGACCTCCAGTCCGATGGAGTCGGCGCCGAGCTCGGGCTTGACGACGTACTCGGCCGCCGGCGGCAGCCGGTCCAGGTCCTCGCGGCGGTCGACGGTGGGGATGACCGGCTCCCCCGCCGCGCTCAGCTCGGTCAGGTACCGCTTCCCGACCATGTCCGCCCTGCCCGACAGCTCGTTGAAGACCCGGGCACCCCGCTCCAGCGCCCGGGCACGGAACTCCTCCCAGGCGTCCCGGTGGTGCAGGACGGGGCCGCTGTTGCGCACGACGACCGCGTCGAAGGCGTCCATCAGCGCCGCCGCGTCGCGCGGGTGGCAGAGCCCGATCCGGAAGTCGTCGCCCAGACGGGCCGAGAGGCGGACGTCCTCGTCGCCGTAGCGGCGGCCCCGGGCCTCGTAGGAGAGGTCGGTAACGTAGAGCAGTGCGGGCTTGCGGCGCATGGTTTCCGTTCCCTGTCGCGTGTCGGCTCCCGAGAAGCTACCTCCCGGCCGCCGGAGGCCGGCCGGCCCCCTCCGCCCGGTGCGTACCCCGGACGGAGCAGAGGAAATGTGCTGAATCACCCTTCCGCCGCTTTCGACACCCCGGACGCTCTGTGAAGCTTGAGGGACACACGGTGACAAACCCATCGCCACACAGGGAGTTGACCCATGGTGCTGTCGATCTCCGGTGTCCTGCTGTTCGGAGTGATCGTCTTCCTGTTCTTCCGCAAGGACAACCTCAAGCTCTCCCACGCCATCGTGTGCGCGCTCTTCGGGTTCTACCTGGCGGGATCGGCGATCGCACCCGGTATCCAGGCGGGCGGGGCCACCCTCGCCAACCTCATCGGGAACATCCCCTTCTAGGGCCCTTCGCGGAGCGTCCTCCCCCGGCGCTGCATCCTCCCCGGCGCGGCGTCCTCCCCGGCGCGGCCTCCCTGGTACGCCCACCGGAACCCCCACACCCACGACCCTCAGGACTTCGAGCCCCAGGGCTCCGGACGGCAGGAGATTCGGCGTGGCCTGGCGGCCCTTCCCCCCGGCACTCACCCCGCTGCACGCTTCCCATCCCCACCCCCACAGCGCACCGGACCTCGCCCCGCCGGACCGCGGGCGGGACCTGCGGCGGGCGGCCGCGGACCACGCCCTCGACGCCCTGCACCTGCCGGCCGTGACCGCCCGCGGGCTGGCCCGGCTCGCCTCAGCGGTGCGGCGCCGCTGGGAGCGCACCCCCCGGGACCGGCGGGGCCCGGCGCTGTTCGCCGTGACCACCTGTCTGCTGGTGCTGTGGCTGACCCCGTACGGGCCGCTGCTGGGGGCGGTCGCGCTGGCGGGCGCCGCGATCTGGCAGGGCCGCGACCGGCCCTCGGACACCGCCGGAGGCGAACCGGGCGAGGCCGAGCGCGCACGGCTGCAGACCCTCTACGAAGCGCTGGTGCCGCATCTGTCACTCACCGACGATCCCCGTCCGCAGCCCCTGTACGCCCACGACGGCGACTGGCGGCGGGCCTTCGCCGACTTCGCGTTCACCGAGGAGGGCCGGCTGGCCCGGCTGCGGCTGCGCTACCCGCCGCACTTCGGGGACGGCGATCCGGAGGCCCGCGCACACCTCCAGGAACTGCTGTGCGCCAAGGCCGGCCGGGGCCGGGAGTACCACTTCGCCTGGGAGGAGGAGGTGGGCGAGCTGACCCTGACCGCGCTGCCGCCGCTGCCCGCCGGCGTCTGCGCGCAGCGCTTCGTCACCGCCCCCGGCGAGACCGTGCTGGGCTTCACCGACCTCCACACCGTCCGGCGCACGGTGCCGGTGGTCGACGAGGGCGGCGAGCGGCGGGACGTGCCGCCGGTGGTGTGGCGCACGGGCCCGCGCTCCACCGAGCCGCACCTGCTGGCGCTGGGCCACCCGGGGTCGGGGACGACCACGCTGCTGCGGTCGATCGCCCTCCAGGCCCTGCGGCAGGGCGAGGTGCTGGTCGTGGACGGCGGCGGAGCGGGCGAGTACGCGTTCCTGGCCGGACGCGGCAGGGTGCCGGCGGTGGAGTCCACACCGGCCGGCGCGCTGTCGGCACTGGAGTGGGTGGTCCGGGAGACCGAGCGCAGGCTGCTGGCCGCCAACCGGGTCCGGCAGACCGGGCGGGACGCGCCGGAGGACGTCTGCCGCCCGCTGTGGGTGCTGGTGGACCGGCCCTCGGTGCTCAGCCACCTGGCCCGCGCCGAGGGGCAGCGCGACCCTCAGGACCTGCTCCAGGTGCCCCTGCGGTACGGGCGGGCGGTGCGGGTGACCGTGGCGCTGGCCGACCAGTTCGAGGGTGCGGGGGAGTTGACCGGAGCCGTCCGCGCGTACACCCGGGCGCGGGTGGTGCTCGGTGCGGCGACGCCGCAGGAGGTGCGGGCGGTGCTCGGCGAGGCGCCGTCGACCACGCCGCCGCCCGAGGTGCCCCCGGGACGCGGTTACGCCCGGCTGGGCTCGGGACCGGTGCACCGCCTCCAGGTGCCCGCCGCCCCGGACCCCTTCGACGAGGAGGCGGCCGAGCCGCAGCGGCGGGCGGTCCTGGAACTGCTGCCGGAGCCGGTGGCCGGCCCGCCGAGGGCCCCGGCCCGGTGGGCGGTCCGCTGAGGGTTCCGGCCCCGCCGGGCCGTCGCCGGAGTCCGGACGGCGGCCCGGACGGCGGTTCAGGCGACGGAGCTGCGCGGGATGTCGCCTCCCGCGCTCCGCCCGTCGGCGACCAGCCGCGCGGCCGTCGCCAGCCGGGACGCGGCCTCGGTGGCCACGGGGCCGCGGACCGTGAACGGCAGCCGCACGTAGCCCTCGAACGCGCCGTCCACCCCGAAGCGCGGCCCGGAGGGGACACGCACCCCAAGCCGCTCGCCCGCCTCGGCGATCCGCGAGCCGGACAGGTCGCCGGTGCGCACCCACAGGGTGAGGCCGCCGCGCGGGACGGTGAACCCCCACTCCGGAAGGTGTTCCCGCAGAGCCTCGGTGAGGGCGGCGCGGTTCTCCCGGGCCCGCTCCCGGTGGACTTCCATGGCCCGGTCCCAGCCGCTGTCCCCACCGCCCTGCCCGCCGTTCCGTCCGAGGTCCTCCGCCAGCAGCCGGGCGACGGCGAGCTGCTCCAGCACCGGGCTGCCGAGATCGGCGTAGACACGGGCCGCGACCAGACTGCGGATGGTCTCGGGGGCGGCCCTGATCCAGCCGATGCGCAGCCCGGCCCAGATGGCCTTGCTGGCCGAGCCGACCGTGACGACGGTGGAGCCGCCCGGGTCGAACGCCGCGACCGGGCGGGGCATCGGCTCGCCGGGCGGGGCGTCGAGGTCGAGGCCGGCCATGGTCTCGTCCACCACCAGGACGGTGCCCGCGGCCCGGGCGGCGGCCACCAGCTCCCGGCGCTGCTCCTCCCCCGCCAGCGCGCCGGTGGGGTTGTGGAAGTCGGCGATGACGTACGCCATCCGCGGCGCGGCGTCCCGCAGCACCCGGCGCCAGGCGGGCAGGTCCCAGCCGGTGAGCCCCTCCCCCATCGCGACGGGCACCAGCCGGGCGCCCGCCTCGCTCAGCAGCCGCAGCACGTTGGCGTACGAGGGGTGCTCGACGGCGACGCGCTCGCCGCGCGGTGCGAACAGCGCGCGGATCGCGGCCACCGCGCCCATGGCACCGGTGGTGATCATGATCTGCTCGGGCATCGTCGGGACGCCGCGGGCGGTGTAGCGGTCGGCCAGGGCCTGGCGCAGTACCGGCAGTCCCGCCGGGTAGTCGCCGTGGGTGTGGGCGTAGGGCGGCAGATCGGCCAGGGCCCCCTGGAAGGCGCGGGTGAGCCAGGGCTCGGGGGCGGGGAGGGCGGCGCAGCCCAGGTCGATCACGGTCCCGGCGGCGTCGGGCGGCAGGGGCGCCAGTCCGCCCGACGGCAGGGGGTTCCCGGCGGGCAGGGCCGTCCAGCTTCCCGCGCCGCGGCGCGACGCCAGGAACCCGTCACCGCGCAGCGCCTCGTACGCGGCGGCCACGGTGGTGCGGCTGACGGACAGGGCGGCGGCCAGCTCCCGCTCGGCGGGCAGCCGGGCGGCGACGGGGACGCGGCCCTCCAGCACCAGCAGGCGGACTCCGTCGGCGAGGGCCCGGTAGGCGGGCGTCCGCCGCGCTCCTCCGGCCTCGGCGCGGTGGGAGGACAGGAGGCGGGCGAGCTGGGACGCTCCGACCGCCGAGGTCCACTGAGCCATCGGTTGAGTCCACCTTCTCGGGATTGGCTGTTTTCGGGAACCGCTTACAGGCCACAGAGTGTCACGCATCGGTCCAACGCGCCAGAAAGGACGGCTCCTTGTCCGCTTCCAGAGGTTCCGGGGATTCAGGCGGCTTCGCCGTGCGCCCCGGCCGCCGCCTCCCCGACCGCCTCGCCCGCCGCCTCGTCCGGCTCTACGCCGGCCTGGTGCTCTACGGGGCCAGCCTGGCGCTGATGGTCCGCGCCGACCTCGGCCTCGGTCCGTGGGACGTCTTCCACCAGGGCGTCTCCGGGCACACCGGGCTGACCATCGGCACCGTGGTGATCATCACCGGCGCGGCCGTGCTGCTGCTGTGGATACCGCTGCGGGAGCGGCCCGGCCTGGGCACCGTCTCCAACGTGGTCGTGGTGGGCCTGGCCATGGACGCCACCCTGGCCCTGCTGCCGGAGCCGGGCGCGCTCGCGGTACGGGCTCCGCTGCTGGTGGGCGCGGTGGTGCTGAACGGGGCGGCGACCGGCCTGTACATCACGGCGCGTTTCGGGCCGGGCCCGCGCGACGGCCTGATGACCGGTCTGCACCGGGTCACCGGGCACTCGGTGCGCCTGGTGCGGACGGGCATCGAGGTGGTCGCCCTGGCCACCGGCTTCCTGCTGGGCGGCACCGTGGGCGCGGGCACGGTGCTCTATGCCCTGGCGATCGGGCCGCTCTCCCAGTTCTTCCTGAGGATCTTCGGCACGCCTCCCTCCCCCAGGGCGGGCGGCGGCCGGGGGGAGGGAGGCAGCGCGGGAGACGGACCGGGGGAGGCCCCGGGAGAGGCCCCGGGAGACGGGCCGGCGGACCGCCCGCAAAGGCGTCTGCGGCGAGTCATACTGCGTCCATGACGGCACCGGACCCCCTCGCACCGCGCCCCGACCACCCCTTCTTCGACCACCCCGCCCCCCTGGCCTTCGCCCACCGGGGCGGCGCCGCGCCGGGAGCGGAGAACACCCACGGCGCCTTCGCGCGGGCGGTGGAGCTGGGCTACCGCTACCTGGAGACCGACGTGCACGCCACGGCGGACGGGAAGCTGGTCGCCTTCCACGACGCCACGCTGGACCGGGTCACCGACGGCAGCGGGGCGATCGCCTCCCTGCCGTGGGCACAGGTGCGGCGGGTCCGGGTGGGCGGCGGTGAGCCGGTGCCGCTCTTCGCCGACCTGCTGCGCGCCTTCCCCCGCGCCCGCTGGAACATCGACGTCAAGGCGGACGCCGCGCTCGCCCCGCTGCTGGAGATCCTGGACCGCGCCGACGCCTGGGACCGGGTGTGCCTGGGGGCCTTCGACGAGTCCCGGGTGGCCCGGGCCCGGCGCCTGGCGGGCCCGCGGCTGGCCACCTCACTGGGCACGCGCGGTGTCCTGGGCCTGCGGCTGCGCTCGTACCGCCTGCCGGGGGCGGTCGGCCGCGGCGCGCTGTGCGCGCAGGTCCCGGTGCGGCACGGCGGGATACCGGTGGCGGACCGGGCGTTCGTCCGCCAGGCCCACCGCAGGGGCCTGCAGGTGCACGTGTGGACGGTCAACGATCCGGAGCGGATGAGGGCGCTGCTGGATCTGGGCGTGGATGGCATCATGACCGATCACATCGAGACACTGCGCACGGTGCTGGCCGAGCGAGGGGCCTGGATCTGACGTCCGGCGGCCACGGCGTCCGGCAGCCGCCGGGCGGTCCGGGCCGCGCCCCCGCCCGTGGTCCCGCGTCTGCGCACGGACGGACGAGGGGGCGCGGGTGGGCACCGAGACCGTGGCGGGAGCCGGGGGCACCGGGGACGCCGGGAGAAGCGCGAAGAGCGCGGGCGGCGGCACGGGCGACGCGGAGGGCTTCGCCGGGGCCGCCGAGCGGCGCCGCGAACAGCGCGGCTGGTACTTCTACGACTGGGCGGTCTCCGTCTTCTCCACCAGCGTGCTCACCGTCTTCCTCGGCCCCTATCTGACCTCGGTCGCCGAGGCCGCGGCGGACGGCGCCGGCTACGTCCACCCCCTGGGCATCCCGGTCCGCGCCGGCGCGTACTTCGCCTACGCCGTCTCCGTCTCGGTGCTGCTGTCGGTGCTGGTGATGCCGCTGGCCGGGGCGATAGCCGACCGGTCGGGCCGCAAGAAGCCGATCATGGGCGTGTTCGCCTACCTGGGGGCGGCGGCCACCACGGGGATGTTCTTCCTGGAGGGCGACCGCTACCTGCTGGGCGGGGCGCTGCTGGTGGTGGCGAACGTCTCCTACGCCACGGCCGTGGTGGTCTACAACTCCTTCCTGCCCCAGATCGCGACCCCCGAGGAGCGGGACGCGGTCTCCTCCCGCGGCTGGGCCTTCGGCTACGCCTCCGGCTCCCTGGTGCTGGTGGCCAACCTGGCGCTGTTCCTCGGGCACGAGTCGCTGGGGGTGAGCGAGGGTACGGCGGTGCGGATCTGCCTGGCCTCGGCGGGCCTGTGGTGGGCGGTCTTCGCGATCATCCCGCTGCGGCGGCTGCGCGAGCGGCCCGCCGCCCACGCGCCCGCCGGCGGGGGCGTGTCCCTGCGGGGCGGCTGGCGGCAGCTCGCCGGGACGCTGCGCGATCTGCGCCGCTACCCGCTGACCCTGATGTTCCTGCTGGCCTACCTGCTCTACAACGACGGCGTGCAGACGGTGATCACCCAGGCCTCGGTCTTCGGCGCCGGGGAGCTGGGGATGGACCAGACCACCCTCATCGGCGCGATCCTGCTGGTGCAGGTCCTGGCGGTGGCGGGTGCGCTGCTGCTGGGGCGGCTGGCGGTGCGCTACGGCGCCAAGCGCACGATCCTGGGCTCGCTGGTGGCGTGGACGGCGACGGTGGGCGCCGGGTACGTGCTGCCCGCGGGCGAGCCGGTGTGGTTCTTCGTGCTGGCCGCGGCGATCGGGATGGTGCTGGGCGGCACCCAGGCGCTGTCCCGGTCGCTGTACGCGCAGCTGGTGCCGCCGGGCAAGGAGGCGGAGTACTTCTCGCTGTACGAGGTGAGCGACCGCGGCACCAGCTGGCTGGGGCCGCTGGTGTTCGGGCTCACCTACCAGCTCACCGGAAGCTACCGGGACGCGATCATCTCCCTGGTGATCTTCTTCGTTCTGGGTTTCATCCTGCTGCTGCGGGTACCGGTCAGACGAGCGGTGGCGGCGGTGGGCGGCGCTGCGCCGGATCGGATTTAGGCCATCGGCCGAAGGGCGGGTAGTGTACGCCTGCAACTCGTCGGATGGACCGTTACCGCACGCCAAAGATAGGCGAACGTTACGTTACGCCCCGTGTGGGATGTGACAAAGCGGGCGGCTGCGGGTACCGCATATCCGACGAGGCAGCGGCACGACGGGCGACGCATGTCCCAGATCGGGAATCTTCACCGCCGACCGGACGTTGACCGGATGACGACGACAGCGACACCTGTCCTGTGGGCGACAAGCCCGGGAGGCACGATTCATGAGTGAGCGAGCTCTGCGCGGCACGCGACTCGTGGTGACCAGCTACGAGACCGACCGCGGTATCGACCTGGCGCCGCGCCAGGCCGTGGAGTACGCATGCCAGAACGGTCATCGGTTCGAGATGCCGTTCTCGGTTGAGGCCGAGATCCCGCCGGAGTGGGAGTGCAAGGTGTGCGGCGCCCAGGCACTCCTGGTCAACGGCGAGGGGCCCGAGGAGAAGAAGGGCAAGCCCGCGCGTACGCACTGGGACATGCTCATGGAGCGGCGCACCCGTGAGGAGCTGGAGGAGGTGCTGGCCGAGAGGCTGGCGGTCCTGCGCTCCGGGACCATGAACATCGCCGTGCATCCGCGGGACAGCAAGCGCAAGTCCGCCTGACGGCGGCACGCGGCGCCGCGGCACGTCACAAGCACGTGGGCGAGGGTCCGACCACCGGCCGGTGGTCGGACCCTCGCCCACGTGTGTCTTCGAGCGGGCCCGGCGGGGGCTAGCGCGCTCCCCCGCCCTCCCCGCCGCGGGCGTCGCGCTCGTCGTCGCGCACGACCTCCCCCTGGACCACCTTGCCGTCGGGCCGGTGGATGCGGAACTGCTCCTCCGCCGTACGCGCCTGCCGCAGGGTGTCCTCCAGGGAACCGGGGGCGAAGCCGGTACCGCGGCCGAGCCGGCGCTCCACACCGCGCCGCAGCAACGCGGCCGTCGGCGGAAAGACGCACAGCAGCCCGGCCGCGTCCGAGATCAGGCCGGGCAGCATCAGCAGCAGGCCGCCGAGCATGGCCAGCCCGTGCCCGCCCCGGGCGGACTGAGCACCGGGGCGCGGCTCGGCACCCGGCTGGAGGCTCTCGACGGTCTCGACCAGCCCGCGCCAGGCACGGCGCCCGGCGCGCTTGGCGACCGCGGCGCCCAGCACCGCCCCCGCGACCAGGACGGCCAGGACGACCAGCCCGCCCGTGGCGTCCGCGAGCAGGGTCAGCAGCCAGATCTCCAGGATCACGAAGGCGGCCAGTCCCAGGGGGACGAAGCTGCGCCGGGGCCGGCGCCGGGGCCCGGTGCCGGGGGATCCGGGGCCTCCCGGTCCGGGCCGGGAGTGCTGTGGAGGGGGCTCGTACGGGTACGGTGCGCCGGTCGTCATGTCATCCAGTGTGCCTGCGGCCGAGCGCCTGGTTCACACGGGACCGCACGCCCCAGGCGGTGACCCGCCACAGGGCCTCGGCGACGATGTCGCGGTTCATCTTGCTGTCGCCTCGCTCGCGCTCCACGAAGGTGATGGGCACCTCGACCACCTGGTATCCGGCCTGCACGGCGCGGTGGGCGAGGTCCACCTGGAAGCAGTAGCCCTGGGAGGCCACGTCGTCCATGCCCAGCCCCAGCAGGGTCTCCTTGCGGAACGCCCGGTAGCCGCCGGTGACGTCCCGCAGGGGCACGCCCAGCAGCAGCCGGGAGTAGGTGCTGCCGCCGCGCGAGAGGAACTTGCGGTGACCGGGCCAGTTGACCACCCGTCCGCCCGGCACCCAGCGCGAGCCCAGCACCAGGTCGGCGCCCTTGAGCGCGGTCAGCAGCCTGGGCAGTTCCTCGGGCTGGTGGGAGCCGTCCGCGTCCATCTCGACCAGGACGTCGTAGCCGTTGTCGATGCCCCAGCGGAAGCCCGCCAGGTAGGCGGCGCCCAGCCCCTCCTTGCCCTCCCGGTGGAGGACCTCGACCTGCTCGTCCTCCGCCGCCATCTCGTCGGCGACCTTCCCCGTGCCGTCGGGGCTGTTGTCGTCGGCGACCAGGACGTGGGCCTCGGGGACGGCGGTGCGCACTCTGGTGACGATCGGCCGGATGTTGTCGACCTCGTTGTAGGTCGGGATGATCACGAGGATCCTGCCGAGCGGATCCTTCCGGCGCTGCCGCGCGTCGTTCACTGCTGCTGCCTCTTCTCGTCCGTCCTGTTCACCCCGTGTGCCCGCCCCCGTCGGCCGGTCGCGAAGGCCGCGGCGCAGGACAGGACGCCCACCATAGCGAGCACCCACTCCGGTACGGAGCCGATCCGGTCGGCGGGGGTGGTCTCGTCGCGCAGCGGGAGGTCGGCGGTGATCACATCCTGTGTGAACTCCTCCGTACGCTGCCCGATCGTGCCGTCGGGGGCGACGACCGCGCTGATGCCGCTGGTGGCGGCGGTGACCACGGCCCGCCCGTGCTCGACGGCCCGCAGCCGGGACATGACCAGCTGCTGCTCGGGCTGGCCGGTGTTGCCGTAGGTGGCGTTGTTGGTCTGGATCACCAGGGCCCGGGCGCCGTCGTTGACGGTGTCGCGCACGATCTCGTCGTAGGCGACCTCGAAGCAGATGACGTCGCCGAGCCGGGCGGGGCCGACGTCCATCACACCGGTGCTCTCACCGGGCCAGAAGTCGCGCGGGACGCGCTGGAGGCGGGTGATGACCTTGCTGAGCTGGTCCCGGTAGGGCACGTACTCACCGAAGGGCACCGGGTGCTGCTTGGTGTACGAGGCGCCGGGGCCCGTCTCCGGGTCCCAGACGATGCCCTGGTTCTCGACGTAGCCCTCGTGCTCGGGGTGGTCGACGAGGGCGCCGACGAGGACGGGGACGCCCACGGCCCTCGCCGCCCGGTCGATGGCGTCGTACGCCTGCGGGTACCGGTGCGGGTCCAGGTCCGAGGCGTTCTCCGGCCAGATGACCAGATCGGGCCGCTCCTCCCGGCCCGCCGCCACGTCCTCGGCCAGCTTCAGGGTGGCCTCGACGTGGTTGTTGAGGATCAGCATCGGGCGGCCGAGGAAGTCCATGCCGGGCTGCTGGACGTTGCCCTGGACGACGGCGATGCGGACGGTGTCGGCCGCCGTGTCGCGGACCGGTACGGCCTGGCCGGCCGCGGCCACGGCGACGGCGAGGACGGCCGCCCCGGCGGCGGCGAGGGCCGGACGCGACGTACGGGGGCCGCCCGCCGCCGGGGCGGCGGTCTCGTCGGCCTCGGCAGGCTCGGCCGTCTCGGCAGGCTCGGCCGCTCCGCGCCGCCGGCGGGCGGCGGTGACCGCCGCGGCGGCCGAGACGGCCGCCGCGGCCAGCAGGGCGCCGGTCAGCGCGACGGCGAAGGTCACCAGGGGTGCGCCGCCCAGTGCGGCCAGCGGCAGGAACGGCGAGTCGGTGACGGCGAAGGCCAGCCGCCCCCACGGGAAACCGCCGAAGGGGATCCGGTCGCGCGCCCACTCCTCGGCGACCCACAGGCAGGCGCCCCACAGCGGCCACAGCGGCAGCCGCGAGGTCGCGGCCAGCCCGGCGCCCAACGGGACGAAGAACAGCGACTCCACCAGGGACAGGCCGAGCACCGCGTCCCAGCCGATGACGTGGAGCCACTTGAGCAGTACGAAGAAGAACGGCAGTCCCATGGCGAGGCCGAGCCAGGCCCCCTGCCGGGCGGTACGCCCCCGGGTGAGGAGGGCGAGGGCGGCGACCGCGGCGACCGACAGCGGCCACAGGCCGTACGGGGGGAAGGCGGCGGCCAGGGCGGCGCCGCTCACCGCCGCCACCACCGTGCGCCACGCCTCGCGGCGTGCCGACCGGGCCAGGCGGACGGGGAGCCGGGGCCCGGCGGAGCGCCCGGCGGGCCGGGGCGCCGGGCGGGTTCCGGCCGCGGCGGCCGCGGCGGGCCGGGGGGCCCGGGCTGCCGTAGGGCGGTGCGGTGGCTCGTCCGGACGGTCGGCGGCCGCGCCGCCGGTCTCGGCTTCGGCGGTGGTCTCGGGGCCCGATGGCACGGTCGCGGCCTTTCTTGCAGATCGTGCGGTGACGAGCCCGACCGTACAACGCCCGGCGGCTCCCATGGGGGCGGGGTGGGGCGGATGCGGAGATTCCGCACGGAGGCGGGCGGGCGGCCCCGCGCGGACGGCGGGCGGGGCGGGCCAGGGGCAGGGCCAAGGGCAGGGGTCCGCTCGGGATCGGGGCCCGGCGCCCTTCGGGCCGACCTGGGACCCGCTGGCTGCGGATCGGCCGAAAGTCGTTGTCTACTGAGCCTCCGGGCCCCCACCCGGGTCGCACCCGCCGACCAGCCGGGACCCCTCCGTCTCCGTGCCGCGGACGCTGGATCTGGCTCCCGGCCGTACGCCGGTGCGACGCACCGCCCATGACCCAGCTCGTTCGACGACTGTGCGCGGAGGATCCCCGGTCGGACATCCTGTGGTGGACCCGGCCGAACCTACCCGCCGACCTCCGCCGCCTGTCAACACCCTCACGACCTGCGGCGTTGCTCCAAAGCAGCAGGTCAGTGCCGAGGGAGCCGCCGCGGGACGGCGAACCGCGGGAACATCGTTCGGCGGTATGGAGCCGTCCCCCATCACCCGTTCGGGTGTTCGTAGACCGTCCGTCCCCCGACCACCGTCCGCAGGCAGACGGGCAGCGGGCGGTCCGGGCCGAGGTCGGGCAGGCCCGGGGTGCCCGAGCGCGGATCGGTGGACCAGGCGGCGATCCGGCCGTCGGGCACCTGCACCACCAGGTCGCCGGTGCGCCAGACCGCGTAGTCGGCCGGTGCTCCGGGGACGAGGACACCGGCGTCGTCGCGGCCGATCGCCCGCCAGCCGCCGCGGGTGTGGGCGGTGAAGGCGGCGCGGACGGAGATCCGGTGCTCGGGGGTCCGGTGGAAGGCGGCGGCGCGCAGGGTGCCCCAGGGGTCGAGCGGGGTGACGGGGCTGTCGGAGCCGAGCGCCAGGGGCACACCGGCGCGCAGCAGGGCGGCGTACGGGTTGAGGGTGCGGGCGCGTTCGCGGCCCAGGCGCCGGGCGTACATGCCGTCCTCGCCGCCCCAGGCGGCGTCGAAGGCGGGCTGGACGGAGGCGGTGAGGGCCAGCTCGGCGAAGGCCGCGATGGTGGCCCCGGTCAGCATCTCGGCGTGCTCGACGCGGTGCCGGGCGGCCCGCACCCGCTCCAGGCCGACCCGTTCGGCGGCCGCGCGCACGCCCTCGGTCACGGCGGTGAGGGCGGCGTCGCCGATGGCGTGGAAGCCGGCCTGGATCCCGGCCTCGGTGCAGGCGGCGACGTGGGCGGCGACGGCGTCGGCGTCCAGGTGGCCGGTACCGCGGTGGCCGGCGTCGGCGTAGGGCTCGTGCAGATGGGCGGTGTGGGAGCCCAGGGACCCGTCGGCGAAGAGGTCGCCCGCGGCGCCGAGGGCGCCGAGCTCACGCACCCGCCGCGCGCCCTCGGGGGAGGTGACGTGCTCGGCCCAGTAGCCGAAGACACGGGGCCCGGGCTCGGCGGCGGCCAGCTCCAGCAGGCCGGTGAGGTCGTCCTCGCCGGAGATCTCCGGTCCCGCGCACTCGTGGATGGTGCCGATGCCGCGCGAGGCGGCGTGGCGCAGGGCGGCGCGCTGGGCGTCGGTGCGCTGGGCCGGGGTGACGGAGGCGTGGGCGACGGCGCGCACCGCGTGGTGGGCGTCGCCGGTCAGGGCGGCGTCGGGGGCGTAACCGGGCAGGTTCGTGACGTCGGCGGCGCCGGGGACGAGATCGAGCAGCGCGGTGGTGACCAGCGCCGAGTGGACGTCGACGCGGGTGAGGTAGAGCGGCCGGTGGCCGGCGGCCTCGTCGAGTTCGGCGCGGGAGGGGAGGCGCTGCCCGGGCCAGGCGCTGGCGTCCCAGCCGTGGCCGAGCAGGACCCGGTCGTCGGGGCGGGCGCGGGCGTGCTCCCGCACGCGTTCCAGGACCTCCTCCGGGGAGCCGGCGCCGACCAGGTCGAGGCCGGTGAGGGCCAGGCCGGTCGCGGTGGCGTGGACGTGGGAGTCGGTGAAGGCCGGGGTGACGAGTGCGCCGTCGAGGTGGACCACCTCGTCGACGCCGTCGGCGAAGGAGTCCGCGGCCCCTTCCGAGCCGACCCAGGCGATGCCGTCGCCGTCGACGACCATGGCGGTGGCGAAGGGGTCGGCGGGGCTGTGGACCTCGCCTCCGCGCAGGAGGACGGTGCGGGGGCGGTCGGGGCGGTCGAGAGGGGCCGTGCTGTCGCTCATGGCTGCCAGTCTCCCCCTCCCCCGCCGCCCTCGGCCGCCGGGGTCGCCCGTACGCGGCGCGGGGACCCTCACACGCGCGGCGGCCGGGCCTCGTAGGGGGTGGACAGCACGACGGTGGTGCGGGTGGAGACCCCGGCGAGGGAGCGGATGCGCGCCAGCAGGTGCTCCAGTTCGATGGGGGTGGCGACCCGGACCTTGAGGATGTAGTTCTCGTCGCCCGCGACGCTGTGGCACGCCTCGATCTCGGGCACCTCGGCGAGCCGGTCGGCGATGTCGTCCGGGGCGCTGGGGTCGAACGGCTTGACCGAGATGAAGGCCGTCATGGGCAGTCCCACCGCCTCGGGGTCGACGATGGCCGCGTAGCCGCGGATGACACCGCGCTGCTCCAGCCTGCGGACGCGCTGATGCACCGCCGAGGTCGACAGGCCGGTGGCCCTGCCCAGGTCGGTGTAGCTCATCCGCCCGTCCCTGACGAGCAACTCCACGATGCGACGATCCAGCTCCTCCACGACAGGCAACCTACTGCGCCGGGCGCACCACGGCACACCGATCGGCCTGTCGGCGACCCCGGGGCGCGGGCGTGTGACGAACGCCACATCCGTGCTCCCGTGTCCGGGAAGGCGCGGAGATTACGGATGGGCGGCGCAGGGAAATGCTTGCTGTGGCCGGGACTCCCTCGATCGGACACCCGGCAGCCCGTCCAAGGGGGATTGCATGCGCAAGGTGAAGTCGCTCGACGCCGGTCACCCGGACACCGAGGCCCACGAGGAGAGTGCCGAGGCCTACGACGCCTACGACGCCTACGAGACCTACGAGATCTTCCGGGTGGTCTGCCCGGACTGCGCCCAGCCGATAGCACTGCTGGCGGACGAGGAGACGCTCCCCGAGCACGCCCTGTGCCCGACTCCGTGGAACCCCTTCGGCCTGACGGTGTGCCAGGGCTCGGGGCGTCCGGTGGAGGACGCCGGGCCCGAGGGCTCCGGGCACGAGACCCGCGAGCAGGACGCCGCGACGCTGCTGACGCTGCCCGAGGGGCTGCACTGGCGGATGCAGCCGTTCTCCCACGTCGGCGGCCCGGGCACGCACCCGATGCGCGTTCCGCGCGGGCGGCACCCGCGCCACTGACGGCTCGCGCCGCCCCGCACGGCACGGGCGGCAGTCCCGGCCCGGCCGTTCTCCGCCGGCCGGGTACCGCGCCGGAGCGCACCGCCCGGCAGCGCCGGCGGGCCCGGTGGCGGCTCGACGGGCCCGGCGCACGTCCCGCCGAAGGGCGGCGGGACGGCTGCGCGAGGGCCGGCCGAGCCGGTCCCCGAGGAGGCGGAGCCGGGCACGCACGGGGCGTTCCGCGCGCCCCTCGGCGCCGGTGGACGCGGGCGCACCGCCGCGCCCCGGCGCGGAGCCCCGGTCCGAAGCCCGCGGTCCGCGCCCGGGGTCGTCCGGCGGCGCGGACCGCCGATGCCCTCAGCGGCTCTCGGGCCCCGCCAGGTGGCGTGCGATGACCACCCGCTGGATCTGGTTGGTGCCCTCGACGATCTGCAGCACCTTGGCCTCGCGCATCAGGCGCTCGGCCGGGTAGTCGCGGGTGTAACCGTAGCCGCCGAGGAGCTGGACCGCGTCGGTGGTGACCTTCATGGCCGCGTCCGTGCAGAACAGCTTGGCCATCGCGGCCTGCCGGGCGAAGGGCTCCCCGGCGTCGCGCAGCCGGGCCGCGGCCAGGTACAGGGCGCGTCCGGCCTCGATCTGGGTGGCCATGTCGGCCAGCATGAACCGCACGCCCTGGAAGTCGGAGACGGGACGGCCGAACTGCTCGCGCCCGGCGGTGTAGCCCAGTGCCTCGTCGAGGGCGGCCTGGGCGACCCCGATCGCACAGGCGGCGATGCCGAGCCGGCCGGAGTTGAGGGCGTCCAGGGCGATGGTGAAGCCCTGCCCCTCCTCGCCGATCCGGCGGCTGTCGGGGATGCGCACCCCGTCGAAGTGGACCTGCGCCGTCGGCGACCCGCCCATCCCCATCTTGCGCTCGGGGGCGGCGGCGCTGAGCCCCTCGGCGTCGCCCGGGACGAGGAAGGCGGTGATGCCGCGCGGGCCCTCTTCCCCGGTGCGGGCCATGACGGTGTAGAAGTCGGCGATGCCGCCGTGGGTGATCCACGCCTTGGTGCCGTCGAGCACCCAGTCGTCGCCGTCGCGGACGGCGCGGGTGCGCAGCGCCGCGGCGTCGGAGCCGGAGGACGGCTCGGACAGGCAGTACGCGCCCAGCAGCCCGCCGGTGAACATCGCCGGGAGGTGCTCGGCGCACTGCTCCTTGGAGCCGTAGTGGGCGAGCGCGTGGCAGGCGAGGGTGTGGACGCTGACGCCCAGGCCCACGGTGAGCCGGGCCGCGGCCAGCTCCTCCAGGATCTGCAGGTACACCTCGTAGGGCTGGTCGCCGCCGCCGAACTCCTCGCCGTAGGGCAGCGAGAGCAGCCCGGACTCCGACAGGAGGGTGAAGGTCTCGCGGGGGAAGCGGCCGGACTCCTCCTCCTCGGCCGCGGTCGGCCGGATCTCGCGCTGGGCCAGGTCGCGCACCAGGGTGAGGAGATCGCGGGCCTCCTCGGTGGGCATCCGGCGTTCCACCGGCTGGGGGCCGTACTGGGTCATCGCGGCGCTCTCCTCCCTGTCGGGGGCTGCGGCGGCGGACGCTCGGGGTGGGGCGCCGCCACCGGTGAGTGGTGGTCCCAGCCGATACCGCTCCTCGGGTTGCGAGAGCGGCTGACCAGCGGCTGTGGCGATTGGAGTATGCCCGATCGGCGGCCCGGCGTCACCGCGGGGCGGGACCCCGCCGCCGGCCGGCCGCCGGGTTGTCGGTCCCCGCTGCCACACTCCACCGTATGCGGGACGGCCACGGCCCCGGGCTGAGGGGCGGACGGGAACGGGAGGACGCGGTGCGCTGGGCGGTGGCGGTGACCGCCGAGGGCACGGCCCTGCTGTGCCCGCTGGACGAGCGGGGGCGCGCGGCGGGCCCGGTGGCGGCCGAGCCGGACGTGGCGCGGGCCGTGGCGGAGCGCACCGCGTCCGGCTCGGTCACCCGGTGGGTGTGGCGGTCGACGGCGCAGGTGTATCCGCGGCTGCTGGAGGCCGGGGTGCGGGTGGAGCGGTGCCATGACACGGAGGCGTGCGAGGCGCTGCTGCTGGGCCACGAGGGCCGGTGGGGCGAGCCGCGTTCGCTGGCGGCGGCCTGGGCTCGGCTGCACGGGGCCCCGGTGCCGGACGACCCGCCGCTGCCCGCGGCCGACCAGCAGCCCTCGCTGTTCGCGCCGGGCCCGGTGCCGCTGCCCCCGGGCACGGATCCGCTCGCCGCCCTGCTGGAGGTGTACGCCGGCCAGTTGCGGCGGGTGGAGGCGGCCGGGCACCCGGAGCGGATGCGGCTGCTGCTGGCGGCGGAGTCCGCGGGGACGCTGGTGGCGGCGGAGATGAACCGCACGGGGGTGCCCTGGCGGGCGGACGTCCACCGGGAGCTGCTGCGGGAACTGCTGGGCGAGAGCTATCCGGGCGGCGAGCCGGTCCGGCTGGCGGAGCTGGCGGAGGAGGTCTCGCGTGCCTTCGGGCCGGGGGCGCGCGTGCGGCCCGATCTGCCGGCGGACGTGCTCAAGGCGTTCGCGCGGGCCGGGATCCGGCTGTCCTCGACCCGGGCGTGGGAGCTGCGGAAGGTCGACCACCCGGCCGTCGCCCCGCTGCTGCGCCACAAGACGCTGTACCGGCTGCACACCGCGCACGGCCGGTCCTGGCTGCGCACCTGGGTGCGCGACGGCCGCTTCCGTCCCGAGTACGTGCCCGGCGGCTCGGTCTCGGGCCGCTGGACGAGCAACGGCGGGGGCGCGCTGCAGATCCCCAAGGTGGTGCGGCGTGCGGTGGTGGCCGACCGGGGGTGGCGGCTGGTGGTCGCCGACGCCGACCAGATGGAGCCCAGGGTGCTGGCCGCGGTCTCCCGCGACCGCGGGCTGATGGAGGTGGCCGGAAGCGGCCGGGACATGTACTCGGTGCTGTCGGACCGGGCGTTCGGCGGCGACCGGGACCGGGCCAAACTGGCGCTGCTGGGCGCGGTGTACGGGCAGACCTCGGGGGACGGCCTGCGGCACCTGGCGGATCTGCGGCGCCGCTACCCGGCGGCGGTGGCGTACGTGGACGAGGCGGCGCGGGCCGGTGAGGAGGGCCGCCTGGTGCGCACCTGGCTGGGGCGCACCTGTCCGCCCGCGGCCGCCCGGGAGGCGGATTTCGGGGACGGCGGGGTCGGCCCGCCGGAGGCGGGTGCGGAGGGTCCGGCGGGCGGCGGCGCGGCCCGGGCCCGCGGCCGGTTCACCCGCAACTTCGTGGTGCAGGGCAGCGGGGCCGACTGGATGCTGCTGGTGCTGGCCGCACTGCGGCAGTCCCTGGCCGGGATGCGCGCCGAGCTGGTGTTCTTCCAGCACGACGAGGTGATCGTGCACTGCCCCGAGCGGGAGGCGGAGGCGGTGGTGGAGGCCGTCCGGGCGGCGGGCGAGCGGGCGGGCCGCGCGGCCTTCGGCGAGACCCCGGTGCGCTTCCCGTTCACCACGGCCGTGGTGGGGTGCTACGCGGACGCCAAGTGAGCGGGGGCCCTGGCCGTACGGCGGCCGTGGCCGCCGGCTCCCGGGCCGTACGCGCCCGCTCCGGGGCTCAAGCCGTACGCGCCCGCTCCGGGGCTCAAGCCGTACGCGCCCGTTCCGGGGCGAGGAAGTCGCGCAGCGCCCCGGCGAGTTGCTCGGGCGCCTCCTCGGCCATGTGGTGGCCGCTGTCGATCGTGCCGCAGGTGACGTCGTCCGCCCAGGCGCGCCAGATGCCGGGGATGTCCGGGTAGAGGTCGCCGAGGTCGTCCTTCTCCGACCACAGCACCAGCACCGGGCAGGTGATGCGGCGGCCCGCGGCCCGGTCGGCCTCCTCGTGGCGGCGGTCCACGGTCAGCCCGGCCCGGTAGTCCTCCAGCATCGCCCGCACGGTGGCCGGATTCCGGATGGCCGCCTGGTAGTCCTCCCACGCCCCGGCGCCCATCGCCTCCTCCGAGCCGCCGTACCAGGCGGCGGGGTCGGCGAGGATGGCGCGTTCGGGCTTGTCCGGGACGGCGAAGAAGAACCAGTGGTACCAGGCGCGGGCGAAGCGCTCGTCGCAGCGGGCCAGGTGTTCGCTGATGGGGATGCAGTCGCCGACCGCGAGGCGGGTCACGGCCCCGGGCGCGTCCAGTGCGAGCCGGTGGGCGACGTAGGAGCCCCGGTCGTGGCCGAAGACGGCGAAGCGGTCGTGGCCCAGTCGCCGCATCAGCTCCAGGCAGTCGCGGGCCATGGCGCGTTTGGAGTACGGGGTGTGGCCGTCGTCGGTGGGCGGTTTGGAGGACTGCCCGTAGCCGCGCAGGTCGGGGCAGACGACGGTGTGGCCGTCCGCGAGCAGGGGTGCGACGCGGTGCCAGGTGGCGTGGGTGCGCGGGTGGCCGTGGAGGAGCAGCACCGGGGGTCCCGAGCCGCCGTGGCGCACCCGTAAGGCCGCCTCGCCCACGTCGATCCGCTCCAGCGCGAATCCCTCGAACACACCCTCTCCCTCCGACGCCCGTCCTCCCCCCGTGCGCGCCCGCCGGTGCGCCGGACGGGCGCGGGCGGGGACCCTCGGGGGTCACGGCGGCGTACCCGGGTACACCGCACCGTCGCGGCCCTTCCCGGCCTTGCCCGACCGTTCCCGTGTTCCCCGTGTTCCGAGGAGCCACACCATGAGCGACACCATGAGCGGCACCGCACAGATCGGCGTCACCGGACTCGCCGTCATGGGCCGCAACCTGGCCCGCAACCTCGCCCGCCACGGCTACACCGTCGCCGTGCACAACCGCACGGGCGCCAGGACGGAGGAGCTGGTGGAGGGGTTCGGCCGGGAGGGGGACTTCGTGCCCGCCGGGACGCCCCGGGAGTTCGTCGCCGCGCTGGAGCGGCCGCGCCGCGTGATCGTGATGGTCAGGGCGGGCGAGGCGACCGACGCCGTCATCGAGGAGTTCGCACCGCTGCTGGAGCCGGGGGACATCGTCGTCGACGGCGGCAACGCCCACTTCTCCGACACCCGCCGTCGCGAGGAGGCGCTGCGCGAGCGCGGCGTCCACTTCGTCGGCGCGGGCGTCTCCGGCGGCGAGGAGGGCGCCCTGCACGGGCCGAGCATCATGCCCGGCGGCTCGGACGAGGCGTACGCCGCGCTCGGCCCGCTGCTGGAGGACATCGCCGCGAAGGCGCCCGACGGCGCGCCCTGCACCGCGCACATCGGGCCCGACGGCGCCGGGCACTTCGTGAAGATGGTGCACAACGGCATCGAGTACGCCGACATGCAGCTCATCGCGGAGGCGTACGACCTGCTGCGCAACGTCGCAGGGTACGGGCCGGCCCGTGTCGCCGAGGTCTTCCGCGCCTGGAACACCGGCCCCCTGGACTCCTACCTCGTCGAGATCACCGCCGAGGTGCTGGCCCACACCGACGCCGCCACCGGGCGTCCCTTCGTCGACGTCGTGGCCGACGCCGCCGAGCAGAAGGGCACCGGCCGCTGGACGGTGCAGACCGCCCTGGACCTGGGCGTTCCGGTCTCCGGCATCGCCGAGGCGGTCTTCGCCCGCTCCCTGTCCGGGCACACCGGCCTGCGCCGGGCCGCCGCCGGCCTGCCGGGACCGCACCGGCCCCCGCTCGGCGGTCGGGACGCCGCGCGCTTCGCCGACCGGGTCGAGCAGACCCTGTACGCCTCGAAGATCACCTCCTACGCCCAGGGCTGGAACATGATGCGGGCGGCGAGCGCGGAGTACGGCTGGGGCATCGACCTGGGAGCCGTGGCCGCCGTCTGGCGCGGGGGATGCATCATCCGGGCCGCCTTCCTGGACCGGGTGCGCGCCGCGTACGCCGCGGATCCGGAGCTGCCCACGCTGCTGGCCGACGCGGGGTTCGCCGAGGAGACCGGCCGGGCGCAGGAGGCGTGGCGGGAGGTGGTGGCCACCGCCGTCCGGCACGGCGTCCCCGTGCCGGGCCTGTCGGCGGCGCTGGCCTCGTACGACGCCCTGCGCGCCGAGCGGCTGCCCGCCGCTCTCGTCCAGGCGCAGCGCGACTACTTCGGCGCCCACACCTACCGGCGCACCGACCGGCCCGGCTCCTACCACACCCTGTGGGGGCTGGACCGCTCCGAGGTCCGCACCGACGGCTGAACCCGGCGGTCCGGCGTCCCCGTACGGCGGCCGGACGGACCGCCCGCGCCATTGGTATGGACATGACCTCGGATCCCTTCTACGCTCTCCTGGACCAGACCTGAGAGCGCTCTCATGTCTCCGCTGTCCGACCCCACCTCGACCTCACCAGGTAGAGCCGACAGAAGGAGAACAACCGTCATGCGACGCAGGATCGGCGTGCGCGCGGGCCTGTCCGCGCTGCTCGCGCTGGGCGCCCTGACCGCCACGGGAAGCGGACTCGCCTCCGCCTCGCCCGCCCCGGCGGAACCCCGCGCCGGCGCACCGGCGCAGGAGCTGGTGGACGCCATGGAGCGCGACCTCGGGCTGACCGAGGGCCAGGCGCGGAAGCGGCTGCGGCAGGAGGCGGCGGCCATGGAGGCGGCCCCCGGGGCCGAGCGGGCCGCGGGCGCCGCCTTCGCCGGTTCCTGGTTCGACGCCCGCACCGGCGAGCTCGTCGTCGGCGTGACCACCCCCGGCAGAGCCGGCGCCGTACGGGCCGCGGGCGCCCGGGCGCGGGTGGTCGAGCACAGCGCGAAGGAACTGGACGCCGTCAAGGATCGGATCGACGCCCGGGCCGAGCGCGAGGCCGCTCCCGAGGGAGTGAGCGGCTGGTACGTCGATCCCCGCGCCAACAGCGTGGTGGTCGAGCTCGTGAAGGGCGCCGGGGACGACGCCGCCGTGCGCGGCTTCCTGGCCGCCGCGCGGAAGGCCGGCCCCGTCGAGGTCCGCGAGAGCACCGGCGGGGCGCCGCGCACCTTCGCCGCCGGCGTCGTCGGCGGCGACCCCTACTACACCGGCAACGCCCGCTGCTCCATCGGCTTCTCGGTGCACGGCGGCTTCGTCACCGCCGGGCACTGCGGGCCGGCCGGAGCGTCGGTGCGCGGCTGGGACGGCTCCCAGATGGGCACCTTCCAGGGCTCGTCCTTCCCCGGCAACGACTACGCCTTCGTGAGGACCGGCCACGGCTGGTGGACCGTCCCGGTGGTGCTGGGCTGGGGGACGGTGCCCGACGTGCTGGTGCGCGGTTCCGCCGAGGCCCCGGTCGGCGCCTCGATCTGCCGTTCCGGCTCCACGACCCGCTGGCACTGCGGCCGGGTGCTGGCGAAGAACGAGACGGTCAACTACAGCCAGGGCGCCGTCCACCAGATGACCAAGACCAGCGTCTGCGCCGAGCCCGGCGACTCCGGCGGCTCGTTCATCAGCGGCGACCAGGCCCAGGGCGTGACCTCGGGCGGCTGGGGCAACTGCTCCGGCGGCGGCGAGACGTGGTTCCAGCCGGTCAACGAGATCCTGTCGGTGTACGGCCTGACGCTGCACACCGCCTGACACCGCCCGACACCCCTGTACGCCGCGCCCGGGGGCGCGCGGAGCAGAGGCCGCCCGGCCCGCGCCGGGCGGCCTCTCGTCGCCCCCGGGCGCCTTTCCCCGCGGTCGTCTCTCCCCCGTCCTCCCCCGGTTTCCCGTAATGCCGGGCGGGACCGCCGCCCGGGGCGGATCTGTGTTATGTTGGAGCACGTTGCAGTTTTGGTACCCATGAACTTTGTGCGCGCCTGACGGTTTGTGACCTTCAGGCGCCTTTGTTTTTCCGGCTCTTCCGGCGGGGTCTCATTGCGGCGACAAGGAAGTCCGCACAGTGCGGGCTTCCTGCATTGCGCCTATCTGGAGGAGAGAAAAGTATGGCTACTGGCACCGTCAAGTGGTTCAACGCGGAAAAGGGTTTCGGTTTCATCCAGCAGGACGGCGGCGGCGCCGACGTCTTCGCGCACTACTCGAACATCGCCACCCAGGGCTTCCGCGAGCTCCACGAGGGCCAGAAGGTCACCTTCGACGTCACCCAGGGCCAGAAGGGCCCGCAGGCGGAGAACATCCTCCCCGCCTGATCCCGCCGCGTTCGGCGAACGCGACGCGCAGCACCACCAGAAGCCGGGGCCCGCACCACAGGGTGCGGGCCCCGGCTCGTGCCGCCTTCCGGGCCGCGCCACCGCCGCGCCGCCACTCCGCCGCACCGCCGTACCCCCCCCGCCGGCCCGTTGCGCCGGCTTTCTCCGCGCAGCAGCGCGATCCGCTCTTTCACCGGCTCGTTCCCGCGACTCTCCGCCCGCTCACGCGCTGCGGAGCCTCCCCGGCACGCGCCGCCCCGAGGAAGGTCACACCCCGCGTGAACCAGAATTCCGGAACCCGTTCCGCCCGTTCCCCCCGTCCCGCCCGACGCCGCCCCTCCCGTTCCCAGGCCCCCGCGCGGGTCCCCGCGCAGAAGGCGGCCCACGGCCGCGGGGGCGCCCCGCGCCGGGAGGAGCCCCTGGCGCAGGCCGGCACGCCCGGCCTGCCCCCGGCCGCCTCGTTCGCCGAGCTGGACATGCCCGCCGCACTGCTGGAGACCCTGGGGCGCGAGGGTGTCACCGCGCCCTTCCCGATCCAGGCGGCCACCCTGCCCGACTCGCTGGGCGGCCGTGACGTCCTGGGCCGCGGGCAGACCGGCTCGGGCAAGACCCTCGCCTTCGGGCTGGCCCTGCTCGCCCGCACCGCCGGGCACCGCGCCGAGCCGCGCCGCCCGCTGGCCCTGGTGCTCGTACCCACCCGGGAACTGGCCCAGCAGGTCACCGACGCCCTCACCCCGTACGCGAAGGCCGTACGGCTGCGGACGGCCACCGTCGTGGGCGGCCTGTCCATCGGCCGCCAGGCCGCGGCGCTCAGGAGCGGCACCGAGGTGGTCGTCGCGACCCCCGGGCGGCTGAGGGACCTGGTCGAGCGCGGCGACTGCCGGCTGGAGGAGGTGCGGACCACCGTGCTGGACGAGGCCGACCAGATGGCCGACATGGGTTTCCTCCCGCAGGTCACCGCCCTGCTGGACCAGGTGCGCCCCGACGGCCAGCGGATGCTGTTCTCCGCCACCCTGGACCGCGACGTGGACCGGCTGGTGCGGCGCTTCCTGTCCGACCCGGTGGTCCACTCCGTGGACCCCCCGGCGGGCGCCGTCACCACGATGGAGCACCACATCCTGCGGGTGAGCACCGACGACAAAAACGCCGTCGCCACGCGCATCGCCGCCCGCGACGGGCGCGTGATCATGTTCGTGCACACCAAGCGCGCCGTGGACCGGCTGGTCAGGAGACTGCTGGCCAGCGGGGTGCGGGCCGGCGCGCTGCACGGGGGGAAGTCCCAGAACCAGCGCAACCGCACGCTGGAGCAGTTCAAGGACGGGCAGGCCACGGTCCTGGTGGCCACCAACGTCGCCGCCCGCGGCATCCACGTCGACAACCTCGACCTGGTCGTCAACGTCGATCCGCCCGCCGACCACAAGGACTACCTGCACCGCGGCGGCCGTACCGCACGGGCCGGCGAGTCCGGCAGCGTCGTGACCCTGGTCACCCCCGAGCAGCGCCGCGAGGTCGACCGGATGGTGGCCGCCGCCGGTGTGTCGCCCCGGGTCACCCCGGTCCGCTCCACCGGCGAGGAACTCGTCCGGATCACCGGGGCGAAGGAGCCCTCCGGCGTTCCCGTGGTCCTCGCCGCACCGCCCGCCGAGCGGGCTCAGCGGCCCCAGCGGCCCCGCGGCGGCACGTCCGGCCGCGGCGGCGCCTCCGGCCGGGGCGGCGCGTCCGGCGCCTCCCGCGGGCACCGGGGACGCCAGGGGCGCGGTCGGCGCGCGCCGGGCGCGGCGAGCAGCACCTCCTCCTGACCGGCTCCCGGCCGACCGGGTCACCCGGTCGGCCGGGGTGGCCGGGCCGCCGTGCATGCCGTGCGGGCCGCCGGGGTACCCCGGCGGCCCGCACGGCATGCGGCCCTTACGGCCCGTAGAGCAGGAGGCATCCGATGGCGAAGATCAGCAACCCGATCGAACTGCAGAAGGCCCTGGGCGGCGTGGACTATCCCGCCGACCGCGAGTCCCTGGTGAGGAACGCCAAGGAGAAGGGCGCCAAGAAGGAGGTCGTCGAGGAGCTCTCGTCCCTGAAGAAGGACCGTTTCGACGGGCCGGACGATGTGAGCAAGGCGGTCTTCGGCAAGGACTGAGCCCCCCTACGACATCCCTCCGGGGCGCGACCGCCCAGCGGCCGCGCCCCGGAGGCGCGTGCGGTGCCCCGTACGGTAAGGGTCCGCGTGGTGGTACGGCTAACCCCGCCCGCCCTCGCCGTTCTCGCCGGTGAGGTCCTCGCGGTCCACACCGGCCTCGTTCATGGCGTCCTCGAGCTGCCGCCCGACGTTCCCCCGGTCCTTGTTGGCCTCCTCGGCCCGGCGGGCGGACTCCTGGCCCTGCTCGTCGAAGACGACCTGGTCGGTCTTCTCGGTCTTCGGCCGGTTCTCCTCGGGAGTGGTCATGACGGCCTCCTCGGCTCCGTGGCGTCTGCGGTCGTCTGCGACCGCCCGTGATCTCCTGTGCAGGAGGACGCCGTACCCGTTCGCGGACGGCGCATGCGCGTCCGCGTCCGCACCGGCCGCCGCCGCGTGCTCCGCCCGCCGGTGTCCGCACCGGTTCAGGCGGTCGCCGAGCGGTCGCCGTGCTTGAAGACCTGGCGGTCGTGCCACTTCACGAAGGCGGGGTCGAGCGGCGGCCGTCCGGGGCGGGGCCTGGCCAGCGGGGCGCCGTGGAGCTCCCCGACGGCCCGGCCCGGCCTGCTGCGGGCGGTGTAGCGGGGGGAGACGCGGATGCGCAGGTCCGGGGTGAGGCCGAGCGCTCCCAGGTCGAACAGCGCGTGGTGCAGGGCGCACAGCGCCAGACCGTTGGACGGCTCGTCCGGGCCGTCCTGGCTGTGCCACCGCACATGGGCGGCCTCCAGCCCGACCGGGTTGCGGCCCAGCGCCCCGTCGTAGCCGCACATCGCGCAGGCTCGGGCGTACGCGTGCAGCACCCGCTCGGCGAAGTCCGGCCGGCGCGGGCGGCTCCTTCGCGCCCGGAGGGTGAGCGCGGCCTCCTCCACGGCCGTCAGGTCCAGTCCGGCGTCGGCGCGGATCGCGGGTTCGAGCGCGGGTGTGAAGTGGAGGTCCAGCAGGAGCCGGGCGGCGGAGGCCAGGGTGCCGGGGTCGGCCAGGAGGCGCTCGACGGGTGCGCGCAGTCTTCCGGTCGCGCCCCGGGCGCGAAGCCAGGAGCCGCGCTCGGGGGCGGAGGGGGGTATCGGCCGGCCGTCGGCGTCCCGCGGGTCCCACAGGGTGCGCTCCAGGTGCACGAACGGCATCGCGGCGCGGTCGGTGGACCGCGCGGGAGGGCCGTAGTCGTCGATCATGCGGCCGACCGGCTCCTCCGCCTCGCCGTAGGCCACCGCCGTGCTGCCGGTGGCCGTGAAGCGGCCCAGCAGCCACAGCAGCAGGAGCGGCTTGTGCGGTGCGCGCCGCCCCCCGACGGCGGCCCGTCTCAGCCCCGCCAGTGCGGACAGCAGTTCGTCCCTCGTCGTCACGTCCCTCGTCACGGCGGTCACGGTGCCATGTCCGGCGGGACCGCCGCTCGTCAGGCCGCTTCGGGCGAGGAACCGCCGCGGGAGGTCCACGGGACGGTCGGCTGGAGCACGGCCTCGGTCAGCGCGCGGGTGCGCAGAGCGGTGACCTGCTGGTACTCGGGATCGGCGACCATGCGGCAGAACGCCTCCCGGCTGGGGTAGCGGACGAGCAGCACCGCGTCCCACTCCTGCCCGTCCTCGGCGACCAGGGCCGTGGCGCCGTCGCCGGCGTAGAGCACCTCGGCGCCGTAGCGCTCCAGGAAGCGGTCCGCCAGGTGCCGTGCGTACTCCGCGTACGAGGCCCGGCCGTCCGGGGCGAAGCGCAGCAGGTTGAGCATGACGACCGGGCCTCCGGGGTCCTCGGCCAGCATCCGCTTGAGGTCGGCTCCGGTGGGGTCGATGGCCATGGAGGTCTCCTTGCCGCCGTGTCGGTGTGTCGGTGCGCCGGTGCGCTGCCGCCCGCCTTCGGCGGGGGTCGGCAGGAGCTTAGACGCCCCGCCGCCCGTTGCATACCGTCTGGTCGGTCAGCATTGGGGGCGGTGATGTTCACCGGTACGGCCGAGCCTGTCCGGGACGCCGGGGGGTAGGCCCATGTGCGCACTCAGGCGGACGGGCCCCCGTCCCCGTCCTCCCTCCCCACCCCCTCGGCGGCAGGAGAGCCCCTTGTCCTCCACACTGTCCCCCAGACCGTCTCCCGGCCCTTCCTCAGGCCCGCCCTCCGGCCCGTCTCCCCGTACGACCCGGCGCGGCTTCCTGGGGCTGACCGGCGCCGCCGCGGCGGCCGCGGCCGGCGCGGCGGCGCTTCCGCCCCTGGGTGTCTTCGGCGCCGGCGCCGTGGCCGGCGAGTACCGGCTCCCGGCGGTCACCCACCCCTACCACCCTGCCGCCCTCTATCCCGAGGACGCCGACGACGACGCTCCCGGCGAGCCCCTCAACGCCGGTGTGGAGTGCTGCCGGGAGGGGGTGGACGCCTGATGGCCGTCTTCGTCCCCCGCTCGGAATGGGGCGCCCGCGCCCCCACCAACCGGCCCTCCGACATCGCGCCGGGGAACGGCGGCACCACCGTCCACCACGTCGGCGGCACCCGTACCGCCCGCTCCGACCACGGCGAGTGCGCCGGCCAGGTGCGCGGCATCCAGAGCCACCACATGGACGGCAACGGCTGGGCCGACATCGCCTACACCTATCTGGTGTGCGTCCACGGCCGTGTATTCGAGGGCCGGGGGCCCTGGGTGCGGACCGCCGCCAACGGCACCGACTCCGGCAACCGGAACTGGTACGCGGTGTGCGCGCTCACCGGCGGCTCCTCCTCCGACTACGACCCCGTCACCGAGCAGCTCCTGGACGCCTTCCGCTGGTCGATCGCCAACCTGCGCGACATCGGCGGCGCGGGCCGCGGGATCAACCGGCACAGCGACCACCTGCCGACGTCCTGCCCCGGCAGGCTCTCCTCCTATGTGCGCAACGGCTCGCTGGAGCCCGCCTCCGGTCCCCCCGCCTGGCCCGGCGTCTACCTCAGCCATCCGCCGGCCACCGAGCACCCCGCCGTGGGGCTGTGGCAGCGGCGGATGCGCGAGCGCGGCTGGTCCCCCGGCACGGACGGGCGGTACGACGCGCGGTCCAAGGAGGTGTGCGAGCGCTTCCAGGCGCGGCACGGCCTGGCGGTCGACGGCGTCGTCGGTCCGGAGACCTGGGAGGCGTGCTTCGGCTGACCTTCCGCCCTCCCGGCCGCCCGCACCCTCCGGCCGCCCGCCTCCCGAGGCGCCTCCTTCCGGGGGAGGGAGCGGGTGGCCCGTTCGGCCCTGGGCCGGAGGGAGGCGTCCGGGGAAGGCTTGCGGGCAACGTGTTCCCCGGGGGTGCGGCATCCCGCGCCCCCACCGGCCCCGCACGGCCGGCCGGGCACGTACGCGCGCAGGACGGCGCAGGACGAGGGAGGAAACGGTGGAGCAGACGGTGGAGGGCACGACCGGAAGGGCCGGGAAGGCGGTGGACGTCGTCGCCTACGGAGTCGTCGCCGACGAACGGCCCCTCCTGGAGGAGGCGTTCGACGGGCGGCACCGCCTGCGCTGCCTGGACCTGGTCCTGGACCGGGACACCGCCGCGACGGCCGCCGGATGCGCGGTGGTGTGCAGCAGCGTCAACGACGTGCTGGACGAGGAGGTCCTGACCGTCCTGGCGAACGGCGGCACCAGGCTGGTCACCCAGCGCGCCACCGGCTACAACAACATCGATCTGAACGCCGCCCGGAAGCTGGGCCTGTCGGTGGCGCGCGTGTCGCACTACTCCCCCCACTCGGTGGCCGAGTTCGCCTGGGCCCTGGCCCTGGCGGTCAACCGCCGGGTGCCCCGCGCGGTGACCCGCACCCGCGACTTCGACTTCCGGCTCAACGGCCTGATGGGTCGGGACTTCCACGGGCGCACCGCCGGGATCCTGGGCACCGGGAAGATCGGCGCGGCCTTCGCCCGCATCGCCGCGGGCTTCGGCATGCGCCTGCTCGGCTCCGACGTCGCCGAGAACCCCGAGTGCCTGGCCCTGGGCATGGAGTACGTCGACCGCGACCGGCTGTTCGCCGAGTCCGACCTGATCAGCCTTCACCTGCCGCTGCTGCCCGACACCTACCACGTGGTCGACGGCGACGCCCTGCGCAGGATGAAGGACGACGCGATCCTGATCAACACCAGCCGGGGCGGTCTGATGGACGCCCACGCCCTGGTGGAGACCCTGCGCGAGGGCCGCCTGGACGGGGTGGGGCTGGACGTGTACGAGGAGGAGGCCGGGGTCTTCTTCTTCGACCGCTCGCTGGACGTGATGACCGACGACACCCTCGCCCGGCTGATGACCTTCCGCAACGTCCTGGTCAGTTCCCACCAGGCGTACTTCACCCATGACGCGGTGGGGCAGATCGTCCAGGCCACCGCCCGCAACGTCGAGGACCACCTGGCCGGGCGCACGGGCGAGAACGTCCTGGTTCCCCCGCCCGGCCCGCGCTGACCGTACGCGGGCCCCGGCCGGGGTCCGGCCCGCGTACGGCCGCCGCACCCGCCGGGGAGCGGCGGCCGTACGCACACGGGCCTCAGGCCCGTGTGCGCCGCCCGGCACCCGCCGGGCCGCCCGGGGCGGAGGGGCCCGGGGACGCGGCCGCGCCTCCCGCCGCGCCGCGCGTGAAGCGGCTCTCGAAGCGGGCCGCGGCGAACCCGGCCGCGGCGACGGCCGCTACGGCCGCCAGGGCGGACGGGCCCAGCGGTTCGGTGCGGAGCACCTCCTCCAGGAAGGGCACCGAGACGGCGGCCGCGCCCAGCGCCACCGCGGCCAGCACCGCCGCCGGCAGGAAGGGGTTCTCCCGTGTCAGCAGCCGCTCCCGCAGGCCCAGCACGACGCCGAGCTGGGCCGCCAGCAGGGCCAGGAACAGCGTGGTCTGCCACGGCTGCCCGGCACCGCGCGCCCACAGCGCCGCCGCCAGGGATGCGGCCGCCACCAGCGCGGCCAGCCGCAGGATCCGCAGCCACAGCCCGCCGCCGAGCACATGCCGGCCGGAGGGGTGCGGCGGGCGGTGCATGGCGTTCGGGGAGACCGGTTCGGCTCCCATGGCCACGCCCGTCAGACCGTGGGTGAGCAGGTTGATCCACAGGATCTGGCCCGCCCGCAGCGGCACCGTCAGACCGAGGAAGGGGCCGATGAGCATCACCAGGATCTCCGCCGCTCCTCCGGCCACGCCGTAGAGCAGGAAGCGGCGGATGTTGTCGTGGACCCGGCGCCCCTCCTCCACGGCCGCGACCACCGTGCGCAGTTCGTCGTCGGCGAGCACCAGGTCGGCGGCCTGCCGGGCGACCTCGGTGCCCCGCCGCCCCATCGCCACCCCGATGTCGGCCTGCCGCAGCGCCGGTCCGTCGTTGACGCCGTCGCCGGTCATGGCCGTCACCGCACCGCGCGCCCGCCATGCCTGGACGATGTCCACCTTCTGCTGCGGGTCGGTGCGGGCGAACACCCGCACCGTGGACGGGTCGGCGACCCGCCCGGCGGCCAGTGCGCGGCCGGTGACCACCTCGGGCGGCTCGGTGGGCGCGGCCCCGTCCGTTCCGGTCGGGCCCGGGCCCCGGCCGAGGATGCCGAGCCGGGCGGCGATCGCACGGGCGGTGGCCGGGTGGTCCCCGGTGATCATCACGGGGGTGATGCCCGCCTCCCGGCAGGCGGCGACGGCGGCCCCGGCCACCTCCTTGGGCGGATCGCTCAGCGCCGCCAGCCCCAGCAGCCGCAGCCCGCTCTCGGCCTCCTCCCAGCGGCCGGGCGTCCTGCCGAGCGGGCCCGACGCCACGGCCAGGACGCGGTGGCCCTCCGCCGACAGCGCGGCGGCCTCCCGGTGGGCGCGCTCCAGCCGCAGGGGAGTCTCGTCCAGGAGCGAGGCGTTCAGGACCGCCTCGGGGGCGCCCTTGAGGCACACCAGGCGCCCGCCGGAGGGCTCCCGGTGAACGGTGGTCATGCGCTTGCGCAGGCTGTCGAAGGGCACCTCGCCGATCCGGGGGTGCTCCCGCAGCACCTCGGCACGGTCCAGGCCGGCCTTGGACGCCGCGGCCAGCAGCGCCGCCTCGGTGGGGTCGCCGAGCGCGGTCCAGCGCTCCTCGTCGTCGTGCGGGGGGCGCAGCGCGGCGTCGTTGCACAGCACGGCGGCGGTCAGCAGGGCCCGTACGGCCCGTGCCGCCGCGGGTGCGGGGGTCCCGTCACCGCTGCCACCGGCGCCGCTGCCGCTGCCGCCGTCGGCCGGCATCTCGCCGGCCGGCTCGTATCCGCCGCCGGTGAGGCGGACGGTGCCCTCGGGGGTCCACACCCGCTCCACGACCATCCGCCCCTCGGTGAGGGTGCCGGTCTTGTCGGTGGCCAGCACGGTGACCGAGCCGAGGGTCTCCACCGCGGGCAGCCGCCGCACCAGCGCGTTGCGGGCGGCCATCCGCCGGGCGCCGAGGGCCAGGGCGAGGGTGACGACGGCGGGCAGGGTCTCGGGGACGGCGGCCACGGCCAGGCTGCTCGCGGTGACGGCCATCGTCTCCAGCGACTGCCCGCGGGCCAGGCCCGTCAGCAGCACCAGCAGGCACAGGGCCACCGTGACCGCGGCGAGCACCCGGCCCAGGCCCGCCAGGCGGCGCTGGAGCGGGGTGGGTCCGCGGCGGGGGCGCAGCAGGGCGGCGACGCGGCCCAGCGCGCTGTCCGCCCCGGTGGCGGTGACGCGGGCCACCGCCCGGCCGCGTACGACGACGGTGCCCGCCCGCAGGGCGGTGGCCTCCGGCCCGTCGGCCCGCACGTCCTTGTCCACGGGCACGGACTCGCCGGTCAGCGCGGACTCGTCCACCGACAGGACCCAGGAGTGCAGCAGCCGCGCGTCCGCCGGGACGATGTCGCCCTCGCCGAGCAGGAGCACGTCGCCGGGCACCACCTCGGCCGAGGGCACCTCCCGTTCGGCGCCGCCGCGCACCACCCGGGCCACGGGGGCGGACATGGCGGTCAGCGCCGCGATCGCGTTGTCGGCGCGCACTTCCTGGGCCACTCCCACGCCCGTGTTGGCGACGATCACCAGGGCGATGACGGCCGTGTCGCCGTGGTCCCCGGTCAGCAGCGTCAGCACCACCGCGCCGAGCAGGACCAGGATCAGCGGGTCGCGCAACTGCGCGGCCACCCGCGCCCGCAGCGGCGTGCCCGGGGGCCGCCCCACCTCGTTGCGCCCCCGTTCCGCCAGCCGCCGGGCGGCCTCCTGCTCGGTGAGGCCGTCGGGGCGCGCGGCGGGAAGGGCGGGCGGGTCCTGCATGGTCTGCTCCGGTTCGTCACGGTGCCCGTCCGGCCGTACGGGCGGGCGGGTGGTGGGTGCGGGCGGTGCGATGGCGCGGTGGTGCGGCGTGGGCGCGGTGCGCGACGGCGCCCCGCCCGGCGCACGGGCCGGGAGGGGCGCCGGAGCCCCTGCCGGTACCCGCGCGGTCCCCGCACGTCATGCCGTGGACGGCCCGGACCGGTACGGGCCGGACCGGTGCGGGCCGGATCAGTACAGGGAGGCGGGCCAGGTCAGCGTCACGGCCAGGACGACGCCCGCGTCCAGCGCGATGCCCAGCAGCAGCCACGGGTTGAACCAGACCACCTTCAGCACCAGTCCGCCCGCCGCCGCCACCACGGCCGCCGGGGCCCACCAGCCGGCGTCCGCCAGCAGGGCCACGCCCGCGACGGCGTACAGCAGGCCCGTGACCGCGGCCAGGGCCGTCGCCGCCGCCCTGGAGGTCTCCTCGGTCACATGGGCCGCGGCGAGCACCCAGGAGTGGCCGGGGGCGAAGGGGGGCGGGTTGTCCGGGTCCGGAGGCGTCACCCAGACCCTGAAGTGCACCAGGGCGTGCGCGAGGAGGAAGACCACCACCAGCGCCCTGATCACGGCGACCGCTCCGGCGCCGGCCCTCGCTCCGAGCCGCCCTTGTCCAGCCGGAAGGGCGGGTAGGCGTCCGTCATCAGGGCCGCGTAGGCCGCCACCCGCAGCACCCAGCGGTTGAGCCCGGTGATCAGGTCGAACAGCCCCTCGGGGTAGGTGCGGGTGAATGCCTTGGCGATGATCGCGATGAACGCCAGGACGGTGATGAGCCCCGCGGACCAGAACCACTGCTCCTCCGTACCGCCTCCGGCGCCACCGCCGCCGACGAAGAAGCCGACCACGATGTAGTGCGGGATCGCCAGGAGCCACCACTTGACAAGTACCAGGCCGCGCGAGAGCCGCTCGGGGTAGCCGACGTCCAGCCGCGCCGGGTAGTCCGGCTCCCGGCCCAGGCTGAAGGGCGGGTAGCGGTCGGTGGCGAACGCGGCGGTCGAGTAGAAGCCCACGCGCCAGCTCCAGCGCAGCACGCCGACGTTGAAGTCGAACAGCGGCCTGGGATAGCGCGCGGTGAACAGGATCGCGAAGAACGCGATCACGGTCACCACGAAGAACACGATCCACAGGAAGAACAGCACGACGAAGTGCGGGATCAGCAGGATCCACTTCACCAGCCACAGCCACCTCGACAGCGGTTCGTCCAGTTCCGCCTCCACCGTCACTGGCCGGTGGGCCCCGGTTTCCGCCATGGGGAACACGGTGATCAGCTCCTTCGTTCTGTGGTGTCCGCGGGTGCTCAGGGACTGCCGGGGGCCGGGTGCAGGGAGCCCGCGACGGTGTCGGCGAAGGCGTCGATCGCCTCCCAGTCGCGGTAGTCGCCGTAGCGCAGGCCCATCGCCCGGAAGACCGCGCGTCCGGCGCCGGGCAGGTGCTCCGGTGCGACGACCCCGGAGAACATGGCGTGGTCGCGGGGGGAGAGGTCGGCCAGGACCTCCTCGGTCACCTTCGGTTCCTCCTTGGGCGCCATGGGCCTCCACGGGCCGCGCAGGGCCGCGGGCATGCCGACGCTGAAGATCCACACCGGCCGGCCGGCCAGCAGTTCCCGGTGGGCGTGGACGAATCCGGTGGCCTCCGGCAGCCAGGCCATCCCGTGGACGGCGCTGCCCAGCACATAGGCGTCGTAGCCGCCCGCGTCGCCGACCGCGTCCAGGGACGCGGTCTCGGCCTCGACACCCCGCTCGGCCAGCCGGGCGGCGATGCGCTCGGCGATCTCGCGGGTGGAGCCGTGGACGCTGGCGTACCCCACCAGTACGGTCATGTCGTTTCGTCCTCGCCGCGGTCCCCGTCGTGGCCCCCTCCGTGCCCGCCGTGCCCGCCGCCGAGCGGGACCGGCACCACCAGCACCGGGCAGCGGGCGTGGTGGAGCAGGGAGTGCACCACCGGGCCCAGCCGCATCGCCAGCCGGCCGCGCCGCCGGTGGACGGCGACCACCACCACGTCCGCCGCCTCGCTGGCCTCGACCAGCGCATGGGCGGCGCCGCCGTTGACGGCCCTGACCTCCGCGCGCACCTGCGGGTAGCGGCCGCGGAACGGGGCCAGCGCCCCTTCGGCCGCCGCCGCCTCGGCGCGCGCGATCCGGGCGATGTCCTCACGCCGCGGGCTGGTGGGCACCAGCGGCTCACCGGGCGGGGCGAGGTGCCGGTAGACCCAGGCGTGCAGCGCCACCAGGCGCGCATCCCGGACGACGGCCTCGCGGAAGGCCAGGCCGACCGCGTCGGCGTCGGCGTCGCTCTCCACGCCCAGCAGCACGGTGCCGTGGGGGACGCGGTTGTGCTCCGGCGGCAGGTCGCCGCGCACCACCAGCAGCGGCCCGGCGGTGTGCGCGGCGACGCGCAGGCCCACCGACCCCAGCAGCAGGCCCGTGAAACCGCCCAGCCCGCGGGAGCCGACCACGGTCAGGCCGGCCAGGTGGCTCAGGCGCACCAGGGCGTCCGGGGCCTCCTCGTCCACGGCCGAGGCCACCACCTCCAGCCCCGGGGCCAGGCGCCGGGCGTGTTCGGCGGACGACTCCGCCAGCGCCTGGGCTTCCTCGCGGGAGGGGGTGTGCGCGGCGGGTTCCGCCCCGGTCTGCGGGAGCGCGGCCCATGGGCGGCCGTGCACGACCTCCAGCGGCACCCCGCGGCGCCGCGCCTCGGCCGCCGCCTGCTCCAGCGCCAGTTCGGCGTGCCGGGAGCCGTCCACCCCGACGGCCACATGGCCCCGGGGTCCGGCCGGGTTGGCCTCCATCGTCGATCCTCCCGTTCCGCCGCACGCGGCGGGTGTTCCGCCCGCCGTCCTCCAGCCTTACCGGAAAAATCCTTTTCCGCCTGGGATCGGCCGCCCTTCCGGTGGCCCGTGCGGCCCTGGACCCCGGCCGCCCGGGGCCGCTCCCGCCCGGCGCCCGTGCGGCCGTCAGGCGGTCCTCGACCGCGCGCGGCCGGGGTCCAGGGCCGCACGGGCCGCCTCCAGCCGGGCGACCGGCACCCGGAAGGGAGAGCAGGAGACGTAGTCCAGACCCACCTGGTGGAAGAAGTGCACGGACTCGGGGTCCCCGCCGTGCTCGCCGCACACCCCCACCTTCAGACCCGGCCGGGCGGCCCGGCCCTCCTCGACCGCGATCCGCACCAGCCGGCCCACCCCCTGCAGGTCGAGCGTCTCGAACGGCGAGTCCTGGAGGATGCCCCGCTCCAGGTAGTCGGAGAAGAACGACGCCTCCACGTCGTCGCGGGACAGCCCCCAGGTGGTCTGGGTCAGGTCGTTGGTGCCCAGGGAGAAGAAGTCGGCCTCGGCCGCGATCCGGTCCGCGGTCAGCGCCGCCCTGGGCAGCTCGATCATCGTGCCGACCGGGCAGGTGACCTCCACCCCCGTCTCCCGGGAGACCTCGGCCAGTACGGTGTCCACCTCGTCGCGCACCAGCCGCAGCTCGTCGGAGGTGTCCACCAGCGGCACCATGATCTCCACCCGCGGGTCGCCGCCGGCGCGCAGCCGCCGTGCCACGGCCTCGCCCACCGCCCGCACCTGCAGGGCGATCAGCCCCGGCACCACCAGGCCCAGCCGCACACCGCGCAGCCCCAGCATCGGGTTGTGCTCATGCATGCGCTCCACCGCGCTCAGCAGCCGCACGTCGTGCGGGTCGGGCTCGCCCCCGGCCGCCTCGGCGGACGCCACCCGCACCGCCAGCTCGGTGTGGTCGGGCAGGAACTCGTGCAGCGGCGGGTCCAGCAGGCGGATGGTGACCGGCAGGCCGTCCATGGCCTCCAGCATGGCGGTGAAGTCCTCGCGCTGCGGCGGCAGCAGCGCCGCCAGCGCCTTCTCGCGCCCGGTGTCGTCCTCGGCCAGGATCATCGCCTCCACCAGGCGCCGCCGCTCCCCCAGGAACATGTGCTCGGTGCGGCACAGGCCGATGCCCCGCGCGCCGAAGCGGCGGGCCCGCTCGACGTCCTCGGGCGTGTCGGCGTTGGCCCGCACGCCCAGGCGGCGCGTGGCGTCGGCGTGCTCCATCAGCCGGGCGACCGCGTCGACCACGCCCGGCTGCCGCTCCCCCGTCTCGAAGTACCGCATCACCGGGGAGCCCACCAGGGGCAGTTCACCCAGGTAGACGGCGCCGGCCGATCCGTCCACGGAGACCGTCTCGCCCTCGGCGACCACCGTGCCGTCCACGGTGAAGCGGCGCGCGGCGACATCGATCTCGACGGCCTCGGCACCGCACACGCACACCCGGCCCATGCCCCGGGCCACCACGGCCGCATGGCTGGTCTTGCCTCCCCGGCTGGTCAGCACCGCCTGGGCGGCCACCATGCCGGGCAGGTCGTCGGGCGTGGTCTCGCCGCGCACCAGCACCACCTTCTCGCCGGCCGCGGCCCGGCGGGCGGCCTCGGCGGAGTCGAAGACCACCGCCCCGGAGGCCGCGCCGGGGGACGCCGGCACCCCGCGGGCCAGCGGCTCACCGGCTCCGGCGGTGTCGAAGCGCGGGAACATCAGCCGGGCGAGCTGCTCGCCGCCGACCCGGTCCAGGGCCTCGTCCCAGCCGATCGTCCCCTCGTCCGCCAGCTGGGCGGCGATGCGGAAGGCGGCCTCGGCGGTGCGCTTGCCCACCCGGGTCTGCAGCATCCACAGCCTGCCGCGCTCGATGGTGAACTCGATGTCGCACAGGTCCCGGTAGTGCCGCTCCAGCCTCTCCATGTACTCGCACAGCTGCGCGTAGCACTCGGGGTGCAGACGCTCCAGCTCGGCCAGCGGCACGGTGTTGCGCGCCCCGGAGACCACGTCCTCGCCCTGGGCGTCGGCCAGGTAGTCGCCGTAGACGCCCTGGAGCCCGGTGGCCGGGTCGCGGGTGAAGGCCACACCGGTGCCCGAGTCCGGGCCCGCGTTGCCGAAGACCATCGTCTGGACGTTGACGGCCGTGCCCAGGTCCTCGGGGATGTGCTCGCGGCGGCGGTAGACCCGGGCGCGCTCGGTGTTCCAGGAGGAGAACACCGCGCGCACCGAGCGCCGCAGCTGCTCGGCCGGGTCCTGCGGGAACTCCTCGCCCGTCCGCTCGCGCACGATGCGGCGGAAGTCCTCCACCAGCAGCCGCCGCTGCCCCGGGTCGGGGCGGCGGGCCAGCGCCTCGGCGAACAGCGCCCCGTCGATCCCCATCACCGTGGTGCCGAACATCTGGATCAGCCGCCGGTAGGAGTCCCAGGCGAAGTCCTCGTGCCCGGAGGTCCGGGCCAGCCCGTGCACGGAGGCGTCGTTCAGCCCGATGTCGAGGATCGTCTCCATCATCCCCGGCATGGAGTACCGGGCGCCGGAGCGCACCGACAGCAGCAGCGGATCGTCCGGGTCGCCCAGCCTCCGGCCGGCGGCCCGCTCCAGCGCCGCCAGGTGCTCGGCCAGCTCCCGCTCCAGCCCCTCGGGCTCGGAGCCGGTGGCCAGATAGGCCCGGCACGCCTCGGTGGTGACGGTGAAACCGGGCGGCACGGGCAGGCCGATGCGGGTCATCTCGGCGAGGTTGGCGCCCTTGCCCCCGAGCAGGTCTGCCTGCTCCCGGCCGCCCTCGGTGAAGTCCTGGACGTAGCGGACCATGGTCACGGTCTCCTCAGCGGTTCGGCGCCCGTGCGGGCCTGCGCCCGGCGGCGGAGCACCTCGGTCGGACGGGTTCGCGGCCCCGGTGCGGCCGGGCCTGCCCGGCCGCACCGGACACGGCTCAGTCGTGCGGTACGACGGCCACCGGCGCCGGCGAGTGGTGCATCAGGGCGTGGGTGACCGGTCCGGTGTGGAAACCCAGCCGGGCGCGGCGGTTGCGGCGTCCCACGACCAGCAGGGAGGCGTTCTCGGCGGCCTCCAGCAGGTGGTGGGCGGCCCTGCCGACCACGGCCTGCGGCCTCACCTCCACCTCCGGGTGCCTCTCCCGCCAGGACGCCAGCACACGGGTCAGGGCGTCGGCCTTCTCCTCGGCCAGATCGTCGATCAGATGGGGGTTCACGGCCACCGGGTTGATCCCGTACACCGGCGGCGGGTCCCAGCCGTGGACGACCGTCAGCGGCACCCCGCGCCGGGCGGCGGCGTCGAAGGCGAACTCCAGCAGCTCCTCGCGCGGTCTGGACAGGTCCAGTCCCACCACGACGTCACCGGTGTCCTGCTCGGCCGTCCCGGCCCGCACCAGCACCACCGGGCACTCCACGTGCGCCACGGTGGACAGCGCCACCGAGCCCACCAGGAAGCCCGTCAGCGTCCCGCGGCCCCGCGACCCGAGGACCAGCAGCTCCGCCTCGCCCACCGAGTCCCCGATCACCTCGGCCGGGCGGCCGGCCAGCCGCTCCACGGCGACCTCCAGCGGGGGGTGCTTGCGGGCCAGGTCGGCCGCCGTCTCGTCCGGCAGCGCCTCCCACCGCTCCCGCGCCTCCGGGTCCATCCCCGACAGCACCCTCGGGTGGGAGTCGTTCTCCTTCACGTGCACGAGCCGCAGCGGCAGCGTGCGGCGCAGCGCCTCGCGGGCCGCCCACTCGGCAGCGGCCAGGCTCTCGCGCGAGCCGTCCAGGCCCACGGTGACGGTGCGGGTCATGGTGTGTACCTCCAAGCCTTCCGGGCGGAGCGGCCGTCCGCTCCACCTCCAGGCTGCGGCCGGGTACCCGCCACCGCGAGGGGACACAGGTCCCTACGGGTGGGACCGACCGGCCTGCCCGGCCGTCCCGCCCCGCCCGGCCGGGGCCGAACGGCCCTCCGCCGCACCCCTGCCGGCCCTGGGAGCGGCCCCGCTCCCGTACGACGCTGGGAAGCGAGGCAGAAGGAGAGGGGACCGGCCATGACGGGCACCACGGGCGCCACGGGCACCACTGGGATAACGGAAACAGCGGACACCGCGGGCTCCGCACGCCCCGTACGGCCGGCCCACGCGCTGCTGGCCGACGGCCGGACCGTGGAGATCCGCCCCGCCCGCCCCGAGGACCGCACCGGCGTCGACGGGCTGTACGAGCGGATGTCACCCGAGAACCTGCGCCTGCGGTTCTTCGGCTCCGGCCGCGAACTGGGCCGGCAGGCCGCCCGCCGCGTCTGCGGACCGCCCCGCCCCGGCAGCCTGGCCCTGCTGGCCCTCCACGAGGGGCGGCCCGTGGGGATCGCCGAGTACGAGGGCGAGGACGGCGCGGGCTGCACCGCGGAGGTCGCGCTGGCGGTGGCCGACGAGTTCCACCACCGCGGCGTGGGCACCCTGCTGCTCGAACACCTCGTCCACGCCGCCCGCGCCGCCGGCGTCACCGCCTTCACCGCCGGGGCCCTGGCCGACAACCACGCCGTGCAGAAGGTCTTCGCCGACCTCGGGCTGCACACCACCCGCCGCTACGACGGCGGCGAGGTGCGCTGGACCATCCGGCTGGACCCCGACGAGCACTACCTGGCCGCCGTCGACGAGCGCGCCCGCACCGCCGACGCCGCCAGCCTCCGCCCGCTGCTGCGCCCCCGCTCCCTCGTCGTGGTCGGCGCCGGCGGGCCGGAGGGGGCGGCGGGCCGCGCCGTCCTGCGCGGCCTGCGCCGCGCGGGCTTCACCGGCCGCCTGCTGGCCGTCGCCCCCGGTGCCCGGTCCGTCGAGGGCGTCCCCGCCCACCCCTCGGTGGCCGCCCTCCCCAAGGCGCCCGAGCTGGCCGTACTGGCCCTCCCCGCCCACGAGGTGCCCGAGACCGCCGAGCAGTGCGGCAAGACGGGGGTGCGCGCCCTGGCCGTGCTCGGCCCCCGCCTCGACGCCGGGCAGGGCGCCGCCCTGCTGGCCGCCTGCCGCCGCCACGGCATGCGCCTTCTCGGCCCCCACTCGCTGGGCGCCGCCAACACCGAGGACGACATCCGCCTGGCGGCCGTCCTCACCCCCGCGCTCCCGGCCGCCGGCACCGGCGGCACCGCCGGGGTGGCCGTGCAGTCCGGCGGAGTCGGCGCCGCCCTGCTGGGCGGACTGGCCCGTCTGGGCATCGACGTCTCCACCTTCGCCTCCCTGGGCGACAAGTACGACGTCAGCGGCAACGACATGCTCCGGTGGTGGGAGGGCGACGGCCGCACCGACCTGGCCCTGCTCCACCTGGAGTCCTTCGGCAACCCGCGCGCCTTCTCCCGCACCGCCCGCCGCGTCTCCCGCCGCATGCCGGTGCTCACCGTCGACGCCGGGCGCTCCGAGGCCGGCCGCCGCGCCGCCGCGGCGCACACCGCCGCCGCGTCCGCCCCCGCCATGACCCGCCGCGCCCTGTCCGCCCAGGCCGGGGTGATCGCCACCCACGGCATCGGCGAACTCCTGGACACCGCGGCCCTGCTCCACTCCCAGCCCCTGCCCACCGGCACCCGCGTAGCCGTGGTCTCCAACGCCGGCGGCGCCGGGGTCCTGGCCGCCGACGCCTGCGCCGAGGCCGGGCTGACCCTCCCCCGGCTGCCCGACTCCCTCACCGCCGACCTGCTCGGCGCCCCGCCCTCCGGCGCCTCCACCGCGAACCCCGTCGACACCGACCGCAGCGGCGGGCCGCGGCCGGCCGAGTGCGTGGGACGGCTGGCCGGGTACGGAGGCGTGGACGCCGTCCTGGCCGTCCTGGTGCCCACCGCCCCGGCCGGCGGCGGCGACGGCAGGCACGGGGACGGCGGGGCGACGGACGAGGCCCAGGTACGCGAACTGCTGCGCACCGCCTCCGCCCACCCCTCCCGCACCATCGTCGCCGTCCTGCCCGGCCAGGCCGAACGCGTCCGCCTGCTCCGCTCGGACGACGGCACCGCCCTCCCGGCGTACGCCGAACCCCAGGACGCCGCCCGCGCCCTGGCCCACGCCGCCGAACGGACCCGCTGGCTGGGCCGCCCGCCCGGCGAGGTCCCCGAACTGCACGGCGTGGACACCGGGGCCGCCCGCGCCCTGGTCGGCGCCTTCCTCGCCGACCACCCCTCGGGCGGCCTGCTCGGCCCCCGCGACCGCGCCCGCCTCCTGGACCACTACGGCATCCCCCACCTGCCCCAGGCCTGGGCCGAGGACGAGGACGCCGCCGCCGAGGCCGCCGCCCGCCTGGCCGGGCGGCCCGGCGAACGCGCCGCCCTCAAGGCCCACTGGCCCGGCCGGCACCACCGGAGCGAGGAGGACGCCGTGGCACTCGACCTCGAGGACGAGGACCGCGTACGGGCCGCCTGGCGGGACCTGTCCGCCCGCCTGGACGGCGCCATGACCGGCGCGCTCGTCCAGCCCATGGCACCGCGCGGCACCGAACTGGTCGCCGGCGTCGTCCAGGACGAGGTCTTCGGACCCCTGGTCCTCTTCGGGCCGGGCGGCACCGCCGCCGAAGTCCTGGCCGACCACGCCGCCCGGCTCGCCCCGCTCACCGACCGGGACGTCCACGACCTGCTCACCGCACCCCGCTGCGCCCCCCTGCTGCTCGGGCACCGCGGCGGCAGGCCGGTGGACCTGGAGGCCCTGGAGCAGATCCTGCTGCGCCTGTCGCGGATGGCCTGCGACCTGCCCGAACTCGCCGGGGCCGACCTCAACCCGGTCCTGGCCCGGCCCGACGGCGCCACCGCCGTCGACGCCCGCGTGCGCCTGCTGCCCAGGCGCGCCCACGACCCCCACCTGCGCCGGCTGCGCTGACAGGCCGCCGGAAAGAGAACACGGAGGACACCATGAAGCACAAAGTGGTCGGCGCCGTCATGACGATCGACGTCGTCAAGGCCCACCCGACGACACCGTTCAAGCAGGTGGCCCACCTGCTCGCACGCCACGGCATCAGCGGCCTGCCCGTCGTGGACGACGACGACAAGGTCCTCGGGGTCGTCTCCGAGACCGACCTCCTGGCCCACCAGGCGCGCCAGGGAACGGACGGCCCCCCGCCCAGGGGGCGCGCCGGACGCCGCAGGGCCGCCACCGGACGCCCGCTGACCGCCGGCGAGCTGATGAGCGCACCGGCCGTCACCGTCCACGCCCTGGACTCCGTGGCACGCGCCGCCCGCACCATGGTCGCCCACGGCGTCCAGCGGCTGCCGGTCCTGGACGAGGAGGAGCGGCTGGTCGGCATCGTCACCCGCCGCGACCTGCTGGGCGTCTTCCTCCGCCCGGACGCCGACATCCGCGCCCAGGTCGTCGACGAGGTCCTGGTCCGGTCCCTGTGGCTGTCGCCCGACACCGTCTCCGTCTCCGTCGCCGACGGCGTGGTCACCCTCACCGGGCGGGTCGAACGGCGCAGCGAGATCCCCGTCGCCACCGCCCTCATCCGCCGCCTCGACGGTGTGGTCGACGTCGTCAGCCGGCTCACCTACCACCTGGACGACTCACGGCTGCGGCCCGAGGAGCCCGCACTGCACGGCCTCGCCGACCGGTGGCTGCGCAACCACTGACAACACCGTCGGCACACCAACGGCCCTGCCGGGCACCCGGGAACGTCCCGGGCGCCCGGGAGCGCCCGGCGACTCGCAGGAAGGCGATCACGATGACACCACCGCACGTACTCGTCGCCCACGGCTCGAAGAACGGCTCCACGGCGGAGATCGCCGAGTGGATCGGCCAGGACCTGCGGGAGAACGGCCTGACCGCCGACGTCCTGCCCGCCGCCGAGGCAGCCGCCCTCGGCAACCTCGACGCCTACGGCGCCGTACTGCTGGGCTCCGGCCTGTACGCGGGCCGCTGGGTCGGGGAGGCCACCCGGTTCGCCCGGCGCCACCGCCACGCCCTGGCGCGGCTCCCGGTGTGGCTGTTCAGCAGCGGCCCGCTGGACTCCTCCGCCGAGGAGCGCGACATCCCGCCCGCCCCCGGCGCCGTGCGCGTCGCCGCCCTGGTCGACGCGCGCGGCCACACCACCTTCGGCGGCCGGCTGGGGGAGGACGCACGCGGTTTCATCGCCCGGCAGATCGTCAAGCAGGGCAAGGGCGGGGACTTCCGCGACCGCGAGCACATCCGGCGGTGGGCGCGTTCTGTCGCCGCCGAACTCACCCGTGCGGCCCAGAACACCTGAAGGACACCGGAGCAGGAGCGGGCACCCGGGCCTCCGGCCCGCACCGGGGACACGGCGGAGGTCCGGCTTCCGGGCGCACCCCGGAAGCCGGACCGAAACCCCTCCCCCCAAACCCGTGGCCGAAGACCCGGACCGAAGACCGCGGCCAGGGCCCGGGGTCGAAGACCGCGGCCCGGCCGATCCCCTCGGCCCGGCCGCTCCCCTCCTCGCCCTCGGCTCCTCAGCCGGTCCCGATGCCCACCCGCGGCGGCTGCCGCAGCGAGTCGCGCACCGTGCAGTGGCCCACCACCGCCGCCGGCGCCCGGGTGCGCACCACCCCGATGTCCTGCGGCAGCACCACGCGCAACCGCGCCTCCCCCACCCGCTTCCCGGGCGCCGGCCGCACTGGACCGGTCGGCGGCGCGGAACGGGACCAAAGGCACTGCCCCGGCGGGCCGCCGCGGCGGCAGCCTGGTGACGGCCGGAACGGGAGGAGCACACCATGCCACCCACCACACTCGACGCGGTCGTCCTGGAGAACCTCGTCTCCGCGGCCGTGGCCGCACCGTCGATCCACAACACCCAGCCCTGGCACTACCGCCTGGACCCCGCCACAGCCACCCTGGAGGTACGCGCCGCCGCGGGGCGGGGACTGCGCCACACCGACCCCGTCGGGCGGGCCCTGCACGTCTCCGTCGGCGCCGCCCTGTTCAACCTCCGCGTGGCGGTGGCCCACACGGGCTGGGACCCGGCCGTACGGCTGCTGCCCCGCCCCGCCGAACCGGACCTGCTGGCCTCCGTGCACCCGGTCGGGGCCGAGGCCCCCGACCCGCGCCACCGCCCCGACCTGTACGCCGCCCTGTGGCGCCGGCACAGCAGCCGCTTCCCCTTCTCACCCCACCGCCCGCCCGAGGAGCTCCTGCGCGAACTGGCCGCCGCCGCCCGCGCCGAGGGCGCCTCGCTGTGGTTCCCCGGCGTCCGGGACACCACCCGGATGATGCGTCTGACCGCCGCGGCCGAACGCCGCAACACCGAGACCGACGCACGCCGCGCCGAGAACCGCTCCTGGATGCGCGAGGGCGCCCACGACGGACTCCCCGGCGCCGCCCTGGGCGCCCGCGACGCCACCGGGCGCCTTCCCCTGCGCGACTTCTCCGGCGTCGGGGCGGCCGGCACCCTCACGGCCCGGTTCGAGACCGGCCCCACCATCGCCGTCCTCGCCACGGCCCGCGACCGGCGCGCGGACTGGCTCCGCGCCGGGCAGGCGCTGGAACACGTCCTGCTGGCCGCCACCGCCCACTCGGTGCGGACCTCGCTGCTGCACCAGGCCCTGGAGTGGCCCGACCTCCGGAGCTCCCTGCACCGCACCGCGGGCCCGCGGTACGTCCAGATGCTCGTCCGCCTCGGCTACGGCCCCGAGGGACCGGCCACGCCCCGCCGGCCCGTGCGGGAGGTGCTGGAGGCGGGCTTCTGACCGCGCCGCCCCGGCCGGCCGCCCCGGCCGGCGGGCCCGGTTCCTCGGGCCCCGGTCCCTCAGGCCCCGTCCAGCGGCACCCGCCACACCAGGCAGGAGCCGCCGGACGGCGGTCTCTCCACCAGCAGCTCGCCGCCGAGTTTCTCGGCCCGCTCCGCCAGGTTCACCAGCCCGCTGCGGCGTCCGCCCTCCGGGATGCCCACCCCGTCGTCGGCCACCGTGGCGGTCAGGGAACCGCCCGCCACCACCAGCGAGACCTCGGCCACCGCGGCCCGCGCGTGCCGCGCCACGTTCGACAGCGCCTCGGCCAGCACCGCTACCACATGGTCGGCCACGGCCGGCGGCACATCGGTGTCCAGCAGCCCCTCCATGCGCAGGGCCGGGGTGAAGCCCAGGTTCCCCACGGCCTCCTCCACCAGCCGGGCCACCCGCACCCGCAGTCCCTGCTGCCTGCCCTGGCCGTCGCCGTGGCTGCGCAGACCGAAGATCGTCGACCTGATGATCTTGATGGTCTCGTCCAGATCGTCCACGGCCCGCAGCAGCCGCTCGCTCGCCTCCTGGTGCTGGACGAAACGCACCGCGCTCTGCAGCGTCATACCCGTGGCGAACAGCCGCTGGATGGCCAGGTCGTGCAGATCACGGGCGATGCGGTCGCGGTCCTCCAGCAGGGCCACCTGCTCGGCCGCCCGGCGCCGCTCCGCCAGCTCCATGGCCACCGCGGCCTGTCCGGAGAAGGACGCCAGCGGCGCCGTCTCCGTCTCCGTGAACGGCGCGCGTCTCTCCCTGCGCGCCAGCAGCAGCACACCGCGTACCCCGTCGCCGGCGCCCATCGGCACCGCCACCGCCGGGCCCATGCCCTTCCATCGCTCCGTACCCGCCGAGATGCGGGGGTCGCCCGCGATGTCGGCACTGGTGATCGCCTCGCCGGCGGCCAGCGCCGCCCCCACGAACGACCCCTCCTCGGGCAGCACAAGGCCGCGGAACTCCTCGCTCCCCTCCCCCTCGGCCAGCACCACCTGGAGGTTGCCGGTGTCCTCCAGGGGCAGGGCCAGTACGCCCAGGTCCGCGGCGAGGATGTGGCGCGCGTGGTCGACGACCAGCGCCAGCACCTCGTGCTCGTCCACCCCGGACAGCAGTCCGGCGGTGATCTCGGCGTTGGCCTCCATCCAGCGCTCGCGGTTGCGGGCCTGTTCGTAGAGGCGGGCGTTCTCGATGGCCACGCCCGCCGCCACGGCGAGGGTGGACAGCACCGCCTCGTCCTCGGCGTCGAACTCCAGGCCGCCCCGCTTCTCGGTCAGGTAGAGGTTGCCGAAGACCTCCTCGCGCACCCGGATCGGCACGCCCAGGAAGGAGTGCATCGGCGGGTGGTTGGGCGGGAAACCCGAGGAGTTGCGGTGCTCGGCCAGCTCCGGGATGCGCAGCGGCTCCGGGTGGCGGATCAGCTCGCCCAGCAGCCCGTGGCCCGACGGCAGCGGACCGATGGCCTCGACCGTCTCCGCGTCGATGCCCACCGGGATGAACTGCGACAGCAGGCCGTCCTCACCGATGACGCCGAGGGCGCCGTACTCGGCGTCGACCAGCAGCACCGCGGCCTCCACGATCCGCTGGAGGGCGTGGGACAGCTCCAGTTCCTGCCCCACCGACATCACGGCCTCGAGCAGACTGTGCACCCGGTCCCGGGTGCCGCGCACCGCGTCGACGCGGGCCTGCAACTCGTCCAGCAACTCGTCCAACTGCAGCCGAGGCAGACGCCCCGCGTCCTTCTCGCTCCCCATGCCCACCGGTCCCTCCGTCAGGCCCTCGGGCCTTTACCCAAAGGTATCGGTTCACCCGGGCGGGCCGCTGCCCTGCTTCGGGGTGTCCGGCCCCGGCCGCTAATTCGCAATATGAACCGCTTGGCACATTATTTTTTCGGACCGAGGTCCGGCAGCCCCTCCGCACTCGGCCCATCGGGTGAACTCCGGCGTCCCGGCGGCGGGCGCCGCCGCCCGGCCGGGGAAGCACTCCACCCTGGACGGCCGCACCCCGGCCGGACGCCCCCGGAGCACCCGAGGACCATCCGAGAGCACGCCCGAGAGCACAGGAGACTTCCATGGAGATGCCCGCCGTGACCGAATGCGCCGTGGATTCCTGCGTGTACAACAGGGAGCACGCCTGCCACGCGCTCGCCATCACCGTCGGCGACCCCCTGCACGCCCACTGCGACACCTTCTTCACCGCTCCGCGCAAGGGCGGGAGCCCGGAGGCCGCCGCGCACGTCGGCGCCTGCAAGATGTCCGACTGCCGGTACAACACCGACTTCGAGTGCCAGGCGACCGGCATCTCGGTGGGCGCCCGGCACGACTCGGCGGACTGCCTGACCTACTCCCCTCGCTGACCCGGCCCCGAGCCTGTCCCCGCCCCGCCCGCCACCGGGCCGCGGCGGCGTCCCGGGAACACGGCCGCAGCCCCTGGTGGGCGAGCCCGACTCCCGGCTTCAGCAGGGCGGCGCCGCAGCCGATGTGGAGGGCGCACCCGTCGGGGACTGCGCGCGGGAGCGCGCGGCCGAAGTCCGCGCGCACCTGGAAGAAGCCCTAGCTCCGCGGACAGCGGAAGCGCCGGGGCCGGGTGTTGTGCGTGGACGGGGGCCGCGGTGGCGTCGCGGACCGCGTCCGTCACGCGTCCGTCGGACAGATCCCCTGTGCCCATCGGGCCTCCCCGGTCCTGGCGGCCGCCGGCCTGCCGGCCGGGCGGTCCCGGGGGGGCGCGCTCGCGGGCCGGGGCGCGCCCGGGGCTCGGTCGAGCCGGATCCGGCCGGGGTCAGGGGCCGGGGTGCGCCACGCCCTCGATGTCGGTGCGCGCGACGCTCAGCAGCTTCTGCGCCAGGTCGTTCATCGCGCGTCCCGCCGCGAGTTCGTCACCGATCTCGGGGACGTCCCTGTCGTGCGGGTTGCGCCGTGCGACACCCTGTCCGCTGATCTCCGTGCCCCCGAGGTCCAGCACCGCGCGGGCCTTCGTCGTGCCCTCCTCCTCGAAGAGGTGGACGCGGACCTTCCAGTCCTGTGTGTGAGCCATCGTCTGCTCCCTGGGGTGGTGCGGGGCCGATGCGGTCCGGATGCGTCCGGCCCGGTCCGGTGTCCACGCCCTCCGCACGCCGGGCCCGCCGGCTTCGGCGGTCGCCGCACCGCGCGTCGCCGGCGCCCGCCCGGCGCGGATGCGCCTCCGGCTTCTGCCTCCCACCGTAACCCCGGTGCCGTGAGGGTTCCATCGGACGGCGTACGCCCCGCCCCGCCCCGGTCCGGGCGGGGCGGGGCGGCGGGGGTTTCCGGGCCGGGGCTCCCCGGTACTCCCCACCGGGCGGCGCCCGCGGGGCCCGCCCGCGGGGCCTGCGCACGGCCCCGCACGAACCCGGCCGCAGTCAGGGAGCGACAGGATGCCCACACCGCCGACCCCCGGTCCCGAACCCCGCCCCGGCGCCGGGGCGGGGGCGGAGCACCCCCCGCGGGCGGAGGTCCGCGAGACCCACACCGCGGTGCTGTTCTTCCTCGGGGACCGCGTCTACAAGCTCAAGAAGCCGGTCGGCCTGGGATTCGTGGACTTCACCACCCTCGCCGCCCGGCGGCGGGGGTGCGAGCGGGAGATCGAGCTCAACCGCCGTTTCGCGCCCGACGTCTACCTGGGGCTCGCCGAGGTCCACTGCCCTCCCGGCCTCCGTCCCGCACGGCCCGGCGGGCCGCAGGGAGGGCCGGAGGAGGACGCCGGGCCCGAGCCGGTCGTGGTGATGCGCCGTATGCCCGCCGAGCGCCGGCTGGCCGCCCTGGTGCGCCGGGGCGCGGACGTGCGGGAGCCGCTGCGGGCCGTGGCACGGCTGCTGGCGGCGCGCCACGCGGACTCCCCGCGCGGCCCGGAGGTGGTGCGCGAGGGCACCCGGGACGCGCTCGCCGGGCGCTGGGAGGCGAACTTCGCCGAGGTCCGCGCCCTGGAGGGCGCGGTCGCGCTGCCCGAGGGGGTGCCCGAGGCCGAGCGGCTGGTGCGCCGTTACCTCGGCGGCCGCGAGGTGCTGTTCGAGACCCGTGTCCGCCGCAACCGGGTCGTCGACGGGCACGGCGATCTGCGGGCCGAGGACATCTTCTGCCTCGACGACGGCCCGCGCGTCCTGGACTGCCTGGAGTTCGACGACCGGCTGCGCCGCGTCGACGGCCTGGACGACGCCGCGTTCCTGGCGATGGATCTGGAGCGGCTGGGCGCGCCGGACGCGGCGGCGTTCTTCCTGGCCCACTACGGCGAGTACTCCGGGGATCCCGCCCCGCCCTCCCTGTGGCACCACTACGTCGCCTACCGCGCCTTCGTACGCGCCAAGGTCTCCCTCATCCAGGCCGTCCAGGGCGCGCCGGACGCGGAGGAGGAGGCGCGGCGGCTGGTCACCGCGGCCCTGCGCCATCTGCGCGCCTCCGCCGTACGCCTGGTCCTGGTCGGCGGGCTGCCGGGCCGCGGCAAGTCCACGCTCTCGGGGGCGCTGGCGGACCGGATGGGTGTCACGCTGCTCAGCAGCGACCGCGTCCGCAAGGAGCTGGCGGGCATCCCGGCCGAGCGGCCGGCGCCCGCTTCCTACGGCGAGGGCCTGTACACGGCGGAGCGGACGCGCGCCGTCTACACGGCCCTTCTGGACCGCGCCGCCGCCCTGCTGTCCTCGGGCGAGTCGGTGGTGCTGGACGCCAGCTGGACGGATCCGGAGCAGCGGGAGGCGGCCCGGCGTACCGCCGAGCGCGCCGGCGCGGACCTGGTCGCCCTGCACTGCCGGGTGCCGGGCGACGTTGCCGCGGCCCGGCTGGCCGGCCGCGCGCCGGGGGTCTCCGACGCCGGGGCGGATGTGGCCGCCGAGATGACGGCCCGGGAGGCGCCGTGGCCGGAGGCCGTCGCCGTGGACACCTCCGGCCCGCTCCGGGCGGCGGCCGACCAGGCGATGGCGGCCGTCCATCCGTACGGCGCCGGGTCCGCACCGGCCTTCCGCCGCCCCTACATGGAGCCGGACTGACGGGCCGACGGCCGGAGCGGCGCCCTGCGGGACGGGCCGCGCCCCCGCGAAGGTGCGCCGGGCCGCGCGCGGAAGGAGACTGCGGACATGACCGGACAGATGACCGTCCCCGGAGCGCTCACCACGGACCTGTACGAGGTGAGCATGGCCCTGGCGTACCTGCGCGAGGACATGACCGGCGAGGCCGTCTTCAGTCTGTTCGTGCGGAAGCTGCCGCCGGACCGCGGCTTCCTGGTGGCGGCGGGGCTGGAGTCGGCGCTGTCCTATCTGGAGGGGCTGCGGGTCGGTGCGAGCGAGGCCGCCGCCTTCGCCGAGGCTCTGCACCGCCCGGTGGAGGACCTCGAGCCGATGCGGGGGCTGGAGTTCACCGGCGAGGTGCGGGCCGTGCCCGAGGGCCGGATCGTGCTGGCGGGCGAGCCGCTGCTGGAGGTGACCGCACCGCTGCCGCAGGCGCAGCTGGCGGAGACCTGCCTGCTCAACCAGCTCAGCCACCAGACGGCCGTCGCCTCGAAGGCGGCGCGCTGCGTCCTGGCAGCCGGCGGCCGCCCGGTGGTGGACTTCTCGCTGCGCCGCACCCACGGGGTCGAGGCCGGTCTGCGCATGGCCCGGCTCGGCGCCCTGGTGGGTTTCGCCGGGACCAGCAACGTGGCCGCGTCCGCCGCCTACGGCATCCCGGCGGTGGGCACCATGGCGCACTCCTTCGTGGAGGCGTACGAGGACGAGGAGGCGGCGTTCCGCGCCTTCGCCAGGGCCCATCCGGGCCCGGTGACCTTCCTGGTGGACACCTACGACACCGAGGAGGGCGTGCGGACGGCGGCGCGGGTGCTGCGCGATCTGGGGTACGGGCCCGGCTGCGCCGTCCGGCTCGACAGCGGCGACCTGGGGGAACTGGCCGTGCGCGCGCGGCGGATCCTGGACGGGGCCGGGCTGGAGGAGGTGCGGATCGTCGCCAGCGGCGGCCTGGACGAGCACGGCGTCGACCGCCTGGTGCGCTCCGGCGCCCCGATCGACACCTACGCCGTGGGCACCCGCGTCGGGGTGTCGGCCGACGCCCCCTATCTGGACTCCGCCTACAAGCTGGTGGCCTACGAGGGGCGGCCGGTGATGAAGCTGTCCGCGGCCAAGGTGACCGCTCCGGGGGCCAAGCAGGTCTTCCGCGGCCCGGACTTCGCCGATGTCGTCGCCCTGCGGGACGAGGCGCCGCCGCCCGGTGCCGAACCGCTGCTGGAGACGGTGATGAGCGGCGGCCGGCGCGTCGCCGCGCCCGCGACCCTGGCGGTCGCCCGCGAGCGCTTCGAGGCCGATCTGGCGCGGTTGCCCGAGGAGGCGCGGCGTGTGGTGGATCCGGTGCCGCCGGAGCCCGTCGCCTCCGGGGCCCTGTCGCGCCTGGCCGCCGAGGTCAGGCACCGTATCGAGGGGCGGGTGCCCGGCGGCCGCACGGCGGGCGGCTGACCCGCGGGGCCCGTCGCGCCGCCGTACGGCCGGCCGGCACCACGGGCCCCGGGCGGCTGCCTGGTCGCCGCCCGGGGCCCATCGGGGAGCCGCCGCTCGCCGGGTCAGCCGGTCACGGTGATCTGCGAGGCGGGGTCGGTCGTGTCGGTGATGTCGTAGGTGGCGTTGAAGACGGAGCTGGTGGCGCTGGTCGGGCAGCCGAATCCGCCGACGACGTCGACGGGCACGGAGACGTTCGTGAAGGTGAGCTTGGAGGGCGCCCCGTTGGTCCAGGTGCCGGTGATCGAGGCGCCGGCGTCGGGCGCGGCGGTCACGGTGCAGTTGGCCAGGCCGCTGGTCTTGACGACCAGGCCGCCGATGGGCATGGACAGGGTCGCGGTGGAAGGCGCCCCGTGCTGGACGGAGACGCCCCAGGCGCCGCTGGTGGTGACGGTGGCCGAGACGCCCGGCATGCTGGTGCGGCACGAGCTGTAGGTGGGCGCGTTGAGGGGGCCTCCGACCGGGCCGGCGGCGTTGCTGTTGTCCGGCGCCTGCGGGACGCGGTTGGCGTCGCCGGTGCCCGTGGGGGTGGAGCTGGAGACCGTGCAGGTCACCGTCACGCTGCCGGCCTTGAAGGTGGCGCTGCCGCTGAGGTTGGCGGCGAAGTAGTGCCCGGCGGGGGTGACGGTCGTGGAGCCCGCGGCGGCGGCCGGCCCGGCCGTGGCGCTGCCGGCCCCGGCCAGGGTCAGGGCGGCCGCGGCGGCCAGAGCGGCGCCGATGGACAGGGGGGTGCGGGAACGTGATGAGCTGAGGGTCACGCTTCCTCCTCGACTAAGGGGGGTTTGGGGTGGGGGGGTTCCGGCGCGGGCGCCGTCCCCGGCTGCCAGCCGAAGACGAGCCCGCCGCCGATGAGTCCGGCGACCGTCCCGATCAGGAAGCCGCCGAGATTGGAGAGGACCAGCGCGGCCGCGGCGATCATGGCCGTGAGGATGCCGGTGAGGGTCCGGTAGTGCGGCGTGAACCAGGCCGACAGGCCCAGCACGATCAGTACGGCGCCCAGGAGGACGGACGCGGCGCCCGCGACCCCCTGGTGCAGCATGACCTTCATCGGGGCCAGGGGGATGGCCGCGATCTCCACGCCCGCGGCGACGGTGACCAGCCCTCCCCAGAAGGGCCGGCCGCGACGCCAGCGCCGCCACCTCAGAAGCATTCGCGCTTGCCCTTGGTGATCTTCATGCTGAGGTCGGCGAGCTTGAACGTGCCCGCGTTGGTCGCCCACGCGGTCTGCTTCAGATCGCTGATCTCAAGGGTGTCGGCCTGCTGGGAGAAGGCGTCCTGCATGCCCTGGGCCCCGTCGGGGCCCTTGTCGAGCGTGGAGGCGTCGCGGCCGATCTCGATGTTCTTGAACGACGCGTCACCCGAGAGCTGGGTGGCGTCCACGAACAGGTCGGTGGCCTCCACCGGCTTGTCGCCGGTGCCGGCGGAGAGCTTGAGCGAGATGTCGCCGAGGACGGGCAGGGTGGTGACGACGGACTGGCACAGGCTCTCCATCCTCGCCTTCTTGATGCCGGTCACCGCGACGGGCAGCAGCTGGTCGCGGGCGTTGACGTCCACGCTGCCGTACTGCACGAAGCCGTCGCCGGTGAGCCGGTCCGCGGACACCTTGAACTGCTGGCCGGACACGGCGAACGACGCGGCGAGGGCTCCCTCGGCCAGCGCGACGGCCAGTACGCCGGTGACGGCGAAGCCGGGCACGCACACGGCGGCGAACCTGCGCCATCTGACGCGGCCTTCCACGGGTCTCTCCTGCTCGTCCTTCATGACACACCCTTCCGGTGGAGCCCGCGAACATCTCGCGGACGTGCCTGTGGCATACGGATTGCGAGGTTCTGTGCTGGTGCCGGGCCCCGGTTCGGCTCCGTCGGCGGGGTGCTGTTCGCGGCCCGGCGGCGGACCGGTGCGTACGGTGGCGCGGCTCCACCCCGCGCCCGGCCGGGGCGCACGGGGAGGCTCCCGGTATTAGTGAACATGTCAATACCGGCGAGTAGGTTGACTGTAGGTACGCCACTGGTCACTGGCAAGGTTCCGTGCAGCCCCTTTTCGGCCATTCGGCGGCCGCCCGCGCGGAGCCCCCGGTGCGGAGCCGTCGGTGCGGAGCCGTCGGTGCGGAGCCGTCGGCGAAAGGGCCGGCCCCGGAACCCCCGAGGGGTTCCGGGGCCGGCCCGGTGTGCGGCGTGCGCGGTGTCAGCGCCCGCCGCGGCGGCTCCGGCTCGTCGTCGTCCTGCGGTATCCGAACGGACCGGGGAGGTTCATCGACGTGGTGCGGCGTCCCCTGGACCCGAACGTGTGCCTGGGCCCCTTCCCCTTGCCCAGGGTGAACGACCAGGAGCGGCGGTTGAGGTTCAGGCGCACTCCGGGCAGGATCCGGATGCTCTTGCGGAACGTGACGGCCATACGGTCCTCCTCGGTTCGGCTGTCCTCGGCGTTCCCGGCGGCGAACCGCCCCACCGAATACGGATGTTGTCCGTATGCCCGGCTCCGGCCCCGCCGAACTCGGCCGCCGGGCGGGCCCCGGCTCAGCCGCCCCCGTCCCCCGTGCTCCCGTCTCCCGTACCGCCGTCCCGCGTACCGCCGTCCCCGTCTTCCGGCGAAGCGCCGCGGCGGGCCGCCTCCGCCAGGGCCTGCTCCCTGCTCATCCCGATGAGCACACCGGCCGGGACCGCCGCCGCGGCGCAGCCGCCGTCGTGGTCGTACGCCAGGTCGTCCGGGAAGCCCTGCCTGCCGAGGAACCACACGCGCGGACGCGCCGTCAGCGGGCGCCCGCGCAGCAGCAACTGCCCTCCGCACACACAGCAGTGCGTCACCTCCGGCTCCCACGGGCCGCCGACGGCGCGCACGGCGGACTCAGACATCGCGCCCCTCCCCCCTGATCCCTCCCCTGCCCTCTCCCCCGCCGCCGGCCCGGGCGGCACGCAGCAGCCATCTGCGCGTCCACCACTCGCGCAGCGTCCACTCCAGCTCCGCCAGGGCGCCGGCCGCCAGCACGGCGCTCGCCGTCCAGCGGCACACAGCGTGCCAGAACGAGGCGCCCTCGGGGGCCGCGAGGGCCAGCGCCCCGCCCGCGCCCAGCAGGACGATGCCCAGGTTGTAGGCCAGTGCCGCCCGGCGGCTCAGCCGCAGCCACTCCCCGAAGTGGCGGCGCTGCTCCCGGCGCAGCGCCTCGCCGGAGGGCCTGAAGGAGTCCGGCGGATGCCAGGACTCCACGTCCGCCGGGGAGTACAGGTGGCGGCGGGCGTGGAAGCCGTACTGCACGCTGCCGACGAGCGCGGCGAAGGCGAGGGTGAGCAGCAGCATCGCGGGCCCCGGCCAGCGGAACTTCTCGGCGTCCGCGCCCAGCACGCCGACGGTGGCGATGCAGGCGCCGGCCAGCAGCGGCGCGGCGACGAAGTGGGCCGCCTCGGACGCGCCGCCCTGCCCCAGCGGCACCGGTCTCCCCCAACTCCCCCGGTCCTCGGCCATGTCCGCCCCGCCCCCTTCCCGCACCGTCCCCCAAGTGTCCAGGCCGCGGGCACGCCCCGTAAAGCGCGTTCCGGCGTGGGGTCACAGGCCGGAACCGATGGCCCCGCGCCGGGCCTGCCGCTGCGCCGGCCGCAGGCCGTCGGGGTAGTTCGCCAGGTGGCCGGGGAACGCAGCGAGACGGTCACGACCAGGGTGGCCATGGTCGGTGATCCGCAGGGGGACGGTACGGCTGCGCCCTGTGGCCCCGAGGGAGCCGGGCCAACAGGGCACAGGCGCGACGTGAGCGTCAGACATGCGAGCGGGACGCCAGGCCGAGGAAGGACACCCAGGCGTCCGGGCCGACCGCCAGGCCGGGCCGGGCCGGACGGCGTCCTTGGAGTCCCGTACGTGGACGGTCCCGGGACGGGCGGCGACCTCGACACACCGGCCGCCCTCACCACTGCTGTAGCTGCTCTTGAACCAAGCCGGTTCCGCCGTGATCGGCTTCGGCTCTCGATCCCTCGGGTCTCTCCCGGCAACCTCTCGATGAAGGCCATGGACTCACTCGGAGTAAGCGCCTGAGCACGGATGACCCCATGCTGCGCTTCGAGTCCCGGACGGACTTCCGCTCCGTGTGGAGGTGCCGCTCTTCCGCACCTCGGCGTAAGCGATACGTCGTCCCTCACCGGTCTCGATCAGGGTGAACGGTCCGGCGAGGCCGACGTGTTCCTCACAGTTCGTCGGCATCACCTGCACGACCACGCCGCGCCTCCGCCCGACCTGGAGGATTCGCTCCGACCGTCCTCGCATGGCACGGCGACCGCCGACGGGCCGCCGTAGCGCCACCTCTTCGATGACGTAACTCATCAACGGTGTGGACCCCTTGGTGAAGATCTCCTGCCGGGCCGTACGGGCCGCCAGACGCCGTTCGACGGTCTCCTCGTCCAGCGCGGGCCGGTGCATCCCGAAGACGCACCGCGCGTAGTCCTCCGTCTGCAGCAGGCCGTTGACCACGTGCGCGTCGTAGAAGTACAGCTCGACGGCTTCCCGTTCCAGCGTCGCCGCGCCCTGGAAGGACCTCGGGCAGCGGGCCTTGTGGATCTCCTCCTTCATCTCCTTGAGGATTCCGCTCGCGTCCAGCACCTCGTCGGTCTTGTCGATGAAGCGGTCCGACGGGATGCGCCGCCCCTGTTCGATCGAGGCGATGGTCGCGGGCGAGCAACCCGCCATCAGGCCGAGTTCCTCACGGTTCATGCCCGGACGCATCCGGAACCGCTTCACCCGGCGGCCGAACACGTACAACCGGCCCCGTGGGCACTCCCCCGGCCGCCAACGTAGGCACACGGAAAGCGGTATGCCCCACGAAGGCCGCGAACGCACCCACATGCGTTCCCTCTTCTCGGGGGATGCTCGAAGGGGCGCGCCCTGCCGCTCACAAGTCGGATCGCGCGGAAGGCTCCGGCAGCGCGCGACCTCGGAAGCGGAACGGGCAACTATCCACCCACGCCCGGTCGTCCTCCGGACATGACACACCCGAGCCCCGCGCCGTCCCCACGTATGCCCGGCTGGCCGCACTGCGGCCACGGCACCACGACGGAGGACCCGGTCGGCTGCCGCGGCATCCGCGTCCCCGGCCACACCGCGTGCCTGGCCCACTTGTCGGACACTGGCCGCGACGCCTATCTCGCCACCCTGTCCCCCGGCTCGGACATCGACTACCGTGGCACCACCTTCACCGCCGAGTTGCTGGGCCGGTTGCTCGACGCCCTCCGCGACCCCGCCACCGGGCGCCCTTGCTTCGGCACTGCGGGGTTCGATTCAGCGACCTTCCGGAGCGATGTCGGATTCGAATCGGTCACCTTCCAGAAGAACGCCTGGTTCGAAGGGGCGTCCTTCGCAGGTGTCGCCTGGTTCGAATCGACCGTCTTCAACGGCACCGCAGGATTCGGGGCGGCCACCTTCGAAAGCGCGGCCTGGTTCGGGACGACCGTCTTCAAGGGCACCGCAGGATTCGGGGCAGCCACCTTCTCGGGCACCGCCTGGTTCGAATCGACCACCTTCAAGGGCACCGCCAGGTTCGAATCGACCACCTTCAAGGGCACCGCAGGATTCAGGAGAACCGTCTTCGAAAACGTCGCCTGGTTCGAGGAGGCCACGTTCGAGGGCACGGCCGGGCTCGTGGAGAGCACCTTCGCGGGCACCGCCTGGTTCGAATCGACCGCCTTCAGGAACAGCGCTTCGTTCGAGGCGACCACCTTCGAGCGTGATGTCTGCTTCGAAGCCGCCGTCTTCAAGGGCGACGCCAACTTCGCGAGGACCACTTTCAAGGACAACGCCCGGTTCCGGACAGCCGTCTTTGAGGGGAACGCGAAGTTCGAAGCGGCCACCTTCGAAAGCGGCAGCGGATTCGAAGCGGCCGTCATCGAGCGCGACGCCTGGTTCGCGGATACGGTGTTCGATCGGTCGGCGAGTTTCGGCCCGCTGGTGTGTGCCGGGCGGCTGGTGCTGTCGGGGGCGGTGTTCGGCGGCCCGGTGACCCTCTCACTGGCCGCGCACCGACTGGAGTGCCGACGGACCCGCTGGTCGTCGACGGCCGATGTGCGGCTGCGCTACGCGACGGTCGACTTCTCCCACGCGGTCTTCGAGTACCCGCTCACGATCGCCGCGGAGGCTGACCGCTTCGTGCTCCCCAACGGGCGGCCGGTGGAGGAACACGCTCTCGCCGGTGCACCGGACGCCGCGGTGCGGCTGGCCTCGCTACGCGGGGTGGACGCGGCCCATCTGGTCCTGGCCGACGTCGATCTGTCGGGGTGCCTTTTCACCGGGACCGTGCACCTGGACCAGTTGCGGCTGGAGGGTGCCTACTCCTTCGGCGAGGTCCCGCCCGGCACGCACTGGGTGCGCAGTCGGCCGGTACGGTTCACTCCGCGCCGCACCCTGGCCGAGGAGCACCACTGGCGTGCGCGCCGGCCGGGAGCGGTCCGGGGCTGGAACGTGGCGGTGCTCGGCGCCGGTCACGCCGGGCCGGCGCAGTTGGCGCCGGTGTACCGGGCGCTGCGCAAGGCGTTCGAGGACGGCAAGGACGAGCCCGGAGCGGCCGACTTCTACTACGGCGAGATGGAGATGCGCCGCCACGACGCCTCCCGGCCCTGGAGCGAGCGGGCGCTGCTGGCCGCCTACTGGGCCGTCTCCGGCTACGGGCTGCGCGCGGCCCGCGCGCTGGGCTGGCTGGGGGCGGCGATGCTGGTCACCGTCGTGCTGCTGATGAGCTTCGGGATCCCCGAGGACTCGCCGAAGCAGGAGGCGGCCGGCACCGTGCCGCCCGGCGGCGGCACGGTCACCCTCACCATCGGCAAGGCCGACCCGCAGAACCCCACCGGGGACAGGTTCACCGGCGAGCGCTTCGAGAAGGCATTGAACGTCACGCTCAACTCGGTGGTGTTCCGCTCCTCCGGGCAGGACCTGACCACGACGGGCACCTACACCGAAATGGCCTCCCGCCTCGTCGAACCCGTCCTGCTGGGCCTGGCGGTCCTGGCCGTGCGCAACCGCGTCAAACGCTGACCGCCCCTGTGGCGCCCCCCGCACGGCGCGGTGAGCCGCCGCTGACGCCGGGCCAGTGGTGCCACGCAGGGGGCGGCTGCGCCCTGTCCCGACGCCCTGACGCGGAGCCGCGACGACACCCGGCACACGAGCCCTGGGCTCATCAGCCATGGGCGCCCGGGCCGTTGCGATCGAGTGCCGACCGGATCCGGCCGAGCCACTCCGTGCCCAGCCGGCGTCCGCCGGGGAGTTGGTCGTCCCGGTCCCAGCGCCACGCCGTGATCACCGCGAGCACGAGGACGCGGCACTCGCGCAGCAGGTCCTGGTCCACACCCGGATAGTGCTCGCCGACCTCCTCGGGCGCGTGGGCGAGGTCGAACTCGACGGGTCCGCGGCAGCACGTCTCGAAATCCACGAACAGCAGCCCGTTCTCCGTGCCGAGCACGTTGCCCGGGTGCGGCTCGCCGTGCAGCAGCTGCTCGGCGCCGCCGCGCTCGCCGATCGCCCGTCCCAGGCTCCGCAGTGAGCTCGTACTCGGTTGCCGCGACCCCGAGGTGCTGGCGCGGTTCTGGTGCGAGGTCCTGGACTTCGTGGTGCTCGACCGCGAGGAGGGCTGCATCGAGATCGGGCCGCGCGAAGGGTTCGGCGGTCCGCAGCCGACGATCATCCTCAGCCGCAGGGACGAGCCGGAGCCGGGGAAGTCCCGGCTGCACATCGACATCAACGCCACCGACCGCGACCAGGACGCCGAGCTCGAACGCCTTCTGGAACTCGGGGCGCGCCCGGCCGACGTCGGCCAGACCGGCGAGGAGCCCTGGCACGTCCTCGCCGACCCGGAGGGCAACGAGTTCTGCCTGCTCAAGGCCCGCCTCGACCCGCTCTGACGTTCTCCGGCCACGCCCGGTGCCCGGGGGCCGCGCTCAGGCCGGGGTAGCGGGGCCGGGGGCCTCGCCGGTGGGCCGGTCGACGCGGTAGACGTGGTGGGCGCGGCCGTCGGCCGGATTGTCCGGATCCAGGTCGGCCGTGCCGACCCTGCGCAGCCCGGCCTTCTCCAGTGCCCGCCACGACGCGCGGTTGGCCGCGTTCACCGGGACGACGACGGCGGACGCGTCCGGGTGGTCGGTCCAGGTGGCCGCCACGACCGCCCGGACCACGCGCGGCCCCAGCCCCCGTCCCACCCGGGCGGGGTCGCCGATCAGGTAGTCGATCGTGACCGCCGAGTCGGGCAGTTCGACCTGGCCGGCCAGCTCCGCGCGGTAGTCGGGGTAGTCCGCGAAGCGGCACCGCTGCACCAGGGCGACCGGTGCGCCGTCCTCCATCACCAGCAGGTCCTCGGACGGCTCCTCGCCGCGCGCCGCCGGGCCGAAGTCCCGCGCGACCGCCTCCGCGGACGTGTCGTGGTGCCACCACCGCGCCACGTGCGGCTGCGCGAGCCATTCCCGCAGCAGCCCGAAGTCCCCCTCGGTCACCCGCCGCCATGTGAGCATCCCGCCTCCCCACCGCTCCCGGTCCGCGCCGGCTCCGATGGTCCGCCGCGCCGGAGGTCCACCACGGGATGGTCCCAGACCTGGGCGGCGGCGGGAAAACCGTGTGACGCGCGGCGCCCGATCACCGATACTCCGCGCGTGGCCACCTCGAACACCTCGAACACCTGGAACACCTCGGACGCGGACAGGACCGGAACCGGCCCGTCCCCCCGGTCCCCCCTGACCGCGTCGGCCGGCCGTGTCTTCGACACGGTCCCGCCGACGGTGCTGGTACTGCTCGGCATCGTCAGCGTCCAGGTGGGCGCGGCACTGGCCAAGAACCTGTTCGGCGCGGCGGGCAGCTTCGGGACGGTCGCGCTGCGGCTGTTCTTCGCTGCGGCGGTGCTGATGCTGCTGTGGCGGCCGTCGCCGCGCATGAACCGCCGCGCGTGGACGGTGGTGCTCGGCTACGGCGCGGTCCTGGGCCTGATGAACCTGTGCTTCTACCTGGCGCTGGCCCGGATCCCGCTGGGGATCGCGGTGACCATCGAGTTCCTCGGGCCGCTGGGGGTGGCCCTGGCCGGGGCGAGGCGGTGGCTGGACGCCTTCTGGGCCGTGCTCGCGGCGGGCGGGGTCGTCCTGCTGATGGAGGGACGCGGCGAACTCGATCTCGTCGGCTGCCTGTTCGCCCTCGCCGCGGGGGTGTGCTGGGGGCTGTACATCCTGCTCGGCGCGGCGCTGGGCCGCCACACCCCGGAAGGCGACGGCCTGGCTCTGGGCATGGCCGTCGCGGCGCTGATGGCCGTGCCGTTCGGCGTGGCCGACAGCGGGACGGCGCTGCTCCAGCCGTGGGTCCTGGTCGCGGGGCTCGGGGTGGCGCTGCTGTCGTCGGTGATCCCGTACTCGCTGGACCTGGAGGCTCTGCGCAGGATGCCGCCGCGTGTGTTCGGCATCCTGATGAGCCTGGAACCGGCGGTGGCGGCCCTCATCGGCCTGGTGGTGCTGCGGGAGTCGCTGTACTGGTCGCAGTGGCTGGCGGTGCTGTGCGTGGTGGTCGCGTCGGCGGGCGCCACCCGTGCCGCCCGCGCCTCCCTCCCGGACAGCTGACCGCCGACGCCTGCTCGCCGACGCCTGCTCGCCGACACCCGGCCGCCGGCCCGGCACCCGACCACCGGCAGCGGCCCGCGGAGGCCGGCGCGGGGAGACGGCCGCTACGGGGTGCGGGCGCGGGAGGCGAGGTGGTCCTGGAGTTCGCGGTGGCGGAACTGGTAGGCGGTGCCCGCCAGACGCAGCAGCCCGGCGCCGTAGCACCAGTGGAGGAACCGGCCGAGCCGCCACGGGAGCCGGTGGCGGTTCCACCGCCGGGTGCACAGCAGCAGCGCCGCGTACCGCACACCCGCGATCCCGAACAGCAGCCCGGCCGCGAGCGCGAACGCGGGCACGCACACGAGCTCGGCGTCGAAACGCCTCTCCGTGTCCTGCGGGTCGATGCCACCCAGGACGACGGGGGCCGAGCCCCCCGACACGAAACCGAGCACGATACCGAAGACGGTCCCGAACACGAGATTGCCCCGCATGACGTCCCGCGGGTCGGTGGCTCCCGCCACCCCGGGAGCCACCAGCAGAAGCGCTGACGCGAATCCGAGGCCGAGCACGGCGCCGGACGCGCCTCCGGCCGCGAACCCGAGCACGCCCTCGCCCTCGGCGATGTGCCCGGTCACGGATCCGACACCGCCTCCGGCCACGAATCCGTACGCACCCCCGAGTCCGAGCCGCTTCACCGCGCGGCGCCGGCCGGCCGGGTCCCGGAACGGTCGCAGACTCATCCGGTTCGGTCGCGGCATGACCACCGTCCAGGCCACGGACACCGACACCGCGGCCGTCACGAGGAACAGCCCGGCGCCCGTCAGCTGCAGCGGGAGGAACCCCGAGTCGGTGGTCGCCCAGGGAAGCAGCGCGGCGGCGCAGAGGAGCCAGGCGGTCGCGAGGAGAGCGGCGTGGACGGCCCGGGGCAGGCGGGAGCCCGCCAGCGGCCACAGTTCGTGGAGCACGATGTCGGTGCCGGACAGCGGCCATCCGCCCACGGTCCGCCCGGTGGCGGCGTTGTGGTCGAGGTGGACGGCCAGTTCGGTGAGCCAGGCGCGGACCTGTTCGGGGGTGTACCGGGCACGGCGCCGTGTGCCGGACAGGGCGTCGGCGGTGGCTGTGGCGGTGGGGACGAGCAGTCCGAGCAGGTACTCGCTCACCGCCTCGGCGGTGTCCAGCTCCGGGGCGAGCAGCTCGGCCGGGTCGCGCAGGTAGGCGCCGGTCCTCTCGTCGCGCGGCTCGTGGACGAGGGAGGCCAGGGTCAGGCGCCAGGGGGTGGACAGACCGCGGGCCAGCGGGCCGTCGGGGGCCCGCTCCAGTTCGTCGATCACCGGCTGCCAGCGCCCGGGGTCGGCGGCCCGGGCGCGCAGGAAGCCGCCCGCCCCGGCCGCGTCGACGGGGCGGATCTCCACGCGGGCGGCGTCCTGGGCCCACACGCCCCACAGGGCCTCCAGCGCCTCGTAGGCGCGGGTGCGGCAGGTCAGCACCAGTTCGGCCTTGCCGTCGGCGTACTGGTAGCGGTTCAGGGCGCGCACCGCCCGGCCGGCCCGGGAGGCGTAGCCGGGCTCGGGATCGGCGTCCATCTCGTCCAGGCCGTCCAGCACCGGCAGCACCCGCCGGGCCCTGACCAGTTCGCGGGCCGAGGCAGCGGGCAGCCGGTAGGTGTCCCTCAGACGCCGGGCGATCCACTCCCCGAGGTCCTCGTCGGGGTCCCAGGACGCCAGGGACAGCCGTACCGGCACCGGATCGTCCGGTGTGCGCCCCCGCAGCAGACGCAGCATGAGCTGGAGAGCCAGCACGGTCTTGCCCGCTCCCGGGGCCCCGGTGACCACCAGCCTGCGGGGGCGCAGGTCGCGGTAGTAGTCCACGACTCCCCCGAGCCGCCCGCCGGCCCCGGCGCCGGCGGCGGTGTGGGCCGGGGCCGGCCGCAGGACGAACCGGACGTCGATGGTCCTGTCGTGGTCGCCGAGGAGTTGCTGCCGGGCGGTGCGCGTCTCGTCGAGCACCGCTACCGCCAGCCGCGCCGCCACCTCCTGGAGGTTGGTCTCCTGCCAGCGCAGGGCCCGGGCGCTGTGCCGGGCGGCGACCAGGGCCACGGCCAGGGACACCAGGGCGATCACCGCGCCCACCCCGTCGAACGCGCCGTCCACCACGACGCCGCTGCGCGCGGCCCGCGCCCCGAACCCGACGGCCGCCACCAGCGCCACCGCCGCCAGCACCGCCAGTCCCCGACCCTGCCCGCGTCCTCTCCCCATGACGACCCATCATCGCGGAGCCGACACGTCCGCCACCGGGCGGGTCGGGCGGTCCTCCCGCGCGACGGCGGTGCCCAGGCCCGGCAGGCGGACCGGGAGCCGCCGGAGAAGGGCGTCACCACCCTGGCGGCGCTGCTGCCCGAGCAGAGCGCGGCCAAGGCCGTCGATCCGCGTCCCGGCCTGTCGGGCCGCAAGCCGGGGGACGTACGCCCGGACGACCGCGGCGTCCTGCTCGGTACCCTCGCGCCGGGCCGGGCCGAGGTGCCCGACCGGTGCCGGGAACTGGTCGAGGCGAACCCGCTCGAACCACCGACACCCTCCGCCCCCACACCACTGGACGTCCGCCGAACCCAAACCGCCCGGGCCCGCTCCACGCTCCCCCGCCCCCGCTCCCCGCCACCGACTCTGCGCTGCACGAGTTCCACCTGGCAGCCGGGGCAACCCTCCCCTCGTCCGCCGAACCGTCGCCGTTGAACTGCCGCCCTCACAACAGGCACCGGTGGAGGGTTCGCCTTCCTGCCCCGGAGCAGGGCGGGGTTCAGGGCGGCTCTGCTGCCGGAGCCGCCCGACGCCGCATCCGGCAGCGAGCGCCCGTCCCCCTATGCGGGCATCCCCGCGTAGGCGCGCATCGCCGCACGGTCCTGGGGCAGGCCCCATGCCCGCAGGATCTCCAGGAAGTTCACCCATCGCCACGTGCCGTCGTCGAGCGCGGCCAGTACGCGGACCAGGCGCTGCTGACGGTGGTCCAGGTCCGCGAAGGCCGGGAGGCCGGCCGGGCGCTGCCCGCCGAAGGCCAGGCGCAGGGCGGCTGCTGCGACAGCGAAGCAGGCGGGTCCCGTGGCGGCGGCCAGACCGTCCGTCACGGCGTCCAGGGCTTCGGCCGGGTAGCGGTCGGCCAGCTGGGTGAGGCTCGCCGCGGCGTAGCCGCGCAGGTCGCCCTCGTGGAACAGGATGCCGGGCGGGCCGGGCTCCGGGGGGTCCGCCTCGGCGGCGGCCAGCTCGGCGAGCACCTCCGCGCCCACCGCGGCTCCGGAGCCCGTGCTGCCCAGGCGTGCCAGGGCGGTCGCCGCCGCCCACCGCACCGTCCGGTCCCCGGCGGTAAGGAACGTCCCCAGCCTGCCGGCCTGCTCGGCATCACCCAGCAGTCCCACCGCCACCAGCGCCGTGGCCACCACGGCCTGGTCGGTCTCACGGTCGAGCAGCCGGAGCAGCGGCGGCACCGTGCGATCGGCCTCCTCCGGGAACCAGGCCAGGAGGTACGCCGTGGCCGCGCGCACGGCCGGATCGCCGTCGTCCAGCAGCACGCACAGGGCCGGCACCTCCTGCCGCACCGCGCCGTAGGCGCCCAGTTCGGCGCCGGCGGCCCGCAGCTGCGCGTCGACGTCGAGCATCGCGCGGTGCATCTCGCGCACGCGCCGCTCGCCCTCGTCGGACGCCTCCGCCACCCATGCGTCGTACTCGGCGCGTATCCGCTCCGGGTCCTTCGCCGCGAACCGTGCGGTCTCCTGCCGCCAGCCGGTCACGTCGACGCCGCCCGGCAGGTGCGCCTCGTCGTAGCCGATGGCCAGCGCCGCCAGCAGTTCCAGGGCCTCGTGCCTGTCCGGCAGCGAGACGTCGGCCGCCATGCGGGCCAGGAACGGCACGGCCGCGGCCGACGCCTCGTAGCGGCTGCCCTGGTGGAAGATGTTGCCGTACAGCTCGTGCAGGGCCTTGGCCCGCTCCTCGGCGTCCGCCCCGCACAGTGCCCGCAGCTGCTCCGGGACGTCGTCCGCGGCACCGTAGGCGTGCTCCAGTGCCGACCAGTCGATCTCGTCCAGCCCGGCCAGGGGATCGTTCTCCGTCGTCATGGGCGGCAAGGTCTCATACCGCTCTGACAACCAGGGCCTCTGCCCGGGGCGTCCCGGCCCCGCGGGCCCCGGCACCGCGCCTCGTGGCGCTTGCCGCCCCCTGTCAGGCCCCGCGGCCCCGGCCTGACCCATCACAACACCGAGCGCCGCTCCACAGGAGTTGAGCCGGAACCTGTTCTCGTGAAGGGGACCGGTGTCACGTCCTCATCGCGGGTGAGGTGTGGACGGGGGTGACGCGGAAGCCGTCGAGCCAGGCGGTCAGCCGTTGCGCCTCCTGGTCGAGCAGGCGTCGTTCGGCGGGGGTGACGGGCTCCAGCAGCCGCAGGTGTACGCGTCCGGCCACGTCCTGCACCCAGCAGCCCAGCAGCCCACCACACGGCCACCGACCCAGGCGGTCGTACCGGCGTTGCCGCGGCGTTCGAACAGCTGGGCGCGGTGCGGGCCGAGGTAGAAGTCGCGGCCGTGCCGGCCCCATCACGGTCGGGTCGAGGACGGGCAGCAGCGCCGCCCGGAGGCCGGGGTCGGCGACTTCCTGGAGGTCGTCGGGCAGCAGCCGGCCGGTCGCTGCGGTGTCCAGTGTCACGGGGAGCGCGCCGAGGGCGGCGAGGGCGGCGCGGACGATGGTTCTCGTGGCTCTGAGCCACCACACCAGGTCGTCCTCGGTGCCGGGGCCGAAGGTGTACAGCCAGCGGCGCACGATCTCGCGGTAGCCGGCGGCGGGGTCGAGTGCGGCGGGCGTGGTGGTGCCGAGCCAGTGGCGCGTCAGGGTCCAGCGGGGACGGGACGTGCAGCAGCCGGCGGTGTTGGTGCCGCGGACGATGTCGGCGGTCGTCAGCGCGTTCATGCGGGCGTGGCAGGAGAGGTGGACGGTGGCCGGTTCGGTGGCGTGCTGGACGGTCATCGCCCGGGTGACGTCCTGCGGTGATCCGGCGCGGAACGAAGGGACCGGCATGTGCCGGACGGCGAGCCGGGCGCGGCGCTCCGCGTCGGTGACGTGGCGTACGGGCGGGCCGGCGGCGTCCGGTGACCGGCGGGGAAGGTTATCGGCATGCGGGGCATCGTCCCCGGGGCAGAGGTCATTCCCTGGCCTCTACCCCTGTGAATGTTCCCCTGCCGGGGCACACGGCCCCAGCGGCCCGCGAGGGCCGGAAAGAGGAACAGGAACAACGGCATGAGCATCAAGACCGTCGCCCACGTCAACCTGCGCGGCAACGCCCGGGAGGCGCTGGAGTTCTACCGGTCCGTCTTCGGTGGTGACCTCGTCGCCGTCACCTACGCCGACATTCAGGCGGTGACCGAGCCGAAGGAGGCCGACCAGCTCTCGTGGGGTCAGGTGACCTCGCCGGCGGGCTTCCACATCATGGCCTTCGACGTCCCCTCCGCACTGCCGTACGACCAGGGTGTGAGCTCCTACTTCGTCTCCGTCCGCGGCACGGACGCCGACGAGATCAGCCGCTACTGGCACAAGCTCCGCGAGGGCGCCACCATCGTCTCCGGCCTCGCCCCGTCCGCCTGGGCACCGCTGTACGGCATGCTCACCGACCGGTTCGGCGTCACCTGGACCCTCGACGTCGCCACCGAGTACGTCCCCTCCTGAACGGCACGAGGACCACGGGCGTGAGGACACGCGCACCGGGGCGGACCGGCGTCCAGGTCAGCCCCCCGCCCGGGCACCATGGTCTTCGGGAAACCCGGCGATCCCGGTCTCAAGGACTGCGCCCGCACCATCCACCGGGCCCTGGGCGCCGGTGTCAACTTCATCGACACCGCCGACGTCTACGGGTACGGCGAGACCGAGGGGATCATCGGCCCGCGTACGCTCGCACACCTGGAGGACCTGCCGGCGGGCGCGGGCGTGGTGCCGGAGGAAGCGCCCCTCGACCGCATCGACACGCCCGTCCCGCCCGGCACCGACATCGCGGCATGGACATCGCCCATCGACCGCCGGCGCCGCGGGGCCCCGCACCGCGCCGCCGTCCCGCCCGTCGAGCGGGCGGCGGCCCCGACCGGGTGAGAATCACCCGGCGGAGGGATGATTCCCGCGGCGCGTACCGCCGGGCGGCCCGCACGGACCGCCCGGCGGGCACTGCCGGAACCCGGCCCGCCCACCGGGTACGGAGTGAACGACACCGGGACAGACCGGACAGCGCCCTGCCGCGGGGCAGGGGTCGACGGCCCGGGAGAGCGCGAGAGAGGACGGGAACGTGCCCACCAGTTCGGCACCGGCGGCATCTCAGCGCCTGCTCAACCTCCTGAGCCTGCTCCAGACCCGCCGGGACTGGCCGGGCGCGGTCCTCAGCGAACGCCTGCACGTCAGCCCGCGCACCCTGCGCCGCGACATCGACCGGTTGCGTGACCTGGGCTACCCCATCACTGCGACCAAAGGACCCGACGGCGGTTACCGGCTCGGGGCCGGCACCCGGCTGCCTCCCCTGCTTTTCGACGACGAACAGGCCGTCGCCCTCACCATCGCCCTGCGGACGGCCGTGATGAGCGGCGCAGGAATCGAGGAGGCGGCCGGACGCGCGCTGGCCACGCTGAGCCAGGTCATGCCGGCCCGGCTGCGCGCCCGCGTCGACGGCTTCGACGTCACCCCGGTCGCGCACACCGAAGGGAACGGTCAGCCGGCGGACACTCAGACGCTGCTGGCCATCGGCGCCGCCATCCGCACCCGTGAAGAGCTGCGCTTCGACTACCGCACGCCGGGGCGGCCGGAGGACCACGAGACCCACCGGCCGCCCCGGCAGGTGCAGCCCCATCACCTCGTCGCCCGTGCCGGGCGCTGGTACCTCGTCGCATGGGACCCCGGGCACCAGGACTGGCGTGTCCACCGTGTCGACCGGATGACGGTACGCAGCCCCAACGGCCCCCGCTTCACCCCCCGTGAGCTGCCCGGCGGCGACGTGGCGTCCTTCCTGGCCGCCCGCTTCAAAGGCGCGCAGGACACCGGCGCCTGGCCCTGCCGGGCCGACGTCGTCATCGGCCTCCCTCCCGGCCGGGTCCTCCCCTTCATCGGGGACGGCGTCGTCCTGGCGACAGAGCCCGACCGCTGCCGTGTCAGAGTCGGCTCCTGGTCCTGGACCGGCTTGGCAGCATGGCTGCTGCGGTTCGACGCCGAAATCGAGGTGGTGAACTGCCCGGCCCTCCGCCGCGCCTTCGCCGTCGCAGCCGCTCGATCGGCCCGTGCCGCCGGAGGCGACGACGCCGATGCGGCCGGGTGAGCCCCTGCCCGGCGCGGCGGGACGTGCACGGTGACGTCCAGGCCCCTGGCGCACCGCCCTGCTCGCCGGGACCGCCGAGCTCGCGGATCCGGCCCTCCTGGCCGTCCGTGATGCCCGCGGGGATGCGGGCCTTGTGGATGTGCTGTTCCTGGGCACCCCTCCTTCCCCCCTTGCTTACAAACGAAGCGCCCTGTTGGCAACGGCGAGCAGGGCACACTCGACTGCTGTGACGACACCTGACGTCGAAGGTCTGGAGCAGCTTGAGCGTGCCGTTTTGAACGAGGACGCTTCCCTGGCCGCAGCCCTCCGGCAGTTCTTACTCATAGCCGACTATGCCCACCAGGAAGAACTCCGCACCTGGGCGCTGAAGCAGTTGGAAGGATATGAGGTCGGCGAGGAACTGCCCAGATTCCGAGAGGTCGCAGCAACGCTCGAGATAACGCTGGAGCCCCGCACGCCTGGCCGACCACGGATGGAAGACACCCGGAAAATCAGCTCGCACCAGCTTCCTCAGTCGGTACGTGATCGCGGCATCGGGGAGGACGCGCCGATCCGATACGGGGGCAGGGAGATGGAAGCCCTGATCGCCATGGGGTGGAGCCTGGAGGTTCGCCCGCCGGGTTCAGCCGAGTACCTGGCGGAGGTGACGGATGAACTGGGCAACGGATCCACCGTTCTGTCCCTGCACTGGAGAGTGCATCTGACGTCTCTTCGGCAAGTCCTTGACCACATCAGGACACGCTTGACGTTGTTCGTCGCGGAGGTGAGAGCGGCTATGCCGCCCGGCCAGCGGAATCCCGGCCCTGATCAGATCGACTCTGCTGCGCAGCAAGCATTCAACATCACGGGAGGCGACGGAACCACGATCAACATCGTGGCGCCAAGCGCGAAAGCCACTGGTGACAGCACAGCGACCGCCACTGTCGATGAACCCTCGCAGACGCCCCCGCAACCCTGGTGGCACCGCAGCTCAGTGATATGGAGCGCCATCGCGGCGACAGCGGCCGTTGCCGGTGTCATCGCTACCGTGGTCGTGGCGAAATGACACGTTGCCAACTGCTGTGACCGCATAGGCCGGCTGAGTCAGTGATCATGGCGGATCGGGTGGCAGTGCCATCCGATCCGATCGCTGGAGACGTGCTGACCGAACCTGCACAGGTGCGGAGACCGGCTGATCAGGCGGGGCAGAAGCCGAAGCAGCTCGTGCGCCTCGGCACCACCAGCACAGTGCGATACCGGCTCGCGACGCCTAAGGCCGACGGCCTGCCGCCCCGGTGCCCGACGGCTTGCCGGGGCGACCGCCCGGCAGCAGGGCGAGCCCACACAGGCCGCCGACCAGCCAACTGGCCGTCATCCACGTCCCTCCGCCGAAGCCCAGCGCCATGACGAAGGCGACGAGCGATGCCGTGAGGCCGGCAACGGCGATACGCCGCAGGCCGTTGCCTGCCTCCCACTCACGGCGCAGCACCCCGGAGCGCCGCCAGGCCCTCCACAGCACGACACCGACGACCGCCGCCTCTACCACGACGACCCAGGCGGGAACCGAGGGCAGACCGAACGATCCCGTCTCGCCGCCCCACACGTCCATGAGCCCGCCGACCAGGACGACCGGACCGGCCAGGGCGAACACCCCTGCCAGCGAGCGGAGAAAGCCGACACCCACGACCGGCGCGTCGGCGTCGCCGAACGGCACGGCGGCGTGGGACAACGTGTGGAAGCGCTGGGCGGCGCCCCGGAAATCCGTCGCGACGATCCAGCCGAAGGCCGCCGCGAACACCCCCCAAGCCACCGAGAACATCGCCCCTCTCCCTTCGCCGCACATCCGCCCCGGCCGGTACCGGCCCCGGACGTGCCCGCCACGGTACGGCGGCGCCGTCGGCCCTGGGCATGCCGGATTCCGGCAAGGTACGCGCTCGCCGGATGCCGGACCATCGCTGCAGTGGGGGACCCGCGGACTCGACGACCAAGCCGCGGGTGTAAGCGACATGATGCCGGAGGCCGACGGGCGCGGGCTCCGCTCGATGCAGGAGTGATTCGAGCGGATTCCCGAACGATCTCCTCGAACCCTCCCAGCCCTTTTGGATCAAGGTGAGCGGGCTCTCCTCGCCGGAGCGAGGAGAACCCGTCCGCTTTCGTCAGCGGATGCCGAGCGCGCGTAGCGCGCGGTGCTGGGCCGGAGAGGGCTTCGCCAGGAAGAGGATGTAGCAGATGCCTCCCGTACCGCTTCTGACCCGGCCGTTGGCGTCGTAGCGCTTGGTGCGCAGCCAGATGTTCTCGAACTGCTACAACGCGCCATACCAGAAGCGGCACCGCACGGCAAACGACCAGCTCAACGGCGTGGTCCCGTCCCCCGCGGACGGGCCCACGCCGCCCCCGTGCCGACCCCCGTTGCCGTCCGTTCCGGTCCGCTCGGGCCCGTCGTGCTGGCTCGGTGCTGACTCCGCCCACCGGCCCGGGCCATCGGCGCCCTCCCCGCACCACGCTCCCCCACCCAGACGGCTACCTCTCACCGAGGGTGACCGCCTACCAGAGGAACGGACAACGCCTTTGGCGCAGCCGCTCCTCCTCCATACCTTCGTCCTCACCAGAGGATCAAATCATCCGGAGGCACCATGACCGAGCCGCTCTGGGACGTCGCCGCCCTGGCCGAGTTCCTCGGGAAACCCGTCTCCTGGGTCTACGACAACCACGCCAAAGAAGCCATCCCCCGTTTCCGCATCGGCCGGCAGCTGCGCTTCTCCCCCGCCGAAATCCGGGAGTGGATGGAGCGCAAGCGCCGCACAACGACATGAGCAACACACACTTCAGGCCCTGACTCCCTCCCCTGCAATTGAAGCTCCTCCTCATCAGCACGCCGTACCGGACCACAGCAGCAGACAGGCTCGATATGCTCTGGCCACAACTGCTGCTCTTGTACCGAATGCTGGTCAGGCAACAGGAGGGCAGTATGCGGGACGACTTGCTGGTGATCGAACTCGACTTGGGGACCGGACGCGAGGTGTATGTCGCCGAGCGGCCGGTGTAGCACCGGAGGGCCCACGGACACAGCGGCGCACACCCGCTGTGTGCTTCCACCGCTTCCACAACTTCGAGGCCCCGAAAGGGATCCGGGTACCGCTGGTGATCCACGGACGCCTGGGTGGAAGAGTCTGCCTGCGCTTCGCACATCCGGCCGGAAAAGCCTTGGCCGGTGGCCGTCATCCCAAGACGGTCTGACACCTCGCCACCAAACCCCCTGGCTTGATCGCCGCCAGTAACCGCGGCCTCCCCCCGTCCTCGGCAGGCAGCGTGGCCGCGTACCTGACGTACTGGCTGGAGAACGTCGCCGTCCACCACCTCCGCGAGAACACCCATACCCGCTACACCGCCTGCGTCCACCGGTACCTCGTCCCCGGCCTCGGCAAGAAGAAGCTGGCCAAGCTCACCGCCAAGGACGTCCGCACCTGGCTCAACCAGCTCCGTACCATCTGCCAGTGCTGCGCGCGCGGCATCGACGCCCGGCGCGACCAGCCCCGTTGCTGCGCCGCCGGTCGGTGCTGCCGCAAGCTGCTCTCCCCGCCGACGCTGACCTACATCCACTCCGTGCTCAAGTCCGCCCTGGAGCACGCCGTCTGCGAGGAGGAGATCCCACGCAACGTCGCCCGCAACGTCCGCACCGGCACCCCACGGCCCCGGCGCTTCGAACCCCTCACCGCCGACGAAGCCCGCCAGTTCCTCGCGGCCACGGGCGGACACCGGTTGCACGCCCTGTTCGAACTCGCCCTCCACACCGGACTCCGCAAAGGCGAACTCCTCGGCCTCCGCTGGGAAGACCTCAACCTCGACGCAGGTACCGCCGCCATCCGCCGCACACTCCAGCGCACCAATGCCGGCGGTCTCACCACGCTGCCCATCAAGACGCGAGCCTCCGAGCGCCGCATCGCCCTCCCCGCCCGCTGCCTCCAGTCGCTGAAGCTCCACCGCGAGCAGCAGCAGCGCGAACGTGAGGCCGCAGGCACGGCGTGGCAGGACAGCGGGCACGTGTTCACCACGGTGCAGGGCGGGCCGATCGACCCGACCAACCTCACTCGCGCCTTCATCACGCTCCTCCGCAAGGCTGGCCTCCGCCGCATCCGCTTCCACGACCTCCGCCATTCGACCGCGACCCTGCTTCTGGAGCAGGGCGTCGAACTCGTCGTGATCAAGGAACTCCTAGGCCACGCCCACATCGGCGTCACCGCCACCGTCTACGCCCACGTCCGACTCCGCCTCCAGCGCAACGCCATCGACACTCTCAGCACCGCGCTCAGCAGTGGTGGGATCACCGAGACGGCCAGCTCCGATGGCGATGAGCCGCCACCTTGCACCGTCCTTGTCCGCTGACGTTGCCGTCAACTACTGCCGTCAGGCGGTCTCATTGGGCACTACCCACCAAGTGGCGATTCGCGAGTGAAAGCAAGGTCGCGGGCTATAGGGAGAGGGGCAGGTCATCGACCTGCCCCCTCTCGCGATTTACCGCACCCGCCTGCGGAGGTTATTCACCCACGGTGAATCGCCAATCCCACAGAGGTTCCCTCTGGAACCGCGCTAGAACCTCTCCATATTCGATGAGTTCACCGTAATTCGTATCCAGCAAGCCTGATAGCCCCTGGATTACCTCGCCCAGGAGATCGCGAATGCAAGACACTCCCGGGTATTCAAGCGTGATCGCCTGAAACTCGCCGATCTTCTGGCGAATCTCATCCACTTCTTCCTCATCGAATTCATCGAGGACATCCCCGGACGCGTCTACGCCGAAGCTGCATTCTCCCCGATCCAGCCGATCGAAGGTTTCACCCTCGCTGTAGGCACCAGCCTTCTGCAGACGAGCCACGATGCGCTGATGGCTCCCTGGGGGACTGAGGAGAACGATGGTAGGGCGCATGGATCTTCCTGTCGTGACGGGTGCTGATGACGCATCTTGGACTACGGAGCCAAGACATCCAGCAGGACATTCTTGTCGCGAGTGACCATGATGCCGGCCTGCTCAAGACTCTTGATCACGCTTCCTCGCCCTTGCGGGAGGTATACGATGACCGGATAATCCGTCAGACTCTGAGTTCTCAAAGCCTGCTTCAGCGCTCCCTTACCCGAACCCGTTTTGACCTGAACCACGGCGTTCCTGGTCACGATGTCGAAATCCGTGAGCACTTGGCCATCCGCGCCGACAATATCGACTCCCTGCGCCCGGACGTGTCCCGGATAGCGTGCGTTGATGTCGTCAACCAGGTCGGGAACGAGGGGATCGTCTCCCTTTCCGATCACATGCGTTGGGCACCCATTGCTATTGTGAACGAGGACCGGCGTCTCCCCCGCCAGCACATAGTACGTGTGCTCGCCCGGCGGGCGTCACCTGCGTTTTCGCTGGTCAGCGAATTCCGGCCGGTCCGTGGACGTGCGTGGAAGTGCCCTGTCGTACGCCCGTGTTGCCGTCGGCGTTGCCGTCAGAGTGCTGCGCGCGTGAGGGCGGTGGAGTGGGCTTTGGCCGGTGTCCTGCCTGGGTTGGGGTCGGGCATGGTCAGGGGGCCGTACGCTGGCCCGGCAACTCGGGCAGGTCGTGATCCTGCCCGGAATTTGAACGAGTGGCCCCCTGGCCTTGCCCGACGCGGGCCCCGGCCCGGGGAGGTGGGTAAAGCCCACGGAGCCGACCGGCCCCACCTCCGGGCCTTCGCCCCGGCCAACTCCCCGCCGTCGCCTCGCCGTCGGCCTGGCGTTCGCGTGCGGGCGCCTCCGGCTTCCTCAGCGCTTCCGGTGGTCCGCTACGCGTTTCTGCGCGGCCTGGTCGCTGGCCGGCCCGCGGTGGCGGAGCCGAGAGCGGGCCGGGTGGGCGGCCGTGCCGCGCGCGACCCGCGTCAGCGGGTCGCCTTGAAGACGTAGAGAAAGTTTGGACGCATCCCGCTTCGGCGGTACGCCGTGGTCGGTTGCCGAGCGTCCGGCTGGCTGCTGGCCTGGGGCGATGGTCTGCGGGTTGTGGGTCCTGTTCAGGCTGGCGGTGGTGGTTCTATTCGGCTCGCGTGACCTTGGCGTGGTCGGTGAAGACGCGTCTGAACAGGTTGTGACCGGTGCGTCCGGTGTGGCGGAGTGCCCAGTCCTGTGCGGCTTCCTGCTCGGCGTGGGGTCCGGATTCGGCTTCACAGTTGGCAGCGGTGCAGAACGCCTCGTAGGTGATGCCGCCTTCAGGGGCGTGGCGGATGGTGTGGGTGATGTGCCGGTATACGGCGCGGGGGCTCACTGGTGACCCTCGGGGTGGCGTCGCATGTAGACGTTGCAGTCGCTGACGGTGGTCATGTCGCCGACCGTGCGGGCCCGGTCGCGTACGTTGGCCAGTTCGGCGCAGCCCGCGCAGCCTTCAACGGGAGTCGGCTCCAGTTCCAGGCGCAAGGGGAGTTCGACCGGCTGGGTGGAGTACCTGGTCGGCTCCGTCATTGCACATCGCCACCTCTCGAACGTCACATGGCCCGACCTCTTGACAGGTTGGTGCTCTAGTTCAGTATTCGAGTGGCCGAAGCACTCCCGCTACGGTTCGTAGTGCACTAGTGTCCCTCACTGACACCACGTCAACTCAACGGAGGGGCACGCCTTATGCCCAGTCCCAAGACGTTCACGAAGATCGCGGATCACTTCCGGGAACGCATCCTGTCGGGAGAACTTGAGCCGGGCGCCAAGCTGCCGACGAACCGGGAGATCGCCGGCCAGTGGCAAGCCGCAGCCGCCACCGTCTCCCGCGCCTTGCAGGCCCTCCAGGTCGAGAACTTCATCCGCACCACCCCGCGCGGCACCTACGTTGCCGACGACCCGCGCTGGACGCTGTCGGCGCGCGACCGGCTGGCCCGGGTCCAGCGGGTGAAATCGTTCCTGGCCGAGGGTGAGACGAGTCGGGTGACGGCCGCCGAACTGACCACCCCGCCGCTGTATGTGGCGGAGATCTTCGACCTGGAGGCCGGGGACCAGGTGGTGCGGCGCGAGTGGCTGGCCGGACGGGGCAAGACCCGGACCGTGTTCGCGGTGACCTGGTACCCGGCCCCGTTCGCCGCCCTCGTGCCGGACCTGCTGAACACCGCCCCGGGCCGCAATCACGGACTGTCCGCCCGGGTCCTGGAAGCCACCGAGCGCACGATCACCCACGCCCGCGACGACATGCACGCCCGCCCCGCTGACGCCCGCGAGGCGAGCGCGCTGGGACTGCCGGTCGGCTCCCCGATCCTGGCCGGCGCCCACCGCTGGTCGGACGCAGAAGGGATCATCGAGTACGGGGAGTGGTGTCTGCCGCCCCGGTTCACCATCGGCTACGAGTACCAGCCCTGACCGGTCCACGCGAAGCGTCTCCGAATGCCAGCCTGCGGCGTTCGGAGACGCTGCCGTTCACGTGTCCGCCTCAGTCCACGTCGCGGCCTTCGAGGCGTTCGACGCGCTCCTCCAGCTCCTCGATCCGCTCCAGGGCTCGTTCCAGCTTGTAGGCCAGATCCGCCACTCCGGCAGCCGCCGGGAACTCCTTCTGTGGGGCAGTCGACGCTTCGTCCGACTCGTCCACCGGCTGAACCGTGACGGGCACCTCTGTGCCGAACTCGCCCCCCACGACGACATACGCCATCGACCCGTTGCGCTGGTGGGCCTTCTTCATCCTGCCCTCCAAGGCGAGGAAGGTCAGGGCCTGGTCCGCGGATTCCGGGTCGCCGCCGATCGTGTCGACCACCTCGTCCACTGTGACCCTGGCCCCCCTGGCCAGTGATCCATCCCTGATCTTGCGGACCAGACGGCCGTGGATGAGCTGCGTGGCGAAGCCGTGGTCGTCCCAGTCGCGCACGTACACCTCATCGCCGGGCAGCTCGCCGGGATAGCGCAAGAGGAAGTTGCCGGCCAGCAGGGAGATGGCGTTGGTGACCACGCTGAGCGGCACCGCGTAGTGCTCCGCCAGGACCTCGCGCGCGGGAAGCCTGGCCCCGGGGGCCAGGGTGCCGGAGTAGATCTGCTGCTGGAGATCGCCAGCGACCTTCTCGAAGGCGTCCTCGAAGTCGGCTGAGCGCGTGACGAATGTGCCGCGCCCCTGGCGGGCGATGACCCAGCCCTCGTTCCTAAGTAGCCGGATCGCCTTCTGCACCGTCAGGCTGGACGCCTTGTAGGTCTGCATGAGCTGGCTCTGCGTCGGCAGGAGCTGACCGGGCCGTAGCTCGCCGTCCCGGATCTGCTGCCGCAGGTCGTCCGCAATGCGTTCGAACGTCAAGCGCGCTTTGTCAGCAGCAGCCATGTCCATCCCTGGTCCCAGTCCGATTCCACCCGCCGCAGGCCGCCCGCTGACTGTCGCGTTTCACCAGCTCAGCGGCCTCACGGGTCAGAGTAGCCGCCTGATGGATGGACCACCGCAAGAACGGATGGAACTCAATAGGAATGGACTTCGGATGGAATAAATGTATGGTTGCGGCACGCGATCACTCACACGGGTGACTCGCACCCCTCTACCTGGAGGTTTGCCGTGAAGACCATGCCCATCGACCAGTCCCAGGCCCTGGTAATCCTGGCCTCCGAGTCCCGCCCGCACTTCAAGGACCGCGAAGGCCAGCAGCCCGCGATCGACCGGCCCACCGGCGCCCACCTGTACCTGGTGGACGTGATGTTCGCCTTCAACGGTCGCGCCGAAGTGATCACCGTGAAGGTCCCGGAGCCCGGTCTCGGCAAGGGCCTCAAGGTCGGCCTGCCGGTCGTCTTCACCGGGCTTGTCGCCTCGGCCTGGGAGAACGAGATCAACGGCAAGGACCGGCACGGCATCTCCCTGCGCGCCGACGCCGTCACCGCCAAGGCCGGTGCCTGATGACCGACAGCCCCCTCGGCCTTGTGCTCCTGACCGTGGTCGTTCTCGGCGTCCTCGGGCTGCTGGGCTGGGCAGGCTTCTGCTTCGCCCGCTGGTACCGGGCCGATGCCGAGACCCGGGTCAGTCTGCGGCAGGCGCGGCGGCTGCGGTGGGGCTGGAAGCGGCTCGCCCCGATGCTGGGCCTGGCGGTCAAGGACGCCACCCCGACCGTGCTCCAGCAGTACGGCCCGCAGGACCAACCGACCAAGCCGCGCGTGCTGGTGCCGCGCCTGCGCACCCGCGCCGATGCCTTCGGCGTCACCGTCACCGCCGATGCGCTGCCGCAGGTCGGGCTGAGCGCCTGGCAGGACGCCAGCGAGGGCCTGTGTGACGCCTGGGGGATGCGTCGCATCCGGATCAGTCAGCCCAAGCCCGGAGTGATCGTCGCGCGCGGCTTCCGGCGTGAGCCGCTGGAGGCGGTGATCCGGTCACCACTCCTTGGCCCGGACGGCTCCCCCGTCTGCCGACCGGGGCAGTTCGTCTCCACCGATGATGTGCTGCTCGGCTGGGACGAGGACGGCACCCCGATCGTGCTCAACCTTGCCTATTCCGCGCACGCCCTGGTCGCCGGCCTCACCCGCTCTGGTAAGTCGATCACCGTCAACACCCTGCTCGCCTACGCCTCGCTCATGCGGGACGTGCGGCTGATCGTGATCGACCCTAACCTCGGTGCGGTCGCGCCCTGGTGGCGTACCGCCTACAAGGTCTCCGACGCCGTCCATCCCGACGAGCCGACCGAGATCCTGCGCTGGGTCCGCGAGGAGATGCAGCGCCGGGAGCGGCTGTTCTGGTCCGGTCGCACCGACCGCATCACCGAGTTCAGCCCGGAGCTGCCGTTGCTGCTGGTGGTGATCGACGAGGTGGCGAACTACACCCGGCACCCGGACCGCAAGGCCCGCGAACGCTTCGAGGCCGAGCTGCTGGCCATCGCCAGCCAGGGCGCCAAGTTCGGTATCCGGCTGTGGCTGCTCACCCAGAAGCCCTCCGCCGACGTGCTCACCACCGCCGTACGAACCAACCTGTCCGCCCGGATCTGCCACCGCGTCGACACCGTCGAGGACTTCCTGCACCTCTTCCCCGACGGCCGGGAACTGGACATCACCGCCGCCGACCGCACCATGCCCCAGGGCGTGTCCATCGCCTCCGTTGGCGACATGCGCACCCCCGTCCGGCTGCGCTCGGTCTACCTGCCCACCGAAGCCTGCTGGCAGATCAACGACCTGATGTGCGCCGAAGGGTTCAAGGTCCGCGAGCTGCCCGACCGCGTCGACCTGGGCAAGGCGGCGTGACCGCCGCCTCCTGGTCCCGTTTCGCAGTGATCCCCGGCAAGGGCGTGTAGTCGCCAAACCCTCGCCCCTGCCGGGGCCTCCCTCCCCAATCCATCCACGGCACACGCGTGTGCCGCAGTGCAGAGAGGTCCCGCCAGCATGCCACCGCGCGACCCGACCACCACAATCCCCCGCCCCGAACCCGCCATGGCCGCGCTGCCCACGTTCACCGGGTACCGCGACCTGCTCGGCCTGGTACGGCAGCTGTCCTCGCTCGGCGGGTGCGCCCAGCCGATCCGGCTCGAAGGCCACCGCACCGAGATCGACGCCTTCACCGGCGAGATCCTGCGCGAACTGAAGTCCAAGGAACTGCCCGCCGGGCACCTTCTGGTCCGCTGCGGCAACCGCCGCATCACCCGCTGCCCCTCCTGCGCCGAGCTCTACCGGCAGGACACCTACCAGCTCATCGCCGCCGGCCTGCGCGGCGGCAAGAACATCCCCGAACAGGTCACCTCCCATCCCCGCGTCTTCGCCACCCTCACCGCACCCTCCTACGGACCCGTGCACGGGCGACACGTGGGCGGCTCCGCCCGCTGCCGTTGCGGACGCACCCACCCCAAGGGCGACCCGCTCCTCGGCACCGCGCTCGACCCGGAGCGCTACGACTACACCGGCGCGGTGCTGTGGAACGCCCATGCCCCGGCCCTGTGGGCCCGCTTCATGCTCCACCTGCGCCGCACCATCGCCGCCGCAGCTGGTGTCCCGCAACGCCTGCTCTCCAAGGTCATCCGGGTCTCGTACGCCAAGGTCGCCGAGTACCAGCAGCGCGGACTGATCCACTTCCACGCCGTCATCCGCCTCGACGGCCCCGCAGGCCCCTACACCCCGCCGCCCGCCTGGGCCACACCCGACCTGCTGGCCGATGCCATTCGGATCTCGGCCACCCGCGCCCGCATCGACGGGCCGGAGGTCAACGGCCGGGCCCGTGCCTTCGTCTTCGGCGAGCAGATCGACACCAGGATCATCCGGTCCACGGCCTTCCAGGCCGGGACCACGATCACCGAGGGCAAGGTCGCCGGATACGTCGCCAAGTACGCCACCAAGGGCACCGAAACCGCGACCGGCACCCTCGACCACCGTCTGAGGAGGATCACCGACCTCTGGTTCGAGTCCGTGCCCGAGCACGCCGCCCGGATGATTCGCACCGCCTGGTCCCTCGGCGCCCGCGAGGACCTCAAGCACCTGAACCTGCGCAAGTGGGCCCACATGCTCGGCTTCCGCGGCCACTTCTCCGCCAAGACCCGCGCCTACTCCACCACCCTCGGCGCCCTCCGGGCCGCCCGCGCCGCCTGGCACCGCCGACACACCCCTCCGCCCTCACCAACCACCCTCGTCCTCACCTACTGGACCTACGACGGCACCGGCCTCACCCCCGACCTCGAACGCCTCGCCGCACTCATCCACGGCGGCCCGACGGGCGAACAGGAGGTAGCGACTCGTGCGTGACGACGAACTCCTCACCGTCCCCGAGGTCATGGCCCGGCTCAAGATCGGCCGCTCCGCCCTCTATGACCTCCTGCGCACCCGCCGCCTGGCCTCGCTGACCATCGGCCGCGCCCGCCGTATCCCCGCCCACGCCCTCGCTGACTACGTCCAGCGCCACCTGGAAGAGGCCGCCTGATGACCGCCCCCATGCGCAAGAAGGCCCGCGCCAACGGCGAAGGCACCATCTACCAGCGCAAGGACGGCCGCTGGGAAGCCGCCGGCTACGTCCTCGCCGCCAACGGCACCCGCAAACGCGTCCGCGTCTACGGCACCACCCGCAAGAATGCGGCCGACAAGCTCGCCGAGAAGATCGCCGACAGCAACCGCGGCCTGCCCGTCGCCACCGCCGACAGCACCGTCGGCGACTACCTCACCTACTGGCTCGGCAGCGTCGCCGTCCACCGGCTTCGGGAGAACACCCACACCCGCTACGCGGCCTGCGTCCGCCTCCACCTCATCCCCGGCCTCGGCACCAAGAAGATCGCGCGCCTCACCGCCAAGGACGTCCGCACCTTCCTCGACCGGCTCCGCACGACCTGCCAGTGCTGCGCCCAAGGGGTAGACACCGAACGGAAGAAGTGCTGCGCGGTCGGCGAGTGCTGCCAGAAGCGGCTGTCCGCTTTGACCGTGACCTACGTGCACTCGGTGCTGAAGTCGGCACTGGAATACGCCGTCCGCGAAGACGAGCTGCCCCGCAACGTCGCCGGCAACGTCAAGACCACCACGCACCAGCCCAGGCGCTTCCGTCCGCTCACCGCCACCGAGGCCCGCCAGTTCCTCGACGCGGCCCGCACCGACCGGCTCCACGCGCTGTACGAACTCGCCCTGCGAACCGGACTCCGCAAAGGCGAACTCCTCGGCCTCCACTGGGAAGACCTCGACCTCACCACCGGTACGGCCAGCATCCGCCGCTCACTCCAGCGCACCCGCACCGGCGGTCTCACACATTTGCCCACCAAGACCCGAGCGTCCGAACGCCGCATCGCCCTCCCGACCGAATGCCTCCATTCCCTCAAGGAATACAAGGAGCGGCAGGACATGGAGCGCCAGGCTGTCGGCTCGGGCTGGAAGGGCAGTGGCCTGGTCTTCACCACGCCGACCGGTGGACCTCTCGACCCTGCCAACCTCACCCGTCGCTTCCGTAGCTTCCTCGACCGGGCCAGACTCCGCCGCATCCGCTTCCACGACCTCCGGCACTCAACCGCGACCCTTCTCCTGGAGCAGGGCGTGGACCTCGTCGTCATCAAGGAACTCCTCGGCCACGCCCACATCGGCGTCACCGCCGGCGTCTACGCCCACGTACGGCTCCGCCTGCAACGCCAAGCCATCGACGCCCTGGGCAACGCCCTTAGCCCGACCGACGGCGACCGTGACGACCCACCCACCGCAGCAGTCGTCCGTTGACGTTGCCGTCAGCGTTGCCGTCAAACGCCACAGGAGCCCCGCCGGAATTTCCTTCCGACGGGGCTCCTCGATTCCCTCAGATCTCTTATCGGGACGCTTTAGTGGCTTATAGATCCCTGGCCTGATGCCCCATTGCCGTGGACCGAAAACAGGGCGCTCTCAATTGCGTCACGAAGATGCGGACGCGCGTTTCCTGCGTCAGCCTTTCCCAGCAAGATCGGAAGGAATTCTGAATCCGGGTAACCATCTCCCTCAGCATCCTTCATAGCCCACACTTGCAGCCAGATGGCGATCATCATCTCGTTGCAAGCTCGGGCTTGTTGCAGTGCATCCGAACTTCCCTCCGAGAAAATGAAGCGCGCCGATATCCCCAGCCGGTGCCCCAAGGCCAGCAGGAACACTTCCTTGGACTCGGACTCCAGGACCGCAAGCACTCGATCTCGAATATTCATTGATCCATGTCCCAGAAATCCTCGTCCGTCATTGGGCGGCTGCTGCCATAGGGTTCGCGAGGCAAGGAATCGACATCGTATCCGCGATCCCGCAGGACCTTGATCCGAGTGTTTCCATTCGCGATCGTCCCGTCCGGCTTCACTCTCAGCGCCTCCTTCGCCCCTGGCCTCAAGGAAAAGAGGATATCTTCCGTGTCTTGCTTGCCCCAGAAGTCCAGCGAACTCTTATCGAGCGAGCTGTCAGGGTGCAACGACTTCAGAGGCGGATCGCAAGGGCCAGAATTGTGAACCAGGACCGGCGTGGCCCCCGCCAGCACATAGTACGTGTGGATGCCCTGGACGGTGAGGTCGTGGGTGCGCTGGCGCTTGGTGAAGGAGCGGACCTCGTCGACGGTGACAGTGGACCCGTCGGGAGCACGCAGGGACATACCGGGGGTGAGCTCGCCGGCGTCCAGCCACTTCTCTTCGCTCTCCACCCAGAAGGGGTGGGTGGTGGTGGAGACGAGGGAGGCGGGGCCGTCTTCGGTGGTGATAGTGATGTCGACGAAGTGCTTGTCGTCCTCGGTGACGATGGTGGCGACGATCTCGCGGGTGGTCGTCTCACCGGTTTCGGGATTGGTGACGACGACCTTGTCACCTATCTCGACGTCCTCGATGTTCTTGGTGGTGCCGTCAGCGAGGAGTACGTCGGTTCCCGGGAGGAAGCTGTGCTTTCTCACGCATGACGCTGCATCGGCTGCCTCATCGCTATGCCTGCCAAGCTTGATCAACTTAGCGGCCTTGGCGGGCGGCAAGAAAGTGACGGCACCGAAGGCGCAGTCCCAGCTAGCGATGTCCGCGCAGTCTTGTGGATCGAGTACGAAGAATTTGAAAGCTTCTTTCGCCTTCGTCCACAAGTGGTGTTCCCCCACTGGGGTTTCGAAAGGCACAGAATACCCGGTTCGGGCATTTTCGGTCACATAATTGACCGTCTTCTCCCCGCCCTCGGTATAGGTGTAGGTCCAGAGCCTGGTTCCGTCTGTCCGACTATCGAGTTGCGTCGTGACGGTGTGCTGGGTCCACGTTCCGTCGTCGTTCTGGCTGAACCATTCGTCGACCTCTGTGTCATCCGTGTCGCAGCCGACGAAGCCCTGACACATGCCTACCGGTATGAGACCAGTGGGGTCGGACCAGGTGAGGGGATTGTTGTTGGCGTAGGTGTAGCCGTGGATCTGCTGGGGGTCGGCGAGGTCCATGATCGGGTCGACGGAGATGAAGCGACCGATCGCGGGGTCGTACTCGCGGGCGCCGAGGTGGGTCAGGCCGGTGGCGGTGTCGGTGGTGCCGCCGACGAAGCCCTTGGTGCCGGGCCAGACCTCCGGTTGCTCGCCGCGCGGGCCGCCGAAGGGCAGGCTGCGGCGCTGGGTCATCGACAGGTCGCTCGCGTCGATGGCGAGGTGGCCGGTGCCGTGGTGGTCGGCGATGGTGAAGGAGACCGTGCCGTCGTCCTCGATGACGGCCTGGTGGCCGCCGGGGAGGTCGACGTAGCGGGTGGCCTTCGGCTTCGTGGTGCCCTTGGCGAGGGTGATCTCGGTGTGGCCGAGGTAGAGGGTGGTCTCGGTCGGGGTGCGGCCTATGAGTCGGTTGCCGTCGGCGTCGTAGAGGTACTCGGTGACCTGGTCGTCCTCGCCCTCGACGGGTTCGGTGACCTTGGCCAGGTGTCCCTCGGGGTCCCAGGTCAGCCGCTGGGTGTCGCCGCCGAGGGTGCGGGTGGTGGTGTTGCCGGACTCGTCATAGCCGTAGCTGTCGCGGGCCGTGCCGGTCGGTCCGGTGGTGGTCACCGAGGCCAGTGTGTGCGGCTGCGGGCTGCCGGGCGCGGGGTAGTCGTAGGCCCGCTCGATGTCCTTGGCGGTGTCGCCAGTGATGTCGTGCTGAGTTTCGGTCAGCCGGTTGCCGGTCTTGTCGTAGGAGTAGGAGTGCCAGTAGGGGGCCGGGCCGCCGAGTACGCCGGCGCTCGGGGTGCCCGCGCAGGTCTGGGTGGGCTGTGTCCACGCTTGGGTGAGGCGGCGCAGGTAGTCGTAGGTGAAGCACTGGTTGTCGGTGCCGGAGCGGGAGACGTCGGTGATGGACAGGACGTTGCCGGCCTCGTCGTAGCGGTAGGTGTTGTGCCGGTCGACGCCGTTGATGTTCTGCCGGTCCACACGCGAGGTGGCCAGGCGCTGGGTTCCCCACTCGTAGGTGTTGGTGATCTCGGTTCTCGGGCTGCTGCCGGAGGCACCGAGTGAGTACATCAGCGGTTTGCCTGTGAGGCTGTAGGTGACGTCGGCGTCGTAGTTGAGCCCGAACACCGAGGTCGTGCGCAGGGTGCGGTTGTCGTAGAGGTAGGTGGAGCCGCCCCCGGGCAGGGAGCCGGCGGCGGAGTAGCTGACGCCGCCGATCAGACCGGAGGGCTTGTATGAGGTGCCGGTCTGGTAGGTGCCCGCCAGTGGTCCTTCGGCGGAGGGGATTTCGACGGCGGTCCTGATCGGCCGGTAGTACCGGTCGTACATCGTCACCTTGGAGGTGTACGCGTTCCCGTCGTGGTAGCGGATGGCCTCGGCCAGGTGCCCCTTGGCGCCGCTGATGGTGTCGTAGACCCACTTGGTGCGCAGTGTGCCCGTGGCCGAGTCCTCGCGCAGTTCGGTCTGGCGGCCCAGGCCGTCGTAGACGTGGGCGAGGGCGGTGCCGCGGGCATCGGTGGTAGACGTGAGCTGGCCGCGGTCGTCGTAGCGGCTTGTCGTGGTGCCCTTGTCGGGGTCCTTGGCCGTGATCTGCCGGCCGAGCTGGTCGTAGGAGTACTCCCAGGTGTTGCCCTCGGGGTCGATGACCTTCGACAGCTCGCCCCGGGGGGTGTAGCGGTAGGCGGTGGTGTCGTAGGGGGCGTCGGCCGCGCGGTGGTGGTGCTGGCGCAGTTCGGTGGTCTGCCCGCGGGCGTCGGTGAGAGTGGTGGTGGCCGTCCCTCCGACGGGCGGGATGACGGTGGTGCGGTCGCCTCCGTACAGGGTCTTGGTGGTGTTCAGGACAGTGCCGCCGTCGCCGTTGCCTGCGATCTGCCGGACCTCGGTCTCCCGGCCGAGTCCGTCGTAGAGGTGGCGTGACTGGGTCTCCACCGACAGGGCGTTGTCCGGTGCGAAGAGGTTGATGCTCGGGTTGCCTTCGGCGTGGTACGGGGCGAAGGTCTTGGCGACCAGGCCTCGTTCGTCGTAGAAGGCGTCCGTGATGATCCGTCCGGCTTCGGGGCCGGGGGCCTGGGTCTGGCGTTCACGCAGGAAGCCGTCGTAGATCGTGTAGGTGATGTACTGGCCGCCGCTGTGGTTGGGAATCCTGTTTGCCACCGCGACCGGCTGGTTCTCGTTGACGTAGTAGACGAACTCGTGGTCGGGGACGGAGCCGGTGAGCTTGCCGGCCAGCCAGACCTTGCTGGAGCGGCCCAGTGCGTCGTAGGCGAAGGCTGTGCGGACGTTGTTGGCGTCGTAGACGGCGCTGGGCTGGCCGCGCAGCGGTTCCAGTTCCGTGGTCGTGGTCAGTGCCGAGGTGGTGTCCCCCTCGACCGCGGGCGGTCCGGTCTCGGTCAGCTTCGTCGGGATGCCGGTGGCCGGGCTGTACGCCTTGGTCGTGGTGCGGCCGTCGGTGCGCGGGGTGCGGACCGGTGCACCGTCGCCGGTGACGGTGAGGTTCGCGGTCAGGTCGGTGGTGGTCAGTTCACGACCGTAGGAGTCGAAGGTCGCGCCGGACTCCAGGTAGGTGGCCGTGGTGCCGTCGTGCTTCTTCAGCACCGCGCTCGCGGTGGCGTCGCCCTTGGTGGGGGCATCGCCGTAGCCACCGCCGTCGTAGGCGGTGCGGATGTCGGAGACGACATCCCTGGAGCGGTCGGGCGTGGTGGCGCAGTCCTTGGTGACGGTCTCCACCCGGGAGGGCAGGGTGAGGATGTTCTTCTCGGTGTTGGCGGCGTAGGTGGTGCGGGTGCACCGGTTGTCGGCGGCGGTGGAGTTGTCGGCCCGGTCGTCCACTTCGGTGACGCGTCCGGCGACGGTGTCGTACGTCTTCGACGAGGAGGTGACGCGCCACTGACTGCCGGCGCCGTTGTCCAGGGAGGTCCAGGTCCTGGTGTGGGAGGTACCGGTGAAGTTGGCGGTCACCGTGCCCCAGTCACGGACCTTCCTGGCGGTTTCGTGGCGCCAGGGCCGGCTGACCGTCTTGCCGAGGATCTTTCCGCCGGGTGCGGAATAGGTGACGGTCTTGTAGGCGAACCCGCTGGCCGCCTCGTGGTCGGTGATGGGGTCGCCCTCGCCCTCGCCGAGGGAGACGGTGACGGTCTTGGTGGTGTCCCCGGAGGTGTCCTTGCGGTCGCCGTGCATGCCGCGCAGGAAGTAGGTGTCCTGCTGCGTCTTCATGCTGCCGGTGTCCTGCCCGCCGGTCTGCACCCGCACGTGCCCGTAGCCGCGCCACTGGGACCAGGTCTTGTGCTTCTCCTTGGTCAGGCCGTCGTCATCGTCGTAGTGCCAGGCGGCTCCGCCCAGGTAGTTGTAGCGAGTGACCTGGTCCGGTGCCCCTCCGGTGCGGTCGGTGGCGGTGACGGCGGTGACGACGTACTTGTTGAACCAGTGCAGCTCCGGGTCTTCCTCCGCCGATCCGCCGATGTACTGCGGGAAGCAGCGGATGGTGTTGGTCTGCGGGGTCGGCAGGGAGGCGGAGTTGCAGACCGGAGCCGAGTAGTTGACGTCGATCTGGCCGCCGGACTCGTCGGCCACCGTCGACAGGCGCTCCTTGACGAACGGCGCGTACCCGTCTCCGGTCTCGTCCAGCCGGTTCTCCATCTGGGTGTAATCGAGCGTGGTCTTCGGCAGGGTCACCGTCGGGCTGGCCGTGTGCCCGGTGCGCTGGATGCTGTCCAGCAGGAGCTGGTAGTCGATGTCTGCCATGCCCCAGCGGTGGCCGAGTTTCCAGGAGTCGACCTTGCCGTAGGAGCCGTCGGACTTGAGGACGTGGGTGGAGACCTCGGTCAGCCGCTTGCGGGTCCAGAAGGTGGGCGACAGGCGCCGGTCGCAGTCCTCGCCGACCTCGCAGTTGAGGTCCCAGGGGGTGTCATACCAGTAGAACGCCTGGTCGTCGATGGTGTCCGCGGCGCAGGTCACCCCGGTCTTGGGCAGGCAGCGTTCCGAGCTGGTGAAGTCGACCTTGGCCAGCGGCTCGGCCGCGTACATGCTGGAGGACTTCAGCCCGTACTCGATGCGGTCCAGATGGCCGCCGCGGTCGTAGCGGGTGTCGTCCGACGCCTTCAGGTTGCGGCCGTAGGAGTTGGTCTCCTTGTCGTAGTAGTAGGCGATGGCGTTGCCGTGCCGGTCGACGACGTAGTCCAGGTTCCAGCGCCATGCCTGCCGGCACCAGGAGTCGGCGAAGGCGGAGGCGTGGCAGGGCTCGCCCGCATCGTCACCGAAGACGGGGACGTTCCAGGTGGAATCGGTGGTCTCCTTGCCCGACGCCCAGCCGGGGAGGCGGTTGTACCCGAAGTAGAAGCGGTTGCCCTGCGGGTCCGTCAGCCGCCAGTACTCGCCGTTGTCGTCGCCGTTGCCCCGGTTGGTGGAGGTCAGCCTCTTGATGAGGGTTCCGTCGTCCTGCCTGAACTTCCACTCGTCGTCTCCGGCCGGGACCAGCTCCCCGCCCTTGCCGTTGAACGAGATGAACGCGTTGTCGTAGCCCCAGCACAGGTCGCCGGGCTTGTTGCCGTCGGCGTTCTTCACCCCGTCGTCGGCGCAGGGCTTGTAGCGGCGCTCGATGTAACCGGGCCACAGCTCGAAGCCGTCACCCACCCAGGAGGACTGATTGTTGGTCGAGCCCGTACGGCCGTCGATCGTCGCCGAGGAGTAGGACAGGCCGACGTTCGGCTTCAGGCCGCCGGGCACCTCAGGCACCGGCATGCCGTAGGACCAGGTGAAGTCTCCGGTGTTGAGGTTGGTGTCCCAGGTGGCCGACGGGGAGAGCTGGGTGGCCTTGTAGTCGCCCTCCATGCCCTGGTCGTCGGCGACCGCGGCCAGCACGGTCGGCGCGTCCGAGCGGAGGGTGACGGTGTCGGCCGTCAGCTTCTGCCGTTCGGTGTCATTGGTGGTGGGGACCGCCCGGCGTGTCGAGCAGTCCTTCTTCTCCGGGGTGGTCAGTGCGCACTCGGGCAGCTCCACCAGAGCCAACCGGGAAGCGTAGCCGCCGCCGTAGGACTGCGCGAAGGCCGAGTAGTCGACCGTCACGCTTGTCTTTCCGGCTTTGCCCATGCCATCACCGCTGCGGGAAATGAGGCTGAACAGCAGGCCGTCGATGCCCGCCTCGGCCGCGCGCTTGCGCCCCAGGACGCGTGTTTCGACGTCCCCGTCGGCTGCGGCCTCGGCGGCTCTGGCCCGGGCCCCGGGATGTCCGGTCTCTGTTCCGGGGACGCCGAGCGCGATCGGCAGTCCCTTCGCCTTTCGCGGAGCGGGAGCGGCGGGGCCGCTCGCCGTGGCCTTGGGGAGGGTCACCACGTCCGTGCCGGCCTTCGGCCAGGCCGCCTTTGGGGCTTCCTTGGGCGTCTTCGGCCCTCTGTACATCTTCCGGGGCTTGACCTTGATGCCGTCCTTGCCGGCCACGGTCTTCTCGGCCGTCGGCAGGCCGGAGCGGCCTCGCCTGTCGTCGGCCGCGACCGTGGGCGCGGCCACCGCCTGCAGCAACGTCCCCACCATCACGGCCGACACCGCCAACGCCGTGTGGTGCCGCATCTTCATCACGAATCTGTTCGGTCTGCCGCTCATCCCTGTCCCCATCCCTCACCGCAAGCGCCGCTTCCGGGCAGAGGATTGCCCGTACACACGAAGGCGCGGAAAAACACGTACGTCATGCCGGAAAGCCGCTGTGGGTGCGCCTCGAGTCGAACCTCGTTACATCCGCACCTGGTCAGTCCGTATCAGGCACCTCGGTCGGTGTCCCGTAGATCTGCTCAGCCAGGTAGGACACCTGAGCGGCGCTCAGCGCCCCTTGGAAGATCCATACATCGTCCACCAGTCCGGGCCAGTGCTCACGCCCCACACCGGCGTCGTTCGTCCTGCCCACTTGGAAGGCTCCAGTGGCCTTGAACGACAGCACGTTTTCCGCCCACGGAATCCGGTCGGTGCAGGACGCGTCGTCCGCGCTGCCGTCATCGTCCCCGTCCACACAGGCGACCTCCTCAAGCATGCCGTTGACGTACAACCGTGCTTCCTTGGAGAAGCCGTCGTAGACGAGGGCCAGGTGGTTCCACGATCCTGCGTCGTAGAAGGATGCTTCGTTCTCCATTGATGTCACCGGCGAACCGGCGCTGTCCGCCTCGGAGACGGTGATCTGCCAGCGTCCCGGGTGCTCAGGGTCGTCATCTGGCAGGTAGCGCACGGCGAAGGCGCTTCGGTGAGAGCCCTCCGTGCTGAGCAGGGTCACCGGGGCCTCGGGGATTGCGGCGGCCTTGGCCCAGGCCGTCGCGGTGAAGCTGGCGCTGGTGTCCACCGGTACCACGCCGGTGGCGGCATAGTCGTTCACGCCGTCCAGTTCCAGGGAGCCGAAGTCGATCCATGACTCCATGCCGCCGGCCGCGCCGCCGTGGAGGGTCATGGGGCGGCCCTCCGGGGAGGAGTCCGGGGTGGTGACCGGGGAGGTCCCGTCGGTGGACTCGAAGTTCCAGCGGCCCTTGACCAGCGGGCGCTGCTTGAACAGCTGCTGGATCTCGGCCGAGGAGGCGGGGCGGTCGAAGAGGCGGACGTCGTCGATGGCGCCGGGGAAGAAGTTGCCCATGACGCCGCTGTAGGAGCCGGCGCCGAGGTACATGGACTGGTTGGCGTAGAAGGCGCCTTCCAGTGTGGTGGATCCGGCCTTGGTGCCGTTGACGTACAGGGTCAGGGTGTCGGCGACGGTGTCGTGGACGCCGGCCAGGTGGGTCCACTGCCCGGCGTGGGCGGTGGTTCCTTCCGGCTGCATGGCGCGGATGAGGCCGGAGCCCGCGCTGTCGGCGGCGTACTGGTTGAACGCCCACCGGTCGTTGGCGGCCGAGTAGTACAGCTCGAAGCCGGGGCGGGCCTGGCCCGCCTGGGCGGCGATGATCGCCGCTCTGCCGGGCTTGCTGTCCAGTTTGGCCCAGGCGGAGATGGTGAAGCTGCGTGCGGTGTTCACGTGCGGGCCGCTGGTCTGCCCGATCCTGGCGTAGGCGTCGGTGCCGTTGAAGTGGGCGGCCTTGCCCGCCACGCCGGGCTCGCCGGGGGTGACACCGCCGTGGAAGCGGGCGGGCAGCACATCGCCGTGCCCGGTGATCTGGGTGGCGTCCGCCTCTTCATCGAGGGGGAAGACCGCCACAGCGGGACGTCCGGGGTCGCCGACCTGCTGGTGGGCGCCGAGCTTGCCGACCTCGTTGGCGGTGAGCGGCTTGTCGAAGAGCTGGAGGTCGTCGACGGCGCCGGGGAAGAAGCTGCCCATGGTGCCGTTGTAGGAACCGGCGCCGATGGTCAGGCCGCGGCGGGCGTTCCACGGGGTGGCGTACGGGGTCTGGCCGACCAGGGTGCCGTCGACGAACAGTTCCAGCATGTCCCGGGCAGAGTCGTAGGAGCCCACCAGGTGGGTCCAGGTGCCGGTGCTCACCCCGCCGGGAGTGTCGGCCATCGCGCGGACGATGCCCGCGCCGACCTGGTCGGCGGCGTACTGGTTGAACACCCACCGGTCATAGGCCTGGGAGTAGTACAGCTCGAAGCCGGGGCTGTGGTTGCCCGGCTGGGCGGCGATGATCGCCGCTCTGCCGGGCATCGCGGAGAGCTTGACCCAGGCGGAGACGGCGAATCCGCGGCTGGTGTCGACCACCGGGATGTCAGTGGCCGCGTAGTCGTCGGTGCCGTCGAACTCCACGGCGGTGCCCTTCTTGCCCGCCGCCCCCGGGGTGGCGCCGCCGTGCAGGGTCGCGTTGCGGGCCGGGGTGGAGCCTTCGGCCCGGGCGGCGCCGACCTCCTCGTCCATCTGCCAGGTGGCCCGCTCGGGCTGCCCGGCCCTGACCCGGAACTGGTAGGTGCGGATTTCCGACCCGTTACCGGCCGCGTCGAAAGCCTGAGCGGTGATGAAGTTCAGCCCCGGCTTCGCCGGCAGCATCTTGAACTCCTTCGCCCCTCCACCGGAAGTGCTGATCTGGTTCGCTGCCACCGGATCACCATTGATGCCGTACCGGTAGCGGGTCACATCCGTCGAGGACGAGTCCACCGTGAAGGTGCCGTACTGGCCCACCCCGTCGTACCAGGGGTCGTCCGGGTTCTCCGGGTCCGAGGCCGGATACTCACCCGAGGAGACCGCCGGGGCCTTGGGCACGCTGGTGTCGTAGACGAAGTAGCAGCCGGTCGGGTCGCCCGCGTAGGACCACGGCGAGTAGTTCCCGTACCCGGTCGAGTCCGTGTCCCGCACCCGCGCGTACCAGTGGATCTGCTTGTTGGCGGGCACTGAGGTCGGCAGTTTGATGGAGAAGCTGGAGCCGGACTTCTTGTAGCCGGTCAGCGGCGGCTTCCACCGTGCGATCAGACCCTTGCCGTCCCCGGCGTCCCACTTGGCCTGGAACTGCACCGCGATGTTGTCGCCGTCGGGGTCGGTGACGTTGCTGGCGTAGATCGTGCCCAGGCTGCGCACCCGCGCCGCGTCCGCCGGCCGCTTGCAGGTGCCGCCGTACTCCATCGTCAACTGCGACATCTTCAGCTGATACGGGGGACGGTTGTACTTCACTCGCAGGAACGCCTTGTCCGAGAACCGCTTCCATCCGTAGCGGTCGGTCTCGCTGGAGGCCTGCAACCCGAACGTCATCGTCGACCAATTGCCGTTCGCGGCCTGCTGGACCGCCGACTTCACGTTGAACTCGGCATCCTTGGCCGCGCAACCGTCGTGGCCGTGAGCGAAGGACTCCGTCTTGAGGTGGTCGATCCAGAAGTCGGAGTTGTTCTGGGTGTTCCAGGTCGTGGAGGAGGAGATGCCCTTGGTGCGCCACAGCTGCACTCCGCGTGCCGAGCACGACGCCGAGTGGACGTTGCGGACGACGAACTCCGCCGACAGGATCGACTTGCCCGCGAACCTGGAGACCGGTATCCGGTAGAACAGCCGCTTGGTGTCATACGGCTTGCAGTAGTCCCAGCCGCAGTAGCCCATGCCGGCGTCCGGCTCACCGTTGAACTTCCACTGCGGCGAGGAGGCCCAGTACTTCGACGCCATCGTCCACGCCGAGGCGCGCGGCGAGTACCACTGCGGGTCGATGAACACCGGGTAGACCGTGTCCGCTCCGCGCAGCACCTCCTGGTCAGGGGTGAAGACCAGCTCGCTCCCGTCCTCGGGGACCTCCACGTCCAGCGGTGCCAGCTTGCCCGACTCGCCCGCGCCGGGCTCACCGCCGGCCTCCCCGGTTCCGGCGGCCGTCTCCTGGGCCGGGGCCTTCTGCGCCGCCGCCTCGCCGGTCCCACCGGTGCTGGAGTCCCACATCAGCGGGGTCGGCGCCTCGAAGACCACGCCCTTGGCGCCGTCGTCGATCGCCTCCAGTCCGCCCTGGGCGGTCTCGCGGACGTCCATCCCGTCGGCCGCCAGGCTCAGGCGCAGCTCGGCCAGCTCGGGACTGGCCGCCGCCTCCGCCGACTTGACCACCAGCAGCTGGGTGAAGCCGTCCTCCTGGGCCCCCATGCGCAGGTCCACCCCGGGCAGGACCTCCGGATAGGTGGCCGTGTCACCGTCCAGCCGCGGTTCGGGCAGCTCCCCCGGCCAGGTCAGGGCCAGCTCGCGTCCGGCCTTCTCCATCCGCACCAGCGGGGCGTCGCCACCGCCGGAGAACTCCAGCCCCACCGTGGTCGCCTTCGGCGCCACCGTCCCGTCGGGGGTCGCGGCCAGACCGGTGTCGATCGGCTGCCACTCCCCCTTCACCCGGGTACGGATCGGACGCAGATACTCGCGCGCCTCCAACTGCCCGTCCGGGGTGGCATGGACGTCGCTGCTCTCACCGCGCAGCGACAGGACCTCCACACTCTCATCGGAACGTTTCGCCTCTGCCAGCGCCTCATCCTCGGAGAACGCCGACGGCTGCTTCGAGTCCCCATCCTCGGTGAGCACGCGCTGCGGCCGGGGCCGAGCCGACGCCTCCTCGGCGAGGCCGGGTGTCAGCCCCGCGACCAGCACGGCCCCCAGTGCGATGGCCACCGGGCCACCGAAGCCGCGCGTGCGGGCACGACGAAACATCCCCCGACCCCCCAGAGAAGACATGAAGATCACGTAAAGGTCCGGAGGAGACCGTAAACGCTTCACCACGGACCAGCCAGCCCCACCAAGCGGACATCTAGCTCTCAATGAGACAACGAACACGCAGAGTTACGTGACGTGCGTCACGTGCGCGTGTTGACCGTGGTGGGTCTCAGACGCGCTGCGCCTGCAAGTGCAACCCTCGCGGCTTGAGGGATGAAAAGTCCGCCGTGCCCCTGAGTATCGGTGTTCCCCTCCACGAGGTGTCGCGGTGGATGGGGCACGCCTCCATCAGGGTCACGGCGGACCGCTACGGCCACCTCACCGCCGACGGCAGCGAACGCTGCCGGCAGGTGCTCGGGGCCGTCTTCGACGGCGCCGGGTCAGCGGATGCCGAGCGCGCGTAGCGCGCGGTGCTGGGCCGGAGAGGGCTTCGCCGGGAAGAGGATGTAGCAGATGCCTCCCGTACCGCTTCTGACCCGGCCGTTGGCGTCGTAGCGCTTGGTGCGCAGCCAGATGTTCTCGAACTGCCGGCGCTTGTAGACGTGACGGACGGCCTCGTTGCTGTCGCTGGCCGGGTCGTTGGCGATGACGTCGCCGTCCTTCGTGAAGCCGATGACGGTCATCAGGTGGCCCGCGGTGCCGTAGCCCGCGCCGTCGAGTTCGGACTCCATGAAGGACTGGGAGGTGATCAGGGGGATGCCGGCGCGGATCAGGCTCTCGGCGTCCGCGAGGGAGTCCAGGCGGGTCACGATGCCCTGCATGTCGCGGTACGTGGCCGCATAAGCGGTGTTGAACGGCCAGTTGCCGCAGCCGGAGTACTGGTAGTCGTAGGTGAAGCGGGCGGCGTGGCAGACCTGGGGGTCGGCGTACTCGGGGTTGACCCAGGACAGGTCCTCGGCGGTGGGCTTGCGGCCCCAGTACTCGATGATCATCTGCGATGAGGTGGGGCTGCACCACGCCTCGCCGCCGTTGTCGTACTCCGGGTACTGGCCGATGTGGGTGTTCTGCGAGTAGCGCGGGACGTCCAGTTCGATGCCCGCGGCCACGCCCGGCGCGGAGGCGGGGACCTCGAAGCGGTCGGGGACGTCGGAGCCCATGGCGCCCAGGCGCCAGACCACGGGGGTGGCGTCGGTGCCGGGGGCGCGGTGGAGGGTGGCGCGCAGCCGGTAGGAGGCCAGGCGCAGGCCGGTGGAGGTGTCGTCGACGGCGAAGGTGTCGGTCCAGACGCTGGATTTGCCGTCGCCCTGGTCGTCCACGGAGGTGCGGCGGATGTCCTCGTCGCCGGCGGCCCAGACGCCCAGGGTGTACCAGGGGGTGTCGGTGCCGTCGGTGTACGTGCCCCGCATCTCGATCCGGATCCAGGTGCCGGCGGGGGTGTGGGCGTTCCAGGAGGCGACGAGTTCGCTCGCGGGCACCGGCAGGCGGTGGACGGGCGAGGTCCAGACCGCGTACTCCCAGGCGGCGGTGCGCCGGGTGTGCGGGTCGGTGTAGTCGGTGGTGCCCGCGGGGGCGGCGATGGCGATGCCGGGGCGGTGGCCGGCCGCCACGCGGGTGCCCTGCCCGGTGCCGGAGCGCCAGTCGGCGGCGGAGGTCCAGGCGCGGTAGTCCACCGTGGAGCCGGTCCGTGCGCCGGTCCGTGCGCCGCCCGGGCCCGTCCCGGGTGTGGACGGGGAGGCCGGGAGCGGGGAGGCGGCGGCCGGGGAGAGCGCGGTCTGGGAGGCGACGGCGGCCGCTGCGGCGGTGGCGACGGCGGCGGCGAGTACGGTGCGGCGGGTGGCCGGTCTGCTGTCGGTCATGGCGGTGGGTACCCCGGTCCTTCCGTGAGTCGGTGCGCGTGCGGTGCCGCGCATGGGTGCTGCGCCGATACGGCGGCGATGGCGCCGCGGACGGACCGCGGAGTGTCCACATCTTGCCGCCGCCGGATCTTCGGGGCCAGTGCTGCGGGCCCTCGTACACCCGAAAACATTGGTGTCGACCAGTGGCGTTACCCGGTCGGCCGTACGCTGGAGCGGTGATCTCCCGTGCCCGTTCCGGTCTGGCCGGCCTCGTCCGGCGGCTGCGCGCCCTGCCTCCGTCGTGCGGTCCGGTGCGGCTGGTGGCGGTCGACGGGCACGCCGGGTCCGGCAAGAGCACGCTGGCCGGGCGCCTGGCGGCTCGGCTGGGCGGGGCGCCGGTGCTCCATCTGGACGACCTGGCCAGCCACGACGCCCTGTTCGAGTGGACGGACCGCTTTCTGGAGCAGGTGGCCGCCCCCCTCTCACGCGGGGAGCCGGCCCGGTACGGGGTGTACGACTGGGAGCACCGGGTGTTCGGCGGGGAGCGTACGCTGCCTCCCGCGCCGGTGGTGCTGGTGGAGGGGGTCGGCGCGGGGCGCCGTGCCCTGCGCCCCCATCTGGCCTGTGTCGTATGGCTGGAGGTGCCGCGCGAGGATGCCTGGGCCCGGGGGCGGCACAGGGACGGGCCGGAACTCGCGGGCTTCTGGGACGGCTGGGAGCGCGCGGAGGAGCGGCACTTCGCCGCCGACCCCACCCTCCCCCACGCCGACCTCCTGGTACGGGGGTGCGCACAGGGGTACCTGGTGCTTCCGGGGCCGCGAGGGGGCGGGGGGAAGTCCGTCGCGGATCACGGTGGGTGACGCCGGGTCAGCGGTACGCGCCCTCACCGTACCGGGCCGTACGTTCCGTCCCGCACCGGCTTGACCGGCCCCGGCTCCTGGTTCTACGTTCTCCCTGAACGGCCTGACAGGCCGTTCCCACGCGAAGCCCCCGGTTGTTCCCCCGTGATCGGGGGCTTCGTCCTGCCCGGGTTCCGCCCGGACGGCTCCGGCGCTTTCTCACCTCCCGTCACCGTCCGCCACCGGGCGGGAGCCGCCGGCCCGCCGGGCCTCCCCCGCGCCCCTCCGGCCTGCCCATACGCCGTCTACGACGGGAACCGCGGCGCGGGTACCATGCCAAAGGCCGCGGACGGCCGGGGTCCTGCCCTGTTGCCTGCGGCAACTCCCTTCCGCAGCATGGCCGTTGAGCGACGTTGAGAACCATCGCCGCCGCCGGGTGACCGCCCGGCGCATACCTTCGGGGGACGTTTCGTGGGGGACGTGAGGGACTACGGCACGCAGGACGTCCACGGTCCGCAGGCCCCCGCCGATCTCGCCTGGCTGCGCGGCGTCGACGCGTACACCGTGGGCTCCTACACCCACGCAGAGGAGGAGTTCCGCGCCGCCGTGCGCATCGATCCCGGCATGGCCGACGCCTGGCTGGGGCTGCACGCCCTGCGCGTGGACGCCACCACCGCGCTGCTGCGGATGCACGAGCACCGCCACCGGTTCGGCGAGCAGCGCGCCCGGCACGGCCGCGCCCTCAACTCCTGGTACTGGCTGGGCTGGTGGGTGCAGCCGGTGCTGGAGACCGAGCGCGACCTGCTGCTGGCGCACGCCTCGCACTGGCTGGACGGCCGCCACGTGGCCGACCTGGACCGCGCCCTGGCCGAGTGCCCGCCGGTGGAGGCCGACCCCCAGGTGCGGTTCCTGCACGCCTGCCGCGCCTATCTCGCCAAGGACTGGGAGCTGCTGGTCCGGCACACCGAGCCGCTGGTGGGCGATCCGCTGCTGGGCGTCGAGGCCGGCCTGTTCGCGGGCATGGCCCGGGTGCGGCTGGAGATGTACGGGCAGGCCGAGCCGCTGCTGGCCGCCGCCCTGATGCGCTGCCGCAGCGAGCAGCCGCAGCGCAAGGAGCTGCGCTACTGGCTGGCCCGGGCCCGGGAGGGCACCGGGCGCAGCGCGGCGGCGCTGCCGCTGTACCGGGCGGTGTACCGGGTGGATCCGGCGTTCATGGACACCGCCGCCCGGCTCACCGCCATCGCCGAAGGCGACGGGCTGGACGACGCGCCGGGGATGGCGGCCACGGCCGTGACGCTCGCGGACGGCGCCGACGGAGCGGGCGGCCCCCCGTTCGATGCTCCACCGGGTGACCTGCCGGCCGGTGTGGACTGGTCCGCCGACGGCGCGGACCTCGCCGATCCGGCCGCCGGGGGCCTGCGCTCCGCCGGCTCGGTCGGTGGCACGGGCGGCGGTGTGAGCGGGCCCGTGCCGGTGGAGGCCGACGGGGTGCGGGAGCGGTCCTCCGGCCGCCGGGGCACGGCCGGGCGCTTCCCGGCGGGACCGGCCGACCCGGTGCTGCTGGCCCACGCGATGGAGGAGCTGGAGCGCATGGTCGGGCTGGAGCCGGTCAAGCGCCAGGTGCGGGCGCTGTCGGCGCAGCTGCACATGGCGCGGCTCCGCGCCGAGCAGGGGCTGCCCGTCCAGCCGCCCAAGCGGCACTTCGTCTTCTCCGGCCCCTCGGGGACGGGGAAGACGACGGTGGCGCGGATCCTGGGGCGGGTGTTCTACGCGCTGGGCCTGCTGGGCGGCGACCACCTGGTGGAGGCGCAGCGCTCCGATCTGGTGGGCGAGTACCTGGGCCAGACGGCGGTCAAGGCGAACGAGCTGATCGACTCGGCGCTGGGCGGGGTGCTCTTCGTGGACGAGGCGTACAGCCTGTCCAACACCGGCTACGGCAAGGGCGACGCGTACGGCGACGAGGCGCTCCAGGTGCTGCTCAAGCGCGCCGAGGACAACCGGGACCGGCTGGTGGTGATCCTGGCGGGCTATCCGGAGGGCATGGACCGTCTGCTGGCCGCCAATCCGGGTCTGGGCTCGCGCTTCACCACCCGGGTGGACTTCCCCAGCTACCGCCCGCCGGAGCTGACGGCCATCGGCGAGGTGCTGGCGGCCGAGAACGGCGACGTGTGGGACGAGGAGGCGCTGGAGGAGCTGCGCAGCATCAGCGGCCATGTGGTGGACCAGGGCTGGATCGACGAGCTGGGCAACGGCCGCTTCCTGCGCACCCTGTACGAGAAGTCCTGCGCCTACCGTGATCTGCGGCTGTCGGACTACCCGGGCACGCCCTCCCGGGAGGAGCTGGCGACGCTGCGGCTGCCGGACCTGATGCAGGCCTACGGCGAGGTGCTGTCCGGCCGCGGCCCCGAGGGGCCGCGGCGCGAGCCTCCCTCGTTCACCTGATCCCCGCCCGCGGGGCGCCGGGCGCCCCGCGGGCGGGCAGGGTGGGCGCGGCTCGGGCCGCGCGGGATGTACGGCGGTTCGGTGCCGGACCGGCGCGCAAGGACCGGGGTCAGCGGGAGGACGGCCCCGTGCCGTGGCGCTCGGCCAGCGCGCGCAGCGCCCTCGCGTCCCGGATGGCCTGCTGTCTCGCGATGCCCGGCTGGATGCCCATGGCCGGCAGGGTGGTGCCGTCGGCGAGGTCGAGGAGCACCCAGGGGTCGCCGGGGCGGAGGTTCACCTTGACGATCTCCGCCCATTCCAGGTGACGGACGGTGGTGAGGTTGACGACCGTGACGCCGCTCTCCTCGGCGACCACCTTCGGACGGCTGAGCAGGAGGAGGACGCCGAGGAACAGCAGGCCGGTGAGGACGAAGGAGGCCCGCTCCCCCGCGCCGATCCCCTCCAGCATCATCGCGACCGCGGTGAGGGTGGCCAGGATCGCGACACCGACCGACAGCAGGACGATCCGGGTGCGGGCGGGCCGGAAGGTCACCGGCAGTTCGGGGCCGGGGCCGGGCTCTGCGCCGGGCTCGGGGGCGGGGGCGGGCACGTGCGTCGCTCTCCGGTGGGTCGGTGCTTCGGTGGATGCCGGCGGCCTCAGAGGCGGCAGGCGTGGATGCCGGTGGTGAGGATCGCCCGGGCGCCCAGGTCGTACAGGTCGTCCATGATCCGCTGGGCGTCGCGGGCGGGCACCATGGAGCGCACCGCGACCCAGCCCTCGTGGTGCAGCGGCGAGATGGTGGGCGACTCCAGGCCGGGGGTGAGGGCCACGGCCTGCTCGACCTTCTCGGCGCGGATGTCGTAGTCCATCATCACGTAGCGCCGGGCCACCAGGACGCCCTGCATGCGGCGGAGGAACTGCCGCACCTTGGGGTCGTCGGCGGGTGCTCCGGTACGCCGGATGACGACGGCCTCGGACTCCAGGATGGGCTCGCCGATGATCTCCAGCCCGGCGTTGCGCAGCGTGGTGCCGGTCTCGACGACGTCGGCGATGACCTCGGCGACACCGAGCTGGATGGCCGTCTCCACCGCGCCGTCGAGGCGGACGACGGAGGCGTCCACCCCGTTGTCGGCCAGGTGCTTGGCGACCAGGCCGGGGAAGGAGGTGGCGATGGTCATGCCGCCGAAGTCGCCGACGCCGCCCGCCGTGCCGGGGCGGGTGGCGTACCGGAAGGTGGAGGCGGCGAAGCCGAGCTGGAGGATCTCCTCGGCGGCGGCCCCGGAGTCCAGCAGCAGGTCGCGGCCGGTGATGCCGATGTCGAGCTTGCCGGAGCCCACGTAGACGGCGATGTCGCGGGGGCGGAGGAAGAAGAACTCGACCTCGTTGTCGCTGTCCACCAGGACCAGCTCGCGGCGGTCCTTGCGCTGCTTGTAGCCGGCCTCATGGAGCATCGCCGACGCAGGCTCGGACAGTGAACCCTTGTTGGGGACGGCGATGCGCAGCATGGGGTGGTCTTCCTTCGCTTCTTCGGGCCGGTGCGGGCGGCTCGGAGTGGGTGGTGCGGGGTGGGATGTGCGGGCGGAACGGTGCGGTCGGCGGTGGCCTCGGCGGGACGCGTCCGCGAGGTCCGGGACGGCGCTTCCTACAGGTGAGCGTATACGTCGTCGAGGCCGATGCCCCGGGCGACCATCATCACCTGAAGGTGGTAGAGCAGTTGTGAGATCTCCTCGGCGGTGCGCTCCGCTCCCTCGTGCTCCGCGGCCATCCACACCTCGGCGGCCTCCTCGACGACCTTCTTGCCGATGGTGTGGACGCCCGCGGCCACCAGCTCGGCGGTACGGGAGGTGGCGGGGTCGCCGGTGGCGGCCTTCTGCTGGAGCTCGCCGAAGAGCTCCTCGAATGTCTTGTTCGCCATGGTGCCCCCTACCCTACGCCGGTCGCGGGCCCGCTCGCCCCCGGGGCTCACCGCCGGGATCGGCCGGGGATCGGCCGGGGATCACCGCCAGGGTTCGGCGACGGTGCGCAGGACGGCGGCCGTGGCGACGGCGGCGGTGACCGCCTCGTGTCCCTTGTCCTCGCTGGAGCCCTCCAGTCCGGCACGGTCCAGGGCCTGCTCCTCGGTGTCGCAGGTCAGCACGCCGAAGCCGACGGGCACGCCGGTTTCCACGGAGACCTGGGTGAGGCCGGCGGTGACACCCTGGCAGACGTAGTCGAAGTGCGGGGTGCCGCCGCGGATGACGACGCCGAGCGCGACGACCGCGTCGTAGCCGCGGGCGGCCAGCACCTTGGCGGCGACCGGCAGTTCGAAGCTGCCGGGGACGCGCAGCACGGTGGGTTCGTGGATGCCCAGCTCGCCCAGGGCGCGCAGCGCGCCGTCGAGCAGGCCGCCCATCACCTTCTCGTGCCATTGCGCGGCGATCACGGCCACGCGCAGGTCGCCGCAGTTCTTGACGGTCAGTTCGGGGGCGCCCTTGCCGCTCACGTTGCTCCTCGTCGGTGGGTCGTTCGGTGGATGGGTGCGGGGACGGGGACGTCCGGCGGGGCCGGCGTCACCGGGCCGGTGTCACTGGCCGCTGCAGACGGGGACCGTTTCCCCCTCCAGCCAGGGCAGGTCGTGCCCCATGCGGTCCCGCTTGGTGCGCAGGTAGCGCAGGTTGTGCTCGCCCGCCTGGACGGGCATCGGCTCGCGGCCGGTGACGCGCAGACCGTACCGGGCGAGGGCGCCGGTCTTGTCGGGGTTGTTGGTCATCAGGCGCAGGGAGCGCACACCGAGGTCGGTGAGCATCTGCGCGGCGGCGGCGTAGTCGCGGGCGTCGGCGGGCAGGCCGAGCTCCAGATTGGCGTCGAGGGTGTCGCGGCCCGCCTCCTGGAGCTGGTAGGCACGCAGCTTGGACAGCAGGCCGATGCCCCGGCCCTCGTGCCCGCGCAGGTAGACCACCACGCCGCGGCCCTCGGCGGCCACGCGGCGCAGGGAGTCCTCCAGTTGGGGACCGCAGTCGCAGCGCAGCGAGCCGAACACGTCGCCGGTCAGGCACTCGGAGTGCACCCGCACCAGGACGTCCTCGACGTCCTCGACGTCCCCGGCGACCAGGGCGATGTGCTCCACGCCGTCGGCGGTGGAGCGGTAGCCGTGGGCGCGGAAGTCGCCGTGGGCGGTGGGCAGGGAGGTGACGGCCTCACGGCGGACGGTGGGCAGGGAGGGGGCGGCGGAGAGGGTCGCGGAGGCGACGGGGGCGGCGGGCACGGGACCGGCGGGGCCGGCCTGCTCACGGGAGCGGCGGTAGGCGATCAGCGCCTCGATGGAGACGATCGCCAGGCCGTGCTTGCGGGCGAAGGGCACCAGCTCGGGCAGGCGCAGCATGGTGCCGTCCTCGCCCGCGATCTCCACGATGGCGGCGGCGGGACGCAGTCCGGCCAGGCGTGCGAGGTCGACCCCCGCCTCGGTGTGGCCGGGCCGCTCCAGTACGCCGCCGGGGCGCGCGCGCAGGGGGAAGACATGGCCGGGGCGCACGAGGTCGCCGGCCTCGCAGGCCGGGTCGGCCAGCAGCCGGATGGTGGTGGCGCGGTCGGCGGCGGAGATGCCGGTGGTCACGCCGTGGGCGGCGGAGGCGTCCACGGAGACGGTGAAGGCGGTGCCCATCGACTCGGTGTTGTCGCCGACCATCTGCGGCAGTTCCAGCCGCTCCAGCTCACCGGCCTCCATCGGTGTGCAGATCAGGCCGCGGCACTCGCTCATCATGAAGGCGACGATCTCGGGCGTGATCGATTCGGCCGCGACGACGAGGTCGCCCTCGTTCTCGCGGTCCTCGTCGTCCACGACCACCACCGGGCGTCCGGCGGCGATGTCGGCGATCGCGCGCTCGACCGGGTCCAGCGCCAGGGCGTCGCCGAACGCACCGCCGAACGCGTCGGCCGCCACGGGGCCGGCGGAGGCCACGGGGTCCGCGGGACGCGGGTTCCGGGTGTGCAGCACGGTCATGCCGGGGTTCCTTCCAGAGCGGGGTCGTTCGCCGCCTTCGCGCGGGAGCGCAGCCACCAGTCGCGCAGGCCCCACAGGACGAGGACGAAGTAGATGACGTAGACCAGGCCGGAGAAGGCGAGGCCGCTGCCGAAGGCGAGCGGGACGCCGACCAGGTCCACCAGCAGCCAGGCGAACCAGAACTCCACCCATCCGCGGGCCTGGGCGACCATCGCCGCCAGGGTGCCGACGAAGATGTAGGCGTCGGCCCACGGGCTCCAGGAAAGCTGCGGGTAGAGCGTGAACAGCCCGCCGACCGCGGCGGTGCCGGCGACCGTTCCGGCCAGCAGCAGGCCGCGTTCGCGCCAGGTGGCGAACCGTACGGTGATCCTGCCGTCGGCCCTGTCGCCCGCCCTGTCGCCCGCCCTGTCGCCGGAGGGCCGCCCGGCCGCCGCGCTCCCGCCGTCCTCCGCCGCCGCGGAGGCGCCGCGCTGCCACTGGCGCCAGCCCCACACGGCGACGCCGATGACCAGCAGCTGCTTGCCGACGCCGCCCGAGAGCTGGGCGGAGGCGTAGGCGGCGACCAGGATGAGCCCGGCCAGGAACTGCGCGGGCCAGGTCCAGATGGAGCGGCGCCAGCCGAGGGCGAGAGCGGTCAGGCCCATGACGTTGCCGACCATGTCGGACCACTTCACGCCCTGGCCGAACGCCTCGAAGGCGGTGCCGTTGAGGGTCCCGTCGAGCCACTCCAGCGCGCTCATCGGACGACCCCGGCGGTCCCGGCGGTCTCGACGGCCCCGGCCGACCCGGTCGACCCGGTCGCGGCCCGGTGGCCGAGCAGCCGCTCGACGTACTTGGCCAGGACGTCGACCTCCAGGTTGACCGGGTCCCCGACGCCCTTCACACCCAGTGTGGTCAGCGCGAGGGTGGTGGGGATGAGGCTGACGGTGAAGTCCGTCTCGCCCGCCTCGACGACGGTGAGGCTGACGCCGTCCACGGTGATCGAGCCCTTCTCCACGATGTAGCGGGTGAGCCCGCCCGGGGCGGCGATCCTGACGATCTCCCAGTTCTCGCCGGGGACGCGCTCGGTGATGGTGCCGGTGCCGTCCACATGGCCCTGGACGATGTGGCCGCCGAGCCGTCCGCCCAGCGCCATGGGGCGCTCCAGGTTGACGCGGTCGCCGGCGGTCAGGGCGCCGAGGCAGGAGCGATTGAGCGTCTCGGCCATGACGTCGGCGGTGAACTCGCCGTCCGCGGTGTCCACGACGGTCAGGCAGACGCCGTTGACCGCGATCGAGTCGCCGTGCTTCGCCCCCTCGGTGACCAGCGGGCCGCGCAGCCGGAAGCGGGAGCTCTCCCTCAGCTTCTCGACGGCGGCGACCTCGCCCAGCTCTTCGACGATTCCGGTGAACACTCAGGACTCCTTGGGCTCGTGGACGGCGGGGGCGGGAACGGGCGCGGCGGGTACGGCGGGTACGGACGCGGCGGGTACGGCGTCGATGCGCAGATCGGGCCCGATCCTCCCGATCGCGGTCACCGTCAGTCGCAACGCATCGGCGATGGTGGCGATTCCGGCATCGGCGAGGGCGGCGGGCCCGGCGCCCAGGAGGGCCGGGGCGAGGTAGGCGGTGACCCGGTCCACCGCACGGGCGGCGACGAAGGCCCCGGCCAGGGTGGCGCCGCCCTCCAGCAGCACGGACCGCACGCCGCGGCCGTGGAGGGCGGTGAGCAGCGCGGCCACGTCCAGGCCCCGGCCGTACCCGCCGCCGTGCCCGCCGGCACGCGGCAGCCGCAGCACCTCGGCGTGCCCGTCGAGGTGGGCGGTGGCGGCGTCCGGCAGGTCGTCGGCGACGGCGACCAGGGTGGGGGCTGCGCCGTCCAGGACACGGGCGCCGGGATGGACGGCGCGGGCCTCGGTGTCGGCGACGACGCGCAGCGGCTGGACGGCGCCGGGGACGCCGCGCACCGCGAGGTGGGGGTCGTCGGCGCGGGCGGTGCCGGAGCCGACGAGCACGGCGTCGGCCTCGGCGCGCAGCCGGTGGACGTCCGCGCGGGCCTCGCCGGAGGTGATCCAGCGGCTGGTGCCGTCGGCGGCGGCGGTACGGCCGTCGAGGGTGGCGGCGTACTTCCAGCGCACGTACGGGCGGCCCAGGCGCACCGAGGTCAGCCAGGGGGCGTTGACCTCGGCGGCCTCCTCGGCCAGGAGGCCGCCCTCGACGTCGATCCCGGCGGCGGCCAGGGTGTCCGCGCCGCCGCGGGCGGCGGGGGTGGGGTCGGCGACGGCGTAGACCACCCGGGTGACGCCGGCGTCGATCAGGGCCCGGCTGCACGGGCCGGTGCGGCCGGTGTGGTCGCAGGGTTCCAGGGTGACGACGGCGGTGCCGCCGCGGGCCGCCTCGCCGGCCTCCGCGAGGGCGTGGACCTCCGCGTGGGGGCCGCCGGCGCGCCGGTGCCAGCCCTCGCCGGCGATCCGCCCGGCGGCGTCGAGGACGACGCAGCCGACGACGGGGTTGGGGCTGGTGGAGCCGAGGCCGCGGGCGGAGAGGGCGACGGCGCGGCGCATGGCGTCGCGTTCGCGCTCCCGCGCGGTGGGCGCTGCGGCTTCGGTGGCCACCGGGTCCTCCTGCCTCTTCGGGCACGGACTCCGGGGCGGTACGGGAAAACGAGCGGTCTCGCGGGGTGGGCGGTACGCCGGGCGGCGGGCCGGACTCCGGGGCCCGGTGGGCGCCCGAGGATCCGCCTGCGGCGGCGTACCGGCCGTCTCGCGGCCCGCCGCGCACTGCCTCCCATCCGGACTTTAACCGTCGGTCCAGGAATTTCACCTGGTCAACCGGCCGCTGGCAGCGGTCGGGTCGCGGACTGTAACCGCCGGTTCGGACTTTCACCGACCCCGGAGTGCGCTTGACGTTGGTACGCGACCAGTGTGCCACGTCCGGATCGGGCGGCGCTGGGGAAGGGCTGTGGACTGACTCACAGGGACCGTCTCCCGGAAGGGCCGCGGGCGGAGCGCCGGGCGGGGGCCGGGCGGAGGCCGGGCGGTGGACACGGAGACGAGCCGGGACGAGAGGTGCCGCCACCACCGGCGAACGGGGCGGGCGTCCGGCGGGGCCTGGACGCCCGCCGGGGCCCCGCAGCGGCGAACCGCCCCCGCGGCGGGAGCCGTTCGCACCGCGTCACCGCGTCACCGCGGGGTGAACAGCTCCCGCCGTGCCGCGTCCAGGGCCGTCACCAGGCCGCCGCCGAGCACCGGGCTTCCCTCGACCGTGCCGCACAGCACCTCGGTGGCCAGCGGGGACATCCCGGCCAGACGGCCGGCCACCCGTTCCGCCAGCGGCTGCCCCCCGGCCCGTCCCACCTCGCCGCCGAGCACCACGCAGCCGGGGTCGAGCACCGAGGCGACGGCCGCGGCGCCCACGGCGACCCGTTCGGCCAGCGCATCCAGGAACGCCTCGGCGCCGGCTCCCGCCTCGCCCGCCACCGCCGCGCGCACCACCGCCTCCGCGGCGTGGACGCCGTGCGCGGAGGCGTACCGCGGCGGTCGCAGGCCGTGTCCGCGCGCCAGCGCGCACACCGCCTCGGCGCCGGCCAGGGAGTGGAAGCCGCCGTCGCAGACCGTCGCCGACGGCAGCCCTGCGGTGCCGGGCACCGGCAGGAAACCGACCTCGCCGGTGCCGCCGGAGGCGCCGCGGCGCAGTGCGCCGTCCAGGATCACGGCGGCCCCCACGCCGTGCCCCAGCCAGAGCAGGACGAAGGTGTCGCGGCCGCGTGCCGCGCCGAGGCGGTGCTCGGCGATGCCCGCGAGGTTCACCTCGTTCTCCAGGACCACCGGGGCGCCCAGCCGTTCGCGGATCGCGGCCGGGACGCGGGCGTGCCAGGCCGGCAGCGTGGTGCCGCGGCCGAGGGCTCCGGTGGCCGGGTCGATCATGCCGGGGGCGCCGACGGCGACGGTGTGCAGCGTGGTGACGCCGTTCTCGCCCAGCGCGTCCCGCAGGGCGGTCACCGTCCGCTCCACGGGATCGCCTCCGCCGTCTCCGGCGTCCGCGCCGTCCGCGCCGTCTCCGACCGGGATTTCCGCCCCGCCGGCCGTACCGCCGGCGAGGTCCGCCAGGGCGAAGGAGGCACCGTCGGCACGGAGGTCGACGGCCGCGACGTGGGCTCGGTCGGCGACCAGGCCGTACAGCCGGGCGTTGGGTCCGCGGCGGGCCTCCCCCGCCTGGCCGACGATCCGGACCAGCCCGTCGTCGGCCAGGCGCCGCAGCAGGTCGGCGACGCTGGGACGGGAGAGCCCGGTCAGCTCCTTGAGCCGGCCGGCCGTCAGGGGGCCGTGCTCCACCAGCAGTTCCAGCGCGATCCGGTCGTTGATGGCGCGGGCGGTACGGGGCGACGCGGTACGCGCGGGGCGGGGCGGAGGCGCGGGGGCGGCGGGAGGCGCGGGCCGCGGGGGCGTGGTCATGCGGGAATCCTCGCAGATTTCCTTTTTCATTCAGGAAGCCTTCCTGATAGTTTACGCGCATGCCCTCCTCCCCCATCCGCCGGGCCCGGCGCTCGGTCGCCCTGGTCTTCGCCCTGCACGGCGCGGTCTCCGGCGGCTTCACCACCCGCATCCCCTGGATCCGGGACCAACTCGACCTGAGCAATGGCCAGTTGGGTCTCGCCCTGGCCTTCCCCGCGATCGGCGCCTCGCTCGCCATGCCGCTGGCCGGACGTCTGGTGCACCGCTACGGCGGACGGGCCGCCGTACGCGCCCTGCTCGCCCTGTGGTGCGCCTCCCTCGCCCTGCCCGCCCTCTCCCCCCACCTGGCGCCGCTGTGCGCCGCGCTCCTGGTCCTGGGCGCCGCCGCCGGGATGGCGGACGTGGCCATGAACGCGCAGGGCGTGGAGGTGGAGCGGCGCTACGGGCGCTCGATCATGTCCGGGCTGCACGGCATGTGGAGCGTGGGCGCGCTGCTGGGCTCGGCGGCCGGCGTGGGGGCCGTCCACCTCGGCCTGGACGCCCGGATCCACCTGGCCCTGGCCGCCGCCGCCCTGGCCGCGGCCGTTCCGGCGGCCTGCCGCGGGCTGCTGGACGTACGGCCCGCGCCGGGGCAGGAGGCACCGCCGCGCTTCGCGCTGCCGCCGCGTTCGGCCCTGCTGATCGGCGCCGTGGGGATGTGCGCGGTGCTCGCCGAGGGCGCGTCGATGGACTGGTCCGGTGTCTACCTCAGGGACGTCACCGGGGCGTCGGCGACGGTCGCGGCCGCGAGCTACACCGCGTTCGCCTGCACCATGGCCGCCGCCCGCCTGGCCGGTGACGCCGCCGTACGCCGTTTCGGCCCGGTGCGCACGGTGCGGATCAGCGGCGTTCTGGCCACCGCGGGCGGCGCGCTGGTGGTGGCCGCACCCGGTCCGGTGGCGGGCGTCGCCGGGTTCGCGCTGCTGGGCGTCGGGATCGCCGTGGTGGTGCCGCTGGCCTTCGCCGCGGCCGGGCACAGCGGTCCGGCCCCCGGGCAGGCCATCGCCGGCGTCGCCACCATCACCTACACCACCGGACTGGCCGCGCCGACCGTCATCGGCCTGCTCGCCGAACTGGTCTCGCTGCGCGCCTCGTTCGTCCTGGTCACCGCTGCCACCGCCGTCCTCGTCCTGGCCGCCGGAGTACTGGGCACCCCCGGCCGGAGCGGCGTCGTCGCCCGCAGCGCCGGGGACACACGGACGGAGCTGCAGGGGAACTGACCGGAGCGGCACGGGCGGACGCGGACGGGCGGCAACGGCGGACGGGCGGCAGGCAGGCGGCGGGCAGGCGGCCCGGCGCCGCCGGCCGGTGACCGCCCCGGCCGCCCCGGCTCCTGACCAGCGGGCGTGACCTGCCTTTCCCTCCCACTCCGCCGACTGACATCCCCGCAGGCGCCCCGTAGCATGTGGGCCGACCGATTCCGGTCACACACCCGATCGCATCCCGGCGCGCTTCCAGGCGCGCCGCAAAGCACCACCGCGCGAGCACGAAACGGAGCACCCATGGGCCTCGGTCTGCGCTGGACCCTGCACGGCGACGGCCGCACGCCGGCGCCCGGAGCCGTCGTACGGCCCGACGAGCGGCTGTCGTGGCCGCGGACGGCCGGGCTGGGGGCCCAGCATGTGGTGGCGATGTTCGGCGCCACCTTCGTCGCGCCCGTCCTCATGGGTCTGGACCCCAACCTGGCCATCATGATGTCGGGTGTCGCCACCATGGTGTTCCTGCTCATGACGCGCGGCCGGGTGCCGAGCTACCTGGGTTCCAGCCTCTCCTTCGTCGGCGTCGCCGCGGCGATCCGGGCGTCGGGCGGCGACAGCGGGACGATCACCGGGGCGCTGCTGGTGGTCGGCGTGGTGCTGCTGCTGGCCGGCCTGGTGGTGCAGAGGTTCGGCGCGCGGGTCATCCACACCGTGATGCCGCCCGTGGTCACCGGCGCGGTCGTGATGCTGATCGGCTTCAACCTGGCGCCGGTGACGGCCTCGACGTACTGGCCGCAGGACCAGTGGACGGCGCTGCTGACCATGCTCTTCACCGGGCTCGCGGTGGTGGCGCTGCGCGGTTTCTGGTCCCGTGTGGCGATCTTCCTCGGACTGGTCTTCGGCTACGCCGTCTCCTGGGCCCTGGACCGCGTCTTCGGGAAGATCCACTCCCCGGCGGGCGGCGGGGAGGCCGTCGACCACTGGCGGCTGGACCTCTCGGCCGTCTCCGAGGCCGACTGGATCGGGCTGCCCTCCCTGCACGCCCCCGAGTTCCAGTGGTCGGCGATCCTGGTGGCGCTGCCCGTGGTGATCGCGCTGATCGCGGAGAACGCGGGCCATGTGAAGGCCGTGGGCGAGATGACCGGCGACCCGCTCGACGACAAGCTGGGCACCGCGATCGGCGCCGACGGCGTGGCCACGGTGCTGTCCACGGCGGTCGGCGGCCCGGCCACCACCACGTACTCCGAGAACATCGGCGTGATGGCCGCGACCCGCGTCTACTCCACCGCCGCCTACTGGGCCGCCGCCTGCTTCGCCGTGCTGTTCGGGCTGTGCCCGAAGTTCGGCGCGGTGATCGCCGCGATCCCCGGTGGCGTGCTCGGCGGGATCACCGTGATCCTCTACGGCATGATCGGCCTGCTCGGGGCGCAGATCTGGCTCGCGGGCCGGGTGGACCTGCGCAACCCGCTGAACCTGGTGCCGGTGTCGGCGGGCGTCATCATCGGCGTCGGCGGCGTCAGTCTGCAGATCACCGACGGCTTCGAGCTGAACGGCATCGCGCTGGGCACCATCGTCGTCCTCACCGGCTACCACGTGCTGCGGGCGCTGGCCCCGGCGCACATGCGCGAGCAGGAACCGCTGCTGGACGAGGGCACCTCCTCCTACGACGCCGCGACCGCGGGCGGCGGCACGGACGGCACCGGCGGTGCGGAGGACGCGGGCGGCACCGGGCCCGGCAAGCGGTAGGCGGCGGGGCGGCCGCCCGCCGCGCCGCCCACGCCCCCGCGGCGTTCCCGCGGACAGGGGTTCGCCCCTCGTTCGGAGGTCGCCCGATCCGGGCGGACTTCCCGTGGACCCTCCTGCGCCCCGTCCCCTTCTGTCACGCTGAGCGCATGACGATGACGCAGTCCGGGCCCGTCACCGGGCCCGCCGCGGACGGGACGGACGAGGCGGGCGGGGTGGACGGGGTGGACGGGGTGATCGCGCGGATGCGCGCGCTCCAGGAGGAACTGCCGCCGCACGACGGGGTGGCGGCCTTCAACCGGGTCTACCTGGCCGTGACGCTGTCGGTGCGCCGGAGCCTCCTCGACGGCCTCCTGCCCCGCCCCCGCTCCGCGGCGGCCCTGGCGGCGGTCTTCGCCGGCCGCTATCCGGCCGCCGTCGACCTGGCCGCCGCCGGGGAGCCCGTCCCCGCCTGCTGGCGCCCGCTGTTCCGGGCGCGCCACCACACGGGAGTGCACCCCGTGCAGTTCGCGCTGGCGGGGGTCAACGCGCACATCGGGTACGACCTGGTGCTGGCCGTGGTGGACACCGCCCGGACGCACGGGTGCGAACCCTCCGCGCTCCAGGGCGCGTTCGACCGGATCGGGGACGTCCTGGTGGAGCTGGAGGAACGGATCCGCGAGGACCTGGTGCCCGGCCCCGATCCGCTGGACGTCGCCGACCCGCTCACCCACCTGATCGCCGGCTGGAACATGGAGCGGGCCCGGGACGCGGCCTGGTCGGCGGCGCGGCTGCTGTGGAGCATGCGGCGACTGCCGGAGCTGGCCGAGGAGTTCACCCACCGGCTGGACACCGGGGTGGGCCTGGTGGGCCGCTTCCTGCTCACCCCGCTGGAGCGCCGCCCGGTCGCACGGACGGTGTGAGCGCCCCGGGCCCGCACCCGCCCGGCCCCTCTCACCCCTTCAGCCCCGAGCGGGACACCCCCTCGATCACCCAGCGCTGCGCCACCACGTACAGCAGCAGCACGGGGACGCTGGCGATGACGGCCCCGGCCATCAGCAGGTCGTAGCGGATGTTGTTGGCGCCCTGGAAGTTGGCCAGCCCGGCGGGCAGGGTCAGCGACTCGGGGCTGAGCAGCACGTACAGCGGCCACAGGAAGTCGTTCCAGTTGGTCAGGAACGACAGCAGGGCGAGTGTGACCAGGGCCGGACGGGCGAGCGGGAGCACCACCCGGACGAAGATCTGCCACCGGTTGCAGCCGTCGATCTCCGCCGCCTCCTCCAGTTCCCCGGGAAGGGTGAGGAAGAACTGCCGCAGGAAGAAGACGCCGAACGCGCCGGCCGCCGCCGGGACGACGATCGCGGGCAGGGTGTCCACCCAGGCCAGCTCGTTGACGATCAGGAAGTTGGGGACCAGCAGGATCACCGGGGGCACGAAGAGGGTGGCCACGACCCCCGCGAAGATCACGCCCCGGCCGCGGAAGTCCATGCGGGCCAGCGCGTACGCGGCCGGGGTGGCGGTGGCCAGCACCAGCGCGGCGTGGGCGGTCGCGGCCAGCAGGCTGTTGAGGAACCACTGCATGACCGGGCTGTCGGTGGAGCCCAGTACGTGGCGGTACGCGTCGAGGGTGAACGGATCGGGTATCCAGCGCGGTTCGGTGGCCCCGGCCTCGCCGCGGGTCTTGAGCGAGGTGGTCAGCATGTACAGCAGCGGGCTGAGGTACAGCGCGGCGACGACGCCCAGGACCAGGTGGAGCAGGGAGCGGCGCAGCCGCCGGGTGGCCGGCCCGCCGGCCGCGCCCGCCCGGCGGGCACCGGTCCGCTCCCCCGCCCTCCGGGGCGGCTGCGGCGCCCGGGGGGCGGTTCCGTCCTCGTGCGTTCGGGGCCCGGACGCCGGGGTGGAGCCGGAGCGGACGGCGGTCATCGGTCCTCCTGGCGTTCGCGGAAGATGCGGAAGAGCACCGCGCTGGCGGCCATCAGCGCCAGGGCGAGTACGAAGCTCATCGCCGAGGCGGTGCCCATCTCGAACCGGCGCAGACCGGTCTCGGCGATCAGGAAGATCGCCGTCTTGGTCTCGTCCGCCGGGGCGCCGGTGGTGATCAGATAGGACTGGCCGAACATGTTGGCCGAGGCCAGAAGCGTGGCGTTGACCACGAACAGCAGCACCGGTCGCAGTCCGGGCAGGGTGACGTGGACGAACCGGTGCCAGGCGCCGGCGCCGTCGACGCGGGCCGCCTCGTACAGCTCGGCGGGGATGTCCTGGAGTCCGGCCAGGTAGATGACGGCGTTGAAGCCGAGCGTCCACCAGACCGTGACGCCCACCAGGCCCCACCAGGCGGCGGGTGTGTCGGTCGTCCACTGGATGTCGTCGGGCAGTCCGAGCACGCCCAGGTAGTGGTTGACCATGCCGATGTTGCCGTCGAGCAGGAAGCGCCACAGCAGGCCGACCACGGCGACGCCGAGCACGTACGGGGCGAAGTAGACCGCGCGGTACAGGTTGCGGCCGCGGAATCTGCCGTTCATCAGCATCGCCACGAACAGCGGCACGACCAGCAGGAACGGCAGGGACAGTGCGGTGAAGATCCCCGTCGCGCGCATCGCGCTCCAGAAGCGGGGCCCCTCCACGCTCCCGGAGTCGAACAGTTCGCGGTAGTTGCCCAGGCCGACGAAGGGCTTGGCCGGGACGTTGATGTCCCACGCGTGGAGGCTGATCCACAGGCCGTAGCCGATCGGGGCGAGGACGAAGACGGCGAACAGGGCCAGGTAGGGGCCCATGAAGACGTACGGCGTCCACCAGCGGTAGGGGCGGGTGGCGACCCGGGCGGGAGCCGCGCCCCGCCTGGGCCGCGCTCCCGCGGTGGTCGGCCGTGCGGTCAGCCGCAGTGCCACGTCGGATGCCTCACTTCGCGTACTTCTGCTTGTTCTCCGCAAGGAGCTTGTCGGCCGTCCGCACGCCCTCGGCAAGGGCCTTGGCGGGCGGGAGCTGACCCAGGACGGCCTTCTGCACGGCCAGTTCGAGCGCCTTGGACTGGACGTCGCCGATGCCGGGGAGGGCGGGCAGGAAGTGGAAGACCCCCACGTCCTTCGCCAGCGCGATCTGCGGCAGTCCGGCGACCTCGGGGTCCTTGCGGGCGGAGTTGCGGGCGGGGATCATCCCGGCCTTGGCCCACTCGGTGGAGCGCTTGCTCATGTGGTCGATGAAGAACTTGGCGGCCTTGACCTTGTTCTCGTCCTTGGCTGCCTGCGAGGTGAGCACGAAGTTGTGGGAGGCGCTCCAGGCGGCGGGGGTGTCGCCGATGGTGGGGATCGGGGCCATCTCCCAGCGCAGGTCCCTGGCGTTGGCCTTGAGGTCGTTGATCTGCCAGATGCCGTCCCAGGTGAAGCTGACCTTGTTGTTCTTGAAGGCGTTGTACTGGGCGTCCTGGGCGACCTGGGCGGGGCTGTGGCCCTTGGTGATCTGCTCGCGCATCCACGACAGGGCCTCGACCCCGGCGTCCGAGCCCCACAGGGCGGCGGTGCCCTCGGCGTCGTACAGCTCGCCGCCGAACTGCCACAGCAGGGACATGAACATCAGGTGGGCGGGCCACTTGTTGGGCATCCAGAACGGGTTGTCGATCCCGGCGTCGCGCAGTTCGGCGAGCGCGTCCTCGTAGCCGGAGCGGTCGGTGGGCGGCGCGTCCAGCCCGGCGCGGGACAGGTGCCTGGCGTTGGCGTAGTCGGCCAGGCAGTGCACGTCCAGGGGGATGCTGTAGCGCTTGCCCCCGTAGATCCCGGCCTGCCAGACCGCCGGGATGAAGTCGGACTCGGTCAGCTCCAGCGCGGAGACCACGTCGTCCAGCGGGACGAGGGTGCGGCGCGCGGCGAAGGTGGCGACCCAGTCGTTGTGGATGACGGCCACGTCGGGGCCCTTGCCCGCGGTGATGGCGGTGGGCATCGCCGGATAGAGGTCCTGCCACTGCCTGGTGGTGTTGCGCACCTCGATCCTCCCGGCGTACTCCTTGTTGAACGCCTTGAGCATGGCGCGCATGTGAGGGCCGTCGCCGCCGGTGAAGCCGTTCCAGTACTGGAGAGTGACCTTGGGACCGTCGTACTCGCCGCCGTCGAACTCGGGCGCTTCGTCGGGGCCGCTGTCGTCGGCGCCCAGCTTGGTGCCCCCGCCGCAGGCGGTGAGCAGGCCGGTGCCGGCCAGGGCGCCCGCGGCACCGAGGAAGGACCTGCGCCGCATGTTCGTACCGTACGGGGATGCACTGTTCATTGTCTGCTCCTGGGAGGCGGTCGACCGTTACCGGAGGGGGCGGGGAAGCGGGGAGGCGGGAGGGTCAGCGGGTGGCGAGGCGGATCATGCTCCAGGAGACCGGCGGCAGTTGCGCGGTGAGGGCGCCGTCGCAGGTCCCGGTGCCGTCCACCGGGCGGGGCCGGACGCGGTCGGGGCGCTCGGCGGTGTTGACCGCGCCCGGGTCGTCGTCGGCGAGCACGAGGTGTTCGAGGACCCGGGCGCCGGGGAAGGGCCTCAGGTCGGCGGTGAGGGCGAGGGGGGAGGTGCGGTCGCGGTTGACCGCGAACAGGACGATCTCGCCGCTCTCCTCGTCGTGGGTGGCCGTGGCCCACAGGGCCGGGACCTCGCCGTAGCGCTCGGTCTCGATCACCGGGGAGTCCGGCTCCACGCGCAGCACGGTACCCCGCGCGTGGCGCGCCGTCTGCGCGAAGGGGTGGAAGATGGTCTGCCGCCAGGCGGGTCCGCCGGGCTCGGTCATGATCGGGGCGATGACGTTGGCGAGCTGTGCCTGGCAGGCGGCGCCGACCCGGTCGGCGTGGCGCAGCAGGGTGATCAGCAGACTGCCGACGACGACCGCGTCGGTGACGTCGTAGACGTCCTCGATGAGGCGCGGCGCGGGCCGCCAGTCCAGGGAGTCCTCGCCGCCGAAGCGGCTCTGGTACCACACGTTCCACTCGTCGAAGGAGAGCTTGATCTTCTTGCGGTCGCGCAGCTTGGCGCCGACGTGGTCGGCGGTGGACACGATGGAGTCGATCATCCGGTCCATCTCGGCGGCGCTGGCCAGGAAGGAGTCGGTGTCGCGGTCGGTGGGGTCGTAGTACGCGTGCAGGGAGACGTAGTCGACGAACGGGTAGGTGTGTTCCAGGACGGTCGCCTCCCAGGAGGCGAAGGTGTCGATGTGGGCGTTGGAGCTGCCGCAGGCGACCAGTTCGAGGCCGGGGTCGAAGCGCTTCATGGCGCGGGCGGTCTCGGCGGCGAGCCGGCCGTACTCGGCGGCGGTCTTGTGGCCCATCTGCCAGGGGCCGTCCAGTTCGTTGCCCAGGCACCACAGGCGCACGCCGTGCGGGTCGGCCACGCCGTGGGAGCGGCGCAGGTCCGACAGGGCGGTGCCGCCGGGGTGGTTGGTGTACTCCAGCAGGTCCAGGGCTTCGGAGGTACCGCGGGTGCCGAGGTTGAGGGCCATCATCGGCTCGATGCCGGCCTTGGCGGCCCAGGCCATGAACTCGTTGAGGCCGAAGGCGTTGCTCTCCACGCTGCGCCAGGCCAGGTCCAGGCGGGTGGGACGCCGGTCGGCCGGGCCGACCCCGTCCTCCCAGCGGTAGTTGGAGACGAAGTTGCCGCCGGGGTAGCGCACGAGCGTGACGCCGAGTTCGCGGACGAGGTCCAGGACGTCCGTACGGAAGCCGTCCTCGTCGGCCGCCGGGTGGTCCGGCTCGAAGACCCCGGTGTAGACCGACCGGCCCATGTGCTCGACGAAGGAGCCGAACAGGCGCCGGTCCACGGCCCCGATGCGGAAGCCTGGGTCGACGGTGAGACGGGCGGTGGGCATGGGCGCTCCATGGGGCTCAGAGGGCTGGGCGTGCCGCGGACGGGACGAGGGGGAGGGGGAGGGCGGTCCCGTCCGCGGGGCACGCTCACCGCGTACGGGACCGCTGCGGCGGGCCGCTGGCAGCGGTTCCCGCCCGGCCGCTGGGAGGGGCGAACCGGGCGGGTGGCGTGCGCTGATACGATTACATCGTTGAAACAGCGTTGTAAATAGTCCCGACACCGGTTCTTCCGAACCGGGCGGGAACCCGACCGCGGAGCCACGAGGGCGCCGCGTGCGGCAGGCGGTGCCGGGTCGGTCCGCGCCGCGCGCCGGTGGTGTGCCAGGGTGGCCCGTACCGCTTCGTGAGCGGCACCGGTGGGTGCCGGGTGGAGGTGAACAGAGGTGGGCGCCAGCCTCAAGGACGTGGCCGCACGGGCCGGGGTGTCGGTCAAGACCGTATCCAACGTGGTCAACGGCTACACCTACGTGGCTCCGCACACGCGGGAGAAGGTCGAGCAGGCGCTGGCGGAGCTGGACTACCGCCCGAACCTCTCGGCGCGCAACCTGCGCCGCGGCCGCACCGGCGTGATCGCCCTGGCCCTGCCCGAACTGGACGCCCCGTACTTCGCCGAGCTGTCCCGGTTCGTCATCGACGCCGCCGTCGAGCGCGGCTGGACGGTGCTGATCGACCAGACCGACGGCCTGGCCGACCGCGAGCGCGAAGTGCTCCAGGGCATCCGGGAGCAGCTCACCGACGGGCTCATCTTCAGCCCCATCACCGTCGGCCGCGAGGAGTTGGCGGCCCGCACCGACAGCACCCCGATGGTGCTGCTCGGCGAGCGCATCATGGACGGCCCCACGCACCACGTGGCCATCGACAACCAGCGCGCCGCCCGCGAGATGACCGAGCACCTGATCTCGCTGGGCCACACCCGCATCGGTGCCATCGGCGCCCAGGAGAACCCCAGCGCCAACACCGCCCACCTGCGGCTGGCCGGGTACCGGCAGGCGCTGGAGGCCGCCGGACTCCCCTACGACGAGCGGCTGGCCCCGCCGACGGCGTCGTACCACCGCGCCGACGGCGCCGCGGTGATGCGCCGGCTGCTGGAGCTGGACGAACCCCCGCAGGCGGTCTTCTGCTTCAACGACCTCCTGGCGCTCGGCGCCCTGCGCACCGCGCTGACCTCCGGTCTGCGGGTCCCCGACGACCTGGCGCTGGCGGGCTTCGACGACATCGAGGACGGCCGCTACAGCACCCCGACCCTGACGACGATCTCCCCCGACAAGGCCCACATAGCGCGGACGGCCGTGGAACTGCTGGACGCCCGCATCAGCGGGAGCGGACGCGGCGGCCGGCCGGCCGAGGACGACGGGCGGCGCGAGGTGGAGGCGGACTACCGGCTGATCGTCCGGGAGAGCACCGTCAGGCCCTGACACCGCGGGGTTTCCGGGACGGAGGGCGGGGGCGGGGCGGGCTGCGGCCGCATGCCCCGCCCCGTTCCCGCCCTGTTCCCGCGGGGCGGCCGGTCCGTCAGCCGCGGTGGACGCGGAAGTGGTGGAACTCCGCCGTCGCCCCCGAACCTCCGTGCGAGACCAGTCCGATGCGCACCTTCGCGTCCGCGGGCATCGTCCAGGTGCCGCCCGCGATCCACCGCGCGCCGTCCCGGCTGGTGTACGCGCGGAAGCGGTGCTCGCCGGTGCGCGGATCGGTGGTGTGCCGCAACCGCAGCCAGGTGGTCCGCGCGGGCGGCCCGACGGTCATCGAGCCGTAGGCGACGCGGTCTGCGTACGGCCGCTCCTTGCCGAACTCGGTCTGGCGGGTGTTCCAGATCGCCACGTGCGACAGCCGCAGGTAGCGGTCGTCGTCGGTGTAGGCCACCAGCCCGGCCTGCTGGTAGTTGCGGACGGTGTCCTCGCCGAGGTCGATGGTCAGCCTGGTCTCGACCGTGTAGTCCCCGCGCGGCGCCTCGCGCAGCAGCACCGAGGCGGTGTTGCTCCCCTTGTGCAGGTCGGCGTCCTGCGTCGGCCACACCAGGCGGCCCCCGTCCAGCCGTACGTCCGCCGGGCGCACCCAGCTCCAGCCGGGCCCGAGCCGGTCGCCCTCGAACTCGTCGCCGCGCGCCGGGTCGAGCCGCCCGGGGCGGTGGCCCCGGCGCTCCCGGTGGCCCCCGTCCCGCTCGCGGTCCGCCGCGCGGGCGTGCCGGGGATCGGTGACCGGTGCCTTCTGCCGCCGCTCGGAGGCGCCCAGTCCGCCGCGCACCACGGGCCAGCCGTCCTCCCAGTCCAGCCGGTCGATGAGCATCGGGCGGCGGTTGACGCCGTACGGCTCGTCCAGGTACGGCCGTTCGCGGTCGATGGCGTGGTAGACCATCCAGTCCTGCCCCGCCAGGTCGGTGACCACGGAGTTGTGGCCGGTGCCCACCCAGCGGTTGCCGTTGGGGGTCAGCACGACGGTGCCGCCGGTGCGGGAGGCGGTCAGGGGCACTCCCTCGCGGTCGGTGAACGGACCGCGCACCGAGCGGGAGCGCCCGGCGAAGACCGAGTAGCCGGTGGTCGGTCCGGCGCAGCAGTCGCCGGAGGAGGCGAACAGGTACCACCAGCCGCCGCGCCGGACGGCGTACGCGCCCTCGAAGCGGTTGTCGGTCGCCACCATGGCCGGCTCCCCCACCGCCCGGGTGCCGTCGGCCGACAGCTCGGTGACCCAGATCCCGCCGTGGTAGGAGCCGTAGTAGAGGTGGCGGCGGCCGTCGGTGTCCACCACGTGCGCCGGGTCGAAGGTCCACTTGAAGCCGCTGCCGCCGTCGGCGGGGCGGGGGGCGACGACCGGCTCGTCGTGGACGGTCCACGGCCCGGCCGGGGTCGGCGCGGTGGCGACCCCGATGGCGCTGTCGCCGCGCTCGCCGGTCACGGTGGTCTCGGTGACGGTGAAGTAGAGCCAGTAGCGGCCGTCGTGGCGGGTGATGTCGGGAGCCCAGTAGGCGGCGCCGGTGTCCGCGAAGGCCGGGGCGTCACCGCCGAGCGCGTCGCCGACGTAGGTCCAGTCGACCAGGTCGGCGGAGCGGGCGACCGGGATCGAGTGCATCCTGCCCTCGCCGGAGCGCAGGGGATCGGTGGTGCCGAAGGCGTACCAGTGGCCGTCCTCGCCCCTGACGACGGCGGGGTCGGCGAAGGTGTCGGCGAAGCCCCTGGAGACGGGGTTTACGTACGTCCCGGCCCCCTGCCGCCCGTCGCGGTCGGCGCCCTGCCCGGGCTCGGCGGCCGCGCCCGGCGCCTGTGCGCCGCCCGCCGTCAGGGCGGCGATCGCCAGGACGGCCAGCGTCCGGCGGGCTCTCGGGCCCGGTCTGCGTACGGTCCCCATGTGGTCCTCCTCGGTGCGGATGACGGTGAACCAGGTTTTTACAACGATGTATCAACGTTGTAAACACACTGGGCACACCGGGACGGGACCTTGGAGGCACGGCCCGCGCGGCCGTGCGGGCCGCGGGCACCGGTGGGTCCCGGCGGCACGGAGCCGCCGGGACCGGGGCACCACCCAGAGCGGGCAGGGGCCGGACGACGTGCCCCCGTAAGCCGGTTCGGCCCGCCGGCCCGGCTCAGTCCTCGGGAAGCTCGACCGGGGCGATCTCGTCGTAGACGTCGCCCGGCCCGGGATTGGCCGGGTCGGTGGAGCCGCCGAGGTGGTGCATCACGCCCCACACCGCGTTGAGCGCGGTCTGCACCGCGCCCTCGGCCCAGCCGGCCGTCCAGGAGATGTCGTCGCCGGCGAGGAAGATGCCGCGCTTGTCCTCGGGCAGCCGGTCCTGCACGAAGTGCGTGAACAGCCTGCGCTGATAGCGGTAGTGGCCCGGCAGGTTGGCCTTGAACGCCCCCATGAAGTACGGCTCGTTCTCCCAGGAGACGGTGACCGGGTTGCCGATGATGTGCTTGCGGACGTCGACGTCCGGATAGATCTCGCGCAGGGACTTGAGCATGACCTCCAGCCGCTCCTGGGGGCTGAGCGGCAGCCACTTCAGGGAGTCGTCGCACCAGGTGTACGACAGGCACATCACGGCCGGCCGGTCCGGGCCGTCGTCCAGCAGGTAGGTGCCCCGCGTCATGCGGTCGGTGAGCGTCATGCTCATCACGTCCCGGCCGGTGCGCTCGTCCTTGTCCAGCCAGAACGGCCGGTCCACCGGCACGAACAGCTTGGAGGACTCCATGTAGTGGGTCCGCTCGATCGCCGTCCAGTGGTCGATGGGGAACAGGTCGTCGTCGCAGTCGATCTTCGACAGCAGCATCCACGACTGGGCGGTGAAGACCGCCGCCCGGTAGGTGCGCACGTCGCCGGTGGCGTCGGTGACGGTGATGCGGTTGCCCGCGGTGCGGTGCAGCCGGGTCACGGCCGGGCGCGGGTCGCCGCCGTGCAGGGACTTCAGCGAGGTGCCCAGCGGCCAGTGCACCAGCTTCTCCGGCTCGCGCTCCCACAGCCGCAGCGGAAGCTGCTGGCTGCCGCCGACGATGCCGCGGTGGTCGTCGTCGGCACCGGTGTAGACGACCCGCAGGATCTCCAGGATGGAGTTGGGGAAGTCGGTGTCCCAGCCGCCGGTGCCGAAGCCGACCTGGCCGAAGATCTCCCGGTGGCGGAAGGAGGAGAACGCCGGGGAGTCGCACAGGAAGCCGTAGAAGGTCTGGTTGTCGAGCTTCTCCACCAGGCGCGACCAGATCTCGCGGATGCGCGGCACGTCGCGCGTCCGTATGGCCTGCTGCATGTCGGAGAAGTCGGCGCCCTCCTCCAGGCAGGCGTTCCAGGCGTCCATCACCTGGTGGTAGACCTCCGGCAGGTCGTCCAGGGTGCGGGCGTAGTGGGACTCGCCCTTGAGGTCGACGACGGTGGAGGGGGTGTCGGGCGCCAGCGGGTTGGGGAACGGCTTCGTCTCCAGGCCCACCAGGTCCGCGTAGTGCCAGAAGGCGGTGGACGACGGCGGGAAGCGCATCGCGCCCATCTCGGCGGTCAGTTCGGGGTCGCAGCCGTCGAAGCGGGCCGTGCGCAGCCGTCCGCCGATCCGGTCGGCCTCGTAGACCACCGGCTTCAGGCCCATCTTCATCAGCTCGTACGCGGTGACGATCCCCGACAGCCCGCCGCCGATGACCGCGACCTCGGTGCCGTGCGCGGTCGCGGGCACCTGGCCCAGACCGGCGGGGTGGGCGAGGTAGTCGTCGTAGGCGAAGGGGAAGTCCGGGCCGAACATGGTGACGGGCGGCTCGTTCTGCGCCTGTGCGTGCTGCTCGTCGTGGACGGCGGCGGGCACCGTGGAGGTCATGGACGGTTCTCCTGGTGGTACGTGGCGGGCTGTGCCCGGGCAGTCGGCCCGGACGGCGGCGGCTGCGGTGTCGGGTGGTACGGGACGGGGCGGAACCGGGCGGGGGCCGTGCCTCAGACGAGGGAGCCGTAAAGCTCGGGGCGGCGGTCGCGCAGATACGGGTTGTCCGCGCGCGACGCCCTCAGCCGCCCGGGATCGACGTCGGCGGTGATCAGGTCCTCCCCCGCGCCCGCGCGGGTGCGGACCGTGCCGTCGGGGGCGGCCAGGCAGCTCAGTCCGGTGAAGGTGATCGCACCCTCGCCCTCGCCCTCGGTGCCGCAGCGGTTGGCGTAGGCGATGTAGAGCTGGTTCTCGAAGGCGCGGGCCGGCAGCAGGGTCCGGGCGACGATCTCGTACGGCCGCATCAGCGCGGTCGGCACCAGCAGCAGCTCGGTGCCGGCCAGCGCGTGGGCGCGGACGTTCTCGGGGAACTCCACGTCGTAGCAGATCAGCATCCCGACGCGGACGCCGTCGATGTCGGCCTGGACGACGGGGGTGTCGCCCGGGCGGAAGGCGGAGGCCTCGAAGCCGCCGTACAGGTGGGTCTTGCGGTAGTCGGCGAGCCGGGCGCCGTCGGGACCGACGAGCCCGGCGGAGTTGTACACCGCGTCGCCGTCGCGCTCGGGGTAGCCGTAGGCGACGGCGATCCCGTGCTCGGCGGCGATGCGGGACACCGCCTCGGCCCCGGGGCCGTCGGCGGGCTCGGCCAGCTCCGCGATCCGCTCCCCGATCGCGTACCCGGTCAGGTACATCTCGGAGGCGACCAGCAGCCGTGCCCCCTGCGCGGCGGCCCGGCGGGCGGCACGGTCGAGGGCTGCCAGGCTGTCCGCGGTGGAGCCGGGGACACCGCCTGGGCCCTGGAGCAGCGCGGTGCGCAGCGGCGTCATGGGACCTCTTCGCGTTCACGTCGGACGGCCGTACCGGGCGTGCCGGGGTACGGCTGCGGGATCTGGGGACGCTTCGACGGTACGGTCCGCCCTCCGCGCCCCACAAGCCGCACCCGTTGCGCACCGGGCATCGATCCGTTGCGTCTTGGGGCCCTCGTCCGTCGATTCGTTGCGCAGCGGCTGTGCGCCCGCGAGAGTGTCCACGAGAGCGCCCGGGGGTGCCTCCGGAACTGTGTCCGGAGACGCCTCAGGCCGGCGACCCCGAACCGTAGCGGCGCAGCAGCGGGGAGAGGACGAGCACCGACCGGGTGCGCTCCACGAACGGCTCCCCCGCGATCCGCTCCAGCACCCGCTCGAAGTGCCGCATGTCGGAGGCGAAGACCTGGACGATCGCGTCCGCGTCGCCGGTCACGGTGGAGGCGGACGCCACCTCCGGGTAGCGCGCCAGCCCCCGGCGGATGTCCTCGGGGGAGGTCTTGTGGCGGCAGTACATCTCGACGAAGCCCTCGGTCTCCCAGCCGAGCACCGCCGGGTCCACCCGTACGGTGAAGCCGGTGATGGCGCCCTGTTCGCGCAGCCGGTCCACCCGGCGTTTGACGGCGGGGGCCGACAGGCCCACCTCGGCGCCGATGTCGGCGTAGGAGCGCCGGGCGTCCTCGGCGAGGGCGCGGACGATGCGTTCGTCGAGCTCGTTCAGTCGCACTGCGGGTGGGCCACTTCTGTCGTGCGGGCGGTACGCGGGACGCCGCGGTGATCGCGTCGCCCCGGCAGCGAAGTACAGCACACCGGGCCCGCGGGACGGTCCTCCGGCGGGGCCGGTCCGCGGCACGGACGGCCGGGGAATCTTCACCGAAGCATCACACGGCCCGGCGGCGCCGCCCGGTGGGGAGCATGTCCGAACTTCCGGGCGCCCCTTTCAGGCCGCACCCCCGCGAACCGGGCGTACCGGCGTCCGCCGCCGGCGGCGCGGCGGTCCCCTGCCGGATCCCTTCCGCACGGCCCTCGCTGGCGACCGGGAGCCGCGCTTCTATACCGTGTGGCCCGACAAGCGGAGCCGGACGCGGGGGAGAGAACGTGTCGTTCGACGAGGAGTGGAACCGGCTGGTGCAGGCCGCCGCCGAGCGGAAGGCCGCGCAGACGCGCCTGAACCAGCTCGACGGCGGCGGAGGAGGCGGGGTCGCGACGTCCTCCGGCGAGCTCGAGGTGTCGCAAAAAGACCTGGCCGCCGTCGGGGACGCGGCGTTCGACCTCTACGAGCGGCTGCGCAAGGACGGCGACCACGCCCGGGAGAGCAGCACCGGCGCGGCCGCGGGGCTGAAGGGCGACTTCGAGATCGGCGGCGCACTGGACCACGTCGCGACCCGGTGGCAGGAGCAGCTGCGCACCCTCACCGACGCCTGCGCCCACATCTCCAACCACATGGAGTACAGCAACAAGGCCCACGCCGACGACGAGCAGCACATCAGCTCGCTGTTCAACAGCGTCTCCACGCTCGACGAGGGCTTCGACGAGAGGACCCGGCTCCAGTGAAGCTCGACGCCCTCCGCCACGCCGACTTCTCCAAGCTGAGCGCGGCCGTCACCGACTGGTCGGAGATGGTCGAGAAACTGAGCGTCCTGAAGGAGGACGCCCGCTCGCAGCTCAAGGGCAAGGCCGACAAGGCCGACTGGACCGGTCTCAACGCCGCCGTCACCCGGGAGTTCGTCGCCAAGACCGCCGGCGAGTTCGCCGACGCCCACACCCAGGCCTCCTCGATCCACAACATCCTCAAGGACACCCGTGACGAGCTGGTCGAGTACCGCAGGCAGCTCAACGACGCCATCGAACGCGGTCTGAAGAAGAACCTGACCGTCATCGCCAACTCCGACGGCAGCTTCACCGTCACCATGAACATCCACCCCGACCGCGCCGCCCGGGGCACCGACGTCCCCGACCACACCCCCGAGGACGTCACCGCCCTGCGCGACGAGGTCCAGGGCATCCTCACCAAGGCCACCGAGAGCGACTCCAGCGCCGCCAGGGCGCTCAGGGCCCTGGCCGACCAGACCCCCCACGGCTTCTCCGACGCCTCCTACTCCGACCGCGACTCCGCAGCCGAGGCGATGGAGGCCGCCGACCGGGCCGTCGAACTCGCCAAGGACCCCGCGGACATGTCCCCGCAGGAGTTCGACGACTTCAACTCCACCATGGCGCGGTACAAGGACGACCCCCTCTTCGCCGAGCGGTTCGCGACCGGGCTGGGCCCCCAGGGCGTGCTGGACTTCTGGGCGGGCATCAACGACCCGCACACCAACATGCAGCTCGGCCAGGCCCGGGTGGACAAGTACGGCGCCCTGCAGGAGAACCTCGGCCTGACCCTGGCCACCGCCACCCAGTCCGACAGCCCCGCCATGCAGCGCTGGGAGCGGGACATGGTCGGGCTGACCGGCGAGTTCGTCCCGAGCAGGGACAACCCCCGGGCCGTGGGCGCCCAGGTGATGAGCAACCTGATGCGCTGGGGCGACTTCGACGACAAGTTCCTGAAGAACTACGGCGACGAGCTCATCCGGGTCGAGAAGGAGCGCAGCGGCAACGGCCGCAGCGCGGATCTGGCCTGGCACTTCCCCATGGGGCCGATGCTCAACCGGACGGGCACCGACGAGGGTTCGGACCCGATGACGGGCTTCATGATGGCCCTGGGCAAGAGCCCCGACGCCGCCACCGACTTCTTCAACGGCACCTTCGTCACCAAGGACGAGGACCACGACTTCACCCGGGACACCGACGGCAACGGCAAGGAGGGCAAGGTCGGCCTGACCAACTTCCAGTACCTCTTCGAGGAGCGCGACTGGCCCAAGCAGTACGACTTCGACTTCAAGGAGAGCATCGCCGGACAGAACGCCATGGGCTGGGCCCTGGAGGCCGCGGCGACCGGCCACCCGGCCGGTGAGCAGCCTGGCCCGGACACCCCTCCGCACAGCCCGGAGCAGGCCCGGCTGGTGGAGCAGATCTTCGACTCCGTCTCGGCGGACACCGAACGCCTCACCGAGCGCGGCTACCTGTCGGACAGCATGGGTCAGATCGCGGCGGAGTACCTGCCCGACATCAACCGGGCCATGGCCGACGACAAGTACGGGAACACCAATCTGCTGTTCCCCGTCGCCGGCACCGCCGCCGAACTGGACCACAACGACGTCACACGCTTCCTCGTCAGCGTGGGTCAGAACCCGGAGGGGTTCTCCAGGGTCGAGATGGGCCAAAAGGCCTACATGACCAACCTGATGGACTACCACCTGAACCCCGACCTCCCGGAAGACAGGCGGTACCCGCAGAACCCCCAGACCACCATCGAGGACATCGCTCGAAGGTCGGGGGAGATCAGCGGCACGCTGTCCATCGGCCGACAAGAGGCGATCCTGGGGGATGCGCACCAGAAGGACGAGGATTACAAGAAGTCGATGGGCCAGGTGAAGAACATCATTTCCGGCACCATCGGCACCGGCATCGGCGTGGGGACGAGTTTCGTCGCGACACCCGTCGCGGGGGCCGTCGCGGGTGGAACCGCGAACACCGTGAGCAGCGTCGTCCTGGAGCAGATCTTTGGTGATCTGGAGCCGAGCAATCTCAAGGACGCCGGGGAGAACGTGGGCGAAAGGTGGGAACGTTCCAGGGAAAACAGCCTCTGGCACGGCCAGACGGCCGCTATGGAGGCTGCCAAGGCACACGACCTGCCGTACGCCGACCAGGTGGCGGACTGGGTGAGGCGGGGCAACGAGGACGGTTTCGACAGCGCCTCGGTCAACGTCTCCCAGATGGCAGACGACCTCGACACGGAGATTCCCAGATGACCCCCCGGCGCGCTCCGGTCGTTCCGTCCCCGCCTGCCAGGGCAGGAATCGATCCGAGCCCCTCGGGAAGGAACATGCGACCAGGATCCCGGCTTACGTTCTCGGCCGCCGCTGCGCTGCTCCTCAGCTTCGGGACAGCAGCCTGCTCCGCGCAGGAGAAGAACTACGAAACCCCCTCCTCCATGTGCGGCACGGCCGTGTCCCCGAAACTCACGGACCCCCTCCTGCCGGCGGGGGACAAGATCTCCACCGCTGTCTCCGACAGAGCGGACGGGATGACGCGCTGTCTCGTCTACGTCGACGACACGCAGGTCCTCACCTTCAACATCGAGTGGCGGGAGAAGGGGTCCCCCCTGGCCAGGTTCGCTTCCGTCTTCCCCAACGTCGAGCCCGGCGACAAGAAGACGGAGGACGGCAGGTACATCTACTCCGGCACCGGAGCCGTCGGAAAGGTCGCCTGTCCCAAGCCGAGGAAACCGGATGACGATCTCTTCGTAGCAGCGAGAGTCGATGAACCCGGCAGGCCCGACGAGGCGGCGATGAAGAAGCTCATCGCCGCCTACGCCGAAGCCGTCGGGAAGTCCGGCGAGTGCACCTGAGGCCCGCCGGGCCCGCCGCCGCTGCCCGCCCGCGCGTCATCCCGTGGGCAGGGCCCTCACCCAGGTCCGGTCCTCGGTGAGGTAGGAGTCGACGGCCAGACCCGCGCCGGCCAGCGCCTCCTCGAACTCCTCCCGGTCCAGCCGCCGGGAGAGGAACGTCTGGGTCCACGTCCCGTCCGGGAAGACGTACTCGCAGCGGATGGAGGACACCCGCGGGTCGTCGGTGGGGTCGGCCGCGGCGATCCTGACCAGTCCGCCGCCGGCCCTCCGCTCCCGGGGCACCCTGTCGTGCCAGTCCTCGCCCTCGCGCTGGATCAGTACGCACCCGTCGTCCGCGACGTGCCGGCGGCAGGCGCGCAGCAGCGCGTCGCGCACCCGGACGTCGCCCGCGTGGACCAGGAAGGAGGACAGCAGGACGGCGTCGAAGCGTTCGCCCAGCTCCAGCGTCTCGATGGGCGAGCACACGGTGCGGGCGCCGCGCACGTGCTCCAGCATCCCCGGCGACTCGTCGACGGCCGTCACCGCGAAGCCGCGCTCCAGCAGGGGGTGGGTCACCCGGCCCGTGCCGCAGCCCAGTTCCAGCAGGCTCGCCCCGGCGGGGACGGCCGAGGCGATGACGTCGGGCTCGTCGCCGACGGGCAGGCGGGTGTAGACCTCCACCGCGCAGCCGTCGGGGGTGATCGCTCCGGGGCCCGTACCGCTGTGGCCCCGACGGGTCTCCTCGTGCACCGGTCCGCTCATGGACCCATGGAAGCAGCCGCGGCCCGTCCCGGAAAGGGGACGGACCGCGGGTCCGGGCGGATCCTGCTCTGGGCGGAGGCGGAGGCGGAGGCGGCGGGTTACCAGCTGGCGTGCAGCGGCTTGCCCTCGGCGTAGCCGGCGGCGCTCTGGACGCCGACGACGGCCCTCTGCGCGAACTCCTCCAGGGTGGCGGCTCCGGCGTAGGTGCACGAGGAGCGCACTCCGGCGATGATCGAGTCGATCAGGTCCTCCACCCCCGGCCGGGCCGGGTCGAGGAACATCCGGGAGGTGGAGATGCCCTCCTCGAACAGGGCCTTGCGGGCCCTGTCGTAGGCGGACTCCTCTGCGGTGCGGTTGCGCACCGCGCGCGCGGAGGCCATGCCGAAGCTCTCCTTGTACAGGCGCCCGTCGGCGCTCTGCTGGAGGTCGCCGGGGGACTCGTGGGTGCCGGCGAACCAGGAGCCGATCATGACGTTGGAGGCTCCGGCGGCCAGCGCCATGGCCACGTCGCGCGGGTGCCGCACGCCGCCGTCGGCCCAGACGTGCCTGCCGTGCCTGCGCGCCTCGGCGGCGCACTCCAGCACGGCGGAGAACTGCGGGCGGCCCACACCGGTCATCATGCGCGTGGTGCACATGGCGCCCGGCCCGACGCCGACCTTGACGATGTCTGCGCCGGCCTCGATCAGGTCGCGGGTGCCCTCGGCGGAGACGACGTTGCCCGCGACGACGGGGACCTGCGGGTCCAGCGCGCGGATCGTCCTCAGGGTGGAGAGCACGGACTCCTGGTGGCCGTGGGCGGTGTCCACGACGAGGGTGTCCACCCCTGCGTCGAGCAGCCCCTTGGCCCGCCCCTCGACGTCGCCGTTGATACCGACGGCGGCGGCCACCCGCAGCCGTCCGGCGGCGTCGGTCGCGGGGGTGTAGAGGGTGGCGCGCAGGGCACCCTTGCGGGTGAGGATGCCGGCCAGGCGGCCCTCGGCGTCGACGGCGGGGGCGAGCTTGCGGTGGGCGCCGTCCAGGCGGGTGAAGGCCTCGCGCGGGTCGATGTCGGCGTCCAGGAGCAGCAGGTCGCGGGACATCACCTGGGAGAGCTGGGTGAAGCGGTCCACGCCGGTCAGGTCGGAGTCGGTGACGACGCCGACCGGCCGCCGCTCCCCGTCGACGACGACGCCCGCGCCGTGCGCCCGCTTGGGCAGCAGGGACAGCGCGTCGGCGACGGTCGCGGACGGGTCCAGGACGATGGGGGTGTCCAGGACCAGGTGGCGCTGCTTGACCCAGGAGATGACGTCGGTGACCACGTCCAGGGGGATGTCCTGGGGGATGACGGTGAGGCCGCCGCGGCGGGCGACCGTCTCGGCCATCCGGCGCCCGGCGATCGCGGTCATGTTGGCCACGACGATCGGGATGGTGGTGCCCGTCCCGTCGGGCGCGGAGAGGTCCACGCCCTGCCGGGAGCCGACCGCGGAGCGGTTGGGCACCATGAAGACGTCGTCGTACGTCAGGTCGTACGCGGGCCGCTGGTCGTTGAGAAATCGCACGTACTTCATTGTTGCATGCCCGCCCCCGCCCCCGGCCATGGAGAAAAGCCCAGGTGGGCGGGGACGCCGTCGTACGTTCCCACCACAGTGCCGGGGTCCGGGCCGGACCCCTCCGGCCCGGACCCTCGGTCAGCGCGCGCTCTCGTCCGGGTCAGCGCGGTCCAGCGCGGGCCGGGGGCCGGGGCCGGTCTCGTGCAGCAGGTAGTCGGCGGCGGCGGTGTCGGTGACCAGGCTGGTCACCAGTCCGGAGCGGAGCACCGCGCCGATCGCCGCGGCCTTGCGGCGGCCGCCCGCGATCGCGATGACCTCGGGGATGCGGCGCAGCCGGTCGGCCTCGACGGTGATGCAGCGCTCCCCCAGGTCGCGGCCGATGCGGCGGCCCTCGGCGTCGAAGAGGTGCGCGGACATCTCGGCGGCGACCCCGAGGGAGGCGTAGTGGGCGCGCTCCTCCTCGCCGAGCATGTCGTGGACGGTGGAGACGCCCGGCTCCCAGGAGCCGATGGAGACCGCGGCCACGGTCACCTTGTCGAAGTACTCGAACGCCGCGGCGATGCTCGTCTGGCCGCGCAGCGCGGCGGCGGTGGCCGCGTCCGGCAGCAGCATCGGCGCGTAGATCGGGTGGGCCGCGCCGCCGGAGACGGTGGCGGCGCGGCGCACGGCCTCCACCGAGCCGCGCTCGGCGGTGCCCGCGTCGTAGACGCCGGTGAGCTGGACGACGGTGCACGGCGGGAGCCGGTGCAGCGCGGTGGCCATGTGGATGGTGGAGCGGCCCCAGGCCAGGCCCAGGACGTCCCCCTCGGTGACCAGCTCGCCCAGCAGGTCGGCGGCGACCTCGCCCAGGTTCTCCGGGTCGGCGGCGTCCTCGGCGGCGTCCGAGGGCGACTCGACGACGACGGCGTGGCGCAGCCCGTAGCGGGCGCGCAGCGCGTCGGACCGCTCCGCGTCCAGTTCGGCCGGGACGCGGATCTCGATGCGCACCAGATCCCGTTCCAGCGCGGTCTCCAGCACCCGGGCCACCTTGAAGCGGCTCACCCCGAACTCGTCCGCGATCTGGATCTTGGACTTGCCCTCCAGATAGAAGCGGCGCGCCATGGCCGCCGCCTGCATCAGCTCGGCGGGACCCATTCTCGTGGCTGACCGCCCGGTCGACACCGCACTCACCTCGCTACCGTTCCGCCGTACTCGTGTACGCACCCGTCCCTCACTCTGCGCGTTCATCCTCGCAGATCCGCGGCGGTCCTGATCCACTCCGTGCACGGTGCACCCATGCCCGTCACCGCCGGCCGCCCCTCAGGCGCCCCGGGCCCTCCTTTAGTGGGCGCACGTATCGGCGGCTCCGTCGGCGGCCTCCCGTGCCTGGGCGCGCAGTGCCCGCACCGCCGCGGCCGGGTCGTCCGCGCCGTAGACGGCCGAGCCGGCCACGAAGACGTCCGCGCCGGCCTCGGCGCACCGCTCGATGGTGGAGGCCGACACCCCGCCGTCCACCTGGAGCCACAGCTGCAGGCCGTGCTTGTCGATGAGCTGCCGGGTGCGGCGGATCTTGGGCAGCATGACGTCGAGGAACGCCTGGCCGCCGAAGCCGGGTTCGACGGTCATCACCAGCAGCATGTCCAGCTCGGGCAGCAGGTCCTCGTACGGCTCGATCGGCGTGGCGGGCTTGAGCGCCATGGAGGCGCGGGCGCCCTTGGCGCGGATCTCCCGGGCCAGCCGCACCGGTGCGGCGGCGGCCTCGGCGTGGAAGGTGACCGAGCCGGCCCCCGCCTCGACGTACTGCGGCGCCCAGCGGTCGGGGTCCTCGATCATCAGATGGCAGTCCAGCGGAGTGTCGGTCGCCTTGCGCAGCGACTCGACGACCGGGACACCGAGCGTGAGGTTGGGGACGAAGTGGTTGTCCATCACGTCCACATGGAGCCAGTCGGCGCCCTCGGGTCCTCCGACGCGCCGCGCCTCCTCGGCCAGGCGCGCGAAGTCGGCGGACAGGATGCTGGGGTTGATCTGAACCATGGCCCCAGTATGTCGTGTCACCCGTCCGGCCCCGCCCGCCGGGTGCGCCCCGCGCACCGGCGCCGGCCCGCGGCTCAGGTGCGGCGCAGCAGGGCGAGGTACATCGCGTCGGTGCCGTGCAGGTGCGGCCAGAGCTGGACGTCGGGGCCGTCGCCGAGGGCGGGCACACCGGGCAGCATCGGCCGGGCGTCGATCATCTCGGCGCTCTCGTGCTTCAGCACGTCGTCGACGACCGCGCGGGTCTCGGCCGGGTGCGGCGAGCAGGTGGCGTAGCCGACGACGCCGCCGGGCCGGGCCGCCCGCAGCGCCTCGGTCAGCAGTCCGCGCTGGAGGGGGGCGAAGCCGGCCAGGTCCTCGGGGCGGCGGCGCCAGCGTGCCTCGGGGCGGCGGCGCAGCGCGCCCAGCCCGGTGCAGGGCACGTCGACCAGGACGCGGTCGAAGGAGCCGGGCCGCCAGGCGGGGCGGGTGCCGTCGGCGGTGACCACCTGGTACGGGCCGGGGTTGCCGCGCAGTGCGCGGGCCACCAGGCGGGCGCGGTGCGGCTGCTTCTCGGCGGCGAGCAGGGCCGCGCCGCGTCCGGCGGCCAGCGCGCCCAGCAGCGCGGCCTTGCCTCCCGGTCCGGCGCAGCCGTCCAGCCAGCGGCGGTCGGGGCCGTCCAGCGGCGCGTTCGCCAGTGCGAGGGCGACGAGCTGGCTGCCCTCGTCCTGCACCCCGGCGCGCCCCTCGCGCACGGCGTCGATCGCGCCGGGCTCGCCGCCCTCGGTGAGCCGTACGGCGTACGGCGACCAGCGGCCGGGGACGGCGTCGCCGGTCAGCAGCTCCTCGGCGGTGGCGCGGCCGGGGCGGGCGACCAGGGTGACCTCCGGCCGGGCGTTGTCGGCCTCCAGCAGCGCCTCGACGTCCCCGCGCCCGCCGCCGAGCGCGTCCCACAGGGCGGAGACGATCCAGCGGGGGTGGGCGTGGACGATCCCCAGGTGCTCCTCGGGGTCGTCCTCGTAGGGCGGGGCGACCTTCTCCAGCCAGCCCTCCAGGTCGTCGGCGGCGATCCTGCGCAGCACGGCGTTGACGAACCTCGCCCGCCCGTCGCCGAGCACCACCCGGGCCAGCTCCACGGTGGTGCTCACCGCGGCGTGGGCGGGGATGCGGGTGCCCAGCAGCTGGTGGGCGCCGAGCGAGAGCACGTCCAGCACCGGCGGGTCCACCTCGCGCAGCGGGCGGTCCACGCAGGCGGCGATGATCTCGTCGTAGGTGCCCTGCCGGCGCAGTGTGCCGTAGACCAGCTCGGTGGCCAGGGCCGCGTCCCGCCCGTCGATGTCGCCGCGCTCGCGGGCCCCGCGCAGCAGCGGGGGCAGGACGAGGTTGGCGTACGCGTCGCGCTCGTCCACGGCCCGCAGCGCCTCGTAGGCGATCAGGCGGACGGGGTCCTTCTTGGGGCGGCGGTAGGGCCTGGCGGGACGGCGTGGCCGGCTGCTCACGGAAAAGGTGCTCCGGGTGGTGTCGGGGGCGGCGCGCGGTGGGCGCCGGGTGGATGCGGCATTCCAGCCTAATCGCACCCGCCCGGGCGTCCCGCCCGGGTGGCGCCGGCTCCCCGCCGGGGCGGGGTGGGGCGGTCCGGAACCGGCCGCCTCACTCCCCCAGCCGCTCTCCCTGGGCGATGCGCACGCCGCGCGCCCAGTCGGCGGCGGCCATCGGCTTCCTGCCCTGCGGCTGGACCCACAGCAGTTCGACGGCGTGCGAGCCGGTGCCGGCGTGCACGGTGTTCCTGCCGACGGCCAGTTCGCCGGGGGCCAGGCCGGTGCGGTCGGGGGCGAGGGCGGTCTGCCGCAGCTTGAGCCGCTCACCGCGGAAGAGCGTCCAGGCGCCGGGAGCGGGCGAGCAGCCGCGCACCACGCGGTCCACCCGCAGGGCGGGGGCGGCCCAGTCCACACGGGCGTCCTCGACCGTGATCTTGGGGGCGAGGCTGACGCCCTCGGCGGACTGGGGGACGGCCCGCAGCGTGCCGTCCTCGATGCCGTCCATGGTGGCGGCCAGCAGTCCGGCGCCTGCGAAGGCGAGCCGGGTCAGCAGGTCGCCGCTGGTGTCGGTGGGCCGGATCTCCTCGGTGACCACTCCGTAGACCGGCCCGGAGTCCAGCCCCTCCTCGATGAGGAAGGTGGAGGCCCCGGTGACCTCGTCCCCGGCCATGATCGCGTGCTGGACGGGCGCTGCGCCGCGCCAGGCAGGCAGCAGCGAGAAGTGCAGGTTGACCCAGCCTCTGGCCGGGACGTCGAGCGCGACCCTGGGCAGCAGCGCGCCGTAGGCGACGACGGGGCAGCAGTCCGGGGCGATCTCGCGCAGCCGGGCGAGGAAGTCCTCGTCGCGCGGCCGGGCGGGCTTGAGGACCTCGATGCCGGCCTCCTCGGCCCGCTGGGCGACCGGGCTCGCCACCAGGCGGCGCCCGCGCCCGGCCGGCGCGTCGGGGCGGGTGACGACGGCCGCGACCTCGTGCCGCTCCGATGCGATCAGTGCGTCGAGGGCGGGTACGGCGACCTCGGGGGTACCGGCGAAGACGAGCCTCATCGGTGCGGGACCACCTCTCGGAGACGGGTGTGTCGGGGACGGGCGGGAGCGGGCGGGTGTGTCGGAGACGGGCACCGGGCCGCGCCGGACGCGGAGAGGCGCCGGGCGCGGAACGGCGCACCAGTCTACGGTCCGCGGCGGCCGGCCCCGCGCGCGCTCCGGGCGCCGGCCGGGGCGTACGGCCCCGGGCACGCCGCTCCCGCAGGCTTTTTCACGCCCCCTCAGCGTGACCCCGGCCCCCGGTGCGGCGTTGGTCAATGCAGCTTGACCGAAACGGCCGCAGACGCGGCCGGCCGATCCCACGCCGGTTCGAGAGGCTTGACCATGGCCGACCACGCCACCCCCGACGCCCAGGCACGGGCCAGCCTGCACCTGCTGGTGCGGGACATCGAGCGGGTCCGCCGGCAGGTGGACGCACTGCGCACGCTCACCGCGCAGCTCGGCAACGTCTACCGGCCGCGGCGCACGGGGCCGTCGACGGGCTTCGTCGTCTACGGCAGGGCGCCCGCGCCGACCGTACGGCTCGCACAGGAGCTGCGCGACAGCGTGGAGACGCTGGTGACGGCGGCCGTGGAGTTCGACCGCTCGCTGGGTTTCTCCTGGGACGCGGTGGGCTCGGCCCTCGGCGTGACCAAGCAGGCCGTCCACCGCCGCTACGGCTCACGCCGGCCGGCGGCGCAGGCGGGAGGCGCCGCGACGGCGACGGTGGCGGCGGCCACCGCACGGCCCACCACGGCCGTCACCGCCACCGCACCGGCCACGGTCACGACTACGGCCACGACCACGGCGCCGGCCTCCGACGGGGCGGAGGCGGCTCGGCGGGCCGACCGGGACGGGGAGGGCGGCCGGGACGCCGGGGCCGCCGCACACGCCCTGACCGCGGGATCGGACGCCGCCCCGGCGTCCGCCCCCCATCCGCCGCCCGGGCGGCCGGTGCAGCCGCCGCCGGACTCCCGCCCGGGCACCCTCCCCTCCCCCCGCAACGGCTGATCCCCAGCCGTCTCCCCCGCCGCCCGGCGCCCGGCCCCTCCCCCTCGGCCCGGCGCCGGGCGGTCAGCCGATGTCCTCCGGATCGACGCGGACGCGTACGGGCTCGCTCCCCCGGCGTGCGAGGCGGGCCGCACGGGCGGTCCTGAGCGCGGCGGCGAGCGCCGCGCCGCTGCCCGGCGGCACCCTCACCAGGGCCCGCTCCCACCGCTCGCCCGGCGGAGGGCCGCCCGGGCGCCGGGGCCGCCCCGCGTCGGGCACCGGCAGCGGCACCGGCCCCAGGACCTCGGCGTCGGACGGCAGTTCGGCCGCGGCCAGCAGCTCGGCGACGGCTTCGGGCGGCCCGGTCACAGCGGCCATCCGGGACACCGGCGGGAAGCCCAGCTCGGCCCGCTCGGCCAGCTCGCGCCGCGCGTACCCGGCCGGATCCCAGCGCACCAGCGCCTGGACGGGCCGCAGCGCCGGTTCGGCCATGACCACCACCGTGCCGCCCTCGGTGTGGGGGCGCACCAGCGCGGCGGCGTCCAGCCAGCGGCGCAGGGCCTCCTCCCCCGCGCGCAGGTCGGGGCGGGAGAGCAGTGCCCAGCCGTCCAGCAGCAGGGCCGCCGCGTAGCCGGGCCCCTCGGCGACCGGCTCCGCGCCGGGGGTGCTGACCACCAGGGCGGGCCGGTCGGGCACCGCGTCCAGGACGTGGTCGCGGCCGGAGGTGCGGACGGGCACCGACGGGAAGGCCCGGCCCAGTTCCTCGGCGGTGCGCCGGGCTCCGAAGACCCGTCCCCGCAGGCGGGTCCCGCCACACTCCGCGCACGCCCAGCCGGGCGTGTCGCGTCCGCACCAGCCGCAGCGGGGCGGGGCGCCACCGCCGGTGGCCTCCAGGGGGCCGGAGCAGTGGGCGCAGCGGGCGGGCTCGCGGCAGCGGTCGCAGGCCAGCCGGGGCACATAGCCGCGCCGCGGCACCTGCACCAGCACCGGGCCGCGCCGCAGCGCCTCGCGCACGGTGCTCCAGGCGAGGGTGGGCAGCCGGGCGGCGCGCGCGGCCGGGTCGCGGGCCTCGTCGCCGTCGCCGACGGTGCGGACGAGGGGGGCGCTCGCCCGTACCGCGTCGCGGTCGGCGGCCAGCGGGCGGGCCCAGCCGGTCCTGAGGAGCTGCGCGGCCTCCACGGTGCCGCTGTGCGCGCCCAGCAGGAAGCCGCATCTGTCACGGGCGGCGCGCAGCAGCAGCACCTCGCGGGCGTGCGGCATCGGTTCGCGGGGGTCGCGGTGGCTGGGGTCCCCGTCGTCCCAGATCGCGACCAGCCCCAGGTCGTGCACGGGCGCGAACATCGCGGCGCGGGTGCCGACGACGCAGCGGACCAGCCCGCGGTTGACGGCGAGCCAGCGGCGGTAGCGTGCCTCGGCTCCGGCGTCGGCGGTCAGCAGCACGTGCCGGCCGTCGCCGACCAGGGCGGTGAGGGCGGCGTCCACCCGGGCCGCGGCCCGTCCGTCGGGCAGTACGGCGAGCGCGCCGCGGCCGGAGGCCAGGGCGGCGGCCAGGGCGCGGGCCAGCTCGTCGGGCCAGTGCGGGCCGGGCAGCGCCGTCCACACCGCGCGCGGGGACTCCCCCTCGGCCAGCGCCCTCAGATAGCCGGGCCCGGCCGGGTAGCGCGCCCAGGAGGACGCCTCGGGCGGCCGGGGCGGGGGCGCGGCGGGGGCCCCCGCGGCGGGCGCCTTCTCCGCGCGGGCCATGCGCGGGGGCACGGCGAGCTGGACGACGTCGGCCAGCGCCCCGGCGTAGCGGTCGGCGACGGCCCGGCACAGCCGCAGCAGGCCGGGGCCGAGGACGGGCTCCGGGGAGAGGACCTGGGCGATGGGGGCGAGGACGCCGGGGAAGTCGGAGTCCGCGCGGCGCTCGACGATGAAGCCGTTGACCAGCCCGCCGCCCTCGCGGCGTCCGCCCCGCTCCCCCGCCCCGAAGCGCACCCGCACCCGCGCCCCGGGCCGGGCCTCGGCGTCCATGGCTGCGGGGACGGCGTAGTCGAAGAGACGGTCGAGGTGGAGCAGCCCCTTGTCGACCAGGACGCGGGCGACGGGGTCGCGCTCGGCGAGCTCGGCGCCGCGCCAGGTGCGCGGCCGGGCGCGGGGCGGTTTGGCCCGGCGGACGGTCTCGCGGATCAGCGCGAGCTGTTCGCCCCCCGGCGGGTCCTGCGCCGGGGGCCTGTCCGATCGCCCGTTCTCGCTGCTCACAGCCCCCAGTCCTACCAGAACCCTCTGACACGGCCCGGCCCCGCGGCTCCCGGCGGGGAGTCGCGGGGCCGGGCCCGCGCCGACGGGCGCGGGCTGCTGCCGCGGCGCGCGGTGTTACAGCCCGGCGGCCTTGCGCAGGGCGTCGGTGCGGTCGGTGCGCTCCCAGGTGAAGTCGTCCAGCTCGCGGCCGAAGTGGCCGTAGGCGGCCGTCCGGGCGTAGATCGGCCGCAGCAGGTCCAGATCGCGGATGATCGCGGCCGGGCGCAGGTCGAAGACCTCGGAGATGGCCTGCTCGATCCGCTCGGGGTCCACCGTGTGGGTGCCGAAGGTCTCCACGAACAGGCCCACCGGCTCGGCCTTGCCGATGGCGTAGGCCACCTGCACCTCGCAGCGGGCGGCCAGCCCGGCGGCCACCACGTTCTTGGCCACCCAGCGCATCGCGTAGGCGGCCGAGCGGTCCACCTTGGAGGGGTCCTTGCCGGAGAACGCGCCGCCGCCGTGGCGGGCCATGCCCCCGTAGGTGTCGATGATGATCTTGCGTCCGGTCAGGCCCGCGTCCCCCATCGGGCCGCCGATCTCGAACCGGCCGGTGGGGTTGACCAGCAGCCGGTACCCGTCGGTGTCCAGCTTGATGCCGTCGGCCACCAGGGAGGCCAGCACGTGCTCGACGACGAACTCGCGGATGTCCGGCGCCAGCAGCGAGTCCAGGTCGATGTCGGAGGCGTGCTGGGAGGAGACCACCACGGTGTCCAGGCGCACGGCCTTGTCGCCGTCGTACTCGATGGTGACCTGCGTCTTGCCGTCCGGGCGCAGGTAGGGGATGGTGCCGTTCTTACGGACCTCGCTCAGCCGCCGCGACAGGCGGTGGGCCAGGTGGATGGGCAGCGGCATCAGCTCGGGCGTCTCGTCGCAGGCGTAGCCGAACATCAGGCCCTGGTCGCCGGCGCCCTGCCGGTCCAGCTCGTCCTCATCGCCCTCCACGCGGGTCTCGTAGGCGGTGTCCACGCCCTGGGCGATGTCGGGGGACTGCGCCCCGATGGACACCGACACCCCGCACGAGGCGCCGTCGAAGCCCTTCTTGGAGGAGTCGTAGCCGATGGCCAGGATCTTGTTGCGCACCAGGGTGGGGATGTCGGCGTAGGCGGCGGTGGTGACCTCGCCGGCCACATGCACCAGACCGGTGGTGATCAGCGTCTCCACCGCGACCCGGGAGGCCGGGTCCTGCTCCAGCAGGGCGTCGAGGATGGTGTCGCTGATCTGGTCGGCGATCTTGTCGGGGTGGCCCTCGGTCACGGACTCCGAGGTGAACAGGCGGCGGGACACATCGCTCCCTGGGTTTGCAGCGGCTGCTGGCTGACTTGGTGTGCGGATCCGGTCGTCGGGCTGGCCCGAGCGCGGTCCGCCGTCAGTTTATCCGCAGCTCATCGCGGATCCGCCAGGACGTCTCGCACTCCGACACACGTCCAACGTGCCACACGGCCCCCGCCGAGGGGAGGGGCCGCGCCCGGAAGGGGCCCGCCGTCCTGGTGACGCGGCGGTGCGGCCCTCCCGCCGCGGAGGTCATCCGGCGTTCAGCATGTGGACGACCGCGTCCCACACCGTGTCGGCGAGCGCCTCCTTGGGGCCGTGCGGCACGGGTGTCTCGCTGCCGTCCGCGCCCAGGACGACGGCCTCGTTCTCCGCCGCGCCGAAGGTCTTGTCCTCCCCCACCTCGTTGACGACCAACAGATCGCACCCCTTGCGGGCGAGCTTGGCCCGGCCGTTGGCCAGGACATCGTCGGTCTCGGCCGCGAAGCCGACGACCACCTGCCCGGGGCGGGGGCGGGCGGCTGAAAGCTCGGCGAGGACGTCGGGGTTGCGGACCAGGGCGACCGGCTCCGGCTCCTGCCCCTCCCGCTTCTTGATCTTCCCCTGGGCGTAGCGGGCGGGCCGGAAGTCGGCCACGGCCGCGGCCATGACCACCGCGTCCGCGTCCTCGGCGGCCTTCAGCACCGCCTCCCGCAGCTGTACGGCGGTGCCCACCGGCACCACGTCCGCGCCCGCGGGGTCGGGCAGGGCGGTGTTGGCGGCCACCAGGGTCACCCGCGCGCCGCGTGCCACCGCGGTGCGGGCCAGGGCGTATCCCTGCCGGCCCGAGGAGCGGTTGCCCAGGAAGCGGACCGGGTCCAGCGGCTCGCGGGTGCCGCCCGCGCTGATCACGACGTGCCGTCCGGCCAGGTCGCGCCCGGGCGCGGCGCCGCGGGCCAGGACCCGGCGGCAGACCTCGAAGATCTCGCCGGGGTCGGGCAGGCGTCCCTTGCCGGTGTCCTTTCCGGTCAGCCGTCCGACGGCGGGCTCGATGACGACCGCGCCGCGGCGGCGCAGGGTGGCCACGTTCTCGGCGGTGGCGGGGTGCTCCCACATCTCGGTGTGCATGGCGGGCGCGAAGACCACCGGGCAGCGGGCGGTGAGCAGGGTGTTGGTCAGCAGGTCGTCGGCGAGGCCGTGGGCGGCCCGGGCGAGGGTGTCGGCGGTGGCGGGCGCGACGACGACCAGGTCGGCCTCCTGCCCGATGCGCACGTGCGGGACCTCGTGGACGTCCTCCCACACCCCCGTGGTCACGGGGTTGCCCGACAGCGCCGCCCAGGTGGGCTCGCCGACGAACCTCAGCGCCGACCCGGTCGGCACCACCCGCACGTCGTGACCGGACTCCGTCAGCCTCCGCAGCAGTTCGCACGCCTTGTAGGCGGCGATGCCGCCGCTGACCCCCAGGACCACCCTGGGCTTGTCGGACCTGTCCATCCCTCGCCTCTCCCAGCTCGGCGGCCCGTCGGCCGCTCGGCTCACTCTCGGCTCACTCTCGGCTCACTGTCGCGCGTCGGCGGCGGGCGCGTCGGGGACGCTTCCGCCGGTACCCATGACACACCACGGGCCCGGCAGTCGCGCTGCCGGGCCCGTGGCGGTGGTGGTGGTGCCGTCGTGCGGCCGGCCGGCCGCCGTGGGCGGCCGGGGCCTCACTGCGCCGGGTTGTCGACGGCCTCGGAGGTCAGCAGACCCGCGTTGATCTCGCGGAGCGCGATCGACAGCGGCTTCTCGTGGACGTGGGTGTCCACCAGCGGGCCGACGTACTCCAGCAGGCCCTCGCCGAGCTGCGAGTAGTAGGCGTTGATCTGGCGCGCGCGCTTGGCGGCGTAGATCACCAGGCTGTACTTCGAGTCGGTGGCTTCGAGCAGCTCATCGATCGGCGGGTTGATGATGCCCTCGGGCGTGTTGATGGAAGAGGACACGCTCTACCTTCCGCTGCGGTGGATAAGACGGGCAGTGATCCGGCCGGGCCCCGGTGCGGGAAGCCTCCTGCCGGTGTCCCGGAATCCGGCGGCTGTCCTGCCCGGCCCTCCGGCGACGATCACGAAACCTTCATCAAGGCTAGCAGCTCGCGGCTGACGTCCTCGACGGAGGTGTTGACCAGGGTCACGTCGAACTCCGACTCGGCAGCCAGTTCGACCCTGGCCGCGGCCAGCCGCCGCTCGATGACCTCGGGGGACTCGGTACCGCGGCCGGTGAGGCGGCGGACCAGCTCGTCCCAGCTGGGCGGGGCCAGGAAGACGAGCTGCGCCTCGGGCATCGACTCGCGGACCAGCCGCGCGCCCTGGAGGTCGATCTCCAGGAGCACCGGTTCGCCCGCCTCCAGCCGCTCCAGGACGGCCCGCCGCGGAGTGCCGTAGCGGTTGCCCGCGAACTCGGCCCACTCCAGCAGCTCGCCGTTGGCGACCAGCTTGTCGAACTCCTCGTCGTCCACGAAGAAGTACTGGACACCGTGCCGCTCGCCGGGGCGCGGCCTGCGGGTGGTGGCGGACACCGAGAGCCAGATCTCCGGATGGACCTTGCGCAGATGGGCGACGACCGTGCTCTTGCCGACCCCGGAGGGGCCGGAGAGCACGGTCAGCCGCGGACGTTCACTCATACGGCGATTATCCCGGTTCCCAGGGAGACCTGGAAACGTCAGGCGGAACCGCCGCCGAACTCGCGCTCCAGGGAGGCGATCTGGTTGGATCCCAGGCCGCGCACCCGGCGGCTCTCGGAGATGCCGAGCCGCTCCATGATCTGGCGGGCACGGACCTTGCCGACGCCGGGCAGGGACTCCAGGAGGGCGGAGACCTTCATCTTGCCGATGACGTCGTTCTCCTGGCCCTGCTTGATGACCTCGTGGAGCGAGGCGCCGGAGTGCTTCAGTCGGTTCTTGACCTCGGCGCGCTCCCGGCGAGCCGCGGCGGCCTTCTCGAGCGCGGCTGCGCGCTGTTCAGGGGTAAGGGGCGGAAGAGCCACGCCTACGTCACCTCGGATGTCGAACTGGTCGGATATTGGTCGGTGAGGAACCTAGTGGCCCCGCACCTGCGGAGCAACGAGCAACACGTTCCCCGGCGCCCTCCGGACCTGCGAGGACCCCGGAATTCGCGGTGCTCTCGTCGGAGACTAGCGGCCGATCGCGCCTGAGTCAGCGAGAACAGGGGAAAAGTCCAGGTCAGACTTGAGTCGACCTGGACATTTCCGGACAAACGGTTGCAGTCGCGGGACTGATTCCGCGGGGTTCCCCGGTTTTTCCGGACCCTCCGGTTCTGCCCCGGCTCCTCAGCCCAGGACCTCCCTCAGGCCGTCGGCCTCCCTCGCCGCGGCCTCCCGCAGGGCCTCCGGCGAGGGCCCGCGGCCCAGGACGCCCCGGCTGATGCTCGGCACCACGTTGCGCACCGCGCCGCCGAAGACCCTCGGCAGGTCGGCCGCGGTGGCGCCCTGGGCCCCGAGCCCCGGCGCCAGCAGCGGGCCGTTGACCGCCAGGTCCGCGCCGGTCTCCCCCAGCGTCGCGCCGACCACCGCGCCGACCGGGCCGAGCGGATCGGCCCCGGCGTTCTCGCGGGCGATGTGGTCCAGCACCGTCTGGGCGACCGACGCACCGCCCTCGGCGGTGGCGCGCTGCACCTCGGCGCCCTCCGGGTTGGAGGTCAGGGCGAGGACGAAGACGCCCGAACCCGCCGCCCGCGCCGCGTCCAGAGCGGGGCGCAGCGAACCGAAGCCCAGATAGGGGCTGACGGTGACGGCGTCGGAGAACAGCGGGCTGCCCGGGTCCAGGTAGGCGGCGGCGTAGGCGGCCATGGTGGAGCCGATGTCGCCGCGCTTGGCGTCGGTGAGCACCAGGGCGCCGGCCGAGCGGGCGTCGGCGATCGCCCTCTCCAGCACGGCGATCCCGCGCGAGCCGAAGCGCTCGAAGAACGCGGACTGCGGCTTGAGGACGGCGACCCGGTCGGCGAGCGCGTCCACCACCGTGCGCGTGAACCGCTCCAGGCCCGCCACGTCGTCGTCCAGACCCCAGGCGGTGAGCAGCGCGGCGTGCGGGTCGATGCCGACGCACAGCGGGCCGCGGTCGTCCAGGGCGCGGCGCAGCCGGGCGCCGAACGGTTCGGGGGCGTGCGGGGCGTGCGGCGTCCGGGGGGTGTCCGGGGTGGTCATCGGGAGGTCACCTTCCGGGTGTCGGCGCCGACGGCCTCGGCGAGGGTGGCGTACGGGCCGGCGGCCAGGCGCGCGGCCAGGCCCCGGTGGACGCGGCGGCACCACAGCGGCCCCTCGTAGACGAAGGCGCTGTAGCCCTGGACGAGGGTGGCCCCGGCCAGGATGCGCTCCCAGACGTCGTCGGCGGTGCGCACCCCGCCGACGCCGACGAGCGTGACGCGGTCGCCGACACGCGCGTACAGACGGCGCAGCACGGCCAGGGATCGGTCCTTCAGCGGCTCGCCGGACAGCCCGCCGGCGCCGGCGGCCTCGATCTCGGCGCGGTCGGCGGCCAGCCCCAGGCCGTCGCGGGCGATGGTGGTGTTGGTGGCGATGATGCCGTCCAGGCCCAGCTCCACGGCGAGGTCGGCGACCGCGTCGACGTCCTCGTCCGCCAGGTCGGGGGCGATCTTGACCAGCAGGGGGACGCGGCGGCCGGGCACCGCGTCGTCGGCGGCGGAGCGCACCGCCGCCAGCAGCGGGCGCAGGTGCTCGGTCGCCTGGAGGTTCCGCAGGCCGGGGGTGTTGGGTGAGGAGACGTTGACGACGAGGTAGTCGGCGTACGGGGCCAGCCGGGAGGCGGAGAGCGCGTAGTCACCGGCGGCCTCCCCCTCAGGGGTGATCTTGGTCTTGCCGATGTTGACGCCGACGGTGGCGGGGAAGACGGCCCGGCGTCCGGCCAGGCGGGCGGCCACGGCGGCGGAACCGTCGTTGTTGAAGCCCATGCGGTTGACCAGGGCCCGGTCGGCGACCAGGCGGAACAGCCGCGGTGCGGGGTTGCCGGACTGGGGGTGGGCGGTGACGGTGCCGATCTCGACGTGGTCGAAGCCGAGCATGGTGAGACCGTCGACGCCGACCGCGTTCTTGTCGAAGCCGGCGGCGAGCCCGAAGGGGCCGCGCATCCGCAGGCCGAAGGCCTCGGTGGCCAGGGCGCGGGCCTGCGCCCGGCCCGGGGCCGCGACGGCCGCGACGAGGGCGCGCAGGCCGGGGACGCGGGCGGCCAGCCGGATCAGGGCGAACGCCAGGTGGTGCGCCCGCTCGGGGTCCAGGCGCTTGAGGATCAGACGGAACAGCAGGGGATACATACGGGTCTTCCGTGCGGCGGGGCGGTACGGGATCCGGCGGCGGGGCGCTCTCGCGGTGAGGGGGACGCCGCTGCCGGCGTCCCCCTCACCCCTGGTCACTTCCCGCGGGCGGCGGTCAGGTGTTCCGCGTGTTCCTGGAGGGAGCGGACCCCGACCTCCCCGCGCGAGGTGGCCTCGATGCCCTGTACGGCGGCGGCCAGCGCCTGGACCGTGGTCAGGCAGGGCACGGAGCGGGCGACCGCGGCGGTGCGGATGTCGTAGCCGTCCAGGCGGCTCCCGGTGCCGTAGGGGGTGTTGACGATGAGGTCCACCTCGCCGTCGTGGATGAGCTGGACGATGGTCCTCTCCCCGCCCGGCCCCTCGCCCTCGCTGTGCTTGCGCACCACGGTGGCGTCGATGCCGTTGCGGCGCAGCACCTCGGCGGTGCCGGAGGTGGCCAGCAGCTCGAAGCCCATGGCGACCAGCTCGCGGGCCGGGAAGATCATCGAGCGCTTGTCGCGGTTGGCCACCGAGACGAAGGCCCGGCCCTTGGTGGGCAGCGCGCCGTACGCGCCCGCCTGGGACTTGGCGTAGGCGGTGCCGAAGACCGAGTCGATGCCCATGACCTCGCCGGTGGAGCGCATCTCCGGGCCGAGCACGGTGTCCACGCCGCGGCCCTGGACGTCGCGGAAGCGGCTCCAGGGCAGCACGGCCTCCTTCACCGAGATCGGCGCGTCCAGCGGCAGGGTGCCGCCGTCGCCGCTCGCCGGCAGCAGGCCCTCGGCCCGCAGCTCGGCGATGGTCGCGCCCAGCGAGATCCGGGCGGCGGCCTTGGCCAGGGGCACGGCGGTGGCCTTGGATGTGAAGGGGACGGTGCGCGAGGCGCGCGGGTTGGCCTCCAGCACGTAGAGGATGTCCCCGGCCAGCGCGAACTGGATGTTGATCAGTCCGCGCACCCCGACCCCGCGCGCGATGGCCTCGGTGGAGGCCCGCAGCCGCTTGATGTCGTGACCGCCCAGGGTGATGGGCGGCAGGGCGCAGGCGGAGTCGCCGGAGTGGATGCCGGCCTCCTCGATGTGCTCCATCACGCCGCCGAGGTAGAGCTCGGTGCCGTCGTAGAGCGCGTCGACGTCGATCTCGATGGCGTCGTCGAGGAAGCGGTCGATCAGCACCGGGTGCTCGGAGATCAGGCCGGCGTGGCGGGTGAGGTAGTCACCCAGCGAGGCCTCGTCGTAGACGATCTCCATGCCGCGCCCGCCCAGCACGTAGGAGGGGCGGACCATGACCGGGTAGCCGATCCCGGCGGCGATCTCCTTGGCCTCGGCGAAGGAGAAGGCGGTGCCGTACTTGGGCGCGGGCAGCCCGGCCTCGAGCAGCACCCGGCCGAAGGAGCCGCGGTCCTCGGCGAGGTGGATGGCCTCCGGGGAGGTGCCCACGATCGGCACGCCGTTGTCCTTGAGCGCCTGGGCCAGCCCCAGCGGGGTCTGGCCGCCGAGCTGGACGACGACGCCCGCGACGGGGCCGGCCTGCCGCTCGGCGTGGACGATCTCCAGGACGTCCTCCAGGGTGAGCGGCTCGAAGTACAGCCGGTCGGAGGTGTCGTAGTCGGTGGAGACGGTCTCGGGGTTGCAGTTGACCATCACGGTCTCGAAGCCCGCGTCGCGCAGCGCGAAGGAGGCGTGGACGCAGGAGTAGTCGAACTCGATGCCCTGGCCGATGCGGTTGGGACCCGAGCCGAGGATGATCACCGCGGGCTTCTCGCGCGGGGCGACCTCGCTCTCCTCGTCGTAGGAGGAGTAGAAGTACGGGGTCTTCGCGGCGAACTCGGCGGCGCAGGTGTCGACCGTCTTGTAGACCGGGCGCACCCCCAGGGTGTGGCGGACCTCGCGCACGACGTCCTCGCGCAGGCCCCGGATCGCGGCGATCTGGGCGTCGGAGAAGCCGTACCGCTTGGCCTCGGCCAGCAGTTCGGGGTCGAGGCGGCCGGCCTCGGCCAGTTCGTCGGCGATCTCCTTGACCAGGAAGAGCTGGTCGACGAACCAGGGGTCGATCCTCGTGGCCTCGAAGACCTCCCCGGGGCTCGCGCCGGCCCGGATGGCGGCCATGACGGTGTTGATCCGGCCGTCCGTGGGGCGCCGGGCGGCGGCCAGCAGTTCGTCCTTGTCCCCGAGGCTCTCCACCGGGGTGGCGAAGTCGAACTGGCTGCCCTTCTTCTCCAGCGAGCGCAGCGCCTTGTTCAGCGCCTCGGGGAAGTTGCGGCCGATGGCCATCGCCTCGCCCACCGACTTCATGGTGGTGGTGAGGGTGGAGTCGGCGGCCGGGAACTTCTCGAAGGCGAAGCGCGGGACCTTGACCACCACGTAGTCGAGCGTGGGCTCGAAGGAGGCCGGCGTCTGCTCGGTGATGTCGTTGGGGATCTCGTCGAGGGTGTAGCCCACGGCCAGCTTGGCGGCGATCTTGGCGATCGGGAAGCCGGTGGCCTTGGAGGCCAGCGCCGAGGAGCGCGAGACGCGCGGGTTCATCTCGATGACGATGACCCGGCCGTCGGCGGGGTTGACGGCGAACTGGATGTTGCAGCCGCCGGTGTCGACGCCGACCTCGCGGATGACGGCGATGCCGATGTCGCGCAGGACCTGGTACTCGCGGTCGGTGAGCGTCATCGCCGGGGCGACGGTGATGGAGTCGCCGGTGTGCACGCCCATCGGGTCGAAGTTCTCGATGGAGCAGACGACCACGACGTTGTCGTTGCGGTCGCGCATCAGCTCCAGCTCGTACTCCTTCCAGCCGAGGATGGACTCCTCCAGGAGCACCTCGGTGGTCGGGGAGAGCGCCAGCCCCTGGCCGGCGATACGGCGCAGTTCCTCCTCGTCGTGGGCGAAGCCGGAGCCGGCGCCGCCCATGGTGAAGGAGGGCCGCACGACGACCGGGTAGCCGCCGAGCTCCTCGACGCCGGCCAGGACCTCCTCCATGGAGTGGCAGATGACCGAGCGGGCGGACTCGCCGTGCCCGATCCGCTCCCGGACCGCCTCCACGACCTCCTTGAACTGGTCGCGGTCCTCGCCCTTGCGGATCGCCTCGACGTTGGCGCCGATCAGCTCCACCCCGTACTTGTCCAGGGTGCCCGCCTCGTGCAGGGAGATCGCGGTGTTCAGCGCGGTCTGGCCGCCCAGGGTGGGCAGCAGCGCGTCGGGGCGCTCCTTGGCGATGATCTTCTCGACGAACTCCGGGGTGATCGGCTCGACGTAGGTGGCGTCGGCGATCTCCGGGTCGGTCATGATCGTGGCCGGGTTGGAGTTGACCAGGACGACCCGCAGGCCCTCGGCCTTCAGGACGCGGCACGCCTGCGTGCCGGAGTAGTCGAACTCGGCGGCCTGTCCGATGACGATCGGGCCGGAGCCGATGACCAGGACGCAACGGATGTCGGTGCGCTTAGGCACGCTGGCCCTCCATCAGGGAGACGAAGCGGTCGAAGAGGTACGCGGCGTCGTGCGGGCCGGCCGCCGCCTCGGGGTGGTACTGGACGCTGAACGCGGGGCGGTCCAGCAGGCGCAGGCCCTCCACCACGCCGTCGTTGAGGCAGACGTGGGAGACCTCGGCGCGCCCGTAGGGGGTGTCGCTGGGCGCGTCGAGGGGAGCGTCCACGGCGAAGCCGTGGTTGTGCGCGGTGACCTCGACCTTGCCGGTGAGGCGGTCCTGCACGGGCTGGTTGATGCCGCGGTGGCCGTACTTGAGCTTGTAGGTGCCGAAGCCGAGGGCGCGGCCGAGGATCTGGTTGCCGAAGCAGATGCCGAACAGCGGGGTGGAGCGCTCCAGCACCCCTCGCATGAGGGCCACCGGGTGGTCGGCGGTGGCGGGGTCGCCGGGGCCGTTGGAGAAGAACACCCCGTCCGGCTCCACCGCATAGACGTCCTCGATGGTGGCCGTGGCGGGCAGCACGTGGACCTCGATGCCGCGCTCGGCCATCCGGTGCGGGGTCATGCCCTTGATGCCCAGGTCGACGGCCGCGACCGTGAAGCGCCTGCTCCCGATCGCCGGGACGGTGTACGCCTCGGTGGTGGCGACCTCGGCGGCCAGGTCGGCGCCGGTCATCTCGGGGGCGGCCTTCACCTTGGCCAGCATGGCCGCCTCGTCGGTGACCGCGTCGCCGGAGAAGATGCCGACCCGCATCGCGCCGCGCTCGCGCAGATGGCGGGTGAGCGCCCGGGTGTCGACGCCGCTGATGCCGACGACGCCCTGGGCGGTCAGCTCCTCGTCCAGGGTGCGCACCGAGCGCCAGCTGGAGGGCACGCGGGCGGGGTCGCGCACCACGTAGCCGGCCACCCAGATCCGCCTGGACTCCGGGTCCTCGTCGTTGACGCCGGTGTTGCCGATGTGCGGGGCGGTCATGACGACCACCTGGCGGTGGTAGGAGGGGTCGGTCAGGGTCTCCTGGTAGCCGGTCATGCCGGTGGAGAACACGGCCTCGCCGAGGGTCTCGCCCACGGCCCCGTAGGCGCGGCCGCGGAAGGTGCGGCCGTCCTCCAGGACGAGTACGGCGGGCACCCTGGAGGCTTTGCGGGCGGAGGTCGTCATCGTGCGCCTTCCTCGTGGTGCTTGGTGGCGGCAGCTTCGGTGGTGCCGTGGGGTTCGTCTGCGGTGCCGGACGCGGTGCCCGAGGCCGTGCCCGAGCCGGTGCCGGTGGACATCGCACGGAGCGCGTCCAGCCAGGCGGCGTGCTCGGCGGCGCGGTCGGAGCGGAAGCCGGAGTCCAGCAGGCGGTCGCCGTGCTCCCAGGTGATCACCAGCAGGCCGTCCTCGGTGAGGACCTTGCCGGCGATGCCCTTGTCGAGCCGGGCGCCGCGCAGCCGGCCGGCCGGGATGAAGAAGTCGTTCGCACCGGGCCGCGCCACGCCCACCCCGTGCTCGGTGAGGGTGAGCTCGACGCGGCTGCGGGCGCCCAGGCCGTGGGCGACGATCCGCTCCAGCCACTGCCCGGCGGTGGTGGAACCGTGGTAGCGGCCGGTCATGGTCAGCCTCGGCTCACCGGGGTCGGCGGGCGCCTGGGGCAGTTCGGGGAGGTCGGACTGGAGCACCGAGCGCCACTTCCAGCCCTCCCTCATCAGCCAGTACACCAGGGCGACGACCAGCAGCAGGCCGATCACCCAGGCGATCCGGGGCGCCCAGTCCGTGACCTGCTGCGACTCGGGCGCCGCGGTGTAGCGGACGGCGATTGGTACCGGTGAGAGGTTCATACGAGCTTTCCGTCCATGACTGTCGCCCTGCCCCGCAGGAACGTGTGCGTGACGCGGCCCGGCAGCTCGCGTCCCTGGTAGGGGGTGTTGCGGCTGCGGGAGGCGAAACGTGCGGAATCCACCGCTCCACGGTAGGCCGGATCGACCAGGGTGAGGTTGGCGGGCTCACCAGCCGAGACGGGCCTTCCGTGGCCGGCCAGGCGCCCGATGGCCGCGGGGCGGAAGGACATGCGGTCGGCGACGCCCGCCCAGTCCAGCAGCCCGGTCTCCACCATCGTGTGCTGGACGACGGAGAGCGCGGTCTCCAGGCCGACCATGCCCATGGCGGCCGCGCCCCACTCGCAGTCCTTGTCCTCGTGGGGGTGGGGGGCGTGGTCGGTGGCGACGCAGTCGATGGTGCCGTCGGCCAGCGCCTCGCGCAGGGCGGTGACGTCGGCCTCGGTGCGCAGCGGCGGGTTGACCTTGTAGACCGGGTCGTAGGAGCGCACCAGCTCGTCGGTGAGCAGCAGGTGGTGCGGGGTGACCTCGGCGGTGACGTTCCACCCCTTGGACTTGGCCCAGCGCACGATCTCCACCGAGCCGGCGGTGGACAGGTGGCAGATGTGCACCCGGGAGCCGACGTGCGCGGCCAGCAGCACGTCGCGGGCGATGATCGACTCCTCGGCGACCGCCGGCCAGCCGCCCAGGCCCAGCTCGGCGGAGACGGCGCCCTCGTTCATCTGGGCGCCCTCGGTCAGCCGGGGCTCCTGGGCGTGCTGGGCGATGACTCCGTCGAAGGCTTTGACGTACTCCAGCGCCCGGCGCATGATCACCGCGTCGTCCACGCACTTGCCGTCGTCGGAGAAGACCCGCACCGAGGCGGCCGACTCGTGCATCGCGCCCAGCTCGGCGAGCTGCTTGCCCTCCAGGCCGACGGTGACGGCGCCGACCGGCTGCACGTCGCAGTAGCCGGACTCCCGTCCCAGCCGCCAGACCTGCTCGACGACGCCGGCGGTGTCGGCGACGGGGAAGGTGTTGGCCATGGCGTGCACGGCGGTGTAGCCGCCGGAGGCCGCGGCCCGGGTGCCGGTCAGCACGGTCTCGGAGTCCTCGCGGCCCGGCTCGCGCAGATGCGTGTGCAGGTCCACCAGGCCCGGCAGCAGGATCTGCCCCTCGGCCTCGACCACGCGGGCCCCGTCGGCGTCCAGGCCGGTGCCGACGGCCGCGACGGTCTCGCCGTCGACCAGGATGTCCAGCGCCTCGCCGCCCAGCACCTTCGCGCCGCGGATCAGGGTCTTGCTCATGGGTGTCACTTCTCCTCGGTACGGGCGGTGGTGCCGGCGGCGTTGGCGTTGCTGGCGTTGTTGGCGTTGGCGTGCTCGGAGCCGCCGAGCAGCAGGTACAGCACGGCCATGCGGATCGAGACGCCGTTGGCGACCTGCTCGGTGACGGTGCAGCGGCCGGAGTCGGCGACCTCGGCGGTGATCTCCATGCCCCGGACCATGGGCCCGGGGTGCATCACGACGGCGTGCTCGGGCATCCGGTCCATGCGCTGGGTGTCCAGGCCGTAGCGGCGGGAGTACTCGCGCTCGGTGGGGAAGAAGGCGGCGTTCATCCGCTCGCGCTGGACGCGCAGCATCATCACGGCGTCGGACTTCGGCAGCACGGCGTCCAGGTCGTAGGAGACCTCGCAGGGCCAGCCCTCGACGCCGACCGGCAGCAGGGTGGGCGGGGCCACCAGGGTGACCTGGGCGCCCAGGGTGTTCAGCAGGTCCACGTTGGAGCGCGCGACGCGGCTGTGCAGGATGTCGCCGACGATGGTGACCCGCCGGCCGGCGAGGTCCCGGCCGAGCCCGGCGTCCGGGCCGATCAGGCGGCGGCGCATGGTGAACGCGTCGAGCAGCGCCTGGGTGGGGTGCTGGTGGGTGCCGTCCCCGGCGTTGACGACGGCGGCGTCGATCCAGCCGGAGGTGGCCAGGCGGTAGGGGGCCCCGGAGGCGCCGTGCCGGATGACGACGGCGTCCACGCCCATCGCCTCCAGGGTCTGGGCGGTGTCCTTGAGGGACTCGCCCTTGGAGACCGAGGACCCCTTGGCCGCGAAGTTGATGACGTCGGCGGACAGCCGCTTCTCGGCGGCCTCGAAGGAGATGCGTGTGCGGGTGGAGTCCTCGAAGAAGAGGTTGACGATCGTGCGGCCGCGCAGCGCGGGCAGCTTCTTGATCGGGCGGTCGGCCAGGCGCGCCATCTCCTCGGCGGTGTCGAGGATGCGCACGGCGTCGTCGCGGGTGAGGTCGGCGGCCGAGATCAGGTGACCGGAAGTCCGGGGGTTGCCCCCGGGGAAGAGCGGCATCTGGATGTGCTCCGGTGTGTGGAGGTTTCAAGGCATGCGGGCGCGCGGACGCGGCCGCGAGTGGCCGCTGGGCCCGGGAGGGCGGGAGCGGCGGAGGGGCGCGAGGGGTGCGGGAGCGCTACCGCTCGCCGGACCGGGCGGCCTCTCGCACGCCCAGGAGCACGCCGTCGCGGCCGTCCTCCTCGGTGAGCTGGACCTTGACCGTCTCCCGCAGCGACGTGGGGAGGTTCTTGCCGACGTAGTCCGCGCGGATCGGCAGTTCGCGGTGGCCGCGGTCGACCAGGACCGCGAGCTGCACGGCGCGGGGGCGGCCGATGTCGCCGAGCGCGTCGAGCGCGGCCCGGATGGTGCGGCCGGAGAAGAGCACGTCGTCGACCAGGACGACCAGGCGCCCGTCGACGCCCTCGGCCGGGATCTCGGTGCGGGCCAGGGCGCGGGCGGGGCGCATCCGCAGATCGTCGCGGTACATGGTGATGTCGAGCGAGCCGACCGGCAGCGAGCGGCCGGTGATCTCCTCCAGTTTGGCTCCCAGCCGCCTGGCCAGGTGCGCGCCGCGGGTGGGGATGCCCAGGAGCACCACGTCGTCGGCGCCCTTGGCGCGTTCGACGATCTCGTGGGCGATGCGGGTGAGAACCCGCGCGATGTCCGGTGCCTCCAGCACGGGGCGGACCGGGCCGGGACCGTTGCCGTCCAGTTCTCCCATGGATGTGTCCACGGTAAACGGACCTCCTTCCCCGCCTCACGGGACGGGCCTTAAAGGACGTCGGATGGTGCGCCGTCAACGTTACCAGCCCGTCCGGACGGGCCGTCCGGGGCGTCCGCTCCGGCGCCCGCCGGGGCCGTTCCGCACCGGGGCGCGCGGGCCGCGCCCGCCGCGCACCCCCCGGTATGGACCGGCCCGGCTTGACGCCGTACATTACGCTGCGTAACATCACAGTGAGTTACGAAGACGTCCTCCGGGGAGCCATATGTCCAGCGAATACGCCAAACAGCTCGGAGCCAAGCTCCGCGCCATCCGCACCCAGCAGGGGCTCTCCCTCCACGGTGTCGAGGAGAAGTCCCAGGGCCGCTGGAAGGCGGTCGTGGTCGGCTCGTACGAGCGCGGCGACCGTGCCGTGACCGTGCAGCGGCTGGCCGAGCTGGCGGACTTCTACGGCGTCCCGGTGCAGGAGCTGCTGCCGGGCAGCACGCCGGGCGGAGCCGCCGAGCCGCCGCCGAAGCTCGTTCTGGACCTGGAGCGGCTGGCCCACGTGCCCTCCGAGAAGGCGGGCCCGCTGCAGCGGTACGCCGCGACGATCCAGAGCCAGCGCGGCGACTACAACGGCAAGGTGCTGTCGATCCGCCAGGACGACCTGCGCACCCTCGCCGTCATCTACGACCAGTCGCCCTCGGTGCTGACCGAGCAGCTCATCGGCTGGGGTGTGCTGGACGCCGACGCCCGTCGCGCGGTCCAGCACGAGGAGGCCTGAGGCACTCCCCGCGGCGCGGCCGTCACCGGGCGGGGCCCTCGTGCGAGGGTTCCGCTCCCGGTGGCGGTCGCGCTCCGCGCCGGTCCCCCGGGGATTTCCGACGGCGAGGGGCCCGGGGCACCCGTCGGGTGTCCCGGGCCCCTCGCCGCTTCTTCGGTGCGGTCCCGGCCAGGCGGCTCAGACGCGCTTCAGCGTCGGCTTGAGTTCCTTCAGACGGCCCAGCAGGCCGTTGACGAAGGTCGGGGATTCGTCGGTGGAGAACTCCTTGGCGAGCTGCACCGCCTCGTCGATCACCACCGCGTCGGGTACGGCGTCCTCCCAGATCAGTTCGTACGCGCCGAGCCGCAGGAGGTTGCGGTCCACCGCCGGCATCCGGTCCAGCGTCCAGCCGACGGCGTAGGTGGCGATCAGCTCGTCGATCCGGTCCGCGTGCTCCGCGTACCCCTCGACGAGCTGCATCGTGTACTCGCCGACCGGCGGCTGCCGCTCGTCGGTCCGCGCGTGCCGGATCCAGTCCGCCAGCACGGCCGTCACGGCGCTGCCGCGCTGGTCGGCCTCGAACAGGATCTGGAAGGCCCGTTTACGTGCCTTGGTGCGGGCTGCCACGGTTAGCTGTTCACCCGGCCGAGGTACTCGCCGGAGCGGGTGTCGACCTTGATCTTCTCACCGGTGGTGATGAAGAGGGGCACGCCGATCTCGTAGCCGGTCTCCAGCCGGGCGGGCTTGGTGCCGCCGGTGGAGCGGTCGCCCTGGACGCCCGGCTCGGTGTACTCGACGACCAGCTCGACGGCGGCGGGCAGTTCGATGAACAGCGGATTGCCCTCGTACACGGCGACCGTGCACTCCTGGCCCTCCAGCAGGTAGTTGGCGACGTCGCCGACGACCTCGGGAGTGATGGGCATCTGGTCGTAGGTCTGGGTGTCCATGAAGACGAAGTCGGCGCCGTCCTTGTAGGAGAACTGCATGCCGCGCCGGTCCACGGTGGCCGTCTCGACCTTGGTGCCGGCGTTGAAGGTCTTGTCGACCACCTTGCCGGAGAGCACGTTCTTGAGCTTGGTGCGGACGAAGGCGCCGCCCTTGCCGGGCTTGACGTGCTGGAACTCGACAACGGACCAGAGCTGGCCCCCTTCGAGCTTGAGCACCATGCCGTTCTTGAGGTCGTTCGTGGTGGCCACGGTCGCGGAATCTCCTGAGACTGCTGCTGCTGCGGAAGACCGAAGGACCGCGCCCCCGTGTCACAGGGCGAGCAGTTCCTTGGTCGTGATGGTGAGTAGCTCCGGTCCGCCGTCCGCCTGCGGGCGGACGACGAGCGTGTCGTCGATCCGGACGCCGCCCCGTCCCGGGAGGTGGACCCCCGGTTCGACGGTGACCGGCACACAAGCGTCCAGTTTACCCATGGCCGCCGGCGACAACCGAGGGTCCTCGCCGATTTCCAGCCCCACACCGTGCCCGGTGCCCGGTTCCAGGAGGTCGCCGTACCCGGCCGCCTCCAGCGGATGGCGGGCGGCCCTGTCCACCTCACGGTACTCCGTCCCCGGCAGCAGTGCCTCCCGCCCTGCGCGCTGGGCCGCGAAGACCAGCTCGTACAGCTCGATCTGCCAGTCGGCGGGGGCCGGGCCGATCACGAAGGTGCGGCCGATCTGACAGCGGTAGCCGCGGTGGCGGGCGCCCAGCCGCACGCTCAGGAAGTCGCCCTCCTCCACCCGCCGGTCCCCGGGCCGGTGGCCGGGCAGGCCGGAGTTGCGGCCGGTGCCGACGCAGGTGGGGAAGGCGGTGCCGTCGGCGCCGTGGTCCATCAGGCGCCGTTCCAGCTCCAGCGCCAGATGGCGTTCGGTGCGGCCCACCAGGATGGACTCCAGCAGCTCGCCGAGCGCGTGGTCGGTGATCTCCGCGGCGACGCGCAGGGCGGCGAGCTCCTCCTCGTCCTTGACCAGGCGCTGCTGCTCCACGGCGCGGCCCAGGTCGGTCAGGCGCAGCCGGGGCGCGGCCGCGGCCAGGGCCCGGTGCCGGGCCACGGTGAGGTCGTGCTCCTCCACCGCCAGCAGTGACGTGCCCGGCCCGGCCGTGGCCGCCGCCAGTTCGGCGGCCGCGACGGCCGGGTCGGGCACGTTCCCGGGCAGGACGGTGCAGCGCAGGTCGCCGGTGGCGCGCGGCGGCTCGGTGCGTCCGTCGGTGGTGGGCGCGGACGGGCTCAGCAGGGTGTCGCGGCCGTCCGCCCCGAGCAGCAGGACCGCTCCGGGCACGGACCAGCCGGTCAGGTAGCGGACGTTGGCGGACCGGGAGACCAGTGCGGCCTCACCGCCCTCCGCCGTCCAGCGGTCGCGCAGTCGGCTGCGGCGGGCCACGTACACCTCGGACATGCCCCTGAGCGTACGCAGGGTGACGCACGGCGGCGTCCCGACACGTCCGGACGGCGGCACCCGCCGCCCGCCGCACGTGCTACCAGCTCGGCGGGCTGGTGAGCGCGCGCGCCACGGCCTCGTCCAGCAGCCGTGCGGTGGTGGCCACGTCCTGCCGGGAGTTGTCGATGATCGGCAGCCCGGAACCGTACCAGCCGGCCATCCGCCCGTGGATGCGGGCGACCTCCTCGTCCGACAGCCGCCGGTTGCCGCTGCGCTCGGCGTTGCGTTCCAGGACGACCTCCAGACCGGGCAGCAGCACCACCGGGATCAGGCCGGGGCCGACGTGGCGCTTCCAGCCGCCGAGGCCGACGACGGGCCGGTCGGGGAAGACGGCGTCGTCCAGGATGCAGGAGATGCCGTTGGCCAGGAAGTTGCGGGCCGCGAAGCCGCAGGTGCGGCGGGCGAGGCGGTACTGCGCCTCGGAGTGCTCGTTCCAGCCGGACTGGGGGTCGGCGAAACCGGAGCGCACCCATTCGCGGACGTCGTCGAGGCTGATGTGCGCGGTGGGCACCCGGCGGGTGTCCGCCCAGTACCGGGCGACGGTGGTCTTGCCGGCTCCCGCCGGACCGATCAGCAGGACGGCGACGGCGGCGGTGTGCGCGGCCTCCACCGTGACGGGGCCGGCGGCAGGGTCGGCCGTGCCCGATATCTGCACCGGCGCGCCGGGCGGCAGCCGGAGGTGGCCGGTGGCGTCCGGAGCCTGCGGCGGGGGCGCCGGGGTGGGCGCGGCGGCCGGGGGCGGCCCGGCGGGAGGTGCCGTGGGCACGGCGGGCGGAGCCGGGTGCGAGGGTGGCGGGGGCGGAGGCGGGGGGACCCGGCGGGGGGTGTTCCAGCCGGGGTGGGCAGCGGGCTGCGGGTGAGGGTGGGGATGGGGGTGGGGGTGGGGGTGGGGTGGGTGTCCCTGGGGATGGCCCTGGGGTGAGCCCGAGGGCGGGACGGGCCGCTGCGCCCCGTACTGCTGCATCCGGTCCCAACTCCGTTTCCGTCCGGTGCGCCGGCCGGGCGCGGTGGGCCCGGCCGGACGTCACCTCGTCCGTCCGGCACCGAACGGTACCCTCCCCGTCCGGTGCCGTGTGAACGGTCGGCGGTCCGAAGTGGTGCCCGCGCCCCCGTCCCGGCCCGTTTCAGCCCTGCGGCCGGTCGCCGGCCAGGGCGCGCAGGGCCAGTTCGTAGGAGCCGATGCCGAAGCCCGCGATGGTGCCGGAGGCCACGGCCGCCACGACCGAGGTGTGGCGGAACTCCTCGCGGGCGTGGGGGTTGGAGATGTGCACCTCGATCAGCGGGGCGGTGCGCTGGGCGGCGGCGTCGCGCATCCCGTACGAGTAGTGGGTGAACGCGGCGGGGTTGAGGACGACCGGCAGACAGGCGTCGGCGGCCTCGTGGAGCCAGCGGATCATCTCGCCCTCGTCGTTGGTCTCGCGGACCTCGACCTCAAGGCCCAGCTCCCTGCCCAGTTCCGTGCACCGCTCGACGAGCCCGGCGTAGGAGGTGGAACCGTAGACGTCGGGCTCGCGGGAGCCCAGGCGGCCGAGGTTGGGGCCGTTGAGGACGAGGACCCTGCGGGGCCCGGCGCCGCTCACGCGGCGATCTCCGCGTGGGCGGCGAGCAGCATCGCCGGGTCCGGCCCCTCCAGGACGGCGGGCCTGGCCAGCCCGTCCAGGACGATGAAGCGCAGCCGGTCGCCGCGGGTCTTCTTGTCGACCTTCATCGTCTCCAGCAGCTTGGGCCACTGGTCGCCCCGGTAGGTGACGGGCAGCCCGACGGCGGTGAGGATCGCCCGGTGCCGGTCGGCGGTGGCGTCGTCCAGCCGGCCCGCGATGCGGCCCAGCTCGGCGGCGAAGACCATGCCGACGGCGACGGCCGCGCCGTGCCGCCAGTTGTAGCGCTCGTTCTTCTCGATGGCGTGGGCCAGGGTGTGCCCGTAGTTGAGGATCTCCCGCGGTCCCGACTCCTTCAGGTCGGAGGAGACCACCTCGGCCTTGACCCGGATGGAGCGCTCGATCAGCTCGGAGGTGTGCGGGCCCTCGGGGGTGCGGGCGGCCTCGGGGTCGGCCTCGATCAGGTCCAGGATGGCCGGGTCGGCGATGAAGCCCGCCTTGATGATCTCGGCCAGGCCGCTGACGTAGTCGTGCACCGGCAGCGACTCCAGCGCGGCCAGGTCGCACAGCACTCCGGCCGGGGGATGGAAGGCGCCCACCAGATTCTTGCCCTCGGCGGTGTTGATGCCGGTCTTGCCGCCGACGGCCGCGTCCACCATGCCCAGCACCGTGGTGGGCACCGCGATCCAGCGCACCCCGCGCAGCCAGGTCGCCGCGACGAAGCCCGCCAGGTCGGTGGTCGCTCCCCCGCCGACGCCGACGACGACGTCGGTGCGGGTGAAGCCGGACTGCCCCAGCGCCTTCCAGCAGTACGCGGCGACCTCGGCGGTCTTGGCCTCCTCGGCGTTGGGCACCTGGACGGCGATGGCCTCGTACCCCTGCTCCGCCAGGTCCTCGCGCAGCACCTGGCCGGTCTCGGCCAGCGCCTCGGGGTGGATCACGGCCACCCGGCGGGCCTCGGTGCCGATCAGACCCGGCAGTTCGTCCAGGAGCCGCCGTCCGACGAGGACGTCGTAGGGCGCGGTGCCCGCGGTGCCGCCGACGGTGATGCGGGTGGGAGGTGTGGTGGTCATGCTTCCTTCAACCTAAGTGCGTCCAGGACCGCCTGGGCGGTCTCCTCCGGGTCGCGGCCCTCGGTGGTGACGACCGCGCGGGCCACCTCGGTGTACAGCGGGCGGCGCTGCTCCATCAGCGTGCGCCACTGCTTGCGGGGGTTGACCGCCAGCAGGGGGCGCGGGGCGTCCAGCCCGACGCGTTTGACGGCGTCGGCCAGTGCCACGTCCAGGAAGACCACGGGAAGGCCGGCCAGCAGCTCGCGGGTGCCGGCGTCCATGACCGCGCCGCCGCCGAGCGAGACCACGCCCTCGTGCCCGGTCAGGGCCGCGCGTACCGCCTCCCGCTCCAGTGCGCGGAAGTGCGCCTCCCCGTCGTCGACGAAGATCTCGGGGATGGCCTTGCCCGCGGCGGCCTCGATGTCCGCGTCGGTGTCGCGCAGCGCCACACCCAGCCGGCGGGCCAGCACCGCCCCCACGGTGGTCTTGCCCGCGCCGGGCGGGCCCACCAGGACCACGGCCGGGCCGGCGCCGGCTTCCCGCGGCCGCCCGGTGCTCACCGGATCCCCAGGTGGTCCAGGAAGCCGGTCACGTTGCGGCGGGTCTCGGTGACCGAGTCGCCGCCGAACTTCTCGGCGACCGCGTCGGCCAGCACCAGCGCGACCATCGCCTCGGCGACGATCCCGGCCGCCGGGACCGCGCACACGTCCGAGCGCTGGTGGTGGGCGCGGGTGGCCTCCCCGGTGGTCACGTCCACGGTGGCCAGCGCCCGCGGCACGGTGGCGATCGGCTTCATCGCCGCCCGCACCCGCAGCACCTCGCCGGTGGACAGCCCGCCCTCGGTGCCGCCCGACCGCCCCGAGGCACGCCGGATGCCGTCCTCACCGGGCACGATCTCGTCGTGCGCCCTGGAGCCGGGCACCCGGGCCAGCTCGAAGCCGTCGCCGACCTCCACGCCCTTGATGGCCTGGATGCCCATCAGCGCTCCGGCCAGCCGGGCGTCCAGCCGGCGGTCCCAGTGCACGTGGGAGCCCAGCCCGACCGGCACCCCGTAGGCGACGACCTCGACGACGCCGCCGAGGGTGTCGCCGTCCTTGTGGGCGGCGTCGATGACCTCCACCATCGCCCGGCTCGCCTCCGGATCCAGGCAGCGCACCGGGTCGGCGTCCAGCCGCGCCACGTCCCCCGGCTCCGGCAGCGTCCCGGCCGGGGCCTCGGCCCCGCCCAGCGCCACCACATGGGAGACGATCCCGATGCCGGCCGTCTCCTTCAGGTACGACCGGGCGACCGCGCCCAGCGCCACCCGGGCGGCCGTCTCCCGCGCCGAGGCCCGCTCCAGGATCGGCCGGGCGTCGCCCACCCCGTACTTCTGCATCCCGGCCAGATCGGCGTGGCCGGGGCGGGGCCGGGTCAGCGGCGCGTTGCGGGCCAGCTCGGCCAGCTCGGCCGGATCCACCGGGTCGGCCGCCATGACCTTCTCCCACTTGGGCCACTCTGTGTTGCCGATCATGACCGCGACCGGGGAGCCCAGGGTCAGCCCGTGCCGCACCCCGCCCAGGAAGGTGACCTCGTCCCGCTCGAACTTCATCCGCGCGCCGCGACCGTAGCCCAGCCGCCGCCGCGCCAGCTCGTCCGCCACCATCTCCGTGGTGATCGGCACGCCGTAGGGCAGCCCCTCCAGCGTCGCCACCAGTGCGGGGCCGTGCGACTCCCCCGCGGTCAGCCAGCGCAACCTGCTCAACGGTGCTCCTCAGTCCAGGCCCGTACGTGCTCGGTCCCGATCCTTTCACGATCGCACCGCGGGACCGGCCCTCCGTCCAGCAGGCGGGACGCCCGTCTCGGCTGCCGGTCCCCGCCTCAGGCCGTGCGCGCGGCCAGCGCGGCCTCGCCCGCCGCGCGCATCGCGGCCAGCGGGGCCGGGGAGCGGCCGGTCATCATCTCGACCTGGAGGACGGCCTGGTGCACCAGGAGGTCCAGGCCGCCGAGGACCTGTCCGCCGCGCCCGGCCCAGGCCGCGGCCAGCGGGGTCGGCCAGGGCTCGTAGAGGACGTCGAAGAGGGTGCCGGGCCGCTCGGGCACGGCCGCCGCCAGGGCGTCGGCGGCGCCCGCGGGCGTGGTGGCGATCACCAGGGGCGCGGTCAGCGCCCGCGGCGCGTCCGCCCAGTCGGCGGTCGCCACCGCGACACCCAGCCGCTCGCCCCAGCCGCGCATCTCCTCGGCCCGCTCCCGGCTGCGGACGTACGCGGTGACCTCGCCGGTGCAGATCCGGGCGAGCGCGGCGAGCGCGGAGGAGGCCGTGGCCCCGGCGCCCAGCACCGCGGCGTGCGGAACGCTCTCCACGCCGCGTTCGCGCAGTGCGGCGATCATGCCGGGGATGTCGGTGTTCTCGCCGAGGCGGCGGCCGTCCGCGGTGAAGACCACGGTGTTGACGGCCCCGACCGAGGCCGCGGTGTCGCCGATCCCGTCCAGCAGGGGGATGACGGCCCGCTTGAGCGGCATGGTCAGCGACAGGCCGGCCCACTCCTCGCCGCCGGCGGCGAGCTTCTCCAGGAAGGGCGCGATGCCGCCCTCGTCCACCTCGAAGCGGTCGTACGACCAGCCGGTCAGGCCCATCTCACGGTAGGCGGCCCGGTGGAGCACCGGGGAGAGGGAGTGGGCGATGGGCGATCCCAGGACCGCCGCCCGCCTCGCGGCCGGGCTCACCCGCCCTCCCCGTTCTTCTCCTGCTCCGCGTTGAACTTCTCCACGTGCCGGCTGTGTTCCTCGTAGGTGTCGGAGAACACCGTGTTGTCCTCCGTGATCGACACGAAGTAGTACCAGTTGCCCTCGGCCGGCTCCACCGCCGCGTGCAGCGCCTCGGCGCCCGGGCTGTTGATCGGGCCGGGCGGCAGGCCCTTCTTGGCATAGGTGTTGTAGGGGTGGTCGAACTTGGCCATGGTGCTGGGCGAGGGCACGTCCAGCGTGTACTGGTTCTTGGCGAAGTTGTAGGTGGAGTCGAACTGCAGGTAGCCGTTGGTCTCGGTGTTGTCGGGCTTCAGCCGGTTGTAGACCACACGGGAGACCTTCACGAAGTCGTGCTTGTACTTGCCCTCCGCCTGCACCAGGCTGGCGACGGTGAGCACCTGGAGCGGCGACTCGAGGCCGAGCCGCTCCACATGGCCTTCCAGGTCCGCCTTCTCGAACTCCCGCTCGGCCCGCTCAACCATCTTCTTGAGCAGGTCCTCGGGCTCGGTCTTGTCGCCCACGGTGTACTTGGCGGGGAAGAGGAAGCCCTCGGGGTTGCCCTCCGCCCACTCCGGCAGGCCGAGGTCGGCCTTCTCGGCGGCCTTCTTCGTGCTGCCCTCCGCCAGGTCGAGCTTCTCGTCGATCAGCGCGTAGATCTCCGAGGCCCGCTTGCCCTCGGCGATGATCAGGGCGTTCTGGCTGGAGGGGTCGAGCATCATCTCGATGGCCGCCGCCGAGGACATCTCCTTGCGGAGCATGTAGACGCCCGGCTGGATGCTCTGCGCCCTGGGATTGGCGTTGGACGCCTCGATGAAGCCCTGTTGGCTCTTGACCACGCCGGCCTTCTCCAGGATGGCGCCCATCTGGGCCAGCGTGCTGTTCTCGGGGATCTCCACCTGGGTCTCGCCCTCGCCCTGACCCGAGAAGTCGGGCGCGGCGGCGAAGTGGCTCTGGTAGAAGTCGTAGGCGAAGTAGCCGGCCGTGCCGACGCCGCCGACCAGGACGAGGGCGACGGTCAGGCAGGCGATGCCGTTCCTTCCCTTCCTGCCGCCCCTGCCCTTGCCTCCGCGTCCGGACCGGCCGCCGCCCTCGTCGTCGTGCTCGTCGTCGCCGTCGTCCGAGAAGAAGGCGTGCTCGCCCTGGTCCGGGCCGGGGTCCCAGCCGGTCTCCTCGTCGGGCCCGGGGCCGGGGTCCGGCTCGTCGCGGCGCCGCCGCCCCGGCTGCTGGGGGTGCGGAGGCTGCTGCCCGTACTCCTCGTGCTGCCCGTGCTGCTCGGGGTGGTCGCGGTGCCCGTGCTGCTCGGGATGCTGCTCGGGGTACTGCGGGTAGGCGTCCTGGGCTCCGGGGTGAGCGGTGTGGTCCGCGTACTGTCCGCCGCCGTACGGATCGTCCTGGTGCTGCCCCTGGTGCTGTCCGTAGGGGTCGCCCTGGTGCTGCCCGTGCTGCTGGTGGTGCTGCTGGCCGTACGGATCGCCGTACTGCTGCTGGTGGCCGTAGGGGTCGCCCTGGTGCTGCCCGTGGTGCTGCTGGTCCTGGTGGCCGTACGGATCGCCGTACTGCTGCTGGTGCCCGTACTGCTGTCCGCCGCCCTGGGTGTCCCAGCCCTGCTGCCCGTAGCCGGACTGCTGGTGGTCCTGGTGCTGTTGCTGACCTTGGTGCTGTTGGCCCTGGTGCTGCTGGGGGTGGTACTGGCTCTGCCCGCCGTAGGTGTCCCAGTCGCCGTGCCGGGTTCCCTGCTGGGCCCCGTGGTGGACTCCGTCGTTCCACCCCTGGTCCCCGTAGAGGGGGTCGTCGGGGTGCCACGGTTCGGAGCCGGTGCCCCGGCCATACTCAGTCATCGATCCCCTAGAGCCGTCGGACGGCAGCCGGTTGCGGTACTCGCGGACGCCGCTGCCCGAACAGCCGTCTCCGGCGTACGGCTTGGTGTTCGAACGGCGCCGTCCGAAGCGGAACGTTACCGTACCGCTATCGGCCGCCCGCTCCGACGCACTCCCCCGGGGCCTGGCCGGACACCCGCTCGGTCTCCAGGGCGCTCTGCAGGATGACCACGGCAGCGGCCTGGTCGATCCGGCTGCGCCCCTTCTTCGACGAGACGCCCGAGGCGCGCATGGACTGGGCCGCGGTGACGGTGCTCATCCGCTCGTCCACCAGGCGTACCGCCACCGGGGCGACGGCCTGGGCAAGCTCCCGGGCGAAGGCCCGCACCCGGGCCGCGGCCGGGCCCTCGCGCCCGTTGAGGGAGCGGGGGAGCCCGACCACGACCTCCAGCGGTTCGTACTCCGCGACGAGTTCGGCCAGCCGGCGGCGGGCGGCCGGGACGTCGCGTCCCGGCACGGTCTCCACCGGTGTGGCCAGGAGCCCGTCGGGGTCGCAGGAGGCGACCCCGATCCGGGCGTCCCCGACGTCGACGGCCAGCCGCCTGCCGCGCCGCATCAGGCGGCCGCCACCAGGCGCTCGACGGCGGCGACGGCCTCGTCGACCGCCTGGGGGTTCTGGCCTCCGCCCTGGGCGACGTCCGGCTTGCCGCCGCCCCCGCCGCCGAGGGCCTTGGCGGCGGCGCGGACGAGGTCGCCCGCCTTCAGGCCGCGGTCGCGGGCGGCGTCGTTGGTGGCGATGACGGTCAGCGGACGGCCGTTGGCCACCGAGAACAGCGCCACCACGGCCGGACGCCCGCCCTGGACACGGCCGCGCACGTCGAGGACGAGCTTGCGCAGGTCGTCGGCGGTCGTGCCGTCGGGGACCCGGGCGCCGACGAACGCGGTCCCGTTGACGTCGCGGGCGGAGGAGGCCAGGCCCGCGGCGGCGGCCAGGACCTTCTCGGCGCGGAAGCGCTCGATCTCCTTCTCGGCGTCCTTGAGCTTGGCGAGCATCCCGGAGATCTTCTCCGGCAGCTCCTCGGGGCGGCCCTTGAGCAGATCGGTGAGCTGGGAGACCACCGTGTGCTCGCGGGCGAGGAAGTTGTAGGCGTCCACGCCGACCAGGGCCTCCACGCGGCGCACGCCGGAGCCGATGGAGGACTCGCCCAGCAGCTTCACCAGGCCGAGCTGGGCGGTGTTGTGCACATGGGTGCCGCCGCACAGCTCCTTGGAGAAGTCGCCGATGGTCACCACGCGCACCCGGTCGCCGTACTTCTCGCCGAACTCGGCGATGGCGCCCTGCTTCCTGGCCTCCTCCATGCTCATCACCTCGGCCATGACGTCGAGTTCACGGGCGAGGACCTCGTTGATCTTCTGCTCGACGTCGGTGAGCACGGCGCCGGGCACGGCGGTCGGCGAACCGAAGTCGAAGCGGAAGCGGCCCGGGGCGTTCTCGGAGCCGGCCTGGGCGGCCGTCGGGCCGAGCGCGTCGCGCAGCGCCTGGTGGGTGAGGTGGGTGGCGCTGTGGGCGCGGGCGATGGCCCGGCGGCGCGTGACGTCGATGGCGGCGTACGCCGAGGCGCCGACGGTGACCTCGCCGACCTGGACGGTGCCCTTGTGCACGGTGACGCCGGGCACCGGCTGCTGGACGTCGCGGACCTCTACGACGGCGCCGGAGTCCAGGCGGATGCGGCCGGTGTCGGGCTGCTGGCCGCCGCCCTCGGCGTAGAACGGGGTGCGGTCGAGCACGACCTCCACGTCGTCGCCCTCGGAGGCGGCCGGCGAGGGCAGGCCGTTCACCAGCAGGCCGACAACGGACGCCTCGCCCTCGGTGTCGGTGTAGCCGGTGAAGACGGTCGTCCCGGCGGTGTCGGCGACCTCGCGGTAGGAGCTCAGGTCGGCGTGGCCGGTCTTCTTGGCCCTGGCGTCGGCCTTGGCGCGCTCCCGCTGCTCCTTCATCAGGCGGCGGAAGCCCTCCTCGTCCACGGACAGGCCCTGCTCGGCGGCCATCTCCAGGGTGAGGTCGATGGGGAAGCCCCAGGTGTCGTGGAGCAGGAAGGCCTTCTCGCCCGGCAGGACGGCCCCGCCGGCGGCCTTGGTCTCGGTGACGGCGGTGTCGAGGATGTTGGTGCCGGCCTTGAGGGTCTTGAGGAAGGCGGCCTCCTCGGCGAGCGCGACGGTCTCGATGCGCTGCCGGTCGGTGATCAGCTCCGGGTACTGCTGCCCCATCGTGCCGATCACGGTGTCGACCAGCTCGCCGACGACCGGCTTGTCGGCGCCCAGGATGCGCATGTTGCGGATGGCGCGGCGCATGATGCGGCGCAGCACGTAGCCGCGGCCCTCGTTGCCGGGGGTGACGCCGTCGCCGATGAGCATCACGGAGGTGCGCATGTGGTCGGCGACCACGCGCAGGGAGACGTCGCTGTCCTCGGCGGCGCCGTAGCGCACCCCGGTCAGCTCGCCGGCCTTGTCGATGACCGCGCGCAGGGTGTCGGTCTCGTACATGTTGTGCACGCCCTGCAGGATCATCGCCAGGCGCTCCATACCGAGGCCGGTGTCGATGTTCTTGCTGGGCAGCTCACCGAGGATCGGGTAGTCCTTGCCCTCGCCCGGCCCGCGCTCGTACTGCATGAAGACCAGGTTCCAGATCTCCACGTAGCGCTCGTCGTTGACGGCCGGGCCGCCCTCGGCGCCGAACTCCGGGCCCCGGTCGTAGTTGATCTCCGAGCAGGGGCCGCAGGGACCGGGCACGCCCATGTCCCAGTAGTTCTCCTCCTTGCCCAGCCGCTGGATCCGCTCCGCGGGGACGCCGACGACGTCGCGCCAGATGCGCTCGGCCTCGTCGTCGTCCTCGTAGACGGTGATCCACAGCCTCTCCGGCTCCAGGCCGTAGCCGCCCTCCTCCTGGGGCGTGGTGAGCAGCTCCCAGGCGAGCTTCGCGGCGCCCTCCTTGAAGTAGTCGCCGAAGGAGAAGTTGCCGCACATCTGGAAGAAGGTGCCGTGCCGGGTGGTCTTGCCGACCTCCTCGATGTCCGGGGTGCGCACGCACTTCTGCACACTGACGGCGCGCTCGTACGGCGGGGTGGCCTCACCCAGGAAGTACGGCTTGAAGGGCACCATGCCGGCGGGGACCAGCAGCAGCGTCGGGTCGTCCGCGATCAGCGACGCCGACGGCACGACGGTGTGCCCCCGCTCCTCGAAGAAGCGCAGCCAGCGGCGGCGGATTTCAGCCGACTCCATCAGTGGTCCTCATTCCGGTCGTACGGGTGGGTGGCTCCGAGGGCAGGACGGTGCGGGGCCCGTCCGGCGATCCCCCGGCGTTCTTCCGCCTGGCCTGCGGCCCCGGGGTCGGCGGGGGCCGTCAGTCCCAGTGCGTCGTTCAACTCGATCTCCCGCTGTGCCATTCCGGCGCGGACGTCGAGCGCGAAGTCCTTGAGCCGGTGCCCGGCCGCCACGGCCTGGTCCGCCGCTCGTACGGCGAGGCTGTCGGGCGCGAGGCTGCGCAGCTTGCGGTTGACCTTGGTGGTGGCCCAGACGCCGGCGGCGGCGCCGGCGCTGAACCAGAAGGCACGGCGGAACACGGTGGGATCAGTCCTTTCCGTCGCGGCGCCGGCCGGCCCCCCGGCGCGCGGCCGGCACGGACCGGCCCACGACGACGGGGCGCCTGGACCGCGGCGGGTCGTTCCTGCGGCCGAGGGCGCGGCGCACTCCGTAGCCGAACGCGGCCACCTTGACCAGCGGGCCGCCGAAGGCGGTGGAGACGGTGGAGGAGAGCGCCGAGGCGTTGGCGGTGACCTCCTGGACGTCCGAGGCGATGGCGTCCACCCGGCTGAGCTGGCTCTGTGCCGAACGGACGGTCTCGGACGCCTCGGTGAGGAGGGGGACCGCCTGCTCCGTCACACCCGTCACCAGTCTGGTCGCCGCCTTGAGCGTCTGCGCGAGCCTCACCAGCACCACGGCGAGGAACGACACCAGGATCGCCCAGAAGACGGCCACCAGGAGGCCGGCCACCTCTCCACCGGACACGCTGCACCGCTTCCCTCGGGTCGTATGGGGTCGGCCGCCGCGTCCTGCGGTTCGTGGGGGTACCTGCCCACCGATCTCACGGGTGCGACGGCGGATACCGACCTTATCGCGCCGCGGGCCGTCGCCCGTACCGCATTGTTCCCGTACCGCGCTCCCCCGGCCCGGCGGCACCGGCCCGCGCGCCGGTGCGCGACGCGCCGCGGCCCTCCTGCCGCGCGATGCGTCAGAAGGGCCGGGGACCGGGCGGTACGGGTGCGGTGCGGTGCCGGATCAGCGGGCGTAGTACTCGACGACGAGCTGCTCGTCGCAGACGACCGGGATCTCCTTGCGGTTCGGCTCCCGGTCCAGACGGAAGGCCAGCGCCTGGAGGTTGACCTGGAGGTAGCGAGGGGTCTCCCCGTCGGGCGCGTAACCGCCCTCGCGCGCCACCTGGAAGGGGTGCTTGGCACGGCTGCGCTCGCGGACGGACACCACGTCCTCCGGGCGGACGCGGAAGGAGGGCTTGTCGACCTTGCGGCCGTTGACCTCGATGTGGCCGTGCACGACCATCTGGCGGGCCTGGTAGATGGTGCGGGCGATCCCCGAGCGCAGGACGAGCGCGTCCAGGCGGCGCTCCAGCTCGACGACCAGGGCCTCACCCGTCTTGCCCTCGGCCTTGCGGGCGCGGTCGTAGGCGCGGGCCATCTGGCGCTCGCTGATGTCGTACTGGGCGCGCAGCCGCTGCTTCTCCAGCAGCCGGACCTTGTAGTCGCTGTTCTGCTTGCGGCCCCGGCCGTGCTCGCCCGGCGGGTACGGGCGCTGCTCGAAGTACTTCACGGCCTTCGGGGTCAGCGCGATGCCGAGCGCACGCGACTTCTTGACCTTGGGACGCGACTGGTTCACGTTGAACGGACCTCCGTGTAATTTAGGTGAGCCTAACCTTAGCGGAGGAGAACGCATGTTTCGACCTGGGAGCCCCCTGCCCGGCGCCGGTTCCGCACGCGGCGGCGGCCCCGGCGGCAGTGCCGGAGCCGCCGCCGGGGCGGAGAGCGCGAGGAGGGGTCAGCCGCGTCCCGAGGCGGAGCCTGACGAACGGCGGCCCGGAGCCGCCGAGCGGATGCGTACCCTCGTCGAGTCGAACGCCTCGGCCGCCCTGGTCATTCCCGGTGCGGACCCGGGCGATCCGGAGTGGCCGGGCCGGGGCGCCTGCGAGGCCCGCGCCGTCACCCCCGAGGGGGACGTGCTCCTGCTGGTCCCGGCCGGTTCCCCGGCCGCCCGGGCCGCGGCCCACGCCCGGGACGGCGATCTGGCCGCCGTGATGGAGATCACCGACGTGGCGCCCGTCGCGGTGCCCCACCGCGTCCGCGGACGGGCCGAGGTCGCGGGCTGGCTCACCCCCGTCTCCGGCGGCGAGCGGGCGTCCTGCGCCCGGCTGATGGCCGAGCGGCACCCCTCGGGGCCGTTCCCGGGCACGGCGTGGACACCGCTGCGGCTGGAGGTCGGCGAGGGGTGGATCGGCGATCTGCGGGGTGAGGGGCACGTCGAGCCGGACGAGTTCACCGCCGCGGCGCCCGACCCCCTGGCACGCCACGAGGCCGAGTTCCTGCAGCACCTCGCCGCCGCCCACGGCGACCTGCTGCGCGGGCTGTGCTCGCTGCTGGGCGAGCGGGAGCGGGCCTGCGCCGCCTGGGAGGCGGTGGTGCCCGTGGCCCTGGACCGCTTCGGGCTGCGGGTGCGGTTCTGCGCGGAGGGGCGGGGTTTCGACGCCCTCTTCGACTTCCCGCGGCCGGTGCGGGACGCGTCGGGGTTGCGCCGTGCGGTCCGGGCCCTGTTCGAGGCCGGTTCCGCGTCCTGAGGGGTTCGGGGCCCGGCGCCGGGAACGCGCGGGGCCCGGCGGAGCCGGCGGCGGGCCCTCAGGGCTTGTCCGGCGCCCCCTCCCCCCGCAGCCTGGCCCGCACCCGCTCCGCCACCTCGGCGTACCGGGCCTCCGCCCCGTACCTCGTCGGCTCGTAGTAGCGCCTGCCGTGGACGCCGTCCGGGGCGTACTGCTGCGCGGCGATGCCGCCGGGCAGGTCGTGCGGGTACCGGTAGCCCTCGCCGTGGCCCATCTTCTTCGCGCCCTGGTAGTGGCCGTCGCGCAAATGCCGCGGCACGGGGCCGGCCAGTCCCGCCCGTACGTCCGCCAGGGCCGCGTCGATCGCCAGGTAGGCGGCGTTGGACTTCGGGGCGAGGGCCAGGGCGACGGTCGCCTGGGCGAGCGTGATCCGCGCCTCGGGGAAGCCGATCATCGCCACCGCCTGTGCCGCGGCCACGGCGGTCTGCAGGGCCGTGGGATCGGCCAGGCCGATGTCCTCGCTGGCGGAGATCATCAGCCGCCGGGCGATGAACCGCGGGTCCTCCCCCGCCTCTATCATCCGGGCCAGGTAGTGCAGGGCCGCGTCCACGTCCGATCCCCTGATGGACTTGATGAGCGCGCTGGCCACGTCGTAGTGCTGGTCCCCGTCGCGGTCGTACTTCACCGCCGCCCGGTCGACGGCCTCCTCCAGCGTCGCCAGGGTGACCTCCCGCTCGCCCTTGTCCAGGGCCGCGCCCGCGCCCGCCTCCAGCGCGGTGAGCGCCCGGCGCGCGTCGCCGCCGGCGATCCGCAGCAGATGCGCCTCGGCGTCCCCCGGCAGCTCCACCGCGCCCGCCAGCCCGCGCTCGTCGGCGACCGCGCGGCGCAGCAGCCCGCGCAGGTCGTCGTCGGTCAGCGGCTCCAGGGTCAGCAGCAGCGAGCGGGACAGCAGCGGGGAGATCACCGAGAAGTACGGGTTCTCCGTCGTCGCCGCGATGAGGGTGACCCAGCGGTTCTCCACGGCCGGCAGCAGCGAGTCCTGCTGCGCCTTGCTGAAGCGGTGGATCTCGTCCAGGAAGAGCACGGTGTCCTTGCCGTAGGCGCCCGACGAGCGCCGTGCGCCGTCGATGACGGCCCGGACCTCCTTGACCCCGGCGGTGATGGCCGACAACTCCGTGAAGCGCTTGTCGGTGGCCTTGCTGACGACGTAGGCCAGGGTCGTCTTGCCGGTGCCCGGCGGCCCCCACAGGATCACCGACGACGGCCCCGCGGGCCCCTTCCCGCCCTCGCCGACCAGGCGGCGCAGCGGGGAGCCCGGACGCAGCAGGTGCTGCTGGCCGACGACCTCGTCCAGGGTGCGCGGCCGCATCCGGACCGCCAGGGGGGAGGCGGACGGGTCCTTCTCCTGGCGCTCCTCGGCGGCGGCGGTGAACAGATCCGGTTCCACGGAACGCAACCCTAAGTCACGCCGCCGACAGCCGTACCGGCAGCGCCGGCGCTGCCGGGGCGAACGGCCGGAGGGCCGCCCCGCACCGGTGACGGCGCGGGGCGGCCCTCCGGCCGTTCGCGGATCAGCTCGTCCAGAAGTCCCACCAGCGGGTCAGGACCAGCATGCCGATGATGCCGACGTGGACCGCGGGGATCACCCAGTGAAACTCCCGCACGCCCTCGCGCAGCCAGGCCGGGGCGGGCAGGAAACCGTTGTGGATGTTGCGGAAGGTCGTGTACCAGAACATCAGCAGGGTGGCGACCCAGGCCAGGTTGCACCACAGGCACAGCTTGCCGATCTCGTACAGCGACTGGTACATCAGCCAGGTGCAGAAGCCGACTCCGAAGAGCATGCCGGCGTTCATGGTCAGCCAGTACCAGCGGGGGAAGCGCGCCCCGGCCAGCAGGCCCATGCCGACGGCGACGATCATGCCGTAGGTGACCAGGCCGAGCACCGGGTTGGGGAAGCCGAACGCCTCGGCCTGCGGGCTCTCCATCACGCTGCCGCAGGAGACGATCGGGTTGATGTCGCACGCCATGTCCAGCGTGTCCCCGGTGAGCTTGGCCTCCAGCAGTCTGACCTTGTCGACCGTGATCACCCAGGCGGCGAGCACTCCGGCCAGTCCGGTGATCACCAGCAGCAGGGCGTAGGCGCGGCCCGCGCCCACGGCACCCCCCGCGGGCGGCCCGCCGCCGTCGTCGCCGGTGCGGGCCGCTTCGTCCCGGGGTGCCGTGGTCGTCGTCATGGTCGAGTCATCCCGTCATCTCAGGTGGGGTTCTTCATTGTGCACAACGCACAACGAGTCAGGCGAGATTCCGTCGCAGTTCCGCCACCACACCGTCCAGCGGCACCGGGACCTGCTCGCCGCTGTCGAGGTTCTTGACCTGGACGACCCCCTCGGCCAGATCCCGCTCCCCGGCCACGACGGCGTACGCCGCCCCCGAGCGGTTGGCCGACTTCATGCCGTTCTTCAGACCGCGGCCGCCGTACGCGAAGTCCGTCGCGATCCCCTGCCGGCGCAGCTCGGTGACCACGCCGAACAGCGCACGCCGCGCCTCCTCCCCCAGCGGGACGGCGAAGACCTGGGTGCGCGAGGGCTGCGGGAGCTCCACGCCCTCGGCCCGCAGGGCCAGGACCGTGCGGTCCACTCCCAGCGCCCAGCCCACCGACGGCAGCGGCGGGCCGCCGATCATCTCCGACAGGCCGTCGTAGCGGCCGCCGCCGCCGACCGCGGACTGCGAGCCGAGCCCGTCGTGTACGAACTCGAAGGTGGTGCGGGTGTAGTAGTCCAGGCCGCGCACCAGCTTCTCGTCGTCCTCGAACTCCACCCCGGCCGCCGTCAGCAGCCCGCGCACCTGCTCGTGGTACTCCTTGCACGCCTCGCACAGGTGGTCGGGCATCATCGGCGCGCCGGCGAGCTGCTTCTGGACGGCCTCGCGCTTGTCGTCCAGCACGCGCAGCGGGTTGATCTCGACGCGGGCGCGGGTGTCCTCGTCCAGGTCGAGTCCGCGCAGGAAGTCCTGGAGTGCCGCGCGGTAGACCGGGCGGCACTCGCGGTCGCCCAGGGAGTTCAGCAGCAGCCGGAAGTTCCGCAGCCCCAGCGAGCGGTACGCGTCCACCGCCAGGATGATCAGCTCGGCGTCCAGGGCCGGGTCCTCGGCGCCCAGCGCCTCGGCGCCGACCTGGGAGAAGTGCCGGTAGCGGCCGGCCTGGGGGCGCTCGTAGCGGTACTGCGAGCCGGAGTACCAGACCTTCACCGGCAGCGCGCCGCGGTGCAGGTTGTGCTCCAGCACGGCACGGACGACCGGCGCGGTGCCCTCGGGGCGCAGCGCCAGGCGGCTGCCTCCCTTGGTGGTGAGGGTGTACATCTCCTTGGTCACGATGTCGGTGGACTCGCCGACACCGCGGGCGAACAGCTCGACGTTCTCGAAGCCGGGCGTCTCGATGTAGCCGTAGCCGGCGCGCCGCAGCGGCGCGGCGATCGCCTCGCGCACCGCGAGGTAGTCGGCCGACTCCGGGGGGATCAGGTCATAGGTGCCCCTGGGGGCGGAGAAGGTGCTCACGTCTTCTTCGTCGTCACATTCCTCGTCGCGGGGCGGCGGTGCCGCCTCCCGTTCCGAACGGGCCGCCGGCGGCCACCTCCCGCAGGAACGGGTTGGTGGCGCGCTCGCGGCCGATGGTGGTCTGGGGACCGTGGCCGGAGAGCACCACGGTCGAGTCGTCCAGGGGCAGGCACACGCGTGCCAGCGACCGCAGGATCTCGGCGTGGTCGCCACCGGGCAGGTCGGTGCGTCCGATGGAGCCGGCGAACAGCAGGTCGCCCGAGAACAGCACAGGCGGGACGTCGGCCTGCTCGGGCATCCGGAAGGTCACCGACCCCCTGGTATGGCCCGGCGCGTGGGAGACGGTCAGCTCCAGTCCGGCCAGGGACAGCACGGCGCCGTCGGCCAGCTCCTCCACGTCGTCCGGCTCCCCCACGGAGAGCTCGCCCATCAGCGGCTGACCGATGGAGCGGCCCAGCCACTTCTCGGGGTCGCTCATCATCTCCCGGTCCTCCGGGTGGATCCAGGCGGGCACACCGTGCGCGCCGCACACCGGGACCACGGAGGCCACGTGGTCGATGTGGCCGTGGGTGAGGACGACGGCGACCGGCTTGAGGCGGTGCCTGGCTATGGCCTCCTCGACGCCTTCGGCGGCCTGGTGGCCCGGGTCGATGATCACGCACTCCTCGCCCGCGGCGGGGGCGACCAGATAGCAGTTGGTCCCCCAGGCCCCGGCGGGGAACCCGGCAATGAGCACGATCGTCCTTCGGTCGTCCGGCAGGGATGCCGCGGCCGTCGGACCGGCCGCGGGCAGCGGTTACAGAGCCTACCGGCGACGGGACGGAGCCCGCGAACCCGTATCCCGTATACCGTACGGCCCAAGCTGTGGCACACGTGTGCGTACGCACGCCTCGTACAGACGCCCCGAAGGATTCGAAGGAGACGACCCGTGGTCAGCAGTGAGCAGCGGCGCAAGCAGCTCGCCCGCGAGAAGTACCTGCGTCAGCAGCAGCGGCGGGCCGAGGCACGGCGCAAGGGGCGGATCCGCAACGCCTCCATCGCGGGCGGCCTGGCCCTGGTCCTGGCGGCCGGCGGCGCCTACGCGGCCGCGGGCGGCCTGGCGGCGGGCGACAAGAAGGCCGACAAGGCCTCCGCCGAGCCCTCCGCCCCGCCCACCAGCAAGGCCCCGGACCCCTGCGAGAAGCCGGCGAAGGGCGAGCCGAGCGAGAAGCACTGGAAGAAGGAGCCGAAGATGTCGATCGACACCTCGGCCACCTACACGATGAAGCTGGAGACCACCTGCGGCGACATCGAGATCGAGATGGACGCCGCCAAGACGCCGCGCACCGTGAACTCCTTCGAGTTCCTGGCCGGTGAGGGCTACCTCGACCACTCCCCGTGCCACCGCCTGGTGAACCAGGGCATCTACGTGCTGCAGTGCGGCGACCCGACCGGCACCGGCACCGGCATGTCCGAGGACGGCAAGGTCCAGCAGCCCGGCTACTCGATCCCGGACGAGAACCTCGACGACCCGAAGGTGAAGAAGGGCACCTATCCGGCGGGCACGGTCGCCATGGCCAACCGGTACAACGCCCAGACCAAGGAGGGCCGGGACAGCGGCGGCAGCCAGTTCTTCCTGGTCTACGAGGACAGCCAGCTGCCCCCGGACTACACCCCCTTCGGCACCGTCACCGAGGGCATGGACGTGCTGAAGAAGATCGCCGACGCCGGTATGACCCCGGACCCGCAGACGGGCAACACCAAGCCGAACGCGACCGTGGTGATCGACAAGGCGACGGTGCGGAAGAAGTGACCCCCGGCGGCCGGTGCCGCGTCCGTGCCCGGCGGCCGCTCCCGGCGGCCGCGCACCCGGATTTCGGTCGCCCGGGATGCGGACAGGGCGGGCACCGGTCGCCTATGTTGGGCGTTGTACGGGGTGCCTGCGCCGACGGCCGGGCAAACCCTCCGGCCGGCCGGTCGAACCGGTGCGGCCGGACCGGCCCGACCGGTCGAATCCGACCGTCGGCCGTATGACAACCGTGGACGATGCCGGGGAGCGCACGCCTCCCGTCGGCATCATGTGGAGGAGGCGCTGTGAGCAGCGACCCGTGGGGCCGCGTCGATGAGACGGGGACCGTTTACGTGCGTACCGCCGACGGCGAGAAGGTCGTCGGCTCGTGGCAGGCCGGAGCCCCAGAGGAGGCCCTGGCCTACTTCGAGCGCAAGTACGACGGCCTGGTCGTGGAGATCGACCTCCTTGAGCGCCGGGTGAAGACCACCGACCTGTCGGCCAAGGACGCCCTGGCCGCCGTCGGGCACCTGCGGCAGCAGGTCGAAGAGGCGCACGCGGTGGGCGACCTGGAGGCCCTGGGCAGGCGGCTGGACCAGCTCACCGAGCTGATCGAGACCCGCCGGGAGGAGCGCAAGGCCACCCGGGCCCGACAGGCCGAGGAGGCGCGCAAGGCCAAGGAGGCTCTGGTCGCCGAGGCCGAGGAGCTCGCCGCCAGCGACCAGTGGCGGGCCGCCGGGGAGCGGCTGCGCGCCCTGGTGGACACCTGGAAGGGCCTGCCCCGGCTGGACCGCAAGTCCGACGACGAGCTGTGGCACCGCTTCTCGCACGCCCGCTCGGCCTTCTCCAAGCGGCGCAAGGCCCACTTCGCGTCGCTGGACGCCCAGCGCGAGGAGGCCCGGCGGCGCAAGGAGAAGCTGGTCGCCGAGGCGGAGGCCCTGTCCGGTTCGACGGACTGGGGCCCGACGGCGGCCCGCTACCGCGAGCTGATGCAGGAGTGGAAGGCCGCGGGCCGGGCCCAGCGCGAACACGAGGACGCGCTGTGGCAGCGCTTCCGCGGCGCCCAGGACGTCTTCTTCGCCGCCCGCGGCGAGGTCTTCGCCGAGCGGGACGCCGAGCAGCGGGAGAACCTGGCCCGCAAGGAGGAGCTGGCCGCCGAGGCGGAGAAGCTGCTCCCGGTCACCGATCTGAAGGCGGCCCGTGCGGCCTTCCGCGCGATCAACGAGCGCTGGGACGCCGTCGGCCATGTGCCCCGGGACGCCCGGGCCGGGATCGAGGGCCGGATGCACGCGGTGGAGCGGGCGATCCAGGAGGCCGAGGAGGCCGAGTGGCGCCGCACCAACCCCGAGGCCCGGGCTCGCGCGGAGGGCCTGACCGGCCAGCTCCAGGACGCCGTGGACAAGCTCCGCGCGCAGATCGAGAAGGCCCGCGCGGCCGGCAACACCGCCAAGGCGGAGAAGCTGGAGCGCGAGCTCGCGGGCCGGCAGGCCCTGCTGGACCAGGCCCTCAAGGGGCTGCGGGAGTTCAGCGGCTGAGAGCGCGGGACGCGGGTACACGACGGGCGGCCCCGGCACCTTCGAAGGTGCCGGGGCCGCCCGGTCCGCCCGGCCTCGGCCGGGCGGACCGGACGGGTGGACCGGGCTACGACCGGCGGGCCGAGGTGACGCGGTAGACGTCGTAGACGCCCTCCACCCCGCGCACCGCCTTCAGCACGTGCCCCAGGTGCTTGGGGTCGCCCATCTCGAAGGTGAAGCGGGAGATGGCCACCCGGTCCCGGGAGGTCTGGACGGCCGCGGAGAGGATGTTCACGTGCTGGTCGGACAGCACGCGGGTGACGTCCGACAGCAGCCGGGAGCGGTCCAGCGCCTCGACCTGGATGGCGACCAGGAAGACCGAGGACTGGGTGGGCGCCCACTCCACCTCCAGCATCCGCTCCGGCTCGCGCGAGAGCGAGTCGACGTTGACGCAGTCGGCGCGGTGGACGGAGACGCCGTTGCCGCGGGTGACGAACCCGAGGATCGGGTCGCCGGGCACGGGCGTGCAGCAGCGGGCCAGCTTGACCCACACGTCCTCCACGCCCTTGACGATCACGCCCGGGTCCGCGCTGGAGCGCCGCTTGGTACGCCGGCGCAGGGGCGGGACGGTCTCGGCGATGTCCTCGTTGGCGGCCTCCTCGCCGCCGATGGCCTGGATCAGCTTCTGGACGACGTTCTGCGCGGAGACATGGCCCTCGCCGATGGCCGCGTAGAGCGCCGAGATGTCGGGGTAGCGCATCTCGTGCGCCTGGGTGACCAGGGAGTCGCCGGTGAGGATCCGCTGGATCGGCAGGTTCTGCTTGCGCATGGCCCGCACGATGGCGTCCTTGCCCTGCTCGATGGCCTCCTCGCGCCGCTCCTTGGAGAACCAGGCGCGGATCTTGTTGCGGGCGCGCGGCGACTTGACGAAGCTCAGCCAGTCGCGGGAGGGGCCGGCGCCGGGCGACTTGGAGGTGAAGACCTCCACCAGGTCGCCGTTGTCCAGGGTGGACTCCAGCGGCACCAGGCGCCCGTTGACGCGTGCGCCGATGGTGCGGTGGCCGACCTCGGTGTGGACGGCGTAGGCGAAGTCCACGGGGGTGGCGCCCGCCGGGAGCGCTATGACGTCGCCCTTGGGCGTGAAGACGAAGACCTCGTTGCGCGAGAGGTCGAAGCGCAGCGACTCCAGGAACTCGCCCGGGTCCTCGGTCTCCTTCTGCCAGTCCAGCAGCTGCCGCAGCCACGCCATGTCGTTGACGGCATCGCCCTTCCTGGCGGGCGCGTCGGTGCGGACCTTGGAGGCGCCGGCGACGGCCTCCTGCTTGTACTTCCAGTGCGCGGCGATGCCGTACTCGGCGCGGCGGTGCATGTCGTAGGTGCGGATCTGCAGCTCGACCGGCTTGCCGCCGGGCCCGATGACCGTCGTGTGCAGCGACTGGTACATGTTGAACTTGGGCATCGCGATGTAGTCCTTGAACCGCCCCGGCACCGGGTTCCACCGGGCGTGGACGGTCCCCAGCGCCGCGTAGCAGTCGCGGACGGTGTCGACCAGGACGCGGATGCCCACCAGGTCGTAGATCTCGGCGAAGTCGCGGCCCCGCACGATCATCTTCTGGTAGACGCTGTAGTAGTGCTTGGGGCGGCCGGTGACGGTCGCCTTGATGCGGGCGCCGCGCAGGTCGGCCTGGACCTCGTCGATGACGGTCGCCAGGTACTCGTCGCGCTTGGGCGCGCGCTCGGCGACCAGCCGGACGATCTCGTCGTACATCTTGGGGTAGAGGATCGCGAAGGCGAGGTCCTCCAGCTCCCACTTGATGGTGTTCATGCCCAGGCGGTGGGCGAGCGGGGCGTAGATCTCCAGCGTCTCGCGGGCCTTCTGCTCCTGCTTCTCCCGCTTGAGGTAGCGCATGGTGCGCATGTTGTGCAGGCGGTCGGCGAGCTTGATGACCAGCACCCTGGGGTCCTTGGCCATGGCGACGACCATCTTGCGGACCGTCTCGGCCTGGGCCGCCTCGCCGAACTTGACCTTGTCCAGCTTGGTGACGCCGTCGACGAGGAGGGCCACCTGGTCGCCGAAGTCGCGGCGCAGGGTGTCCAGGCCGTACTCGGTGTCCTCCACCGTGTCGTGCAGCAGGCCGGCCATCAGGGTGGCCGGATCCATGCCCAGCTCGGCGAGGATGGTGGTGACGGCCAGCGGGTGGGTGATGTACGGGTCGCCGCTCTTGCGCTTCTGCCCGCGGTGCCACCGCTCGGCGACCTGGTAGGCGCGCTCGATCTGGCGCAGGGTGGAGGTGTCGGCCTTGGGGTCGTTGCTCCGGACGATCCGCAGCAGCGGTTCCAGCACGGGGTTGTAGGGGCTGGACCGCTGGACGCCGAGGCGGGCCAGGCGGGCGCGGACGCGGTTGGAGGAGCCCGAGCGCCCGGAGACGCCCGAGACGGCGCGGGTGGCCGAGGCCTTGTCCCGGGAGGCCGCGTCGTCGCGCTTCCCGCCCGCGGGCGGGGCGGTGGACTGCGACGGCTTGGGGGCGCCGCCGCGCTTCCCGGCCGCGGTGGCGCCTGCCGTGGAGGGCTTCGCCGGCCTGCCGGCGTCCTGCTGCTGCGCTGCGGTGAGCGGCTTGGCCTCGTCTGGCAAGGGCAACTCCTCGGTGGGCCCCTCCTCGCCGGTCGCGGCGTGAGGAGGGCGGTTCCGGCCGGGAACAGGCCGGACTGCCATGGTATCCACCCCGGCCCCGGAACGAGCCGGGCGCCGGCGCGGGGTGGCCTCGGATGTCTTCGGACGTCTTCGAGGGTGTCACAGGCGGAGGGCCGGAAGCGACGGAGGGGATGGCCCGGAGCGCTCCGGGCCATCCCCTCCGCGAAGTCGGTGCCGCGGCGGCACCGGCTGCTCTCAGACGGTGATCACGACGTCCAGCGGAGCGCCCTCCAGGGCTGCCTCCAGTCTGGTCCGGCCGGGCAGGAAGCCCAGCTCCATCAGGACCGCGACGCCGGCGACCTGCGCACCCGAGCGGCGGATCAGGCGCAGCGACGCCTCGGCGGTGCCGCCGGTGGCCAGCACGTCGTCGATCACCAGCACCCGGTCCTCGGTGGTGAGGTCCTCGGCGTGGATCTCGATCTCGGCGCTGCCGTACTCCAGCTCGTACGCCTGCGACAGGGTGGCGCCGGGCAGCTTGCCCGCCTTGCGCACGGGGATGAAGCCGACGCCGGCCCGCACCGCCGCCGGGGCGGCCAGGATGAAGCCGCGCGCCTCCAGGCCGACCACCTTGGTGGCGCCGCGCTCCCGGGCGAGGCCGGCCAGTGCGTCGGTGAGGGCGGTGAAGGCCTCGGGATCGGCCAGGAGCGGAGTGATGTCCTTGAACAGCACTCCCGGCTTGGGGTAGTCGGGCACGTCGCGGATCCTGCTGAGCAGCAGGCCGCGCAGCCTCTCGAAGTCGGCGGTGACGGAGATCATCGGGTCACCGCCGCCGTCCGGAGGGACGCCCGCGCCCGCGGCTGCCGGACTCCGGCGAGCGGGGTCCGCCGACGGCTCCGGCCGTCGCGGCGCCGGCCTCCGCCGGCCGCCGCGCACCGGAGTCCGCGTTCTCGCCCGTCTCCTCGGTCTCCTCGGCTCCGTCGCCGCCCTTGGCCCGCTTGGCCAGCGTCCGCCGGTCGTGGGCCTTGATCTCCGGCGAGCGGAGCTTGAGGTCCACCACGATCGGGGTGGCGATGAAGATGGAGGAGAACGTACCGGCGGCGAGGCCGATGAACAGCGACAGCGAGATGTCCTTGAGCATGCCGCCGCCGAGCAGGCCGGTGCCGATGAACAGCAGTCCGGCCACCGGCAGCAGGGCGACCACCGAGGTGTTGACGGAGCGGACCACGGTGGCGTTGATGCCGAGGTTGGCCAGCTCGCCGTAGGTGTGGCGGTTCTGCTTGAGCAGGCCGCGGGTCTTCTCCTTGACCTTGTCGAAGACCACCACCGTGTCGTACAGCGAGTAGCTGAGGATCGTCAGGATGCCGACCACCGTGCCCGGGGTCACCTCGAAGCCGACGATGGCGTAGACGCCGACGGTGACGACCAGGTCGTGCATCAGGGCGCCCATGGCGCCCACCGCCATCCGCCACTCGAAGGCGATGGCCAGGTAGACGCTGACCAGGACGAGGAAGACGATCAGGCCCTGGATCGCCTTGCTGCTCATCTGGTCGCCCCAGCTCGGGCCCACCAGCTCGGTGTCCAGCTCCTGGGCCTCCAGGCCGAGCTCGTCGGCGAGGGCCGCGCGGGTCTTCTCCGACTGCTCGTTGTCCAGCCCGGTGACCTGGATGCGCAGCGCGCCGCTGCCCAGTTCCTGGATGCGGGGCTCGGTGCCGGAGACCTCCTGGGCGGTCTCGCGGGCCTCCTCGATCGACATCTGGGTGGGCGGGGTGGTGAAGACGGCACCGCCCTGGAACTCGATGCCCATGTACAGGCCGCGGGCCCCCAGACCCACCAGGGAGATCAGCATCAGCAGCAGCGTGACGCCGTACCAGAGCTTCCGCTTTCCGACGAAGTCGTAGCTGGCCTCGCCGCGGTACAGCTTGCCGCCGAGGTCACCGAATCGTGACATCTCAGGCCTCCTTCGGTTCGGCGGGGGCGGCGACCGCGGCGCGGCGGCCCCGGTGCAGCGGCGGGGTGACCCCGAGCCGCTTCGGGTCGAGTCCGGACCACGGATGGCCGCTGGTGAAGAACTTGCGGCCGGCCATGATCGTCATCATCGGCTTGGTCAGCAGGAAGACGATGGCCAGGTCCAGCGCGGTCGTCAGGCCGAGCACGAAGGCGAAGCCCTGGACCGATCCGATCGAGACGATGAACAGCACGATCGCGGCGATGATCGAGACCACGTCGGAGACCAGGATGGTCCGCCGGGCGCTGGGCCAGGCCCGCTCGAAGGCGGCCCGGATGGAGCGGCCCTCGCGGATCTCGTCGCGGATCCTCTCGAAGTAGACGATGAAGGAGTCCGTGGTGATGCCGATGGCCACGATGGCGCCGCAGATGGCCGGCAGGCTCAGCGCGAAGCCGATGGCCGGGCCGAGCAGGGTCATGACGACGTAGGTGAGGATGGCCGCGGCCACCAGGCTGGAGATCGCGACCAGCGCCAGCACCCGGTAGTAGAAGATCAGGTACGCGACGACCAGCACCAGGCCGATGGCTCCGGCGATCAGGCCCGCCTTGAGCTGCTCGGAGCCGAGCGTGGGCGAGATGGTGGTCACGTTGCTCTCCTCGAAGGAGAGCGGCAGGGCGCCGTAGGACAGGATGTTGGCCAGTTCCTCGGCGGACTGCTGGTTGAAGCTGCCGGAGATCTCGGCGCTGCCGCCGCCGAGCCGCTCGGAGACGCGGGGGGCGGAGACGACCTCGCCGTCCAGCACGATCGCGAACTGGTTGCGCGGCTCGGTCTGGGTGGAGAGCTCCTGGGTGATGTCGGCGAACTTCTCGGCGCCGTTGGAGTCGAACTCCATGGTGACGATCCAGCCCTGGGCGCGCTGGTCGTCGAAGAGGGCCGCGGCGTCGGTGACGTTGGTGCCGGGGACGGCGACGGGGCCGAGCGCGTACTTGTACAGGCCACTCTCGTCGCAGGACGCGACGGGCTCGGAGTTCTCCGCCTCGGCGGCGGCCCGACTGGCCTTGGAGCGGCCCTCGTCGGTGGCGCAGTCCAGTGCGTCGAGCTTCTTCTGCAGGTCGGCCGGGATGCCGGCGTCCGGCGCCGGAGCAGGCTGGGAGGGCTCGGGGTCGGCGGGCTCCTCGGCCTCCTCGCTCCCGGACGCGGGCGCCGAGGGGGTGGGCGACTCGGAGCCTTCGGCCAGCAGGTCCTCGGTGACGGCCCGGCCCTGGGTGGAGACCTCGGGCGAGGGGGTCGCGGAGGAGTCGCCGGACTTCTCGCCGTCCGTCGCCTCCTCGGCCTTCTCGCCGTCCTTCGCCTTCTCGTCCTTCTCACCGGCGGCGCCCGACGGACTCGCCGAGGGGTCCGGCTGGGGCTGGGCGGGGGCTCCGGACGCGACGGTCAGGACCGGGCGGAACGCGAGCTGGGCGGTGGTGCCGACCTGCTCCCGGGCCTGCTTCTCGTCGGTGCCCCGCGGGATGTTGACGACGATGTTCTCGGCACCCTGCGTCCGCACCTCGGCCTCGGCGACGCCCAGACCGTTGACCCGCCGCTCGATGATGGAGACGGCGGTGTTCATGTTGGTCTCGTTGATCGCCTCCTCCTTGCCGGGCTGGGCCTTGGCCGTGAGCGTGATGCTCGTGCCGCCGGCGAGGTCGATGCCCAGGCGGGGCGTGGTGTGCCCGGAGAGGAACATGCCTCCGGTGAGCGCCACCATGGCCACCAGGATGAGCGCCAGGGAGCGCCACGGCCGTCCCTGGGTGCCCGGTGATCTGCGACCTTTCTTCGGTGCTGCCACCTTCTCGTATCTCCCTGTCCAACCGCCCGCGCTCGAATGGTCGCCGCGCGGCGCGCGAAGTGGTCGTAAGGACGTGCGGCACCGCCGGGCCCGTCGGGGCCGGCGGCGGGGCGACTCAGTTGGAGTCGGTGTCGCCCTTCCGCTTGGCGTCCCCGGTCTCCGCGTCGTCGGCGGAGGAGTCCGTCTTGCTCAGGTCGGTCTTTCCGGTGCTGCCGTCGGAGACCAGCGAGGAGGCGTCGTCCGGGACGACGGGGGTGTCCGCGTCGTGGTCCTCACCGTTGACGATGCGCTCGTACTCGTCGGCCTCCAGCACCGCGCCGACGGCGTTCTTCGCGTAGACCGCGTGTACGCCCGGCGCCACCTCCAGGAGGACCGTGTCGGAGTGGACCTCCTTCACCAACGCGTACATGCCACCGATCGTACGGATGCCGGTGCCTGGCTCCATCCGGTCGCGCATCTGCATGGCCTGCTGCTGCTTCTTCTTGGCCGAGCGCGTCATCAGGAGCATGGCCCCGATGAGGATGATGAAGGGGAGGAGAAGTCCAATATCCACGGCGGAAGGTTTCCTTCACACGACCGCTGGGAAGCGGCCTGGTATTCGGGGGTGGTCATGCCCTCCGGGACGGAGGGCGTCGGCGGAGTCTAAGCGAGCCCGCGCTTGGGGAACAACGTCAAGCATCGCACTGAGGTTCCGCCAGGGGCGAGTTCGCACGCCGTCACGATCCGAAGAGACCGGGTTGGCCCGGCCCTCCCGGTGCGGACGCCGGCGGCTGCCGGGGCGGGGTGAGCCCCATGTGCTCCCATGCCGCGGGAGTGGCGATCCGGCCCCGGGGGGTGCGGGCCAGCAACCCCTCCCGGACGAGGAACGGCTCGGCGACCTCCTCCACCGTCTCACGCTCCTCGCCCACCGCGACGGCCAGCGTGGACAGGCCGACCGGGCCGCCGCCGAACAGCCTGAGCAGGGCGTCCAGCACCGCCCGGTCCAGGCGGTCCAGGCCCCGGTCGTCCACCTCGTAGACCGCCAGGGCCTGTCCGGCGATCTCCCGGGTGATCAGGCCGTCGGCCCTGACCTGGGCGTAGTCGCGCACCCGGCGCAGCAGCCGGTTGGCGATGCGGGGGGTGCCGCGGGAGCGCCCGGCGATCTCGGCGGCGCCCTCGGCGTCTATCTCCACGTCCAGCAGCCGGGCGGAGCGGTGGATGACCTGCTCCAGTTCGGCCGGCTCGTAGAACTCCATGTGGGCGGTGAAGCCGAAGCGGTCGCGCAGCGGCGGCGGCAGCAGGCCGGCCCGGGTGGTGGCGCCGACCAGGGTGAAGGGCGGCAGTTCCAGGGGGATGGCGGTGGCGCCGGGCCCCTTGCCGACGATGATGTCGACGCGGAAGTCCTCCATCGCCATGTAGAGCATCTCCTCGGCGGGCCGCGACATGCGGTGGATCTCGTCGAGGAAGAGGACCTCGCCCTCGGTGAGGGAGGAGAGGATCGCGGCCAGGTCCCCGGCGTGCTGGATGGCCGGCCCGGAGGTGATGCGGATGGGGGCGCCCATCTCCGCCGCGATGATCATGGACAGGGTGGTCTTGCCCAGGCCGGGGGCGCCGGAGAGCAGCACGTGGTCGGCGGTGCCGCCGCGGGCCCGGGCCGCGCGCAGCACCAGATCGAGCTGTTCGCGCACCTTGGACTGCCCGACGAACTCCGCCAGGTCCTTGGGGCGCAGCGCGGCCTCGACCGCCGTGTCCTCGCCGTCGGCCGTGGCTCCGACCAGGCGTTCGGCGCCGCCGTCGGTGTGGCCGGGGTGGTCCTCCCAGCTCATGACGGCCTCCCCGGGGCGGTGGGCGGGACGGCGGCCGGGGCGGGGTTCCGGTCCGTGGGGCGGAGGCGGGGCGGGGAGTGCGGCGTCATGGTCGGTCTCTCGTCGGTCCGTCGCCGGTCCGTGCCGCCGCGGCGGCACGGACCGGCGTCTCAGCGTGCGCGGTTCAGGGTCTGCAGGGCGGCGCGGAGGAGCTGGGGCACCGGCGGCCGGCCGCCATCGGCCAGTGCCGCCTCGGCCTGCGGCGTGACGGCGGCGACCGCGTCCTCCGCCTCGCGTGGTGCGTAGCCCAGGCCCACCAGGGCGGCGTGGAGCTGCTCGCGCCAGCCGGGTTCGCCCGCGGCCGGGCCGGGGACGCGGCCGGCCGCCGCGGCCCCGGTGCCCAGCGGCTCGCCGAGCCTGTCCTTCAGTTCCAGCAGCAGTTTCTGCGCGCCCTTCTTCCCGATGCCGGGTACGGCGGTGAGTGCCTTCTCGTCTCCGGTGGAGACCGCCAGCCGCAGCGCGTCGGGGCTGTGGACGGCGAGCATGGCCTGGGCCAGCCGCGGGCCGACGCCGCTGGCGGTCTGGAGCAGTTCGAAGACCTGCCGCTCGTCGTCGTCGGCGAAGCCGTAGAGCGTCAGGGAGTCCTCGCGGACCACCAGTGAGGCGGCCAGCCGGGTGTGCTCACCGACGCGCAGGCCGGTCAGGGTGCCGGGGGTGCAGTGGAGGACCATGCCGATGCCGCCGACCTCGATCACGGCGGTGTCCGGGGAGAGGGCTGCGACCGGTCCGGATACGAAGGCGATCATCGGCTGTCCTTCGGGGTGCGCTGGGTTCGTCGGGCGGGCGCGGCGGGCGGCGCGGATCCGGGCGCCGGGGCCGGCTCCGCTCCCGCCACCGCCTCGGAGACGGCCCGGGCGGCGCGGATCTGCCGGCGGTGGAGCTGCTGGTGCCGGGTCTGCTGGAGTCTGGCCTGCTGGAGCCGGTCCTGGGCGGGGGCGCGCCAGATGTGGCAGATGGCCAGTGCCAGGGCGTCGGCGGCGTCGGCGGGCTTGGGCGGGGCGTCCAGCCGCAGCAGTCTGGTGACCATCGCACCGACCTGGGCCTTGTCCGCCCGGCCGGTGCCGGTGACGGCGGCCTTGACCTCGCTGGGGGTGTGCAGGGCGACCGGGAGGCCGCGCCGGGCCGCGCAGAGCATGGCGACCGCGCTGGCCTGCGCGGTGCCCATCACGGTGCGCACGTTGTGCTGGCTGAACACGCGCTCCACGGCGACGACGTCGGGCCGGTACTCCTCCAGCCACTCCTCTATGCCGCGCTCGACGAGCACCAGCCGGTCGGGCACCTCGGCGTCGGCGGGGGTCCGCACGACGCCGACCCCGCCCATCCGCAGCGGGCGGCCCGCGGTCCCCTCCACCACGCCGATGCCGCAGCGGGTCAGCCCCGGGTCCACGCCGAGCACGCGCACCGCGGCCCCCTTCCGTCCACTGGTCGTTCGATCACCTGTTCCCGCAGGTTATCGGCTGCCACCGACAACGCCGGAGGGCGACACGGAAGAGGGCCGACGCCGGGCCCCGCACCGGGCTGCGCCCGGACGTGCGGAAGGTCAGGCCTCGACCTTGGCCATGACGTCGTCGGACACGTCGAAGTTGGCGAAGACGTTCTGCACGTCGTCGCTGTCCTCCAGCGCGTCGATCAGCTTGAAGATCTTGCGGGCGCCCTCCTCGTCCAGCTCCACCTGCATGGTGGGGACGAAGTTCGCGTCCGCCGAGTCGTAGTCGATGCCCGCCTTCTGCAGCGCGGTGCGCACCTCGACCAGATCGCTCGCCTCGCTGATGACCTCGAAGGACTCGCCGAGGTCGTTGACCTCCTCGGCGCCCGCCTCCAGGACGGCGGCCAGCACGTCGTCCTCGGTCAGGTCGCCCTTGGGGACGATCACGACGCCCTTGCGGTTGAACAGGTACGACACCGAGCCCGGGTCGGCCATGGAGCCGCCGTTGCGGGTCATGGCGACGCGCACGTCGGAGGCCGCGCGGTTGCGGTTGTCGGTGAGGCACTCGATCAGGACCGCGACGCCGTTGGGACCGTAGCCCTCGTACATGATCGTCTGGTAGTCGGCGCCGCCCGCCTCCAGGCCCGCGCCCCGCTTGACCGCACGGTCGATGTTGTTGTTGGGGACGGAGCTCTTCTTCGCCTTCTGGATGGCGTCGTAGAGGGTGGGGTTGCCGTCGGGGTCGGGGCCGCCCATCCGGGCCGCGACCTCGATGTTCTTGATCAGCTTGGCGAAGAGCTTGCCGCGCTTGGCATCGATCACGGCCTTCTTGTGCTTGGTGGTTGCCCACTTGGAGTGGCCGGACACAGCCTCGCTCCTTCATGTCGCCAACGGAGGAATCAACGGGCCGATACTACAGCGGGTGACACCGGCGGATCACCGTGCCGCCGAGCGCACCACCCCGGTGAAGAGCCGGTGCACGCGGTGGTCACCGGTGAGCTCGGGGTGGAAGGCGGTGGCCAGCAGGGAGCCCTGGCGCACGGCGACGGGGTGGCCGTCGAAGACCGCCAGCACCTCCACCTCCGCCCCGGTGGACTCCACCCAGGGCGCGCGGATGAAGACGCCCTCGACCGGCCCGCCCTCCACCCCGGCCATCTCGACGGACGCCTCGAACGACTCGTTCTGCCGGCCGAAGGCGTTGCGGCGCACGATCATGTCGATCCCGCCGACCGTCTCCTGGCCGGAGCGGGGGTCGAGGATCTTGTCGGCGAGCATGATCATGCCCGCGCAGGACCCGTAGGCCGGCATGCCCGAGCGGACCCGCTCGCGCAGCGGCTCCATCAGCCCGAAGGCGGTGGCCAGCTTGGAGATGGTGGTGGACTCGCCGCCGGGGATCACCAGGCCGTCGACCGCGGCGAGTTCCTCGGGGCGGCGGACGGTGCGGGCGTCGGCACCGGCCGCCTCCAGCGCGGCGAGGTGTTCGCGGACGTCGCCCTGGAGGGCGAGGACTCCGATGGCGGGGGTGGTCACGGGGCGCACCTCTTCACGGACGTACGGAAATGGCGTGGGGACGGGCGGGGCGGGACGTACGGGGGCGGGACGTACGGGGGCGGCCCGCGGCGCGGTGCGCGGGCCGCCCTCCGCCGGGGGCGTGGCGGCGGCGCGGTGTGCGCCGCGGGTCACCAGCCGCGGCCGGCGAACCTCTCGGCCTCGGTGAGGGTGTCGCAGTTGATGCCGACCATGGCCTCTCCCAGGCCGCGGGAGGCGTCCGCGATGACCTTGGGGTCGTCGAAGAAGGTGGTGGCCTTCACGATGGCGGCGGCGCGCTTGACCGGGTCGCCGGACTTGAAGATGCCCGAGCCGACGAAGACGCCCTCGGCGCCGAGCTGTCGCATCAGCGCGGCGTCGGCCGGGGTGGCCACACCGCCGGCGGAGAACAGCACGACCGGCAGCTTGCCCAGCTCGGCGACCTCCTTGACCAGCTCGTAGGGGGCGCGCAGCTCCTTGGCGGCGGCGTACAGCTCGTTGCTGTCGTAGCCGCGCAGGCGGGCGATCTCGTTCTTGATCTGGCGCAGGTGGCGTACGGCCTCGACGACGTTGCCGGTGCCGGCCTCGCCCTTGGAGCGGATCATGGCCGCGCCCTCGGCGATCCGGCGCAGGGCCTCGCCCAGGTTGGTGGCACCGCAGACGAAGGGCGTGGTGAAGGCCCACTTGTCACTGTGGTTGACCTCGTCGGCCGGGGTGAGGACCTCGGACTCGTCGATGTAGTCCACGCCGAGGGCCTGGAGCACCTGGGCCTCGACGAAGTGGCCGATGCGGGACTTGGCCATCACCGGGATGGAGACGGCGTCGATGATCCCCTCGATCATGTCCGGGTCGGACATGCGGGCGACACCGCCGTCCTTGCGGATGTCGGCGGGCACCCGCTCCAGGGCCATGACCGCGACGGCACCGGCGTCCTCGGCGATCTTCGCCTGCTCCGGGGTGACCACGTCCATGATCACACCGCCCTTGAGCTGCTCGGCCATACCGCGCTTGACGCGCGCGGTACCGGTCTCGGGCGTCGACGCGGCGGCGGTTTCGGGCGTGCTGGAAGGCGTGGTGGACAAGGTGTGACCTCACTCGGCGACGGTGACAGCGATTGGGACGGGTTGGGACGGCCGGGACGGTGGACGTCGGCGGACGGCGCCGGCCGGCGGACGGCCGGGCCACCCGCGCGGACGGGCGCGGCGGCCGTACTGTGAACCCATCGTAGAGCCGTTCGATTCCCTGCCGGGCCCGCCGTCCGGTCCAGTTCACGGTGATCCCTGCTACAGGACCGATGAAACGGGGCGATCGGCCCCCGCGAAAGGGCCAATCGGAAGTCAGTGGCCTTCCCCGGCCGGTCCCGCCCGGTCCGCCAGGACCGCCGGCGGTTCGTCGTCCATCTCGAAGGCCAGCGGGAAGGGGGCGTGTCCGGCCAGCCGGAACCAGCGCACCTTGCGGTGCCGGCGCAGCGCGCGGGCGGCCCGCACCGCGTCGTTGTGGAAGCGCCGCGCCATCGGCACCCGGCGCACCGCGGCGGCCAGCTCCTCGGCCGTCGCCTCGCCGCCGGGCGCCGCCCGTACCGCCTCCAGCTGCGCGCTCTCGGCGAACACCGCGCGCAGGGCCTGGCTGAGCTCGCTCTCGGCGACCTCCCGCTGCTCCTCCTCGGCCTGCCGGGCGTCGTGCGCGGCCTGGTACAGGACGATGGAGGCGGCCGGGTCCAGCACCCCCGCGGTGGCCAGCTCCTGTGCGACGGATGCGCGCCGCAGCAACTGCGCGTCCAGGGCGGCGCGGGCCGCGTCGATCCGGGCGTGCAGCCGGTCCAGGCGTCCGGCGGTCCAGCTCAGGTAGACGGCGACGAGCAGCAGCGCCGCCGCGATCCAGACGATCGTGGTGGTCACGGTCGGAAGGTTCCCCTCGGTTCAGTCGCGGGCCAGGCCCAGCCGGGCACGCAGTCCCACCCGCTCGTCCGGCGCGACCGAGGCTGCGCCGTCGGTGACGGTCTCGTAGACGGCCAGGACGTCGGCCCCGACGGTGGACCAGTCGAAGCGGCGTACGTGGCGGCTGCCGCGCTCGCGCAGCGCAGCGAGCCGCTCCGGGTCGCCCAGCAGGCGCACCGCGGCGGCGGCCAGCGCACCGGCGTCCTCATTGGCGTACAGTTCGCCGGCCTCTCCCCCGTCCAGCACCTGGGCGAAGGCGTCCAGATCGCTGGCGAGCACCGGGGCCCCGGCCGACATCGCCTCCACCAGGATGATGCCGAAGGACTCGCCGCCGGTGTTGGGGGCGATGTACAGGTCCACGCTGCGCAGCAGCCGCGCCTTGTCCTCGTCGCTGACCATGCCCAGGAACTCCACGCGGTCGCGCAGCTCGCGCGGCAGGCCGGCGACGGCCTCCTCCTCGTCGCCGCGCCCGGCCACCAGCAGCCGGGTGCCGGGGCGTTCGGCGAGGATGTGCGGCAACGCCCGCATCAGCACGGGCAGGCCCTTGCGGGGCTCGTCGATGCGCCCTATGAAGCCGATGGTGTTCCCGCCGTCGCGGCCCTGCCACTCGGCCTTGGGCTCGGCGGCCGCGAAGAAGCCCACGTCCACGCCGTTGGGGATGACGACCGCGTCCCCGCCCAGGTGCTCGACCAGGGTGCGGCGGGCGTACTCGCTGACCGCGATCCGCGCGCTGATCTTCTCCAGCGCGGGCTGCAGGATCGGGTAGGCGGCGATCATCGCCCGCGAGCGCGGGTTGGAGGTGTGGAAGGTGGCCACGATCGGCCCCTGCGCCGCCCAGCAGGCGAGCAGGGAGAGCGAGGGCGCGGCGGGCTCGTGGATGTGCAGGACGTCGAAGGCGCCCTCGTGCACCCAGCGGCGCACCCGCGCCGCCGACAGGAAGCCGAAGTTCAGCCGGGCGACCGAGCCGTTGTACGGGACGGGGACGGCCCGCCCGGCCGGCACGACGTACGGCGGCAGGGAGGTCTCCTCCTCGGCCGGGGCGAGGACGGAGACCTCGTGCCCGAGGCCGGTGAGGTGCTGGGCCAGGTCCCGGATGTGGAACTGGACGCCGCCGGGGACGTCCCAGGAGTAGGGGCAGACGATGCCGATCCTCACCGCCGTCCCGCCCCCCGGCCGGCCGGGCCCGGGCCGGTTCCGTTCTCCGTCCCGGCCCGCGGCGCGAGGTCCGCCGACCACAGTCTCTGCAGCATGTGCCAGTCCTCGGGGTGCTCGGCGATGCCGGTCGCGAAGCCGTCCGCCACCGCCTGGGTCATGGCTGCGGCCTTCTCCTTGCGGGTGCCCTCGGCGGGCGCCTCCACCGGCGGCAGGACGCGCCCCTTCATCACGGGCGAGTCGTCGAACCACAGGTACGCCGGCAGCAGTGCGGCCCCGGTCTGCAGCGCCAGCATGGCGGGGCCGGCGGGCATCCGGGCCGGTTCGCCGAAGAAGTCCACCTCGATGCCGGAGGAGGACAGGTCCCGGTCGGCCACCAGTGCCACCAGCCCGCCCGCGCGCAGCCGCCGGGCCAGGGTGCCGAAGGCCGCGCCGCCGGTGTGCGGCAGCACCTCCATGCCCAGGCCCTCGCGGTAGGCGACGAAGCGGTCGTACAGGGTCTCGGGCCTGAGGCGTTCGGCGACGGTGGTGAACGGGATGCCCAGACCGGTGGTGAGGTAGGCGCCGGCCAGGTCCCAGTTGCCCATGTGCGGCAGCGCCAGGATCACACCGCGGCCGGAGCCGAGCGTGCCGGTGAGCCGGTGCAGGTCGGTGACCTCGACGCCGTCGCGGATGCGCGCCGCGTCCCACACCGGCAGCCGGAAGGACTCCATCCAGTAGCGCAGGTACGAGCGCATGCCCGCGCGGGACAGCTCGGCGAGCCGCTCGGGCCCCGCACCGGGGACCACCCGGGCGTAGTTGGCCTCCAGGCGCAGCACGCCCCGGCCCCGGCGCCGCCAGGCGGCGTCGGCGATGGCGCGGCCCAGGGCCGCGGCCGCGGGCTCGGGGAGGCGCTTGACCGCGCCCCAGCCCAGCCCGTACAGGGCGCCGGTCATCCGCTCCCTCATGAGCTGCCGCCCCCCTGCTCGGTCGCGGCGGCTCCGCCGCGTCCCGGCCCCGCGGCCTCTCCTCCGGCCCGGCCGGCCTCGGCTTCGGCGGCCTCCCGCCGGACCGTCACCATGCGCTGCAGGATCGTCACCAGACTGCCCGCGGCCACCACCCACAGGGCGACGGGCAGCAGGATCCCGATGTACGGGACGCCGAAGGTGGTCTCGAACCCGGCGAGCCCGGCGCACACCAGGGTGATCACCAGTCGCTCGGCGCGCTCGACCAGGCCGTTGACGTTCACCGGCAGCCCGATGCTCTCGCCGCGTGCCTTGGTGTACGACACGACCTGGCCGCTCGCCAGGCAGAAGATCGCCACCGCGCACAGCACCGGGTCGTCGCCCCCGCCCGCGTACCACAGCGCGATGCCGCCGAAGACGGCCGCGTCGGCGATGCGGTCGAGGGTGGAGTCCAGGAAGGCGCCCCAGCGGCTGGAACGGCCCGACTGCCGCGCCATGGTGCCGTCGACCAGGTCGGAGAAGACGAACAGGGTGATGACGACGGTGCCCCAGAAGAACTCGCCGCGGGGGAAGAAGGCCAGCGCCCCCGCCATGACTCCGCCGGTGCCGATGAGCGTGACCGTGTCGGGGCTGACCCCCAGCCGGAGGAGCAGGGCGGCGAACGGTGTGAGAACACGCGTGAAGAACGCACGCGCGTACTTGTTCAGCATGGCCTTCCCGGAGGTCGAGGTGGGCCGGCGGCCGGGGGGCCGTCGGCGCGCCCATCGTAGCCAGCCGCGTCCGGGGCTCCGCCGGTGCGTCACGGCGTCCGCGGCGGTGGCGGCGAAGGGCGGGCCGGGGAGTCCGGTTTCGCCCTGCCGGGTGAGCTTCGCGCATGAACGGAGAGTTTCGCACCTGTACCCCCGGTAGTGCCGAATGCCACGTATGGACGGACTCCGGTGGCGGTGGAAAGCTCGAAGGAGCACCTCTTGTGCGATCCGGCACGACCATCCGACCCAGCCGCGCGGACCGGGAGGCGGAAGACATGGGCGACAGGACCAGTACGCACACCGGGGCCGCGGGAAGGGCGCCGGTGGCCGACCGGCCCGGTTCCATCCGGAACGTGGTGCTGGTCGGCCACGGCGGCGCGGGGAAGACGACACTGGTCGAGGCGCTCGCCCAGACCTCGGGCGCGCTGGGCCGCGCGGGCCGGGTCGAGGACGGCACCACGGTCTCCGACCACGACGACATCGAGCACCGGCAGCAGCGCTCGGTCCAGCTCTCCCTGGTCCCCCTGGAGTGGGACGGGGTCAAGGTCAACCTCCTGGACACCCCCGGCTACGCCGACTTCGTCGGGGAGCTGCGGGCCGGTCTGCGGGCCGCGGACGCGGCCCTCTTCGTCGTCTCGGCCGCCGACGGCGTGGACGGTTCCACCCGCCTGGTGTGGGAGGAGTGCGCCGCCGTCGGGATGCCGCGCGCCATCGTCGTCACCCATCTGGAGGCATCCCGCGCCGACTTCGAGGAGATGACCGACATCTGCCGGCGGGTCTTCGGCGGCGACGACCCCGACGCCGTGCTCCCGCTGTACCTGCCCCTGCTCGGAGAGCCGGGGCCCGACGGGCACGCGCCGGTCGCCGGGCTGATCGGGCTGCTGTCGCAGCGGATCTGCGACTACTCCGCCGGCGAGCGCGCCGAGCGTGCCCCCGACCCCGAGCACCTTCCGCTGATCGCCGACGCCCGCGCCCGGCTGATCGAGGGCATCATCGCCGAGAGCGAGGACGAGACCCTGATGGACCGCTACCTCGGCGGTGCGGACGTCGAGGTGGAAACGCTGGTGCGGGATCTGGAGAAGGCCGTCGCCCGCGGTGTGTTCCACCCCGTCCTGGCCGCGGCCCCCGCCGCGGAGGGAGCACGGCAGGGCCTGGGCACGGTCGAGCTGCTGGAGCTGGTCACCCGCGGCTTCCCCACCCCGGGGGAGCGCGAGATCCCCCCGGTCACCACCCCCGACGGACGGCCCCGCCCCCCGCTGGAGTGCGACCCCGACGGCCCGCTGGCGGCCGAGGTGATAAAGACGTCCTCCGACCCCTACGTCGGGCGGATGTCGCTGGTGCGGGTCTTCTCCGGCACTCTGCGCCCGGACGTCCCCGTGCACGTCTGCGGCCACGGCCTGACGGACCACGACGGCGCCTCCACCGGGCAGCCCCACGACGTGGACGAGCGCGTCGGCGCCCTGACCAGCCCCTTCGGCGGGCAGCAGCGGCATGTGCCGCTGGCCGTGGCGGGTGATCTGGCCTGTGTCGCCAAACTCACCAGGGCCGAGACCGGCGACACCCTGTCGGACAAGGGCGATCCGCTGGTGATGGAGCCGTGGGTGATGCCCGACCCGCTGCTGCCGGTGGCCGTGGAGGCGCACGCCAGGAGCGACGAGGACAGGCTCTCCCAGGGGCTGGCCCGGCTGACCGCCGAGGACCCCACCCTGCGCCTGGAGCAGAACCCCGACACCCGCCAGCTGGTGCTGTGGTGCATGGGCGAGGCCCACCGGGACGTGGCGCTGGAGCGGCTGCGCACCCGTTACGGCGTCCGGGTGGACGCCGTACCCCACCGGGTGGCCCTGCGCGAGACGTTCGCCGAACGGGCCTCCGCGCGGGGGCGGCACGTCAAGCAGTCCGGCGGTCACGGCCAGTACGCCGTCTGCGAGATCACCGTGGAGCCGCTGCCGGCCGGTTCGGGCGTCGAGTTCGCCGACGAGGTGGTGGGGGGCGCGGTGCCGCGCCAGTTCATCCCCTCGGTGGAGAAGGGGGTGCGGGCCCAGGCGGCGCGCGGGGTGGCCACCGGCTGTCCGCTGGTGGACGTGCGCGTCACCCTCGTCGACGGCAAGGCGCACTCGGTGGACTCCTCCGACGCCGCCTTCCAGACGGCGGGCGCCCTGGCGCTGCGCGAGGCCGCCGCCGGCGCGCGGATCCACCTGCTGGAGCCGGTCGACGAGGTGCGGGTGACGGTCGCCGACGAGTACGTGGGCGCGGTGATGAGCGATCTGTCGGGGCGGCGCGGCCGGGTGGTGGGCACCGAGCAGATCCCCGGCGGCAGCACCCTGGTGCGCGCGGAGGCCCCCCAGTCGGAGATCGGCCGCTACGCGGTGGACCTGCGCTCCCTCTCGCACGGCACGGGCCGCTTCTCCCGCTCCTACCTGCGCCACGAGCCGGTGCCGCGGCAGGTCGCGGAGCGGATCCGCGGGCAGGCCGAAAGCCGCGTGGCGTGACCCCGTGGTGACGGTACGCTGAGCGCCGCGGCGTCGGGCCCGGCACGGGCGGGCACCGAAAGGTGTGCGGCGGGCCGTGGTTGGGAACGGTCGGTACGAGCCTGACGTCGGACGGCGCGAGCGGAGTGGGGGCACCATTGGCGGGCTTCGATGACGTCGAGGGCGGCGCGTACGACTTCAGTCCCGGCGCGCAGGTCCCGTTGACCGGCGCGGGCGGCGGGCAGACCGCCGCCACCCAGGCGCTGGCCTCGGCCGCCTACCGCGACGGCCCGGTGACGGACCTGCTCGCGGCGAACGACTCCGCCAAGGTCTCCGCGCCCCGCTTCTCGCTGTTCGAGCCGAATCTGGGCGAGGCATTCTCCCGCGCGGTCCAGTCTCGGATGCTCGGCGGCGCCCGCAAGGCGCTGATCCAGTCCTTCGGCTGCGAGCCGCAGGTCGTGGTCGAGCACTGCCTGGCGGCCAACCGCATCCGCCGGGAGCGCGACGCCCGGCTGACGGTGGTGATGGTGCTCTTCGGAGTGCTCTTCCTGCCCGGCGTCCTGCTGTGGCTCGGGGGCTTCCAGCTGCGCCGGACGCTGGCGGGCGCGCAGGACCGCCGGGCCGGGGCGCTGGGCATGGGCGTGCTCGTCGCGCTCGGCGTGCTGGCGGCGGTCTTCGTGCTGAAGCTGCCGTTCACCGGCTTCTGGGCGATCTATCTGCGCGTGATGCTGGTCGCCCCGGTCGTGGGCTGGCTGCTGGCCAAGCAGATCTGCGAGCGGTACGCCAAGGACCTGCGCTCGCGCTGGGAGGGCCTGCTGTCGGGCGGCGGCATCGGCGCCAAGATCCCCGAGGCGGTGCCGCACGCCCCCGGCGACGCGGGCGCGGAGAGCATCAGGCTGAATCTGGCCAAGCTGACGGCCGAGCAGCGCAGCAACGTGGTCTTCTACGCCGGCCCCAAGGGGATACTCGGCATGGGCACCCGCTGGGGGAGCTGGCAGCTCGCCGAGGAGCTGGTGCCGGCCTCCCCCGGCACCGAGATCAACCCCTTCCGCAGCTGGGACGTGGCGCGCGCGATCCACGACCAGCTGCGGATGCTGGAGCGCACCCCGCTGCACACGGGCGGTTTCCCCAGGCCCTCCGTCCGGCACTGGGTCGTCGCCCCGGTCGGGGAGGGCGCCTCGGACGTCTCCCGGCCCGACGGCCAGAACGTCGAGGCGTACAGCGTCAAGGAGTTCGAGGTCCAGCGGATCTGCAACGAGCAGCAGTTCGGCAGCGGCAACCGCCACTACCTCGGCGTCCAGTTCGTGCTGTGGGACGGCCAGCTCGTGCTCACCCTGCTGGTCAACGTGACCGTGCTGCACCACACCCTGCGCATCGAGGTCACCGGCCACGCGCTCGGCCCGGTGCACCCGGTGTTCTTCTCCAAGCCGTCGCCGAGGAAGAAGACTGTCTCCAAGACCGTCCGGTTCTGGGAGACCAAGGACATCGAGCTGCCGCTGATCGAGGCCCGCGAGGTGGTGCGGCTGGCGGCGCGCGCCCCGCTGACGTGGTTCCCGCCGGTGCTGGACTTCCTGGGCGGCAAGCTGACGCTTCCCGAGCCCTTCGGGCTGCGGCACGTGTGGGCCGACAAGCCCTGGCGCCACCGCTTCATGGCCGACGACGCCCTGCGCGCCGCCACCCCGGTGCTGCGGGTGGTGCACGCGGCGGCCCTGAAGGTGCTGAAGGAGAACAACGTGGACACCGAGAAGTTCAACGCCCGTTCCCTGAGCCTCAGCGGCCAGGTGCAGGCCGCCGAGCCGGGCAACGCCGACGCGTACAACGCCTGATCCGCCCCTCCGGGGCCTCGCGCACGGCCGCGCGGGACCCGTACGAGCACCGGTTCCTCCGGTCGTACGGGTCCCGCGCGGTCGTCCGTGCGGTGCGTGCGGTGTGTGCGGCGGCGGGGGCGCCTCAGGCCCCCGCGGGCCACTTCTCGGCCAGCATCCGCCGGGTGTCGGCCAGCAGTTGCGGCAGCACCTTGGTGTGGCCCACCACCGGCATGAAGTTGGTGTCGCCTCCCCAGCGCGGCACGATGTGCTGGTGGAGGTGGGCGGCGATCCCTGCGCCCGCGACCTCGCCCTGGTTCATGCCGATGTTGAACCCCTGCGCCCCGGAGGCCGCGCGCAGCGCCTTCATGGCCCGCTTGGTGTAGTCGCCCAGCTCCACCGTCTCCTCCTCGGTGAGGTCGGTGTAGTCGGCGACGTGCCGGAAGGGCACCACCATCAGATGGCCGCCGTTGTACGGGTAGAGGTTGAGCACCGCGTACACCAGCTCGCCCCGGGCGATCACCAGTCCGTCCTCGTCGGACTTGGCCGGGATCGTGCAGAACGGGCAGCCGTCACCGGCGCCCGGGCCGCTCGGCTTGTTCTCCCCCTGGATGTAGGCCATCCGGTGAGGCGTCCACAGGCGCTGGAAGGCGTCCGGCGACCCCACTCCGATCTGCTGCTCCGGCTCGCTGCTCATGCGGGCCAGCATAGGACTTCACCGGGCCGCGGCGGGCCGGTGGGGCGGGACGACGACGAAGGAAGGCGTGCTTCCGGAGCGCCGGCGCTCCGGAAGCACGCCTTCGCAGGCGGTCAGACCTGGACGCGGTCCTCGACGGCCTTGGCGATCTCCGCGATCGCCTCGTCGACCGGCACGCCGTTCTTCTGCGAGCCGTCGCGGTAGCGGAAGCTGACCGCGCCGTTGGCCATGTCCTCGTCACCGGCGATGACCATGAACGGCACCTTGCTCTTCTGGGCGTTCCTGATCTTCTTCTGCATCCGGTCCGAGGAGGAGTCCACCTCCACCCGCAGCCCCTTCGCCTTCGCCTTGGCCGCGAACTCCTCCAGGTAGGGCACATGGGTGTCGCCGATCGGGATGCCGACCGCCTGGACCGGGGCCAGCCAGGCCGGGAAGGCGCCCGCGTAGTGCTCCAGCAGCACGGCGAAGAACCGCTCGATGGAGCCGAACAGCGCGCGGTGGATCATCACCGGCCGCTGCCGGGAGCCGTCGGGTGCGGTGTACTCCAGGTCGAAGCGCTCGGGGAGGTTGAAGTCGACCTGGATGGTCGACATCTGCCAGGTCCGGCCGATGGCGTCGCGCGCCTGCACCGAGATCTTCGGGCCGTAGAAGGCGGCGCCGCCCGGGTCCATGACCAGCTCCAGACCCTGCTTCTCGGCGGCCCGGCGCAGGGTCTCGGTGGCCTCCTCCCAGTTCTCGTCCGTCCCGATGAACTTCTCCGGGTCCTTGGTGGACAGCTCCAGGTAGAAGTCCTCCAGGCCGTAGTCGCGCAGCAGGTTCAGCACGAAGGTCAGCAGCGAGTCGAGCTCGTCCGCCATCTGCTCCTTGGTGCAGTAGATGTGCGCGTCGTCCTGGGTGAAGCCCCGCGCCCGGGTCAGGCCGTGGACGACGCCCGACTTCTCGTAGCGGTACACGGTGCCGAACTCGAACAGCCGTAGCGGCAGTTCGCGGTAGGAGCGCCCCCGCGCGTCGAAGATCAGGTTGTGCATGGGGCAGTTCATGGGCTTGAGGTAGTAGTCCACGCCCTCGTCGAGCTGCATGGGCGGGTACATGCCGTCGGCGTACCAGTCCAGGTGGCCCGACTTCTCGAACAGCTTCCCCTTGGTGGCGTGCGGGGTGTAGACGAACTCGTAGCCCGCCTCCTCGTGCCGCCTGCGCGAGTAGTCCTCCATGGTGCGGCGGATGATGCCGCCCCTGGGGTGGAAGACGGCCAGGCCGGAGCCGATGTCCTCGGGGACGGAGAACAGGTCCAGCTCCGCGCCGAGCCTGCGGTGGTCGCGCTTCTCGGCCTCCGCCAGGAACTCCAGGTACGCCTTCAGCTCGTCCTTCGACGGCCAGGCGGTGCCGTAGATCCGCTGGAGCTGCGGGTTCTTCTCGCTGCCCCGCCAGTACGCGGCGGCCGACCGCATCAGCTTGAAGGCCGGGATGTTGCGGGTGGTGGGCAGGTGCGGGCCGCGGCACAGGTCCTTCCAGCACAGCTCGCCGGTCTTGGCGTCGAGGTTGTCGTAGATGGTCAGCTCGCCCGCGCCGACCTCGGCCGACGCCCCCTCGGCGGCCTCGGCCGCATTGCCCTTGAGGCCGATCAGCTCCAGCTTGTACGGCTCGCCGGCCAGCTCCTCGCGGGCCTCCTCGTCGCCGGTCACGCGGCGGGAGAAGCGCTGGCCGCGCTTGACGATCTCCTGCATCCGCTTCTCGATGCGCTTGAGGTCGTCCGGGGTGAACGGCTCGGCGACGTCGAAGTCGTAGTAGAAGCCGTCCTTGACCGGCGGGCCGATGCCGAGCTTGGCCTCGGGGAAGAGGTCCTGCACGGCCTGGGCCATGACGTGCGCGGTGGAGTGCCGCAGGATGTTCAGCCCGTCCTCGGAGGAGATCTCCACGGGCTCGACCTCGTCGCCGTCGGCGACGGCGTACGCCAGGTCCTTCAGCCGCCCGCCGACGCGGGCGGCGACGACCGAGCGGTCGCCGGCGAAGAGATCGGCGGCCGTGGTGCCCGTGGTCACCACGCGTTCTTCCCGCTCGGAATCGCGTTGGATGATCACACGGACGTCCGCCACCGGTCTCTCCTGACTGCTGTCGTCTCGGGTCTCCCCGTCTCGGGATACGCCCGAGGCGCGGGCGATCGCCGCGCACCGTGAATCGTACCGAGCCGGACGCCCCGGCCGCGAAACGGTCGCGGCCCGGTCCAGGGAGGCCGGGGTTGGCCGCGAGCCGGGTGAGGTATCAAGACGGGCGACGGGCGTACGCGCCGCCGTGTGCGCCCGCCCGCCGGGACGGTCCCGGTCTCGACACGGAGGGGAACGAGAGCATGACGGTGTGGTACGAGGGGCCGCTCGCCGCATTCGACACCGAGACCACGGGGGTGGACCCGGAGCGGGACCGGATCGTCTCGGCCGCGCTGGTGGTGCAGGACGCGCCGGGAGGGCCGGTGCGCGCCGCGCGCTGGCTGGTGGACCCGGGGGTGCCGGTGCCCGAACGGGCGGCGGCGGTGCACGGCCTGACCGGGGAGCATCTGCGCGAGCACGGCCGCCGCCCCGCGGAGGCTCTCGGGGAGATCGCGGTGGCCCTGGCGGAGCGTGCCGCCGAGGGGCTGCCGCTGGTGGTGATGAACGCGCCGTTCGACCTGACGCTGCTGGACCGGGAACTGCGGCGGCACCACGGCGCCTCGCTGAGCGACACCGCAGGGTCCGGGCCGCTGTGCGTACTCGACCCGCGGGTGCTGGACAAGCACCTGGACCGCTACCGCAAGGGCCGCCGCACCCTGGCCGCGCTGTGCGAGCACTACGGCGTGGAACTGGCCGAGGCCCATGACGCCGCCGCGGACGCCACGGCGGCGCTGGAGGTCGTGCGGGAGGTGGGGCACCGCCACTCGCGGCGGCTGTCCTCGCTGTCGCCGGCCGAGCTGCACACCCTGCAGTCGGTCTGGCACGCGGCCCAGGCACGCGGATTGCAGGCGTGGTTCGCCCGCAACGGGTCCGACGAGGTGGTCGATCCGGCGTGGCCGCTGCGGACGGAGCTCCCGGCCGCGGTCTGAGAGCGGTCCGGAGCCGTCCCGGAGGAGGCGACCGGGAGCGTGGGCGCGAAACGCGGGAGGCCGGTTCCGTCGGACGGAACCGGCCTCCCGGGCGGTGGGCGATACTGGGATCGAACCAGTGACCTCTTCGGTGTGAACGAAGCGCTCTCCCGCTGAGCTAATCGCCCTTGCGGTGCCCTGCGGCACGACGAGAACCATACAGGGACCGCGGGTGTTCATCCAAACTCCTTCCCGCGCCCTCCCGGCGGCCCCTCCCCCAGCCGGCGGCGCAGCCCGCGGTGCCCGGCGCGCATCATCAGCGCGTGGTTGGCCGCGAACAGCGGACGGCCGGGCAGCGCCAGCAGCCGCAGGAGGGGTCTGCGGGCCTCCACCTCCTGCTCGAAGACGGCCCGGGTGCCGGTGGCGGCGCGCGGGGCGAGCCGCCAGCGGGCCCAGCCTGCCAGGTCGCCGTCCATCTCGATCGCCAGAGCCCGGGCGGCGGGGTCGCGGAGGGTGAGCCGGGCGGTGATCCGCAGGTCGTAGGGGAGCAGGGAGCGGACACGGGCGGAGCCGGCCGCCCGCTCTCCTCCCCCGCCGCCGTCCCCCCGCCAGACGACCTCGCGCACCTGCGGCCACCACTCGGGGTACTCCCCGGCCCGCTCCAGGACGGCGTAGACGTCCCCGGGCGGTGTGTCCAGATCCCAGACGCTGCGGAAGCGGTAGTGGCTCAGGCCCACCGCGTCACCCTCCCTCCGCACGGGGCGCGGTGGTACTCAGAAGGCCCTGAGTACCACCGCGCATGTCCGATCGCCCTCGTACGCGCCACACTCCGCGCATGCCGAACCTCCCACCGCCTGCCTACTGCCCCGGTTGCTCCCTGCCACTCGTTCCCGGTGCGCCGGCGGCCGCCTGCCCCCGGTGCGCGCTGCCGCTCACCGGTCAGGTGCCGCAGCAGGTGCGGGAGATCGACGCGGAGTTGTGGCGGCTGGAGGCCCGGCGCACCGAACTGCTGTCCTGGCGCGGGCAGTTGCTGGCCGGGTTGCGCGCCCCCGGCTCCGGGGGCGGCGGCCGGGCGGACACCGCCCCTCGCGTTCCCCCGGCCGGTCCGCCCGGCCGATCGACCGCACCGCCGCCCGCCCCGCCGACCGCGCGGAACGTGCTGCTGGCCCTCGGCGGGGTGCTGCTGGCGGTCGCGGTGACCGCCTTCACGCTGGTGAGCTGGGGCCGGCTGGGCATCGGAGGGCGCGCGGCCGTGCTGGGCGCGCTGACGCTTCTGGGGCTGGGCGTGCCCGCGGCGCTGACCCGCCGCGGGCTGACCGCGACGGCCGAGGCGGTGGCGTCGCTGGGGCTGGTCCTGCTGCTGCTCGACGCCTACGCACTGCACCGGGTGGCGCTGCCGGAGGCCGGCGACGCCGGCTACGCGGCGGTGGCGGCGGCCGTGACCGCCGCGCTCTGGGCGGGGTACGGGGCGGCGCTGCCCCGGCTGCGCGGTCCGCTGCCCGTCGCCGTGTGCCTGGCCCAGCTCCCGCTGCCGCTGTGGGCGCTGAGCGCGGGCGGCGGCCCGTACGCGTTCTCCTGGGCGCTGCTGGCGACGGCGGCCGGTGATGCGGCGGTGGCACTGTGGTGCGCCGGACGGCGGGCGGTGGCGGTGACGGCTCTCGCCGCGGGGTGCGCGCTGGGGGTCCCGGGGCTGCTGACCGCCGCCGTACTGGCCCTGACGGCGAGGGGGTGGGCCGGGTCCGCGCACTCGGCGGCGCTGCTCGCGGCGGCCGCGGCGGTGCTGCTGTACGCGGCCCGCCGTCTCGCCCGGATCACCGCCCGCACGGATGCGGCGGCGCCCTCGGCGGTGGCGCCCGCCGCGGTGGTGCCCGCCGCGGTGGCGGGGCTGGCCGTGCTGGTGGCGGGTGGTGGCGCGCTGCGGGGAACGGGGGCGTTGCCGGAGCCGGGGTGGCCGGTGCTGGGCTTCCTCCTGTGCGCGATGGCGCTGGGGGCGGTCCCGGTGAGGGAACGGTCCGTGGCGGCGGGGCTGCGACTGGCGTCCGCCGCGGTGTGCGCCGGTGCCGCGCTGTGGGCGCTGCCCGCCGTGGCACGGCTGGTGCTGGGGCCGCTGGGGTGGGTGTTCGGGGTGTGGGACGGTGCGCCGCAGGGCGCCCGGGCCGCGGTCGCTCCGGGACTGGGCTGGCCGTACGGGATGGCGCTGCCGGCGGTGCTGGGCGCACTGGCGGCGGTGTCGGCCGCGGTGGGGTGGGGCCCGGGGGCGGGGGCGCGGGTGCCGCGGGAGTGGCGCGCGCGGGCCCGAGGGGGCGCGCTGGTGGCGGCGGCCGCGGCGGCGGCCGTACTGCCGGTGGTGCTGGACCTGCCGTACCGGGTGGCCGTGGTGCTGCTGCTGGCAGAGGTGGTGGTGCTGCTGGCCGTCTCGGTGAGCCCTGTCCGGCCGCACCCGGCCGCACCCGACACGGCCGGGTCGGGTACGGCCTGGCCGGCTCCTGTGACCGCGCTGGCGGCGGCCGTGGCGGTGGGCGGCTGGTCCCTGGCCGAACCGGCGATGACGGTGGCCGTCCTGGGCACGCTGGCCGCGGCCTTCGCCGGGGCGGCGGTGGCCGCGCGCGCCTCCGCGCCGGTGGGTCCGGCGGTGGCCGTGGCGGCGGTGCTGTGGTCGGGCGCGTTCGCGGCCGCCGTACCCCTGTCCCTGGGCGCACCGCCCCACCGGGCGGCGTTCGCGGTGCTGGGCGCCGCGGTCGCCACGGTGCCCCTGGCCGCCCGGCTGCGGGCGCGTCCGACCGGGGCGCCGGTGGAGTGCGCCGGGTACGCCGTCGCCGCCGCGGCCGTCGCGCTGACGGTCGCGGAGCCCGTCGCGCTCTCCCTGGCGCTGGCCCTGTGCGGGGTGGCGGCGGGGGGCGTGGCGCTGCGCGCGGAGCGCCGGCCGGTCGCGGCGTACGCCGGGGGCTTGCTGCTGGTGCTGGCCTGGTGGGTGCGGCTGGGGAGCTGGGAGGTGACCTCGCCGGAGGCGTACACCCTGCCGGTCACGATCCCCGCGCTGGCCGTCGGCCATCTGCACCGGATCCGGCCGGAGGTCTCCTCCTGGGCGGCGTACGGCCCCGGGCTGGCGACGACGCTGGTGCCGAGCCTGGTGGCGGTCTGGCTGGACACGCACTGGCTGCGCCCGCTGCTGCTGGGCACCGCCGCACTGGCCCTGACGGTGCTGGGCGCGCGGTCGCGGCTGAAGGCCCCGCTGCTGATGGGCGGGGGCACCGCCGCGCTGGTCGCCGTGCACGAACTGGCCCCCTACGTCGTCCAGGTGGCCGGGCTCCTCCCCCGGTGGGCGCCGCCGGCCGCCGCGGGCGTACTGCTCCTGGCCCTCGGCGCGACCTACGAGCGGCGGCTGCGGGAAGCGCGGCGGCTGCGCCGCGCGGTGGGCCGGATGCGCTGACGGCCCGGTGGCTGCGGCGATCCCGGAAGCGGCAGGAGCGGAAGCGGGCCGGACCGGGCCGGACCGGAAGGGGCGGACGGGGCGGACGGGAGCCTGGACCGTCCGCCCCGGTCCGGCCGGCCTCACTCGGGTAGGAGGTCCCCGATCAGGGCGAGGTTCTGGATGGCGGCCAGGCCGTACAGGGCGGTGGTGTTGGTGTCCACCCAGGCGGCCCCGCTGCCCTCGACCAGGGCCATGGGCCCGCTGATCTTCTCCGTCTTCCAGGGGGAGGACTCGCTGTAACCCCAGGCGTCCTTGGTGAAGAACTCGCGCCAGGCCCGGGTGCCGTACTTCTCCCGCTCGTCCTTCAGCCGGGAGGCCGCGTAGGCGGTGAGGCGGGAATGGCCCTGCTGGAGGATGAGGTTGGTGGCGTAGCCGCCGAGTTCGGCCTGCTGCTCGGCCCGGGTGGCGCCGTAGAGGCGGCAGTACTGGAGCCAGGCCTCCTCGAAGCCTTCCACGTCGGTGAGGTGGATCAGCTCGGCGCAGATCTCCACCTGCCCGAACATCGCGCTCAGATGGCTCATCGAGACCTTCTTCTCCGCCTCGGCGAACTCCCCGGTCTCGATGTCGTAGCGGCCCTCGCCGGTGCAGAACCCGTTGGGCATCCGCGCGATGGTGCGCATGGTGGCCTTCAGCTTCTTCTCGGCCCTCTCCGCCTTGGGGCCGCGGCGCTCCCACTCGGTGAGCCAGGCGGCGGCCAGCCCGCTCCAGTCGGTGCCCAGCCCGATGCCCAGCGCCCGGGGGTCGGGCTCGTAGGGCTCGGTGCGGATCTTGCGCAGCGGGTCGAGGGCGAGGAAGGTCTCGTCGGAGTCGACCAGGGCGTGCATCAGGTCGCCGCAGCGCTCGTCGGCGGTGAGGAAGTAGTACGGGCGGCGGTAGACGGCGGTGGAGATGCGCTGCTGCTTGGCGCTGTCGGCGTAGTGCTGCACGCCGTGGCGGGTGCCGAGCCCGGCCCACTTGCCCAGGTGGTAGACGTCGACCTCGCCGGTGTGGCGGGTCATGGCCTCGGCGAAGCGGAAGACGTCGGCGCGTCCGGAGCGCAGGTAGGCGTACCACAGCCACAGGTCCGGGGAGAGCTCGGAGTTGTCCCAGGCGTAACCGCCGACGTCGTAGCGCCACTGGTGCCGGTCCGCGTCGTAGGTGTGCATGATGTCGCCGTAGTCCCAGAAGCCGTACCAGCGGCGCTGCTCCACCTGGTCGCGGTAGTAGTCGAAGAGGAAGTCCAGGTGGTCCTCCAGCCTCGCCTTCGCGGGTGTGGAGCGGTCGACGGGGGCGAACAGTGCGCCGAGGACTCCGGCGGCGGCCAGGTGCGCGGGCGGGGCGGCCAGCTGCGGTGGGGTCTGCACGGCCTCGGCCTGGCGGGCGAGGGTCTCGGCGGCGGGGGTGGCGGCGTTGGCCCAGAACATCAGCTCGCTGGTGCGGGCGATGCCGTAGGGGGTTCCGAAGCCGGGTTCGTAGTCCTCGTAGGTGATGTTGAGGCCCTCGAGCTGCTCGGCGTGGGTGTCCTGGCCCATGCCATCGTGGTAGAAGCGCAGGTCCATCGGCTGCGCCTCGGGCGACCACAGCCAGAGGGTGACCTCGGCCTCGTCCGTGGCGGCGCCGCGTACGTCGAGCTGGGCGGGGTGCTTGCGCCAGAAGTCGCGCAGTCCGAAGGAGAGTCCGCCGCCGGCCCCGCCGACGTAGCCGAAGCCCGAGGCGCGGCGCCCGCCGCCCGCGGCGATCCAGCCGTGGCCGGGCTTGGTGCGCTTGCGCACGGTGAAGCCGTCGGCGGAGAGCTGGGCGAGGGTGTAGTCGCCCCAGGTGGGGATGAGGTGCAGCCGGCTGGTGACACGCTGGTCCCAGGTGGCGGGATCGGGCAGCCTCTCACCCCTGACCTGCTTGGCGCGGACCTCGGCGCCGGGGTCGCGGCGCAGTCCGGTGATGCCCCTGACCGCCTCCGACAGCAGACCGCGGCCCTCACCGCCGAGACGGACGTGGCGGTCGTGGTGCTCGTCGCGCATGGGTACGGTGAAGCGCACGCCGAGGCCGCGGACGAAGTCCTCGTGCTCGTCGCCGTCGAAGGTGACGGTGTGCAGCATCCGGAAGGCGTCGGATCCGGCGTGGAAGTACAGGCGGACGGAGAACGGCAGCCAGCCGCGGCTCCCCCGGCGGTGCCTGCCGTCGACGCGGACCACCGCGCGGACGGGGCCGTCCTGTTCGACGGCGACCTTCTCGATGTCGCCGTCGAAGCGCTGCCACTTCTGCGTGCCCTGGTCGCCGTCGTCGATCCTCCCCTGGCGGAGCAGGACCAGGCGGCCGTCGCGGGCGATCTCGGTGGAGCCCCGGCGCACCGACTTCACCAGGGATCCGCCGTCCCCGCCGATGCGGGCGGTGACGGTACCGGTGTCCACCACGACGTCGCCGCCTTTGCGGGTGACGGTGAGGGCCTTGGCGGGTGCGGCGGGCGCGTCGCCGGGGGTGAGGCGGTAGGAGGCGGCGTTCCCGGCCTGGGGGCCGACGGCGTGCGCGGTCCACTTCAGGGTGCCGTCGGGCCAGTACGCGGTGGGCCAGGTCTGGACGGGGACGGCGGTGCCGTCCGCGGCGCTGAGCGAGAAGGGGGTGCCGGCCTTCAGGGCGCCCATGGGCCAGGGCACTCCGAAGGTGTTGCCGGGGGCCTCGCCGAGGCCGCCGTCCTCCAGCCAGGTGATCTCCACCGGGCCGTCGGCTCCCTTGGTGCCGGTGGCGGCGCCGGCCGGGCGGGCCGCGTGGGCGGGGGTCCCGCCGAGCAGCCAGGAGGCGTGGGCGGCGGCGCCGGCGACCGCGGCGGCCTGGAGCACGTTCCGTCTGGGGATCGGGGACATGACGCTCCCATTCTGATGTCAGGGCCATGACAGTTCGAGGTGCCGGCCGCCCGGCGGTGGCGCCGGACGGCCGGGTCGGGAATGCGGTCAGGGGCGGCCGTACCGCCGCTCGGCGGCGACCGCGCAGGCGGCCAGGCAGCCGAGCGCCGGGGCGGCCAGGGGCGGCAGCATCCATGCGGCGACGCCGACCACGGCCAGCCCTCCGGCCAGCAGCAGCGAGCCGCCCGGCTCGGTGCGCAGGGTGCGCAGGACGGCGGCCCGGCCGGTGCGGAACCAGTCCGCGCCGGGGCGCCAGGCTGCGGCGGTGCGCAGCCCGGTGACCACCACGGCCACCGCGGCGGCGGCCGTGACGGCGCCGACCGCGGCCACCACGGGGCCTCCGGGCAGCAGCCCGGAGGAGACCACCCGCAGGTCGAAGGCGAGCAGCGCCAGGGCGGCCCACCACAGCAGCGAGAACCGCCAGCCGGTGCGTACGGCCGCCGCCCACTCGGCGGCGAACTCCCGCCACCCCGCCCGCTCGGCGTCCAGGTACCGCCGCAGGTGCCCGCAGGCGGCGGCGAACGCGGGCAGCGCCGTCACCAGCGCGAGCGCGGCGAGCAGCAGCCACACCCCGGCCAGCAGGCACTCGGCGAAGAGCGCGAACCGGGCGGCGAGGGGCCGCCGGTCCGCACTTCCGGCGGCGCCCGCGGCGGTGTCCGGGGATGTGTCCGGGGAAGTGTCCGCGTAAGCCCGCGCCGCGGCGCCCGCCCCGCTCATCCCTTGAGCCCCGAGGTGGCCGCGCCCTCGACGAGGTAGCGCTGGAAGGCCAGGAAGAACAGCAGCACCGGCAGCAGGGCCGCGACCGACATGGCGATCATGCCGCCGTAGTCGGCGAGGCTGTCCTGGTCCATGAACATCTTCAGACCGAGCGAGACGGTGTACTTGTCGGGCTCGTTGAGGTAGATCAGCGGCCCGAGGAAGTCGTTCCAGGCCCAGATGAAGCTGAAGATGGCACTGGTGATCAGCGCCGGGCGGCACAGCGGCAGCACGATCGTCCAGTAGATCCGCCAGTGGCCGCAGCCGTCGATGCGGGCCGCCTCGTCCAGTTCCCTGGGGAGGTTGCGCATGAACTGCACCATCAGGAAGACGAAGAAGGCGTCCACCGCGAGGAACTTGCCCAGCAGCAGCGGCACATAGGTGTTGATCAGCTCCATCTTCTGGAACAGCACGTACTGCGGCACCAGCAGCACGTGGACGGGCAGCAGCAGGGTGCCGATCATCAGCGTGAACAGCACGTTGCGGCCCGCGAAGCGGATCCGGGCGAAGGCGTACGCGGCCAGCGAGCAGGAGAACAGCACACCGATCACCGAACCCAGCGCCACCAGCAGCGAGTTGAGGAAGAACGTCTCGATGCCGATGCCCGCGATCCCGTCGGCGAGCCGCTCGTAGTTGTCGGTGATCGGGTCGGTGGGCAGCAGTTCGAGGCTGCCCACGATCTCGTTGCCCGGCTTGAGGGAGCCGCCCAGCACCCACACCACCGGGTAGAGCACCACGGCCAGGAGGGCCAGCGCCCCCAGGTGCCACAGGACCGACCGCGCACCGCGGCGCGCCGGGGCGCCGGCCCCGCCGCGCGGGGGGCGGACGGGACGGGCGGTACGGACGGTGCCGGTGGGCGCGCTCATCGGCCCCCCTCCTCGTAGTGCACCCAGCGGCGCTGGGACCAGAACAGCACGGCGGTCACCACGGCGATCCCGGCGAGCAGCATCCAGGCCATCGCGGAGGCGTAGCCCATGCGCAGGTTGGAAAAGCCCTGCTCGTACAGGTACCAGGTGTAGACGAGCAGCGAGTCGCCGGGGCCGCCCGCGCGTCCGCCGCCGGGTCCGGCGATCACGAGCGCGGAGGTGAAGATCTGGAAGGAGTGGATGATCTCCAGCAACAGGTTGAAGAAGAGTACCGGGGAGATCATCGGCAGGGTGATGGAGCGGAACCGCCGCCAGGCGCCGGCTCCGTCCACCTCGGCCGCCTCGTACAGCTCGCGCGGCACCTGCTTGAGGCCGGCCAGGAAGATGACCATCGGCGCACCGAACTGCCAGGCCGACAGGGCGATCAGGGTGGGCATCGACCAGTCCGGGTCGCCGACCCAGCCGCCGCCGTCCCAGCCGAACAGGCTCAGGGACCGGTCGACGACCGCGTCGTCCTGGAACAGGGCCCGCCAGACGATGCCGATGCTCACGCTCGCCCCGATCAGCGAGGGGGCGTAGAACGCCGAGCGGTAGAAGCCCTGCCCCTTGCGGGGCCGCACCAGCAGCATCGCCACGCCGAGCGCGACCGCGAGCTTGAGCGGGGTGGCGATCAGCACGAACACGGCCGTGACCCGGACCGACGTCCACCAGCGGCCGTCGGAGAACATCTCGGAGAAGTTCGCCAGACCCACCCAGCGGGGCGAGTCGAAGAGGTTGTAGTCGGTGAAGGCCAGGTAGAGCGAGACGAGCATCGGCCCCAGCGTCAGCAGCAGGATGCCGACGCACCACGGGGAGAGGAACAGGTAGCCGGCCAGGGTCTCCCGGCGGGCCCGCCGCCGCGCGGTGGAGGCGGGCCGGGGGGCGGGGGCGGACGGGGCGGGGCGGCGGGGGGTCTCCACCGCCCGCTCCCCCTCCGCCCCGGCCGGTGCGGGGGTGTCGGTACGCATCACGGGACGTTCTCCTCGGGTCAGGAGCCGAGGGCGGTCTTGGCCTCGTCGAAGAACTGGGACACCGCGTCGTCGACGGAGACGGATCCCTGGGCCACCGAGCCGTAGATGCTCAGGAAGGCGGCCTCGACGGTGTCGGTTCCGGCCGGGTGCGGCGTGATCGGCTCGAGGTAGTCGGTGACGCTCTTCTCGTACTCGGCGATCTTGGCGTCGGGACCCTCGGGCTTGTAGGCGTCGAACTGCGCGTTGGTCGGCAGCACCCCGCGGTTGTAGCCCATGATCTTCCCGACCTCGGGGTCGTTGACCATGAAGTCGATGAACTTGGCGACCTCCTCCGGGTGCTTGGTGCGGGCGGAGGCGCTGAGCATCAGCGAGGAGAGGTACTGCCCGGTCCGCTCGCCGTCCATGGTCGGGATGGGCGCCAGGGCGAGTTCCCTGTCCGTCTCGGAGACGTAGCGGACCAGGAAGTTGTCCCAGGTGAACTCGGCGGCCGACAGGCCGGCGCTGACCTCGGACTTGGGCTTGACCTGCTCGGCCTGCTTGGCCGGGACGAGCAGGCCGTCGTCGAGCTTCTCCCGGTAGTCGCCCCACCACTTCTTCAGGTCGGCCTCGGTGAAGCCGAGCCCGTCCTCGGTGAAGAACGCCTTCCCCTGCTGACGCAGGTAGAGGTCGTACAGGTACATCACGCCGCCGTTGTTGCTGGCGCCCCAGAAGTCCTTCCCGGATCCGCTGATCTTCTCGACGGCCGCGTCGAACTCCTTCCACGTCCAGCCGTGCTCGGGGGTGACCCCGGCCTCCTCGAACGCCTTGACGTCGTAGACGAGGGTGAAGGTGTTGGCGCCGACCGGCACGCCCAGCAGCTTTCCGTCGACCTCGCCGGCCCTGCCCAGTCCCTGGCGGAAGTCGTCCAGGTTCAGATTGCCCGCCTTCACCTGGGTGTCGAGATCCAGCAGCAGGTTCTTCTGCCCGTACTTGCGCAGGAAGGCATAGGAGTTCTGGAAGACGTCCGGCGGATTGCCGCCCGCGGCCTGGGTGTTGAACTTCGTCCAGAAGTCGCCGTACTCCTGGAAGTCGGTCTTGACCTCGATGCCGGGGTTCTCCTTCTCGAACAGGTCCACGGCCCTGTTGATCAGGTCGGCCCGGTCCTGCGCGCCCCACCAGGAGTAGCGGATGGTCACCTTGCCGTCCGCGCCTCCGTCGCCGCCGCCGCATCCGGAGGCGAGCAGCCCCAGCGCGGCCAGGCCGGCCCCTATCGCCCGCAGGCCCGTGGTCCTGCTCCGTCGAGAACTCATCGAAACGCCCCTCCCGGGCGGGTTCGTCCCGCCACCCCGGTTGTTTGAAACGTTTTAGGCAAGCGCTTGCCGGGCTAACTTAGGGACGAGCGGCAGAGGCGTCAACGGTTCGGACAGAATTCACCGGCGGGCATCCGGAGCGTGTACGGGTGCGCACGGGCCACACATGGAAGAGGCCGGGGTCCCGGCAGGCTCCGAGCCTGCCGGGACCCCGGCCTTCGGTGGGCGATACTGGGATCGAACCAGTGACCTCTTCGGTGTGAACGAAGCGCTCTCCCGCTGAGCTAATCGCCCGGGTGCGGCGACAACATTACCGCATGTCAGCGACTGCTCGTGACCCCCTCGCGCCCACCCCGGGGCTCCCACCGGCTCAGCTCGCGACGTCCCACGGCATCGCCGTCCCGTACAGCGCCAGGTACACGGCCACCAGGGCCGCCGCGACGGCCACGCCGAGCACCGTGAGCACCATGTTGCGGCGCCGCACCTTCGGGTCGAGCGCGCGCCTGGCCGCCTCGGAGACCTTCCGCCGCGTCCACCGCAGGACGATCTGGGCCCAGACGAACTCCGTCGCCCAGACCGCCAGCCCCGTGAAGATCACCAGCCAGCCCGGCCCCGGCAGCGCCAGCATCAGCACTCCGGCGATCACGATGGCGAGCCCGACCAGGAAGACCCCCACCTGCCAGCTCAGATGGAGCGCCCGGGACGCCTTGATGAACTGCGGCGCCCGTGAACCGAGGGCCCGTTCCTTACTCTCGGTTTCCACCCGCCCCAGATTACCCGAGGCCTCTGCACCGTTCGCCCGAACAGACCACCGGTTAAATCCGCATTCCTCCATCTGAATGATGTGAAGGGAAACAAAAGGGGCAGAGGGGTTTACACCCATCCCGTAGGTGGCATGTCGATTTCGCCGACGTGCGAATCCCCGAGCGCACACTGAGCGAAAGGCCCTGGCGCTTATGAACACCACGGTCAGCTGCGAGCTGCACCTGCGCCTCGTTGTATCGAGCGAGTCCTCCCTGCCTGTGCCCGCGGGCCTGCGGTATGACACGGCCGATCCCTACGCCGTGCACGCCACCTTCCACACAGGTGCCGAGGAGACCGTCGAGTGGGTTTTCGCCCGCGACCTCCTCGCCGAAGGCCTGCACCGTCCCACAGGCACCGGCGACGTCCGTGTCTGGCCGTCCCGCAGCCACGGTCAGGGCGTCGTCTGCATCGCTCTCAGCTCACCGGAGGGCGAGGCGCTGCTGGAGGCCCCCGCGCGGGCCCTGGAGTCCTTCCTCAAGCGAACGGACGCCGCCGTCCCCCCCGGCACCGAGCACCGGCACTTCGACCTCGACACCGAGCTCTCCCACATCCTCGCGGAGAGCTGACAGACGCCGGCACCCCGCTGCCGTCCGACTCGGGGCGACGGCTCGGGGCCCGGCCCTCCCGGCCCGGCGACGGCGACGCCGCCGCCACGTATCACCGTGGCGGCGGCGTCGCCGTGTCCGGGAGCGACTAGAGTCTCACCGCAGCAGGGCCCGCAGGGCTGCCGACGAGACACCGGCCAGGGAGCGACGACCGTGCTGATCAACCACGACACCCGGTGCGCTCTCGACGCCGTCGTCGATCTCCTGAACACCGCGCCCGACGAGCACACTCCCGACACGCTCGCCGACGTCGGCGCGCTGCGCGCCTTCGTCGAGCGCAACGCCGTCAGCGACGTGGGCGCCCTGGACGAGACGGACCTGGCCGCCGTGCGAGAGGTGCGCGAGCAGTTCGGGCGGGTCTTCGCCGCCTCCGACGCGCACCGCGCGGCCGAGTTGGTGAACACACTGGTCGCCGCCGCCGGCACCACGCCCCGGCTCACCGACCACGACGGCTACGACTGGCACATCCACTACTTCGCACCCGGCGCCTCCCTCGCCGACCACCTCGCCGCGGACGGCGGCATGGCCCTGGCCTTCCTGGTGGTCGCCGGGGAGCGCGAGCGGCTGCGCCGCTGCGCCGCCCCCGACTGCCGCCGTGCCTTCATCGACCTGTCCCGGAACCGCTCGCGCCGCTACTGCGACAGCCGCACCTGCGGCAACCGTCTGCACGTGGCCGCCTACCGGGCGCGGCAGCGCGAGGCCTCCGGAAGCTGACCGGGACCGGCCGGGGAGCGCCGGGGCCGGGGAGCGGAGCAGCCGGCGGTCAGAGCAGGAACAGGTCGTGCGCCGCCGCCAGGAAGACCAGTGCGCCGACGACGGCCAGGAAGAGCATCAGCGGCGGCTGGGAGAGGGCGAACAGACAGCCGCGGGGCTCGGGAAGCCCGGCGGGCGGTCCGCCGGGCCGTACGCCGGGGCCCGCCTCGTGCGGGGAGCCGGGAGCACGGTCCTCGGTCGTGTCGGTGGCGGCGCTGGTGGTGATGTCGGTGGTGTCGGTGGTGTCGCGCATCTCGCCGCGATGATGACGCAGGCCGAGGTGGCGCGCGGTTCAACACACCACCGCGCGGGCCCGGTTCACCGGATTCAGATGCCGTGTTTCCTCAGAATCGCTTCGATGTCCGAGAAGTCGTCCGCGTCGGTCGCCCCCGCCGGCCGCTTCTCACGGCCCCCGCCTCCCCCGGCGCCCTCGCCTCCGAGGGCCGGCCGGGAGGCGGCGGACTCCGCCGCGCGGCGCCCGCCGCGCCCGGATCCGGTGCCGCCCTCGCGGGCACGCGTACGCCTCCCGGCGGCGCGGCCCACCACGTAGAGGACGAGGGCCGCGGCGAGCACCCCGAAGCCGGCCCAGACCGTGGGTTCGAGCACCAGGCCCGAGGCCCAGGACGCCACCGCCCCTCCGATCTCGCCGAACATTCCCAGCAGGCCGGACATCGCCAGTCCGACGGGCACCAGGGAGAGGGCCGCTATACGGGTGGCCGCGGCGAAGCGGCGGCGGTAGGCCGTCAGGAAGGCGACGGCCAGTCCCGCCGCGGAGAGCGCCGCGCAGACGGTCGTGGTCAGCATGTATCCATCGTGCCGCTTCCCGCCCCGTATGTGCCATGCCCGGCCCCGTGGCCCGGGGAGATTTCCGGGATCCCCCGGCCCCGGCCCCCTTCCCGGACCTCACGGTCTCCTCCCCGGGCCGGACTGGGAGACTGTCCGCATGAACGACACCCGCCCCGCCCGCCCCGTCCTGGACGTCTGGTGCGAGCTGCAGTGCCCGGACTGCTACCGGGCCATGGCCGACCTGCGCGTGCTGCGCGAGCGGTACGGCGACGCCCTGGAGATCCGGCTGCGCCACTTCCCCCTGGACAAGCACCGCCACTCCTACGCAGCCGCCCAGGCCGCCGAGGAGGCGTACGCGCAGGGCCGCGGCGACGAGTACGCCGAGGCGGTCCTGGCCCGCGCCGGGGAGCTGGGCGAGCGCGGCGAGGAACTGCTGCTGGAGGTGGCCCGGGAGACGGGTCTGGACGCCGAGGAGATGGACACCGCCCTGGTCGACGGGCGGCATCTGCTGGTCGTCGACGCCGACCAGGCCGAGGGCCGGGCGATCGGGGTCACCGGCACCCCGACCTATGTGATCGGCGGCGAGCGGCTGGACGGCGGCAAGAGCCAGGACGGCCTGCGCGAGCGGATCGAGGAGATCGCCGACCGGCTGCTGGCCGGGTCCGGGGAGGGGACCGGGCGGCACGGCTAGAGCAGCGGCTTGTGCAGGTGGTGGGCGGTCGGCCGGTGGCCGAGCGACTCGTACAGCCGCAGGGCCGCGGCGTTGTCCGTGAAGACGTTGAGCCCGAGCGTGCGCACCCCGGCCGCCAGGCACTCGCGCTCGGCGGCGAGCATCAGCGTCCGGCCGTGGCCCCGGCCGCGGTGTGACGGGGCCACCTCGACGTCGAAGACCCAGGCGCCGGATCCGCGCGCACGGGCCGTCGCCAGCCAGAGCGTGCCGACGTCCTCTCCCTCGTGGACGAGGACGCGCAGGGCGGTGCCCGCGGTGTCCGGCCCGTCGGGCAGCAGCCCGGCGTGGTCGGCCTCGGACCTGAGGCGGGCCCACTCCGGGTCCGTCCCCCACCCGGCCCAGACGCGGGCGTAGGCCTCCCGGCGGCTCTCCAGCCAAGCCGGGTACTCGTCCGCCCCCAGGGGGCGCACCACGCTGCCGCCGGGCAGTACGGGCGGCTCGGACAGCTCCTTGGCCATGCTCCGGCTGCGCTCGGCGTACCCCAGGGCCGCGGCCAGCCGCAGGGCGGGACCGGCGTCCGCCGGGACGCTCGCCTCGATCCGGCGGCAGCCCCAGCCGCGCAGCACCTCCTCGGCCGCGAGCGCGGCGACGGTGGCCCGGCCCCTGCGGCGGTCGGGTCCGTGGACGGCGAGTTCCTCGATGCGGCCGGCCGACGGGCCGAGGCGTCCGTCCGCGGCCAGCCGCACACGGCCGACGGGGCGGCCGTTGACGCAGATGTCGTACGAGCGGGAGCGGGCGCCGTCCGCGGCGCGCCGCTCGGGTCCGGTGGGGCGCAGGGTGGTGGTCATCGACTGGGTTCTACCCACCTCGGCGCCCCGCCCGTCACCGGGACACGGGAAGACCGGGGACACCGGGGCACCGGGGGCGCGGCCGCCGCCTCACGGGTCGATGTCGGCCGCCGAGCGCTCGGCGAAGATCCGCATCGCCTTGGCCGTGACCGGTCCCGGCGCGGAGGGCAGTTCGCGTCCGTCGATCCGGTGGACGGCCTGGACGTCGCGCAGGGTGGAGGTGAGGAAGACCTCCTCGGCCCGCTCCAGGATGTCCATCGGCAGATCGGTCTCCTGCGCACCCGTCCACTCGGCCACCAGCGCGCGGGTGATCCCGGCCAGGCAGCCGGAGGCGAGCGGCGGGGTGTGCACCTCTCCGTCGAGGACGACGAAGACGTTGGAGCCGGTGCCCTCGCACAACCGCCCGACGGTGTTGCCGAACAGGGCCTCGGAGGCGCCCTGCCGGTGGGCGTGGGCCAGCGCGACGACGTTCTCGGCGTAGGAGGTGGTCTTCAGACCGGCCAGCGCGCCGCGCTCGTTGCGGACCCAGGGGACGGTGACGACGGCGGTGGTGTCGGGGCGGGGCTTCGCCTCGCCGACGGCGACGACCAGGGTGGGCCCGGCGTCACCGCGGTCGGAGCCGAGGGGGGAGAGCCCACCGGTGTAGGTGATCCGCAGCCGGCCCAGCGGCACGGGGTTGGCCTCCACCACGGCGGCGCAGGCGCGGCGCACCTCGTCCCGGTCCGGCTCGGGCAGGCCCAGGCCGCGGGCGGAGACGGCCAGGCGCTCCAGATGGCGGGTGAGGGCGAAGGTGCGCCCGTCGACGGCCTTGACCGTCTCGAAGACCCCGTCGCCGACGGTCAGTCCGTGGTCGAGCACGGACACCCGCGCGGCGTCGGCGTCCCGCAGTTCTCCGTCCACCCAGATCAGCGTCATGCCCCAGCTCCTCCGGTCCCGCCCGCCGTGCTCGCCGCGCCGGTGGTCCGGATCGCGCCGCTCGCGGAAGGCGTCTTCGCGTACTCCCCCGACGCTACCGCGAGCAGCCGCTCCGCCTTGAGCTCGGTCTCCTCCCACTCCCGCTCCGGATCCGAACCCCAGGTGATCCCGGCGCCGGTGCCGAAGCGCAGCGCCGGGCCGCCGGGCGCGGTGCGGTCGATCCAGAAGGTGCGGATGCCCACCGCCAGCGCTCCGGTGCCGCGGTCGGCGTCCACCCAGCCGATGCCGCCGCAGTACGGGCCGCGCGGGGCGGTCTCCAGCGAGCGGATGACGCGCAGGGCACTGGACTTGGGGGCGCCGGTGACCGATCCGGGCGGGAAGGTGTGCTCCAGCAGCTCGGCCCAGCCGGCCCCCGGGGCCAGTTCGCCGCGGACGGTGGAGACGAGGTGGACGAGTCCGGGGTGCGGCTCGACGGCGCACAGGGCGGGGACGGTGACCGATCCGGTGGCGCTGACGCGGCCGAGGTCGTTGCGGACCAGGTCCACGATCATCACGTTCTCCGCGCGGTCCTTGTCCAGCAGGTCGGCGGCCGTACGCCCGGTGCCCTTGATGGGACGGGACTCCACGGTGCGTCCGCGGCGGGCGAGGTACAGCTCGGGCGAGGCCGTGGCGACCTCGACCCCGTGGGCGGGGAGGCGGACGGTGCCGGCGTGGGGGGCGGGGTTGCCGAGCGCCAGGAGCGCGGTCAGTTCGTCGGGGTCGGCGGCTGCCGGGTCGGGCAGCGGCGCGGTGAGCACGCGGCAGAGGTTGGCCTGGTAGACCTCGCCCGCCGCTATGTGCTCGCGTATGCGCCGCACGCCCGCGGTGTAGGCGGCGCGGTCCAGGGACGACGTCCAGGCGCCGGCGTCCGGTCCGCGCCAGCGCCCCGGACGGGGGCGGGGTACGGGGGCGGGCCGCACATCGCCGAAGCGGGCGCAGACCAGGCGGCCCTCGAAGTCGGCGACCACCGCCCACCAGCCGGTGGAGTCCAGGGCGGTGGGATCGCTGGTGACGTCCCGCAGGTCGGTGGCGACAAGACCGCCGAAGCGGGCGAGAGGGGCCGGATCGTGCACGCGGCGAGTCTACGGCGGGCACGCTGGGGAAACGGAATTTGAGCTGGCCCGGGAATCCGCTAGAGTTCATGTCGTCACCGAGCGCGGCAGCGGGCGGTGACGGCAGCTCCCGAGCACCGCCCCGGGAGAGGCACTGCGGACGTAGCTCAGTTGGTAGAGCACCACCTTGCCAAGGTGGATGTCGCGAGTTCGAGTCTCGTCGTCCGCTCGATGGGGGCCCTGCGGCCCCCGCACTGGTGGAGTGGCCGAGAGGCGAGGCAACGGCCTGCAAAGCCGTCTACACGGGTTCAAATCCCGTCTCCACCTCGGACGATTAGCTCAGCGGGAGAGCGCTTCCCTGACACGGAAGAGGTCACTGGTTCAATCCCAGTATCGTCCACCGAGGGCCCCTCGGGGTCCTTGTTCCGCGCGATTAGCTCAGCGGGAGAGCGCTTCCCTGACACGGAAGAGGTCACTGGTTCAATCCCAGTATCGCGCACGCGGCACACCGCACTGCGGACGATTAGCTCAGCGGGAGAGCGCTTCCCTGACACGGAAGAGGTCACTGGTTCAATCCCAGTATCGCGCACGCGGCACACCGCACTGCGGACGATTAGCTCAGCGGGAGAGCGCTTCCCTGACACGGAAGAGGTCACTGGTTCAATCCCAGTATCGTCCACATCCCGAAGGGCCGGAGCCTGGTGCTCCGGCCCTTCGCCGTGCCCCGGACCGTCCTGCGGCCGGGAGGGGGGACCTGACGGTCAGGAGGAGAACAGCATCCGGCTGAAGCTCTTGTGGCGGCCGTGATGACCATGGTGGCCGTGGTGCGGGGTTCCCCAGGCGGGAGGGGCCGGGTAGGGCTGGGCGGCAGGTCCCGGCGGAGGCGGGGCGGGCTGCGACCACTGCGACTCGAGGCGGGTGAGCGCCTCCAGCTCCCCGTAGTCGAGGAAGACCCCCCGGCAGCCGCTGCACTGCTCGATCTGGACTCCGCTGCGGTTGTAGGTCTGCATGTGCGCTCGGCACTTGGGGCACTGCATCGCGTCTCGCCTCCGTGGCGGTAGGGGCCGTGTGACTGTGCGGACGCGCTGCGGGGGTGACTTGGATGCGTCCGCGCACCGGCAGGACCGGTGGGGCGGGCCGTCCGGGCGCACCAGCGTAGGGCCCGCGGGCTCCTCAGGACCCCGCTATGCGGGAACAGGCGTCGACCAGGGCCCGGTCGGTCTCGTCCGGCGCCCGCCCTTCGGCCTCGGCCCTGACCAGGGCACGGGCCGCCAGCTGGGCGGTCAGCGCCCGCGCGGGCGCGTCCAGCCGCGGCCAGGGGTCGGGGGGAGGGCCGTCCGCGCCGCCGGGGAGCGCGGTGCCGCCCGCGGCCCGGTAGGCGTCGAGGAGGCGGCCGAAGTCCGCGGGCGCCAGCAGCCCGGTGGCGCACCAGGCGGCGGGGCGGGCCAGGTCCCAGGCCGGGTCGCCCAGGCCCAGGTCGTCCACGTCGATGAGGCGCCAGGGGCCGTCGTGCGCCGGGTGCCGCACGAGTTGCCCCAGGTGGAGGTCGCCGTGGCAGAGGGCGTCCGCACGCGGCGGCGGGGCCTCGTCGCGCGTCCACGCGGGCAGACGGGCCCAGGCCGCCTCGACGGCCCGTACCGCGGCGGTGCGTCGGACGGTGCGGCGCAGCACTTCCAGAGCGCGGGCCGCCTTGGCCGGGCCGCGCATCGGCGGGAGCGGGCCGGGCAGCGCGACGGGCGGTACGGCGTGCAGGCGGGCGAGCAGCGCGCCGACCGCCTCCCAGGGGGCGGCCTCGGGCGCACCGGGGTCGACGGGGGTGCCGTAGGGCCACAGGCTCACCGGGCGGCCGTCGGGCAGGGTGTCCAGGAGTCGCCTCTCCGGCCCTCTCCCCGCTTCCCGGGCCCCGCTGCGCGGATCCGCGGCGACGGGCAGCGGCGCGAGCAGGACGCGGCTCAGCAGCGGGTGGGCGGCGACGCTCAGCCGGAGCGCGAGCCGGCCGGAGTCGCCGCCGGGGGCGTGTGCCTTGGCCACGACGCTCCCGCTGCGTACGACGGTGGCGTCGGCCCGCTCGGCCAGCACCACGGGGCGGGCGGCGCCGTCGGTGGTCGCGGCGTGGGCGGAGGCGGCCCGGTGCGCGAGATGCGCGGTGAGCGGTGCGTGCGCCACGGTGTCCCCGTCCGTTGCGGGCCCGCGGGCGCGGGCCGTGCGGCGGATCGTACGGCCCCGGACGGCGCGATGCCCGGGCAGTTCCCCGCCTGCCCGGGCCCCGCGCCGTCCGCCGTACCCCCGTCCCCACGGGGTTGGGTGACCGGATGTTCCGGGCTCGGGCCGCTCTCCCGAGCCCGGGGCCCTGTGTCAGAACCCCAGCAGTCCGGCCACGGACGACGCCTGTGTGATCACCGCTTCCACACCGCCGAAGACGACGGCCAGCAGCACGGCCAGCGGAAGGACCATGACGGCGGCCACCAGCGGGTGGCGGCGGCCGCCCGGCCGGGTGCCGAGGGCCGCGAGATCCGCCAGGCGCCCACGTGCCCGGGCCGCCGGGCGCTCTGCTGTGTGCGCCATGGTTCCGCTCCTGTCGTGATCCGGGGCGGCGGGCGTCTGGCCTCGGGGGACGAGTGCTGCACCCGCCGCTTGAGGACAACACTAGGAGCGAAGGGCGCCCCCGGGCGTCATGCCCGCGTACCGAACGGGGGCCTCCCGCAGGATGACTCCGGTCCGCCCCGGGTACTCCCCAGGGTGGAGAACCGCCCTCCCGGACCCGGGACTTCCCGGAGGGGAGACCCCGAGCGGACGAGCCGCACCGCCGGTCAGCGCCCCGGCTCCTGCGCGGCGTCCTCCCGCGGCACCGGGTGCTCGACCAGGGCCAGCACCCGGTTGGCCATGAAGCGCGCGGTGCGCACCACCGTGCCGCTGCGGGTGACCTCGCTCACCTCCACCACTCCCCTGCGCACCTGCGTCTCCACGCGCCGACCCGCACGCGTGGCCGCCATCTCATAGGTACGGGTGGTGTCTCCGGCGTCCACCACGATCTCCACCCAGTCGCCCTTCATCGTGCGATCCCCCTTCCGGGAATGCCTGCAGGACGCCTCCTGAGCAGGGCTTTCCCCACCCCTGACCGCCGCGCGCCCACTCCCTCAGTCTCCCACCGGGCACTGACAACCGGCACGGTCCGCATGCGCGGCCTGTCGGCGCGGAGGGGCCGCAGTCCGTAAGCTGTGGCACGTCAGAGGGACCGGGCAGTGCAGGGCCGCCCCAACGGGGCGGGACGGGCCTCCCGGCCGGAGGTAGGGGAAGGACATGGCGATGATGCGGCTCCGGCGCGAGGACCCGCGAGTCGTCGGCTCGTTCAGGCTCCACCGGCGGCTGGGCGCGGGCGGCATGGGCGTGGTGTACCTCGGCTCCGACCGGCGCGGGCAGCGGGTGGCGCTGAAGGTGATCCGGCCGGATCTCGCGGAGGACCCCGAGTTCCGCTCGCGCTTCGCGCGCGAGGTGTCGGCCGCCCGCCGGATCCGCGGCGGGTGCACGGCCCGGCTGGTGGCGGCGGACCTGGAAGCGGACCGCCCGTGGTTCGCCACGCAGTACGTGCCGGGTCCGTCGCTGCACGACAAGGTGAACGAGGAGGGCCCGCTGCCCGCCGCGCAGGTCGCCTCGATCGGTGCGGCGCTGGCCGAGGGGCTGGTGGCGGTGCACGAGGCCGGTGTGGTGCACCGGGATCTGAAGCCGTCGAACATCCTGCTGTCGCCCAAGGGTCCGCGCATCATCGACTTCGGCATCGCCTGGGCGACCGGCGCCAGCACCCTCACGCACGTCGGCACGGCGGTGGGCTCCCCGGGCTTCCTGGCGCCCGAGCAGGTACGGGGGGCGGCGGTGACCCCGGCGACGGACGTGTTCTCGCTGGGCGCGACGCTGGCGTACGCGGCGACCGCGGACTCGCCCTTCGGGCAGGGCAGTTCGGAGGTGATGCTGTACCGGGTGGTGCACGAGGAGCCCCAGCTGCACGGTGTGCACGCGGCGTTGGCGCCACTGGTGAGGGCGTGTCTGGCGAAGGATCCGGAGGACCGGCCGAGCACACTGCAACTGTCGCTGCGGCTGCGGGAGATCGCCGCCCGGGAGGCACGCGGGCTGCCGGAGGGCGCCGCCACGGGGGCGGCCGTACGTCCGGTGCGGCCGACCGGGAAGCGGGCCGAGCAGTACCTGCGGCAGCGCACCTCGCGCGACGGCGACCGCCCCTCGGGCGGCCGCGGCTCCCAGGGGGCTCCCGGTCGCACGGGCCTCGCCGGACGGGACGGGGCGGTCACGTCCCGGGGCCCGGTACCGCGCACACCGCCCCGGAATAGCGCCCGGCCGTCCGCCGGAGGGCGGGCGGGCGGCACCGCGGGAGGATCCTCGGCCCGGCGTCCGGTGCGCACCGCGGGCGGCACCCGGCCGGGTGCGCGGCGGCCGGCCGACCCCCGTCTGCTGCGCCAGCGCCTGGTGGTGTTCGTGACGGTGACGCTGCTGGTCGCACTCGGGATCGCGACGGCGCAGGGCTGTCAGGGGCCGGCCCGGGGGCTGGGGCCTTCCGCGGATCCGGCCGTCGGCGCCGCGGACGCGGGCGTGGCCGGGGCGGTGTCCGGGGCCGGGCGGCCGGACTCCGCCGACTCGGCCGGGCGCCCCGCCCGTTGACGCCCCCTCACCCCGGCGCCTACAGCGCGCCGAGCGCGGACAGGACGGTCAGGCACAGCGGAAGGGCCGCGGCGAAGGCGCCGCCGGCGTGCAGCACGGCCTCGGGGAAGGGGCTGCCCGCGGCGCCGGAGAGGATGCCCGCGACCAGGGCGACCAGGGTGGAGAACAACACGGCCACCAGGACCCACAGGGCTCTGACCACCGGGGGGTGTGAAACGGGCTGGGTGCTCATCGGTCGTCTTCCTTCCCTTCGGAAGGACGGCCGGACCGAGTTCGAACGGCCTCAACCCGACCATCCTCTGGATGGGGCAAAGTCGAGGTCTGCACCCCCAGTACAGACCTGCGTTTCATCGACGTGAGCGGGCCGGGGCGGCGGTCGGCCCGCCGTCGGCCGCGCCGACCGAGTACTGGCGCGCTCACTTTATCACGCAGTGTCACGAGATGCCCGCTTTGGCGGACAGGGGCGCCCGGACGGATTCACCCCGCGGCGGGGCCTGTCGCGTAGAAGGCCACGGCCGCGGCCGCGGCGACGTTGAGGGAGTCGACGCCCGCGCTCATGGGGATCCGCACGGTCACGTCGGCGGCCGCGACCGTGGACGGGCGCAGGCCGTCCCCCTCGGAGCCGAGGATCAGGGCGAGCCTGGAGGGCCGGCGGGCCGCGAACTCGCCGAGGTCGACCGCGTCCTCGTCCAGGGCGAGCGCCGCCGTGACGTATCCCGCCTCCCTCAGCACCCCGACGTCCTCCGGCCAGGACTCCAGCCTGGTCCACGGCACCTGGAGGACCGCGCCCATGGAGACCTTGACCGAGCGCCGGTAGAGGGGGTCGGCGCAGTCCGGGGAGAGCAGTACCGCGTCCATGCCCAGCGCCGCGGCACTGCGGAACAGGGCGCCGACGTTGGTGTGGTCGTTCACCGCCTCCAGCACCGCCACCCGGCGCGCGTGCGCCAGCAGGTCCGCCGGGCTCGGGAGGGGCTTGCGGCGCATCGAGGCCAGGGCCCCGCGGTGCACGTGGTAGCCCGTCACCCGCTCGGCCACCTCCGGGCCGACGCTGTAGACGGGCACCCGGACCGAGGCGATCACGTCGCGCATCGCCTCGGCCCACTTGGGCGTCAGCAGCATCGACCGCATCTCGTAGCCGGCCGCGAGGGCTCGCCGGATGACCTTCTCGCCCTCGGCGATGAACAGGCCCTCCGCCGGTTCGCGCACACGCCTCAGCCGGACGTCGGTCAGGCCGGTGTAGTCGCCCAGGCGCGGATCTCCGGGGTCCTCGACGGTGATCGGGCCCCGGGCCGCCCCGGTCGCGCCTTCCGCCACGGCGGTCTCCTCGTCCTCTCCCCCGGTCCCTCCGGTCCCCCCGGCCCCCGGCGCCGTCACCGGCCGGTCTCGGCCCGGTTCACGCCGACCACCTCGCCGACGACGATCACCGCGGGCGGGCGTACGCCCTCCTTCTCGACCGTGCGCGCCGCGGTCGCCAGCGTGGCGTCCACCCGGCGCTGGCCGGCCATGGTGCCCTCCTGGACCAGGGCGACGGGCGTGTCCGGGGCCCGTCCGTGCTCGATGAGGGCCTCGGCGATGGCGCCGACGCGCTCCACCGCCATCAGCATCACCAGGGTGCCGCGCAGCTTCGCCAGGGCCGCCCAGTCCACCAGCGAACGCGGATCACCGGGAGCGACATGGCCGCTGACGACGGTGAACTCATGGGCCACCCCGCGGTGCGTGACCGGGATGCCCGCGGCGCCGGGCACACTGATGGAGCTGGAGATGCCGGGCACCACGGTGACCGGGATCCCGGCCTCGGCGAGCGCCTGCGCCTCCTCCATGCCGCGGCCGAAGACATAGGGGTCCCCGCCCTTGAGGCGCACGACGAACCTCCCGGCCCTGGCGTGCTCCACGAGCGCGGCGTTGATGGCCTCCTGGGCCATCGCCCGGCCGTAGGGGATCTTGGCCGCGTCGATCACCTCGACGTGCGGAGGCAGTTCGTCCAGCAGGTCGCGCGGGCCGAGCCGGTCGGCGATCACCACGTCCGCCTCGGCCAGCAGCCGGCGGCCGCGCACGGTGATCAGGTCCGGGTCGCCCGGGCCCCCGCCGACCAGGGCGACGCCCGCCCTGCGGGCGCGGTGCCGGGGGGCGGTCAGGGTGCCGTCGCGCAGGCCCTCGACCACGGCGTCGCGCACGGCTGCCGAGCGGCGCGGATCGCGTCCGGTGAGGACGGCGACGGTGACGCCCTCGCTGCGTCCGGTGGCCGGGGTCCAGGCGGTGGCGGCGTCGGCGTCGTCGCTGCGGACGCACCACACCCGGCGCTCCTCGGCCTCGGCGGAGGCGGCCGCGTTGGCCTCGGCGTCGTCGGTGGCGACGACCGCGTACCAGGCGCCGTCCAGATCGCCCGGACGGTAGGCGCGGCGCTCCCAGCGCAGCTCGCCCGCCTCGGCCATGGCCTCCACCGAGGGGGTGGCCGAGGGCGCGATCAGCAGGACGTCGGCGCCCGCGGCCAGCAGCGCGGGCAGCCGCCGCTGGGCGACGGTCCCGCCGCCGAGGACGACCACACGGCGCCCGGTCAGACGCAGGCCCACGGGGTAGGCGGGGTGCGCGGAGTGCTCGGACATGGCGGTGCGGCTCCTTGGAGGATCGCGGGCCGCTGCGGCGGTGGAGCGGCGGGAACGGGACTGGCTGCGGAGGGCAGCGGGTGCGGGCAGCGTACGACGCGGCGGCCCGGACACGCTGTGCCGCAGGTCACCGGAAGGGCTCGGGCCCTCCCGGCGGCCTGCGGGGAGTACGGCGGCGGGGCGCGTCAGTTCTTCTCGGTGACGCCCGCCGAGTCGAAGGTGGCGACCTCGTGCATGGCCCGGGCCGCGCTCTGCACCACGGGCAGGGCCAGCAGCGCGCCCGTCCCCTCGCCGAGCCTCAGGTCGAGGTCGATCAGGGGGCGCAGCCCCAGCTTGGCCAGTGCCGCGACATGGCCGGGCTCCGCGCTGCGGTGACCGGCGATGCAGGCCGCCAGCGCCTCGGGCGCGATGGCCCGCGCGACCAGGGCCGCCGCCCCCGCGCTCACTCCGTCAAGGACGACGGGGGTGCGCAGCGAGGCGCCGCCGAGGATCAGCCCGGTCAGCGCGGCGTGCTCCAGCCCGCCGACCGCCGCCAGGACGCCGAGGGGGTCGGAGGCGTCGGGCCGGTGCAGCTCCAGGGCGCGGCGCACCACCTCGACCTTGTGGGCGTGCATCTCGTCGCTGACACCGGTGCCGCGGCCGGTGACCTCGGCCGGGTCGGCGCCGGTGAAGACGGAGATCAGCGCGGCGGAGACGGTGGTGTTGGCGATGCCCATCTCACCGGTCAGCAGCGCCTTGTTGCCCGCCGCCACCAGGTCGCGGGCGGTCTCGATGCCCACCTCGACCGCGCGCAGCACCTCCTCGCGGGTGAGCGCGGGCCCGGTGGTGAAGTCCGCCGTGCCGGGCCGCACCTTGCGCGGCAGCAGACCGGGCGCGGACGGCAGGTCCGCCGCCACGCCCACGTCCACCACGCACACCTCGGCGCCGACCTGGCCGGCGAAGGCGTTGCAGACCGCGCCGCCGGCCAGGAAGTTGGCCACCATCTGCGCCGTGACCTCCTGCGGCCAGGCGGTGACGCCCTGGGCGTGCACCCCGTGGTCCCCGGCGAAGACGGCGACGGCCGCGGGCTCGGGGATCGGCGGGGGGCACTGCCGGGCCAGACCGCTGAGCTGCGCGGAGATGATCTCCAGCATGCCGAGCGCGCCGGACGGCTTGGTCATCCGCTTCTGGCGCTCCCACGCCTCGCCGAGCGCCTTGGCGTCCAGCGGGCGGATGCCCGCCAGGGTCTCGGTGAGCAGGTCGTGCGGCTCCTCCGCGCCGGGCAGGACCCGGCGGCCGTAGGACTCCTCGTGGACGACCCAGGACAGCGGGCGGCGCCTGGACCAGCCCGCCTGCACCAGCTCGGGCTCGTCCGGGAAGGCGTCCACGTACCCGATGCACAGGTAGGCGACGACCTCCAGGTGCTCGGGCAGGCCGAGGACCCGGACCATCTCGCGCTCGTCGAAGAAGCTGACCCAGCCCACGCCCAGGCCCTCGGCACGGGCCGCGAGCCAGAGGTTCTCCACCGCCAGGGCCGAGGAGTAGGGCGCCATCTTCGGCTGGGTGTGGCGGCCGAGGGTGTGGCGGCCGCCGCGGGTGGGGTCGGCGGTGACGACGATGTTGACCGGGGTGTCGAGGATCGCCTCGACCTTCAGCTCCCTGAACTGCTTGGCACGGGCCCGGGGCAGCGAACGGGCGTACGCGTCGCGCTGGCGCATGGCCAGCTCGTGCATCGTCCTGCGGGTCTCCTCGGAGCGGATGAGGACGAAGTCCCAGGGCTGGGAGTGGCCGACGCTGGGGGCGGTGTGGGCCGCCTCCAGAACGCGCAGCAGCACGTCGTCGGGGATCGGGTCGGAGCGGAAGCCGTTGCGGATGTCGCGCCGCTCGCGCATGAGGCGGTGCAGCGTCTCGCGTTCGGCCTCGTCGTACCCCGGGGCGGCGGGAGCGGGAGCGACGCCGGTTTCGGCACCGGCTTCGGCACCGCCGGCCTCCGCAGCACCGTCGGTTTCCGCAGCACCGTCGGTTTCCGCAGCACCGTCGGTTTCCGCAGTGCCGGCCGGCTCCGGCGTCCCGGGCTCGGGCGCCTGCTCGGCGGCGGGCGGCTGTCCGTCGTCCCGACGGGGGGCCTCGGCGGTGACCGCCACGGCCTCCATCACCTGCGGTCCGGCGCCGGGCACCGCCGCCACGGCGAGCTGCTGCTCGGGGGCGGGGGCGGGGGCCTGTTCGTCGCCGGTCCCGGCCCGCTCCGGAGCGGGGGCCCCGGCCGCGGGCTCGGAGGGCACGGGCTCGGACGGCGCCTGGACCGGCGCGGTTTCGGCCGCGGTGGGTTCGGGGGCTGGAGCCTGGGCCACCGCCTCGGAACCGGGTTCCGCGGGGGCGGGCTCCGCAAGGGCCGCCTCGGCCCCGACCTCGGGCTCGGGCTCGGGCTCGGGCTCGGCAGAAGCGTCCGCCGGGACCTCCTCCGTGACGGACTCCCCGGTGCCTTCCGGGTTCTCCGGGGGCTCCGGCGCCTCGGGCCCGGGTACCTGCTCGGCGACGGGCCGGGACTGCTGCCCCGGTTCCGCGGCCCGCGGCTCTTCGGCGGTCTGCGGTGCGGGGCCGGCCACGGCGGTCCCGGGTGCGGAGGGCTCGGCGGCGGGCGGCTCGGCGGCAGGGGCCTCGACCGCCTCCGCCGCCGACTCTGCCGCGGGCTCCGACTCCGGAGCGGGCTCGGGTGCGGGCTCGGGCTCGGGTGCGGGAGCCTCCTGTGCCGGTGCCGGCACGGGCTCCTGAGGGTGCGGCTCCGCTGCCTCCGCCTCGGGCGCGAACTCCGGAGCGGGTGCCTGGACCTGCGCGGCGGGCACCTCACCGGCGTCCGGGAGGGGAGGCATCGCGGCCAGGTCCGGGCCGGGCAGCGGCTCGGTCGGCCATCCGGCCGCCGGCTGCACGGGAGCGGGCGCCGGTTCCGCCACCTGTTCCGGTGCCGGGGGCTGCGGCGCCCAGGCGCCCGGCTGCACCGGGTCCGACGGAAGCGTGCCGGGCTGCTGCGGTCCGGGCTGCGCGGCGGGGGCGGGCGCGGTCGTCCCGGGCGCCTGCGGGGAGAGCGCCTCCGGGGACGGGGCGGCCTGCGCCGCGGGCTCCTCGTGGGCGACGTCGAAGTACTCGGGCCCCGTGGTCGGCGGTCCCGGCTGCCGTACGGGCATGCCCTGCGGGGGCGTGGGCGCCGGAGCCGCCGGGGAGCTGCTGCGGTCGGCGAGCGTGCGCACCACACCGGACTGCTCGGGCACGGGCGGCCCCAGGTGCAGCGGCCGGGGAGGCGTCGCGGCGGTGTGGGGCGCCTGCCCGCGGGCCGTCTGCGCGGGCGGCGCCGGGTACTGCCCGTATCCGTCCGACCCGCGCGGGCCGGGCACGGGGGCGGACGCGTGCGCCTGGGACTGGGCGGACGCCGCCGCCTCGCCCCATCCCTGGGAGCCGGGCAGCAGCAGGTCGTCCTCGTAGCCCGACCCCACACCTTCGACCGGGCCCGCGAAGGTGTACGTGCCGGGTGCCGGTGTACCCGGCTGCTCCGGCTGTCCGCCTGCGTTCTCCGGCTGTCCCTCGCCCGGGACCCGGCCGGTGTCAGTCATGCGTACCCCTCGCCCATCGGTAGTGCTCCTTCCAGCCCCAGCGGGCGCCCGCCGTGCCCCCGCCTGAACCATCCGGACATCGACAGACAAAGCGTCAACCCCGGCTGGCGGCACAACGGTCCATCAGCCTACCCGCCGCCGCACCCCGCGGGAGGCGGGGGGTGGACGACTGGCCCCGGTTGGTCCGGTTCGTCTCGGGCGAGATCACATCCGGCTGCCGGACAGCAGGAAGACGACCGCGCGTTCGCGTTCCGTCCATTCCCGGGTGTCCAGTTCGAGGGACTGGATCAGGGCGCACTCCACGGCGTACCCGCCGTCCGCGAGCACCCGCCCGACGGCCTCGGCCTCGTCGCGCGTGGAGGCGTGTGTGACGATCCTCTCGGGTCTGCGGTCGGCGCAGGCGGCGACCGTACGCACCCCTCCCCCGCCGACGCGCACCACGTCGGGTTCGGGCAGCGCCTCCAGCGCCAGGGGCGCGATGCCGTGCACGACCTGGAGTTGGACGCCGAAGCGCCGTGCGGCGGCGGACATCCGCGCGCAGGCCGCCGCGTCGCGCTCGACCGCGAGGACCGCGGCGCCGAAGCGGGCGGCCTCCACGGCGACGGCTCCGCTGCCCGCGCCGATGTCCCACAGCAGGTCACCGGGTCTGGGGCCGAGCCGGGCGAGCTGGGCGGCGCGCAACTGCGCGGAGTCCGCGGTCCCGGCGGGGGCCGCCGCCCGGGTGTCCTGCCCGGCGTACTCGGCGGCCGGCAGGGCCCAGCCCCGGACAGCGGGCGGGTAGTTCGGATCGCGTCCGGCCAGCCATCCGCCCCGGTCCGCCGCGCCGGGCCCGGCAGCGGCGGCCGAACCGCCCACCACGATCACGACGTTGGGGTCGCGCCAGACGTGGTCGGCGACCTTGTCGGAGGTCAGTACGGTGACCCGCTCGCGGTCGGTGCCCAGGGCCTCGCAGATGAAGAAGGTGCGGTGCACCCCCTCCAGCAGCAGGGCCAGTTCGGCGGGCCCGGCACCGGGCGAGGTGAGGACGGCGACCTTGGTGTGGGCGCGGCAGACGTTGACGGCGCGGCGCAGGGTGCGGCCGTGGGCGACGACGATCTGCGCGTCGTCCCAGGGCATCCCCGCGCGGGCGAAGGCCGCGGCGACGGAGGAGACGGCCGGTACGACCTCGACCTCCAGGCCGTACTCGGGTGCGCGCAGGGTGCGGACGACGCCGAAGAAGCCGGGGTCGCCGTCGGCGAGCACCACCGCGGTGCCGCGGTGCCCGGCGATGCGGCGGGCGGCCAGCGCCACGCTGCCCAGCCGGATGCGTTCGGCACCGGGCGGGACCTCCGGGAGGGCCAGGTGATGGGCGGCGCCGGCGACGAGGGTGGCGGCTCCGAGGGCGGCGCGGGCGGCCTCTGTCAGCGGCGAGCCGTCCCACCCGATCACGGTGACACGGTCGGCCATCGTCGGCTCTCTCCTGGCGCGTCGCGGGGCGGGGGCGGAAGGCGGTGCGGGAACGTGTGCGGTGCGCGGTGTTGCGGTGTCGACAGGACGGTGGGGCTGCAGGGCGGTGGGGCGGTGGGATCGCCGCAGTGAGGTTACCGCGCCCGGCGCGGGGAGCCGGCCGGGGCTTCGCGGCTCGGGCCGCACGGCTCGGGCTCCCGGGCCGTCAGCGCCAGTCGGGGTAGGCGGAGTAGCTCCCGGCCTCGGGGTAGGCGGAGTACCCGCCGGCGCCGGCCGCCTCGCCCGGCCCGTCCTCCAGGTCCTCCGGCAGCAGGCTCCACACGATCAGGTCGGTGCGGATGTCGGTCCAGCTCCCGTCCTCGGTGCGGGTCCGGGCTATCCAGGCGTTGCGCAGCACTCCCTCGCTGACGCAGCCGACCTTCTGGGCGACCTGCTGCGAGGCGGTGTTGTCGGCCGGGGTGCGGATCTCCAGCCGCTCGAACTTCCGGTCCTGGAACAGCCACTGGACGGCGGCGAGCAGCGACTCGGCGGCATACCCCTCGCCGCGTGCCCAGGGGGCGATCACGTACGCGGCCTCGACGGACAGCACCCGCCAGTCGGCCTTGCGCAGATGGACGGTGCCGACCAGGCGCTGGGTGAGGAACTCGACGACGGCGAAGACGATGCCGCGTCCCTCGGTCCGCTCCGCGGGCGCCCCCCGGGCGATCCACTCCCGGGCGTGGTCCTCGGTGTAGGGGACGGGCGCGGAGGTCCAGGCGGTGACCAGTTCGTCGTTCATCATCTCGGTGAACGCGGGGGCGTCCTCGGTCTCGAGGGGACGCAGCACGAGCCGTTCCGTGCTGATCGAGATCTCCGGGAAGATGGATGTCATGCGCCGCTCCAGCCTGACGGGGTCGAGTGCACAGCATGCAGCATCGTCCCGGCGGCGTGCAGCGCGGGCCCCGGCCCCCCGCCGGGGCCCGGCTCACCGCCGTACCGGTGTCAGGAGGCGTCGGCCGCGGCCACCACCGAGCCCCGGTACTTGCGCTCGATGAAGTCGGCGACCTCCTCGGAGGCCAGCAGGTCGGCCAGCTTCCTCACCCGCGGGTCGTCCTCGCCGCCCTCCTTGACGACCAGGAGGTTGACGTAGGGGTTGCCCTCGGCCTCCTCCAGGGCCAGGGCGTCCTCGGAGGGCTCCAGACCGGCCTCGATGGCGTAGTTGCCGTTGATGACGGCGGCGTCCACGTCGTCGAGGGATCGGGGCAGCGCGGCGGCCTCCAGCTCCTTGAACTCCAGGCCCTTGGCGTCGGCGATGTCGGAGAGGGTGGCGTCCTGCCCGGCGCCGTCCTTGAGCTCGATCAGGCCATGGTCGTCCAGGAGCTTGAGGGCGCGGCCCTCGTTGGTGGTGTCGTTGGGCACCGCGACGGTGTCGCCGGCGCCGAGCTCGGAGGCCTTCTTCAGGGTGGAGGAGTAGAGGCCCAGCGGTTCCAGGTGGACGCCCGTCACCGGCACCAGGTGGGTGCCCTGCTTGGCGTTGACGTCGTCCAGGTAGGGCTTGTGCTGGAAGTAGTTGGCGTCGACCTCGCCGTTCTCGGTGGCGGTGTTGGGGAGCACGTAGTCGGTGAACTCCCTGATCTCCAGCTTCAGTCCGGCCTTCTCGGCCAGGTTCTCCTTGACGAAGCCGAGGATGTCGGCGTGCGGGGTCGGGGAGGCCGCGACGGTCAGCGGCGCGTCGGCGTCCCCCGAGCCGCCGGAGGCGGCGGGGTCGGAGTCGGTGCCGCAGGCGGCCAGTGAGAGGGCCAGCGCGGCGGTGGCCGCGGCGGCGGTGGCCCTGGTGCGGGCGGACTTGGCGATGGCGGACTTGGTGATGGTGCGCACGAAGAGTGCCTCTTTCCGTTCTGCGTTCTCCGGGGCTCCGGGGGATGCCGGGCTCCGGTCGGTGCCGGACAAGGGGTCCGGCTTCCATGTGGGGGGTGGTCGGGGGGTGGTTCAGGTGGTGCGCTCGCGGCGGGAGAGCAGGCGCACCGCGCCGTCGCCCAGGAGCTGCACGGCGGTGACGAGGGCGAGCAGCACGACGACGGTGGCGAGCATGAAGCCGGTCTCGAAGCGCTGGTAGCCGTAGGTGATGGCCTTGCTGCCCAGGCCTTCGGCGCCCACCGCGCCGGCCATCGCGGAGTAGCCGACGAGGGTGATGACGGTGGTGGTCAGACCGGCCACGAGGGAGGGCAGGGCCTGCGGCAGCAGCGCCTTGAAGACGACCGTGCCGGTGCCGCCGCCCATGGACAGGACGGCCTCGACCAGTCCGTGGTCCACCTCGCGCACGGCCGTCTCCACCAGGCGGGCGAAGAAGGGGATGGCGCCGATGGACAGCGGCACCACGGCGGCCGTCGGGCCGATGGAGGTGCCGACGACCAGGCGGGTGAAGGGGATCAGGGCGACGACGAGGATGATGAAGGGCAGGGAGCGCCCGACGTTGACCACGACGCCGACGGCCTTGTTGACCGTCCTGTTCGCCAGCAGCCCGCCGCGGTCGGTGAGCACCAGCAGCACGCCCAGCGGGAGGCCGCCCAGGACGGTGACGAGGGTGGACCAGCCGACCATGTAGAGGGTGTCGACGGTGCCCTGGAGCAGGATGGGCTGCATCTCCGGCCAGGTCATCGGGTCTTCTCCATGGTCTCGGGGGTCTCGGGGGCCCGGGGGGTCCCGGGATTCTCGGGGGTCCGGGGAGTCCCGGGGCTTCCGGAGGGCCTGACGGTCCCGGTCGCTCCGGGGAACTCGACGGTCAGTCCCCGCTCGCGCAGGAAGCCGATCGGCACGGCGTTGTCCTCGGGGGCTCCGGGCAGTTCGATCCGCATCCGGCCCACCTGGCGGCCGCCGATGGTGTCCATGGCTGCGCCCAGGATCGACACGTCGATGTCGTGGGTGCGCGAGAGCTGGGAGATCAGCGGCCGTCCGGTGCTCTCGCCGTGGAAGGTGACGTCCACGACGGTGCGCTCCCGGACCGGCCCCGCCCCGGTCTCCGCCTCCCCGGCCGGGGGCTTCCCCCCGAGGGGGAACAGCTCGCGGGCCAGCTCCGAGCCGGGGGTGGCAAGCAGCCCCGAGACGGTGCCGGACTCCGCGACCTTCCCGTCCCGCATCAGCGCGGCCGAGTCGCAGACGGCCTTGACGACGTCCATCTCGTGCGTGATGAGCAGGACGGTCAGGCCGAGCTGCCGGTTGAGGTCGCGCAGCAGGGCCAGGACGGAGCGGGTGGTCTCCGGGTCGAGCGCGGAGGTCGCCTCGTCCGACAGCAGCACCTTGGGGTCGCCCGCCAGTGCCCGGGCGATGCCGACGCGCTGCTTCTGGCCGCCGGAGAGCTGTGCGGGCCAGGAGCGGGCGTGGTCGGCGAGGCCGACCAGGCCCAGCAGTTCCCGGGCCTTGCGGGCGCGCTCGCGGCCGGGGACGCCGAGGATCTCCAGCGGCAGTTCGACGTTGCCCTGGACGGTCCGGGAGGACAGCAGGTTGAAGTGCTGGAAGACCATGCCGATGCGGCTGCGGGCCCGGCGCAGCTCGGCGCCGGCCCGCGGTCCGCGCCCGGCCAGGGCGGTGAGGTCCTGTCCGTCGACGACGACCGTGCCGGAGGTGGGGCGCTCCAGCAGGTTGACGCAGCGGATGAGGGAGGACTTCCCCGCTCCGCTGCGGCCGACGACGCCGAAGACCTCGCCCTCGCGGACGTGGAGGTCGACGCCGTCGAGCGCGGTCACGTCGCGGCCTCGGGAACGGTAGACCTTGGTGAGTCCCGTGGTGGTGATCACTGGGTGTCCATCACTGTCGAGTGCGCGGCGCGGGGGTACGGCGCCGGGCACGGATGTTCCTGACGAAAAGGGTGGGAACCCGCTGTCCGGAGATCACGCCTCGGGCGGGCGGACGACGGGCGAGCGCGGGGCCGAGCGCATCCGGCGCCCTCCGGGCGGACTGCCGGGAGGCGGAAGGCTCAGGTCTCGCTTCGGGGCGCGAGGCGGCTCGGACGGGGGCCCTCAGCGGTCACACATTCGACACATACGACGAGCACCGGGCGTCATCGTCGCCTCGGTCGCACGGATGCGGTAGCTCGTCGCGGTCATGCGGAAGAGTAAAGCAGACTCCTGGTCTCTACACGTAAAAAACGGACGCCCCTGTCCGGATAGTGGACGGCCGGCGGTGTGCGGCGCCCGGCGCGCCCACCTGCGGAAAGAGCCGTCGCACCCGCCGCCACCTGCGCGGAAGCCGTTCGCGGACCATCCGGTGAACAGCCCGGCATGTGGTCAAGGCCACGGTCGGCAGGGGCCCGGGAAAGATTCGGAGGGACTTCGGGAGGGGTCGTTTCGTCCGCGATGACGGGCTCGAATACAGTGCCGACATGCTCACCCCGCTGACGGTCGCGGTCGCCGTGGCCGCGCTCGCCCTGGCCGCCTGGTGCGGCTTCGCGGCCTACCGGGACCAGCCGACCAAGGACTGGCACTTCGCCGGCATGGCCGTGGTGACCGCGCTCGCCCTGGTGCAGCTGGTGGTCGGCGTCGTGCAGCTGGCGCGCGGCGAGAAGCCGGACGGCGGCACGGTGGTCTTCGTCTCCTACCTGCTGGGCGTTGCGGCCTGCGTGCCGGCGGTCGGCTTCATGTCCCTGGCCGAACGCACCCGCTGGGGTTCGGCGACGGTCGCCGCGGGCGCGGTGGTGATGGCCGTGCTCCAGGTGCGGCTGTACGACGTGTGGGGAGGCGGGCATGGCTGAGCCCTCGGGCCCTCCGGCGCCCTCGGGTCTGAACCGCGGGCCGGGCAGGCTGCTGGTCACGCTGTACGCGGTCTTCGCGGTCGGCGCGACCTCCCGCTCGGTCTACCAGCTCTCCACGCGCTTCCACGAGGCGCCGCTGGCGTACGTCCTCTCGGCGGTGGCCGCGGCGGTGTACGTGGTGATCACCGTCGCCCTGGTGCGCGGCGGCAGGGGCGCCCGCCGGGTGGCGCTGGTGTGCTGCGCCGCCGAGCTGGCCGGGGTGCTGACGGTCGGCACCTGGACGGTGCTGGATCCGGCCGCCTTCCCCGACGCGACCGTCTGGTCGAACTACGGCCTGGGGTATCTGCTGCTCCCGCTGGTCCTGCCGGTGATCGGCCTGCTGTGGCTGCGCCGCTCGCCCGCCGGGGCCAAAGCGGTCTGACCGCGGAAGCGGTACGGGCGGCGCGGCGCTCCTCCCCGGCTCGGCGGCCCCGGTACGCGCTCGGGCCGCCCCGGCGGGTGTCGCCGGGGCGGCCCGAGCGCGTACGGGACGCGTACCGGGCGCCGGTCAGGCGCTGGCGGCGTACGTCCGGGAGACCTCCCCGCCCGCCGGAGACGGCCGCGGCGCCTTCTCCAGGGTCACCATGCTCAGCCTGGAGGAGACCTGTTCGGTGGCCACCGGGGTGTAGCCGAGCCTGCGGTAGAGGCGGATGCTGCCCTCGCTGCGGTGGCCGGTGGACAGCCGGTAGCGCCGGGCGGACCGCTCCCGCGCCAGGCGCTCCTCGACCGCGGACAGCAGCCTCCTGCCGAGCCCGTGGCGCTGCATGCGGGGGTGGACGATCAGTTTGCCGATCACGGCCGTGCCGTCGTCCTCGACACGGCCGCGTACCGAGCCGACGACCTCCTCGCCGAGCCGGGCCACGAGCACGCAGCCGCGGGCCAGTTCGGCGCGGAGGTCGTCGAGGGTCTGGGTGAGCGGCTCGATGCCGTAGTCGCCGTAGAGCGCGGCCTCGGACTGGTAGCACAGGTACTGCAGTTTGAGGATCTGCTCGACGTCTTCGTCCGTCGCCGCAGAGATGGTCACGCTCATTCCCATGTGCGCACGTCTCCCCATGTCTCGTCGCGTCCGGGCGCGCATGCGGAACGAGGGTCGCGCGCCCGAACTGTCTGCCCTGATGACGCCGGTGGTTCACCGCACCCTTCCCCTGGTTCGGGGGGCGCAACCTCCGCCGGGAGCATTCTGCGCAGGCAATCGATGCAATGGGAACGAATCGGTCCGGGACCGCCCTGTGAGATTCCCAACTCCCGGGCGGCTTCCCCGCGGGCGGGGTCCGGTGGGCAGGTCCTCCTGTACCGCGGCCGCCGTGGCGTTCGGGGGCGGAAACGGATGCGCGGACCGCGTGTGCGCCACCCGCAAGGGTGACCACCGCGGTCCGCGCCGCCCTCGGGGCCGCCGGGCCGGTCCGGCCGGCCGTCAGCCCCGGCGGAAGTCCCGGCGGAAGTCCTCGGCGGCCAGCAGGGCGGTGTCCGGCTGGTCGGCGAAGATGCCGTCGATGCCCGTCTCGAAGTACGCGCGCAGGGCGCCGAAGGCGTCCCCGTACGCGTCCGGGTCGGCGCCGCGGTGGAAGTCCGCGGGCAGGAAGCGGTTCTCGTTGCGCATGGTGTACGGGTGGAGCAGCAGCCCGCGGGCGTGGGCGTCGCGCACCAGGGTGGTGGGCTCGCCCAGCCGCCCGTCCGCCCGCCGGGGGATGACGAGGTCGAGCACCGGGCCGACGCCCTGGGCGAAGCCGGAGATCCACTCCAGCCCCTCGGGGGTGGCGAGGTCGGCCACGGTGCGCGGGTCGCCGGCCTGTTCGAAGTCCCAGGGACGGGAGTCGGCGGTCCACAGCAGCACCACGCGCGGGGTCCTCACCAGCCGGCTCATCCGCTCCATGCTGGTCGGCTCGAAGGACTGCAGGAACGTGGGGGAGTTCGCGCGGTCCCGCCCGTAGCGGCGCAGCAGCTTCGCCAGCCGCTCCTCCAGGCCCAGGCCCAGCGCGCGGAAGTAGCTGGGGTGCTTGGTCTCGACGTGGAGCCAGACCGGGCGTCCGCGCCGGCGGCCCTCGCGCTCGGCCCAGCGCAGCACCTCCTCGAAGGACGGGACCGTCCAGCGGCCGTCGTAGAGGGTGTTGTCGGGGCGGGTGCCGGGGATGCGCTCGGTGGCGCGCAGCGTCTTGAGTTCGGCGAGGGTGAAGTCCTCGGTGAACCAGCCGGTGATCTCGGCGCCGTCCACCGTCTTGGTGGTCCTGCGGCCGGCGAACTCCGGGTGGTCGGCCACGTCCGTGGTGCCGGTGATGTCGTTCTCGTGGCGGCAGACGAGATGACCGTCCCGGGTGGGCACGAGGTCCTGCTCGATGACGTCGGCGCCCATGTCGAGGGCGAGTTGGTAGGCCCCCAGGGTGTGCTCGGGCCGGTAGCCGCTGGCACCGCGGTGGGCGATGACGGCGGGTGCCGGCAGGGCCGTGCGCCCGCGGCCCGCGCCGCTCCCCTTCCCGCCGTCGGCCGCCGCCGCGGTGGCGGCCGGTCCCAGTGCCGCCGCGCCCGCGCCCAGCACCGCCGCGCCCAGCACGGTTCTGCGGTCCGGCCTCTGCGCCTGTCCCATGGGCTCTCCTCTCCCCTTCACACGCCTGTGACTGTCCCGCACCTGACAAGCAACGGAACCCGCGCATGGTAGGTGCGCGTCGCTTCACTGCGGGAGACCGCACACGAAACGTGGCGTGAACGGCTGACAAATCGCGCCATCACGGGGTATCCGTGGGACGAACCCGGCGCGCGCCCGCCGGTGACCGGCGAGTACCGTACTCACCTGCGCGGGTGCGCGCGCTGACCATCACGACCGGAGGGCACGTTGTCCCGTTTCCTGCTCATCAAGGCGCTGCTCGGCCCGCTCCTGCGCGTGCTGTTCCGTCCGCAGGTCGAGGGAGCGGAGCGGATCCCCGGCAGCGGCCCGGTGATCCTGGCCGGCAACCACCTGACCTTCATCGACTCGATGATCCTCCCGATCGTCGTCGACCGGCAGGTCTTCTTCATCGGCAAGGACGAGTACGTCACCGGAAAGAGCCTCAAGGGCCGTCTGATGGCGTGGTTCTTCACCGGCGTCGGCATGATCCCGGTGGACCGCGACGGCGGGCGCGGCGGCGTCGCGGCGCTGATGACCGGCCGCCGGGTGCTGGAGGAGGGCAACGTCTTCGGCATCTACCCGGAGGGCACCCGCTCCCCCGACGGCCGCCTGTACCGGGGCCGCACCGGCATCGCCAGGCTGACGCTGATGACCGGCGCGCCGGTCGTCCCGTTCGCGATGATCGGCACCGACCGCGTACAGCCGGGCGGCAGCGGACTGCCCCGGATCGGCCCGGGCCGCCGGATCACCGTCCGCTTCGGCGAGCCGCTGGACTTCTCGCGCTACGAGGGCATGGACCGCGACCGCTATGTGCTGCGGGCCGTGACCGACGAGGTGATGAGCCATGTGATGCGGCTGTCGGGCCAGGAGTACGTGGACATGTACGCCACCAAGGCGAAGGCGGCCTGAACCCCCGCCGGCGGTGCGCGGCGGCCCCTTCCCGAAAACGGCCCTCCCTCGAAGCGGCCGTTCGCCCCCGCGGGTGAACCGCGTCCCCTCGGCGCCTTCCGGTTCACCCCTTCCGGGGGCGTAGCGGAAGGCAGGGCGGTCCATGCTTCCCCAGGACGCCGACAGACCTGGAGGAACACGTGCCGCGCTCGCCGAGGAACCACCGCTGGACACTGCGCGGGGCCGTCCGCCTGCCCGGCGGCGCTCCGCGGGACGTCCGGCCGCGCGGCGCGGAGGGCACGGGGAAGAAGGGCACGGGAGCCGGGAACACGGGCGCCGAGGGCACGGACGCACAGGAGCGGCGGCTCACACCCGCCGAGGCGCTGCGGCTGCTGCGCGAGGGGAACGCCCGCCGGGCCGGGAGGGGCGCGAGGGGCGCGAGGAGGGGAGGCGGCGGGTGCTCCGCCGCCCGGCGCCCCGTCGCCGCCGTTCTGGCCTGTGTGGACTGCCCGGTGCCGCCGGAGACGCTGTTCGGCCAGGAGCCCGGGGCACTGCTGGTGATCCGCACCGCCGCACACACCCTGGACGCGACGGTCGAGGGCAGTGTCGAGTACGGGCCGGTGGAGCTGGGCGTGCCGCTGGTGGTCGTCCTGGGACACGAGCGCTGCGGGGCGGTGGCGGCGGCGCTCGAGTCGCGTACGGCCGGCACCCGGCCGCCGGCCCATCTGGCCGTGGCGGCCGCCCGGTTGGCGGCGGCCTGCCGGGACGGCTCGGAGGCTCCGGGCGACGCGGTGGAGAACACCGTCCGGGCGCAGCAGGACCGGGTCGTCGCGCACCTGCGCGACGACCCGGTCCTGCTGCCGCTGCTGCGGCGGGGCGAGTTGGAGGTGGTCGGAGCCCACTGCCGGGAGGAGACCGGCAATGTGGAGTTCCCCGCCGGTCCCTGACATGGGCCGGCGGGGGCCCGGCAGAGACCTGGCAGGGGCCTGGCGGCCGGTCAGCTCACAGCGCCGGGGCGGGGCTCCTCGGCCCACTCCCGCTGCCGGGCCAGGTCCTCCTTGACCTCGGCGAGCTGGACGGCGACGGCGGACGGCGCGGTGCCGCCCCGTCCGTCGCGGGAGGCCAGGGCGCCGGAGACGCTCAGCACGGTGCGGACCTCGGGGGTGAGGTGGGGCGAGATCCGCGCGAACTGCTCGTCGGTCAGCTCGTCCAGCTCGATCCCGGCGGCCTCGCAGACCTTGACGCACTCCCCCGCGATCTCGTGCGCGTCCCGGAACGGCACACCCCGCTTCACCAGCCACTCGGCGACATCGGTGGCCAGGGAGAAGCCGGCCGGGGCCAGCTCGGCCATCCGCTCGCGGTTGACGGTGAGGGTGGCCATCATCCCGGTGAACGCCGGGAGGAGGATCTCCAGCTGGTCGCAGGAGTCGAAGACCGGCTCCTTGTCCTCCTGCAGGTCGCGGTTGTACGCCAGCGGCAGCGCCTTGAGAGTGGCCAGCAGCCCGGTGAGGTTGCCGATGAGCCGGCCGGACTTGCCTCGCGCCAGCTCGGCGATGTCCGGGTTCTTCTTCTGCGGCATGATCGACGAGCCGGTGGAGAAGGCGTCGTGGAGGGTGACGAAGGAGAACTCCTTGGTGTTCCAGATGATCACCTCCTCCGCGATCCGGGAGAGGTCCACACCGATCATCGCGGTGATGAAGGCGAACTCGGCGACGAAGTCGCGCGATGCGGTGCCGTCGATGGAGTTGGCGGCCGAGCCGTGCTCGAAGCCGAGGTCGGCGGCGACGGCGCGGGGGTCCAGGCCGAGTGAGGAGCCCGCCAGCGCCCCCGACCCGTAGGGCGAGACGGCGGTGCGCGCGTCCCACTGCCGCAGCCGCTCGGCGTCCCGGGACAGCGCCTGGACGTGGGCGAGGACATGGTGGGCGAAGAGGACCGGCTGGGCGTGCTGGAGGTGGGTGCGGCCGGGCATCGCCACGTCCGGGTGCGCCTCGGCCAGGGAGACCAGGGCCTCGTTCAGATCGGCGAGCAGGCCGCCGATGATCCGGGCGTGGTCGCGCAGGTACATCCGGAACAGCGTGGCGACCTGGTCGTTGCGGGAGCGCCCGGCGCGCAGCTTGCCGCCGAGTTCCGGGCCGAGGCGCTCCAGCAGGCCGCGCTCGAGGGCGGTGTGCACGTCCTCGTCGGCGACGGTGCCGGTGAAGGTGCCGTCGGCGACGTCGGCCGCCAGGCGGTCGAGGCCGGCGAGCATCCTCTCCAGCTCGTCGGCGGTCAGCAGCCCGGCCCGGTGCAGCACCCGGGCGTGGGCGCGCGACCCGGCGATGTCGTAGGGGGCCAGCCGCCAGTCGAAGTGGACGGAGGCCGAGAGGGCGGCCAGCGCCTCGGCCGGTCCGTCGGCGAACCGGCCGCCCCACAGCCGTACGTCGCCGCCTGCGGCGGGGGGCGGGGTCTGGGGGGCGTTGGTCATCGGTGCTCCTCGTGCGCTTGCCGGTCGTGCTGGACGTGCCGGGCGTGCTGGGCCGTGTCGGACGGTGCGGGACGGTCTCGGACGGCGCCGGCCCGGCGGGACGGGAAGGCGCCCGCCTCCCCCGCCACGGGGCGGAGGAGGCGGGCGGTGTGCGGTGTGCGGCTGCCGCGGGGGCAGGTTACTGCGCGAGGTCCCGCTTGGCGGCGATCTTGCTGCTCATGCCGAAGATCTCGATGAAACCCCTGGACATCGACTGGTCGAAGGTGTCGCCGGTGTCGTAGGTGGCCAGGTTGAAGTCGTACAGCGACTTGTGGGAGCGCCGGCCGGTGACGGTGGCCCGGCCGCCGTGCAGGGTCATCCGGATGTCGCCGGACACATGCTCGTTGGCCTCCTCCACGAAGCCGTCCAGGGCGCGCTTGAGCGGGGAGAACCACAGGCCGTCGTAGACCAGCTCGCTCCACCGCTGCTCCACCTGCCGCTTGTAGCGGGCCAGTTCGCGCTCGACCGTGACGTTCTCCAGCTCCTGGTGGGCGGTGATCAGCGCGATGGCGCCCGGCGCCTCGTAGACCTCGCGGGACTTGATGCCCACCAGGCGGTCCTCGACCATGTCGATCCGGCCCACGCCCTGCGCCCCGGCCCGCTCGTTGAGCTGCTGGATGGCCTGCAGGACGGTGACGGGCCTGCCGTCGAGGGCCACGGGGACGCCCTTGTCGAAGGTGATGACCACCTCGTCGGCCTCGCGCGCGGTGGCCGGGTTCTGGGTGTAGTCGTAGACGTCCTCGATCGGCGCGTTCCAGATGTCCTCCAGGAAACCGGTCTCCACGGCCCGCCCGAAGACGTTCTGGTCGATGGAGTACGGCGACTTCTTGGTGGTGGCGATCGGCAGGCCCTTGTCCTCGGCGAAGGCGATGGCCTTGTCGCGCGTCATGGCGTAGTCCCGCACCGGCGCGATGCACTTCAGCTCGGGGGCCAGGGAGGAGATGCCCGCCTCGAACCGCACCTGGTCGTTGCCCTTGCCGGTGCAGCCGTGGGCGACGGTGGTGGCGCCGTGCTTCCTGGCGGCGGCCACCAGGTGCTTGACGATGGTCGGCCGGGAGAGGGCGGAGACCAGCGGGTAGCGGTCCATGTAGAGCGCGTTCGCCTTGATCGCGGGGAGGCAGTACTCCTCGGCGAACTCGTCCTTGGCGTCGGCGACCTCGGCCTCGACGGCACCGCAGGCGAGCGCGCGCTTGCGGATGACGTCCAGGTCCTCTCCGCCCTGGCCGACGTCGACGGCGACGGCGATGACCTCGGCGCCCGTCTCCTCGGCGATCCAGCCGATGCAGACGGAGGTGTCCAGGCCACCGGAGTAGGCGAGTACGACGCGCTCGGTCACGGGGGACTCCTTACGATGCATGCGGTGACTGGTATAAGTATGCACTCCTCCGCATGATTCGTCAAAGCGCACCTGGTGGCCGGAGAAAGAGCAGGTCAACGGCCTTCCGGTGATCCGCGGCACCTCGGCGGGCACGGCCGCGGGCTGCGCTCCACGTCCCCGGCGGCCGTGGGCGGCGTCAGCGTCCCCTCCCCTGCCGGCTGCCGCTCCCGCCGCGCCCGCCCCTGCCTCCGGCCATGTGCCCGGCCCGCGCCGTAATCACCGGGCACGTACGCCCTCGCGGCGGCATGATGCCAATGTGGGAAAGACATACGAACGCATCGACGGACGGCTGCGGGACTTCATAGAGGCCCAGCCCGTCTTCTTCACCGCCACCGCGCCGCTGTCCGGCGACGGCACCGTCAACCTCTCCCCCAAGGGGCTGAGGGGTTCCTTCGCCGTCCTGGACGAACGCACCGTCGCCTATCTCGACTTCGCCGGCTCCAACGCCGAGACCGTCGCCCATCTGCGGGAGAACGGCCGCATAACCCTGATGTGGTGCGCCTTCTCCGGCCCGCCGAACATCGTGCGCGTCCACGGCCGCGGGGAGCCCGTCTTCCGCGACGACCCGCGCTGGGGGGAGCTGGTCGGCCGCTTCCCCGGCATCGACCACTCCCGGCACGGCCTGCGCGCGATCATCGTGGTCACCGCCGAGCTGATCCGCGACACCTGCGGCTACGCCGTGCCGCTGATGACGTACGAGAGCGACCGCCCACTGCACCGCTCGCGCTTCGAGCGCGAGACGGACGAGTCGCTGGACGCGTACTTCCACAAGAAGGAGCACGTCGCCACCAGCATCGACGGCCTTCCGGGCCTGCCGCTCCCCCTGCCGCCCACCCCCTCCTGACCACCTGGCGGAACGTCCTTGCGGCCAGGGCCCCGGAAGGAGTTCCATCGGGCGGTGCGAACCGAACACATCAGCAGCGCCCCGCCGGTGATCACCCGCCTGCCGGCCGCCGATCTCCTCGCCGCGGCCCGGGACCTGGCCGCCCTGCTCCGCGACGCCGTCGAGGGCGGCTCGTCGATCGGCTTCCTCGCCCCGCTCGATCCCGCCGAGGCGGCGGCCTGGTGGGAGGGCCTGGCACCCGAGGTCGCCGACGGCCGGACGGTGGTGTGGGCCGCCCGGAGCGGCGGCCGGATCCTGGGGACCGTGCAGCTCAGGTTCTGCGGCATGCCCAACGGCCGCCACCGCGCGGAGATGGCCAAGCTGATCGTGCACCGGGACGCCCGGGGCCGGGGGCTGGGCCGGCGGCTGCTGGCGACGGCCGAACGGGAGGCCGCCGGCGCGGGGATCTCCCTGCTGGTGCTGGACACCCAGACCGGCAGCCCGGCCGAGCGCCTCTACCGCTCGGCCGGCTGGACCGAGGCCGGCACGATCCCCGACTACGCGGCGGACACCGAGGGCGTGCTCCGGCCCACGACCCTCTTCCACAAGAAGCCGCTCTGATCCGGTGGACGGCGGGCACCGGGCGCGCGACCGCCCGCCGGTCCGCCGTCCACCGGCTGGTTCCGCGCGGCGGGCGCCGCTAGCGTGACGGCGGGTTCGATCATGGCGTTGCCGGGACCGGCGGGACCGCCGCGACCGCACGCCCCACCCCCTGCGAGCGACCCTGCGAGGAGCCCCCCATGTTCAGCACCCCTCTCGGCGGCGGCGCGGAGCTGTGCCCCCTGGAGCCGTGGCAGGCGGCGGAGCTGGCCGCGTACACCGACCGGGCGCGCGACCATCTGGCGCCCTGGCTGCCGTGGGCGCACACCGTCACCGACACCGCCTCGGCCCGGGCCTTCCTCCAGCGGTACGCCGACAAGCAGGCCGCCGACGAGGGCCGGATCTACGGCATCCGGCTCGACGGCGAGCTGGTGGGCGGCATGCTCTTCCGGCTGTTCAGCGCTTCCGAGGGCTCCTGTGAGCTGGGGGCCTGGCTGGCGCCCGAGGCGCAGGGGCGCGGGCTGGTGACCACCGCCGCCCGGCGCATGATCGACTGGGCGGTCGGGGTGCGCGGCCTGGCGCGGGTGGAGTGGCTGGTCTCCCCCGACAACCGGCCCAGCATCGCGGTGGCCCGGCGGCTGGGCATGACGCACGAGGGCACGCTGCGCAGTGTGTTCTCCATGGGCGGCCGCCGTCACGACCTCCAGGTCTGGGCTCTGCTGGCGCACGAGTGGCGGACCGCCGCCGGGCACGGCGCGCGCGGCTGACGGAGCGCACCCGGCGGCTGCCGGGGCCCGGAATCCGTCAGGTGGCGTTGCCCTGGTGGGAGTTCTTCTGCGCCAGCCGCAGCAGATGGTCGGCCAGGGCCTGGCCGCCGGTGGGGTGGCGGCTGATCAGCAGCAGGGTGTCGTCGCCCGCGATGGTGCCGATGATGTCGTGCACCTCCGCCTGGTCGATGGCCGAGGCGAGGAACTGGGCGGCGCCGGGCGGGGTGCGCAGCACCACCAGATTGGCCGACGCCTCGGCCGAGATCAGCAGTTCGCCCGCCAGCCGCGCCATCCTCGCCTCGCTCGCGGACTCCCCCAGCGGAGCCCGGGGCGTGCGGTCGCCGCCCTCGCCGGGGACGGCGTAGATCAGCTCGCCCCCGGTGTTGCGGATCTTGACCGCCCCCAGCTCGTCGAGGTCCCGGCTGAGCGTCGCCTGGGTGACGCTCAGCCCGTCGTCGGCGAGCAGCTTGGCGAGCTGGCTCTGGGACCGGACCGGCTCGCGGTTCAGGATCTCCACGATCCGGCGGTGCCGGGCCGTACGCGTGTGGGGTACGGCCGGGCCGCCGTGGTTGCCGCCCTGCGCCTGCGCCTCGGTCATCGTCTCGTCAGTCTCCGGCTCGTCGGGTCCCGTCGACGGCGTCGAGGACGGCGGGGAGGGACCGGACCAGCGCGTCCACCTCGGCTTCGCCGATGATCAGCGGTGGTGCCAGCCGGACGACGTCCGGACCGCACGCGTTCACCAGGAAGCCCGCGTCCTGGGCAGCCTGCTGCACCTGGGGTGCGACGGGTTCGGTCAGTACGATACCGAGCAGCAGCCCGGCGCCGCGGACCTGGTCGACCAACGGGTGTCCCAGTGCCCGGACGGCCTCGCGCAGCCGGCCGCCGATCCGCTTGACGTGGTCGAGGAGTCCCTCGGAGGCGATGGTGTCCAGGACGGCGAGCGCCGCCGCGCAGGAGACCGGGTTGCCGCCGAAGGTGGAGCCGTGGTGGCCGGGGCCCAGCAGTTCGGCGGCCTCGTCGAAGGCGACCGTGGCGCCGATGGGCAGTCCGGCTCCCAGCCCCTTGGCGAGGGTGACGACGTCGGGCCGCACCCCCTGCGCCTGGCAGGCGAACCAGTGCCCGGTGCGGCCGATGCCCGTCTGGACCTCGTCGAGCACCAGCAGGGAACCGGTGGCGGCGGTGATCTCGCGGGCGGCGGCCAGGTAGCCCTCGGGCGGGACGACGACGCCGTTCTCGCCCTGGACCGGCTCGACGATCACCAGGGCGGTCTCCTCGGTGACGGCCGCCCGCAGCGCGTCGGCGTCGCCGTAGGGGACGTGGGTGACCTCGCCGGGCAGCGGCAGGAAGGGATCGCGTTTGGCGGGCTGGCCGGTCAGCGCGAGGGCGCCCATGGTGCGGCCGTGGAAGCCGCCGGCGGTGGCGACCATGTGCGTCCGGCCGGTCCGGCGGCCGATCTTGAACGCCGCCTCGACGGCCTCCGCCCCGGAGTTGGAGAAGTAGACGCGTCCGGGACGGCCGAAGAGCTGGAGCAGCCGCTCGGCGAGGGCGACCGGGGGTTCGGCGACGAAGAGGTTGGAGACGTGGCCGAGGGTGGCGATCTGCTCGGAGACCGCTCGGACGACCGCCGGATGGCCGGTGCCGAGCGAGTTGACGGCGATGCCTGCGACGAAGTCCAGGTACTCCCTGCCGTCGGCGTCCCACAGCCGGGCGCCCTCGCCGCGGGTGATCGGGATGCGGGGGGTGCCGTAGTTGTCCATCAGCGCGCCCTGCCAGCGCCGGGTGAGACCGGCGTTGCCGGGTGTGGCGGCGGTGTCGTTCATGCCCGCTGCTCCTTCTCCGCCGCCGTCTCCCGCGTCGCGGCCTCGTCCGTCACGGTCTCGTCCGGAGCGGTCCTGTCCGGTGCGGTCCTGTCCGGTGCGGTCCTGTCCGGTGCGGTTCCGTCCGGCACGACCATGGTCCCGATCCCCTCGTCGGTGAAGATCTCCAGCAGGATGGAGTGCTGGACGCGCCCGTCGATGACCCGGGCGGTGTTGACGCCGTTGCGCACGGCGTACAGGCAGCCCTCCATCTTGGGCACCATGCCGCTGGCCAGGTCCGGCAGCAGCCTCTCCAGTTCGCTCGCGGTCAGGCGGCTGATCACGTCGTCGCTGTTGGGCCAGTCCTCGTAGAGGCCCTCGACGTCGGTGAGCACCATCAGCGTCTCGGCGCCGAGCGCAGCGGCGAGGGCCGCGGCGGCGGTGTCGGCGTTGATGTTGTAGACGTGCCCGTCGTCGGCGCTGCGGGCGATGGAGGAGATCACCGGGATACGGCCGTCGTCCAGCAGGGCCTGGACGGCGCCCGCGTCGACCTCGGTGATCTCTCCGACGCGGCCGATGTCCACCTTCTCGCCGTCGATGTGCGCGTAGCGCTTGGTGGCGGTCAGGGTGTGCGCGTCCTCGCCGGTCATGCCGACGGCGAGCGGGCCGTGCCGGTTGAGCAGACCGACCAGTTCGCGCTGCACCTGGCCGGCCAGCACCATCCGCACGACGTCCATGGCCTCCTCGGTGGTGACCCGCAGTCCGGCCTTGAACTCGCTGGCCAGGCCGAGCCTGTCCAGGTGGGCGCTGATCTGCGGACCGCCGCCGTGGACGACGACGGGCTTGAGGCCCGCGTGCCGCAGGAAGACCACGTCCTGGGCGAACGCGGCCTTCAGGTCCTCGTCGACCATGGCGTTGCCGCCGAACTTGACGACCACGGTCTTTCCGTGGTGGCGGGTCAGCCAGGGCAGCGCCTCGATGAGGATCTGGGCCTTGGGCAGGGCGGTGTGCCTACGTGTGCTCATGACGAATAAGCGCTGTTCTCGTGGACGTAGTCGGCGGTGAGGTCGTTGGTCCAGATGACGGCGGACTCGTCGCCCGCCGCCAGGTCGGCTGTGATGCGGACCTCGCGGTAGCGCATGTCCACCAGCTCGCGGTCCTCGCCCACCGAACCGTCGCGGCAGACCCACACCCCGTTGATGGCGACGTTCAGCCGGTCGGGCTCGAAGGCGGCGGATGTGGTGCCGATGGCGGAGAGCACCCGGCCCCAGTTGGGGTCCTCGCCGTGGACGGCGCACTTGAGGAGGTTGTTGCGGGCGATGGAACGGCCCACCTCGACGGCGTCGTCCTCACTCGCCGCGTTCACCACCTCGATCCGGATGTCCTTGGAAGCCCCCTCGGCGTCCCGGATCAGCTGCTGCGCCAGGTCGTCGCAGACGGACCGCACGGCCTCGGCGAACTCCCTCGCCTCCGGGGCGATCCCCGAGGCGCCGGAGGCGAGCAGCAGCACGGTGTCGTTGGTGGACATGCAGCCGTCGGAGTCGACGCGGTCGAAGGTGGTGCGGGTGGCCTCGCGCAGCGCGGCGTCCAGCCCGGGGGCGTCCACGTCGGCGTCGGTGGTGAGGACGACCAGCATGGTCGCCAGACCGGGGGCGAGCATGCCCGCGCCCTTGGCCATACCGCCCACGACCCAGCCGGCGCCCTCGGCGACGGCGGTCTTGTGCACGGTGTCGGTCGTCTTGATCGCGATGGCGGCCTTGTCGCCCCCGTACGCGGAGAGCTCCTTCGCGGCCTCCTCGATCCCCGGCAGCAGCCGGTCCATCGGCAGCCGCACGCCGATCAGGCCGGTGGAGCAGACGGCGACCTCGCCGGCGCTGTGGCCGAGCACCTCGGCGGCCTTCTCGGCGGTGGCGTGGGTGTCCTGGAAGCCGAGCGGGCCGGTGCAGGCGTTGGCGCCGCCGGAGTTGAGGACGACCGCCGAGACCTGCCCGCCCCTGAGGACCTGCTCGGACCAGAGCACGGGGGCGGCCTTGACCCGGTTCGAGGTGAACACGCCGGCGGCGGCCAGCCGCGGCCCTGTGTTGACGACCAGAGCCAGATCCGGGTTGCCGTTGTCCTTGATCCCGGCGGCGATCCCCGCCGCGGTGAATCCCTTGGCCGCGGTCACGCTCACGGTGTCTCTCCGTTCTCTTCTCCGCCCACGCGGCACCGCGCGGGCATCATCGCCGACAGCGGACCGGCAGCCGCGCGTGCGCCGCTCACGGTGTCTCTCCGTTCTCTTCTCCGCCCACGCGGCACCGCGCGGGCATCATCGCCGACAGCGGACCGGCAGCCGCGCGTGCGCTCCCGGCCACCGCCGGGAGGTGTCCCCGGTTCACGGGGCGACCCCGGTGACGGGAAGGCCGGTCTCCTCGGGGATGCCGAGGGCGAGGTTCATGCTCTGCACCGCGCCGCCCGCGGTCCCCTTGGTGAGGTTGTCGATGGCGCTGACGGCGATCACGCGGTCCGCCGCCTCGTCGTACGCGACCTGCACCAGCACGCTGTTGGAGCCGTACACGGCGGCGGTGGACGGCCACTGGCCCTCGGGCAGCAGGTGGACGAACGGCTCGGCGGCCAGCGCCTTGCCGTACGCCTCGCGCAGCCGGTCGGCGGTCAGGCCGGGCCGGGCCTTGGCGGTGCAGGTGGCCAGGATGCCCCGGGACATCGGGGCGAGGGTCGGGGTGAAGGAGACCGTGACCGGTTCGTCCGCGACGGCCGAGAGGTTCTGGGCCATCTCCGGGGTGTGCCGGTGGCCGCCGCCGACACCGTAGGGGCTCATCGAGCCCATCACCTCGCTGCCCAGCAGATGGGGCTTGGGCGCCTTGCCGGCCCCCGAGGTGCCGGTGGCCGCGACCACCACCACGTCGGGCTCGACCAGAGAGGCCGCGAACGCCGGGAAGAGCGCGAGCGTCACGGCCGTCGGGTAGCAGCCGGGGACCGCGACGCGCCGGGACCCCGTCAGCGCGTCGCGTGCCCCCGGCAGCTCGGGGAGGCCGTACGGCCAGGTGCCGGCGTGCGGCGTGCCGTAGAAACGCTCCCAGTCCCCCGGGTCCCTCAGCCGGAAGTCGGCGCCGCAGTCGATGACCAGCGCATCGTCGCCGAGCTGCCCGGCGACGGCCGCGGACTGGCCGTGCGGCAGGGCGAGGAAGACCACGTCGTGGCCGCTCAGCGCCTCCGCCGTGGTGACCTCCAGGACACGGTCGGCCAGCGGCGGCAGGTGCGGCTGGAGCGCGCCCAGACGCTGCCCGGCGTTGGAGTTGCCCGTCAGCGCCCCGATCTCGACCTCGGGGTGCCCGGCCAGCAGGCGCAGGATCTCGCCTCCCGCGTAGCCGCTCGCTCCCGCCACCGCCGCTCGCACTGCCATGGAATCCTCCTCATCGATGGCATGACTATACGCACGTCAGCAGTTTTATGCAATGAATCCGTGCGGCGCCGGGGACTCCGGGGAGCGGCCCCGGAAGACGTACGGCCCGCCGGCCGGTCGCAGGGACCGGTCGGCGGGCCGGGGAAGGGCGCGGCCGGGGCCGCGGGTGACGGGCACGGATGCGGCGTCACACGGGCGCCGCGGGGGCGGAGGCCGGAATCGGGAGTACGGCGGGTGGGATCAGTCGCCCTGCTCCGCCTTCCGCTCCTTCAGGCGCGCCGCCTCCTTGCGGACCTCGGCCTGGGTGGCGCGCTCCTTCTGCAGCCACTCGGGGTTCTCCGCCTTCAGCGCCTCGATCTGCTCGGTGGTCAGGGGCTCGGTGATCCCGCCGCGCGCGAGCCCCGAGTTGGAGACGCCCAGCTTCGCCGCGACCACCGGACGGGGGTGCGGTCCGTTGCGCCGCAGCTCCCGCAGCCACTCGGGCGGGTCGGTCTGCAGCGCGTTCAGTTCCGCGCGCGAGACGACGCCCTCCCGGAACTCGGCGGGGGTGGCCTCGAGGTACACGCCCAGCTTCTTCGCCGCGGTGGCGGGCTTCATCGTCTGGGCGGTCTGCTGCGACTTCATGGGGTCCAGGGTATCGAGCGCCCACGGCTCCTCCAGCCACCCGGCTCCCCGGTAGCCTGGCTCGGTGAACGGCTCGGAAGCATCCCCCTCGTTCCGGCTCGCGTACGTCCCGGGAGTGACGCCCACCAAGTGGGTGCGAATCTGGAACGAGCGCCTGCCCGGCATCCCGCTCGACCTCGTCCAGGTGCCCGCCGCCGAGGCGTCCGGCGTGCTGCGCGACGGCGGCGCCGACGCGGGTTTCCTGCGGCTTCCCACCGACCGGACGGATCTCAGCGCGATCCCCCTCTACACCGAGACCACGGTGGTGGTGGTCCCCAAGGACCACCTCGTGACAGCGGCCGAGGAGGTGTCCGCCGAGGAACTGGCCGACGAGATCGTGCTGCACCCCCTCGACGACACCCTGGACTGGGAGCGCCCGCCGGGGCGGCCCGCCTTCGAGCGCCCCGCCACGACGGCGGACGCGGTCGAGCTGGTGGCGGCGGGGGTGGGGCTGCTGGTCGTACCGCAGTCGCTCGCCCGCCTGCACCACCGCAGGGACCTCACCTACCGGCCGGTCACGGGCACTCCCCAGTCGCGCGTCGCGCTGTCGTGGCGGGAGGACCGGACCACCGACCTGGTGGAGGACTTCATCGGGATCGTCCGGGGGCGGACCGTCAACAGCACCCGGGGCCGCCGCCCCGCCGCCGAGGGGCCCGAGCCGGGCAAGCAGGAGAAGCCGAAACCGAAGCGCTCGGACGGGGGCGGCGCGCGGCGGAAGTCCGCTGCAGGCGGGCAGACCGGCCGGACCCCCCGGCGCGGCTCCGGCGGCGCCAAGGGCTCCGGGGGCGGCAGGCGGGGCAGGCCCCGCCGCAGGTCGTAGCGCCTCCGCAGCGCCCGCACCGTCCCTCCGCTGCCACCGGAGAAGAGCCCGGACACCGGGCTTGCGGTTGACGCTGCGTAAACCCCTAGCGTCGTCTGCACCGACCGAACCACCGGGGACTCGGAGGCCACAGGCGATGGAATGGTCCATTCAGCAGATCGCCCGCTCGGCCGGGACCACCAGCCGCACCCTGCGCCACTACGACGCCGTCGGGCTGCTGCGTCCCAGCCGGGTCGGGCACGGCGGAATCCGCTACTACGACGAGCACGCGCTGGTGCGGCTCCAGCGGATCCTGCTGCTGCGCGAACTCGGCCTGGGGCTGGCGGCCATCTCCGAAGCGCTCGACGGGCAGCGGGACGCGGCCGCCGCGCTGCACACCCATCTGGAGCTGCTCGAGCAGGAGCGGGAGCGCCTGGGCCGGCGGATCGAGTCGGTACGGAAGACGTTGGCCAGGATGAAAGGAGGCGAGCCCCTTATGCCCGAGGAGGCTCTCGACGGTTTCGACCACACCAGGTACAAGGACGAGGTGATCGAACGCTGGGGCCGCGACGCCTTCGAGCGTGGCGACCGCTGGTGGCGTTCGCTGACGGAGGACGACAAGAAGTCCTTCCAGCAGCGCCAGATCGACATCACCACCGACTACGCCCGCGCCCACCGGGCCGGTCTCGCGCCGGACAGCGACGAGGTGCTCGCGATCACCCGGCGGCACTACGAGTGGGTCTGCGGCGGCTGGCAGGGCAGGCGCCCCAGCGCGGAGCAGTTCGCCGGGCTCGGGCAGATGTACGTCGACGACCCCCGTTTCACCGCCACCTACGACCGGTACGGCGAGGGCACGGCGGCCTTCGTCCGGGACGCCATGAGCGCCTACGCCGAGCGTGAGCTGTAGGGGTTCCGGCTCCCGGGACCGGGGCCTCCGGAGCGCGGCCCGGAGGCCCCGGAGGCCGTCAGTGGTCCATGGCCAGTGTCCAGTCCCCCGCCCACCCGGCCAGGGTGACCGACGACAGCGGCCGGACGTCCACGCGCCAGTAGGTGTGCGGCGGAGCCTTCAGCGCGTACACCGCGGCCGCGCGCAGCACCGTCGGTTCGACGACCGCGGCGATCAGGGTCTCGCCCTCGCCGCCCGGCCGGGTGTCGAGCCAGTCTCCGACCCGCAGGATGAAGGAGAACAGCGACTCCCCGCCGTGCGGGGTGGCGTGGGGGTCGGCGAGCCAGGCGTCCACGGCCCGCGGCTCCCTCGCCGCGACCTCCTTGAAGGTGCACCCGCGCCACCGGCCCATGTCGCACTCGCGCAGCGCGGGCTGGGCCAGCGGCCGCATGCCCAGCACGTCCCCGGTCTCGCGGCAGCGCATGGTCGGCGAGCAGTAGCGCAGTTCGGCGCCCGCCAGGTGCGCGTACGCCGGAATGGCCCGCTCGGCCTCCCGCCACCCGGCGGCGTCCAGGGGGCGGTCGTCCTCGAAGCGCACGTCCAGCAGGGATGAGCTGCGGGCGGCGGCGAGAAGCGTGATCCGCAGGTGCATTACCGGATGGTAGAACCGTGAACCGGATTGTTCGACGGTCGGGCACGGACTGTTTTCGGACGTATGCCCGGATCACCGGGGGACCAGCGCCATCAGCCGTCCGGGTTCCGCCGGCGGGCGGAAGCCGAACCCCTCGCAGAGCCCGTGCGCGTCCTCCGCGGCCGGCGGCACCCGCTTCGGCCCGTACGGCCCCGGCTCCGCGAGCGCGGCTTCCACCGGCGTCTTCCCCGGGCCCCGGCCGCGGGCGGCGGGGTCGGCGGAGATCTCGTACGCGGTGCTCGTGGCGGGAGAGCCCGGCAGCCGTCGTGCGGACCGCCGACCGGTTCCGCCCCGCTCCCCCTCCGCCTGCCCGCTCTCCCCTCCGCCTCCCCGCGCTCCCCGGGTCTCCCCGCGTTTCCGCGCTCGCGGGCGCCCGGCCCCTCTCCGCACCTAGAATCGTGACCAAAGGGCTTTTTCTTCTCGATACGGACAGAAGGAGACCGCCGATGCAGGCGAACGTGGGCGACCTGCTGCTGGTCCACGGCAGGTTCGTGGGGCAGCACGAGAGGGTCGCGGAGATCATCGAGGTACTGGGGACGAACGGCGAGCCGCCGTACCGGGTCCGCTTCGAGGACGGACACGAGACCGTGATGTCGCCGGGGCCCGACTCCGTGGTGCGGCACCACGGCGAGCCCCTGCTGGAGCACGGCGAACCCCGGCGCCGCTGACGCCGGGGCCGCGTACCGGACCGAAGGAGACGGACAGACGGGGGCCGCCGCGGGAGACCGGCTAGCGGGGTGCCCGCACCGGACGGTCGTAGTGGTCCTCCACCACCCGGCTCATCGCCCCGATCGGGTCCGCGGCGACGTGCTTCGCCGAGAAGTAGACGTTGCCGCGGACCTCGGGGTGACGGCCGCAGAGCGTCAGATGGCGGGAGAGCTCGGCCGGGTCGTGCCAGGCCGGCCCCTGGGCCGGATCGCCCGCCTTGTAGAGCGCCTCGCCGATGTGGAGTTCGACGCCGGTGCCGCGCACCACATCGGCCCACCAGGGCACCAGCTTCGCGTAGTCGGCGGCCGCGAAGCCGATGTTCCAGTACACCTGGGGCACGATCTGGTCGACCCAGCGCTCGCGCACCCACTTGCGGGTGTCGGCGTACAGGTCGTCGTACGTCTGCACGCCCGCGCGGGTGTCGGAGCCCTCCGGGTCGGTGCCCGCGTTGCGCCACACGGCGAAGGGACTGATCCCGAAGCGCACGCGCGGCTTGGTCCGCCTCAGACGCAGCGCGGTCTCGCGCACCAGCTGGTCGATGTTGTCGCGCCGCCAGTCGGCCCGGTCGTCGAAGGCGCCGCCGTAGCGCTCGTACGCCTCGTCGTCGTCGAAGACCTGGCCCGCCACCGGGTACGGGTAGAAGTAGTCGTCCCAGTGCACGCCGTCGATGTCGTAGCGTTCCACCGCGTCGAACATCGCGTCCTGGACGAAGGCGCGCACCTCGGGCAGCCCGGGGTTGTAGTAGAGCTTGCCGCCGTAGGGCACCACCCACTCCGGGTGGCGGCGCGCGGGGTGGGACGCGGCCAGCCGCGCGGGGTCGGCGTGGTTGGCCACCCGGTAGGGGTTGAACCAGGCGTGCAGCTCCAGCCCGCGCCGGTGCGCCTCGTACACGGCGAAGCCCAGCGGATCCCAGCCGGGGTCCTCGCCCTGGGTGCCGGTGAGGTACTGCGCCCAGGGCTCGTACGGCGAGGGCCACAGGGCGTCCGCGGTGGGCCGCACCTGGAGGAAAACCGTGTTGAGGCGGCGCTCGACCGCCGTGTCCAGATGGGCCAGCAGTTGTCTTCGCTGCTCGGCCGCGGCGAGCCCGGGCCTGGCCGGCCAGTCGATGTTGGCGACGGTCGCCACCCACACCCCGCGCAACTGCGGGCGCTGCCCGTACCGGGCGCCCCCCGACTCCCCGGCGGACGCGGTTCCCGCCCCCGGGCCGGTCAGCAGCGAGCCGGAGAGCACCCCGACCGCCGCCGCACCGAAGGTCCTCCGAGAGAAAAGCCCCATGCTGCCTCCTCCTGACGACGACTCACCCGATCATCCCGACAGGGTAGCGGCATGGCAACTCCGCGTAACGGACGACCGGGCGCCCGTCCGCGCCACATCGCCCTCTTGACACACCCCCTTATGCGAACACCGTTCGACAACTAGCATCCGCACATCTGGGAGCGCTCCCACTCACTGGTTCACCCCCGCACCGCCCACATGGGCGGATCTGCCCGGAGAGGACGTATCCGTGCCCGGAAGACGATCGGCCGGCGCCGCCCTGGCGGCGCTGGCTCTGGCCGGAGGATTACTGACCGCCTCCGCTGACCCGGCCTCGGCCGGCCCCGAAGCCCGGGGACAGGGCGTCGAGGTCTCGGCCGACAGCTACACCTGGAAGAACGTCCGGATCGACGGTGGCGGCTTCGTGCCCGGCATCGTCTTCAACCCCTCGGAGAAGGACCTGGTCTACGCCCGCACCGACATCGGCGGCGCCTACCGCTGGGACGAGGCCGGGAAGCGGTGGACACCGCTGCTGGACTCCGTCGGCTGGGACAAGTGGGGCCACACGGGCGTCGCGTCCCTGGCCACCGACCCCGTCGACCCCGACAACGTGTACGTCGCCGTCGGCAACTACACCAACGACTGGGACCCGAACAACGGCGCGGTCATGCGCTCATCGGACCGCGGGGCCACCTGGAAGACCGCCGAACTGCCCTTCAAGCTCGGCGGGAACATGCCGGGCCGGGGCATGGGCGAGCGGCTGGCCGTCGACCCCAACGACAACCGCGTCCTCTACCTGGGCGCCCCCAGCGGCCACGGCCTGTGGCGCAGCACCGACTCCGGCGTCACCTGGTCGGAGGTGGAGAGCTTCCCCAACCCCGGCACCTACGTGCCCGACCCGGAGAGCGACAACAGCTACCTGACGGACGAGGTCGGCGTCGTCTGGGTCACCTTCGACGAGCGAACCGGCGGCACCGGAAGCCGGACGCGGACGATCTACGTCGGCGTCGCCGACAAGGAGGAGTCGGTCTACCGCTCCACCGACGGCGGCACCACCTGGGAGGCCGTCCCCGGCCAGCCCACCGGCTACCTCCCCCACAAGGGCGTGCTGGACACCGACAGCGGCCACCTCTACATCGCGACCTCCGACACCGGCGGCCCGTACGACGGCGGGAAGGGCCAGGTGTGGCGGTACGACACCGGCAGCGGCGAGTGGACGGACGTCAGCCCGGTGCCCGAGGCCGACACCTACTTCGGCTACAGCGGGCTGACGGTCGACCGCCGGGCCCCGGGCACGCTCATGGTCACCGGCTACAGCTCCTGGTGGCCGGACACCCAGATCTTCCGCAGCACCGACAGCGGCGAGACCTGGACCCGGGCCTGGGAGTACGACGGCTACCCCAACCGCTCCGACCGCTTCACCATGGACGTCTCCTCCGTGCCCTGGCTGACCTTCGGCGGCAACCCCTCGCCACCGGAGACGGCGCCGAAGCTGGGCTGGATGACCGAGTCGCTGGAGATCGACCCGTTCGACTCCGACCGGATGATGTACGGCACCGGGGCCACGATCTACGGCACCGAGGAGCTGACCGCCTGGGACCGCGACGAGACCTTCACCATCAAGCCGATGGTCAGAGGCCTTGAGGAGACCGCGGTCAACGACCTGATCAGCCCGCCCTCCGGAGCCCCGCTGCTCAGCGGCATGCTCGACATCGGCGGCTTCCGCCACACCGACCTGGACCGGGTGCCGGAGCTGATGTACCAGTCGCCCTTCATGGGCAACGTCTCCAGCCTGGACTACGCGGAGAAGAACCCGAACACGGTGGTCCGGGTCGGCAGCAGCGACGACCAGGGCGGCGGGAGCGCCGGGAGCATCGCCTTCTCCACCGACAACGGCGCCAACTGGTTCGCCGGCGGCAGCCGGCCGCCCGGGGTGACCGGCGGCGGTACGGTGGCCGCGGCGGCCGACGCGAGCGGTTTCGTCTGGAGCCCGGAGGGCGCCGGTGTGTACCGCACCACCGGCTACGGCAGCTCCTGGTCGGCCTCGCGGGGCATCCCGGCGGGCGCGCGCGTCGAGGCGGACCGGGTGGACGCCGACACCTTCTACGGCTTCCTCGACGGCACCTTCTACGTCAGCGGCGACGGCGGCGCCACCTTCACGGCCTCCGGCGCCACCGGACTGCCCGCCGACGGCAACGTCCGCTTCAAGGCCGTGCCCGGGAAGGAGGGCCACATCTGGCTCGCGGGCGGCGGCGGCGACGCCTACGGGCTATGGCGCTCCACCGACGGCGGGAAGAGCTTCACCCGGGTCGAGGGCGTCGAGGAGGCGGACACCATCGGCTTCGGCAAGGCCGCGCCGGGCGCGTCCCACCCCGCCCTGTACAGCAGCGCGAAGATCGGCGGGGTGCGGGGGATCTACCGCTCCGACGACGCCGGGTCGAGCTGGGTGCGGATCAACGACGACGCCCACCAGTGGGGCTGGACCGGCGCGGACATCACCGGCGACCCGCGGGTGTACGGCCGGGTCTACGTCTCCACCAACGGCCGCGGCATCCTCTACGGCGACAGCCCCGGGACGACCGACCCCACGGATCCGACGGACCCGGAGGACCCGGAGGACCCTGAGGAGCCTGAAGACCCCGGCACCGCGCGGTGCGCCGTCGCCTACAAGGTCACCAACCAGTGGCAGGGCGGCTTCCAGGCCGACGTCACCGTGCGGAACACCGGCACGACGGCCCTCGACGGCTGGAAGGCGGTCTGGTCCTTCGCCGACGGCCAGCGGGTCGGCCAGATGTGGAACGCCTCCTTCACCCAGAGCGGCGCGACGGTGACGGCCTCCTCGGTGGGCTGGAACGCGCGGCTGGAGCCGGGCGCTTCGGCGTCCTTCGGCTTCACCGGCTCCTGGTCGGGCTCCAACGGCGTCCCCGCCGCCTTCGAGCTCAACGGAGCGGCCTGCGCCACGGGCTGACCGCACCGGACCACTGTCCGGACGACCGGTCGGCCGGGGCTGCGCGCCCCGGCCGACCGTTTCCCCGGCGCGACGCGGTAACGTCGGTCGGCGAGGCGCTGCGGCCGGAACCGTACGGGGGCGGCGTCACGGACCAGTGGATCAGCGAAAGGCACGATGTGACCGACATCGAACGCGTCGGAGTGGTGGGCTGCGGCCAGATGGGCTCGGGTATCGCCGAGGTCTGCGCACGGGCCGGCCTGGACGTCATGGTCGCCGAGACCACCGGCGAAGCCCTGGAGATAGGCCGTACCCGGCTGGTGACCTCCCTGGACAAGGCCGCCGCACGGGGCAAGATCAGCGAGGCGGAGCGCGACGCCACCCTGGAGCGCCTGTCCTTCACCACCGACCTCGGCGAGTTCGCCGACCGTGATCTGGTGATCGAGGCGGTCGTGGAGAACGAGCAGGTCAAGACCGAGATCTTCCAGATCCTCGACCAGGTGGTGACCAGCCCGGAGGCGATCCTGGCCTCCAACACCTCCTCCATCCCGCTGGTGAAGCTGGCCGTGGCGACCTCCCGCCCGGACCGGGTGATCGGCATCCACTTCTTCAACCCCGCGCCGGTGCAGCGGCTGGTGGAGCTGATCCCCGCGCTGACCACCTCCGACGACACCATCGCGCGGGCCGAGACCGCGGTCGTCAAGCTGCTGGGCAAGCACGCCATCCGCGCCCAGGACCGCTCGGGCTTCGTGGTCAACGCGCTGCTGATCCCGTACCTGCTCTCGGCGATCCGGATGTTCGAGACGGGCATCGCCAGCCGCGAGGACATCGACAACGGGATGGAGATGGGCTGCGCGCACCCCATGGGGCCGCTCAAGCTCGCCGACCTCATCGGCCTGGACACCGTCGCCTCGGTCGCGTACTCGATGTACGAGGAGTACAAGGAGCCGCTGTACGCCGCCCCGCCGCTGCTGCAGCGGATGGTCGACGCCGGCCGCCTGGGCCGCAAGACCGGCGCGGGCTTCTACACCTACTGACACCCCGCGGCACGCCGGCCCGCCCGGTGCGGCGGGCCGGCAGGCACGGGGAACGCCGACGGCGGGGCACCCTTCCGGGGTGCCCCGCCGTCGGCGTTCTCCGTCACCGGCGTTCCCCGCCGCCGGTACCGGGTGGGCCGGCCGCGGCGGACGGGGGGCCGCTACGCGCCGCGCAGCACCGCGCCGGTGCGTCCGACCGCCGCCGCCACGGCGGCCTCGCGGGCGGCCGTGGCCTCCTCGGCCGTCAGCGTGCGGTCGGGTGCGCGGAAGCGCAGGGCGTAGGCCAGGGACTTCTTCCCCTCGCCGAGCTGCTCACCGGTGAAGACGTCGAACAGCCGCAGCGACTCCAGCAGTTCGCCCGCGCCCTCGCGCAGCGCCGACTCGACCTCGGCCGCCGGGACGGAGGCGTCCACCACCAGGGCGACGTCCTGCGTGGCCACCGGGAAGGTGGACACGTGCGGGGCCTGCGGGGCGCCCGAGGAGGCGCGCTCCAGCAGGTCGAGGTCGATCTCCATGGCGCAGGTGCGGGCGGGCAGCTGCATCGCCTTGATCACGCGCGGGTGCAGCTCGCCGGCGTGCCCGACCAGGGTGCGCTCGCCGTCGACGCCCGCGTACAGCGCGGCGCAGCGTCCCGGGTGCCAGGGAGCGTGCCGGTCGGCCTCCAGGGCCAGCTCCACACCGGCCTCGCGGGCGACGGTGCGGGCCGCCTCGACGGCATCGGCCCAGGTCGCCGGGCGGCCCTTGCCCCACCAGCCGGCCTGCTCGCGCGCGCCGGCCAGCACGACCGCGGCCCGGCGCGGCTGCGCGGGCAGCGCGGCGGTGAGGGCGGCGAGCTCCTCGTCGGTCGGGCGGCGGTCGACCGGCAGCCGGACCGCGGCGGTCTCGCATCCGGTGGGCCGGAAGACCAGGCCGGTCTCGAAGAGCGCCAGATCGTGGGATCCGCGGCCGTCGTTGCGCCGCAGCGCGGCGAGCAGTCCCGGCAGCAGCGTGGTGCGCAGCGCCGGCTCCTCGTCGGAGAGCGGGTTGACCAGCCGTACGGTGCGGCGGCGGGGGTCGTCCGGCTCCAGGCCGAGCCGGTCGAAGGCGGCGTCCCCGACGAACGGGTAGTTCAGCGCCTCGACGTACCCCGCTCCGGCCAGCACCCGCCCGACCCTGCGGCGCAGCCGCTGCCGCTCGGTCAGACCGCGGCCCGAGGGCAGGCGCGGCAGGGTGGAGGGCAGGGCCTCGTAGCCCTCCAGCCGCATGACCTCCTCGGCCAGGTCGTTGGGGTCGGTGAGGTCGGGCCGCCACGACGGCACGGTCACGGTCAGCTCGTCGGTGCCGTAGACGTCGCAGCCCACGTCCTGCAGGCGCCGCGCCACGGTCTCGCGGCCGTAGGCCACGCCCGCGACCCGGTCCGGGTGGTCGGCGCGCATCCTGATGGTGTGCGGGCCGCTGGGCGAGACGATCTCGGTGACGCCCGCCTCGGCGGTACCGCCCGCCAGCAGGACCAGCAGGTCCACGGTGCGCTGGGCGGCGGCGGAGGTGGCCTGCGGGTCCACCCCGCGCTCGAAGCGCCTGGACGCCTCGGAGGACAGCTTGTGGCGGCGGGCGGTGCGGGCGATGGAGACCGGGTCGAAGTGCGCGGCCTCGATCACGATCTCGCTGGTGCCCGCCGCCTCCCGGGCGTCGGCGATCTCGGTGTCGGCCCCGCCCATCACCCCGGCCAGGCCGATCGGCCCGCTGTCGTCGGTGATGACCAGGTCCTCGGGGTGCAGCTCGCGCTTGGTGCCGTCGAGGGTGGTGAGCTTCTCCCCCGGCCGGGCCCGGCGCACGCCGATCGCCCCGCTGACGCGGGAGCGGTCGTAGGCGTGCAGGGGCTGGCCGAGTTCGAGCATCACGTAGTTGGTGATGTCCACGGCCAGGGAGATCGGGCGCATGCCGGCCTTCTGCAGCCGCCGCTGGAGCCAGATCGGGGAGCGCGCGTCGGGCCGCACACCGGTGACCGTGCGGGCCGTGAAGCGGTCGCAGCCGCGCCGGTCCTCGATCTTCACCGGGTGGCCGTGCTCGTTGGGCACGGGCACGTCCAGCAGCGCCGGGTCGCGCAGCGGCAGGCCGTAGGCGGTGGCCGCCTCGCGGGCGATGCCGCGCATGGACAGGCAGTAGCCGCGGTCGGGCGTGACGGCGATGTCGAGGACCTCGTCGACCAGTTCCAGCAGCTCGATCGCGTCGGTGCCCACCTCGTGCTCGGGCGGGAGCACGATGATGCCGTCGTGGTCGTCGCTCATGCCCAGCTCGCTGGCCGAGCAGATCATGCCCTCCGACAGCCTGCCGTAGGTCTTGCGGGCGCCGATCCTGAAGTCGCCGGGCAGCACGCCGCCGGGCAGGATCACCACGACCTTGTCGCCGACGGCGAAGTTGGTGGCGCCGCAGACGATGTTCTGCGGCTCGCCGGTGCCGTTGGCGTCGCCGACGTCGACCTGGCAGTAGCGGATCGGCTTCTTGAAGCCGGTCAGCTCCTCGATCGCCAGGACCTGGCCGACGACCAGCGGCCCGGTGATCCCGGTGCCGAGCCGCTCGACGGTCTCGACCTCCAGCCCGGCCGCGATCAGCTTCGCCGCGACGTCGCGGCCGGTCTCACCGGCCGGCAGGTCGACGTACTCCCGCAGCCACGAAAGCGGGGCCCGCATCAGATCTCCATCCCGAACGGCCGGGTGAACCGGACGTCACCCTCGACCATGTCTCGCATGTCCTCGACGTTGTGGCGGAACATCAGCATCCTCTCGATGCCGAACCCGAAGGCGAAGCCGCTGTAGCGCTCCGGGTCCACACCGCAGGCGGTCAGCACCCGCGGGTTGACCATGCCGCAGCCGCCCAGCTCGATCCAGCCCTCGGACGAGCAGGTGCGGCAGGGGCGGTCGGGATCGCCGACGGACTCGCCGCGGCAGGCGAAGCACACCATGTCCATCTCGGCGGACGGCTCGGTGAAGGGGAAGTACGACGGGCGGAGCCGGGTGCGCAGGTCCTCGCCGAACAGGGACCGGACCATGTGGTCCAGGGTGCCCTTGAGGTCGGCCATGGTCAGGCCCTCGTCCACGGCGAGCAGTTCCACCTGGTGGAAGACCGGGGTGTGGGTCGCGTCCAGCTCGTCGGTGCGGTAGACCCGTCCGGGGCAGATCACGTACACCGGCGGCTTCCGCTCCAGCAGGGAGCGGATCTGCACCGGCGAGGTGTGGGTGCGCAGCACGACGCCCGACTCCCCTTCTCCGGAGCCGTCGGGGCCCTGGACGAAGAAGGTGTCCTGCATGGTGCGGGCCGGATGGTCCGGGGCGATGTTGAGGGCGTCGAAGTTGAACCACTCGGCCTCGGCCTCGGGCCCCTCGGCGACCTCGTAGCCCATCGCCACGAAGACGTCCTCGATCCGCTCGGACAGCGTGGTCAGCGGGTGGCGGGCCCCTGCGGGGACGCGGTCGAAGGGCAGCGTGACGTCCACCGCCTCCTCGACCAGCACGCGCTCGTCGCGCTCGGCCTCCAGCTCCTCCTGGCGCCGCTTGAGCGCCTGGCCCACCGCGCCGCGCGCCTGGCCGACGCGCCGGCCGGCCTCGGCCTTGGCGTGCGGCGGCAGCGCGCCGATCTCGCGGTTGGCCAGCGCCAGCGGCGAGCGGTCGCCGGCGTGGGCGGCCTTCACCTCGCGCAGCGCCTCCAGATCGCCGGCGGCGGCGATCGCGGCGAGGGCCGCGTCCCGTGCCCGGTCGATCTCTTCCGGTTTCAGTGCCTCGACCTCTACGGGGTCGTACGACTTGTTGGGTGCGGACATCTCTTCCCGTGCTTTTCGGTTGGCCCGTGGTTTCGGTTGGTTGCTTCGCCCCGCTTCGGCGCTTCGGCACCCCTGTGTCCCGGCGGATCCGGTTCCCGGGCCGCTCGAAGGTACCGGTTGTCGAGTCTACGGGGCGAGGAAGATCGCTACTGACCCGGAGAGCCCGCGGGTGCCGCTCAGGCCATGAAGGCCGGGACGCCCGCGGGCAGGGTGAATCGGAACTCGGCGCCGCCCGCGGGGGAGCGGCCGACCGTGATCACTCCGCCGTGGGCCTCGACGATGCCCTTGACGATGTACAGGCCCAGGCCGGTGCCGCCGCGCTTGCTGCCGCGCCAGAAGCGGGTGAAGACGCGGCTCATCGACTCCTCGGGGATGCCGGGGCCCTCGTCGCTCACCGTGACCGCCGTTCCTTCGTCGCCCGTCTTCGTCCGTGCCGGTGCCACCTCTATGGTGACCGTCCCCTCGCCGTGGCGCACGGCGTTTTCCAGCAGGTTGCCGAGCACCTGGTCGATCTTGTCGGGGTCGGCCCACAGCGGCGGGAGCGGGGTGGCGATCCTGCGGGCGAAGCGCTCCTCGGGGCGGCCCGCGGCGATGTGGGCCCGTATGTGCCGGTCCACGGCGGCGGCCATGTCCACGGGCTGGCGGTGGATCTCCAGCCGCCCGGAGTCGATGCGCGAGATGTCCAGCAGCTCGGTGATGAGCCGGGTGACGCGGTCGGCGTCGGCGTCCACCGTCTCCAGCATCAGCCGCTTCTGGTCGTCGGTGAACCTCTCCCACTTGGCGAGCAGCGTCGCGGTGAAGCCCTTCACCGAGGTCAGCGGCGAGCGCAGTTCGTGCGCGACGGTGGCGATCAGCTCGGCGTGGCTGCGCTCGGTGCGCCGCCGGGCCTCGGTGCCGCGCAGGGAGACCACCAGGCGTTGCACGGGGCCGGTGGGGCGGGCGCGGACGTACCGGGCGGAGACCAGGACCTCCCGGCCTCCGGGGAGTAAGAGGTTGCGCTCGGGCTGGCCGGTGCGGATGGCCAGGCCCCCGTAGGGGTCGGTGACCTTCCACCAGCGGCGTCCCTCCAGGTCCTCCAGGGGCAGGACCTGCTCGACGGGGCGGCCCAGCGCGTCCTCGCGGGGCAGGGCGGTGATGCGGGCGGCCGCGGCGTTGAAGCAGACGACCCGGCCGCGGGCGTCGGCGACGACCAGTCCGTCGGGGAGGTCGTCGGGGGGCACCCCCGTGCCGTCGGCCCGCGGCGGCGCCTGCCGCGCGGGACGGGCGCGGGATGTGCGGGGCGCGCCGGGCGCGTCGGACGGCTCGCCGCCCTGTCCGCCGGACGTCCTCACGTCCACTCCCGTTCACCCCCTTCGGTCCCCGGGGCCGCCACCCTACTAGCTCGGGGTGACGCAGCGGCACCCTCCGGGTGCGCGCTGCGCACGGGCCGAGGCGTAGAGGCACACGGCCGCGGCGGTCGCGAGGTTCAGGCTCTCCGCGCGCCCGTGGATGGGTACGCGCACCACCTCGTCGGCCAGTGCGCGGGTCTCCTCGGGCAGCCCCCACGCCTCGTTGCCGAAGACCCAGGCGGTGGGGCCGCCCATGCGGCCCTCGTCCAGCTCGGTGTCCAGGTCGTGCTCGCCCGCGCCGTCGGCGGCCAGCACCCGTACGCCCGCATCGCGCAGTCCGGCCACGGCCCGCTCCACGGGGACGCCGACGGCGACGGGCAGGTGGAAGAGGCTGCCCACGGAGGCCCGTACCGACTTGGGGTTGTACAGGTCCACCGAGGCGTCGGTGAGCACCACCGCGTCGGCTCCGGCCGCGTCCGCGCAGCGCAGCACCGTCCCGGCGTTCCCGGGATCGCGCACGTTGGCGAGGACGGCGACCAGCTTCGGGCGGGCGGCCAGCACCCGGTCGAAGGGCAGGTCGAGGAAGCGGCAGATCCCGACCAGTCCCTGCGGGGTGACGGTCTGCGACAGCTCCGCGATCACCTCGTCGGTGGCGGTGCGGACGCGGGCCCCGGCGGCGCGGGCGGCGGCGACGATGTCGGCGTGCCGCTCGGCGGCCTCGGGGGTGGTGAACAGCTCGGTGAGCGTGGGCTCGCCGTCGCTGCGGTGGCCGACCGCCTCGCGTACGGCCTGGGGCCCTTCGGCGAGGAAGCGGCGCTCCTTGCCGCGGGTGTTGCGGCGGGCCAGCCGCCGGACGGCGATGACGCGCGGGGAGCGCGGGGAGGTCAGTTCCGGGGCGGCGGCCATGGCGCGGCGTTCTCGCTTCTCGGGGCTTCTCGGCGGGCGGGGAGACTGGACGGCCGGGCGGGCCGGGGCAAACGACCGGACCCGCGGGCTCGATGGCCCGCGGGTCCGTTGACGTCCCGTGCCGTCGTCAGGCGGCCTTGGGGGCGTTGACGTCGCTCGGCAGCGCCTTCTGGGCCACCTCGACCAGCGCGGCGAACGCGTTCGGGTCGTTGACCGCGAGGTCCGCCAGGATCTTGCGGTCCACCTCGACCTCGGCGGCCTTCAGACCCTGGATGAAGCGGTTGTAGGTCATGCCGTTGGCGCGGGCGCCGGCGTTGATCCGCTGGATCCACAGCTGCCGGAAGTCGCCCTTGCGGCGCTTGCGGTCGTTGTAGTTGTAGACGAGGGAGTGGGTGACCTGCTCCTTCGCCTTGCGGTACAGGCGGGAGCGCTGACCGCGGTAACCGCTGGCCTGCTCGAGGATCGCCCGGCGCTTCTTGTGGGCGTTGACCGCCCGCTTGACGCGTGCCACGTGAATTACTCCTTGTCGCGGGGCCGGTGTGGTGGTCCGGCTGCCGTGCTACGGCGCCGTCGGCCCGAAGGTTCGATGGGGTACCGGTGTCCGGTGTCCTGCGCCCGGCCGGTCACGGGGACCGGCGGGCGGCCGGCTCACTTGCCGAGAAGCTTCTTGATCTTCTTGGCGTCGGCCGGGGCCATCTCGGTCTTGCCGGCAAGGCGGCGCGTCAGCGTGGACGGCTTGTGCTCGAGAAGGTGGCGGCGGCCGGCGCGCTGGCGCATCACCTTGCCGGAGCCGGTGATCTTGAAGCGCTTGCTCGCACCACTGTGCGTCTTGTTCTTCGGCATGTCGCCGTACTCTCCTCGTCGGTGGCGCCGCCCCGCCGGCCCGTGGGCCGGCGCACGGCGGCGTCAGCTGTTTCGGTTGCTGTCCGGGCCCGGGAAGGGGCCCGTGTGACCTGGCGGCCGGTTCCGCGGCCGCCGGATCATGCCTCGGCGCGCTCCTCGGCAGGGGCTGCGTTCCCCTGCTGCTGGCGCTCCGCCTTGCGGGCGGCCTGCGCCTCACGGGCCTCGGCCATCGCCTCGGTCTTCTTCTTGTGCGGACCGAGAACCATGATCATGTTCCGGCCGTCCTGCTTGGGGTTCGACTCGACGAAGCCCAGGTCCTGGACGTCCTCCGCGAGGCGCTGGAGCAGCCGGTAGCCCAGCTCGGGACGGGACTGCTCACGACCGCGGAACATGATCGTGATCTTGACCTTGTCCCCCTGCTTGAGGAACCGGACGACGTGACCCTTCTTGGTGTCGTAGTCGTGCGGATCGATCTTCGGCCGGAGCTTCATCTCCTTGATGACCGTGTGCGCCTGGTTCTTGCGCGCCTCACGGGCCTTCATGGCCGACTCGTACTTGAACTTTCCGTAGTCCATGAGCTTGCACACCGGCGGACGGGCGTTCGCCGCGACCTCGACCAGGTCGAGGTCGTACTCCTGGGCAAGCTCCAGGGCCTTGGCAAGCGGCACGATGCCGACCTGCTCGCCACTGGGACCGACGAGTCGCACCTCGGGGACGCGAATCCGGTCGTTGATGCGGGGCTCGGCGCTGATGGGGCCTCCTCGGTTGCGCCACGCGGATGCCTGGCGGACAGCCGCGCACGGTTGCGTTCGGTACGACCACCGAGCCGGAACGCGAGAACGCCCCGGACGGGACGCAGGCGGGGCTCCTCATTGACCGGGAGCACCGCCGCGATACACCGCGGGGCGCAGCCTGACCTGTGACCCGCCGACCCGGGGGTCGGTCGGGTGGGAGCTTCGGAGCCTCCACTTGCGGGCCGGAACGCGCTCTGCGCGGATCATCCGGGTGAACCACCTGGGCGGTCACCCGGCGACCACGTCGGGAACGTGGTCCGGCCGGTCGATATACCAGCATAGCAGGGTCGCGGAGAAGTTCCTCCCCGTCCCGTCGTGCACGCGCGCGACGGGACGGGACCTAGGCTGGAGCGCACCCGACCAGCAGGAAGCGGAGAACGATGAGCGACGACAGCGGCACCCCCTCCCCCTCCTCCGGCGCCGCCGGAGAGGCCGGAGCGGCGGCCGACTTCGAGACGATGACCCGCGACATCGCGGACGTGCCCGCGGTCGAGGTGATCACCACGGTCGCGGTCCACCTGATGAGTTCGGCCGCGGTCAATCTCGGCCTGGCCGAGGGCGGCGAGGACCACAAGGACCTGGACGAGGCGCGCAAGCTGATCCAGGCGCTGGCCGGGCTGGTGACCGCCGCCGCCACCGAGATCGGCTCCTACCACGCGGCTCCGCTGCGCGACGGGCTGAAGTCGCTCCAGCTCGCCTTCCGCGAGGCGTCCGCGGTGCCGGACGAGCCGGGCCAGGGCCCGGGCGAGAAGTTCACCGGCCCGGTCATCGGCTGAGACCCGCCGGCCCCGGGCGTCCGGCACGGCCGCGGCCTCACGACTCGGTCGCGCGGCCTCGCGGCTCGGCCGGGGTCGTAGGGTTTCAGTCGCGGTCGTACAGCGGGCGCCCCGGCAGGGCCCCCTCCGGCGGCAGCAGGGCCAGGTCCAGACCGCGCACCAGACGCGCGCGGAGCGTCTCGTCCGCCGCGAGCGCGGCGGCCACCCGCCCGGCGGTCTCGCGCGGCGGCGCGGCCGGGTCCAGGCGCAGGGCCAGTACGCCGTCGGTGCCGCGTCCGGGGCCCAGCCGGGCGGCGCTCACCGCGGGCTCGGCGGCCAGCACCGTGCGCAGCGCCTCGGCGACGGCCGGGTCGTCCAGCGGGTCGGCGGTCCCGGTGCGGCCCTCGGCGAGAGCCAGCAGCGCGGCGCCGGTGAGCTGGTAGGTCACCGGCCCGGCGAGATCCAGCACGAGGGTGTCGGCGCCCTCCTGGGCGAGGGCCTGGAGTGCCTGGCGCAGGGGGACGGCGACCGGGCGGGCCTCCGGGCGCCAGCGGGCCAGGCTGTCGGTGGAGGTGAAGGCCGGCAGGGCCTTCCGCCCGTCCGGCGCGTTGAGCGTGGGCACCGCCATGTCACTGGTCTTCTCCCGGCGCAGGCCGTCCTCGCCGGTCTCCACCTCGCCGAGGACGGCGACCACCGGCACCAGAAGCCGGGCCTGCGCCAGCGCGGCCAGCACCTCCGGTTCGGCGGTGCGGTCCTGTGCCCAGGCGGCCAGCGCCCGGGCGAGTGCGGGGTCGGCCGAGCCGTCGTCGCCGGCGAAGCCGGGATCGGGGATGTTCTTGAGCGCCACGCCTCGAGGGTATCCGCCCGGGTCAGACGGCGTGCCCCCCGGCCCGCTCCCCGGTCCGCCCTCCGAACCGCTCCGCCGGGCGGTCGCCCCGGTACAGCAGTACGGCGCAGACCACCAGCAGCAGGCCGGCGACCGCGGCGGCGGGCGCCAGTCTGCCGCCGTACCCGCGCCCGGGGGCCGGTCCCGCGCCGAAGTACTCCTCCGGATACGCCTCGGCCACCGGTTGCTGCCGCCGCGGTTCGACGTTCGCGCCCAGTTCGATGGCGGCGGCCGGGTCGACGATGCCGCTGCCCAGGTCGTCGCTGCGCCCGCCGGGCGGAGTGTTCCGGGCGGTCTGCGCGATCAGCTCCTTGACCTGCGCCGGGCTGAGGTCGGGGTGGGCGGCCCGCACCAGGGCCACGCAGCCGGAGACGAAGGCGGCGGCGGCGCTGGTCCCCCAGCCCTCGTAGTACTCGCGGTCGGGGTAGGTGATGATCACGTCGTCGCCGGGGGCGCTGACGGTGGCGTACCAGCGGCGTGTGGAGAAGGGGGCGCGCCGGCCGTCGCGGTCCACGGCGGTCACGGCGATCACGCCGGGGTAGGCGGCCGGATAGGAGGCCCGGTCGCCGTCCTCCCCGCCGTTGCCCGCGGAGGCGACCACCACCGAGCCCTTGGCCAGCGCGTAGCGGACGGCGGCGTCCTCGGCCGGGTCGGGGTGGGCGGAGGCGCTGTCGTCGCCGAGCGAGAGGTTGATGACGTCGGCGCCCTGGTCGGCGGCCCAGCGGATGCCCTCGGCCAGCGCCTCGCCGCGCTCCTCCCGGGCCTTCTTGCGCTGCGGGTCGCCGTCCTCCAGCAGGACGCGCACGGGCAGGATCCGCGCCTCGGGTGCGACTCCGAGGACCCCCTCGGAGTCGCCGGGGCCGTGGCCGCGCCCGGCGATGATCCCGGCCATCGCGGTGCCGTGCCGGGCCCAGTGCTCGTCGCCCCGGCGGGCCCCGAAGCCGATGAGGTCCCTGCCCTTCAGCACCCGGCCGCGCAGGTCGGGGTGGCCGGCGTCGACGCCGGTGTCGAGCACGGCGACGGTGACGCCCTGGCCCCTGGTGGTGTTCCAGGCGTCGCGCGCGCCCACCGCGTCCAGTCCCCACTGCCGGTCGCGCACCTCGTCGGCGTGCGCGGCGGGCGCGGTCAGCAGCAGGGAGGCGCAGAGCACCGCGAGCGCCGACAGCGCGGAGAGCAGCGCGGCGGCGGGGCGGGCGCGGCGGGCTCGCGGGGGGTTCGCGGGGGCGGGGAGGCCGGTCGTGTTCATCGGTCCTGTCCGGTTCCCTGGGCGACGATGCGGCGCAGGCCGCGCTCGACACGGTCGGCGATGCCGCGGGCGTCGTGGCCGAGGCCCGCCTGGGCGGGTGCGGTGGTCTGGTCCTCCAGAACGGCCTCGGAGGCCGGCTGCGGGTCGCCGACGGTACGGCCGTCGGCGAAGCCGGAGACGGTGTAGACCACCACGGGGGCGTCGGTGAGCGGCCGGATCGTCCAGCTCGCGCGCTGGGCGTCGCCGAAACGGGCCGCGGCGGTGCCGCGCGCCGCGTACGGACGGGGCATCAGATCGGCACGCAGTTCGAGGTCGTCCTCGTCGAACCGCTCGCGCAGGGCGCGCATGCCCTTCTCGTCGGCCTCGGTGAACAGCAGCCCGACCGTGGTGACGCCGCTGCCGGTCTCGTCCGTGTACGTGGCGCGCAGCAGCCGTTCGCAGCCGGCCGGGGAGAGGGCCTGGGCCAGCAGGGGGTCGAAGGCGTTGCGGCAGTCGGCGTCGGGGGCGACCGCCACCCGGGTCCAGCGCCGGTCGGCGCGCCCCGGCCCGGCCCCCTTGCCGTGCAGGGTCGGGGGGAAGAGCGTGTCGACGGGTATCTCGTGCCACAGCGAGCGCGCCTCGGCGTAGTCGGCCGCAGGGCGCTCACCGGAGTCCCCGGTGAGCCAGGTCCCGGCGGCGGCTCCACCCAGCAGCCCGAAGCCCAGGACGAGGCAGACGGCCGCTGCGGCGGTGCGGAACGGACCGCGCACGCGCCGTTCCGGCCCCGCGGCGGCGACCGGCTCGCCCGGATACACCAGGGGGACCGCGAACCTCGGTGGCGGCGGTCCCGTCGCTATCGGCGGCGCGGCGGCCGCGGTCCGGGGGGCCCTCGGCGGCAGGGCGGGCCGCGGTGGTACGACGGGTGGGAGCGGAGCCCGGACCGGGTCGGCCTCAGTGCTCACCGGCACCCCCTCGTGTTCTGTGCCGCCCCGTCGAGTCCCTTTCGGGGCAGGCCGGTTGGTATCGGGACATCACACCGCTGACCAGCGGCCGACGGTGGTGTGCGCGTCACTCTACGGGGATCCGGCACGGTGGCGGCAACCCGCGTCCCGGTCTCCGCGCGGGGCCCGGACCGGGGCGGAGGGCCCGCGTCGCCGCCACCGGGTCTGTCCCGGGCCCGGTGGGCTCTGGCAAGCTGCCAGGGTGTTCGACGCGACCGCTGATCCCGCAGCCGAACGGGCCCGCTACGACCGGGCCACCGCCCATCTCGACGCGCCGCTCGCCGTCGTCGATCTGGCGGCGTTCGACGCCAACGCCGCCGATCTGGTGCGCCGCGCCGGCGGCAAGCCCGTCCGCGTGGCCAGCAAGTCCGTACGCTGCCGTGCCCTGCTGGAACGCGCGCTGGCGCGGGAGGGGTTCGCCGGGGTCATGGGCTTCACGCTCGCCGAGTCGCTGTGGCTGGCCCGCTGCGGGTTCGGCGACGTCCTGCTCGCCTATCCGTCGGCGGACCGGGCCGGTTACGCCGAGCTGGCCTCCGACCCGAAGCTGGCCGCGGCCGTGACGGTGATGGTCGACGACCCCGCGCAGCTCGCCCTGATCGACGCCGCCCGCGGCGGCGGGCGCGAGGAGATCCGGGTCTGCCTGGAGCTGGACACCTCGCTGTGGCTGCTGGGCGGCCGGGTACGGATCGGCGCGCGGCGCTCGCCGCTGCACTCCCCCGCCCAACTGGCCGATCTGGCCCGGTCGGTGGCGCGCCGGCCCGGCTTCCGGCTGGTGGGGCTGATGGCGTACGAGGGGCACATCGCGGGCGTGGGCGACGCCCCTCCCGGGCGCCCGCTGCGCGCGCGGGCGGTACGGCTGATGCAGTCGGCCGCGCGGCGCGAGCTGGCCCAGCGGCGCGCGGCGGCGGTACGCGCGGTGCGGGCGGTGGCGCCGGACCTGGAGTTCGTCAACGGCGGCGGAACCGGGAGCGTGCAGCACACCGCCGCCGAGGAGGCGGTCACCGAGATCGCCGCGGGCTCGGGGCTGCTGATGCCCCGGCTGTTCGACAACTACACCTCGTTCTCCGGCCGCCCCGCGGCACTGTTCGCGCAGCCGGTGGTGCGGCGGCCCGGGGTGGGCGTGGTGACGGTGCTCGGCGGCGGCTACCCGGCCTCCGGCGCGGCGGGCCGGGACCGGCTGCCGGTGCCGTATCTGCCTGCCGGGCTGCGCTACGACCCGGCGGAGGGGCCGGGCGAGGTGCAGACGCCGCTGCTCGGACCGCCCGCCGACGACCTGCTGATCGGCGACAAGGTGTGGTTCCGGCACGCCAAGGCCGGGGAGCTGTGCGAGCGCTTCGCGGCACTGCACCTGGTCGAGGGCGACCGGGTGGCGGCGACGGTGCCGACTTACCGCGGCGAGGGCCGCACCTTCCTCTGAACCACCCGGACTTGCGCTCCCCGGCCCTCCCGCATCCGGGCACCCGCCGTGCCGGGGGCGGGAGGGCCGGGCTCAGATCTCCATGCCGGGGCCGCCGGCGGCGCGGACGCCCGCCACGATCCGGTCCATCTCGCCGGGGTCCGGGGCCTCGGCGTGGATGTCGAAGCCCAGGCGCATCACCAGCATCCGGCCGCTGCCGTCGGGGGCGGGGAAGACGACGGACTCCACGTACGCGTCGGGCTCGAGCTCGTTGGCGATCCGCCAGCGCACCCGGTGGCCCTTCTGCCCCGCGACGGTGACCTCGCCGGAGGCGACCACCTCGTGCTCCTCGATCCCGCCGTAGCCCTTGGCGTCGTAGGACTCCTCGGCGTTGCGGGCGACGTCCGCCTCGGCCATCGCCCGCGGGCCCGCCCCGGTGAGGTCGTCGGCGGGCCGCAGGGAGACCCCGGCGCGGACGCAGGTGAGGGAGGTGTCCCCGGGGCAGGGGTAGGAGCCGGAGGACAGCCAGATCCCGCTGTCGGTCTCCGCCTCGTTCCAGCCCTCGGGGACGGGGACGCTGACGCCGTTGACGCGGTCGACCGCGGTGCCGGGGGTGTCGTCGTCCGCCTTCCCTCCCGGGTCCTCGTCCGGTTCCTCCTCTTCCGGCCCTCCCTCCGGCTGCCCGCCGGGCGTCTCGCCCGCGCCGGCGGTGGCGTCGGGCCGCGCCCGGTGGTCGCCGGAACCGCCGGAGCCGCCGAGCAGGAGCAGTCCTCCCGCCAGAAGCGCGCTCACCACGAGCGCGACGGCTATGACGGCGGCCACCAGCGGGCCGCGCGAGGGCCGCGCCTCCGGATCCCGCGGGAGGGGGGCCGTCCGGCCGTACGGGGTGTACGTGTCCCCGGCGCCGTACGGGGTGTACGTGTCGTGGGTGCCGGCGCCGGTGGTCCGGGTGTGTTCGGTCCAGGCCGATCCGTCCCACCAGCGCTCCGGCGCCGGGCCTGGACCCGTGTGCCCGGGGTCCGCGTACCAGCCGGGCGGTGTCGTCATGCTCACGGCGTGCACAGTAGCGGCAACCGGCGCCCGGGAGGGCCGGTGCGCCCCCAGCGGCCGCGGCGGGGTGACGTGCGTCCCGGCATGCCGCCGTCCGCCGGGGGTTCGGCGGCGCCGGCGGGCCGGGGCCGCGGCGGCGCGCGCCGGTCAGGGCTGCGGAGCGGCCGACGCCTCGGCCAGCGCCGCGCCGAGCACGGCCGGCGCCTCGGCCAGCGAGGGTCCGTACCAGGTCAGGTGCCGTCCGCTGACGAGGGCCGCGGGCAGTCCGGGGAACGCCTCGGGGCCGTCACCGGCGGTGAAGCGGTACGGCTCGTCGGGCAGCACCACGAGGCCGGCCCGGCCCGGCTCGTTCAACTCCCCGATCCCGACGCGCGGATAGCGTTCGGTGTGGCCGGCGTAGGCGTTGCGTACACCGAGGCGGGCCAGGAGGTCGCCCGCGAAGGTGTCCCGGCCCAGCACCATCCACGGCCGCCGCCAGACGGGCACCACGGCGGTGGCGTCGGCGGCGGGCCGCACCGCGCTCCATGCCTCCTCGGCCTCGTCCAGCCAGGCGGGCCGGGGCAGCCCGCATCCGGCGGTGAGCACCCGCTCCAGCTCGGCGAACGCCTGCGGGAGCGTGCGGACCTCGGTGACCAGCACCTCGATGCCCGCGCCGCGCAGGGCGGCGAGGTCGGCGGGGCGGTTCTCCTCCTCGTTGGCGACGACCAGATCGGGGCGGAGGGCCGCGATCCGCTCCAGGTCGGGATTCTTGGTGCCCCGCACCCGCACCACGTCCAGACCGGGCGGATGGCTGCACCAGTCGGTGGCCCCGACCAGCAGATCCGGCCCGGTGGCGGCGACGGCCTCGGTCAGGGACGGCACCAGCGAGACGACCCGGCGGACGGTGCCGGTCACGGCCGTACCGCCACCGTCGGCTCGTGCCGCACGGGGAAGGCGACGGAGCGGGCGATGAAGCACACCGCCCCGACCTCGCCGTGCAGGGCCAGGGCCTTCTCCCGCATCGGCTCCTCGGCCACGTACACCTCCGGCCGCAGCACCACCTCGGTGAACCGCCCGCCGCCCCCGGCGCCGTCCATGGTCATGGTGCCCACCGGGCGGTCGGTGTAGCCGGTGACCACCACGCCCGCGGTCGCGCACAGGTGCAGGTACCACAGCAGATGGCACTGGGAGAGGGAGGAGACCAGCAGTTCCTCGGGGTTCCAGCGGGCCGGGTCGCCGCGGAAGGCGGGGTCGGCGGAGCCGGGCAGGGGCGGTCTGCCGCCGGCCAGGACCTCGTGGTCCCGGCTGTACGCCCGGTAGTCCCGCGTCCCGGCTCCGAGGTTCCCGGTCCACTGCAGGGTGAGCTCGTAGCGGTGGGTGGCTGCCATGCGGCCAGCCTAGGCCCGGCTCCCCCGCCGCGGGGCCCGGCTGTCCGACCGGTGCGGCATGATCGGTGCGTGACCACGCGACGCACGATGCTCCTCGACACCGCTTCCCTGTACTTCCGTGCCTACTTCGGGGTCCCCGAGTCGGTCAGGGCGCCCGACGGCACGCCGGTCAACGCGGTGCGCGGGCTGCTGGACTTCATCGCCCGCCTGGTGCGCGACCACCGCCCCGACGACCTGGTCGCCTGCATGGACAACGACTGGCGGCCGGGGTGGCGGGTCGAGCTGATCCCGTCCTACAAGGCGCACCGGGTGGTGGAGGAGTCCGAGCGGGGTCCGGACGCCGAAGAGGTGCCCGACACCCTCTCCCCGCAGATCCCGGTGATCGAGAAGGTGCTGGACGCGGTCGGCATCGCCCGGGTCGGCGCGGACGGCTACGAGGCCGACGACGTCATCGGCACCCTCGTCCGCCGGTCCGGCGGCCCGGTGGACGTCGTCACCGGCGACCGCGACCTGTTCCAGCTCGTCGACGACGTGCGCGGGGTGCGGGTGCTCTACCCCGTCAAGGGCATGGGCGACCCCATGGTCGTCGACGAGGCGGCCCTGCGGGAGAAGTACGGCGTGGCGAGCGGAGCGGCGTACGCGGACCTGGCCCTGCTGCGCGGCGACCCGAGCGACGGGCTTCCGGGCGTGGCCGGCGTCGGCGAGAAGACCGCGGCCCGGCTGCTGGAGTCGTACGGCGATCTGGACGGCATCCTGGCCGCCGTCGGCGACCCCTCCTCCGCTCTGACGCCCGCGCAGCGGCGGAAGCTGGAGGCGGCGCGGGAGTACCTGACCGTGGCGCCGAAGGTGGTGCGGGTGGCCGGGGACGTGGCGCTGCCGGAGTTCGACCCGGCGCTTCCGGCCGAGCCGCTGCACGCCCGGGAGCTGGAGGAGCTGGCCGGGCGGTGGGGGCTGGGCGGATCGCTGCGGCGGCTGCTGGACGCCCTGGCGGGATGAGCTCCCGGTCCGCCCGGACGGACCGGGCGGACCGGGCGGGCCGGGCGGATCGGACCGGCATCCCGTAAGGTTAGGTATACCTAACTTCACGAGGAGAGTGCCGTGGCAGACCGTCCGACCCGCCGCACGCCCCGCCTGAACCGGGCCCGGGTGGTGCGCACCCGCCGTCTGTCCCCGGGCATGGTCCGCGTGGTGCTCGGAGGTGGTTCCCTGGCCGGCTTCCCGGTCGGCGCGTTCACCGACCACTACGTCAAGCTGCTGTTCCCCGCCGAGGGCGTGCGCTGTCCCGAGCCGTTCGACCTGGCCGCCATCCGCGCCCGTCTGCCGCGCGACCAGTGGCCCGTCACCCGCACGTACACCGTGCGCGCCTGGGACGCGGAGGCGTGCGAACTGACCTTGGACTTCGTCGTCCACAGCGACGAGGGGCTGGCCGGGCCCTGGGCGATGCGCGCCGAGCCGGGCGAGGAGGTCCTCTTCCTCGGCCCCGGCGGCGGCTACCGCCCCTCCCCCGAGGCCGCCTGGCACCTGCTGGTGGCCGACGAGAGCGCGCTGCCCGCCGTCGCCGCCTCGTTGGAGGCGGTCCCGGACGGGGCGCCGGCGAAGGCCCTCGTCGAGGTCGCGGGCCCGCGGGAGGAGCAGGAGCTCGCCCTGCCCCCGAACGCCGAGCTGCGCTGGCTGCACCGCGGCGCCGGGCGGGTGGGCGCCCGTCTGATCGAGGCGGTGCGCGCACTGGACTTCCCGCCCGGCGACGTACAGGCGTTCGTCCACGGTGAGGCGGGCTGGGTACGGGAGGTGCGCCGCCATCTGCGCACCGAGCGGGGTGTGCCGCGCGAACGGCTGTCGGTCTCCGGCTACTGGCGCCTGGGCCATGACGAGGACGGCTGGCAGGCGTCGAAGCGGGAGTGGAACGCACAGGTGGAGGCGGAGCAGGAGGGTGCTCCGAAGGCCGGCGCGGCCGAGGACTGACGCGACCGGGGGCTGACGCGGCCGAAGACTGACACGGCCGAAGACTGACGCGGGGCGAGCGGACACTCCCGGCCCGGCACGCGGCGATGCCGCCCGCCGGGCCGGAGCGTGCTCCCGGGGCGGCGAACCGTGCCGGTGTGTCAGCCGACGGAGGTGTACGCCACCACGCCGCGCAGCACCTTCTCGGACGCCTTGCGGGCGTTGCGCGCCACCGTGCCGCCCTCGGGCGCCGCCGCGGCGATCTGGCCGAGCACGTCGACCAGTTGCTTGCACCAGCGCACGAAGTCGCCGGCGGGCATCTCGGCCTCCCGCAGCACCGAGTCCAGGCTGTCGCCCTCCGCCCAGCGGTAGGCGGCCCAGGCGAAGCCGAGGTCGGGCTCGCGCTGGCCCACGCCCTCGGACTGGTTGATCCGGTGCTCCTCCTCCAGGGCGTCCAGCCGGCCCCAGATGCGGACCATCTCGCCCAGCGCCTCCTTGGCCTTCCCTCCGGGCAGCACCGGCTGCAGGGCGTCGTCGGAGGAGCGCGCCTCGTACACCAGGGCCGAGGCGCAGGCGGCCAGTTCGGTCGGGGACAGGCCCTCCCAGACGCCCTCGCGCAGGCACTCGCTCGCCAGCAGGTCCAGCTCCCCGTAGAGCCGGGCCAGCCGCCTGCCGTCGTCGGTCACCTCGTCGCCGCGCAGGTAGCCCAGGTCGGACAGGAGCGCGTAGACGCGGTCGAAGGTGCGGGCGATGGTGTTGGTGCGGCCCTCGATGCGGCGTTCCAGTTGCCGGGTGTCGCGCTTGAGGCGGTGGTAGCGCTCCGCCCAGCGGGCGTGCGCCTCGCGCTCGTCGCAGCCGTGGCAGGGGTGGGCGCGGATGGCCTTGCGCAGCCGTGCGATCTCGGTGTCGTCCGCGGCCTCCGAGCGCTGCCTGCGGCGGGTGTGCCCCGGCTCGTGGTGGCCGGCCTTGGTCCGCAGCGCGGAGGCCAGGTCCCGGCGGGACTGCGGGCTGCGCGGGTTGAACGACTTGGGGATCCGCATCCGCTCCAGCGGCTCGACGGGCACGGGGAAGTCCATCGAGGCCAGCCGCTTGACCTGCCTGGCGGCGGTCAGCACCAGCGGGCGGGGGCCGTCGTGGTGGTCCCAGCCCCGGTGGCCGTGGCTGCGCCCGGCCGGGACGCCCGGGTCCAGGACGAGTGCCAGACCGGCGAACTTGCCGGTGGGCACGTGGATCACATCGCCCGGCCGCAGCTTCTCCAGCGAGTCGGCCGCCGCCGCGCGCCGCTGGAGGGCGCCCTGGCGGGCCAGTTCGGTCTCACGGTCCTTCAGCTCGCGCCGCAGCCGCGCGTACTCCTCGAAGTCCCCGAGGTGGCAGGTCATCGCCTCGCGGTAGCCCTCCAGGCCCTCCTCGTTGCGCTGCACCCTCCGGGAGATGCCGACGACCGCGCGGTCGGCCTGGAACTGCGCGAAGGACGTCTCCAGCAGTTCGCGCGAGCGGTGCCGCCCGAACTGCGAGACCAGGTTGACCGCCATGTTGTACGACGGGCGGAAGGAGGAGCGCAGCGGGTAGGTGCGGGTGCCGGCGAGCCCGGCCAGGGCGCCCGGGTCCATGCCGCGCTGCCACAGCACCACCGCGTGGCCCTCGATGTCGATGCCGCGCCGTCCGGCGCGTCCGGTGAGCTGGGTGTACTCGCCGGGGGTGATGTCGACGTGCTGCTCGCCGTTCCACTTGACCAGCTTCTCCAGCACCACCGACCGGGCGGGCATGTTGATGCCCAGGGCGAGGGTCTCGGTGGCGAAGACGGCCTTGACCAGGCCGCGGACGAACAGCTCCTCCACGACCTCCTTGAAGGTCGGCAGCATGCCCGCGTGGTGCGCGGCGATGCCCCGCTCCAGGCCCTCCAGCCACTCGAAGTAGCCCAGTACGTGCAGGTCCTCGTCGGGGATGGAGGCGGTGCGCTCCTCCACCAGCTCGCGCACCCGCGCCCGTTCCCCGGCGTCGTTCAGCCGCAGTCCGGCGTACAGGCACTGCTGTACGGCCGCCTCGCAGCCGGCGCGGCTGAAGATGAAGGTGATCGCCGGGAGCAGTCCCTGGGAGTCGAGCTGGTCGATCACCTCGGGGCGGCTGGGCGTCCAGATCCGGCTGCGCTGGCGCCGCTCGCGCTCCCGGTCGGCCTCGCGCACCGGCTTGCCCCGGCGCCGGTCGCGGAAGGCGGGCAGGCGGCTGTTCTCAAGCTGGGCCATGCGGAGCAGGTCCGGGTTGACCTCGCGCCGGCCGTTCTTCTCCTCGAACAGGTCGTACATCCGCCGTCCGGCCAGCACGTGCTGCCACAGCGGCACGGGCCGGTGCTCGGAGACGATCACCTCGGTGTCGCCGCGGACGGTGTCCAGCCAGTCCCCGAACTCCTCGGCGTTGGAGACGGTCGCCGACAGGGACACCAGCGTCACCGACTCGGGGAGGTGGATGATGACCTCCTCCCAGACCGCGCCGCGGAACCGGTCGGAGAGGTAGTGCACCTCGTCCATCACCACGTAGCCCAGGCCCGCGAGCGCCTGCGAGCCGGCGTAGAGCATGTTCCGCAGGACCTCGGTGGTCATCACGATCACCGGTGCGTCGGAGTTGATGCTGTTGTCGCCCGTCAGCAGGCCGACCCGCTGTGCGCCGTGGCGTTTGACCAGGTCGTTGTACTTCTGGTTGGACAGCGCCTTGATGGGCGTGGTGTAGAAGCACTTGCGGCCCCGGGCGAGGGCCAGGTGGACGGCGAACTCGCCCACGATCGTCTTGCCGGATCCGGTGGGCGCGGCGACCAGCACGCCCTTGCCGGCCTCCAGTGCCCTGCACGCCTCGATCTGGAACGGGTCCAGTTCGAAGTCGTACATCTCGCGGAAGGGAGCCAGAGCGGTGGCCTGCTCGGCGGCGCGGACCCGGGCGGCGGCATAGCGCTCTGCTGGGGACATGTCCTCGGTCATCGTACTTACGAGCCTACCGGCCGTCGCCGACAGAACACCGGTCTTTACGGCCCGGCGGGCTCCGGCGCCAGCACCCGTACCGCCCCCGGGACCGCCTCGACCGTGAGCGGCAGCGGCCCCAGCGGCTCGCCGTCGGCGTAGCCGGTCACCGTCTCCCCGGACGTGGCGGCCTCCAGGGTCACCTTCGCCGCCCGGTGCATGGTGACGGCGGGGTGGGAGAGGTGGGTGCCGCGGTAGACGCGCGGGAAGACCCGCAGCAGGGTGGTGCGGGTGCACTCCCCCACCACCGTGACGTCCAGCAGGCCGTCGTCGAGACGGGCGTCCGCGCAGATCCGCATGCCTCCCCCATAGGAGGGGCCGTTGCCGACGGCGACCAGCGTCGCGTCGATCCCCAGCGGCGGGCCGTCGTCGAGCGTGACGCGGTACGGGACCGTCCGCAGTCCGGCCAGTTCGGCCAGCATCGCCACGTCGTAGCGCAGGCGCCCGGCGGGCCGGCGCATGCGGTTGGCGCGGTCGTTGACGCGGGAGTCGAAACCGGAGGCCAGCACGCTGCCGTACCAGCGCCCGCCGACCCGGCCGAGGTCGATTCGCCGGCTCCGCCCCTCCTTGAGCGTCCGCGCGATCACCCGTCCCGCCCCGGCCGGGTCGCGGACGGGCAGGCCCAGGGCGCGGGCGATGTCGTTGCCGGTGCCGACGGCGACGACGCCCAGCGGCGTGTCGGTGCCCGCCACCGCCTGGAGGGCGAGGGAGGCCATGCCGTCCCCGCCCACGGCGACCAGCGCGCCGGTGCCGCCGCGCACGGCCTGCCGCGCCCGGGTGAGCGCGTCGTCGGCGTCCGCGCCGACGACCGTGCGCACCGAGAAGCCCGCCTCACGCAGGGCGCGTGCGGCGGGCTGGGCGGCTCCCGCACCGCGGCCCTGGCCGGCGGTGGGGTTGACGAACAGGGTGATCTCGCTGGTCACGCGCGGACCATACCGGCTCAGGTGGCGTCGTCGTAACCGTTGCGCCTGGCCGGGCCGTCCTCGGGGGTGCTCTCGGGCAGTGCGGAGGGGGCGTCGACGGGCTCGATCGCGCCGACCTTCTCCGGGGTGTGGTCGAGCGGGGACGCCTCGTCGTCGCTCAGTCCGGCGTAGGGGTCCTTGCGGCTGCGGCGGCGGTCGTTGAACAGGGAGATCCCGACGGCGATGAAGTACAGCAGCACGATCGGCGCGGCCAGGGCGCCCATGGTCAGCGGGTCGCCGCTGGGGGTGGCGACGGCGGCGAAGAGGGTGATGGAGACGACCATGACCCGCCACCAGCCCAGCAGCCTGCGGCCGGTGAGGACGCCGCCGAAGTTCAGCATCACCAGCACCAGGGGCAGCTCGAAGGCGAGCCCGAAGACGATCACCATCCGCGTGATGATGTCGAGGAGCTCGTCCAGCGGGACGAGGTTGCCGGTGCCCTCGGGGGTGAACTCGATCAGGGTGGCGGCCATCGTCGGCAGGACGATGTAGGCGAGGTAGGCGCCGCCGAGGAAGAGCGGCACGCCGGCCGCGACGAAGGAGCGGGCGTACTTCTTCTCGTGGCTGTGCAGGCCGGGGGCGAGGAAGGCCCACAGCTGGTAGAGCCAGACCGGGCAGGCCAGCACCATGCCGGTGGTGAGTCCCACCTTGAGCATGAGGGTGAAGGGCGCGATCACACCGCTGATGGTGATCTCGGCACAGGCCTCGCCCTCCTCGGCGGCCCGGCCGAAGCCCGCGGTGCAGCCGACGGCGTCGCGGAGCGGCTCGGTGAGGAAGTCGGCGATCTGCTTGTAGTACACCAGCCCGACGACGGTGACGGCCAGGATGGCCAGCACCGACTTCATCAGGCGGTTGCGCAGCTCCCGCAGGTGCTCCGCGAGTGGCATGCGCCCCTCGGGATCCCTCTGCGGCTTCCCCTGTCTGCGGGCGGACTTGAGCAACCCACGTCCTCGATGTCAGTGGCGGTGTGCCGGGTGTCTGGGCTCGGGCGGCACCGGGCCCGTCACCGGGCCTGGGTCCGGATCAGTTCTTGGTGGTCTGCTGGCCGGGCTCGTTCACCGGGCGGGAGCTGGTGACGTCGCCGGGCGCGGCCTGGATGGTCTTGGGCGCGGCCTGCTGGGCGGAGGCGTCCTGCTGGGCGGCCTCGTTCTCGCTCTCCTTCTTCATGGCCTTGGCCTCGCTCTTGAGGATGCGGGCCGACTTGCCGAGCGAACGGGCCATGTCGGGGAGCTTCTTGGCGCCGAACAGCAGCAGGACGACGAGGAGGATCAGTACGATCTCCATGGGCCTCAGGTTGCCGATCATGTGCCACTACCTTCTCGCCGGGGCGGCGGTATCCGTGCCTGCCCTACTGATTCGGACGGGCTTCCTCGTACTGGTGCGCTGGCAGCGATCGTAACCCCGGGGGGTGAACGCGGGGCAATGCCTCCGCGTCATCCCGGTGCCGCTCACGGACGCAGCGCGTACGCCGTCTTGAAGGGTACCGCCCCGGGCTCCGGACATGGAGGGGGCGACGCCCGGCAGCCGCCCCGGGGCACCCCGCCCGCACCCGCCCGTGTCCGGTTCAGCGCTCGACGCGCGCCCGTGCGGCCAGGGGGGTCGCGGCCCGCTCCAGGTCCTCCGCGGCCCTGGCGACGCGCTCGCAGCCGTCGCCGACCGCGCGGGCGAAGCGCCGTACCTCCAGTCCCACCCGGACGGCGAGGACGCCGAGCACGGCGATTCCGCAGAAGGCGAGCGTGAGGAAGAACATGGGCCAGAGCATGGGGCGAGCGTAGTGGACGGCCGCGGCCGGAGCGGGGAGGCCCCGGCCGGGCGGGCCCGGACCGGGCCGGGGCTCAGTCGCCGTACGCCGCCAGCGCCGCCCGCGCCGCGTCCCGGGCGCTGTCGGCCAGTTCCCGCGGGGAGACGATCCGGCCGTCGCGGCCCAGCCGCAGGGCCAGGCGGCGCAGGGAGGCCGGGTCGGGGGCGCGCAGGGTGATGCGCAGACCGCCCTCGGGCAGCTCCTCGGCGCTGTCGTGCGGGTAGTACTCGGCGACCCAGCGCCCGCCCGGCCCCACCTCGATCACCACCTGCGGATCCTCGGCGGAGGGCTGGACCAGCCCTTCGGACAGGTCGCGCAGCTCCACCGGCGGAGGGTCGGAGGGCTCGTCCAGCAGCCTGATCTCGGCCACCCGGTCCAGCCGGAAGGTGCGGTGCGCCTCGGACAGGCGGCACCAGGCCTCGACGTAGGTGTGGCCGACGGCGAACAGCCGGATCGGGTCGATCTCGCGCTCGGTCAGGGTGTCGCGCGTCGGCGAGTAGTAGCGGATCCACAGCCTGCGGCGCTCGGCGATGGCCCGGTCGACGTCCGCGAAGACCCCGCCCTCGGACTCGAAGGTGACCGACAGCCGGGAGCTGGCCCCGGCGCTCTCGCCCGCCGCCGCCTCGATCTTGGCGGTGGCGCGCTGGAGGGCCTCGCGGTCGCTCTCGCGCAGTCCCGGCAGGGTGGCGACGGCCCGCGCGGCCACCAGCAGGGCGGTGGCCTCGTCAGCGGCCAGCCGCAGCGGCTCGCCGGTGCTGGAGCCCACCGCGTCGGCGTTGTGCCACCAGATGCGCTCGCCGTCGGTGTCGATGTCCAGCAGGTCCCCGCCGCGGAAGCTGGTGCCGCACATCGGCAGGACGTGGAGGTCGGAGATCAGCTCGTCGGTGGTGATGCCGAAGGCGCGGGCGACGTCCTCGACGCGGGCGCCGGGCCGCTCGCGCAGATACGTCACCAGGGACAGCATCCGGCGGGTCTGGTCGATGGCGTTGGTGGCCATGTCGGTGGTGCCTCTTCCCTCGCGTTCCCTCAAGCCCTTGCCGGCCCCGTGCGGACCTGCGCGGTCCTGCTCCGGGCCCGTCGGCCCCTGGCGGGGCCCGTCATCCCTTGGCGACGGCGCGCAGCCGGTCCACCACGTCGGCCCGCAGCTCGGCGGGCTCCAGCACGACCACGTCCGGCCCGAACTCCACCAGCCAGGCGTCCAGCCCGTGGCCGTAGGGGATCTCCAGTTCGTCCCAGCCGTCCCCGGCGTCGCGCACCTCCGAGGCCCTGGCCCGCAGCGGGTAGCCGGCACCCTGCCGCAGCCGGATGCGGGCGGTGGCGGTGGCGATCTCCCCGGCCCATCGCTCGACGGTCTCGCGGACGGTGACGTGGTCGGGCACCTCGGCGGTGTAGGCCCCGGCGCGGGAGCGCACCGGCCCGGTGATGCGCGACAGCCGGAAGACCCGCTCGGCGCCCCGGTCGCGGTCGTGGCCCGCCAGGTACCAGTGGCCGCGCCAGCACTCCAGCGTCCACGGCTCCACGTGGCGGGTCTCGGGGCGGGCCGCGTTGGACTTGCGGTAGGCGAAGGTGACCGGTCGCCGGTCGCGGCAGGCGAGCATCAGCGGTTCGAAGGCGGCCTCGCGCACGGGGATGCGCGGCTCCAGGGCGCTGTGGCCGCCGTACGGGTCGTCCGCGCCGGTGTCGGCCAGCGGCATCCCGGCGGCGCGCAGCTTCTGCAGGGCGCCGCTGGCGGCCCCGGCCAGCCGGGCCTGCTGCCAGACCTTGGCGGCCAGGGTGAGGGCGGCGGCCTCCTCGGCGTCCAGGGCGACGGGCGGGAGGCGGTTGCTGTCGCGGCGGGCCTGGTAGGCGATCTCGCCCTCCAGGTTCTCCACCGTCTCGATCACCAGGCCGAGCTCGCGCAGATCGTCCTTGTCCCGCTCGAACATCCGGTTGAAGGCGTCCTCGCCGCCCCTGCCCGAACCCCCGCCGACCTCCAGGTACGCCTCGATCGACGCCCGCAGCTCGCGCTTGGTCAGCGGGCGCCGCGTCCCCAGCAGGCACAGCGCCAGATTCATCAGCCGCTCGGCCTTGGCAATGGCCATCGACGCCCTCTCTCGTACTTGTCCCGACCGTCGACCGTACCGCTCCGGACGGGCCCGGTACAAAGCCCGGGCCCCCGCCGTGCGGCGGGGGCCCGGGCCGGTGTTCCACCGGTCTCAGACGGAGACCAGGTCGCAGACGAAGATGAGCGTCTCGCCCGGCTTGATCCGGCCGCCGGCGCCCCGGTCGCCGTACGCCATGTGGGGCGGGATGATCAGCTGGCGGCGCCCGCCGACCTTCATGCCCTGCACGCCCTGGTCCCAGCCGGAGATGACCTGGCCGACGCCGAGCTGGAAGCGCAGCGGGGTGCCGCGGTTCCAGCTCGCGTCGAACTCCTCGCCGGTGGAGAAGGCGACGCCCACGTAGTGCACGGAGACGGTGTCGCCGGCCTTGGCGACCGGTCCGTCGCCCTCCCAGATGTCCTTGATCTCCAGGTCGGCCGGGGGCTCGCCGCCCGGGAAGTCGATCTCGGGCTTGTCGATGCTCACGAAATTGCTCCTACGAACTTTTCCATCGGTCAACCGGGCCAGTCTCGCAGACCCGGCGGACCGCCGCCGTCGGAGACCGTCAGACCTTGCCGACGATGTCCACGACGAACACCAGCGTGTTCTCGGCCAGCTCCGACTGCGGGTTGCTCCCGTAGGCGAGGTCCGGCGGGATGACCAGGAGGACGCGGTCCCCGACCTTCTTGCCGACCAGGGCGTCGTCCCAGCCCTTGACGACCTTGCCGGTGCCGATCTGGAAGGCGGTGGCGCCGCCGTGGTCCCAGGAGGAGTCGAACTTCTTCCCGTCCTCCCACTTGACCCCGGTGTACTGGGCGATCAGGCCGTCGCCGGCCTTCACCTCGGGCCCGTCGCCCTTGATCAGCACCTGCTGCTTCAGCTTCTCGGGGGCCTTCTCGCCCTTGGGGACGGTGATGGTGGCGGCCTTCTGCCCGTCGGCCTTCACCTCGGGCATGCCCTCCTCGGCGGCCGCCTGCTCACCGTCGGCCTCGGCCTTGGCGTCGGTCTTGGCGGAGGCGACGGCGTCGATCACCCAGACCATGCTGTCGCCCCCGTCGATCCCCAGCTGCGGATTGATCGAGTCGCCCATGATCGCCTCGGCGGTGCCCTCGATCAGGACGCGGCTGCCGGCCCGCTCGCCGATCAGGGAGCGGGTGACCGGCTCGGGAAGCCCCTGTGCCTCACCGAGACGGAGGACCTCCTGGCGGCGGGCGTCGCCCGCGGAGGCGCCCTCGGGCTGCTGTTTCCAGGTGTTGATCAGCTCCTGGCCGTTGCTGGTCATCAGGATGTCGACGCGGACGAAGTCGCCCTCGGCGAGCTTGTCGCCCTTGCCCTCGGTGACCGTCCGCGTGGCGGCCTCGTCGGGGGCCTCGGCGTCCTCGGCGACGGTGACCTTGGGCTCCTCACCGATCTTGCCGGAGACCTTCGTGGCGGCCTCGGAGGAGCCGTCGGAGCCGTCGGAGCCGCACGCCGCGGTGAAGAGCATGGCGGGCACGACCAGGGCCGCGGCGACGCGGCGGCCGACCTTCGCCAGGGGGCGGGGGTGTGGGGGGCGTCCCCCTCGAGATTGCAGCATCAGTCCAACTCGTGGTGTAGGAGGTGTCCGGGCGTTCCGGGCGTGTCCGGCCACTCTACGGGCCGCCCGGCCCACCTCCCACAACTCGCGGAAGGACCGATTTCGTTCCCGGCCCCGGGACCGTGCCGGTGTGCCACGGTCCCGGGCGCGCCTGCCGCCGGGCTCACATACCGGCGATGAGCTTCTCCACGCGCTCGTCCACCGAGCGGAACGGGTCCTTGCACAGCACCGTGCGCTGGGCCTGGTCGTTCAGCTTCAGGTGCACCCAGTCCACCGTGAAGTCGCGGCGCTGCTCCTGGGCCCGGCGGATGAAGTCGCCGCGCAGCCGGGCACGGGTGGTCTGCGGAGGCACGGACTTGCCCTCGAAGATCTTGACGTCGTTGCAGATCCGGGCCGCCTGCCCCTTCCGCTCCAGCAGGTAGTACAGCCCGCGGCGGCGGTGGATGTCGTGGTAGGCGAGGTCTATCTGGGCGACCCGGGGGTGGGACATGGTGATGTTGTTCTTGGCCCGGTAGCGCTCGATGAGCTGGTACTTCATCACCCAGTCGATCTCGGTGTTGACCTTGTCGAGCTCCTGGGTGCGGACCGCCTCCAGGGTGCGGCCCCACAGCTCCAGCACCTGGTCCACCACGCCCGTGCGGATGCCCCGGCGCTCGCAGAAGTCGGCGGCCTTCTCGTAGTACTCCTGCTGCACCTCCAGCGCGGAGGCCTCGCGCCCGTTGGCCAGCCGGACCTTGCGCCGGCCGGTGATGTCGTGGCTGACCTCGCGGATCGCCCGGATCGGGTTCTCCAGGGTGAGGTCGCGCATGACCGTGCCGGCCTCGATCATGCGCAGCACCAGATCGGTGGCGCCGACCTTGAGCAGCATGGTCGTCTCGGACATGTTGGAGTCGCCGACGATGACGTGGAGGCGGCGGTAGCGCTCGGCGTCGGCGTGCGGCTCGTCGCGGGTGTTGATGATCGGCCGGGACCGGGTGGTGGCCGAGCTGACGCCCTCCCAGATGTGCTCGGCGCGCTGGCTGACGCAGTAGACCGCGCCGCGCGGGGTCTGGAGCACCTTGCCGGCGCCGCAGATGAGCTGCCGGGTCACCAGGAACGGGATGAGGACGTCCGCCAGGCGCGAGAACTCCCCGTGCCGGGCCACGAGGTAGTTCTCGTGGCAGCCGTACGAGTTGCCCGCCGAGTCGGTGTTGTTCTTGAACAGGTAGACGTCGCCCGCGATGCCCTCCTCGTGGAGGCGTCGCTCGGCGTCGACGAGGAGTCCTTCCAGGATGCGCTCGCCGGCCTTGTCGTGGGTGACCAGCTCGGTCACGTTGTCACACTCCGGAGTGGCGTACTCCGGATGCGATCCCACGTCGAGGTAGAGGCGGGCGCCGTTGCGGAGGAAGACGTTGCTGCTGCGGCCCCATGACACGACACGGCGGAAGAGGTACCGCGCCACTTCGTCAGGAGACAGGCGCCGCTGTCCCCGAAACGTACACGTGACGCCGTACTCGTTCTCCAGCCCGAAGATTCGGCGGTCCATGAATGAACTTTACGCCTGATGCCCGGTTTTGAAACCGGCTCCGGCGCCCCCGTTCCGATCGCTTTCCATCCGGGCGGCGGCATCGGGAGACGGGGTGCGGACCGGGGCCGGGAACCGGGCGGGAGCCGCCAGGACCCGCCGGGTGGCCAGCAGGACCAGCAGCGCGGCCAGGCCGCCCGCACCGGCGACGAGGAAGCCCGCCGGAGCCCCGCCCCACTCGATCACCGGGCCCACCACGGCCGTCCCCGCCGCGGCTCCGACACCGAAGGACGTCACCAGCCAGGAGAACGCCTCCGTGACCGTGCCCGGCGGCGCGTGCCGGTCCACCACCACGAAGGCGCAGGCCAGCGCGGGGGCCAGGAAGAGCCCTGCGACCCCGGTCAGGAAGGTCATCGCCACGGGGCCCGGCGCCAGCGCCAGCGGCAGGTAGCCGGCCGCCAGGGCGGCCACCAGGGCGCGCAGCCGGGCCTCGGGCTCCCCCGCCCAGGTCCGGGCTCCGTAGGCCAGGCCGCCGACCAGCGCGCCGGCTCCCAGCGCCGAGAGCAGATAGCTGGAGATCAGTTCGTCGCCGTGGCCGTCGGCGTAGGCGACCGCGGCAACGGCGATCGTCCCCAGGGCGAGGCCGACGAAGAAGAACGAACCCAGCAGGGCGAGCAGACCGCCGGAGCGCAGGGCGCCCAGCCAGTGCGCCTCGCGCGGTTCGGAGCGCCAGCGGCGGGAGGGCGGCGAGACGACCACGGACAGGGCGCCGAGCACCCCCAGGGCGTTGATCACCAGCAGGGCCGCGGCCTCGCTCCAGAGGGCCACCAGCACCGTGACGGCCAGCGGACCCAGGGTGAACATCACCTCCTGGGCCACCGCGTCCAGCGCGTAGGCGGCGTGCACCCGGTCGGGGCGCTTCAGGACGGACGGCCACAGGGCGCGCAGGCCGCCCTCCAGGGGCGGGGTGAACAGACCGGCGACGGCTACCGCCGCGTAGGCGGCGGGCAGCGGCTCGATGCCGGTGAGGGCGAGGGCGGCCATGCCCAGACCGGAGAGCAGCGCGGCGGGCAGCATCACCCTCGGCTGGCCCCACAGGTCCACCGCACGGCCCAGCAGCGGCTGGCCGACGGCGTTGGACAGCCCGTAGACGGCCGACAGCGCGCCCGCCAGGGTGTAGCTGCCGCCTTCCGCGCGGGTGAACAGCACGATCGCCAGGGCGGCGGTGGCGTTCGGCAGCCGGCCGACCAGGGTGCCCGCGAGCAGCCGCGCGGCGTGCCTGGCGCGCAGCAGTTCGGCGTAGCCCGTCGCCATGGATGGTCTCCTCTTCCCCGGACTCCTCCGGCGACCTGAGAGTGTTACGTATAACCCGCTCCGTCATACGTACCATGAGTCAGCCCCCCGGTCCATGCCGGCCCCGGGTGCCGCCCTGCCTGCCCTGCCCGCCCTGCCCGCCCGTACCGCCCGTACCGTCCGCCCGCTCCGGGAGCCAGCCAGTGCCCATCGACCGCCCCCGGCCCACGAGCCGGGACGTGGCGCGTGCCGCCGGGGTCTCGCAGGCGGCCGTCTCCCTGGTGCTGGGCGGCAAGTGGCGCGGCCGGGTCTCGCCGGGCAAGGCCGAGGCGGTGCGGGAGGCGGCGCGGGAGCTGGGCTACCGGCCGAACCTGGCCGCGCGCAGTCTGCGACTGGGGCGCACCCGGACCGCGCTGCTGGTCGTCCCGGCGCTCACCAACGAGTTCTTCGCCCGGGTCCACGCGGGCGCCGCGCGAGTGGCCGCCGAGCACGGCTTCGGGGTGGTGCTCTACCCCTCGCCGGAGGGCGTCGGCCCGGCCCGGGACCCCTTCGACTCCGCCGGGGCCGCCCTCGACGGCGTGATCGCCTCCTCGATGGCCTCCGAGGCGCTTGCGGCCCTGCGCTCCGGCGGCGAGCTGCCCCTGGTGATGCTCGACAGCGGGCCGGAGAACACCCAGGCGGCGGCCACCGTCAACCTCGACATCGCCGACGGCATGCGGCAGGCGGTGGCGCATCTGACGGGACTGGGCCACCGCCGGGTGGCCCACATCGCCGCGGCGGTGGACTCCTGGACCTTCCAGGTGCGGGCCGCGGCGCTGGCCGAGGCTCTGGCCGCGGCCGGCTGCCCGCCGCCGCAGACCTGGACGGCCGCCCTGGACGTGGCCGCCGGGGCGCGTGCCGCCGCGCAGGCGCTGGCGGCGGTCCCCCGGCCGACCGCGCTGGTGTGCGACGACGACGTGCTCGCCGCGGGCGCGTGCAAGGCGGTGCGGCGGCTGGGGCTGAGGGTGCCGGAGGACGTCTCGGTGACCGGCTTCGACGATCTGGCGCTCGCTCGGGCGGTCGAGCCGGAGCTGACGACGGTACGGCTGCCCGCCGAGGACGCGGGGGCGGCTGGAATGCGGGCTCTGCTGGCCGTCCTGGACGGCCGGAAGGAGGGCGCCGTCCTGGACGGCCGGAAGGAGGGCGCCGTCCTGGACGGCCGGAAGGAGGGCGCCGTCCTGGACGGCCGGACGCGGGAGGCCGGCGGCTCCGGAGTCCCCGCCAGGGTGACCACCCTGCCGGTGCGGCTGACCGTGCGGGGCTCCACCGCCCCGCCCCCGGACTCGCCCGTGGGCCCCGGCGGACGCTGAGCGCGGCCGGGGCCCACGGGACGGTCCACGGAGTGGGCGGGGATGTGGGGGCTACTCCTCGGAGGCGGAGGACTCCCCCGAGGAGTCTCCGCCGGACGCCTCCCCCGCGGACGCGGAGGTACCGCCCTCCTCCAGCAGCCGGGAGAGCTGCCGGCCGAGCACCCGCTTGAACTTGCGCTGCTGGGGCCTGGTGCGGTCCAGGACGGCGACCTCCAGCTGGTCGGCGGTGAGGGTGCGCTCGCCGCCGTTGCTGTCCCGGCTCAGGGAGCCCACCGCCAGTTTGAGGGCCTCGGCCAGGGTCATCCCGTCCCGGTGGCGCTGTTCGAGGTAGTTGCCGATCTGGTCGGAGTTGCCGCCGACCGCCACCGAGCCGTGCTCGTCGACGATCGAGCCGTCGTGCGGCAGCCGGTAGATCTGGTCGTCCTCGGGGCCCTCCCCGACCTCGGCGACGATCAGCTCCACCTCGTACGGCTTCTCCGCCGCGCTGGAGAAGATGGTGCCCAGGGTCTGGGCGTAGACGTTGGCCAGGCCCCGCGCGGTGACGTCCGTGCGGGCGTAGGTGTAGCCGCGCAGATCGGCGTAGCGGACACCGCCGATGCGCAGGTTCTCGAACTCGTTGTACTTGCCCACCGCCGCGAAGGCGATCCGGTCGTAGATCTCGCTGACCTTGTGCAGCGCCCGAGAGGGGTTCTCGGCGACGAACACGATGCCGTCGGCGTACTGCAACACGACCACGCTGCGGCCGCGCGCGATGCCCTTGCGGGCGTACTCGGCACGGTCCGCCATGGCCTGCTGGGGTGAGACATAGAACGGCGTCGACACCGGCTATCGGTCCCTTCCTGATCTAGAGCACAGGGGCCTGGGGCCCGTTGGGCGACTGGAGCCGGCCGTCGTGCACCGAGCGGGCGATCTCGGCGACCTCCTCCTCGGTGAGCCTGCGGAAGCCGTCCTCGGTGATCACCGTGACGACGGGGTAGATCCGGCGCACCAGGTCGGGTCCGCCGGTGGCGGAGTCGTCGTCGGCGGCGTCGTAGAGGGCCTGGACGACGACCGTGGCCGCCTGCTGCTCGCTGAGGTCGTCGCGGTGCAGCTTCTTGAGCGAACCGCGTGCGAAGACCGAGCCGGAGCCGACCGCCGCGAAGCCCTGCTCCTCGGAGCGCCCGCCGGTCACGTCGTAGGAGAAGATGCGGCCCCTGTCCCGGTCCACGTCGTACCCGGCGAACAGCGGGATCACCGCCAGCCCCTGCATGGCCATGCCGAGATTGCCGCGGATCATCGTGGACAGGCGGTTGGCCTTGCCCTCCAGGGACAGCTGGGTGCCCTCGACCTTCTCGAAGTGCTCCAGCTCCAGCTGGAAGAGCCTGACCATCTCCACGGCGAGCCCGGCGGTCCCGGCGATGCCGACGGCGCTGTACTCGTCGGCCGGGAAGACCTTCTCGATGTCCCGCTGGGCGATCATGTTGCCCATCGTCGCGCGCCGGTCGCCGGCCAGCACCACGCCGCCGGGGAAGGTGACCGCGACGATCGTCGTGCCGTGCGGCGCCTCGACGGCGCCCTTCACGGGCGGGAGCGGGCGGTTGCCGGGGAGCTGCTCGGGCGCGTGCTCGGACAGGAAGTCCATGAACGAGGACGAGCCCGGCGTCAGGAAGGCAGCAGGCAGACGCCCTGTGCTACGGGTGTTGGCTTCCACACGTTTCCTTCCACCAGATCGTGAGACCGGATCTTGAGAATCCTGCACGGACCTTACCCGTGGCGGCGGATGTCATCCGTCCCGCACCCCCGCGACGGCGGGGGTGCGGGACGGACGGGCACGCCCTACTCGCCGCCCTTCTGCACGAAGGAGCGCACGAAGTCCTCGGCGTTCTCCTCCAGCACGTCGTCGATCTCGTCCAGCACGGAGTCCACCTCGTCCGACAGCGCCTCCTGGCGCTCCTTGAGGTCCTCCGAGACCTGCGCGTCCTGCGCCTGCTCGTCGACCTCCTCGGTGGAGCGTGCCGCCTTCTGCTGACCGCCGCCGGTGTCCTTGGTCGCCATATACCTCACCCCGCTCGGTTGGACGGTACAAGATCAGACCCTACAAGCCGGGCCTGACATCGGCTCTTCTCGTGCCGGTGGCGCTTCTCTGCCGTACCACTGCCGCGCCGCCGCCACAGACGTTCGGAAGCCATCTCCATGATTCCCTCATCCGGAGACGTTCAGCCGTCCCTTCTCCCCGGTTCACTTCCCGGACAGCGCCCTGACCAGCTCCTCCGCCGTGCGGCAGCGGTCGAGCAGCTCGCCGACGTGGGCGCGCGTGCCGCGCAGCGGCTCCAGGGTGGGTACCCGCTGGAGGGAGTCCCGACCCGGCAGATCGAAGATCACCGAGTCCCAGGAGGCCGCGGCCACCGCGTCGGCGTACCGCTCCAGGCACTGGCCGCGGAAGTAGGCGCGGGTGTCCTCCGGGGGCTGGGAGCGGGCCCGCTCCACCTCCGCCTCGTCCAGCAGCCGCTTCATCCGGCCGCGGGCCGCCAGGCGGTTGTACAGGCCCTTGTCGGGGCGCACGTCGGCGTACTGCAGGTCCACCAGGTGCAGCCGGGCCGCGTCCCAGTCCAGGCCGTCGCGGCGCCGGTAGCCCTCCATCAGCTCCCGCTTGGCGACCCAGTCCAGCTCGCCCGCCAGGCTCATCGGGTCGCTCTCCAGGCGTCCCAGGACGTCCTCCCAGCGGGCCAGCACGTCCCTCGTCTGCTCGTCCGCGTCCTGCCCCCAGCGCTCCTCCACGTACTTGCGGGCCAGCTCGTAGTACTCCATCTGGAGCTGTACGGCGGTCAGTGTCCGCCCGCTGCGCAGCGTGATCGGGCGGCGCAGCGTCGGATCGTGGCTGACCTGGTGGAGGGTGCGCACGGGCTGGTCGACGGCCAGGTCGACGGCGATGAAGCCGTCCTCGATCATGGACAGCACCAGGGAAGTGGTGCCGAGCTTGAGGTAGGTGGAGATCTCCGACAGGTTGGCGTCGCCGACGATCACGTGCAGCCGGCGGTACTTCTCGGCGTCGGCGTGCGGCTCGTCGCGGGTGTTGATGATCGGCCGCTTGAGAGTGGTCTCCAGGCCGACCTCCACCTCGAAGTAGTCGGCCCGCTGACTGATCTGGAAGCCGTGCTCGGAGCCGTCCTGGCCGATTCCGACGCGTCCGGCGCCGGTGACGACCTGGCGCGAGACGAAGAAGGGCGTCAGGTGGCGCACGATGTCCGAGAAGGGGGTCTCCCGCTTCATCAGGTAGTTCTCGTGGCAGCCGTAGGAGGCGCCCTTGTTGTCGGTGTTGTTCTTGTAGAGGTGGATCGGCTGGGTACCGGGCACCTCGGCGGCGCGCCGGGCGGCCTCGGCCATGATCCGCTCGCCGGCCTTGTCCCAGAGCACGGCGTCCCTCGGGTTGGTGACCTCCGGGGCGCTGTACTCGGGGTGCGCGTGGTCCACGTACAGCCGCGCACCGTTGGTGAGGATCACGTTGGCCAGGCCGATGTCCTCGTCCGTGAGCTGGCTGGAGTCGGCGGCCTCGCGCGCGAGGTCGAAGCCCCGGGCGTCCCGCAGCGGGTTCTCCTCCTCGAAGTCCCAGCGGGCGCGGCGCGCCCGGTGCATCGCCGCCGCGTAGGCGTTGACGACCTGGGACGAGGTGAGCATGGCATTGGCGTTCGGGTGACCGGGGACGGAGATCCCGTACTCCGTCTCGATGCCCATCACTCGCCGTACGGTCATGCGGCCCTCCTTGCCCGGCGGCGGCCCGCCTTTGGGCCACCGCTCAAGTCCCGCTGCGCATCCGGCCTCCGCGCGGCCCCTGGCCTCGCACTCCGCATGGCGGCGGTACGGACGAGCCTAGGGCCGTCGGGCCGTGGTTGGGAGATCACTGCGGACTTCCCGTGTTTCCTCGGTGGAGATCGGTCCGAAAAGATCCGGCTGCGGACGCCCGCCCCGCCTCTCGACGGGGACACGGGCATCCGCAGCCGGACGGTGTCTTCTACAGGTACTGACCGGTGTTGGCCACCGTGTCGATGGAGCGTCCGGTGTCCGCGCCCTGCTTTCCGGTGACGAGGGTGCGGATGAAGACGATCCGCTCGCCCTTCTTGCCGGAGATACGGGCCCAGTCGTCGGGGTTGGTGGTGTTGGGCAGGTCCTCGTTCTCCTTGAACTCGTCCACGCACGCGGCGAGCAGATGGGAGACCCGCAGACCCTTCTGGTTGTGGTCGAGGAAGGCCTTGATCGCCATCTTCTTGGCCCGGTCGACGATGTTCTGGATCATCGCGCCGGAGTTGAAGTCCTTGAAGTACAGGACCTCCTTGTCACCGTTGGCGTAGGTGACCTCCAGGAAGCGGTTCTCCTCGGACTCGGCGTACATCTGCTCGACGACCGACTGGATCATCCCGGCGACGGTGGCCTCGGGGTCGTTGTTGTGCTCCGCGAGGTCGTCCGAGTGCAGCGGGAGGTTCGGGGTCAGGTACTTCGAGAAGATGTCCTTGGCGGCCTCGGCGTCCGGACGCTCGATCTTGATCTTCACATCGAGGCGGCCCGGGCGCAGGATCGCCGGGTCGATCATGTCCTCGCGGTTGGAGGCGCCGATGACGATGACGTTCTCGAGCCCTTCCACACCGTCGATCTCCGACAGCAGCTGCGGGACGATGGTGTTCTCCACGTCCGAGCTGACACCGGAGCCGCGGGTGCGGAACAGGGAGTCCATCTCGTCGAAGAAGACGATGACGGGCGTGCCCTCGCTCGCCTTCTCCCTCGCCCGCTGGAAGACCAGCCGGATGTGCCGCTCGGTCTCGCCGACGTACTTGTTCAGCAGCTCGGGGCCCTTGATGTTGAGGAAGTAGCTCTTCCCCTGGGGCTGCCCGGTCACCTCGGCGACCTTCTTGGCAAGGGAGTTGGCCACGGCCTTGGCGATGAGGGTCTTGCCGCAGCCGGGCGGGCCGTAGAGCAGAACGCCCTTGGGCGGGCGGAGTTCGTGCTCCTTGAACAGGTCCGGGTACAGGTAGGGGAGCTCCACCGCGTCGCGGATCAGCTCGATCTGACCGCCCAGGCCACCGATCTTGTTGTAGTCGATGTCCGGGACCTCTTCGAGGACGAGCTCCTCGACCTCGCTCTTGGGCACGACCTCGTAGACGTACCCCGAACGCGGCTCCAGCAGCAGCGCGTCACCGGCCCGGAGCGTGGCGTTCATAAGGGGCTCGGCGAGCCTGACCACGCGCTCCTCGTCGGTGTGCCCGATCACCAGGGCGCGTTCGCCGTCCTCCAGGACCTCCTTGAGGGTGACGATGTCCCCGGCGCGTTCGAACTCCATGGCCTCGACCACGTTGAGCGCCTCGTTGAGCATGACCTCCTGGCCACGCCTGAGCTCACCGAGGTCGACGCTGGGGCTGACGTTCACCCGGAGCTTGCGCCCGCCGGTGAAGATGTCGGCCGTACCGTCCTCGTTCGCCTGCAGAAAAACCCCGAAGCCGGCCGGCGGCTGGGCCAGCCGGTCGACCTCCTCCTTGAGGGCCACGATCTGGTCGCGGGCCTCACGGAGGGTGTTGGCGAGCCGCTCGTTCTGTGCGGACACACCGGCCAGATTCGTCTGCAGCTCGACGATCCGCTCCTCGAGAATCCGAGTGTGACGCGGAGAGTCGGCGAGCTTGCGGCGCAGGACGGCGATCTCCTGCTCGAGATGGGCAACCTGGCCTGCCGGGTCGTCGGAACCCCGTTCGGGCCGGATGCCGCGGTTGATGTCGTCGTCGTGGGCTGCCACGGTCCTCACCTCCTCCAAGGGGAGCTGGACGCTTCCTGACCCTACCTGGACCCGTGGGGGTTGAAACCCCTAGATCACAAACACGGTCGGGGTGTGTCTGATCTTCACCCTTGCGCACTCCCTTACCCCGGGTGAATACCCACCCAACCTCGCCGGAAAGCGGCCGGTTGTATCGTCTGAAGCGTCAACCCCCGTCACGGGTGGCTCTATTCCGCCAAGATCACACCGACAATCCGTCACACGGTCCGGTCACGAGCGCAGGAACGGCAGGCAGCGACATGGGCTCGCACAACGAGCAGACCGCAGAGCTGGAAGTCTGGATCGACCAGGAACTCTGCACCGGCGACGGCATCTGCGCGCAGTACGCGCCCGAGGTCTTCGAGCTGGACATCGACGGGCTCGCCTACGTGAAGGGCCCCGCCCCCGCGGGCGAGGAGGCGGAGCTGCGCACGGAGCCGGGCGCCACCGCACCCGTCCCGCTCCCGCTGCTCGGCGACGTGGTGGACTCGGCCAAGGAGTGCCCGGGCGAGTGCATCCACGTGCGCCGGGTGACCGACGGTGTCGAGGTGTACGGCCCCGACGCCGAATAGCGCCGGGCAGAGGCGGACAGAGCCGGGCAGCGCCGGAGGCACGGCGGCGCTCCGGCCTCCGGCGGCGCTGCGTGACCGCTCAGACACTCCGGGCGGTCGGCGCCGCCTCCAGCACGAACTTCCCGCCCCGCCACTCCCATTCGACGTCCCGCGCCCTGTCGGGACAGCAGCGGGGCACATCCGGCGAGGAGTAGCCCAGCAGCCTGGCGAATACCGTGCGGTCGCGAACGGTCAGATCCTGCACCGTCATCCCCTCCTCGGGGTCCACCAGGGTCTCGGCGACCCGGGGACGGCCTCCCTCGCTCACGGGATGAGCCAGGACGTACACACCGCTGGGCGGGGTGCCGATCCCTGCGGCGCAGCGGACCACCGCGACGGTCTCGGCCCGGCCGTCGCCGTCGAAGTCCACCGCCGCCCTGTCGACCACCTCGGCCTCCACCGGGCCGCAGTCCAGCGGGTAGCGGGCCGTGTCCGCGTCCGGACCGGGAGTCACCGCGGCGGTCTCCCGCGGCTGGGTGGCGTCGGCTCCGGCGGGCTCCAGCAGCGCGGAGGCGCCCAGCAGCGCGCCCAGCGCCGCGGCGGTGGCGAGCCAGTGCGGCGCGCGGGCGCGGGTGTGGGCGGGTGCGGCGGGGGAAGGCGCGGGTGAGGACGGCGCACGGCCCGCCGCCGCGGAGGACCCGGCCGGGCCGGGCTGGGGCGGGACGTACGACGGGGAGGCGGCGGGAAGGGGCCGAGCGGACGGAGCGGGCGCAGAGTCTGCCGGAAGCTGCACGCTGGACGACTCCTGTGAGGTGCGGGCGGCCGGGGGTGCCCAGCATCGTGCCATACGTCACACCGCGGTGGAACGGCCGGGTGCGCCTCTCCGCGCCGCCCCGTCTCCGCCCGGCCCCCGCCCTGCCCGCCACATGCCGCAGCCGCCCGGCTCCCGCGGGAGCCGGGCGGCTGCGGCACCGCGGGTCGTGGGCGGCGGGGAGACGGCCTCAGTCGCGGCCGGAGCCGCTGCCCGGACCGCTGTAGTCCTCCCCGTACGCGCCCTTGGCCGGGCGGCGGCGGCGCATCGGGGGCTCCACCCCGTCGGCGAGACGGCGGGCGGTGAGGAGGAAGCCGGTGTGCCCGATCATGCGGTGGTCGGGGCGGACGGCCAGGCCCTCGACGTGCCAGGTGCGCACCATGGTCTCCCAGGCCGCCGGCTCGTTGAAGGTTCCGTGCTCGCGGATGGACTCCACGGTGCGGGCGAGCTGGGTGGTGGTGGCGACGTAGGCGCACAGGATGCCGCCGGGGACGAGGGCCTTGGAGACGGCCTCCAGGCACTCCCAGGGGGCGAGCATGTCCAGGATGACGCGGTCGACCTCGGTGTCGGACAGGTTGTCCTGGAGGTCTCCGACGGTCAGCCGCCAGGCCGGGTGCGGGCCGCCGAAGTACCGCTCGACGTTCGCCTGCGCGATCTCGGCGAAGTCGGCGCGGCGCTCGTAGGAGTGCAGCATGCCCTGGTCGCCCACCGCCCGCAGCAGGAAGGTGCTCAGCGAGCCGGAGCCGACGCCCGCCTCGACGACGCGCGCGCCGGGGAAGATGTCGGCCATCGCGAGGATCTGCCCCGCGTCCTTGGGGTAGACGACGGCCGCGCCGCGCGGCATGGACAGGACGTAGTCGGGGAGCAGGGGACGCAGCGCGAGGTAGGCGACGTTTCCCGTGGTACGGACGACCGTGCCCTCGGGAGCACCGATCAGCTCGTCGTGGGGGAAGGCTCCCTTGTGGGTGTGGAAGCTCTTCCCCGCCTCGAGCGTGAAGGTGTAGTGGCGTCCCTTGGGGTCGGTGAGCTGGACCTGGTCCCCGACCTGGAAGGGCCCGCGACGGCGGGCGGCACCGGTCGGTTCGGACATGGGGGCAAGGGTAGTCCAGGCCCGCCCCCCGGCCGTAATCGAGCCCCCCGGGGCGCCCCGGGGGGCTCGATTACGACCGGGGGGCGGGCCCCGCGGTTCAGGAGGCGGGCTTGGCCATGGCCGCCACGAAGGCCCGCTCGACGTCGCCGGCCGACAGCACCCCGTAGATCTGGCCGCTCTCCTCCACCACCAGGTACTCGCTGGCGGGGGTGGCTCGCAGGTGCTCCAGCAGCTCCTCGCCGGCCAGCTCGGCCCACACCCGCATGCCCTCGGTGATGTCCTGGGCCAGGGTGCTCACCGCCACCCAGGGGCGGCGGTGCTCGGGCACCCCGGCGATGGCCGCCTCGCGGACGACGGCGACCGCCTCCCCCTGTCCGTCCACGACCACCAGGGCCCTGGCCCCGGCCTCGTTGGCGCGGCGCAGGCCCTCCGACAGGGGGGTGTCGGCGGAGACGGGGACGGCGCGGCGGGTCAGGGCGCGGGCGCTCAGCTCGGGCAGGCGCTCGCGCAGCCTGGCCATGCGCAGGCTGTTCCCGGCGCCGGTCCAGATGATCGCGGCGAGGATCGCGGCGAGCAGGGCGTCGGTGATGGAGTCCACCCCGCCGAAGCCCTCCTCGGCGCCGTAGCCCCCCGCGTAGCTGAGCAGCGGCATTCCGACCAGGACGGCGATGGCGAGCGCGCGGCCGGTCCAGGCGGCGGCGACGGTGCCGGTCATCGGCCTGCCGCTGATCTTCCACACCACCGCGCGCAGCATCCGGCCGCCGTCCAGGGGCAGGCCCGGCAGCAGGTTGAAGATCGCGACGATGAGGTTGGAGATCATCAGTCCGGCCAGCAGCACCGCGGGCACGGTGCCGGGCTCGACCGCGAACAGCCCCAGGTAGAACACGCCCGACAGCACCAGGGAGAGCAGCGGGCCGACGAAGGCCAGGACGAACTCCCGGCCCGGGGTCTCGCTCTCCTTCTCGATCTCCGACACCCCGCCGAAGAACTGGAGCTGGATGCGGCGCACCGGGAGCTTGAAGCGCAGGGCGGCCACGGTGTGGGCCAGCTCGTGGACCAGCACCGAGGCGTAGAAGGCGACCGCGAAGAACAGGGACACCAGATAGCGGGCGCCGCCCAGCTCCGGGAGCACGCGCTCCAGCTGACCGCCGAAGACCCAGGTGATCAGCGCGGCGACGACGAACCAGCTCGGCGCCACGTACACGGGCACGCCGAAGGGGCGGCCCATGAGAATGCCGCCGCCGCTCTCCCGCGGGCGCTTCGGCCTGCCGTCCGCCGATCCGCCGGAGCCGGGCTCCGGCCGCCCGCTGTTGTCCGTGTCCGCCACGGGTTCCCCTCGTAGAAGGTGCCCTCGCACCCGGTGGTCCGCCCCCGCGGCCGTGAGGTGCGAGGGGGGTGCGAAGGGGTACGCCATCGATGGTAAGCGGCGGTGTGTCGGTGGCGGGCCGTAGGGTCGTGTCCATGGTCTCCCATCCGGCACCCGGCAAGGCGCCCTCCCCCGCCGCCTCGCCGCCCAACTCCCTGTCCCCGTCGCGGGCCGCCGACTTCATGCAGTGCCCGCTGCTGTACCGCTTCCGGGTGATCGACAGGCTGCCCGAGAAACCGACGCCCGCGGCCACCCGGGGCACGGTGGTGCACGCGGTGCTGGAGCGGCTCTTCGACGCTCCCGCCGCCGAGCGCAGCGTACGGCGGGCGCGCTCGCTGGTGGTGCGGGAGTGGGAGCGGCTGCTGGCGAAGCGGCCGGAACTCGCGGAGCTGTTCACGGAGGACGGCCGGGAGGCCGGGGGCGAGGGCGCGGCCGACGGCACCGAGCTGGCGCGGTGGCTGGCCCGGGCGGAGGAGCTGGTCGAGCGGTGGTTCTCCCTGGAGGACCCCACCAGGCTGGAGCCGGCCGAGCGCGAGCTGTTCGTGGAGGCCCGCCTGGAGTCCGGGCTGCGGCTGCGCGGCATCATCGACCGGGTCGACGTGGCGCCCACCGGCGAGGTCCGCATCGTCGACTACAAGACCGGCAAGGCGCCCCGGCCGGAGTACACCGCCGAGGCGCTGTTCCAGATGAAGTTCTACGCCCTGGTGCTGTGGCGGCTGCGCGGCACGATCCCGCGCCGGCTGCAGCTGGTCTACCTGGGCAGCGCCGACGTGCTCACCTACGACCCGGACGAGAACGACCTGCGCGGCGTGGAGCGCAAGCTGCTGGCCCTGTGGGAGGCGATCCGGCAGGCGACCGAGACCGGCGACTGGCGGCCCAGGCCGGGCCCGCTGTGCGGCTGGTGCGCCCACCAGGCGCTGTGCCCGGAGTTCGGGGGCACTCCCCCGCCGTACCCGCTGATGATCCAGCCGCGGCTGCCGCTGGAGCCGGACGCCGGCACGGGCGGCGGCACGGGCAGTGACACGGGCGGCTCCCCGGGCACCCTCCCGGAGGCGGAGGGCGCGGCCGGCTAGGCAAGAATGGGCCTGCCAAGCCCCCGGCCCCGATAGGAGTTCCCGTGGCAATCCGCGTCCTGCTGGTCGACGACCAGCCGCTGCTGCGCACCGGCTTCCGGATGATCCTGGAGGCCGAGGGGGACATCGCCGTGGTGGGCGAGGCCGGGGACGGCCTGCAGGCGCTGGACCAGGTTCGGGCGCTCCAGCCGGACGTGGTGCTGATGGACATCCGCATGCCGCGGATGGACGGCGTGGAGGCGACCCGCCAGATCACCGGCCCGGAGCGGGACGGTCCCGCCAAGGTCCTGGTGCTCACCACGTTCGACCTGGACGAGTACGTGGTGGAGGCGCTGCGCGCGGGCGCGTCCGGCTTCCTCCTCAAGGACGCGCCGGCCGCCGAACTGGTGCAGGCGATCCGGGTGGTGGCGGCCGGCGAGGCGATGCTCGCCCCCAGCATCACCCGGCGCCTGCTGGACAAGTACGCCGGGAAGCTGCCCTCGGGCGAGGAGGAGGTGCCCGACGCGCTGGGCACGCTCACCGACCGCGAGGTCGAGGTGCTCAAGCTGGTGGCGCGCGGCCTGTCGAACGCCGAGATCGCCGCGGACCTCTTCGTCAGCGAGACGACGGTGAAGACCCATGTCGGCCATGTGCTGACCAAGCTGGGCCTGCGCGACCGGGTGCAGGCGGCGGTGTACGCCTACGAGAGCGGGCTGGTCCGCCCCGGCGACCGGTAAGGACGCCGCCGGGAACGGGGCCGGGTCCGGTGACCGGTGACGCGGGTGCGCCGCCCGCCGCGGCGAAGCGGCGGGCGGCGCACCCGGAGCGGCCGGGGGCCGGGGGCCGGATCAGCCTCCGGTGCCCTTGCCGATCTCCCAGAAGCGGAAGACGGTGGAGGCGTCCAGCGTCCACTCCAGGCCGGAGATGTCCTCGTGCGCCACGGCGTACTGCTTGCCCTGCCAGAGGGGCAGGATCGGCAGGTCCCGGGCGACGATGTCCTGGATCTCGCCGAAGTCCTCGACGGTGGCGGCGCGGTCGCTCGCCGCGGCCGTGCGCGGCAGCAGCTTGGAGGTGATCCGCCCGGCGTCGTAGCCGTTGCCCAGCACGTTGTCCTCGCCGAAGAAGGGCGCGGTGAAGTTGTCGGCGTCGGGGTAGTCGGGCACCCAGCCCTTGACGTACACCCCGTACTCGCCCGCCTCGATGCCCTTCTCGTACTCCTCCAGCTCCACACTCTCGACCTCGGCGTCGAACAGGCCGCTGGCGTTGAGCTGCTGGGCGATCTCCTCGAACTCCCGGACGGTGGCGGGGCCGTAGCGCACCGGGGTGGCCCACAGGGTGAGCTCCACCTTCTCCGTGATGCCCTCGGCGCGCAGGGCCGCCCTGGCCTTGGCAGGCTGCGGACGGCTGCCGTAGGCGTCGAAGAAGGCGGTGTTGTGGCCGGTGATCCCGGCGGGCACGATCGAGTACAGCGGCTCGGCGGTGCGCCGGTGGACGTCGCGGATCAGCGTGGAGCGGTCCAGCAGGTACGCGATGGCCTTGCGCACCCCCGGCTTGCCGGTGACCGGGTGCTCCATGTTGAAGACCAGGTGGTGCACCTCGGCGCTGGTGCCCTCGACGACCTTCACCCCGTTCTCGGCGCTCGCCGCCGCGTCGAGGTCGGCGATGTCGTCCATGGCCAGGCCTCGGTAGGCCAGGTCCACCTCGCCGCTGCTCAGCGCCTCCTTCAGAGCCGCCTGGTCGCCGTGGAAGAGCTTCATCGTGATCCCGGAGTTCTTCGCCTCGGCGGGCCCGAGGTAGTCCGGGTTGACGGAGAAGACCGCCTCCTCGTCCCCGAAGGAGTCCAGCCGGTAGACGCCCGAGCCGACGGCCTTGCCGTCGGTGCGCAGTTCGTCGGCCGGGTAGGCGCGGTGGTCGACGATCGAGCCGGCGCCGGAGGCGATCTTCTGGGGGAAGGTGGCGTCGGGCGAGCCGAGGCGGAAGACGACCGTCCGGGCGTCCGGGGTGTCGATCTCCTCGATGTTCGACAGCATCACGGCCGGGCCGTCGGGGTCGTCGATGCGCAGGGTCCGCTCGAAGGAGAACTTCACGTCCTTGGAGGTGAGCGGGTTGCCGTTGGTGAACTTCAGCCCGTCCTTGAGGACGCACCGGAAGACCCGGCTGCCGGTGTCGGTGAACTCGCAGCTCCGCGCGGCCTCCGGCTGGGGCTCCGTCCCGCTCCTGGGGAAGCTGAGCAGCGACTGGAAGACGTTGTTGAAGACCAGCCAGGATCCCGGGTCGTAGCCGGAGGCGGGGTCGACGGCCATGACCTCGTCGGTCATCCCCATCACGATCCGCTCGCCCTGGCCGGCGCTCGTCCCCTGCTCGTCACCGCAGCCGGTGAGCAGTGCGGCGACCAGGGCCGTACCTGCCGGAAGCGCCCGGAAACGGGCCCTTTTCCTCACGTTCGCATCCTCATCAGTGGTATGTGCTGTTCTCCGAACCCCCGTTCGCGCAGCCCCGCGCCGCCCCGGAGCGGGGCTGCGCGGGAACCGCTCAGTCCTGAACGCCTCTTCCCAGCTCCCACAGCTGGAGCACGGAGGAGGAGTTGAGCGCCCACTCCACTCCGGTGACGCCGTCGCGGGCGGCGACGTACTGCTTGCCCTGCCACAGCGGGAGCACGGGCACCTCCTTGGCGACGATGTCCTGGACCCGGACGAAGTCGTCGACCGCCTGCTCGCGCTGCTCCTTGACCCGCGTGCGCGGGATGAGCTGCTCACGGATCTCGTTGTTCTCGTACGGGGAGCCCAGGAAGTTGTCCTCGGCGAAGAAGGGGGCGACGAAGTTGTCCGGGTCCGGGAAGTCCGGGAACCAGCCCATGCCGTAGACGGCGTACTTCTGCTCGGCCGAGGCGGGCCGGTAGGTCTTCCACGGCACGCCCTTGACCGTCGCCCTGAACAGCCCGGAGTCGTTGAGCTGCCCGGCCAGCACCTTGAACTCCTCGGCCGTGGCGGGGCCGTAGTGGTCGGTGGTGTACGTGAGCTCCAGCTCGACCGGCGTGTCGACGCCGGCGCGTTCGAGGGTGGCGCGGGCCGCCTTGACGTCGGGCTCGCCGTAGGCGTTGAAGAAGGAGTTGTGGTGCCCGGTCAGCCCGCTGGGGACGATGGAGTACAGGGGCTCGGCGGTCCGTTCGTACACGTCGCGCACCAGCTCGCCGCGGTCCACGGTCTGGGCGACGGCCTGGCGCACGGCCTTGCGGCCGGCGACCGGGTCGTCGGTGGCGAAGACCAGGTAGCGGATCTCCTGGCCGGACATCTCGACGACGTCGATGCCGTCGCCCTTGTCGCTCCCCAGCCGGTCGATCTGCTCGGGCGACAGGCTGCGGTTCATCACATCGATGTCGCCGTCGCGCAGTGCCTTCTCCATGGCCTGGGAGTCGTCGAAGAAACGCAACTCGACGCGGCCGTTGCGCGGCTCCAGGTCGCCCTTGTAGGCCTCGTTGCGGGCGAGGACCGCCCGGCCGCCCTCGGCGTCGAAGGACTCCAGGACGTAGGGGCCGGAGCCGGTGAGCCCGTACCCCTCGTAGAGCTCGTCGGCCGGGTAGACCTCGCTGTCCAGGATCGCCGCCGCGGGGGTGGCGAGCTTGTGGGGGAAGGTGGCGTCGGGCTTCCTGAGGTGGAAGACCACCTCGCGCCCGGAGGGCGCCTCGACCCGGTCGAGGTTGCTCAGCAGCGAGGCGGGACCGCCGGGGTCGCCGATGCCGAGCATGCGGTTGACGGAGAACACCACGTCCTCGGCGGTCAGCTCGTGGCCGTTGGAGAACGTGAGCCCCTCGCGGAGGGTGCAGCGGTACTGCGTGCTGCGCTGGTCGGCGAAGCCGCACTCCTCCGCGGCCTCCGCCTCCGGCTGGCTGCCCGCGCGGGGCAGGCGCAGCAGGGTCTGGAAGGTGTTGCGGAAGACGTTCCAGGTGCTGACGTCGTAGACCGCCGCGGGATCGAGCGGAGCGGGCGCCTTCTCCGTGGCCTCGATCCGGTCGGTGGTACCGACAACGATCGTCCCGCCGTTTCCGCCGCCGGCGCTGTCGTTGCCGCATGCAACGAGCATGGGGGCCAGCAGTCCCGCGACGGCGGGCAGCAGCAGCGTCTTGCGGTTCATCGGTGACGGTCTCCTCGTCCAGCCAGGCTGTTGCCGAATTCTCCGGCCGGGAGACAGACATTAGTAGCCGTGGGGTCCGTCACTTCTCCGAGCCACCGGCGCGGAATTATCACGCTCCGATAACCCCGCCGCACAATCCGATAACCGGACGGTGGAGCGATCGGCGCGAGCGGGCACCAAACGGGACACATGGACGCGCGGAAAAGGGGCCAACCGCCCCCGCGGCCGCCCGGGACCCCACCCCGCACCCCGGGATCGCGTGATGAACGTCACGCATTCAACCGCCAGGCGAAAAGCAGGAATTCGGCCACCGCATTCGTCACGGATAATGAGCGGCCCACTGCTCACCGTTTACGATGCATTCATCATGCAGCGAACGGCGCACGCTCAGTGCGCGGAGGCGATCAGAGAGCGCAGAAAAGGCAGATCCACTTCCTCCAGGGACGGCACGACCGTACGCCGGTGCGCGGGCTCGATCCGGGTCACCGAAGGCACCGCCACCACATGGCAGCCCGCGGCCTCCGCCGAGGTCACACCGGTCACGGTGTCCTCCACCACCACGCAGCGCCCCGGGTGCGCCCCCAGCCGCGAGGCGGCCAGCAGGTACGGGTCCGGGTGCGGCTTGGTCCGCTCCACCTCGTCACCCGCCAGGGTCAGCGCGAAGTGCTCCGGCCCCAGGGAGACGAGCATCCGGTCGATCACCCGCCGATGCGAGGCCGACACCAGGGCGGCCGGCACGTCGTGCGCGGCCAGCTCCGTCAGCAGCCGCCGGGCACCGGGCATCAGGGACACACCGCGCTCGACCCGCTCGATGAACTTGGAGTTGAGCAGCACCGTCAGGTCCCCCAGGGAGATGTCCGCCCCGGTGGCCTGAATCAGATACGTCGCGCTCCGGGACATCGGCCCGCCGACCACCACCTCACGGTGCTCGTCGGCCAGCGCGTACCCCAGCTCGGCGAACACCTCGACCTCGGTCTCCCACCAGAAGCCCTCGGTGTCCACCAGCGTGCCGTCCATGTCCAGCAGGACGGCCTGGAGACCGGCCGCGGCGGCCCCGGACGCTGCGGACGCGGTGTCCGGTCTCCCCCCTCCACCGGGAACGTGCGCGGGCGCGGAGACGGGGGCCGGGGCACTGCCGCCGAAGGCGGGCGGAACTCCGACGCGGGAGAGGGGACGAGTCATCCGTGTGCCTCCTACGGGGACGCGAAGGCCGGTCGCCCGCACCTGACGGGTGCGGGCGACCGGCCTGTACCGGACAGATCAGTTTACGTCGGTCCGCGAACTATCGCGCGTTGAAGTATTTGGCCTCGGGGTGGTGGAGGACGATGGCGTCGGTGGACTGCTCGGGATGGAGCTGGTACTCCTCGCTCAGCCGCACCCCGATCCGCTCCGGCCGCAGCAGCTCGGCGATCTTGGCGCGGTCCTCCAGATCCGGGCAGGCCCCGTACCCCAGCGAGAACCGCGCCCCGCGGTACTTCAGCGCGAACATGTCCTCGATCGCCTCCGGATCCTGCCCGGCGAACCCCAGCTCGGCGCGGACGCGGGCGTGCCAGTACTCGGCCAGCGCCTCGGCCAGCTGCACCGACAGGCCGTGCAGCTCCAGATAGTCGCGGTAGGCGTCCGCGGCGAACAGCTCGGCGGTGGCCTGCCCGATCCTCGAGCCGACGGTGACCACCTGGAAGCCCACCACGTCCGTCTCGCCGGACTCCTTGGGGCGGAAGAAGTCGGCCAGGCACAGCCGGCGCCCGCGCCGCTGGCGGGGGAAGGTGAACCGGCACCGCTCGGTGCCGTCCTCGCCCAGCACCACCAGATCATCGCCCTGGGCGTGGCAGGGGAAGTAGCCGTAGACCACCGCCGCCTCCAGCAGGTTGCCGGTGTGCAGCCGCTCCAGCCAGCCGCGCAGCCGCGGGCGGCCCTCGGCCTCGACCAGCTCCCGGTAGCCGGGCCCGTCCCCGGTGCGCGGCGCCTTCAGCCCCCACTGGCCCTTGAACAGCGCGTCCTCATCCAGCCAGGAGGCGTACTCCTGGAGCGCGATGCCCTTGACCACCCGCGTGCCGAGGAACGGCGGGGTGGGCACCGGGTTGTCGGTGGCCACGTCCGAACGCACCGGACCGGCCGGCTCGGCGACCTGCAGTTCGGCGGTCTCCCGCCGGGGCACCCGGCGCTGCTTGAGCTCGGGCAGCCGGGCGCCGGGCACGCCGCGCTTGACCGCCATCAGCGCGTCCATCAGCCGCAGCCCCTCGAAGGCGTCCCGGGCATAGCGCACCTCCCCCTCGTACAGGGCGTGCAGGTCCTGCTCCACATAGGCCCGGGTCAGCGCCGCCCCGCCCAGGATCACCGGATACCTGGCGGCCAGACCGCGGGCGTTGAGCTCCTGCAGGTTCTCCTTCATGATCACCGTGGACTTCACCAGCAGCCCGGACATCCCGATCACATCCGCGGCGTGCTCCTCGGCCGCCTCCACGATCGCGGCCACCGGCTGCTTGATACCGAGGTTGACCACCGTGTAGCCGTTGTTGGACAGAATGATGTCCACCAGGTTCTTGCCGATGTCGTGCACGTCCCCGCGCACCGTGGCCAGCACGATGGTGCCCTTGCCCGCCTCGCCCTCGACCTTCTCCATGTGCGGTTCCAGATAGGCCACGGCCGCCTTCATCACCTCGGCGGACTGGAGCACGAACGGCAGCTGCATCTGCCCGGAGCCGAACAGCTCCCCGACCACCTTCATCCCCGCCAGCAGCGTGTCGTTGACGATCTGAAGCGCCGGACGCTCCTGGAGGGCGGCGTCCAGATCGGCCTCCAGCCCGGTGCGCTCCCCGTCGATGATCCGCCGCCGCAGCCGCTCCTCCAGCGGCAGCGCCGCCAGCTCCTCCGCCCGCGACGCCCTCATCGACTTCGCCGTGGCCCCTTCGAACAGCTCCAGGAGCTTCTGCAGCGGGTCGTAGCCTTCCCGGCGCCGGTCGTAGATCAAGTCGAGACAGGTGTTGACCTGTTCCTCGTCCAGACGGGCGATGGGCAGGATCTTGGAGGCGTGCACGATCGCCGAGTCCAGACCGGCCTTCACACACTCGTCCAAAAACACCGAGTTCAGCACCATCCGGGCGGCCGGATTCAGCCCGAAGGAGATGTTCGACAACCCCAGCGTGGTCTGCACCCGCGGATGCCGCCGCTTCAGCTCACGAATCGCCTCGATGGTGGCCACCCCGTCCCGGCGGGACTCCTCGGTACCGGTGCAGATGGTGAACGTCAGACAGTCGATGAGGACATCCTCCTCCCGAATGCCCCAGTTACCGGTCAGATCCGCGATCAACCGCTCGGCCACGGCCACCTTATGCTCGGCCGTGCGCGCCTGCCCGGCCTCATCGATGGTCAGCGCGATCAGCGCCGCACCATGCTCGGCCGCCAACGCCGTGATCTGCGCGAACCGCGAACCGGGCCCGTCACCGTCCTCGTAGTTCACACTGTTGATCACCGCCCGGCCGCCCAGCCTCTCCAGCCCGGCGGCGATCACGGCCGGCTCGGTGGAATCCAAAACGATCGGCAGCGTGGAGGCGGTCGCCAACCGCCCGGCCAGCTCGGCCATGTCCGCCACCCCGTCCCGCCCCACGTAGTCCACACACAGATCCAGCAGATGCGCACCCTCGCGGATCTGCTCCCGCGCGATCTCCACGCAGTCCTCCCACCGCCCCTGGAGCATCGCGGTGCGGAACCTCTTCGACCCGTTGGCGTTGGTCCGCTCCCCGATCGCCAGATAGGAGGTGTCCTGGCGGAACGGCACCGCCTGATACAGCGACGCCGCCCCCGGCTCCGGCCGCACCTCCCGCTCGGTCGGCGCCAGGCCCCGCACCCGCTGAACCACCTGCCGCAGATGCTCCGGCGTCGTCCCGCAACACCCCCCCACCAGCGACAACCCGTACTCGCGGACAAACCCCTCCTGCGCATCCGCCAGCTCCTCCGCGGTCAGCGGATAGCGCGCGCCCTCCGCGGTCAGCTCCGGCAGACCCGCGTTCGGCATGCACGAGATCGGCACCCGCGCGTGCCGGGCCAGGTAACGCAGATGCTCACTCATCTCGGCCGGACCGGTGGCACAGTTCAACCCGATCATGTCGATGCCCAGCGGCTCCAGCGCACACAGCGCGGCCCCGATCTCACTGCCCAGCAGCATCGTGCCGGTGGTCTCCACCGTCACCGAGCAGATCACCGGCAGATCCACACCCAGCGCCTCCAACGCCCGCCGCGCCCCCAGCACCGCCGCCTTGGTCTGCAGCAGATCCTGAGTGGTCTCCACCAGCAGCGCGTCCGCCCCGCCCACCACCAGCCCCTCGGCATTGGCCTGATAGGCGTCCCGCAGCACGCGGTACTCCACATGCCCCAGCGTGGGCAGCTTGGTGCCCGGCCCCATCGACCCCAGCACCCACCGCGGCCGCCCGTCCCTCCCGGAGAAGGAGTCCGCCACCTCCCGCGCGATCCGCGCCCCGGCCTCGGACAGCTCCCCCACCCGGCCGGCGATGTCGTACTCCGCCAGCGCCGCGAAGTTCGCACCGAAGGTGTTGGTCTCCACACAGTCCACCCCCACCGCGAAATACGCCTCGTGCACCGAGGCCACGATGTCCGGACGGGTGACGTTGAGAACCTCGTTGCAGCCCTCCAACCGCTGGAAATCCTCCAACGACGGATCGGCCGCCTGCAGCATCGTGCCCATCGCCCCGTCGGCCACCACCACCCGCGACACCAACGCCTCACGCAGGGCGTCGGCTCGGGGGGTCTTCGACGTGCTCGTGGAGGCGGGTCCGGCGGTCGGCGCCGGGTCGAGGTTGTGCGGGGTCGGCGAAGCTGCCATGGAAGGGCTCCCAGAGATGCGACGGCTGTCGGCTTTGCGTCTTCCATCGGGAAGCGCACCCGGCCAGGGTATCTGTCGGCACCGCGGGGGCCGCAGGTGTTCCGAGGCGTGGACTCCGGACGGCTACCGCACCATCGACATGATCCGATAGCGTTCGGCATTGTCGAATGCCGTCTCCCGGCCCACCGGAGAGAGAAGCGAACAGAGGAGAGGTGCGCGATGGCCCGGACCATCCAGTCGCTGGAGCGGGCGGCGGCGGTGCTGCGGCTGCTCGCCGGGGGTGAGCGGCGCCTCGGGCTGTCCGACATCGCCTCCACCCTGGGCCTGGCCAAGGGCACCGCCCACGGCCTGCTGCGCACCCTTCAGCAGGAGGGCTTCGTCGAGCAGGATCCCGCCTCGGGCCGGTACCAGCTGGGCGCGGAACTGCTGCGGCTGGGCAACAGCTACCTGGATGTCCACGAACTGCGGGCCCGCGCCCTGGTATGGACCGACGACCTGGCCCGCTCCAGCGGCGAGAGCGTCTACCTGGGCGTGCTCCACCAGCAGGGCGTACTGATCGTGCACCATGTATTCCGCCCCGACGACAGCCGGCAGGTGCTGGAGGTGGGGGCGATGCAGCCGCTGCACAGCACCGCGCTGGGCAAGGTGCTGGCCGCGTACGACCCGGTGGCCCACAGCGAGGCGATGGACTCCGAACGCGAGGCGCTGACCGCCCGCACGATCACCGACCCGGAGGCGTTCGAGGGGGTCCTGGAGCTGACCCGGGCCCGCGGCTGGGCGGCCGATGTGGAGGAGACCTGGGAGGGGGTCGCCTCCATCGCCGCTCCCGTCCACGACCGCCGCCGGATGCCGGTGGGCGCCGTGGCCGTCACCGGCGCGGTGGAGCGGGTGTGCGCGGACGGGGAGATGCAGCCGCGGCTGGTGGCGGCCGTACGGGACTGCGCGCGGGCCGTGTCGCGCGACCTGGGTGCGGGCCGCTTCTGAACCGCCGGGTGCCGCGTGGCCCCGACTGCGCCGAACCGTCGACGGCAGGAGCCTGTTCATCCGCTCGGCACATTGTTCGTTCGATGCCGGCCCTCGTCCGGTTCGAAGCGGTCGCCCCTGGGCATGGTTCGAAGACATCCGCGCACGCCCCCGCTCACCCCGGCCGCTCCCGTGCGGTTCCGCCCGCGTGAACCGTGTTCGCCGGCACGATCCGACGTCCGCACCCTTGACGAGATGTTCGACTGGTATAAAACTGCCGTTCGGCGGTCGACAATGTCGAACAGCGAACGGAACTCGGTCCGCCTCCCCCACCTCTTCCATCTGGCTCCCTCCGGACAAGAGCAAAGGAGTCGCGGGTGTCCAGCTCCGACATATTCCTGGGCGAGGTCATCGGCACCGCCGTCCTGATCCTGCTGGGCGGCGGTGTCTGCGCCGCCGTCACGCTCAGACGCTCCAAGGCGATGGGCGCCGGCTGGGTCGCCATCACCTTCGGCTGGGGATTCGCCGTCCTCACCGCCGCCTACATCTCCCTGGGCCTCTCCGGCGCCCACCTCAACCCGGCGGTCACCGTGGGCATCGCCGTGCAGAGCGGGGAGTGGGCCAAGGTGCCCGCCTACTTCGCCGGCCAGCTGCTCGGCGCCATGATCGGCGCCGCCCTGGTGTGGGTCTCCTACTACGGCCACTTCCTGGCGCACCTGACCCACCGCGAGGTCGTGGGCGGCCCCGGCGCCCAGACGACGGCCGCCGCGGACCGCCGCCGGTCCGACGCCCCCGGTCCGGTGCTCGGGATCTTCTCCACCGCTCCCGAGATCCGCAGTCCCGTGCAGAACCTGGCCACCGAGACCATCGCCACCGTCGTACTGGTCCTGGCCATCCTCACCCAGGGCCTCACCGAGGGGCTGGCCCTGTCCGGCACCGGCGTCCTCGTCACCGCCCTGGTCGTCGTCGGGATCGGCCTCTCGCTGGGCGGCCCGACCGGGTACGCGATCAACCCGGCCCGCGACCTCGGGCCGCGCATCGTGCACGCCCTGCTCCCGCTGCCCAACAAGGGCGGGTCGGACTGGGGCTACGCCTGGGTGCCGGTGGTGGGCCCCCTGCTGGGCGGAGCCCTCGCGGGCGTCCTCTACCGGCTCGCGTTCGCCTGACCGCCCGCCCCGCCTCCTCCCCTCGCTCCCCTCCCCCGCCCCCTTCCCCGCCGCCCACCCTTGGAGCACCCCGACATGAGCGACACCCGCCGCGAGTTCATCGCCGCCATCGACCAGGGCACCACATCCAGCCGCTGCATCGTCTTCGACCGGGACGGCCGCATCGTCTCGGTCGGCCAGAAGGAGCACGAGCAGATCTTCCCCGAGCCCGGCTGGGTCGAGCACGACGCCGCCGAGATCTGGGCCAACGTCCAGGAGGTGGTCGCCCAGGCCCTGGACAGGGCGGGCATCACGCGCGAGGACGTGCGGGCGCTGGGCATCACCAACCAGCGTGAGACGACACTGCTGTGGGACAGAGCCACCGGCGAGCCGGTGCACAACGCCATCGTCTGGCAGGACACCCGCACCGACGCGCTCTGCCGGGAACTGGGGCGCAACGTCGGGCAGGACCGCTTCCGCCGCGAGACCGGCCTGCCGCTGGCCTCCTACTTCGCGGGCCCGAAGATCCGCTGGCTGCTGGAGAACGTCGAGGGGCTGCGCGAGCGCGCCGAGGCCGGCGAGATCCTCTTCGGCACGATGGACTCCTGGGTGATCTGGAACCTCACCGGCGGCCCCGACGGCGGTGTGCACGTGACCGATGTCACCAACGCCTCCCGCACCCTGCTGATGAACCTGCGTACCCTGGACTGGGACCCGCGAATCTGCGAGTCCCTGGGCGTGCCCATGGCGGTGCTGCCCGAGATCCGCTCCTCCGCCGAGGTCTACGGCGAGGCCCGCGGGGCGCTTGCGGGCGTCCCGGTGGCCTCCGCGCTCGGCGACCAGCAGGCCGCGCTGTTCGGCCAGACCTGCTTCTCGCCGGGCGAGGCCAAGTCGACCTACGGGACCGGTACGTTCCTGCTGCTCAACACCGGTTCCGAGGCGGTCAACTCCTACAACGGCCTGCTGACCACCGTCGGGTACCGCATCGGCGGCCAGGACCCGGTCTACGCGCTCGAGGGATCGATCGCGGTCACCGGTTCGTTGGTCCAGTGGATGCGCGACCAGATGGGCCTGATCAACAGCGCCGCCGAGATCGAGACGCTGGCCAGCTCGGTCGAGGACAACGGCGGCGCGTACTTCGTCCCGGCCTTCTCCGGGCTGTTCGCCCCCTACTGGCGCTCCGACGCCCGGGGCGTCATAGCGGGCCTGACGCGCTACGTCACCAAGGCGCACATCGCCCGCGCGGTGCTGGAGGCGACGGCCTGGCAGACCCGCGAGATCGTCGACGCGATGGAGAAGGACTCCCGCGTCGAACTGACCGCACTGAAGGTGGACGGCGGCATGACCAGCAACAACCTGCTGATGCAGTGCATCTCCGACGTCCTGGACGCCCCGGTCGTCCGGCCGATGGTCGCCGAGACGACCTGCCTGGGCGCCGCCTACGCCGCCGGCCTGGCCGTCGGCTTCTGGCCGGACACCGACGCCCTGCGCGCCAACTGGCGGCGGGCCGCGGAGTGGACGCCGCGGATGGAGGCCGACGTACGCGAACGCGAGTACAAGAACTGGCTCAAGGCCGTGGAGCGGGCCATGGGCTGGCTCGAAGAGGAGAACTGATCCGTATGAACACCCTCCGAAGCGTCCCCACCCTCGGGGCGCGCCCGGCCGCCGGTCCGGACCCTGGCCGTGCCGAGACCCGGGAGGTACTGGAAGGCGCAGTCTTCGACCTGCTGGTCGTCGGCGGCGGCATCCTGGGCACCTCCGTCGCCTGGCACGCGGCGCAGTCGGGGCTGCGGGTGGCGATGGTGGACGCCGGCGACTTCGCCGGCGCCACCTCCTCCGCCTCCTCCAAACTGGTCCACGGCGGGCTGCGCTACCTGCAGACCGGCGCGGTGAAACTGGTCGCCGAGAACCACCACGAGCGGCGGGTGCTGGCCAGGGACGTGGCTCCGCACCTGGTCAGTCCGCTCACCTTCCACCTGCCCGTCTACCGGGGCGGCCCGCACGGCGCCGCCAAGCTCGGCGCGGGCGTCTTCGCCTACTCCGCCCTGTCCGCCTTCGGCGACGGGGTGGGCCGGCTGATCTCCCCGGCGAAGGCCGCCGCCGAGAACCCGGCCCTGCGCACCGAGGGCCTCAAGGCGGTCGCGGTCTACGGCGACCACCAGATGAACGACTCCCGGGTCGCGGTGATGACCGTCCGCGCCGCCGTGGACTCCGGCGCCGTCGTCCTCAACCACGCCGAGGTCACCGGTCTGCGCTTCACCCGCGGCCGGGTCACCGGCGCGGAGCTGAGGGACCGGCTGGACGGCGCGGAGTTCAAGGTGGACGCCCGGCTGGTGCTCAACGCCACCGGACCGTGGGTGGACCGCCTGCGGCGGATGGAGTACGCGGGCGCCGAGCCCAGCGTCCGGCTGTCCAAGGGCGCGCACCTGGTGCTGAGGCGGGCGGCGCCGTGGCGGGCGGCGATGGCCACGCCCGTGGACAGGTACCGCATCACCTTCGCCCTCCCCTGGGAGGACCACCTGCTGCTGGGCACCACCGACGAGGCCTACGAGGGCGATCCGGCAGAGGTGTCGGCCACCGACTCCGACGTCCGGCAGATCCTGGACGAGGCCGCGCTCTCGGTGCGCGACGAGCAGCTCTCGCCGGAGCTGGTGACGTACGCCTTCGCGGGCCTGCGGGTGCTGCCCGGCGGCCCGGGCGGTGTGGAGTCGGCCAGGCGGGAGACGGTCGTCACCGAGGGCCGCGGCGGGATGCTCTCGGTCGCGGGCGGCAAGTGGACCACCTACCGGCACATCGGCCGCACCGTCCTGCGGAAGCTGGCGACGCTGCCGGGCACCGCGCGGACCGGTTTCGCCGAGGACGCCGTACCGGCCTCCGAGCTGGTGCGGCGGGTGCCGCTGCCGGGGGTGGCCAATCCGGACGCGGTCGCCCACCGGCTGCTGGTGGACCGCGAGCCGGGCTCCCGGCTCGACCCGCGGACCGCCCGGCACCTGGCGACCCACTACGGGGCGCTGGCGTTCGACATCGCCCGTCTGGTGCACGAGGATCCGGCGCTGGGCGAGCGCGTCCATCCGGACGCTCCGGAGATCTGGGCGCAGGTCGTCTACGCCCGGGACCGCGAGTGGGCCGCGACGGCGGACGACGTGCTGCGCCGCCGCACCACGCTGACCGTTCGCGGTCTGGACACCGAGGAGATCCGCGCCGGGGTCGCGAAGGTGCTGGACGGGCGCCGGTCCTGATCCCCGCGCGCCCCGGGCCCGCACGGCCACGGCCCCCGCCCGCCGTGCGGGCCCGCGGCACGCCGCCGCTCAAGCGGCACTACACCTTCGGGTGAAGAAGGAATCGCTGGTGCCGGACGCCGCGGCGCGGGATGCTCGGGTCGTGATCGAACCCGACACCAGGAACTGGACCTGGGTGCTGGAGCGTCCCTGCCCCGAGTGCGGCTTCGACTCCCGGCGGGTGGGAGGCGAGGACGTACCCGCCCTGCTGCGGGAGAACACCGCCGCCTGGCGCCCCGTCCTGGAGCGCGCCGACGTGCGCGAGCGCCCCGCTCCGGACGTCTGGTCCCCGCTGGAGTACGCCTGCCATGTACGCGATGCGTTCCGGATCTTCGACCGGCGGCTGCGGCTGATGCTCGCCGAGGACTCCCCGTCCTTCCCCGACTGGGACCAGGACGCCACCGCCGTCGCCGAGCGCTACGGCGAGCAGGACCCGCACCGGGTCGCCGACGAGCTGGGGGAGGCGGGCGAGGTCCTGGCCGCGCGGTTCGCCGCGGTGTCCGGCGCGCAGTGGGGGCGCACCGGCGACCGCAGCGACGGCTCCCGCTTCACGGTGGAGTCCATCGCCCGCTACTTCGTCCACGACCCCGTCCACCACCTGCACGACGTGGAACGGTAGCCGTCGGCCGTCACGCTCCCCTCACCCCTCCGGCAGCGGCAGGTCCTCCCCCAGCAGCCCGCGTTCGACCAGCGCGCGCCACATCGCGCCCGGGACCCGGTGGGCGAACATCCGCGCGTTGTCCCGTACCTCCTCCTCGGTGGAGCAGCCGACGACCACCGAGGCCACCGCCGGGTGGCCGAACGGGAAGCGCAGCGCGGCCGCCCGCAGCGGCACGCCGAACTCCCCGCACACCTCCTGGATCCGCCGCGCCCGCTCCACCAGCCACGGCGGCGCCTGGCGGTAGTCGAAGTGGGCGCCGGGGCGGGGGTCTGCGAGCAGCCCGGAGTTGTAGACCCCGCCGACGACGACGGAGGTGCCGCGGCGGGCGCACACCGGCAGCAGGTCGGAGGCGGCGCGGTGGTCCAGCAGCGTCCAGCGGCCCGCGCACAGCACCACGTCGGCGTCGAGGTCGGCGACGAACCGGGCGAGGTGGTCGCTGTGGTTCATGCCGAAGCCGATCGCCCGCACCAGCCCTTCGTCACGCAGCTCGGCCAGCGCCGGGAAGCCGGTCTCGTACACCTCGCGGACGTGGTTCTCCACGTCGTGCAGCAGCACGATCTCCACCCGGTCGGTGCCCAGCCGCTCCAGAGACGCCTCCACCGTGGCCCGGATGCCGTCGCGGCTGAGGTCCCACTCCCGCACGCGCGGCGGGGTGTCGACGAAGCCCTCGCCGTCGGGCGGCGCCTCGTCCCCGCCCAGCGGGCGCAGCCGCCGGCCGGCCTTGGTGGAGATCACGTACGAGGCGCGGTCGCGTCCGGCCAGGGCGCGGCCCAGGCGCTCCTCGGACAGGCCGACGCCGTAGTGCGGGGCGGTGTCCAGGTAGCTCCAGCCCTCCTCCAGGGCCGCCTCCACGACCGCGCGGGCCTCCTCCTCGCCCACGGGGCGGCGGAAGTTGCCGATGGGGGCGCAGCCCAGACCGAGGGGCGGCACCCGCACCCCGGTCCGGCCCAGTTCCCTCGCCTCGTCCGCTCCTCGCGGTCCGGCCGGTCGCGTCATGCCGTCCACCTCCTCCGCCACTGGTGACGCCTACCGTATACACCGGTTCAGTCGTGGCGGTCCGCCCCGGGTCGGCAGCGGCGGTATCCGGACGGATCACCACCGCACAGCCCGGTAAAGGAGTGCGATGGCTGCGGCGCGGGCACGGTCACGCCGTAGGCTGGGCCCGCACGGTAATGGAACGTCAGCCGGTACGGAGCGAGTGCTCCGGTCGGCCGGAAGGAGGCACTGGGTGATCGAGCTCGAGGGGGTTCCCGAGCTGGTCGACCCGGTCATGGTGGCCGCGTTCGAAGGCTGGAACGACGCCGGTGACGCCGCCTCCGCCGCGGTCGCGCATCTGGAGCGGGAGTGGAAGGGCGAGGTGTTCGCGGCGCTGGACGCCGAGGACTACTACGACTTCCAGGTCAACCGCCCCCAGGTGTGGCTGGAGAGCGGTGTGCGCAGGATCACCTGGCCGACGACCCGCCTGTCGGTGGTGCGGATCGGCGACGCCGACGGCCGGGGCCGCGCCCGCGATCTGGTGCTGGTGCGCGGCATCGAGCCGAGCATGCGCTGGAGGTCCTTCTGCAACGAGATCCTGGGTTTCGCCCATGAGCTGGGTGTGGAGATGGTCGTCGTGCTCGGCGCGCTGCTCGGGGACACCCCGCACACCCGCCCGGTCCCGGTCACGGGCGTCACCTCAGACCCGGATCTGGCCCGCACGATGGATCTGGAGGAGTCCCGGTACGAGGGCCCCACCGGCATCGTCGGCATCCTCCAGGAGGCGTGCGGCCACGCGGGCGTGCCCGCGGTGAGCCTGTGGGCCGCGGTGCCGCACTACGTCTCGCAGCCGCCCAACCCCAAGGCGACCCTCGCCCTGCTCAACCGCCTGGAGGACCTGCTGGACGTGCGGATCCCGCTGGGCGAGCTGCCGGAGGACGCCCGGGCCTGGCAGCTGGGCGTGGACCAGCTCGCCGCCGAGGACAACGAGGTGGCCGAGTACGTGCAGTCGCTGGAGGAGGCCCGGGACACCGCGGAGCTGCCGGAGGCTTCGGGCGAGGCGATCGCCAAGGAGTTCGAGCGCTATCTGCGGCGGCGGGACGGCCAGCCCGGCGGCCACGCCGGGGGCGGTACGGCCGCCGAGGGCGGTACGTATCTGCGTGACACCTCGGCCGGGGGGCGTACGCGTCCGGCGAGGCCGCCGGAGCCGCCGGAGGACGGTCCGGAGGGCGGGAGCGGCCCGGAGGGCGAGGACGGCGGCGCCGAGGGCCCGGAGGGTGACGGCTGAGCGCACGGCGCGAAGACGGGGGCGCCCGCCGTTCGGCGGGCGCCCCCGTCTTTGCCGTCACGCGCCGGTGCCGGAGTGTCCGGAGAGCCGGAGACGACCGGAAACCCCCGGAACCGCCCGGGCGCCAGGATGCTCCGGATGGCCGCGGACGCTCAGAGCGCGACGCCCAGCAGGGCGTCCACGGCCCGCGACACCAGGCCGGGCGCGCCGGTGTCCGTGCCGCCGTCCGCGTTCTGGCGCTCGGCCCAGCGGTCGACCGCGGCCAGCGCGGCGGGAGCGTCGAGGTCGTCGGCCAAGGCGGCGCGGATCTCCTCCACCAGCGCGTCGGCCGGCGGGCCGTCGGGGCGGGAGACCGCGGCCCGCCAGCGCCCGAGCCGGGCCAGCGCCTCGTCGAGCACGGCGTCCGTCCACTCCCAGTCGGCGCGGTAGTGGTGGGCCAGCAGGGCCAGGCGGATGGCGGCCGGGTCGGTGCCGTCGCGGCGCAGCGCGCTGACGAAGACCAGGTTCCCCTTGGACTTGGACATCTTCTCGCCGTGGAGGGCGACCATCCCGGCGTGGACGTAGGCGCGGGCGAAGGGGTGCTCCCCGGTGAGCGTCTGGGCGTGCGAGGCCCCCATCTCGTGGTGGGGGAAGGCCAGGTCGGAACCGCCGCCCTGGACGTCGAAGCCCATGCCCAGGTACTCCAGGGCGATGGCGACGCACTCGATGTGCCAGCCGGGGCGGCCGCGGCCGAGCGAGCCGCCGTCCCAGGACGGCTCGCCCTCACGGGCGGCCGTCCACAGCAGCGGGTCGAGCGGGTTCTTCTTGCCGGGGCGGTCCGGGTCGCCGCCGCGCTCGGCCGACAGGCGCCGCATCGTCTCGGCGTCCAGACCGGAGACCTCGCCGAAGCGGGGGTCGGCGGCGACGGAGAAGTAGACGTCGCCTTCGAGGTCGTAGGCGGCACCGGTCTCCCGCAGCCGCTCGATGACGGGGACGATCCGGGGTATGGACTCCACGGCCCCGACGTAGTGCCTGGGCGGGAGCATCCGCAGGGCGGTCATGTCCTCGCGGAAGAGGGCCGTCTCGCGCTCGGCCAGGGCCGTCCAGTCCTCACCGGTGGCGGCGGCCCGCTCCAGCAGCGGGTCGTCGATGTCGGTGACGTTCTGCACGTAGTGGACCTGCCGCTTGGTGTCGAGCCACACGCGCTGCACGAGGTCGAACGCGTTGTAGGTCGCCGCGTGCCCGATGTGGGTCGCGTCGTACGGCGTGATGCCGCAGACGTAGAGGCGGGCGACGGGGCCGGGGGCGAGGGTCACCCGTCCGCCGGTCGCGGTGTCGTGGAGGCTGAGGTCTCGGCCCTGACCTGGCAGGGCGGGCACCTCGGAAGCGGGCCAGGCATGCATGGTCATGAGCGTAACCGGCACGTGGCGCCGCCCACGAGCGGGATGCGCGCAATGGCCTGAACCGGAACGCCGCGGCCGATGCGGCCCGCTTGACGAACCGCCGGGAGCGGGCTCGGCGGACCGGGCGGCGAGCCGGACGGCGGGTCAGGCCGGCGGGTCAGACCGGCGGCCAGGGGATCGCGGGCCAGCCGCCGCCGGGCAGCGGGTGGCGGCCGGTGCCGACCAGGGCGTCGGTCCGCTTGCGCAGGGCGTCCAGCTCGGCGGGGGTGATCAGCTCGGCCAGGCGGGCGGCGAGCGGCCCGCCGTCGGCCAGCGCGGCGGACAGGCCGCGCAGCGGTTCCAGCGTCTCCTCGGGCAGCGGCTCGCCCGCCCAGCCCCACAGCAGGGTGCGCAGCTTGTCGTCGGTGTGGAAGGTCACACCGTGGTCGATGCCGTACAGCTTCCCGTCCGGGGTGGTCAGCAGGTGCCCGCCCTTGCGGTCGGCGTTGTTGATCACCGCGTCCAGGACGGCCAGGCGGCGCAGCCCGGGATCGTCGGCGTGCACCAGCAGCGCGGTGCGGTCCCCGCCCACGCCGACCGGGACGACGGGCTTCCAGCCCGGGCCCGGCTCGCCCTCCTCCACCAGCGCGAGCAGTTCCGCGGCGGCGGGACCGCCGTCCCCTCCCGGTTCCTCCCGCTCCTCCGGTTCCCGTGTCCCGTCCGGCCGGGGTCCGATCCAAAGCTGGCACATGCCCTCGCCGTACGGGCCGTCGCGCAGCACGGTCGGCGGCACCAGGTGCCAGCCCAGGGCCTCGGAGACCTCGTAGGCGGCCACCTCGCGCCGGGCGAGGCTGCCGTCGGGGAAGTCCCACAGCGGGCGCTCCCCGCGCACCGGCTTGTACACGCAGGGCACCCCGTCCCCGCCGTCCCCGCCTTCCTCGCCCGCCTCCGCGACCGTGCAGTACAGCACCGCGTTGGAGGCGTCGCGGAGGCGTCCGCGCACCGTCAGCTCACCGCGGGCCAGCAGTTCGGCCGGCGGTACGCCGCCGGGGTGCGCCTCCGGCCTCACAGCCCGCGGCGGTATCCGTTCTGGCGCGGACATACGTGTCCCTCCGGGTCGAGCGGCAGACTGCACAGCGGGCACGGCGGCCGGCCGGCCTTGACGACCTCCATGGCGCGTTTGGCGAAGGCCCGGGCCATGGTGCCGCTGATCCTCACGCGCAGCACCGGCGGGCCGTTCTCGTCGTCCCGCAGCAGCCTCTCCTCGGCCTCGGCCAGGTCCTCGTCGGAGTCGGCCTCGATCTCGACGAGGGCCTGCGCCTCCACGACCACGCACTCGTCCTCGCCGTCCCAGGCCAGCGCCATGGTGCCGACCCGGAACTCCTCCTCCACCGGGGTCGCCAGAGGTGCGTTGTCGGCGGTCTCGGCGGGCGCGACGGCCGGGACCGGGGCGCTGCCGCCGGTGCGCCGCACGACCTCGTCGAGGAGTTCGTCTATGCGCTCGGCGAGCGCCTCGACCTGCGCCTTCTCCAGGGCGACGCTGGTGGTGCGGCCGGCCGCGGACGCCTGGAGGAAGAACGTCCGGCGGCCAGGCAGCCCGACCGTGCCGGCCACGAAGCGTTCCGGAGGGTCGTAGAGGAACACCTGACGGGACACGTCCTGCTCCATCGGTTCGACTGCTGGGACACTGGCACCCTACTGCGCACGGCGATCACCGTGCCGACCACCGCACCCGCCACCGTGTCCGCGACCGTGCCGGCCGGATGCCCGTGCGGTGCGACCCGCCTCCGGGCGGCGCCGTCAGGCCCCGCCCCCGACGACCGCGCCGCCGTCGCCGCCGGCCCGCGGCGCACCGTGCGCGGAGTCCGCGGCGTCCGCCTCGCGCGGGGCGAGCGAGGTGAGGTCACCGGTGTCGCCCAGCCGCAGCAGGAAGGGGCGCAACGGGGTGTAGCGGACGGCGGTGACCGAGCAGGGCTCGACGTGGATGCGCTGGAAGAGGTCCAGGTGCATGCCGAGGGCGTCGGCGACCAGCGACTTGATGATGTCGCCGTGCGAGCACATCAGATAGGTGGCGTCCGGCCCGTGCTCCCGCTCGATCCGCTCGTTCCACTCCCGTACGGCCTCCACCGCCCGGGCCTGCATACCGCGCATCGTCTCGCCGCCGGGGAAGGCCGCGGCGGAGGGGTGCTGCTGGACGGTGGCCATCAGCGGCTCCTCGTTCAGCTCGGCGAGCTTGCGGCCGGTCCAGTCGCCGTAGTCGCACTCGCCGATGCGCTCCTCGGTGTGCAGCGGCAGCTCCGGCCTGGCAGCGGCCAGCGGCGCCAGGGTCTGGCGGCATCGCTCCAGCGGGCTGTGGACGGCGGCGGCCAGCGGGAGCGCGGCCAGGCGTCCGGGAAGGGCGGCGGCCTGGGCGGCGCCGAGCTCGTCCAGGCCGACGCCGGGAGTGCGTCCGGCAAGCAGTCCGGAGGTGTTGGCGGTGGACCGGCCGTGCCGGACGAGAAGCAGCGTGGGCATGGCAGCCAGCGTAGGCGAGGACGGCGGGGCCGAGGAGGGGCGGGGCCGGTCGGTGGGCGGGCGGCCGCCGAGGGGGCGGCCGTCGCACGTGCCGCCGGGCCGGCGGGGGAGAATCGTCGGTGTGATTGTGGACTGTGCGATCTACCGGGACGGACGCCGTGCCGAGGACCCCTCCGGCCTCGCCGAGGCGCTCCGGGCGGCCCGCGCGGACCGCGACGCCTTCGTGTGGATCGGGCTGCACGAGCCGACCGAGGAGGAGTTCGGCCAGGTCTCCCGGGAGTTCGGGCTGCACCCGCTGGCGGTGGAGGACGCCCTGTCGGCCCACCAGCGCCCCAAACTGGAGGTCTACGAGGACTCGCTGTTCCTGGTGCTCAAGCCGGTGGACTACGACGAGGCGGCCGACACCGTCGGCACCGGGGAGCTGATGCTGTTCCTCGGCGACTCCTTCGTGGTGTCGGTGCGGCACGGCACGACCAATCCGCTGGGCTCGGTGCGCGAGCGGCTGGAGCGGAACCCGCAGGTGCTGCAGCACGGTCCGACGGCCGTGATGTACGCGGTGAGCGACTCGGTGGTCGACCACTACATGGAGGTGGCCGCCGAGCTGCACATCGACCTCGAGGAGCTGGAGGCGGAGGTCTTCACCCCCGGCGGCACCGCGTACGGCGCCGTGGCGGGCCGCATCTACGGCTTCAAGCGCCAGGTGCTGGAGTTCCGCCGGGCCACCGGGCCGCTGACGGAGCCGATGGAGCGGCTGGCGGGCACCGGCGTGCCGTTCGTGCACGACGCCTCGCGCCCGTTCTTCCGCGACGTCAGCGACCATCTGACCAGGGCGAACGAGCAGGTGGAGGCGTTGGACCGGTTGCTGTCGGACATCCTGTCGGCCTATCTGGCCCAGGTGGGCGTCCGGCAGAACGACGACATGCGCAAGATCTCGGCGTGGGCGGCCATGGCGGCGGTCCCCACCATGATCGCCGGGGTGTACGGCATGAACTTCGCCCACATGCCCGAGCTGGACCACCCGCTGGGCTATCCGGGGGTGGTGGTGCTGATGGTCGCCGCGAGCGCCGGTCTGTACCGCCTCTTCAAACGCCGGGGCTGGTTGTAGCCGCCTCCCCGGACGGAGTCCTCGCCCCCGCTCCGGGTCCTTCACCGGGCCCCGCTCCGGATTCCGCCCCGGGTCCGGAAACGGACCCGGCCCGTACCGCGTCGCGCGCAAGCCCGGACTCGTGTTCCGGTCCCGGCCCCGGTCCCGCGTCCGGCTCCGGCTCCGGCTCCGGCTCCGGCAGCGGGGGGAGCGGGTCCAGGCGCACGGCGCGGCGCCGGACGGTCAGCCGCTCGTAGGCGTACCGGGCCTGGACGCCGCCCTCCAGCACCACCGACCTGGCCACGCTCCAGCCCAGCAGGTGGCCGGCACGGGCCAGTACGGCCAGGGCCGCGTCGCGGTGGGCGCGGGCCTCCGCCAGCGCGTTCTCCCTGAGCACCAACTCGACGGCCGCGACGTGGCCGGCGCGGGCGAAGCCCAGCATCCCCTCGCGGCACCAGGCCAGGTGCTCCCGTTCGGCGCGGAGGATCTCCCGGACCGCCTCGCCGGCTCCGGGGCGGCCGGAGAGGTGTCCGGTCAGGCGGGCGAGCCAGGCGGCGGCACGGGCCGAGGCGGCGTGCCCGTGGGCGAGGTGGGCGAGGACGTCCCGTTCGCTCAGGGGCTGCCCGCACCTCATCCGGGCGTGCGCCGGACAACTCCCCCGCCGCTCCAGGAGGGCGGCGTGGTCCGCCTCGGGGGGCACCTCGGCCGGTTCCAGACCGCAGGCGGCGAGCAGCCCGGCCAGCAGCCGGGCGTGCCGCTCCTGAAGCTCGCCGTACCGGGCCATCCCGGGGGCGAGTTCGCGCCGGCCCTGGGGAACGAGGGCGGCGATCCTGCGGCTCTCCCGGCCGTTGCGCGCCTGGGCCGCGGCGGCCAGGGAGCACAGCAGCCGGAAGGACGCGTCGTCGTCGAGGACCTCCCGCACCAGGTCCCTTCTGCGCAGCATGGCCCGACACCTTCCGTGGACGTATCCGCAGAAGCCGAGTCAACCGGTGCGAGCGGGCGGCGGCAACAGCTCACCCCCGCCCCTGCGCCGAACGGACGTGTCCGCCCCGCCGTGCGTAACCCCGGCGGCTCCGCGCCGTTGTGCCGGGAGACGGCCGTGGCGGGGAGGACCCCCGAGCCCCCACCACGGCCGTGGGCGCGTCCCGGCGCGGGGCGCGGCCGGACCGAGCCGCCCGGCCGCGCCCCGCGCGACGGGGACGGGGCGGGCGGACGAGGGGCGGTCCCTCAGGAGGCGGTCCCGGACCGCTCCAGAGCCTCCACCCCGGCCCGCAGCGCGGCGATCCGCTCCTCCAGGGTGAAGCCCGCCGGTGCCAGCGACAGGGTGGTCACCCCCGCCTCGGCGTAGGCCCGCATCCGGTCGGCGATCCGCTCGACAGGGCCGAGCAGCGCGGTGGAGTCGATGAGCTGCCGGGGCACGGCGGCCGCGGCGCCCTCCTTGTCCCCGGACAGGTACCTGTCCTGGATCTCGGCGGCCTCCTTCTCGTACCCCATGCGCCGGGCGAGCCGGTTGTAGAAGTTCTGCTTGCGGCTGCCCATGCCTCCGACGTACAGCGCGGTGTACGGGCGGAAGGTGTCGGCCAGGGCGTCGATGTCGTCGCCGAGGGCCAGCGGCACGGTGGGCACCACGTCGAAGCCCTCCATGGTCAGACCCGCCTTCTCGCGTCCGGCCCGCAGTGCGCCGAGCGTGGTCTCCTCGGCGTGCTCAGGGGCGAAGAAGATCAGCAGTGCGCCGTCGGCGATCTCGCCGGTCTGCTCCAGGTTCTTCGGGCCGATGGCGGCGATGTACAGCGGGATCCGCTCGCGGACGGGGTGGACGGTCAGCTTCAGCGGCTTGCCGGGGCCGTCGGGCAGCGGCAGCGTCCAGTGCTCGCCGGAGTGGGTCAGCCGCTCGCGGGACATCGCCTTGCGGACGATCTCCACGTACTCGCGGGTGCGGGCGAGCGGCTTGTCGAACCGCACCCCGTACCAGCCCTCGGACACCTGCGGCCCGGAGACGCCCAGGCCCAGGCGGAAGCGGCCGCCGGAGAGGGTGTCGAGGGTGGCGGCGGTCATGGCCGTCATGGCGGGGGTGCGGGCGGGGATCTGGAGGATGGCCGAGCCGATGTCGATCCGCTCGGTCTGGGCCGCCACCCAGGCCAGGACGGTGGGGGCGTCCGATCCGTAGGCCTCCGCGGCCCAGCACACGGAGTAGCCCAGCCGGTCGGCCTCCCGGGCGACCGCGAGATTGTCGGCGTCCATCCCGGCGCCCCAGTAGCCGAGGTTGATCCCGAGCCTCATCCGCGTCCCCTTACCGATCGGTAACGTGCCCGTCGCCGGGACTCTAGCGCGCGGCCGCAAGTACTCTCAACGCCCATGGAGCACAGGCACGTGGGCCGCACCGGCCTCCGCGTATCCCGGATCGGGCTCGGTACGCTCACCTGGGCGCGGGACACCGGGGAGCGTGAGGCGGCCGACCTGCTGAAGACCTTCTGGGAGGCCGGCGGGACGCTGGTGGACACTGCCGACGTGTACGCCGACGGCGGCGCCGAGTACCTCCTCGGCCGGCTGGTGCAGGACCTGGTGCCCCGCCGGGACCTGGTGATCGCCACCAAGGCGGGCGGCGTGCCCGACCCCGAGCGCCGCTTCGACTGCTCGCGCGGCCATCTGCTGGCCGCGCTGGACGCCTCCCTGGAGCGGCTGGGCACCGACTACGTCGATCTGTGGCAGGTCCACGCCTACGACCCCTTCACCCCTCTGGAGGAGACCCTCCAGGCCCTCGACACCGCGGTGGGCAGCGGCCGCGCCCGCTACGCGGGGGTGGCGGGCTTCTGCGGCTGGCAGCTTGCCAAGGCCGCCTCCTGGCAGCTCGCCGCCCCGGGGGCGCGCACCCGGCTGGCCGGCGTCCAGATGGAGTACTCCCTGCTCCAGCGCGGGGTGGAGCGGGAGGTGCTGCCGGCCGCGCTGGACCTGGAGGTGGGGCTGCTGGCGTCCTCGCCGCTGGGCCGGGGCGTGCTCACGGGCAAGTACCGCCGCTCCACCCCGCCCGGCTCACGCGGCGCCTCGGAGCGCCTGGCGCCCTTCGTGGAGCCCTACCTGGACGACGCGGCGGCGCGGATCGTCGACGCGGTCGCCACGGCCGCCGACGGGCTGGCCGTCACCCCGCTCCAGGTGGCGCTGGCATGGGTGCGCGACCGGCCCGGGGTGGCCGCGCCGATCATCGGCCCGCGTACGTCGCAGCAGCTCGGCGAGGCCCTGTCAGTGGAGAGCCTTACGCTTCCCGACGAGATCTGCCGGGCGCTGGACGATGTGTCGGCCCCGGTGCACCGCTATCCCGATCACGACTGGAGCACGCTGTGACCGCGTCCGGCGCCGACAACGCCGATCAGGCCCCTCAGACCGCAGCCCCGGGCGCCCGGGACAAGGCCGCGGAGCTCATGGCCGCCGTACGCGCCGTGGAGAGCGGCGAGCGCTCGGCCGCCGAGTTCTTCGCCGAGCCGAGGCCCGCGCCCCGGCCCCGGCGGGCCGCCCCGGCCGCCCGGCCCGGCGGCGTCCCCGGCGGGCCGGGCGGGCCGGGCGGCCCCGGCGGCCCGGTGGCCGTGCCCGAGGGCGTCACCGCGCTGCTGGCCGAGGGCGGCGCTCCCGCGGCGCTGGGCGCGGCCGTGGTGGAGACCTTCGGCGAGGGCGCCGAGGAGGTGCTGCGCGCCGATCCGTGGGAGCTGCTGGCCGTTCCGGGCGTGCTGCCGGAGCAGGCGGACGGTTTCGCACGGGCGCTGCTGGGGCCGGAGAGCGGTCCGGGCGACGAGCGGCGCGGCCGGGCCCTGGCGGTGTGGCTGCTGGAGCGGGCGGCGCTGTCCGGGCACACGGTGCTGGGTTCGAAGGCCCTGGCCGAGGGGCTGGCCCGGTACGGCGTGCCGGATCCGGACACGGCGGTGGGCGAGGCGGTCGACGCGGGCGCGGTGCTGGCCTTCGAGGACGCCGGCGAGGAGGGGGCCGGAGCCGGGGATGCCGCGGCCGGCGGCCCCGGGGCGGGCGACGAGGAGGAGGCCGAGCGGCCCGTGCGGCTGCTCGTCGGCCTGGAGCGCCACGCGCTGGCCGAGGAGAGTCTGGCCGAGGGCCTGGCACGGCTGAGCGGCACCTTCGCCCCGCCCGGGGAGGAGGAGACGGCCCGCTGGGAGGAGGCCGCGGCCAGTGCGCCCGGCCCGTCCGCGGCGGAACTGGTGCGCGCCGCCGCCCGCAGCGGTCTGGTCGCGCACACCGGCGGCGAGGCCGCCCGTGCCGAGCCGGCGGCCCTGGTGGCCGCGGCCCGGGCACTGGGGCTGCGGGCGTACGCCGCCGCGCACAGCGAGGACGGCAGGCGGCGGCTGGCGGAGCTGCTGGACGCCCGGGGCGGCGACGGGGACGGCACCGGCGCGGACGGCCCGGACGGTGATCCGGACGGCGGCCCGGGTCCGGCGGCCGTCACCGTCGACGGGCTGCTGGCCGGCAGGGAGGGCCCCGGGCGCGACGAGGAGGGCGCGTACGCGCTGGACCTGCTCGCCGTGCTGGACGCCCCCCAGCTCGACACCGAACGCGCCGCGATGCTGGTCGAGGCGCTGCCGGACGGTGCGCGGCTGGTCCTCAGCGGCGATCCGAACCTGCTCGGCGCGGCGGGCGCCGGCCAGGTGCTGGCCGATCTGCTCGCGGCGCGCGTCTGCCCGCAGGTGGTCTCCCGCACCCCGGATCCCGGGCCGGTCGGCGAGCTGGTCTCGGGCATCGGGATCGGCGAGCTGAACCAGGTGGAGGCGCCCGGACGGGAGGTGGTGATCGTCCCGGTGCGCGACGCCGGGGAGGCGGTGCACCGCACCGTGCAGCTCGTCGCCGACTCGGTGCCGCGGGCGCTCGGGGTGCCCCCCGGGCTGACGCAGGTGATCACCCCCGGCCACGGCGGCGCCGCGGGCACCCGGGTGCTCAACGCCGCGCTCAAGGAGCGGCTCAACCCCGGCCCCGGCCGGTTCGGCGGCTTCGATCCGGGCGACCGGGTGGCCTACTCCCCCTCCCCCGGACACACCGCGCCGGGCACGGTGGTGTCGGGGGACGAGGAGGGGCTGCGGCTGGACTGCTCCGGCCGCGCCGTCACCGTCCCGCGCGGGCGGGTGGCGCGGACGGTGCGGCACGGCTGGGCGATCACTGCCCACCAGGCCGTCGGGACGCGCTGGCCGGCGGCCGTGGTGGTGCTTCCGGGCGACGCGGTCCCGGCCCTCGACCGCGCCTGGGTGTACACGGCGTTCGGCCGCGGCGAACGGCATCTGTCCGTGGTGCACGGCGTGGACCAGGCGCTGCCGCGGGCGGTGGCGCAGATCCCGGCCCCGGAGCGCACGACGCGCCTGCGCACGCTGCTGCGCGCACAGGCGGCGACGGCGGCGGCCCCGCCGCCGGAGGCCGCGGGCTGACCTCTGCGCGCCCCGCCGCCGGCACCGGCTCGCGGTCCGGCGGCAGGGCGCGGATCAGTCCGCGGCCCGCACCACCGGTCCGCCGCCCTCGTCCTCCTCCTCGTAGAGGTCCTCCTCGTCGAAGACGGCGCTGACGTCGAAGCGGCAGACGACCTGCTCGGGGTCGGCTCCGTCGAAGGGCGACCCCAGCCACTCCCCCGGCTCGGCGGGCTCGTCGCCCGCGATCACCCAGAGCGTGGAGTCGCCCTCCTCCAGGCCGAACTCCTCGTGCCGGGTGGCGATCTCGTCGGGTTCGTACTCGCCGAACAGCACGCTGAGCGCGGCATGCACGCCGCTCCCGGCGAAGGGGCCCTCCAGCGCCTCCTCGTCCGCGTCCGCCGAGTCCGGGTCGAGCGCGGTGACGCGCTGTGCCTGGGCCATCAGCCGCTGCGGCTCCACGACGGTGTAGTCGCGGCGGATGAGGACGCTGAGAGTGCTGGGCTCCTCCGGCCCGGCGTAGGCGGGCATGGTGTCGCCGCCCGGGATCTCGAAGGGTGTGACCTCGTCGTAGACGTCGTACAACAGCTCGTCGTACGCCTCGCCCGCCGCGGCGAGTTCGTCGAAGGCGGCGTGGACGGCGGCCTCGGCCCGGGCGGCCCCGGCGCCCGAGCCCCCCTCGGCAGACCGTCGTTCGACGGCTTCGAGGTGACGGTCCAGCGCGGTCTTCAACGCTTCGGCGGCGGCTCGTACCTCGGCAGCACCGGGCTGCGCAGCATCAGACATAGTGCAGACGCTATCCGTACCGGGGCCCCGCACGCACAATAGATGTGATGCCGGAATACGAATTTCGTGATGTGTACGTCCCGCGCGGGGTCTCCCGCAAGGCCGCCACACGTCTGCTGACCGAACACGCCGAGTACGGACACTGGGAACTGGACCGCCTCAGGCTCAACTCCGACGGCAGCCGCCAGGTGCGGCTGCGGCGGCGGATCATCCGCCAGTTGCGCGCCACCTGGTGACGCGGAAGGCGGAAGGAGCGGACCCCGCCCCCTGCAGGGGCGGAGCCCGCTCCTCGCCGTGCTCCCGGCCGTGGCTTCCGGCCGCCGGTCAGCCCCGCATGGCGCGGGCGCGCCGGTAGAGCAGGGCGCCGCCGAGCAGCACCCCGGCACCGACCGGGGCGATCGAGCCCAGCCCGCTGGTGCCGGTCGTGGCCAGCTCGCCGCCCATGACCTGGGGAGCGGGCTTCTCGGGGGCCTCGGCACGGGGCTCGTCCCTCTTCTCCGGGTGCTTGGGCTCCTCCGGCTTGGGCTTCTCCGGGTGCTTGGGCTCCTCCGGCTTCGGCTTCTCCGGGTGCTTGGGCTCCTCCGGCTTCGGCTTCTCGGGCCCGGGCTTCTCCGGGGACGGCCCGTGGTCGCCCACGTTGGCGCACTCGTTGCCGAAGGCCGGGTTGAGCGCACCCACCACGTTCACGGAGTTGCCGCAGACGTTCACCGGCACGTGCACGGGGGCCTGGACGGTGTTGCCGGACAGCACGCCGGGCGAACCCGCGGCCACGCCCTCGGCCCTGGCACCGCCGTGGCCGGCGTGCCTCCCGTCCTGCTTCTTGCCGTGCCCCTCGCCGTGCTCGCGGTGCTGCCCGCCGGGGTTCTCCTGGTGGCCGCCAACGCGGTGCCCGCCCTGGTGCCCGCCCTGGTGGTGACCACCGTCGTGCCCGCCCCGGTGGTACCCGCCGTCGTGCCCGCCCCGGTGGTGGCCGCCGCGGTGGTCGTCCACGTTGGCGCACTTGTTGCCGAAGGCCGGGTTGAGGCCGCCGCCGACAGTCGCGGTGTTGCCGCAGGCGTTCACCGGCGCGTGCACCGGAGCCTGGACGGTGTTGCCGGACAGCACGCCCGGCGAACCCGCGGCCACGCCCCGGGCCTCGGCGTCCGCGTGGGCGGCGTGGCCGCCCGACATGGCCAGCACGCCGCCGGCCGCGGCGATGGTGATCAGGCCCTTCCTGGTGACCTGTCGCATGTGTACTTCCCCTTGCCCTCTGATGTGCGGGTGGCTTGCGATCTACGGTTGCGATCGCGGACGGAGAGCACTCCTCGACTCCCCGCCCGCCGAAACAGCGGCCCCGGAGCGCATGGCGCGCACTCCGGGGCCGCCGTGCACCGGGCTCTCACGAGCCCGGGCGCGACGTCAGCTGTTGACGCAGAAGTTGCCGAAGGCGGGGTTCAGCAGCCCGATCACGCTGACCGTGTTGCCGCAGACGTTCACCGGGACGTGGATCGGCGCCTGGATGACGTTGCCGGAGACGACACCGGGGGAGCCGATGGCAGCGCCCTGGGCACCGGAGTCGGCGGCGGCCACACCCGCGCCCGCGAGCACGAGACCACCGGTGGCAGCCGCGACGGCGACGACCTTCTTGATCATTCTTCCTCCTTGTTGGCAATGCGATCCCAGCCGCGGACCGCACTCCCTGTAACGACACCGGGGGAAGCGGGCTACGGCCCGATGACGCATTCACCCGTCCTGGTCACATGCGCACACACGGGCGATTACCGAGGAGGCGGGACGGGCCGGTCAGCACTGGTCGAGGAAGCGGTCCAGCACCCGCACGCCGAACTTCAGGCCCTCCACCGGCACCCGCTCGTCCACCCCGTGGAACATCCCGGCGAAGTCCAGCTCCGGCGGCAGCTTCAGCGGGGCGAACCCGAAGCAGCGGATGCCCAGGTCGTCGAAGGACTTGGCGTCGGTGCCGCCGGAGAGCATGTACGGCACGGCCCGCGCGATCGGGTCCTCGGCCCTCAGCGCGGACTGCATGGCGTCCACCAGGGCGCCGTCGAAGCCGGTCTCCACCGCCTTGTCGGCGTGCACGTCCTCGCGCTTGACGCGCGGGCCCAGGATCCGGTCGAGGTCGGCCAGGAACTCCTCCTCGTAGCCGGGCAGGAAGCGCCCGTCGACGTGGGCGACGGCCTGGCCGGGAATGACGTTGACCTTGTAGCCGGCGCCCAGCATCGTCGGGGCGGCGGTGTTGCGCAGCGTCGCCCCGATCAGCTTGGCGATGCCGCCGAGCTTGGCCAGGGTCTCGTCCATGTCCTCCGGGTCCAGTTCCACGCCGAGGGCGTCGGAGAGCTCGTCGAGGAAGGAGCGCACCGTCTTGGTCACCCGGACCGGGAACCTGTGCCGCCCCAGCCGCCCGACCGCCTCGCACAGTTCGGTGATCGCGTTGTCGTCGTTGGTCATCGAGCCGTGCCCGGCGGTGCCGTCCACGGTGAGCCGCATCCAGTGCATGCCCTTCTCCGCGGTCTCCACCAGGTACAGGCGCAGCTTCTCGTTGACGGTGAAGGAGAAGCCGCCGACCTCGCCGATCGCCTCGGTCACCCCCTCGAACAGCTCCGGGTGCCGTTTCACCAGGTGCTTCGCCCCCCAGGTGCCACCCGCCTCCTCGTCGGCGAGGAAGGCCAGCACGATGTCGCGCGGGGGCCTGCGGCCGCTGCGCAGCCGGTCGCGCACGACCGCCAGCGTCATCGCGTCCATGTCCTTCATGTCGACCGCTCCGCGCCCCCACACGCAGCCGTCGGCGATCTCGCCGGAGAACGGGTGGTGGGTCCAGTCCTCGGCGTTGGCCGGGACGACGTCGGTGTGCCCGTGGATGAGGAGCGCGGGCCGGGAGGGGTCCTCGCCCTCGATCCGGGCGACGGTCGACGCCCGGCCCGGGTGCGACTCGAAGATCTGCGGCTCCAGTCCCACCTCCGCGAGCTTCTCCGCCACGTACTCGGCCGCGGCCCGTTCGCCCGGTCCCGAGTGGTCGCCGTAGTTGCTGGTGTCGATCCGGATGAGATCGCGGCACAGGTCGACGACCTCGTCCTCGCCCCTGACCGCCTCCGCCGCGGTGGTGGTCGCGTTCGGCTCGCTCACACTGCCTCCTCGTGTTGCGGGGTCCGCGCCCATCCTCCCGCCTCCGGGGCCGCAGGCACAGGAGCCGGGGTGATCGCCCGGCTCCGCTCCAGTGCTATGGTTTACACGTCGCCACGACCACGGTCGGCGGCACGCACCTGTCCGGGTGGCGGAATGGCAGACGCGCTAGCTTGAGGTGCTAGTGCCCTTTATCGGGCGTGGGGGTTCAAGTCCCCCTCCGGACACGGAAGAGGCGAAGGCCCCCGCGGAGATCCGCGGGGGCCTTCGCCGTCCGTGCCGTGCCGCCTCAGCCCACCGCCTTCGCCGCCGCGCGGCCCGCGGTGCGGCCCGAGAACAGGCAGCCGCCCAGGAAGGTGCCCTCCAGGGAGCGGTAGCCGTGCATGCCCCCGCCGCCGAAGCCGGCGGCCTCGCCCACCGCGTAGAGGCCGGGCAGCGGCTCGCCGCCGGCGGTGAGGACGCGGGAGGACAGATCGGTCTCCAGGCCGCCGAGGGTCTTGCGGGTGAGGATGTTCAGGCGCACGGCGATCAGCGGGCCCGCCTCCGGGTCCAGCAGGCGGTGGGGCGGGGCGACGCGGATCAGCTTGTCGCCGAGGTAGGTGCGGGCGCCGCGGATCGCGGTGATCTGGAGGTCCTTGGTGAAGGTGTTGGCGATCTCGCGGTCGCGGGCGGTGATCTCGCGGCGCAGGGCGGCCTCGTCGATCAGATCGTCGCCGGTGAGCGCGTTCATGCCGCGCACCAGGGCGGAGAGGTCGCGCTCGACGACGAAGTCGGCGCCCTTGTCCATGAAGGCGCGCACCGGGCCGGGCGCTCCGGAGCGGGCACGGCCCAGGACCTGGCGGACGCTGCGGCCGGTGAGGTCGGGGTTCTGCTCGGAGCCGGAGAGCGCGAACTCCTTCTCGATGATCTTCCTCGTGAGGACGAACCAGGTGTACTCGTACCCCGTGCCCATGATGTGCTCAAGGGTGCCGAGCGTGTCGAAGCCGGGGAAGAGCGGCACCGGCAGCCGCCTGCCGGTGGCGTCCAGCCACAGGGAGGAGGGGCCGGGCAGGATGCGGATGCCGTGCCGCGCCCAGATCGGGTCCCAGTTCTCGACTCCCTCGGTGTAGTGCCACATCCGGTCGCGGTTGACGATCCGGCCGCCGGCCTCCTCGGCGATGCCGAGCATCGCCCCGTCGACGTGGGCGGGCACTCCGGAGAGCATCCGCCTGGGCGGGGTGCCCAGGCGCTCCGGCCAGTTGGCGCGGACGAGGTCGTGGTTGCCGCCGATGCCTCCGGAGGCGACGATCACGGCCTGGGCGCGCAGTTCGAAGACACCGGTCGCCTCCCGGCCGCTGGCCGTGCCGCGCGCGGCGCCGCTGGGGGCGAGCACCTCGCCGGTGACGGTGTCCACCGCTCCGGCGCTGCGGGCCAGCCCCGTGACGCGGTGGCGGAAGCGCAGGTCCACCAGACCCCGTTCGGCGCCCCGGCGCACCCGTCGCTCGAAGGGCTCGACCAGGCCCGGCCCGGTGCCCCAGGTGATGTGGAAGCGCGGCACCGAGTTGCCGTGGCCGGTGGCGTCGTAGCCGCCCCGCTCGGCCCAGCCGACGACGGGGAACAGCCGCACGCCCTGGGCACGCAGCCAGGCGCGCTTCTCCCCGGCGGCGAAGTCGACGTACGCCTCGGCCCAGCGGCGCGGCCAGGCGTCCTCCTCCCGGTCGAAGCCGGCCGTGCCGAGCCAGTCCTGCCAGGCCAGTTCGCGGCTGTCGCGCACGCGCATGCGGCGCTGCTCGGGGGAGCCGACGAGGAACAGCCCGCCGAAGGACCAGTGCGCCTGGCCGCCCAGGGAGGCTTCGGGCTCCTGGTCGAGCAGGATCACCTTCCGCCCGGCGTCGGCCAGTTCGGCGGTGGCCGCGAGCCCGGCCAGGCCCGCCCCGATCACGATCACATCGGCGTCGTACGCCATCGGCCCATCCGCTCCTCGGTCCGTCCCGCTGGTGACCGGAGAGTAACCCCACGCCCGGGCCCGCGGCACCCCTGCGGGCTGCTTTGATGATCGGATGACGAGTAAGGAGACGGCGGGCGGATCCGCGGACGAACTGCTGGACATCGTGGACGAGTACGACCGCGTGATCGGCCGGGCCCGGCGCGGTACGGCCACCGCCCGGCGGATGCGGCACAGGTGCGTTTCGGTACGGGTGCGGGACGCCGAGGGCCGGATCTTCGTGCACCGCCGCACCCCGGGGAAGCTGGTCTTCCCCTCGATGTACGACGTGGTGGTCGGGGGCGTGGTCGGCGCGGGCGAGAGCTACGACGAGGCGGCGCTGCGCGAGGCCGAGGAGGAGCTCGGGGTGAGCGGGCTGCCGCACCCGGAGCACCGGCTGACCTTCCTGTACGAGTCGCCGGAGCACACCTGGTTCCTGGCCGTCTACGAGGTGCGGTGCGAGCTGCCGGTGCGCCCTCAGCCCGAGGAGGTCGCCTGGTGGGACTTCCTGCCGGAGGACGAGGTGGAGCGGCGGCTGGCGGAGTGGGACGTGGTGCCCGACGGGCTGGAGTGCCACCGGCGGCTGAAGGAGTGGCACCGGGAGCGGGGCGGAGGTCCCGCGTAGTGTCGAGAGCATGATCGAACGGCTCTGGTACGGGCTCCGGGACTCGCTGCGGCTGTGGCTGGCACCGGAGCGGATGCGGGCCGAGGGCACCACCCCCGACTACCGCTTCTCGCTGGCCAACGAGCGGACCTTCCTGGCGTGGGTCCGCACCTCGCTGGCGCTGGTGGCGGGCGGCCTGGCGGTGGACCAGTTCCTGACGGGGATGCGCGCCGCGCCGCGGACGGCGATCGCCGTGGTGCTGCTGGCGGGCGGCGCGCTGTGCGCGGTGCGGGCGGTCAACCACTGGCTGCGCACCGAGCGGGCCATGCGGCGCGGGGAGGACCTGCCGCTGTCCCGCTTCCCCGTGCTGCTGGCGCTGGGCACGGCGGTGACCGCGCTGGCGGTGGTCGCCGGGGTGGTGCTCGGGGAGCTGGGCCGGTGAGCGCGGACCGCCGGGCCCCCGGGGGCGGGCCGCGCGGCGCCGAGGGGGCCGTACGCGACCCGGCCGCGCAGCCGGAGCGCACCCGGATGGCCTGGCGGCGCACCACCCTGGCCTTCGCCGCCGTGGTGGCGCTGCTGGCCCGCGGGACGGTGCACGACGGCGGGCCGCCGCGGCAGTACGCCCTGGCCGCGCTGGGGGCGCTGGTGTGGCTGGTGTTCCTGGCGCTGGCCCACCGCCGCATCCGCGTCCTGGATGTGCCCCGGCCGGGCCCGCTGGGTACGCGCACGGCGTACGCGGCGGCCGTCTGTACGCTGACCGTGCCGATCTCGGGAATGGTGGTGTGGCTGTGGTGAGTCCGCTCGTCGTGGTGATGGGTGTGTCCGGGTCCGGGAAGACGACGGTGGGCACGGCCCTGGCGGAGCGGCTGGGAGTGCCGTACGCGGAGGCCGACGACTTCCACCCCCCGGAGAACGTGGCGAAGATGGCCTCGGGCGTCCCGCTGACGGACGGGGACCGGGTTCCCTGGCTGGACGCGATAGCCGCCTGGCTCAAGGCCCAGGACGGGGAGGGCGGCGTGGTCACCTGCTCCGCCCTCAAGCGCGCCTACCGCGACCGGCTGCGCCGGGCCGCGCCGGAGGTGTTCTTCCTCCACCTCGACGGCTCGCCCGAGCTGATCGGCGAGCGGCTGTCGGGCCGCACCGGCCACTTCATGCCGTCCGCTCTGCTGAGGTCCCAGTTCGAGACGCTGGAGGCGCTGGACGCGGACGAGGCGGGCGCGGCCGTCCCCATCGACGGGACGCCGCAGGAGGTCACGGAGCTGGCCGTCGCCGCCGTCCCCCGCTGACCCGGTCCGCGTACCGCCCCGTACCGCTTCCGGCGCCGTCTTGCGTGCGGCGCCGGGGGCGGCCTTTTCGCCGCTCCTCTCTGGACTCCATACCGACTGGTCGGCATCATGGCTCGGTACGTACGACCACCCTCTTCCCGCCGAGGAGCCTTCCGATGACCGAGCACCACCCACCGGGCCTCGATCCCGCGCGGCTGCGCGCGTACCTGGACGGCGAGCGCCCGGGGCTCGTCCGGGGGCCCCTGAGCGCGGAGCTGATCGAGGGCGGTCGCTCGAACCTGACCTACCAGGTGACCGACGGGACCTCGCGCTGGGTGGTGCGGCGTCCGCCGCTGGGCCACGTCCTGGCCACCGCCCACGACATGGCGCGCGAGCACCGGGTGATCAGCGCGCTGGGCCCCACCGGCGTGCCCGTGCCCGGCGCGGTGCTGCTGTGCGAGGACGACTCCGTCCTCGGCGCGCCCTTCTACGTGATGGAGTACGTGGAGGGCACGCCGTACCGCACCGCCGGGCAGCTCGCCCCGCTCGGCCCCGAGCGCACCCGCGAGCTGGTCCTCGGCCTGGCCGACGCCCTGGTGAAGCTGCACTCGGTCGACCCGGCCTCCGTCGGCCTGGGCGACTTCGGACGGCCGGAAGGCTTCCTGGAGCGGCAACTGCGGCGCTGGGGGAAGCAGTTGGACGCCTCCCGCAGCCGCGAGCTGCCCGGCATCGACGAGCTGCACTCCTTGCTCGGCAGCCGGCTGCCCGCCTCCCCCGCCCCCGCGATCGTCCACGGCGACTACCGGCTGGACAACGTGCTCGTCGGCGCGGACGACGAGATCGCCGCCATCCTCGACTGGGAGATGTCCACCCTCGGCGACCCGCTGACCGATCTGGGCCTGCTGGTGATGTACAGCAGCCAGCGGCCCGTCCCCGGCACCCCCATCGCCACCACACGCGAGGCGCCCGGCCACCCGGACTCGCGGGAGCTGATCGAGCGGTACGCGGCCGGCTCGGGCCGCGACGTGTCGGACATCGCCTGGTACACGGCGTTCGCCTACTTCAAGCTCGCCGTGATCCTGGAGGGCATCCACTACCGCTACACCCTCGGGCAGACCGTCGGCGCGGGCTTCGACCGCATCGGCGCACTCGTCCCCCTCTTCGTCTCGGACGGCCTCACCACCCTTCAGGAGGGCTGATCAGCCATGGACTTCGGATTCGACGCACGCACCGATGAGCTCCGCAAGAAGCTGCTGGCCTTCATGGACGAGCACGTCTACCCGGCGGAGGCGGTGGCCGACGAGCAGCGTGCGGCGCTGGACTCGCCGTGGCGCACCCCGCCGGTGGTGGCGGAGCTGAAGGCCGCGGCCCGCGAGCGGGGCCTGTGGAACCTCTTCCTGCCCGACGCCGAGCACGGGGCCGGGCTTACCAACCTCCAGTACGCGCCGCTGGCGGAGATCACCGGCCGCAGCCCGCAGCTCGCCCCGACCGCCACCAACTGCGCCGCGCCGGACACCGGCAACATGGAGGTGCTGGCGCAGTTCGGCAGCGCCGAGCAGCGCGAGCGGTGGCTGAAGCCGCTGCTGGCCGGCGAGATCCGCTCGGCCTTCGCCATGACCGAGCCGGAGGTCGCCTCCTCGGACGCCACCAACATCGAGACGCGCATCCGGCGCGAGGGCGACGAGTACGTCATCACCGGCCGCAAGTGGTACATCTCCGGGGCGATGAACCCCGACTGCGCGGTCTTCATCGTGATGGGCAAGACCGACCCGGACGGCGACGACATCCGCCGCCAGCAGTCGATGGTGCTGGTGCCGCGCGACACCCCGGGTGTCGAGGTGCGCCGCGCGATGACGGTCTACGGCTACGAGGACCACTGGCACGGCGGCCACGCCGAGGTCTTCTTCCACGACGTGCGCGTGCCGGTGGCCAACCTGATCGGCGAGGAGGGCGGCGGCTTCGCCATCGCCCAGGCCCGCCTGGGCCCGGGCCGCATCCACCACTGCATGCGGCTGATCGGCATGGCCGAGCGGGCGATCGAGCTGATGTGCCGCCGGGCCGTCACCCGTACCGCCTTCGGCAGGCCGCTGGCCGCGCAGGGCGTCGTCCAGCAGTGGATCGCCGACGCGCGGGTGTCGGTGGAGCAGCTCCGGCTGCTGGTGCTCAAGACGGCCTGGCTGATGGACACCGTCGGCAACCGGGGCGCGCACACCGAGATCCAGGCCATCAAGATCGCGGTGCCGCGCACGGTGGTGGGCATCCTGGACCGCGCGGTGCAACTGCACGGCGCGGGCGGCGTCAGCCAGGACTTCCCGCTGGCCGAGCTGTGGGCGGGCGCCCGCACCCTCCAGCTCGCCGACGGCCCGGACGAGGTCCACCAGCGCTCGCTGGCCCGCCGCGAACTGAAGCGCTTCGCGCCTCCTGGGTCCTGAGGCCCCGCGCCCACCGGGCGCGTACGCACGCCCGGGGTCGCCGCGGTGGTATTCGTGGCGGCCCCGGGCACGAGAGTGTCAGGACTACACCCCTTAGAAGTACGGTCCTGACGCCGGGGCGAGACGCGGCACCCGGGCCACCCCACCGAGTCGTCCCCTCCCGCTGCCCGGCCGGAGTCCCGCCCTACGCTCCTCACATGGGCGCCTCCCCCTGCTCCTGCCTCCTCTGTACGCCCTCCGTGGAGGGGCCCGCCCGGGAGGAACGCGACCGCCGGACGGCCGCGAGCGTGACCGAATCCGGCTGGCATGTGACGGGCATGGGTGCGAACGGCGGCGCACCCGCCGGCTGGGCCTACTCCATCGGACTCCGGCACACGCTGCGCAGCCCCGAGAACCGCCGGCCCGTGGTCCGGGATCGGTTGAGGCCCGTACAACAAGCGCCGGAGGAGCACATTGCGGCTCAGGGCCGCCGGCAGGGCCTTGCGCACCCCGAACCGGCACCGCGGCGCGCGGGTCCCGCGCTCGGGGCAGGCGCTGTCACCCGGTGCTGCTCCTCAGCGCGGCGACGGTCTCCCCGACCAGTGCCCGCGCTTCGGCCACCGTCGCCGCCAGCGACTCGGAGGCCTCGCCGGGCGCCCCCAGCAGGCGGCGGACTCGCGGGCCGAAGCCGGCCGGCGCGGCCGGCAGCGTCTCGGCGACGGCCAGCGCGCCCTTCTCGTTGAGGCACCAGCGCCGGTCCTCGGCGAACACCGCCTGCACCAGCACACCGACCGCCCGGGACAGGCAGAGCGAGACGTAGAGCGTGTCCGCCCCTGCCGCGCCCTTCGCCGCGGCACCGACCAGGAACTCCGCCTCCCAGGCTCCCGCCGTCAACGCCTGCCGCAACGGCTCGGGGTAGACCGCGGTCCTGCGCCGAAGATCCGCCAACTCGCCGGACGGGTCGGCCAGTACCCGGCCGAGCGCCACCTCGCCCGCGTAGCACGGCGACCAGAATCCGAGCGGATGCCCCGCCTGTACGCCCACCTCGTACCGGCCCTCGCGGCAGTCCGCCCACACCCGCTCGACCCGGTCCAGGTCCCGCAGGATCCAGTCCACCGCCACACCGTCGACCAGCAGCCACGCGCCGCCGTTCACCCAGGGCCCCCAGCCGCCCGGGCCGGCCACCTCCACGCCGGGACCGGCCAGCGCGCGCAACGCGGCGAGATCGAGCTCGCCCCGGTAGTAGACGCCGAGGTCCCAGTCCGATCCGGGCCGGTGCTCCCCGCGTGCCCGGCTGCCGCCGAGCATCACCCCGACCACGCCCGGCACCTCGGCCAGACGGCCCGCCATGTCCTCGATGATCGCCCGCACGGAACGAGTCTGACAGCCACCGACGTGTCGGGCCGACGGATGCCTGTCCTCGCGCGCCGGGAGCGGCACGAGGAAGCAGGAGGCGGACCACCGGGGACTCACCGACGACCTCGTCACCGGCGCCGGCGCCCCCGGCCGGACCGCGCCCTTGACCTCGACCTCGCTTGAGATATGACACTCAAACGCATGGACACCACGGACAGCGGCACCATCCTCTTCCGCAACACCATGCGCATCACCGACGGCCACCTCGACGGCTTCCGCCGCGCCATCGCGCAGGCGGTGGCGTTCGCCCGGGAACACGGCCCCCAGCTCATGGTGGAGGTCTTCATCGACGAGGAACGGATGCTGGCGCACAGCTTCCAGCTCTACCGCGACTCCGACGCCGTCCGCACCCACTGGCGGCTGTCGGACCCGTACATCCGCGAGGTGATGGAGCACTGCACCGTGCAGCACTTCGAGGTGTTCGGCGAACCGGACCACGACATCGTCGCCGCCCTCAAGACCCCCGGCGGCGAGTCCTTCCCCTTCACCGTCTCGCCCCGCCTCGCCGGCTTCAACCGCCTTGCGGAGCCCGGACGGGGGCCAAGCGCCCTCTGAGGCTGCCGGTGCCGTACCGCGCCGCCATAAGCGCCGGCGTCACTCACTGACGCCGGCGGGCGAGGGGGACCGCTCCCGCCTCCGTTTGACGATGCTTCCGACAGCTTCTCCGGCCCAGAACCCGGAGAAGAAAGCGGCCCCGGCTCGCACCCACAACTCACTTCCGGTGCTTGCCGCCGTCCAGAACCAGAAGATAGCGAGGAAGGACGCCCACCTGGGGTCATCGAACAGGTCCCGCACGCCAACTCCCCACTTCGCAGCAGTTCACCACCTTGGCGAAGACCGCTGGTGCGGCCGTCCATGAGCGGAGCGCCCATGGCGATTACGTACTCAGGTCGGCCAGAAGCCGAAGAAGCGGCACAGAGCCTCGCCGGCTCGGGGACCTTCCGAGGGCCGGCGGCGTGGCCTGCGAGCTGTCCGCCGGCAGTCGTCAACGTCGGCCGTCTTCCGCCGTCCTCGGGCGACCGGGGTCCCCCGTTTCCCTCATCCACCGATTCCGGGCGTTGTGCCGCACCCACGAGCCGACAAGCACCACGGTGAATCCGTACGCCAGAGCCGCCCACGGATACGGGACGATCTTCCTGGCATTCACCACCCCCAGCGCAACGGCGAACAGAGCCAGCAGCAGAAGCGGGGCCCTGAGAGGGTGACGCAGCACGTATCCGGCCGGGGGACCGGACGGCAGGGGTTCCCGTATCGCGGTGATGTCCTCACCAGGTTGCATGGCTTGACCGTATCGCCGGTGTACGGCTGTCGTCCCCGAAGGAGCACCGGGCTTGCCCCGCTGCCCCGGCCCCTTGTCCACCCCTGCGGTGAGGGAAGCATTGATGCGAGTGCCGCCTTGCGGCTCACCCCGGCCGCCATGCCCGGCCTCGCGCGTCCGCGACGCCGAGGACGGCACGGCAACGCATGACCGGCCGCTGCGTACGCTTCATGACATGGGTGACGTGGGCGGCGGGCTGCGCGAGCGCAAGAAGCGACAGATGTACCGGCGGTTGTCGGACACGGCCATCGGGCTCTTCCTGGAGAAAGGCTACGAGCGGGTGACCGTCGCCGATGTCGCGGCGGCCGTCGACATCTCCAAGCCGACGCTCTTCCGGTACTTCCCCTCCAAGGAGGACCTCGTTCTGCACCGGCTGGCCGACCACGAGGGGGAGGCCGGCAGGGTGGTAGCACGGCGTCCCGCCGGGCGTTCCCCGCTGGAAGCGCTGCGGTGCCACTTTGTGGACGGGCTCACCCGCCGCGATCCGGTGACCGGCCTGAACGACGATGCCGAGGTGCTCGCCTTCCACCGGCTGCTGTACACGACGCCGTCACTGGTGGCGCGCCTGCACGCTCACATGGAGCAGGACGAGGCCGCTCTCGCCGATGCGCTCGGCGTCGAGACCGGTGGTGGCGTCCAGGCGCGTCTGGCCGCGGGGCAGATCATCGCCGTCCAGCGCGTCCTCGCGCAGGAGAACTGGCGCCAGATCACCGCAGGCCGCAGCGCGGACGCACTCCATCCCGAAGCCCTGGCGGTGGCCCGGTCGGCGTTCGCGCAACTCGAGGCCGGCTTGCCTCACCTTGCCCGGCCCTAAAACACAACCAAGTAAAAAAAGTTACCCAGTTGCACTATCGTGGAGGCATGTCGGACTCCGACTCCGTACTCACCGACGCCCTGACCCGGGAACGCGCCCACCACGACGCATGCCGAGCAGCGCTGAAGGCCATGATCGACGGCGCGCAGGAACAGGTGGTGGTCGGCGAGAACGCCTCCGCCTCCGGTGCCGACGCCGAAGTGCTCGGCTACCGGCTGCGCAGCCAGGCCAAGGAACTCCGGGAACCGCCCGAAGGCCCGCTGTTCTTCGGGCGCCTCGACTTCGCTCGGGACGCCCGGGCCGCCGGCGACCACGCCGGGCAGGAGTACCACATCGGGCGTGTACGCATCACGCACGATCCGTCCGCCCCGCCGCTGGTGATCGACTGGCGCGCCCCGGTGGCACGCGCCTTCTACCAGGCAAGCGCCCGCAGCCCCCAAGGCATCGCCGTCCGGCGCCGCTTCGGCTGGTCACCTTCCGGCCGCGGCGACTCGGCCGATCTCACCGGCCTGGAGGACGAGCACCTCAGCGAGGGCGAGGAGCGGGAGAGCGGCATCGTCGCCGGCGAGATCGAGCGTCCTCGCATCGGCCCCATGCGCGACATCGCCGCCACCATCCAGCCCGAACAGGACGACCTCGTACGCGAGGACCTCGCCACGTCACTCTGCGTCCAGGGCGCCCCCGGCACGGGAAAGACAGCGGTCGGACTGCACCGCGCCGCCTACCTCCTCTACACCCATCCAGAGCGCATCCAGCGCGGCGGAATGCTGATCCTCGGCCCCAACCGCGCTTTCCTCTCCTACATCTCCCAGGTCCTGCCCGCACTCGGCGAGACCGGGGTGAGACAAGCCACCGTCGACGACGAGATCGCCCGCCACCCGGTCACGGCACAGGACAGTGACGCCGCGGCGATCGTCAAGCACGACATCCGTATGGCAGAGGTCCTGCGCCGCGCGCTCCACGCACGGGTGAGCACAGAGGTGACGCGGCCGCTCGTACTGCCGGACGGCTCCTACCGCTGGCGTGTACCGACCGACGAACTGGAGCAGATCGTCCGGGACGTGCGTGCCGAGGAGCCTCCCTATGCCGTAGGGCGCGAACGCGTCCGCACCCGCATCGTCCACGCCGTTCAGCAGCAGGCCGAGCGCCGCGGCGGCCCTCGCACCAACACCTGGGCGCAGAAGGTCTCCCGGGCACGCCCGGTCACCGCCCTGCTCAACGCCGTCTGGCCCGCTGTGCAACCCGAAGAGATCCTCGCCGGCCTGTTCGCCCATCCGGACACGTTGGCCGCCGCAGCCGAAGGCATCCTCGACGCGGACGAGCGGAGGGTCCTTCGATGGCCCAAGCCCCCGCGCTCCCACAGGTCGGCCCGCTGGTCGGCGGCCGACCTCGTCCTCCTCGACGAACTCGCCGGTCTGATCGAGCGCCCCGACGGCTACGGCCACGTGGTGATCGACGAGGCGCAGGACCTGTCCCCCATGCAGTGCCGCGCCATCGCCCGCCGCTCATCCTTCGGATCGGTCACCGTCCTCGGGGATCTCGCCCAGGGCACCACCCCCTGGGCCGCACGCGACTGGCCGCAGTTCCTCACCCACCTGGGGAAGCCGGAAGCCGTCGTCACCCCGCTCACCACAGGGTTCCGCGTCCCCGGCGCCGTCGCCGAACTCGCCAACCGCCTTCTGAACCACCTCGACACGGACGTACCACCCGTCCGCTCCCTGCGCCGCGACGGAGAGGTGAGGATCGAGGCGGCCGATGACGCGACCGCAGCGACAGTCGCGGCCGTGAACACAGCGCTGAAGCAAGCGGGCTCCATCGGCGTCATCGCGGCCGACACCGAAGCGCGAGAACTCCGCCACGCTCTCATCACGGCCGGACTCCCGGCATCCGGAGCGGACTTCCCCGAAGCCCGCCTCACCGTGGTACCGGCCTCCACCGCCAAGGGACTGGAGTACGACCATGTCGTGGTGGTCGAGCCCTCTGCCATCGTCCGAGCCGGGCCCCGCGGCATGAACCGCCTGTACGTGGCACTCACCCGGGCGGTCTCCCGCCTCCACATCGTGCACTCCCTGCCCCTGCCTGCGCCGCTCACCGGCCGGCCCTTGAAGCCACAGCACATCGCCTCCTCGACCTGCTGACCGACAACGGGAGACGGGGCCACCGAACGCCGAAAGCACACGGGGAGCCGCCCACCGCACGCCCTGGACGATCGCCTCACCGAGAGGGCGCGAGACAACGACTTCCAGAATCCGAGCAGCGCGGACCTGCTCAACCGGGCTCGGCTCCCACTGACTGCTGTCGCGAGCGACACGCAGATCACGGACCAGTATTGCCGAACCCTCGATGCCGACCGTCATGAGCCGACCGCACTGAGCCCGTCACCCGACCCACTGCCGGTTCGCCGGGCCTCCTGGCTTCCTCGTTGGTCCCTCCGCTCAGCGAAGGTTGTTACTCGGGCAGCCGGTTGGGCTGGCGTTGGCGGTCGTGCTCGATGGTGTAGGCGACCGTCTCGGCGCAGTGGATGACCATTTGGAGGCGGTTGAGCACGTCGCGGCGGGCGGCCTCGATCAGCTCGCGGTGGGTGGGGGTCGGCTCGGTGCTGGTGTGGGGGGTCCAGAAGCCGCGGTGGCTGTGTTCGGTGACGATGACGTGGCAAACGCGGACTACGGCGTTCAAGGCGGCGGTGATCTCGTAGCGGTACAGCTGCTCGTTGCCGGCGGCACGGCCGTGGGTCATGGGCGGAGCCTTGTGGTGGGTCGGGCGGTGAGCAGGTAGCGGACGGTGTCGTCGCAGACGGTGTGGGTGTAAGGCGCGCCGGAGGCTAGGGCGGCTAACGCGTGTTCGTGGACCTGGTGGTCGTGGAGCCAGGCCAGGAGGGGCCGTGCGGCTGGTGGGTCGAGCTGGTCGCTGATGTGGCGGGCCCGGAGGTGGAGCCAGCGCAGGGCCAGGCGGGGTGAGCCGGCCGGGTGGGTGCCGAGGGGGAAGATGCGGCCGTCGTCGGGGGTGGAGGCGATGGCCTCGCACCGGTAGGCGCGGGTCAGCATGGCTGGGCTTCCCGCGCGGTCGGCAGCGGTGCGGGGAGTGGGAGCCGGGCGGTCACGGTGTGGCCGTGAGCGGTGTGGTGGACCTTCACGTCGTCGGCCAGTGTGGCGACGATCTCCAGTCCTCGGCCGTGGGTGGCCTCGGCACCGGGGTGGGTGATGCACGGGTGTGTGGTGGTGGCGCCGGTGTCGGTGACGGAGAGCGTCACGGCCTCAGCGGCGCGGGTGACGGTGACGCGGAAGGCCGATCCGGTGGTGTGGGTGACCGCGTTGGCACCCAGCTCGGTCACGATCAGCGCCGCGTCGTCCACACAGGAGGTGTCGGCGAGGAGTTTGCGGGTCCATTCGCGGGCCTTACATACCTCCTCAGGGCGTCCTGCGAAGGTCCGTCGATGGATGAGCATGCGCGTCTCCTTGCTCTGAGCTGCGGTTTTCAGCGGCACCGGCGCCTGGCAGCAAGCACCGCCACATTCGCACGTACAATAAGTACTAGCACCGTAGCCGTAGTGCGAGTACTTGAGGTGCGAGATCGCACTTTTCGTACCGGTCGACTGCCGCATAGCGTTCACCACGACGTGGTGCAGAGCCGGGACGCCAAGATGGAGAAGGAGAGCCGATGTTCGGTCTGATGGTGCGCTTCACCTGCAAGGACGAGGCGGCGGCAGCGGCGTTCGACGCGCTGGTGGCACGGACCGGAGAGCAGATCCGCGCCCATGAACCCGAAACGGTGATCTACACCGTGCACCGTGTTGACGGCCGCCCCCTGGAACGGATCTTCTACGAGCTGTACCGGGACGCCGACGCCTTCGCCTTCCACGAGGCGCAGGACTACGTGCGCGCCTTCCTCGATGAGCGGGAGCGGTACCTGTCCGCCGTCGAGGTCGACCGTCTGGAGTTCGTCTCGGGCAAGGGTGTCGTCCATGAGCGCTGACTACGAGAAGGCCCTCGGCCGCAGGATCGCCTCCCATCGCAGGCGCAGAGGTCTGTCGCAGAAGGAACTCGCCAGGCTCCTGGACCGCTCGGAAGCCTGGGTGTCGCAGGTGGAACGCGGAGTGCGCCGGATCGACCGCATGACGGTCCTGGAGAAGGTCGCCGACGTCCTCGGCCTGCCGGTGGCCGAACTGGCAGCGGGATCACCCGTCCTGGCGTCGCATGCGGAGGAGAAACCGTCCGGAGCGCACCGGCTGCGGCTGGCGCTGAGCGGTTCCCACCGGCTCAGTGCCGTACTCGGGCCACCGGAGCACCCGGACATGCCGGCCCTGCGCACCGATGTGGAACGCGCCTGGACCCTGACGCACGAGGGCCGGTACGCGGAACTGTCCGGCTTGCTGGAACGGCTCGTGCCGCACCTGGAGTCGGCGGCCCGGTCCGGTACCGGGGAGGGTCCCGCCGAGCCGCTCCACCTGCTGGCCTCCGTGTACGGCGCATGCGGTGCGGCACTGGCGAACATGGGCGAGCCGGACGTGGCGTGGGTCGCGGTCGACCGCGCCATCGCCGCCGCCGAACGCACCGGAGATCCGCTGCTGATGGCGGCCGGCGAGTTCCGGCTGGCGATCGTCTTCCTCGGCTCCGGGTACTACGAGCAGGCGGCCCGGGTCGCGCGCAGCGCCGCCGAAGCCCTGGCACCACTGGCCACGGAGGAACGGCCCGAGGCGGTGGCTCTGCGCGGCGCGCTGACGTTGCAGCACGCGGTGGCCTCGGCCCGGCTGGACCAGGGCGAGGAGGCATACGAACTTCTGCGGCAGGCACGCGAGATGGCCGAGCGAGTGGGAGAGGGCCGCAACGACTACGGCACGGAGTTCGGACCGCTCAACGTCGGCCTCCACGAGGTCGCCATCGCCGCCGACCTGGGCGACGCCGGTACCGCACTGCGCGCCGCCGAATCCGTCGATCCCTCTCCGCTCTCCTCCGAGCGGCAGGCGCGTTTCCGCATCGATCTCGCCAGGGCTCACGCCCAGCGCCGGCAGATCGAGGAGGCGACGGCCGCCCTCACCGAAGCCCGGCGCCTCGCCCCCGAACTGGTCCGCGCCAAGCCGGTGGTCAGGCAGCTCGTGTCCGACCTGCTGGTCATGAGCCCCCGGCCGCCCGCGAGCCTGCGGACCCTGGCGGACGAACTGGACGTGGAGGGCCTGTAGTCGCACCACATGGAAGGAGGCGCCGCATGTCCGTGATTCGCATCGACCTCGACAGCAATCTCCTGCAACGCGTCATGGCGCTTGCGGAAGCCAGAACAAGGGGGAAGCGGTGAATCCGGCACTCAGTTCCTACTTGGAGCGGCAGGAGCGTGGAGTGCGCGTCAAGCGCGCCTTCGAGCGTGCGCGCAAGTGGGGCGCTGCTGAGGATGCCGAGCGCCTGCATGATGCGGAGAAGCGCAACCGGTGAACTCCTCATGATCTTTCCGGTCGCCCACAAGAGAGCCGTATGCCCCCCGGACCGCCCGGCGGTCCGGGGGGGCGCACGGCGCCGGTGGGCGGGCCGGCGGGGCTCAGGGCTGGATGACGACGCGGCCGGTGGTGGTGCCGTCGGCGACGCGCTGGACGGCGTCGGCCGCGCCCTCCATCGGTACGCGCTCGCTCACCAGCGGCCTGACCGCGCCCTGTTCGGCGAGCTTGGTCAGCTCCTCGTGGCAGGCGCGGACGGCGGCCGGGTCGTGGGTGTTGTACAGGCCCCAGTGCAGGCCGAGGATGGCGTAGTTCTTCACCAGGGCGTGGTTGAGACCGGGGGCGGGGATGGTGCCGCTGGCGAAGCCGACGACCACGATCCGGCCCTCGAAGGCGACGCACTTGGTGGAGGCGGTGTACGCGTCGCCGCCCACGGGGTCGTAGACGACGTCCGCGCCGCGACCGCCGGTGGCCTCCTTGACCGCCTCGGCCAGGCCCTTGGCGCCGTCGACCGCGTGCCGGTCGATCACCGTGTCGCAGCCCAGCTCCTTCGCCACCGCCGCCTTCCCGGGGCCTCCGACGACGCCGATCACCTTCGCGCCCGCCGCCCTGCCGAGCTGGACGGCGGCGCTGCCCACTCCCCCGGCGGCGGCGTGGACCAGCAGCGTCTCGCCGGCCTGGAGGCGGGCGCGGCGGTGGAGGCCGAACCAGCCGGTCTGGTAGCCGATGTGGAGGGCGGCGGCCTCGGCGTCGTCCAGCGCCTTCGGCGCCGGGGCGCAGCGGGCCTCGTCGACCGCCACCAGTTCGGCGAAGGCGCCGTGGGGAAGGTCGGGCTGGGCGATGACCCGGGCGCCGACGGCGGTGGCCGCGCCCTCGCCGGCCGCCACGACCTCGCCGCACAGCTCCACGCCGGGGGTGAAGGGCAGCGGGGGCCGTACCTGGTAGTGGCCGCGGCACAGCAGCGCGTCGGGGAAGTTGACGTTCGCCGCCCGTACGCGCAGCAGGAGGCGGCCGGGGCCCGGCTCGGGGTCCGGGATCTCCTCCAGCCGCATCACGTCGCGCGGTTCGCCGTTCTCGTGGACGCGCCATGCCTTCACCTGAGGCCTCCGCTTCGGGTAGTGGATCGTGTGGGGTCGTGGGTCCGGTGTCGTGGATCGTGCCGGGTTCTTCGGGTGGTTGGTGAGGCGCCGGGCTCGCGGGTCGTGGCGGGGGGCTTACGGCCGCAGGGCCCGCAGCAGCAGGTCCGCCAGGTGGTCGGCGACCTCCTGCGGGGTCATGCGCCCGCCGGGCCGGTACCAGGTGCTGAGGTGGTGGACGGAGCCGAAGTGGTAGTCCACCACCAGGTCGGCCGGGGTGGCGGTGGAGAACACCCCCGCCTTCTGCCCCTCCTCGATCAGGGCGCGGAACCGCTCGTGGTAGCGGCGGCGCTCGGCCCGTACCTGCTTCTGCTTGTCCTCGCTGAGCTGGTGCATGGAGCGGAAGAAGATCGAGGCGTCGTCGAGGTTGTCGATGGTGGTGACGACGACGTCGGCGGCGGCGTCGCGCAGCCGCTGCTCCACGGGCGCGTCGGAGGAGGCGAAGGCGTCCAGCCGCTCCTGCTGCAGGCGCAGCACCCGGCCGTAGATCTCGTGCAGCAGGTCGTCCTTGGAGCCGAAGTAGTGGTAGAGGGCGCCCTTGGTGACGCCCGCCGCCTCGACGATCTCCTGGACGGAGGTGCGGTCGTAGCCGCGGTCGGCGAACAGCCGGGTGGCGGCGGCCAGCAGCCGCTGCGGGACAGGCTGGGTGGGGGCGTCGTCCTGCCGCTGGTTCGCCGGGCTCGTCATGGCGGTTCCTCCTGCTCCTCGTGGCCTTACCGGACCTGCTGGTCCCGCTGGATTGTCTCCAGCTTCCGCTGCACATGATTCATGCCGTCCAGCCACTTGTCGGTGTCGGACGCCCGCGCGACGGCGTAGCGGCCGACCTCCGGGTGCGGCAGGACCAGGAAGCGCCCGGCGTCGACGGCCTCCAGCGTGGCGCGGGCGACGTCCTCCGGCTCGATGGCCGTGGGGCTGAGCACCAGGTCGCCGGCGGTGGAGGCGGAGGCGAGCATGTCGGTGCGCACGCCCTGCGGGCACACGGCGTGGACGTCGATCCCGCGGTGGCGGTAGGTGACCGACAGCCACTCGGCGAAGGCGAGGGCGGCGTGCTTGGAGACGCTGTAGGGCGCGGAGCCGACCATGGTGAGCATCCCGGCGGCCGAGACGGTGGCGACGAAGCGGCCGCGGCCGCGCTCCAGCCACTCGGGCAGCAGTTCGCGCGCCGCCCGGACGTGGGCCATGACGTTGACGTCCCAGGCGGCGTCCCAGACGGCGTCCTCGGCCTCGGGGCCTCCGGCGGGGGCGATGCCGGCGTTGGCGCAGAAGACGTCGATGCCGCCGCCGAGTGCCTCGCGGGCGGCGGCGACGACGTCCGAGGCGTCGCCGGGCACCGCCGTGGCGCCGATCTCCCGCGCGACGGCCTCGGCCTTGCCTGCGTCGAGGTCGTTGACGACGACCCTGGCGCCGCGCGCCGTGAAGGCGCGGGCTAGGGCGGCTCCGATGCCGCCGCCCGCCCCGGTCACCACGACGCCCGCGTCCCGCAGGTTCTCCATGTGCCCACCCTTCGTCTCGTTCCGGTCGCCGGCGGTGGCCTCGTCGGGGCCGTGTCGGGGCCTCGTCGTGCCGTGTCGGGGCCGCGGCCGGCGATTCGCGGATTTCCTGCACAGACTAACCAGTCGGTATGTGGCATCGGAAGATTCGGGGGCACACGGATCCATTGGAGGGTCCGGTACGTCCCAACGATGACGGCTGTGGTCACTTACGTCGGAGGTGGTACGCGTTGGCCGGTTTCAATGCCCTGGCGGAACAGGTCCGTGATCCCGAGAGAGACCCGTCCCAGCGCAGGCAGGCCCTGCGCAAGTGCCTGGAGCGCTTCGCCCCTTACGGGCACCGCGCCACCTGGCACCATCTGTGCGCCCGCGCGGGCATCTCCCCCGACGACCGCAGCCCCGATCCTGAGCGACTGGTGGCCGCACTGGAGGAGCTGGAGGAGGCCCGGGAGGTGTGGCTGGCGTACGAGCGCGACTTCGCGCGGCGGCGCAGGGAGCAGAAGCACTTCGGCGTCCGGCAGCCGCCGGGCGACGCCTGGCACCGCCGGTGCTGGGGCGGTCGCGGGCTGCTGCCCGTCGAGGACCCCGGCGCCGCACCGCCCGCCCCGCTGGCGGAGGTGCTGCGGCGGCTGGTCGCCGAGGCGGAGGCGCGCGAGGCGCGGCGTGCGGCGCAGGCGATGCACAACGCCGAGCAGGCCCTGCGGGCCCGGCGGCCGGGGGCGGTGGCGCACGGCCGCGCGGGGAGGATGGCGGTCAGCGGCTGACGGCCGAGACCGCGTCCGACCCGGGCGGCCCTGGTGGAGCATGACGCGTCACGGCGGGTCCCGGATCTCCCGGGGCCTGCCGTGACGCGTCGCGGGCGTGTGGGGCGTACGGGAGGGAGGCGGGGCCGGCCGTTGACATGTCCGATGCCCCCGACCATGCTGAGCAAGCGCTTAGTAGCGTGTACCGACACCACGGACACCACTGACACCACGCACGGTTGGGGAGGCGAGCTTCGATGGCGGAGCCCCGGGTTTTCACATCGGTCGACGAGCTGCGGGCTGCGGTCGGCGAGGAGCTGGGCACCAGTGACTGGCTGGAGGTCGACCAGAAGCGGATCGACCTGTTCGCGGACGCGACCGGCGACCACCAGTGGATCCACGTCGATCCGGAGAAGGCCGCCGCCGGCCCGTTCGGCACGACCATCGCGCACGGCTATCTGACGCTCTCGCTGCTGCCGGTGCTGGTGCCGCAGCTGATCCGCGTCGAGGGCGTGCGCATGGGCATCAACTACGGCGTGAACAAGGTCCGCTTCCCCTCCCCCGTGCCGGTCGGTTCGCGGGTGCGCGCGACCGCGCGGATCACCGAGGTCTCCGAGGTGGGCGAGGGCTGCGCCCAGCTCACCTCGCTGGTGACGGTCGAGCGGGAGGGCGGGGAGAAGCCGGTGTGCGTCGCGGAGAGCGTCGTCCGCTACTACCTGTGACGCCCGCGGCCCGCCGGGCTCACGCGCCCCGGCCGGCCCCGTCGGCGGTTTCCGCGGCGGGGGCGGCCGGGGCGCCGACCATCCTCAGCACCAGTCCGGAGTAGAGCTCGCCGATCTCCTCGGGGGTGCGCGTGCCGCCGGAGCGGAACCAGCGGGCGACGTCGATGCAGAGCGAGAGCACGGCCAGCGCCGTGCCCCGGATGTCGGGGACGGTGAAGTCCCCGGCGGCCACCCCGTCCTCCAGGATGCCGCGCAGGATCTCCTCGCTGCGCCGCCGCAGGGCGACGATCTCGGCGTAGTGCTCCTCGGCCAGCGCGTTCAGCTCGTACTGCACCACCCGGGCCGTGGTGTGGCGCTCGGCGTGCCAGCGGACGAAGGCGCGCACCGCGGCGGCGAGCCGGTCGGCGGGGGTCACGGCGCTGTTGCCGGCCTCGGTGAGGATGCGCACCGAGCGCTCGTGGCCGACCCGGCTGATCTGGTAGAGCAGTTCCTCCTTGGTGCGGTAGTGGATGTAGAGGGCGGCGGGGCTCATCCCGGCGCGGGAGGCGATGTCCCGGGTGGTGGTGGCGTGGAAGCCCCGCTCGGCGAATGCCTCGACCGCCGCCAGCAGCAGCCGGCGGGCGGCGTCGGGGGCCACCTCGCCCCAGGAGTCGTCCGGCCCCCCGGCGCCGTCCGCGTCGCCCCGGGCCTCTTTCACGGCGTCCGCGGCGTCCGCGGACTCCGCAGCCTCCACGGACTCCGCTCCCGTCTCCGCAGCCATCAGCACCTCGCCCGTTCGTCCCGCCGGGCGAACACCATACAACGGTTGCTGAGCAGCCGCTTAGGCGGCGGCCGCCCGGGGAGCGGGCGCCGCGGCGGCCGTCAGAACGCCGACACCCCGGTCAGCGAGCGGCCGATGAGCAGCTTGTGGATCTGGCTGGTGCCCTCGTACAGGGTCATCACGCGGGCGTCGCGCAGCAGCTTGCCGACGGGGTACTCGTCGATGTAGCCGTAGCCGCCGAAGACCTGGAGGGCGTTGTTGGCGGCGCGTACCGCGGCCTCGGAGGCGTAGAGCTTGGCGACGGAGGACTCGGTGGCGAAGGGCAGGCCCCGGTCGATGTGGTCGGCCACGCGCCAGGTCAGCAGGCGGGCGGCGTCGACGTCCACGGAGATGTCGCTGATCAGCTCCTGGACGAGCTGGTGTCCGGCGATGGGCTTGCCGAACTGCTCGCGCTCGGTGGCGTAGGAGACGGCCGCGTCCAGCGCCGCCTGGGCGATGCCGACGCAGCCGGCCGCCACCGACATGCGCCCCTTGGCGAGGGCGGACATGGCGACGGAGAATCCCTTGCCCTCCTGGGCGACGCGGCAGTCGTCGGGGACGCGGACACCGTCGAGCACAAGCTCGGCGGTGGCCTGGCCGCGCAGGCCGAGCTTGCCGTGGATCTCCCGGCGGGTCAGACCCGGGGTGTCGGTGGGGACGAGGAAGGCGGTGATCCCCCGGTGGCCGGGCTCGGTGCCGGTACGGGCGAAGAGCAGCACCACGTCGGCCCAGGTGCCGTTGGTGATGAACATCTTGGTGCCGTCGATGATCCAGTCGCCGCCGTCGCGGCGGGCGCGGGTGGTGAGACCCGCGGCGTCGGAGCCGGTGCCCGGCTCGGTCAGGCCGAAGCAGCCGATCGCCTCGCCGGCGCACAGGGCCGGCAGCCACCGCCGCTTCTGCTCCTCGCTCCCCCAGGCCGCGACCGACTTGGCGACCAGGCCGAGGGAGACCGACAGCACCCCGCGCACGGCGGAGTCCCCGCGTCCGAGCTCCTCTGTGACCAGGCAGTACGCCAGGTGGTCGCCGCCGGAGCCGCCGTACTCCTCGTCGATGGTCAGGCCCAGGAAGCCCAGGTCGCCCAGGGACCTCACCACGGACCGGTCGATGCTCTCGGCGCGGTCCCACTCGGCGGCGTGCGGGACGATCTCCCGGTCGACGAACTCCTTGGCGAGCTGCCGTACGGCAGCCTGCTCCTGAGACAGCTCCAGATCCATGCCCAATAAACTAGCAGTGCTAGTTGCGACTTCACAGATACCGGACGAGACCCGAGGATGTGATCCGTGGCACGCCCACGTACCCCCCTGCTGAGCCGCGAGCGGATCGTGGCGGCGGCGCTCGCGCTGGTGGACGGCGAGGGCCTGCCCGCGGTGTCCACCCGCAGGCTCGCCGCCGAACTGGGCGTCAGCGGCCCGTCGTTGTACAACCACTTCCGCACCAAGGACGAGATCCTGGACGCGGTGGCCGACGCGGTGTGCGCCGATGTCGACCTGTCGATGTTCGAGGACGGCACCGACTGGCGCGAGGCGCTGGTGGCCTGGGCCCGCTCCTACCGGGCGGCGCTCAGCGCCCATCCGAACATCGTCCCGTACCTGGCGCAGGGACCGGGCCGGCGCCCGAGCCAGCTGCGGATGGCCGACGCGGTCTACGGCGCGATGCTCGACGCCGGATGGCCGCGCGCCCACGCCACCCGCATCGGCGCGCTGATGCGGTACTTCGTGGCCGGCTCCGCGCTGGGCTCCTTCGCGCGCGGCTTCGTCGACGACGCGGCGCTGTACGAGCGCGACTACCCGCACCTGGACCAGGCCCACCTGCTGGCCGAGCACCAGCAGCGCGTCGACGAGGGCGCCTTCGAGACGGGCCTGCGCGCCCTCGTCGACGGGCTGGCGCTCCGCTTCCCGGACCGGGGGCGGGCCCGGGAGGCGGAGGGCGGCGAGGAGCGGACGGGCTAGAAGACCACCAGCGCCCGGCCGCCGCGTCCGGCGAGCATGGCCTCGAAGGCCGCGGGCACGTCGGCCAGGCCGATCCGGTCGGTGACCAGCGCGCCCAGGTCCAGCCGCCCGGAGCGGACGTGCTCGGCGAGGACCGGCAGGTCTCGCACGGGGTCGCAGTTGCCGTAGACGCAGCCGGACAGGGTGCGGGCGAAGTGGAAGATCTCCAGCGGCGAGAAGGAGACCTGGCTGTCCTTGCCGCCGATGCCCACCACCGAGGTGCGGCCGCCGCGCCGGGTGGAGGACCAGGCGGCGCGGATGGTCTCCGCGCGGCCGACGCACTCGACGGCGGCGTCCGCGCCCAGTCCGCCGGTGATCTTCCGGATCTCCTTGGCCGTGGTGTCGGAGGCGATCAGGAAGTCGGTGGCCCCGGCGCGGCGAGCCAGTTCCTCCTTGCCCGGGGAGACGTCCACGGCGACGATCCGGTCCGCGCCCGCGATCCGCGCCGCCTGGACCACCGCCAGACCGACCCCGCCGACGCCGAAGACGGCCAGCGACTCGCCCTCGCGCAGGCGGACGCTGTGGTTGACCGCGCCGTAGCCGGTCAGGACCGCGCAGCCCAGCAGGGCCGCGTCGGTCAGCGGTATGCCGGCGGGCAGCGGCAGCACACCGCGCTCGGCGACGACCGTCTCCTCGGCGAACGCGGCCGTGCCCAGACCCGGGTACAGGTCGCGGCCGTCGGCGGAGCGGGCGTAGGGGACGCCGCTGGCCGCGTTGGCCTCGGTGCACAGCCAGGGCTCGCCCAGCCTCGCGCAGAAGTGGCAGTTCCCGCACGAGGGAGCCCAGTTGAGGACGACCTCGTCGCCGGGGGCGACGGCCGTGACGCCCTCGCCCACGGCGGTCACGGTGCCCGCGCCCTCGTGGCCGAGGACGGCGGGCACGGGCTGGCGCAGAGTGCCGTTGGACAGCGACAGGTCGGAGTGGCAGACCCCGGCGGCGGCGAGGCGGACCCTCACCCGGCCGGGGCCGGGCTCCGGCAGGTCGATCTCCCCCAGTTCCAGCGGGGCTTGGGCGGCGGGCAGGACTACGGCGCGGACCACGTGGCGTCTCCTCTCGCGTCCTCGGGCGGACGGGCTGCTTGCGGTGGGACCGGACGGGCGGACGGGCGGACGGGCGGACGGGAGCGGACGGGAAAGGCGCTCAGAACTGCAGGGACTTGGTCTGGAGGTACTCGGTCATACCGTGCGGGCCCAGCTCCCTGCCCACGCCGGACTGCTTGTAGCCGCCGAAGGGGGCAAGCGGGTTGAACCGGCCGCCGTTGACGTCCACCTGGCCGGTCTGCAGACGGCGGGCGAAGGCGGTGGCCGTCTCGTCGTCGGCGGCCCACACCGCGCCCGACAGCCCGTAGGCGGAGTCGTTGGCGATCCTGGCGGCGTCGTCGGCGTCCTCGTACCGCATGATGCTCAGGACCGGACCGAAGATCTCCTCGCGGGCGATGGTCATACCGGGGGTGACGCCGGCGAAGACGGTGGGGCGCACGTAGTAGCCGCGCTCCATCCCCTCGGGTGCGTCCGCGCCGCCCGCGACGAGGGTCGCGCCCTCCTCGACGCCGGTGCGGATGTAGCCGGTGACGCGCTCGCGCTGCCCGGCGTTGACCACCGGGCCCAGGCGCGTGGCGGGGTCGGTGGGGTCGCCGGGGGTGTACTTGGCCGCCGCGGCGGCGGCGATCTCCACGGCCTCGTCGTACCGGTCGGCGTGGACCAGCATGCGGGTCCAGGCGCTGCACGTCTGGCCGGCGTTGGCCATCACGTTGCCCACGCCGATCTTCACGGCCTTCACCAGGTCCGCGCCGGGCAGGATGACGTTGGCGGACTTGCCGCCCAGCTCCAGCGCGACCCGCTTGACCGCGCCGCCGGCGATCGCGCCGATGCGGCGGCCGACGGCGGTGGAGCCGGTGAAGGAGACCATGTCCACGCCGTCGTGCTCGGCCAGCGCCTGCCCGGCCACCGGGCCGCGCCCGGTGACGAGGTTGAACACCCCGGCGGGCACCCCCGCCTCGGCCACCGCCTCGGCGAACAGCCTCGCGACCAGCGGGGTGTCCTCGGCGGGCTTGAGGACCACCGTGCAGCCGGCCGCCAGGGCCGGGGCCACCTTGGCGACGACCTGGTGCAGCGGGTAGTTCCAGGGGGTGATGGCGCCGACGACGCCGACCGGCTCGTGCAGTACGCGGGAGTTGCCCAGCCTCTCCTCGAAGGGGTGCTCGGCGGCGAGCCTGGCGTACGTCCCGGCGACCGTGATGGGCAGATCGGCGTGGACGGCCTGCGAGAAGGACAGCGGTGCGCCCAGCTCCGCGGTGACGGTGGCCGCGATCGCCTCGCGGCGGGCGGCCAGGGCGTCGTGCAGCGCACCGAGCCGCGCCGCGCGCTCGGCGGGCGGTGTGGCGGCCCAGCCGGGCAGGGCCGCGCGGGCCGCCGCCACGGCCGCGTCGACGTCCTCGGCGGTGCCCGCCGGGACGGTGCCGATGATCTCCTCGGTGGCCGGATCGACGACCTCGATCGTCTCCGTGCCCGCGGCGGGGCGCCACTCTCCGTCGATGTACATGCCGTTGTGTGCCTGCATGCCCCCAAACTAGCGGCGCTAGTTTGGGGTGTCAGCAGGACGGCGCATGCCGTGGATCACACGGGGGAGGGGGCGGTGGATCCGGCGGAAGCCGGGGAGGCCGGTCCGGCCTCCGCAGCGGCCTCCCCGGCGGCCTCCCCGGCGGGCGTCGGCGCGGGGGCCACCCGGACCGGGAACCCGTTGAGCACGGCGGTCCCCGACAGCGGGTCGAGCAGCCGCCCGTCCAGGAGCTGGTTGACGTTGGCCCCGGGCTCGGCGGAGGCCACCGGCACACGGGTGCCGGGCCGGTCGTGGCCCCAGCCGTGCGGCAGGCTGACGACCCCCGGGGCCACCTCTTCGGTCACCTCCACCGGCGCCCGTACCGCGCCCCCGTCGCCGGCGATCTCGGCCAGGGAGCCGTCGGCCAGACCGAGCCGGGCGGCGTCGGCGGGGTGGACGTGGAGGGTGCAGCGGTTGCTTCCGCCCTTCAGGCCGGGGACGTTGTGCATCCAGCTGTTGTTGGAGCGCAGATGGCGGCGGCCGACCAGCACCAGGGCAGCGGCCTCTTTCCGGCGGTCCGCCAGGAAGCGGCGCAGCCGCGGTATGTCGGCGGCGATCGGCTCCGGGCACAGCTCGACCTTGCCGGAGGGGGTGCGCAGCACCTCGGGCAGACGGGGGCGCAGCGGGCCCAGATCGACGCCGTGGGGGTGCTCCAGCAGCTTCGCCAGGGTCAGGCCGCCGGGATCGGCGCCGAAGCCGTCGCCGTAGGGGCCCAGCCGCAGCATCATGTCCAGCCGCCGCTCGGGGCCGCTCTCCCCGCTCAGCAGGCGGGTCAGCTCTCCGGTGTCCCGGCCGTGGACGGGGGAGAGCGGGTCGGCGACGGCGGCGGACAGGGTGCGCTCGACGGCCAGGGCGTCGACCGACTCCGGGTCGGCGCCGGGCGCGCCGGAGGCGCACAGCACCAGCCGGGCCAGGATCGCGCTCTCGCTCATCTCCCCCTCTCCCAGGGGGATCACGGGCCGGGTGTAGCGCGCCTGGTTGCGGACGGCCAGGGCGTTGAAGCTGAAGTCGAAGTGCGGGGAGCGGGAGGGCGGGGGCGGCGGCAGCACCACATGGGCGTGGCGGGAGGTCTCGTTGAGGTACGGGTCGACGCTGACCATGAAGTCCAGCCCGGCCAGGGCGCGTTCGAGCCGGGCGCCGTCGGGTGCGGAGAGCACCGGGTTGCCGGCGACGCAGACCAGCGCCCGTACCCGCCCCGCGCCCGGGGCGTCGATCTCCTCGGCCAGCGCGGCGGCCGGGAACTCCCCCTTGACCTCCGGGTGCCCACTGACCCGGCTGCGTCTGCGGCCGGTGGCGAAGCCCCGGCCCGGGGCGGGCGGGCGGGGGGCGCGGGCGGTGGCCGACAGCGGGAACATCGCGCCGCCGGGCCGGTCGAGGTTGCCGGTCAGCGCGTTGAGGACGTCCACCAGCCAGCTGGCCGTGGTGCCGAACTCCACGGTGGTGCTGCCGATGCGGCCGTAGACCGCGGCGCGCTCGGCGGCGGCCAGTTCGCGGGCGAGGGTGCGGATGACCTCCGGTTCGACGCCGCAGGCGCCGGAGACGGCCTCGGGGGTGAAGCCGGCCGCCAGCCGGGCCACGTCCTCCACACCGCCGAGGTGCTCCCCGGCCGCACCGGTGTCGGCCAGCTCCTCGGCGAAGAGGACCTGGACCATCGCCATCAGCAGCAGGGCGTCCCCGCCGGGCCGCACGGCCACGTGCCGGTCGGCCAGGCGCGCGGTGCGGGTGCGGCGCGGATCGACGACGGTGAGGGTGCCGCCGCGCCTGCGCAGGGCCCTGAGCCGGCCGGGGAAGTCGGGGGCGGTGCACAGACTGCCGTTGGACTCCAGCGGGTTGGCGCCGACGACCAGCAGGTGGTCGGTGCGGTCCAGGTCGGGGACGGGGATGGCCAGGGGGTCGCCGTAGAGCAGTCCGCTGGAGGCGTGCTTGGGCATCTGGTCGAGGGTGGAGGCGGTGAAGACGTTGGGGGTGCGCAGTGCCTTGACCAGCAGGGGCGGATAGAGGGCGCCGGCGACGGTGTGGACGTTGGGGTTCCCCAGGAAGAGGGCGACGGCCCGGGGGTCGCCGTCCTCCAGGACGCGGCCCAGCCCCTCGGCGACCGCCGCGAACGCCTCCTCCCAGCTCGCCTCGCGCAGTTCGCCGTCGCGGCGGACCAGGGGACGGACGAGGCGGTGGGGGTCGGCGTCCAGTTCGCCGAAGAGGGCCCCCTTGGGGCAGACGAAGCCGCGGCTGAAGACGTCGTCGCGGTCGCCGCGGGCCGCGGTGATCCGCTCCCGTCCGCCGTCGTCCGGTGCGACGGTGACGACCAGTCCGCAGGTGGCCTCGCACAGCGGGCAGATCCGCAGGGCGGTGCGGGCGCCGGGGCCCGCGGCGGGGCCGGGCTCCGCGTTCGGCTGCGTGGTGACACTCTCCGGCATCGGTCCCCCTGATGAGCGGCGTCCGGATGGGCGGTGCGGTCCGGCGGCTCCATACCGACCGGCCGGTAAGGGAACCTTAGCCCCGTCGCCCCCCGGCCGCCCAGGGGTGGGAGCCGAAACGGCGGCACACCCGTCCAAGGCTCGCCGTTGACGTGCGGACCTCCGAATTCCTATGGTTGACAACAGGAAACCCTGAGCACCGGGAGCGTTGCGATGAGTGGCACCACAAGCGGTTTCGAGCAGGCGCGCAAGACCGCGGAGGGGCTGGCGTACTCCTCCGGTTTCGGCAACGAACACGCCTCCGAAGCCGTTCCGGGAGCGCTTCCGGTCGGCCGCAACTCCCCCCAGCGCGCGCCCCTGGGGCTCTACGCCGAGCAGCTCAGCGGCACCGCCTTCACCGAGCCGCGCGCCCACAACCGCCGCTCGTGGCTGTACCGCGTCCGCCCCTCCGCCGCCCACCCCCGCTTCGTCCGCGCCGACGGCGGCTCCCTGCGCGGCGCCCCCTTCACCGAGACCGAGCCCGACCCCAACCGGCTGCGCTGGGACCCGCTGCCCGACCCCGCCCCCGGCACCGACTTCCTGGACGGGCTGTGGACCCTGGGCGGCAACGGCGACGCCGCCCGGCGCGAGGGCGTGGCCATCCACCTGTACGCCGCCAACGCCCCCATGGAACGCCGGGTGTTCAGCTCCGCCGACGGCGAGCTGCTGATCGTGCCCGAGCGCGGCGGCCTGCTGCTGCGCACCGAGTTCGGCCTGCTGCGCGCCGAGCCGGGCCACATCGCGCTGATCCCCCGCGGGGTCCGCTTCCGCGTCGAGCCGCTGGACGCCGTGGTGCGCGGCTACGTCTGCGAGAACATGGGCCGCCCCTTCGTCCTGCCCGACCTCGGCCCCATCGGGGCCAACGGCCTGGCCAACCCCCGCGACTTCCTCGCCCCCACCGCCGCGTACGAGGACGTGGAGGGCCCGGTGGAGGTGGTCAACAAGTTCTGCGGCGGCCTGTGGACGGCCACCTACGACCACTCCCCCCTCGACGTCGTCGCCTGGCACGGCAACCTGGTGCCCTACGTCTACGACCTGCGCCGCTTCAACGTGATCGGCAGCATCAGCTACGACCACCCCGACCCGTCGATCTTCACCGTCCTCACCTCGCCGTCGGACACCCCGGGCCTGGCGGGCGTGGACTTCGTGGTCTTCGCCCCGCGCTGGCTGGTCGGCGAGGACACCTTCCGGCCGCCGTACTTCCACCGCAACGTGATGAGCGAGTACATGGGCCTGATCGAGGGCGCCTACGACGCCAAGACGGCCGGCCCCGGCGGCTTCGTACCCGGCGGCGGATCGCTGCACAACATGATGTCCGCCCACGGTCCGGACCGCGAGACCTTCGACCGGGCCAGCGCAGCCGAGCTGGTCCCGCAGAAGGTGGACGACGGGCTGGCCTTCATGTTCGAGACCCGCTGGCCGGTGACGCTGACCGCCCAGGCGCGCGACGCCGGGCACCTCCAGCGCGACTACGACGACGTGTGGCAGGGCCTGGAGCGCCACTTCCGGGAATGAGGGGCCCGCATCCGGAGGCGATGGCGCGTACCGTGACCCACGACGTACCGCCGCACCGCCGCCGCGTCACGGCACCGTGACGCGGCGGCCCGGCAACACCCGGCAACCCAGCCTGGCCGTCCGGAGGCCGCCTTGACCACCTTCGCTCCCGACTCGCTCGCGCTGAACCGCAAACTGCCGCTGTGGTATCAGGTCTCGCAGTCCCTGCGCGCCTCGATACTCGGCCGCTCCCCCGGCGCGCCCCTGCGCCTGCCCACCGAGGAGCGGCTCGCCGAGCACTACGGCGTCAGCGTGCTGACCATGCGCCAGGCGCTCAAGGAGCTGGAGAACGAGGGGCTGATCTCCCGGCACCGGCGGCGCGGCACCTTCATCGAGCCGAGCGCCCGCAGCGGGTCCCCCGTGCGGCTGCTCGGCTCGGTGGACGCCATCGTGGCCCAGCAGTCGGGCGAGGAGACGGTGCTGCTGGGACACGGCACCGGCCCGGTCCCCGGGGAACTGGCCGAGTACTTCCCCGACCTCACCGAGGCGGTGGCCTACCGGCGGCTGCGCCGCGACCGGGAGACGGGCGAGCCGACCAACTGGGCGGAGAACCTCGTCCGCCCCGAACTGGCCGGCCGCATCGACCTGGAGGACCTGGAGCGCTGGCCCATGACGAAGGTGCTGCGCGACGCCGTGGGGGTGCGGATCAGCCGCATCACCGACACCGTCCAGGCGCGGCTGGCCGACCCGGAGACGGCCGAGATGCTCCAGGTGCCGCTGCTCAGCCCGATCCTGCACTACACCGGCGTCACCTACGACGAGAGCGGCCGGGTGGTGGACGTGGCCCGCATCCACTACCGCGGCGACCGCTTCTCCTTCTCCGTCACCGTGGAGGCGGACTGATCCGCGTCCGTAGCATGCGTGCGGTGAGCCGTACGGGAAGGGGAACGGGGAGGGAACCGATGGGTGCCGCAACGGGCGGCGGCCGTGGTGAGGCCGTCCCGCTCGACGACCTGATGCCCTGGTCGGCCCGGCCGCCGCGGCCGGGCCGGGACTGGGTGACGGCGCCGGACGCCGCGTCGCTGAGGTCCCGCTGGGCCGAGCTCCTGCGGGCCTCCGGCGCCGAGCGCGAGGCGCTGTTCGTCCCCAGCCGCGCCCGCACCACCCGCACCGCCGTCCCGCAGCTCCCCGGCCCCGCAGGGAGCGCCGGCGCCCGCACCGTCCGGCTGGACCGGGAGGACGGGCCGTGCCCGGAGCCGGTGCGGGTGCTGTGCGGACCGTACGACCGGCAGTGGCTGATACCGGACCACCGCCTGCTCGACGCCGCCCGGCCGGAGCTGTGGCGGGTCGCCGACGACCGGCAGGTCTTCTTGGTCGAGCCCCCGGCCGCGCCCCGCTCCCCCGCCCCGGAGCCGGTCTTCACCGAACTGCTCCCGGTCGCCGCCGCGGCGTCCCGGCCCGGCCGCGTACGCCCCCTCTACCGGCGCCCCGGCGGCCGCGAGCCCAACCTCGCCCCCGGCCTGCCCGGACTGCTGGCCCGGGTACTGGGCACACCGGTGACGGCCGAGGACGTCCTGGCCTGGACGGCTGCCGCGGTACGCCCCGCCCCCGGAGCCCCCGGCACCCCCGGCACCCCCGGCGGCCATGCCGTGCCGCTCACCGCGGACCGGGAGATGTGGCGGGAGGGCGTCGCGCTGGGCCGCGAGGTCCTGCGGGCGCACACCCGCGGCGCCCGCTGCGGCGACGGCTCCCGCCCGCGCCTGCCGGGCGGGCGGCGCCCCTACGTACGGGCCACGCTGCCCGAGTGCCCGGCCCCGGACGCGCTGCGCCACGACGCGGAGGAGGAGGCCCTGTGGGTGGGGGACGGCCGGATAGCGCCGGTGGCGCGCGGAGCCTGGGAGTTCGAGGCGGGTGGCGTACGGGTGCTCGCCGAGTGGTTCGCCCGGCGTACGGCCCCGGCCGCGCCCGGCACGCTGGAGGCGGTGCGCCCGAAGGCCTGGCAGCCCGGGTGGACCTCGGAGCTGCTGGAGCTGATCACCGTGCTCACCCTCCTCGACGGGCTGCGCGGGGCCCGCGCCGAGTTCGCCGGCAGGCTGGCCGGGCGTCCGGCCGTGGAGGCGTCGACGCTGCGCGGGGCCGGTGTGCTGCCGGTGCCGCCGGGAGCGCGGCGCCCGGCCTCCGTGCTGGACCACCGCGAGGAGGGCCCGGAGGGGCAGCTGGCACTGCTGTGAGGAGCCGGCCTCCCCGCGGCGGGCCGACCGCCGGTTCGGGAGCGGGTCGCCAGGGGAAGTGCGCGGACGTGGCCGGGGCCGGGCGGTGACGCCCGGCCCGCCGCGGGGAGGCCGGTCCCCCGGAGCCCTGAGCCGAAACCTTTATCCTCCGGCCCGGGTGCTGCGGGTGCTGCGGGTATGACCGGGCGTGGTCAGGCGTGGCCTCCGAAGAGGGAGCGCCGCAGCCGCCGCAGCGGCGCGAAGAGGGAGACCCGCGCGCCCCTGCTGTGGGAGCGCATGTGCACTGCGTCGCGCGCGGTCAGTTCGCGCATGAGCAAGGTCGCCTCCGCCGTGTCATCCTGGGGGACGGCGGGCCCCGCCAGCACGCTCAAGTGCCGGTCCAGGCGCGAACCGGTCGCACCGCTCCCGCACTGGATCGCAGGGATCCGCGCCCTGCTGCGTACCGTTATCTGTTCCATGACACTCCCCACCCAAACGAGGGCTCCCGGCCCGGGCAGGGTAACCCTATCTCCCGACCGTGACCCACGGGTATTCCGGTCACTCGATTCACCTTCCCCGCAAGGGGGTTGACGAACACCGTACGAGACAACAGCATCCGACCGGCCCCATGGCGGGGCCGGGGACGGGGGACGAGGATGAACACCGGTGACAGTGGAAGGCTGCTCGCCGACCGCTACCGCCTCACGGCCGAGCTGGGCCGCGGCGAGGTGGGCGTGGTCTGGCAGGGACGCGACGAAGTGCTGGGACGCGAGGTCGCGGTCAAGGAGGTCAGGGCCGCCGAGGAGCTCTCCCCGGCCGAGGTGCGCGCCCTCTACTCCCGCCTGGAGCGGGAGGCCATGACGGCTGGGCGCATCTCCCACCGCAACGCCACCACCGTCCACGACGTGGTGATCGAGGACGGCCGCCTGTGGATCGTGATGGAGCTGGTGCGGGGGCTGTCGCTGGCCGCCGCGCTGGAGGCCGAGGGGCCGATGTCCCCGGCCGGCGCCGCGCGGATCGGCGCCGAGGCCGTCTCGGCGCTGCGCAGCGCCCACGAGGCGGGCATCATCCACCGCGACATCAAGCCGTCCAACATCCTGCTGGGGAACGACAACAGGATCGTCCTCACCGACTTCGGCACCGCGCAGGTGAAGGCCGACACGGCGCACGACCGGCCCGGTGCGGCGGTCGGCCGGCCCGAGTTCCTCGCCCCGGAGTGCGCGCGGGGCCAGGACCCGGGCCCGGCCGCGGACCTGTGGGCCCTGGGCGCGGTGCTGTACCTGGCCGTGGAGGGCGTCTCGCCGTTCCGCCGCGGCACCCCCGGGGAGACCCTGCGCTCCCTCGCCGCGTACACCGACGCCGATCTGCCGCCCATGCGGCGGGCGGGCGCGCTGGCACCGGTGCTGGAGGGGCTGCTGCGGGCGGACCCGGCCGAGCGTACGACCGCCGCCCGGGCCGAACGGCTGCTGCGCGTGGCCGCGGCCGGCGGCGGCCCGCGCGCCACCGCTCCTCCCTCTCCGTCCTCGCCCCCCTCCTCGCCGGACGCGGGCCGTACGGACTCCGGCGAGGAGGGGGACGGCGGGCGCCGGGGCGCGCCGGGCACGGCCCCGGAGCGGCGGCCGCCGTCCGCGGCGGGCTCCTGGGACGCCGACCGGGGGCCGCGCGGGGTGCTGGTGCTCGTCGCCGGGCTGCTGGTCCTGCTGGTGGCCGCTCTCGCCGTGGCCGTGGCCCTGCGCTGAGCGCCCGCCGGAATCCCCGGCGGGGCGGAGGAAACCTGCGTGCGCGGCGGCCCCCCGTACCGGATCATGGGGGCCATGTGTGCCGACCGCCGTGCCGTGCCGACCGAGGAGTCGCTGCCCATCCGGCTCAACATCGACGACAGCGACTCCCCCTCCGACGTCATCGACGCCCTCTTCCTGGGCCGCTTCACCACCGGCGAGCAGCCGCACGCCCGCAGCCGCTCCCTGGAGCGGGTGCGCAAGGGCGTGGCACTGCTGCCGCCGGGGGCGGTCGTACTGCGCTCGGCCCGCGACGGCGACCGCGGCGCGACCCTGGCCGAGGGCGACGGCTGGACGCTGCTGGTCTCCCGCTGGTCCCGCGGCGCCGACGTGACCGTGACGGCCGTCAGCGAGGAACTGGCGGAGCGGACGCTGAAGGCCGCGGTGCAGGGCGCGGAGGACGAGCCCGAGCCCCGGCCGGACGACGTCACCATGGGCTTCTGGTACAACTCCCCGCGGCGCGGCCCGTACCGCACCACCCGCCGGATCGCCGCCGGGAGCTGGGAGGAGATCCGCGGCAACTACACCGCCCCGGTCGCCGAGGCCATGGACGGGCTGATGAAGACCACCCCGGACGACATCACCGGGCGGCTGCTGCTGCTCCACGGCCCGCCGGGCACCGGCAAGACCTCCGCCCTGCGGACGCTGGCGCGCTCCTGGCGGGACTGGTGCCAGGTGGACTGCGTGCTCGACCCCGAGCGGCTGTTCAACGAGGTCGGCTATCTGATGGACATCGCCATCGGCGAGGACGACGGCGCCCCGGACCGGCCCGGCCGGGAGCGCTGGCGGCTGCTGCTCCTGGAGGACTGCGACGAGCTGATCCGCGGCGAGGCCAAGCACGCCACCGGCCAGGCCCTGTCCCGGCTGCTGAACCTCACCGACGGGCTGCTGGGCCAGGGCCGCAACGTCCTGGTCGGCCTGACCACCAACGAGGACCTGGAGCGGCTGCACCCGGCGGTCGTCCGCCCCGGCCGCTGCCTGGCCCGCATCGAGGTCGGCCCGCTGACGCGGGCGGAGGCCGTGAACTGGCTCGGCACCGAGGAGGGCGTCGGCCGCGACGGGGCGACCCTGGCCGAGCTGTACGCGCTGCGCCGCGGCTCGGGCCCGGCCTCGGTGCCGCCGCAGCCGGGGAGGTCGGACGAGGGGATGTACCTGTGACGCCTCCCGGAAGGGCTCCTGGAAGTGCTCTCGGAAGGGCGTCCGAGGAGCACGTGGACGATGCGGTGGCGGAACTGGCCGGGCGGCAGGCGCGCGGGGAGCGCATCGAGTACCTCCACTTCTGGGGGCACACCCCGCCCCGGGGACGGCGCGACGGCTCGCCCGGCCCGTGGTGCCTCAGCCAGTGGTGGCCCTCGCCGTTCACCGTGGACGGGGTCCTCCATCCCACCGCCGAGCACTGGATGATGGCCGCCAAGGCGCAGCTGTTCGGCGACGCGGCGGCCGAGGAGCGGATTCTCGCCTCGGCGGAGCCGGGCGCGGCCAAGGCCGCGGGCCGCACGGTGCGGGGCTTCGACGAGGAAGTCTGGGCCGGGCACCGCTTCGGCATCGTGGTCGAGGGCTGTCTCCACAAGTTCGGGCAGCACGGCGAGCTGCGGGCGTTCCTCCTCGCCACGGGGGGACGGGTGCTGGTGGAGGCCAGTCCGCTGGACCGGATCTGGGGCATCGGGCTGGCCGCGGACGACGAGCGGGCGTCCGACCCGGCACGCTGGCGCGGACGCAACCTGCTGGGCTTCGCCCTGATGGCGGCCCGGGAGCGGCTGGCGGCGGGATGAGGGTCAGCCCTCCCGGCCGTATTCGGCGGCGATCGCCTCCTCGGCCGCGGCGAGCGCGGCGGCCCGGTCCAGGCCCAGGCGCCGGGCCCGCTGGGCGTACGCCCGCGCCGCCGCCGCGGCCTCGCGGGCGGCGGTGTCCCCGGTGGCGGCGATGAAGCTGCCGTGGCGGCCCCGGGTCTCGATCACCCCGTCGGCCTCCAGCGCGCGGTAGGCCTTGGCCACCGTGTTGGCCGCCAGCCCCAGTTCCTCGGCGAGTCCGCGCACGGTGGGCAGGCGGTGGCCGACCGGCAGCCCGCCGCCGCGTGCCTGCTCGGCGATCTGGGCGCGCACCTGCTCGTAGGGTGCGGTGGGGGCGTCCGGGTCGACGGCGAGTCTCAGGGGCACGGCACTTCTCCTGCGGCGGGGTCGGGACGGCGGGTGGGGCGGGTACGGCGGGTGCGTCGATTGTGCACCAGCATGTCAGCCTCGCTCCCAGGTCCCGGTCCCCGGCGCCCAGCGGTACTCCGGCCGTCCTTCCACCGCGCCGGTGCGGAATGGGCGGCCGCCGTCGTCGACGCGGAGGGTGCCGCTGTCGTCGCCGCTGCTCCACTCCACTTCGATGTACCAGTCGCAGTCGCAGCCCTCGGTCCGCGCCTCCACGCGCAGCGCGAGGGGGTCGTCGGCGGTGACGCGGTACGGCAGGCGGTCGGCCGGCAGGGGCCGGCCGCCCTCGCCGTCGTAGCCGTCCACGGGCTTCGCCCGCGGGCGCGGGGCGTCCAGGTCGACGGAGAAGGCGGCCGGGGTGAGGGACCCGCCGCAGCCGTCGTTCATCGCGAAGACCGACCGGGCCGGAGGCGTACGCCGGGCCGTCACCCGGACGTGCAGGGTCTCGATCACCACGGGGGCCGCCCCGGTCCCGTACACGGTGGCCTCCACGATGGTCTCGCCGCCGTGCACGGCGCCCAGGGAGCGGGCCCAGCCGGCCGCGTCCTGTTCCACCGGGGGCGGGGGGACCCGGGAGGGCGGCAGGTCGATCAGGTAGCGGTGGTCGCAGCCGTGGCGCCACACGTGGGAGCGGGCCGACCAGCTCAGCGGGGCCGCTCCCGGCGCACCGCCGCGCCCGCGTTCCCGGTCGCCGCCGTCCGGCAGCCGGGAGGAGGCCGTCCGCGGGGTGCGGCCCGGCTCCGCGCCGCCCTGGGCGTTACCGCCGTCCCCGGCCGGGGACGGGGAGGAGGGCGGGGCGGAAGGGGATGCGGAAGAGGGCCCGGAAGAGGGCGGTGAGGCGCCGGAGCCGCCGTCGGCCCCCGGCACGGGAGCGGTGGGCCCGCCCGCGGTGCGGCGCTGCGGGCCGGCGCGGTCGGGGAGGGCGTACGTCGCGGCGGCGACCGCCGCGACGAGGAGCACCGCGAGTACGGCGATCACGGCGGGCAGCGGCCGCGGCGGCACCCGGCTCCGCCGGGGGACGGCGGCCGCGGGCGACGCGGGCTCGGGCTCGGATTCGGGCTCGGATTCGAAGCGGGCTCCGGAAGCGGTCTCCGCCGCCGGGCCCGGCCGCTCCGCCCCCCTTCCGCGCAACGCGTCGGCCCGCATCCACCGCCGGTGCAGCTCCAGGAGTTCCTCCGGAGTCGCGCCGCACAGCCTCGCCAGCCGTTCCACCGGCGCGTACTGCGCCGGTACCGCCCGGCCGTTGCAGTACCGGTGCAGTGTGGAGGTGCTGGTGTGCAGCCGGCGTGCCAGCGTGCCGTAGCTGTGCCCCGACCGCTCCTTCAGCTCCCTCAGGAAGGAGGCGAAATCCTCCGTCCCCCGTGCGGCCCCCATGGCATCCCCCTCGTCTGCGCCGTTCCGGGAGCGCGTTCCAGGCGCGCGCGTTTCCACTGGTCAGCCTAGGCGCGAACGTTCCCGCGTCCCGCTTTCCGCGGTTTCTGTTGCCACCGTGTGACGGGGCGGCGCAGGCTCGCGGTGACGAACCGCCGACCCGACGAAACGGAGACCCGCATGACCATCCGCACACGGCACCGCCGTACCGCCACCGCCGCGGCGGTGGCGGTCGCCACCGCCACCGCGCTGACCGCACTGACCACCGCCGGCACGGCCCAGGCCGCCCCGGAGCGGAGCGCCGCACCGGGGTTCCTCTCCGCCCGGGAGCTTCCGCCGCACCCGCTCTCGCCCTGGTACGAGGGCGAGGTCGCCCGGGGGCTCCCGGAGTCCCCGGTCTTCTGCCTGGAGAAGGCGCTGCCCGCCAAGGGCGCCTGGCACCGGCAGTTCCACACGGAGTACGACACCGGGGCCGTACAGGTCACGGTGCGTACCGCCGGCGCCGGCGCGGCCCGCAGGCTGGCGGCCGAGGCCGAGGCGTCGGTGCGCGACTGCGCGGCGGACTTCCAGGAGCGGTACCCGGGGGCGTCCGCCCGGTGGAGGGACTACGGCCGCGTCGATGTCGAGGAGGGCGCCCACGTCTACGGCGTCCACACCGCTCCGCCGGAGTCCGAGTACGGGATCCATCTGTTCGGCGTGGGGCGGGACGGGCGCACGGTCACGGTCGTCGCCTGGGGCCAGATGGGCACCTTCGAGGACGCTCCGGTGAAGGACTTCAAGGAGACGGCGCGCACGGCGGTGGACAAGCTGTACCGCTGATCAGGCCGGGTTCCGCCGGTGCGGGCCCCGCCGCCGTACGGCGGCGGGGCCCGCACGGCGTTCCGCCCGCCGTCCGCTCAGTCGCGCAGCCGCCGGCCGACCTCGCCCAGCGCCCGCGCCAGGACGGCGAGTTCCTCGCGGTCCAGGACGTCGATGAGCACCTCGCGCACCGCCGCCACATGACCGGGGGCCGCGCCGCGCAGCAGTTCGCGCCCCTCCTCGGTGAGAACCGCGAAGACGCCGCGGACGTCGGTGGGACAGGCGCGGCGCCGTACCAGGCCGCGCCTCTCCAACTGGCCGACCTGGTAGGTCAGGCCGCTCTTGGAGGTGATCAGCCGTTCGGCCAGCTCGGTCATGCGGATCTCGCCGCCGGGGGCGTCGGCGAGGTGGACCAGGATCTCGTACTGCGGGTGCGACAGGCCCGCCTCGTCCTTGAGCTGCTGCTCCAGCCGTCGGGCGACGCGGTTGCCGGCCTCGAGGAAGCCCTGCCAGGCCGCCATCTCCAGCTCGTCCAGCCATCGGGGCTCGTTCATGCCTCCATCGTACGCGGTTGTTCAAATTCGAACCGAGCTGTACGCTCGCCGTGAGCAAGTGATTCGAATTTGAACCAGCAGAACGGCAGAGCAGGAGAGCACTCATGGCCATCCCCACCGGCACCCTCCACGGCACCGACGGCGCGTACGCCGACGCCGGCGCCCCGGCGTCCTCGCCCACCGCCCATGACGCCGGGCTCCTGCTGCTGCGTCTCGCCCTCGGCCTGACGATGGCCGCGCACGGCGCGCAGAAGCTGTTCGGCTGGTTCGGCGGAGGCGGCGTCGAGGGCACCGGGCAGTTCTTCGCCTCCCTCGGCTACCCGTCGCCCGAGGCGATGGCCGTCGTCGCCGGGCTGACGGAGACCGCGGGCGGCCTCGCCCTCGCCCTCGGCCTGCTCACCCCGCTCGCCGGGGCGGCCGTGCTGGGAACCATGGTCAACGCGGTGGCGGTGAAGTGGGGCGGCGGCTTCTTCGCGCCGCAGGGCGTGGAGTACGAGCTCCTCCTCGCCGCGGGCGCCGCCGCGCTCACCCTCTCCGGACCCGGCCGCTGGGCCGTGGACCGCGCCCTGCCCGTGCTCCGCTCGCACCGGCTCTCCCACGGCGCGGCCGCCGTCGTACTGGCCGTGGTCGTCGCGGGCGCGACCCTGCTGGCCCGCTCCTGATCCACCCCTCCCCCGGGCTCCCCGGTACGCGCTTCCGCACGAGCCCGGGAGGCGGGGACGCAGAAGAAACGGAAGGCACCGCCATGACCGCAACCGTCCCTCCGGCCCCGCGCCCCGCGGCGGACCGCATGCCCGTGCTCTACCTCAGCCACGGCGCCCCGCCACTGGCCGACGACGCCCTGTGGACCGCGCAGCTCGCGGACTGGTCCGCGCGGCTGCCGCGACCGGAGGCCGTGCTGATCGTCTCCGCCCACTGGGAGTCCGCGCCGGTGACGCTGGGCGCCACCCGGACCGTCCCGCTGATGTACGACTTCCACGGCTTCCCCGAGCACTACTACCGCGTCGCCTACCCGGCCCCGGGCGCCCCGGCCCTGGCCGCGAAGGTGCGGGCCCTGCTCGCCGGGCCGGGGACCCCGGTGCACGAGGCGCCGGACCGGGGCCTGGACCACGGCGCGTACGTGCCGCTGGCCGAGATGTACCCCGACGCCGACGTCCCCGTGCTCCAGCTCTCGATGCCCACCCTCGATCCCGGGGAGCTGCTGCGGCTGGGCCGCAGGCTGGCCCCGCTGCGCGACGAGGGGGTGCTGATCGTCGGCAGCGGCTTCTTCACCCACAACCTGCGCGGTCTGATGTGGGGCGCCGGGCCCGACGAGGCTCCGTCCTGGTCGAAGGAGTTCGACGCCTGGGGCGGCGAGGCCCTGGAGAGGGCGGACCTCGACGCCCTGCTCGACTTCGAGCACCGGGCTCCGGCGGGCCGGATCGCCCACCCGCGCACCGACCACTTCGCGCCGCTGTTCGTCTCCCTCGGGGCGGGCGAGGCCGATCTGGGCTCCCAGCGCACGGCCGTCGACGGCTTCTGGGGCGGGCTGGCCAAGCGCTCGGTGCAGTTCGGCTGAGCCGGCGCGCCCGCCCTCAGGTGGCCGGAAGCACCACGACCCGGCCGGGGGCGGCCGGGTCGTAGGCGATGGAGTCCCCGGGCCGGTGCCAGTGGAGCGCGAAGCGGTGGCCCGCCCGGTAGGCCTCCAGCGCGGCCCGGCAGTAGGCCACCATGTCGCCGGGCAGCGCCTCAAGCGGGAACCAGCCCAGCTCCGAGCACTTGTCCGGCTCCGCGTTGACCGGCTCGCGCCCTTCCCCCGCCCATGCCTCGAAGAACCACCCCATCCGGGGGTCCCCGGTCGGGGAGCAGTGCTGCACCACGAGGGCGACCTTCAGCTCCTCGGGCGCGAGACGCAGCCCGACCTCCTCGTACGCCTCCCGGATCACCGCCTCCCGCACGTCCTCGCCGTCCTCGGCGTGGCCGGACGGCACGTTCAGCAGGCCGTCCGCGTAACCGGTGCCCGCCCGGCGCGCGAGCAGCACCTCCTCACCGCGCCGCAGGACGAGGTGGACGTCGACGATCTCCCTGTGCCGTCTTCTGTTCCGCAGGCTCCTCATGGTGCGCGATCATCGCACCGCCGTCCCGCGCCTCCGGAGCCGGCGAGGGTCTCCCCACCGGCTCCGGGGGTGCGGAAGGCCGGGAGCCCCCCGCACCCCCGGCCTCCCGCGCGCCCGTCGGCCCGTCGGTCCGTCGGCCCGTCGCGGCCGGCCTCAGCCCACCGGCGCCGGCAGGTCCACCAGCGCGGCGAGCGCGGCGCGGTGGCGGTCGGGGGTGCCCAGCGCGATCTGGTCGGCCTTGGCGCGCTTGAGGTACAGGTGTGCCGGGTGCTCCCAGGTCATGCCGATGCCGCCGTGGAGCTGGACGCACTCCTCGGCCGCCCGTACCGCCAGCTCCCCGCAGTGGGAGGCGGCCACCGCGACGGCCACGGGGGCGTCCGGATCGCCGGTCGCGAGGGTGTCGGCGGCGTACCGGGCGGCGGCCCGCGCGCCCACCACCTCCAGCCAGAGGTCGGCCAGCCGGTGCTTGAGGGCCTGGAACGAGCCGAGCTGCCGCCCGAACTGCCGCCGGTCCTTCAGATGGGCGACGGTGGCGGTCAGGCACCACTCGGCGATGCCGAGCTGCTCGGAGGCGAGCAGTCCGGCGCCGGTCAGCAGTGCGCGCTCCAGCGCGGCGGGGGCCCGCTCCGCGCCGGCCAGCCGCCGGGCGGCGGTGCCGGTGAGCGTCACGTCGGCCACCGGGCGGGTGAGGTCGAGGGAGGTGCGCGGTACGACGGCCAGGGCCGCCGCGGTCGTCTCCACCGCGTACAGCCCCGGCCCGTCCCGGCCCTCGGCCGGGACGATCAGGACGTCGGCGGCCGCGGCGTCGGCGACCGAGGTGACCGTGCCGGTCAGAGTGCCCGCGCTGTCGGCCCGTACGGCGGAGGGGAAGGTTCCGGTCCCCGGCGTCACGGAGAGCGGCACCGCCAGTGCGGCGGTGCGCTCGCCCGCTGCCAGGGACGCGAGCAGCTTCGACGCCTCGCCGGCGCCGCTGTCACCGCTGTCGCCGTCCGCGCCCTCCAGGGCGAGCAGGGCTGTGGTGGCCAGGACGGCGCTGCCCAGGTACGGCGTCGGCGCCGCCGCCCGGCCCAGCTCCTCCAGCACCACGGCGGTCTCGCGCACGGAGGCCCCGGCGCCGCCCGCCTCCTCGGGCACCGCCAGGGACGCCGCGCCCAGGTCGCGGGCGAGGGTCTGCCACAGCCCGCGGTCGTAGGGCTCGCCCGTCTCGCAGCGGCCCAGGGTGTTCTCGTGCGGGCAGCGGTCGGTGAGCAGAGCTCGGACGCTGGCGCGCAGCTCCTCCTCGATCTCCGAGTAGAGAAGGTCCGTCATCGGGCGAGCTCCTTCCAGGGCAGGTCCTTGTCGGTGCGGGGCTCGGCGGGCAGTCCCAGCACCCGCTCGGCGATGATGTTGCGCAGGATCTCCGAGGTGCCGCCCTCGATGGAGTTGCCCTTGGCGCGCAGATAGCGGTAGCCCGCCCCGCGGCCGGTGAAGTCCACGGCCTCGGGCCGGCGCAGGGTCCAGTCGTCGTAGGACAGGCCGTCCTCGCCCAGCAGCTCGACCTCCAGGCCGCTGAGCTCCTGCGCCAGGCGTGCGAAGGCGAGCTTCATCCCGGCGCCCTCGGGGCCGGGATGGCCCGCGGTGAGCTGCTGGCGCAGCCGTTCGCCGGTGAGCCGGGCGACCTCCGCGCCGACCCAGCCCGACAGCAGCCGCTGGTGGAGGCCGTGGGTGCGCAGTTCGGGGCGCTCGCGCCAGGTGGCGGCGACCTTGCCGACCATGCCGCTCTCGCGCGGCATGCGCTGGCCGCCGATGGCGACGCGCTCGTTGTTGAGGGTGGTCTGGGCGACCTTCCACCCCTCCCCCACCCCGCCGAGCCGGTGGGCGTCGGGGATGCGGACGCCGGTGAGGAAGACCTCGTTGAACTCCGCCTCGCCGGTGATCTGGCGCAGCGGCCGCACCTCGACGCCGGGGTCGGTCATGTCGCAGACGAAGTAGGTGATGCCGCGGTGCTTGGGGACGTCCGGGTCGGTGCGGGCGATCAGGATGGCCCAGCGGGCGTTGTGGGCGCCGGAGGTCCACACCTTCTGGCCGTCGACCACCCAGGAGTCGCCGTCGCGTACCGCCCGGGTGGCCAGCGCCGCCAGGTCGGAGCCGGCTCCGGGCTCGCTGAACAGCTGGCACCACACCTCCTCGCCGGTCCACAGCGGGCGCAGGAAGCGCTCCTTCTGCTCCTCGGTTCCGTAGCGCAGGATCGTCGGCGCGGCCATGCCCAGGCCGATGCCGTTGCGGCCGGGGTCGTTGCCGGGGGCCTCGGCGGCGGCCAGCTCGGCGTCGACGACGGCCTGGAGCGCGCGGGGCGCGTCGAGCCCGCCGCGGCCGTGGGGGAAGTGCACCCAGGCCAGTCCCGCGTCGTAGCGGGCGCGGAGGAAGTCGAGTGGTTCGGTGACGGCCGGATCGTGCTCCGCGAGCAGCGCCTGGGTACGTCGGCGCAGTTCGTCCGGGTCGGTCACGGGGGCGTTCGCAGGGGGCACGGGATCTCCTTCACGGGCCACGACTAAGCGCTTGCTTATCCTCGCGGCATACCGACTGGTACGTCAATGGCTCCGGCGCCGCGCCCGCGATGACCGCCGCACCCGCACCGGGTCCCGGCGGGAACCGGCGGTTTCACCGATGCGGAGCCGCCTGCTCCGGCACCACGATGCATCCGTCCGACCCCAGAAGGTCACCCCTCACACACCTGGAAAGGGTCATCATGGAGCCGCAGCAGCACGACACGACACCGGGCACGGCCACCAGACACCGCCGCGCCCCCCGCCGTCTGACGAAGCTGGGCGTGGCCCTGGCCATGGTCCTGGGCGGTGTGGGCGTCGCCCTGCCCACCGCCCAGGCCACCCAGGGCTCCGGCGCCGCGCCGGCCGCCGTCCAGGCCGCCGAGAACCCCTACGAGCGCGGCCCGGCCCCGACCGAGCGGAGCATCGAGGCGCTCCGCGGCCCCTACTCCGTCTCCGAGACCAGGGTGTCCTCCCTGTCGGTGACCGGCTTCGGCGGCGGGACGATCTACTACCCGACCACCACCAGCGACGGCACCTTCGGCGCGGTCGCGATCTCGCCCGGCTACACCGCCGACCAGTCCAGCATGTCCTGGTACGGCCCCCGCCTGGCCTCGCAGGGCTTCGTGGTCTTCACCATCGACACCAACACCCGCTACGACCAGCCCGCCAGCCGCGGCGACCAGCTGCTGGCCGCGCTGGACTACCTGACCCAGCGCAGCTCGGTCCGCGGCCGCATCGACAGCGGCCGCCTGGCGGTCATGGGCCACTCCATGGGCGGCGGAGGCAGCCTGGAGGCCGCCAAGGACCGGCCGTCCCTGAAGGCCGCGATCCCGCTCACCCCCTGGAACCTCGACAAGACCTGGCGCGAGATCACCGTCCCGACCTTCATCGTCGGAGCCGACGGAGACAGCATCGCCCCGGTGCGCTCGCACGCCGAGCCGTTCTACGAGAGCCTGCCCTCCACCACCAACCGGGCGTACATGGAGCTGAACAACGCCACGCACTTCGCGCCGAACACCTCGAACACCGAGATCGCCAAGTACAGCATCTCCTGGCTGAAGCGCTTCGTGGACAACGACACCCGCTACGAGCAGTTCCTGTGCCCGCTGCCCCGGCCCAGCCTCGCCATCGAGGAGTACCGCGGCAGCTGCCCGCTGCGCTGACCCGCGCCCTCGGGCATCGGACGGACAGCCCCGCACAGCGAAGGTGGCGGTCGCCGCGAGGCGGCCGCCACCGCCGTGTGCGCGCCACCGCCGCGAACGTGAGGTGAACCACAGGAATTGGCACCCTCCCGTCCGGCAGGGCAGGGTAGAGGGCTGACGCAGCGGGACACGCACGACAGAAGGAGCCCCATGAGAATCGGCATCGTCGGAGCCACCGGCCAGGTCGGCGGAGTGATGCGCGAGATCCTGGCCGAGCGCGACTTCCCCGTGGAGCAGCTCCGGCTGTTCGCCTCGGCTCGCTCGGCCGGACGGACGCTGCCCTGGAAGGACGGCGAGATCACCGTCGAGGACGCCGCCACGGCCGACTACACGGGGCTGGACATCGTGCTGTTCTCCGCGGGCGGCTCGACCTCGAAGGCCCTGGCCCCGAAGGTGGCCGCGGCCGGGCCCGTGGTCATCGACAACTCCTCCGCCTGGCGGCTGGACCCCGAGGTCCCGCTGGTGGTCTCCGAGGTGAACCCGCAAGCCGTCGCCGAGCGCCCCAAGGGCATCATCGCCAACCCCAACTGCACCACCATGGCCGCCATGCCGGTGCTGCGGCCGCTGCACGCCGAGGCCGGGCTGACCGCCCTGGTCGTGGCCACCTACCAGGCGGTGTCCGGCAGCGGTCTGGCCGGCGTCGCCGAGCTGGACGAGCAGACCCGCAAGGCGGTCGAGGGCGACGCCACGCGGCTGGCCTTCGACGGCTCCGCGGTCGAGTTCCCCGAGCCCGACAAGTACGTGCGGCCCATCGCCTTCAACGTGCTGCCGATGGCGGGCTCCATCGTGGACGACGGGCTGGGCGAGACCGACGAGGAGCAGAAGCTCCGCAACGAGAGCCGCAAGATCCTCGGCATCCCGGAGCTGAAGGTCTCGGGCACCTGCGTGCGCGTGCCGGTCTTCACCGGCCACTCGCTCCAGATCAACGCCCGCTTCGAACGGCCGATCAGCCCCGAGCGCGCCCGGGAGCTGCTGGAGGATGCTCCGGGCGTGGTCCTCTCCGAGATCCCCACCCCGCAGCAGGCGGCCGGCCAGGACCCGACCTACGTGGGCCGGATCCGCGCCGACGAGACCGCCGAGCACGGTCTGGCCCTGTTCTGCGCCGGCGACAACCTCCGCAAGGGCGCGGCGCTCAACGCCGTCCAGATCGCGGAGCTGGTCGCGGCCGAGTCCCGCTAGCCGCCCGGAGGGCCGCTCCGACGGGTACCGGCCGGCGTCGCCCGGTACGCGGCCCCGCATCCGCCGCCCGGCCCCGCCTCCCGCTGGAGGCGGGGCCGGGGCCGTTTCCGCGCCCCTCGGGGAAGCGGAGCCGGTCCGGGCCGGGCCGCAGTCAGCCGATCCGGGCGCCGTGGTCCCGCAGCGCCTCGGTCAGCGGCTGGTAGAAGGTCTCGCCTCCCCTGGAGCAGTCCCCGCGTCCGCCGGAGGTCAGGCCGTGGCCGGTGGTGTCGGAGAACAGCGGGCCGCCGCTGTCGCCGGGCTCGGCGCAGACGTTCGTCTGGATCAGCCCGTCGACCCTGCCCTGCGGGTAGGTCACGGAGACGTTCACCGCCGTGACCTCGCCGTCGCGGACCTTCGTGGTGCTGCCGCTGCGCTGTACCCGCTGGCCCACGATGGGGTCGGCGGCCCGGGTGATGGCCCGGCTGGACCCGTCGTACAGGTTCACCCGGCTGCGGTGGTCCGTACGGGTGGTGTACTGCACCAGGGCGTGGTCGTCGCCGGGGAACTCGCTCGCCACGGTGACCCCGATGCCCGGCCCGGACCTGGTGGCGGACCAGCGGTCGAGGAGCCGGGCGCAGTGGCCCGCGGTGAGGAAGTACGGCATGCCGTTCCTGACCACGTTGAAGCCGAGCGAGCAGCGCGCGCCGTCCCCGCGCCAGATCGCGTCGCCGCCCAGGGCCAGGGGGGCGAACCTCCCCTCGGCCCGCTTGAGGACCGCCATGTCGCCCCGCGCCGCCACCCGCTTCGTCAGATCGGCCAGCGCCTCCGCCCCCACCGTGCTGTCCGCGGTGACGACGACCTTGTTGAGCCGGTGGTCGACGGCGCGCGCGGTGCCGGGGACGCTCTTGGCCGCGAGGTCCTTCTGCACGGCGCCGAGCCGGGCGAGGGAGTGCTTGACGATCCGGGGCTCGGCACCGGCCTGCCGGACCTTCTCCGCGCTCGTCCCGCTGAGGACGTTGACCACCAGTTTGCGCGCCCCTGCGTCGTAGTAGGCGCCCGCCATGTCGTCCTTGAGGTCGCCGGAGAGGGTCGAGGCCAGCTGGCCCGCGGCGGTGGGGGTGAGCGGTCTGGGCGCGACGGGGGCCGGGGTGTCCGCGCTCGCCGGGGCGAGGGGGGCGGAGAGCATCGCCGCCACGCCCACGCCCGCGACGGCGATGCGCCGCGTGAGTGTCCGTCGGTGTTTCAACACTGTGCCTCCCGTGGGGGATGGGGCCGCCTGTGGGGATGCGGCCCCGGAGGAATGTCCGGCCCGGTCATCCTTTCCTCGGCCGACGGGGTTACACACGGAGAGTGCGCACACCGCACCGGAGGGTGACGACCGCCTCCGCCATCATCCCCGCGCCGGCGCGGTCCGGCACGCCGGGCCCGCCCGCCCCGCCCGTCCGACGATCACGGCGGGTACGGCAGGCACGACGGAGCCCCCGCCCGGCGGAGCCGGACGGGGGCCCGGAAGGCGGTGAGGTCAGTAGACGCTCACGCCGTAGGCGTTCAGCGCCTCCACGACCGGCTGGTAGAAGGTCGTGCCGCCGGTGCGGCAGTTGCCGCTGCCGCCGGAGGTCAGGCCGAAGGCGGTGGTGCCGTAGTACAGCGGGCCGCCGCTGTCGCCGGGCTCGGCGCAGACGTTGGTCTGGATCATGCCGTAGACGACGTCGCCGCCGCCGTAGTTGACCGTGGCGTTCAGGCCGGTGACGCGGCCGCTGTGGGTGCCGGTGGTGCTGCCGCGGCGGTAGACGGTCTGGCCCACGGACGGGTTGGCGGCGCGGGCGATGTCCTGGTTGCCCACCGTGCCGGGGCGGCTGATGGAGCTGGTGTAGCGGACGATGCCGTAGTCGTTGTTCGGGAAGCTGGAACCGGCCGTCGAGCCGATGGTGGAGGACCCGTTGCTCCAGCTGGAGGTGCCGTTGGTGCAGTGCCCGGCGGTCAGGAAGTAGTCCACACCGCTGCTGCTGCGGACGTTGAAGCCCAGCGAGCAGCGCCCGCCGCCACTGTAGATGGCGTCGCCGCCGGAGATCAGCTTGTTGAACTTGCCGGGGGTGCGCTCGATGCGGATCGCTTCCGCGCCCGCGCCGGCCGTCTTCTTGATCTTGGCTATCTCGGACTGGCTGACGGTGCTGTCCACCGTGACGACCAGGGTGTTGGTCGCCTTGTCGGTGTACCAGGCGGTCCCCGCGACGTCCGCGGTCTTCATCGCCTTGTCCGCCATGGCGACCTGGGCCGCGGGCGAGGGCGAGGGGGCGGCGCTCGCCGAGGCCGGCAGGGCCATGGCCGCGGCGGCGACGACGGCGGAGGCCGCGGCGACCAGGCGGATACGGCCTCGTCTGGCGGAAGTACCGTTGGGGGAGGTGCGCTCGGTCTTCACTGGCTGTTCCTCCTGTGAAGGGTATGGGGGGAACCCGTGATGGGGGCACGGGCACGCGGAGCCGCCCGGGACCCGCTGTCCGACGCGTCCCTGACAAGCACCGCGACGGAGTATTCACATGTTCGATCCGTGCGCGCAAGAGTGCCGTTGCGCCAAGTTGCATCGCTCAGCGCACCGGCCATCCCGCATAACGGACGTGATCCGACGTCAGTCGCAGCCTCCGCAGCAGCAGTTGCAGTCGCATCCCCCGCCACCACCGCCCGAACCGCCGGAACTCCCCGATCCACCCGAGCTGTTGCAGCACCTACAGCAGTTTCCGCAGCACTCACAGCAGTCGGCGCAGCTGGAGCAGTCGCATGACCGGCACAGCCCCTCACGTCTGCGCCCCGACCAGGGATCCTGGTACTCCTTGCTGCAGCAAACCCGCCCGGTGCAGAACAGTCCCGTCCACACCGCGCATCCGGCCACCGCGCCCCGGCGGCGCGGCGGGCCGGGAAACGGCGTTCCGGGATGCCCCGGATAACCGGGGGATCCCGGACGCCCGGGTCGCGGCGAGCTGACGCGCGCCGCCGCGAAGGCCCGGTCCACCGCGTGTCCCGCCTCGCGGCCCAGCAGCGCCCGCACCAGCTCGGCGCCCTCCTCGTCCGCGAACTCCACGTCCCGCAGGGCCAGTCGTACACCGCGTACGGCGTCGTCGCACAGCCTGCGCACCTCGGGCAGGGGGGTACCGGTGGCGGCGACCGGGTTCCACGCACCCGCCTCCTCGTCCGCGGCCATGTCCTCGACGGCGTCCAGGAGGTGCGCCAGCCGTCCGAAGAGCCGCCCGGCCTCGGCCAGCGGCTCCGCGTTGCCGGGCCGCCCGGCGAGGCGGGCGGTGTGGGCGAAGGCGGCGGCGGTGGCGGTCTCGGTCGGCTCGGTGACCGTCACCAGCGAACCGCCCGGGCCCGTCGCGGCCTCCACCAGCGGCTGCCGTTCGACGGCCTCGGTCAGCACCGCGGTGTCGAAGCCCAGCTCGGCCCCGGTACGCGCTCCCGCCCGGTCCCAGCCGACCGCGACCCTGCGGGCCGCCGCGGCCACCGGGCGGCGCGCCATCGCCCCGTCCCCGTCGGCGACGTGGTCGCGCACCTTGGCCGAGGCCAGCACCAGGGACACCGCGGCGGCCAGCCGGGCGCCCTCGCCACGGGCCACCGAGGCGGTGCGCATCCCGCGCAGCGGGCAGGGGCCGGCGGTGCGCCGCAGGGCGCCGGAGCCGCCCGCCGGGCGCGGTGTCTGCGCCTCGGTGAGCGCGGAGACGATGAGTCCGTCGTAGTTGGTGACGACGCGCGCGAACTGGCCGTGGTCGCCGCGCAGCGCGAGGCAGAGTCCGCACAGGTGCGCGGTCCAGGCGGCCAGCAGCCGCTCGCCGAGCCGGTGACGGCACGGCCTGATGATGCCGAACAAGTTTCCCCCCGTTACCCCTTACGCATGAGTGCGCGTCACGATACCGGGCACTTCACCCGTATGCCCTTGGCGACCACCCGTCCGGCGGGGCCGCCCGGTTCGGCGCCGCGTCACCGCCCGTACAGCCTCCCGGCCCTCGCCGCGGGGGCGCGCCACGCGCGTCCTGTGCACCAGAACCGTCACGAATCCCGTGCGGAACGGGTAACTGTTTGGCGCGTTGTCAGCATCATGGACGACGATAGGGGTGCGGGCCCCGCGGCGGAGGCGCTGCCAGACACGGTGGACCGTGCATGTGAGAGGAGGCGTCCATGGGATCGGTGCGCAAGGCGAGTGCCTGGCTGGGCCTCGTCGACGACAGCGAGATGCGTTACTACGACGACGAGTACGCCGAGGGTTCCGAGCCCGAGGACGCCCGCGACGCCTGGGTCACCGACCCTCGGGTGCGCGTGACCGCCGAGACCGCCCAGGACCAGGGCACCCGGATCGCGACGGTCACCCCCGACGGGTTCCGGGACGCCCGGGGCATCGGCGAGCTCTTCCGGGAGGGTGTCCCGGTGATCGTGAACCTCACGGCCATGGAGCCCGCCGACGCCAAGCGGGTCGTCGACTTCGCCGCGGGCCTGACCTTCGGCCTGCGCGGTTCCATCGAGCGCGTGGCCACGCGCGTCTTCCTGCTGACTCCTCCCGACTACCAGGTGATCAGCGGCCAGGAGCGCCGCAGCCCCGACGGCTTCTTCAACCAGAGCTGACCGGCGCGGCACCGGCGCCGGGCGGGCCGCTCACCGGAAGGCGTCCACGCCGGTGAGCGCCTTGCCCAGCACCAGTTGGTGCATCTCCACGGTGCCCTCGTAGGTCAGCACCGACTCCAGGTTCGTGGCGTGCCGCATCACCGGGTACTCCAGGGAGATCCCGTTGGCCCCCAGGATCGTGCGGGAGGTGCGGCAGATCTCGATCGCCTCGCGCACGTTGTTGAGCTTGCCGAAACTGACCTGCTCGGGACGGAGCCTGCCGGCGTCCATCCGCCGCCCCAGGTGGTGGGCGAGCAGGATGCCCTTGTGCAGTTCCAGCGCCATGTCGGCGAGTTTGGCCTGGGTGAGCTGGAAGCCGCCGATCGGCCGGCCGAACTGCTCACGGGTGCGCGCGTACCGAAGGGCCGCCTCGAAACTGGAGCGGGCCGCGCCCATCGCGCCCCAGACGATGCCGTAGCGGGCGTGGTTCAGACAGCTCAGCGGGCCGCGCAGCCCGGTGACCTCAGGCAGCACCGCGTCGGCGGGCAGCCGTACGTCGTCCATGACCAGTTCGCTGGTGACCGAGGCGCGCAGGGACCACTTGTGCCTGATCTCGGGCGCGGAGAAGCCCGGGGTGCCGGTGGGCACGACGAATCCGCGCACGCCCTCGTCGGTGCGGGCCCACACGACGGCGACCGAGGCCACCGAGCCGTTGGTGATCCACATCTTGCGGCCGTTGAGGACCCAGTCGTCCCCGTCCCGCTTGGCGTGGGTGCGCATCCCGGCCGGATCGGAGCCGTGGTCGGGCTCGGTGAGGCCGAAGCAGCCGATGGCCTCGCCGGAGGCCATGCTCGGCAGCCACTGCCGCTTCTGCTCCTCGGAGCCGTAGCGGTGGATGGCGTACATCGCCAGCGATCCCTGCACCGAGACCAGCGAGCGGATGCCGGAGTCGGCGGCCTCCAGCTCCAGGCAGGCCAGCCCGTACTGGACGGCGGACGCGCCCGCGCAGCCATAACCCTGGAGCGACATGCCCAGGGCGCCGATCGAACCGAGTTCGCGGGCCAGCTCCCGGATGCCGGGCAGCTCGCCGCGCTCGTACCACCCGGCGATGTGCGGCAGCACCCGGTCGGCGGCCCAGGAGCGGACGGTGTCGCGGACCGCCTTCTCCTCGGGGGCGAGCAGATCGTCCAGGCCGAGGGGGTCGGCGGGATCGAAGGGGGGCGGGGCGGAGCTGAACACGGTGGCCTCCGGCTGGGGGTCTTCGAGGGTCGCGCCCGACGTTACGGCCGGGTAACCCCGCTGGACAAGAGGCGGCCGCCCGGCTGCCCGGGCTGCCCGGCGGAGGCCGGGGACGTGCGGGCCCGTGCGGGGGCGGCTCCGTCCCGGTCCGTGCGGTCCGCCCGGTCCGGCTCCTCCGGCGGCCTCTGCCCGAAGTCCCCGCCCAGCCCTTGGCCCGGGTCCCCGTCCGGCTCCCCGCCCTGTCCCGGGAGCCCCATCGCACGCGGCAGCCGCAGCGCGGCCAGCGCGCCGAGCAGCAGGAGTGCGGCGCTGACCAGCAGCGCCACGTGCAGTCCGTGGACGAACGACTCCCGCGCCGCCTCGCGCAGCGCCTCGCCGGCCGGGCCGCCGAGGCGTTCGGCGACCTCGTACGCCGCGCTCAGCGAGTGGGCGGCCTCCTCCCCGGCGGCCTCCGGCACACCCTCCGTCCGCCGCACACCGGGGGCGTAGGCGGCGTTCATGACGGTGCCCAGGACCGCGATGCCCATTCCCGCGCCGAGCTGGTAGGCGGTCTCGCCTATCGCCGCGGCGCCGCCCGCCTGCCGGGCCGGGGCCTCGCTGAGCATGGACTCGTACGCACCGAACAGCGTCGTCTCCAGCCCGAAGCCCAGCACGACGAAGCCGCAGACGAGCAGGGCCGGCTCGTCCCGCAGGCCGACACCGGTCAGCGACAGCACCGCGGCGGCGGTGAGCAGGAAACCCACGAGCACCATGACGCGCGGCCCCAGCCGGCGCAGCATCCGGGAGCCGGCCAGCCCGGCGGCGATCGCGGCGAGGCTGAGCGGCAGCAGCCGCAGCCCGGTCTGCAGGGGGGTGAGCCCGAGGACGAGCTGGAGGTACTGGGCGGCGATCAGCGCCAGGCCCACCAGCGCCAGCACCGTCAGCACGATGCATGCCACCGCCGTGCCGAAGGCGGGCCGGGCCAGGGTGGCGCAGTCCACCAGGGGATGGCGGCGGCGGAGCTGGCGGCGCACGAAGAGCGCGAGCAGCGCCGCGCCCAGCGCCAGCGACACCAGCGTGCCCGGGTGGAGCGCCTCGCCGCCGCCCGCCCGCTTCACTCCCAGGATCAGCGCGCCGAGCCCGGCGGCGGCCACCAGTGCGCCGACCACGTCCCAGGGGCCGTCCCGGTCGCCGGTGGACTCCGGCAGCAGGCGGCGCCCGAGCGGGATGCACAGCAGCATCAGCGGGATGTTGACCAGGAAGACCGATCCCCACCAGAAGTGCTCCAGCAGGAGGCCGCCGACCAGCGGCCCCACCGCGGCGCCGACCGCGGCGACCGCGCTCCACACGCCGATGGCCAGCGCCCGCTCGCGGCGGTCGGGGAAGACCTGGCGCAGTATCGACAGGGTCGCGGGCATGATCATCGCGCCGCCGATCCCCAGCAGGGCACGCGCCGCGATCAGCATCCCGGGGGTGTACGCGTACGCCGCCAGCGCCGAGGCCACGCCGAAGACGGCGTAGCCGCACAGCAGCACCCTGCGCCGCCCGACCCGGTCGCCGAGGGTGCCGAAGAGGATCAGCAGGGAGGCGCAGACCAGCGGGTAGGCGTCGACGATCCACAGCAGCTCGATGGCGCCGGGCCGCAGCGCCTGGGAGACCGCGGGGACGGCGACGTGCAGCACCGTCGCGTCGACGGCCACCAGGAGCAGGCTGGTGCACAACACGACCAGCACGGTCCAGCGGCTCGCGCCGCCGCCCGGCACGGGGGAAGCGCCGGGCGGACCGGCCGGTCCCGTCCGTCGCGGTCTCTGCCGGGGGACGTCCGCCGCCCTGGTGGCTCCGGCCGTGGTCGTCCCGGACATGTACGCACCTCCTGTTGCGCTCGCACCGCCGCCGTGGGGAATGCCGGGACGCCGGGGGAGCGTCCGGCCCGGTGTGGAGGGTCGAGTAATGCGCCAGCGTACGCGAGTCCTCCGCGCGGCCACGTGGCCCGCCTCACGTTGACGCCGGACCGAAACCCATCTCGCCGCTCCGTCCGGGCCCTATACCCTCCTCGTTCATGCCCGCGAGCGATCTGCCGCCCCCCTCTCCCCCGCCCCGGGAGTCCGTGGCCCCGGCGTACGGCCCGCCGGCGGCCGCCCTGGCGCGGTGGCGTACGGCCGCATCGGCGACGGTCCTGACCGTGGCCGCGTTCGGCGCGGCGGTGTACGGGGTGGTGTGGCTGCACGGTTCCGGCCCGCCCTGACCCGGCCCGGCCCGTCCGGCCGGGTCGCGCACCGGTTAATGGCGGGTGGACTGTGCCCGTCTTCCGGGAAAAAGAACACGCGCCGCAACTTCGATAACAGCTCCGGTCGGAAAATCCGCAGACTTCTCCCGGACGTGGGAAAACAGCCTCTCCGCGCACGGGCGGAAGCCCGTTGCACATCACATAGGCATTACGAAGCAGGTGGCCGGTTCGGTAGCACCGGTCACCGCCTGTAATCTCATTCGAGTGCGTACCGACCGGATCTTCGCCCGCCTGGAACAGGAGCCAGCGCGGCCGCTCACTCCCCCACCGGAGATGAGCGGCACCCGCAAGACGCTCTTCTTCACCACGCTGGGCCTCTACGCGGCCATCGTGGCGGCGGTGCTGACCACCTCCCGGCTGGTCCGGCTGGACTGGCAGGTCATGCTCTTCCGCCCGTACAAGCAGTGGCCGGAGCTCCACGCCTTCCTCGACTACTTCGTGGTCCTCGGCCAGCGCGGCCCCACCGCGGTGCTGGTCGCCGCCTGGCTCGGCTGGCGCTCCTGGCGGCAGCGGACGCTGCGCCCGCTGCTGGTCCTGAGCGCCTCCCTGCTGTTGCTGAACGTGACGGTGGGGGCGGCGAAACTCGGGATGGGGCGTGAAGGTCCGCACTACGCGAACCGCATAGGCGCCAACGAGATGTTCCTGACGGGCGACATATTCCCCTCCGGCCACACGGCGAACGCGGTGGTCACCTGGGGGATCCTGGCCTATCTGGCCACCACGCCGCGGGCCCGGCGCCGGCTGTCGGTCGTCGCGGCGGTCTTCGCGCTCGGCGTCGGCACCACCACCGTCTACATCGGCACCCACTGGGTCAGCGACGTGCTCCTGGGCTGGGCTTCGGGGCTGCTCATCCTGCTGGCGCTGCCCTGGTTCGAGCCCCTCATCGCCCATGTCGAGGCGTATCTGCTGAGCCACTGGTACCGGTTCCGGGAGGGAGTGGCCCCCCTGTCGGCCCGCCTGCGCACCGCCGGGGCCCGCATCCCACCGGTCGCCGCCCGGCCCGGCGCGGGCGGGGCGTATCCTGCCTCCCGGCCCGAACCGGCCCTGTCCGAACCGGCCCTGCCGACCGCGCTGTCCGCCGATCCGCCGGCCCGGGCCGGGGAGCCGCGCACCCACCACCCCTCCCATGCGCGGCAGCACGCCGCCCGCTCGGAGCGCTCCCCCATCACCCCCGCCGGCAGCCGCCGGCCGTACGGTGAGCGCACGGTGTCGCGGACCGCGCCGATGGGGCCGCGGAAGTGACGGCGCCCTAGCGCCGCTTCGGCTCCGCGGGGACGGGACGGTACGCACCATCTCCCCCCGCCCCGCGGAGCCCGGTACGTGCGGTGGCCCCGCCGCCCCCGGCCGGGGGCGGCGGGGCCACCGCACGTGTCAGCCCTTCCAGCAGCGGACCACGGCGCCGTCCTCCACCGTGAAGTTCAGCCGCCCCGACAGGTACTCCATGGTGATGACCGCGTCCGGCGGGAGGGACCGCACTGTGGTCCAGCCGCGTTCGCGGGCCTGCCGTTCGGCGGTGGCCGCGTCGAGTCCGACGTAGGTCTCGGGGTCGTCGTCCGGTGTGCTCGGGTTCGTGGGTGCCGGTGCCATGGCAGCACCGTACGGCGTCGGCGGCGCAGCCGGAAGTTCCGACCGGATCATGGCGGCGTCACACTTGTGTCACAACGCTCCGCGGCGCAAACGCCGTACGGCCGCGCCGTCCGCGCGTACCGCGCGTACCGCCGCGGATTCCACGCGCCCTGCTTTCCGAACGCGCCGCGAGGGGTTTTCCGAGAAGATCATCCCGCTCCCCGCGCGGAATAACGGAAGAGGAACTCCGAGGGCCTCTCAATTCCCCCCGGAAACAGGCATGTTTACGGAAATCCTCTCGCGGTATCCGGGGTTGAGAGGAGCCCCATGACAGAGAAGACGAGCAACGACAGCAAGCAGACGGCGCAGGACGGGCGGAGCCCCGTCCCGCTCGGCGAGGCGATGCGCACGGCCCGGTCGGAGTTCACCGACCTCACCGGCCTCCACGCCGAGAGCGTCTCCCGGTTCGAACGGACCGGGGACGGCTGGGCTCTGGAGGTGGAGGTCATGGAACTCGAGCGGGTTCCGGACACGATGAGCCTGATGGCCTCGTACGAGGTGACCCTCGACGAGGACGGCCACCTCACCGGTTACCGCCGCGTCCGCCGCTACGAGCGCGGCCGGGCCGATTCGTCCCGCCGCGGCTGAGAGCTGCGACACCCGAGAGGAGTGGCTCCGTATATGACTACGGCAGTTCCCGCACAGCGTTCCACCGGAGGTGGGGGCGGCAGCAGCGGTCTCTACGACGTTCTGGAACTCATCCTGGACCGCGGACTGGTGATCGACGCGTTCGTCCGCGTCTCGCTGGTCGGCATCGAGATCCTGAAGATCGACGTACGCGTCGTGGTCGCCAGCGTCGACACGTATCTGCGTTTCGCCGAGGCGTGCAACCGCCTCGATCTGGAATCCGGGCCCAGGAAGTCGCCCGGTCTGCCCGAGGTGCTGGAGAACGCCACCGAGAGCGGTGCCAGCAGCAAGACCAAGGGCGCCCTGGCCGGAGCCGCCGAGAGCATATCCGACGCGTTCCGCCCGGGCCGTTCCGACGAGGAGGAGACCGAACCCCGCAGGCGCCGCGCCTCCGCCCGCCGCAAGGAGGAGACGGAGTGAGCGTCTACGTCTACGGAATCGCGCGCTCGGACCACCCGGCGCTGCCCGAGAAGGCGCCCGGCGTCGGCCAGCCGCCGCGTGAGGTCCGGATCGTGCGCGAGGGAGACCTCGCCGCGATCGTCAGCGACTGCCCGGACGACCTGCGGCCCAAGCGCCGCGATCTCCTGGCCCACCAGCAGGTGCTGACCGAGGTCGGCGCCAAGGGGCCGGTCCTGCCGCTGCGTTTCGGCAGCCTCTCCGACGGCGAGGAGGCCGTGCGCGGGGTCCTGGCCGAGCACGCCGCCCACTACATCCGGCAGTTGGAGGAGCTGGACGGCCGCTCCGAGTACAACGTGAAGGCCGTCCACCGCGAGGACGAGGTGCTGCGCCTGGTGCTCTCGCAGGACGCCGAGGCACGGAGCCTGGCGGAGCGCAACCGCGCCGCCGGCGGCGGCTCCCACGAGGACAAGCTGCGCCTGGGCGAACTCGTGGCGAACGCCGTGCGCGAGCGCGAGGCGGAGGACGCCCGGCTGATCGAGGAGACGCTCGCCCCCCTGGCCCGGCGGTACGTGCCGGGTCCGGAGGGCTCCGGCTGGCTGGCGAACCTCTCCTTCCTCCTCGACCGCGAGGGGGCCGAAGGGTTCACCGCCGCGGTCGAGGAACTGGGGCGTGCCAACCCCCACCTGGACATCCGCGCGACGGGTCCGCTGCCGCCGTACAGCTTCGTGGGCCGGCCCGACGAGGCCGGGCGGACCGCCCAGGCCGCGGGTTCGCCCGCGGGGTGAGCCGGCATGGGGCTGATCGGCGGGATCCTGAAGCTGCCCGCGGCGCCGTTCCGCGGCGCGGGCTGGGTGCTGCGGCAGGTGGTTGCCGAAGCGGAGCGGCAGTACTACGACCCGTCGGCGATCCAGCGTGAACTCCACGAACTGTCCAGGCAGTTGGACGAAGGCCTGATCGACGAGGAGGAGTTCGACCGCCGGGAGGACGAACTGCTCGACCGGCTGGAAGCCGTACAGGAGCAGAGACGGCGCAACCAAGGAGAGTACTGAGATGACGAACCGGTCGGCACTGGCGCTGGCCTTCGCCACGGGTTACGTGGTGGGGCGCGGCAGGACCAAACTGCCCCTCGGCATGGGCGGGGCGCTGCTGGCCAGGCGGCTCGGGGTGGACCCGGGCCGGCTCGGCGAGCAGTTCAAGGAGAGGACCCCGCAGCTCGCAGAGGCCACCGGCCGGCTGCGGAACAATGTCAGGGAGGCCGGCAGGGCCGCCACCGGCGCGCTGCCGACCGAGCGCCTGGGAGCGCTGACCGGCGGCGTACGGGGGCAGCTCGGCAGGGTGCCGTGGAAGAGCGGCGGCGAGGAGGCGTCGGATGCCTCCGACACCTCGGACGCTTCCGATGCCTCCGGCACCTCGGAGGAGAAGCCGGGGAAGGACGCGAACGGCTCGCGGAGCACCGGCGGTTCCGGCAAGTCGCAGGAGGGCGAGCGGAGCACCTCCCGGCGCGCCCCGGCCAAGAAGACCGCGTCGCGGGCCTCCGGGAAGACGGCCTCCGCGTCCCGCAAACCGGCCGGAGCCGCCAAGAAGGCCACGGGCTCGGCCGGCGAGCAGGCCGGCAAGTCGTCCGGCGGCACCCGGAAGACGACCGGTACGGCCAAGCGCACGGGAGGCTCCGGGCGTGGCTGACGCTGCCGGCGGCCGTCGGCGGACCGCCGTCGGCATCCCGGCCGCCGGACGTGTGCTGCAGGCGTCCGGCGGCCGGGCCGCGGTGCGTGCCCGGCGTCTGCTGCTCGCCGCCGCCCGCGGGCCGGGCGGGGCCGGGGGCCGGGCGCGCACCGCTGCCCGCGGGCCGGCCGTCGGCGAGTCCGTCGAGGTCGGCGTACCGGTTCGCGAGGCGTACGACCGGTGGCTGGAGTTCCTGGAGGACGGCGCCGGAGACGGGGCCCCGGGCGGCGCGAGGATCCTGTGGCCCGGGCGCGGCCGGAAGGTGCGCGTCACCGACCGGATCCGGGACGATCTCGTCGTGTGGACCGCCCACGACGCCAGGGGGGCGGCCAGGGGTGTGGCCACCTTCCACGGGCCGGCCGAGAACCTGACCCGGGTACTGGTCGTCCTGGACTACCGCCCCCGGAACCTGCCGGAGAGGGCCGCGGCCCTCTGGCACGCCCAGGCCCGCCGCGTGCGGCTGGATCTCGCCGACTTCCAGCGCTCGGTGAGCCTGGGCATCGAGATCGACGGCGGCGGGGCCACCGGCGGCGACGGGGAGCCCGGGGACCCGGTGGGCGAGGACTGACACGGGCACGGGGCGGACGGGGTCCGGCGACCTCGCGGCCCTCGCGGTCCTCCCCGTTCCGCCCTCACCCCCTCCCCCGGCCTTCCTCCCGGCCCTCCCCGTCCGCCCGCCACGCCCGCGAGGCCCGGCCGAGACGGCCCGCCAGCTCCTCTATCCGCTCGCCCAGCGCGGCCGGTTCGCGCACCTCGAAGTCGAAGCCCAGCATCAGGACGTGGAGGGCCATCTCGTCCAGGGAGGGGGCGCCGGTGCGCAGCAGGCAGGTGCGTCCGTCCACCGGTTCCAGCACGCCGGCCGTGGGCGCGATCCGCTCCGCGACCCGGTCCGCCGGGGCGTGCAGCAGTACGGTCGCCCGCTCGGGGTACGCCCCCGTGGAGATGCCCTCGGAGACATAGGCGGCCCAGTCCTCGGCGGGCGGTTCCCGCGGGGTGAAGCGGGGGCCGTGCGGCGGGGTGAGGGCGAGCCGGTCGAGGCGGAACGTGCGCCAGTCGGCGCGGTCGGCGTCCCAGCCCACCAGGTACCAGCGGTGGCTGCTGCACACCAGGCGGTACGGCTCGACGGTGCGGCGCGAGCCGGAGCCGTCGTGGCCCCGGTAGGTGAAGCGCAGCCGCTGCCGGTCGCGGCAGGCGTTCACCAGTTCGGTGATGGTCTTCACCTCGACGGCCGGGCCGCGGCGCCCGCCGAGCGGATCGGTGAAGGCGGTGAGCGCGCTCACCCGGCGGCGCAGCCGGTGCGGCAGCACCTGTTCCAGCTTGGCCAGGGCCCGTACCGAGGACTCCTCCATCCCCTGTACCGCGTTGTGCGCGGCCGTGCGCAGCCCGACCGCGACGGCCACCGCCTCGTCGTCGTCCAGGAGCAGGGGCGGCAGCTCGGCGCCCGCGCCGAGCCGGTAGCCGCCGGCGGTACCGGTGGTGGAGTGGACGGGGTAGCCCAGCGTCCGCAGCCGTTCCACGTCGCGGCGCACCGTCCGCGGAGTCACCCGGAGACGCTCGGCCAACTCGGCCCCGGACCACTCGCGGTGGGCCTGGAGCAGGGACAGCAGACGCAGCAGCCGTGCCGATGTCTCCCTCATGCGGCCGAGTCTGCCACCTCGTGAGGACCGAGGACGGCGGCTGTCCGCTGTGCCCGCCGGCGCCCCGCCCGCCCCGGGAGGGCCTCGAACGGGCGGGGGCCCTGCGGGCCGGGCCGGGGATCAGGAGCCGGACGGCTCAGTGCGCTCCAGCCGGACGGACAGATCGTTGGCGCCGGTGTAGTACGGGCGGGCCGTCAGCCCTCCGCTCCCGCCCGCCTTGTCCGCGTCCCCGTCCGCTGCGACGGGCCGCGCCGGGTAGCGCAGGATCTTGTGCTTGTCGACGATGTCGTCCAGGATGCGGGCCACTCGCACCGGCTCGGCGTCCTCGCCGGGGCGCAGCCACAGCTGCCAGTCGCCCTCCGCGCCGCCCTCCCGGACCAGGTCGCCGTACGCCAGCCGTGCCGTGAAGCCGTGCCCATGGGCAGGTGCGTCGGCCGGGGTGACCGGTACGGTGACGGGCCGCACCTCCCCGCCGTCGGGAGCGGTGGCGCGGCGGGGGCGGGCCTCCAGTCGCGCGGTGGGGGTCAGCCGGGCCCCGTACAGCCTCCCGTGGACGGTCAGCCCGCCGTCGGCGGGCCAGACGTCGCCCGCCTCGGCGTGCGGCCAGCGCAGCCAGGAGCACAGCGAGAGGTTGCCGTACTTGGTGGCGTACGGGATGCGTACGCCCAGCCAGGTCCGGTCGTTGCGCGGCACCCGGTCGACGAGGGAGCGCAGGTCGCTGCACCCGGGCAGCAGCCGCCGCGCCTCGCCCTCCCCGATCACCAGATAGGCGTCCCAGCGGCCCTCCGCCAGCGGAACCGTGCTGGGCAGGGTGGCGCGCAGCACGGAGCCGTCCCGGTCGCCGGAGAGCGGCTCCAGCGGCAGGCGCACCGACTCCTCCGGTTCGCTGTCGCGCAGCCGCAGCAGCAGGGCGGCGTCCCACCGCTCCGCGACACCGGGCACCCTGATGTCGAAGCTGAGGCCGCCCGCACTGTCCGCCGTGCAGTCGGCCCGCGGTGCCGTCGCCCCGGGGACGTCGGGGGCGCCGGCGGGCCTGCGGGTGGTCGCGGTCATGCGGTCCTTCCTCCTCTCAGCGCGCCTCGGCGGACGCGGGCCAGGGCGTCCTTGGTGGCGTACGCCCCGCCCAGCAGGGCTCCCCGGGTCCGGTGCAGGGAGGAGCGCAGCCGGCCGATCCCGCTCCGCCCGCCGCGTGCGACGAGCTCCGTGCAGAGCGAGGAGTACATCTCGCCGATCCGCGAGGGGTCGTAGCGGGCGGCGTCCGCGATCGCGGCGCGGCCCATCCTGCGGCGCAGTTCGTCGTCGTTGATCAGCTCCAGCAGGGACCCGGCGATGGCGTCGACGTCGCCGGTGGGCACCAGCCTCCCGTCCACCCCGTCGGCGATGATCTCCCCCGGCCCGTGCGGGCAGGTGGTGGCCACCACCGGCAGGCCGCAGCGCATCGCCTCCACGATCGTCATTCCGAAGGACTCCAGACTGGACGTCACGGCGGCGACCGAGCCCTTGACCCACTCGGCCTCGATGGGGTGGGCCGGTCCCATGAGGAACGCGTGGTTGTACAGGCCGAGCTCCTCGACCATGGCCCGCAGCTTCGCCTCCTCACGTCCGGCCCCGTAGAGCCTCAGCCGCCAGTCGGGCCGCTGCTCGACCACCTTGGCGAAGGCCCTCAGCAGTACGTCGTAGCGTTTGGCCGGAGCCAGCCGGCCGGCGGCCACCACCCACTTCCCGGTGCCGTCGGAGGGTTCCACCGCCGGCGCGGGGACACCGTTGGGCACCGCCTGCACGTGTACTCCTGGCAGGCGCATCATGCGCCGGTAGTCACGCGCGTCGGCCTCGGTGACGGTGGTGATGGCGTCCAGGCGCGGGTAGGCGCCGCGCAGGGTCGCCCGCAGCGCCCGCGAGTGGGTGGAGAGCGTGAGGTGCTCCTGCCCCATGCGCACCGGGCCGGGCCGGGTGTGCATGGCGATCATGGTGTTGAGGCCGGGGCGGGTGCCGATCACGACGTCCGCCTCGACGGTGGCCAGGTGCTCGGTGATCCGGCGGTCGGTGAGCGCGCTGTACTTGCGGTGGTTGCCGTCGGCGCGCGGGAACAGCTTGGACGGCCGGGCGTGCTCGGGATCGTCGCCGACGTAGTCCGGGCTGTGCTTGCGCATGTCCACCAGATGGCGCAGGCGTACCGCGGGGTCCAGGTCGAAGACGGGACGGTCGCGGTACCGGAAGACCGAGACGATCTCGACGTCGTGCTGCTCCGCGAGCGCGCACGCGAGGTTGAAGGTGGTCCGGATCGTTCCACCCATGCCGTACCCGTGATGCAGCAGAAAAGAGATATGCATCCGTCTCCATGTCCCACGGAAGCGCACGGGTAAGCATCCCGGCGCCGTGTTTCCCGGTGTCGCACTCCTGATTGATGCCGCGTTCGCCCGGAGAGACCGCGGACGTCCGCCGAAGGTTGACCGGCTTGATCGCCTTGTACCCGAAAAGTTCACCTGATGTGAGTCTTTTTCGGGAACCGAACGGCTCGTTCCGCCGTCTCCGGGCGCTCTCCGGGCGCTCCGCGCCGCCGCGCGGGGCACCGGTGCGCCCTTCCGCGCGCGACCCCGTGTCCCCCGTCCCGGCGGGCGGCGGTACGGACGGCCCGGCGGGGCGGCGGCGCCCCGGGGGTCAGTGCGGGGAGCACCTCCGCTCCCGGAGGTCCTCCCCGTTCGTCGCGCCGGTTCTCTCCGATCTCCCTCCCGGCCGCCTCCGTCTCCTCGCGCACACCGGCGCGACGGCTCCGGCGGCGTCGGACGGTACCGCGCCCGCACCCGGCCCGGAGCGGCCGCGCAGCCGGCACGCTCCGGCGGCCGGGACCGCCGGAGCGGCGCGGGGCGGAGCGGTGGCGGGGGCGGCCCGGGGGCCGAGACGCGTATGCGGCACCTCTCCACGCTAGGCCCGTGCAGGCGCGCGACCGGCGCAAACGCGCCGGTGCGGGGCCCGGACCCCACCCGGTCGGCCGACAATGCACCGGGCTCCGGGCGCTCCGCGCCGCCGTCCCCTCCCCCGTGTCTCCCCGCGTTCCCCGGCTTCCCCGAGGGGAAGCGGAACGAACCGGCGCGCGTCGCGCGCCGCGCATCCGCCTGTGCGACCTGCGCTCCCCCCGGCGCGTTACCACGGCACTCGGTCCCCCGTTGTGCTTGTGAACCAGAACCGAACGCCAGGAGTTTCCCCGTGTCCCCCATGCTCGATGTCAGCGACGACGTCCGCGCCGAGATCGGCGAGGAGGAAGCCGCCCGGCTGATCGCCGGTGACAGCGCCCCCGGCAGCTACGACTGCACCTCCTGCCGCGCCCCCGGCGACCCCGAGCAGGAGCGCACCAGCACCGTGCTCTTCCTCGGCGAGGAGACGGCCGTGCTCGCCTTCGCCCACGCGACCTGCATCCCGTCCCAGGTCGTCCCGGTCTCCGAGGAGCAGCTCAAGGACGCCGTGCGCACCATCACCGGCGGGTCCGGGGCCGGCGACGCCCCCGCCCGGAGCGGCGCGCCCCTGCCGTCCTCCCCCTCCGGCGCGCCCCCCGCCGGCTCCGGGTCCGCCCCCGCCCCGCGCCAGGCCGTGCTGGGCGTGACCTGCGGACAGGTGCTCATCGACGACCAGCTCCACCCCGCCCTCGTCGTCGAGCCCACCGCGCCCATCAGCCGCCCCGGCTCCGACGGCCCCGGCGACGACTTCCTGCCGCTCCTCATCGAGCAGGGCTTCATGCCCGTGAACGACGTGGCCCGGGCCCCGGCGCCGGTCGGCGGCTGGTCCGTCCTGCTGGCCATGGGCCGGCTCCACGCCATCCTCCAGCCGGGCCCCGGCGGCGGGCAGCCCACCTCCTGGTGGCAGGCGCACCAGCCGCTGCCCGTCACCGACGACTGGCGGACGGCGGCCAACCGGAGCCGGACGGTCTACGTCTACGCCGCACCGGTCGGCGCCATCGGGCAGCAGCCGCGCGAGGACCTGCTGCGCGACGCGCTGGAGAAGGCCGCCGCGGGCGGCCTCCTGGTGGCCGCCGCCATGCCGCTGGCGGGCACCTGAGGAACCCGGGGAATCCGCGGGCCCCGCTTCCCCCTACCGGGGTTTCCCCCCACCGGGCCCGCATCCGCCGGGCGGCGTGATCGTTGGCACTGACGTGCAGCCTTACGAACCTTCCCGCCCCCACAACGCGCATCTCAACCGCGGCCAGATCCCGGGGATGCGCGCCCCCCACGAGCCCATGTCGGGCCACTTCCCGGCCACTCCGATCTACGACGCGCTGTACGCCGAGTACCGGCGCCTGTTCCGGGCCCTGCCCGGGGACCGGAGCGGCGAGGAGGAACTGCGGTTCACGGGCTTCGGCACCGGGACGGCCCACTGGTACGGCGGGCGCCGGACCGGCGGCTTCCTCCCCGCCGCTCCGGCGCCCGCCGTCCTGCCGCCCGCTCCGCGGGACGGCCGCCCCTACGACCGGTGAGGGTCGTGCCCCGCTGCGGGGCACGACCCTCACCGGTCGTCCGCGGAGGGCGGGGTGGGCGCCGGCCGGCGCCCACCCCGCCCTCGCCTCACTTCTTGCGCCCGCGCTTCTCGCGCACCCGCACCGAGATGTGGATGGGCGTGCCCTCGAAACCGAACTCCTCGCGCAGCCTGCGCTCGATGAACCGGCGGTAGCCGGCCTCCAGGAAGCCGGAGGCGAACAGGACGAAACGCGGCGGGCGGGTGCCCGCCTGGGTGCCGAAGAGGATGCGGGGCTGCTTGCCGCCCCGGATCGGATGGGGATGGGCGGCGACCAGTTCGCCGAGGAAGGCGTTGAGCCGCCCGGTCGGCACCCGGGTCTCCCAGCCTGCCAGCGCGGTCTCGATCGCCGGCACCAGCTTCTCCATGTGGCGGCCGGTGCGCGCCGAGACGTTCACCCGCGGCGCCCACTTCACCTGGCCGAGATCGGTCTCGATCTCGCGCTCCAGGTAGTAGCGGCGCTCCTCGTCGAGGGTGTCCCACTTGTTGTACGCGATGACCAGCGCGCGTCCGGCGTCGACCGCCATGGTGATGATGCGGGTGTCCTGCACGCTGACCGGCTCGCTGACGTCGATGAGGACGACCGCGACCTCGGCCTTCTCCAGGGCGGCGGCCGTGCGCAGCGAGGCGTAGTAGTCGGCGCCCTCGGTCAGGTGCACCCGGCGCCGGATGCCGGCGGTGTCGACGAACTTCCAGGTTTTGCCGCCCAGTTCGATCAGCTCGTCGACCGGATCGCGGGTGGTGCCCGCCAGTTGGTCGACGACCACCCGGTCCTCCCCCGCGACCTTGTTCAGCAGCGAGGACTTGCCGACGTTGGGGCGGCCGATCAGCGCCACCCGGCGCGGCCCGCCGATCCCGCCGCCGAAGGTCTGCGGCGGCGCCTCGGGCAGCACCTTCAGCACCTCGTCCAGCAGATCGCCGGTGCCCCTGCCGTGCAGTGCGGAGACCGGGTGGGGCTCGCCGAGGCCGAGCGACCACAGCATGGCGGCGTCCGCCTCGCCGGAGGGCCCGTCGACCTTGTTCGCGCACAGCACCACGGGCTTGCCCGCCTTGCGCAGCAGCCTGACGACGGCCTCGTCGGTGTCGGTCGCGCCGACCGTGGCGTCCACCACGAAGACCACCGCGTCGGCGGCCTCGATCGCGAACTCGGCCTGGGCCGCCACCGAGGCGTCGATGCCCAGGACGTCCTGCTCCCAGCCTCCGGTGTCGACCACCTTGAAGCGACGCCCCGCCCACTCGGCCTCGTAGGTGACCCGGTCCCGGGTGACACCGGGGCGGTCCTCCACGACGGCCTCGCGGCGGCCGAGGATGCGGTTGACCAGAGTCGACTTGCCGACGTTCGGCCGGCCGACGACGGCCAGCACCGGCAGCGGCCCATGCCCGGCCTCGCCGAGCGCCCCCTCGACGTCCTCGGCTTCGAACCCCTCCTGCGCGGCGAGCTCCATGAACTCCGCGTACTCGGCGTCGCCGAGCTCACCGTGCCCGTGCTCGTCGCCGACGTGGGTCTGCTCGTTCATGAAGTCCTGTCCTCGTGTGTACGTGTTGTCCGTGACCCTGCGCGCCCCGTGGGCGCACGCCCCCGTCCGGGGCCGTGTGCGCCCGCGCGGTACGCGCGGGCGCCACGGGCGCAGAGGTCCAGTGTCGCCTAACCGCGCCCGGTGGCGCGCCGGGCGTCGGCCAGGTGGGCCGTCAGTCGCCTGCCGATGCGCACCGTCGCCTCGTCCAGCGCCGCCCGGGTGCGCCTGCCGCTGCCGTCGCCCGCCTCGAAGGGTTCGCCGAACACGATGTCGACGCGGGCCCGCAGCGGGGGCAGCGCGGGTATCGCGCGCCCGCGCGTCCCGGCCGTCCCCAGCACCGCGACGGGTACGACGGGCGCCCCGGAGCGCAGCGCGAAGTAGGCCAGGCCCGAGCGGAGCGAGGCGAAGTCGCCCTCCCCCCGGGTGCCCTCCGGGAAGATGCCCAGCACACCGCCGTTTCCCAGCACGCCCAGCGCCCTGGTGATCGCGACGCGGTCGGCGGCCTTCCGGTCCACCTCGATCTGTCCGATACCGGTCAGGAAGGGGTCGAGGGGGCCGATGAAGGCCTCCTTCTTGATCAGGAAGTGCACCGGCCGGGGTGCGGTCCCCATCAGCAGCGGGCCGTCCACGGCGTGCGTGTGGTTGACGGCGAGGATCACCGGCCCGGCGGCCGGGACCCGCCAGGCACCGAGCACCCTGGGCCGCCACAGCCCGTACATCAGACCGATCCCGATGCGCCGCCCGACCGCGGCGCCCCGTGCGCTGGGCAGGCCCGGGCCGCCGCTGCCGTCCGCCGCGCTCACCTGGCCTGCTGCTTCTCTTCGATCAGGGTGACGACGCACTCGATGACCTGCTCCAGGGTCAGTTCGGTGGTGTCCACCTCGACCGCGTCGTCCGCCTTGCGCAGCGGGGAGGTCTTGCGGCCGGCGTCGGCGGCGTCCCTCCTGAGCAGCGCCTCGCGGGTGGCGTCCAGGTCGACCGGACGGCCGCCGCTGCCCTTCAGCTCGCCGCCGCGCCGGGCCGCGCGGGCCTCGGGGGAGGCGGTGAGGAAGATCTTCAGGTCCGCGTCGGGCAGGACGGTGGTGCCGATGTCCCGGCCCTCGACGACGATGCCGGTGGGGGCACCCGCGGCGATGGCGCGCTGGAGCTCGGTGATCCTGGTGCGCACCGCGGGCACCGCGCTGACCGCGCTGACCGCGCCGGTGACCTCCTGCGTGCGGATCGGACCGGAGGCGTCCGTGCCGTCCACGGTGATGGTCGGCTCGGCCGGGTCGGTGCCGGAGAGGATCTCGGGGCGGTCGGCCGCGGCGGCGACGGCCTCGGCGTCCCGGACGTCGATGTCGTGGGTCAGCATCCACCAGGTGATCGCGCGGTACTGCGCACCGGTGTCCAGGTAGCTCAGGCCGAGCTTGGCCGCGACGGCCCGGGAGGTGCTCGACTTGCCCGTGCCGGACGGGCCGTCGATGGCGACGATGACGGGGGCCGGGGCGTCCGGGGACACGGAGGACGCCTGCCGGGAGGTTGCTGCCACGGTGTCGGGCACCTTTCTCGAACTGCTGGGAGCACGGGTCGGGACGCGGGCGCGGGGGCGCCGGCGAGGGGAACGCCGGCACGCCCTCCCCGTCCGGCACAAGGCTACCGTCGGCCGGGTACCCCTACTGCTGCCGGATGGCCCAGCCCCGCTCGCGCAGCGCCGCCGTCAGCACGGGGGCGGCACTCGGCTCGACCATGAGCTGGACGTGGCCGGCCTGCTGGCCGGTGGCGTGCTCGATCCGGACGTCCTCGACGTTGACGCCGGCCCGTCCGGCGTCGGCGAAGATGCTGGCCAGCTCGCCCGGCCGGTCGCTGATGAGCACCGCCACCGTCTCGTAGGCGGCCGGGGCCTGCCCGTGCTTGCCCGGGATCCTGGCCCGGCCGCTGTTGCCGCGGCGCAGTACCTCCTCGATGCCCGCCGCGCCGCCGGTGCGCTCGGTCTCGTCGGCGGACTCCAGCGCGCGCAGCGCCCGCACCGTCTCCTCCAGGTCGCCGGCCACCGCGGCCAGGATGTCGGCCACGGGACCGGGGTTGGCCGAGAGGATGTCGATCCACATGCCCGGGTCGGAGGCAGCGATCCGCGTCACGTCGCGGATGCCCTGGCCGCACAGGCGCACGGCCGTCTCGTCGGCGCCCTCCAGGCGGGCGGCGACCAGGCTGGACAGCAGTTGCGGGGTGTGCGAGACCAGGGCGACGGCCCGGTCGTGCGCGTCGGCGTCCATCACCACGGGGACGGCGCGGCAGAGCGAGATCAGCTCCAGCGCGAGGTTGAGCACCTCGGTGTCGGTCTCCGGGGTGGGGGTGAGGACCCAGGGCCGCCCCTCGAAGAGGTCGGCGGTGGCGGCCAGCGGTCCGGAGGTCTCGCGCCCGGACATCGGGTGCGTGCCCAGGTAGGTGGTCGGATCGCAGCCCAGCGCCTCGGCCTCCCGGCGCGGCCCGCCCTTGACGCTGCCGACGTCCAGATAGCCGCGGGCCGCCTTCCGGCGCTGGGCCGCGGCGAGGACGGCGGGGATGTGGGCGGGCGGTACGGCCACGACGGCGAGGTCCACCGGCCCCTCCGGGGGCCGGTCGGTCCCGGCGCCCAGGGAGGCGGCCGTGCGGGCCTGGTCGGCGTCGTGGTCCTCCAGGTGCACCCGCACCCCGCGCCCGGCCAGGGCCAGGGCGACGGAGGTGCCGATCAGTCCGGTGCCGATGACGAGCGCGGTCCTCACTGGGCGATGTCCTTGCGCAGGGCCCCGGCGGCGCCGAGGTAGACGTGGGAGATCCCGGCCCTGGTCAGACCGGTCTCGACATGGGCGAGGATGCGGACCACCCGCGGCATGGCGCCGGCCACGTCCATCTCCTGCGCACAGATCAGCGGCACGTCCACGATGCCGAGCTTGCGGGCCGCGGCGGCGGGGAAGTCGCTGCGCAGATCGGGGGTGGCCGTGAACCAGACGCTGATCAGGTCGTCGGCCGTCAGCGCGTTGCGCTCCAGTATCGCGGTGAGCAGTTGCGAGACCCGCTCGTCCATGTGCCCGGCCTCGTCCCGGTCCAACTGCACGGCGCCCCGCACCGCTCGTACCGTCACCTGCTCGCTCCCTTGCGTCCGCGGCTGTAATGCTGTCCTGGTCAGCGTAGAGGCGGTGTACCGGCTCCCGCGTCCGCGCCCGCCCTGCGAGACGGCCGCGTGCCACAATCGCGGCCATGCCCTCCGCGCCCGGCACACCCGCCCCGCACGGCCAGGCCCCGCACGGCCCGGCAGCTTACGGCCCGGACCCGCACGGCCTGGTGCGCGACCACACCGTCTACTCCTGTGTGATGGGCTCGCACGCCTTCGGCCTGGCGACCGAGGACAGCGACACCGACCGGCGCGGTGTGTACGCCGCGCCGACGCCGCTGTTCTGGCGCCTGGAGAAGCCCCCGACGCATGTGGAGGGCCCGCGTCCGGAGGAGTTCTCCTGGGAACTGGAGCGCTTCTGCGCGCTGGGGCTGGCCTCGAACCCCAGCATCCTGGAGTGTCTGCACTCCCCCCTCGTCGAGCGCCTGGACGACACCGGCCGGGAGCTTCTGGCCCTGCGCGGCGCGTTCCTCTCCCGGCATGTGCACCGCACCTTCACCGGGTACGCCTGGGGGCAGCACCGCAAGCTGCGGGCGCGGGTGCGCAGCCGCGGCGAGATGCGCTGGAAGCAGGCCATGCACCTGGTGCGGCTGCTGCTGTCCTGCCGCGATCTGCTGCGCACCGGGGAACTCGTCCTGGACGCGGGGCCGTACCGGGACCGCCTGCTGGCCGTCCGGCGCGGTGAGGTGGCCTGGGCCGAGGTGGAGGCCTGGCTCGCGCGCCTCCGCGAGGAGGCGGACGGGGCCGCCTCCGGCACCCCGCTGCCCGCCGAACCGGACCGCGCCCGGGTGGAGGACTTCCTGGTCCGCGTCCGCCGCGCCTACGTCTGAACCGGCCGCCCGGCGGCCATGCGGGCCCGGACGGCCAGGTCGTGGAGGGCGTCACGGCCGCCGGGCTCGTCCGGGGGCCGGAAGACGTCCCGGCCGCCGTCCAGCGGGGCCGGCCCGTACCCGGCCTCGGCCTTGGCGTCGATCAGCCCGGCGAGGTGGCCGGGGCCTCCCCCACCTCCTCTGCGAGGGTGGGCAGACGGGCGCAGACCTCGCCGGTGCGCATCGGACGGATGCCGGTGAGCGGCGCTCGGAAGGTGTGGAGCAGCGGCTTCGGCTCACCGGTCCTGCCGCACAGCCGCCACCGGGTGCCGGCGAAGCCCCGGTAGCGGCGGAGCGTCAGCCGGGCGAACCCGCGCAGGCCGTGGGTGACCAGGTCCGGCTCGGCCCCGTCCCGGTCCCGCATCCGGCCCGCGGTCTCCTCGCCCTCCCGCGGCCCGGTCAGGTCCTCCACCGGCAGCAGGTGGAACCCGCGCAGGTCGGCGCCGGAGTCGCGGGAGGGGGAGCCGTACAGATGCGCCCCGGAGACGGTCGCGAAGACCAGGGGGTGTCGCTGCCGGGCGAGTACGGGGCGCGGCTCGGGGAGACCGGCGGCGGTCGGGGCGGCCATGCGCCCGCCCTGGCGGGTGCGCACAGGCCCCGGCCAGGGGTTTCCCGGGCCGGGGCCGGTGGCGGGCGGGACGGCGGCCTAGAGGTCGACCTCCCGCATCAGCATGCCCACCTCGGTGTTGGTCAGCCGGCGCAGCCAGCCGGACTTCTGGTCGCCCAGTGCGATGGGGCCGAAGCGGGTGCGCACCAGCTTGTCGACGGGGAAGCCGACCTCGGCGAGCATGCGGCGGACGATGTGCTTGCGGCCCTCGTGGAGGGTGACCTCGACGAGGTAGTTCTTGCCGGTGTTCTCCACGACTTTGAAGTTGTCGGCGCGGGCGTACCCGTCCTCCAGCTTCACGCCTTCCTTGAGCCGCTTGCCCAGGTCGCGCGGGATGGGCCCCTGGATGGCGGCGAGGTAAGTCTTCGCCACGCCGTAGCGGGGGTGGGTGAGGCGGTGGGCCAGCTCGCCGTGGTTGGTGAGCAGGATCAGCCCCTCGGTCTCGGTGTCGAGGCGGCCGACGTGGAACAGCCGGGTCTCGCGGTTGGTCACGTAGTCGCCCAGGCACTGGCGGCCCTCCGGGTCCTCCATGGAGGAGACGACGCCGGCGGGCTTGTTGAGCGCGAAGAACAGGTAGGACTGTGTGGCGATCGTCAGGCCGTCGACCTTGATCTCGTCCTTCTCCGGGTCCACTCGCAGTCCCTGCTCGACCACGATCTCGCCGTTGACCTCCACCCGGCGCTGGTCGATCAGCTCCTCGCAGGCGCGGCGCGAGCCCATGCCGGCACGGGCCAGGACCTTCTGCAGCCTCTCGCCCTCCGCCTCGCCGAAGGTCTTGGGGAGCTTGAGCGCCGGCTTGGCGTGCCGTGCGCGGTTGCGCTCCTCGATCTGGGCGTCGTACTCGCGGGGGCGCGCCGGTACCGAACGCCCGCGGGCGCCGCCCTTGCCGCCCTGCCTGGGACCGGTCCTGGGGCCCTTGGGACCTCCCGTCCCGGCCCCCGCCTTCGGCCCGCCCCGGGAGGCGCCCCCGGAGGACTGCCCTTGCCTGCCCTCCTGGCCCTGACTCTGGCCCTGCCGCCGGCCCTGGCCCTTGGCGCCGCCGGGCTTGGCGGACTTGCCCGGCCCGCCCGGCTTGTCGGGCCCGCCGCCGGAGCCGGCGTCGTAACGGCGCTCCTCCGGGCGGGGACGTCCCGCGCGCTTCTGCCTGTCGTCGCGGCTGTTGCCCGCGCCCCGGTGGTTCCGGTTGCTGTTCCTGCCGCTGCTTCGCATCAAGGTTTCCGTCTAACTGTCTCTAAGTCTGGGAATCGCCGCTGTCGTCCACGTCGAACGACGGCACGCCCTCCTGGCTCTCGGCCTCGACCGCGTCCGCCTCGGGGAGGAAGGGCGCGAGCTCCGGAAGCTCGTCCAGACCGCGCAGGCCCATCCGCTCCAGGAAGTAGTTCGTCGTCCTGTACAGGATCGCACCTGTTTCGGGTTCGGTGCCCGCCTCCTCGATCAGCCCGCGCTGGAGGAGGGTGCGCATGACCCCGTCGCAGTTCACCCCGCGCACGGCCGAGACGCGCGAGCGGCTGACCGGTTGACGGTACGCGACCACGGCCAGGGTCTCCAGTGCGGCCTGGGTCAGCCGGGCCTGTCTGCCGTCCAGGACGAAGCTCTCGACGGCGTCGGCGTACTCGGGGCGGGTGTAGTACCGCCAGCCTCCGGCGACCAGCCGCAGGTCGAAGCCGCGGCCCTGCCGGGCGTACTCGTCGGACAGCTCGCGCAGCGCCACGGCGATCGCGCGGCGGGGGCGCTGGAGCACCTTGGCCAGGTGCTCCTCGGTGGCCGGTTCGTCGACGACCATCAGCACCGCCTCCAGGGCGGGCTTGAGGTCCAGTTCGGCGACGGCGGAGGCGCCGGCCGGCGGCCGGGGCTCCTCCGCCGCCCCGCTCCTCCCCGTCCCGGCCGGGTCCGGTCCCGTGTCCGTGTCCGCGCTCATCCGAGGCCGTCCTTCCCGTCGTCGCCTGTGCCGCTGCCCGCGCCGTCGCCCGCGTCGAACTCGTCGGTGACCAGCGGCCGCGTCTCCTCCCCGCCGCTCCAGCGCACGGTGAGGCCGCCGAGGGCCTCCTCCTGCTCCAGGGCGACCGCGCGCTCGCGGTAGAGCTCCAGCAGCGCCAGGAAGCGGGCGACGACGGTGAGGGTGTCGGCCGCGTCCTCGGTGAGCGCCGCGAAGCTCGCCTCACCCAGCTCCCGCAGCCTGGCCACCAGGATCTCCGCCTGCTCGCGCACGCTGACCAGCGGGGCGTGGATGTGGTCGACGTAGACCTGCGGTTCCGGTCTGGGCTGCATCGCCTTGACCGCGAGCCGGGCGAAGCCCTCGGGGCCGATGCTGATGACCACCTCGGGCAGCAGCTCGGCGTGGTGCGGCTCCAGTCCCACCGTACGGGGGTGGCGGCGTGCCTCGGCGGCCAGGCGTCCGTCGAAGATCCCGGCGACCTGCTTGTACGCGCGGTACTGCAGCAGCCGGGCGAAGAGCAGGTCGCGTGCCTCCAGCAGGGCGAGGTCGGCCTCGTCCTCGACCTCGGCGGCGGGCAGCAGCCGCGCGGCCTTCAGGTCGAGCAGGGTGGCGGCGACGACCAGGAACTCGGTGGTCTGGTCGAGGTCCCAGTCGGGGCCCATGGCGCGGATGTGCGCCATGAACTCGTCGGTGACCTTCGAAAGGGCGACCTCGGTGACGTCCAGCTTGTGCCGGGAGATGAGCTGGAGGAGGAGGTCGAAGGGGCCCTCGAAGTTGTCCAAGACGACCTTGAAGCGGCCGTCGCCGGACTCGGCGCCCCCGTCCCCGGCTTCCTCCCGGCCCTCCGGCTCTCCGCCCTCCCCGGGCGGCGGGTCCTCCCCGGGCGGCGGCTGCCGTACCCGTTCCGGCTCGGGTACGGGCCCGCGCACCGGAGCCGGTTCCGGTAGGGCCTCGGGCTCGGGTACGGGTTCAAGCTCGGGTACGGGTACGGGTTTGGGCTCGGCGGCGGCCGGACCGGCCGGTTCCGGCTCCCCCGTGGGCTCGGGCCCGGGGGCCGCCGGGGCTTCCGGCGGCCGCGGAGCGGCCGGTGCCGCCCCCGGCCCCCGGCCGAGCGGGCGGCGGGAGCGCCGGGGGTTGGGCGCGGGGTCGTCGGCGGTCGGCATCGCGGGGCAGGCTACCGCCCCGCGGGTCAGCGGCCGCGCAGGCGGCGCACCAGGATGCTCGCGTCGCCGCGCGCCTCCAGGTCCGCGAGGACCACGGCGACAGCCTCGCGGACGATCCGGCCGCGGTCCACGGCCAGGCCGTGCTCACCGCGGAGCACCAGCCGGGCGTGCTCGAGGTCCATCAGCTCCTCGGCGGAGACGTAGACGGTGATCTTCTCGTCGTGGCGCTCGCGTCCGCTGGGGCGCCGGGCCGCAGGTCTGCCGCGCCGGGGAGCCGCCGCGCCCACGGCCGTACGGCCCCTGCCCTGGCCCCGGGCGGCGCCCGCGGGGGACTGGGCCGGGGGCTGGCCCGTCCCCCGGCGGGCCTCCGCCGGCTCGCGGCCGCCTCGCCCGGCGCTCTGGCCGGGCACCGGGGCCTGCCGGGGCTCGCGGCCGCCGTGGTCACCGGCCTCCGGGGCTCCGGCGGTGCCCGCCGCCGTGCGCTCCGGGCCGTCGCCGTCGTCCGCCGGGGCGTGCTCGCCCGCGGCTCCCTGCCCGCCCGCCGGGGCGGGGAGCCGGGAGGCGGCGGAGGCGTCGCCGCCGGTGTGCTGCTGGGGGGTCGACGGCTGGACCGGGGACCCTCCGGTGGAACGGAACAGTTCGTCGGCTGCCGGGAGACTCACTCGGCGTGGCACCGGGCGAGCACCTCCCTGGCGAGTTGGCGGTAGGCGGCGGCGCCGACGGAGTTGGAGGCGTAGGTGGTGATCGGCTCGCCGGCGACCGTGGTCTCCGGGAAGCGGACCGTGCGCCCGATGACGGTGTGGTACACGTTGTCGTCGAACGCCTCCACCACGCGTGCGAGCACCTCCCTGCTGTGCACGGTGCGCGAGTCGTACATCGTCGCCAGGATGCCGTCGAGCTCCAGTTCCGGGTTGAGCCGCTCCTGGACCTTCTCGATCGTCTCGGTCAGCAGCGCCACCCCGCGCAGCGCGAAGAACTCGCACTCCAGCGGCACGATCACCTTGTGCGCGGCGGTCAGCGCGTTGACGGTGAGCAGGCCGAGGGAGGGCTGGCAGTCGATGACGATGAAGTCGTAGTCGGGCAGCAGCGGCGCCAGGGCGCGCTGGAGCGTGGACTCGCGGGCGACCTCGCTGACGAGCTGGACCTCGGCCGCGGACAGGTCGATGTTGCTGGGCAGCAGGTCCATGCCCGCCACGGCCGTCTTCAGCAGCACCTCGTCCGCCGACATGCCCCGCTCCATGAGCAGGTTGTAGACGGTCAGGTCCAGCTCCATCGGGTTGACGCCGAGGCCGACGGAGAGGGCGCCCTGGGGGTCGAAGTCCACCAGCAGCACCCGGCGGCCGTACTCGGCGAGCGCGGCGCCCAGGTTGATGGTCGAGGTGGTCTTGCCCACCCCGCCCTTCTGGTTGCACATCGCGATGATCTTCGCCGGGCCGTGCTCGGTGACCGGGCCGGGGATCGGGAAGTACGGCAGCGGCCGGCCCGTGGGCCCGATGCGCTCACGGCGCTGGCGGGCGGCGTCGGGCGCGAGGGTGGCCGCGTACTCGGGGTCGGGTTCGTACTCCGCGTCGGGGTCGTAGAAGTGCCCCTCGGGGAGTTCCTCGTAGTGGGGGTCCGCGTGGTCGGCCGGCCGGCCGGTCTCGCCGCCCCTGCGGTCGGCGGCCATGGCGTTCGCTCGGTGGCCGTCCATGCTCTGATGGGCTGTCATGCTCGCCTGGTTCTGGTGGGCTGCGAAAGTCTGGACAGCGACGGAGCCGACGGCCTTGAGTCCCGAAGGGGCTTCGCCCCGCGAAGGCATTCCTGGTTGACCACCCGGGGGAGTAAATGTCGACTCATTCACAAGTCGTCCTACCTCCTTGGTGACCAGGAAACTTCTAGACAGGTCAGCGTGGCACCATGCCGATGATTGGCGACTCTATGGCGTGTCGGCCGTCCACAGCAACACAATCCGCCGTAGACGGCCGGATGTGTCGGCAACCATGTACCCGTCTGTCAAGGGCGTAACAGCCGCGCGGACGAGGTCTTCCGGGGGCGCGAAAGGGACGAAGCGCAACTATCGCGGCGAGTTGACGCCGCGTCGGCCCGGCGCCGGCCCCGCCCCGCGGCCAACCCCCCGCCGCACACGGGAAACCGCCGACCGGAGCCCGGAGGGTCCGGGCTCCGGCCGGCGGAACGGCCGTGGCGGTGTTGACGGGTGACGTTGACGCACGCCGTTGACCGCCACCGGCGCTTCATATGGCGACTTGTCTACTCCGTCGGCGACCGGCCGTCAGCCCGACCCGTCAGCCGAGCAGCGCGGCCGGCTCGCGCACCGGCAGCCCGTGCGCCTCGGCGACCGGGCCGTAGGTCACCTCGCCGTCGTGGACGTTCAGGCCCTTGGCGAGCGCGGGGTCGCGGCGCAGGGCGTCGCGCCAGCCGCGGTTGGCCAGCTCGACGATGTACGGCAGCGTGGCGTTGGTCAGCGCGTACGTCGAGGTGCTCGGCACCGCGCCGGGCATGTTGGCGACGCAGTAGAAGACCGAGTCGTGGACGGTGAAGGTCGGCTCCGCGTGGGTGGTGGGGCGCGAGTCCTCGAAGCAGCCGCCCTGGTCGATCGCGATGTCGACCAGCACGCTGCCCGGCTTCATCCGCGACACCAGCTCGTTGGTGACCAGCTTCGGCGCCTTGGCGCCCGGGATCAGCACGGCGCCGACGACCAGGTCGGCGTCGAGGACGGCCTTCTCCAGCTCGTACGCGTTGGAGGTGACCGTCCGCACCCGGGTGCCGAAGATCCGGTCGGCCTCGCGCAGCTTGCGCACGTCCTTGTCGAGCAGGGTGACGTGGAAGCCCATGCCGACGGCGATCTGGGTGGCGTTCCAGCCCGAGACGCCGCCGCCTATGACCACGGCCCGGCTCGGCGCGACGCCCGGCACGCCGCCGGGCAGCACTCCGCGGCCGCCGGCCGAGCGCATCAGGTGGTACGCGCCCACCTGCGGGGCGATCCGGCCCGCCACCTCCGACATCGGCGCCAGCAGCGGCAGCGCGCGGTCGGCGGTCTCCACCGTCTCGTAGGCGATGGCGGTGGTGCCCGAGCGCAGCAGCGCGTCGGTGCACTCCCGGGACGCGGCCAGGTGGAGGTAGGTGAACAGCGTCTGGTCCTTGCGCAGCCGGTGGTACTCCTCGGCGACCGGCTCCTTGACCTTCAGCAGCAGTTCGGCGGTGGCCCACACCTCGTCGGCGCTGTCCAGGATGACCGCGCCGGCCTCGGTGTACTCCCGGTCGGGGATGGAGGAGCCCTCGCCGGCGCTCCGCTCCACGTAGACCCGGTGCCCGTTGCGTACGAGCTCGTGCACACCGGCCGGGGTGATGGCCACGCGGAACTCGTTGTTCTTGACTTCGCGGGGGATGCCGACCTTCACGTCGATCACGGTCCTTGTCTCATGGGGGTGTCATGGTTGCGGAATGGACCGGGGCCCACCCCACCGCACCGGTACACGGGGTAAATGTCGGATGCGGTCGAGCGGCCGCAGCTCGGCCAGTCTAATGAAGGGTTTCTCCCTGTCCAGCCTTGCAAAGGGTCAATTTTTGCGAGGATCGCTGTCTATTTCGCAGGTCGACCGCCGCTCTCGGCGGTGCGCGAGGCTCCTTCCAGCATCCACCGCGCCACCGCGGGGCGCGAACGGGCGCCGCCTCCTGTGCCCGTCTCCCCGCCCCGGGCCGCGCCCCCGTCCCCGCGCACCGCCCCCGGACGCCCCCACCGCAGGGCCCGGCGGCGGGTGCGCCGCGCCTCCTCACCGCGGCCCGCGTACTCCTGGACCCTGGCAACCTCCTCCAGCGCCCGCGCGTACGCCTCCCCGTCCCGCAGCCGCCGGCAGGCCGCGGCACAGGCCCGCCAGGCGCGCAGGGCCTCCTCCCAGCGCCCCTCGCGCAGGTGCGCGGCCCCGATCAGCCCGTGCAGCCGGGCCTCGTCGGCCGGCTCGCCGCGGGTCTGGCACAGCGCCAGCGCCCGGCCGTACCAGTCGCCGGCGCGCCGGTCGTCGCCCAGGTGCGCGTAGGTGTCGCCCAGCGACTCCAGCGCCCGCGCGTACGCCGCCGCGCTCCGGTCGCCGCCGCGTCCGCCGTCGGCGCGGGCGGCCTCCAGTGCGCCGCGGTAGCGCGTCAGTGCCCGGTGCGGGCGGCCGGCGTGGGCGTCGAGGTCCCCGAGGTCGAGCAGGATCGCGGCGCGCTCGCCGTGCAGCCCGCGCCGCTCGGTGACGGGCAGCAGCAGTTCGTGGAGCCGGTACAGCTCGGGGGCGGCCGCCTCGTGCCCCAGGTGCGCGATCAGCGCCCCGGCGAGCCCGGCGGCCAGCCGCCGGACCAGGGTGTCCAGTTCCCCGTCCGCCACGGCGGCGCGGGCGGCCGCGCGCAGGCCCGGCAGCCGGGGGCCGAGCCAGGCCGCGGCGGCGGCGCGGCTTTCGAAGCGCAGGGCGCGCGGCAGCTCGGCCGCCGCCCGGCGCGCCGGTGAACCGGGCGGCTCGGCCGCGGCCCGGCAGGAACGCAGCAGCCGCGCCGACCGCTCCAGCACCCTGGCCCGGGCCAGCCTCACGTCCTGCGGGCGCTCCCGCTCCTCCAGCACGGCCGTGAGCACGGGGGCGAGGCAGCCCGGGACGGCGTACAGCCCCGGGGTGGCGGTGGTGCGCAGCAGGCCGAGCCCGGTGAAGGCCTCCAGTGTGGCCGCGGCCTCGTCCGCCCGGCATCCGGTGAGGGCCGAGGCGGTGTGGGCGTCGGCGAGTCCGGCCGGGGCGAGCGCCAGCAGGCGCAGGAAGCGCGCGGCCGAGGGCGGCAGCGAGCCGTGGACCAGGTGGAAGGCCCGCACCAGCGGCCGGGAGACCGCGGCGGAACGGGCCCGGGGCCCGGGGACGGCCGCTCGCGCGGGACCGGGGAGGCCACTGGGAAGGCCGCCGGGAAGACCGCCGAAGTGGCCGCCGGGCACGCGTCCCGACGCGTCCTCGGGCGCGTGGGCGTCGTCCGCCGCACCGCCGGGCAGGTCGTCGGGGAGAGCTCCGAAACGCCGGGCCGCCTCGGCGACGGACGCCGTGGGGTGGGCCGCCAGCCAGCCGCCGACCAGGACGAGCGCCGCGGGACGCCCCCCGCACGCCTCGGCCAGGGACTCCGCCGCACGCGGGTCGACGGTGACCCGGGGGGTGTCCCCGGCCCGCTTCTCCAGCAGGGCGACGGCCGCCTCGGTGCCGAGCCCCTCCAGCGTGCAGGGGCGCACGTCCGGGATGCCGGTCAGCGGCCCGCGGGAGACGGCCAGCACCAGGCATCCCCGGCCGTCGGGCAGCAGGCCGTGAAGCTGTTCGGGAGCGGCCACGTCGTCCAGGAGGAGCAGGGCGCGGCGGTCCGCCAGGGCGGCGCGCAGCGCCTCGGCGAGCTCCACGTCCCCAGCCCCGGCGGGAGGCGCGGCCAGGGGTTCGCCGGCCGTGCCGCGGGCCGCCGCCAGAGCGCGGAGCAGGTCGCGGGCGGTGCGCTCGGTGGGGACGGGGGTGCCGTCCGGGTCGCTGAGCCGGGCGCGCAGGATCCCGTCGGGGTAGTCGGCGGCCGCCTGCCGCGCGAACTCCTCCGCCAGCGCGGTGCGGCCCGAGCCGGGCCGGCCCGCGATCAGCAGGACGCGGCAACGGGCCGAGGGGCTGCCGGAGAGGGCGTCGAGCCCGGCGCGTCCGGCGTCTGCGCGCAGCCGGTCCAGTTCGCGCCGCCGTCCCAGGAGACCGCCCGCTGCCCCGCCTCCGTCCACGGCTCCGGCGGACGGGGCCGGCCCGCCGGTGTGCACCGCCTGATCCGTCACGGCTGGAAGGGTAGTTCACCACGGACGGTCCGCACCGGCGCCGCGCGCCCCGGGCGCGGAGCGGCCGCTCCGCGCCCGGGGCACGTTCACACTCCGGCCGCCGGCCGGCTCCTCATGCCCGGAACGGCCTGGCGGGCCAGGGCGCCTCGGCGGGGCGCAGGGCGTCCGGACCGCCCTCGGTCCGTGCGGCCGTCAGGGCCAGGACACCGGTCACCAGGCAGTTGTTGTGCAGGTCCCCCGCCAGCGCACCGCGTACCAACTGCGCCAGGGGCACACGCGCCACCTCCATGTCGGCCTCCTCGTCGCAGACCTCGAAGCGCTCGCCGTCGGCGTCGGACAGATCGCGGGCCAGGAAGATGCGCACCGCCTCGTCGCTGCCGCCGGGCGAGGTGTACACGTCGACCAGCACCCGCCAGTCCTCGGCCTTGACGTGCGCCTCCTCGTACAGCTCGCGCCGGGCGGCGCCCAGCGGGTTCTCGCCGGGGACGTCGAGCAGGCCGGCGGGGATCTCCCACAGCTTGTGCCTCACCGGGTGCCGGTACTGGCTGATCACCAGCACCCGGTCCTGCTCGTCGAGCGCGAGGACGGCCACCGAACCGGGGTGGACCTGGTAGTCGCGGGCGGCGACGGAACCGTCCGGCATCACCACACGGTCGGTGCGCACGCTGGTCTTGCCGCCCTCGAAGGGCGTCTCGGAGGCGGTGACCCGCCACTGCCTCGGGGTGTCCCGCAGAGCCCCTGCGTCCTTCTCCGCCACCGCTCAGGCCCCCTCGCCCGCCGCGGCGGGGGCGGCCTGAGGCGCGGCGCCCGAGCCCTGCTGCCGCTTCACGGCCGCCCCGACCAGACCGGCGAAGAGCGGGTGCGGGCGGGTGGGCCGGGAGCGCAGCTCGGGGTGGGCCTGGGTGGCGACCAGGTAGGGGTGGGTCTCGCGCGGGTACTCCACGTACTCCACCAGCTTGTTGTCCGGGGAGGTCCCGGAGAACACCAGGCCGGTCTTCTCCAGCTCGGCCCGGTAGGCGTTGTTGACCTCGTAGCGGTGGCGGTGGCGCTCCTCGACGTACGGCTCGCCGCCGTAGACCTCGCGCACGATCGAGCCCTCGGCGAGTTTGGCCGGATACATCCCCAGTCGCATGGTGCCGCCCATGTCGCCCTCACCGGCGACGATGTCGAGCTGCTCCTCCATGGTGGAGATCACCGGGTGGGGCGCGGCCTGGTCGAACTCGGTGGAGTTGGCACCCTCGATGCCGGCCAGGTTGCGGGCGGCCTCGATGACGATGCACTGCAGGCCCAGACACAGGCCCAGCAGCGGGACGCCGTTCTCGCGGGCGTAGGTGATCGCGGCGACCTTGCCCTCCACGCCGCGCTCGCCGAAGCCGCCGGGGATGCAGATGGCGTCCACGTCGCCGAGCTGCCTCCTCGCACCGCCGGGGACGCGGCAGTCGTCGGAGGTGACCCACTTGATCTTCACACGGGCGTTGTTGGCGAAGCCCCCGGCGCGCAGCGCCTCGGTGACCGACAGGTACGCGTCGGGCAGGTCGATGTACTTGCCGACCAGCGCGACGGTCACCTCGTGGTCGGGCTGGTGGACGCGGCGCAGCAGGTCGTCCCACTGGGTCCAGTCCACGTCGCGGAAGGGCAGGCCCATCCGGCGCACCACGTAGGCGTCCAGTCCCTCGGTGTGCAGGACCTTGGGGATGTCGTAGATCGACGGGGCGTCCTTGCAGGCCACCACCGCCTCCTCGTCCACGTCGCACATCAGCGAGATCTTGCGCTTGATGGAGACGGGCACGTCGCGGTCGGCGCGCAGCACGATGGCGTCGGGCTGGATGCCGATGTTGCGCAGGGCGGCGACCGAGTGCTGGGTGGGCTTGGTCTTCAGCTCGCCGGAGGGCCCGATGTAGGGCAGCAGGGAGATGTGGACGACGAAGACGTTGTCGCGGCCGACCTCGTGCCGCACCTGGCGCACGGCCTCCAGGAAGGGCAGCGACTCGATGTCGCCGACGGTGCCGCCGACCTCGGTGATCACCACGTCGACGTCGTCGGTGGCCATCCGGCGGATGCGGTGCTTGATCTCGTTGGTGATGTGCGGGATGACCTGCACGGTGTCGCCCAGGTACTCGCCGCGCCGCTCCTTGGCGATGACCGTGGAGTAGATCTGGCCGGTGGTGACGTTGGCGGAGCCGTCGAGGTCGACGTCGAGGAACCGCTCGTAGTGGCCGATGTCCAGGTCGGTCTCGGCGCCGTCGTTGGTGACGAACACCTCGCCGTGCTGGAAGGGGTTCATCGTGCCGGGGTCGACGTTGAGGTACGGGTCGAGCTTCTGCATGGTGACCCGCAGTCCCCGCGCCTTGAGCAGGGCGCCCAGGCTGGAGGCGGTCAGACCCTTGCCGAGCGAGGAGGCGACACCCCCGGTGACGAAGAGGTGCTTGGTCGTCATGGATGTCGAGGATCGAGTCGGCATGGCCAAGAGGGGGCTCCCGTGGTCGCGAGGTGACGTGCGCTTCGGCGCCCCGGTCGGATCGGCTCGACCGGTGGGGGTGCCGTCGCTGCGGTTCGGGGGTTGTTGTGCCCTCCGCTCCACGGGCTACCAGGGTATCAGCGGCGCGTCCGGGCTGCCGAGGCGCGGCCCGCCACCGCCCGGGCCGTGGCACAGTTACCGGGGCGGCCGCCCCGGCGATCGCCGCCGCGGCCGTCCACCGCGGTTGTCAATCACCGGATTGTTGTCACCCGGAAGGGCCCGTCACCCCTAAGGTGACCTCGGCGCGGAACATCTGGCCGCGTCGTATCCTGCTCAGACTGTCCGCGCGGGCCCTCCCGCGCGGCAGGACGGAAAACCGCACGTCCCACGGGGCGTAGCCACTGTTCGACTGGAGATGCTCGTGGCCGGGCGCATCGAGGATTACGCACTCATCGGGGACATGCAGACCGCCGCCCTGGTATGCAGGGACGGTTCGGTGGACTGGCTGTGCCTGCCCCGGTTCGACTCGCACGCCGTCTTCGCGGGACTCCTGGGCACCGAGGAGCACGGCTTCTGGCGCCTGGGCCCCGCGTACCCCGCCGGCCAGGAGCCGCCGGTCGCGAACCGCCGCCGCTACCGGGGCGACTCCCTGATCCTGGAGTCCGAGTGGGACACCCCGCGCGGGACGGTGCGTGTGATCGATTTCATGCCGCCGCGCGAGCACCACGCGCCGCAGCTCATCCGCATCGTGGAGGGCGTCAGCGGCCGCGTGCCGATGCGTTCGGCGCTGCGGATGCGGTTCTCCTACGGCTGGGTGGTGCCGTGGGTGCACAAGGTGGACGGCCGCACCGTCGCCGTCGCGGGGCCCGACTCCGTGTGGGTGGACTCCGAGGCCGACACCTACGGCAAGGACCTGACCACCTACGCCGACTTCACCGTCGCGCCGGGCGACCGGGTGGCCATGACGATCAGCTGGCAGCCCTCGCACAAGGAGCCCCCGGCGCCCGCGGAGCCGGAGACGGCCCTGACGGCGACCGAGGACTTCTGGCGCGACTGGGTGCGCCAGTGCACGTACCACGGCCCCTACCGGGAGGCGGTGGTGCGCTCCCTGATCACGCTCAAGGCGCTCACCTACGCCCCGACCGGCGGCATCGTCGCGGCCCCCACCACCTCGCTGCCCGAGCACATCGGCGGCGTGCGCAACTGGGACTACCGCTTCACCTGGCTGCGCGACGCGGCGATCACGCTGTCGTCGCTGCTGCGCACCGGCTACCGCAGCGAGGCGCTCGCCTGGCGCGAGTGGCTGCTGCGCGCGGTCGCCGGCGATCCGGAGAACCTGCAGATCATGTACGGCATCGCCGGTGAGCGCGAGCTGGGCGAGACGGAGCTGTCCTGGCTGCCCGGCTACGAGAACTCCCAGCCGGTGAGGGTCGGCAACGGCGCCGCCTCCCAGCTCCAGCTCGACGTGTACGGGGAGGTCATCGAGGCCCTGCACCTGGCCCACATGACCGGTCTGGCGCGCAACGACTACGCCAGCCTCCTGCAGATCAAGCTGATCGGCTATCTGGAGGACCACTGGAACGAGCCGGACGAGGGGATATGGGAGGTGCGCGGCCCGCGCCGCCACTTCGTGCACTCCAAGGTCATGGCCTGGGTGGCGGTGGACCGCACGATCCGCCTGATCGAGTCCGGCGAGGCGGACGGCCCGCTGGAGCGGTGGCGCGCGCTGCGCGACGAGATACACCGCGACGTGTGCGAGAAGGGCTACGACCCCGAGCGGAACACCTTCACCCAGTCCTACGGGTCCCAGGAGCTGGACGCCTCCCTGCTGCTGATCCCGCAGGTGGGCTTCCTTCCGCCGGACGACAAGCGGGTCATCGGCACCATCGAGGCCATCCAGCGCGAACTGTCCACGCCGGACGGCTTCGTGCTGCGCTACCCGACCTCGGGCGAGCACGCGGGGCTGGACGGGCTGGAGGGCGACGAGGGCGCGTTCCTGGCCTGCTCCTTCTGGCTGGCCGACGACCTGGCGATGATCGGCCGGGTGGAGGAGGCGCGCAGGCTCTTCGAGAAGCTGCTCTCGCTCCGCAACGACCTGGGGTTGCTCGCGGAGGAGTGGGACTCCCGTCTGGGGCGCCAGGTGGGCAACTTCCCGCAGGCGTTCAGCCACGTTCCGCTGATCGACACCGCCCTGCGGCTGACGGCCTCGGGCGCGTACGGCGGCTGAGGGCCCCGGCTCCGCCGTCCCGTCCGGCTCCGCCCGGTGACGTCCGTTTCCCGGACGCGCCGGGCGGTGCCGTGCCACGGTGCTGTACAACGTAGAACGGGGTCGTGAAAGCGCTCTCACCACAGAGTCCGCCGACTGTCCGCGTCCGGCGGTAGCGTCGGGATCCCGCGAGAGAAGGAGTTGTTCGCCCGTGCACGGTCCCAGACCCACCCTCGAAGCGGTCGCCGCCCATGCCGGGGTCTCCCGCGCCACCGTGTCGCGCGTGGTCAACGGGGGCGCCGGTGTCCGCAAGTCCCTCCGGGACCGGGTCCAGGCGTCCGTGGCCGAGCTGGGCTACGTACCCAACAGCGCGGCGCGCAGTCTGGTCACCCGCCGCACCGGAGCCGTCGCCGTGGTGATCGCCGAGCCGGAGACCCGGGTGTTCTCCGACCCCTTCTTCGCCCAGCAACTGCGCGGCATCAGCCGCGAGCTGGCGGCCTGCGACACGCAACTGCTGCTCATGCTGCTGGAGGGCCGCACGGACTACGACCGCATCGGCCGCTATCTGGCGGGCGGGCACGTGGACGGCGCGCTGATGTTCTCGCTGCACCGCGACGACCCGCTGCCGTCCATGGCGAACGCCTCCGGCCTGCCCACGGTCTTCGGCGGCCGGCCGGGCTGGCCCGGAGCCGAGGACGACCCCGACCTGCTGTACGTGGACACCGACAACCGGGGCGGCGCCCGGCAGGCGGTGGAGCACCTGCGGCGGCGGGGACGGCGGCGGATCGCGGTGATCACCGGCCCGCTGGACCAGACCTCCGCCCTGGACCGGCTCGACGGCTATCTCGACGCCCTGGGCCTGACCGAGCCCGATCCCGCCCTGATCGCGCACGGCGACTTCACGGCCGAGGGCGGCGAGCGCGCCATGGCCGAGCTGCTGGACCGCTCGCCCGGCCTGGACGCGGTGTTCGCCGGCAACGACCTGACGGCCACGGGCGCACTGCGGACGCTGCGCGCCCGCGGGCTGCGGGTGCCGCAGGACGTGGCGGTGGTCGGCTACGACGATCTGGAGCAGGCCGCCTGGGCCGAGCCGGCGCTGACCACCGTGCGCCAGGACATCCAGGGGATGGGGCGGATGATGGCGGAGCTGCTGCTGCGGCGGCTCGGGCTGGCCGACGCCTCCGGCGCCGGACGGCCTGCCCCGGTCGTCACTCCCGCCCGGCTGGTCGTCCGCGCCTCCAGCTGACCCGGCCGGGGCCGGGGGCCCTGTTCCCGCGCCCGGCACGGCGAAGGCCGGGGCACGGGAGCCGGGCACGGCGGGAGCCGGGCACGGCGGGAGCCGGGCACTGCGGGCTCCCGGGCCGTCAACCTCCCTGCGCCAGCTCGTCGTACACGCTCAGCACCTGGGTCACCGTGTCGTCCTCGCTCGGCCAGGTCGCGGCCTGGGCACGCCCGGCCGCGGCCAGCCCGCGGCGCCGGGCGGGGTCGCCGAGCAGCCCGCCCACCGCGTCCGCCAGCGCCTCCGCATCCCCGTAGGGCACCAGCAGCGCGGCGTCGCCGACCAGTTCCGGCAGACCGCCCACCGCGCTCGCCACCAGCGGCACCCCGGCCCGCAGCGCCTCCTGTGCCACCACCGCCCGGCCCTCCCAGCGCGCGGGCAGCACGGCGACGTCGGCGGCGGCGAGCAGCTCCAGGGCGTCCTCGCGCCGCCCCAGCAGCCGTACCGGCAGCTCCTCGGCCTCGATGCGGCGCTGGAGCGCGGGGCGCGCCGGGCCCTCCCCGGCGATGGCCAGCAGAGGCTGCGGATCCAGCCGGCGCCAGGCCCGGGACGCGGTCAGCAAGGTGGTGTGCCCCTGGCGGGGAACGAGCCGGCCGACGGCGAGGACCAGCGGGCGGCCGGTGACGCCGAGTTCGGCCCGGGTCTTCTCCCGCGCCGTGTCGTCCGCCCCGTCCGGCCGGCCCGGGCGTCCCTCGTGCCCACCGCACGGCACGGACACCGTCACCGGAGCCAGCCGGGCGTCGCGGGCGCCGTGGCGGCGGGCCCGGTCCACCAGGTCCGACGTGGTGCCGAACACCACCTGCGCGGCCCGCACCACCCGCCGCTCCAGCAGCCACATCAGCCGGGCCCGCGCCCCCACCGCCTGGGCCCGGGCGTGCCAGGTGACCACCAGCGGCGTCCGGCGCCGCCCGCACAGCGCCAGGGCGGCCGGCACACCGGCGCGCAGCCCGTGGGCGTGCACCACGCCGGCGTCCGCGCACACCGCGCGCAGCACCGCGGCCGCCTCGGGGCCGGTGCCGCAGCGCAGGGGGACGAAGTGGGCGCCGAGGCCGGTGAAGCCGTAGTCCAACTCGGTGCCCGGGGGCGCGCAGACGGTCACGCGCACCCCCCGCGCCACCAGTCCGGCGGTCAGGGAGCGCACATGTGCGCAGACTCGGGCGCTGCCGCCGCCGATCACCTGCACGACGTGCAGCGGCGGTCCGCCGCGCGGTGGAACCGGGGTGGTCTTCACAAGGGGCCGGGACTCCTGGTGTGAGGGCTCGGACGGCTCGGACTCGCGGATCCGCCCCCGGACGGGGTCGCGGATCACGCACAGCAGCGTACGGTGTACGGGCGGTGCGGCACCTCCAGGATGCCACCCCGGCCCCCGGCGGGACGCCACGCCGTACGGGTGAAACGCGGGCGGCCCGGAAAGGGTGCCCGAAGGCCGCGGTTCAGATGCCGGAGCGGGCCGCCTCCAGCAGCTCCTCGGCATGGGCGCGGGCGAGTTGCGAGTCCTCCTGCCCGGCCAGCATCCGGGACAGCTCACGCACCCGCTCCTCGTCCCGGAGGGTCTTCACACCGCTGCGCGTCACCGAGCCGTCGGAGGTCTTCTCCACCACCAGGTGCCGGTCGGCGAACGCCGCGACCTGCGGAAGATGGGTGACCACCACGACCTGCGCCGACTTCGCCAGCCGCGCCAGCCGCCGTCCGACCTCCACGGCCGCCCTGCCTCCCACGCCGGCGTCCACCTCGTCGAAGAGGTAGGTCGGCACCGGGGCGGTGCCCGCGAAGACGACCTCGACCGCGAGCATCACCCGCGACAGCTCGCCGCCCGAGGCCCCCTTGGCGATGGGGCGGGGCGGGGCCCCGGGGTGCGGTGCCAGCAGCAGCTCGACCTCGTCCACGCCGTGGGGGCCGAAGGCGACCAGCCGCCCGTCCACCTCGATCCCCGACTCCTCGTCCGCCGTCTCGTGCTGCCGCAGCTCCACCGTGACGCGGGCGTGCGGCATGGCGAGCTCGGTCAGCTCGGCGGTGACCGCGTCGGCGAACCGCTTGGCGGCCTCCGTCCGCGCCTGCGTCAACCGCTGCGCGAGAGCGGCCAGTTCGGCACGGAGCGCATCGCGTTCGGCGGTCAGTTCGCCGATCCGGTCGTCGTCGCCCTCGAGTTCGGCGAGCCGGGCGGCGCTCTCCTCGGCCCAGGCCAGGACTGCCGCGGTGTCCTCGCCGTACTTGCGGGTCAGATGGGACAGGACGGCCCGGCGCTCCTCGACCGCGGCCAGCCGCGCCGGGTCGGCGTCCAGGTCGTCGGCGTACCCGGCCAGCTCCCCGGCGACGTCCGCCAGCAGGATGCCCACCTCGCCCAGCCGGTCGGCCAGCGCAGCCAGCGCCGGATCGTGCGACCGCACGGCCTCCAGCGCACGCTGGGCTCCGGCGACCAGCGCGCCCGCGTCCACCGACTCCGGGTCGGCCGGATCGCCGGCCAGCGCGCCGTGGGCGGTGGCCGCGGCCGACGCCAGTGCCTCGGCGTGGCCGAGCCGCTCGGCCTCGGCGGCCAGTTCGGCGTCCTCCCCCGCCCGGGGTTCGGCCGCGGCGATCTCCTCCAGGCCGAAGCGCAGCAGATCGGCCTCCTGAGCGCGCTCGCGGGCGCGCGTGGTCAGCTCGGCCAGCTCGGCGGAGACCGCTCGCAGCCGCCGGTAGGCCTGGCCGTACTCGGCCAGCGGGACGGATACCGCCCCGCCCGCGTACCGGTCCAGCGCCTCTCGCTGCCGGGCGGGCCGCAGCAGGCCCTGCTGGTCCGTCTGGCCGTGCACCGCCACCAGGTCCTCACCCAGCTCCGACAGCAGCCCGACGGGCGCCGAGCGGCCGCCGACATGGGCGCGCGAGCGTCCCTCGGCCGAGATCGTCCGGCTGACCAGCAGCACGCCCTCGTCCAGCTCCGCGCCCGCCTCCTCGGCCCGCCGCGCCGCGGGCGCGCCGGGCGGCAGCACGATCCGGCCCTCCACCACGGCGGCCTTGGCGCCCACCCGTACGAGGGCGGCGTCCGCCCGTCCGCCGAGCAGCAGTCCCAGACTGGTGACGACCATGGTCTTGCCCGCGCCGGTCTCGCCGGTCACCGCGGTGAAGCCGGGGGACAGCTCGACGACGGCGTCATCGATCACGCCCAGGGCCCGAATCCGCATTTCCTCCAACACGGATACGACCATACGAGGTTCCGTGGCGGGATCCCCACTCACGGTCCGCACCACGCGCCCCGCGCGCCCCTTCCTCCCCGCAGCGCGCACGCGCGGCCGGTGCGGCGCGGTCAGTGCGGCGCCCCGCGCCATCCGGCCACCGGAAGGGCGAACTTCGCCACCAGGCGATCGGTGAAGGAGGCGTGGTGCAGCCGCGCCAGCCGCACCGGGACCGCGCTGCGCCGCACCTCCACCCGGGCCCCGGCCGGCAGCTCCGCGGTGCGCCTTCCGTCGCACCACAGGACGCCCCCCTGGGTCTGCGGCTGCACCTCGACGGCCAGCACCGAGTCGGGCGTGGTCACCAGGGGCTTGGCGAACAGCGCGTGGGCGCTGATGGGCACCAGCAGCAGCGCCTCGACCTCCGGCCAGACCACCGGCCCGCCCGCGGAGAAGGCGTAGGCCGTGGAACCGGTGGGCGTGGCGCACACCACCCCGTCGCAGCCGAAGCGGGAGACCGGCCGGCCGTCGACCTCCGCGACGACCTCCAGCATCCGCTCGCGGGCGGCCTTCTCCACCGAGGCCTCGTTCAGCGCCCAGTCGCGGTGGATCACATCCCCGTTGCTGCGGACGAGCACGTCGACGGTCATCCGCTCCTCCACCTCGTAGGAGCGCGCGACCACCCGCCGCACGACCTTGTCCAGGTCGTCGCGCTCCGCCTCGGCGAGGAAGCCGACCCGGCCGAGGTTGACCCCCAGCATCGGCACCCCCGAGGCACGTGCGAACTCCGCGCCGCGCAGCAGCGTCCCGTCCCCGCCCAGGACGACGATCAGCTCGCAGCCCTCCACGGCCTTCTCGCAGATCTCGCCGTCCCGCACCGTCTCCACGGACGGCGGCAGCGTCAGATCGGCCGCCTCCTCCGCCAGGACACGCGCGCCGATGCCGTTGCGCAGCAGCCCCTGGACGACGAGTTCGGCGCTGCGGACGGCGGCCGGGCGGCCGGTGTGGGTGATCAGGAACACGGTCCGCCCGGCGCCCTCCACACCCCCGGTGCTCTCGGCGCTCTCGGTGCTCTCGGCGCTCTCGGCGGTCGTGCTCTTCTTCGTGCTCTGCGCGGTCACTGGGGGCCCTCCGCCACGGCTCGGTCGACATCGGCCGGGTCCAGTTCGGGTGCCCCGGCACGCAGCCACAGGAAGTACTCGACGTTACCGGAGGGCCCCGGCAGAGGACTGGCGGTCACCCCGAGCACGCCGAAACCCAGTTCCGCGGCCCGGCCCGCGACGGTGCGGACCGCCTCGGCCCGCAGGGCCGGGCTGCGCACCACGCCCCCGCTGCCCAGTCGCTCCCGGCCCACCTCGAACTGCGGCTTGACCATCAGCACCAGATCGGCTCCGGGCGCCGCGCAGCGTGCGAGGGCGGGCAGCACCAGCCCGAGCGGGATGAAGGACAGATCACCGACGACGAGGTCCACCGGCTCACCGCCGATCTGCTCCAGGGTCAGCTCGCGGACGTTGGTGCGGTCGCGCACCAGCACCCGCTCGTCGCTCTGCAGCGACCAGGCGAGCTGCCCGTAGCCGACGTCGACGGCGACGACCCGCGCGGCGCCGGCGCGCAGCAGCACGTCGGTGAAGCCGCCGGTGGACGCTCCGGCGTCCAGCGCCCTGCGGCCGGCCACGGTCAGCCCGCGCGGGGCGAACGCCGCCAGGGCGCCGGCCAGCTTGTGGCCTCCGCGCGAGACGTAGTCGGGGTCGGCCGCGTCCTCGGCCACGACGACGGCCGCCCCGGTCTCCACCTGGGTGGCGGGTTTGGTCGCGGTGGCACCGCCGACGGTGACACGCCCGGCGGCGATGAGCCGGCCGGCGTGCTCGCGCGAGCGGGCCAGGCCGCGGCGCACCAGCTCCGCGTCGAGCCGGTTGCGCCGGCCACGCTGGTTTCGTGACGCTGCCACGTGCGGTTCAGCTCCCGGGGTTGTACGGCGCGCCCGGTGCGGGCGGCCCGGGTCGCTGGTCGAGCGCGGTCAGCGTGTCACGCAGTCCGCGGTGCACATCCTCGTACACCTCCAGATGGCCGGGAACGGCGAGGTGGTCGGCGTCCGCCAGGCGGCGCAGCCGGGCGTCGACCCCGGCGTTCCCGGTGGGGGTCACGTGCAGCCCCAGGGGCCGCGGCCCGCCGTTCCCGGCGAAGGGCTCCTCCCCCGGTTCCGTCGTGCCCGCCTCCACCAGGGCCCGCGCTGGTGGCTCCGTCTCCGGCATCGTGCCGGGCATCGGCTCGTCCATCGGTCTCCTAGCGAGGGGACCACCGGCTTCAGCCGGTGGCGGGGTTGCTCCTGACTCGGCCGGAGGCGGGGCCGCCCCCGGCCAGGCCGGGGGAGGACCGCCTCCCCTCACACGTGACGGCTCTCCGTTCGTCGCCAAAGGGGCCGGTCACCGGTCCGGGCCGCGGCCTCCGGGCTGGAAGCCCCTCCCCCGGGCGGGGAGCGCAGTCACGGTCACGACGCTACCGCGCGCGGCGCCCGCCACGACGGCGGCCACTCCTCCTGAGGTACCGTCGTGAGGCGATGGCGACCACACAGCAGTGCCGGACCGCGCTGGAGCGGCTGGCGGCCAACCTCGCGGACGCGGACGACGACGTGCGCAGCGCCGCCGCCCTGGAGCGCTCGGTCAGCTGCCATCTCACGGATCTGGACACCACCTTCACCGGCCGGCTCGTCCACGGCCGCATCGAGGACATGGCCACCGTCCACGGCCCGCCCCCCGAGCGCGCCCAGATCAGACTGGCCATGACCAGCGACGACCTCGTCTCGCTGGTGGACGGCCGGCTGAACTTCGCCCGGGCCTGGGCCCGGGGCCGCGTCAGGCTCGAGGCGGGCCTGCGGGACCTGCTGCGGCTGCGGTCCCTGCTCTGAACGGCCCCACTCCGTCCGGGGGCCGGGCGGCCGGACGGGCCGGGCCCGAAAGGCCGCGGGAAACGGGTGTGGACGGGGCCCCGGGTGGCGACGATGGCCGTATGACCGCCACCTCCCACGCCCGCTCCTTCGACACCGCCGCGGCCCTGTACGCCGCGAACCGCCCCTCCTACCCGCCCGCCCTCCTGGACGCCGTCGAGGAACTCTCGGGCCGCCCCCTCGCCGGTGCCCGCACCGCCGACGTCGGGGCCGGCACGGGGCTCCTCACCGCGCTCCTGGCCGCCCGCGGCGCCCGTGTCGTGGCCGTCGAGCCCGGCGACGGCATGGCGGCCGAGTTCCGCCGCGCCCTCCCCGGCGTCCCCGTGGTGCGCGGCGACGGAGACCGCCTGCCGCTGGCCTCCGGCCGCTTCGACCTGGTCACCTACGCCCAGGCCTGGCACTGGACCGACCCCGGGCGGTCGGTGCCCGAGGCCCTCCGCGTCCTGCGCCCCGGCGGCGCCCTCGCCGTCCTGCGCAACGACTCCGACGAGTCCGTCGGCTGGATCGCCGACCAGGCCGCCCGGGTGCGCCGCTTCTTCGGCGCCGGGCGGGAAGCGGTGGAGGCGGCCCGTGCCCGTGCGCTGCCGTCCGGGCCAGGCTTCACCCGGCGGCAGGTGCGCTGGTCCCGGCGGGTGCCGCTGGAGACCCACCTGGCCAACCTCGCCAGCCACTCCGACTTCCTCGTCATCGGGGAGGAGGCCGCCGGCACGTTCCTGACCGGGGAGCGCGACCGCCTGGACGCCCTCTTCCCCGGCGGTACGGTCGAGGAGGCCTACGTCGCGACCCTGTGCCTCACCCTCCGCTGAGCCCTCCCCGGCGAACTCTCCCGGACGAGCCCTCCCCGACGAAGCGGGCGCCGCCCGGGGCACACCGCGGCCCCACGCCCCGGGAGGCGGGGCCCCGGCGAGGGCCCGGGTCGGGCCCGGCGGAGGGACCTCACAGCCCGAGCACGGCCCGCACCTCGTCCACCCCGGGCAGGTCGCACACGCCCTCCCCCGCATGCGTCCACGCGGCGGCGCACAGCGCCCGCAGCCCGTCCAGCGGATCGTCCCCCCGGCCCTCCAGCCGCAGCACGCCCCCCTCCACCGAGGCCGCCCAGCCACCGCACAGGAACCCGCTCCGGCCCCCGTCGCGCAGCTCCTCCACCTCCGGCTGCGCCCGGTGCAGTGCGCGCAGGTCGGCGGCCACGTACGTCGGCCGGTGCTCGGGGGGAGCGGCCAGCAGCTGCGCCGCGTCCGTCACCCCGGTGAGCACCAGCAGCGAGTCGACGCCCCCCGCGTACGCACCCTCGATGTCGGTGTCCAGCCGGTCCCCGACCACCAGCGGCCGCTCCGCACCCGTCCGCAGGATCGTCTCGCGGTGCATCGGCGGCAGCGGCTTGCCGGCCGTCCTCGGCTCCGGCGCCGGGCGCATCCAGCGCGTCGCGATCCGCACCACCTCCACGGCCGCGCCGTTGCCCGGCGCGATGCCCCGGCCGCTGGGAATCGTCAGATCCCCGTTGGAGGCGAACCACGGCAGTCCGCGCCCCACCGCGACCGCCGCCTCCGCCAGCCGCCCCCAGGGCATCTCCGGTCCGCCGTACCCCTGAACGACCGCCGCCGGAGCGTCGTCCGCGGACTCCACCGGCTCCAGGCCGCGCTCGCGCAGCGCCACCCGCAGGCCCTCGCCGCCGACACACAGCACCCGCGAACCGGCCGGCAGCTCCTCGGCGATCATCCGCGCCACCGCCTGTGCCGAGGTGACCACCTCCTCCGGCTCGGCGGGCACCCCCAGCCGCGTCAGATGCCCGGCGACGGTCAGGGGGGTGCGCGCCGCGTTGTTCGTCACGTACGCCAGCCGCATCCCGGCCTCCCGGGCCGCCGCGAGCGAGTCGACCGCGTGGACGACCGCCTCACCGCCCGCGTAGACCACGCCGTCCAGGTCGAGCAGCGCGGTGTCGTACATCCGGCTCGGCGGGGCCGCACAGCCCTCCGGCCGGGTGCGTATCGGGCGGTGTGAACCGGTCATCGTCGTCTCGCTCCTTGCGTCGGCGGTCCTCCTCCCCCGATCATCTCCCACCCGGCGCACCGGCATAGCATGCGTCAATGCTGCGTTCCCCGGGCCCCGAACACCCCTCGGGCGGCCTCCTCCTCGCTCCCTTCCGCGGCCTGCGCTACGCCCCCGACCGGGTCGGCAGCCTGGCCGCCGTGACCTCGCCTCCGTACGACGTCGTGGTACGGCCCGACGGCCTGCACCACCTGCAGACCGCCGACCCCCACAACATCGTCCGGCTGATCCTCCCGGAGGCCGCCGACCCGGCCGCCCGCCACCTGCAGGCCGCGCGGACCCTGCGCCGCTGGGAGGCCGACGGCGTCCTCGTACGGGACCCGGAGCCGGCCCTGTACGTCTATGAGCAGCGCCGGGGCGACGTGCTCCAGCGCGGCCTGATCGGCGCCCTGCGGCTGACCCCGCCGGACGAGGGCGTCGTACTGCCCCACGAGGACGTGATACCGGAGGTCGTCGAGGACCGCGCGGCCCTGATGCGCGAGACCGCCGCCAACCTCGAGCCACTGCTGCTGTCGTACCGCGGCGACGGCACCGCGACCGGCGCGACCGCCGTCATCGAGCGCACCACCGGCAGACCCCCGCTGTTCTCCACCACTACCGAGGACGGCTTCTCGCACCGGCTGTGGGCGGTAACCGACGCGGAGGAGATCGCCGAGGCCGGGCGCGACCTCTCCCGCCGCCAGGCCCTCATCGCCGACGGCCACCACCGCTGGGCCACCTATCTGCGGCTGCGGTCCGAGCACACCGGGGAAGGCGCCGGCCGGGACGGCTTCTGGGACCACGGCCTGGTGCTGCTGGTGGACACCGTCCGCCACCCGCTGCGGGTGCAGGCCATCCACCGCGTGCTGCCCCGCCTGCCGGTGGCCGACGCCCTGGCCGGGCTGGAGGGCGCCTTCCGCGTCCGAACCGTCGGCGGTCCGCTCCCACACGCCCTGCGCGCTCTGGAAACCGCCCCCGGCAACGCCTTCCTGCTCACCGGCGACGGCGCCTTCCACCTGCTCCACGACCCCGACCTCGACCTGCTCGCACGCACCGTCCGCGACGGCCCTCCCGAGGAATGGCGGCGGCTGGACGCCACGGTCCTGCACTCGACCCTGCTGGCCGCCGTCTGGCGCATCCCGGACCGCCCCTCCGAGATCGGCTACCTCCACGACGCGGCGGCGGCCGTGGAGCAGGCCGAGCGCCTGGGCGGCTCGGCGGTCCTGATGCGCGCGGTCGCGGAGGACACCGTGCGCGCGCTGGCCCGCCAAGGCGTGACCATGCCCCGCAAGTCCACGTCCTTCGGTCCCAAACCGGCCACCGGCCTGGTGCTGCGCGCCCTCGACGGCCTCCCGGAAGGGCCTGCCTGACCGTACGGCTGGGGGCGGGGTCCGTCCCACGACGGACCCCGCCCCCAGCCGTGCACAGCGCGTCAGACGCCGCTCAGCGCTCTTCCTCCACGCCCCGGTCGCGGTCGCGGCTCCCGCCCCCGCTCTCCCGGTCCTCCCGGCCTGCCTCGGCCGCCTCGGCGGGAACCTCCCCGTTCCCCTTCTCCGGCTCGGGCACGTCCTCCAGGTCCGCCTCCGGGTCGAGCGCGTCCAGGAACTCCACACCGTCCAGCTGGGCCAGCCGGTCCGACGCGTCGGTCATCCCGCCCTGGTCCGCCTCCAGAGCCCTGGCGAACCACTCGCGGGCCTCTTCCTCACGGTCCACGGCCAGGAGTGCATCGGCGTACGCGTAGCGCAACCGCGCCGTCCACGGCTGCACGGAGTTCGACGCCAGCTCGGGGCTCTGAAGCGTGACCACGGCGGCCTCGGCCTGCCCCATGTCGCGCCGTGCTCCCGCCGCGACCAGCCGCATCTCCACCTGGCCTGCCTTGTCGAGCTTCTGCACCTCCGGCTCGCCGGCCATGGCCAGAGCCTTCTCCGGCCGGCCGAGGCCGCGCTCGCAGTCGGCCATCACGGGCCACAGGTGGGACGCACCGGTCATCCGCCGGGCGGCCCGGAACTCGGCCAGCGCTTCGGCGTACTTCCCCACCCCGTAGGCGGCGAAGCCCGCTGCCTCGCGCACCGCGGCGACACGGGAGGCCAGCCGCAGCGCGACCCTGGCGTACCCGTACGCCTGCTCGGCGTCCTCGTCCAGCAGCTTCGCCACCATCACCAGATTCCTGGCGACGTCATCGGCCAGCGTCTTGGGCAGGCTCATCAGCTCCTGCCGCACGTCCTTGTCCAGCTCCTGCCCGGTGACGTCCTCCGGAATCGGCAGCCGCCTGATGGGCTCCCGGTCCTGGTTGCGGTCGCGCGGGCGCTCTTCACGCCGGTAGCCGGTGTCCCCACCCTCGCGCCGCCCGCGGTAACCGCCCCTGTCGTCACGTCGGTCGTCACGGCCGCGGCCGCCGCCCTGACCGTACGGGCGCCTTCCGCGGTCGTCGTCCCGACGCGGACCACGGGGCCGATCGCTCCGGTCGTCACGGCGGTCGTCACGGCGGTACGACGGACGCTCATCCCTACGGAAACCACCGCGATCACCACGCTCGTCGTCGCGGCGCGGGCCACGAGGCCGCTCACCCCGATCGTCACGGCGGAACCCACCACGGTCTTCACGCCGGTCGCCACGCCCCTGATCCCGGTCGTCACGCCGGAACGACGGACGGTCCTCACGCCGGAAACCCCCGCGGTCGTCACGCCGGTCATCCCGACGGAAACCACCACGGTCACCACGCTCATCGTCCCGACGCGGACCACGGGGCCGGCCGCTCCGGTCGTCACCCCGATCGTCACGGCGGTACGACGGACGCTCATCCCTACGGAAACCACCGCGATCACCACGCTCGTCGTCCCGACGCGGACCACGAGGCCGCTCACCCCGATCGTCACGGCGGAACCCACCACGGTCCTCACGCCGGTCATCCCGACGGAAACCACTTCCGCGGTCGTCGTCCCGACGCGGACCACGGGGCCGATCGCTCCGGTCGTCACGGCGGTCGTCACGGCGGTACGACGGACGCTCATCCCGACGGAAACCACCGCGATCACCACGCTCATCGTCGCGGCGCGGGCCACGAGGCCGCTCACCCCGATCGTCACGGCGGAACCCACCACGGTCCTCACGCCGGTCGCCACGCCCCTGATCCCGGTCGTCACGCCGGAACGACGGACGGTCCTCACGCCGGAAACCCCCGCGGTCGTCACGCCGGTCATCCCGACGGAAACCACCACGGTCACCACGCTCATCGTCCCGACGCGGACCACGGGGCCGATCGCTCCGGTCGTCACTCCGATCGTCACGGCGGTACGACGGACGCTCATCCCTACGGAAGCCACCCCGCCTCTCGTCACCACTCTGGCGACGCGGCCTGTCCGAGCGCTCGGGCCGGCCCGGCTGTTCCTCGGAGGAATTGGACATTGATGTGGCTCCTGTCTTGGGGTGGTACATGTTCAATCTTGCGCACAAACAGCAAAAGGGCCCTTGGTCCCAGCATGCACGCTGGGACCAAGGGCCCTTCAAAGATTGTTCGGCGGCGTCCTACTCTCCCACACGGTCCCCCATGCAGTACCATCGGCGCTGAAAGGCTTAGCTTCCGGGTTCGGAATGTAACCGGGCGTTTCCCTCACGCTGTGACCACCGAAACACCATCCGAGTGTTCCAAGCGAACAAGCACACTGTTCAATTAGAACCCCGAAAAACCTGCCGAGGCCGTTCGTGGTCTCAGAACCCACACAGTGGACGCGAACATCTACGGACAAGCCCTCGGCCTATTAGTACCAGTCAACTCCACCGGTCACCCGGCTTCCATCTCTGGCCTATCAACCCGGTCGTCTCCCGGGAGCCTTACCCCCTCAGTGGGGGTGGGAGTCCTCATCTCGAAGCAGGCTTCCCGCTTAGATGCTTTCAGCGGTTATCCCTCCCGAACGTAGCCAACCAGCCATGCCCTTGGCAGAACAACTGGCACACCAGAGGTTCGTCCGTCCCGGTCCTCTCGTACTAGGGACAGCCCTTCTCAAGACTCCTACGCGCACAGCGGATAGGGACCGAACTGTCTCACGACGTTCTAAACCCAGCTCGCGTACCGCTTTAATGGGCGAACAGCCCAACCCTTGGGACCGACTCCAGCCCCAGGATGCGACGAGCCGACATCGAGGTGCCAAACCATCCCGTCGATATGGACTCTTGGGGAAGATCAGCCTGTTATCCCCGGGGTACCTTTTATCCGTTGAGCGACGGCGCTTCCACCAGCCACCGCCGGATCACTAGTCCCGACTTTCGTCCCTGCTCGACCCGTCAGTCTCACAGTCAAGCTCCCTTGTGCACTTACACTCACCACCTGATGACCAACCAGGCTGAGGGAACCTTTGGGCGCCTCCGTTACCCTTTGGGAGGCAACCGCCCCAGTTAAACTACCCACCAGACACTGTCCCCGATCCGGATCACGGACCCGGGTTAGACATCCAGCACGACCAGAGTGGTATTTCAACAACGCCTCCACACACACTGGCGTGCATGCTTCACCGGCTCCCACCTATCCTACACAAGCCGAACCGAACACCAATATCAAGCTGTAGTAAAGGTCCCGGGGTCTTTCCGTCCTGCTGCGCGAAACGAGCATCTTTACTCGTAGTGCAATTTCACCGGGCCTATGGTTGAGACAGTCGAGAAGTCGTTACGCCATTCGTGCAGGTCGGAACTTACCCGACAAGGAATTTCGCTACCTTAGGATGGTTATAGTTACCACCGCCGTTTACTGGCGCTTAAGTTCTCAGCTTCGCGGCGCCGAAGCACCACTAACCGGTCCCCTTAACGTTCCAGCACCGGGCAGGCGTCAGTCCGTATACCTCGCCTTACGGCTTCGCACGGACCTGTGTTTTTAGTAAACAGTCGCTTCTCGCTGGTCTCTGCGGCCACCCCCAGCTCACCGTGCAAGACGGATCACCAGGCGTGGCCCCCCTTCTCCCGAAGTTACGGGGGCATTTTGCCGAG
>NZ_CP127170.1:3745000-4807500 GCF_046529545.1 Streptomyces sp. KL2 | reverse complement strand
GGGCATCGGCGGCGCGTCGGTGGAGACGGTGCTGACCGAGCCGAACGTGGTTCCGGGCGGCGTCGTCCAGGGGGAGGTGCGGATCCAGGGCGGCTCGGTCGCCCAGGAGATCCAGGGGCTGTCGGTCGGCCTCCAGGCCCGTGTCGAGGTGGAGAGCGGGGGGGAGGAGTACAGCAGGAACGTCGAGTTCCACCGCATGCAGCTCGGCGGCGCCTTCGAGCTCCAGCCGGGCGCGGTGCACACGGTGCCCTTCGGGCTGGAGGTGCCGTGGGAGACCCCGATCACCATGTTCACGGGCCACCACCTGACCGGTATGAACATCGGGGTGACGACGGAGCTGGCGATCGCCAAGGCGGTGGACTCCGGTGACCTCGATCCGGTGAACGTCCATCCGCTCCCCGCCCAGCAGGCGATCCTCGACGCCTTCGGCGCCCTCGGGTTCCGGTTCAAGAACGCGGACATGGAGCAGGGGCACATCCGCGGCACCCGGCAGAAGCTTCCCTTCTACCAGGAGATCGAGTTCCTGGCCCCGCAGCAGTACCGGGGCCTGAGCCAGGTCGAGCTGAGCTTCGTCGCGGACGAGCACGGGATGGACGTCGTGCTGGAGATGGACAAGAAGGCCGGTCTGTTCAGCGAGGGCAGCGACACGTACCGCTCCTTCACCGTGGACCTGGCGGGCTTCCGGCAGACCGACTGGGCCGCCTACCTCAACCAGTGGCTGGCCGAGGTCGGCGGCAGGCGGAACTGGTTCTGAGGGTTCGGGGCGTTCGCCTTCCGGGGCGCGGTCCGGTGTCGCACCGGGCCGCGCCCTGCGCCGCCCGGAGGGCCGGGATCGTTAGGCTGACCGGTGCAGCGTTGTCGCGCTACCGAGGAGGTTTTCCCACGTGACCGAGCAGAAGCGGCGCCCGCTCCCCCACGATTTCCACCCCCCGGTGCCGTCGTTCACGGTCGTGAGCGACGACGTCTCCGAGGGCGCCCGGCTGAAGCCCGATCAGGTCCATGCCGAGGGCAACACCTCCCCGCACCTCCGCTGGGAGGGCTTCCCCGAGGGGACCAGGAGCTTCGCCGTCACCTGCTACGACCCCGACGCGCCGACCGGCAGCGGTTTCTGGCACTGGTCGGTCTTCGACATCCCGGTGACCGTGACGGAGCTGCCCGCGGGCGCCGGTACGGGTGAGATGAAGGGGATGCCGGCGGAGGCGGTGCACGTCCGCAACGACTACGGCACCCGTGACTTCGGCGGGGCCGCGCCGCCGCCCGGGGACGGCCCGCACCGCTACGTCTTCACGGTCTACGCCGTGGACACCGAGAAGCTGGGCGTGGACGCGGACGCGTCGCCCGCCGTGGTCGGCTTCAACCTGCGGTTCCACACACTGGCTCGCGCACAGCTCATCGGTGAGTACGAGGTGCCCGCCGAGGGCTGAATCCGGTCGTCTCGAAGCCGCAGGACCGTTCCGGCGGCCGTCCCGCAGGCGGGAAAAGCCTTTGCGCCCCGTCGTCTCCGAATCGCACAGTGTGGCCGGGCAGTCGGCACCGCAGCGGTGGGGGCGGCGGGGCGCGCTCACGCCCGCCGTCCGCCGGAGCCCGTCGGGGGACGGGCGGCCGCGTCGGCTGCCCCTCCCGCCCGCGCTCTCGGGCGCCTCCTCCCCGTTCACCGGCGCCCGCGTCATCCGCGTGCCCTTCCTTTGCCATCTCCCGTACACCGTGCGGAAATTGCGTTGTCCACCCGGTCGGGCAGCGGCACAGTGGTCCCACCCCGCCGCGGGGGCGGGTCCGGAGGTGGGTGAGATGCGCGAGACCCTGGTGCTCAATGCCGGTTTCGAGCCGCTGTCGACGGTGTCGCTGCGGCGTGCGGTGGTGCTGGTGATGCAGGACAAGGCCGTGGTGGAGCAGTCGCACCCCGGGCTGCGCGTACGGGCGGCGCGGGTCGACCTCCCGGTGCCGCAGGTGATCAGACTCCGCAGATACGTACGGGTCCCGTTCCGACAACGGGCGGCGTGGTCGCGGCGCGGTGTGCTCGTACGGGACAGGCACCGGTGCGCGTACTGCGGGCGCCGGGCGACCACGGTGGACCACGTCGTGCCGCGTTCACGCGGGGGTGGCGACACCTGGCTGAACACGGTCGCGGCGTGCGCGGAGGACAACCACCGCAAGGCCGACCGCACTCCCGCCCAGGCGGGCATGCGGCTGCTGACGCAGCCGTTCGAGCCGACGCCGGCGGATGCGCTCGTCCTCGCGCTGGGGCTGCGGGACGGTGAGGCGCTGCCGGAGTGGCTGGCGCTGCCCACCTCCGCCTGAGGTTCCCTGCGGCGTCTTCTCGCGGGGGCGCGCCGCAGGCGGTGGCCGGTCCGGCCGATTCGACTCCGTCCGGATCTGCCAGGGTATGTCCGGATCTGTTCAGTTCAGTACGAGCTGGATGATCGCGGCCGTGCCGACGGCCACGATGACCGCACGCAGGGCGGTCGGCGGCAGTCGGCGTCCCAGCCGGGCGCCGAGCTGCCCGCCGACCGCCGAGCCGACCGCGATGAGCAGGACCGCGATCCAGTCGAAGTCGGCGACGAAGAGGAAGAAGACCGCGGCGGCGCCGTTGACGATCGCGCCGAGGATGTTCTTGACGGCGTTGATCCGCTGGAGGTCGTCGTTGATGAGCAGGCCCATCAGCGCGAGATAGATGACGCCCTGGGCGGCGCCGAAGTAGCCGCCGTACATGCTGGCCAGGGTCATGCCGCCGAGGAGCGCGGGGCCGCCGTGGGGGTGGGCGGCGCCGCCGTTGCGCTCACGACGGCGCCGGATCGCGCGGGCCAGGCGCGGCTGGGCGACGACGAGCACCAGGGCCAGCGCGATGAGGACCGGGACGATCATGTCGAACGCCGCGGAGGGCAGCGAGATCAGCAGGGCGGCCCCGGTCACCGCCCCGACCAGGGCCGCGGCGCTCAGACGCAGCACGCGGCCGCGCTGGCCGCGCAGCTCCCGGCGGTAGCCGATGGCGCCGCTGATGGAGCCGGGCACCAGACCCAGTGTGTTGGAGACGTTCGCGGTGACGGGCGGGAGCCCGACCGCGAGCAGCACGGGGAAGGTGATCAGGGTCCCCGAGCCGACGATCGTGTTGATCGTGCCCGCGCCTATGCCTGCGACGCAGACCGCCAGCGCCTCCCAGATGTTCACGCGCAACGCCCCTCAGCCGATCGGTGTCTGGTGCACCGATCATGCCCGAGGGGCGTGGTCGCGGTGTATCCGGGTGCGGCGCGGAGTGCGGGCGTGTCGTCAGTCGATCGGCGGCTGCTCCCGGCGCTTGGTCAGGTCGGAGCGGCCCGCGGCGGCGGTGCCGGACGAGCCGCCGGAGGGGGCTCCGGGGCCGAAGTTGCCCAGTGCGCCGCCGAGCCCCTTGAGGGCGTCCCCGATCTCGCTGGGCACGATCCACAGCTTGTTGGCGTCGCCTTCGGCGATCTTGGGGAGCATCTGGAGGTACTGGTAGGACAGCAGCTTCTGGTCCGGGTCCCCTGCGTGGATGGACTCGAAGACCGTGCGGATCGCCTGGGCCTCGCCCTCGGCGCGCAGCGCGGCGGCCTTGGCCTCACCCTCGGCGCGCAGGATGGAGGACTGCTTCTCGCCCTCGGCGGTGAGGATCTGCGACTGGCGCACGCCCTCGGCCTGGAGGATCGCGGCGCGCTTGTCGCGGTCGGCGCGCATCTGCTTCTCCATCGAGTCCTGGATGGAGGTCGGCGGCTCGATCGCCTTGAGCTCGACCCGGTTGACGCGGATGCCCCACTTGCCGGTGGCCTCGTCCAGGACGCCGCGCAGTGCCGCGTTGATCTCCTCACGGGAGGTGAGGGTGCGCTCCAGGTCCATGCCGCCGATGATGTTGCGCAGGGTGGTGACGGTGAGCTGCTCGATGGCCTGGATGTAGCTGGCGACCTCGTACGTCGCGGCCCGGGCGTCGGTGACCTGGTAGTAGATGACCGTGTCGATGTTCACGACCAGGTTGTCCTGGGTGATCACCGGCTGGGGCGGGAAGGGGACGACCTGCTCGCGGAGGTCGACGCGGTTGCGGATGGTGTCGATGAACGGGACGACGATGTTGAGGCCGGCGTTCAGTGTGCGGGTGTAGCGGCCGAAGCGCTCCACGATCGCGGCACTGGCCTGCGGAATGACCTGGATCGTCTTGATGAGTGCGATGAAGACCAGCACCACCAGGATGATCAGCACGATGATGATGGCGTCCATCGTGGCTCCCCCTGCGTTCCTAGGATTTCACGCTGACCGAGGTGTCCAGCGTGGCTGTCTGCGTCGTTGGCGTCGCCGACGGTTGTGACCGTGCGGTCACCGGCTATCACATCACGACGGCGGTCGCCCCGTCGATCTCCACCACGTCCACCTGGTCGCCCGGCTCGTAGGACGCGCTCGCGTCGAGGGCGCGCGCGGACCAGATCTCGCCCGCGAGCTTGATGCGCCCCCCGGAGCCGTCGACCCGCTCGAGTACGACGGCCTGGCGGCCCGTCAGCGCGTCGACGCCGCTGCGGTGCTCGGGCCGCTGCGTCTGCATGCGTCTGGCGACGGGGCGGACGACGAGGACCAGCGCGGTGGAGACCACCACGAAGACGATCACCTGGGCCGTCAGCCCGCCACCGAGCGCCGCGACGGCCGCGGCGGCGACGGCGCCCACCGCGAACATGCCGAACTCCGGCATGGCCGTGAGTACGAGGGGGATTCCGAGTCCTACGGCGGCGATCAGCCACCACACCCATGCGTCCACACCGCCATGGTAGGGCCCGGGTCAGCCGAGCGGGAGACCTTGCGCGGTCCAGCGGCCGCCGTCGTACTCCACGACCAGGGGGAGGCCGAAGCAGCGCGAGAGGTTGGCGGAGGTCAGCTCCGTCTCGACCGGTCCGGCGGTGAGCACCTTGCCCTGGCGGATCATCAGGACGTGGGTGAAGCCCGGGGGGATCTCCTCGACGTGGTGGGTCACCATGATCATCGAGGGGGCGTACGGGTCGCGGGCGAGCCGTCCGAGCCGGCGCACCAGGTCCTCGCGGCCGCCGAGGTCGAGTCCGGCGGCCGGCTCGTCCAGGAGCAGCAGTTCGGGGTCGGTCATCATCGCGCGGGCGATCTGGGTGCGCTTGCGCTCCCCCTCGGAGAGGGTGCCGAACTTCCGGTCGAGGTACTCGCTCATCCCGAGGCGGTCCAGGAAGGCCAGGGCGCGCTGCTCGTCGACCGCGTCGTAGTCCTCGCGCCAGCCGGCGGTCATGCCGTAGGCGGCGGTGAGGACGGTCTGGAGCACGGTCTGGCTGCGCGGGAGCTTCTCGGTGAGCGCGCTGCTGGCCATGCCGATGCGCGGGCGCAGTTCGAAGACGTCGACGGCACCGAGCCTCTCGCCCAGGACGGTGGCGGTGCCGGAGGTCGGGAACAGGTAGCTGGAGGCGACGTTGAGGAGGGTGGTCTTGCCGGCGCCGTTGGGTCCGAGGATGACCCATCGCTCCCCCTCCTTCACCGACCAGGAGACGTCTTCCACCAGAGCCCGACCCTCGCGGACCACGGATACGTCCACCAGCTCCAGTACATCGCTCATGGCGCGTTGTCTCCCATTGCAGTCGCGGCTGTCGCCTGTGCCTGTGGGCACAGTCCCCAGGGAAAACCTACGCCACCTCCTCCGCGCGGCTGTCCTTAGGCTGGGGGCATGCTCGAAGAACCTCGTTCCGGGCGGCTGGCCGCCTGGGGAAATGCCCTGTTCGCCGGACTGGTGTCGCCCGACGACGCCGCCGCGCGCATCGTGGGCGACGACACGGTGCACCGCGTGGCGGGCCTGCCGGGCGAGTCCGGCGAGGTGGGTCTCACCCTCGCGCTCGGCCGGCTGCGCGCCTCGGGTGTGGCGGGTCTGCGGCTGGCGCTGCCCGCGCCGGGGCACCCGCTGGGGCTGAGCGGGCCGCCCGAGTTCAACGCCCGTGCCCTGGACGCCGGTGAGGCCGTGGTCGGCACGGGCGCGGCGCTGGGGCTGGTGCCGCGGGTGCGCGAGGCGGGCCCGCAGGGCGATGTGCACACCGAGGTGGTGTGGCACTGCCTGCCGGTGCGCGAGGCCCCGCCCGCGGACGTGCCGTCGCTCGGGGAGGCCGAGCGGGAGCTGGCGGAGGCACTGCGCGAGGCGACCGAGGCGCTGACGCGTCTGGACGTGGCCGGCTCCGGGCCGGTGGCCGCGGCGGCGCTGGAGGCGTACCGGGCGCGGGCGGAGGCGGGCCGCCGGCTGCTGGCGCCGGGGTATCCGCCGCGCGCGGTACGCGTTCTGGAGCTGGCGCAGCGGGTGGGCGCGCTGGTGGAGATCGCGGGCGGGCCGGACCACGGCGGTGCGGTGAGCGCGGGGGCGATGGCGGCGCGGGGCGAGGCGCTGCGGCCGGTGGAGCGTACGGCCAGGCGGGCGGTGGTGGCCGCGTACAACGCGTACGTGGAGGAGCGCGAGCGGGGCTGATCGCGGGGGGGGCCGGCCTCCCGGTCGGGCCCGGGAGGCCGGCCGTGCGGAGCGGGCGCGGGCGGAGCCGCCGCCACGCCCGCCCGTACGCGCTCAGGCGTTGGCGCAGGCGTTGCCGAAGGCCGGGTTCAGCAGGCCGATGACGGTGACGGTGTTGCCGCAGACGTTGACCGGCACGTGGACGGGCACCTGGATCACGTTGCCCGAGCCGACGCCGGGCGAGTAGGCGGCGGCGCCCTGCGCGCCCGAGCTGGCAGAGGCCGCGCCCGCACCGGCGGCGACGAGCCCGCCGGCCACCATCGCGACGGCGGTGATCCTCTTGAGGTTCTTCACTTCTCGATCCTCCTAGCGTTCGCCGCGGCCAGTCGCCGCGGCACGCACTGGAGAACGGGCCGGGGCCGATCGCGACACGCCGTACCGGCGACGTCCACACGTTCGTATGAATTTAGGCATGGATTTCCGCCGTGGGGCATACCGTGCCGGTCCGGAGTGCAGGGGGCCGGCGCCCGGCCGGGGCCGGCGGTGTCCGCCCGTCAGCCGGCCATCCCGTGCCGGACGGCCCACAGCGCCGCCTGGGTGCGGTCGGCGAGGTCCAGCTTCATGAGGATGTTGGACACGTGCGTCTTGACGGTCTTCTCGGACAGCACCAGATGCCGTGCGATCTCCCGGTTGGAGCGCCCGTCGGCTATCAGCGCGAGCACCTCGCGCTCCCGTTCGGTCAGGGAGGTGCCCCGGCCCGGCCCGCCGCCGGCCCCCTCCTGGCTGAGCAGGGACCGGGCGACCTCGGGCTGCAGCAGGACGTGCCCGGCGTGCACCGAGCGGATGGCCCCGGCCAGGGCGTCGGGGTCGATGTCCTTGTAGACGTAGCCGGCGGCGCCCGCGCGCAGGGCGGGGACGACGGTGCGCTGCTCGGTGAAGCTGGTGACGACCAGCACCCGGGCGGGGTTGCCCAGTCCGCGCAGTGTGCGCAGCGCCTCGACGCCGTCGGCGCCGGGCATCCTGAGGTCCATCAGGACGACGTCGGGCCGCAGCTCCTCGGCGCGGGCCACGCCCTCCGCCCCGTCGGCGGCCTCGCCGACCACCTCGATGTCGCCCTGGACCTCCAGGAACGTACGCAGTCCCCGGCGTACGACCTGGTGGTCGTCCACCAGCAGGACCCTGATCACCTCGGCGGTCGTGTCAGCCACCGGGCACCTCCATCTCGATCACGGTGCCCCGGCCTGGCTCCGAGTCCACCCTCAGCGTGCCGCCGACCCCGTCCGCCCGGTCGCGCATCGACACCAGGCCCAGGCGGCGGCCCGCGCGGCGGACCGCCGAGGGGTCGAAACCGCTTCCGTCGTCGGCCACCCGCAGCACCGCACCGGTGCCGCGGCGGGCGAGGGAGACGGCGACGCGCCGGGCGCCGGAGTGCCGCAGGGCGTTGTGCAAAGCCTCCTGCGCCACCCTCAGCAGCGCCTCCTCCTGGGCGGCCGGCAGTGCCCGAACGCCCTCCGCGTCGAGGACGACACGGGCGCTGTGCGCCCGGTCCAGGACCTGTACCTGGCTGCGCAGGGCGGCGACCAGCCCGTCCTCCTCCAGTGCGGCGGGGCGCAGCTCCACGACGGCGGCCCGCAGTTCGTCGGCGGCCTCGGCCGCCAGCCCGGCGACCCGGCGCAGCTCCTCCCTGGCGCGGTCCGGGTCGCGGCCGACCAGGGCGGTGGCGGCCTGGGCGGTCAGGCGCAGGGAGAACAGCTTCTGGGAGACGGCGTCGTGCAGTTCGTGGGCGATGCGGGCGCGCTCCCCGGCGATGGTCAGCTCGCGGCTGCGCTCGTACAGGCGGGCGTTGGTCAGCGCGATGGCGGCGTGCTCGGCGAGCAGACGCAGCAACTGCTCGTCCTCCCCGGTGAAACCGCAGCCTCCCCCGGGGCGTTCGCACCGCTTGTTGGCGAGGAAGATCGCCCCGAGGACCTCCTCGCCGTCGGCGACCGGCATGCCGATGAAGTCGGCCAGCTCCGGGTGGGCGTCGGGCCAGCCCTCGAAGCGCGGGTCCCGGCGGACGTCGGCGAGCCGCTGCGGGGAGGCGTCGCGCAGCATGGCGGCGAGGATGCCGTGCTGGCGGGGCAGCGGCCCGATCGCCCGCCACCGGTCGTCGCTGACCCCGGCCACCACGAACTGCGCGAAGCCGCCGTGGTCGTCGGGGACGCCGAGCGCGGCGTACTCGGCGTCCAGCAGCTCGCGCGCGGAGGTCGTGATGGTCTGCAGGACCTCGCGGACCTCCAGGCGGCGGTTCATGGCGAGCAGGGCGGCGCTGACGGCCGCCAGCCCGGTTCTCGGGAGCATGCGGTCACGGTACCGGCGGGGGTCCGCGGGGTGGATCGGCCCACCGCCCCGGGAGGGCCGGGCGGTGGTCGTAGGACCGGCGGCGGACCCGGAACGGGATGCGCGGGCCGGAACGCGCCGCGACCGGGCCGGGCACGCCGCCCGTCCGGCGCCCGGCGGTCCGGCGGCCCTCGTGGGCCCTCCGCTCCGAACGCCCCCGCCCCGCCGGGAGGGTCCGGCGGGGCGGGGGCGTTCGGAGCGGAGGGCCGCGCGGTCGCGCGCCGTGCGGTTACTTGCGCATGACCTCCGGCTCGTGGCGGCGCAGCAGGCGGGCCACCGCGAAACCGCAGGCGACGCCGATGGCGAGCAGGATCAGCATGTCCATCACCCACACCCCCGTGCTGTGCTCCCACAGCGGGTCGAGGTTGGTGGGGTTGTCGCGGTCCCAGGGGGCCATGGTGCGGGACAGGTCGACGGTGGCTCCGGTGGCCGCGACCGCCCAGCGCGAGGGCATCAGCCAGGCGACCTGCTCGATGCCGGGCGCGTCGAAGACCTGGAAGAGCACACCGGTGAAGACGAGCTGGATGATCGCGAAGCCCACCAGCAGGGGCATGGTCATCTCGGATGTCTTCACCAGGGAGGAGATCACCAGGCCGACCATCATGGAGGTGAGGCCGAAGGCGATGATCCCCACGCACAGTTCGACGGCCGTGGGCATGATCAGGCCCTCTTCGGGCAGTTCGCGCACCGAGAAGCCGATGGCGCAGATGATCACGCCCTGGAAGGCGGTGATCATCCCGAGGACGATCACCTTGGACATCAGGTAGGCGGACCTGGACAGGCCGGTGGCCCGTTCGCGTTCGTAGATGACCCGTTCCTTGACCAGCTCGCGGACCGAGTTGGCCGCACCGGACAGGCACATGCCGACCGCGAGGATCAGCAGGATGGTGCCCGCGTGCTGGTTGAAGCCCTCGGGGTTGCGCGTGAGGCCGTGGTCGGTGGGGATCACCGTGCTGACCACGCCCAGGATCACGGGCAGGATGACCATCAGCGCGAGGAAGCCCTTGTCGGAGGCGATGACCGACATGTAGCGCCGGGTGAGGGTCCACAGCTGGGATCCCCAGCTCTGCGGCTTGGGCGGCCGGGACGCCGGCGCGGGGGGCGCCGCGTGCTGCGCGTACGGGGGGTGTGCCTGCTGCGGGGCGGCGGTGTCGAGGTCGGCGGCGTAGAGCCGGTAGTGCTGCGAGCCCTGCCAGCGGCCGATCCAGTCGTAGTCGCGGTAGTTCTCGAAGGCCGAGAAGACGTCCGCCCAGCTCTCGTAGCCGAAGAAGTTCAGTGCCTCCTCGGGCGGGCCGAAGTAGGCCACGCCGCCGCCGGGCGCCATCACCAGGACGCGGTCGCACAGCGCCAGTTCGGCGACGGAGTGGGTGACCACCAGCACGGTGCGGCCGTCGTCGGCCAGCTCCCGAAGCAGTTTCATCACGTCGCGGTCCATGCCCGGGTCCAGGCCGGAGGTCGGCTCGTCCAGGAAGATCAGCGACGGCTTGGTGAGCAGTTCCAGGGCGACCGAGACGCGCTTGCGCTGGCCGCCGGAGAGGGAGGTGATCTTCTTGCCCGCGTGGATGTCGAGCTTGAGCTCGGCCAGCACCTCCTCGATCCGGGCGTTGCGCTCGGCTTCGGCCACGTCGCCGGGGAAGCGCAGCTTGGCGGCGTAGCGCAGGGCGGTGCGGACGGTCAGCTCCTTGTGGAGGATGTCGTCCTGCGGGACCAGGCCGATGCGCTGGCGCAGCTCGGCGAACTGCTTGTAGAGGTCCCGGTTGTCGTAGAGGACCTCGCCGATGTCGGCCGGGCGGTAGCCGGTCAGGGCTCGCAGCAGTGTGGACTTGCCGGAGCCGGACGGGCCGATGACGGCCACCAGGGACTTCTCGGGCACGCCGAAGGTGACGTTGTTGAGGATCACCTTGCCGCCGTCGACCTTGACGGTCAGATGGCGGGCGGAGAAGGAGACCTCACCGGTGTCGACGAACTCCTCGAGCCGGTCGCCCACCACCCGGAAGGTCGAGTGGCCGACGCCGACGATGTCGTCGGGGCCGATGACCGCCGTGCCCGACTTGGGCAGCGGCTGACCGTTGACGTACGTGCCGTTGTGGCTGCCGAGGTCGCGGATCTCGAAGCGGCCGTCGGGGGTGGAGCGGAACTCCGCGTGGTGGCGGGAGACCTGGAGGTCGGAGACGACCAGTTCGTTCTCCAGCGCACGGCCGATCCGCACCACCCGGCCCAGCGAGAACTGGTGGAACGTGGTCGGGTTGCGGTGGTCGCCGTGGAGCGGGGCGCCCCCCTGCCGCGGCGCGCCGTCGTGCGGAGGGGCTTCGCTCCGGGGAGGCTGCGGCGCGTACTGCTGCGGCACCGGCTGCTGGACGTGCTGCTGCATCTGCTGCGGGGCCGGGGCCTGCGGCCGGTGGCTCCAGCCGGGGCCGCCCTGCGGCTGCGCGACCGGCTGCGGGGCGGGCGCGGTCTGCGCGGGCGCAGCCGCGGTCCGGCCGGAGAAGGCCAGCCGGGGCCCGTCGGTGGCGTTGCCGAGGTGCACCACCGAGCCCGCGCCGACCTCCGTCTGCTGGACACGCCGTCCCTGCGCGTACGTGCCGTTGGTGCTGCCGTGGTCCTCGACGAGCCAGCTCCTGCCGGCCCAGCGCAGTGTGGCGTGCCGCCAGGAGACCCTGGCGTCGTCGACCACGAGATCACCCTGCGGATCACGCCCGAGGGTGTAGGACCTGGACGGGTCGAGCGTCCAGGTCCGTCCGTTCAGTTCCAGTACGAGTTCCGGCACTCCATGCCCCACAAAGTTGTCCCCCGAGTTACCCCCTGTGATGGGGGGCTAGGGATGGCGAACGATCGTGGGGGAACTATTCCAGGCTCCGCGGCCGGACATGAAGCCGCCCCCGCCGGATGGTTGCCGAACCGCTACGGTCCGCTCGCGGCCGCCGGAGGGGCCGGATGCGGGGGCGCGGACCGCCTCCGGCGGGGCCTGACCGGGGCTGTCCGGGGTACGGACGTGCGTACGGAACCGTCCTGGTGCTCGATACCGTAGGGATCATCATGAGCGCTTCGCAGACCCCGCCGCCCGTCCCCGCCGCCGTCGCCACCGCCGGGGCGGACGCCGACACCCCCACCCTCCTGGTGAAGATCTTCGGCAAGGACCGGCCGGGCATCACCGCAGGTCTCTTCGAGACGCTGGCCGCCTACTCCCTGGATGTCATAGACATCGAGCAGGTCGTCACCCGCGGCCGCATCACCCTGTGCGCCCTGGTCACCACGCCGGACGGAAGCGGGGCCGAGGGGGGGCTGCGGGCGACCGTGCACTCCTGGGCGGAGTCGATGCGGCTCCAGGCCGAGATCATCTCCGGCCGGGGCGACAACCGGCCGCGCGGCACCGGCCGCTCCCACGTCACCGTGCTCGGCCATCCGCTGACCGCCGAGGCCACGGCCGCCATCGCCGCCCGGATAACCGGTGTCGGCGGCAACATCGACCGCATCTTCCGGCTGGCGAAGTACCCGGTCACGGCGGTGGAGTTCGCCGTCTCCGGCACCGGGACGGAGGAGTTGCGCACCGCCCTGGCCCCGAAGGCGGCGGCCCTGGGCGTGGACGTCGCCGTGGTCGCCGCCGGGCTGCACCGCCGGGCGCAGCGCCTGGTGGTGATGGACGTGGACTCCACGCTCATCCAGGACGAGGTGATCGAGCTGTTCGCGGCGCACGCCGGCTGCGAGGAGAAGGTCGCCGAGGTGACCGCCGCGGCGATGCGCGGCGAGCTGGACTTCGAGCAGTCGCTGCACGCCCGGGTGGCGCTGCTGGAGGGGCTGGACGAGTCGGTCGTCGACAAGGTGCGCTCCGAGGTCCGCCTCACGCCGGGGGCCCGCACCCTCATCCGCACCCTCAAGCGCCTGGGCTACCAGGTGGGCGTGGTCTCGGGCGGTTTCACACAGGTCACCGACGATCTGCGGGAGCGGCTTGGGCTGGACTTCGCCTCGGCCAACACCCTGGAGATCGTGGACGGGAAGCTGACCGGCCGGGTCGTCGGGGAGGTCGTGGACCGGGCGGGCAAGGCCCGGCTGCTGCGCCGCTTCGCGGCGGAGGCCGGGGTGCCGCTGGCCCAGACCGTGGCGATCGGCGACGGCGCCAACGACCTGGACATGCTCAACACCGCGGGGCTCGGGGTCGCGTTCAACGCCAAGCCGGTGGTGCAGGAGGCCGCGCACGCCGCGGTGAACGTGCCGTTCCTGGACACCGTGCTGTACCTGCTGGGCGTCACGCGCGAGGAGGTCGAGGCGGCCGACACCGCGGTGTGAGGCGGCCGGGCGCGGTGCCCCCGTGGACACACGCGGGCACCCGGCGGACGGGCGGGCCCGCCGGAGCGGAAGTGGATCCGCACCGGCGGCCCCGTCGCCGTCCCTCGCCGGCGCTGCCGGCCGGGGTCAGTCGTGCGGTGCCCAGTGCGCCTCGAGGCGGCCGGTCCCCAGCTCCACGGACTTCCAGGAGCCGGTGAAGGAGACCACGGCCGCGGCGGAGGTGGGGAAGCCGATGTGGTCCAGCCTGCTCCTGGCGTCCTCCTCGGCCTCTCCGGCGAGGGCGTCGGCCATGGCGTGCATGCCGGGGTTGTGGCCTACGAGCATGAGGTCCACGACGTCGTCCGGCACCTCGTTGACCACCGCGATCAGTTCGCCGAGCGAGGCCTCGTAGAGCCGCTCCTCGTAGACCGTCCTCGGCCGCTGCGGCAGTTCGTGGACGACCAGCTTCCAGGTCTCGCGGGTGCGGGCGGCGGTGGAGCAGAGGGTGAGGTCGGGGACGATGCCGCTGGCGGCGAGCCAGCGGCCGGCGGCCGGTGCGTCCCTGCGTCCCCGTTCCGCGAGGGGCCTGTCGTGGTCGGCCACGTCGTCGGGCCAGTCGGCTTTGGCATGTCGGAGGATGACGATCCTGCGTGACACATCGGCGCTCATGTCTCCAGCTTCGCACGAACGGCGGCGTGTGGCGCGGGGAGTTGGGGCCCGTCCACGACCGGGTGACATCGCGGCCGGAGGCGGCCGGTCAGTGCGGCAGGAGTTCCCGGAGGCGGTCCAGCAGGTGCGCGAGGTACCGGCGGGACTCGGCGTCGGCTGCCTCGGCCTCGCCTCCGCCGGCGAGCAGCGACAGCAGCACCGCGAAGGCGATCACGGGCAGCGCCGCGGCCCACCACGGCAGCCGTGCGTCCGCGCCGCCGGCCGTCGGCCGGGAGGTGTGCCGGGTGGGTGCGTGGGCCGTCATCGGGCTCGCCTCCGTCGTCTTCCGTGGCGTCCTTGGGCGTGTGCTCCGACGCTACGGACCGCGGGGCCGCCGTCCCATCCGGCGATCCACCCATTGCCCCCTGAGTCCGGCCCCCTAGGGGATGGTGGGGCCCGCCCCACCACGGCCCCACCGCGACCCCGCCACGGCCCCGCCGCGGGGCCGTGGCGCGGGGCCGTGGCGCGGGGTCGCGGCACCCCGGCGGTTGATTGGGCTCCGGAAGGGCCGCGGGGCGGGCTAGGGGGCGATGACGGAGGCGAGGACGCCGATCACGATCGTGACGCCGAGCATCGCGCCGAGGACGAGGAGCAGCTTCTTCTGGCCGTTGGGCGGATGGGGTTCGAGCACTGGCATGCGCCCAGTGTCGCACTCAGCCGCCGTCCTCGACGCATCGGTCCCGGCCCGCCACCAGGCCCACCGCGAGCTGGGCGGTCATCAGGACGGCCATCAGGGCCAGGGGCGCGTGCCAGCCCCCGGTGTGCTGGTGGAGGGCTCCGACCAGCAGCGGCCCGGGAACGGCGATCAGGTAGCCGGTGCCCTGCGCGAAGGCGGAGAGCTTGGCGACCCCGGCACCGGTCCTCGCGCGCATCCCGATCATGGTGAGGACGAGGGGGAAGGCGCAGTTGGAGACGCCCAGCAGCAGCGCCCAGGCCCAGGCGCCCTGCGCCGGGGCGAACCACAGTCCTGCGTATCCGCCCAGTCCGCAGCAGGCCAGGACGGCGACGAGGGGGCCCTGGTGGCCGAGCCGGGCGGCGATCCGCGGCAGCGCGTAGGACAGGGGGATGCTCATCCCCATGGTGACCGCCAGCAGCAGTCCGGCGGTGGAGGCGGGGACCCCGGCGTCGCGGAAGATCTGCGGCAGCCATCCCATGACGACGTAGGCGGCGGTGGCCTGGAAGCCGAAGAAGACGCCGAGCGACCAGGCGGTGACGGAGCGGGTGATGCGGATTCCGGCACCGGGAGCGTCCGCGCCGGCCCCGGGGCCGCCGGGCGCGGCGGTACGGGTGCGGGCGCCCCGTACGACCGGCACCCACGCCGCCAGGGCGAGGGCGCCGAGCAGCGCCCACATCCCGAGCCCGAGGCGCCAGCCGCCGCCCAGCGCCTGGACCGCCGGGACGGTGAGGGCGGCGGCCGCGGCGGTGCCCACGGAGAGCGCCATGGAGTACAGGCCGGTCATCGGGCCGATCCGGTCGGGGAACCAGCGTTTGACGACCACGGGCATCAGGACGTTGCCGACCGCGATGCCCGCCAGCGCCAGTGCGCTGGCGGCCAGGAACCAGGCCGTTCCGCCGGCGAGGGGGCGCAGCGCCAGACCGGCGGTGACGGCGGCCATCCCGGCGAGCACCACGGCGGCCGGGCCCCAGCGGCGGGCCAGCCGGGGTGCGGCGCCGCCGAACACGGCGAAGCAGAGGGCGGGCGCGGAGGTCAGCAGTCCGGCGACGGTGCCGTTCATCGCCAGCGCTTCGCGGACCTCCTCCAGGAGCGGGCCGAGCGCGGTGATGGCGGGGCGCAGGTTGAGGGCGGCCAGGACGATGCCCGCGACCAGCAGCCGCCGCGCCCACGGGGAGGCGTCCGCGGCCGCGCCCGGAGAGGCGCCCGCGGCGGTGCGGGTGCCTACGCTGTCCGAGTGCCCCCTTTCGGCCCGGTGGTCGATGGTCACGGGATCGTCAGCCATGACATGCATCATAGAATCATCGGATGAATCGAGGCCACCTGACGCGTCTCGCCGCTCGCTCGCCGTACCCGCCCGTGCCCACAGCCCCGCCGACCCGGGAAGTGCCATGCCCCTGACCTCGCCCCGCCGCTCCGCCCTGGCCGACCAGGTCATCGACGCCCTGCGCGACCAGATCACCTCCGGCGAGTGGCCGGTGGGCTCCCGCATCCCGACCGAGCCCGAGCTGGTCGAACAGCTCGGGGTGGCCCGCAACACCGTGCGCGAGGCCGTGCGGGCCCTCGCCCACAACGGGCTGCTGGACATCCGGCAGGGCTCGGGCACCTACGTGGTGGCCACCAGCGAACTCGCCGGGGTGATGCACCGCCGTTTCGCGGACGCCGACCCGCGCGACGTGGCCGAGCTGCGCTCGGTGCTGGAGGCCGAGGCCGCCCGGCTGGCCGCGCACCGCCGCACCGAGCAGGAGCTGCGCCAGCTGCGGACGCTGCTGCGCCGGCGCGAGGCGGCCTGGGAGACGGGCGATGTGGAGCGCTTCGTGGAGGCCGACGTCACGCTGCACCTGGCGATCGTCAGGGCGTCCCACAACGAGGTGCTGACCGCGCTCTACGCCGACCTCGGCACCGTCGTGCGCACCTTCCTCCGCAACGACGTGGGCGAGGAGTTGCGCTCGGAGGGGTATCTGGACCACGGGCGGCTGGTGGAGGCCATCGCCTCCCGCGACGCGGAGACGGCCGCGCGGGAGGCGGGCTCGTACGCCCGGACCTGCCGCGGCTCCGGCACCGGCGGCTGACCCCGTCCCCTGTCCCCCGGCGCCCGCCCTCAGGGGCCCGCCGCGGCACGCGTCGGGCCGCCCCCGGTCCCGTGCCGGGACCGGGGGCGGCCCCGGAGTCCTCCGACCGCGGGCGCGCTACGCGCCCATCATGTGGACGCCGCCGTCCACGTGCACGATCTCGCCGGTCGTCTTCGGGAACCAGTCCGAGAGCAGGGCGACCACGCCGCGCGCGGCGGGCTCGGGGTCGGAGAGGTCCCAGCCGATCGGGGCGCGGGTGTTCCACACGTCCGCCAGCTCCTCGAAGCCCGGGATGGACTTGGCGGCCATGGACTTGATGGGCCCGGCCGACACCAGGTTGCAGCGGATGTTCTTGTGGCCCAGGTCGCGGGCGAGGTAGCGGGAGGTGGACTCCAGGGCGGCCTTGGCCACGCCCATCCAGTCGTACTTGGGCCAGGCCACCTGCGCGTCGAAGTCCATGCCGACGACCGAGCCGCCGCGCTTCTCCAGCAGCGGCATCAGGGCCATGGTCAGCGACTTCAGGGAGTACGCCGAGACCTCGACGGCCGTGGCGACCGACTCCCAGCCGGTGTTGAGGAAGTTGCCGCCCAGCGCGTCCTGCGGCGCGAAGCCGATGGAGTGCACGACGCCGTCCAGTCCGACGCCCTCGCCGAGGTGCTCGGCGACCTTGCCGGCCAGGGTGTCCAGGTGCTCGCTGTTCTGCACGTCCAGCTCGATCACCGGGGCCTCCTTGGGAAGCCGCTTGGCGATGCGCTGCACCAGCGTCAGCCGCCCGAAACCGGTGAGGACGACCTCGGCGCCCTCCTCCTGCGCCAGCCGGGCGACGTGGAAGGCGATCGAGGAGTCGGTGAGCACCCCGGTGACGAGGATGCGCTTTCCGGCGAGAAGTCCGCTCATGACGTTCAGTGACCCATGCCCAATCCGCCGTCCACGGGAATGACGGCTCCGGTGATGTACGCGGCCTCCTCCGAGGCCAGGAAGCGCACCGAGGAGGCGACCTCCTCGGGCTGGGCGTAGCGGCCCAGCGGGACCTGTTCGACGATCTTCGCGCGCTGCTCGTCGGTGAGCGCGCGCGTCATGTCGGTGTCCACGAAACCCGGCGCGACCACGTTGCAGGTGATGTTGCGGGAGCCCAGCTCCCGGGCGATCGAGCGGGCGAAGCCGACCAGGCCGGCCTTGGAGGCGGCGTAGTTGGCCTGCCCCGCCGAGCCCAGCAGGCCGACGACGGAGGAGATCAGCACGATGCGGCCCCTGCGCGCGCGGAGCATGCCCCGGCAGGCGCGCTTGACGACCCGGAAGGTGCCGGTGAGGTTGGTCTCCAGGACGGACGTGAAGTCCTCCTCGGACATCCGCAGGAGCAACTGGTCCCGGGTGACACCGGCGTTGGCGACCAGCACCTCGACCGGGCCCTGCCTCTCCTCGATCTCCTTGTAGGCCTGCTCCACCTGCTCGGCGTCGTTGATGTCGCACTTGACGGCGCAGAAACCCTCCGGCGGCTCACCCGACCGGTAGGTGACGGCGACCTTGTCGCCCGCGTCGGCGAACGCCCGGGCGATGGCCAGGCCGATGCCGCGGTTGCCTCCGGTGACGAGAACCGAGCGGCTCAAGGGAACACCCTCTTCCATGGGGAGCAGGTACTCCGCAAGAAACTATCGTCCGGCCCCCCGCGCCGGGGAACGGGTCCCCGACAGGGGCTTCGCCGGGCTCCTGTGGGATCCCTACAGAAAACCGCCCCGGACCAGGGCGTACGCCCGGCTCCGGCACCCGTACGGCGGCGACCGTACGAGAATCGGCCGATCACACAGCGTTCAGAGCCACTACCCCGGGTCGCGCTTGGCGCAGGAGCGCGAGGAGGCTCATCATGGCCGTGGTGCTCGACGGCCGACGGCCGTGGACCCCCTCCGGCACCGCCCGCTTCCGGGCGCTGTGCCGCGCTCCGCCGGGCATGGAGGCGCCCGACGGCCACCGGGCGGAGATCATCGGGGGAACATCGTCACGAGCCGGGCGGCGGGGGCGGCGGTGGGCCGGGAGAGCGGTGAACGCGGGCCGGTGAGCGGAAAGGCCGAGCGGCCCGGTGCGCCGGGTGCCGTCCCGGATCAGCCCCCTCCGGACTCCTCGCCCTCGCCCTCGCCCTCGTCCCCGGGGCGTTCGCGTCCGGTCCGCGCGGCCTGCTCCTTCCCTTCGGGGTGCCGCTCCTCCTCCCCCTCGTTCCTCCCCTTGCCCGTACCGGTCCTCATCTCGGACGGGTCGTGCTGCCTGCCGTCGTAGGGCCCTGAGTAGTCGCTCACGGCGCGCTCCTTCCTTCGGTCCTCGCCGGCCCGCGGGCCGGCCCGGCCGCGAGTACCCGGCGCGGCGCGGGAACACACCGGAGCCCGGGTCACTTCCGCCGATCGCGGCGGTCCCGGACGGCCGCGACCAGGACGGGCACCAGGCCGAGCGCGGTCGGGGCGAGCACCGCGGGAAGCAGCCAGGCCGACACGTGGGGATCCGGTTCGGTGCGCCACATCACCGCGCACGTCACGGCGATCGACAGGCCGATGCAGAAGCCCATCTGGAGCGTGGCCCTGGCCGTCCGCAGCGCCGAGGCACGGGTGGAGGGGCGGTTGACCAGGGAGGAGGCCCGCTCGCCGGGAGCGAGTTCGTTCGCGGGGCGCACCCGCAGCACCGCCGCCGAGGCGGCCGCCGTCATCGCGACGGTCCCGGCGTGCACGAAGACGGGGACGAAGACCGCTGCGACGGACTTGTCCGCCCAGGCGTCGATCCCGCCGGGACCGATGTGCTGCGGCACCCTCTCCGGCAGGCCGGGGTACACCGCGGCGCCCCAGACCACCAGTCCCGCCAGTACGGCGAGCTGCGGCAGCAGCCACACCCACGGGAAGTCCGGCCGGCTCCCGTTCTCGTCGCCCATGCGCCCCTCCCCCGGTGCTTCCCTCTCCCCTGCCCCTTCACCGGCCAGGGTAGGCCCGCGCCGGCCGGGGCAGGCCGGGCCGCGGGCCGCGGCCGTCGTTTATCGGCCGCGGCCGGCCGGTGGGGCATGGTTCACTGCGGTCATGCATCGACAAGGAGGAGCGTCAGTGGTGCACGAGATCGATGAGTCCTTCCTGGCGCTGCCGCTGCGCGCGCTCGCCGACGCGGCGCTCGCGCGGGCCCGGGCCCTGGGCGCCGAGCACGCCGACTTCCGTTTCGAGCGGAACCGCAGCGCCTCCTGGCGGCTGCGCGACGCGAAGCCGGCCGGGTCCTCGGACGTCACCGACGCCGGATACGCGGTGCGCGTGGTGCACAACGGCGCGTGGGGTTTCGCCTCCGGGGTGGACCTGACGATGGACGCCGCCGCGAAGGTGGCGGGCCGGGCCGTGGAGATGGCGAAGCTGTCGGCGAGGATCGCCGAGGCGGCCGGCGCCGGCGCGGCCGCGCGGAGCGCCTCCGCCGCGGACCGGTGGGCGATGGGCGGACGGGTGGAGCTGGCGGACGAGCCGGTGCACGGCGAGCGGACGTGGGTCTCCTCCTACGAGGTCAACCCGTTCGACGTGCCGGACGCGGAGAAGACCGCCCTGCTGGCCCAGTGGAGCGAGCGGCTGCTGGGGGCGGACGGCGTCTCGCACGCGGACGCCTCGCTGCTGACCGTGCAGGAGAACAAGTTCTACGCGGACACCGCCGGTACCGTCACCACCCAGCAGCGCGTCCGTCTGCACCCGGAGCTGACGGCCGTGTCCGTGACCGACTCCGGCGACTTCGACTCGATGCGGACCCTGGCCCCGCCCGCCGGCCGGGGTTGGGAGTACATGACCGGCACCGGCTGGGACTGGGACGCGGAGCTGGCGCGCATCCCGGAGCTGCTGGCGGAGAAGATGCGCTCGCCCGGTGTGGAGCCGGGCTCCTACGACCTGGTGGTCGACCCCTCCAACCTGTGGCTGACGATCCACGAGTCGATCGGGCACGCCACCGAGCTGGACCGGGCGCTGGGCTACGAGGCGGCGTACGCGGGCACCTCCTTCGCCACGCCCGACCTGCTGGGCACGCTGAGGTACGGCTCGCCGGTCATGAACGTCACCGGCGACCGCACCGCCGAGCACGGACTGGCCACCATCGGCTACGACGACGAGGGCGTCGAGGCGCAGTCCTGGGATCTGGTCAGGGACGGGATCCTGGTCGGCTACCAGCTCGACCGGCGGATGGCGAAGCTGACCGGGCTGGGCCGCTCCAACGGCTGCGCCTACGCCGACTCCCCCTCCAGCGTCCCCGTGCAGCGCATGGCGAACGTCTCGCTCCGGCCCGACCCGGACGGGCCGTCCACCGAGGAGCTGATCTCCCGTGTGGACCGGGGGATCTACGTGGTCGGCGACCGCTCGTGGTCGATCGACATGCAGCGCTACAACTTCCAGTTCACCGGGCAGCGTTTCTTCCGGATCGAGAACGGACGGCTCGCCGGTCAGCTGCGCGACGTGGCCTACCAGGCCACCACCACCGACTTCTGGGGCTCGATGGAGGCCGTGGGCGGGCCGCAGACGTATGTGCTCGGCGGCGCGTTCAACTGCGGCAAGGCCCAGCCGGGCCAGGTCGCCTCCGTCTCGCACGGCTGCCCCTCCGCGCTCTTCCGCGGCGTCAACATCCTCAACACCGCCCAGGAGGCCGGTCGATGATGAAGTCCCCCGCCCCCCACGAGGTCGTCGAGCGCGCTCTGGCGCTGTCCCGGGCCGACGGCTGCGTGGTCCTCGCCGACGAGGAGTCGACCGCCAACCTGCGGTGGGCGGGCAACACGCTGACCACCAACGGCGTCACCCGCGGCCGCACCCTCACCGTCGTCGCGACCGTCGACGGCTCCGAGGGGACGGCGTCGGGGGTGGTCTCCCGCTCGGCCGTCACCGACGACGACATCGAGCCGCTGGTGCGGGCCGCGGAGGAGGCCGCGCGCACGGCGGGTCCGGCCGAGGACGCCCGGCCGCTGGTGGAGGGCGTGCCCGCCTCCGCCGACTTCACCGACGCCCCTGCCGAGACCTCCTCCTCGGTGTTCGACTCCTTCGCCCCGGCGCTGGGCGAGTCCTTCGCGCGGGCCCGCTCCGAGGGCCGGGAGCTGTACGGCTTCGCCCACCACCAGATGGTCTCCACCTACCTGGGGACCTCCACCGGGCTGCGGCTGCGCCACGACCAGCCCACCGGCACCCTGGAGATCAACGCCAAGTCCCCCGACCGCACCCGGTCGGCGTGGGCGGGGCGGGCCACCCGCGACTTCGCCGACGTCGACCCGCGGGCGCTGGACGCGGAGCTGGCGCGGCGGCTGGAGTGGGCCGGGCGGCGGGTGGAGCTGGAGGCCGGGCGGTACGAGACGCTGCTGCCGCCCAGTGCCGTGGCGGACCTGCTGATCTACCAGATGTGGTCCTCGGCGGGGCGCGACGCCGCCGAGGGGCGCACGGTGTTCAGCAGGCCCGGCGGCGGCACCCGGGTGGGCGAGCGGCTGTCGGATCTGCCGCTGAGGCTCTACAGCGATCCGGGCGCTCCCGGCCTGGAGGCGTCGCCGTTCGTGATCGCGCACTCCTCCGGCGACGACGCCTCGGTCTTCGACAACGGCCTGCCGCTGCGCGCCACCGACTGGATGCGCGACGGCGAGCTGCGCCACCTGCTGACCACCCGGCACTCGGCGGAGCTGACGGGCCTGCCGGTGGCGCCCGGGATCGACAACCTGGTCCTGGACGCGGGCGGCACCGCGTCGCTGGAGGAGATGGTCGCCGGCTCCGGGCACGACGGCCCGGCCCTGCTGCTGACCTGCCTGTGGTACATCCGCGAGGTGGACCCGGCGACGCTGCTGCTGACGGGGCTGACCCGCGACGGCGTCTATCTGGTGGAGAACGGCGAGGTCACGGGTGCGGTGAACAACTTCCGCTTCAACGAGTCGCCGGTCGACCTGCTGTCCAGGGCCACCGAGGCGGGCCGGACCGAGCGCACCCTGCCGCGCGAGTGGTCGGACTGGTTCACACGGGCGGCGATGCCCGCCCTGCGTGTGCCGGACTTCAACATGAGCTCAGTCAGCCGGGGTGTTTGAGCGGCATAGACTCCTACCGGAACCGACCAGGACCACCACCACGACCGCATCAGCCAACCATTCGATTCGATCACCGGGAACGAACGTGACACGCCTCGGCGACTCCGTGCAGCGTGCCGGCGAACTGCTGGCCCAGGACCTCTCCTCCGACGAGACCGTCGAGCGACTGCTCGCGGAGACGGGCGCCCGCCGCTATCTGGACCTGACGGACCTGCCGGCCCAGGAGCAGGCGGAGCTGATCGCCGGCCGGGCGGTGGACGTCCTGCCGTCGGTGGAGGGCCTGGCCGAGCGGATCGAGGCCGCGCGGCAGGCCGGGCACGGGCTCAACGTCAAGCTGGGCATCGACCCGACGGCGGCGGACGTGCACCTGGGCCACACGGTGCCGATGATCGTCCTGAGCCGCTTCCAGCGGATGGGCCACGACGTCACGCTGATCATCGGCGACATCACCGCCAAGATCGGCGACCCCTCGGGCCGCTCCTCGGAGCGGCCGCCGCTGACGGACGAGGACATCGCCCGCAACCTGGCCGGCTACCGGGACCAGGTGAAGCCGTTCTTCGACTTCGAGCGGGTGCGCTTCCGCCACAACAGCGAGTGGCTGGCCGGCATCGCCCTGCCGAAGCTGATCGGCGTCCTGTCCCAGATCCCGGCCTCCTCCCTGCTGCAGCGCGAGGACTTCCGCAACCGGCTCTCGGCCGGACACGGGCTGACGATGTCGGAGCTGATCTACCCGGTGGCGATGGCCATCGACTCCGCCGAGATCGACGCCGACATCGAGCTGGGCGGCGTGGACCAGCTGCTGAACATGCAGATGGGCCGGAAGGTGATGGAGATCTACGGCAAGAAGCCGCAGATGATCACCACCGTGCCGCTGATCGAGGGCACGGACGGCTCGGGCGCGAAGATGTCGAAGTCCAAGGGCAACTACATCGCGCTGAACTCGTCGGCCGACGATGTCTTCGGCAAGATCATGTCGATCCCCGACCGGCTGATGGTGCCGTACCTGCGGGCCTGGACGGAGTGGACGGACAGCGAGATCGACCAGGTCACCGCCCGGATCGAGAAGGGCACGCTGCACCCGATGGACCTGAAGAGGGTCCTGGCGGGCGAGGTCGTCACCGCGCTCCACGGTCTGAAGGCGGCGATGGCGGCCCGGGCGGGGTTCACCGCGCAGTTCTCGAGGAAGTCCTTCTCCGACGTGGAGAGCCTGCCGGTGGTGGACGCCGCCGAGCACGGGGACAAGGGCGTCACCGCGATCCTGGCGACCGTGCTGGAGTTCACTCCGAGCGCATCGGCCGCCCGGCGCGTCGCCAAGCAGAACGGGCTGCGGCTGGTGGTCGAGACGGACTCCGGCCAGCGGGCCGTCGTGCTGTCGGAGGCCGACGCGCTGCGCCCGCTGGGGGAGGTCGTCCCGGAGAAGCTGGCCCAGGCCGGGGTCTCGGGTGCCGTCTACCTCAAGGCGGGCCGCAAGGTGGCCGAGGTCCGGGGGGTGTGACGCGGTCGTTCCCGGCTGTCCGGCTGCCCGGCGGGCCGCCGGACAGCCGGGAACGGAGGAAGCGGGAGGGGACGGCGCGCACGAGACGCGCCGTCCCCTCCCGCCGGTTTCCCCTCCCCCGACGGCGGGAACGCGTCCCCTTCCGCCGGACGGGTGCGGCCCGTCAGGCCGTCCGCCTGCTCTCACCCCTGACCTTGGCGTACAGGGGTGTACCCAGCGCGACGATCAGGACGGCTCCGGCAAGCTGGAGCAGGTGCCGGATCCAGTCGATGCCCGCGGTGTCCGCCACACCGATCCCACTGGCCACGGCGTTCCCGATGACACTGCCGATGATTCCGAAGATCGCGGTCAGCCACAGCGGGATGTTCTGCCTGCCGGGAAGGATGGCGCGGGCCAGCACACCCAGGACCAGACCCACGATGATCGCCCACAACCAGCTCATGTCGCCTCCTCGTGCGGTGCGCTCCGTGCGCAGCGCGTTCGGTTCGTGCGGTGGGACGCCTCTTCCGTACGGCCGCTGAGCCGTCCGGGTGGGAGCCGTCCCTGGCGCATCGGGTGCCCCCTACCCGGCGTCGTATGCGGTGGAGTCGGGGCGTAGTGTGGAAAAGGCCGGGAACCAGGCGGGAACGCTCCCGGGTACCGGCCGCAGGAGCAGGTGGTGATTGTGAGGCGCAGGCAGCGCGGTCCCGAGGTGTTCCGGATCACCGGAGCCCGTCAGGGGCTGGCGGAGGACGTCCGGGGCCGGGAGCGGCGCTATGTGATCTCGATGCTGGTGCGCACCGCGGCGGTCCTGCTGACCGTGGTGCTGTGGAACGTGCAGCGTCCGCTCGCCGTGGCCGCCCTGGTGCTCGGCGCGACCCTGCCGTACGTGGCGGTGGTGATCGCCAACGCGGGGCGGGAGAACACGCCCGCGCTCCCGGACTCCCTCGTCTCCGCGCCGCCCCGGCAGGCGCTGGGGCCGGCGAACCGTCAGGAGGAAGCCGGGGAGGACGAGCCCGCTCCGCGGGTGCGCACGATACGGCAGGATCCACTGGAACCGGACGTACCGGAGGGCGGGCAGGAGCCGGATCACGAGGCGGAGCCAGGCCGTGAGCAGGCCCCGGGCGCCCGGGGGTACCGGCGTGCGGAACCGGGGCAGGAGCCGAGCCGCCCGGGATCCGGCCGGCGCGACTGATCCGCCCCGGCCGGGAAGCTCAGGAAGACCTCGGATCAATCACGCTGTTCCGGTGCCCTGGCGATGGGTGCACGTGCCATACTGCGTACACGCTCCGCATCCCCCGTCGGAGCGACAGACCGACGCCGGGCGGCTCCCCCCGTGGCTGCCCGGCGTCGCCGTGTTTGGATGGGGCCGTGACCGATCCCGTGACCGCCCCCCTGCCCGGCCCCGCCGTTCCCGTCTGCTCGGCCAAGGGCTGCCGTGAGGCCGCCGTGTGGGTGCTGGCCTGGAACAACCCCAAGCTGCACACCCCGGAGCGCCGCAAGACCTGGCTGGCGTGTGAGGAGCACCGCGAGTACCTGTCGCGGTTCCTGGGGGTGCGGGGCTTCTTGAAGGACGTGGTGTCCCTCGCCGATTGGGAGACCCGGGAGGCCGGGGGGGACCGGGACGGCGGGGAGGAGCCGAAGGGGTCAGCCGCCGATCGCTGACATCGGGCGGTCGGGCTGGAGGAAGGACGGATCGTCCAGACCGGAGCCGGCCTTCTTGCCCCACATCGCCGCCTTCCACAGCCGGGCGATCTCGGTGTCGTCCGCGCCCGCGCGCAGCGCGCCGCGCAGATCCGACTCCTCGCGGGCGAAGAGGCAGGTGCGGACCTGGCCGTCGGCCGTCAGCCGGGTGCGGTCGCAGGTGCGGCAGAAGGGCCTGGTGACGGAGGCGATCACGCCGACGCGGTGCGGACCGCCGTCGACGATCCAGCGCTCGGCGGGCGCCGAGCCCCGGCTGTCCTCCCCTTCCGGGGTGAGGGAGAAGCGGGTGCGCAGGGAGGCGAGGATGTCGCCCGCGGTGATCATGCCCTCGCGACGCCAGCCGTGCTGGGCGTCCAGCGGCATCTGCTCGATGAAACGCAGCTCGTAGGCGTGCTCGACGGCCCAGGAGAGCAGGTCGGGGGCCTCCGTCTCGTTGAGGCCGGGCATCAGCACGGCGTTGACCTTGACCGGCGAGAGTCCCGCCGCGCGGGCGGCCGCCAGGCCGGCGAGGACGTCGGCGTGGCGCCTGCGGCGGGTCATCCGCTGGAAGACCTCGGGGTCGAGGGTGTCCAGGGAGACGTTGACCCGGTCCAGACCGGCCGCGCGCAGCGCCTCGGCGGTGCGCTCCAGGCCGATGCCGTTGGTCGTCAGCGACAGCTTCGGGCGCGGCTCCAGGGCGGCGCAGCGCTCGACGATGCCCACCAGTCCGGGCCGCAGCAGCGGCTCGCCGCCGGTGAAGCGCACCTCCTCCACACCGAGCATGGTCACGGCGACGCGGACCAGGCGGACGATCTCGTCGTCCGTGAGCAGCTCGGGCTTGGCGAGCCACTTCAGGCCCTCCTCGGGCATGCAGTAGGTGCACCTCAGATTGCACCGGTCGGTGAGCGACACGCGCAGGTCGGTGGCGACCCGGCCGTAGGTGTCCAGCAGCATGCCGACAGCACCCTCCCACGGTTGGACATCTGCCTCGCAGCGTACGCGAAGCCCGCGCGGTCCGTCGGGGACGGCGTGGCGGGAACACGAGTACGGCAGCCGGTGAGCGGTTCGGCCATTGCCGCTCCCCCCGTGTGAGCGATAGCTTCCGTCGTCATACATCCGTACGGTCAAGTCCGATAACCGAACCGGTTGTTGAGAGCCCCTGCGTTCACACAGACACGGAGAACCCATGGCATCGAGACCCTCCAGCCGACGCCGCGCCATCGCGGTGCCGGTCGGGTTGGCGCTGACCGCCTCCCTGGCCCTGCTGCCGGGCGCCGGCACGGCGCTGGCCCAGGAAGCCGGCGTTCCGGCGGCCGCGGCGGCGGCCGCGGACGGCGAGCAGCTGTCCTACGTGGTCAACACCTCCTCCCACCCCGGCACGATCAGGCGGGTGGAGCGGGAGATAGCCAAGGCGGGCGGCACGGTCGTCGTCACGCACCGGGAGATCGGCGTGATCGTCGTCCACTCGGCGAACCCCGGCTTCGCGGAGCGGATGCGCGAGGTGCGCGGGGTGCACTCCGCCGGCGCCACCCGTACCGCGCCGCTCAGGGCGGCGGGCACGACCGAGGTCGGCGCCCCGCAGTACGTGGCGGAGGCGGCCCGCACCAGCGCGGCCACGGCCGCCTCCGAGGGCGAGCCGATGGAGGCCGAGCTGTGGGGGCTGCGCGCCATCCGCGCGGACGAGGCCGCGAAGGTCAACCCGGGCAGCGACAAGGTCACCGTCGCGGTCATCGACACCGGCGTGGACGACACCCACCCGGACCTGGCCCCGAACTTCTCGGCGGGCCAGTCGGCGAACTGCGTCGGCGGCGTGGCCGACACCTCCGAGGGCGCCTGGCGCCCGTACACCGACGGCGACTACCACGGCACGCACGTCGCGGGCTCCATCGCCGCGGCGCGCAACGGCATCGGCGTGGCGGGCGTCGCCCCGGGCGTGAAGGTCTCCTCCATCAAGGTGAGCGAGCCCGACACCAGCCTCTTCTACCCGGAGGCCGTGATCTGCGCGTTCGTCTTCGCGGCCGACAAGGGCGTGGAGATCACCAACAACAGCTACTACGTCGATCCGTACCTGTACAACTGCGAGGACGACGCCGACCAGGGCGCGGTCGTGGAGGCGGTCCGCCGGGCCGCGCGCCACGCCGAGCGCAGGGGCACGCTGCACGTCGCCTCGGCGGGCAACTCCAACCACGACCTCGCCTCCGACGCGATCCTCGACGGCTCCAGCCCGAACGACACCACCCCGGTCCAGCGCACCATCGACCCGTCGGAGTGCCTGGACCTGCCCACCCAGCTGCCGGGCGTGGTGACGGTCACGGCCACGGGCGTGCAGAACCTGAAGTCGTACTACTCCAGCTACGGCCACCGGGTCGCCGACGTGGCGGCGCCGGGCGGCGACCGGTACCAGATCCCGGACACCCCGTCGCGCAACGGCCGGATCCTGTCGACCATGCCGAACGGCTCCTACGCCTTCCTGCAGGGCACCTCGATGGCCAGCCCGCACGTCGCGGGCGTGGCGGCGCTGCTCAAGAGCAAGCACCCCTGGGCGAGCCCGGCGATGCTCCAGCTCATGATGAAGGCGCAGGCGGACAACCCCGGCTGCCCGGAGACCTACGACCCGGACGGCAACGGCGTCGAGGACTCCACCTGCGAGGGCGGCAAGCGCGTCAACGGCTTCTACGGCCACGGCATCGTCGACGCCCTGGACGCCGTCGAGTAGTCGGGCGTCCGTCCCGCCGCGGAGCCGGCGGTCCGTCAGGAAGCGGCGGACGCCGAGGGGTCGGGCCCGACGGGCCCGGCCCCTTCCGCCGTCACCGCCCCCTCCGCCGTCACCGCCGTCCGCGAGGCGCCCCGGGGCGGCCCGGGGACCGCGGAGGCCGCCGGCCCGGGGGCGGGGCCGGGCACCCGCGGCTGCCAGCCGGGCCCGCGGAAGAGCCGCCCGGCGGCCTCGCGCCAGTCGCGCGCCGCCCGCAGGTCGCGCGCGATCGCCGCGTACTCGTGGGTGGCCACGCGCAGCGGGTTGTAGGTGTCGATGTTCTTGGTGAGCCCGTAGACGCACGGCTCGGTCTCGGGCGCGAAGGAACCGAAGAGCCGGTCCCACACGATGAGGATCCCGCCGAAGTTGCGGTCCAGATAGCTCCCCTGGGAGGCGTGGTGGACCCGGTGGTGCGAGGGCGTGTTGAAGACGGCCTCGACCGGCCCCGGCAGTCTGCCGATCCGCTCGGTGTGGATCCAGAACTGGTAGACCAGGTTGACCGAGTGGCAGAAGGCGAGCACGGCCGGGTGCATGCCGAGGGCGATCAGCGGCAGGTAGAACGGCCAGCCGGTCAGGGACGTCCAGGGCTGGCGCAGCGCGGTGGTGAGGTTGAACTTCCGGCTGGAGTGGTGCACCACGTGGCAGGCCCACAGGATGCGGATGACGTGGTGGCCGCGGTGGGACCAGTAGTAGAAGAAGTCCTGCGCCAGGAGCATCGGCAGCAGAGTCCACCACTCGACGGGGATCCGCAGCGGGGTCAGCCCGTAGACCGCCGAGTAGATCGCCACGATCGGGATCTTCCACAGTGCGTCGAAGAAGAGGCTGCCCAGGCCCATGGAGAGGCTGGTGGCGGCGTCCTTGGTCTCGTAGCCGGCCACGGGGCTGTCCGGCTCCTCGGGGCGCAGGCGGTAGCTGACCATCTCCAGGACCGTCAGCAGGAGGAAGGCGGGTATGGACCACAGCACGACATCGGGGAGGTTCGGCACGCTCGGCATGGAGGCACCGTAGGACCGCCCGGGGCCGGCGGCCAGGGTCTGTTACCGACAAGTATGCGAGACGGCCCGTCAGTAACTCCGCTCACCGGGAGTGGCCTGCGGTGATGCAAAGGTGTCAGTGGCGGCCCGTATTCTCTGGAACCATGCTCGATGACCAGTCGGCGGCCCAAGCGCGGCCCGCAGCGCGGTCAGGCACCCCGGCCTGGCCCACCGAATACCCCGACGCCTACGCGGTGGTGGACGTGGAGACCACGGGGCTCGCCCGGGACGACCGCATAGTCTCCGCGGCCGTCTACCGGCTGGACGCACGGGGTGACGTGATCGACCACTGGTACACCCCGGTCAACCCGCAGCGGGATCCCGGGCCGACCTGGATACACGGGCTGACGAGCGAGATGCTGGCCGACGCACCGCTCTTCCCGCAGATCGCCGAGGAATTCGCCGAACGGCTGCGGGGCCGGGTGCTGGTCGCGCACAACGCGGTCTTCGACTGGTCGATGATCGCCCGCGAGTACGCCCGCGCCCGGTTGCCGGTCCCCGTGCGGCAGCGGTTGTGCACCATCGCCCTGTCCAAGGAGCTGGACCTGCCGCTGGCCAACCACCGGCTGGAGACCCTCGCCGCGCACTACGGTGTCGTCCAGCGCCGGGCGCACCACGCGCTGGACGACGCCCGGGTGCTGGCCGAGGCGTTCCGGCCGAGCCTGCACCTGGCGGCCGCCGGCCGTATACGCCTGCCCCTGCTGGCCTGCCGGCCGCTGACCGAGTGGACCGACTCCATCGCCTCCCCGAGCACCGCCTCCGGCGCCTCCGGCAGGCGGGACCCGCGGCCCTACGCGGGTAGCTGGCGCCCCTCGCGCAGGCGCCCTCCCTGCCCGTACCCCAACCCCGGCCGGTACGAGCCGGGCAAGCCGCTGGTCCAGGGCATGCGGGTGGCGATCTCCGGGGACACCTCCGTGGACCGGGAGCTGCTGGAGGACCGGGCGGTCGAGGCCGGGCTCCACATCGCGAGCGGTGTCTCCCGCCTCACCAGCCTCCTGGTCACCAACGACCCCGACTCCGGCACCTCCAAGGTCGCCAAGGCGCGCGCCTTCGGCACCCCGGTGATCGACGAGGCGGCCTTCACCCAGCTGCTGCGGGAGGTGGCCCCCGCTCCGGAGGAGTGACGGCCGGCGGGGTACCGTCGATGACTGTGCCACCCGTATCGTCCGCACCGTCCGCCGCCGCGTACCGCTTCCTGCTGTCCCGGCAGTGGGTGGTGCTCACCCTCGTCGCACTCCTGCTGATCCCGGGCATGGTCAGACTCGGCTTCTGGCAGCTGCACCGGCACGAGGACCGGGTGGCGCGCAACGAGCTGGTGGCCGAGAGCCTGGCCGCCGATCCGGTGCCCGTGGGGGAGCTGGTCGCCCCGGGGCGCGGCCCGGCCGACGCCGACCGGTACCGCCGGGTGACGGCGACCGGCGTCTACGACACCGGCGGCGAGACGGTCGTGCGCCAGCGCACCGGCGAGGACGGCCGGAGCATCGGCTACCACGTCCTGACCCCGCTGGTCCGCGAGGACGGCACGGCCGTGCTGGTCAACCGCGGCTGGGTTCCGGCGGGCGAGGACCTGACGCGGTTCCCCGAGGTGCCGGCGCCCCCCTCCGGCGAGGTCACCGTGACCGGGCGGCTGATGGCCGACGAGGAGGCCGGCGGCGGCGTCAAGGACAAGCGGGGGCTGCCGCCCCGCCAGGTGATGCTGATCGACAGCGCGCGGATGGCCGAGGAGCTGGACCGGCCGGTCCTGGGCGGCTACGTCGCACTGGAGGAGACCTCGCCCGAGCCCTCCGGTGAGCAGCCCCAGCTCCTTCCCGAGCCGGACCGCAGCGGCATCGGCCCGCATCTGGCGTACGCGTTCCAGTGGTGGCTGTTCGCCGCCGCCGTACCCGTCGGCTGGGTGGTGCTGGTCCGCCGCGAGCGCCGGGACCGCCTGGCGCGGGCCTCCGGGGCGGACGGTGCCGCGGACGGGCCGGCGGACGGCGGGGCCGTGGCCGGACGGCCCGCTCCGACCCCCTCCGGTGCCGAAGCGGCGCACCGACCGGCAGACTGATCCCCATGGATCTCGGACTGCAGGACAGGGTGTACCTCGTCACCGGCGCCACTCGCGGGTTGGGCTTCGCCGCCGCCCGCGAACTGGCCGCCGACGGCGCGAAGGTGATCGTCACCGGACGGAGCGAGGAGACGGTGGCCGAGGCCGCCGGACGGCTGGGCGGCGACGCCTTCGGCATGGTGGCGGACAACGCCGACCCGGCGGCGGCCGACCGCCTGGTGACGGCGGCCCACGAGCGCTACGGACGTCTGGACGGAGTGCTGATCAGCGTCGGCGGACCGCCGGCCGGCTCCCACGAGACGGTCACCGACGACCAGTGGCAGTCGGCTTTCGAGACGGTCTTCCTCGGTGCGGTGCGGCTGGCCCGCACCGCGGCCGCCCGGCTGGGCGAGGGCGGGGTGATCGGTTTCGTCCTCTCCGGCTCGGTGTACGAGCCGATCCCCGGCCTGACGGTCTCCAACGGGCTGCGGCCGGGGCTGGCCGGTTTCGCGAAGTCGCTGGCGGACGAAGTGGGGCCGCGCGGCATCCGGGTCGTCGGGCTGCTGCCGGGCCGCATCGACACCGACCGGGTGCGCAGCCTGGACGCCATGACCGGGGACGCCGACGCCGCTCGTAAGCGGAGCTCGGCCGCGATCCCGCTGCGCCGCTACGGCACCCCGGAGGAGTTCGGCAGGGCGGCGGCGTTCCTGCTCTCCCCCGCCGCCTCGTACGTCACCGGTGTGATGCTCCAGATCGACGGCGGCGCCCGCCGCGGCTTCTGAGCACCCCGCCGCCGTCCCCGGGGCTACGGCCGCCGGGGGCGGCGGGACGGCCCTCGGGGAGCGGGGCGGCGTCCTCCAGCCCGGTACCCCGGACCGGTACCTCAGCTCACCCGGCCGCCGGCCCGCCGCCGCGCCGGACGCAGCCGGACCTCCGCCGCGAGCCGGTCGAGCCCCGCCGAGGCCCGGGCGTGCTCCAGCGCCTCGTCCCGCAGGCGCTCGACGGTCTCGGCCGGGCTGGCGTGTGCGGCCACCGCCAGCGCGGTCCGGGCCCGCACCCCGGCGCGGCGGCGGCCCATCCTCACCCGGACCCGCTCCACGCCCGGCAGGGTCGCGGCCTCCCCGGCCACGGCGTCCTCCAGGGTCCGCGTCCCGACCAGGGCGCCGTACCCGTCCCCGCTGTCGACCAGTACCGTGTCCGGCCGCTGCCGCCACAACTGGGCCGACAGCCACCACAGGGCGAGCAGGAGCGCGACGGCGGGGGCGCCGATCGCCAGGAGCCACCGCCACCAGTCCGCGTCCCGCCACCAGGCGGGCTCCCCGCGCCCGAGCGGCACCTCCTCCGGTCCGTCCCAGGACAGGCCCGAGGGCAGGTCGAAGCCCCAGCGCCGCTGGAGGTCGAGTCCCCCCAGCAGGGCCGCCAGCCCCAGCAGCAGCAGCGCCAGCCCCACCAGTCCCAGCAGGATCCGGTTCACCACCGTGAGCATCCGCTCCACCCAGCCCTTCCTCAGTCCTTGGTCGGGCGCCGCACCCGGGCCGACCGCCGCATCCGCCGGGCGAGCCCGAGCTGCCGCACACCGTCGTCCAGAGCCCTGTCCAGATCCCCCCGCACCTCGTCCAGGGACCGGAAGTGCGCCCGGGCCCGCACCCGGATGCGGTGCCTTCCGGCCCTCACCCGGACCGACCGCACCCCGGGCACGTCCAGCAGCCGGTCGTGCAGCGCCGCCTCGGCGGCGGACCGCTCCAGTCCGGCGCGCACCCGTACCCCGTCGGAGGCGCCGCCGCGCATCGGCAGCAGACCGCGCAGTCCGGGGGTGACCGCCAGCACCACCAGCCACAGTCCCAGCAGGGCCGCGAGCGCCGAACCGGCGATCGCCCAGGGGTCGTCGAGCGGCCGGGTGGCCAGGTCCGCGGTGATCTCGCGCCGCCAGGCGGAGGGGGGCTCGCCGGTGCTCGCGGCGACGGCCTCGTACAGCAGCACGGCCGCCGCCACGGTCAGGACCAGCGCCACGATCGCGGCGGGGATCCGCCGCGCCGACCAGAAGCGCCGGGTGCTTCCGCCTCCCCCGCCCCCACCGCCGTCCGGCCGGTGATCCGCTTCGGCGGACCCCTCGCCGGAGCCGGAAGGGGTGGGAGAGGGCGGCGCCCCGCCGTCCGGGTCCGTGGCGGCGGCCTCCGGAGCCGGCTGCCGCCGGGCTTCGTGACTCATCGTGCCCTCACCGCACCCTTCCTCCGTCCCGGCCGCCGGACGGTCCCGTGTGCAGCCGCGTCACCTCGACGGTCACCTGCCGGACCGCCATACCGGCCAGTTCCCGCACCCGTGAGACGACCCGTCTGCGCACCGTGCCGCACCGCGCGCCGATGTCACAGGGGTAGGGGAGCTCGACGGCGACCACCACCCGGGCCTCGCCGTTCAGCCCGTTCCGGTCGGGAGGGCGGCGGACGGCGATCCTCGCCCGCGGGTCCCTCCCCACGCGCGGCGTCCCGGAGGCCTCCTGCTCGTCGTCCAGTGCCTCCCGGGCCGCCCGTGCGGCGATCTTGGCGACGACCCGGTCGGCGATCCTCGTCGCCCCCCGCTCGGCCGCGGGCACCCAGGACGTCTCCGTCTTGCGGAACTCCTGTGCCACCGGTCACCGCCGTCCGCCACCGGAGCGGAAGATCTCCCCCGGTTCCAGATCGCCGTCGAGGACCCGGCCGGCGACGAAACCGACTGCGCCCAGTACCGCCACCAGGAGGAAGGCCCAGAACCCGCCGAAGTATCCGGCGAAGCCCAGCGCCATGCCGGCGATCAAGCCGACTGCGGCCATGCTCATCGTGCGCTCCTCAGCTCCCTGCTCCACCGGACCCCTGCGGTCGCGGCGCCCTACTGCAGCCGCGGCCTCTCCGGCTGCTCTTCCTCTTGCTCCTCGTCGGGCAGCTTGACGTCGTCGACCGCGACGTTGACCTCGACGACCTCCAGCCCGGTCATCCGCTCGATCGAGCCGATGACGTTCTCGCGCACGTCGCTCGCCACATCGGTGATCGACACTCCGTACTCCACCACGATGTCCAGGTCGATGGCCGCCTGGGTCTCGCCGACCTCGACCTTCACCCCCCGCGTGACGGACTGGCCGCCACCGCCGCCGGGGACGCGGTCTCGCACCGCGCCGAAGGTCCGGCTCATGCCGGCGCCCATCGCGTGGACGCCGTCGACCTCGCGGGCCGCCATCCCCGCGATCTTCTCCACCACGCCGTCGGCGATCGTGGTCTTCCCTCGGACCCGCGGGTCCTCGGCGCCGCGTCCCTCGCCGAGCCGCCCGCCGGGAGGGCCCGGGCGGTTCTGCTGCGTGACTTCCGCCATCTCCGTCACCCCTTGCCTTCGATACAGGAGTATTAGTTCCGCTATGTCCACGCTAGACACGTTCGCCACCTTTTTCCTCATGGATGTACCGCCGCATGGAGGAAGCACGCGGCGGCGGGGAGCCCGTGGCGGAAGGCTGGGCACCGTTGGTGGTGGAGTCCGGAGAGCACCGGCGGAGCACCGAGGAGCGCCGGGGAATCCGGCAGGACACCGGTACGCCGGGAGAGGAGCGCAGAGCATGGCCACGGACCGGTTGGCTCAGGCCGTACGGCGGCAGATCGGCTTCGGCCGGCTGCTCCCGTTGGGTGAGGCGGAGGACGGCGCCTGGATCGCGGAACGGGCCGCGGCCGGTGTGCTGCGGAAGGCGGCGGACGGGCTGCCGGGGGTGAGGCCGGGCACGCTGCGGCTCTCCCCGGCCGAGCCCGGCGCGGGCGGGAGGCCGGCCGTACCGATGCCTCCCAGCGCGCTCCCGCCCGGTCCGGTCAGGATCGCCGCGGAGTTCGAGGCCGGTACCGAGGAGCCGCTGCCGGAGGCGGCCGGGCGGTTGCGCGCGGCCCTGGCCGAAGCGGCGGAGAGCCGCCTGGGGCTGGTGGTGGCGGCGGTCGACCTGCGGATCACCGGGCTGCTGGAGGGGCCGGACGAGGGGACTCCGCCCGAGGAGTCCTCCGGGGAGCGGGCCGGCGGCGGAAAGACCCCGGACACCGGGGAGGCCGAAACCGCGGTGGGCGCCGCGACGCTCGCCGTTCCGGGCGTGGTACGTCTCGCTCCCGAACTGGGGGGCGCGGCCCGGGCGCTGCGGACCGTGGACACCGGCCCCGGCGACGCGGCCGGCGCGGCCCCCGGCCGCCATGTGCGGGTCCAGTTCGCGGTCGCCGCGGACCACCGTGCGCTCGACGTGGCGCGCGGGGTCCGCGGCGCGGTGGCACGGGCCGCGGCGCCCGGTGCCCCCGGGCCCGTGACGGTCGCGGCCGTGGTGACGGAGGTGGTGACGGAAGTGGTGCGGAGCCCGGGATGAGAGCGGTCAGTCGCCGATGCCGGCCAGATCGCGCAGCCTGCGCGTCTGGGCCGCGCGCTCGGCGGCGCGCTGCTCGTCGTAGGTGCGGTCCACCGCGCCGCGCAGCAGCGCCTTGGTCTCGATCACCGCGTCGCGCGGGGCCGCGAGCAGCGCCGCGGCCAGGTCGGCGGTGGCGGCCTCCAGTTCCGCGGCGGGCACCACGAGGTTGGCCAGGCCGGTCCGCTCGGCCTCCTCGGCGCGCACGAAACGGCCCGTCGCGCAGATCTCCAGCGCGCGGGCGTACCCGACCAGGGAGACGAGCGGGTGGGTGCCGGTGAGGTCGGGGACCAGGCCGAGGCTGGTCTCGCGCATCGCGAACTGCACGTCGTCGGCGCACACCCGCAGGTCGCAGGCGAGCGCGAGCTGGAAGCCGGCGCCGACGGCGTGGCCCTGGACGGCTGCGATGCTCACGATGTCGTTCCGCCGCCACCAGGTGAATGCCTCCTGGTAGCCGGCGATGGCCGCGTCGACCTCGGCGTCGGAACCGCGCGCCAGGTCGATGAAGGACGGCTCGCCGTCGAAGCCCTCGGGGGTGAAGGCCTGCCGGTCGAGCCCGGCGGAGAAGGACTGCCCCTCTCCGCGCAGGACGACGACGCGGATCTCGCCGGGCAGCAGCCGCCCGGCCTCGGCCAGGGCGCGCCACATGGCGAAGGTCTGGGCGTTGCGCTTGGCCGGGCGGTCGAGCGTGACCGTGGCCACGGCACCGTCCGCGACGAGCCGCACGCCGTCCTTGTCGAGCAGGGTCATGAGGATCTCCCGGGGCAGTCCGCAGTCGGACGACTGTCAAGTGACTGCAGAGTAACCACCCGGCCGGTCGGATGGCCGACCGGGTGGCGCCCCTCGGGACACCCTGGGTCTCAGGACGTCGCGGTCTTCTTGCCCCGCGTGGCACCGCCGCGACCGCGCAGGGTCACGCCGGACTCGCTGAGCATCCGGTGCACGAATCCGTAGGAGCGGCCGGTCTCTTCGGCCAGCGCCCGGATGCTCGCACCGGAGTCGTACTTCTTCTTGAGGTCAGCCGCGAGCTTCTCGCGCGCGGCGCCGGTCACCCGGCTGCCCTTCTTCAGAGTCTCGGCCACCCGTGCCTCCTCATGGGAAGTGCGCTCTGGACTCTCATGATCACCCCTTGCCGGTTTTCTGGCCACCCATTCGACAAGGTCCGTAGGACGTCATCGGCGGCCGGGCAAGGGCCGGAAGGCTCTGGAACGAGGTGTTCCGTGGGGCCTTTGGGCGGCGCACTTCCACGCGGTACAGAGAAAGAGCAGGTCAGAGCATCGACCGGCGTTCAAACACCCGGAGTGGGAGGTCTATGCCACATCACCGGCGCCATCGACGCCCGACCGCGCCGGAATACGAGCCGATCTCACTCAGATGATGGATCAAGCGTCGACCGAATGATCCAGAACGATGTGATCACCGCTCGCTCGCGGCGTGGCCGGGGCCCGGTGGAGACGTGCCCGTCCCCCGCGGGGCTCCGGACGGGCACGCTCAGGCGAGCGCCACGAGGTCCGCGTACTCCTCGCCCCACAGGTCCTCCACACCGTCGGGCAGCAGGATGATCCGCTCCGGCTGGAGCGCGTCCACCGCACCCTCGTCGTGGGTGACCAGCACCACCGCACCGGTGAAGGTGCGCAGGGCGCCCAGGATCTCCTCGCGGCTGGCGGGGTCGAGGTTGTTGGTCGGCTCGTCCAGCAGCAGCACGTTGGCCGAGGAGACCACCAGCGTGGCCAGCGCCAGCCGGGTCTTCTCACCGCCGGAGAGCACCCGCGCGGGCTTGTCCACGTCGTCGCCGGAGAACAGGAACGAGCCCAGCGTCTTGCGGATGTCGACCAGATCCATGTCCGGGGCGGCCGAGCGCATGTTCTCCAGGACCGTGCGGTCGCCGTCGAGCGTCTCGTGCTCCTGCGCGTAGTAGCCGAGCTTCAGTCCGTGGCCGGGGACCACCCGGCCGGTGTCGGGCTTCTCCACCCCGGCCAGCAGCCGCAGCAGGGTGGTCTTGCCCGCGCCGTTGAGACCGAGGATGACCACCCTGGAGCCCTTGTCGATGGCGAGCGAGAGGTCGGTGAAGATCTCCAGCGAGCCGTAGGACTTGGACAGCTCCTCGGCCATCAGCGGGGTCTTGCCGCAGGGCGCGGGGTCGGGGAAGCGCAGCTTGGCGACCTTGTCGGCCTGCCGCTCCCCCTCCAGCCCGGCCAGCAGCCGCTCGGCGCGGCGCGCCATGTTCTGGGCGGCCACCGTCTTGGTGGCCTTGGCGCGCATCTTGTCGGCCTGGGCGTTGAGGGCCGCGGCCTTCTTCTCGGCGTTGGCGCGCTCGCGCCTGCGCCGCTTCTCGTCCGCCTCGCGCTGGGCCAGGTACTGCTTCCAGCCCATGTTGTAGATGTCGATGCGCGAGCGGTTGGCGTCGAGGTAGAAGACCTTGTTGACGACCGTCTCCACCAGGTCGACGTCGTGGGAGATGACGACGAAGCCGCCGCGGTAGGTCTTCAGGAAGTCGCGCAGCCAGACGATCGAGTCGGCGTCGAGGTGGTTGGTGGGCTCGTCCAGCAGCAGGGTGTCGGCGTCCGAGAAGAGGATGCGGGCCAGCTCCACCCGGCGCCGCTGGCCGCCGGAGAGGGTGTGCAGCGGCTGGCCGAGCACCCGGTCGGGCAGACCGAGGCTGGCGGCGATGGTGGCGGCCTCGGCCTCCGCGGCGTAGCCGCCCTTGGTGAGGAACTCCGTCTCCAGCCGCTCGTACTTCTTCATCGCCTTCTCGCGGGTGGCGCCCTGGCCGTTCGCCATCCGGTCCTCGTTCTCGCGCATCCTGCGCAGCACGGTGTCCAGGCCGCGGGCGGACAGGATGCGGTCGCGGGCGAGGGCGTCGAGGTCGCCGGTGCGCGGGTCCTGGGGCAGGTAGCCGACCTCGCCGGTGCGGGTGATCGTCCCGGCGGCGGGGGCCCCCTCGCCGGCCAGGCAGCGGGTGAGGGTCGTCTTGCCCGCGCCGTTGCGGCCGACCAGTCCGATGCGGTCGCCCCTGGCGATGCGGAAGGAGGCGGACTCGATGAGGATCCGGGCGCCGGCGCGCAGCTCTACTCCGGTGGCGGTGATCACGGAAATACTCCTGGGCAGGGTGGACGTACGTACGTCGTCGGTCGGGGGCTGGGAGACGGGCGTACGCCGCTAATGCACGAGGAGGTTCACCATGCGGCCAGTCTAACGGCGGCGCGCAACCGGATTTCCGCGCCCGGTGCGACGGACCGCGTACGCCCCCGCACGGCGGGCGGCCGCCGTGCGGGGGCGTACGGGGCGGGTGATACGGCCGGGGGACGCGGGAGCCCGGGCCGGCCCGTCACACCTCGCCGGTGTGGACCTGGAAGGCCGCGCGGCGCACGGCCCTGGCCAGCACCGGATCCGGGTGGGCCGCGGCGAGCGCGACCAGGACCTGGACGGTACGGGGATGGCCGGTGGCGCGGACCGCCTCCAGAAGCTCGGGGACGCTGCTCTGCACGGCCGAGTCCAGATGCTCCACCAGCACCTTCCCGTCACCGTGGTCGGCGACGGCCGCGGCCGTGTCCACCCACAGCCAGGTGGCCTCCTCGCGGGTCAGGACACCGGGGGCGCCGTTCGCCAGGTCCGCCGGGTCCGCGCCGTCGTGCTCGGCGAGCCAGAGCAGCGCGTAGGGGCGCAGGACGGGCTCGCCGGCCGCCTCGCGGACGGCGGGCTCCGCGGGGGCGCCCACGGCGCGCAGCGCCTCGAAGGCCAGACCGCGGATGAGGGCGTCGTCGCCGCGGGCGGCGTCGATCAGTTCGGCGACGGCCGGGCCGGTGGGGCGTGCGGCCAGCCAGGCGCGGTACTCGGCGCGGGCCTCTCCGGGCGAGAGCCTGGCGCAGCCGCGCAGCATGTCCTCGGCGGGCTGCTCGATGTTCCCCGCCGGGCTCTGGGCCGCGACGCAGATCTGCTCCAGCTTCACCCACACCGCCCAGTTGCCCAGCGGGGTGAGCACCGCCTGCCCGGGGCGGCCCCGGTCGTCCTCGGCGCAGCGGGTGAGGGCGCCCACGGAGGCGAGGCCGTCGAGGGCCCAGTCCAGGAGCGCGGGCAGGCAGTCGTCCGCGTTCCCGGCCGCCTCGTCCGCCGGGGGGCCGCCGGGGGGCACCGTGCCGTCGCGCTCGGCGCGGATCTCCGCGATGCGCCGTCTCAGCAGGTCCAGCAGGGCCGGCACGGTCACCGGGCCGGAGGACAGGTGCATCACCGACAGGAACTGCGGCGCCGCCACGACCACCTCCCCGACCGCCCCGGGGTCCGCGCCGCCGGGCGCGGGATGGGCCAGCGACCAGGCGTCGAAAAGCGCGACCCAGCCGCGCAGCACCGCCGAGTCGTCGCGGTCCCAGGCACGCAGCCGCCAGCCGGGCATGGCGGTGCCGTCGTGCAGTTCTATGAGGCCGGCGAGCCGGGCGCGGTCCCAGTGGACGGGGATCTGCTCCACGGGTATCCGCAGTTCGGCCGCCACTCGCTCGGCGGCCGCCACCGGCGACAGTCCGGTGCCGTCGGCCCAGCGGGCCAGCCGCACCGCCTCGCTGAGGCAGGCCCGTGCCTGCCGGGCGAGCTGGTCGCGTGGGGGCACCCCCTCGGGGGGCCGGGGCGTGCTCCGCCGGCGGCGCGCGCCCACGGCTCGGCGCGCGGCGGCGAGAGGCTGACGGGATACGAGGCGCAGCCGGGTGTCTCGCGGGGTACGGGACGTCACGGGAGCAGTGTTGTTGATGACGGCCCGAAAGCCCAAACGCCGGTCGCGGCGCCTCACATGAGCGGGGTGAGGAAGCGGCGCAGCGCCTCCTCGTAGCCCTGCGGATCGGCGTTCCACATGGCGGCGTGCGGAGCCTGTCCGACGATGTGCAGCGAGACCAGGTCCGGGCGCCGTTCGGCCAGTTCGCGGGAGGGGCCCCAGGGGGCGACGGCGTCCCCCGGGCCGTGCAGGACGAGTGTGGGCAGCCGCAGCGCGCCGGGGTCGTTCAGCTCCGAGTGGAGTTCCGGACGGAGCCGGGCGCGGCCCTGCGCGGCGCGCACCGCCAGCGGCAGCAGGGCGGCGGGGACGTGGCGGGCGCCCGCCAGCGCGCGCAGGGTGGCCCGCCAGTCGAGCACGGGCGAGTCCAGGATCAGTCCGGTGAGGAAGTCGCGGACCGGGGATTCGGCGGCGGCCCGCAGCGCCATGGTGGCCCCGGTGGACCAGCCGTACAGCACCACGCCGCGGGCGCCGCGGCCGAGGGCGTGGCGGACGGCCGCGTCGAGGTCGCGCCACTCGGAGTCGCCCAGGTGCGCGCTGCCGTCGGGCGACCGGGGCGCCCCGGGATCGCCGCGGTAGGCCGGGACGAGCACGGGAACGCCCATGGCGTTCAGGAAGGGCAGGACGTTCATGGTGTGCTCGCGTGTGGCGCCCAGGCCGTGCACGGCGACGACCCACACGTCGCGCAGGGCGGGCAGGTACCAGGCGGGCAGGGGGCCGAGTTCGCCAGGCACCTCGACGTCCGCGTACTCCAGGCCCAGCGCGTCCCCGGGGTTCCCGGTGTGGAGCTGCGGGGTCAGCCGCACCCGGTCGCCGGTGGCGAGCCGGCCGCGGTCCACCCGCTCCAGGCGGCGTACGACGGTGTCGGCGGAGGAGGGGACGTCGAGAACGGTCCCGACGACGGCGTGCCGGCCCGGGCCGGTGAGGGCGTAGGTGCCGGGAAGCTGCGAGATGAGGGACCGGGTCAGGGTGACCTGCCCCGCCGCGGTGGCGTGGACGGTCAGCTGCGGACCCTCGAAGCCGGCGGGCGGGGAGTGCGGTGAGGACGGCCTGAGGGCGGCGGTCGCCGCGTACCGGCCGGCCACCACAGCGGCCGCTCCGGCACCGAGCGTGGTGAGGGCGGTCAGGGCCGCCGTTCTGCGCAGACTCATCGTCTCCAAGGATGGTGGCGTGGTGTCGCCGGGGCCAGCGGGCGGGCTCCGGCGGGTGAGCGGGGGCCGGACGGGACCGGGCCCTCGCCCGGCGCCGCCGACGCCGGTGTCGCCCACCTCGTACCCCGTCCGCGCGGCGTCATCCGCCGGGGCCGGGCGGAGGCGGACGAAGGGGGACGGGGGCAAACGGGGCCGCGCGGACGGGTCAGCCGCGCTGTCCGTAGCCGCGCAGCCGCTCGGCGACGCGGTCCAGCTCCTCGGGCGGCAGCAGGGCCGGGGCGCGGCCGGGCACGGAGGCGGCCGCGAGCCAGACACGGCACATCCACTCGAGCTGGGCGGTGTCGTCGTACGCCCGGCCGAGGCTGTCGGCGTACACGACCGTGCCGTGGTTGCGCAGCAGGCAGCCGGTGCGGTCACGCAGCGCCTCCAGTACGTGGGCGGCCAGTTCCTCGCTGCCGTAGGGGGCGTACGGCGCCACGCGGACCGGACCGCCCAGGGCGGCGGTCATGTAGTGGATCGCCGGGAGCTCGTCGACGAGGGTGGAGACCGCAGTGGCGTGCACGGCGTGGGTGTGGACGATCGCCGCGGCGCCGGTGGAGCGGTACACCGCCAGGTGCATCGGCAGCTCGCTGGTGGGCACGAGGTCGCCGGCCGTCCGCCGCCCCTCCAGGTCCACGGCGCACAGTTCGTCCGGACCGAGGCGGTCGTACGCGATGCCGCTGGGGGTGACCAGGACGGTGTCGCCGACCCGCACCGAGACGTTGCCCGAAGTGCCCACGACCAGGCCGTCGGCCACCGTCCGGCGGGCCGTGGCCACCAGTTGCCTCCAGGCGTCCGCCCAGGCCGACCGCATCCGCGCCACCTCCGGCGGAGCACTCTAGCGGCGGGCGAGCGGCGGGGCGCCCTCATGCGCCGGGGGCGTACGGGAGCGTACGGGGGCGAACCCGCTCGCAGCACCGTGCGATCCTGCGCACACAGGTGGCACGAGACACCATGGCGCCGTTCCCAGTTCACCTTGCGTTCACCCGGCATCCTTACGTTCACCGAGTACCTGCCCCATCGACCGATTGCCTGGGTGAATGGAAAACATCACGCTTCTCATCGGGATCGTGATCGTCACGGCCTTGGTGTTCGACTTCACCAACGGTTTCCACGACACGGCCAACGCCATGGCCACCACCATTTCCACCGGGGCACTCAAGCCCAAGACGGCGGTGGCGATGTCGGCGGTCCTCAACCTCGTCGGCGCCTTCATCTCGGTCGAGGTCGCCGCGACGATCTCCAAAGGCCTCATCAACGAGGACTCCGGCATCGAACCCGCGGTGATCTTCGCAGGGCTGGTCGGCGCGATCATCTGGAACCTGCTGACCTGGCTGGCCGGACTCCCCTCCAGCTCCTCCCACGCCCTGATGGGCGGTCTCCTCGGCGCGACGATCGCCGCCGTCGGCATCGGCGCCGTCTCCGTCAGCGCCGTCTTCATGAAGGTGCTGATCCCGGCCCTCGTCGCGCCCCTGGTCGCCGGTATCGCGGCCATGCTCGCGACCAGGCTGACCTACCGGATCAGCCGCAACGCCGAGGAAGGGCAGGTCGCCAAGGGCTACCGCGCCGGGCAGATCGCCTCGGCCGGTCTGGTCTCCCTGGCCCACGGCACCAACGACGCGCAGAAGACGATGGGCGTCATCACCCTCGCGCTGATCTCCGGAGGCGTGCTCGGCGCCGACGCCGACCCGCCGCTGTGGGTCATCGCCTCGGCCGGCATCGCCATCGCGCTGGGCACCTACCTGGGCGGCTGGCGGATCATCCGCACCATGGGCAAGGGCCTGACCGACATCCGCCCGGCGCAGGGCTTCGCCGCCCAGACCAGCTCGGCCGTCACCATCCTGGCCTCCTCCCACCTGGGCTTCGCGCTCTCCACCACGCAGGTCTGCTCCGGCTCGATCATGGGCTGCGGCCTGGGCCGCAAGGGCGGCGTGGTCCGCTGGAGCACCGCCGGCCGCATGGTCGCCGCCTGGGGTCTGACCCTTCCGGCCGCCGGCCTGATCGCCGCGGGTGCCGCGCTGCTGGCCATCCAGGGCGACTGGGGGGTCACCGTGGTCGCGGTCGCCTCCGTCGCCGCCATCGCCGCCATCTGGTTCGCCTCCCGCCGGGAGCCGGTCGACCACACCAACGTCAACGACGTCGAGCCGGTCGAGGCGGAGGACGCGGGCGTGGTCACGGCCGCGGTGCAGGCCGTCGCCCCGCCGCCCACCACCGCCATGGAGGAGGCCGGGAAGGTCTCCGACACCCCGGCGAAGACCACCGTCTCCGCTCCCTGAGCCCCGCGAAGGAAAGAAGCACCATGGACATCGACTGGGCAGCCCTCGGCCAGGTCTTCGGCGTCAGCCTCGTGATGACGGTCGGCCTGGTGGGCGTGTTCACCCTCGGCATCGTCGGTCTGGGCACCAGCGAAAAGGCGCGGGGCGGCTCCGCCGTCCTGGCCCGCGTCGGCGCCTACGCCAGCTACGCCCTGTGCGCGGCCGCGGTGGCGTACGGCATCTACATCATCGCGGCCTGAGCAGGCCCCTCGGCCTGCCCGGACCCGAGGGGCCCGTGCGGCCCCTCGGGCACCGGTACGCCTCCACCGGCGCCCGGCGGACATCCGCCGGGCGCCTCCCTGTTTCCCGGCGTCCTCCCGGTACCCTGCCGGTGTCTTCCTGCGTCCTCCCGGCGTCCCGGCGTCCCCCCGGCACGCCCTCCGCCCTTCCGGCCTCCCCCGGGGCGCGAGCGCCCCGGCGTGCGCCGTTGAGCGCCGTGTGCGCTTCCGCACAGTGCGCCGTCGCAGGTCACGGGTGAGTTGACGCGCCTTCCCGGCCGTGGTGGACTTCCCGTTGCCAAACGGCGGCAGGAGAGGAAGCCGGTGCGAATCCGGCGCGGTCCCGCCACTGTCACCGGGGAGCGCTCCCCCACCCAGCGTCACGGCCCGCACATCGGGCTGGAAGGCCGGGGGACGCGCCGATCCGGGAGCCAGGAGACTCTCACCGCCGGTCACGTCGAGCCAGGGCGAGGACCCTGAGTGAGGACATACCGCCATGCCCGGCACCCTGCCTGCCGCACCGCCTCCACCCCGCCGTGCCACCCGTCCCGCACGAGGTGTGACGGCCGGCTGACGCGATGCGTGCCGACCACGCCCTCCCCCCGGCCATCGCTCCAGCGGACACCGACCTCCCCGCGGCCCCGGGCCTCCCGGTCGCGGGCTACGCGTGCGGGGCGGTCCTGGGATCTCTGCTCGACCTGATCGCGGGCGATCCGCGCCGCGCGCACCCCGTCGCCGCCTTCGGACGCGCGGCCGCGGCCGCCGAGCGGCTGCTGTGGCGCGACCACCGCGGCGCCGGCGCGCTGTACACCGCCGTGTGCGCGGGCGGCGCGGCGGCCGCCGCGGCGGCGCTGGAACGCGCCGTACGCCGCTCCCCGCCACCCGTACCGCCCTGACGGCCGCCGCCGTCTGGGCGGTGGTCGGCGGTACGACGCTGGCGCGCGAGGCCCGCGCGATCGCCGCCGCGCTGGAGGCGGGCGACCTGGAGGCGGCCCGCGCCCGGCTGCCGCACCTGTGCGGGCGCGACCCGCAGGCGCTGGACGCCGACGGCATCGCCCGGGCGGTGGTGGAGTCGGTGGCCGAGAACACCTCCGACGCCGTGGTGGGCGCGCTGGTGTGGGGCGCCGCCGCCGGTGTGCCGGGGCTGGCGGGTTTCCGGGCCGTCAACACCCTGGACGCGATGGTCGGCCACCGCTCGCCGCGCCATCTGCGCTTCGGCTGGGCCTCGGCGCGGCTGGACGACGCGGCGGGGTGGCCCGGCGCCCGGCTGACCGCCCTGCTGGCCGCGCTCGCCGGTCCCGATCCGCGCGGCGCGCTGCGCGCCTGGCGCGCGAACGCCCGCCGCCACCCCAGTCCGAACGCCGGTGTGGTCGAGGCGGCGTTCGCGGGGGCGCTGGGCGTACGGCTGGGCGGGACGCTGTCGTACGGCGGGCGCGTCGAGCACCGGCCGGTCCTGGGCGCCGGCGGCCGCCCGGTGCGGGTGGAGGACATCGAGCGCGCGGTGCGGCTCTCGCGCCGGGTGTGCGCGCTGGCGCTGGCGGTGTGCGGCGCCGCCGGGACGCTGCGGGAGGCCCGTGCCGTACGGCGGGGCGGGCCGCGAAGGGCATCGGAGGGAGGACTGTGACGGGCGGCGGACTGCTGATCGCGGGAACGACCTCGGACGCGGGCAAGAGCGTGGTCACGGCGGGCGTCTGCCGCTGGCTGGCCCGCAAGGGCGTGAAGGTGGCGCCGTTCAAGGCGCAGAACATGTCCCTTAACTCCTTCGTGACACGCGAGGGCGCCGAGATCGGCCGTGCCCAGGCCATGCAGGCCGCGGCGGCCGGTGTGGAGCCGAGCGCGCTGATGAACCCCGTGCTGCTCAAACCGGGCGGCGACCGCTCCAGCCAGGTGGTGCTGCTGGGGAAGCCGGTGGGCGAGATGAGCGCGCGCGGCTACTTCGGGCATCCCGGGCCGCGGCAGCCGGACGGTCGGCCGTCCCCGGCAGGACCCGCCGCGGGGGCGCGGTACGCGGGGCGGCGGGAGGACCTGCTGGAGACGGTCGCCGACTGCCTGGCCGAGCTGCGCCGCACCCATGACGCGGTGATCTGCGAGGGCGCCGGCAGTCCGGCCGAGATCAACCTGCGGCGCACCGACATCGTCAACATGGGCCTGGCGCGCGCCGCCCGGCTTCCGGTCGTGGTGGTCGGCGACATCGACCGCGGCGGCGTCTTCGCCTCCCTCTTCGGGACCACCGCCCTGCTGGCGCCCGAGGACCAGGCGCTGGTGGCGGGCTACCTGGTCAACAAGTTCCGCGGTGATGTCACCCTCCTCGAACCCGGTCTGGAGATGCTGCGCGGCCTGACCGGCCGGCCGGTGCTGGGCGTCCTGCCCTACGCGCACGGGCTGGGCATCGACGAGGAGGACGGGCTGCGGCTGTCGCTGCGCGGCGGGGTGCGCGAGTCGGCCGTCGCGCCGCCGCACGGCCGCGACGTGCTGCGGATCGCGGTGGTGCCCGTGCCGCTGATGTCGAACTTCACGGACGTGGACGCACTGGCGGCCGAGCCGGGCGTGGTGGTGCGGTTCACCGACCGCCCCGAGGAGCTGGCCGACGCCGACCTGGCGATCGTGCCGGGCACCCGCGGCACCGTGCGGGCGCTGGCCTGGCTGCGCGAGCGCGGCCTGGCCGGCGCGCTGGCCCGGCGGGCGGCCGAGGGCCGCCCGGTACTGGGGATCTGCGGCGGCTTCCAGCTCCTGGGGGAACGGATCGAGGACGAGGTGGAGTCGCGCGCCGGGACGGTCGACGGTCTGGGCCTGCTGCCGGTGCGGGTGCGCTTCGAGGCGGAGAAGACCCTGGCGCGGCCGGTCGGCGAGGCGCTGGGCGAGCGGGTGGAGGGCTACGAGATCCACCACGGCGTGGCCGAGGTCACCGGCGGCGACGAGCCCTTCCTGGACGGCTGCCGCGCCGGCTCGGTGTGGGGCACGCACTGGCACGGCTCGCTGGAGAGCGACGGCTTCCGGCGCGCCTTCCTGCGGCGGGTGGCCGCCGACGCCGGGCGGGCGTTCGTCCCCGCCCCGGACACCTCCTTCGCCGCGCTGCGCGAGGAGCAGCTGGACCGGCTGGGCGATCTGGTGGAGGAGCACGCCGACACCGCCGCGCTGCTGCGGCTGATCGAGGGCGGCGCGCCCGCGGGTCTGCCGTTCGTGCCGCCGGGTGCGCCGTGAGCGGGGCGAGCGGGACGGACAGGACGAACGAGACGACCGGCGAGACCGGAAGGACCGGCACGGCCGATGCGAAGGACGTACGAACCGATGGGAGCTCGATGAGCACGGTACTGCTGCTGTCCACCGCCGACACCGACCTGCTGGCGGCCCGCGCCTCCGGCGCCCCGTACCGCATCGCCAACCCGGCGCGCGTCGACGTCGCCGGGGAGCTGCCCGCGCTCGTGGAGGGCGCGGACATCGCCGTCGTGCGCCTGCTGGGCGGTCGGCGCGCCTGGGAGGACGGGCTGGCGGCGCTGCGGGCCACCGGGATCCCGACGGTGCTGCTGGGTGGCGAGTCCGTCCCGGACGCGGAGCTGATGGCCGCCTCCACCGTCCCGGCCGGCGTGGTCGCCGAGGCGCTGAAGTACCTGGTGGCGGGCGGGCCGGAGAACCTGGCGGAGCTGGTGCGCTTCCTGTCCGACACCGTACTGCTGACCGGCCACGGCTTCGCCGGGCCGCGCCCGATGCCCGAGTACGGCGTCCACGGCGACCGGGGGCACGACCCGTCCCGGCCGACGGTGGGCGTGCTGTTCTACCGGGCCCACGAGCTGTCGGGGAACACCGCCTTCGTCGACGCGCTGTGCGACGCGATCGAGGAGCGCGGCGCCAACGCCCTGGCCGTGTACTGCGGTTCGCTCAGGAGTGCCGACCCCGGCCTGTACGAGCTGCTGGGCCGTGCCGACGCGCTGGTCGCCACCGTGCTCGCCGCCGGCGGCGCCCACGCGGCGGACGCGAGCGCGGGCGGCGACGACGAGACCTGGGACGTCGGCGCGCTGGCCGAACTGGACGTCCCAGTGCTCCAGGGCCTGTGCCTGACCGGCTCCCGCGCCGTCTGGGAGGAGTCGGACGCCGCCCTGTCGCCGATGGACGCGGCGATGCAGGTGGCCATCCCGGAGTTCGACGGGCGGCTGGTCACCGTGCCCTTCTCCTTCAAGGAGGACGGCCCCGACGGGGTGCCCGTCTACGTCGCCGACCCCGAGCGGGCCCGCCGGGTGGCCGGGATCGCGGTGCGGCACGCCGCCCTGCGGCACAGGCCGAACGCGGACAAGCGGATCGCCCTGGTCTTCACCGCCTACCCCACCAAGCACTCGCGCGTCGGCAACGCCGTGGGCCTGGACACCCCGGCCTCGGCCGTGGAACTGCTGCGCGCCCTGCGCGACGCCGGCTACGACACCGGTGAGATCCCCGACACCGGCGACGAGCTGATCCACCGGCTGATCGCGGCGGGCGGCCACGACGTCGAGTGGCTGACCGAGGAGCAGCTGGCCGCCGCGCCGGCCCGGGTGCCGCTGGCCGACTACCGGCGGTGGTTCGCCGCGCTCGACCCGGAGCTGCGCGAGGCCATGCGCGAGCACTGGGGCGAGCCGCCGGGCTCGCTGTACGTGGACGGCGAGGGCGAGGACGCCGAGATCGTGCTGGCCTCGCTGCGGTTCGGCAACGTGGTGGTGATGATCCAGCCGCCGCGCGGCTTCGGCGAGAACCCCATCGCGATCTACCACGACCCCGACCTGCCGCCCTCCCACCACTACCTGGCGGCCTACCGCTGGATGGAGAACCCGCGGGAGCAGGGTGGCTTCGGTGCCGACGCCGTGGTGCACATGGGCAAGCACGGCACGATGGAGTGGCTGCCGGGCAAGGGCCTGGGCCTGTCGGCCGGCTGCGCCCCGGACGCGGTGCTGGGCGATCTGCCGCTGGTCTACCCGTTCATCGTCAACGACCCCGGCGAGGGCACCCAGGCCAAGCGCCGCGGCCACGCCACGGTCGTCGACCACCTGGTGCCGCCGATGGCGCGCGCCGACTCCTACGGCGACCTGGCCAGGCTGGAGCAACTGCTGGACGAGTACGCGCTGGTGAGCGATCTGGACCCGGCCAAGGCCCCGGCCGTGCGCAGCCAGATCTGGACGCTGGTGCGGGCCGCCGAGCTCCACCACGACCTGCACGTGGAGGAGCAGCCGGACGAGGACGAGTTCGACGAGTTCGTCATGCACATCGACGGCTGGCTGTGCGAGATCAAGGACGTGCAGATCCGCGACGGCCTGCACGTGCTGGGCGGCGGGCCGGTGGGCGAACCGCGCGTCAACCTGGTGCTGGCGGTGCTGCGTTCGGCCCAGGTGTGGGGCGGGGTCGGCGGCGCGCTGCCGGGTCTGCGGGCGGTGCTGGCCGAGCACGTGGGGCTGGTGGAGTCCGAGCTGCTGGCCGAGCCGGGCGCGCGGATCGAGGTGCCCAAGACCCTGACCGCGCTCGCGGACGGGCCTTCCCGCACCGCCTCCGACGCCGTGGACCTGCTGGAGCACCTGGCGCGGCGGCTGGTGGAGTCGATGGAGGCCCGCGGCTGGGCGCGCGAGGCGGCCCCGCAGGTGGTCCGCGAAGTGCTGGACGCCGAACTGCCGGGCGCCGTGAGCGTCCTGGAGTTCGCCGCGGACGAGGTCGTACCCCGGCTGGAGCGCACCGGGGACGAGATCGGCAACGTGCTGCACGCGCTGGAGGGCGGCTACGTGCCCGCCGGTCCCTCCGGCTCGCCCACGCGCGGCCTGGTCAACGTCCTGCCGACGGGGCGGAACTTCTACTCCGTGGACCCCAAGGCGATCCCGTCCAAGCTGTCGTGGGACGTCGGCAGCGCGCTGGCGGACTCCCTGCTGGCCCGGCACCTGGCCGACCACGGCGAGTACCCCAGGTCGGTGGGCCTGACGGTGTGGGGCACCTCCTGCATGCGCACACAGGGCGACGACATCGCGGAGATCCTGGCGCTGCTGGGCTGCCGCCCGGTGTGGGACGACGCCTCGCGGCGGGTGACGGGCTTCGAGATCGTGCCCCCGGCCGAGCTGGGCCGGCCGCGCATCGACGTCACCGTCCGCATCTCCGGCTTCTTCCGGGACGCCTTCCCGCACGTGGTGGCCCTGGTGGACGACGCGGTGCGGGCGGTGGCGGAGCTGGACGAGCCCGCCGAGTCCAACTACGTACGCGCCCACGCCGACGAGGACACCGCCGCGCACGGCGACCGGCGCAGGGCCACGGCGCGGATCTTCGGCTCCAAGCCGGGCGCGTACGGGGCCGGGCTGCTGCCGCTGATCGACGCCCGCAACTGGCGCTCGGACGCGGATCTGGCCGAGGTGTACGCGGTGTGGGGCGGCTACGCGTACGGGCGCGGGCTGGACGGCCGCCCGGCGCGCGGCGACATGGAGACGGCGTTCCGCCGCATCCAGGTGGCGGCCAAGAACGTCGACACCCGCGAGCACGACATCGCCGACGCCGACGACTACTTCCAGTACCACGGCGGCATGGTGGCGATGGTGCGCCACCTGACCGGGGACTCGCCCGAGGCGTACGTGGGCGACTCGGCCGTCCCCGACCAGGTGCGGACGCGGACGCTGGGCGAGGAGACCCACCGGGTCTTCCGGGCGCGGGTGGTCAACCCGCGCTGGATGGCGGCGATGCGTCGGCACGGCTACAAGGGCGCCTTCGAGATGGCGGCCACCGTCGACTACCTCTTCGGCTACGACGCGACGGCCGGGGTCGTGGACGACTGGATGTACCAGCGGCTCGCGGCCGAGTACGTCTTCGACGAGACCAACCAGGAGTTCATGAAGCGCTCCAACCCGTGGGCGCTGCGCGGGGTGACCGAACGGCTGCTGGAGGCCGCCGACCGCGGGCTGTGGGCCGAGCCCGAGGAGCGGACCCTGGAGCGGCTGCGCGAGATCTACCTCGAACTCGAGGGCGACCTGGAGAGCGGTTCCGACGAACTGGAGGGCGACGCGTGACCACCACCGCCGGCACGACCACCGACGCGACCACCGACGCCACCGACGACGCCACCGGCGCGGCGGCCACCGCCGCCTATCCGTTCACCGCGATCGTCGGCATGGACGACCTGCGGCTGGCGCTGCTGCTGAACGCGGTCTCGCCGGCCGTCGGCGGCGTCCTGGTGCGCGGGGAGAAGGGCACGGCGAAGTCCACCGCGGTGCGGGCCCTGGCGGCACTGATGCCGCCGGTCGAGACCGTGCCCGGCTGCCGCTTCTCCTGCGATCCGCGCCGCCCCGACCCGGCCTGCCCGGACGGGCCGCACGGGCCGGGGCCGGGCGAGAGCCGGCCGGCCCGGATGGTGGAGCTGCCGGTGGGCGCCTCCGAGGACCGGCTCGTCGGATCGCTGGACATCGAGCGGGCCCTGTCCGAGGGCGTCAAGGCCTTCGAGCCGGGCCTGCTGGCGCGGGCCCACCGGGGCGTCCTCTACGTGGACGAGGTCAACCTGCTGCAGGACTTCCTCATCGACTCGCTGCTGGACGCCGCCGCGATGGGCGTGGTCCACATCGAGCGCGAGGGCGTCTCGGTGCGCCACTCCTCCCGCTTCCTGCTGGTGGGGACGATGAACCCCGAGGAGGGCGAGCTGCGCCCGCAGCTGCTGGACCGCTTCGGGCTGACCGTGGAGGTCGCCGCCTCCCGGGAGACCGGGGAGCGGATGGAGGTCGTACGGCGGCGCCTGGAGTACGACGAGGACCCGGCCGCCTTCGCCGCCCGCTGGGCCGGCGAGGAGAGCGGGCTGCGGGAGCGGATCGCGGCCGCGCGGGAGCTGCTGCCGGAGGTGCGCCTGGGCGACGCCGCGCTGCGGCAGATCGCCGCCACCTGCGCGGCCTTCGAGGTGGACGGGATGCGGGCCGACATCGTGATGGCGCGCACCGCCACCGCGCTGGCCGCCTGGGCCGGGCGCACCGATGTGGCGGCCGAGGACGTCCGGCAGGCGGCGCTGCTGGCCCTGCCGCACCGCAGGCGCCGCAACCCCTTCGACGCGCCCGGCCTGGACGAGGAGAAACTCGACGAGACGCTGCGGCAGAACGGCGGCACGGGGGACGGCGCGGACGGCGACACGGACGGCGATCCGGACCCGGACGGGCCGGACGGCGGCCCCGGTGGCGGCGGGGACGGCGGGGACGGCGGCGGGCAGCCGCCGCAGGACGGCCCGCGGGAGCGGTCCGGCGCACCCGAGCCCTCCCTCCCCGGGCAGTCGCGCGACGAGGAGGGCACCGGACCGGGGCAGGGCGGCGGTGAGCAGGCCCCCGCCCGCGCCGGTGAGCCGTTCCGCGCCCGCGCGCTGCACGTACCGGGTGTGGGCGAGGGCGCGGCGGGGCGGCGCTCGCGCGCCCGTACCGCACAGGGCCGCACCACCGGCGCCCGCCGTCCGCAGGGCGCGCTGTCCCGGCTGCACCTGGCCGCGACCGTACGGGCCGCCGCCCCGCACCAGCGGGCGCGGGGCCGTTCCGGGCCCGGGCTGCTGGTGCGCCGGGAGGACCTGCGCGAGGCCGTGCGCGAGGGCAGGGAGTCCAACCTCGTGCTGTTCGTGGTGGACGCCTCCGGCTCGATGGCCGCGCGGCGGCGGATGGGCGCGGTCAAGGGCGCGGTGCTGTCGCTGCTGCTGGACGCCTACCAGCGCCGCGACAAGGTCGGCCTGATCTCCTTCCGCGGCTCGGGAGCCGAGGTGGCCCTGCCGCCGACCTCGTCGGTGGACGCCGCCGCGGCGCGTCTGGAGTCGCTGCCGACCGGCGGCCGCACCCCGCTGGCCGCCGGGCTGCTGAAGGCCCGCGACGTACTGCGGACCGAGCGGCTGCGCGACCCCTCGCGGCGCCCGCTGCTGGTCGCCGTCACCGACGGACGGGCGACGGGCGGCCCGCAGCCGGTGGTGCGCGCCCGGCAGGCCGCGCGGCTGCTGGCCGCCGACGGCACCGCGTCGGTGGTGGTCGACTGCGAGTCCGGGCCGGTGCGGCTCGGCCTGGCCGGCGCGCTCGCCGCCGAACTGGGCGGCCCCGCCGTGACTCTGGAGGAGTTGCGCGCCGACACCGTGACCGGGCTCGTCCGCTCCCTGCAGACCCCGCACCCCACCCACCGGAACACCCACAGGAGGGCCGCGTAGTGCCGAAAGGACAGCCGAGCGTCGTCCCCGACGACGGTCTCACCACACGTCAGCGCCGCAACCGCCCGCTGCTGGCGGTCCACACTGGCCCCGGCAAGGGCAAGTCGACGGCCGCCTTCGGGCTGGCGCTGCGCGCCTGGAACCAGGGCTGGCCGATCGGGGTGTTCCAGTTCGTGAAGTCCGCCAAGTGGCGGGTCGGCGAGGAGCGGGCGCTGCGCGTGCTGGGCGCGAGCGGCGAGGGCGGCACCGTCGCCTGGCACAAGATGGGCGAGGGCTGGTCGTGGGTGCAGCGCGGCATCGAGTCCTCCGAGGAGGCGGCGCGCGAGGGCTGGGAGCAGGTCAAGCGCGATCTGGCGGCCGAGACCTACCGGCTGTACGTGCTGGACGAGTTCGCCTACCCGATGCACTGGGGCTGGGTGGACACCGACGAGGTGGTCGAGGTGCTGCGGGCCCGTCCCGGCGTCCAGCACGTGGTGATCACCGGGCGGAACGCTCCGGAGGAGCTGATCGCCGCCGCCGACCTGGTGACGGAGATGACCAAGGTCAAGCACCCGATGGACGCCGGCCAGAAGGGCCAGCGGGGCATCGAGTGGTGATCGGATCGTGAGTACCGCCCTTCCCCGGCTGGTCGTGGCCGCTCCCTCCTCGGGCAGCGGCAAGACCACCGTCGCCACCGGTCTGATGGCCGCCTTCGCGGCGGCCGGACTGGAGGTGTCCCCGCACAAGGTGGGCCCGGACTACATCGACCCGGGCTACCACGCGCTGGCCACCGGCCGCCCCGGCCGCAACCTCGACGCGTACCTGTGCGGCCCGGACCTGGTCGCGCCGCTGTTCCTGCACGGCGCGGCCGGGGCGGACGTGGCCGTGGTCGAGGGCGTGATGGGGCTGTACGACGGGGCCGCGGGCCTCGGTGAGCTCTCCTCGACGGCTCAGGTGGCCAAGCTGCTGCGGGCGCCGGTGGTGCTGGTGGTGGACGCCTCCTCGCAGTCGCGTTCGGTGGCGGCGCTGGTGCACGGCTTCGCGTCCTGGGATCCGGAGGTCCGCGTCGCGGGGGTGATCCTCAACAAGGTGGCCTCCGACCGCCACGAGGAACTGCTGCGCGAGGCGCTGGACGCCTGCGGGGTGCCGGTGCTGGGCGTGCTGCGCCGCGCCGAGCGGATGCGCACCCCCTCGCGCCATCTGGGTCTGGTGCCGGTGGCCGAGCGGCGGGCGGAGGCGGCCGGGGCGGTGGCGGAGCTGGCGGAGCGGGTGCGGTCCGGCTGCGATCTGAAGGCGCTGCTCGCCCTGGCGCACTCCGCGCCGCCGCTGCCGGACGAGCCGTGGGCGCCACCCGTTCCCGCGAGCCCGCCGCGCGGGCGCCCGGTGGTGGCCGTCGCGGGCGGGGCCGCGTTCACCTTCTCCTACGCCGAGCACGCCGAGCTGCTGCGGGCGGCGGGCGCGGACGTGGCCGTCTTCGACCCGTTGCGGGACACCGCGCTGCCGCCGGGCACGGCCGGGCTGGTCATGGGCGGCGGCTTCCCGGAGGTGTACGCGCCGGAGCTGTCGGCGAACGAGCCGCTGCGCCGGGCGGTGGCGGAACTGGCCGCCTCGGGGGCGCCGGTGGCCGCCGAGTGCGCCGGACTGCTGTACCTGGCCAGGGAGCTGGACGGTGTGCCGATGTGCGGGGTGCTCGACGCCACCGCCCGGATGACCGAACGGCTCACCCTCGGCTACCGCGAGGCGGTGGCGGTGGGCGACAGCGTCCTGGCCGCCGCGGGGACGCGGATGCGCGGCCACGAGTTCCACCGCACGGCGGTGGACCCCGGCGCCGGGGTACGGGAGGCCGGGGCGCCGGGGGCCGGGGCCGCGCCGGCGTGGGGGCTGACCTGGGGGGCCTCCCGGCCCGGGCGCCGGGTCGAGGGTTTCGTGAAGGACGGCGTGCATGCCTCGTATCTGCATGTGCACTGGGCCGCCGAGCCGTCCGTGGCCCAGCGTTTCGTCGGAAGATGTGTCGAGAGGTGTGCGGCGTGAACGGTAACGGCGATGGCGACGGGGTGCGGGAGAGCGGCGGGCCGCGGCTCGTCGGCGTCGGGGTGGGCCCCGGCGACCCGGAGCTCGTGACGGTCAAGGGCGTCAAGGCGCTGCGTTCGGCGAGCGTGGTGGTGGTGCCCGTGATGGAGGACGGCGGCACGGGACGCGCCGAGGCCACCGTCCTGCACTACGTGTCGCGCGAGCGGATCGTGCGGGTGGTCTTCGCGCTCAACGAGCGCGGCGACCGGGTCCGCCGGGAGGCGGCGTGGGACGCGGCGGGCGAACGCGTCGCCGGGCTGCTGCGCGCCCACGGCACGGTGGCTTTCGCGACCATCGGCGACCCGAACGTCTACTCCACCTTCACCTATCTCGCCCAGACCGTCGGCACGCTGGTGCCGGAGGCGGCCGTGGAGACCGTACCGGGCATCACCGCGATGCAGGACCTGGCCGCGCGCGGCGGGGCGGTGCTCACCGAGGGGACGGAGCCGCTGACGCTGGTGCCGGTGACGGCCGGGATGGCGGTGCTCAGGCAGGCCCTGGAGGGGCCGGGGACGGTGGTGGCCTACAAGTTCGGGCGGCGGGCGCGCGAGGTCGCCGCCGCGCTGCGCGCCACGGGCCGTACCGAGGGCGCGGTGTGGGGCTCGGCGCTGGGGCTGCCGCAGGAGTCGATCCGCCCGGCGGCCGAACTGGAGGCCGCTGCGGAGGCCGGCCCGGGGAGCGGCCCGGCCGCCGCGGAGACCGAACTCCCCTATCTGTCCACGCTCATCGCCCCCGCACGCCGGGAGAGCCGAGGAGGCAAGCTGTGACCGCCCAGACCGAGACCGCCGGGACATCCGGAACCGCCGGGAGGGCCCCGGAGCCCTCCGGGAAGGTGACCATCGTGGGCGCCGGACCCGGCGCCGCCGACCTGCTCACCTTCCGCGCCGCCCGCGCCATCGCCGAGGCCGACATCGTGGTGTGGGCGGCCAGCCTGGTGCGCGAGGAGGTCCTCGAACACGCCCGTGAGGACGCGGAGGTCCTGGACTCGGCCTCGATGTCCCTGGAGGACGTCATCGCCGTCTACGAGCGCGCGGCCCGCGAGGGGCTGAGGGTGGCGCGCGTCCACTCCGGCGACCCGGCGCTGTGGGGCGGCACCCAGGAGCAGGTGGACCGCTGCGCGGAGCTGGGCGTCGAGGTGGAGATCGTCCCCGGGGTGTCGTCGTTCTCGGCGGTGGCGGCCATCGCGGGGCGGGAGCTGACGATCCCGGAGGTCGCGCAGTCGGTGATCCTGACCCGGCTCGGCGGCGGCAAGACCCCGATGCCGCCGGGCGAGGAGGTTCGGGAGTTCGCCCGGCACGGCACGACCATGGCGGTCTTCCTGTCGGCCGCGCGCTCGGGGCAGCTGGCGGTGGAGCTGCTGGAGGGCGGCTATCCGACCGACACCCCGGTGGTGATCGCCCACCAGGCGACCTGGCCGGAGGAGCTGGTGCTGCGCTGCACGGTGGGCACCCTGGAGGAGACCGTCAAGGAGCACCGGCTGTGGAAGCACACGCTGTTCCTCGTCGGCCCCGCGCTGTCCGCCTCCGGCACGCGCTCGCACCTGTACCACCCCGGGCACTTCCACGGACACCGCCGCGCGCGGCCGGAGGCGCGCCGGGCGCTGCGCGCGGCCCGGGGAGCCCGCGGGCAGGCCGGGGAGCAGGCCGCGGGACAGAGCGTCGTGCAGAGCGTCGGGCAGAGCGGCCGGGAGGCGGCGGGCCGTGAGTGAGGGGCCGGAACACCGGCCCGCCCAGGGACCGGAGCTGCGCGAGCCGGACCTGCCGCGTACCGCCAAGCAGCGGCCGAAGGCGCTGCGCACCGGCTGGACGACCGGCACCTGCGCCTCGGCGGCGGCCCGCGCCGCCGCGCTGCACCTGGTCACGGGCGAGCCCCAGCCGTGGGTGGAGGTCGCGCTGCCCTCGGGGCGGCGGGTGACCTTCGCCGTGGAGCGCTCGGCCGAGCTGCGGCCGGGCCGCACCGAGGCCGTGGTGGTCAAGGACGCGGGCGACGATCCGGACGTCACCCACGGCTCGCACCTGACCGCCACGGTGAGCTGGCGCAGCGAGCCGGGCCTCGAACTGCACGGCGGTGTCGGCGTCGGCGTCGTCACCAGGCCGGGACTCGGCCTGGAGGTGGGCGGCCCGGCGATCAACCCGGTGCCCCGCGCCATGATCAGCCAGGCGGTGGGCGAGGTCGTCGACGTGGCGGAGCGCGGCGTGGACGTCACCATCAGCGTGCCCGACGGCGAGAAGCGCGCCCGCAAGACCACCAACGCCCGGCTCGGCATCCTCGGCGGCATCTCCATCCTGGGGACGACCGGGATCGTCCGGCCGTTCTCGACGGCCTCGTGGCGGGCGAGTGTCGAGCAGGCGGTGTCGGTGGCCGCCGCGCAGGGCGCCCCGGCCGTGGTGCTGTGCACCGGCGGGCGCACCGAGAAGGGCGCCATGGAGCTGCTGCCCGGGCTGCCGCCGGTGTGCTTCATCGAGGTCGGCGACTTCACGGGTGCCGCGCTGCGGCGGGCGGTGGAGCACGGGGTGGACCGGGTGGTGTTCGTCGGCATGGTGGGGAAGCTGACCAAGCTGGCCTCCGGGGTGCTGATGACGCACTACACGCGGTCGAAGGTGGACACCTCCGTCCTGGCCGAGGTCACCCGCGCGGTGGGCGGCGCGGACGCGCTGGCGGCCGAGGTCGCGGCGGCGAACACCGCCCGCCACGCGTACGAGCTGTGGGACGCGGCTGGGCTGCTGCAGTCGGCCGCGCCGGAGCTGTGCCGCCGGGTGGTGGACGTGCTGGAGCGCTTCACCGACCACCGGATCACCGCGGAGGCGGCCATGGTGGACTTCACCGGCCGCACGGTGGTCGCCCTGTGCTCAGACGGCGGGGGGCTGCTGCCGTGATCACCGTCGTGGGAACGGGCACGGGGGCCTGCGGACTCGGCGCGCTGTCCTGGCGAGGGGTCCGCCTGGCCGTGGGCGCCCGCCGCCATCTGGACGCGGCCGCCCCTCCCCCCGGGGTGCGGCGCGTGGTCCTGGGGCCGCTCGCCCCGGCGCTGGACGCCGTCGAGCGGCAACTGTCGGAAGCCGGGGGCCCGGTGGTGGTGCTCGCCTCCGGCGACCCCGGGTTCTTCGGGATCGTCCGCTCGCTCGCCGAACGCTTCGGTCCCGAGGCCCTGGACGTACGGCCCACCGCGCCGTCCGTCGCGGTGGCCTTCGCCCGCGCCGGACTGCCGTGGGACGACGCCGCCGTGGTCAGCGCGCACGGGCGCGACCCGCGCACCGCCGTCAACGTCTGCCGCGCGCACCCCAAGACCGCCGTGCTCACCGGGCCCGGCGCGGGGCCCGCGGAGCTGGGCGCCGCCCTGGCCGCGGCCGGACTGCCGCGCACCCTGGTGGTGGCGAGCGCGCTGGGCACGGCGGGCGAGCGCGTCGAGCGCCTCTCCCCCGCCGAGGCCGCCGCCCGCGCCTGGCCCGACGAGGTCAGCGTGGTGCTGTGCCTGGACGCCTCCCGCGCCCTGGCCGACGCGCCCCGGGCGCTCGCCGGGCCGCGGCGCCCGCCCGCCGGATGGGCGCTGCCGGAGGACGCCTTCGCCCACCGCGACTCGATGATCACCAAGTACGAGGTGCGGGCGCTGGCACTGGCCCGGCTCGGGCCGCGCCCGGGCGATCTGGTCTGGGACGTCGGCGCGGGCTCCGGCTCCGTCGCCGTGGAGTGCGCCCGCCTGGGCGCGGCGGCGGTCGCCGTGGAGCGCACAGCCGACGGCGCCGAACGCTGCCGGGCCAACGCCGCGGCCCACGGTGTGGACCTCCAGACCGTGCACGGCACCGCGCCCGGCGTCCTCGCCGAACTGCCCGAGCCGGACGCCGTGTTCGTCGGCGGCGGGGGGCGGGAGCTGGAGGCGATCGTGTCGGCCTGCGCGCTCCGCGCCCGCCGCACGGTCGTCGTCACGCTCGCCGCGCTGGACCGCGTACCGGCGGTGCGGGCCGCGCTCGGCGCCGCCGGTCTCGCCGCCGACGGCGTGCTGCTGCAGTCCTCCCGGCTGGCCCCCCTGCCCGGCGAGGTGGTGCGGCTCGCCGCAGGCAACCCCGTCTTCGTCCTGTGGGGCACCCGCCCCGGCACCGAAGGAGCATCCTCGTGAACGCCCCGAACGCCCCGGCCGGCCTGGTCGGTCTCGTCTCCGCCACCGCCGCGGGGCGGCGCGCCCGCGACCGCCTGGCGGCCGCCTGGCCGGAGGCCACCCGCGTCTACGACACCGGAGGCGAAGGCGGTACCGCCGGCACCGTCCGCGAGGCGGTCACCCGTGCCTTCGCCGAGTGCGACCGCCTGGTCTGCTTCCTCGCCACCGGCGCGACCGTGCGCCTGATCGCCCCGCTGCTGGGCGGCAAGGCGGACGATCCGGGCGTGGTGTGCGTGGACGAGGCGCAGCAGTACGCCGTGGCACTGCTGGGCGGCCACGCGGGCGGCGCGAACGACCTGGCGCACGCGGTGGCCGAGGTCCTGCCCGGCTGCCGTCCCGTCGTCACCACCGCCACCGACGCCGCCGGCGTCCCCGGCCTGGACACCCTCGGCCTGCCCGTCGAGGGCGCCGTCGCGGCGGTGTCGCGGGCGGTCCTCGACGGCGACCCCGTCCGTCTGGTGCGTCATTCCGTCCTCCCCCTTCCCGCACTGCCGCCCAACGTGACCGAGGCCACCGAAAGCGCCACGCAGAGCGACGGCGGACCCGGTGGCCGGGATGCGGACGACGGGTACACCCTGCTGGTCAGCGACCGCGCGGTGCCGCCCGGCGACCGCACGGCCGTGCTGCGCCCGCCGACCCTCGCCGTCGGCGTCGGCGCCAGCCGGGGAGCCCCCGCCGACGAGGTCGCCGCCCTGGTCGGGCAGGCCCTCGCCGACGCCGGTCTGTCACCGCTGTCCGTCACCGAGCTGGCCACCGTCGAGGCCAAGGCCGGCGAGGAGGGCATCGTGGAGGCGGCCCGGCGCCTGGGCGTACCGCTGCGGACGTACCCCGCGGAGGAACTGGCCGCCGTGCCCGTGCCCCACCCCTCCGACGCGCCGCTGGCCGCCGTGGGCACCCCGAGCGTGGCGGAGGCCGCCGCGCTGCTCGCCTGCGGCGAGGGCGCCGAACTGGTCGTGCCCAAGCGGAAGTCCGCTCCCGAGGGGCGCGCGGCGATGGCGACCTGCGCCGTGGCGCGGCGGCGGCACCGCGGGCGGCTGGCCGTCGTCGGGCTCGGGCCCGGCGCCCGCGACCTGCTCACCCCGCGCGCCCGCGACGAGCTGCGCCGCGCCTCGGTGGTCGTCGGCCTCGACCAGTACGTGGACCAGATCCGCGATCTGCTGCGGCCGGGCACCCGCGTGCTGGAGTCCGGTCTCGGCGCGGAGGAGGAGCGCGCCCGCACCGCCGTGGCACAGGCCCGCGCGGGCCGCGCGGTGGCGCTGATCGGCAGCGGCGACGCCGGGGTGTACGCGATGGCCTCGCCCGCCCTGGCGGAGGCGTCCGCCGACATCGACGTGGTCGGTGTCCCCGGCGTCACCGCGGCGCTCGCCGCCGCCGCGCTGCTGGGCGCGCCGCTGGGCCACGACCACGTCTCGATCAGCCTGTCGGACCTGCACACGCCCTGGGAGGTGATCGAGCGCCGGGTCCGGGCGGCGGCCGAGTCCGACCTGGTGGTGACGTTCTACAACCCCCGCAGCCGGGGCCGCGACTGGCAGCTGCCCAAGGCGCTCGCCCTGCTGGCCGAGCACCGCGCCCCGCACACCCCGGCCGGGGTGGTGCGCAACGCCTCGCGCCCCGGCGAGCGCACCACCGTGACCACGCTCGGCGAACTCGATCCGGAGACGGTCGACATGATGACGGTGGTGACCGTGGGCAACACCGCCACCCGCACCGTGGCCGGCCGCATGGTGACCCCGCGCGGCTACCGCTGGCAGGAGTCCCGGTGACCGCGCCCGCGGCCGTCGCACCGACGGCCGTCCCCCGGGCCGCGCCCGTCGCCGTCACCTCGCGCTGCGCGGGCTGCGGCGCCTGCCTGCTGACCTGTCCGGTCCACGCGATACGTCCGCTGGGCGGCGCGCTGCTGGTGCGGGCCGAGCTGTGCACCGGCTGCCTGGAGTGCGTCGAGGTGTGCCCGGTCGACGCCGTCGAGGAGATCCCCGTACGCGACCCCCGGGAGCCGTCGTGAAGCCTTTGACCCACCGCACCGTCCATCCCATCGAGGAGGAGTCGTACCGCATCCTGCGCTCGCGGCTGGACACCTCCCACCTCCCGCCGCTGACGCGGGCCGTGGTGGAGCGGGTGATCCACTCCAGCGCCGACCCGGCCTACGCCGAGGACCTGGTCACCGACGAGAGCGCGCTGCGCGCCGCGCACACCGCCCTGCACGCCGGTGCGCCGGTCGTGGTGGACGTCGAGATGGTCGCCGCCGGGATCACCCGCCGCGAGACGGTGTGCCGGCTGGCCGACGCCCGCGCCGAGGACGGCCTGACCCGTTCCGCGCACGCGGTGCGGCTGGCCCACGAGCAGGTCGGGCCGGGCGCGGTGTGGGTGGTCGGCTGCGCGCCCACCGCCCTGTTCGAACTGCTCGCCCTGGACGCGGACCCCGCCCTGGTCATCGGTCTGCCCGTCGGCTTCGTCGGCGCGGCCGAGAGCAAGGCGGCGCTGCGCGCCAGCGGCCTGCCGGCCGTCAGCAACGTCTCGGAGAAGGGCGGCAGCGCGGTGGCCGCGGCAGCCCTCAACGCCCTTCTGTACACCCCGGCCACCGCCGTGCACCCCGACAGCACCGTCCCCCGTACCGCCCCCGGTACCGCCAAGGAGAAGACCCAGTGACCAGTCCGCCCGCCCTGCTCCTCGTCGGCCATGGCACCCGTGACGACGCCGGCGCCGAGGCGTTCCGCTCCTTCGTGCGCGACCTCGGCGAGCGGCGGCCCGGCCTCCCCGTCGCGGGGGGTTTCATCGAACTGTCCCCGCCGCCGCTCGCCGACGCCGTCGCCGATCTGACCGGACGGGGTGTGCGGAACTTCGCCGCCGTCCCGCTGATGCTGGTCTCGGCCGGGCACGCCAAGGGCGACATCCCGGCCGCCCTGGCCCGCGAGGAGCAGCGCCATCCGGGCACCACCTACGCGTACGGCCGCCCGCTCGGCCCCCACCCGTCGCTGCTGAACGTGCTGGAGCGCCGGGTGGACGAGGCGCTGCGCTCGGCGGGCGACGGGGGCGGTGCGAGCAGCCGCGCCGGCACCACGGTGCTGCTGGTGGGCCGCGGCTCCACCGATCCGGATGCCAACGCCGAGGTGCACAAGGCGGCCAGGCTGCTGTGGGAGGGGCGCGGCTACGCGGGCGTGGAGACGGCGTTCGTCTCGCTCGCCGCCCCCGACGTCCCCTCCGGCCTGGACCGCTGCCGGATGCTGGGCGCCCGCCGGATCGTGGTGCTGCCGTACTTCCTGTTCACCGGCATCCTGCCGGACCGGGTCCGGGCGCAGACCGAGGGCTGGGCCGCGGCGCACCCGGAGACCGAGGTGCTCTCCGCCGATGTCATCGGCCCCACCGACGAGTTGGCGGAGCTGGTCTGGGAGCGCTACACGGAGGCCGTCGAGGGCGACCTGCGGATGAACTGCGACTCGTGCGTCTACCGCATCGCGCTGCCCGGCTTCGAGGAGAAGGTGGGCATGCCCCAGCGGCCCCACCACCACCCGGACGACGACGGACACGGGCACGGGCACCACCATCACCACAATGACGGCCATGCACACGCCCACTGAACCCCTGGTTCCCCCCCGGTCCCCGGGCGTCGCGCACGACCTGCGCCACCACGGCGACGCGGAGGTGCGGGACGCGGGCGCGGACCTGGTGGACCTCGCGGTCAACGTCCGCGCCGGCACGCCCCCCGCGTGGCTGAGGGAGCGGGTGGCCGCCTCGCTCGGCTCGCTGGCCGCCTACCCCGACGGGCGGGCGGCCCGGCGGGCGGTGGCGGCCCGGCACGGGCTGCCGCAGGAGTGCGTGCTGCTGACGGCGGGCGCGGCGGAGGCGTTCGTCCTGCTCGCCCGGTTCCTGCCCCCGCCCGGGTCGGACGCCTGGCGCGACGGCGGACCGGTCGTGGTGCACCCGCAGTTCACCGAGCCGGAGGCCGCGCTGCTGGACGCGGGCCACCGGGTGGAGCGCGTCGTCCTGGAGGAACGGGACGGTTTCCGCCTCGACCCCGCCCGCGTTCCGGCCGGGGCCGCCGCGGTGGTCGTCGGCAACCCGACCAACCCGACGTCGGTGCTGCACCCGGCCCCGGCCCTGACGGCGCTGGCACGGCCGGGCCGGACGCTGGTGGTGGACGAGGCGTTCATCGACGCGGTGCCGGGCGAGCGCGAGTCCCTGGCGGGGCTGGTGACGGAGCTTCCGGGCCGCACCGTGGTGCTGCGCAGCCTCACCAAGACCTGGGGGCTGGCGGGGCTGCGCGTCGGCTATGTGCTCTCCGACCCGGAGACCGTCGCCGCACTGGCGCGTCACCAGCCGCTGTGGCCGGTCTCCTCCCCCGCGCTCGCCGCGGCCGAGGCGTGCTGCGAGCCCGCCGCGCTGGCCGAGGCCGAGCGGGCGGCGGAGCGGACCGCCGCCGACCGGGCCCATCTGCTCGGCCGGCTCGCGGAGTTCGGCGAGCTGGGGCAGGCGACGGCGGACCCGCGGGCGCCCTTCGTCCTGGTGCGGCACGCCGATGCGGCCGGGCTGCGGGAGCGGCTGCGCGCGGAGGGCATCGCGGTACGCCGCGGGGACACCTTCCCCGGTCTGGACGCGCGGTGGCTGCGGCTGGCGGTGCGGGACCGGGCGACGACCGACCGTCTGGCGCGGACGCTGGCCTGCCTCGGGGTGCGCTGACACCCGGAGCGGCGGCGGGCCCCGCCAGGGGCCCGCCGCCGCTCACACCGACTCGCGCCGCTCACACCGACTCGCGCCGCTCACACCGCCGCCCCGGCCCGGGGCCGGGGCGGCGGTGACGGATCAGGCGTCGGCCGCGCCGGACGCGCGGCGGCGGCGCAGCATCAGCAGCCCGCCGCCCGCGGCGACGAGCGCCAGGGCTCCGCCGGCGATGTACGGGGTGGCCGAGCTGCCGCCGGTCTCGGCGAGGCTGCCGGTGGGCTTCTCACCGGACGGCTCCGAACCGGTCTGCGGCTGCGGGTCGTTCCCCTTGCCGTCGGTGGAGCCGGTGGAACCGGCCGAGCCGCCGTCACCACCGGTGGAACCCCCGTCGGTGGAGCCCTCGGTGGCACCGCCGCTGCCGCTCGTGGAGCCCCCGTCGGCGGAGCCCCCACCGGCGGAACCGGTGGACCCGCCCTCGGTGGCACCGCCGTCGCCGCCGGTGGACCCGGTGGAGCCGCCGTTACCGCCGGTGGACCCCGTGGACCCGGTGGAGCCGCCGTTGTCACCGCCCTTGCCGCCGGGCGTCTCGCAGGCCGCCTCCACCAGCGTCACCCGGCCCTTGACCTCGGCCACGTTCAGATCCGCCGGATTCAGCGCGATGTCCAGCGCGAGCGCGGTGGCGGCGGCCGTACGGGTGGTGGTGACGGTCTCGGCCAGCTTCAGCCGCACCGTGCCGAGGCCTTCCGCCTCGACCGTGGTGGTGCCGTCGGCCTTCACCTCGACCTTCTTCCCGAGCACCGTGACGGTGCCGGGGATCTCGGACTCGGCGGTCGGCTGGGCACCGGCCTCGCACACGGCGTGGGAGGTGACCAGCTCGGTCCTGACCAGGGGCCGCAGCAGCCCCGGCACGTACACCCTGGCCTCGGCCAGGTTGGAGTGGCCCTCGGCCTTCCCCTTCTCCACCGTCGCCCTCGAGGTGGCGGCCTTCGCGCCCAGCATGGTGAACGGCTTGCCGCCGTGCACGCCGTCCACGCGGGCCTCCAGCAGGGTCTCGTCGGCGCTCTCGGGCGCCCGGACCGCGTTGAGCTCGGTCTTCAGCGGTACGGCGGCGCCCCCCTTGAGCAGAGAGACCTCCAGGCTCGCCCGGAGTACGGCCGCGCTCGCCGAGCCCGCGTCGCCGGCGGCGTTCGCGGGCGCGGCGGTGACCCCCACCAGAGCGGCGGCGGCGAGCAGGCCGTAGACAGACTTGTTCACAGGTGAAACCCCCACGGATTGCATGACGTCACCGGCGGCCAATGGGGGACATCGCTCACACCGGTGACTGAGACCACGCCATTGTTGACCCACGTAGCGCGAAAGAGCGGCCACGTAGCGTTAATTCACCCGAAAGAGTCACACCGGTCGCAGTTTTCGATTAGCTCATCATGGGTATCGCACCGCGCCGTCACAGAACAGGCGTACGCCCTCCTCCACCGCGGACATCCCGCACGCCTCGCCGCACGCCGCGCCGCGCGGCTCACCGCACGGCGCGCCCCCTGAGCAGCACCGCCCGCGGCACGGCCAGCACCCGTACGTCGGCCCGCGGATCCGCCTCGTACACCACCAGGTCCGCCTCGGCGCCCTCCTCCAGCCCCGGGCGCCCCAGCCAGGCGCGGGCCGCCCAGGTGGCCGCCGACAGGGCGTCCACCGGCGGGATGCCCGCCGCCACCAGCTCCGCGACCTCGTCGGCGACCAGCCCGTGCGGCAGCGAGCCGCCGGCGTCCGTGCCGACGAAGACCGGGATGCCCGCGTCGTACGCCGCGCGCACGGTGTCGTAGCGGCGCTCGTGGAGCCGCCGCATGTGGTCGGCCCAGCGCGGGAACTTCTTCTCGCCGCCCTCGGCGAGCCGGGGGAAGGTGGCGATGTTGACCAGGGTGGGGACGATGGCGACGCCCCGCTCGGCGAAGAGCGGGATGGTCTCCTCGGTCAGACCGGTGGCGTGCTCGACGCAGTCGATCCCGGCCTCCACCAGATCTCGCAGCGAGTCCTCGGCGAAGCAGTGGGCGGTGACCCGCGCGCCCTCCTCGTGGGCGGCCGCGATGGCGGCCTCCACCGCGCCGCGCGGCCAGCAGGGGGCCAGATCGCCCTGCTCGCGGTCTATCCAGTCTCCGACGAGCTTGACCCAGCCGTCGCCGCGCCGCGCCTCGCGCCGCACGTAGGCCGCCAGGTCCCCGGGCTCGATCTCGTGGGCGTAGTTGCGGATGTAGCGCCTGGTGCGTGCGATGTGGCGGCCGGCCCGGATGATGCGCGGCAGGTCCTCCCGGTCGTCGATCCACCGGGTGTCGGCGGCCGATCCCGCGTCCCGGACGAGCAGCGTCCCGGCGTCGCGGTCGGTGAGTGCCTGCTTCTCGCTGGTGGCGTCGTCGACGGCGCCGTGGGCGTCGAGGCCGACGTGGCAGTGCGCGTCCACCAGCCCGGGCAGCACCCAGCCCTCGACCGTGGCCGTCTCCAGCGGCCCGGTGGGCCGCTCGTAGGTGATCCGCCCGTCCACGACCCACATCTCGTCCCGGACGTCGTCGGGGCCGGGCCCGGTCAGGACCCGTCCCCGGATGTGGAAATTCCCGCGCTCGCTCATATGCCGCACTGTACGAGTCCCCTGCTACGCTCACGCAGCCGCAGGGGGTCGTGGCACATCACTTCACAGGATCCGTCGAGCCCTGAGGAGGCCGCGTGGACGCCCCCACCGAAGAGTTCCACGCCTTCTTCGACCGGTACTACGCCGACCTGTCCCGCTTCGCCTACCTGCTGCTGGGAGACTCCGAGGGAGCCGACGACCTCGCCGCCGACGCGCTCGTCGCGGTGTGGCGCCGGTGGGACAGCGTGCGCGCCGACGGGCACCCGCTGGCGTACGCGCGCAGCGTGGTGGCCGGCATGGCCCGCACCCGGCAGCGCAGCCTGGTGCGCGAGCGCCGCCGGATCGCCCTGTTCTGGTCGCACCGGCCCGACCGGATCGACGACCCGGACGTGCCCGCGGTGCTGGACGTGCGCGACGCGCTCGCCCGGCTGCCGCTGCGCAAACGGGCGTGTGTCGTGCTGCGGCACGCCTTCGACCTGTCGGAGAAGGAGACCGCCCGCACCCTGGGCATCTCGGTCGGCACCGTCAAGAGCCAGACCTCGCGCGGCATCGCCGAACTGGAGCGGATGCTGACGCCGGCCCGGACGGGGCCGGACCGCGCGTACGAGACCGTCCGGGCGCTGCGTGCCGGGCCCGCGGGACGGAGCGGTTGGTGACCGATCGCCCCGATGTGGCCGCACGGCTCAGGGCGGCCGCCGACGGGCACCGGCCGGACCGGGCCCGCATGTGGGCCCGGGCCTCCGCGCGCCTTCCGGCCGGGTCCCGGGAGGAGGCCGCCCGTACCCGCCCGCGCCCCCGCCGGGCCTGGCCGCGGATGGCCGGGGCCGCCGGCGGGCTGGTGGCCGTGCTCGCCGCGGGCGGGCTGGCCGTCGACCGGGCGGCCGGCGACGGGGCGCCCCGGGGGAGCGGGCACCGGCGGGAGCCGCGGTCCGGGACGGAGGGCCGCCGCCCGCCGGCGGGGGCGGGCCCGGCCCGCGGGAGGACCGGCTGCGCTCGCGGGGGGTGCTGGGCCCCGGCAACAACGCGCACTGGGCGCAGAGCGGTGTCGTCCTGCACTGCGGCGAGCGGCTGGCCTCCCTCGCCGTGGAGCTGCGCGTCGCGCCGACCGGGGGCGTACGGCACACCGGCTCCTGGAGCACCCTGCCGGCGGACGACTTCGAGGTGACCGTCCGCGAGGAGGGCGGCGCCCTGGTGTACCGCTGGACGCTGCGAAAGGGGCGCGCGGTGCCGCCGGGCGAGCACAGGTTCGTGGGCCAGTACGGCCATGCGGAGGGGCTGCGGGACGCGGGGCGGGACTCCTACACCGTCCACGCCGCGGGCCCCGGCGGGCCGGTGTCCGCGGAGGGGGACTTCCGCCGAGTTCCCTGAAGAACCTCACGATCCGGTTTCGCCGGGGTATCTTCCATGAATCGAAGATGAATTTACGGGCACCTGATCCGAATAGAATCCCATATCCTCATGCCCGCTCAGACAGTCCTTAAACACTAAGATTCGATATCGGCGAACCGCGTATTTCGGACACGCTCCGTGCTCGTTATGGATCTGTGACGGACTCAACAGCGCTTCCCCTTTGCCCGGAAAATAGGGGGCATACCAGGCATAACGCACCGGCTTTCGTGCGCGTGCGCACCCACGCGCGATAACACAGGAAGCGCGCCCGCGTAACCCCTGTCCTCGATGTGATTTGAGTTCGCTCTGGGTAAATTGGATTTGCATGACCGCCGCACAAGCAGACCATGCAGGTGCCCACAGAAAGACCGTCGAAATGCCGGAGGGACTGAAGCTCGACGCGCCCCGCGTGGAGGACGGCGCAGCGATCTGGCGGATCGCGCGCGACTCCCGGGTACTCGACCTCAACTCCTCCTACAGCTACCTCCTGTGGTGCCGCGACTTCGCCGCCACCTCGGTGGTGGCGCGCGACGGCGACGGTGAGCCGGTCGGTTTCATAACCGGCTACGTCCGGCCGCGGCACCCGCGGACCCTGGTCGTCTGGCAGGTCGCCGTCGACCACGGGCAGCGCGGACGCGGCCTGGCCGCGGCGATGCTCGACGGGCTGACCACCCGTGCCGCCGAGGAGCTGGGCATCGACGGGATAGAGACGACGATCACCCCTGACAACACCGCCTCCAACCGACTGTTCACCTCCTACGCGGAGCGCCACGGCGCGCCGGTGCGGCGCGAGGTCCTCTTCGAGGGAGCGCTGTTCCCGGAGGAGGGGCACGAGCCCGAGGTGCTGTACCGGATCGGGCCCGTCCCAGCCCTGGCCTCCGCCGCGACCGCACCGGCCGCCGCAGGCGGCTGACCGCCGCGCGGCGCGCCGCACCGCGCCCCGGCACCCCAGACCTCTCACTCCTCTCGCAATCCATCTCCCAGGAGATCGCTGTGACCATCACCCAGCCCGACCTGAGCATCTTCCAGACCCTCGAATCGGAGGTGCGCAGCTACTGCCGCGGCTGGCCCACCGTCTTCGACAGGGCGCGCGGCAGCTACATGTACGACGAGGACGGCCACGCGTTCCTCGACTTCTTCGCCGGCGCCGGGTCACTGAACTACGGGCACAACAACCCGGTGCTCAAACGCGCCCTGCTGGACTACCTGGAGCGCGACGGCGTCACCCACGGCCTGGACATGTCCACCACCGCCAAGCGGGCCTTCCTGGAGACCTTCCAGGAGGTGGTCCTGCGTCCGCGCGGCCTGGACCACAAGGTGATGTTCCCCGGCCCGACCGGCACCAACGCCGTCGAGGCGGCCCTGAAACTGGCCCGCAAGGTCAAGGGCCGGGAGTCGATCGTCTCCTTCACCAACGCCTTCCACGGCATGTCGCTGGGCTCCCTGGCGGTGACCGGCAACGCCTTCAAGCGCGCCGGCGCCGGCGTCCCCCTGGTGCACGGCACCCCGATGCCGTTCGACAACTACCTCGACGGCAAGGTCGAGGACTTCCTGTGGTTCGAGCGCCTGCTGCAGGACTCCGGCTCCGGCCTGAACCGGCCGGCCGCCGTGATCGTGGAGACGGTGCAGGGCGAGGGCGGCATCAACGTCGCCCGGGCCGAGTGGCTGCGCGCCCTGGCCGACCTGTGCAAGCGCCAGGACATGCTGCTGATCGTCGACGACATCCAGATGGGCTGCGGCCGCACCGGCGGCTTCTTCTCCTTCGAGGAGGCCGGGATCACCCCCGACATCATCACGGTCTCCAAGTCCATCAGCGGCTACGGGCTGCCGATGGCGCTGACCCTGTTCCGGCCCGAGCTGGACATCTGGGAGCCCGGCGAGCACAACGGCACCTTCCGCGGCAACAACCCGGCCTTCGTCACCGCGGCGGCCACCCTGAATACCTACTGGGCCGACGGGCAGATGGAGAAGCAGACGCTGGCCCGCGGCGAACAGGTCGAGGCCGCCCTGCGCGCCATCGCCGCCGAGCACCGCGAGGAGGTGGCCGACGTCCGAGGCCGCGGCCTGGTGTGGGGCATGGAGTTCCACGACAAGGCCCGTGCCGGCTCGGTGGCCTCCCGCGCCTTCGAGCTCGGACTGCTGATCGAGACCTCCGGCCCCGAGAGCGAGGTCGTCAAGCTGCTCCCGGCGCTGACGATCTCCCCCGAGGAGCTGGACGAGGGCCTGCGCATCCTGGCCCGCGCGGTCCGCGAGACCGCCTGACACGCGGCACCGCCCGTCCCCGGCGCCCGACCCGGCGCCGGGGGCGTCCGGTCGCCGCACGCACCACCCGAATGGCCCATCCCGCGAGTTTTTCCGCGGATGGGCCTCTGACAGGAAAGGCACCTCAGCACTGTGATCGTCCGATCGCTGCAGGAAATCGAGGACACCGACCGCCACGTCAGGTCCGCCTCCGGCACCTGGGAGAGCAAGCGGATCGTGCTCGCGAAGGAGCGGGTGGGCTTCTCGCTGCACGAGACCGTGCTCTACGCCGGCACGGAGACCTCGATGTGGTACGCCAACCATGTGGAGGCCGTCCTCTGCGTGGAGGGCGAGGCCGAGCTCACCAACGACGAGACCGGCGAGAAGCACTGGATCACCCCCGGCACCATGTACTTGCTGGACGGACACGAGAAGCACACACTTCGTCCCAAGACGGACTTCCGTTGCGTCTGCGTCTTCAACCCCCCGGTCACCGGCCGCGAGGACCACGACGAGAACGGCGTCTACCCCCTGCTCACCGAACCGGACGAGAGCTGACCGTCCGCACCGGCCATCCAGCAAGCCGGTGCGGACGGCAGCCGAGACCACACGGGAGGCCCTGGCGAGAGAACCCCGCGACGAAGCGGCCACACGCGGGAACAGGGCCGCACGATGAGGAGAGGAAGGCAGAACCATGACCACCGCACCCGAGCGCACCGCGGACCTCTACCCGACCCGGGGAGCCTCCGAGGTGATCACCCCGCGGCAGGACCCCACGGTGTGGTCCGCCCCCGGCACGCCGGGACCGATCGAGGCCGCGGACCTCGAGGCCTACGACCGGGACGGTTTCCTGGCGATCGACCAGCTCATCACCCCCGATGAGGTGGAGGTCTACAACCGGGAGCTGAACCGGCTGGTCTCGGACCCGCTGATCCGCGCGGACGAGCGTTCGATCGTGGAGCCGAAGTCCCAGGAGATCCGCTCCGTCTTCGAGGTCCACAAGATCAGCGAGGTCTTCGCCGGCCTGGTGAGGGACCCGCGGGTGGTGGGCCGCGCCCGTCAGATCCTGGGCTCGGACGTGTACGTCCACCAGAGCCGGATCAACGTCAAGCCGGGCTTCGGGGCATCGGGGTTCTACTGGCACTCCGACTTCGAGACCTGGCACGCCGAGGACGGTCTGCCGAACATGCGGACGGTCTCCGTCTCGATCGCCCTGACCGAGAACTACGAGACCAACGGCGCCCTGATGATCATGCCTGGTTCGCACAGGACGTTCCTCGGCTGCGCGGGGGCCACCCCGAAGGACAACTACAAGAAGTCCCTGCAGATGCAGGACGCGGGCACGCCGTCCGACGAGGCGCTGACCCGGCTCGCCGGCGAGCACGGCATCCGGCTGTTCACGGGCAAGCCCGGTTCGGCGACCTGGTTCGACTGCAACTGCATGCACGGCTCCGGGGACAACATCACCCCCTACCCGCGCAGCAACGTCTTCATCGTCTTCAACAGCGTGGAGAACACCGCGGTGGAACCGTTCGCGGCGCCCATCCCGCGCCCGGAGTTCCTCGGCGCGCGGGACTTCACCCCCGTGAGGTGACCACCCCCGCGGGGTGGGGAGCGCGCCGCCGACCGCCGGGCCGCACGGTGCGCGGCCGGCGGGACGCGAGGAACGCGAGGTAAGGGGCGGGGCCGCCGCGGCGGCCCCGCCCCTTCGCCGTACCCGCCCGTGGACCCCTCGTGCGGGTACGGGTCAGCCGCGGCCCAGGACCTCCAGCGCCGGGAGGGCACGGCTGTCGTAGTCGAGGAGCGCCTGGTCCTCCCAGCCGTTGCCGGAGGCCGGGTCGGCCGGGTCCCAGCCGTTGCCGGACACCGCGGTCCAGGCCGGCTCCCACCAGAACAGCCCCAGTCCCCGCCCGGTACGGCGGCCACGACCGCCGTGATGTCGCGCAGCCGGGCGGCCTGCCCCTCGGGGGTCGCGGGGTAGCCGGGAACCGGCTCGGAGGGCCGGGGCTCAGCCGTCGAGGCGGACCACGCGGACCTCACCGGCCGGCACCGCGAGCCGGCCGGCCACGCGGGCGCCGCCGAGCAGTTCGGTGCCGGACGCGCCCAGCGGCACCTTGGCGTCGGCGCCGGTGTGGTTGAGGACGAAGAGGTAGGTGCCGCACTCCCCGGAGCGGCGCACCACCTCCACGTCGCGGGGGATCTCCTCGCGCGGGGCGATGCCCGCGTCCGCGCAGGCGGCGGCCAGCACGGCGTCGAGCCCGCCCGGGCCCAGTCGCGTCGAGACGTACCACGCGGTGCCCTCGCCCAGCCGGTTCCGGGTGACGGCGGGGCCGCCCGCGGCCGGACCGCCGCCGTAGGACCACACCGTCTCGGCACCCCGCGCCACGACGGTCTCGGCCCACACGTCGGCCTCCAGCGAGGGGACCCCGGGTCCGAGGACGGTCACCGTCTGCCCCGCCCGCAGCGGCTGGAACTCCTCGACCGTCAACCCCAGCACCTCCCGCAGCGCGCCCGGGTGGGGGCCGGGGTGGACGGCGTCGTGTTCGTCGACGATGCCGGAGAAGTAGGAGACCACCAGGGTGCCGCCGCCGGCGACGTAGGCGCGCAGGTCCTCACCGGTCTCCGCCGAGGCCAGGTAGAGGGCGGGCACCACCACCAGCGGGTACGCGGCCAGCTTCGCCGGATCGGTCCGAGGGGGGACGAAGTCGGCGGTCAGATGGCGGTCGAAGAGCGCGGCGTACCAGGCCTCGGCGCGCTCGCGGGCGTCGAGGTCCTGGCTGGGGCGCCACTCCAGCTTCTGCGCCCACCACGACTGCCAGTCCCACACGACCGCCACGTCCGCGACCGTGCGGGTGCCGCGGATCTCCTCCAGCGCGGCGACGTCCGCGCCGAGCGAGACCACCTCGCGCCAGATCCGGCTGTCGGTGCCGGCGTGCGGCACCATCGCCGAGTGGAACTTCTCCGCGCCGGAGCGGGAGGCGCGCCACTGGAAGAACATCGCCCCCTCCGAGCCGCGGGCGATGTGGGCCAGTGAGTTGCGGGCCATCTCGCCGGGGCGCTTGGCGATGCCGCGCGGCTGCCAGTTGACGCCGCTGGTGGAGTGCTCCAGCAGCAGCCACGGCTCGCCGCCGGCGACCGAGCGGGTCAGGTCGGCGGCCATCGACAGATTGACGTGGTTGCGCTCGTCCTCGGCCACCAGGTAGTGGTCGTTGGTGACGATGTCGACCTCGCGGCCCCAGGCCCAGTAGTCGATGGTGTCGCACTGGGTGGGCGAGACCATGAAGTTGGTGGTGACCGGGATGCCCGGGGACAGCTCGTGCAGCAGGTCGCGCTCGCGGCGGAAGTTGGCCAGGGCGCTGTCGCTCGCGAACCGGGCGTAGTCCAGGCGCTGGGCGGGGTTGCAGACGGTGGGGGTCGCCCGGGGCGGGGCGATCTCCTCCCAGTCGCCGTAGGTCTGGCCCCAGAAGGCGGTGCCCCAGGCGGCGTTGAGCCTCTCCAGGGTGGTGTAGCGCTCCCGCAGCCAGGTGCGGAAGGCGGCGGCGGAGGTCTCGCAGTAGCACTCCAGGACGGGTACGCCGTACTCGTTGTGGACGTGCCACATCGCGACCGCGGGATGCCTTCCGTAGCGCTCGCCCAGCGCGCGGGCGATCCGGGCGGACGCCTGCTGGTAGGCGGGCGAGTTGTGGCAGATCGCGCCGCGTGAGCCGAACTCCCAGCGCACGCCCTCCCGGCTGACGGGCAGCGCCTCGGGGTGGGCGCGGTAGAACCAGGCGGGCGGCACCACGGTGGGGGTGGCCAGGTCCACGCCGATGCCGGCTCCGTGCAGCAGCTCGATGATCCGGTCGAGCCGTCCGAAGTCGAAGACGCCCTCGGCGGGCTCGATCATCGCCCAGGAGAAGATGCCGACGCTGGCCATGGTCACACCGGCCTCACGCATCAGCGCGACGTCCTCGTGCCAGACCTCCTCGGGCCACTGCTCGGGGTTGTAGTCGCCGCCGTAGGCGAGGCGCACCATACGACCTCCTGGGTCGAAGTCCCCGGCCCGAGCGGGCCGGACCGGGAAAGAACTGGGAACGTTCACAGCTGCACTTCGGCTGCATCACACAGAAAACATCAAGCTCCGAACCATTGACAAGAGCCAGTCGGCTTTCTCTGCTGTGCACGTTCACAGCACCTTGTCAGGAGGAAACATGAACCACCGCACCGTCGCGGCGTGCACCGCGGTCGCTCTGGCGGCAGCCGCCCTCACCGGCTGCGGCTCCTCGGACGGCGACTCCGCCGCCTCCGGTCGGCGGGGACGACCTGGTGACCAGGACCATCACCGCGGCCGAGGCGGGCGAGGCCCCCGACCCGGTGCAGGCCGAGTACAAGGCGCTGCCCACCCTGGTCGGCAACGACGTGCCGGCCGACATACCGGGCGAGGTGGCCGGCGCGGAGAAGGAGTTCGCCCCCGGGGTGTGGCAGCAGGTCACCCTGGGCGGCGACGCGGTCCACGCCCTCCCGCGGGACTCGGGGCCCTGCTGTCCGCCGCGGTGTCCGCGCCGGCCGGCTACGCCCTGGCCGTCTACCGCTTCCGCGGCCGGGAGACCGTCTTCAACGTGCTGCTCACCGGGGTGCTGATGCCCCCGGTCGTCCTGGCCGTACCGCAGTACCTGCTGCTGGCCGAGGTGAACCTGACCGACACCCACCTGTCGGTGCTGCTGCCGTACATCATGCCCGGCGACGACGAGAAGTTCCCCGTCACGCTCGGGCTGTTCACCCTGCTCCAGCAGGGGTCCAACACCCCGGCCCTGTACACCCGGTCGTCGCCGGGGCCCTGCTGGCCGTCCTGCCGCTGATCGCCCTGTTCCTGGTGGTCCAGCGGTTCTGGAGCCTGGACCTGCTGTCCGGAGCGGTGAAGTCCTGAAAAGCCGGCGGGTGCGCGAGGATCACGGAGAATTGCACGTGGGACGGGGAGACGGGGGAGAGACACGAGGATGGGTACCGCATGAGCGGCAGTGAGCGGCGGCGCCCGCCGACGATCCACGACGTGGCGCGGGAGGCCGGGGTCTCCCGCGGCACGGTCTCGCGGTTCCTCAACGGCGGGCACAACGTCAGCCCGGCCGCGGCGGACGCGGTCAGGGCCGCGATCCGCAGGACGGGCTACGTCGTCAACCGGCACGCCCGCAGCCTGATCACCGGCCGCTCCGACTCGGTGGCCTTCCTGCTCACCGAGCCGCAGGAGAAGCTGTTCGAGGACCCCAACTTCAACGTGCTGCTGCGCGGCTGCACCCAGGCGCTGGCCGCGCACGACATCCCGCTGCTGCTTATGATCGCCGGTACGCCCGCCGAGCGGCGCCGCGTCGTCCGCTACGTCACCGCGGGCCATGTCGACGGCGTCCTGCTGGTCTCCAGCCACACCGGCGACCCGATGGCCGAGCAGCTGACGAAGGCCGGCATGCCGGTGGTCGCCAGCGGCAAGCCGATCGACCGCAGCGGGCGTACCGCCAGGATCGCCCATGTGGCGGCCGACGACCGGGAGGGCGCCCGCGACATCGTGCGGCACCTGGTCTCGCTCGGGCGCCGCCGCATCGCCACGGTCGCCGGGCCGCCGGACACCCCCGGCGGTGTGGACCGGCTGGCGGGCTGGCGCGAGATGCTGGCCGAGGCCGGGCTCCCCGCCGGCGACGACCTGGTCGCCCACGGCGACTACAGCCGCGACAGCGGCCGGCGGGCCGCCGCCGAACTGCTCGAGCGGGCGCCGGACGTGGACGCGCTGTTCGTCGCCTCCGACCTGATGGCGCGCGGCGCGCTGACCGCCCTGGAGCAGGCCGGGCGGCGGGTGCCGGACGACGTCGCCGTCGGCGGCTTCGACGACTCCCCCGCCGCCGTCGCCGGCCTCCCGGAGCTGACCACCGTCCGCCAGCCGTGGGACCGGATCAGCGCGGAGATGGTACGGGTGCTGCTGGGCCTGATCGGCGGCGAGGAGCCGTCGGCGGTGATCCTGCCGACCGAGCTGGTGCGCAGGCAGTCGGCGTGACCTCGGGCTTACCGGGGCTCGCTTGCCCCGAACTTGCCCCGAACGGCCGAAGGCCCCGGGGCCGCGGGATCTTCGGCCGTTCGGGGCCACGCCGGGGGTCACGCCCGGGGCAGCGCCGCCAGCAGCCGCTCCACGTCCTCGGCCGTGTTGTACAGGTGGAAGGCCGCGCGCAGGTTCCCCGCCCGGACGGACACCTCCACCCCCGCCTCCTTAAGCGCCTCGGAGGCGCCGCCCAGCCCGGGCACCGCGACGATGGCCGAGTCGCCGGGCACCGGACGGTGGCCCAGCTCGGCGGCGCCGGCCCGGAAACGGGCGGCCAGGGCCCGGTCGTGGGCGCCGATCGCCTCCGGCCCGGCCTCCTCGACCAGGCGGAGGGACCGCTCGGCGCCCAGGTAGGGGAGGAAGGCCGGGGAGACGTCGAAGCGGCGGGCGGAACGGGCCAGTTCCGCGACCGTCCCGTAGCAGCTCTCCCAGGGCCGCTCCCCCGCGACCCATCCGGCCTGCGCGGCCACCAGGCCCCCGCCGTCCCCGGGCACGGTGAGGAAGGAGGTGCCCCGCGGGCACAGCAGCCACTTGTAGGCGCCGCACACGGTGTAGTCGAAGGCGCCCGCCTCCAGCGGCAGCCAGCCGACGGCCTGGGTGGTGTCCACCAGGGTGCGGGCGCCGTGGGCCCGTGCGGCCCCGGCGACGGCGGCGAGGTCCGCGATGCGGCCGTCGGCCGACTGCACGGCGCTGACGGCCACCAGCGCGGTGCCGGGCCGGACGGCGTCCGCCAGCTCCGCCAGCGGGGCGGTGCGCAGCTTGATGTCGGCGCGCATCGCGAACGGGTTGACCAGGGAGCTGAAGTCGCCGTCGGCCACCAGCACCTCGGCGCCGGGCGGCAGCGAGCCCGCGACCAGCGAGACGTGCGCGGAGACGGCCGTTCCGAGCGCCGCCCTGTCCGGGTCCAGGCCGACCAGCCGGGCGAAGCGGGCGCGTGCCCGTTCGATCACGGCGAACCAGCGCGTCAGGTCGATGCGCCCTTCCACCGTCTCCTGCACCGCCTCGCGCAGCGCGTCGGCGGTACGGGCGGGTGTCAGACCGTGCGAGGCGGTGTTCAGGTAGACGGTCGTCGGCGCGAACTCGGCGCGCACGAGGTCGCGCAGGCTCGGCGGGGTCGGCGTTTCCGGCAGGTCCGGTGCTCCCGGCAGTGAGGTCTCCACGAGCACCACTGTGTCGCCCCGGTTCGCCGCTGTCCACGGCGAATTGTCTTGGGCTGCCCCAAGGCCTCCCTCAGGGGAGGCGGCTTCCTCCCTTCCGGCCTTCCGTGCGAACGCCTGTGGCCGCCCTCCCGGAGAGCGGCCACAGGCGGGATCCGGGGGCCCGGAGGCGTTCAGCCCTCGCGCCGCCCGTCCACCCGGCGCGGCAGGCCGAGCGGGTTGTCGTCGCGCAGTTCCTCGGGCAGCAGCGCCGGCGGGGTGTCCTGGTAGGCGACCGGGCGCAGCCAGCGCTCGATGGCCGTGGCGCCGACCGAGGTGGAGGTGGAGGTGGTGGCCGGGTAGGGGCCGCCGTGGTGCTGGGCGGGGGTGACCGCGACACCGGTGGGCCAGCCGTTGACCAGGACCCGTCCGGCCAGCGGCGTCAGCTCGGCCAGCAGCCGGGCCGCGGCGCCGCCCTCCTCCCCCGCCTCCTCCTCGGCGATGTGGAGGGTGGCGGTCAGGTTGCCGGGCAGCTTGGCCAGCACGGCGCTGACCTCGCCGACGTCCCGGTAGCGGGCGACGACGGTGACGGGCCCGAAGCACTCCTCCAGCAGCAGCCCGTGCCGCTCGGAGCCGGCCAGCCGCTCCGCCGGGACGGTGAGGAAGCCCGCGCGCACGGCCTGGTCCTCGCCCTCGGCCGCGGCGACCGGCGCCGTCACGTCCTCCAGCTCCGCCCGGGCCCTCACCCCGGCCAGGAACGCCTCGCGCATCCGGGTGTCCAGCATCGGCCCTCCGGCGGTCTCGGCGACGGACTCGGCCAGCGCCTCCAGCAGCCGGTCGCCGGACTCGCCCTCGGGGGCGAGGACCAGCCCCGGCTTGGTGCAGAACTGCCCGGAGCCCATCGTCATCGAACCGGCCAGCCCGCCGCCGATCCCCTCGGCGCGCTCCTTCGCCGCCGCCTCGGTGACCACCACCGGGTTGAGGCTGCCCAGCTCGCCGTGGAAGGGGATCGGGACCGGGCGGGCGGCGGCGGCGTCGAACAGGGCCCGGCCGCCCCGGATCGAGCCGGTGAACCCGGCCGCGGCGACCAGCGGGTGCTTCACCAGCTCCACGCCCGCGTCGAAGCCGTGCACCACACGGACGACGTCCTCGGACAGACCGGCGCGGGCGGCCGCCCGGCGCAGCGCGGCCGCGCACAGCTCGGAGGTGGCCGGATGGTCGGGGTGCGCCTTGACCACCACCGGGCAGCCCGCCGCGAGCGCGCTGGCGGTGTCGCCGCCGGGCACGGAGAAGGCGAGCGGGAAGTTGGAGGCCGCGTAGACCGCCACGACGCCCAGGGGGATCTTGTAGCGGCGCAGATCGGGCCGGGGCGGGGTGAGCGAGGCGTCGGCGTGGTCGATGACGACGTCCAGGTACGCCCCGTCGGCGACCTCGTCGGCGAAGGCGAGCAACTGGTAGGTGGTGCGGCCCAGCTCACCGTTCAGCCGGACCTCACCCAGCGCGGTCTCGGCGTCCGCGGCGGCGACGATCTCCTCGCGGGCGGCCTCCAGCTCCTCGGCGGCCGCCCGCAGCAGGGCGATCCGCGCGGTGCGGCCCGCCAGCTCCCCGCGGGCGGCGTGGGCGGCGCGCACGGCCGCGTCGACATCGGCTGCCGTGGCCTCGACCGCGACCTGTTCACGCTGCTTCCCCGTCCTGGGGTCGACGCTCCACACTGGTACTGCCACCGCTGAACTCCTCCTTCGAAACGACCGCCGACCTGACGACGGCAGGGGGCGACGGGACCGGCGGGGGCGCGTCCGGGGCCCGGACGCCGAAGACTGTCCCCCCGGAGACCTTGTTCGATATACTGAACGCCGTCCCTATGTGTGAATAACCATATGGGACTCTATGACCGGTCGAGCGAAAGGGTCAAGGTCGATGCCTTCTGCGCACGGGGGCGCCCCCGGGAGGAAACCGGAGGCGGGCGGGGCACAGGTCAAATCGGCGGTGCGCACCGTGGAACTGCTGGAGTTCTTCGCCGGGCAGCCCGGCATGCACACCCTCGCCGCCGTCCAGGAGGCCGTCGGCTACCCCAAGTCCAGCCTGTACATGCTGCTGCGCACACTCGTGGAACTGGGCTGGATCGAGACCGACGCCACCGGCACCCGCTACGGCATCGGGGTACGCGCCCTGCTGGTGGGCACCTCCTACATCGACGGCGACGAGGTCGTGGCCGCCGCCCGCCCCACCCTGGACCGGCTCTCCGACGACACCACCGAGACCATCCACCTCGCCCGGCTGGACGGCACCAACGTCGTCTACCTCGCCACCCGCCAGTCGCAGCACTACCTGCGCCCCTTCACCCGTGTGGGACGGCGCCTGCCCGCGCACTCCACCTCCCTGGGCAAGGCTCTGCTGGCCACCTACGACGACGACCAGGTCCGCGCGATGCTCCCCGAGACCCTGGCTCCGCTGACCGAGCACACCATCACCGACCGCGAAAAGCTCATCGGGGAACTGCACCAGATCCGCGAACAGGGCTACGCGGTCGACCGCGAGGAGAACACCCTGGGACTGAGCTGCTTCGGCGTCGCCATCCCCTACCGCACCCCCGCACGGGACGCCATCAGCTGCTCGGTCCCGGTGGCCCGGCTCACCCCCGCCCACGAACAGACCATCAAGGACGCCCTGTTCGACGCACGCGACCGGCTGACCCTGGCCACCCGCCACCTGTAGACGCCCCTCGCCCCGCCGGCCACCGGCCGAAGCCGCAGACCGCCTCCCCCGCCGGCCCGCGCCGTGCCCGGCCGGCGCGGGCCGGGCACGGCGCCGTGCCACGGGCAGGATCAGTCCACCGCGGGACGCCAGTCGCCCAGGTAGGCCGCCGGCGTGTGCTCGGCGGCCTCGGCCGCCGTCAGCCGCGGACGCTCGGCCGGGTCGGCGACGGCCGCGCCCGGCCCCCGGTTGGCGTGCTCCCGGAAGAAGAACCCCTGCCACGGGTACTGCTCGCGCATGTTCGCGTACGGCCGGGCCGCGTCGATCCCGTCGCCGAGCAGGCTCTCGCGCACCACCAGGCCCGGCCGGGCCCCCGGATCGCTGCTGGGCACCCAGGGCCGGGCCAGCTTGTACGCACCGGCCGGCGCGGTGGTGGTGACGCGGCAGCGATGGGCGAGATAGCCGTACCGGGTGCCGGCGGCCGTCGACGGCGCGAAGACGAACCCGTACGGGGTGGAGTCCACATCACGGTCCAGGGTGCGCAGTTCACAGCCGTTGAAGACTGCCGTGGCCCGGCCGAAGACGAAGTCCACGTCCCCCTCCGCATAGCAGTGGTGGAAGAACTGCCGCGCGGTGAGCGAGACGTGCCGCGTGTCGGCGTACAGGGTGTCCTGGTGGCCGAGGAAGCGGCAGCGGTCGAACAGCGAGCGGTCCCCCATCACCTTGATCGCCACCGCCTGGGTGCCACCGGTGATCTCCGGGTGGTCGGCGCGCAGCCAGTCGTTGGCGAAGGTGACCCGGCGCGCGGTGAACCCGTCGGGCCGCGCGGTGACCGTGGCACTGCCGGAGGTCCCGTAGGCGCCGGAACCGTCGGGCCTGGGCGTGCCCGCGGCGTTGTCGTGGACGATGACGGTGTCGCGGGGATCGCCGGTGCCGCCCAGCAGGGTCAGCCCGGTCTTGCTCTCCGGGATCTCCACCGTCTCGCGGTAGACGCCGGGGGCCAGGGCGATGGTCCAGGGCGTCGCGGGACGGTCGGGCGTGGCGTCGACGGCCTCCTGCACGGTGGCGAAGTCACCGCTGCCGTCCGGTGCGACCCTCAGCCGCGGCCCCGCGGACCGGTCCGCGGGGCCCGCGTGGGCCCGGCCCGCCAGGGACAGGAGGAGGGCGGCGCCGGCTCCGGTCGTCAGCGCGCCGCGTCGGGTGGTGCTCACCTGCGGCCCTTTCCGTCCCCGGCCTTCAGCACTCCGGCCCCGGCGTGCCGGCCCACCAGGTGCGGGACGGCCAGCGGGTGGTGGACACGGGTGCGCAGGACCGGGGTCCAGCCCGCGTCGTCGCCCAGGATGCGGTCGGGATTGGCGGCGTTGTGGGCGGCCAGCAGGTCCACGTACCGGCCGTTGACCCAGTTGTTCCGCTCGGTCATGGAGGTGCCGGGGGTCCACTGGCGGATGGTGTCGGCCGGGGCCAGGCCCTTGTGGAGGGTGAAGGCGTTGTGCTCGGCGACGAGCGCGGCCTCCTTGCCGATGCCCCAGGTGTAGCCGTACTTGGCGCCCTCGTTCTGCTTGAAGTGGTTGTTGTAGGAGTCCACCTGGCCGAAGCGCACGCGCGGGGCCCGCTCGTTGACGTCCTCGAAGAGGTTGTGGTGGAAGGTGGTGCGCAGCTTGCCCCGGTCGTCGGCGGTGGCGCCGTCGCTGTTGCCCAGCAGGATGGTCTTGTCGTGCTCGGTGAAGACGTTCCAGCTCACGGTCACCAGGTCGGCGCCGCGCACGATGTCGAGCAGGCCGTCGTGCTGCTGGAAGAGCTGCCCGAAGTAGCGCGGCTGCTCGCTGTCGGGGCGGCGGCCGTCGGTGAAGGTGTTGTGGTCGATCCAGACGTGGCGGGAGCCGTGGACGACGACGTTGTCGTACTCGGAGTTCCAGGCTCCGTTCTCGCCGTCGGTGGGGTCCCACTGCGGGAAGCAGTCGTAGGTGTCCTCGAAGGTGATGTTGCGGACGATGACGTTCTCCACGCCCCGGATCTGGAGGCTGGCGCCGAGGATGGTGGCGTCGTCGCCCACCCCGATCAGGGTGGTGTTGGAGCCGACGTTGAGCTTGACCCGCTTGTTCTGCTCGGCGGCCGAGGCGGCGCGGGCGTCCTCCATCGGTCCCGAGGGGTCGGCGTCGCCCCAGACGGCGGGGTCGTACGCCTGGAGGTACTTCTCCAGGGTGTAGCCGTCGCGCTGGTAGTCCTCGCAGGCCAGCGGCGCGCCCTGGTCGTCGGCGTTGCCGTGGATCGTTCCCCTGACCTTGATGATCTTCGGGGTGTCGTCGCCGTTGTTCAGCGCCGCGGCCAGCTCGGCGCGGTTGGTGACGGTGAAGACGTGGTCGGCGTCGGCGGCGGCGCCGCCGGTGGTGCCGCCCTCGGCCGAGGCCCAGCCGTCGTTCTCCGGCAGGACGGCGCGGGCCGGGTCACCGCCGTGGCGCGGTGCGGCCTGGGCGGGTACGGCCAGGGCCGCCAGGGCGAGCGAGGCACATCCTGCCAGGGCCATGACACGCGCTTGGCACACTTTTCTCTGCACTGCGACTCCTTCGGTCGTGCGGGGCGTTCGGGGTTCTTCGGGGGTTTCGAGGGATGTCGGGCCGCCGGGCCGCTCCGGGTGTCCGGAGGCGCCCGGTGGGCGCGGGCGGCACGGTGGGCGCGGGCGGCGCGGCGGATCAGCCGGCCGGCCAGGTGACCACGCTCTCCGGGACGGCGTCGTCCAGCCGCCGGAGTGCGCCCGGGTGCGGCAGGCGCCGCTCCTTCAGGCCCCGGGCGACCATCCGGGCGACCTCGACGGCGCCGTGCGGCCGGAAGTGGGTGTTGTCCTGCTTGCCTTCGGGGTGGTTGGGGTGCTCGCCCGGGGCGAGGTGGAGGAAGACCTCCAGCGTGCCGCCGGGACCCAGCCGGTCCCACTCGGCAAGGCTCGCGGCCTGGACGTCGACGAGGGGGACGTCCTCGGCGGCGGCCAGTGCGCGCATCGCCTCGGGGTACTCGCCGTGGGTGGGTCTGGCACGCCCGTCCGCGTCGAAGCGGCGGCGCTCGACGGGGGTGATCAGTACCGGGCGCGCACCGCGGGCGCGGGCGCCGTCGAGATAGCGGCGCAGGTAGTCCTGGTAGGTCGTGTAGGGGTCGGTGCCGCGGGCCGGGTCGCCGGTCTTCTCGTCGTTGTGGCCGAACTGGACCAGCAGCAGGTCGCCGGGGCGGATCGCCTCCAGGATCGGAACCAGCCGCCCCTCGTCGTGGAAGCTCTTGGAACTGCGGCCGTTGACCGCGTGGTTGGCGACCGTCCAGCCGTGGCCCAGGAAGACCGGCAGGGCCATGCCCCAGCCCGCCTCGGGCGCGGCGGCGGCGGTCTTGGGGGCCGCGGTGGAGTCGCCGGCGATGAAGACCGTGCCCTCGCGCCGGGGGCGGCCGGGACCGCGGGCGGGTGCGGCGGCCTGCGCGGCGCCGGCGGCGGCGAGGGTGAGAGGAAGCGCGGCGAGCGCCGCGGCGGCGTGTCGGCGGGAGACGGGCATGGAGGTACCCCCTCGGCTCGGTGTGCCTGGTACGGGCTGTGTGTGTGGGGGGCGCGGCGGGGCGGTCCGGTGCGGTGCCGCCCCGCCGCGGCGGCGGGACGGGCGGTCAGCCCTTCTGCTCGCTCCACTCGGCCTGGGCCTCGTTGAGCCGCTTCGCCAGGTCGTCGGCGAATTCCCCGGCCGTCATCTGGCCCAGCAGCAGCTTCTGGAAGTTGGGCTCGGTGTCGGCCTTGCTGATGGTGTTCCAGTCCGGCAGGTAGTACGGGAGCTGGACGATCTTGGTGCTCGGGTCGTCGAGCGACTCCATGGCCGCCTTGGTGGGCTTGGCCTCGTTGATCCACTCGTCGTCCGCGGCGTCGGTGTGGGCCGGGATGGCGCCCGCGGACTCGTTCCAGAGGCTGTTCATCTCGGCGGACGCGGCGAACTCGATGAACTTCCAGGCCGCGGCCTTGTTCCCGCTCGACTTGAACAGCCCCATCCCGTCGACCGGGTTGGAGACCAGGGTGCGCGGGCCGCCCTCGGAGGAGGCCGGCATCGGCAGCCCGTCGACGCCGTCCTCGCCGAACGCCTTCACGTGGTCGGTGTAGGAGCCCAGGTTGTGCTGGAGCATCCCGACCTCGCCGCCGGTGAAGGTGGCGACCATCTTGGTGAAGTCGTTGTTCAGGTCGGCCTTGGGCGTGTACTTGTTGTAGAGGCCGACGTACTTCTCCAGGGCCTCGACGTTCTTCGGGTCGTTGACGGTGGTCTTGTCGCCGTTCCAGAAGTTCTCGATGCCGGACTGGGCGTACATCATCTCCAGGGCCTGGGCGACGGAGCCCGCGCCGCCCCGGATGGTGAAGCCGAACCGGTTCTTCTTCTTGTCGGTCAGCTCCTCGGCGGCCCGGTAGAAGTTCTCCCAGGTGGCGGGGGGCTCCAGACCGGCCTTGTCGAACATGTCCGTGCGGTACCACAGCACGCCCTGGTTGGCGGAGGTCGGGACGGTGAACAGGTCCTCCTCACCGCCGGCGGCCCTGACGCTGTCGACCATGCCCTTGACCAGCTTGCCCTTCAGCGGGCTGTCCTCGATCCGCTCGCCGACCGGGTCGAGCGCCCCCTGGGCGACCATGTTGGCGAGGTAGGCGGTGCCGACCATGCCGACGTCCGGCAGGCTGTCGCCGCCGCCCTGGATGGCCGTGTCGTACTTGGACTGCACGTCGGCGATGGGTATGCCGACGTACTCCACGTCGATGTCCGGGTTCTTCTTCTCGAACTCGGTGATGATCTTCTTCCAGACCTCGGTGCGCACACCGCCGTTGTTGTCCCAGAAGACGATCTTTCCCTTGCCCTCGCCCTCGCTGCCCGTCTCGGTCCCCGAGTTCCCGCAGGCGGTGGCGGTCAGTGCGAGGGAGGCGCTGACGCCCAGGGCCAGCAGGGTACGGGCACGAGGTCTGCGGCTGATGTTTCCACTCATCGTCGAGTCTCTTTCCTGGTCGTGCGTTTCCGCGTGGGTGTGGGGTGTGCGTTGCGGGGGTGGGCGGGGTGCGGGGTGTCCCGGGGGACGGATCGTGCGGTGGTGTCCGGGCGCGGTGGTGTCCGGCGGGCCGGGTCAGGTGACGCGGAACCGGGTGAAGACCGCGGTTCCGGCCGGTCCGCCGCCTTCGGGAGCGGCGGCGAACAGGCCGAGCTGGGCGCCCACCCAGCGCCACGGGGTCGCGGCGAAGGGCGGGCCGGAGGGGCGGAAGGCGGTGTCGTCCCCGGTGCGCGCCGAGAACAGGCAGCGGGCGCCGGGGAGGAGTTCGATGCGCAGGTGCGCGCGGCCGTCCGGCGCGGGCCGGGAGTGCGCGGCGTCCCGCTCGTGTTCGGCGGCGGGCTCGGCGAAGCGGTGCACCAGACGGGTCCCGAGGGCGTCCCGCTCCAGGCCGATCCAGGCGAACGCGTCGCCCAGGACGGCCAGTCCGGCCCTGGCGCCGGCGCCCGAGCCGTCCAGCCGCAGCTCGACCTCTACCGTGCACGGGCGGCCGGGCAGGCGCTGGACCAGTACGTTCGGCAGCCGGCGCAGGTCGTGGGCGTCGGCGGTGCGGCGGCAGGCCAGCCGCAGTCCGTCACCGCCGTGGGCGACCGTCCAGCCCTGCCCCGGGTTGGCGGTCCAGGACCACTGGTGGCCGAAGCGGCCGCCGGGGAAGTCGTCGCCGGTGGCGGGGGCCGCCGGGCGCTCGGCGGGGACGGGCGGGCGGTGGGCGGCGACGGGTTCGCCCTCGTCGCCGATCACCGGCCAGCCGGCTTCCCCGTCCCGGCCCTCGTCGCTCCAGCGCATCGGCTGCAGGTGCACCACCCGCCCGTACGCGCCGCGCTGCTGGAAGTGGAGGAACCAGTCGGAGCCGTCGGCCGCCCGCACCCACGCCCCCTGGTGCGGGCCGTTGACGCCGGTGCGGCCCTGGGCGAGCACGATGCGCTCCTCGTAGGGGCCGAAGACGTCCCGGGAGCGGAACGCACCCTGCCAGCCGGTCTCCACTCCCCCTGCCGGAGCGAAGATCCAGTACCAGCCGCCGTGCCGGTAGAGCTTGGGGCCCTCCAGGGTGAACCAGCCGGGCAGCGCGTCGCCGTCGACGACCGTGCGGCCCTGATCGAGCAGTTCGCGGCCGTCGGGGCTCATCCGGTGGCCGGTGAGCCGGTTCTTGATCCCGGAGCGGGACTTCGCCCAGGCGTGCACCAGATAGGCGCGGCCGTCGTCGTCCCACAGCGGGCAGGGGTCGATCAGTCCGCGGCCGGCCTTCAGCAGGTGCGGTCTGCTCCACGGGCCCCGTACGTCCTCGGCGCTGATCTGGTAGATGCCGTGGTCGGGGTCGCCCCAGAAGATCCAGAAGCGGCCGGCGTGGTGGCGGATGGACGGCGCCCACACCCCGCAGTCGTGGCGCGGGGCGGTGAACGCCTGCTCCGGCTCCAGCCGCTGGAGGGCGTGGCCGATGATCCGCCAGTTGACCAGATCGCGGGAGTGGAGGATCGGCAGGCCGGGGGCGCGGCCGAAGCTGGAGGCGGTCAGGTAGTAGTCGTCGCCGACGCGGATGGCGTCGGGGTCGGACCAGTCGGCGTCCAGCACCGGGTTGCGGTACGCGCCGGCCGGGGCGGTGGGTGGCGCGGTCGCCGGGAGGGCCGTCATCGGGCCGCCTCCTTCCCGGTGAGCCGGGCGGCGACCTCGGCGGCGGCGGCCCTCTCCAGCCGCCCGTCGGCGACACCGGTGACCACCCGCCGCACCACCGGCCGCCCGGCGGGCAGCAGCAGTCTGCGGTCCCAGGCCAGCGCGGAGCCCACACCCGGGTACTCGGCGGCGCGTACGAACCACCGGTCGCGGCGGGTTTCCTCGGTGGCCCCGGCGAACACCAGCGTCCAGGCGTCGGTCGCCATGGCCAGCCAGGGCGCCCGCGAGCCGTGCACCGCCTCCTCGCCCTCGGCGTCCTCGGTGAACACCTCCGGCGGGCGGGGGCCGATGGGCGGGCGCCAGAAGAAGCCGCCGTAGCCGGCGCCGGGGCGGCCGTTGGTGGCCGGGCTGCCCACCGACAGCTCCTCGCCGCAGACGTTGGTGAGCTCGGTGGTGAAGTCCAGCGCCCAGCAGTCCGCCTCCAGCGCCCGGGCGGTGACGGTGCGGCGTTCGGTCAGCAGCCGCCGTCCGTCCCGCTGCCAGGCGATCTCCTCGGTGAAGCCGTCCTCGCGCAGTTCCGGCCAGCCCAGGTGGCTCTGGTGCCCGTGGTTGTCCAGCTCGACCGGTCCCCGGTCGCGGACGAAGGTGCGCCCGCCCCAGAAGTTGGCGCCGCCGACGTCGGGGACGGCCATGCTCACCCCGAGGTGGTGCACGTGGTCGGCGGGCCGCAGCTCGGTGACGGCGGTGCCGCCCAGGGTCCGGACGGGGTGCAGGTAGGGGCGCGGCGACTCCCGCCGGGCCAGGTGCGGACGGTACTCGTAGCGGGCCACGGTCCGCCCGCCGCAGCGCAGTTCGACGGCGTCGGCGGTGCCGGGGACGTCCGGGGCTCCGGCGGTGTGCAGGTGCGGTGCGCTCATGCCACGGCTCCCTTCCGCTCGGGCTTCGGCTCGGGCTCCTGCTCGGGCTTCCGCCCGGGCTCCGCCGCGGGGACGGCCCAGGGGGCGCGCGGGCCGGAGCCGTCGGACAGCTCGGAGTACAGGGCCAGCTCCCGGGCCCCCGCCGCGACCAGGTCGTCGATGCCGGTGACGATCCGCCGGGCGGAGCCGTCGCCGCCGGCGCCGGGCTCGGTACGCCAGGCGCCGGCGGGCAGCGGGCGCGGTTCGGGCGCGGTGCGCACGGCCTCCACCAGCCGCATGAAGGCGCCGGTGCGCTCGGGCGGTACCAGCAGCTCCTCTCCGCCGGCGAGGTGGGCCACGAGGTTGCGCAGCAGGTCGGTGCGGGCGTGCTCGGTGGTCTCGGGCGCGTGCCCGTCGCGCTCCAGCAGCAGGCGGTCCTGCTTGTACCAGAAGGTGATCCGGCCGCCGGTGCCGTGGACGACGACGTAGGGCTCGCCGGGCCGCTCGGCGCACAGTGTCACGGCCGCGGTGATCTCGCCCGTCGTGCCGTCGCCGTGCGCGGTGCGCAGCCGGACGCAGGAGGTGTCGTCGGACTCGATGGCGTTGGCGCGGTACAGCTCCAGTTCGATGCCGACGACGTCCTCGGCGCGGTCGCCGCCGTCGATGCGCAGCGCGGTGGCCACCGCGTGGGCCAGGGGGTTGGTGAGGACCCCGTCCACCACGTCCCGGCCCTCCAGCCTGCGCCGGCCGGCCCAGGGGGCGCGCTCCCAGTAGGCCAGGTCGCGGCTCCAGGCGCCGGCCGCGCCGATGCCGCGCACCGTGCCGATCGCGCCGTCGGCGATCAGGTCGCGTACGGCGGTGACGGCGTGCGAGCCCAGCGACTGGAAGCCGATCTGGCAGGCGACGCCCGCCGCCCGCACCCCCCGCGCCATCCGCTCGAACTCCGCGTACGAGGGCGCGGGCGGCTTCTCCAGCAGCAGGTGCACGCCCCGCTCGGCGGCGGCCAGCGCCAGGTCGGTGTGGGTGTGGATCGGGGTGCACACCACGGCGATCCGTGCGCCGGTGCTCTCCAGCAGCGCGGCGAAGTCGGCCGACTGCTCGGGGGCGCCGAGGCCGTCCAGCTCGTTCTCGTCCAGCGGCGTCAGTTCGCAGACCCCGGCCAGGCGGACCAGGCCCTCCTGCGCGAGGCGGCGGATGTTGGCCAGGTGCCAGCGGCCGTGGCCGCGGGCGCCCGCCAGCACGACCGGCAGGGCGTGCGCGGCGGACGCGGATGCGGCGCCCGGGGTGGAGGCGGAAGTCATCAGCCCTTCACCGCCCCCGCGCTGAATCCGGTGATCAGCCACTTCTGGATGAAGGCGAAGATGATCACCACGGGCACGGCGGCGACCACGCCGCCCGCCGCGAGCGCGCCCAGGTCCACGCTGTCCGAGCCGATGAGGGTGTTCAGGCCCACCGGGATCGTCTGCTTCTCCTGCGAGGAGAGGAACATCAGGGCGAACAGGAAGTGGTTCCAGCTGTGCACGAAGGCGAAGGAGCCCACCGCGATCAGCCCGGGCCGCAGCATCGGCAGCACGATGGCCATGAACGCCCGCAGCCGGGAGCAGCCGTCCACCCAGGCGGCCTCCTCCAGCGACTCGGGGACGTTCTTGATGAAGCCGCTGATCAGGATCATCGACAGCGGCAGCTGGAAGACCGTCTCCGCGATGATCACGCTCCACATGGAGTTGATGAGCTGGAGGTTGCGGAAGGTCTCGAACAGCGGGACCAGCATCAGCGCGCCGGGGATGAACTGCGAGCACAGCAGCGCCAGCATGAAGGCGTTCTTCATCCGGAACCGGAAGCGCGCCAGGGCGTACCCGCCGGCCAGGGCCACCGCCATCGTCATCACCATCGAGGCGATGCCGACCTGGGTGCTGTTGAGGAAGTAGGTGCCGAAGCTGCGCTCGTTCCAGACCTTCTCGAAGTGCTCGCCGGTCATCGGCCAGGGCACCAGCGAGGTGGAGCCGGAGGGGCGGAGCGCGAACAGCAGCATCCAGTAGAAGGGGATGAGGGTGAAGAGCAGGTAGACGCCCAGGGGCACGTAGATCTGCCAGCGCGGCGGCCCGTCGTCGAGTCTGCGCTGCCGCGCCCTCCTCCGGGCCGGGGGCGGAGTCTCTCCGTCGGCCGGGGCGGGCACCTGGGCGCCCTTCTCCGCGATTGCTGCGGTCACTTGTCGTCGCCTCCGAACTTGCTCAGGCGCAGGTAGAGGATCGAGCAGAAGAGCAGGATCACGAAGGCCACGGTGGTCAGCGCGGAGGCGTAGCCGAAGTCGTGGCCGTCGATGCCGGTGTTGGCGACGTAGAGCGGGAGCGTGGTGGTCACGCCGGCCGGTCCGCCGCCGGTGAGGGTGTAGAGCAGGTCGACGTTGTTGAACTCCCACACCGCGCGCAGCAGGGTGGAGAGGATGATCGCGTCCTTCAGGTGCGGCAGGGTGATGTGCCAGAACTGCCGGAAGCGGCTCGCGCCGTCCACCGAGGCCGCCTCGTACAGGTCCTTGGAGATGGACTGCAGGTCGGCGAGGATGAGGATCGCGAAGAAGGGGACACCGCGCCACAGTTCGGCCAGGACGGCGGCCCAGAAGACGGTGCCGGTGTCGGAGAGGACCGAGGTGCCGTACTCGCCGATGCCGGCGTCCGCCAGGTAGCGGCTCAGGCCCGTGGAGGGGTTGTACAGCAGGATCCAGATGGTGGTGGTGAGCACACCGGAGACGGCCCAGGGCGAGAAGACCAGGGCCCGGGCGATGCCGCGGCCGACGAACGTCTGGTTGACGATCAGCGCGAGCGCCAGGCCGAAGAGGAGCTGGAGGCCGACCTCGGCGACGACCCACTTGGCGCTGAAGGCGAGGGTCTGCCAGAACAGCGGGTCCTCGAAGAAGATCTCACGGAAGTTGTCCAGACCCGCGAAGCCGTTCCGCCAGGGCTTGGTGACGTTGTAGTGCTGGAGGCTGTAGTAGAGGACGCTGAGCATCGGGTAGGCGATGAAGCCCAGCATCAGCAGCCCGGCGGGCGCGATCAGTACGTACGGCAGGCCGCGCTTCCCGGTGAGCCCGGGCTTGCCCCCTTTTCCGGATTTCCCGGGTCCACCGGGTTTCCCCGGCCTCCCCGGCAGGGCGCGCTTCTTCGGCACGGCGGTGAGGGCCATTGCCGGTGCTCCGTTCTGTCGTCGAATGACTGTCGAACGTCGTTCGAGATGTCGTGTCGGCGGGTGGTTCGGACGGTCTGTGGTGCGGCGGTGCGGTGCGGACGCTCAGCCCGCGTAGGGTTCGGGGACCTCGCCGGGGCGGGCGAGGAAGGCGAAGTCGCAGCCGGTGTCGGCCTGGGTGATGTGCTCCTCGTACAGCGCCCCGTAGCCGCGCCCGTAGCGCCGCTCGGGCGGGTGCCAGGCGGCGCGCCGGCGTTCCAGCTCGGCGTCGTCGACCTCCAGGCGCAGGGTGCGCGCGGCCACGTCGAGGGTGACCAGGTCGCCGGTCTCCACCAGGGCCAGCGGTCCGCCCACGTGGGACTCGGGGGCGATATGCAGGACGCAGGCGCCGTAACTGGTGCCGCTCATCCGGGCGTCGGAGAGGCGGACCATGTCGCGCACGCCCTGCTTGAGCAGGTGGTCGGGGATCGGCAGCATCCCGTACTCCGGCATGCCCGGCCCGCCCAGCGGGCCAGAGCCGCGCAGCACCAGCACGCTCTCGGCGGTGATGCCCAGGTCCGGGTCGTTGATGGTGGCCTGCATGGTGCGGTAGTCGTCGAAGACGACCGCCGGGCCGGTGTGCTTCAGCAGGTGCTGCTCGGCGGCGATGTGCTTGATGACCGCGCCGTCCGGGGCAAGGTTGCCGCGCAGCACGGCCACGCCTCCCTCGGCCGCGAGCGGGTTGTCGGCGGTGCGGATGACGTCGTCGTCGTGGACGAGGGCGCCGGCGATCTGCTCGCGCAGCGTGTCGTGGGCGACGGTGGGCCGCTCCAGGTGGAGGTGGTCCTGCAGCCGGGAGAGGAAGCCGGGCATGCCGCCCGCGTAGTGGAAGTCCTCCATCAGGTACTTCCCGCCGGGCCTGAGGTTGGCCAGCACGGGCGTGGTGCGGGCGATCCGGTCGAAGTCGTCCAGGGTGAGGCCGACGCCCGACCGCCCGGCCATGGCGATCAGGTGGATGACGGCGTTGGTGGAGCCGCCCAGCGCGCACACGGCGGCGACGGCGTCCTCGTACGCCTCGCGGGTCAGGACGGTGGAGAGCCTGCGGTCCTCCCACGCCATCTCCACGATCCGGCGCCCGGCCGCGGCGGCCATCCGGGAGTGGCCGGAGTCGACGGCGGGGATGGACGACGCTCCGGGCATGGTCACGCCCAGCACCTCGGCCGCGCCGGTCATGGTGGAGGCGGTGCCCATGGTCATGCAGTGGCCGGGCGAGCGGGCCAGGCCGCACTCCAGCTCGGCCATCTCGCAGTCGCCGATGAGGCCGGCGCGCTTGTCGTCCCAGTACTTCCACATGTCGGTGCCCGAGCCGAGGGTCTCGCCGCGCCAGTGGCCGCGCAGCATGGGCCCGGCGGGGACGAAGACGGTGGGCAGGTCGGCGCTGGCCGCGCCCATCAGCAGGGCGGGAGTGGTCTTGTCGCAGCCGCCCATCAGCACCGCGCCGTCCACCGGGTAGGAGCGCAGCAGTTCCTCGGTCTCCAGGGAGAGCAGGTTGCGGTAGAGCATGGGGGTGGGCTTCTGGAAGGTCTCCGAGAGGGTGGAGACGGGGAACTCCAGGGGGAAGCCGCCGGCCTGCCACACCCCCCGCTTGACCGCCTCGGCGCGCTCGCGCAGGTGCTGGTGGCAGGGGTTGATGTCGGACCAGGTGTTGAGGATCGCGATGACCGGCTTGCCCAGGTGCTCCTCGGGGAGGTAGCCGAGCTGCCGGGTGCGGGCGCGGTGGCTGAAGGACCGCAGTCCGTCGGTGCCGTACCACTGGTGGCTGCGCAGCTCCTCGGGGGCGCGGCGGGTTCGGGAGCCGCTCCCGCCGTGCTGGTCGTTCCGGTCGTTCCGGTCGTTCCGGCCGGTCATGCCGCCTCCCATCCCTTGACGATTCCGGCGATCTCGGCGCGCTGCTCCTCGGGCAGCGTCCGGCTCGGCGGGCGGACGTCGCGGCGGCACAGGCCGAGGTGGGCCAGGGCCTCCTTGACGACGGAGACGTTGTTGGCCGACTGCTGCGCGGCGCGCAGGTCCTCGAAGACGCGGATGCTCTCCCACACCCGCATCGCGGCGCCGAAGTCCCCCGCCCGCAGGGCGCGGAGCATCTCCAGCGAGATCCGCGGGGCCACGTTGACCAGGCCGGAGGTGAAGCCGGTGGCGCCGCAGGCGAAGTAGGCCGGCGCGTACAGCTCGGCGAGTCCGGCCACCCACACGAAGCGCTCCGGGCCGGCGTCGCGGGCGAAGGCGGCGAAGCGCGCGGCGTCGGGGACGGCGTACTTGACGCCGATGACGTTGGGGCACGCCTCGCCGAGCCGGGCGAGGGCGGAGCCGTCGATGAGGGGGTTGCGCAGGTAGGGGACGACGCCCACCTCCGGGACGGCCTCGGCGACGGCCCGGTGGTAGTCCACCCAGCCGGCCTGCGAGACATAGGGGTTGACGGGCTGGTGGACCATCACCATGCCCGCCCCGGCGTCGCGGGCCTGCTCGGCGGCGGCGACCGCGGTGGCCGGGTCGTGGCCGACGCCCACGACGACCTCGGCGCCCCCTCCGGCCTCCCGGACCTCGGCCATGGTCAGTTCGACCTCAAGCCGGCGCTCCTCGGGGGTGAGGGAGTAGAACTCGCTGGTGTTGCCGTTGGGGGTGACGGTGCGGATTCCGGCGTCCAGCAGCCGGCGGACCAGGGCCCGGTAGGTGTCCGCGTCCAGCCGGTCCCGCTCGTCGAACGGTGTGACCGGGATCGCCACGACATCGGCGAGTGCGGCCCGCTGGGGGGAGAAGTCCGTCATGCCTGGACCTGACCTTCCTGGTTCTCCACGGCCGGGAAGGCCCGGCGGACGAATCCCTCGATGTGGTCGCGCAGCAGCCGGGCCGCGCCGTCGGCGTCCCCGTCCAGGGCCCGGGCGAGGATCTCCCGGTGCTCGGCGGCCTCGTGCTCCCAGGAGGGCACGGCCTCCCAGGCGACGGTGGACACCAGGGCCGCCTGGTCGCGCAGGTCGTCCAGCATCCGCGTCAGCAGCGGGTTGCCGCAGGGCAGGTACAGGGCCCGGTGGAAGTCCCGGTTGGCCAGCGAGCGGTCGGCCCGGTCGGCGGCGGCGTCGGCCCGCTCCAGCGCGGCCCGGGCCCCGGCCAGGTCCGCCTTCGCCGTGACGGTGCGGCGCAGCGCCTCCGGCTCCAGCAGCAGCCGCACGTCGTAGACCGAGCGGGCCATCGAGGCGTCCACGGTGCGCACGGTGGCGCCCTTGTACTCGCTCATCACGACCAGTCCGCGGCCCGCGAGGGTCTTCAGCGCCTCGCGGACCGGGGTCTTGGACACGCCGAACCGCGCGGCCAGCTCGGTCTCCACCAGCGGCTGCCCGGGCGGGAGCTGCCCGGTGAGGATGGCGTGGGTCAGATGCTCCATGACGTACTGCGTCCTGGAGGGGACGGGTACCGGTGCGAGACCGGTCAGGGGGGCTCTCATGCGGTCGGCTCTCAGGTCGGCTGTGGCGACGGGCGTACGGGCGGTGGTGTGCGCGGCGCTCGGGATGCGGCGCACACCCGTGTACGGCATCTCGTATATGACGCACGAGATATGACGTATGACGTATCGCGTACGACGTGCGGTGGGAAGAAAGTAGGGCGGCCCCCGGGCTCCGTCAACGGTTCTGACAGAACTTTCGGAGACCGCCCTGAAAGCGCTTACCGTATGCGACGACGGGTGTGCCGACGATCACGCGGAGCTGCCGTGCGCCGCGCTCGCGCCACTCAGTCCAGCCGGGACAGCGCGGCGCGCACGGCCGCCAGGTCCGCGTCGGAGGCCAGACCGGCGTGGTACAGCCGCAGCTCGTCCGCCCCGAGCTCCCGGGCGTGCGCGGCGTCCCCGGCCAGCTCCGCCGGGCGCCCGCCCATCCCCCCGACCACCATGAGGTTGGCGGCGAGCACGGTGGAGGGGGTCCGGTGCGGCCCGAAGGGCGCCAGGACGGCCTCGCGTCCGGCGCCGTCCCCGGTGCACGGCAGCACCACCCCGTCGGCCAGGGCGAGGACGCCGGCGGGGTCCACACCGACGTTGGCGCCGCAGCGGTGGGGTGCCGGATCGGCGTGCAGCAGCACCCGGAATCCTTCCGTCCGCCGGGCCTCGGCGGCCTTCCGCACGGCTGTCACGACCTCGGTTTGGAAAGCGCTCGCTACCTGGTCACGCCAGCCCGCCGCGGCCTCGGCGAGCTCCTGCCCCAGCAGTCCCCCCACCTCCTCCCACTCCTGTTCGCGTCCGCCGGCCGCCTTCCCTCGCTCCCCGCCCTCCCCGCGCCACAGCGGCTCCAGCGCTGCGGCCGCGGCGCGCCGCAGCCGCTCGGGGTCGGCGCCGTGCGCGGCGTACCCCGCCTCGCACTCCGGGCAGAAGCACAGCGACATCAGGTACTGGCCGGCCCCGTCCAGCCGTACCCCGCCGGTCTTGTCATGAGCGCTCAGGTGCCCCAGCCCGTACCAGCCGCAGGACTCCAGCTCCACCCCCCGCGCGCCGGGCCGTACGGCGGCCTCGGCGGCCAGTGCGGCGGCGTAGGCGCGCACCTCCTCCCGCGCGATGCAGGGCGCCCAGGGGTAGCGGTCGCCGTAGGCGTTGCGCACGGTCAGGTCCGGGTGCTCGCCGCCGAGCCGGGTGTTGTGGGCGAGGATCACCCAGGAGTGCACCTCCAGACCGGCGTCGGCCAGAGCGGCCGCGGCCTCGCCGTACGGGTCCTCGCCCGCGACCCAGTCCTGCGCGTACGGGCGCAGCCGCAGACCCTCCCAGCGGGCCGGGTCCACCGGGTAGTAGACGGCGGAGTGCCGGGCGGCGACGACGCGGTGGCGCGGATGGCGGGGGGTGAGCGCCCTGGTGGAGTGGTAGGCGGAGGCGAGGGTGACCTGCTCGACGCCGAGGTCGGCGATCCGGCGGGCGGCGGCCGGGTCGCCGACGACGTCCCAGGGGTAGACGAACGCGGAAGCGCGCATCGGCGGCTCCTTGGTGTGAGATGGTCGGACGGGTTCGGACGGCCGGGCCGGGTGGACGGCCCTGGGCGGGACGGGCGAGGGCCGGGGCACAGGGCCGGACCGCGACAGCCTCGCCCACCCTCTGGACGGCCGCCCATGATGGTGCCGCATGTACGCATATCTGAACAGCGCGCGAAGTCCGCCCGGTTGTCGGGGCCCACGGACCGACCAGCGCTTCCGCACCATGATGTTCCGGCGGGTCCCGGCCCAACCCCCGTGCTCCGACACGGATGTGAACGGTTCTCAGTGACGGGGACGGCGGCTTCCATCCCCTTACGGCCCGCCCACCGGCGCCGCCACGCGGCCGCGAACCCGGTGCGGGCCCTGGGGGACGAGCGGCAGGGCGGCGGCCCCGGGCCCGCCTGCCCGGGCGGCGCGTTCCGCTCCCCCGTCCCTTCCGCCGCCCGCCCGGAAGGTGTTCGAGGGCGCACCCGTTCGGGCATGATGGCCCGCGAAGATCACGGACCGCGGGCGGAGCCCGCGGCGGGGAGGGGTTCGATCGTGGACATCGTGAGCTGGCTGGTGCTCGGACTGGTCACGGGGGTCGTCGCCAAGGTCCTGCTGCCGGGCCGCGACCCGGGCGGGCTGGTGGGCACCACGCTCATCGGCATCGTCGGGGCGTTCGTGGGCGGCTGGCTGTCGGCGACCTATCTGGACCGCCCCGTGGAGCGGGACTTCTACGACCCGGCCCTGTGGGTCTCGGCGGTCGGGGGTTCCCTGGTGCTGCTGATCGCCTACCGTCTGTTCTTCGGCCACTCGCGCCCGCCCCGCTGAGGCCCGGTCCGCCCCGCCTCCGGCCCGGGTGCGGAGTGCGCCCCGGACGGAGGAGGGTAATGGAACCGTAAACCGGCGTGGTCCGTTATCCGGACCATGACTGCAATGACTCCCGGTTCGAACCTTCCGCTGCCCACCGCGCGTGTGGCGGTGGACGTCACCGCGCCGGCGCGGCTCGACGTCTCCGGCCTGCTGATCGCCGCCGACGGGAAGGTGCGCTCCGACGACGACTTCGTCTTCTACAACCAGCCCTCCGCCCCGGGGGTGGCCCACAGTTCCGCAGGCGGCCTCGACACCATCACGGTGGACACCGCCGCGGTGCCCGCCGACATCGAGAAGGTCGTGGTGACGGCCAGCCTCGACGCACCGGGCGCGACCTTCGCCGGCACCGAGCCCACCGCGACCGTGCGGGACGCGGCGAGCGGCGCGGTGGTGGCCACCTTCACCCCGCCCCGGCTGGGTCCGGAGACGGCGCTGGTGGTGGTCGAGGTCTACCGCAGGGGCGGCGCCTGGAAGGTCCGCGCGGTCGGCCAGGGGTACGCGAATGGCCTGGCGGGCATCGCCACGGACTTCGGCGTGACGGTGGAGGAGCCCGCCGCGCCCGCCGCGCCCGCCACGGCCGCAGCCCCCGCCGCCGCGCCCTCGGCGCCGGCAGCGCCCGCCGCTCCGGCCATGCCGGCCGCGCCGCCCGCCGCCCCTCCCGCCCCTGCCCCCGCTGCCGCCGCCACCGGGCGGATCAACCTGGACAAGGGCCGGGTCGACCTGCGGAAACACCAGACCGTCTCCCTGGTCAAGGGTGGCAAACCGCTGCTGACCTCGGTCCGGATGGGCCTGGGCTGGGAGCCCGCCTTCCGCGGCAAGAACGTCGACCTCGACGCGTCGGTCATCGCCTACGACGCCAATCGCAAGAAGATCGACAACTGCTACTTCGGCAAGCTCGCCATCCTGAACGGGACGATCCAGCACTCCGGCGACAACCTCACCGGCGAGGGCGCGGGCGACGACGAGGCCATCACCGTCCACCTGGGCGGCCTGCCGCCGCAGGTGACGGGCCTGGTCTTCACGGTCAACTCCTTCTCCGGGCAGAAGTTCACCGAGGTCGCCAAGGCGTACTGCCGCCTGCTGGACGCCGCCACCGGCGAGGAGCTGGTCCGCTTCGACCTGACCGGCTCCGAGCCGCGCACGGGCGTGCTGATGTGCAAGCTGATCCGCCAGTTCTCGGGCGAGTGGGAGATGACGGCGCTGGGTGACTACGTGGACTCCCGCACCGTCCGCGGCATGGTGAAGCCGGGCGGTGCGGCCCTGTAGGAGAGCCGGCGGGGGAAGGCCGGCAGCGGGGGACGGCCGCCGGGGATCGGAGAGGAGTGGAGGAGGAGTCGCGCAGGAGTCGTGAAGAGGCTTGCCGCGGGGCTCCGGCCGTACCGCGGGAGGGCCGGCGGAAGTGATATCCGTCGCATCCGCCGACTGTCCCGACAGGCCCAACTCCCCGCACCAGGAGCCGTATTCGCAGGTCAGCGACGATTTCGGGCATTTGCGGAGCGATTGAGGTTTGAACTACGCGACGGAAGGGAAATCGGTGGGGCCAGCCGCTGTCATACCCAGCCCCTACGCTGGTCATATGTCCACCACTCCCGAGCAAGGATCCCCCGCCCCCGGGCCCCAGACGCCCGCCCAGGCGAACGAGGCGCTGCGCGCCTTCGTACGCGCACACGGAGACCGCCCCTGGTCCCGGGCGGAGCTCGCCGAGCTGGACCGGTTGCGGAGCCTGTGGCGGGCGGCCGAGCGGCAGGGGATGACCACCGCGGCCTGAAGCCGCGCACAGCGCTGACCCGGCGCCGGTACGGTACCGGCACGGCGCCGGGCGACACGCAAGGGCCCGCGGGAGATCTCCCGCGGGCCCTTGCGTACGGTCACCGCCTCGTCCCGAGCCGCCGCCGGAGGCGGTCCGGCCACTGCTCGGCGGCGGCTCGGCGGCCGTTCAGCGGCGCTGCCAGGGACCGGTGATCGCCAGCAGGATGCCGGGCTCCTGGATCCCGGCGAACAGCGTCCGGCCGTCCCCCGAGAAGCAGACCCCGGCGAACTCGCTGTACTCCGGCTCCTCCTCCGTGCCGATGTTCACCTCGTTGCGCGCGATCGGGAACGCCCGGCCGCGGTCGTCCGCGGCCATCAGATGCTGGAGCCCCTCGCCGTCCTCGGCGATGATCACCCCGCCGTACGGCGAGACCGTGATGTTGTCCGGGCCGTCGAGGCCGCCGGGCTCGTACGGGTCGCGGTTGACCCCGAAGCGCAGCCTGAGGGTGAGGGTGCGGCGCCGGGGGTCGTAGAACCACACCTGGCCGTCGTGCGGTTCACCGGGGCTGTCCTCGTCGCGGGCGTAGGAGGCCACCACGTACGCGCCGCCGTCGGCCCACCACATGCCCTCCAGCTTGCGGGCGCGGGTGACCTCGTTCCCGCCGAACTGCCTGCGGACGGGCACCTCGCGGGCGTCGCGGTCGGGGACGTCCACCCAGTCCACCCCGTAGACCGTGCCGGGGCGCACCGCGCGGGAGAGGTCGTCGACGAACCGGCCGCCGGAGTCGAAGCAGCGGAACGCCTGGAGGACGCCCGCGTCGTCGGCCAGCGAGCGCAGCTTCCCCCGTCCGTGCCGGAAGCCGTGCGGCGGCACCCACCGGAAGAACAGGCCGTTGGGGTCGGAGTCGTCCTCGGTCAGGTACATGTGGCCGCGCCGCGGGTCCACGACGACGGCCTCGTGGTCGAAGCGGCCCAGCGCCTTGATCGGCTTCGGGTCGCGGTTGGCGCGCCGGTCGCGCGGGTCGACCTCGAAGACGTAGCCGTGGTCGCGGGTCATGCCCCTCTCACCGGCCCTGTCGGAGTTCTCCTCGCAGGTCAGCCAGGTGCCCCAGGGGGTCACCCCGCCCGCGCAGTTGGTGGAGGTGCCGGCGATGCCCACCCACTCGGCGAGCTTCTCCCCGTCGTGCGAGACCTCCACGACCGTGCAGCCCCCGGCGGCGGCCGGATCGTAGACCAGCCCCTCGGCGAGCGGCACCGGGTGCTCCCAGTCGCCGCGGGGGCCCTTCAGCTCGTGGTTGTTGACCAGCAGCGTCCTGCCCCTGGGCCCCTCGAAGGCGGCGGTGCCGTCGTGCCTGGCGGGGGTGTACTCGCCGGTCTCCAGCCGGGTGACGCCGCAGTGCGTGAGGATGCGGTACGAGAAGCCCGCGGGCAGGGCGAGCACCCCTTCGGGGTCGGGCACCAGCGGACCGTAGCCCCGCGGTCCGTCGCTCTCCCGCCGCCCGCGGTGCCCGTCGCGCTCCCCGCGGTCGTCGTGGTCGTCGTGGCCCGGGGCGCCGAACGCGCCCGAGGTGCCGGCCAGGATGCCCGCACTGCCCGTGAGGGCGATCCCGGCCCCGGCCACGACCGACCGCCTGGTGAGGTCTGGGCGACTGACTTCGCTGCTGGTCGGCATCGTCTCTCCCGTCGGCTTCGCGCGATGGCACGGCGCCGACCACGATCCCGCCCTCCGGCGAACGCGGGTTGAACACGGGCCGAACCGGTCGGCTCAGCCGCGCGACCGCGCCCTGTACGCCGCCTTGCGGGCGTCCTTGGCCGCCTTGCGGTCGGGGTGCACGCGGCTCATCGCCTCCAGCACCTCCCCGGTCGCCGGGTGGTCGACGCGCCAGGCCTTGTCGAAGAAGCCGCTGTGCTGGTCGACCAGGCCGCGCACCAGTTCGCGCAGCTCCTCCGACCCGCCCCCGTCCCCCTCGGTGGCCAGCTGGGCGGCCAGGGTGTCCACGGTCAGCCAGAACACCATCTCCTCCGACGGCGCCGGCACGTCGGCGAAGCCGCGCTCGGAGAGCCACACCCGGGCCAGTCCGCCCAGCTGGCCGTCGTCGAGGACCTCCCGCAGGGCGGGCTCGGCCTCCGCGCCGGTGAGCGAGAGCGCCTGCTGACAGGCCAGGCGGCGGCGCGGCGCGTCCCGGTCGTCGCCGCGGGCGGCGGCCAGGAGTTCGCGGGCGGCGGCCAGGGGGGTGCGCCGGGCGAGCCACAGTTCGATCTCGTGGCGGGCGGCCTCCTCACCGTGGCCGGGCAGGGCGGCCAGCAGCGCCTCGGCGCCCTCCTCCGCCAGATCGCCCACGACCGGGGCGTAGACTCCCGCCTCCAGCAGCCGCTGCCGTACGCCGTACAGACCGAGCGGGGTCAGGCGGACCATGCCGTAGCGGGCCACGTCCTCCTCGTCCGGGGCCGCGGAGTCGCCGAGTTCGTCCAGGCCGGCGGATTCGCCGGGTTCACCGCCGTCGGCCTCCTCGATCAGGGCCGCGTCCACGGGCCGGTAGTCGACGATCCCGGCCGGCTCCAGCATCCGGAACTGCTCGTCCAGCCGCACCATCGCCACCGAGACGTCCTCCAGGACGGAGTCGGTGGGGTGTTCCATGTCCTCGGGGGCGACCATCGAGGCGGCGAGCACCGGCAGCGGCACCATCGCCCCGGCCGTCACGGCGGGGTCGGTCGCGGTCAGGACGTAGAGGTTGCCCAGGGCTCCGTCGAGGAAGTCGGCCTCCTCCTCCGGGTCCCAGTCGAGCGCGTCGAGGTCGATGGATTCGGGGTCGAGCCGGCCGTCCTCGCCGTCGGCGCCCGGTTCGCCGAGCAGGTCCTCCAGGGCCGGGGCGGCGGCGTCCGCGAGGGCCGCCTCCAGGCCGTCGCGCCAGATGTCCAGTACGTCGGCGGGGGCGCCCCCGGTGAGCAGGGACAGCTCCTCGCCGGGGACCGCCGTGCCGTTCTCTCCGTCCCCTCCCTCCTCACCGCTCCCGGCGTCGCTTCCGCCGTGTCCGCCGTCCTCGCGGATCTCCAGCAGGCCGGTGTCCAGAGCCGCGTCCCACGCCCGCTCGGCGTGCGCGAGCCCGTCCTCCTCCCCGTCGAGGCCGAGGTGGGCGGCGGCCCGCGCCAGCGACTCGTCGGACAGCTCGCCCCCGGCTCCGACCCGGATCCCCTCCCCGGCCCAGCGCGCGAGCCGGGCGGCCCGGGACAGCAGCGGCGAGGCCAGCGCGTCCCGCGCCAGTTCGGCTTCGGCGGGCAGCCGTACGGGCGGCACGGTGGGACGGTCGTCACCGGTCATGGGGGAGGCGCTCCTCGATTCGATGAGGCGGGCGTTGTGATCGCTGCCCCAGCGTAGACGGCTTCCGTCTCCACCGTCCGGTTCACCGGCCCTTCCGCCCGCGTACACCGGCGACCGCTTGACAAGCACCTGACCAGAGCGGCACGTTACGCGCGTAGAAACCGCACAGTGCGAACCACGGGCAGCGTCGCCGCACTCCGGCTTTCTCCCCCAGCACACCCGGCACACCCGGCACGTCCGGCACATCCGGCACTCACAGCACCGTCCCGGAGGGACCCCTTGAGCAGATCCCAGGCGGCCCGTACCGCCGCACTCACCGTCGCAGCCCTGACCTCGACGCTGCTGGCCGTCCCCGCCTCGGCGGCGGAACCGGCCGACACGGTCCGCATCCACGACATCCAGGGCACCACCCGCGTCTCGCCGCTGGTGGGCGAGCAGGTGTCACAGGTGTCCGGCGTCGTCACCGGCGTGCGCACCTACGGCTCGCGCGGCTTCTGGATGCAGGACACCGCCCCCGACGGGGACCCGGCCACCAGCGAGGGCCTCTTCGTCTTCACCAGCTCGGTCCCCAGGGTGGCCGTCGGGGACTTGGTGCAGGTCTCGGGCACGGTCACCGAGTACCGCCCCGGCGGCAACTCGTCGGGCAACCAGACCCTCACCCAGATATCCCGCCCCCAGGTGACCGTCGTCTCCTCCGGCAACCCCCTGCCGGCCCCGGTGACCCTGGACTCCGCCTCCGTCCCCGAGGCGTACGCGCCCCAGGGCGACCCGGCCGCGGGCGGGAGCATCGAGGGGCTCGAACTGCGCCCGCGGGCCTACGCCCTGGACCTGTACGAGTCCCTGGAGGGCATGGACGTACGCATCCGCGACGCCCGCGTGATCGGCCCCAGCACCCAGTACGCCGAACTGTGGGTGACCGTCAGGCCGGAGCAGAACCCCTCGGCGCGCGGCGGCACCGTCTACGGCGGCTACGACGAGCAGAACTCCGGCCGCCTCAAGGTCGAGTCGCTCACCCCGCTGTCCCAGGAGCCCTTCCCCACCGCGAACACCGGCGACGTGCTGGCCGGCGCCACCACCGGCCCGCTGGACTACGAGCAGTACGGCGGCTACCACGTGGTGGCCCGCGAGCTGGGCGAGGTCGAGGACCGCGGCCTGGAGCGCGAGCGCACCCGCGCCCAGCGCCGCGGCGAACTGGCCGTGGCCACCTACAACGTCGAGAACCTCCACCCCGGCAACGACCAGGAGAAGTTCGACCGGCTGGCCCGGGGCGTGGTGGAGAACCTCGCCTCCCCCGACATCCTCGCCCTGGAGGAGATCCAGGACGACAACGGCCCGGTGAACGACGACGTGGTCTCCGCCGACGCCACGCTGACGAAGTTCACCGACGCCATCACCGCCGCGGGCGGCCCGCGCTACGAGTGGCGCGCCGTCGACCCGGTCGACGACGCCGACGGCGGCCAGCCCGGCGGCAACATCCGCAACGTCTTCCTCTTCAACCCCGAGCGGGTCTCCTTCGTGGACCGCCCCGGTGGCGGCGCCACCACCGCGGTCGGCGTGGAGCGCGAGCGCGGCCGGGCCGTGCTGACCCACTCCCCCGCCCGCGTCGCGCCGAACGACACGGCCTGGAAGGACAGCCGCAAGCCGCTGGCCGGCGAGTTCCGCTTCCGCGGACGCACCGTCATCGTGGTCGCCAACCACTTCGCCTCCAAGGGCGGCGACCAGTCCCTGCACGCGGCCGTCCAGCCGCCCAACCGCTCCTCCGAGGTCCAGCGCACCGCGCAGGCGAGGGTGGTCAACCACTTCGTGCGGCAGGTGCTGGCGGTGGAGAGGAAGGCGAACGTCGTCGTCCTCGGCGACATCAACGACTTCGAGTTCTCCGCCACCACCCGCGAGCTGACCGCGGGCGGCGCGCTGCGCAGCGCGGTGCTCTCGCTGCCCGAGGAGGAGCGCTACACCTACGTCTACGACGGCAACGCCCAGGTGCTGGACCAGACCCTGGTCTCCCCGGGCATCGACCGCTTCGACTACGACATCGTGCACGTCAACGCGGAGTTCGCCGACCAGGCGAGCGACCACGACCCCCAGGTGATCCGCTTCCGTCCCTGACGCGGGGCACCCCCGCGGCGCGGGGCGTGACCGCCATGGTCCTCGTACCGCTGGACCGTGCGGATGCCCGTCCCCGGGGGCGGCCCCCCGGGAACGCGCCCCGGGGGGGGCGGCCGCTGACAAAGCCGGTTGGACCGGCCGCTTCCGTATGGGCCAGACTCGCGCGCATGCCCGACTCCCCCTTCGGCCGCGTCGCCGCCGCCATGATCACCCCGTTCGACTCCTCCGGCGCCCTGGACCTCCCCGGCGCCCGGCGGCTGGCCGCCCATCTGGTGGACCGGGGCGGCTGCGACGCCCTGGTGCTGGGCGGCACCACCGGCGAGTCCCCGACCACATCGGACGACGAGAAGACCGCGCTGGTGCGGGCCGTGACCGAGGAGGTCGGCGACCGGGCCGGGATCGTCGCCGGCGTCGGGTCCAGCGACACCCGGCACTCGGCGGAACTGGCCCGGGCGGCCGAGGAGGCGGGCGCCCACGGCCTGCTGGTCGTCACGCCGTACTACTCGCGCCCCACCCAGGAGGCCATCGCCCGCCATCTGGCCACCGTCGCCGACGCCACCGCCCTGCCGGTGATGCTCTACGACATCCCCGCCCGCACCGGGGCGGGCACCGCGCTGACGGCGCGGACGCTGACCCGGCTCGCCGAGCACCCGCGCATCCGCGCGGTGAAGGACTGCGCCTACGACCTGATGAAGACGGCGAAGGTGCTGGGCTCCACCGGGCTGGCCTACTACTCCGGCTGCGACGAGATGAACCTGCCGCTGCGCGCGATCGGCGCCCACGGCTGCGTGAGCACGGTCGCCAACGTGGCGGGCCCCGCCGTACGCGGCGTCCTGGACGCCTTCGACGCCGGTGACCACGCCGGGGCCGCCCGGCGCCATCAGGCCCTGGTGCCGCTGGTCGACGCGATGATGTCCCAGGTGCCCGGCGCGGTCTCGGTCAAGGCGCTGTTCTCGGCGGCCGGGCTGCCGGGCGGCCCGGTGCGTCCGCCGCTGCTCGCGGCCGACGAGGAGCTGACCGCGCGGCTGGTCGACGCCCTCAGGAGGACGCTGTCCTCCTAGGCCCGCCCAGGTCCTCCCGGTCCTCCGAGCCCTGCGGGACCGGCCCCCGCGGGGCTCGGGCGCCTCGGGCTCCTCAGGCGGTCCCGTCCGGGCGGCCCGGCTTGGCCCACATCCCCTGCGGTCCGTGCGGCCCCTGCGGCTCCCGCGCGGCCGGTTCCCCGTCCGCGGACGCGCCCGTCAGGTCCCGCACCAGGAGGGCGGCGCCCGCGACCGCGCCCGGCATCAGGAGGACAGCGGCCAGCGGCACCAGGAAGCACAGTGCCAGCGGCGCCCCGAAACCGACCGCCAGCGCCTTGCGTCCGCGCAGCAGCCGCAGCCGCTCGCGGACCGGGATGTCACGGCGCTGCATGGCGACCGAGGCGAGCTCCAGGGTGAGGAAGAACCCGGAGACGGCGAGGCCGACGACGGGGACGACGGTCTGGCCGGCGACGGGGACGAAGCCGAGCAGGAACAGCACCACGCCGAAGACCAGGGCCCGCGCCAGGACGTAGAGGCTGTCGCACAGGGAGATCCACAGCCCTCGCAGCAGCGAGACGTCCGGGCCCTCGGGGCAGCCGCCCTCGGACTCCTCCACCTTCTCCGACAGGGACTCGTAGAAGGGGTCGCCGACCAGCAGGGTGACGGCGGTGAAGGTGAGCACCGCCATCAGCAGGCCGCCGGCGAACAGCAGCACGGTGAACGTGCCGCGCAGCAGCCCGGCCCAGGGCGAGGACCAGTCGTCGGCGAAGGGCGTGGCCCAGGCGGCCAGGTCGTCGGCCCAGAAGCCGAGGGCGACCAGGGCCGCCGTGTAGAGCACCAGGGTGATGAGCGCGGGCAGCAGCCCGAAGCCGAACCACCGTCCGTTGCGCAGGACCCACTTCTGGCCCTGCCCCAGGTACCGCGCTCCGGTCATGAGATCGCCCATGGCCGCACAGCGTAACGGGCCCGCCGCCCGGTGGGGGCGGCGGGCCCGGACGGGTGCCCGGTGCCGGGGACGCGTACCCGGCGCGGCGTCAGTTGTGGCTGTGCAGGGCCTCGTTCAGACCGCCCCAGGAGCCGGAGCGCTGGAGGGCCTCGACGGCTCCGGTGGTGGAGTTGCGGCGGAAGAGGAGGTTGTTCGCGCCGGACATCTCCAGCGCCTTGACGACCTCGCCGTCGGGCAGGGCGACGCGGGTGCCGGCCGTCAGGTAGAGGCCCGCCTCCACGACGCAGTCGTCGCCGAGGGAGATGCCGATGCCGGCCTCGGCGCCCAGCAGGCACCGCTCGCCGATGGAGATGGTCTGCTTGCCGCCGCCGGAGAGGGTGCCCATGATCGAGGCGCCGCCGCCGATGTCGGAGCCGTCTCCGACGACGACGCCCGCGCTGATGCGGCCCTCGACCATGGAGGTGCCCAGCGTCCCGGCGTTGAAGTTGACGAAGCCCTCGTGCATCACGGTGGTGCCGGAGGCGAGGTGGGCGCCCAGGCGCACACGGTCGGCGTCGCCGATGCGCACGCCCTTGGGGATGACGTAGTCGGTCATCCGGGGGAACTTGTCGACGCTGGTGACCGTGAGCTGCCTGCCCTCGGCGCGGGCGGCGAGGCGGACCTGCTCGACCCTCTCGACGGGGACGGGGCCGAGGTTGGTCCAGGCCACGTTGGCGAGCAGTCCGAAGATCCCGTCCAGGTTCTGGCCGTGCGGCCTTACCAGGCGGTGGCTGAGCAGGTGCAGCCGCAGGTAGGCGTCGTGCGCGTCCAGGGGCTTGTCGTCCAGCGAGGCGATGACGGTGCGGACGGCGATGACCTCGACACCGCGGACCGGGTCCGGGCCCAGGGCCTGCGGCGCGGCGTCGCCCAGCAGCTCGGCGGCGCGCTCGGCGCTCAGCCGCTCGGTGCCGGCGGGGCCGGGCGCGTCGGCCAGTTCGGGCGCGGGGAACCAGGTGTCGAGTACGGCGCCCCCGTCGAGCGCGACGGTGGCCAGTCCGGCGGCGGCGGCGCCGGTCGTACGGGGTGCGGGTGCGGGTGCTTCGGTCATGGCCAAACGCTAACCGGACACCTTCCGCGAGCGCGAACCGGTCCCATCGGCCGGACGCGTACGGCCTCTCCCGCGCACCGTCCCGCGCGCTCTCCCGGCCCGGTGCGCACGCACCGCCTCGGCCTCAGGGGCGCCTCCCGCCGGCGCCTTCTCCGGGTCGTCCGCCATGCCGTCGCCCGGCCGCCGCGCCGCATAGCGGTGGATGTCGGCGGCGTGCCGGTCGTACAGGCGCGCGAAGACCTCGGGCCGCTCTCTGGAGTCCTTGATGACGGCGGCGCCGTCAGTGGCCGCCGCCGCCCAGGTTGAGCACCACCACACCGGCGATGACCAGGAGGATTCCGGTGATTCTGGCGGCGGTGACCGCCTCGCCGATGAAGACCATGCCGATCACGGCGATGGCGGCGGTTCCCACGCCCGACCAGATCGCGTACGCGGTGCCCACGGACATGGTCTTCAACGTCTGCGCGAGCAGGACGAACGCGACGAGGTATCCGGCGGCGGTCCCCAGGGTGGGCCACAGCCGGGTGAAACCGTCGCTGTACTTCATCGAGGTGGTCGCCAGTACCTCGGCCAGGATCGCGCAGGCCAGCATCAGATACGCCATGCGCCGAGGCTACGCAGCGGTGCGGCGGGGCCGCCGACCGCCCCGTGGGCGCCCGTGCGCGCCCGTGGGCGCGCACGCCGCCGGCCGGGGCCCGCGAGGGGCCCCGGCCGGCGGGGGGAAGGCGCTGGGTGCCCGGGTGTCCGGTTGCCTCAGACGTTGAAGCCGAGGGCGCGGAGCTGCTCGCGGCCCTCGTCGGTGATCTTGTCCGGGCCCCACGGCGGCATCCAGACCCAGTTGATGCGCAGCTCGTTGACGATGCCGTCGGTCGCCGACTTCGCCTGGTCCTCGATCACGTCGGTCAGCGGGCAGGCCGCGGACGTCAGCGTCATGTCCAGCGTGGCGGTGTTGTCGTCGTCGACGTGGATGCCGTAGACCAGGCCCAGGTTGACGACGTCGATGCCCAGCTCGGGGTCCACCACGTCGTACAGGGCCTCGCGGACCTCGTCCTCGCTCGCCGGCTTCGTCGTGGTCGGCGTCTCGCTCATGCGGTCCTCTCCTCGGCCTTCTGCCCGGCCTTGTCCTCGGCGGAGCCGTCGCCCAGGGCCTGGGCGGTGGCGTCCTTCCATGCCATCCAGCTCAGCAGGGCACACTTCACGCGTGCCGGGTACTTGGAGACCCCGGCGAACGCGACGGCGTCCTCCAGGACCTCCTCCATCGCCTCGTCCGGCTCGATCCGGCCCTTGGACTGCATCAGCTCCAGGAAGGTCTCCTGGACCCTTCGCGCCTCGGCCAGTTCCTTGCCGACCAGCAGTTCGTTCAGCACCGAGGCGCTGGCCTGGCTGATGGAACAGCCCTGCCCCTCGTAGCTGACGTCCGCGACGGTGGAGCCGTCCATCCTCACCCGCAGGGTGATCTCGTCGCCGCACGTCGGGTTGACGTGGTGCACCTCGGCGTCGCCGTCGCGCAGCCCCCGTCCGTGCGGGTGCTTGTAGTGGTCCAGGATCACGTCCTGGTACATGGAGTCAAGCTTCACGAGTCACCTTCAGCCGCTGCGGTCGTCCTTCGTCGGTCACGGAACATCAACCGAAGAAGTTCCGTACGTGTTCCAGTCCTTCCACCAGGGCGTCGACCTCCGCCGGGGTGGAGTACAGATAGAACGACGCCCGGGTGGTCGCGGGAATTCCGTACCTCAGGCAGACGGGCCTGGCGCAGTGGTGGCCGACCCGGACGGCGATCCCCTGCTCGTCGAGCACCTGGCCCACGTCGTGGGGGTGGATGTCACCGAGCGTGAAGGAGATCGCGGCGCCGCGGTCCTCGGCCGTGGACGGGCCGATGATCCTCAGCCCGGGCACCTCCTGGAGCCTGCGCACCGCGTACTCGGTGATCGCGTGCTCGTGGGCCGCGATGCGGTCCATGCCGATCGCCGAGAGGTAGTCCACGGCGGCGCCCAGGCCGACGGCCTGCGCGATCGGCGGCGTGCCCGCCTCGAACTTGTGGGGTGCGGGGGCGTAGGTGGAGGAGTGCATCGAGACGGTCTCGATCATCTCGCCGCCGCCGAGGAACGGCGGCAGGTCCTCCAGCAGCTCCTGGCGGCCCCACAGCACGCCGATGCCGGTCGGCCCGCACATCTTGTGGCCGGTGAAGGCCACGAAGTCGGCCTGGAGCGCCTGGACGTCCACCGCCATGTGCGGGGCGGCCTGGGAGGCGTCGACCACCACCAGCGCGCCGACCTCCTGGGCGCGGCGGACGATCGTCTCGACCGGGTTGACCGTGCCCAGGATGTTGGAGACCAGCACGAAGGAGACGACCTTGGTCCGCTCGGTGATGACCTCGTCGATGTTCGACAGGTCCAGGCGGCCGTCGTCGGTGAGGCCGAACCACTTCAGCTTCGCGCCCGTGCGCTGCGCCAGCAGCTGCCAGGGCACGATGTTGGAGTGGTGCTCCATCTCCGTGATGACGATCTCGGTCCGGTCGTCGACGCGGTAGGGCTCGTCGGCCCAGCCGAGCATGTTCGCCACGAGGTTGAGCGACTCCGAGGCGTTCTTGGTGAAGATCACCTCGTCGCGGCTCGGGGCGTTGACGAAGGCGGCGACCTTGTCGCGCGCTCCCTCGTACAGCGCCGTGGCCTCCTCGGCGAGCACGTGCACGCCGCGGTGGACGTTGGCGTTGTGCCGCGCGTAGTAGTCGTTCAGCGCGTCGAGCACCTGGTTCGGCTTCTGGGAGGTCGCCGCGTTGTCCAGGTACACGACCTTCTTCCCGTCGTGGACCGTGCGGTCCAGCAGCGGGAAGTCCTTGCGGATCGCGTCCGTGTCGAGAAGGCCCGGCAGCTGTGTCACGCTCGTGTTTCTCCGTTCTCCCCCGGGACCCCACGCCCCGTGGGTACCCCATTGCGCGCCCGTCCGGCCGGACCGGGGGCGCCGTCGGTGCGCGGGGCCGCCGAAGCGGCCCCGCGGGTACGGCTCACGCCGTCCGGTCGGCCTTGACGTAGGCCTCGTAGCCCTCTTCCTCCAGCTTGTCCGCCAGCTCCGGGCCGCCGGACTCGGCGATCCGGCCGGCCGCGAAGACGTGGACGTGATCGGGCTTGATGTAGCGCAGGATGCGCGTGTAGTGGGTGATCAGCAGGGTGCCGACCTCACCGGTCTCGCGGACGCGGTTGACGCCCTCGGAGACGACGCGCAGCGCGTCGACGTCCAGACCGGAGTCGGTCTCGTCCAGAATCGCGATCTTCGGCCGGAGCAGCTCCAGCTGGAGGATCTCGTGGCGCTTCTTCTCACCGCCGGAGAAGCCCTCGTTGACGTTGCGCTCGGCGAAGGCGGGGTCGATGGAGAGGCGCTCCATGGCCTCCTTGACCTCCTTCACCCAGGTGCGCAGCTTGGGAGCCTCGCCGCGGATGGCGGTGGCGGCGGTGCGCAGGAAGTTGGAGACGGACACGCCGGGCACCTCGACCGGGTACTGCATGGCGAGGAAGACGCCGGCGCGGGCGCGCTCGTCGACGCTCATCTCCAGGACGTCCTCGCCGTCCAGGGTGACGGTGCCGCCGGTGATCGTGTACTTCGGGTGGCCCGCCAGCGAGTAGGCGAGGGTGGACTTGCCGGAGCCGTTGGGGCCCATGATGGCGTGCGTCTCGCCCTGCTTCACGGTCAGGTCGACGCCGCGCAGGATCTCCCGGGGGCCGTTCTCGGCCTCGACGGAGACGTGCAGGTCGTGGATCTCAAGCGTTGCCATGGGGCTTCAGGACTCCTGGGTGGTGGAGACGAGCACGGCCGCGTCGGGGCCGTCTCCTTCGATCTTGACGGGGTATACGGGGACGGGGCGCGTGGCGGGCGGTCCGTCGGGCTTGCCGGTGCGCAGGTCGAAGCTGGACCCGTGCAGCCAGCACTCGATGTGGCAGTCCTCCACCTCGCCCTCGGAGAGCGAGACGTTCGCGTGCGAGCAGATGTCGTTGATCGCGAAGACCTCTCCCCCCGTGCGGACGAGCGAGACCGGGACGCCCTCGACCTCCACCCGTTTGGGAGTGTCCTCCTCCAGCTCGCCGAGCGAGGCGACGCGGACGAAGCCCGCGCTGCCCACCGTGCTTTCGCCGGTGCTCATGCGACCGACTCCTCCAGCTCCTCCTCGATCCTGGCGATGAGGCGGTCCTGCAGGTCGGGCAGGCCGATCTGCTGGACCAGTTCGGCGAAGAAGCCCCGCACCACCAGGCGGCGGGCGTCCTTCTCCGGGATGCCGCGCGCCATCAGGTAGAACAGCTGCTCGTCGTCGAAGCGGCCGGTGGCCGAGGCGTGGCCGGCTCCGACGATCTCGCCGGTCTCGATCTCCAGGTTGGGCACCGAGTCCACCCGCGCGCCGTCGGTGAGGACGAGGTTGCGGTTGAGTTCGTAGGTGTCGGTGCCGGTGGCCGAGGCGCGGATCAGCACGTCGCCGATCCACACGGCGTGCGCGTCCTGGCCCTGGAGTGCGCCCTTGTAGACGACGTTGCTGCGGCAGTTCGACGCCTCGTGGTCGACGAAGAGGCGGTGCTCCTGGTGCTGGCCGTCGTCGGTGAAGTACAGGCCGTACAGCTCGGCCTCGCCGCCGGGGCCCGCGTAGTTGACGCGCGGGTGGAGGCGCACCACGTCGCCGCCGAAGGTGACGACCACGGACTTGAAGGTGGCGTCGCGGCCGACCAGCGCGTTGTGCTGGGAGCAGTGCACGGCGGTGTCGTCCCAGTCCTGCACGGAGACGACCGTCAGCTTGGCACCGTCGCCCAGCACGTACTCGACGTTGGCGGCGCGCACGCCGTCGCCGGTGTGGTCGATGACGATGACGGCCTCGGCGAAGGCGCCCAGCTCGAAGACGGTGTGCCCGAAGGAGACGCCGCCCTGGCCCTGGATGTTCACCCGGATCGGCTCGGTGAGCGCGGTCTCCTTGGGCACGGTGACGACGGCGGCCTTCTCGAAGGCGCTGTAGGCCTGGGCGGCGACCCGGTCCACGGGCTTGCCGGCCCGGCCCAGACGGGCGTCGTCGCGGCCGACGGTCTCCACCGTCACGCCCTCGGGCGCGGAGACGTCGACCTTGACGCCGCCGCCGGCCTCGGCGGTGCCGTCGTGCAGGCCCCTCAGGCGCTCCAGCGGAGTGAAGCGCCACTCCTCCTCGCGGCCGTGCGGCACCGGGAAGTCCGCCACGTCGAAGGACGGCGGGGCGCTCATCCGGGTGGCGACGGTGGACTCGGCCGCCACCGCGATCGATCCGGCGGTCGTGGACCCGGCCGGGATGTTCTGAGCCTCAGCCATGGCTGTCGTGTTGCTCGCTCTCTGTCTTCTGTGTTCGCCGGTCTCCGGGCCCATCGGCGCCCGGAGACCGGCTCACGGTCACGGAGGTGGGGAGGACGGGTGGCCGGACGGTCAGCCGACCGCGCCCTCCATCTGCAGCTCGATCAGCCGGTTGAGCTCCAGGGCGTACTCCATGGGCAGTTCCTTGGCGATCGGCTCGACGAAGCCGCGCACGATCATCGCCATCGCCTCGTCCTCGGACAGACCGCGCTGCATCAGGTAGAACAGCTGGTCGTCGCTGACCTTGGAGACCGTCGCCTCGTGGCCCATCGTCACGTCGTCCTCGCGGACGTCGACGTAGGGGTAGGTGTCCGAGCGCGAGATGGTGTCCACCAGCAGCGCGTCGCACAGCACGTTGGACTTGGAGTTCTCCGCGCCCTCGCCGATCTCGATCAGACCGCGGTAGGAGGTGCGGCCGCCGCCCCGCGCCACCGACTTGGAGACGATGTTGGAGGAGGTGTTGGGCGCCATGTGCACCATCTTGGCGCCGGCGTCCTGGTGCTGGCCCTCGCCCGCGAAGGCGATCGAGAGGGTCTCGCCCTTGGCGTGCTCGCCCATCAGGTAGACGGCCGGGTACTTCATGGTCACCTTGGAGCCGATGTTGCCGTCGACCCACTCCATCGTCGCGCCCTCGTAGGCCACGGCGCGCTTGGTGACCAGGTTGTACACGTTGTTCGACCAGTTCTGGATGGTCGTGTAGCGGCAGCGGGCGCCCTTCTTGACGATGATCTCCACGACCGCCGAGTGCAGCGAGTCGGACTGGTAGATCGGCGCGGTGCAGCCCTCGACGTAGTGGACGTAGGCGTCCTCGTCGACGATGATCAGCGTCCGCTCGAACTGGCCCATGTTCTCGGTGTTGATCCGGAAGTAGGCCTGGAGCGGGATGTCCACGTGGACGCCCTTGGGCACGTAGATGAACGAGCCGCCGGACCACACCGCGGTGTTCAGCGCGGCGAACTTGTTGTCGCCGGCCGGGATGACGGTGCCGAAGTACTCCTGGAACAGCTCCGGGTGCTCCTTGAGGGCGGTGTCGGTGTCCAGGAAGATGACGCCCTGCTTCTCCAGGTCCTCGCGGATCTGGTGGTAGACCACCTCGGACTCGTACTGGGCGGCGACACCGGCGACCAGGCGCTGCTTCTCGGCCTCGGGGATGCCCAGCTTGTCGTAGGTGTTCTTGATGTCCTCCGGCAGGTCCTCCCAGGTCTGGGCCTGCTTCTCGGTGGACCGCACGAAGTACTTGATGTTGTCGAAGTCGATGCCGCTCAGGTCCGAGCCCCAGTTCGGCATGGGCTTCTTCTCGAAGAGCTTCAGGCCCTTCATGCGGAGCTTCAGCATCCACTCCGGCTCGGACTTCTTGCCCGAGATGTCGCGGACGACCTCCTCGGAGAGGCCGCGCTTGGCCGAGGCGCCGGCGGCGTCCGGGTCGGCCCAGCCGTACTCGTACTTGCCCAGGCCCTCCAGCTCAGGGTGGGCAGTCTCCGTGGGGAGAGTCATGCGGGGTTCCTCCCGGCTGTGCTTGCAGATGCTGTCGCTGCGGTGGTCTTGGATGTCTTGGGTGTCCCGGGTGCGGCCCCGGAAGCCGCTCCGGGGATGAACGTCGTGCACACCCCGTCGCCGTGGGCGATGGTGGCCAGACGCTGCACATGGGTGCCGAGCAGGCGGGAGAAGACCTCCGTCTCCGCCTCGCACAGCTGCGGGAACTGCTCGGCGGCGTGGGCCACCGGGCAGTGGTGCTGGCAGAGCTGCTCTCCGCTGGAGGCGGGCGCGCCGCGCGCGGTGGCAGCGTACCCGTCCCTGGACAGTGCCTCGGCCAGAACCCTGGCCCTCTCCTCGGGTGCGGCCCGTTCCAGCTCGGCGCGGTACCGCTCCGTCTGGGCGGCGACCCGGGCGCGGGCGAAGGCCGCGACCGCGGCCCGCCCCTTCTCGCCGCCGCCCGCGGCCTGGGCTATCCAGCGCATGGCGTCGACGGCGAGCTGGTCGTAGGCCTGGTCGAAGGCGCTGCGGCCGTAGTCGGTGAGCGCGAAGGCCCTGGCGGGGCGGCCCCTGCCGCGCGAGCCGTAGACCCGCTTCTCACGGGGCTCGACGACGCCCTCGGAGACGAGTGCGTCCAGGTGGCGGCGGACCGCCGCCTGGGTGAGCTCCAGCCGCTGGGCCAGTTCGGCCGCGGTGGACGGGCCGTGGTCGAGGATGGAGCGCGCGACCTTGTTGCGGGTGCCGTGGTGCTCGTCCGGGGCCGGGTGGCCGTGGGCGCGGGTGTCACCGCCGCCGTGGTGGGCCGCCATGTGCTCTCGCGCCTCCTCGCTCCGCTCCGGGTCCGCAGCACTCCCGCCCGCCGTGGCCGGACCGCCGGTGGCGGCGGGTGCGCTTTTTCACAACACCATTGTTGCGTAATTCCGGGGAGGCGGGCAAGCCGCGCCCTGACCGGCCCGGATGGGATGCGTCACGTAAGGCGTGCCTTACCCGGGATACCGGCGGCGCGGCCCGGCGGACGGTGTGGCCCGGCGGGGGCGATCCGCCCGCGGGCTCCTAGACTCGCCCGTATGCGAGACACGGCGGCCGTCGAGGTCGCGGGACTGGTGAAGCGGTACGGGAGCAGGACGGCGGTGGACGGGCTGGACCTCACCGTCGGGCGCGGCACGGTCACCGCCGTCCTCGGCCCCAACGGAGCCGGCAAGACCACCACCATCGAGACCTGCGAAGGCTACCGCCGTCCGGACGCGGGCGCAGTCCGCGTCCTGGGACTGGACCCGGTCGCCGACGCCGCCGCGCTGCGGCCCCGGATCGGCGTGATGCTCCAGAGCGGCGGGGTCTACCCCACCGTCCGCGCCGCGGAGATGCTGCGCCACATGGCCGCGCTGCACGCCCACCCGCTGGACACCGGCGCGCTGGTCGAACGGCTGGGGCTGGCCGGCTGCGGCCGCACTCCCTACCGGCGGCTGTCCGGCGGCCAGCAGCAGCGCCTCTCCCTGGCCATGGCCGTCGTCGGACGGCCCGAGCTGGTCTTCCTCGACGAGCCGACCGCCGGCCTGGACCCGCAGGCCCGCCGCTCCGCCTGGGACCTGGTGCGGGAGCTGCGCGCGGACGGCGTGACGGTGGTGCTGAGCACCCACTTCATGGACGAGGCCGAGACCCTCGCCGACGACGTCGCGATCATCGACGAGGGCCGGGTGATCGCGCGGGGCAGCCCCGAGGAGCTGTGCCGCGGCGGCGCCGAGAACACCCTGAGCTTCACCGGGCGCCCCGGACTGGACCTGGCCTCGCTGCTCAAGGCGCTGCCGCCGGACACCGCGGCCGCCGAGACGGCCCCGGGCTCGTACCGCCTGACCGGCACCGTCGACCCCCAGCTCCTGGCCACGGTGACGTCCTGGTGCGCGCAGAACGGGGTGATGCCGGACGGCATCGCGGTGGAGCGGCACACGCTGGAGGACGTCTTCCTGGAGCTGACGGGCAAGGAGCTGCGGTCGTGAGCGCTCAGAACACCGGGCCGGGCACGTACGCCCCCGCCCCCGGCGCGGCCCCGCTGCCGCGGATGATCGCCGCGCAGGCCGCGCTGGAGACGCGGCTGCTGCTGCGGCACGGCGAGCAGCTGCTGCTGACGATCGTCATCCCGGCCCTGCTGCTGGTGCTGTTCAGCGCCGTGGACATCGTGGACCTGGCCGGGGAGGGAGACGGCGGAGGCGGGCGCGTGGGCTTCCTGGCGCCGGGTGTGCTGGCGCTTGCCGTGCTCTCGACCGCGTTCACCGGCCAGGCGATCTCCACCGGTTTCGAGCGGCGCTACGGCGTCCTCAAGCGGCTGGGCGCCTCGCCGCTGCCCCGCTGGGGGCTGATGGCCGCCAAGACGTGCGCGGTGCTGGTCACCGAGGTGCTGCAGGTGGTGCTGCTGACGTCGGTGGCCCTGGCGCTGGGGTGGTCGCCGCACGGCAGTCCGCTCGCCGTGGCGCTGCTGCTGGTCGCCGGGACGGCGGCGTTCTCCGGTCTCGGCCTGCTGATGGCCGGGACGCTGCGGGCCGAGGCGACGCTGGCGGCGGCCAACCTCGTCTTCGTCCTGCTGCTGGTCGGCGGCGGGGTGGTGGTGCCGCTGGAGAAGTTCCCCGAGCCGGTGCGCGGGGTGCTGGAACTGCTGCCGATCTCCGCGCTCTCCGAGGGGCTGCGCGAGGTGCTGCGGGACGGTGCCGGGATGCCCTGGGGGAACCTGGCGGTCCTGGGGGTGTGGGCGGTGGCGGGCCTGGCCGCCGCGGCCCGCTTCTTCCGCTGGGAGTGAGCACCTCCGGCGCCCGCGCGGGCAACGCCCGGGAGGAGGCGCGTGGAGCGCCCCCTCGCCCCTCGCCCCCTCGTGAAAGCTTGCACAAGCCCCCGCCTACCATGGTGTCCGTGCCCAATCTGCTCGAATTCGCGCGAAACCCCGTCGCGTACGTCGCCAGGCGCTGGACCCCCGCCCAGCGCACCGTGGAGCGCGCCACCCTGACCGCGCTCGTCCTGAGCGTGCTCATCGTGGTCACCGGCGGGGTGGTGCGGCTGACCGGCTCGGGGCTGGGGTGCGACACCTGGCCCAAGTGCAGCGGGGACAGCCTGGTCGCCACACCCGAGATGGGGCTGCACGGCGCCATCGAGTTCGGCAACCGCCTGCTGACGTACGTGCTGTGCGCCGCCGTCGGCTGGGCGATCGTCGCGGTCCGCTCGGCGAAGCCGCGCCGCCGCGGCCTGTCGCGGCTGGCCTGGTCGCAGTTCTGGCTGGTCGTCGCCAACGGCCTGCTGGGCGGTGTGACGGTGCTGCTGCGGCTGAACCCTTACACCGTCGCCGCGCACTTCCTGCTCGCCAGCGTGCTCATCACGGTCACCACCGTCACCTGGCTGCGCGCCCGCGAGGGCGACGACGCGCCGCGCCCGCTGGCCGGGGCGCGGACCCGGCGGCTCGCGGCGGCGCTGACCGCCGTGTCCGTGGCGCTGATCGTCGTCGGCACCATGGTGACGGGCGCGGGCCCTCACGCGGGCGACAGCAGCGACGTGCCGCGGATGGGCGTGGACTGGGAGACGACCGCCCGGGTGCACGCCCTGCTGGCCTGGGCCGTGGTGGCCCTGACCGTGCTGCTGTGGCTGGCGCTGCGCGCCGTGGACGCGCCCCGGGCCCCGGTCGTCCGCACCCGGGACCTCTTCCTGGTCCTGCTGGCGCAGGGCGTCATCGGCTACGTCCAGTACTTCACCGAGCTGCCCGAGGTGCTGGTCGCGGCGCACCTGCTGGGCTCCTGCCTGGTGTGGGTCGCCGTCCTGCGGGTGCTGCTGTCGCTGCGCGAGCGCGGTCTGCCGCCGGTGGCCGCCGCCGCGGCACCCGTGTCCGCCGACCGGCCCGCCCCGGCCCCGGCCGGCCTGTAGGACCCGAGGCGGGAGGGCCGGCCGGACGGGGACTCCCCGTCCGGCCGGCCCTCCCGTGCGTTTCCCCGCCCGCCCGGCCGGGTGCGCGGGCCGCGGGGCCCGGGGAAGCGGGGCGGGCACGGAGCGGCCCCGGTGCGGCACGGCCGCACCGGGGCCTTGCGCACCCCACGGGCGCGGCGGACGAGCACGGGTCCGGCGGCGGGGTACGGCGGCCAGCGGGCGGGCGGCCGGCCCCCGCCGCGCACAGCACTTCCGCGTCAGCGGTCCTTGGGCCCTCCGACCTGGATGCCCGCCATCCGCTCCCACTCGTAGGGGCCGGTGCGGATCCGGGCGGCGAGGTCCCCGTCGAGGCTCTCGTGGACGGTGACCCCGGCCTTCTCGGCGGCCTTCTGCGCGACCTCGCGGGACGGGGCCACCAGGTCGCCCCAGCCGCCGTCCTCGCCGACGAGGACGATCCGCACGCCGCGCTCGCCGATGTAGGAGATCTGGGCGTCGGCGCTGCCGCCGCGCTCCTTGGCGAACGCGGTGATCTCCTTGGCGAGCTTGGTCACCCAGCGCTGGGCCTTGGCGTCGGGCCCGGTCTCTTCCGCCTGCTGTGTGCTGTCCATGGACAGGATGCTACCGATGGGTAGATCACCTGGCGACCGCTGCTCCGGGTGGCCTGCGCCACGCCCGGCGCCGGGCCGTTGCGGGCCGGTGCCGGGCCGGCGTGCGGTCAGCGCAGGAAGGGGTCCACCGCCACGGCCACGAACAGCAGCGACACATAGGTGATGGACCAGTGGAACAGCCGCATCTCCTTGAGCTTCGCGCCCGTGACCCCGGCCTTGGCCCTGGCCTGGAGGGCGTGCGCCTCCCACAGCCACCAGCCGCCCGCGGCGAGCGCGACCAGCGGGTAGAACCAGCCGACGTATCCCAGCGGCCACAGGGCCAGCGAGACGGCCACCATGATCCAGCTGTAGACCACGATCTGCCGGGCCACCGCGCGGTTGCCCGCGACGACCGGGAGCATCGGGACCCCGACCCGGGCGTAGTCGTCCTTGACCTTCATCGACAGCGGCCAGTAGTGCGGGGGCGTCCAGAAGAAGATGACCAGGAAGAGGACGACGGCGGCCCAGCTCACCTCGTTCTTCACCGACGACCAGCCGATGAGCACGGGCATGCAGCCGGCGATGCCGCCCCAGACGATGTTCTGGGCGGTGCGCCGCTTGAGGATCATCGTGTAGACGACGACGTAGAACAGCAGCGCGCCCAGGGACAGGGCCGCCGAGAGCCAGTTGACCGTCCAGCCGAACCACAGCGTGGAGACCACGGCCAGCGTGACGCCGAAGACCAGGGCCTCGCGCGGGGTCAGTACGCCGGTGACCAGGGGACGCCGCTCGGTGCGGTGCATCAGCGCGTCGATGTCCCGGTCGATGTACATGTTCAGCGCGTTGGCGCCGCCCGCCGACAGATAGCCGCCCAGGCAGGTGGCCAGGACCAGCCACAGGTCGGGGACGCCCTGCTCGGCGAGGAACATCACCGGAATGGTGGTGATCAGCAGCAGTTCGATGATCCGCGGCTTGGTCAGTGCCACGTAGCCCTTGATACGGGCCCCGAGCGGCCGGTGTGCTGGGCTCTGATCGAGCTCCCCCACAACCCCTCGGGTGTGGGCGGTATCCCCACCCGCGGGACGGGATTCGACGGCCGTCACGGACACCCCTGATCACGATGCGACATGCGCGGCTCGCGCCGCGTGGGAACAAGCGAGCCCGGACCTTCGGGGTCCCGTCACGGCTCGCGCCTACCACGCCACTGTAGACGCTGGCCATACGCCGCTCGCCCCGGGGGTCGCCCGTGTCGGTGTACCCCACAGGGGGGTGCCCCGGCGGGGTGCGGGTAGGAGGTGCACAGGGCCTCCCGGGGCACCGGAAGGCGGCGCTCATGTGCGCCCGGCGTTCCACAGATGCCCAGGTGAGGCCCGTTGCGCGCCCGGTTTCACGCGGTTCGTTCCCCCGGCTTCCCAAAGGATGAGCGGCCCGAAAGGGGGAACACCGGCGAGGGTACGCTCGACACCGCCCGGTGTGACCTGACAGACACCGGCCTTCGACATGTGGAGAGGAGCCCTGACGCAGGGTGAGCACCAAGCCGACCACCACAGATCTCGAGTGGACCGAACTGGATCAGCGGGCTGTCGACACCGTACGGGTCCTGGCGATGGACGCCGTGCAGAAAGTCGGTAACGGACACCCCGGTACCGCCATGAGCCTCGCTCCGGCGGCGTACCTGCTCTTCCAGAAGCTGATGCGGCACGACCCGTCCGACGCGCGGTGGACGGGCCGGGACCGGTTCGTCCTCTCCCCCGGCCACACCAGCCTGACGCTGTACATCCAGCTGTACCTGTCCGGCTACGGCCTGGAGCTGGAGGACCTGAAGGCCTTCCGCACCTGGGACAGCAGGACCCCCGGCCACCCGGAGTACGGCCACACCACCGGGGTCGAGACCACCACCGGCCCGCTGGGCCAGGGCATCGCCAACGCCGTGGGCATGGCGATGGCCGCCCGCTACGAGCGCGGTCTGTTCGATCCGGACGCCGCCCCGGGCACCTCCCCCTTCGACCACACCATCTGGACCATCGTCTCCGACGGCGACCTGGAAGAGGGGGTCTCGGCCGAGGCGTCCTCGCTGGCCGGCCACCAGAAGCTGGGCAACATCGTCGCCCTGTACGACGACAACCACATCTCCATCGAGGGCGACACCGCGACCGCGCTGTCCGAGGACGTCCTGAAGCGCTACGAGGCGTACGGCTGGCACGTCCAGCGCGTCGAGCAGGCGCCCAGCGGCGACTTCGACGTCCGGGCGCTGTACGCGGCGCTGCGGGCGGCGCAGGAGGAGACCGAGCGCCCCTCGATCATCGCCGCCCGCACGATCATCGCCTGGCCCGCGCCGAACGCCCAGAACACCGAGGCCTCGCACGGTTCCGCGCTGGGCGAGGAGGAGGTCGCGGCGACCAAGCGGGTGCTGGGCTTCGACCCGGAGAAGCACTTCGAGGTGGCCGACGAGGTCCTCGAGCACGCCCGCAAGGTCGTGGACCGCGGCCGCGAGGCGCGCCGGGCCTGGGAGGACGGGCTCGCCGAGTGGCGCGAGGCCAACCCCGACCGCGCCGCCGAGTTCGACCGGATCAGCGCCGGGAAGCTGCCCGAGGGCTGGGAGAAGGCGCTGCCCTCCTTCCCCGCCGGCAAGGACATGGCCACCCGCAAGGCCTCCGGCGCGGTGCTCAAGGGGCTGGGCGGCGTGATCCCCGAGCTGTGGGGCGGCTCCGCCGACCTCGCGGGCTCCAACAACACCACCATCGACGCCTCCTCGTCCTTCCTCCCGGCGGACAACCCGCTGCCGGAGGCGGACCCGTACGGCCGCACGGTGCACTTCGGCATCCGCGAGCACGCCATGGGCTCGACCATGAACGGCATCGCGCTGCACGGCAACACCCGGATCTACGGCGGCACCTTCCTGGTGTTCTCCGACTACATGCGGCCGGCGGTGCGGCTGGCGGCCCTGATGAGGCTGCCGGTCACCTACGTGTGGACGCACGACTCCATCGGCCTGGGCGAGGACGGCCCGACCCACCAGCCGGTCGAGCACCTGGCCGCGCTGCGCGCCATCCCGGGCCTGAACATGGTCCGCCCGGCCGACGCCAACGAGACCGCGATCGCCTGGCGCGAGATCATGCGCCGCCACGGCGACCGCCCGGCCCCGCACGGCATCGCGCTGACCCGCCAGAACGTGCCGACCTACGAGCCCAACGAGGACGCCGCCCGCGGCGGATACGTGATGTTCGAGGCCGCGGACTCCGAGGGGCGGGAGTGCGAGCCCCAGGTCGTCCTCATCGCCACCGGCTCGGAGGTGCAGCTCGCCGTCGCCGCGCGCGAGTCGCTCCAGGCCGAGGGCGTGCCCGCCCGGGTGGTGTCGATGCCGTGCCTGGAGTGGTTCGAGGAGCAGGACCAGACCTGGCGCGAGCGCGTGCTGCCGCCGTCGGTGCGGGCGCGCGTGGCCGTCGAGGCCGGTGTCGGCCTGACCTGGCACCGGTACGTCGGCGACGCCGGCCGGATCGTCTCCCTGGAGCACTTCGGCGCCTCGGCCGACTACAAGGTGCTGTACCGCGAGTTCGGCCTGACCGGCGAGGCGGTCGCCGCCGCCGCCCGGGAATCCATCGCCGCCGCCGCACGCTGACGCCCACAGGCAACGAGATCAGGAGATGCATCCCTCATGACAGACGCACTCAAGCGCCTGAGTGACGAAGGCGTGGCGATCTGGCTGGACGACCTGTCCCGCCACCGCATCACGTCCGGCAACCTCGCCGAGCTGCTGAACGAGCAGCACGTCGTGGGTGTGACCACCAACCCGTCGATCTTCCAGAAGGCGATCTCCGAGGGGCACGGCTACGACCGCCAGCTCACCGACCTCGCCTCCCGCGGCGTGACGGTGGAGGAGGCGATCCGGATGATCACCACCGCCGACGTCCGCGACGCCGCCGACATCCTGCGCCCGGTCTTCGACGCCACCGGCGGGCAGGACGGCCGGGTCTCCATCGAGGTGGACCCGCGGCTGGCCCACGCCACACGGCCCACGGTCGCCGAGGCCAAGCAGCTCGCCTGGCTGGTGGACCGCCCCAACACCCTCATCAAGATCCCCGCCACCACCGCCGGGCTCCCGGCGATCACGGAAACCATCGCCGCGGGCATCAGCGTCAACGTCACGCTGATCTTCTCGCTGGAGCGCTACCGGATGGTGATGGACGCCTACATGGAGGGTCTGGAGCAGGCGAAGGCCAAGGGCCTGGACCTGTCGGAGATCCACTCCGTGGCGTCGTTCTTCGTCTCCCGGGTGGACACCGAGATCGACAAGCGGCTGACGGCCCTGGGCACCGACGAGGCGCTGGCGCTGCGCGGCAAGGCCGCGCTGGCCAACGCCCGGCTGGCCTACCAGGCGTACGAGGAGGTCGTCGCCTCCGACCGCTGGACGGCCCTGGAGTCCGCGGGCGCCAACCGGCAGCGTCCGCTGTGGGCCTCCACCGGTGTGAAGGACCCCAGCTACCCCGACACCCTCTACGTCACCGGGCTGGTCGCCCCGAACACGGTGAACACCATGCCGGAGGCCACCCTGGAGGCCGTCGGCGACCACGGCGAGATCACCGGCGACACCGTGCGCGGCACCTACGAGCAGGCCCGCGCCGACCTCGACGCGATCGCGAAGCTCGGTATCGGGTACGACGAGGTCGTCGAGCAGCTCGAGGTCGAGGGCGTGGAGAAGTTCGAGCAGGCCTGGAGCGACCTGCTGGCCTCCACCGAGGCCGAGCTGAAGCGCCTCGCCCCGAAGGAGGCATAGAGCAGGTGAGCAGCGCAGCCAACCCGCTGCGTGACGCACAGGACCGGCGGCTCCCGCGCATCGCGGGGCCGTCGGGACTGGTGATCTTCGGCGTCACAGGCGATTTGTCACGAAAAAAGCTGATGCCCGCCGTCTACGACCTGGCGAACCGGGGCCTGCTCCCACCGGGCTTCTCCCTCGTCGGCTTCGCCCGCCGCGAGTGGGAGGACCAGGACTTCTGCCAGGTCGTGCACGACTCGGTCAAACAGTACGCCCGCACCCCCTTCCGCGAGGAGGTGTGGCGGCAGCTCGGCGAGGGGATGCGCTTCGTCCCCGGCGTCTTCGACGACGACGACGCGTTCGCCCGGCTGAAGTCCACCATCGAGGAACTGGACAAGTCCCGCGGCACCGGGGGCAACTTCGCGTTCTACCTGTCGGTGCCGCCGAAGTTCTTCCCCACCGTCCTGGAGCAGCTCAAGGAGCACGGGCTGTCCGACGCCCCCGACGGTTCCTGGCGCCGCGCGGTCATCGAGAAGCCCTTCGGCCACGACCTGGCCAGCGCCCAGGAGCTGAACCGGGTCGTCCACCGGGTCTTCCGCCAGTCGGACGTCTTCCGGATCGACCACTACCTGGGCAAGGAGACCGTCCAGAACATCCTGGCGCTGCGCTTCGCCAACACGATGTTCGAGCCCCTGTGGAACCGCTCCTACGTGGACCACGTGCAGATCACGATGGCCGAGGACATCGGCATCGGCGGTCGCGCGGGCTACTACGACGGCATCGGCGCCGCGCGCGACGTCATCCAGAACCACCTGCTCCAGCTGCTGGCCCTGACGGCGATGGAGGAGCCCGTCTCCTTCGACGCCAAGGCGCTGGTCACCGAGAAGCTGAAGGTGCTCAACGCGGTGCGGCTGCCGAAGGACCTGGGCCGGCACACCGTGCGCGGCCAGTACCGGGCGGGCTGGCAGGGCGGCGAGAAGGTGCCCGGCTATCTGGAGGAGGAGGGCATCGACCCGGCCTCCCGGACGGACACCTACGCCGCCATCAAGCTGGAGATCGACAACCGCCGCTGGGCGGGGGTCCCCTTCTACCTGCGCACGGGCAAGCGGCTGGGCCGCCGGGTCACCGAGATCGCGGTGGTCTTCCAGCGCGCCCCCTACTCCCCCTTCGACGCCACCGACACCCAGGAACTGGGCCAGAACGCCCTGGTCATCCGGGTGCAGCCGGACGAGGGCGTCATGATCCGGTTCGGCTCCAAGGTGCCGGGCACCTCGATGGAGATCCGCGACGTGACGATGGACTTCGCCTACGGGGAGTCCTTCACCGAGTCCAGCCCCGAGGCGTACGAACGGCTCATCCTGGACGTGCTGCTGGGCGACGCCAACCTCTTCCCCCGGCACCAGGAGGTCGAGCGCTCCTGGGAGATCCTGGACCCGGTCGAGGAGTACTGGGACGCGCACGGCAGGCCCGAGCCGTACACCGCCGGGACCTGGGGTCCCCAGGCGGCCGACGAGATGCTCGCACGTGACGGACGGAGCTGGCGGCGGCCATGAACATCGACCTCACGGACACCACGTCCGGCCGGATCAACGCGGCTCTGGTGCGAGCGCGGCGGGCGATGGGCAGCCCGGCCGTCGGGATGGTGCTCACGCTCGTCATCGTGACGGACGAGGGCAGCCACTACGACGCGCTGAAGGCGGCCAGCGACGCGTCGAAGGAGCACCCCTCGCGCATCCTCGTCGTCGTGCGGCGCCCGGGCCGCTCGCCCCGCGACCGGGCCACGGCCCGGCTCGACGCCGAGGTGCGGGTGGGCGGCGAGACCGGCACCGGGGAGACGGTCCTGCTGCGTCTCCACGGCGAACTGGCCAACCACGCCCACAGTGTCGTCCTGCCCCTGCTGCTGCCGGACGCGCCGGTCGTCCTGTGGTGGCCGGCCGATCCGCCCGAGTACCCCTCGAAGGACCCGCTGGGCGCCCTGGCGCAGCGCCGCATCACCGACGCGGCGGAGACCGAGGACCCGGTCGCGGCGCTCAGGGGACGCGCCGCCGCCTACGCGCCGGGCGACACCGACCTCGCCTGGACCCGCGTCACCCTGTGGCGCAGCGTGCTGGCCGCCGCCCTGGACCAGAAGCAGGCCCGCGTCACCCGGGCGGTGGTCGAGGGCGAGGAGTACAACCCCAGCTCGGAGCTGCTGGCGCTGTGGCTGGCCGACCGCCTGGGCGTCCCCGTCGAGCGCGTGCTCTCCGGCGGCCCCGGCATCACGGCGGTGCGGCTGGTCACGGACGAGGGCGACATCTGCCTGGACCGCGGCGACGGTTCACTGGCGACGCTCTCGGTACCGGGCCAGCCGGACCGGAGCGTGGCCCTGCACCGGCGCTCCACGGCCGAGCTGATCGCCGAGGAGCTGCGGCGCCTGGACCCGGACGAGACCTACGCGCGCGCCGTCCGCTTCGGCCTCGACCGCCTGGTGCGCGGGCAGGTCGCGGAGGTGGAGGCGGCCGAGGCCGCGCAGGCGGAGGCGGCGCGGGCCCCGGGCGGGGAGCAGGCCCCTGTGCAGGTCGTCGTCCACCCGGACAGCGAGCGCATGGCCCGGGCCACGGCCGCGCGCCTGGTCACCGTGATCGCGGACGCGCAGACCGCCCGCGGCCGGGCCCATGTCGCCCTGACCGGCGGCCGCAACGGCAACGCCCTGCTGGCCGCCCTGGCGCAGGCTCCGGGACGGGACGCGGTGGACTGGTCCCGCGTGGACCTGTGGTGGGGCGACGAGCGCTTCCTGCCGGACGGCGATCCGGACCGCAACCACACCCAGGCCCGCGAGGCGCTCCTGGACGCGCTCGCCCTGGACCCGTCGCGCGTCCACCCGATGCCCGCCTCCGGCGGTCCGCACGGCGACGACGTGGACGCGGCCGCCGAGGCGTACGCGGCGGAGCTGGCCGCGGCCGCGGACGGCGGCTCCGGTGACGGCGCTTCCGGTGACGGTGGTCCCGGTGACGGCGGCGGTCCGGGCGGGGCGGTGCCCGCCTTCGACGTGCTGCTGCTGGGGCTGGGCCCGGACACCCATGTGGCCTCCCTCTTCCCCGGCCATCCGGCCGCGAAGGAGACCGGGCGCGCGGTCGTCGGCGTACGGCAGGCGCCGAAGCCGCCGCCGACCAGGATCTCCCTCACCCTTCCGGCCATCCGCGCGGCCCGGGAGGTCTGGCTGCTGGCGGCCGGTGAGGACAAGGCCGAGGCCGCGGCCGGTGCGCTGGCCTCCGGCGACCCGGCGCGGACCCCCGCGGCGGGCGCCCGGGGGCGCGAGCGCACCCTGTGGATCCTCGACGGGAAGGCGGCGGCCCTCCTGCCCGAGTCGGCCCGGGGCTGACCCGCGCCGGACACACAGCGCACCGGCACCGCACCGGCACCGCGCGGAACACGGCGGCCCCGCTCCCCTCCGGGGAGCGGGGCCGCCGCCGTCATGGGAAGGTCCCGGGCCCCGCGGGGGCGCCCGCACGGCGTGCGGGCGCCCTGGGGGGCGTGGGGTCCCGCCGGGGTCCGTCCGGCCCGTCTCGGGCCGCTCGTCAGTCCCGGCCGCGCAGCGAGCGGTAACGGGCCACCAGGGCCGCCGTGGAGGCGTCCAGCCCCTCCACCTCGGCGCCCTCGGTCAGCGCGGGCTCGATGCGCTTGGCGAGCACCTTGCCGAGCTCCACGCCCCACTGGTCGAAGGAGTCGATGTCCCACACCGCGCCCTGGACGAACACCTTGTGCTCGTAGAGGGCGACAAGCTGTCCCAGCACCGACGGGGTCAGCTCGGAGGCCAGGATCGTCGTCGTCGGGCGGTTGCCGCGGAACGTGCGGTGCGGGACCTGGTCCTCGGCGACCCCCTCGGCGCGGACCTCCTCCTCCGTCTTGCCGAAGGCGAGCGCCTGGCCCTGGGCGAAGAGGTTGGCCATCAGCAGGTCGTGCTGGGCCGCCAGGGCGGGCTCCAGGCCCGCCACGGGCCGGGCGAAGCCGATCAGGTCCGCCGGGATCAGCTTGGTGCCCTGGTGCAGGAGCTGGAAGTAGGCGTGCTGGCCGTTGGTGCCGGGGGTGCCCCACACCACCGGACCGGTCTGCCAGCTCACCGGCTCGCCCCGCCGGTCCACGGACTTGCCGTTGGACTCCATGTCGAGCTGCTGGAGGTAGGCGGTGAACTTCGACAGGTAGTGGCTGTAGGGCAGCACCGCGTGCGACTGCGCGTCCCAGAAGCCGCCGTACCAGATGCCCAGCAGGCCCAGCAGCAGCGGGGCGTTCTCCTCCGGCGGCGCGGTGCGGAAGTGCTCGTCGACGGTGCGGAAGCCGTCGAGCATCTCGCGGAAGCGGTCCGGGCCGATGGCGATCATGAGCGAGAGGCCGATGGCCGAGTCGTACGAGTAGCGCCCGCCGACCCAGTCCCAGAACTCGAACATGTTCGTGGTGTCGATGCCGAACTCCGCGACCGCCTCGGCGTTCGTCGACAGCGCCACGAAGTGCTTGGCCACCGCCTCCCTCCCCGCGCCCAGACCGGCCAGCAGCCAGTCCCTGGCGGAGGTGGCGTTGGTGATGGTCTCGATCGTGGTGAAGGTCTTGGAGGCGACGACGAACAGCGTCCGGGCCGGGTCCAGGCCCTGCAGCGCCTCGTGCAGGTCCGCGCCGTCCACGTTGGAGACGAAGCGGACGTCCAGCTCCCGGTCGGTGTAGGCGCGCAGCGCCTCGTAGGCCATCGCCGGCCCCAGATCGGAGCCGCCGATGCCGATGTTGACGATGTTCCTGACGGGCAGGCCGGTGTGCCCGGCCCACTTCCCGGCCCGCACCGCCTCGGCGAAGGCGGACATCCGGTCGAGGACGGCGTGCACGGCGGGGACGACGTTCTCCCCGCTCTCCCCGTCCACCTCGATCACCGCGTCGCGCGGGGCGCGCAGGGCGGTGTGGAGGACGGCCCGGTCCTCGGTGGTGTTGATCCGCTCACCGCGGAACATCGCATCCCGCAGCCGCGCCACCCCGGTCGCCTCGGCCAGCTCGCGCAGCAGCCGCAGGGTCTCGTCCGTGACGAGGTTCCTGGAGTAGTCCAGGTACAGGTCGCCGACCCGCACGCCGTAGCGCTCGCCGCGCCGCGGATCGGCGGCGAACAGCTCGCGCAGGTGCACCTCCCCCAGCTCCTCGCGGTGCCTGGCCAGCGCCTGCCACTGCGGCATCCGGTCGAGCCTGCCGCGGCCTTCAGCGTTCATCTGGGAAATCAGTCCATTCCTGTCGTACGGACCCCGCCGCGTCCCAACCTAATGGAACGACGGCCCGGCCGCGCGCCCCGTGGGGGCGTACGGCCGGGCCGTCGTGCGGCGTTGCCCGGCGGGTCGACCGGCGTTCAGATCTCCCCGCGGAGCTTGGCCAGCGCCTCGGCGAGGATCGCCTCGCCGTCGGCGTCGCTGCGCCGCTCGCGCACGTACGCGAGGTGGGTCTTGTACGGCTCGGTGCGCGGCGGGTCCGGCGGGTTGTCCCGGTCCTTGCCGGCCGGGAAGCCACAGCGCGGGCAGTCCCAGGTGTCCGGGATCTGCGCGTCGCTGGCGAAGCTGGGTTGGGTCTCGTGCCCGTTGGAGCACCAGAAGGAGATGCGCAGGCGCGGCGCGGACTCGCCTCGCTCGGCCTCCCCCATCGGCCCCGCTCCGACCCGGCTTCCCCGGATCGCGTTGCCACTTGCCACGGTCGTAACTCCCTGCCTTCACGGTGCCGCGGAGCATCGACAGGCCGCTCCGCTGCGGGTGCCCCAGTGTACGTAGGGCCCAACGCGCGTCCACAGACCCGAGTTGCGGCCCCCTTCGGGTCCCGTGGGCGCGAGCCTCATGATAGGCCGGGAAAGCGACACGGCGTCAGAGCACGGCGGCCGCCGTCGCGCGGCAGGCGTCGGCGGGCGTCAGCCGTCGAGCTTCATCAGGATGCCGAGCGCCACGATGATGGCGAACCAGATCAGACCCACCACGACCGTGATGCGGTCGAGGTTGCGCTCGGCGACCGAGGAGCCGCCGACGGAGGACTGCATGCCGCCGCCGAACATGTCGGAGAGGCCGCCGCCCTTCCCCTTGTGCATCAGCACGAGCAGCATCAGCAGCAGGCTGAAGACGATGAGGGCGATGGAGAACCCCAGGATCACGGCTGGACCAACTCTCTCGGACGGATGACGGGAACTGTCGGGACTTGCAGGGTACGGGGCCGGGAGGCGCTGCGCGTGCTCGCTCCCGGCCCCGACAGGGTACGACGTGGGCGGCCCGCCGTCACTCGCCGGCGGCGGTCGCCGGCGACCCTACTGGTCGCGGAACCGGACGATCTTCACGAACTCGTCCACGTCCAGCGCGGCCCCGCCGACCAGGGCGCCGTCCACGTCCGGCTGCGCCATGATCGCGGCGACATTCCCGGACTTCACCGAACCGCCGTACTGGATGCGGACCGCGTCGGCCAGCTCGCGGTCGTACAGCTCGGCCAGGCGGCCGCGGATCGCGCCGCACACCTCCTGGGCGTCCTCGGGGGTGGCGACCTCGCCGGTGCCGATGGCCCACACCGGCTCGTAGGCGATCACGATGCGGGCGGCCTGCTCGGCGGGGATGTCCTTGAGCGCGCCGTCCACCTGGGCGAGGGTGTGGGCGACCTGGTCGCCGGCCCTGCGGACCTCCAGGCCCTCGCCGACGCACAGGATCGGGGTCAGGTCGTGCAGGTAGGCCGCCTTGACCTTGGCGTTGCACAGCTCGTCGGTCTCGCCGTGGTACTGGCGCCGCTCGGAGTGGCCGACGGCCACGTAGGTGCAGTTGAGCTTCGCCAGCATCGCCCCGGAGATCTCACCGGTGTACGCGCCGGAGACGTGCGCCGACAGGTCCTGGGCGCCGTAGCGGATCTTCAGTTTGTCGCCGTCGACCAGGGTCTGCACCGAGCGCAGGTCGGTGAAGGGCGGCAGGACGGCGACCTCGACGGCCTCGTAGTCCTTGTCGTTCAGGGCGAAGGCGAGCTTCTGGACGTGGGCGATGGCCTCCAGGTGGTTGAGGTTCATCTTCCAGTTGCCCGCCATCAGCGGGGTGCGGTTTGCCATCGGTAGGCTGCCTTTCGGTTCGCTCCGCCTCGGCGGCGGAGCGTGTCGCTGTCGCCCGCGCGGCGCGGAGGCGCGGGCATCGTGATCGCCTGCGGCCCGGCGGCCGCGCGTGCTCCCCCGGTGCGCCGGGCGGCCCGGCGCACCGGATCAGTCCTCCAGCGCGGCCAGGCCGGGGAGCGTCTTGCCCTCGAGGTACTCCAGGCTGGCGCCGCCCCCGGTGGAGATGTGGCCGAATGCCTCCTCGTCGAAGCCCAGGATGCGGACGGCCGCGGCGGAGTCCCCGCCGCCGACCACGGTGAAGGCCGGGCTGTCGATCAGCGCCTGGGCCACGGCCCGGGTGCCCTCGGCGTAGTCCGGGTGCTCGAAGACGCCCATCGGTCCGTTCCAGAAGACGGTGGCCGCGTCGGCGAGCTTGGCGGCGTACAGCTCCTGGCTGCGGGGGCCGATGTCCAGCCCCATCAGGCCGGCCGGGATGGCGTCCGCGGCCACGGTGACGGGCTCGGAGGGCGCCTTGGTCCTCAGGTCCGGGAAACCGGCGGCGGCCACCACGTCGACGGGGAGGACGAACTCCACGCCGCGCTCCTCGGCTCGCTTGAGGTAGCCCTGGACGGCCGGGATCTGGTCCTCCTGGAGCAGCGAGGCGCCGATCTCGTGCCCCTGGGCCTTCAGGAAGGTGTACGCCATGCCGCCGCCGACGAGGATGCGGTCGGCGCGCTCCAGCAGGTGGTCGATGACGCCGAGCTTGTCGGAGACCTTCGCGCCGCCCAGGACCACGGCGTAGGGGCGTTCGACGTCCTCGGTGAGCTTGCGCAGGACGCCGACCTCGGTGGCGATCAGGCCGCCGGCGGCGTGCGGCAGCCGCGCCGGGAGGTCGTAGACGGAGGCGTGGCGGCGGTGCACCGCGCCGAAGCCGTCGCCGACGTAGACGTCGGCGAGGGCCGCCAGGCTGTCGGCGAAGGCGCCGCGCTCGGCGTCGTCCTTGCTGGTCTCGCCGGCGTTGAAGCGCAGGTTCTCCAGCACCGCGACCTGCCCGTCGGCGAGGGCCCCGACGGTGGACTTCGCCGACTCGCCGACGGTGTCGGTGGCGAACGCGACGTCCCTGCCCAGCAGTTCACCCAGCCGCCCGGCCACGGGGGCGAGGGAGAACTGCGGGTCCGGGGCGCCCTCGGGGCGGCCCAGGTGGGAGGCGACGATCACCCTGGCGCCGGCCTCGGCAAGCCTGCCGATCGTCGGGACGGCGGCGCGGATGCGGCCGTCGTCGGTGATGGTCCCGCCATCGAGCGGCACGTTCAGATCGGCGCGGACGAAGACCCGCCTGCCCGCGACGCCGAGGTCGTCGATCGTCTTCATGGTGTGGCTCCGTGGTGGTCTGCTCGGTGGTTTGCACGGTCGCCGGCCCTGCGGCCGGTCATCGCGAGACGGGGCCCGCGGGGCGCGTCATCGCGCCCCGCGAACCCCGCCGCGTCACTTCTCGGCGCTGCTGTCCGGCAGCGTGTCAGAGCCGCTCGCCGACGTAGACCGTCAGGTCCACGAGGCGGTTGGAGTAGCCCCACTCGTTGTCGTACCAGCCGACGACCTTGACCTGCTTGCCCTGGACCATGGTCAGGGAGGAGTCGAAGGTGCAGGAGGCCGGCCAGTTGACGATGTCCGAGGAGACGATCGGGTCCTCGGTGTACTCCAGGACGCCCTTCAGCCGGCCCTCGGCGGCCTTCTGGAAGGCGGCGTTGACCTCGTCCTTGCCGACCTCGCGGTCGAGCTCCAGCACGAGGTCGGTGACCGAGCCGGTCGGGACCGGGACGCGCATGGCGATGCCGTCCAGCTTGCCCTTGAGCTGGGGCAGGACGAGCGCGGTGGCCTTGGCGGCACCGGTCGAGGTCGGGATGATGTTCTCTGCCGCCGCGCGGGCGCGGCGCAGGTCCTTGTGCGGGAAGTCCAGGATGCGCTGGTCGTTGGTGTACGCGTGGACGGTCGTCATCATGCCCTTGACGATGCCGAAGCTCTCGTCCATCACCATGGCCATCGGCGCCACGCAGTTGGTGGTGCAGGAGGCGTTGGAGACGACGTGGTGCTTCTCGGCGTCGTAGGACTCGTGGTTGACGCCCATGACGACGGTGATGTCCTCGTTCTTGGCCGGGGCCGAGATGAGGACCTTCTTCGCGCCCGCCGCCAGGTGCTTGGCGGCGTCCTCGCGCTTGGTGAAGATGCCGGTGGACTCGATGACGATGTCGGCGCCGAGCTCGCCCCACGGGAGGGCGGCCGGGTCGCGCTCGGCCATCGTCCTGAAGGTCTGTCCGCCCACCGTGATGGTGTCGGCGGTGTGGCTGACCTCCTGCTTCAGACGGCCCAGGATGCTGTCGTACTTCAGCAGGTGGACAAGGGTCGCGTTGTCGGTCAGGTCGTTGACACCGACGATCTCGACGTCCGCGCCCTGCTCCAGGAGAGCGCGGAAGTAGTTCCGTCCGATGCGGCCGAAGCCGTTGATGCCTACGCGGATCGTCACGAACCGATCTCCTCGCTAGGTACGCCGGTGCGGACACCGGCGAAAGCTGTTTGGGATGTCCCCGACCATCTCCGACCCTACCGCGCCGGGTGCTCGCGAGTGACATCGGCCACCCGCCGTGTGCGGTGTGGCGCACCGGTGGCAGGACGTACCCGCGAGGGCGCCGGGCAGACATCCCGGACGCCCCGGTCCACGCCGCGGCCCGCGGCGAACGCGGCGCGCGGGAGGCGGGACCGGAGGGGCGGCCGGGGCCCGCGGGGCCCGGTCAGCCGACCATCTCCTCCGTCAGGTTCGACTCGGTGCCCGGGATCCCCAGGTCGGCGGCGCGCTTGTCCGCCATGGCCAGCAGCCGCCGGATGCGCCCGGCGACGGCGTCCTTGGTCAGCGGCGGGTCGGCCAGCGCTCCCAGCTCCTCCAGGGACGCCTGCTTGTGCTCCATGCGCAGCCGGCCGGCCGCGGCCAGGTGCTCGGGCACCTCGTCGCCCAGGATCTCCAGCGCGCGCTGCACCCGGGCCCCGGCGGCGACGGCGGCCCGGGCCGAGCGGCGCAGGTTGGCGTCGTCGAAGTTGGCCAGGCGGTTGGCGGTGGCCCGCACCTCGCGGCGCATCCGCCGTTCCTCCCACGCCAGTACGGACTCGTGGGCGCCCAGCCGGGTCAGCAGCGCACCGATGGCGTCGCCGTCGCGGACGACGACCCGGTCCACACCGCGCACCTCGCGCGCCTTGGCCGCGATCTGCAGGCGGCGGGCGGCGCCGACGAGGGCGAGGGCGGCCTCGGGGCCGGGGCAGGTGACCTCCAGGGAGGAGGAGCGTCCGGGCTCGGTGAGCGAGCCGTGCGCCAGGAAGGCGCCGCGCCAGGCGGCCTCGGCGTCGCAGGTGGCCCCGGAGACCACCTGCGGCGGCAGGCCGCGCACCGGGCGGCCGCGGCCGTCGACCAGCCCCGTCTGCCGGGCGAGCTGGTCACCGCCCGCCACCACCCGTACGACGTAGCGGCTGCCGCGGCGCAGCCCGCCGGGGGCCATGACCACCAGGTCGGAGGCGTGGCCGAAGATCTCCAGGATGTCCTTGCGGAGTCTGCGGGCCGCGATGCCGGTGTCCAGCTCGGCCTCGATCACGATGCGGCCGCTCACCAGGTGCAGTCCGCCGGCGAACCGCAGGATGGAGGAGACCTCCGACTTCCGGCAGCAGGTCCGGGTGACGGGTAGCCGGGAGATCTCGTCCTTCACCGCTGCCGTCATCGCCATGGGCCGATCCTTCCATGCATTCGAAAAATCCGGTCGTACGCGGCGGCCAGCAGCTCCGGGTCGTGCCGGGGGGCCCCTCCCGGGGCGGCCACCGGCGCCAGCTCGACCGTGCCGCCGAGGCGCCGGGCGGCGTCGCGGAGGCCATCCTCGTCGGGCACGGCGGCCCGGTCGGCCAGCACCACGTCGAAGGCGAGTTTAGGGGCGTGTCGGGCCAAAACCTCCAAATGACGCTGCGGGGAGAAGCCGTCGGTCTCGCCCGGCTGCGGCGCGAGGTTGAGCGAGAGCACACGGCGCGCCCTGGTCTCGGTGAGCGCCTGGAGGAGTTCGGGGACCAGCAGGTGGGGGATGACCGAGGAGAACCACGAACCGGGGCCGAGCACCACCCAGTCCGCGTCGAGGACCGCCTCGACCGCCTCGGGGACGGCGGGCGGGTCGTGCGGGACCAGGTGCACCTGCTGCACCTCGCCGGGGGTGAGGGCGACGGTGGCCTGGCCCCGGACGGTGGTGACCTCCTGCGGGCGCGCCGGGTCGTGGCCGCGCACCAGGGCCCGCAGCTCCAGCGGGACGGCGGACATCGGCAGCACCCGGCCGTGCGCGCCCAGCAGCTTGCCCACCAGGTCCAGCGCCTGGACGTGGTCGCCGAGCTGCTCCCACAGGGCGACGATCAGCAGGTTGCCCACCGCGTGCTCGTGCAGGTCGCCCCTGCTGACGAAGCGGTGCTGGATGACCCGGGCCCAGGTCTGGCCCCACTCGTCGTCGCCGCACAGCGCGGCCAGGGCCTTGCGGAGGTCGCCGGGGGGCAGGACGCCCAGCTCGTCGCGGAGCCGCCCGCTGGAGCCGCCGTCGTCGGCGACGGTGACCACGGCGGTCAGGTCGCGGGTGATCCGGCGCAGCGCGGCCAGCGAGGCGGACAGGCCCATGCCGCCGCCGAGCGCCACCACCTTGGGGGTCCCGCCGCGGGCCCTGCGGGTGGTGACCAGGCGCCGCAGTCTTCGGGTGCGGACGGTCACTCGCGTCCCATGTCCCGGTGTACGACGACGGTCTCGACGCCCTCGGCGGCCAGCCGGCCGGCCAGTTTCTCGGACATCGCCACGCTGCGGTGCTTGCCGCCGGTGCAGCCGACCGCGACGGTCACGTAGCGCTTGCCCTCGCGGCGGTAGCCGGCGGCGATGAGCTGGAGCAGTTCGGCGTAGCGGTCCAGGAACTCCTTGGCGCCGGGCTGGTTGAAGACGTACTGGGCGACCTCCTCGTTGAGGCCGGTGTACGGCCGCAGCCCCGGCACCCAGTGCGGGTTGGGCAGGAAGCGGCAGTCGACGACGAGGTCGGCGTCGACGGGGAGGCCGTACTTGTAGCCGAAGGACATCACCGTCGCCCGCAGCTCGGGCTCCTCCTCGCCGGCGAACTGGGCGTCGAGCTTGGCCCGCAGCTCGTGGACGTTGAGGGCGGAGGTGTCGATGACCAGGTCGGCGTCGCCGCGCAGTTCGCGCAGCAGGTCGCGCTCGGCGGCGATGCCGTCCACGATGCGCCCGTCGCCCTGGAGCGGGTGCGGGCGGCGCACCGACTCGAAGCGGCGCACCAGGGCGTCGTCGGAGGCCTCCAGGAAGACGATCCGGCGGGTGACGTTCTTGGCGTCGAGGTCGGCCAGGGACTCGCGCAGGTTGTCGAAGAAGCGGCGGCCGCGGACGTCGACGACGACGGCGATCTTCGCCACGTTGCCCTGCGAGCGGGCGCCGAGGTCGACCATGGTCGGGATCAGGGCGGGCGGCAGGTTGTCCACCACGAACCAGCCGAGATCCTCCAGGCACTTGGCGGCGGTGCTGCGGCCGGCGCCGGACATGCCGGAGATGATCACCAGTTCGGGGATGGCGGCGGCGTCGCCTCCGTTCCCCGCGGTGTCCGCCACCGCGCCCGTATCCGTGCCCACCTGCGCTCCGTCTCCCGTGTGCTCGTTCATCGTGCTCTCCCCCGCCCAGCTGTGGCGTTCCGCCTGTCGATCGCCGGTGTCCTACCGGTCTTCCCGGTCTTCCAGGATCTCACCCGTGGCGGTGTTCACCGCCGGGGCGGCCGGGGCCGCCTGCGCCAGGGCCGCGGCGACGGCCTCGGCGGTCTTGCGTCCGACGCCCGGGACCTCGCAGATCTGCTCGACGGTGGCGGCGCGCAGCCGCTTGACCGAGCCGAAGTGCTTGACCAGGGCCTGCTTGCGGGCCTCCCCGAGGCCGTGGACGGCGTCCAGCGGGCTCGCCCTCATCGCCCGCGACCGCTTGCCGCGCTGGTAGCGGATGGCGAAGCGGTGCGCCTCGTCGCGGACCCGCTGGAGCATGTACAGGCCCTCGCTGGTCCGGGGCAGGACCACCGGGTCGTCCTCGCCCGGCAGCCACACCTCCTCAAGGCGCTTGGCCAGCCCGCACACGGCCACGTCGTCGATCCCCAGCTCGTCCAGGGCCCGCCGCGCGGCGGCGACCTGCGGCTGCCCGCCGTCGACCACGACCAGCTGCGGCGGGTAGGCGAACTTCGGCGGCCGGTTCCCGCCCCGCTCCTCGGCCGGGGCCGGCCCGTCCGGTCCCTCGGTCCCGGGGTCTCCTGTTCCGGGTCCCTCCGCTCCGGAGTCCTCCCCGGTGGCCCACTCGCCCGTGCGCTGCCTCTCCTGGAGGTAGCGGCGGAAACGGCGGGAGACCACCTCGTGCATGGAGCGGACGTCGTCCTGGCCGGCGAAGCCCCTGATCTGGAAGCGGCGGTACTCGCTCTTGCGGGCCAGGCCGTCCTCGAAGACCACCATCGAGGCCACCACGTCCTCGCCCTGGAGGTGGGAGATGTCGAAGCACTCGATGCGCAGCGGGGCCGAGTCCAGCCCGAGTGCCTCGGCGATCTCCTCCAGCGCGCGGGAGCGGGTGGTCAGGTCGGAGGCGCGCTTGGTCTTGTGCAGGGCCAGGGCCTGCTGGGCGTTGCGCCGCACCGTCTCCATCAGGGCGCGCTTGTCGCCGCGCTGCGGCACGCGCAGGTCCACGGCCGCGCCGCGGCGGCCCGCCAGCCACGCCGCGAGCGGCTCCACCGGGTCGGGCAGGGCGGGGACCAGGACCTCCCTGGGAACGGCGTCGCCGCTCTCCTCCCCGTAGAGCTGCTGGAGGGCGTGCTCGACCAGGCCGGCGGTGGTGACCTCCTCCACCTTGTCCGTGACCCAGCCGCGCTGGCCGCGCACCCGGCCGCCGCGGACGTGGAAGATCTGGACGGCCGCCTCCAGTTCGTCCTCGGCGACCGCGACCAGGTCGGCGTCGGTGGCGTCGGTCAGGACGACGGCGTTCTTCTCCATCGCCCGCTTCAGCGCCTCCATGTCGTCGCGCAGCCGTGCGGCCCTCTCGTACTCCATCTCCTCGGCGGCCCGGTGCATCTCCTGCTCCAGGCGGCGCAGGTGGGCGCCCGTGCGCCCGGCCATGAAGTCGCAGAACTCCTCGGCCAGCCGCCGGTGCTCCTCGGCGTCGACCCGGCCGACGCAGGGCGCCGAGCACTTGCCGATGTAGCCGAGCAGGCAGGGGCGGCCGATCTGGGCGGAGCGCTTGAAGACCCCGGCCGAGCAGGTGCGCACCGGGAAGGCGCGCAGCATCAGGTCGACGGTCTCGCGGATCGCCCAGGCGTGCGCGTACGGCCCGAAGTAGCGCACACCCTTCTTCCTGGGTCCGCGCATCACCTGCACGCGCGGGAACTCCTCGTTCATCGTCACCGCGAGGGAGGGGTAGCTCTTGTCGTCGCGGTACTTGACGTTGAAGCGCGGGTCGAACTCCTTGATCCAGGAGTACTCCAGCTGGAGCGCCTCGACCTCGGTGGAGACCACCGTCCACTCCACGGAGGCGGCCGTGGTGACCATGGTGCGGGTGCGCGGGTGGAGGCCCGCCAGGTCCTGGAAGTAGTTGGCCAGGCGCTGGCGCAGGCTCTTCGCCTTCCCGACGTAGATCACCCGGCCGTGTTCGTCGCGGAACTTGTAGACCCCCGGGGAGTCGGGGATCTCTCCAGGCCTGGGGCGGTAGCTGGAGGGGTCTGCCATGGCGCCCACCTTACTGGCGGCGTACGACACGCAGGGCCGCCGGCGGCGCGCCCCGCCGCCGCACGCCGCGCGGGGCCCGTCACCAGCCGCGCTCGCGCCACTCCGCCAGGTGCGGGCGCTCGGCGCCCAGGGTGGTGTCGGCGCCGTGGCCGGGGTAGACCCAGGTCTCGTCGGGGAGCTCGCCGAAGAGCTTGGCCTCCACGTCGTTCAGCAGGGCGGTGAACGCCTCGGCGTCGCCGTGGGTGTTGCCGACGCCGCCGGGGAAGAGGCAGTCGCCGGTGAACAGGTGCGGATGGCCGTGGGGGTCGTCGTAGACCAGGGCGATGGAGCCGGGGGTGTGGCCCCGCAGGTGGCGGGCGGTGAGCGTGATGCGGCCGACGGTCACGGCGTCGCCGTCCTCCAGGGGCACGTCGGTGGGCACCGGGATGCCCTCGGCGTCGTAGCGTCCGGCGTAGGTGCGCGCGTCGGTGGCCTGGACGACGGTGTCGAGCGCCTGCCAATGGTCGCCGTGCCGGTGGGTGGTGACGACGGCGCCGATGCCGTCCTCGCCGATGAGGCTCAGCAGGGTGTCGGGCTCGTTGGCCGCGTCGATCATGAGCTGTTCGCCGGTGGCGCGGCAGCGCAGCAGGTAGGCGTTGTTCTCCATGGGGCCGACCGCGACCTTGGAGATCACCAGGTCGGTCAGCTCGTGGACGTCCGGCGGACCGCCGACCGCGACTTTTCCTGTGTACGGCATGGGTTCTACGGCTCCTTCCGGGAGGGGGCGCGGGCGGCGATCAGTGTGTCAGAGGGGCGGCAGCGCGGGCAGGACTGCCCCGGAGGCGGTGAGTCCGGTGCCGTCGGTGCGGCCCGTGAGCCAGCCGACGAGCGCGGTGGGCGAGCCGGCGACGGTCACCGCCTTCTCCCCCTGCCCGGCCTCCCGGCCCGTGCGCAGGACCCGGCCGTCCTCCACCCTCATCTCCACGGGTTCCACCTCGGGGTGCCCCGCGAACCGCCTGGCCATGTTCTCCAGCTCGCGGTCGGTGAAGGAGGCGGGCATGTCCTCCAGGCCGTAGCCGATGCCGAGGTCGACGTGGTGCAGCTCGACCTCGATCCGGCGGCGGAAGGGGAGGGAGGAGGCGAGGTCGGTGACGCCGTTGCGCAGTTCGACGGTGGCGCCCCACTGCTCGCCGGTGAGCCGGGCCATCGCCTCGTCCAGGCGGGCGGCGCTGGTGCGCAGGTCCTCCAGCTGGGCCGCCAGGGGGCGGGGGGCGTCGCGCTCGATGTCGGCCTCGCGGGCCTCGGCGCTGAGGTACATGGGGCGGCCGGCCAGCACGTTGACCAGGGCGTCGGCGTTGCGGGCGAGGTGGGCGAGGACGTGGCCGCGGGTCCAGCCCGGCAGTTTCGAGGGGGCGGCCAGGGCGGCGTCGTCCAGCTTCCGCAGGGCGGTCAGGAGGCGGTCGGTGGACTCCCGCAGGGCGGCGGTGTCGGCGACCGGGTCGGCGGTGGGGCCGGCGGAGCCGGCGGCAGGCACAGTCATGATCCAAAGCTATCCCCACCACTCCTTCGGGTGAAGGAGAAGAGGGAGACCCGTAAATCGAATGCACGTGCTATAGGCTCGCGATGCGCCCCGGGCACGACACCACGGCGGCGCTACCCCATACCCTTGGGCAGGGGGCTCCGGGCAGGCGTCCGGCCCTCTACATCCCACACGAAAGGTGCCAATCGGCGTGGCCGACCGTCTCATCGTCCGTGGGGCTCGCGAGCACAATCTCAAGAACGTCTCGCTCGACCTCCCCCGCGACTCCCTCATCGTCTTCACCGGGCTGTCGGGGTCGGGCAAGTCCTCGCTCGCCTTCGACACCATCTTCGCCGAGGGGCAGCGTCGCTACGTGGAGTCGCTGTCCTCCTACGCCCGGCAGTTCCTGGGACAGATGGACAAGCCGGACGTGGACTTCATCGAGGGACTGTCCCCGGCGGTCTCCATCGACCAGAAGTCCACCTCCCGCAACCCCCGCTCGACGGTCGGCACCATCACGGAGGTCTACGACTACCTGCGGCTGCTGTTCGCGCGGGTCGGCAAGCCGCACTGCCCCGAGTGCGGGCGCCCGATCGCCCGGCAGTCCCCGCAGGCGATCGTGGACAAGGTGCTCTCGCTGACGGAGGGCAGCCGCTTCCAGGTCCTCTCCCCGCTGGTGCGCCAGCGCAAGGGCGAGTTCACCGACCTCTTCGCCGAGCTGCAGACCAAGGGCTACAGCCGCGCCCGGGTGGACGGCACCACGGTCCAGCTCTCCGACCCGCCGAAGCTGAAGAAGCAGGAGAAGCACACCATCGAGGTGGTCGTCGACCGCCTGACGGTCAAGGAGAGCGCCAAGCGGCGGCTGACCGACTCCGTCGAGACCGCGCTCGGCCTCTCCGGCGGCATGGTGATCCTCGACTTCGTCGACCTGGACGAGGACGACCCGCAGCGCGAGCGGATGTACTCCGAGCACCTGTACTGCCCCTACGACGACCTGTCGTTCGAGGAGCTGGAGCCGCGCTCGTTCTCCTTCAACTCCCCCTTCGGCGCCTGCCCGGAGTGCAGCGGCATCGGCACCCGCATGGAGGTGGATCCGGAGCTGGTCGTCCCCGACCCGGACAAGTCGCTGGACGAGGGCGCGATCCACCCCTGGTCGCACGGCCACAGCAAGGAGTACTTCGGGCGGCTGATCGGCGCCCTGGCCGACGCGCTCGGGTTCCGCACCGACATCCCCTTCAGCGGCCTGCCGCAGCGCGCGAGGAAGGCCCTGCTCAACGGCCACCGGACGCAGATCGAGGTCCGCTACCGCAACCGCTACGGGCGGGAGCGGTCGTACACCACGGCCTTCGAGGGCGCGGTCCCGTTCGTCAGGCGGCGGCACTCGGAGGCGGAGACGGACTCCAGCCGGGAGCGCTTCGAGGGCTACATGCGCGAGGTGCCCTGCCCCTCCTGCGAGGGCACGCGGCTCAAGCCGATCGTCCTGGCCGTGACGGTGCAGGGGAAGTCGATCGCGGAGATCTCCGCGATGTCGATCAGCGAGTGCGCCGACTTCCTGAGCGCCATGGAGCTCAGCGAGCGCGAGAAGGCCATCGCCGAGCGGGTTCTGAAGGAGGTCAACGAGCGGCTGCGGTTCCTGGTCGACGTCGGTCTGGACTACCTCTCCCTCAACCGCGCCGCCGGGACGCTCTCGGGCGGCGAGGCGCAGCGCATCCGGCTGGCGACCCAGATCGGCTCCGGCCTGGTGGGCGTGCTCTACGTGCTGGACGAGCCGTCCATCGGCCTGCACCAGCGCGACAACCACCGGCTGATCGAGACCCTGGTGCGGCTGCGGGACATGGGCAACACCCTGATCGTCGTCGAGCACGACGAGGACACCATCAAGACCTCCGACTGGGTGGTGGACATCGGTCCGGGCGCGGGCGAGCACGGCGGCAAGGTGGTGCACAGCGGTCCGCTGAAGGAGCTGCTGGCCAACGAGGAGTCGGTGACCGGGCAGTACCTGTCGGGGCGGAGGGCCATCCCGACCCCGGAGAAGCGCCGCCCGGTGGACCGCAAGCGGATGCTGACCGTCCGCGGCGCCAAGGAGAACAACCTGCGCAACATCGACGTGTCGTTCCCGCTGGGGGTGTTCACCGCGGTCACGGGCGTCTCCGGCTCGGGCAAGTCCACCCTGGTCAACGACATCCTCTACACCCACCTGGCCCGCGAGCTGAACGGCGCGAAGTCGGTGCCGGGGCGGCACGTGCGGGTGGAGGGCGACGAGAACGTCGACAAGGTCGTGCACGTCGACCAGTCCCCCATCGGCCGTACCCCCCGCTCCAATCCGGCCACGTACACGGGCGTCTTCGACCATGTGCGCCGGCTGTTCGCGGAGACGACGGAGGCGAAGGTCCGCGGCTACCTGCCGGGGCGCTTCTCCTTCAACGTCAAGGGCGGCCGCTGCGAGAACTGCTCCGGCGACGGCACGATCAAGATCGAGATGAACTTCCTGCCGGACGTGTACGTGCCGTGCGAGGTCTGCCACGGCGCGCGCTACAACCGGGAGACCCTGGAGGTGCACTACAAGGGCAAGTCCATCGCCGAGGTGCTGGACATGCCGATCGAGGAGGCGCTGGGGTTCTTCGAGGCGGTGCCCGCCATCGCCCGCCACCTGCGCACCCTCAACGACGTCGGTCTGGGCTACGTGCGGCTCGGCCAGCCCGCCACCACGCTCTCCGGCGGCGAGGCGCAGCGCGTGAAGCTCGCCTCGGAGCTCCAGAAGCGCTCCACCGGCCGTACCGTCTACGTCCTGGACGAGCCGACCACCGGTCTGCACTTCGAGGACATCAGCAAGCTGATCGAGGTGCTGTCCGGGCTGGTGGACAAGGGCAACACGGTGATCGTCATCGAGCACAACCTCGATGTGGTCAAGACGGCGGACTGGGTCGTGGACATGGGCCCGGAGGGCGGCAGCGGCGGCGGCACGGTCGTCGCCCAGGGCACCCCGGAGCAGGTCGCGGTGGTGCCGGAGAGCCACACCGGCAAGTTCCTCCAGGACGTCCTGCCGCTGAGGCCGTGAGCGGCCGAGAGGAGAACACGACCATGAGCGACAGCTCCCCCGGCTCCCCCGCCCGCCGTACCGTGCTGTGCGGCGTGGCCCTCACCGGGGCCGCGGGGCTCGGCCTGACCGCCTGCTCCGGCGGGGGCGGCGGGCGGGCCCCGGCGGTCCCGACCGCGCCCGTGGACCTCGGCGCGGCCGACGCCGTACCGGTGGGCGGCGCCCGGCTGTACCGCGAGAAGAGAATGGTGGTCTCGCAGCCCTCCGAAGGCGAGTACAGGGCGTTCAGCGCGGTGTGCACCCACGCGGGCTGCGTACTGACCTCGGTGAAGGAACTGGAGGCCGACTGCACCTGTCACGGCAGCCTCTTCGACACCACCAGCGGCGAGGTGCTGGCCGGTCCGGCTGGCGCGCCTCTTCCCTCGGTCCCGGTCAGGGTGGAGGACGGCAGACTCGTCGCCGGTCCCGGCGACTGAGCACGGCCGGTCCCGGCGACTGAGCACGGCCGGTCCCGGCGACCGGCTGCCTGCCCCGCTTCGCTTCCGCGCGTTCCCCGTGCATCCGTTCGGTCCAACGGACGCACGGGGAACGCGTGTTGTTCCGGCGGTGTTCGCGCACGCCCTCTGGTGTAGACCGGTCGGCCTTGCCACCCTGTGGCGCTGGACGCGCAAAAAGCGCGCTCTCTCGCAGCGTCTGTGGGTGATGTCGTGTCACGAAGGTCGCAGAGCAGAAGATCCTCCGGGCGGGCCTCGGTGGGCCTCGCCGCCCTCCTCGCGTTCGGGCTGGGGTCGGCGCCACCGGTCGCCGCCGTCCCCGCCTCGCCCTCCCCGCCCGTACGCACCGCCACCACCGCCGGCACCACCACCGCCTCCACCGCCGACGACGGCATGGAGCTGTCCCGCACCGTACGGCCCGTGGCACCCGGCACCACACTGACCTCGTTCGACCGGCTGGAGCCGGACAAGTGGCTGCGCGCCGACGCCCTCAGCGTCGATCTCGGCGGCGGCGCGGAGGTCGACTACCTGTCAGCGGGCACCGTCTCCGAGCGCGCCACCGTCTCCGAACTGGCCACCGCGCACGACCCCGGCCCCGGGCGCCGCACCGTCGCCGCCTTCAACGCCGACTTCTTCGACATCAACGAAACCGGTGCCCCGCTCGGTCCGGGCCTGGACGACGGCGAGATCACCCACTCGCCCGCCCCCGGCGTCCATGAGGCGGCCGGTTTCGGCGCGGACGGCGCGGGCCGCGTCCTCGGCCTGTACTTCGAGGGCACCCTCACCCTGCCCGGCGGGACCGAGCCGCTGGCCGCGTACAACGCCGCGAACGTCCCCGCCGACGGCATCGGCGCCTACAACGCCCGGTGGGGCCCGGCCGACCGTGCCCTGGCCGTGGACGGCGCGTCGCAGGTCGCCGAGGTCACCGTCGCTGGCGGCCGGGTCACCGGCGTGGACGACTCCCCCGGAAGCGGACCGGTCCCCGAGGGCACGACCGTGCTGCTCGGCCGGGACGCGGGTGCGAAGGCCCTGGCCGCGCTGGCTCCGGGGGACGCGGTGAGCTGGGAGTACGGGCTGCGTACCGACGGGGGCGAGATGCCCCGTACCGCGGTCGGCGGCCGCGGCGTGCTGGTCGAGGACGGCGAACCGCGGAACTGGGACGGGCGGCCCAACAACACCGCCGCGCCCCGCACCGCCGTGGGCTTCTCCCGGGACGGCTCCACGATGCACGTGCTGACCGTGGACGGCCGCCAGGCCGCGTCCGGCGGCGTCACCCTCACCGAACTGGCCCTGATGATGGACGAGCTGGGGGCCCACAACGCGCTCAACCTCGACGGCGGCGGCTCCTCGACGCTGATCGCCCGCGAGCCCGGCTCGGACACCCCGCAGGTGGAGAACAGCCCTTCCGACGGCTTCGAGCGGGAGGTCCCCAACGGGCTGGCCGTCACAGCCCCCGACGGCAGCGGAAACCTGGAGGGCTTCTGGGTGGAGACGGTCGCGGAGCCGGCCGAGGCCCCCTCGGCGGACAATGTGCCCGGCGGCCATCCGGAACGGGTCTTCCCCGGTCTGACCCGCGCGCTCACCGCGGCGGGGCACGACGAGACGTACGGCCCGGCCGACGGTCCGGCGGCACGCCCGGCGCGGACAGCCGCACGCTGGCACAGCTCCCGCCCCGAGGTCGGCCGGGTGGACGGCGACGGCGTCTTCCACGCCCGCGCGTCCGGTACGGCCGATGTCGTCGCGCGCCGCGGCCACGCCCGCGGCTCCACCACCCTGACGGTGCTGGGCGCGCTGGAGCGGATCGCCCCGTCCCGGGAACGGGTCGGGCTCCCCGGGCCCGGCGTCGAGGCGCACTTCGGATTCACCGGCTTCGACGCCGAGGGACGCAGCGCCCCCGTGGAGCCGTCGGACGTGGCGCTCGACTACGATCGCTCGCTCTTCCGCATCGACCCCGACCCGGCGCGCGCCGGATTCACCGTCGCCGCCACCGACGGCACCGAGTCCGCCTCCGGGCTGGTCAGGGCGACCGTCGCGGGGAAGAAGACGGTCCTGGCCGTCACCGTGGGCCTGACGGACCGCGAGGTGGCGCACTTCGACGACGCCGGGCAGTGGACCTTCAGCGCCGCACGCGCCTCCGGCTCCCTGAGCGCCGATCCCGCCGGGCACGACGGCACCGGGCTGCGGATGGAGTACGACTTCACCCAGTCCACCGCGACCCGCGCGGCCTACGCCAACCCCCCGCTGCAGATCCCCGTCCCCGGCCAGCCGCAGAGCTTCACCCTGTGGCTCAGGGGCGACGGACACGGCGCCTGGCCCTCGCTCCACCTCACCGACGCCGCCGGCACCTCGCAGATACTGCGCGGCCCGCACGTCACCTGGACCGGCTGGCGGCAGATCACCTTCGAGGTGCCCGAGGGCGTCGCCCATCCGCTGAAGGTCCGGCGGTTCTACCTGGCCGAGACCCGGCCCGGCGAGCTGTACCGCGGCGAGGTCGTCCTGGACGGGCTGACCGCCCGGACCCCGCCGGACGTCGCCCTGCCGGCCTCCGGCCCCCACCGGGACCCGCTGATCTCGACGGCCGCCGGCACGGCCGCCCGCGACTGGCGGTTCGCGGTGGTCTCCGACGCCCAGTTCGTCGCCCGCGATCCGGACGGCGAGGCGGTGCGCAAGGCCCGGCGCACCCTGCGGGAGGTGAGGGCGGCCCGGCCCGACTTCGCCGTGGTGAACGGGGACTGGGTGGACGAGGGCTCGCCCGGGGACCTCGCCTTCGCCCGCCGGGTGCTCGACGAGGAGCTGGGCGACGAGGTGCCCTGGTACTACGTGCCGGGCAACCACGAGGTGATGGGCGGCTCCATCGGGAACTTCCGCGCGGAGTTCGGCGACGCACATCGCTCCTTCGACCACAAGGGCACTCGCTTCATCACCCTCGACACCTCCTCGCTGACCCTGCGCGGCGGAGGCTGGGAGCAGATCCGGATGCTGCGGGAGCGCCTGGACGCCGCCGCGCGGGACGAGGGGATCGGTTCGGTCGTGGTGCTGGCGCACGTACCGCCGCGCGATCCGACCCCGCAGCAGGGCAGCCGGCTGACCGACCGGCTGGAGGCGGACCTCCTGGAGGACTGGCTCGGCGACTTCCGCCGCCGCACCGGCAAGGGGGCGGCGTTCATCGGGGCGCACGTCGGCGTCTTCCACGCCTCCCGGGTGGACGGCGTGCCGTACCTGGTCAACGGCAACGCGGGCAAGGCACCGGCCGCGCCCGCGGGCGAGGGCGGTTTCAGCGGCTGGTCGCTGGTGGGGGTGGACAAGGGCTCCGGCCGGGACTGGATCTCGGTCCAGACCCGCGCCCATGTGGACGGGCTCTCGCTGACCGCGCCCGGTTCCGTGGCGGCGGGCGGTGCGCCGGGGAGGGTCTCCGCGACTGTCGTCCAGGGCGGCGGGAGCTCGGCGCGTACGGTGCCGGTGGGCTGGCCGCTGAGCGCGGACTGGACCGGCTCGCGGGGCGGCGGGAGCAGCGGGTCGCGGTGGTGCGGTGACGCGCGGCGGCGGTACGACCGGGCGTGAGGCGGCCGTACCGCCGCTCCGGGAGGGGCCGGCTCAGTCGCGCGGCGCGGCCTGCTCCTCCTCGCGCAGCAGCTTCCGGGACGCACGCAGGCTGGTGATCGTCGTGACGACCAGGACACCGCAGATGACGGCCAGCGACACCGGGGTGGAGATCTCCGGGACGTGCACGCCCTGCTCGTGGAGGGCGTGCAGCACCAGCTTGACGCCGATGAAGCCGAGGATGATCGACAGCCCGTAGGACAGGTGCACCAGCCTCTTGAGCAGTCCGCCGATGAGGAAGTAGAGCTGGCGCAGGCCCATCAGGGCGAAGGCGTTGGCGGTGAAGACGATGTACGGGTCCTGGGTCAGGCCGAAGATCGCCGGGATGGAGTCCAGGGCGAACAGCAGGTCCGTGCTGCCGATGGCCAGCATGACGATCAGCATCGGCGTCATCAGCCGCTTGCCGTTCTCGACGACGAACAGCTTGGTGCCGTGGTACTGGGAGGTGGAGGGGAAGCGCCGCTCGACCACCTTCAGCAGGCGGTTCTCCTCGTACGCCTCCTCCTCGTGCCCCGCTGCCTCGGCGCGGGCCTCGCGCACCAGCTTCCAGGCCGTCCAGATGAGGAAGCCGCCGAAGATGAAGAAGACCCAGGAGAAGGCGGAGATCAGCGCGGCGCCGGCCGCGATGAAGATCGCGCGCATCACCAGTGCGATGAGCACTCCGATCATCAGCACGCGCTGCTGGTAGATGGTGGGCACCGCGAACTTCGCCATGATCAGCACGAAGACGAAGAGGTTGTCGACGCTGAGCGACTTCTCGGTGATGTAGCCTGCGGCGAACTCGCTCGCCGCCCGCCCCTCTCCGACGGCGTACAGCCCGATGCCGAACAGGATCGCCAGGACGACCCAGACGATCGTCCAGATGCCGGCCTCCTTGATGGAGACCTCGTGCGGCTTGCGTCCGCCGATGAAGAAGTCGACGGCGATGAGGGCGCACAGACCGACGATGGTCAGCGCCCAGGTGGTCGTGGAAACGTCCATACGGGAATCCTCCGGCTCCGGTTGCCGGAGGTCTCCTCCGCCCGGGACCCGACCGGTCCGCGGGCCGACGCCCCGGGGCCGGTCACACCCGGCCCGTACTGACGGGAACGCCGCACACGGGAGTACTCCCCTCCGCTCAAGGCAGGGTAAAGCAGAGCCAAGGAAAGGCAAAGCCGGGGGGTCCGAAGCCCGCCCCGTCAGCGGCCGTACCTCCGGCGGGCCCCGGCCACCTGCCCCAGCACCCTGGACAGGATCCGGCTCCCCCCGGGCACCAGGGGCGGCTCGTACGTCCACGCGTGGCCGACCCAGGGGTCGGCGAGGTGGTCGTCGGGCACGGGGGTGATCCTCAGCAGCGACCGCCACAGCGGATCGAGCACGGGGCCGTACTCCCGCGCCTCCTCCCGGTCGGCGACCATCATCAGGTGGACCCCGACGGACGGCCCCTCGTCCGCGAGGTAGCGCAGCCGGGTGACGGCGCGGTCGTCGAAGCCTTGCGGGAAGTCGTGGACGATCAGCAACTGCTCGGCGGGGTCCACGTCCGGCGGGAGCGCGTCGGTGGCGCCGGTGCGCACCGCCATCTGCACCAGGTCGACGCGGCGGGTCAGCCCGGCGAGTACCGAGGCGACGCCCTGCGGGCCCGTGGCGGGCGGCTCGCGCAGCACTCCGGCCTCCGACAGCGGGGCCAGGGTGGGCGCGGCGCCGCCGGTGGGGTCGAGCGCGTGCACGGTGAAGCCGCCGACCGGGTGGACGGCGAGCAGCCGGCCGGCGACGGCGGTGGCCAGTTCGCCCGCCAGGCGGCGCGTCTCGTGCGGGTCGGCCGTCAGGGAGGCCGCCGAACGGGTGCGCCCGGCGTCGATCCACAGCCCGCGCTCCAGCGGCAGCCGCATCAGCATGGGGATGCGCAGGCCGCTGTGCTCGGGAAGGCCGAGATCGCCCAGGCGCACCGCCATCGGTGTCTCCATGGGCACCTGGTAGGCGTGCCAGACGGGGCTGTCCCAGCGGGCGAAGGCGGGCGGCAGGGCCGGCTCGACGACCTCGGACTCGGCGGTGAGCTGGGCGAGATCGCGCTCGAGGGCGGCCCGGGCCCGGTCGGTGAGCTGGGCGTGGCGCTCCCGGGCCCGGGCGCGGGCCGCGTCCGCGGCGGCGCCGATCCGCGAGCGCGGGTCGGCCAGCGCCTTGTCCAGCTCCTGCTCCATGCGGGAGTCGGCGAAGTCGACCGCGCTGCGGTAGGCGGCGGTGGTACGGGCCAGATCCTCGAACATCCCCCAGACCTGGTTGTAGAGCCGCTCCTCCATGCTCCAGCCCGCGGCGTCACCCGCGACGGGCCGGGCGGGCCGGCCGGGTTGCTCTGGTTGAGCAGGCGGCGGAGGCGGCGGCGCGGCCGCCGTACGGGCCGCACGGCGGGGGTGGCGGTAGTCCACGGGGCCCGCGGCGGGCGGAGGCGGCGCGGTCGGCGCGGCCGGTCCCTGGGATGCGGGCCGGAGCGCCGGGGCGGTGTCCGGCGGCGCGTCCGGGAGCGCTTCCGGCGCGGTGCCCGGTGCGCCGGGCGATCCGCCGGCCGGCACGGTGCGCCGGCCGCGGTCCTCGCCTCCGGTACGGGCCGGCGGCGGTGCCACGGAGCGGGCCGCCCCCGAGGCGATGGCCTCCTCGACGGCGGCGGCCAGCTCGCGCGCCCGGGGCAGCCCCTGGTCCTCCAGCATGGCGGCGAGCCCGCCCGCGTAGCCCTGGCCTACCGCGCGTACCTTCCAGGCGCCCAGCCGGCGGTAGAGCTCCACCGCGACGACGGCGGACTCGGCGCCGAGTCCGGTGATGGTGTAGCCGGCGATCCCGGTGCCGTCCGGGCCGGTGACGGCCACGACCGGGGCGGCCGTCGCCCCGAAGGAGAGCGGCCCGCCGGCACCGGTGGGCAGGGCGAGCAGCACGTTGACCCGGTGTACGGCCTCGGGGAGCGCCTCCAGGTCCACCGCGATCCGGTGGTCGGCGGCGGCCTGCCGCGAGACCTCCAGTCCGGGCAGGCGGGGGGAGGCGGGGTGGGCGATCCAGCCGGGTTCGCGCAGCCGCCCGTCCTCGTCGCCCAGCGTGGCCCCGGCCACGACAGGTCCTCCCGCGGACACCCGGATCTCCAGACGGCTCCCGGGCAGTGGGTGGTTCTGCCCCCGGACCAGTTCGGCCGTCATCGCCGCGCCCCCCTCCTGCGTGTGTTCCGCTGTGCTCCACCGCGGCCCGGCCCCCCGGCCGGACACCGCGCCTGCGGGCTCGCCCCCCCGCGGCCTCCCCGCGGCCGTCCGCCGCCTGCTACAGCAGGGGGGTGATCGAGGGCATCAGGTCCTGGAAGGTGCGGCCGTTGGCCGCGGTGCCCAGGGCGGTCATCTGCCAGCCGTCGCCCTGGCGGTGGACCTTGGCCATGATCTGCGCGGTGTACTGGCCGCCCCCGGTGAGGGTGTAGCGCGCCAGTTCCTGGCCGTTGGTCTCGTCCACCAGCCGGCAGAAGGCGTTCTGCACCTCGGCGAAGGTCTGGCCGGTGAAGGAGTTCACGGTGAAGACGATCTGGTCGATGTGGACCGGGACCCGCTGGAGGTCCACCAGGACCGCTTCGTCGTCGCCCCCCTGCCCGGCGCCGCCGACGAGGTTGTCGCCGGTGTGGCGCACGGAGCCGTCGTCGCTCACCAGGTGGCGGAAGAAGACGACGTCCACGGGCTGCTGCCCGGCGAAGAGCACGGCCGAGGCGTCCAGGTCGATCTCCTGGGTGCGCCGGCCGAACAGGCCGCGGCGGGGAGCCGCCTGCCAGCCGAGCCCCATCCGCACCGCGGTCAGGGTGCCCCCGTCGGACTTCTGCAGGCTGATCGCCTGTCCCTTGGACAAGTTGACCGTCACGTGCGTTCCCCTCTTTCCAACCGTTGCGATCGGCCGCCGTCTCCGGCGACTGCCACGAACCCTACGCACCGCCGTCGACGGCGCGGACGGGGCGGGCGGGCTTTGTGTCGTTCCTGCAACACTTCCTTACGGTCCTGCCGCCCCGCATCGCCTCACATCACCGCAGGCCCGCCTCCTTCATCTGCCGCAGCTCCTTCTTCAGTTCGCCGACCTCGTCGCGCAGCCGGGCGGCCACCTCGAACTTCAGCTCGGCCGCCGCGGCACGCATGCGCTCGGTCATCTCCTCGATGAGCTCGGCCAGTTCGGCGGCGGGCCGATCGGTGGGCCGGGCGGCCCCGCGGCCCCTGCCGCCTCCGCCCCGTGCGCCGTCGCCGTCCCCGCCGGCCGCGCGGCCGAGGTCGGGCACCGGTGCCTTGGCCCGGCGCTCCTCTCCCGCGCCCGCCTTGCGGTAGCCGCTGTCCAGCAGCTCCCGGGTGTCGACCTCCTCGCGCGCGATCGTCGCCACGATGTCGCCGATCTTCTTGCGCAGGGGCTGCGGGTCGATGCCGTTCGCCTCGTTGTAGGCGATCTGCTTGGCCCGGCGCCGGTTGGTCTCGTCGATGGCCTTGGCCATCGCCGGGGTGATCCTGTCGGCGTACATGTGCACCTGGCCCGAGACGTTGCGCGCCGCACGGCCGATGGTCTGGATCAGGGACGTGCCCGAGCGCAGGAAGCCCTCCTTGTCGGCGTCGAGGATGGCGACCAGCGAGACCTCCGGCAGGTCCAGGCCCTCGCGCAGCAGGTTGATGCCGACCAGCACGTCGTACTCGCCGGCGCGCAGCTCGCGCAGCAGCTCCACCCGGCGCAGGGTGTCCACGTCGCTGTGCAGGTAGCGGACCTGGATGCCCAGTTCCAGGAAGTAGTCGGTCAGGTCCTCGGCCATCTTCTTGGTCAGCGTGGTGACCAGGACGCGCTCGTCCCTCTCGGTGCGGGTGCGGATCTCGTGCACCAGGTCGTCGATCTGGCCGTCGGTGGGCTTGACCACGACCTCCGGGTCGACCAGGCCGGTGGGGCGGATGATCTGCTCCACCACTCCGTCGGAGCGCGACAGCTCGTACTGCCCCGGCGTCGCCGACAGGTAGACCGTCTGCCCGATGCGCTCCAGGAACTCCTCCCACTTCAGCGGACGGTTGTCCATCGCGGACGGCAGCCGGAAACCGTGGTCGACCAGGGTCCGCTTCCGCGAGGCGTCACCCTCGTACATGGCGCCGATCTGCGGGACGGTGACGTGGGACTCGTCGATGACCAGCAGGAAGTCGTCGGGGAAGTAGTCGAGCAGGGTGTGCGGCGGGGAGCCCTTCTCGCGGCCGTCGATGTGCAGCGAGTAGTTCTCGATGCCGGAGCAGGTGCCGATCTGCCGCATCATCTCGATGTCGTACGTCGTCCGCATCCGCAGCCGCTGCGCCTCCAGCAGCTTGCCCTGCTTCTCCATGCGGGCGAGGGTCTCCTCCAGCTCCGCCTCGATCCCCGCGATGGCCCGCTCCATGCGCTCGGGGCCCGCGACGTAGTGCGAGGCGGGGAAGACGAACAGCTCCCGGTCCTCGGAGACGACCTCGCCGGTGAGGGGGTGGAGCGTGGAGAGGGCCTCGATCTCGTCGCCGAACATCTCGATGCGGACGGCCAGCTCCTCGTACACCGGGAAGATCTCGATCGTGTCACCGCGCACCCGGAAGGTGCCGCGGGTGAACGCCATGTCGTTGCGGGTGTACTGGATGTCGACGAAGCGGCGCAGCAGCGCGTCCCGGTCGATCTCCTCGCCGACCCTCAGCGGCACCATCCGGTCGACGTACTCCTGCGGTGTGCCCAGGCCGTAGATGCACGAGACGGAGGCGACCACGACGACGTCGCGCCGGGTGAGCAGCGAGTTCGTCGCGCTGTGGCGCAGCCTCTCGACCTCCTCGTTGATGGAGGAGTCCTTCTCAATGTAGGTGTCCGTCTGCGGGACGTAAGCCTCGGGCTGGTAGTAGTCGTAGTACGACACGAAGTACTCGACGGCGTTGTTCGGCAGGAGCTCGCGGAACTCGTTGGCGAGCTGGGCGGCGAGCGTCTTGTTCGGCGCCATCACCAGAGTCGGCCGCTGGAGCCTCTCGATCATCCACGCGGTGGTCGCCGACTTGCCGGTGCCGGTCGCACCCAGCAGGACGACGTCCTTCTCGCCTGCCGTGACGCGCCTGGCCAGCTCGTCGATGGCCGCCGGCTGGTCGCCGCTGGGCCGGTAGGGACTGACGACCTCGAAGGGCGCCGTCCTGCGTTCGATCTGGGTCTGGGGCCGCATGTCCACCACGTTACGTCCCCCCACTGACAACCGGGGCCGGCTCCCGGACCCCGGCCCGGGCACGGCCCGGCCCGCCACCGGCGGGAGGGCTTTCCGTGAAGCGTTCAGGTTCTGTCCACTTCCCGCCCATGTAACCGGTCACCGATGCCGGAATGCTTCTGGGGTCAGCGCATCGAAGACGTGAGGAGTCCCCCGTGTCCCTACGCCCCGCTGCCACCGTCACCGGTTCACTCGCCGGCCTGTGCGCGCTCGTCCTGACGGCCGTCCCCGCCCAGGCCGCCCCGCAGGCCGCACCGGAAGCCGCGCCGAAGGCCGCACCGGCGGGGGCTCCCCTCCCGATCGCGCACCGCGGAGCCTCCGGCTACGCGCCCGAGAACACCCTGGCCGCCGTCGACGCCGCCCGCGCCCTGGACATCAGATGGGTGGAGAACGATGTGCAGCGCACCAGGGACGGCGAGCTCGTCGTGATGCACGACGCCACCCTGAGCCGCACCACGGACGTCGAGGAGGTCTTCCCCGACCGCGCGCCCTGGAGGGTCGCCGACTTCACCGCCGCCGAGATCGCCCAGCTGGACGCGGGAAGCTGGTTCGACCCGCTGTACGCGGGCGAGCGGGTGCCCACCCTGGAGCAGTACCTGCGGCACCTGAACCGCACCGGCCAGAACCTGCTGCTGGAGATCAAGCGGCCCGAGCTCTACCCGGGCATCGAGGCCGACATCCTGGGCGAGCTGCGCAGCGAGGGCTGGCTGGACCGGCGGCACGTACAGAGCAAGCTGGTCGTCCAGAGCTTCGGAGCCGACTCGGTGCGGGCCGTGCACGACCAGGCGCCGGCCGTCAGGACCGGCTTCCTGGGCACCCCCGCCGTCGAGGAACTGCCGCGGTACGCGCGGTTCAGCGACCAGATCAACCCGCCCCACACCACCCTGACCGAGGAGTACGTGCGGCAGGTCCACGCCCTGAAGGGCCCCCACGGCAAGCCGCTGGAGGTCTTCACCTGGACGGTGAACAGCGCGGGGGCGGCCCGCCGGGTCGCCGCCATGGGCGTGGACGGGATCATCTCCAACTACCCGGACGTCGTCCGGGACGCCACACGGGCCGGCGCCGGGGCCGCGGCCCGGGACGCGGTCCGGGGCGGCGGGCGGGAGGACTCGCCGGGGGCGGCCCGCGAAGAGGCGCTGGAGGAAGCCCGGGAGGAAGCGCGGGAGGCGGCCCGGGAAGCGGGGGCCTCCTGACCTGCCGCCCGCCCGGCCTGCCACCCCGGCCGCCGCCCCCGCCGCGGGCCGATGTGCGCACATCGGCCCGCGGCGGGGCGGCCTCCGTAGACTCGCCCCATGACCGAGACACCGGCCGGGGGCGCGACCGCGGCCCCCGCCTGGACCGTACGGGACACCCCCGTCGGCCCGCTGCTGCTCGCGGCGACCGGCCGGGGGCTGGTGAGCGTCGTCTTCCACGCCGGGGAGCGGACGGTGCGCCGGTCCCTGGCCCGGCTCGCGGCGCGGCTGGGCACCGAGCCGGCTCCCGGCGGGGACGGCGGGGGCGATCCGGTCCTGGCCGAGGCGTCCCGGGAGCTGGACGCGTACTTCCGCGGCGGACTGCGGGAGTTCTCCCTGCCCCTGGACTGGTCCCTGACCTCCGGGTTCAACGGGCGGGTGCTGCGGACGCTGGCCGCCTCCGTGCCGTACGGCAGCACCGTCGGCTACCAGACGCTGGCCGACCGCGTCGGCGAGCCGGGCGCGGCCCGCGCGGTGGGCGTCGCCATGGGATCCAACCCGCTGCCGGTCGTGGTCCCCTGCCACCGGGTGGTGGAGAGCGGCGGGGGGCTCGGCGGCTTCGGCGGCGGGCTGGAGACCAAGCGGGCGCTGCTCGCGCTGGAGGGGGTTCTTCCGGCACCGCTGTTCTGAGCCCCGCGCTCCGGGCCCGTCCGCAGGTCCCGGAGTGCGGGCCCCCGGTTCCCCCTGTGGCGAACCTCGCCTCCCGAGCATCTCCCGCCCGGCTCCCCGGCCGCCTCCGGCTGGCAGACTTCCCCTCGTGAAGGACACCTCCCGGACCGCCGACGCCGCCGACGGGCCCTCGGGCATACCCGGTCCCGCCGACCCCCGCGGCACCGCCGCGGTCCCCCGCGGGGACGACCTGGCCGCACTGCGCCGCCGCACCACCGCCGTGCTCGTGGCCGGCCAGATCCTGGGCGGGCTGGGCGTGGCCACGGGCATCGCGCTGGCCGCCGTGCTGGCCGAGGAGGTCAGCGGTTCCGAGGGGCTGTCCGGCCTGGCCATGACGTCGTCGGTGCTGGGCACGGCCGTGCTGTCCCTGCCGCTCGCCGCCCTGACGGCGGCGCGCGGCCGCCGCGCGGGCCTCGCCCTGGGCTATCTGGTCGGTGCGGTGGGCGGAGGTGTGGTGGTGCTCGCCGCCGTCCTGGGCAGCTTCCCCCTCCTGCTGCTGGGCACGGCGGCCTTCGGTGCGGGCTCCGCAGCCAATCTCCAGGCCCGTTTCGCCGCCGCCGATCTCGCCGAGCCCGCCCACCGCGGGCGGGCCATCTCCACGGTGGTGTGGGCCACGACCGTCGGCGCGGTCCTCGGTCCGAACATCGCCGCCCCGGCCGGGCGGAGCGTCAGGGGCCTCGGCGTCCCCGAGGCGGCGGGCCCGTTCCTGTGGGGCGCGGGCGTCTTCCTGCTGGCCGCGGCGCTGGTGTTCGTCCTGCTGCGGCCCGACCCCCTGCTCACCGCCCGCGCGCTGGCCGCCGCCGACCGGGACGCCCCGGCGTCCGCCGAGAGCCGCTCGCTGCGCGCCGGGCTCCTTGCCGTGGCGGCCTCGCCGAGGGCCCGGCTGGCCCTGGTGGCCGTCGCGGGCTCCCACACCACCATGGTCTCGATCATGGTGATGACCCCGGTCGACCTCGGTCACCACGGCGCCGGCATCGAGCTGATCGGCCTGGTGATCAGCGTTCACATCGCGGGCATGTACGCCTTCTCCCCGCTGATGGGCCGGCTGTGCGACCGCATCGGCCGCGTCTGCGTCGTCTCCGTCGGCGTCGCGCTGCTGGCGTGCGCGGCGCTGGTCGCCGGCACGGCCGACGGCGACCACATCCGGAGCGCAGCGGGCCTGTTCCTCCTGGGGCTGGGCTGGTCGGCGGGGCTCGTGGGCGGTTCCACCCTGCTCACCGACTCGGTGCCGCAGGCCACCCGCGCGGCCGTCCAGGGGTTGTCCGACCTGTCGATGAACGCCGCGGCGGGCGCGGGCGGCGCCCTCGCCGGCCTGGTCGTCGCACAGGCGGGCTACGGCTGGCTCAACGCGATGGGCGCGGCCCTGCTCCTGCCGGTCGCCGCGCTCGCCCTGCGCCAGAGCCTGCGCCCTCCGGCCCAGGACGGCCGGTGACGGGCCCCGCCGCGGCGCGCGGACCGGGCGCGCGGGTCATCCCCTCGGGTACACCTGGAAGGCCACGGCCCGCCGCCCGCCGGTGCGTTCGGCGAGCATGCCCATCACGCCGGTGACGAACTCACGGGCGTACTCGGCGGGTTCCTGGTCGCTGAGCGCCCCGATGTACGCGCGGTGCTCGGCGAGCGAGGCGACGGCCCGGTCCACGTCCTCCTCCGTCACCTCCACGGCGTGCGTCGGCTGCGGCGACCCCGCGACCGCCACCCAGCGCACGCCGTCCCAGGGCTCCAGGCCCTGGCCGGCCAGGTCGGTGAAGATCCAGCGGTTGCCGGCGTCCCCGGCCGCGTCCAGCACCGCGCGGCCGACGGCCCGGTGGTCGGGGGTGTTCCAGTTGACGCCGCCCCAGGTCTCGTGGTGGTTGAGGGTGACGACCAGTTCGGGCCGGTGGCGGCGGATCGCGGCGGTCAGGTCGCGGCGCAGGGCGACGCCCTCCTCGATGACCCCGTCCCGGTGGTCCAGGAACTCCACCCTCTCCACTCCGACCACGGCCGCGCTCGCCCGCTGCTCCTCCTCCCGCACCCGGGCCGCCCGCTCGGGCTCCATGGTGTCGATCCCGGCCTCGCCCCGGGTCACCAGCAGGTAGGCGACCTCCCGCCCGGCGGCGGTCCACCGCGCGATCGCGGCGGCGGCGCCGTACTCCAGGTCGTCGGGGTGCGCGACGATCGCGAGCGCGCGGTTCCAGTCCTCGGGCATGGGGCTGAGCCGACCGTCCACGGTGGCGTCCACGGTGGCCTCCTTCGCGGCAGCGCTGTGAGTCGGTTGTGCCGTACCGGGCCAGTATGCGCCCGGGTCAGCGCCAGCCGTACCGCCGCTGGAGGCTGTGCACGACCCGGTTGAACCTCGCCCGGTCCAGCGCGCAAGCCTCGCGCCGCATCCCCTGCGGGTGGACGCGCAGCACCCGGTCCAGGTCCACCCACGAGTCGCGCCCGGAGCGGTCCCAGGGGCCGGAGCCGAGCGGCACCCGGTCGTGCTCGCCCTCCCGCCGCCTGCTGGAGAGCTGGACGGCCAGCAGGGTGCCGGCCGCCTCGCGCGCCACGACCAGGACGGGCCGGTCCTTGCCCCGTCCGTCCATCTCCTCGTACGGCACCCAGGTCCAGACGATCTCGCCGGGGTCGGGGTCGCCGTCCGGATCGGGCGCGTAGAGCGTCCGCACGGCGCCCACCTCCTCCACCCGCGCCTGTGTCGTCGCGGTCGGCCCCCTGCTCCCCGGAGCGGGTCCGGGCCCGTCGGCCGCCCTCACCTCGTCCATCGCCATGGGCACACGCTATCGGCACCGCCTCCGCCGCCGGCCGGCCGGGCCGAGCGCGGCGCCTTGGCGGGCTGCGGGGTTTTGGGGAGCATGCGTCCATGCGCAGCGATCTCTTCACCTCCGAGAACATGGTCCGGCCGACCACCGCCCCCGGCATGTCCCTGCAGAATCCGCAGTCGATCCGGTACGTGGTGGACGGCGAGTGCTACGCCCGGCAGGGCGCGATGATCGCCTTCCGGGGGGATCTGAGGTTCGAGAGGAAGGGGCAGGGGGTGGGGAACTTCCTCAAACGCTCCGTCACCGGCGAAGGGCTCGCCCTGATGTCCGTCCGCGGCCGGGGCGAGGCCTGGTTCGCCCACGACTCCGCCAACTGCTTCCTCGTCGACATCGACCCCGGCGACAGCCTCACCGTCAACGGGCGCAACGTCCTCTGCTTCGACGCGACCCTCCGGTACGACGTGAGGATGGTCAAGGGCGCCGGCATGGCCGGCGGCGGCCTGTTCAACAGCGTCTTCACCGGGGAGGGCAGGCTGGGCGTGGTGTGCGAGGGCACCCCCATCGTCATCCCCGTCTCCCCCGGCGCCCCGGTCTTCGTGGACACCGACGCGGTCGTCGGCTGGAGCGCCCGGCTGAACACCTCGCTGCACCGCTCGCAGAGCTTCGGCTCGATGATCCGCGGCGGTTCCGGCGAGGCGGTCCAACTCAGGCTGGAGGGCGACGGGTTCGTGATCGTGCGGCCGAGCGAGTCGCGTCCGGGCGGCCAGGCGTCCGGCTGACGCGGCCTTCCCGCGCGGCCTGCCGACGCGGCGGCGGTCCCGTGCGCCGCGGGGCGGGTGTGCCGGTACTCACACGGCACACCCGGGAAAGGGCCGGGGCCGATACGGTGTGAGTGTGTTGTCTTCCCCCCGCTTTCCGTCCCCGTCCCCGCACAGGCTCTGCTGTTTCAACGGGTCCCTCCACCGGTACCCCTTCCGGGCGCGGTGCCGTCCGGCGGCCGGGAGGGAACACGCCGGGCGCCCGCCGGTCAGGGCCGGGGCGGAGTCCGGGCGGACGGTCCTCTGCCCGCGGCTGTGCGGCCACCTGCCGCCTCCGCCGCCTCCGGCGGCCCACTGAGACCGCCGCGTGCGACGGCCCGGCAGGGCGCCGCACGCGTGCGGCGCCCTGCCGGGCCGGGCCGTCTCCGGGGCACGGCTCAGGAGTACGGGCAGTGCCGGACGCCGTCGAGGTACAGGCAGCCTCCCTCTCCCGTCCGCCAGGTGTACGCCTTCGGTTTCCCCTCCTCGGGGAAGGTCACGAGCGTGCTGTCCCTGACCTCGTAGCGGCCCGTGACCCTGGCCGTCCCGACCTCCTGGGTGAAGACGCCGTCCTCGTAGAAGCTGAAGACGGTGGTGTCGAAGTTGACGGACCGGTCGGTGCTCCAACTGCCCACCAGTTCCGGGGGGACGGACCGGCCGACGGCACCGGCCTCCCCGGCGGCGCCGCCGCCCGGTCCCCCGGTGCCGTCCGTCTGACCGCAGCCGCCCAGCAGCAGCACACCGGCCGCCGCCAGTGCGGTCACAACCGTTCGCCGTGTCGTGCCCACGACCCCCGCCTCCAGTCCGCTCGTTCGGCGACGCACGGTACCCTCGCCGTCACTGCGGCGATGGCGGTGTGCGGGGATACGGCCGTCCCTCCGGGAAAGTCGGTCAGTTCGTCTCCCCGTCCGGGCGTCTGTCGGCGTACGCCGTCTACGACCGCGGCGAGGCGCCCCCTGCGGCGGTGCGGCGGGCGGGGGGTCTCAGCACCATCCGCTGATCGGGCCGTTGACGCCCGACCACACGTAGGCGTCGCTGATCCAGGTGCCGTCGCTCAGCCTGTTCCACAGGCTCGTGGTGCCGTAGCGGCCGGTGTGCGCGGTGCCGTTGGCGGAGCAGGAGACGGTGACCGTGGCTCCGTCCGCGGCCGATCCCGAGACCGCGTAACCGGTCCCGGGGCCGGTGCGCTTGTTGACGTATGTGCCTCCGTTGGCGTCGACCACGGCCTGGTTCAGGCCCAGCGCGCCGTAGTTGTACAGGGTCCCGCCGGCGTTCACCCGCCGGCTGCCGTGCATCGCCGATCCCTGGTAGGCGGCGGAGCCGTTGTAGATCACCCACTTGCCCAGGTTGTGGCCCGCCACCGGGATGTACGAGCCGTTCTGGATCAGGCCGAAGTGGACGTGGCGGCCGTAGGCGGCGCCGCCGCAGGTGACGTCCGTGCCCGTGTAGCCGAGGAAGGCGCCGGCGCCGACCCAGCCGCCGTTGGTGTTGATGTTGTTCCACAGGTGGTAGTAGTCCGTGGCGTAGCCGCGGTCGTGGACGACCCTGATCCAGCCCCGGCACATGGTGTAGGCCGTGCCCTGCCGGGCCGCGCGCACCACCTCGTCGCCGCCGGCGAAGTCCAGCGAACTCCACGGCGCCGCGCTGCCGCTCCAGCCGTGCGGGCCGCCGGTCATGACCGTGCCGGCGCCGACGGTCGTCGGCAGCGCCATGCCGGTGCGGTAGTCACCGGCGCCGTACACCACCGCCCCGCCGGCGTCCCGGCCGCCCTCCTCGGAGGGCTTCGCCCGCCTGCCGTCGAGCCGGGCGAACAGGGGCTTCTCCTCGGCCTTGACCAGCGGGGAGCGCCGGGAGAGCTCGGCGAACCGCTCCTCGCCCTCGAAAGCGACCCGCCATGTCCCGCCCTCCCGCTCGGCGTGGAACAGCCAGCCCACGGGCATCCGCTCCGAGCCGGGCTCGGTCGCCAGCACGGCCGTGCCGAAGGCCCACCCTCCCGTGCCGCGGGTGACGTTGACGCGCGTAGTGTCGTGCGCGGCCGCGGCTCCGATCTCGGCGCGCCCGCGTTCGACGAGGCGCTCGGCGACGGCCGCCTCCGGGCCGGCGTCCCGCCGGTCGGCGGGGGCGGCCCCCGCCGGGGCGGCCAGGGCCAGCGTTCCCGCCAGGGTCAGCACAGCGGTGGTGATGCCGGCGGTCCGCCGGGTTCCGGGTCTTCTCCAGCCGAACATGCGATAGCCGAACACGCGGTCCTCCTCGGCAGCCGGAGGCGCCGCTTGTGACGGCACCCCCGATTTGAATGGACACCGTCAAGTTAGAAGGTGTCGCGGCCGCTGCCAAGTACGCCTCGGAGGAATCCGGCCGGCCTGCCGGCGCCGCGGGGCCTTCCGCCGGAACGCTCCGCCGGCGTTCAGCGCATGCTCAGCCCGTACGCTGCCAGGACCTCGACGACGGGCTGGTAGTACGTGCCTCCGCCGTAGACGCAGCTGCCACCGCCGCCCACGATGACGCCGAGGGCCGTGCCGCCCGAGAAGGCTGGGCCGCCGGCGTCGCCCGGCTCCGAGCAGGCGTTCGACCTGAACAGCCCGTGAACGGCGCCGCCGCCGTAGTTGACCGTGAGGTTGACCGCGGTGACCGTGCCGCAGCGCAGCCCGCTGGTCCGGCCCGCATGGCAGACGGACTGGCCCACGCGGGGGGCGGCGGCCCCGGTGATGCTCCGGACGGCCCCGCCGCCCAGGTTCACCTCGGGAGGGTAGGACAGGGAGGTGTTGGTGTAGCGGATGATCCCGTGGTCGTCGCCGGGAAAGCTGCTGCCCGCGGTGGTGCCGACCGGCACGGTCCGCGCCGCGTCGGCGTACCAGGTGGTCGCCCCGCCCGCGCAGTGGCCCGCGACGAGGCCGTAGTACGCGTCACCGCCGCGGGCGTTGAAGGCCACCGTGCAGCGGCGGCCGTCACCGCCGTACAGCACGTCTCCGCCGCGCACGGCGGTCGGCGCCGCCGAGACGGCCGGGGCGGGGGCGGCAAGGGCCGCGGGGGCGGCGAGGAGCACGGCGGCGAGGGCGGCCAGTGCCGTCAGGACGGTCACGGGAACGGGTGGGCGTCTCATGGTTCCTCCCGGTGCGGGCGGTGCCGGTGGATGCTGTCGTCACCCCATGCTGGGGAGGACCGGCCGCTCCCGCCAGACCGCCCGCCCCGGCCGCCCGTCCCGCGCAGCGGACCTCAGCCCCCGCACTGCCGCAGCATCGTCTCCTTGTCCGCGGCCGTCACCGGCATCTCGTACTCCAGGGCGACCTGCGCGAAGCGCACCGCGTAGGCGCAGCGGATCGCCTTGCTGGGGGGCAGCCAGGAGGCCGGACCGGAGTCGCCCTTGGCCGAGTTGGCGCGGCCCTCGACCGGCAGCAGGTTCAGCGGGTCGTTGGCGAACCGCTCCCGCTTGTCCTCCGGCCAGCGTGCGGCGCCCATCTGCCAGGCGTACGACAGCGGCACCACATGGTCGATCTGCACCTCGGCGGCGTCCTGCTTCTTCCAGGCGATCTCCTTGCCCGTGTACGGGTCGGCCAGCGTCATGGAGACGACCACGCAGTCGGAGCCGGAGCGGAACCGCAACTCCTCGCCGTCGCGGGCGAGCAGGTCGTTGCGGGTGTCGCAGCCGTTGCGCGCCAGCGGCACCCCGTCGGCCGTGTCCATCCACGCGTAACCGAACTCGTCCCGGTCGTAACCCGTCCTGGGCCCGCGCCCCTTGGTCGCCAGCTCCGACACGATCTCGCGGGCCCTGGCCCGGTCCGCGGAGGAGACGGGCGCCAGTCCCGGCCCGGTGCCGTCCTCGTTCTCCAGCGGGCTGACGGCGCGTCCGGCGGACGCGCCGGACTCCGGCCCCGGGGACGGTCCTTCGAGGTCGATCGACTCGCAGCCCGTCAGGGACAGGGCGGCGCTCAGCGCGAGGGCGGCGGCGGGAAGCGGGCGGAGGTCTCGTATCGGCACGGGCTGTCCAGGGGTCGGGGCGGGTGTACGCGATGGGCCCGCCGCTGCGGACAGCGCCGGCCCACCGTCCATCCTTCCCCGGCGCCCCGGGCGAAATCCGATTGCCCTCCCCCGGCGGGCGGAGGACGGTAGGGGGCTGTCGAAGCCGATCGATCCCACGGGGGTACCTCATGACCAGTCACTTCGGAGCCATCGGCCTCGAGGTGGGCGACAGGCAGGAGTACGGCGAACTGCTGCGGCGACTGTACGCCCTCGGCCGTGCGGAGCCCGTCGGCGGGGGTGCGGTGCGGGTGGTGTGGACCGGCGCGGGCGGCGCACGTGTCGAACTGGAGATCGACGGCGAGGGCTCGCTGGCGTACGTCCTGCCCGCCCTGGTGCCGCGGGGGGCGCCGGTGCCGGTGCGCGGCATCGCCCTGGCCCCGGACGGGGTCGCGCACATGGAGCTGCTGGACGGCGAGGGCGGGCGGATGCTGTGCCCGCTGCCGGTGGAGCTGACCGACCGCGCGGAGCTGCGTGCGCTGGGGCGGGAGGAGGGTGGCGCACCCACCGAGGGGCTGGTGCGGCTGAGCGCGCTCGCCGAGCGGATCGACCTGTACCCGGACCGGGCAGCGTACGACGCGGCGCAGCGGGGGCGCGAGCCGGGGTTCGCGCCGGAGTACCTCATCCCCTCCGGGCTGTTCCGCCCCGACGACGCGGGCCGGGAGTGGGCCCCTGTGGCACACGCCCTGTTCGCGGGCGGCGTGGTGGCCGCCGAGCGCACCGAGAGCGAGATCAGCGGCGAGGTCTTCCACCGGCTGAGGGTGCGGACGCTCGGCGGGATCGAGGTGGACGTCGCCGCCGCCGGCGCCCAGCTCCCGCACGCACCGGCGCCCGGCCGGTGGGCCGGCCGCTGGGTGGAGGGGGCCTTCTTCATGACCGGCTCGCTGGGGCTGGGGATGCCCCGGGAGGCGGACCGGTGAGGGAACGCGGACCGCCCGCCGCGGTGTCCGCGGGTGCCGCGGCGGGCGGGCTCGTACGGCCGTCGAACGGCGGACGGGCGTCCGGGAGGGCCTCGGGCGGCGGTCAGACGGCGCGGTCGCCGAAGCGGGCCGCCTCCCAGAAGTCCGGCCGGGGATCCAGCGCCGCCGCCAGGCGGAAGTGGCGCAGCGCCTCGCCGTCGCGGCCGGCGCGCTCCAGGGTGCGGCCGAGGGCGAAGTGCGCGAAGGAGTTGTCCGGCTCGCGTTCCAGGACCACCTGGAACTCCTCCTCGGCGGCGCGCAGCTGGGCGCTGAGGAAGAAGGCGCGGGCGCGCAGCAGACGGACGGAGGTCTTCTCCGGGAAGGCCGTGACGACGGACTCCAGGAGCTTCAGCGCGCCCCTGGGGTCGCGGGCGGCCAGCAGCTGCTCCGCGGCACGGTACTGGATGACATGGGTCTCGGGCGTGGTCTCGTGCACGTCGACGCCTCCTCGACCGGGATCGGCCGCGTCGCACCGGCCGCGGGATCACGGGTCCTTCGGGTACGGATAGTGGTTCCGGGGGCGTCACGGAACGTCCGGGGACGTCCCTTGACGTCGTGGTGTACCGCCACGGCAACGCGCCGCCGCACGGGCGTATTCCCCGTCCGCCCTGGCGGAGGGATTCTTCCCGGCGCCGGGACCGGCCAAGCGCACCGCCGCGGCCGCGGACCGCCGGCCGGGCCCGCGCCCGTACCCGCCACGCCCGTGCTCGCCGTTCTCGTTCAGGTCCTCTCGCCGGCGCGCTCCCCCAGCCGCCGCCAGACCTCGGCGACCTGGGGCTCCAGCTTCTCCAGGGGGCCGTCGTTGTCGATGACGATGTCCGCGACCGCCAGCCGCTGCTCGCGCGTCGCCTGGGCGGCCATCCGGCCCCGGGCGTCCTCCTCGTCCATGCCGCGCAGCCGCACCAGGCGGTCGAGCTGGGTGGCCGGGGATGCGTCGACGACGACCACCAGGTCGTACAGGGGTGCCAGACCGTTCTCCGTCAGCAGCGGTACGTCGTGTACGACCACCGCGTCCTCGCCGGCCGCGCGCTGGAGTTCGGCCGAGCGCGCCCCGACCAGCGGATGGACGATGGCGTTGAGCGCCTTCAGCCTCTCCGGGTCGCCGAAGACGATCGAGCCGAGCCGGGGCCGGTCCAGGGTGCCGTCCGGGGCGAGGACCTCCTCGCCGAACTCGGCGACCACCGCGGCGAGCCCCTCGGTGCCCGGCTCGACGACCTCGCGGGCGATCCGGTCGGCGTCGACGATCACGGCGCCGTACTCGCCGAGCAGCCGCGAGACCTCGCTCTTGCCCGCGCCGATTCCGCCCGTCAGCCCCACGGAGAGCATGGCCGCGCCTCCACATGTGTCCGTCCCCGCACCGAGCCCCGCGTCAGGAGGCGGGGCCGTGTGCCGCGTGCGGGATCGCCCGCGGCGGCTGCCGTCACCCTACCCAAGCGCGGGCGGCCCCCGGTCAGGGCCGGGGGCCGCCGGTGTCCCCGTCCCCGGTTTCGCCCCCGCTCTCGCGCTCGGCCAGGAAACGCTCGAAGACCTCTCCCAGCTCCTCGGCGGAGGGCAGTTCGGCGGGCTCGGCGACCAGGCTGCCTCGGGTCTCGGCCCCGGCCACGGCGTCGTACTGCTGCTCCAGTCCGCGGACGACCGCGACCAGTTCGCCGTCCCCCTCCGCGAGCTGCCGCTCGATCTCCTCCCGCACGCGCTGCGCGTCCGTGCGCAGCGCGTGGGTGATCTCCGGCAGCACCAGCCCGGTGGCCGCGGTGATCGACTCGATCACGGTCAGGGCGGCCTCGGGGTAGGTGGAGCGGGCCACGTAGTGGGGGACGTGCGCGGCGAAGCCCAGCACGTCGTGGCCGGACTCGGCCAGCCGCAGCTCCAGCAGCGAGGCGGCGCTGCCGGGGACCTGCGCCTCGTCGAAGGGGCTCTGCCGCGCGGGGGTGAGGTCCAGGCGGTTGCCGTGCGGGGTGAGGCCGACGGGGCGGGTGTGGGGCACGCCCATGGGGATGCCGTGGAAGCCGATGGACAGCCGCACGCCGAGCCGCTCGACGATCTCGCGCACGGCGGCCGTGAACCGCTCCCACTCGACGTCCGGCTCGGGGCCGGACAGCAGCAGGAAGGGGGTGCCGGTGTCGTCCCGCAGCAGCCGCAGTTCCAGCCGGGGGGTGTCGTAGGACGCCCAGTGGTCGCGCCGGAAGGTCATCACCGGGCGGCGGGCGCGGTAGTCGATGAGGCGGTCCGCGTCGAAGCGGGCGACGGTCGTGCGCGGGCCGCGGTCCAGCAGCCCCTCGACGATCTGCCCGCCGGTCTCGCCGGCGTCGATGAACCCCTCGAAGTGGTAGAGCATGACGGGTCCGGCACCGCCCTGCTCGCCGACGGCCGCCTCGGCCTCCGCCAGGCCGGTCGGATCCCATGCGTACAAACCCTGCGGGTCCAGCACCTTCGCCGCTCCTCCGTGTCGCTTCCGTCTGTCGGCAACGTCCGCCGCCGCATGCGCATTCCCCTGATCGGGTGACCGGAAGGCCTCTCCGGCAAGCATCGTGCCATCTCCGGCACGGTCTCCGGCAGCGGGGCCCTGCGGCGTCCCCGGGCGGGGACGCCGCAGGGCCCCTCCCCGGGCGGGGAGGGGGCCCTGCTTCATGCACTACCGCGGGTCACCGTGTGCCGGCCGCGGTGGACCGACGGGTCAGCTCTGACCGCCCGCGAGCTTCTCGCGGAGGGCCGCCAGGGCCTCGTCCGACGCCAGGGCGCCGGAGTTGTCGCCCGACTCCGAGGAGTACGAGCCGCCGCCGCCACCGGCGCCGCCGCCCTGCGGGGCACCGCCGCCGGCACCCTCGGCCTCGGCCTGGGCGTCGGCCTCGCGGGACTTGAGCACCTGCGCCTGGTGCTGCTCGAAGCGCTGCTGCGCCTCGGCGTACTGGCGCTCCCACTCCTCGCGCTGCTTCTCGTAACCCGGCAGCCAGTCGTTGGCCTCCGGGTCGAAGCCCTCGGGGTAGATGTAGTTGCCCTGGTCGTCGTAGGACGCGGCCATGCCGTACAGGGTCGGGTCGAACTCGACCGCCATCGGGTCGGCGCCGAAGGACTCGTTGGCCTGCTTCAGCGAGAGGCTGATGCGGCGGCGCTCCAGGTCGATGTCGATGACCTTGACGAAGATCTCGTCGTTGACCTGGACGACCTGCTCCGGGATCTCCACGTGGCGCTCGGCCAGCTCGGAGATGTGGACCAGGCCCTCGATGCCCTCGTCGACGCGGACGAACGCACCGAACGGCACCAGCTTGGTGACCTTGCCGGGCACGACCTGGCCGATCTGGTGGGTCCGGGCGAACTGCTGCCACGGGTCTTCCTGGGTCGCCTTGAGCGACAGGGAGACGCGCTCGCGGTCCATGTCGACGTCCAGGACCTCGACCGTGACCTCCTGGCCGACCTCGACGACCTCGGAGGGGTGGTCGATGTGCTTCCAGGACAGCTCGGAGACGTGGACCAGACCGTCCACGCCGCCCAGGTCCACGAAGGCGCCGAAGTTGACGATCGAGGAGACGACGCCGGACCGCACCTGGCCCTTCTGGAGGGTGGTGAGGAAGGTCTGGCGGACCTCGGACTGGGTCTGCTCCAGCCAGGCGCGGCGGGAGAGGACCACGTTGTTGCGGTTCTTGTCCAGCTCGATGATCTTGGCCTCGAGCTCCTTGCCGACGTACGGCTGGAGGTCGCGGACGCGACGCATCTCGACCAGGGAGGCGGGAAGGAAGCCGCGGAGGCCGATGTCGAGGATGAGACCACCCTTGACGACCTCGATGACGGTACCGGTGACGATGCCGTCCTCTTCCTTGATCTTCTCGATGGTGCCCCAGGCCCGCTCGTACTGGGCACGCTTCTTCGAGAGGATCAGGCGGCCCTCCTTGTCCTCCTTCTGGAGGACCAGGGCCTCGATCTCGTCACCGACGGCGACGACCTCGTTCGGGTCGACATCGTGCTTGATCGACAGCTCTCGGGAAGGGATGACGCCTTCGGTCTTGTAGCCGATGTCGAGCAGGACCTCGTCCCGGTCGACCTTCACGATGACGCCGTCGACGATGTCGCCGTCGTTGAAGTACTTGATCGTCTCGTCGATCGCGGCGAGGAAGGCTTCCTCGGAACCGATGTCGTTAACCGCAACCTGCGGGGTGGTCACGGTGGTCTCGGTGCTGCTCGTCATGTGGAAAAGGGCTCCGGTACGGACATTGAAGTCGTAGGTACTGCTACGCCGAGAGCCCGTATCGCACTGCCGAAGCCGGACAGCCTGAGAGGTGCTTCACCGAAGATCTCCGAGGAAACCACGAGCACCTCGACAACCGAGGGGACATACAACAGATGCGAGCGCGACCTGCTCCGTCTGAGGCGCGCAGGCCCGCAGCGCAACTTGTAGCATACGGGGGCAGCCGGGCAGGGTCAATGCGCGAACGAGGACACACGGGACTTTGCTCCCATATCCGGCACAAGTCGCCGGATTCCCGTCCCGTCCCCGCCTCTCCGGGGCCCGCCGGACCCCGGAGAGGCGTGCCTGCGAGGGCCCTCGCCACCGCATCCGGCGTTTTCCCCCGGCCGCGCGCCGGAACCGAAGGCTACGACGACAGGCGAGATGAACCAGGACAGCGGACCAGAGCCGGAGGCCGCCCGCCGCGACGCGGACGCCGCCGAGAGCAGCCGGGCCAGCCGCGGCTGGTGGGACCGGAACGCAGACGAGTACCAGCGCGAGCACGGCGGCTTCCTCGGGGACGACCGCTTCGTGTGGGGCCCGGAGGGCCTGGACGAGGAGGAGGCCGGTCTGCTGGGCCCGGCCGAGCGGCTGGCCGGCCGCTCGGTGCTGGAGGTCGGCGCGGGGGCGGCCCAGTGCTCGCGCTGGCTGGCCGCGCGCGGGGCGCGCCCGGTGGCCCTGGACATCTCGCACCGGCAGCTCCAGCACGCGCTGCGCATCGACGGAGCCGTCCCCGCGTTCCCCCTGGTGCAGGCCGACGCCGGGGCGCTGCCCTTCGCCGACGGCTCCTTCGACCTGGCCTGCTCCGCGTACGGGGCGCTGCCCTTCGTCGCCGACCCGGTGCGGGTGCTGCGCGAGGTGCGCCGCGTCCTGCGGCCGGGCGGCCGGTGGGTGTTCTCCGTGACGCACCCGGTCCGCTGGGCCTTCCCCGACGAGCCGGGGGCCGAGGGGCTGACGGTCGCCGCCTCCTACTTCGACCGCACGCCCTACGTGGAGCAGGACGAGCGGGGGCGCGCCGTCTACGTCGAGCACCACCGCACCCTCGGCGACCGGGTGCGCGACCTCGTCGCCGCCGGGTTCCGCCTGGTGGACCTGGTGGAGCCGGAGTGGCCCGGGTGGAACCGGCAGGAGTGGGGCGGCTGGTCGCCGCTGCGCGGCCGGCTGATCCCGGGCACCGCGATCTTCGTCTGCGAGCGGGACTAGCGAGCGGGACCGGGGATCCTCCGGGCGCCCCGCGGGCGCTGCGAGGATGGGGGCATGCCCCTGCGGACCGACGCCCTGCGCCAGTTGCCCGTACGCACCGTCCTGCCCGCGCTGGAGGAGGCCCTCGGCACGCGCGGGGCGGCCGTCCTGTGCGCCCCGCCGGGCACGGGCAAGACCACCTTGGTGCCGCTCGCCCTGGCCGGGCTCGCCGGCCCTCGGGAGGGGGCTTCGGTGCGGCGTGTGCTGGTCGCCGAGCCGCGCCGGATCGCGGTGCGGGCCGCGGCGCGGCGGATGGCCTGGCTGCTGGGCGAGACCGTCGGCGCGGGACCCGGGCCGAACGCCGGAGGGCGGGTCGGGTTCACCGTGCGCGGGGAGCGGGCGGTCGGTCCCGGATGCCTGGTGGAGGTGGTGACCACCGGGGTGCTGCTCCAGCGGCTCCAGCGGGACCCGGAGCTGCCCGGGGTTGACACGGTGGTGCTGGACGAGTGCCACGAGCGGCATCTGGACGCGGACACCGCCGCCGCCTTCCTGCTGGACGTGCGCGCCGCGCTGCGGCCGGAGCTGCGGCTGGTGGCCGCCTCGGCCACCACCGACGCCGGGGCCTGGTCCCGGCTGCTGGACGCCCCCGTGGTGGAGGCGCCCGGCGCCTCCCACCCGGTGCGGGTGGTGTGGGCGCCTCCCGCCGGGCCCCGTCCGGTGCGCCCCGCGCACGGCACATGGGTGGATCCGGTCCTGCTGGAGCACGTGGCGGACGTGGTGCGCCGGGCGCTGCGGGAGGAGGAGGGCGACGTGCTGTGCTTCCTGCCGGGGGCCGGGGAGATCGCCCGGGTGGCCGCCGTGCTGGGCGACGCGGCCGGCGCCGAGGTGCTCCAGGTGCACGGGCGGGCCCCGGCCGCCGTCCAGGACGCGGTGCTGGCCGGTTCGGCCGGGCGGCGGCGGGTGGTGCTGGCCACGGCGGTCGCCGAGTCCAGCCTGACGGTGCCCGGGGTGCGGGTGGTGGTGGACGCGGGGCTGTCCCGCGAGCCGCGCACCGACCACGCCCGGGGACTGAGCGCGCTGGCGACGGTGCGGGCCTCCCGGGCGTCGGCCCGGCAGCGCGCGGGACGGGCCGGGCGCGAGGCGCCGGGGGTGGTCTACCGCTGCTGGCCGGAGGCCGAGCACGACCGGCTGCCGCGCTTCCCCTCCCCCGAGATCGCCGTCGCGGACCTCACCTCCTTCGCGCTGCGGGCGGCCTGCTGGGGCGATCCGGACGCGCGCGGGCTGGCGCTGCCCGACGCCCCTCCGCAGGGCGCGATGGCGGCGGCCCGCGAGGTGCTGCGGGCGATCGGCGCCGTGGACGCGGACGGGCGGGCCACGGGGCGCGGGAAGGCGATGGCCTCGCTGGGCCTGCACCCCCGGCTGGCGCGCGCCCTGCTGGACGCCGCTCCCCTGGTGGGGGCGCGGCGGGCGGCCGAGGTGGTGGCCCTGCTGAGCGAGGAGCCGCCCCGGGAGTACGGGGACGAGGTGGCGGCGGTGTGGCGCACCGCGCGCCGGGGCCGGGACGCGTACGCCGCCCGCTGGCGCCGGGAGGCGCGCCGGCTGGAGGGAGCCCTGCCCGGCGGGTCCGGCGGGCAGGGCCGCGCGGGAGCGGCCGACGACGCGGCCGCCGGGCTGGTGGTGGCGCTGGCCTTCCCCGAGCGGGTGGCGCGCTCGCGCGGCGGGCGGGCGTACCTGATGGCCTCCGGCACCCGTGCCGAGCTCGCCCCGGGGTCCGGGCTGGGCGACGCGCCCTGGCTGGCGGTCGCCGTCGCGGACCGGCCCGTGGGGGCCGCCTCCGCGCGGATACGGCTGGCCGCGGCGGTCGACGAGGACACGGCGCGGGAGGCGGCCGGGGCGCTGTACGCGAAGGCCGAGGAGGTCGGCTGGTCCGCGGGGCGGCGCGACGTGGTGGCCCGGCGCGTGGAGCGGCTGGGCTCGATCGAGCTGTCCTCCGGTCCGCTGCGCGACCCGGGCCCCGCACCGGTGCGGGCGGCCCTGCTGGAGGGGCTGCGGCGCGAGGGCGTGGGGCTGCTGCGCTGGACGCGGGAGGGCGAGTCGCTGCGGCAGCGGCTGGCCTTCCTCCACCGGGAGCTGGGCGAGCCGTGGCCGGACGTGTCCCAGGAGGCGCTGCTGGCGCGGGCGGACGAGTGGCTGGACGGGGTGCTGGGCTCGGCGCGGCAGCGTGCCGACCTGGAGCGCGCGGACGCGGGCCGGCTGCTGGGAGCCCTGCTGCCGTGGGCCTCCGGGGACGCCGCCCGGCTGGAGGAACTGGCGCCGGAGCGGATCGAGGTGCCCTCGGGCTCGCGGATACGGGTGGACTACGGCGGGGAGCGGCCGGTGCTCGCGGTCAAGCTCCAGGAGCTGTTCGGCTGGCAGGAGGCTCCCCGGCTGGCGGGCGGCCGGGTGCCGCTGCTGGTGCACCTGCTGTCGCCGGCGGGGCGGCCGGCGGCCGTGACCGCGGACCTGGCGTCGTTCTGGCGCGACGGATACCGCTCGGTGCGGGCCGAGCTGCGCGGCCGCTACCCCAAGCACCCCTGGCCCGAGGACCCGGCGACCGCGGAGCCGACCGGGCGTACGGCCGCCGCGGCGCGGGGGGCGGCCGGGCGGGGGCGCTGAGCGGTGCGCCGTGGGGTCCGGTTGCAGCCGGACCCCACGGCGCGGCGGCTCAGTCCTCCTGGCGGGCCTGGACGGTGGCGCCGGCGGTCGGGGCGGGGGTCCGCTCCCCGTCGTCCTGCGGACCGCTGCCGTCCTCCTCCCGCCCGGGCTCGTCCGTGTTCTCCGGGTCCCCGTCCCCGCAGGGGTCCTCGGGATCCTCCGGGTCGTCCCCGGGCTCCTCCGGGTCCCCGGAGTTCCCGGACCCCTCGCCCGGCTCCCCGCTCGGGGTGGGGGAGGGCGAGTCGCCGGGCTCCCCGGTGCTCTCGCCGGGCTCCTCCGGGCTCTCGGGGTCCTCCGGGTCCACCGGGCAGTCGGGGTCCTCTCCGGGCTCCTCCGGCTCCTCTCCGGGCTCTTCGGGGTTCTCGGGCTCCTCCCCCGGCTGCTCCGGGTCCTCCCCGGGTTCCTCGCCCGGCGTCTCCGGCTCCTCGGGGTCGGTCGGCGGGAGGGGGATGATCTCTCCGTCCCGGGAGACGGGCGGCTTCGGCGAGGGCTTCCCGCCGCCCCCTTCCTTTTCCTTCCCTCCGCCGTCCCCGTCCTTCCCCCCGCCGCCTTCGTTCTTCCGGTCGCCGCCCTTCTCCCCCGGACGCTCGGTGGAGCCGGCGGCCGGCTTTCCGCCAGGCCGTGCGGGCCGCGACTCGTTGCCCGCCCCGGGGCTGTCGGGCAGCACTCCCTCGCCGTCGGGGACCTCGTGGGCGCCCTTGCGGTAGAAGTCCAGCCAGGACAGCACCGTGCGCAGGTACTCCCGCGACTGGTTGTAGCTGAGGATGGCCCGCTCCAGATCGGCCGGGTCCGACAGGTTCCTGCCGCCCGCGCACAGGTAGCGCCCGGCGGCGAGGGCGGCGTCGTAGATGTTGTTCGGGTCCTTGCGACCGTCGCCGTTGCCGTCCGCGCCCCAGACGGCCCAGGTGGACGGGATGAACTGCATCGGCCCGACCGCGCGGTCGTAGACGGTGTCGCCGTCGTACGCGCCGCCGTCGGTGTCCGAGATGTGCGCGAAGCCCACGCCGTTGAGCGCGGGCCCCAGGATCGGCTTGTGGGTGGTGCCCTGGGCGTCCACGGCTCCGCCGCGTGCCTGCCCGGACTCCACCTTGCCTATCGCGGCCAGGAGTTGCCAGGGGAGGTTGCAGCCGGGCCGCTCCTCGCCGAGGGTCCGCTCCGCCCGCTTGTAGGCGGCCAGAACGGTGGCGGGTATGCCGGACTCGGCGGGACCGGTGGCCTCCGGCAGGTCGCTGGAGGATCCGGGCTTGTCCGGCTTCACCAGCGGCGGAAGCTCGGTGTGGTAGGGGGAGTTGCCGTCGGCGGGAAGGTCGGACGCGTCCGGGGAGCCGGCCGCCTCCCGGCCGCCGGGTTGCACCAGTTCCAGGCCGGGTCCCTGCGACGCGGTGAGCGCGGCCATCGCCGCAGCCGCCACCGCGGTGCTGGTAACGCCCCTTCGGACCCTGCCCACGAGCCGCCGAGCCGCCATCTGCCAGACCCTCCACGCTGTTGTCCCGCGCTGCCGCGCCGCATCCGCCGGATGCGGCACATCCCAGACGCCCTGTACGGTTGTGTACGCCCTGTGTGCCCGGTTCGCCCGGCACGTGCGGTGTGTTCGCGTTCCGAGCGCACCGCCTCCCCGCGAACGGTAACGAGCGGGACACTACGGCAAGTTCGGCACCCGATCCACCACACTCGGGGACGACGCGGCAACGCTCACCACCGTTCCACCGGACGTTCACCGCCGTTCGCCGTCCTCCGCGGCCGGTCGCTCCGCGGGCGCTCGCGGCGCTCGCGGTCGCCTTGGGCCGGGTCCGGGCTCCCGGGGCCGGCCGCGGGCCGTCCCCGCCCGCTTCCCCGCGCGGAGGACCGCCGTGTGCCGCCCGGGGCGGGCCGTCTCCGGCCCCCGGGCGGCACACGGCCTTCCGCGGCCGCCTCAGTGGGCGGCGTCCTCCCAGTTCTCGCCGGAGCCCACGGAGACGTCCAGCGGAGCCCTCAGCCGGACGGCCCCGGCCATCTCGCGGCGCACCAGCTCCTCCACCCGGGACCGCTCACCCGGAGCCACCTCCAGCACGATCTCGTCGTGCACCTGGAGCAGCATGCGCGAGCGCAGCCCCGCCTCGTCCAGCGCCCGGTCCACCTTCAGCATCGCGATCTTCACGATGTCCGCGGCGGTGCCCTGGATCGGGGCGTTGAGCGCCATCCGCTCGGCCATCTCGCGGCGCTGGCGGTTGTCGCTGTTGAGGTCGGGCAGATAGCGGCGGCGGCCCAGGATGGTGGAGGTGTAGCCGGTGGCCCGGGCGTCCTCCACCACCCGGTGCAGGTAGTCGCGCACCCCGCCGAAGCGTTCGAAGTAGGCGTCCATCAACCTGTGCGCCTCGTCCGCGGTGATGCCGAGCTGCTGCGACAGGCCGAAGGCCGACAGCCCGTAGGCCAGCCCGTACGACATGGCCTTGATCTTGCGGCGCATCTCCGGGTCCACCCGGTCCTTGGGGACCTCGAAGACCTGGGAGGCGGCGGTGGTGTGCAGGTCCTCGCCGGAGGTGAACGCCTCGATCAGGCCCTCGTCCTCCGACAGGTGCGCCATCACCCGCAGTTCGATCTGGCTGTAGTCGGCCGTCAGCAGCGACTCGTACCCCTCGCCGACCACGAAGCCCCGGCGGATGGCCCGTCCCTCGTCGGTGCGCACCGGGATGTTCTGCAGGTTGGGGTCGGTGGAGGACAGCCGGCCGGTGGCGGCGACCGTCTGGTTGAAGGTGGTGTGGATGCGGCCGTCGGCGGCGATCGTCTTGATCAGGCCCTCGACGGTGGTGCGCAGTTTGGACTGCTCGCGGTAGCGCAGCATGATCACCGGCAGCTCGTGCTCGGTCTGCGTCGCCAGCCAGGTCAGCGCGTCGGCGTCCGTGGTGTAACCGGTCTTGGTCCGCTTGGTCTTCGGCAGGCCCAGCTCGCCGAAGAGCACCTCCTGCAACTGCTTGGGCGAGCCGAGGTTGAACTCGTGGCCCACCGCGGTGTGCGCCTCGCGCACCGCCTGCTGGACGGCCGCGGCGAACTGCTGCTCCATACGGCCCAGCCACTCGCGGTCCGCGGCGATGCCCGCCCGCTCCATCCGCGCCAGCAGGCCCGAGGTCGGCAGCTCGATGTCCTGGAGCAGACCGGAGGCGCCGACCTCCGCCAGCCTCCCGGTCAGCGCCCCGCCCAGATCCAGGACGGTGCGGGCCCGGGCCATCAGCGCGTCCGCCTCGGCCTCCTCGTCCGCGCCCAGCGCCAGCTGCCCGCTGCTCTCGGCGGGCCTGGCCGGCTCCCGGCCCAGGAACTCCACCGACAGCGCCTCCAGGGCGAACGAGCGGCGGCCCGGCTGCACCAGATAGGCGGCCAGCGCGGTGTCCATCGTGACGCCCGCGACGCTCCAGCCGTGCTCGGCGAAGACCCGCATCACCGCCTTGGCGTCGTGGATCACCTTGGGCCGGGCCCCGTCGGCGATCCACGCCGCGAACGCCCGCTCGTCGGCCTCGTCCAGCTGGGAGGGGTCGAACCACACGGCCGGGCCACGCCCGGTGGCCAGGGCGATCTCGGCGACACCGCCCGAGCCCAGCTTCCAGCTGTCGACGGTGGCCACGCCCAGCGGGTCGGAGCCGGAGGCGGCGTGCTCGGCCAGCCAGGGGGCCAGCTCGCCCGCGCCGGCGACCACCCCGTCGACCTCCACACCGTCCGCCGGGGCCGCCGCCTGGCCGGACGCGCCCGGGTCGACCGCGTACAGCCGGTCGCGGAAACCGGTGTTGCGGAACTCCAGCGCGTCCAGCACCACATCCAGCGCCCCCCGGTCGTACGGCGCCCGCACCAGGTCCGCCGGGCCGGCCGGCAGCTCCACGTCGCACACCAGCGCCGTCAGCCGCCGGTTGAGCCGGACGCTGTCCAGGTGCTCGCGCAGCTTCTCCCCGACCTTGCCCTTGACCTCGTCGGCGCGCTCCAGCAGCTCGGCGAGGGAGCCGAACTGCCTGATCCACTTCGCGGCGGTCTTCTCGCCCACTCCGGGGATGCCCGGCAGGTTGTCCGACGGGTCGCCGCGCAGGGCCGCGAAGTCCGGGTACTGCTCGGGGGTCAGGCCGTACTTCTCCTCCACCATCGAAGGGGTGAAGCGGGTCAGCTCCGACACCCCCCTGGTGGGGTACAGCACCGTCGTCGCGTCGTTGACGAGCTGGAAGGAGTCCCGGTCGCCGGTGACGATCGAGACCTGGAAGCCCTCGGCCACCGCCTGCGTGGCCAGGGTGGCGATGATGTCGTCCGCCTCGAAGCCCTCCACCGCGAACCGCCGGATGCCCATCGCGTCCAGCAGCTCGCCGATCAGCTCCACCTGGCCCTTGAAGCCGTCCGGCGACTTGGAGCGGTTCGCCTTGTAGTCGGCGAACTCCTCGGTGCGCCAGGTCGTGCGCGACACGTCGAAGGCGACCGCCAGGTGGGTGGGGTCCTCGTCGCGCAGCGTGTTCGCCAGCATCGAGGCGAAACCGTAGATCGCGTTCGTCGGCTGCCCGGTGGTGGTGGAGAAGTTCTCCTCGGGCAGCGCGAAGAACGCCCGGTAGGCGAGGGAGTGCCCGTCCAGCAGGAGCAGGCGCCTGTCCTGGGGCTCGGGCGGATCGGAGGAGTTCGCTGCGGTCGCTTTCGATGCTTTGTTGGCCACGCCCCGATCCTGCCACGCACCACCGACACCGGATCACGGGCCGTCCTGGAGCCACTGTCGCGCGCCGGTGGCGCGTGGCAGGATCACCGGTCATGAGACGCAGGCCGCCCGCCACCGATCCCGTCCAGGACGCCCCCCGCGTGGGCCCCCCGCGCCGAAGCGCCGCCGGGCTGCCCGCCGTCGTCCGCTCCCTGCGCGTGGCCGGGGAGCAGATGGGGGTGCGGCGCACCGCGCTGACCCTGCTGGGGGTCAACCAGGAAGGCGGCTTCGACTGCCCCGGCTGCGCCTGGCCCGAGCCGGAGCGGCGGCACACCGCGGAGTTCTGCGAGAACGGCGCCAAGGCCGTCGCCGAGGAGGCCACGCTGCGGCGGGTGACCCCCGCCTTCTTCGCCGAGCACCCCGTGGCCGACCTGGCGACGCGCTCCGGGTACTGGCTGGGGCAGCAGGGCCGCCTCACCCGCCCGATGTACCTGGCCGAGGGATCCGGCCGCTACGAGCCGATCGGCTGGGACGAGGCCTTCGAGATCGTCGCCGGCGAACTGCGCGCCCTGGACTCCCCCGACGAGGCCGTCTTCTACACCTCCGGCCGCACGAGCAACGAGGCCGCCTTCCTCTACCAGCTCCTGGCCCGCTGCCTGGGCACCAACAACCTGCCCGACTGCTCCAACCTGTGCCACGAGTCCTCCGGCGCCGCGCTGACCGAGACCCTCGGCGTCGGCAAGGGCAGCGTGCTCCTGGAGGACCTCCACCGCGCCGACCTGATCATCGTCGCCGGCCAGAACCCGGGCACCAACCACCCGAGGATGCTCTCCGCGCTGGAGAAGGCCAAGAAGGGCGGCGCACGGATCATCACCGTCAACCCGCTGCCCGAGGCCGGCCTGGAACGGTTCGACAACCCGCAGACCCTGCGCGGCCTGGCCGGCTCCGGCACACCGCTGACCGACCTGTTCCTGCAGATCCGCATCGGCGGCGACCAGGCCCTCTTCCGCGAGCTGTGCCGCCGGGTGCTGGAGGCCGACGGCGGGGTGGACGAGGCCTTCGTCCGCGAACACACCCACGGATACGAGGAGTTCGCCGCCGCGGCCCGCGCCACCGACCCCGCCGACGTGCTGCGCGCCACCGGGCTCGCCCCGGCCGACATCGACCGCGCCGCCGAACTGGTGCTGGCCTCGGAGCGCACCGTGGTGTGCTGGGCCATGGGCCTGACCCAGCACCGGCACGCCGTGCCCACCATCCGCGAGATCGTCAACCTCCTGCTGCTGCGCGGCGCCGTCGGCCGCCCCGGCGCCGGGGTCTGCCCGGTGCGCGGCCACAGCAACGTCCAGGGCGACCGCACCATGGGCATCGTCGAGAAGCCCTCGAAGGCCCTGCTGGACGCCCTGGAGGCGGAGTTCGGCCTCCCCATGCCGCGCGAGCACGGCCTGGACGTGGTGAACGCCATCCGCGCCCTGCGCGACGGGCGGGCGAAGGTGTTCTTCGCCCTCGGCGGCAACTTCGTCGCCGCCTCGCCCGACACCGAGGTGACCGAGGCGGCCGTGCGGCGGGCCCGGCTGACCGTGCACGTGTCCACCAAGCTCAACCGCTCCCACTGCGTCACCGGCGCCCGCGCCCTGATCCTCCCCGCCCTCGGCCGCACCGAGCGCGACCTCCAGGCCTCCGGGGAGCAGTTCGTCACCGTCGAGGACTCCATGGGCGTCGTCCACGCCTCCCGCGGGCGCCTCGCCCCCGCGAGCGAACACCTGCTGTCCGAGCCCGCCATCGTCTGCCGGCTGGCCCGCCGCGTCCTGGGCCCCGGCCACCCCGTGCCCTGGGAGGAGTTCGAGGCCGACTACGCCGCGATCCGCGACCGCATCGCCCGCACCATCCCCGGCTTCGCCGACTTCAACGCACGCGTCGCCCGCCCCGGCGGCTTCACCCTGCCCCACGCCCCGCGCGACGAGCGCCGCTTCCCCACCGCCACCGGAAAGGCCAACTTCACCGCCGCGCCGCTGACCTGGCCGCACCTCCCGCCCGGCCGCCTGCTGCTGCAGACCCTGCGCTCCCACGACCAGTACAACACCACCGTCTACGGCCTCGACGACCACTACCGCGGCATCAAGGGGGGCCGCCGCGTGGTCCTCGTCCACCCCGGCGACGCCGCCGCGCTCGGCCTGCCCGACGGCTCCTACGCCGACCTCACCAGCGAGTGGGAGGACGGCCGCGAGCGCACCGCGCCCGGCTTCCGCGTCGTCCACTACCCCACCGCCCGCGGCTGCGCGGCCGCCTACTTCCCCGAGACCAACGTCCTGGTCCCCCTCGACGCCACCGCCGAGACCAGCAACACCCCCGCCAGCAAGTCCGTGGTGATCCGCCTCACCCCCGCCCGGGGGCCCGCCGACTCCTCTGATAAGTAAGACGGTGTAGAGCACATCCATCACCCGCCGCAGGGCCGCGTCCCACCGGCCCCGGCACGACGATCGGAGCCACGCGTCCATGGGCGAGCCGACCAGCACCGTCTTCCCCCAGGAGATCCTCGACCAGTGGGCCGGGCTCGGCATCGACCTGCCCGCCCTGTTCTCCGCCGGACGCCTCGGCGAGCGCATGGGCCTGGTCATCACCCACGCCGCGCCCGAGAAGGTCGTCGGCACCCTCCCCGTCGAGGGCAACACCCAGCCCTACGGGCTGCTGCACGGCGGCGCCTCCGCCGTGCTGGCCGAGACCCTCGGCTCCGTCGGCGCCATGCTCCACGGCGGCCCCACCAAGCTCGCCGTCGGCGTGGACCTCAACTGCACCCACCACCGCGGACTGACCTCCGGCACCGTCACCGGCACCGCCACCCCCGTGCACCGCGGCCGGTCCACCACCACCTACGAGATCGCCGTCACCGACGAGCAGGACCGCCGCGTGTGCAGCGCCCGGCTCACCTGCATGCTGCGCGACGCGCCTGGGGACGCCTACCGCAACTGACCGACCCTCACCGAAAAAGCACAGGTCAAAGGGTTCTCCGCACCCGGTCCGATGCGCTTCGATACCGGTCCGGGCCGCCACCGGGGCGGCCGGGACCGAAAGGAAACCGATCGTGCGGGCCACACGCCTGACATCCCCCCGCAAGCGCGCCGCGGCCGTCACCACGGCCGCCGCCGCGCTCACGGTGGCCGCAGCCCTCCCCGCGGCGGCCATCAGCACCTACAACTCCTCCCCCGCCCCCGAACGGACCGAGGTCGGGGCCCTGGTCGTCACCTACGACCACGACGGGGACGCCACCACCCCCGACCGCGTCGACTGGTTCTGCTCGGGCACCATGATCGACCGCGACACCTTCCTCACCGCCGCCCACTGCACCACCGACTGGCCGGCCGGCGCCCGCTTCCACGTCTCCCTGGAGCAGGACGTGCAGGCCGCCCTCGACGCGGCCGCGCGGGAGCACCCCGGCGACCCGGCCGCCGTCGCCGCGGCCGTCGCCGTCGAGGGCACCGCGCACAACCACCCGGAATACCCCGGCCCCGCCACCGACACCCGCGACATCTCCGTCGTGGAGGTCCCCGCCGACCTGATGGCCGGCCGCTGGGACTTCACCCCGGCCACCCTGCCCACCGCCGGGCAGCTCGACGCCCTGGGCCCCAAGGCGCTGGACGGCGCCGGCTTCACCGTCGCCGGCTACGGCACCCAGGAGGCCCAGCGCGGCCCCGGCGGCCACACCCACCCCGGCGGCGGCGTGCGGATGAAGGCCCCCACCTCCTTCAACGCCCTCAACAAGGCGTGGGTGCGCGTGGCCATGACCGCCCCGCAGGGCAACGGCGGCGCCTGCTACGGCGACTCCGGCGGCCCCAACTTCGCCGAGATCGACGGCGAGCGCGTCCTGGTCGGCACCACCATCACCGGCGACGCCCCCTGCTACGCCACGAACGTCGCCTACCGCCTCGACGCGCCCGGCGCCCGCGCCTTCCTCGCCCCCTACACCGACCTGCCCTGACCCGCGCACCCGCCGGACCGTCCGCGTGTCCGGCCGGCACCACCGGCCGGACACGCGGACGGCGGTGCCGCGGCGGCCCGGAGGCCGCCGCGGCACCGCCGTACCCGACGAGGGGGAGCCGTCAGGCGCCCTCGCCCAGATAGGCCGCCCGCACCCGCGGGTCGGACAGCAGCTCGGACGCCTCGCCCTCCATCGCCACCGAGCCGGTCTCCAGCACATACCCGCGATCGGCCATCCGGAGCGCCTGGGCGGCGTTCTGCTCCACCAGCAGCACCGTGGTGCCCTGCTCGTTGATCTCCTTGATGATCTCGAAGATCTGCTGAACGATCAGCGGCGCCAGACCCATCGACGGCTCGTCCAGCAGCAGCACCTCCGGCTTGCCCATCAGCGCGCGGCCGATCGCCAGCATCTGCTGCTCACCGCCCGACAGCGTCCCGCCCAGCTGGCTCTTGCGCTCACCCAGCCGCGGGAACAGCGTGAACACCCGGTCCATGTCGGCCTTGTCCACCGACTTGAACCGGTACGCCCCCATCTGGAGGTTCTCCCGGACCGTCATCCGCGGGAACACCCCGCGCCCCTCGGGGACATGGCCGATGCCGAACCGGACCAGATCGTGCGACTTGATGCCGTCGATCCGCTCCCCGTGCAGCAGCACCTGCCCCTCGCGCGGCGCGATCATCCCCGACGCCGTCCGCAGCGTGGTCGTCTTGCCCGCGCCGTTGGCGCCGAGCAGCGCGACCACCTCACCGCGGCGGACCGTCAGGTTGACGCCCTTGAGCGCCTCGATGGCGCCGTAGAACACCCGCAGATCCCGCAGCTCCAGCACCACCGGGGCGGCCGGCTCGCCGCCCTGCGGCTCCTTCTTCAGATCCGTGGTGACGCTCACTCGTGCTCCTTGGTGTCCCGCTGCGGCGCCCCGGCACCGGCGTCGGCCCCGGCTCCGGCGTCTTCCTGCGCACCCGCGCCCGCGCCCTCGGCGACGACCTCCGCCACCGCGGCCTCGTCCTCCTCGGCCACCGAGCCCAGGTACGCCTCGATCACCGCCGGGTCCTGCTGCACCTGCGACGGGGAACCCTCGGCGATCTTCTTGCCGAAGTTGAGCACCATCACCCGGTCGGCCACCGACATCACCAGCCGCATGTCGTGCTCGATCAGCAGCACGCTCACACCCAGCTCGGTGTTGATCCGCCGGATCAGCTCCTCCAGCTCCAGCTTCTCCGTCGGGTTGGTGCCCGCCGCCGGCTCGTCCAGCAGCAGCACCTCCGGATCCGTCGCCAGCGCCCGCGCGATCTCCAGCCGCCGCTGGTCGCCGTAGCTCAGCGACCCCGCCAGCTCGTTCATCTTCCCCAGCAGGCCGACGTAGGACAGCACCTCGTGCGCCCGGCGGTCACTGGCCCGCTCGGCCTTCCGCGCGTTAGGCAGCCCCAGCATGATCGACACCGGGCCGGCCTTCAGCCGGGTCTCCGCCGCGATCTTGACGTTCTCCAGCGCGGTCAGCGCCCCGAACAGCCGGATGTTCTGGAACGTGCGCGCCAGACCCCACTGGCTGACCACATGCGGCTTGGCGCCCAGCAGCGAGTGCTCACCGCCCGCGCGCGGACGGAAGACGATCCGCCCCTCCTGCGGCACGTACGCGCCCGTCAGCGAGTTGAACAGCGACGTCTTGCCCGCACCGTTGGGCCCGATGACCGCCAGCACCTCACCGCGCCGCATCCGCAGCTCGACGTTGTCCAGACTGGTCAGGCCGCCGAACCGCAGCGTCACGCCCGACGTCTCCAGCACCAGCTCACCGGCGCCGGCCGAACCACCCGCCGGCCCCTGCTCCTTCTTCACCGTCTCGGTGGTCACGGCTGCCTGCCTTCCGCCGGGCCGGTCGCGTCGGCTCCGCCGATCCCCGCCTCCGCCATCTGCAGCTCACGCTTGCGGCGGCGGGAGGGCAGCACACCCTGCGGCCGGTAGATCATCATGATGACGAGGAGAGCACCCAGGTACATGTAGCGGTCCTTGGGATCCACCCACTCGCGCAGGTACTCGGGCAGCCACACCAGGAACGCGGCGCCGAACAGCACCCCGGGGATCGACCCCATGCCGCCGAAGATGACATAGGCCAGCACCAGGATCGACAGCAGGATCGCGAAGTTCTCCGGATTGAAGTACCCGACCTTGCTCGCGTACGCCACCCCGGCCACACCCGAGGTCGACGCACCGATCGCGAACGCCATCAGCTTGTACCGCACCGTGGGCACACCCGTGGCCGCCGCGGCCACCTCGTCCTCCCGGATCGCGGTCCACGCCCGGCCCACCTTGGAGTGCTCCAGCCGCAGGAACAGGAAGATGGCCAGCACCACGAAGGCGACCAGCAGCCAGTAGTACGGCATCGGGTCCAGCTTCCACTCGTAGGAGAAGAAGCCCAGGTCGACGCTGAACCGCTCGACCTTCACACCGCGCGCGCCCTCCGTCACCCCGTCGGCGTTCTTCGCCACCAGGTAGACGATCTCGTGGAAGCCCAGCGTCACGATCGCCAGGTAGTCACCCCGCAGCCGCAGCGTCGGAGCGCCCAGGATCACCCCCGCCACCAGGCACGTCAGCACCGCGATCGGCAGCACCAGGAAGTTGTTCAGCGCCACCGGCGGCTGGACCGGCAGCGCGCCCGTCCAGTACGCCGCGCTGTACGCGCCGATCGCGAAGAACGCGATGAAGCCCAGGTCCAGCAGACCCGCCCAGCCGATCACCACGTTCAGGCCGATCGCCAGCAGCACGAAGATCGCGATCTGGTCCACCAGCACCTGCTGCCAGTACCGCTCGACCCCCAGCGGCCCGAACACCACCAGCGCCAGCACGGCCGTCAGCACGCCCATGCGCACCCGCTTGTCGGCCGACCACACCTGACGGACCCGCTCCAGCGGGCCGGAGGAGACCTTCTTCGTGCCCTTGACCGCACGGGAGGTCTGGTCGGCCAGGAACTCCCGCACCGCCCAGACCGCCACCGCGATCGCCAGCCAGACCCACAGACCGGGGCCGGTGAAGTCCTCACGCAGCGCCAGGAACAGATCCCGGGTGGTGCCCTCCTCGCCCGTCATCAGCCTGAGCGTCACCGCCAGCGCCAGCAGGGCCCCCAGCCGCCGCCAGCGCGGCTCCTGGTACCAGCGCACCCTCCGCAGCCGGGCCGCCGCCGACAGCGGCACCGCGGCGCTCTTCGGCGAGTCCTGCCCGGACCCTTGCGCAGTCGAGGTCTTGATGCTCACGCCGTCCTCCCCACACGCTCGCCGAGAATGCCGGTCGGACGGACCATCAGCACCAGCACCAGCACCACGAAGGCACCGACGTAACGCCAGTCGTCACCCCACAGGCCCACCGTCATGGTCTCCACCACGCCCAGCACCAGACCGCCCAGCATCGCGCCGCGCACATTGCCGATACCGCCCAGCACCGCCGCGGCGAAGGCCGTGATACCGGGCAGGAAGCCCATCGTGTACCAGACCTGGCTGTTGGTGCCGAACAGGAAGCCGGCCGCACCGCCCAGCAGACCGCCGAGCACGAACGTCCGGGACACCACCTTGTCGATGTCCACGCCCATCAGCGACGCGACCTCCGGGTCCTGCGCCACCGCGCGGATGCCCGAACCCATCTTCGTGCGGTTCACCACGTAGTCCAGGCCGACCATCATCGCCACCGCCGACACCAGGATCAGCACCTGCGTGATCGTCAGCTCGGCGCCGAAGACGCTCAGCACCTTCTTGTTCTCGTACATCGACGGCATCGGCAGCGGATTGCGGCCGAACAGCTTGCCCGCCAGGTTGTACAGGAAGAACGAGGCGCCGATCGCGGTGATCAGGAAAACCAGGCGCGGCGCGTGGTGTCTGCGCAACGGCCGGTACGCCACCCGTTCCAGACCGAAGGCCACCGCGCCGCCCAGCGCGGCACCGGCCAGCATGCCGATCAGGACGTAGGCGACCGAGCCCATGCCGGAGGGCGTCGACTCGGGGATCAGGGCGGTCAGGGCCAGCAGGCCCCCGTAACCGCCGAACATGAAGACCTCGCTGTGCGCGAAGTTCAGAAGCTGGAGCACGCCGTACACCAGCGTGTAGCCGATGGCGATGACGGCGTAGAGACTGCCGAGCACCACCCCTAGGACGAGGAAGTCCCAGAACTCACTGAGGGACATCGAACTGTCTTCCTTGTGGGAATGTGCCGCCCGGCCGTGCGTTCAGCACTCGGGGAGCGGGCGGCGCGAGGATCACGGAGGCGGACGCCCAGCACGAAGGCGGTGTCCGCCGGGTGTCACGCCGGCCGGCGCGGGAGCGAACCCGCCGCGCCGGCCGGCCGGAAGCGTCGGCCTGCTCAGCCGGCCAGCTCGTCGACGCTGCCCTGGTACTCGATGCCCTCGCCCTTGACCTGGTACAGGTAGATGGTCTGGTTGGTGAACTCACCCTTGTCGTCGAAGGAGAACTCCTTCGTCAGACCCTTGTACTTCGCCCCGCGCAGAGCGTCCACCAGCGCCTGGCGCTCGACGCCGCCGTCCTCGTGGAGCTTCTTGATCTCCTCGATGATCATCGAGGCGGCGTCGTACGACTCGGCCGAGTACGTGCCCGGAGCCTGCTTGAACTCCTTCTCGTAGTCCGCGGCGAACTTCTTCGTCGCGTCCTCCTTGGTGGCGTCCGTGCACGGGCAGGTCAGCAGCCAGCCGTCCGAGGCGTCGCCCGCCAGCTCTATGAACTGCGCGTCGTTGGTGCCGTCACCCGACATCGCCACACCGTCGAAGCCCGCCTCCTTGAGCTTCTTGGCGAACGGGCCGGCGTCCTGGTAGTAGCCCGCGTAGATCAGCGCGTCCGGCTTGTTCTTGGTGACGTTCTTCGCCGCGGCGCTGTAGTCCGGCGTCTTCTGCGGCACGCTCTGGCGCACCACGTCCACACCGGCGGCCTTCAGGTCCTTCTCGGCGACGTCCGCCAGGCCGATGCCGTAGTCGGTCTTGTCGTCGACCACCACGACCTTCTCTGCCTTGACCTTGCCCGACAGGTACTTCGCCATCCCCGCGCCCTGGGCGCTGTCGTTCGGCACCGCGCGCAGGAACGTCTCGTAGCCCTTGGTCGTCAGGTCGGGGCGCGTCGCCGACGACGACAGCGCCACCAGGCCCGCGGCCCCGTACACCTCGGCGGCCGTGTCCGCCGGACCCGAGAACGCCGGGCCGATCACCGCGACGACGTCCTCGTCGTCGATCGCCTTCTGCGCGGCCGCCGTCGCCTTGTCCGGCAGACCCTGGTCGTCGACCGGAACGTACTCGACCTTGAACCCGAGGTCGCCCTCGGCGTTCGCCTGGTCGATCGCCAGCTTGATGCCGTTCTCCATGTTCTGGCCGAGCTGCACGTTGTCGCCGGAGAGCGGGCCCTGGAAGGCGATCTTGTACGCGTCGCCGCTTCCGCTGTCCCCTCCGCCGCAACCGGTCAGCGCGAGCGCGCCGACGGCCATGGGAATGGCCAGCTTGACGATGGTCTTGTTGAGCACGTGGAACCCCCTGGAGCCTGCTCAGATCACGACGACCGCCGTACGTTCCGGCGTCGCGGTCCGCACGTACGTACGTGCGGCGTGGCCCGGAATCTATTGCCCCAGAAGCAGACCAGATAGGTGAGAGCGACAGATGTGATCTCCCTGTGACCTGCGCCATGCGCCGGAAACAGAACACTCCTTACCGAAGAACGGACAGAAAGGGAAAGATCATCAGGGGTCGGACCCGGCGAATTCCGAACCGCCGGTCACAAAACCCGTCCCCCGCAGCCCACTTGCGACCGCACACGGCCCACACGAAGATCCGGAACCCCCCTCCCCCTCCGACACCCCCCAGCTCACGCGGGGCCGGCGCCGCCGAAGGCGGCCGCGGCCCGCGCTTTGCGGCCCGGCACCGGCAACGACCCCCGCCGCATCCGGGCCGCACCCCCGAGCGGCCCCGCGCACCCCCGGGCGGCGTCACCGCTGCTGCTTCTTCTCCTCCGCGTCCTGGATCACGGCCTCGGCCACCTGCCTCATCGACAGCCGGCGGTCCATCGAGGTCTTCTGGATCCACCGGAACGCGGCCGGCTCGGTCAGCCCGTACTGCGTCTGCAGCACCCCCTTGGCCCGGTCCACCAGCTTCCGCGTCTCCAGCCGCTGCGCGAGGTCGGCGACCTCCCGGCTCAGCACCTTCATCTCGTTGAACCGCGACACCGCCATCTCGATGGCGGGCACCACGTCGCTCTTGCTGAACGGCTTCACCAGGTACGCCATCGCGCCCGCGTCCCGCGCCCGCTCCACCAGCTCGCGCTGCGAGAAGGCGGTCAGCATCAGCACCGGGGCGATCGACTCCTCGGCGATCTTCTCGGCCGCCGAGATCCCGTCGAGCACGGGCATCTTCACGTCCATGATCACCAGATCCGGCCGGTGCTCCCGCGCCAGCTCCACGGCCCGCTGCCCGTCCCCGGCCTCGCCGACGACGTCGTAGCCCTCCTCCTCCAGCATCTCCTTGAGGTCCAGGCGGATCAGCGCCTCGTCCTCGGCGATGACGACCCGCGTCGTCTCCGGAGGCACGTGCGCCCGCTCGCCGGCCGCGCCGGCTCCGCTGTCGGCGCCGGCGTCGGTGCTGATGGGCTCGGGGATGTCCGCGGTGCTCACTGGGCTCCTCGTTTTCCGGCCAGGTGGACCACAAGAGCCTACCTAGTTCCTGTAAGGTGTACCTACGTCGGGAGGCCCCAGCCTTCGATTCACATGGCCCCGGTAGCCCAATTGGCAGCAGGCAATGGATTCAAAACCCATACAGTGTCGGTTCGAATCCGACCCGGGGCACTCTACCTTTATTTCCAAGGTTGCAAGCAAAGCGGGAAAACTTCACTGATCAGAGGGAACGCCCCTCGGATCCTCCCCCGGGGAACAGCCTCTCGTGCACGCTCGCGAGCATGTACGACCTCGCCACGCGGAAGCGTGTTCTCGCCCTCGTCGACCAGGGTCGCAGCCTCAACTCCGTCAGCAGGCAGACCGGGATATCCCGCTCCGCGATCCGCGCCTGGCAGATCCGCGTCCAGCCGCTCCCGAACGCCTCACGGGAGGAGGAGTGCTTCCGGTGCGGACCCGAGCCGTCCCTCCCCGCCGACCGGCCCGCCTACGCATACCTGCTCGGCCTCTATCTGGGCGACGGCTGCCTCAGTGCGCACCCCCGGCGTGACGGCCACTATCTGCGTATCGCCTGCGCGGACGCCTGGCCCGGGCTGATCACCGCGTGCCGCGAGGCGATCACCGCCGTCCTGCCGGACCGGAACGCCTACCTCGTACAGGCGCAGGGGTGCGTCATGGTCACCTCCTACGGCCGTCACTGGACCTGTCTGTTCCCCCAGCACGGGCCGGGCAGGAAGCATGAGCGGCGCATCGCCCTGGAGCCCTGGCAGCAGGAGATCACCGATGAGCACCCCTGGGAGCTGATCCGGGGGCTCGTCCACTCCGACGGCTGCCGGATCACCAACTGGACGACACGTCCCGTCGGCGGGGTGCGCAAGCGCTACGAGTACCCGCGGTACTTCTTCACCAACACCTCCGAGGACATCGTGCGCATCTACGGAGAGACCCTGGACCGGCTGGGGGTCGAATGGCGGGCCGTACGCCGCCCCTCCGGGACGTACAACGTCTCCGTCGCCCGCCGGGCGTCCGTGGCGCTGATGGACGCGCACATCGGCCCCAAGCACTGAAGCGGGCGGGTGCGCGGGGACGGGGGAAGTCCCGGCCGCCGCTGGCGCGGGGCGGCGGCCGGGGCTTCCCGGTTCACGGGGCGGCCGGTCGGGCCGTACGGGGCCGGGTCAGCGGGCGGGGTGCTCCTCGCCGATGCGGTGGACGCGGACCATGTTGGTGGTACCGGGGACGCCGGGCGGCGAGCCGGCGGTGATGATCACCTTGTCGCCCCTCTCGCAGCGCCCCACCTCCAGCAGCCTCCGGTCGACCTGCTCCACCATCTCGTCGGTGCTGCGCGCGGTGGGCCCGAGGAAGGTCTCCACGCCCCAGGTGAGGTTGAGCTGGGCGCGGGTGGCCGGGTCGGGGGTGAAGGCGAGGACGGGGACCGGTGAGCGGTAGCGGGACAGGCGGCGGACGGTGTCGCCGGACTGGGTGAAGGCGACGAGGAACTTGGCTCCGAGGAAGTCGCCCATCTCGGCCGCGGCACGGGCCACGGCGCCGCCCTGGGTGCGGGGCTTGGCGCTCTCGGCGAGCGGGCGGAGGCCCTGGGAGAGCATGTCCTCCTCGGCCGCGGCGACGATGCGGCCCATGGTCCTGACCGTCTCGACCGGGTACTTGCCGACGCTGGTCTCGCCGGAGAGCATCACGGCGTCGGTGCCGTCCATGACGGCGTTGGCCACGTCGGACGCCTCGGCGCGGGTGGGCCGGGAGGAGTCGATCATCGAGTCGAGCATCTGGGTGGCGACGATGACCGGCTTGGCGTTGCGCCGGGCGAGGGCGACGGCGCGTTTCTGCACCAGGGGGACGGCTTCCAGGGGCATCTCGACGCCGAGGTCGCCGCGGGCGACCATGAGGCCGTCGAAGGCGGCGACGATCTCGGCGAGGTTCTCCACCGCCTGGGGTTTCTCGATCTTGGCGATGACGGGGAGGTGGCGGTCCTCCTCCTTCATGACGCGGTGGACGTCGGCTATGTCGCGTGCGCTGCGGACGAAGGAGAGGGCTATGACGTCCACGCCGGTGCGCAGTGCCCAGCGCAGGTCGTCGACGTCCTTGTCGGAGAGGGCGGGCACGGAGACGGCGACGCCGGGGAGGTTGAGGCCCTTGTGGTCGGAGACCATGCCGCCCTCGGTGACCTCGGTGCGGATGCGGGGGCCGTCGACGGCGGTGACCCTCAGGGTGACGCGGCCGTCGTCGACGAGGACGAGTTCGCCGGGTGTGACGTCGTCGGCGAGTCCTTCGTAGGTGGTGCCGCACTGTTCGCGGTCGCCCTCGACGTCCTCGGTGGTGATGGTGAACTCCTCGCCGCGTTCGAGGAGTACGGGGCCTTCGCGGAATCGTCCGAGCCGGATCTTCGGGCCTTGAAGGTCGGCGAGGATGCCGACGCTGCGGCCGGTCGCCTCGGACGCCCGGCGCACGCGGTGGTAGCGCTCCTCGTGCTCGGCGTGGGCGCCGTGGCTGAGGTTGAGGCGGGCGACGTCCATTCCGGCTTCGACGAGCGCTTTGATCTGCTCGTACGAATCGGTGGCGGGGCCCAGGGTGCAGACGATTTTCGCGCGGCGCATGGCAGCGACCCTACGACTTACCCGCCGGTAGGGAACTGTGGAGAGGGAACTGTTCAACGGCCGTTCCATATAGGGCCGTTAACAACTTGTGAAATGGGCGCAAGGCCGCTCGGATGAGCATTCCCGTTTTCCCCGGCGGCATATGACGGCGGGTGCGGGCTTTTCCCCGCTGCGCGGGAGTCGTCGGACGACCGCCCGGAAATCGCGGAACGCCTCATTCCCCCGTTCCCGCCTCCACTGTCCCTTCCGGACTGCGCCGGCGTCGGCCCGAGGAGCCGCCTGCGCGCCCGCTGTCGGCAGGGACGCCGGCCGCGGCGGAGTCCACGCAACGTCGCCATGGAGGCGGCCGTACGCGCCGCCCGAAGGCGCCAGGCGCACGATCGCGAGGAGAACAGCATGCCGCTCGACGGCAGAGGCTTTCCGGGCCGTACCGTTCCGGTCTTCTGAGAACCGGCCACCGCCACCGATCCGGACGACAAGACGCACCTGCCGGCCGGGGCGAGGAGTTCCCGGGAAGCGATCCGTGCGCCGACCGGTGAACCGGGGTGCCGGGTCCGTCCGTGGTCGGGGCCCGGCACCGCGGGGCGTCAGTGCGCCGCGCGGACGCGCAGGGCGCGGGCGAGGTCGTCGAGTTCGTCGGCGAGGGGGCGGCGCAGGGCGGGGGTGAGCAAGTCGTCGGCCAGGCACCGCTGTCCCAGGGCCAGGGTGTCCGCGTCGGTGAAGGGGCGGGGGAAGCCGTGCCGTCCCAGTGCCTGGGCGATGGCGGGGCCGCGGCGGGCGGCGAGGGCGGGGGCCTGTGCGAAGTAGCGGGGCACGTAGTCGCGCAGCAGGTCGTGCTGCTCTGTGTGCCAGAAGCCCTGGAAGGTGGCTTTGAGCAGGTAGTTGGAGAGGGTGTCGGACTCGTCGAACAGGGCCTGCCAGGCGGCTTCCTTGGCGGTGGCGTCGGGCAGGGCCGCGCGGCAGCGTGCGGCGCCCTCGGTGCCGGTGGCGCTGGGGTCGGCGTCGAGTGCGGCACCGATGTCGGAGGTGTTCACCGCGCCGAGGACGGCGAGGCGGTGCAGGAGCCGCCAGCGCAGTTCGTGGTCGAGGGGGCGCCCGCCGGGGAGGGTGCCGGTGGTCCACCAGTGGTGGAGGCCGCCGGGGGTGGTGGCGCTGTCGATGGCGGCGCGTACGGCGGTCAGGCGGATTCCCCCGTCGCGTCCGCCGCCGGCCGGTTCGCGCTCCAGCAGGGTGAGGGCGAGGTCGGTGAGGGTCTCCAGGGCGGCGGTGCGCTGCCCGGGCGGCAGGTAGCGGTCGGCGATCTCGTGGCGGGCGAAGTCCAGTACGCCGGCGACGACGGCGTCGTCCCTCTCGTGGGGCAGGTGGGCGCGGGCGGTGTCCAGGTAGTCGGCGGGGGGCAGTCGGCCGTCGCGGACCATGTCGCGGGCCGCGTTCCAGACGGTGGCGCGGGTGAGCGGGTCGGGCAGCTGGGCCAGGGCGCGTCGCACGGTGCGCCAGGAGCCGGTGTCCAGGCGGATCTTGGCGTAGGTGAGGTCGCGGTCGTTGAGGAGGACGAGGTCGGGGCGGGGGCCGTCGGCGGTGAGGGTGTGGCCGCCGTCGGCGGGGATGTCGGCTGTGAGGGGTTCGCGCGGTGCCAGGCGCTCCTTTCCGGTTCCGCCGTCCAGGTCGTACAGGCCGACGGTGACGCGGTGGGGGCGGTTGCCGGTGTGGGCGATCTCCAGGTGCCAGCGCCGGCCGTCCCGTCCGGGGGTGGTGCCGGTGGTGATGCGGGGGGTGAGGGTGTCGGCGCCGCTGGTGCGCAGCCAGCGTTCGGCCCAGGTGCGGACGTCGCGGCCGGAGGCGCGGGTGAGGGAGTCGAGGAGGTCGGCGAGGGTGGCGTTGCCGAACCGGTGGCGGGCGAAGTGGTCGTTGATTCCGGCGAGGAAGGGCTTCTCGCCGAGCCAGGTGACCAGTTGGCGCAGTGCGGAGGCTCCCTTGGCGTAGGAGATGCCGTCGAAGTTGAGCAGGGCGGTGGCGGTGTCGGGCACCGCCTCGGGCTCGGGGGCGACGGGGTGGGTGGAGGGGCGCTGGTCGGCGTCGTAGCCCCAGGACTTGCGGTCGACGGCGAACTCGGTCCAGGTGCCGGTGAAGCGGGTGGCCTCGGCGACGACCTGGTAGCCCATGTACTCGGCGAAGGACTCGTTGAGCCAGATGTCGTCCCACCAGCGCAGGGTGACCAGGTCGCCGAACCACATGTGGGCCATCTCGTGGGCGATGGTCACGGCCCGGCTCTGGAGCTGGGTGTCGGTGACGGCGGAGCGGTGGACGTACTCGTCGCGGAAGGTGACCAGCCCGGGGTTCTCCATGGCGCCGGCGTTGAACTCGGGGACGAACGCCTGGTCGTAGGAGTCGAAGGGGTAGGGCTCGTCGAAGATCTCGTGGTAGCGGTCGAAGCAGGCGCGGGTGATGTCGAGCAGTTCCTGCGCGTCGTCGTCGAGGTGGCTGCCCAGGGACTGGCGTACGTGGAGGCCGAAGGGGATGCCGGCGTGCTCGGTGCGCACCGAGTGCCAGGGGCCGGCGGCCAGTGCCACGAGGTAGGTGCTCAGTGGCGGGGTGGGGGCGCATTCCCAGCGGCCGGGTTCCCCTTCGGCGCGGCGGGCGGTGCCGTTGCCGAGGACGGTCCACTCCCGGGGTGCGGTGGCGGTGACGGTGAAGGGGGCCTTGAGGTCGGGCTGGTCGAAGGCGGCGAAGACGCGGGGGGCCTCGGTCTGGAAGCACATGGTGTAGAGGTAGGTGCGGCCGTCGGCGGGGTCGGTGAAGCGGTGCATGCCTTCGCCGGTGCGCGAGTAGGCCATGTCGGCCTCGATGCGCAGTTCGTGCTCGCCCGCGCTCAGTCCGGTCAGCGGCAGGCGCCCGTCGGTGAGGGAGGCGGTGTCGAGGCCGTGTCCGTCGAGGACGGCCCGGTGGAGGGTGCGGGGCCGTACCTCGACGAAGGTGTCGCCCGCTTCGCGGGTGGTGAAGCGGACGGTGGTGGTGGAGCCGAAGACCTCCTCGCCCCGGGTCAGGTCGAGGTCGATGGCGTAGTGCTGGACGTCGATGAGCCGGGCTCGGCTCCGCGCCTCTTCGCGGGTCAGTGCGGGCATGGCGCTCATGCTGCCGTATCGGCCGGGCGGGGCGCACCGGGTGTCCCGCGCCGTGCCCCCGGGCCGGTGGTGGGCGGGACGGCGGGGGCCGGCCGTGCGGCCGGGGCGGCGGGGCTCGTCAGGAGCGGGCGATGGTCTCGTGGTGGCGGATGACCTCGGCGATGATGAAGTTCAGCAGCTTCTCGGCGAAGGCCGGGTCGAGTTTGGCGCTCTCGGCGAGGGAGCGCAGCCGGGCGATCTGCTGGGCCTCGCGGGCGGGGTCGGCGGGGGGCAGCCGGTGTTCGGCCTTGAGGCGGCCGACCTGCTGGGTGCACTTGAAGCGCTCGGCGAGCATGTGCACCACGGCGGCGTCGATGTTGTCGATGCTGTCGCGCAGCCGGGCGAGTTCTGCCTGCACCGACGGGTCGATCTCGCTGTTCGTCATGGTCACCGACTCTATGCGCTCGGGGTCTTCCCTCCCGCTCCAGGTCCGGCGGGACGGTGTTCGGGGCGCAGTACGTGCGGGACGGCGGGCCGCGGCGTGCTGGGGCGGCGCCCGGGCGGGGCGGCATAGGCTCGGATCATGAGCCCTTCCATCGCCACCAACACCCGTGTCGGTCCCGACGAGCTGCTGGACTTCGTGCGCCCCCGCCACCGGGCGGTGCTGCTCACCCGCCGTGCCGACGGCTCCCCGCAGGGGTCGCCGGTGTCGTGCGGGGTGGACGGCGCGGGGCGGATCGTGGTCTCGACGTATCCCGAACGCGCCAAGGCGCGCAACGCCCGCCGTGATCCGGCCGTGAGCGTGATCGTGCTGTCGGAGGACTTCGACGGTCCGTGGGTGCAGGTGGACGGCACCGCCGAGGTGCTGGACGTGCCCGAGGCTGTGGAGCCGCTGGTGGAGTACTACCGGGCGATCGCGGGCGAGCATCCGGACTGGGACGAGTACCGCGAGGCGATGGTGCGGCAGGGCAAGTCGCTGCTGCGGATCACGCCGGTGCGCTGGGGTCCGGTGGCCACGGGCGGTTTCCCGGCCCGGCTGGCCCGGGGGTCCTGACCCGTCCGCGGACGCGGCGCGGCGCCGGCCCCCGGTCGGGGAGGGGGTCGGCGCCGCGGTCTGTGTGTCCGTGCCGGTGCGGGCGGCCGTCCGAGGCGGCCTGCCGCCCGCGCCGCGCGGACGGCCGGGGTGCGTCAGACGGTCAGTGCGCGGTCGGTCGGCCTGATCGGTGCCGGCAGGGAGCTGGTGCCGGTCAGGTAGCGGTCCACGGCCCTGGCCGCCGAGCGGCCTTCGGCGATGGCCCACACGATCAGGGACTGGCCGCGGCCGGCGTCGCCGGCGACGTAGACGCCGTCGACGTTGGTGGCGTAGTCGGCGTCGCGGGCGACGTTGCCGCGCTCGTCCAGTTCCAGGCCGAACTGCTCGACCAGGCCGTTGGTCCTGTCGATGCCGGTGAAGCCCATGGCCAGGGTGACGAGCTGGGCCGGGATGCGCCTCTCGGTGCCCGGCTTGGGCTCGAGCCTGCCCTGCTTGAACTCGACCTCGACCAGGTGCAGGGCCTGAACGTTGCCGTCCTCGTCGCCCCCGAAGTGGGTGGTGGAGACGGAGTAGACCCTCTCGCCGCCCTCCTCGTGGGCGGAGGTGACCTTGTAGAGCATGGGGAAGGTGGGCCAGGGCTGGCTCACCGGGTCCCGCTCGTCGTTGGGCCGGGGCATGATCTCCAGCTGGGTGACGGAGGCCGCGCCCTGGCGGTGGGCGGTGCCGACGCAGTCGGCGCCGGTGTCGCCGCCGCCGATGACGACGACGTGCTTGCCCTCCGCGGTGATCGGCGGGGCGACGTAGTCGCCTTCCTGGACCTTGTTGGCCAGGGGCAGGTACTCCATCGCCTGGTGGATGCCGCGCAGTTCGCGGCCGGGCACGGGCAGGTCGCGGGCGGTGGTGGAGCCGGCGGCGATGACGACGGCGTCGTAGCGCTTGCGCAGGTCGGCGGCGTCGATGTCGCGGCCGACCTCCACTCCGGTGCGGAACTTGGTGCCCTCCGCGCGCATCTGCTCGATGCGGCGGTTGATGTGGCGCTTCTCCATCTTGAACTCGGGGATGCCGTAGCGCAGCAGTCCGCCGATGCGGTCGGCGCGCTCGTAGACGGCGACCGTGTGGCCGGCGCGGGTGAGCTGCTGGGCGGCGGCCAGGCCCGCGGGGCCGGAGCCGATGACGGCGACGGTCTTGCCCGACAGGCGCTCGGGCGGCTGCGGGGTGACGCCGCCGGCCTCCCAGGCCTTGTCGATGATGGTGACCTCGACGTTCTTGATGGTCACCGGGGGCTGGTTGATGCCCAGTACGCAGGCGGACTCGCAGGGGGCCGGGCACAGCCGCCCGGTGAACTCCGGGAAGTTGTTGGTCGCGTGCAGCCGCTCTCCGGCGGCCTGCCAGTCCCCGCGCCAGGCGTAGTCGTTCCACTCGGGGATGAGGTTGCCCAGGGGGCAGCCGTTGTGGCAGAACGGGATGCCGCAGTCCATGCACCGGCCGGCCTGCTTGCCGATGATCGGCAGCAGGGAGCCGGGGACGTAGACCTCGTTCCAGTCCTTGACGCGCTCGGGCACGGGGCGGGTCCGGGCGACCTCGCGGTCGGTGTTCAGGAAGCCCTTGGGATCAGCCATTGGTCGCCGCCTCCATCATCTTCTCGTGGATCTGGTCCTGGGACAGTCCGGCTCGCTCGGCGGCGTCCTTGGCGGCGAGCACTGCCTTGTAGGTACGGGGCATGATCTTGCTGAAGCGGCCTGCGGCCCTCTCCCAGTCGGCGAGCAGCTTCTCCGCGACGGTGGAGCCGGTCTCCTCGTGGTGGCGGCGCACCACGTCGTGCAGCCACTGCCGGTCGGTGTCGCCGAGGGGTTCGACGGCTCCGGCGATGTCGGGGTTGACGTCGTCGGCGTCGAGGTCGATGACGTACGCGGTGCCGCCGGACATGCCGGCGCCGAAGTTGCGGCCGGTGCGGCCCAGGACGACGGCCGTGCCGCCGGTCATGTACTCGCAGCCGTGGTCGCCCACGCCCTCGGAGACCACCAGCGCGCCGGAGTTGCGGACGCAGAATCGCTCGCCGACGCTGCCGCGCAGGAACATCTCGCCGCCGGTGGCGCCGTAGGCGAGGGTGTTGCCGGCGATGGTGGAGTACTCGGCCAGGTGGGAGGCGCCCCGGTCGGGGCGGACGACGACGCGTCCGCCCGACAGGCCCTTGCCGACGTAGTCGTTGGCGTCGCCCTCCAGGCGGAGGGTGATGCCGCGCGGCAGGAAGGCGCCGAAGGACTGGCCGGCGGAGCCGGTGAAGGTGATGTCGATGGTGTCGTCGGGCAGGCCGGCGCCGCCGAACTTCTTGGTCACCTCGTGGCCGAGCATGGTGCCGACCGTCCGGTTGATGTTGCGGATGGGCACCTGGGCGCGCACAGGCCGGGCGTCCTCGGCGGTGTCGGCCGACAGGGCGTCGGCGGCGAGCTTGATGAGCTGGTTGTCCAGGGCCTTGGCCAGGCCGTGGTCCTGGGGGACTACCTGGTGGCGGGCGGCGCCCTCGGGCAGTTCGGGGACGTGCAGCAGCGGGGCCAGGTCCAGTCCCTGGGCCTTCCAGTGGTCGACCGCGCGGCTGACGTCGAGGACCTCGGCGTGGCCGATGGCCTCGTCCAGGCTGCGGAAGCCCAGTTCGGCCAGGAGTTCGCGGACCTCCTCGGCGATGAACTCGAAGAAGTTCACCACGTGGTCGGCCTTGCCGCTGTAGCGGCCGCGCAGCACCGGGTTCTGGGTGGCGATGCCGACGGGGCAGGTGTCCAGGTGGCACACGCGCATCATCACGCAGCCGGAGACGACCAGCGGGGCGGTGGCGAAGCCGTACTCCTCGGCGCCCAGGAGGGCGGCGATGACCACGTCGCGGCCGGTCTTGAGCTGGCCGTCGGTCTGGACGACGATGCGGTCGCGCAGGCCGTTGAGCAGCAGGGTCTGCTGGGTCTCGGCCAGGCCCAGCTCCCAGGGGCCGCCCGCGTGCTTGAGGGAGGTGAGGGGGGAGGCGCCGGTGCCGCCGTCGTGGCCGGAGATCAGCACGACGTCGGCGTGGGCCTTGGAGACGCCCGCCGCGACCGTGCCGACGCCGACCTCGGAGACCAGCTTCACGTGGATGCGGGCGGCGGGGTTGGCGTTCTTCAGGTCGTGGATGAGCTGGGCGAGGTCCTCGATGGAGTAGATGTCGTGGTGCGGCGGCGGGGAGATGAGCCCCACGCCCGGCGTGGAGTGCCGGGTCCTGGCCACCCACGGGTAGACCTTGTGGCCGGGCAGCTGGCCGCCCTCGCCGGGCTTGGCGCCCTGGGCCATCTTGATCTGGATGTCGTCGGAGTTGACCAGGTACTCGGACGTGACGCCGAAGCGGCCGGAGGCGACCTGCTTGATGGCCGAGCGGCGGGCCGGGTCGTACAGCCGCTCGGGGTCCTCGCCGCCCTCGCCGGTGTTGGACTTGGCGCCCAGCCGGTTCATGGCGATGGCGAGGGTCTCGTGGGCCTCCTGGGAGATGGAGCCGTAGGACATGGCGCCGGTGGAGAACCGCTTGACGATCTCGGAGACGGGCTCGACCTCGTCGAGGGGGATCGAGGGCCGCTCGGACTTCAGGCCGAACAGGCCGCGCAGCGTCATCAGGCGTTCGGACTGCTCGTCCACGCGCCGGGTGTACTGCTTGAAGATGTCGTAGCGGCGGGTGCGGGTGGCGTGCTGGAGGCGGAAGACCGTCTCCGGGTCGAACAGGTGCGGCTCGCCCTCGCGGCGCCACTGGTACTCGCCGCCGATCTCCAGGTTGCGGTGGGCCGGTGCGATGCCGGAGGCCGGGTAGGCCTTGGCGTGGCGGGCGGCGACCTCCTTGGCGATGACGTCCAGGCCCGCGCCGCCGATCTTGGTGGCGGTGCCGTGGAAGTAGGTGTCGACGAAGTCCTGCTCCAGGCCGACGGCCTCGAAGACCTGGGCGCCGCGGTAGGAGGCGACGGTGGAGATGCCCATCTTGGACATGACCTTCAGCACGCCCTTGCCGAGCGCCTTGATCAGGTTGCGGATGGCGGTCTCGGGGTCGGTGTCGGCGGGCAGGAAGGTGCCGGCGCGGACGAGGTCCTCGACGGTCTCCATGGCCAGGTAGGGGTTGACCGCGGCGGCGCCGTAGCCGATGAGCAGGGCGACGTGGTGGACCTCGCGGACGTCTCCGGCCTCGACCAGCAGGCCCACCTGGGTGCGCTGCTTGGTGCGGATGAGGTGGTGGTGGACGGCGGAGGTCAGCAGCAGGGACGGGATCGGCGCGTGCTCGGCGTCGGAGTGGCGGTCGGACAGGACGATCAGGCGGGCGCCGTCGGTGATGGCGGCCTCGGCCTCGGCGCAGATCTCCTCGATCCGCTCGGCCAGGGCCGCTCCCCCGCCGCCGACGCGGTAGAGACCGGAGAGGGTGACGGCCTTCATCCCCGGCATGTCGCCGTCGGCGTTGATGTGGACGAGCTTGGCGAGCTCGTCGTTGTCGATGACCGGGAAGGGCAGGGTGACGCTGCGGCAGGAGGCCGCGGTGGGTTCCAGCAGGTTGCCCTGGGGGCCGAGGGAGGAGATCAGCGAGGTGACGAGTTCCTCGCGGATGGCGTCCAGCGGCGGGTTGGTGACCTGGGCGAACAGCTGGGTGAAGTAGTCGAAGATCAGCCTCGGGCGCGTCGAGAGCGCGGCGATGGGCGAGTCGGTGCCCATCGAGCCGATCGGCTCGGCGCCGGTGCGGGCCATCGGGGCGAGCAGGACGCGCAGTTCCTCCTCGGTGTAGCCGAAGGTCTGCTGGCGGCGGGTGACCGAGGCGTGGGTGTGGACGATGTGCTCGCGCTCGGGCAGGTCCTCCAGTTCGATGATCCCGGCCTCGAGCCACTCCTGGTAGGGGTGCTCGGCGGCGAGGGCGGCCTTGATCTCGTCGTCCTCGATGATGCGGTGCTCGGCGGTGTCCACCAGGAACATGCGGCCGGGCTGGAGGCGGCCCTTGCGGACGACCTTGTCCTGGTCGATGTCCAGGACGCCGACCTCGGAGGAGAGGACGACCAGGCCGTCGTCGGTGACCCAGTAGCGTCCCGGGCGCAGTCCGTTGCGGTCCAGGACGGCGCCGACCTGGGTGCCGTCGGTGAAGGTGACGCAGGCCGGCCCGTCCCAGGGCTCCATCATCGTGGAGTGGTACTGGTAGAAGGCGCGCCGGGCGGGGTCCATGGAGGGGTGGTTCTCCCACGCCTCGGGGACCATCATCAGCACTGCGTGGGGCAGGGAGCGGCCGCCGAGGTGGAGCAGTTCCAGGACCTCGTCGAAGGATGCGGAGTCGGAGGCGTCCGGGGTGCAGACGGGGAAGATCCGCTCGATGCCCCTGGCGTCCTTGCCGCCGAAGAGGTCGGAGACCAGCTGGGACTCGCGGGCGCGCATCCAGTTGCGGTTGCCGCGGACGGTGTTGATCTCGCCGTTGTGGGCGACGAAGCGGTAGGGGTGGGCCAGCGGCCAGCTGGGGAAGGTGTTGGTGGAGAACCGCGAGTGGACCAGCGCGATGGCGCTGGCGAAGCGGCGGTCGGACAGGTCGGGGAAGAAGGGTTCGAGCTGCCCGGTGGTCAGCATGCCCTTGTAGACGATCGTCCGCGCGGACAGCGACGGGAAGTAGGTGCCGGCCTCTCGTTCGGCGCGCTTGCGCAGCACGAAGGCCTTGCGGTCCAGGGCCAGGCCGGTGTTCACGCCGTCGGCGACGAAGAGCTGTCGGAAGGCGGGCATGGTGGCGCGGGCGCCGCTGCCCAGCAGTTGCGGGGCGACGGGGACATCGCGCCAGCCCAGGACGTTCAGGCCCTCCTCGGCGGCGATCGTCTCGATGCGCGTGACGGCCTCGGCGCTGTCGGCCTCGCCGGTGGGGAGGAAGGCGGTGCCCACGGCGTACGAGCCCGCCTCGGGCAGGTCGAAGCCGGCGGTCTCGCGCAGGAAGGCGTCGGGGACCTGGACCAGGATGCCCGCACCGTCGCCGGAGTCGGCCTCGGCGCCGGTGGCGCCGCGGTGCTCCAGATTCCGCAGGACGGTCAGCGCCTGGTCGACCAGCGTGTGGCTCGCCTCACCGGTGAGGGTGGCCACGAAGCCGACGCCGCAGGCGTCGTGCTCGTCGCGCGGGTCGTACATTCCCTGCTTGGCAGGGTAGGCCGTCAGGGGCGCAGCACGCATCGGCTCTCCCGTCGTCATGGTGGGGCTTGGTGGCGCCTTGCGGAGCCGGCCCGGAAGGCACCGAGGGACGACGTTGGCCCTCTGCGGAACAAATTTTCGTGCAGGTTACATGATGAGGTTTCTTCCGAGGAGCGGACACCTCGGTCCACCATGCGGACCTGCGGTGGGGGTCGAATCGGGCATACGGTACACAGCCGCTGCGTGGATCCGGACTGCGTCGGCGACACTGCCAGAAGCGCTCGTTGTTCATTCCCGACGGTGACACGGCTGAAACCGGCGGGTAACAGACGAGCGGGGGTTCCAGGAGTTGAACAGCTCACACCGGGCCGGGACCGCGCCCTCGCGGCCCCGCTCAGCCCACGGCTACTCCGAACAGGGTACCGAGCCCGTAGGTGACCGCGGCCGCCGCGCCGCCCAGGGTGAGCTGCCGCAGCCCGCTGTACCACCACGGGCGTACGGTGATCTTGGAGACCAGCACGCCGCACAGGAACAGGCCCAGCAGCGCCACCAGCACGGCGGGCCACAGCGCGACCGCTCCCAGCAGGTAGGGCAGCACGGGTATCAGCGCGCCCACCGCGAAGGCGCCGAAGGAGGAGACGGCGGCGACCACGGGCGAGGGCAGATCGCCCGGGTCCACGCCCAGCTCCTCGCGCGCGTGGATCTCCAGCGCCTGGTCGGGGTCCCTGGACAGCTGCGCGGCGACCTTCAGGGCCAGCTCGGGTTCCACGCCCCGGCCCACGTACAGCTCGGCCAGCTCCCGCTGCTCGTCCTCGGGGCTGCGGCGCAGTTCGCGCCGCTCCACGTCCAGCTCGGCCAGGACCAGCTCGCGCTGGGAGGCCACCGAGGTGTACTCGCCGGCCGCCATGGAGAAGGCTCCGGCCGCCAGTCCCGCGAGACCGCTGATGATGATCACGGTGCGGTCCACGTTGCCGCCCGCGACACCCGTCATCAGGGCGAGGTTGGAAACCAGCCCGTCCATGGCCCCGAAGACGGCCGGGCGCAGCCAGCCGCCGGTCACATCGCGGTGGGTGTGGTTGTCACGGTGCGCGGAGTTCGGGGCTCCGGGCCGCAGGGTGATCTCGCTTCCGTCTCCGGCCATGGACGACATCCGCCTGCGCCTCCTGAAATTCCCCCGTACGGTGCCCGACGCCTCGACCGTACGTCCGCCCCCGGGTGCGATTCCAGCAAGGCAGGCCGAACTTACCTCGCTGGCCTGGGGTTTCGCCGCGGCATGGAGAAGGCCCCGGCCGTGCCGGAGAGGCGCGGCCGGGGCCGGGGCGGTTCTCGCCGCCGGGTCAGCCCGCGGTGGAGGCGGACGCCCCGCCGGCGGGCTCGGCGCGCTCCGGTCCGTCGGCCCGGTCCTGCGCGGCCTTCCCCTCGCCCTCGGTGGAGCCCTTCGCCGCCGCGCCGCCGCCGGTACCGGTGCCGTCGGCGTCGGCGGCGTCATCGGTGTCGGCGTCGGCCTTATCCGCCGCCGGCTCCACCACGTCCTCGCGCCCCGGGCGGAGCCTGGCCGAGAGCACGATGTAGGCCACCGCCGCCAGGAAGACGACGATCGAGGTCCAGTTGTTCAGACGCAGGCCCCAGATCTCGTGGGCCTCGTCGATGCGCAGGTACTCGATCCAGAAGCGGCCCACCGTGTAGGCCGCGACGTACAGCGCGAAGGCGCGGCCGTGGCCGAGGCGGAAGCGGCGGTCGGCCCAGATCACCAGCAGGGCGACCCCCACGCACCACAGCGACTCGTACAGGAAGGTGGGGTGGAAGGTGCCCGTGTCGACGCCGTTGTCGATCCTCACCGCCCACGGCAGGTCCGTGGGGCGCCCGTACAGCTCCTGGTTGAACCAGTTGCCCCAGCGGCCGACGGCCTGGGCGAGCGCGATGCCGGGGGCGATGGCGTCCGCGTAGGCCGGCAGCGGGATGCCCCGCCTGCGGCAGCCGATCCAGGCGCCCACCGCGCCGAGGGCGATCGCTCCCCAGATGCCGAGTCCGCCCTCCCAGATCTTGAAGGCGTCGACCCAGTCGCGGCCCTCGCCGAAGTAGAGCTGGTAGTCGGTGACGACGTGGTAGAGGCGGCCGCCGACCAGGCCGAACGGGACCGCCCACACGGCGATGTCGGCGACCGTGCCGGGCTGTCCGCCACGGGCGACCCAGCGCTTCCCGCCGAGCCAGACCGCGATGAAGACGCCGACGATGATGCAGAACGCGTAACCCCGCAGCGGGACCGGTCCGATGACGATCTCGCCCGACGACGGGCTGGGGATGAAGGCAAGGGTTTCCATGACCCCACGAACGCTACCGTGCCGGGCCCCGAAGGCGCCGCTTCACCCCGGCAACGGGTGCGTAACGCGCGTGGGGACGGGGTGAGGCCCGCGCGACGCGTATGCGACCCGCGGCCCGGGAGGGGCCCGACGGGCCGTCGCCGCGCCCCGGTGCGCGCCCCGGTGCGCGCTCCGTCGCCGTTTCCCCCGCGAGGGTGACCGCTCGGCGCGGAAGAGCGACCGTTCGGCGCACGACGGTCTACCGTTCGGCGCACGCATCCGGCGTTCGCCGCACGCCGCGATCAGCTTCTTCACCCCGGGTGTGACGCACCTTACGTTCCCCGCATTCCTTTTCCGCTCCCGTACGTCGTGTCGTGTCGCGTCGTGTCGATGAAGGAGGCGGCAGTGTCCGCAGACCGTCTACAACAAACCCTGGACCCCGCCGGGGACGCGGAGGACCGCATGGTGGCCATGCACAGCGATCCGCGTTTCGACCAGCTCAGGCGGAGCCTGATGAGGTTCGTGCTCCCGGTGAGCGTCGGCTTCCTCGCCTGGTACCTGCTGTACGTGCTGATGTCCGCCTACGCCCGTGACGTGATGTCCACGGTCCTCTTCGGCGATGTCAACGTGGCCCTGGTGTTCGGGATCCTCCAGTTCGTCAGCACCTTCGGCATCGCGATCATGTACGCGCGCTACGCCGACCGGAAGGTCGACCCGCTCGCGGACGACCTGAGGGCCGAACTGGCCGGTGCGCCCGCGGGCTCCTCCGCCGGCCGGACGGGAGGACGGGCATGACGAACACCGCTTCCGGCGTGCTCCTGGCGGCCGAAGAGGTCAGCTCCAGCAGCCGTACCCTCACCATCCTGGTGTTCGTCATCATGATCGCCGTGACGCTCGGCGTCACGGTGTGGGCGGGCCGCCAGACGAAGTCGGCGACCGACTTCCACTCCGGCGGACGCGAGTTCACCGGTATGCAGAACGGCTTCGCCATCGGCAGCGACTACATGTCCGCCGCGTCCTTCCTGGGCATCGCGGGCATGATCGCGCTGTTCGGCTACGACGGCTTCCTCTACTCCATCGGCTTCCTCGTCGCCTGGCTGGTGGCCCTGCTGCTGGTCGCCGAGCTGCTGAGGAACTCCGGCCGCTTCACCATGGCCGACGTGCTGTCGTACCGGATGCAGCAGCGCCCGGTGCGCACCGCCGCGGCCGTGTCCACCATCACCGTGTCGATCTTCTACCTGCTGGCCCAGATGGTCGGCGCCGGCGCGGTCGTCGCCCTCCTGCTGGGCATCCAGCCGGGCGAGACGTACCTGGGCATGGACGCCGACACCGCCAAGATCGTGGGCATCGTCGTCGTCGGCATCCTGATGACCCTGTACGTGACCTTCGGCGGCATGAAGGGCACCACCTGGGTGCAGATCATCAAGGCCGGCATGCTGATGGGCGGCACCATCATCCTGGCCTTCCTGGTGATGGCCGTCTACGGCTTCGACTTCGGCGAGCTGATGAGCGACGCCGCAGGCGCCAGCGGCGCCGGGCAGTCCTTCCTGGAGCCGGGGCTGCGGTTCGGCGTCGAGGTGCCCGGTGACGCCCTGCAGACGATGTGGAACAAGCTGGACCTGATCAGCCTGGGCATGGCTCTGGTGCTGGGCACCGCGGGCCTGCCGCACATCCTGATCCGCTTCTACACCGTTCCGGACTCCAAGGCCGCCCGCAAGTCCGTCAACTGGGGCATCGGCCTGATCGGCTCGTTCTACCTGATGACCCTGATCCTGGGCTTCGGCGCCGCGGCCCTGGTGGGCAAGGAGGCCATCACCGCCCAGGACGCCGCGGGCAACACCGCCGCGCCACAGCTCGCCCGGCAGGTCGGGGAGCACTTCGGCGGCGAGTTCTTCGGCTCGGTGATGCTGGCGGTCATCGCGGCCGTCGCCTTCGCGGCGATCCTGTCCACGGTGGCCGGCCTGGTCATCGCCTCCTCCTCGTCCCTGGCGCACGACTTCTACAACAGCGTGGTGCGCAGGGGCCGGGCCTCCGAGCACGAGGAGATCAAGGTCGCCCGTCTGTCGGCCTTCGGCATCGGCGCCGCGTCGATCGTCCTGGCGATCTTCGCCCAGAGCCTCAACGTGGCCTTCCTGGTCGGTCTGGCCTTCGCCATCGCCGCCTCGGCCAACCTGCCGACCCTGCTGCTGAGCCTGTTCTGGAAGCGGTTCAACACCCGGGGCGCGGTCGCGGGCATCTACGGCGGTCTGATCAGCGCGGTCGGCCTGGTGATCTTCTCGCCGGTGTTCTCCGGCACCGAGAAGGCGCTGATCCCGGGCATCGACATCGCCTGGTTCCCGCTGACCAACCCGGGCCTGGTCTCCATCCCGCTCGGCCTGCTGTGCGCGATCGTCGGCACGCTGTCCTCGGGCGAGAGCAACCCGCGGCGCTTCGCCCAGCTCCAGGTGCGGGCCCTGACCGGAGCCGGCGCCGAGGGCGCGGCCAGGCACTGACCGCGCCCCGGACCGGGCCCGCCGACCCTCCGGGCGGGCCCCCGGGCCCCCGGTGGCGGGTGCTTCTCTCCGGCGTGACCCCCCACGTATGGCGCCGGTCCCGCCACCGGGCCCCACGGGGAGTCCTTCGAAGCACGTTCGAAGGACTCCCCATCGCCATTTGTCGCGTTATACGGTCGCACCGTGGCCAGGAGATCGTGGATCGGCGCCCGCCGCGGGCGGGCGGGCCGGGGAGGCCCGGCCGGATCCGGCCTGCCCGAGACCATGGGCGTCCTGCGGGAGGTACGGCTGATCGGCTCGGACCTCCAGGACGGTCTGCACGGCAGCCGGGCCCTGGCCGCGACCCGCCGCATCCGGCGGCTGGTGGGCGCCGACGCCGTGGTGCTCGCCGATCTCGACGGGCCCGTCGCCCGGCACGGCGCGCTGCCGGAGGGCACCGACCTGGACGCGGTGCTCGCCCAGGTGTACGAGCACGGCACCGTCTTCCGCAAGCCCCCGCTGTGCGCGGCCCCGCTGCTGGTGGCGGACGAGCTGACGGGCTGCCTGGTGGTCAGCGGTTCCGCGGACGGGCGTGCGCTGGACGAGGCGGAGACCGCCGAGGTGGCCGAGCTGGTGTCGCAGGCGCTGGACCACACCGAGCTGCGCAGCGCCCGCGCCCGGATCGCGGCGGCGGACCTGCGCACCCTGCGGGCCCAGATATCCCCGCACTTCGTCCACAACTCCCTGGCCGTCATCGCCGCGCACATCCGCACCGATCCCGGCCGCGCCCGCCGCCTGCTCACCGACTTCGCCGACTACCTGCGCTACAGCTTCTCCACGGCTGGCGACTACGTGACGGTCGCCGACGAGCTCCAGGCCACCCAGACCTACCTGGAGCTGCAGCGCGCCCGGTTCGACGACCGGATGGAGATCACCGTCCGGATGGCGCCGGAGATCCTTCCCGTCGCCATCCCCTTCCTCGTCGTCCAGCCCATAGTGGAAAATGCCGTGCGCCACGGTCTGGAGAAGAAGGCCGGACCCGGACACATCGGCGTCTCGGGGTTCGGCGAGGGCCCGCTGTGCGTCATCGAGATCGAGGACGACGGCGTGGGCATGGAGCCGGAACTCGCACGGGCGATCCTCGCCGGAGTCGGCCCTCCCGCGAAGAACGTCGGTCTGGCCAACGTGGACCGGCGGCTGCGCACCGTGTACGGCCCGGAGTACGGCCTCGTCATCGAGACCGCGCCCGGCAACGGCACCAAGGTGACGATCAGGGTGCCGCGATTCATGCGAGGAGTGGTTACGGAATGAGCAGCGCGCCGCGGGCCCTTCAGGTCCTCGTCGTCGAGGACGAGGCCTCCACCCGCGAGGAGCTCGCCGACCTCCTCTCGGACATCCCCGAGGTAGGCGAGGTGTACGCCGCCGAGAGCGGCGCCCGGGCGGTGCAGCTCATGGGGGCGGCCGCCTTCGACGCCGTCTTCCTGGACATCTCCATGCCGGGTCTGGACGGCATGGACGTGGCCCGGGTCATCAGCCGGCTCTCGGCGCCGCCCTCCATCGTCTTCGTCACCGCCTCGGAGTCCCACGCCATCGAGGCGTTCGGCATCGGAGCCGTGGACTACCTGCTCAAGCCCGTCCGGCCCGAGCGGCTGGCCGAGTCGGTGGCCCGGATCGGCACCACGCGGCGGGCCGCTTCGTCCGGTGGCACGGACACCCGGGAGCCGCGCGACGAGCTGGCGGTCGTCCAGATCGACCACGGCCGCCGGACGGTGTTCGTGCGGCGCGACGACGTCCAGTTCGTGGAGGCCCACGGCGACTACATACGGCTGCACACCGAGCAGGGCACGCACCTGATCCGGCTGTCGCTGTCGTATCTGGAGGAGATATGGGCTCCGGCGGGCTTCGTGCGGGTGCACCGCGGCTATCTGGTGGCCGTCGGCTGGGTCCACGACCTGCGGGTCACCAGTTCGTCGGGGCTGGTGGCGTGCACTCCGGCCGGTGACGTGCCGGTCAGCCGCCGCCATGCCCGGAGCCTGAAGGAGCAGCTGCTGGAGGCGGCGCGCAGCGGCCGGCTGGGCAGGGCGGCCCGGTGAAGGGCCCGGTCAAGGGGAACCAGCTCGGCGGTCCGCGCCGGGTGAAGGTCACCAGCCCGCAGACCCGTATCGCCCTGGCGCGCGGGCACCGCCGCCATCCGCAGCTGCTGCCGCTGCCCGCGCCGGCCGATGCCGAGGCCGCCCGTGCCGTGTTCACCGCGCAGCGCCGCACCGCGCTGCGGACCGTGGCCCTGCTGGGGGCGGTGCTGTTCGGTTCCAGCGGGACGATCGCGGCGCTGCCGGTGCTGGACCGGCTCGCCGTGGCGGGCGTGCCGGTGTCGTGGCTGGTGCTGGTGGTGGCCACCTATCCGGTGCTGCTGCTGCTCGCCCTGCGCCATGTGCGCCGCGCCGAGCGGGTGGAGAGCTCCGCGGGCGCGGGTACGGACGCGGAGGCCGGTGCGGGTGCGGGCGCCGGGGGCGGCCCGTGACCGCCGTGACCGCGATCGGCCTGGTGCTGACCGCCAGCCTGGTCATCGGCCTGTACGGCGTCCACGCGGCCCGCACCAGCCCGGACTTCCTCGTCGCCTCCCGCCGTGTCGCCCCCGGCTGGAACGCCATGGCGATCGCCGGGGAGTACGTGTCGGCCGCCTCGGTGCTCGGTCTGGCCGGGCTGATGCTCAAGCACGGCATCGGGGCGATGTGGTACGCCGTCGGCTTCACCGCCGGGTACGTCGCGGTGGTGGCGCTGGTGGCCGGGCCGATGCGGCGCTCGGGGGCGTTCACCGTGCCCGACTTCGCCGAGTACCGGCTGGGCTCGCCCGCGATCCGCAAGCTGTGCGGGGTGATCGTGCTGGTGATCATGTGGCTCTATCTGGTGCCGCAGTTCAAGGGCGCCGGGGTGGTCCTGAGCCTGGTCAGCGGCACTCCGTACTGGGTGGGCGTGGTGCTGGCCGGGCTGGTGGTGAGCGCGTCGATCGCGGTGGGCGGCATGCGGTCGGCCACCTACGTCCAGGCGTTCCACTACCTGGTCAAGCTGGCCTTCATCGCCGTGCCGGCGATCTACCTGATCGTGCACGTCGGCGCGGAGACGCGGGCCGACGCGCTGCGCCCGGTCCGGGAGACGGGACCGGCCGCCGAGGAGTGGACCCGCCCGCTGATCGACATCCAGGGGGCCGGGCTGCCGCTGCTGTCCACCTGGTCGGTGCTGCTGGCCACCACGCTGGGCGCCATCGGGCTGCCCCACGTGATCATGCGCTTCCACACCAGCCCCACCGCCCGGGCCGCCCGGCGGGTGGCCGTGCTGGTGATCGGCCTGCTGGGCCTGTTCTACCTGTTCCCGGCGGTCTACGGGCTGCTGGGGCGGGTGCTGACCCCGCACCTGGTCCACAGCAACGCCACCGACACCGTATCCGTCGTCCTGCCGGGGGCGGCCGTGCCGGGGACGCTGGGGAGCGTGCTGACGGCGCTGGTGGCCACCGGCGCGTTCGCCGCGTTCCTGTCCACCTCCTCCGGGCTGCTGCTGGCCCTGGCCGGCGGGCTCTCCCACGACCTGTTCGGCGGCGGGGTGACCAGGCTGCGGCTGGCGGTGGCGGCGGGGGCGCTCGTGGCGGTGCTGCTGTCGCTGCCGGCCGCGCACCTGGACATCAACGTGGTGGTCGGCTGGGCGTTCGCGGTGGCGGCGTCCACGTTCTGCCCGCTGCTGGTGCTGGGCATCTGGTGGACGAGGCTGACGGTCGCGGGCGCGGCGGCCGGGCTGGCCACCGGGGTGGTCACGGCGACGGGGGCCGCGGTGCTGTCCGCCGTCACGCAGCCGTCGTCGGCCTGGCTGACCGTACTGCTGGCCCAGCCCGCCGCCTGGACCGTTCCGCTGGCGTTCCTCACGATGATCGCGGTCTCGCTGCGCGGCGTCCCGGCCGACTGGTCCGAGCGTGCCGTGCTGCGGCTGCACGCTCCCTGACGGACCCGGCGGACGGGGACGCGGGCACCGCGGGCGCGGGAGCGCCGGTGTCCCGTACGCCGCGGGCCCGGGAGCGCGCGGCCGTTCACCGTACGCCCCCGGGCCCGTGTCCGTGCCCTTCGCCTCCGGCCCCGCTCAGCCGCGGTGCCGTACGCCCTCGGCCAGTTCACCCGCGAGTTCGCGGACCGCGGCCAGACCGGCCTCCGGGTCGTCCTCGTGGTCCAGCAGCCGCTTGACGAAGGCCGAGCCGACGATGACGCCGTCCGCGAAGGCGGCCACCTCCGCGGCCTGCCGCGCGTTCGAGACGCCCAGCCCGACGCAGACCGGCAGGTCGGTGGTGGCGCGGGTGCGGCGCACCAGCTCCTCCGCCTCCCGCCCCACGGACTCGCGGGTGCCGGTGACGCCCATCAGGGAGGCCGCGTAGACGAAGCCGCTGCCGGCCTCGGTGATCCTGGCCAGCCGTTCGTCGCGGCTGCTGGGGGCCACCACGAAGACGGTCGCCAGGCCGTGCTGCTCGGCGGCCTTGCGCCATGCCCCGGACTCCTCGACCGGCAGGTCGGGCAGGATGCAGCCGGCGCCGCCCGCCTCGGCCAGCTCGGCGGCGAAGCGCTCGGCGCCGTAGCGGTCGACGGGGTTCCAGTACGTCATGCACAGCACCGGCGCACCGGTGGCGGTGTGCGTCTCGCGCACGGTGCGCAGCACGTCGGCGATGCGCACCCCGCCGCGCAGGGCGATGTCGTCGGCGGTCTGGATGACCGGCCCGTCCAGCACCGGGTCGCTGTGCGGCAGCCCGACCTCGACGATGTCGCAGCCGCCCTCCAGCAGGGCGGTGCAGGCGGCGATGCCGCCGTCCACGGTGGGGAAGCCCGCGGGCAGGTAGCCCACCAGCGCGGCCCGTCCCTCGTCCTTGGCCTGTGCCAGGACGCGTCCCAGCAGTTCCGCACGGCCCGCCATCACTCGGTCCCCCTCGCGGTGTCCGCACCGTCGTACAGCCCGAAGTAGCGGGCGGCGGTGTCCATGTCCTTGTCGCCGCGGCCGGAGAGGTTCACCAGCAGCAGCGCCTCCGGGCCCAGCTCGCGGCCGACCTCCAGCGCGCCGGCCAGCGCGTGCGCGCTCTCGATGGCCGGGATGATGCCCTCGGTCTCCGACAGCAGGCGCAGCGCCCGCATCGCCTCGTCGTCGGTGACCGGGCGGTACTCGCCGCGCCCGATGTCCTTGAGGTAGGAGTGCTCGGGGCCGATGCCGGGGTAGTCCAGCCCGGCGGAGATGGAGTACGGCTCGGTGATCTGGCCCTCGTCGTCCTGCAGGACGTAGGAGCGCGAACCGTGCAGGATGCCCGGCTCGCCTGCCGTCAGGGTGGCCGCGTGCTCGCCGGAGGCCACGCCGTGCCCGGCGGCCTCCAGGCCGATCAGGCGCACGGAGGTGTCGGGGATGAAGGCGTGGAACAGGCCGATGGCGTTGGAGCCGCCGCCGACGCAGGCCAGCGCCGCGTCCGGCAGCCGCCCGGTGCGCTCCAGGATCTGCCGCCTGGCCTCGACTCCGATGACGCGGTGGAAGTCGCGCACCAGCGCCGGGAAGGGGTGGGGGCCGGCGACGGTGCCGAAGAGGTAGTGGGTGCGGTCGACGTTGGCGACCCAGTCGCGGAACGCCTCGTTGATGGCGTCCTTCAGGGTGCGGCTGCCGGAGGTGACGGGGACGACCTCGGCGCCCAGCATCCGCATCCGGGCGACGTTGAGCGCCTGGCGCTGGGTGTCGATCTCCCCCATGTAGATGGTGCACTCCAGGCCGAACAGGGCGCAGGCGGTCGCGGTGGCGACGCCGTGCTGGCCCGCGCCGGTCTCGGCGATGACGCGGGTCTTGCCCATGCGCCGGGTCAGCAGCGCCTGCCCCAGCACGTTGTTGATCTTGTGTGAGCCGGTGTGGTTGAGGTCCTCGCGCTTGAGGAAGATCCGGGCCCCGCCGGCGTGCTCGGCGAAACGCCGCACCTCCGTCAGCGCGCTGGGCCGGCCGGTGTAGTTGACGAGCAGGTCCTCGAGCTCGGCGGCGAAGGCGGGATCGGCCTTGGCCTTCTCGTACTCGGCGGCCACCTCGTCCACGGCGGCGACGAGTGCCTCCGGGATGAACTTGCCGCCGAAGGCGCCGAAGTAGCCCTCGGCGGTCGGCACCCGGCCCTCGGGGTCGGGAACGAAGAAGTCGGTAGACATCCGACGTGCTCCTTGTCGGGGCGCATGCCCCAGGAAGGGTGGTCAGAGGGAACGGCGGGCCGCACCGGCCCGGAGGGCGGGTGCGGCGGGCGGCCGGGGCGGGCGCGCGGCCTGCGGCCGTCGGCGGCCCGGCGGGGCTCGGCCGGGGCGGGGTGCGGCCGGGGCGGGCTGCGCCCGTTCAGCTCCCGGCCCGGTCAGGCCATCGCCTGCCGTTGATCTGACCGGGCTCGCAACCGATGTGGTAGCGCACCCGCCGCCCCAGCACCCGGCGCGCGGGCGCGCGGCAGCCGCGGGGGCGGCAGCCGGGGGCGAGGCGGGCGGACAGGGCCATCGCGGTCGTTCCCGTCTCAGTTCCCGTGCCGCAGGGCGGGGTGGGCGCCGGCGGCGACCAGATCGGCGACGGCCGTCCTCGGGTCCTTGCCCGTGACCAGGGACTCGCCCACCAGCACCGCGTCGGCGCCCTCGTTGGCGTAGGCGATCAGGTCGTGCGGGCCGCGCACGCCCGACTCGGCGATCCTCACCACGCCCTCGGGGATCTCGGGGGCGACCCGGGCGAAGGTGCCGCGGTCGACCTCCAGGGTCTTGAGGTTGCGCGCGTTCACGCCGATGACCTTGGCCCCGGCGTCCACCGCGCGCTCGACCTCCTCCTCGTCGTGCACCTCGACCAGCGGGGTCAGCCCGATGGACTCGGCCCGCTCCACCAGGGACACCAGCGCGTCCTGGTCGAGCGCGGCGACGATCAGCAGGGCGAGGTCGGCGCCGTGGGCCCGGGCCTCCCACAGCTGGTAGGAGGTGACGATGAAGTCCTTGCGCAGTACGGGGATGTCCACCCGCTCGCGTACCGCCTCCAGATCGGCCAGTGAGCCTCCGAAGCGCCGCTGCTCGGTCAGCACCGAGATGACCGCGGCGCCGCCGGCCTCGTAGTCGGCGGCGAGGCCGGCCGGGTCGGCGATGGCCGCCAGCGCCCCCTTGGAGGGGCTGGACCGCTTGACCTCGCAGATGACCTTGACGCCCTCGCCCTTGAGGGCCGCCACGCCGTCGCGCGGGCGCGGCGCGCGGGCCGCGCGCTCCTTGAGCTCGTCGAGGCCCACACGCGCCTGCCGCTCGGCGAGGTCGGCGCGGACCCCGTCGATGATCTCGTCGAGCACACTCACGCGAGCGGCCCCCTTCCTGGCTGGCTCGGGCCCCTGCGGCGGGCGCGGGGCTTGTCCGGACACGCGGTCGCGCACTGCGATGGTATCCGGCCCGGGATGCGGAACCCGCATCCGGGCGGCCCGGTCCCATATACCGGGCGGTATCGCCGTGCCGTGCTCCGGAGGGCCCGGCACGGAAGAGCGCGGTGCCGCCTCACCGGCACCGCGCCGGGGTGAGCCGCCCGGGGCGGCCCGTCAGGCCCCCACCCGCTCCTTGGACTGGTCCAGACGGCGGCCCTGCGACTCCTCGGGCTGGCCCATGCCCATCGAGCGCATGACCAGGCCGACGACGCCGCCGAGGAGGGTGATGGCCACACCGATCCAGAACCCCACCGGTTCGGCCATCACGGTGAAGGCCGAGGCCACGCAGAAGCCGATGAACGCGATGGTGACGCCGGTCCAGGCGGCAGGGGTGTGTCCGTGGTTGTTGCCCGCCATTGAGTGCTCCTCGTAGGTCCGATCTGGGCTCGCTCACCAGCCATTGTGTCAGGACCGGTTTCCGCCGCTCCCGGTGGTGGGGTCCTCTCCGCGGTCCAGGGCCTTCCACAGCTCCTCGGGGCGGTCCGGGTCGGGGGCCGCGCGACGGCCCCGGGCCGCTGCGGCGCCGTCCGCGCGCTCGTGGCGGCCCGACATCGCGGGCCAGTGGCTCCCGTGGCGCAGCGCCAGCAGCCCGGCGGCCAGCAGCGCGGCGCCGCCCAGGGCCGCGACATAGGGCCACGGGCCGAAGGAGACGGCCTCGACCGCGCCCCGGGTCAGTCCGCTGGCCTCGGCCGCCTTCGCCTCCAGCGCGCTCCGGTCGCCCGCTCCCCCGAGGGCGGCGGCGACGGTGCCCGCGCCGCACAGGGCCAGCAGCGCGGCGACCAGCGTGCGGCCGGTGCGGCGTACGGCGAAGACGGCGACCAGCGCGGCCAGGCCGACCAGCGCCAGGGCGCTGGGCAGCCCGGTCACCTCGCCGCCCTCGACCCGGACCGGCACCTCGCCCCGGGCCAGGACCGCGGTGCCCTCGCCCCAGACCTGCCCGGCGGCCACGAGCACCGCGGCGGCGCCCAGCGCGCCGGCGGTCAGCGCGGCGCCCAGCGCGCGCCGCGCCCCCGCGGCGGCGGGCGTCTCGGGGGCCTCGGACTCCCGGGAGGCGCCGGCCTCCCAGGACCCCGCGGAGCGGGGGGCGGGCTCGGGGGATGAAGGGGGCGTGTGCGGGGAAATCACTCCACCACGCTACCGCCGAGCCGCCCGGCGGTGTGCACCGCCCTGAGCACCGCCGCGGCCTTGTTGCGGCACTCGGCGTCCTCCGCCGCCGGGTCGGAGTCGGCCACCACCCCGGCGCCCGCCTGGACGTACGCCGTCCCGTCGCGCAGCAGCGCGGTGCGGATGGCGATGGCGGTGTCGGCGTCGCCCGCGAAGTCCAGATAGCCCACGCAGCCGCCGTACAGACCGCGCCGGGTCGGCTCCAGTTCCTCGATGATCTGCATCGCGCGCGGCTTGGGCGCGCCGGAGAGCGTGCCGGCCGGGAAGCAGGCGGTGAGCGCGTCGAAGGCGGTGCGGCCCTTCGCCAGCCGCCCGGTGACCGTGGAGACGATGTGCATCACATGGCTGTAGCGCTCGATGGACATGAAGTCCACGACCTCGACGCTGCCGGGCTCGCAGACCCGGCCCAGGTCGTTGCGGCCCAGGTCGACGAGCATCAGGTGCTCGGCGCGCTCCTTGGGGTCGGCCAGCAGTTCCTCGGCCAGGGCCGCGTCCTCCTGCGGGGTCGCGCCGCGCGGGCGGGTCCCGGCGATGGGGTGCATCATCGCGTGCCCGTCCTCGACCTTCACCAGGGCCTCGGGGCTGGAGCCGACGACGTCGAAACCGTCCAGGCGCAGCAGGTACATGTACGGGCTGGGGTTGGTGGCGCGCAGCACGCGGTAGACGTCCAGCGCGCTCGCCGGGCAGGGCGCCTGGAAGCGCTGCGAGGGCACCACCTGGAACGCCTCGCCCGCACGGATGCGCTCCTTGACCGCCTCCACGGCCTCCCGGTAGGCCGCCCCGCCCCACAGGGCCGTGTACTCGGGCAGCTCGGGCGCCGGCAGCGGGGCGGCCCGGGCGGGCGCGGGCCGGGCCAGGTCGGCGGCCATGGCGTCCAGGCGGCGCACGGCGTCGGCGTAGGCCTCGTCCACCCCGGTGTCGAGGTCGTTGTGGTTGATGGCGTTGGCGATCAGCAGCACCGTGCCGTCGCGGTGGTCGAGGACCGCGAGGTCGGAGGTGAGCATCATGGTCAGCTCGGGCAGCCCCAGATCGTCGCGGGTGCTGTCGCCGATGCGCTCCAGGCGCCGCACGACGTCGTAGCCGAGGTAGCCGACCATGCCGCCGGTGAAGGGCGGCAGGTCCGCGTCGCGGTGCAGGTCGCGCGGGGTGTGCAGGGCCTCGACGGTGGCGCGCAGGACGTCCAGCGGATCCCCGCCGGCGGGGACGCCGACCGGCGGAGCGCCCAGCCAGTGGGCCCTGCCGTCGCGGACGGTGAGTGTGGCGGAGGTGCGCACGCCGACGAAGGAGTAGCGCGACCAGGTGCGGCCGTTCTCGGCGGACTCCAGCAGGAAGGTCCCGGGGCGTTCGGCGGCGAGTTTGCGGTACAGCGCGATGGGGGTGTCGCCGTCGGCGAGCAGGCGCCGGGTGACCGGGATGACGCGGCGGTCCTTGGCGAGCGTACGGAAGGTCTCCGGGTCGGGGCTGGCGGCCGGGACGGCGCCGGCGGGGCCCGCGGGGCCGGGGGCGGTCATGCCCGCTCCCCCTCTCCGCCGGCCGCGGGGCCGTCCAGGGGCAGCTCGCAGGCGTCGAAGCAGGTGCGGTCCCCGGTGTGGCAGGCGGCGCCCACCTGGTCGACCTTCACCAGCACGGTGTCGCCGTCGCAGTCCAGGGCCACGGACTTCACGTGCTGGACGTGCCCGGAGGTGTCGCCCTTGGTCCAGTACTCGCCGCGGCTGCGGCTCCAGTAGGTGCAGCGGCCGGTGGTGAGGGTGCGGTGCAGGGCCTCGTCGTCCATCCAGCCGAGCATCAGCACCTCACCGGTGTCGTACTGCTGGGCGACGGCGGGCACCAGGCCGTCGGCGTTGCGCTTGAGACGGGCGGCGACGGCGGGGTCGAGTGGGGATCGGGGCATGGGGTCATTGTGCCGCCGCCGCGGCGCGCACCGCGAACCCCGCCCGGGGGCCGGGACGGCCGCGGTCCGCCGGGCGCGCCGCCCTGCTGTGGCAATGCTGTGACGCACCCGGGATTTGGCATGTCCGTGCGGTACGGCATCCTTCCGGCATGAGCTATCCACCGCCGCCCAACGGCGCACACAACCCCGGCCCAGGCGGCGGTTTCGGTCCGCCGCAGGGCTTCGGTCCGCCCGGGCAGCCCGGTCCGCCCGCGGGCGGCTACGGCTACCCGGCCCCGGTGGGCCCTCCCGGGCAGCCCGGAGCCCCGGGGGGGCCCACCGGGTACGGCTACCCCGGCCCGCCCGGGGGCCCCGGCACACCCGGGCCCTACCCGCCCCCGCCGGGCGGGGGCGGGGGCAACGGCGGGAAGGTCGCCGCGATCATCGTCGCCGCGGTGCTCGTCGCCGGGCTGATCCTCGGAGGCGTGCTGCTGGCGGCCGACGGCGGGGGCGGTGAGGACCGGGCGGAGCCGACCGCCGCCCCCAGCACCCCGGCCTCCGCCGATCCCTCCACCGCCTCCCCCGAGCCGAGCGACGAGCCGGCGGACCCGCCGGCCACGGCCGTCCCCACGCCCGACGTGACGGCGATGCCCAGTGACCTCGTGCTGTACGTGGTGCTCGACCCGGGCACCTGCTTCGACCACCCGTCGCTGAGCAGCGACGTCACCGAGGTCGAGGAGCGGCCCTGCGACGGCCCCCACGACGGCGAGGTGATAGCCAACCAGACGATCACCGGCGACTTCGACACCCAGGCGGAGCTGCAGAAGGAGGTCATGTCGCTGTGCAAGGCGGACGTGGAGAAGCGGCTGGCCCGGATGCCGCAGGACAGGACCTACTACTACTACGCCATCTATCCGACGCTCCTGACGTACAACCGCGGTGAGGACCAGGTCACCTGCTCCCTGACGCTCAGCAACGAGGTGGACGGACCGGAGCTGGACGCGCCGTTGCCGGGCTGACCGGGCGCGGTGCGTGGCATGGGTCGGCACACGGTCGTAGGGTGGCCGTATGTCGACCCACGCCCGGCGCGAACGCCTTCTGCTGGCCGATCTGTTGGAAACCTACGGACCCGAGGCGCCCACCCTGTGCGAGGGGTGGCGGACCAGGGAGCTGGCGGCCCATGTCGTGGTGCGCGAGCGCCGCGCGGACGCCGCCGGCGGGATACTCGTCAAGGCGCTGCAGCCACGGCTGGAACGTGTGCAGCAGGAGTTCGCGGCCAAGCCGTACGAGGAACTGATCCAGCTCATCCGCACCGGGCCGCCGCGGATGTCGCCCTTCTCCCTCAAGCAGGTCGACGAGGCGGCCAACACCGTGGAGTTCTTCGTCCACGGTGAGGACGTCCGGCGGGCCCGGCCGGACTGGACGCCGCGCGAGATCGACCCGGTCCTCGCCGACGCCCTGTGGCGGCGGCTGGAGACCACCGCCCGCGCCTACGGCCGCCGGTGCCCGGTCGGCCTGGTGCTGCGCCGTCCCAACGGCCAGGTGGCGGTGGCCCGCAAGGGCACCCCGGTGGTCACCGTCACGGGCGAGCCCGGTGAGCTGCTGCTCTTCGTCTCCGGCCGGCAGGACGCGGCGCGGGTGGAGCTGGAGGGCGACGAGAAGTCCGTGGCGCGCGTACGCGAGGCGAAGCTCGGCCTCTGACGCCACGCGGTACGGCCCCGCCCCGCGCGCCTGCGTTCAAGCCGACGGCGAACGGCGCGGTGCGGCGGCCGTCCGCGTGCTTGGGTGCGCCTCATGGAGACCACCCGAGTGCTGCCCGGACTGCACATGCTCGCCTTCGCCGTCGGCCAGGCCTACCTGTGGCACGACCCCGGTTCGCTGACCCTGGTGGACACCGGGACCGCCGGATCCGGGAGCGCCGTCGCCGAGGCCGTCCGGGAGCTGGGCCACGATCCGGGGGACATCGACCGCATCGTCCTGACCCACTTCCACGAGGACCACGCCGGCGGCGCCGCCGAACTCGCGGAGCTGACCGGCGCGACCGTCATGGCGCACCGGCTGGACGCGCCGTTCGTCCGGGGCGAGGCGCCCGGTCCGCCGCCGGACTTCACCGGGGCGCCCGGCTGGGAGCGCGAGCTGTACGAGAACCTGCCCCCGCTGCCCGCGGCCCCGCCGTGCCGCGTCGACCGCGAGCTGGAGGACGGCGAGGTGGTCGACTTCGGCGGCGGGGCCCGGGTGGTGGCCGCGCCGGGGCACACCGACGGCAGCATCGCGCTCCATCTGCCCGCGCACGGCGTGCTGTTCACGGGGGACACGGTCGCGAACGCGGAGGGCCGCACCATCCTGGGGGTGTTCAACCTCGACCGCGCCCGCGCCCTGGAGTCGTTCCGCCGGCTGGCCGCCCTGGAGACGGAGACCGCCTGCTTCGGGCACGGCGATCCGATCGCCCGGGACGCGGGCGCGGCCCTGCGCAGGGCCGCGAAGGCCGCCGGCCGCACCGGCGCCTGACGCCGGTACGGCGGCCGGGCGGCACGGCACGGGTCAGCGCACCGGGTGGCCGGCCTCGCGCAGGGCGTCCTTGACCTGTCCGATGCGCAGGTCGCCGAAGTGGAAGACGCTCGCGGCGAGCACCGCGTCCGCGCCCGCCTCCACCGCCGGGGCGAAGTCGGCGAGCTTCCCCGCTCCGCCGGAGGCGATGACGGGGATGGTGACGTGCTTGCGGACGGCGCCGACCATGGCGATGTCGTAGCCGTCCTTGGTGCCGTCGGCGTCCATGGAGTTGAGCAGGATCTCCCCGGCCCCCAGCTCGGCGGCCCGGTGCGCCCACTCCACCGCGTCGATACCGGTGCCGCGCCGGCCGCCGTGCGTGGTGACCTCGAAGCCGGACGGCGTCACCGTCCCCTCCGGGCAGCGGCGGGCGTCCACCGACAGCACCAGCACCTGGCTGCCGAAGCGTTCGGCGATCTCCCGGATCAGCTCCGGGCGGGCGATGGCCGCGGTGTTGACGCCCACCTTGTCGGCGCCCGCGCGCAGCAGCCTGTCCACGTCCCCGGTGGTGCGCACGCCGCCGCCCACCGTCAGCGGGATGAAGACCTGCTCGGCGGTGCGGCGCACCACGTCGTAGGTGGTCTCGCGGTCGCCGGAGGAGGCGGTGATGTCGAGGAAGGTCAGCTCGTCGGCGCCCTCCGCGTCGTACACCTTGGCCATCTCGACCGGATCGCCGGCGTCGCGCAGGTTCTGGAAGTTGACCCCCTTGACGACCCGGCCGCCGTCCACGTCCAGGCAGGGGATGACTCGTACGGCCAGGGACACTTAGGGGCGCTCCTTCGGGGTGCGGAAGGCTTCGATCTCCACCTCGACCAGTACGCGCGAGTCGACGAAGCCGGAGACGACCACGAGCGTCGCGACGGGGCGGACGGAGCCGAAGACCTCGCGGTGCGCGCGGCCCACGTCCTCCACGTCGCGCGCGTGGGTTATGTACATGCGGGTGCGCACGACGGACCGGACGTCCAGGCCGAACGGCTCCAGCGCCGCCACGGCGCGCTCGAAGGCGGTCCTGGCCTGGACGTACGGGTCGCCCTCGCCCTGGATCGCCCCGTCGACCAGGGGCATCGTGCCCGCGACGAGGACCCGGTCGCCGATCTCGACGGCCCGGGCGAAGCCGATGGTCTCCTCCCAGGGGCTGTCGCTGCCGACGCGCCGGAGCCGCCGGCCGTCCCCGTCTGTGTCGCTCTCCCGTCCCACCGCCGCGGACTCCGTCATCGGGACACTGCCTCCAGGGCCTCTTCCAGGGTGAACGCCTTGGCGTAGAGGGCCTTGCCCACGATGGCTCCCTCGACGCCCTCGGGTACCAGGGTGGCGATCGCGCGCAGGTCGTCAAGGGAGGAGACGCCGCCGGAGGCGACGACCGGGCGGTCGGTGGCGGCGCAGACGTCCTTCAGCAGCTGGAGGTTGGGGCCCTTGAGGGTCCCGTCCTTGGCGATGTCGGTGACGACGTAGCGTGCGCAGCCCTCGGAGTTCAGGCGCTCCAGCGTCTCGTAGAGGTCGCCGCCGTCGCGGGTCCAGCCCCGCCCGCGCAGGGTGGTGCCGCGCACGTCGAGGCCGACGGCGATCTTCTCGCCGTGCTCGGCGATCACCTTGGCGACCCACTCGGGGCTCTCCAGGGCCGCGGTGCCCAGGTTCACCCGGGTGCAGCCGGTGGCCAGCGCGGCGGCCAGGGAGGCGTCGTCGCGGATGCCGCCGGAGAGCTCGACCTTGATGTCCATGGTGCGGACGACCTCGGCGATCCGCTCGCGGTTGTCACCGGTGCCGAACGCGGCGTCGAGGTCCACCAGATGCAGCCACTCCGCTCCCGCCCGCTGCCAGGCCAGGGCGGCCTCCAGCGGGTCGCCGTAGGAGGTCTCGGTGCCGGACTCGCCGTGGACGAGGCGGACGGCCTGTCCGTCGCGGACGTCGACGGCGGGGAGGAGTTCGAGACGGTGGGTGCTCATCAGCTGGCGGTCCTAAGGTCCTGGGGGTCGGTGGTGGCGGTGGGGCTAGAGAGTGCTGATCCAGTTGGTCAGGAGTTGCGCGCCTGCGTCGCCGGACTTCTCGGGGTGGAACTGGGTGGCCCACAGCGGGCCGTTCTCCACGGCGGCGACGAACCGCTCGCCGTGGGTGGCCCAGGTGACCTTGGGGGGCGCCATGGCGGGGTTGGCGGTCTCCAGCTCCCAGTCGTGCACGGCGTAGGAGTGCACGAAGTAGTAGCGGGCGTCGGCGGGCAGGCCCGCGAACAGCCTGGAGTCCCCGGGCGCCTCGACGGTGTTCCAGCCCATGTGCGGTACGACGTCCGCCCTGAGCGGGCCGACCGTGCCGGGCCACTCGTCCAGGCCCTCGGCCTCGACACCGTGCTCGATGCCCCGGCCGAACAGGATCTGCATGCCGACGCAGATGCCCATCACCGGGCGTCCGCCGGCGAGCCGGCGCTCGACGACCCAGTCGCCGCGGGCCTTGCGCAGACCCGTCATGCAGGCGGCGAAGGCGCCGACGCCGGGCACGAGCAGCCCGTCGGCGTTCATCGCGGTGTCGTAGTCGCGGGTGATCTCCACCTCCGCGCCGGCCCTGGCCAGGGCGCGCTCGGCGGAACGCACGTTGCCGAAGCCGTAGTCGAAGACGACGACCTTCTTCCTCTCCGTCATGACCACACCTCCAGGCGCAGGATTCCGGCGATCAGGGACAGGGCGGAGCCGATGCCGAGCAGGGCGACGACCCCCTTGGGCATCTGCTGCTTCCAGAAGGAGATGGCGCCGCCGAGGAGGAAGAGCCCCACGAAGACCAGCAGCGTGGAGACACCGTTCACGGCCTTCCTCCGTGAGCTTCTCCGCCCGCGCGGCACAGCACGGGCACCACCGCCGACCGCGACCCGGCAGCCGCGCGCGCGACGCTCACAGCATCCCTTCCGTGAGCTTCTCCGCTCGCGCGGCACAGCACGGACACCACCGCCGACCGCGACCCGGCAGCCGCGCGCGCGACGCTCACAGGGCGCCCTTGGTGGAGGGGATGCCCGTCTGGCGCGGGTCGATCTCGCTGGCGTAGCGCAGCGCGCGGGCCAGCGCCTTGAACTGGCACTCCACGATGTGGTGCGCGTTGCGCCCGTAGGGGACGTGGACGTGCAGGGCGATCTGCGCCTGGGCGACGAAGGACTCCAGGATGTGCCGGGTCATCGTGGTGTCGTAGCTGCCGATCATCGGCGCCATGTTCTCCGGCTCGCTGTGCACCAGGTACGGCCGCCCCGACAGGTCCACGGTCACCTGGGCGAGGGACTCGTCCAGCGGCACCGAGGCGTTGGCGAAGCGGACGATGCCGCGCTTGTCGCCCAGCGCCTGCCGGAAGGCGGCGCCGAGCGCCAGCGAGCTGTCCTCGATGGTGTGGTGGCTGTCGATGTGCAGGTCGCCCTCGGTCTTGACCGTGAGGTCGAACAGCCCGTGGCGGCCGAGCTGGTCGAGCATGTGGTCGTAGAAGCCGACCCCGGTCGACACGTCGACCTTTCCGGTGCCGTCGAGGTCGATCTCGACGACGACGGAGGTCTCCTTGGTGGTGCGCTCGACGCGACCCACACGGCTCATCGGTTGTTCTCCTTCAGTACTGCGCGTACCGCGTCGAGGAACGCGTCGTTCTCGGCCGGGGTGCCGGCGGTGACCCGCAGCCGGCCCGGCACCCCGTTGTCCCGGACCAGCACGCCCCGCTCCAGCAGCGCCTGCCACACCGCGTGGGCGCCGCCGGGGCCGTCGAAGTTCCCGAACTGCACGAAGTTGGCGTCGGACTCGGTGACCTCGCAGCCCATCGCCCGCAGTTCGGTCACCAGCCGGTCCCGCTCCTCCTTGAGCTGCCGGACATAGCCGAGGAGGGTGTCGGTGTGCTCCAGCGCGGCGAGCGCGGTGGCCTGGGTGACGGCGGACAGGTGGTAGGGCAGGCGCACCAGCTGGACGGCGTCGACGACGGCCGGGTGGGCGGCGAGGTAGCCCAGCCGCAGTCCGGCGGCGCCGAACGCCTTGGACATGGTGCGCGAGACCACCAGGTTCGGGCGGCCGTCGATCAGCGGCAGCAGCGAGGGCCGGTGGCTGAACTCGCCGTACGCCTCGTCGACGATCACCATGGCGGGCCGGGCGGCCTGGGCGGCGTCGTACAGGGCCAGCACGGTGTCGGCGTCGACGGCCGTGCCGGTGGGGTTGTTGGGCGAGCAGACGAAGACCACGTGCGGCCGGCGCTCGGCGATGACCGCCTTGGCCGCCTCCACGTCGATGGTGAAGTCGTCGTTGCGCGGCCCGGAGATCCAGCCGGTGCCGGTGCCGCGGGCGATCAGGGCGTGCATCGAGTACGAGGGCTCGAAGCCGATCGCGGTGCGCCCCGGCCCGCCGAACGCCTGGAGGAGCTGCTGGAGCACCTCGTTGGAGCCGTTGGCGGCCCAGACGTTCTCCGCGGTGACCTCGTGCCCGGCGGTGCGGGTGAGGTAGCGGGCCAGCTCGCCGCGCAGCTCCACCGCGTCGCGGTCGGGGTAGCGGTTGAGCTCGCGGGCGGCCTCGGCGACGCGTTCGGCGATGCGGGCCACCAGCGCCTCGGGCAGCGGGTGGGGGTTCTCGTTGGTGTTCAGCCGTACGGGCACGTCCAGCTGCGGCGCCCCGTAGGGGGACTTGCCGCGCAGTTCGTCCCGGATGGGCAGGTCGTCGATTCCGGTCACTTCCCCGGGGGCACCTTCCAGTCGAACCTCGCCTTGAGGGCCGCCCCGTGTGCGGGCAGGTCCTCGGCCTCCGCCAGGGTGACCACGTGGTGGGCCACGTCGGCCAGCGCGTCGCGGGTGTAGTCCACGACGTGGATGCCGCGCAGGAAGGACTGCACGGACAGCCCGGAGGAGTGGCAGGCGCAGCCGCCGGTGGGCAGCACGTGGTTGGAGCCGGCGCAGTAGTCGCCCAGCGAGACCGGGGCCCAGGGGCCGACGAAGACCGCGCCCGCGTTGCGGACCCGGGCGGCGACCTCGGCGGCGTTCTCGGTCTGGATCTCCAGGTGCTCGGCGGCGTAGGCGTCCACCACCGCCAGGCCCTGCTCCAGGTCGTCCACCAGGATGGTGCCGGACTGCCGTCCGGCCAGCGCCTCGGCGATGCGCTCGGCGTGCTTGGCGGAGGCCACCTGGGAGGCCAGCTCGGAGTCGACGGCGTCGGCCAGCGCCTCGGAGGGGGTGACCAGGACGGCGGCGGCCAGGGTGTCGTGCTCGGCCTGGCTGATCAGGTCGGCGGCGACGTGGCGGGCGTCGGCGGTGTCGTCGGCGAGGATGGCGATCTCGGTGGGGCCGGCCTCGGAGTCGATGCCGATGCGGCCCTTGAGCAGGCGCTTGGCCGCGGCGACCCAGATGTTGCCGGGGCCGGTGACCAGCTGGACGGGCGCGCACTCCTCGGTGCCGTAGGCGAACATGGCGACGGCCTGTGCGCCGCCGGCGGCGTACACCTCGTCGACGCCCAGCAGCGCGCAGGCGGCCAGGATCGTGGGGTGCGGCAGTCCCGCCGCCCAGTGTCCGGGGACGCCCTTCTGCGGCGGCGAGGCGACGGCCAGCGAGCCGACCCCGGCCTCCTGCGCGGGCACGACGTTCATCACCACGGACGACGGGTAGACCGCCCGTCCGCCCGGCACGTACAGACCCACCCGCTCGACCGGCACCCACCGCTCGGTGACGGTGCCGCCGGGGACGACGCGGACGGTGGAGTCGGTGCGCCGCTGGTCGCGGTGGACGATCCGGGCGCGGCGGATGGACTCCTCCAGCGCCGCCCGCACCGCCGGGTCGAGTTCGGCCAGGGCCTTGTCCAGGGCCTCGGCCGGGACCCGTACGCGCTCCAGCCGCACGCCGTCGAAGCGCTCGTTGTACTCGATCACCGCGGCCGTGCCTCGATGGTGCACCGCGTCGCAGATCGGCCGCACCTTCTCCAGGGCGGCCTCGACGTCGAGTTCGGCTCGGGGCAGCAGCTCCCGCTCGACCCCGTCGGCGGCGAGGTCGCGTCCGCGCAGGTCGAGTCGGGTCATGGATACGGATCGAAGCACGTGTCCCAGTGTCTCAGACGCGATCCGGTGCCCGGCGCCCGTATCAGTGCGTGATACGCGGTACGGGTGGGCTCCGAGGGGGCATTCAGATGTCAGTGCTGACCGATAGCGTTGTGATCGTCACGCAGTGCCATCTGTGACTTGGGGGACACGTCGTGAGTGAGGTTCCGAACAACGGGGATCCGCCGCCCGGGATCCGGCTGACCACCGCGGAGTGGGGCATGTGGCAGGCCTTCCGCAACGGCAGCGAGCACGATCTGCGCTCGGGCGAGGCGGAGCTGGACGACCCGAACGGCGACCACGAGTGGGGGCCGCAGCGCACGGTGCGGGCCCGCGTCGTCGCCCTGCTCCTGCTGCACGGCCCGCCGCCGCTGCTCGGGCGTGTCGCGTCCCTGCAGCTGACCGGTGTGTACATAACGGGACGGCTGGACCTGTCCGGCGGGACGGTGGAGCCGTACTTCGAGTTCCGGCAGTGCCGCTTCGAGCAGGAGGTGCTGCTGCACGAGTGCCGGCTGGTGACCGCCCGCATGATCGACTGCCACATACCCCGGCTGGAGGCCGCCCGGATGAGCACCGAGGGCGATCTCCACCTGCCGCGCTGCACCATCCCCGGCGGCGTCCGGCTCACCGACGCCTCCATAGGCACGGACCTGATGCTCAACGAGATGACGGTCGGCCGCGGGGAGCGGGTGCGGTCGCTGTCCGCCGACGGGATCCAGATCGCCCAGGACCTCCAGGCCAGCCTGATGCTCGCCCAGGGGGAGGTGAGCCTGCGCGGCGCGGAGATCGGCGGCTCGCTGTTCATGTACGGCAGCGTCCTGCGCGGCGGCAACGGGCAGTACGCGCTGTACGCGCCGCAGATGACAGTGGAGCACTTCGCCCACTTCGCCTCCTCCGGCCCGCGCCAGCTGCCGGTCGTCCACGGCACGACCCCGCCGGGCGGCACCTCCTGGCCGCCTCCGGACGAGCACAGCCACATGGTGCGGCGCGTCAAGCGCTTCGAGTGCACCGGCGGGGTGAAGCTGGACGACGGGAGGTTCGGGGACTCGCTGGTGCTGGACGACGCGCGCTTCAACCTCCAGCGTGACCAGGAGCTGTCGCTGCGCCGCGTCCAGACCCCGGAGCTGTGCTTCACGCCCGAGCGGCCGGGCGGCGGCCGGGTGGTGCTCGCCGGAGCGACGGTGGACAACCTGGTGGACAGGGTGGAGAGCTGGCCGGTGGACGAGGGGCTGTGGATGGCCGGGTTCACCTACCAGAACCTGATCCCGCGCGGCCCGTTCACCCTCGCCCAGCGGCTGAGATGGCTGGAGACGGCGACGCCGGAGTACGCCCCGGAGCCGTACGAGCAGCTCGCGGCGGTGATGCGCAACAGCGGGGAGGACGCGGACGCGCGCGCGGTGCTGCTGGCCAAGCAGCGCCGGCGCCGCGAGACGCTGCCGCTGGCCGCCAAGCTGTGGGGCTATCTGCAGGACTGGACGGTCGCCTACGGCTACCGGCCGGGCCAGGCCGCCCTGTGGATGGCCGTGCTGTGGGCCTCGGGCGCGGTGCTGTTCGCCCGGCAGCCGCCGGACCCGCTCAAACCGGGGGAGTCGCCGCACTGGAACGCCCCGCTGTACGTCCTGGACCTGCTGCTGCCGGTGATCGACCTGGGCCAGGACAGCCACTGGAAGCCCGCGGGGGCCTACCAGTGGACGGCCGCGGCGCTGATCATGCTCGGCTGGGTGCTGGCCACCACGGTCGCGGCCGGGGCCACCCGGCTGCTGAGGCGCCAGTGAGCGTGCCCGGCGGGCGGGTGCGGCGGGCCCGCGCGGCGGGCGGGTGGCGGGCGACGGGGGCGCTCTGCCGCGGAGAGGCCTTAGGCTGCGGCTGTGACCACCACGCGCCTACCGATCTTTCCCCTCAACACCGTGCTGTTCCCGGGGCTGGTGCTGCCGCTGAACGTCTTCGAGCAGCGGTACCGCGCCCTGATGCGCGACCTGCTGGAGATTCCCGAGGACGCACCGCGCCGCTTCGGGGTGGTCGCCATCAGGGACGGCCGCGAGGTCGCCCCCACCGCGTCCGGGATGCCGGATCCCACGGCGCAGGCCGCCGCCGGGCCGGCCGCGGGCTTCGGTCCCGATCCGATGCGCGCCTTCCACACGGTGGGCTGCGTCGCCGACGCCACGTCCATCCGTGAGCGCTCCGGCGGCGGCGAGGAGGGCGGCGGGGACGGCGACGGAGACGGTGAGGACGGCGGGACCGGGGGCGGCTACGAGGTGCTCGCCACCGGCACCACCCGCTTCCGGCTGCTGTCCGTCGACGCCTCCGGGCCGTATCTGGTCGGCGAGGTCGAGGAGCTGGCGGAGGACGGCGGCGAGGGGGCGGGTGCGCTCGCCTCCGGAGTGCTGCGGGCCTTCCGCGCCTACCAGAAGCAGCTCGCCGGCGCGCGGGAGAGGACCCTGGCGGGCGGGCAGGAGCTGCCGGACGAGCCGTCGGTGGTGTCGTACCTGGTGGCCGCCGCCACCGTCCTGGACACCCCGGCCAAGCAGCGGCTCCTGCAGGCTCCGGACACCGCCACCCGGCTGGCCGAGGAGCTGAGGATCCTCAGGCGCGAGACGGCGCTGATCGGCAGGCTCCCGTCCGTTCCCGCGGCGGACCTCACCCGCGTGCCGACCAGCCCGAACTGACACCGTCCGGAAACCGGCGCACCGCCGGGGAACGGCGACCGCACACCAGCACCGACCGACGCGAGGCACGGCGAACATGGCCAGGAAGAAGCAGAAGGCGGGTTCCGGAGGCACCCCGGCGACGGTGGCCGCCACGAAGGCCGGCGTGGATTTCACCCTCCACTCCTACGAGCACGACCCGGCCGCGCCCTCCTACGGGGAGGAGGCCGCCGAGGCGCTCGGGCTCGACCCGGGGCAGGTGTTCAAGACGCTCGTCGCGGACGTCGACGGCGCGCTGACCGTCGCGGTCGTCCCCGTCTCCGGCTCGCTGGACCTCAAGGCGCTGGCGGCGGCGGTCGGCGGCAAGCGGGCCGCGATGGCGGACCCGGCCGCGGCCGAGCGCGCCACGGGCTATGTACGCGGCGGGATCTCCCCGCTGGGACAGCGCAGGGCGCTGCCGACGGTGGTGGACGCCTCGGCCGAGGGGCACGCCACCGTCTGCGTCTCGGCCGGGCGCCGGGGGCTGGAGATCGAACTGGCCCCCGCCGACCTGGTGAAGCTCACCGGCGCGGTGACGGCGCCGATCGCCCGCTCCCGCTAGCCGCTGCGGCAGGGAGCGGGGGACGGCGAGCGGCCGCCGGCGGGCCTCACGCCCCCGGCCGGTCCTCTCCGCCGCCCGGCGGCGGACCCCACCCGGGGTGGAGCGGATGCGCGGGCTCCGGGTCCCGGGGGCCGAACAGGGACGTGAGCGCCAGATGGACTCCCAGCGCGGCCAGCGGCCACACCAGCAGCGCTCCCTTGGCGCGGAGGTCCAGCGGGGCGTCGAAGACCCTGCCCTCGCCCACGACCCTGGCCTGGGCGGTCACGTCCTGCTCCGGGCCGAGCTGCACGCCCAGCCACCAGGCCAGCAGCGAGCCGGCCAGCGCGCCGGCCGCCAGGCCGATCACCACGCCGACGCCGCCGCGGCGCCGCGCGAGGAAGGCAGCGGCCCCGCTCAGCGCGCCGACGCCCAGGGCCAGCAGGACGAACGTGCCGTCGGCGCCGATCGTCTCCTCGCCCTCGGAGTCCTTGAGGTAGACGGCCGTGCCGTCGGAGATCAGCGGAACCCTGGGGGCCAGCCACAGCCACAGCAGCCCCAGCGCCACGCCCAGGACCGCCACGGCCGCCGCCACCACCGCGGCCTCGAGGACCTCCCGGCCTGCCGAGGCGCGGGCGTACCCCTCCTCACCGGGGTCCTTGCCGTGCGGGGCGCTCCCCCACGGGTCGTAGGACGGGGCCGACCGGGACGGGCCGTGGTTCGGGGAGGGAGGCGTCGGTGCGGTCACCCCGCCATCGTGCCAGGTCCGGCCCCGGGCCCGCCCGGCGGTACCGCGCTCGGCGGCCACCCGGCCGAAGCGGCGGCCGGGTACCGGGGCCGGGGCACCGGGCCGCCGCGGAGAACGGCGGCCCGCGGCGGCCCGCGGCGGCGGTGGTCAGCGCACCGCGGCCCGGCGGTACGCCCAGGCCGCGGCGGCCAGTGCCACCGCCCCGACCGCCGCGCACACCCCGAGGTCGAGGACCACCCGGTCCCAGTGCGGCCGGGGCCCGAGGACGGCGGCCAGCGCCTCCACGCCGTACGTCGAGGGCAGCAGGTCCCGCAGCAGCCGGACCGGTTCCGGCAGGCCCCCGGCCGGCAGCACACCCAGCAGCAGGGCCGCGGACATGCCCAACTGCCCGCAGAGCGTGGCCAGTTCCTGGCGTGGCGCGAGCAGGCCGAGGGCCGCGCCGAGTCCGGCGAGCGCCGCGCCGGCCAGCGGCACCACCGCCGCCAGGAGCCACAGGCCGCCCAGCGGAAGCCCGTAGAGCAGGCAGCCGGTCACCGCGGTGACCGCCGTGCCGGGCACCGTGAAGGAGGCGTACGCGCCCGCCGTGCCCAGCACCACCGCGGCGGGCGGCACCGGCAGGGTGGCGTAGTGGTCCAGCCCCCCGGAGGCGCGCAGCTGGCCGAAGTACTGGGCGAGGAGGTTGAGCGCGACGAAGGCGACCACCAGCACGCTGGAGCCGGCCACCACCGCCCGTGCCTCCTCCCCGGGGCCGCCGTCGACGACCCCGCGCATCAGGACCATGATCCCGATCGACTGGAAGGTCGCCACGAACAGCAGCGGGATGCGGGCCACCCGTGCCCGGGAGAGCTGCGCCCGGTAGACGGCGCCCAGGGCGGGCCACAGCCGCGCGCCCGGAGCGAGCGGAGCGGCCCCCGCCTCCTCCGCCTCCTTGCCGGCTCCCGCGGTCTCGGCTGCCCCGACGGCCTCCGCGGTCTCCTGCCGGGTCCTCGCCACGGCCGTGCTCACACCTTCACCAGACCTTCCGTGTGTCCTCCCAGCGCCAGGTAGACGTCCTCCAGACTCGGCATGGCGAGGGTGAAGTCGTCCAGCGCGGCGAACGCCGGGCCGCCGGTGACGGCTGCCACCGCCGCACGCGCCTCCTCCGGGGGCAGCCGCAGCGTCCAGCGGCGGCCCGTCTCCACGGCGTCCGGGCGCAGCGCGGCGACCTCGGGAACCTCCAGCGGCGGCCGGTCGCGCCACACCAGCTCCAGCCGCACGTCCTCGCCGACCATGGCCTTCAGGCCCGCGGGGGTGCCGCAGGCGACCGCCCGGCCGCGGTCCATCACCGCGACCCGGTCCAGGACCAGCTCGGCCTCGATGACGTTGTGGGTCACCAGGACGACCGTGGCCCCGCGCTCGGCCCGCCGCCGGTCGACCGCCGCCCACACCGCGCGCCGCGCGACGGGGTCCATGCCGGCCGTCGGCTCGTCCAGCACCAGCAGGGGCCGCTCCCCCACCAGCGCCGCCGCCACACAGGCCAGCCTCCGCTGGCCGCCGGAGAGCCGTTTCAGGGGGCGTGAGGCGATCGCGCCGAGCCCCAGCTCCTCCAGGACCTCGCCGCTCTCGCGGCGCGCGGCCGCCGCGTCCAGGCCGCGCAGCCGTCCGGTGGTCTCGGCGGCCAGCGCCACGGTCAGCTCGTCCAGCGCGGTGGACTCCTGGCCGAGGTAGGCCAGCAGCCGCGCGGCCCTCCGCGGATGGCGGACCAGATCGTGGCCGAGGACGTCGACGCGTCCGGAGTCGGGGCGCAGCAGCCCGGTGAGCTGGCGCACCAGGGTGGTCTTCCCGGCGCCGTTCGGGCCGAGCAGGCCGAAGACCTCGCCGTGCCGGACGGTCAGGCTGACGCCGTCGCTGGCCCGTACGGCGGGGGCGGCCGGGGCGCCGCGGCGGCCGCGCCGGGCGGGGTAGGTCTTGACCAGGTCGTGGACGCGTACGGCGGCCGGCTCCGGCATCCCCACGCCGTCCACCGCGTCGCCCACCGCCTGCCGAGTGCCCGTGCTCACGAGCTACGAGGGTACGCGCCCGGCGCGGGCTCACTCCGCGGCGGGTGCGCGTTCGCCGGCGGTGCGGGCGTCGACCTCGCGCCAGAAGCCCGCGCGGATCGCGTAGCGGTCGTGCTCGTCGATCTGGTCGTCCTTGTGCGCGAGCAGGCCGAAGCGGGCGGCGTAGCGCAGCAGCTCGCCGTCGATGCGGTGCGGGATGCGGGGGTACTCCCCCGACAGCGTCCGCAGATGGGCGGTGGTGGCCAGCCGTTCGATCCAGCGGCGGGCGAAGACCTGGCCGACCTCGAAGGGGTCGCCGCTGACGGTGGTGATGTCCTCCTCGCGGTCGGCCCACCGCTGCTCGGCGGTGGTGAGCTGGGCCAGCATCGGCAGGGCGGCGGCCTCGGGGGACTCGGGGGCGGTGCCCCGGTCGATCCACCCCTTGTCGGAGGACCAGCGCAGGGTGGCGGAGGCGGGGGCGGAGGGGGCGTTGTTCTGGTGCACGGCGGGCCGGCCGAGTCCGGCGAGGTCCTTGGGGGTGGGCACGCCCCGGCCGTGGCCGGTGTCGGCGGACCGTCCCCCCTCTCCCCCGCCCCCTTCCGCGAGCCCTCCCTCGGGTTCCCGGGCCCTCTCCTGTGCGAACTCCCCGGGGACGGGGGCCGCGACGCCGTTCCCGCCGGGGGCCGGGACCGGAACGGCCGTGTTCCCGGTGCCCGCCGCGTCGGCGGTGCCCGCGGTACTCGCGGTGCCCGCCGCGGGGACCCCCGTACCTCCGGAGGCGGTGGCCGGGGCGTTCCCGCCGGAAGGGGCGGGCTCGGGCAGCGGGGCGGAGAGGATGGCGGCGATCTCGGGCTGCTGGGGCGGGCAGATCCCGGTGACGTCCCTGGCCCGTACGGCGCGGGTGATCCAGGCGCGGTCCAGGACGCGCCGCTCGTCGGCCTCGGCGACCAGGTCCTCGGACTGGTTGTAGTCGCCGTCGGCGGCCTGGACCGCCCACAGGTGGACGGCGACGCCGTGCTCCTTGGCGGACATCAGCCCGGGCAGCAGGTCGCCGTCCCCGGTGACCAGCACGATGTCGGAGCAGGCGCGGTTGCGGGCCAGCTCCGTCAGCTCGGCGTGCATGGCGGCGTCCACGCCCTTCTGCGCCCACCGCCCCTCGCTGCGGGTGAGGGCGCCGAGCCGCACCGTCACACGCGGCATCACCCGCAGCCGCCGGTGCTCGGGCTGGGGCACCCGGTCGGGGGCGCCGTCGAACCAGTAGATGCGCAGCAGCCGGCAGCCGGTGTCCTGCTCGGCGCGCTCGCGCAGCCCCTGGATGAGCACGGAGTGGTCCACGGTGATCCGGGAGCGCGCGGGCTCGCCCGCCAGGAGGCTCGCGGCGGCGCCCAGGAGATATCCGGCGTCCACCAGGACGACGCAGCGGTCCACGCTCCACCCACTCTCGGTACGACCGGCACGCCCGGTACGGCCGCCGGGGCCGGTGACACCTCGCGCGGCCGCGGCGTGTCCGCCCCGGCCCCGCTCCTTCGAACCTGTTTCGAGTCTGCCCGACCGTACAGGGCTTATAGGTTCCGGCTCGATCTTCGGCGTGGCGGGACGCCGGTGTCCACCGTGCGGGCGGCCCCTTCCGGTCGGAAGGGGCGGCTACCGAGGGCTGTCGCCCGACATGCGCACCGTGCGGAGGCGTGCGACGCTGGGCACGGCCCATCGTTCCGAGATCCGCACAGGAGGAGATCATGGGCAAGCCCAAGAAGGAAGGCCGCGGGCAGCGCGGCGGGCGCATCGTCGCCGAGGAGACGCAGGAGCAGTCGAAGGCCACCGCCGAGCGGATGGCGCGGACGCAGCCGGCCGCGCAGGGCACCCCCGCCGACGTGGCGCGCAAGCACCGCAGGCGCTTCGGCCACAACTGACACCACCGCCGCGCACGGCACAGCGGCGGTCACCGCGACGGGGCGCCCCGGGAGGACCGGGGCGCCCCGTCGCGCGTACGGCCCGCCTCAGCCGGCCAGGCAGGAGGGGCCGAGCAGTGCCTTGAGGTCGCCGAAGAGCGCGGGGTCGGCGGTGACCCGGTGCCGGTCCAGACGCAGCACCGTCGTCTTGCGGCTGCCCTGCAGCCTGACCCGCACCTCGGTGGAGCCGCGGTGGTGGGTGAGCACCTCCCCCAGCTTCTCCACCAGCGGCGGGGTGACCTTGACGGTGGGGATGGTGATGGTGACGGGCGCGTCGGAGGCGGCGTCCGACAGGTCGGGGACCATCAGCTCCATGGCGACCAGGCGGGGGATGTCCTCGCGCTTGTCCAGGCGCCCCTTGACGAAGACCACCGCGTCCTCCACGAGCTGGGTGGAGACGAGCTGGTAGGTGGCGGGGAAGAACATGCAGTCGATCGAGCCCGCCAGGTCCTCCACGGTGGCGATCGCCCAGGCGTTGCCCTGCTTGGTCATCTTCCGCTGGAGCCCGGAGATGATCCCGCCGATGGTGACGATCGAGCCGTCGGAGAAGTCGCCGCCGGTGAGCTGGGAGATCGCCGCGTCCGTCTTGTCGGACAGCACGTGTTCCAGACCGAACAGCGGGTGGTCGGAGACGTAGAGGCCGAGCATCTCCCGCTCCTGGGCGAGCAGGTAGCTCTTGTCCCACTCCTCGGGGGAGAACTCCACGTCCATGCCGAAGCCGGGGCCGCTGTCGGAGGACTCCTCCCCCATCCCGCCGAAGAGGTCGAACTGCCCCTCGGCCTCCTTCCGCTTGACCTGCACCACGTTGTCGATCATGGTCTCGAAGTGCGCGGTCAGGCCCTTGCGGGTGTGGCCCAGCTCGTCGAAGGCGCCGGCCTTGATCAGCGACTCGACGGTGCGCTTGTTGCACACCACCGCGTCGACCTTGTCCAGGAAGTCGGGGAAGGAGGTGTACTTCCCCTTGGCCTTGCGGCAGGCGACGATCGAGTCCACCACGTTCTGGCCGACGTTGCGCACGGCGGTCAGCCCGAAGACGATCGTGTCGTCTCCGCGCGGGGTGAAGTTCGCCTCGGACTCGTTGACGTCCGGCGGCAGCACCTTGATGCCCATGCGGCGGCACTCGTTGAGGTAGACCGCCGACTTGTCCTTGTCGTCGCGGACGGAGGTCAGCAGGGCGGCCATGTACTCGGCCGGGTAGTTCGCCTTGAGGTAGGCCGTCCAGTAGGAGACCAGTCCGTACGCCGAGGAGTGCGCCTTGTTGAAGGCGTATCCGGCGAAGGGCACCAGCACGTCCCACACGGCCTGGATGGCCTCGTCGGAGTAGCCCTTCTCCCGGGCGCCCTTCTGGAAGTTGACGAACTCGGCGTCCAGGACCTCCTTCTTCTTCTTGCCCATCGCCCGGCGCAGCAGGTCGGCCTGTCCGAGGCTGTACCCGGCGAGCACCTGGGCGGCCTTCTGCACCTGCTCCTGGTAGACGATCAGGCCGTAGGTGATGTCGAGGACCTCCTTGAGAGGCTCCTCCAGCTCCGGGTGGATCGGGGTGATCTCCTGCTGCCCGTTCTTGCGCAGCGCGTAGTTGATGTGGGAGTTCATGCCCATCGGGCCGGGCCGGTACAGGGCCGAGACCGCGGAGATGTCCTCGAAGTTGTCGGGCTTCATCATGCGCAGCAGGGAGCGCATGGGGCCGCCGTCGAACTGGAAGACGCCCAGGGTGTCGCCGCGCTGGAGCAGCTCGAAGGTCTTGGGGTCGTCCAGCGTGAGGTCGAGCAGGGTGATGTCGACGCCCTTGTTGGCCTTCACCAGCTTGACGGCGTCGTCCATGATCGTGAGGTTGCGCAGGCCCAGGAAGTCCATCTTCAGCAGGCCGAGCGACTCGCAGGTGGGGTAGTCCCACTGGGTGACCACCGCGCCGTCGTTCTTGGGGCTGAAGACCGGCACGTGGTCGATCAGCGGCTCGCTCGACATGATCACGCCCGCGGCGTGCACGCCCATCTGCCGCACCAGTCCCTCGATGCCGCGCGCGGCGTCGATGACCTTCTTCACGTCCGGCTCGTTCTCGTACATCCCCCGGATCTCGCCCGCCTCGTTGTAGCGGGGGTGCTTGGGGTCGGTGATGCCCGACAGGGGGATGCCCTTGCCCAGGACGTCGGCGGGCATCGCCTTGGTGATGCGGTCGCCCATGGCGTACGGGTAGCCGAGCACACGGGCGGAGTCCTTGATCGCGGCCTTCGCCTTGATGGTGCCGTAGGTGCCGATCTGGGCGACCTTGTCGGCGCCGTACTTCTCGGTCACGTAGCGGATGACCTCACCGCGCCTGCGCTCGTCGAAGTCGATGTCGACGTCGGGCATGGAGACGCGCTCGGGGTTGAGGAACCGCTCGAAGATCAGTCCGTGCTCGATCGGGTCGAGGTCGGTGATGCCCATGGCGTACGCCACGATCGAGCCGGCCGCGGAGCCGCGGCCGGGACCGACGGCGATGCCGTTGTTCTTGGCCCACATGATGAAGTCGGCGACGACCAGGAAGTAGCCGGGGAACCCCATCTGGACGATGACGTCCATCTCGTAGTCGGCCTGCTTCTGCCGGTCCTCGGGGACGCCGCCGGGGTAGCGGCGGGCCATGCCGCGGCGGACCTCCTCGCGGAACCAGGACTCCTCGGTGTGGCCTTCGGGCACGGGGAAGCGGGGCATCAGGTCCCGCTTCTCGAACCATCCGGTGGTGTCGATCTGCTCGGCGACCAGGAGGGTGTTGCGGCAGCCCTCCTGCCAGGCGTCGGAGGAGTCGATGGCGTACATCTCCTCCGTGGACTTCAGGTAGTAGCCCGAGCCGTCGAACCGGAAGCGGTCGGGGTCGGAGAGGTTCTTGCCGGTCTGGATGCACAGCAGCGCGTCGTGCGCCTCGGCCTCGTGGGAGTAGGTGTAATGGCTGTCGTTGGTGACCAGCGGGGGGATGCCCAGCTTCTTGCCGATCTCCAGCAGCCCGTCGCGGACCCGGCGCTCGATCTCGATGCCGTGGTCCATCAGCTCCAGGAAGTAGCGGCCCTTGCCGAAGATGTCCTGGTACTCGGAGGCCGCCTTGAGCGCCTCGTCGAACTGGCCGAGCCGCAGCCTGGTCTGCACCTCGCCCGAGGGGCAGCCGGTGGAGGCGATCAGGCCCTCGGAGAACTCGGCGATCATCTCCCGGTCGGTCCTGGGCCACTTGACGAAGAAGCCCTCCATGTAGGCGTCCGAGGAGAGCCGGAAGAGGTTGTGCAGACCGGCCTTGTTCGAGGCCCAGATCGTCTTGTGGGTGTAACCGCCGGAGCCGGAGACGTCGTCGCGCTTCTGGTGCGGCTGGCCCCACTGGACACGGCGCTTGTACCGCCTCGACTGCGGGGCGACGTACGCCTCGATGCCGATGATCGGCGTGACGCCCGCCTTGGTGGCGTGCTGGAAGAAGTCGTAGGCCCCGTGGAGGTTGCCGTGGTCGGTCATGGCGATGTGCGTCATGCCCATCTCCTGACACGCCTCGAACATGTCCTTCAGCCGCGCCGCACCGTCCAGCAGGGAGTACTGCGTGTGTACGTGCAGGTGTGTGAACGGCGGTTTGGCCACGGCGGAGGACCTCCAACGAGCGGGCTTGCGGCGCTTCCGGACGGCTCCGAAGTCTAGTCCCGGGGCCGGCGGGGACCCGCCGCCCGGCGGGTGCGGCGGCTCGTTCCGCGTGTCCCCGCGCCGGCCGCCGCCACACCCCTGGAGCCCCTGCGAGATCCCGTGCGCCCCTCCTCGGAAAATCCCCGGCACCACACAGGTCACACCGCCCGCACCCGCGGCCGCGGACATCGGTCGTGTTGCGATCCTCACCCGGTCCACGCCCTTTAGGCACTTCTTAGCGGAGCCCGTGGCACACTCGGCTGCGATGAGCAGGACCGGCTTTCCCGACACAGGCATCCGGGCGGTGCGCGCCGCGGTCTTCACCGCGGTGTGCCTCGTGCTGTCCGCGGGCGCCCATGTGCTGCTCTCGGCCGGCCCCCTGCCCTACCCGCCGCTCCTGGCGGTCGGCGCGGCGGTGTTCGCGATCGCCTTCGCCTTCGCCGGGCGCGAGCGGGGTTTCCGGGCGATCGCCGCGCTGCTGGTGCCGCTGGAGCTGGCCGCCGACACCGTCTTCACCACCGGCCAGCACGCCTGCTACGGGCAGGCCGGCGGCCCGGTGGCCGGGCCGCTGCGCGCGATCGGCCTGGACCTGCTGTGCGCGGGGGGCGACTTCGGCACCCCGCTGGCGCGGATGACCGCCTCCGGCGCGTCCCCGCTGCCCGTGGCCGCCCATCCGGCCGCCCCGTGGCTGCTGCTGGCCGCGCATGTGGCCGTCGGCCTGGCGGCGGCCGCGTGGCTGCACCGGGGCGACGCGGCGCTCGCCCGGCTGCTGCGCGCCGCCGCGGCGGCCGTCTTCCGGCCGCTGCTGCTGGCCGTCGGCGTCCGGCGCACGGCCGGCAGGGCTCCCGGCCGCCCGCCCCGCCCCGCCCGCCACTCCCGCGCGCGCCACGCGCTCCCGTTGCTGACCCACTCCGTCGTACGGCGCGGACCTCCGTGCTCCGCGGCCCTCGCCGCCTGAGCACCACCGTCCCCACCCACCACGAACCGGACACGGAGAACACACCCCCATGAGCAAGCGCAACAGCCAGGAAGCCAAGCGCGCCGCCCGCGAGCGGCTGAAGATCGAGCGCGAGAGGCAGGCCAGGAAGGACAAGATCCGCCGCCAGGCCGTCGTCGGCGGCTCGGTGCTGGCGATCCTCGCGGTCGCGGGCGGCATCGGCTTCGCCGTCGCCAACATGGACGACGGCGGCAGCGACAAGTCCTGGGCCGACGCGGCGGACAAGAAGCTGGTGAAGCCGGCCAACGCCGCCGGGAAGAACGGCACGATCGTGCTCATCGGCGACGAGGGCGCCAAGAAGACGATCGACGTCTACGAGGACATGCGCTGTCCCGCCTGCGCCAACTTCGAGCAGGCCCTCGGCGAGACGGTCAAGAAGGGCGCGGAGGACGGCAAGTACAAGCTGCAGATCCACCTCGGCAGCATCATCGACGGCAACTTCGGCGGTGACGGCTCCAAGAACGCCGCCAGCGCCCTGGGCGCCGCGCTCGACGTGAGCACCGAGGCCTTCAGCGAGTACCACTCCCTGCTGTACTCGGCCGAGCACCACCCGCCGGAGAACGAGGACAAGTTCGCCGACAACGACTACCTGCTGAAGGTCGCGGAGAACGTCGACGCGCTCAAGGACAACAAGGAGTTCGAGGCCGCCATCGAGAAGGGCACCTACGACAAGTGGGCGCTCGAGATGATCGACAGCTTCAACGAGGCCGGTGTCCAGGGCACCCCGACCGTACGGATCGACGGCAAGGACGTCGAGGTCAGCGCGCTGCCCGCCGAACTGGAGAAGCTCGGCGTCAAGTGACCGGCCGATGACCCGGCGGCGCCGCACCGGCCCGCCGGTACGCCTCTGAAGCGGCGTACCGGCGGGCCGGTCCCGTTCCCGGTGCGGCCCGGGTGCGGTGCGGCCCGGTGCGGCCCGGTGCGGCTCACGGTGCTTTCAGGACAACGTCGTTCGACCAGTGGGCGAACTCTTTCCGGCGCCCTGTCCGGTAGCTCTACCGGCACGTAGCATCTGCGGCCGTGACCGACACCCACACCGCATCCCACACCCCTGCCCCCACGCGGCGCACGGTCGTCGCGGCCACCGCCGCGACCGCCGCCGGCGCCGCGCTGCTGCCACTGGCCGCCCCGCGGCACGCCCGGGCCGCGCAGGGCCCGGCCTTCGCCCACGGAGTCGCCTCCGGGGACCCGCTGCCCGACGGCGTCCTGCTGTGGACCCGGGTCACCCCCACCCCCGACGCGACGCCCGGTTCGGGTCTGGGCGCGCCCGTGGAGGTCTCCTGGGAGGTCGCCGAGGACCGCGCCTTCACCCGCGTCGTCGCCTCCGGCCGCACCACCGCCACCGCGGAGGCCGACCACACCGTCAAGGCCGACGTACGCGGGCTGCGGCCGGCCACGGGGTACCACTACCGCTTCTCCGCGGGGGGCGTGCTCTCCCCCGCCGGGCGCACCCGCACCGCGCCCGCCGACGGCACGGCCGCGGACCGCGTCCGCTTCGGGGTGGTCTCCTGCTCCCACTACGAGAGCGGCTTCTTCTCCGCCTACCGCCACCTCGCCGCCCGTGCCGACCTCGACGCCGTCCTCCACCTGGGCGACTACATCTACGAGTACGGAAAGGGCGAGTACCCGCTCAAGGACGGGGTCGTCCGCGAGATGCGCCCCGTCCACGAAACAATCACCCTGGCCGACTACCGGCAGCGCCACGCCCACTACAAGAGCGACGCCGACCTCCAGGCGCTGCACGCCGCGCACCCGGTGATCGCGATCTGGGACGACCACGAGACCGCCAACGACGCCTGGTCCGGCGGCGCGGAGAACCACACCCCCGGCACGGAGGGCGACTGGGAGGCGCGCGCCGCGGCCGCGCGCCGGGCGTACTTCGAGTGGATGCCGGTCCGCCCCTCGGTCGAGGGCACCGTCTACCGGCGGCTGCGCTTCGGCGACCTCGCCGACCTCCACCTGCTCGACCTGCGCTCCTTCCGCGACCGCCAGGCGGGCGTCGGCAGCGGCGACGTGGACGACCCCGACCGCACCATCACCGGCCGCGCGCAGCTGGACTGGCTGAAGTCCTCCCTGGCGTCCTCCGGCGCCCGGTGGCACCTGGTGGGCACCTCGGTGATGATCTCGCCGATGGCCTTCGGCTCCGTGCCGGCGTACCTGCTCGGGCCGCTGGCCGAACTGCTCGGCGTGCCCCGCGAGGGCCTGGCCGTCAACGTCGACCAGTGGGACGGCTACACCGACGACCGGCGCGAACTGCTGACGCACCTGCGCGACCGCGGCATCGGCAACACCGTCTTCCTCACCGGCGACATCCACATGGCCTTCGCCAACGAGGTCCCCGTCCGGGCCGCGACGTATCCGCTCCAGCCCCCGGTCGCCACGGAGTTCGTGGTCACCTCCGTCACCTCCGACAACATCGACGACATCCTGAAGGTGCCGCCGCACACCGTCTCCTCCGTCGCGGAGACCGCCATACGCGCCGCCAACCGGCACACCAGGTGGCTCGACATGGACTCGCACGGCTACGGCGTCCTCGACGTGGACGCCGAGCGGACCCAGATGGACTACTACGCGCTGTCGGACAAGACCGACCCGCGGGCGTCCGCCGTCCACGTGCGCTCCTACCGCACCCGCTCGGGCACGCAGCGGGTGGAGCGCGCGGACGGTCCCGTGCGCTGAGGCCGCGCCACCGTACGGGAGGCCCCAGGGCCACCGGCCTCCCGTACGCGGTGTCAGCGGTCCGCCGGCTCCTCCAGCTCGGCCAGGAAGGCGAGCGCGGTCCGCCAGGTCCGCTCGGCCGCGTCCCCGTCGTGGTCCGGCAGGCCCGGGTCGGTGAACAGGTGCCCGGCCCCGGGGTAGCGGTGCACCTCGACGTCCGCGCCCGCCCGCCGCATCCGCAGGTACCAGGCGTTCAGCCAGTCGTGCGGCTCGAAGGGGTCGGGGTCGGCGACGTGGAGCTGCACGGGCAGGTCGTCCACGGCCGCGTCCTCGGGGATGTCGGAGGTGCCGTGGAGGAGCAGCAGCCCGCGGGCGCGGGTGTCGGCGAGCGCGAGGTTCTGGGCGATCGCCCCGCCCAGGGAGAACCCGGCGTACACCACCCCGCGCTCCGAGAGCGGAGCGGTGGCGGCGACGGCCCTCCTCAGCAGTTCGTCGCGGCCGATCTCGTCCTTGATCGCCATGCCCTCCTCGACCGTCCCGGCCGTCCGCCCGCCGTACAGGTCGGGGGTGTGGACCTCGTGCCCGGCCTCCCGCAGTCTCCCGGCCGCCTCCTCGACGGCGGGGCGCGGCCCGTAGGCGGAGTGGAACATCACAACGGTGGGCACGGTGTCACTTCCTCAGCAGGTCAGCCTCATGATCCGTCTCACGGCGCCGCGCCGGGGGCGGAGTCCTCCCATGGTGCCAGGTACGGTCGGTGGGGTCCTTCTTCCGTCCCCTGGAGTCTTCCGAGGAGTTCACACCACCATGGAGAACGTGCTGCGGCCGCTGATCGTCTTCGGCGGCGCCATCTTCCTGGCGTTCGCCGTCGGCTGGGCGGTGGACCGCGCGCTGCGGCGCATGGACGCCCGGCATCCGGAGACCCCGCTGTGGGGTCTGCTGCGCAGCGGCAGGGTCCCGCTCCGGGCGGTGGTCTTCGTCGGACTGCTCAACGCCTTCTCCGACGAGACCCACCTGGCCAGGGACCACCAGAGGACCGTCGACCTGTGGCTGGACCTGATACTGATCGGGGCCGCCGCGTGGCTGATGCTGCGGGTGCTGACCGCCGTGGTGGAGACGGCCTACTCCCGGTACGCCGGGATCGCCCACGACGCGGCGCGGGTGCGGCGGGTGCGCACCCAGCTGACGCTGATCAAGCGGCTGGCCACGGCGGTGGTCACGGTGATCGCCGGCGCGGCGATGCTGCTGCAGTTCCCCGCCATGGAGAAGCTGGGCACCTCCATGCTGGCCTCCGCCGGTGTGCTCGGCATCGTCGCCGGCATCGCCGCCCAGTCCACGCTGGGCAACCTCTTCGCCGGCCTGCAGATCGCCTTCGGTGACATGGTGCGCATCGGCGACACGGTGATCGTGGACGGCGAGTGGGGGACGGTCGAGGAGATCACCACCTCCTACCTGGTGGTCCTCACCTGGGACGAGCGCCGGATCACCATGCCGGTGTCCTACTTCACCAGCAAGCCCTTCGAGAACTGGACCCGCGGCAACCCGCAGATGACCGGCACCGTCTACCTCCACCTCGACCACTCGGCGCCGATCGCCGAGATCCGGCGCAGGACCGAGGAGATCGTGCGCGCCAGCGACGCCTGGGACGGCCGCAGCTGGGGGCTGGTCGTGACCGACTCCACGCCCACCACGATCGAGGTCCGCGCGACGATGACGGCGCGCAGCCCCGACGACATCTGGACGCTGCGCTGCGAGGTCCGCGAGGGGCTCATCACCTGGCTCCACCGGGAGCACCCCTACGCCCTGCCCCGCGTCACCACCGCGCAGGCGGCTCCGGCCCCGGCCTTCGAGCGGGGGGCGGAGCGAGCACCGGAGCGGGGGGAGACGGGCGCGGACGGCCGGGCCGGCGGCGGGCGGCCGGGGATACCGGACGCGCGGAAGCCGAGCTGAGCGGGCGGACGGGCACACCGGGCGGACGGCCCCGCGGGGGCTCCGGCGGCGCCCGAGGCGTCCGCCGGAGCCCCGCGGCGCGTCCTCCTACGCGCTCTCGGCCCGGATCCTGTCCAGAGCGGTCTGCAGGTCGCCGGGGTAGTCGCTGGAGAACTCCGTCCAGCGGCCGTCCGCCGGGTGCTCGAAGCCCAGCCGTACCGCGTGCAGCCACTGCCGGGTCAGTCCCAGGCGCCTGGCCAGCGTCGGATCGGCGCCGTAGGTGGTGTCGCCGACGCACGGGTGCCGGTGGGCGGCCATGTGGACGCGGATCTGGTGGGTGCGGCCGGTCTCCAGCTTGACGTCGAGCAGACTGGCCGCCCGGAACGCCTCGATGAGGTCGTAGTGGGTGACCGACGGCTTGCCGTCGGCGGTGACGGCCCACTTGTAGTCGTGCACGGGGTGCCGTCCGATGGGGGCGTCGATCGTGCCGCTGAGCGGGTCGGGGTGGCCCTGGACGAGCGCGTGGTAGCGCTTGTCGACCATGCGCTCGCGGAACTGCTGCTTGAGCAGGGTGTAGGCGCGCTCGGACTTGGCGACCACCATCAGTCCGGACGTTCCCACGTCCAGCCGGTGCACGATGCCCTGCCGCTCGGCCGCGCCCGAGGTGGAGACGCGGAAGCCGGCGGCGGCCAGCCCGCCGATCACGGTGGGGCCGCTCCAGCCGGGGCTGGGGTGGGCGGCCACGCCGATCGGCTTGGCGACGACCACGATGTCGTCGTCGTCGTGCACGATCTCCATGCCCTCCACGGGCTCGGCCACCACCTGCACCGGCGCGGGCGGTGCGGGCATCTCGACCTCGATCCAGGCCCCGCCGCGCACCCGCTCGGACTTGCCGACCTCGCCGCCGTCGAGCCGGACCTTCCCCGTGGCGGCCAGTTCGGCCGCCTTCGTGCGGGAGAAGCCGAACATCCTGGCCAGGGCCGCGTCTATACGCTCGCCCTCCAGGCCGTCGGGTACGGGCAGGGTGCGGATCTCGGGAAGCTGGCTCACCCGATCGAGTATGCCGGAAGCGGACGGTGCTCCCGTTCGGCGGGCGGGGCGCACACCCGGTGCGGGCCGGTCCCCGCGGGCCGATCCCCCGCAGACCGGCCGCGGCCGGCTCCGGTCAGTCCCGGTGGACGGTGCCGTCGGGGTCCAGGCCCCGGAAGGACAGCAGCACGATCAGCACCCCGCCGCAGACGATCGCCGAGTCGGCCAGGTTGAAGACGGCGAAGTGGGCGGGCGCGATGAAGTCCACCACATGGCCCTGGAAGACCCCGGGCGAGCGGAAGACCCGGTCGGTGAGGTTGCCCAGGGCCCCGCCCAGCAGCAGTCCGAGCGCGATGGCCCAGGGCGTGCTGTAGAGCTTGCGGGCGATCCGCACGATCACCACGATCACGGCCGCCGCGATGACGGTGAAGACGATGGTGAGGGCCTCGCCGATGCCGAAGGCCGCGCCCGGGTTGCGCACGGCCTGGAACCGCAGCCAGGTGCCGATCACCTCGACCGGGTCGTGGCCCTCCAGCTTCTCGACCACGATGATCTTGCTGATCAGGTCCAGGGCGTAGGCGACGGCCGCCACGATGGCGAGTTCCACGATCCGCCGGCGTCCGCGGGGGGCGGACCCGGCGGTGCTCCCGGGCCCGCCGCCGGCCTCGGTCGCGGCCCGGCCGGCGGCTGTGTCCACGGTCTCGGTCTCGGTCTGCGCCTCGCCCGGCTGCTCGCCGGCCCGTTCCACCTCTGTCACGTGATGCAGGGTACGTCACACCCGGGCGGCGGCGGGCGGCAGCGGTCGGCGGCGGTCAGCGGCGCTCCTGCCGCTGCTTGCACTCGACGCAGAGAGTGGCCCGGGGGAACGCCTGCATCCGCGCCTTGCCGATCGGCTTGCCGCAGTTCTCGCAGACGCCGTACGTACCGGCCTCCAGGCGGTCCAGGGCGCGCTCGGTCTGGTAGAGCATCTCGCGGGCGTTCTCCGCCAGGGCCATCTCGTGCTCGCGCGTGATGTTCTTCGTCCCCGTGTCGGCCTGGTCGTCCCCGGCGCCGTCGGCCGAGTCCCGCATCAGGCCGTTGAGGGCCTCCTCCGCGGCGTGGATCTCCACGCGCAGCCGCTCGGACTCCGAGGACAGCTCCGCGCGCGCCGCCTCCACCTCCTGAGCGGTCCAGGGCTCCTCTCCGGGCCGTACGGCCAGATCGTCGGGGGCGGCGGTGGCCGCGGCCGTACGCGCCGGGGGGACCGGGGCGGCGTGCCCGGCGGCCCGCGCTCCCGTCGTGGACTTCTTGGCAACCACCGTCTCGGCTCCTGTCTTCCCGTCGGCCGCCTTTCCGGCGCCCGTGCTCGCCGCTGCCCTCTTCGCAGCGGACTTCCCTCCGGAGGGCTTCTTCCCCGCGTTCCCCGCGCTCCCGGCGCTCGCGGGTTCCTCGGTGTCTTCGGGGTTCCCGGGGTTCGCGGAACTCCCGGTGTCCTTCCCCCCGGCGGGCTCCCGCGCGGCTCGCGCCCTCCTCGCTGCGGACTCCCTCGCCACCATGGCCGCGACCCCTTCACATATTGTGATCTTGTGTATGAATCGTGACCGGAACGATAAATCGACACCGATCGTGCGGCAACAGGGCACGCCGATCCGCTTCCGCTTCCCCGGCAGGCGGAACCCGTGCCCTCGCGAAGCGTTCTGCCCGGCACCGCGGGCCGAAAACCGGTCAGCCCCCATTGGGAGGCACCCTTACACTTGGGCTGAGCGAGAGGCGTCGAAGGGGACGAGTAGCGTCCGTATGCGGCCACGAGCGACCCGGGGACGGTGTGAGCCCGGGGGCGAGCGCGGCGTGAAGATCACCCCGGAGCCGCCGGAAGAAAACCCCCGCGCACGTGCGGCGACAGCACGCGGTGCGACGGGCGGTGAGTAGAACCGGCATCGCCGCACCAATGAGAGGGCGGTGGACACGTACCCGCGTACGCGTCCGGCGCCAAGGAGGGTGGTACCGCGGGCACCGGCGCCGACTGGCGGCGGTCTCGTCCCTCCGGCGGAAGTCACCACGTCCGTTGGAGGAAGCTCACCATGAGCCCGCAGCCCCCGCCCCAGTACCGTCCGGTGCCCGCCCAGGTGGATCTCCCCGCCCTGGAGCGCGCCGTGCTGGACTTCTGGCGCGAGAACAAGGTCTTCGCCCGCAGCCTGGAGCAGTCCGAGGGCCGTCCCGAGTGGGTGTTCTACGAGGGTCCGCCGACCGCGAACGGCATGCCCGGCGCCCACCACATCGAGGCCCGCGTCTTCAAGGACGTCTTCCCCCGCTTCCGCACCATGCGCGGCTACCACGTGGCGCGCAAGGCCGGCTGGGACTGCCACGGCCTGCCGGTGGAGCTGGCGGTGGAGAAGGAGCTGGGCTTCAACGGCAAGCAGGACATCGAGGCCTACGGCATCGCGGAGTTCAACGCCAAGTGCCGCGAGTCGGTGACCCGGCACACCGACGCCTTCGCCGAGCTGACGACCCGGATGGGCTACTGGGTCGACATGGACGACGCCTACCGGACGATGGACCCGGACTACATCGAGTCCGTGTGGTGGTCGCTGAAGGAGATCTTCGGCAAGGGCCTGCTCGTCCAGGACCACCGTGTGGCGCCCTGGTGCCCGCGCTGCGGCACCGGCCTGTCCGACCACGAGCTGGCGCAGGGCTACGAGACCGTCGTGGACCCCTCGGTCTACGTCCGCTTCCCGCTGACCTCCGGCCCGCTGGCCGGCGAGGCCTCGCTGCTGGTGTGGACGACCACGCCCTGGACGCTGGTTTCCAACACCGCCGTGGCCGCCCACCCCGACGTCACCTACGCGGTGGCCACCGACGGCGCCGAGAAGCTGGTGGTGGCCGAGCCGCTGCTGGCCAAGGCGCTGGGCGAGGGCTGGAGCGCCACCGGGCAGACCTTCACCGGCCGCGAGATGGAGCGCTGGGCCTACCGCCGCCCGTTCGACCTGGTGGAGATCGAGGGCGCCCACTTCGTCCTCAACGCCGAGTACGTCACCACCGAGGACGGCACCGGTCTGGTCCACCAGTCCCCCGCCTTCGGCGAGGACGACCTGCTCACCTGCCGTGCCTACGGGCTGCCGGTGGTCAATCCCGTCCGGCCCGACGGCACCTTCGAGGAGGGCCTGGGGCTGGTCGGCGGGCAGTTCTTCAAGAAGGCCGACGAGGCTCTGGTCGCCGACCTCGACGCCCGCGGCCTGCTCTTCCGCCACCTGCCCTACGAGCACAGCTACCCGCACTGCTGGCGCTGCCACACCGCGCTGCTCTACTACGCGCAGCCGTCCTGGTACATCCGCACCACCGCGATCAAGGACGCCCTGCTGCGGGAGAACGAGCGGACCAACTGGTTCCCGGAGTCGGTCAAGCACGGCCGCTACGGCGACTGGCTGGACAACAACATCGACTGGGCCCTGTCCCGCAACCGCTACTGGGGCACCCCGCTGCCCATCTGGCGCTGCGAGGATGGCCACCTCACCTGCGTCGGGTCGCTGGCGGAGCTGTCGGAGCTGACCGGCACCGACCAGTCGGGCCTGGACCCGCACCGCCCGTACATCGACGACGTCGTCTTCGGCTGCACCGCCGAGGGCTGCTCGCTGACGGCCGTCCGCGTCCCGGAGGTCATCGACGCCTGGTACGACTCGGGCTCGATGCCCTTCGCCCAGTGGGGCTACCCGTACCGCAACAAGGACGTCTTCGAGAAGCGCTACCCGGCGCAGTTCATCTCCGAGGCCATCGACCAGACCCGCGGCTGGTTCTACACGCTGATGGCGGTCGGCACGCTCGTCTTCGACCGCTCCTCCTACGAGAACGTGGTCTGCCTGGGCCACATCCTCGCCGAGGACGGCCGGAAGATGTCCAAGCACCTGGGCAACATCCTGGAGCCCATCCCGCTGATGGACCGGCACGGCGCGGACGCGGTGCGCTGGTTCATGGCCGCGGGCGGCTCCCCGTGGAGCGCGCGGCGCGTCGGGCACGGCACGATCCAGGAGGTCGTCCGCAAGACCCTGCTGACCTACTGGAACACCGTCGCCTTCCAGGCGCTGTACGCCCGCACCTCCGGCTGGGCGCCGTCGGAGTCGGACCCGGCCCCGGGCACGCGCCCGCTGCTGGACCGCTGGCTGCTCAGCGAGCTGCACGCCCTGGTCGACCAGTGCACCCAGGCCATGGAGGCATACGACACCCAGCGCACCGGCAAGCTGCTGTCCACCTTCGTGGACGACCTGTCCAACTGGTACGTGCGCCGCTCCCGGCGCCGCTTCTGGCAGGGTGACGCGGCGGCGCTGCGCACCCTGCACGACGTGCTGGAGACCGTCACCCGGCTGATGGCCCCGCTGGTGCCGTTCATCACCGAGCGGGTCTGGCAGGACCTGGTCGTCCCCGTCACCCCCGGCGCGCCGGACTCCGTGCACCTGGCCACCTGGCCCGAGGCCGATCTGTCGGCCGTCGACCCGGACCTGTCCCGCGACATGCTGCTGGTGCGGCGGCTGGTGGAGCTGGGCCGGGCCACGCGCGCGGAGTCGGGGGTCAAGACCCGGCAGCCGCTGTCCCGCGCACTGCTGGCGGCGCAGGGCTTCGAGCTGCTCAGCGACGATCTGCGCGAGCAGATCGCCGAGGAGCTGAACGTCACCTCGCTCGCCTCCCTGTCCGAGGTCGGCGGCTCCCTGGTGGACACCACCGCCAAGGCCAACTTCCGGGCGCTGGGCCGCCGGTTCGGCAAGCGGACCCAGCCGGTCGCCAAGGCCATCGCCGAGGCGGACGCGGCGGCGCTGTCGGCGGCGCTGCGCGCCGGCACGGCGGCGGTGGAGGTCGACGGCGAGACCATCGCGCTCTCCCCGGAGGAGGTCATCATCACCGAGACCCCGCGCGAGGGCTGGTCGGTGGCCTCCGACGCCGGCGCCACGGTCGCCCTGGACCTGGAGATCACCCCGGAACTGCGGCGGGCGGGGCTCGCCCGTGACGCGATCCGGCTGATCCAGGAGGCGCGCAAGAACAGCGGCCTGGACGTCGCCGACCGGATCGCCCTGCGGTGGCGGTCGGACGACGAGGAGGTCGCCCGGGCGCTGGCCGAGCACCAGACCCTGATCGCGGACGAGGTCCTGGCGACGGACTACGCGGAGGGCGAGGGCGACGGCTCCTTCGGCGAGCCGTTCGAGGACGAGTCGCTGTCCCTGGTCTTCCGGCTGCGCCGCGTCTGACCGGCGGCCTCCGGTGCCCCGGGCCGCCCGCCGGCCCGGGGCACCGGAGACAGGACACCGGTGCCCCGGAGTGCGGCCCGTCCGGAGGGGCTGCTGGACGGAACGGGCACACCAGAGGGCCGGGCCCGGGATCTTCGATCCCGGGCCCGGCCCTCTGCGATATGCCGATCCGATTCGCCCGCCGCCTACGGCGGCTGCGTCAGTTGTCGTCCTCGTCGATGAGGAAACCGCGCATAGGCGAGGGTGCCTGCTGCATCGGCTGCGGACCCTGCGGCCGCACCGGGGCCATCGGCTGGGTCATCGCCGGGGACATCTGCTGCTGTCCGCCGTAGGTCTGACCGCCGCCCTGGTTGTGACCTCCGGGACCGCCGTGGCCGCCCATCGACTGGCCGCCGCCCATGGACTGGTGGCCGCCCATGGCGCCGCCGCCCGGTGCGCCCGCCGATGCCATCGAGGGGGACGGCGGCAGCGAGGCCGTGGCCGGGGTGCGCGGCGGGGCCAGGGAGTCGTCGGCCTGGTTCTCCAGCTGACGGAGCTGGCTCTCCAGGTAGGACTTCAGGCGGGTGCGGTACTCGCGCTCGAAGCCGCGCAGGTCCTCGACCTTGCGCTCCAGCGTGGCGCGGGCGGACTCCAGCGAGCCCATCGCGACACGGTGCTTCTCCTGCGCGTCCCGCTCCAGCGCGTCGGCCTTGGCACGGGCGTCCCGCTCCAGGCCCTCGGCGCGGCTGCGCGCCTCACCGACGATCTTGTTGGCCTCGGAACGGGCCTCCGCGATCGCCTGGTCCGCGGTCTGCTGCGCCAGCGACAGCACGCGGGCCGCGCTGTCGCCGCCCGGCCCCTGGCCCTGCTGGTGCATGCCGGGGCCACCGGGACCGCCGTGACCGCCCATCGGGCCGGGACCACCCGGACCGCCGTGACCGCCCATCGGGCCGGGACCCATCGGACCGCCCTGCGGGCCGTGCCCGCCGGGGCCTGCAGGCAGCTGCGGCGCACCGCCGGGCAACTGGGGCGGACCGCCCATCTGCCCCGGCGGGACCGGCTGCGGTCCCGATATGGCGGCGGGTACGGGACCCGGCCGTTCCTGCTGCTGGGGCTCGGGTTTGCGCATGCCCTGCTGCTGGTTCTGCGCGGCGGCCCGCGTCGCGGCGGCCAGCTTGGCGCGCAGATCCTCGTTCTCCCGGAGCAGACGCGTCAGTTCGGCCTCGACCTCGTCGAGGAAGGCATCGACCTCGTCCTCGTCGTAGCCCTCTCGCAGGCGGACGGTTGTGAACTGCTTGTTCCGCACGTCCTCGGGGGTCAGCGGCATCTCTTCACCTCAACGTAAGTCATCGGCATATCGGCAAGACCGTATCGCTCACAGCCTGGCCACGACACTGATCAGGATGTAGACGATGATCATCAGTACGAAGAAGGACAGGTCGAGCGCCACGCCCCCGAAGCGCAGCGGCGGTATGAACCTCCGCAGCAGCTTGAGTGGCGGATCAGTGACAGTGTAGGTGGCCTCCAGGACGACCACCATCGCCTTGCCGGGCTGCCATGAGCGGGCGAACATGAAGACGTAGTCCATCACCAGGCGGAAGATCAGCACGGCCAGGAAGACCTGCAGCACAATGAGGACCACCTGCTGTACGACGCCCATCGTGCGCTTCCCTCTCCCCTTTGGTCGCGTCCGGCCCGTCGGCCGGCCCGTCCGGTTGCACTGACTCTCAGCTCTGGTTGAAGAACCCGCCCTCTGCGATGCGGGCCTTGTCCTCCGCCGTGACATCGACGTTAGCAGGAGACAGGAGGAAGACCTTCTGTGTCACCCGCTCGATACTCCCATGGAGACCGAACACCAAACCCGCCGCGAAGTCGACCAGACGCTTCGCGTCCGTGTCGTCCATCTCGGTCAGATTCATGATCACCGGGGTGCCCTCTCGGAAGTGTTCCCCGATGGTACGGGCTTCGTTGTACGTCCGGGGGTGCAGCGTGGTGATCCGGTAGGGCTCCCGCTCGGACACGACCTTGGGCATGATCACCGGTGCGTTCTTCTCCAGGTTCTGGCGTTCGGGTGTGATGGATGACACGGGGGCAATCCTCCCGTGCCGTCCGTTTTCGGCGGCGATCGCAGGGGCCTGCTCCCGTTCCCGGTGGGCGGGAGGGTGGACGACCCGCACCGGCTCGTCGGCCTCCTGCTCCCCGTCGGACTTCGCCGCGGGGGCCCCCAGAGGCTGGTGCGCCTGGTGCCGCCGGTCCCTGTCGGGCTCCGGCTCGGGCTCGAACTCGTCGTCGGGGTCGAACCCCGGGCCGTCGTACCCATCGTCCTCCACGAGGCCGAGGTAGACCGCCATCTTGCGCATCGCGCCGGCCATTCTCTGCGTCCTCCGCTCTGTGGTGGTTCCCCGGCCTTCGGCGGGGAGGCCCCGTCCCCTGCCTGCGGCGGGGACCCCATTCTGCCTCCGGTGCCTCCGAAGGGAGGCCCCAAGACCCAAGACTCCGTCACCGGTGCCCCTGGATCCACGCGGTCATCCACACTGGGCGGGAATGACCATATTTTCTGCTGTGGTCCGACTTGCTTGGCGACGTTACCGGAGCCCGGGTCGTACTCCGAGTACCGCACTGCCGATACGCACATGTGTCGCACCGGCCGCCACCGCCTCTTCGAGGTCCCCGCTCATCCCCGCCGAGACCATGGTCGCAGCAGGGTGGTCTGCCCGTAGGGCGGTTGAGATCTCCACCAGCCGCTCGAAAGCGGCTCCCGGCCTACCGGCGTACGGTCCGGAAAGGGGTGCGACCGTCATCACACCCGCGAGCCGGAGGCCCGGGGCGGCGGCCACCTCGTCGGCCAACTCCCCCACCTCCTCCGGCGCCGCACCGCCGCGTCCACCGGCCGCGCCCGCCTCCCGGTCGAGCGCGACCTGCAGCAGGCAGCCGATCCGCCGGCCCTCGCGTTCGGCCGCCGAGGAGAGCGCGCCGACCAGCCGGAGCCGGTCGACCGAGTGCACGAAGTCGGCGTAGCGGGCCACGGACCGGACCTTGTTGGTCTGCAACTGCCCCACGAAGTGCCAGGTGAGGGGGAGGTCCGCGCAGGCGTCGGCCTTGGGCGCCGCCTCCTGGTCCCGGTTCTCCGCCACGTGCCGCACCCCGAGCCCGGCCAGCAGCCGCACATCGTCGGCGGGGCGGGTCTTGGTGACGACGACCAGGGTCACGTTCTCCCGCGCGCGCCCCGCGGTGACACAAGCGCGGGTGATGCGCTCCTCCACCTGGGCGAGGTTCGCGGCCAGTTCGGCTCTGCGGTCGGTCATGCGGCGGCCTCCCCGTCAGCCTGTCCCGCACCGCCGGCGGGAGCCTCCAGCCATACGTAGCCGGCCAGCCGTCCGGTGGTCCTCTCCCGGCGGTAGGAGTAGTGGTCCGGGGACTCCATCGTGCAGACCGGCGGCTCCGGGGGCTCCGGCACCCCGAGCCGGACCAGTTGGGCGCGCACCCCGGCCGCGACGTCGACCGCCGGGGTGCCCCGCCTGGTGGTGGCGTACGCCTCGGGCACCGCGGCCGCGACCTCCTCGCGCATCCGCTCCGGCACCTCGTAGCAGCCCCCGCACACCGAGGGGCCGATGCGGACGACCGTGCGGGCCGGGTCCGCGCCGAGGGATCCCATCGCCTCGACCACCGCCGGGACCACCCCGGCGACCAGTCCGGGCCGTCCGGCGTGCGCGGCTCCGGCCACCCCGGCGACGGGGTCGGCGAGGAGGACGGGGACGCAGTCGGCGGTCAGCACTGCCAGCGCCAGGCCCCGACGGGCGGTCACGACCGCGTCCACGCACGGCACGTGGCCGTCGCGCCACGGCCCGGTGACGACGGCCGCGTCGCGCCCGTGCACCTGGTTCATCCAGACCACCGCGGCCGGGTCCAGGCCGAGCGCCCTCGCCGCCAGCTCCCGGTTGGCCCTCACGGCGCCGGGGTCGTCCCCGACCGCGCCGCCGAGGTTGAGTTCGTCATACGGAGCGGCGCTCACCCCGCCCCACCTGTCGGTGGTGGCGAAGTGCGCGCCGCTCACGATGTCGTGCTGTGCTATCACGCTCGTGGTGCCTACTTGAGGAAGTCGGGCACGTCGAGCTCCTCGGCCGAACCGTCCTGGTAGGGACGGGCCGGCGGGACCTGCGGGGCCGGGGACGGGCCGGTCTCGCCGGACCGCGGCGAGGAGGAGCCCGCGCCGTAGGCGGACGGGGAGTCCGTCAGCGGGACGGCCGGGGACGGCTCGTCCTCGCGCGGGGTGACCGAGCCGAGCCCGCCGAAGGACGGGCGGTCGGGCTCGGAGGACACCGGGCGCGGGGCGGCCGGCGCCTCCTCCTTGCCGCCGGCGTACGAACCGAGCACCTTGTCGCGGTTCTTGGCCGGCGGCTGCCCGCCGTCGAAGCCCGCCGCGATGACGGTGACCCGGACCTCGTCGCCGAGGGCGTCGTCGATGACCGCGCCGAAGATGATGTTCGCCTCCGGGTGCGCGGCCTCGCTCACCAACTGGGCGGCCTCGTTGATCTCGAACAGGCCGAGGTCGGAGCCGCCGGAGATGGAGAGCAGCACACCTCGGGCGCCGTCGATGGACGCCTCCAGCAGCGGCGAGGAGATCGCCATCTCGGCCGCGGCCACCGCGCGGTCGTCGCCGCGCGCCGAGCCGATGCCCATGAGCGCCGAGCCGGCCTCGGACATCACGGACTTGACGTCCGCGAAGTCGAGGTTGATCAGGCCGGGGGTGGTGATGAGGTCGGTGATGCCCTGGACACCCGACAGCAGCACCTGGTCCGCGGACTTGAACGCGTCGAGCACGCTCACCTGACGGTCCGAGATGGACAGCAGCCGGTCGTTGGGGATGACGATGAGGGTGTCGACCTCGTCGCGCAGGGCCGCGATGCCGTCTTCGGCCTGGTTGGCCCGGCGGCGGCCCTCGAAGGTGAACGGGCGGGTGACGACGCCGATGGTGAGGGCGCCGAGAGAACGTGCGATGTTCGCGACGACGGGCGCGCCGCCGGTGCCGGTGCCGCCGCCCTCGCCGGCGGTGACGAAGACCATGTCGGCCCCCTTGAGGACCTCCTCGATCTCCTCCCGGTGGTCCTCGGCTGCCTTGCGGCCGACATCGGGGTTGGCGCCGGCGCCGAGGCCGCGGGTGAGCTCGCGGCCGACGTCGAGCTTGACGTCGGCGTCGCTCATCAGCAGGGCCTGTGCGTCGGTGTTGATCGCGATGAACTCGACGCCCTTGAGACCGACCTCGATCATCCTGTTGATGGCGTTGACGCCACCGCCGCCGATACCGACGACCTTGATGACTGCGAGGTAGTTCTGCGGTGCTGCCACGTCGAAGGCCTCTCGCCTCGAGTTACGTGTCGCCGCTCCACGATGGTTGCGGTGCGCCGACCTATGCCGAGTGGGACGGTCCGGACGCCGACCCGAACCCTAACGTTCAACTTTAGGGTTACCAATGTCTGTCGTTCCTCGGATTCTTTGGAACGGACACTAGGTCGACAAGTGGTTCGCGTTCAATGAACACGCCGAACCTCCCGTTTTTCTTCTCACCCTATGTGATCAGGCAACGCGGTAGCCAACCAGGGTGCTGGCCTGCGCGTACGCACGTCAACTCCCCGACGCCGCCGGTGTGCCGGGAACACTCACGTCGAATCTCTCCGCACCGTCGGCGGCTTTCATCAGCAGGGTGAGCGATCTGGCCTTCGCGTCGCTGTCCTCACCGCTCCCCCACACCACCGTGCGCCCGCCGCTCATCTCCAGGGTGATGGAGTCGTAGGAGCGGACCCGGATGGTCCGGGTGTCGCGGCGCACCCGCTCGGGGAGGGCCGCGGCGACCCCGACCGCCTCCTCGCGCATCTTCTCGGGTCCGAAGCGGCTCCCGCTGGGGGATCCGGCGAGGTCCAGGGCGAGGAGGGGGACGCCCGCGGGCCGTTCGGCGACCGTGCCGAACAGCACCCCCTCACCGTCCACCTCGGCATAGCGCCGCCCCCTCGTGCCGTCCTCGTCTCCCCCGCCTTCCCCGTTCTCCGCGTCCTGCACCATCACGACCACGGCTTTTCTCTCCGTGACCGTCAACTCCACGCCGTGCGGCCAGGAGCGGGCCGCCTCCACCGAGCCGATCCGCGGCAGCGCCTCCAGCAGCCGCCGCTCCACCTCGCCGGGATCGACCGAGACGAGGGGTTCACCGAGGGGGACGTCGGCGGCGTCGAGGATCTGCCGCTCCGTCAGGACCCTCTGGCCGGTGACCGTGACGCTCTCCACCCGCAGCCACGCGGAGCCGTAGAGCAGCCACAGGGCCAGACCGCCGATCAGCAGCGCCGGGCCGAGGGCGAGGGCGAGCAGCAGACGGCGGCGTCCGCGGCCCTCCGGAAGGCGGGGCGCGCGGCGGCGCCGGAGCCACCGGCCCGGCGGGGCCGGGGGCGGCCCTGAGCCCGCCACCGGCCCGCGGGGGTCACGCTGGTCGCGGCCGCCTCGCCCGGCGGCCGCCGTCCGTCCGGCCACGCTCCCTGCTCTCCCGCGCCCCGCCTGCGGCCTCAGCCCCGGCGGTGTGCCGCGATCGCCTCGTACACCATGCCGACCAGCAGTTCGTCGGCGTCCCTGCGCCCGAACTCGGCGGCGGCCCGCGACATGTCGTACAGCCGGTGCGGGTCGGTGAGCACCGGCAGGACGTTGGACTGGATCCACTCCGGCGACAGTTCGGCGTCGTCGACGAGGAGTCCGCCGCCCGCCTTGACCACCGGCTGGGCGTTCAGCCGCTGTTCGCCGTTGCCGATCGGCAGCGGGACGTAGGCGGCCGGCAGTCCGACGGCGGACAGTTCGGCGACCGTCATCGCGCCCGCGCGGCAGAGCATCATGTCGGCCGCGGCGTACGCCAGGTCCATCCGGTCCAGGTACGACACCGGGACGTAGGGCGGCATCCCGGGCATGTTGTCCACCTGCGGAAGCTCGTTCTTCGGGCCGACCGCGTGCAGGATCTGGACACCGGAGCGCTGGAGGCCGGGGGCGACGGCCTGGACGACCTCGTTGAGCCGCCGGGCCCCCTGGGAGCCGCCGGTGACCAGCAGGGTGGGCAGACCGGGGTCGAGGCCGAAGGCGGCCCGCCCCTCTGCGCGCATCGCCGCCCGGTCCAGGGTGGCGATCGAGCGGCGCAGCGGGATGCCGACGTAGCGGGCGTGCCGCAGCTTGCTGTCCGGGGTGGAGACGGCGACGTAGTCGGTGTAGCGGGAGCCGATCTTGTTGGCCAGACCCGGGCGGGCGTTGGCCTCGTGGATGACGATCGGCACCCCGAGCCGCTTGGCCGCGAGGTAGCCGGGCAGCGCCACATAGCCGCCGAAGCCGACCACGCAGTCGGCCTTGGTCCGCTCCAGGACCTGCTCCGCGGCCTTGATGGTGCCGCGCAGCCTTCCCGGCACGGTGATCAGCTCGGGAGTGGGTTTGCGCGGCAGGGGCACGGCCGGGATCAGCTCCAGGTCGTAGCCCCGTTCCGGAACGAGCCGGGTCTCGAGTCCGCGCTCCGTGCCGAGTGCCGTGATCCCCACGGTCGGGTCCTGCCTGCGCAGGGCGTCCGCGAGGGCGAGCGCGGGCTCGATGTGGCCGGCGGTCCCCCCACCGGCGAGTACGACATGCACCGAATTTCACCGCTCTCCGGACGGGCGCCGTACGGCACTCCGTCCCATCGTCTTCCGTCTCACCCCAGCCAGCTTCTTTCTCACAGCAGGCTGCCGCATGGCCAGTGCCGCCTTCGCGGCGGGTTCCGATCTCGCGGCGGAGATCAGCAGCCCGACGGCGAACATCGTCGGCAGCAGGGCGGAACCTCCGTAGGAGAACAGCGGGAGCGGGACACCGGCGATCGGCAGCAGGCCGAGCACCGCACCGATGTTGACCACGGCCTGGGCCGTGATCCAGGTGGTCACACCTCCCGCGGCGTACCTGACGAAGGGGTCCTCCGTGCGTCCTGCCACGCGGATACCCGCATAGCCTAGAGCGGCGAAAAGGGCGAGCACCGGCAGCGTCCCCGCCAGGCCGAGTTCCTCCCCGGTCACGGCGAAGATGAAGTCGGTGTGCGGTTCGGGCAGTTGTCCCCATTTCTCCATGCTGTCGCCCAGCCCGGAGCCGAACCATCCGCCCGACGCCAGGGCGTAGATGCCGTGGACGGCCTGCCAGCACTGGTCGTTGGGGCCGGGGTCGGTGGCGCCCAGGCAGGCGAACCGGGCCATCCGGTTGCCGCTGGTCGCGATCAGGAGGGCTCCCAGCGCTCCGGCGACGGCGAGGACCCCGGCGAACATCCGCACCGGCGCACCGGCCAGCCAGAGCAGTCCGACGAGGATCGCGGCGAGGATGAGCGAGGTGCCCATGTCCCGGCCCAGCATGATCAGGCCGAGCAGCAGGAGGGTCACCGGGACGAGCGGCACCAGCATGTGCTTCCACTGGTTCAGCAGCCGTCTGTCGCCCTTGCGCGCCAGCAGGTCCGCCCCCCACAGCACCAGGGCGAGCTTGGCGAACTCGCTGGGCTGGAACTGGAAGGGGCCGCCGAGCTGGATCCAGTTCTGGTTGCCCTTGACCTCCTGCCCGATCCCCGGCACCTGGACCAGGCAGAGCAGGAAGACGGAGACGGCCAGCAGCGGGTACGCCAGCCCGCGCTGGAGGGCCACCGGCATCCGGGCGGCCGCCACCAGCAGAACGCCGCCCAGGACGGCGGCCAGCAACTGTTTGCGGAAGTAGTAGGTGGAGGGCAGCCCGGAGCCCAGCGCCTCGATCTGCGAGGCGGAGAAGACCATCACCAGGCCGAGGCCGAGGATCATCAGGCTGCCGCCGAGGATCAGGTAGTAGGCGGTCAGCGGCCGGTCCCAGGCGCGCTTCGCCCGCAGGTAGAGCCCGCGGACCCCGGCCGCGGCACGGCGCGGGCCGCGAGGGGGGCGCTTGGGTGCGCTCCCGGGCGCGGGCCGTCCGGCGCCGGACGCCCGGGGCGCGGCGGCGGGACGCGGGGCGCGCACAGTACCCGGACGCGCCGTGCGGGGTCCGGGACGGGAGCGCTGGGCCTCGCGCAGCGCGACGCCGCGCCCCGGGCGCATCGGCCCGGCCGTACCCGCCGCAGGGACGGGCCGGGCGAGCGCGGCCGGCAGGCCCGGCGCCGCCGCGGCGACGGCCGCCAGGACGCGGCCCGCCAGGCCGGCTGCGGCCACCGCCGCGGGCGGTACGGGTCGCTCGGCCGTCATCCGTCCCCTCCTGTCTCCCCGGCCGCCGGTCCGCGGCGCGGGGACCGGCGGGTTATCGCTCCCGCGCCGCGGGACGGTCCGCGGCCAGGTCGCGGACCGCGGCGGCGAAGGCCTCCCCGCGCGCGTGGTAGTCGGTGAACATGTCCATCGAGGCGCAGGCCGGAGCCAGCAGGACGGTGTCCCCGGGGCGGGCCAGCCGGGCGGCCTCGCCGACCGCCGCCGCCATCGCCCCAGTGTCGGTCCGGTCGAGGTCGACGACCGGGACATCCGGGGCGTGTCGCGCCAGCGCTTCACGGACCAGCCGGCGGTCCGCGCCGATCAGCACCGCCGCGCGAAGCCGCTTGGCGGCCCCGGCGACCAGCTCGTCGAAGACGGCTCCCTTGGCCAGTCCTCCGGCGATCCACACCACCGGGTCGTAGGCCTTCAAGGAGGCCTCGGCGGCATGGGTGTTGGTGGCCTTGGAGTCGTCGACGTAGGCCACCCCGCCCACGTCGGCGACGTGCTCGATGCGGTGCGGGTCGGGCCGGAAGGCGCGCAGGCCGTCGCGCACCGCTCCCGGCTCCACGCCGAAGGCGCGGGCCAGGGCCGCGGCGGCCAGGGCGTTGGCGATGTTGTGCGGGGCCGGCGGGTCGACGTCCGCCACCTCGGCCAGCTCCTGCGCCTGCCTCCGCCTGTCGGGGACGAAGGCCCGGTCCACCAGTACGCCGTCCACGACGCCGAGCTGGGACGGCGCGGGGGCGCCGAGGGTGAAGCCGATCGCCCGGCAGCCCTCCACCACGTCGGCGCGGCGCACCAGTTCCTCGGTGAGGGGATCGGCGGTGTTGTAGACGCAGGCGACCCGGTTGCCCTCGTAGATCCGGCCCTTGTCGGCGGCGTACGCCTCCATCGAGCCGTGCCAGTCGAGGTGGTCGGGCGCCAGGTTGAGCACCGCGGCCGAGTGGGGGCGCACCGAGGAGGACCAGTGGAGCTGGTAGCTGGACAGCTCCACCGCGAGCACGTCGTACGGTTCGCCGCCCAGGACCGCGTCCAGCAGCGAGACGCCGATGTTGCCGACCGCCGCGGTGCGCAGCCCGGCGGCCTCCAGGACGGAGGCGAGCATCCGCACGGTGGTGGTCTTGCCGTTGGTGCCGGTGACGGCCAGCCAGGGTGCGGCGCCGGGACCGCGCAGCCGCCAGGCCAGCTCGACATCGCCCCACACCGGCACCCCGGCGGCCGCGGCCGCCGCGAACAGCGGCTTGTCCGGCCGCCAGCCGGGCGTGGTGACGACCAGTTCGGTGCCCTCGGGCAGGGTGGCCCCGTCGCCGAGGCGCACCGTGGCCCCCAGCTCCTCCAGTTCGGCGGCCTGCCGCCGGGCGCGCTCGTCGTCGCCGTCGTTGACGACCGTCACCTCCGCCCCCAGGGACCGCAGCACGCGCGCGGCGGGGATTCCGGAGACGCCGAGGCCGGCGACGGTGACACGCTTTCCGGCGAACTCCTCGCCGACGGGGCCGCGCGTCATTTCCCGGCCGCCCAGCCGGCGTAGAACAGGCCGATTCCGACGATCACGCACATGCCCTGGATGATCCAGAAGCGGACCACGACCAGCACCTCGCTCCAGCCCTTGAGCTCGAAGTGGTGCTGGAGCGGCGCCATTCTGAAGACCCGCTTGCCCGTCAGCCGGAACGAGCCGACCTGGATGACGACGGACATGGTGATGAGGACGAACAGGCCGCCGAGCAGGGCGAGCAGCAGCTCGGTGCGGGAGACGATGGCCAGGCCGGCCAGCGCGCCGCCCAGGGCCAGCGAGCCGGTGTCGCCCATGAAGATCTTGGCGGGCGAGGTGTTCCACCACAGGAAGCCGAAACAGGCGCCCATCAGGGCCGAGGCGACGACCGCGAGGTCCAGCGGATCGCGTACCTCGAAGCAGCTCGGGCTGCCGGTCAGCGCGCAGGAGTCCTGGTACTGCCACACCCCGATGAAGGTGTAGGCGCCGAAGACCATCACCGAGGCGCCGGTGGCCAGGCCGTCGAGGCCGTCGGTGAGGTTCACGCCGTTGGACATCGCCAGGATCATGAACAGCGCCCAGATCACGAAGAGCACCGGGCCGATCGACCAGCCGAAGTCCTGGATGAAGGAGAGCTTGGTGGACGCCGGGGTCTGGCCGCGGGCGTCGGCGAAGTTCAGCGACAGGACCGCGAAGGCGATGCCGACGATGAGCTGGCCGAGCATCTTGGCCTTGGCCCGCAGGCCCAGGCTGCGCTGCTTGACGATCTTGATGTAGTCGTCGAGGAAGCCGACCAGGCCCATGCCCGCCATCAGGAAGAGCACCAGCACGCCGGAGAACGACGGCGGCTCGCCGGTGATGACCTTGGTGAGCCCGTAGGCGATCAGCGTCGCCAGGATGAAGGCGATGCCGCCCATGGTGGGGGTGCCGCGCTTGCTGTGGTGGTCCCGCGGGCCGTCGTCGCGGATGTACTGCCCGTAGCCCTTGCGGGCCAGCAGTTTGATCAGCAGCGGAGTGCCGATCAGGGTCAGGAAGAGCCCGATGACCCCGGAGAAGAGGATCTGCCTCATCATCGGCCGGCGACCTCGCCCTCGACCAGCGCGAGCGCCACCTTCTCCAGGCCGGCCGACCTGGAGGCCTTCACCAGCACGACATCCCCCGGCCGCAGATCGTCGCGCAACAGGTCGATTGCCGCCTGCGCGTCGGACACGTGCACCGACTCCTCACCCCACGAACCCTCGTTCTTGGCGCCCATGTCGATCCAGCGGGCCTCCCGGCCGCCGACCGCCACGAGCTTGCTGACGTTGAGCCGGACGGCCATCCGTCCGACCGCGTCGTGCTCGGCGAGCGACTCCTCGCCGAGCTCGGCCATCTCGCCGAGCACCGCCCACGTGCGACGCCCCTTGCCCATGGCGGCGAGCGCGCGGAGAGCGGCCCGCACGGACTCGGGGTTCGCGTTGTAGGCGTCGTTGACGACGGTCACGCCGTCCGAGCGCTCGGTGACCTCCATCCGCCAGCGGGAGAGCGTGCCGGCCTCGGAGAGCGCGGTGGCGATCCCTTCGGCGGGCATGCCCAACTCGTGGGCTACGGCGGCCGCGGCGAGCGCGTTCGACACGTGGTGCTCACCGTACAGGCGCATGGTCACATCGCTGCACCCGGTGGGGGTGTGGAGGGTGAAGGCGGGTTGCCCCTTCGGGGTGAGACGGACATTCTCGGCACGGATGTCGGCTTCCCCGGCCTCGCCGAAGAAGAGGACGCGTGCCTCGGTGCGGGCGCGCATGGCGCGCACCAGGGGGTCGTCGGCGTTGAGGACGGCGACGCCGCCCTCGTCCGCCGGGGGGAGGGACTCCACCAGCTCGCCCTTGGCCAGGGCGATCTGCTCCCGGCCGCCGAACTCGCCGATGTGCGCGGACCCGACGTTGAGGACCACGCCGATGCGCGGCGGGGTCAGTTCGGTCAGGTAGCGGATGTGGCCGATGCCGCGGGCGCCCATCTCCAGCACGAGGTGGCGGGTGCCCTCCTCGGCGCTCAGCGCGGTCAGCGGCAGGCCGATCTCGTTGTTGAGCGAGCCCGGGGTGAAGACGGTCGGGCCCAGCCGCCGCAGGAGCTGGGCGATCAGGTCCTTGGTGCTGGTCTTGCCGGCGGAGCCGGTGAGGGCGACGACGGTGGTGCCCAGCCGCCGCACCACATGGCGGGCCAGGGCTCCCAGGGCGGCCTCCACGTCGTCGACGACGATCGCGGGCACGCCGACGGGCCGGGCGGCCAGCACGGCCGCCGCGCCGTCGGCGACGGCGCGGGCGGCGAATTCGTGGCCGTCCACCCGGGCTCCGGCGAAGGCGACGAAGAGCGCGCCGGGGCGCACCTCCCGTGAGTCCTTGACCACGGGGCCGGTGACGGTCGGCTCCGGATCCGGTATGTCGTGGACCCGGCCGGAGACGATGCCGGCGATCTCTGCGGGGGTCAGCGGGATCACGACGCGCTCTCCCCGGTGTCCCCGTCGCCCGCGGCGTTCCGCCCCGCGTCCCGCCGGGCGGCCATGGCGCGCTCGACGGCCTCGCGCAGCACCTCGCGGTCGTCGAAGGGGCGAACCACCCCGGCGATGTCCTGGCCCAGTTCGTGGCCCTTGCCGGCCACCAGCACCGTGTCACCGGGCTCGGCGCGGGCGACGGCCGCCGCGATGGCGGCGGCCCGGTCCTCCTCCACCAGCACGGTGCCGCGCTCGTGGATCGGGACCTCGGCCGCGCCCGCGAGCATGGCGGCGAGAATGGCCAGCGGGTCCTCCGAGCGCGGGTTGTCGGAGGTCAGGACGGCGGTGTCGGCCAGCCGGGCCAGCGCGGCGCCCATGGCGGGGCGCTTGTGCGGGTCGCGGTCGCCGCCGCAGCCGAGCACCGCGTGCACCCGGCCCTCGGTGACCTTGCGCAGGGCGCGCAGCACGGAGTCGACGGCGTCGGGCTTGTGCGCGTAGTCCACGACCGCCAGGTACGGCTGGCCGGCGTCCACGCGCTCCAGGCGGCCCGGTACGCCGGGCACCGCGGCGACGCCCTCGGCCGCGGTCTTCAGATCGATCCCGGCGGTGACCAGGGCGGTGATGGCCGCGAGCGCGTTGGCGACGTTGAACGGGCCGGGCAGGGGGGCGGCGGCGCGCACCGTCTCGCCGTCCGGGCCGATGACGGTGAAGGTGGAGCCGAGCGGGCCGATCTCCACGTCGCTCGCGCGCCAGTCGGCGTCCGGGTGGCCCTCGGCGGAGAAGGTGGTGACGGGGACCTCGCTGACCCCGGCGGCCAGCCGCTGCCCGTACTCGTCGTCGATGTTGACCACTCCGGCGCGGGAGCGGGCCTTCGTGAACAGCTGCGCCTTGGCCCTGAAGTAGTCCTCCATGTCCGGGTGGAAGTCCAGGTGCTCGGGGCTGAGGTTGCTGAAGACGGCGACGTCGAAGACGCAGCCGTCCACCCGGCCCAGCACCAGCGCGTGGCTGGAGACCTCCATGGCCACGGAGCGCACCCCGCGCTCGCGCATCACCGCGAACAGCGCCTGGAGCTCGGTGGCCTCGGGGGTGGTGCGCTCGGACTTGATCCGCTCGTCGCCGATGCGGGACTCGACCGTGCCGATCAGCCCGGTCTGCTCCCCCTCCTTCGCCGCGGCCCGCAGCCCGCCCTCGACGAGGTAGGCGGTGGTGGTCTTGCCGGAGGTGCCGGTGATGCCGATCTGCAGCAGGTCCCGGCCCGGGTCGCCGTAGATGGCGGCGGCCAGGTCGCCCATCACCTCGCGCGGCTCGGCAACCGTCAGCACCGGCAGACCGGTGGCGGCGGCCCGCTCGGTGCCCGTGGGGTCGGTGAGCACCGCGACGGCGCCCAGGCGGGCCGCCTGCACGGCGAAGTCCGCGCCGTGGAAGCGGGCCCCCGGACGCGCGATGTAGACGTCGCCGGGACGTACGGCGCGCGAGTCGTGGGTGATGCCGGTGACGGCCGCGTCGCCCTCGGGGGCCGCGACCCCCAGCCGCCGGGCCAGCTCCGCCAGCGGCACGGGACGGACCCGCTCCGGGCGGGGCGGGGCCGGGGGCAGGGATGGGGTCTGATCAGCGTGTGGCACGGCGGTGAGCGTACCCGCCGTGCCGGGCCCGCCGCGAAGCGAGGGGCCGGGTGTGCCGGGCGCGCCGCCGGTGGCGCCGGGGCTGTTGCGGGGGAGGTCGTCGATGGTTCTCACGGTCGCTTTCCGGTCGGTTCCCGGGTCAGTCCCCGGGGTCGAAGGTGACGGGCAGACGCGGGGGCTCGGCGCCGGTCGGGGGGACCCGCAGGGCCTTGAGCGCGTACTTCATGACCTGCTGGTACACCGGGCCGCACACCTCGCTGCCGAAGTAGCTTCCCTTCTTGGGGTTCTGCACGGCGCAGTAGACGGTGACGCGGGGCTCGTCGGCGGGGGCGAACCCGGCGAAGGAGGAGGTGTAGCCGTTGTAGCGGCCCGTCTCGGGGTCCACCCGGTTGGCCGTGCCGGTCTTGCCCGCCACCCGGTAGCCGGGGATCCGCGCGGTGGTGCCGGTGCCCTCCATGTCCGCCACCACCGACTCCAGCATGGCGGCGAGCGTCGTGGCGGTCTTCTCGCCGACGACGCGGGTGCGCTGCGGCTCCGGCGCGGGCTCCCACTCCCCGTCGGGCCCGGTGGTGCCGCGCACCAGGGACGGTTCGACGCGCACGCCCCCGTTGGCGATGGTGGAGTAGACCGAGGCCGCCTGGACGGCGTTGATCGACAGGCCCTGGCCGAAGGGGATGGTGTACTGCTGCGAGGCGTTCCAGTCCCCGGGGTCGGCGAGGATGCCGGGGGTCTCGCCGGGGAAGTCCAGTCCGCTCCTCTGCCCGAGACCGAACTTGCGCAGGTAGGAGTGGAGCACCCGGTTGGCCTCCGCCTGGGTGTCGCCGAGCTGCTCGACGGCCAGGATGGTGCCGATGTTGCTGGACTTGGCGAGCACCCCGTTGAGGGTGAGGTACCAGGTGGGGTGGTCGATGTCGTCGGCGAAGCTGCGGTCCGCGCGCGGCAGCCGGTTGGGCACCACGACATGGGTGCCCGGAGTGGCCACGCCCTCCTCCAGGACCGCGGCCATGGACATCACCTTGCTGGTGGAGCCCGGCTCGTAGGCGTCCTCGACGGCGCCGTTGCGCAGTGCGGAGGCGCTCGCCGTGGACAGGTCGCCCGGGTCGTAACCGGGCGCGTTGGCCATGGCGAGGATCTCACCGGTGCGGACGTCCTGGACGATCACGTAGCCGCTGTCGGCGTCGGACTTCTCGACCCGCTCCTCGATGGCGCTCTGCGCGGCCCACTGGATGTCGCGGTCCAGGGTCAGCTCCACGTCGGAGCCGGGGCGCGCGGGCTGCTCGTGCTCGCCCGCGGTGGGCACCTGGCGGCCGCCGGACTGGGCGTAGGTGATCTTGCCGTCCTTCCCGGCCAGCACCTTGTCGAACTTCGCCTCCAGGCCGCCGCTGCCCTTGCCCTCGGAGTTGACGAAGCCGAGCACGGCGGCCGCGAGGTCCCCTCCCGGGTAGACCCGTTTGGCGTGCTCCTCGGAGTACACCCCGGCCAGCACGTGGTGGCCCCCGCCGGCGCGCTGCCGGCCGGCCAGCACGCGCTTGAGGTCGGTGATCTGCCGCCAGACCTGCGGGGACTGCTGCCGGGCCAGGAGGACGTAGCGGGTCTCCTTGCGGGAGAGCCGCTCGGTGAGCGTCTCCTCGTCCACTCCGAGGATGGGGGCGAGCAGCTCGGCCGCCTGGGCGGGCGCGTCGGGGACCTTCGTCTGGTCGGGGGTGAACAGATAGGGGTCGGCGGTGATGTCGTACGCGTCGACCGTGGTGGCCAGGGCGACGCCGTCGCGGTCGGTGACGGTGCCGCGCTCGGCGGCGAGCGGGACGGTGATGTAGCGGTTGACGTCGGCCTTGGCGGCGTAGGTGCTCGCGTCCACGGCCTGCACCTGGAGCAGTCGCACGGTGAAGGCCAGCATCACCAGGGTCAGCAGGACCCCGAACAGCCTCAGCCGGGGCCGGGGGTCGCCCAGCCGTACGGTGCCCGGCCTCGGGCGGGGTGAGCGGGCGGCGGGCCGGGGGGCACGGGCGGGGCGGGACGCGGCGGAACGCGGGGCGGGCTGCGCACGGCGGGGGCGCTGGGGGCGCTCGCTCACGGGGCGTCCTCCCCTCCGGGCGCGGCGGGGGCCGGTTCGGGCACGCCCCGGACGGTGCCGTCCGGGAGGATGAACGCGGGGTTCCCGCCGGGCACCATGCCCAGCTCCCCGGCCCGTTCGGCCAGCGCGTCCGGAGCGGAGAAGGAGTCCAGCTCCTGCTGGAGCGCCTGCTCCTCGTCCGCCAGTTCCCCGGCCCGCCTCTCCAGCTCCCGGAGTTCGAAGGATCCCTGGTTGACGGCCGCGTTGAGCAGCAGCAGGGCCAGCAGCCCGGAGCCGAGCAGCAGGACCACCAGCAGCACGAAGGGGGCGCGGGCCGGTGCGGAGGGGGGTCCTGCGGGAACCAGCCGCGCCAGTCTGGCCAGCCGCTGCTGGGGCGTCGGGGAGGCCGGTTTCCCGGCGGTCCCGGGTGCGGCCTTCGGTGCGTCCTTCAGGGCTCCTCCCGGATGCGCTCGGCGCCGCGCAGCCGGGCGGGGGCGGCGCGGCGGTTCTCGGCGACCTCTTCCTCGGTGGGGAGTTCCGCCCCCCGGGTCAGCAGCCTCAGCCGGGGCTGGTAGCGCTCGGGGACCACCGGCAGCCCCGGCGGCGCGGTGCTGGTGGCGCCCGCGGCGAGGACCTGCTTGACCAGACGGTCCTCCAGCGAGTGGTAGGACAGGACCGCGATCCGGCCGCCCACCTCCAGCGCGGCGACGGCGGCCGGCAACGCCCGCTCCAGTACGGCCAGTTCGCCGTTGACCTCGATGCGCAGCGCCTGGAAGGTGCGCTTGGCGGGGTTGCCTCCGGTCCGCTTGGCGGCCTGCGGCAGCGCCTCGCGGATCAGCTCGACCAGCCGGGCGCTGCCGGTGAAGGGCTCCTTCTCGCGCTCGCGCACGATCGCGGAGACGATCCGCCTGGCCTGCTTCTCCTCGCCGTAGGCGCGCAGGATGCGCACCAGTTCACCGGGCGGGTAGGTGTTGAGGACCTCCGCGGCGCTGACGCCCCTGCTCTGGTCCATGCGCATGTCCAGCGGCGCGTCCCTGGAGTACGCGAAGCCGCGCTCGGCCTCGTCGAGCTGCATGGAGGACACGCCGAGGTCGAACAGGACTCCCCGGACGCGCGGCACGCCGAGCCGCCCCAGCACCTCGGGCAGTTCGTCGTAGACGGCGTGCACCAGGGTGGCGCGGTCGCCGAAGCGAGCCAGGCGCTCCCCGGCCAGTTCCAGCGCGGCCGGGTCGCGGTCCAGGCCGATCAGCCGGACGTCCGGGAACTCCGACAGCATCGCCTCGCTGTGCCCGCCCAGCCCGAGGGTGCAGTCGACGACGGTGGCGCCGGGCTCGCCCAGGGCGGGGGCGAGCAGGTCCAGGCAGCGCCGGAGCATGACCGGGACGTGCCGCTCGTTGGTGCTCAACTGGACTCTCCTTGAGCGGGCCCGTACGGCCTGGTCCCCGCCCGCTCGCGAAGGGGAAGCAGCGGCGGCCGGCACCGGGGAAGGGGCGCCGGCCGGCCGGGAGCGGGAGGAGGCCGGGCCGCACGCGGCCGTACGCGCGCCCGCGCACATGGGATCTCGGGATTCGGCAGGGGGAGCCCGGCGCTTGCCCGGCTCCCGCTTCGCGTCACTTTAGTCCACTCGTCCCCCCGGTCAACCAACTGGTCAGGCGCGTCACGGCCGCTTGCCCGCGCAGGCGCGCCCGGGACCCCGCCTCCGGTTCCCCCCGCACGGAGGACCGCGCGTCACCGGTGTGGGTTACCTCACACGCCATGCGCGTTGACCGGCTTTGCCCGGCCCCGCACCGGGCCGGGCGGAGACGGGACGGTTACGGTCGTAGGCATGCCATCGTCTTCCTCCGGGGGGCCGGTCATCGACCGCCTCGTCGCAGCCAACCAGCGTTACGCAGCCGAGTTCACCGACCCGGGGATGGACGCCCGGCCGGTGCTGAAGGTCGCCGTCGTCGCCTGTATGGACGCCCGGCTGGACCTCCACGCCGCCCTCGGCCTCGAACTCGGCGACTGCCACACCATCCGCAACGCCGGCGGCGTGGTCACCGACGACGTCATCCGCTCGCTGACCATCAGCCAGCGCGCCCTGGGCACGCGCTCCGTCGTGCTGATCCACCACACCGGCTGCGGCCTGCTGAATCTGACCGAGGACTTCCGGCACGAGCTGGAGATGGAGGTCGGCCAGCGGCCGTCGTGGGCCGTCGAGTCCTTCAAGGACGCCGACCAGGACGTGCGGCAGTCGATGGAGCGGGTACGTACTTCACCGTTCCTGCTGCACACCGACGACGTACGCGGCTTCGTCTTCGACGTCACCACCGGTCTGCTCCGGGAGATCGATCCGGCGAACGGCCCGGAATCGTGACGCGTGAGGCTGTGTAAGTGAAGAATGCCTGAGTGACGGCCCTCCTCCGCGGGTACCTGCTGCGGGGGAGGCGCCGGTTGTTCGGGGATGGCCGGCCCGCCGCGGGGCGGACCGGCCCGTGAGCGGGCCGAGGAGGGCCGGGTGACGACCTATGACGAACGAGCTGATCTCAGCGATCTGACCGCCACGGCGGACCGGGTGCGCCGGTCGGTGGAGAGCGTGATCGAGGGCAAGCCGGAGGTCGTACGGCTCTCGCTGACCGTGCTGCTGGCCGAGGGGCACCTGCTGATCGAGGACGTGCCGGGCGTGGGGAAGACCATGCTCGCCAAGGCGCTGGCCAGATCCGTGGACTGCTCGGTGCGCAGAATCCAGTTCACCCCCGATCTGCTGCCCTCCGACATCACGGGGGTGAGCGTCTACGACCAGCAGCACCAGGAGTTCGAGTTCAAGCCGGGCGCCATCTTCGCCCAGGTCGTGATCGGCGACGAGATCAACCGCGCGTCCCCCAAGACCCAGTCGGCCCTGCTGGAGTCGATGGAGGAGCGGCAGGTCACCGTCGACGGGCGCAGCTACGAACTGCCCGACCCGTTCATGGTGGTGGCCACCCAGAACCCGGTCGAGATGGAGGGCACCTACCCGCTGCCCGAGGCGCAGCGCGACCGCTTCATGGTGCGGGTGTCGATCGGCTACCCCAGCCCCGAGGCCGAGCTGCGGATGCTCGACGTGCACGGCGGGCCCTCGCCGCTGGACGACCTCCAGCCGGTCGCCCACGCCCACGAGATCGCCAAGCTGGTGGAGGCGGTGCGCGGCGTGCACGTCTCCGAGCCGGTCCGCCGGTACGCCGTCGACCTGGTCGCCGGCACCCGCAGCCATCCCGAGCTGCGCCTGGGCGCCTCGCCCCGGGCCACCCTGCACCTGCTGCGGGCGTCGAAGGCGGCGGCGGCCCTGGCCGGCCGGAACTTCGTGCTGCCCGACGACGTGCAGGCGCTGGCCGTGCCCGTGCTGGCTCACCGGCTGCTGCCCACCGCCCAGGTCCAGCTCGGCGGGCGCACCTCCGAGCAGATCGTCCTCGACATCGTGCGGCGCGTTCCCGTGCCCGCGTCCAACTACCGGGAGGCGACCTCGCAGCCCCCGCTGTACGGCCGGCCCTCCCACCGGGGGCTGTGATGGACGGCCCCGGCACAGCCGTCCGGGACACCGGCGGCGCGGACGGGAGCCTTCGGGCGGAGGAGCGCCGGGGTTCGCTGCGCGCCGCCCTCGCCGGACTCACCACCCGGGGGCGCTCGTTCCTGGCCGCGGGGGCGGCCGCGACGGTGTGCGCCTACGTGCTGGGCCAGGGCGACCTGCTGCGGGTGGGGGTGCTGCTGGCCGCGCTGCCCCTGGTCTGCGTGGTCGTGCTGCACCGCACCCGCCACCGCGTGGCGGCCTCCCGGCGGCTGTCCCCCGTCCGCGTGCCCGCCCGGGAGGAGGCCCGCGTGCACCTGCGGCTGGACAACGTCTCGCGGCTGCCGACCTCCCTGCTGATGCTCCAGGACCAGGTCCCCTACGTCCTGGGCCCGCGCCCGCGCTTCGTCCTGGAGCGGATGGAGCCGGGCGGCCGGCGCGAGGTCTCCTACCGGGTCCGCTCCGACCTGCGGGGGCGCTACCCGATGGGCCCGCTGCAACTGCGGCTGACGGACCCGTTCGGCATGGTGGAGCTGACCCGGTCCTTCAGCTCCCACGACACCCTCACCGTCGTGCCGCGGACCGAGGAACTGCCCCCCGTGCGGCTGGCCGGGGAGGCGGCCGGCCTGGGCGAGGGACGGCACCGCTCCCTGGCCATGGCCGGCGACGACGACGTGATCCCGCGCGGCTACCGCCACGGTGACGACCTGCGCCGGGTGCACTGGCGCTCCACCGCGCGCCACGGTGAGCTGATGGTGCGCCGCGAGGAGCAGCCGCAGCGGCCGCGCTGCACCGTGCTGCTGGACACCCGCCGGGCGGCCTGGGCCGGCTCCGGTCCGGAGTCGGCGTTCGAGTGGGCGGTCTCGGGGGCCGCCTCGGTCGCCGTGCACCTGCTGGAGCGCGGCTACGCGGTACGGCTGCTGACCGACGCCGGCGCGCCGGTGCCCGGGCCGGACGGCGGCGGTACGGACACCGCCGCCGCCGACACCGCCGGGCTGATCCTGGACACCCTCGCGGTGGTGGAGCACTCCGGCGAGCCGGGCCTGGCGCGGGCGTACGAGGCGCTGCGCGGCGGCAGCGGCGGTGGCGGGCACGAGGGGCTGCTGGTGGCCTTCCTCGGCTCGCTGGACGACGAGCAGACGGTGCTGGCCGGCCGGATGCGGCAGCGCGCGGGGGGCGCGGTGGTCCTCCTTCCCCGCGGGTTCCGCGAGCCGGCCGCGCAGGAGGAGAAGGAGCGGCCGCTGCGCGAGGCGGGCTGGACGGTGCTGCCGTACGCGCCCGGGGAGGCGCTGCCCGATCTGTGGCGGCAGGCGGACCGGTCCGCGGGCGGGGTGCCCGGGCGGACGGCGAGGAGCGGACGGTGATGAGCGGACAGGCCCGGCTGGCTTTCTGCGCCTGGGCGGCCACCCTGGCGGCGGCGTGCGCGCTGCTGCCGCTGGTCGCCCCGGCGGGCTGGCTGTTCCAGGCCGCCCTGCTGCTGGGCGTCCAGAGCGCGGTGGGCACGGTGGTGCGGCGGATGACACCGGCCGGACCGCCGGCGGTGGCGGCGCAGGCGGTGGTGTCGCTGCTGCTGCTCACCCTCGTCTTCGTCCGCGACGACGCCGTGCTCGGTGTGCTGCCGGGCCCGGACGCCGTCGAGGCCTTCGGCGCGCTGCTGGCACAGGGCACCGCGGACGTCGGCCGGTTCTCGATCCCGGCCCCCGTCACCGACGGCATCCGGCTGCTGCTGGTCGGCGGTGTGGTCGTCATCGGCCTGCTGGTGGACGTGCTGGCGGTGACGTACCGTGCCGCGGCCCCCGCGGGGCTGCCGCTGCTGGCTCTGTACTCGGTCGCGGCCGGGCTGTCCCCGGAAGGGGGCAGCCGGCTGTGGTTCCTGTGCGCGGCGGGCGGCTACCTGCTGCTGCTCCTGGCGGAGGGCCGGGACCGGCTGTCGCGGTGGGGCCGGGTGTTCGGCGGCGGGCCCGGTACCGCGCGGTCCGGCGGTGCGGCGCCGCCGTCGGTGCGCAACGGACGGCGGATCGGCGCGGTGGCGCTGGGCATCGCCCTGGTGGTGCCCGCGGTGCTGCCGTCACTGGGCGGCGGGCTGCTGGAAGCCGCGCGCCAGGGGCGGGGCACGGGGGGCGGCGGCGGCACGGTCTCGGCGGTCAATCCGCTGGTCGCGCTCCAGGACAGCCTGAACCAGCCGGACAACCGCACGGTGCTGACGTACACCACCGACGCCGAGAGCACCTCGGACATGTATCTGCGGATCGTGGCGCTGGACCGGTTCGACGGCACGTCCTGGCGGCCGTCGGAGCGCCGGATCACCGATCTGCCGCGTCCGCTCCCGCCGGCGCCCGGGCTGTCGCCGTCCGTCGGCACCGAGCGTGTCACCACCTCCTTCCGGGCCGCCGGCTGGTACGCCCAGAACTGGCTGCCCATGCCGTATCCGGCCGCCGAGGTCCGCATCGACGGCCGGTGGCGCTTCGAGCCGGAGGGCCGCACGCTCGTCGGCGACCGCGGGCAGACCACCCGGGGCGTGCGGTACGAGGTGGACAGTCTGGTGGTGCGGCCGACCGCACGGCAGCTGTCGGACGCCCCGGCGCCCTCGCCGCAGATCATCGAGGAGTACACCGGCGTACCGGAGTCGCTGCCGTCCGTGGTGGCCGAGACGGCGCGGAACGTCACCGAGGGGGCCTCCAGCGACTACGAGCGGGCCGTGAGGCTCCAGGACTGGTTCTCCTCCCAGGGCGGCTTCCGCTACGACACCCAGGTGAAGGCGGGCAGCGGCAGCGCGGCCATCGCCCGCTTCCTGGAGGACCGGGAGGGCTTCTGCGTCCACTTCGCCTTCTCCATGGCCGCCATGGCCCGCACCCTGGACATCCCGGCGCGGGTCGCGGTGGGCTTCACCGCCGGGGCCTCCGACGGCGGCGGCGGGATGGCGGTGGGGCTGCAGGACGCGCACGCCTGGCCGGAGCTGTACTTCGAGGGCGTGGGCTGGACCCGCTTCGAGCCCACCCCGAGCCGGGGCAGCGTGCCGGAGTACACCCGGCCCGACCTGCCCTCCCCCGAGCAGCCGGACGTCCCCGAGCCGCGGCCGGACGACAGCGCACAGCCGCTTCCGGAGCCTTCGGAGTCCGAGGAGTGCGTTCCGGGGCAGGTCAGGGAGGAGTGCGGCGCGGCGGCCGCCCCGCAGGACGACGGGGCCGCCGGCGGCTTCCCGGTGGGCAGGGCCCTGCTGGTGGCCGCGCCGGTGCTGCTCGCCGCGGGGATCCTGGCGCTGCCGGCCCTGTGGCGCGGCAGGGTCCGGTCCCGGCGGCTGGCGGGCGGCGGCGACCCCGGCGCCCACGCGCTCGCCGCATGGCGGGAGACGACCGACTCCGCCTGGGACCTGGGCGTCCCCCCTCAGGAGTCCGCCACGCCGCGGACGGCCGCTGCCCGCGTCGTACGGCTGGGAAGGCTGGAGGGCGAGGCCGCCGAGGCCGTGCACCGGCTGGCCACGGCGGTCGAGGAGGCGCTCTACGCACCCCGGCCGCGGCCGGCGCAGGGGCTGGCCGAGGACGTGCGGCGGGTGCGGGCCGGTCTGCGGGCGGCCGCCGGGCGCGGCGCGCGGCTGCGGGCCCTGCTGCTGCCGCGGTCGGCCGTACGCGCGGTGTGGGCCGTCTCGGAGCGCTGGTCGGCGGTGGCCGGGCGGTGGAGCGGCGCGGTGCGGCGGGTGCGCGCGCGGATCAGGCCGTCGGGGCAGCGGGCCTGAGGCCGGGGGGAGCCGGGGGCCGAAGGGAACGGGAGCCGAGGGGAACGGTGTCTTCCGGCCCGGTGGACGGACCGGTCCGGAGAAGACGGCCGAGAGAGACGCGACAGCGGACGGCTGGGGACCCGGAAGATCTTCCGGGTCCCCAGCCGTCCGCTGTCGTCGGTCCCGACTCGCCGGCCGCACGGGGACGGTGCGGCGGCGTCGGGTCGCTGTGGCCGTGCGCGCCGCCCACCGGCGGCGGCCGTGGCGGTGCGGTGCGGTGCGGTGCGCGAGCGGACCGTTACTGCTGTTCGTCCCGGCGGCGCTGCCAGCGGTCCTCGATGCGGTTCATCATCGAGCGGCGCGGCCTGCCCTGCCTTCGCGAGTGCGGACGGCCCCCTCCGTCATGGCCCTGGCCGGCGGGGGGCTGCTCACCGGGCTTGGGCGCCTTGCGCCAGCCCGTCACCGCGAGGACGGCGCAGCCGAGCATCACCAGGAAGCCCAGCACACTGACGATGACCAGCTTCGCGACCATCCCGGCCATGAGGAGCGCGACGCCCACCAGAAAGCCCGCGACCGCCTGGTAGACCCGTCGCCGGGTGTACGTGCGCAGCTCGCTTCCCTCGAGCGCTGTCGCGAACTTGGGGTCTTCGGCGTACAGCGCTCGCTCCATCTGCTCGAGCATCCGCTGCTCGTGCTCAGAGAGCGGCACGGAGTCCTCCTAATCGTCGGTCGCGGGGGCGACCGGATGCGACCCTTCAAGGATAGGCAGGGATTCGCCCCCGTGAAACCCGCCCCTCTACGCCAGTTCTGCCACCGGGACCGGGAGCCGGGCGGCGGTGTCGGGCTTCTCATTCCCCCGCCGCCGCACCGTCATGCCGATCGGTGTGCTTCGATCATACGGCGGGTAGCCGCCGTTCGGGTCGCCTGTGGCCTACCGCATCTCGTCGGCGGACGGTGCGGATCCCTCCCGGGTACGCGCGAGTACGTGGAGGTGCGCCGCGACGGACTGGAAGGCGGGCAGCTCCGCCACCGCCTCCTCCAGCCGGGCCAGGGCCTCGGTGGCGCCGGGTTCGGCGTCCACCAGCGCACCGGGCACCAGGTCCGCGAAGACCCGCACGCCGTGGACCGCGCCGACCTCCAGCCCGTTGGCGGCGACCAGGGACGTGAGCCGCTCGGGGGTGAAGCGCCGGGGCACCGGGTCCCCGCCGCCCCACCGGCCGTCGGGGTCGGTCAGCGCCCGGCGGGCCTCGGTGAAGTGCCCCGCCAGGGCGCGGGAGAGCACCGCGCCGCCCAGTCCGGCGGTGAGCACGCTCAGGGTGCCGCCCCCGGGGCGCAGCGCGGCCGCGACGTTGCGCAGCCCCTCCGCCGGGTCGTCGACGTACTCCAGGACCCCGTGGCAGAGCACCACGTCGTAGCCGCCGCGCTCGGCCACGTCGAACAGCCCGTGCGCGTCGCCCTGGACACCCCGCACCCGGCCGGCCACGCCCTCCTCGGTCGCGCGGCGCTCCAGGGCGAACAGCGCGTCGGGGCTGGGGTCCACCACGGTGACCCGGTGGCCGAGCCGGGCGACGGGCACGGCGAAGTTGCCGGTACCGCCGCCGGTGTCCAGGACGTCGAGCGTCTCCCGGCCCGCGGCCTTGGCCCGGTCGTCGAGTGCTTCCCGCAGGACCTCCCAGACCACGGCGGTACGGAAGTGTGCGTGGGGGCGGGACATGGCGGACGCTCCTAGGCGGCTCGGACGTGGCTGGCCCAAGCCTATTGCGTCGCCGCGGCGGCACGGCCGGCCGGGCGGCGAGGAGACGCCCCGCGCCCCGGCCTCAGCCCGCTCGCAGCCGCGGGCCCTCACCCCCCGGGCGGCCGCGCTCCCCCGGATCCTCGGTGACCCTGGGGAGCGGCAGCACGGGCTGCCGCACCAGCATCTGCTCGACGATGCGCAGGAACATCCCCGCGTCGCGTATCAGGTCGTCACTGTCGCGCCGGCCGGCCGCGCCGGCGATGCCGGCCTCGGCACGGGCGCGCTTGGCCGCCCCGGCGGCGAACAGCCTGCACCACTCGTCCAGCTCGGGCGCCACCTCGGGCAGCACCTCCCAGGCGCTGCGTATGCGCCGTCTGGCGCGTGCGGTGGACTCGGGGCGGCCGCGCACCGCGAGCACCGCGGCGGCGGTGCGCAGGGCGGCGAGGTGTGCGGTGGCGTACCGGTCGTTGGGGTGCTCCAGCTCCGCCGCCTCGTCGAGGCCGCGCCGCGCCTGGGCGAGCAGGTCGAGTGCGGCGGGCGGGGCCGACGCCCTGCGCAGCACGGGGTGGACATCCTCCGGGGGCCCGTTCATCTGCGAACCTCCTGTCATCGTCATGACCGTCACGGCTGTGCTGTTCGCGTGCTGTCCGCCGTGCTGTCCGCACGCGCGGGTCGCGACCGGCGATCGCGATGGGAACATCGTTGCGCATGCCACTGACAATCGGCCCCGACCTGGGCAAACGCCCCCTGTCGGGGCTCGTCCGGCGTACGGGGACAGTGCCCGGCGAGCCGCGCCGGGCCGGTGGCGCACCCGCTGCTCCCCGGTGCCCGGTCCGGTCCCCGCCTCCGCCCGCGCCTCCCCTCCCGCCCCTCTGCCCGGTTTCTGTGAAAATTCGGCCCATGGACAGCGGCACGCGATGGAACGCCACCCGGCAGAGGCTCTACGAAGCGGCCGTGTCGCTCGTGGCCGAGCAGGGCTTCTCGGCCACCACGGTGGAGGAGATCGCCGAGCGCGCCGGAGTGGCCAAGGGCACGGTCTACTACAACTTCAGCAGCAAGACCGGACTGCTGGAGGCGCTGCTGCGGCACGGTGCCGGGCTGCTGTCCGCCTCGCTGGAGCGGGCCGCCGCCGACGCGGCCGGACGCGGTGGCGGGCGCCCGGAGGTCCTGGACGCGATGATCCGGGCCGGCCTGGTCTTCGCCGACCGCTGCCCGGCCTTCGCCCAGCTCTACGTCGCCGAGCTGTGGCGCACCAAGCGGCCCTGGCACGCCACCCTGACGGCCGTGCGGCGGCAGGTCGTGACCGTGGTGGAGGAGGCACTGCGCGGCGGGGCGGGCCCCGGCGGCCCCGAGGGGCCCGGCCGGCCGGACGAGGACGCGGATGTGTCCCTGACGGCCTCGGCCGTGGTCGGGACGCTGCTGATGACGGCGCTGGACTGGAAGACGTTCCAGCCGGAGCGGCCGCTGGAGGAGGTGCACGGCGCGCTGTCGCGGCTGCTGCGGGGCCGGATCGGCGGAAGCGGGCGGTCCGGCTGATCCGCCGTACCGCCCGCTCCCGTCCCCCGTGTCCCCCGAGCGTTCCCCCTACAGACGGCCGCCACGCCGTTCCGCCGCCCCGTGCCGGCGGTGCGGCGCCGCGTTTCCCGTCGTCTCCGACTCTGCCGTCCACGCCTGGTGAAGCCCATCCGTACGGCTACTCAGAACCGGACTCAGGTACTTCTACTCATCTACTGCGTACGGCCCTTCGAAGCTGTTACCGCGCCCCGGTTAGAGTGCCTGGTCATGGCACGGACTGTGGTGATCGGCGCCGGTATGGGCGCCATGGCCGCCGCTGCCCGGCTGGCCGTGGCGGGCCACCGGGTGACGGTATACGAGCGGGCGGGGACCCACGGCGGCGCGGTGCGCCGCCTGGAGCGGGACGGATTCGGTTTCGACACCGGTCCCGGACTGCTGTACCTGCCCGCCGTCTGGCGGGACCTCTTCGTCAAGACCGGCCGCGAGCCGCTGGAGGAGTGCGTCGCGCTGACCGAGGTGGACCCGGCCGTCCGCCACGTCTTCGCCGACGGCACGTCCGTCCGCCTGCCCGGCGGGTCCCGGGCGGGTACGGTCGACGCCCTGGACGCGGCCATCGGCGCGGGAGCGGGAGAGCGGTGGAGCGAACTGCTGGGCCGGGGCCGCCGGACGTGGGAGGCCACCCGGCGTCCGCTGCTGGAGGAGCCGCTGACAGCCGCCGGCGACCGCGCACCGCTCGGCCGCGATCCGTATCCGGCGCCGCGGCGCGGGCTGCTGCGCCGCCGCGCCCCCTTCCTGTCCGAGGTCGCCCGCTCCGAGCTGCGCGATCCGCGGCTGGTGGCGCTGCTGGAGAGCCATGCGCTCGCCCACGGCCTCGACCCGCGCCGCACCCCGGCGAGCGCCGCCGTCCTGCCGTATCTGGAGCAGACCTTCGGCACCTGGTACGTCGGCGGCGGGATGCGCGCGCTGGCGGACGCGGTGTACGAGCGCTGCCTGGCGCGCGGGGTGGAGTTCCGGTTCGGCACGGCGGTGTCCGGGATCACCGTGGAGGGCGGCCGCGCCACCGGGGTGGAGCTGGCCGACGGCAGGCGGGCGGAGGCCGACGCCGTGGTCTGCGGAATCGATCCCCGGCCGATGTACGGCGGCCGGGCCAGCGCGGCGGACGGCGGCCCCGGCTACGCGGCGGGACGGCTCACCGTGCTGCTCGCGCTGCGCGGCGCCCGGCCCGAGGGCACCGTCCACCGCACGGTGGTGCACACCGGGGGGCCGGGCGGCACGACGCGCACCGTCACCGTGCTGCGGCCCGGCGATCCGGCGCTGGTTCCCGACGCCGAACACGAGTCGGCGGTGCTGTCGGTGGCCGTGCCGCCGCACCGCGCGGGGGCGGCCGGACCGCCGGCCGGCCGGACCGGCGCCGGGGGCGAGGACGGCGGGGCCGTGGACTGGACGGCGCCGGGCGCGGCCGAGCGGGCCGCGGACGAGGCGCTGGCCGCCGCGGACGCCGCCGGGCTCGGCCTGGGCGGACGGGTGCTATGGCGCGAGGTGCGCACCCCCGCCGACACCGAGCGGGAGACCGGGGCCCCCGGCGGCGCGGTGCCCGCCCCCGCTCTGGCGGGGGCGGACGGGGCCTTTCTGCGTGCGGCCAACTCGACGGGTACGGCCGGGCTGTACCGGGTGGGCGGTTCGGCCCATCCCGGGGGAGGGCTGGCGCACGCCGGGATGTCGGGGGCGCTGGCCGCCGGGCTGATCGTCGAGGGCGACGACTGGCGCGGCTCCCGGTGACCGGGCCGGGCGAGGCCGGAGCGGGGTGCCGCCGGGGCGGGACGGGCGGCCGCGCGGCTCAGTAGCGGGGCTGCTCGCCGTAGGGGTGGGCGGCTCCCGGGGCCAGGTCGTGGCCGCCCTCGCCGTATCCGTACCCGCCGTCCTCGCCGTACTGGCCGGGCTGCGGCTCGGAACCGCGCTGCTGCGGCACCCACACCCCGCCGGGCGGGGTCTGGCCGGCGTACGGGTCGGCGGGGTGGCCGGTGCCGTATCCGCCGCCGTAGGAGTCGTAGGAGGCGTCGAAGGCGTAGCCCTGGGAGCCGTCCCGGGGGCCCTGGGCGGCCTGGTCGCTCTGCGTGTCGTAGGCGGGCCGGCCGGAGGCGTCGGCGTACGGGTCGGAGTAGGCGGCGTACTGCTGCTGCTCGCCGCCCGCGCCGTAGCCGTAGTCGTACGACCCGGCGTACCGGCCGCCCTGGTCGTAGCCGGGGTGGCCCGTGTAGTCACCGGTCGTGTACGGGGCCTCGTACTGCTCCTGGCCCCCGTACTGCTCCTGCCCGCCGTACCGCTCCTGCTCCTCGTACCGCTCCCCCGGCTGCCCGGAGGAGGCGTCCCGCTCGTAGACGCCGTAGCCGCCGGTGTCGTCGGGCAGCGGCTCCGGGCTGTACGCGGGGGGCTCCGGCTCGTGGACCTCCAGCCCGGAGACCTCCAGGTGCGGGCCGGCGTCCCGGGGCGGCATGGGCCGCACCTCGCGGCGGCGCCTGCTGGTGCCGGGCATGCCGCCCAGCGCCCAGCCCGCGGTGAAGCCGCGCCGGTAGGAGAGGGTGACGAAGGTCTGGCCGACGGCGAAGGCCGCTCCGCCGAGCGAGATGACCGTCAGCGACACCGGCACCGAGGAGATCGCCACCACCCCCAGCACCACCAGCGAGAACCCGCCGAAGGCCAGCAGCCGCCAGCGCAGCCTCGCCTTGTACTGCAGCAGCACCTCGGCCAGCAGCCAGACCGCGACGATGCCGAACGCGATGTAGAGGAGCGTCCACCCCATGTGCGTCCTCCCACCCCGTCTTCTAGCCCCGCCGGTGCAGGCCCAGATTCTCGTAGATCTCCAGCGTCGCCGTGGAGTGGTTGAGGGTGATGAAGTGGAGTCCGGGGACGTCCTCGGACATCAGCCTCGCGCACAGCTCCGTGGCGTACTCGATTCCCAACGAGCGTACAGCGGCCGGATCGTGCTCCACCGCGAGGATGCGTTCGGCCAGGTCCGGAGGGAAGGTCGCGTTGCTCAGCTTCGCGAACCGCTCGATCTGCCGCACGCTCGTGACGGGCATGATCTCCGGAATGATCGGGACGTCGCAACCCGCGGCGGCCACCCGGTCGCGCAGCCGCAGGTAGTCGTCCGCGTAGAAGAACATCTGCGTGATGGCGTAGTCGGCGCCGGCCCGGCACTTGGCCACGAAGTGGCGGATGTCGCTGTCCCAGTCCGTCGAGCGCGGGTGCATCTCGGGGAAGGCGGCCACACCGACGCAGAAGTCCCCCGACTCCTTGATGAGCCGGACGAGCTCGGCGGCGTAGGTGATGCCCTGCGGATGCGGTACCCACTCGCCGGTGGGGTCGCCGGGCGGGTCGCCGCGGACGGCGAACATGTTGCGGATGCCGGCGTCCGCGTACTGGCCGATGACGTTGCGCAGCTCGGCCACCGAGTGGTCCACCGCGGTGAGGTGGGCGACCGGGGTGAGGGTCGTCTCGGTGGCGATCCGCTCGGTGGCCCGCACCGTGCCCTCCCGGGAGGAGCCTCCGGCGCCGTAGGTCACCGACACGAAGGTGGGGGCGACGGCCTCGACACGGCGGATGGCGTTCCAGAGGGTGCGCTCGCCCTTCTCCGTCTTGGGCGCGTAGAACTCGAAGGAGTACGAACGCTCGCCGGACGCGAGCAGCTCGCGGACGGTGCGCGCGCGATCAGTCCTGGTGGAAGGGGTACCGAGGGCCATGTCGGCAGGCTAACCGGCGCCCCGGCCGCACACCGCATCCCCGGGGCGATATGTCTTTTTGGCCCGCTTGCCGTCCAGTGGGTGGACACCCGCCCCGGGCGGAGCCGCCTCAGGCCGACCGCAGCCGCGCGGCGAGGTCCGCGGCGGCGGCCCCCGGGTCGTCCGCCTCGGTGATCGCGCGGACCACCACCACCCGCCGCGCCCCGGCCTCCAGCACCCGGTCCAGGTTGGAGGCGTCGATCCCGCCGATGGCGAACCAGGGCCGCTCCGGCCGCAGCCGCGCGGTGTACCGCACCAGGGAGAGCCCCGGGGCGGGGCGGCCGGGCTTGGTGGGGGTGGGCCAGCAGGGGCCGGTGCAGAAGTAGTCCACGCCCGGCTCGGAGAGCGCCGCGTCCACCTCGGCCTCGGAGTGGGTGGAGCGGCCGATCAGGACGCCGTCGCCCAGGATCGCGCGGGCGGCCGGCACCGGCAGGTCGCCCTGCCCCAGGTGCAGCACGTCCGGGCCGGCGGCGTGGGCGACGTCCGCCCGGTCGTTGACCGCCATCAGCTTCCCGTGGCGGCGGCAGGCCTCGGCGAGGACGGCCAGGTACTCCAGCTCCTCGGCGGCCTCCAGGGACTTGTCGCGCAGCTGCACGATGTCGACGCCGCCGAAGAGCGCGGCGTCCAGGAACTCCGCCAGGTCGCCGCGCTCCCTGCGCGCGTCCGTGCACAGGTACAGACGGGCGTCGCCGAGCCGCTCGCGTGCGGTCGCTGCCATGCGGGAATCCCCCCGGAACGAGGCGTGCGGGTCCCGGCGCCCGGGTGGGCGCCGGGACCCGCACGCCGGTGATCGGTCGTACGGTTCGCTGTGTCCGGCCCTGCCGGGCCGGGTCGTCCGCGGTGGCCGCGCCGCTCAGACGGCCAGCGCCTGGGCCCGCCGCTTCACCTCGGTGCCGCGATTCTCGCGCAGGGCCTGCGCCGGGGTGCCGGGCAGGGTGTCATCGGGCGTGAACAGCCACTCCAGCATCTCCTCGTCACTGAAGCCGTCGTCCCTGAGCAGCGTGATGGTCCCGGTCAGGCCCTTCACCACCCGGCCCTCGCCGATGAAGTCGGCGGGCACCTGGAGCACCCGGTTCTCACCGCGGCGCACCGCGATGAGCTGGCCCTCCCTGACCAGCTGCCGCACGCGCGTCACCTCGACGCCGAGCCTCTCGGCGACGTCGGGGAGGGTGAGCCAGGCCGGGACGAGAGCATCGGTCTTCGCGTCAATCTCGTTCACGGGAACCAGCCTGCCATCTGCCACCGACAGCCACTAGCGGGCCGCGCTCTTCAGGGGGACGGACGGGTCGGCCGCCCGCACCGGGTCCAGGGCGGTGCCGCGTTCGATCAGCTTCCGCCCCTGGGCCAGGTCGCGCGGACGGCCCACGGCCAGCAGGGCGCGCAGCACACCGCCGCGCAGCCAGCACACCGACCAGGCCGCGTCCGCCGGATCGCCGCGCCACAGCAGCTCGTCGCCGCCGGTGTGGTGGCCCGCGTACTGGACGAAGCGGCCGAACTGCTCGGACCAGAAGTACGGCACCGGGTCGTACACCGGCGTCTCGGCCTGTCCGGAGACCAGGTCCGAGGCGACCGTGCGCGCCCCCTGGAGCGCGTTGTCCCAGTGGTGGACCAGCAGGCGGCGGCCGTAGCGGGCCGACGGGTAGGAGGCGCAGTCCCCGACGGCGTGGACGCCGGGGACGGAGGCGCGCAGCCGCTCGTCGGCGAGGACCGAGCCGTCCTCGCCCAGCGCCACGCCGGAGCCCGCCAGCCAGCCGGTTGCCGGGCGCGCGCCGATCCCGACGACGACCGCGCCCGCGGTCAGCACCGAGCCGTCGGACAGCTCCACCTCGCACACCGGGTCGTCCTGCGCGCCGGCCGCGGCGACGCCGGTGACGGCGCACCCGGTGCGCAGTTCGGCGCCCGCCTCGCCGTACCAGGCGCGCATCCGGGCCGCGACGGGCGGCGGCAGCGCCCCGGCCAGCGGCTGGTCCGCGGCCTCCACCACGGTCACCCTGCAGCCGGCCTCGCGGGCCGCGGTGGCGAACTCGGCGCCGATCCAGCCGGCCCCGACGACCACCACATCCCGGCGCCCGGCGAGCACCGGCCGCAGCCGCTCGGCGTCGTCGAGGGTGCGCAGCAGGTACACCCCGGGGACGCCCTCGGCACCGGGCAGGGGGATCGGCTCGGCGCCGGTGGCGACGACCAGGCCGTCGTAGGGCACCGGGCCGGCGGCGGTGTCCGCCTCCCGGTCGCCGGTGCGCAGCCCGGTGACGGCCGTGCCCAGACGCAGATCCACCTCCAGCGCGCCGAAGTCGACGTCGAAGGCTGACCCGGGCGCCCTGCCCAGCAGCACGGCCTTGGACAGCGGCGGCCGGTCGTACGGCCGGTGGGGCTCGGCGCCGACCAGGGCGATCCTTCCCGGCCAGCCCTGCTCACGCAGCTGTACGGCGGTCTGCACCCCGGCCATCCCGGCGCCGACGACGAGGATCCGCTGCCTGCTCTGCTGCTCGGTTCGCACGCTCACGCGATCACTGTAGGAGGTCGGGGCGGGCCGCCGGGCAGCCGCGCGGCGGGGCCCTGTGAGACCCCTGCCACAGCCGCCGCGCCCCTCCGGCGCCCGTACCGCCCTTCAGCCCCGGCGGGCGCGCGGATAGGGTGGCCGGCGTCCGGGGAGACGAGAAGGACCCTCGGACCGAACCAGCGGACCAGCGAACCAGAAGAAGCGCGGGAGCCCGGCGCACCGGGCTGAGAGGGAGGCTTGCGCGGCCTCCGACCGTACGAACCTGATCCGGGTCATTCCGGCGAAGGGAGGGGCACTGCGCCATGCACGTGCTGATCATCGGCGGTGGCGTCATCGGGCTGGCGACGGCCTGGCGGACCGCCCGGCGGGGGGCGCGGGTCGCGGTCGTCGACCCGGCGCCGGGCGGCGGCGCCGCCCAGGTGGCGGCCGGGATGCTGGCGGCCGTCACCGAGCTGCACTACGGCGAGGAGTCCCTGCTCGCCCTCAACCTGGCCTCGGCGCGCCGCTATCCGGCCTTCACCGCCGAGCTGGAGGAGGCCTCGGGCCTGGGGACCGGCTACCGCGCCTGCGGCACGCTGGCCGTCGCGCTGGACGCCGACGACCGGGCCCATCTGCGGGAGCTGCACGCGCTGCACCGGCGCTGCGGGCTGGAGTCGGCGTGGCTGACCGGCCGCGAGTGCCGCCGTCTGGAGCCGATGCTCGCTCCCGGTGTGCGCGGCGGGCTGCGCGTGGACGGCGACCACCAGACCGATCCGCGCCGCCTGACGGCCGCCCTGCTGGCCGCCTGCGAGCGGGCCGGGGTCCGTTTCGTGCGGCAGCGGGCCGAGCGGCTGTCCCTGTCCGGCGACCGGGCGGCCGGGGTGGCGCTGGCCGACGGCACCGCGCTGGAGGCCGACCAGGTGGTACTGGCGGCGGGCAGCGACAGCGGCCGGCTGGCGGGGGTGCCCCGGGAGGTGCTGCCGCCGGTGCGCCCGGTCAAGGGCCAGGTCCTGCGGCTGCGGGTCCCCGGTCCGTACGCCCCCTTCCTCTCGCGCACCGTGCGGGCCCTGGTGCGCGGCGGGCACGTCTACCTGGTGCCGCGGGCCGACGGCGAGCTGGTGCTGGGCGCGACCAGCGAGGAGCAGGGCTGGGACACCACCGTGACGGCCGGCGGCGTCTACGAGCTGCTGCGCGACGCGCACGAGCTGGTGCCCGGCATCACCGAGCTGCCGCTGGTGGAGACCCGCGCGGGGCTGCGCCCCGGCTCCCCCGACAACGCCCCGCTGCTCGGCCCGACCGCCCTGCCCGGCCTGCACCTGGCCACCGGCCACCACCGCAACGGGGTGCTGCTCGCCCCGGTCACCGGCGAGGCCCTGGCCCAGGTCCTGACCACCGGCGAACTCCCCGAGGAGGCACGCCCGTTCACCCCCCGGCGCTTCGACCGCACGCTTCAGGAGAGCCCCGTATGAACACCGGCGCACCCCGTACCGCCGCCACCGTCACCGTCCATGTCAACGGCGAGCCGCGCGAGATCGCGGCCGGTCTCGCCCTGGACGCCGTCGTGGCGTCCCTGACCACCGCGTCCGCAGGCGTCGCCGCGGCCGTCAACGAGACCGTCGTGCCGCGCGGGCAGTGGCCGTCGACCCCGCTGGGCGAGGGCGACCGGGTCGAGGTCCTGACCGCGGTGCAGGGAGGCTGAGGGGAACCATGGCGGACGACATCCTCACCATCGGCGGTACCGCCTTCACCTCCCGCCTCATCATGGGCACGGGCGGCGCGCCCAGCCTGGACGTGCTGGAGCGGGCGCTGCTCGCCTCGGGCACCGAGCTGACCACCGTGGCGATGCGGCGCCTGGACCCGACCGTCTCCGGCTCGGTGCTGTCGGTGCTCAAGCGGCACGGCATCCGCGTGCTGCCCAACACCGCCGGCTGCTTCACCGCCGGGGAGGCCGTGCTCACCGCCCGGCTGGCCCGCGAGGCGCTGGGCACCGACTGGGTCAAGCTGGAGGTCGTCGCCGACGAGCGCACCCTGCTGCCCGACCCGGTGGAGCTGCTGGAGGCCGCCGAGACACTGGTCGACGACGGCTTCACCGTCCTGCCCTACACCAGCGACGATCCGGTGCTGGCGCGGCGGCTGGAGGACGTGGGCTGCGCGGCGGTCATGCCGCTGGGCTCGCCCATCGGCTCCGGTCTGGGCATCCGCAACCCGCACAACTTCCAGCTCATCACCGAGCGGGCGTCCGTGCCGGTCATCCTGGACGCGGGCGCGGGCACCGCCTCGGACGCCGCCCTCGCCATGGAGCTGGGCTGCGCGGCGGTGATGCTGGCCTCCGCCGTCACCCGTGCCCAGGAGCCGGTGCTGATGGCCGAGGCGATGCGGCACGCGGTGGAGGCGGGGCGGATGGCGTACCGGGCGGGCCGGATCCCGCGCCGCCACTTCGCGCTGGCTTCCTCGCCGGCGGAGGGGATGGCGGACCTCGATCCGGAGCGGCCGGCCTTCGGGTGACCGCCTTCGGGTGACCGCCTTCGGGTGACCGGCCCGCGGGCGGCCGCCCGCGGTTCCCCTCCCGGCGTCGCGGCGCGGCGGCGGTTTCGTCACCGTTCCGCCGCACTCCGGTGCGCCTGCGCCGGTTCGGTCGGCCGTGGGGGCGGCGGCTCGTAGACTCTGCGCCGTGGACACGACCCTTCGGGACCCGTTGATCGGGCACGTGCTCGACGGCCGGTACCGCGTGGAGGCGCGGATCGCCGTCGGCGGCATGGCCACGGTCTACCGGGCGATGGACACCCGGCTGGACCGGGTGCTCGCCCTGAAGGTGATGCACCCCTCCCTCGCGGCCGACGCCTCGTTCGTCGACCGGTTCATCCAGGAGGCCAAGTCCGCGGCCCGCCTGGCCCACCCCAACGTGGTGGGGGTCTTCGACCAGGGCGAGGACGGGGGCTACGTCTACCTGGCCATGGAGTACGTCCAGGGCTGCACGCTGCGCGACGTGCTGCGCGAGCGCGGGGCGCTCCAGCCGCGCGCCGCCCTGGAGGTCCTGGAGGCCGTGCTCGCCGCGCTGGGCGCCGCCCACCTGGCCGGCCTGGTGCACCGCGACGTGAAGCCGGAGAACGTCCTGATAGGGGACGACGGCCGGGTGAAGGTCGCCGACTTCGGCCTGGTGCGGGCCGTGGGCTCCCAGACGTCCGCCTCCACCGGCTCGGTGCTGGGCACCGTCTCCTACCTGGCGCCCGAGCAGATCGAGCACGGCACCGCCGACGCCCGCGCGGACGTCTACGCCTGCGGCGTGGTGCTGTACGAGATGCTGACCGGCTCCAAGCCGCACGCCGGCGGCACCCCGGCCCAGGTGCTCTACCAGCACCTCCAGGAGGACGTCCCGGCCCCCTCGGCCGCCGTGCCCGGCCTCGCCCCCGCCCTGGACCGCCTGGTGGCCCGCACCACCGCCCGCGACCCCGGGCGGCGGCCGGCCGACGCCGTGGAGCTGCTCGCCGAGGTCGGGGCCGTGAAGGAGGCGCTGACCGGCGAGGAGCTGGACGTGCTGCCCCCGGCCGCCGCCGGCCGGGGCGGCTCCCGCCTTCCCGCCGGCTCCGAGGACAGCACCGCCGTCCTCCCGCGCCGCGCGCCGAAGGCCGCCGCCGGCGCCGGTCCGGAGGAGGCCGGGGGCGCCGAGGGTGCCGGAGAGGCCGGGGAGGCGCTGAACCGCACCGCCGTCCTGCCCCGGCCGGCCGCCGTACGGACGGAGCCGGGGGCGCCCGGGGAGCCCGGACCGGGCGCGCGCCGCCGGCGGGGGGCGGGCCGCGGGTCCGGGCGTCCGGTGCCCGCGCTGGTCACCGCCGTCCTGCTGGCCGTCGGCGCGGTGCTGGGCGTCTGGTACATCAACTCCGGACAGTTCACCAGGACCCCCGGGGTGCTCGACATGACCGAGGCCCAGGCCAAGCGGACGGTCGAGGAGGCCGGACTGGAGTGGCGGATCGTCCGGGACTACAGCGACACCGTGGAGCGGGGCCATGTCATCGGCACCGACCCCGGCCGCGGTGAGCGCATCCGCGGAAACGGCACGGTGACCATCACCGTCTCCCAGGGCCCGGAACGGGTCGAGGTCCCCGATGTGACGGGCGACACGCCGGACGAGGCGCGCCGGAAGATCAAGGCCGCCGGGCTGGAGCCCGGCATGGTGACCAGGGAGTTCTCCGGGAAGGTGGAGCGGGGCTCGGTGGCCCGCACCGATCCCGGGGCGGGCAGTGTGCGCCGCCCGGGCACGGCCGTGGCGCTCGTGCTCTCCAAGGGCGCGCGGGTCGAGGTGCCCGGCGTCGTCGGCGAGGACGAGGGAACGGCCCGGCAGCGGCTGGAGGAGGCCGGGCTGAAGGTGCGGACGGCCCCGGAGCGGGTCTTCTCCGAGGAGGACGAGGGCGCGGTCGCCCGGCAGTCGCCCCGCGAGGGCGCGGTCGCGGCCGAGGGCGACACCGTGACCCTGACCGTCTCCAAGGGGCCGGAGATGGTCGAGGTCCCGGACGTGGAGGGGCTGGGGGAGCGCGAGGCCCGGCGGTCCCTGGAGGAGGCGGGCTTCGAGGTGAGGGTCCGCAGGGTCTTCTTCACCGGCACCGTCTTCGACCAGTCCGTCGCCGCCGGCGAGCGGGCCCCGCGCGGCTCGGAGATCACCGTCTGGGTGCGCTGAGCGGAGCGCACCGGTCCGGCCGGGCCGACCCGGGCGCAGCCGTCCGGGCACGGAGGGTTGCTTGAGCGGGCAGCCGTTGTGAACCGCCCCATAGGACCCAGATCACTTACGAAGCCGCGTAGTGGACACCGCGACCGCCTGAACGGCCCCGATCGGCCCTCGCGGGCCCGTTCCGCCGGATATCCACGACTCCGGGTAGTACTTCGCGTTTTTGTCCTCATAAGTTCCGGACGCTAACAATGCAACGGTCGCCAGCGCCGAGGGAGCAACCCGGCGCAACCCCGCTCGGCCCCATGGCCGGCCCGGCTGATCCGGCTCCGCGACGCAAGCGATCGGAAGAGGTTCTCCTCCCCCATGTCTGTGTTCCGCGTTCTCGACCAGTTCCGCGTGTCCGGCACCGCCCGTATGACCGGCACCCACAGGTTCTCCGCCATCGGCGTCGCCGCGGCCACCGGCGCCGCCACCCTGGCGCTCGGCCTCGCCCCGGCTGACGCCGGGCAGGCCACCCCCTCGTCCGGCGGGAAGCCCGCGTCCGCGCCGGTCTCGCTCCCGGCGGAGCAGGCGGCCCAGGCCGAGGAGCTCGCCACCGGGCAGGGCGGCCTGCGGGCGCAGTTCTCCGGCTCCTACCAGCAGGCCCAGGCCGAGGCCCGCGAGGCCGCCGCCGAGAAGGAGCGCCGAGCCGGGGAGAAGGCCGCCCGGGCCGAGGAGGAGGCCGCCCGGGCCGAGGAGAAGGCCGAGCGCGAGGCCGCCGCCGACCGCGGCTCCACCCGCGAGAGGGCCGCCGACCGCTCGCACGACCGCGGCGGCTGGGGCGACGGCGGCAACTGGGGCGAGCGCGACAGCAAGTCCCTGGAGCGGGCGTACGAGCGCGAGCAGCGCGACGCCGCCTCCTACCCGGACAACCTGGACGGATGGATCCGCGAGGCCCTGGCCATCATGGAGCGCGAGGGCATCCCCGGCACCTACGAGGGCATCCACCGCAACATCATGCGCGAGTCCAGCGGCAACCCGCGGGCCGTCAACAACTGGGACGTCAACGCCCGCAACGGCGTTCCCTCCAAGGGCCTGCTCCAGGTGATCCAGCCCACCTTCGACGCCTACCACGTCGAGGGCACCAAGTACGACCTGTACGACCCGGTGGCCAACATCGTCGCCGCGTGCAACTACGCCGCCGACCGGTACGGCTCCATGGACAACGTCGACTCGGCCTACTGACCGGCCGCCGGCCGGAAGCCCGCGGCGGACGGCCCGGCGGCCCGCTCACCACGAGCGGGCCGCCGGGCCGTCCGCCGCGGGGGCCTGGCACCCTCGATGTGTGAGCACCGCACCTTCCCCGCACGACGCCCTCCCCTCCTCAGCGCCCGCCCCCGCGTCCCGCCGCGCCCGCAACCCCGTCGGCAGCCATGTCGCCGTCGCCGGCGGACTCGCCGCCAAGGGCCTGGCGTACGCCCGTGAGATCGGCGCCGAGACCGTGCAGGTCTTCGTCGCCAACCCGCGCGGCTGGGCCACCCCGGCAGGCGACCCGCGGCAGGACGAGGCCTTCCGCACGGCCTGCGAGGACGAGGGGATCCCGGCCTACGTCCACGCTCCCTACCTGATCAACTTCGGTTCGCACACCGAGGCCACGGCCGAACTGTCCGTGACCTCCCTGCGCCACTCGCTGCGGCGCGCCCGGCGGATCGGCGCCCTGGGCGTGGTCGTCCACACCGGCTCGGCCACCGGCGGACGCGACCGCGCCACGGCGCTGGCCCAGGTGCGCGAGCGGATGCTGCCGCTGCTGGAGGAGCTGGATCCGGGCGAGGATTCGCAGGACCCGTGGCTGCTGCTGGAGCCGACGGCGGGCCAGGGCGCCTCGCTGTGCGCGCGGGCCGAGGACCTGGGCCCCTATTTCGACGCCCTGGAGCGGCACCCCCGGCTCGGGGTCTGCCTGGACACCTGCCACGCCTTCGCCGCCGGGCACGACACGGCGGCCGGAGGCGGCATGAAGGCGCTGCTGGACGAGGTGGTGGCGGTGGCCGGCGAGGGGCGGCTGCGGCTGATCCACGCCAACGACTCCAAGGACGTCGCCGGCGCCCGCAAGGACCGCCACGCGAACATCGGCGCGGGCCACATCGGCGCCGAGCCCTTCCGCGAGCTGTTCCGCCATCCGGCGACCGAGGGCGTGCCCCTGGTCATCGAGACCCCGGGCGGCAGGGAGGGGCACGCGGCGGACGTGGCCCGGCTGAAGGAGCTCAGGGGCTGACACGTCGCCCGGAGGGCGGGGGGAGGGCCGCGGGGACGGGTGGCGGACGGCTACGGCTCCGGACCGTCGCCCGGCTCCTCCTGGTACGAGTAGCGCTGCTCGCGCCAGGGGTCGCCGATGTTGTGGTAGCCGCGCTCCTCCCAGAAGCCCCTGCGGTCGGTGGTCATGTACTCCACGCCCCGCACCCACTTGGGGCCCTTCCAGGCGTACAGATGGGGTACGACCAGCCGTAGCGGGAAGCCGTGCTCGGCCGTGAGCGGCTCACCGGCGCGGTGGGTGGCGAAGAGCGTGTGGTCGGCGGTGAAGTCCGCCAGCCGCAGGTTGGCGCTGTAGCCGTACTCGGCCCACACCATCACATGGGTGACCTCCGGCGCGGGCGGCGCGAGGTCGAGGAGCGTGCGGGTGCGCACCCCGCCCCACTCGACGCCCAGCATGCTGAACCGGGTGACGCAGTGCAGATCGGCGACCACGGTCTCATGGGGCAGCGCGGAGAACTCCTCGTGCCTCCAGCGGTACGTGCCCCCGTCGGCGGTGGCCCCGAAGACGCGGAACTCCCAGCGCTCGGGCCGGAACCTGGGGACCGGGCCGTAATGCGTCACCGGCCAGCCGCGCTGGACCCGCTGCCCCGGCGGAAGCTGGACACGCTCCCCTTCGCGGCTTTCCGGCTGAACCATGCCTCCATGGTGACAGACCTCCGGGGATGCCCGTGACCGCGCCCGCGCCGCGCCCCGGCAAGGGAGCGAACCATGAAGAAAGAGGCGGATGACCGCCTACTGGATCAAAACGGCCGATAGTGCGAGGATGCGCCCATCCGGCCAGGACCGCTAGGTAAGGACACGTCGGCATGCAGGGCGACCCCGAGATCATCGAGTTCCTCAACGAGCAGCTCACCGCCGAACTGACCGCGATCAACCAGTACTTCCTCCACGCCAAGCTGCAGGAGCACAACGGGTGGACGAGGCTCGCCAGGTACACCCGGGCCGAGTCCTTCGACGAGATGCGGCACGCCGAGCGGCTGACCGACCGCATCGTCTTCCTGGAGGCGCTGCCCAACTACCAGCGGCTCTTCCACGTGCGGGTGGGCCAGACCGTCACCGAGATGTTCCAGGCCGACCGCCAGATCGAGGTCGAGGCGATCGACCGGCTCCGGCGCGGGATCCAGGTGATGCGGGCCAAGGACGACATCACCTCGGCCAACATCTTCGAGGACATCCTGGCGGACGAGGAGGAGCACGTCGACTACCTCGACACCCAGCTCCAGCTCGTCGAGAAGCTGGGCGAGCCGCTGTACCTCGCCCAGCAGATCGAGCAGCCGGACCCGGACTCGCACACGGGCGCGGGCTCGGCGGCGAGTTCGTACTGACGACTCCCCGCGCGGCCTGCTCGTGCCCCGCGTGCGGCCTCAGGCCGCGGTCGCGGTCCGCCCGGGCACGGCGGGCGCGGCCGGTACGGCGGAGAGCGCGGACCCGGCGAGGGAGGCGCCGGCCGCCTCGCGCCGCGGGCACCCGCCGCGGCCCAGCAGCCCCTGGATGCGGCGCACGCACGAGCCGCAGTCGGTGCCCGCCCTGCTGGCTGAGGCTATCTGGCGCGGGGTGCAGGCCCCGGAGGCCGCGTGTTCGCGGATCTGCTCCTCAGTGACGCCGAAGCACGAGCAGACGTACACGCGGTCACCTCCACGGGAGACGGGTCGGACACCCGGCCGGACACCCCGGCCGAGCGGGTGAGGTAACCCTAACCTAACCTGCGGGTCGCCGGCACGACAGTGCCGTGGGGCGCGGATCGCTGTGATCCGCGCCCCACGGCACTGCTGTGTGTCGGTGCGCCTCGGCGCGTTTCGGTGTCCACCGGTTGGTGCCTACCTGTGCGCCCGGTGCCCGCCGCTCACTGGTCGCGGTACATCTCCGCCACCAGGAACGCCAGGTCCAGCGACTGGCTGCGGTTCAGCCGCGGGTCGCAGGCGGTCTCGTAGCGCTGGTGCAGGTCGTCGACGAAGATCTCGTCGCCGCCGCCCACGCACTCGGTGACATCGTCGCCGGTCAGCTCCACATGGATGCCGCCCGGATGGGTGCCCAGGCTCTTGTGGACCTCGAAGAAGCCCTTGACCTCGTCCAGCACGTCGTCGAAGCGCCGCGTCTTGTGCCCGCTGGCCGCCTCGAAGGTGTTGCCGTGCATCGGGTCGCACACCCACACCGGCTGCGCGCCGGAGGCCGTGACCTTCTCCACCAGGGTGGGGAGCCTGTCGCGGATCTTGTCGGCCCCCATCCGGGTGATGAAGGTCAGCCGGCCCGGCTCGCGGTCCGGGTCCAGCCGGTCGATCAGCGTCAGGGCGTCCTCGGGCGTGGTGGCGGGCCCGAGCTTGACCCCGACCGGGTTGCGGATGCGGGAGGCGAACTCGATGTGCGCGCCGTCCAGCTGGCGGGTCCGCTCGCCGATCCACACCATGTGGCCGGAGACATCGTACAGGTTCCCCGTGCGGGAGTCCACCCGGGTCAGCGCGGACTCGTAGTCGAGGATCAGCGCCTCGTGCGAGGCGTAGAACTCCACCGTCTTGAACTCCTCCGGGTCCACCCCGCAGGCGTTCATGAAGTTCAGCGCCCGGTCGATCTCCCGGGCCAGCGCCTCGTAGCGCTGGCCGGAGGGGGAGTTCTTCACGAAGTCCTGGTTCCAGGCGTGCACCTGGCGCAGGTCGGCGTAGCCGCCGGTGGTGAAGGCGCGCACCAGGTTCAGCGTCGCCGAGGAGGCGTGGTACATCCGCTTGAGCCGCTGCGGGTCCGGGGTGCGGGCCTCGGGGGTGAACTCGAAGCCGTTGACCGAGTCGCCCCGGTAGGAGGGCAGGGTCACCCCGTCGCGGGTCTCGGTCGGCTTCGAGCGCGGCTTGCTGTACTGCCCGGCGATCCGCCCCACCTTCACCACCGGGACGGACCCGGCGTAGGTGAGCACGGCCCCCATCTGGAGCAGCGTCTTGAGCTTGTTCCTGATCTGCTCGGCGGAGACGGCGTCGAAGGCCTCGGCGCAGTCGCCTCCCTGGAGCAGGAACGCCTCGCCCTTGGCGACGGACGCCAGGCGGGCGCGCAACTGGTCGCACTCGCCGGCGAAGACGAGCGGCGGATAGGACTCGAGCTCGGCGATCACATCGCGCAGAGCCTCGGAGTCCGGCCAGTCGGGCTGCTGCGCCGCGGGTAGGTCTCGCCAGGTGCGGGCACCGGCGTCGGGTTTGGCGTTCACGGTCACGCGTCCAGATTACGGGGTGGGGTCCGCCCCTTCCCGTGCCTGACCGATGGGTGAGACGGAGTCTGCGGGGACGGGCCGGGCGGGGATAGAGTGCGGGGCATGTCCGCGCAGACGACAGTGCCGGCCGTGACGGCCGCAGCCTGGTGGTGGCCCGCCTCTCCGGCGGCCCGCCGACGCGCGCACTGATCCGTACGACGCGAAGGCCGCCCGAGGGGGCGGCCTTCACCGTTTTCGCCGGCAGCCGGCGCGCGGGCCGTTCCCTCCCCCGACAGGAAGGAACGACCCGCCGTGAGAGACCGCACGAACACCCCCGGCGCCCCCGGCGCCGCGAGCGCCCTGGTGGAGCGCCTGCTGGCCGACGACTGCCCGCCCTTCGCCCTGCTGCTGCGCCGCACCCCCGGCCGGGACGGGCGCACCGTCGAGGTGCTGCTCGGGCCGGTCGGCGAGGCGGAGCGGCTGGCCGACATCCCCGCCGACGGGCCGGGCGCCCTCGCCCTGGTGCCGTTCCGGCAGATCCGCGAGCGCGGCTTCGAGGCGGCCGACGACGGCACTCCGCTGTCGGTGCTCGTCCCCGACGAGATCCACGAGGTGCCCCTGGACGCGCTGGCGGCCGCGCTGCCCGGCCACGCGGTCCACGTCACCGGCGGGGGCTTCGACGTGAGCGACGGCGCGTACGAGGAGATCGTGCGCCGGGTGGTCGAGGACGAGATCGGCACCGGCGAGGGCGCCAACTTCGTCGTCCGCCGCACCTACCGGGGCGTGATCGAGGGCTACGGCCGGGCCGACGCGCTGGCGCTGTTCCGGCGGCTGCTGGCCGGGGAGCGCGGCGCGTACTGGACGTACGCCGTGCACACCGGCGAGCGCACCCTGGTGGGGGCCAGCCCCGAGGTCCACGTCCGGATGAGCGGCGGGACGGTGGTGATGAACCCGATCAGCGGCACCTACCGCTATCCGGCCGGCGGCCCGTCCGCGGAGGGCCTGCTGGAGTTCCTCGGCGACCGCAAGGAGACCGAGGAGCTGTCGATGGTGGTCGACGAGGAGCTGAAGATGATGTGCGCCGTCGGCGACATGGGCGGCGTGGTGGTCGGCCCGCGGCTGCGGGAGATGGCCCACCTGGCGCACACCGAGTACGAGCTGCGCGGCCGCAGCACCTGGGACGTCCGCGCGGTGCTGCGCGAGACGATGTTCGCCGCGACCGTCACCGGCAGCCCGGTGGAGAACGCCTGCCGGGTGATCCGGCGCCACGAGGAGGGCGGGCGCGGCTACTACGCGGGCGCGCTGGCACTGATCGGCCGGGACGGCGGCGGCGCCCAGACGCTGGACTCCCCCATCCTCATCCGCACCGCCGACATCGACGCGGCCACCGGCGAGGTGCGGGTCCCGGTGGGCGCCACGCTGGTGCGCGCCTCGGATCCGGCGGGCGAGGTCGCCGAGACCCATGCCAAGGCCGCCGGGGTGCTGGCCGCGCTGGGGGTGCGGACCGGACCGGCGGGGACGGCCGGGAGGGCCGGGGGCACAGCCGGGGGCGCGGCCGGGGAGGCCGCACGGCCGCGCCTGGCGGACGACCCGCGGGTGCGGGCCGCGCTCGATGCGCGGCGCGCGGACCTGGCCCCGTTCTGGCTGCGGATGCGGACGCCCTCCCCCGGAACCGGAACCGGCCCGGTGCGCGGCCGGGCGCTGGTGGTGGACGGCGAGGACTCCTTCACCGCGATGCTGGCCCATCTGCTGCGCTCCACCGGGCTGGAGGTGGCGGTGCGGCGGTACGACGAGCCGGGTCTGCGCGAGGCGGCGCTCGCCCATCCGGGCCCGGTGGTGCTCGGTCCCGGCCCGGGCGATCCGCGCGACGCCGCCGACCCGAAGATGCGGGTGCTGCGCCCGCTCGCCGCCGAACTGCTGCACGGCCACCGGCACGGGTTGCTGGGGGTCTGCCTGGGGCACGAGCTGATCGCCGCCGCGCTGGGTCTGGAGCTGGTCCGCAAGGACGAGCCGTACCAGGGCGCGCAGGAGCGGATCGACTTTTTCGGCACCGAGCGGACCGTCGGCTTCTACAACTCCTACACCGCCCGCTGCGACGCGGCGCGGGAGCGGGAGCTGGCCGCGGACGGGGTGGAGCTGAGCCGCGACCCGGCCTGCGGGGACGTCCACGCGCTGCGCGGGCCGCACTTCGCCGGGGTGCAGTTCCACCCCGAGTCGGTGCTGACGCTGGAGGGGGCGCGGATCACGGCCGACCTGCTGGCCGCCGTCCTGGTCTGAGGGCCCGCCGGGCCGGCCTTCCGTCCGGGGCCGCCCGGCGGCGCCCCGGACGGAAGGTCAGCCGAAGAAGACGCCCGCCTCCTGGTACAGCGAGGGATCGACCGTCTTCAGCGTGGAGGACGCCTCCGCCAGCCGTACGCGGGTGATCCGGGTGCCCCGCAGCGCCGTCATCGCCCCCCAGTCGCCCTGGTGCACCGCGTCGATCGCGTGCAGGCCGAAGCGGGTGGCCAGCCAGCGGTCGAACGGACTGGGGGCGCCGCCGCGCTGGAGGTGGCCGAGCACGGTGGTGCGGGACTCCTTGCCGGTGCGCCGCTCGATCTCCCTGCCCAGCCACTCGCCCACCCCGGAGAGCCGGGCGCGGGGGTCCGCGCCCGGCAGCGGCGTGGTGCCGCGGCGCAGGGTGATCTCGCCCGACTCGGGCAGGGCGCTGTCGGCGATGACGACGATCGGGGCGTAGGTGGCCCGGAAGCGGGACTCGACCCACCCGCACACCCGGTCCACGTCGAAGGGCTGCTCGGGGATGAGGATGCAGTTGGCTCCGCCCGCCAGGCCCGAGTGGAGGGCGATCCACCCTGCGCTGCGCCCCATCACCTCCACCACCAGCACCCGCTTGTGGGACTCGGCGGTGGTGTGCAGCCGGTCGATGGCCGCGGTGGCGACGCCGACGGCGGTGTCGAAACCGACGGTGTAGTCGGTGAGGGGGATGTCGTTGTCGATGGTCTTGGGCACGCCCACCAGGGGGACGCCGTGGTCCTCGGCGAGCCGGGCCGCGATGCCGAGCGTGGCGGTCCCGCCGACCACGATCAGGGCGTCCAGCCGGTGGCGGGCGAGGGTGCCCAGCACCCTGTCGGTCCCGTCGTCCTCCGCCAGGGGGTTGGTGCGCGAGGAGCCCAGGATGGTGCCGCCGCGCGGCAGGGTGCCGCGCACGGCCCGGATGTCGAGCGGCACGGTCTCGTCCCGCAGCACACCGCGCCAGCCGTCGCGGAACCCGGTGAACTCGTCGCCGTACTCCTGCACCCCCTTGCGGACGATCGCGCGCAGCACCGCGTTGAGTCCGGGGCAGTCGCTGCCGCCGGTCAGCACTCCGACCCGCATGAGTCTCCCTTCTCCGCCCGGTTTCCCGGTTTCCGGCCTCCTTCGGCGGGTTCCCCCGATCCGGCGGAACCACCGGCCGCCCGCCCCGGTCACGCTAGCGGCGGTACGGGCGGCGGGTGCGGCGGAACACCGCGGCAGGTGGCGGGTGGCGGGTGGCTCAGGCGTCGTCCAGGCCGCGTTCGATCGCGTAGCGCACCAGCTCCACCCGGTTGTGGAGCTGGAGCTTGCCCAGGGTGTTCTGCACGTGGTTCTGCACGGTGCGGTGCGAGATGACCAGCCGCTCGGCGATCTGCTTGTACGACAGCCCCTTGGCGACCAGCCGCAGCACCTCGGTCTCCCGCTCGGTCAGCCGGGGCGCGCCGGGCTCGTCGGGCCTGCGCGGCGCGGGGTCGCCGGCCAGCCGTCGATACTCGCCGAGCACCAGCCCGGCCAGCCCCGGCGTGAAGACCGGGTCCCCCTCCGCGGTGCGGCGCACGGCCTCCAGCAGCTCCTGTGTGCTCGCCGACTTCACCAGATAGCCCGTCGCCCCGGACTTCACCGCCTCCAGCACGTCCGCGTGCTCGCCGCTCGCGGAGAGCACCAGTACCCGGGGGCCGGTGGGCCCGCCGCCGGGACCGGAGCCGACGAGCTGCCGGCACACCTCGACGCCCGGCAGTCCGGGCAGGTTGAGGTCGAGGACGAGTACGTCCGGCTCGACGGCCCTGGCCCGGCGCACCGCCTGGGGCCCGTCCCCGGCGGTGGCCACCACCTCGAAGCCCGCCTCGGCGAGGTCCCGGGCGACCGCGTCCCGCCACATCGGGTGGTCGTCGACGACCATCACCCGTACGGCCCCGCCGCTCCCCGCGCCGCTCTCACCTGTTGTGCTGGTCATCCTTGGGCACCCTCAGCTCGACTTCCGTTCCCTGCCCCGGCACCGACAGCAGCTCCGCGCTGCCGCCCAGATCGCGCAGGCGCCCGCGGATGGAGAGCGCCACGCCCATGCGGCCCTCGGCCTCCGCGTCCTCCAGGCGCCCCGGCGGGATGCCGGGCCCGTCGTCCCGGACGGTCACCACCACGGCGTCCGGCTCGTCCTCCAGCAGGATCCACGCCTGCGCCTCCTCGCCCGACGGTCCCCGCGCGTGTCTGCGCACATTGTCCAGGGCCGCGCCGACCGCCGCCGCCAGTTCCCCGGCCGCCGCCGCGGGCAGCGGCACCGGGGCGCCGGGCTCGGCGAAGGAGACCCTGCTCCCGGCGTACGCGGACAGCAGCGCGCGCACATCGCAGACCTCCCCGTCCTCCCCGTGCTCTTTGCCCCTCCCCCGCGGCGGTACGGCGGCCGGGGGGGCCGGGGCCCGGTCCCCGGCGGCGCGGGACGCGGGGACCTCGGGCACCACGCCGCTGGAGACCAGCGTGCGCAGCGCCGCCTCCTGCTCCCCCGCCAGCCGCCCCAGCTCGGCCGCCTCGCCGCCGATGGCGGTGCCGCGGCGCTGCACCATGGCCAGCACCTGGAGCACGCTGTCGTGGATGTCCCGGGCCAGGCGCTCCCGTTCGCGGGTGGCGGCCTCGATCCGCAGCGCGCGGGCCAGGGTGCGCTCACTGGCGCGGGCCACCTCGACGACGTAGCCGATGGCGATGCTCGCGATGCACACCAGCAGCACGTCGTGCACGGTGTCCTGCGCGAAGCCGCCCGTCGCGGCCACGTTGGCGGCGCCGACCAGCAGCGAGGCCCCCGCGGCCCAGCGCCAGCCCTTCTTGATCGCGAAGCCGAGCACCGCGCCGGCCGTCCATATCGACGGCAGGGTGGGGCCGCCCGCGTCGATGCGCGCCTGGGTGTCCACCACCGGTGTCAGCAGGATTCCGGCGAGCGCGACGGCCAGCTCCACCGCCAGGAAGAGCAGGGTGCACCGCTCGGCGCCGGAGACCCGGCGGACGGTCGCCAGCGTCCACACCGCCAGGACGGCGAGGTAGGCGCCCGCGCCCAGCGGATGGACGTACTCGCCGTACGCGTGGGCGTACAGCGCCAGCGCGTACCCCATGGTGAGCACCCGGTAGGCCGTCAGCGCCCTCCACAGCGGCTGCTCGACGGACATCCCCGCGGCCATCGCCACGCCCCCGTACCTCCCCCGGCGGCTCCTAGGCCGCTCTGTCGTCGCCCCCGGCGCTCCCGGTGCCCCCGCCGCTCCCGGCGGACTTCCCGGCTCCCCCGGACTCTCCGCCCTCCCGGGCCATCTCGCCCCCGCGCGCCTTCCCGGCCCTGTGCCGCGCGGCGCGCTCGGCCTTCTCCGCCTTCTCCCGCTCCGCGATCTGCCGCTTGGCCGCCGTGGCGTACATGTCGACGTACTCCTGGCCGGACAGCTTCATGATCTCGTACATGACCTCGTCGGTGATCGACCGCAGGACGAAGCGGTCGCCGTCCATGCCCTGGTAGCGGCTGAAGTCCAGGGGCCTGCCGATCCGGATGCCGGGCCGCATCAGCTTCGGGACGACCTTGCCCGGCGGCTGGATCTTCTCGGTGTCGATCATCGCGATGGGGATGACCGGCGCGCCGGTGGCCAGCGCCACCCGGGCCAGTCCGCCCGGCTTGCCGCGGTAGAGGCGGCCGTCCGGGGACCGGGTGCCCTCGGGGTAGATGCCGAACAGTTCGCCGCGCTCCAGCACCTGGATGCCGCTGCGGACCGCGGCCTCGCCCGCGCCCCGTCCGCCCGAGCGGTCCACCGGGAGCTGGCCGATGCCCTTGAAGAACGCCGCCGTCAGCCGCCCCTTGACGCCGGGGGTGGTGAAGTACTCCGCCTTGGCGATGAAGGTGACCTTGCGGTCCAGGACGGCGGGCAGGAAGAAGGAGTCCGAGAACGACAGGTGGTTGCTCGCGAGGATGGCCGGCCCCTTGGCCGGGATGTTCTCCAGGCCCTCCACCCAGGGGCGGAACGCGAGCCTGAGCCCGTTCCCGAGGGAGAGCTTCATGACGCCGTACAACAACCGAGGAACCTCCTGTGTCTGCCGGTAAGACCATATCCCGCCGGGGCCGCTCTCCCTCCCCCGTTCCGCTCCCCCGTTCCGCTCCCGCGCGGACCGTCCGGCCTACCCGGTCACCGCGCGCACGCGTAGGGTGGCAGCATCCCCGCCCGTGCCGGGCGCCCCACCGAGTCGACCACCGAACGGAGATCCACGGTGCCCCTGCTCCCCGGTGCCGAACCGCTGCGCCACGACGGCGGCGAGGTCGGCGTCCTGCTGTGTCACGGTTTCACCGGCTGCCCGCAGTCGATGCGCCCCTGGGCCCGCTACCTGGCCGAGAGGGACCTGACCGTCTCGCTGCCGCTGCTGCCCGGCCACGGCACGCGCTGGCAGGACCTGGCGGTCACCGGCTGGCAGGACTGGTACGCGACCGTCGACCACGAACTGCGGCGGCTGAGCGAACGCTGCGAGCAGGTCTTCGTCTGCGGCCTGTCGATGGGCGGGGCGCTCGCGCTGCGGCTGGCCGCCCTGCACGGCGACGCGGTCAGCGGGGTCGTGGCGGTCAACCCGGCGGCGACGCTCCCGCGGATCCAGGGGTACGCGCTGCCCGTCCTGCGCCATCTGCTCCCCTCCACCAGGGGCGTCACCGGCGACATCGCCAAGGAGGGCGCGGTGGAGGTCGGCTACGACCGGGTGCCGCTGCACGCCGCGCACTCCCTGTACGAACTGCTGCGGACGGTGCGCGGGGAGCTGCCCCGGGTCACCCGGCCGCTGCTGCTCCTGCACAGCCGGGTGGACCATGTCGTGCCCCCCTCGGACTCGGCGCTGATCCTCGATCGGGTCTCCTCGCGCGACGTCACCGAGACGGTGCTGGAGCGGAGCCTGCACGTGGCCACCCTGGACCACGACGCGGAGCGGATCTTCGCGGACTCCTACGGATTCATCACCCGGCTCACAGCGAGGAAGACGGCACGTGACGGAGCGTGAGCAGGGCCGCGGCGAGGGCCAGGAGCCCCTGGACGAGGAGGCCGCCTGGGCCCAGATCGTGGCCGCCTACGGGGAGGAGCCCGCGAGCCCTCCGCACGAGGAGCGGCGGGGCGGCGGGCTCGGCGAACCGGGCGAGCCGGGCGGGGCCGAGGAGGCCGGCGGGTCCGGCGAGCGGGGCGGGTCCGGCCCCGGCGAGGAGGGCGGCGAGCGCTCCGGTCCGGAGGCCGGCGACTCCCCGGCACGCAGCTTCACCGTGTACGCGGCCGGTTCCGGGCCGCGCGACTGGAGTCCGGCCGAGCCCTCCGACGGCGACCTCGGAGAGGACGACGAGGGCCACTTCGTGCCGCCCGAGCCCCCGCCGCTGCCCAAGGGGGACCCCGCGAGCCGCTTCGCCTGGCTGGCGGTCCTGGGCGGCCCGCTGCTGCTGATGCTGACCATCCTGTTCCAGCAGCCGGTGACGTGGTGGATCGCCACCCTGGGCATCGGCGGGTTCCTGGGCGGTTTCGCCGCGCTGGTGATGCGGATGCGCGACGACGAGGACGACGACCTCGACGATCCCGGGCGCGGCGCGGTGGTCTGACGGGCCGGGCCGGAGCGGGCCGTCCCGCCGGTCCGCGGCGCTAGACGGCGGGTACGCGCAGGGCGGCCAGGACCGGCAGGTGGTCGGTGGCCGCCCTCAGGTCCGCGTCGGCGACGCCCGGGAGGCCGGCGGGCACACCGCAGCCCAGCACCTCCACCGCCCCGGTGGCCAGCACGGCGTCGATGCGCTTGCGCGGCTCGGCAGCGGTCGAGGTGAGTTCACCGCCCCACGGACTGGTGGCCCAGCCGTCCTGGAGGGCGGCGGCCAGGCGGCGGAAGGCCCGGCCGTCCGGCTCGTCGTTGAGGTCGCCGGCCACCACCGCGGCGTCCGCCCCCATGCCCGCCAGGCGGTCCAGGACCATCCCGGCCTGGGCGTACCGCTCCTTCTCGGCCAGGCTGAGGTGGCAGCAGACCACCGCCAGCCGGGCGGAGGGGCCGAAGCGCAGCACCGCCGTGGCCAGACCGCGGCGGTGCAGGCCGGGGGTGCGCGGCAGCAGTACGTCCTCGCTGCGCTCCACCGTGGCGCGCAGCGAGGACAGGATCATCGGCCCGGTGGCGGTCGCCCCGCCCGTGACGTACACCAGGCCCGTCTCCCGGGCGAGGCGGGCCGCGTACTTGCGCCAGCGGAAGAAGCGGGGCGCCTCCTGGACGCAGAGGACGTCGGGCGCGCAGGCCCGGACGACCCGGGCCAGCGCGTCCGTGTCGTCGCGCATGGAGCGGATGTTGTAGCTCAGCAGCCGGACCACGGCCGAGCCGCCGGGCTCGGTGCGGGACGCGGGCAGGTCCCCGGGCGCCGTGCGCCCGGGCCGGGGCCCCGGCCCGGACCCCGGCTCGGGTCCGGGCCTGGATTCGGGTCCGGGGAAGTCTCCGCTCCCGGCGGCCTCGCTCACCCGCGTCCCCGTGCCGTCAGCCCTGGCGGGCCAGGTCGGCCGCGCCCACCAGACCGGCCCTGCCGCCGAGCTGGGCGGCGAGCACCTGGGCGTGCGGGCGCCACTGGCTGCCCACCAGCCAGCGGCGGAAGGACTTGCGGATCGGTTCGAGGACCAGATCGCCCTCGTCCGAGACGCCGCCGCCGACGATGAACGCGGAGGGATCGAAGAGCGAGGCCAGGTCGGCCAGCCCGGCGCCGGCCCAGCGGGCCAGCTCGCGGAAGGAGTCGACGGCCACCGGGCAGCCCTGCCGGGCGGCCTGGCTGATGTGCCGGCCCTCGATGCCCTCCGGGGTCCCGTCGCCGAGGGCGAGCAGGACCTTCGCGTTCTCGGGGGTGGCGTTGGCACGCTGGCGGGCGTAGCGGACCAGGGCCCGGCCGGAGGCATACTGCTCCCAGCAGCCCTGACTGCCGCAGCCGCACAGCAGGCCGTCGGGGACGACCCGGACGTGGCCGAACTCCGCCGCGACGCCGAACCGCCCGCGGTGGAGCTTTCCGCCGATGATGATGCCGCCGCCCAGCCCGGTGCCGAGCGTGATGCACACGACGTCGTCGTGGCCCTGGCCGGCGCCGAAGCGGTACTCGCCCCAGGCCGCGGCGTTGGCGTCGTTCTCGACGACGACCGGGAGGCCGACGCGCTGCTCGACCTTGTCCTTCAACGGCTCGCTGCGCCACTTGATGTTGGGGGCGAACAGGACGGTGGCCCGCTTGTCGTCGACGTAGCCGGCGGCGCCGATGCCGACCGCCTCGATCTCGTGCCCGGTGCTGACGGTGCGGACCGCCTCCGCGATGGCGTCGATGACGCCCTCGGCGGTGGACGGGGTGGGCACCGTGCTGGTTTCGAGGATCGCGCCCTCTTCATCGACCACGCCGGCCGCGATCTTCGTACCGCCGATGTCGACGCCGATGGTGAGTCCCATGTGTCCCTCAGTTACTCGGTCGATCCCCGCTGTGCACAACCGTACCGGAGGGCGGAGGCTTGAACGGACCGACTGCGAAACCAAACCCGGTCCGTACAAGGCCTGAACGGTCTCCGAACGGCGCCCGAAGGGGTTCCGACCAGGCTGGGGCCGGGGCGGGAGCCGGAGGGGGGATCAGTCGACCTCGATCCGCTGGGATCCTGCGGGGCCCTCCCCCTCGTCACCCTTGTCCTTTTCGCCCTTTTCCCCCTCGGCCCCGGCCGCGCCGCGGTCCTCTTCCCGCCCGGCCCGGCCGCCGCGGTCCTCCGCCGCGTCCTCCGCGCCGCCGCCCGCGTCCCCACGGGTCCAGCGCCCCTCCTGGTCCGTCACCGCGGCGCGGTAGGCGGCCAGCAGCTCGCCGCCCGCGGCGGCGAGGTGGTCGAAGACCTTCGGGTTGCGTTCGACGACGGGCTCCACCGCGGCTCTGGCACGGTCCGCGAACTGGGCGAACTGCCGCACCGCGCCCCGGGCGGCGGGCCCGGCCAGCGGCCCTCCGAGTTCGGCGAGCTTCCCCGTGACCGCCTCGGCCAGCTTGAACAGCTCCTCGGCGGCGCTCCCCACCGGAGCCCCGTACCGCTCGCGGCGGCGCTCGCGCTCGGCGGCGAGGTCCTCCTCGCAGGCGGTGGCCCAGGCGTCGGAATCGGCACCGGGGTCTGCGGGGGAGGGGCGCTCGGTGGCATCGCTCATGGCGGGCTCCTGGGGCGGTGGCTGCGACGGTGGCCGCGGTGGTCCGCGGCGTGTGGCCGAGGGCCGCCCGACGGACGGACCCTCCCCCTCGACGTTACCCGAACGCCCGACGGCGCCCGGGGCGTCGGACGCGCTTCCCCGGTTCCTCAGTCCCGCGCGGGCCACGACCCGGGTTCGGGCTCGAAGCGCACCGTCAGCTCGCCGTCGGCAAGCCGGGCGCCGGCCACCGAGCAGCGGCGCAGCGCGGCGGGCAGCGGCAGCACCCGGCGGAACGGCCCGGTGGTGACGACGACCTCGTCGCCGCGGCGCACCAGGGACAGCGTCTCGCGGACGGCGCCGGGCAGCGGCAGCCGCCACAGCAGGACGCCCTCGTCGGCCAGCCGGTCCTCCACCGTCCACGGTCCCGCGGCCCGGTCCCCGGACGGGGCCGCCCCGGACACCGGGTCGGACGGCGCGCCTGACGTCGGGCCCGGCGGCGGGATCCGCTCCGCCAGTTCGCCGAGGTCGGCCGGGCCCTGCGGCTCCCGGCCCAGATGCGGCAGCTCGCACACGGCCGCCGAACCGGCCGGGCAGTCGCCCAGGAGCTCCTTGAGAGCCCCCTGCTGGCGGGACGCCAGGCCCGCCAGCCAGGGATCGGGCGAGGCGGTGGGCAGCAGCCGGTTGGCGACCACGGCGTCCAGCGCCAGGCCGTGCAGTGCGAGTCCGGCCCGGGCGGCGCGCAGCGCGCGGACGGCGGCGGGGCCGGGCTCGAGGACCAGCCGCACGGTGGTCCCGGGTGATTCGACCACCGCCTGCACGGCGGCGAGTTCGCGGTCCAGCCGCTCGGCGGCCTCGTAGAGCGAGCGGGCGGGCATCGGCACCCCGGCGAGCTGGGCCAGGACCGGCCGCAGCGCACGGGCGGCCTGGCGCTCGGGCGGCAGCAGCCGCCGCAGCCAGCGCCGGGTGTGCTCGGGCAGCGCCAGGGTGCGCACCGTCCGTCCGACCGGCGGCATGTCGGCCACGACCAGGTCGTACGGGCCTTCCCCCGCGGGCGCCTCCGCCACGGGGCCGTGCGCGTCCGGACCGTACGCATCCGGGCCGTGCGCGGCGCGCAGGGCGCGCAGCATGGCGAACGCCTCGGCCCCGGGCGGCTCGGCCAGCTCGTCGTCGTCCAGCGGCTCGGCGCCCAGCAGGTCCAGGGCGGAGCGGGCGCGCTCCTGGAGTGCGACGGCGCGGGCCCGGAAGTCGGCGCCGGAGTCGACGCGGGACAGGAGCAGGCCGGGCGCGACCTCTCGGGGTGCTTCCGCGCCGTCGGCGCCGATCGGGCCGTCCGTGCCGAACAGCGCCCCCAGCAGGGCCGGGTCCTCGGCGCTGAGCAGCAGCGTACGGCGGCCGCTCCGGGCGGCCGCCAGCGCGGTGGCGGCCGCGACGGTGGTGCGGCCGCCGCCGCCGACGCCGGTGACCAGGACCGTGCGAGCCCGGGTGCCCTCCACGCTCAGGACTTCGCGCCGCTCTCGACGCGCTTCTTCAGCCCGTCCAGAGCGCGGTCGATGATGACCTTCTCGGCCTTGCGCTTGATCATGCCGAGCATGGGGATCTTCACGTCCACGGTGAGCTGGTAGGTCACCTCGGTGCGGCTGCCGCCGTCGAGGGACCTCAGGCGGTACACGCCGTCCAGGGTGCGCAGCATCTGCGACCTCACCAGGGACCAGCGGACCTCCTCGGGGCCGATCCACTCGTAGGCGAGGGTGTGCTCGTCCCGGATGGCCCCGGCGTCGAGCAGCAGCCGTACCCGCTCGGCCCGGCCGCGGTCGTCGGTGGAGAGCACCTCGGCCTCCTTGACCTCACCGGTCCACTCCGGGTAGCGCCCGAAGTCGGCGATCACCTCCATGACCTCGGCCGGTGCCGCCTCGACGATGATGCTCGACCTGGTGTGCTCGGCCATCCCTGTGGCTCCTCCGCGTTGCTGCGCCCGGCTCGTGGTCCGCCGCCGTCTGCGGGGGAAGGCTACCGCGCGCGGACGCGACGGCCCTCCCGCCCCCGCCCGCCCGCGCGCTCCCGCCCCCATCCCGCCGGCGCCCCGGCCGGCGGTCCGATCGGCGGTCCGGCCGGCAGTCCGGCCGGCAGTCCGGCCGGCACAGTCACCACTCCAGGACCCAGGGCCTGCCGGTGGCGTTGAAGTGGCCGACGTTCACGCACTCGGTCCGGCCGATCCGGGTGCGCCGCGCCAGGGGCTGGTGGACGTGGCCGAAGAGCGCGTACCGGGGCCGCACCGCGTGGACGGCCTCCAGCAGGGCCTCGCTGCCGCGCTCGAAGCGGCGGGCGACGGTGTCGTAGCACAGCTCGGGCACCAGGGGCGGGATGTGGGAGCACAGCACGTCGACCTCGCCCAGGGCCGCGACCTTGGCCGCGTACGTCTCCTCGTCGACCTCGAAGGGCGTGCGCATCGGGCTGGGCAGTCCGCCGCCGACGAAGCCGAAGCGCAGGCCGCCGATGTCGGCCGTCCGCCCGTCCAGGACGGTGGTGCCCTCGCGGGTGTACTCGGGCCACAGCCCGGGGATGTCCACGTTCCCGTAGGTGGCGTACGTGGGGGTGGGGAAGGCGGCGAACAGCTCGGCGTACTGGCGGCGTACGGCCGCCTCCACCGCCCCCGCCTTGTCGACGCCGGCCCAGAGCCGGGCCGACAGCTCACGGGCCTCGTCGAAGCGGCGCGCGGTGCGCAGTTCGACGTACCGGGTGGTGTTCTCCGCCCCGAAGAGGTCGGGGAAGATGCCGCGGGTGTGGTCGGCGTAGTCGATGAACAGCACGAGGTCGCCCAGGCAGACCAGCGCGTCCGCGCCCTCGCCGGCCGCGGCCAGGTCCCGGCTGTTGCCGTGTACGTCGCTCACCACATGGACTCGCATGAGGCCACCCTAGATCCCGCGGCCCGGCGCGCGGGGGGCTCGCGCGCAACCCCTGGACCTGCGTCTCCTTCGTGGCCTGCGGGCACGTGGACTACCCTGCTGGGGACAGTCCCGTGGTGTGTGACGCACCGAACATCTCGGCGCCACCCCCTATCCCGAGCCCCGTACCGGTGGGTAACGTCCGTGGCCGTCCACCCTCAAGACCCCTGTCTTGGGCCAGAGCCGGCGGAGGTCCGTTTCCCGGCGGATCCGCGGCGGCGCCGATGAGGAGCATCAGTTTTGCGCGAGTTCAGCCTTCCGGCCCTGTACGAGGTGCCCGCGGACGGAAATCTGACCGATCTCATCCACCGCAACGCCGCACAGCACCCCGACCTCCCGGTCATCGCCCGCAAGGACGCCGGGGGCGGCTGGGAGGACCTGACCGCCCGGGAGTTCCTGGCGGAGGTGCGGGCCGCCGCCAGGGGCCTGATCGCGGCGGGCGTGCGCCCCGGTGACCGGATCGGCCTGATGTCGCGCACCCGCTACGAGTGGACGCTGCTGGACTTCGCCGTCTGGAGCGCCGGCGCGGTGACCGTGCCCATCTACGAGACCAGCTCGCCGGAGCAGATCCAGTGGATCCTGTCCGACTCCGGCGCGGTCGGCTGCGTCGTGGAGACCGGCGCGCACGCCGCCGCGGTGGAGTCCGTGCGCGACCGGCTGCCCCGGCTGGCGAACCTGTGGACCGTCGACGACGGCGCGGTGCGGAAGCTGGCCGACTCCGGGTCGCAGGTCACCGACGCGGTCCTGGACGAGCACAGCGGCGCCGCCGACGCCGACGCCCCGGCCACCATCGTCTACACCTCCGGCACCACCGGCCGCCCCAAGGGCTGCGTCCTGTCCCACCGGGCGTTCTTCGCCGACTGCGGCAACGTGGTCGAGCGGCTCAAGCCGCTGTTCGTCCCCGGCGAGGGCTCGGTGCTGCTCTTCCTGCCGGTCGCCCACGTCTTCGGCCGCATGGTGCAGATCGCGGCCGTCATGGCGCCGATCCGGCTCGGGCTGAGCCCCGACATCAAGCAGCTCACCGACGACCTGGCCGGCTTCCGTCCGACGCTGATCCTGGGCGTGCCGCGGGTGTTCGAGAAGGTCTACAACTCGGCGCGGGCCAAGGCACAGGGCGAGGGCAAGGGCAGGATCTTCGACCGGGCCGCCGACACCGCCATCGCCTACAGCCGCGCGCTGGACACCGCTTCCGGCCCCTCGCTGGGCCTGAGGCTGCGCCACAGACTCTTCGACAAGCTCGTCTACGGCAAGCTGCGCGCGGTCCTCGGCGGCCGGGCCACCCACGCCATCTCCGGGGGCGCGGCGCTGGGCGAGCGGCTGGGGCACTTCTACCGCGGCATCGGCTTCACCGTGCTGGAGGGATACGGCCTCACCGAGTCCTGCGCGCCCACCGCCTTCAACCCCTACGACCGCCCGAAGGTCGGCACGGTCGGGCAGCCGCTGCCGGGCTCGACGGTCCGCATCGGCGACGACGGCGAGGTGCTGCTGCGCGGCGAGCACCTGTTCAGCGGCTACTGGAACAACGAGGCCGCCACCGCCGAGGCGATGGCGGACGGCTGGTTCCACACCGGCGACATCGGCACCCTCGACGAGGACGGCTACCTCACCATCACCGGCCGCAAGAAGGAGATCCTGGTGACGGCGGGCGGCAAGAACGTCGCCCCGGCCGTCATCGAGGACCGCATCCGGGCCCACGCCCTGGTCGCCGAGTGCATGGTGGTCGGCGACGGCCGCCCGTTCGTCGCCGCGCTGATCACGCTGGACGAGGAGTTCCTGCCCCGCTGGGCCGAGGAGCACGGCAAGTCCGGCCTGTCCAGGGAGCGGCTGCTGGAGGACCCCGAGCTGCTGGCGGCCGTCCAGCGGGCGGTGGACGACGGCAACGCGGCCGTCTCCCGCGCGGAGTCGGTGCGCAAGTTCCGCCTCCTGGCCACGCAGTTCACCGAGGACTCGGGCCATCTGACGCCCTCCATGAAGCTCAAGCGCGGCGTGGTCGCCAAGGACTTCGCGCAGGAGATCGAGGCGCTGTACGCGTGACGCGGCGCCCGCCGCGCACGGCGTCGCGGAAGCGCGGGCGCACCGGGACGCACGCGAGCCGCCCCGGTCCGGACGGAACCCCCGTCCGGACCGGGGCGGTTCGGCGTACGGGCCCCCCTTCCCGACGCGGGCTCCGGCCGGGCCCGGGAAACGGGCGGCGGCGCGGGCGGTACGGCTAGAGCAGCTCCCTCAGCCGCTCGGCCAGCAGGTCCCAGCGCCAGCGCTCCTCGACCCACTCCCGGCCGCGCTCGCCCATCCGGCGGCGCAGCGCGGGATCCTTCAGCAGGTTCACGATGCGGTCGGCCGTCTCCGCGGCCGCCTCGCCGCCGGGCGCGCCGCCGCGCACCACCCAGCCGGTCTCCCCGTCCAGCACGGCGTCGGGCGCGCCGCCGGAGTCGCCGGCGACGACCGGCAGCCCGGTCGCCGACGCCTCCAGGTAGACGATGCCCAGCCCCTCCACGTCGAGCCCGCCGCGGCGGGTGCGGCAGGGCATGGCGAAGACGTCGCCCGCGCCGTAGTGGGCGGGCAGTTCCTCCCACGGCACCGCGCCGGTGAAGCGGACCGAGCCGGCCACTCCGGTCTCCTGCGCCAGTTTCCGCAGCGCCTGCCCGTACGGCCCGCCGCCGACGATCAGCAGCACCGCCTCGGGCACCTCGGCCAGGATCCGCGGCATGGCGCGGATGAGGGTGTCCTGCCCCTTGCGCGGCACCAGCCGCGAGACGCACACCACGACCGGCCGGCCGGCCAGGCCCAGCCGCTCCCGTACGGCGTCGCCGCCGGAGCCGGGGTGGAAGGTCTTCTCGTCGACGCCCGGCGGAAGGTGGACCATCCGCGCCGCCGCCTCCTCGGTGAGTGCGGCGGCTATCCGGGAGCGGGTGTACTCGCCGAGGTAGGTGAGGGTGTCGGTGCCCTCTCCGATGCGCCGCAGCAACTGCCGGGCGGCCGGCAGCCGGGCCCAGCCCGCCTCGTGGCCGTGGGTGGTCGCCACCAGCCGCCGCGCCCCCGCCCGGCGCAGGGCGGGGGCCATCAGCCCCAGCGGCGCCGCCGCCCCGAACCACACCGACGCACAGCCGTGTTCGCGCAGGAGCGAGACCGCGCGGCGCGTCGTGCGCGGGGTCGGCAGCAGCATGGTGGTGGAGTCGCGCACGACGGTGAAGGGCTGCTCCGCGTCGAAGCGCGCGGTGGCCTCGGCGCCCTCCCGGCCGCGCTTCCAGGTCGAGGCGTAGACGACGACCCGCTCCGGATCCAGCCGCAGCGCCATGCTGTGCAGGAACGCCTGGATGCCGCCGGGCCGGGGCGGGAAGTCGTTGGTGACGATCAGGGTCTTGTCCATCGCCGCCGACAGTACCCGCTGCCCTCGGGGCGCCGGGGCGGCACCCGGTACGGTCGGTCCATGCGCCTTCCGATCGCGGCCTGGGCCGCCACCCGGACCGTGGTGCTCCTGTGCGTGTTCAAGGTGATCACGGTGCCGGGGCCGGACGTCACCAGCGACGTCTCGGTGATCTACCAGGGCTGGTACCGGGTGCTGAGCACCGGCGTCTTCCCGCCGGACGACGTCACCTGGCAGTACCCGCCCGCCGCGGCGCTGGCGATCCTCTCCCCCGCGCTGCTGCCCTTCCTGGAGTACCCGGCCGCCTTCTACGTGCTGGCCTGCGCCGCCGACGCCGCCGCGTTCGCGCTGCTGCTGTACGCCTCCCGCCGCGGCGCCGGGCGGGAGCGGGGCCGCAGCCGGGCGGGCGCGTGGGTGTGGGTGGCCGGGGTGCCGCTGCTGGGCCCGACGGTGTACGCCCGCTACGACCTGATGGTCACCACCGTCGCGGTCGCCGCGCTGCTGGCGCTGTCCCGCAGCCCGCGCACGGCCGGGGCGCTGGCGGCCTTCGGGGCGCTGCTGAAGGTGTGGCCCGCACTGCTGCTGGCGGGCACGCCGCGCGGGCGCGTCACCCGCGCCGTGTGGGGCGCCGCGGTGGTGACGGCCTTGGCGCTGACCGCCGCGTTCGCCGCCGCCATGCCCGGTGCGCTGGACTTCCTCACCCACCAGCGCGACCGCGGCACCGAGGTCGAGTCGGTGGGCGCCCTGGTCTTCCACGTGGCGCGGCACTTCGGCTGGGAGGGACAGGTCCTGCTGAACTACGGCTCGGTGGAGTTCCTGGGCCCGTACGTGGACCTGGTGAGCACCGCGGCGCTGCTGTGCACCGCCGCCGCCTTCGGCTGGCTGCTGCGGTGGCGGCTGCGCGCGGTGGAGTGGACGGCGAGCACCGCCGCGGACGCCGCGTTCGCCGCGGTGCTGCTGTTCACCGTCACCAGCCGGGTCATCAGCCCGCAGTACATGGTCTGGCTGGTGGGTCTGGCCGCGGTGTGCGTGACGCTGCGCACCGGCCGGCAGGGGCTGCCCGCGCTCCTGGTGGTCGCGGCGACGGGGGTGACGCTGCTGGAGTTCCCGCTCAACTTCGGCAGCGTGGTGGCGAGCGACGCGCTGGGGGTGACGCTGCTGGTGGTGCGCAACGGGCTGCTGGTCGCCGCCGCGGTGCTGGCCTGCGCCCGGCTGTGGCGCACGACGGTGACCGAGCCCCTGCGCCGCGCGGAGCAGGCCGGCCGGGACGGTGGCGGGGAAGACCGCGGGGACGGGGACGGGCTCGGGAGGCGTCCGGGGGCGCCGGAGCGGCAGGACGGGCTGGTCTCCCGGTGAGGCCCGCCCCGGCGGCGCCTACCGTCCGCCCAGTTCGCGCCGTACGTACTCGCGCCAGCGCGCGGTGAGTCCGTCCATGCCGGTGCCGAGCACCTCGCGGACCACCGGCTCCATGCCGCCGTCGGACCCGCCCGCCGCCAGGTACAGCTCGACCAGCTTCTCCTCGCCCCACCGCTGCGCCACCATCCGGCACAGCAGCCAGCCGCTCTCGTAGGAGCGGGCGAGCCGGTCGGCGTCCCCGGCGAAGGCGAACTCCTCGTCCGTCGGCAGCCTCCTGGGCACCTCTCCGTCGCGGACGGCACCGGCCAGCAGGGGGGCGATCCGGGCCGGCGGGCGGTCCACCTCCCGGTAGGCGGCCCAGTCGGCGAAGCCCTCCGACAGCCACAGCGGGGTGGACTCGGTGGTGTGCGCGCGGGTGGCCACATGGGTGACCTCGTGGGTCATGACGATCCGCCGCCCCTCCTCGCCCAGCAGCCAGTAGGCCTCCGGGTTGACCACGATCCGCTCCGCGGGCGTTCTGCCCCGGCCGCCCGCCTCTCCGGTGGTGACGGCGGCGATGCCGCGGTAGGAGGAGGGCGGGCCGCCCAGGAGGCCGGCCATCCGCTCCAGCGTGGCGGGGGCCTGGACCAGCACCCGGCGCGGCCAGGCGCGCGGCCAGGCGGCGTCGGCGCCGGGGACCGCGCGGTCGGCGTCGTCCGCCAGCGCGCGCAGGTCGAACTCCGGGCGGCCGACCCCCAGCACCAGGCTCCGCTCGCCGCGCACGACGGTCATCTCCCCCTGTTCCCAGAGCTGTTGGGCGCTGTGGCGGCCGCCGGGCGCGCCGTCGCTGTCGGAGGAGACGTACCAGCGGCCCTTCCGCTCGGTGAGGGTCAGGTACTCAACGTCCCGCACCGGTGCGGGGTCGTAGCCCTCGATCCGGTAGCGCAGTTCGGCACGGACCGCGATCCGGCGGGGTCCGGCTTCCCGGTCCCCGCCGTCCATACCGTCCGTGTCGTCCGTGTCCCGAGGGAGCGGGAAGGCGTCGTCGCCGGTGGCGGTGACGCGGTAGGACCAGTGGTCCACCGGCAGCCGGGCGAGGTTGCCGAACACCGTGCGCTGGGCGTCCCGGTAGCCGTCCGCGCGGGGGTCGACGGTGGCCAGGTAGGCCTCGCGGTCACCGGTGAGCACCGCCTCGGCCTGACGGTCCAGCACCGCCTGGAGCACTCCGCGCTCCGCGGCGCCCTCCTCCGCCCGTTCCACGCAGCCGGACTGGAACGCCAGCAGCCCGGCCACCAGTACGGCCGGTACCGCCGACGCCCTCCGCCACCTCCGTGTCACACCGCTGATCGTACGGGCCCGGCCCGGGACGCGCGGAGCGCCGAGGACGGGGAAGGGCCGGGAGCGGGAAGGAGCGGGAGCGGTGAGGACCGGGAGCGGAAGGGTGGGCTCAGGGACGGACCACGGCGGCGACCGGCATCATCCCGACCGGGTCGTACCGCACCTGCGCTCCGGGGCGGGGGGCGTGGACGACCTGGCCGCCGCCGACGTACATCCCCACATGGCTGGCGTCCGACCGGTAGACGACCAGGTCGCCGGGGAGCGCCTGCTCCAGCGGTACGTGCCGCCCGGCGTGCAGCTGCCCCTGCGAGGTGCGCGGCAGGAAGACCCCGGCCCGGGCGTACGCCCAGGAGGTCAGGCCCGAGCAGTCGAAGGCGTGGGGCCCTGCCTGGCCCCAGGCGTACGGCGCGCCGACCGCCCCGCGGGCCGCGGCGACCGCCGCGGCGGCCCGCGGCGAGGGGGCCGGCTCCATCGGCGCGCCGGGACGCTCGGCGCCGCGCGACGCGTGCCCGCGGGCGGCACGCTCCTCGCGCGGGAGCCGGTTGAGCAGCCGCTGGGCGGCCGCGAGCTTGCGCTGCACGGCTTCGCGGTGCTCGCCCAGGGCCTCGCGCTGGCGCCGCAGTTCGGCGAGTTTCCCGCCGGCCTCGGTGCGCTGCTGCTCCAGCGCGCGCACCGCGCTGCGGAACGCCTTGAGCTTGGCCGTCTGGCGGCTGTTGATCCGGTCGAGGGTGGCGGCCTTGGCGAGGTACTCCTCCGGCCCCTCGGAGAGGATCAGCGCGAGGGCCGGGTCGATGCCGCCGGAGCGGTACTGCGCGCTGGCCAGGGAGCCCAGGTCCCCGCGCATCCGGTTGACCCTGGCCTGGTCGCGCGCGGCTCCGTCCTGGGCCCGCTCGACCTGCTCGCGCAGGTCCTCCACGCGTTCGGAAGCCGTGTTGTACCGCTCGGTGGCCCGCTCCGCGTCGGCGTAGAGCCGGTCCACGCGCGCGCTCAGCGCGGCCGGGGACGGGCCGCCCGCGGGGTCGGCTCCCGCCGGGGCCGCCGTCAGCACCGCCGCCGCGCCCGCGGCGGCGGACAGCGCGGTGACCCTGGTGCCCAGCCCGGACAGGCCGGAGGGCGGGGTGCGCCGGCGGGAGCCGGGACGGCGGGGGGCGTGTCGGGGCGAAGGCTGCGAGACCACGGCGGGACCGCTCTCCCTTCCGCTTCGGTGGACGGTGGCCGCCGACAGTAGCCGCACCGGCACGCTCGGTTCACGGACCGCCGCACCGTCCGGGCCGCCGTGTCCCTCCCCGGCGCGGAAGGCGGCACAGGTCAGGGCCGGGTCGGCGGCGGGACGCGGAAGGGGGCAGCGAAAAGCCTCCCCCGTCGGGTTTCACCCGTACGGAGGAGGCTTGAGGCCGGGAAGGCGGCCGGTCAGACGCGCACGCCGAACATGAACGGCATGTTGTTGATCGACTCGTAGCGGACGTTGGCGCCGGGCTTCGGGGCGTGCAGGATCTGCCCGTTGCCCGCGTAGAGGCCGACGTGGTGCAGGTCGCTGTAGAAGAAGACCAGGTCGCCGGGGGCGAGCTGGCTCTGGGAGATGCGGGTGCCGGCACCGGCCTGGGCCTGCGAGGTGCGCGGCAGGGAGACGCCGGCCTGGCTGTACGCCCAGGAGGTCAGCCCGGAGCAGTCGAAGGAGCTCGGGCCGGTCGCGCCCCAGACGTAGGGAGAACCGAGCTTGGACTTGGCCGCGTTGAGGGCGGCCGAGGCGCGCTGCGTGGCGGAGGCCGAGCTGCCGAGGTCCACGCGGGCCGAGGAGGCGCGGTTGGCGCGCTCCTCCTCCCTGTCGAGCTCGGCGCGCTCCTGCGCGGTGAGGGTGTTCAGCAGCCGCTGGGCCTCGGCGAGCTTGCCCTGGATCTTCTTCTTCCTGTCGCCGAGTTCCTTGCGGGTGTCCTCCAGATCCTTGAGCTTCTCGGATGCCTCCTCGCGCTGCTGCGAGAGGGTCCGCTGCTTGGACTGGATCTTCTTCAGCGCGCCGGCCTGCTTGCTGCCGATCTGGTCGAGCGCGGAGGCCTTGGCGAGGTAGTCGTCGGGGTCGGAGGAGAGGAACAGCTGCAGGGACGGGTCGAGGCCGCCGCTTCGGTACTGGGCCGTGGCCATCGAACCGAGGCTGTCGCGCAGGTCGTTGAGCTCTCCCTGACCGCGCGCGACGCTGTCCTGGAGGTTGTCGACCTGCTTCTGCAGCTTCTCCTGCTTCTCCTTGGCGCCGTTGTACTTCTCCGTAGCGTGCTCGGCCTCTTCGTAGAGCTTGTCGACCTTGGCCTTGACCTCGCTCTTGGTGGGCTTGGGTTCGGCCTGGGCCGTCTGGGAGGTCAGTGCGACCGCCGCCGCTGCGGTCGCGGTGAGCACGGTCACCCGTGTGCGGTTCGGCTGCTTGGGTCGACGGTGGGACGCCACTGGGGCGAGCTCCTTCTTCCTCAGCCGCCTGCCGGGAATGACCCGGGGGCCACCCGGCTCCGCGATGAGCGCCGCGGATTCGGCGGTTCCTCCGCTGTCACCCCGGTTGGGTGATCAACTGCGCAGAGGTTCGGGCCAGACACTAGCCATGCACGGTGATCGCTTCAAATCCTCATAGGAAAAATCTCGCCCGTCGGCCACATCCTTTACCATCGCCCCACTGTCGGCGACCGCGGCCTGACGCTGAGTGCCGCACCCGGCGGACATTCCGGACTCCCGCGGGAAGGTGGCGCGGCGTCAGGCGCGGAACCGGGCGGCGCGCCGGGGCGTCAGGTGCGGCCCAGCCTCCGCAGCAGCAGTACCGACGCCACCGGACGGGCTCCGGCCGCGGCCACGCCGTCGGCCACCTCGCGATCGGCGGAGACGACGACCACCGGACGGCCGGGCGGCTCGGCGCGCACCAGACGCCGGATCAGTTCGTCGGCGGTCTGACCGGGTTTGCTGAACAGCACCCGCACTCCCCGCGGTGGCGCCAGCAGTACCGGAGCGGCCAACTCCGCCCCGTCGAAGACGCAGGTCACCTCGGCGCCGGTCTGGGCCGCCAGCCCCGCCAGGCCGCCCAGCAGCCGCAGCCGCTGCTTCTCCAGGGGCAGCGACGGATAACCGGTCTTGGTGACGTTGTAGCCGTCCACCACCAGATGCGCCTGGGGCAGTGCCAGCAACTGGTCGAGCAGCGCGGGGTCCTCCTCCGACAGGGCGCGCCGGGCGATGTCCTTGGGGGTCATCCGGCCCGGCTCGACCGCGTCCACGGTCTCGGCCGGGCGGTGCGTGAGAGGCGGCAGGGCGAGTTCGCGCCGCAGCCCCTGGGCGGCGTCCAGCACCGTGTCCAGCAGCAGCCGCAGACGCATGTCCTCCACACTGCGCCCCTCGCGCACCGCGCGGCGGCCGGCCTCCAGCGCCGCTTCCGCCTCCGCCAGCCGCGACCGCAGCCGGCGCGCCTCGCTCTCGGCCGCGGCCTTCTCCGCCGCGGCCGCGGTCCGAACCTCCTCCAGCTCGGCCCGCGCCTTGCGCACCGCTGCCTCGCCGCGTTTGACGTCGCTGAGCGCGCTGCGCAGCCTGCGGTGCAGGGAGTCGGCCTCCTTGCGGGCGGCCTCCAGCTCCGCGCGGAGCCCCTCGGCGTGGGCGCGCCCGGCCGCCCGGGCCTGCGCCAGCTCCTCACGGAGCCGGGCCAGTTCCCGTTCGGCCTCCTCGCCGGCGCGTTCGGCCTGCGCCCGCTGTGCCTCCTCGCCCGCGGCGGCGACGAGCTTGGCCCAGCCCTCCGGCCGCAGCACGTACGCGACCGCGGCCACGTCCACGGGATCGGCGGCGGCCGGGAACGTACCGCCCCGGACGGAGTCGGCCAGCTCCGGCAGCGCCTCGCACAGCCGGTCGGCGATGCGCCGCCGGAAGGCCGGGTCGTTCTCCAGCGCGGCGGCCATCGCGTTGCCCGCGAACCTGACCCGCCGCTGGGGGGTGAAACGGGCGTACTGCCGCAAGGGGACGGGGAGTTCGGCGACGGTGAGGCCGCCGAGCGCGTCACCCGTCAGCGCCACCACCCGGCGGCGCACCTTCTCGGGCAGCGGGCGGTCGAGCGCCTCCTCGCCGGGCTCACCCGGTCCGCGCTCACCACCCGTCCGTTCCACCACGGTTCACACCCGCCCGTCGTCACACCTGCGCGCCGGAGCCGGGACGGTCCACCAGCTCGACCTGGTCCACCGCGTTGCACCAACGGCAGCGCACCGACTCGATCGTCTCACTGAGCACCTCGCGCTCCTCGACCCTCGGCTCCCCGGCCAGGTCCAGATGGACGTACTCCACCACCTTGCTGGAGCGCGTCACGTCGAAGCGGGTGAGATTGCCGCACATCGTGCAGCGCCACCGCGATCCTTCGTTCGGTCGGGGAACCGGCATCGTTCCGTCCTCTCCTCGGTCTTACCCGCGCCGCCGGCGCCCTCGGCGCAGCCGGCGCGTCCACTGCCGCGTCTACTCGGGTCCTGCTGTCTCGTCCTGCCGTTCCGCCGTCTCCGGCGCTCCGGTCCCCGGGTGCCCCGGACGGCGGAGATGTCTCCGCGGTGCGCGCACCCCGGGCACCCGACCGGGGGTATCCCCGCAACCCTACGGCCTGGCGACCACCGGGCGCGCCGCGGCGGGCGGCCCGTATCCGAGCCGACACCATCCGCGGGGCCCGGACCGCCCGCCCTCTCCCGCGGCGTCCGGCCCCCTCCCCGTGCCCGTGAGCCCGCCGTCGGCGGCGGGCTACAGTGAGCAGGCCAGTTCCGCCGGTGGTGGGACCAGGAGAGCGAAGGGCCCACCGGGGCGCCGCCGCGGCCCCTCCCCCGAAGAAGGGAAAACCGTGATCACCTCGATCGTGCTCATCAAGACCAGCACCGACCGCATCCCGGAGATCGCCGAGCAGATCGCCGCGCTGGAGGGGGTCAGCGAGGTCTACTCGGTGACCGGCGCGCACGACCTGATAGCCATGGTGCGGGTGGCCCGGCACGACGATCTCGCGGAGGTCATCCCCGGCCGCATCAGCAAGGTTCCCGGTGTGGAGTCCACCGAGACCCACATCGCCTTCCGGACCTACTCCCAGCACGACCTGGAGGCAGCCTTCGCCATCGGGCTCGACTCCTGAGCCCCGCGGCGGCCCGGGACCGCCGCGCACCGGAAGGCCCCGGCACACCGCGTGTGCCGGGGCCCCGCCGTCCCTGCCGTCCCGGCGCCGGCCGTCCCCGGCCCGCGTACGGGGCCCGTACGCGGGCGGGCCCGTCCCGCCGCGGACCCGGGGCCCACGCCCCGGGCGGGGAGGCACGGAGGGCCGCCTCAGGCGTTGCTGGCCGCCACCCAGCGCTCCAGCGCCGCCTTGGCCGCGCCGGAGTCGATGGACAGGGCGGCCCGCTCCATGCCCGCGGCGATCTGCTCGGCCAGCGGCGCCCCGGTGGGCTCCAGCGCGGCCAGGGCCGCCGCGGAGTTCAGCAGGACGGCGTCCCGCACCGGCCCCCTCTCCCCCTCCAGCAGCCGCCGGGCCACGTCCGCGTTGTGGGCGGCGTCCGCACCGCGCAGCGCCTCCAGCGGAACCAGGGGGATGCCGACGTCGCGCGGATCGAAGGTCTCGGTGCGGACCTCGCCGTCCCGTACCACCCACACCGTCGAGGTGCCCGTCACCGTCAGCTCGTCCAGCCCGTCGTCGCCGCGGAAGACCAGCGCGGACGTCCCCCGCTCGGCGAGCACCCCCGCCATGATCGGCGCCATCCGGGCGTCGGCGACCCCGGTGGCCTGGGCACCCACCCGGGCCGGGTTGGTCAGCGGGCCGAGGAAGTTGAAGGTGGTCGCGACGCCCAGCTCCTTGCGCGCGGCGGCCACGTGGCGCAGCGCGGGGTGGAACCTCACCGCGAAGCAGAAGGTGATCCCGGCCTCGGCCGCGACCTCGGCGACCCGCTCGGGGCTCAGCTCCAGGTTGACGCCCAGCTTCTCCAGGACGTCCGAGGAGCCGGACGCGCTGGAGGCCGCGCGGTTGCCGTGCTTGACCACGCGCGCGCCCGTTCCGGCCACCACGATCGCGGACATCGTCGAGATGTTCACCGTTCTGGCCCGGTCGCCGCCGGTCCCGACGATGTCGACCGACGGGCCGGGCACCTCGATCACGTTGGCGTGCTCGTACATCGCGCGGACCAGCCCGGTGACCTCGTCGACCGTCTCGCCCTTGGCCCGCAGCGCCACCGCGAACCCGGCGATCTGGGCGTCGGTCGCCTCGCCCCGCATGATCTGGTCCATCGCCCAGGCGGTGCTCCCGGCGGGCAGGTCCTCGCCGGCCAGCAGGGCGCTCAGCACGTCCGGCCAGGTGCGCGCCGCCACGGTGTCGCCTCCGGTGGTCGTAGCAGCGCTCATGGGAATCACTCCTGGCGTGGTCGGATGCGGGGGCGGCCGGATCGGCTCGGCGGCCCGCGGCCAGCCTAACGGCGCGCGGCGGCGTCCACGGCCGCCGCCCGCACTCCGGACAGCCCCGGAACGCCGGAAGGCCCCGGCCCCCTCGGAGGAGGGCCGGGGCCTCACGTGTGGCGATACCCGGTACCGGACTCTGTGGCCGCGGCTCAGTGGCCGTGACCGTGGCTGCTGGTGAGCTCCTTGAACTCCTCCGCGGTCGGCTTGGGGACCTGGTTGCCCTCGCCGTAGTAGCCCCGGCTGAGCCTGGCGCGGAGCTTCTGGACGGGGCCGATCTTGCGCCGCACGCCGTTCTCGTCCGTCTCCGGACCGATCTCCAGCGGCTTGTACTGCTCGTGCGCGGTGAGCGTGTGGAGCTGCTCCTGCGAGAGCGGCTCGTGCACCTCGACGAACTCACCGTGCGGCAGCCGCTTGATGATGCCGCTCTCGCGGCCGTGCAGCACCTTCTCGCGGTCGCGCCGCTGCAGTCCCAGGCAGATCCGCTTGGTGACGATGAAGACGACCACGGGCACCAGGAAGAAGCCGATGCGGACGAACCAGGTGATGGCGTTGATCGACAGGTTGAAGTGGGTCGCCCACAGGTCGTTGCCGCCGCCGACCAGCAGCAGGAAGTACAGGCTGATCCAGGCCGCGCCGAACGCGGTGCGCGTCGGGGCGTTGCGCGGGCGGTCCAGGATGTGGTGCTCACGCTTGTCGCCGGTGATCCAGGACTCGATGAACGGGTACACCGCGATCGACGTCAGGATCAGCGGGAAGATGACCACCAGCGGGATGGCCACGCCCAGGTTGAGGGTGTAGCCGCCGGGCAGCACCATCTCCCACGCGGGCATCGCGCGGATCAGTCCCTCGGAGAAGCCCATGTACCAGTCGGGCTGCGCGTTGGTGGACACCTGGTCCGGGCGGTACGGGCCGAGCACCCAGATCGGGTTGATGGTGAACGTCGCGGCGATGACCGAGATGACGCCGAAGACCAGGAAGAAGAAGCCTCCCGCCTTGGCCATGTAGACCGGCAGCAGCGGCATGCCGACGACGTTCTTCTCGGTCCGTCCGGGACCGGCGAACTGGGTGTGCTTGTGGTAGAAGACCAGGATCAGGTGGGCCACCACCAGGCCCAGCATGATGCCCGGCAGCAGCAGGACGTGGGCCACGAAGAACCGCGGGATGATGTCCGTGCCCGGGAACTCCCCTCCGAAGATGAAGAAGGAGAGGTAGGTGCCGACCACCGGCACGGACAGGACCGCGCCCTCCATGAACCGGATACCGGTGCCCGAGAGCAGGTCGTCCGGCAGGGAGTAGCCGGTGAAGCCGGTGAACATGCCCAGCACCAGCAGCAGGAAGCCGAACAGCCAGTTGATCTCGCGCGGCTTGCGGAACGCGCCGGTGAAGAACACGCGCATCATGTGGACGAACATGCCCACCAGGAACACCAGCGCGGCCCAGTGGTGGATCTGCCGCATGAGCAGACCGCCGCGGACGTCGAAGCTGATGTCCAGGGTCGAGGCGTACGCCTCCGACATGTGCACGCCCTGCATGGGCACGTAGGCGCCGTGGTACTCCACCTCGCCCATGCTCGGGTTGAAGAACAGCGTCAGGTAGACACCGGTCAGGATGATGATGATGAAGCTGTAGAGGCAGACCTCTCCGAGCATGAAGGACCAGTGGTCCGGAAAGATCTTCCGCATGTTGGCCTTGGCCAGGCTGTAGACACCCAGCCGGCCGTCGGCCCAGTCCGCGACCCGCTCGCCGGCGGGCGCCTTGCCCCGGCGCTTCGGGGCGTCGCCTGCAGTACTCATCCGCGCTCCCAGAAGCTCGGGCCGACGGGCTCCGCGAAGTCGCCCTGCGCCTCGAGGTAGCCGTCTTCGTTGACACTGATCCGCAGCTGCGGCAGGGGGTGACCGGCCGGGCCGAAGATCACACGCGCGCCGTCGGCCAGGTCGAACGTCGACTGGTGGCACGGGCACAGCACGTGGTGGGTCTGCTGCTCGTACAGGGTGACGGGGCAGCCGACGTGGGTGCAGATCCTGGAGTAGGCCACGATGCCCTCGTGGGACCAGTCCAGCTCCTGCTTGTCCTTGATGTCCTTCGGCTCCAGGCGGACGAGCATGACCGCGGCCTTGGCGATCTCCGCCATGAACTCGTGGGTGCCCTCCTCGAGCCCCTGGGGCTTGGCCATGACGAGGGAGCCGACGGTGATGTCCTCGGGGCGCAGCGGCTCGTCGGTGTTCTGGTTGACGAGCAGCTTGCCCTTCTCCCAGGCGGTGTGGCGCAGCTTGTCCTCGGGCAGGGGGCCGAGGTCGCGCAGCAGCACCACGCCGGAGAGCGGCACCACGGCCAGCGCCCCGAACATGGTGTTGCGGATCAGCTTGCGGCGGCCGAGCTGCGACTCCTTGGCGCCCTGGGCGAAGTCGGCGAGGACCTGCGCACGGGTCTCCTCGTCCGCCTCGATCGGGTGGCGCTCGCCGATCAGCTCGTGGTCCGACATCAGCGTGCGGGCCCAGTGGACCGCGCCGGCGCCGATGCAGAACAGGGCGATGCCCAGCGTCATGCCCAGCGAGAAGTTCAGGGCGCTGATCTCACCGAGCGGCCAGATGAAGACGTACTGGTCGATCGGGAAGATCACGTAGGAGGCGATGAAGCCGATGGTGGCCAGGATCGAGACCGTGAACAGCAGGGCGACCGTGCGCTCGGAGCGCTTGGCGGCCCGGTCGTCGATGTCCTGGACGCGCGGCTCGTGGGGCGGCAGCCCGGGGTCGGCGAACGGGTTCTCGGCCCTGGCCGCCTCGCCGCCGTGGGCGCGCTCGCCCGGCAGGTTCTCGTCGGGCACGTCTGGGGATCCGGTGTGGCTACTCATGACTTCCTGGCCTTGGCGGTACGTGCCGCGACCCACACGGCGACGCCGATCAGAAGGGCGAGGACGATCGTCCAGGCGAACATGCCTTCCGCGACCGGTCCGAAGCCGCCCAGCTTGAAGCCGCCGGGGGACTTCTCGTCCTCTCCCTGGACATCCTGGATGTAGGCGATGATCTCCTTCTTCTCCTTCTCCGGCAGGATCGTGTCGGGGAAGGCGGGCATGTTCTGCGGGCCGGTGAGCATGGCCTCGTAGATGTGCTTGTCGGAGACGCCGTCGAGCGAGGGGGCGTACTTGCCGTTGGTGAGGGCGCCGCCCTCGCCGGTGAAGTTGTGGCACTGCGCGCAGTTGGTACGGAACAGCTCACCGCCCGCGGCGCTGTTGGCGCCCGCGGGGTCGTACTGCTCCTCGGTCGGGATGCTCGGACCGGGGCCCAGCGAGGCGACGTAGGCCGCGAGCTGGTCGATCTGCGCCTGCGTGTAGACCTGCGGCTTCTTGGGCGCCTGGGCGCCCGGGGACTGGGCCGGCATGCGGCCGGTGCCCACCTGGAAGTCCACGGCCGCGGCGCCCACGCCCACGAGGCTGGGACCGTCACTCGTGCCCTGGCCGCCGGTTCCGTGGCAACTGGAGCAGCCGGTGGCGTAGAGCTTCTTGCCCTCCTCGATGGCGAGAGACTGCGAGGACGCAGCCGAGGTGTCGGCCTTCGCCTCGTCCGCGGGCGCGAACGCGGCGTACAGCCCCCCGGTGGCCGCCAGCGCGAAGAGTAGGACGACGAGCGCCGCCAGCGGATGGCGCCGTCGTGCGGAGAGCTTTTTCACGGATTACCCCGGTGTCAGGATCTTCTGCGTCGATGCTTCTGGCTTACTGCCTGATCACTTGATCAGGTAGATGGTGGCGAAGAGGCCGATCCAGACGACATCGACGAAGTGCCAGTAATAGGACACCACAATGGCCGCGGTGGCCTGGTGGTGCGTGAAGCGCCGTGCCATGTACGTCCGGCCGAGGACGAACAGGAAGGCGATCAGGCCGCCCGTCACGTGGAGGCCGTGGAAGCCGGTGGTCAGGTAGAACGCCGACCCGTACGGCCCCGAGGAGATGGAGACGCCCTCGTGGACCAGCTCGGTGTACTCGAAGACCTGGCCGCCGATGAAGATCGCACCCATGATGAACGTGATCACGAACCACAGGCGCAGTCTCTTCACGTCACCGCGCTCGGCGGCGAAGACGCCGAGCTGGCAGGTGAGGGAGGAGAGCACCAGGATCGTGGTGTTCGTCGCCGCGAACGGAAGGTTCAGGATGTCCGCCTGCCCCGTCCAGTACTCGGCTCCCGTCACCGACCGGAGGGTGAAGTACATCGCGAAGAGGGCCGCGAAGAACATCAGCTCGGAACTCAACCAGATGATGGTCCCGACGCTGGTGAGGTTCGGCCTGTTGACCGACGGGTGCGCGTGCCCGGTATCTACTGCTGTTGCTGTCGCCACGCCGACATTATGTCGGTCGCTTATCCGGCCCTCACCTCGGGGGGTCCTGTTCGGTGTGTCAACGGTCCGCGTCCTGCTCAGACGGCCCATACCCGGGCCTTCCGGATCCCTGACGCGGGGGGCCGGGACGGAGTAGCATCCGCCAACGACGGCACACGCGGCCCGGGGCCCGTGCCCCACCGGGCCCGTGGACCCTTGAGACACCCGAGACACCCCGAGACACCCCGAAGGACGTCCCCGAGGACACGGAGGAACCATGCAGCCGACCGCCACGGTGCTGGTCTACAGCGACGACGCCAACACCCGCGAGCAGGTGCGGCTGGCCGCCGGGCGCCGACCGGCCGCCGACGTGCCGCCGGTCGAGTACGTGGAGTGCGCCACGCTTCCCGCCGTGCTCACGGCCCTGGAGGAGGGCGGCATCGACGTCTGCGTCCTGGACGGCGAGGCGACGCCCGCCGGCGGGATGGGCGTGTGCCGCCAGATCAAGGACGAGATCTTCGACTGCCCGCCCGTCCTGCTGCTGATCGGCCGCCCGCAGGACGCCTGGCTGGCGACCTGGAGCCGGGCGGAGGCCGCCGTTCCGCACCCGGTGGACCCGGTGCTCCTGGCCGACGCCCTGGCCGGGCTGCTGCGCCGTGGCGAGCGCGCGGCCGCCTGAGGGAGCCCCGCCCACGGGCGGAGGGCCGCCGCGGACACCCGGGGGTGTCCGCGGCGGCCCTCGCCTCTTTCGGGCGATCCCTGTCCTCCCGGAGTTCCGGGGCCTCCCGGCACCGCCCGGCCGGTCAGTTCAGGGCGCTGCCCCTGCGCCACTGCTCCCAGGAGAGGTTCCAGTCGCCGAGGCCGTTGCCGAAGGCCGGCATCCTCGGGCCGTCCCCTCCCACGTACCGGACGATGTCGCCCCGGCGGACGGTGTCGAAGAACCATCGGGCGTTCTCGGTGCTCATGCCCGTGCAGCCGTGGCTGACGTTGTCCCTGCCGTGGTGCGCCGCCGACCAGGGCGCGGCGTGGACGAACTCGCCGCTGTCGGTGAGCTGCACAGCCCACTGGACGTCCAGGTCGTAGGAGTCCGCGCTGCCCGCGGGGATGCCGATGCTGGTGCCGGTCATGCGTACGGCGGCCTGCCGGCCGAGCACCACCTTGACGCCCTCGCGGGTGCGGAACCCGGGTTTGCCGGTGGTGACCGGAACGGTCCGGAGGACCTCTCCGTTCTTCCGGACGGTCATCTCCTTGCCGTCGATGTCGACGACGGCCTCGACGCGGTCGCCGGTGCGGATGCGCAGCGGCTCCGTCCTCCCGCCGCGCAGCCCGTCCCGGATCCACACGCCCTCCAGTGCGGCGCGCGCCTCGACGGTGGCGTGCGCGGGCCAGTAGGAGCGCGGGCGGTAGTGGAGGGTGCGGTCGTCCATCCAGCGCCAGGAGCCCTCGACGGCGGGCGAGGAGCGGACCGTCAGCGCGCGTTCCACGATCGCGCGCTGTCCGGCGTGCCTGACCGGCCGGCTGAGTTCGGCGGTGATGGGCTGGGCGACGCCGTAGGTGCCGTCGTCCGGGCCGAGGTCCACCTCCAGCCTCTTTCCGCCGGTCGCCGCCCGGGTGGTGAGCTCGGCGGTACGGCGGCCCGGGGAGCCGTCGCCGCGCTCGGTGCTGACGACGACGGTGTAGCGCATGGCGCCGGCCAGCGGGGTGTCGCTGCGCCAGCGGGAGCCGTCGGCGGAGAGCGCGCCCTCCAGGCGGCGGCCCGCAGTGTCGACCGCGCGGACGTCCGTGATGCGGTTGCCGTCGCGGGCGGTGATCTCCAGGGGCTCGTCCGGGTCCGCGGCACGGCCGTCCTCGCCGGCGTTCAGCGAGACGTGCGCGGTGGCGTCGTAGGGGGCCGCGTCCTGAGGCCGCTCAGCGCCGCTGCATGCGGCGGGTCCCACCGCGAGCGGCACGAGTATCAGGAAGCAGATCATTGCCGTCCTGCGTGATCCACGACTCATGCTGCAACGGTAGGAACGCCGCTCGGAACGGACGAGCCGGATACGTACGAACGGGTCATCTCCGGAGCGTGTCCGGAGATGACCCGTGCGTGAGGGGGTAGGGCTACTGGTTCCCTACCGGTTCACTGGTTCTGGTTCTCGCCGTGGTAGTACTCGAAGACCCAGCCGAACAGGCCGATGAGCAGCAGCGGCGCGGAGATGTAGACCAGCCACCAGCCGATGGCGACGCCGAGGAAGGCGAACGCCCCGCCCACGGCCAGGACGAGCGGCTGCCAGCTGTGCGGGCTGAAGAAGCCCAGCTCGCCGGCGTCGTCGGCGACGTCCGCGTCCTTGTTGTCCTGCGCCCCGGTGTCCACCCGCCGGGCGGTGAAGGCGAGGTAGTAGCCGACCATGATCGACAGGCCGAAGGACATGAACAGCGCGGTGGTGCCGACCGGCTCCTTGGACCAGAGGCCGTAGATGATGGCGACGGCCAGGATGAAGACCGACAGCCAGATGAACATGCGTCCCTGGATCTTCACTTGCCGGCCTCCTTGGCACCGGAGAGGACCGGGCCCTCGGGACCCTCGGTGTTCTCGAGCTGGTCGATGGCCGCGATCTCCGGGTGGTGCAGGTCGAACGCCGGGGATTCCGAGCGGATCCGCGGCATGGAGACGAAGTTGTGCCGCGGCGGCGGGCAGGAGGTCGCCCACTCCAGCGAGCGGCCGTAGCCCCACGGGTCGTCCACCGTGATCTTCGGCGCGTACTTCGCCGTCTTCCAGACGTTGTAGAAGAACGGCAGGATCGACATGCCCAGCAGGAACGAGCTGATCGTCGAGAAGGTGTTCAGCGCGGTGTAGCCGTCGGCCGCCAGGTAGTCGGCGTACCGGCGCGGCATGCCCTCCGCGCCCAGCCAGTGCTGGACCAGGAAGGTGCCGTGGAAGCCGATGAACAGCGTCCAGAAGGTGATCTTGCCGAGCCGCTCGTCGAGCATCTTGCCGGTGAACTTCGGCCACCAGAAGTGGAAGCCGGCGAACATCGCGAAGACGACCGTGCCGAAGACCACGTAGTGGAAGTGCGCCACCACGAAGTAGCTGTCGGAGACGTGGAAGTCCAGCGGCGGGGAGGCCAGGATGACGCCGGTCAGACCGCCGAAGAGGAAGGTGATCAGGAAGCCGATCGTCCACAGCATCGGCGTCTCGAAGCTCAGCGAGCCCTTCCACATCGTGCCCAGCCAGTTGAAGAACTTCACGCCGGTGGGCACCGCGATCAGGAACGTCATGAAGGAGAAGAACGGCAGCAGCACACCGCCGGTGACGTACATGTGGTGCGCCCACACGGTGATCGACAGACCCGCGATCGCGATCGTCGCGGCCACCAGGCCGATGTAGCCGAAGATCGGCTTGCGGCTGAAGACCGGGATGATCTCGGAGACGATGCCGAAGAACGGCAGCGCGATGATGTAGACCTCGGGGTGGCCGAAGAACCAGAACAGGTGCTGCCACAGCAGCGCGCCGCCGTTGGACGGGTCGAAGATGTGCGAGCCGAACTTGCGGTCGGCCTCCAGCGCGAAGAGCGCGGCGGCCAGCACCGGGAAGGCCAGCAGGACCAGCACACCGGTCAGCAGGACGTTCCAGGTGAAGATCGGCATCCGGAACATCGTCATGCCGGGTGCGCGCATGCAGATGATCGTGGTGATGAAGTTGACCGAGCCGAGGATCGTGCCGAAGCCGGAGAAGGCCAGGCCCATGATCCACATGTCGCCGCCGACGCCCGGGCTGTGGACCACGTCGCTCAGCGGGGTGTAGGCGAACCAGCCGAAGCTCGCGGCGCCGTCGGGGGTGAGGAAGCCGCCCACCGCGATCAGCGAGCCGAAGAGGTACAGCCAGTAGGCGAACATGTTCAGCCGCGGGAACGCCACGTCGGGCGCGCCGATCTGCAGCGGCATGATCCAGTTAGCGAAGCCGGCGAACAGCGGGGTGGCGAACATCAGCAGCATGATCGTGCCATGCATGGTGAACGCCTGGTTGAACTGCTCGTTCGACATGACCTGGAGGCCGGGACGGGCCAGCTCGGCACGCATGACCAGTGCCAGCACACCGCCGACGCAGAAGAAGAAGAACGAGGTGACCAGGTAGAGCGTGCCGATCGTCTTGTGGTCGGTGGTGGTCAGCCACTGGATCACACGGTTGCCGCGCCGGCTGTGGCGCAGGGGCGCGGGGGTCGCCGCCGGCTGGTCCGACGTTGCGGCGGCACCCTGGGATTCGTTGAGGATGCTCACGGGTTACTGGCCTTCTCGCTCTTGGCGGGCTCCGCCCGCCGGGATGTAGCCGGTCTGGCCCTTCTCCGCCAGTTCCTCCAGGTGCTGCTGGTAGCGCTCCGGGGAGACGACCTTCACGTTGAACAGCATCCGGGCGTGGTCGACGCCGCACAGCTCGGCGCACTTGCCCAGGAAGGTGCCCTCCTTCTCGGGGGTCACCTCGAACTGGTTGGTGTGACCGGGGATGACGTCCTGCTTGAACAGGAACGGCACGACCCAGAAGGAGTGGATGACGTCGCGTGAGGTCAGGATGAACCGGACCTTCTCGCCCTTGGGCAGCCACAGCGTCGGGCCGGGGTTGCCGGTCTGCGGGTTCCGGTCACCCGGCGTGCCCACCGTGTAGACGCCCTCGGCGCCCTCGGGCACGGCCTCGAGCATCTCGGCGGGGATGCCGGAGAGCTCGTCGGCGTCCATGTTGGACGTGGAGGTGTCGCCGTCCACGTCCTCCAGGTAGTTGAAGCCCCAGCTCCACTGGTAGCCGACCACGTTGATCACGTGGTCCGGCTTCTCGGAAAGCTCCAGGAGCTTGGACTCGTCACGGGCCGTGAAGTAGAAGAGCACCGAGATGATGATGAGCGGAACCACCGTGTACAACGCCTCGATGGGCATGTTGTACCGGGTCTGCGGAGGTACCTCGACCTTGGTCCTGGTGCGCCGGTAGACGATGACGCACCACAGGATCAGGCCCCACACCAGGACGCCCACCGCGAGCGCTGCCGCCCACGAGCCCTGCCACAGGGAGAGGATCCGCGGCGCCTCCTCCGTGACCGGGGTGGGCATGCCGAGGCGGGGGAAGTCCTTGTATGTGCAACCGGTGGCGGTCGCCAGGACCAGGCCCGCAGCAAGCGCCTGCGGCAGCTTCCGCCGCATCGGGCGCCGCGACGAGCGGTCGGAGCCGTTGGGACTCACGTAGCGCCTTCCCGAGAGTCTCGCCCGCTCGGCCCGGGCTCGGCCGTGTGTGGTCGGGCGCCGGCCCTGGCGCGGGCAGGGGTTTGGATGTTTATGCGGACCAAACCCTACTGGACGCCATTTGGGGTCGCGCGGGGAGGGTGCCCAACGCGCCGCGCGGCCCTCCGATGGGGTGGAATCGGGCCGGTGCCGGGGCGGGACAGAGGGGGCAGAGGCGGAACGACCGCCTCCGCGGCCCGTACGGTCCCACCGGCGCACGGGGGCGGTGGGCGCGTTAGCGTGCCGGTGTGCCCTACTTCGACGCAGCCTCCTCCCTCCCCCTCCACCCCGTCGCCCGCCAGGCGCTGCTCGCCGCGCTCGACGAGGGCTGGGCCGATCCCGCCCGGCTGCACCGGGAGGGCCGGCGGGCCCGGCTGCTGCTGGACGCGGCGCGCGAGGCGGCGGCCGAGGCGGTGGGATGCCGCCCGGACGAACTGGTCTTCACCCCGTCGGGCACCCGCTCCCTGCACACCGGCATCGCGGGCGCGCTCGCCGGGAGGCGGCGGGCCGGCCGCGCCCTGGTGGTCTCCGCCGTGGAGCACTCCGCCGTGCTCCACGCCGCCGAGGCCCACGAGGCCGGCGGCGGGACGGTGGTCCGGGTACCGGTGGACCGTACGGGCCGGGTGGACGCGGCGGCCTTCGGCGCGGCGCTGCGTGGGAGCGGCTCCCCGGAGGGAGGGACCGCGCTGGCCTGCCTGCAGTCCGCCAACCACGAGGTGGGCACCGAGCAGCCGGTGGAGGAGGTGGCCGGGTTCTGCGCCGAGGCCGGGGTGCCGCTGCTGGTGGACGCCGCCCAGTCGCTGGCGTGGGGCCCGGTGCCCGGGCGGTGGTCGCTGCTGGCGGCCAGTGCGCACAAGTGGGGCGGCCCGGGCGGGGTCGGTCTGCTGGCGGTGCGCAAGGGTGTGCGGTTCGCCCCGCCGGCTCCGGTGGACGAGCGGGAGTCGGGGCGCTCCCCCGGCTTCGCCGACCTCCCGGCGATCGTCGCGGCGGCGGCCTCGCTGCGGGCGGTGCGGGCGGAGGCGGACGCCGAGGCCGCACGCCTGCGCGCCCTGGTGGACCGCGTACGCGCCGAGGTGCCCGCGCTGGTGCCGGACGTGGAGGTGGTGGGCGATCCGGTGCGGCGGCTGCCGCACGTGGTGACGTTCTCCTGCCTGTACGTGGACGGCGAGGCGCTGCTCCACGCCCTGGACCGGGCCGGATTCTCGGTCTCCTCCGGCTCCTCGTGCACCTCCAGCACGCTGATCCCCAGTCACGTGCTGCGCGCGATGGGGGTGCTGTCGGAGGGCAACGTCCGGGTGTCGCTGCCGCCGGGCACGGCCGAGGCGGACGTCGACGCCTTCCTGGCGGTGCTGCCGGAAGCGGTGCGGGAGGTGCGCGCACAGCTCCGAGCACCCTCCGGAGCCCCGCCGGCGCCGGCCGCCGCGTCCGCCGCGTCCGCCGCGGACGTGGAGACCGGGGCGGCCGGGGCGGCCGCCGGAGAGGACGGCGGGCCGGAGGCCGCGGACCTCGGCCGCGAGGCGGCGCTCACCGTCGACTCCCGCGGCAAGCGGTGCCCGATCCCGGTGATCGAGCTGGCGAAGGTGATCGACCGGGTGCCGGTGGGCGGCACGGTGCTGCTGCTCGCCGACGACGAGGCGGCCCGCCTGGACGTCCCGGCCTGGTGCGAGATGCGCGGTCACGAGTACCTGGGCGCGCAGGGCCATGCCCACCGGGTGCGCCGCAGCGCCTGACCCCGGCGCGGCTCCGCCCCCGGCTTCCCTCCGGGGGCGGAGCCGCGCCGGGGCGCGCGTGCTCAGACCAGGCAGGCCCGCACCTCGGCCGCGGCGTCCTCACCGTAGGTCTTGGTGAAGCGCTCCAGGAAATGGGAGCGCTTCAGCTCGTACTCCTGGGTGCCCAGCGTCTCGATCACCAGCGTGGCGAGCATGCAGCCGAGCTGCGCGGCGCGCTCCAGTCCGAGGTCCCAGGCCAGGCCCGACAGGAAGCCGGCGCGGAAGGCGTCGCCGACGCCCGTCGGATCGACCTTGGCCTCCTCCTCGGGGCAGGGGACGGTCAGGGTCTCCCGGCCCGCCCGCTCGATGCGGACCCCCTTGGAGCCGAGCGTGGTGACGCGGGCGCCGACCCGGTCGAGGATGTCCTGCGCGCTCCAGCCGGTCTTGGACTCCACCAGCCCGGCCTCGTACTCGTTGGTGAACAGGTAGGCCGCACCCTCGGTGAGCCCGCGGATCTCCTCCCCCTCCATCCGGGCGAGCTGCTGGGAGTAGTCGGCGGCGAAGGGGATGGACCGGGTGCGGCACTCCTCGGTGTGGCGCATCATCGCCTCGGGGTCGTCCGCTCCGATGTGGACCAGGTCCAGCCCGCCGACCCGGTCGGCGACCGTCTTGAGCTCGATCAGCCGGGCCTCGCTCATCGCGCCGGTGTAGAAGGTGCCGATCTGGTTGTGGTCGGTGTCGGTGGTGCACACGAAGCGCGCGGTGTGCAGGATCTCGGAGATGCGCACCGAGGCGGTGTCCACGCCGTGCCGCTCCAGCCAGGCGCGGTACTCCTCGAAGTCGGCGCCCGCCGCTCCGACGAGGATCGGGCGCACCCCGAGCTGGCCCATGCCGAAGCTGATGTTCGCGCCGACGCCGCCGCGCCGGATGTTGAGGGTGTCGGCCAGGAAGGACAGCGAGACCGTGTGGAGCCGGTCGCCGACGAGCTGGTCGGCGAAGCGGCCGGGGAAGGTCATCAGATGGTCGGTGGCGATGGAGCCGGTGACAGCGATACGCACGGCGGGCTGCTCCTGGAGAGGCGGGACTGCGGACACACAACGCTACTTCCTCGCTCGCGCCGTTCCCGCCCGCCCCTGCCTCCCGTCCTCCTGCCCCCCCGCTCCCCTCACGGCCGCGCCGGTGGAACCGTCCGCGGCCCTCTCCCGTCCCATCGGCGCACGGTGGAGAGACAGGCACCAGGTACGCGCGGCATGCGGACGCACGGTGCACGGAACCGAAGGAGCGATGCGGTGAGCGCCGACCACACCCCGGAACCCACCCGAACCCGGCGACGCGGGCTGACGACCGTCTCGGTGGCCCTCGCCGTCCTGCTGGCCGGAGGCGGCGGCGCCTACTGGGCCTCGACCGCCGGGAGCGGCGGGGCCTCGGACGCGGCCCGGCAGGGCGACCGGGACAGGCCCTTGCCGCTTGTCCTGGACGGCTACGGGCAGGACCGCGCGGCCTCGCCGGAGCGCGGGATCGCGCCCGGTGAGCCGGCCCCCGGCGGCCCGGTCTACAAGGCGTCGGGGCCCCTCCCCGGCGGCCCCGCCTCGGCCCCGGCCTACCGGCCGGCCGGGAAGGTGGGCGAGGAGAAGGTGGCCGAGCTGGCGAAGGCGCTGGAGGTGCGCGGCGAGGTCCGCGGGAAGGACGGCGCCTGGACGGTCGGCGGCGAGGACAGGAACCTCACCGTGGACGCCGCCTCCGGCGCCTGGTCGTTCACCGGCGCGGTGCCGCTGATGGCCGGGGAGGTCTCCGAGAAGGAGGCGAAGGAGGCGGCCCGTCCCGTCGTGGAGGCCCTCGGCCTGGATGACGCCGAGGTGGACGCCGGACAGGAGCGGGGCGGGCTGCGGATCGTACGCGTCGAGCCCCGGCAGGACGGGCTGCCCGTCCACGGCTGGACGACCGAGATCAGCGTCGGCCACAAGGGCGCGCTGGCCGGCGGCAACGGGCGGGCGATCGGACTGGCGAAGGCCGCCGGGGGCGCCGAGTACCCGGTCATGGACGCCGAGGAGACCCTGGCCTCGCTCAACGAGCGCGGCGGCCGGGTGGATCTGGGCCTGAAGTGCTCCGAGCCGCCGCGCAAGGGCGGGGCGGAGCCGGGGACCGCCGGGCCGGGGGCCGGGAAGCCGGAGGACGTCCCGGCCGTCCCGCCCGCCGACGGCGATCCGGAACGGCCGGGCGGCCCGGGCGGGGCCGAGCCCTGCGGCCCGGCCGGGGGCGGTGAGCCGGTGGAGGTGACGGGGGCGGCGTTCGGGCTGTCGGCGTACTCCTCGCAGGGACGCGAACTGCTCGTTCCCTCCTGGCTGTTCGAGGTGGCGCCGCAGGGCGCGGAGGCGCACACGGTGGTCCACCCGGCGGTGGAGCCGGAGTTCCTGGCGCCGCCCTCCTCCGGGGGCGACGAGCCCACCTCCGCGCCGGGCGGGCCGGGGCCGCGGCCCGAGGAGCGGATCAGGACCGCCACCTACGTCGAGGAGTACGGGCCGAAGGACCGCACGCTCACGGTCCACTTCTGGGGCGGGGTGTGCGACGAGTACCGCGCGAGCGCCGAGGAGAGCGCCGGGAAGGTGACGGTGCGGATCACCGGCGAGCCCCGGGAGCCCGGCAGGGCCTGTGTGATGGTCGCCAAGGACATGACCGTGGAGGTGGAGCTCGACGAGCCGGTCGGCGACCGCGAGATCCTCGACGAGGAGGGCGAGCGGCTGCCCGAGGGCGCTCCGGAGGAGTGAGCGGGCGGGCCGGAGCGGCATGCCGAAGGCGGCGGTCCCGGATCGGGGGACCGCCGCCTTCGGCGTGTCGTGTGCGCCGGCGGCTGCCGGCGGGCGGCTCAGCTGAAGGAGTCGCCGCAGGCGCAGGAGCCCGTGGCGTTCGGGTTGTCGATGGTGAAGCCCTGCTTCTCGATGGTGTCGACGAAGTCGATGGAGGCGCCGCCCAGGTAGGGGGCGCTCATCCGGTCGGTCACGACGCGGACACCGTCGAACTCCTTGACGACGTCGCCGTCCAGCGACCGCTCGTCGAAGAAGAGCTGGTACCTCAGGCCGGAGCAGCCGCCGGGCTGAACGGCGACGCGCAGGGCCAGGTCCTCGCGGCCCTCCTGTTCGAGCAGGCTCTTGACCTTCGCCGCGGCGGCGTCGGACAGGATGATTCCGTCAGTCGTCACAGCGGTCTCGTCCGATACGGACATCTGCTTCTCTCCCGGGTTGTACGGACTGCTCTGCCGCCTGCTCAACAGGCGGCTTCCCGGTTTCATTCCAGGCCGGGCACGTCTTTGCGTCTTTCATGCTCGCACACCCGGTGCCCGGCGGTCACTTCCTCACACGCGGCCGGCCGCACGGAGGCGGGGATGCGTCACACTGACGCGATCGGCATCGTCAATATGACGTGAAGCGGTTATGATAGATAACGTCAATCCGACGAAAAGACCCGCTGAGCCGATGAAAGGGTGCGTGCCGTGAACACCGCCCCGTCTTCCGCCCCCGCCCCGGCCACCCCCGGGGACGCCCTGGACGTCCAGCCGACCCCGCTGGCCCTGCTCCTCCTCGGCCGCGACTCCGACCCGAGGAGCGAGCGCGGAGTGGAGTGCCCCGGCGACCTGCCCTCCCCGTCGGACCCGGACCTGGTCGAGCGCGCCCGCGCGGCGAAGGAGCGGCTGGGCGAGAAGGTCTTCGTGCTCGGCCACCACTACCAGCGCGACGAGGTCATCCGGTTCGCCGACGTCACCGGCGACTCCTTCAAGCTCGCCCGGGACGCCGCCGCCCGTCCGGAGGCGGAGTACATCGTCTTCTGCGGCGTGCACTTCATGGCCGAGTCCGCCGACATCCTCACCTCCGACCGGCAGCAGGTCGTCCTGCCCGACCTGGCCGCGGGCTGCTCGATGGCGGACATGGCCACCGCCGAGCAGGTCGCCGAGTGCTGGGACGTGCTGACCGAGGCGGGCGTCGCCGACTCCACCGTCCCGGTCTCGTACATGAACTCCTCGGCCGACATCAAGGCCTTCACCGGACGGCACGGCGGCACCATCTGCACCTCCTCCAACGCCAGGCGGGCGCTGGACTGGGCGTTCTCGCGCGGGGAGAAGGTGCTGTTCCTGCCCGACCAGCACCTGGGCCGCAACACCGCGGTGCGGGACATGGGGATGTCCCTGGAGGACTGCGTCGTCTACAACCCGCACAAGCCGAACGGCGGCCTGACCGCGGAGGAGCTGCGGGCGGCGAAGATGATCCTGTGGCGCGGCCACTGCTCGGTGCACGGGCGCTTCACGCTGGACTCGGTGAACGACGTGCGCGAGCGCGTCCCCGGCATCAACGTGCTGGTGCACCCCGAGTGCCGCCACGAGGTCGTCGCGGCGGCCGACCACGTGGGCTCCACCGAGTACATCATCAAGACCCTGGAGGCGGCTCCGGCCGGCTCCAAGTGGGCCATCGGCACCGAGCTCAACCTGGTGCGCCGGCTGGCGAACCGCTTCGCCCCCGAGGGCAAGGAGGTCGTCTTCCTCGACCGGACGGTCTGCTTCTGCTCGACCATGAACCGGATCGACCTGCCCCATCTGGTGTGGGCGCTGGAGTCGCTGGCAGACGGCAAGGTCGTCAACCGCATCCAGGTCGACCCGGAGACCGAGAAGTTCGCCAAGCTGGCCCTGGAGCGGATGCTCGCCCTGCCGTGATCCCCGGGCCGTGATCCCGGGCCGTGATGCCCGGGGAGTCCGGGCGGCTCGTGTGACCGGGCGCGGCGCGGTCGGCCAGGATGGTCGGCATGCTGCTGCGCCCGGTACGCGACCGCGACGACGACGCGCAGGCCGTGCGTTTCGTCGCGGACGCCGCCCTCCTGGCACCGCCGTCCCCCTGCGCTCCGCCGCCCGGGGACGCGCCGCTGCCCGCCCCCGCCGTCCGCCGCCTCCACCACGCCCGCCATCTGGCCCGTACCGATCCCGGCGGCTGCTGGCTGGCCGAGGACGCCGCCGGGCGCCCCGTCGGGGTCGTCCTGTCCGCGCGGCGGGAGGGCACCTGGGGTCTGTCGCTGCTCGCCGTGCTGCCCGAGGCGCGGGGCCGGGGCGTGGGCGGGGCCCTGCTGAAGCGCGCGCTGGAGTACGGCCGCGGCTGCCTGCGCGGGATCGCCCTCGTACCGCCCCATCCGGTCGCGGCCCGCGTCTGCCGCCGGGCGGGCTTCGAACTGCACCCGGCCACCCGCCTGACGGGCAAGGTGTCGACCGTCTCACTCCCCGCCCCCGACGGGGCGGTGGCCGAGGGCGGGCCCGGGGACCGCGACCTGATGGACTCGGTGGACCGGCGGCTGCGCGGCGGCGCCCACGGACCGGACCACGAGGAGCTGCCGCGCCACGCCAGGCTGCTGGTCACCGACGACTTCGCCGGCAGCGGCTACTGCTATCTCACCGAGGGCCCCGAGGTCCGGGTGGAGCTGCTGGGCGCGACCTCGCGGCGGCTGGCCACCCGGCTGCTGACCGCCGCCCTGGGCGTGGCGGGCGAGGGCCGCCGGGTGCGGATCGAGGGCCTGACCGCCGAGCAGCAGTGGGCGCTGGACGTAGGGCTGGCCGCGGGACTGGAGCCGGGCACCGCCGGCTGGGTGGGCCTGCGCGGGATGCGGCCGCCGTCGCCGTACGTGCCCTCCGCCGCGTTCCCGTAGCGGCCGCCGCCGCGGCGGCGGCCGCTAGGGGAACGCGCGGCCCCGCAGGGTCCCCGGCCCCCTCAGGCGGGGGCGTCGGCGGGGAAGAGGCCGTCCTCGCCCAGCAGGGTGCGCACCTCCTCCAGCGTGGCGCCGGGCTCGGGCAGGATCAGCTCCGAGGGCTCCAGGGCGTCGTCCGGCAGCGGCGTGCCCAGCGAACGCACGGCGTCCAGCAGGGCGTTGAGGGTGCGGCGGAAGCCCGCCTCGTCACCGTGCTCCATCTCGTGGAGCAGCTCGTCGTCCAGTGCGTTCAGGCCGGGCAGATGGCTGTCGTCCAGCCTGACCTGCCCCTCCCCCATGATCCGTACGATCACGACGATCTCCTTCCGGGCTTCCCGGGGGCCGGGTGCCCGGTACGCCGGGGGTGATGCCCCCGGCGTACCGCTGCCGCTACTGCTTGTCGAAGCGGGGGGCGTCCTGCGACTGCGGCGCCTGCTGGGGCTGCTGCCGGGGCTGTGCGGCCTGGTCCTGCCCGCCCTCGATGGCCTGCCGGTCGCCGCTCGTGCCGCCCGCCAGCTCGGCCTTCATCCTCTGGAGCTCCAGCTCCACGTCGGAGCCGCCGGAGATGCGGTCCAGCTCGGCCGCGATGTCGTCCTTGGCCAGTCCGCTGGGGTCGTCCAGGGCTCCCGAGGCGAGCAGTTCGTCGATCGCCCCGGCCCGGGCCTGGAGCTGCGCGGTCTTGTCCTCGGCCCGCTGGACGGCCAGGCCGACGTCGCCCATCTCCTCGGAGATGCCGGAGAAGGCCTCGCCGATGCGGGTCTGGGCCTGGGCGGCGGTGTAGGTGGCCTTGATGGTCTCCTTCTTGGTGCGGAAGGCGTCGACCTTGGCCTGGAGACGCTGGGCGGCGAGGGTGAGCTTCTCCTCCTCGCCCTGGAGCGTCTGGTGCTGCTGCTCCAGGTCGGTCACCTGCTGCTGGAGGGCGGCGCGGCGGGAGAGCGCCTCGCGCGCCAGGTCCTCGCGGCCGAGGGCGAGCGCCTTGCGGCCCTGGTCCTCGAGCTTGGCCGACTGGCCCTGCAGCTGGTTGAGCTGGAGTTCCAGCCGCTTGCGGGAGGTCGCGACGTCGGCGACCCCGCGGCGCACCTTCTGCAGCAGTTCGAGCTGCTTCTGATAGGAGTAGTCGAGCGTCTCGCGCGGATCCTCGGCCCGGTCCAGGGCCTTGTTGGCCTTCGCGCGGAAGATCATCCCCATACGCTTCATGACACCGCTCATGGGCTTCGCGCGCCCCCTTCGAAGACGGACTGAACCTCGCACACCGACAGGTCCCACCCTACGGGCCCTGCTTCCATTACCGCACTGTTCGGACCCGGATGTGCTCCTCCTCCAGGACGATCGGCGAACGGTGTTTCTCCCGCCCAGGAAGTAGCAGGGGGTACGGCGACCCGCCGTTGCCGGATCGTTCCCCGTGGGGGTGGGGGTCACACCTGGTCGCCCCGTACTCTTGGCGTTGTGTTCCGAAGCCGTTCTCGTGATGAGCAGGCCGCGCCCCCCAGGGAGAGCGCGGAGCTGACCAAGCAGCGCCGTGACCCGCAGGCCCCCAAGGGCCGCCCCACGCCCAAGCGCAGCGAGGCCGAGGCGCTGCGCCGTGCCGTGGCCAAGCCCCCGGCCGACCGCAAGGAGGCCGCCCGGCGCGCCCGCGAGGCCCGCCGCGCCGAACTGGCGCGGCAGCGCGAGGCCCTGGCCGGCGGCGACGAGCGCTACCTGCCGGCCCGCGACCGCGGCCCGGTGCGGCGCTACGCCCGCGACTTCGTCGACGCGAAGTGGCACGTCGCGGAGTTCTTCCTGCCGCTGGCCGTGGTCATCCTGATCCTGAGCATGATGCCGTCGATGCAGGTGAAGAACGCCTCCCTGCTGCTGTGGATGGGCGTCATCGTGATGATCGTCGTCGACTCCGTCCTCACCGGCTTCCGGCTGAAGAAGGCCCTGGCCGAGCGCTTCCCCGACGAGAACCGGCGGGGCGCGGTGGCGTACGCGCTGATGCGCACCCTCCAGATGCGCCGTATGCGGCTGCCCAAGCCGCAGATCGCCCGCGGCGAGGCTCCGCGCCGCTGACGGGCGCGGAGCGGAACAGGAATCCCGGCGGAGCACCGACGGACCACCGACGGACCCATCGATGGACACAGCCGTACGAGACGACGAGCACCACGCGGACGCATCCCACGACGGCCTGCGCGGCGACGACGCCGTGGGGCATGAGCTGGTCGCCCGGCAGTTGGAGGAGCAGATCACCTCGCGCTTCCCCGTGGGGCGGCGGCTGCGCGTCCTGGACGTGGCGCTGGGCCACGGGCGGCAGGCGCTGGCACTGGCCCGCGCCGGGCACGAGGTGACCGGGCTGGAGTCCGGCCCCGGGCGGGCGGACGCCGTACGCCGGAGCCTGGAGGGGGAGCCGGCGGGCATACGGGAGCGGATGCGCGTCGTCTCCGGCGACAGCCGCAGCACCGGCGCGCACTTCCTGCCCGGCTCCTTCGACGTGGTGCTCTGCCACGGGGTCCTGGCCCCCGGCGACGAGGCGGGCCCGCTGCTGGCCGGGCTGGGCCGGGTGCTGGCCCCCGGCGGGCTGCTGTCGCTGCTGGTGCCCAACACCGAGGCGGCGGCCATGCGGCCGGGGCTGGCCGGCGACTGGGCCGGAGCCCTGGACCGTCTCACCCCGCCCGGCCCCGCCGGGCGCGCCCTGCGCCGCGAGGCGCTGACCGCCACCCTGGCCGGGATGAGCACTCCGGTGCACCGGTGGTACGGGGTGCGGGTCTTCACCGATGAGGGCACCGCCCTGCCCGGCGGCGAGGCCGGGCAGCGGCTGCTGGCCGCCGAGGAGCGGGCCGGACGCACCGACCCGTACCGCGCGGTGGCGGCACTGCTGCACCTGTGCGCCGTACGCGGCTGAGCCTCCGGGCCCCGCGCACATCCGTGCGGCCGCCGGCCGCGTCGCGGTTTCCGGCGGCTTCCGGGGGGAACGCGGACGCCCTGCGGCCGAGCACCGCCTGACCGTGCCCGGACCGCGGCGGACCGGCGGACACCTGCGAAGGGAGCACTCGTTCCCATGACCCGTTCCCCTCTGCGCGGCGGGCACCGCGCGGGCGCCGCCGCCCTGTGCGCGGCCGCCGTGCTGCTCGCCGGCTGCACCGGCCCGGACTCCTCCGGCGGTGCCGACGCCTCGCCCTCGCCCAGTGCCACCGTCCCCGTGCCGGCCACGGCCGAGGATCTGCAGGACTCCTTCCAGCAGGTGGTCGACCAGGTCCTGCCGTCCGTCGTCCAGGTCACCACCGGGCAGGGGCTGGGCTCGGGCGTGGTCTACGACGGCGAGGGCCACATCGTCACCAACGCCCACGTGGTGGGGGACGCCGAGCGGTTCCGGATCACCATGGCCACCGGACGGGACGAGCTGGACGCGGAACTGGTCGCCAGCTACCCGGAGGAGGACCTGGCGGTGGTGAAGCTCACCGACCCGCCCCGCAACCTTCGCCCGGCGACCTTCGGGGACTCCGGTGAGCTGGACGTCGGCCAGATCGTCCTGGCCATGGGCAATCCGCTGGGACTGTCCTCCAGCGTCACCGAGGGGATCGTCTCCGCCACCGGCCGCTCCATCAGCGAGGGCAGCGCCGAGACCACCATCGGCAACCTGATCCAGACCTCGGCCCCGATCAACCCGGGCAACAGCGGCGGTGCGCTGGTCGATCTCTCCGGCCGCGTCATCGGCGTGCCCACCCTGGCCGCCCGCTCCCCGGACGGGGGCGGCGGCACGGCGCCGGGCCTGGGTTTCGCCATCCCCTCCGACACCGTCCGGCACCTGGCCGATCAGATGATCGAGCACGGCGAGGTGGTCGACTCCGACGAGGCGGCGATCGAGGCGACGGTGCGCACCGTCCTGGGCGACGACTACCGGCCCGCCGGGGTCGCGATCGTGGAGACCGAGGACGGCGGCGCGGCGGACGAGGCCGGGCTCCGGGCGGGCGACGTGGTCGTCGAACTCGGCGGCGAGGAGACCCCGGACACCACCGCGCTGGCGAGGGCGCTGGCCTCGCACGAGCCGGGTGACGAGGTCAAGGCCGTCTACCGGCGCGACGGCGGGGAGCGGACCGCCGCGATCACCCTGGGCGAGCGCTGACGGGACGGCCCCGCCGGATCTTGGGCCCTCAGGCCTCCTCGGCCGCGCTCAGGCTCATGGGCCCGTAGACCACCGTGCCGTCCTCCAGCAGCGTCACCTGCTCGACGCCGCCCTCCAGCAGTTCCCTCCAGGTCTCGCCGATCCAGCTCTCCGCGTCCCCCTGGGTGGAGAACTCCTCAGGCCGCACGGCCGGTTCCGTCTCCGTGCCGTCGGCCTTCTCGAACCGCCACGTCCACGCCATGTGCGCCTCCCCTTGTCCCTTGTCCGTCCCTTGCCGGCGGCCCGTCCCCGTGCCGTACCGCACCGGGTGCCGCCGTACGTTCCGTAATCCTGTCCCGCTGTCGGCAGAGTAGGCCCTGCCCGGCCGATCCGCGCGGACCGGCCCCGCCCCCCCTCGCGCGGCGGCCCGGCGGGCGCGAGACGATCGTGCCGTGGAACTGACTCTGCTCGGCACCGGCGCCCCCGCCGGCCTCCCCCGGCCCGGTTGTCCCTGCGCGGCCTGCGCCACCGCCGCCCGTGCGGACGCGCGGGCGGCGACCGCGCTGCTCGTGGACGGCGTCCTGCTGCTCGACCTGACCCCCGGCGCGGCCCTGGCGGCCGCCCGCGCGGGCGGTTCCCTGCACGGTGTGCGGCAGGTGCTGCTGTCCCACCCCCACCAGGGGCCGGCGCCGGAGGTCCCGGCCGGGCTGCCCGCGCCGGTGCGGGTGCCCGACGGGCGGAGGCTGACGCTGATCAGCGGCCACCGGGTGCGGGCGGTGGCGCTGGACGCGCCGGGCACCGGGTACGAGGTCGGCGGGCCCGACGGCGAGCGCCTGCTGTACCTGCCGCCGGGCGCCGGTCCCGCGGGCCTGCCGCCCGGCGGCTCGCCCGCGCCGTACGCCCTGGTGCTGATGGACGTCCTGGGCCGTCCCGACGCGCTGGCCCGGCTGCGGGCGGCCGGGGCCGTGGGCCCGACCACGGACGTGCTGGCCGTCCACATCGACCACGACGTGCCGCCCGGCCCGGAACTGCACCGGAGGCTGGCCGCCGCGGGGGCCCGTACCGAGCCGGACGGCGCCACGGTGGTGGTCGGCGACTACCGCGCGGTCCCCGATCTGCCCCGGCGCACGCTGGTCCTGGGCGGCGCGCGCTCGGGCAAGTCCGCCGAGGCCGAGCGCCGGCTGGCGGCCTTCCCTGACGTGCTGTACGTCGCCACGGGCGGCACCCGGGACGGCGACCGGGAGTGGGCGGTGCGGGTGGCGGCCCACCGGGAGCGCCGCCCGCCCTCCTGGCACACGGCCGAGACCTGCGACCTGGTGCCGCTGCTCACCGCCGAGGACGCCCCGCCGATGCTGGTCGACTGCCTGGCCCTGTGGCTGACCGACGCGATGGACCGCGCCGGGGCCTGGGACGACGACCGCTGGAGGAGCGGCGAGGCCCCCCGCGCGCTGGCGGAGCGGACCGGCGCACTGGTCGCGGCCTTCCGCGCCGCCTCCCGCACGGTGGTGGCGGTCAGCAACGAGGTCGGCTCGGGGGTGGTGCCCGCCACCGCCGCGGGCCGCCGCTTCCGCGACGAGCTGGGCCGGCTGAACGCGGCGGTGGCTGCCGAGTGCGAGCACGTCCTGCTGGTCACGGCGGGTACGGCCCTGCCGCTGCGCGGCTGAGCGCCGGTCAGGGGCCGTGCGGGGGACGGTAGTGTCGGCCCCATGAGCGACGGCAGCCTGAACCTCGACGACTTCGGCGACCTCATCGAGCGTCCCGACAGCGGCGTCCGCCGGGACGCCGAGGAGCGGCGCACCCGCACCGGTCTGCCGGCCGGGGCGCTGGGCCGGCTGGACGAACTGGGCGAGTGGCTGGCGGCGGCGCAGGGCCGCGTTCCCGTGGAGCCGGTCTCGCGGCCGAAGGCCGTGCTGTTCGCCGGGGACCACAAGGTGGCGGAACTGGGCGTCTCCGCCCGGCCCGCCGGGGGCGCGCACGCCCTGGTACGCGCCGCCCTGGACGGCACGAGTCCGGTGGCGGTGCTGTCGCGCCGTCTCGACGTGCCGCTGCGGATCGTCGACATGTCGCTGGACTGCGACCCGGGCGAGCTGCCCGAGGAGGTCACCCGCCACCGGGTGCGGCGCTCCGGCGGGCGGCTGGACGTCGAGGACTCCCTGACCGCCGAGGAGGCCGAGCGCGCCTTCCGGGCCGGGATGGCCGTCGCCGACGAGGAGGCCGACGCCGGGACCGACCTGGTGGTCCTGGGCGACCTCTCCGTCGGCGGCACCACGGCGGCCGGGGTGCTGGTCGCGGCCCTGTGCGGCACCGACGCCTCCGTGGTCACCGGCCGCGGCGGCGGGCGCATCGACGACCTCGCCTGGATGCGCAAGTGCGCGGCGATCCGCGACGGGCTGCGCCGCGCCCGGCCCGTCCTGGGGGACCAGCTGAGGCTGCTGGCGACCGTGGGCGGGGCGGATCTGACCGCGATCACCGGCTTCCTGCTCCAGTCGGCCGTGCGCCGCACCCCCGTGATCCTCGACGGCGTGGTCTCCGCCGCGTGCGCGCTGGTCGCCCAGCGCGTGGCGTTCCGGGCGCCGGACTGGTGGCTGGCCGGTTCGGCGAGCGGCGAGCCCGCGCAGGCCAAGGCACTGGACCGGATGGCGCTCGACCCGCTGCTGGACCACGGCGTCACCGCGGGCGAGGGCACCGGCGCGCTGCTCGCCCTCCCCCTGGTCCGGGCAGCGGCCGCGCTGGCGGCGGAGCTTCCGGTGCGCCGCGAGCGGGAGGACGCCGCGGCGGAGCCGGACGCCGGCCGTTCCGGCGCCGCGCCGATGCCCGACGTCACCTGACCGTACGGCGTCCGCCCGCGCGCGGTGGGCGCGCGGGACCACCGGTAGCCTGCCGCCCGGTGGTCCTCCGCGCCCCGCCCGGGGAGGAACGCGGGCCACCGCGCACCGGGCGGCCTCCCCTCGGCCACGCCGGGGCGATCCCACCGCCGGGCGAGGCCGGCGGTCCTCTCGCAGGGAGAACGCAGGAGAGCCGGTGGACACCGTCCCGCAGCCGCCACAGGGTCCGCAGCCGCCACAGGTTCCGCCGTCCGCCGCCCCGCCGCCCGCCGGCCTGCGGGACGGGGTGCGCTTCGCCTTCGGCACGCTCACCGTGCTGCCGGTCCCCGGGGCCCGCTGGGACCGGCCCGCGGCCCGCGCGGGCATGGTCTGCGCCCCGCTGGTGGGCCTGGTGACCGGGTTGTGCGCGGCCGCCGCCGGGGGCGCCGCGCTGCTGCTGGGCGCCTCGCCGCTGCTCGCGGCGGTCGCCACCGTCGCGGTGCCCGCCGTGCTGACGCGCGGCCTGCATCTGGACGGGCTCGCGGACGTCGCCGACGGTCTGGGCAGCGGCCGTCCGGCCGAGGGCGCGCTGGAGGTGATGAAGCGCTCCGACATCGGCCCGTTCGGGGTGGTCACCCTGCTGCTGGTGCTGCTCGCCCAGGTCGCGGCGGTGGCCGGGGCGTACGCCGCCGGCTGGGCGTGGGGCGCGGTCGCGGTGACCGCCTCGGCGGTGACCGCGCGCGCCGCGCTGACGCTCGCCGCCCGGGAGGGTGTCCCGGCGGCCCGCCCCGGGGGCTGGGCGCGGCGGTGGCCGGGGCGGTGCCCTTGCGGAGCGCGGCCCTGACCTGCGCGGCGGTGGCCTCGGCGGCGGCGGGCGCGGGGGCGCTGTGGGGCCCGTACGGGGCCGTACGGTGCGCCGCGGCGGTCGTCCTGGCGCTGGGCGCGGCGCACCTGCTGCTGGCCCGCTGCCGCCGCAGACTGGGCGGGGTGACCGGCGACGTCTTCGGCGCGGTGGGCGAAACCGCGCTGACCGCCTGCCTGGTGGTGCTTGCGCTGGGTTAGCGCCCCTCGGAGAATTCCGCGGGACGGTCCGTGCTTCCGTCACGCCCCGCCGTCGGCTCCGGGCGGTACGCGCGACCCACCGCCCGGAGCCGACGGCGGGGCCCTCCGGGCCGCGACGTAGGCTCGGCCCGTGCTCGAAGCCGTGCACATCCACTCGGCTTGCCCATCGGAAGAGGGATTCCCACCACTGTGTCTGCTCTCACTCTCAGTTCCTCGTCCGCCGCGACGCTGCGCGCGGACGCCGTCGTCGTCGGTGTGGCCAAGGGTCCGGACGGGCCCGTGGTAGCTCCGGGCGGCGAGCCCCTGGACCAGGCGTTCGGCGGCTCTCTGGCCGGCGTCCTGGAGACCCTCGGCGCGTCGGGCGGTGAGGGGGAGGTCACCAAGCTGCCCGCCCCGGACGGTGTGAAGGCTGACCTGGTGCTGGCGGTCGGGCTCGGCGACGCCCCGGAGGGGGACGGGCCGTACGACCCGGAGGCGCTGCGCCGCGCGGCCGGTGCGGCCGCCCGCGCGCTGGCCGGCCGGAAGAAGGCCGGCTTCGCCCTGCCCGCCGGGGACGAGGCGTCCCTGGCCGCCGTCTGCGAGGGCGCGCTGCTGGGCGCCTACTCCTTCACCGAGTACCGCGGCAAGGAGGACAAGAACGCCAAGGGCTCCAAGAGCGCCGGGAAGGGCAGGGGCGGCAAGGGCGGCAAGGGCGGGGACGGCGACAGGAACGCCCCGCTCGCCGAGGTCACCGTGCTCGGCGCCAAGCCCCGCGACAAGGCCCACAAGGCCGCCGCCGAGCGGGCCGAGGTGCTGGCCGCGGAGGTCAACCGCGCCCGCGACCTGGTCAACACCCCCTCCAACGACCTGTTCCCCAAGTCCTTCGCCGCCGCCGTGCAGAGCGCGGCCAAGGAGCACGGGCTGACGGTGGAGGTGCTGGACGAGAAGGCGCTGGCCAAGGGCGGCTACGGCGGCATCCTCGGCGTCGGGCAGGGCTCGGCGAACCCGCCTCGCCTGGTGCGCCTGTCCTACACCCACTCCAAGGCGAAGAAGACCCTGGCCCTGGTCGGCAAGGGCATCACCTACGACTCGGGCGGCATCTCGCTCAAGCCGGCCGGCCACAACGAGACCATGAAGTGCGACATGAGCGGCGCCGCCGCCGTCTTCGCCGCCGTGGTCGCCGCCGCCCGCCTCGGCCTGCGGGTGAACGTCACCGGCTGGCTGGCGCTGGCGGAGAACATGCCGTCGGGCACCGCGACCCGTCCGGGCGACGTGCTGACCATGTACAGCGGCAAGACGGTCGAGGTGCTCAACACCGACGCCGAGGGCCGCCTGGTGCTGGCCGACGCCCTGACCCGGGCGTGCGAGGAGAAGCCGGACGCGGTGGTGGACGTGGCGACCCTGACCGGCGCGATGATGCTGGCGCTGGGCAACCGCACGTTCGGCGTGATGGCCAACGACGACGCCTTCCGCACGGCCGTCCACGACAGCGCGACCGAGGCGGGCGAGCCGTCGTGGCCGATGCCCCTGCCCGGCCACCTGCGCAAGGGCATGGACTCGCCAATCGCCGACATCGCCAACATGGGCGAGCGGATGGGCGGCGGCCTGGTGGCCGGCCTGTTCCTGAAGGAGTTCGTCGCCGAGGGCACCACCTGGGCCCACCTGGACATCGCCGGCCCGGCCTTCAACGAGTCCGGCCCCTTCGGCTACACCCCCAAGGGCGGCACCGGCTGCGCGGTGCGCACCCTGGTCCGCCTCGCCGAGCGCGCCGCGGCGGGGGACGTGGTCTGACCCGTGGCCCGGCGGCCGCGGCGGACCCGCCCGCGCACCGCCCGTCGGGGCCCGTCCGCGCCCATCCGCCGGGGCCCGGGACGCGGAGAGCGTCCCGGGCCCCGGCGGGCGTTCCGGCCGGTTCCGGCCGGGCCGCGTTCGCTGTGAGCGATCCCGGTCGGCCTACTCTCCGGTAGACACGCATACCCGCTCGCAATCCTCCTGTTCATCTGGGTATGAGGGGCTGGGACACCGGCCCGGCGTCCCACTCTCCGCCGACAAGTGCAAAGATGTTGTCTCGGCAGGACAGGGCCCGCTCAACCCACAGGGCCGAGCAAGAAGCGGCCGAACATACAGCCGCCCGGTCTCCGACGGACCGGCTCCGGCGTACCCATGCATGGAGGACGTGACGTGGCGAACGACGCCAGCACCGTTTTCGACCTAGTGATCCTCGGAGGCGGTAGCGGCGGTTATGCCGCTGCCCTGCGGGCTTCGCAGCTGGGTCTGGACGTCGCCCTGATCGAGAAGGACAAGGTCGGCGGTACCTGTCTGCACTACGGCTGCATCCCGACGAAGGCCCTGCTGCACGCCGGCGAGGTGGCCGACTCCGCGCGCGAGAGCGCCGGCTTCGGCGTCAAGGCCACCTTCGAGGGCATCGACATGCCGGCCGTCCACAAGTACAAGGACGGCGTGATCTCGGGCCTGTACAAGGGCCTGCAGGGGCTGATCGCCTCCCGCAAGATCACCTACGTGGAGGGCGAGGGCCGCCTCTCCTCCCCGACCTCGGTGGACGTGAACGGGCAGCGCTACGAGGGCCGGCACGTCCTGCTGGCCACCGGCTCGGTGCCCAAGTCGATCCCGGGTCTGGAGATCGACGGCAACCGGATCATCAACTCCAACCACGCGCTGACGCTGGACCGCGTGCCGCAGTCCGTCGTCATCCTGGGCGGCGGCGTCATCGGCTGCGAGTTCGCCTCCGCGTGGAAGTCCTTCGGCACCGACGTCACCATCGTCGAGGGCCTGCCCCACCTGGTGCCCGCCGAGGACGAGAACAGCTCCAAGCTGCTGGAGCGCGCCTTCCGCAAGCGCGGCATCAAGTTCTCGCTCGGCTCCTTCTTCGAGAAGGCGGAGTACACCGACAACGGTGTGAAGGTCTCCCTGGCCAACGGCAAGGAGTACGAGGCCGAGCTGCTGCTCGTCGCCATCGGCCGCGGTCCGGTCTCGCAGGGCCTGGGCTACGAGGAGGCCGGGGTGAACATGGACCGCGGCTACGTCCTGGTGGACGAGTACTGCCGCACCAACGTGCCCACCATCTCGGCCGTCGGCGACCTCATCCCGACCCTCCAGCTCGCCCACGTCGGCTTCGCCGAGGGCATCCTGGTGGCCGAGCGACTGGCCGGGCTGGACGTCGTGCCGATCGACTACGACGGCGTGCCGCGTGTGACCTACAGCCACCCGGAGGTCGCCTCCGTCGGCCTGACCGAGGCCAAGGCCAAGGAGATCCACGGCGCGGACAAGGTCGTGACGCTGAAGTACAACCTCGGCGGCAACGGCCGGAGCAAGATCCTCAAGACGCAGGGTGAGATCAAGCTCGTCCAGGTCCGCGACGGTGCCGTGGTCGGCGTCCACATGGTCGGTGACCGGATGGGCGAGCAGGTCGGCGAGGCCCAGCTCATCTACAACTGGGAGGCTCTGCCCGCCGAGGTCGCGCAGCTCGTCCACGCGCACCCGACGCAGAACGAGGCCCTCGGCGAGGCCCACCTGGCCCTGGCCGGCAAGCCGCTGCACTCCCACGACTGATCCTCCCGGGCGCGAGAGCACCACGCCATTCGCACTTTTCGTTAGGAGCAACCGAAACCATGGCGGTTTCCGTAACCCTGCCGGCGCTCGGCGAGAGCGTCACCGAGGGCACCGTCACCCGCTGGCTGAAGGCCGAGGGTGAGCACGTCGAGGCCGACGAACCCCTGCTGGAGGTGTCGACCGACAAGGTCGACACCGAGATCCCCTCCCCCGCCTCCGGGACCCTGTCCTCCATCAAGGTCGCCGAGGACGAGACGGTCGAGGTCGGCGCCGAGCTGGCCGTGATCGACGACGGCTCCGGCGCCCCGGCCGAGGCGCCCGCCCAGGCCCAGGCCCCGGCCGCCGCCGAGGCGCCCGCCCCGGCTCCGGCACCCGAGCCGCAGGCCGCCCCGGCGCAGCCCCAGCAGGCCCCGGCACAGCCGCAGGCCCAGCCCGAGCCCGCGCAGGCCCAGGCCCCGCAGCAGGCGGCTCCGTCGGGTGGCGCGGCGGAAGGCACCGACGTGGTGCTGCCGGCGCTCGGCGAGTCCGTCACCGAGGGCACCGTCACCCGCTGGCTGAAGTCGGTCGGCGAGGAGGTCGAGGCCGACGAGCCGCTGCTGGAGGTCTCGACCGACAAGGTCGACACCGAGATCCCGGCCCCCGCCTCCGGCACCCTGCTGGAGATCGTGGTGGGCGAGGACGAGACGGCGGAGGTCGGCGCGAAGCTGGCCGTGATCGGCGCCGCCGGTGCCGCTCCGGCCCAGGCCCCCGCCCCGGCTCAGCCCGAGCCGCAGGCCCAGCCCGAGCCGCAGGCCGAGGCGCCCGCCCCGGCCCCGGCACCCGAGCCGAAGCCCGAGCCGCAGGCCGCCCCGGCGCAGCCCCAGCAGGCCCCGGCACAGCCGCAGGCCCGGCCCGAGCCCGCGCAGGCCCAGGCCCCGCAGCAGGCGCCCGCCGCCCCGGCTCCCGCGCCCGCTCCGGCACAGGCACCGGCCCCGGCGGCCCCGGCCGGCGGCGGCGAGGGCGCCTACGTGACCCCGCTGGTGCGCAAGCTCGCCGCCGAGAACGACGTCGACCTGTCCACCGTCAAGGGCACCGGCGTCGGCGGCCGCATCCGCAAGCAGGACGTCGTGGCCGCGGCCGAGGCGGCCAGGGCGCAGGCCGCCCAGGCCCAGGCTCCGGCCGCCGCACCGGCCGGCCGCGGCCCGGCCAAGGCCGAGCCGTCGCCGCTGCGCGGCCAGACGGTGCCGATGACCCGCATCCGCAAGGTCATCGCCGAGAACATGATGAAGGCGCTGCACAGCCAGGCGCAGCTGTCCACCGTGGTCGAGGTGGACGTCACGCGGATCATGCGGCTGCGGGCCCGGGCCAAGGAGGACTTCCTGGCCCGCGAGGGCGTCAAGCTCTCCCCGATGCCGTTCTTCGTCAAGGCCGCCGCCGAGGCGCTGAAGGCCCACCCGTCGATCAACGCCAAGATCAACGACGACGGGACCGTGACCTACCACGACGTCGAGAACATCGGCATCGCGGTGGACTCGGAGAAGGGCCTGATGGTCCCGGTCATCAAGGGCGCGGGCGACCTGAGCCTGGCCGGCATCGCCAAGAAGACCGCGGAGCTGGCGGGCAAGGTCCGCACCGGCAAGCTCAGCCCGGACGACATGTCCGGCGGCACGTTCACGATCAGCAACACCGGTTCACGCGGTGCGCTGTTCGACACGATCATCGTGAACTACCCGCAGGTGGCCGAGCTGGGCATCGGCGCCACCGTGCGCCGCCCGGTCGTGGTGGACCACCCGGAGCTGGGCGAGACCATCGCCGTCCGGGACATGGTCTACCTGACCCTGTCCTACGACCACCAGCTGGTCGACGGCGCGGACGCCGCCCGCTACCTGACGGACGTCAAGGCCCGTCTGGAGGCCGGCGAGTTCGAGGGCGAGCTGGGTCTCTGACCGGTCCACGTGCGTCGGCGCCCCCGTACCGGATCCGCTCCGGGCGGGGGCGCCGCCGTGTGGACGGCCCGTATCGTCGTTGTCCTCCCCCTTCGAGAAGGTAGAGAGAAGGAGCGCCCATGGCCCCGCCCGTCGTCCACTCCCTGCGCGAGCAGATCCGCGAGCACATCGTGGAGGGCATCGTCCGCGGGCGCTGGAAGCCGGGCGAGCGCATCGTGGAGCGGCGGATCGCCGTGGAGCTGGAGGTCAGCCAGACGCCCGTGCGCGAGGCGCTGCGCGAGCTGGAGGCGCTGCGGCTGATCGAGTCGGCGCCGAACAAGGGCGTACGGGTGCGGAACCTGACGGCGGCCGATCTGGAGGAGATCTACCCCGTGCGCGCCGGGCTGGAGCAGATCGCGGCCGAGCTGGCCGCCGACCGCCTGGCCGGGGACGTCTCGGCGCTCGAGGAGCACGTGGCGCGGCTGTACGAGGCCGACCGCGCCGGGGACGGCGAGGCCCAGGTGCGGCACACGGTCGCCTTCCACCGGGAGCTGGTGCGCGCGGCCGGGAACAGCGTGCTGCTGCACACCTGGGAGTCGCTGGGCATCGGAGTGTGGACCACGCTCGCCATCCGCTGGCTGGGCACCCGGCAGCAGTCGTACGCCGAGGAGCACGAGGCGGTCGTGGAGGCTTTCCGCGGACGCGATCCGCGTATCGGCGAGCTGGTCAAGGAGCACGTCCTGGGGTGTGCACCCCGTGCCTGATTAACGGCACTGAATGCCAATTTCGCTCCTGCGGCACTTTTTCGCTCCCTACCCTTTGATCGATCATCGATCGTGGGCGTACAGTCCGGCAGTGGGTGTGACACCCCCACCCCCTTGTCCCGTCCTGTCCGGAAGGCGGCCACACCATGACCGACGCCGAACGCACCCCAAGCGAGCTCGATCAGCTCCTCGACCGCGACCCCGAGGAGACCGCCGAGTGGGCCGCGTCCCTGGACGCCGTCGCCCGCCAGGCCGGTCCGCACCGGGCGGCGTATCTGATGCGGCGCACTCTGGAGCACGCCGGCCGCACCGGACTCGGCCTCCCCCCGCTGCTGGAGACGGACTACGTCAACACCGTCCCCACCGCCGCCGAGCCCGCCTTCCCCGGTGACGAGGAGATGGAGCGGCGGATCGCCGCCTGGAACCGCTGGAACGCCGCCGCCATGGTCACCCGCGGCTCCCGCTTCGGCGTCGGCGGCCACATCGCCACCTTCGCCTCCGCCGCCTGGCTCTACGAGACGGGCTTCAACCACTTCTTCCGCGGCAAGTCCTCCCCCGAGGCCCCCGGCTCCGGCGACCAGCTCTACATCCAGGGCCACGCCTCCCCCGGCATCTACGCCCGCGCCTTCCTCGACGGACGGCTGACCGAGGCGCAGCTGGACAACTTCCGCCGGGAGGCCGGCGGCGACGGGCTGCCCTCCTACCCGCACCCGCGCCGACTGCCCTGGCTGTGGGAGTTCCCGACCGTCTCCATGGGCCTGGGCCCGCTCTCGGCGATCTACCAGGCCCGCTTCAACCGCTACCTGACCGGCCGCGGCATCAAGGACACCTCCGGCAGCCGCGTGTGGGCCTTCCTCGGCGACGGCGAGATGGACGAGCCCGAGTCGACGGCCGCCCTCGCCCTGGCCGGGCGCGAGGGCCTGGACAACCTCACCTTCGTGGTCAACTGCAACCTCCAGCGCCTGGACGGCCCGGTCCGCGCCAACTTCAGGATCGTCCAGGAGCTGGAGGCCCAGTTCCGCGCCGCCGGCTGGCACGTCGTCAAGGCGCTGTGGGGATCGGCCTGGGACGAACTGCTCTCCCTGGACACCACCGGCGCCCTGGTCAGGAAGCTGCGCGAGGTGCCCGACGCCCAGTTCCAGACGTACGCCACCCGCGACGCCGCCTACATCCGCGAGCACTTCTTCGGCACCGATCCGGCACTGGCCGAGATGGCGAAGGTGCTGACCGACGCGAAGATCGTCGAGTGCTTCCACACCTCGCGCGGCGGCCACGAGCCCCGCAAGGTGTACGCCGCCTACCGGGCCGCGCTCGCGCACGAGGGCGCGCCGACGGTGATCCTGGCGCAGACCGTCAAGGGCCACACCCTCGGCCGGGGCTTCGCGTCCAAGAACGCCAACCACCAGATGAAGAAGCTGACGACCGACGAGTTCAAGGGCATGCGCGACCTGCTCGGACTGCCGATCCCCGACAGCGCCTTCGGGGACGGCCCGGTCCCCTACGGCCACCCCGGCCCGGACTCCCCCGAGGTGCGCTACCTCGCCGAGCGCCGCGCCGCCCTCGGCGGCCCCGCCCCGGCCCGCCGCATCCACCCGGTCCCGGCACTGCCCGAGCCGCCCGAGCGCGCCTTCGCCGCCCTGGAGAAGGGGTCGGGCAAGCAGGAGACGGCCACGACCATGGCGTTCGTACGCCTGGTCAAGGACCTGATGCGGGATGCGGAGACCGGCAGGCGCTGGGTGCCGATCGTCCCCGACGAGGCCCGTACCTTCGGCATGGAGTCGCTGTTCCCCTCGGCCGGCATCTACTCGCCCAAGGGGCAGACGTACGAGCCGGTCGACCGCGACCAGCTGATGTACTACAAGGAGGCCGCCGACGGGCAGATCCTCAACGAGGGGATCACCGAGGCCGGCGCCATGGCCGACTTCATCGCCGCCGCCACCTCCTACGCCACGCACGGCGAGCCGATGATCCCCTTCTACATCTTCTACTCGATGTTCGGCTGGCAGCGCACCGGCGACCAGTTCTGGCAGCTGGCCGACCAGCTCGGCCGCGGTTTCGTCGTCGGCGCGACGGCCGGCCGCACCACGCTCACCGGCGAGGGCCTGCAGCACGCCGACGGCCACTCCCATCTGCTGGCCTCGACCAACCCGGCCTCGCTCAACTACGACCCCGCGTTCGCCTACGAGATCGCGGTGATCGTGCGCGACGGCCTGCGCCGGATGTACGGGCCGGAGCCGGAGGACGTCTTCTACTACCTGACCGTCTACAACGAGCCGAAGGTCCAGCCGCCCATGCCCGAGGGCGTGGAGGAGGGCATCCTCAAGGGGCTGTACCGCTTCCGCGAGGGGGTCCCGGCCGCGTCCCCCTCCGGTGGTGAAGCACCCCGGATCCAGCTGCTGGCCTCGGGAACCGCCATCCACTGGGCGCTGGACGCCCAGCGCCTCCTCGCCGACGACTGGGGTGTGACCGCCGACGTGTGGTCCGCCACCTCCTGGAGCGAGCTGCGCCGCGATGCCCTGTCCTGCGACGCGGCGCAGCTCAACGGCGAGGACCGCGTCCCGTACGTCACCCGCGCCCTGTGCGGCGCGCCCGGCCCGGTCCTCGCCGTCAGCGACTGGATGCGGGCGGTTCCCGACCAGATCGCCCCGTGGGTGGAGCAGGACTGGTCCTCGCTGGGCACCGACGGCTTCGGTCTGTCGGACACCCGCGAGGCGGCCCGCCGCCACTTCGGGGTGGACGCCGAGTCGATCGCGGTGGCGGCCCTGGACCGGCTGGCCCGGCGCGGCGAGGTCAAGCGGGAGACGGTGCGCGCGGCGGCCGAACGCTACGGCCTGGCCTGACGGCTCCCGGCCGCCACGGCCCCTCCCCGCGCCGCCGGGCGGCCACGGCCGGCCGGGCGCGTCTCCTCCCGCCTGCCGGGAGGCGCGCCCGGCCCCGCCGGCCGGGGCCGGACCGGACCGGACCGGATCGGGCCGGGCTGGGCCGGGCCGGGCCTGGCCGGGCCGGGCCGGGCCGGGCCGGGGATCAGGGCTCCTCGGTGTGGCCGCGGAGCTTGAGGACGGCCGCGAGCAGTCCGCCCCACACCACGACCATGGCGACGATCATCATCACGACGGCATCCGTCGACATCAGTGCCTCCCTTCCCCGGGCGTACCCGGTCGGCTCTCCACGGGGCCGCCCGGCCCCGAGGGCTCCGTGCCCGCCGGCTCCGTACCGCGCGGCCAGGGGAGCAGGGAGGCCAGCACGCCGAAGAGCAGCGCGCCCAGGGCGACCGCCCACCCGGACCAGAACAGGAAGCCGGACGGATAGCCCCCGTAGTTCTCGTCGAACTCCGAACGCAGGCTGTCCACCATCATCCAGCCCAGCACCAGCGGGGTGACGACCCCCAGGGCCAGGCGCCACCACACGCCCAGCCGGATGGCGGAGGTGGCGTCCGCGTCCCGCTGGAGCACCGGCAGCCTGCGCAGCACCCAGGCGATGACGATCACCGCGACCAGGGAGGCCAGGGCGATGCCGTAGCGGTTGATGAAGTGGTCGGCGGAGTCCAGCAGGTACAGCCCGCTGTCGGTGGGGAAGAGCAGGACGGAGACCAGGGCCGTCAGCCCGCCGGCGCCGAGCACCGCCGGGATGCGCCCGATGCCGGTCTTGTCCTGCACCGAGGCGACCACCACCTCCACGATGGAGATCAGCGAGGTGAAGCCGGCGATCACCAGGGAGCCGAAGAACAGCAGGCCGAAGAGGGTGCCCAGCGGCATGTTGGAGATGATCGTCGGGAAGGCGATGAACGCCAGGCCGATGCCGTCGGTGACGGTCTCCCCCACCGGCGTGCCGCTGGCGGCGGAGAGGAAGCCGAGGGTGGCGAAGACCCCGATGCCCGCCAGGAGCTCGAAGGAGCTGTTGGCGAAGCCGGCGACCAGCGCGGAGCCGGTGAGGTCGGCGCGGCGGCGCAGGTAGGAGGCGTAGGTGATCATGATGCCGAAGCCGACCGAGAGGGAGAAGAAGATCTGCCCGTAGGCGGCGACCCAGACACCGCCCTCGGCCAGCGCTCCCCAGTCCGGTGAGAACAGCGCGTCCAGGCCGGTCCCGGCGCCGTCCAGGGTGACCGCGCGGATCACCAGGACGACGAAGAAGATCACCAGCAGGGGGATGAAGATCCTGTTGGCCATCTCGATGCCCCGCCTCACACCCAGGGCCAGGACGGTCAGGACCGCGATCCAGATGACGAGCAGCGGCCAGAACACGCCGCCGACGTAGGAGGAGATCCAGCCGGGTTGCTCGGCGGTGCGCAGGAAGTCGCCGAAGAAGTAGGCGTTCGGATCGTCGCCCCACTGCTCGCCGACCGAGAAGCCCACGTACCGCACGGCCCAGGCCAGGATCACGGCGTAGTAGGCGGCGATGACGAAGGAGACCGCAACCTGCCACCAGCCGATCGCCTGCGCCGGGCCGGACAGCCTGCGGAACGCGCCCGGCGGGGACTTCCGGTAGCGGCGGCCGAGCGTGTACTCGAGGACGAGGAGGGGCAGTCCCGCCGTCAGCAGGGCGATCAGATAGGGCAGCAGGAACGCCCCGCCGCCGTTCTTGTAGGCCTCGGAGGGGAAGCGCCAGATGTTGCCGAGCCCGATGGCCGAGCCGATCGCCGCCAGCAGGAAGCCCGTGCGGGTCCCCCACTGGGCGCGGGGTGGCGGGGTCGTCGGAGTGCTGCTGGATTCGGTAGCCATATGCGACGTTCCTCGGCTTTTGTCCCTGTGGGTTGACAGCACGTTAACAGCGCGCGCCGCGCCGCGCGCTCCGGCGGGGATGATGGGCGCATGCGTGCTGCCCGGCTGATCAGGATGGTGCTGCTGCTCCAGACGCGGCGGTCGATGACCGCCGCCGAACTGGCCGAGAGACTGGAGGTCTCCGAGCGGACCGTCGCCCGCGACGCACTGGCCCTGTCGGAGGCGGGGATCCCCGTCTACGCCGACCGGGGGCGGGCCGGCGGCTACCGGCTGGTCGGCGGCTACCGCACCCGGCTGACGGGTCTGGGGCGCGACGAGGCGGAGGCGCTGTTCCTGTCCGGGGTGCCCTCCGCGCTGCGGGAGATGGGCCTGGCGGACGCGGCCTCGGCCGCCCGGCTGAAGGTGGCGGCGGCGCTCACGCCCGAGCTGGCGGACGCCCCGCACAGCGCGGCGCAGCGGTTCCATCTGGACGCCCCGGGGTGGTGGCAGCCCACCGAGACCCCCGGGGCGCTGCCGGTGCTGGCCGAGGCCGTGTGGGACGACCGGCTGGTCACCGCGCGCTACCGCCGCCGGGACGGCTCCCGGGCACAGCGGACGCTGGAGCCGTACGGCCTGGTGCTCAAGGCGGGCGTGTGGTACCTCGTCGCCCGCGCCGACGGCGATCCGCGCGTCTACCGGGTGGACCGCTTCGGTTCCGTCACCCCGCTCGGCGAGCGGTTCGAGCGGGACGCGGACTTCGACCTGCCCGGCTTCTGGGAGGAGCGGGCCGCGGCCTTCGCCCGCTCGATCCTGCGCGAGACCGCCGTGGTGCGGCTGACCGAGGCCGGGACCCGCGCGCTGCGGTACGCCACCGACCGGGCGGCGGCCGAGGACGCGCTGGCGCGGGGGGAGACCGACGAGGAGGGGCTGACCACCGTCACCCTGCCCGTGGAGTCCCTGGACGTCGCCTACGGCCAGCTCCTCGCCCTCGGCCCCGAGTGCGAGGTGCTCGGCCCGCCCGAGCTGCGCGATCGCATGGCACGGGCGGCCGAGCGGACGGCGGAGCTCTACCGGTAGTCCTCGGCGGTCGCCTCCTTCCCGCCGTGGACGACCTCGATGAAGTACCGCCAGCCGTCCGGCCGCGAGCCGTCGGTGTCGGTGAAGCCGTACTCGACGGCGAGCTGCCCGCTGGACAGGGACTGCCCGTTCCAGCGGGCCACGTCCGGGTCGCACGCCAGTGCCGCCACCGCCCGGCCGATGTAGGCGGGCGACTCGGCGATGGCGAAGTGCGGCTCGCGGGCGACCGCGTCGCGCCAGTTCTCCTCGCGCACCCCGAACGCGTCGAGCATCTCCTCCGAGCGCAGGAAGCCCGGGGAGAGGCAGACCGCCGTGCAGCCGTACTCCCCCAGCTCCTCGGCGAGGCCGAAGGCCGCCCGGATCGGGGCGTTCTTCGCCAGGTCGAAGAAGAGGTTGCCGCGGTACCTGGGGCCGTTGTACTCGGCGGTGCCGTCGGTGACCTCCACCACCAGCCCGCCCGGCCGCCGGATCAGCAGGGGCAGTGCGAAGTGGCTGGTGATCAGGTGGGTCTCCACTCCCAGCCGCAGCATCCGCAGGCCCTTGTCCAGCTCGACCTCCCACACCTTCGTGTCGAAGTCGAGCAGGTGGTCACCGCCCCAGACGTCGTTGACCAGGACGTCCAGACGTCCGTGGTCGCGGTCGATCCGCTCCACCAGGGCGCGCACCCCCTCCGGCTCCAGGTGGTCGACCGGCACCGCGATGCCGGTGCCCCCGGCCGCCGTGACCAGTTCGGCGGTCTCCTCGATCGTCTCGGTGGGGCGGCCCACCTCGCTGACGCTCTCGCGCGTGGTGCGGCCGGTGGCGTACACCGTCGCGCCCGCCCGGCCCAGCTCCACGGCCATGGCCCGGCCCGCGCCCCTGGTGGCCCCCGCCACCAGGGCGACCCTGCCCTCCAGACTCCCCTTCGGCACCGCTGCGGTGTTCACGTGTGTGTCCTTTCGCGTGTCCGTGGCGCCTGCCGGGCGCTTCCCCGGCCTCTGCCCGGCGCCTTGTGCGCACCGGGCACGCTGCCACCGATACCGGACATCTCCTGTCGGGTTTTTCCGCCGGTCCGGTCAGGACGCCCCGCCGGGCGGGCGCCCCGCATGCGGACGGCGCCCGCAGGGCGGATCCTTGGTCCCGTGACGATGCACGAGACGGAGTTCTGGGAGCTGGTCGACAGCACCCGCGAGGCCGCCGGGGGCGACCCGGTCGACCACGCCGAACTGCTCGTCGACCGGCTGACACGGCTCGACCCGGACACCGTCGTGGACTTCGCCCGCCACTTCGAGGCCCGGGTGAACCGGGCCTGGCGCCGGGACGTGTGGGGCGCGGCCCGGGTGCTGCTGGGCGGGGCGGACGACGACGCCTTCGACTCCTTCCGCTGCTGGCTGGTCGGCCAGGGCAGGAAGGTGTTCGAGGGCGCGCTGCACGACCCGGACTCGCTCGCCGGCCTGCTGGAGGACTTCGACCCGGAGGTGGACGGCGAGGGCGAGGACATCGGCGGCGCCGCGGACGAGGCCTACGAGCGGCTCACCGGTCTGGAACTGCCCGACCTCGGCCTGCCCGACCCGCCCCGGGAGCCGGAGGGCGCACCACTCGCCTCCGGGGACGACCGGGACCTGGCCGCCGCCTTCCCCCGGCTGTGGGAGCGGTTCGGGCCGCAGCGGGGGTGAACCCGGCGCGGGGGCGGCCCCGGGGCGGTCAGACGGCCAGCGAGCGCCCCATCAGCACGTCGTCCGCGTAGCCGCTCTCCAGCAGGAACTCCCCGGGCAGCACGCCCTCCACCGCGAAGCCCTCCGAGGCGTACAGCGCCCGCGCGGGCGCGTTGTGGCCCAGCACCCGCAGGGTGATCCGCGAGGCGCCCTGCCGCCGCGCCTCGGTCATCGCCGCGCGCAGCAGCGCCCGGCCCACACCCCGGCCGCGCGCCGGCGCGTCCACCGCCAGCCCCTGGATCTGGCGGACATGGCCGTTGCTCGCGAGGGGGGTGGGCCGGGCCAGCTTGATGTAGCCCACCGCCTCCCCCGCCAGCTCGGCGACGAGGAACTCCCGGGGCGGGTTGCCGGTGTGGAAGAACGGGCCGTACGGCGGCCGCGGCCGCGGGGTGACCGCGTGCACCGGCGACCAGGTGCGCCGGTCCAGTTCCCCCAGCGCCTGGCCGTCCTCGTCGGCGGCGGGGCGTACGAGGGGGCGCGCGGGGCGCGGCGCTCCCCGGGACGCCGAGGACGCGGGAGGGACCGGGGACGCCGGGGACGCCGGGGACGCGGACATGCCGGTCACTGTGCCTCGCCATCGGAGCGGCTGTCCACCAGGATTGCCCCATGCGTATCGCGGTCACCGGCTCGTACGGCCTCATCGGCCGGGCACTTGTGGACTCCCTGCGCGCCGACGGGCACGAGGTGCTGCGCCTGGTGCGCCGCCCGCCCCGGGCGGGCGACGAGGTGGAGTGGGATCCGAGGAGGCAGTACGTGGACGCCGCCGGGCTGGTGGGCTGCGAGGCGGTGGTGCACCTGGCCGGCGCCGGCGTCGGCGACCACCGCTGGACCGAGGCGTACAAGCGCGAGATCCGCGACAGCCGGGTCCTGGGGACGGCCGCCGTCGCCGAGGCCCTGGCCTCGCTCGACACCCCGCCGCGCACCCTGGTGGCCGGCAGCGCCGTCGGCTACTACGGCGACACCGGCGACCGCGCCGTGGACGAGGACGCGCCGCCCGGGCACGGCTTCCTGGCCGACGTCTGCCAGGAGTGGGAGGAGGCCGCCGCGCCGGCCGAGGAGGCGGGGATCCGCACCGTGTACGCCCGCACCGGGCTGGTGGTCTCCCGCACCGGCGGGGCGTGGGGCCGGCTGTTCCCGGTCTTCAGGGCCGGGCTGGGCGGGCCCCTGGGCAGCGGCCGCCAGTACTGGAGCCACATCGCCCTGCACGACCACATCGCCGCGCTGCGGCATCTGCTGGACACCGAGGAGCTGTCCGGGCCGGTCAACCTGACCGCGCCCGAGCCGGTCACCCAGCGCGAGGTGGCCGCCGCGATGGGACGGGTGCTGCACCGTCCGGCGGTGCTGCCCGTGCCCGCGCCCGTGCTGCGCGCGGTGCTGGGCGAGTTCTCCACGGACGTGCTCGGCAGTCAGCGGGTGCTGCCCCGGCGGCTGCTGGAGTCCGGCTTCGTCTTCGCCTTCCCCGGCATCGAGGACGCCGTCCGGGCGGCGCTGCGCTGACCTCGCCCACCGGAGGCGTTCCGGCCGGGCGCACGGGCGGGGCGCAGGTGGTGAACGAGGGGCGCATGAACCGTACTCGACCGATGTGCGACCGTCGTACACCCGTGCGCGACCGATGTGCGTCCGTGCCCGGTGCGTGCGCGACTGTCCGTGATCGCCCGCTTCCCTAGGGTCGGCTTGAAAGCGCGCGTCGAGCGCTTCTCCGGAGGGCAGGAAACCTCCGGACGTCCGCTCGCGCCGCAGTGTCGACCACGGGAGGGCCCATGCCCGGCAGCGCACTCCGTCCCAGCCCCGGCCGAGGCCGGGAGACCACCGACGTCGCCGTCGTCGGCGCGGGTCTGGCGGGTCTGGCCGCCGCGCACCATCTGACCGGCGCCGGGCTGCACGTCACCGTGCTGGAGGCCGCAGGCGCCGTCGGGGGCCGGATGGCGACCGAGGAGATCGACGGCTACCGGCTGGACCGCGGCGGCCGGCCGCTCTCGGCCGGCTGGTCCGAGCTGCGCCGCTGCCCCGGCCTGGCCGGGCTCGACCTGCGCCCCTTCGCCTCCGGGGTGCTGATCCGCAGCGGCGACCGCGGGCTGCGCGTCGGCGCGCCCCGCACCGCCCGCACCGCCCGCGCCGCCGGCCGCCCCGCGGCGCACGGAGCGCGCGCGCCGCGGTGAGCGCCCTGGCCGGTGTCCGGCGCCCCCGGGCGGCGCCCTCGGCACCGCGCTGGGCACCACCCTGGACCAGGCCCGGCTGCGCGCGCAGCTCGCCCGGCTCGCCTCGACGCCCGCCGAGCGCCTGGACGCCCGTCCCGAGCTGCCCGCCGCCCAGGCCCTGGCCGCCCGCGCCCTGTCCTCCCGGGCGGCCGACGGCCTGCTGCGCCCCCTGCTCGGCGCGCTGCTGTGCGACCCGGAGCTGACGACCTCCAGCCGGATCGGCGATCTGGTGCTGCGCGACTTCGCCCGCGGCGGGCTGTGCCTGCCCGCGGGCGGCGCGGCGTCCGTGCCCCGGGCCCTGGCGGACGGGCTGCCGCCCGGCACCGTCCGCACCGGGGTGCGCGTCCTGTCCGTGGCCGCCAACGCGGTGGTGACGCGCGACCACGGCACGATCCGCTGCCGCGCGGTGCTCATCGCCACCGGGGCCCGCGACGCGGCCGAGCTGCTGCCGGGTCTGCGGGTACCGGACTTCCACCCGGTGACCGTGCTGCACCACGCGGTGGAGGGCCCGGCGCCCACGGACGAGCCGCTGCTCCTGCTCGACGCCGACCGGCGCGGTCCGGTGGCGTACACGGCCGTCACCAGCGCCGTGGACCCCTCGCGCGCGCGACCGGGCCGCGCGCTGGTCACCTCCGTGGTGCTGGGCGCCGCCGCCTCCGAGCCGGCCGGTGTGCTGGACCGGGCCGCGCGCGCCCAGCTCGCCGGGCTGTACGGCGTCCCGACCGGCCGCTGGGAGCTGCTGGCCGTCCACCACGACCCGCTGGCCGTGCCCGCGACGCCGGCCCCGCACGATCCGCGGCGCCCGGTCCGGGTGCTGTACGGCCTGTACGTCTGCGGCGACCACCGCGACACCGCCGACGCCCAGGGCGCGCTGCGCTCGGCCCGCCGCGCCGCGGACGCCGTGCGCCGCGACTTCGGCATCCGGCGGTACGCGCAGGGCCCGGCCCTGCGCGCCGCGGCCTGAGCGGGTCCCGGCGGGCTCCGGCGGGCTCGGGCAGGTCCCGGCCCGAACGTGACCGTGCCGCCGCGTGGCGGCGCGGCGGCACGGTCGGCCGGTGGGCGGCGGAGGGCTCCGGGAGTCAGACGAGGGCGGCGACCCGCTCGCGGTAGGTGCGCACCGGTGTGGCGTCCCGGTACGGCTCCAGCCGGCGTTCGAAGTCCTTGACGTACTCGTGCGCCCGCACCGAGCGCATCTCCGCCGCCTGCTGCGCCGACTCCGCGGCCAGGGCGCACGCCTGCTCCACGTCGCCCAGCCCCAGCCGGGCGGTGGCCAGCACCATCCGGCAGAACAGCCGGCTGCGCACATAGCCCGGGCCCCGCAGTTGCAGGGAGCGCTCGGCGTGCTGGGCCGCCGCCCGGTACTGCTGGAGGTCCCGGTGGCAGTGCCCGAACTCGTCGGCGAGCTGCGCCTCGTCGAAGAACCGCGCCCAGTGCGGCGTCTCGTCGCCCGGCCGCGCCTGCTCCAGCGCCCGCTCGGCGCGGGCCAGCGACGCCGTGCACGCCCGCACCTCCCCCAGCACCCCGTGCCCGCGCGCCTCCACCGCGTGCAGCAGCGCCTGGACGGCCGGAGGCACCGAGGAGCCGACGCCCTGCTGGGCGACCCGCGCCAGCTGCACCGCCTCGCGGCCGTGCCCGAGGTACACCGCCTGCCTGCTCATCGTCACCAGCACATAGCTGCCGTACGCCCGGTCCCCGGCGGCCTGGGCCAGCCGCAGCGCCTGGACGAAGTAGCGCTGCGCCAGCCCGTGCGCGGCGATGTCGTACGCCGTCCACCCGGCCAGGCGGGTCAGGTCCGCCACCGCGGCGAACAGCCGGCGCCCGGTCTGCTCCCCGTAGGAGCCGCGCAGCATCGGCTCGGCCTCGTGCTCCAGGTAGCGCACCAGCGCCTGCCGGGCGTGGCCGCCGCCGTAGGCGTGGTCGAGGGCGCGGAACAGCTCGCCGACCGAGCGCAGGGCGGCGATGTCCCCGGCCGTGACCCGCTGCCCCGGGCCCCGCTCCACCCGCTCGATCCGGGCCGCCTGCCCCACCCGGGGCGGCGGTACGGCGGCGGGCGACAGGGGGCCGCGGCCCTGGGAGGGCACCCTGGGCGCCTCCGGCGCGGGTTCGCCGCGCGCCACGCGCTCGTCGGGGCGGCCGATCAGCCAGTCCCGGCTGGGCACCACCAGCCCGGCCGGGGTGAAGGCGATCTTGCGCAGCTCGGCGTGGTTCCCGGTGTCCTTGCGCCACAGGCCCCCGACGATGTCCACCGCCTCGCCGGGTGTGGCCGCGAACTCCAGCCCGGCGTAGACCGGTGCGCACGCGTCCAGGCCCAGGTCCTGGGCGGTGAGCCTGCGGCCCAGGCGGCGGGTGAAGACCTCGGCGATCAGCGCCGGCGTCGTGCCGCGCGGCTGCTGTCCGCGCAGCCAGCGCGTCACGGAGGTCTTGTCGTACCGGAGGTCCAGTCCGTGCTCCAACCCGAGCTGGTCGACCCGCCGGGCGAGTCCGGCGTTGGAGAACCCGGCCTCGGCGATGAGCGCGGCGAGCTGGCGGTTGGGGGTGCGCTGGGTGGATTTCCCAGGTCGTTCCGTCGACATCGGCTTTGCGGTCTCCTGCCTCACGGCTTGGGGTACGACAGACGCCGGGGCGCCCTGCTGGAACGGCGCGAATGTAGCCGTCCGCTCCGCCCCTCCGGGGGTCTGCGCACGGGTTTCATCCATACGTGTGAGTGGGCGCGGTGAGCGGAACCGTCCGGCGACTCTCCGTCGCGGTCCGTCACCGGGGGAGCGGCCGGCCGCCACCGGCCCGCCGCTCCCCGGCCCCGGAGCCGTACAGTGGCTGCCGGGACCCGCGACGACCTGGGCCGCGGCCCGAGACGACCGGAGGAGGAGCCGCCGTGAGCGAGCTGCGCTTTGTCCACCTGGGCTTCGGTGAGGACGCCGTGGAGTATCTGGAGGCGTGGCGCAGGCAGCGCGAGGTCCACGCGGCCCGCTTCGCCGACGAGATCCCCGACACCTGCCTGCTGCTGGAGCACCAGCCGGTGTACACCGCCGGCCGCCGCACCGAGGACAGCGAGCGCCCCCTGGACGGCACCCCCGTGGTGGACGTGGACCGCGGCGGCAAGATCACCTGGCACGGCCCGGGCCAGCTCGTCGGCTACCCGATCCTGAAGCTGCCCCGCCCGGTGGACGTCGTCGCCCATGTGCGGCGGCTGGAGGAGGCGCTGATCCGCACGTGCGCGGAGTTCGGCCTGGAGACCACCCGGGTCGAGGGGCGCAGCGGGGTGTGGGTGCTGGGCGATCCGGGGAAGAGGACCGCGCTGGGCGGCCTGGACCTGGACTTCGACCCGAGACTCCACGACGACGAGTACGACCCGAGGCTGCGCGGCCCGGAGTACGCCCCCTCCAACGCCGGCCAGCGCGGCGACGACCGCAAGCTCGCCGCCATCGGCATCCGGGTCGCCAAGGGCGTCACCATGCACGGCTTCGCCCTGAACTGCGACTCCGACAACACCGGGTACGACCGCATCGTGCCGTGCGGCATCCGGGACGCCGGCGTCACCTCGCTCTCGCAGGAGCTGGGCAGGCCGGTGACCGTCGCCGAGGTGCTGCCCGTGGTGGAGAAGCACCTGCGCGCGGTGCTGGAGTCCGCGGAAGCGCTGCCCCGCGCCGTCTGACCCGAACAAGCCAAGGCGTACCCTTGTGTGCGCCGAAGATTCAAAGGCCACCAACACATAAGGGGAGTGCCGGACGTGTCCGCTGTCGCACCCGACGGTAGGAAGCTGCTGCGCCTGGAGGTCCGGAACAGCCAGACCCCCATCGAGCGCAAGCCCGAGTGGATCAAGACCCGGGCGAAGATGGGCCCCGAGTACAACGCACTGCAGTCCCTGGTGAAGCGCGAGGGCCTGCACACGGTGTGCCAGGAGGCCGGCTGCCCCAACATCTTCGAGTGCTGGGAGGACCGCGAGGCCACCTTCCTCATCGGAGGCGAGCAGTGCACCCGGCGCTGCGACTTCTGCCAGATCGACACCGGCAGGCCCGCCGAGTTCGACCGCGACGAGCCGCGCCGGGTGGCCGAGTCCGTCCGGCAGATGGAGCTGCGGTACGCCACGATCACCGGCGTCGCCCGCGACGACCTGCCCGACGGCGGCGCCTGGCTGTACGCCGAGACCGTCCGCCAGATCCACGCGCTGATGCCGGACACCGGCGTCGAGCTGCTGATCCCGGACTTCAACGCGGTGCCCGAGCAGCTCGCCGAGGTCTTCTCCTCGCGCCCGGAGGTGCTGGCGCACAACGTCGAGACGGTCCCGAGGATCTTCAAGCGCATCCGCCCCGCCTTCCGCTACGAGCGGTCGCTGGAGGTGATCACCCGGGCCCGCGCGGAGGGGCTGGTCACCAAGTCGAACCTGATCCTCGGGCTCGGCGAGACCCGCGAGGAGGTCAGCCAGGCCCTGCGCGACCTGCACGAGGCCGGCTGCGAGCTGATCACCATCACCCAGTACCTGCGCCCCTCGCCCCGGCACCACCCGGTGGAGCGCTGGGTGAAGCCCCAGGAGTTCGTGGAGCTGAAGGACGAGGCGGACGAGATCGGCTTCGCCGGCGTCATGTCCGGCCCGCTGGTCCGCTCCTCCTACCGCGCCGGGCGCCTGTACCGGCAGGCGGTCGAGCGCCGGGGCGCCACCGCGGCGTGACGCCCCCCTCCCCGTGGCCTGATCCGCTCCCTCCGCTTTCGGCGCCTTTGACCGCGTCGTCACCCGCTGGTAACACCGTTCGGCGAGGGTGGGGACCACGGACCACCCGCACCACCGGCCCCGCGGGGCCCGCCATGGGGAGGGGACCTTCCGGTGCACACCACCGCACGGATCCTGGGAAGACTGGAGGGGCTGCTGCTGCCCGGCGGGCAGCGCACCGCGCGCCGCAACGCCTGGGCGGCCGTCCTGGAGGACCGGCGCCGGGCACGGGCGCGGGGGGAGGCCGCGGCCGTCCTGGAGGCCGCGGCGACCGGGCGCAGAAGGGCGACGTAGACTTCGCTGTATGGCGAGGAAGGAAACATCCGAGAATCCGGGGCGGCTCAAGCAGATCGCCCTGACGTACAAGATGACGCGGCGCGTCGACAAGTCGATCGGCTTCGTCCTCGCGGGCGTGGGGCTCGTCACCTTCGGTGTTCTCCTCGCGATCGGCTTCTGGGTCGGCCACCCCGTCTACCTGGGCATCCTGGGCTTCCTGCTGGCCTTCCTCGCGATGGCCATCGTCTTCGGCCGCCGGGCCGAGCGGGCGGCGTTCAGCCAGATGGAGGGTCAGCCGGGCGCCGCGGCCGCCGTCCTGGACAACATCGGCCGCGGCTGGACGGTCACCCCGGCCGTCGCCATGAACCGGCAGCAGGACGTCGTCCACCGGGCCGTGGGGAAGGCGGGCATCGTGCTCGTCGGCGAGGGGAACCCGAACCGGGTGCGCTCCCTGATCGTCTCCGAGAAGAAGCGCATGGCGCGCATCGTCAGCGGCGTCCCGGTCCATGACGTGGTCGTGGGCACCGGCGAGGGCCAGACGGAGCTGAAGAAGCTGCGCACCAAGCTGCTCAAGTTCCCCCGGGTGCTCCAGGGTCCCCAGGTCACGGAGACCAACGACCGGCTGCGGGCCATGGGCGACCTGATGAACAACCTGCCGATGCCCAAGGGGCCGATGCCCCGCGGCATGCGGATGCCGAAGGGGCCGACCCGCCGCTGAGGCGCGCATGCGCCCGGCGCACCGGGCGGACGGATACGGATGTGGTGGAGGCCCGGAACCCCGAAGGGTTCCGGGCCTCCACCACGTTCCGCCCGCGAGCCCGGGCCCGTGCCGGGTCCGCCCCGCGGCTCGCGGCGGGGCGTTCGTACCGCCGAGGGGCGGTGAGGGCTCAGATCCGCACCTGCACGGCGCCGGAGAGCCGGTCGTGCAGGCCGCGCGAGTCGCGGTCCCACACGAGCGCCGGCACGGCGAGCGCCAGCAGGGCCGTGCGCACCACCGCGCGGGGCAGCGTGAGCCGTCCGCCGCCCACGGAGACCACCCGCAGGCCCAGCAGCCGCTTGCCCGGCGTGGAGCCGACCGTGCCGACGGTGAGGACGCCGAGCACCGCGAAGACCAGCAGGGCCCAGTTCCCCGCCGAGCCGAGGTCGCCGCCCGTGAGCAGACCGTATGCGATCAGCATGCACAGGCCCCAGTCGACGAAGATCGCGCCGAACCGGCGTCCCAGCGGGGCGATCGACCCCGGCCCGTCCTGGGGCAGGCCCAGCCGCTCGCCCCGGTAGCCGAAGTCCGCGCCCATCTGCTCGGCCGCGGCCCTGGGGCCGGAGAGCCAGGATCCGATTGCTTGCCTGTTGTCCACCCGTCAACGGTAACGCGCGGTCTTCCGGGGTACCCGGCCGGGCTGCGGGGACCGCACACGGCCGCGAGGGCGGCACCGGGACGGTACCGAAGGCGACTGTCCGCACACTCGTCCGGTTAACATCACCGAAACAAATGGGTCATGCTTGAGAAATCCCGCAAATCTAAGGTCGGGCGACAGCAGGACATCGCACTGGACTGCCACTCGAGCTGCCACCCCGTCCCCTCGCGGCGGGACTAGGAGGACTTGGATGTTCCAGAACGCCGACGAGGCAAAGAAGTACATCGCGGACAACGACGTGAAGTTCGTCGACGTCCGCTTCTGCGACCTGCCGGGAGTCATGCAGCACTTCACGATCCCGGCCTCGACGTTCGACCCGTCCGAGATGCAGGCCTTCGACGGGTCCTCGATCCGCGGCTTCCAGGCGATCCACGAGTCCGACATGGCGCTGCTGCCGGACCTGTCCACCGCCCGCCTGGACCCGTTCCGCCGCGACAAGACGCTCAACATCAACTTCTTCATCCACGACCCGATCACCGGCGAGCAGTACAGCCGCGACCCGCGCAACGTGGCGAAGAAGGCCGAGGCGTACCTCGCCTCCTCCGGCATCGCGGACACCGCCTACTTCGGGCCCGAGGCCGAGTTCTACGTCTTCGACAGCGTCCGCTTCCAGACCAGTGCGAACGAGTCCTTCTACCACATCGACTCCGAGGCCGGCGCCTGGAACACCGGTGCGCTGGAGGACAACCGCGGCTACAAGGTCCGCTACAAGGGCGGCTACTTCCCGACCCCGCCGGTCGACCACTTCGCCGACCTGCGCGCCGAGATGTCCCTGGAGCTGGACCGGGCCGGCCTGAAGGTCGAGCGCCAGCACCACGAGGTCGGCACCGCCGGCCAGGCGGAGATCAACTACAGGTTCAACACGCTGCTGGCGGCCGCCGACGACCTGATGCTGTTCAAGTACATCATCAAGAACGTCGCCTGGCGCAACGGCAAGACCGCCACCTTCATGCCGAAGCCGATCTTCGGCGACAACGGCTCGGGCATGCACGTCCACCAGTCGCTGTGGTCCGGCGGCGAGCCGCTGTTCTACGACGAGCAGGGCTACGCGGGCCTGTCGGACACCGCCCGGTACTACATCGGCGGCATCCTCAAGCACGCCCCGTCGCTGCTGGCCTTCACCAACCCGACGGTGAACTCCTACCACCGCCTGGTGCCCGGCTTCGAGGCCCCGGTGAACCTGGTGTACTCGCAGCGCAACCGCTCCGCCGCGATGCGCATCCCGATCACCGGCTCCAACCCCAAGGCCAAGCGCGTGGAGTTCCGCGCCCCGGACCCGTCCTCCAACCCGTACCTGGCCTTCTCGGCCCTGCTGCTGGCCGGTCTGGACGGCGTCAAGAACAAGATCGAGCCGGCCGAGCCGATCGACAAGGACCTCTACGAGCTGGCTCCGGAGGAGCACGCGGGCGTCCCGCAGGTGCCGACCTCCCTGCCGGCCGTCCTGGAGGCCCTGGAGGAGGACAACGAGTACCTGCAGGCCGGCGGCGTCTTCACCGCCGACCTGATCGAGACCTGGATCGACTACAAGCGCACCAACGAGATCGCCCCGATCCAGCTCCGTCCGCACCCGCACGAGTTCGAGATGTACTTCGACCTCTGACGGGCACCGGGAACGCCGCTCCCCGGCGTTCCCGCCGCCCCTCCCTCCACGGGAGCGACGGAGGTGCCCGCGAGGCAGCCGAGGCCGCCGGCCGCACACCACACGGTGTGCGGCCGGCGGCGTCCCGCAGGGCCGGCCGCGGGGGGGGCGCCCGCGGGAGCCGTTCTCGCGCGCCGGTGCGCGGCCTGGTAGACCGGTGGGGTGACCACCGAGCCCGATCCCGGACCCGAGCCCGTACCGCTTCCCGGCAGCCCTGAACCGCCTGGGGAGGACCGGCCGCGCGTGACGTGCCGGATGTGCGGACGGCCGCTGCGCGACCGGCAGGCGCGGCTGTGGGGCCTGGGGGTGGAGTGCCGGGAGAAGCTGGCGTTGCGCACGGCCCCGGCGCCCGGGCGCTGGGATGTCGAGCAGGAGGCGCTGCCCGGGCTGTGAGCGTCCCGGGTGCCGGACGTGGCGCGGCGCCCGTGCCCCTTCCGGCACGGGCGCCGCGCGGTGCGGGGCGCGGTCAGCGCAGCAGGTGGAGGGGGACGGCGTCGGCCATCGCCTCCGCCCCGGCGTCGCTGGGGTGGAGGTGATCGCCGCTGTCGTAGCGCGGCAGCAGGCGCTCGGGGTCGGCGGGGTCGCGCAGGGCCCGGTCGAAGTCGATCACCCCGTCGTACTCCCCGCTGGTGCGGATCCAGTGGTTGACGGCCTGGCGGGCGGCCTCGCTCTCCTTGCTGTGGAAGCCGAAGGTGTCGCCCTTGAACGGCAGGATCGTGCCGCCGTATGCCTTCAGTCCCCGCTCGTGGGCGCGGGCGATGAGCTGGCGGTGGCCGTCGATGACGTCCTGGGCGGTGACCTTCTCCGAGGCCGGTGCGGTGCCCGCGGCCGGGTGGCCGAGGTCGTTCACGCCCAGCAGGACGATGACGTGCTCGGCGCCGGGCTGGGCGGCCACGTCGCGGTCGAAGCGGCGCAGCGCGCTCTGGCCGAAGTAGGCCGCGTAGTTCTCGGCGCCGGTCCCGGCCGGGGGGTTGGGGTCGTGCAGCAGGCGGTTGCCGCTGACGCCCTGGTTGAGCACGCCCCGCGGGTACGGTCCGCGGGCCTCGGCCAGGCGCCGGGCGAGGAAGTCGGGCCAGCGGTGGTTGGCGTTCACCTCGGTGTCGGAGCCGTCGGTGATGGAGTCTCCGAGGGCGATGACGGCCGATGCCCTCCCGGCCCCCTTGGTACGGTCGGCGCTCACGCTCACGCCGGTCAGGAAGTACCAGCGGTCGACGGTGGCGGTCGGTGTGATGTCCGCGTGCCCGGTGACGTTGCCGGAGGCGACGTGGTTGTGCTGGAAGGCGAACGCGTGGACCGTCGAGCCCGGGGTGCGCTCGGGCAGGTGGATGCTCACCACCAGGTCGGAGCCGGCCGGCACCCGCAGGGAGACCGGGTCGCTGAGCATGGGCGCGCCCGCGGGGACGGTCACCGAGGAGCGCCCGCCGAAGGTGAGCGCGCGGTCGGTGCGCCTGTCGACGGCGGTGGGCCCGCCGCCCCCGGCGCGGCGGGCGATGCGGGCCTCGCCGATGACCAGGGGCCGGTCGCCGAACTCGTTCGACAGCCGGATGCGCACCCTGTCGCCGCCGATGCTGGTGCGGACGGTCTGCCGGACGGTCTGGTCCTCGAACACGGTGGTGTCCGAGGCGGGGACGGCCGTGGGCGTGGTGGACCAGGTGCCCACCCAGTCGCGGCCCGAGTGCTTGCCCGCCGCGCTCCCGGCGGTGCCCCCGGCGGATGCCGGGGAGTCGCCCGGGGCGGCGGGGGTGGACGGCGCCGTGCCCATGAGCAGGGCTCCGGTGAGCAGGGCGACGACGTAGCCGCTCGCCCGCCCCGCGCGGTCGCGGAGGGAGGCGAACCGCCTCGTGTTCGTTCTCATGCGGGTCTCCCGATGGCTTCGGAGGCCGGCCGGGCCGGTCACGGGCGGGCTCAGCCGCGGCGGGCGGGCTTGTCGAAACGCCAGCCCCCGGCCCTGAGCCGCGGGATGGCCCGGTCGACGGCCTCGACGGTCGCGCTGCGGTCGCCGCCGCCGTCGTGCAGCAGCACCACGGCCCCGGGCGTGACGCCCTCGGTGATGCGGCGGGCGAACTCGTCGGCGCTGTGCGGCTCCCAGTCGCCGATCACCAGCCGCCAGCCCAGCGGCTGCATCCCCATCGAGGCCGCCACCTGCGGCGTCTGCCCCCAACTGCCGTACGGGGCACGGAAGTAGGGGATCCGCGCGCCCGGCGCGGCGCGGCGGATCGCGGCGTTGGTCTCGGCAAGGTCCGCCCGGATGTCCTCGGGGGACCAGGCGGCCATGTCGTCGTGGTGCATGGTGTGGTTGCACAGCGTGTGGCCGCCGGCGACGATCCTGCGGACCAGCTCGGGATGCTCCTCGACGTGGTCGCCCCACAGGCAGAAGACCGCCTTGACGCGGTGCTTGCGCAGCACCTCCAGCAGACGCGGGGTGTCGTCGGGGTCGGGGCCGTCGTCGAAGGTGAGGGCGACGGTCCTGCCGCTGTGCCGGGTGGTCTCGACGACGGTGTCGTTCACCTGGCCCGCCTGGGCCGGGGCGGCCGCGGCCAGGGAGCCCAGGCACATCCCGCAGGAGAGCAGCAGGGGCATCGCCAGGCGGCGCAGCCCGCGGGCGCGCCGGGGACGCGCCGTGCCGGGGGCGGGTCTTCCGGAGGGGGTGGCGGTCGTGGTCAAGGCTGGTCCCTTTCTGGCGCTCCCGTCGGGCCCCGGGGCTCCACCGGCGGCCGGGCGGCGGGCCCGTACGGTGCGGATCGAAGCCTTCCGGAAAATTTCCGGTCGGGCGGGGAGACGATAAGGAGGCCCCGCGTCGGCGTCAAGAGCGGCCCACTTCACGCGCCGGGAAGGTGTTCTCGCTGATCGGAGCGGCTCCCGGCATCCTCACCGGGCCGATCGCCGGGCCGGCGGCGGGGAGAACGCAGTGGAAAGCGCACAGGTGTCGGGCCCGGACGGCCGTACTCCCGACACCCGTCTGATGACCTGGGAGGAAGCCCGTGACACCGTCTCGTCACAACGCCGCCGCACACCCCGCCGTGCCCTGGGCCGGCGATCGGAGGACGCAGATGAGCCCGCGCCACCGGTTCGACCCCGAACTGGCCGCGGCGCTCCCGCTGATCCCCGAGGTGGAGCTGCTCGACCTCGACGCGGCGCGGGCCGCGCAGGCCGGGCAGGTGGCCGCTGCGGTGGCGGCGGCCGACACAGCCGGCGTGGACGTCGGGGAGATCGGCGTCCCCGGACCGGCCGGAGCGCCCGGGGTGCGGCTGCGGCTGTACCGGCCGCAGGGCGTGCACGGCCCGCTGCCCGCGGTGTACGGCATGCACGGCGGCGGTTTCATGCTGGGCTCGCCGGACGTCGACCACGACTGGAACCTGCTGCTGTGCCGGGAACTGCGGGTGGTGGTGGCCTCGGTCGACTACCGGCTGGCGCCCGAACACCCCTTCCCCGCGCCCCTGGAGGACTGCTACGCCGGGCTGTGCGGTCTGGTGGAGCGGTCCGGGGAGCTGGGTGTGCTGCCTGATCGGATCGCCCTGTGGGGCGACAGCGCCGGGGCGGGGCTCGCGGCCGGGCTGGCCCTGCTCGCCCGCGACCGCGGCGGCCCGGCGGTCTGCTTCCAGCACCTGTGCTCCCCCGCGCTCGACGACCGGCTCTCCACCCCCAGCGCGCGGCGGTTCACCGACACGCCCGTGTGGAACCGGCGCAACGCCGCGATCAGCTGGGACGCGTATCTGGGGCACGGGGTGCGGGGCACCGCCGACGTCTCCCCTTACGCCGCCCCCGCCCGTGCCGGGGTCATGGCACTGGCGGGCCTGCCGCCCGCGTACGTGTCGGTGATGGAGTTCGACCCGCTGCGGGACGAGGGGATCGACTACGCCCGCGCCCTGCTGGCCGCCGGGGTGTCCGCCGAACTGCACCTGCTCCCCGGCACCTTCCACGGCGCGTGGGCGGTGGAGCACGCCGCCGTCATCCGGCGGGCGACGGCCGAGGCGGTAGCGGTGCTGGGCCGGGCGCTGGGCCGGTGAGGAGGTGAGCGCTCAGCCGTCCCCGTTACCGGCCAGCCGCAGGGCGTACAGCGCGAGCTGGGCGCGGAAGCGGTCCTGCGGGTCGCGCAGCCGCCAGCCCAGTTCCTTCTCCACGTGCGCCAGGCGCGCGGCCACCGAGCTGTGGTGCAGGTGCAGTTCGGCGGCGGCCTGCCGCAGCGAGCCGGTGCGGCAGAACGCGGCCAGGGCCGCCAGCAGTTCACCGCCCGGCCGGGCCTGCCCGGTGGCGGGGCCGCCGCGCTCGCCGTGCGCCGGCCCCCCCAGCTCCCCCAGCCGCCGTACGTCCGCCTGGGCGCGCAGCCGCTCCACCGGGATGTCGGCCAGCAGCACGAGCGGGCCGAGCTCGTCGTGGTCGGCCACCGCCTCCTCCGAAGCGCCCGCCACCGCGAACCGCAGGGCCGAGCGGGCCTGCGCCCAGGAGGCGTGGGCGTCCAGCGGGTCGGCCCCCGAGCCGATCCCGACGCGTGTGCCGGGGACCGGCCTGCGGGCCGCGCTCCGCTCGCGGACGCGTTCGCGCATCGCCGCCCGCAGCTCCGCGGCCGGTGACGCGGTGCCGCCCGGACGGGAGCCGGAGGCCGCCTGCCCGCCGCAGGCTCCCGGCCCGTCGGATGCGCCGTCCCGGCGCTGCACCAGTACCGCTCCCAGTGAGCCGACCCGCGCCACCCGGACGGTGCCCCGCAGCGCGCCGCGCCCCAGCAGCGCGACGGCCTCCACCCCGGCGTCCGCGCCCCTGCCCGTGCCCGATCCCGCCCCCGCGTCCGCCGCCACCGCGATCACCCGCAGCGGCGTCCCGGGCTCCAGGCCCAGCAGCCGCAGCGCGCGTGCGCGGTCCTCGACGGCCTCCCGCCCGGACAGCACCAGTTCGACCAGCGCCGGGTCGGCGGCCCTGGGGGTGCGGGTCGGGCGGGGCCGCCCGGCCAGCACACGGGCTGCGATGGCCATCCACTCCAGCACCAGCTCGTCGAACGGCCCCGGCGCACCGGGGCGTTCCAGCCACACGCGGCCGGCCGGCTCCAGGTCCACCCGGCCGGAGACGTGCGCGGGCGCGCCCGCCAGGGCGGCGCCGCCCGGGGCGAACCGCGCCGTGCGGCCGTCGGGCAGTTCCAGCCCCGCCGCGCACCCGGCCAGTCCCGCGGTGGACCGCGTCAGGGTCACCGGGTCCAGCGCACCGCCGAGCAGCGCCTCGAAGTGGGCGATCACGCGTACGGCGGTGGCGGCGTCCGCGTCCAGCGCGGACAGCCGCAGCAGCAGTCCCTTCACGTTCCGCAGTCTAGGAAGGAGATGAACATGGCCGACAGATCCGTGCGCACGGCGGCGGGGAGGGCCGGGAGGCGCCCGGCCGGATCGCGCCCGGCGGCGCTGCTGGGGGGTGTGCTGCCCATGGTGGCGGCCCTCCTCGTGGCCCTGGCCGCGCCCCCGGCCTCCGCCGCCTCGCTGACCGAGGTGACGAACTTTGGCAGCAACCCCAGCAACCTGCGCATGCACCTGTACGTGCCCGACAACGTCCGGGCGCGTCCGCCGGTGCTGGTGGCGGTGCACTACTGCACCGGCTCCGGCCCGGCGTTCCACTCCGGCACCGAGTTCGCCTCGCTGGCCGACCGGTACGGGTTCGTCGTGGTCTACCCGTCGGCGACCCGCAGCGGAAGCTGCTTCGACGTCTCCTCGCCGCAGGCGCTGCGGCGCGACGGGGGCAGCGATCCGGTGGGCATCCGGTCGATGGTGGGCCACGTGCTGCAGCGCCTGAACGCCGACCCGGGCCGGGTCTACGTCACCGGCGCCTCCTCGGGCGCGATGATGACCAACGTCCTGGTGGGCAACTACCCGGACGTCTTCAGGGCGGGCGCGGCCTTCATGGGCGTGCCGCACTCCTGCTTCGCCACCACCGACGGCTCGGGCTGGAACAGCTCCTGCGCGAACGGCACCCTGGACAGGACGCCGCGGCAGTGGGGCGACCTGGCGCGCGGCGCGTACCCCGGCTACAGCGGTCCCCGGCCCCGGATGCAGATCTGGCACGGCACCGAGGACAGCACCCTGCGCTACCCCAACTTCAACGAGCAGATCGAGCAGTGGACGGACGTCCACGGGGTGAGCACGACGCCCGCGTACACCGACCGGCCGCAGTCGAACTGGGTCCGCACCCGCTACGGCGGCACCGGTGACCAGGCCCCGGTGGAGGCCGTCAGCGTCCAGGGGGTCGGGCACTCCCTGCCCACCGGCGGCATGGCGGCCCGGGCCGTCGCCTTCTTCGGCCTGGACGGCACCGGCTCCACGGACCCCGACCCGGGCCCCGAACCGGAGCCGGGTCCCGAACCGGGGGCCTGCCGGGTCGCCTACACCGCCAACGCCTGGAACACCGGGCTGACCGCGTCCGTCACCGTCACCAACACCGGCGGCGCGCCGCTGAGCGGCTGGTCGCTCTCCTTCGTCCTGCCCGCGGGCCAGACCATCGTCTCCGGCTGGGGTGCGAGCTACAGCCCCGGCAGCGGTGCGGTGACCGCCAGGCCCGCCTCGTACAACTCCACTCTGGCGGCCGGGGCCAGTGCGCAGATCGGCTTCCAGGCGAGCCACACCGGCGATACCGGCGAGCCGGCCTCCTTCACCCTGAACGGAGCCGCCTGCACCGTCGTCTGACGCGCACACGCGGCACGGCCGCGTACGGCGCCGGCACCGGCGGGAGTTCCCGCCGGTGCCGGCGCGGTGGGCCAGGGGTCGGGGACCAGAGGTCAGCGGACGGCCGGCTGGTCGAACGTGTAGCCCTGTGCCTTCAGTTGCGGGATGGTCTGGTCGACGGCCGAGACGGTCTGGCTGCGGTCGCCGCCGCCGTCGTGCATCAGCACCACGGCCCCGGGCGTGACGCGCTGCATGATCCGGCGGACCAGCTCGTTCGTGCCCGGCGGCTGCCAGTCGCCGATGTCCGTCCGCCAGCCCAGCGGCTGCATCCCCATCGAGGCCGCCACCTGCGGGGACTGCCCCCAACTGCCGTACGGGGCACGGAAGTAGGTGATCTGCGCGCCGGGAGCGGCCTGGCGGATCACGTTGTTGACCTGCTCCAGGTTCTGGCGTATCTGCTGCTGGGACCAGCCGCCCATGTCCTGGTGGGCCATGGAGTGGTTGCACAGCCGGTGGCCGTCGGCCGCGATCCGGCTCACCAGGTGCGGGTACTGCCGCACGTGGTCGCCCCACAGGCAGAAGGTCGCCTTGACGTTGTGCTTGCGCAGCACCTCCAGCAGACGCGGGGTGTGGGTGGGGTGGGGACCGTCGTCGAAGGTGAACGAGACGGTCCGGCCGCCGCTCTGGGTGGAGGTGACGACGGTGCCGTCGGCGGCCTGCACCGTTCCCGCCGCGGCCAGGGAGCTCATGCAGAGCCCGGCGGCGAGCAGCAGGGGCGCCGCGAGACGGCGCAGGCGGCGCGGGCGGCTCACAGCGCTCCTCGCGGTGACGCTCGTGTTCGTGGTCAAATCCGGTTCCTTCCTGTTGCGCGGCCGGGCCCGGGACTCCTCGTCCGGGGGTGCTCCGGTCCGGCTCGCGGTGGGGGGCGGAGGGACAGGGGAATCTTCCGGAATCCTTCCGGTAGGGCGAGGAGACCATAGGAAGCCCCCGACTCGCCGTCAAGCACCGCGCGCAGGCCGGACGGAAGCGCGTTCCCGCTGGTCAGAGCGGATGAAAGCCGCCCTCCCCGGCAGGCGGGCGGCCCGGGAAACGGACGGTCGTCGGACCGGGGACGCCCTCCCTCCGCCGCTTGTCTGACGCCCGGGCCCGGGCAGCGCGGCGGCGGCTCCTGTCACCGCCGTGCGGCCGCTACCGTGAGGCGCATGGAGATCTGGATCAATCCCGCCTGCTCGAAGTGCCGCAGCGCGGTGAAGCTGCTGGACGCGGAGGGCGCCGAGTACACCGTCCGCCGCTACCTGGAGGACCCGCCGACCGAGGACGAGCTGCGCGCGGTGCTGGAGCGGCTCGGTCTGGAGCCGTGGGACATCACGCGGACGCAGGAGGCCGAGGCGAAGGAGCTCGGCCTGAGGTCCTGGCCGAAGGAGCCCGCCGAACGGGACCGCTGGATCGCCGCGCTGGCCGGGCACCCGCGGCTGATCCAGCGGCCGATCATCACCGCCGACGACGGCTCGGCGGTCGTGGGGCGCAGCGAGGAGGCCGTACGCGACGCGCTCTCCCGCTAGCGCCGAGCCGCCACGGCGCCGCTCCCGCGTCAGCCGGGCTGTACGCGCCCCCGCAGGCGCCGCCACGGACCGGCCGGCCCGCGCCCCTCTGGTCCCGTACGCGCCGCACCGGGCGGAGCAGCCGGGTCCGCGGCGCGGGCGGCCTGCTGTCCGGGCGTGCCGAACAGGTGGAGGACGAGCCGGTCGTCGAGGGTGATCCGGCCGGAGTCCATGGCCACGGCCGTCTCGGTCTTGCGCTCCACGCCGGACAGGTCGTCCGCGCCGACCCCGGCCCGGGTCGTCGTCTCCTCGGTGGCCAGGGGGCGGATCCCGCCGGCGGAGCCCACCATGGTCGTCCTGCCGACGCCGAACCCCCCGACGACGACCACCTCGACCGACCTCTCGGCGGAGGCCGGCAGCAGGTCCTCGCGCCGCGGGCCGAGCGGCGGTTCGGAGTCGTCGCAGTCCATCGATCAACGCTTACTGCTTTCACGACTCGTCGCCGGCCGCGGGCCGGTCCGGCGCCTGCCGGGGCGCCGGGGCCGCCGGGGGCGCGGGCGGGGTCTCGCCGGGGCCGGTGCCATCGGGCCGGGTGAAGAAGGCGCCCATCCACAACCCCGTGCCGGGGTGGGCCTCCAGGGGCGACTTCCCGGCCGCCTCCGCGCCCGGCGCCCCGGACACACCGGACCTGCCGCCCAGGGTCCCCGTGCCGGCCGGACCGACCGGACCGACCGGGCCGGCCGGGGGAACGGCGGCGCGGCGGCGCTGCGGCGGTCCGTCGGCGTTCCGCTCGACGACGGCCGGTTCGCCGTCCGGGTCCGGCCCGGCCGCGAACCGGACCGCGGGCGCGGCCGGGGGCGGGGGCGGGGGCGGTCCGGCCATGGCGTGCCGCCGGGCCACCGGGCCGGGGGGACGGCCGCCGCCCCGGGCGCAGGCCCCCATGGGCAGCGCGGTGAGCAGGTCGTGCGGGACGAAGACGATCGCGCGAACCCCGTCGCAGGCGGAGGGACACAGGGAGATCCGCAGCCCGAGGCGGCCCGCCAGTACGCCCGCCACCCGCAGGCCCGTACGGGCCGTCTCGCCCAGGTCCTCCAGGTCCAGCCCGTTCCGCGCCCGGGTGAGCAGGAACTCGGCGTGCCGGCGGGTCTCCTCGGTCAGGCCCACGCCCTTGTCCTCGATGGAGACCTCGATGCCCGAGGCCACCTCCTCGGTGTCGACGACCACCTTGGTGCTGGGCGGCGAGTAGCGGGCGGCGTTGTCCATCAGCTCGCTGAAGACCAGGCTCAGCGGCTCGACCGCCGGGCCGAGCACCGCGACCCCGGCGATGCGGTGCAGCTCGATGCGCGGGTACTCGGCGATGGGGGCGCTGCCCGCGCGCAGCACGTCGTGGAGGGGGACGGGCTTCTGCCACTGGCGCGCCGGGCTGCCGCCGCCGAGGACGGCCAGGCCGGTGGCCACGCGGCCGGCGACGTTGACGCCGTGCTCCAGGTGCATCAGGTCCCCCAGGATCTCGGGGGCCGGGTGCTTGGACTGCATTCTGCGCAGGTCGGCCTGGAGGCGGTGGATCTCGGCCTGGATGCGGCAGGTGATGTTGACGATCGCGCGCCGGGCGGAGTCGCGCTGGAGCTCGCGGTCCCGGACCGCCCGCACGACGGTGCTGGTCAGCTTCTCGTGGGCGGCCACCAGCCGCGGGTCGGAGTCGGCGGGGTGCAGCGAGGGGGGCAGTACGTCGCCGGGCGCCTCGCCGCGCTGCACGGCCTCGACGACGGGCGGCATGACCTCCAGGCAGTAGTGCTCCAGGTCGGCGAGCTGGCGTTCCGCCCGCTGCCGGGCGGCGGTGACCGCACGGCCCCGGCGGACCACCTCGTAGGCGGCCGCGGCCACCGCGAGCGTCGCCGCCGCTCCGCACCAGGCGACCGCGGCACGGGCCGGGGCGGTGACGGAGAGCGCGGCCAGGGTCGCGCAGGCGGCCACCAGTACGGGGGAGGCGAGCCACAGGCCCTCGGGAGAGGGGCGTCGGCCTCCCGTCAACGAGCCGGCGGGCTCCATGGGCATCCTTCGGGCATCGGGGTGGGCGATGGGACGGGGCTGGACGGGGTGGTGGGACGGACGGCGTTCCGGGACGGCTGTGCCGCACGGCGGGGCGGCGGGCGCGGGGACCTGTCCACGGCGCAGACCCCGGCATACGCCACCTGCGCGGAGGGGGACGTCCGGAACCGCAGCCCCCGGCCGCCCCGCCTCGGAGCATGGCGGCGCCGAGGCGCCGCACGCGGCGGCGACAGCCCGTGACGGCCGCTAACCGCTGCGTGACAGGGAGCATAGGGGCATCCGGTGAGCCGTCGCAGAGACTTGACAAACACCGTGCGAACACGCGGCGACACACCAGGTGATCGAGCGGGCGTTACGGCCCGGCCCTGTGTGTTCGTTCCGCTTTGGGCGGGTGCACGCCCCGGAAAACCCGGAAAACACTGCCCAACGCCGCACATCCGTTCCATCACCCGCCGGGGTGACCCGCACCGCGGTCCGCTGCTTCCGGAGGAGCGCGGGAAAGCGCGGGGAAGTAACGGGAAGCGGCCTCGCCGAAGTGTCGGATGGGGCAGGGTGCGGTCATCCTCTCCATGGGACGACAGGGGGACGAGGATGAGCAGTTTCGGTACGCACCGGGCCCGTGTGCACGACGCGGCACGGCCCGTCCACCGCCGGCTGGGCGATCTGCGGACGTGCCTGCAGCACTTCGCTCCGTACGGCTTCCGGGCGACGTACCACCACCTGTGCGGGAGCGCGGGCATCCCGGGCAGGCCCGGGAAGGACCCGGAGTCGCTGGTGCGGGCCGTCGAGGAGCTCCATGCGGCCCGGCAGGTGTGGCTGGCCGCCGAGGCCGCGTACGCCGGGCGCCGGGTGCGCGAGAAGCGCGCGGGCAGGCGGCAGCCCGGCCGCGCCGAGGCGTGGCAGGCGGAGCGGCGCCGGCGGCACGGCCTGGCCTACTGCCCCGACCCCCGGCGCCACCCGGCCGAGCCGCTGCCGGTGGTGGTGCGCCGCGTGCTGTACGCCCGGCCGCCCGAGGAGCCGGCGCCGGGCGGCCACTCGGTGTGCTGGGTGTGCACCGGGCCTGCCGGCACCGAGCTCTGGCGCGACGGCTACTGGACGTACACGCTGTGCGCGGGCTGCGGGGTCAGTCTCGGCCGGACGTGAGCCGGGCCTCGCCGAGCCGCGCCCCGTCGAGCCGGGCCTGCGCCGCCGCGAGGATCTCCGTCACCCGCACCCCGAACCGTATGTCGCACGGGTGCGGCTCACCGGTGCGGGCCGAGGCGATCAGGGCGTCCACGGCGTTGCCGAGGGCGGCGACCGCGTCCGTCTCCCCCTCCGGCAGTTCCACCGCGCCCGCGGTGCCGCGCAGTTCCACCCGGGTCACGGACGCCGCGGGCGCGACGGCGAGGCCGAGCGCGCAGGTGCTGGAGGCGCCCGAGGTGTGGCGCAGGGCGAGCTGGGCGGTCCGCCCGGCGCCGGAGACGGCGGCCACCGACCCGTCGAGGTCGGCCACGTCGCCGAGCACCGGCAGCAGCATGGACAGGGCGTGCGGGCCGACGTCCCACAGTCCGCCCTTCTCCCGCCGCCAGGGCGAGCCCGCGAACGGGCTGGGCTCGGCGCCCTCCGCGAAGATGCCGCCGAGCCAGTCGGCGCGGCCCAGCTGCCAGCCGCCCGTCCGCCTCTGCTCCTCGATCCACGCCGCCGTCTCGGGACGGAACCGCAGGGTGAAGAAGACGACCGAGGCCACCCCCGCGGCGGCGGCCGCGTCGGCGATCGCGCGGGCGGCGGAGACGGTGGTGGCCACGGGCTTGTCCAGCAGCAGGTGGCGGCCTGCCTCGGCGGCCCGTACGGCCAGGGGCGCCTGTATGTCCGGCGGGAGCGCCACGGCGACCGCGTCGCAGTCCTCCAGCAGCGCGTCCACGTCGTCGTAGGGCCGGCCGCCGAAGCGTCCGGCGATCTCCGCCGCCGCCTCCGGGCGGCGGCCCCACACCCCCGCCAGCTCGGCGTCGGGGTGGGCGCGCAGTGCGGGGCCGTAGGCGAGTTCCGCCCAGGGGCCGGTGCCGAGCAGGCCGAATCTCATGTCCCGGTGTCTCCTTGGCCGTACCGGTCCGCTGTACCGGTAAAGACGAGCGATGGCGCCGCCAACCATGCCAGACGCCCGCCGGCGCCCGACACCCCGCTCCGGCCGGGGCGGCGAGGGCGGGTGGGGAGCGGGGGCGGCGGGTTCGTCCGTAAGGGGCCGGCCGCCGCGCCCGGGCGATGCTTCGCGCAAAAGCGGGTATCCGGCCCGCATGGCAGTGCGACACGTGTGGGTGAACAGGAAACCCGAGAGGGTGTGGGATGTCCTCAGCGACGCCGATCAGTACCAGAAATGGGTCGTGGGCACCAGGGAGACCCATGAGTCCGAGGGCCGCTGGCCCGAGGTGGGCACGTCCCTGCGCTACACGATCGGCCTGGGGCCGCTGACCGAGCGCGGCCACACGATCGTGCGCATCTGCGAGCCACCCGGGCGCCTGGAGCTGGAGGCGTCGGCGGGGCGGCTGGGCACGGCCCGCATCGCGATCTCGGTGAAGCCGTGGGGCGAGGGCTCGCTGATCACCATGGACGAGCACCCCCTGCGCGGCGCGGTGGCCAAGTTGCACACCGCGCCCCTGGACGTGGCGCTCCAGCTGCGGCACCGGCTGATGCTGTCGCGGCTGCGGGAAGTGGTGGAGTCCGGGCGGAGCGAGGCGGACCGGGAAGCGGGGAGGCACGTGTGACGGACGACCGCACCGCGGACCGCGCCGCCGGGCGCCCCGACGACCGGCCCGACGACAGGCCCGACGACCGGCCCGACAGGGCGCACCGCCGCCCGCCGGGCGTGGACGACGCCACGGTCGAGGCCGTCGGCAAGGTCACCGAGGCGCTGGAGGCGACCGAGCGGGCGCGCGGCCACCTGTACTCCTTCCACCAGATGACCGGCCGCTCCGACCTGCTGCTGGGCGAGGCTGTGGAACTGCTGCGCGAGGCCGGGCACGCCGAGGAGGCGGAGCTGCTGGAGACCGAGATCCTGGGCCGCAACGTGATCCCGGGCCACTGGACTTTCCAGATCGTCGAGGGCTACGACTCGCACTACTACAAGCCGTTCGCACGGCTGGAGGAGAGGGTGCGCGACCGGCTGACGGGCGGTCTGAAGCACCTGTACGAGGCGGAGATGAAGGAGGCCAGGCGCACCCACGGCCATCCCGCCCACACGGCCCGGCCCGACACCACACGCACCGGCACCACACGCACCGGCACCACACGCACCGGCACCGCCCCGTCCGGCGCCTGACCGCCGCCCCGCTCCCGTACACCCGCCGCTCCACAGGAGGCTGTCCGCAGATGTCCGAGGCGTACGACGCGGTCGTGGTGGGGTCCGGCCCCAACGGGCTGGTGGCCGCCAACCTGCTGGCCGACGCGGGCTGGCGGGTGCTGGTCCTGGAGTCCCAGCCCGAGCCCGGCGGCGCGGTGCGCAGCGACCGAGGCGTCCACCCCGACTACGTCAGCGACCTGTTCAGCTCCTTCCACCCGCTGGCCGCCGCCTCGCCCGTCATCCGCGGCCTGGAGCTGGAGCGCTGGGGCCTGGAGTGGAGCCACGCGCCGTCCGTGCTCGCCCATCCGCTGCCCGACGGGCGCTGCCCCGTACTGCACCGCGACCGGGAGGACACCGCCGCGAGCCTGGAGGCCTTCGCGCCCGGCGACGGGGAGGCGTACCTGCGGCTGACGCGCCTGTGGGACGGGCTCGGCCCGGATCTCCTGGACGCCCTCCTCAACCCCTTCCCGCCGGTGCGCCCCGCGCTGTCGCTGCTGGCCCGCCTGCGCGCGGCAGGGGGGCTGCGGCTGCTGCGCACGCTGCTGCTGCCGGTGCGGCGCCTGGGCGAGGAGGAGTTCGGCGGCCAGGGCGGGCCGATGCTGCTGGCGGGGTGCGCGCTGCACACCGACCTCTTCCCGGAGTCCACCGCCGGCGCGGTCTACGGCTGGCTGCTGGCGATGCTGGGCCAGCAGTACGGCTGGCCGGTGCCCGCCGGCGGCGCCGGCTCCCTCACCACGGCCCTGGTGGACCGGCTGGAGTCGCGGGGCGGGACGGTGCGCTGCGGCGCCCGGGTGGTGCGGGTGGTGGTCCGGAACGGGCGCGCCCTCGGCGTGCGGACCGCCGGAGGCGACGCCGTACGGGCGCGGCGGGCGGTCCTGGCCGACGTGCCCGCCCCGGCGCTGTACGGCGGGCTGGTCGACTGGGAGCACCTGCCCCTGCGGCTCCAGGACGACATCCGCCGCTTCCAGTGGGACACCTCGACGTTCAAGGTGGACTGGGCGCTGTCGGGGCCCATCCCCTGGTCCTCCCCCGGGGCCGCCGGCGCGGGCACCGTCCACCTGGCCGACGGCATGGACCACCTCACCCGCCACAGCGCCCAGTTGGCCACCGGCCTGGTGCCGGACCGGCCGTTCTGCCTGCTGGGCCAGATGACCACCGCCGACCCCACCCGCTCCCCCCGGGGCACCGAGTCGGCCTGGGCCTACACCCACCTGCCCCAGCGGGTGCGCGGCGACGCGGGCGGCGACGGCATCACGGGCCACTGGGGGCCGGGCGAGCGGGAGGCCATGGCCGACCGGCTGGAGGAGGAGGTGGAGCGCCGCGCCCCGGGCTTCCGCGAACTGGTCAAGGAGCGCCGCGTCATGGCCCCGCCGGATCTCCAGGCGCGTGACGAGAGCCTGGTCGGCGGTGCGCTGAACGGCGGCACCGCGGCCGTCCACCAGCAGCTCCTCTTCCGGCCCGTTCCCGGTACCGGCCGTCCCGCCACCCCGGTGCGCGGCCTCTACCTCGCCTCCGCCTCCGCCCATCCGGGCGGCGGCGTCCACGGCGCCTGCGGCTCCAACGCGGCCCGCGCGGCCCTGGCCGCCGCCCGTCCCCTGGCCCACTACGTCACGGGCCCGGCCCAGGCCGCCGCCCAGCGCGCGGCCATGCGGACGCGGGGCCGCCTCGGGTAGGGGCCCGGGCCCCGTACGGCGTGCGCCCGGCGCCCGGGGGCGTCGCCTTCCGGCCGAGTCGGGAACGCGGCGCACGGCGGCCGGAGAAGAGCGCGCACGTCGTCGGGGTGTCATATGCCCCCGCCCGCCCTCCGCCCGTTTCCCCGGTGCCCGTCCGGAGCCGCCGGCGCGGCTCCGGCCAGGAACGATGACGCGCGCCGGAACGCAGCGCAGCGGAGGGTGACCGAATCCGATCGCCCCGATGTGTCCCGTTATGGCATCCGGCAAGTCGTTCCTCCGGAATCTGTTCCCGAGAGACCCAGGGAGTGTTCGACATGCGGTACGCCACCAAGGGCCTGGGCCTGGGCGCCGCCCTGACCGCGGTCTGCCTGGCGGGCCCCGCGGCCACCGCGACCGCCGGGCCCGTGGCCCCCGCCGGGTCCGACAGGCCGTCCGGGCCCTCGGTCCTGGCGCTCACCGTCGCCGGGGGCGAGGACCCCGCGACGGCCCCCGAGCGGCGGAGTGCCGTGCTCACCTGCCCGCCGGGCCCCACCGGCACCCACCCGGCCCCGGGGCGCGCGTGCGCCGCGCTGCGCTCGGTGGACGGCGAGGTGGGTGCGCTGGTCGAGACCGACACCGACCGGATCTGCCCGATGATCTGGGACCCGGTGACGATCAAGGCCGAGGGCTTCTGGGAGGGCCGCGAGGTCTCCTACGAGCGCACCTTCGCCAACTCCTGCGTCATGGAGGGCGCCACGGGCCCGGTCTTCTCCTTCTGACACCTCCGTGACGAGGCCGCCGTGAGGCCGTGGCGAGACCGCGGCGAGACCGCGGCCACGACCGCCGGCCCCCGGGTGCGATCGCGCACCCGGGGGCCGGCGGCGTTCCGGGCCGCGGGCGGGGACGCCGGGCCGGCACCGGGCCGCGCGTGTGAACGGCTGTTCACCGGATCTTCTCCCCCGGCTCCCTTCGCCTGCCGCCGCCGGCGCGCAATGGTGACGTGTACACGTCCCTCGCGCACTCCCTCACACGCCTGGAGTCCGAATGCAGCGACGCACCTTCCTGAGGACCGCCTCCGCCGGCGCGGGGGCCGTCGCCTTCTCCGGCGCCCTGTGGCAGGGTGCCGCCACCGCGGGGACCTCCGCCGCGGGGGCGGCGGGCCCGTACGGGCCCCTGCGGGCGCCCGACGCCAACGGGGTGGCGCTGCCGGAGGGCTTCCGCAGCCGGATCGTGGCCCGCTCCAGCCTGCCGGTCGGCGGGATCCTGTGGCACCCTGCGCCCGACGGCGGCGCCTGCTACCCGGACGGCGACGGGTGGATCTACGTCTCCAACTCCGAGGTCCCCCTGGTCGGCGGCGCCTCGGCGATCCGCTTCCGCGCCGACGGCTCGGTCGACCGGGCCTACCGCGTCCTGGAGGGCACCAACCTCAACTGCGCGGGTGGGGCGACCCCGTGGCGGACCTGGCTGTCGTGCGAGGAGACCTGGCGCGGCCGGGTCTTCGAGACCGACCCGTACGGGCGGCGCGAGGCGGTCGCGCACAAGGCGATGGGGCGCTTCAAGCACGAGGCCGCCGCGTGCGACCCGGACCGGCGCGTGGTCTACCTGACCGAGGACGAGCCGGACGGCTGCTTCTACCGCTACACCCCCGAGGTCTGGGGCGACCTGTCGCGCGGCCGGCTGGACGTGCTGTGCGAGTCGGCGGGCGGCGGGGTGGAGTGGCGCGAGGTCCCGGACCCGTCGGCGCCGCTGTTCGGCAGGCAGACACGCCACCAGGTCGGCTCCGCCCGCCGCTTCGACGGCGGCGAGGGCTGCCACTACGCGGACGGCACCTGCTGGTTCACCACCAAGGGCGACAACCGGGTGTGGGCCTACGACGCCGAGCGGGGCGAACTGTCGGTGGCCTACGACGCGGACTCCCCGCTGGACGGGGTGGACAACATCACCGGCACCCCCGGCGGTGATCTGTACGTGGCGGAGGACGGCGGCAACATGGAGATCAACGTCATCACGCCCGAGGGCGCGGTGGCACCGGTGATCCGGCTCGACGGCCACGGCGACTCCGAGATCACCGGCCCGGCCTTCTCCCCGGACGGCTCCCGGCTGTACTTCTCCTCCCAGCGCGGCACCCTGGGCGATCCGGCCGGTCTGGGCGGCATGACGTTCGAGGTCTCCGGTCCCTTCCGGCGCTGACGGCACCCGTACACGCCCGCCCTCCCCCTGCGCGCCCGGCGGCCCGCTCACCGGCCGCCCCGCTCCCCGGCGCCGTGCGTCCCGGGACGCGGGGCGGCCGTACGCCCGCCGTTCGCCTGCGCGCCATGCGCGCTCCCTCCCCGGGCCGGCCCAACTCCCCTACTGTGACCGCGATTCGACCCTCCCCCCACACGGAAGGCGGCGCAGATGGCGCAGCAGTGGAGAAGCCGGCTGGTGACGGCGGTGGCGGCGGTGACGGCGGCCGGTATCGGTACGGTGCTCGTGGCGGCCGCCCCGGCCGGGGCGGCGGACACCGGCGCGCTGCCGTACTCCGGCACCACCTCCGTCGGCGTGCACAACGCCTACGAGAAGGACAAGTACACCTACTTCGCCGACGCCCTGGACTCCGGCGCCTCGCTGCTGGAGCTGGACGTGTGGGCCAAGTACTCGGGCGGCTGGCGCGTGGCCCACGACGGCCCGCTGGCCAACGACAACAACTGCGAGAACGCCTCCTCCCCCGCCGAGCTGCGCTCCAGACCCCGCAACCAGAGCCTGGCCGGCTGCCTGGCCGACATGCGGGCCTGGCACGACGCCAACCCCGGGCACCGTCCGGTGCTGATCAAGATCGAGATGAAGGACGGCTTCGCCGGCGACCGCGGCCGCGGGCCCGCGCAGTTCGACGCCCTGGTGACCCGGGAGCTGGGCGACGCGCTCTACCGGCCCGGCGACCTCGCCGCCGGGCACGCCACCCTCGACGACGCCGTGCGCGGTGGGGGCTGGCCCGCGCGGGACGCGCTGGCGGGGAAGTTCCTGATCCACCTCATCCCCGGCACCGTCGAGGAGTCCAACCCCTTCGACACCCTGTGGACCGACCGCGAGTACGCCGCCCACCTGCGCGACCTCGCCGCCGCCGGGCGGCTGGGCGATGCCACCGCCTTCCCCGCCGTGCACCGCGCGGCGGCCGGGGACCCGCGCACCCGCTACGCGGACGCCTCCCTGCGCCCCTGGTTCGTGGTCTTCGACGGCGACGCCTCGGCGTACGTCTCCGGCGGCATCGACACCGCCTGGTACGCCCGGCACGGCTACCTGCTGGTGATGACCGACGCCCACGCCGTGGCCCCCGCCATCAGCCCCACCGACCCCACCCGGGCCCAGGCACTCGACCGGGTGGCGCTGCTGGCGGCCGAACGGGCGAGCGTGGTCACCTCCGACTGGACCCGGCTGCCGGCCGTGCTGTCCGCCGTACTGCCGCGCGGCTGACGGGGGTTGGCCGCCGCGGCGGCGCGGGCGGGCTCCCGCCGGGGCCGTCCGCGCCGCAGACGGCGGTCGCCGTGCGTGTTGTCCCGGCCGGTGACCCGTTTCCGCGGCGCGGCGGCCTGGTACGGCTGCCCCAGGCGTACGGCTGCCGGAGATCTCCGGCGGGCCGCGGCGGCGAGGGCGGGCGAAGGCGGATTCCCTTCTCCGAAAGGTGTTCCATGAAACTGTTGGCTCAGGGCCGGCCGGACGCGGCCGAGGCGGCGCAGGCGGTGGAGGGCACGGGCGCCGCGGGGCTCACCCGGCGCACGGTGCTGGGCGCCGGGACGGTGGCGGCGGGGCTCGCCGCCGCGGTCGGCCCGGGCCTGGCGATGGGCGGCGGCGCTGCGGCGGCCGCGCCGTCCTTCTCCGTCGAGCCGGCCGCCGCGGCGCTGCGGCGGCTGCTGCCGGACCACGCCGCGCAGTTCCGGCTGGCCGCGTCGGCCGCGCCCGGCGGCACCGAGCGGTTCCGGGTCGCGGGCGCGGCCGGGCGGGTGGAGGTGTCCGGCACCAGCCCGGCCGTACTGCTCACCGGCGTCCACTGGTACCTCAAGGAGGTCTGCTCCGCGCACATCTCCTGGGCCGGGCGAAACCTCGGCCTGCCCGCCACCCTGCCCGCGCCCGAGCGCCCCCTGGAGCGCTCCACCACGCTGCCCAACCGCTTCGCGCTCAACGACACCAACGACGGCTACACCCATCCCTACGCCGACTGGCCCTACTGGGAGCGGCTGATCGACGTGCTCGCCCTGCACGGCTGCAACCAGGTGATGGTCATCGCCGGGCAGGAGGCGGTCTACCACCGGCTGCTGAAGGACTTCGGCTACTCCGACGCCGAGGCCCGCCGCTGGCTGCCCGCCCCCTCCCACCAGCCCTGGTGGCACCTGCAGAACCTCAGCGGCTACGGCGGCCCGCCGAGCCCGGAGCTGATCGGGCGGCGCGTGGAGCTGGGCCGGCGCATCACCGCCCGGCTGCGGGAGCTGGGCATGCACCCGGTGCTGCCCGGCTACTACGGCTCGGTGCCCAGGGACTTCGCCGGGCGCGTCCCCGGCGCCCGCACCGTCCCGCAGGGCACCTGGCACGGCTTCGCCCGGCCCGACTGGCTCGACCCGCGCACCCCCGTCTTCGCCGATGTCGCCGCCTCCTTCTACCGGCATCAGCAGGAGCTGTTCGGCGAGGCGTCGCACTTCAAGATGGACCTGCTGCACGAGGGCGGGAGCGCCGGGGACGTGCCGGTGGCCGAGGCCGCGCGCGGGGTGGAGAGGGCGCTGCGCAGAGCCCACCCGGAGGCGGTGTGGGTGATCCTGGGCTGGCAGGACAACCCGCGGCGCGAGCTGGTGGACGCCGTGGACAAGAGCCGGATGCTCATCGTCGACGGCATCTCCGAGCGCACCGAGACCGTCCACGACCGCGAGGCCGACTGGAACGGCACCCCCTACTGCTTCGGCGCGATCCCCAACTTCGGCGGGCGCACGACGCTGGGGGCCAAGACCCATGTGTGGAACGAGCGCTTCCACGCCTGGCGCGACAAGCCCGGCAGCGCCCTGGCGGGCACCGCGTACCTGCCGGAGGCCGCCGACCGCGACCCGGCCGCCTTCGACTTCTTCTCCGAACTGGCCTGGCGCACCGGCCCGGTGGACCTGCCAGGCTGGTTCGCCCGGTACGCCGGGTACCGCTACGGCGGTGCCGACCCGCGGGCGCGGGACGCCTGGCGGGCGCTGCACGACACCGCCTACCGGCACCACGCGAGGCTCTACGGTTTCGCCCACGACAGCCTCTTCGCCGCCCGCCCCGACCTCGCCGCCACCCGGGCCGGGCAGTACGGCCCCACCGAGCTGACCTACGACCCGGCGCGCTTCGACGCCGCCCTGGACAGACTGCTGGAGACCGCCCCCGCCCTGCGCGGCGGCGACGCCTACCGCCACGACCTGGTGGACGTCGCCCGGCAGGCCCTGGCCAACCGCAGCCGGGTGCTGCTGCCCCAGCTGCGCACCGCCTACGAGGGCGGCGACCTGGGGGCCTTCCGGGAACTGTCGGCGCTGTGGCTGCGGCTGATGACGCTCACCGACGAACTGGCCGGAACACACCGGATGTTCCTGCTGGGTCCGTGGACGGACGCCGCCCGCCGCATGGCGGCCTCCCCCGAGGAGGAGGCGGAGCTGGAGCGCACCGCCCGGGCCCTGCTGACGGTGTGGGGCGAGCGGGCCACCGCCGACGCCGGAAAGCTGCACGACTACGCCAACCGCGACTGGCAGGGGCTGACGGGCGACTTCCACCTGCCGCGCTGGCGGCTGCTGCTGGACGAACTGGACGCCGCTCTGGCCTCGGGCCGGCGGCCCGCGCCGATCGACTGGTACGCGGTCGAGGAGCCCTGGACGCGGGAGCGCCGGGAGTATCCGCTGCGGCCGTCGGGCGATCCGTACGCCACCGCGCTGCGCGTGCGCGACAGCCTCGCCCGCGCGCCCTACCAGGGGCGGCTGGAGGCCGCGCTGGAGCCGGGGGCGCTGGAGCCGGGCGGTCGCGGGATGCTGACCGCCTCCTTCACCAACACCAACGGACTGCGGGCCGCGGGCCCGGTCGAGTTCGCCCTGTCCACCGGCTCCACGGGTCTGCAGGCGGTGCCGCTGGACCCCACCACCGTGGACCGCGTGCCGCCCGGCGGGCGGGCCCGGGTCCGCTGGCGGGTGACCGCCCCCGGCCGGCCGCTGACCGCACCGCTGCGGGAGCTGTCGTACGGCCTGACTGCGCTGTACGGGCCCGAGGGCGGCGGGCGACGGGTCCGCGCCGGGCACGGCGGCTCGCTGTTCCTGGCCGGGCCGCTGCCGGCGGGACTGCGCACGGTATCCACCAACGGGGCGGTCTTCGGCCGTCTCGGCACGCGGTACGCCGTGCACGGCGGGGGCGCGGACCTGTGGCGGGGCACCGCGGAGTTCGGCGCCGTGTACCGGCCGGGCGGGCTCGGCGAACGCGGCTCGGTGACGGTGCGGGTCGACTCCCAGGACGAGACCGGGCCGTGGGCGAGGGCGGGCATCCTGGTCCGGAACGACCTGGCGCGGGCCGGATCGCCGGGCTTCGTCAACCTGTCGGTGACCCCGGCCAACGGGGTGGTGCTGTCGTACGACTCCAGCGGCGACGGCACGCTGGACTCCTACCGCCGGATCACCGGGGTGAAGGCCCCGGTGCTGCTGCGGCTGCGGCGCGCGGGCGCCGACTACACCGGCGAGCTGTCCACCGACGGCGGCGCGAACTGGCGGACGGTGGCGACGGTGCGGGTGCCCGGCGCGGCCGGGCGGCAGGACGCCGGGCTGGGCATGACGGCGGCGGGCGGCGGGGCCGGCACGGTGGAGTTCTCCGGGTGGCGCACGGCCTGACGCGAGGGGGCCGGGTGTGACCGCGCCCGGCCCCTCCGGACCGTCCGGCGTACCCGGCGGTGCCGCCCCCGCACGGGCGCCGCCGCCTCCGCACACGGACGGGCGGCCGCCGGCACGCGGCGCTCGCTAGGGTGTTCCCATGACCACCGGGGTGCGCCGCAGGATGGGTGTCGAGGAGCGTCGGCAGCAACTGATCGACGTCGCACTGAAGTTATTCAGCGACCGCCCGCCCGAGGACGTCTCCATCGACGACATCGCCACCGCGGCGGGCATATCGAGGCCGCTGGTCTACCACTACTTCCCGGGCAAGTACAGCCTCTACGAGGCGGCGGTGCGGCGTGCGGCCGACGAGCTGTCCGCCCGTTTCCAGGTACCGCGCGAGGGCCCGTTCAGCCTGCGGCTGCTGCTGGTGATGGGGCGCTACTTCGACTTCGCCGAGGAGCACGCGCCTGGCTTCTCGGCCCTGCTGCGCGGCGGTTCGGTGCGCAGCGAGGCCGTGGTCGAGGAGGTGCGGCAGGCCGCGTACGACCAGCTCCTGGCCCATCTGGAACTCACCGACCCCGGGCCCCGCATGTCGCTGGTGATCCGCACCTGGGTCGGTGTCGCCGAGACCACGGCGCTGAGCTGGCTGGCCGACCGCTCGATACCGCGCCGGGAGCTGGAACGGCAGCTCGTCCACGACCTGCTGGCCCTGGCCGCGGTGACGGCCGCTTTCGACGAGGAGACCGCCGGAGTGCTCCGCCGCGTCGTGGAACAGGAGCCCGCCGACGGTCCGTTCGCGGAGCTGGTGGCCCGGCTGCTGGCGCTCGTTCCCGGGAGTGCCGGCGGCGGGTAGTTTCGACGTCGTGACTCATGTGACCCGTGGACCGAGCACCGAAGGGGCGCGCCTGCGCTCGCTCGCGGCCTCGGCGGCGCTGCCGCCGGGCACGCTGGTCGACCGGACGGTGCTCGGCAGGCTGCCCGAGCCGCTGCTGTGGCGCGCCGACGAGCCCGCCGGGCCGGACAGCTGGGAGCGGCTGCTCCCGGTGCGGGACGCCACCGGGCTGTGGCCCGTGCTGCTGGGAGCGCACGTCCGCGGCACCGCCGTGGAGGACGATCTGCTGCCCCCGCAGCGGGGCGGAGGCGGCCGCGGCGGGACGGGCGGCGGTTCCGCCGGTTCTGCCGCGGCCGGTGCGGGTGCCGGTGCCGCCGGTGTGCTGGCCGCCTGGTGGAAGGAGCACGCCGCACGGGAGCCGGCCGGCCGGAAGGCCGGGGCGGTGCCGGCGCTGCGGCCTTACGGCAGGCGCCCGCCCAAGCCCGCGCGCCCCTTCGGCACGGGCGGCGACCCGGACGCGGCGGCGGCCCGGGTGGCCCGCGCGCTGGTGGCGCACGGCACCCTGCGCCGTCCGCGGGTGGCCCTGGTCCCGGCGGCGCGGAGCGCCGGCATACCCGCCGCGATCGGCTGGGCGGGCACCCTGGCGTCCGGCGCGGAGACCGAGGGGTACGACTCGGTGCTGCACTCCTGGGAGGAGCGTTTCGGTACGCGGGTGGTGGCGCTGGAGCCGGACGTACTGCACCTGTCGGTGCCGGAGCCGCCCCGCACCACGGCCCAGGCCCTGCCGGTGGCGGCCGAGCACTACGCGTTCTGCCCCTCGGTGGTGCGGCAGGGCGCCGGATCGCTGGCGCGCTACGCGCGGGAGTGGCTGACCGGCCGGAACCTGTGGTCGTTCTGGTGGGAGTGAGCCGGACCGCGACGGCCGGGCAGGGGGCGGGCGTGGAACGCGCTTCGGGGCGGCGCCGTCCTTCCCGGCCCCGCCCCGAAGCGTCTCCCGTCTACTCCCCCGTCCGGGTCACCGCGCGGCGAACACCGCCACCGTGCGCGGCGGCACCGTGAAGGCGCCCTTGCCGCCGTCGAAGGCGGCGCTCCTCACCACCGCGTCGGAGCCCTCGGCCTGCACCGGGTGCAGGGCGTAGGAGGCGCCGGCGAGCGCGGAGACGGTCTGCGTCTGCCGCTCGGGGGTGGCGTTGAAGACGACCACCAGGTCGCGGTCGCCGTCCTTCACGCGCATGGTGATCACGCCCGGGGTCTCCTCCTTGCCCGACAGCGGGAAGGACAGCGCCCGCTGGACTCCGGCCGCCGTGGACTGGCTGAAGGCCTTCTCGGTGGAGCGGATCTCCAGCAGGTCGCGGTAGGCGGCGGAGGCGCCGTCGATCTCCCCGCAGGACGGGGTGAGCGTGGCGGCGGTCAGCAGCGGCTCGGCGTACGGCCACTTGTCCTCGTTGTCCCAGGCCGGCGGCAGGCCGCGGCCGAAGCCGTTGCCGGCCTCGCAGTTCCAGTGGATGGCGTTGTACCAGTCGCCGGAGTCGTAGGAGTTGCGGTCCAGCGACTTCGAGCGCAGCAGGTCGCTGCCCGCCTGGCTGAGCGCCGGCCCCTGGGAGAGGGCGGCGGTGGCCATGGCGATCACCTGCATACGGGCCCGGTCGGCGGCCGGGGTGTCCTTGGGCAGTTTGAACGCCAGGGCGTCGTAGAGGGTCTCGTTGTCGTGGGCGTCGGCGTAGGCGAGTGCCTCGCCGGGGGCGTCGGCGTATCCGGCCGGCGAGCCGTTGTAGTCGACCTGCGAGCCCTTGACCTGCCTGCCGGAGGTGTCGGTGAAGGTGTAGCCGGCGAGGTTGCCGGACAGCCCGACCTTGATCAGGTCCTGGTAGTGCAGGAGCCTGGCCCGCTGCTCCGCCTCGCTGCCGTTGGCGGCCGAGGAGTTGGGGTCGGTGTACAGGCCGCTGGCGAAGCCCTGGACCCCGGGGTCGGCGTCGAAGGGGCCGCCGCCGCGCACCGCGTCGCGGGCCCGGTCGGAGAAGGTGGCGATGCCGGTGCCGGCCATGTTCTTCTGCGTGGCCTGGACGAAGCGGGCGTCGTCGGCGACCTCGCCGAAGTTCCAGCCCTCGCCGTAGAGGATGATGCTCTTGCCGTCGACGCCGTCCTTCTCGGGCGTCAGGGCGTCCAGCGCCTCGCGGACGGCCAGGATGTTGGCCTTGGGGTGGTGGCCCATCAGGTCGAAGCGGAAGCCGTCCACCTTGTACTGCTTCGCCCAGGTGACGATGGAGTCGACCGTGAGCTTGCCCATCATGGTGTGCTCGGGCGCGGTGTTGGCGCAGCAGGTGGAGGTGGCCACCGTGCCGTCCTCCAGCAGGCGGTGGTAGTAGCCGGGCACGATGCGGTCCAGGACGGACTTGTCGTCCTGCCCGGCGGCCATGGTGTGGTTGTAGACCACGTCCAGCACGACCCGCAGCCCGGCCTCGTTGAGGCTCTTGACCATCTTCCGGTATTCGACGGTGCGGGTGGTGCCCTCGGCGTCGGTGGCGTACGAGCCCTCGGGCACGGTGTAGTGCAGCGGGTCGTAGCCCCAGTTGTAGGCGTCCTTGTCGCGGATCTTCCCGATGCACTCCTGCTGCTTCGCGGAGTCGGCGGGCAGGGCCGCCAGGTCGCAGGCGGGCTCGGCCCGGTCGGCGGCGCGCTCGGGGATGGAGGCGATGTCGTACGAGGGCAGCAGATGGACGTGGGAGGTGCCCGCGTCCGCCAGCTTCCGCAGGTGCTTCATGCCGTCGGCGGAGCCCTCGGTGAAGGCCAGGTAGCCGCCGCGGTGCTTCTCGCTCACCGTGGGGTCGGCGACGGAGAAGTCGCGGATGTGCAGTTCCTGGATCTGGGCGTCGCGCAGCGGTGCCGGGGCGGGCTTGTCCAGCTCCTTCCAGCCCCTGGGGGCCAGCTCCGGGTCGGACAGGTCGACGACCAGGCTCCTGCCGGAGTCGGTGGTCAGGGCGGTGGAGTAGGGATCGGTGACCTTGTTGGTGACCAGCTTGCCCACCGAGGGCGCCCAGACCGTCACGTGGTAGCGGTACGGCTTGCCCGTCCAGCTCCGGTTGCCGTGCGCGCTCCACACGCCGGTGGTGTCGTCGCGCCGCATCCGCACGGTACGGCCGTCCAGTTCGAGGGAGACCTTCTGCGCGGTGGGCGCCCACACCGACAGGGTGGGGCGGCCGCTTCGGTCGAAGACCGGGCCGAGGTCGGCCTTCGCCGCCTTCGCGCCGTAGAGGTCGTCCAGCACGCCGGGGATCTGCACCCCGGTCGCCGCCAGCAGGGCGCCTTCGGTGTTGCGCTGGGTGGCGACGACCTGGCCGCGCAGGGCGGTGCGCACCCGGTCGCGGTCGCGGGGGTCGATGCGGAAGGCGGGGTAGTCCCTCAGGTGCGGGAACTTCTCCTTCTGCGCGTCGGTGAGTCCGCCGGGCACGGGGGCAAGGCGCAGCCAGCGGCCCTCGTGGTTCAGCGCTCCGTCCTCGACCGCGATGGTGCCGCGGGTGTCGTAGGCGAGCTGCTGGCTGGTGGCGCCGGTGGCCTTGACCTTCCAGGCGACGGTGTCCCGGTCGATCCACTGGGCCCCGGCCCCGGCCAGGTCCAGGTCGGGCGCGCTGCCGGTGGTGGGCAGCAGGTAGCCGGGGGTGGCGGACAGCTTCCAGACCTCGCGGCCGTGGGTGGCGAAGTCCAGCGACTGGTCGGCGTTCTCGTCCTTGGTGTCGCCCTTGTGGATGATGTAGCTCAGCGAGGTCGCGCCCTCGGCGAGCGGCACCTCGAAGGTGGCGCCGAAGGCGTCCCTGGCCACCGGCATCAGCGGCTTGGACCAGTCGGTGGGCTCGGCGGCGCCGGTCCAGGTGTGCAGGCCCCAGCCGTCGTAGTCGCCGTCGGCGCGGTGGTAGTGCAGTACGGCCTTCTTCTCGTCCTGCGGCGGGTAGACGCCCTCGGGCCGCTCGGACAGCGTCTGGTCACTGCCCTGCTCGACCCACACCTCGCCGGTCCTCGCCAGGTCGACGGTGCGCTCGGGACCGTCGACCGCACCGTCCTTGGTGATGGTGAAGGAGAGCCTGCCCTCGCCGTCGTCCGGCCTGACCCAGGCGAAGGCCCCGTAGGCGTCGCGGCCGGTGAAGTCGGCGGTGCGGTCGCCGGCGACCAGCTTCCAGCCGTCGTAGTCGCCGTCGGCTCGCTGGTAGTGGACGACGGCCCAGTCCCGTTCCACCGCCGAGGGCTTCTCGGGCGGCGGGGCCTGGCCGGCGGCCGAGGAGGCGGTGTCGGAGGCGGTGCGGCCCTTGGCGTCGACCACGACGGCCTTGTAGCGCAGCGGCGTTCCCGCCCTCACGTCCCGGTCGATGTGCTGGGTGACCTTGTAGGGGGCGTGGTCGGCGGTGCCGAGGGTGTGCCACTTCCCGTCGCCGGTCTGGGCGGCGAAGACGACGCGGTTCAGCCCGCCGCCGTCTCCTCCCCCGACGTTCGCGGTGATCTCGACGGTGCCGGTGGCGCCCGCCGCGGGGGCCTTCAGCTCGACGGTCGGCGCGGCGGCGGGCGCGGGGAGCGGCTTCGCCGCCTTGAACACCACGGTGGACAGGGCCGGGACGGTGACGGTCAGCCTCGCGTCCGGGCCGGTGCGCACGGTGTCGTCGCCGCCGTGGATCTGCCGGAACGCGGTGGCCGGGGATCCGGTGGGGATCTCGACCGTGCGGGCCTTCGCACCGTTGTTGGCGGCGACGAGGTACTCGGTGCGCTGCCCGGCGTCGGTGCGGGTGAAGGCGTACACGCCGGGGCCGTCACCGGTCTGCGCGTACCGCTCGGTCTGGACGCCGTCGCGCAGGGCGGGGTGCTCCCGGGTCAGCTTCGACAGGGCGGCGATGGAGCGGTACAGGGGGTGGGATGTGTCGTACGCGTCCTCGGCGTGGGTGCGGTCGGTGCCGATCCGGTCGTTCTTCTCCTCGTCCAGGTAGGCGTCGGTCCTGGAGGCGAAGAGGGTCTGGCGGGCGTCCTGGTCGCCGCCGGCGCCGGTGAAGCCCTGCTCGTCGCCGTAGTAGACCACCGGGTTGCCGCGGCTGAGGAACATCAGCTCGTTGGCGAGCCGCGCCCGCTTCAGCAGCTCGGCGTCACCGGCGCCGGGGTTGTCCTGGCGCAGGAAGGTCCCGAAGCGGCCCATGTCGTGGTTGCCGGTGAAGGTGACCTGCTCGTACGCGTTGGAGCGGCCGGTGGTGTAGCGGTAGTCCTGGGCGAACAGGTCCGACAGCCTGGCCGCCGGCCCGCTCTGGGAGGCGTAGGAGCGGGCGGCCTCCTGGAAGCCGAAGTCGAGGGTGGCGTCGAGCTTGCCCCGGGTGACGTAGGGGGCCATCTGGGCGGGGTCGGAGGAGTAGACCTCGCCGAACATGAAGAAGTCGTCGCGCCCCTTCTTCGCGGCGTAGGCGTCCAGGGCGGTGGCCCACTGGGTCCAGAACTCCATGTTGACGTGCTTGACCGTGTCGATGCGGAAGCCGTCGATCTGGAAGTCCCCGACCCACCGCTGGTAGATCTTCTTCATGCCCTCGACGACCTCGGGACGCTCGGTCCACAGGTCGTCCAGGCCGTGGAAGTCGCCGTGCAGGGCGCTCTCCCCGGCGAAGGTGGAGTCGCCCCGGTTGTGGTACATCTCCGGGTCGTTGAGCCAGCCGGGGACCTTCACGTCCTTCTCGGCCTCCGGGACGACCGGGGTGCGGGGGAAGGAGTCGCGGCCGGTCTGCGGGAACCTCCCCCCGGCGGCGTAGTCGGCGTCGTCGAAGGGCTTCCCGTCCTTGGTGAGGTAGGGGAACGCGCCCTTGGACAGGTAGGAGTAGGACTTCTCCTCGTAGTCCACCACGTCGGCGGTGTGGTTGGTGATGACGTCGAAGAAGACCTTCATGCCCTTGGCGTGGGCGGCGTCGATCAGGTCCCGCAGGTCGTCGTTGGTGCCGAAGTGCGGGTCGACCTGGGTGAAGTCGGTGATCCAGTAGCCGTGGTAGCCGGCCGAGGCGTTCTTCCCCTCGCCCTGCACCGGCTTGTTCTTGAAGATGGGGGCCATCCAGATGGCGGTGGTGCCCAGGCCCTTGATGTAGTCCAGCTTCTGTGTCAGGCCCTTGAGGTCACCGCCCTGGTAGAAGCCCTTGTGGGTGGGGTCGTAGCCGGTGGCCAGGCGGTCGCCCTCCAGCCCGCCGCGGTCGTTGGAGCGGTCTCCGTTGGCGAAGCGGTCGGGCAGGACGAAGTAGAACTGCTCCCGCGTCAGGTCGTGCCGTGTGGGCTCGGCGGCCAGTTTCGCGTCGGACGGCGGCGGCGGTGCGGCCTTGGCGGGGGCCGCCGCGGTGATGAGCGTCGCCAGGATCGCGGCCGCGATGCTCGCGGCCGCTCCTCTGCGCGCCAGGGGACCTGTCACGGGTCGCTCTCCTCGGGTGCGGTGATCTGTGCGTGGTGCGTGGTGCGTGTGCGCTGCGTGTGGGGGTGACCTGTGGGGTGGCCGGCGGGGGGAGTCCGGGGCGGGGAGGGGCGTGGGCCGCCCGGCCCGGCGGCGGGGAAGTGAGCCGGTACCGGGCGGCCGTTCGGTGGCTGACGCCGTGCGGGGTCAGCTGCGCCAGGTGTCGTTCAGGACGACCCTGCCGTCGGCCGGGACGGTGGCGGTGCGGTTGGAACCGCTCTCCCAGGTGACGTTGCCGCCGGCGTCCTTGCGTATGTACTTGTACTCGAAGGACGTTCCGGCGGGCAGGTCCACGTCCAGCTTCCACACCGGGTAGCCCGCCGGGTCCAGCTTGGGGGCGTTCGCGGTGTTCCAGTTGCCCAGTTCGGCGCGGTTGCCGACGACGTGGATGTTCTGGCCCATCGTCGTGGTGGCGTTGACGTTGAACGAGGCGCCGTCGGCGGTGTCCCCGGGGCCGCCCGTGCCGCCGCCGGAGCAGGTGCGGGCGCCGGTGTGCAGGGCGAGGGCGGTGTTGGCGCCGAGGGTGGCGGTGAACTGGCCGGAGCCGTTGACGGTGACCTTCCTGCCGCTCTGGACGTCGCAGTAGTCACCCGACGGCAGGGAGGTCTGGAAGGTCCGCGAGAGCGCGGAACCCTCGTGGTTGATGGCGACGTACGCCTTGGAGCCGCGGCCGAAGGCGATGGCGTTGTTGCCGTTGTCCCACCAGTTGGTGACGGCCTGTCCGCGCGAGACGTTGCGGAAGGCGACCATGGAGGAGATCTCGCGCCAGGCGTGCTGGCACTTCCACCCTCCGCTGTAGCAGGCGGTCACGTTGCCGCCGTTCGGCGGGCCGGCGTCCTTGTCGGACCACTCGTAGCCGGAGTGGACGTCCGGGGAGCCGTAGGGCCAGGCCAGCATGAAGACGTTGGCCAGGGTGTAGTTGGCGCCGTCCTTGTAGTTGAGGGTGTCGCCGACGCGCTCGGTGTCGTGGTTCTCCACGAAGACCCCGGACTTGCCGGACTCCATGAAGCCCCAGCCCTCGCCGAAGTTCTTCAGGTAGGCGAGCTTGTCGCTGTTGAACACCCGCTTGAGCTCACGGCCGTAGCGGAACTCCTGGACGTCCCCGCTGCCGAGGTACTCGGTGGGCGAGACCGCCTCGCCGGCGCCGTGGATGGCCTCGTGCTTCCAGTAGACGTTCGGGTTGGACAGGCGGGACTTGATGTTGGCCAGATCGGTGGCGGGCATGTGCTTGGCGGCGTCGATGCGGAAGCCGTCCACGCCCAGGGAGAGCAGGTCGTTGAGGTAGGCGGCGATGCGGCCGCGGACGTAGTCCTCACCGGTGTCGAGGTCGGCCAGACCCACCAGCTCGCAGTTCTGGACGTTGGCCCGGTCCCGGTAGTTGTTCACCTCCGACCGGCAGTCGTCCATGTCCCAGCCGCTGTAGATACCGGGGTAGTCGTACTTGGCGAACGAGGTGCCGCCGGTTCCGGTGCCGCTCGCGTGGGCGGACATGTGGTTGATGACCGCGTCGGCGACGACCTTCACACCGGCCGCGTGGCAGGTGTCGATCATCCTCTTGAAGGACGCGCGGTCGCCGAGCCGGCCGGCGATCTTGTAGCTGACGGGCTGGTAGGACGTCCACCACTGGCTGCCCTGGATGTGCTCCTGGGGCGGCGAGGTCTGGACGTACCCGTAGCCGGCCGGGCCGAGGGTGTCGGTGCAGGCCTTGGCGATCGAGTCGAAGCGCCACTGGAACATCACGGCGGTGACGTCCTTGGTCCCGGGTGGGGCCGCCTGCGCCGGTCCCGGCACGGCGATGAGGGAGCCTGCCATGCCCGCGACAAGCGCGAGTGCGGCGGCTGCGGATCTCCTGGCCACGTTTCCTCCTGTGGGGGAAGCAGATGCGAGTGCCTGCCTGGGGGCAACGCGCCGCGCCCGTGAGGCGGTGGAGCAGTGAATGCTCTTGCTGCAAGAAGACTGAAAACGCCTGAAAGTCTTCGCGCTGGAGACCGTAGACGGGCCTCGGAAGTGCGTCAAGGCTTTGGACACCCGCGGGAAACACGACCGTCGTCTCCGCGCAATCTCTTTCGCAAGATATTGCACGGTGCTACGTTCGACCACACTCCCGGTCCGGTCGGCCGGGGGACCAGGCACATGGACCCCACGCGCCCGGCCGGCCGGGCCGGGGTGCCCGCGCGCCCCGTCGGCGGCACCCGGCGGTGGTCCGCGAGACGCACGCCGGGCGCCGGCCGGCACCCGGCGGCGGGGCTGTCAGGTCGCGCACCGCCGGGTGCCCGCCGACGCCCGGCGGTACACGTGCCCGGTCCTACGACGGCGGGGCGGTCGAGCCGCGCACCACCAGCTCGGGCTGGAAGACGAACTCCGAGTGCTGGACGGGGTTCCCCCCGATCTCCTCCAGCAGCGCGTTCACCGCCGCGCTCGCCATGGCCTTGACCGGCTGGCGCACGGTCGTCAGCGGCGGATCGGTGAAGGCGATCAGCTCGGAGTCGTCGAAGCCGACCACCGACAGCTCGCGCGGGACCTCCAGCCCGCGCTGCCGGGCCGCCCGCACCACGCCCAGCGCCATCAGGTCGCTGCCGCACACCACCCCCGTGCAGCCCGCGCTGATCAGCGCGCCCGCCGCGGCGTGGCCGCCCTCGAGGGTGAACAGCGTGTGCTGGACCTGCTCGCGCACCCGCGCCGCGGGAACGCCCTGCTCGATCAGCGCCGCGGTGAACCCCTCGGCCTTCCGCCGCACCGGTACGTACCGGACGGGGCCGACCGCCAGGCCGATGTGCCGCGGATCGTGGCCCAGGTCGACCAGATGGCGTACCGCCATCCGGGCCGCCGCCCGGTCGTCGGGCGACACGAAGGGGGCGCTGACGTGCTCGTTGAAACCGTTGATGAGCACGAACGGCACGCCCCGCCCGGACAGCCGCACATAGCGGCCCGGGTCCGCGGTGGTGTCGGCGTGCAGCCCGGAGAGGAAGACGATGCCGTTGACACCGCGCTCGACGAGCTGGTCGACCAGCTCGTCCTCGGTGGCGCCGCCGGGCATCTGGGTGCACAGCACCGGGGTGTAGCCGTGTCCGGCCAGGACCTGTTCGATGACCTGGGCGAACGCGGGGAAGATGGGGTTGGTCAGCTCCGGGATGACCAGCCCGATCAGGCCGGCGCTGCGCTGCCGCAGCCGCACCGGCCGCTCGTACCCCAGCACGTCCAGGGCCGCCAGCACCTTCTGCCGGGTGCCGGCCGCCACGCCCGCCTTGCCGTTGAGCACGCGGCTGACCGTGGCCTCGCTGACCGAGGCCTGGGCCGCGATGTCGGCCAGCCGGGCGGTTCCGGGGACGCTGCCGGGGACGGCGCCCGCGGCCGGACCCCCCTGCTGGGGGACCTGCGCGGGCGCCGTACCGGTCTCTGTCATACCTCCCACCAGACGGTGGTGTCGGCCGGGATCGCACCGCCCTCGTACTCGCCGCTGGCCAGCAGCAGCCGGCCGGGCGCCGCGGACAGCTCCACGGGCCGGTCGGTGGTGTTGGCCGTGCAGACGAGGTCGCGGCCGGAGCCGTCGGCCGCACGGCGCCGGAAGGCCAGGACCCCGGCGGGGAAGTCCTCCAGCCACTCCACGCTCTCGCCCGCGCCCAGCGCCGGGTGCTCGCGGCGCACCGCCAGCGCGCTGCGGTACAGCTCCAGCGTGGAGGTGGGGTCGCCGGTCTGCTCCTCGACCGACAGCTCGGCCCACTGCTCGGGCTGGGGCAGCCAGCTGCCGCCGGATCCGAAGCCGAAGCTGGACCCGGCCCGCGTCCACGGGATGGGCACGCGGCAGCCGTCGCGCAGGCCGTCCTGGCCGTTGTCCTTGAAGAAGGACGGGTCCTGGCGCACCTCGTCGGGCAGGTCGGTGACCTCCGGCAGGCCCAGCTCCTCGCCCTGGTAGACGTAGGCCGAGCCGGGCAGCGCCAGCATCAGCAGCGAGGCCGCGCGGGCGCGGGCCAGGCCGCCGCCCAGCCGGGTGCGGTGGCGCACCACGTCGTGGTTGGACAGCACCCAGGTGGTGGGGGCGCCGACCGGGCGCATGGAGTCCAGCGACTCGTCGATGACCGCCCGCAGCGCCTCGGCGTTCCACGCGGTGTTCAGGTAGTGGAAGTTGAACGCCTGGTGCAGCTCGTCGGCGCGCAGGTAGAGCGCGGTGCGCTCGGGGCTGGGCGTCCATGCCTCGGCGACGCCGATGCGCTCGCCGGGGTACTCGTCGAGGATGCGCCGCCAGGAGCGGTAGATCTCGTGGACGCCGTCCTGGTCGAAGAAGGGCAGCACCTGGTTGCCCAGCAGCTTCAGCTGTCCGGCCCGGCCCATGTCGGGCAGCCCCGCGGCCTTGACCAGTCCGTGGGCGACGTCGATGCGGAAGCCGTCCACGCCCATGTCCAGCCAGAAGCGCAGCACCGAGCGGAACTCGTCCCGCACGGCCTCGTTCTCCCAGTTGAAGTCGGGCTGCTCGGGGGCGAAGAGGTGCAGGTACCACTCCCCCGGGGTGCCGTCGGGGTTCTCGGTGCGGGTCCAGGCCGGGCCGCCGAAGATGGACTCCCAGTCGTTCGGGGGTTCCTCGCCCTTCGGGCCGCGCCCGGGGCGGAAGTGGTAGCGGTCTCGCAGCGGCGAGCCGGGACCCTCGCGCAGGGCGCGCTGGAACCACTCGTGCTGGTCGGAGGAGTGGTTGGGCACCAGGTCCACGATGATCCGCAGCCCCAGCTGGTGGGCGTCGCGGATCAGCGCGTCGGCGTCGTGGAGGTCGCCGAACATCGGGTCGATGGCGCGGTAGTCGGCGACGTCGTAGCCGGCGTCGGCCTGCGGGGAGGCGTAGAAGGGGCTGAGCCAGACGGCGTCGACGCCCAGGTCGGCCAGGTAGGGCAGCCGCGCGCGGACGCCCGCCAGGTCGCCCATCCCGTCGCCGTTCCCGTCGGCGAAGGAGCGGGGGTAGACCTGGTAGATCACCGCGTCGCGCCACCAGCCGGTCGGCTCTCCCGAGGCTTCCGTGCGGATGGCCGGGGCCGTACCGGTGGCGGGGGCTGATGAGTGCTGGGTCATGTCATCCCTGGTGTCGTGAGTGGGGGGACGCGAGGTGCCGGACGGGTGGGCGGCGGGTCAGGACTTGACGGCGCCGGAGGTCAGTCCGGCGACGAGGTGCCGCTGGGCGATGCCGAAGACGATCGCGGCCGGGACGGCGATGATCACCGCGGCGGCGGTCATCGAGCCCCAGTCGCCGACGTACTGGTTGACGAAGGTCTGCAGGCCGCCGGCGAGGGTGAGGTTCTCCTCGCCGGTCATGAAGGCCGACGCGTAGGCGACCTCGGCCCAGGCCGTCACGAAGCTGTAGAAGCCGGTGACGGCGAGGCCGGGCTTGGCCAGCGGCAGGATCAGCCGCCAGAAGGTGCCGAAGGGGTTGAGGCCGTCCACGCGCCCCGACTCGTCGATGGAGACCGGGATGGTGTCGAAGAAGCCCTTCATCATCCAGGCGCAGAACGGCACCGCGATGGTCAGGTAGGTGATGATCAGCCCGACGGGCTGGTTGAGCAGGCCGAGCTGCGCCATCAGGTTGTACAGCGGCACGATCAGGATCGCCATCGGGAACATCTGCGTGATCAGCAGGGTCCACATCAGCGGGCGCATCCCGGGGAAGCGGAAGCGGCTGACGGCGTAGCCGGTGGTGGCGGAGATGAACACGCCGAGCAGCGTGGTCATCACCACGACCACCACCGAGTTCCAGAACCAGGTCAGGAAGTAGGTCTCGCCCAGGACGTGGGTGTAGTTCTCCAGCGTGAAGTTCTGCACCAGCGAGGTGGTGAAGGTCTCCGTCTTGGGCTTGAAGGACGTCACCAGCAGCCAGAACGGCGGGAAGACCGCGGCCAGGGCCGCCGTCAGCAGGCCCGCGTGCAGCGCGACGGAGGCCAGCGGCCCGCGCTCGCCGCGCCCGCGCACCCGCCCGTGCCGCCCGCCGCCGGCCGGCGGCACGGGCGCGGTGGTGACGGGGTCGGGGGTCGTGGTCGCGGTGGTGGTTCCCGTGGTGTTCATCGTCGTCACCACACCTCTCCCTGCTTGCGGAGCGAACGGCGGTAGAACACCGCGAAGAGCATCAGGAGCAGCAGGATCAGCACGCCCCAGGCCGCGGAGGTGGCGAAGTCGCGCGGGCTGTTGAGGAAGGACAGCCGGTAGGCGTAGGTCACCAGGATCTCGGTGGAGTCGCCCGGGCCGCCGCGGGTGAGCAGGTAGATCACCGGGAACATGTTGAACGTCCAGATGGTGCTCAGCAGGACCACGGTGCTGCTGACCGAGCGGATGCCCGGCAGGGTGACGTTGCGGAAGCGCTGCCAGGCGTTCGCGCCGTCCACCTCGGCGGCCTCCAGCAGCTCGGAGGGGATGGCCTGGAGGGCGCCCAGCAGGGCGACGAGCATGAACGGCACGCCCAGCCAGACGTTGACCGCGATGACGGAGATCTTCGCCCAGGTGGGGTCGCCCAGCCAGGGGACGGCGTCGATGCCCCCGCCCTCCAGGATCCTGTTGAGGATGCCGTTCTTCTCGTTGAACAGCATCTGCCAGGCGAAGACGGAGACGAAGGCCGGGATGCCCCAGGGCAGGATGATCGCGATGCGGTACGCGGCCCGGCCGCGCAGCTTCCGGTTGAGCATGGTGGCCAGCACCAGGCCCAGCAGGAAGGTCACGGAGACGCAGCCGACCGTCCACAGCACCGTCCAGCCGAGCCGGTCCCAGAAGACGCTGTCGGTGAGGATGGCCCTGTAGTTCTCGAGACCGATGAACTCGTAGGTGGCCTCGATCTCGTTGACGCCGATGGTGCGGGCGACGTTGGCCTCGTCCGCGTCGGTCAGGGACAGCCAGATGCCCCGGACCAGCGGATAGCCGATGATCACCCCGATGACGATCACCACGGGGGCCACCATGGCCCACGCGTACCAGTGCGTCGCCAGCGCGCGGCGCAGCGGTCCGGGGGCCTCTTTGGACTTCTCGCCAGTCCCGCGGCCGCGGCCGCGGGCGTCTCCGCCCGCGGCCGGTGCCACCGACTGGCCGGTCTCGACAGCCATGGTCGTCGGTCAGCCTCTCCCTGAACTCTTCCGGACCCTTACTTCCAGTCCCCGTCCTTGAGGAGCTTGGCGTACTCCTCGCCGGCCTTCTTCGCGGCGGCCTCCGGCTTGGTCTTGCCGGTCAGCACGTCGGCCATCTGGACGCGCAGCGGCTCGAAGAGGGAGTTGCCCTCGGCGATCCAGGGGCGCTCGACGGCCTTGTCCACGGCGGGCTTGAAGAACTGGACCATCTGGTTGTCCTTGACGGTCTTCTCCTCGTACACCGAGGCGCGGGTCGGCAGGAGGCTCAGCTCCTCGGTGGTGCGCTTCTGGACCTCGGCGGAGCTCATGTACTTGACGAACTCGTAGGAGGCGTCGAGGTTGTCGGAGCCCGCGTAGACCGAGTAGTTGTGACCGCCCTGCGGGGCGCCCTGGCCGGCGCCGCCGGCCGGGACCGCGGCGACCCCGAGGTTGTCCTCGTCGCCCTTGAACTGCTCGCCCGCGAGGGTGTCCTCGATGGCCCAGGGGCCGTTGACCATCATCGCGACCTTGCCGTCCTTGAAGGACTTCTGCATGTTCTCCCAGCCGTTGGTGGTGTCCGTGATCGCGGCCTTGGAGTCCACCAGGTCCTTCATCACCTCGAACGCCTTCGCACCGGGCTCGTCGTCGACGGTGATCTTCTTGGCCTCGGCGTCGAGCATGTCGCCGCCCTCGCCGTAGAGGAAGGGCAGGAACCAGTACGGGTCGTCACCGCGCAGGTAGAACGGGGTGACGTCGTTCTTCTTGAACGCGTCGGTGGAGTCCTTGATCTCCTCGACCGACTGCGGGACCTCGACGCCGGCCTTCTCCAGCAGACCCTTGTTGTAGAACAGGGCCAGGGTGTCGATGACCTGCGGCACGGCGTAGGTCTTGCCGTCGTACTGGGTGCTGCCCCAGGCCTGCGGCAGGTAGTCGTCCTTGTTGTCGACCGCGGCGGTGTCGTCCAGCGGGGCGAGGTAGCCCAGGCTGGCGAAGTCGGCCACCCAGGCGACCTCGGTGCGCATCACGTCGGGGGCCCCGGAGCCGCCGCCCGCGGCGTTCTTGAACTTGTTGCTGGCCTCGCCGAAGGGGACGTTGACGTACTTGACGTCGACCTCGGGGTGCTTCTCCTCGAACTCCTCGGCCACCTTCTTGAAGAAGGCCTTCTCGGCGTCGCCCGACGTGTCCCAGAACTCGACGGTGCCCGACAGCTCGCCGCTGGCGTTCTTCTTCTCGCCGTCGCCGCTGTCGCCGCCGCCGCAGGCGGTGGCCGCGAGCGCGATGGCCGCGACCAGTGCGGTGGTCCCTATGCCACGCCGCATGTGAACTCCTCCATGATCCGGTGCCCGTCTCGCGGGGGCACTGGCGTACTCCGCGCGGGCCGCGCGGTCGCGGCGCCGGGCTGACGAGGAACGTAACAGCGGTGCAATCTTTTAGAAAGACCTTGCGGCAACTTTCTGCAAACGAGTCTGCAACGACTTCCGCAAGAAGTTGCACTCCTGCTACCTTCCTCCGCGTTCCACTGCGGATCCTCCGCTTGAGGACGGACGGGAAGATCACGATGGAAAGTCACATACAGGCCGGTGCGCCCGGTTCGGCCGGCCGGACCGGCCGGTCCCGCCGGACCGCCGCCGCGCTGGCCGCCGCCCTGTCCCTGGCTCTGACGGCCACGGCCTGCGGAGTCCTCGGCGCCTCCCCGGAGGACGGCGCCCCCACCGTGTCCGGCAGCGTCACCTGGTGGGACACCTCGGGCGAGGCCGAGGCCCCGCACTTCGCGAAACTCGTCGCCGCCTTCGAGAAGAAGTATCCGAACATCGACGTCGAGCACGTCTCCGTCCCCTTCGACCAGGCCCAGCAGAGGTTCCTGGACGCCGTGGAGTCCGGCCGGGGCGCCCCCGACGTACTGCGCGCGGACGTCGGCTGGACGATCGGCTTCGCCGCCGAGGGCCACCTCGCCGACCTCACCGGCACCCCCGCCCTGGACACCGACATGTCCGGTTTCCTGCCGACCACCACCGCGAGCGTGATGCTGGAGGACGGCGGCGTCTACGGCGTCCCCCAGGTGACCGACACCCTCGCCCTGCTCTACAACCGCCGGATCTTCGAGGAGGCCGGGATCAGCCGCCCCCCGGCCACCTGGAAGGACCTGAAGGGCGCCGCGCTGAAGATCAAGCAGGAGACGGGGGCCGACGGCATCGTCCTCAACCCCGACCCCTTCTTCTCGCTGCCGTTCCTGTACGGCGAGAAGAGCGACCTGGTCGACGTGGCCTCCCGTACGATCACCGTCGCCTCCCCCGACTCGGTCCGGGGCATGGCCACCGCCGCCGACCTGGTCTCCTCCGGCGCCGCGCCCAAGCCGCCGGAGAAGGACGCCTACGCCGCCATGCAGAACGCCTTCAAGAGCGGTGAGGCGGCCATGATGATCAACGGTCCCTGGGCGACCGCCGACATCTTCTCCTCCCCCGAGTTCGAGGACCGCGACAACCTGGGCATCGCCGCCGTCCCGGCCGGCGGATCGGGCACCGCGGGCTCCCCCACCGGCGGCCACAACCTCGTGGTCTCCGCGAAGACGGAGAACCCCGACGCCTCGTACCTCTTCGTCAAGTACATGACCGACGCGAAGCAGCAGGAGAGCACCGCCCTCGCCCTGGGCCTGCTGCCGACCCGTACGGCCGCCTACACCGGGAAGGTGCTGTCCGACCCGGTCCGCAACTCCTTCTACCTGGCGCTGACCAAGGCCGTGGCCCGGCCCTCCCTCCCCGAGGGCGGACAGCTCTTCGTCGCCCTCCAGTCCCACTACACGGCCATCCTGCGCGGCGAGGAGACCGCACGCGAGGGGCTGACCCGCACCGCCGAGGAGTGGAGCACCGGGCTGCTGCCCGGCTACAGCGTCGAACGGTGAGACCCGCCTCCGGTTTCGCCCCCGTCCCCCCGGGGGGCGAAACCACACCTATCCGGGCGAACTCCCGGGTACGGTGGGCAGTCGGACACATGACCGGTACAGTCCGGTGCTGTGACCGCACGGCTAGCTGACATCGCAGCCCAGGCGGGGGTCAGCGAAGCGACGGTCAGCCGCGTCCTCAACGGCAAGCCCGGCGTTTCCCCGGCCACCCGCGAGTCCGTCCTCGCCGCACTGGACCTGCTGGGATACGAACGGCCCATGCGCCTGCGCCAGCGCAGCGCGGGGCTGGTCGGGCTGATCACCCCCGAGCTGGAGAACCCGATCTTCCCGGCGTTCGCCCAGGTCATCGGACAGGCGCTGACCCGTCAGGGCTACACCCCCGTCCTGGCCACCCAGACCCCCGGCGGCTCGACGGAGGACGAGCTGACCGAGATGCTCGTGGACCGGGGCGTGGCGGGCATCATCTTCGTCTCCGGACTGCACGCCGACACCACCGCCGACATGCAGCGCTACGAGCAGCTGCGCGGCAAGGGCGTGCCGTTCGTGATGGTCAACGGCTTCTCCCCCAAGGTCCGCGCGCCCTTCGTCTCGCCGGACGACCGGGCCGCGATGCGACTGGCCGTCACCCACCTCGTCTCGCTCGGCCACGAGCACGTCGGACTGGCCCTGGGACCTGCCCGGTTCGTGCCCGTCCAGCGCAAGACGGAGGGCTTCACCACCAGCCTCCAGGAGCAGCTCGGGCTCTCGCGGAGCCAGGCGGAGTCGATGGTCCAGCACTCGCTGTACACCCTGGAGGGCGGCCAGGCGGCGGCCGGCTCCCTGATCGACCGGGGCTGCACCGCCGTGATCTGCGCCAGCGACATGATGGCGCTCGGCGCCATCCGGGCCGCCCGGCAGCGCGGCCTGGCCGTTCCCGGCGACGTCTCGGTCATCGGCTTCGACGACTCCCCGCTGATCGCCTTCACCGATCCGCCCCTGACGACCATCCGCCAGCCGGTGACCGCGATGGGCCAGGCGGCGGTACGGGCGCTGCTGGAGGAGATCGGCGGCACCCCCGCCCCCCACAGCGAGTTCGTCTTCCTGCCCGAGCTGGTCGTCCGCGGATCCACCGCCTCCGCGCCTCAGGGTCGGGGGTCCGTCTCAGGGAGGACCGAGGGCGACCGGGACCGACCCGGGGGATGATCGGTGGGGGGCCGGATTCTGGCAGACTGGCGCACCATGGGGGCTCCGATCGCGAGGACGACAGAAGAAGCCGGAGTGACCACTGTCGCTCCGGTAGATGAACGCACGGTTGTTCCGGCTCCGCGCCGCACCGTCTCGCAGCGCATCCGCGCGCCCCGCCGGCCCCGGATCTGGTTCGAGATCACGCTGATCGCGGTCAGCTACTGGACGTACTCCATGATCCGCAACGCCGTGCCGGAGCAGGAGGCGCAGGCCCTGCGGAACGCCGACTGGCTGTGGGAGGTCGAGCGCGCCCTCGGCATCGCCGTGGAGCAGTCCCTCAACCACACGGTCAACAGCGTCACATGGCTGATCGTGACGATGAACTACTACTACGCCACACTGCACTTCATCGTCACCATCGGCGTCCTGGTCTGGCTCTACCGCAGACACCCGGGCCGCTACGCCGCCACCCGCACGGTCCTGTTCGCCACCACGGCCGTCGCCCTGCTCGGCTACTACCTCTACCCCCTGGCCCCGCCGCGGCTGATGGAGAGCGTGCACTTCATCGACACCGTCAAGGTCCACGGCACCTGGGGCTCGATGGCCTCGGGCAACATGGCCAACGTCTCCAACCAGTACGCGGCCATGCCGTCGATGCACATCGGCTGGTCCGTGTGGTGCGGCATCACCCTCGCCCTGCTGGCGGCACCGCTGTGGGTGAAGATCCTCGGCTGGCTCTACCCTGCACTCACCCTGGTGGTCATCGTCTGCACCGCCAACCACTTCTGGCTGGACGCGGTGGGCGGGCTGGTCTGCCTGGGCATAGGCTTCGCGATCTCCTGCGCCTGGTACGGCGCACCGGCCCACCGCCTCCCCCGCCTGGTCCCCGCATCCTCCTAGCCTTCACCGCGGGGACGACACGAGAACACCCCTCGCCCCCGGCCCCGGACCGCGCCACCGTCCGCCCGCACCCGGGCGACGGCGGAACCCTCACTCCACCCCGTAGAACAACCGGTCCACCACCGCACGGGCACGGCGCGTGATACGCCGGTAGTCCTCCAGCATCTCGCCCACATGTCCCGGCTCGTAGCCGAGGTAGCGGCCGACGGCGGCCAGCTCGCGCGCCTCGGAGGGGAAGGTGTCGCCGGGCCGGCCGCGCACCAGCATCACCCCGTTGCGCACCCGGGTGGCCAGCAACCACGCCTCGTCCAGGGTCGCGGCGTCCTCCTCGCCGATCAGCCCGGCGTCCCGCGCGGCGGCCAGGGCCGCCCGGGTGCGGGTGGTGCGCAGCCCCGGCACCTCCGCACCGTGGCGCAACTGCATGAGCTGGACCGTCCACTCCACATCCGACAGCCCGCCCCTGCCCAGCTTGGTGTGGGTGGTGGGATCGGCGCCGCGCGGCAGCCGCTCGCTCTCCATCCGAGCCTTGAGGCGGCGGATCTCCCGCACCGCGTCCTCCCCCAGGCCGTCCTCCGGGTAACGCAGGGGGTCGATCAGCTCAATGAAGCGGCGGCCCAGGTCCGCGTCGCCCGCCACCGGTTCGGCCCGCAGCAGCGCGTGCCGCTCCCACACCTGCGACCAGCGGCGGTAGTAGGTCCCGTAGGAGGCCAGCGTGCGCACCAGCGGGCCGCTCCTGCCCTCCGGCCGCAGATCGGCGTCGATGAGCAGCGGCGGATCGGAACTGGGGAGCTGGAGGAGGCGGCGCATCTCGCCCGCGACGGCGAGCGCCGCCTCGCCGGCCTCCCGCTCGTCCACGCCCTCGCGCGGTTCGTGGACGAACAGCACGTCCGCGTCGGATCCGTAGTTCAGTTCGCGGCCACCGAAGCGGCCCATGCCGATGACGGTGAAGCGGGTGGGCAGGGTGTCGCCCCAGCGGGCGTCCACCGCCGCCCGCAGGGCGCCGGCGACGGTGGCGGCGTTCAGGTCGGACAGCGCCTCCCCCACCCGGTCCACGGCGTCCGCCATGCCGTCGGCGCCCGACGGCGCGCCCTCCCCCGCACTTTCCGCACCACCGGCGCCGCCCCCCGAAACACCGCCTGCACCACCCTCGCCACCGCCCCCGGCCTTGTACGCGCCGATGACGTCGGCCGCGGCGGTACGGAACAGCTCGCGCCGCCGCACCCCGCGGACGGCGGTGACGGCCTGCTCGGGCCCGTCGGCCCGGCCGACGGCCGCCAGCGCCTCCTGGGTCAGCGCCTCCCGCCCGCGCGGACGCAGTCCGCCCGGGTCGCCGAGCAGGGCGACGGCCTCGGGGGCGCGCAGCAGCAAGTCGGGGGCGAGCCGCCCGGCCGACAGCACCCGGGCCAGGTTCTCCGCGGCGGCCCCCTCGTCCCGCAGCAGCCGCAGGTACCAGGGCGTCTGGCCGAGCGCGTCGGAGACCTTGCGGAAGCCCAGCAGTCCGGCGTCGGGGTCGGCGGAGTCGGCGAACCAGCCCAGCAGCACCGGCAGCAGGGTGCGCTGGATGGCGGCCTTGCGGCTGACCCCGGAGGTCAGCGCCTCCAGGTGGCGCAGGGCGGCGGCCGGATCCGCGTAGCCCAGCGCCTCCAGGCGCTGCCCGGCGGCGCTGGCCGACAGCCGGATCTCGCCGGGCGCGAGCTGGGCGACGGCGTCCAGCAGCGGCCGGTAGAAGATCTTCTCGTGCAGCCGCCGCACCACCGCGGCGTGCCGCTTCCAGGCGCGGGTCAGCTCGGCCACCGGGTCCTGGCGGAAGCCCAGGGAACGGCCCAAGCGGCGCAGTTCGGCCTCGTCCCGGGGCATCAGATGGGTGCGGCGCAGCTTCTGGAGCTGGATGCGGTGCTCCAGGACGCGCAGGAAGCGGTACGCGTCGCCGAGCGCGGCCGCGTCCTGGCGGCCCACGTACCCGCCCGTCGCAAGGTCGCCGAGCGCGGCCAGCGTGGTGGGGCTGCGCAGGGCGGTGTCACTGCGCCCGTGGACGAGCTGGAGGAGCTGGACGGCGAACTCCACGTCGCGCAGGCCCCCGGGGCCGAGCTTGAGTTCGCGGTCGAGCTGCGCGGCGGGGATCCCGGCGACCACCCGGCGGCGCATCTGCTGCACGTCGGTGACGAAGTTCTCCCGCTCGGCGGCCTGCCACACCATCGGGGCCAGGGCCTCGGTGTACTGGCGGCCCAGTGCCAGGTCGCCGGCCACCGGGCGGGCCTTGAGCAGGGCCTGGAACTCCCAGGTCTTGGCCCAGCGCCGGTAGTACGCCAGATGGCTGGACAGGGTACGCACCAGCGGTCCGTTGCGCCCCTCGGGACGCAGGTTGGCGTCCACCGGCCAGATGGTGCCCTCGGCGGTGGTGTCGGAGCAGATCCGCATCATGCGCGCGGCGAGCCGGGTCGCGGCGCGCAGCGCCTCACCCTCCCCGTCACCGCCGTCCCCGGCCGCCCCGCCGGCTCCCCCGGCGGGCTCGGCGACGAAGACGACGTCCACGTCCGAGACGTAGTTCAGCTCACGGCCGCCGCACTTGCCCATCCCGATCACGGCCAGCCGGCACGCCCGCGCGTCCCCCGGCTCCTCGCGCCCGGCCATCGCCAGGGCGGCGCGCAGGGTGGCGGTGGCCAGGTCGGCCAGCTCGGCGGCGGTCTCGTCGACGGTCGTGGTGCCGCAGACGTCGCGGGCGGCGATGGTGAGCAGGGCGCGGCGGTAGGCGACGCGCAGTTCGTCGGGACCGTCCGCACCGGCGAGCGCGGCCTCGAACTCCTCGACGCCCGGGTGGAGATCGGCCGTCTCGTAGGAGTGGAGGGCCTGCCAGTCGTCCGGGTGGCCCGCGAGGTGGTCACCGAGCGCCTCGGAGGCGCCCAGCACTCCCAGCAGCCGGTCGCGCAGCGGCTTGGCGGCCAGCACGGTGCCCAGCAGCGTCTGCCGCGCGGCGTCGTCCGGCTGGGCCTCCACCAGCCGGACGAAGGACAGCAGCGCCTGGTCGGGATCGGCGGTGGCGCCGAGCGCGTCGAGCAGCACCGCGTCGTCCCGCACCCGGGCCAGGGCGGGCGAGTCCAGCAGGCGGCCGGCCGCCCCCGGATCGGTGAACCCCTGCCGTACGAACCGCCCGAACCGGCTGTCCCGCCGACCGCCCTGCACCACCGTGGCCTTGCCTCTCGCCGCTGCCGCCGTACCGCCCTGCCGTACTGCCCCGCGTCCCGCGGGCCCGCTACAGCACCGGCAGGTTCTTGCGCAGCTCGAAGGCGGTGACCTCGGAGCGGTATTCCTCCCACTCCTGCTTCTTGTTGCGCAGGAAGAAGTCGAAGACGTGCTCGCCCAGGGTCTCGGCGACCAGCTCGCTGCGCTCCATCAGCGCGATCGCCTCGCCCAGGTTCTGCGGCAGCGGCTCGATGCCCATCGCGCGGCGTTCGGCGTCCGACAGGGCCCACACGTCGTCCTCGGCGCCGGCGGGGAGCTCGTAGCCCTCCTCGATGCCCTTCAGCCCGGCGGCGAGCAGCACCGCGTAGGCCAGGTAGGGGTTGGCGCCGGAGTCCAGGGAGCGGACCTCGATCCGGGTGGAGCCCATCTTGCCCGGCTTGTACATCGGCACGCGGATCAGCGCGGAGCGGTTGTTGTGCCCCCAGCAGATGTAGGAGGGCGCCTCGCCGCCGGCGCCCGCGGTGCGCTGGGCCCCGCCCCAGATGCGCTTGTAGGAGTTGACCCACTGGTTGGTGACGGCGGAGATCTCCCCGGCGTGCCTGAGCAGCCCGGCGATGAAGGAGCGGCCGACCTTGGAGAGCTGGTACTCGGCGCCGGACTCGTGGAAGGCGTTGCGGTCGCCCTCGAACAGCGACAGATGGGTGTGCATCCCGGAGCCGGGGAACTCCGAGAACGGCTTGGGCATGAAGGTCGCCTGCACCCCCTGTTCCAGCGCGACCTGCTTCATCACCAGCCGGAACGTCATGATGTTGTCGGCCGTCGACAGGGCGTCGGCGTACCGCAGGTCGATCTCCTGCTGCCCCGGGGCGCCCTCGTGGTGGGAGAACTCCACCGAGATGCCCATCGACTCCAGCATGGTGATCGCCTGGCGGCGGAAGTCCTGGCCGACGTGCTGCGGGGTGTGGTCGAAGTAGCCGGAGGAGTCGGCCGGGGTGGGCCGGGTGCCGTCCACCGGCTTGTCCTTGAGCAGGAAGAACTCGATCTCGGGGTGGGTGTAGAAGGTGAAGCCCAGGTCGGAGGTCTTGTTCAGGGCCCGCTTGAGGACGTAGCGGGGGTCGGCGTAGGAGGGGGAGCCGTCCGGCATCAGGATGTCGCAGAACATCCGTGCGGTGCCGGGGGCCTCGGCGCGCCAGGGCAGGATCTGGAACGTGCTCGGGTCGGGCTTGGCGATCATGTCGGACTCGTAGACGCGGGCGAAGCCCTCGATCGCGGACCCGTCGAATCCCATGCCCTCGTCGAAGGCCTGCTCGAGTTCCGCGGGCGCGACGGCGACGGACTTCAGAAAGCCCAGGACGTCGGTGAACCACAGCCGGACGAACCGGATGTCGCGCTCCTCGAGCGTCCTGAGCACGAATTCCTGCTGCTTGTCCATGGTCACCCATCCTCGCTGGTCAGACGGCCCTCCCCCGTACCGCCCGGGAAAGGAGCGGCCCGCACACCAGTATCACGGTGAGGGGTTACCGTCACATTACGCCGAGCCGGTCTCCGTGGACCTGCCCAGATAGGTGAGCGGGCCGGGATCGGACACCGTCAGCTCGTAGAAGCCGAGGCGGTCGTAGAAGCGCCGTGCGCCGGTGTTCGCCGTCAGCATGCCCAGGTGGACGCGCCCGGCCCCCTCCCGGCACAGGGCGTCCAGCAGCGCGCGCATCAGCGCCCTCCCGTGCCCCGCGCGCTGGTACGCGGGGAGGATGTCGATGTGGAGGTGCGCCGGATGGTCGGCGAGTTCGGGCAGCACCATCCGTTCGGGCGTGTACAGCAGCTCGGTCATCCGCTCGTCCGGCGTGACCGGCTTCGACGCCCTCGGATGCCTGCCGGCCACGCGCGGCAGCCACTCGCGGCGGAACGCCTCGGCGAACGCCGCGGTGTCGGCGGTGCCGATGGCGTACCCGACCGCGCGCCCGCCGTCGTCCAGCACGAAGGCCAGGTGCGGCCCGAGCCACACGTACGGCCCGGCGAAGAGGTCGCCCATCAGATCGGGGTCCCGGTAGATCCCCCGCGCGTCGCCGCCCGCGTCGGCGGTGCGCACGCACACGTCGTACACCGCCTCCCGGTCCCGCGGCCGGTACGGCCGTACGAACGGCCCGCCCCTGCTCTCGCCCACCGATGCCTCCTTCCACCCGCACTGGGAGCGCTCCCAGCATGGCCGCGCGGGTCCCGTACGACAACCCTCCGGAGTTGCCCCAGCGCCGGCGCCCGGTCCGCCTCCAGCGCCGCCGGAGCGCCCACCGGCTCCGGCGGCGCGGAGGACTCGCCCGGCGGACGCACCGCGCGCACCCGGTATCCCGTGCTCCGGCTCGGTCGGCACACGCACCCGCCGGTTGCGGCGGCCGGCGGTGACGCGGACGGGGATCCCGGCGATCACGCAGACGGCGGCCTTCACCCGAACGGGTGCGACACGCGGTATCCCGGCCGATCCCCCGCCTCCCGGGATCGCGTCAGTACGACGATTAGACTGACCGTGTGCCTCAGCTACGACTCGCCCTGAACCAGATCGACTCCACCGTCGGCGACCTCGCCGGGAACGCGGACGCGGTCGTCCGCTGGACGCGGCACTCCGCCGAGCAGGGGGCGCACCTCGTGGCGTTCCCCGAGATGATGCTCACCGGCTACCCCGTCGAGGACCTGGCCCTGCGCCCGTCCTTCGTCCAGGCCAGCCGGTCCGCCCTCACCGCCCTCGCCGCCCGCCTGGCCGACGAGGGGCTGGGCGGGCTGCCCGTGGTCGTCGGCTACCTCGACCGGGCGGAGGAGGCCCAGCCCCGCTACGGCCAGCCCGCCGGCGCGCCCCGGAACGCCGCGGCCGTCCTCCACGAGGGCGAGGTCGTGCTGACCTACGCCAAGCACCACCTTCCCAACTACGGGGTCTTCGACGAGTTCCGCTACTTCGTCCCCGGCGAGACCCTGCCCGTGATCCGGGTGCACGGCATCGACGTGGCCCTGGCGATCTGCGAGGACCTGTGGCAGGACGGCGGCCGGGTGCCCGCCGCCCGCGCCGCCGGGGCGGGCCTGCTCCTGTCCGTCAACGCCTCCCCCTACGAGCGCGACAAGGACGACACCCGCCTGGACCTGGTGCGCCGCCGGGCCCGCGAGGCCGGCTGCACCACCGCCTACCTGGCCATGGTCGGCGCCCAGGACGACCTGGTCTTCGACGGCGACTCGATCGTCGTCTCCGCCGACGGCGAGGTCGTCGCGCGGGCGCCGCAGTTCGAGGAGGGCTGCGTCGTCCTCGACCTCGACCTGCCCGCCGCCGCGCCCGAGCCCCCCTCCGGCAACGTCTCCGACGGTCTGCGCATCGACCACCGCACCCTCTCCGCCTCCCCCCTCCCTCCGTACGAGCCGCAGGTCACCGGGGCCGAGGCCCCCCGCATGGACGACGACGAGGAGATCTACACCGCCCTCGTCACGGGTCTGCGCGCCTACGTCCTGAAGAACGGTTTCCGCTCGGTGCTCATCGGGCTGTCCGGCGGCATCGACTCCGCCCTGACCGCCGCCATCGCCTGCGACGCGATCGGCCCGGAGAATGTGTACGGCGTCTCCATGCCCTCGCGCTACTCCTCGGAGCACTCCAAGGACGACGCGGCCGAACTGGCCCGCCGCACCGGCCTCAACTTCCGCACCGTGCCGATCGTCCCGATGTTCGACGCGTACATGGAGTCACTGCGCCTCACCGGTCTGGCGGAGGAGAACCTCCAGGCCCGGCTGCGCGGCACCCTGCTGATGGGCCTGTCCAACCAGGAGGGCCACATCGTGCTCGCGCCGGGCAACAAGTCCGAACTGGCGGTCGGCTACTCGACCCTCTACGGCGACTCGGTCGGCGCGTACGGCCCGATCAAGGACGTCTACAAGACGACCGTCTTCCGCCTCGCCCGCTGGCGCAACAAGGCCGCGGCCGAACGCGGCGAGACCCCGCCGATCCCGGAGAACTCCATCTCCAAGCCGCCGAGCGCGGAACTGCGCCCGGACCAGGTGGACACCGACTCCCTCCCCGACTACGACGTCCTGGACCGGATCCTGGAGCTGTACGTGGACCTGGACCGGGGACGGGAGGAGATCATCGCCGAGGGCTTCGACAAGGAGACCGTCACCCGCGTCCTGCGCATGACGGACACCGCCGAGTACAAGCGGCGGCAGTACCCGCCGGGCACGAAGATCTCCGCGAAGGGCTTCGGCAAGGACCGCCGCCTGCCGATCACCAACCACTGGCGCGAGACCGGCTGACGCGGGCCTCCCGCGACGGCGCGGGCGCCCCCACCGCCGGGGCGCCCGCGCCGTACCCGGAGAACGGCGGGTTCCGGACCTCGCCCTGCGCACCCGCACACCCGCCGGTCCCGGTCCCGGCCCCGGCCTCAGCGGACCCCGGCCCCGCCCCGGTCACCGACCCCACGGCCACCCGCGTCGCGCGCACCCGCTCCGCGAGCCACCACCCGCGACCGCCGCCCGGGGGACGCCCCCCGGTCCAGCACCCCCGCCACCACGGCGATCACCAGGCCCGCCACCGCCAGGGCGGCGCCCACCAGCGCCGGGGACGTCCATCCCCAGCCCGCCGCGATGGCCGTGCCGCCGGCCCACGCGCCGCCCGCGTTCGCCAGGTTGAACGCGGAGTGGTTGGAGGCCGCGGCGAGCGTCGGCGCGTGGCGCGCCTTCTCCATCACGAGCATCTGCAGCGGCGTGGTGGTCATGAACCCCACCGCACCGATCACCACCACGGTCGCCATCGCCGCCCACGGCACGTGGACCGTGAACCGGAAGGCCACCAGCACCAGCGCCAGCGCGCCCAGCGCCCCGTACAGCGTGGGCCGCAGCGCACGGTCGGTCAGCGGCCCCGCGGCCAGTGCCCCCAGCGTCATGCCCACACCGAAGAGCGCCAGCACGACCGTGACCGACGACTCGGCCATCCCGGTCACCTCGGTGACCATCGAGGCGAGGTAGCTGTAGAGGGCGAAGACGCCCGCGAACCCGAAGACGGCCGTCAGCAGCCCGAGCATCACCTGCCGGTCCCCCAGCGCCCGGACCTCGCGGCGCAGCTCACGGACCGCGCCACCGGCACCGGCACCGGCGTCCGCCGCCCCACCGCCGCGCCGTTCCAGCGGCAGGTGCGGCACCAGCGCCGCCAGCGCCCCCATCGCGACCAGCCCGATCACGGTGACGACCAGGAAGGTCGCGCGCCACCCCAGTTGCTGCCCCAGCGCCGTACCGCCGGGCACGCCGACGATGTTGGCCACGGTCAGCCCCAGGAACATCGTGGCCACGGCCCGCGCCTGCCGGCCCTCCCGCACCAGGCGGGCGGCGACGACCGCGCCGACCCCGAAGAACGCGCCGTGCGGCAGCCCGGCCAGCACCCGTCCGGCCAGCAGCGTGCCGTATCCGGGAGCGAGGGCGGAGGCGAGGTTGCCGATGGTGAACAGACCCATCAGCGCGATCAGCATCCGCCTGCGCGGAACGCGGACCCCGACCGCGGCCAGGAGCGGGGCGCCGATGACGACGCCGATGGCGTAGGCGGAGACGAGATGGCCGGCGGCGGGCACGGAGACGCCCAGGTCGTCCGCGACGTTGGGCAGCAGGCCCATCATCACGAACTCCGTGGTGCCGATCCCGAAGGCCGCGACCGCGAGGGCGAGCAGGGCCAGGGGCATGGGAGAGCCTTTCGACGCGAGGGGCGGATGCGCAGCGGGACGGAGAAACGGAGTCGGTGTGCTCCGGATGCGACCAAGTCTCGCAGTCTTTTTGTTCCTAGACAAAACAAATAGGTGACAGCCGTGCTACAAGCAGCGGACGGCCCGCCCCACACGGGGCGGGCCGTCCTCCGGAACCCAGGAACCCTCCGCGGCCGAACCCGGAACCGGAACCGACCCGGGCGCTCGCCCGCCCCGCAGCCCTACCAGCGCACCGACGCCGCCAGCGGCAGATGGTCACTGGCGGTCGGCGGCAGCGTCCACGACGACACCGGCTCGACCCCCTTCACCATGATCTGGTCGATCCGGGTCATCGGGAACGACGCCGGCCAGCTGAACCCGAACCCGGCGCCCGCCGCGCCCTGTGTGGAGCGCATCTGGGAGGTGACGGACGCCAGCGCCCGGTCGTTCATCGTCCCGTTGAGATCACCGAGCAGCACCACCCGTCCGACGGACTCCGCCGCGATGGCCTCGCCCAGCAGTTCGGAGGCGACGTCGCGCTGGCGGGCGGTGAACCCCGCTTCGAACTTCACCCGCACCGACGGCAGGTGCGCGCCGTACACGGCGACGTCCCCCCTCGGCGTGGCGACGGTGGCGCGCATCGCCCGCGTCCAGCCGATCCCGATGTCCACCGGCTCCGCGTCGTCGATCGGGTACTTGCTCCACAGCCCGACCGTGCCCTGCACCGTGTGGTGGGGGTAGGCGTCCGCCAGCGCCTTCTCGTACTCCGCCACCGACCGGCCCGGCAGCTCCTGGAGGGCCAGCACCTCGGCGCCGCTGCGCGCCAACTGCCGCGCGGTACCGGCGGGGTCGGGGTTGTCGGCGTTGACGTTGTGGGTGACCACCGTCAGGTCCCCGCCGGTGCCGCGCTTGTCGGTGACCAGGCCGCCGAACATGTCCACCCAGACCACCGCGGGCAGCAGCAGCGCCACCAGCGCGATGGCCGAACGGCGCAGCAGCGCGGCCAGGAGCAGCAGGGGGATCGCCAGACCGACCCACGGCAGGAAGGTCTCCAGCAGGCTGCCCAGGTTGCCGACCCGGTTGGGCACCCTGGAGTGCAGCGCCATCAGCAGCGCGACCAGCACGGAGAACAGCGCGAGCAGCAGGCCGCGGCGCCACCGGCCCTCGCCGCCCAGCCGGGCGATCAAGCGCCGGAACCGGACGGCGGAGGAGGGGGCCGGACCAGGGCGCCCGTCCACCTCGCCCCGCGCCGTCTCCGACCCCGCCTCGGTCATGTACGCCCGTGCCATCCGCCGTCCTCACTTGCCATCGTCGCGAGGCCGCCGCCCCGGTCCGGCGTCCCGGGTGGCGGCCGGTCTTGCTTGCTGGGCGCGCCGGCCGCGCTGGGCGGCCCGTACGCCTGTACGTCTGCCAGGACGAACGCGGTCCTGCGGCGGGTTCCTGACCTTCCGGCAGCACCCGCCACTGTAACGAAACACGCACATTCCGGCACGGCGCACAGGCCCGCATGCGCGCACGCACGGCCAACGAGAACACCCCGGCACCGCGCCACCGGAACGCGGAAAGCGGAAAGCGGGAAACGGGAAACGGAGAACCGACCCTCTCAGCCGCGCGGCCGGGCGCCGTCCAGTACCCCGTCCACGATCTGCTCGGACAGTCCCCCGGGCAGTTCCCGCCACTCGTGCAGCAGCGCCCGCGACAGCATCGGCCCGACGAACAGCTCCCCCAGCAGCTCGACGTCCAGGTCCGCGCGGATCTCGCCCTCGGCCACGCCGCGCCTCAGCACCGCGTGCAGCGTCTCCCTGCGGACGCGGATCACGGTGTCGTGGTACTCCTGCCACAGCCTCGGATGGCTGTGGAAGTGGCTCATCATGGTGCGCAGCAGCGCCGAGTCCCGCTTGGCCAGGCCCTTGCGCCGCAGCCCCTCCAGGATCTCCACCAGATCCTCCCGCACGGACCGGCCGCGCACCTCGGGCGGGGGCTCGTCCAGGGCCCGCATGACGTCCAGCAGCAGCTCGTCCTTGCCGGGCCAGCGGCGGTAGACGGTCGCCTTGCCCACGCCCGCCTCACGGGCGATCCCCTCCATGGACAGCGCGCCGACGCCGGTCCCGCGCTCCAGCAGCCGCAGGACCGCCCCGATGATCGCCCGGTCGGCGGCCGCGCTGCGCGGCCTGCCGCGCACGGCGCGCGCCACCGCAGTCCCCTCCTCCGTCACCGCTCCACCTCCGCCTCCGGGGCGGCCCGCTCGCGCCCCGCCCCGGTCACACTCGCACCTTCGGCCTCTTTCCGCACCTCCCCCTCGTCCTTCCCGCCCCGCTCGCCCTTCCTCCCCTCCTGGCCCTTCCCCCGGTGCCTCTCGCCCTCCTCCGGCCCCCGCGCCCCGTCCGAGCCGCCCGGCGCCCCGCGCCTGCCCGGCATGAAGAGCGCGACGACGACCGCACCGGCCAGTGCGACGGCGGCGGAGGCCACGACCGTGATGTGCATGGCCTGGACGAACGCCTCGTCGGCCCGCTCGGCCAGTGCCCGGCCCGCCGGCCCCATCCGCTCCGCCAGCGCCCGGGTGGCCTCGATGGACTCCCCCGCCGCGTGCCGGGCGCCCTCGGACAGGCCCGGCACCCCGGCCAGTTCGCCGTCGATCCGGCCCCGGTAGGCCGCCGAGAGCAGCGAGCCCAGCACCGCGACGCCCAGTGCCCCGCCGACCTGCCGGAAGACGTTGTTGACCGCCGAGCCGGAGCCCGCCTTCCGGCGCGGCAGCGACTGCATGACCGTGACGGTGACGGGCGGCATGATGTGCGCCATGCCGGCGCCCTGGAGGAAGAAGAGGACCTCCAGGATCCAGATCGGGGTGTCGGTGTCCAGCAGCAGGAACGACGCCGTGGTCGCGGCGATCACCAGCATGCCGCCCGTGCAGGTAGCGCGGGCGCCGAACCGCTCCACGGCCAGCCGGGCCCGGGGGGCGAAGACCAGTTGCGCGACGGCCAGCGGGAGCAGCAGCAGACCGGTCTGGAGCGGGGTGTAGCCGCGCACGCTCTGGGTGTAGAAGACCATGAAGAAGGTCACGCCCATCAGCGCGAAGAAGACCAGCGCCACGGCGGTGACGGCGGCCGAGAAGGCCGGGTTGCGGAAGTAGCCGATGTCCAGGGCCGGATGGTCGCTGCGCTTCTCGTGGAGGACGAAGCCGGCCAGGACGGCGATGCCGCCGCCCACCGTGAGCAGCACCTCGGGGTCGGTGAAGTCGGCGAGCTGGCCGCCCTTGATGATGCCGTAGACCAGCAGCACCAGGCCGACGACCGACAGCAGTACGCCCAGGGGGTCGGGGCGGCCGGGCGCGGGGTCCCTGGACTCGGGGACCAGCACGGCCATCGCGATCAGCGCGGCGATCACGATGGGCACGTTGACCATGAAGACCGAGCCCCACCAGAAGTGCTCCAGCAGCACGCCGCCGGTGATGGGCCCTATGGCGATGGCCAGGCCGACGCCCCCGGCCCAGATCCCTATGGCCCTGGGCTGCTCGTCGCGTTCGAAGACGTTCATCAGGATGGCGAGCGTCGAGGGCATCACGAAGGCGCCGCCGAAGCCCATCAGCGCGCGGAAGGCGATCAGCTCGCCGGGCGAGTCGGACAGTCCGGCCAGCACCGAGCCGACGCCGAACAGCGCCAGGCCCGCCAGCAGCATCCGTTTGCGCCCGTAGCGGTCCCCGAGCAGGCCCGAGGTGAACAGCAGTCCCGCGAAGACGAGGGTGTAGGAGTTGACCGCCCATTCGAGCTGGCTCTGGGTGGCGCCGAGGCCGGTGGGGGGCGGGGTCGCGATGGTCTTCATCGCGACGTTGAGGATCGAGTTGTCCAGCACGACGATCAGCAGGCTGAACATCAGGGCGGCCAGGATCGCCCAGCGCCTGCGGTGCACGGCCTCCGGGACCGTCGGTTGCGGTGGTGCTGCGGGGCTCGCTGCGCTCATACGGTCCAGCATAGGGTGTTTACGATACGAGTCCGTCTCGTATCGTTATGTGCTCTCCCGTGTCGCGCCGCAGCGGCCCCTCTTCCCTCCTGCCCGGCGGGAGTGCCACCATGGACGCGGATCCGGGGACGCCGTGAGGGCGCCTCGAGACGACGAACACAGGAGCCGGCGCAATGACGCATGCCCAGCAGCAGGCAGCCGACAGCAGCAGCAAGGCGCTGTACGGCGGAACGCAGCAGCGACGCATCACCGTGAGGGACCTGGCCGCCGCCAAGGAGCGCGGCGAGAAGTGGCCCATGCTCACCGCGTACGACGCGATGACCGCGTCCGTCTTCGACGAGGCGGGCATCCCCGTCCTGCTCGTCGGGGACTCGGCGGGCAACTGCCACCTCGGCTACGACAGCACGGTGCCCGTCACCATGGAGCAGATGGCCATGATGTCCGCCGCCGTCGTACGCGGCACCCGGCGGGCCATGGTCGTCGCCGACCTTCCCTTCGGCTCGTACCAGGAGGGCCCCGTCCAGGCCCTGCGCAACGCCACCCGGCTGGTGAAGGAGGCCGGCGCCGGCGCTGTGAAGCTGGAGGGCGGCGAGCGCTCGCTGGCCCAGACCGAGCTGCTCGTGCAGTCCGGCATCCCCGTGATGTCCCACCTGGGCCTGACCCCGCAGTCGGTCAACGCGCTGGGCGGGTACTACGTCCAGGGCCGCGGCGAAGAGGCCGCCCACCGGCTGCTGCGCGACGCCAAGGCCGCCCAGGACGCCGGCGCCTTCGCCCTCGTCATGGAGATGGTCCCGGCGGAGCTGGCCGCGGAGGTCACCCGCTCCCTGAGCATCCCGACCATCGGCATCGGCGCCGGCCCGGACTGCGACGCCCAGGTGCTGGTCTGGACGGACATGGCCGGCATGACGTCGGGCCGGATGCCGCGCTTCGTCAAGCAGTACGCGCGGCTGCGCGAGACGCTCGGCGACGCGGCGCGCGAGTTCGCCCAGGACGTGGTCGGCTCCGCCTTCCCCGCCGAGGAGCACACCTTCCACTGACCGGCGGCACGGCCGGCCCTCCCCCACCGGCCGCCACCGGTCCCCCGCGGCGGCCCGCCGACGGCCTTCCGGCCCTGTCGGCGGGCCGCCCGTTATGTTCGGCCGTGCCCGGATACCCGCCCCGACGCACGAACAGGCGACGAGGAGGGAGGACACTCCCGTGAAGATGCCAGTACGGCGCGGAGAGGGGGCCCACCGCCCGGCACGGCAGCAGCCGGGCTGGGGCCGGCGCGACCCGCGCAGCGAGTTCGAGAACCTGTGGTCCGAGGTGGGCCGGTTCTTCCAGCAGGGCACCACGCCCACCGGCGAGCGGCCCTGGGTGCCACTGGTCGAGGAGGATGAGGCCGAGGACGCCTACCTGGTGCGGGCCGAGCTGCCCGGCGTCCCGCGCGAGAACGTCTCGGTGGAACTGGACGCCAACGAGCTGCACATCACCGGCGAACTCCAGGAGGAGCACCACGGGAAGGTGCTCAGTCGCCGCACCGGCCGGTTCTCCTACCGCACCATGGTCCCGCACGACATCGACGACGAGGCGGTCTCGGCCGACCTGGCCGACGGGGTGCTCACGGTGCGCATCCCGAAGTCGCCCCAGGGCAAGCGGCGCACGATCGACATCAGCGCGCAGTAGGCCGGCCGGGGCGCGGGCCCCTGGCTCGCGCCCCGGCGATCGTGCCGGGTACGGTCGGGCCCCATGAACAGACAGGTCAGCCCCGTGTTCCTGGGGCTCGTCACCGTCATGGGGGTGTCGGCCTGGGGCGTGTGGGCGGACTACGCGGCGAACACCGGCGTCGCGGTGTTCCTCTTCGTCGTCTCGGCCTGGATCGTCTCCCTGTGCCTGCACGAGTACGCGCACGCGCGCACCGCGCTGCACGGCGGCGACATATCCGTCGGGGCCAAGGGCTACCTCACCCTGAACCCCCTCAAGTACACCCACGCCCTGCTGAGCATCGTCCTGCCCGTGGTCTTCGTGATCATGGGCGGCATCGGCCTCCCCGGCGGCGCGGTCTTCATCGAGCGCGACCGCGTCCGCGGCCGGCTCAAGCACAGCCTGATCTCGGCGGCCGGGCCGCTGGTCAACGCCGCCCTCGCCCTCGCCCTGGCCGCGCCCTTCCTCCTGGGCCTGCTGGACGACGCGCCGATCGCGTTCCGCTGCGCGCTGGCCTTCCTGGCGATGCTCCAGGTCACGGCCGCGATCCTCAACTTCCTGCCCGTACCCGGCCTGGACGGCTACGGCGTCCTCGAACCGTGGCTCCCGCTCAGGGCCCGCCGCCAAATGGAGCCCTTCGCGCCCTTCGGCCTCCTGGCGGTCTTCGCCTGCCTGTGGATCCCGGAGGTCAACGCCGTCTTCTGGAGCGGCATCGACACCGTGATGGAGGCCCTGGGCGTCTCCTGGCAGGAGGTCGCCTACGGGCTGGAGTACTTCCGCTTCTGGGAGGGCGAGCCCCAGAACGTCTTCATCCCCCGTTGACGCCGTTCGCCTCGGCCGCGGCCCGCTCCAGCTTGGCGCGGCGCACGTAGTACCAGGCCATGTTGGACGACAGCCCGGCCAGCAGGACCCAGACGATCCCCACCGGCCAGGCCCCCTTCGCGAAGGACACCACCGCCGCGACGACGGCGAGGCCGCAGACGACCAGGGCGAACAGGGGGAGTCGTCGGGTCGGGGACGAGGGGGCCATGGGGTCGGGCTCCAGAGGTTGCGGCGTTACGACGGTCCCATTGTCCCCCATCCGCCCCCACCGCCCCCGCGCCGGGGCGCCGTCCCGGCGCCGCGCCGGGCCGCCGGCGGGACCCGGCCCGTGCCGTCCCGCGCCACCACGCGCCCGCACCCGGGCGACGGCGGGAGGGGACGGGGAGGGGCGGACGTTCCGGACACTCAAGTGCTGTTTGCGGCCAATCGCCGGGGCACGCAACGGTGTACGGAAACGGCCGTAAATAGCACCGTCCGGAATGTTCGCCCCGGACCGGCCCCGACCCCCGCACGTACCCGGCCCCCACCGCACCCCGGCCCCGTAAACCCTGGTGGTGCCCGTTCACCGGGCCCCTGGCAGGATCGGAGCATGACCTCGAACGATGCTTCCGCAGACGCCCCGAAGAAGGCCCCGGCCAAGGACCCCTGGGAGCTGCCGGACGTCTCCGGCCTGGTGGTCGGTGTGCTGGGCGGCACCGGTGACCAGGGCCGCGGCCTGGCGTACCGGCTGGCCCGGGCCGGCCAGAAGGTGATCCTCGGCTCACGGACCGCCGAGCGGGCGCGGGCCGCCGCCGAGGAACTGGGCCTGGGCGTGGAGGGCGCGGACAACGCCGAGTGCGCACGCCGCAGCGACGTGGTGATCGTCGCGGTGCCGTGGGAAGGGCATGCCGCGACGCTGGAGAGCCTGCGCGGGGAACTGGCGGGCAAGCTCGTCGTGGACTGCGTCAACCCGCTCGGCTTCGACAAGAAGGGCGCCTACGCCCTGAAGCCGGAGGAGGGCAGCGCCGCGGAGCAGGCAGCCGCCCTGCTGCCGGACTCGCGGGTGACCGCGGCCTTCCACCACCTGTCGGCCGTCCTGCTGCGGGATCCGGAGATCGAGGAGATCGAGACCGACGTGATGGTGCTGGGGGAGGTACGGGCCGACTGCGAGATCGTCCAGGCGCTGGCGGGGCGCATCCCGGGGATGCGCGGCGTGTTCGCCGGCCGGCTGCGCAACGCGCACCAGGTGGAGTCGCTGGTCGCCAACCTGATCTCGGTCAACCGGCGCTACAAGGCGCACGCGGGGGTGCGGCTCACCGACATCTGAGCGTGGGCCGGGGTGCGGTGGGGGCCGGGTACGTGCGGGGGTCGGGGCCGGTCCGGGGCGAACATTCCGGACGGTGCTATTTACGGCCGTTTCCGTACACCGTTGCGTGCCCCGGCGATTGGCCGCAAACAGCACTTGAGTGTCCGGAACGTCCGCCCCTCCCCGTCCCCTCCCGCCGTCGCCCGGGTGCGGGCGCGTGGTGGCGCGGGACGGCACGGGCCGGGTCCCGCCGGCGGCCCGGCGCCGCGCCGGGACGGCGCGCCCCCGTCAGTCCGCGTCGTCCCGCGCGGCGGGATCGTTCCAGCGGGGATCGTTCTCCCACCGGACGTTGCGTTCGCGGGCGGTCTCCATCGCGTACTCGGCCTCGGTGCGGGAGGGGTACGGGCCCAGGCGGTCCTTGGCCGGGCACTCGGGGCCCTCCTCGACCTTGCGGTGCTCCAGGCAGTAGAACCACTCGCCGGGCTTGCCGGTCGCCTTGCGCTTGAAGAGTGCCATGTGATCCATGCTGCCCCGCCTGGGCGCCGCCTACCGCGGTTAGACTCGCGCACATGTCTGGCCAGTCGCTTCTCGTTCCCGGCACCCTCTCCCCGCACCGCAACGTGCCCGCCTCGATCCCCCGCCCGGAGTACGTGGGCAAGGACGCCCCCACGCCGTACACCGGCCCCGAGGTGCAGGACTCCGAAACGGTCGAGAAGATGCGGATCGCGGGGCGGATCGCCGCCCGCGCCATGGCGGAGGCCGCGAGGCACATCGCCCCCGGCGTGACCACCGACAAGCTGGACGAGGTCGCGCACGAGTACCTGTGCGACCACGGCGCCTACCCCTCGACGCTGGGGTACCGGAAGTTCCCCAAGTCGCTGTGCACCTCGGTCAACGAGGTCATCTGCCACGGCATCCCGGACTCCACCGTCCTGCGCGACGGCGACATCGTGAACCTGGACGTGACCGCGTACGTCCACGGTGTGCACGGGGACAACAACGCCACCTACCTGTGCGGGGACGTGGACGAGGAGTCGCGGCTGCTGGTGGAGCGGACGCGGGAGTCGCTGAACCGCGCGATCAAGGCGGTGCGGCCGGGCCGGCAGATCAACGTCATCGGGCGGGTCATCGAGTCGTACGCCAAGCGCTTCGGGTACGGGGTGGTGCGCGACTTCACCGGGCACGGCATCAACAGCTCGTTCCACTCCGGCCTGATCATCCCCCACTACGACGACCCGCGGGCGACGACGGTGATGAAGCCCGGCATGACGTTCACCATCGAGCCGATGCTGACGCTGGGCACGCACGAGTGGGAGATGTGGCAGGACGGCTGGACGGTGGTGACCAAGGACCGGAAGCGGACGGCGCAGTTCGAGCACACGCTCGTCGTCACCGACTCGGGGGCCGAGATCCTGACGCTTCCCTGACGGTTTTCCGACAAGCTGTCGGGAAGACGTTGACTTGCGGGTCCGGTCGGCGAGAATCGGTCGGGTCCGGCGGCATCCCGGTGGTGCCGTCCTCTTCGCCGTCTGGTCCCCGGAGGCCCGCCTTGGTCGCGTCCGCCACGACTCCGTTCTCCGTCCTCATCCGCGAGGCCTCCCGGCAGCAGCACACGGAGGCGGAGGGGTCCGCGTTCATGGGCGCCCTGCTGGGCGGCAGGCTGGGGGTGGAGGCCTACCGGCGCTACACCGAGCAGCTGTGGTTCGTCTACCGCGCGCTGGAGGACGGAGCGGAGGGGCTGGCCGGTGACCCGGTGGCAGGACCGTTCCTGCGGCCCGAGCTGGCCCGTACCGCCTCACTGGAGCGCGATCTGACCCATCTGCACGGCGGGGAGGGCTGGCGCGGGTCGCTGGTCCCGCTGCCCGCGACGGCCGCGTACGCCGGGCGGGTCGCCCGCCTGGTCCGCGAGTGGCCGGGCGGTTACGTCGCGCACCACTACACCCGTTACCTGGGCGATCTGTCCGGCGGCCAGATCATCCGGGGGAAGGCCGAGAAGGCCTGGGGCTTCGCGCGCAAGGGCGACGGTGTGCGCTTCTACGTCTTCGAGGGGATCGACAACCCGGCCGCGTTCAAGCGCGAGTACCGGGCGGCGCTGGACGCGGTGCCGGTGGACGACCTGGAGAAGCAGCGGATCGCCGAGGAGTGCCGGCGCGCCTTCGCGCTGAACACCGCCGTCTTCCGCGAGCTGGGCGAGGAGTTCCCGCTCAGCGCCTGACGGATCCGGAACCGATCCGTGTCACACCTCTTGACGCGGCATCGGCGTCGGCGGTTGGTTGGGAGCGCTTCCACACCAGACCGCGGGGGTGCTCGCCCCCCGGTCTGACATCGTTGTCAGCCATACGGCTCACTGGAGTGAGAGATGAGACCACGCACCACCCGCAGGGCCGCCGCCTCGGGCGCCCTCCTCGGCTTACTGCTGCCGCTGTCCGGTCTGGGCCAGGCCGCGCAGGCCGCCCCGGAGGACGCCACCGGCCTCCACGTCAGCGGCGGGCGCCTGCTGGAGGGCAACGGGAACGACTTCGTGATGCGGGGCGTCAACCACGCCCACACCTGGTACACCGGCGAGCTCGACTCCCTGGCCCACATCAAGGCCAAGGGCGCCAACACCGTGCGCGTCGTGCTCAGCAGCGGCGACCGCTGGACGCGCAACGACGCCTCCGACGTGGCGAACGTCGTCTCCGAGTGCAAGGCCAACCGGCTGATCTGCGTGCTGGAGGTGCACGACACCACCGGCTACGGCGAGCAGAGCGGCGCGGCCTCCCTGGACCAGGCGGCGGACTACTGGATCAGCGTCAAAAGCGCGCTGGAGGGCCAGGAGGACTACATCGTCGTCAACATCGGCAACGAGCCGCACGGCAACAGCGGCTACCAGAGGTGGGCCGACGACACCAGGGGCGCCATCCGGAAGCTGCGCGACGCCGGGTTCGACCACGCGCTGATGGTCGACGCCCCCAACTGGGGCCAGGACTGGTCGTTCACCATGCGCGACAACGCCGCTTCGGTCTTCGCCGCCGACCCCGACCGCAACACCGTGTTCTCCATCCACATGTACGGCGTCTTCGACACCGCCGCCGAGGTGCGGGACTACCTGGGCCGCTTCGTCGACGCCGGGCTCCCGATCCTGGTGGGCGAGTTCGGCCACGACCACAGTGACGGAAACCCGGACGAGGACGCGATCCTGGCCACCACCGAGCAGCTCGGCCTGGGCTACCTGGGCTGGTCCTGGAGCGGCAACGGCGGCGGTGTCGAGTACCTGGACATGGTCAACGGCTTCGACCCGAACTCCATGACCAGTTGGGGCCGGCGCCTCTTCAACGGCCCGAACGGCATCGCCGCGACCGCGAAGGAGGCCACCGTCTACGGCGGCTCCGGCGGTCCGGGCGACACCACCGCCCCCACCCGGCCGGGCGCCCCAGCGGCCTCCGGCGTGACCTCCACCGGCGTCACCCTGTCCTGGGCGGCCTCCTCCGACGACACCGGGGTGACCGGTTACGACGTGGTGCGCGTCGACGGCTCCTCCGAGACGGCCGTGCGGAGCGTCGCGGGCACCTCGGCGCAGATCACCGGTCTGACGGCCGGCACCTCCTACACCTTCGCCGTGTACGCGCGGGACGCGGCGGGCAACCGCTCCGAGCGCTCGGCGACGGTGACCGTCACCACGAGCCGGGGCGGCGACCCCGCGCCGGGCTCCTGCTCGGTCGCCTACAGAATCGTCGGCCAGTGGCCGGGCGGCTTCCAGGGCGAGGTGACCCTCCGCAACACCGGCTCCTCCGCGGTCAACGGCTGGACGCTGGGCTGGCGGTTCGCCGACGGCCAGACCATCACCAACATGTGGGGCGGCACCTCCAGCCAGAGCGGGGCGTCCGTCACCGTCAAGCCCGCCTCGTACACCGCGGACATCCCGGCGGGCGGCTCGGTGACCATCGGCTTCACCGGCACCTGGCGGGGCGGCAACACCGCCCCCGACGCGTTCACGCTCGACGGCGCCGCCTGCGCGGTGTCCTGACGCGTCCGGTGTGACGGCTCCCCGGCCCCGCCCTTTCGAACCGGTCCGAACCGGCCCGGGGCGGGGCCGGGTTGGCCGCATCCCGGGCCCGGCCCGCCCCGGCCCATCCCGTCGTCCGGCCCCCGCGGGGCACCGGTAGGGTTCGGGCCGGAGAAGCCTCGTGATGGTCCGGGAGGGGTCGAGGAGAGTGCGGACGAGGGCGCGTGGGCTCAGGGGCGCGGTGGCGCTGGCGGCGGTGCTGGCCGGACTGGCGGTGCTGCCGGGCTGCGTCACGGTGCACGGTGAGAGGGCCGTGGTCCCGGCGGTGACCGAGGCGGAGGCCGCGAAGGTACTCGGCCACTTCACCGAGACCAACAACGAGGCCAACCGCACCCACGACGCCTCCCTGAACGCCACCATCGAGACGGGTGCGCTGGGCGCCGTCGACCAGGCCGGGCTGCGGGCCCGCCGCGCCGTCCACCCCGACGGCAGTCCCGACCACCGGGACCTGGAGCTGACCGACCCCCGCTTCCTGATACCGCGGCAGGCCGGCTGGCCGAAGTTCTTCGTCGCCGACACCGCTTCCAGCCAGAGCCCCGGCAAGCGCTGGCTGCTGGTCTTCACCCGCAACGGCGTCGAGGAGAAGTGGAAGGCGTCGTACCTGTCGGTGCTGGACGCCTCCGCCGTGCCGGAGTTCGCCGAGGACGGCGAGGGCCATGTGCGGGCCGTCCCCGCGGGCGCGTCGGCCCGGCTGGCCGTCGCGCCGAAGGACCTGGGCAAGGCGTACACGGACTATCTGCGCGAGGGCGGCGACACCTTCGCCGACGGCCCGGCCACCAGCGGCCTGCGCCAGGAGCGGAGGAAGACGGCGGCGAACCCGGGCGCCCGCACCCAGTGGGCCGACCTCCCGGCCCGGGACGCACGGTTCGCGCCGGTGGGGCTGCGCACCGAGGACGGCGGGGCGCTGGTCTTCTTCACCACCCACCACCAGATGCGGCAGACCGTCCCCCAGGGCTACAAGCCGCAGGTCAAGGACCCCTACGTCAAGGCCCTGATGGAAGGGACGCCGCAGCAGTCGGTGACATACGTCCGCCTCGGCCTCCAGGCGGCGGCCGTGCCCCCCGCCGACGCCGCCGACCCGAAGGTCACGCTGGTCTACCGCCTCCAGCGCCTGACGGGCGCCAAGGGCGAGTGACCCGGGCGGCGGCCCCGGGCGGTGCCCGCGGCCCGCGCGCCGTCAGGGCACCGGCTCAGCGCACCGGCCAGGGGGCGGCGTGGTCCGGCTCCTCCTGCGCGTGCGCGGCACACGCGTCCGTCAGCGCCTCCAGCAGCGTCAGCGGGTCGGGCAGCGGGCGCTCGGGGGCGCGCAGCCAGCCCACCGCCGGCTCGGGGTCGTCGCCGGGCAGCCGGGCGGGGGGTACGAGCACGTAGCTGCCGCGGCAGTGCCACCGCAGGCCCGGATGGTCGTCCAGGGTCTCGGGATGGCAGTCCAGCTCGCACGGCCACCACTCGTCCTCGTCCTCCGGGGTGCCACGGGTGGCGGTGAAGAACAGCATCCGCCCCGACCAGGGGTCGGTGCCGCACACCGCCACCGGCCCGACCTCGACGCCCGCGTCCTCCAGCCGCTCCAGCGCGGCACGTCCCGCGCCCACGGGCACGTCCAGCACGTCGTGGGTGCGGCCGGTGGCGGTGATGAAGTTGGCCGACGGCTGGCCAGCGGCCCAGCGGGCGATCTGCTCGGGGTCGGTGGTGGCCTGCGTCTGCCAGGCGAAGGAGACCGGGTGCCGGCCGGGAGTGGGGCAGCCGATCCGGTCGCAGGAGCAGCCGTAGCCCTCGGGGTGCGCGGCGGGCGCCAGGGGGAAGCCCGCGGCGGCGGCCGTCAGCAGCAGGTCCTCCCGGACGCGGGCCGCTTCCTGCACGGCGCTCGCGTGCGCGCCGCCGCGGGAGCGTCGGCGCAGCCACCGGGAGAATCTGCTTTCGCGTTCCATCGGACTCCTAGCGCGGGAACCACCGGCCTCGGCCTGTGGGGGAATCACTTCCCTGGTTTGCGGTGCTTTCGGCCAGTCTCGCAAGGCATCGGGGCGGTCCGGACCGCGGCCTCCGGGTTGGAGGCCCCCTCCTCGCGGGAGGGGAGCGGAGGCCGCGTACCGCTCCACTCGCGACCAGAGCCGTGGGCTTCGAGGGTACGAAACCGAGCGCCTTCGGCCGGGCGGAATCCGCGGATCCCGGGCGGCCGTTTCCATCCTGCTCCTTCCGCGCCCCCGATGAGTAATCGAACGGCGGTCGCGATGGTCACAGCCCGCCCGCCCCGCCGGGAGGCGGTTCTGCGCCGTACAGCGGAAATCCTCCTCTCCTACGGGACAGGAGGGCCCGGCCGGGTGGACCATGTGCTGACACAGCGCGACACCTCCGGCACACAGCGATCCTGTGAGGAGCCCTCCGTGTACACACCCCGCCGCTATCTGATGTGCCCACCGGCGTACTTCGCGGTCACCTACTCCATCAACCCGTGGATGGACCCCGCCAAACCCGTGGACCTCCCGCTGGCCGTGGCCCAGTGGGAGCGCCTGCGCGACACCTACCGCGCGCTCGGCCACACCGTCGAGGAACTGGTGCCCGACCCGGAGCTGCCCGACATGGTGTACGCCGCCAACGGCGCGCTCGTCGTCGACGGCCGGGTGCTGGGCGCCCGCTTCGCCCATCCGGAACGGACGCGGGAGGCCGCGGTGCACCGGGAGTGGTACCGGGAGCGGGGCTTCACGGAGGTGCGCGAGCCGGAGCACGTCAACGAGGGCGAGGGCGACTTCGCCGTCACGGCCTCCTGGCTGCTGGCCGGGCGCGGCTTCCGCAGCAGTCCGCTGTCCCACCCGGAGGCTCAGGAGTTCTTCGGCCGCCCGGTGATCGGCCTGGACCTGGTGGACCCGCGCTTCTACCACCTGGACACGGCGCTGTGCGTGCTGGACGACACCCGCGACGACGCCGTCATGTACTACCCGCAGGCGTTCTCGCCCGGCAGCCGGGCGGTGCTGGCCCGGCTCTTCCCCGACGCGATCACCGCCGGGGAGGACGACGCCCGCGCCTTCGGCCTGAACGCGGTCAGCGACGGGCTCCACGTGCTGCTGCCGCAGGCGGCGGTGGGGCTGTTCGAGCCGCTGCGCGAGCGCGGTTACGAGCCGGTCGGCGTCGACCTGGGCGAGCTGCTCAAGGGCGGCGGCAGTGTGAAGTGCTGCACGGCGGAGCTGCGCGGCTGATCCCGGCCGCGGGTCCGGGCGGGGCAGGTCCGGGCGGGGGCGGGACGGGTGGGGAGCGGGTGGGCCGATCGCCTTCCCGCTCCCGCGGGTCCCGCCCTCGCCCCCGCCGCCGGGCCGTCAGCGCCCGCCGCCGTCCCGCTCCTCGTCCCCGCCGCCGTCCCAGGCGTCGCCCCATTGCGCGTCCCGGGCGGCGCGGTACGCCGGACCGCGGCGCTTGGTGACGGTCTCGCGCCGCAGCCCGCCGCGTTCGGCGTCCGGCCCGGTGCACAGGTCGAGCAGGACCTGGCCCTTGCGGATCTGCGGCCTGCGCACGATCCGCGCCGCGGCGGGCGTGCCGCCCGGGCCGCCGTCCGCGCCGGGGCGGACGGCGGCCACGTAGGAGAACTTCTCGTCCTCGTACGCCAGCGAGCCCCCCTTGACCTGCCGGTGGAGGGAGGAGCGGCTGACGCGGGCGGCGAAGTGGCACCAGTCCGAGCCCGGCTCTATCGGGCAGGCGCCGCTGTGCGGGCAGGGGGCCAGGACGCGCAGCCCGGCACCGATCAGCCGTCCGCGCGCCTCGATGATCCGCCGGTAGCCGTCCGGGGTGCCGGGCTCGACGACCACCACCGCCCGCCGGGCCGCCGCGGCGGCGGCGTCCACCAGCGGATGCCGGGCGTCCTCGGGCAGTTCGTTCAGTACGTAGGAGACGGTGACCAGGTCGGCCGCGTCCAGTCCCGGCGCGGAGCCGATGCGTCCCTGCCGCCACTCGGCCCCGCGCAGGGCGGCCGAGGCGGATCCGGCGGCCAGCTCGCGGCCGAGGGCGAGGGCCGGGTCGGAACGGTCCAGCACGGTGGTCGCCCGCGCGACCCCGGTGTCCGCCGCGCCGTCGCCCCAGACCGCGGCGGCGGCCCACACGGCCGCGCCCGTCCCCCCGCCCACGTCCAGGTGGGTGGCCGGATCCAGATGCGGGGCCCGGTCGGCGAGGGCGTCCAGGGCGGCGCGGACGGCCTCGAAGGTGGCGGGCATGCGGTAGGCGGCGTAGGCGACGACGTCGCCGCGGTCGCGCAGGACCGGGGCGCCGGCGGAGGCGTTCCCCCGGTAGCCGGTGATCAGTCGCTCGACGGCCCCGGCGGCCTGCCTGGGCGGCAGCCCGTCGAGAAGGCGGGCGAGCGCGTCGCGCAGCTCGTCGTCGATGTGGAGGGGGGCGAACACCGGGCCAAGTGTAGGCGGGCGGTCACCCGTGCCCGCCGTCCGGCCGCCCGCCCCGCCGCCCGGCGGGATCTCCCTTCCGGCGGATTCCCGCGGGCTCGTTCCCGTCCGCGCTCCCGGGGGTCGCCGACCACCCTTTCTTGTCACGCATGTGCCACAGGCCGTTGCATACCTTCGTGGCATTCCCTCCTTCTTCCGTGAGGGAATCCGGATCATCGGATTCGATTGTGTTCGGCTGCGCACTCGGGGGGCAGACGATGCAGTGGAGTTGGGAAAGCAGCTCTGAATCGAGGAGGACCGATGCACAGGGAAGGCCGCCCACCGGAGCGATTGACGAACCGCTCACCGCAGTCCGGGGACCGGGCGCGGGAGATAACGCGCGGTTTCCTCCGGGCGGCCGAGCCGAACGCGTCGAAGGCCGACGTGGACGCCGTGCTGCTGGGCGTCTCGGAGCTGGTGTCCAACGCGGTCCGCCACGCGGGAGGGGTGACGGACTTCCGCCTGGACTCCGTGGAGGGCGGCGTACTGGTGGAGGTCTCGGACGCCAGCGTCCGGCGGCCGAGGACGGTCCAGATAAACCCCTCCGTCCCCGGGGGCTTCGGCTGGCTGCTGGTGCGCGAGCTGGCCACCGACGTCACCGTCACCCTCCACCCGGGCGAGGGCAAGACGATCCGGGCGTCCTTCCCGATCCGGACCGCCTGACACACGGGCCCGGCAACGGCACGCCCCGCCTTCCCACACACGGGAATGGCGACACGGAAACCACGGAACGGGACACTCCCCACGACATCGTGCCATTTGCCTGCGAAATCCGGGCGGCAGCCGACTCCTTCCCCAACTCGGCCGGCAGGCAGGGACGTTCGTGTTTTCCGGGAAACTCCGCACCGGAACCGACGGCGGGAACAGAACGCTCCCCCCTTGATGACGCGGTGTGGCGCCACAGGCGGCGCCACCGTGCCGCGCGGGCCCGCGCATCGCGAGGGGGACGGGGAACGCTGGAGCAGGCTTCGGCGGCGCTGGCCGCCGCCCGGGGCGCGTTCCTCGGCCGCCTGCCCCGCAGGGACCGGATGCCGCGGGCGTCACAGGGGTTCGTCGGCCGTGAGCGCCGTCCGCCGTGATATCGGCACACGGCCGTGCCACCAGGTAGCACGGCGCGGCACACCCGGCGTATCCTGAGCCGTATGACCGCGCAGCCCGAGATCACCCAGCGCGACCTGCGCAGCAGGTCCAAAGAGATCATGGACGCCGTCCAGGCCGGACAGTCGTTCACCGTCACCCGCGACGGCCACGAGATCGGCGAACTGGTCCCGCTGCGGCGGCGCAGGCGGTTCGTCCCCCGGGCGGAGTTCGCGGCGATGTCCCGCACCGCTCCCGGCGTCTCCCTGGACGCCTTCCGCGCGGACCAGGACCGCACGGCCGGGCAGGAGGCGGACGACCCCTATGCCCGCTGAGCACCGGCAGGGCCTGATCGACACAAACATCATGATCCTGCGCAGGTGGGTGGATCCCGAGGAACTGCCCGCCGAGATGGCGATCAGCGGCATCACCCTGGCAGAGCTGTCCGCCGGCCCCCACGAGGTGCGGCGGAACGAGGAGCAGAGCGACTACGACGAGCACGCCGAGCGCGCCAGGAGACTCGACGTGCTCCAGCGGGCGGAGAACGAGTTCGACCCCATCCCGTTCGGCGTGGAAGCGGCCCGTGCCTACGGCCGGGTCTGCGCCGCCGTGATCTCCGCCGGCCGCAAGCCCAGGCGCCGCGTGGCCGACCTGATGATCGCCTCCGTGGCGGTGGCCGAGGACCTGCCGCTCTTCACCACCAACCCGGACGACTTCAAGGGGCTGGACGATCTCCTCACCGTGGTCCCCGTGACCCGCCCGGTGGTGCCGCACGAGCGGTGAGCCACAGCCACGGTGAGGCCGTTGGCGTCAGCACCGGTCCACGGCCTGTGACACGCACCGCGACCGGACCGGCGGATGCCCGCGGCAGCGAGCGCCCCGCCGGCCCCCCGTCCCCGGCATCAGCCCGGCCGCCCGGGGCGCTTTCCCGGCCGCCCGCGCTGACGCGCGGTCCTCCCGGACGGCGTCACCGCCCGGGAGGACCGGAGCACCGGGCCGATGGCTCGCGGCGGCCGCGGGCCCGGCGGGCTGCGGGGATCAGCCCACCGGGGTCTTCGCGTGCACCTCTTCGAGCAGTTCCGTCCTCAGGTCGAGCACGAAGCCGCGCACGGACTCCTTGTGGGGCACGAAGGGGCTGGCGTGCACCCGCGCCATGGACTCCCGGACGCTGTCCGCGGCGTCGGTGAAACTGCCGGGCTCCCAGTCGGGCCTGGCGCCGGTGTCCCGTTCCACCGCACCGAGGAACTCCTCGTCGGTGAAGGCGGCCATGCCGCAGTCGGTGTGGTGGACGAGGAGGATCTCCCGGGTGCCCAGGAGGCGCTGGCTGACGGCCAGGGAGCGGATGACGTCCTGGGTGACGATGCCGCCGGCGTTGCGGAAGACGTGCGAGTCCCCCGGGGAGAGGCCGAGGACCGCGTACACGTCCAGGCGCGCGTCCATGCAGGTGACGACGGCGGTGCGGCGGGCGGGGGGCATGGGCAGCGGTTCGCCGGGGGCCGCCGCGCGGGCGGAGTTGTGGGCGAGGTAGCCGTCGGTCGCGCTCTGGTCTCTGGTCATGTGGTCACCGTTTCGCGGGATGGGGTGGCAGGACGCTCGCCGGGGCGCCGCCGCGCAGTGCGGCGTTCTCGCGTTCGAGCTGCTCCAGGCGCCGCCGCAGCGGTTCCACGGCTCGCTCGACCTCCTCGGCGGTGTAGCGCGGGGTGATGTGCTGCGGGCAGTTCCAGTCGTACGCCTCCACGTCGACGACGATCAGGCGCTCGGCCGGGCTGCGGACGCCGGCCGGGTGCAGCCGTGCCAGGAGGTCGCCCGCCTCCGGGGGATCCACGGCGCGGGCCCGGCCGTAGACCTTCAGCCGGGCCCGCGCCGGATAGTCCATGAACAGCAGGGAGACCCGGTCGTCGTGGTCGAGGTTGCCGACGGTGATGTACTGGCGGTTGCCCCGGTAGTCGACGAAGGCGAGGGTGCCGGGGTCGAGGGCGTGGAGGAATCCCGGCGGGCCGCCCCGGTGCTGGACGTAGGGCCAGCCGGTCTCGCCGACGCTGGCCAGGTAGAAGCTGTCGCGCTCGGCGATGAAGGCGATCTCGTCGGGGCCGAGCAGGTCCGCGTCCGCCGGGCCCTGCTCCATGCGGGCGTAGGCCCTGCGGCTGCTGTGCGCCTCCTGGTGGCGCCGGACGTTCCGGGTGAAGGCGACCTGGGCGTAGCGGCTGGTCATCGCGGTCCTCGGTGCGGGGGCGGGACGGGGCAGGAGGAGCCGCCCCTCACCACCAGTAGGCGGGGTAGCGGGTGGCGGTGCGCAGCCGGCCTGTGGCGACGCCGACGGCGACCAGGAGCGCGGACGCGGCGGCCAGCAGCACCAGGAAGAGCAGCGGGTCGGGCGACTGGGCGACGACGATCACGGCGGTGGCCGCGGCGGGCGAGTGGGGGGTGCGGGCCAGCATCATCACGCCGAGCGCGAGACCGCCCGCGACTCCGGCTCCCCATGCGGAGCTTCCGGCCACCGCCAGTACGGCGAATCCGGTGAGCGCGGACAGGAGCTGGCCGCCGACGACGCTGCGCGGCTGCGCGAGGGGCAGCGCGGGGGCCCCGAAGACGAGGGCGGAGCTGGCCGCGAGCGGGGGGATCAGCCAGACCTGGTCCAGCCAGGCGCCGACGGCCACCAGCAGGACGAGTCCGGCGACGGAGCCGGCGGTGGCCACGGAGACGGTGAGCAGGGGCGGGCGGGCAGGTGCCCGGCTGCTCAGTCGCCCGGGGGCGGCGGTCGGTGCCGGCTGAGGAGGGACGGCCGGGGCCGGCGCGGTGCCGACGGGCGTTTCTGCAGTCACGGAGACCTCCGGATAGTCGTCACCTGGTAATGGTGTGACGGGGATCTAATCCATTAGATCGGGAGTATGGCATTATCGCGGATGGGGCGACAACCCGGGTCGGCGAGGAGGGCGGCAGAGACGGAGAGCACCAAGACGCCCCGGCCCCCTCTGGCCGGGGAACCACTGGCACTGGATCTGGTGAACACCACGTTCATCCACGGCGGGCTGCGCGGCAGCCTGGTGGACGCGCTGGCCACCCCGGCCGACCTGGACCTCTGGCTCGCGGAGCACGCGGAGGCGTTCCCCCGGGAGCCGGCCCGGCGGGCGTCCGCCCCGGCGGCGGCCTCCCGTCTGGAGGAGTTCCGGCGGCTGCGCGAGGCGCTGAGGGAGCTGAGCCGCGCCTGCGTCGCGGAGGAGCCCTACGACGAGCAGGCGGTCGCCGTGGTGAACCGGGCCGCGCGCCTGGCCGTGAGCTGGCCCGAGTTCGGGGAACGGACGGAGGACGGCCCGGTGGTGCGCTGGGCCGAACCGGACCCCCACCGGATCCTGCTGGGCACGGTGGCCGTCTCCGGCGTGGAGCTGCTGACGGGCCCGGGGCGGCACGACGTACGCGCCTGCGCGGCCCCGGGCTGCATCCTGTACTTCGTCAGGACCCACCGGCGCCGGGAGTGGTGCACTCCGGGCTGCGGCAACCGGGTGCGCGTCGCGCGCCACCACAGGCAGCGGCGGTCCTGAACCATCACCGCCACGGCCGCCGCAACGGCCGTCACCGCGGCCTCCGCCATCACCTCCGCCTCCCCGCGGTGGACGGGGAGGCGGAGGGCGCCGGCCGGGGCGCCGCCGGAGGCGTTCCGGGGCGCGCGGCCGGGCGGGTCACTTCAGCGCGTTGGCGTAGACGTAGTCGGCGATCCGGTAGCCCTGCGCCAGCGCGGCGTCGTTGTCCATGCGGAAGTGGACGCCGGCGTACAAGCGGCTGTCGGCCTTCTCCTGCGCGGCCTGGGTCAGACTGGTGAAGCTGCGGGTGACACCGACGGCGTTCGGGTCGTCGGTGGTGCCGGTGAACCTGATCTTGTCGGTCCCGTAGTAGGAGCGCAGGATGCCCGCCCAGGCGGCCGCGATGCCCGAGTGGCCGGAGGAGTAGCTCGGGAAGGACGGCGAGAAGTGCACGCCGGCCGCGTTGGCGGACAGCGGCTTCCAGTTCGGGTCGGCGACGGTCAGGTCGTTGCCGTCGGTGTCGGCGAGGTTGATCGCCGTCGCCGGACGCCACAGGTTGGTGTGGTACTTCGACTCCCACACCGAGATGGCCGCGTCGGCCAGGCCGATCGACAGCAGGGCGAACAGCTTAGACGTCCGGTACGAGCTGTCGTCGGGCCGCAGGCTCTGCTGGATGATGATGGCGTGCTCGTACTGCTGGCCCACCGGCTTGTAGGTGCCGTCGGCGTCGTTGGCCCAGAAGCGGGCGATCTCGGTCTGGTCGGCGGTGCGCTCGGTGGAGGTCGCGCCGCCCAGGCGCCGCACCTCGTCGACCTGCTTCGCGTAGGCCTCGCTGGCCAGCAGCTCCGCACGGTCGCCGAAGCCCAGCGGCTCCTGCGGCCGGAACTGCGAACCGCTGCGCAGGATCCAGGGCTTGACCTTGCCCCAGTTGGCGCCGGCGGGCGCCGCGCCCGGAGCGGTCGGCCGCCAGTAGCCGGGCGCGTCGGTCTGCACGTACGGCGTGTTGTCGTTCGCACCGTCGTTGGCGCGGGCGGCGACGATGGCGTTGCCGACCTTGGTGCCCAGCGACTTGCCGAACTCCTTCTGCGTCCTGGTGCCGGAGTCGGGGAGCGCGAGGGCGGCCGCGAGCTCGTCGCCGAAGTCGAGCTGGGGGTAGGCGCCTTCGAGCGCGTGGTAGGCGGCGTAGTCGAGGGCGCTGTTGAGGGAGCCGTGTCTCCACCGGGCCTCGGGCACGTCCGTCAGGTAGGGCTTGCCCTCTCCGGATATGGAGTTGGCGACGTCGTAGAGGGCCGTGTTGAGCATGGCGCCGCCCCGGGTGAGCGGACCGGGGTGGCCGCCGACCTGGCGGAAGGCGTCCAGGAGCACGTTGTTCCAGTAGATGACGCGGTCGGTCTTCTCCGGCGGGGTCTCGGCGACCGCGGTGGAGGGGGACACGGAGACCAGGCCACTGATCGCCAGGGCAGCGGCGGCGGCCCTGACCATGATGCGGCGGCGCGTCGGAGCGATTCCGGACATGCGGATAGTCCTCTCATGACTGGGGAGGGGCCCGTCCTGCGGGACGGCCCGGCGGTGCGGACACCGCCGGGCCGTCCGTGACAGGGCCTCGCAGAGGACGCTAACGGCGCGGGGAGCGCTCTCCGGATCACGTCCCCGATGCCTGCGATCGGCCACTCCGATGAGGGTCGCCGAGGTGTCCGCAACGTTCGGCCGATGTTGTGGGCTAATGAATTTTTGCCTCTTCACCGCCGTGCGCACGCCGGGCTCCGACGGGCTTTTCGTCACTTTCTGTTGTCTGCGCAGTGCCTCGCATGGTGCCGGGCGACCCGCGCGCGGTTGCCGCAGCCGCTCGAACACCACGCGCGGCGGGGGTGGTGCCGGTAGAAGAAGAGCACGCACCCCGGGGCCCGGCAGCTGCGCAGCAGCGCGCCCTGTTCACCGGCCAGGAGGACCACCAGGCTCCGGGCGATCAGCGACAGCGCGTGGGTGACGGCGTCCGCGGTGCACAGGGAGTCCGCGCCGGGCGCCCGGGTGCCCTGCCAGACCAGGACGGGCCACGCCTGACTCATGCCGGAAGCACGGTTGACGTGCGCGATGTCCCACGGATGGGGCGCCTTCCGGTCGACCCGTGCCGCGATCAGGCGCCGGACGGCGTCGCGCAGGACGCACGCGTGGGAGAGCTGCTGCTCGCTGGCGCGGAGCGCGGTCTCCTCGCGCAGGGGGCCGGGGTCGGGGAACAGGTCCCGGTGGCGCCACAGCCACGCCTCCAGATCGGCGGGCGAGCCGAGTCCCTCCACGGTGCTTCCCCTGGCCGCGGAGAGCGTGTTGGCGAACTCGACGGGCAGGGGTTCGGTCTGCGCCTTACGGCTACTGTTCGTGACAACGGCTTTTGCCACTGACATCTCCTAATGGTCTAATCGCGATGCTAGCGTTTCATCTGTTGCGCAGGCACAGACCAACGTCGATCACAAGTTCGCTTCACGGGGGCGGGGGCATCGAGTCGGGGACGGGGTGCGATCGGCACGGCGGCCGGGTGGGCGGCCGCCGGAGCGCGGGGAGGCGGCCGGGACGTGCCGCCGTCGCGCCGGCCGGAGCCGGGACCCCGGATCGATGGTCCACTTGCGACCGTGCAGGCCACCAGAGCACTGCCGTGGGGGATTTCGCATGGATTTTTCCGTCTATCAACTCAGGACTTTCTGGGAAGTGGCCAGGACCGGCAGCCTGACGAAAAGCGCCAGGAACCTCGGCTATTCCCAGTCAAGTGTGACAGCGCATGTGAGGTCCCTGGAGAGCAGGGTGGGGTCCCCGCTTTTCCACCGCCTACCGCACGGTGTTCGCCTCACGGCCGCCGGTGAGACGTTCCGCGTCTACGTCGGGCGCATATTAAGCGTCATGGACGAGATGGCCGCCGCGCTCAAGAACAAGGGCGAGCCGGCCGGACGGGTCGTGGTGGGGGCGACCGCCCCGCTCATGGAGTACGAGCTGCAGGAGATCGTCCGGGAATGCCGCTACCGGTACCCCCGGATCCACCTCTCCCTGAAGGTGATGAGCACCGGGGACGTGGAGGCGGCGGTGGCCTCCGGAGGCGTGGACGTGGGGCTGACCTTCACCCGCGACATCGAGGAGCGGAAGGCCGGGACGACGGGCGGCCTGCTGCGCGAGGTGCTCTTCTCCGTCCCCTTCGTGCCCGTCGGGCCGGTCGCCTCCCGCGCGGGCGCCCCCTCCCCCGTGGACCGGGTCCTGGTGGTGGACCCCGACTGCGCCTCCCAGGAGGTCCTGCCGCAGCATCTGGCCTCGGTGCTGGGGGAGGCGCCGACCCTCACGGAGACCGGTTCCACCCGCGGCGCCCTCGGCCTGGCAGTCGGCGGGCTGGGGGTCGCCATGGTCCCGCAGGCCGCGGTCGGCTGCGGTTCGGCGCCGGAGGGACTGGCCGTGATCGACTCCCTGCCCAGTGCCCTGGTGCACGTGCAGGCCCTGCTGCTGGGCGGCGACTGGCGCTCCCCGGCCGTCTCGGCCTTCCTGAGCCTGGCCCGCCGGACGCGCGGCGGCCTCCCGGCGGGCGCGCCGGAACCGGCCGCCGACCCGATCCCGGCCTGACCCCGGCCCGGCCGCGCGGCGGCCGGCCGCCGTACTCCAGCCGCCCGGCGCCCGGAGGCGCCGGGCGGCTTCGCGTTCCGCGCCGCCGGCCGCACCCCGCGCCCGGCCCCCTCCGGGAAATGCGCGAAAAGGGGTATCGGAAACCTCGATACCGGAAATCGACAGCTCTCCAGGTGGGGCCGCACAGTGCGGATAACCTCGTGTTCGAAGGTTTTCTCCAGGTATTGGAAACCACCCCGGAGGATATCCGGGACGGTTGACGACCTGCATGCGAACAAGAGGAAAAGATGTCCGACATCGAATTCATTCCCAATGTCTTCCGCAGCGGCTTCGAACTCACCGACCTCTCGTGGGTGCCCTGGAAGGAGCCCGGCCGGGCCGGGGTCGAGCACCACGTCCTGTGGGCCCCCGACGAGGAGAAGGGCGAGGACTCCGTCGGCCTGCTCCTGCGTTTCCCGCCCGGTGCCCACGGCGACTTCCACGAGCACCTGGGCTATGAGCTGATGCTCGTCCTGGACGGCGTCCTCGACCACAGCGACGGCCCGTCGTACACCAAGGGCGACCTGATCGTCGAGGCCCCCGGCACCCGGCATCAGATGTCCAGCCGGGAGGGCTGCACCGTGCTGGCCATCCGTACGCGGCCCGCCGCGGCCCGCACCCCGGACCGGCCCATCCGGCCCGTCGCCGACACGGTCGCCGCGCAGGCGTGACCCGCGTGGTCCCGGGGCCGGGAGCTCCGTCCCGGGGCCGGCCCCGGGGCCCGGAACGGCCCGCGCCGTCCGCCGCTCCACGCCACCTCGCGTCTCGTCACCTCGCGCCTCGTCACGCCACGTGACGCTCCGTCACTCAACGTCTCGCCACAGGAGATACGCACATCATGTCCGCTGCCGCCCCCACGGTGATAACCCCGGAGCCGCTCACCGGCACCGCCGGCCCCCGCCGGGTGCTGGTCTCCAGCGTCTCCTCCGACTCCCACACCTGGAACCTGGTCTTCCTCCAACTCCTGATCGAGGAGTACGGCCACTCCGTCACCAACATCGGTGCCTGCGTCCCGGACGACCTCCTGATCGCCGAGTGCCGGCGCCACCGCCCCGACATGGTGGTCATCAGCAGCGTCAACGGGCACGGGCACCTCGACGGCCGCCGCCTCATCGCCCGGCTGCGCGCCGAACCCGATCTGGCCGACCTGCCCGTGGTCATCGGGGGCAAGCTCGGCACTCGCGGGGCCGAGGGCGGCAGCCACGCCCAGGCGCTGACCGAGGCGGGGTTCGACGCGGTCTTCGAGGACTCCGTGGGCATCGGCGAGTTCCGCCGCTACCTCGCCGCGCCCGGCACCCGCGCCCTGCGCGGGGCCGCCTCCGCGGTCCCGGCCCTGTGAGCGCAGTCGTCGGGCGCACGGGGCCCACCGGCTCGTTCGCCGCCGCCGTGGCCGCGGCGCGCTCGGCCGGTGAACTGGTCGTCCAGCCCCGCATGGGGTTCCCCACCGTGGAGCAGATGGGCGCCGGTCTCAGGGCCGTCCGCGGCGCCCGCGCCCGCACGGTCGGCACCATCACCCTGGACAGCTACACCAGGGTCGGCGACCACGCCTCCGCAGCGCGTGCCCTGGAGAGGGACGAGGAGCTCAACGGCTTCCCCATCGTCGCCCACGGGGGCCGGACCACCCGCGAGATGATCGCGGCGGCCGGCGCCGGGGACTTCGCGATCCAGGTGCGCCACGGCTCCCCGCTGCCCCTGGGCATCGTCCGGGCCCTGATCGACGCCGGCCTCGACGCCACGGAGGGCGGGCCGGTCTCCTACTGCCTGCCCTACAGCCGCACTCCGCTGACCGAGGCCGTCGAGGCATGGGCCCGAAGCTGCGAGGTCCTGGCCGAGCGGGTGCCCGGCGCGCATCTGGAGAGCTTCGGCGGCTGCATGCTCGGGCAGCTGTGCCCGCCGAGCCTGCTGGTGGCCCTGTCCGTCCTGGAGGGGATCTTCTTCCGCCGGCACGGCCTGCGCAGCATCTCGCTCAGCTACGCCCAGCAGACCAGCTTCCCCCAGGACGTGGCGGCGCTGGCCGCACTGCGCCGGCTGGCCGGGGAGTACCTGGGGGACACCGACTGGCACGTGGTGCTCTACACCTACATGGGGGTCTTCCCCCGCACCGTCCCCGGCGCCCTGGCACTGCTGCGCGAGAGCGCGCGTCTGGCCGCGGTCACCGGCACGGAGCGGCTCATCGTCAAGACCTCCGCCGAGGCGCACCGCATCCCCACCGTCGAGGACAACGTCCACGCCCTGGAGACGGCGGCCGAGGCGGCCCGCACCGCGGCCACCACCCCGGCCGACCGGCCCGAGGAGGGCGAGGCGGAGCAACTCCTCGGCGAGGCCCGGGACATGGTCGAGGCCGTCCTGGAACTCCACTCCGACATCGACCGCGCGCTCCCGGCGGCGTTCGCCCGGGGGTATCTCGACGTCCCCTACTGCCTGCACGCCGACAACGCCCAGCTCGCCCGCAGCCACATCGACCGGCGGGGCCGGCTGCGGTGGTCCTCGGCCGGCCGCATGCCCGTCCGGGACGTACCCGGCGGCACGGCGGCGTCGGTCGGGGCCGAGGAACTGCTCGGGATGCTCTCGCACGTACAGAACACCTTCGACCGCGCGGCACTGGACCCTGCGGCGCCGCACGATTCCCTGCCGGCCGCGGGCCGGACCCGACAGGAAGTGAAGTGAGGAACAGTGACCGGACTTCCCCATGACGATCCGCAGCCGCTCACCGTCGCGGTGATCGGCACCGGCCCGCGCGGACTGTCCGTGCTGGAGCGACTCGCCGTCCGGCTGCGGGAGGAGCCCGCACCGCGCCGGAGACTGCGCGTCTACGCCATCGACGCGGTCGAGGTCGGCGCCGGGCGCGTGTGGCGCACCGACCAGCAGGGCTGGTTCACCATGAACACCGTGGTCGGCCAGGTGACCATGTACTCCGGGGAGCCCGACGGCGGCCCCGCCCGGCCCGGCGCGGGCCCCAGCCTGGGCCAGTGGATAGCCGAGCGCGCCCGCACCCACGGCGAGGAGCCCCTCGGGCCGAACGACTACGCCTCCCGGCTGCGCTACGGGCAGTACCTGCGCTCGGTCTACCGCACCATCGCCGAGCACCTGCCCGAGGAGGCCGAACTGGTCCCGGTGCACGACCGGATCCTGAGGGCGCGCCCGCGTCCCGGCGGGGGCTACGAACTGGTGCGCGAGAACGACCCCGCGCCGCTCGGGGTCGACCGGCTCGTCCTGGCCACCGGCCACCCCCGCAACGAACCCGACGACTTCGAGCGGGAGATGCTCGACTTCGCCGCCGGCCGCCCCGGCGTCCACTACCTTTGCGGCGACTCGGCCGCCGACCTCGCCCTGGACTCCGCCACCATCCCGCCCGGCACGACCGTCGGCGTCCTGGGCATGGGACTGTCCTTCTACGACGTGATGGTCGCCCTCACCCTCGGCCGCGGCGGCACCTTCACCACCCTGCCCGACGGCTCCATGCGCTACGAGCCCAGCGGCCGCGAGCCGCACATCGTCGCCGGCTCCCGCAGCGGGCTGCCGATCCCGGCGCGCGGGAAGAACCAGAAGGAGCCCCACCACAGCCACCGCGCGCTCTTCCTCACCCCCCACGCCGTGGAGCAGGCCCGCAAACGGCGCCTGGCGGAGACCGGCAGCCCCCGTCTGGACTTCGACGAGGACGTGCTGCCCCTGCTCCTGCGGGAACTCGACCACGTCTACTGGACCGCCCACGTCACCGCCCGCGACGGGAAGGAGGCGGGCGAGAGGTTCGCCGGGCGCCACGCCTCCGTGCTGCTCACCGGCGGGAACCCGGCGGAGCTGCTGCGCGAGGCCGGACTCGACGGCCTCCCCGCCCTGGACCTGCAGAAACTGGCCCGCCCCTTCGGCGACCGGCACTTCCCCGACCCGCAGGCCTTCCGCGCCGAACTCCTGGACGTCATGCGGTGGGACCTGTCCGAGGCGGACCTGGGCAACGGCGAGGGTCCGCTCAAGGCCGCCCTGGACGTCCTGCGCGACATCCGCAACGTGGTCCGGGAGGCGGTCGACTACGGCGGACTGCGCCCCTCCTCGCACCAGGAGGCGTTCCTGCGCCGCTTCCTGCCGGTCAACGCCCTGCTGTCGGCCGGGCCTCCCCGGTACCGGGTCCGGCAGCTGGTGGCCCTCATCGAGGCCGGGGTCGTCGAGGTCGCCGGCCCGGCCACCTCCTACACCGCGGACGAGGAGGCCGGCGGATTCCGCGTCGCCTCCCCGCGGGTGGCCGGTTCCGCCCGGACGGCGCGGGTGCTGATCGACGCCCGCATCCCCACCCCGCACCTGCGCCGCGACACCTCCCCCCTCGTCCGGGGGCTGCTGGAGGACGGCCTGGTCTCGGAGTACGTGGTCGACGACTCCGTCCACGGCGAGCGGTTCGAGTCCGGCGGACTCGCCGTCACCCGCGCCCCGTTCCACGTCCTGGACGCCGGGGGCCGGGTCCGCGCCGACCTGTACGCGCTGGGCATCCCCACCGAGCACACCCGCTGGTTCACCCAGGTGGGCAGCAGCCGCCCGGGGATGCGCACCCTGTTCTACCGGGACGCCGACGCCATCGCCGCGGACCTGCTCGCCGGCGGTCCGGAGGAGTCCCGGCCCGCCGGGCGGGCGCTCGTCGGCGCCGCCTCGGGGACACCGGCCGAAGGGGGGCGGGCATGACGTTCGGCGCTTCGGGGCTGCTCTTCAAGCAGGCCCGCGACACCCTCCTGCGGCACCGGGACGATCTGGAGGCCGCCCGCCGGGAGTTCACCTGGCCCCGGCCGGAGACCTTCAACTGGGCGCTCGACTGGTTCGATCCGATGGCGCGGGACAACCACCGCCCCGCCCTGCGGGTGATCGGCGAGGAGGAGGCCGAGCTGTCCTTCGCCCAGCTCTCCCGCCGTTCCGGCCAGGTGGCCAACTGGCTGCGCGGCCAGGGCGTGCGCCGCGGCGACCCGGTGCTGGTGGCCCTGGACAACCGGCCCGCCCTGTGGGAGACGGTGCTGGCCTCGATCAAGCTCGGCGCGGTGGTGGTCCCCACCTACGTCACCGCCTCCGCGGCCGAACTCGCCGACCGCCTCACCCGCGCCGGGGTCCGGCACGTCGTGGCGGAGGCCTCGCTGGCCTCCCGGTTCGACGGGCTGCCCGGGCGGTGGAGCAGGATCGCGGTGGGCGGCGAGCCCGCGGGGTGGACCGGCTACCGGCACTCCCGCTCCGCGCCGGAGGACTTCCGGCCGGACGCCGCCACCGCCGCCGGCGACCCGCTGTTCTGCTACTTCACCTCGGGTACGACATCGCTGCCGAAGATGGTCCTCCACACCCACCTGAGCTATCCCGTGGGCCATCTCTCGGGCATGTACTGGAACGGCCTGCGGCCCGGCGACGTCCACCTCAACATCTCGGCGCCGGGCTGGGCCAAGCACGCCTGGAGCTCCTTCTTCGTCCCCTGGAACGCCGAGGCGCAGATCGTCGCCCTGGCGGCCGGGCACAGCGGCCCCGAGCGCGTCCTCGAGGTGCTGCGCGGCCGGGGGGTGACCTCGTTCTGCGCGCCGCCCAGCGTGTGGCGCGCGCTCGTGCGGCACGGCGTCGGGCGGCGCCCGCCCGTACTGCGCGAGGCCACCAGCGCCGGGGAGCCGCTGGACCCGGAGGTCTTCCGCACGGTGCGGGACGCCTGGGGGATCGGCATCCGGGACGGCTACGGCCAGACCGAGACCACCGGGCAGCTCGGCACCCCGCCCGGCCGTACGCCGGTGCCCGGCCGCATGGGCTGGCCGATGCCCGGCTACCGGGCCGTCGTCGTCCACCCCGAGACGGGCGACCCGCTGCCGCCGGGGGAGACCGGCGAGCTCTGCGTCGACCTGGCGGACCGGCCCGTCGGCGTGATGGCCGGGTACGCGGGCGACGACCGGCGTACGGCGGCCGCCTTCGCCGGCGGCCTGTACCACACCGGTGACCTGGTGGTGGGCGGGGCTGACGGGAGCTTCCGCTACGTGGGGCGGGCCGACGACATGTTCAAGTCATTCGACCACCGCATCTCCCCGCTGGAACTGGAGCGCGTGCTGCTGGCCCACCCGTCGGTCGCCGACGCGGCCGTCGTGCCGCACCCCGACCCGATCGGGCAGTGGGTGGCCAAGGCGTTCGTGGTCCCGGCGACCCTCCGTTCCGGCGACCGGGCCACGGCGGAGGCCCTGTTCGAGCACCTCGACAGGGAGCTGCCCCCGCAGAAGCAGGTGCACCTGATCACCTTCGCGGACCGGCTGCCGCGCACCGCGTCGGGCAAGGTCCGCCGGGCCGAGCTGCGCGAGCGCAGCGGGACCGCCGACTTCCGGCGGGAGCGGCCTCCCGCGGTGGCGGCCGCCGGGTGATCCGGGCCGACGACCGCTCCGGCCGGCGCCGTGCCCGGGCGCCGGCCGGGCGCGGTCCCGGTACGACCACGACGTCACCGTACGACGGAGAGACCATGGACACTTCCACGCCGGCCGGCACCGCCGCCCTCATCGAACGCGTCGCCGCCGCCCAGGAGGAGCTGCGGGCCACGGTGGCCTCGCTCGGCGACGCGGGCCTGGCCGCGGCCTCGGCACTGCCCGGCTGGACCCGCGGCCACGTCTGCGCCCACGTGGCCCGCAACGCCGACGGGCTGCGCAACCTCCTCACCTGGGCGCAGACCGGTGTCCCCCGCCCGATGTACGCGGACGGGGGCGCGCGCGAGGCCGACATCGAGCGGGACGCGCACCGCCCGGCCGCCGAGCACCTGGCGGACCTGGCCCGCTCCGGGGACGGGTTCGTCGGGCACGCCCGGCGGCTGGACGACGGCGCGTGGGCGGCCGAGGTCGTCCTGCGCAACGGCGACCGGCTGCCGGCCCGCATGCTGCCGGGGCACCGGCTGCGCGAGGTGCTGATCCACCACGTGGACCTGGCGGCCGGGTACTCCCCGGCCGACTGGCCCGGGGAGGACGCGCGGTTCCTGCTGGCCTCCCTGGCATCCGCCCGGTCCGGCCGCGGGGACTGCCCGCCCCTGGAGCTGCGCGCGGCGGACACCGGGGAGCGGTTCGCCGCGGGGGCGGGCCCCGGCGCCCCGGTACGGGTGACGGGTCCCGCGCACGCCCTGGCGGCCTGGCTGGCGGGCCGCGGTCACGGCGACGGACTGCGGTGCTCCTCCGGCGGGCTTCCCGCGCTCCCCGCCTGGATGTGACCGGCCCCGAGGGGCACGGCGGCCCGCACCGGACGGCTTCCCGGTGCGGGCCGCTCCTTCGCGCCCGGACCCTCACCCGGTGCCCGTGTCCTTGCCCGTGCCCGTGCCAGTGCCAGTGCCCGTGCCCGTGCCCGTGTCCGGGCGTTCGGCCGCGGGTCTACTCGCGGCCCTCGCGGTGGCGGGTGCGCGCGTAGTGCCGTGAGGCCTTGGCGCGGTTGCCGCAGCCGGACATGGAGCACCAGCGGCGGGTGCCGTTCCTGGAGACGTCGTAGAAGTGCAGGACGCACTCGTCGTTGGCGCAGGCCCGGATGCGGTCGGGGGCGGTGCGCACCAGGCGCAGGTAGTCGTCGGCGGCCAGCCAGGCCGCCAGCCAGGCGGGGTCGTCGGTCTCGGCCCGCTCGACCGGTCCTTCGGGGCCGAGGGTGCGCAGGACGCGCCCCCGCGCCAGGACGGCGTTGAGTCCGTCCCTGGCCCGGTCGTCGCCGGGGTCGGCGACGACGGCCTGCAGCGCCTCGCGGGCGCCGAGGGTGGCCGCCAGGGCGGCCGGGGTGGCGCCGCCGGTCCTCTCCAGCAGGTCGTGGCCGGCCAGCCACACGCCGAACCCGTCCAGGCCGTCCAGCAGGTCGTGCCGGGTTCCGCCGTCGATCCACCGGGTGTTGAGCAGGTCCAGGCTGAGCGGTTCGCCCTGGAGGGGCCTGGGGTCGGCACCGGCCGCCCGGGACGGAGGGCCCGTGTATCCCGCGCCGGCACCCATGCGAGCTCCTTCCGTCGGCTGTTCGTCACCCCAGCCTAACCGGCTATCGCTCCGTAGGGAGTTGCAGCCCCCGAACCTAACCACTAAAGTTCAGATCAACGGTTAGTCCGGGATGGCCCCGGACGCCGCGCTGGAGGTATTCCGTCATGTCCGCAACCGCCGCTCCCGCCGCCCTGCAGACCGGGCACATCGGTCTGAACGTCACCGACCTGGACCGTTCGCTGGACTTCTACCGGAAGGTCTTCGGTTTCGAGGTCCAGGGAGAGGGACGCGAGCCCGGCCGCGCCTTCGCCTTCCTCGGCCGCGAGGGCCGCCTGATGGTGACCCTGTGGCAGCAGAGCGAGGGCGAGTACGCCCCGGGCCTGTCCGGCCTGCACCACCTGTCCTTCCAGGTGGAGACGGTCGAGGAGGTGCGTTCGGCCGAGGAGGTGCTGCGCAGCCTGGGCGCCGAGTTCAAGTACGACGGCGTCGTCCCCCACGGCGAGGGCGCCGCCTCCGGAGGGATCTTCTTCACCGACCCCGACGGCATCCGGCTGGAGATCTACGCCCCGACCGGCGCCGACTCCGCCGCGGCCCCCGTCGCCTCCGCCCCCACCTGCGGCTTCTTCTGAGCCGCCACCACACGGCCGGGCGGCTTCCCGCCGCCTCTCTCCCCGACCGGCGGCAGCCGCCCGGCCCCCTCCCCCGACCCACCGCACGTCCCGAGGAGTGACCACAGTGACCGGCCCCTACCACCGCGGCGAGCGCGAGGCCCAGCTGCGTGCCGGCCTCAAGGAGGAGGCCGAGGTCTCCGGGCGCGCGATCCGCGGCACCGTGCCGCCCGTCGCGGCCGCCTTCCTCACGGGGCAGCGCCTGCTGGTCGCCGGGGCCGCCGACGACCGCGGGGACGTCTGGGCCACCGTGCTCACCGGGCCCGCGGGGTTCCTGCGCGCCCGGGACGAGCACAGCCTGTCCATCGCGGCCCGCCCGGCCCCGGACGACCCCCTGGCCACCGTCCTGGAGCGCCCGGTCCACCTGGGGATGCTCGCCATCGAAGCCGCCACCCGGCGGCGCATGCGGATGAACGGCACCTCCCGCCCGCAGGACGGCGGTCTCCTCGTCGACCTCGACCAGGTGGTCGCCAACTGCCCCAAGTACATCCAGAAGCGCACCCCGCCGGAGGCGGACGCCGGACGGCCTGCGGAGGCCCGGCCCCCGGCCCGCAGGAGCGACCGCCTCGACGAGGGCCAGCGCCGGTTCCTCTCCGGCGCCGACACCTTCTTCATCGCCACCGCCGACGAGCACGGCCGCGCCGACGCCTCCCACCGCGGCGGCAACCCCGGCTTCCTCCAGGTCCTGTCGCCCACCCGGGTCCGCTGGCCGGACTACACCGGCAACGCGATGTTCCTGACGCTGGGGAACCTCCTGCTCAACCCCAGGGCCGGCCTGGTGGTCCCGGACTACGCGACCGGCACCACCCTCCACCTCACCGGCGCCGCGGAGATCGTCTGGGACACCGGGGACGACGGGGGCGCCGGGCCCGCCGGCACCGGCCGCGCGGTCGAGTTCACCGTCACCGGCGTCGCCGAACTCCCCGGCACCCTGCCCGCCGGCTGGAGCCCGCCCGCGCTCTCGCGCTTCAACCCTCCCGTGACCGCGGGCAGGGTGCCGAGCGCCGTCTGACGTCCCGTTCACCCCCGGGCCGTACCCCGGCCCTCCCCCTCTGCCCGGTCCGCCGGCGCGACCACCACCGACACCGGCACCACCAGGAGTGATCCGTGCGCATCCACGTCGACATGAACCGCTGCGAGAGCCACGGCCAGTGCGTCTTCGCGGCCCCCGAGCACTTCTCCTTCGACGAGGACGACAACCTCCTCGTCGTCGAGGACGTCCCCGCCGACGAGGCGGTCCGCGCGGCCGTCCGGGAGGCCGCCGCCGCCTGCCCGGTCCGGGCCGTCACCCTCCACACCGACGGGACCGCCGCATGAGCCCGCGCCACATCGTCGTGGTGGGCGCGTCCCTGGCGGGCACCGGCACCGCCCGCGCCCTGCGGGACCAGGGCTTCGACGGCCGGCTGACCCTCGTCGGCGACGAGCCCCATCCCCCCTACGACCGGCCTCCGCTGTCCAAGCAGCTCCTCGCCGGGCAACGGGAGATCGGCGACATCGCCCTGCCGCCCACCGACGGCCTCGGCGTCGAACTGCGCACCGGTGTCGCCGCCACCGCCCTGCGCCTCGCCGACCGCACGCTCGCCCTCGCCGACGGCAGCCGCCTGGACTGGGACGCCCTCGTCGTCGCCACCGGCGCGGCGGCCCGGCCCTGGCCCGCGCCGGTGCCCGGCGGCGTCCACACGCTGCGCACCCTCGACGACGCCCGCGCACTGCGCCGGGAACTCGCCGCCGAGGGCGCCCGGCTGCTCGTCGTCGGCGCCGGGTTCCTCGGTTCCGAGGCCGCCGCCACCGCGGCGGAACTGGGGGTGCCCGTGACCCTCGTCGAGGCCGAGGAACTCCCCATGGCCCGCGGCATCGGGACGGTCGCCGGGGGCTTCGTCGCCCGGCTGCACCGCGAGGCCGGCGTCGAACTGCGCACCGGCACCACGCTCCGGTCCTTCACCGGCGCCGACCGCGTCACCGGCGCCCACCTGGAGGACGGCACCCACGTCCCGGCCACCGCCGTCCTGCTGGCCCTCGGCGCCGTGCCCAACACGGCCTGGCTGCGCGGCAGCGGGCTGCTCCTGGACGGCGCCGTCGTCTGCGACGAGCACGGCCGCGCCCTCGCCGAGGACGGCACGGTGGTGCCTGACGTCCTCGCCGTCGGCGACGCCTCCCGCCGCCCGCACCCCCTGACCGACGGCACGCTCCACCTGGGGCACTGGAGCGCCGCGGTGGAGCACGCCGCCGTCGCGGCCCGCGTCCTGCTGCATCCGGCCGGGGGCGGCGAGCTGCCCGAACCCCCCGTCGCGGTGCCCTCGTTCTGGTCCGACCAGTACGGGGTCCGCTTCCGCTCGCTGGGCCTCCCGCACCTGGCCGACGAGGCGCGGACCGTCGAGTACGACGTGCCCGGCCGGCGCCTGGAGGTCACCTACCACCGCGACGGCGAACTGGTCGGCGTCCTCACCGCCAACCGCACCCGGCGGCTCGCCGCCTACCGCCCCCGGCTGGCCGACGCCCTCCGGCACCGCCGCGCCGCGGCGGCACTCTGAGCGGCCCGAGCGCTCCGAACGGCACGGGGTCCCGCAGACGGCCGGTCGCGGGGCCCCGTGCGCACGGCCGCACACGGCCGCGGGGGCGGCGTTCCCCGCCGCTCCCCGCCGCTGCCTAACCCCGCCGGGCCCGTACGCGCCCCCGCCCGCGCTTCGGGAGGCACAGCGCGGCGAAGCAGACGATCGCGACGAGCGCGCACACCAGTTGCACCACCGCCATCGGCACCGCGGTGTCCTCGCCCGCGATGCCCACCAGCGGGGAGGCGATGGCGCCGACGAGGAACTGGGAGGTGCCCAGCAGGGCGGAGGCGGAGCCCGCGGCGTGCGGAGTGCGCATCAGCCCTTGGGAGTTGGCGTTGGGCAGCACCAGCGCCATGGCCGACATCAGGACGAACAGGCCGGCGGAGACGGGGACGAGTCCGGCCTTCCCCAGGAGGCCGGAGGTCATCACCAGCAGTGCGGCCGACGAGAGCAGGATCACGACCAGACCGACGGCGATGACGCGGTCCAGGGAGACGCGCCCGACCAGGATCTTGCCGTTGACCTGGCCGAAGGCCACCAGGCCGATGGAGTTGACCATGAACAGCAGGCTGAACGTCTGGGGCGAGGCGCCGTAGATCTCCTGGATGACGAACGGCGAGGCGGCCACGTACGCGAACAGTGCCGCGAAACCGAAGCTGCCCACCAGCAGGTAGCCGGTGAACGCCCGGTCGGCGAAGAGGCCGCGCATGGTCCGCAGGGCGTCGGCCACGCCGCCGCCGTGCCTGCGCGCCGGCGGCAGGGTCTCCGGCAGCCGCCAGGCGGTGACGAGGGTGAGGACGAGGCCGAAGGCCGCGAGCACGAGGAAGACGCCGCGCCAGTCGGTGAACCGCAGCACCTGCCCGCCGAAGACGGGCGCCAGGACCGGGGCGGCGCCGGAGATCAGCATCAGGGTGGAGAAGAAGCGGGCCATGGCCAGCCCGTCGAACAGGTCGCGCACGACCGCCCGGGCGATCACGATGCCCGCGGCTCCCGCCAGACCCTGCAGCATGCGGAAGGCGGTCAGGGAGTGGATGCCCGGCGCCAGCGCGCAGGCGGCGCTGGCCAGGACGTAGCCGGCCATGCCCACCAGCAGCGGGCGGCGGCGGCCGAAGCGGTCGCTCATCGGGCCGATGACGAGCTGGCCGACGGCCAGGCCCAGCAGGCAGGCGGTGAGGGTGAGCTGGACCTGGGCGGCCGGGCTGCCGTAGACGGCGCCGACGTCGGGCAGCGCCGGGAGGTACATGTCCATCGACAGCGCGGGCAGGGCGGTGAGGCCGCCGAGGATGAGGGTGATCAGCAGCCCGGCGCGGGCGGGGCCGGTGGGCCGGTCCGGCCGCGGGGCGCGGGCCGGGCCCCGCCCGGGGTCCGGACGGCCGGGGGCCGGGGGCGCGGGGAGCTGCTGGGGTATCTCGGATTCGGCGGCGGCCGGGGACGGGCCGGGGTCGGTCATTCACCTCTCCAGATTCGACGGAAACCGTCCAATCATCCCAGGTTTCCCGGCCCCGGCGCACCCCCTTTGTTCAACATCCGGACAAAACCGTCCCAGGCGCCCGGATCAGGCCGGCAGCAGCCCCGGCTCCCCGGCGGGCGAGACGAAGGACGCCGCGGTGGTGACCGGCGCCCCGGGGACGGTCACGGCCGACACCGTGCGGTAGTCGGCGCGCAGCCGCTCGCGGTCCAGGCCGAGCATCACGTAGCCGCGCCGCCCGTTGTAGTAGCGCATGTGCGGGTTGGCGGTCATCAGCGTCTGCCAGTTGGCGGGCCGCTCCGCGCCGTCCCGGCCGCTGGTGATGGAGGAGGTGACGATCTCCACACCGGCGGTGCGCGAGTCCGGGTCGTCGAAGTCGCGCTTGATGTCCAGCCCGTAGTGGACGTGGACGTCGCCGGTGAGGACGACGAGGTTGTCCACGCCGGCCGCCTCCGCACCCGCCAGGAAGCGCTCGCGGGCGCCGGGGTAGCCGTCCCAGGCGTCCATGGAGACCGGCCAGGGGCCCTCGATCCGGTTGCGGCGGCGGGAGAGGACGACCTGCTGCGGCACCACGTTCCACAGCGCCTTCGAGCGGCGCCAGCCGTCGGCCAGCCAGCGCTCCTGGGTGGCGCCGAGCATGGTGCGCGAGGGGTCCTGCGACTCGGGCGTGGGCACCTTCCAGCCGTCGCCGTTCGCCTGGTTGTCGCGGTACTGGCGGGTGTCGAGCACGTCGAGCTGCGCCAGGCGGCCGTAGTGCAGCCGCCGGTAGAGCCTCAGGTCGGGGCCCTGGGGGCGCTGGGGGCGGCGCAGCGGCATGTTCTCGTAGTACGCGCGGTAGGCGGCGGCGCGGCGGATGAGGAACTCCTCCGGCGGCACGTTGTTCTCCGGTATGCCGCCCGCGTAGTTGTTCTCCGTCTCGTGGTCGTCCCAGGTGACGATCCACGGGTGGGCGGCGTGGGCGGCCATGAGGTCGGGGTCGGTCTTGTAGAGGGCGTACCGCAGCCGGTAGTCCTCCAGCGTCACCGTCTCCCGGGCGAACGCCTCCGGCAGCGTGCGGTCGGTGTACTTCCGGTCGCCGCCGGCGGAGTCGACGGCGTACTCGTAGAGGTAGTCGCCCAGGTGGAGGACGGCGTCGACGTCCTCCTCGCGGGCCATGTGCCCGAAGGCGGTGTAGTAGCCCTGGTGGTAGGCCTGGCAGGAGGCGAGGGCGAAGTTCAGCGAGGCGGGCACCGCGCCGGGCGCGGGGGCGGTGCGGGTGCGGCCGGCGGGGCTGATCCAGCGGCCGGCGCGGAAGCGGTAGTGGTAGTCGCGGCCGGGGGCGAGGCCCTCGGCCTCCACGTGCACGGTGTGGTGGAACTCGGGGTGGGCGGTGGCGGCGCCGCGCGCGACCACATGGCGGAAGCGCTCGTCGCGGGCGATCTCCCAGCCGACGGTGACGCGCTCGGCGGGCAGCCCGCCGTCCGGCTCGTACGGCCGGGGGGCCAGACGGGTCCACAGCACCACGGAGTCGTGGCGCGGGTCTCCGGAGGCGACGCCCAGGGTGAAGGGGTCGTCGGTGATCCGGCCGGGGTCCAGGGCGGGGGCGGCGTGGGCGGTGGAGGGGAGGTTGGTGCTCAGGGCCAGGGCGGCGGCCGCTCCGGTGACGGTCAGGAACCGGCGGCGGCCCAGATGGCGTGCGGCGGCTCTGAGCTCTGTGTCGGCGCTCGGTGAGTGCGTCATGCACATGATTGGAGCGTTCCGGGGCGGCGGCGCGGCGGCAACACGTTGGCGCGTACACGACGCTTTTATGGCGGGCGGGTGACGCGAACCGTGCGGCGGGACGCGTTCCGCTCCACGCGGGCGGTGCGGAATACGGGCCGGGCGGCGCGGGGTTGGGCCGGGCATGACCACCAGGGAGACGGGGCCGGGAGCCCCGGACGTACTGCGCTACACCGCCTTCTCATCCGACCCGGACGGCGGCAACCCGGCCGGAGTCGTCCTCGACGCGAGCGGCCTGGACGATGCGCGGATGCTCGCGGTCGCCGCCGAGGTCGGCTACTCGGAGACGGCCTTCCTCACTCCCCCGCCGCCCGGCCGGGACGGAGGGCCGGACGCGGCTCCGGGGCGCGGCTTCACCGTGCGCTACTTCAGCCCGGCCGCCGAGGTGCCCTTCTGCGGGCACGCCACGGTGGCCGCCGCCGTCGCCCTCGCCGAGCGGATCGGGCCGGGCGACCTGGTCTTCGCCACCCCGGCCGGGACCGTGCCCGTCACTGTCGCCGAGGACGGCGGCGTCCTGCGCGCCACGCTGACCAGCGTCGAACCGTATGTGGCGGAGATCGGCGAGGACGACCTGGCCGAGGCGCTGGCCGCGCTCGGCTGGCACGCCGGCGAGCTGGACCGGGAGCTGCCCGCCCGCATCGCCTACGCCGGAGCCCGGCACCTGGTGCTCGCCGCCGCGACCCGCGAGCGGCTGGCCGCGCTGGACTACGACTTCGAGCGGCTGCGGGCGCTGATGCTGCGGCTGGACCTGACCACCCTCCAACTGGTCTGGCGCGAGCGGGAGCCGGGCGGCGAGGCGGGGACGGGGACAGAGACGGGGCCGGGGACGGTCTTCCACGTCCGCGACCCGTTCCCGGTCGGGGGCGTGGTGGAGGATCCCGCCACGGGGGCGGCCGCGGCGGCTTTCGGCGGGTATCTTCGCGCCCTGGGCCTGATCACCGCACCGGCGGTGCTCACCCTCCACCAGGGGCACGACATGGGCCGGCCCGGACTGCTGGAGGTCGAGCTGCGCGAGGACGACCCGCGCGTGCGGGTGTCGGGAGCGGCGGCCCGCATCGGCTGAACCGAGGGAAGGGCGGACAGGACATGGGCGAGTCGGGCGGACCGGCCGGGATACCGGGCGCAGCGCAGGAAGCCCAGGGCGGGCAGGGCGCGAACTTCGGCGCGTACCAGAGCGAGATCTACCTGAACGGCCTGGGCGGGCAGCTCCCGCCGTTCACCACCGACCTCACCGCCCTGGAGGCCTCGGCCCGCGAGCGGCTGGAGGACGGGCCGTTCTGGTACGTGGCCGGGGCGGCCGGGTCCGGCGCGACGGACCGCGCCAACCGGGAGGCGTTCGACCGCCGGCGGATCGTCCCGCGCATGCTGCGCGACGCGACCGTGCGCGATCTGCGCACCACCGTGCTGGGCACCGAGATGCCCGCGCCCGTGCTGCTGGCGCCCGTCGGCGTGCAGTCGATCGTCCACCCCGACGGCGAACTGGCCACCGCGCGGGCCGCCTCCGCCCTGGGCGTGCCCATGATCCTGTCCACCGCCTCGTCCCACACCATCGAGGAGGTCGCGCGGGCGAGCGGCGACGGGCCGCGCTGGTACCAGCTCTACTGGCCGAACGAGGACGACGTCTGCGTCAGCATCCTGCGGCGGGCCGGGGCGGCCGGTTTCACCACGCTCGTGGTCACCCTCGACACCTGGACCCTGGCCTGGCGCCCGCACGACCTGGACCTGTCCTACCTGCCGTTCATCCGGGGCGTGGGCACGGCGATCCCCTTCTCCGACCCGGCCTTCCGCGCGGGGCTGGACAAGTCGCCGGAGGAGGACCTGATCCCGGCGGTGCTGCGGTGGGTGCCGATGTTCACCGGCACCGACAAGTCCTGGGAGCGGCTGCCGTTCCTGCGCGAGCACTGGGACGGCCCCATCGTCCTCAAGGGCGTCCAGCACCCGGACGACGCCCGGCGGGCGGCCGACGCCGGCATGGACGGCATCGTGGTCTCCAACCACGGCGGCCGGCAGGTGGACGGAGCGGTGGCCTCCCTGGACATGCTGCCGGAGATCGCCGAGGCGGTCGGCGACCGGATCGAGGTGCTGTTCGACTCGGGGGTGCGCACCGGCGCGGACGTCGTCAAGGCGCTGGCGCTGGGCGCGCGGGCGGTGCTGGTCGGCCGCCCGTTCGCCTACGGCCTGGCGCACGGCGGCGAGGAGGGCGTACGGCACGTGCTGCGCTCCCTGCTGGCCGACCTGGACCTGACGCTGGGCCTGTCCGGCCACCGCACGCCGTCGGAGCTGTCACCGGAGGCACTGCGGCACGCCTGAACGCGGTGCGCGCCCGCCGTGCCTCAGCCGGCGGGCGCGGCGGGGGCGGCCAGGGCGGCGGGCAGCTCGGTCAGGGAACGGATGACGCGCACGCCCTCGGCGGGCGCGCCCTCCCCTGTGCCGCCCCAGCCGGTGTCCCCGCGGTCCAGCCAGTACGCGTGCAGGCCCGCGTCGCGCGCCCCCACCGCGTCGACCGCGTGGTCGTTGCCGACGTAGGCCACCTCGTGCGGCTCCAGGCCCAGCAGGGCGCAGCCCGCCAGGAAGATGCCCGGCGCGGGCTTGGCCTCGCCGTGCTCCTCGGAGCAGACCAGCGCGTCCCCGAAGTAGTCCAGCAGGCCGATGGCCGCCAGCTTCCCGCGCTGGTGCGGCAGGGAGGAGTTGGAGACCACGCCGAGGCGGTAGCGGGGCGCGAACTCGGTCAGTACGGCCGAGGCGCCCTCCAGCGCCCTGCGCGCGGCGTCCCGGTGGGCCGTGTACCCGGCGAACCAGGCGCCGGCCTCCCGATCCGGCATGTCCTCCGCGCCCGGCTGCCCGAGGCGGGCCAGGAACCGGCGCACCCGGGCGCACCGATGGGCGGCGAAGGTGGTCTCGCCGGCGGTGTAGCGGGCGTACTCGGCCCGGGTGATCTCCCGCCAGAGCGCGAGGGCGGCGGGCCCGGGCATGCGGTCGTGCAGCCCCTCCGCCTCCAGATGGGCCAGCAGCCCGGCCTCGTCCGAACCCGAGTAGTCGAACAGCGTGTCGTCGACGTCGAACAGCACCCCGCGCACCACCGCCATGCCGCTCCCCCGTCCTCCCGCCCGTGCTCCCCGGCGGCCGTCCGGCCTCACCGCGCCGCGAGCATGGCACGCGCCCCCACCCCCGCCAAGGGCGCCGATCGGTCATTCTCCGGCGTACTCCCCGGGCCCCTCGGCCCGCTCCGCCTCCTCGGCGGCGTCCGAGTCGGCCTTCGTGCGGTGCACGGCGCCGTGCGGGTGCTCGGGCGGGGCGTAGAGGGAGTACAGCTTCAGCGGCTCCTGGCCGGTGTTGACCACGTTGTGCCAGGTCCCCGCCGGGATGAGGACCACCCAGTCGTCGACGACCTCGCGGTCGAAGGACATCCGGTCCCTCTCCGGCCCCATCAGCACCCGGCCCCGCCCGGCCTCCACCCGCAGGAACTGGTCGCGGTCGATGTGCATCTCCAGGCCGATCTCGCCGCCCGGCTCGACGCTCATCACCGTCAGCTGGAGGTTGGTGCCGGTCCACAAGGTGGTGCGGAAGCGGTCATTGGTCAGGGTCGCCTGCTCGATGTCCAGCGCGTGCGGGCGCGGCCCGTGGTCCCTGAACGCCTCGGAGCTCATGGGAGTAGTCCTTCCGTCGCGTACCGGCATTATCGGCGGTGACCGGCGCCGGGACGGGGACGCAGGTCCGACGCGCGTACGGCGGCGGTGCGGACGGCGGCGGCCCGGACACGTACCCGGGCCGTCAGGCCATCAGCTCCTTGAGCTCCCCGGTCTCCAGCACGATCCCCACCGGGTCGGGCAGCCGCAGCTCCTCGCCGAGGCCTGCCGTGGTGTGCACATCCCTGTAGCGGCCCTTCTCCGGGTTGGAGTGCACGACCAGCTCATGGCGTTCGCGGTCCACCAGCAGGTACACCGGGATGCCCGCCGCCGCGTACCCGTCGGGCTTCTCGGTGCGGTCCCTGCCGGGCCGGGTGGAGGTGACCTCCACGACCATCAGCACACCGGCGGGGTCCGACCACTCGCCGCGCCCGGCGAAGTACCGCTTCGGGGCCAGCACCCCGTCCGGCCGGGCCCGGCCACTGCCGTACCTCTCCACGACGAGCCCTTGCTCGGGGTAGAGGCGCAGCTCGGGCCGCTGTGCCATACAGCGCTCCAGCAGCCACATGACAATCTCTCCGTGATCCCCGTCCGGCACCGGCTTGACCCTCAGCTCTCCACGTACGAATTCCAGCTTCACCGTCTGCGGGGCGGCGGCTTCGAGCTGCTCGAACTCCTCGACGCTCATCTGCGCGGAGCCGTTCGTCTGTGCGGACCGATCGATGGCCATGGTCATCACGGTTCTCCTTCCGATCTCCACCGTAGCGGCGGCGCCCGCCCCGTGCGCACGGCAACGGCGCTCCCGCGCGGGAGGAGCCGGGAAGTCCGGCAACCGCCCGAAAGGGTGACCGGGGTGGCGGGCGGGCCGGTGCGACCGCGTCTTCCGCTCCTCCCCCACCGGACGCGGTCGCCCGGCCCCGGGCCGGGCGTCGTCCAAGGCGGCGGGCGGCTCGTCGGGGGCGGCCTGTGCGACCGGAACGGCCGGGACGGCGCCCGCCGCGCAGGCCGCCGCGCCGCACCGAGGCCGACGACCGCCACCGGCCTGGCCCTGCGTCACCACCCCCATGAGGACCTTCCGCGTATCCGGCAGACCCTTCTGGACGTGCACGCCGACGCCTACGCCGACCGGATGGACGACCCGTTCGTCCAGCGCTTCCCCTGGTCCGTGGACCACTGGGGCGGTGATCCCGGCTCCTGCACCACGGGCTGCCGGCGAAGCGCGACGAGGACCTGGTCGTCCTCTCCGTGGACGTCGAGCACCCCAAGGTGCAAGCTCTGTACGAGTCCTGGGGCTACCGGAAGGTCGGCGAGCAGCAGCCCTTCGCGGACTCCCCGCTCTTCGCCGTGATGCTCGCCGAACTGCCGCTGCCCGACTGATCGCCACGTGCAGCGCAGACCTGCGCGGCCCATGTGCTGCCCAGTGTGTCGAGGCCGGGCATGACGCCGCTCACGGCGGAACATTCTTCGCCCACGCAGGAGACGAGGCAGGCCATATGGACAATCCCTTACCCGCGAAGGTCGCCGTCGTCGGTGGCACACGCGGCATCGGCGCCGCGATCACCTCCACGTTCGTGACAGCCGGGGCGGACGTCCTGCTGACCGGGCGCAGCGTCCCGGGGCACGCGCTGGAGACCTTCCGGAGAGCCGGGCGCCGTGCCGGACAGGCCGTGGAGGGGCTGGCTCTGGATGTCACCGAGCGCGACTTCGCGCATCGGCTGGCCGAGTCCGCCCGGACATCGCTCGGCGGCCTGGACGTGCTGTGCCTCAACGCCGGTGTCTTCCCCAACAGGCCGCTGGCGGACATGACGCACGCCGACGTGCGCGAGGTCTTCGCCACCAACGTGGAGAGCCAGATACTCGCCGTCGCGGCGTGCGTGCCGCTGCTGCGGCAGTCGGGGCGCGGCCGGGTCGTGCTGACGTCCTCGATCACGGGCCCGCTCACGGGCTTCCCGGGCTGGAGCCACTACGGCGCGAGCAAAGCCGCACAGCTGGGCTTCATGCGTACGGCCGCGCTGGAACTCGCCCCGTACGGCATCACCGTGAACGCGGTGGCTCCCGGCAACGTGATGACCGAGGGGCTTGGGGAGCTGGGGGAGGCCTACCTCGCCCAGATGGCCGCGACCGTTCCCCTGGGCCGCCTCGCCCGGCCGCAGGAGATCGCCGATGTGGTGGAGTTCCTCGCCGGCGAACGGGCGTCGTTCATCACCGGGCAGGTCATCACCGTCGACGGCGGACAGACCCTGCCCGAGTCCCCGGAGGCGGTGCTGCCGACCAGTGCCGGTAAGGACGCCCCGTGCCGACCCGAGGCTCCTCGGCCGGGCTGAGGTACCTCGTCCTCCACTCCCCTCCCGGGACCGCCGGGGGATGTCGGCGCCCCTTGCGACACCCGATGCGGCGGCACCGCCCGGGTGCCGCCGCGGCGAGGGAGCCGTGCGACCGAGGTGGTGCTGTTCCACCACACGCACGGACTGACGTCCGGGGTGCGGGAGTTCGCGCGGGAGCCGGAGCGGGCCGGGCGCACCGTCCACCTGCCGGACCTGTACGAGGGGCGGTCTTCGACCGTCTGGCGGAGGGCGCGGCGTACGCGCGGGAGACGGGGTTCGGCACGATCGTCGAGCGCGGCCGGGCCGCCGCCGAGCACCTGCCCGGCGAGGTGGTCTACGCGGGGTCCCCCCTCGGCGTCCTGCCCGCGCGGATGCCGGCCCGGACGCGCGCCGGGGCGAGGGGCGCGCTGCTGTTCCACGCCTGCGTCCCGGTCTCCGAGTTCGGCGGCGAGTGGCCGAAGGGGCTGCCGGTGCAGGTGCACGGCACGGAGGCCGACGGGTTCTTCGCCGGTGAGGGCGGATCTGGAGGCGGCCCGCGGCCTGGCCCGCAGGGCCGGTGACGCGGAGGTTTTCCTCTACCCCGGCGACCGGCACCTGTTCGCGGACGGCGGCCTGCCGTCCTACGACCGGGAGGCGGCCGGGCTGCCCGCGGAGCGCGCGCCGAAGTTCCTCGACCGCGTCGGGTAGTCGCGCGCGGCGGCCGGAGCGCACCTCGAAGGAGCGCCCGGGAAAGCCGGTGGCAGACGAGCCGCGCTGTACGCCGGGTTCTGTCTCCGGTGGGCCTCGCGGCCCGCCGGGAGGCGGCCATCCATCTGGGACCGGTGTCGCCACCGGCCTCGTGCGGTCTACCCGCGGACTCGGGCGGGCCGCCCTCGGTCGTCCGCGCAGGGCCGCCGTCCCGTTCGGGCGGCGGCCCCTCTTGACCTTGCTCCGGGTGGGGTTTACCGAGCCGCCCAGGTCACCCTGGGCGCTGGTGGTCTCTTACACCACCGTTTCACCCTTACCGGGGGCGGTGAGGCCCCCGGCGGTCTGTTTTCTGTGGCACTTTCCCGCGGGTCACCCCGGGTGGGCGTTACCCACCACCCTGCCCTGTGGAGCCCGGACGTTCCTCGACGTTCACCCCCGTAGGGGTTCGCGCCGCGACCGCCCGCACGACTCGTCTGCCGTACCGCCCATGCTATCCCGCCGCAGGGAGCGGCGCGGACGCGCGGCCACCGGGGGTACGGGCTGCGCGACGCGGCCGGGAGCGGGCGCGGGTGCTGCGCCTGTACGCCGGCGGCCCGCACGCGGCGGTGGCCGCGCTGCGGGCGGGTCGTTGCCGGGTCGGCCCTCAGGACTTGCCCTCGTCGCCGAGCGTCTCCTCGCGGGTGGACTTCCCGGTGCTGCGGTCCTCCACCTCGCCGCCGGACTTGGCGGGGTCGGCTCCGATCGCCTCGCGGGCGGCCTCGCCGCCGGTGCCGCGGTCGCCGAGGTCCGCGCCGGAGCGCGGCATGCCCTCGGTGCCCCGGACGTTCCCCTTCCCCTTCCGCGGAGAGCCCTTGCCCCGGGAGGTGCCCTCCTCCCGGGCCCGTCCGCCGGCGGCGGCCGGGTCGACGCGGCCCTTGGCGGTCTCCCCCGACAGGTGGCGGTTGCGCTCCCGGGCGACCTCCGCCAGGTCCTGGTCGTGCCGCTTGTCCTGTTCGGCCATGGTGTCCCTGCTTCCCCGGCCGTCCCGGCGGCCCGGACGGCCGTACGAGTCGGTCCCTGCCACCCGGAGGACGGAGTTCACATTCCGGCCATGTCGGGCGGCTTCTTCCGCGGGCGGGTGCCCGCCCGCGCACCCGTCATGCCTCCTCGTTCGCTCTCCGCGCGGCGCCCCGCGGCCCCCGGTGGCCCCGCGGCCACTAGATCGACCGTGTCTCGCCGCTGCGGTCGGCGTACGCCTCGACCGTACGGCCGTCCAGGGCCGCCAGGACGCGCCGGTGCAGGTCGTGGACCCGCTCGGCGTCCGCCGGGCCGACGGAGGAGTCCATGGTGTCCCGTACCAGGTCCGCGGCCTGCCGCACCTCCGCCGCTTCCCCGTCCTCGCCGGGCAGGGCCGCCGCCAGGTCCCGCAGCATGCGCAGTACGGCCGCCAGCACGGTGGGCTCCCCCGCGGAGAAGCGGCGCAGCTGCCCGCAGGCCAGGTCGAGGTAGTACCGCAGGTCCCGGTCCGGCACGACCGCCCGCCCGATGCCGTCCTCGTCCTCGTGCAGGGTCGGCCCCAGGCGGCGACCGGCGATCCTCACCAGCAGGTCGGCCATGTGGCCCACGGCGGTGGACGCGGTCACGGGGTCGTTGATCCCCGGGGACATCGCCTTGACCGCGATGTCCTCGAGCTGGCGGAAGCCGAAGGCCACGTCCTGTTCGAGGGTCCGCTCGTAGCCGAGTCGCAGGACGCCGTCGATCACGTCGGCCGTGCCGTCGGCGTACGGGTCGGGCGCTGCCGCGGAGGGGTCGCGCGCCCACACGGTGGCGATCGGGTTCCCGGCGACGAGCAGGTCGCCGGGGCGGACGCTCAGCCGGACGACGGTGTCGCCGCGGCGCGCGCACGCCACCAGCGCCTCGACGTCGACCAGCCGTACGAACCCGCTGCTCCGCCCGTACACCGTCACGCCGCGCGCCTCGTCCAGGTCCAGCTCGTCCGGGGAGCGCGGACGCGGGTCGCCGCGGACGGGGTAGAACGTCCGGATCGCCTCGCCGGTCTCGTCGTGGACGTCGAGCATCATGGAGTCCACCCGCAGTTCGCGGACGATGTGGCTGAGGAAGCCCAGCACGGCCGCCAGGGACGCGACGCCGAGCGCGGACGCCAGGAGCAGCGCGACGACGGGCAGCGCCTCGTCGGAGTTCATGAAGGCCAGGGTCGTCAGCGCGAACACCAGGGTCGCGAGCAGCACCGTCAGGACGGCCTTGAGCACCCGGTCGTGGGCGTAGCGCCGCAGCAGCCGCGGGGAGAACTGCTGGGAGGCCAGTTGCAGCGTCACCACGGTGACGCTGAAGGACAGGGTCGCCACCGTGACCGACGAGGTGGCCACCACCTGGAGCATCGTGGAGGCCGAGGAGTGGTCGCCCGGCCACAGGCCGGCCGGTCCGGTCCCGGGACGGGGCCGGATGCGTTCCAGGAGGATCGCGGCGACGAGGGCGGTGGCACCGCCCACGGTGGGCCACGTCCACAGCGGCGAGCGGGAGGACTCCGCCCGGGGGTTCCGGTTGCGCTGGAGGAGCTTCACGCCCGGCCGGGTACCGCGGCGGCGGCGGCCGAAGCCTCGCGCGGTGGCCGAAGCGGCCGGTCCGGCGGGACGGCATACCCTGCTGGTGCGCCGGGCGGAAGCGTGCGCTCCGCCGGACCGCGCGACCCGCAAGTGAGGAGAACCGCCGTGCTCGTACTGTTGCCGCCGTCCGAGGGGAAGGCCGCCGGGGCGTCCGGCCCCGCGCTCGATCTGGGAGCGCTGTCGCTGCCGGGGCTGACGGCCGCGCGGGAGGCGGTGCTGGCGGAGCTGGTGGAGCTGTGCGCGGCCGACGAGGACAAGGCGCGCGAGGTGCTCGGACTGAGCGAGGGCCTGCGCGGCGAGGTGGCGAGGAACGCGGCGCTGCACGGGGCCCCGACGCGCCCCGCGGGCGAGGTCTACACCGGTGTGCTCTACGACGCGCTGGACCTGGGCACGCTGGGCCCGGCGGCGCGGGAGCGGGCCGGGCGGTGGCTGCTGGTGTTCTCGGGGCTGTGGGGTGCGGTGCGGATCGGCGACCCGATTCCGCCCTACCGCTGCTCGGGCGGGGTGAGGCTGCCGGCGCTGGGATCGCTGGGCCGGTACTGGCGGGAGCCGCTGGGGGCGGTGCTGCCCGAGGCTGCGGGCGACGGGCTGGTGCTGGACCTGCGGTCGGCGGCGTACGGGGCGATGTGGAAGCCGAAGGGCGATCTCGCCGGGCGGACGGCGACGGTGCGGGTGCTCCAGTCCAGGATCGTCGGCGGTGTGGAGAAGCGGTCGGTGGTCAGCCACTTCAACAAGGCCACCAAGGGGCGGATGGTCCGCGCACTGCTGCGGGAGGGCGTCGAGCCGGGCGACCCGGCGGAGTTGGCGGAGGCGCTGCGCGGCCTGGGATACACGGTGGAAGCGGAGCCTCCGGCGAAGGGCGGGGCACCGTGGCGGCTGGACGTGGTGGTCACCGAACTCTGACGGACTCCGGCCGAACTCCGACCGGACTCCGTTTCGTTGCACGATGCGCAATGAGCGTTGCGGTAGGTGAGCGGGGTGGGCAGGATGGCCGCCATGACAGCCGACCCCGTACCGTCCGTACTCGCTCTCGGCCCGGTGCTGCCGGTCGTCGTCCTCGGCGAGACCCGTCCCGCCGAGGCCGTCCCGCTGGTGCGGGCGCTGGTGGCGGGCGGGCTGCGCGCGGTCGAGATCACGCTGCGGACGGAGGGCGCGGTGGAGGCGGTGCGCCGGGTCGCGGCGGAGGTGCCGCAGGCCGTGGTCGGCGCGGGCACGGTGCTCACCCCGGAGCAGGCGGTGGCGGCGCGGGACGCCGGCGCCCGCTTCCTGGTCAGCCCCGGCTGGACGGACCGGCTGCTGGCGGCGGCGCGGGAGACGGGCGTGCCGCTGCTGCCGGGGGTCTCGACCGCCTCGGAGGTCATGGCGCTGCTGGAGCGCGGGGTGGCGGAGATGAAGTTCTTCCCGGCCCGTGCGGCGGGCGGCCCGGCGTATCTGGAGGCGCTGGCCTCACCGCTGCCCGGGGCCCGGTTCTGCCCGACGGGCGGCATCGGGCCGGATTCGGCGGCGGACTATCTGGCGCTGCCCAACGTGCCCTGTGTGGGCGGCAGTTGGATGCTGCCGCCGGACGCGGTGCGGGCGCGGGACTGGGACCGGGTCGAGCGCCTGGCCCGCGAGGCCGCCCGGCTGGGCGCCGCCGCGGCCGCGGAGACGGCCGCGGACACGGCCGGCGGCGCGGATGGCGGGGACGTCAGCGCAGGTGGCCCGTGTCGTTGAGCAGCCGCAGCGAGGCGTTGCCGTCCGCGTAGTACGCCACCGCCGACAGCGAGGCCGCCGACAGTTCCATGCGGAACAGCGCCTCGGGCGGTGCGCCCAGGGCCGTGCACGCCAGCACCTTGACCGGCGTGACATGGGTGACCAGCAGGACCGTGCGGCCGGCGTGGCGGGCCAGGATCCGGTCGCGGGCGGACTCGACGCGGCGGATGACGCGTGCGAAGGACTCGCCGCCGGTGGGGGCGGCCTCGGGCGAGGCCAGCCAGGCGTCCAGGTCGTCCGGGTGGCGCTCGCGCACCTCGGCGAAGGTCAGCCCCTCCCAGGCGCCGAAGTCGGCCTCGCGCAGGTCGTGTTCGATCTCGACCCCCAGCCCCAGCCGGTCGGCGACCGCCCGCGCGGTCTGGCGGCAGCGCACCAGCGGCGAGCTGACCACGTGCTGGACGGTGCCGCGCGCCGCGAGGGCCGAGGCGGCCGCCTCGGCCTGGCGCAGCCCGGTCGCCGACAGTTCCGGGTCGGTGCCGCCGCTGCCGGAGAAGCGCTTGAGGGGGGTGAGCGGGGTCTCGCCGTGGCGCAGCAGGACGAGGGTGGTGGGGGTGCCCATGTCGGCGCCCCAGCCCACCTGCGGGGTGCCCGGCTCCCCGCGCCCGGCGGGCGCCGCGTGCTCCACGGGCAGCTCGTCGGCCGCGGTCAGGGCCGTCGGATCGTCCGTCCCTGCGCCCCGCTCGGCGGCGGCCGCCGTCCGGTGGGTCTCCCGCACGGCCTGGCGTACGGCGGCCCGCGCCGCCGCCCGCGCCTCGGCGGAGCTCTCGGGGGTGGCCGGGGACCCGGAGGCCCCGGTGAGGCCGGGGAGGGTGTCGGCGTGGGCGCCGGCGTCGAGTTCGGCGGTGGATGCGGCCGGCCGCCACGCCTCGCCGCGGCGGCCCGCGTCCATGGCCTCGTTCGCCAGCCGGTCGGCGTGCTTGTTCTCCTCGCGCGGGATCCACTGGTAGGTGACCGAGTCCGGCGGGAAGACCGAGGCGGCCTCCAGCGCCAGCGGGCGCATGCCGGGGTGCTTGATCTTCCAGCGGCCCGACATCTGCTCGACCACCAGTTTGGAGTCCATCCGCACCCGTACCAGGGCCTGCGGGTCGAGCGCGTGGGCCGCGCGCAGCCCGGCGATCAGGCCCCGGTACTCGGCGACGTTGTTGGTGGCGGTGCCGATGTACTCGGCCGCCTCCGACAGCGTCTGCCCGGTCCGGGCGTCGCGGACGACCGCGCCGTAGCCGGCCGGGCCGGGGTTGCCGCGGGAGCCGCCGTCGGCCTCCACGACGAAGGTCCTGCGGGATCCCGGGGCGTCCCGGGAGTCCGGCGAGTCCTGGGAGCCCGGCATCACAGTCCCGACTCGGGGGTGCGCACCAGGATCCGGCGGCAGTTCTCGCAGCGCACCACCGCGTCGGCCGGGGCCTGGCGGATCTCGTTCAGCTCGGTGATGTTCAGCTCGAGGCGGCAGCCCTCGCAGCGCCGCTGGTAGAGGCGGGCCGCGCCGACACCGCCCTGCTGCTCGCGCAGCTTGTCGTAGAGCTTGATCAGGTCGGCCGGGACCGAGGCGGCCACCACCTGGCGCTCCTTGGTGACCGCGGCGGCCTCGGCGTCGATCTCCGCCAGCGCCGCGTCGCGCCGCCCGACCGCGTCGTCGATCCGGGCCTGGACGGAGTCGGTCCGCCGGGCGAGCTCGGCCGCGCGCTCCTGGGCGGACTCGCGGCGCTCCATGATCTCCAGTACGACATCCTCCAGGTCGCTCTGGCGCCGCGAGAGGGAGGCGATCTCGCGCTGGAGGTTCTCCAGGTCCTTCGGCGAGGTGACCGCGCCGGAGTCCAGGCGCTGCTGGTCGCGGGCGGCGCGCTTGCGCACCTGGTCGACGTCCTGCTCCGCCTTGGTCTGCTCGCGGGCGGTGTCGCTCTCCTCCGTCCGGGCGGCGACCAGCAGGTCGCGCACCTGGGAGAGGTCGGCGTTCAGTCCCTCGATCTCGGCGTGCTCCGGCAGGTTCCTGCGCCGGTGGGCGAGCTGGGTGAGCCGGAGGTCGAGGGCCTGGACGTCGAGGAGGCGGATCTGGTCGGCGGGCTCGGCGTTCAGTTGGGGGCTCCTGTGATGGTGGTGGTGGGGGCGGCACCCTCGGCGGGGGCGGACGCCGCGTGGACGGTCCAGGGGTCGGTGACCGTGCGGGAGACGTGGACGCGCAGTCCCCAGCCGTGCCGCTGCGACACGGCGTCGAGCTGGGCGGCGGCCTGTGTGCACCAGGGCCACTCGGTGGCCCAGTGCGCGGCGTCCACCAGCGCCGGCCCCGCGTGGGGGCCGCCGTGCTGCACGGCCTCGGAGGCCGGGTGGTGGCGCAGGTCTGCGGTGACGTAGGCGTCGACGCCGGCGGCCCGCACCTGGTCGAAGAGGCTGTCGCCGGAGCCGCCGCAGACCGCGACGGTGCGGATCGGCCGGCCGGGGTCGCCCGCGGCCCGGACGCCCTGCGCGGTGGCGGGCAGCCGTGCGGCCACCCGCTCGGCGAAGCGGGCCAGCGGCTCGGGGGCGTCCAGTTCGCAGATCCGGCCCAGGCCCCGCCGTCCGGCCGGATCGGTGGGGTCGGGCACCAGCGGGCCGGTGATCCGCAGGCCGAGGGCCTCGGCGAGGGCGTCGGAGACACCGGGGTCGGCGCGGTCGGCGTTGGTGTGCGCCACGTGGAGGGCGGTGCCGGCCCGGATCAGGTCGTGTACGACCCGGCCCTTGAAGGCGCCGGCGAAGACCGTGGTGGTGCCGCGCAGGTAGAGGGGGTGGTGGGTCAGCAGCAGTTCGGCGCCGAGTTCCACCGCCTCCTCGGCGGTCTCCCGCACCGGGTCGACGGCGACCAGCACTGCGCTCACCTCGGCATCGGGGTCTCCGCAGACCGTTCCGACGGCGTCCCACTGCTCGGCCCGCTCGGGGGGCCACAGTTCGTCGAGTGCGGCGATGACATCGGAGAGTGCAGGCACGGGTGAGAGGTTACCTGCCGCGCGGCCCGGTATGCGGGGCCGGGCGGAGCACACCGGACGCCTCCTCTCCCCGCGAAACGGCCCGCCGTCCCCCGTACGTGTGAAGGCGTCCGGCTCGGACCGTCCGGCGGGGGGTGCGAAAACTACCGTCCTCACCGGAGGTGATGGGCTGATGACGATCAGTGTCGTCGAGGCTGTCCGGAGCGAGGGCGGAAGGGAGGCGCACCCCGGCCTCACGATCGCCGCGGACGGCTCCTACGCGGCCCGGCTCGCGCCGGCCGGGGACGGGCGCGGCCGGATCCCGGAGCGCTGGACGCTGGACGGCCCGGAGCCGTACGCGGTCCCGCTGCCGGGGCCCCGCCCGGAGGGACCGGGCGCCCAGGTGCTGCCGCTGCCCGACGGGCGGGTGCTGATCTGCCGGGAGGCGGACGGCCGGCACCACCTCGCGCTGCTCTACCCCACCGGCCCGGGCACCGGCGAGCTCCCGCTGGGCTCGGTGGGCTGCGAGCGGCTGCGGCTGCTGCCGCCCGCCCCGGGCGGCTCGCACGGTCCGTACGGTTCGGCGGTCCACGCGCTCGCACCCGGCGAGCACGGCTCGACGGTGTGGCTGGTACACGGGGGCGGCCGCGGCCCGGAGCCGGTCGCCGGGGTGCCCGGCCGCTGCTCGGGCGGCGTCTGGCTGGACCGCGAGGGGCGGCTGCTGGCCCTGGACCGCACCGACGCCGCCGGCCGTACCAAGACCGTCGCCGTCGATCTGGGGCGCGGCGGCGAGGTCTTCCCGCTGCTGGAGCTCACCGACGACAGCGACGACCGGCTGCTGCTGGCCGATCCGGACAGCGGTCTGCTGCTCCTGCGCTCCGACGCGCCGGGCGAGGTACGGCTGGGCTGGGGCGTGCTCGGCAGTCACCGGCCGGTGCGCTTCCCCGACGCCCTGCGCCCGCCCGGCGTCGCGCTGACCCCGTTCGCCGTCCAGCCCGGCCAGGCCCTCACCCCCGAGGGCTGCGCGGTGGCGCTGCGCGCGGACGGGCCGAACGGGACGTGGGTGGCGGTGTGGCGCCCCTCCCAGCGGAGGCTGCGGCATCTGCCCGCCCCGGTGGGGTGGGTGCGGGGGACGGGCCTGTGGACGGCGGACGGCGAGTTGCGGCTGCCGTACGCCGTCGGCCGGACGGGCCGGACGCAGTGCGGGCTGGCCCGGATCACGCCGCCCCCGGAGTCCGGGCCGCTGCCCCGGCAGCGCGCGGAGCGCTCCGCGGAGGGGGACGGCCCGCCGGAGGATGGCCGCTCACCGCGGGACGGTTCGGCGGAGGCCGGCGGTCCGCTCGCGGTGCGGGCGGCGGCCTTCACACCGGTGCCGCTCCAGCAGGCGCCACTGGCCCGGACCGGGGCGGAGCGAAGATCGTAGAACTACTACGATCTGGTCGGGTACGGAGGAAACGACCTCAAGTCCACACCCCGACTCCACGGAGTGTTTCCGCGATGTCCCAGACCCAGACCGAGACGAGCAGCGAGACGAGCACCGGGACCGGCGAGCACCACGGCCGGCACCGCGGTCCGGCCGCCGTCGGCGAGGAGGCCAGGGTGCCCGCGCAGGGACGCCACCGCCGCCCCGCCCAGGAGGAGCCGCGGGAGGACTGATCCCGCCCCGCTCCGGCACGTCCTCGTGAGCCCCGGGTGCCGCGGAAGACCGCGGCACCCGGGGCCCTTCCGTCCGCCTCCCCCGCCTCCCCCCCTCCGCCGCCTCGTCTCCACCCGCTGCGACGGACCTCCCCTCCCCCGCCGTAGAGCAGATGAGGAGAGGCCGCCGCCGCGCGGCGGCCGGGCCGCGGACGGCGCGGACGAGCGAGCGGAGGAGACCGGCCCATGGCGAGGAGACGTAACGGACGCATACGCAGGAGCGTCAGGGGGACGGCGGTCACGGCGGCGGCCGTGGCGGCACTGACCGCCTCGCAGCCCCCCGTGCCGGCGGCCCACCCCTCACCCGCGGCCGGACGGGCCGCGGCTCCGAGGGCTTCCGTCTCCGGCGACGGGCCCTACCTCACCGAACTGCCGCCGCTGCGGACCCCCGGCCCCTCGGCCGGGACCGGCTCCCCCGCCCCCTCCCCGCTCCTCCCGGCCGCCCGGCGCGGGGGCATTCCGGTCACGGCCCTGGAGGCGTACCGGAGGGCGGACGCGGCGCTCGCCCTCAGCCACCCGAGGTGCCGGCTGTCCTGGCAGCTCCTGGCCGCCATCGGGCAGGTGGAGTCCGGGCACGCACGCGGCGGGCGGGTGACGGCGGACGGCACGGCGGCCCCGCCCATCCTCGGCCCCCGGCTCGACGGCGTGGGCTTCGCGCGCATCTCGGACACCGACGGCGGCGCGTACGACGGCGACACCGTCTACGACCGCGCGGTCGGGCCGATGCAGTTCATCCCGTCCACCTGGGCCGCCTGGGGCGCGGACGGCAACGGCGACGGGCGCGAGGACCCGAACAACATCCACGACGCCGCCCTCGCCGCCGGGCGCTACCTGTGCGCGGGCGGCAGGAACCTGTCGGACCCGGCCGACCTGAACCGCGCGATCCTCGGCTACAACCGCTCCGAGGCGTATCTGCGCACCGTCCTGGCGTGGTTCGCGTACTTCCGCGGCGGCCACTTCACCGTCCCCGACAGCCCCGCCGGGCAGGCCGCACCGCAGAGCGCGCGCCCGAAGCCGTCGCGCACGGCTTCCGGCGAGCCGGAACGCGCCGGTGGAGAGGGGGGCGCGCGCCCGTCGTCCGCGCCCGCTCCCACACCCGAGGCGGAGCCGTCGAAGCCGCCCCGGAAGAAGGAGACGGCCGAGCCGGAGCCCGAGACGTCCGCGCCGGACCGCCTCGACGTCCCCGACCGGGTCGGCGACCTCCTCCCCGGCCCCACCGCCGCCCCTCCGGCCGGGGACGGCGGTCCGGCATCCGGGGACGCCCCCGTCCTGCGCCTGCCCTGACCGCCGGGCGGCTCCCGACCCACCTCACCGGGCCGGCGGCGCGTAGGGCAGCATGGGGCGGCGGCACAGGGGCCGGGCGGGCCGGAACCGGCCGGACCGGGCAGGACAGGGCAGGACCGGGCAGGACAGGGAGAGCGAACCGATGGACTCCGCAGCGCGACCCGCACCCGAGGTCCTCGCCGCCTTCGAGGCGGCGAAGGGCTTCATGCCCGCCGACGAGGGACTGGCGCTGTACGCCGCCGCCCGCGACGCGGCGCGGCTGGGGCTGCCGCTGCTGGAGATCGGCACGTACTGCGGCCGCTCCACCATCCTGCTGGCCGACGCCGCCCGCCGCGCGGACGGCGTCGTGACCGTCCTGACCCTCGACCACCACCGGGGCAGCGAGGAGCAGCAGCCGGGCTGGGAGTACCACGACCCCTCCCTGGTGGATCCCGAGGTGGGGCTGATGGACACCCTCCCCTTCTTCCGCCGCACCCTGCACGCCGCCGGGCTGGAGGAGTACGTCGTCGCGCTCGTCGGCCGCTCGCCGCGGGCGGCGTCGGTGTGGGGCGGGCGGCTCGGCCTGGTCTTCGTCGACGGCGGGCACACCGACGAGCACGCGGCGGCCGACTACGAGGGCTGGGTCCCGCACCTGGCCGAGGGCGGGCTGCTCGTCGTCCACGACGTCTTCCCGGACCCGGCCGACGGCGGCCAGGCGCCGTACCGGATCTACCGCCGCGCGCTGGAGTCCGGCGCCTTCGCCGAGGAGCGCGCGGTCCGCTCGCTGCGCGTTCTGCGGCGTACGGGCCCGGGTCTGTAAGGCGCGGCGCTACGATCCGATCATGTCCCTCGGCCGGCGGCTGTCCACCTTCCTCGTGGCTCTCGCGATCGTGCTGCCCGTCTGCCTGGCGGGCCGGCTGGCGTGGCAGTCGGTGCGGGACGCGGACGCGGGCGGCGCGCCCGGTGCCCCCGAGGCTTCCAGGGCGCCCGGTACACCCTCGTCCGGCCCCTCCCCCGAGGAGCCGGACGGGCGGGGAAGACCCCTGGAGGGCGCCGTGGTGGTGCTCGATCCCGGGCACAACCCGGACAACCGCGAGCACACCCGTGAGATCGCGCGCCGGGTCGACGCCGGCACGCACCGCAAGGAGTGCGACACCACCGGCACGGCCACCGACTCCGGCTACGCGGAGGCGTCCTTCACCCTCGACGTCGCCCGCCGCGCCCGCACCCTCCTCGAAGGGCTGGGCGCGAAGGTGGAGTTCACCCATGACGGCGACCGCCCGTACGGACCGTGCGTGGACGAGCGCGCCCGGGCCGGGAACGAGGCGGGGGCCGACGCCGTGGTCTCGGTGCACGCCGACGGTTCGGGCGAGGGCGACCGGGGCTTCCACGTCATCCTCCCGGCGCGGGTGACCGAGGGCTCCGCCGACACCCGGCGGATCACCGGCCCCTCGCGCCGGCTGGGCGAGCACCTTGTCGGCGCCTTCGCCGAGGCCACGGGGTCCGGGCCCGCCGACTACCTGGGGGGCTCCGTGGCCGAGACCGGCCTGGTCGTCCGTGACGACCTGGGCGGGCTGAACCTCTCCCGGGTGCCGAAGGTCTTCCTGGAGTGCGGCAACATGCGCGATCCGCGGGAGGCCCGGCGGCTGGCCGACCCGGAGTGGCGGCAGCGTGCGGCCCGCGGCATCGCCGAAGGCGTCAGGGCCTTCCTGCTCGGCGAGCGCGACAGCGCGCGAACCGGTGGGTGAGCCGGTGGGACGGGCCGGGGCCGGGAGAACCCGCCGGACTCCGCGGAGCGTCCTTCCGTACGATAGGGCCCGCCCCCGTCTGACCAGACCATGACGAAACCGATTAAGGATATTACGTGAACATCCGCTCGCTCACCCGAAGCGATGGCGCGGTTGTCGGAGCAGCGGTGCTGCTGTTCATCGCCTCGTTCCTCGCCTTCTTCAAGGCCGACAACTGCACCGAGAACTGCACGGTCAGCAGCTGGGAGCCCGCACTCTTCCCGCTGCTGCCGACCGTGACGCTCGCTGCGCTGATCGCGGCCGCCCTGCTCGTCGCCGGGCGGGTGCTGCCCGGCGACCGCAAGGTGGCGGGGCTCGGCCTCGACCAGTGGGGCACCGCGCTGGCGGTCTTCGTCGGCTGGGCGGCACTGTGGTCGATGTTCGCCACCATCGCGCCGGACCCGGAGAACCAGAACCTCAACCGGGGTATCGACCTGGGCGCGGGCGCCTGGCTGACCCTCATCGGCGGCCTGCTCATGGCGGCCTTCGCCGTCCTGGGCAACACCGTGGGCGCGCTCAGGGCCCCGCTGCTGCCGGCCCCCTCCCCGCAGGCCCCGAACCCCTACGGCCCGGGCCCGCAGGCCGGCGGTTACGGCTACCCCGGCGTCCAGCAGGGACAGCCCGGCCAGCCGATGCAGGGGCAGCCGCAGGGCGGCTACGGCTACCCGGGCGGCCCGCAGCCGGGACAGCCCGGCCAGCCGATGCAGGGACAGCCGGTGCAGGGGCAGCCGCACCAGCCGTACGGCGGGGGCCGGCCCGCGCAGCAGCAGGCGGCCCCGGCGGGCGGCGGCGCTCCGGCCGACCCGAACTTCCAGCCGTTCTGGTTCGCCGTGCCGGTCGCCCGGCCGCTGTACGGCGAGGACGGCTCCCCCGCACCGGTCGCCGAGCTGGCTCCGGGCACCTGGTACCTGGCGGTGGAGCAGCGCGGCCAGGCGCTGGTGGCGCAGACGCAGGACGGCCGCCGCGGCGTCCTGCAGGACACCTCGGGCATCCAGCGCGGCTGATCCCCCGCGCGGTCGCGCGGCGAACACGCGGGCAGACACGCGACAGGCCCCGTCCGGTACCGGACGGGGCCTGTCGCGTGCGGCGGCGGTGGCCGGAGCCGGCCCGGATCGGGCCACCGGGCCGGCTCCGGCTCAGCAGCAGTCCGGCTCGAGCCCGGCCGGCAGCCCCTCGCCGCCGAAGACCGCCACCGTGGCCTCGTCGCCGCCGAGCGCGGCCACGGCCAGCAGCAGCGAGCCGGCGGTCCAGGAGGTCAGCTCCTCCGGCCAGAAGGCCTCGTCCTCGAAGACGTAGCCGGTCCAGTACAGGCCGTCCTCGGCGCGCAGGTGCTGCATCCAGCGCAGGATCTCCAGCGCCCGGTCGGACTCCCCCATCACCCACAGGGCCAGGGCGAGTTCGGCGCTCTCGCCACCGGTCACCCAGGGATTGGGCAGAACGCAGCGCACGCCCAGGCCGGGGACGACGAAGCGGTCCCAGCCGGACTCGATGCGCTCCTTGGCCGCGGCTCCGGTCACCGCGCCGCCCAGGACGGGGTAGTACCAGTCCATCGAGTAGCGGTCCTTGTCCAGGAAGCGCTCGGGGTGGTGGCGCACCGCGTGGCCCAGCCAGCCCAGTGCCAGCTCCCAGTCCGGCTGCGGTTCCTCGCGGTGCTCCGCCAGGGCCAGCGCGCAGCGCAGCGCCTGGTGGATGGAGGAGCAGCCGGTCAGCAGGGCGTCGGTGACGGGGGTGCCGTCGGCCTCCCGCTTCCAGCCGATCTGACCGCCGGGCTGCTGGAGTTCCAGGACGAACTCCACGGCCGCGTGGACCACCGGCCACATGCGGTCCGCGAAGGTGTCGTCGCCGGTGGCCAGGTAGTGGTGCCACACCCCGACGGCGGCGTAGGCGCAGAAGTTGGTCTCCTTGCCCAGGTCGGTGGGGCGGGCCGCGTCCCCGTCGGCGTAGGCGGCGTACCAGGAGCCGTCCTCGTTCTGGTGCTCGGCCAGCCAGAGGTAGGCGGCCTCGGCCCGCGCGTGCTCCCCGGCCGCGTCCAGCGCCATGGCGGCCTCGACGTGGTCCCAGGGGTCGAGGTGGTGGCCGCGGAACCACGGGATCGCGCCGTCCTCGCGCTGGAGGGCGGCGATGCCCGCGACGGTCCGCTCGGCCTGTTCGGCGGTCAGGACGCCGGGCAGGACCAGCCGTTCGGTGCGGCCCGGGCTCGTCACGCCGTCCCCTGACCGGAGACGGCGCCGGCGGGCAGGTGCGGCTTGGTGGCGTAGGCCACGAAGCTCTTGCCCATCACCGGGTTGAGCAGCTCCTCGGCGAGGCGGGTGGCCAGCGGCTTCTTCATGATGTCCCAGACCAGCAGCTTGTGGTACGCGCGTACCGGCAGCGCGGCGTCGTCGCCGTCCCGGTTCACCCCGAAGGCGCACTTGAGCCACCAGTACGGGGAGTGCAGGGCGTGCGCGTGGTGGGTGCCGTACGGCTTCAGGCCCGCTCCGCGCATCTTCGCCAGCAGTTCACCGGCGCGGTAGATGCGGATGTGGCCGCCCTCGACCTCGTGGTACGCGTCGGACAGCGCCCAGCAGACCTTCTCCGGTCCGTAGCGCGGCACGGTCACCGCGATCCGGCCGCCGGGGCGCAGCACCCGGACCATCTCGGCCAGGACGCCCTTGTCGTCGGGGATGTGCTCCATCACCTCGGAGATGATCACGGCGTCGAAGCTGTCGTCGGGGAAGGGCAGTGCCAGGGCGTCGCCCTCCATCGCGGTGGCCTCGGCGCCCGCCGGGGCCTCGCCGGCCTCCTTCATGGCGGCGAACCACTTGGCGACCTCGCGGATCTCCTCGGCGTTGCGGTCCAGCGCGACGACGCGGGCGCCGCGCCGGTAGCACTCGAAGGCATGGCGTCCGGCGCCGCACCCCAGGTCCAGGACCCGGTCCCCGGGGGCGAGCGGGAAGCGGGAGAAGTCCACGGTCAGCACTGGTGTCTGCCTTCCTCGGTGCGGTGCGGGTGGTGCGGTGCGCTGTGGTGTGCCGGGGTGACGGGCCGGAGGCGGCGGGCGGCGGCTAGTGGAGGGCGGTCGCGGCGGGTCCGCGGGCCTCGACGGCGGCCCGGTAGTGCTCCACCGTGCCGCGGGCGGCCTGTTCCCAGGTGAAGCGGCGCAGCACCCTCTCCCGTCCGGCCGCGCCCAGGCGCGCCCGCAGTTCCGCGTCGCCGAGCAGTCTGCCCAGCGCCGCGGCGAGCGCGCCGGCGTCGGCCGGCTCCACCGCCAGACAGGTCCGGCCGTCGGGGCCGGCGACCTCGGGGATGGCGCCGCCGGTGGTGGCGACCAGGGGGGTGCCGGTGGCCATGGCCTCGGCCGCCGGCAGGGAGAAGCCCTCGTAGAGGGAGGGAACACAGGCGATCTGGGCGCCGCGCACCAGGTCGGCCAGCTCCCGGTCGCTGATGCCCTTGACGAACTCCACAGCGCCGCCGAGCCCGTAGCGCTCCATCGCCTCGGCCACCGGTCCCTTCTCCGGGCGCTTGCCGACGACGACCAGATGCGCGTCCGGGTGCTCGGTGCGGACCTTGGCCAGGGCCTCGACGAGGTGGACCAGCCCCTTGAGGGGGACGTCGGCGCTGGAGGTGGTGACGATGCGGCCGGGGATCTCGGGGACGGCGGGGTCGGGCGAGAACAGCCGGGTGTCGGCGCCGATGGGCACGACGTGAATGCGCTCGGGGCGCACTCCGAGGTCCTCGGTGATCTCCCGGCGGGAGGATCCGGAGACGGTCAGCACGGTGGGCAGCCGCCGGGCGACGCGCTTCTGCATGCGGGTGAAGCCGTACCAGCGGCGCACCGAGGCCCGGCGCCTCCACCCCTCGGCGGCGGCCAGGTCCAGGCGGCGGTCGACGGTGATGGGGTGGTGGACGGTGGTGACCAGGGGGAAGCCGAGCCGCTCCAGGCCGAGCAGGCCGTAGCCGAGGGTCTGGTTGTCGTGGACGACGTCGAACTCGCCGCGGCGGGCGGCCAGGTGGCGGCGGGCGCGCAGCGAGAAGGTCAGCGGCTCGGGGAAGCCCCCGGTCCACATGGTGGCGACCTCCAGCGCGTCGACCCAGTCGCGGTACTCGTCGCGCTTCGGCGTGCGGAAGGGGTCGGGCTGCCGGTAGAGGTCGAGACTGGGCAGGCGGGTGAGGGAGACCTCTCCCGGCAGGCCCTCCTCCTGGTCCAGTACGGGGTAGGGCTGGGCGCCGATCACCTCGACGCGGTGGCCGAGCCGGGCCAGCTCACGCGACAGGTGGCGCACGTAGACGCCCTGGCCGCCGCAGAACGGGTTCCCCTTGTAGGTGAGCAGTGCGATCCGCAGCGGCCGGCCGCCGTCGGCGGCCTCGCCCGCCAGGGGTCCGGGCGCGGCGCCCCAGGTGGCCTCTGCCGTCACTCACGGCCCCCTTCTCGAAGGTCCTCGCGGCGATTTTCCGCCGGAGCGTAACCGCCGGGGATAATCTGGAACAAGTTTCAAGGATGCCCCGGGCGCGCTCGGCCCGCGCCCCGGACCCGTCCGGTTCCGGGAGCGGGTCCGGCTCGCAAGATTACCGGCCGGTAGAAGTTCCGGGCCGAGCCGGTCCGGGTGATTCACGCCACGGCTCCGTCCTGCGAGGATGCGGTCTCCCGGGCCCCTGGAACGGCCCGGACCCGCGGCGGGAGCCGCCCGGGCCCGACGGGACAGACGGCAGGAGAGACTTGACGGCACATCCCGGCTTCCCCTCCGCCCCGCCTCTCACCGAGCGCCAGGAGGCGCGCCGCCGCCGCATTCTGGCGGCCAGCGCCGGGCTGGCGCGGCGCGGGGGCTTCGGCGCGGTGCAGATGCGCGAGGTCGCCGAGTCCGCGGACGTCGCGCTGGGCACGCTCTACCGCTACTTCCCCTCCAAGGTCCATCTGCTGGTCGCCACCATGTACGACCAGCTGGAGCGGCTGCACGAGACGCTGCACCGGCACCCGCCGAAGGAGCCGGAGCCCGCCGCCCGGGTCGCGGTGACGCTGACGCGCGCCTTCCGCGCGCTCCAGCGGGAACCGAACCTGGCGGATGCCATGCTGCGGGCGTTCACCTTCGCCGACCGCTCGGCCGGTGCGGAGGTCGACGCGGTCTCCCGGCTCACCACCGAGATCATCCTGGACGCCGTGGGAGCGCGGGGGGCGCCGACGCCGGAGCGGCTCTCGGCGGTCCGCGTCATCGCCCATACCTGGCATTCGGCACTGATCGGATGGCTCTCCGGACGCATTTCGATCGAACAGGTCCAAGAAGACATCGAAACGGTTTGCATATTGATCGCCGCGGAAACGACCAATGAAGTGCGCCGGTAGTTCGATCCGTGGTTCGCAAGCCCCCCAGTCGCCTCCCGCGCTCCCGTTACCAACCGGTACTGGCCGAAACTCTGCGTTAATCAGTGCCATTTACAGGTATTCGTTGACGGGTGTTCGACAAACGTCCCCCGATCAGGGCACTGGAGGATCCGAACGTGATTCAGGTATTGCTGGTGCACCATTTCGGCCTGCTGCGATCCGGGCTGGCAGCGTTGCTCAACGATGCATCCGACCTGCAAGTGCGTGACGTCCCCTGGTCCAGCGACCCCGGCCGGCTCCGGGCCCTGCGGGCGGACGTGTGCGTCGTGGACCTGGACGGCCCCGGGGCCCCGGACGTGGCCGGCATGGCGGAACTGTGTCGGCATATGACCTCGGCAAAATGCGGGCTACTGGTTCTGGCCACTCCCGGACGCCCCGGCGCGCTGCGCCGCGCCTATGACGCACAGGCCCTGGGATTCGTCAACAAGGACGCCACTCCGCAGAAGTTACTCGAGGGCATCCGGCACGTCGCCGCAGGGAAGAGATACGTGGACGAGTCCCTCGCCCACGACCTGCTGCGCTCTGCCGAAATGCCCCTCACAGCAAGAGAGCTGAGCGTTCTGTCACTGGCCGCGAAGGGGGCGACGGTCTCCGAGATCGCCAGGCGCCTGCACCTCTCGCACGGCACCATACGCAACTACATGTCGGCGATCACCCGTAAGACCGGGGCACGCAACAGGGTCGACGCCATACGGATATCGCAGGGCGCGGGCTGGGTGTGAGCGTCCGCCGGGTGACGGCCCGGACGGGCGCTCGCATGCGTGTGCGCGGGCGCGCTCAGGCACGCCCGCCGGCCGGGCTCGGCCGGCCCGTCAGGCCGGGGCGCTCTCGCGCCCCGGCCTGACGGCGGGCCGGCCGTCGCGGCCGGTGTGCCAGCGCCCCACCAGGTCGCGGTAGAGCGGTGAGCGGCCCAGCAGTTCGCTGTGGCTTCCGGCGGTGGCGCGGGCCCCGTCCATCACCAGTATCCGGTCGGCCCGGTGCGCCGAGCTGATCCGGTGCGCGATCACCACCAGCGTGCCGGGCCGGTCCGCGAACGCCCGCTCGGCGCGCGCCTCCGCCTCCGGGTCCAGATGGCAGGTGGCCTCGTCCAGCAGCACCAGGGGCGCGGGTGACAGATGGGCCCGCCCCAGCGCGATCAGCTGCCGCTCCCCCTGGGAGAGGGCGGCCGGGTCGATCACCGCGTCCAGCCCGCCCAGCCCGTCGGCCAGCGGGCCGAGCCCGACCGCCGCCACCGACGCGGCCAGCCTCTCCTCCTCCGGGCCGTCCTCCGGCGCCCCGTCCGGCAGGCCGTCCGGGCACAGGTAGAGCAGGTTCTCGCGGAGGGTGCCGGTGAACACGTACGCCTGCTGCGGGATCAGCACACGCTGTCGCGCCAGCTCGCCGGCGCCCCTACCGGCGGCGCGGGGAGGGGCGCCGTCCACCAGCACCTCGCCCCGGCCGGGGGTGAGCAGGCCCGCCACCAGAGCGGCGAGGGTGGACTTGCCGATGCCGCTGGGGCCCACGACGACCAGATGCTCGCCGGGTTCGACGGTCAGGTCCACCTCGCGCAGCACCGGCTGGGCGCCGGGGCCGTAGGCGAAGGTGACCGAGCGCAGCTCCACCCGGGAGCCGGCCGCGGGCCGGGCGGGGGCGGGGGTTTCTGCGGGGGTTTCGGCGGAGGTCGCGGAGGTCGCGGCGGACTCCACGACACCGGACCGGGCGGCGGGCAGGGCCGCGGAGGGGGTGGTGGCCGGCTTCGCGGCGGCCGGCGCGCCGTGCGGCGGGTCCTCCCCGACGAGCCGGTCCAGGATCACCAGCAGCCGGGTGCCCGCCGCCCCCAGGGCGCTCATCAGGGTGCGCAGGGCCGGCAGCAGCGACTGGGTCAGATACGTCAGCGCGCCCAGCAGCGCGCCCGCCGTGAGTCCCCGCTCCAGCAGCCACGGGGTGGCGAACAGCAGCAGCACGATCGGCAGGTGCCCGGCCACGCCCAGCGCCACGGTGCGGGCGGCGGCCCACCGGGCCAGCGAACGGGCCGCCTCCACCTCGGTGGCGACCAGCGCGTCCGCCTCCCCGGCGGTGCGCCGCTCGGCTCCGCACGCCACGACGTCCCGCAGCCCGGCGGCGACGGCCCCGTAGCGCGTGGAGAGGGCCTCGTCCGCGTCGAGGAAGTCCCGCTGGCGCGCCGCCATCGGCACCAGCGTGGCCGTGAAGAGCAGCAGCCCCAGCACCAGGGGCGGCAGGACCACCAGGAGCAGCAGGGGGTGGAGGGAGGCCAGCCCGGCCAGGGCCCCGGCCGCGGTGAAGACGAAGGAGCGCAGCACCAGCACCAGCCCGGCGAAGCTGTCCCGGGCCAGCTCGGTCTGGTGGGTCAGGCGGGAGACGGAGGAGCTGTCCGCCCGGGCCGGCTCGGCCACCGCCCCGTGCAGGGCGCGGGTCACCACCCGGCGCAGCAGCCCGTCGCGCAGCGGCTCCACCAGGTCGGCCAGCCCGCGGAAGACCCCCCGTACGGCCAGGCCGCCGACGACGGTCGCCGCGGCGGCCACCGCCAGCCAGGCCAGCCCCGTCCCGGTGCTCCCGGCCAGGAAGCCGCGGTCCAGGGCCTGGGCCACGCCGTAGCCGACCAGGAAGGTCTGCGCGGACTCCAGCAGCGACCAGCCGCCGAGCCGGGCCAGGACGCGCCGCCGGCTCCGCAGGAAGCGCGCGGCGCGCGGCAGGAGGCGGCGGGCCGGGCCCGGGGCGGTACGGCTCACCGGGCTCACCGGGGCTCCTCCGCCGCGGCGCGGGCCGCCCGGGCAGCCGGGCCGCCGGACGCGCCCGGAGCGCCCGGGACGTCAGGGCCGTCCCCGGTCGCGAAAACCGCCCGGTACTCCGGCAGTTCCCACAGGGCCTCGTGCGGTCCGACGGCCCGCACCCGGCCGTCCTCCAGCCATGCCACCAGGTCCGCGCGGGCCGCGGAGGAGACGCGGTGCGCGATCAGCAGCCGGGTGCCGGCCCGCACCCGGTCCGTCAGCGCCCGGCTCACCTGGAGCTCGGTGACGCTGTCCAGGCTGGATGTGGCGTCGTCCAGCACCAGCAGCCGCCCCGCGTGGGCGAAGGCGCGGGCCAGGCCCAGGCGCTGGAACTCGCCGCCGGACAGCGGCGCGTCCGCGAGCGCGGTGCCGTAACCGGCGGGCAGGCGGCGGACGAAGGCGTCCGCGCTGGCCGCCCGCGCGGCGTCCTCGACGGCTCCGGGTCCCGGGTCGTACGCACCGAAGGCGACCGCCTCGCCGACGGTGTCCCCGAACAGGGCCGGCCGCTCGAAGGCGTAGCCGACCTCGCGGCGCAGCTCGGCGGGGCCGAGTCCGTCCAGCGGGACGCCGTCGAGCAGCACGTGCCCCTCGTCGGGGTCGGCCAGGCGCCCGGCGAGCGCGGCGAGGGTGGACTTGCCCGAGCCGGAACGCCCCACCACGGCCATCGTGGCGCCGCCGGGCACCACCAGGTCGACACCGCGCAGCACCTCGCGCCCGCCGCGCACGGCGGTGACACCGCGCAGCTCCAGCCGTCCGGTGCCGTCCGGCGGCAGGGTGCGGCAGCCGTACGCGACCGGGGGCACGGCCAGCAGCTCGCCGACACGGCGGGCGGCGGCGCGGCTGCGCACCAGGGCGCCGATCCGGCCGGTGGCCGCGCCGACCCCGGCGGCCAGGGCCGCGTAGCGGGAGGCGGCCAGCAGTTCGCCGACGCTCAGCTCCCCGGCGGCCAGCCGCACCCCGCCCACCGCCAGGACGGCGATCGTCAGCAGGGGGACCAGGACGCCGCCGCCGACCATGGCCTGCCCGTACACGTGCCACATCCGCCGTCCCTGGGCGGCCAGTTCGGGCAGCGGGGCCAGGACGCGGGCGCGTTCGCGGCCGGCGGTGCCCGCGGCGGCGAGGGTACGGGCGCCGGCCAGGGCCTCGACCAGGCGCGCGGCGATCTCGCCCTGGACGCGCTGGTAGCGCGAGACGCTGTCGGAGGAGCCGCGGGCGAAGGCGCGCAGCAGCAGCACCAGCAGGGGGACCCCGGCGCAGAAGGCGGCGGCGAGCCAGGGGTCCACCAGCAGCAGGGCCACCAGGGCGCCGAGCGGGGTGAGGAGCGAGGAGACGGCGGTGGCGGCGGCGGCGGGTACCGCGCCGGCCTCGGCCGCGTTGCCCGACAGCCGGGTCACCAGGTCGCCGTGGGGGAAGCGGGCCACCCGCCGGGGGCCCACGGCCAGCAGGTGCTCCAGTCCGCGGCGGCGCAGCCAGGCGGTGGAGCGGGCGTCGGTGGTGCCGGTGAGATGGGCGCTCACCGCGTCCAGCAGCACCTCGGCCGCCACCAGCAGCGCGCACAGCGCCGTCCAGCGGGCGGCCTCCCCGGAGCCGTCCAGCGCCAGGTCGAGGGTGTGCCCGAGCGCGGCGGGCAGGGCCACGGAAGCGGCGGCGGAGGCGGCGGCGAGCAGGCAGATCGCCGCGGCGCGTCCGGCGCTGTGGCGGATCGCGGCCGTCAGGACCCGGTCGGCCGGGGCGCCGGTGCCGGCGGCAGCGGCATCAGCGGGGCCGGCGGGGTCTGCGGCGGGCTGGGGCGCCATGGGCGGTTGGCTCCTCGCGTCCGTGGGCGGCGCGGCGGGGGTACGCGCGGGGCGGCCGGGGTAGACCTGGGATACGGCGATGCGGTCCCGGGCGCTGTGACCGCCCGGGACCGCGTCGACCGTTTCACGACCGCGGGACCGGATCCCGCGGCGCCGGGGTCAGCGGCAGGTGGTGACGCTCAGGGAGCTGTCGCCGCACAGCAGCAGGCTGGCCTCGGAGCCGCCGCCCGCGACGGTGCCCTTGTCCTCGGAGGTCTCCAGGGTCTGCAGGTCGAGAAGCGTCATTTCTCTTTTCCTTTCGTTTCCGTGGGGACGGGATCTTCCGGTACGGCCTCCCTGACGAGAGACCGGCTCTGGGGCCGCCTGGGGGGCGGCGGGAGGAAGGGCAGGTGCACGGGGGTGTCGTGCAGCGCGCTGCCCAGGGCGAGCAGACAGCCGGCCGTGCCGGTGGCGAGGTCCATCGACAGGCGCATCATCTGCTCGCCGGGGAAGGCCAGCAGGCCCTGGTAGGGGACGGCGGCCCGGGTCAGCGAGGCGATCTGGCGGCGCAGGTCCGCCTCGTGGGCGCCGGGGTCGCCGACGGTGGTGCGGCCCAGGTGCAGGATCATCCCGGCCGCGCCCCGGAACAGGGCGGGCTGGGCGTAGAACCTGGAGCGGGCGGCCTTGAGGATGTCGTGCCGCGCCCGCTCGAACCGCTCGTCGTCGCGGTGGGCGGCGTAGTCGTCCAGCACCATCCCGATGCCGACGCTGCCCTCGCCCAGGTAGGGCATGGTGCGCCAGCCCTCGTCCACCTGGAGGGCGCCGCCGGCGCCCGTCACGCAGCGGTCGAGGTCGCGCCGGAGGGCGTCGGCGGCGAGGTCGAGCAGTCCGGGCTCGCCGGTGCGCTCGTACAGCCGCAGGAAGAGCAGTGCCTGGCCGGCCGAGCCGTACAGCAGCCCGGCCCGGGGTCCGCGCCCGGCGGAGGACCGGGCCGCGGCGCCGTTCCCGGCGCGTGCGGCCCCGTGTCCGCCCTTGTCGGCGACGAGGCGGGCGCAGCGCAGCGCCTCCTCGTGCAGGGCGCTCTCGCCGGTGGAGGCGGCCAGGGAGTCCAGGGCCAGGCCGATGCCTGCCAGTCCGCCGTGCAGGTCGGGGGCCAGATCGTCCCAGGGCTGGTCCACGACCGTCCCGGCCAGTTCCAGGGCCCGGTCGGTGTGGCCGAAGCGCTCCAGGGTCCAGGCGATGCCGGCCAGTCCGTCGTAGAAGCCCAGCGGGGTGCCGGAGGCGGGCTCCTTGGTCCTGCGCAGCAGCCAGTCCTCGGCGTCCGGGCACCTCTCGCCGCCGGTCTCGGCCAGGGCGTAGAGCACGCCGGCCGCGCCGTTGGCGAAGCCCGCGCCGCCGCCGGCGGCGAACTGGGCGATGTCGCCGGGGAAGAAGCGGTCCTCCCGTTCGGGGGTGGCCGAGGCGAGTACCGCCCGCACCATCGAGTCGCGGCTGCGCGGCCAGTCGGCGGGATGGACGGGCAGATAACCCTGCCCGGGTGCGCCCGTCGCGGCGCCCGCCGTCCCCTCCTGGGCCGTGCCGCCCGGCCCGTGCCCGGCGCCGGAGGGCGCCGGGGCCTCCCAGCCGCGGAGGATCTCCGCCACGGCCTCGTCGAGGAACCCGCGCGGCACGGGGAACTCCTCGGCCACCAGCTCGGCCAGGTGCGCCGCCTTGCCCCGGTCGATCGCCAGCAGGCTGGTCTGCGGCAGGAAGAGCGCGATGCGCAGGCAGGCCAGGGCGTAGCGGTCGACGTCGAACCCCCTGCGGTCGGCGGGAGCCACGAAGCCGGGGTTGGCGATGACCTGGCGGCGGCCCTCGTCGATGTGGGCCGCGGCCTCGAAGTCCAGCAGCGTCACCGAGATTCCGCCGTCGTCGCCCTCGCGGACCATGATGTTGAACAGATGCAGGTCGTTGAAGACGACGCCGCGGGCGTGGACGGCCTCGACGGCCTCCTCCACCAGCCGGTGGACGCGCAGGGCCCACTCGGTGTACCCGGCGATCGCCTCCGGAGCGGGATCCGCCTCGATCAGCGGGTGGCGCAGGGCGAAGAAGCTGTTGAGCGGCCGGCCCTCGACGTACTCCAGCACCAGGAACCAGTGGTCGCCGAGCTGGAACCAGTCGCGCACCTCGGGGGTCTGGGGCAGGCCGGACAGCCTCTCCAGCGCCTCCTTCTCGCGGCGCAGGCGGGTCACGGCGTCGGCGCCGTCGGCGGCGAGGCCGGCGTGGGGGCGGCCCTCCTTGAGGACGACCTTCTCGCCGGTGCGGCTGTCGGTGCCGACGTACACGCCCCCGCCGTTGGAGAAGTGCAGTGCCTTCTCGATGCGGTAGGGGATGTCGGCGACCTTCGCCGCGCCGCGGGCCTCCAGATGGGGCCGCAGGAAGTCGGGGAGGGTGATCCAGTCCGGGACGTGGAAGGCCGGGTCCCTGCGGTCGGGCACCAGGCGGCCCTCGGCGTCCTCGACGGCCGGACGCAGCTCGCCGTCCTCGTAGCAGTGCCGCTCGGTGAAGCTGCCCCAGCGCACGTGCACCGGGCCGTTCCCCCAGCGCAGGTCGCTGAGGATGTACGGGCCGCTCTCGCCGGCCAGCAGCGCGTCGAGGTCCTCGGCGATGGTGCGGCACTGCTCGTCGCCGGCCGGGTAGACGGTGACGAACTTCCCGCTGGCGCCGCGGTCGGCGTACTTGGCGTTGCGGTTGTGCAGGAGGTAGCGGCTGGGCATGAACTTGAAGGCCACGCCCCGGGACACGCAGTAGTCCCACACCTTGTCCAGGATCCGCTCGGCGTTGTCCAGGCAGGCCGAGACGTGGACCTTCCAGCCCTGGGCGGGGAGTTCGGCGTCCAGCGGGCGCAGGGCCAGCCAGTCGCCGGAGCGGTGGCGCTGCCAGCCGGCGGGAGCGGGGCGGCGGGCGGCCTCGTAGGTGCCGGCCCGCCCGGCCTCGTCCGGGAGGCGGTGGGGGGTGTCGTAGAAGTGGCGGTCGGCGTCGCAGAAGACGGCGTAGCCCTTGCTCATCGCTCCCCCTTCGGCTCTTCTCGGTCACCGGCGGCGTCTGGGGAAGACCTTTCCACGGCGCCGGAGGGGCGGGACAGTCACAGCTGTCACGAGTCGGCCGTGAGGAACTCACGAGTAACTCCGCCGCGGGGCTCGACGCGGACTCCACCGCGGATCCTGCCGCGGTCCTGCCGCGGTCCTGCCGCGGTCCTGCCGGGTGTCCTGCCGGGGGAGGGGCTCCGCGGCCTCCCGGGACGCGGCGAAAGACGGTGCGGGACGGCGCAACGGCACCGGTCCGCACCGCCGGGCGGCGGTGCGGACCGGTGTGACGTGCCGGAGCCGGTGGTGGTTCCCGGGTCTACCGGCCGGCCTGGAGCGCGCCCCAGGTGCCGCTGCCCGCGATGCCGTCCACGGCCAGACCCCGGCTGCTCTGGTAGTCGCGCACGGCGGTCTCGGTGTTCGGGCCGAAGGCGCCGTCGATGCCCACGGTGCGGCCGAGCGCGGCGGTCAGGGAGCGCTGCAGCCGCTCCACGTCCGCGCCCGAACTCCCCCGCTTGAGAACGGGTTTGGTACCGGCCGACAGCAGGGCGGTCCAGGTGCGGGAGCCCACGACGCCGTCGGCGGTCAGGGAGCGGCTGCTCTGGAAGGCCCGCACGGCGCTCTCGGTGCCGGGGCCGAAGACGCCGTCCACCGTGCCGGCGTCGAAGCCGCGCTGGTTGAGCAGGTGCTGGACGGCCTTCACCTGGGCGCCGGTCGAGCCGCTGCGCAGGGTGCTGTAGGAGGTGAAGTCCAGCTGGACGGGGGCGGTGGCGTCACCGTCGCGGACCAGCTGCATGTAGTAGGTCCAGTTCCAGTTGGGGCCGGGGTCGGTGTGGTCGTTGCCCGGCACCTCGACGTGGCCCACGATGTGCGACCGGTCCTTGGGGATGCCGTAGCGGTCGCACAGGTGCCGGGTCAGCGCGGCCGAGGAGCGGTACATGGCATCGGTGAACCAGGAGGGGTTGTCGACGTAGCCCTCGTGCTCCAGGCCGATGGAGTACGGGTTGCCGGACTTGGCGTGCCAGGCGGTGTCGCGGTCGCGGACCGTCTGCGTGACCTCGCCGTCCGAGGAGCGGATCACGTAGTGGGCGCTGACGTTGGAGCTGGGGTTCTGGAACCAGCTGATCGAGCCGGCGTAGGAGCCCTGGGTGACGTGGACGACCACGTGGGTGATCGCCGACGAGCGGCCGGGGGTGTAGTTGCTGGAGTGGGCCGCAACCCACCGCGCGGGCGGGTAGTCGGTGCTCAGCGTGCCGGCCTCGGCGGACGCGGGGGCGCCCGGCGGGGGGACCTTCGCGTAGCGGCCGCGCTCCGGCTCGGTCTCCCGCGGCCCCACGGTGACCCGCTCGCCGGCCGGGGTCAGGGCGCTGAAGCCGTCCTCCAGGAAGTCGTAGACGGTGTCGGCGTACAGCCGGGCCGTACGGTCGTCGTCCGCGCCGCCGTAGCGGGCCACCGCCGGGTACCAGGCGTCCGCGTCGCGGCGGTCGGCGGCGTCCAGGCCCAGCTCGTCGGCGTAGGAGCGCAGGACGGCGGCGCCGCCGAGGATGTTGGCGGCGGTGTCCTTCCTGAGGTCGGCGGCCGGCTCGCCGGTCAGCTCGGCGGCCTTCTCCAGGGTGCGGCGTTCGGGGTTGCTGACCAGGTGCATCACGCCGTAGCCGCCCGCGTGGCTGGGTTCGCCGCCGTGGCCGTCGAGGTGGGTCTCCCCGTAGCCCACCGCGACCAGCAGGTCGCGCGGGACCTGGAACTCGTCGGCCGCCCGCTCGAACGCCCGGTTCATCGGGGCGCGCGGCGCCGGGTCGGCGGGGGCGGCTCCCGCGGGCTGGCCCGTGGCGACCAGCGCCGCGACGGCCAGGCCGCCGAGCACGGATGTGCCCGCCCGTCTCCAGGCGGTGAAACGTCGGAGCATTCTTCCTCCCGGTCAGCATGTGCGTGGGGGGTGAGCATTCACTGCTCGCTCACGCCGGTGGTCGGAAGGAATTCCTACCCTGAAAGACATGTACACGTCAAGTAATTCCCGGATTTACCCGATGGCTCCGTCCACCATCGGACAGGAATTCCGCGCAGGGCTCCGGAAAACCCCGGAAAGGGCTCCCGGTCAGCCAGACAGCCCGTACCGCCTGGGCGGACGGCCCCCGGCGCGACCGTCCCCGCGCCGGGGTATTCGCGCCCCCGCAGAGGGTGGCGGATCCGCGCTACGCGCGTCAACGAAATGCACGGGAAACGATGGGAGTTCTTTGGTGTGAACCACTGGAAATGACTGCGGAACGGACGGGGGAAACCTGCCGGAACTCCCCCGTCGCGCACCGCGGGCCGGGCCGCCGGTGTGATCCCGCTCCCACCTGCGGCCCGGCCGGAACCACGCCCGTTAGAGTGAGCCGCAGAACGTCCTGTGCCCGATCGGGGGAAGCCGGTGCGAATCCGGCGCTGACCCGCAACCGTGAGCAGGCGGACACACCCACCCGTCCGCCGTACAGCCGGAGCACCCGCCCGGGCACGAGAGGCTCCCGGGGCCGTCCCCGCCGCGCGGTGGAGCGCGGTCCCGGCACCGGCACCGTCGAGGAATGCGGAGCCGAGCCCGGTGTGCCCCGTGCGGTGAGCACGGCCGGCCGGCCGTGCACGGCTGCGCCACGAGAAAGGCACCCGCCCATGTCCCTGCGCCGCACCGCCGCGGCCCTGGCCGCCTCCACCGTGCTCTGCGCGGTCGCGGCCCCCGCCGCCGTCGCCGACGAGTCGCCGTCCGCGCAGGCCCCGGCGCAACGGGACCTCCCGTCAGGGCTGTACGGGAAGGACGACCCGCAGTACGACGGCGTGTGGCGCCAGTCGACGGCCCTGCTGGCCCAGGACGCGGTCGGGGTGAAGCCCGCGTCCAAGGCCGTGGAGTGGCTGACCGGCCAGCAGTGCGAGGACGGCTCCTTCGCCTCCTACCGTCCCGACCCCACCGAGGCGTGCACCGCCGAGACGGTGGCCGACGTCAACGCCACGGCCGCCGCCGTCCAGGCGCTGGCCGCCCTCGGCGGCCACGGCGAGCGGGTGGAGCGGGCCGTGGAGTGGCTGCGGCTGGTCCAGAACGACGACGGCGGCTGGGGCTTCAACCCCGGCAGCCCCAGCGACGCCAACTCCGTCTCCGTCGTGATCGGCGCCCTGGACGCCGCGGGCGAGGACCCGGCGAAGACGCTCTCGGCGAAGGGGGAGAAGTCCCCCTACGACTCCCTCCTGGGCTTCCAGCTCGGCTGCGACGCCGGGAAGGACGAGCGCGGCGCCTTCGCCTACCAGCCCGACGAGAAGGGCCGTCTCGCCGCGAACGACGACGCCACGGCCGCCGCCGTACTGGCCGCCCGGGGCGAGGGACTGGCCACCGGGCCGGGTGGCGAGGAGGGCGGCAGGAGCGGCGGCGAGGACCGCGGCGCCGCGAGGGCCCTGGAGTGCGGGAAGGACGGCGGGGGCGACGGCGGGCGCACCCCGGCCGAGGCCGCCGAGGCCGGCGCCGCCTATCTGACGCGGGTGCTGGAGGCGGGCGGCGGGCATCTGAAGTCCGCCATGCCCGGCGCCGAGGAGCAGCCCGACTACGGCAACACCGCCGACGCCGTGATCGCCCTGGCCGCGGGCGGTCACCGCGACGCCGCCGCGAAGTCCCTGAACTGGCTGGAGAAGAACCTCGGCTCCTGGGACAAGGCCACCGGCAGCCCGGCCGCGCTGGGCCAGCTCGTCCTGGCCGCCCGCGCCGCGGGCGGCGACCCGGCCGACTTCGGCGGGGTGAACCTGGTCGAGCGGCTGAACGCCACCGGCCCGGCCCCGGTGTCCGTCCCCTCCGGCGCCGACGGGGGCGAGGACGGCGGGAACGACGGCGGCCGGAACGCCGCGGAGGAGGGCGACGGCGGCGGCTCGCCGGTGATGTGGTCCCTCATCGGCGCGGGCCTGGCCGCCGGCGCGGTCGTCGGCTTCCTGCTCAGCAACCGCAGGAGGCGGGCGCAGTGACCGCGCCGCGGGCCGTGCTCGCCGGCGTGTTCACCGCCGTGCTCGCCACCGTGTTCACCGCCGTTCCGGCCGCGGTGGGCGCGGCCCCCGCGCACGCCGCCGGCTACCGCTACTGGTCCTTCTGGGAACGCGACGGCGACCGGTGGACGTACGCCACGCAGGGTCCGGGCACACTGCGGCCCGAGGACGGCGATGTGCTGGGCTTCCGGTTCGCCGTGAGCGAGGACTCCGCCGAGGCCGACAAGCCCCGCGGGACCGGCGACTTCGAGGAGATCTGCGGTGGCGCCGAGGCCGGGGAGGGCGGCAAGCGGATCGCGCTGAGCATCGACTTCGGCACCCGGGCCGACGCGCCGGAGGGCGAGAGGCCGCCCCGGAGCCGCACCGAGTGCGCGCGCGTACCCGAGGACGGGACCGCCGCCGACGCGCTGGCCGCCGTGCTGAAGCCGCTGCGGTACAACTCCGACTCGCTGCTGTGCGCCATCGCCGGCTATCCGCGCACCGGCTGCGGTGAGCAGGTCTCCGGCCCGGCGGCGGAGACGGCGGACGCCCCCGGGGACGCCACCGCCCCCGGGGACACCGCCGCCTCCGGGGACGGCGGCCCCTCCGCCGGGCTGGCCGGGGGCGGCGCGGTCGTCGCCGTACTCGCCGCCGCGGCCGTCTGGCAGGCCCGCCGGCGCCGGTCATGACCCTCCGTCAGCCCCTGTCGGCCCTGCGCGCCCCGCGTGCGACGCGCTCCAACGCGCTGCACGCGGGCGCGTGGTGGCTTTGGGCGCTGGGGCTGGCCACGGCCGCCTCCCGCACCACCAACCCGCTGCTGCTGGCGCTGATCGTCGCCGTCACGGCGTACGTCGTCGCGGCCCGCCGCACCGACGCGCCCTGGGCGCGCGGCTACGGCGCCTTCCTGAAGATAGCCCTGGCGGTGCTGGTGATCCGGCTGTTCTTCGCCGTCTTCCTCGGCTCCCCGATCCCCGGCACGACCGTGCTGTTCACCCTCCCCGAGGTGCCACTGCCCGACTGGGCGCAGGGCGTGCGCATCGGCGGCCGGGTCACGGCCGAGGGGCTGGTGTTCGCGCTGCGCGACGGGCTGAAGCTGGCCACCATGCTGGTGTGCGTCGGCGCGGCCAACGCCCTGGCCAGCCCCGCCCGGCTGCTGAAGTCCCTGCCCGCCGCGCTGTACGAGGCGGGGATGGCCGTGGTCGTGGCGATGACGTTCGCCCCCCATCTGATCGCCGACGTCCGCCGGCTGCGGGCCGCCCGCCGGCTGCGCGGCCGCGACGACAAGGGCATCCGTGCGGTGCTGCGGATCGGGCTGCCGGTCCTGGAGGGCGCGCTGGAGCGCTCGGTGGCGCTGGCCGCCTCGATGGACGCGCGCGGCTACGGCCGCACCGCGCGGGTGCCGCCCGCCGTGCGCCGCACCACCGCCGCCCTCACCCTGGGCGGGCTGCTGGGCGTGTGCGCCGGGACGTACGGGCTGCTGGCCGCCCAGGGCGCGGCTCTGGGGCTGCCGGTGCTGCTGCTCGGGCTGGCCGCCGCGCTCGGCGGGCTGTGGCTGGGCGGGCGCCGCGCGGTGCGCAGCCGCTACCGGCCCGACCGCTGGGGGCGCGCGCCTGGCTGGTGTCGGCGTCCGGCGCGGCGGTCGGCGCGGCCGTGGTCTGGGCCGCCGCCCGCCTGCCGGATGCCCTCGCCCCGCCCCCGGTGCCGCTGACCGCGCCCGAGCTGCCGCTGTGGCCCGCCGCGGCCGTACTGGCCGGGCTGCTCCCGGCCCTCGTCGCCCCCGTGCCCGCCCCCCGAACCGAAACCGACGCCGGGTCCCTCTCCCGCACCGGGCAGACCCCGCCGGCGAAGGAGACGACCCGCGCATGATCCGCTTCGACCAGGTCTCCGTCACCTACGGGGACGACGCCGCCCCCGCCGTGCACGGGGTGGACCTCACCGTGCCCGAGGGCGAGCTGGTGCTCGTCGTCGGCCCGTCCGGCGTGGGCAAGTCCACGCTGCTGGGCGCCGTCTCCGGGCTGGTGCCGCACTTCACCGGCGGCACCCTGCACGGCCGCGTGACCGTGGACGGCCGCGACACCCGCGAGAACCGGCCGCGCGAACTGGCCGACGTCGTCGGCACCGTGGGCCAGGACCCGCTGGCCCACTTCGTCACCGACACCGTCGAGGATGAGCTCGCCTACGGCATGGAGTGCCTGGGCCTGCCGCCGGACACCATGCGCCGCCGCGTCGAGGAGACCCTGGACCTGCTGGGCCTGGCCGATCTGCGCGACCGCCCCCTGGCCACCCTCTCCGGCGGGCAGATGCAGCGCGTGGCCATCGGCTCGGTGCTGACCACCCACCCCAAGGTGCTGGTGCTGGACGAGCCGACCTCCGCGCTCGATCCGGCCGCCGCCGAGGAGGTGCTGGCCGTCCTCCAGCGGCTGGTGCACGACCTGGGCACCACCGTGCTGATGGCCGAGCACCGCCTGGAGCGCGTGGTGCAGTACGCGGACCAGGTGCTGCTGCTGCCCGCGCCCGGCGCCGCGCCGGTGCTGGGCGAGCCGGCCGAGGTGATGGCGCTCTCGCCGGTCCGTCCGCCCGTCGTCGCCCTGGGGAGGCTGGCCGGCTGGTCCCCGCTGCCGCTGTCGGTGCGGGACGCGCGCCGCAGGGCGGCCGGGCTGCGGGAGCGGCTGGACGCTCTGGAACCGCCGGAGACGCCCGCCGGCCGCGGCGGGCCGGACGGATCCGGCCGCGGCGAACCGCTGGCCGAGGTCTCCTCCCTGTCCGTACGCCGCGGCCGGATCACCGCCCTGGAGAAGGTCGACCTGACGGTGCGGCCGGGCGAGACGATCGCGCTGATGGGCCGCAACGGCGCGGGCAAGTCCACCCTGCTGAACACCCTGGTCGGCATGTACGAGCCCGCGCGCGGCACGGTGCGCCTGGGCGGCGCGTCCGGTGCCGTGCCGCACCGCACCCGGCCCTCCGAACTGCTGCGCCACGTCGGCCTGGTGCCGCAGGACCCGCGCGACCTCCTGTACGCCGACACCGTCGCCGCCGAGTGCGCCGGCGCGGACCGCGACGCGGGCGCCGAGCCCGGCACCTGCCGCGCCCTGGTCTCCGCCCTGCTGCCGGACGTCCACGACGGCACCCACCCGCGCGATCTGTCGGAGGGCCAGCGCCTGGCCCTGGCACTCGCCGTCGTCCTCACCGCGGCCCCTCCCCTGCTGCTCCTGGACGAGCCGACGCGCGGCCTGGACTACGCGGCCAAGGAGCGGCTGACCGGCGTGCTGCGCGCGCTGGCGGAGGACGGCCACGCCATCGTCCTGGCCACCCACGACGTGGAACTCGCCGCCGAACTCGCCCGCCGGGTGGTGATCCTGGCCGACGGCGAGGTCGTCGCGGACGGCCCGAGCGCCGAGGTCGTCACCTCATCCCCCGCCTTCGCGCCGCAGACCGCGAAGATCCTCGCCCCCCGGCGCTGGCTCACGGTCGGCCAGGTGCGGGCGGCGCTGGAGGAGGCGGGGGCGGGCGTATGACCGGCACTTCGGACACCCCGGGCGCCCCGGACGCCCCCGGGCCCTCCGGCACCGAGCGGGCCGGACGCCGGGCGCGGACCGACCGCGCCGAACGCGCCGGACGCACCGACCGCCAGGTGCGCGCCGTACGGATCGGGCCGCGCTCCGCGGCGGCCCTGGGCATCGTCTCGGCCGTCGGCGTGGCCGCCTTCGGCTGGCCGCTGCTGGCCGACTCCGCCTCCGGGCTGGCCCACTCGGGGGACGCGCCCTGGCTGTTCGCGGCGCTGCTGCCGCTGCTGCTGGCCGTGGCGGTGGCGGCCGTCGCCGACACCGGGCTGGACGCCAAGGCCGTCGCGATGCTCGGCGTGCTGGCCGCCGCGGGCGCCGCGCTGCGCCCGCTGGGGGCGGGGACGGCGGGCCTGGAGCCGATGTTCTTCCTGATGGTGCTCTCCGGCCGGGTGCTGGGGCCGGGTTTCGGTTTCGTCCTGGGCGCGGTGTCGATGTTCGCCTCGGCGCTGCTGACCGGAGGGGTCGGGCCGTGGCTGCCGTTCCAGATGCTGTCGATGGGCTGGGTGGCGATGGGCGCGGGCCTGCTGCCCGGCCCCCACAGTCTGCGCGGACGCCGGGAGCTGGCGCTGCTCGCCGCGTACGGGGCCGTCGCCTCGGTGCTGTACGGCGTGGTGATGAACCTCCAGGGCTGGCCGTTCATCAGCGGGCTGGCCAGCGGGATCTCCCATGTCCCGGGGGACCCGCTGGAGGTGAAGCTGGCCAAGTTCACCGCCTACGTCCTGGCCACCTCCCTCGGCTGGGACCTGCCCCGTGCCCTGCTGACCGTGGTGCTGACCCTCACCGTGGGCGGCACGGTGCTGCGGGCGCTGCGCCGCGCCACACGGCGGGCGGCGTTCGGCGCCCCGGCGGCGTTCACCGGGGCCCCGTTTGCACGCAGCGAGGGCGGCAACGCGGAGAGTTGACAGCCCGAGCAAGGGGACACTCGTGGAAGGCGAGCCATGTCCACAGGTTTGATCATCACACTGATCGTGGCGGCGGTCGTCGTCCTCGCGATCGTCCTGTTCCTCGTCAGGCGCGGCGGCGGACCGCACTCCGTGAAGCGGCGGTTCGGCCCCGAGTACGAGCGGACCGTCGCCCAGCACAACGGCGATGCCAAGGCCGCCGAACGGGAGCTGCGGGAGCGGCTCCAGCGCCACGGCGAGCTGCGGACGAAGCCGCTGACCGCGCAGGAGCGCCAGGAGTACGAGGCCCAGTGGGCCGCCGTGCAGGAGCGGTTCGTGGACGCGCCGGTGGAGGCGGTCGCCTCCGCCGACCGGCTGCTGAGCCGGCTGGCCGAGGCGCGCGGCTTCCCCGGTGACGGGTACGACGAGCAGGTCTCCGCGCTCTCCGTCCACCACCCCCGGCGCGTCCAGGGCTACCGCGAGGTGCACGCCGTGGCCGTGCTGGCCCGCGAGGGCCAGGCCGACACCGAGCGGCTGCGCGAGGCCCTGGTGCACGCCCGAGCCCTGTACGAGGACCTGATGGAGCGGTCCGCGCACGACTCGCACGGCGGCGGGCCGCGGCACGAGCACGACCGCGACCGCACGCACGCCGGCGGCACCGGGTCGCGGGGCCACGGCCGCCTCTCCGAGCGGCTGCACCTCCCCGGGGCGCTGCGCCGCCACGACACCTCCGGAGGCAGGGCATGAGCACGAACGGACACATCCCCCGGGAACGCCGGGCCCCGCTGGCCGACCGCGCCGGCCGGCCCGAGTGGACGGACGACGCGCCCCCGGTCGACCGGACGGAGCCGGTGGCACCGGTGGCACCGGCCACTGCGGCCGGGTCCGCCGACCGGGCGGGCGGGCACGGCGCCTCCGCCTCCTCCCCGCACGGGCCGCTCGGGAAGAGCACCGGGACGGCCGGCGGGACGGCGGGACCGGGTACCGGAACGGAAGCGGGAGCGGAAGCGGCGGCACCGGCGCACGGGGACCCGCGCGCAGAGGCGCACGGACACCGCCCGGAGGGCGGGAACGGCGGCGCGGGCCTGCTGACCCCCGAGGAGCGCGAGCGTTTCGGCAGGCGGCTGCACGACGCGGTGACGGGCTTCGTCGACGGGCCGCGGCGCTCGGTCGAGGAGGCGGACGCCGTGTTCGAGGAGATCTCCCGCCGTATCACCGATCTGCTCACCGAACGCCGGCGCGAGCTGCGCGAGCCCTGGCACGGCGAGGACTCCGCGGAGCGCACGGAGGATCTGCGCAGGGCGCTGCGGGAGTACCGTGACGCCGCCGACCGGCTCATGCGGCTCTGACCCGCAGGCCGTGACGCGACCGCCGGATCGCGGCTGCCGCACCCGGCGCTCTCGGCGGCCCGGCCCTCATCGGGGCCGGGCCGCCGCCGTATGTCCGTACGCCGCCCGCGCCGGCGCGTACGCGAACGGGCGCAGGGACGGCCGTCCGCCCGGGACATCCGCCGCACGGCACCACAAGCCGGAACGAACGCCGTGCCGCCGCGCCTCCGGACCGGGGCGGAAGGCACGATGGGGGCATGAGCATCGTGAAGATCAACGCCCTGACCGTCCCCTCCGAGCAGCGGGAGGAACTCGAGCGGCGGTTCGCCTCCCGGGCGGGGGCGGTGGAGTCCTCCGACGGTTTCGAGTGGTTCGAGCTGCTCCGCCCCCTGGAGGGGACCGACCGGTACCTCGTCTACACCCGCTGGCGCGACGAGGCCGCGTTCCAGGCGTGGATGTCGGGTCCGATGAAGTCGGCGCACCAGGGCGGCGGCAGCGGCGGCGGAGGCCGTCCGGGCGGCGGCGCGGGCCGGGGCCCGGCGGCGTCCGACTCCACCGTCTGGACCTTCGAGGTCGTCCAGCAGGCGGCCCCGAAGCCCGCCGCGGACACCGCTGGAACGGAGGGCTGAGCAACCGGACCCCGGTACCGGCCCCGGGCGCCTCGCCCGGGGCCGGTCGGCAGCGCGCCGCGCGGGCCCCGCGGGCCCCGGCGGACGGAGGTGACCGGCGGGCACAAAGGGGGCGGAGGGCATCCAGTAACCTCTGTGGCACTTTCCGAGGGAGGGGAGCTCGCAGTGGCGGATACGCCCATCTGCCCCATATGCCACAGACCCGCGGACGATTCCGGCCGGGCGAGCTGCCGGTGCGCCGAGGTCGAGGTGCTGCCGCGGCCGGTGGCACAGCCGGACCGGGGACCGGACCCTGCCGACCTGGCGATGTTCACCGAGGGGGCCCGGCACGCGGACGGCGACACGGCGCCCCTGCCGCTGGTGACCGGTGGCCGGGCCGCCCCGCGCCGCCGCATCGGGCGCGGCCTGGCGCTGGCCGTGGGCGGGACCGCGGTGGCCGTGGTGGGTTCGGGCGTACTGGTGGCGGGGCTGTTCACGCGCGGGGACGACACCTTCGGCGAGGCCCGGTTCGGCGACCGCGGCGGCGCCCCGACCGCGGTGGTGCCCACCGACGGCAAGGGCGAGGAGTCCGCCGGCGCCGACGACTCCGCGTCCCCCTCGGCCTCTCCGTCGGCCACGGCCTCGCCCTCCCCCTCCCCCTCCGCCTCCGCCTCCGCGAGTCCGTCGCAGAGCCGTACGCCGCCCTCCTCCCCCGCCCCCTCCCGTACCGCCGAGGCGCCCACGAGCACCGCCCCCGCGCCGCCCCCCGCCCCCACCACTCCGGGCGGGGACGACCGGGACGGCGGCTGGGACGGCGACGGCGACGGCCGGCCGCGCACACTGCGCGAGGGCGACTCGGGGCCGGAGGTCGCCGAACTGCAGTACCGGCTGGCCTCGGTGGGCACCTACGACGCCCGGGAGCACGGCCTGGACGGCGTGTACGACGGCGAGGTCACCGACGGGGTGTCCACGTTCCAGACCTGGTACGGAGTGCGGGGGGACCCGGAGGGCGTCTACGGGCCGCACACCCGGCGGGCCCTGGAGAGGGCCACGCAGAGAAGCTGACGCCGGGCGGGGTGGCGTAAACGCGGAATGCTTTGTATCGTGAAGGAACAAAGTGGCTCCGCCCGTTCCCCGTGCCTGACCACGGGGGCCCCTGACCCGGCGGGCGGGCCACTTGTCCCGCCTTCCCAGCAGTTGGAGCCACCCGCCATGCCCTCGGACACCCCGGACTCCTCCCCGAAAGCCCAGGACGTCCGGGACGCCCGGCGCCCGGCGGGCACGGCCGCCGCACCGCTGGCGGCCCGCGCACTGCTGCTGGACATGGACGGCACCCTGGTCGACTCCGACGCCGCCGTCGAGCGGGTCTGGCGCGACTGGGCCGCGGGCCACGGCCTGGACGGGGACGAGGTCATGAAGGTGGTGCACGGCCGGCAGGGCTACGCCACGATGGCCGAGCTGCTGCCCGACCGCCCGATGGAGGTCAACCACGCCGAGAACCGGCGCCTGCTGGAGCGGGAGACCGCCGACACCGAGGGCGTCGTGCCGGTGCCGGGCGCCGCCGCCTTCCTCGCGGCGATCGAGGACCTCCCCCACGCGCTGGTGACCTCTGCCAGCGTCCCCCTGGCCACCGCCCGGATGAACGCGGCGGGCCTGCGGATGCCGCCGGTGCGGATCACCGCGGAGTCGGTCGGCGCCAGCAAGCCGCATCCGGAGGGTTTCCTGAAGGCCGCGGCCGAACTGGGCTTCGCACCGGAGGACTGCGTGGTCTTCGAGGACTCCGAGGCCGGTGTCACGGCGGGCCGCGCGGCCGGCATGCGGGTGGTCGGCGTCGGACCCCGGGCGGCGGCCTTCGGGCCGACGGCCCATGTGCCGACGCTGGAGGGGGTGCGCGTCGAGCCCCTGCCCGGCGGCGGACTGCGCCTGCACCTGGCGCCCGGGCCCCGCTGAGCCCGCGCCGCCTCCCCTCCCCCGAACACACGCCCCCCGCCTGGAACCTTCCTCCCCGCCGGTTCCGGGTGGGGGGCGTGATCACTCACGGTGCCCCGGCCGCCCGGCCGGGGCACCGCCGGCTGCGGGCCGGCGGGCCCGCGGCCCGTCGGCCGGTCAGCCGGTCAGCCGGTGAACGCCTCGTAGAAGCTGAGGGCTGCCAGCACCAGCATCACGCACGCCGCGATCCGGGAGATCAGGCGCAGGGGCACCCGGCGCATCAGCGCGCGCCCGCCCAGGATGCCGATGGCCGCGACCGACCACAGGGCGATCACCGCGCCGAGGGCGACCGAGAGCGGGTTGTCGTATCGGGCGGCGAGGTTGGCCGTCATGATCTGGGTGAGGTCGCCGAACTCGGCGACCAGGATCAGCATGAAGCCGCTGCCGGCCACCTTCCAGAAGGACTGGTCGGAGGGCCTGCGGATCTCCTCGTCCCCGTCGTCCTTCTTCAGCAGCAGCATCAGCGCGCCCGCCAGGAACAGCGCGCCGGTGATCCCCTGCACCAGCTGCTGCGGCAGCAGGGTCAGCACACTGCCCGCGGCCACGGCCAGCGCCACGTGCAGCGCGAAGGCGGCCGCGACGCCGGCGAAGACGTAAGAGGCCCGGTAGCGGGTGCCGAGCACCAGTCCGGCGAGCGCCGTCTTGTCGGGCAGTTCGGCGAGGAAGACGACGCCGAAGGTCACTGCGGCGGCGGTGATGCTGAACATGCGAGAGGGACCCCTCATCGGTCGGGCCGCCCTGCCGAGGGGCCCGCGGGGGCGAGCACGCTTCGGCACGGCAGCGTCGTGGGCGGCTTGTGTGAAGCCGTGGACACTGCGGCCGAAGGTCTCGCTGGCACGGTGCGCGGGCACCGGCTCCGGGCGCCGGGCCGGCCGTACGGGTACGGCGCGGCCAGTATGTCGACGGTCCGGCGAAGAGCTACTCCCCTTCAGACGCCGACCAGCCTACGTGATGCCGCGCGCCTCCCCGCGCCCGCCGCCGCGGTACGGGCCGCCCGCGCGCGGTGGCCCCGGCCGGGGGCCACCGCCCGTGACCAGCGCGGACGCCGGCACGGCGCCCGCGCCCGCCCGGCAGTGCGCCGCACCGGCGGTGTGACCGGCGCCACGGCCTCGGCCGTCCCGCCCCGCACCGCCCTCGGGCGGGCTCCGGCCGGCGGCGCGACCGGTCCGGCGGGTGACGGGCGGCGGAACCGTACAGAAGGAGCCGGTCGGCCGGACGCCCGGCGGCAGCGGGCGGCCTCTCGGGCCCGCAGGGCCGGGCCCCGCCGGGCGAAGGGCGAAGGGCGGCGGGTGAAGGGCGGCGGAGGGACGGCCCGGCCACCGGGCCCGGACGGAGGCCGGACCGGGCCGCGGCGGCGCGGTGCCGGGCGGCACGGCGGCTCCGGCGCTCCGCGCCGGCTCCGCACGCGGGCCGGGTGCGTCGAGCGCGTCGATCAGTCCGGGCAGCGGTCTTGATCTGACGTGCTCATGTCGCCATTCTGTCATCTGGCGCCCGCTGGGAGGAAACCTTTCGGCGCCACCCTGACGGCGTTCTTCCACTCAACTTCCCCCCATCTTCAGGGAGTTCGTATGCACGGCATGCGCCTGCCCGCTTCGCGGCGCGGCTTCTACGCGCGTCGATCCACCACCCTCGGCGCACTCCTCGCCCTCTGCGCCGGTCTGCTGTTCCTGAGCGCCCCCACCGCCCAGGCCGCGCCCCCCACCCCGCCGAGCGCGTCCACCGCCCGCTCCTACCTCGCCTCCCTGACGGTGCGCGCCGAGGGCTCGTCGGACGGCTACAGCCGCGACAAGTTCCCGCACTGGATCACCCAGAGCGGCACCTGCAACACCCGCGAGGTCGTCCTCAAGCGCGACGGCACCAACGTGGTGCAGGACAGCAGCTGCGCGGCCACCAGCGGCCGCTGGTACTCGCCCTACGACGGCGCCACCTGGTACGCCGCCTCCGACGTGGACATCGACCACGTCGTGCCGCTGGCCGAGGCCTGGCGCTCGGGCGCGAGCTCCTGGACCACCTCCAAGCGGCAGTCGTTCGCCAACGACCTGTCCATCGCCCAGCTCATCGCCGTGACCGACAACGTCAACCAGGCCAAGGGCGACAAGGACCCCGCGGAGTGGATGCCGCCGCTCTCCTCCTACCACTGCACCTACGCCCGGATGTGGGTCTGGGTGAAGCACAGCTACGGCCTGTCCGTGGACTCCGCCGAGAAGAGCAGGCTCAGCGGTGTGCTGAGCGGCTGCTGACCGGGCGCACGCCCCCAGCGCGCGGAAACTCCCGGCCCTCCCCCGTCGTTCCCCTAGGGTCGAACCTGCCGGAACCGACGGAGGGAGGGCCGGCCGCATGACCGCACTGCGCCTGGGTCCGCTGCTGCGGTACGCCGACACCGACTCGGCGACCGTCTGGGTCGAGACCGACCGCCCCTGCGAGGCCGAGGTGCGCTGCGGCGGCGGGGCGGACGACGGAACGGACGACGGCCGGGTGGAGGTCCGCGCCGCCGCCCGCACCTGGCAGGTCGCCGGCCACCACTACGCTCTGGTGCCCCTCACCGGACTGCGCCCCGGCACCGAGACCCCCTACCGCGTCCTGCTGGACGGCGAGCAGGTCTGGCCGCCGCCCGGCTCCCCCTTCCCGCCCAGCACCATCCGCACCCTCCCCCCGGAGGGCGCCGCCGGGGGCGGCGGTGAGGCGGAGGACGGCGGGGTTCCCGGGGAAACCCGCCCGCTGCGCGTCGTCTTCGGCTCCTGCCGCTGGGCCGCGCGCCCCTCCGCCTCCGCGCACGGCGCGATCGGCCCCGATGCCCTCGACGCCCTGGCCCGCGACGTCCTGGCCGGCGCCGTGGAGCGCCCCGACGTCCTGCTCCTGCTGGGCGACCAGGTGTACGCGGACGAGACCTCCGAGGTGATCCGCCGCAGGATCGCCGCCCGCCGCAGCCTGCGGGAAGCGCCCTGGGGCCAGGTGGCGGACTACGAGGAGTACACCTGGCTGTACGAGGAGTCCTGGCTCGATCCCCGGGTGCGGTGGCTGCTGTCCACCGTCCCCAGCTGCATGATCTTCGACGACCACGACCTGATCGACGACTGGAACACCAGCGAGGCCTGGCAGCGGGAGATCCGCGCCGCCCCCTGGTGGCGCGAGCGCGTCCTGGGCGGGCTCACCTCGTACTGGGTCCACCAGCACCTGGGCAACCTCTCCCCCGCCGAGCTGGCCGGCGACGAGTTGTACGCGGCCGTGCGGGGTGCGGACGGCGACGCGGCCGGCCTGCTGCGCGCCTTCGCCCAGCGGGCCGACTCCGACCCGGCCGCCGCCCGCTGGAGTTACCGCCGCGACCTGGGCCGCACCCGGCTGCTGATGGTGGACACCCGGGCCGCCCGCGTCCTGCCCGAGCCGGAGCGGGCCATGCTCGACGAGAGCGAGACGCGGTGGCTGCGCGAGCAGGTCGCGGACGGGCGCGGCACCTACGACCACCTCCTCGTCGGCTCCTCCCTGCCCTGGCTGCTGCCGCCGGCCGTGCACGACGCGGAGGCCTGGAGCGCCGCGCTGTGCCGCGGGGAGCGGGGGCCGCGCTGGGCACGGCTGGGCGAGAGGATCCGGCAGGCCGCCGACCTGGAGCACTGGGCGGCCTTCCCCGGGTCCTTCGGCGAACTGGCCGGGCTGCTGGCGGAGGCGGGCCGGGGCGAAGAGGCCCCGGCCACGGTGCTGGTGCTCTCCGGCGACGTGCACCACGCGTACACCGCCGAGCCCCGCTTCGCACCGCCGGTGCGGTCCCGGGTGGCGCAGCTGACCTGCTCGCCGATGCACAACGGCGTCCCGGCCGTGCTGCGCTGGGGGTTCCGCTTCGGCTGGAGCCGTACCGGGCGGCTGTTGGGCCGGATCCTGGCCCGGCACGGGCGGACGGGCCGGCCGCCGGTGGAGTGGCGCCGGACGGGCGGGCCGTGGTTCGGCAACCAGCTGATGACGCTCACCCTGAGCGGGCGCCGCGCCCGGTTGCGGCTGGACCGGGCGCGGCCCCGCGGCCGGGAGGGCGGCGGGGACGGCGGAGCCGCCCTGGAGAAGGTCCTCGACCGGGGGCTCGACCGCGAGTTCGGCGGGGATCCCGGCCGGACGCCGCTGCCGGAACCGCCCGGCGCCGCCGCCCCTACCTCCCGGGCTCCGGATCGAGCCCCAGGGTGACGCAGGCCAGCCGCCTGCCCGCGTCACCGGTGCGCCCGGGCTCGTGCCGCGTGCGGTGCTCGTGGATCACCACGGACCGAGCCTCGCCGGCGCGGAAGCGCCACATGTGGCTGGACAGCGCCCTGCCCTCGCCGTGCTCGTCCGTCGTGAAGTCCAGCCAGACCTCGTTCTCGGGGTTGACGTGGCGGGGTCCGGCGGACGAGCCCCGCGGCACGGGGACGTTCCGGTAGTGCGGGCCGGAGTCCCCGGGCCGGGGACCGCACGGCTCGGTGTGGACGTGCGCCCCGTAACCGCGGTTCTCCGGCAGTCCGCGCGCCTCCAGCGCGACCGTCATGCCCCGGCGGCTGTCGTGCCGGGCCACCGAGACCCGGGCTCCGACGGGGACGAGGGCCCGGTCGTACGTCACCGCGGCCGGCACGGTGGACTTCCCGGGCGGGGCGAACTCGGCGTTGGCCCACACCACCCGGTGCCTGCCCCCGATACCGAAACCGCCGATGCCGATGTCGGCGGCCGACTCGACGGCGCCGAGGACCTCGGCCGCCTCGGCGGGTTCGGCCGCTCCCGCGCCGCCCGCCGGTCCCGCGGCGGTCAGCAGCGCAGCCGCAGCGGCCGTCGCGACCGCCGCGGCAGCCGTCCTGCCCGCCGCTCCGCCCGCGGTCCTGTTCGCGGTCCTGTTCCCGGTCCCGTTCGCCGTGCTGTTCGCCGGTTTCCTGCCCCTGAGCATGTCGGCCCCTCCTGCTCGGTTCGTCGTGCCGTTTCCTTACGGCCGCCCATGCTCCGCCGACTCCGGCGCGACCGCGGGGAGATGACGTGCCGCAACACCCCAGCTGATCCTCACGGGTGACGCGGGCGTACGCTGATCGGCGGTGGGCCGCCCTGCGGCAGTGACCGCACCGGGGGGTGAACGTGCAGGAAACGTTTGGGGAGTTGATCTACGCTCCCTGGATCTACGTGCTCATAGCGCTGTCGGTGCTGCTCGACGTCTTCCTCCCCTTCCTGCCCAGCGGCGTCATCGTGATCGCGGCCGCGGCCACCGCCGCGGGCGCGACGGCCGCGGGCACGGCGGCCGACGCGGCCGCGATCGCCGCACCGGCTCCGAACGCCCCGCTTCCGACGGTGTGCGCGCTGGTGCTGTGCGCGGCCGCGGCGTCGGTCCTGGGCGACCTGGCGGTGTACCGGCTGGCCCGGCGCGGCAGTGACCGCTTCGCCCGGGCCGTCGCCCGCTCACGGCAGCTGTCCGGAGCCCGGGAGCGGCTCGGCCACGCACTGGCGCGCGGCGGAGGCCCCCTGGTCGTCCTCGCCCGGTTCGCCCCGGGCGGGCGCTCGGTGATGAGCCTGGTCGCGGGCGTGGAGCAGCGGCGCACCAGGGAGTTCCTGCCGTGGTCGGCCCTGGCGGGTCTGGCCTGGGCCGGGTACGGCGTCGGCGCCGGCTATGTGGGCGGGCAGTGGCTCGGGGCGACGTGGCTGGGGACGGCGGTCTCGGTGCTGGCCCTCTTCGGCGCGGGCGCCCTGGCGACCTTCCTGGTGCGGCGCGGGCCGGTGCCGGCGGCACCGGCTTCCTGACGCGCCCGTCCGTTCCGGGCGGCCGCCCGGAACGGATATGACGGCCCGTCGCCCGCCTGCCCGGCCCGCCCGCACGCACCGCGCACACCGCATGCGCACCGCCCCGGCCGGCTCCCGCCGCGGGCGCGTGGCGTCCGCGGCGGGAGCCGGCCCGCGACGGGCGCGGAAGGCCGTCGGCCGTCAGTCGTCGGCCGTCAGGGCTTGCGGGCGACGGCCGCGTAGAGGGACACCTCGGCGTCGGAGACGTCCGCGAGCGGCTGGTCCGGCTCCGGCCTCCAGCGGTGCGGCACGGTCAGACCGGGCTCGACGAACTCCAGCCCGTCGAAGAACCGCAGGATCTCCTCGCGCGTCCGGGCCTTGGCCGAGGCCGCGGAGCCGGACATGGAGAGGCTGTTCAGGCGCTCCCAGGTCTCGGGGTCGAGGTCGGGGGTGCAGTGGGTGAGGGTGAGGTAGCTGCCCGACGGGATCGCGTCCACCAGCCGCGCGACGATCTCGTGCGGCCTGCTCTCGTCGCTGATGTAGTGGAGCAGCGCGTTGAGGGAGAGCCCGACCGGCCGGCTCAGGTCCAAGTTCTCGTGGAGCTCTGGGTGGTTCAGGATCGAGTCGGGGTCGGTCGCGTCCGCGTGCAGGTACGCGGTGCGTCCCTCGGGGGTGCTGCGCAGCAGCGCCTGCGCGTAGCGCAGCACGATGGGGTCGTTGTCGGCGTAGACGACCCGGGCCTCGGGCGCGATGGCCTGGACGACCTGGTGGAGGTTGGGCTCGGTGGGTATGCCGGTGCCGACGTCGAGGAACTGCCGGATGCCCGCCTCGCGCACCAGCCACCGGGAAGCCCGGTGCATGAAGGCGCGGTTGACGCGGGCTCCGGTGCGCACCCCCGGCCAGAAGGAGATGACCGCCTCGGCGCCCTGGATGTCGGCCTCGTAGTTGGTCTTCCCTCCGAGGAAGTAGTCGTACATACGCGCCGAGTGCGGTCTGCTGGTGTCGATGTCGTCGGCGGAGAAGCCCTGGGCGGTCATCTGTTCTCCCGTGGGGGGTGGTCGTGGTCGGTGGTGGTGCGGTTCAGGCGAGCAGGAAGTCGGCTTCCCCGAGCTTGGCGCCGCGGATGAAGGACTCGATCTCCTGGTAGGTGTAGATCAATGCGGGGCCGTCGGGGTCGCTGGACTGCCGCAGGGCCACCCGTCCGTCGCCGAGCTTCATCGCTTCAACGCAGTTGCCGCCGTTGGTGCCGCTCCACGGCTTGTGCCAGCCCTCGGTCCCGAGCTCCTTGGCCGGCATCCCGTTGTAAATGTGACCCATCGGTCAGAACTCCTTGCGAATGTCACCGAGGAGCTCCTCGGTGTGTCGTACTGATACGGCCTGCGCGCCCATGCGGTCCAGGACCTCCAGGTAGGCGGCCGTGTCGGGGCGTTCGTCCAGATAGACGGCCCCTGTGAGGCTCTCGGTGTAGACGATGTCCGGCAGTTCCGGTATGTCGAAGCGGAAAAGCTGGAAGGGCCCGAACATGCCCGGGTGCGGGCCCGCCTCGAACGTCAGGACCTGGAGGGTGACGTTCGGCAGTCCGGCCGCCTCCAGGAGCCGGTCGATCTGCGCCCGCATGACCTCCCGCCCGCCGACGGGCCTGTGCAGGACCGTTTCGTCCATCACGACCCACAGGCGCGGGGCGCCGGATCCGGTGAGGAGCCGCTGCCGGCCCATGCGCAGCGCGACCCGGCGCTCGAGCTCGTCCTCGGGCGCGTTGGGGAAGCCGGTGCGCAGCAGGGCGCGGGCGTAGTCCTCGGTCTGGAGCAGGCCGGGGACGCAGTGGGGCTCGTAGCCGCGGATGACGGAGGCGGAACCCTCCAGGCTGACGTACAGGCCGAACCAGTCGGGCAGTACGTCACGGAAACGGTGCCACCATCCCGGTTTGCGCGACTCCTCCACCAGCGCCAGGAAGGAGTCGATCTCCTGCCGTCCGACGCCGTACGTCTCCAGCAGCTTCTCCACGAACAGCGGTTTCAGGCCGACTTCGGCCTTCTCCATCCGTCGCACCGTCGCGGCGTTGACGCTGAGCGCGGCAGCGGCCTCCTCGAAGGAGCACCCGGCCCTTTCCCGCAGGTCGCGGAGTCGCAGACCGAGCACGATCCGCCCGACGGTCGCCACGTTCCCTCCCTCGAAACCCCTGGTCGGACAGAGAGTCTGACACACCGTCTATGACGCATGCAGCCTGCCTCGAATATTCTGCAATTTGCAAGACGCCTCTTGCCTTCTGCCTACCGCAGCGAGGATAGTGAGGGTCCCCCACAGTCAGACGGACGGAAAGGCGGACGGCCGTGGCGCTCTCCCCAGGCACGATGACCCTCCCGGGACCGGTCGGCGTGTGCCCTGACCTGCGCCAGGAGACATTCGAACTGCCGGCCCAGCCCTTCTCCGTCACCGACGCCCGCGACCGCGTCTTCGAGCGCCTGCTCCAGTGGGGCTTCACCCCGGAGGCCTGCCACACGGCACGGCTGGTGGTCTCCGAGCTGTTCACCAACGCCGTGCTGCACACGGACAGCGACCGCATCGGCTGTCTGCTGTACGTCGCCGACAACCAGATACGCGTCGAGGTGCGCGACCAGGGCAGCTACGCCAGCACCCCGGTCCTGTGCTTCCCCCGGGCCGACGAGGAGCGCGGCCGGGGACTACAGCTGATCGAATCGCTCACACAGGCCTGGGGGGTGGAGTCCGCAGGACTCGGACTGGGCCACATCGTGTGGGCCGTCATCCGGCCCTGAGCCGTCCGGAGCCGGATGACCGCAAGGGCCCGGGTCCCCTCCCGGCGAGGGGAGGGGACCCGGGCCCTGCAAAGGACCAGGCCCGAGCCGCGTGGGGGCGGCTCGGGCCTTCCCCTGCCGGCGGGCGCCCGTGGAGCGGCGGGCCGCCGTCCTCAGACCGCTGTCCGCTCCACCGGGATCCACAGCTGTGCCCGCGCCCGCTTCCCGTCCTCCGACAGGCGGGTGCGCGCGATCTCCGGGCCCGGCCTGGCGCGGTACGGGTTGGACGGGAACCACTGGGTGAAGACGTCCCGCCACAGGTACTGGACCGCCTGCGGGAACTCCCCCTCGCTCTCGAAGACCGCCCACGTCCCCGCCGGGACCGCGAGGGCCTCCATGTCCTCCGGAGGCTCGGCGCCGGTCACCACCCCGTGCCAGTAGTCGAGTTCGCTGCCCTCCTCCCGGCCCTCGGCGACGCCGTGGCTCACGTTCACGATGCCGCGCGGCTCCCGGTCGGACAGCTCCTCCATCCGCCGGACGGTCCCACCGCCGATACCGCGCACGAACTCCGCTATCGCCGGGTTCATTCCCTCGTGCACCAGGGGGACACGCGCCCTCCTCCCGACCACGCTGAACCCCTCCCTCTCCACGATCCGGTACCGCATGTCACCGCTCCCTTCGACGACGAGGCGGAAGGACATCCGCGGCTGGGAGCGCAGGGCCGCGCCCGTCCGCCGGGCCTCACCGGGCCCGACACCGTGCACGGCGCGGAACGCGCGGGCGAACGCCTCGCCCGAGCCGTAGCCGTAGCGCACCGCGATGTCGAGCAGCGTCCGCTCCCCGGCGAGCACCTCGGCGCCGGCGACGGTGAGCCGCCTGCGGCGGACGTACTCCGACAGCCCCATACCGGCCAGCGCGGAGAACAGCCGCCTCAGGTGGTACTCCGAGGTGAGCGCGATCCGCGCCAGTTCGGCCGCGTCGACCGGCCGGCCGAGGTTCCGCTCGATGTGCTCCATGGCCTGGTTGAGCCGCTCCAGCACTCCCGGCCCCCTTCCTCTGTACTGCCGCCCACGCTAGGGAGGCGGCCCGCGGCCGTACCCGACCTCCTGTGCCCGGGATCATCGGGCCGGCCCTCCCGGGAGGCCGTTCCGGGCGGCGCGCGCCGCCCGTCAGCGCCGTTCCACCGCCTCGTGCGCCGCGTCCAGCGCGAGGTGCCACGGGTACTCCTCGGGGCGCCCCTGCCCCGGCGGGTTCGGCACGAAGCCGCCGGGGCCGTACAGCACCCGTGCGCCCTCCCCGCGCAGGACCTCCAGCGAGCGCTCGAACTGCGGGTGCCGGGCGTAGGTGGAGTTCAGGCACGGCATCACCACCAGCGGGATGCGCTTGCCCATCGCCTCCGCCGTGAAGCCCACGACGAATGTCGAAGTGATGCCCAGCGCACAGGCGTTGATCGTGTGCAGGGTCGCCGGCGCCACCACCACGACATCCGTCCTGGGCCACGTCTCGGGCCGGCCGTAGGAGCGGTAGGCGCTGCGCACCGGGTGGCCGGTCAGCTCCTCCAGCTCCGGCAGCCGGTCCTCCAGCCACTCCCGTGCGCTCGGCGTCAGCCCCAGGCACACCTGCCACCCCCGCGCCTGTGCGTCGCGGATCGCGCGGTCGATGTAGACGACGGGCGGGGAGGCGCAACCGAACAGGTACATGACTCGGTTCCTCATGCTCCGCAGTTCACCACACCTGATCAGCGCGAACTCACTGGGACGGGCGGCGGGTCGCGGGTACCGTTCAGATGCCGCGAGAAACGGAGGGACCCGGTATGCCCGCATCCGACGACGAGCACATCGGTAACCGGATCGCCGCCCAGCGCAAGCGCGCCGGACTCACACAGCAGGGGCTCGCCCAGCGCATCCCCTACTCCTACAGCCTTCTGCGCCATGTCGAGAGCGGCCACAAGAGCGCTTCCCCGCAGTTCGTGGCCGCCGTGGCCAGAGCGCTGCGCACCGATGTCGCCACCCTGACGGGACAGCCCGCTCACTCCCCCCGGCCCGACCGCGTCGACGGCCTGGTCCGGCCCATCCGCGAGGCCCTCGACCTGTACGACCTGCCGACCGACTCCTGCGGCCCCGTCCTCCCCGCGCCCGAACTGGTCGCGGCCGCCGACGCGCTGTGCCGCGACGTGCGCGGCGCCCGGCTGTACCAGGCGGCCGCCGGCCTGCCGGGCCTCCTGGCGGACCTGACCGTCTCCTGCCGGGAGCACCCGAGCACCGAGCTGTGGCGGGCCCTGGCGTCGGCGTACCGCAGCGCGCACGACGTGACGACGAAGCTCGGCAGCTACGACCTGGCCGTCGTGGCGCTGGACCGGATGGGCTGGGCCGCCGAGCACGCCGGCGATCCGCTGCTCGGCGCGATCCGCCAGTACAAGCGGGCCCTGTCCTACCGCAGCCGGGACGCCGAACACCGCATCGGCCTGCGCATGGTGGCGGTCGGGCACGATCTGCTGCGCCAGGCCGGGCAGAGCACCGAGAGCCTCGCGGTGGCCGGACAGCTCCACCTGGGCGCGGCCGTGATCGCGGCCCGCGCGGGCGACGCGGCGGCCGTGGAGTCCCATCTCGCGCGGGCCGGCGAAATCGCCCGGCGCACGGGCGAGGTGGGAGCGGTGCACTGGCTGTCCTTCGGACCGGCGAACGTGGGGGCGCACGAGGTCTTCGCCCGGCTGGAGCTGTGCCAGTACGACGCGGCGCTGAGCGCGGCGCGCGCCGTGCGCCCGCCGCGCGGCTGGGCGGCCTCCCGCCGGGCCGCGCTGCTGGTGGACCGGGCCCGCGCGGAGATGGAGACCGGCCGGATCGAGGCGGCGCTGGCCTCGCTGGCGCAGGCGCGCACGCTGGCGCCCCAGCAGACCCGCTTCCACCCCCGGGTGCGGGAGACGGTGCGCGGCCTGCTGAACCTGCGGCGCAGGTCGCCGGACGCCCTGACGCGGATGGCCGCGTGGGTCGGCGTCTGACGGCCGGGTCCTCCGTGCGCGGGCCCGCGCACGGAGGACCCGTACACGGCGGCCGGGGGCGCGACGGCGGGCGGTGAGGGGCGGTCACGCACACCGGGGCGTGCGCCCCCGTGCGCACACATGGGCGGCACCTGTCACCGAAGAGTGACAGTTGAGGGCCGGCCGCGCCGCCACTCTGTGTCCGTAAGCGACCATGACGAAGTCCGGGGGAATTCGTGCAGACGACACCCGACGCCACCCCACCCGCGGCCCCACCCGCGGCCTGCGAACCACTCGGCCGGACCGGCCCGTTCGGTCGGACCGGCCCGGAGGAGACCGGCCCGCAGGCCCCGTTGGCCGATCCGCCGGAGGCGGCCGCCCTGGTGGACGCCGCCGCCGTCCAGCGCACCATAGGCCGCGCCCTGGCCCACGGCAGCGCGCCCCTGCGCCACGGGGAACTGGTGGAGCTGGAGGCCCTGCTGCGCGACCACATCAGGCTGCTGCTGCCGATCGCGCGGGCCCGCGCCGCCGTCCTGCGCCCCAGCACCGCCCAGTGGCTGCGCTACCGGGCCCGGCTGGACTGGATAACCAACCAGGCCGGACGGGAGCTGGACGGCGGACTGCACTCCGCACGGCAGCAGGTGAGGTCCCTCGCACACGACTGCCGATGGCTGCTGCGTCAGACCCCCGAGTGGAACAGGAAGGCGACACCGTGACCATCTCCCCGCACCCCGCACCGGCCGGCACCGCCGTCCAGCCTCCGCCGACCGGCTGGCTGGACCCCACCGGCCGCGTCCCCGCCGTCCTGGCCGCCTGGGAGCACGGCGCGCTGGGCGAGGTGCCCGCCGGGATCGCCTGGGACGTGGTCCGCGTCCCGCTGCCCCTCGCCGGGGAGACGGTCCGCAGGATGCGGGCGGCACGGGCTCCGCTCGGCCCCGTGCTCTCCACCCCGCTCGGCGCGGACTTCGTCGTCGCCCTCGGCTCGGCGGACGGCTGGGAGGTCGCCGGCATGTCCGTCCTGGGCCGCGGCACCCTGGTGCTGCTGCCGCACCCGGACGTCGTCGAACCGGACCGGGTCGGCAACCGGGGCTGGATCGTCCGCCCCTCGGACCGGGCACCCGCCTGGGGACCCGACCTCCGTGACGCCTACGCCGGGGCCCGCGCCGCCGCGGCGGCCGATGCCGCGGCCGCCGCGGAGACGTCCGGGTGAGCGGGGCCCGGCACCGTACGCCCGGCTGATCCGGCGTGCTCCCGGTCGATCCGGCGCCGCGGACGCATGGGAGCCGGTCACCCGGATAGGCGTAACGGGGTGAGCGATTACCAGGAGAGAGGCGTTCCCGCCGAGACCGGCACGGTCCGGCCCGCGCCGCCGCGCGTCCCCGCGGCGCCGCGGGCCCGGACGCTGACGCCCCAGCAGCCGCTGGAACCGCGGCGGGACGGCGAGGGAAGCCTCGCCCACGTGGTGGAGACCCTCCTCGACAAGGGGCTGGTGCTCAACGCGGACATCATGGTGTCGGTGGCCGGTGTCGAACTCCTCGGCATCCGGCTGCGGGCGGCGCTGGCCTCCTTCGAGACCGCCGCGCGCTACGGGCTGGAGTTCCCCTCCGGCACCGATGTCGAGACGGCCGCTTGGCGCGAGGCCCGCGAGGAGAGGGACACCTGCCCCGAGTGCGGGAAGCGTTCGCCGGTGAGCCAGTTGCTGGAGGACATGTGCCCGTGGTGCGGCTGGCGCAGCGCCCGGGCCCGGCTGGCCGAGAGCCGCGCCGCCCCGCGCGCCCTTGCGGACGACGGCGGCCCGGGAGGCGGCGGCCCGGACGACGGCGGGGATCCGGAGAACGGCGGGGATCCGGAGAGCGGCGGGGGCGGTGGCCGTGACGGCTGAACGCCCGCCGATGAAGCCCACCAGGGACCCGCGCGTGACGCTGGACGACCTCGTCGAGGTCCTGCTGAACAAGGGCGCCGTCCTCCACCTGGACCTCATCGTCTCGGTGGCCGACATCCCGCTGATCGGCGTCAGCCTGCGCGCCGCGATAGCGGGCATGGAGACCATGCTGGAGTACGGCATGCTGCGCCGGTGGGACGAGGACACCCGCGCCTGGGCCGAGCGCTCCACCGGACGCCGCGAACTCGAACTGCGCGCCGGGGAACGGCACGTCTTCCACATGCGCGGCGGCCACCTGCTGGAGGACGGCTTCCAGACCACCTGGCGCCCCGGCACCGTCCACCTCACCGACCGGCGGCTGGTCGTACTGCGCCGCGAACCGCGCGAGGTGCTGTGGGAGACGGAGCTGGCGGAGGTGCGCGCGGTGCGGCCGGAGACCGAGCGGACCATCGGCGGCGAACAGCGCACCAGGCTGCGCGTCGTCCTCGCGGACGGCCGTCAGACGCTGGTGTCCTGCACCGAGCCGGAGAGGCTGCGCGCCCTGCTGGCCGCCACGTGCCCCGGCCCGCTGGAGACCTCCCCCGTCGGCCCGGCGGCGGAGGACGGGGGCGGCCGGGCGATCCTCGAAGGCCACCTCTGGTACCACGAGCCGCGCCGCGACGGCCCGTTGTGGCGCGGCGGGCAGGGAAGGCTCACGCCTGACGGGCTGATGTGGAAGTCGCCGCTGGACTCCCGTCCCGCCCTGGTCCTGCCCGCCGACGACATCACCGCCGTCCGCACCGAGCCGGGCGGCTCACCGGCCGGCGGGGGGACGGTGATCACCGTGGAGACGGCCTCGCAGGGGCCGGTGACGCTCACGGCCGACGAACCGGGGCGCTGGGCCGGGGCGCTGGAGTCGCTGCGCGGCGCGGAGCCACTGCCCTCGGCCTGACGCACACGGACGGCGGCCCCGCAGGACAGCGGGCGAGAAGCGGGCGGGAAGGGAAGGACGGAGAAGACCATGGCCATCACAGTCGACGAGAAGAGCCTCAAACAGGGGGTGCTGTCCCTGGTCGTCACCCTGGTCGAGGTGATCCAGGAGGCCCTGGAACGGCAGGCGCTGCGCCGGATGAACGGCGGCGACCTGACCGAGGAGGAACTCGAGCGCCTGGGCGACGCCCTGCTGGAACTGGACGAGGCGATCGAGGAGATCAAGTCCGACCACGGCATCACCGACTCCGTCGCCGACCTGCACCGGGGTCTGGACGAGGTGGTGGACGACGTCGTGGACAAGCTGGTCAACCCCGCCCGCTGGGCCGAGGAGGCGCGGCGGTGACGGAGTCGGCCCTGTACGTGTACGCGGTGGCGCCCGACCGGCCCGGCGCCGCCGACGGCGTCACCGGAGTCGACGGGCACCCCCTGCGCCTGCTGGCCGCCCCGGGCACGGGACTGGCCGCACTGGTCCACGACGCGGAGCCGGTCCCCTACCAGGGCCCGGACGAGGACGTGCGGCGGCGGGTGGCCGAGCAGGACCGGGCGGTGGTCGCCGTGTGGGAGCGCACCGGAGCGCTCCTGCCGATGACCTTCAACGTCCTGGTCGCCCCCGACCCCTCACCGCGGGACCCCCGCACCGCCGAGGAGCGGCTGCGCGACTGGCTCACCTCCCGCGCGGCCGGACTCCGCTCCCGGCTCGAGGCGCTGGACGGCCGGGCGGAGCTGCGGGTGGAGATCACGGTCGACCGCACGGAGTCCGCCCGGGACGACGAGCGCGCCCGCGCCCTGGAGGCGGAGATGGAGAGCCGCTCCCCCGGGTTGCGCCGCCTGCTGGCCAAGCAGCTCGAGCAGTTGCGCCGGGAGTCCTCCGAGCGCCTGGCCGACGCCCTCCACGCGGATGTGCGCCGCAGACTGCTGGCCGTGGCCGAGGACATGCGCGAGCGCTCGCGCGGCGTGCGCGACCCGGGCGAGGCGGACGTCCTCTCGGCGGCCCTGCTGGTGCGCACGGGGGACATCGAGGCGGTGGGCACCGTACTGGCGGCCGTCCGGGACGAGCAGCCCGCCGCCCGCATCCGCTTCCTCGGCCCCTGGCCCCCCTACACCTTCGCCGACCTCCCCGACGGCCCCCGCGAACCCGCCGCCCCGGAGCGGGCCTAGACACCGTCCGTCCAGCGGACCCGTCCCGCGGCCGGAGCGCCTCCGCCCGCGGGACCGGCCGCGCCCTACATGCCGAACTCCTCCGGGGAGAGCCCCAGCGCGGCGCAGGCCTCCCGGATGGCCTGCTGCTCGGACTGGTCGATGTGGCCGTCGGCACCGGCGATGACGATGCCGGTCTGGACGACGGCCCTGGCCTCCGCCGGCTTCTTGGCGGCCTTGGCGATCTCCTGCAGCGCCTCCGCCCTGCCCGCCTGGAAGTCGGCCGTGAGCCGGTCCACATGGCGGTTGAACCGCTGACGCAGCTGCTCGGGCGGGAAGTTCTGCAGAACGTCGTTGCCGACGATCATCGACTCCATCCGCTGCCGCTCCGACGGGTCCACATGCCCGTCCGCGGCGGCCACCAGCGCGCACATCGCCATGCTCGCGTCCCGGTACGCACCGCTCTTCAACTCGGCCTTCGCCGAGGCGAGCTGGGACTTCAGCAGGCCCACCAGCTGGGCCTTCGACCCTCCGCCGGAGCCGGGACGGGAGCCGTGGCCCTGGCCTGCCGCCCCCGGCCCTCCGGCTCCCGGTCCGCCCGTTCCCTGCCCGCCCCGGGACTGCTGGAGGTTCCTGGCCTGGTCCTTGAGCCGATCCCACATCGCCACTGGCGTCATCCCGTCCTCGGCCGCCGCCCGTCCTGTGCGGGCCGCAGTTCCTCGTTCACCGTCCGCCATCCCAACGTCCCCGGGGCCCGCCCGGGTTCCGGGGACGGTCGGATCACCCTTTCGGGGCGGGCCGGTTGCCGGTTCAGGAGCCGAGTACGGCGGCGACGGCCTCGATCTCCACGAGCTGGTCGTCGTATCCGAGCACCGTCACCCCCATCAGGGTGCTGGGCACGTCGTGGTCCCCGAAGGCGTCCCGGACGACCTCCCAGGCGGTCACCAGATCCTTCTGGCGGCTCGACGCCACCAGGACCCGGGTGCTGATGACGTCCTCGATCGAGGCGCCCGCGTCGGCGAGCGCGGTCCGCATGTTCTCCACGGCCTTCGCCGCCTGCCCGGCGTAGTCGCCCTTCGCCGCCGTGGATCCGTCCTCGTTCAGGGGGCACGCCCCGGCGAGGAAGACCAGCCGCGCCTCGGCGGGCGCGGTGGCCGCGTACGCGTACTCGGCGACGTCGGACAGGGAGCCGGAGCGGATGAGGGTCACGGCACGGGCCACGGCGGTTCCTTTCGGCGCTTCTCAGGGTTCGGGGCTCGGAGGTCTCGGGGGTCCCGGGTCCGGGCAGCCAGCCTGCCACAGCCCCCCGGGTCGGCTCCTCCGGATAAACGGGCGGCAAACCGCCCTGCCGGGCACCCCGTCAGGCGGTCGCCTCCTCCTCCGACAGGGCGGCGAGCAGCCAGTCGTGGGCGGCGCCGGGCGTCGGCTCCGGCGGGCCGGCCGGCGGCGCGGTCACCTCGGCGACGAGCTGCCAGTAGCGGTCGATACGGGGATCGGCCGCGAGCCGGGTCCTGAGCCCGCGCCGGAAACCGGGGGTGTCGCTCGTGCCGCGTGAGCGGGCGTAGGCGGAGACGAAGCAGTCCAGCGCCTCGCCCCGGTGCGGAGGCCGTCCCGCCCGCATCGGCTCGGCCGCCAGTCCGTACGCCTCGACCAGGCCGCCGTAGAGCACGGCCGGGCGGTAGCCCTCCTCCGGCCGGTGCGCCGCCGGACGGCAGTGCCGGCCGGTGCCGGGGCAGGGGCCGGAGACGAAGGCGTGCAGCCGGGCGAAGGCCAGCACCTGGGCCGGGGTCGGGTCGTCCGGAGGCTGGGGGATCGCGTGTTCGAGTATCTCGGAGACCAGCCGGGCCGGGAGCCGCGGCGGCAGCCAGCCCCGCCAGAAACGCGCCAGTGCCGCCGTGCCGGGTGGCGCGGACACGGCGCCGACCAGCCGCAGACGGTCGGCGCGCTCCTCGGCCGTGCAGTCCCGCACCAGACGGAGGGCCGCCTCCCGCCAGCGAAGGGCGGCCAGTTGCGAGCCGACCTCCCGCAGCCGCCCGGCGACGACGTCCTCCAGTGCGTCCTCCCGCTCCAGGGCCCGCCCCACCTCCGGAACCGGCACGTCGAGGGCGCGCAGCGAGCGGATCGTACGGAGCCGGTCGAGCGCTTCGGGACCGTAGCGGCGGTGGCCCCCGGTGCTGCGGCCGGCTTCGGGCAGCAGCCCGCGGTCGGAGTAGAAGCGGACGGTCTTGACGGTGGTGCCCGCCTGCTCGGCGAGTTCCCCGATGCTCCACAGGCCGTCGGGCGACAAGGCTTGAACCTCCCTCAGGGGGAGTTCCTACCGTATCGGCGAGCGCGGGCGGCCCGCGCTCGGAAGAGGCGGGGAGGAGACGGCCATGACGGCGTTCGTACTGGTGCCGGGCGCCCACACCGGCGGCTGGGTGTGGGAGGAGGTGGCCGCCCGGCTGCGGGGGTCGGGGGCCGGGGCGTACCCGGTGACGCTCACCGGCATGGGCGGCCCCGGCGATCCGGCGGGACCGGGCACGGATCTGGAGACGCACATCGGCGACCTGGTGCGGCTGATCGACGGGCTGGACGCGCCACGGGTGGTGCTCGTCGGGCACTGCTACGGCATCCACCCGGTGCTCGGCGCCGCCGGACGGCGCCCGGAGCGGATCGCCCGGATCGTCCACCTGGACACCGGCGTCCCCCGCGACGGCGACCCGGCCCTCGCCCTCGTGCCGGACGGCACGGTCCGCGAGCGGCTCCCGCGCGAGACCGGGCGGGGCGGCGGGCCCGGGGACGGGCTGCTCCCTCCGCCGTCCCCGGACGGCTGGCGGCGCTGGGGCAGCACCGCCGGCGTACCAGGGGAGGCGCTGGAACGGCTGGCCCGCCTCGCCGCACCCCAGCCCGCGGGCACGCTCACCCAGCCGCTCCGGCTGACCGAGGCCGTGTCGAAGATGCCGACGACAGGCGTCCTGTGCACCGCCAACGGACCGGGCATCGCCGCGATCGAGGCCATGGTGGGCCTGGGCGACCCCCGCTTCCGGGCGCTCGCCGACCCCCGGGTGGGCTTCTTCGAACTCGCCACCGGGCACTGGCCGATGCTCTCCGCCCCCGGCGAACTGGCCGGCGTGCTGCTGCGGGCCGCCGCCGGAGAGGGGCGCCGGATCTCCCCGCCGTCGGACGAACGGCCCGCGCATCTGCGACCGTTCATCGTGGACGTGCCGCAGGCGCGCCGCGAGCGGACGGGACGGGTCGACCTCCATCTGCCCGGCGCCGACGAACCCCGCCCGGCGGTGGTGTTCGTCCACGGCGGCCCGGTTCCGCCCGACGCGCGCCCGACCCCCCGGGACTGGCCCATCTTCACCGGCTACGCCCGGTACGCGGCGAGCCTGGGCGCGGTCGGCGCGACGGTGGACCACCGGCTGCACGGCATCGCCGACTACGGGCGCGCCGCCGAGGACGTCCGCGAGGCCGTCCGCCTCGTACGGGCCGACCCTCGCGTGGACGGGGACCGGATCGCGCTGTGGTTCTTCTCCGGCGGCGGGCTGCTGTCGGCCGACTGGCTGGCCGCGCCGCCGCCGTGGCTGCGCTGCGTGGCGGCCACCTACCCCCTGCTCGCTCCCCCGCCGGGCTGGCCGGTCGACGCCTCCCGCTTCCATCCCGCGACCGCGCTGCGCACCGCGGGACGGCTGCCGGTGGTGCTGACCCGGGTGGAACTGGAACTCCCCGAACTCGCTGCCACCGTCCAGGAGTTCCTGGTCGCGGCGGAGCACCGCGAGGCCGCCGTGGAGGTGATCGACGTACCCGGCGGCCACCACGGCTTCGAAACCGTCGACCACACCGAACCGGCCCGCCAGGCCGTGGACCGTGCGGTGCGGTCCGTAATGGGCCACCTGAGGAACTGACCCGCCCGCGGCGGAACCCTCGGCGGGCCGCCGGGAGTCCTCTCCCGTACGGGGTTCTCGTTCCGAGCGGAAGAGGTGCGGTCACGTGGCGGGGGGACGCGTCGCGCGTGCGGCCAGGAAGGCAGGCGATTGCGTGGCCGATTTCATCGGCGAGGTGCTGTTCGAGGCGGTGCTCGCCATGGTCGCCTGCCTCGTCCTCGCAGCGGGAGCCGCCGTCTTCCTGGCGGGCTGGAGGATCAGCCCCCTCGTCGCGGGCGGCTCGCTCGGCGGCTTCCTGCTTCTCGCCGGCTACGGCGCACGGGAGGTCTTCCGGCCCGCGGGGCCCGTCCGGCGCGGGCGTCTCACCACGGTGTCCGTCACCGCGTTCGTTCTCGTCGCCCTGGTCCTCTACGGGGCTTCGTGCGACTGCGTATGACGCCCGGCAGCCCCCTGGCGGCTCCGACCCAGCCCTGAAGGCGGTCGCCGCGCTCCGTGAACGGACCGCTCCCACTCCCTGTTGGCGTAGCCGGCGGAACCGAGTAACGTCGCCCGACGTGAACACCGGACCGGCGCCACGCCACACACGGATCGGCTATCCGGTGGAGGGCTGACCGCACGGCGGGGGCGCGGAAGGCACCCCCACGGTTCGGCACGCGGACCTCCCCGCGCCCGCGCACCGCGAGTCCATCTCTCCGTGCCGAGCGACAGTGAGGTCAGCCGAATGACAGTCACCTTCAACCACACCATCATCGCCGCCAGGGACCGCGAGGAGTCGGCCCGGTTCTTCCGGGAGCTCCTGGAACTGCCGGAAGCACCGTCCTGGGGCGTGTTCACCAACATCCAGCTCACCGACGGCGTGCTGCTGCAGTTCGCCGAGCCGCCGGTGGAGATCCAGATGCAGCACTACGCGTTCCTGGTCGACGACGACCTGTTCGACCGGGCGTACCGGCGGCTGTGCGAGCGCGGTGTCGAGCACTGGGCCGATCCGCAGATGCGGCGCCCGGGCGAGACCAACAACGAACACGGTGGCCGCGGGGTGTACTTCAAGGACCCCTCCGGCCACGCGATCGAACTGATCACCCGGCCGTATCTGTAACCGGGCGGGCGCGGCCGGCCACGGCCGCTGACACCAGGCGGTGATGCGCCGCCTGCCGCCGCCGAGTTACCTCGTACGGCCCGGGGCCGGCCCCGGGCCGTACGGGCCGAGCCCACGGCCACCGTCCGGCCGCTCCCCGGAGGCTGTCAGCACCGGGTGACAGGATGCCCTGCCATGACAGCACCGATCAGTGAGTCGTGGACGCGAATCGAGGGCTGGCTGGCCGGACGCGCCCCGGCGACCCGCACCGCGCTGGCGCCGCCCGCGGATCCGGCGGACATCGCCGAAGTCGAACGCCTCGTCGGCCGACCACTGCTGAGACCCCTGGTGCAGTCGCTGCTGCGGCACGACGGCCTCCTCGACCAGCGTTCCTGGCTGCTGCCGGGCTCCTACAGACCGTTGAGCGCACGCGAGACAGCGGCCGAGTGGAGACTCCTCACCGGCTTCTACGACAAGCGTGCGGCGGATGAGGAGGGAGAGGAGGAGGTGGTCCACCACTTCATGAAGACCGGGATCAGCAGCGCCCTGTACGGACATCCGCAGTTGATCCCCATCGCGCGGGACATCCGCGGAGGCTGCCTCGTACTGGACCACCGTCCCGGGACCGACCGGGGGCGCGTCCACGAAGTCGAGGCCGTGGAAGGCGTCATGCGCGGGTCACACGAGATGTGGACGTCCCTGCCCGTACTCATGGAGCGGATCGCCACATCCCTCGAGACCGGCGAGTCCCTCGACGGCCACACACCCGTGGTGGACGAAGAACACAGGCTGTCCTGGGACTTCGCACCGCTGCGGTGACCGGGCCCCGCAGACGGGGGACCCCGGTCCGCCCCGGTCCGGGCGGCGGTACGCACACCACGATCAGCGAGGCACATCCCCACCTCGGCGCTGCGGTCGGGCGCGCTCAGGCGCGTCCTGCCGGATGACCGTCACCGGGCGGCCTGCCGGTATGCCAGGGCTCGGTCGACCACCTCGTCGGCGGTGATCTCAGGCCCCCGGTCGCAGTAGAGGTAGTCGCCCACGTGGGGGCAGGCCAGGCCGCGTTCGAGCTCGTCCACCAGCGCATCGCCCTCGGCCTCGTCGGCGTAGTCGCCCTCCATCAGGCGCCGCACCAGGAGAAGTGCCTCCTCGCGGGTCATGCCACGACCGGTCATACGTGGTCCTCCGTCCGATGTGGGGTGATGCGGAGCTCCGCCCTGTCCGCCAGGCCGTGATCGGTCCGCGTCCGCGCGGCGGACGGACGTCCAGCCCGCCCGGCTTCCCCTCCCGTATCGCTGCCGAGTTGGTGAGACCATGCCGCTCGTGGGCAAGCAGCACAAGCACCATGATCTCCGACACCGGCTCCGGGAGGCGTTCGCCTGGCGAAGCGAGGAGGGCCGGGCGGATGTCTCCCAGTGGTGGGCCGACCCGTCCGTCCTGGGCGAACTGGGGCCCGCGCTCGCCGACTTGCATTCCTCCCGGGACCGGATCACGACCGTACTCGCACCCGAGGCCACGGGGTTTCTCCTCGGGCCTCTGGTGGCGGTCTCCCTGGGTGCGGGCTTCGTCGAGATGCGCAGAGGGCTGAGCGAGGCGGAACTGGGGGACCAGGTCCTGCTGCGCAGCACGCCACCGGACCACTTGGGCCGTACCGTCGAGTGGGGCATACGGCGCCGCCGGCTGTGCTCCGCGCACCGGGTGCTCTTCGTGGACGACTGGGCCGACACCTCCGCCACCGCCCAGGCAGCACGCCGTCTGGTGGAGGACTCGGGCGCCACCTGGGCGGGGGCGGTCGTCCTGGTGGACGGCACCGACCCCTCCGCACGTCGCGACCTCGGCCTCCGAGGACTCCTGCGGGATCGGGAACTGGGGTGAAGGCGCGAGCGGCGCGCCTCCAGCCACACCTTCACCGTCCGGCCCCGCCGCCGGGTCGTCGAACGCACCCTGGTCCGGCTCATGCACCACCGCCGCCTGGCCCACGACCACGAAACCCCACCCGCCCGCTCCGCAGCCAACCGCCGGTGTTGTCGTCCACCTGGCGTGCCGCTATTGAGACGGGATCGTCTTGAGCCAGTCGTCGACGGTGACGACAGCCGCCCACTGCGGGAACAGTCGCTCGACGAGGACCCGGTGCACTTCCGGGTCGGTGTCCAGGCAGGCGTCGGAGAGGACGGTGAGGCCGAAGTCCAGGTCGTTCGCGTGGCACAGGGTGGACAGCACCACAGCGCTGGTGGCGATGCCGGTGAGCACGAGGCTCTCGACACCGCGCGCCCTCAGCACCACGTCGAGATCGCTGCCCGAGAACGCGCTCGCTCGTCTCTTGGTGACCACCACGTCGCCCGGCCGGGGCGCGACCTCGGGGTGGATCTCGGTGCCGGGGGCGCCCTCGACATAGAGGCCGGACCGTGCGATGGCGGTGAGAGCCCTGTTGCGCGTGCCGACTTCCGGGAAGCCGGGACGTAACGCGATGACCACGTAGATCACGGGGATGCCGGCCGCCCGGGCTCCGTCGATCGCCCTGCGAAGGCGTGGCAGGTACCCGGAACCGTCGTCGGCGATGTCCACGACGGCCTGTTGGACGTCCATCACGAGAAGGGCGCTGCTCATGTCGTCTCCGGTGACGAAGTCGGTTCGGCGTTGGGACGGGCCGGGTTCTCCGCGCCCTCGGGCAGGTCGGTGGTGTGTCTGTCGGGCAGGATAGGACGGGCGCAGGCGCTCAGCCGGCAGTTCGTGCGACGCATGGTGAATGACGTTGCCCTGCACGGCTTTCGCCGAAGACGGCAGCGCACTGGTGGACGGCGCTGGTGGACGGCAGGCGGGCGAGCAATCACCGCTTGGGGGGCGAGGTAGGGCGCTCGCGGGCCCGAGCTGCGGGTTCCCTGGCTTGGCGCAGTGCGGCCATGCTGCCTGCTCCACACCTCGATTCCCCGTGGGTCTCCGCCCGTTCTGACACGAGAGTGGCACGGCCCGAGAGCCGCGCCATGCCTCCTCGATGCGAACCACCGGCGGAACGGCCCCGAGGCCTTCTCGCCAGGTCAGTCGGCCGTCCGGGGCTGTTGACGGTCGGCTGCGGTCGCGCTGGTTGCGGTACTCCGCTGCTGTACGACAGCGGGACAGAACCCACGGCATGCGGGTGCCTCATCGGCCTGGTGGGACTGCCGACCGTGCTTCGGTGACACATCCTCCTCCACGCCCCACCACCACTCGGCCTCTCCCCGGTCGAGCAGCCGTCGGATCCCAGCAAGGCCCGTGTTCGGCGGGACGTCGAGGGCGGCCATGTCGAACTGCTCCATTCCCTCCAGCCGCCCGCGACCCCGCGGACCCTGGCGGACGAGCTGAACGTGGAGGGCCTGTAGCCGCGCGACGGCCCGGCCACGGCTGGCAACATCAGAACCTGATGTCAAAGCCCCCCGGCCTCGTTCGGCCGGGGGCTTCTCCCTGGTGGGCGCAGACGGGTTCGAACCGCCGACATCTGCCTTGTAAGGGCAGCGCTCTACCGCTGAGCTATGCGCCCGGGGTGAGCCCACAGCGTACCGTGCCGCGCCGTGTGTGCCACAAACGCGGGGAGGCGGGGGCTGTCCCCACCCCGGGTCCGGTGGGGCGCCGGATGCCGTCGGCGGGCGGGAGTCCATAGCGTCGACAGGGCGCCGCCGGGCAGCCCCGCCGAACGGATACGGAGACCGTCCATGACCACCGAGACCCGCCGCAGCACCGTACGCGCCCTGGTCGCCGTCGTCCTCGCGGTCGCCGCCACCGCCGGGGTGGCCGGGTGCGTGGATGCCGGTGACGTGCCGCCCGAGCAGCGGGTCTTCGAGGTCGGGAAGGAGGCGGAGACGCTGGTGGTCGAGGTCGAGGACTCCCCCGTGGAGGTGGTGGCGGCGGACCGGGCCGACGTACGGGTGACCCGGTGGTTCGACGGGATCGCCTACGGTGGCAGCACCGGGGCGCGGTGGTCGATGGAGGGCGGGACGCTCTCGCTGGGGCCCGCCTGCTCCGGGCTCGCGAGCTGCGACATCCGGCACCGGGTGGAGGTGCCGCACCGGCTCGCGGTACGGATCGAGGGCCGCGACGGGGACGTCACCGCGCGTGGGTTCCGTGAGGCGCTCGCGGTCTTTGCCGACAACGGCGGGATCAGGGTCCGCGATGTCACCGGGCCTCTGGAGCTCAGCGGCGACAACGGCTCCGTCGAGGCCACCGGGATCGGCTCCCGCGAGGTGACCGCCGAGGCCGACGACGGCGGGCTGAGGCTGGTTCTGGTGCGGGTGCCGGAGCGGGTGGAGGCCCGCGGCCGCAACGGTTCGGTCACCGTCGAGGTGCCCCGCGCCGCGTACCGCGTGGACGCCGCGGCCGACAACGGCGGGACCCGGGTGGAGGTGCCGCGGGGCGGCGTGGGTGACCCCGCCATCACCGCCCGCGCCGCAGGCGGCGATGTGACCGTACGCCCCGCGAGCCGGCAGGACCGGTCGTGAGGTGATCGCCCCGATCGCCCCTCGTGTGTTCCCCTGGGCCGGGTGGGAGAATGGCAGCCGGGCCGGCGAGGGCGTACGGGGAGAGGACACACGTGGCGGCGATGAACGGCGGCGCACGCCGCTGGGGCTGGGGAGGCGGCGGGCGCGCCGAGAGCCGGCGCGCCGAGGCCCAGGCCGCGAAGGACGCGGCGGCCACCGCTTTCTACGAACTGGACACCGCCCAGCGGGATCTGCGGATCTCCATCGAGACCCTCGCGGCCGTCGACGACTCCCCGGCCGCGCGCCGGGCCGTCGAGGACTTCGCCGAGTTCGGGCGGCGGATCGACCAGGTCAGCCACGAGTACATCGCCACCGTGGACGCCCACGACCTGGAGCGCGACGAGCTGGACGGCGACGCCGCCTTCCGCGCCCGCCGGGCCCTGGACGGGACGCGGGAGGACCTGGAGCGCACCCGCGCGGACCTGGAGCGGTTCGGCCAGGGGCTCGGTCCGCTGCTGGAGAAGGCCGAGACGCAGCTCGCCCGGCTGGCCCCGGAGGTGGAGCGGGCCCGGCAGGCGCTGCTGGGCGCGACGAAGGCGCTGGACGCCGTACGCGCCGCCGGGCTGCGGGCCGACGAGGCGGCGGCCCGGCTGGCCGCCCTCTCCCCCGAGCTGACCAGACTCAACGAGGGCGCCGCGCGCCACGGCGTGCGGGACACCCTTCAGCGGGCCGAGCGCGTGCTGCGGGAGGCGGAGGGGGTGCGCAGGGAGGTCGAGCTGCTGCCGGAGCGGGCGGCCGAGACCGACCGGCGGCTCTCCTCCCTGCGCACCCGAGCCGAGGCGCTGCGGCACCGGGCGGAGAACGTCGGACCGGTGCTGAGCGAGCTGCGGCGGCGGTTCACCGTCGCGTGCTGGGAGGACCTGCAGAACGTGCCGGAGCAGGTGGCGGGCGCGGTGCGGCAGGCGGAGGAGAAGCTGGCCGAGGCGCGTACCGCCCGGCAGGAGCAGCGGTGGGCGGATGCCACCGCCCGGCTGTCGACGGTGCGGGCGCTGCTGAACGACGCCGACGAGGCGGTCTCGGCGGCCGGTGAGCGCCTGCGGCGGCTGAACGAGGTCTCCTTCGACCACAGCGGTGAGGTGGAGCGGACACGCTTCGCCATCCGGGACGCCCAGCGGCTGGCGATGGCCGGGCGCAGCCACCCCGATCCCCGGCACGCGGGTCCGCTGGACGGCGCGGTGGCCCGGCTGGAGCGGGCCGTGGCGGGGCTGTCCGGGCGGCATCCGGACTGGTGGGGCTTTGTGACGGAGCTGGACGCCATCCGCGAGACGGTGGCGGACGTGGTGCGCCGGATACGCGAGGAGCGGGCGGCGGGCGGCTGAGCCGCGCGGTGCACGCGGCCGTGGACGGCCCGGTGGCGCGCGGCCCGGTCCCGCCGTGGTGCCGCGGCCGCTGTCCACAGGCTTCCCGCGATCGCCGGGCCGCCGCTTATCCTGCTCGTATGCCCCGATACGAGTTCCGCTGCCGCGCCTGCGGCACCACGTTCGAAGTGAACCGCCCGATGGCCGAGTCCGGTGCGCCCGCCAGTTGCCCGGAGGGCCACGACGACACGGTGAAGCTGCTGTCCACCGTCGCCGTGGGCGGCGCCGCCGCCCGGTCCTCCGCCCCGGCGCCGAGCGCGGGCGGCGGGGGCGGAGGGTGCTGCGGGGGCGGCTGCTGCGGCTGACGTGAGGCGGCCGGTGGGGAAGGCCGGCGGATGCGGCCGCGCGCGGGCTACAGCCTGCGCGCGATGGTCACGCCGTCGGCGACCGTCAGCATGATCGACTCCATCCGGTCGTCTGCGAGGACATGGTCGTTGAAGGCCCGGATCGCAGCGGCGTTGCCGGTGGCCTCCGGGTCGGCGACCTCGCCGTGGAAGAGCACGTTGTCCGCGACGATCAGTCCGCCCGGCCGCATCCGCGGCACCAGCTCCTCCCAGTAGGCGATGTAGTTCTCCTTGTCGGCGTCGAGGTAGGCCAGGTCGATCCCCTCCTCGGCGGGCAGGGCGCGCAGCGTGTCCAGGGCGGGGGCCAGGCGCAGGTCGATGCGGTCGGCCACCCCCGCCCTGGCCCATGCCTCGCGTCCGAGGTCCGTCCACTCGCGCGAGATGTCGCAGGCGATGAGCGTGCCGTCCTCGGGCAGGGCCTGGGCCATGGCGAGGGCGGAGAAGCCGGTGAAGGTGCCGACCTCCACGACGCGGCGGGCGCCGACCAGCCGTACCAGGAAGGCCAGCATCGGGCCCTGCTCCTGGGCCGACTGCAGCCCGGCCCGGTCGGGGAAGCGGGCGTGCGTGGTCTCCACCAGGTCGCGCAGGACGGGGTCGAGCGGCGGGTTGTGGTCGAGCACGTACCTGTACAGCTCGGCGGTCTGGAGGGGGCGCTTGTCGCGGGATGCCGGTGATGTCATGCCCGCATCCTCGCTCAGGCCCGCCCGGTGTGCGCGAGGAACTCCCGCAGTACGCGCTCCCCTGCCGCGACTCCGCGCTCGGGCAGGGCGGTGACGTGCGGGGCGGTCCAGCCCAGGTCGGCCAGTTCCCCGTGGCCGGGCCGCCAGCCGGTGTCGGCGGCCAGCAGCAGGTCGGCGTCGAGGAGGGAGTCGCCGGCGGCCAGGACGTGCTCGGCGCCGGTGCGCCGGGCGACCTCGGCGACGGCGGCGCTCTTGGTGAGCGGGCGCGGCACGGCGTAGAGCTTGCGGCCCTGGAGGGAGACCGTCCAGCCGCGCGGTCCGGCCCAGTCGGCCAGTTCCTTCACCCAGGTGTCGGGCAGCTTCTCGCGGTCGACGACGAGGTAGGCGAACAGGTCCTCGGCGACGCGTTCCTTGAGCAGCCAGCCGGGGTCGGCGGCTCCCACCATGCGGGCGCGCACCTCCGTGAGCGGCGCGCAGTCGGTTTCCAGGGCGCGCCGCACCCGGGCGTGCCACCCGGGGTCGGACTCGCCGTCCACCATCAGGTGGCCGCCGTTGGCGCAGATCGCGTAGCGCGGGGGCGGGCCCGGCAGGCGGATGCGCCCGTACTGCTCGCGGGTGCGGGTGGTGGTGGGGACGAAGACGGACCGGGCGGCGAGTTCGGCCAGCAGGGCGGCGGCGGTCTCGGTGACGTACGACAGCGGCCTGGACTGGTAGACCTCCACGCACAGCAGCCGCGGGGCCCGGGCGTCGGGCATGGTCAGGCCGAGGGCGGCGGCGGAGTAGATGAGGGTGCGGTCCAGGTCGCTGGCGACCAGGGCCGTGTGCCGCTCCGGGGCCGCGGGCCCGGTCGCGGCGCCGGCCGCCGGGCGGCTCGTCGGGCGGCTCATCGGGCGGCCCTCCCGTCGGCGCCGGTGGCGCCGCGCGTGTAGCGGGGGTGGATGAGGCCGACGCAGGAGTAGGGCAGGTCGTCGGTCTCCTCGACGGGTACGCCGCGCTGCTCGGCGAGGAGCCGGATGTGGTCCAGGTCGGCGCCCGCGCCGCGCCGGGCCAGTACGCGCCAGGGGACGCGGCGCAGCAGCACCCGGGTGGTCTCGCCGACGCCGGGCTTGACGAGGTTGACGTCCCCGATGCCGTACTCGTCGCTGATGCGCTCCACCGCCCTCCAGCCGTCCCAGGTGGGGGCGCGGTCGGCGGCGAGCAGTTCCGCCACGTCCGCGGCCACGTCGGCGCGTACGGCGTCGAAGCGGCTGGCGACGGTGTCCAGGAAGAGACCGGAGACATCCGCTCCGGCCAGTTCGCGGTAGTGCTTGGCCCCGTGGAAGTCGTCGGGTCCGACGAGGTCGGCCCGGAGCACGGTGCGCGAGACGAGCCCGGAGACGGTGGAGTTGAGGCAGGCGGAGGGGATGAGGAAGTCCTCGCGGGTGCCGTAGGTGCGCACGCAGCCGCCGGGGTCGGCCAGGACGGCGAGTTCGGGGCTGAAGCCGGGGAAGGGGCGCAGGGCGTCGGCGAGTTCGCGGGTGATGGCGCCCTTGCCCGTCCAGCCGTCGACGAAGACCACGTCGGCCGGGTCGTGGTGGGCTGCGAGCCAGCGCAGGGCGGTGGTGTCGATGCCGCGGCCGCGGACGATGGAGAGGGCGTAGTGGGGTAGGTCCAGGCCGTGCACGTGCCGGGCCCAGCGGCGCATCAGCACCCCGACGGGCGTACCGGCGCGCGCGAGGGAGGCCAGTACGATGCCGCCCTCACGGCCGCCCCGGTCTCCCGCGCCGCCGAGGCCGCCCCGCTCGGTGAGCAGGGTGTCGGTGACGGCGCCGACGGCGCGGGCTATCCGGTCCGCGGAGGCTTCCAGCGCCTGGTGGAACAGCCGCTGGTACTCCCGGCTGGGCTGGTACTCCACCGGCAGCGACTCGGCGTAGTGCGCGCCGCCGGACTGGATGGCCTCCTCGCGCTCCTCGGTGGGCGCCTCCAGGGTGACATCGGAGAGGTCCTGGAGCAGCCAGCCGACGTCCTCGGGCGCGTAGGAGGAGAAGTGCGGGCCGCGCAGTGGCGCGGGCAGCGGCCGGTGGGAGGGGACGACCGCGAGCAGCACCCGGCCGGTGTGGGCGGCGAGGTGGGCCAGCAGGCCGTCGGGGGCGTGGAGGGCGGGGGTGTCGGCGGCGGAGTCCACGACGGCGACTACGGCGTCGAAGCCCTGGCCCGCGATGTTGTAGGCGTAGCGGTCGCCCGGCCGGCCGGGGGTGCCGTCGGCGGGGTCGTCGTGGGCGGGGAAGACCAGGCGGGTGCGGATGGCGTAGCCGGGCTCGTCGACCGCCAGGACGGGCGAACGGGTGGTGGTGGAGTAGCGGACCTCGGCATCGGTGGCGCCGGTGAGGGCGCCGGCCAGCCGCAGCGGCGCGTACATCAGCTCCTCGCACCCCAGGACGAGCACCCTGCGCGCCCCCTCGGGGAGGCGGGCGGCGATCCGGTCGGCCATCGCCGGCAGGGCGGCCTCCAGCCGGGCGCGGTGCGCGGGGGTGAAGCCGTGCCGCCCGCCGTCGGGCAGGCCCTGCGGCCAGCCCAGGTCGACACGGTGCACCTGTTCCGGGCCGAATCCGGGCGCGGGCCGCGGCGGCGGGCCCTCGTGTGCCTCGACCAGGGCGGCGCCGCGCTCCAGTACGCCGTCGGGCAGGCGTACGGTGCCGGTGGCCAGGGCCACCACGTCGACACGGGCGCCGAGGTCGGCGGCGAACTTCTCCAGCCGGGCCCGGTCCTCCGGTCCGCGCAGGTCGGTCAGCGCCACGATCACGTACCGCTCGCGCGGGAAGGCGCGGTGCAGTGCGGTGATGGTGTTGAGGACGGTGGTACCGGTGGAGAACTCGTCGTCCACCAGGACCAGCGGCCCGCCTCCGGCCAGCAGCTCCGGGTCTTCCGGCAGCAGCAGGTGGGAGGTGGCGTGGGAGTGCTCCTCCTCGAAGCCGCCCACCGGCTCCGCGCCGGGGACGGCGCGGCGCGTGGAGTGGAGGCAGGGGGCGGTGCCCAGGCCGTCGGCGACGCTGTGGCCGAGGGCGGTGGCGGTCTCCGCGTAGCCCAGGACGACCGCGCGGCCGGCGTCCGCGCCCAGCAGTTCGCCGACGCGTCTGCCCAGGTCCAGGCCGGTGCCGTGGACGATCCCGGGGAGCTGGGGGACGTGCTTGCCCAGCACCTGGGAGACCAGCAGGTGCGCCCGGCGGGGGTTGCGCCGCAGGGCCAGGCCGAGCAGGTCACGGAGTCGTCCGTCCTCCTCGCCGGGCGGGGCCTCCAGCCGTACCCCCAGCCGCCGGGCGACCCATTCGCCGGGCCACGGCCCGCTCGGCCCGCGCCGCTGCCCGGTGCCGGGTTCGGCCGTCCCTCCCGGTGCTCCGGTCTCCCGTTCGCCCGCGCGTCCGTTCGCGTCCGCCGCCTGCGTCACCCTGCCGTACCCCTCGCCCTGGCCTCGGTCATGGCCGTGGTCGTCCTCGTCCGTGTGGCTCATATGCTCCCAGCCGCCAGCAGTTCGACGAACCCCACGCCCTCGCGCGCGACGCCAAAGGCCTCGGCCCGCAGCAGGGTGCGCTCGGCCCAGGCCCGGTGCGGCTTCACCTCGTTCATCTTGTTGGTGTACGCGGAACGCAGCACTCCGCCACCGCATCGCTCGGGGCGCAGTATGTCCGTGGCATCGCTGAACTCCTCGTGGCTGACCACCGACAGGGCGTGGACGGGCGCGACGTGGGAGGGGTGTATGCAGGTCTTGCCCTGCAGGCCGTTGGCCCGGTCCAGGTCGATCTCGCGCAGCAGCCCGTCCATGTCGTGCTCGATCAGCGCGGCGCGCAGTTCCTCGGCGCGGCCGGTGAACGGGCTCTGGCGCAGTTGCGGTTTGAACATCCGCTCCTGGAGCCGGAAGTACTCCCACACGGGCCCGGTGACGGTGAAGCCGGTGCCGTCGGCCCGGCCGAGCACGTTGACCACGTCGGCTATCACCGAGGCGACGATCTGCACGTCGTAGGCGGTCATGTCGGGGCTGCGGCGCAGTCCGTAGGCGGAGCAGAAGTCGGTGACGCCCAGGCGGAGCGCCAGGACCCGGTCGCGGTACTTGTCGACGGTGCGGGCTATCCCGGTGAGCGTCTCCGCCCGCGTCTCCAGGTGCAGGAGGTCGGGGGACTCCAGGACGGGCATGGCGAACAGCCGCCGCCCGCAGTCGGCTTCGGCGGCGGTGAGCGCCTCCAGGAAGGGGATGCCGCGCTCCTCGGTGAACTTGGGCAGCACGAAACCGGACAGCAGGCGGGTGCTGGGCCCCAGGCGCCGGACCAGGGAGGTGATCTGCGCGGGCTCGCGGACGCGGACGAACAGCAGCGGGGGCTCGGCGGAACCGGCGCCGGAGGCGGCGGCCAGCTCGGCGAACTGCCGGACCAGGTTCTCCTCGGCGCCGGGCACCTCGGCGTCGTCGATGGAGTCCTCCAGGCAGAGCACCATGGAGACCACCCCCCGCCGGGCCTGCTTGAGCACGTCGTCGGCGAGCCGGGGGCGGGTGGCGGGGCTGTAGAGGGTGGCGCCGAGGGCCACCGACAGCAGACGGGCCGGGGACTGCGAGGAGAACTCGGCCGGTTCCTTGTGGAACAGTTCTCGCCGCACCTGCGGCGAAAGGTGACCGAAGTGCCGCACAGGACCCCCGTTCCGTCACCGGCCCCATGACTCTCATGAGCGAGATCCGGCCGATCATCGTAAGCACGCACGTGGCTCAAAAGTTACTCGAACGCATGAACATAGCATTACTTACGCATAAACCCGGGGTGCCGAGGCACCCACGTTGTACCGGCGGGCCGCGACAGGCAGGATGGCGCTATGACGCACGCGATGCTGAAGGGGTCGAACATCCAGCTCCACGCGACGGCCGTGCGCGCCGTACTGCGCTGGACACCGGGCACGGGCGTCCTCGACGTCGACGCCTCCGCGCTGCTGCTGGGCGCGGACGGACGTGTGCGCTCCGACGAGGACTTCGTCTTCTACAACCAGCCGCGGCACCCCTCCGGGCTGGTGCGGTACCTGCCCAAGAGGCGCGAGCCGGAGGGGCTGACGGACTCGATCGAGGTGGATCTCGGCCGTCTCGACCCGTCCGTGGACCGGGTGATGCTGTCCGCGTCGGCCGACGGCGGCACCTTCGCCGACGTACGCGACCTGGTGCTGCTGGTGGTTGACGCCGACGGCGGTGAGACGGTCGCCCGTTTCGAGATCCGCCCCGAGACGGGTTCGGAGACGGCGCTGATCTGCGGCGAGCTGTACCGGCGAGGGGAGGGCTGGAAGTTCCGCGCGCTGGGGCAGGGTTACGACACCGGGCTGGTCGGACTGGCGACGGACTTCGGCATCTCGGTGGAGGAGGCCGAGTCGGCCGTTCCCGGTGAGCCGGAGCAGACGATCCCGCAGCCGCCCCCGGAGCCGGGCTTCCCCCCGCCGGACCCGATGCCCGAGCCCCGTCCCGAGCCGCAGCCGCACCCCGAGCCGCCGCCCGGGCCGAACCCTCCGCCGCCGCGCCCCGTCCCCGGCCCCACCCCGGGGCCGAAACCGCTGCCCGAGCCGGAGCCGCAGCCCGGTCCGAGCCCCGAGCCGGGACCCGAGCCCCAGCCGGAGCCCGCGGCGGCGTCGCACCCGACGGCCCCGGTGCCGGCCGGGCCGCCCCCGGGGCCCGGCCACGGCTACGGCTACCCGCAGCCCCACGCGCCTCAGCCTGCGCCGGGGGTCCCCCCGGCGCAGCCCGCGTACGGCTATCCGCACGTGCCACCGCCGCCGGCCCGGCCCCCGGCCCACCGGCCCGGCACGCCCGACCCGGCCTTCACCCTGCCGCCGCAGGGGCCGCAGTTCGTGGGTCGTTAGCCGAGCCGGCCGGCGCACCTGCCCGCGCGGGCCGCTCCGGGCCCGCGCGGGAGCGCACGGGCCCGGCCGCGGATCACGCCCGGCCCGCCTTCTTCTTGTAGCCGCGCCCCCACTGCAGGCCCCAGCCGTAGAGCCGGTCGAGCTCCGACTGGAAGCCGTAGACGTAGCGCACCTCCCGGCGGACCACCAGCTGTCCCTTGTTGTCGTTCTCGATCAGCACCACCGCGCAGGAGCGGGCCTCGGGGGCGCGTTCGTCGAGGCCGATCTCGATGCGCGGGCCGTTGCTGGGGATCAGCGAGACCACGGCGTGGGTGCGGTCGAACGCCGGGGTTCCGTCGTAGATGTAGACGAAGACCAGCAGCCGCTTGATCTCGTCCTTGTGGTCGAGGTTGACGTAGATGGTCTCGCCCGACGAGCCGCCGAACCGGTTGTCTCCGCTGAGCTTGACGTACGGGGGTGCGTTGATCTCCCCCAGCAGCTCGCCGAGCGGCTGGACGACGCCCTTGGAGCCGTCCTTCAACTCGTACATGCAGGCCAGGTCGAGGTCGACCGTCACCATGCCCTGGGTGTGCCCCTGCACCGGCTCGGGCTTGAACGCCTGGAGCGGGTTGCGCAGCAGACCGCCGCTCCGCCGCCGTCCGTCGAAGTCGGACGAGCGCATCCGCCAGGAGAGGTTGATCTGCAGATGACCGCTGTCGGCGCCCTGCCGGGTGAGCGAGATCGCCGAGTGCCGCTTGGTCAGCTCGACCGCGTATGTCGTCGAGCCGCCGACCGTGTCGAACTTCGGACCCCTGCGCATGCCACTGCGCCAGTTCTCCCACAGGGAGACCATGACTTCCTACCCCCACTCCGAGCGGACCGTCCCATGACCGTGCCATGACCGTGTCTGCGGCGTCACGCCGCGGGGGCGGCCACGAGACGTCTCGTGGCCGCCCCCGCACAGAGCGTTCCGCAATCGGGCCGCCGTCACACGCCCGAGGGGACTTCCGGCTTCCGCGCCGGGCTGCCGCCCTCGCCTCCGCCCTCGCCTTCGCCTCCGCCCTGCAGGGCGTCCCTGCGGTTGTGCCGCAGGGAGGTCCAGAAGGCGGTACCGATCAGCGCGACGCCGATGAGGCCGGTGATGACCTCGTTGACGTGCCACCTGATGGTGATCAGCAGCAGGATGCCCAGGGCGCCGATGGCGTAGTGGGCGCCGTGCTCCAGGTAGCGGTACTCGTCCAGCGTGCCCTGGCGGACCAGGTAGACGGTCAGGGACCGGACGTACATCGCGCCGATGCCCAGGCCGAGCGCGATGACGACCGGGTCGTTGGTGATGGCGAAGGCGCCGATGACGCCGTCGAAGGAGAAGGACGCGTCCAGTACCTCCAGGTAGAGGAACATGAAGAACGCCGCCTTGCCGGCGAGCAGGACGACCGGGGCCTGCTTGCCCGCGCGCCGGGCGGCCTCCTCGGCCTCGTGCTCCTGCTCCTCGTCCTCTTCGATCTTGTTCTCGAAGTGGCTGGAGAGGCCGTTGACGATGAGGTAGGTGAGCAGGCCCCCGATGCCCGCGAGGTAGACCGTCGCGGACTCGTCGGCGTGTCCGTCGTAGAGCACGGCGTGGGTGCCCAGAACGGATCCCGAGAGCAGCAGGGCGATCAGGGCGACGACCACCGCGAGTCCCTCGACCTGCCCGAAGCGGGCCAGCGGGCGCTCGATCACCTTGAGCCAGTGGATGTCGCGTTCCTTGTCGAAGAGGAAGTTGAGGAAGATCATCAGCAGGAACATGCCGCCGAAGGCCGCGATCGACGGGTGCGCGTCGGTGACCAGCTGCTCGTACCGCTCCTGGTCGTTGAGCGCCAGGTCGACCGCCTCGATCGGCCCCAGCTGGGCCGAGACGGAGACGATCACGATGGGGAACACCAGGCGCATGCCGAACACGGCGATGAGGATGCCGATGGTGAGGAAGATCTTCTGCCAGAACTCGTTCATCTTCTTCAACACGCCGGCGTTGACGACGGCGTTGTCGAAGGACAGCGAGATCTCCAGGATGGAGAGGATTCCCACCAGGGCGAACGCCTCCCACCCCCCGAACAAGAAGGCGGTGACGAGCCCGGCGGCGGTGACGCCGAAGGACCAGCCGAATGTCCTTAGAACCACTGATTACCCAATCTTCTCTCGGTGGGAATCCCCCCACACCGTGGGTGGTGGAGCCGCTGCGCGGCCTGCTTTACGAAACGTTTACTCCGAAGTCTAGGGCGATGCCCCGCAACCCCGACGCGTACCCCTGGCCGACGGCCCGGAACTTCCACTCGCCCCCGTACCGGTAGAGCTCCCCGAAGATCATCGCCGTCTCGGAGGAGGCGTCCTCGGTGAGGTCGTAGCGCGCCAGCTCGTTGCCGTCGGACTGGTTCACCACGCGGATGTACGCGTCGGTGACCTGGCCGAAGCTCTGCCGCCGGGTCTCGGCGTCGTGGATCGACACCGCGAAGACCACCTTGTCGACCTGCTGGGGCACCCGGGTGAGGTCCACCAGGATCGTCTCGTCGTCGCCGCCCGTGCCGCCGACCAGCTCGTCGCCCGTGTGCTCGACCGATCCCTCGGGACTCCTGAGGTTGTTGTAGAAGACGAAGTACTCGTCGCCGAGCACCCGGCCGCCCGCGCACAGCAGCGCGCTGGCGTCCAGGTCGAAGTCCGCGCCCGTGGTGGAGCGGGCCTTCCAGCCCAGACCGATCTGGACCTGGGTCAGGTTCGGTGCGGCCTTGGAGAGGGAGACATTGCCCCCCTTGGCGAGCGTGACGCCCATGTTGCTGATCCTCTCCCGATGCGATGCGCCCAGTGTTCCCGGAACACCCGGCGCCGCATACCTCCCGGGCATGGAAGTCTGCGGCGCCGGAGACTGCCGGGATCGGATGGAACCGACCGACGGCAGGGGGTGACCGACAGGTCTCAGACGTTCACCCCGAAGTCCTGCGCGATGCCGCGCAGCCCGGAGGCATAACCCTGGCCGATGGCCCGGAATTTCCACTCCGCGCCGTGGCGGTACAGCTCACCGAAGACCATGGCGGTCTCGGTGGAGGCGTCCTCGCTCAGGTCGTAGCGCGCCAGCTCCTTGTTGTCGGCCTGGTTGACCACGCGGATGTAGGCGTTGCGGACCTGGCCGAAGCTCTGCTGGCGGGTCTCGGCCTCGTAGATCGACACCGGGAAAACGATCTTGGCGACCTCCGCGGGCACTCCCGCGAGGTTCACCTTGATGACCTCGTCGTCGCCCTCGCCCTCACCGGTGAGGTTGTCACCGGTGTGCTCCACGGAGCCGTCGGGGCTGGTGAGGTTGTTGAAGAAGACGAAGTGCTGGTCGGAGACGACCTTCCCCTCGGTGTTCGTCAGCAGCGCGCTGGCGTCCAGGTCGAAGTCCGTGCCCGTCGTGGTGCGGGCGTCCCAGCCGAGACCGACGATCACGGCGGTCAGGTTGGGGGCTTCCTTGGTCAGCGAGACGTTGCCGCCCTTGCTGAGGCTGACTCCCACGAGTCCTCCCGGTTGGTCATGAGGAGCACGATGTGCCCCTGTTGCGTGGATGCCGTTCGATAACGAGCCGATCCTAGTGATCGGTTCCCGGCGTTCGCAGAGCTCTACAGGCTTTCGAGGGCCTTCGCGTACTCGTTCAGATCGCGTGCGTCGGGCAGCGCGTTGACCACCGTCCAGCGCACCACGCCCTCCTTGTCGATGATGAAGGTCCCGCGCACCGCGCACCCCTTCTCCTCGTCGAAGACGCCGTACTCGCGCGCGGTGTCGCCGTGCGGCCAGAAGTCCGACAGCAGCGGGTAGTCGAGCCCCTCCTGCTCCGCGAAAACGCGCAGCGTGAACGGGGAGTCGCACGAGACGGCCAGGAGCTGGACGTCGTCGTTGACGAAGCGGGGCAGCTCGTCGCGCAGGGCGCACAGCTCGCCGGTGCACACCCCGGTGAAGGCGAAGGGGTAGAAGAGCAGGACGACGTTCTTCTCCCCCTTGAAGTCCGCGAGCCGCACGGTCTCGCCGTGCTGGTTCCTCAGCTCGAACTCCGGGGCCTTGTTGCCCACCTCGATCGCCATGGACGCGTTTCCCTTCGGTGTAGGTGACGCCCCCACCCTACGCAGGGCCCCTGGGCCCCCGAAAAGCGCCGAGCCCCCGTGCGGCGGGTGCCGTACGGGGGCTCGGCCCGGCCCTCGGGAGGCCGGGAGCGGTCAGTGCTGGGTCACCGCTTGCCGGTGCGGGCGGTCTTCGGGGTGACCAGGCGGTTGCCGGTCCAGTCCTTGCCGGCGTTGACGGTGCTCGTCTGGGCCAGGCCCGCGGTCTGGGCCGCCTCGCCGATCTCGCTCGGCTCGACGTACCCGGGCCGCCCGGTCTTCGGCGTCATCAGCCAGACCGGGGCACCGTCCTCGACCAACGTGATGGCGTCCACCAGCGCGTCCGTCAGGTCGCCGTCATCCTCGCGGAACCACAGCACCACGGCGTCGGCCATGTCGTCGTAGTCCTCGTCGACGAGTTCCTGGCCCGTGATGGCCTCGATTCCCTCGCGGAGGGCCTGCTCGGCGTCGTCGTCGTAACCGAGCTCCTGGACCACCTGCCCGGGCTGGAAACCCAGCCTCGCGGCGGGGTTGGTCCGCTCCTCCGCGTGGTCCGCGGTCGCGCTCACGGATTGCCTCCTGTCATCTTTCGAAAGTAGCTGGTGCCCGCGCGGGCGCGCGGAGCATTGGGCGTAGTCCACACGGGCCGGACCGATCGCGCAAGTACCCGGCCGCTGATCCCGCCCAAACGTTGACGTGTCGCCTCACACCACCTGAACCGCTGTGGTGCACGGCACACCCGTACGCCTATTTTGCCCCAATCAATGGCGAATAAGGCCAGGGTCGAACGACCGTGCGTGGACCGCGGCCCTCTTGGGCGTAGGGTTGCCGTTCGGCCGACTCACGCCCCGGCCGCAACGGCCCGGGCACCCGGGCGTCTCACGGAGCGGGGTTACCCCTCGGTAGAGATGACGTATCCGCCCCGGCGGTACACGATGGGAGACGGCGCGACATCCCAGCAGAGCAAGACCGAACAGCGAAGGAACAGCGTGGCTTCCGGATCCGATCGCAACCCGATCATCATTGGTGGCCTTCCCAGCCAGGTCCCGGACTTCGATCCCGAGGAGACCCGGGAGTGGCTCGACTCGCTCGACGCCGCCGTCGACGAGCGGGGCCGGGAACGTGCCCGCTACCTGATGCTCCGCCTCATCGAGCGCGCCCGCGAGAAGCGTGTGGCCGTGCCGGAGATGCGCAGCACGGACTACGTCAACACCATCGCGACCAAGGACGAGCCGTTCTTCCCCGGCAACGAGGAGATCGAACGCAAGATCCTCAACGCGACCCGCTGGAACGCGGCCGTGATGGTCTCGCGCGCTCAGCGGCCGGGCATCGGGGTGGGCGGCCACATCGCCACCTTCGCCTCCTCTGCCTCGCTGTACGACGTGGGCTTCAACCACTTCTTCCGCGGCAAGGACGGCGGTGACGGCGGCGACCAGATCTTCTTCCAGGGCCACGCCTCTCCCGGCATCTACGCCCGCGCCTTCCTGCTGGACCGGCTCACCGAGGCACAGCTCGACGGGTTCCGCCAGGAGAAGTCGAAGGCGCCCGACGGTCTGTCCAGCTACCCGCACCCGCGGTCGATGCCGGACTTCTGGGAGTTCCCGACCGTCTCCATGGGGCTCGGCCCGATCGGGGCGATCTACCAGGCCCGGATGAACCGCTACATGCAGGCGCGCGGGATCGCCGACACCTCCAACTGCCATGTGTGGGCCTTCCTGGGCGACGGCGAGATGGACGAGCCCGAGTCCCTGGGGCAGCTCTCCCTGGCCGCCCGCGAGGGCCTGGACAACCTGACCTTCGTGGTCAACTGCAACCTCCAGCGGCTCGACGGCCCGGTGCGCGGCAACGGAAAGATCATCCAGGAGCTGGAGTCGGCCTTCCGCGGCGCCGGCTGGAACGTGATCAAGGTCATCTGGGACCGCTCCTGGGACCCGCTGCTGGCGCAGGACCGCGACGGTGTGCTGGTCAACAAGCTGAACACCACCCCCGACGGCCAGTTCCAGACGTACGCCACCGAGACCGGCGCGTACATCCGCGAGCACTTCTTCGGCGGCGACCACCGGCTGCGGAAGATGGTCGAGAACATGACCGACGAGCAGATCCTGCACCTGGGTCGCGGCGGTCACGACCACCGCAAGGTGTACGCGGCCTACAAGGCGGCCCGGGAGCACAAGGGCCAGCCGACGGTGATCCTGGCGCAGACGGTCAAGGGCTGGACGCTCGGCCCGAACTTCGAGGGCCGCAACGCCACCCACCAGATGAAGAAGCTGACGGTCGAGGACCTCAAGCGCTTCCGCGACCGGCTGCACCTGCCGATCTCCGACAAGGAGCTGGAGTCCGGCCTGCCCCCCTACTACCACCCGGGGCGGGACTCGGAGGAGATCCAGTACATGCACGACCGGCGGCGCGAGCTGGACGGCTTCACGCCCCGGCGCGTGGACCGCTCCAAGCCGCTGGTGCTGCCGGGCGACAAGACCTACGCCACGGTGAAGAAGGGCTCCGGCCAGCAGCAGGTCGCCACCACGATGGCGTTCGTGCGGCTGCTGAAGGACCTGATGCGGGACAAGGAGATCGGCAAGCGGTTCGTGCTGATCGCCCCCGACGAGTACCGCACCTTCGGAATGGACTCGTTCTTCCCGTCGGCCAAGATCTACAACCCGCTGGGCCAGACCTACGAGTCGGTGGACCGCGAGCTGCTGCTGGCGTACAAGGAGTCCCCCAACGGCCAGATGCTGCACGACGGCATCTCCGAGGCCGGGTGCACGGCCTCGCTGATCGCCGCGGGCTCGGCCTACGCCACCCACGGCGAGCCGCTGATCCCGGTCTACGTCTTCTACTCGATGTTCGGGTTCCAGCGCACCGGCGACCAGTTCTGGCAGATGGCCGACCAGCTCGCGCGCGGCTTCGTGCTCGGCGCGACGGCCGGCCGCACCACGCTGACCGGCGAGGGTCTGCAGCACGCCGACGGCCACTCCCAGCTCCTGGCCTCCACCAACCCGGCCTGCGTCGCCTACGACCCGGCCTTCGGCTTCGAGATCGCCCACATCGTGCAGGACGGCCTGCGGCGTATGTACGGCGAGAACGCCGAGGACGTCTTCTACTACCTGACCGTCTACAACGAGCCGATCAAGCAGCCCGCCGAGCCCGAGGGCGTGGACGTCGAGGGCATCGTCAAGGGGCTGTACCGGTACCGGCAGGGTGAGGCCGGGTCGATCCCGGCGCAGATCCTCGCCTCCGGCGTGGCGGTGCCCTGGGCCGTGGAGGCGCAGCGCATCCTCGCCGAGGACTGGGACGTCCGGGCGGACGTCTGGTCGGCGACCTCGTGGAACGAGCTGCGCCGCGAGGCCGTCTCGGTCGAGGAGCACAACCTGCTGCACCCGGAGGAGGAGCAGGGCGTGCCGTACGTGACCCGCAAGCTCCAGGGGACCGAGGGCCCGGTGCTGGCCGTCTCGGACTGGATGCGCTCGGTGCCCGACCAGATCGCCCGCTGGGTGCCGAACCGCTACCAGTCGCTGGGCGCGGACGGTTTCGGCTTCGCCGACACCCGCGGCGCGGCACGGCGCTTCTTCCACATCGACGCCGAGTCGATCGTCCTGGGCGTGCTCACCGAGCTGGCCGGGGAGGGGAAGGTGGACCGCTCGGTGCTCAAGCAGGCCATCGACCGGTACCGGCTGCTCGATGTGGCCGCCGCCGACCCGGGCCCGGCGGGCGGGGACGCCTGACCCCCGGCCGCTGCTGCGGTCGCGGGCCGCGCCGACGTGCCGCGTGACATGCTTCGGCCCCGGCTTCCATGCCGGGGCCGAGGCATGTCACGCATAGCGCGCCGTCACGCCCACAGCCCCCACGAACCGGAGGCGGCGAAGACCCATATCAGGCCGAAGACGGTGTCCAGCGCGCCCAGGACCACGGCCACCACCGCCGCCTTCGACCGGGTGTTCCAGCGGCGCCCCATGGCGAGCCAGCCGCAGACCATCGCGATGGGACCGAGCACGAACCCCATCACCAAGAGCCCGACGACCGCGCAGACCGCGCCGATGACACCGAACGTCGAACGCTCGTCCCCGGTGAGATCCCCGCCGCCGCGCCGTTTGCCTTCGAAGTACCGCGTGCCCGTCATCTTCCCTCCCAGGGTCGTCGGACCGGCTGAGGCTTCGGATACCCCGGGACCCCCGTACGATGCCGGGCATGGCGGACATACGGGCCAAGGAACGCTGGGAGCGCCGGACGCAGGGACCACTGCTGCTGTTGTCGGTCCTCTTCGCCGTCGCCTATGCCGTACCGATCGTGCACACGAACCTCGCTCCGTGGGTGCGGGACGCGTGCCGGATTGTGGAGTGGGGAGTATGGGCGGCGTTCGCGCTGGACTACGCGGTACGGCTCCGGCTGGCCCCGCGGCGGTGGGCCTTCGTGCGCAGCCAGCCGCTCGCGCTGCTGGCGGTACTGCTTCCCCTGCTCCAGCCGCTGCGGCTGCTGCGGCTGGTCTCCGCGCTGCTGCTGGTGGGGCAGCGGACCCGGATGGCCTCCCGGGTGCGGGTGACCACCTATGTGGCCGGCTCGTGCCTGGGGCTGCTGGTGTTCGGCTCGCTGGCCGTGCTGGAGGTCGAGCGGAACTCCCCGGACGGCAACATCAGGACGCTCGGTGACGCGGTGTGGTGGTCCTTCACCACCATGACCACGGTGGGCTACGGCGACCTGGCGCCGACCACCGGCCTGGGCCGGTTGCTGGCCATCGGGCTGATGCTCTCCGGGATCGCTCTGCTCGGTGTGGTCACCGCCAACATCGCCGCCTGGTTCATCGCCCGGTTCGACGAGGAGGACGCCGCCGAGCGGCAGCAGACGGCGGCGATCGAGGAGCTGACGGCCGAGGTACGCGCCCTGCGGGCGGAGGTCGCGGAGCTGCGGGGCGGGCTCACGGGCTCGGGTGGGCCCGGGGACGGGACGGTGACGGACAGGGCGGTGGCGGACGGGGCGGGCCACGTCAGCTCTCCCAGATCTTGACGGCCCGCACCCGGTAGTCCGTCCGCGGCGCCCAACTGCCCGACGGATAGGTGTCGAACTCGCCGGTCTCGGCGCACTCCGCGCTCTGGTAGGCCGTGACGGGCCGCCCGGTGCGGTTGGCGAGCGAGGCGGCGGAGGTGCCCCGTGGCAGCGGCACACAGCTCTCGATGTCGGTGTCCGCCAGTTCATGGGTGCGGCGCGGCCCCTTGAAGTCCGCACGCTCCCACAGGCACAGCTCCCCGGCCGCGCACTCCCCCAGGCGCGGCGCCGGTGCTGCCGCCGACACGGCGGTCTGCGGTGTCAGCGCCGTGAGCACCGCGGCGGTCGCGGCCAGGGCCGCGGGCAGTGCGGCCCGGCGGACCCTGCGGCCGCGGTTGCCGAGGGTGCGGACGCGGTTGGCGTGGATGCGGCGGGTGTGGGCGCGGCGAGCGCGGTGTACGTGACGCATGTGGGTCTCTCCCCCGTGTCGGTCGTCGTGCGATCAGCTTCGACACGGGTCGGCCGGCCTGCCAAGCGCAGACCGGCCGTTTCACCGGGACGGGTAACGGAGTTGTCCACAACCACCCGGTTGTCCACAGCTTTCCGCCGCGTCAGACATGCACCGAGGGAGCCGTGTCATGCTGGCCGCCCTTGGTGAACAGCGCGACGCCCGCGGCCAGGACGGCCACGATCCCGGCGAGGGTGAAGGCCAGTCCCAGGCCGGAGAGGAAGGAGCCGTGCACCGCCCGGGCCATGGCCTCGGCCGCCTGCGCCGGGGTGCCGTCGGGGGCGGGCGGGGCGATGCCCAGCTCGGCGGCCTTCCCCAGCCGTTCGGCGTCCTGCGGCGGCAGCGGGGGGAGCTGGGCCTCGGCCCACTTCACGGGCAGGGTCTCGTGCACCCGGGAAGCCATCACCGCGCCCAGGACGGCCGTGCCGAGGCTGCCGCCGACCTGCATCGCGGCCTGCTGGAGACCGCCGGCGACCCCGGCGTGCTCCAGCGGGGCGTTGCCCACGATGACCTCGGTGGCGCCCACCATCACCGGGGCGAGGCCGAGACCGAGGAGGCCGAACCACAGCGACATCTCGAGGGCGCCGGTCCCCCGTTCCAGGGTGGACAGGCCGAACATCGCGACCGCGGTGACCAGCATCGCGCCGACCATCGGGAGGCGTGGGCCGACCTTGGTGATCAGCCCTCCGGCGACGGGCGAGGCGACGATCATCATCGCGGTCAGCGGCAGCATGTGGAGTCCGCTGTCCACCGGGCTCATCCCATGGACGTTCTGGAGGTAGAAGGTGACGAAGAAGAGGCCGCCCATGAAACCGAAGGCCATCAGGACCATCAGCACGGTGCCCGCCGAGAGCGGGACGGAGCGGAACAGCCTGAGCGGCAGCAGGGGTTCGCCCGACACGGTCTCCCAGACCAGGAAGGCCAGGAGGGTCACTGCCGCGATCACCAGGGACCACACCGTCGCGTTGTCGCCCCACCCCCACTCGGGCGCCTTGATGATGGCCCACACCAGGAAGAACATCGCGCCCGACAGCAGGACGACGCCGGGGACGTCGAAGGACCCGGGGGCGTTCTCCGCCCGGTGGTCCACCAGGATCGCCAGGCACAGGAGCACGGCCAGCAGCCCCACGGGGACGTTGACGAAGAAGACCGACTCCCAGTTCACGTGCTCCACCAGCAGGCCGCCGACGATCGGCCCGGCCGCGGTGGAGGCGCCGATCACCGCGCCCCAGACACCGATCGCCATGTTGAGCTTCTCGGCCGGGAAAGTGGCGCGCAGCAGGCCCAGGGCGGCGGGCATCAGCAGGGCGCCGAACAGCCCCTGGAGCACCCGGAAGGCGATGACCGTCGTGACGCCCTCGGACAGTCCGATGACGCCGGATGTGGCGGCGAAGCCGATGATGCCCGTCAGGAAGGTCTGGCGGTGGCCGAAGCGGTCCCCGATTTTTCCGGCGGTGATCAGCGCTACGGCCAGGGCGAGCAGATAGCCGTTGGTGATCCACTGGACTTCGGCGAGCGAGGCGCCGAGATCCTTCTGGATGGCCGGGTTGGCGATGGCGACGATGGTGCCGTCCAGGGTGACCATCACCACGCCGAGTGCCACGGCGAGAAGGGTCAGCCAGGGGTGGCCGCGCAGTCCGGCACGGCCGGGCGCCGTGTCCGACTCCGGTGCGCCGGGAGTGGCGGAGACGGTGTTGGAAGTCATGGCCGGGAGCCTAATGTCAGCGGCTGACACTTTCGAAGCGATTATGTGCCGACCGGTTTAAGCCCAGCTCACAGGTAGGGTGACCGGCACCTTTCGAGACGGCAGGAGGTGGCCGGGTGGCCGGACTGCGCGAGCGCAAGAAGCAGCGCACCCGGGACGCGCTGGTCCGCACGGCGCACGAACTGTTCGTCGCCCAGGGATACGAGCGCACCACGATCGACGAGATCGCCGCCGCCGTGGACGTCTCCCAGCGGACGTTCTTCCGCTACTTCGCCAGCAAGGAGGAGGTCGCCTTCGCCCTCCTGCGGACGGTCGAGGAGCGGTTCTTCGCCGCCGTCCGGGAGCGCCCCGCCGACGAGGCGCCCCTGCAGGTCCTGGGCAACGCGCTCGGCACCGCCTGGAACCGCATCGGCGACGCCATCCAGGAGGTCGTACCGCTCGGGGTCTACATGAGGATGTGGCAGGTCATCGAGACGACCCCCGCCCTGGTGGCGGCCCATCTGCGGCACTCCACGGAGCAGGAGGAGCGGCTCGCCGCCGAGGTCGCCCGCCGTGCCGGGGTCGATCCCGAACACGATCCGCGGCCGCGGGTACTGGTCGCCGCCTTCGCCGGCGTGCTCCGGCTCGCGGGACGCCGCTGGGCCGCCGGCCCGGACATCACGGTGGAGGGCGCGCGCAGGGTCTTCCAGGAGCACCTCGACCGGCTCGGCCCCGCTCTGGCGGAGGACTGGCGGCCCGCCGGCAAAAGCGGGGAGGACGCTCCTGCGCACCGGGGGTGACACCGGGCGCCCCACCGCGGTTCACCCGCTCGGGTGGATCCACGCCCCCGAGACGCGGACGGGGCGCCCGGCGGGCGGGTCCGACCAGGCGTCCCCGGGGCGGCGCGGCGGTGACGGCCGTCCCCTCACCCGGCGCTCCCCGTGTACGCCCGGTACGCCCTGTGTGCGCCACCGCCGTCCCGGCCGAACATGGCGGCCGTCGGTACGGACGGCTGCCGGCGGGTGGACGAGGTGTGACGCATGCGGCGCGGCTGAAGAGGAAGACCCGGGCACCGACGCATACGATGACCCGTATGGGTGACGTGCTGGCCGGAATTAACTCCTCCTGGGAGTTCGACACCGACTCCGTGCTCATCCGCTTCGAACGGGGCATCCGCACTCCGAAGCTGTTCCACGTGCTCGGTGAGCGGCGCGTCCCCTACGAGGCGCTGAGGTCTGCCGAGCTGGTCCCCGGCACCAGACGGGGCACGGTCGTGCTGCGCGCCGAGCCGCGCCCGGGCGCCGATCCGCTGATGGAGGCCGCCGCCGGGCAGCTCAGGGAGACCAGCGACCCGTACCGCCTGGTGCTCCCCGCCGAGCACGAGCCGCTGGCCGCCGCCCGGGTCAGCGAGCTGACCTCCGTCCTCGGCCCCCGGGCGCAGGAGCCGGCCGACCGCCACCTGGTCGCCGCGCCCGCCGCTCCCCTGCAGTTCAAGGCATACGACGGCAAGGTCTCCTTCGACGGCCGGGCGGTGTCCTTCCGCTGGTTCTGGACCGGGGCCTCCTCGGCGAAGTGGAAGGCGGGCGACCAGTCTTTCCCGGTCGGCGAGTTGCGGGGTGTCCAGTGGCGTTCGCCGGAGGTCGTGGGCGGCCATCTGCGGCTGGTCCGCCGCGGCGAGGCGGAGGACCGGGAACGCCCGGAGGCCGACCAGGACCCGGCCGCCGTCGTCTTCGGCCTGGGCTACGGCCTGGTGCACGAGTCGCTGCCGCTGGCGGCCGCGGTGCTTGAGGCGGTACGGGCGGCCGAGCCCGCACCGGTCCTGGAGGCGGCTGCGGCTCCCGCCACCCGCACGGCGGACCCGGTCACCACGGTCCGGCCCGCCCCCGCCGACATCGCCGACCGCATCCGGCACCTGGGCGAGCTGCACGGAGCCGGGCTGCTCACCGACGAGGAGTTCAGCGCGAAGAAGGCCGACCTCCTCGCCGAGCTGTGAGCCGTCAGCCGTGCCGAGCCGTGAACCGCGCCGGACCGCGAGGTGCGCCGGGTCCCTGCCCCACTCCCGCCCCGCCGAGGTGAACCCCGGGTCGGCGTGGCGCCCGTCGGCCACGCGGTCGGCGATCGGCTCCGGCGCGGCCGGAAGGGCGCGACGACCTCACCTTTCTCGCCGAAGCCGTACAGGTCGGCGGTGTCGTAGAGCGCGACGCCCGGTTCCGGGGCCCGCTCGAGGGCGGTGCGGGCCCCGTCGGCGTCCGCCGGCCCGTAGGCGGAGCTCATGCCCGTGCAGCCCAGCCCTGGACGCCCGCCTCGGGGCCGTCCGCGCCGAGCCGCGCCGCGGCGATCCGTCCGGCCCTCTCCTGGCTCGTCCGGTCCCTCAGAACCTCTCCGACGCCCGCCGGGCGTCCGCATAGAAGTCGATCTTGCAGTCGAGGACCGCCAGTGTGCTCCGCAGCTCGTCGATCCTGCGCCTGACGTCCTCGCGGGTCGCGCGCAGCAGCTCCTGCCGCTCCTCGAAGGTGTGGTCGCCCGCGCGCACCAGCTCCGCGTAGCGCACCATGTCCGCCACCGGCATTCCCGTCAGGCGCAGCTTGCCGACGAAGGCCAGCCAGTCCAGATCCCGGTTGGTGAAGCGGCGCTGCCCGGTGTGCGAGCGGTCGATGTGCGGCATCAGCCCGATCCGCTCGTACCAGCGCAGCGTGTGGGCGCTCAGACCGGTGATCGAGGCGACCTCGCTGATCGTGTAGCGGTCCCGTCCGTCCGGCCGCGGATGGGGCACGTCGGCCGTCGCGCACACGTCCGCCGGCAGCTCCCCGGCCTCCCCACCGGCGTCCGTGTCCGTCCTCGTCTGCACCTGCGTCTGCGTCACGGTCATGGGGGAACGCTACGGAGTTCGAGTGCGCTCCAGGCAAGCGGATAACGAGGGTGAAGTCCCGCCACGTCCGCCCGCGGCGCCCCACGTTAGGCTCGGGGCATGGACAGCCTGCGCACGATCGAGAACTGGCCGGTCACGACGGCGGCGGCGGCCGTCGTGACCGCCGACGGCACGGTGGCCGGAACGCGCGGCCCCGCCGATCACCGCTTCGCGCTCGCCTCGGTCACCAAGCCGCTGGCCGCGTACGCGGCGCTGATCGCCGTCGAGGAGGGCGCGGTCGAGCTGGACGAGCCGGCCGGTCCCGAGGGCTCGACGGTGCGGCACCTGCTCGCCCACACCTCCGGCCTGGCCTTCGACGAGCACCGCACGATGGCCGCCGCGGGCACCCGCCGGATCTACTCCAACACCGGCTTCGAGGTGCTCGGCGACCACATCGCCAAGGCGACCGGCATCCCCTTCCCCGAGTATCTGCGCCAGGCCGTCCTCGTCCCCCTGGGCATGGCCGCCACCGACCTGCCGGGCTCTCCGGCCAAGGACGGCGTCTCCACCCTGGCCGATCTGGTCCGCTTCGCCGCCGAACTCCAGGCCCCGCGCCTGCTGGACCCGCGCACCGTCGCCGAGGCCACGTCCGTGGCCTTCCCCGGTCTCCCCGGCGTCCTGCCCGGTTACGGCAACCAGAAGCCCAACGACTGGGGCCTGGGCTTCGAGATCCGCGACGGCAAGTCCCCGCACTGGACGGGCGCCTCCTCCTCCCCGCGCACTTTCGGCCACTTCGGGCAGGCCGGTACGTTCCTGTGGGTGGACCCGGACGCGGGCGCCGCCTGTGTGGCCCTGGCGGACCGGGCGTTCGGCCCCTGGGCGATCGAGGCGTGGCCGCCGTTCGCCGACGCGGTGCTGGCCGAGCTCCGAGGGAACTGAGGCACGAGGCACACGGACCGGCCTCGACGGTGCGGGCCGGCACGGCCCGACACGGGAAGGAGCGGCGAATGAGCGGGCGACCGCGCGTCCTGACGGTGCAGCACACCCCGAGCGGCGGGCCGGGCCGGTTCGGCGCCTGGCTGGCCGAGGGCGGCCTGGCGCTGGACGTCGTCCGCGCGTACGACGGCGAGCCGCTGCCCGCCCGGCTGGACGGCCACCGGGGCCTCCTGGTCCTCGGCGGCGGTTATCTGCCGGACGACGACGCGCGCGCCCCCTGGCTCGCCCCCGCCCGTTCCCTGGTCGCCGAGGCGCTGGACGGCGGCGTCCCGGTGTTCGGGATCTGCCTGGGCGGCCAGATGCTGGCCCAGGTCGCGGGCGGCGCGGTCGCGGGGGAGCACGGCGAGCCGGAGATCGGCAGCACACCGCTGGCGCTGCGGCCCGAGGCGGCGGACGATCCGCTCTTCCACGGCCTGCCCGAGCGTACCGCCGCGATCGAGAACCATGTCGACGCCATCACCGAACTCCCGTCCGGCGCACGGTGGCTGGCGCGGAGCGAGCGGTGCCCGTACCAGGCGTTCGCCGTGGGCGGCCGGGCGTGGGGTACCCAGTTCCACCCCGAGGCGACGGCCGCGCAGGTGCGGGAGTGGGATCCGGAGCGGCTGCGGCGCCTGGGCTTCGATCCCGCCGAGACCGTGCGCCGGGCGGAGGCCGACGAGCCCGCGTCGGCCGAGGTGTGGCGCACGGTCGCACTCCGCTTCGCCTCGCTCGTGCGCGGCGGCTGAGCCGGTACGGCCCCTGCCGGGCGAAGTCGCGGACACGACCGCAAACGCTCTCCCCGCCGTCGGCGCCCCACTCCCACCCTCCTGACCGGGGCCTGCCGGGCGGGCCGGCGTACCCGCCGCCACCACCGTGATGCTCTACGCCGCCGCACCCCCGGGCACCGCACACCCCCCGCCTCCCCCGCCGCGGGCGGCCCTCAAGACCCCGTCCGAGGGCCCCGGCACCTCTGCGCGGCCTCATCGAGCAAATTAATCAAGCGAGTTCACGAATTCCTCTTGTCTTTCCGCCCGCGCCGATTAGGGTCGCTCACGCCCACCGGACGGCAACGGAACCTGGAGGTCGGACAGCCCATGAGACGGAGATCGTCCCTGACGAGCCTGCTCACCGCGGGAGCCCTGGCGGCGACCGTTCTTCTGACCTCCCAGGCCACCGGCGCCCTGGACACCGCGGCCCCCGGCACCGGGGACCGCACCGGCACCCACGCCTCCGCCGACTCCGCGTCGCGGGACGCCCGCGGAGCGGCACGGCACTGGGTGAACACCTGGACGTCGATGCCGCAGCTCACCGAGCCCCACAACATGCCGCCCGCCCCCTTCACCGAGGACGGGCTGGTCATGGACGACACCACGCTGCGGCAGACCGTCCGCGTCACGGTCGGCGGCGACAGGGTCCGGCTGCGCTTCTCCAACGCCTTCGGCGGCACCGGCCTGCCCATCACCGCCGCCTCCGTGGCCCTCCCCGAGGGCGGGAAGGCCGGGACCGACGCGATACGCCCGGGCACCTCCCGCCCGCTGACCTTCAGCGGCAGGCCCTCGGCCCTCGTCCCCGTCGGAGCCCAGGTCGTCTCCGACCCGGTGGACATGAAGGTGGCTCCGGGGACCAACCTCGCCGTCACCCTCTACCTGGCCGACGGCCAGGCGTCGAACGACATCACCTCCCACCCCGGCTCCCGGACCACCTCCCACCTCCTGCGCGGTGACCACGTCGCGGCCGAGGACCTGCCGGGCGCGACGGCGACGAACCACTGGTACTTCCTCAGCGGCGTCGAGACGTGGTCGGCGAAGTCCACCCGGGCGGTCGCCGTCCTGGGCGACTCCCTGACCGACGGCCGCGGCTCCACCACCAACGGCAACGACCGCTGGCCGGACCAGTGGTTCGACCGGCTCCAGGCCCGCCGCGGCACCGCCCGCCTCGCCGTCCTCAACCAGGCCGCCGGCGGCAACCGCGTCCTCGAGGACGGACTGGGCCCCAACGTCCTGGCCCGGCTGGACCGCGACGTGCTGGCGCAGACCGGGGTGGAGTCGCTGATCGTCTTCGAGGGCGTCAACGACATCGGCACCGCGGCGGCCACCGAGGCCGCGCAGGAGCGGGTCGCGGCCGATCTGATCGCCGCCTACGAGCAGATCGTCATCCGCGCCCACGCCCACGGCATCGAGGTCCACGGCGCGACGCTGCTCCCCTTCGGCGGCAACGAGATGTACGACGACCCGGCCGGGCACCGCGAGAGCGCCCGGCGGAAGGTCAACGACTGGATCCGCACCAGCGGCCGCTTCGACGCCGTCATCGACTTCGACCGCGCCGTCCGCGACCCCGCCGACCCCGAGCGGCTCCGCCCCGACCTCCACGACGGCGACTGGCTCCACCTGAACCCCGCCGGCTACGGCCGGCTGGCCGCCGCCGTACCCGGGCGCCTGTTCCGCTGATCCGGCCGGTTCCACCGGCTCCCGGCCCGTCCACGGCCGCCGTGTGCGGCCGTGGACGGGCCGGAGCCGTCAGGCGGCGTCGGAGCCGGTCTCGCCGGGCCGGTCCCGGCCGTGCAGCAGCAGGAAGAACGTCCGCACCGACTCCCGCGAGCCGTACGCGAAGCGGTTGGCCACCCTGCCCAGCGGGTTCCACACGCGCCCGTCGGGCATCCGCACGCCCACCGGCTGCCCGAACCGCTCGCGCTGCCCGGTGTCGAAGTCCACCCACACCGCCCCGGCCTGCCGGACCATCACCTCCCCCAGGTATCCGCCCAGACCGAACAGGACCTCCGCCACACGTCCGGCGGGCTCCGCACCCCGGCGGCGCATGCCCTCGATGACCGCGTCCACGATGCGCAGGCTGTCCACGGAGTAGTCCAGGGGCAGTCGATGCCCGGCCCTCCCCGACGTCAGGTCCGTGACGAACTCCGCCACATGCCCGCGCATCCTTCCGGCCGTGGGTCTCGCCGCGGTCTCCGTGCCCATGAGCGTCTCCCCTCGCATTCGGCTCGGCACCGGGCAGCGGTACGCCGGACGCCGCCCGAGGGAGGGGCCCATTCCCCTCCCCCTCACCAAGCGCCGCCGCATACTGCCTGGTCACGCCCTCGCGGTGTGGCGGTATTCACGTTTACGCGGTGTCAGCGAAGCCTTCCGGCGCCGGGCCGGGCAGGGGGCCGCGCCACCTTCGCACCCAGAGGAATTCCGCGTGAACTTCAGCCGTACACAAGGCCCGGCGGAGTCCTGGCGGCGTCGGGGCGTCCGCTCCCCCGGGCGGCCATGCGGAACCTCGTCCCGTCCGCCGGGCCCATCTCGGCCCCCGGTAACGGATCCCGCGAACCCCCTGATGGCAGCGGGCTTCCCCGTCCGGCCCGGTTCCGGTGCGGGCGGCGGCCGCCGCCCGCACCGGAACCGGCGGCCGTCTGCCCCCGCCCCTCCCCACCACACCGCTTCGCACCCTTTTCCGGCCTTTGTCCCCACGAGTGACGCACGGTGATCCTCTGGGGTATAACCGGCCCGTCCGACAGTGGACGGCCGGCCGCGCCCCGCCGGCCTGCCGTACGTACCGGTCGCGGCGCCGCCGCCTTGGACCGGGGCCCGTCACCGCGCCTCGGGGACGGCAGGGCGGGCCGCGGGGGGCGGGAACCGCCGGCGTCCACAGCACCCCGGCGCGTACGACGAGTCGCCGCGCGCGGCCCGTGCCGCTCGTACGGCCGTGCCCGCCCACTGTCCGCGTCCGGGCGCGGAACCGCCGGCCGCCGAACAGGCGGAGACAGAGCGGCGGCCACCGGACGCACCGGGATCTTCCAGAGGGGGTTTGGAACACGTGGGATCGAACAGAGGCCGCAGCCGCAGGCCGGCGGGCATGAAGCGCCGGACCTGGCTGGCGGTCGGCTCCGTCGTGCTCGGGGGATCGGTGGTGACGACGGTCGCCGTCACCGCCACCTCGGGCACTTCGGGCGAACAGGCCCGGGGCGAGGGGATGCGGCCCGTGGCCGCCTACACCGAGACGTTCCAGGGCGGCGATCCGGGGAAGCGCTCGGTGCCGCGCAAGGACACCCGGCCCTTCTCCATGCTCGGCGTCTCCTGGGAGGACCCGGAGGCCGAACTCGACGGCACCGCCCAGATCCGCACCCGCAGCGCGGAGACCGGACAGTGGACGCGGTGGCAGGACCTCGACCTCGACATACGGCCGCCGGAGACCGACGAGGGCGACGACAGCGGAGTGCGCGGGGCCTCCGAGCCCCTGTGGGTCGGTACGTCCGACGGGGTCGAGGCCCGGGTCATGGCGGACGGTGGGGAGTCGGCCGAACTGCCCGGCGGACTCCGCCTGGTGATGATCGACCCCGGCATCCTGGGCGAGGACATCGGGAAGGGCTGGCGCAAGGTCGGCGACATGAGCGGGGGCGGGAACTCGCAGGAGCCGTCGCAGCAGCCCTCGACGGAACCGGAGCCGGAGCCGGAGCCCAGCCAGGGCGAGCCCTCCACGGAGCCGTCCGCCTCCGCCCCCGCCACGGAGGATCCCGAGCCCAGCCCGGAGCCCTCGCAGCAGCCCACCACGGAGGCCCCCACCGGGGAACCGACCGGGGAGCCGAGCCCGGGACCCTCCACCGAGCCCACCGGCGAACCCTCCACCGAGCCCACCGGGGAACCTTCCGGCGAACCCTCCATCGAACCCACCGGAGAGCCGAGCCCGGAACCCTCCACCGAACCGGCACCCACCGGGGAGCCGACCGGGGAGCCGAGCCCGGAACCCTCCACCGAACCCACCCAGAGCCCCACGACCGGGCCCAGCACCGAACCCACCGGTGAGCCGTCCACCACCGCCCCGGCCCCCTCGCCGTCCGGGACGCAGGCACCGCGGATCGTCAGCCGCGCCCAGTGGGGCGCCGACGAGTCGCTGGTCGAGGACCCGCCCTCCTACCTGAGCCGGGTGGACGCCGTCTTCGTCCACCACACCGCCGGCACGAACGACTACACCTGCGCCCAGTCGGCCTCGATCATCCGCGGCATCCTCACCTACCACGTCAAGACCAACGGCTGGAACGACGTCGGCTACAACTTCTTCGTCGACAAGTGCGGCACGATCTTCGAGGGCCGCGCGGGCGGTGTCGACAAGGCCGTCCAGGGCGCCCACACCTACGGCTTCAACGGCTACTCCGCGGGCGTCTCCCTGCTCGGCAACTACGAGGACGGCGGCCGGCCCACCCAGGCCGCGCTGGACGCCATCGCCCGGATCTCCGGCTGGAAGCTCGGCCTGTACGGCGCGGACCCGGCCGGCAAGGTGACGCTCACCGCGGCCGCCGACACCGGCGTCTGGAAGAAGGGCGAGCGGGCGACGCTGTACCGGATCTCCGGCCACCGCGACGGCTACGCGACCCTGTGCCCGGGGGCGAACCTCTACTCGCAGCTCCCGGCCATCCGCACCAAGGCCGCCGCGTCCTCCTGACCCACCCCCGCGCCCGAACAACGGAACCGGAACCAGGAACAGGACCGGGACCGGCCGCCCCGCACACCGGGGCGGCCGGTCCCTCACTTACCGCCCCCTCAGCCGGCCGCGGCCCCGGCGAGCTTGTCCACCTGCGCGGTGACGATGTCCCGCGGCATCGAAGCGCCCGACGGCGACTTGATGTTCAGGCTCATGAACTGCGCCAGCGACGCCCCGGAACGCACCAGCGCGAAGTGCATCGGCACCTCGGTGCCCTCCGCCTCACCCACCAGTTTCACCGCGACCGCCTCGTCACCGCTCTCGGGCGCCTCGATCTCCTCCACGGCCGTGTAGCGGATCGTCTCCCCACCGTTGTTGCCCGAGGTGGTGAAACCGTCGCCGCACGCCTCGATCGCCGACCGCACGCCCTCCACCGTACGGGCCGCGCCGTCGCCGTCGTAGGACAGCAGCGACACCGACACGATCCGCCCGGCCGTCTCCTGCCCCGACCCGGCGAACCCCTGGGAGGCGAACGCCCGCGCCCGGGGCGTACGTCCGGTGCCGTAGGCGGTCAGATCGGCCAGCGGCCGGCACTCGGCCCGGTCCGCCTCCGGCGTCAGCGGCTCCTGGTCGGCGGCGGCTACCTGATAGCCCTTCACCTCGCCGTCGGCGAGCAGCGCCTTCTTCAGCGCCGCCTCGTCGAGGACCGGCCCCGCGGCCTTCCCATCCTGCTCCCCCGCCTCCGGCGACGCGCTGCTCCCGCTCCCGGGCCGCTTCTCCGCGTCCTTGCCGGGGGCGTCGTCCGAACCACCGCACGCCGCCGTGAGCGCCAGCAGCGGCGCCACCGCCGCGGCCACCAGGAGGACTCTGCTCTTCCCCACCGAACTTCCCATCTCCCGTTGTCTTTTCACCGTCTCGCGCACACGCGGGGATCCAACGCCGAGGCGGCCCCGTACGATCACCGGCCGCCGCCCGGCGGAACATCCGTCGCTCCGTGCTCCACGGTCGGCACACGCTGTCACACCGTCGGCGGACCGGACAAGCGATCAAGCCCGCGCACCCCGCCGCCCGGTTCAGTGCCCGGTTCAGGAGCGGCGCTCCCCCGTGCACCGCTCCAGGGCGGAGCGGAAGTGGTGGAACCGGCGCTGGTCCGGATCGGCGAACTCCAGGACGTCCAGCGCCGCCTCCGCGTCCCCCGAGGCCGCCTCCCGGTAGAGCACCCACAGCCCTTCACCGGCGGCCCTGCGGCACTCCTCCGCCAGGTCCGGGAACCCGGCCTCCGCCTCACTGCGGTGCGACTCCCCGGCCACCAGATAGCCCAGGACACTCAGCAGACGCCCACGCACGAATCGCGGCGGCTCCTCGGCCAACGCCGCCAGGATCACCGGGACCGCCGACGGGGCGACCCGGAAGAGCATCGGCTGCTCCTCCAGATGACCGCTCAGCAAGCCCTCCGTCACCTCCCCCGGTGCCCGGGCCGACATCAGCCAGTCGAACGTCCGAGGCAGATGAGCGCCCGTCTCACCGCACCCGCACCGCAGAGCGCTCCAGTCGTGCCGCGCCGCCTCCACCTGCCACGCCTTCACAGCCTCCTCCTGTTCCATGGTCCTTCGCGAGCGGAGAGCACCCCGGACACGAAGTTCTCGGGCGGGTAGAGGCCCTGGCAGACTGGGCAGGTCTCTATTCTCCTGAAGTATTTTCCCCAGGCCGTCCCCGATGTCCTCTCTTGAGGTCCTCGATGTTCTTGGTGGAGCCGTCGGCCATCAGCACCCGCGTGCCGGGGGTGAAACTGTTGGTCTCGCACTTCGGTTTGCTCGCCGGCTTGGGTTTGGACTCCGATTTCGGCTTGGGTGCGGGCTTGGACTGGGGCGCGGCCTTGGTGGTCTTGCGGGCGTCGTTGGCCGCGCCGGCGGCACCCGCGCCCTTATCGGCCCACTTCGCCGCGGTCGCGGCGGTGCCGACGCCGGGGATGGCGGCGGCCATCGACAGGGCACCGTCGACGTAGTTGCCCTCGGCCATGTACCACAGGCCATTGGCCACGTCCGCGGCCTCGCCGACCACCGGCACCATGCCCACCACGTCCAGCGTGGCGTGACCGATGTCCGACCACGACATCCCGAACAGGTGCCCGTCCAGCTCCACGAAGGAGATGGGGTTGCCGCCGGCGAAGGCGTACCGGTTGTTGGTGAACGGATCGGTGGCCAGGCCCATGTCCGCCAGTGCCCCGCCGTACAGGTCGCGGGTCAGGAACCGGTTCAGGCCCGGGTCGTAGTTGCGGAAGCCCATGTCGTAGGTGCCCGAGGCGGCGTCCCAGCGGTGCCCGTTGAACCGGTAGGCGTTGTACGGCTCCTCCTCGCGCAGCACCTGGTCGTCCATGGCCAGGTAGACGAAGGCCTTGGTCTTGCCGCTGGTACCGGAGGTGGTCTCCATCACCGTGCGGTCGAAGGCGTCGTAGGTGTAGGTGGTGGTCGAGGATAGGTACGCCGAGTGGTCGTCGGCGTACCTCTGCACGGCCGGGCCCGGGACCGGCTCGCCGCCGGGAACCACCGCTCCTTCCACTGCCGCCAGCGCCAGCCGCACACCGTGCGCGGATATTCGGCGGCCCGCACGTTCGCTGCGTCTTCGAACAGGACCCTTCGAGCTTCGGATCAAGAACGCGGTGGCGCCCCTTTCCTGAAGGGGCGCCACCGCGTTCTCTCAGGGCAGGAACTCCCAGAACGGCCCGTCAGACGCGAGGTTGCGAGAACACAACGTCATGTCCCTACCCTTGAGATAAGCCAGCAACCACTCACTGATTCCCAATGGTGGTTGTCAAGCTCGCTGGCCGGGCATGTGGGGCGATTCAGGTTGCCGCGAGGTCGCGTCGGGGCGGCTCGGTGGTGAAGGTGCGCTGATCGCGAATGAGGGCCCACAGCACGTCGAGGCGGCGTCGGACCAGGGCGAGGACGGCCTGCTTGTGGGTCTTTCCCTCGATGCGTTTGCGCTGGTAGAAGGCCCGGGATGTCGGGCAGCAGCGGGCGGCGACCTGGGCGGAAAGGTAGAACACGCGCAACAGGCGGCGGTGGTAGCGGCGGGGTCGGCGCAGGTTGCCGCTGATGCGGCCGGAGTCCTTGGGGACCGGCGCCAGGCCGGCGACCCCGGCAAGTCGGCCGGGGCTGCCGAAGGCGTCCAGGTCGCCGCCGGTGCAGGCGAGGAACTCGGCGCCGAGCAGGGTGCCGATGCCGGGCATGCTGGTGATCGTCTCAGCGTGGCGGTGTTCGCGGAAGCGGGCCTCGATCAATGCGTCGGTCCGCGCGATTTCCTCGCCCAGGGCCAGCAGCTCCTTGGCCAGGGTGTGGGCGGCCGTCCTCTCCCCGGGAACGGCGGTGTGCTGGGTCTGGGCCGCCTGGACCGCGGTCGCCGCGACCGCCTGAGCGCTTCGGACCTTGCGGTTCGCGAGCCAAGTGGCCAGGCGGGATTGGCCGATGCGGCGGAGCGCGGCCGGGGTCTGGTAGCCGGTGAGCAGGGTGAGGGCGGCCTTGGAAGTGCTGTAGTCGAAGGCGCGCTCCAGGGCGGGGAAGTACTCCAGCAGCTGGGCGCGCAGCCGGTTGATGGTGCGGGTGCGGTCGGCGGTCAGGTCGTAGCGGCGGGCGGTGAGGATCCGCAGATCCACGGCGATCTCGTCCCACTCCTGCAGCGGCTGCAGATCGCGACGCATCCTCGCCTGGTCGGCGATGACGAAGGCGTCCTTCGCGTCCGTCTTCCCCTCGCCCCGGTAGGAGCCGGAGGCATGGTGGACGGTCCGGCCGGGGAGGTAGAGCAGCCGTTGGCCGTGCGCGGTCAGCAAGGCGATCAACAGCGCGGCCCCGCCGGCGTTCAGATCCACCGCCCAAGTCACCGGCCCGCCATCGGCCAGCTCCAGGACATCGCCGACCAGCTCCAGCAGATCCGGCTCGCTGTTGGCCACCCGCCGAGACAGTGCCTTGGCCCCCTCCGCATCGATCACCGTGCAGTGGTGTTCGGCCTTCCCCGCGTCTATCCCCGCCCACAGCTCGGGCATCGTGCCTCCTCATGCCGTTCCCGGTTCGGCCCTGCGGACGACCACGCCGACGTGTCCCTACGAAGCGACTGCTCGCGCATCCCAATGAGTGGCCGTGTCGTCGCGAGGTGCCGGGCGGCCAATCAGTGAAAGCCACACGAGCGGCATGAGCTTTTTGAGCCACACCCGGACCTCAGGGCCTCCCGATCCTACGAATGACCGGGACCGAACCCACCAGAAAGGTAGGGAGCCCTTTCAGTTTGGGCCCCGTGTGGGTGACGGGCGGGCCGGCCGCAACGCACAAGGCTCCCGTACCGTTGAGGGAGGTGTTCGACGTCTCAACCCATCGGCACAGGAGCCTCGTTGGTTCCCTATCCTGCCGCACTCGACCTGCCGCACGCGCTGGTCGAGTGGGTCACGATGCTCATCGTCACCCGGGAGGGTGACCGCCGCTGCAAGCTCCCGCCCCACCAGCGCGCCCTGGTGGGTCTGGTCTACCTGCGCAAGCACGACACACTGGCGCAGATCGCCGCCGGCTTCGGCATCTCCGTGGGCACCGCCCACGCCTACACCGCCGCGGTCATCGATCTGCTCGCCACCCGAGCCCCCGGCCTGCTCAAGGCCCTGCGCGAGAGCGATCCGGACTACGTGCTGCTCGACGGCACCCTCGCCGAGTGCGACCGGACCGGCAACAGCCGGGCCGACTACTCCACCAAGCACCGGCGCCACGGAGTGAACGTGCAGGTCGTCACCGACCCGACCGGCCATGTGCTGTGGATCTCGCCGGCCCTGCCGGGCCGTGCCCACGACCTGACCGCGGCCCGCACCCACCGGATCATCCGGATCTGCGAGCGGCAGGGGGTACCCGTGCTGGCCGACCGGGCCTACCAGGGTGCCGGCCCCTGGGTGACCACCGGCCGCAAACGGCCACCCGGCGGCGAGCTGTCGCCGACCCAGCGCACGGTCAACCGCGCGCTGGCTCAGGCTCGGGCCCCTGTCGAACGCGGCATGGCACGACTGAAGTCCTGGCGGGTCTTCCGCAGGGCCCGATGCAGCCCGAATCGAATGTCGTCAATCACCGCAGCCGTCCTCACCCTGGAGCGGCAACGCTGAAAAACCTCACTGAACGTCATCTCATAGAGAGTCCAGGCCGGACTGTCGAACTCCTGGACCACCACGCGCCAGGGCGACGATGGGGTGTCGGGAACGCACAGGAAAACCGTCTCGCCCGTCGTGGCCGTCGCCACCGGCACCAATTCGCCGGGGTTCGCCCCTACCGGACTCGGCAGAAATTCCACCATATCCTCGTCACGCCAGAGGTCGAGATCCCTCCTGATCATCGTTCCCAGATCGTGAAGAAGGTGGCTGGCGGGATGCTTCAGATACAACTGTCCGTTGATCTCGATCGAACCGTAGGCGTCCACGATCTCACGGAAGTCCGCGGGAAATCCGATACCGAGTTCCTGCTCCAGCTCGATCCACGGCGCCGGATCTGGCCAGTTGAACCGAGGTTCACCCAACAGGGTTTGTATTTCTGAAAGAGTAGCCACCGCTGTGCCCCTTCTAGCACTTCGAGCCGATGCCGGTCTGGAAGTTGACCGCCGTGCACGAGAAAGAGTCCACGATATTTCCCTGGGGTCCGTATGCGGCGGCCGAGCACGACCTGCGTGCCGCTCGGATCCACGCCCCCTGCCCGCCCTGCACGCGGAGGCCCGCGCCGGGCTGCCGCACTGGCCGACGTCGGCTACACCGGCGCCGGCAAGGGCATTCACACCCCGTTCCGTCCGCACCCCGACATCGATTTACCACTCGCGCCGGATACCCGCGCCTACAACCGGCTACTGCGCGGCGTCCGCGCGATCGACGAACGAACTGCTGCCGAGCTCAAACAGCACTGGCGCGCCCTACGGTACACGAAGGCCTGTCCCAGCCGGGTCGGAGCCATCACCCAGGCCGGACCGTCGAAATCTCTCAAAATGGCCCCTTGTAATACCGCTGCCTCTCCCCCACCTCACGGAGCAAAAAATCGCCGGCATACTTCCGGAATTTTTTCCAGTTTTCCGGATAACCCAGCAAGTGGTCGGTAACTCTAGTACTTACCATCTCACGGATGGAGGGCCTCCCACTTCCCAGGAGGTGCTCCAGAAACTGAGCACATCGATGTGCGACATCCTCGTCCAGCGGAAGGGTTGCGGCCAAGAGCGGCGCGAGCACTCCTTGGACGAAGACTTCGCTGGTGAGCGTATAAGCTCCGACTTCCACCGGGTCGCAACCACTCGAGAGGGCGTACTCCCGCTCCTCTTCCTCCAGGGCGAGGATTTCCAGTCGCTGTTCCGGAAAGAACTCCCAAAGCAATCCTCGCACCAGCGCAGAGTCCGTGGGACGCGAGCTCCTTGACTCGCCATTCTGCGAGCTTCCCACCAAGGAATCACACCTCCTCAAAAATCTCTCAGCGGAGCGCCCCTTCGAGTTCTATTCCTGAAGGGGCGCTCCATCAGCGATCACTCACACCCTAGTCAACTTCCGGCACAGGGCAGCTACCAATTAGAAGCCATCTCATTTGGTGAGTCGCCGGTAACAGATGAGGGTGCAGGCGATGCTGGTGAAGGCGAGGAAGTGCTCGGCCTTGCGCTCATAGCGCCGGTGGAGGCGTCGGCAGCCGGCGAGCCAGGCCATGGTGCGTTCGATGGCCCAGCGGTGCCGGCCCAGCCGCTGCGAGGTCTCGATGCCCTTGCGAGCGATGCGGTGGCGGATACCCCGCTGGGACAGCCATCTTCGCAGGTGGGCGTAGTCGTAGCCCTTGTCTCCGTGGAGCCTTCCGGGCCTGCGACGGCGTCGGCCGCGGCGGGAGCGGATCGGGGGTATGCCCTGCACCAGCGGGATCAGGGCCTGGCTGTCGTGGGTGTTGGCGCCGGAGATGCCGACGGACAGGGGCAGACCGGTCCGCTCGGTGATCAGGTGGATCTTCGACCCGTACTTGCCCCGGTCGACAGGATTCGGACCGGTCAGGTCCCCCTTTTCATCGCCCGCATGTTCACCGAGTCGATCGCGCACCGCGACCAGTCCAGCTCGCCGCGGGCGCCGAGTTCGTCCAGGACCAGGCGGTGCAGCCTGGCCCAGACCCGGGCCCGGGTCCACTCGGTGAACCGGCGGTGGGCCGTGGCCCCGGACGGCCCGAACGATGCGGTGGGCAGCTGCTGCCAGGTACACCCCGAGGTGGCCACGAAGATGATCGCGGCCAGCACTTCCCGGTTGCCGTGCCGGCGACGGCCGCCGCCCTGCGGCCGCGACGGCGCCTCCGGCACCACCCGCTGGAACAGCTCCCACAACTCATCCGGCACCAGCCGCTCAACGATCCCTGCCACGGCCAAGAGCCTACCCAGCCAAATGAGATAGCTTCTTAGAGCGTGTCCTATGTGGCGGGCCGGTCGTTGTCCGGGCATGGGGAGTGACCGGTGGGGATGGATTGTTCCGGACGGGCTGTGGGAGCTCGCGCGGCCGCTGCTGCCGCCGACGAGGGTGCGGCCGCAGGGCGGCGGGACCCAGAACACTCCTGATGAGGCGGTGTTCGCCGCGATCATCTACGTGCTGGTGTCCGGCTGCGCCTGGCGGGCGCTGCCGCCGTGCTTCGGGATCTCCAAGTCCACCGCCCACCGCCGCTTCCTGATCTGGTCCAGAGCCGGGGTGTGGGGCCGGCTGCACCAGGTGGTGCTCGACAAACTCGCCGACCAGGGCCTGCTGGACCTCTCCCGCATCGTTCTCGACTCCGCCCACGTGCGGGCTAAAAGGGGGGCGAACTTGCAGGTCCGAGCCCCGTGGACCGGGGCAAGCCGGGTACCAAGATGCACATCCTGTCCGACCGGTCCGGACTGCCCCTCGTGGTCGGCATCTCAACTGGCAACACCCACGACAGCCAAGGGTTGAGGCCCATGCTGGCCGGTCTCCACACGAGACACGACCCCGGCCGAGGCCGCGACTACACCTTCGGCAAGCTCCACGCCGACAAGGCCTACGACAACCCTGACCTGCGCCGATGGCTCCGCGGCAAACGCGTCGCCGTGCGGATCACCCGCAAGGGCATCGACTCCAGTGAGCGGTTGGGGCGCCACCGCTGGGTCATCGAGCGCACGATGGCCTGGCTGACCGGCTACCGCCGCCTGTCACCCCGCTACGAGCGCCATTCCCGCAACTACCTGGCCTTTCTCGGCCTGGCCGCCGCCCTCTGCTGCTACAAGCGGTTGATCCGCCTCACCACATAGGACACGCTCTAAGACGTCGTCTCATTTGGTGATTCCGTGCGACGATTCGTCGGCCAGTAGGAAGCCACGAGCAGAGGCGAAGACCAGTGGAGTACGTCAATCTCGATGCGCAGGTCGGCAACCTGTCAGGGATCCTGGACCCGGCTCGGTACCTGGAGCGCCTGCCCTCGATCTCTGGTGATCTGCCGCCGGGCGCCCGGGCCTTCGCCACTGACACGGATCACTACGACTTCCAGAGCATGCGATGCGTGAAGGACTTGAAGCTTGGGGCCGTCCGGGGCGCCGACGGCGAGGAGATGGAGGTCGAGTTCCAGCACAACTGCTGGAAACATGACCACGACCTCGTCATCCGCTACGCAGGGGTGTCCAGATTCGTCATCGATCCTGCCGACGAGGGCCGAGGGACGGACCTCGGGACTGTGATTCTCGACGAGATCCTGCCGCACGGGGACGGCTGCAGTCACGAAATCGCCTGCTGGGACGGCACGCTCACCATTGTCTGCCGTGACCTCCAGGCGACCTGGACCGAGGCCGACTGCTCAAGCAAGTCGTAGGCGCGACAGGTCGTGGGGATTGCTGAGCGGCTGGTGCCGGATGAGCTGTGGGAGCTGTTCCAGCGGGTGGTGCCGGAGGCGCCGTCGCGGCCGCAGGGTGGTGGCCGGCGCCGGTACGGCGACCGGGAGGTGTTGGCCGCGATCGGGTTCGTGGCCACCTCGGGGTGTACGTGGCAGCAGCTGCCCGCCGCGTCGTTCGGGCCGTCCGGGGCGACGGCCCACCGCCGGTTCACCGAGTGGACCCGGGCCCGGGTGTGGGCCAAGCTGCACCGCCTGGTCCTGGACGAACTCGGCTGCCGGGGTGAACTGGACTGGACCCGCTGCGCGATCGACTCGGTGAGCATGCGGGCGATGAAAAGGGGGACCTGACCGGTCCGAATCCTGTCGACCGGGGCAAGTACGGGCCGAAGATCCACCTGATCACCGAGCGGACCGGTCTGCCCCTCTTGGTCGGCATCTCCGGCGCCAACACCCACGACAGCCAAGCCCTGATCCCACTGGTGGAGGGCATACCGCCGATCCGCTCCCGCCGCGGCCGGCGCCGGCCGGCAGGCTCCACGGAGACAAGGGTTACGCCTACGCTCACCTGCGGCGATGGCTGTCCCAGCGGGGTATCCGGCATCGCATCGCCCGTAAGGGCATCGAGTCCTCGCATCGGCTGGGCCGGTACCGATGGACCATCGAACGCACGATGGCCTGGCTCGCCGGCTGCCGCCGACTCCACCGCCGCTACGAGCGCAAAGCCGAGCACTTCCTGGCCTTCACCAGCATCGCCTGCACTCTCATCTGCTACCGACGACTCACCAAATGAGATGACCTGTTAACCATCTCGGCCTGTCCGGTGAGGTGCTGGACGAGGAGGTGGCCGGCAAGGCCACCTCCTCGTCCAGCACAGATGGTTCAAGCCGTAGGGGTTTGCGCGTCGATGTACACCCTGCAGTCCTGACCTGCCTGGTGAATAAGCACTTCGACACGCTGGGGCTGGGATCTGCTCGGAGCGCGGATGTATCGGGTGTCCCCGGTGCCGGAGTCGACCCAACCGTGATCCTTAGCGAAGACTTCGACCCCGATCGTCTCCTGGCTAAGATCAGGAACTTCCTTTAGTCGGTTCTCGGAGACGAATTCCGGCACGGCTTCGCACTTTACCGAGAAAAGTGTCGCCATCGGGTAGGCATCAACTGCGGCCCATGCATAATATCGCAGTTTTCTTGCACGTTCCGGAATGTTGATGCCGTAATTGCGAAATGCCTGTTTCGAACTCACGTCTGTTATGGAGCCTGGAAGGGCACCCGGAAAGCTCTCATTCTCCTCCTGCTTGCAGGAGGTAGTAGTCAATACCACTGCCACTACCGTGCAGGCCACTCCGCGCCAATAGCGACGATACGTCATCTCATCCGCCCGCTGAGTAACTGTACGAGCCCCAAACATTGAAGTCCTGGGCATAGCCATCGGCGTGCAACCGCGCCAGCTCGTTCTGGTTGATCATGCGACCGGGCCCCACATTCCCTTTTGGTTCACCGCCAGCCACGTTACCCCAGTTGTATCGCTTAAACACCTCTACGGTGATCGTATTATTGGAGTCGCCGGACCGAACTCGATACTGGAAGCCGTCCATCGCGTACCACCAATCCTGCACTTCTGGCCCCTTGTCTCCCAGCGCCATGAACTTGGTGACCTCAGCCGACCGCCATCCACTGTCGAAGTCTCCACCAGACTTCCTACCTTTGGTGATGTGCTCGTTGACCAGTTTTTTGAAGCTGGGCAACTCGTCCAGCATCTCCTTGGGGCTGATTTGCTTAGCTTCACCCGAAGCGCTTAGCCAATGATCCAGGTTTTCGGCGGCACGTTCAAATCCATAAACGTGACGCAATGCGCTGGCACCGGTGCTCATAGTCGAGGCCAGTAGCAGGTTGTAGTCATGGTGAAGCAGCTTTGTGAGCCAATTTGACGTATTAAAGGGGCGGTCATCGTAACTTCTCTGCTTGGGTGCGTCAATCGGAGTGTCGTTCTTGTAGTACTTACCTTCACCGGGTGCGGTGAGGTCTCCTCCGCCGACCTCGGTCCAGCCGGCAACGCCGGTGTCCATGGAGGCGTTGACGTGGCCGTCGAGTTCGATGCGGCTGATGGGGTTGCCACCGGTGAAGGCGTAGCGGTTGGAGGTGAAGGGGTCGGCGCCCAGGGACATGTCGGCCAGGGCGCCGGTGTACATGTCGCGGGTGGTGAAGCGGTTCAGGCCGGGGCTGTAGTCGCGGAAGCCCATGTCGTAGGTGCCGGTGGCGGAGTCCCAGCGAGACTCCCCCGGAGAGCCATGGCTCTCCGGGGGAGTCAGTGCCCCCAGAGGGTCCTACTTCATCCGGTGCCTCGCCCGTGGCCGTTGCACCGCAAGTGCGCGATGAACATGTCGGTTCTGAACAAAACAGTCATCGACCCGCCAGAACCTGTGAGACGAAACTTCCAGACCAAGAGGCCGCCGCCTGTCATGGACGGAGTCCAGTGGGCGGAAAAACAGGTCAGGCACTTGACGCCAGGAACCACATGACCACGATGAGCGCTGCCAACAGAAGGCAGAAGTAGGCCCCCACAGTGGAATCAGCGTCGCCTGGGCCGGTCTGCTCACCCTCGACAGCGAAGGCCGACAAACCCAGCAAGGCCGTTGCCGCAAGGTAAACACCTGCCGCGAACAAGCCTCGCAGCCAAAGCTCCAAGCTTACGCTCTTACTCACCTTGACAACCCTTTGAATGAATACGGCCGAGAATCAGTGGCGCGCGCCGAAGCAGATCGGTGTTATAAACTCTGAGGAACTTCACCTTCACGGACTCAGTCGCCACCGAACACCACCATATGGGTCGGCGTACCGCCGGGTACAACTCTGGGAGGCTGCGGTTCTCCGGGAATCAGAGAGCCCCGTACGGCCCGCCAGACATTCCGGACCCTCTCACCGCAGTAATCCGTGTAGTCACCCGTTGCCTGCAGCCAAAGTGAACCACTGGGAAGGGATTCGATTTCAGTGAACGCTTCTGCGCCGCCTAGCGTGTCGGCACCCCCGAGCCCCGCTGCGATCTCCTCCGGGACAACCATGACCCAGGAGTAACCCCGCAGCCTGTCGGGTGATTTCAGAATGTTCGAGGCAGGGTCTCCCTGGACCCCGCGCAGAAACTTTTCGAGCTCCGTCTTCCCATCCGGATCATCATAGGAAAGGTGACCGAAAACCACCGGGTACCGCTTGGAGAATTCACGGAGAACCGTCGTCACGCGCCGCTGAGAATAGGCACCCGCGACCGGATCAGTCAACGCTTCCTCCTCGACATGGTATCGAAGCCTTACGTACTCTTCCAAGTCCTCGTCGAAAGCCACAGACATGCGCGTGTGGGGGGATCCAGATTCCCCCTCTCCTTGGAAGGAGCCAATGTCGACACTGATCGACTCCGCTCGTTTCTCGATCTCTTGCGAGATCCAGGATCGAACTTGGGGAATGTAAGGGTTGTACAGCACATCCCAGGAGTCGCTCGGCGATACCGAGACAAGACCCCTCACTCCTCCATGCCTTCCCACCAGCAAGGCGGCGGGGATTTTCTTGTAACCCTTCGCAGACACCTTGACCGATGATTCAACGTCCTCCATCCCGATTCCTCCGGAGGCTTAGATGACACCGTTGGTGAGCCAGTCCTCCGCAACTCGGAAAAGAACAGCAGGATCGTCGGAGTGAACGGTCAACTCGGCCAGCAGACCCCGGCCGAGTTCCGTCCCCCCAGCACTGGAACTAACCATGACACTCACGCCTTTCGATGTCCACCTGTCTCCAGGCCGGCCTGGATATTTCAATATGCTTCTAAGCAAGGGCGGGGGTGCGCAGCGCACACCCCCGCCCTCACCCCTTCACATGCTTAGCCTCGATCTTTCGTGAGGGTCCGCCGACGGAGTCGGCGGACCGTCTCGTTTTCGGTGGCTGATGGCGAGCATCCCGAGGGCCCGAGTGTCGCCTCGGGTGGGCGCCGGGTTCCACTGCTCCGGGCTGGGCCCTCTTCTCGTAGGGACAGGCGAATCCGCTGGTCAGCCGGGGTTGGGCAGGAGGGCGAGCCGTTCGAGGGCGGCGGCCGGGCGGTGGTCTCGCAGGCCGGTTCGGTCCTGCTGGTGGAGACCGTCCGCACCACCGGCCTGGACACCGCGATATCCGCAGCCCTGGCACCGTGGCGCAAGCCGCGGGCGGTCCACGACCCGGGCAAGATCCTGCTGGACGTCGCCCTGGCGGTGGCGCTGGGCGGGGACTGCCTCGCGGACGTCGGCATGCTGCGGGCCGAGCCGGCCGTCTTCGGCCCGGTCGCCTCCGACCCGACGGTCTCCCGTCTGATCGACACCCTCGCCGCCTCCGGCGAGAAGGCCCTGACCGCCATCCGGTCCGCACGCTCCGAGGTCCGCAGCCGGGTCTGGTCCCTGGTCGGCCACCGGGCTCCGGACACCGACGGACACGTGACCGTGGACCTGGACGGGGTCCTGGTGACCGCGCACTCCGACAAACAGGACGCGGCCGCGACCTGGAAGAAGACCTACGGCCACCACCCGCTGACGACCTTCGTCGACCACGGCCCGGGCGGCACCGGCGAGCCGGTCGCCGCCCTCCTGCGCCCCGGGAACGCGGGCTCGAACACCGCCGCCGACCACATCACCACCGCCCAACTCGCCCTGGCCCAGCTGCCCAAGACCTACCGGCGCGGACGCCGGACCCTGATCCGGACCGACTCCGCCGGCGGCACCCATGAGTTCGTGGCCTGGCTCGCCCGGCGCGGGCGGTGGCTGTCCTACTCGGTCGGCATGACGGTCACCGGCGCGATCCACCAGCATGTCCTGAAGATCCCGGCCTCGGCCTGGACGCCGGCCGTCGAGACCGGCGGCGAGATCCGTGACGGGGCCTGGGTCGCCGAACTGGCCGGCGATGTCCTCACCGGCTGGCCGGCGGGCATGCGGCTGATCGTCCGCAAGGAAAGACCGCACCCCGGGGCCCAGTTGAGGATCACCGACGCGGACGGCCATCGGCTGACCTGCTTCGCCACCAACACCGCCGACCGGCCGATCGCCGAGCTGGAGCTGCGCCACCAGCTGCGGGCGAGGGCCGAGGACCGCATCCGGGCCGCCCGCGCGACCGGCCTGCGCAACCTGCCCCTGCACCGCACCGCCCAGAACAAGGTCTGGCTGGAGATCGTCCAGCTCGCCCTGGATCTGCTGGCCTGGATGCCGATGCTTGCCCTGACCGGCCAGGTAAGACTCTGGGAGCCCCGCCGCCTGCGGCTGCGCCTGTTCTCCGCGGCCGGCCAGCTCGTCACCACCGGTCGGCGCCGCATCCTCCGCCTGGCCCGGCACTGGCCCTGGACCGGCCACATCACCGCCGCACTCGAACGGCTCGCACTCCTGCCCAACCCCGGCTGACCAGCAGATTCCCCGTCCCGACGAGCAGCACCACCCCGACCCGGAGCAGTGGAACCCGGCGCCCACCCGACGCGACAGCCGGGCCCTCGGCCTGCCCGGACTCAGAAACAGAACGCGTGAGGGTCCGCCGACTCCGTCGGCGGACCCTCACGAAAGATCCAGGCTAACGTCTTTTTCTACCCTTTCGTTTTAAACGTAAGGCATGACCGATACGGTGAAAAGCGATCCGGACCGGCCTGCGGCCTTCTCCCGGAAGATCCCGCACTTCTCACTCGGGATGCCGCAGCGCTCCTCGGAGTAGCGGCTGAGCGTCAGCCCGGCCTCGGGCTTGTCCGCCACCAGAAGGAGGTCTCCACCTTCCGGCTCGCGCACCTCCCAGCCCTGCCCCTCCAGGGCGCGCCTGACACTGTCGAGAGGAGAAGATCCCTTCACCTCCAGCAGCAGGTAGTCCTCCGTCCAGTCGTTGCCCGGACTGGTGTCCTGCTCGTGCGCGACGACCAGGACACCGCCCCCTTCGATCCCCTCCACAGCCTGTCTGGGTGCCTCTGGAACACTCCACCAAGCACGGTAGGCGAGAACACCCAGCACCACCGCCCCCAGCACAAGAGCCACCAGCGCGCCACGATGCACCCCTGCTCCGAACCACCTGTTCCTCATGCTCATGAACATCCTCGCAAAGGGTTAACGCACAATCCACCTGGATCACCGTACTGCGGTGTTGGAAGCTTGCCGATTCCAAACAAATCGGTCATTGATTTACCAGATCCTGTGAGATGGGAGATGTTCGCATCATATCGAGCAGAGCGACTCGACAGGATGGAGCTATTTTGCACTAGTTTCGATCCGGGGTCGAGGAGCCTTTGCGCCTGATCGTCGCTGAGTGAGTATCCTATATATGCCTGCTTGTCGTCCATCCCGGATTTCTGTGCGAGCTTAAGCTTAAGTACAGCCACGGAGACGGCGAATTCGACGTTAACCGATAGGGCGTGCCTCATCGTGGCAAGCGGGACCTCCTTGAAATCTGAGTAACCTGCTTCCAGAAGTGTGTCGCGTGCCGTCGCTGCCTTCATCTGCGCAGGTCCCACGCTGGGGTCCTTTCCCGCCTTGTTCGTCCACGCGCCTAGAGTGGAGTAAGCCTCCGCGGTCAAGTCTCCCAGCACGCCCGGCCAGCCGGTGTAGAAGGGTTGCTCTTGCATCAACAGGGCGACTGTCAGCTCTTCATTGACGCCATAGTGTCGAGCATATGTGATGCCCCATGAAACCACTTCCTTGGGAAGCCGTTCGGCATCTTCCTTGCTGCCTGTATACTTTGCTGTTCCCTCCGCCGGGGAAATGTTTTCATTGCTGACGCTGACGTCCCAGCCGCCGGCGCTGTTCATGGTGCAGCTGTAGCCGGCTTGGTCGCATTCGGCGAGGCGGTGGCCGTCGAGTTCGATGCGGCTGATGGGGTTGCCGGCGGTGAAGGCGTAGCAGTTGGAGGTGAAGGGGTCGGTGCCCAGGTGCATGTCGGCCAGCGCCCCGGTGTACATGTCGCGGGTGGTGAAGCGGTTCAGGCCGGGGCTGTAGTCGCGGAAGCCCATGTCGTAGGTGCCGGTGGCGGAGTCCCAGCGCTTGGCGTTGTATCGGTAGGGGTTGTATGCCTCCTTGGTGGGGTCGGTGGGGTCGGGCTTGTCGATGCCGGTGAACTCGGAGGTGTCGTTGGAGCCGTAGGCGGTGTAGCCGTAGGTGGCCCTGGTGTCGCCGGTGGCGTCGGTGAGGGTCTCGACGTCGGTGTGGGCGTTGTAGCCGTAGTACCCGTCCTCGGCCGTGCCGTCGGCGTTGTGCTTGGTCTGGGACAGGCGCTGGCCCCAGGGGCTGTACTGGTAGGACTTGGTGACCTTGCCGGCGACCTCCTCGTCCAGTACCTCGCCGGACAGGCCGAGGTAGTCGAAGTCGGTGGTGGTGCCGTCGGCGGTCTTGGAGGCGGTGCGCTCCAGCGGGTCGTAGGTGTAGGTGGTGGTCTTCCGCGCGCCGGTGTCGTCGAGCTTGGTGTGCTCGGTGACGTGGTCGAAGCCGTCGTAGGTCTTGGACTCGATGATCTGGCCGCCGGAGGTGACCGAGCTCAGCCGGCCGAACGGGTCGTAGTCGTAGGTGTGGGAGGAGACCAGGGTGCCGCCCGCCTTCTTCTCCACCTGGCTCTTCAGCGCGCCGTCGAGGAAGTAGGTGTGGTCGACGGTGTTGCCGTTGGGCTTGACCTGCTTCAGCGGCTGGCGTCGGTCGGTGTAGGTGAAGGTGGAGACCTGCTGCCTGTCTGCGGTCGGGGAGTCGGCGTTGATCACCTTGGCGACCATGTCGCGGATGTCGTACTCGATCTTCGACCAGGTCAGGTCGTGGGTGGAGCTGGTGATGTTGCCGTTGGCGTCGTAGGTGATGGCGGTGGTGTCGCGCACCGTGCCGGAGGACTTCTCCTCCACCTTCACCATCTGGTTGAGCCCGTCGTAGGAGATCGTGTAGGTGTCGATCTCCGCGTTCGGGGAGAGGTCCCTGACCTCGGTCAGCAGACCGTTGGCGTCGTAGCGGTAGGTGAAGTCCTTCTCTTCGGTGTCGGTCTCGCCGGTGTTGTCGCGCACCAGCTTGACCGCGTCCGCCACGACCGTGCCGGTGGCGCCGTCGGTCAGGGTGATCTTCTGCGGTGCGGACTCGGTGAAGGAGTACGACCCCAGCGAGATCCACTCACCGGCCCGCGTGGACTGGTCCACGGTGTGCTGGGCCTCGCCGGAGGCGTGGGTGACGGTGAACGGGGCGTCGTCGGCCGCGCCGGTCACGTCGCCGTGCCGGACGAAGACCTCGTAGGTGCCGTCGGCGGGGATGGTCAGCTGCCACACGAACCGTGCGCTGCCGTCGCCGGCCGGGTGGTTGGGTGCGCAGGTTGTAGCCCCACTGGTCGGTGGCCTGGGAGGACTCCCACACGCCCTGGACGGCGGTGTTGTGGGTGTCGGAGGAGTCGACCAGCACCACGTGCCTACCGACCGGGACGCCGTCGTCGGAGCGGGCCTTCTGGTTGCCCGACGGGTAGAAGTCCCAGGTCATCGTGCGGGAGGAGGAGCCGCCCGCGGAGGTGAGGGTGTTGCGGGTCTGCTGGCCGAGCTTGTTGTAGTCATAGCTGGTGGTGATGCCGAACGGGTCGGTGGCCGACCGCGTCCAGCCGTTGTCGTAGTAGGTGTAGACGGTGTCGTCCCGCACCCCCACACCCTGTGATGTCTCTTCTTGTCCAGCTCGACGGCGACGCCCTGGATCGGGCGACCGGCGCCTTCCTCACCACCCGCGCCACCCCGACCGAGCCCGGGCTACGGGCGATCGCCGTCGACGGCAAGGCTCTGCGCGGCTCACGCACTCCCACCGCCCCGCACGTCACCCTGCTCGCCACAATGGGCCACACCGGTCACGTCCTCGCCCAGCGACAGGTCACCGGTAAGAGCAACCAGATCCCCCGCTTACAGCCCCTGCTGGACACCATCGACCCGACCGGCACGGTCATCACCGCCGACGCCCTGCACACCCAGCACACCTACGGCACCTACCTCCGTGGACGCGGCGCCCACTACATCGCCCAGGTCAAGGCCAACCACCCCGGCCTGTTCGACCGCGTCCACCGGCTGCCCTGGCGGGAAATCACGCTCGACCACCACGACCGCGCCTGGTCCCATTACCGCACGGAGATCCGGCGCCTGAAGACCGTCGCCTTCGCCCACATCGACTACCCCGATGTGAAGCAGGCCCTCCACATCGTTCGCTGGAGGCATGACTTCACCAGCAGCAAGCTCACCATCGAGCGCATCTACCTGATCACCAACCTGCCGCCCGGCGCGGTCACCGGCAACGAACTGGCTGCCTGGATCAGAGGGCACTGGAAGATTGAAAACCTGCTGCACCACGTCCGCGACCGGATCTTCCGCGAGGACGACTCCAAGATCCGTACTGGCCGTCTCCCGCGCATCATGGCCGGCCTGCGCAACCTCGCCATCGGCGTCCACCGCCAGGACGGCAACACCAACATCGTCGCCGCCCTCCGCCGCACCGGCCGTGACCACCAGCGACCCCTCACCACCCTCGGACTGACCTGACGAACCCGGACACAAGATCACTTCTCAAAGACCTTGCCACGGAGGCTGCGACTGTGACTGACCGAAACAAACATAGTTTCGATATCCAAAATTATGGCACAGGTCAGCCGTGACACAGAAGCTTCACCAGGATCACGTTCGAATCCAAGTTTTCCAGATAGCCGAGGGGATTCCTTTCATACCTCCATCCATCTCGCATATGTGGACAGAGTTCAGGGGATACACAGGCGCCATGCACAGGGTTTCCTCTCTCGATCCACCAGCCGTCAAGCGTCAACAGATTCGAATTCCATTCGTCCCAGGAATCCGAAACGCGAAGCATTCCCTTAGGCCCCCCGGCACATCTGCCCGGCAGGCTCGGAAGGATCTTTCCATCGTAGCGAGGGAAATCATGAATTAGCCTAGGATCATCTTCGAAGCCAGGGACGATCAAGAATCCCGTTGCGTCGCTACCACCGCGAATCGTCCATCGATCCCATATTTCTCGCCATTCAAAACCAGAATACATCTCAAAGGGAGCGAGAGAATCCCTTAGCAAGGCTTCAAGGTTCTCTTCGGCGCCCGCAGGCAAGCACGCCACTACTCTAATCCCCGCCATCTTATCCTCCTTATCGAAATTGGAAAAGTTGAAACAGCGACGGATGCCACCGCTGGACCACGGTCCAGCGGTGGCATCTAACTCGTTACGCCAAATTCACTCACGCACAGTATTTCGTCGTAGGATCGCACACCGAACTTCTCGGAGGGGGCCTTATGTGTCGAGAACTCCCCACGGGTCGATGACATCTTCGCCCATCTCTCGAAGCCCGCCCCAGAAGCCGAAGCTGCGGAAGTAGCTGTTGGCTTGCGCGAGGGGCATGAGGCTGCCCACCACGCCCAGCGCATGGAAACCCCGCATCCTTGGGCTCATTCGTTGCACATTAGGGCCACCGGTCACGGAGCTGAAAACTCTCCCACTATCGAACCCGCTGCCTGAGTGAATCACTCTAACGCGGGAATCGTTTTTGAAGCGTTCTGCCACCGCCTCGGCCTGAGCCTCGGTCTTCGCGACAAAAATAACGTTGTTCGCCTGCTTTTTCTTGTTCGGGTCCATCTTGTTGCTTATGGTCGGTGCGATCATGTCGACGCTCTGACTCGCCTTGGCTCCTGTGGCGTCGTAATCCTGTACGTCTACTATTTCTCCATTGACCCAAGATACTCTGATCATGTCGGAGGTTGTGCCTAGGTTCCTCAGGTTCCCGTTTCCATCCTCGATGACCCCCTTGCCCGTCGGGTTCGCATCGTCCTGGAAGAAGTACCTCTCGCCCGTTCCTGTTGCCGGGTCATAGTAGACCCCGGCTGCCCTGAGATCGTCGTTTACCGCTTGGAGGGCGGTTGCTGATTCCGCGTTATCAGCCGCATCGCTGAGGATGTGACCAATGCCGAAGGCGCGTATATAACCGATCGGCCATCTACTGTACTACCTTGCGTCAGGGCGGCGCTTCCGTCACCTATCGGGGCCTCTCTGTGGCCATCAAGCTCGATAAATGAAATGGGGTTGCCGCCGGTGAAGGCGTAGCGGTTGGAGGTGAAGGGGTCGGTGCCCAGGGACATGTCGGCCAGGGCGCCGTTGTACATGTCGCGGGTGGTGAAGCGGTTCAGGCCGGGGCTGTAGTCGCGGAAGCCCATGCTGTAGGTGCCGGTGGCGGAGTCCCGGCAAGACTCCCCCGGAGAGCCATGGCTCTCCGGGGGAGTCAACGCACCCAGAGGCTCCTACTTCATCCGGTGCCTCACCCGTGGCCGCTGCACTGCAAGTGCGCGATGAACACGTCGGTTCCGAACAAATCAGTCATCGACCCGCCAGAACCTGTGAGACGAAACTTCCAGAGCAAGAGGCCGCCGCCCGTCATGGACGGAGTCCAGTGGGCGGAAAAACAGGTCAGGCACTTGACACCAGGAACCACATGACCACGATGAGCGCTGCCAACAGCAGGCAGAACACCCGCGCGATCTTCCCTCTCCAGGTCATCCACGTAACGAGCGCAAGCAGCGCCGCTGCTAGCACCAGGCAGAAATAAGCCCCCGCAGTGGAATCAGCCTCGCCTGGGCCGGTCTGCTCACCCTCGACAGCGAAGATCGACAAACCCATCAAGGCCGTTGCCGCAAGGTAAACACCTGCCGCGAACAAGCCTCGCAGCCAAAGCTCCAAGCTTACGCTCTTACTCACCTTGACAACCCTTTGAATGAATGCGGCCGAGAATCAGTGGCGCGCGCCGAAGCAGATTGACGTGCACCACAGAGTTGAACCTCAGTTAAGCAGCTCCGTCAGCATCGGCTGCCATTCGACGATCCTCCTGCCGTATGCCCTAGAGCTAGGACCGGTTCCCGAGTAAGGACCTCCTTGATACCAAGCTCCCACATTCTGGATGTCCGCATCGTGCACGCTCAATGATCACAGACGAGCACTCACCGTCACCACCGAATACGGAACAGCCCCGAACGTTTTTTACAGTCCCCAACGACCCAGAAACCGAACCGTTTCTGATCAATAAGGTTGGGAAAGATCCATTTTTCGCGAATAAGGCATCTCGTTTACAGATACTCCGCGATCGCCTTGCGGGTGGCGTCGGATACCCTGGTGGCATCCAATTCGCTCAGCATGAGCCGAGCGGCCTCCTCGCCCAATAGGGGAAGCGAAGCGACAACGAGTTGCTCGTCGCCGAGCAACGGTTCGATGACTTCGAAGTAGGCTGCGGCATGGATGGAGTCTACAGGGCTCATAAGAAGCAACTCTACGAACTCAAAGCACCTGCTAAGAAGTTCCGCATTCCGGACCTGCCTCCGAAGTTCAGGGAGAATGATTCCTCGATACGCCACTCCAGAGAGGAAATCATACAGATCGAACCACTCGATCTCTCCCGTGATCACCTCTTCGGTTGGCCTCCCCAAGAAAACGGAGATCGCCTCTCCGCTCTCCGGGACCATTCTGAACAACAAGGCAGGAATCTTGCTTCTGTTGCAAATTGCCACAGTTTCCAATCACCTCAAGGTAGTATCGAAATACCAGGACTGCTAGGGCGCGACGGCGGCGGCCCGGTCATGCTTCCATGAGAACGGGCCGCCACCACTCTGGCACACCACGCCGGGTACCCGGGTGCGCCATCGCTCCTACGCCATAGGAGCCGGTCCTTGCGGCTCTAGTAGGTCATGGAGCCCGAAGGGATCCATGCCGTCCCTGATCATCTCCCAACTGCCATCAATCCAGCCGTACTCCCTGATGTACTCTGGCGCCTGCAAGAGCCCAAGCCCTGTTCCCGCTATGCCAAAGGTCTTGTAGAACCCCCGAACATTCTTGGGCTCTCCATGCGGCTTGGGAGCGGGATTCCTGCCGACGGCCCTGAAGTCCTGGCCCGTGATGTCGCTCAACGACTGCGCCTTCAAAACCCTCTCTCTGTTGGTAACCAGAGTCTTCCTTAGCTCGGCATCATTCTGAACCATCTGGGACACCTTGCCGGTGACATCATTCGAGTTGAGTGCATCGAATAGGTCCGCTGCCTCTTTGCGTGCCACCTTCAAGTCGGCGTCGGAGAGGAGTGCATTACCCTTCTCTCGGCTCTTTCGGTCTTCCTCCAGGAGGGAGGCGAGTCCAGCCAGTTTATTTGACGCCTTCTCCAGGTGCCATCTCCGCGACCCGTCCTTGGCGGGCTTTCCTGTGTTGAATTCCTGGATTAGTGCCGTCGATGTTCTCCCATCCCCCAGGCCCTTATTCTCCCCCTTTCGCAGGTAGAGTTCCTCGATGATGTTTTGCAATTTCCCATTATCTACCTTGGGTATGCTCGCGCGAGGTTTAGAAGCTCCTGGATTAGGGTTCGCCAGACAGGCCATCAGACATGCAGCACCACCAGCCGCAGCGATGCCACAGGATGCCTTGACTCCATCAGCACAGGGAAGATGTCCGTCGAGTTCGATGCGGCTGATGGGGTTGCCGGCGGTGAAGGCGTAGCGGTTGGAGGTGAAGGGGTCGGTGCCCAGGTGCATGTCGGCCAGCGCCCCGGTGTACATGTCGCGGGTGGTGAAGCGGTTCAGGCCGGGGCTGTAGTCGCGGAAGCCCATGTCGTAGGTGCCGGTGGCGGAGTCCCAGCGCTTGGCGTTGTATCGGTAGGGGTTGTATGCCTCCTTGGTGGGGTCGGTGGGGTCGGGCTTGTCGATGCCGGTGAACTCGGAGGTGTCGTTGGAGCCGTAGGCGGTGTAGCCGTAGGTGGCCCTGGTGTCGCCGGTGGCGTCGGTGAGGGTCTCGACGTCGGTGTGGGCGTTGTAGCCGTAGTACCCGTCCTCGGCCGTGCCGTCGGCGTTGTGCTTGGTCTGGGACAGGCGCTGGCCCCAGGGGCTGTACTGGTAGGACTTGGTGACCTTGCCGGCGACCTCCTCGTCCAGTACCTCGCCGGACAGGCCGAGGTAGTCGAAGTCGGTGGTGGTGCCGTCGGCGGTCTTGGAGGCGGTGCGCTCCAGCGGGTCGTAGGTGTAGGTGGTGGTCTTCCGCGCGCCGGTGTCGTCGAGCTTGGTGTGCTCGGTGACGTGGTCGAAGCCGTCGTAGGTCTTGGACTCGATGATCTGGCCGCCGGAGGTGACCGAGCTCAGCCGGCCGAACGGGTCGTAGTCGTAGGAGGCGGTCGAGCCGCCGGAGGTGGCGCTCAGCAGCCGGTTGCGGTCGTAGGCGTAGGTGGTGGTGGTGCCGCCCACGGTCTGGCTGATGACGTTGGCGTTGGCGTCGTGGACGTAGGTGTCGGTGCCGGCGCCGTTGCCGGTCTTGACCGACGTGGCCAGCCGGTCGACCGGGTCGTAGGTGTAGTCGGTGGTGGACTCCAGGTAGGCGGTGTGGTCGTCGGCGTTCATCTTCTTCGCCACGTCCCGCGCCTTGTTGCCGTTGGGGTCGTAGGCGTAGGTGTGGGAGGAGACCAGGGTGCCGCCCGCCTTCTTCTCCACCTGGGTCTTCAGCGCGCCGTCGAGGAAGTAGGTGTGGTCGACGGTGTTGCCGTTGTCCTTGGTCTCGCGCAGCTTCTGGCCGCGGGGGGTGTAGGTGAAGGTGGTGACCTTGGGGTCGGTGTCGAGGGGGCTGGTCCCGACGGAGACCTCGTCGACCAGGTCGCGGATGTCGTAGCCGTAGGCGGAGTACTGGTCGGGGTTGGTCAGCGTCTTGGTCAGGCCGTTGGGGTCGTAGGTGTAGGAGGTGGTCTCCTTGACCGTGCCCGCGGCCAGTTCCTCGACCTGGTGGACCTGGTTGAGGCCGGTGTAGGCGATCCGGTAGGTGTCGATGTCGGCGCCGGAGGAGCCGTCGGTGATCTGGGTGAGGTTGCCGTTCGCGTCGTAGGTGTAGGAGAAGTCGCGCTGTTCGGTGTCGGTCTCACCGCTGGTGTCGCGCACCAGCTTCACCGCGTCGGCGGCGACCGTGCCGCCGTCGTTCTCGAACAGCTCCAGCTTGGCCGCGTTGCCCTGGGTGAAGCTGTGAGAGCCCAGGGAGACCCAGGTGCCGGCGCCGCTGGTCTGGTCCACCGTCGCCTCGGTGGTGCCCGAGGCGTGGGTGACGGTGTAGGTCGCGGAGGTGGCCGCGCCCGCCGCCTGCGGGTACTTCACGTAGGCGGTGTAGGTGCCGTCGGCGGGGATGTTGAGGGTCCAGGTGAAGGCGTCCGTGCCGGTGCCGGCCGTGTGGACGGCGTGGTCGTAGCCCTGCTGGCCGTCGGCGTCCGCCTTCGTCCAGGTGCCGGTGGAGTCGGTGTTGTGGGTGTCGGAGTTGTCGACCAGCACCACGTGCCGGCCGACCGGGACGCCGTCGTCGGTGCGGGACTTCAGCTTGCCGTCGGGGTAGTAGCCCCAGCCCATCGTGCGTGAGGAGGAGCCGCCGGCCGAGGTGAGGGTGCGGGCGGTCTGCCGGCCCAGGTCGTTGTAGTCGTAGGTGGTGACGATGTCCCACGGGTCGGTGGAGGACTTCACCAGGCCGTGGTCGTAGTAGGTGTAGGTGGTGTCGTTGCGGACCGACTGTCCCTGGGAGGGCGGCAGCGAGGTCGACTTCACCCTGCCGGCCGCGTCGTACACCGTCTTGGTGTAGACGTTGGGGTCGTTGTAGCGGGAGTCGTCTGGGTCGTAGGGCTGGAACTGCTTGACCGGGCGGTTCAGCGCGTCGTACTCGGTCCGGGCGGTGAAGGCCTCCGTCGTCCCGGCCGCGGTGGCCCGCGGGGTGATCACCTTGGTGCGGTTGCCGACCTCGTCGTACTCGTACTTCGTCGTGCGGTAGGTGATCGTGCTCGAGGCGTCCCTGGCGTGCGGGACCTTGACCTCGGTGGTCATGCCGCGCTCGTCGTAGGTGACGAGCGTGGTGTTGTTCTCGGCGTCCGTGGTGGAGACGACCAGGGAGTCCTTGTCGTAGGCGCGCGAGGTGGTGTGGCCGGCCGCGTCCGTGACCGTGGTGACGCGGTGGTTGAGGTCGTAGGCGTAGGCGGTGGTGAAATCGTCCGGATCGGTGCTCGCGTTCTTCTTCGGGTCGGTGACCTTCACCAGGTTGCCGACGTCGTCGTAGCTGTAGCTGATCTTGTCGCCCGCCGCGTTGACCACGGAGGTGAGCTGGTAGATCGCGTCGTAGGCGTTGGTGGTGGTGTAGTCGCCGGCCGTGGTGGTCAGGTTGCCCTTGGGCTCGGTGGTCGTCAGGAGGTTGCCGACCTTGTCGTAGGCGTAGGTCGTCCTGCGCTCGTCCGAGGTGTCGGTGTCCTTCGGCGCGGTGGCCGAGGTGAGCTGGTCGGCGCTGTCGTAGACGGCCGTGGAGACCGCCCCGTTGGGCGCGGTGGACTCGGTGACGTTGTCGTTGGCGTCGTAGACCGGGGCCGGGGTGGTGATCACCTCACCGGCATCCTGGTCCTTGGGCACGGTGGAGACCAGCGGACGCCCGAAGACGTCGTAGGTCTGCGTGGTGGTCTTGCCCAGCGCGTCGGTGCTCTCCAGCACCTGACCGCGCTCGTCGTAGACGAACGAGGTGGTGTTGTTCAGCGCGTCGGTGATCAGCTCCGGGTAGCCGGTCGGGCCGAACTCGCCGTGGGTGGTGGTGTTGCCGCCTGCGTCGGTGGCCGTCTTCAGCTGGCCGCGGGTGTCGTAGGTGTAGGTGGTGGTGTAGTCGTCGGCGGTGGTGGTGGCGGTGCCCTTGGGGTTGGTGACCGAGGTCAGGTTGCCGAAAGTGTCGTAGCCGAACTGCCAGGTACGGCCCTCCGGGGAGACCTTGCGCCACAGGTCGGCCGCATGGCCGTTGAGCGAGGTGGCGTACTCCATCGTCGTGCCCGGGGTGCCGGCCGCGTTGGCCTCGGCGTCCTTGGTTTCGGTGGGGTAGCCGGTCTTGGGGTCGTAGGCGTAGGTGGTGACCGCGCCGTTGTTCTCCTCCAGGCGCGTGACGTTGTTGTCCGCGTCCCAGGACAGCTTGGTGGTCTGGGACTTGGCGTTGGTCACCTGGGTGGGGCGGCCGTAGCCGTCCTGGAGGTAGGTGGAGGCGTTGCCCTCCGCATCCGTCACCCGGGTCTGGATGGTGGAGCCGGCCGTGCCGTCGGGGTCGGTGTAGACGAAGCCGGTGTCGTGCCCGAGGCGGTCGGTGATGGTCTGCGCCGCCCAGTGGAACTTCGGGTCGTCCCCCTCGCTGGGGTCGTAGTAGTCGAAGGAGGTGGCGTTGCCGCGCGGGTCGGTGACCTTGACGAGCTTGACGTTCTTGTTGCCCTGGGTGGCGTCGTAGGTGAAGCGGAACACCTTCGGCTGCGTGCTGCCGGCGCCGTCGGTCAGCTCCCCGAGCAGGCCCTTGTCGCTGTAGACGAAGGTCAGCTTCCGCCCGGAGACGTCGGTCATCGACGCGATGTGGTCGATGATCTTCGGGCTGGTCAAGTTGGTGCCGGACTGCTTCGCACCGGCGTCGTCGATGTAGGGGTAGTCCTGGCCCTTGTCGTAGTAGTCGACCGTCAGGCTCTGCCGGCCGGCCGGGTCGGTGATGTATTTGAGGAACTTGACCGGCTTGTTGTTGGAGCGGCGCTCCTCGTAGGTGTAGGTCTGGGTGTTGCCGTTCTTGTCGGTGATCGCCGACAGGTAGCCGTCGCAGTCGAAGAAGAACTGTGTGCGGTCCGGCCGCGTCATCGACCAGGCGCGCGGGTCGCCGTCGGCCGACGGCCTGCAGTCCACTCCTGCCTTCTGCTGGAGCAGGTAGTGCACCCCGGCCGGGGCCTTCCAGGTGCCGTCGTCCTGCTTGCGGAAGGTGTGCGCGGTGCCGTCACCGTCGGGGAGGGTGACGGTGGTCGGGTCGGGGTTGGGGTGGAAGTCCAGCGCCGCGCCCGAACGGATCGGCGCGGCCAGCTGCGCCGACCAGCCGTGGCCGAGGACGGTGTCGGAGGTGTCCAGGGAGTTGTAGGAGAACCGGGCGAAGGTGGACAGGCCGCGGCCGGGGTTGGAGAACGCGCTGTAGGACCAGACGTTGTTGCCGGCGTACAGGTTGTTCATCACCGTCGAGCCGGCGCCGGTGTTCTTGCCCGCGTAGGAGTAGAACTTCTCCAGGCCCAGCTGGTTGGAGGTCGGGTCCTCCACCGCCACGTGCTGGGCCAGACCGGGGACTCCCCCGCCGTCCGACACCCAGGCGCCGGTGCTCTTGTTCCGCACGTCCCAGGTGAGCACGTGGTCCAGGCGCTTGTTGCCGGAGTCGGAGTTGATCGGCGCCTTGACCTGAGCCCGCACCGTCGCCGACTCGCCCGGCGCGAGGTTCCTCGGCAGGGCGGTGGCGATCTGGTTGCCGCCGGTGGTGGCGTCGGTGCCGTCCGGCAGCGCCCACCGGTAGGACAGCTCGTGTCCGGTCGCCGTCCACTCCGAGCCGGTGGTGTTGGTGACCGTCACCTCGACGGTGTCGGTGTCACCGGGGATCATCCGGGACGGCGTCTGCGGCGCGTAGTAGGTCTTCTCGGCGGTGGAGTCGACGTAGATGACGCGGATCAGCGGGCGGAGCTGCGGGTCGGCGGCCTCCGCCGACAGGAACAGGCTGCGTTCCTGCGGGCCGGTGGAGGACTCGTCGGCGAGCTTGAGCATCGCGCCCTTGTTGGCGGCCGGGTCGCTCACCCAGCCCTGCGTCATCGAGGTGGCGTCCCACCAGTGGCGCCCGACCTCGTTGCCCCACTGTGCCGTGGTATCGGAGACGGTGGAGCCGTAGTCGCCGCCGGGGTTGGACCAGGCGGTGGAGGAGGACGCCTTGTTCCAGGTGGCGGTGGTCTCGTCGAAGGCCCGTGTCAGCGGGCGCAGTTCGTAGACCGCCCCGTCGCTGCCGGTGGTGGTCTGCGAGGCCCACAGGAACAGCCGGGACTCCAGCACGGTGGCGCTGGTGGGGATGTCGGAGGTCGGGAACTCCAGCACCGAGCGGGTGGTGCCGTAGGTGGCGGAGTTGTTGCCGACGCTCAGCCACTTCTGGCCGACCCCCCAGGACTCGATGGTGTCCTGGTTGGTGTCCGGCTGGGCGCTGGAGAGGGTGGTGTCGCTCTGCCCGGCCTGGATGAGCTTCATGGTGCGGCCGGCCTTGGGGATGCCCACGACCCGGGTGGGCGAACCGAGCAGCTCGCCGCTCTTGGTCTTGACCGCGATCTGGTAGTAGTACGACCGCCCGATCTCGTCCGCGTGGTCGGCGGGTGTCGGGGTCGCGGTGGTGTCCGTGAAGGACGTGACCGCCTTGTCCACCGGTGCGACCAGGGTGGCCGCCGACGGGGTGAAGGTCTGCTGGCTGGAGCGGTGCAGCTGGTACTCCACGATGTCCAGACCGGAGTCGCCGCTGGTGTTCTTGTACGCCTTCCAGTGCAGCTCCGGGCCGGTGCCGTGGACGACGGTCGGGGAGTCCAGCGCGGTGCCGGTCTTGCCCCAGGTGACGGTCAGCCGCGGGTAGGTCGAGGTCTCACCGCCGTAGTCGCCGTCGGCCGCCTCGTAGCGGGGGCCGCCCAGCGGGCCGGAGGAGGACTCGTCCCGCGCCTTGATCACGAAGCCGTGGTTGGCCGCGGTGCCCGAGACCCACTTCTGCACGGTGTCGGTGACGGGGAACTTGTGCCACTGGTTGTACTCGCCGACGTTCTTCCAGATCTCGGCCGGGTTCACCAGCCGCACCGCGTCGGCGATGACGGCGGTGGAGGTGGAGGCCGGACCGTCCCCGAGCACGACCTTGCCGGTGGTGCCCTTGGTGAAGGGGAGCTGTTTGCCGCCGCCCAGTGAGGTCCACTGCCCGCCCGTGCCGGCCGACTGGTCCACGGTGTACGTCGCCGAGCCGTCGCGGTGGGTGACGGTGTAGGGGGCGTTCGTGGCGCGGTCGGTGGCCGCGACGTAGTGGACGTCCACCCGGTAGGTGGCGGTGTCCTCGACCTTCGGCTGCCAGGCGTAGGTGTCCCCGGCCGTGCCGTCCTTGTTGTAGCGGTAGTCGCCGCCGACGGCGTACTGCGTCAGCGTCGAGCCGGACGCGGGCCAGGAGCCGGAGGCGGCCGTGGCCGGGTCGCCGTCGTCGACCTGGACGCTGGTGCCCGACAGCTCGCCCACCAGCGAGCTGGTGCTGGACCAGGTCGCCGTCGACTCGTCCCACGCCCCGGTGGCCCGGTGCACCCGGACGGGCACGTCGGTGCCGCCGGTGGTGTGGGTCTGGTCGAAGTACATCTCCAGGCGGGCGGAGTCGACCTCCACCCCGGCGGGGATCTCGTCCAGCGGGAACTTGACCAGCGAGCGGGCGGTTCCGGTGTCGGTACGGCCGGCCGCGAGCTTCCAGTTGGCGTTGAAGTTGACCGACGGCTGGTCGGACAGGACCATCACGTCCTGCGACTGCGCCGGCGTGGGGGCGATGGAGACGGTGGGGTCGACGACCACCGGGTACCGCCGCTCCTTCGCCGCCAGCCAGTCGGCGTCCGGCGTCACCGTCAGCCGCCAGTCGTCGCCGTGGCGGGTGAGCTTCTGGGTGACGTCGTTGCTGTGTGCGTACCCGTAGGGCGAGGAGGCGTCCTTGCGCGCGTCGGTCATGTACGCGGCGGGGATCTCCATCACGGGCACGCCGGGGTGCTCGCCGTAGAAGGCGATCGAGCCGTCCTCACGCGCCTTGGGCGTGAGCTTGTCGACGTCCAGGGTGAAGGTGAACGACACCGGTTCGTCGGGTCGTTCGGCCAGGGTGATGTTCTCCTTCACCCGGCCCGGGCCCACCTCGTAGGACAGGTCGGCTCCGGGCAGGGCGCCGGCGTAGGTGACGGTGTCGCCCTCGGCCCTGGGCTTGAGCTTCGCGCCCGTCGCGTCCTGGAGGCCGATCGTCACGCCCTGGCCGGTCTCGTTGGCGAAGCGCATCAGGCGCCTGGGGTCGGAGCCGAACCAGCTGCGGCCGGTGTTGGCGGTGTTGGCGAACTCGAACCCCTCGGCGTCGCTGGGGCGCACCGCGGTGTCGATCGACTTCCACTCCGCCTTCTCGCCGGACCCGGAGCGGTAGGAGGTGGGGACGGCCGACAGTTCGGTCTCGACTCGCCCGTCGGAGAGCTGCCAGAACCGGGCGTGCGCGGTGCGCTTGCCGGTCAGCTCCTTGACGCGCTTCGCCGCCGGCGCCTTCTTCCCCCTGGGGAGCTTCTCGCGGCTGGGCAGCGCCGCCCTGCCGTCGGCGGGCGGGGCCGCCTCGCCGTCGTCCTCGTCGCCGGAGAACCAGTCCGCGACGGTGTCGACGACGCCCTTGCCGCCGTCGTCGCCGTCTCCGGACGCCGGGGCCGCGTACGCCACCTGCGGCAGCAGGGTGCCCATGACGGCCGACACGACGAGTCCGGAAAGCAGTCTTCGGTACCGCTTTCTCATCCTGCCGAATTCCTTTCCCGGCCGGTCCCGCGTCTCCCGCGCTCGCGTACGCGCGGAATGCGGGCAGGCCGAAGCAACCACCCCGGAAAACGGGGCGGCCTACGGACGGAACATGGCCGTGAAATCGGCGTTACGGCGTGGGGACCGGACGAAGCACCCCCAGGAGGAACCCCGGGAAAGGGATTCCGCCAAGGAATGCGTCGCCCGCCGGTCACGACGGCTCTCGCAGCCGACGGAGGGTTCTACGCGTGTTTCAGATTCCTCGTCAAGCGTGCGGATATAACGGGCACTTCGCAGGTTCAGTACCTCATCGCCGCAGACCAAGACGGATCGATGGGATGGATTGGGATGCTTTGTTCCCCCACTGGCCACGGGCGTCGCGCATGGTGTAGAACGCCGTGTTCGCATGTCCGCGTTCTCGGAAGGGGATCGTCATGAGCAAGGACATGTCCGGGCCCCCGGACACACCGGACGAGGAAAAGGACCGCACGCGGGCGCATGCGCGGCCCGGGGATTCGCCCGGCCGCCCGGACATTCCGGCGCCGGAGGTCACGGAGGTCAGGGACAAGGCCGGAAGCGCGGAGAAATCCGATGCCACGGAAATCCCGGAAACCGGTCCCGCCGATTCCGCCGGCGGCGAAACCGCGGAGGGCACGTCCGAACGGGGCGTGGACCGGCGCGTGGTGGCCGTCGCCGCCGCCCTGGTGCTCGCCTGCGCCGGCCTCGTCGGCTACGGCGTCCTGAACACCGAGGACGAGCCCGGGGAGCGGGCCGTCCCCACCGCCGAGGTCACCTACGAGGTGCGGGGGGAGGGCACGGCCGACATCACCTATCTCGCCCGCAGCGAGGCCGGGAAGGCGACCGTCGCCTCGGACGTGACGCTGCCGTGGAAGAAGACCGTGGAGGTGCCCCTGGGCAAGGAGCCCATCGTCAGCATCCTCCTCGGTGAGAAGGGCGGCGAGGCCAGTTGCGCCCTCGCCATCCGCGGCAGGCACGTCCAGCGCTCCACCGCCTTCGGGTCCTACGGGCGAGCCACCTGCTCCGGCGCGCTCCCGGCCCCGGAGCCGGCCGTACGGGATTCCGCCGTGGAGCCCGCCGTGGAGGGGCGGTCTCAGCCGTAGGACGGCTCGGAGTGCATCTCCCAGACCAGCGCCTCGGCCCCGGTCCCGCCCCCGGACGCCTCCAGCCCCTGCGCGTCCGTGATCCGCGCCGCGTCGCCCGCCTCCAGCGACTCACCGCCCAGGCGCAGCCCGCCGCGCACCACGTGCACGTACACCCACGGCGCGTCCGGCACCGCGGTGCGCTCCCCGGCGCCCAGCCGCCGCACGTGCAGCACCGCGTCGGCACGGTCCAGGGCGTACGGGGTGCCGTCCGCTATGCCGCGCACGACCTCGTACTCCGCCTCGCCCCCGAACACCCCCGGCACCAGCCACATCTGCACGAACCGCAGCGGCTCGCCCCCCGCGTTGCGCTCCACGTGCCGGATGCCGCGGCCGGCGCTCAGTCGCTGCACGTCCCCGGGCCGCACGGTCACGCGGCGGCCGGCCGAGTCCTCGTGGGTCAGCTCTCCCTCGACCACCCACGAGACGATCTCCACGTCCGCGTGCGGGTGCTCGGCGAAGCCCGCGCCCGGCGCGAGGCGCTCCTCGTTGCAGGCGACCAGCAGCCCGAAGCGCGTGTTGGACGGCTCGTAGAAGCCGGAGAAGGAGAAGGCGTGCCGTGTCTCGATGCCGGCCGCCGGGTCCCCGCCCCGGTAACGGTCCGCATCGCGCCATATGTGCAGCATTCCTCCACGGTACGCGGACGGCCGGACATCCCACACGACGGCCGCCGCCCTCACGCCGCCCGGCGGAACAGGGCCGTCCACAGGAAGGGTTCGCCGAAGCGGGGGGACTCGGGCGGTTCGCCGTGCATGCGGCGCGACTCGACCTCCGTCAGCCCGGAGAAGATCCGGCGCAGCGACTGCGGTGTGTAGGCCAGACCGCCGTGGAGACCGGGTGGAACGGGCGAGCCGGAGGAGCCGGACGGGCGGTACAGCTCGGCGTCCGGCAGCTCGCAGCCCACTCCCCCGGGCCCGGCCGCGAAGCAGGTGAGGGCGAGGTGGTCGCCGGGGGCCAGTACGCGCTCGACCAGGGCGAGGTAGCTGACGCGGCGGTGCGGCGGCAGGTGGTGGAAGCAGCCGGAGTCGCAGATCAGGTCGTAGGGGCCGCAGAGTTCGTCCTCGGCGAGGGTGAAGGCGTCCCCGAGGTGGAACCGTATCCCCGCTCCCGCCTCACGGGCCCGCTCCTCGGCCCAGGCGAGGGCCCGCGGAGAGACGTCGACGGCGTCCACCTCGAATCCGGCGGAGGCCAGGTGGAGGGCGTTGCGGCCTGGCCCGCAGCCCAGATCGAGGGCTCGGCCCGGGACGACCAGACCACGGTCGAGGTACGAGACCAGGCTCTCGTCCGGTTTCGCCGCGAAGAACGGCACCGGCTTCGAACGGTCCGCGTAGAAGCCGTCCCACCATGAAGCGGCACCGGCCGTCCAGCGGTCGGCCCCCGGAGTGAACAGCCCGTCCAGCAGCCTCAGTACGTCCTCCACCGTGCGGATGCTCCGGTCCATACCGCACCCCCTCCCGACGGGGAACGTATGCCCGGAGAGCTCAGGACGCCAGCGGGGCCGGCTCGCCCCGGCCCCGTGCGCGACCGCCTGAAGGGGCCGGCCGGGGGCGGTCGGGGGAACACCTCCGGCCCGGTGAGGCCTTCCGCCGGTGCACCCGCCGAAGACCGCCGCAGTGCCTTTCCCGGCCCGTCCGGAGCGGCTTTCTCCACGGATTCCGCGGGTCCCGCCGTGCGGACGAGCGGCCGGGCCCAGCCCACCTTGCCCAGGTCGCCGTCGTCGAAGACGGCGACCGCCGTGAGACTGCCGCCCAGCGCCCGGGCATATCGCGCGATGACCTCGCCGCCCGGCACCTGACCGCTTTCGGTCTCTGAGAGCACGCCCCTCGCTGACCGCCGGCGCTCCCGGAAGGCGGACGACTCTTCCGCTTCACTCGCCTCACCTCACCTCACATCGCCTCGCCCTTCCCGCCGACCGGCCGGGTTGCCCTCCCCTTCCCTCCGGCGGCGGCGGTGGGCCGCGACGCGGGCGCGGGAGGCGCAGGTGGCCGAGCAGTAGCGGCGGGCGCTGCCGGGGCCGGTGTCCAGATAGAACGCGGAGCAGCCGGGGGCGGCGCACTCGCCCCAGGCGGCGCGGCCGTGCTCGGTGACGATCTGCGCCAGGGCCAGGGCGCTCGCGGCCAGGAACCAGTCGGCCCAGCCCGCGTCCTCGTCCCGGTCGACGTGGAGGTGCCAGGGGTGGCGTCCGCCGTGGTCGGTCAGGCGGGGGCGGGCACCGCACTCGGCGAGGATCCCGTTGAGCGTGCGGGCGGCCCGGCCGGTGTCGGTCTCGGCCAGTACGGCCGCCATACGGGCGACGGCGGACCGCAGTTCGGCCGCGCAGGCCGGCGGGAACGCCTCCTCGGCGAGGTCCTCGGGCCGCTCACCGTGGCGGACGAGCAGTTCGGCCAGTTCCTCCCGCGGCAGCTCCGGGTCGGCGCGGAGCGCGTTGGTGAGATCGACCAGCCGCCGGGCCGGCTGGAATCCGCGTCCGGTGACCACGTCGTTCACCTGTCTCTCCCCTCGCCGCTCACACACAGGGTAACGTCTTTTTCCAAAATGGCGTTACATGCTGGAGGTGCCTGTGCGCCCGCACACCGGGCTGAGGCCCTATCTGGCCACCGCCTTCCTCGCGCGGCTCGCCGAGGAGGGCATGGCGGTGGCCGTGGTGATGCTGGCGCTGCACCGCACCGGCAGCGCCGCCCAGGGCGCGTTCGTGCTCACCGCCTGGATGGCGCCGCACGTACTGGCCGCGCCGCTGACGGGGGCGCTGGCCGAACGGGCCCGCGACCCACGGCTGTTCTACCTGTGCGCGCTGGGCGGTCTCGCTGCCGGCATCTCGGCTCTGGCGGTGATGACCGGACGCGCGCCCCTGCCCGTGGTGCTGGCCGTCGCCGCCCTCGGCGGCGGTTGCGGTCCGGTGGCCACCGGCGGACTGTCCGCCCTGGTGGCCCGCCTGGTGCCCGAGGGGGCCGAACGCGACCGCGCGTACGCCCTGGACGCGGCCACCTACAACGCCGTCTCGGTGGCCGGCCCCGCCTTGGTGAGCACGGTCGCCGCGCTGGTCTCGCCCGCCCCGGCCGTGGTGCTGCTGGCCGCTTCGGCGGCGGGCGCGGCCGCCACCGCGGCGACACTGCCGTACAGGCGGACGGACGAGGGCGCGGACGGGAACGGGAACGGGGCCGCGGCGCCCGGACCGAAGTCCCGGACGGCGCTGCGGGCCGATCTCGGGGCCGGCCTGGCGGCGGTGTGGCACGTGCGGGAGCTGCGCGCGGTCACCGCAGCCACCTCCCTGGCCTTCGTCGGCGTCGGCGGCCTGACCACCACCGCGGTGCTCCTCGCCGGCGACCGGGGCCGCCCGGACGCCGGAGGCGTGCTGATGACGGCGCTGGCGCTCGGGGCGCTGGCGGGTTCCCTGGCGGTGGCCCGGTGGCTGCGCTCCTTCCCCGCCCGGCGTCTGGTCCCCTTCTGCCTGACCGGTGCGGGCCTGGGGCTGGCCGCCGCCGCTGCCGCGCCCTCGTTCGCCGCGCAGACGGCGCTGTTCGCGGTGGCGGGCGTCTTCGAGGGGCCGCTGCTGAGCGCCACGCTGCGCATCCGCGCCGACCATTCCCCGCCCGGGGTGCGGGCCCAGGTCTTCACCATCGGGGCCGGGCTGAAGATCTCGGCGGCGGCCTGCGGTTCGGCTCTCGCCGGGGCCGCGGCCGGACTGCCGCCGCACCTGCCGCTGCTGGGCATCGCGGCCCTCCAGCTCGCCGCAGCCGGAGTCCACCTCCTCGTCCGGCCTCGCTCCCTCCCGGTGCCCTCATAGCCGCACGGCCTGGGCGGGCACGCGCAGCCGCTGCCCGCTCCCGCCTCGCGGGTCCGCGGATCCGTGCGGCCGCCGGTGCGGGGTACCGGCCCCGCCGCCCTCCGCCGAGGTTACGCGCCGGTTCGCGGAAGTAACGGTTCGTCCGCCCTGCCCTCTTGACCGAGAATTATCAAAGAGTATGGTCTAGACCAAGCGGGGAAAGGAAATGCGTCGCGGAGTGTCGTCTGCCGGTGCCCCCACGATCGGTCGCCGCGCCCACGCGATTGCGCTTCCTCGTCCTTGCGCTGCCCAAGGTGAGGCCCGACGGGGGAAAAGCCGGGCCTCCGACCCGAAGGAGCCGACATGAGGAACAGGAAGATGCTCGCCGCGGCCATCGGAGCGGGAATAGCCCCGCTTCTCGCCGTGAGCCTGCCGGCCGGTACCGCGAACGCGCACGGCTACGTCTCCTCACCCCCGAGCCGACAGGCCCAGTGCGCCGCGGGAATCGTCTCCTGCGGCCCGATCAAGTACGAGCCGCAGAGCGTCGAGGGACCCAAGGGCCTGATGAGCTGCAGCGGCGGCAACGCCGCGTTCGCCGAACTCGACAACGACGGAAAGGGGTGGCGAGTCACCCCGGTCAGCCGCACCACAAGCTTCAACTGGCGCCTGACTGCGCGGCACGCCACCAGCACCTGGCAGTACTACGCGGGCGGCCGGAAGATCGCGGAATTCAACGACGGCGGCGCCCAGCCGGGTTCGACCGTCACCCACCAGGTGGACTTCGGCAGCCTGACCGGGCGGCAGAAGGTGCTCGCGGTGTGGAACATCGCCGACACCCCGAACGCCTTCTACGCCTGCGTGGACGTTTCCATCCGCTGACGCGGGGACCGGCCGGCCGCCTCCGCGCGGGGCGGCCGGCCGGCGTTCCGGGCGCCCGGTGCCCGGGCGGAGCCCCGGCGTGCCGGTGATCACCGGCACGGGAAGCGCTCGCGTGAACCGCGGGTACGGCGGTTTCACCGGCGAGCACCGAACCACGGGAGAGTACGGGCGATGTTGAAGAAATCCGATGGGCGGAGTCCTCTCCGAAGTTCTCCCCTCCCCGGGGAAAGCGGAGCTCTCTCGGAGCGAACGGAGCACGCACCACACGGAACCGCCGCCCCGGGAAATTCGCGGGAATCCGACCGTTTACGCGCTCTGGCCGACCGGTTCCAGTGCCACGGCACCGCGATTCTGAGGATTTCGGTGGGGCTGGTGTTCCTCTGGTTCGGGGCACTGAAGCTGTTTCCGGCGACCAGCCCTGCGGAGGGTGTCGCCGTCAGGGCTGCCATGAAACTCACCTTCGGCCTGATGCAGCCGGACACGGTGCGCACATCACTGGCGTTGTGCGAGTTGGCGATAGGGATCGGGCTCACCACCGGATTCCTCCTCCGCCCGGCTCTCGCGGCTTTCTTCGCCCATATGACCGGGGTGTTCTCCGCACTCTTCGTCCTTCCCGGCGAGATGTGGCAGAGCGACTCGGTGGTACCGACCATGGAAGGGCAGTACATCATCAAGAACATCGTCCTGGTCGCCGCCTGTCTCACCGTGGCGGCCGAAGAACTGAGTCGTCCGAGAACGAAGCGGGGCTTCGCGTTCGGGAAGTCACGCCCCCTGTAAGGCCGTCGGCCCGTGCGGGGCGCGGGCGGCCGGGCTGCCGCCGCACTCGCCGCCGGGCATCACGCCCCTCCGGCTCGCCGCCGCCGGAGTGCACCTCCTCGTCCGGCCTCGCTCCCGCCCCGCGCCCGCACAGCCGCATAGCCTGGGCGGGCACGCAGCCGCACACCGGGGAGGCCGACGACCGTGACCTTGGATCCCGCTCGCCCGCACCGCACGCCCGCCTCGCGGATGGGACTGGGGCTGGCCGCCGTGGGCCGCCCCGGATACATCAACCTCGGGCGCGGGCGCGATCTGCCCGCCGGGCGGACGGTGGCTCAGCTGCGCCGCCGCACCTGCGAACTGCTCGACCTCGCCTGGGAGTCGGGAGTGCGCTACATCGACACCGCACGTTCCTACGGCCGCGCCGAGGAGTTCCTCGCCGACTGGCTGCGCGCCGGCGGCGAACGGCGCGAGGAACTGGTCGTGGGCAGCAAGTGGGGCTACACCTACACCGCCGACTGGTCGGTGGACGCGCCCGTGCACGAGGTCAAGGACCACAGCCCGGCCACCTACGACCGGCAGCTCGCCGAGACCCGGGCCCTGCTCGGCGACCGGCTGGACCTGTACCAGGTCCACTCCGTCACCCCCGGCAGCCCCGCCCTCACCGACGCGGCCCTGCACCGCCGGCTGGCCGCGCTCGCCGCCGAGGGCGTCACCGTGGGGGTGAGCACCAGCGGGCCGGACCAGGGGGAGGCCGTACGGGCCGCTCTGGAGGTCACCGTGGACGGCGAGCCGCTCTTCCGCAGCGTGCAGGCCACCTGGAACCTCCTGGAGCCGTCGGCCGGACCCGCCCTGGCCGAGGCGTACGAGGCGGGCCGCACGGTCATCGTCAAGGAGGGACTGGCCAACGGGCGGCTGCTGGAGCCCGGTTCCCGCCCCCTGGCCGTCCTGGAGGCGGTCGCCCGCGAGACGGGCGCCTCCCCCGACGCCGTCGCGCTGGCCGCGGTCCTGCACCGGCCGTGGGCGGGCACCGTCCTGTCCGGCGCGGCGACCGCCGGACAGCTGGAGAGCAACCTGCGCGCGGTGGAGGTGCGCCTGGAGGAGGGGCACCTGGCGCGGCTGGCCGGGCTCGCCGAGGCTCCGGGCGAGTACTGGGCCCGCCGCTCCCGGCTCCCATGGGCCTGACGCGGGCCCCGGGGCCGGCCCGGCCGCGTCCCCGCCCCCGCCGCCACCCCCTTTCGTTGTACGGATCCGACACCCGCCACCCATACGGCCGTACCAATAGGGCAGTCTTGTCCCGTGCCAGAACCCACTCAGACACCAGCACCCGACAAGCAGCGCCCCCATCCGCACCCCGCGACGCTGCGGCGGCTGGAGCAGTCCTCCGGCAAGCTGGCCGCCGCGGCCCTCACGCGCATGGGGGAGCAACTGCCCTGGTACCGGGCGATGCCGCCGGAGAACCGGTCGTGGATCGGCCTGGTGGCGCAGGCGGGCATCGCGGCGTTCACCGAGTGGTTCCGGCACCCCGAGACGCCCCAGGCGATCAGTACGGACGTGTTCGGCACCGCGCCGCGCGAACTGACGCGGGCGATCACGCTGCGGCAGACCGTGGAGATGGTCCGCACCACCATCGAGGTCGTGGAGGCGGCGATCGACGAGGTCGCCGCGCCCGGGGACGAGAGCGTGCTGCGCGAGGCGCTGCTGGTCTACGCCCGCGAGATAGCCTTCGCCACCGCCCAGGTGTACGCGCAGGCCGCCGAGGCGCGCGGCGCGTGGGACGCGCGGCTGGAGTCGCTGGTGGTCAACGCGGTGCTCTCCGGGGAGGCCGACGAGGGGGCCGTCTCCCGCGCCGCGGCGCTGGGCTGGAACTCCCCCGAGCACGTGACCGTCGTGCTGGGCACCGCGCCCGACGGGGACAGCGAGCTGACGGTGGAGGCGATCCGGCGCGCCTCCCGGCACGCCAAGCTCCAGGTGCTGACCGGGGTGCTGGGCGACCGGCTGGTGGTCATCGCCGGCGGCTCGGACGATCCGCTGCACGTCGCCAAGTCGCTGATCGGCCCGTTCGCCGCGGGCCCGGTGGTGGCCGGCCCCGTGGTGGGCGACCTGCTGTCGGCGACGCGTTCGGCGCAGGCGGCCGCCGCCGGGCTGAAGGCGTGCGCCGCCTGGCCGGACGCGCCGCGCCCGGTGCTGGCGGACGATCTGCTGCCCGAGCGCGCGATGGCCGCGGATCCCACCGCGCGGGCGCTGTTGGTGGAGGAGATCTACAGACCGCTTCAGGAGGCCGGAGCCGCCCTCCTGGAGACCTTGAGTGTTTACCTGGAGCAGGCGAGCAGTCTGGAGGGGGCCGCGCGGATGCTGTTCGTGCACCCCAACACCGTTCGCTACCGGCTGCGACGTGTGACGGACGTCACCGGATGGTCTCCCTCGGACGTCCGTTCGGCGTTCACGCTGCGCGTCGCGCTGATCCTGGGTCGTCTGGCAGACGGGGGTGGGCAGATATAGTCATGCCCATCGGTTTTGTCGGCCTTCCACAATTCCCCTGACCGTTCTTCGTGCTGGTCCCCACCGGCGTGGACCTCCGTCGACAAGAGAGAGTGTGAGAGTGCTCGTACTCGTCGCTCCCGGACAGGGCGCCCAGACGCCCGGTTTCCTGACTCCCTGGCTCGAACTCCCCGGTGTCGCCGACCGGCTGCGTGAGTGGTCGGCCGCCATCGACCTGGACCTGGTGCACTACGGCACCGAGGCGGACGCCGAGCGGATCCGCGACACGGCCGTGGCCCAGCCGCTGCTGGTGGCCGCGGGGCTGGTCTCCGCACAGGCGCTGCTGGAGGGCGTCCCGCTGGACTCCCTCGGCGCCGTCGCGGGCCACAGCGTGGGCGAGCTGACCGCCGCCGCGATCGGTGAAGTCCTCACCCCCGAGGCCGTGATGGCGCTGGTGCGCACCCGCGGCCGGGCGATGGCCGAGGCCGCCGCCGTCACCCCGACCGGCATGGCCGCCGTCATCGGCGGGGACCCGGAGACGGTGACGGCGCATCTGGAGCGGCTGGGCCTGACCGCGGCCAACGTCAACGGCGCCGGCCAGATCGTCGCCGCCGGCACCGCGGAGCAGCTCGCCGCCCTTGCCGAGGAGAAGCCGGAGGGGGCGCGGATGGTCAAGGCGCTGTCCGTCGCGGGCGCCTTCCACACCCACCACATGGCCCCGGCCGTCGACGCGCTGGCCGAGGCCGTCGAGGGCGTGTCGCCCAAGGACCCGCGCGTGCCCTACGTCTCCAACCGGGACGGACGGGCGGTCGCCGACGGCGATGAGATCGTGCGGCGGCTGGTGCGGCAGGTCGCCGGACCGGTGCGCTGGGACCTGTGCATGGAGACGTTCAGGGAGATGGGCGTCACCGCCCTGATCGAGGTGTGCCCCGGCGGCACCCTCACCGGCCTGGCCAAGCGTGCCCTGCCGGGTGTGAAGACTCTGGCCCTGAAGGCCCCCGAGCACCTCGACGCGGCCCGTGAGCTGATCGCCGAGCACGCCTCTCCCACGGCCCAGCAGCCGGACAGCAGTCGATAGGAGCTCCGAGAGCATGACCGCGAAGATCAGGCCCGCGAAGGGCGCGCCGTACGCGCGCATCCTCGGTGTCGGCGGCTACCGTCCGACCCGTGTGGTGCCCAACGAGGAGATCCTCAAGCACATCGACTCGTCCGACGAGTGGATCCGCTCCCGTTCGGGCATCGCCACCCGGCACTGGGCCGGACCGGAGGAGACCGTCGCCGAGATGACGCTCGCCGCGGCGGGCAAGGCGGTGGCGGACGCCGGGATCGGCCCCGAGCAGATCGGCGCGGTCGTGGTCTCGACCGTCTCCCACTTCAAGCAGACGCCCTCGATCGCCACCGAGGTCGCCCACCGGCTGGGCACCGGCAAGGCCGCCGCGTTCGACATCTCCGCGGCCTGCGCGGGCTTCGGCTACGGCCTGACCATCGCCAAGGGCCTGGTGGTGGAGGGCAGCGCGGAGTACGTGCTGGTCGTCGGCGTCGAACGGCTGTCGGACCTGACGGACCTGACGGACCGCACCACCGCCTTCCTCTTCGGCGACGGCGCCGGGGCGGTCGTCGTCGGCCCGTCCGAGGAGCCCGGCATCGGCCCCGCGGTGTGGGGTTCGGAGGGCGACAAGGCGGACGTCATCTCGCAGACCGTGCCGTGGGACGACTACCGCGAGGGCGAGGTCGAGAAGTTCCCGGCGATCCGCCAGGAGGGCCAGACGGTCTTCCGCTGGGCCGTCTTCGAGATGGCCAAGGTCGCCCAGCAGGCGCTGGAGGCGGCCGGCATAACCGCCGACGACCTGGATGTCTTCATCCCGCACCAGGCCAACATGCGGATCATCGACTCGATGGTGAAGACCCTCAAACTGCCGGAGCACGTCACGGTCGCCCGCGATGTGGAGACCACCGGCAACACCTCGGCCGCATCCATTCCGCTCGCCATGGAGCGGCTGCTGGCGACCGGGCAGGCGAAGAGCGGCGACACCGCACTCGTCATCGGCTTCGGGGCGGGTCTCGTCTACGCGGCGACGGTCGTTACCCTCCCCTAGCCGGATGTTCCGCATCGCAGCACACCGGACCGCAACACACCACGCGTAACACAACACGAAGGAGCGCCATCATGGCCGCCACCAAGGAAGAGATCGTCGAGGGTCTCGCCGAGATCGTCAACGAGATCGCCGGCATCCCGACCGAGGACGTCCAGCTGGAGAAGTCCTTCACCGACGACCTGGACGTCGACTCGCTGTCCATGGTCGAGGTCGTCGTCGCCGCCGAGGAGCGCTTCGGCGTCAAGATCCCGGACGACGACGTCAAGAACCTCAAGACCGTCGGCGACGCGGTGGACTACATCCTCAACCACCAGGACTGACCGGTCCGCACGCCCGTTGAAGCGTTTGTCGCCACCCGTTCCGCGGTGGCGGATGACCGCACTTCCCCTACCAGTGGAGAAATTCCTGTGAACGCGACCCACCACACCGTGGTCGTCACCGGTATCGGCGCAACCACACCGCTGGGTGGCGACAGCGCATCGACGTGGGAGGGCCTGCTCGCCGGCCGCTCCGGGGTCAGGGCCCTGGAGCGGGAGTGGGCCGCCGAACTGCCCGTGAGGATCGCCGCGCAGGCGGCGGTCGACCCGTCCGAGGTCCTGCCCCGTCCGCTCGCCCGCAAGCTGGACCGCTCGGCGCAGTTCGCGCTGATCGCGGCCCGCGAGGCGTGGGCGGACGCCGGTTTCGAGGGCAGGGCCGGGGAGAACGGCCAGGTGGACCCGGGCCGGCTCGGCGCCGTCGTCGCCTCCGGCATCGGCGGCGTCACCACCCTGCTCGACCAGTACGACGTGCTCAAGGAGAAGGGCGTACGCCGCGTCTCCCCGCACACCGTGCCGATGCTGATGCCCAACGGCCCCTCGGCCAACGTGGGCCTGGAGGTGGGCGCCCAGGCGGGCGTGCACACCCCGGTCAGCGCCTGCGCCTCGGGCGCCGAGGCGGTGGGCTACGCCGTGGAGATGATCCGCACCGGACGCGCCGACGTGGTCGTCGCGGGCGGCACCGAGGCGGCCATCCACCCGCTGCCCATCGCGGCGTTCGCCAACATGATGGCGCTGTCGAAGAACGAGGGGGACCCGGAGAAGGTCTCGCGCCCCTACGACAAGGCCCGCGACGGCTTCGTGCTCGGCGAGGGCGCGGGCGTCGTGGTGCTGGAGTCGGCCGAGCACGCGGCCCGGCGCGGCGCGAAGGTCTACTGCGAGGTGCTGGGCCAGGGCCTGTCCGCGGACAACCACCACATCGCGCAGCCCGAGCCGACCGGCCGGGGCATCTCCGACGCCCTGCAGAGCCTGCTGGAGGCCACCGGCCTGAAGCCCTCGGAGGTCGCGCACCTCAACGCGCACGCCACCTCCACCCCGCAGGGCGACGTCGCCGAGATCAAGGCGCTGCGCAAGGTGCTGGGCTCCGACCTGGACCATGTGGCCATCTCCGCCACCAAGTCCATGACCGGTCACCTGCTGGGCGGCGCGGGCGGCATCGAGACGGTGGCGACGGTGCTGGCTCTGCACCACCGCACGGCGCCGCCGACCATCAACGTCGACGACCTGGACGAGGAGATCGACGCCGACATCGTGACCGGCGGACCGCGCCCGCTGGGCGAGGGCCCGCTGGTGGCGATCAACAACTCCTTCGGCTTCGGCGGCCACAACGTCGTCGTGGCCTTCCGCACGGCGTGAACACCGCCTGAGCACGGCCTGAGCACCGCCCGTGGGCCCGCCGGACACCGTCCGGCGGGCCCACGGGCGTGCGGAGGACACGGAGCCGGGCGGGGGTCGGTCGCAGAAGGCGGAGGCCGGGCCGGCGCGGGAGGCCGTGAGCCGTCACCGCGCCCATGGCGTCGGCGCCGGGGGACGGGCGGGCACCGTCCGGTCCGCCGGGCTCGGCCGGGCGGGGCGTACGGTCCGGGCGGGCTCCGGGCCCGGTGGGTACGGCCGCGTCGCCGCGCGGCCGCGCCGGTGTCAGACCACCTGGTGCAGCCAGCGCACCGGGGCGCCCTCGCCCGCGTAGCGGAAGGGCTCCAGCTCGTCGTCCCAGGGCTTGCCGAGGAGCTTGGAGATCTCGGCCTCCAGCTCGGTCTCGCCGCGCGCTGCGCGGTCCACGGCGGCGCGCAGCCGGTCCTCGGGGATGAGGATGTCGCCGTGCATGCCGGTGACCGCGTGGAAGATGCCCAGCTCGGGAGTGGAGCTGTAGCGCTCGCCCTCCGCGGTGGAGCAGGGCTCGGAGGTCACCTCGAAGCGGAGCATGCGCCAGCCGCGCAGCGCCGAGGCGAGTTTGGAGGCGGTGCCCGGCTCGCCCTGCCAGGACAGCTCCGCACGCCAGGTGCCCGGTGAGGCGGGCTGCTTGATCCAGTCGAGGCTGACGCGGGCGCCGAGTACTCCCGCCACGGCCCACTCGACGTGCGGGCACAGCGCGCGGGGGGCGGAGTGGACGTACAGAACTCCACGTGTCGTCACCGGGACCTCCTGTGTGGTTCGAGTGCGACCTTCCGTGGCGGCCTCGAATCCCTGCCGGCCATGCGCCGGGTCACCGGTTGACATCTTGTCCCATCGGTCACGTGTCCTCCGGCTCCCGAAGTTACGAACAGTAAACACTATCCGTGCCGATTCTCCCTAAAAGGGACAGCAAGTGACGCGATGTAATCTGTCAAACGTGTCCGGCGGCCATTTTCGGACCGTCATGGCAAAAGCTACCGTGCCACGGCACCCATGGGGTGACGTACCGTCGGCCGAGGCGGTCAACCCACCCGTCCGAACCATCACCCCACCGGGACACGGGAAGAAACGGGGGGAGCACACGTGCGAGACAACACGCCGCCCGGCCGTCCGCCGGCCGGACGTGCCCGCCGCGGAGGGCTGCCGGCCGCCGTCTGCGCCGCGGTCGCCGCCATCGTGGCCCTCGTCGTGTTCGCCGTGTCGTGCGACGGCTCCGGCGGTGGTGCGCCGCACTCCCGGGGCGCGTCCGCCGGCGCCCGCCCCTCCCCGTCGCCCTCCCCCTCCTGGGACACCGGCCCGGGTTCGCTGGCGGCCCTGGGCGACTCCATCACCCGTGCCTTCGACGCCTGCTCGCTGCTGGACGACTGCCCGGAGGCATCCTGGGCCACCGGCACCTCCCCGGAGGTGGACAGCCTGGCACGGCGGCTGGGCGTCCCGGCCACCGCGACCTGGAACCACGCGCGCTCCGGTGCCCTGATGGCCGAGCTGCCCGCCCAGGCCCGCGAGGCGGCGGCGCACCGGCCGGAGCTGGTGACGGTGCTGATCGGCGCGAACGACGCCTGCCGGCCGACGGTGGAGCGGATGACGCCGGTGGAGGAGTTCCGCGCCGACTTCGCCGAGGCGCTGCGCACCCTCCGCAGGGCCTCGCCGAAGACCCAGGTGTACGTGGCCGGCGTGCCGGACCTGGAGCGGCTGTGGTCCCTGGGCCGGTCCCACCCGGTGGCCGCGCAGGTGTGGAAGCTCGGCATCTGCCCGTCGATGCTGGGCGGTGCGCAGACCTCGGACGCCGCGGCGGCGGAGCGGCGGGCGAAGGTGTCGGCGCGGGTGCGGGCGTACAACGCCGCGCTGGCGGAGGTCTGCGAGCGCGATGCACGCTGCCGGCACGACGGCGGGGCGGTGCACGGCTACCGCTTCACCGCCCGCGAGCTGAGCGCCTGGGACTGGTTCCACCCCGGACTGGAAGGCCAGCGCGCGCTCGCCGAGATCGCCCACCGGCAGATCACCGCCGAGCGTCCGCCCGCCTGAGCGGCGGAAATCCGCGTCCGCCCCATTGACGCCGGTCGAGCCTCGTCATTACATTCGCGCCAGCATTTCGAACGTCTGACGAAATATCGAACGACAGAGAAGGGCAGCCGCTGTGCGCATCACCGGGATCAGCACGCATGTCGTCGGTACTCCGTGGCGCAACCTGACCTACGTCCAGGTCCACACCGACGAGGGACTCACCGGCGTCGGCGAGACCCGGATGCTCGGGCACACCGACGCCCTGGTCGGTTATCTGCGCGAGGCCGAGGCCAACCACATCGCCGGATCCGACCCCTTCGCGGTCGAGGACCTGGTGCGGCGCATGAAGTACGGCGACTACGGGCGGGCCGGGGAGATCGTGATGTCCGGCATCGCCTGCGTGGAGATGGCCTGCTGGGACATCAAGGGCAAGGCGCTGGGCGTGCCCGTCTGGCAGCTCCTGGGCGGGAGGGTGACCGACCGGGTCAAGGCGTACGCCAACGGCTGGTACACCGTCGAGCGCACCCCGGAGGCTTTCCACGAGGCGGCGCTGAGGGTCGTCGGGCGCGGCTACCGGGCGCTCAAGCTCGACCCGTTCGGCACCGGCCACTTCGAGCTGGACCACGCCGAGACGCTGCGCTCGGTGGCGCTGGTGGAGGCGGTGCGGGACGCGATCGGGCCGGAGTGCGAGCTGCTGCTGGAGATGCACGGCCGCTTCAGTCCCGCCACGGCCGTCCGCATCGCCCGCGAGGTCGAGCCGTTCCGGCCGAGCTGGCTGGAGGAGCCGGTGCCGCCGGAGAACCTCAAGGCGCTGGCCAAGGTGGCCGAGAAGGTGGACATGCCCATCGCCACCGGTGAGCGCATCCACGACCGCATCGAGTTCCGCGAGCTGTTCGAGTCCCAGGCCGCCGACATCATCCAGCCGGACCTGGGCCACATCGGCGGCATCCTGGAGACCCGCAAGCTCGCCGCCACCGCCGAGACCCACTACATGCTGGTCGCGCCGCACAACGTGGGCGGCTCGGTGCTGACGGCCGCCTCCCTCCAACTGGCCGGCTGCACACCGAACTTCAAGATCCTGGAGCACTTCAACGACTTCGCGGACGCCGAGATCAAGAAGGTGGTCAAGGGAGCGCCGGAGGTCGTGGACGGCTACTTCTCCCTCCCCGACGCCCCCGGACTGGGGGTGGAGCTGGACACCGACGCGGCCGCGGAGTTCCCCCAGCAGCAGGCCCACTTCGACCTGTGGGCCGAGGGCTGGGAGAAGCGGGATCCGCGCGGAGCGCAGTCGTGAGGCGGGGCGCGTGCCGGGGGCTCGCACCGGCCCGGCCTCACGCCCCCGCCGCACACCGGTGCGCGGGCGCGCCTCCGGCAGCCGGGGATGGCGCGCGGGCCCTTGCGCGCCGGGGCCGCCGGTGCGGCGCGGGCCGGTGCGGCGCGTCCGGTCCTGCGGCACCCGGTCCTGCGGGGGGCGGTCTCGCGGGCGGTGGTGACATGCCCGGGCATCCGGCGCAGAATCCACTGCGGGGGGCGGCCGTCCGCCTTCCGGCGGGCGCACAGGGCGCCGGCGGTCCGCGCGGCGCGGGGAGGAGCCAGTGGTGAACGCACCCGCACACGCCCCGGCGCCGGACGGCGTCCGCCGTACCGGGCGCGCCGTCCTCGTGGAGCGGCCCGGCGGCCACCGGCTGGTGGAGGCGCCCCGCGCCGAACCCGGGCCGGGCGAGGCGCGGGTGGCCGTGTACGCGGCCGGGGTCTGCGCCAGCGACCGCGAGGTGTACGCGGGCACCCGGGCCGAGGGCTACGTCCGCTACCCCGTCGTGCCCGGCCACGAGTGGTCCGGCACGGTGGAGGCGGTGGGCCCCGGCACCGATCCGGCGCTGGTGGGGCGGAAGGTGGTGGGCGAGGGGTTCCGCGCCTGCCTGGTCTGCGACCGCTGCCGCGAGGGCGCCACCAGCCTGTGCACCGGCGGCTACGACGAGACCGGCTTCACCCGGCCCGGCGCCTTCGCCGACTTCCTCGTCCTGCCCGCCCGGCTGCTGCACGTCCTCGACGACCGCGCCGACCTGCGCTCGGCCGCCCTGCTGGAGCCTGCCGCCGTGGTGGCGGCGGCGGTGCTGGCGGGCGGGCCGCGCTCCGGCGAGCGGATCGCCGTGGTCGGGGCGGGCACGCTCGGTCTGCTGGCCGTGCAGCTGCTGGCCGCGGTCTCCCCCGCCGAGCTGCTGGTCGTCGATCCCCGCACCGGGCGCGCCGAGCAGGCGCTGCCCATGGGCGCCACCGGGGTGTGCGCCCCGGCGGAGGCCGGCAGCCTGCACGGCCGCTACGACCTGGTGGTGGAGACCGCCGGCGCGCCCACCACCGCCCACGACTCCTGTCTGCTGGCCCGGCGCGGCGGGCGGGTGGTGCTGACCGGGCTGCCCGGGCCGGGCGCGCGGGGCATCGACCCCGTCCACCTGTCCGTCAGCCAGCTCACCGTCCGGTCCGTCTTCGGCGCCCCGCCGGCCGCCTGGGCCCATGCGGTACGGGCCTTCGACGCCGGGCTGCTCGCGCCCGCGCCCCTGATCACCCACGAGTTGCCGCTGGAGGACTTCGCCGCGGCCGTCGCGCTGGTCGGCGGCGGCGATCCCGGGGTCGGCAAGGTCCTGCTGCGGCCCTGACCCCGCCCTTTCCGGCCGCCCGCGGCCCCGGCCCGCACCCTCGACCGCGAACGCCGTACGAGATGTCGAACAAGATCGAACCAGGGAGCATCGTGACCGAAGCGTCCATCAAACCCTCCGGCCCCCGCCGCCCCGGCGAGGCCGCCCTCGCCTCCCTCGGCCACCCCTGTCCCGACCGGAGCCCCTCCGACTCCTCCCCGCACGCCTTCCCCGACGGCGGCACCTGGCGCACCGAGATCCCCTCCGTCGAGGGGCCCGAGGCCCTGGCCACCGTGCTGAAGGAGGCCGAGGCCCTGGACGTCCCCGTCCACCGGATCAGCCAGGGCAGCGGCGTGTGGATGCTGACCGACGCCGAGATCTCCGAGATGGCCGGCGCCTGCGCCGAACGGAACGTCGAGCTGTGCCTGTTCACCGGTCCGCGCGGCACCTGGGACACCGGTGCCGGCACCCGTACGTCCTCCGGCGGCGCGGGGCTGCGCGCCCGCGGCCACGACGCGCTCGCCGGATGCGTCGAGGACGCCGTACGCGCCACCGAACTCGGCGTGCGCTGCCTGCTGGTGGCCGACGAGGGCGTACTGCACACGCTGCACCGGATGCGGACGCGCGGCGTCCTGCCGGCCGACACCACCCTCAAGGTGTCGGCGCTGATCGGCCCGGTGAACCCGGCCTCCTACGCCGTCTTCGAGCGGCTGGGCGCCGACTCGATCAACGTGCCCTCCGACCTGACCCTGGAGCACCTGACCGAGATCCGCCGGGTCAGCCGCGCCCCGATGGACTTCTACCTGGAGGCCCCGGACGACCTCGGCGGCTATGTGCGGATGTACGACGCCGCCGAGCTGATCCGGCGCGGCGCCCCGGTCTACCTCAAGTTCGGGCTCAGCAAGGCCCCCGCCATCTACCCCTACGGCGCGCACCTGCGCGACGCGACCCTGGACACCGCCCGCGAGCGGGTCCGCCGCGGCCGGCTCGCCCTGGACCTGCTGGCCCGCCTCGGCGCCGGGGACGGGATGTCCCCGGCCGGCTCCCGGCTGCCCGGCCCCCTCAACCGCTTCCCCGACGAACCCGGGAACCCCGTGCCCCCCGTGTCCGCCGTGTCCCCCGTGTCCGCCGCGTCCGAAGGGAACTGACCACCATGCCCGACCGCTTCCGCACCCGCACCCGCAAACGCGCGCTCAGAGCCGCCGTCGGCGCCTGCGCCGCCCTCGCCCTGTCCCTGACCGCCTGCGGCCAGAACTCCGAGGGCGGCCGGGACGGCGGCGCCGGCGACGCCGCCGAGGGCGGCACCATCGGCATCGCCATGCCCACCAAGTCCTCCGAGCGGTGGATAGCCGACGGCCGGAACATGGTGAAGCGGTTCGAGGCCGCGGGCTACGAGACCGATCTGCAGTACGGCGACGACAAGGTGGAGAACCAGGTCGCGCAGATCGAGAACATGATCTCCAAGGGGCACAGGGCCCTGGTGGTCGCCGCCATCGACGGCTCCTCGCTCACCGACGTCCTCGGCCGGGCCGAGGAGGCGGGCATCCCCGTCATCGCCTACGACCGCCTCATCCGCGGCACCGGGAGCGTCGACTACTACGCCACCTTCGACAACTTCAAGGTCGGCGAGCTCCAGGCCCGTTACATCGTCGACGCCCTCGGGCTGGAGGAGGACGGCGGGAAGGGAGGCGGGAAGTACAACCTGGAGCTGTTCGCCGGATCGCCCGACGACAACAACACCGGCTTCTTCTTCAAGGGCGCGATGAGCGTCCTCAAGCCCCGCATCGACGACGGGCGGCTGGCCGTGCGCAGCGGCCAGACGGAGATGAACCAGGTCACCACCCTGCGCTGGGACGGCGGCACCGCCCAGAAGCGCATGGACGACCTGCTCAGCCGCTACTACGGCAGCGAGCGCGTGGACGCGGTCCTCTCCCCCTACGACGGCATCTCCATCGGCGTCATCTCCGCCCTCAAGAGCGCCGGTTACGGCACGAAGGCCAAGCCCTACCCCGTCGTCACCGGCCAGGACGCCGAGCTGGCGTCCATCAAGTCGATCATCGCGGGCCAGCAGACCCAGACCGTCTTCAAGGACACCCGCAAGCTCGCCGAGCAGGCCGTGCGGATGACCGACGCCGTGCTGAAGGGCGACAAGCCCGAGGTCAACGACACCAAGTCCTACGACAACGGCGTCAAGACCGTCCCGGCCTACCTGCTGGAGCCGGTCAGCATCGACGAGTCCAACACCGAGCTGCTCGTGGACGAGGGCTACTACACCGCCGACCAGCTCAAGTAGCCCGGTCCGCCCCGCCTCACCACCGAGGAGCAGCCATGAGCAGCGTTCTGGAAATGCGCTCGATCACCAAGACCTTCCCCGGGGTCAGGGCGCTGTCCGGGGTCGATCTCACCGTCCGGCCGAAGGAGATCCACGCGGTCTGCGGGGAGAACGGGGCCGGCAAGTCGACGTTGATGAAGGTGCTCAGCGGTGTCCACCCGCACGGCAGCTACGAGGGGGAGATCCTCTTCGAGGGCGAGCCGTGCGCGTTCCGCGACATCCGGGCCAGCGAGCGGCGCGGCATCGTCATCATCCACCAGGAACTGGCGCTGGTGCCCTACCTGTCCATCGCCGAGAACATCTTCCTGGGCAACGAGCACGCCTCCCGCGGCGTCGTCCGCTGGAACGAGACCGTCCGCCACGCCGCCGAGCTGATGCGGCGGGTCGGGCTGCGCGAGAACCCGCAGACCCGCGTCGCCGACATCGGCGTGGGCAAGCAGCAGCTGGTGGAGATCGCCAAGGCGCTGGCCAAGAGGGTGCGGCTGCTGATCCTGGACGAGCCGACCGCCGCCCTCAACGACGAGGACAGCGCCAAGCTGCTGGGCCTCATCGGGGAGCTGCGCTCCCAGGGCATCGCCTGCATCCTCATCTCCCACAAGCTGGGCGAGATCCGCGAGGTGGCGGACACCGTCACCGTCCTGCGCGACGGGCGGACGGTCGAGACGCTCGCCGTCCGCCCCTCCCCCGGCGCCCCCGCGGAGGTCTCGGAGGACCGGATCATCCGCGGCATGGTCGGCCGCGACCTGGACCACCGCTTCCCGCCGCGCACCCGCTACCGGGGGCCGGACGCCGGGCGGGTGGCGCTGGAGATCTCCGGCTGGACGGTCCGCCACCCCATCGACCACCAGCGCAAGGTCGTCGACGACGTGTCGCTGACGGTGCGGCGAGGCGAGGTCGTCGGCATCGCCGGGCTGATGGGCGCGGGCCGCACCGAGCTGGCGATGAGCGTCTTCGGGCGCTCCTACGGCCTGTACGCGGGCGGCACGGTGCGGATCGGCGGACGGGAGGCCGACACCCGTACCGTGCCGCGGGCGGTCGCGCACGGTCTGGCGTACGTCACCGAGGACCGCAAGACCTACGGGCTGAACCTGATCGACACCGTCAGCCGCAACATCTCCCTGGCCTCGCTGCCGAAGCTGGCCCGGGCCGGAGTGGTGGACGAGCACCGGGAGCGGCGGGTCGCCGAGGGCTACCGCAGGTCGATGAACATCAAGACCCCGACCGTCTTCGAGCAGGTCGGCCGGCTCAGCGGCGGCAACCAGCAGAAGGTCGTGCTCGGCAGGTGGGTGCACGCCGATCCGGAGGTGCTGATCCTCGACGAGCCGACGCGCGGCATCGACGTCGGGGCGAAGTACGAGATCTACACCGCCGTCGACCGGCTCGCCGCCCAGGGCAGGGCGGTGCTGCTGATCTCCTCCGAGCTGCCGGAACTGCTGGGGATGTGCGACCGGATCTACACCATGGCGGCCGGGCGGCTGACCGGCGAGGTGGCGCGCGAGGACGCGGACCAGGAAGTGCTGATGCGTCATATGACGATGGACGGAAGCCGAGGCAGCAGATGACGACCGAGGAGACCGCGGCGCGCAGGGGACCGGGAGGGTCCGCGGGCGGGCCGGCGAAGGGCGTCCGGGGCGGTTCCGGCCCCCGCGGCGGTACGGGCGGCACCGGGGGCGGCACGGGCGCCGGGGCGCTGCTGCTGCGGACCGTGCGCTCCAACATGCGGCAGTACGGGATGCTCGTCGCACTGGCGCTGATCGTCGTGCTGTTCCAGATCTGGACCGACGGCAACCTGCTCAAGCCCGTCAACGTGTCCAACATCGTCCAGCAGAACAGCTACATCCTGATTCTGGCCATGGGCATGATGATCGTGATCATCTCGGGCCACATCGACCTGTCCGTCGGCTCGCTGGCCGCCTTCGTCGGGGCCGCGGCGGCCGTGCTGATGGTCCACCACGACATGTCCTGGCCGGTGGCGCTGACCTGCTCGCTGCTGATCGGCGCGGCGGCCGGCGCCTGGCAGGGGTTCTGGATCGCCTATGTGGGCATCCCGTCGTTCATCGTGACGCTGGCGGGGATGCTGCTGTTCCGCGGCGGCACCCAGATCCTGCTGGAGGGTCAGTCGCTGGCGCCCTTCCCGCGCGGCTTCCAGAACATCAGCCAGGGCTTCCTGCCCGAGGGCGGCCCGCTGGGGAACTACCACGACCTGACGGTGCTGATCGGGGTGGTCGTGGTGGCGTTCGTGCTGTTCCAGGAGTGGCGCGACCGGCGCCGGCAGCAGGCGTACGAGCTGGAGGTGCTGCCGCCGAGCCTGTTCGTCCTCAAGTGCGTGGCGATCGTGGCGGCGGTGCTGGCGTTCACCCTGACGCTGGCCAGCTACCGGGGCGTCCCGGTGGTGCTGCTGATCATGTGCGGCATCCTGATCGGGCTGGGCTTCGTGATGCGCAACGCCGTCGTCGGCCGCCACGTGTACGCCCTCGGCGGCAACCGGGCCGCGGCCAGGCTGTCGGGTGTGAAGGACAGGCGGGTCACGTTCCTGGTCTTCGTCAACATGGGCGTGCTGGCGGCGCTGGCGGGCTGCGTGTACGCCGCCCGGCTGAACGCGGGCACCCCGCAGGCGGGCATCAACTTCGAGCTGGAGGCGATCGCCGCGGCGTTCATCGGCGGAGCCTCGATGAGCGGCGGTGTGGGTACCGTACTCGGGGCCGTCATCGGCGGCCTGGTGCTCGGCGTGCTCAACAACGGCATGTCCCTGGTGGGTATCGGCACCGACTACCAGCAGGTCATCAAGGGCCTGGTCCTGCTGGCGGCGGTGGGGTTCGACGTCTGGAACAAACGGAAGGTGGGATCGTGAGCACCAGCAGACGCAGTGTGATCGGCGCGGCCGCCGCGGCCGGGCTGGCAGCGGCGGCGGCCGCGGGACCGGGCGCGGGGGCCGCGCACGCGAAGCCGGGCGAGCCGTCCGCTCCGCGCCGCGCCCGCTTCGGCGAACTGGCGGACGGCACGGCGGTGGACGTCTGGACGCTGTCGTGCGGCGGCACCCGGCTGCGGGTGCTGTCCTACGGCGGCATCGTGCAGTCCCTGGAGGTGCCCGACCGGAACGGCCGCCTCGCCAACGTCTCGCTCGGCTTCTCCGACCCGGCCTCCTACGAGGCCCGCTCCCCCTACTTCGGGGCGCTCATCGGCCGCTACGGCAACCGCATCGCGCAGGGCCGCTTCACCCTGGACGGCAGGACGTACGAGCTGCCGCGCAACGACGGCGGCAACACCCTGCACGGCGGCGACCGGGGCTTCGACAAGCGGATGTGGGCGGTGGAGCCGTTCACCCGGCGCGGCGAGACGGGGCTGGTGCTCACACGCACCAGCGAGGACGGCGAGATGGGCTTTCCGGGGAGGCTGGAGGTCCGGGTGGAGTACGTGCTGGACCGGCACGGCGACTTCCGGATCGACTACGAGGCCACCACCGACAAGCCCACCGTCGTCAACCTCACCAACCACACGTACTTCAACCTCGCCGGCGAGGGCGGCGGCAGCGTCCTGGACCACGAACTGGAGATCGCCGCCTCCCGGTACACGCCGGTCGGCGAGACGCTGATCCCCACCGGCGAGCTGGAGCGGGTCGCGGGCACGCCCTTCGACTTCCGGCGGGCCAAGCCGGTCGGGACGGACATCCGCAAGGCGCACCCGCAGATCCTGTACGGGCAGGGGTACGACCACAACCTGGTGCTGGACAAGGGCATCACCGCCGAGCCCGAGCACTTCGCGACCGTCCGCGAGCCGGTCTCCGGGCGGGTGATGCGGATCGCCACCACCGAGCCGGGCGTGCAGTTCTACAGCGGCAACTTCCTCGACGGCACGCTGGAGGGCACCTCGGGGCGGGTCTACCGGCAGAGCGACGGTTTCTGCCTGGAGACCCAGCACTTCCCCGACTCCCCCAACCAGCCGTCGTTCCCCACCACCGTGCTGCGGCCGGGTCGCACCTACCGCTCCACCACCGTCCACTCCTTCTCCACCGAGTAGACCCCGGACAGGCCGGACGTTCCGAACAGAACGGGGCGACGCGGGCAGGGCGCACCGGAGGCGGTAAGCGTGAGGCGGGGGCGGTCCGGGCCGCCCCCGCCGTCGTGCCGTCGTGCCCTCGGCACGCGGGCACGTCAGCCCGTCAGCCCGTCAGCCCGTCAGACGAGCCGGATCATGTTCCACGACATCGGCTCCAGGGTGGCGCGCAGCACCCCGCCGGCCAGCTCGGTGCCCTCCCCCTGGTGGGGGACGACCCGCTCGGGGTCGGCGAGGGTGTTGCGGGCCTCGGGGTCGGCGTCGGCCAGCACGCTGTGCTCGGCGACCCGCTCCAGGGGCAGACCGTGCAGGGCGACCTCCAGCGGCAGGGCGCCGTGCCGGTCCCGGTTGACGGCGAAGACGGTGACGGCGCCGGTGGCCCCGTCCCGCACGGCGGTGGCGTGCAGCAGCGGCACCTCGCCGTACTTCGCGGTGGTGTACGTGGGCGACTGCACCCGCACGTCCAGCACCTGCCCGCGTCCGTGGCGGGACGCCTGGGCGAAGGGGTGGAAGGTGGTCTGCCGCCAGGCCGGGCCGCCGGGCTCGGTCATGATCGGGGCGATGACGTTGACGAGCTGGGCCAGGCAGGCGACGGCCACCCGGTCGGCGTGGCGCAGCAGGGCGATGAGCAGGGAGCCGAAGACGACGGCGTCGGTGACGGTGTAGTTGTCCTCCAGCAGCCGGGGCGCCTCCTCCCAGTCGGGCAGGGGCCGGGCGTGGAAGCGGCGCTGGTACCAGACGTTCCACTCGTCGAAGGAGAGGTTGATGCGCTTGGGCGACTTCAGCCGGGCCCCGATGTGGTCGCAGGTGGCCACCACGTTCTCGATGAAGGACTCCATGTCCACCGCGGAGGCCAGGAAGGAGTCGCGGTCGCCGTCCTCCTCCTCGTAGTAGGCGTGCAGGGAGATGTGGTCGACCAGGTCGTAGGTCTCGGCCAGGACGGTGGCCTCCCAGGCGGCGAAGGTGTCCATCGCCTGGCTGGAGCTGCCGCAGGCGACCAGTTCGAGGGAGTCGTCGAGCTGGCGCATGGCGCGGGCGGTCTCGGCGGCCAGCCGGCCGTACTCGGCGGCGGTCTTGTGGCCGGTCTGCCAGGGGCCGTCCATCTCGTTGCCCAGGCACCACAGCCGGATGCCGTAGGGCTCCTTGTCGCCGTGGGCGGCGCGCAGGTCGGACAGGGCGGTGCCGCCGGGGTGGTTGGCGTACTCCAGCAGCTCGCGGGCCTCCGCCACACCGCGGGTGCCGAGGTTGACGGCCATCATGGGTTCGCCGCCGACCTTGCGGACGAAGTCGATGTACTCGGCCAGGCCGAAGCGGTTGCTCTCCACCGACCGCCAGGCGGCGTCGAGGCGGCGGGGGCGCTGCTCGGCCGGGCCGACGCTGTCCTCCCAGCGGTAACCGGAGACGAAGTTGCCGCCGGGGTAGCGGATGGCGGTGACGCCCAGTTCGCGGACCAGTTCCAGAACGTCGGTGCGCAGGCCCCGCTCGTCGGCGGAGGGGTGCCCGGGTTCGAAGACGCCCGTGTAGACGCAGCGGCCGAGGTGCTCCACGAAGGAGCCGAACAGCCGGGGGTCGACCTCGCCGACGGTGAAGGCGGGGTCGAGGGTGAACCTTGCGGTGTTCATGGATTCCTTCCGTCGGGGACGGTTCTGGGCGGTTCGGGGGGCGGGCTTCGGGGGTGCGGCCGGGCGGGACCGCCAGGGGTCCCGCCCGGCCGGAGGATCTCGTCAGGGGTTGCGGCGGGGCTCTAGTGGACGACGGGCCAGCCGCCGTCCCAGCGCATCAGGTTGATGCCGAGGGTGGGCGAGCCGTTGTTGGCCCGGTCGTAGTAGTGGTAGACGAGCAGGTCGCCGTCGACGTCGGACATGACGGACTGGCCGCCGGGGCCGACGACCTGGCCGTGGGTCTCCAGGACGACCGTTCCGCCGTTGTTGCGCATGTCCGCGCCGTTGCGGTCGCGGAACGGCCCGGTGGGGCTGGTGGAGCGGCCGACGCGGATGCTGTAGGTGCTGTCGGTTCCGGCGCAGCACTTGTCGAAGGAGGCGAACAGGTAGTAGTAGCCGCCGCGCTTGACCAGGGTCGGCCCCTCGATGCCGTTGCTGGTGGGGTTGCGGGCGGCCACGGAGTACAGGGTGCGGTCGCCGGGGTGCTGCTTGCCGGTGGACGGGTCGAGCCGGATCATCTTGATCCCCGTCCACCAGGAGCCGAAGGTCATCCACCACTTCCCGTCGTCGTCGACGAACAGGTTGGGGTCGATGGCGTTGTGGTCCGAGCTCGTGGTGGTGGTGTACACCGGACCGTGGTCGGTCCAGGTGCCGGGCAGTCCGCTGGGGCTGGTGGCCACGCCGATGGCGGAGTGGTTGGAGCCGAAGGTGGACAGGGAGTAGTACAGCCAGTACCGGCCGCCCTGCTTGGAGACGTCCGGGGCCCATGGGCTGCGCTCGGGCGAGTACCGGCCCCACCAGGAGGGCGGGTTGGGGAACGCCGCCCCTGCGTGGGTGAAGCGGGTCCGGTCGGCGGAGATGCGCGCCTGGGGCCCGTTGTGGGTGGAGTAGAGGATGTAGCGGCCGTCGTCGAGGCGGACCATCGACGGGTCGTGGACGGAGATGTCGCCGGTCACCAGGCCGGGCCCGGGGTAGGCGGAGGCGCTGCCGGGGACGAGGGCCACGAGCGTGCCCAGCAGGGCCGCGGTCAGGGCCGTCAGGGCCCGGCGGACGTGTGCCCGGCGGGCGTGGATACGGGAGGGCGTGCGGACGGATGTGCGGGACGGTGTGCCGTGGGGGGTGCGGCTGTTCATCGGGCTCCTTCGGAAGTTCTCGGTGAGCGGCCGGGGTTCGCGGTTTCTCGGGACCTCCTCTCCCGTGTTCGGGGGCGGACCTGCGCCGCCGTCACTGGCCCGCCAGTCCTGTGTGGGCGACGCCGCGGACGATCTGCCGCTGGAAGAAGGCGAAGACCAGCAGCAGCGGCAGCCCGGCGATGACCAGTGAGGCCATCACCTGGGCGTAGCGGGCGCCGTAGGTGGACTGGACGTTGACCAGGCCGACCGGCAGCGTCATCACGTTCGGGTCGGTGGTCACCAGGAACGGCCACAGGAAGTTGTTCCAGGTCTGGATGAAGGTGAAGATGGCGACGGCGGCCAGGACCGGCCGGGACAGCGGCACCACGACCGTCCAGAACACCCGCCAGCGTCCCGCGCCGTCGACGTAGGCGGCCTCCTCCAGCTCCCTCGGCACCCCCTCGAAGAACTTCACCAGGATGAACACCATCGCGGGGACGGCGACCTGGGGCAGGATCACGCCCCAGTAGGTGTCGACCAGCCCGAGGGAGACCATCTCGGCGAAGAGCGGGGCGATCAGCACCTGCGGCGGCACCATGATCCCGGCCAGCACCAGGCCGTAGAGGGCCTTCCGGCCGCGGAACTCGGTGCGCGAGAAGCCGTAGGCGGCCATGGCGCAGGTCGTGACGGTCAGCACGGTCGTCACGGTCGAGATGTAGGCGGAGTTGAACATCCAGCGCGCCAGGTCCCCGGAGGCCCACACCTTCTCGTACGCGTCGAAGGTGATGCGCGAGCCGATCCACTCCAGCGAGGTGCGCGTCGTCTCGTTCTCGGGCTTGAGCGAGGTGGCCACCGCCCAGGCCAGCGGCAGCACCCACAGCGCCGCCAGGACGAGGGCCGCGGCGAGCAGTGCGAAGCGGCCCGGGGTCCAGCGCGGCCGTCTGCCGGCCTCGCCGGTCGGGTCGGCAGGTCCGGCGGGTCCGGCCGGCGAGGACTGCGAGGACGGTGGGGCCGGGAGTGCCCCGGCCGGTTCCCGGCCGGGGCCGGTGGACGGTGCGGCGGGGGTCACGGCCTTCGCGGTCGCGCTCACTTGGCGGCCTCCTCACGGGAACGGCGGGTCATCCGCAGGTGGATCAGCGAGACGATCACGATCAGGGCGAAGAAGACGTAGGAGACGGCCGAGGCGTAGCCGATCCGGTAGCCGGTGAAGCCGGCTTCGTAGACGTACTGCAGGATCGGACGGGTGCTCTCGTCGGGGCCTCCGCCGGTCATGATGTAGACCTGATCGAAGATCTTCAGGGAGGCGAGGAGCTGGAGGACGACCACCACGCCCGTCGTGCGGTTGAGCATCGGCAGGGTGATGTGCCGCAGCCGCCGCCAGGCCCCGGCGCCGTCCAGCTCGGCGGCCTCGTACAGGTGCTGGGGGATGGCCTGAAGTGCGGCGAGGTAGAGCAGGAAGTTGAAGCCGACCGTCCACCACACTGTGGTCAGGACTATCGAGAGCATCGCGTAGCGGGTGTCGGTCAGCCAGCCGATGCCGGGGTCGAGGCCGAACGACCGCAGCAGCAGGTCGGCCAGGCCGAAGTCGGACGGGTAGATCATCCACAGCCACAGCAGGCCGACGACGCCCGACGGCAGCAGGAACGGCGTGAACCAGCTCAGCCGCCACAGCCACTGGACCACCCTCAGGTGGTGCGCGAGCAGGGCGAGGACGAGGCCCGTGACGACCAGGGGAACGGTGGACAGCAGCGTGAACCAGACCGTGTTCCACAGCGACGACCAGACCCCGGGGTCCCGCAGTGCCTCGGCGTAGTTGTCCAGGCCGGTGAAGGTGCTGTCGGTGCCGGTGATGTTGTCGTCGCCCAGGCTCATCTTCAGGCCCAGCAGCACCGGCCAGACCAGGAAGAGGGCGTACAGCAGCAGGAAGGGCGCGGTGAAGACCAGGCCGTGCTCGGTCCAGCGGCGGCCCGCGCTCAGGGGCCCGGTCCCGGTGCGGGCGGCTTCCGCGGCCGGCGGCGCCGGGGCGGTGGGCGTGGTCGCGGTCATGCGTCGCCTCCGAGCGGGTTGGGGGTGTCGAGCAGGGTCTGGAGCCGGGACCTGGCCTCCTCCAGTGCCTCCCGCGGTGTGCGGGAACCGGTGAGCACCCCGGAGAAGACCGCGCCGAGCTGGATCCACATGGACGACGCCGAGCCCGCGAACCACGCGGGCGGGTCCAGGACGACGTCGTCGATCACCGACCGGTACTCCGACTGGGGCTCCAGTTCGAGGTAGCCGGGCTTCTCCAGGGTGGGGAGGTAGGCGGGGACGTGGCCGCCCTTGGCCCACTCGACGGTGTTCTTGAGCATCCAGGCGACGAAGGCGTGGGCCGCCTCGTTGCCCTCGCCGCCGCGGTCGCGCTGGTGCGGGAGGACGAAGCAGTGGGAGTCGGCCTGGACGGTGGGGCGCCCGAAGAGGTTCGGCACCCTGGTCATCGAGAACGGCAGGTCCAGGTTGGCGAAGGTGCTCACCTCCCATTCGCCGTTGAGGAGGAACGCGCTCTCCCCGCCGCCGAAGACGCCGACCGTGCCGTTGTAGTCGATGCGGTGGTGGGCCAGGCCCTCCTCGACCAGCCGCCGCATGAAGCGCAGCACCTTCAACGCCTTGGTGTCGTCGATGGTGATGCGGGTGGCGTCCTCGTTCAGCAGGGTGCCGCCCGTCTGGGAGTAGAAGGTGGAGAACAGGCGCCAGGGTCCGATGGTGCCGGCGCCGAGCGTCTCCATGACCAGACCGGGTCTGCCCGTGACCCTGCCCGCGGCGCGCAGCGCGGCGGCGAACTCCTCGGCGCCGCGGACCGGCCGCAGCTTTCCGTCCCCGCCCAGCAGTCCGGCCTCTCCGCAGATCTCGGTGTTGTAGTAGAGGACCATCGGGTGGGTGTCGAGCGGGACGGCGTACTGCGCGCCGTCGATCCGGCCGCGCCGCCACAGGTCGGCGGGGAAGTCCTTCTCGGTGAGGCCGTGTTCGGCCAGCAGGTCGAGGTCGAAGGGGTCGAGCAGCCGGCCGGGGCCGAAGCCGGGCAGCCGCGCCAGGTGCAGGGCGGCGACCTCGGGGGCCCGGCCGCCGGCTCCCGCCATGCCGAGCTTGGTGTAGTACGGGGCGCCCCACTGGAGCGTGGATGCCTGGAGGGCGATCTCCGGGTGTGCCGCGCGGTAGGCGTTCAGCATCGTCTGCATGTTGACGCCGTCGCCGCCGCCGTAGAGGTGCCAGAAACGCAGCCGGGTGCGGCCCGCGCCCACGGCGGCGGGGGCGGCGCATCCCGCGGTGCCCGCGATCCCGGTGGCCGTCACGGCGGCCAGAGCGGCCACGCCGCCGAGCACGCGCCGGCGGCTGGGGGCGCGGTCCGGCACGGAGGTTCGACGCATACGATCCACCCTCACGTTCGAAATCTCGAATACTGATCGGATCTCCGAACGGGAAAGTAGGATTCAACACCGCTCACGTCAATGGTTTGCGCAGAAACAGCCCCGGCGAGCGGCCGCGGGTGTCCGCACCGTCTGCGGCCTCCGGGGCACGATCCGTTCGACCGGCCCTCTCCGGGCCGGTGTTCGCTACGCTGCGATCCGCCGCCCCGCACGGCGGGGCCCGAGCCGCCGGCCGGCCCGCCCGCCCGGAACGGTTCGGGTCACCCACCCACCGCTGGAGTCCCCGTGACCACAGACAGCCGGTCCGCCGACGCGCCGGACACCACCGTCACGTTCATCAACGTCTTCGAGATATCCGCCGAGCACCTCGACGCGTTCGTCGCCCGATGGGAGCAGCGCGCCGCCCTCATGCGCACCAGGCCGGGTTTCATCGACTCCCGGTTGCACCGGGCCCGTTCGGCGGAGACCCGGTTCCAGCTCGTCAACGTGTCCCACTGGGAGAGCCAGGAGGCATGGGAGGCTGCCACGGCGGACCCCGAGTTCCGCGAGCGCGCCCAGGCCGCGCAGGACGACCCGCAGACGCGGATCACCTCGAGCCGGGGCCTGTACGACGTCGTCGTCGAGTTCTCAGCCGCGACGGCGGAGCCGGAGTAGTCACGGCCCCCGCTGCGCCGGCCGCACCCCGGGGACGGCTGCCCGGGGTGCGGTGCGGTACTTGCCCTCCAACGCCGCCGGGCACGCCGCGGCGGACTCGGGGCGGAGGAACTGGACGGGACGGCGGGACGGAGGGGGCGGGAACGGCCTCGTCCTAGGTGCACCACCACAGGAAGCGCTCGCAGGTGGGCGTCGGCTCGGGCTCGGGCTCGGGTTCCGGCTCCGCCGGAGGCGGCGGCGGATCGGCGGGCCACGTCTCCTGGGGCGGCGGCTCGGGGGCCTGGGTGGGGTCGGCGGTGGGTTCGGGGGCCGTGGTGACGCTGCCGCTCTCCACCGCGGTGGTCGAGGGGTCCGCGGAGGCGGAGGGGTCCGCCGAGGAGTCCGCCGACTCCGACGGCTCGGCCGAGGAGGAGCCCGACGCGGAGGGCTCGGCGGAGGAGGAGCCCGACGGGCCGGCGCCCGGCCGCTCCGCTCCGGGCGGCTGCTCGGCCGAGCCGTCGGATCCGGCCCCCTCCTCGCCGTCGGCACTGCCGTCGGACTCGTTCACACCGCCGTCCGGGGAGACGCCCGGGATGGGCAACTCCTTCAGCACGCCCTCGGTGGTGAACTCCGCGACGCCGAGGGTGGCCAGTCCGGCGCCGAGTATCAGGCCCACGACGGCCGCACGGCGCCGCCGCCCCGCCTGCGACCGTGCCCGGCGGCCGCGCCGTGCGGCGGCGCGTGCCGCCGCACGGCCCTCGCCCGGCCCGCCGTCCGGGCCGTCGCCGCGTTCGCCGTCACCGCCGCGTTCGCCGTCACCGCCGTGTTCGCCGTGCTCCCCGCCGTACCCGCCGTACGCCTCCGCGCCGTACGCGTCGCCGTATGTGTCGAGGGCGTCGCCGTGGAGGCCGGGCCCTCCACCGGGGGTCTCCTGCCCGGCCTGCCGGAACTGCGGGTGGGCGCCCTCGCGGCCATCCTGGTGACCGTACCCGCCGCCCTGCCCGTGACCGGCGCCGTACCCGCCGTACGCGTCCCCGGCGTGCACGTCGCCGCCGTACGGTCCGTGCCCCCGGCCGTACGGATCGGCGGAGGCCGGAGCGGAGGTGTCCGCCGGTGCCGGGCCGTGGCTGGGTGTGCCGCAACCCGGGCAGGAGAGGGCGCCGTTGAGGTGCCGACGGCATGTGACGCAGTAGGTCATGGAGTCCGCAGGCTACGAGGCCGGAAGGAGGTGGAGAAGATGCTCCCTGTGAAGATCCGGTGTCAACCCGCGAAGGGCGGCGGCGCGAGCCCCTCCCCCGCGTCCGGCAGCACCATCAGCGAGCCGGCCAGCGGTTCCGCGCCGGGGTCGGCGCCCGTCCGGGCCGTGGTGATGTAGAGGTCCCGCAGGCCCGGCCCTCCGAACGCGCACGCCGTCGTGTTGGAGGCCGGGACGGCGACCGTCCGGTCCAGCCTGCCGTCGGGGGTGTAGCGCCGGACCGCGCCCCCGCCCCACAGCGCGACCCAGACGCAGCCCTCCGCGTCCACCGTCAGCCCGTCGGGGAAACCCGCCCCCTCCTCGATCCGTGCCAGCGTCCGGCGGCCCAGCACATCGGGGCCGTCGGTGTCGAAGACGTCGATCCGGCGGGTGGGGGTGTCGATGTAGTACATCAGACGCCCGTCCGGGCTCCAGCCCGTGCCGTTGCCGATGGTCACGTCCGCCAGGACCGTGACGGCCGAGCCGTCCGGGGCGATGCGGCTGAGCGTGCCCCCGCCCGGACGCTCGTCGTACGCCATCGTGCCCGCCCACAGCGCGCCGTCGGGGGCGACGGCGGCGTCGTTGCCCCGGCGGCCCGCGACGGGCTCGTGGTGCAGCCACGAGAACGAGCCGTCCCCGTCGTACAGGCCCACCCCGTCGCGGAGGTTGACCACCAGACCGCCCCTCGCCCGCGGCTTGGCCGCGCCCACGTGCTGCTCGGTCGCCAGCACCGTGCGGCGGCCGTCGGCCGGGGCGTAGGTGTGCACCCGGCTCCCGAGGATGTCCACCCACACCAGGCGCTCGCGCTCCGCGTCCCATGTGGGCCCCTCGCCCAGCAGCGCGCCCTGCCGCACCGCGACCTCGAGTCGCGCCGGCGTCCCTGATCCGGCCATGGCCGTCCCGCCCCTCTCCTGCTCGTCGGCCGCCGGTCGGCGTCCGCGTGTCCGCTCGTTCCCGCCCGTCTCCGCCCGGCTACGCCGCGCCGCGGTACCCCAGCCGCGCCGACAGTTCGGCCGCGCCCTCGACCGCCAGGGCCTCCAGCTCGGTGCGCCGCTCCTCGCTCCAGCGGATCATGGGCACCGAGATGCTGAGTGCCGCGACCACCTTCCCCGTGCCGTCGCGCACGGGTGCGGCCACGCAGCTCACATCGGGGTTGGACTCGCGCCGCTCGACGGCGACGCCGCGTCCGCGGATCTCGGCCAGCGCCTCGCGCAGCTTCTCCGGCGAGGTGATGGAGTTCTCCGTCATCGCCCGCAGCGGCTCGTCGCCGGGGCCGGGCAGGCGCGCGTCCAGCTCGCCCGGGGGCAGCGAGGCCAGCAGCATCTTCCCCACCGAGGTGCAGTGCGCGGGCAGGCGCCGGCCGGCGGCTGAGACCATGCGGACCGCGTGGGTGCTGTCCACCTTGGCGATGTAGATGACGTCGGCGCCCTCCAGGATGGCCACGTGCACGGTCTCGTCGCAGGTCTCGGCGACGCTCCGGGCCACCTGCTGCCCTTCGGCCGCGAGGTCGAGCTGCTCGGCGTAGCGGCTCCCGAGCTGGTAGGTGCGCACCCCGAGCCGGTAACGTCCGGGCTGCTCGGGCACGGGCACCAGGTACGAGCGCGCGGCCAGGGTGGTCACCAGTTCGTGGACGGTGGTGCGGGGCAGGCCGAGCTTCCGGGTGATCTCCGGCGCCGACAGGATCCCGTCCCCGTCCAGGAAGAGTTCCAGAATGTCGAGAGCCCTGGTCACGGCCGGTACGAGGCGCCCCATGGCAGCCCTCCCCTTCTCCCCCGAGGGCTCCGGGCTCACCGGCACCCGCGATCGTTCGAGATTCCGAAGGATGACCGGAATCACGAACGTAGGCTAGCCGCAGCCCGAAGCGCCCCGCAACGATCCCGGCTCCGGCCGGTGCCCTGACCGCGCCCGTGCGCACCGTCCGCGCCTTCCGCGCCCGCGCCCGGCGTGCGGCGCCCGCATGGACGGCGCCGTCCGTGGAACCCGCACCCCATGACGAGCACCGTCGTGGAAGGCCGCACGATCGAGCTGACCAGCCTGGACAGGGTCCTCTACCCCGCCGCCGGCTTCACCAAGGGCGATGTCGTGGACTACTACGCCTCCGTCGCCGAGGTGCTCCTGCCCCATCTGCGCGACCGCCCGGTGTCCTTCGTCCGCGCCCCCCGTGGTGTGGAGGCCGAGTCGTTCATGGCCAAGCACGTGCCGCCCGGCACACCGGAGTGGGTGACCGTGCGCGAGGTCCACCGCGTCGGCGGGAAGACCGACCGGCAGATCGTCGTCCAGGACCTGCCGACACTGCTGTGGGCGGCCAACCTCTCCGTCCTGGAACTGCACACCCCCCAGTGGCGGCTTCCCGCCGAGGGGATGGCCGACCGGCTGGTGTTCGACCTCGATCCCGGCGCCCCCGCCACGATCGTCCAGTGCTGCGCGGTCGCCCGGTGGCTGCGCGACCGGCTGGAGCGCGACGGCCTGCCCTCCTACGCCAAGACCTCCGGCTCCAAGGGGCTGCACGTGCTCGCCCCGCTGCGGCCCGCCGGCTCCGAGGCCGCGGCCGGCTACGCGGAGCGGCTGGCCCGCGAGGCGGCCGAGGCGCTGCCGGACCTCGTCGTGGACCAGGTGCCCCGGCGGTTGCGCGAGGGACGGGTCTTCGTCGACCACGGCCAGAACCTGTGGACGCGGACCACCGCCGCACCGTACACCCTGCGCGCACGGCCCCGGCCGGCCGTCTCCACCCCGGTGACATGGGACGAGGTCGCCGGCTGCGAACAACCCGGCGACCTCGTCTTCACGGCCGGCGACCTGGCCTCCCGGCTGGAGAGGCACGGCGATCCGCTCGCCCCCCTCCTGGACCCCTCCCGCGCCGGGCGGCTGCCGGACGGCCCCTGACGCGCGGGGCGGCGGAACTCCTCAGGCGTTGCCGGTGCCCCAGCCGTCGTCGAACGGCGTGCGCTGCTCGACACGGCGGCCGCGCAGCATGCGCACCCTGTCGGAGACCGGGCCCGGCACCCGGTCCCCGACCCGGTCGGAGACCGTGCTCAGCGCCTTGCCGGCCATCTCCCGCCCGTTGTGCGCGGCGGACTCGTAGGCATTGCGCACCGCGGGGTTCTCGGCGAACTTCCGGGCCTTCTCGCGCAGTTGCTCGTACTTCTCCCGCCCGGCCCGCGTGCCGAACACGTACCCGACGGCGACTCCTACGACGAACGTGAGCCGGTAGCGCATGGCTCCACCCTTTCTCAGGTCTCTTCCGGCGCAGCCCGGCCGCGCGGGCGTGCGCCTGTCGGTCTGCGGCGGACGTTCCACCGGGTACCCCGAGGCGCGCCGCGAATACCGATTTCAGAGCACCCCCCGGCATGCGCTACTGTATTCCTCGCCAGCGGGGAACGCCCCCGGGAAACCGGAACGGGCGCCTCCGAGCAGCAGTCCCCTGTAGCTCAATTGGCAGAGCAGCCGGCTGTTAACCGGCAGGTTACTGGTTCGAGTCCAGTCGGGGGAGCAGTGGAAGAAGGGCCCCGCGAGGGGCCCTTCTTCTTGTCTCCGGTCCTGTGCCCGATCCCGTGTCCGGCGCACTCCGGGGTGTCTGCTCCGTTCCGGCGACGGGCCTCCGGCCCGTGATGACGGGCCCCGCGGCCCCTGCCTCACCCCGGCACGGGCGGGAGATCGTATGAGCGGCTATGCTGCGGCAGACGGCGCGCACAGATGTGCGTGGCGCGCCGTCCCGGGGCGGTAGCTCAGCCGGTTAGAGCAGCGGACTCATAATCCGTCGGCCGTGGGTTCGAGTCCCACCCGCCCCACTCCGCACCCCTTCCGGACCGCGCAGGCGCTCCCCGGCCACCGTGCCCGGTCGAGCCGGAAAGGCTCCCCGGGGGGAGACGTTCCGCATCCGCCGCCCCGCCCCTCCCCCCCGTCCTCGGGCCGGCCCGGGGCCGCTCGCGGTCGGCCTCCTGAGCAGCGCGTACGCGTCGGCGTCCGGCCTCCGGAGCACCTTCCTGTGCGAAAATCGGCTTCGATTCCACGCGAACGGGCTCTTCCGGCGGCGCACGTCCAGGGCCCGCCCGATCCGTTCCACGGGGGGAGAGAGCCTTGTCGATGAAACGCACACCGCTTCCGGGTGTCGGCGTCCAGTACGACGTCACCACCCGCTCCGGACGGCGCCTGTCCGTCGTCGTCCACCAGGACGGCCGGCGCTTCCTGGGCTTCTACGACCCCGAGGACCCCGACACCTGCCAGGCGTCCTTCCAGCTCGACTCCGACGAGGCCGCCTCCCTGGGCGCGCTGATCGCCCCCGCACCCGACTCGCCGGACCTGGCCGTCGGGGAACTGGACCTGGCCACCGAGCGGATCCCGGTGACCGCCAAGTCCCCCTACCGGGGACGGCCGCTGGGCGACACCTGTGCCCGTACCCGCACCGGGGCGTCCATCGTCGCGGTCCTGCGGCGCACCGCGCCGCACCCGGCCCCGGGCCCGGACTTCAGGCTGGAGGCGGGCGACGTCCTCGTGGTCGTGGGCACCCGCCAGGGCGTCGAGGAACTCGCCCAGATCATCGCGGGGGGCTGAGCATGCACGACACCACCATGCTCCTCATCGAACTGGGCGCCATCATCCTCGGTCTGGGGATCATCGGGCGGTTCGCCGGACGGATCGGCCTGTCCGCCATCCCCCTCTACCTGCTGGTCGGGCTCGCCTTCGGCCACGGCGGCATCTTCGAGCTCAGCGCCAGCGAGGAGTTCATCGCGATCGGCGCCGAGATCGGGGTGATCCTGCTGCTGCTCCTGCTGGGTCTGGAGTACAGCGCCTCCGAGCTGGTGGACAACCTCAAGACGCAGTACCCCTCGGGTGCGGTGGACTTCGTCCTCAACGCCACGCCCGGAGCCGTCGCCGCCCTCGTCCTGGGCTGGGGACCGGTGGCCGCCGTGGCGCTGGCCGGCGTCACCTGGATCTCCTCCTCCGGCGTCATCGCCAAGATCCTCACCGACCTGGGCCGGCTCGGCAACCGCGAGACACCCGTCGTCCTCGGCATCCTCGTCATGGAGGACCTGGCGATGGCGGTCTACCTGCCGATCCTGACCACCCTGCTGGCCGGCGTCGGCCTGATGGGCGGCGGCATCACCCTGGTCGTCGCCCTGGGCACGGTGGGCCTGGTCCTCTACGTCGCGCTGCGCCACGGCCGCCTGATCAGCAGGGCCGTCTCCTCCGACAACCCCGAACTGCTGCTGCTGGTGGTGCTCGGCCTGACCGTCCTGATCGCCGGGATCGCCCAGCAGCTCCACGTCTCGGCGGCGGTCGGCGCGTTCCTCGTGGGCATCGCCCTGTCCGGTGAGGTCGCCGAGAGCGCCCAGCGGCTGTTCACCCCGCTGCGGGACCTTTTCGCGGCGGTGTTCTTCGTCTTCTTCGGCCTGTCCACCGACCCGGGCAACATGCCGCCGGTGATCGTCCCGGCGCTGATACTGGCCGCGGTGACCGTGGTGACCAAGGTCGTCACCGGCTGGTACGCGGCGCAGCGCGCCGGCATCAGTCCCAGGGGCCGGCTGCGGGCCGGCGGCGCACTGGTGGCACGCGGAGAGTTCTCCATCGTCATCGCCGGCCTGGCCGCCGGGGTGGCCTCCGAGATCCGGCCGCTGGCCACCGCGTACGTGCTGCTGATGGTGATAATCGGCCCGCTGGCCGCCCGCTGGACGGAGCCCGCGGTCAGGGCCCTGATGCCCCGGCTGGTGAAGGTCTCCCCCGGCCCGCCGGGGCAGCCGCCGGGCGGGAGACGCGAGGTGCGCGAGGGGCCCGGCGCCCCCTCCGACACGGCGGCCCGCGCGGACTCCCCCACCAAGCCGTAGGGCCGAAAGGAGGCGCCCGCGGCCGGTGAGGCATCATCTCCTGCATGGGGATAGTCGCCGGTCTGGACAGTTCGTCCGAGTACACCCGCATCGTCGTCTGCGACACCGACACCGGTGCCGTCGTCAGACAGGGGTACGCCCCGCATCCCGTGCCCGGGAGCACCGGCGGCGGGGAGGACGGGGCCGGAGCGGCCGCGGGCAGGCGCACCGAGACCGACCCGCAGGCCTGGCTGCTCTCGCTCGGCGACGCCGCGGCCGGCGGGGTCCTGGAGGGCGTCCAGGCCATCGGGGTCTCGGCGCAGCAGAACGGGCTGGTCGCGCTCGACGAGGCAGGCGATCCGGTGCGGCCCGCGCTGGTCGGCAACGACCGGCGCGCGCAGACCGCCGCGGCCGATCTCGTCGACGCGCTCGGTGGGCGCGAGGCGTGGGCGCAGGCGGTGGGCGCCGTGCCGCAGGCCGCGCAGCCGGTGGCGAAACTGCGCTGGCTGGCCCGGCACGAGCCGGAGGCCGCGCGGCGCGTGGCCGAGGTCCTCCAGCCGCACGACTGGCTGGCGTGGCAGCTGCTGGGCCGTCCGCCGCGCCGCACCACCGACCGCGGCGACGCCTCGGGGACCGGCTACTGGTCGGCCGCCACCGAGTCCTGGCGGGCGGACCTGGCCGAGCTGGCGCTCGGCCACCCGGTGAAGCTGCCGGAGGTGCTGGGCCCGGCCGAGCCCGCCGGGCACACCCCGGAGGGGCTGCTGATCTCGGCCGGTACGGGCGAGACGATGGCCGCCGCCTTCGGCCTGGGCGTCGGCCCGGGCGACGCGGTGGTCTCGCTGGGGGCGTCCGGTTCGGTCTTCTCCGTGCACCACCAGGCGCTGGCCGAGCCGACCGGCATGATCACCTCACTCGCCGACGCCACCGGCATGCACCTGCCGGTGGTGCACACCCTCAACGCCGTACGGGCACTGCGCGGCGCCGCCGATCTGCTCGGCACCTCCCTGGAGGGGCTCTCGGAGCTGGCGCTGACCTCCACGCCGGGCTCCCACGGGCTGGTGCTGCTGCCCTATCTGGAGGGCGAGCGCACCCCCGACCTGCCGCACACCGCCGGCACGCTGGCCGGGCTGCGGCGCGAGAGCATGAAGCCGGAGCATCTGGCCCGTGCCGCCTTCGAGGGGATGCTGTGCGGACTCGCCGACGCCCTCGACGTGCTGCGCGGCCGGGGCGTTTCGGTCGGCCGGGTCTTCCTGCTGGGACCCGCGGCCGGCCTCCCGGCCGTACAGGCGATCGCTCCGGCCCTGCTGGGCGCGCAGGTGGTGGTCCCCGAGCCCGCCGACTACACGGCGCTGGGCGCCGCCCGCCAGGCCGCCTGGGCCCTGGGAGTGGTCCAGGGCACGCTCTCGCCGCAGCAGCCCCCGATGTGGCCCGCCCCCGCCGGCCGGGTCCTGGAACCGGGCGAGGAGCTGGCGGTGGGCCAGGCGGTGCGGCAGCAGTACGTGACGGTGCGGGAGCAGACGCATCCGGGCGCGTTCGGCTGAGCCCACGCCGGCCGCGCGCCGGGCTCCGGGGGCTCCGGGATCTCAGTCCAGGTAGCCCCTGAGCTGGTCCGCGTACGTGTGGTCACGGAGTTTGGCCAGGGTCTTGGACTCGATCTGGCGGATGCGCTCGCGGGTGACGCCGAAGAGGCGGCCGATCTCCTCCAGTGTGCGGGGACGGCCGTCGACGAGCCCGTAGCGCAGCTGGACGACCCTGCGCTCGCGCTCCCCGAGGGTGGACAGCACCGCGTCCAGGTGCCGGCGCAGCAGCAGGAAGGCGGCGGACTCCACGGGTGAGGGGGCGTCGCCGTCCTCGATGAGGTCGCCGAGGTTGACGTCGTCCTCCTCGCCCACCGGAGCGTGCAGCGACACCGGCTCCTGGGCCAGCCGCAGCACCTCGCCGACCCGCTCCCCGGTCAGGCCGAGCTGGGCGGCGACCTCCTCGGGCGTCGGCTCGTAGCCGCGCTCCTGGAGGATGCGGCGCTGGACGCGGACGACCCGGTTGATCAGCTCCACGACGTGCACCGGGACCCTGATGGTGCGGGCCTGGTCGGCCAGCGCCCGGGACATGGCCTGGCGGATCCACCAGGTGGCGTAGGTGGAGAACTTGTAGCCGCGGGTGTAGTCGAACTTCTCCACGGCCCGGATGAGGCCCAGGTTGCCCTCCTGGACCAGGTCGAGCATGGTCAGCCCCCGGCCGGCGTACCGTTTCGCCACCGAGACCACCAGGCGGAGGTTGGCCTCGATCAGGCGGCGCTTGGCCACCCGGCCCATGACCACCAGGCGGTCGAGGTCGAGGGCGAGGCCCTCGTCGAGGCCGGGGGTGCGGGTGAGCTTCTCCTCGGCGAACAGGCCAGCCTCGACGCGCCGGGCGAGTTCGACCTCCTCGGCGGCCGTCAGCAGGGGGACGCGGCCGATCTCGCGCAGGTACTGGCGGAAGAGGTCGGCGCAGGGGCCTGCTCCGTCGGGTCCGCCCAGCCGGGGGGCGAGGGCGGGCTCCGTCCGCAGGCGTCCGGGGTCCGGCTCCGCGTCCCGCCCGGGGACGGCCCGGGAGTGGCCGGGGGGAGGGGGCTGCGGGCCGTCCGGCGGCACGACGGCCAGGGCCGGAGCGCCCGGGGAGTCCGGAACGGCTGGGGCGGAGGGGACGGCGGGGGCGGCGAGGGCCGCGCCGGCCGGGGTCCGGGTCTGCACGGGGGCGGCCTCCAAGCTGATCGCTGCCGGTTCGGGGACGACACGCGAGACGAGGACGGGCGCGGCCGCACCGCCGCCCGCACCGCGGCGGACGAGCGGCGCCGAAGGGGGTACGCGCTCCGGGGGCTCAGGCACCTCCCTCAGTGTGGGGTACGACACACTCCCCCCACGAGGGTCGTGCGTACGGTTTCTGGACTCCCGGGTCACCGAACGCGTACGGAACGTGGCGAAACGGGCCGGTGAACGGACATCGGCGGCCGGAGGACCGCGGGCCGGCACGGGGTCCTGCGGTACAGGGCCGGGCCGGTACGGGGCCCGGTCCGCGCTCGGCCTACGACCAGAGCGCGGCGGCGCCGCGGTCGCGCAGCGACCGGCCGTACCGCTCCAGCGTCCAGAGCTGCTCGGCGACGGCCGTCTGGGCCTCGTCCCCGCTGTTCGCCATGCGCGCGAGGGTGCTGCTCAGCTCGGCGATCCGGCGGTTGACCGCCTCCAGCCGCACCTTGACCAGGAACTCCCCGGCGTAGGCCTCGTCGGGCTCGCGCGGGGTGCGCAGCGGCTCGACGCTCAACTCGGTGATCATCGACCGCACGGTGTCGTCCGGCGCGGCCTCCCGCACCCGCGCCAGGTACTCCCCGTCGGCCCGCTCCACTCCCCCGGCCTTCTCCACGGCCCGGCGCACCTCGGCGTAGGGCTCGGCGGTGAACTCGTCGGCCCCGTAGGCGTCGAAGAGCGGGGAGACCAGCGCCGGGAACTGCAGCGCCAGCTTGAGCAGTTCGCGCTCGGCCAGCCGCTGGGGGCTGCGCAGGTCCAGCCGGGGGCCGCCGGGCGCGGGGCCGGGCCGGACCTGCGGCACGGGCGGCCCGGCGGGGCGGCGCTGCTGCGGACCTCCCTGGCCTCCCGGACCGCCGGACCGCCGCTCGCGCTCCCAGCGGGCGAGCTGCCCCACCCGCCGCACCACGAACTCGGTGTCGAGGATGCCCAGCAGCCCGGCCAGACGTACGGCGTACTGGTGCTGGATCGAGCCGTCCTTGATCCGTGCGACGATCGGCGCGGCCTCCTCCAGGGCGGCGGCCCGGCCCTCGGCGGTGTCCAGGTTGTGCTGCCCGGTGACCGAGCGGATGGCGAACTCGAACAGCGGCGAGCGCCCCTCCACCAGGGCCGCCACCGCCTCGTCGCCCTCGGCCAGCCGCAGTTCGCACGGGTCCATGCCGCCGGGCGTGATGGCGATGGAGGTGCGGGCGGCGAACTTCTGGTCGTCCTCGAAGGCGCGCAGGGCGGCCTTCTGCCCGGCCGCGTCGCCGTCGAAGGTGAAGACGACCTCCGAGCGGGAGTTGTCCATCAGCAGCCGCCGCAGGATCTTGATGTGCTCGCCGCCGAAGGCCGTGCCGCAGGTGGCGATGGCACCGGTGATCCCGGCCAGGTGACAGGCCATCACGTCCGTGTAGCCCTCGACGACCACGGCCCGGCCGGTCTTCGCGATCTCGCGCTTGGCCAGGTCGATGCCGTAGAGCACCTGGGACTTGCGGTAGATCGCCGTCTCGGGGGTGTTGAGGTACTTCGGCCCGTTGTCGTCCTCGCGCAGCCTGCGGGCGCCGAAGCCGACGACCTCGCCGGTGATGTCGCGGATGGGCCACATCAGCCGGCCGCGGAAGCGGTCGATGGGGCGGCCGTTGCGGCTCTCCTGGGCGAGACCGGCCAGGATCAGCTCCTTGTCGCTGAACCCCTTCCCGCGCAGGAAGCGGGTCAGGTGGTCCCAGCCGGCCGGGGAGTAGCCGACGCCGAAGTGCGCGGCGGCCTCCTGGTCGAAACCGCGCTCGGCCAGGAAGCGGCGGCCGGTCTCGGCCTCCGGCGAGTCGAGCTGCTCGGTGTAGAAGGCGGCGGCGGCCTTGTGCGCCTGGACCAGCCGGATGCGCTCGCCCTGCTGGCGGCCGGGGGCGTAGCCGCCCTCCTCGTAGCGCAGGGTGACCCCCGCCTGGGAGGCGAGCCGCTCGACGGCCTCGGAGAAGGACAGGTGGTCCACCTTCATCACGAAGTCGAGGGTGTCCCCGCCGGCCTGGCAGCCGAAGCAGTGGTACAGGCCCTTGCTCGGACTGACGTGGAAGGAGGGGGACTTCTCGTCGTGGAAGGGGCACAGGCCCTTGAGGTTGCCGCCGCCGGCCGGGCGGAGCTGGAGGTACTCGGAGACGACGGCGTCGATCGGGACCGCGTCCCGCACCGCCTTCACGTCGTCGTCGTTGATCCGTCCCGCCACGGCAGAAGTCTACGGCCGCCCTGCGACATCCCCGGTACGGCGGGTCCGGGGCCGGATCTCCAGGACGAAGACGAGGTGCGGGCCGACGCCCTCGATGACGAACTCCTCGCCGTGCGCCCGGAAGCCCTGGCGCTCGTAGAAGCCGCGGGCCGGGGTGCGGCCGTTGCACCACAGCAGTCCGGCGCCGCGGGCGGCGGCCTCGGCGGCGCCCGCGCGCAGCACGGCGGCGCCGTGGCCCCGGCCGCGGGCGGCGGGTGCGCTGGCCATGCCGCGGAAGCGGTAGGCGGTGGCGGCGGAGTCCGGCGGGCCGGAGGAGGGCCCGGGGAGGGGTTCGGGGAGGGGGCCGGGGAAGGGCTCGGGGAAGAACGTGCCGCAGCCGAGGACCTCCGGGGCGTCCCCCTCGTAGGAGGCGATGTGGAACGCGGCGGGGTCGCCGTCCTCGGGGAAGGCCGCCGCCTCCCGCGGCAGCCCCGGGCGCAGCACCTCCCACCGCAGGTCGAGGACCTCGGAGACGGGCACCAGCGCGGTGCGGACGACGGGGACGGTCATGCCTCCACGCTACGGCTCCGCGAACGCGAACCCGTGGCCGGGGCGGGGCCGGGGCGGGGCCGGGCGGAGCCCGCGGGTCACTTTCCGGCCAGTCCCTCCAGCGGGACCGAGGGGTCGGCCAGCTTCTCCGGATCGGTCTCCCGGCCGGAGCGGACGAGCCGCTGGACCGGCCCGGTGACGCCCTCTGCGTTCATGCCCAGCCCGGCCAGCACCCGCCCCTGGCTCAGCCAGAACGCGGTGAACTCCCGCTTGCCGAGGTCGCCCCGGACGACCACCTGGTCGTACGAGCCGGGCGGCGCCCAGCCGGAGTACTCCATGCTCATGTCGTACTGGTCGGAGAAGAAGTACGGCACCCGGTCGTAGGAGACCTCCTGCCCGAGCATCGCCCGGGCGGCGGCCGGCCCGCCGTTCAGGGCGTTGGCCCAGTGCTCGACGCGCAGCCGGGTGCCGAACAGCGGGTGGTGGAGGGCGGCGACGTCGCCGGCCGCGTGGATGTCGGGGTCGCTGGTGCGCAGCGAGGCGTCCACCGCGATGCCTCCCACGGGCTCCCCGGCCAGTTCCAGCCCGGCGGCGCGGGCCAGGGAGACGCGGGGGGCGGCGCCGACGGCGGCGAGCACGGCGTGCGCCGGGTGCTCCTCGCCGTCCCCGGTGCGGACGGCCAGGACCTGGCTGTCCTGGCCGACGATCTCGGTGAGGGAGGTGCCGAAGTACAGGCGCACGCCGTGCTCGCGGTGCAGGTCGGCGAGGACGGCGCCCAGCTCGGGGCCGAGGACGGAGTGCAGGGGGGTGGGGTTCGGCTCGATGACGGTGACCTCGGCGCCCCAGGAGCGGGCGACGGCGGCCACCTCCAGGCCGATCCAGCCCGCGCCCGCGACGACCAGGTGCCCGTTGTCGCGGCCGAGCCCGGCCAGGGCGCCGCGCAGCCGGTCGGCGTGCGCCAGGCGGCGCAGGTGGTGCACCCCGGCCAGCCCGGTGCCGGGGACGTTCAGGCGGCGCGGCTCGGCGCCGGTGGCCAGCAGCAGTTTGTCGTAGTGGATCCGGGTGCCGTCGCCGAGTTCCACCGTCCTCGCCTCGCGGTCGAGGCGGACGGCGGGCTGCCCGAGGTGGAGTTCGACGGCGGCGCCGGCGTACCAGGCGGGCTCGTGGACGAAGGCGCTGTCGCGTTCGGCGGTGCCGGCGAGGTAGCCCTTGGAGAGGGGAGGCCGCTCGTAGGGGTGGTCGCGTTCGTCGCCGACCAGGATGACGCGGCCGGTGAAGCCCTCGGCCCGCAGGGTCTCGGCCGCCTTCGCCCCGGCCAGGCCGCCGCCGACGATGACGAACGTGCGATGTGCGTCGACCACGTGCTTCCTCCTCGTTGCCCTGCCCCCCTGCGGTGGGATCTCCCGGGCGTGCCCCGCCGGCCGCGCCCGGAGGGGCGGCCGGCCGGTCGTCCGGGGTGTTCCGGGGATGGTCCGCGGCCGGCTCCGCGGACGTCTCCCACAGATCTTCCCCGCCCTCAGGACCGCTCTACCCCCTTCGCGTGCACCATCCTCGTTCGTCTGGAACCATCCGGTACGCGCCTCAGACCGCGGGGCGGGCCTGGACGGGCGCGGTCCGCGCCGCCCCCGGGCCCTCCCCGTACGTCCGGCCGTGGAGCACCCGGCGGGCGGTCAGGGCGAGGGAGAGCTCGGCCACCTCGTGGGGGCGGCCGAGCGACCGGCCGGTGAGCTGCTCGAAGCGGCGCAGCCGGTTGAGGACGGTGTTGCGGTGGCAGAACAGCCTGCTCCCGGCCCGCCGCGCCGATCCGTCGCACTCCAGCCAGACGGCGAGGGTGTCCAGCAGCAGGTCCCGGTCGGCGCCCTCCAGCCGCAGCACCGGGCCCAGCACCCGCTCGGCCAGGGCCGCGGCCAGACCGGGCGAGGAGACCAGCAGGGCGGCGGGCAGGTGCTCATGCAGCAGGACCGGCGCCCCGCCCGGGGTGGCGGAGCGCAGCGCGGTCTCGGCGAGCCGGCGGGCGTCGCCGACCTGGGCCAGGCCCTCCACCGCGGAGCTGATGCCGGTCCGCAGCCCCGGCAGCGCGGGCAGGGCGCCGGCCAGCTCCGCCAGCAGTCCGTCGGCTGCTTCGGCGGCGTCCGCGGCACCGGGGTCTCCGGAGTCCCCGGGCTCTCCGGGGCCGCCGCCGAGCGGGGCGATGCCCAGGTCGGCGTCTGACCGGGGGTGCCACAGGATCCGCACGGCCGCGGGGACGCGGGAGCGGATCAGGGCCCGGTGGGCCTCCCGGCCGGGGCCCGCGACGATCACCACCGCGTACCGGCCCCGCTCGGGCAGGCCCAGCGCCTCGGAGGTCTCCGCGAGGTCGGCGACGCGCATGGTGCCCTCCAGCAGGGCGTCGGCCATCAGCCGCTGGCGGTTGTCGTGGCGCCAGGCCAGCCGGCGTTCGGTCCGCCGGTACGCCTCGGCGACCACCGCGCAGTGCTCGTCGACGAAGTCCCACACCTCGGCCGCGACGTGGACCAGCAGCCGCGCGCCGTCGGGGTCGTACCGGGTGACCCGGTCCACCAGGGACTGCCAGACCACCGCCCCGCCGATCCGGAAGGCCCGCATCAGGGCGTCGAGCGGCAGCCCCTGCTCGGCGCGCTCGGCGCCGATCCGCCACGAGCAGCGGCGGGCGGCGTCGCGCAGTTCCTTGGGACGCAGCAGGGAGCCCACGTTGTGCCGCAGGGAGCGGTACACCTCGTGCCACAGCTCGTCCTGGTCGACGGAGGCGGCACGGTAGGCGGGCTCCTCCTTGCGCAGCAGCTCGACCACGCGGTCGGTGAGCCGGGGGAGATCGTCCATCAGCGGGCGGGCGGCCCGGTGCAGCACGGCCACGGCCTCGGCGTTCACGGGAGCGCGTACGACGGGGTGCATCTCGGTCCTCCACCTGGCGGGTGTCGGGAGCGGCTCGATGCAGCATTGTCAGCAGGCCCGGACCGGGATATCCAGAGGCGTGCGGAAATCGCTTAGCGACCGCTCAGTCTCCCAGGTGTCCGGCGTGGGCGGCCCGTGCGGGGCGAATCGGTACAGCGCGTGGGGGCGTACGCGGGCGCGGGAGGGCGGACGGCCCCGCCCTCCCGCCACCGGTTCCGGCCCGGCCCCGTTCTCACACCGGCCCGGTCCCGCCCTCAGCCGTCGTGCCGGCCGTCGCCGGCCGCGGCCAGGACCCGGGTGAGCTCCACGCGGGAGCGGATGCCCAGCGCGGCGAAGACGTTCCGCAGGTGGTGGTCGACCGTGCGGGGGCTGACCGACAGCCGCAGCGCGACCTCCCGGTTGGTGGCGCCCTCGGCCACACAGCGCGCGATGCGCAGCTGCTGCGGGGTCAGCCTGCCCAGCACCCGCGGCGCGCCCTGCCCGGCCGCCTCGCCGGTGGCCCGCAGCTCGGCGCGGGCCTGGTCGGCCCAGCCGCGGGCGTCGCACCGCTCGAAGGCCAGAAGCGCGTCGCGCAGCACCCCGCGGGCCGCGCCCGGCCGGCGTCCGCGGCGCAGCGCCTTGCCGTGCAGCAGCTGGGTGCGGCCGTACTCGAAGTCGCTGTCGATCCGCGCGTGCTCCTCCAGCGCCTTCGCGAACAGCTTCGGCGCCTCCTCCGGCCCGGCGAGCAGGGCCCGGCAGCGGGCGAGCTGGACGGGCGCCATCGGGTCCGCGGTGACGGCGGTCCACTGGGCGAACTGCGCCAGCGCGGCGCGCGCGGTACGCGGATCGCCCGCCTGTGCGGACGCCTCCACCAGGCACGGCGCGGCCAGCGCCTGGAGCGCGAAGTGCCCGCGCCCGGCGCCGGTCCCCGGCAGCTCGCCCGGCCCGGTGCCCACCAGCGGCTCCAGCCGGGCCGCCGCCTCGTGCGGCCTGCCGTACCCCATGTCGCAGCGGGCCAGCGCCCACTGGGCCAGGGTGGCGGCGACGCCCAGGCCGTGCGGGCCGGCGTCCTCGCCCGCCGCGCGGGCGTGCCCGGCGCAGGCCTCCGCGTCCCCCGCACGGCCGCGGCCATCGCCAGCACCGCGTGGTGGTGGGCGGCGCAGTTGCGCTGGCCGGTGCGGCGGGCGCGGCGCAGCCCGGCCTCGGCGTGGGCCCGGGCCCGGCTGTGCCGCCCGGCCCGCAGCTCGCTGTAGGCCAGATGCTCCAGCGCCTGGGGGACGACGGCGGCCGGCCCGCACGCCCGGGCGGCGGCCAGGGCACGGGTGTTGAGGTCGTGGGCCGCCGCGACGTCGCCGACGACCAGGGCCACGATCCCGGCCCGTATCAGCCTCCAGGGCTGCCGTTCGCCGGCGGCGTGCTCCAGGACGCGCAGCAGCATCGGGCCCCCGCGGGCGATGTCGCCGGACAGCACCGCGTCCAGGCCCGCGCAGTAGTCGTCGAGCAGCGGGTCCTCGGCGGGGGTCCTCAGCCCGGCGATGCGGGCGAGGTCGGCGCGGAGCCCGGCGATGTCGCCGATCGCCCAGGCCGCCTCGGTCGCGTGGAGCAGTGCCCGGCGGGCGGTGTGCGGGTCGTAGGGGCCCAGCAGCCGGGCGGCGTACGACAGCAGCTCATGGGCGTCGGTGACCACGCCGTTGCGCAACTCCAGTACTCCGCGCACGAGTTCGGTGCGACCGCGCACGGTGTCGTGGACGGGCAGCGCACGGGCCCGGTCCAGCAGTGCCAGGGCCCGGTACGGGCGTCCGGCCGACCAGGCGTGTTCGGCCGCGGCGGTCAGCCGGGCCGCGCGCACGCCGGTGTCCTGGGCTCCGCCGGGTTCGTCACCGGTGCCGGTGAGCTCGGCGGACCGCCACAGGGCGTCGGCCAGTTCGGCGTGGGTGTGCTCGTCGCTGGCCGTGGTGTCGGAGGCTGTGGCGGCCAGTGCGTCGGCGAGTTCCGGGTCGGCGCCCTCCTGCGGCAGGGCGGCCGCGGCGCGGTGGCGCAGGGCGAGCAGCCGGTGTGGCGCCCCCGCCTCCGCGCCCCCGCCGCTCCGGCCCTCCCCGGTGCGGGTCCCCTCCAGTGCGCGGGCGAGCAGCCGGTGGGCGGTGCGCCGCCGCTCCGGCGACTCGCCCCAGTAGGCGGCACGGCGCAGCAGCGGGTTCGCGAAGCACAACCGGTCGCCCTCGCGCCGCAGGACGCCGCGGCTCGGGGCCGGATCGTCCCCGTGCGGGCCGAGTCCGGCCAGGGCCGCGGCGCGTGCCAGGGCGGAGCAGTCCGCCGAGCCGCCCAGCTCGTACGCGGCGGCGGCCAGCAGCAGCAGGGTGCGGGTCTGTTCGGGCAGGCCGGCCAGTTCGGCGGCGGCCGCGCGCAGCCGCGGCCCGGTGGCGGGGAGCGGGTGGGGCAGCGGTTCGGCGCCGGTGAGCTGGGCGGGGGTGAGGGAGGCGGCCAGGTCGGTGAGGAGGCCGGGGTTGCCGCCGCCGCTGTGCAGCAGCGCCTCGCGTACGGCCGGGTCGGCGTCGGCGGGCAGCAGATCGTCCAGGAGCGCGCCGGCGGCGGCGGCGTCCAGCGGCTCCAGCGTGAGTACGGGCAGCCCTGCCAGCAGCGGGTCCTCGGCGCCGTCGCAGCGCGCCGCGACCAGCATCGCGACGGGCAGCGGCGGGCCCAGCCGCCGGGCCGCGAAGCCCAGGGCCCGGCGGGAGGGCGCGTCGAGGTGGTGGGCGTCGTCGACGCACAGCAGCAGCGGTCCCTCGGCGGCCAGGTCGTGCAGCAGCGCCGGCAGGCCGGCCAGCACCGGTCCGTCGTCGGCGGGCGCCGCGCCGAGCGCCAGGGCGCGGGCGAGGGCGGCGGTGCGCGGGTCGTCCGGCGCCGCGCGGTCGGCCACCGGCCGCAGCAGGGCGTGCAGTCCGCTGTAGGGGACGGCCGTCTCGGCGGCCACGCCCCGCGCGCGCAGCACGGTGCCGCCTTCGCCCGCTCTCTCGAAGCAGGCCGCCGCATGGTCCAGCAGGGCGCCCGCGCCGAGCCCCGGTTCGGCCCGCACCAGCAGCGCGCCGCCCCGTCCCGCGCGTGCGCCGCCGATCAGTTCCGCCACGGCCTTGCGTGCGGTGTTCGCACCGTGCATCCGCATCCGCGCATCCCTCCTCGGAAGGGACTCCCAGGTGGCCCGGGTGTCCTTCCACGACAGCACCGAGCCCACATAGTGTCCATGACAATAAGACCAGGTCGCGGCCGCGGCCCAGCGGCCGGCCGGGGGGCGTGTGCGCTCGCACAACGGCCTCCCCCGCGACCGCCGGGCCGCTGCCGGCCGTCCTACGGTCGGCCCATGACACGAGAGTTCACCTCCTTCGACGGTGTGACCATCCGCTACCACCGGTGGGACCCGGCGCCCGGCGGGGACAGCGGGCTGCCGGTCGTGGTGCTGCACCACGGCTTCATCGCCGACACCCACACCAACTGGGTCCGGCCCGGCGTCGTCGAGGTGCTGACCCGGCGGGGACGGCGGGTGGTCGGCATCGACGCGCGCGGCCACGGCCGCTCCGACAAGCCGCACGACGCCCGCCGCTACGGCGAGGAGGCCATGGCACGCGACCTGCTGGGCCTGCTGGACGTCCTCGGCGAGGGACGGGTGCACCTGGTGGGCTACTCGATGGGCGCGGTCACCGCGCTGCTGGCCGCCGCCCGGGACGAGCGCGTCACCCGGCTGGTCGTCGGCGGGGTGGGGGCCGGGGTGGTCGAGCTGGGCGGTGTGGACACCCGCGAACTGCCCCCCGAACTGGTGGTGGCGGCGCTGCTCGCGGACGATCCGGCCGACGTACCGCTGCGGATGGCGGGCCTGCGGATCTGGGCGGACGAGGTGGGCGCCGACCGCCGCGCCCTGGCCGCACAGGGCAGGTCCATGCACCAGGGCCCGACCGCGCTGGCGGACGTCACCGTGCCGACCCTGGTGCTCGCGGGCGCGGACGACCCGCTGGCCGGGCGCCCCCGGGTGCTCGCCGACGCGCTCCCCCAAGCCTGGCTGCGGACCCTGCACGGCGACCATCTGACGGCCGTGCGCGACCCGTCCTTCGCCCCGGCGATAGCGGACTTCCTGGAGTCGGCCGACTGACGCGGGGCGCCCGGAGCGCCCGGAGCGGGCGTACCCGAACCGTTTCCCCCGCGGACCGCTGCGCGTCACATCGGGCGGGTACCGGGGCGGTGGAAGGGGTACACCCATGGCCCACCAGGGGCGACGCAGGGAGCGGGACGGCGGATGCGCGTGATGACGTGGAACGTGTGGTGGCGGTTCGGACCGTGGCAGGAGCGGTACGAGGCGATCCTCGCCACACTGCGCGAACTGCGGCCCGACGCGGTCGGCCTGCAGGAGGTGTGGACCCGCGGCGGGGAGAACCTCGCCGAACGGCTCGCCCGCGAGCTGGACATGCACTGGGCCTGGGCCTCCTGGGACGTCCCCGGGCAGTGGCGCAAGCGGCTGGACGACCCGGAACTCGGCGTCGGCAACGCCGTGCTCAGCCGCTGGCCCGTGATGGACCGGGCCCGGGCCGCGCTGCCTCCGGCCGGGGGCGACGACGGCCGGGTGGCGCTGTACGCCCTGCTGGACGCGCCCGGCCGCCCGGTGCCGTTCTTCACCACGCACCTGACCTCGGCCGCCCACGCCTCGGCCCTGCGCTGCCGGCAGGTCGCGGCCCTGGCGGAGTTCGTCGCGGCGCACCGCGGCGGGACCGACTTCCCGCCCGTGGTCACCGGGGACTTCAACGCGGCGCCCGACTCCGACGAGATCCGCCTGCTGGGCGGCTCCCGCACGGCCCCCGCCGTCGAGGGCCAAGTGCTGCTGGATGTCTGGGAGTACGCCGGTCCGGCCGCCCCGGCGGCCACCCGGGACGCGGCCAACCCCTATGTCGCGGCCACCTTCCGGCCCAGCGCGCGCGTCGACTACATCCACGTCGGGCCGCCCGGCCCGGACGGAGTCGGCCGTGTCACGGCCGTACGGCGGGCGGGTGACGGCCCGGTCGGCGGCGTCTGGCCGTCCGACCACGCCGCCGTCGTGGCGGACCTGGACCCGGAACCGGCCTCCTGAGGGTGCGCGCCCGCGGAACACCGTGGACGGCGCGCGGAAACCGCCCAGAATCGTCCCCATGACCAAGACACCCGCACCCCGGTCCGCCCAGCGGCCCGTCAACCTGGCGGAGGCCCTGGCCTCCTTCACCGACGTGTACAGCCCGCGGATCGTGGCCCGCGTGAACGACTACGACGTCCGGATCGCCCACACCGGGGGCGAGCACGTCTGGCACGTGCACGAGGACACAGACGAGTTCTTCCTCGTCCTCGACGGCCGCTTCGACATCGCCCTGCGCGACGCCGACGGCGGCGAGAGGACCGTCGAGCTGCACAAGGGCGACGTGTTCGTGGTGCCGCGCGGCACCGAGCACAAGCCGTCCTCGGACGGCGGGTCGATCCTGATGTTCGAGCCCACCGGGACGGCCTCGACCGGGGACCGCCACGAGGGGGAGATCCCCGGCCATGTGGACAGCACCACCGGTCACGCCCTGACCTGAGAGCGGCCCGTCCCTTCCCCGCCGCGGCACGGCGGGGAAGGGACGGCAGGGAAGGGGCCGGGAGGGGCGGGGCCGTTGACGCGGACCGGATTCGGCCAGCGGACAGAACGTCTCATTCCGGCTCCATTCGCCCGCCTTCCGGGCTCCTCCACCCGGGCGGACGACCCCCGTTGCACCGCGCGCACCCCGACCACACCCCGGCGAAACGGGCCGGAAGCCACTCTTAACGATTGGTATGTACCAATCTATCGTCACCGTCGAGGCCCTGCGCACGGCAGGTCGCCACCCCCCGTACCGCTCCGCGCGCCGGCCGGTCCGGCCCGCGCGGAAGGAGGAGGAGCCCCCACATGCGACAGACCGGACACATCCCCCGGACGGCGCGGAGGAGTCCCGCGAGGCTGCTGGCCTCGCTCTTCGCCTTCGCGCTGGCACTGCCCCTCGCGATTGTCATGACCTCGGCAAGCTCGGCGGGCGCCCACGGCTGGATCACCTCCCCGCCCAGCCGCCAGGACCACTGCGCCACCGGCCGGGTCACCGGCTGCGACGGCCTGCAGTACGAGCCGCAGAGCGTCGAGGCCCCCAAGGGCTCGCGCCTGTGCAGCGGCGGCACCCGGTGGACCTTCCTGGACGACGACAGCCGGAACTGGCCGGTGACCCAGGTCTCCAGCACCGTCACCTTCCAGTGGCGGCTGACCGCCGCGCACAGCACCAGCACCTGGGACTACTACGTCGACGGCGTGCTGTTCAAGCGGTTCGACCAGGGCGGCACCCGCCCGCCGTCGAACATCTCGCACACCCTGAGCGGCCTGCCCTCCGGCAAGCACAAGATCCTCGCCGTGTGGAACGTCGCGGACACCGCCAACGCGTTCTACAACTGCGTGGACATCCAGGTCGGCAGCGGCGGCGGTGACGGCGGGGGCGGGACGCCGGAGCCGCCGACCCGGCCGGCCGAGTGCTCCTCCGCCGCCTGGAACAACTCCACGGTCTACAACGGCGGCCAGTCCGCCACCCACCGGGGCCACGCCTGGCGGGCCGCCTGGTGGACGCGCGGCGAGGAGCCGGGCGTCGCCGGGGTCTGGCGGGACCTGGGCGCCTGCTGAACCGCGCCCCCGGCGCCTCCGCGACGCGGAGGCGCCGGCCACCCGGCCGCGCCGGGACCCGTACGGACCTCGGCGAAGGCCCGCTCCCCCGATCGTGTGCGCGCGGTACCGGTTCCCCCCGGCCACCGGTGCCTACCCGTCGCCTGTCCCGGCCAGCCGGAGAACGGCGTCCAGCCCCCGCACCTGCCCCGGGGCGGCGATCGGTCCGTGTCGTCATGCTGCCCTCACGCCGCCGTCACACGGCCGAGCCCGTGAGGCGGGCGTGGAGGTGGCGGGCGGAGGCGTCGGTGAGGGAGGCGATCTGGTCGACGATCACGCGCAGCCGGGCCCGGTCGTCACCGGCCTCGGAGAACAGCGCGCGGAACTGCGGATCCAGGCCGTCCGGGGCGCGGGCGGTCAGCGCCTCGGCCAGTCCGGCCAGGATGTCGCGCTGCTCGCCGCGCAGCCGCTCCTGGTCGGGGCGCTGCATGACGTACCGGTCCGCGACGGCCTTGAGCACGTCGCACTCCAGGCGCGTGGCGCGCGGCACCACCAGGCGGGCGCCGTAGCGGGTCAGCCGGCCCGAGCCGTACGCCGCCCGGGTCGCGCCCTCGGCGGCCAGGCAGAAGCGGCCGATGAGCTGACTGGTGGCGTCCTTCAGGCGGGCCTGGGCGACCGCCGTGCCGTCGTAGCCGTGCGGCCACCACTCCTGGGCCAGCAACCGGTCCAGGGCCTCGGCGAGTTCGGCCTCCTCGGTGCCGGGCGGCGCGTAGCGGGCGGCGGCGACGGCGAAGACCTCGCGCCGCTCGGGTTCGGCCAGCAGCAGGTTGGGGTCGAGGTGGCCGGCGTGGAGTCCGTCCTCGACGTCGTGGACGGAGTAGGCGACGTCGTCGGACCAGTCCATGACCTGCGCCTCGAAGCACTGCCCGTGCCCGGGGGCGCCGCGCCGGAACCACTCGAAGACCGGCAGGTCGTCCTCGTAGACGCCGAACTTCCTCGACGCGGGGTCGGCGGGGTGGCCGCCGCGCGGCCAGGGGTACTTGGTGGCGGCGTCCAGGGCGGCGCGGGTGAGGTTGAGACCGACGCAGACCTGCGGGCCGCCGTCCCCGCCGCCCTCACCGGCCCGTCCGACGAACCGCTTCGGCTCCAGCCGCGACAGCAGCCGCAGCGACTGCGCGTTGCCCTCGAAACCGCCGCAGGAGCCGGCGATCTCGTCCAGTACGCGCTCGCCGTTGTGCCCGAAGGGCGGGTGTCCCAGGTCGTGGGCGAGGCAGGCGGTCTCCACCAGATCGGGGTCGCAGCCGAGCGCGGCGCCCAACTCCCTTCCCACCTGGGCGCATTCCAGCGAGTGCGTCAGGCGGGTGCGGGGGGTGGCGTCCCATGCCCGGGCGGCGGCGTCGGGCGTGACGACCTGGGTCTTGCCCGCCAGCCGCCGCAGCGCGGCGGAGTGCAGCACCCGCGCCCGGTCGCGCTGGAAGGCGGTGCGTCCGGGCCGCTTGTCGGGCTCGGGCACCCATCGCTCCAGCGCCGCGCCGTCGTAGCCGGCGACGTGCTCCGCCGCGCCGTCCGCCGTGCCCCGTGTGCCGTCCGTGCCGTCCGTCGTGTCGTCCATGGCGTACGCATCGCCATACCTGCCGCGCATACACCGACGCTAGCCGCCCCGGGTGACAACACGCACGGGCACGGGACGGGCGCGGGACGGGTGCGGGCCGCCGCCGGCGGTCAGGAGGCGCGGGCCAGTCCGCCCCGCACCGGGCGGAGGGCGGGGAGGGCGGGCTCGCGGGCCGCCGTACGCGCCCGGGCGAGCGCCTCGTCGTAGCGGTGCAGGACGAGGCGGGCCAGCGCCGGGTGCGCGCCCAGCGGACGGGCGGCAGGCAGGCCGGGGGCGTCCCGCGCGCACCGGGTGGCGAAGAGGCCCGGCGCGGTGAAGTACGAGGCCAGGACGGTGTCGTGGCGCCCGGCGGTGCGCAGGGCGGCCACGGCCTCGGGCACGGTCGGCCCGGCGGCCGAGGCGTAGGCGGGCACCACCGGGACGCCGCCGAGGCGGGCGGAGAGCAGGGCGGCCGTCCGTTCGGCGTCCCGGGCCGAGTCCGGGTCGCGCGATCCGGCGGCGGCCAGCACCACGCCGCCGGTGCGGGACGCGCCGGCGGCGCTCCAGCCCGCCTCGGCCAGCCGCCCGGCCAGCGCCTCGGCCAGCAGGGGGTGCGGGCCCAGCGGCGCGGCGATCGGCACGGACAGGTGCCCGGCGGCGGCAGCGGCCTCGGGCAGATCGTGCTTGACGTGGTGGCCGCGGCCGAGGAGCAGCGGTACGAGGACCGCCTCCCCCGCCGGGAGCGCCTCCAGGGCGTCCGGCAGCAGCGGCTCGTTCAGCTCGACGTGCCCGAGCTCCACCCGCAGTCCGGGACGCAGGGACCGCACGAGGTCGAGCAGTGCGGTGACGGTGCGCAGCGCCCCGGGCTCGCGGGAGCCGTGGGCGACCGCGACCAGCGGGGGCGCGGGGCGGGGGCGGGCGCGGGCGCGGAGGGAGGAGGTCATGAGGCGAGTGTGGCGGGCCGCGGTTGCCCCGCCGTTGCGCCGCTGTGACACCCGGTTGCACACGGCTCACGGCGCCGGTCCCGGCGGGCTGAGCCCGGCGTACCGGGCCCGTAACCCGCGGGGGCGCGCGGCGTAACACGCGCGACGCACGCTGGGCGGCATGAGCGCGACGACTGCCCAGCCCGCCGGACGGACCCCCCGTGCGCCCGCGGCGACCGTGGACACCCACTGCCCGTACTGCGCCCTGCAGTGCGGCATGGGGCTGCGCCCCACCGGGGGCGAGGAGGGGGTCGAGGTGGTCGAGCGCACCGCCTTCGACGTCAACCGCGGCGCGCTGTGCGGCAAGGGCCGCACCGCCCCCGCCGTGCTCTCCTCCCGGGTGCGGCTGACCGGGCCCCTGGTCCGGCGCCGCGCCGGCGGGCCGCTGGAGCCGGCCGGCTGGGACGAGGCGCTGGACCGCACCGCGGCGGGGCTGTCGGCGGCACGGGCCTCGTACGGGCCGGACGCGGTGGGGGTGTTCGGCGGGGGCGGGCTGACGAACGAGAAGGCGTACGCGCTGGGCAAGTTCGCCCGGCTGGTGCTGGGCACCTCCCAGATCGACTACAACGGCCGGTTCTGCATGTCCTCGGCCGCCGCCGCCCTGAACAGGGCGTTCGGGCTGGACCGCGGGCTGCCCTTCCCGCTGGCGGACGTCGCGCGCACCGGCTGCGTGATCCTGGTGGGCGCCAACCCCGCCGAGACCATGCCGCCCGCCCTGCGCTACTTCACCGAGCTGCGCGAGAGGGGCGGGAAGCTGATCGTCGTCGACCCCCGCCGCACCCGTACCGCCGAGCACGCCGACCTGCACCTGGCCCCGCGCCCCGGCACGGATCTGGCACTGGCGCTGGGCATGCTGCACCTGGTGGTGGCCGAGGGGCGGGTGGAGACCGGCTTCGTGGCGGCGCGCACCAGCGGCTGGGAGGAGGCGCGCGCGGCGGCGATGGCGCACTGGCCGGAGCTGGTGGAGCGGATCACCGGGGTGCCGGTGCCCGCGCTGCGGGAGGCGGTGGCGCTGTTCTGCGGCGCGGAGTCGTCGATGGTGCTCACCGCGCGCGGGCCCGAGCAGCAGTCCAAGGGCACCGACACCGTCGGCGCCTGGATCAACCTGTGCCTGGCCACCGGCCGGGCGGGCCGCCCGCTGTCCGGTTACGGCTGCCTGACCGGTCAGGGCAACGGCCAGGGCGGGCGCGAGCACGGCCAGAAGGCCGACCAGCTGCCCGGTTACCGCAGGCTGGACGACCCGGCGGCGCGCGAGCACGTGGCGCGGGTGTGGGGTGTGGACCCCGCTGTGCTGCCGGGGCCGGGGCGCAGCGCGTACGAGCTGCTGGACGCGCTCGGCCGCGATGTGCGCGCCCTGCTGCTGACCGGTTCCAACCCGGTCGTCTCCGCTCCGCGCGCCGCCCGTGTCGAGCGGCGGCTGCGGTCGCTGGACTTCATGGCGGTGTGCGACGTGGTGCTGTCGGAGACGGCCGCGCTGGCGGACGTGGTGCTGCCGGTGGCGCAGTGGGCGGAGGAGACGGGCACGATGACCAGTCTGGAGGGCCGGGTGCTGCTGCGCCGCGGGGCCGTGGACGCCCCGCCCGGGGTGCGCACCGATCTGGAGGTGCTGAACGCGCTGGCGGCGCGGCTGGGCTGGGAGAGGGGGTTCCCCACCGAACCGGAGGAGGTCTTCGAGGAGCTGCGGCGGGCCTCGGCCGGGGGCCTGGCGGACTACTCGGGGATCACCTACCGCCGTATCGCCGAGGAGGACGGGGTCTTCTGGCCGTGCCCGGAGGTCCCGGGCACGGACGAGGCCGACGACCCCGCCGTGGACCGCTCCCCCGCCCCCCATCCCGGCACCCCTCGCCTGTTCCTGGACCGCTTCGCCACCGACGACGGCCGGGCCCGCTTCGCGCCCGTCGCCCACCGTCCCTCGGCGGAGGAACCGGACGCCGGCCACCCGCTGCTGCTGACCACGGGCCGGGTGCTGGCCCAGTACCAGTCCGGTGCCCAGACCCGGCGGGTGGCGGAGCTGAACGGCGCCGCCCCGGGCCCGTTCGTCGAGCTCCATCCGCGGCTGGCCGAGCGGATCGGGGTGGCCGAGGGGGAGCCGGTGGCGGTGGTCTCACGGCGGGGGCGGGCGGTGGCACCGGCCCGGATCACCCCGGGCATCCGCCCGGACACGGTGTTCATGCCGTTCCACTGGCCGGGCGAGGGCCGCGCCAACACCCTGACCAACCCGGCCCTGGACCCCGTCTCGCGCATGCCGGAGTTCAAGGTCTGCGCGGTCCGGGTGGAGCGCGCGGAGGACCCGGGGCGGCAACCTCGGTAGCAACTGGAGTAGCACGTACCGAGCTACCGATGTACCACCTGTGGCATGAAGGTAAGTGTGAGCCTCCCCAGGAAGACATCGCCTTCGTCGACGCATACGCCGCCAGGGCCGAGATCGAGTCGCGATCGGCCGTGATACACGCCGCGATCGAGTCGCTGCGCGCCTCGGAACTCGAACAGAACTACACCGCCGCATGGCAGGAGTGGGCCGAGGACGAGGAAGCGGCGCTGTGGGACGCGACCGCTGCGGACGGGCCCGGCGATGCGGCGCGGTGACATCTATCTGGTCGATCCGGACCCGACTCGCGGCAGTGAGGCGAACAAGGCACGCCCAGCCGTCATCGTCTCCAACGACGCGGCCAACCGTTCGGTGGACCGCGCCGGCCGGGGTGTGCTGACCGTGGTGCCCGTGACGTCCGACACCTCACGGGCCTACCCGTTCCAGGTGCTCCTCAAGGCCGCGGACTGCGGCCTGCGCAAAGACTCCAACGCCCGGTGCGAACAGGTGCGCTCTGTAGCCGTGGAGCGGCTGCTGCACCGGGTCGGTGTGCTGCCGTCACACGTCCTGGCCGACCTCGACGCCGCCCTGCGCCGTCATCTGGCCCTGTAGGGCTGCCGCGCGGCTCAGGAGCCGTCCGTCTCCTCGGCGACCCAGGCCAGGTAGTCCGCGCCGCCGCGGACGACCGGGGTGGCGATGATCTCGGGGGTGTCGTAGTCGTGCACCGCGCGCAGATGCGCCTCCAGGGCGTCGTAGCGGGCCGCCGCCGTCTTCAGCAGCACCTGCCACTCGGGCTCTGCGCGCACCTCGCCCTCCCACCGGTAGACCGAGGTCACCGGGCCGGAGACCTGGGCGCACGCCGCGACGCGGGCCTCCACCGCGCCGCGTGCCAGCGCCTCGGCCTTCTCCCGGCTGTCGGTGGTGGTCAGCACCGTCAGGATGCCCGTCTCCGCCATGGCCGCCGCTCCTCTTCTTCCCGTTCCCGTCTCTTCCCGTTCCCGGCCGCCTTCGCCGTCCGCACCGCATTCGCCGCCTTCGCGGTCCGGTGCCGCCCACCGTAGCCGCGGCAACCGCGGCGCGGCTCGGACCGTCTCCATCGGTGTGATGATCAGCTCGGTAAAGGCCAAGGTGAGGACCGCCCAGGTGAAGGCCAGGGGAATGGGGAGGGCCGTGAAGCCCGGAAGGAGGCAGGTCCTCCAGACCGCGGTGCTGCTGTGCGTGCTGGGGCTGCTGCCCGCGACCTGGGTCGCGGTCTCCGCAGGCGACCGCGTCCGCACCCTCGGCGGCGCACCGGCCGCCCCGGTCGTGGTCGTCTTCGGCGCCGGGCTGTGGGACGGGGAGCCGTCCCCGTACCTGGCTCACCGGCTGGACGCCGCCGCCGAGCTGTACGGCCGGGGCCGGGTGCGCGCGGTGCTGGTCACCGGTGACAACAGCCGCCGCGACTACGACGAGACGGGCGCCATGCGGGACTACCTGGTGCGCCGCGGCGTCCCCGCCGAGGACGTCGTCGGCGACCACGCGGGCTTCGACACCTGGGACTCCTGCGCCCGCGCCCGGCGGATCTTCGGCGTGGAGCGGGCGCTGCTGGTGAGCCAGGGCTTCCACATACGCCGCGCGCTGGCCCTGTGCCGGGCGGCCGGGATCGACGCGTACGGCGTCGGTGTCGCCGAACCGCACGACGCCACCTGGTACTACGGCGCGCTGCGCGAGGTGGCGGGCGCGGCGAAGGCCGGGCTGGAGGCGACGTTCACCCCCGATCCGCACTTCCTCGGGCCGCGCGAACGGGGTCTCGACCGGGCTCTGGCGGGCTGATCCACACCGCCCGCCGCCCGCCGGCTCACCCCTGAGTGGTATTCCAGGACTCTTTTCGGAGAAGGCGGTTGACCGCGTCGGCCGCCGGCGCGTTGTCTGCCGGTGGTACGGGCCGCCCCGGACCGCTCCCCCTCCCCTCCTCCCCCTCCCGGAGCCACCATGACCGCTGCTCCCCGCCGCCCCTGGACCGAGACGCCACCGGAGTGCCCCGGCCGCCCCGGCCGGCCGGGGCACTCCGGCCGCCCGCGCCACGTACCGCTGTACGGCCCGGGCCTGGACGGCGACGGCCTGCCCGCCCTGTACGAGCGGCTGCGCGCGGAACACGGGCCGGTCGCGCCCGTCGCCCTGGCCCCGGGGGTGCACGCCTGGCTGGTCATGGGTTACGAGGAGCTGCTGCGGGTGGCGCGCCGCGAACGGGACTTCAGCCACGACCCCCGCCACTGGCGCCTGCTGCGCGAGGGGCGCGTGCCGACCGACTCCCCGCTGCTGGCGTTCGTCGGCTGGCGTCCGGCCCTGATGTTCGCCGACGGGCGGCGGCACCGGCGGATGCGGTCGGCGGTCGCCGACGCGCTGGGCCGGGTCGACGGCGGCGAGCTGGGCCGCCTGGTGCGCGACACCGCCGACCGGCTGATCGACGCCTTCGCCGGGCGGCGCGAGGCCGACCTCGTACCGCACTACGCGCACCGCCTGCCGGCGCGGGTCGTCACCCGGCTGCTGGGGGCGAACGAGCCGGTCAGCCGGAAACTGGCGGAGGCCGTCGCCGGCACGGCCGCCGCGAACGCCGACTCCGTCCACGCCGGCCGCCGGCTGGAGCGCTTCCTGCTGGCCCTGGTGCAGGAGAAGCGGTGCGCGCCGGGCCCCGACGTCACCTCCTGGCTGCTGACGCACCCCGCCTCGCTCCGCGAGGAGGAGGTGCTGCACAACCTGGCCGTGACGGTGGTGGCGGCCCACCAGACGACGAAGAACTGGATCGCCACCACGCTGCGGCTGCTGCTGACCGATCCGGGTCTGCGCTCCTCGCTGGACGGCGGATACCTCACCCTGGACGAGGCTCTGGACCTGGCGCTGTGGCGGTTCCCGCCCACCCAGAACCTCCCCGGCCGCTACGCGCTGCGCGACGTCCGCCTGGGCCGGCGGGAGGTGCGGGCCGGGGACATGCTCGTGCTGGGGCTGGCCGCCGCGGGCCGCGACCCGCGGGTGCTGCCCGCGTGCGGGCGGCCGGTGAGGGGCAACCGCGCGCATGTGGCGTTCGGTGCGGGGCCGCACGCCTGCCCTGCCCAGCCGCAGGCCCGGCTGATCGCGCGGACGGCCGTGGAGGTGCTGCGGCGGCGGCTGCCGGGTCTGCGGCTGGCCGTTCCCGAGGAGCGTCTGGCCTGGGCGTCGTCGCCGTGGACCAGGGGTCTCGCGGCGCTGCCCGTCCGCCTGGCGCCCTGAGGGTCCTGCCCGGGGAAGCGGTGTTCCCCGGGCTCACAGCCGGGGCCCGGGTGCGCTGAGGGCGGTGTTGCCGCCGGGAAACAGCGGTGATGCGGACGGGAAACAGCCGCGCCGCACGCTTTCCGCATGACCTCGACGAAGCGTGTGGTGGTGATCGGCGGCGGAATGGCCGCCGCCCGGCTCGCCGGGCAGCTCGCCGCCGCCGACGCCCTCGGTACCGCCGGCACCGACGGCCCCGGTGGCACCGGCTGCCCCGGTGGCGCCGCCGTGGATCTGACGGTCGTCGGCGAGGAGCCCCACGCGCCGTACAACCGGGTGCTGCTGGCCGGTGTGCTGGCCGGGCGGTACGCGCCGGAGGTGATCGGCCTGCCCGCCCCGCCCGCCGCCCGCTGGCTGCGCGGTGTGCGGGCGGTGCGGCTGGACCGGGCCGAGCGGCTGGTGAGGTGCGACGACGGCTCCTCGCTGCCGTACGACGCCCTGGTGCTGGCCACCGGCTCCAACCCGGTGCTGCCGCCGCTGCGCGGGCTCTTCCCCGGCGGCGGGCACGAGCCGCCCCGTGGCGTGCGCCCCTTCCGCACCCTGGCCGACTGCCGGGCGCTGGAGGCGGCGGTACGGCCCGGGGTGCGGGCCGTCGTCGTCGGCGGCGGCCTGCTCGGGGTCTCGGCCGCCCGCGCGCTGGCCGGGCGCGGGGTGCGCGCCGTCCTCGCCCACCAGGGCGAACACCTCATGGAGCGTCATCTGGACGCCCGTGCCTCGGCATTGCTGCGCGGGCATCTGGAGGGGCTGGGCGTCGAGGTCCACACCGAGTGCCGCGTCCGCGGCCTGCTGACCGCGGGGAGCGCCGGGGAGGGGGCCGCCGGCGCGGAGGCCGTGGCCCGCGGCGTGGAACTCGCCGACGGCTACCGGCTGGAGGCCGAACTGGTCGTCCTGGCCTGCGGGGTGCGCCCGCGGGTCGGGCTCGCCCGGGCGGCCGGGCTGGAGGTCCGCGACGGGATCGTCGTCGACGACGAGCTGCGCACCGGTGACCCCCGGATCCACGCCGTCGGTGACTGCGCCGAGCACGGCGGGAGGGTCTACGGGCTGGCCGGCGCCGCCCAGGAGCAGGCCGACGCGCTGGCCCGCGTCCTGCTGGCGGACGGAACGGCGGACCGCGCGGCGGACGGCCCGGCAGGCGGCACGGAAAGCGGAACGGCGGGCGGTGCGTACACCGGCACCCGGGCGCTGACCCGGCTGACGCTGGCCCCGCCGCCCTCCGGGCCCGGGAGCGCGCTGGACCTCGCCGCGTTCGGCGAGACCGTGCCCCGCGCGGGCGACGACGTCGTCCGCCTCGCCGACGCCACCCGCAGCGTCTACCGCAAGGTCGTCGTCCGCGGCGACCGGCTGGTGGGCGGCATCCTCCTGGGCGACCTCGGCACCGTCGGCGCCCTCGCCCGCGCCTGGGAGGGCGACGAGCCGCTGCCCTCCGCCCCGCTGCTCCACCTGCTCACCAACGATGGAGGCCTGTAGACATGCCACGGACGCCACGCCCCACGATCGTGCTCGTCGGGCACGGGATGGTCGGCCAGCGGTTCCTGGAGGAACTCGCGAGCCGGGAGGTGACCGAGCGGGCCCGGGTGGTCGTGCTGTGCGAGGAGCCGCGGCCCGCGTACGACCGCGTGCAGCTCACCTCGTACTTCTCCGGCCGCACGCCCGAGGAGCTGTCCCTGGTGGACGAGGGCTTCATGGAGCGGCACGGCGTCGAGCTCCACCTGGGCGACCCGGCGGTCGCCGTCGACCGCAGGGCGCGCACGGTGACCTCGCGCGCCGGGCTGGAGATCGGCTACGACACGCTGGTGCTGGCCACCGGCTCCTACCCGTTCGTGCCGCCCGTGCCGGGAAGCGACAGCACCGGCTGCTTCGTCTACCGCACGGTGGAGGACCTGCTCGCCATCGAGGAGTACGCGGGAAGGAGCCGGGTGGGCACGGTCGTCGGCGGCGGCCTGCTGGGCCTGGAGGCGGCCGGCGCCCTCAGCGGCCTGGGGCTCGATACCCACATCGTGGAGTTCAACCCGCGCCTGATGGCCCTCCAGGTCGACGAGGGCGGTGGCACCGCCCTGCGCCGCGCCGTCGAGGAGATGGGCCTGGCCGTCCACACGGGCGTGGGCGGCACGGAGATCACCGCCGGCGCGGACGGGGCCGTCACGGGGATGGCGCTGTCGGACGGCTCGCGGATCGCCACCGATCTGGTGGTCTTCTCGGCGGGCGTACGCCCCCGCGACGAGCTGGCCCGCGGCTGCGGTCTGGAGGTCGGCGAGCGCGGCGGGATCGCCGTGGACGAGCGGTGCCGCACCGCCGACGCCGCGGTGTACGCCATCGGCGAGTGCGCCAGGGCCGTGGACGGCACGGTGTACGGCCTGGTGGCGCCGGGCTACGAGATGGCGCGGGTGGCGGCGGAGGCGATCGCGGTGTGTACGGGGGACGCGGAGGGCGCCGGGGGCGCCGGGGCGTCCTTCACCGGTGCCGACACCTCCACCAAGCTCAAGCTGCTGGGCGTGGACGTCGCCTCGTTCGGCGACGCGCACGGAAAGGCCGAGGGCTGCCTGGACGTCGTCTACTCCGACTCGCGCGCCGGGGTCTACAAGAAGCTGGTGGTCGCCGCCGACGGCACCCTGCTGGGCGGCGTGCTGGTCGGCGACGCCGAGGCGTACGGCATGCTGCGCCCGCTGACCGGCAGCGTCCCGCCGGTGGCTCCCGAGCAGCTCGTCCTGCCCGCCGGGGCCGGGGCGCCGGCGGCGCTGGGGCCGTCCGCGCTGCCGGACGAGGCGGTGGTGTGCAGTTGCCACAACGTCACCAAGGGCACCGTCCGCGCGGCCGTCACCGAGCACGCGTGCACCACCGTGCCGGAGGTGAAGAAGTGCACGAAGGCGGGCACCGGCTGCGGAAGCTGTGTGAAGGTGCTCACCGCGCTCGTCAACGACGAGCTGGAGGCGGGCGGCGTCACCGTCGACAAGGGCCTGTGCGGCTGCTTCGCCCACACCCGCGGCGAGCTGTACGAGATCGTCCGCACCCGGCGGCTGTCCACCTTCGCCGAGCTGCTGGACGGCCACGGCCGCCGGGAGGCCCGCGGCGGGGAGGGCTGCGAGATCTGCAAGCCGGCCGTCGCCTCGATCATCGCCTCGCTCGCCCCGGCGCTGGGCGCCAGCGGCTACGTCCTGGACGGCGAGCAGGCGGCCCTCCAGGACACCAACGACCACCATCTGGCCAACATCCAGCGCAACGGCTCGTACTCGGTCGTGCCGCGCATCCCCGGCGGTGAGATCACGCCCGAGAAACTGATCGTGATCGGCGAGGTGGCCCGCGACTTCGGGCTCTACACCAAGATCACCGGTGCCCAGCGGGTCGACCTGCTCGGCGCCCGCGTCGACCAGCTCCCGGCGATCTGGGCCCGCCTGGTGGACGCCGGCTTCGAGTCGGGCCACGCCTACGGCAAGGCGCTGCGCACGGTGAAGTCGTGCGTGGGGCGGACCTGGTGCCGCTACGGGGTGCAGGACTCGGTGCGCATGGCCATCGACCTGGAGCTGCGCTACCGGGGCCTGCGCGCGCCGCACAAGCTGAAGTCGGCGGTCTCCGGGTGCCAGCGCGAGTGCGCCGAGGCGCGGAGCAAGGACTTCGGGGTGATCGCCACGGCGAACGGCTGGAACCTGTACGTGGGCGGCAACGGCGGCGCGACCCCGCGCCACGCCGACCTGCTGGCCAAGGACCTGTCGGACGCCGAGCTGGTGCGGCTGATCGACCGCTTCCTGATGTTCTACATCCGCACCGCCGACCGGCTGGAGCGCACCGCCGCCTGGCTGGAGCGGATCGAGGGCGGCCTGGACCATGTGCGCGACGTGGTCGTCCACGACTCGCTGGGGCTGTGCGCCGAGCTGGAGGCCCTGATGGCCGACCACGTGGCGAACTACCGCGACGAGTGGGCCGCGACGCTGGACGACCCCGAGCGGCTGCGGCGGTTCGTGTCCTTCGTCAACGCCCCGGGCGCGCCGGACCCGTCGGTGCGCTTCGTCGCCGAGCGCGATCAGGTCCGGCCCGACCTGACCCTCCTGTCCGGCCCCGACATCCCCGTCCGCACGCTCGATGCCCTCGAAGGGAGCGCGGCCCGATGACCGCAGTGACGACAGAAGTGACAACGGAGACCACGACCCCGGAGACGGCGGCCGGGGTGCGGGTGGAGGTGCGCGCCGACGGCGGCTGGGCCGCGGTGTGCCGCCTGTCCGATCTGGTGCCGGGGCGGGGGGTGGCGGCGCTGCTGCCCGACGGCCGGCAGATCGCCGTGTTCCGGGACCGGGCGGGCCGGACGTACGCGGTCGGCAACCGCGACCCGTTCACCGGCGCATACGTGCTCTCGCGCGGGCTGCTGGGCTCGGCGGGCGGCCGGGCCTTCGTGGCCTCCCCGCTGCTGAAGCAGCGCTTCGACCTGGCCACGGGCCGGTGTCTGGACGACGACGCGGTGTCGGTGCCGGTGTACGCCGTCCGCACGCGCCGAGGAGCACCCGGGACGGCGGGAAGCGGCAGGAGGACGGAGCAGAGCGGCGGAGAACGGTGAGAGGACCCCGGCCGCGGCCCGTGTGGGGCGGGCCGCGACCGGGGCCGTCCGCCCCGTCCGGCGCTCCGGCCGCCCTGCCCCGGCGGCCCGGCGCACCGGACGGGAGCCGGTGTCAGCCCGCGGCGCACTCCTGTCCGCCGAGGCTGACGCGGGTGCCGTCCTGGGCGGCGCCCCCGCTGGTCTGGAAGCCGAAGGAGATCGTCCCACCGGCCGGGACCGTGCCGTTGTAGGCGGCGTTGGAGACGGTGACGGTGCGGCCGCTCTGCGAGAACGCGCCGTTCCAGCCGTTGGCCAGGTTCACCCCGGCCGGCAGGTCGAACTGCGCGCGCCAGCCGTTCAGGGCCTGTCCGGTGCGGATGGTCACGGAGACGACCGAGCCGGTGTCCCAGCGGTTGGAGACGGTGAAGGCGGCGGAGCAGTCGCCCGTGGGCGGCTCGGGGTCGCCCGGGTCGCCCGGGTCTCCGCCCGCCGCGATGAAGGCGTCGCGCAGCGCGTCGTAGGCCGGCTTGGGCCGGTAGTTCTCGTCCCAGGGGCAGGCCGCGCCCTCCCCCTGGAAGACGTCCGGCACCCAGGAGTCCCGGTCGCTGACGCCCCAGACGGTGATGCCGGAGCACCGGGAGACCGCCAGGCAGGCGTCGGCCACCGCGCGGTAGTCGCGGGCCTGCTGCTGGAGCTTGGAGCTGTCGGACGGCATCCGCATCCGGATGTCCAGCTCGGTGACCGCGACCTCCAGGCCCAGGTCGGCGAAGCGCTGGAGGTTCTGCCGGATCGCCTGGCCGTTGACCTGGCCGACGATGAGGTGGTTCTGGAACCCGACGCCGTCGATCGGCACGCCCTGCGCCTTCAGGTCCCTGACCAGCCGGTACAGGCCGTCGCTCTTGGCGTTGGCCGTCTCGGTGTTGTAGTCGTTGATGAACAGCTTGGCGTTCGGGTCCGCGGCGCGGGCGGCCCGGAAGGAGTCCGCGATGTAGGACGCGCCGAGCTGCTGGTAGAACTTGCTCTGCCGGAGCGAGCCGTCCTCGTTGAACGCCTCGTTGACCACGTCCCAGCGCTGGACCTTGCCCTTGTAGCGGCTGACCTGGGTGGTGACGTGGTCGGTCACGATGGTGCGCAGCTCGCTGTTGGAGAACGACCCGTTCTGCAGCCAGCCGGGCATCTGGCTGTGCCAGACCAGGGTGTGGCCGTAGACGAGCTGGTCGTTGGCCTGGGCGAACTGGACCAGGCGGTCGCCTCCGGCCCAGTTGAACTGGCCGCGCTGGGGTTCGACCGCCTCCCACTTCATGGCGTTCTCGGCGGTGACGCTGTCGAACTCGGTGCTGACGATGTTGCTGTAGGTCCCGTTGCCCAGCAGACCGTCGTTGACGGCCGTGCCGATGAAGCGGCCGGTGGACTCGGCCACTTCGCGCAGGGAGGGGTCGGCCGCCTGGCTCGGGGCGCTGAATCCGAAGGTCAGGGCCGCGGCCGCGGCGGAGGCGGCTACGGCCGCCCGGGCTAAACGACGTACGGTGCGTACACGGTGCTGCCTCATGCTGGGGTGTCCCTCTCTCGACGCCCCGGAACTCTTTCCGGAAGACTGTTGGAAGGTTTCGAGGGTGCGCCGGGAACGGTAGAGCCGATGGGAACGCCCGTCAACGGTGTGCGCGTGTGGAGGAGAGAGCATGGGAGACGGCATGACGGACGGCGCGGTCGCCGCGGCCGGCAAAGTCGCGGAGCAGAGGATGGCACCCAAGGTGGAGCAGAAGGTCACGATCACGGCGATCGCCCAGGAGGCGGGGGTCTCGGTCCCCACGGTCTCGCGGGTGGTCAACGGCCGCTCGGACGTCGCGCCCGCGACCCGGGCCAGGGTCGAGGAGCTGCTGCGGCAGTACGGCTACCGCCGCCGCACGGCCTCCTCCGGCGACCGGCCCGCCCTGATCGACCTGGTCTTCAACGATCTCGACAGCCCCTGGGCGGTGGAGATCATCCGCGGCGTGGAGGAGACCACGCACGAGGTCGGCTTCGGCACGGTGGTCTCGGCCATCCACGACCGCGCGGGCTCGGCCCGGCAGTGGATGCGCAACCTGCGGGCCCGCGCCTCGGGGGGCGTGATCCTGGTGACCTCGGTCCTGGAGCCGGTCCTCCACGAGGAGCTGCACCGCCTCGGCGTGCCGCTGGTGGTGGTGGACCCCTCCGGCTCCCCGGCCCTGGACGCCCCGACGGTGGGCGCCACCAACTGGGCCGGCGGCATGTCCGCCACCGAGCACCTGCTGGAGCTGGGCCACCGCCGCATCGGCTTCATCGCCGGGCCGCCGAGGCTGCTGTGCAGCCGCGCCCGGCTGGACGGCTACCGCGCCGCGCTGGAGGCCGCGGGCGTCCCCGTGGACGACCGGCTGATGGTGCCGGGCGACTTCTACCACGAGTCCGGTTTCACCGGCTGCAACCGGCTGATGGACCTGGACGAGCCGCCCACCGCCCTGTTCGCCGCCAGCGACCAGATGGCGCTGGGCGCGATCGAGGCGCTGCGGCGGCGCGGGATGCGGGTGCCGGAGGACGTCAGCATCGTCGGGTTCGACGACCTTCCGGAAGTCCGCTGGTCCGCTCCGCCGCTGACGACGGTGCGCCAGCCGCTGGTGGAGATGGGCAAGGTCGCGGCCCGCACCGTACTGCGTCAGGCCAGGGGCGAGGAGATCGACTCCCCGCGCGTGGAACTCGCCACTGAGCTGGTCGTTCGTGCCAGTACGGCACCGCTGCGGAACTGATCCCGGCAGCGGACCGGACAACTCCATATAACGGGCGCATCACGCTGCCGGGCCAGAGGTCCCGTTTTTTGTCAGACCTGTTGACACGGCTGAAACGCGTACGTACTTTCCCACCACCACTACCGATAATTTTCGGAGTCCTTCCGGAAGGTATGCGATGCGAACAGCAGTGCAGGGCTCGGCCGTGAGAGGCCGCAAGGGATTCGGGCGGCGCCACGCCGCCAGGCTGACGGCGGCGGTGCTGGCAGCCTCCGTGCTCACCGCCTGCGGCAGCGGCGGGCCCGGCGAGGAGAAGGCCGGCGGAACCCTGGAGGTGTGGGTCTACCAGGACGCCTCGACCAAGGTGCAGCGCGAGGCGGTCGAGCGGTTCAACAAGACCTCCGACGTCAAGGCCAAGCTCGTCGAGGTGCCCGGCGAGGGCTACCAGGACAAGATGCGCAGCGCGATGGGCACGCCCAACGCGCCCGACGTCTTCTTCAACTGGGGCGGCGGCAGCATCAGCAACTTCGTCGAGAAGGACATGCTGGTCGACCTCACCTCCGAGATCCAGAAGGACGAGAAGCTCAAGGACGCGTTCCTGCCCTCGATCCTCAACGCGGGCAAGGTGAACGACAAGATCTACGGCGTCCCGATGCGGGGCATGCAGCCGGTGGTCCTCTTCTACAACAAGGACGTCTTCGAGAAGGCCGGCGCCCAGCCGCCCGAGTCCTGGGACGACCTGCTGGACCTGGTCGACACCTTCAAGAAGGAGGGCGTCACCCCCTTCGCGCTCGCCGGCACCGACGCCTGGACCGAGCTGATGTGGGTCGAGTACCTGCTGGACCGCACAGGCGGCGCCGAGGTCTTCCAGCGCATCCAGGACGGCGACTCCTCGGCCTGGGGCGACCCGGCCGTGCTGAAGACCGCCGAGACCATCCGCGACCTGGTGGACCGCGGGGCGTTCGGCAAGAACTACGCCTCGGTCAACTACACCGCCGACGGCGCCTCCACGCTCTTCGCCAAGGGCAAGGCGGCCATGCACCTGATGGGCAGCTGGGAGTACTCCAACCAGCAGGCCAACCAGAAGGAGTTCGCCGAGAAGGGCCTGGGCTGGACCACCTTCCCCGCCCTCCCCGACGGCAAGGGCGACCCCAAGAACGTGGTGGGTAACCCCACCAACTTCTGGTCGGTCAGCTCCAAGCTGAAGGGCGCCGAGCGCGAAGCGGCCCTGGAGTTCGTCAAGACCGCCGCCGAGGACTGGTACGCCGAGGCCCTGGTGGACAACGGCGACGTGCCCACCACCTCCGGTTCCGAGGACATGCTCGCCGGGCACCCCGCCCCCGACTACGCCCTCTTCCAGTACGACCTGGTGCGCGACGCCCCGAACTTCACCCTCTCCTGGGACCAGGCGCTGCCGGCGCAGCAGGCCTCGCCGATGCTCACCAACATCCAGAAGCTCTTCAACAAGCAGCTCAGCCCCGAAGAGTTCGTCGACGCCATGAAGGCCCTCAAGTGAAGCAAGCAGTACCGACCGCGTCGCCGCGCGTGGGCCGCCCGGGCATTGCCTGGGCGGTCCCCGGCGTGTTGTTCTTCGTCCTGTTCGCCGTCGGCCCCATGGCGCTCGTCGGCTATCTCTCCTTCACCAGCTGGGACGGCCTCGGCGACTTCCCCTCGGTCAGCGGCACCGGCAACTGGGAGCGGCTGTTCGAGGACCCCACCATGCGGCAGGCCATCTGGCTGAGCGTCCTGCTCACCGGCGTCAGCTGGCTGATCCAGACGCCCGTCGCCCTGCTGCTGGGCGTGTGGTCGGCCGGCCGGCAGAGGAACCGGGCCGTCCTCAGCGCGATCTTCTTCCTGCCGCTGCTGGCCTCCTCCGTGGCGCTGGCGCTGCTGTGGAAGTCGCTGCTGGACCCCAACTTCGGCCTGATCGCCGAGATCGGCCCGTGGCTGGGGATCGAGGACGGCAATCTGCTCGGCACCGGCGACGGCGCCTTCGCCGCCGTGGCCTTCGTCGCCGCCTGGCAGTTCATCCCGTTCCACACCCTGCTCTACCAGGGCGGCGCCCGGCAGATCCCCAAGTCGTTCTACGAGGCCGCCTCCATCGACGGGGCGAGCACCGTGCGGCAGTTCTTCTCCATCACCCTGCCGCAGCTGCGCAACACCATCGTCACCTCCTCGGTGCTGATGGTCGTCGGCGCGCTGACCTTCTTCGACACCGTCCTCATCCTGACCGAGGGCGGACCGGGAACGGACACCACGATCGTGCCCTACCTGATGTACGAGACCGGCTTCCAGGCGTACGACATGGGCTACGCCAGCGCCATCGCCACCACCCTGGTGATCGTCGCCACCGCCATCTCCCTGCTGATGGTCCGGGCGACCGGCTTCAGCAAGATGCGCAGCACCCGGGAGGGGATGTGAAGACCGCCGTCCGGCCGGAGCACCGGCCCTCCCCCGCCGCCGAACGGGCCGGCGAGCCGCAGGCCCGCAACGACCGGGGCCTGCGCGGCAGGCTGCGCCGCGTCCGCAAGTGGAACGTCCCGGCGGGCGTCGCCTCCGTCGTCTGGCTGGTCATCGTCGGCCTGCCGCTGTACGTCCTGGTCCTCACCACGCTGCGGGACCGCGACTCCTACTTCGACGAGGGCGCGCTGAGCCTGCCGGGCGACCTCACGCTCGACAACTACCGCACGGTGCTGGAGAGCGACTTCCTCGTCTACCTGCTCAACACCGCGGTCGTCACGGTCGCCACCGCGGCCATCGTCGTGGTCCTGTCGGTGTGCGTCGGCTACACCGTGGTGCGCACCCTCAGCCGCACCTCCCAGCGGATCTTCCAGTTCTTCCTGCTGGGTCTGGCCATCCCCGCGCAGGCGGTGATCATCCCGATCTACCTGCTGATCACCCAGCTGAACCTCTACGACAGCCTGCTGGCGATCATCCTGCCGACCGCGGCCTTCTGCCTGCCCGTCTGCGTGCTGATCCTGGCCGGCACCATGCGGGACATCGAGGAGGAGATGTACGAGTCGATGGCGCTGGAGGGTGCGAGCCAGACCCGCGTCCTGCTCCAGCTCGTCGTGCCCCTCTCCCGGGGAGGCATCTCCACCGTCGGCGTCTACGCGGCGCTCCAGGCCTGGAACAACTTCCTCTTCCCCCTGATCCTCACCCAGTCGCGCGAGAGCCGGGTCCTCACCCTCGGCCTCTACGACTACGTCGGCCAGTTCCGGGTGGACATCCCCGCACTGCTCGCCGCGGTCGTGCTGTCGATCGTGCCGATCTTCGTCGTGTACCTCTTCGCCCGCCGTCAGCTCATCAACGGCCTCATGGGAGTCGGCGGACGCTGATCCGCGCGTCCCGTCCCACGGGACGCGCGCCGGACACGCCGACGCCGCACAAGGAGCCTCATGCATCACCACCCCTGGCAGGACACCTCCCGACCCGTCGAGGAGCGCGCCGCCGATCTGCTGTCCCGGATGACCCTGGAGGAGAAGCTCGCACAGCTCTCCAGCGTCTGGCCCGGTTCCGAGTCCGACGGCGAGGACGTCGCCCCGCTCCAGCACGAGGTCTCCGAAACCGTCGACCTGGACGCCCTGCTGCCCCACGGCCTGGGCCAGCTCACCCGCCCCTTCGGCACCGCCCCCGTGGAGCCGGCCGAGGGCGCGCGGGCCCTGGAGGCCTTCCAGACGAAGGTCGCCGCGGCCAACCGCTTCGGCATCCCCGCCCTGGCCCACGAGGAGTGCCTGACCGGCTTCACCGCCTGGCAGGCCACCATCTTCCCCACCCCGCTGGCCTGGGGAGCCACCTTCGACCCGGCGCTGGTGCGCGAGATGGCCGCGGCCATCGGCGGCTCCATGCGCTCGGTCGGCATCCACCAGGGCCTCTCGCCGGTCCTGGACGTGGTGCGCGACCCGCGCTGGGGCCGCACCGAGGAGTCCATCGGCGAGGACCCCTACCTGGTGGCGACGCTGGCCACCGCCTATGTGGCGGGCCTGGAGTCCACCGGGATCGTCTCCACCCTCAAGCACTTCGCGGGCTACTCCGCCTCCCGCGGCGCCCGCAACCACGGCCCCGTCTCGATCGGCCCGCGCGAGCTGGCCGACGTGATCCTGCCGCCGTTCGAGATGGCCCTGCGCGAGGGCGGGGCCCGCTCGGTCATGCACGCCTACAACGACCTCGACGGCGTCCCGGCCGCCGCCCACACCGAGCTCCTCACCGACCTGCTGCGCGAGGAGTGGGGCTTTACCGGCACGGTGGTCTCCGACTACTTCGGCGTCTCCTTCCTGGAGCTGGCCCACCACGTCGCCGACTCCCCCGCCCGCGCCGCGGCCCTGGCGCTGGCCGCGGGCGTGGACGTGGAGCTGCCGGGCCTGCGCTGCTACGGCGAGCCGCTGCTGAAGGCGGTGCGCTCCGGCGAGGTGCCCGAGGAACTGGTGGACCGCGCGGCGCTGCGGGTGCTGCGGCAGAAGTGCGAGCTGGGCCTGCTGGACCCCGACTGGTCGGCCGCCCCGCCCGCCGCCTCCGGCGGCACCGTGGACCTGGACCCGCCCGCGATGCGGGCGCTGGCCCGGCGCGTGGCCGAGGAGTCCGTCGTCCTGCTGGACAACTCCGGCGGAGTGCTCCCCGTGCACCCCACCGCCCGCATCGCGGTGGTCGGCCCGTACGCGGAGGAGCGGGCGGCCATGCTGGGCTGCTACACCTTCCCCCGGCACGTGGGCGTCGAGCACCCCGAGCTGCCCGTCGGCGTGGAGATCCCCACGCTGCTGGACGCCCTGGGCGCCGAACTGCCCGGAGCGGTGCTGACCGACTCCCCCGCCGACGCCGACATCGTTATCGCGGCGCTCGGCGACCGCTCCGGCCTCTTCGGCCGCGGCACCTCCGGCGAGGGCTGCGACGCCGCGGACCTCACGCTCCCCGACGGCCAGGCGGCGTTCCTGGACGCCCTGCTGGAGAGCACCGACAAGCCCGTGGTGCTGGTGCTGCTCACCGGCCGCCCGTACGCGCTCGGCCGGTGGGAGGGCCGGCTGGCCGCCGTCGTCCAGGCGTTCTTCCCCGGCGAGGAGGGCGGACCGGCGGTCGCCGGGGTCCTCACCGGGCGGGTCAACCCCTCCGGCCGGCTCCCGGTCAGCGTGCCGCGCGGCACCGGCGGCCAGCCGTGGACCTACCTCGTGCCGCCGCTGGGCCTCAAGGGCGACGCCAGCAACATCGACCCGACGCCGCTGTACCCCTTCGGGCACGGCCTGTCGTACACCTCCTTCGAGTGGGAGGCGGCGGGCGCCGGCGCCGACACGCTGCCGACCGACGGCTCCGCCGAGATCCGCGTCACCGTGCGCAACACCGGCGAGCGGGCAGGCACCGAGGTCGTCCAGCTCTATCTGCACGACCCCGTGGCGCGCGTCGCCCGGCCGGTCGTCCAGCTGGTCGGCTACACGCGGGTGGCGCTGGAGCCGGGGCAGGCGGCCGAGGTCGTCTTCGACTTCCACGCCGACCTGGCCTCGTACACCGTGCGGCCCGGGCAGCGGGTCGTCGAGCCCGGGACGGTGGAGCTGCGGCTGGCCGCGTCCAGTGCCGACGTGCGCCACACCGTGCCGCTGACCCTGACCGGGCCGGAGCGCACCGTCGGCTTCGACCGCCGGATGACCTGCGGGGCGGAGGTCCGCGTCCTGCAGCCCTGACACGGGCCCCGGTCCGGTCCTGGCACGGGCCCTTCCGAGCCGGCGCCCGCCCCGCCCCCCGGCGGGCGCCGCCCTCCTCGCCTCGGCGTCCCGTCCGGCCTACGCTGTGCCGCGCGAAGGAGACGATCGCGCCGTCACCGTGGGAGCGGGCGGGCGCCGAGGCGAGGAGCCGCGGCACAGACGGACTGGACGGTACGGGACATCCCCCGCCCGGGCGGGTGCACGGCCGTGGTGACCGGCGCCAGCAGCGGCCTGGGCCATGTGACCGCGCGCGAACTGGCCCGCCGCACCGTCGAGCACCGCCTGGTGGCCGCCGCACCCGCGACGACGCCGCCTCCGCGCGGCTGTGGGAGAACTTCCGAACGGCTCACCGGCGTGCGCTACGCCTTCGCCGCGCACTGAGCCGGGCACTGAGCCGGGCACCGGGCCTCGCGCCGGGCCGGCCCGTCCGGCCGCACTCCCGGCCCGGCCGCGGCTACCGGCCGGCAACCGGCGCGACGACCGGTGTTGGGGCAACCGGCCGCCCGGCGCGACCGTTTGTTCATGCCCTGTCAAAGCAGGATCCCTACCGTTCCAGGTCGTTCGACCCCGCGCCCGACCGGCCGCGGGGCCAGACGACTTCGGTGGAGTGAACGTGGAACGTCGTAACTTCCTGCGCGGGGCCGTACTCACCGGTTCGGTGGCCGCCTTCGGCGGTTCCCTGTGGCGCGGCGCCGCCCACGCCGCGCCCGCCCAGCCCGGCACCGGGCCCTACGGGGCCCTGCGCCCGGCCGACGCCAACGGCATCCGGCTGCCCCAGGGCTTCACCAGCCGGGTGATCGCCCGCTCCGGGCAGAGGGTGCCCGGCACCTCCTACACCTGGCACAACGCCCCCGACGGCGGCGCCTGCTACGCCGACGGCAGCGGCTGGATCTACGTCTCCAACTCCGAGATCAACCCCGGCGGCGGCGCGGGCGCCGTGCGCTTCGACTCCTCCGGGAACATCACCGGCGCCCACCGCGTCCTGTCCAACACCCGGCAGAACTGCGCGGGCGGCAAGACCCCGTGGAACACCTGGCTGTCGTGCGAGGAGGTCGACCGCGGCTACGTCTACGAGACCGACCCGTGGGGCGTGAAGCCCGCGGTGCGCCGGGACGCCATGGGCCGCTTCAAGCACGAGGCGGCGGCAGCCGACCCGGTCCGCAAGGTGATCTACCTGACCGAGGACGTCTCCGACGGCTGCCTCTACCGCTTCCGCCCCACCACCTGGGGCGACCTGTCCTCGGGGACGCTGGAGGTGATGACGGGCGGCTCGGGCACCTCCGGCTCCATAGGCTGGGCCCGCGTCCCGGACCCGTCGGCCGCCTCCACCGCCACCCGCCACCAGGTCTCCGCCGCCAAGCACTTCAACGGCGGCGAGGGCTGCCACTACGCGGACGGCACCTGCTGGTTCACCACCAAGGGCGACGGCCGGGTGTGGCGGCTCGACGCGGCGAACAACACGATCACGCTGGCCTACGACGACTCCCTGGTCTCCGGCACCGCCCCGCTGACGGGCGTCGACAACGTCACCGGGTCCGCCTCCGGCGACCTCTTCGTCGCCGAGGACGGGGGCAACATGGAGATCTGCGTCATCACACCGGACGACGTGGTCGCGCCCTTCCTGCGGATCGACGGCCAGTCGTCCTCGGAGATCACCGGCCCGGCCTTCTCCCCCGACGGCTCCCGGCTGTACTTCTCCAGCCAGCGCGGCACCAGCGGCAGCGGCTCGGGCGGCATCACCTACGAGGTGCGCGGCCCGTTCCGCTCCTGAACCCGCCCCGGGCGCGGCGGGGCCCGCCGTGCGGCCCCGCCGCGCCCGGCAGGTGCGGCGGCGGATGCGTCGGCAGGCGCGTCAGCGGTAGTCGTCCGGGTGGTCCTGCATCCAGACGTTGATCCGGTCGCGGGTGCCGAAGATCAGATCCTGGTGGGACTTGAGGTGCTCGTAGGAGCGGTCCTCACCGATCCGCTCCCGCATCGCCGCGATCCACTCGATCGGCTCGGGGAAGTGGCCGGGGCCCTTGCCGTCGGCCTTCATCGCCGCGTCGAGGCGTTCGAGTTCGCCGACGACCCGGTTGAGCAGGTACTCGCAGTTCCCCGGGGTGCCGCAGGAGTCGTTCAAAGTGGCCTGGAGCCCGGCGAAGGCGTCGCGGACCGCCTCGGGGCCCGGGCTCGGCGGCGAGAATGCGGCGGACTCCTCGGCCTCCGCCGAGGCGGAGGCGATGCTCCGCAGTTCCTCGGAGGCCGGCCCGGCCGTCGTCTCCGTGACCGCGGACCGGGAGGGCGAGGGGCCGCCGTCCACCTCCCGGTCCGCGCTTACGGAACACGACGGCAGCAGTAACGCGACGGGGACGGCGAGCGCGGCGGCGCGGGCACGGCGGATACGGCGGGTACGCACGGTGTGGTCTCCGATCAGGCGGTCGACTGTGCTGCCGACCCCGGGAGTCGACCGGACCGGGGCCGCGCTCCGACCGTACGCCATGCCGCCGGGGCCGCCGTGTGCGCGCCCGGGGGTGCGGGGCGCGCACACGGCGGGTCCGGTCACCCGAAGGGGATGGTGAGCACCGAGCCGGAGCCCACCTGGAGCTGCGACGGGGCGTTGCCGATGGCGCTCCACACCTCCAGCCGGACGGTTCCGCCCCTGAGGTCGCCGAGGCTTCCCGAGGCCGACCTCAGTCCGGCGCGGGCGGACGCGTACTCCTCCCAGCCGGGCACCGGGTCGGTGGCGAAGTAGCGGTAGGTCTCCACCCGGTCGAAGGTGCCGTCACCGGTCAGGTCGTAGGAGACCCGGGCCTGCTGGCCGAGTCCGACCGCCGTCCCCGCGTCCACCTTCAGCCGGAAGTCGGTGGACGCACCGGACCGGTGGCTGCCGTTGACGTTGCGGATCTCGTAGACGAGCGGCCGGTACGGGGTGCCGTCCCGGTTGACGCCGTCCGCCGAGGCGATGGTGTCGCCGGTCGGGGTGGCGGTCGCGGTGGTGCTCAGCGTCCCGCCGGAGCGCGGGTGGAAGGTGTTGCCGGTGGCGGGCGGGTCCTGCGGGTCGCCCGGGTCCGCCGTGCCGGTGCCGGTAGCCGTGGAGCGGGCCGGGACGCTCAGCTTCCCGCCGTCGGAGAACGTCACGGTCACCGCCGAGTCGGAGTGGTTGTGGGCCACGTAGGTGCGGGTGCCGTTCTTCGTGAGGACCGCGGCGGTGGGGCTGTCGGCGGTGACGTCGGTGTCGGGGGCGCCGAGCGCGTCCAGGGTGGTGATCCAGTGGTAGGTGTGGGCCTTCGTCTCGCCCGCCTCCGGAGCGTAGCCGCCGTTCTGCGCGTCCCAGTGGGCCTTGGCCTTCGCGGGGTCGGCCAGGGCCTGGAACTCCCAGAGGATGTCGCGCCATTCGACGGCCGGGCCGCCGTTGTTCCGCTCCATCTCGGAGATGCTGCGCCGGATCATGTCCTTCTTCCGGGCCAGGTGGAGCGAACCCCCGGTCACCGGGAGGACGTTGATGCCGTGGATCTCCTCGGGGTTGGCGGTCCACCAGGTGGAGTAGGCGCCGCCGCTGCCCCACACCATGCCGACGACGTCATGGCCGAAGTTCTGGGGGTAGACGGCCTGGTCGGCGTCGAACCAGTACTGGGCGATGGCCTCGGACTCGGTGGTCAGCAGGTAGACGCCCAGGTCCCGCAGGGAGGTGTCCCCGGTGGCCGCGCCCCACAGGACCAGGCCGGCGCTGAGGTTGATCGACTCCGAGGACGACTCCTGGTTGTTGCCCGCGGCGAAGCCCGCGTGCCCGGCGGCCCAGCTGTGCCCGGCGTAGACGTCGAAGCCGCGCAGGAAGGGGAAGAGCTGGTCGGTGCGGCTGGGGTTGGCGGCGTCCCGGACCAGCGTCTTCACCATGCCGCCCCAGGCGGAGTCCGCCGCCCAGGCCCGGTCGTACTGGGCCACGATCGCCGCGGCCATCACGTAGTACGAGTAGTGGAAGTGGTGGTCGTTGAGCTCCTTGTCGCTGCCGTAGGAGGCGGGGTAGCCGATGAGCGTGCGCCAGTCCCGGTCGTAGGAGAACTCCGAGGGCCCGCCCACGGTGAACCACTCCTGGAGCCGCCCCTTGATCAGCCCGAGCAGCTTGTCGCGGACGGCCGTCTCACCGATCTGGTCGGCGATCGGCACCAGCTGGGCGAGCTTGCCGAGCTGCTTGCCCGTCCAGTAGGTGTCCGTGGCCCCCTGGAACGGGTCGGCGGCGTTCGCCACCTCGTTGAGGTACCCGGTGAGCCGTGCCTTGTCCACGGCGGGCACCCGGGGCAGGCCCGGCAGGACGCCGGTGACCTTCTGGGAGGTGGTGAAGGAGGCGCCCTCGCGGACCTTCATCGTCCCGCGCGGCGAGACGTAGGTGTAGGGGGTCAGCGCGTCGGAGGTGTGCAGCCACTGGTGGCGGTAGAGGGCCTGGAGGGTTCCGCGCTCGCTGCCCTCCTTCGCCGTGGTGGTCAGCGTGTAGGTGGCCTTCATCCGTCCGGCGGCCCGGTCGTAGTCCCAGCTCACCCTGGAGCCGGTGACGAAGCTGAAGGCGTACTTGCGGTAGGTGGCGAGCGCGTCGGTGCTCGGCAGGACGGCCAGCGAGAAGTAGTCCTTGCCGCCCAGGTTCGCGCGGATCTCGGTGCCCGAGACGGTCCAGTCGCTGCCGGTGGGGGCGAACAGCGCGTAGTGGTGGCCGCCGATGGTGACGCCCAGGACGTTGCCCTGGTCGGCGAAGACGTTCGGGGTGCTCGCGGCGGAGATCCGCGCCGCCCCGCCGGTGCCCTGCGCGTACACGTAGGGCATGCCGTGGCCGATGGTGGTGCGCAGGGTGCGGGCGCCGTCGGACCAGTGGGGGGTGACGGTCCAGTCGCTCCAGGAGTCGGCCCTGGCGTCCGGCGCGTTGAGCCCCTCCAGGCCGACGGTCAGGTCGCGCTTGTGCGGGAACTCGTACTGGCGGCCGTCGCCCACGATCTGGTGGGCGGTGGGGTAGCCGACCTCCAGGCCGCCGGAGACGGCCCGGTAGGTGAGCGGGTGGCCGTACATGTTCTCGGAGTACGGGTTGTCGGGGTACCGCTGGAAGGCCAGGGAGGACCACCAGTCGTTGGTGGGCACGGGCTTGCCCGCGGCGGCGGAGGTGACCTTCGGCTTGACGGGGGCGCCGGTGTTGTTCTCCGGGCCGGCGGCTCCGGCGGGACGGGTGTCGCTGTAACCGCCCTGGCCGACGGGGACGGTGGCGGCCGTGGCGCTGCCCGCCCCGACGACGCCGAGGCCGGTGGCGGTGGCGGCCGTGGCCACCACCGCCGCCAGCAGCGCGGCGGGACGTCTGCGGAATCTCATGAACGGCTCCTGGGGGGTGTCCGTGGGGGAGCTCTGAGAGCGCTCTCAGATCCCGGCAACGTAGATTTCACCTGCACGAGCGTCAAGATGTTCGACAAAAACAATCTTGAAAAGCCGTCAGGCGTTCAGGAGTTGACGCCTTTGACCCCGGTACGTCCACCGGGCCGTCCGCACGGACACGGCGGCCGGCCCACGGCGCGGACACGGCGCGGAAGGGCGGCGCCTCCGCACAGGCGCCGCCCTTCCTCGGTGCCGGGACCGCCGTTCCCGCCGGTGAGGGTCGGCCGGCGGGACGGTCCCGGTGTCAGGTGGTCTTCGGCCGCTGGGCCACAGGACCGCTGGAGTCGCCGGGCCCCGGGGTCACCGGCTGTCGCCGCCCTCCCCGCTCTCCATGGCCGCCGCGCGGCCCGCCTCCAGGCGGGCGACGGGGATGCGGAACGGGGAGCAGGAGACGTAGTCCAGGCCGATCCCGTGGAAGAAGTGGACCGACTCCGGGTCGCCGCCGTGCTCTCCGCACACGCCCAGCTTGAGGTCGGGACGGGCGGCCCGGCCGGCCTCGACCGCGCCTCGCACCAGCGCGCCGACACCGTCCTTGTCGATGGTCTCGAACGGCGAGACCCCGAAGACGCCCTTCTCCAGGTAGGCGGTGAAGAAGCTCGCCTCCACGTCGTCCCGGCTGAAGCCCCACACGGTCTGGGTGAGGTCGTTGGTGCCGAAGGAGAAGAAGTCGGCGCACTCGGCGATCTGGCCGGCCGTCACCGCCGCACGCGGCAGCTCGATCATGGTGCCGATCAGCAGCTTCAGGTCCACGCCGCGGGCCTGCTGGACCTCGGCGATGACCTTCTCGGCCTCCTCCCGGACGCACTCCAGCTCCTGGACGGTGCCCACCAGCGGAATCATGATCTCCGCGCGGGGGTCGCCCCCGGCGGCGGCCCGGTCGGCGGCGGCCTCGGCGATGGCCCGCACCTGCATGGTGAACAGGCCGGGGATGACCAGGCCCAGGCGCACGCCGCGCAGGCCCAGCATCGGGTTCTGCTCGTGCAGCCGCCGGACGGCCTGCAGCAGACGCCGGTCGTCCTCGTCGGTCTCACCGCGGGCCTCGGCGAGCGCGACCCGCACCGACAGCTCGGTGAGGTCGGGCAGGAACTCGTGGAGCGGCGGGTCCAGCAGCCGTACCGTCACCGGCAGGCCGTCCATGGCCTCGAACAGCTCGGCGAAGTCGCCCTTCTGCAGCGGCAGCAGCGCGGCCAGCGCGGCCTCGCACTCCTCCTCCGTCTCGGCCAGGACCAGGCGCTCGACCAGTTCGCGGCGCTCGCCGAGGAACATGTGCTCGGTGCGGCACAGGCCGATGCCCTGGGCGCCGAAGCGGCGGGCGCGGGCGGCGTCCTCGGCGTTGTCGGCGTTGGCCCGCACCCGCAGGCGGCGGTTGCCGTCGGCCAGGGCCATGATCCGGTGCACGGCCCGGACCAGCTCGTCGGCCTGCTCGTCGGGCCGGGTGCGGCCCTCGAAGTACTCCACGACCGGGGAGGGCACGACGGGCACCTCGCCGCGGTAGACGCTGCCGGTGGAGCCGTCGATGGAGATGACGTCGCCCTCGGCGACGACCAGGCCGCCCGGGGCGGTCAGGCGGCGCTGCTTGAGGTCGACCTGGAGCTCCTCGGCGCCGCACACGCAGGTCTTGCCCATGCCGCGGGCGACGACGGCGGCGTGCGAGGTCTTGCCGCCGCGGGAGGTGAGGATGCCCTCCGCGGCGATCATGCCGTCGAGGTCGTCGGGGTTGGTCTCGCGGCGCACCAGGATGACCTTCTCGCCGGCGCGGGCGCGGGCCACGGCGGTGGCGGAGTCGAAGACGGCCGCTCCGACGGCGGCGCCGGGCGAGGCGGCGATGCCCCGGCCGATCCGCTCGGCCGCGCCGTCGCCGGTCCGGCTCTCGTCGAAGCGCGGGAACATCAGCTGGGCGAGCTGGGCGCCGTTGACGCGGCGCAGCGCCTCGGTCTCGTCGATCAGGCCCTGGTCGACGAGCTGGGTGGCGATGCGGAACGCGGCGGCGGCGGTGCGCTTGCCCACCCGGGTCTGGAGCATCCACAGCTTGCCGCGCTCGATGGTGAACTCGATGTCGCACAGATCCCTGTAGTGGTTCTCCAGGGTCTCCATGATCCGCATGAGCTGGTCGTAGGACTTCTTGTCGATCGTCTCCAGCTCGGCCAGCGGCACGGTGTTGCGGATGCCGGCGACGACGTCCTCGCCCTGGGCGTTGGCGAGGTAGTCGCCGTAGACGCCCTGCTGGCCGCTGGCGGGGTCGCGGGTGAAGGCGACACCGGTGCCGGAGTCGGGACCGAGGTTGCCGAAGACCATCGAGCAGACGTTGACGGCCGTGCCCAGGTCGTGCGGTATGCGCTCCTGGCGGCGGTAGAGCTTGGCGCGCTCGCCGTTCCAGGAGTCGAAGACCGCGCGGATGGCGAGGTCCATCTGCTCGCGCGGGTCCTGCGGGAAGTCGCGGCCGGTCTGCTCCGAGACGATGCCCTTGAACTCCTCGACGAGGCTCTTGAGGTCGCCGGCGTCCAGGTCGACGTCGGTGGACGCGTTCCGGGCCCGCTTGGCCTCCTCCAGCGCCTCCTCGAACAGATCGCCGTCGACACCGAGGACGGTCTTGCCGAACATCTGGATGAGGCGCCGGTAGGAGTCCCAGGCGAAACGTTCATCCCCGGACTGGGCGGCGAGTCCGGCCACGGAGGCGTCGGACAGGCCGATGTTCAGGACGGTGTCCATCATCCCCGGCATGGAGAACTTGGCTCCGGAGCGGACGGACACCAGCAGGGGGTCGTCCGCCTGGCCGAGCTTCTTGCCCATCCTCTTCTCGAGGGCCTCGAGGTGGGTGCTCACCTCGTCGCGGAGAGCCGGGGGCTCGGAGCCGGAGGCGAGGTAGACCTTGCACGCCTCGGTGGTGATGGTGAACCCGGGAGGGACCGGGAGACCGAGGTTGGTCATTTCGGCGAGGTTGGCTCCCTTGCCGCCGAGGAGGTCCTTGAGGTCCTTGTTGCCCTCGGTGAAGTCGTAGACGAACTTCTGGGTTACGTGAGGCTCTTGGTTTTCCGGCAAGAGAATCGCGCTCCTCGCTGGATCCCCTCGGCGGAGGCCGGGGGAAGGCTGCCCTGACGGCGGGGAGCGTACCCAGATCGAAGGATTTCGAGTACGGCCACCATTAGTCCATGGGGGCGTAACCGCTCATCAGCCGATGGATCGAAAGTAAAGGATGATTCAAGTGCCGCGGACCCGCTCGTTCACCACTCGAATTCATCGATGCGCTGAGTGGCGACCGGGGCGCACTTCCGCGACCCTGAGTGAGAGCGAGGACGGGCGGATGAACGGAAGAGGGGTGGCACCGAGTGCCACCCTTTGAGAAGTACAGGGCCACTTTGAGTGCTCATATGAGCGCACCTGCTATCAGAGTGGCGAGCATCACCCTCTTGACGGGCCCGGCATCTCAGCCATTGGACACATACGGGAGCTACGCCGCTCGAATGAGCACCCCGTAGACGGCCACCGCCCGCCCCCTCCGGTACCCCCGCCTCACAGCCCCATGGCCGCCAGCCGGGCATCGGCCCGCTCCGGTGCGTACAGGTGCTCCACGACCATCGCCCCCGCCCCCACCAGCCCCGCCCGCTCCCCCAGCCGGGAGGTGACCACGGTCAGATGAGCGGTGCTGCGGGGCATCGCCCGCTGGTAGAGCAGCTCGCGCACCCCGGTGACGAACGGGGCGCCGGCCAGGTCGCCCGCGATCATCAGCACTCCGGGGTTGAGCACGGTGACGACGGTGACCAGCACCTCCCCCACCCGGCGCCCGGCGTCCCGGGCCAGCCGCACCGCGTCGGGCTGCCCGGCGGCCAGCAGCTCGCGCACCCCGGTGCCGGATGCGGCCGGGATGCCGGAGCCGGTGAGCCGCGCCGCCAGCGCCCGGCCGCTGGCGACCGCCGCCAGGCAGCCGTACGAGCCGCACATGCACAGCGCGTCCGGCCGGTCGTGCAGCCTGATGTGGCCGATGTCCCCCGCACCGCCGTCGATGCCGCGGTACATCTCGCCGTCCACCACGAGCCCGGCGCCGATGCCGGTGGAGACCTTGACCAGGAGGAAGGCGCCGCAGTCGCGCCAGCCGGTGCGCTGCTCGGCGTACGCCATGAGGTTGGCGTCGTTCTCCACCAGCACCACGGGGCCCTCGCCGTCCGCACCGGTGTGCCGCAGATACGCCCGCCGCATCCGCTCCGGGATCGGGTAGCGGTCCCAGCCCGGCATGATCGGAGGCTGGACCACCTGCCCCGACTCCCACTCCACCGGCCCCGGCACCGACACCCCGATGCCGCAGACGTCCTCCGGCGCCGCCCCGGCCCGCTCCAGCAGCGGCGGGAACCACCTCGTCACCCGGTCGATCACGTTCTCCGGGCCGTCCTCGATGTTCAGGGCCCCGGTGTGCTCGGCCAGCACCCGGCCGTTGAGGTCCAGCGCGGCGGCCAGTCCGTGCCGGGTCTCCACGTCCACGGCGAGCACCACGGCGTGCGAGCCGTCGAACTCCAGGCGGTTCGACGGACGTCCGCCCGCCGGGCCGCCCACGGGCACGGTGGCTCCGTCGCGGATCCAGCCCGCCCGGAAGAGCTGGTCGAGGCGGTGGCCGACGGTGGATCGGGACAGTCCGGTGGCACGCTGGAGCTCGCCGCGGGTGGTCGCCTGCCCGCTGCGGACCAGTCGCAGCAGATGTCCCGCGCTGGATTGGTTCCCGGTCATACGGCCATCTTCTCCGCACCTCCCGGCCGCCGCCGTCCCGCCCCTGCCGAACGCCCTGCTCAGCCCCCGTCCGGAGCCGTCCGGCGCCGCCCGGTGCCGCCCGGCGCCGTCCGGGACGGTCCGCGGCGTGCGGGCGGGGCGGGCGGCCCTGCACCGCGGCCCCGGACCGGACGCCCGGCCGCGCCGCACGCGTGTTCACGCGCTCCTCATCCGTGCGGCGGTCGCGCCCCGCCCGTACTCCTCCGCGCTTCCCCTCGCGCCTTCCTGTGTCCGGTCTCACAGCATCACTTCTGCCTTTTCGCAAGACAGAACCCTAGGCTTATGGAGACGTAACCTAGGAGTCGTACAGACACCGGAGTTCTCGTGGAGCGCGTCGCCCAGTCCACCGACATCCCCATATCCCCGCCCTCCCCCGGGGCCGGCGTCCCGGGGTCGGGGCCATGGCCCGCGGCCGGGAGGCCATGGCCGCACGCACCGCGCTCCACCGCCCGCTCCGGCGCGGGTGCGGCGGTCCGATGAAGCCCGTCCCGATCCCCCTCACCACAGCACGGCCGTTCATCCCCGCCCAGCGGCCGCCCGTCGGCGTCACCGCCGCCGAGCTGCGCCAGGCCGCGCGCCAGGTGCTGCTGCGCAACTGGACGGGCGCCTCGACCGTTCCCTCGCGAAGCCTGTATCCGCACCAGTGGAGCTGGGACTCGGCGTTCGTCGCGATCGGCCTGCGCCATCTGTCGGCGCCGCGCGCCCAGCGCGAGCTGGAGACGCTGATGTCCGCCCAGTGGGGCGACGGCCGCGTCCCGCACATCGTCTTCAACCCGTCCGTGCCGCTCGGCGCGTACTTCCCCAGCCCGGACTTCTGGCGCTCCTCGACCGCCGGGGCCGGGGCCGGGGCGCCCGGGCACGTCGAGACCTCGGGGATCGTGCAGCCGCCCGTCCACGCGCTCGCCGCCTGGCTGGTGCACCGCGCCGACCCGGCGACCTCGCGGCGGCGCGGCTTCCTCAGACGCCTCTACCCCCGGCTGGTCGCCTGGCACCGCTATCTGACCGCCCACCGCGACCTGGGCGGGCACGGGCTGGTGTCGGCCGTCCACCCGTGGGAGCCGGGCATGGACAACAGCCCGGCCTGGGACGCCCCGCTGTCCCGCATCGAGCCGGCCGACCCCTGCTCCTTCCGCCGCTGCGACCTCGACCACGGCTCGGCCTCCGACCGTCCCACGGATCTGGACTACGGCCGGTACGTGCGGCTGGCGGCCGACTACCGCGACCACGGCTACCGGGACGGCGACGCCCCGCACCCGTTCGCCGTGGAGGACCCCGGCGTCAACGCCCTGCTGATCGCCTCCGAGCACGCTCTGGCGCAGATCGCCGCCGAGGTCGGGGCGCAGGGCCCCGAGGACGACCCCGGCGGGCACCGGGGACGGGCCGCGCGGCTGACCGATGCCCTGGTGGACCGCCTGTGGGACGAGGAGAGCGGCATGTTCCTCTGCCGCGACGTGCGCGCCGGGCACCGCGGCGAGCCGATCCGGGAGCGCAGCGCCGCCGGGCTGGTGCCGCTGGTCGTCCCCGGCCTGCCGCGCGGAATCGTCCGCACGCTGCTGCGCACGGTCGGCGGCGAGCACTTCGGGCTGGGCGACACCGTGCGGCTGGTGCCCAGCTACGACCTGAAGGGCCACGCCTTCGACTCGTGCCGCTACTGGCGGGGACCGGCCTGGTTCAACGTCAACTGGCTGGTGGAACGGGGCCTGAGGCAGTACGGGCACACCACCCGGGCCGACTCCCTGCGCGCCGCGGTGCTGGCGTCGGCCGCCGCGTCCGGCTTCGCCGAGTACGTCGACCCGCACACCGGGGCGGGCCGCGGCGCCCGGGAGTTCAGCTGGACGGCGGCCCTCGCCCTCGACCTGCTGTCCCGCAGCGCGGACCGGTCGGCGGACCGCGCTGCGGTGCGCACCGGGATGCGCGTCGGGGCGCTGGTGCGCAGCGGTACGGCGGGCTGAGGCGGCGGTACGGCGGGCCGGGCGGGACCCGCCCGGGAGCGGAGGCACCGGGAGCGGAGGCGGCCGCCCCGGGCTCCCCGGGACTCAGCCGCCGGAGGTGTCCAGCTCGGCCTCGGCCGCGACGCCCGCGCGGTCGTACGGGTCGTCCAGCCAGCCGTCGGGCAGGGCCACCCGGCTGCGTCCGGAGGTGCGCCCGCGCGGGCCGTCCGCGCCCTTCGGCCACGGCTGGCCCAGGTCGAGTTCGCCCAGCAGGTCCTCCAGCTCTGCGAGGGAGGCCGCGACGGCCAGTTTCCGGCGCATCTCGGAACCCACCGAGAAGCCCTTGGTGTACCAGGCGACGTGCTTGCGGAAGTCGATCACCCCGCGCGCCTCGTCCTCCAGCCACTCCCCCAGCAGCCGGGCGTGCCGCAGCATCACCGCCGCGACCTCGCGCAGGGTGGGCTCGGCCCTCTCCGGCCTGCCCTCGCAGGCGGCCACCAGATCGCCGAAGAGCCACGGCCGGCCCAGGCAGCCGCGTCCGACCACGACGCCGTCGCAGCCGGTCTCGCGCATCATCCGCACCGCGTCGTCGGCCGACCAGATGTCGCCGTTGCCCAGCACCGGGATCTCGGGCACGGCCTCCTTCAGGGCGGCGATGGCGTCCCAGTCGGCGGTGCCGCCGTAGTGCTGGGCGGCGGTGCGGCCGTGCAGGGCGACGGCGGTGACGCCCTCCTCGACGGCGATGCGTCCGGCGTCCAGGTAGGTGAGGTGGTCGTCGTCGATGCCCTTGCGCATCTTCATGGTCACCGGCAGTCCGCCGGCGCCGGTGACGGCCTCGCGCAGGATGGCCCGCAGCAGGTTCCGCTTGTACGGCAGCGCCGAGCCGCCGCCCTTGCGGGTCACCTTGGGCACCGGGCAGCCGAAGTTGAGGTCGATGTGGTCGGCCATGTCCTCGTCGGCGATCATGCGGACGGCCTTGCCGACGGTCGCCGGGTCCACGCCGTAGAGCTGGATGGAGCGCGGCTTCTCGGTCTCGTCGAAGTGGACGAGCCGCATGGTCTTGGCGTCCCGCTCGACCAGTGCCCGGGTGGTGATCATCTCGCTGACGAACAGCCCCCGGCCACCGCTGTACTCGCGGCACAGCGTCCGGAACGGCGCGTTGGTGATCCCGGCCATCGGCGCGAGGACCACGGGCGGCCGGACCGTGTGCGGACCGATGGCGAGCTGCTGTGACATGGCAGTGGGCATCCTCGTTGTCGCTCGGCGGTGGGGGACGATCCTCCATTGTCCCCCATCCGGCCCGCCGCTCCGCGTGCCCCGCCCCTTCGAGGCCCGCCGGAGGGGCGTCAGAAGGCCCCCGGAGGTCTCCGAGATGCCCCTTTCCGAGGTCAGTGCCCCAGGAAGGCGGGGGTGAAGACGGCGAGGAAGCCCGCCAGTCCGATCAGCCCGAGGATCCAGGGCGCCGGGCTCAGCAACTGCCCGCCACCGCCCCGCGCGCCGTGCTCGGCCAGATGGTGCGCGGCCTCGGCGCGTGCGAGGCCGCGGGCCGCGAAGCGGCGGTCGCAGGTGCCGCAGACGAGGTGGCGCCCCTCCCCCGTACCGCGGCGGAAGCACAGCTCACGGGTGATCCTCACCTCGTGGATGCGCCCGTCCTCGCCGTAACCGCTGACCGTGCCCGTGGTCACCGTGCCCGTCGTCAGCATTCGTCCCCCCTTTTTTCGCCCTCCGGATCCCACCCGTGCGTTCCCGGCCGATTCTGGGAGGCGGCACACCGCGGCGCCAGGGCCGAGTGGGGCAGTGTTCGGCGGCGGCCGGTTTCCGGATCCCGGCAAGCGGGACGCGGCCGGGGCGGCGTTGCGGCCGTCCCGCCTTCCGATGCCGTACGGACCCCGGCGGCCGGAGGCCTCCGTACCCGCACCGGGTCCGGAGGCCTCCGCGGACGAGCCCGCCCTGTGCGCGGACTCAGCAGCCGATCAGCCGGGCCGCGAGGTAGGACTCGATCTGGTCGAGCGAGACGCGCTCCTGCTTCATGGTGTCGCGCTCGCGCACCGTCACGGCGTTGTCGTCGAGGGTGTCGAAGTCGACGGTGACGCAGAACGGCGTGCCGATCTCGTCCTGGCGGCGGTAGCGGCGGCCGATGGCGCCGGCGTCGTCGAACTCGATGTTCCAGTGCTTGCGCAGCGTGTCCGCCAGGCCCTTGGCCTTCGGGGAGAGCTGCGGGTTGCGCGACAGCGGCAGGACGGCGGCCTTGACCGGCGACAGGCGCGGGTCGAGACGCATCACGACGCGCTTCTCCATCTTGCCCTTGGCGTTGGGCGCCTCGTCCTCGGTGTAGGCGTCCAGCATGAAGGCCAGCATCGCGCGGCCGACGCCGGCCGCGGGCTCGATGACGTACGGAGTCCAGCGCTCGCCGGCCTCCTGGTCGAAGTACGACAGGTCCTGGCCGGAGGCCTTGGAGTGCGAACTCAGGTCGTAGTCGGTGCGGTTGGCCACACCTTCCAGCTCACCCCACTCGCCGCCGCCGAACTGGAAGCGGTACTCGATGTCGGCGGTGCGCTTGGAGTAGTGGGAGAGCTTCTCCGCCGGGTGCTCGTACCAGCGCATGTTCTCCTCGCGCAGGCCCAGGCCGGTGTACCAGTTCCAGCGCTGCTCCATCCAGTACTCGTGCCACTTCTCGTCCTCGCCCGGCTTGACGAAGAACTCCATCTCCATCTGCTCGAACTCGCGGGTGCGGAAGATGAAGTTGCCCGGAGTGATCTCGTTCCGGAAGGACTTGCCCATCTGCGCGATGCCGAACGGCGGCTTGCGGCGCGAAGTCTGCTGCACCTGGGCGAAGTTGGTGAAGATGCCCTGTGCGGTCTCGGGGCGCAGGTAGGCGACCGAGCCGGTGTCCTGGGTCGGGCCGAGGTGCGTGGACAGCAGGCCGGAGAACTGCTTGGGCTCGGTGAACTGGCCCTTGACGCCGCAGTTGGGGCAGTTGACGTCCGACAGGCCGGCGGCGGGGAGGCGGCCGTGCTTGGCCTCGTACGCCTCCTCCAGGTGGTCGGCGCGGAACCGCTTGTGGCACGAGGTGCACTCGGTCAGCGGGTCGGTGAAGGTGGCCACGTGGCCGGAGGCGACCCAGACCTCGGAGGCGAGGATGACCGACGAGTCGATTCCGACCACGTCGTCGCGCGAGGTGACCATGTAGCGCCACCACTGGCGCTTGATGTTCTCCTTCAGCTCCACGCCCAGCGGACCGTAGTCCCAGGCGGCCCTCTGCCCCCCGTAGATCTCGCTGCAGGGGTAGACGAAGCCACGGCGCTTGCTGAGGCTGACGATGGTGTCGATCTTGTCGGCGGCCACGGTGCTCTCTTCGGTACAGACGACGGAATACCTCAGGTTACCGGCGATGACGGGGGCGGGATCAAATCGGTTCGGGGTTCGGACGGAAGATGATGGAAACCCGGTCGCCGCCGCTCTCCGGGATCTCCATCTCATTTGACAATCATTTCCAACTAGGGCGAAAATGGGTGTCATGAACGCTCGACGCCGTCCTCTCATACCCCGCCCCCGCCGCCGCACCGCCTCCCGTACCGCGCTGGCCGGAGCCGCCGCCCTGGGCATGCTCGGCCTGACCGCCTGCGGCACCGAAGGGACAGGAGGGAACGCGAGCGACCGGGTGGACGTCGTCGCCTCGTTCTACCCGATGCAGTTCCTCGCCGAGGAGATAGGCGGGGAGCACGTCTCGGTCAGCTCCCTGGTCGAGCCGGGCGTCGAGCCGCACGACCTGGAGCTGAGCCCGCGGCAGACCGCCGAGCTGGGCGAGGCGGACCTCGTGGTCTACCTCAAGGGGTTCCAGCCGGCCGTGGACAAGGCGATAGAGCTGTCCGGCGTGGAGAACGTCGCCGAGGCGACCTCCTACACCGAGTTGGAGGAGCGCGGCTCCGGCCACGAAGGGGAAGCGGGGGGACACTCCTCCGGGCACGGGGACGAGCACGGCTCCGGACACGAGGAGGAGCACGGGGACGAGCACGGGGAGGAGCACGGCTCCGGCCACGAGGAGGAACCCGCCGAAGAGGGCCACGAGGGACACGACCACGGCGGCGAGGGGGCCACCGACCCGCACATCTGGCTCGACCCGGTGAAGTACGCCGAGGTCGCCGGGGGCGTCGGCGAGGCCCTGGCGAAGGCGGACCCGGACCACGCGGACGACTACCGGAAGAACGCCGACGCGCTGGCGGAGAAGCTCAGGGGCCTGGACGCGGACTTCCGCGAGGGCCTGAAGAACCGCAGGACCGACACCTTCATCACCGCGCACGCGGCCTTCGGCTACCTCGCGGACCGCTACGGACTCCACGAGGAGTCCGTGGCCGGCCTCGACCCCGAGTCCGAGCCCAGCGGCGCGAGGATGAAGCAGCTGCACCGGGTGGCCCGGGAGGACGACGTCGACACGGTCTTCTTCGAGGCGGCGGCCGGCGAGCGCACCGCGAAGACCCTCGCCGACGACCTGGGGCTGCGCACCGACGTCCTCGACCCCGTCGAGGGCATCACCGACGCCTCCCGGGGCGACGACTACTTCGAGGTCATGCGCTCCAACCTCCAGGCTCTGCGGAAGGCGCTCGGCGCCCGGTGAGGAGGCCGACCATGATGGACGAGCACACCACCACGGCGCAGGCGGCGCCCCCGGTGCTGTCCCTGCGGGGCGTGACCGCCTCGCTCGGGGCACGGCCGGTGCTGCGCGGCATCGACCTGACCGTGGGGCGGGGCGAGGTAGTCGCCCTGCTCGGCGCGAACGGCTCGGGCAAGTCCACGACGGTGCGGGCCGCCGTCGGCCAGGTGCAGACCTCGGGCGGCGAGCTGGAGCTGTTCGGCACCCCGCTGCGCCGCTTCCGCGACTGGCGCCGCGTGGGCTACGTACCGCAGCGATCGACCGCGGCGGCCGGCGTACCCGCGACCGTGCGCGAGGTCGTCGCCTCCGGGCGGCTGGCCCGCAGGCGGCTGGGACCGCTGGGGCGCGGCGACCGGGCGGCGGTACGGCGGGCCCTGGAGCTGGTCGGGCTGGCCGACCGGGCCCGGGACTCGGTGAACGCGCTCTCCGGCGGCCAGCACCAGCGCGTGCTGATCGCCCGCGCGCTGGCAGCCGAACCCGAACTGCTGGTCATGGACGAGCCGCTGGCCGGCGTGGACCTGCTCAGCCAGCGCGTCCTGGCCGATGCGCTGCGCGAGCAGAGCGCCGAGGGCGTCTCGGTCCTGCTGGTGCTGCACGAACTCGGCCCGCTGGCCCCTCTGATCGACCGCACGGTCGTCCTGCACGACGGCCGGGTGGAGCGCGTGGACGGCACCGCACACCTCCACGACCAGGCGTGCCATCCGCACGCCGCCCCCTCCGCCGAACCGACCCGGACCGGACTGCTGACGTGATCGACATCCTCCAGCCCGCCTTCATGCAGCGCGCGCTGCTCGCCGCGCTGCTGGTCGGCGTCGCGGCCCCCGCCATCGGCATCTACCTCGTCCAGCGCCGTCAGGCGATCATGGGCGACGGGATCGGGCACGTGGCCCTCACCGGTGTGGCGCTGGGCTTCCTGCTGAGCACCAGCCCGGTGTGGACGGCCGTGGTGGTCGCATCGCTCGGCTCGGTCGCCATGGAGCTGATCCGCTGGTACGGCAGAACGCGCGGCGACGTGGCCCTGGCCATGCTGTTCTACGGCGGCATGGCGGGCGGAGTCCTGATCATCAACCTGGCGCCGGGAGGCACCACGGCCGATCTCCTCTCCCCGCTCTTCGGCTCGGTCATGACCGTCTCGCCCGAGGACGTCACCGCCATCGTGGTGCTGTCCGGCCTCACCCTGGCGGTCTCCTTCGGGCTGCGGCGGCAACTGTTCGCCGTCTGCCAGGACGAGGAGTTCGCCCGGGTCAGCGGGCTGCCGGTGCGGCTGCTCAACCTGCTGCTGGCCGTCACCGCCGCCGTCACCGTGACCGTGGCCATGCGGGTGGTGGGCCTGCTGCTGGTGAGCGCCCTGATGGTGATCCCGGTGGCCGCGGCCCAGCAGGTCACGCGCGGCTTCGCGACCACCATGGGGCTCGCGGTGGGCATGGGCGTGCTGGTGTCCGTGTCCGGCACCGCCACCTCGTACTACGCCGACGTCCCCCCCGGCGCCACCATCGTGCTGCTGGCCATCGCGCTGTTCGCCGTCCTGTCCGCGGCGGCTCCGCTGCTGAACCGCGCGCGGCTCAGGGCGCGGGCGCGGGGCGAGGAGGCGCCCGGGCGGAAGGACCGGGCAGGAGAACGGGAGGGGGAGGGCCGGGAGGCGGCGGAAGGCGTTACGGTCGTGCGGTGACCGGTGGTCGCCGGCGGACGGCGCGGCCGACGACACCACCGGTGCGGAGCGCGCCCGGCGGCGCCCGCCACACCTGGCACAATGGCCGATCAGCTACGCGAGGTAGCGCCGACTCTAGGAGGCAATGGTGGCGACCGCAGGTCCCCCCGTACGCGGCCGGTCGACCCGGCAGCGCGCCGCTGTGGCGGCGGCGCTCAGCGAGGTCGACGAGTTCCGCAGCGCCCAGGAGCTGCACGACATGCTCAAGCACCGAGGCGACTCCGTCGGTCTGACCACCGTCTACCGCACGCTCCAGTCGCTCGCCGACGCAGGCGAGGTGGACGTGCTGCGCACCGACGAGGGCGAGGCCGTCTACCGCCGGTGCAGCAGCGACGACCACCACCACCATCTGGTCTGCCGCAACTGCGGCAGGGCCGTGGAGGTGGAGGGGCCCGCGGTGGAGAAGTGGGCGGACTCCATCGCCGCGGAGCACGGCTTCGTGGACGTGGCCCACACCATCGAGATCTTCGGCACCTGCGGCGAGTGCGCGGCCGCGCGGAGCGCCAAGGCCTGACGGTCCCGGTGCGGCGGTCCCGCGGCTCCCACAGGGAGCCGCGGGACCGCCGCACCGCGCGTGCCAGGGGCCCGCGCGCCGGACCGCGGGCGTCAGGCCTGCGGCGGTACGGTCCCCTCCGGTCGTGCGCTCCCCTGCGGCGGGGCGGGTGCGGCCTGCGGCGCGGGAGCGGGCGCGACGGGCTCGGCGCCGCCGAAGCGGCGGTCGCGGCGGGCGTACTCCAGGCACGCGTCCCACAGGTTGCGGCGGTCGAAGTCCGGCCACAGCACGTCCTGGAAGACCATCTCGGCGTACGCGCTCTGCCATATCAGGTAGTTGGAGGTGCGCTGCTCGCCCGACGGCCGCACGAAGAGGTCCACGTCCGGCATGTCCGGGTAGTACAGGTACCTCGCGACGGTCTTCTCGTTCACCTTCGACGGGTCCAGCCGCCCGGCACGCACGTCCGCCGCGATGGCCGCCGCCGCGTCGGCGATCTCGGCCCGTCCGCCGTAGTTGACGCAGAAGTACAGCGTCATGGCGTCGTTGTCCTTCGTCTGCTCCTGGGCCACCTGGAGCTCCTGGACGACCGACTTCCACAGCTTGGGCATCCGGCCGACCCAGCGGATGCGGATGCCGAGCGCGTCCATCTCGTCGCGGCGGCGGCGGATGACGTCGCGGTTGAAGTTCATCAGGAAGCGGACCTCCTCGGGTGACCGCTTCCAGTTCTCGGTGGAGAAGGCGTACAGGGAGAGGTTCTTCACGCCCATCTCCAGGCAGCCCTTGAGCACGTCCATCACGACGCCCTCGCCGACCTTGTGCCCCTCGGTGCGCGGCAGCCCGCGCTGCTTGGCCCAGCGCCCGTTGCCGTCCATCACGACCGCCACGTGGCCGGGCACCAGATCGGCGGGGATCCGCGGCGGACGTGCGCCGGAGGGATGCGGTTCGGGGGTGAGGTACTCGCGACGCTGCCGGGACAGCATTCCGCGCCGTGCCATGCGGTTCATCTCCAGTCGGGCGGGGCCGGGAGCGGCCGCGCCTGGGTGAGGACGGGGAAGGGATACCGGGAGCGTAGCCGGTCGGCTCCCTCAGGTCTTCTCGACGTAGCGCAGGGAGCGCAGGCCCCGCTCCAGGTGCCAGTGCAGATACGCCGACACCAGGCCGCCGCCCTCGCGGACGTGCCGGGCCTCGGCCGCGTCGGCCGTCGCCCAGTCGCCCGTCAGCAGCGCGCCCAGCAGCCGCAGCGCCTCGGGGGAGGGCACGACGCTGCCCGGCCTGCGGCAGTCGGCGCACACCACCCCGCCGGCGGCGACGGAGAAGAACCGGTTGGGGCCGGGCAGCCCGCACTGGGCGCACGCCTCGAAGCTGGGCGCGTAGCCGCCCACGGCCAGGGAGCGCAGCAGGAAGGCGTCCAGCACCAGCGCCGGGGCGTGCTCGCCGGCGGCGAGGGTGCGCAGGCCGCCGATCAGCAGCAGGTACTGCTGGACGTTGGGCTCGCCCTCGTGGTCGGTGAACCGCTCGGCCGTCTCCAGCATGGCCGTTCCGGCGGTGTAGCGGGCGTAGTCGGTGACGATGTTCCGCCCGTACGGCGCGATGGTCTCGGTCTGGGTGCACAGCGGCAGGCCGCGGCCGACCAGGTCGCTGCCGCGCGCGAAGAACTGGACGTCGACGTGGGAGAACGGCTCCAGCCTCGCCCCGAACTTCGACTTGGTGCGCCGCACGCCCCGCGCCACGGCCCGTACCCGTCCGTGTCCGCGCGTGAGCAGCGTGATGATGCGGTCGGCCTCGCCCAGTTTCTGGGTGCGCAGGACCACGCCGTCGTCGCGGAACAGGCTCATTCCTCCATTGTCCCCCACCCGGCCCCGGCGGGGAGACGGGTCGGGGGGAACCGGGGAGGCGTCAGGAGGGGGTGGTGCGGGCGGCGTCCAGCAGGCGGTCGGTGTCCTCCCCGCACAGCCGCAGGGTCCGGCCGACCAGGCCCAGTGTCCTGCGCTCGCCGGGTGTGTAGGGGCCGTCGGCGAGCGCGATGCGGGCGCCCAGCAGCAGCAGGCTCTCGCGGCCGGGGCCGGCCAGGTGCGGGGCGAGCGGGGCCAGGGCCTCGTGCAGCTCTATCTCCATCGTGACCCCGTCGGAGCCGACCGCCGCGAGCAGGGCGACCAGCTGCTCCTCGGAGCAGCCGGTGAAGCCGGCGGCCCGGACGCCCTCCACGGCCGCCTCGCGGGTCGACCGCGCCTCGTAGCCGCCCACCGCCAGCACGGCCAGCGCGACGGCGTGCACGGCGTCGCGGAGCATGGTGCCCAGCCGGGTGGTGGTGGGGTGGTCGAGGGCGTCGGTGCCGAAGTGCCCGTCGCAGGACGCGCACTCCAGCACGGGTCCGGCCTCGCCGCGCGGCAGTACGGGGACGCCGAGCACGACCAGGCGGCGGCGCCCGGTGCGGCGTCTGTAGTTGCGGTCGCCTCCGCAGGAGGGGCAGAAGAACTCGCCGTCGTCGACCGTGTGCCAGGCCGTACGGACACCCGCCAACCGCAGTCTCCGGCCGTCCCGGCTCCGGGAGTGCACCACTGCCGTACCTCCGTCACGCTTCAGCGCCATTGCCGCGTGGCGTGATGTTAACCACATCCATGAGGTGCCGTCAGTACCCCGGAGGGCACACATCCCTTCCCCTTGCGGCCCTTGCGGACCGGGCCGGGGGATGTACACGCAGGTCGGGAGGGGTTCTGTGGCATCCGTGTGCCGGACGGAAACCTTTGCGAAAGCATGGCACCACCGGGACCGCCCAGGTGCCCGGCGGGGTGTGCGGGGCCTCCCCGCGGCGACCCCGTGAAGACGGCCCGCCCCGCCGGACGGGCGTCCGGCGGGGCGGGCGGCGTTCACAGCGGCAGGGAGCGGCCGCCGGGTCTCGGGACCGCCGGGCCGCCGGGCCGTCAGCGGAAGGCGCGGTTGACGGCGGAGACGATCGCCTTCAGGGAGGCGCGCGTGGTGTTGGGGTCGATGCCGATGCCCCACAGCACCTTGCCGTCGATGGCGCACTCGATGTACGAGGCGGCCTGCGCGGAGGCTCCCTCGCTCATGGTGTGCTCGGTGTAGTCCAGCAGCCTGGCGTCGATGCCGATGCTCTCCAGCGCGTCGAAGAACGCGGAGATCGGGCCGTTGCCGCTGCCGGTCAGCACGGTGTCGGTGCCGTCGACGGCCGCCTCGACGGTGAGGGTGTCCACGCCGTCGGTGTCGGTGGTGGTCTGGCCGTTGCGGACCTGGATGCGGCCCCAGGGGTTGTCGGGGTTGGGCAGGTACTCGTCGCGGAAGGCCTCCCAGATCTGCGCCGGGGTGATCTCGCCGCCTTCGGCGTCGGTCCTGGCCTGGATGATCCTGGAGAACTCGATCTGCATCCGGCGGGGCAGGTCCAGCTTGTGGTCGTTCTTCAGGACGTAGGAGACGCCGCCCTTGCCGGACTGGGAGTTGACGCGGATGACCGCCTCGTAGGAGCGTCCGACGTCCTTGGGGTCGATGGGCAGGTACGGCACCGCCCACTCGATCTCCTCCACCGGCTTGCCGGCCGCGGCCGCGTCGGCCTCCATGGCCTCGAAGCCCTTCTTGATGGCGTCCTGGTGGGAGCCGGAGAAGGCGGTGTAGACCAGGTCGCCCGCGTACGGGTGGCGCGGGTGGACCTCCATCTGGTTGCAGTACTCGGCGGTGCGGCGGATCTCGTCGATCCGGCTGAAGTCGATCTGCGGGTCGATGCCCTGGCTGAACAGGTTCATCCCCAGCGTGACCAGGTCCACGTTGCCGGTGCGCTCGCCCTGCCCGAACAGGCAGCCCTCGACCCGGTCCGCGCCGGCCATCACGGCCAGCTCGGCGGCGGCCACCGCGGTGCCGCGGTCGTTGTGCGGGTGGGTGGACAGGCAGACGAACTCGCGCCGCGACAGGTTCCGCGACATCCACTCGAAGCGGTCGGCGTGGGTGGAGGGCGTGGAGCGCTCGACGGTGGCGGGCAGGTTCAGGATGATCTCGCGGCCCTCCTCGGGCTGCCAGACGTCCATGACCGACTCGCAGACCTCCAGGGCGAAGTCCAGCTCGGTGTCGGTGAAGATCTCCGGGCTGTACTGGTAGCCGAAGACCGTCTCGTCGCCCAGGATCTTCTCCGCGTACTCGACCACCAGGCGGGTGCCGTCCACGGCGATCTGCCGGATGTCGTCCTTCGAGCCGCGGAAGACCACGCGGCGGAAGACCGGGGCGGTGGCGTTGTACAGGTGGACCGTCGCCCGGTGGGCGCCGGCCAGGGACTGCACGGTGCGCTCGATCAGGTCCTCGCGGGCCTGGGTCAGCACCGAGATCGTCACGTCCTCGGGGATGGCGTCCTCTTCGATGATGGAGCGCACGAAGTCGAAGTCGGTCTGGCCGGAGGAGGGGAAGCCGACCTCGATCTCCTTGTAGCCCATGCGGACCAGCAGGTCGAACATCTCGCGCTTGCGGGCGGGTGACATCGGGTCGATCAGCGCCTGGTTGCCGTCGCGCAGGTCGGTGGACAGCCAGCGGGGGGCCTTGGTGATCCGCTTGTCGGGCCAGGTGCGGTCGGGCAGCTCGACGGCCTCGTAGCCGCGGTAGCGGTGGATCGGCATGCCCGACGGCTTCTGGGTCACCGTGGCGGCGGTGACGGGCGTGGGGCGGCCTACGCGGGAGGAATCACTGCTCATGTGGACTGGGCTCCTGTGGAGGGCGATGGGCTTCGAAGCGCTTTCCGAACGCTTTCCGAAGGGGCCGACGACGGCATCACCGAACTCCGCGGGGAGGGGGTCGGCCGTATGACTACAGGCCCTCGCCGCGGCAGCTAAGGAGAAGCAGCCCAAAACGCATGGTGCGAGTCAGCGTAACCGAGGCGGACGGTGCCCGGCGGTGCGTATCAGTATGCGAGAACTCACATGGGTGAGCACGGAGTCGGCCCCCGCGTCCCGCCGGCGCGGAGCGCGGGGGCCGGTGCGCGGAAGCGGTGCCCCGGAAGCCGGGAGGAACCGAACCCTAGAAGCCGAGCCTGCGAAGCTGCTTGGGGTCGCGCTGCCAGTCCTTGGCGACCTTGACGTGCAGGTCGAGGTAGACGGGGGTGCCCAGCAGCGCCTCGATCTGCTTGCGGGACTTGGTGCCGACCTCCTTCAGCCGGCTGCCCTTGGGGCCGATGACGATGCCCTTCTGGCTGGGGCGCTCGATGAAGACGTTGGCGTGGACGTCCAGCAGCGGCCGGTCCGCCGGACGCCCCTCGCGCGGCGTCATCTCCTCGACCACCACGGCGATGGAGTGCGGCAGTTCGTCGCGCACCCCCTCCAGCGCCGCCTCCCGGATCAGCTCGGCGACCATGACCTGCTCGGGCTCGTCGGTGAGGTCGCCGTCCGGGTACAGCTGCGGGCCCTCGGGCAGGAGGGGGACGAGCAGGTCGGCCAGCAGACCCACCTGGTCGCCCGCGGTGGCGGAGACGGGGACGATCTCGGCCCACTCGATGCCCAGCTCCTTGCCGAGCCGGTCGACGGAGACGAGCTGCTCGGCCAGCGCCCTGGAGTCCACCAGGTCGGTCTTGGTGACCACCGCGACCTTCGGGGTGCGCTTCAGGGCCGCCAGCTCCCCCGCGATGAAGCGGTCGCCGGGACCGATCTTCTGGTCGGCCGGCAGGCAGAAGCCGATCACGTCGACCTCGGCCCAGGTGGTGCGCACCACGTCGTTGAGGCGCTCGCCGAGCAGGGTGCGCGGCTTGTGCAGACCGGGGGTGTCCACCAGGACGAGCTGGGCGTCGGGGCGGTGGACGATGCCGCGCACGGTGTGGCGGGTGGTCTGGGGGCGGTTGGAGGTGATCGCGACCTTCGTCCCCACCAGGGCGTTGGTGAGGGTCGACTTGCCCGCGTTGGGGCGGCCGACGAAGCAGGCGAAGCCCGCGCGGTGCGGTGCGGACTCCGCCTGCTGCTCGGGCCGGGAAGAGGGGGAACGGTCGCTCATGGTGGCCATTCTCCCCGATTCGCGGGGTGTCCCCGTACCGGCCGTCTCGCCCCGCCCCCCGCCCGGCGCTTCAGCCCGCGGTGACGGTGGAGCGGACCGCGCCGTCGGGGCCGGCCAGCAGTACCGGGGTGGCGGGGCCGCCCAGCTCGTGGACGGCCGCGAGGTCGGCGGAGGGCACGGCGGGCGCCTCGGAGACCACGGCCGCGGCCTCCAGGGACTTGGCTCCGGACGCCACCGCCATCGCGACGGCCGTCTGCAGCGCGCTCAGCCGGAGCGACTTCAGGGCAACGGTTCCGGCCACGTACGTGCGCCCGGTCTCATCGCGTACGGCCGCGCCCTCGGGCACGGCGTTGCGGGCCCGCGCGCTGCGCGCGAGGGTGACGATCTTGCGGTCTTCGGGATCCAGGTCGGCGGCTTCGCTCATGCGGGTGAGCATATGTGCTCACCGCCCGGCGGGGCGGCCGGACCGGGAACAGGCGCACCCCGTCCTCACGCCCCCTCCGCCCCTCCGGACGTCAGCCGCCGGCCTCGGCCGCCGCCTCGTCCTGCGGCTCCGGCGCGGGGGCGCGGACGGGCTCGACCAGGACCGTGACGATGCGGTTGCGGCGGCCCGCCGGGGACTCGGCGGTCAGCCGCAGGCCGAGCAGCGCCGGATCGCCCCGGTTGTCCGCGTGGTGGCCGCCGCGGTGTTCGCCGCGCCCCTCGGGCAGCTCCACCGTCACCGCGGCGCCCGCGATGGGGACGCGGCCCAGGAGCTTGGCCAGCAGCCCGCCGACCGTCTCCACGTCCTCGTCCTCCAGGTCCAGGCCGTACAGCTCGCCCAGGTCGCCCAGGTCCAGACGGGCGGTGACCCGGTGGCGGCCCTCGCCCAGGTCCTCGACGGGCGGCAGCTCCCGGTCGTACTCGTCGGTGATCTCGCCGACGATCTCCTCCAGGATGTCCTCGATGGTGACGATCCCGGCGGTGCCGCCGTACTCGTCGACCACGACGGCGACGTGGTTGCGGTCCTTCTGCATCTCGCGCAGCAGGTCGCCGGCGTTCTTGGTGTCGGGGACGAAGACGGCCGGCCGCATGGCCGTGGAGACCAGGTCGTTCTCGGTCTCGCGGTTGATGTGGACCTTCCGGGAGAGGTCCTTGAGGTAGACGATGCCGACGACGTCGTCCTCGTTCTCGCCGGTCACCGGGATGCGGGAGAAGCCCGAGCGCAGGGCCAGGGTGAGCGCCTGGCGGATGGTCTTGAATCGCTCGATGGAGACCAGCTCGGTGCGCGGCACCATCACCTCGCGCACCAGGGTGTCGCCCAGTTCGAAGACCGAGTGCACCATGCGGCGCTCCTCGTCCTCGATCAGCGCCTCCCGCCCGGCCAGGTCCACCATGGCCCGCAGTTCGGCCTCGGTGGCGAACGGGCCCTTGCGGAAGCCCTTGCCCGGGGTCAGCGCGTTGCCCAGGAGGATCAGCAGCTGCGGCAGCGGGCCGAGTACGCGGGCGAGCGGCAGCAGCACGTATGCGGCGGCCGTGGCGGTGTTCAGCGGGTGCTGGCGGCCGATGGTGCGCGGCGAGACGCCGACGGCGACGTAGGAGACCAGCACCATCACGCCGCCGGCCGCCGACAGCGCCTGCCAGGTGCTGTCGAAGGTGTGCAGGAAACCGTAGGTGACCAGGACCCCGGCCGACATCTCGGCGGTCACCCGCAGCAGCAGGGCGAGGTTGAGGTAGCGGGTGGGGTCGGCCGCGACGGCGGCCAGCTTGTCCCCGCCGCGCCGCCCTGAGCGTATGGCCTCCTCGGCGCGGTAGCTGGTGGTGCTGGCCAGGCCGGCCTCGGCGCAGGCGGCCAGCCAGGCGAGGCCGACCAGCAGGACCGCCGCGGCGACCAGGGGGGCGCTCATGTCGTCGTCGGGGCCGGGGAGGGTCCCTCCAGGCCCCGCTCGGCGCGCCAGCCGTCGACGATCGCCGCCTGGAGGCCGAACATCTCGGTCCGCTCGCCGGGCGTCTCGTGGTCGTAGCCCAGCAGGTGGAGCACCCCGTGGACGGTGAGCATCTGCAGCTCCTCGTCCATGGAGTGCTTCGTCGGGGCTTCGGCGCCCTGCTTCTCGGCGACGTCGGGGCAGAGCACGATGTCGCCGAGGAGGCCCTGCGGGGGCTCGTCGCCGTCCTTGGAGGGCGGGCGCAGCTCGTCCATGGGGAAGGACATCACGTCGGTCGGGCCGGGGAGGTCCATCCACTGCTTGTGGAGCTGCTCCATGGCCTCGGTGTCGACGGCGATCACCGACAGCTCCGACAGCGGGTGGATGCGCATCCGGGCGAGGGCGTAACGGGCGATGTCGAGGATCGCCCGCTCGTCGATCTCGCGGCCGGACTCGTTGTTGACGTCGATCGACATGTGGGTGGTGGTTGCTTTCCGTTACTTTCGTTCACTGCCGTCGGTGGTGCCGTGGCGGTCGTCGTAGCGCTCGTAGGCGTCGACGATACGGCCGACCAGCTTGTGCCGTACGACATCGGTGCTGGTGAGCCGCGAGAAGTGGACGTCCTCCACGCCCTCGAGGATCTCCTGCACCTGGCGCAGGCCGCTTCTGGTGCCGCCGGGCAGGTCCACCTGGGTGACGTCGCCGGTGATCACGATCTTGGAGTCGAAGCCGAGCCGGGTGAGGAACATCTTCATCTGCTCGGGGTTGGTGTTCTGCGCCTCGTCCAGAATGATGAAGGCGTCGTTGAGCGTCCGGCCGCGCATGTACGCCAGCGGCGCGACCTCGATCGTCCCGGCGGCCATCAGGCGCGGGATCGAGTCGGGGTCGAGCATGTCGTGCAGCGCGTCGTACAGCGGCCGCAGGTACGGGTCAATCTTCTCGTAGAGCGTGCCGGGCAGGAAGCCCAGCCGCTCCCCCGCCTCGACGGCGGGCCGGGTCAGGATGATGCGGGTGACCTGCTTGGACTGCAGGGCCTGCACCGCCTTGGCCATGGCGAGGTAGGTCTTGCCGGTGCCCGCCGGGCCGATGCCGAAGACGACCGTGTGCTTGTCGATCGCGTCCACGTAGCGCTTCTGGTTGAGCGTCTTGGGGCGGATCGTGCGGCCGCGGTTGGACAGGATGTTCTGCGTGAGCACCTCGGCCGGTGTCTCGTCGGCGCCGCCCTCCGCGTCGCGGAGCATGGCGATCGATCGTTCCACCGCGTCCTCCGTCAGCGGCTGGCCGGTGCGCAGCACCAGCATCATCTCGTCGAACAGCCGCTGGACGAGTTCGACCTCCGCCGCCTCGCCGGTCGCGGTGATCTCGTTCCCCCGGACGTGGATGTCCGTCGCCGGGAAGGCCTTCTCGATCACACGGAGGAGGGAGTCGCCGGAACCCAGCACCGTCACCATCGGGTGCTTGGCCGGAACGGTGAAACGGGCACTCGCTGAGGTGGACCGTGCCTGGTCCGTCTGTGTCTGAGTCATGGGCCGGCTCTGTGGCCTGCGCGTCCCTCTCTGTCGCTGCTGTGCCGCCGGTCTGTCACCGCCGCGCGCCTGGACTTCCAGGGTACGACGTGACGCTGACAGGTCAGTAGCCATTTGTACGCCCGGCCCCGCGTCCGGGTGCCCGGATGACCCGCGGCCGGCGCACGGGACCCGCGGCCGGCCGACAGGGCCGCGGCCGGCTCCGGTGCCTCGCGGACGCCCCGCGGACCGCTCACGTACGGCGGAAGCCGAGGGTCGGCACCGCACGGCGCAGCGGCCACGGCCGGGCGCGGCAGGGCAGCAGGGCGTCCAGGAAGCCGTAGCGGCTCAGGGCGGCCGGATCCTGCTCGTCGAAGTCGCGCACGCGCTGCCACCAGGCGGCGATCTCGACCCAGCCCGGCGCGGACAGCGAGCCGCCGAACTCCTGCACCGACAGGGCGGCGGTCAGCCCGGCGAAGGCCAGCCGGTCGGCCAGCGGCCAGCCGGCCAGGGTCCCGGTGACGAAGCCGGCCACGAACACGTCCCCGGCGCCGGTGGGGTCCAGCGCCTCCACCGAGATGGCGGGCACCTCGGCGGTCTCGCCCGTGGCGCCGTCCACCGCGACGGCACCCTCGGACCCCATGGTCACCACGGCCAGCGGCACCCGGTCGGCGAGGCGGCGGGCCGCGGTGCGGGGGCAGTCGGTGCGGGTGTAGCGCATCGCCTCCCCGGCGTTGGGCAGGAACGCCTCGCAGTGCTCCAGGTCGGCGAGGTCGTCCGGGTCCCAGCGGCCGGTCTCGTCCCAGCCGACGTCGGCGAAGACCCGGCTGCCGGCCCGGGCCGCCCGTGCGATCCACTCCTGGCGTCCGCCGGGCTGGAGGGAGGCGACGCAGGCGCGGGCGGCGGGCGGGTCGTCGGGGGCGGGCTCCTCGGGCCGGGGGGCCTCGTGCCCGTGGGAGACCATCGTCCGCTCGCCCTCGTAGGCCATCGAGACGGTGACCGGCGAGTGCCAGCCGGGCACGGTGCGCGACAGCTTCAGGTCTATGCCCTCGCCGCGCTCCAGCGCCTCCCAGCAGTACTCGCCGTACATGTCGTCGCCGAAGGCGGCGGCGAGCGATGTGCGCAGGCCGAGCCGGGCCAGGGCGGTGGCCATGTTGGCGACGCCGCCGGGGCTCGATCCCATGCCCCGCGCCCAGGACTCGGTGCCGCGCACCGGCGCCGAGTCCAGGCCCGTGAAGATGATGTCCAGGAAGACCGTCCCGGTCAGGTAGACGTCGCAGGGCGGGTCGTCGGGGGTGCGGAGCGCGGCGAGCGGGTCGAGCATGCGGCCAGTGTGCACGATCGGCGCGGTGGGCCGTCGGCGGGTTGCGGACGGCGTCACCAGCGCGGTACGGAGGGGGTTTTCCACCGCGGATCGGCCCGGCGCATGGCGGCGGCGTCGTCCCGGTCGCGCATCGAGCCGTCGTCGGCCAGCCAGCGGCGGTGGAGGGCGTCGAGGCGGTCGCGGTCGAGGGTGACGCCCAGTCCGGGGGCGTCGGGGACGGTGACGGCGCCGTCGAGGAAGGCGATGCGCTCGGTGAGCACGTCCTCGGCCTGCCAGGGGTAGTGGGTGTCGCAGGCGTGCTCCAGGCCGGGGACGGTGGCGGCGACATGGGTCATGGCGGCGAGGCTGACGCCCAGGTGGGTGTTGGAGTGCATGGAGACCCCGACTCCGAAGGCGCGGCAGACCGCGGCCAGTTGCTGGGTGTTGCGCAGCCCTCCCCAGTAGTGGTGGTCGCTGAGCAGGACCTGGACCGCGCCGGCGGTGAACGCCTCGGCGATCTCGGGGAAGGTGGTCACGCACATGTTGGTGGCCAGCGGCAGCCCTCCGGCCCGCGCGGCGACCTCGGCCATCGCGGGCGTGCCGGTGGTCGGGTCCTCCAGGTACTCCAGCACGTCGCGCAGTTCGTCCGCGACCTTCAGCGAGGTCTCCACCGACCAGGCGCCGTTGGGGTCCAGCCGCAGGGGCCTGCCGGGGAAGGCCTCGGCGAGCGCCCGGACGGCGGCGACCTCCTCCTCGGGCGGGAAGACCCCGCCCTTGAGCTTGAAGGAGCCGAAGCCGTGGTCGGCCGCGAAGCGGCGGGCCTGGTCGACGATCCCGTCCGGGTCGAGGGCGGCGCCCCAGTCGTCGCCTGCGGCCGCCTCGCCGCCGGGGTGTGCGGCCCAGCGGTAGAACAGGTAGGCGCTGTACTCGACCCGGTCGCGCACCTTCCCGCCGAGCAGGGCGTGCACGGGCATCCCCAGCGTCCTGCCCAGGGCGTCCAGACAGGCCACCTCGAAGCCGGAGACGACGGACAGCCGCAGCTTGTCGGCTGTCCGGACGCCGCGCAGCCCGCCCACGTCCACCGAGCCGTCGGTCCGGTGGCCGTCCAGGGGGAGGGCTCCGGCGAGGGCGAGCAGTCCGTTCAGGTCGCTGACCGGGTGCCCGGGCAGCCGCCGGGCGAAGGAGCGTGCCAGTTCCAGGTACTCGGTGTCGCCGTAGGTCTCCCCGACCCCGGTGACACCGCCCGCCGTGACCACCTCGACGATCAGGCGCGGGGTGTACGGCTGGTGGACGCCCTGCGTGTTGAGCAGGGGCGGGTCGGCGACGAGGATCGGGGTGAGGCGCACCTCGGCGACGGTCAGGTCCTTCATCGGCGACTCCTGTCGGGCCGGGGCCGACGGCGGCGGGCGCCGGGGCCTTCCCGCCGTCGGTCCGTTCTCCTATGTGAACCTTGTCTACGTGCGGAAACGGAGACTAGGTACGGCGCAGGAAGGCGTCAAGGGTGCCCGTACGTTTCCGGAAAAGGGCGCGCGGCGGCGCGGGCCGGAGCAGGCCGGTACGGGCGCGGGCGCGGAGGGGCAGCGCGCGGAGAAGGGCGGGCGACCGGGGCGCGGGCCGTCAGCGCCGCCGGGGCAGCGGCACCCGCATCAGGTCCTCGGCCACGGTCAGCTCCCCGGCGAACCCCGCCGCCCGGGCCTGGGCGGCGAACCGGGCCGGATCGTCGTAGCGCTGCGAGAAGTGCGTGAGCACCAGGTGCCGCACCCCCGCCCGAACCGCGGCGGAGGCCGCCTGGCCCGCGGTGAGATGACCGTACTCCTGTGCCAGGGCCTCCTCCTCGTCGAGGAAGGTGGCCTCGATGACCAGCATGTCGCAGCCCTCGGCGAGCGCGTGCACGCCGTCGCACAGCCGGGTGTCCATCACGAAGGCGAAGCGCTGCCCGGGGCGGGTCTCGCTCACCTCGTCGAGGGTCACCCCGCGCAGCTCGCCCTCGCGCTGGATGCGGCCGACGTCGGGACCCGAGATGCCGTGGGCGGCGAGCCGCTCGGGCAGCATCCGGCGCCCGTCGGGTTCGACCAGGCGGTAGCCGTAGGACTCCACCGGATGGGACAGGCGCCGTGCCTGGAGGGTGTACGCGCCGGTGACGGCCAGCGTGCCGTCGGCGACGACCGGCTCCTCGCGCAGCTCGACCGTCTCCCGGTAGGCGGTGGCGTACCGCAGGCGGTCGAAGAAGCGCTGCCCGCTGGCCGGGTAGTGCGCCGTGACCGGGTGCGGCACCCGGTCGAGGTTGATGCGCTGGATGACCCCGGCCAGCCCCAGGCTGTGGTCGCCGTGGAAGTGGGTGACGCACAGCCGGGTGAGGTCGTGGGCCGCCACGCCCGCGCGGAGCATCTGGCGCTGGGTGCCCTCACCGGGGTCGAACAGCAGCGCCTCGCCGTCCCAGCGCAGCACATAGCCGTTGTGGTTTCGCCGGCGGGTGGGCACCTGGCTGGCGGTGCCCAGCACGACCAGTTCGCGTACGGACAACGGATTTATCCGGGAGGCCAGTTCAGGCCGCGCCCGCCGAGGACGTGGGCGTGCGCGTGCCAGACGGTCTGCCCGGCGCCCGCGCCGGTGTTGAACACGATCCGGTAGCCGACGGTGGCGCCCCCGGGCGGGGCGATGTTCTCCTGTGCCGCGACCTCGCCCGCCGCGCGCAGCACGTCGGCGGCCAGCCCGGGGGCGGCGGCGGCCAGCGCGGCGGCGTCGGGGTGGTGCTCCTTGGGGATCACCAGCACATGGGTGGGCGCCTGCGGGTTGATGTCCCGGAAGGCGAGCGTGGTGTCGGTCTCGTGGACGACCGTCGCCGGGACGTCCCCCGCGACGATCTTGCAGAACAGGCAGTCCGCCTGCGGTTCTTCCGCCACGGTGGCGCCTCCCGCTGTGGATGGATTCGATCGGTCGGTACGCGACGCAGATCGTACCCCGGCCCGGGCGCCGGTGATCAGGACCAGCGGCCGGTGCGTCCCAGCAGCAGCGCCGCCGCCGCCGTACCCGCCGTGGAGGTGCGCAGCACACTCGGGCCCAGCCGGTACGGGTGCGCGCCCGCCCGCGCGAACACCTCCAGCTCCTCCGGCGCGACCCCGCCCTCCGGACCGACGACGAGCACCAGCTCGCCCTCGGCGGGCAGTTCGGCGGCGGCCAGCGGCTCCGAGCCCTCCTCGTGGAGGACCGCGGCGAAGGCGGCGGACGACAGCAGCGGGAGCAGCTGCCGGGTGGTGGCCGGCTCGGCGACCTCCGGGAAGCGAAGCCTGCGCGACTGCTTGCCGGCCTCGCGCGCGGTGGAGCGCCACTTGCGCAGCGCCTTCTGCCCTCGCTCGCCCCGCCACTGCGTGACGCAGCGCGACGCGGACCACGGCACGATCGCGTCCACGCCCGTCTCCGTCATCGTCTCCACGGCCAGCTCGCCCCGGTCGCCCTTGGGCAGGGCCTGGACGACGGTGATCCGCGGGCGCGGCTCCGGCTCGGTGCGCACCTCGGCGACGGCGACCTCCAGCCGGTCCTTCCCCTCGACGGCCGCGACGGTGCCGAAGGCCCCGGTGCCCGCGCCGTCGGTGAGGACGATCTCCTCGCCCGCGCGCAGCCGCCGTACCGCGACGGCGTGCCGGCCCTCGGGCCCCTCCAGCGCCAGTACGGCGCCGGGAGCGGCGCCGGCCAGGGCGGCGGTCTCGGCCAGGAAGACGGGGGCGGTCACGAGGGCCGCCCGGCGGGGTGCCCCGGCCGGGCGGCCGGGGTGATCAGCTCGGTGGGCATGGCGGCATCCTGCCATGCCCACCGGAAACCGGCCGCCTTGCCCCAGCGCCGTCCCAGTGCCGTCTCAGTGCCGCCTCAGCGCCCGTTGAAAGCGTCCTTCAGCCGCGAGAACAGCCCCTGCTGCCCCGGCTGGAACTGGCCTGTCGGCCGTTCCTCGCCCCGCAGCTTGGCCAGACGGCGCAGCAGCTCCTCCTGCTCCGGGTCCAGCTTGTTCGGCGTCTGGACCTCCACGTGGACGATCAGGTCGCCGCGGCCGCCGCCGCGCAGGTGCGTCACGCCGCGCTGGTGGAGCGGGATCGACTGGCCGGACTGGGTGCCGGGCCGGATGTCGACCTCCTCCATGCCGTCCAGCGTCTCCAGCGGGACCTTGGTGCCCAGCGCCGCGGCCGTCATGGGGATGGTGACCGTGCAGTGCAGGTCGTCGCCGCGCCGCTGGAAGACCGGGTGCGGCACCTCGTGGATCTCGACGTACAGATCGCCCGCCGGGCCGCCGCCCGGGCCGACCTCGCCCTCGCCGGCGAGCTGGATGCGGGTGCCGTTGTCGACACCGGCCGGGATCTTCACCGTCAGGTTGCGCCGCGAGCGCACCCGGCCGTCGCCGGCGCACTCCGGGCAGGGGGTGGGCACGACCGTGCCGAAGCCCTGGCACTGCGGGCAGGGGCGCGAGGTCATGACCTGCCCCAGGAAGGACCGGGTGACCTGCGAGACCTCTCCGCGGCCGCGGCACATGTCGCACGTCTGCGCGGACGTGCCCGGGGCCGCGCCCTCGCCGCTGCACGTGGTGCAGACGACCGCCGTGTCCACCTGGATGTCCTTGGTGGTGCCGAAGGCCGCCTCGTCCAGCTCGATGTCGAGCCGGATCATGGCGTCCTGGCCGCGCCGGGTGCGGGACCTCGGCCCGCGCTGGGAGGCGGCGCCGAAGAAGGCGTCCATGATGTCGGAGAAGTTGCCGAAGCCCCCGCCGAAGCCGCCGCCCCGGCCCGCGCCGCCCATCGGGTCGCCGCCGAGGTCGTACATCTGCTTCTTCTGCGGGTCGGAGAGCACCTCGTAGGCGGTGTTGATCTCCTTGAACCGCTCCTGCGTCTTCGGGTCCGGGTTGACGTCGGGATGCAGTTCGCGCGCGAGCCGGCGGAAGGCCTTCTTGATCTCGTCCTGCGAGGCATCGCGCTGCACGCCCAGGACCGCGTAGTAGTCGGTTGCCACTTACGACTCCGCGAGGATCTGTCCGACGTAACGTGCCACTGCGCGTACCGCTCCCATCGTTCCGGGGTAGTCCATCCGGGTCGGTCCGACCACACCGAGCTTGGCGACCGCCTCGTCTCCCGAACCGTAACCGACCGAGACGACCGACGTTGACGTCAGTCCCTCGTGAGCATTCTCATGACCGATTCGCACCGTCATGCCCGGATCCTTCGCCTCCCCCAGCAGCTTGAGCAGGACGACCTGCTCCTCCAGAGCTTCCAGCACCGGCCGGATGGTCAGCGGGAAGTCGTGCACGAAGCGGGTGAGATTGGCGGTGCCGCCGATCATCAGCCGCTCCTCGGTCTCCTCCACCAGTGTCTCAAGGAGCGTGGCGAGCACCGCCGAGACCGTGCCGCGGTCCTCCTGGTCGAAGGACTCCGGCAGGTCCTGCACCAGCCTGGGCACCTCCGAGAAGCGCTCGCCGACCACCCGGCTGTTGAGCCGGGCGCGCAGATCGGCCAGGGACGACTCCGAGATGGGGGCCGGGCAGTCCACCATGCGCTGCTCGACCCGCCCGGTGTCCGTGATCAGCACGAGCATCAGACGCGCGGGGGCCAGGAGCAGCAACTCGACGTGGCGGACGGTCGAACGGGTCAGCGAGGGGTACTGGACGACGGCGACCTGGCGGGTGAGCTGGGCCAGCAGCCGCACGGTGCGGCTGACGACGTCGTCGAGGTCGACGGCGTCCTCCAGGAAGTTCTGGATCGCCCGGCGCTCCGGCTTGGACAGCGGCTTGACGCCCGCCAGCCTGTCGACGAACAGGCGGTACCCCTTGTCGGTGGGGATGCGGCCCGCGCTGGTGTGCGGCTGGGCGATGTACCCCTCGTCCTCCAGGGCCGCCATGTCGTTGCGCACGGTGGCCGGGGAGACCTGGAGGTTGTGCCGCTCGGTGAGGGCCTTGGACCCCACCGGCTCCTGGGTGCCCACGTAGTCCTGGACGATGGCGCGCAGGACTTCGAGTCTGCGTTCGCTGAGCATCTGGGCGCACCTCCCGTCCGGCCGTCTCTTCCGGTCCTCTTCCCTGGCACTCTCAGCCGGTGAGTGCCAGTCACCCTGTGCCAGTGTACGGCCGGTGACCACGGCCAGGGCAAGGGCGGCCGCCGACCGGGAGGGCGATCCGCACCACATCCCCGGCGGGCACCGCCCGCGTGATGGCGCTAGCGTCGCGGTATGGAGACGGATTGGGAAGAGCTGTCGCCTGGAGTCGTACGCCGCCGCATGCCCGGCTGGGACGAGACCGTCGGGGCCGTCGCGGGCGAGTCGGGAGTGCTGGTGGTCGACACGGGTGCGACGCTGGGTGACGGCGCGCGCCTCCGGCGGTACCTGCACGAGCGCTTCGGGCGGCCGGTGACCCATGTGGCGCTGACCCATCCGCACTTCGACCACGTCCTGGGCGCGTCGGCCTTCGCCGGGGTGGAGGTCTACGGGGCGGTGGGGATCGAGGACCTGCTGGTCCACTCCAAGGACGGGCTGCGCGAGGACGCCGTACGGCACGGTGTGGACCCGCGGGAGGCGGCCGAGGCGGTCGACGTGCTCGTCCACCCGCACCACCGGGTGGTCGGCGAGCTGACCGTCCGGCTGGGCGGCCGGGAGGTGCTCCTGGCCAACGTCGGCCCGGCGCACACCGCCCACGACCTGGCCGTCGTGGTCCCCGGCGCCCTCGGCGGGCCGGACGTAGTCTTCTGCGGCGACCTGGTGGAGGAGTCCGGCGAGCCGCAGGCGGGCCCGGACTCCCACCCCGTCCACTGGCCGGCCGCGCTGGACCGGCTGCTCGCCCTGGGCGGCGAGGACGCGCTGTACGTGCCGGGCCACGGGGCGGTGGTGGACGCCGCCTTCGTCCGCGCCCAGCGCGACGCGCTGGCGGAGCGCTTCGGCGTCGGGTGACGGGTGACGGGTGACGCGGCAGGTTTCACGGCGGGTTCCGCTTTCCGCCCCGGGTTTCGCGGTGGGGATCGCGTAACACAATGACCGCATGCGCAGCAGACAGTACGGCCCCGACCTGACCCCTCCGTGGAAGCGGACCCCGGGGAACCGCAGACCCGCGCCCGAGGTGCCCGCCGAGCCGGACCTGGTGGTGGAGGAGGTCACGACCGGCTTCTGCGGGGCCGTGGTGCGCTGCGAGAAGACGGCGCAGGGGTTCACCGTCACGCTGGAGGACCGCTTCGGCAGGCACCGGGTCTTCCCGATGGAGCCGCGCGGCTTCCTGCTGGAGGGGAAGGCCGTCACCCTGGTCCGGCCGCGGGCGGTGGCCCCGCCCGCTCCGCAGGCGCCCCGGCGCACCGCCTCGGGGTCGGTGGCGGTGCCGGGCGCCCGCGCCCGGGTGGCGCGGGCGGGGCGCATCTACGTCGAGGGGCGCCACGACGCGGAGCTGGTGGAGAAGGTCTGGGGCGACGACCTGCGGATCGAGGGCGTGGTCGTGGAGTACCTGGAGGGCGTGGACGACCTCCCGGCCGTCGTGGAGGCGTTCGGTCCCACCCCCGGGGCCCGGCTGGGAGTGCTGGTGGACCATCTGGTGCCCGGTTCCAAGGAGTCCCGGATCGCCGCCCGGGTCACCGGCGAGAACGTGCTGGTCGTCGGCCACCCGTACATCGACGTCTGGGAGGCGGTGAAGCCGTCCGCGCTGGGCATCGACGCCTGGCCCGAGGTGCCGCGCGGCCAGGACTGGAAGAGGGGGGTGTGCCGGGCGCTGGGCTGGCCGGAGAACACCGGCGCGGCGTGGAAGCGGATCCTGGGGAGCGTGCGCGACTACACGGATCTGGAGCCGGGGCTGCTCGGCCCGGTCGAGCGGCTGATCGACCACGTCACGGTGGGCGGACCGACGGGCGGCCCCGCCGGTCCGTGAACCCGGCCGCACGGGCGGCCGCACGGGGCCCGGTCCTGGAAGGGGTGCGGGACAATGGACCCCATGCCTTCCGCACTCCCCGACGGCGAGCCCGTCCCCGCCGACGGTTCCCTGCCCGCGCACGCCCTGGCGGGCGCGGCGCGGCGCCCCCTCGGCTTCTACCTGCACGTGCCGTACTGCGCGACGCGCTGCGGCTACTGCGACTTCAACACCTACACCGCGAGCGAGCTGCGCGGCTCCGGGGGCGCCCTCGCCTCGCGGGACGACTACGCGCGGACGCTGGCCGAGGAGGTGCGGCTGGCCCGCAAGGTGCTCGGCGACGACCCCCGGCCGGTGGAGACGGTCTTCGTCGGCGGCGGCACCCCCACCCTGCTGCCCGCCGCCGACCTGGGGCGGATGCTGGCCGTGATCCGCGAGGAGTTCGGGCTGGCGCAGGACGCGGAGGTCACCACGGAGGCCAACCCGGAGTCCGTCGATCCGGCCTACCTGGCCGAACTGCGCGAGGCGGGCTTCAACCGGATCTCCTTCGGCATGCAGAGCGCCCGGCGGCACGTGCTGGCCGTGCTGGACCGCACCCACACCCCGGGCCGCCCCGAGGCGTGCGTGGCCGAGGCCCGCGCGGCGGGCTTCGAGCACGTCAACCTGGACCTGATCTACGGCACCCCCGGCGAGAGCGACGACGACTGGCGGGCCTCGCTGGAGGCCGCCCTCGGCGCCGGGCCCGACCACGTCTCGGCGTACGCGCTGATCGTGGAGGACGGCACGCGGCTGGCCGCCCGCATCCGGCGCGGCGAGGTGTCGATGACGGACGACGACGTGCACGCCGACCGGTACCTGATCGCCGAGGAGATGCTGTCGGCGGCCGGCCTCGACTGGTACGAGGTGTCGAACTGGGCGGTGACGGAGGCCGCTCGCTGCCGCCACAACGAGCTGTACTGGACGGGCGCCGACTGGTGGGGCGCCGGTCCGGGGGCGCACAGCCACGTCGGCGGGGTGCGCTGGTGGAACGCCAAGCATCCGGGCGCGTACGCCCAGGCGCTCGCCGAGGGCCGCTCACCGGGCGTGGGCCGCGAGGTGCTGGACGCCGGGGACCGGCGCGTGGAGCGGATCCTGCTGGAGCTGCGGCTGGTGGACGGCGTACCGCTGGACGTCCTGGCCCCGGCCGGGGCGCGCGCCGCCGAGCGGGCGCTGGCGGACGGGCTGCTGCGCCCGGAGGCGTACGAGCGCGGGCGCGCGGCGCTGACCCTGCGCGGCCGGCTGCTGGCCGACGCGGTGGTCCGCGACCTGGTGGACTGAGCGGACCGGACCGTCCCCGCCCGCCTCGTTCCGTCCCCCGCTCCCCGCCCCGCGTCTCCCGTACGGCCGCCCCCGCCGGGCGCCAGGGCCCGGCGGGGGCGGTCCGGGAAAGCGGTCCGGGAGCAGTCCGGGGGCGGCGCCCCCGGCCTCACGCCTCGCGGGCGCCCTCGTACATCTCCTCGATCAGGTGGCCGAACTCCTTCTCCACCGCGGGCCGCTTCAGCTTCAGGCTCGGGGTGAGCTCGCCGTGCTCGATGTCCAGGTCGCGCGGCAGGATCCGGAACTTCTTGATCGTCTGCCAGCGCTGGAGGCCTTCGTTGAGGCGCTGGACGTAGCCGTCGACGAGCTTGTGGACCTCCTCGGAGCCGACGACCTCCGCGTAGCTCTTCCCACCGAGCCCGTGCTCCTCGGCCCAGCCCATGATGGTGGGCTCGTCGAGCGCGATGAGCGCGGTGCAGTAGTTGCGGTCGGCGCCGTGCACCAGGATGTTGGAGACGTATGGGCAGACCGCCTTGAACTGCCCCTCGACCTCGGCCGGGGCGATGTACTTGCCGCCCGAGGTCTTGATCAGGTCCTTCTTGCGGTCGGTGATCCGCAGGTAGCCGTCCTCCGACAGCTCGCCGATGTCGCCGGTGTGGAACCAGCCGTCCTCCTCCAGGACCTCGGCGGTCTTCTCCGGCAGCTTGTGGTAGCCCTGCATGATGCCGGGGCCGCGCAGCAGGATCTCGCCGTCCTCGGCGATGCGCACCTCGGTGCCGGGCAGCGGCTTGCCGACCGTGCCGGTGCGGTACGCCTCGCCGGGGTTGACGAAGCTGGCGGCGCTGGACTCGGTGAGTCCGTAGCCCTCCAGGATGTGGACGCCGGCGCCGGAGAAGAAGTAGCCGATCTCCGGGGCCAGGGCGGCGGATCCGGAGACGCAGGCGCGCAGTCTGCCGCCGAAGGCCTCACGGAGCTTGGCGTAGACGAGCTTGTCGGCGATCGCGTGCTTCGCCCTCAGGCCGGCGGGCGCGGAGGCCGTGCCGGTGCGGCGGAAGTTGTCCTGGGTGACCTTGGCGTACTCGCGCGCGACCCCGGAGGCCCACTTGAAGATCTTGTACTTGGCGCCGCCTCCCGCCCGCGCCTTGGCGGCGACCCCGTTGTAGACCTTCTCGAAGATCCGGGGTACGGCGGCCATGTAGGTGGGCTGCACGACCGGGAGGTTCTCGATGATCTTGTCGACCCGGCCGTCCACGGCGGTGACGTGGCCGGCCTCGATCTGGGCCGCGGTGAGCACCTTGCCGAACACGTGCGCCAGCGGCAGCCACAGGTACTGCACGTCGTCGGCGCGGACCAGATCCGTCGCGGTGATGGCCTTGGCCATGTAGGACCAGGCGTCGTGCGGCAGCCGTACGCCCTTGGGCCGGCCGGTGGTGCCGGAGGTGTAGATCAGGGTGGCGAGCTGGTCGGAGCGCAGGGCGCCGACGGTCTCCTTGACCGCCTCGGGATGCTCCTCCAGATACGCCTCGCCGCGCTTGCGCAGCTCGTCCAGCGACAGCACCCAGCCCTCCGGGTCGCCCTCGGCGGCCACGGCGCCCTCCGCCTCGATGACGACGACATGGGCGAGGTTCGGCAGCTCCGCCCGGCGCTCGCGGGCCTTGGCGAGCTGCCCGGCGTCCTCGGCGATCAGCACCCGGCTCTCGGAGTCGGCGAGGATGTAGGCGGTCTCCTCGGCGTTGGTGCTGGGGTAGACGGTCGTGGTGGCCGCCCCCGCGCACAGCACGCCCAGGTCGCACAGGATCCAGTCGACCCGGGTGTTGGAGGCGATGGCGACCCGTTCCTCGGGCCTCACGCCCAGGTCCATCAGGCCCGCGGCGATCGAGAAGACGCGCCGCGCGGCCTCGCCCCAGGTGTAGGAGCGCCACTCGTCCGGTCCCTCACCGGAGGCGGGGGGCACGGGGTAGCGGTACGCCTCGCCTTCCGGGGTCGCCTCGATGCGCTCCAGGAAGAGGTTCGCCACCGAGGGCGGACGGTTCTCGATCAGGGACTGGTGGTCGCTCACAACATCCTCCGGGGCCCGCGACGGTGCAGGGGGGGTGGCTCAAGGCTCGGCCCACCGCGAGTGCTGGGGTGGGGAAGGGGTGGAACGGTTCCGTGCTGTGCGTACTGGTATGTGCGTATTGAGTGACTCGCGGGTAACAACCGAGCGGGCGATCAGCCTAAGGCGGAAGGCCCCGCCTTGAAAGGGCTTGCACATCGCCTACGTGAAGCCGTGACCTGTGCGATACATACACCACATACCCCGCTGTCCGCCCGTGCGCCCGCGGATGGGCCCCGCACGTGTGAGGGTGCCCGCCGGCCCGTACGGGCCGGCGGGCACCCTCACAGACGCTCCGTCCTGCGGCTCCGGCCGTACACCGGCCCGTACGGCCGGCCCCGGCAGGACCCGGGCGGACCCCTACTTCTTGCCCTTGGCTTCGCCGCCGCCGTCGGAGTCCGAGGAGAGCGCGGCGATGAAGGCCTCCTGCGGGACCTCCACCCGGCCCACCACCTTCATGCGCTTCTTGCCCTCCTTCTGCTTCTCCAGCAGCTTCCGCTTGCGGGAGATGTCACCGCCGTAGCACTTGGCGAGCACGTCCTTGCGGATGGCGCGGACGGTCTCGCGGGCGATGACGCGCGAGCCGATGGCAGCCTGGATGGGCACCTCGAACTGCTGCCGCGGGATGAGCTCGCGCAGCTTGGAGGCCATCCTGACGCCGTAGCTGTACGCCTTGTCCTTGTGGACGATCGCGGAGAAGGCGTCCACCTTGTCGCCGTGCAGCAGGATGTCGACCTTGACCAGGTCGGCGGTCTGCTCGCCGGTCGGCTCGTAGTCGAGCGAGGCGTAGCCGCGGGTCTTGGACTTGAGGGCGTCGAAGAAGTCGAAGACGATCTCCGCCAGCGGAAGGGTGTAGCGCAGTTCGACGCGGTCCTCGGACAGGTAGTCCATGCCCAGCAGGTTGCCGCGCCGCGACTGGCACAGCTCCATCACGGCGCCGACGAAGTCGTTGGGGGTCAGCACCGTCGCGCGGACGACCGGCTCGTGCACCTGGGCGACCTTGCCCGTCGGGTACTCGCTGGGGTTGGTGACGACGTGCTCGGTGCCGTCCTCCATGTCCACGCGGTAGACCACGTTGGGCGCGGTGGCGATCAGGTCGAGCCCGAACTCGCGCTCCAGGCGCTCGCGGATGACCTCCAGGTGCAGCAGGCCGAGGAAGCCCACGCGGAAGCCGAAGCCGAGGGCGGCGGACGTCTCCGGCTCGTAGACCAGCGCGGCGTCGTTGAGCTGGAGCTTGTCCAGGGCGTCGCGCAGCTCGGGGTAGTCCGAGCCGTCCAGCGGGTACAGGCCGGAGAACACCATCGGCTTGGGGTCCTTGTAGCCGCCCAGCGGCTCGGTGGCCCCCTTGGAGAACTGGGTGATGGTGTCGCCGACCTTGGACTGGCGCACGTCCTTCACACCGGTGATCAGATACCCCACCTCACCGACGGACAGACCGTCGGCGGGCAGCATCTCCGGGCTGTTGGTGCCGATCTCCAGCAGTTCGTGGGCGGCGCCGGTGGACATCATCTGGATGCGCTCGCGCTTGGAGAGCTTGCCGTCGACGACCTTCACGTACGTCACGACGCCGCGGTAGGCGTCGTAGACCGAGTCGAAGATCATGGCGCGGGCGGGGGCGTCCGCGACGCCGACCGGGGCCGGGACCTGCCGCACGACCTCGTCCAGCAGCGCCTCGACGCCCTCGCCGGTCTTGGCGGAGACCTTCAGCACCTCCGACGGGTCGCAGCCGATGAGGTGCGCCAGCTCGGCGGCGAACTTCTCCGGCTGGGCGGCCGGGAGGTCGATCTTGTTGAGGACGGGGATGATCGTGAGGTCGTTCTCCATCGCCAGGTAGAGGTTGGCGAGAGTCTGGGCCTCGATGCCCTGGGCGGCGTCGACCAGGAGGATGCACCCCTCGCACGCGGCCAGCGAGCGGGACACCTCGTAGGTGAAGTCGACGTGCCCGGGGGTGTCGATCATGTTGAGGATGTGGGTCGTCCCCTTGTCCTCGCCCTCGGTGGGGGCCCACGGCAGGCGGACCGCCTGGGACTTGATCGTGATGCCGCGCTCGCGCTCGATGTCCATGCGGTCGAGGTACTGGGCGCGCATCTGGCGCTGCTCGACGACACCGGTGAGCTGGAGCATCCGGTCGGCGAGCGTCGACTTGCCGTGGTCGATGTGCGCGATGATGCAGAAGTTGCGGATCAGCGCCGGGTCGGTACGGCTCGGCTCCGGCACGTTCGATGGGGTCGCGGGCACGCAGGGTCCTGTCGGGTCATGGCTCGGGTCGGTACGTCTCCCCCATCGTCCCACGAGTGGCGCTTACGGTCCGGTTTGGGAGCCGATCAGGCCTGCTGGTAACCTGACCGACTGTGTCTCATTGCCCTCGCGCGGGGCCCGGCGCGCGGACGGATGCGACGGGACCGCACGGGGAGACAGGGGCACGGAATCACACCTCATCACACCCGAGAAGGCTCTTTCGTGGCGAACATCAAGTCCCAGATCAAGCGGATCAAGACCAACGAGAAGGCCCGCCAGCGCAACAAGGCGGTCAAGTCCGAGCTGAAGACCGCGATCCGCCGCACCCGCGAGGCGATCGCCGCCGGTGACGCCGAGAAGGCCGCCGAGGCCGCGCGCCTGGCCGGCAAGAAGCTGGACAAGGCCGCCAGCAAGGGCGTGATCCACAAGAACCAGGCCGCCAACAAGAAGTCGGCGCTGGCCCAGAAGGTCTCCGCTCTCAAGGGCTGAATCCCCCGGACCGTCGGCCGACGGTCCGCCCCGGTGCCGAAGCGGACTCCAGCGGACCCTCTCACCGCTCCGTACCGGCCCACCGCGCCGCACGCGGCCTGCGTTCGCCACGCGGGTGCGGCGCACCGAGAAGTCCCGGGCCGAGAGCCTGAAGCGACTGCCCGCCGTGATCCCCCACGGCGGGCAGCGCGCGTTCGGTTCCCAGCCCACGTTCGGTGCTCAGCCCAGGGGGATCTCCAGGTCGACGCCGCTCTCCTCCACGGTGAACCCGCCGGCGTCCTCGACCCGCAGCAGCCGGACCCGGCCGGGGTCCACCGAGTCCCTGACCTCCTTCGCGCCGGAGACGCTCGCGAAGGTGCTCTGCCCCAGGAAGCACCGCAGCCTCCAGGTGGCGCCCGCCGGTATCGTCCGGTCCTTCTCGCCCAGACCGCCCATGTCACCGTCCTCGCCGGGCGGCGCGTCCGTCCGCAGGCACGAGACCTTGTCGGCGCAGTGCTCGGAGCGGCTGTCGCACTGCCGCAGGGTGTTCTCCTGCGGCGCCGCGCTCCTGGGCACGTCGATCCGCCAGTGGGTCAGGATGTCGCCCAGCGGCGCGCTCCGGTCCTTCTGGAGGTTCCTCACCGCCACGTCCACGTGGACGAAGACGTGTCCGGGACGCGCCGACACCGCCTCCCCGCCGGTCTCCTCCCCGATCTCCGGAACCGTCCCCGCACCCATCCCGACGACCTCGAAGCGGTACCCCTCGTCGTCGGTGACCGTCACCGCGGGCCCGGAGGGCTTCTCCTCACCGGGCTCCTGCCCGGGGGACTCCCCGGCCGAGGCGGCGTCTCGGGACGAGGAGTCCGCCGGCGGCCGGGGGCCGTCGTCCCTCTCCCCCGAACCGCAGCCGGCCGATAAGCACATCGCCACCAGCGCCACGCACACCGCCCACCGTCTGGCTCTCATCCGCCCCACCCGTTCCCTGTCCGGACCCGATCGGCCGGCCACGAGGATTCCGGCGGCACACGCCGCGGTCAAGCCGCCGTGGTGAGGACGGGCGCCGGGCTCAGCGGGAGCGGGCCGCGCGGGCGACGGTGATGACGGCCCTCTCCAGGGCGTACTCCGGATCGTCGCCGCCGCCCTTGACCGCCGCGTCGGCCTCGGCCACCGCGCGCAGGGCCGCCGACACCCCGGCCGCCGACCAGCCGCGCATCTGCTGGCGGACCCGGTCGATCTTCCACGGCGGCATGCCCAGCTCACGTGCCAGGTCGCCGGGACGCATCCCGCGCGGGGCCGACATCAGCCTGCCGATGCCCCGCACCCCCTGGGCCAGGGCGCTGGTGACCAGCACCGGGGCCACGCCCGTCGACAGTGACCAGCGCAGTGCCTCCAGCGCCTCGGGCAGCCTGCCCTCCACGGCCCGGTCGGCGATGGTGAAGCTGGATGCCTCGGCGCGCCCGCTGTAGTAGCGGGCGACGACGGCCTCGTCGATGGTGCCCTCGACGTCGGCGGTGAGCTGGGAGCAGGCGCTGGCCAGTTCGCGCAGGTCGCTGCCGAGGATCTCCACCAGGGCCTGGCATGCCTCCGGGGTGGCCGACCGTCCGGCGGCGCGGAACTCGCCGCGCACGAACGCCTGCCGGTCGGCGGGCTTGGTCATCTTCGGGCAGGCGACCTCGCGCGCGCCCGCCTTGCGCGCGGCGTCCAGCAGTCCCTTGCCCTTGGCGCCGCCCGCGTGCACCAGGATCAGGGTGATCTCCTCGGCCGGGGAGCCCAGATACGCCTTGACGTCCTTGACGGTGTCCGCCGCGAGGTCCTGCGCGTCCCGGACGACCACGACCTTGCGCTCGGCGAACAGGGACGGACTGGTCAGCTCCGCCAGCGTGCCGGGCCGCAGGTCGGCGGGGGCGAGTTCGCGCACGTCGGTGTCGGCGTCGGCGGCCCTGGCCGCGTCGATCACCTGGCGCACCGCGCGGTCGAGCAGCAGATCCTCCTGGCCCACCGCGAGCGTGACGGGGGCGAGGGGGTCGTCGGTCGAGGACTTCCTGGTTTTACCGGCCATCGCGCACCAGCATCCCACGAGCCGCGGACAGTCCGGCGGCGGCCGGGGCTGTCCGGGGGCCGGCGGCGGCCGGGGGCCGCTCGGGGCCTGCGCGCGGGCCGCCCCGGCTGCTGTCGCACAATGACGCGGTGGACGACGTACGACACATCCTGGTGCTCCCCGACCGCGACGCCGCGGAGGAGGTGGCAGAGGAGGTCGCCGAACGGCTCGGCCTGGCGGAGGAGCCGCGGCCGGTCCGCGAGGCGCTGGCGGGTGAGGACGACGCGGAGGACGCCCAGTGGCTGGTCGTGCTCGACGACCCGGACGGCGCGTACGACCCGGCCGGACTGGAAGCCCTGGCGACCGAGTACGACGGCTGGCTGGAGCGGGGCTGAGGCGGCGAGCGGGCGCGGGCCGGGCGGCCCTCAGTCGCGGGAGGCGGCGCGCAGCATCCGAAGCTGGCCGATCTCGGCGGCGTTCTTCATCAACTCGGAGTTCACCCAGGCCGCCATGTCGGCGACCGTGTACCCGGACCCGTCCGGCCACGGGAAGGGGGCGGCGGCGTCCAGAGCTGTCTCGGTGAGGCCGTCCAGCACCTCCAGCCAGTCCGTGCGCAGGCCGCGCAGCCACTCGACGGCGGCCCTTCCCTCGCCCGGCCAGACGACATCGTCGCGCCCACGCGGCGTCCGGCCCCGCGCGTGGTCCGCCGCCGTGCCCCACCACCAGCCGATGTGCCAGCTCAACCAGGCGATCGTGGGGACCGGGACGGGATCGGGCTCGGTGTCCGCCCAGTCCGGCACCCACTTCCCTTCCGCGTCCGGGCGCACCGTCCAGCAGTGCCGGGGAGCGGGCTCCCAGAGGAAGTCCTCGGGCTCCAGACGTTCCAGGTGGTACTCGAACAGCGCCCAGGTCAGGTCGGACTGCCGGCGTAGCAGGTCGCGTCGGGATGTGGCCACCGTCCGACTCTGGCACACCACGGCCCGGGACGGAAACGGTTTGTCCGGCGGTGGGCGGGAGTAGGGCGCGCGGCCCGGGGCGCCCGCCCGATGCGCCGTGCCATGCCGCCGGTCAGCGTCCGGCGTATGACGGCCCCTCACCCGGCTCCGCGTACGGCGGAGCAGCGCAGAGGCGATGTCGTGAAACGGCTGGAGGAGGACGTGGACGCCTGGGCGTCCACGGTGAACCCCGACGCCACCCCCTGTCTCGTGCCCGCTGTCGTTCCTCTGGTCCGAGGGCTCGTTGCCGATCTCCACCCGCGCCTCCCGGCCCACCGTCCGCAACCTGCGGGCGGCGGGCCGGGAGGCGCGGGCACGGGTGGCGCTGGGGCACACGCGGGACGTGGTCCTGATCGACACCCGCGCCGGGATCCTCGGCCCCGGTGGACTGCCCGGGCGGGAGGCGGACGCGTTCGCCACGAAGCTGGTCCGGGACCCGCGCGAGAAGCCCGGATGGGTCCACCTCCGACTGCGGCCGGAGAGCTTGCTGGCCTGGCGCGAAGAGAGCGAACCGGCCGGCCGGGAGCTGATGCGCGACGGGCGGTGGCTCACGCGTCGAGGGCCCTTCGGCAAGGGAAGCGGGGCGGGAAACGGTTCCCGGTGCGCCGATGCCCGTTCCGGCGGCCCGTCAGCCCGACGCGGTCACCGTGCCGTCCCCGGTGACGGCCAGGGAGCCGTGGGTGTCGGTGCGCAGGACGGCGGAGCCCAGGGCGTGCAGCCCGGCGAGAACCTTCGGGGACGGGTGGCCGTAAGGATTGTCCTCCCCGCAGGAGACGAGGGCGACGCGGGGGCTCAGCCGCTCCAGCAGGGCCGGGTCCTGGTGGGCCGAGCCGTGGTGGGCCACCTTGAGGACGTCCACCGCGGGCAGGTCGGGGTGCGCCTCCAGCAGGCCGCGCTGTGCTGGGGGTTCGAGGTCGCCGGGGAGGAGGACGGTCAGGCCGGCCGCGCGGACGAGGAGGGTGACGCTGGCGTCGTTGGCCTCCTCACCCGAGGGGGAGGGCGGTCCGGGAGGCGGCGGCCGGCGGGGCCAGAGCACCTCCCAGGACAGATCGCCGATCCGGCGCCGCTCCCCCGGCCCCGCCCCGATCACCGGCACCCCCGCACGGGCGGCCTCGCGCCGTACCGCCGCCGCCTGCCCGGCCGGTTCGCTCCGGTCGGTGGTCTGGATCGCCCCGACCGCGCGGCCCCTCAGCACCCCGGACAGTCCGGCGACGTGGTCGGCGTGGAAGTGGGTGAGCACCAGCAGGGGGACGGCCGTGATGCCGAGGGCTCGCAGACAGCGGTCCGCCGCCTCCGGATCGGGGCCGGCGTCGACGACCACGGCCGCGCCCTCCCCGGCCGCCAGCGCCAGGGCGTCCCCCTGGCCCACGTCGCAGACCGCCAGCCGCCAGCCCGGCGGCGGCCAGCCGGTGAGCGGGCGGATCAGCGGGGCGGGGCGCAGGACCGCCAGGGCCAGCAGCACGGCGCAGGCCGCGCAGAGCCATCGGTGCCGCACCAGTCGGCGGGCGGCCAGGACCGCCGCGGCGATGAGAGCGGCCAGCAGCAGTGCGCCGGCCCAGCTGCCGGGCCAGTCGATCTCGGCGCCGGGCAGGGAGGCCCCCGCCCGGGCGATGGCGGCGACGGCCCCGGTGGGCCAGCCCGCCAGCCGGGCCAGCGCCTCGGCCAGCGGCGGCGCGAGGGGTGCGGTGACCAGGGCGGCGAAGCCCAGCACGGTGGCGGGCGCGACCAGGAACTCGGCCAGCAGGTTGCACGGGATCGCCACCAGGCTGACGTGGGCCGCGAGGACCGCGACCACGGGCGCGCACACCGCCTGCGCCGCCGCGGCCGCCGCCAGCGCCTCGGCGAGCCTTCCCGGCACTCGCCGGCGGCGCAGGGCCTCGCTCCAGCGGGGTGCGACGGTGAGCAGCGAGCCGGTGGCCAGGACCGAGAGGACGAAGCCGAAGTCGCGGGCGAGCCACGGGTCGTGGAGGACGAGCAGCAGTACGGCGGCGGCCAGGGCCGGCAGCAGGGACCGGCGCCGCCCGGTGCCGATCGCCACGATGGTGATCAGCCCGCAGGCCGCCGCCCGCAGCACGCTGGGCTCGGGACGGCAGACCACCACGAAGGCGAGGGTGAGCAGCGCCCCGGCGACCGCGGTGGTGCGCAGCGACATCCCCAGCCGGGGCGCCATGCCCCGGCGTTCGGCGCGTACGGCCCTGCCCGGCGGCCCGATGAGCAGCACCAGCAGGATCGCGAGGTTCGAACCGCTGACCGCCAGCAGATGGAGCATGTCAGCGGTCCGGAAGGCGGCGTCGAGATCGGGCGGGATGCGCGAGGTGTCGCCGACGACCAGCCCGGGCAGCAGCGCCCGCGCGTCGCCCGGCAGCCCGTCGCTGGCCTCCCGCAGCCCGGAGCGCAGCTCTCCCGCGGTGCGCTGGACCGCCGTCGGCCCGGCGGTCACCGTGGGCGGCCCACCGGCGCTCACCCTCAGGACGGCGGCGACGTCGCGGCCCCCGGCCCCGTCGTCCCGGGGCGGCAGGAGCCGGGCCTGGAGCCGCAGCCGGGTGGAGGGCAGCAGATCGAGCCATCCCGCCGGTGGCCCGGCCGCCGAGTCCGCCCCCCGTACCAGGACGAGCACCGGCGACCGGGTGGCGGTCACCGTGCCGTCGGCGGTGGTGACGCGCAGGGCATCGGCCCGCAGCATCACCGTGTCCGCCGTTTGCTCCGAGCCGCGTACGCGGGGCCGGACGAGGCGCGGATCACCGGTGACGGCCACCTCGGCGGTGACATGCGCGTACTGCCGGGCCGCCGCGGGCAGCGGGCCCCGGTGCAGGTCGGCCGCGTGCGCCGCGGCCACCCCGCCGCCGGCGGCGGCGCACACCAGCGTCATGGCGACGGCCGTACGCCCGCCTCCCCGGATTCCGCCACGGCGCCGTGCCAGAGCCAGGGACACCGCCGCACCGAGGAGGCACAGCACCACCCCTGCGACGGCCGCGCCGCCCGGAGCGCCCAGGGCCAGGGCCGCCGCCGCCCAGGCGGCCAGCGCGGGCGGCACCAGCCGCAGGTCGGCCGGGCCTTCCTGGCGCGGCTCCGCCGCCCCCAGCCGGCGACCGGCGGCGGAGTGGACCGCCGACCGGGCCGCCGCACCGGCCGCCGTACCGGTCGGCGTATTCGTGGTCACGGCCCGACCAGCGGCTTCAGCTCGGCGAAGCGGCGCTCCCCGATCCCGTTGACCTCGCGGAGCTCCTCGACGGAGGAGAAACCGCCGCGCTCGGTGCGGTGGTCGATGATGCGCTGGGCCATCACGGGGCCGATGCCGGGCAGGGCGTCGAGCTGGTCGGCCGTGGCGGAGTTGAGGCTGACCGGTCCGCCCACCGCCGGCCCGCCCCCGGCCGCGGCGGCGGGCGGACCGGGGACGGCTGCCACCGCGGGAGGCTCCCCGACGACGATCTGCTCGCCGTCGGCCAGCGGCCGGGCGCGGTTGAGGCCGTGGAGGTCGGTGCCCGGCCGGACACCGCCCGCGGCCCGCAGCGCGTCGGCCACACGGGCTCCGGCCGGCAGCCGGTGGACACCGGGCCTGCGGACCTCGCCCGCCACGTCCACCAGCAGCGTCCCTCCCGCGGAAGCCGCGCCGGGGGCCGGGCCGGGAGCCGCCGCGGGCGCCGGAGCAGAGGTGGGTTCCGGGAGAAAGGACGGGTAGGGCGCGGGGCGCGAGCGGGAGGCCGACTCCACAGGCGGTGCCTGCACCGTCTGCGGGCGCCCGCTCCAGAAGTGGTGCACGGCGAACCCGAGGGCCACGGCCAGGGCCAGGGCGAGTGCGGCCAGCGTGCGCGGCTCCACTCCGCACCGCGTGCGCACCCACAGCGGCAGCCTGTCCCGCACGGCCTCCGCCAACCGTGCGCGCCGGGACTCGTCCGCGGGGCCGGTGCCCACGGGGTCGGCGCCCGGCCCGGCCGCGGGACCGGGCGCAGGGCCGGGGTCGTGAGCACGACCGGGAACGGAACCGGAAGCAGGGCCGGGAACGGGACGGGCCGGGCGCGGCGCGGGCGCCCGCTCCGCCGTCCGCCCCTGCGGGCGCTCCGCCGCCAGACGGGCGGCCCGCGCCTGCCGGACCGCGTCGTGTGCGGCCGTGATGGCCTCCGTCCGCGTCATCCTGACAGGCGCCCCGCAGGTGTCCGGCCCGCGCGGCTCCGGCCCCGGCGCCGGCGGGACGTCCCCGAGCAGCGCGCCCGCGCGCTCCCGCAGGGGCGCCGCCTCGGTGGCCCGCCGGAGCTCCCGCCGGCGCCTGCGCCGCTCCCCGTTCGGGACGGTGCCGTCCGGGCCCCGGTGGCGGCCGGGGCCTGCCGCCAGAGGGCGCAGGGGCGGGCGAGTGGAAGGACGGGAGGCTGGGGTACGGGAGGCAGGGGTGCGCGGCCGGAGGCGTGGTGGGGTGCTCATGCCGCCCGACGGTAGGCGGGAACGCCGGTCCCGTCCGGGCACGGCTTTCTTCCGTGGACTACCGGCCGGTTGTGGACAACTCCGTCACCTGCCGGAGTGACACCACGACACCCAGCAGCCCCGGCCCCGTGTGCGCGCCGATGACCGCCCCCACCTCGCTGACGTGCAGTTCCCCGAGTCCCGGCAGCCGGTCTCGCAGCCGCTGCGCGAGCTGGTCGGCACGGTCCGCGGCCGACAGGTGGTGGACGGCGACGTCCACGTCGGCATCGCCCGCCCGCTCCGCCACGATCTCCTCCAGACGGGCGATGGCCCGGGAGGCGGTGCGGACCTTCTCCAGCATGCCGATACGGCCGTCCTCCAGCTCCAGCAGGGGCTTGACCGCCAGGGCCGAGCCCAGCAGGGCCTGGGCCGCGCCGATGCGGCCGCCGCGCCGCAGGTAATCCAGGGTGTCCACGTAGAAGAACGCGGAGGTCCCCTCCGCCCGCTTCCGGGCCGCGGCGACCGTCTCGTCCAGCGTGCCGCCGGCCTCGGCGGCCTCGGCCGCGGCCAGGGCGCAGAAGCCCAGCGCCATCGCCACCATGCCGGTGTCCACCACCCGCACCGGTACGGGCGCCTCACGCGCGGCGGTCACGGCCGCGTCGTAGGTGCCGGACAGCTCGGCCGACAGATGGAGGGAGACGATGCCCTCCACTCCCGGCTCCCGCGCGATGGAGCGGTACACCTCGGCGAACACCTGCGGACCGGGGCGGGAGGTGGTGACGGACCGCCGTTTCCGCAGGGCCTCGGCCAGCGAGCGGGCGGAGAGTTCGGTGCCCTCCTCCAGCGCCCGGTCGCCCAGCACCACGGTCAGCGGCACCGAGGCGATGCGGTGGTGTTCCAGTGCCGCCTGCGGCAGGTAGGCCGTGGAATCAGTGACGATCGCGACATGGCGGGACATGGGGCGGAGATTACCGGGCCCTTCCCCGCCGCGATGAAGCGAGCGGCGCGACGCGGTCCGCGTTACGGCGGTCCGCTGCCCGGTGGTTCACTCGACGGCCTTTCGCGGTGGTGCGGTTCGGGTGGTCAGGAGGGGCGGTGCGGACCGGTCCGCCCGGCCGGCACGGCCGGACGCGGAGGACCTCGCGGGCTTCAGGACGCGCTCTGCGGGCGGCCCCTGCCGAAGTCCGGGCCGAACTCCTTGGTGAAGTCGGTGCCGAAGTCCGCCGTGCGGCCGTGCGAGGCGTCCTTCGGGCCCTCGATGCCCGGCGTCCGCGGGGTCTCCGCGCCGGGTGCGGCGGCCTCGGAGGCCGTGCCGGGAACGGTGCCGGGAGCGGTCTCGGAGGCAGGGGCGGGGGCGGTCCAGTGCCGCAGCGCGCCCGCCTCGATCTCGATCTGCTCGCTCAGCGCGGCCAGCCCGTCCTCGTCGTGCCGCCTGGCCCGGTCCTGCGCGGCGAAGCGCAGCGAGTCGGCGGAGGCGCGGATGCGGCCGGCGCGCTCCCGCGCGTCCGGGAGCCGGGCGGCGATCCGGCCGCGGTCCGGCTCCCGCTCCATCAGCAGCCGCAGCTCGCCGTCGAGCTGGCGGGCGTGCTCTTCGAGCCGGTCGAGCAGGCCGGCCGCCTCGCTCAGCGAGGGGTCGTGCCGGATCCCGGTCTCCAGCGCGCGGCGCGTGCTGTCCAGAGAAGTGCGCAGCTCCAGTCGCACGCGGGCCAACTCCCCCACGGGGCCCGGCTGGGCACTGCGGGCCTTCAGCGTGGTCTCCTCGACGGTGCGGCGCACCTGCTGCCCCGTCCGCTCCACGCCGCGCCTGACCGCTCGCACGGTCTTCACCGTGGCGATCGCGCCGAGGACGACGAAGAGCAGGAAGAGGAAGGCCAGCAGACCGATGACGAACTCCACAGCTCCGCTCCCTCGTCGGCAGGTGTGCCACCGCCCTCCGGAGCCCGGAGGGGGCGGTCGTCCTCCCAGGGTAAACGCGCGGGGCCGGTCCCGGGTTCCGGCGGGCCCGGAACACCCCCGCATCCGTCCCGTAGGGGTCCCGGGAGTGCCCGGGAGCGGAACCCTCCCTCCCCCCGCCCCCTCCCCGCCTTCTCGCCGCCGCGCGCCCGCTGGTCTACCGTCGGTCCACGCCCGTACTGGACTGGATGGTGGTGCGCCGATGCACACGCACGCGGAGACGGGCCCGGCCGGACGCCGGGCCGCATACCCGGCCGGGAGCCCGCCCGGCGACCTGGCCGACGACCTGGCCGCCATCGTGGGACGCGATCACGTCAGGACCGACGACGGGGCGCTGGCCGCCTACGCCCGTGACGCCACCCCCCTCTTCCACGCCCGGCCGCAGGCCGTGGTGCTGCCCGGCCGCACCGAGGAGGTCGCCGCGGTCCTGCGGTACGCCACCGAGCGGGGCGTGCCGGTCGTACCGCGCGGCGCGGGTTCCAACCTGTGCGCCGCCACCGTGCCCCTGCGCGGCGGCATCGTCATGGTGCTCACCCGGCTCGACCGGATCCTGGAGGTCAGCCCCGCCGAACTGCTGGCCCGCGTCCAGCCCGGGGTGACCACCGCCGCACTCGCGGACGCGGCGGCGCGCGAGGGCCTGCTGTACGCCCCCGACCCCGGCAGCCGGACCGTCTCCACCGTCGGCGGCAACGTGGCGACCTGCGCGGGCGGCCTGCGCGGCCTGAAGTACGGCGTCACCCGCAACCACGTGCTCGGCCTGGAGGCCGTCCTGCCCACCGGTGAGGTCGTCCGCACCGGCGGGCGGCTGTGGAAGGACGTGGCCGGCTACGACCTCACCCGGCTGCTGACCGGCTCCGAGGGCACCCTCGCGGTGATCACCGAGGCCACCGTGGCCCTGCTGCCCGCCCCCGAGGAGACCGGCACCGGGGTCGCCTACTTCGACTCCCTCGCCGACGCCTCCCGGGCCGTGGCGGCCGTCATCGCCGACGGGATCGTCCCGGCCACGCTGGAGTTCCTCGACCGCAAGTGCGTCTCGGCCGTCGAGGAGTTCGCCGGTCTCGGCCTGCGGCAGGACGCCGGGGCGCTGCTGCTCTTCGGCGACGACGGGTCCAGGCGCACCGTGGCCGGCACCCTCGCCCGTATCGGGGAGGTGTGCCAGGGGGCCGGCGCCCTGGAGGTCACCCTCGCCGAGGACGTCGCCCGCGCCGACGCCCTGCTCGCCGCCCGCCGCTGCTCGCTCCCGGCGCTCTCCCGGCTGGGCTCGCTCACGATCCTGGAGGACGCCACCGTGCCCCGCCACCGGCTCGCCGAGATGGTGGACCGCATCGACGAGATCGCCGACCGCCACGACCTGCGGATCGCCACCTTCGGCCACGCCGGGGACGGCAACCTCCACCCCACCTGCGTGCTCGACCCCGACGACGGCGAGGGGGCCGAGCGCGCCCACCGGGCGTTCGCCGAGATCTTCGCGGCCGCCATCGCCCTGGACGGCACCATCACCGGCGAGCACGGCGTGGGCGCCGCCAAACTGCCCTACCTGGCCGACCGGATCGGGGACGACCAGGTCGCCCTGCTGCGCCGCATCAAGAAGGCCTTCGACCCGGCGGGCATCCTCAACCCGGGAAAGCTCGGATCCTGACTTCCTCCCCGCCCGAAGGCGGGGGTGTCCACGGAGGAATCCCATTGACCGACTCCGCACCCCGTCCCGCACCCCGCCCCGATCCCGCCTCCGGCCCCGAGCCCGCCTCCGGCCCCGAGCCCCCGTCCGGCCACGGCCCCGGCCGGGGCGAGGGCCTCGGCGTCTTCGACAAGGCTCTGCTCGACCGCTGCATCTCCTGCGGGTTCTGCCTGCCCGCGTGCCCCACCTACACCCTCACCCGCCAGGAGCCGTCCTCCCCGCGCGGCCGCATCACCCTGATGCGGGCGCTGGAGTCCGGCGACCTCGCCCCGGACGACCCCACCCTGGCCGAGGAGTCGTCGTTCTGCCTGGGCTGCCGGGCCTGCGAGACGGTCTGCCCGGCGGGAGTGGAGTACGGGCGGCTGCTGGAGCAGTGGCGCGACCACCAGTGGCAGGGACGCGACCGGCCCCTGATCGCCCGTCTGCTGATGGCCTTGGTGTCCCGGCCGTGGCTGCTGCGGCTCCAGGGGCTGGTGCGTCGCCACGCCCGCGACCGCCGCGCCGCCCGCGGCCGCCGCCTCGCGCGCGGGGAGCGTGAGCAGGCGGTGTCGCTGATGCTGGGCTGCGTCGAGCGCGGGCTGTACCCGTCCGTCTCGCGCGCCGTGCGCGAGCTGCGGCCGGAGGTCACCGTCCCCTCCGGGCAGGGCTGTTGCGGCGCGCTGCACGCCCACAACGGAGACTCCGCCGCCGGTGCCGAGATGGCCCGCGCGCTCGGCGAGCGGCTGCCCGGCACCGTCGTGACCACCTCCGGCGGCTGCGCCGCCCACCTCGCCCACCACCTGGGCCGGGACCGCGTCAGGGAGCTGAGCGACTACCTGGAGCGCACCGGCCACCGCCCCGCGGGCCGGGTCACGGTCGGCGGCCGTCCGGCGCGGGTCGCCCTCCAGGACTCCTGCCACCTGCGCAACGGCCTGGGCGTGACCCGTCCGCCCCGCGAACTCGTCGCCGCGGTGGCCGACTACGTCGAGCTGCCCGGCGCGGGCGACTGCTGCGGCGCCGCCGGCACGTACGCGATGCTGCGGCCGGACGACAGCCGGGCCGTGCTGGATCCGAAGCTGGAGGCCCTGCGGAAGCTGGACGTGGACTACGTCGTGGCGGTCAACCCCGGCTGCCTGCGCCAGTTGCGGCAGGGGCTGCGCCGCACGCGCTCCCGGGCGAAGGCCGTGCACCTCGCCGAACTGCTCGCCATGGCAGCGCGGTCGGAGCCGGAAGGCGGGTCGGACCCCGGTCCGGAGGACGAACCGGCTCCCGGGCCGGTTCCCGGGCCAGCTCCCAGGCAGGACCCCGGGCAGGGAACGGTCGCCGGTCCGGCGGAGGGCTGAACGCGCACGGCTGCGGGCCGCGGCCGACCGGCCGCGGCCCGCAGCCGCATGACGTGCGCGCCCGGGGTCAGGCGGGAACGATGTTCACCAGCTTCGGCGCCCGCACGATCACCTTGCGGACGTCCGCCCCGCCCAGCGCGCCGGTGATCGCCGGCTCGGCCAGCGCCCGGGCCTCCAGGTCGGCCTCGGAGATGTCCGGGGCGACCTCCAGCCGGGCCTTGACCTTGCCCCGCACCTGCACGACGCAGGTCACGGTCTCGTCCGCCACGTACCGCGGATCGGCCACGGGGAAGTCCTCGTGGACGACGCTGGTGTCGTGGCCCAGCCTGCGCCACAGCTCCTCGGCGATGTGCGGGGCCAGCGGCGCGATCAGCAGGACCATGCGCTCGGCCACCGAACGCGGCACCTCGCGCAGCCGGGTGACGTGGTTGTTCAGCTCGGTGATCTTCGCGATGGCGGTGTTGAAGCGCAGGCCCTCCATGTCCTGCCGCACCCCGTCGACCGCCTTGTGCAGCGCGCGCAGGGTCTCCTCGTCCGGCTCGGCGTCGACGACCGCGACCTCGCCCGTCGTCTCGTCGACGACGTTGCGCCACAGCCGCTGCAGCAGCCGGTACTGGCCGACGACCGCGCGGGTGTCCCACGGGCGGGAGACGTCCAGCGGGCCCATGGCCATCTCGTACAGCCGCAGGGTGTCGGCGCCGTACTCGGCGCAGATCTCGTCCGGAGTGACGGCGTTCTTCAGGGACTTGCCCATCTTGCCCAGCGCCCGGCTGACCTTCTCGCCGTCGTACCAGTAGGCGCCGTCGCGCTCCTCGACCTCGGCGGCGGGCACCGCGATGCCGCGGGAGTCGCGGTAGACGTAGGCCTGGATCATGCCCTGGTTGAACAGCTTGTGGAACGGCTCGGCCGAGGAGACGTGCCCCAGGTCGTACAGCACCTTGGACCAGAAGCGGGCGTACAGCAGGTGCAGCACGGCGTGTTCGGCGCCGCCGACGTACAGGTCCACGCCGCCGGTGGGCATCCCCTCGCGCGGGCCCATCCAGTAGCGCTCGATCTCCGGGTCGACCAGCTTCTCGTCGTTGTGCGGGTCCAGGTAGCGCAGCTCGTACCAGCAGGAGCCGGCCCAGTTGGGCATGGTGTTGGTCTCGCGGCGGAACCTGCGCGGGCCGCGTCCGTCGCCCAGGTCCAGCGTGACGTTCACCCACTCCTCGTTCCGCGACAGCGGGGTCTCGGGCTCGGTGTCGGCGTCGTCGGGGTCGAAGGTGCGCGGGGAGTAGTCCTCGACCTCGGGCAGTTGCAGCGGCAGCATCGACTCGGGCAGCGCGTGTGCCACGCCGTCCTCGTCGTAGACGATCGGGAACGGCTCGCCCCAGTATCGCTGGCGGCTGAACAGCCAGTCGCGCAGGCGGTAGTTGACGGTGCCCTCGCCGATGCCGCTCTCGGTCAGCCACTCGGTCGTCCGGGCCTTGGCCTCGGCCACGCCCAGACCGTCCAGCGACACCTCCACACCGGTGGAGTTGATGATCGCGGCGTCGTAGGAGGAGAAGGCGTCGTCCCAGGTCGACGGGTCGGTGCCGCGGTCGTCGGTCGGCTCGACCACGCAGCGCATGGGCAGTTCGAAGGCGCGGGCGAAGGCGAAGTCGCGGCTGTCGTGCGCGGGGACGGCCATGATCGCGCCGGTGCCGTAGCCCATCAGCACGTAGTCGGCGATGAAGACGGGGATCCGCTCGCCGCCGGCCGGGTTGACGGCGTAGGCGCCGGTGAAGACGCCGGTCTTCTCCTTGGCCTCGGCCTGCCGCTCGACGTCCGACTTGGCGGCCGCCTGCTTGCGGTACTCCGAGACCGCCTCGGCCGGGGTGGAGTGGCCGCCCGTCCACACCTCGCGGGTGCCCTCGGGCCAGGCGTCGGGGACGATCCGGTCCACCAGCTCGTGCTCGGGCGCCAGCACCATGTACGTGGCCCCGAACAGCGTGTCCTGACGGGTGGTGAAGACGGTGATCCGCTCAGCGGAGCCCTCGTCGGCCCCGTCGACCGGGAACTCGATGCGGGCGCCCTCGCTGCGGCCGATCCAGTTGCGCTGCTGCAGCTTGATCGCCTCGGGCCAGTCCAGTGCGTCCAGGTCGCGCAGCAGCCGCTCGGCATAGGCGGTGATGCGCATGTTCCACTGGCGCAGCTTGGCCTTGAAGACGGGGTAGTTGCCGCGCTCGGAGCGGCCCTCGGCGGTGACCTCCTCGTTGGCCAGGACGGTGCCCAGGCCGGGGCACCAGTTGACCGGTGCGTCGGAGGCGTACGCCAGGCGGTACCGACCCAGTACGTCGGCCCGTTCGGTCTCGCTCAGCTCGCTCCAGGCCCGGCCGTCCGGGGTGGGACGCGTGCCGGACTCGAACTGCTCGACCAGTTCGGAGATCGGCCGGGCCCGGTCGGCCTCCTCGTCGTACCAGGAGTTGAAGATCTGCAGGAAGATCCACTGGGTCCACTTGTAGTAGTCCGGGTCGATCGTGGCGAAGGACCGGCGCTGGTCGTGGCCCAGGCCCAGCCGCCGCAGCTGGGCCTTCATGTTCTCGATGTTGGCCTCGGTGGACACCCGCGGGTGGGTGCCGGTCTGCACGGCGTACTGCTCGGCGGGCAGCCCGAAGGCGTCGAAGCCCAGGGTGTGCAGCACGTTGTGGCCGGTCATGCGCAGATAGCGGGCGGTGACGTCCGTGGCGATGTAGCCCAGCGGATGCCCGACGTGCAGGCCCGCGCCCGAGGGGTACGGGAACATGTCCATGATGAAGCGCTTGGGGCGGGCGACGGTCTCCGGATCGCCTGCCAGGTCCCCGCTGGGATTGGGCGCCTCGTACACGCCGCGCTCGTCCCAGAAGTCCTGCCAGCGCGCCTCGATCTCCGCGGCCAGCGCGGCCGTGTAGCGATGGGGGGCCGCGGTCTCCGCGGCGGCGGTGGTCTCGCTCATCGTCCTCTAAGCTCCATCGGTCGTCGTCTGCCTGCGGGAGGGCTCACGGCCCGTAAACGAAAAGACCCCTCGCACAGGAGGGGACGCCGCGCTGGTTCCGACCTCACCGGAACCGGGACCGGAGGGTCGGCGCTGGTTCAGCGCGGCCCGCTAAGCAGAAGGCGTACGGCACGCATGCCGTCAGGGTACCGCAAGGCCTTCCCGGCCCCGGCGACCGTCCGGGGCCCGGACGAACGGAAGCGGGCCGCCCTTCCGGACGGCCCGCTCTCCCACTGCTGTGGAGCTAAGGAGAATTGAACTCCTGACCTCTTGCATGCCATGCAAGCGCTCTACCAACTGAGCTATAGCCCCTTGTTCCCTCCGCTGCGGTCCCCCGCGGCGGCGATGCCTACTGTACACGGCCGGGAGCCTCCTTCGCCAAATCCCATAACGGACGGGTCACGGCCGTCCGGGTAGTGTCGGATCTCCACGCCCGTACGCGCATGCCCCGCGCGTACGGGCAACCGGCCGCACCCGCGCACGTCCACGCACACGGCCGGCCGTGGAATGCCTGACCGCCCCGCCCGACCCGACGACCGTCACAGCCAGGACCCGGAGCCGCCCGTGAGTACGCTGCAGTTGACCGCCGACCGCCGGTTCCCCGCGGCGCGGGCGTACCTGCTGAAGCGGTCCACGCGGCTCGCCGCCGTGTTCTGCCTGTTCTCCTTCACCGCCTTCCTGGCGGCGCAGAGCGCGGCGGACGTCTCCATGATCGACCTGATGGTCTACCGGACCGAGGGCTGGACGGCGCGCACCGGCGGCGACCTGTACACGATGCGCGCCACGCACGCCGAACTGCCCATGACCTACCCGCCGTTCGCCGCGCTGCTGTTCATGCCGCTGACCCTCGTCGACGTGCCGACGATGCGGCTGCTGGCGACCGCGGCGAACCTCGCCCTGCTGGTCGCCCTGGTCCATCTGTCGCTGCGGCTGATCGGGCGTCCGCTGGACCTCCCGCGCCCGGCCGCCGTCCTGGCGCTGTCGGCGGTCGCCGTCTGGTGCGAGCCGGTGTGGACGACGCTGCGGTACGGCCAGATCAACCTGCTGCTGGCGGTGCTGGTGCTGTGGGACCTGTCCCGGCGCGCCGGCCACCGCTGGGCCGGCGTCGGCATCGGGGTGGCCGCCGGGATCAAACTGACCCCCGCCCTGTTCGCGGTGTTCCTGGCCCTGTGCGGACTGGCGCTGGCCTGGCGGCGGAGGCGGCTCGCCGACCGCCCGGTGCGGCTCTGGAACCACTGGCTGCGCCGGGCCTCCGTCGCCGCGGGGGCGTTCGCCGGGACGGTCGTGCTGGCGGCGCTGGTGCTGCCGCGGGACTCCCGGCACTTCTGGACCGAGGCGGTCTTCTCGCCCGAGCGCGTCGGCCGGGTCGAGGACACCGCCAACCAGTCGCTGCGCGGCGTCCTGGCACGGTTGCTGCACACGGCCGAACCCGGCGCCGGCTGGACGCTGCTCGCCGTCGCGGCGGCCGTGGCGGGGCTCGCCGTCGCGGTGGCCGCGGCCCTCGCCGGCCCGCGCCGGCTGCCCTCCGCGCACGCCTGGGCCGCCGTCTGCGTCGCCTGCACCGCGCTGCTGGTCAGCCCCGTCTCCTGGTCGCACCACTGGGTGTGGTGCGTGCCCGCGGTGCTGCTGCTGGGATCGGAGGCGCTGCGCCGGAGCAGTGCGCCGTGGTGGACGGGTACGGCGCTGGCGGCGCTGCTGTTCTGCTCCTACGCACTGTGGTGGGTGCCGCACGGCTCCCCGGTGGAGCGGTTCGAACTGCGGCAGAGCGGCGCGCAGATGGCGCTGTCGGCGGTCTATCCGGCAGCGGGCGCGGCGCTGGTGGCACTGGCCGCGGTACTGGTGGTACGCGCGCTGCGGCGGCCCGCGCCGTATCCGTGCCCGCCCGGCTCCTTCGGCACCCTCCCGGCGCCCAGGGCACGTACGGCCTCACCGGCCTCCGCGCGGGCGGGCGGCGGTCAGGCCGCCACGAAGGAGTAGAAGCGCTTGAGGGTGCAGTGCTCCTCCAGGAGCCGGCCGTAGATCGGCTCGCCCTCCAGCTCGCGGTAGGTCTCGATCGGGTCGCCCTTGATGATCAGCGCCCGCGCGCACTCGGCGCACCAGTACTGGTACGCCGTGTTGACCGGCTCCATGTCGCGGACGATCGGGGTCCCGCTGCCGCACCAGTCGCACTTCCTGCTGTGTGCACCCATGTCCGTCAGTCAACTCCAGCCGTGACCGCAGGCGTGCGCACGTGGGGAACCCCTCCGCTGTCTCTGCCGTCCTCGATGTCTCCGAACGCCCCGGCGGGCTTCCGCTGCGCGCAGCGGCCCGTCCGGCGCTCCGATTCTGCCATGCTCCGCCTGTGTGCAGGAGGGCGCCGAACGTGTGCGGCGAGGTTCCGCTTCCTCCGCGCCGCTCCGGGGCAACCCCCGCCGGAAAAGCGAAGATCCCGCCCCCTGTGGGGGACGGGATCTCTCTCGCTTCCGTGGAGCTAAGGAGAATCGAACTCCTGACCTCTTGCATGCCATGCAAGCGCTCTACCAACTGAGCTATAGCCCCATCGCCCCGGCTCCGCCGCGTCTCACCGCGGTGCCGTGAACGGGAAGAAGCTTAACCGGTGACCTGCCCGAATGCGAAATCCGCCTCGGACCGGCCCCCCGAACCGGACCGAACCGCCCCGGACCGGCCCCCGGTCCGCATCGGCACGTCCCGGCCCGCCCGGTTCCACCCCGGTCCGCCTCCGGCGGGGCCCTGCCGGAGAGGGCGGGCCGCCGGCCGGCCGGACCGCGTCAGACGTCGTCGCCGAGGACCGGCTGGGGAAGCGTTCCGGCATTGTGCTCCAGCAGCCGCCAGCCGCGCGCCCCCTCGCCCAGGACGGACCAGCAGCAGTTGGTCAGTCCGCCCAGCGACTCCCACGAGCTCGGCTCCAGACCCAGCAGACGGCCGATGGTGGTGCGGATCGTGCCGCCGTGGCTGACCACGACCAGGACCCCGCCGTCGGGCAGCTTCTCGGCGTTGCGCTCGACCACCGGCGCCGCGCGGTCGGCCACCTCGGTCTCCAGCTCGCCGCCGCCGCGCCGCACGGGCTCGCCGCGCTTCCAGGCGGCGTACTCCTCGCCGTGGCGCTCGACGATCTCCTCGTGCGTCAGCCCCTGCCACACGCCCGCGTACGTCTCGCGCAGGCTCTCGTAGCGGGTGACCTCCAGACCGGTGATCGCGGCCAGCTCGGCAGCGGTGTCGACGGCCCTCTTCAGGTCGGAGGCGATGATCGCGTCCGGCCTGAGCGCAGCGAGCAGCCGCGCGGAGCGGCGGGCCTGCTCCAGGCCCGCCTCGGTCAGCTCGATGTCCGTGGTGCCCTGGAAGCGGCGTTCGAGGTTCCACGCGGTCTGCCCGTGCCGCCACAGCACGATGCGGCGACCGCGTCCGGCCATGCGTCCGTTCAGCTCAGCTCACCGCCCTCGCCCGCGGCGGCCCCGCCCTTGCCCCGGGTGGCCTTGGCGTCCTCGGGCAGGTCGATCTCCGGGCAGTCCTTCCACAGGCGCTCCAGCGCGTAGAAGACCCGCTCCTCGCTGTGCTGGACGTGCACCACGATGTCGACGAAGTCCAGCAGGACCCAGCGGCCGTCGCGCTCGCCCTCGCGGCGCACCGGCTTGACGCCCTTCTCCTTCTGCAGCCGTTCCTCGATCTCGTCGACGATCGCCTTGACCTGGCGGTCGTTGGGCGCGGAGGCCAGCAGGAAGGCGTCGGTGATGGAGAGCACATCGCTGACGTCGTACGCGACGACGTCGTGGGCGAGCTTGTCGGCGGCAGCCTGGGCTGCTGCGTTGATCAGCTCGATGGAGCGGTCCGTGGCGGTCACAGGCAACGCTTTCGGTCGGTGGTCTACAACCCTTCCAGGGTCTCACGATCCGCCGCGGACCGGCTCCGTCGGGCCCGGCGGCTCCCCTCCCGCCGGACCCCCGTCGGCTTCCCCGCGGGTCTCCCCGCCCTTGCCGCCGGCCTCACTGCTCCCCGGAGCCGTAGTCCCTGCCCAGCACCACCGTGATGTCCGCGTTCGCCGCGCCCTTGCCCTGGGCCACGGCCTTCTCGGGCAGACCGAGCGTCCTGGCGACCTCCTCGGCCCTGGCCCTGTCCCCGGCGTCGGAGTAGGTCACGCGGGTGGTGGCCTGCGCGGAGTCCGCGCTGCCGCCGCCGACCACGGTGTAGCCGCCGTTGACCAGCGCCACCCGGGCGTTGTTCGCCGCCTTCTCGTCCCCGGTGGCGTCCTTCAGGCTCACGCGCGGCGTGGCGTTCGGATCGGTGTTCTTCACCGTGCCGCCGAGCACGTCCTTCACCAGGCCCTCGCTGGTGGCGTCGCTGAGCGTGCCGTCCGCCTCCACCGGCAGCAGCTCGGTGCCGTAGGCGTCCTTCCTGGCGTATCCGGCCAGCGAGGCGAGGCTGGCTCCGAGCTGTCCGTCGGTCAGGGAGGGGTCGAGGATCTGGGTCAGTGCCCGGACCGTGCCGGTGGCGGTCTTCGGGTCGTCGGACATCTTCTCCAGCGTGGCCCGCAGGACCTGCCCGAACCGGGCGAGCTGCTTCGTCTGCGGCTCGCCCGCGGCCCGGTGCGTGGCGTAGGCGACGGCGGCCCTCCCGTCCAGATCGCGCCCCTTGCCCCGCCGCACCAGCGGATCGTCGCCCTCCTTCGCGCCGGGCACGGTGGCGTCGGCGTCCAGGGAGATGCCGCCGACCAGATCGACCCAGTTCTCCAGGTAGGGGGTGTCCAGCCGCCAGGTGCCCCTGATGTCGGTGCCCAGCAGCAGGCCCAGCGCGTCGCGGGTGGCCGCCGCGCCCTCGGCCTCGAAGGACCTGCCCAGCGTCGTCCCCCCGCCCGTCCCGCCGGAGGAGACGACCAGGGAGTTGGGCAGCAGAACGGTGGTGCCCCTGCCCGCCGTCTCGTTGTTGACCAGCAGGGCGGTGGACATCTCCCCGCCGTCGATCTCTCGCAGGTGGACGACGATCACCTTGCGCTTCTGGGCACTCGACGCCGCTTCGGCGGCCCCGCCGTCCCCGGAGGTGCCGGGCAGCATGCCCGCCCACCAGAGCCAGCCGACCCCGCCGGCCAGCACCACGGCGAGCGCGACGACCAGGGCCACCGTGCGGTTGCGGCCCCGGCGCTTGGCCTCCTCGCGCCGCTCGGTGCGGCTCTCGGAGAACTTCAGCCAGTCGATGACGTCCTCGGACTCCTCGTCCTGCTCCTCGACGAAGGAGAACTCCTCGGTGCGGTACTCGTCGGCATCGGTGCCGTCGCCGGCGGGGGCGCCGTCATCGGCACGCCCGCCCGCGCCGCGGTCGGCACCGGGCCCGGTCTCCGGCGCCGCCTCGGCCCCGGCGGACCCGGCCGGCCCGGCGGGCCCGGCGGGCCGCTCCTCGTACCAGGGTCCCTGGGCCTGCTGCGGGATCCACGCCTCCGTCACCGGCTCCTGGGGACCGGTGGCGGAGGAGTCCCAGTCGCCGTACCGCCCCTGCCCGTCGTACCCGCCGGCAGGGGGGCCGGGGGCATAGGGGTCCTGGGCGTACGCGTCCGGCGCGTACCCGCCCCGGGCGCCCGCGGCGTAGGGGCCGGGGGCGTAGGAGCCGGGCGCGTACGTGCCCGGGTCGTGGGCCCCAGTGCCGTAGGCGCCGGTGCCGTACGGGTCGTACGCGGGCTGCTGCCCCGTACCCGGGCCCTGCCCGTACGCGGAGCCGTACGCCGGGTCGTACGAGGCGTCCCCGTACTGCCCGGCCGGGCTGTCGGGTCCCTGCTCGCCGTAGACCGGCCGACCGTACTCGTCGTAACCGTAGATGTGTCCGCTCGCCTGCGGCGGGTCCCCCAGCCCGTACGGGTCCTGTCGGTCGTTCACGACTGCCGCCCCTCTAGCCCTTCGGCGCCCGGCCGTCCCGGTACAGCCGGCGTTTGTTGATGTAGCGCACCACACCGTCCGGCACCAGATACCAGACGGGGTCCCCCTGCGCCACACGCGCACGGCAGTCCGTCGAGGAGATGGCCAGCGCCGGGACCTCGATCAGGGACACCCCGCCGGCCGGCAGGCCCGGATCGGCGAGGGCGTGCCCCGGACGGGTGACCCCGATGAAGTGGGCGAGTGAGAACAGTTCGTCGACGTCGCGCCAGGTCAGGATCTGGGCGAGCGCGTCGGCGCCGGTGATGAAGAACAGGTCGGCGTCGGCGTGCAGCCCCCTGAGGTCCCGCAGGGTGTCGATGGTGTACGTCCGGCCGCCGCGGTCGATGTCGATGCGGCTGACCGAGAACTGCGGGTTGGACGCCGTGGCGATGACCGTCATCAGGTAGCGGTCCTCGGCCGGCGACACAGCCTTGTGGCTCTTCTGCCACGGCTGCCCGGTCGGCACGAAGACCACCTCGTCCAGGTGGAACCTGGCCGCCACCTCGCTCGCCGCGACCAGGTGCCCGTGGTGGATGGGATCGAACGTCCCGCCCATCACGCCCAGCCGCCGTTTGCCGGCGCCGGACACTATGTGCTCTCCCATGCGTGCCGACCTTAGCCGTCCGGCGCCGATCGCGCCGCCGCCCGGGCCCGGTGCCTCAGCGGTCCCGGTTGAAGCGGGTGGTGATCCACAGCAGCAGGAGCAGCACCGCCAGAGCGCCGAAACCGGTGGCGTAGGGGTTGGCGGACGCGCCGCCGTGCTCGCCGTTCTCGGCACCGGAGGCCAGGAGGGTCAGGGTGTGCACGGTGTCGGGGAGGGTCATCGTCGGCAGACCTATCGGGTAGGGGCGGAAACTTGAGCCACATCGTAAGCGGGGCGGGGTGCTGTGGCGTGTGGCACCCACCACCTAGGGTGGGGGCCGACACGGGGGGACGGGCCCACACCAGACCCGCAGGGGGCGGACGATGACAGACGGCAACGGCACCACCGAGCACCTTCCCGGCCGCAGCAGGCGGCGCTTCCCGGGGATCTCCTCGCGGGCGTACGAGCATCCCGCGGACCGCTCCGCGCTGGTGGCGCTGCGCAGGCTGAGCGGATTCGACACGGTCTTCAAGGCGCTGAGCGGGCTGCTGCCCGAGCGCAGCCTGCGCCTGCTGTTCCTGTCGGACTCGGTCCGGGTGGACGACGCCCAGTTCACCCACCTGTACGCCATGCTGCGCGACGCCTGCTACATCCTGGACCTGGAGAAGGTCCCGGCGATGTACGTCACGCAGGACCCGAAGCCCAACGCCATGTGCATCGGCCTGGACGAGCCGGTCATCGTGGTGACCACCGGGCTGGTGGAACTGCTGGACGAGGAGGAGATGCGGGCGGTGATCGGCCACGAGGTCGGCCACGCCCTGTCCGGGCACGCGGTGTACCGGACGATCCTGCTGTTCCTGACCGGTCTGGCCGTCAAGGTGGCGTGGATCCCGCTGGGGAACGTGGCGATCATGGCGATCGTGACGGCGCTGCGCGAGTGGTTCCGCAAGTCGGAACTGTCGGCGGACCGGGCCGGGCTGCTGGTCGGCCAGGACCTCCAGGCGTCGATGCGCGGTCTGATGAAGATCGCCGGCGGCAACCACCTGCACGAGATGAACGTCGACGCGTTCCTGAAGCAGGCCGACGAGTACGAGTCCTCCGGCGATCTGCGCGACTCGGTGCTGAAGATCCTCAACGTGCTGCCGCGCAGCCACCCCTTCACCACCGTGCGCGCCGCGGAGCTGCGCAGGTGGGCCGCGAGCCGCGACCACCAGCGGATCATGGAAGGCCACTACGACCGGCGCGAGGACGACAAGGACACCTCGGTCTACGAATCGTTCCGGCAGTCCGCGAGCCACTACTCCGACACCGTGCGCACCAGCAAGGACCCGCTCATGGGCCTGCTGCGGGACCTGGGCGACGGCGCCGGGGACCTGGGCGGGAAGCTGCGCGACCGCTTCGCCGGGCGCGGCGGGAGCGACGGTGCCAAGGGCGACGGCGGCGGGAGCGGCGGCGCCAAGGGCGCTACGGGCGCGGCAGGGAGCTAGGGTCCAGCGTCCCGCACACCGGGCTGTCGCCGCCGTCGCGCACGTAGGGGTCGGTGCCGGCCGGGTGGTCGGCGTCGGCGGTCTGCCCGGCCGTCAGCGGGCGCAGGGCGTCGTGGGCCCGGGCCGCGCAGGACATCGGCCCGGCCCGCACCTCGCTGCGCTCCACCGTCAGATGGTGGTCGCGCAGGTCCTCGCGGTCGAAGCGCAGCCGCAGCTCGCGCCGCACCGTGAACAGCGAGGCGGCCTCTCCGTCCGCCCGGGTGCCGGCCGTCCGGTCGCCGCCCGCCCGGGCGGCGGGGCGGACGGCGTAGACGAAGACGTGGTCGGTGACGATCTCCAGCGCGTCGGCCTCCGCCTCGCGGACCTCCATCGTGCCGCGGACGCGCACCCCCTCGCCGGCGAACTCCGTGTGCTCGGGGTCGAAGCGCACCAGCCAGCCGGTCGCCGCGTGGTGGCCGTCGGCCGCGGGCCGCTCGATGCTGCGGTCGAACTGCGCGTGCTGGTCCGGATCGATCAGTATCCGCACCGGCCGCGCGGTCCTGCCGCTGAGCACCTCGGGGTTGAGGGAGCTCTCGACCACGTACTCCTTGGCGACGGCCAGCGCGGCGAGCACCTGGCTGTCGGCGAAGTGGGCGGTGGAGCGGACCGGGGGCAGCGTCACCCCGGCGGCCCCGGTGTAGAACTCCGCGGCCGGGCTGTGTTCGAACAGCCGTGACGGCCGCCCTCCGGGCACCCCGCTCTCCCCGTCCGGCGAGAGCGGGACGACCGTGCTGCTCATCACCCGCGGGCCCGGCTGCTCCACGGGCTGCCGCGGGCCGCTCACCCCCGCGTAGACCACGGCCCCGAAGGCGAGCACGATCAGCACCGCCAGGACCAGGCCCCGCCACGGCACCCCGTGCAGCGGCCGGGGCGGGAGGGGGCGGACGGGGTGCTCGCAGTCGGCCAGCCGCTCCCGCGCGGAGAACTCCTGGAGACGGGCAGCCCGGACGAACGACTCGTCGAAGACGGTGGAGCGGTACTCGTCGTCACCGCCTCCGGGCAAGCCCCGGGGCGGTGGGTCTCCAGGCCCGGCCATACCCCCAGAGTAGGCCGGAGGAAGGGCCCCAAACCGGCCCGTAGGCCCCAACAACGGGAAAAGTCGGGCAGTGTCCGCCGGGCGGCCTACCGGGCACCCGGCAGGCGCGGCGGCCCGGCCACGTCCGTTACGCCGGGCCGTCGAACGAGGAGGTGCTGTAGTGGCCGGACAGGGAGGGCAGCGCACCGGACCGGCCGGCCGGCGGCGGGGCGTCGACCCCGCTGGTCGCCGGCGGCGGCTCCGGCGGAGTCTGCTGCCGCTGCCCCGAGGCGCCCCGGTGGACGGCGGCGAAGGCCATCGCGACGATGCCGACGCCCATCACCACGGCGAGCACCCAGGCGACCGGCCGCTGCCAGCGGACATGGCCCCGGTACGGGCGCGGGGGGCGCCCGTGGAGGCCGCCTCGGCCGTCGCTCTCCTCGGTGTAGCCGGCGTACCCGGCGTCCTCCGGGTACTCGGTGTCCTCCACGTACTCCAGGTGGTCGAGGCGGTCGGCGAACTCCAGCCGGCCGTAGCGGTACCGGCCGTGGTGGTCGTCACCGTCGTCCGCCCCGGCGTCGCGGTCGTTCTCGGCGCCCTCGGAATCGTCCCGCCACGGTCCGTAGCCGTACTGGTCGTCGTACGCGAGCGCCGTCTCGGTCTCGGAGGGGGACTGGGCGGCGGCCAGCGTGCGCTCGGCGGCAGTGGGCTCGTGGATCAGGGCGGCACGTACGAAGGACTCGTCGAGTACCACGGAGGCGAACACGTCGTCCGCCGCCGCGCGGTCGCGGTCGTCGGGCTCCTCACCGCTGTGGTGCGGCTGGCCCCCCACATCCTCCGGCACGGGACCAGCGTAGACCCGCCGGAGGACTTTGGGCAGGGAGAACGGTGATTCGTCTGCTTCGTACGAGGTCCGCGCGCTTCCGCGGGAGCCCGCGGGCCCCCGCGGAAGCGCGCGGAGGCGGCGGGCTCAGCCGCGTACGTGCCCCTCGCCCGTGACCACGTACTTCGTCGAGGTCAGCTCCGGCAGGCCCATGGGGCCGCGGGCGTGCAGCTTCTGGGTGGAGATGCCGATCTCGGCGCCGAAGCCGAACTGGCCGCCGTCGGTGAAGCGGGTGGAGGCGTTGACCATGACCGCGGTGGAGTCCACCAGCGACACGAAGCGGCGGGCCGCGCTGGTGTCGGAGGTGACGATCGCCTCGGTGTGGCCGGAGGTCCAGCGGCGGATGTGTTCCACCGCGGCGTCCAGGGAGGGCACCACGGCGGCGGCGATGTCGTACGAGAGGTACTCGGTGGCCCAGTCCTCCTCCGTGGCGGGCACCACGTCCACGCCCCCGGCCTCGCCCGCCTTCATCCAGGCCCCGTCGCCGTGCACGGTCACCCCGGCCTTCTCCAGCGCGGCCAGGGCGCGCGGCAGGAAGGCGTCGGCGATACCGGAGTGCACCAGCACGGTCTCGGCGGCGTTGCAGACGCTGGGGCGCTGCGCCTTGGAGTTGACCAGGATCTCCACGGCCGTGTCGAGGTCGGCGTGCTCGTCGACGTAGACGTGGCAGTTGCCGGTGCCGGTCTCGATGACCGGGACGACGGACTCCTCCACGACCGTCTTGATCAGGGAGGCGCCGCCGCGCGGGATCAGCACGTCCACCAGGCCGCGGGCGCGCATCAGCTCCTTCACGCTGTCACGGCTCTCGCCGGGCACGAGCTGGACGGCGTCGGCCGGGAGGCCGGCGGAGGACACGGCGTCGCGCAGCACGGCGACCAGGGCGGTGTTGGAGGAGTACGCGGAGGACGAGCCGCGCAGCAGCACCGCGTTGCCGGCCTTCAGGCAGAGCACGGCGGCGTCCACGGTGACGTTGGGCCGGGCCTCGTAGATGATGCCGACCACGCCGAGCGGCACCCTCACCTGGCGCAGTTCCAGGCCGTTGGGGAGCGTGGAGCCGCGCACCACCTCGCCCACCGGGTCGGGCAGGGCCACCACCTCGCACACGTCGGAGGCGATGGCGGCGATCCGCTCGGGGGTGAGGGTGAGCCGGTCGACGACGGATTCGGCCGTCCCGGCGGCGCGGGCCCTGTCCACATCGGCGGCGTTGGCCTCGACGATCTCGCCGGTGCGGGCCACCAGTGCGTCGGCGATCGCGAGCAGCGCACCGTCGCGTGCGGTGCGCGGCAGCGGGGCGAGCGCGGCGGCCGCCTCCTTGGCGCGGCGGGCGGTGTCGATCACGGGCGAGGTCTGCGATGCGCTGCTCATGCTCCCAGCGTAGCCAGGGCGGGCGGCGTCCATCCTGAGGTCCGCAGTACGAGACGGGCGGTGTGCCCGGGCGCGCCGCGCGCGACCGCCGCCCGGGCACACCGGTGCGGTGTCAGAACGGGTGGACGCCCGCCGGTACGGCGGGGTGGGGGCCGTAGCCCTCGGCCACCCGCTGGTGGTAGGTCTCGCGGCCGATGACCTCCAGCCCGACGATCTCCCACGGCGGCAGCTTCGCCGACGCCCGGTGCTCGCCCCACAGCCGCAGCGCCACGGCCGCGGCGTCGTGGAGGTCGCGGGCCTCCTCCCAGTAGCGGATCTCGGCGTGGTCGTTGGCGTACCGGCCGGCCAGCAGGAAGGGGTGGTCGTGGGCGAGCCGCTCCAGCGCCCGTCTGACGTCCCTCAGCGGGGCCTCGGCACCGGAGACGCTGAGGGTGACGTGCCACAGGCGCGAGGCGCCGCCGGAGCGGCCGTCCTCCCCGCCGCGGCGGGAACCCGGCTCCGCCATGCCCCGCAGGGGGCTCCCCGCCCCGTCGCCTCGCTGGGGATACCCCAAGTCGACGCTGGTCAGTCGTCTCACCGGCGGCCTCCCGTGTGGTGCCGAACTCATGACTGCGCTCACGTGACCGCGCTCGGGCGACTGCGCTCGTGCGGTCACGCGGTGGGCCGCCGTCCCGGAGCGGCCCTCCCACAGAAGTGGACCAGTACTCGAGCCGCCGTGTGGCGGTTTTCGGGAAGGTGCCCATTGAAAGGCTGACCCCAGGGCGCCGTCAGTGACGCAGCAGGACCAGGTCGTCGCGGTGGACGACCTCCCTCTCGTACGCGGGACCGAGCTCGCGGGCCAGGTCGCGGGTGGAGCGGCCGATCAGCCGGGGGATCTCGCGCGCGTCGAAGTTGACCAGTCCGCGGGCGACGGGCCGCCCGGCGGCGTCCCGCAGCTCGACCGGGTCGCCCGCGGAGAACTCGCCCTCCACTCCGGCCAGCCCGGCGGGCAGCAGCGAGGTGCGCCGTTCGACCACGGCCCGTACCGCGCCGTCGTCCAGCACCAGCGCGCCGCGCGGGGCGGAGGCGTGGGCCAGCCACAGCAGCCGGCCGGCGGAGCGGCGGCCGGTGCGGTGGAAGTAGGTGCCCACGGGCCGCCCGGCGAGGGCGTCGGCGGCGCGGGTGGCGGAGGTGAGCACCACGGGGACGCCGGCCCCGGCGGCGATCCGGGCCGCCTCGACCTTGGTGACCATGCCCCCGGTGCCGACCCCGGCCTTCCCGGCGCTGCCGATCTCCACCCCGTCCAGGTCGTGCGGGCCGCGCACCTCCTGGATGAGGGATGTGCCGGGGGTGGCCGGGTTGCCGTCGTAGAGGCCGTCGACGTCGGAGAGCAGGACCAGCAGCTCGGCGCGGACGAGGTGGGCGACCAGCGCGGCCAGGCGGTCGTTGTCGCCGAAGCGGATCTCGTCGGTGGCGACGGTGTCGTTCTCGTTGACGATCGGCACCGCGCCCATGGCCAGGAGCTGGTCCAGGGTGCGGTAGGCGTTGCGGTAGTGCGCGCGGCGGCTGGTGTCGTCCGAGGTCAGCAGCACCTGGCCCACGCGCCGGCCGTAGCGGGCGAAGGAGGCTGTGTAGCGGGCCACCAGCAGCCCCTGGCCGACGCTGGCGGCGGCCTGCTGGCGGGCGAGGTCGCGGGGGCGCTTCTCCAGGCCCAGCGGCGCCAGTCCGGCGGCGATGGCACCGGAGGAGACCAGCACGATCTCCTTGCTGTCCTCGTCCTCCGGGGCGCCGAGCTGCCGGGCCACCACGTCCACCAGCGCGTCCACCCGGTCGGCGTCCAGCCCGCCGGCGGCGGTGGTCAGCGAGGACGACCCGATCTTCACCACGATCCTGCGGGCGTCTCGCACGTCCCGCCGAAGGCCCTGCTCTGCCGCTGCCACCTGCGCCGTCCCCTGCGTGTGATCTCTCGTCCGGTCGCTGTGCAATCTACGCGAGCCCCCGCCCGGCCCGCCTGCCCGTTCCGGCCGCCGGACGGTGCGCCCGATGGGCGGAACGGGGGGGCCGGGCGGCGTTTGCGCTCCGCCGGGAGCCGCCGGAGACTGACGGGCGTCCTCTCACCAGATCATCTGACATATCCGTTCCGTCACCCGGAGGGAAGGATCCCCGTGAGCCAGGTCTCCCCCGCCGTCGCCTCCCCGGACACTCCGGGCCGCCCGGACGCCTCGACCGCCCCGGACACCCCGGACACCCCGGACGCCCCGGACGCGGAGGGAGGCAGACGGCCCCGGGAGCGCGACGCGTTCTTCGACAACGCCAAGTTCCTGGCCATCGTGCTGGTCGTCGTCGGGCACTCGTGGGAGGGGCTGCGCGACGGCAGCCGGGCCGTGGCGGCGGGCTATCTGCTGCTGTACGCCTTCCACATGCCCGCCTTCACCGTCATCTCGGGCCACTTCTCCCGGAGCTTCTCGTTCCGGCCGCACCAGCTCCGGCGGCTGGTCACCGGGGTGGCCGTGCCGTACGTCGTCTTCGAGACGGCGCTCAACCTGTTCCGCGCCTGGAACACCGGCGGGGAACCGAGGATCACCCTGCTGCACCCGTGGTACCTGACCTGGTTCCTCATGGCGCTGTTCGTCTGGCGGCTGACCGCTCCCCTGTGGCGCGCGCTTCGGTACCCCTTCACCGTGTCGGTCGTCCTGGCCGCCGCGGCCACGGCCTCCCCCGGCATCGGCGGCGACCTCGCCCTGCAGCGGGTGCTCCAGTACCTGCCGTTCTTCGTGCTGGGCCTGCGCCTGGAGCAGCGCCACTTCGAGGCGCTGCGGGACCGGCGGGTGCGGCTGCTCGCGCCGGCCGTCCTCGCGCTGGGCGCCCTGGCGGCCTACTGGGCCGTGCCCCGGATGAACGCGGACTGGTTCTACCACCGCTACGCGGCCCAGGAGCTCGGCGCTCCCGGCTGGGCCGGGGTGCTGATGACGCTGGGGATGCTCGGCTGCTCCCTGCTGCTGAGCGCCGCCTTCCTGAGCCTGACGCCCTCCCGGCGCACCTGGTTCACGGCGCTGGGCGCCGGGACGCTGTACGCGTACCTGCTGCACGGCTTCCTGGCCAAGGGGGCGCACTACTGGGACTGGTACGAGGGCGGCTTCGTGAACAGCGCGCCGGGTGTCCTGCTCGTCACCGCGGTCGCGGCCGCGGTGACCGTGGCCCTGACCACGCCCCCGGTGGTCAGGGCCTTCCGCTGGGCGATGGAACCGCGTCTGGAGTGGTTCTTCGCCCCCGAACCCCCGTCGCGGGCGGGCCGGGACCGGCGGGGCGCGACGCCCGGCGCCTGAGCCGGGCGCCTCCTCGACCGCCCGGTGGGCACGTGGCCGAAATCGAGGGCAACCATTCGGTCATCCCATGTGTCTTAACTTGCGGTTCAGATCGATTGCACCCGCAGGTAACCCAATCTTCGGGCTGCGTACGCTCTGCGCGCCTTGCGAGGGTTGCGCGGAACATCCGGGTGACGGGCTCCCCCGGACACCGATCGGCTCCAGCCACTTCCCGACCGCCTACGAGGACTGCCGACCAGACATGGACATACCCCCCCTTTCCGAAGTGCGCCGCCTCACCGAGAAGAAGCGCGACGCCTGGTGGACGGTGCTGCTCGTCGACCCCGTGGCCACGCCGCTGGTCCGGTGGACGGCGAAGTGGACCCGGGTGACGCCGAACCAGATCACCTGGGGGGCGCTCTTCCTCGGCCTCGCCGCCGCCGCCTGCTTCGCGCGCGGCGACTGGAAGTGGCTGCTGATCGGGGCCGGGCTCTACCACCTGAGCTTCATCCTGGACTGCATGGACGGCAAGCTCGCCCGGCTCACGGGGAAGGGCTCGGAGTTCGGCGGCTGGCTGGACTACGTGTTCGACCGGGTGCGGGTGCTGATCTGCGCCGTCGCCCTGATGGGCGGCCAGTACTCCCGCACGGGGGAGGTGGCGTACGTCTGGCTGGCCCTCGTCGTGGTCTTCCTGGACGCCCTGCGCTACCTGGACGCGCTCCAGATCTTCAAGGTGCGCCACAGCATGCGCAAGAAGATCAGGGCCCGCGCCAAGGCCAGCCGGCGGGCGGCGAGGGCCCTGATGACCGCCGAGGAGCTGGAGCGGGACCAGGAGCTGGAGCAGCGCGAACGGGAGCGGGAGCAGGAGCGGGAGAACGACGGCGACGAGGAGCAGGGCATCGCCTTCATGGAGGACCTCCTCCGTGAGAACCCCACGGCGGACCTCGACGACCCCGGCCGGGAGGGCCCGGACACCGGAGCCGGGAGCGGCGAGGAGGGCCGGCCGCGGGAGAAGAAGGTCATCGACCTGCACGTGGAGTTCAAGAGCCGGTTCCCCTGGTACGGCCGCTTCCGCACCTTCCTGCTCCGGCACCGCATCCGCACCCACCTGGTGAGCGGCATCGAGTTCCAGATGGCCGTCTTCATCGTGGGCCCGGTCCTCGGCGCGATCATGCCGGTGACCATCGCGGCGGGCGCCCTGCTGATGGTGTTCGAGCTCGCGATCATCTACAAGCTGCTGCTGTCCACCAGGGACTTCGAGCGGACCCTGGCCTCCTACCCGGTCCCCGAGGTTCCCGAGAACGCGTCCGAGGCCGCCGCTCCCGGCGCCGCCCCCGGAATCCCGGCCCAGCCCGGAGGCCCGGACGGGGAGAGCCTGCCGTCGCGCGGCGGCACCGCCGTCGGCGGCCGGTAGGGACGGACGCGCAACGCCGGGCGGGGCGGTGAACGGGAGGCCGGCCCCCCGTTCACCGCCCCGCCCGGCGTTGCGCGAGGGCACCGGGCGAGGACAGCGCCGCGATAACCGTAGGATGAGCGCCGCAAACGCATCACCGAGTGGTCGTCGAACACTCCGTCGCATGCCGATCGCCGCTGGGGAGCGGTGCCGGGAGGCCCGGTAGGCAGGGGGTGGGCGGTAGGCGAGACGACACGTATGACGTCCCTTCCTGGAGCGTGACCTGTCTGATGTCCGCCTCGTTCCCAGTCCTGAGGCTCCTCCGCGGTAAGCAACGGCCCAAGGGAGGTACCGCACGGCCCGCCCCCCCGAGTTTCTCGGTGAAGCACGCGCTGGCCCTCTCCGTCCTGCTGGGCGCGGCCCTCCTCGCACAGCTGCTGGGCGCGCTGCTGGCGAACATCGCCCTGTTCGTCGCGGGCTCCTCGGTCGGCCTTCTGCTCGACCTGTACCTGGTGCACCGGCAGCCCCGGCTGGTCGCCGCACTGGGCAGGCTGCGCTTCGACGTCACCGCCCGCCAGCTGCTGCGCGACGCGGTGATCGTCGTCGGCCTGGTCCGGCTGCCGGGCATCGATCCCCTGGAGGAGCAGCCCCTCGCTCTGGCCCTGCTGGCCGGCTACTTCCTGCACTTCTGCTGCCAGGCGGTCGCACTGCTGATCAGGCGCCGGCGCACCCTCCCCTTCGTCACCCGCAACATCGACGCGTCCGCCCTGCGGCTGTCCTCCGCGCCGCCGCGGCTGCTGGCCCGCCAGCCCAGCCGCCGGCTGCTGTACTTCGCCCTGCCCGCCACGGCCGGTCTGATGGCCTCGGCCCTGACCGCCGAAGCCCTGTGGGGCCTGCTGGGAGTGGGCGTCACCCTGGTCCTCCACCTGGGCGGCATCCTGCGGCTCGCCGTCTGGCTGCGGCCGGGCGCACAGCCCGCGAACGAGCAGCAGGCGCTGGAGTGGCTGGACCGCTGGCTGGCCGAGTACCGGCCGACGGTGGCGATGTACTTCTCCGGCGGCGCCGCCTCCGCCTACCAGGCGAACATGTGGCTGAGCACGCTCTCCGCGCTGGAGGCCAGGCCGCTGATCGTGCTGCGCGAGCGGTTCATGGTGCAGAAGATCGACGCGACCGACGTGCCCATCGTGTGCATCCCCAAGGTCGCGCACCTGATGCGGCTGGAGCACTCCTCGCTCAAGATGATGCTGCACCCGGCGAACTCCGGTAAGACCTCGCAGGTGCTGCGCATCCCGTCGATCAAGCACGCCTTCATCAACCACGGCGAGAGCGACAAGCTCTCCAGCTGCAACCCCTACGCCAAGGCCTACGACGAGGTGTGGGTCGCGGGCCGGGCCGCCCGGGACCGCTACCGGCTCGCGGACATCGGCGTCGACGACCGCGACGTGGTGGAGGTCGGCCGGCCGCAGCTCGCGCCGATCCGCCCCTACGCCGGGCCCCCGGCCGCGGACGGCCCCGTCACGGTGCTGTACGCGCCCACCTGGGAGGGCTGGACCGACGACCCCGGCAACACCTCGATCATCCTGGCCGGCGAGAACATCGTCCGCGCCCTGCTGGCGGACCCGAAGGTGCGGCTGCTGTACAAGCCCCACCCGATGACCGGTTCGGTCGACCCGCGCGCGGCCCGCGCCGACGAGCGCATCCAGCAGATGATCGCCGAGGCCAACGCCCGGCGCTCCGGCCCGCGCCCCGGCCCGGAGGCCGCCGCCGAGCTGGCCCGCCGCACCGCCGCGCTGGACGAGCTGACCACCACGGCGTTCCGGCCGAGCGCGGACGAGATGGAGCGAATGCTGCTCCAGTCCACGCCCGGGGGGGACCGGGAGGCGGCGGTGGCGGCCGCGACGGCCGCCTGGGAGGAGGCCTACTGGGCGTCCTTCCCCGACTGGGAGCACCTGGTGATCACCGGGCCGCGGCCCGCCCTGTACGCCTGCTTCAACCGTTCCGACCTGCTGATCAGCGATGTCTCCAGCGTGGTCTCGGACTGGCTGGCCAGTGAGAAGCCGTACGCGGTCGCCAACACCAGCGGTCTGGCGGAGGAGGAGTTCAGGGCCGGTCTGCCGACCGTGCGGGCGGCCACGATCCTCACGCCCGACGCGGCCGGCGTGCCCGCCCTGCTGGACTCCGTCCGGGACCCGTCCCGGGACACCATGGCGCGGGCCCGCGCCGAGCTGAAGGTGCACCTGCTGGGGCCGGCCGATCCGCCGTCGATCGTCCGCTTCGACCGGGCGGTCGCGGCGCTGTGCGCCAAGGCGGACAGGCGCCGCGAGCTGATGGCCCTGCGCACGGACGACGCTCCGGCACCGCGGGTGGCCGCCGAGGCGGCGGAGGCGGCCGAGGCCGCGGAGGCCCCGCAGGAGCCCGACCACAGCGACCCGGAGAACTCCCTCACCACCTGACGTCCGGCCGGTGGGCCGCGAAGCGGCGGTGGCCCCGTCCTCTCCCGGGAGAGGACGGGGCCACCGCCGCTTGCCGTCCGTACCGCGCCGCTCCTACTCCTCGAAGGGGTCGAAGTCCTCGTACGCGCGCAGGGCCTCGTCGCGCTCCGCCTCGCGGTCGCGGCGGCGCTGGGCGGCCGGGCGGATGGTGTCCATCCGGTGGTCCTCGCCGCGGCGGCCGAGCATCTCCGCGCCCGCGGCCACCGAGGGCTCCCAGTCGAAGACGACCGCGTCCTCGTCCGGCCCGATGGCCACGCCGTCGCCCTCGCGGGCGCCCGCCTTCATCAGCTCGTCCTCGACACCGAGGCGGTTGAGCCGGTCGGCGAGGTAGCCGACGGCCTCGTCGTTGCTGAAGTCGGTCTGGCGCACCCAGCGCTCCGGCTTCTCGCCGCGCACCCGGAAGAAACCGTCGCCCTCCTGTGTGACGGTGAAGCCCGCGTCGTCCACGGCCTGGGGGCGGATGACGATACGGGTCGCCTCCTCCTTCGGCCTGGCCGCGCGCGCCTCCTCCACGATCCCCGCCAGGGCGTAGGACAGCTCCCTGAGCCCCTTGCGGCTGACGGCCGAGACCTCGAAGACCGGGTAGCCGCGCGCCTCCAGGTCGGGGCGGATGATGTCGGCCAGGTCCTGGCCGTCGGGGATGTCCACCTTGTTGAGCACCACCACGCGCGGACGGCCGTCCAGGCCGCCGTACTGGGCCAGCTCGGCCTCGATGACGTCGAGGTCGGTCACCGGGTCGCGCTCGGACTCCAGCGTCGCGCAGTCCAGCACGTGGACCAGGACCTCGCAGCGCTCCACGTGGCGCAGGAACTCCAGTCCCAGCCCCTTGCCCTGGCTGGCGCCGGGGATCAGGCCGGGCACGTCGGCGATGGTGTAGACGGTCGCGCCGGCCGTCACCACGCCCAGGTTGGGCACCAGGGTGGTGAAGGGGTAGTCGGCGATCTTCGGCTTGGCGGCGGAGAGGACGGAGATCAGGGACGACTTGCCCGCCGACGGGTAACCGACCAGGGCCACGTCCGCCACCGTCTTCAGCTCCAGGACGATGTCGCGGGTCTCACCCGGCTCGCCCAGCAGGGCGAAGCCCGGCGCCTTGCGGCGGGCCGAGGCCAGCGCGGCGTTGCCCAGGCCGCCGCGTCCGCCGCGTCCGGCGACGAAGGTGGTGCCCTGGCCGACGAGGTCGGCGAGCACGTTGCCCTGCCGGTCCAGGACGACCGTGCCGTCCGGGACGGTCAGCACCAGGTCCTTGCCGTCCGCGCCCGAACGGTTGCCGCCCTCGCCGGGCTTGCCGTTGGTCGCCCGGCGGTGCGGGGTGTGGTGGTACTCCAGCAGCGTGGTCACGGACTGGTCGACGACGAGGATCACATCGCCGCCCCGGCCGCCGTTGCCGCCGTCCGGGCCGCCCAGCGGCTTGAACTTCTCACGGTGGACGGAGGCACAGCCGTGGCCTCCGTTACCCGCGGCGACGTGCAGTTCGACGCGGTCCACGAAGGTGGTCATGACGGGTGCCTCCAGGCTGGTGTTCGAGGGGTGTGCGGATTGCGGGGTGCGGCCCGCCGGGGGTGCCGCACCGGTGCGGCGGTGCGGCGCGCGGCGGGCCGCCCTCCACTACTTCTTGCAACGCGCCGAGGGCGGAACCGCTTCCCCGTCCGTACGCGCGGGGCACGTACGGACGGGAGGCGGTCCGCCCTCGGAGGGTGCTGCGGGTCGTACCGGAGCCGGTGGTTACTCGGCGACCGGGACGATGTTCACGACCTTGCGGCCGCGGGAGGTGCCGAACTGCACCGCACCGGCGGCCAGCGCGAACAGGGTGTCGTCGCCGCCGCGGCCCACGCCGGAGCCCGGGTGGAAGTGGGTGCCGCGCTGGCGGACCAGGATCTCGCCCGCGTTGACGACCTGACCGCCGAAACGCTTCACGCCGAGCCGCTGGGCGTTGGAGTCACGACCGTTCCGAGTGGACGATGCGCCCTTCTTGTGTGCCATCTCTCCTCAGTCCCTTACTTCGTCGCCGGGGCGTCGATACCGGTGATCTTCAGCGCGGTGTGCAGCTGACGGTGACCGATCCGCTTGCGGTAACCGGTCTTGTTCTTGTACTTCATGATGTCGATCTTGGCACCCTTGTGGTGGTCCACGACCTCGGCGTGAACCTTCACACCGGCCAGGACCCACGGGTCGCTGGTGACCGCGTCGCCATCGACGATGAGCAGGGTCGAGAGCTCGACGCTGTCGCCGACCTTGCTGGTGGAGATACGGTCAACCTCAATGACGTCGCCGACGGACACCTTCTGCTGGCGGCCGCCGGTGCGCACGATCGCGTACACGCGGAACTCTCTCTCGCTCGTGGGTGGAGCCCCTGATGCCAGCCGCTCGCCACGGGCACGGCCCGTGCGGATCCGAGTGGATTGAGCGGCCTCTCCTCGCGCTCACGCGACACCTCGCGGAGTGCGTGGAGGGATTTGCTCAGGAGCCTGGCGTGTCCATCGACACGCCGCGACGGTCAAGGTTACGGGGCTTTGCCGCGGGGGGTCAAACCGGCCCCGGACGCCGATGGGCGTCCGGGGCCGGTCCGGTCCGTCAGTCCTCGGCCGGGGCCGAGACGGACGACGGGCCCTGCTGCTCGGCCGCCGCGGTCTTGCGGGCGGCCGTCTTCTTGGCGGCGGTCTTGGTGGTGGCCTTCTTCGCCGCCGTCTTCTTGGCGGCGGTCTTGGTGGTGGCCTTCTTCGCCGCCGTCTTCTTGGCGGCGGTCTTGGTGGTGGCCTTCTTCGCCGTCGCCTTCTTGGCGGCGGTCTTGGTGGTGGCCTTCTTCGCCGCCGTCTTCTTGGCGGCCGCCTTCTTCGCCGGGGCGGCTTCCTCGGCGGCTTCCTCCGCGACGGTCTCCGAGGAGGCTTCCGCGGGGACCTCGGCCGGCGCCTCGGCGGCGGGCTCCGGTTCCGCGGCGGGCCCGGCGGACGGGACCGCGGGCTCGGTGATCTCGGCCGCCTCGGGAGAACCGGCCGGAGCGGCCGCACGGCGCACCACACGGCGGCGGGGACGGGCCGGCGGAGCGGCCTCGACCGGGGCCTCCTCGGGCTCGGCCGCCTCGGCCGGCTCCTCCGCGGGCGCCTGCGGCGCCTGCTCGGCGGCCGGAACCACCGTCACCGCGGCCTCCGCCTCGGCAGCCGCCCTCGGCGGACCCGCCGGAGCCGACACCTTGCGCGCACCACGGCGCCGGGTACGCGGCGCGGTCTCCTCCGCAGCCGGCTCGGGCACGGCGGCCTCGACCGGGGCCTCCTCGACCGGGACCGCCTCGGGCTCGGCCGCCTCGGCCGCCTCGGCTGCCTCGGCCGCCTCCTCCGCGGGCGCCTGCGGCGCCTGCTCGGCGGCCGGAACCACCGTCACCGCGGCCTCCGCCTCGGCAGCCGCCTTCGGCGGACCCGCCGGAGCCGACACCTTGCGGCCACCGGCGCGCCGCCGCCTGCGGCCGCGCCGGGCGGCCTCCTCGGCCTCGGCGGCGCTGCTGTACAGCTCCTCGTCCGGGACGAACTCCGGCTCCGGCAGCGCCGCGGGCTCGGCGGCCTCCGCCGCCACCTCGGCGGGCGTCTCGGCCGCCGTCTCCTCCTCCGGGGCCTCGGCCGGCATCTCGGCGGCAGGCGCCTCGGCGGGAGCCTCGGGCTGCTGGCCCGCGGCCTTGCCCTTCTTCCTGCCGCGCTTGCCGCCACCGCCGCCGCCCTGGGTCTGCACCTGGTCCATGTGGACGATCAGGCCCCGGCCGTTGCAGTGCACACAGGTCTCGGAGAAGGACTCCAGCAGCCCCTGGCCGACCCGCTTGCGCGTCATCTGGACCAGCCCCAGCGAGGTGACCTCGGCCACCTGGTGCTTGGTGCGGTCACGGCCCAGGCACTCCAGCAGGCGCCGCATGACCAGGTCGCGGTTGGACTCCAGCACCATGTCGATGAAGTCGATCACGATGATGCCGCCGAGGTCGCGCAGCCTGAGCTGGCGCACGATCTCCTCGGCCGCCTCCAGGTTGTTCCTGGTGACCGTCTCCTCCAGGTTGCCGCCCTGGCCGGTGAACTTGCCGGTGTTGACGTCGATCACGACCATCGCCTCGGTGCGGTCGATGACCAGCGATCCGCCGCTGGGCAGCCAGACCTTGCGGTCCAGCGCCTTCATCAGCTGCTCGTCGATCCGGTAGGTGGCGAAGACGTCCACCTCGGAGGTCCATCGCTGGAGCCGGTCGGCCAGGTCGGGCGCGACGTGCGAGACGTACCCGTGGATCGTCTCCCAGGCCTGGTCACCGCTGATGACGACCTTGGAGAAGTCCTCGTTGAAGATGTCGCGGACGACGCGGACGGTCATGTCCGGCTCCCCGTAGAGCAGCGTCGGCGCGCCGCCCTTGCGGGCCTTCTTCTGGATGTCCTCCCACTGCGCCTGGAGCCGCTCGACGTCGCGGCGCAGCTCGTCCTCGCTGGCGCCCTCGGCGGCGGTGCGGACGATGACGCCCGCGTCCTCGGGGACGATCCGCTTGAGGATCTGCTTGAGCCGGGCCCGCTCGGTGTCCGGCAGCTTGCGGCTGATGCCGGTCATCGAGCCCTCGGGCACGTAGACCAGGTAGCGGCCGGGGAGGGAGACCTGGCTGGTCAGCCGGGCGCCCTTGTGGCCGATGGGGTCCTTGGTCACCTGGACCAGGACGGACTGGCCGGACTTGAGCGCGGTCTCGATGCGGCGCGGACCGCCGGACAGGCCCAGCGCCTCGAAGTTCACCTCACCGGCGTACAGGACGGCGTTGCGCCCCTTGCCGATGTCGACGAAGGCGGCCTCCATCGACGGCAGGACGTTCTGGACCTTGCCCAGGTAGACGTTGCCGACGTAGCTGGTGGCCTGCTCCTTGTTGACGAAGTGCTCGACGAGGACACCGTCCTCCAGCACCCCGATCTGGGTGCGCTCGCCGCTCTGGCGGACGACCATGACGCGCTCGACGGCCTCGCGGCGGGCCAGGAACTCGGCCTCGGTGATGATCGGGACGCGGCGGCGCCCCTGCTCACGGCCCTCGCGGCGGCGCTGCTTCTTGGCCTCCAGACGGGTGGAGCCCTTGATGGACTGCACGCCGTCGGCGCTCTCGGACGGCTCGTCCTTCTTCTTCCGCGGCTCGCGGACCTTGACGACCGTGCGCTCCGGGTCGTCCGGAGCCACCTCGGCGGCCTGGGGCTCGGCCTCGCCGCTGCGGCGGCGGCGACGGCGACGGCGACGCGAGGAGCTGCTGGAGGCGCCCTGGTGCTCCTCCGCGTCCTCGTCCCGCTCCCCGTCCTCCCGGCCGTTCTCGGTGGCCGCTCCCCCGTTCTCCCCGGTGCTCTCGCGGGTCTCGTCGCCCTCCTCGCCCTCGGCGGCGTCCTCGGACGCCTCGGCGTCGGAGCCGCGACGGCGGCGGCGCCCACCACGGCGGCGGCGGCGCGAGGGACGCTCCTCGCCCTCGTCGGTCTCGCCCCGGCCGTAGGTCTCCTCGTCCTCCTCGCCGGTGTCCTCGGCGGATCCGACCCCGGTCCGAGCCTCTGCGGTCTCCTCGGCGGCGCCGGCGCCCCCGGCGGCGGGCTGCTCGTCCCGCTCCTCCTGCTCGGCGGGCTCGCCGCTCCTGCGGCGGCGGCGACGGCGGCGGGCAGCGGCGCGCTCCTCGCGCTCCGCCTCCGCGCTGCCGCCGGTCTCGGCCCCGGTCCCGTACTCCTCGGGGGTCTCCGGCTCCTCCTCGTCCTCGTCCTCGGCGGACTCGGCAGCGGCGGCGGCCGCGGTCTCCGGGGTCTGGAAGACCGGCTCGGCGAACACGGGCGCCTGGAACACCGCCATCGGTGCCATCTGCGGCTTCCTGCGGGCGCGCCGGGGAGCGGCGGGCTCGGTCTCGGCGGCGGGCCCCTCGGACCGCTCCGGCCCCTCGGCCCGCGCGGGCTCCTCCGCCTCCGCGGGCTTGCCGCCCCTCGCCTTGGCCTTCGCGGGCTTCCGGGTCCTCGCGGGGCGCTCGGTCTCGGCGGGGGCCTCGGCCGGCGCCTCGGCGGCGGGCTCCGGTTCCGCGGCGGGCTCCTGCTGTGCGGGCTCCTGCTGTGCGGGCTCCTGCTGAGCGGACTCCTGCTGAGCGGGCTTCTCGGCGGTCCTGCGGGTGCGCCGCCGGGCACGGGCGGGCGCAGGCTGCTCCTCGGCGGCCGGCTCCACGGACTCGGCCGGTTCCGCCGCTTCGGCGGCGGGCTCCTGCCGTGCGGACTCCTCTCGCTCCGCACCTTCTCCGGCCGCCTGCGGCGGGCCCGCGGGGGCGGAGGCCCGGCGGGTGGCACGGCGGCGCGTACGCGCCGGGGCCGGCTGCTCCTCGGCCGCGGCGGGCTCGGGCGCACCGGTGGGCTCGGCCTGCGTCTCGGCCGTCTCGGCGGCGGGCTCCGCGGACACCACCGTCTCGGCCGCCTGCGGCGGGCCCGCCGGGGCGGAGGCCCGGCGTACGGCGCGGCGCCGGGGCCGCGCGGGCGCGGCCTGCGCCTCGGCGGCCGGCTCAGGTGCGGGCTCGGCGGCGGGCTCGGACGCGGCGGCGGGCTCCGCGGCCTGCGCCGACGGCTCCCCGGCCGGTGCGGCGGCGACCGACGCGGTGACGACCTCGGGCTCGGCCGAGGCCGCCGCCGGCGGTCCCGCCGGCCGGGACACGGCGCGGCGGCGCCGGCGCGGCGGCAGCGTGTCGCTGGGGCTGCCCTGCCCTGCTTCCGCTCCTGTGCCGGTCGCGGGGGACGCTGTGGGCGTGGTTTCGGTGTTCTCCGCGGATGTGGGCTCCGCGGACTCCATGGGTTCGCGCATGCGGGCGGTTCTCCCGTTCACGCTCCCGGGCGCCGCGCCTCGGTCCGGCCGGGCTCCGCGTGATGTGCGCGGGCCGCTGTCCGGGGCGCGGGCGCCGCACGGGAGCTGTCGTCTCGCTCGCCGGTTCCGTGCCTTCGGGCCCGGCTACGGCGAAAGTCTGCTGGTGGATGCGCCTGCCTGACGGCCGGACCCGGGTGGCTCCCTGGTGCCTCGCACATCGGCGGCGCGGCGGCGTCGGCCTTACGCGGTGCCGTCCGGCACCGTCGCGGCGGGGGTTGCGTCGCGGTCGGGCGCAAGCGGATCGGTCACCGTGCCGGTCTCCTCATCGAGCGGCCCCTGCGCCAGCCTGGTCACCGCTGCGGGGACCGGCGGCGCCAGGTCGGCCGTAGCTCGGAGGCCGGACAGGACGTCGTCGGGTCGTACGGCAGGTGTCAGGTGCCGTACCACCAGGCGCAGTATCGCACAGGGACCGTCGCCGGGCCTATCGGACCCGGTCGGGGCGACCTCCAGCGAGGCCACGGCGGCACGCGTGTCGAAGGTGCGCATGCCCTTCTTCGTCTGCCTCCGGACCTCGACCGAGTCCGCCGCGAGGAAGACCTCCACCGCCTTGCGCGCCTCCTCCGGCTCCACCCCGTCGAGCCGCAGCTCCCAGCGGGAGGCCGTCAGACGGTCGGCGAAGCCGCTGGTGTGCGCCTCCACCGCGTCGACGACGTCGAGTCCGTCGGGCAGCGACTCGTCGAGCAGCCGCCGCAGCACCTCCGGGTCGCGCCGCTCGGTGAGGGCGATCTCCAGGTACTCGGCCTCGCTGCCCGTGCCGGTCGGCGCCGCGTTCGCGTACGAGACCTTCGGGTGCGGGGTGAAGCCCGCGGAGTACGCCATGGGCACCTCGGCCCGGCGGAGCGCCCGCTCGAAAGCGCGCTGGAAGTCGCGGTGGCTGGTGAACCGGAGGCGGCCGCGTTTGGTGTAACGCAGGCGGATGCGCTGCACCGCGGGTGCGGGCGGCGGGCCTTCGGGCTGTCGCTTGCCCAGGATCCTTCTCCTTGCTGCGGGGTGGCGCGACGAGCGCCCCTCGGTCGAACACTGGCGGCCGGGCCGTCCCCGCCGGTGCGGGGCCGGTAGGCCCGTACCTACCCACCAGCCTACTCGCCGGCGGCTCCGCCCTCTCCCGGCCCGGCACCCGGCGCCCGCGGCGCGGCCGGTCCCGTGGCGATCCAGTACCGCAGTTTCTTCCCCCGCCGGTCCTCGAAGACACCCCCGCACTTCTCGATGACGCGGCGGGAGGCGGTGTTGGTGTCGTCGCAGGTGACCAGGACCGGGTCGATGCCCAGGGAGTGCGCGACGGGCAGGGCGGCGCGCAGCATCGCCGTGGCGTGGCCGCGGCGGCGGGCGGAGGCGCGGACGTCGTAGCCGATGTGGCCGCCGTAGTCGAGCAGGAAGCCGTTGAGCCGGTGGCGGATTGCTATGCGGCCGAGGTAGGTGTCGCCCTCGGCCCACCACAGGGTGGTGCACGGGACGTGGCCCTCGGGGCGCGGGCTGTCGGCGTCGGCGTCGGCACGGACGGCGGCGGCGTACGCGGCGAAGACCTCCGGATCGTGCCAGTGTCCGCCGTACCGGAGGATGTCGCGGCCGACCATCGAGTTGTCCTCCGGCCCGCCCCGGCCCTCGGCCTCGAACTCCTTCACGGCCTCCAGGAAGGAGGCGTGGACACGCGGGTCGGGGACGATCAGCTCGGGCATGCGGCCAGTGTGTCAGCGCGCCCCGCCTCCGGCCAGCGGGTGTCCGCCGGCCGGAGGCGGGGCGCGTACGCCCGCGCGGCGGGCGGCTACTTGTTCACGACCGTCAGCGGCAGCAGCTTCTTGCCCGTCGGGCCGATCTGGATGGAGGTGTCCATCGCCGGGCACACGCCGCAGTCGAAGCAGGGGGTCCAGCGGCAGTCCTCGACCTCGGTCTCGTCGAGGGCGTCCTGCCAGTCCTCCCACAGCCAGTCCTTGTCGAGGCCGGAGTCGAGGTGGTCCCAGGGCAGGACCTCCTCGTAGGTGCGCTCGCGCGTGGTGTACCAGTCGACGTCCACGCCGTGGGGGGCCAGCGCGCGCTCGGCGCACTCCATCCACAGGTCGTAGGAGAAGTGCTCGCGCCAGCCGTCGAAGCGGCCGCCGGCCTCGTAGACGGCGCGGATGACGTCGCCGACGCGCCGGTCGCCGCGCGAGAGCAGGCCCTCGACGATGCCGGGCTTGCCGTCGTGGTAGCGGAAGCCGATGGAGCGGCCGTATCGCTTGTCGGCGCGGATCCTCTCGCGCAGCTTCTCCAGGCGGGCGTCGGTCTCCTCGGCCGACAGCTGCGGCGCCCACTGGAAGGGGGTGTGGGGCTTGGGCACGAAGCCGCCGATGGAGACGGTGCAGCGGATGTCGTTGGAGCCGGAGACCTCGCGGCCCTTGGAGATGACCTTGGCGGCCATGTCGGCGATCTGCAGCACGTCGTCGTCGGTCTCGGTGGGCAGGCCGCACATGAAGTACAGCTTCACCTGGCGCCAGCCGTTGCCGTAGGCGGTGGCGACGGTGCGGATCAGGTCGTCCTCGGAGACCATCTTGTTGATGACCTTGCGGATGCGCTCGCTGCCGCCCTCGGGGGCGAAGGTGAGGCCGGAGCGGCGGCCGTTGCGGGTCAGCTCGTTGGCCAGGTCGATGTTGAAGGCGTCCACCCGGGTGGAGGGCAGCGACAGGCCGATCTTGTCGTCCTCGTAGCGGTCGGCCAGTCCCTTGGCGATGTCGCCGATCTCGCTGTGGTCGGCCGAGGACAGCGACAGCAGGCCGACCTCCTCGAAGCCGGTGTTCTTCAGACCCTTCTCCACCATCTCGCCGATGCCGGTGATGGAGCGCTCGCGCACCGGGCGGGTGATCATGCCCGCCTGGCAGAAGCGGCAGCCGCGGGTGCAGCCGCGGAAGATCTCCACGCTCATCCGCTCGTGGACGGTCTCGGCCAGCGGCACCAGGGGCTGCTTGGGGTAGGGCCACTCGTCGAGGTCCATCACGGTGTGCTTGGACACCCGCCACGGGACGCCGGAGCGGTTGGGTACGACGCGGGCGATACGGCCGTCGGGCAGGTACTCCACGTCGTAGAAGCCGGGGACGTACACGCCGCCGGTCTTCGCCAGGCGCAGCAGCAGTTCCTCGCGGCCGCCGGGGCGGCCCTCGGCCTTCCAGGCCCGGGTGATCTCGGTGATCTCCAGTACGGCCTGCTCGCCGTCGCCGATGACCGCGCAGTCGATGTAGTCGGCGATCGGCTCGGGATTGAAGGCGGCGTGTCCGCCGGCGACGACCACCGGGTGGTCCACGCCGCGGTCCTCCGCCCGAAGCGGGATGCCGGCCAGGTCGAGGGCGGTGAGCAGGTTGGTGTAGCCCAGCTCGGTGGAGAAGGAGACGCCGAACAGGTCGAAGGCGCCGACCGGGCGGTGGGCGTCCACGGTGAACTGCGGGACCCGGTGCTCGCGCATGAGCTTCTCCAGGTCCGGCCAGACGCTGTAGGTGCGCTCGGCGAGCACGCCCTCGCGCTCGTTGAGGACCTCGTAGAGGATCATGACGCCCTGGTTGGGCAGACCGACCTCGTAGGCGTCGGGGTACATCAGGGCCCAGCGGACATCGCAGGCGTCCCAGTCCTTGACGGTGGAGTTCAGCTCTCCGCCGACGTACTGGATCGGCTTCTGGACGTGCGGGAGGAGGGCCTCCAGGCGCGGGAAGACCGACTCGACAGGCATGGGTGGTGTCCTCAGATGCTGGGGTTCGCCGGGTTTGCCGGATTTACTGGTTTTCAGCGGCCGGCCGTGCGGCCGGCCGCCGTACCGCCTGGCCGGCGGACGGGAGTGACCATCCAGCGTAACGCCTGCCGGGGCGGGCCCCGTGCCCGCGTACCGGCGGGCGGCCGTTGCGCGGGCACGGCCGGGGACCGGGGGCGCTGGGCTCAGGCGGAGACCGGGCGCTGCACCCGGATCGACTGGAGCAGCCCGATGGCGATCCAGACCGCGAACATCGAGGTGCCGCCGTAGCTGACGAAGGGCAGCGGCAGGCCGGCGACCGGCATGATGCCCATGGTCATCCCGATGTTCTCGAAGGACTGGAAGGCGAACCAGGCGATGATCCCGGCGGCGACGATGGTGCCGTACAGCTCGGTCGTCTCCAGTGCGATACGGCAGGCGCGCCACAGCACCACGCCCACCAGGAGGATGATCAGGCCCGCGCCGAGGAAGCCCAGTTCCTCGCCCGCGACGGTGAAGACGAAGTCGGTCTGCTGCTCGGGGACGAACCGCCCGGTGGTCTGGCTGCCCTCGAACAGCCCCTTGCCGTAGAGGCCGCCCGAGCCGATGGCGATCCTGGCCTGGTTGGTGTTGTAGCCGGCGCCGGACGGGTCGAGCGCGGGGTTGGCGAAGGCTGCGAAGCGGTTGATCTGGTAGTCGTCGAGCACGCCGAGCTGCCAGACCAGGACCGCGCCGATGCCGCCCGCGGCCAGCAGGCCGATGATCCAGCGGTTGGACGCTCCGGAGGCCAGCAGCACCCCCAGCACGATCACGACCAGCACCATCACCGAGCCCATGTCGGGCATCAGCATGACGATCCCGATCGGTACCGCGGCCAGCGCGAGGGCCTGTACCACCGTGCGGTGGTCGGGATGGAGCCGGTCGCCCGCGTCCACCTGGGCGGCGAGCAGCACCGCCATGCCCAGGATGATGGTGATCTTGGCGAACTCGGCGGGCTGGAGCGACAGACCGGCGCCCAGGTTCAGCCAGGCGCGCTGGCCGTTGATCGTCGCACCGAGCGGGGTGAGCACGAGCAGGGTGAGCAGCACCGACAGCACGTACAGCACCGGGACCGCGCCGCGCAGCCTGCGGTGGCCGAGCCAGACGGTGCCCACGGCCAACGCCACGCCGATGGCGAGGCTGATCAGATGGCGCCACAGGAAGTGCTGCGGATCGCCCTCGTTCAGCTCGGTGCGGTTGCGGGTGGCGGACCACACCAGCAGGGAGCCGAGGACGGACAGCGCCACGCAGGCCAGCAGCAGCGTCCAGTCCAGGCGGCGCAGGACGGAGTCACGGGCCGTCAGCCTGCTCCATGCGGAGCGCTCCTGCCAGGGCTTTCCGGTGTAGGAGTGGGTGCTCACGGCTTGAAGCCCTTCTGGCGCAGGGCCTCGATGGTGCCGTCCGGGTTGATCCCGGGAAGCTTCTTCTGCGGTTTCGGCAGCAGTGCCTTCTTCTTGTCGATCTTCCCGTCCTCGCCCACGCCGTACAGCGCGTCGTAGATCGCGCGCACCGCGGGGCCGGAGGCGCCCGAGCCGGTACCGCCCTGGGAGATCGTCATGACGATCGCGTACTCGTCGGTGTAGGTCGCGAACCACGAGGTGGTCTGCTTGCCGTAGACCTCGGCCGTACCGGTCTTGGCGTGCATGGGGATCTCCTTCTGCGGCCAGCCGGTGTCGGCGAAGCGCCAGGCCGCGGTGCCGCGGGTGGCCACGCCCTCCAGCGCCTTGTCGGTCTGGTGCAGGGTCTTGGCGTCCATCGGCAGCCTGCCGCGCTTCTTCGGCTCGATCTCCTCGACGCTCTTGCCGTCGGGGCTGATGACGGCCTTTCCGACGGTGGGCTCGTACATGGTGCCGCCGTTGCTCAGGGCCGCGTAGACGACCGCCATCTGAATGGGCGTCACCAGCGTGTCGCCCTGTCCGATGGAGTAGTTGACGCTGTCGCCGGCGCGCAGCCTGTTGCCCTCCAGGCAGTTCTCGTACGCGATCTGCTCGACGTAGTCCCCGCCCTTCTTGCCGTACTTGCACCAGGCGTCCTTGTTGGCCTCCCAGTACTCCTGCTTCCACTTGCGGTCGGGCACACGGCCGGTGACCTCGTTGGGCAGGTCGATCCCGGTGCGCTTGCCGAGGCCGAACTCGTGGGCCATCTTGTAGAACCAGTCGTCGGGGTTCTTCTTGGGCTTGGCGCCGCCGTCCTTCTTCCACTCCTGGTGTGCCAGGGCGTAGTAGACGGTGTCGCAGGAGACCTCCAGCGCGCGGCCGAGGTCGATCATGCCGTGGTTCTGCGACTCGAAGTTCTTGAAGACCTGGCCGCCGATGCTGTACGAGGACGAGCAGTTGTAGCGCCCGTCGAAGTCGTAGCCGGCCTTGACGGCCGCGGCGGTCGGGATCACCTTGAAGATCGATCCGGGTGCGGCCTGTCCCTGGATGGCCCGGTTGAGCAGCGGGTAGTTGGACTTCTTGCCGGTGAGCCTGGCGTAGTCCTTGGCGGAGATGCCGCCGACCCAGGCGTTGGGGTCGTAGTCCGGCGCGGAGGCCATCGCCACGATCCGGCCCGTCCTGGCCTCCATCACCACGACCGCGCCCGCGTCCGCCTCGTAGTTGCGGTTGGTGTTGCGGTCGTGCTGCTTGCGCGCCTCCTTCATCGCCTTGACCAGCTCCTTCTCGGCGATGGCCTGGACGCGCGCGTCGATGCTGGTGACGAGGGAGGAGCCGGGCTCGCCCTTGTCGTTCTCGGCCTCCCCGATGACGCGGCCGAGGTTGTCCACCTTGTAGCGCGTCACGCCCGCGTCGCCGCGCAGCGCCGCGTCGTACTGGCGCTCCAGGCCGGAGCGGCCGATCTGGTCGGAGCTGAGCAGCGGGGAGTCGGTGTCCTTGGTCTGTGCGATCTCCTCGTCGGTGACGGGCGAGAGGTAGCCGAGGACCTGAGCGGTCCGGGCGCCGTACGGGGCCGGGTAGCGGCGGACGGCGACGGGCTCGGCGGTGATGCCGGGGAAGTCCTCCTGCCGCTCGCGGATCTGGAGGGCCTGCTGCGTGGTGGCCTCGTCGGTCACCGGGATCGGCTGGTAGGGCGAGCCGTTCCAGCAGGGTTGCGGGGTCTCCGCGTCGCACAGGCGGATCTTCTCGGAGACCTCCTTGTACGTCATGTCCAGGACGTCGGCGAGCCGGGTGAGGACGGCCTTGCCGCCGTCGTCCATCTTCATCAGTTCGGTGCGGCTGGCGGAGACCACCAGCCGGGTCTCGTTGTCGGCCAGCGGCACACCGCGCGCGTCGAGGATGGCGCCGCGTACGGCGGGCTGGACGACCTGCTGCACATGGTTGCCCGCGGCCTTCTCGGCGTACTCCTCGCCGTTGCGGATCTGGAGGTACCACAGCCGCCCGCCGAGGGTGAGCATCAGGGAGAAGACCAGGATCTGGATGGCGACCAGCCGGATGGTGACCCGGGGGGTGCGCCCGGTCTCGGGAATGTTGCTCACTGCGTCTCCGTCGCAATCACAGTCGCTGCCGCCGTCACAGTCGCCGCCGCCGTCACAGTCGCTTGACGCCCTTGATCCGCCCCGTTCCGCTCCTGGACATCCGGACCGCCCGGCCGCCGAGGCGGCCGGTGCGGCCGCGCAGCCCGCCGATCCCTCCGGAGCCGAGCAGTCCGCCGTAGGTGCGGGCGCCGTCGCCGGCGCTGCCGGCCGTGTCGGCGAGCGGGTCGTGCGCGGTACGGCGGGCCAGCGCCATGACCACCGGGACGGTGAAGGGCGCGAGCAGCAGGTCGTAGAGGGTGGCCGTGGTCAGCAGCAGGCCCAGGCCCACATGGCGGGCCGCGGTGTCGCCGACCAGCGCGCCGACGCCGGCGTAGAGCAGGGTGGAGGAGAGGGCGGCGCCGGCCACGACGAGCATCGGAACGGTGGCCGAGCGGTGCTGGCCGTTCTCCGGCTTGGTCAGGCCGGCGGCGTAGCCGATGACGCACAGCACCAGGGCGTAGCGGCCCACGGCGTGGTCGGCGGGTGGCGCGAGGTCGGCCAGCAGCCCGGCCGCGAAGCCGACCAGGGCGCCGCCGGTGTGGCCGTACACCAGCGCCAGGCCGAGGACGGTCAGCAGCAGCAGGTCGGGTACGGCGCCGGGCAGTTGGAGCCGGGCCAGCACGCTGACCTGGACCACCAGGGCCACGATGACGAGCGCGATCGAGAGCAGGATCCGGTTGGGGTGCATCGTTGTCGGTCAGCTCCTGGAAGGGCTGGGGGTGGCGCCCCCGGAGGGAGCGGCGTCCGCGGAGGGGCCGGTGCCCGCCGAGGGGCCGGTGGAGGGATCGGCGGCGGCCGAGGGGTCGGCGGTCACGGTGACCGTCGGGACTGGCCGGTCCTTCGGCTTGGGCGGGAGGACCGCGTCACGCGGGTCGGTGCGCGGCGGCTTGACGACGACGCCGACGATGTCGAGCTTGGTGAAGCCGACGTACGGCCGCACCCGCACCGTCCGGGTGAGACCGCCGCTGTGCGGATCGACCCGGATGACCTCGCCCACCGGCACACCGGGCACGAACGGCCGGTCGTTGCTGGAGCCGAAGGTGACCAGGCGGTCGCCCTTCTTCACCTCGGCCTTGCTGTTGAGGAGCTGGACGGTCAGCGCGCTGTCGCCGCGGCCGCCCGCGAAGCCGAGCTCGCCGGTGCCCTCCATCCGGGTGCCGACGGTGAAGTCGGGGTCGTTGGCCAGGAGCACGGTGGAGGTGCTCGGTCCGACGGTGGTGACCCGGCCGACGAGTCCGTCGCCGTTTATCACCGTCATGTCCCGCCTGATGCCGTCGGCGCGGCCGACGTCGATGGTGACGGTCCAGGAGAAGCCCTGGGCGGCGCCGATCCCGACGACCTGGGCGGCCTTGATGCCGTACTGCCCGGCGCCCGCGGTCCTCAGCAGGTCGTCGAGCTGCTCGACCCGGGCGTTGTCGCGGTCGGAGGCGGCGAGCCTCTGCTTCAGTTCGGCGTTCTCCTGCTCCAGTACGCTGATCCGGTCGTAGCGCTCGCCGGAGTCCCGTACGGCCGCGATGGCGTTGCCGACGGGGTCGACGGCGGTGGCGACACCGCTCTCCACCGGGCCGAGGACGGACGCGGCCACCTGCCGCGCCCCGTCCAGCGGCGATCGCTCACCGCCGCGGATGTCCACCGTGATCAGTGCGAACGCGACGGCGACCAGCAGAACGAGCAGCAGCCGGCTCTCTCGTGTATCCCTCACGTGCGACGGCCGTGCCTTCCCTTGTTGGACTTGTCTGACCGTGGTGTCGGCCCGGCTCCCCGGCCCGCCCGCCGCCTCCGTCCCGCGGGCGGGCGGGGGCGGCGCGGCGGGGACCGGCCGGGCCCGGCGTCACCGCCGCGGCTGGGCGTCGAGCACCTGCTGGAGCGCCTCGAACTCCTCGACGCACTTGCCCGAGCCCAGCGCCACCGAGTCCAGCGGGTCCTCGGCGATGTGGATGGGCATGCCCGTCTCGCGCCGCAGCCGCTCGTCCAGGCCGCGCAGCAGGGCGCCGCCGCCGGTGAGGACGATGCCGCGGTCCATGATGTCTCCGGAGAGCTCGGGCGGGCACTTGTCGAGGGTGGTCTTCACCGCGTCCACGATGGAGTTGACGGGTTCCTCGATGGCCTTGCGGACCTCGGAGGCCGAGATGACCACGGTCTTGGGCAGCCCGCTGACCAGGTCGCGGCCGCGGATCTCGGTGTGCTCGTCCTCCTCCAGGTCGTACGCCGAGCCGATCGTGATCTTGATGCTCTCGGCCGTGCGCTCGCCCAGCAGGAGGCTGTACTCCTTCTTGATGTGCTGGATGATCGCGTTGTCCAGCTCGTCGCCCGCCACCCGGATGGACTGCGCGGTGACGATCCCGCCGAGGGAGATCACGGCCACCTCGGTTGTGCCGCCGCCGATGTCGACGACCATGTTGCCCGTCGCCTCGTGGACCGGCAGCCCCGAACCGATGGCGGCCGCCATCGGCTCCTCGATGATGTGCACCTGGCGGGCGCCCGCCTGGGTGGACGCCTCGATGACCGCGCGTCGCTCGACACCGGTGATACCGGAGGGGACGCACACGACCACACGGGGGCGCGCGAGGTAACGCCGCTTGTGGATCTTGAGGATGAAGTAGCGGAGCATCCGCTCGGTGATCTCGAAGTCCGCGATCACCCCGTCCTTGAGGGGGCGGACCGCCACGATGTTGCCCGGGGTGCGGCCGATCATCTTCTTCGCCTCGGCGCCGACCGCGAGGATTCCGCCGGTGTTGGTGTTGATGGCGACGACCGATGGCTCGTTGAGGACGATCCCGCGACCCCTGACGTACACCAGCGTGTTGGCGGTCCCGAGGTCGACAGCCATGTCACGGCCGATGAACGACATGTTGTTCGCCATGAGGATACGTCAGGCCTTCCGACTGGAGCGATGTGAGGGGAGGACGACAGCGTGCGCTGCGGGGCCCGGAGAAGTTTCCATCGTAGTCGCGCTCCTTCGAACGCGGTGAGAGGGTTCCTCCTCCGTCATTGTCGGCGGAACGCGGTTCATCCCCGTATGTGGTGACGTCGCGTCCGGGTGATTCGTTCCCTCGCGTGGAGGGCGAATTCACGTGGGGCGATCGAATTCCATCGATCGCCCCAGGTCAAGAGGTTCGCGTTTCTGGCACGCCGTCAGCCGTGGGAGGGGAAGAAGATCTTCAGCTCCCGTTCGGCGGATTCCTCGGAGTCCGAGGCGTGGACAAGGTTCTCACGCACGATCGTTCCGAAATCCCCCCGGATGGAGCCGGGTGCTGCGGCGATCGGGTCGGTCGGGCCGGCCAGGGCGCGCACGCCCTCGACCACCCTCTCGCCCTCGACGACCATCGCCACGGACGGACCGGACGCCATGAACTCCAGCAGCGGCTCGTAGAAGGGGCGGCCGACGTGCTCGGCGTAGTGCCGCTCCAGCGTGGCGCGGTCCAGCGTGCGCAGCTCCATCGCGCTGATCGTCCAGCCGGCCTTGCGTTCGATGCGCCCGACGATCTCGCCGATCAGGCCCCGCCTGACCGCGTCGGGCTTGAGGAGGACGAGGGTGCGCTGGCTCATGGTCGGCTGCTCCTTGGGGCTTTCACGTGTGTACGGGCTCTCACAAGTGCTCAGAGGCTACAGGGGGCCCTCCCGCGCTCCGTCGGCACCCGTCGGCACCCGTCGCGCGGTGCCGGCTCCGCGGTGCCGGCCGCGCGGGCCGGCAACGCGGACCGGTCAGGCGGCGCCGGCCCCCGCCGCGGAACGGGCCTTCGCCTCGTCGATCACCCGGCCGAAGTGGATCGACGCCCACCACAGCCCGGCGAAGACCGCGCCGAGGAAGAACATCGCCGGGACGGCGAAGCCGGAGGCGATCAGGCCGATCTGCAGCGCCCAGCCGAGCTGGAGCCCGCCGGGCCTGCCGAGCATCCCGCACAGCAGCAGGCACAGCACCATCGCCGTGCCGCCGACCGCCCACACCGTCCCCGCGGGCAGTCCGCCCAGCCGCGTCGCCACCAGGGAGGCGAAGCCGATGACGAGGAACTCGCCGATGAGCGTGGACGCGCAGAGCGTACGCACCGTGTGTCACCTGTCCTTTCCGAGCAGCAGCCGGGCCTCGCCGACGGTGAAGACCGAGCCGGTGACCAGTACGCCCGCGCCGGAGTACTCGCCCTCCTCCTCGGCCAGGGTGATGGCCGCCTCCAGCGCGTCGTCCAGCCGGGGCTCGACCTGGACGCGCTCCTCGCCGAAGACCTCCACCGCCAGCGCGGCGAGCTCGTCCACGTCCATGGCTCGGGGGGTGGCGTTGCGGGTGAGCACGACCTCGGCGAAGACCGGTTCGAAGGCCTCCAGCACCCCCCTCACGTCCTTCTCGGCGCTGGGGGCGACCACGCCGATCAGCCGGCTGAAGCCGAACGCCTCGGTGATCGCGGCGGCCGTCGCCTGGGCGCCCGCGGGGTTGTGCGCGGCGTCCAGCACCACCGTGGGACTGCGGCGCACCACCTCCAGTCGTCCCGGGGACGTCACGGAGGCGAAGGCGGTGCGGACGGCGTCGATGTCCAGGGTGCGGGCGTGCCGGGAGCCGATGCCGAAGAACGCCTCGACGGCCGCCAGCGCCACGGCGGCGTTGTGCGCCATGTGGGCGCCGTGCAGCGGCAGGAAGACCTCCGGGTACTCCCCGCCCAGGCCGCGCAGCGTCAGCAGCTGCCCGCCGACTGCGACCTCGCGGGAGACGACGCCGAACTCCAGGCCCTCACGGGCGACGGTGGCGTCCATCTCCACGGCCCTGCGCAGTACGACCGAGGCGGCCTCCACCGGCTGCTGGGCCAGCACCACGGTGGCGCCCCGCTTGACGATGCCGGACTTCTCCCCCGCGATCTCCTCGGTCGTCTCGCCCAGCCGGTCGGTGTGGTCCAGGGCGATCGGGGTGACGACGGCGACGGACCCGTCGATCACGTTGGTGGCGTCCCAGCTCCCGCCCATGCCGACCTCGACGACCGCCACGTCCACCGGCGCGTCGGCGAAGGCCGCGTACGCCATGCCCGTCATGACCTCGAAGAACGACAGCCGGTGCTCCTGGGCCGCGTCCACCATCTCCACGTACGGCCGCAGGTCCTCGTACGTCTCGATGAACCTCTCGGCGGAGATCGGCGCGCCGTCCAGGCTGATCCGCTCGGTCATGGCCTGGACGTGCGGGCTGCTGTAGCGCCCGGTGCGCAGGTCGAAGGCGCCCAGCAGCGCCTCGATCATCCGGGCGGTGGTGGTCTTGCCGTTGGTGCCGGTGATGTGGATGGAGGGGTAGGAGCGCTGCGGCTCGCCGAGCACGTCCATCAGCGCGGCGATCCGCGCCAGGGACGGCTCCAGCTTCGTCTCGGGCCACCGCCCCACCAGCTCGGCCTCCACCGCCCGCAGCGCCCGGTCCAGCTCCGGGTCCTCGGGCCGGGTCGGCAGCTCGCCGCCTCCGGCCGGCCCGGCCTGGGTGCGCAGGGTACGGCTGCCGGCCTCGATCACGGCGAGATCGGGGTCGCGGTCGGTCTCGGCGTCGATGATCTCGTCGAACCGCTCCAGGGGATCGCCGTGCTCCCCCTCCTCACCGGAGGCGTCGCCGGGGCCTTCGTGCGGGTCGTGCGGGGGCTGCTCACTCACCGTTTCAGTGTACGGAGACGGCGGTGGCCGCCGCGCCCGGGCCGGGCGCGGCGGCCACCGCTCTCTCGTCGTATCCGTCCCCCTACCCGCTCGCGGGGGTTCCTAGGCCTGCGGCAGTGCCTCCAGCTGGGCGGAGATCCGGGCGATGTCCGCCTCGGCCTGCTCCCTGCGGGCGCGGATCTTGGCGACCACGTGGTCGGGGGCCTTGGCCAGGAAGCCCTCGTTGCCGAGCTTGGCCGTGGTCTGCGCCAGCTCCTTCTCCGCCGCCGCCAGGTCCTTGGCCAGACGCTTGCGCTCGGCGGCGAAGTCGATCGCGCCGGACAGGTCCAGCTCCACCTTCGCCCCGGCCACCGGCAGGGACGCGGTGGCCCGGAAGTCCTCACCGGCCGGCTGCAGGCGCAGCAGGGAGCGGATGGCCGCCTCGTGCGCCACCAGCTCCGTCCCCTCCAGGGTGAGGCGGGCCGGGACGCGCTGGCCGGGCTGGAGGCCCTGGTCGGCGCGGAAGCGGCGGACCTCGGTGATCACCTGCTGGAGGGTGGCGATCTCCTGCTCGGCCGCCGTGTCGCGGAAGCCGGAGTCGGAGGGCCAGTCCGCGATCACCACGGACTCACCGCCGGTCAGCGTCGTCCACAGCGTCTCGGTGACGAACGGCATCACCGGGTGGAGCAGCCGCAGCGTGGTGTCCAGGACCTCGCCCAGGACGCGGGCGGAGGCGCGGGCCGCGTCGCCGCCCGCGGCGAAGGTGGTCTTGGACAGCTCGACGTACCAGTCGAAGACCTCGTCCCAGGCGAAGTGGTAGAGCAGGTCGGAGAGCTTGGCGAACTGGTAGTCGTCGTAGTACGCGTCCACCTCGGCCACGACCGTGTTCAGCCGGGAGAGGATCCAGCGGTCGGTCGCCGACAGCTCCTCGGGCGCGGGCAGGCCGCCCTCGACCGTGGCCCCGTTCATCAGCGCGAAGCGGGTGGCGTTCCAGACCTTGTTGGCGAAGTTGCGGGACGCCTGGACCCAGTCCTCGCCGATGGGGACGTCGACACCGGGGTTGGCGCCGCGCGCGAGCGTGAAGCGGACGGCGTCGGACCCGTACCTGTCCATCCAGTCCAGCGGGTTGACGACGTTGCCGAACGCCTTCGACATCTTCTTGCCGTGTTCGTCGCGGACCATGCCGTGGAGCACGATCTCGCTGAACGGCGGGGTGCCGTCCATCGCGTAGAGGCCGAACATCATCATCCGGGCGACCCAGAAGAAGAGGATGTCGTAGCCGGTGACCAGGGCGGAGTTCGGATAGAACTTCTCCAGGCTCTCGGTCCGCTCGGGCCATCCGAGGGTGGAGAAGGGCCACAGGCCGGAGGAGAACCAGGTGTCCAGGACGTCTGTCTCCTGGTGCCATCCCTCGCCGGCCGGGGGCTCCTCGTCCGGGCCGACGCAGACGGTCTCGCCGTTGGGGCCGTACCAGATCGGGATGCGGTGGCCCCACCACAGCTGGCGGGAGATGCACCAGTCGTGGAGGTTGTCGACCCAGCCGAAGTAGCGGGACTCCATCTCCTTGGGGTGGATGGTGACGCGGCCGTCGCGCACCGCGTCGCCGGCGGCCTTCGCCAGCGGGCCGACCTTCACCCACCACTGCATCGACAGCCGCGGTTCGATGGTCGTCTTGCACCGCGAGCAGTGGCCGACGGAGTGGACGTAGGGGCGCTTCTCGGCGACGATGCGCCCCTCGGCGCGCAGCGCGCCGACGATCGCCGAGCGCGCCTCCAGCCGGTCCAGGCCCTGGAACGGACCGTGGGCCGTGATCACGGCGTGCTCGTCCATGACCGTGATGCTCGGCAGGTCGTGGCGGCGGCCGATCTCGAAGTCGTTCGGGTCGTGCGCCGGGGTGACCTTGACGGCACCCGTGCCGAACCCGGGGTCCACGTGCTCGTCGGCGACGACCGGGATGCGCCGGCCGGTGAGCGGCAGTTCGATCTCGGTGCCGACGAGGTGGGCGTAGCGCTCGTCGTCGGGGTGGACGGCCACGGCCGTGTCGCCGAGCATCGTCTCGGCGCGTGTGGTGGCCACGACGATGGAGTTCTCGCCCTCGCCGTAGCGGATCGAGACCAGCTCGCCGTCCTGGTCGGCGTACTCCACCTCGATGTCGGAGATGGCCGTCAGGCAGCGCGGGCACCAGTTGATGATCCGCTCGGCGCGGTAGATCAGCTCGTCGTCGTAGAGCCGCTTGAAGATCGTCTGGACGGCCCGGGAGAGCCCCTCGTCCATGGTGAAGCGCTCACGCGACCAGGCGACGCCGTCGCCCAGCCGCCGCATCTGACCGGAGATCTGCCCGCCGGACTCCGACTTCCACTGCCACACCCGCTCGACGAACGCCTCGCGGCCCAGGTCGTGGCGGGACTTGCCCTCCTTGGCCAGCTCGCGCTCGACGACGTTCTGGGTGGCGATGCCGGCGTGGTCCATGCCCGGCTGCCACAGCGTCTCGTGGCCCTGCATCCGCTTGCGGCGGGTGAGGGCGTCGATCAGCGTGTGCTCGAAGGCGTGGCCCAGGTGCAGGCTGCCGGTGACGTTGGGCGGCGGGATGACGATCGTGTACGGCGGCTTGTCGCTCTTGGCGTCCGCCTCGAAGTAACCGCGCTCTACCCAGCGCTCGTACAGCTTCCCCTCCACCTCGGCCGGAACGTACTGGGTCGGCAGGTCGGCATGGGCGCTGTTCGACGGCTCCGCCCCCGCGGGGGTCGGGCTCTGCTGAGTGTTCTCGGTCACGACGGCCAGTGTACGGGCGGCCGTGCGGCGGTCTCGAACCGGTTTGGGGGTCCGGGTGACGGGGGAGCGCCGGGGTCCGCCAGGATGGGACGGCCCATTCGTGAACGTGTCCGACCAAGGGGGAGCCCCAGCGTGAGTCACAACCAGCCGCCGCCGCAGCCCGGTCCGTACGGTCAGCAGCCGCAGCCGCCGTACGGCGGACCTCAGCCGGGGTACGGAGGCCCTCAGCCGGGGTACGGCCACCCGCAGCAGCCCGGCATGCCGCCGCAGGGGCAGCCGGGATACGGAGGCCCGCAGCCGGGTTACGGCCACCCGCAGCAGCCGGGCTTCCCCCAGCAGGGCGGCTGGGGGCAGCCGGGTTACCCGCAGCAGCCCGGCGCGTACATGCCCCCGCCTCCGCCCGGTGGCGGCAAGGGCAAGACGATCGGCGCTCTGGTGGCCGTCCTCGCGGTCGTCGGCCTGGCGGTGGGCGGCTACTTCGTCTTCTCCGGCGGCGGCGGCAGCGACATCGCCGACGACGGGCCGCACAAGTTGATCGCCCCCGAAACCGTGCTCGGCGGTGAGTACAGGAAGGCCGGCAGCGGGGGCCTCACCGACAGCGACGTCGAGGAATTCGAACAGTTCGGGGTCGAGGGCGCCCAGGGTGTCGGCGGCAACTACACCTCCGGGGAGGCCGCCACCCAGAAGAGCATCCAGTTCCAGGGGGCCTGGGGGAAGATCGACGACCCCGAGGCGGTCATCGACGCCATGTTCTCGAAGCTGGAGAAGGAAGCCGACGAGGATCCCACTCTCGGCGGCGGGGGAACCGCCAAGCTGGTGGGCGAACCGGAGAAGGTGTCCCCCGCCGGACTGGAGAACGCCGTCATGAAGTGCCAGGCGATCGAGTTCACCGGCGGTGACTCCTCCACCGGCATCGGCGGGAAGGGACTCTCCGTGCCGTTCTGCATCTGGGGCGACCACAGCACCGTCGCGTACGGGGGGTACAGCGATGTCTCCGCGATCTTCGGCGGCAAGGGGCTCTCGCTCGACGGAACCGCCGACATCATGACGAAGCTCCGCAACGACGTGCGCGTCAAGGCAGATTGACGCAGGGCCGCGTGCGGCGGGGGCCGCCCGGAATCCTTCCGGGCGGCCCCCGCCGCACGTTCACCTGCCGCGCGTCCGCGCGCCGGCGCTACGCGCTCTTCTCGCGCGGCCCCTGGCCCTGCTCGCGCTCGCCGCGGGAGCGGGGCACCAGGGTGGGGTTGACGTTGGAGTGGACGACGTCCTCGGTGATCACCACACGCGCCACGTCCTTGCGCGAGGGCACCTCGTACATCACCGACATCAGGACCTCCTCCATGATCGCGCGCAGACCGCGCGCCCCGGTGCCGCGCAGGATCGCCTGGTCGGCGATGGCCTCCAGCGCCGGGCGGTCGAAGTCCAGCTCCACGCCGTCGAGCTCGAACAGCCGCTGGTACTGCTTGACCAGCGCGTTGCGCGGCTCGACCAGGATCTTCAGCAGGGCCTCGCGGTCGAGGTTGTGGACGGAGGTGATGACCGGCAGACGGCCGATGAACTCCGGGATCATGCCGAACTTGACCAGGTCCTCGGGCATGACGTCCTCGAACTGGTTGCTGGCCTCGATCTCGCGCTTGGAGCGGATCGTGGCGCCGAAGCCGATGCCCTTGGCACCCGCCCGGGACTCGATGATCTTCTCCAGCCCGGCGAAGGCGCCGCCCACGATGAACAGCACGTTCGTGGTGTCGATCTGGATGAACTCCTGGTGGGGGTGCTTGCGCCCGCCCTGCGGCGGCACGGAGGCGGTGGTGCCCTCCAGGATCTTCAGCAGCGCCTGCTGCACGCCCTCGCCGGAGACGTCGCGGGTGATCGACGGGTTCTCGCTCTTGCGGGCTACCTTGTCGATCTCGTCGATGTAGATGATCCCGGTCTCGGCCTTCTTCACGTCGTAGTCGGCGGCCTGGATCAGCTTCAGCAGGATGTTCTCGACGTCCTCGCCCACGTAGCCGGCCTCGGTCAGGGCGGTGGCGTCGGCGATGGCGAAGGGGACGTTCAGCATCCGGGCGAGGGTCTGCGCCAGCAGTGTCTTGCCGGAGCCGGTGGGGCCCAGCAGCAGGATGTTGGACTTGGCCAGCTCGATGCCGTCGTCACGGCCCTGCGAGCCGCCGTTCTCGCCCGCCTGCACCCGCTTGTAGTGGTTGTAGACGGCGACGGAGAGCGCCTTCTTGGCGGCCTCCTGGCCGACGACGTACCCCTCGAGGAACTCGTAGATCTCGCGCGGCTTGGGCAGCTCGTCCCAGCGCATCTCGGAGGTGTCGGCGAGCTCTTCCTCGATGATCTCGTTGCAGAGGTCGATGCACTCGTCGCAGATGTAGACGCCCGGCCCCGCGATGAGCTTCTTCACCTGCTTCTGGCTCTTGCCGCAGAACGAGCACTTGAGCAGATCGCCGCCGTCACCGATGCGTGCCACGAGGTGCTTCTCCTTCGCCTGGGATCCGTCGAGTTCCGCGAACCCGGGTGCTTGCTCTGGGCCTTGGCGGGGGCGGCCCCCGGACCCCCTATGACGGTACCTTGCCCGGCCCCCTGAATGGGCCCCCCTCGGACCGACTCGACCCGAGGGGGGCGGAAATGTTCGGGAGAATCCGCGGACTCAGCCCAGCCCCACCGAGGTCTTGCGGGTGGAGATGATCTGGTCGATCAGGCCGTACTCCAGCGACTCCTCGGCGGTGAGGATCTTGTCGCGCTCGATGTCCTGGCTGATCTGCTCGATCGCCTTGTTGGAGTGCTTGGCGAGCATCTCCTCCAGCTGGGTGCGCATCCGCTGCACCTCGTTGGCGGCGATCTCCAGGTCGGAGACCTGGCCGCGGCCGGTCTCGCTGTACGGCTGGTGGATCAGGATCCGCGCGTTGGGCAGCGCCATCCGCTTGCCGGGGGTGCCGGCGGCGAGCAGCACGGCCGCGGCGGAGGCGGCCTGGCCCATGCAGACGGTCTGGATGTCCGGCTTGACGAACTGCATCGTGTCGTAGATGGCCGTCAGCGCCGTGAAGGAGCCGCCGGGGCTGTTGATGTAGACCGAGATGTCGCGGTCGGGGTCCATCGACTCCAGGCACAGCAGCTGCGCCATGACGTCGTTGGCGGAGGCGTCGTCGATCTGCACACCGAGGAAGATCACGCGCTCCTCGAAGAGCTTCGCGTACGGGTCGTACTCCCGCACGCCCTGCGAGGTGCGCTCCACGAAGCGCGGAACGACGTAGCGGGACTCGGCCGACGGCCCGGCGTAGCGGGCCTCGAGGCGGTCGTGGATCCCGGCCCCGGGGAAGCTGTGCTGACTGTTCATGTGGCGGTACACCGTTCTGGAGAGATGGACTGGCTGCGGTGTCGAGCTGCGGGACGTCAGGCGCTCACGCGCCCGTACCGCCGCCGCCCGGAAGCTGCGTGGCGGAGCCGTAGACCTCGTCGATCAGGCCGTACTCCTTGGCCTCCTGGGCGGTGAACCAGCGGTCGCGGTCGGCGTCGCGGGTCCACTGCTCCTCGCTCTGGCCGGTGTGCAGCGCGGACAGCCTCGTCATCTTCTTCTTGGTGCGCAGCAGCTGCTCGGCGTGGATCTTGATGTCCGAGGCCGAGCCCGCCAGGCCCGCGGAGGGCTGGTGGATGAGGATCTCCGCGTTCGGCAGGGCGAAGCGCTTGCCGGGGGTGCCCGCGCTCAGCAGGAACTGGCCCATGGAGGCGGCCAGGCCCATGGCGATGGTCACCACGTCGTTCTTGATGTACTGCATGGTGTCGTAGATCGCCATGCCGGCCGTGATCGAGCCGCCCGGGCTGTTGATGTAGAGGTAGATGTCCTTGTCCGGGTCAGCGGCCAGGAGGAGCAGCTGAGCGGTGATCTTGTTGGCGATGTCGTCGTCGACCGGCTGGCCGAGGAAGATGATCCGCTCGTTGAGCAGCCGGTTGTAGACCTGGTCGCCGAGGCCACCGATGGTCGGCTCGGTGGCGGCGGAAGGCATCGGAAGCGTCACGTGTCCACCTGCTCGTGTACGGACGGCCGCGGTCTGCCGCAGGGCCGTCTCTGGGGTCTTCGTCTGTACTTGGACCCTAACGCGCGGGTCCGACTGCGCCATCCCGGTCCGAGAACTGTTCGCTGTTAGCGCAGGGAGCGTTCCCGCAGGTGGGGTCGGCGTGTTCCGCCGTACGCGAACGGGCCCGCACGCGGTGTCGCGTACGGGCCCGTCCGGCCGGTCGTGGGGCGGGGCCCCGCGGATCAGCCCTCGGACTTCTCGCCGCTCTGCTCGGCGGGCTCGGCGGAGGCGTCGGCGGACTCGGCGGACTCCTCGTCCTCCTCGTCCTCCATGGAGACGGTCTCACCGTTGGTGTCGGTGACCTTGGCGGCCTCGACGACGACCGCGAGGGCCTTGCCGCGGGCGACCTCGCCGACGAGCATCGGCACCTGGCCGCCCTCGACGACGGCCTGGGCGAACTGGTCGGGGCTCATGCCGGAGGACTGGGCGCGCCGCATGAGGTGCTCGGTGAGCTCCTCCTGGTTGACGTTCAGCTTCTCCTTGCTGACCAGCTCGTCGAGGATGAACTGGGTCCGGATGCCCTTCTCCGCCTGCTCCTTGAGCTCGGCCTCGAACTCCTCCTCGGACTTCTCCTGCATCTTCAGGTAGGTCCCGAGGTCCATGCCGAGCTGCGCGAGCTGGTGGTTGACCAGGTTGTGCTTGCGGGTGTTGACCTCGTCCTGGAGGAGCTTCTCCGGGATCGGGACCTCGACCAGGGAGATCAGCGCGTCGAGCACCTTCTCCTGGGCCTGGGTGGCCTGGTCGTACTTCTTCATCCGCTCCAGGCGCTTGCGGCTGTCGGCACGCAGCTCCTCGAGGGTGTCGAACTCACTGGCGAGCTGGGCGAAGTCGTCGTCCAGCTCGGGCAGTTCGCGGGCGGAGACGGAGGTGACGTCCACCTTGACCTCGGCCTCGCGGCCCGCGGCGGAACCGCCCTTGAGCTCGGAGGTGAAGGTCGCGGAACCGCCGGCCTCCAGGCCGGTGACGGCCTCGTCGATGCCGTCCAGCAGCTCGCCGGAGCCGATGGTGTAGTCGATGCCCTTGGCGACGCCGTCCTCCAGGACCTCGCCGTCGACCCTGGCCTCCAGGTCGATCTTGACCACGTCGCCCTCGGCGGCGGGACGCTCGACGACGGTGGTGGAGGCGAAGCGCTCGCGGAGCTGCTCGACCGACTTCTCCACGTCCTCGTCGGTGACCTCGACGGCGTCGACGGTGACCTCGATGCCGGAGTAGTCGGGGATCTCGATGGAGGGGCGGACGTCCACCTCGGCGGTGAACGCCAGGAGCTCGTTGTCCTTGAGCTCGGTGATGTCGACCTCGGGCTGGCCGAGCGGGCTCAGCTCACCCTCGTTGACGGCGTCCTGGTAGAGCTTGGGAAGCGCGTCGTTGACGGCCTCCTCCAGGACCGCACCCCGGCCGAACCGCTGGTCGATCACCCGGGCGGGAACCTTGCCCTTGCGGAAGCCGGGCACGGTGACCTGCTGGTTGATCTTCTTGTACGCCGCGTCGAGGCTGGGCTTGAGCTCCTCGAAGGGCACCTCGACAGTGAGCCGAACCCGGGTGGGGTTCAGGGTCTCCACGGCGCTCTTCACGGTCGGTCTCCTTGGGGGCTGACTGCTGGGACTTCGTACTTCTTGTGGGGCGCCCCGCACGCAGACACGACACAGACAGGCGCGTCTTTCATAGTACGTGGTCGGGGTGGCCGGATTCGAACCGACGGCCTTCCGCTCCCAAAGCGGACGCGCTACCAAGCTGCGCCACACCCCGTCCGTGCGACACGTAGAGTACATGCCGTACGATGCGGAGCGTGCCGCACGCGGTTCACGGTCGGCCGGCTGCGATCTGTATGATCTGCCTGCCCCGTGGACGACGGCGGCGCTGCGGGCGTAGCTCAATGGTAGAGCCCCAGTCTTCCAAACTGGCTACGCGGGTTCGATTCCCGTCGCCCGCTCCGAAGGAGAACGGCCCGGTCCTCGGTGAGGACCGGGCCGTTCTCCGTTTCCACGTCTCCAAGCTCTTTTTCCGCGCCCGGGCGAGGCGGTCGTCCGGGCGCGGCTCAGAAAGTGATCTGGTTGATCGACTCGGCGAGCGAGTCGAGGAAGCGGTTGATCGACGGGGCGATGCCCGTCGACGCCAGGAAGAAGCCGAAGAGGATCGCGACGAGCGCGGGCCCCGCCTTCAGCGAGCCGCTGCGCATGAGAACGACCATGATGATCGCCAAGAGCAGCACCACAGACAGTGAAATGGCCACAACTGATCACACCCTCGGTCGCAACGCCTCTGCGCCGGCCGCGCCGGCCCGGGAACCCTCCACCGCGTCCCCGGCGTGACCATCGTGCCACCAACTGCCGCGTCAGTGGAGGCAGGTGAAGGATCGACGGGCCCCGGGCGTGTCAGCGGAGCGGGCCGGCCGGAGCGCCCCACCGGACGCCGGCCGGATCGGTGCAGCACACACCGGTGTTTCGGATCGGTTCTGCCGAGAACATTCCCGATAACTTCACCACTGGAATTCGGTGACGCCGCGGCCCGCGCCGCACGGAGAAACACCCCGCGGGAAAGAACAGCACCCCCTTGAGGGACAAGTCCGACATAGACGGAAGGAAAGTGCGAGCAAATGGAACTTAGCGGACATATAGCGGAAGAGTCTCCTGCCCGCCCGCCGTCCAGGGTGCACCGGCCGCAATTCCCCGCTCAGGGGGTGGTGAGACCTCCCCGGATTTACCTCCGGATGGATTCCCACTAAGGTGCGGCAGATGTTCCACGTCGGCCATGAGCGCTCCCCGCTCCCTCCCGCCAGACCCGGCGCGTCCGCACCGTCCGTGCCGTCCGCGCCGTCCGCCCCGGAGGCCGTCCGGCCCGGGCCGGGAAGCGGAGCGGGAGCAGCCAAGCAGCGGGACGCCTTCTTCGACAACGCCAAGTTCCTGGCGATCGCGCTGGTCGTGGTGGGGCACGCCTGGCGGCCCGTGATCGACGACTCGCGGGCGGTGCTGGCGGCCTACAACTTCGTGTACGCCTTCCACATGCCGGCCTTCATCATCGTCTCCGGCTACTTCTCCCGCAGCTTCGACATGCGCCCGGGCCGGGTGCGGCGGCTGGTGACCGGCGTACTCGTGCCGTACCTGATCTTCGAGACCGCCTACAGCCTGTTCAAGAAGGCGGCGGACTCCCCGGACCACCCCATAAGCCTGCTCGATCCCTGGTACCTGACCTGGTTCCTGATCGCGCTGTTCGTGTGGCGGCTGACGACCCCGCTGTGGAAGACGCTGCGCCGCCCCCTGCCGATAGCCCTGGGCATCGCCCTTCTGGCCTCCGTCTCACCCGACATCGGCAACGACCTGGACCTCCAGCGGGTGCTGCAGCTCCTGCCGTTCTTCGTGCTCGGGCTCTGCCTGCGGCCCGAGCACTTCGAGCGCGTGCGGCAGCGCGGGGTGCGGCTGCTGAGCGTGCCCGTGGCCGCCGCGGCGCTGGTCTTCGCGTACTGGTCGGGGCCCCGGATGAACTTCGAGTGGTTCTACCACAACAGCAGCGGCCAGGAACTCGGCGTGCCCTGGTGGATCGGCATCGCCATGAACCTCGCAATGTTCGCCTGCTCGCTGGTGCTGTCCGCCTGCTTCTTCGCCTGGGTCCCCCGGCGCCACATGTGGTTCACCGCGCTGGGCGCGGGGACGCTGTACGCCTACCTGCTGCACGGCTTCCTGGTGCAGGCCTCGCGGATCTTCGAGTGGTACGACGCGTTCCCGTGGATCACCACGCCGGCCGGCATCGTCGTGCTGACGATCGGCGCCGCGGCCCTGGCGGCCGTGCTGTGCAGTTCGCCGGTGCGGCGGACGTTCCGGTTCGCGGTGGAGCCCAAGATGGACTGGCTCTTCAAGCGGGACGCCGCCGAGGCGGCCCGGCAGCGCACCGCCGGACCAGCAGGGTCCGGTGGGCCGGCCGAGCCCGCCGGGGCGGCCAGGACGGCCGGGCCCGCAGAGACCGCCGGGTCGCGCTGACCGCCCCGCACGGGGCTCATCGCTCCGCGGCGCCGTACGGCTCCCGCAGGCCCTCCCTGATCTCCCTCAGGACCCTGCGGCTGAGTCCGTCGGCGCCGCGCGTCGTCTCCGGCAGCCGGTAGCGCGGGGCGAGACGCAGGGTGTGGGCGCAGGCGTGGTCCAGGCCGATTCCGTGCCCGGCGGAGACGAACACCGGTCTGACGCCGGGCCGGGTGCGCAGCGCGCGGCCCACGGTCTCGGGCGGGACGGACCGCCGGTCCAGCAGCGGCGAGGCGTCGCCCCGCCGCGGCCCCGGCTCGGTGTGGTCGAAGACGAAGGGCGACTTGGCGACACCGAAGCACGGCAGCCCGGTCAGCACGCCCAGGTGCACCGCCAGCCCGGCCCGCCGGGGATGCGCGTAGCCGTAACCGTCGCAGACCACCAGATCGGGTGGTGTGCCGAGCTTCTCCAGCGCGGCCAGCACCGGCGGCAGCTCGCGGAAGGCGAGCAGCCCGGGGATGTACGGGAAGCGGCTGCGGCCGGTGTGGACCGCCTCCTCCAGGACCTCCAGGCTCTCCGCGTCCAGCACCACCGCCGCCGCGACCAGCAGGTCGCTCTCCTCGTCGTAGGTGACGTCGACCCCGGCGATGCGGCGTGCCCGCCCCGGTGCCGGTCCCGGGCCGACCGGGTCGGCCGCGGCCCGGATCCGCTCCTGCTCGGCCACCGCCTCCGCCTCGGTGACCGGCCACCGCAGGGCTCCGCCCGCCGTGTCCGGCGCCCCGGCCGCGCCTCCCCCGGCGGCCGCCGCGCCGTCAGTCACGGCGGATCAGCAGCAGGGCCCGGTCGTCGTTGACGTCGCGGGCGACGGCCTCGATCAGGTGCCAGGCCGCCCCCTCGAAGCCGGCGACGACATAGCGGTCGGCCTCTCCCGTCAGCCGGTCGATGCCCTCGGCAAGCTCCCGGTCGGCGGTCTCCACCAGGCCGTCGGTGAAGAGCATCAGAACGTCGCCCGGGCGCAGGCTGCCCTTGACCGCGTCGAACCGGGCGCCGTCGTAGACGCCCAGGAGCGGTCCCTCGGCGTTCTTCTCCTCCCAGCGGCCGCTGCCCGCGTTGAGCTGGAGGGCCGGGACGTGGCCCGCGGAGAACAGCTCGTAGTCGCCGCTGTCGAGGTCGAGGACGAGGTGGACGGAGGTCGCGAACCCCTCCTGCCAGTCCTGGCGCAGCAGGTAGTCGTTGGCGGCCGGGAGGAACGCGTGCGGGGGCAGGGAGCCCAGCAGCCCGCCGAAGGCGCCGGACAGCAGCAGGGCGCGGGAGCCCGCGTCCATGCCCTTGCCGGAGACGTCGGTGAGGACGGCCTCCAGGGTGCGGCGGTCGGGACCGGTGAGGGTGGCGACGACGAAGTCGCCGGAGAAGGACTGCCCGCCCGCCGGGCGCAGCGCCATCTCCCGGTGCCAGCCCGCGGGCAGCTTCGGCAGCTTGCTCTGGACGCGGATGCGCTCGCGCAGGTCGAACAGCATGGTGTTGCCGCGCCGCCAGGGGACGCCGACCCGGCTGCGGAACTGGGCGATCAGCAGCCCGGAGAGCCCGACCGCGCCCACCACCAGGACCGTCCCCGGCGTGACGCGGCCGGGCCCGGCCGTGTACGGGCCGAGCACGGTGGCCTCCACGATCAGGGCGCCGGCCGCGGCGGCGTACAGGACCAGCAGGCTGGCCGGGCGCAGCAGCAGGCCGCCCGCGATCACCGGCAGCACCAGGGCCTCGGGCGCGAACCACAGCGGCTCGGCGGTGGTGGCGTAGGCGAGGGCGGGGACGGTGGCGAGCAGGGCCGCGAAGGCGATCCAGTCGGATCCCTCGCCGCGGAAGTAGTCGACGGCGGAGCGGCGCAGGACGGTGCGGACCCGGTGGACGGTCTTGCGGACCTGGTACAACCGGGGCGCGGGAGGGGTCTTGCCCGTGCGACCTGCCATGTCAGGGACCTTATCCACCCGTTCGGGGGTCCGTCGATTCCCGGTATGGCGGACCTGAAACGGTGTTCGATAACCAGTCGCCCCGCCTCCACCCGCCTGATAGGGATGGGCGCATGACGAGTACGGATCTGCGAACGCTGCGCCCCGGGGAATGGGACGACTGGTACGGGAAGCTCGAACTGGCCTTCGGCGAGTCCGAGCCGCCCGAGGCCCGGGCGCTGTGGCGGGAGCTGACGGAGTTCGAGCGGTCGATCGCCGCCCGGGACGGGGAGGAGATCGTCGGCACGGCCGGCACGCTCTCCTTCCGCATGTCGGTGCCCGGCGGCGCGATCGTGCCCGCAGGCGGGCTGTCGATGGTCAGCGTGGCCGCCACGCACCGGCGGCGCGGCATTCTGACCGCCATGATGCGGCGGCAGTTGGACGACGTGCGGGCGGCCGGGGAGCCGCTGGCGGTGCTGACCGCCTCGGAGCCGGCGATCTACGGGCGCTTCGGGTACGGCGTCGCCGCCCGCCATGTGCGCGCGCGGATCGACACCGCCAGGGTGCGTCTGGAGTTGCCGCCCGGTACGGACGGGGTCCGGCTGCGGAACGCCGATCCGGTCGCGTCGCTGGAGGAGTGCGAGGCGCTGTACGCCCGCCGGGTGCCTGCCCGGCCCGGCATGCTGGAGCGGCGTCCGGGCTGGGAGCGGCAGGGCGTACTGGACCCCGAGGGCTGGCGGGAGGGCGCGTCGGCGCTGCGCTGCGTGCTGGCCGAGGCGGACGGCGGACTGCGCGGATACGCCCGTTACGCCGTCAAGCCGGAGTGGGACGCGGCCGGGCCGAAGGGCACGGTGGTGGTGCACGATCTGGAGGCGCTGGACCCGGTTGCGTACGCGGCGCTGTGGCGCTTCCTGTTCGAAATCGACCTGACCTCGGTGGTGGAGGCGAAGTCCCGCCCGGTGGACGATCCGCTGCTCCACATGGTCAGCGACGTCCGGCGGTGCGAGCTCCTCCTGCGCGATCTGCTGCACCTGCGCCCGGTGGAGGTGGGCGCGGCGCTGGCGGCCCGCCGCTACGCGGCGCCGGTGGACGTGGTGCTGGAGGTGGAGGACTCCTTCTGCCCCTGGAACACGGGGCGCTGGCGGCTGACCGGCGACGCCTCGGGCGCCTCCTGTGAGCGCACCGGTGACGCCGCCGAACTTGCCCTGGGGCCGCGGGAGTTGGGCGAGGCGTATCTGGGCGGGACGTCCCTGGCCGCGCTGGCGGGCGCCGGACGGGTGCGGGAACTGCGTCCCGGGGCGCTGGCCGGGGCCGCGACCGCGTTCGCCTGGCCCGTCGCGCCGTGGCTGCCGCACGGCTTCTGACGGCTCGGGCGCACCCGCCGGGCCCGGTGGGCCCGGTGGGCCCGGCGGCGGGTCAGGGCTTCTGGCAGCCGGGACACCAGAACAGGTTGCGGGCGGCGAGCGGTGCGGTGCGGACCTCCTCGCCGCAGACGTGGCAGGGCATCCCGGCCCGGCGGTAGACGTACACCTCGCCGCCGTGGTCGTCCACGCGCGGCGGGCGGCCCATGGCCTCGGGGGTGTGCTCGGGCCGCACGGTGTCGATGCGGTTGTCGCGCACGCCCTCGCGCATCAGCCCGGCCAGGTCCGCCCAGACCGCCTCCCACTCGGCCCGGGTGAGGTCCTTGCCCGCCCGGTACGGATCGATGTTGTGCCTGAAGAGGACCTCGGCGCGGTAGACGTTGCCGACGCCCGCGACGACCTTCTGGTCCATCAGCAGCGCGGCGACCGTGGTGCGGCTGCGGGATATCCGCGCCCAGGCCCGCTCGGGGTCGGCGTCGGCGCGCAGCGGGTCGGGACCCAGACGGCCGGTGACCGCGTCCTTCTCGGCTCCGGTGAGCAGCTCGCAGGTGTTGGGGCCGCGCAGGTCGGCGTAGGCCGGGGGCGCCTCGGCGGTGGCCAGGCGCAGGCGTACCTGCCCGACGGGGGCGGGGGGCGCTCCCCGCCCGAGGGCGAAGGAGCCGTACAGGCCGAGGTGGATGTGGATCCAGTCGCCGCCGGCCTCCCCCTCGAAACGGGGGAAGCCGAGGAAGAGGTGCTTGCCGTGGGCGTCGGCACCGCCCATCGTCCGGCCGTCGACGAGGGCGGCCCCGCCCTCGAAGCGGCCCTGGGGGCTGGAGGCTTGGACGGGCCGGCCGCCGAACCTCTCGTCGAGGTCGGCGGCCAGCCGGTGGATGGTGTGGCCTTCTGGCACGGGTGCGGGTCAGTCCTCGCGGGGTTCAGTCCTGCTGGGGGTGGTGGGCGGGGACGGGCGGGAGGTTCCCGGTCCGCTCGTACGACGAGAGCATGTCGATGCGGCGGACGTGCCGCTCGTCGCCGGAGAAGGGGGTGTCGAGGAAGGTCCGCACGAAGGAGACGGCCTCCTCGGCGGTGTGCATCCGGGCGCCGATGCTGATGACGTTGGCGTCGTTGTGCTCCCGGCCCAGCCTGGCGGTCTCCACGCTCCACGCCAGTGCGGCCCGCACTCCCTTGACCTTGTTGGCGGCGATGGCCTCGCCGTTGCCCGAGCCGCCGATGACGATGCCCAGGGAGTCCTCGTCGTCGGCGGTCTGCTCCGCGGCACGCAGGCAGAAGGGCGGGTAGTCGTCAGCCGCGTCGTAGATGTGCGGGCCGCAGTCGACGGGCTCGTGCCCGGCCTCCTTCAGCCACTGGACGAGGTGGTTCTTCAGTTCGTAGCCGGCATGGTCGGAGCCGAGGTACACGCGCATGGGACGGAAGTCTATTCAGGGCCTGCTCAGGACTTGCGACCGACCAGCTTCCAGGCCGCGGGGAGGGCTCCCATGGCCAGGGCCGCCTTGAGCGCGTCACCGACCAGGAAGGGCACCAGGCCGGCCGCGACGGCCTGGCCGACGGACATGCCCGTGGCCAGCGCCAGGTAGGGGACGCCGACGGCGTAGATGATCGCGGTGCCCACGGCCATGGTCCCGGCGGTGCGCAGCACGCCGCGGTCCCCGCCGCGGCGGGCCAGGGCGCCGACGGCGACGGCGGCCAGCAGCATGCCGATGATGTAGCCGAAGGAGGGCATCGCGGCGCCGGAGGCGCCCTCGGCGAACCACGGCATCCCGGCCACGCCCGCGGCGGCGTACAGGCCCATGGAGGCCAGGGCGCGGCGGGGCCCCAGGCCGGCGCCCAGGAGCAGGGCGGCGAAGGTCTGGCCGGTGACGGGGACGGGCGAGCCCGGCACGGGGACGGCGAGCTGCGCGGCCACACCGGTGAGCGCGGCGCCGCCGAGGACCAGCGCCGCGTCGCGCAGGCGGGCGCGGGTCGCGGTGGAGGCGGGCAGGACGTCGGCGAGGACGGCGCCCGGGCGGACGGTGGCGGTGGCGGTGGCAGAGGTGCTCATCACGGCTCCGGTCTCGTGAGGACTTCGGGGACGCCCCGACGTTAACCGACGTTAGCCCCGGAGCCCCCGTGAGATTGGCGACAAAGAAGGGGCGGTCCACCTTGTGGGAGACGGCTGGAGGGGGACTGGAGGGCGGCCGTGCGCACCCGCCGGTGCCGCTTTCCCCCGCCCCGGCGGGGGCGTTGGCGAGGGCGCGGTCGTGCGCGCCGCCGGTACGCACGCAGAGCGGCCAAGGCGTCCGGATATCGGACAGAAGGGCGAGGGGCGTTGCCGCGGGCCGGGTCGGGCGCCCACACTGGCCGGGTGCGGAACCAACTACTCCGCTTCCCCCCGACCCCCTGGACGGCACCTTCCCCATGTCCGGCACGCCCGATCTGAAGACCACCGCCTCCCCCCGCCGGGAGGCGGGCGGCACCGAGCACTCCGCCCTCTCCCACGGCCTCAAGCAGCGCCATCTGTCGATGATCGCACTCGGCGGTGTGATCGGCGCCGGCCTCTTCGTCGGCTCCGGTGCGGGCATCGCCGCCGCGGGCCCGTCCATCGTCCTGGCCTACGCCGCCTCCGGGCTGCTGGTGATGCTGGTGATGCGGATGCTCGGCGAGATGTCCGCCGCCCACCCCGCCTCCGGTTCCTTCTCCGTGCACGCCGAGCGCGCCATCGGCCCGTGGGCCGGCTTCACCGCCGGGTGGATCTTCTGGGTGCTGCTGTGCGTGGCCGTCGCCGTGGAGGCGCTGGGCGCGGCGACGATCATGGCGGGCTGGCTCCCGGGCACACCGCAGTGGCTGTGGGTCGCCGTCTTCATGGCGGCGTTCACCGGCAGCAACCTGCTGGCCGTGCGGAACTTCGGCGAGTACGAGTTCTGGTTCGCCGCCCTGAAGGTCGCCGCGATCGTCCTCTTCATCGCCCTGGGCCTGGTGGCCGTCCTCGGCCTGCTGCCCGGCACCCCCTCCCCCGGCCTGGACAACCTCACCGGGCAGGGCGGCTTCCTGCCCAACGGCACGGAGGGCCTGGTCGTCGGCCTGCTGGCCTCGGTCTTCGCCTACGGCGGACTGGAGACGGTGACCATCGCCGCGGCCGAGTCGCGGGACCCGGTGCGGGGGGTGGCCAGGGCCGTGCGCACGGCGATGTGGCGCATCGCCGTCTTCTACGTCGGCTCGATCGCGGTGATCGTCACACTGATCCCCTGGGACGACGAGTCGGTGCTCGCCGGCCCGTACGCCGCCGTGCTGGACCACATCGGCGTCCCGGCCGCCGCCGAGGTCATGAACGTGGTGGTGCTGGTCGCCCTGCTGTCGGCCATGAACGCCAACATCTACGGCGCCTCGCGGATGGCGTACTCCCTGGTCGCCCGGGGCGAGGGCCCGGCCTTCCTGGGGCGGGTCAGCGGAGGGGTGCCGCGCCGGACGGTGCTGGCCTCGGCCGCCTTCGGTTTCTTCGCCGTGCTGCTGAGCTTCTGGTGGCCCGACACCGTCTTCGCCTGGCTGCTGAACATGGTGGGCGCCGCCGTGCTGGTGGTGTGGGGCTTCATCGCCGTCTCCCAGCTGATCACCCGCCGCAGGCTGGAGCGGGAGGCGCCGGAGCGGCTGGTGGTGCGCATGTGGCTGTTCCCCGCGCTGACCTGGCTGTCGCTGGCGGGGGTGGCCGCGGTGCTGCTGCTGATGCTGCGCGAGGGCGACACCCGCACCCAGCTCGCCTTCACCGCCGGGCTCACCCTGGCCCTGTCGGCGGCCGGGCTGGTGCGGCAGCGGCGGGCCGCGGCGAGGGCCGCCCAGACGGCGCGCGAGGGGTAGCCGCCGCGCCGGCGTGCGCACCGGTGTGCCGCTGTTGCCCGCCCTACCTTGTTGCACATAATGTGCAACAAGGCAGGGCGCCGGAGGGCCCGCGCACCGCACGGCCTCCCCGCCGCGCCGGGCCCCACCGTCCTCCGTACCGCCTGCCGCCCTCGCGATCGTCTTCTCAGCCTCCGCGTGTCACGGGCGACAGGCGGGACGGAAGGTCCCCGCAGGCGGACGGGAACGGCGGGCGGGAACGGAAGCGGGGACGGGGCTCAGTCGAACTTCGGGTCCTCCGTACGGGTCCGCTTCAGCTCGAAGAAGCCGGGGGTGGAGGCCACCATCAGCGTGCCGTCCCACAGCCGGGCCGCGGCCTCGCCCTTGGGCGCCGGGGTGACGACCGGCCCGAAGAACGCGGTCTGCCTCCCGTCCGGGCCCGGTACGGCGATCACCGGCGTGCCGACCTCCTGGCCGACCAGGCCGATGCCCTCCTCGTGCGAGGCGCGCAGCCGCTCGTCGTACGCGTCCGTGTGCGCCGCGTCCGCCAGGTCCTCGGGGAGACCGGCCTCCTTCAGGGCGTCCACGATCGTGGCGCGCTCGTTGGGCAGGCCCCGGTTGTGGAAGCGGGTGCCCAGGGCGGTGTAGAGCGGGCCGAGCACCTCGGGGCCGTGCTTCTGCTCGGCGGCGGTCAGCACGCGCACCGGGCCCCAGCCGGCCTCCATCAGGTCGACGTACTGCTGCGGCAGCTCGTCCAGCCGGTTCTCGTTGAGCACCGACAGGCTCATCACGTGCCAGCGCACCTCCACCGGACGGACCTTCTCCACCTCCAGCATCCAGCGGGAGGTCATCCAGGCCCACGGGCAGATGGGGTCGAACCAGAAGTCGGCCGGGGTCCTGGTCGCGGTCTCGGGCGTCTCGGACATGCGGATCTCCTCGTCGTACGGGTCGTGCGGGTCGTCTTCCCGCGGGCGCGCACGGACGGCGGCCGTCGCGCGGACGGCCGCCGGGGTGCCCAACGGGAACGCCCGGGAGCCGTGCGGTGATTCCCGCCCGCCCCCTGCCCCGCCCCGGCCCGTCCGACCGACCGGTCGACCGCCCGCGCGCCGGTGCGCGGGCGCATGAAATCCTGGCCCTCCGATGTCGAGACGCGAGACGAGGGAGTCACGCCGTGCCCGGTGAGAATCTGACCCGTGACGAGGCCCGGGAGCGCGCCCGGCTGCTGACCGTGGACGGGTACGACGTCGCGCTCGACCTGCGCTCCGCGGTCGGGCCCCACCCCGGGGACGGCCCGCGCACCTTCCGCTCCACCACCACGATCCGCTTCCGCTGCGCCGAGCCGGGCGCCTCCACCTTCGCCGACCTGCTGGCCCCGGCGGTCGCCTCGGTGACGCTCAACGGCCGCGAGCTGAACGCGGACGAGGTGTTCGACGGCACGCGCGTCGCGCTGGACTCCCTGGAGGCCGAGAACACCCTGACCGTGGACGCCTGGTGCGCGTACAGCCGCACCGGCGAGGGGATGCACCACTTCGTCGACCCCGAGGACGGCGAGACCTACCTCTACACCCAGTACGAACCGGCCGACGCCCGCCGGGTGTTCGCCAACTTCGAGCAGCCCGACCTGAAGGCGCCCTTCGCCTTCACCGTCACCGCCCCCGCGCGGTGGACGGTGCTGAGCAACGGCGCGCGCACCGGCGAGCCGGAGCCGGCCGGGGAGGACGCGGCCGTCTGGCGCTTCGAGGTGACGAAGCCGATCTCGACGTACATCACCACCGTCGTGGCCGGCCCCTACCACCACGTCACCGACGTCTACCGGCGCGAGCTGCCCGGCGGCGGCGAGCTGGTGATCCCGCTGGGCGCGCTGTGCCGCAGGGGGCTGGCCCGCCACTTCGACGCCGAGAACGTCTTCGAGGTCACCAAGCAGGGCCTGGACTTCTTCCACGACCACTTCGACTACCCGTACCCGTTCGGCAAGTACGACCAGGCGTTCGTGCCCGAGTACAACCTCGGTGCGATGGAGAACCCGGGCTGTGTGACCTTCCGCGAGGAGTTCGTCTTCCGCGGCAAGGTGACCGACGCCTCCTACGAGGGGCGGGCCAACGTCATCCTGCACGAGATGGCGCACATGTGGTTCGGCGACCTGGTCACCATGGAGTGGTGGGACGACCTGTGGCTCAAGGAGTCCTTCGCCGACTTCATGGGCTCCTTCTCGATGGTGGAGGCCACCCGCTTCACCGACGGCTGGATCACCTTCGCCAACCGCCGCAAGTCCTGGGCCTACCGCGCCGACCAGCTTCCCTCCACCCATCCGATCACCGCCGACATCCGGGATCTGGAGGACGCCAAGCTCAACTTCGACGGCATCACCTACGCCAAGGGCGCCTCCGTCCTCAAGCAGCTGGTGGCGTACGTGGGGCGCGATGCCTTCCTGGAGGGCGCGCGGCGGTACTTCAAGCGCCACGAGTGGGGCAACACGCGGCTGGAGCACCTGCTGTCGGTGCTGGAGGAGACCTCCGGGCGGGACATGGGCGAGTGGGCGCGGGCCTGGCTGCAGACCGCCGGGGTCAACTCCCTCACCCCGCAGGCCGTCTACGACTCCGCCGGCCGGATCACCGAACTGGCGGTCGTCCAGGAGGCTGCCGGGGAGCACCCGGTGCTGCGCCCGCACCGGGTGGCGGTCGGGCTGTACCGGCGGCAGAGCGCGGGGGGCGCGCTGGAGCGATACGCCCGCGCGGAGGTGGACGTCACCGGCGTGCGGACGGTCGTGGAGGAGCTGACGGGCGCCGAGCGTCCCGAGCTGATCCTCGTCAACGACGACGACCTGACGTACTGCAAGGTCCGCTTCGACGAGGCCTCCCTGGACACCCTCCGCTCCCACCTGGACTCGGTCACCGACAACCTGGCCCGCGCGCTGTGCTGGTCGGCCCTGTGGAACCTCACGCGCGACGCGCTGATGCCCGCCCGCGACTTCCTCGACCTGGTGCTGCGCTTCGGCGGCCGGGAGTCCGACATCGGCGTGGTGCAGATGCTGCACGCCTGGGCGCACACCGCCCTGGTGCACTACGTCGCGCCCGAGTGGCGCGAGGAGGGCGCACGGCTGCTCGCCCACGGCGCGCTGCGGCATCTGCGGCAGGCCGAGCCGGGCGGCGACCACCAGCTCGCGTGGGCGCGGTTCTTCGCGGCCGTCGCGCACGACGAGCACGACCTGCGGATGCTGGACGGGCTGCTGGAGGGGACGGCCCGGATCGACGGGCTGGAGGTCGACCAGGAGCTGCGCTGGACCTTCCTGGAGGCGCTGGCCTCCCGGGGACTGGCCGACGAGGGGCGGCTGGCGGCCGAACTGGCCCGCGACGACACCGCCTCCGGCAAGCGGCACCAGGTGCGCTGCCTGGCCGCGCGGCCGTCGGCCGAGGTCAAGGCGCGGGCGTGGACGGACGTGGTGGACTCCGACCGCCTGTCCAACGCGCTGGTGGAGGCGACCATCTCGGGCTTCGACCAGCCGGGGCAGCGGGAGCTGCTGGCGCCGTACGCGCCGCGGTACTTCGAGGCGATCGAGCGGGTGTGGGCCGAGCGCTCCATCGAGATCGGCATGTCGGTCGTCCGCGGCCTGTTCCCGGCGCTCCAGGACAACCGGGCCGTGCTGGCGGACACGGACGCCTGGCTGGCCGCGCACGAGGACGCCGCGCCCGCGCTGCGGCGCCTGGTGCTGGAGGCCCGCGACGACGTGGCGCGGGCCCTGCGGGCGCAGCGCTGCGACGCTGCCGCCCATGCGGCGGCGAGCTGATCGGCGCTCGAACGCCCGTCCTTTAGGACGGGCGTGTCCGCGTTCGTCGACAGGCGTGTAACAGAGGTTGGCGGGCGGAACGCGGGCGGGAATCGCGGGGACATGAGCCATGACACCCCCGTGTCCCCCCGCCCCGTCCGCCGCCTGTCGCACGTACGCCGCCGGGTGGTGACGGCCCGCACGCTGCGCGAGCGCGGCGTGTCGGCCGCCACCGCCGGCGAGCGCTGCCGGCCGGGCGGCCCCTGGCAGATGCCGCTGCCCGGTGTCTACCTGCTGCACCCCGGGCCGCCGACCGGCGAGGAGCGGCTGCACGCGGTGCTGCTGTACGCGGCGGGGCCGGAGCGCGTACCGGGGCCGGCCTCCCCCGGCCCCGCCGTCCCTCCCGCCGTCCGTTCCTCCGCGCGTCCCGCCGTACGCGAGGCGCAGGCCGTGATCACCGGGCCCGCCGCGCTCGCCCTGCACGGCTTCTCCTCCACTCCCCCGCTGTCCGCCCTGGAGCACATCGACGTGCTGGTGCCGCACACCCGGCGGCTGCGTCCGGCCGGCTGCGCCCGTGTGGTGCGCACCCGCTCCCTCCCCGCGGCCGAGGAGGTCACCGGCCTGCCCGTGGCCCCCGTGCCCCGCGCCCTGGCCGACACCGCCGCCCGGACCGGTGACGCGGTGGCGGTGCGCCGGATGCTGACCGAGGCGGTGCGCGGCGGCCACTGCGAGGCGCGGGCCGTCGTCCGCGAGCTGGTACGGGCCCGGCTGCTGGGCCGCCCGCACCTGGCGGACGCCGTGGACGCGCTGCTGGCCGAGAGCCGGTCGGTGGCCGAGAGCCTGCTGTACGGCCTGGTCCGCGCCCACGGCCTGCCCGACCCCTGCTGGAACGTCGACCTCCGGCTGCCCGGCGGCCACCATCTCGGCAGCGTGGACGCCTACTGGCCGGAGCAGGCCGTGGCCGTCGAGATCGACCTCCGCGACGGCACGGGCGAGCAGGGGGGCGCGGGCGCGGAAGGCAGCACACGCCCGCCGGCGTACGCCCGCAAGCGCGAGCGGCTGCGGGGCCAGGGCGTCACGGTCGTCCACGTCACCGCGGCCGCGCTCCGCGACCGGCCCGCGCAGCAGGCCGCCGTGGTCCGCACCGCCCTGATGACCGCGCCCGAGCGCGGGCCGGCCGCGTACGTGGAGGTCCTGCCGCGGTGAGTGCCCGGCCCCGGGCCCTCGGACATCCGAGGCCGCCGGGCCCTCGGGCCGCCGGGTCCCCGGACCGTCAGGTGCCGGAGGCCTCCTGCCTCCCCGCCTCCCGGGCCGCCGCGTCCCGGGAGGCGGGGACTGCCGGGGAATCCTCGCGGTGGAGGAAGGTGTCGAGCAGGTCGCCGACGGGGTGGCCGGCCTCCGAGGGGTGGCGCAGGGAGACGGTGGGGTCGATCGTGTAGCGGTTGCGCCTGCCGACCCGGGTGCGGCTGAGGTACCCGGCGGCCTCCAGGTCGGCGACGATCGCCTGGGTCGCGCGCTCGGTGATGCCGATGGACGCCGCGACGTCCCGCAGCCGGATCTCGGGGTCGCGGGCGATGTGCAGGAGCACGCGGGCGTGGTTGGTGAGGAAGGTCCACCGGTCGCCGCGGGAGGGGGAGGCGGTCATGCCTCCATCGTACGATCCGCGCTTCGTGTGTCACTCCCCGAAATGCGTTCCATGATTAGCGAAGAATTTTTCGCGTAATTATTGACGCGCTTCTCCCTTCGGGTGACCCTTGGGGCATATGACCGTTTCCGCGCAGGAAGGCGGATCCGCCGTGACCATGCCGCACCTCCCGCCCCGACCGATCGCCGCCGTCCTCACCGACCGCCTCGACGACATCGCCGTCGTCGACGACGCCGTACGCCTGGCCGGGATCCACCGGGCGCCCCTGCTGCTGGTGGCCGTGCTGCCCGCGCACGTGGACGACCGGGCCGCCGGGCAGGCGGGCGCCGCCGTCCTGGCCAGGGTGCTGCCCCGCGTCGGACGGGCCGGCCTGGGCCACATCCCCGCCGCCCACCGCCTGACGCCGCGCCGCGGCGCACGGCTGCGGACGGCCGCCGGGGTGATCGCCCTGGCCCGCCGGAACCGCTGCGACGCGGTGGTCGCCGCCCGTACGGGCCCCGCCGGCGCCGACGCCGGCGCGCTGCGGGAGGCCTCCGCCCTCCACGGCGGCCCGCCGGTGCACACGGCGGACCCCGCGCCCTGGACCCCCCTGCGCGGCACCGCGCCCGGCCCGTCGGGCCGGGCGGCCCCTCGGACGACGGAAGGAACCCGATCCCGTTGAACGATCCGTCCCTGGCCGTCCCCTTGTGGGTGTGGGCCGCCCTGACCCTCGGCATCGCCGCGATGCTCGCCGTCGACCTGCTCGCCCACCGCGACAACCATGTGATCGGCTTCCGCGAGGCGGCGGCCTGGAGCGCGGTGTGGATCGCCGCCGGCCTGGGCTTCGGCCTCGTGCTGTGGGCCTGGCAGGGCGGCGACACCGCCGGCACCTACTACGCGGGCTATCTGATCGAGAAGGCCCTCTCGATCGACAACGTCTTCGTCTTCGCCCTGGTCTTCTCGTTCTTCGCCGTTCCCGACGCCTACCAGCACAAGATCCTCTTCTGGGGCGTGATCGGCGCGCTCGTCGCCCGGCTGGTGTTCATCTTCGTCGGGGCCGAACTGCTCCAGGTCTTCTTCTGGACCGCCTACCTCTTCGGCGCCTTCCTGATCTGGACCGGCTGGAAGATGGCCTTCTCGCACGACGAGGAGGTGCACCCCGACCGCAACCCGCTCGTACGGCTGGTGAAGAAGGTCGTTCCGACCGACTCGCGGTACCACGGGGACCGCTTCTTCGTCCGGATCGACGGGCGCCGGGTGGCCACCCTGCTGTTCGTCGCCCTCGTCGCGATCGAGGCCACCGACCTGATCTTCGCCATCGACTCGGTCGCCGCCGTCCTGGCCATCACCACCGACACCTTCCTGGTGTGGACGGCCAACGCCTTCGCCGTCCTCGGCCTGCGCAGCCTGTACTTCTGCCTGTCCGGGCTGCTGCGGCGCTTCGCCTACCTCCACTACGGGCTGGCGTTCCTGCTCGTCTTCGCCGGCGTCAAGCTGATCCTGTCCGAGACCCCCGTCGGCAAGCTCCCCATCCCCGTCACCCTGGGGGTCATCGCCGCCACCATCGCCGTCTCGATCGGCTGGTCCCTGGCGGCCACCCGCTCCCGGGGCGGAGACGGGACCGGAGACGGGGCCGGAGACGGGACCGGGGCCGGGGACAGCGGCGGCGACCACAGGGACGGCGCGGACGACGGAGACGGCCGGGGCGGCGGGGACGCGTCCGTACCGCGCGGCGTCCCGTCCGGCTGAGAAGTCCGCGAACCCGGGAAGCACCGAAGGGGGCGGCGCCCGCGCCGGAAGCGCGGGCGCCGCCCCCTTCCGGGGCTCCCGGAGCGTCAGGCGGCCGCCGCCGCGTCCGCCGCCTGCGCCTTCAGGGCGCGCTCGATCCCCGCGCGCGACTCGGTCACCAGGCGGCGCAGGGCCGCGCTGGGCTCCGCCGACTCCAGCCAGGCGTCCGTGGCCCGCAGCGTCTCCTCGGAGACCTGGAGGGACGGGTAGAGGCCGACCGCGATCTGCTGGGCCATCTCGTGGCTGCGCGACTCCCACACGCCCTTGAGCGCGTCGAAGTACTTCGCGGTGTACGGGGCGAGCAGCTCGCGCTGGTCGGTCTGGACGAAGCCGCCGATGACCGACTCCTGCATGGCGTTGGGCAGCTTGTCGGACTCCACGACCGAGGCCCACGCCTCCGCCTTGGCCTCCTGCGTCGGCCGGGCCGCCCGCGCCGCCGCCGCGTGCCGCTCGCCGGCCGAGGTGCGGTCGCGCTCCAGCTCGGCCTCGATGGCGTCGGCGTCCGCGCGCCCGGTGGCCGCGAGGCGGTGGAGCAGGGCCCAGCGCAGCTCGGTGTCCACCGTCAGGCCCTCGATCTCCTCGCTGCCGTCCAGCAGACCGGCGATCAGGCCGAGCTGCTCGTCGGTGCGGGCGGTGGCGGCCAGCGCCCGCGCCCAGGCGAGCTGGTGGTCGCTGCCGGGCTCGGCCGTGCGCAGCCGCTCCAGCGCGGCCTCGGACCAGCGCAGCAGGCCGCTCTCGCGCCAGCCCGGGGCGGCGTACAGGTCCAGGGCCAGCTTGACCTGCCGCTGGAGGGACTGGACCAAGCCGATGTCGGACTCCTTGCCGATGCCGGAGAGCACCAGCTCCAGGTAGTCGCGGGCGGCCATCTCGCCGTCGCGGGTCATGTCCCAGGCCGAGGCCCAGCACAGGGCGCGCGGCAGCGACTCGGTGAAGTCGCCCAGGTGGCCGGTGACGGTGGCCAGGGACGCCTCGTCGAGGCGGACCTTGGCGTAGGACAGGTCGTCGTCGTTGAGCAGGACCACCGCCGGGCGGCGGGCGCCGGCCAGTTCGGGCACCTCGGTGCGCTCGCCGTCCACGTCCAGCTCGATCCGGCCGGTGCGCACCAGCTTCCCGTCCTCCAGCTCGTAGGAGCCGACGGCGATGCGGTGCGGGCGCAGCAGCGGCTCGCCCTTGGCGCCCGCGGGCAGGGCCGGGGCCTCCTGGCGTACGGCGAAGGAGGTGATGACGCCGTCCGCGTCCACCTCGATCTCCGGGCGCAGGATGTTGATGCCGGCCGTCTCCAGCCACGCCTTCGACCAGGTCTTCAGATCGCGGCCGGAGGTCTCCTCCAGGGCGGTGAGCAGGTCGGTCAGGCGGGTGTTGCCCCAGGCGTGCCGCTTGAAGTACGTCTGCACGCCGCGGAAGAAGGCGTCCTCGCCGACGTAGGCCACCAGCTGCTTGAGGACGGAGGCGCCCTTGGCGTAGGTGATGCCGTCGAAGTTGACCAGGACGTCGTCCAGGTCGCGGATCTCGGCCATGATCGGGTGCGTGGAGGGGAGCTGGTCCTGGCGGTAGGCCCAGGTCTTCATGGAGTTGGCGAAGGTCGTCCACGCGTGCGGCCAGCGGCTGCCGGGCGCGGCGGCCTGGCAGGCGATGGAGGTGTAGGTGGCGAACGACTCGTTCAGCCACAGGTCGTTCCACCACTCCATGGTGACCAGGTCGCCGAACCACATGTGGGCCAGCTCGTGCAGGATCGTCTCGGCCCGCACCTCGTAGGCGGCGTCCGTCACCTTGGAGCGGAAGACGTACTGGTCGCGGATGGTGACGGCGCCCGCGTTCTCCATCGCGCCCGCGTTGAACTCCGGGACGAACAGCTGGTCGTACTTGGCGAAGGGGTAGGGGTGGTCGAACTTCTCCTCGAACCAGTCGAACCCCTGCCGGGTGACCTCGAAGATCGCGTCCGCGTCCAGGTGCTCGGCCAGCGAGGGGCGGCAGTAGACGCCCAGCGGGACGCTGCGGCCGTCGCCGTCCTCCCAGCTGCTGTGCACCGAGTGGTACGGGCCGGCGATCAGCGCGGTGATGTAGGAGGAGATGCGCGGGGTGGGCTCGAAGCGCCAGACGTTGCCGTGCGGCCCCTCGGCCTTGGGGGTGGGCGAGTTGGAGATCACCGTCCAGCCCTCGGGGGCGGTGACGGTGAAGGCGAAGGACGCCTTCAGGTCGGGCTGCTCGAAGCAGGCGAAGACCCGGCGGGCGTCGGGCACCTCGAACTGCGTGTAGAGGTATGCCTGCTGGTCGACGGGGTCGACGAAGCGGTGCAGGCCCTCGCCGGTGTTGGTGTACGCGCAGTCGGCGACCACGCGCAGCTCGTTGCGTCCGGCGACCAGGCCGGGCAGGGCGATGCGCGAGTCGGCGAAGGCCTCGGCGGGGTCGAGGGACTCGCCGTTGAGGACGATCTCGTGCACGGCCGGGGCCACCAGGTCGATGAAGCTCTCCCGGGCCTCGCGCGCGTCGAACCTCACCGTGGTGGCCGAGCGGAAGGTTCCTCCCTCCTGCGCGCCGGAGAGGTCGAGCTCGATCTCGTACGAGTCCACCTCTAGCAGACGGGCCCGCTCCCGCGCCTCTTCGCGCGTGAGGTTCGTACCAGGCACCTGCGTCATCTCCTTCGTGTGTCCGGGTCCTCGTTTTCCGGCCATCCTCGCACGCCCGTCCCGGGGGGCGTGACGGCCTTTTCCCGCCGGTACCTGCGGCGATGCGGAGCGGCGGCGGGGCCGTGGCGGAACGCGGCGCCCCCTCCGGGACGACCGGCCGGAAGTCGTCAACCCTGGGTTGACGGGTCAATGTCGTCAACCTATGGTTGACGCATGGAGAATCCGACCCCCCTCACGGGCACCGTCCGCCTGGACGACCTGATCGAGGGCATCAAGCAGACAGAGTCCGACGTCCTGCGGCAGCTCTCCACCGCCGTCCTCACCGCGGAGCACCTCGGCGAGGTGGCCGACCACCTGATCGGCCACTTCGTGGACCAGGCCCGGCGTTCGGGCGCCTCCTGGACCGACATCGGCCGGAGCATGGGCATCACCAAGCAGGCCGCCCAGAAGCGCTTCGTCCCCAAGGGCTCCGCACCGGACCTGGACCCCGCCCAGGGGTTCGGCCGGTTCACCCCCCGCGCCAGGAACGCCGTGGTGGCGGCGCAGAACGAGGCCCGGGCGGCGGGCCACGGCGAGATCCGGCCCGAGCACCTGGCCCTGGGGCTGCTCGGCGATCCGGACGGGCTCGCCGCCAAGGCGGTCGCCGCGCAGGGCGTGACGGCGGAGGCGGCCCGGGAGGCCCTCACCGCGGCGCTGCCGCCCGCGGCCGGCGAGGCGCCCGAACTCGTCCCGTTCGACGCGGGGGCGAAGAAGGCGCTGGAGCTCACCTTCCGCGAGGCGCTGCGGCTGGGCCACAACTACATCGGCACCGAGCACGTCCTGCTGGCGCTGCTGGAACTGGAGGACGGCGACGGCCCGCTGAGCGGCCTGGGCGTCACCAAGGCGGCCGCCGAGGCGTACGTCGCCGAGGCGCTGGCCGCGTTCGCGGCCGCACAGGGCGGCTCGCGGCCGGAGGCGGCCCCGGAGGGGTGAGCCGCAGGGCGTGAGACCGGGGGGCGGCAGGGAGGCCGGGGGGCCGGGGGGCCGGGAGGTGAACTCCCGGCCTCCCCGGTGAACGCACGACGAGCGGGACGTGGCGGGCAAGGCCCCCGGTGATCCATGAGCGCTGTTCGGTGCCGGACGTTCGCGCGCCGTTGGAACGCGGGTCACCACGGCTGCCGACGATCCCGGTGGGCGGGGGAACGCCCCGTCCCAAGGCGCCGCGTTCGCATCCGGGGAGAGACGCCCATGTCCCGCAGCAGCCAGCCCGCCCGCCGCACCGCCCCTCACCGCGCCCTCGACCGCCGCACCCTGCTCGCCGCCGCCGGAGTCGCCGCGGTCGCCACCGGGGCGGGGGTGGCCCTCGGCGGAGGCGGGGGCCCGGCCGACGCCGCCGCGCCCACCGCCGCCCCGCCGTCCCCGCCCGCCTCCCCGTCCCCCTCGCCCACCGCCCCGGCCGCCCCCTCCCCCGCCGGGACCACGCTGGAGAGCACCGCCGCGCCGCGCGGCGCGGCCGGCTACCGGCGGCTGGGCGAGGGGCGCGGCTGGGAGCGGGTCGTACGGCAGGACCTGGCCGCCGCGGGCGGGGCGCGCGAGGACCGGCGCACCGTCCTGGCCTCCTTCGTCCACCTCACCGACACCCACGTCACCGACGTGCAGCACCCGCTGCGCTTCGAGTACATGCGCTCCGGGAAGCCCGGCGCCTGGCGCCCGCACGAGGCGCTGTCGGTGCACGGCCTGGTCTCGATGATCGAGCGGATCAACTCGCTGCGCGGCGGCCCGGCCACCGGCGCGCCGCTCGGCTTCGCGATCACCACCGGGGACAACACCGACAACAACTGCCGTGCCGAGACGGAGTGGTTCCTCACCGCGATGAGCGGCGGCCGCATCACCCCCAACACCGGCGACCCGCTGCGCTACGAGGGAGTGCAGAACTCCGGACTGCCCCTGTACTGGCACCCGGAGGGCGGGGCGGACGACACCGACCGGGGCCGGTACGGCTTCCCCCGCCTCGACGGCTTCCTCGACGCCGCGATCCGGCGGCTCACCAGCCCCGGCCTGGCCATCCCCTGGTACTCCACCGTCGGCAACCACGACGACCTCCACGGCGGCCACTTCGCGGGCAGCGCGTACTTCACCGACCTGGCCACCGGGGAGCGGAAGCTGTACGAGCTGCCCGAGGCCGAGGCCGCCGCGCTCCACAGATCGGTGCGCGGGGGCCGCGACACCCGGGGCACCGCGCTGAGGGAACTGCTGCGCGCCCACGCCCGCAGGACGCGCACCGTCACCCCCGACCCCTCCCGCGCGCCCCTCACCACCCGGGAGTACGCCGCGGCGCACCTGGATCCGGCGTACACCGGGCCCGGCCCGGTCGGCCACGGCTACACCCGGGCCGCCCTGGAGGAGGGGCGGCTGTACTACTCCTTCCGCGTCGCCGACGGCGTGCTCGGCGTCAGCCTGGACACCACCAACCCCGACGGCGACTACCGGGGCCACATCGGCGCCGCCCAACTGCGCTGGCTGGACCGCGAGCTGACCCGCCACGGCGACGACCGCGTGCTGGTCTTCAGCCACCACTACAGCGACTCCGTCACCGTCGGCGGCGCCGAGCTGACCGCGCTGCTGGGGCGGCACGCCAATGTGATCGCCTGGATCAACGGCCACAGCCACCGCAACCGGATCGTGCCGCACGGTCACTTCTGGGAGATCACCACCGCCTCGCACGTGGACCACCCGCAGCTCGCCCGCGTCATCGAGCTGACGGACAACGGCGACGGCACCCTCTCCCTCTTCACCACCTGCGTCGAGTCCGCGGCCCCTTACGCCGCCGACCCCGGCGACCTCTCCCCCGCCGGCCTGGCCTCGCTCTACCGCGAGCTGGCCTTCAACGCCCCGGGCCGCAGCACGGCCCTGACCGGCAAGGCGGGCGACCGCAACACGGAACTGCTGCTGCGGCGCCCCTGAGGGGGACGGCGGGGGCCCGCCGGGGGGGCACCGCCGGGGGCGGGAAGTGCGGCGGCCGGCGCGGAAGAGGATCCCTGTCCCGCGCCGGCCGAACCGCCGTCCGGCCCGTCACGCGGCGGGCCGGCCGGGGAAGGGCCCCTCCTCGCCCTGCCGCTCCTCCTCGGACCCGGACGCGGTCCCCGCAGGGCCTCGCAGCCGGTCGAGCCGGTCGATCACCGGGCCCGCCGTGACGCCGTGCAGCACCACCGAGGCCAGTACGGTGAACGTCACCACGGCCCACAGCTCCTCCGCCGGTACCGGGAAGTCCGTCTGCCCCAGCCCGTAGGCGAGGTAGTACAGCGAGCCGATGCCCCGGATGCCGAAGCCCGCGACCACCCAGCGCTCCCGGTGCTCCATACGGCGGCCCAGCAGGCCCACCCACCCCGCCAGCGGCCGGACCACCAGCAGCACCGCCAGCGCGACGAGGGCGCCCCGCCAGGTCAGCGGGGCGAGGCCGCCCAGCGCGACGAAGGCACCCAGCAGGAAGAGCAGTCCCACCGTGAGCAGTCGCTCGATCTGCTCCACGAAGTCGTGCAGGACGTTGTGGTAGCCGTGGGCGCGCTCGGCCGCCCGGATCGCGCAGGCGGTGGTGAACACCGCGAGGAAGCCGTAGCCGCCGGCGAGCTCGGTCACCCCGTAGGACAGGAAGGTGGCTCCCAGCGCGACGAAGCCCTCCCGGTGGTGGGACAGGCGCAGCACCTTCGAGCGCGCGCGGAAGAACAGCCAGCCGAGCAGCCGGCCGACCAGCAGCCCGCCCAGAACGCCGACCACGCACTTGTACGCGAGGTCCTCCACCGCCCACGAACCGACCCAGTCGGCCGACCATCCGGCGCCCGCGGCGGCGGCCAGCGCCACGGCCGCGTACGTCAGGGGGAAGGCGAGTCCGTCGTTCAGACCGGCCTCGCTGGTGAGGGCGAACCGCACCTCGTCCTCGTCGTGCTCCTCCTCGGTGGGCTCGCCCACCTGCACCTCCGAGGCCAGCACCGGATCGGTCGGCGCCAGGACCGCGGCCAGCAGCAGCGCGGCGGCCGGCGGCCAGTCCAGCAGCCACCACGCCGCGCCGGCGGTGCACACCACGGTCAGCGGCATCGTCACGCCCAGCAGCCGCCAGGTCGCGGCCCAGCGGCGCAGGCCGACGGGCCGGTCGAGGGCCAGACCGGCGCCCATCAGCGAGATGATCACGCAGATCTCGGTGGCGTGCTCCACCAGCAGCCGGTCGCCCACCGGGTCGACGGTGGGCAGCGGCAGCGGCAGCAGGTACACGCCGATGCCGCAGAGCAGGAAGATCAGGGGCAGCGACAGCGGCCGCCGCCCGGCCACCACGCGCGGCAGCACGGCGGCGCCCAGCGCCGCCGCTCCCAGCCATGCCAACACGCCGTCACCGATCGTCACCGCACAGTCCTTCCCGCCGCGTCGCCGTACCGGGCGGCACCGCAACCCGGATACCCGTGAACCCGCAGGCCATGACGGTGACGTGGGACTCACGGACGGTGACGCCCGGCGGCGGGCGCCGAGACGCCGGGCCCGCGGCGGCGGTACGGGCCGGGCCGGCCGGGGCGGGGCCGTGTCAGTGCCGGTGCCTGCGGTCCTCCGGCCCCGGTGGGCGCGGCGCGGCGTACCGACTCCCGGGCGCCCTCTCCGGCGCCGGCCCGGGACCCGGCGCCGGCTCGGGCGCGGGCGGCCTCCAGGGGCGGGCGCCGACCAGGAAGGCGGTACGGCGCGCGGTGGGCGGCAGCGGTCCGAGCGCCCTGCCTCCGGGCATCCGGATCCCGGTGGTCAGCAGGGCCGCCAGGGTCTGTGTCAGCGTCGTCCCGCAGTCGTGCCACGGGTCGCTCCCGCGCCGGGCGGCCTCCGCGTCGAACACGACGACCGGCCACCGGTCGGGGTCGCCGGACGCCCCGGTGTCCCAGAGCAGCCGGGCGCTCCCCCTCGTCTCGCCCCAGGCGAGCAGTCCGCCGGGCTCGGGGTGGAACGGCGGCGGTTCCCGCCGCATGGCCCGGCGGGAGGAGATGCGGCACTCCCGGTGCGTCTCCCACAGCCAGTCCCCGTAGTCGTATCCGCCCTCCCGCACGCACGGGGTGTGCAGCCACAGGTGCTCGCCCACGTCCAGCGGCCCGAGGGCGGAGACCAGCGCCCTGTAGTCGGCGGGCAGCCCCAGCCCCAGCCAGCTCTCCACCGCGTCCCAGTCGACGGGGACGGGCGCGGGCGCGGCGGGCCGGCCGGAGTCCGTCGACGGCGGGAGCGTGAGCCGTGCGATGAGCGAGGACAGATCCATGGCGTGGCATGTTCGCACGTCACACCGACAGCCGCGCGGCCCGGGGCGGGAAAGGGCGTTGTGCCGGGCGCGGCGGTGGACCAGGATACCGGGGGACGCCCGGGAGGAACGGCGCTGATGGCGATACTCGTCTACTACCGCAAGCTCTCCGAGGACGCCTCCACCGTGCGCTACGCGTTCGGCGGGCACCCCGAGGAGATGGACCGGGCCATGACCCTGGACAAGGCGACCTACGGGGCCGAACCGGACGACGGCGGGGAGACCTTCGGCTTCCTCGCCACGGTCCGCAGGATCGCCCGCACCCACCACGCCTCCGGCACCTGGCCGGAGCACGGGATGGTCGCCCACTAGGCACGGCCGCCCGCCGGGCGTGCCGGCCCGCCGCGGAGAGCCTCCACGGGCGCCCCCGGGGAGCGGCCCTCAGTCCAGGACGTGCCGCAGATAGGCCCCGGGGTCGGCCAGGTAGCGGCGCCAGTGGTCGACCAGGGCGAGTTCGCCCCAGGCCGTCCGGCGCAGGCCGTGCTCGCCGACCTCGACGACGTCCGCACCCGGCAGTGCGGTCAGCAGCGGTGAGTGGGTGGCGCAGACGACCTGGCCGCCGCTCCTCGCCAACCGGTCGATGTGGCCGATCAGTTCCAGGCAGGACCCGAACGACAGGGCCGCCTCCGGCTCGTCCATCACATACAGCCCGGGCCTCAGGAACTTCCCCCGGAACGCGGCGAGGAAGCCCTCGCCGTGGCTGACCGAGTCCGGGGCGAACCCCTCCCGTTCCAGCGCGTCCAGCGCCGTCTCCGCCCGCAGGAAGAACCCGGTGCGGGCGGACCAGTTTCCGAGCATGCGCCGCCCGCGCGGCGCCGCGTCGAACCGGATCCGCTCCCCCAGCTCCGACTTGGCGCGCGGGCTCGCGTAGCGCCAGTCGTGCGAACCGCCCCAGGGGTCCAGGCCGAAGCCCTCCGCCAGGGCCTCGACCAGTGTGGACTTCCCCGAACCGTTCTCGCCCACCAGGAACGTCACCGGCGCGGTGAAGCGCAGCCCGTCCGCCAGGAGCGCCTGCACGCAGGGGAGGGACCAGGGCCATTCCCCGTCGTCGTACGACTCCACGTGTGCGTACGCGCGTTCGACGATCATGCGCCGAGTCTGCCACGCGCCACGCGCTCCCGTGCTTCCCCCTCCCCCCGCGTCCGTCCCCCTTCCGTCCCACCCGGCGCACGGGTGCGCAGGGCGGCGGCGGCCAACACGGCGGTGCACGGGTATTGACGCCCCGACCGAACGGCCCTTAGCGTCCCTGAACCAAGCGTCCGGAAACTTTCCGGAAACTTTGAAAAGGTCGACCGAAAATGGGAGCCCTCCGATGAGACCCGTCCGCATCGCCACCGCCGCACTCACCGCGGCCGCACTGTCCCTGCCCCTGGTGGTGACCTCGGCCACGGCCGCCCCGCCCGCCGACCAGCAGGCCGCGCCCCACTCCAACGCCAAGTTCGACCGGCTTCGCGAGGCCGCTCCCGAGGGGTTCTACGTGGGCACCGCCGTGGCGGGCGGCGGCCACCATCTCGAGCAGGACTACCCGGACCCGTTCACCCACGACCGGAAGTACCGGAAGATCCTGGGGCAGCAGTTCAACTCGGTCTCCCCCGAGAACCAGATGAAGTGGGAGTTCATCCACCCCGAGCGGGACACCTACAACTTCGGTGCGGCCGACGCCATCGTCGAGTTCGCCGAGCGCCACCGGCAGGTCGTGCGCGGCCACACGCTCCTGTGGCACAGCCAGAACCCCGAGTGGCTGGAGCAGGGCGACTTCTCCAAGGAGGAGCTGCGCGAGATCCTGCGCGAGCACATCACCACCGTCGTCGGCCGCTACGCCGGCAAGATCCAGCAGTGGGACGTGGCCAACGAGATCTTCGACGACCAGGGCAACCTGCGCACCCGGGACAACATCTGGATCCGCGAGCTCGGGCCGGAGATCATCGCCGACGCCTTCCGCTGGGCCCACGAGGCCGACCCGGAGGCGAGGCTGTTCTTCAACGACTACAACGTGGAGAGCGACAACGCCAAGAGCGACGCCTACTACGAGCTCAGCCAGGAGCTGCTCGCGCAGGGCGTGCCCGTGCACGGCTTCTCCGTGCAGGCGCACCTGAGCATGCGCTACGGCTTCCCGGGCGACCTCCAGCAGAACCTGCAGCGGTTCGACGACCTCGGCCTGGAGACGGCCGTCACCGAGCTGGACGTCCGCATGGACCTGCCGGCCAGCGGCGTGCCCACCGCCGAGCAGCAGAAGCAGCAGGCCGACTGGTACCAGCGGGTGCTGGAGGCGTGCCTGGCGGTCGAGGAGTGCAACTCCTTCACCATCTGGGGCTTCACCGACAAGTACTCCTGGGTGCCGGTGTTCTTCCAGGGCGAGGGCTCGGCGACGGTCATGACCGAGGACTTCGAGCGCAAGCCCGCCTTCTACGCCCTGCGGTCCGCGCTGAAGGACGCCAAGTGGGAGCAGTGGAAGGAGGGCCGGAAGCGCCGCTGAGCGCGTCCGCCCGCCGCCGACCGTCCGCGACGGGTGATCCGGGTTCCCCCCGCCGGGCCCGCCACCGCCCCTCTCCGGGCGGTGGCGGGCCCGGCCGCTTCCGTCTCACGTCCGCTCGCCCCGCACCGGCGGGCGGGACGGCGGGGGCCGTGCACGGGCGCGGTGCCTTCCGTGCGCCGTGTCGCCGATCGCGTCCGGTCAACCGCACATCGTGACGTGCCGCGTTGGCCGCCCGATAGGGGAACCGGCTCTGCAGCGGTGCTGCACACCTCACGAACCCGCAGGTGGAAGGCGTCGGGACAGGCCCGGGGAAGCCGTCACCCAACTCCCGGACCGCTGACCGCAGTCGCCTTCCCGGCACGCTGGGTGACCCCTAGCGTCTCCCTCCGTCACGCACCCACGACGAACGGAAGGACCGCGCATGGCAGACGGCACGAGGAGCAAGCACGCGGGGAAACCGGCGCCGATCAGGCCGTGGAACCCGCCGCCCCGGCCGCCCTCCCCCGACGGCGGCCCCACCGAGCCCGAGCGGCGGTGAGCGCGGTGACGGGTACGGCGGCGGGCACGGCGCAGCGGTGGCAGGGGCGCCACAGGCGTCTGCTGGACGGCCTCTCGGCCTCCGGCGCCCTCACCCCCGACTGGCGGCCGTCCTTCGAAGCGGTGCCGCGCCACCGCTTCCTGCCGGAGCGGATCTGGCGGTACGGCGCGGGCGGATACGTCCCCGTCCACCGCGCCGGGGAGCCCGGGACGTGGTGGGAACTCGCCTACGCCGACGAGCCGGTGGTCACCCAGCTCGACGACGGAGCGGCCGGCGGCCCCGGCGAGGCCACCTCCTCCAGCTCCATGCCGTCGCTCGTCGCGCGGATGCTCGCGGAGCTGGAGGTGGGCTGCGGTGGCGAGCGCGTGCTGGAGATCGGCACGGGCACCGGCTGGAACGCCGCCCTGCTCGTCCACCGCCTCGGCGACGCCCGGGTGGTGACCGTCGAGGTGGACCCGTCCCTGGCAGAACGGGCGCGGCAGGCGCTGGCCTCGGCCGGACGCGCGCCCCGGGTGGTGTGGGGCGACGGCGCGGCCGGGTGGGCGCGCGGCGCGCCGTACGACCGGGTGCTGGCGACGTGCTCGGTGCTGCGCGTACCGGGGGCGTGGGTGGCGCAGACCGTGCCCGGGGGGCGGATCGTCGTGCCCCTGCACCGGGACGTGTGGTCCGGGGGGCTGGTGTCCCTGACCGTCCAGGACGGCGGCCTCGCGCGGGGGAGGTTCTCCGGCCGGGCGTGGTTCATGCCGCTGCGCGCCGACCGGCTGCCCTCCCTGCCGGTGGACTCCGCCACCGGCCGCCGCTCCGCCACCGGCCCGGACCCGGCCCGGATCACCGAACCCGGCTTCTGCGCATGGGCGTTCGCCCGGCTGCCGGACGTCACCATGACGTACGCCGACGAGGACGGCGGCGCCCGCCGCGTCTGGCTGACCGGCCGCGACGGTTCGGCCGCCACCGCGGTCGGGGACGGCGGCGGCCCGTTCGAGGTCTGGCAGTACGGCCCCGCCTCCCTGTGGGACCGGGTGGAGGCCGCCTGGCGCGCGTACGAGGCCGAAGGCCGCCCGCACCAGGGCGAGTTCGGCCTGACGGTCACCCGCGACGGCCGCCAGGAGATCTGGCTGCGCGACCCCGGCCGCGTCATCGGCTGAAGGCGTACGCGGCGCACACACGGCGGGAAACGGAGGCCGGCGCGCGCCCACAGGCGCGCGCCGGCCCGGCCGTGGTCGCACGGCCGCGAGATCACGCGGTCACACGGCCACCGGATCAGGCGGTCGCGCAGGCTCCGAGGTCCTCCCAGACGCCCCACTCGCCGGTGGTGCCGGGCTCCTCGCCCTGCGTCCACCACTTGGCGCGCCAGGTGTGTCCGCCGTGGGTGACGGTGCTGCCGCCGGTGTACACGTTCCTGGCGCCCCAGTTCGGCGAGGCGCAGGCGCCCGGCTCCCCGTCGCCGCCCCCGTCACCGCCGCCGTCGCCGCCGCCCGTGCCGCCGATGTTGACGTCGATGCAGGCGTAGAAGGCGTTGGCGGTGTCCGCCACGTTCCACACCGCGAGGATCTTCTGGCGGCCGGTGAGGCCGCCGAAGTTGAGCTGGTGGCTGACCTGCGCGGGCGGCTGCGCACGCCTGCCGTCGAACTCGGCGATCTTCCGGTCGCCGATGAAGTACTGCCAGGTGTCGGTGGCGTGGCGCGCCGTCAGGCTCCAGGTGAAGGTGTGGGAGGAGCCGACCGGCGTGACCCGCCATGCCTTGCTGTCGTCGTCGAGCTCGGCGAACTGCCTGTTGCCGCCGCTGCAGCTCTTGAGCCCCTTCGGTCCCTCGACGCTCTGCGGTTCGTACGAGATCTGGCCGCAGCTGACGACGCCCTTGGCGCACTGGTCCTGGCGGCTGCCGGGATCGGTCACCCAGCCGTGGGCGTTGGCCGTACCCGCCGGAAGGCTGACGGCGAGCAGGGGGGCGACCATCGCGCCGAGCGCAAGGGCCACTCGCTTCTTCGTGTTCATGCCATTCCACTTTCTTCGGTGTCGTCGAGGCCGCCGCCCGGGGGCCCGGTGCGACCGGGTGGGGTACGGCGCGCACGCCGTGCCGGTCGCACCGCCCCGCCGGGCGGCGCGGGAGCGTGGACACACCGGATGCCGCGCGAGGTGTCGCCGTCCACGCACCGTGCCCTCACACGGACAGCGCCGTGGGACGAGGACAGAGGCTGACCTAAGGTCTAGACCTGAGGTGCTCAGGTCTAGACCTTAGCGGCGGACCGTCCTCGGTCAAGGGTTTGGACCAAGTGAACTGCCGGACAGCGCCCCCGACTTCGGCCCCCACCACATCCCCCGCCGGCCTGCGCCGACGCCGACGGCGGCTTCACGAAACGCCCCCGGTCCCACTTGGAAGCACGTCCGGCGCTCTCCCCGCCCCGCCCTTCACCGGCGAAGGCCGCGCATACGGCCGGTTCCGGCCCGCACTTCCACTGTTGGGCAAGGCCGTGGGGGCCTGGCACCCCTTCGGGGGAATCCTTCGCTGAACACACCGTTCCGGTCACTCTGTGTGCTTGCGTGGAACAGAAGTCCAAACTCTCATACCCGTTCCGTGACAGGGGGAGCCCGCCATGACCGAGCCCAGGCAACTCGACCCGTACGCCTCGCCCAAGACCTTCTACGGCGCGGAGCTGCGCCGCCTGCGCGAGGCGGCCGGGCTCACCCAGTCCCAGCTCGGCGAGCGCGCCTTCTGCTCGGGCACCTACGTCGGCCAGTTCGAGACGGCGGTGCGCCGCCCGCAGCCGGACACCTCCAGGCTGTTCGACGAGATCCTCGGCAGCGGTGAGCACCTGCAACGCCTGTGCCGGCTGGCCCGGGAGAACAAGTACCCGGACTACTTCGCCGACGCGGCGGAACTGGAGCAGATGGCGGCGACCATCAGCGAGTACGCGCCCATGGTGCTGCCGGGACTGCTCCAGACCGAGGGCTATACACGGGACCTGACCCGCGCAGCGCAGTTGTTCGCGCCGCCGGAAGACGTGGACGACATCGTCGTGACCCGTATGGACCGGAGGCGCCTGCTGGAACGGTCAACAGTCCCGGAGCTGTGGGCCGTTATCCATGAGGCGGCATTGCGCATCCCAGTCGGCGGCCCTGCCGTCATGCGCGAACAGTGCCGACACCTCCTGGAACTCGGCCGCAACCACCACCGTGTCGTGATCCAGGTACTGCCCTTCGAGGCCGGGGCCTCCGCCTTCCTGAGCAGCACGGTGATTCAGATGTCCTTCTCGGACGCACCGCCGGTGGCCTACACCGAGAGTGCATACACGGGTCAACTCATCGAGGAGCCGAGGCTGGTGGCCCAGTACCACCGAGCCTACGATCTGATCAGGGCCGCCGCGCTGTCCCCGAAGGCGTCCCTGGCCCTGATCGAATCCTTGGCGAAGGACTACACGACACCATGAGCATCGACCACGACTTGAGCACGACCGCTTGGCGCAAGTCGTCCCACAGCAACGGCGACGGCGGAGCGTGCGTCGAGGTCGCCGACGGCTTCCCCGGCGTCATACCCGTCCGCGACAGCAAGGCCCCCGAGGGGCCCGCACTGGTCTTCCCAAACGCCGGCTGGTCCGCCTTCGTGACGGCGGTCAAGGACAACGTGCTCTGACAGCCCGCGCCGGGCCCGCGCGTCACCGCGCCTTACGGCGCGGTCGCGGCCGGTTCCGGACCGGAGGCGGCGGCGGTGACGGCAGCAGCGCCGTGCGGAGCGCGGTGATCAGCGCGTACGGCCGGTCACCGGGCAGGCCGGTGGGAGGCCGGTCCGGTGACCGGAGCCCCTCCGCGATACGCCGGGTGGCGACGGGCCGGGGTCAGCCCTGGTTGGGCTCCTGCCGGCCGCCGATCTGGCCGCTCGGGCGCGAGGACTTGTCGCCGACCATCACCAGCGCGGTGATGATCGCGAACAGGGCGATGGGCGCCACGACGTACAGGCCGAGGGTCTCGGCCACGCTCAGGCCGGTGCCCGGGTCGTCGCCGTCGTCGCGGTAGAGGGCGAGGGCGGAGGGGGAGGCGACCAGCAACGTCAGCGCGGTGAGGGCGGTGACGAATCCGGCGCGCACGGCGGTGCCGGCGCTCCTGACGTTCTCGTTGACCTTGACCTTGTTGTCCACGGAGTCAACGCTAGCGAACCTCTCCGGAGGTCACGCGTCCAGGGTGGTCTTCGGGTTCCGCGTGGCTCTCCTCGTGCTGCCCTCCGTGCTGCCCGGGTGCCGGTATGCGGCACTCGCGCGGCCCGTGCAGCTCCTCGTACACCGTCTCCAGCAGATCGCGCATCCGGGGGGAGGTGACCAGCTCCTCCAGGGTGACGGGCCTGCCGTCGCCGTCGGCGACGGGCAGCCGCCAGTTGGGGTACTGGTCCCAGGTGCCCGGCACGTTCTGCGGGCGCCGGTCCCCGACGCCGTCGGGCAGCCAGACGCCGACCATCTTCGCGGGGGTGCGGGCCAGGAAGCGGTACAGGCCCCTGATCTCGCTCTCCTCCTCGCCCGGCCCCTCCGGCAGCAGGTCCAGACGGGTCAGGTGGGAGATCCACTCGGCGGTCTCCATGGCGTCCCGGGTCTGCTCCTCGGCGAGCGGACCCGCCAGCAGCCCCAGGCCGTCGCGCAGCCGTACGTGGTCGCCGCTGAGCCGGGCGGCGGTGCTGGGAAGGTCGTGGGTGGTGGCGGTGGCCAGGCAGTCGGCGCGCCAGTCCTGCGGTTCCAGCGGCTGGGGGGTCTCGTGGCTGGGGGTGCGGATGTGGTCGTAGTCGCGCTCGAACCACAGCACGGAGGTGCCCAGCACGCCGCGCCCGGCCAGCTCCCCGCGCACGCCCGGCTCGACGGTGCCCAGGTCCTCTCCGACGACGACCGATCCGGCGCGGTACGCCTCCAGGGCGAGCACTCCGAGCATGGCCTCGGCGTCGTAGCGCACGTAGGCGCCCTCCGTGGGCGGGCGGCCCTCGGGGATCCACCACAGCCGGAACAGGCCCATCACATGGTCGATGCGCAGGCCGCCGGTGTGCCTCAGCAGCCCGCGCAGCAGCGTGCGGTAGGGGGCGTAGCCGGAGGCGGCCAGCGCGCCCGGGTTCCAGGGCGGCAGGCCCCAGTCCTGGCCGTGGGGGCTGAAGGCGTCCGGCGGGGCGCCGATGGACATGCCGGTGGCCAGGAAGTCCTTGAGCGCCCAGGCCTCCGCTCCGGAGGGGTGGACGCCCAGGGCCATGTCGTGCACCAGGCCGATGGACATGCCCGCGTCGCGGGCGGTGCGCTGGGCGCGGGCGAGCTGGGCGTCGGTGAGCCAGGCCAGCCAGGTGTGGAAGTCCACCCGGTCCAGCAGTTCGCCGCGGGCGCGGGCCGTGGCGGCCGAGCGGGGGTCGTCCAGGCCGGCGGGCCAGGAGCGCCAGTCCGGGCCGTGGACCTCGGCGAGGGCGCACCAGACGGCGTGGTCCTCCAGGTCCTGGCCCTGCTCGGCGAGGAAGTCGCAGTACGCGACGTGGCGGCCGGGGCCGAGGGGGACGGTGCGCACCAGTTCCAGGGCGCGGCGCTTGAGCGACCACACCGCGTCGCGGTCGATCATCCCGTCCTTGGCGAGGGTGGCCTCGCGCAGTTCGGCGGCCTGGGCCAGCAGCTCGTCCGCCTTCGCGCGGGCCTCGCCGCGCAGGTAGGCGTACTCGGGGATCTCCTCGATCCGCAGGTGCACCGGGTCGGCGAAGCGCCGCGAGGAGGGCCGGTAGGGGGAGGGGTCGACCCTCTCGCCGTCGGCGGCGGGCACGGCCGAGTGCAGGGGGTTGAGCTGGATGAAGTCGGCTCCGGTCGCGCGCCCGGACCAGGCGGCGAGGTCGGCGAGGTCGGCGAGGTCGCCCATGCCCCACGAGCGCGAGGACAGCAGCGAGTAGAGCTGGACGAGCAGGCCGAAGGAGCGGCCGCGGACGGCCGGGAAGCGGTCCGGGGCGACGATCAGGGCGGCGCTCGCGGTGCGGCCGTCGGGGGCCTCGGCGTGGAGGGTGTGGCAGCCCAGGGGGAGCCGCTCACCGTCGGCGTCCGGATCCGTCCCCCAGTCCAGGGTGCGGCCGTCCTCCGTCTCGACCCTCAGCGCGGTGCCGTCGGGGAGCGGGGGGACGCCGCCGCGGACGGCGGGCTGGGACACGGCGGGGCGGGAGGCGTCGCCGCGGGAGGCCGCGCGTACGACGACGGTGGGTGGCAGCAGCCGGGCCGTCTCCTCGCGCGCGTGGCGCGCCAGGGCGTCGCGTACGGCGTCCGGAGTGGAGGCGTCGACGCCCAGTGCGGCGAGCACTTCGACGATCGTGTCGTCGGGCACCCGGACCGTACGGCCCGGGGCCGGGTCGTAGGAGGTGCAGACTCCGTGCGCCGCGGCCAGTCGCGCCAGTCGGCTCATGGGAACTCCCTCCGCTCTCTCTGGGCTCTCCGGGGCCTAGATCTCCGCGGAATCCGTTCCGTATCCCACCCCGGCCGGTTCGCTGGTCAGCGGGAGTTCGGCGGCCAGCGGCGGCTCACTGGTGAGCGGGGCGGCGTCGGCGAGCGGGGGTTCGCTGGTCAGCGGTGTCTCGGCGTAGTCCCAGGAGCAGGAGCCGTCCAGGCCGGAGTCGGGGTCGGAGACTCCGGACAGGTCGATCGGCTCCTGCCCCTGTTTGGGGAACAGGGGGAGGGATGCGAGGAGTTCAGCGGACGCGGCCACGGAGGCCTCCGTTCGTTGCTGTCGGTCGGACATCAGGGCCCTACCCACTGAGGCGGATCCCAGACACTTTCGGCGGCATAAACGTGATATGGCTCACAGGCTCGCCGCCGATGATTTCGCGGTGTGACGCGCCTGTCAGCGTAGGGCATTCGAGCAAAGCGGGCATCTCGGCCAAGATTTACCGCCTCCCCGCGGGCCGGCCGTCCGGTCGCGCGTACGGCCGGGCGCCCGGCCCCGGCCCGCCTCCCGGTGCGTCCCGCCTCGGCCGCACCGGTCGACAAACCGGGCACTTCGGCCCCTGTCGTTGACACCCTCACCACGGCGGTGATGGGCTCGTCACCGATCGGCGGGCCCGTTGCCCCCGCCCGGTTCCCCGCTCCGGGCCGGAGCGGGGAACCGGGCGGGGGCAACGGGCCGGGAAACGGGTCGAGAGGGGCCTGAGGAAGACGTGAACCACGCGACGCATGGCCGCGCCACACGCCGGACCGGTGCGACGGCACTGGTCGCGGCCGTCCTCGGCGGACTGCTCGGCGGCGCACCTGCCGCACACTCGGCCCCACCCCAGGACAGGACCGCGGAGGAGCCCGCGCGGGAGGCCGCGGGCCCGGACGACCGGGTCCGCCTGGAGGGCGCCCCCGGTGTGTGGCCGCGCCCCCAGTCCCTGCGCACGCGCGGTCCGTCCGTGCCCGTCGGCCGGGAGGTGCTGCTGGTCGCCGACGAGGACGCCGACCCGTACGCCCTCGACACCGTCCGCGACGTCCTGCGCGCGGCCGGGGCGGGCGAGGTGCGCACCGTGCGCCCGGGCGAGGAGACGCACGCCCGGGGGCTGGTGGTGCGCGCCGGCGACAGGGCCGCCGAACGGGCGCTGCGCGCCCTGGGCGCACCCGAGCGCGGCGACCTGCCCGCGGGCGGCTACCGGCTGGCGGCCGGCCGGGCCGACGGCGTGGACGGGCCGGGCGGCACGGTGGCGCTGGCCGGTGTCGGCCCGGACGGGCTGTTCCACGCCGCGCAGACGCTGCGGCAACTGGTGACCACCGGCGAGGGCGGGGCGCGGATCACCGGGGCCGTCGTACGCGACTGGCCCGCCTCTCCCGTGCGCGGCACGACGGAGGGCTTCTACGGCGAGGCCTGGCCGCACCACGAGCGGCTGGCCCACCTGGACTTCATGGGCCGCACCAAGCAGAACCGCTATCTGTACGCCCCCGGCGACGACGCGTTCCGCCAGTCGCGCTGGCGCGAGCCCTACCCCGCCGAGCGGCGCGCGCAGTTCCGCGAACTCGCCGAGCGCGCCCGGCGCAACCACGTGGTGCTCGGCTGGGCCGTCTCGCCGGGGCAGTCGATGTGCCTGGCCTCCGGGGAGGACCGCAGGGCCCTGCTGCGCAAGATCGACGCCATGGCCGCCCTGGGGGTGCGGGCGTTCCAGCTCCGCTTCGAGGACGCCAGCTACACCGAGTGGCACTGCGGCGCGGACGCCGAGCGCTACGGCACGGGGCCCCGGGCCGCGGCCACCGCACACGCGGAGCTGGCCAACGAGGTGGCGGCGCACCTGGCGCAGCGGTACGGCTTCGGGCGCGACGCGGTGCCGCTGTCGGTGCTGCCGACGGAGTTCTACCAGGACGGCCCGACCGAGTACCGCAACACGCTCGCGGAGAAGCTGGACGCGGACGTGGAGGTGGCCTGGACGGGGGTGGGGGTCGTGCCCGCCACCATCACCGGCGGCGAGCTGGCCCAGGCCCGCACCGTCTTCCGCCACCCGCTGGTCACCATGGACAACTACCCGGTCAACGACTACGCCGGCGACCGCGTCTTCCTCGGCCCCTACACCGGCCGGGAACCGGCCGTCGCCAACCGCTCGGCCGCGCTGCTGGCCAACGCGATGGAGCAGGCGACGGCCTCCCGCCTGCCGCTGTTCACGGTCGCCGACTACGCCTGGAACCCGCGCGGCTACCGGCCGGAGGAGTCCTGGAAGGCGGCCGTCGAGGACCTGGCGGCGACGGGCGGCGGGGCGGAGGAGTCCGGGAGATCCGGGCAGCCGGGGGAATCCGGGGAGTCCGGGAAGCGGGCCCGCGAGGCACTGCACGCCCTCGCCGCCAACAACTCCTCCTCGGTGCTCGACGAGGAGGAGTCCGCCTACCTCACCCCGCTGCTGGACGCATTCTGGAAGGCCCGCGCGGGCGAGGACGACGAGGAGTTCGCCGCCGCGTCCGACCGGCTGCGCGACGCCTTCGCCGTCCTGCACGACTCCCCGGAGAACCTGGCGGGCGTCGCCGGCGGCGCCCTGAGCGAGGAGATGGGCCCCTGGGTGCGGCAGCTGGCGCGCTACGGGCGGGCCGGCCGGCACGCGCTGGACATGCTGGCCGCCCAGCGGCGCGGGGACGGCGCCGGGGCCTGGAAGGCGCGGCTGGAGCTCCAGCGGCTGCGCGCGGAGGCCCGCGAGAGCGGGGTGACGGTCGGCGAGGACGTGCTGCCCGCCTTCGTGGACCGGGCGCTGAAGGCCGCCGACGACTGGTCCGGCGCGCGCGGCGGGGCGGAGAAGACCGAGCGCTCCGGCGAACGGGTGCGCGGCGGCCCCGCGCCGCTGCCGGGCTCCCCGCCGGAGAACGCCGTCGACGGCGACCCCGCCACGGCCTTCCGCGCCGCCGAGGAGCCGAGGCCCGGAGACGGCAGCGGCGACAGCGGTGACGAGCTGGTGCTGCGGCTGCCCCGGGCACGCTCCCTGGCGGCCGTCACCGTCCAGTCCGAGCCGGGCGCGGGCGCCCGCGCCGCCGTCGAGGCGCATGTGCCGGGCGAGGGCTGGAGGCGGCTCGGCACGCTCTCCGACCGGGGCTGGACGGAGGTGGAGACCGGCGGTCTGCGCGCGGACGCCGTACGGCTGGCCTGGCAGGACGGCTCGAAGGCGCCGGTGATCCACGAGCTGACGCCCTGGTACTCGGACTCGCCCGGCGCCGGGCTGGAGCTCTCCCGCGAGGAGGCCAACGCCGTCATCGGCGGCGAGCCCGCCGCCGTCGAGGCCCGGCTGACCGGCCACCGGCCCACCGACGTGCGCGGCCGGCTGACCGTGCGGGCGCCGGAGGGGTTCACGGTGCGGGCCCCGCGCCGGGTCACGCTCCAGCGCGGTGTGCCGGCGACTCCGGAGATCGAGATCAGCGCCGGGAAGGACGTGCGGCCGGGCACGTACCGGATCCCGGTCACCCTCACCACCGAGGGCGAGAGCCTGCGGCGGACGCTGACGGTGCGCGCCTATCCGCCCACCGGCGGGCCGGACCTGGCCCGGGGCGCGCGGACCGCCTCCTCGGCCGACGAGACCGAGGACTTCCCCGCCTCGGCGGCCACCGACGGCGATCCGGAGACCCGCTGGTCCTCCCCGCCGGAGGACGGCCAGTGGCTGCGGGTGGAGCTGGACCGCCCGGCCAGGATCGGCGAGGTGCGGCTGCACTGGCAGGACGCGTACGCCTCCCGCTACCGCGTCCAGGTCTCCGCCGACGGCAGGGACTGGAGCACCGCCGCGACCGTCCGCGACGGGCGGGGCGGCCGGGAGACGGTGCGGATGGACGCGCCCGCCCGCACCCGCTACGTGCGGGTGGTGGCCGACGAGCGGGCGACCCGCTTCGGTGTCTCGCTGTGGTCGGTGGAGGCCTACGCCGTGCTGGAGCCGGAGGGGGAACGGGACTAGGGGCCGGGACGAGCGGGAGCGGGGCCGGGAGCGGGAGGAGCGGGCGCACCGGGTACGGGGCCGTCACCGGCCCCGTACGGAGGAAGCCCGGGCCTCAGGCGGGTGTCGTCGTCCTGCCTTCGATCCGGGCGAGGGCGTCGTCCGCGCCGTAGGGGCGCAGATACGGCAGCCAGCGCGGGTCCCGGTGCCCCGTGCCGATGATCCGCCAGGCCAGACCGCTCGGCGGGGCCGGCTGGTGGCGCAGCCGCCAGCCCAGCTCCGAGACGTGGCGGTCGGCCTTGACGTGGTTGCACCGGCGGCAGGCCGCCACGACGTTCTCCCAGGAGTGCTGCCCGCCGCGGCTGCGCGGGACGACGTGGTCGACGCTGGTCGCGACGCCACCGCAGTACGCGCACCTGCCGCCGTCACGGGCGAACAGGGCGCGGCGGGTGAGCGGCACCGTGCCCCGGAAGGGCACACGCACGAAGCGTTTGAGACGGACGACGCTGGGGGCGGGTATGGCCTGGGTCGCGCTGTGCATGAGGGCGCCGGAGTCCTCCAGGCTGATCGCCTTGCCGTTGAGGACGAGTATGAGCGCGCGGCGGAGCGGTACGACGCCGAGCGGCTCGTACGACGCGTTGAGGACCAGGACGTGCGGCACGGTGCCTCCTTGTACGTCGGCGGCGCGTGGCTCGCGCCGGGACGATCTCCCCCAGTGTGTCCCGCGCCCCGGTGGCGGCGCCACCACGATCGCGTAACGCGCTGAGCGTGTTTTCGACCACACGCTGTTCCTCCCCCTCCTGGTGCCGCCGCTACCCCGGGTGATGCGGCCTGTTCGACGGGGTGTCCCCCGTTAGTGTGTTGTGGGTGGATTCCGTAGACGAGGCGCACAAGACCGCCACGAACGCCGCCGGCTGGATAGAGGAGAACTGGGGGACCTGGCTCGCCATCGGCCTGCGCATCGCCCTGATCCTGGTCATCGCCGTCGTACTGCGCTCGGTGGTCAGGCGGGCCATCACACGGCTGATCGCCCGGATGAACCGCAACGCCGAGGCCGAGGCCAGCGGCAACGCGCTGCGCGGTCTGCTGGTCAACGCCGAGCGGCGGCGCCAGCGCACGGAGGCCATCGGCTCGGTGCTGCGCAGCGTCACCACCTTCGTGATCATGGGGACGGCGCTGCTGATCGTGCTGTCCACCCTCGGCATCGACCTGGCCCCGCTGCTGGCCAGCGCCGGTGTGGCGGGCGTGGCGATCGGCTTCGGCGCCCGCAATCTGGTCACGGACGTGCTGAGCGGGGTGTTCGTGCTGCTGGAGGACCAGTACGGGGTCGGCGACCGCATCGACGCGGGCGAGGCCACCGGCACCGTCCTGGAGATCGGGCTGCGGGTGACCAAGCTGCGCGGCGACGACGGCGAGATCTGGTACGTGCGCAACGGTGAGATCAAGCGGGTCGGCAACCTGAGCCAGGGCTGGGCGACGGCCGCCCTGGACGTGGAGGTCCGCTCCGAGGAGGACCTGGAGGAGGTCCGTTCGGCGATCGCCTCGGCCGGCGAGGAGATGTCGACCTCCGCGCCGTGGGACGAGGTCCTGTGGGCGCCGGTGGAGGTGCTGGGCCTGAACTCGGTGACGCTGGACACCATGGTCATCCGCGTCTCGGCCAAGACGATGCCGGGCAAGGCGCTGCCGGTGGAGCGCGAGCTGCGCTGGCGGATCAAGCGGGCGCTGGACGCGCGGGGCATCCGGATGGTGGACGAGGAGTCGCTGGCGGCCCTGCGGAGGCTGGAGGAGGAGCAGGGCGCGCCGGCGCACGGGCGGACCCGGCTGGAGAAGGGGCCTGCGAAGGGGCCGGGGAAGGGGCCGGTCGCGGTGAAGGAAGCGGTGGATCCGGCGAAGGACGCCCTGAAGGACCCGGCGAGGGGCCTGGCGAAGGAACCGGGGGACCTCGGGCGGGTCAGGGGCACCGGCGGGCCCCGGCCGTAGGGCACGACCGCGGGGGCGCGGTCGCGGGGCGCGGTCGCGGGGCGCGGCGGGCAGGCGCGAACGACACCGGAGCCCGCCTCCGGCACGTCCGTTGACGTCGGCCGGAGGCGGGCTCTAGTATCCCGGCAGCACGACAGGAAACCTTCCTTACAGTCCATGGAGGGGCAGGGGAGCCCATGACCGGGACCACCCCGGGGACGCCCCGGGTGCTGCGCGCGATGAACGACCGCGCCGCCCTCGAACTGCTGCTCGCGCACGGCTCGCTCTCGCGCAGCCGCATCGGCAGGCTGACCGGGCTGTCCAAGCCGACCGCCTCCCAGCTCCTGGCCCGTCTGGAGGCCGCGGGCCTGGTCCGGGTCACCGGCGCCAGCCGGGGCCGCCCGGGGCCGAGCGCCCAGCTCTACTCGCTCGATCCGGCCGCGGCGCACGTGGCCGGGCTCGACGTCACCGCCACCCGGATCCGCGCCGCGGTCGCCGACATCACCGGCCGCACCGTCGGCTCCTTCGAGGTGCCCGCGCCGGGGCGCTCCGGGGCCTTGGGGGCGCCCGGGCCGTCCGGGGCGCCCGGGCGGCAGCCCGCCGAGCCGGTCGTGCGGCGCGTCGTGGCCGCCGTGGACGGGGCCGCCGAGGCGGCCGGGCTCACCCGGTCCGCGCTGCACCGCGTCGTCATCGGCACCCCCGGCGCCTTCGACCCGCGCACCGGACGGCTGCGCTACGCCTCCCACCTGCCCGGCTGGCACTCCCCCGACCTGCTGGAGGAGCTGGCCGCCGCGCTGCCGATGCCGCTGGAGTACGACAACGACGTCAACCTCGCCGCCGTCGCCGAGCAGCGCCTGGGCGCCGCCCGGGGCCACGACGACTTCGTCCTGCTCTGGAACGAGCAGGGCCTGGGCGCCGCGCTGGTGCTGGGCGGGCGGTTGCACCGCGGCTGGACCGGCGGCGCGGGCGAGGTCGGCTTCCTGCCCGTCCCCGGCGCCCCGCTGGTCCGGCAGGTGGCCCGCGCCAACAGGGGCGGGTTCCAGGAACTGGCCGGCGCGCAGGCGTTGTTGCGGACGGCGCGCGAGCTGGGCATCGAGCCCCCCTCCGGCGGGGACGGCGAGGCGGCGGCGGAACTGCTCGCCCGCGCGGTGGAACGGGCCGGCCCGGAGGCCGGACAGGACGGCGGCGGGCAGGACGGCGGTGACGGCCCGTACGGCGAGCTGCTGCGGCGTGCCGCCACCGGGCTCGCGACCGGGCTGGCCGCGCTGGTCGCCGTTCTGGACCCGGAGCTGATCGTGCTGTCCGGCGGCGTGCTCGCCGCGGGCGGCGAGGTGCTGCGCGCTCTGGTCCAGCGGGAGCTGGCCGAACTGGCGGCCCCCCGGCCGCGGTTGGTCCTCGGGGCCGTCACCGGGGACCCCGTGCTGAACGGCGCGCTGGAGAGCGCCCTGGCCACCACCCGCGACGAGGTGTTCGACACCTCCCGCTGACGCCCCGCCGAGTCTCCCCCGGCCCCCCGCGCCCCGATCCCCCGGCACTTCGACACCCCGCTCCCGAAGCCCCAGGAGGCAGTCCCGTGAAACTCGCAGTGGTGGGCGGCGGATCCACCTATACCCCCGAACTCGTCGACGGCTTCGCCCGGCTGCGAGACGCGCTCCCGGTCACCGAGCTGGTCCTGGCCGACCCCGCCGAGGACCGGCTGGAGCTGGTGGGCGGCCTCGCCCGCCGTATGCTCGCCCGCGCCGGCCACCCGGCCGCCGTCACCACCACCGGCGATCTGGACGCGGCCGTCGCGGACGCAGACGCCGTGCTGCTCCAGCTCCGCGTGGGCGGCCAGGCGGCCCGCGAACGGGACGAGACATGGCCGCTGGAGTGCGGCTGCGTCGGGCAGGAGACCACGGGGGCGGGCGGACTGGCCAAGGCACTGCGCACCGTCCCCGTCGTCCTGGACATCGCCGAACGGGTGCGCCGCGCCAACCCCGATGCGTGGATCATCGACTTCACCAACCCGGTCGGCATCGTCACCCGCGCGCTGCTGAACGAGGGCCACCGGGCGGTGGGCCTGTGCAACGTGGCGATCGGGCTCCAGCGGAAGTTCGCCGCGCTGCTGGAGGTGGAGCCCGGGGAGGTCCACCTCGACCACGTCGGGCTCAACCACCTCACCTGGGAGCTCGGGGTGCGTCTGGGCGGGCCGCGGGGGCGGGACGCGCTGCCCGGGCTGCTGGCCCGGCACGGCGCGGCGATCGCCGCCGACCTGCGGCTGCCCGAGCCCCTCCTGCACCGGCTGGGCGCCGTGCCCTCGTACTACCTGCGCTACTTCTACGCCCACGACGAGGTCGTGGCCGAGATGCGCGACCGGCCCCCGCGGGCGGCGGAGGTCGCCGCGATGGAACGCGGGCTGCTGGAGATGTACGCCGACCCGGCGCTGGACACCAAGCCCGAGCTGCTGGCCAAGCGCGGCGGCGCCTACTACTCCGAGGCGGCCGTCGCCCTGGCCGCGGCCCTGCTCGGCGGCGGTACGGGCGGTACGGGCGGTACGGGCGGTACGGGCGGAGGTGCGCAGGTGGTGAACGTCCGCAACGACGGCACACTGCCCTTCCTCCCCGACGACGCGGTGGTCGAGGTCCCGGCCGCCGTCTCCCCGGCGGGCGCGGAGCCGCTGCCCGTACCGCCGCTGGGCCCGCTCCAGACCGGCCTGATCTCGGCCGTGACGGCGTACGAGCACCTGGCGCTGGACGCCGCCCTGCGCGGCGGCCGGGACCGGGTTTTCGCCGCGCTGCTGGCCCACCCCCTGGTCGGCCGGTACACCCTCGCCGAGAAGCTGACGGACCGTCTGCTCGCGCACAACCGGGAGTACCTCGCATGGGCCTGACCCCCGCCGCCGCGCTGGCCGTCGACGCGGGCAACAGCAAGACCGACGTGGCGCTGGTCTCGGCGGACGGGACGGTGCTGGGCTCGGCGCGCGGCGGCGGCTTCCGGCCGCCGGCGGTCGGGGCCGGGGCGGCCGTCGCGTCGCTGGCGCGGACGGTGGCCCGGGCGGCACGGGATGCGGGCCTGGACGCGGCGGGTCTGGACGCGGCGGGTCTGGACGCGGCGGGTCTGGACGCGGCGGAACCGGACGCGAGGCCGGGCGTCCCCCTGGCCGAGCACGTGTCGGCCTGCCTGGCCAACGCCGACCTGCCCCGCGAGGAAAGGGAGCTGGCGGAGCGGATCGGCGCCCTCGGCTGGGGGCGCACCACCCGCGTGGCCAACGACACCTTCGCGCTCCTGCGCGCGGGCCTGCCCGACGACGGACCACCCCGGCACGGGGTCGCCGTCGTGTGCGGTGCGGGCGTGAACTGCGCCGGCGTCGCCGCCGACGGCCGCGTCCACCGCTTCCCCGCCGTCGGCCGCCTCTCCGGGGACTGGGGCGGCGGCGGAGGGCTGGCGGAGGAGGCCCTGTGGCACGCCGCCCGCGCCGAGGACGGCCGGGGCGGGGACACCGAACTGGCCCGGGCGCTGCCCGCGCACTTCGGGCTGCCCAGCATGTACGCGCTGATCGAGGCGTTCCACCTGGGTGACCTGCCGGGCGAACGCAGGCACGAGCTGGTGCCCGTCCTCTTCGCGGTGGCCGCCGGGGGCGACGCCGTGGCCCGCTCCCTGGTCCACCGGCAGGCCGAGGAGATCGCGGTGATGGCCGCGGTGGCGCTGGAGCGGCTGGACCTGCTGGGGACCCCGGCACCGGTGGTGCTGGGCGGCGGCGTCGCGGCCGCCCGGCATCCGCTCCTGCACGACCGCCTGCTGGCCCTGCTGGCCGAACGCGCCCCGCTGGCCACCGTTCACGTGGTCACCGCTCCCCCGGTCCTCGGCGCCGCCCTGCTGGCCCTGGACCGGCTGGGGGCCGGTCCCGCCCCGTACGCCCGGCTGCGCGCCCACTACGCCGGGCACACCGCACGCGCCTGAGGCGTGCCCGGGTTGCACGCGCGCCGGGGATCGCGCGTCCGGGGGGATCGTGCTCCGAACAAGATCCCGCCGGAACGGTGCCGTCACGGCTCTCGGCCGTCATACTGCTGACCGGGTTCATCCGCCTCCCGGCGCGCGGGGGCGCGGGCCCTGTTCACCGGCGGCCGAGGGGGTCCCGAACATTGGCACACCCGCCGGTCGTCCCTCCCCCGCCGCCCCCCTGCCGCCCCGCCCGGGTCCGCGCCCGGGCCCTCGCGCCGTACCGTCCGGGCCGCGCGGCGTCGCGACGGGCCCCGGGGACGGAAGCGGGGGCGGGAGGGGGACGGGGGTCCGGTGGTCCGCGTCAACAAGACGCCGGAGGAGTATCGCCTGAGTGGGCTGGGCAGTCCGCGGATGGCCGTACACGGACGGTGTCCGGCCGACAAGATGGGAGCAGCGGACCCGGCGCTCCCGGCCGGCCCCGGCCCACCGGGACCGAGCGGACGCCGGGCGCGAGCACGGACGCGAAGACGACACGAGCGGTGAGGTGACCGATGGGGGACGACGGGGCTGCCGAACCGGGTGGACCGGTGATGGCCCGGGAGGAGGTGGACCGTGCCCTGGCGCGGTTCGGCGCGGAGCACGAGGCGGTGGAGACCTCCCTGTACGCGCTCCAGGACCACGCGGGACGCAGACTGCTGGAGGGCGCCGAGCTGACCGGGACCACCAAGGAGCGGTGGGCGCGGACCGAGGAGGCCGTCTCGCTGCTGTGGACCTACTTCGACGCCTTCACCGCGGCGCTGGACTCCGCGCGCGAACTGCGCGGCAGGAGCCGCTGGCCGGCGCCGGAGGACCTCGCCGAACTGACCGAGCGGCTGCGCGGCCCGGCGGTCGCCGTCCCCGCCGCCGACGGTTCCGGTTCCGGTTCCGTCGAGCGGATCACCCTGGCCGAGCTGGTGGCCCGGATGAACGGCTGGTACGCCCAGGCCCTCGACACCGTCGCCGCCGCCGACTCCGTGTGGTCGGCGCTGCCCGCCCGGATAGACATGCTCTCCGCCGAACTCCAGCGCATCCGTTCCCTGGCGCACTCCGTGGGCGTGCGCCCCGGGGAGCATCCGGCGGGCGACGACCTGGAGCGCACCACCGCGGAGCTGACCGCGCTGCGTGCCGAGGTGGTCGCCGACCCGCTGGCCTTCTGGGTGCCGGCGGGCGGGAGTTCGGCGCCCGGCGGAGGACGCCCCGACACCGTCCGGTACGACCGCGCGGCCCGCGCGCTGGAGGACGTCCGGCGCGAGATCGACGCCGTGCTCCAGGTGCGGCAGGACGCCGAGCAGCGGCTGATGCGGCTGCGCGACGTGCTGTCGCGGGCCGACCGCACCCTGGCCGAGGCCCGGACGGCGCGCGGCGAGGTGCTGGCGAAGATCGCGGCGGTGGAGGTGCCCGCGGTGAGCGGGCCGCCGACCGCCCTGTACGAGCAGCTCGCGACCGCTGCCGAGCACCGGCGGCACGCCCGCTGGCACCGGCTTTCGCCGCTGCTGGAGAGTCTGGAGGAGCGCGCCGACGAGGAGTTGGAGCGGGCCCGCGCCTCGCTGACCGCCGTGACCGCGCCGCTGGCGGTACGGGCGGAACTGCGCGGCCGGCTGGACGCCTACCGCGCCCGGGTGGCGCGGCGCGGGATGGCGGACGATCCGCTGCTGGCGGAGCGGTACGACGCCGCCCGGCGGCTGCTGTGGAGCGCCCCGTGCGACCTGCGGGCGGCCGAGCAGGCGGTGCTGCGCTACCGGGAGGCGGCGCTGGAGGCGCTGGTGCCGCCCGGCGGGCCGGCGGACGGCGGACCGGCCGGTGGCGAACCGGCGCTCGGGGACGGGGGGCCGCGTTGAACCGCGGGGCCTCCGGCCGCCGTGCGCCGGCCGGCGCGGCCGCGGAGGGCGGGTTTGGACGTGCTGCGCCGGGAACGCTTGACCACCGGGACACCCGGCGGTGCGCCGGAGGCCGGGTAAGCGTCCGGTTTCCGGGGGCGGCCGGGCGCCGACGGCGGCGGAGGAGCCGTACCCCGCGCTCTGCGGCACCTCCGGTGCCACCACGGCGTCCTCCCACCACTTCCGGAACACCGCGACGACCCCGACCCGGAGCCATGGACGAGACGACACGCACCACGCTGCGCCTTCCCGCCGACCTCCGCGAGCGGCCGGCCCGCCGGGCCGGGTCCGCCCGCAGGTCCCCCGGCTCCGGGGCCGTCCACCGCCCGGAGGCCGAACGCGCCGCCGGAACCGGCCGCGAACCACGCTGAAGACGGTTCGCCCCTCCCCGTCCTGCCCGCAGAAGTCCGACTCCCTCCCGCGAACGGGAGACGTCTCCACCCCGGCCCGGAGGCCGGGACATCATCGAAGGAACCCGGTGACCATGCCGCAGCCCGACCGCCCTTCCCTCTGCCCCCGGTGCCAGGAGCCGCTGGAGGACGGTGATCTCCACCGCGGCGCGTGCGGCGCCGGTCCGGCGGCCGGTACGGGCGGCTCCCAGCCATCGGCCCCGCCCCTGGTCCCGCCGCCTCCGGCAGCACCTCCGGTACCGCCCATGCCTCCCGCTCCGCCGGCGCCCCCAGCGGTCCCGCCCGCCGTGCAGGACCCCGTACAGGGCGCCGTACAGGACGGGGCGGACTTCCTGCTGCCGCCCCCCGCCCCGCAGGTGCCGCCGCCTCCGTCGGCACCGCCCGCGCCCGCCGCTCCTCCCGCGCCCCCCGCCGCGCAGACCGGGGACGCCGCGCAGGCCGGGGACGCCGCGCAGACCGGCCCGTCGGCGCCGGATCCACGCGAGAGCCCGCTCCCGGCCGGCGCCCGTGGCGGCGCTGCGGCCGGTGGCGGGGAGGAGCGGTGCGTCGCCTGCGGCACGGGCGCCGTCGACGCCGAGAGCCGCTGCGAGCACTGCGGCCATGCCCAGCCGCGCGAACGCGACCACATGGAGGAGGAGACGGAGGGGGTGGCGGCGGTCAGCGACCGGGGGCTGCGCCACCACCGCAACGAGGACTCCTTCGCCGTCTCGGCCGCCTCCCTGCCGGACGGCTCCCCGGCCGTGATCGCCGTCGTCTGCGACGGGGTGTCGTCGGCGACCCGTCCGGACGAGGCCTCCGCCGCCGCGGCCGAGGCCGCGTGCGCGTCGATGCGGCGGTCCCTGCCGCGCGACGCCGACCCCCGGCAGGCGATGCACGACGCCCTGGTGGCCGCCTCCGAGGCCGTCAACGCCCTGGCCCCGGAGCCACGCGACCCGGTGGAGAACGCCCCGGCCTGCACCATCGTCGGCGCGGTGGTCGCCGCGGACCTCCTCACCGTCGGCTGGATCGGCGACAGCCGCGCCTACTGGGTCCCCGAGGACCGCTCCACCGCGCCCGCCCGTCTCACCGAGGACGACTCCTGGGCCGCCCAGATGGTGGCGGCGGGCCTGATGGAGGAGGCCGAGGCGTACGCGGACGCCCGGGCGCACGCCATCACCGGGTGGCTGGGCGCGGACGCCTACGAGATCGACCCGCACACCGCCTCGTTCGCCCCGGACCGGCCGGGCGTGGTGGTGGTGTGCACCGACGGGCTGTGGAACTACGCCGAGTCCGCCGAGGAGATGGCCGCGGCCGTCCCGGCCGACGCCCGCACCCACCCGATGCGCTCCGCCCGGCATCTGGTGGGGCACGCGCTGGACGGCGGCGGACACGACAACGTGACGGTGGCGGTGCTCCCGTTCCCCGCGCCGTCCGGCCCCGGCCGGGCGGGAGCGGGGCCGGGCGCACCGAAGGACACGTAGGCGGAGCCCTTCGCGCCTCCCCCGGAACACCCCCGCGTCAACCGCCTCCCCGAGCCGCTCCGGGCGGTGGACGGATGTGCCGGCGGGCGGCCGCGCCCCGGAAGCGGTGGAGAAGGCAGTGGGCGTGACCGGCCCCGCGCCCGGTACTGTTCCGCTGACGGCGGTGGTCCTTCGAGGCCGACTGGACCACCGGACGCGCGGCCCGGAAGCCGGGGCGCGCGGAGAAGCGAACGACCGAGCGACGCGACACGGAGCCGCACGGAGGGGGAAGGACCGACATGCCGACTTGCCCGAACGGCCATCAGTCGGCGGCCGACGACTGGTGCGAGGTGTGCGGCCACCGCATGGCCTCCGCTCCGGGTGTGCCCGCCGGCGCCGTCCCGCCGCCCCCGATGCCCGGCCGGGGCGGCTACGGCTACCCCGGCCCCGGGGGCGACCCCGCGATGCGGGGCGAGCCGTGCCCGCAGTGCCGCACCCCCCGCGAGGGGCAGTCCCCGGTCTGCGAGGAGTGCCGGTACAGCTTTCTCACGCACTCCCCCGCCGCCTACAGCCCGCCGCCCCCGCCCGCCCCGCCGTCGCAGATGCCCGGCGGCAGCATGAGCGGGCTGAACCTGCCGCCCGGATTCCAGGCACAGGGCCCGCCCGGCCCGCCGCCCCCGCCCGCGCCGCCGCAGCAGCAGCCTCAGCAGCCCATGGCCCCTCCCCAGCACCACGGGCAGCCCCCGCACGCCCAGCCGCAACACGGACAGCCGCAGCACGGACAGCCCGACTACGGCCGGTCCGACTACGGTCAGCAGCCCGGCTACGGCTACCCGCAGCAGCCTCCGGCCCCCCAGCCCCCGCAGCCGCCCCAGCAGCCGCAGGGAGGCGGCGGTGACGACTGGACGCTCCCGCCGCCCTCGCACGGCGGACAGCAGCAGCCCGCTCAGCACGGGCAGCCCCCGCACGCCCAGCCGCAGCACGGACAGCCCCCGTACGGTCAGCAGCCCGGCTACGGCTACCCGCAGCAGCCTCCGCAGCAGCAGCCCCACCAGCAGCCGCAGCAGCACCAGCAGGGGCCGCCGCCCCAGCAGCCCGCGAGCTGGGCGGTGACGGTCGGGCCCGACCACGAGTACTTCACCGCGATGATGCGGCGCAGCGGTCCCGAGGCGGCCGGACTCAACATGCCCGCCTACACCGCCGAGCAGCACGTCCAGCTCAGCGGCCCCCAGGTCACCATCGGCCGCCGCCGCCACTCCACCGGCGAGTCCCCCGACATCGACCTGGGCCGCTCCCCGGAGGACCCGGGGGTCTCGCACCAGCACGCCGTGCTGGTGCAGCAGCCCGACGGGAGCTGGTCCGTGGTCGACCAGGACTCCACCAACGGCACCACCATCAACGGCGCCGAGGACCCGATCCAGCCGTTCGTCCCCGTCCCGCTCCAGGACGGCGACCGGGTGCACGTCGGCGCGTGGACCACGATCACCCTCCACCGGGGCTGACACCCGGTTCCGGGCACCCGGCCCCGACCTCCCCGCCCCCGACATCCGGCCCTGTTCCGGGCTCCGCCGCCGGAGCCCGGAACAGGCCCTCGTCCACGGGCCGGGACGACCAGGACCGCCATGGGTGCCGGAAGGTGATGTTCCGGCACTAGCCTCCGCCTCATGACCACTGCCGCGATCACAGTCGAGGGGCTGCGCAAGCGGTACGGGGACGTGCAGGCCGTCGACGGGGTGTCCTTCACCGTCGAACGCGGCGAGTTCTACGGCATCCTCGGACCGAACGGCGCGGGCAAGACCACCACCCTGGAGATGACCGAGGGCCTGCGCAGACCGGACGAGGGGACGGTCCGGCTGCTCGGCGAGTCCCCCTTCCCCCGCAATCCGGAGCTGCTGCGCCGCATGGGCGTCCAGCTCCAGGCCTCGGCGTTCTTCGAGAGGCTGACCGCCCGCGAGCAGATCCGCACCTTCGCCTCCCTCTACGGCGTCCCGGCCGAGCGCGCCGACGCGATGCTGGAGACCGTCGGCCTGACCGAGAAGGCCGGCACCCGCGAGAACAAGCTCTCCGGAGGCCAGGCCCAGCGGCTGTCCATAGCCTGCGCGCTGGTCCACGACCCGGAGCTGGTGTTCCTGGACGAGCCGACCACCGGCCTCGACCCGCAGGCCCGCCGCAACCTGTGGGACCTGCTGCGCGCCATCAACGACGAGGGCCGCACCGTGGTGCTCACCACTCACTACATGGACGAGGCCGAGACGCTGTGCGACCGGGTCGCGGTGATGGACCACGGCCGCGTGCTGCGCGTGGGCGCCCCCTCCGAACTGGTCGGGGAACTGGGCGCCGCCTCCCTGGAGGACGTCTTCCTCCAGCTGACCGGACGGGAGTACCGCCAGTGAGCGCCAAGGCCTTCACCAGCCTGTCCAAGGCCATGGCCCTCGGCCTGCTGAGGGACCGTACGGCCGCCTTCTTCATGCTGGTCTTCCCGCTGATGTTCCTGGTGCTGTTCGGCGCGCTGTTCAAGAACGACGCGACGGCACGGGCGGAGATCGTCCAGGTCGGCCGGGTCGAGGTCTTCGACTCCCTGCCGCGCGACGCGCGCGAGGCGCTGGCGGAGGTCCTGGAGATCAGGCGGTCCGACGACCGGGACGAGGCACTGGAGGAGGTCCGCGCGGGCGACGTGGACGCCGTCGTCTGGCAGGAGGGCGACGAGGTGCGGCTGCGCTACTCGGCCGCCGACCGGGTCCGGGCGGGCAACGCGCGGGCACTGGTCGACTCGGTCGTCCAGCAGGCCAACATCGCCGCGACCGGGCAGCCGCCCGCCTACGAGCTGACCACCCGCCGGGTGGAGGACGAGTCGCTGAAGGCGATCCAGTTCCTCACCCCGGGCCTGCTCGGCTGGGCGGTGGCGATGGGCGCGGTCTTCGGGTCCGCGTTCACCCTGGTCAACTGGCGCAAGAAGCGCATCCTGCGGCGGCTGCGGCTGGCCCCGGTGAGCGCGGGCACGGTCATCGCGGCCCGCGTCGGGGTGAGCGTGGCGCTGGCCCTCGTCCAGACTGCGGTCTTCCTCGGCGTCGCCTCCCTCCCGTACTACGGCCTGGAGCTGAGCGGCGACTGGTGGCTGGCCGTGCCGCTGGTGGTGTGCGGCACACTGGCCTTCATGTCCATCGGGCTGGTCGTCGGCGCCCGGGCGAAGACCGAGGAGGCGGCGAACGGGGCGGCCCAGGTCGTCATCCTGCCGATGGCCTTCCTCTCCGGCGCCTTCTTCCCGCTGGACGTGGCGCCGGCCTGGATCCAGACGGTCTCCGGCGTCTTCCCGCTGACGTATCTGAACGAGGCGATGCAGGACGTCGTCTCCCGCGGCCAGTCCTGGGGTGCGGCACTGCCCGTCATGGGCGGGCTGCTGCTGTTCGCGGCGGTCCTGACGGCCGTGGCCGCCCGGCTCTTCCGCTGGGACGACGCCTGAGGGAAGCCCACCGCCCCCGGGGTCCGGCCGGAACCCGGAAGTCCCGGGCCGGGCATCTGCGACCATGGGGGGCGTGATGGAGATTCCGCGTGGCGACGTGCAGACGCAGACCTTCTTCGAGCAGGTCGGGGGCGAGGAGACGTTCCGGCGGCTGGTGCGCCGGTTCTACGAGGGTGTCGCCGGGGACCCGCTGCTGCGGCCGATGTACCCGGAGGAGGACCTCGGTCCGGCCGAGGAGCGGCTGGCGCTGTTCCTGATGCAGTACTGGGGCGGGCCCCGGACGTACAGCGAGCAGCGGGGACACCCCCGGCTGCGCATGCGGCACGTGCCCTTCAGGGTCGACCGCGCCGCCCACGACGCCTGGCTGCGGCACATGCGCGACGCCGTGGACGAGCTCGGCCTGGCCCCCGAGCAGGAGCGGCAGCTGTGGGACTACCTGGTCTACGCGGCCGCCTCGATGGTCAACACCCCGGACTGACCCTCCGCACCGCACACCCGCACGCACCGGAGCCCCGGCCCTTTCCTCGGGCCGGGGCTCCGTCGGCGTCCTCCGCGGAGGACACCCGCGGAGGCGTCCTCGCGGGCGTCCTCACAACGGGGTGACGCTCAGCCCCGGCCCGCCCCTTCCGGCGCCGCGCACGGCGACGGAGCCGTACGGGGTGCGCAGCCGGAGCCAGGAGCCGGCGGCCAGCACGGCCACCGTGCCGGCGCCGTCCCGCCCGCCCACCACGGGCGGCGGCCCCTGCGGGCCGGCCGCCGGGACCGGGCCGCGCGAGCGCAGCATGCCCAGCGCCTGCGCGGCGTGCACGGCGCGCAGCGGCAGCCCCGTACCGCCGCCCAGGGGGCGGGACCAGATCTCCTCCGCCAGCGCGTCCAGCGCCTCGCGGGTGCGTTCGCCGGGCGCCAGCGCCTCGCTGCGCCGCCGGAACTCGGCGACCACCGACGCGGCCGCCGCGCGCACCGACTCGTACGGCAGCTCGCCCACCGGGCGCCAGCCGCCGCGCGGCGGCAGCAGACCGGCCCAGGGCGGGCCGGTCACGGCTGCGGGTACGGCGACGGACCCGGACGCCTCGTCGACGCCCTCCAGCAGTTCTCCGGCGGAGACCGTCGCGTCCAGCTCCGCCGGCTCGGCCAGCCGGGCGGTGCGCACGGCCAGCACCTCGAAGCGGGCCGGGCGCGCGAAGACGCCCAGGACGCCGTCCCCGGCCGCCCTCAGCCGTACCGCCGCGGCCTTCTCCCAGCGCAGCAGCCGGCCCAGGAGGGCGGCCAGCTCGGCCGCCTCCCCGGGGTCGGCGAACACCAGGCGTGGGGGCTGTCCGCTCATGCGGCGGCGGTCCCCGTCGCGCTGTCGTCCAGGTACTCCTTGAGGAACGCCTTCTCCTCGTCGGAGAGCCGCCGCGGACGCTCACGCTCCAGGTCGTAGGGGACCACGACCGTCGAGGCGCGGACGTAGACGGTGTCACCGTCCCCGGGGCCGTCCTTGACCTCGTACTCCACCGTCAGCGAGGCGGCGCCGACCTTGGTCACCCACAGCTCGACCACGACCGGCTCGTGCCGGTGCACCAGCGGGCGCAGGTAGGAGATCTCGTGCCTGGCCACCACCGAGCCGCCGGTGAAGGCCCCCGACGCCGCCTGGCGGGCGAGCCGGAACATGAAGTCGATCCGCGCCTCCTCCAGGTACCTCAGGAACACGACGTTGTTGACGTGCCCGAAGGAGTCCATGTCGGACCAGCGCAGGGGGCAGGGGAATGTGTGGCGCACGATTCCTCAGCCCCGCGTCAGCTTCTTGTAGGTGGTGCGGTGCGGACGGGCGGCGTCCGGGCCGAGGCGCTCGACCTTGTTCTTCTCGTACGACTCGAAGTTGCCCTCGAACCAGAACCACTTGCTCTCGCCCTCGTAGGCGAGGATGTGGGTGGCCACGCGGTCCAGGAACCAGCGGTCGTGGGAGACCACCACGGCGCAGCCGGGGAACTCCAGCAGCGCGTTCTCCAGCGAGGACAGGGTCTCGACGTCGAGGTCGTTGGTCGGCTCGTCGAGCAGGAGCAGGTTGCCGCCCTGCTTGAGGGTGAGCGCCAGGTTCAGGCGGTTGCGCTCACCGCCGGAGAGGACCCCGGCCGGCTTCTGCTGGTCCGGGCCCTTGAAGCCGAACGCGGAGACGTAGGCGCGCGAGGGCATCTCGACCTGGCCGACGTTGATGTAGTCCAGCTCGTCGGAGACGACGGCCCACAGCGTCTTCTTGGGGTCGATGTTGGCGCGGGCCTGGTCGACGTAGGAGATCTTGACCGTGTCGCCGATCTTGATGGTGCCGGAGTCCGGCTCCTCCAGGCCCTGGATCATCTTGAACAGCGTGGTCTTGCCCGCGCCGTTGGGGCCGATGACGCCGACGATGCCGTTGCGCGGCAGGGTGAAGGACAGGTCGTCGATGAGGACCTTGTCACCGAACGCCTTGTGCAGGTGCTCGACCTCGACCACGACGTTGCCCAGGCGCGGGCCCGGCGGGATCTGGATCTCCTCGAAGTCCAGCTTCCGGGTCTTCTCGGCCTCGGCGGCCATCTCCTCGTAGCGGGTCAGACGCGCCTTGGACTTGGCCTGGCGGCCCTTGGCGTTGGAGCGGACCCACTCCAGCTCCTCCTTGAGGCGCTTCTGGCGCTTGGCGTCCTTCTGCCCCTCGACCTTCAGGCGGGCGGCCTTCTTCTCCAGGTAGGTGGAGTAGTTGCCCTCGTAGGGGTGGGCACGGCCGCGGTCGAGCTCCAGGATCCACTCGGCGACGTTGTCCAGGAAGTACCGGTCGTGGGTGATGGCCACGACGGTGCCCTCGTACTTGGCCAGGTGCTGCTCCAGCCACAGCACGGACTCGGCGTCCAGGTGGTTGGTGGGCTCGTCCAGCAGCAGCAGGTCGGGGGCCTCCAGCAGCAGCTTGCACAGGGCCACGCGGCGCTTCTCACCACCGGAGAGGTTGGTGACGGGCCAGTCGCCGGGCGGGCAGCCCAGAGCGTCCATGGCCTGCTCCAGCTGGGCGTCCAGGTCCCAGGCGTTCGCGTGGTCGAGCTGCTCCTGGAGCTTGCCCATCTCCTCCATCAGCTCGTCGGTGTACTCGGTCGCCATCTGCTCGGCGATCTCGTTGAACCGGTCGAGCTTGCCCTTGATCTCCGCGACGCCGTCCTGGACGTTCTCCAGCACCGTCTTGGACTCGTCCAGCGGGGGCTCCTGGAGGAGGATGCCGACGCTGTAGCCGGGGGCGAGGAAGGCGTCGCCGTTGGACGGCTGCTCCAGACCGGCCATGATCTTCAGCACCGTGGACTTTCCGGCGCCGTTGGGGCCCACGACACCGATCTTCGCTCCGGGCAGGAAGCTCAGCGTGACGTCGTCGAGAATCACCTTGTCGCCGTGCGCCTTACGCGCCTTGCGCATGGTGTAGATGTACTCAGCCAAGAGAAACCGTCCGGCAATCAGGGAGTGGGCAGATACACCCCATCTTGCCGCACCCCCGCGCTGGGACGAAAACGAGTACCGGAGCGACCTGCGTCACGGCCCGGGCCGTGAAAAGGCCGTGTGCCGCCGCGGAGGTGCGGCGGCACACGGCCGGGTGGTTCGGGCGGTCACGCCCGGACCGGTGTAGCCGGGTGGGGCGGCGGCTCAGTCGTTGGAGCCGGCCGTGGCGGGCTTCTTCTTCCGGAGGAAGAAGACGGCGGCGCCACCGAGGACCACCAGGGCGAGGGCGACGCCCGCGATGATCGGGGTGGTGCTGCTGCCGCCGGTCTCGGCGAGGTTGCCGTCGGTGTCACCGGTGGTGCCGGTGTCACCGGCGTCTCCGGTGTCGCCGCCGACGGTGGCCGGGCTGGGCTCGGTGGAGGGCTTGGGGCTCTCCTCCTCGCCGCCGCCGCCGCTGCCGCCGGTGGTGGTCTCGGTCTCGCAGTCGAGGATGCCGGTGAAGGTCTCCTTGAAACCGTTCGGGCCGGTGATCGTGATGTTGTACTCCTGGTCCTCCTGGACCGGGACGGTCACGGTCTCGGAGCCGCCTGCCGGGATCTCGTACTCCTTGCCCGCGAGGGAGAAGGAGAACGGCTCGTCACCCTGGTTGGTGGCGGTGACGTCCACGCCGCCCTTGACGCAGTTCTTCTCGGCGGTCACGGCCGGGATCGGGCCCTCGTTGGCCCAGTTCGCGGTCGCGGTGGCACTGACGCTGGAACTGCTGGAGCCGGCCAGGATCTGGGTCTGGCTCGGGTTCTTCGGGTCGACGCTGGTGAAGGCGCGGCCCACGGCGACCTCGGTGTTGGCCTGCAGGGTCAGCGAGGCGGTGCCGGGCTCGGTGCCCTTGGGCACGTCGAAGAAGAGCTGGTCGCCCTCCTTGGCGGAGGTCACCACGTTGCCGTCCTTGCCGACGACCTTCACACCCGCGCTCGTGGCCTCCGCGCCGGGCGCGACGGTCACCTCCTGCGCGTTGGTGTGCACGGTGATCGGGCCGAGCTTCTCGCCGGCCTTGCCGGAGACCGCCGCCGGCTCCAGCGTGAGCGACGCCTTCGGCTCGGCAAGGTTCTCGGCCGACTTGATCAGGTACTCGGCGAGCTTGTCGGCGTTGTCGTCGTCCGCGTCGACCTTCACGTTGTCGGAGAAGTGCCAGATCGCGATCTGAGTGCCCGCGGCGGCGGTCTTCTCGGTGAGCTGGCCGGCGCCGGCCTTGCTCGCGAGCGCCGCGAGGTCGTTCACCTGCGGGTAGGAGTTCTTCAGGATCCAGAGGATCCTGCCCGCGTTGTCGTTGCTGTGGAGCGTGGACTCGTTCCAGGAAGCCTCGCGGTACTTGGCGCCCTTGACCGTCCCGCGGCCGACGTCGATGCAGTAGGTCTTCAGGGTGCCGCCACCGTCGACCTGCAGCTCGAACAGGCCGGCAGCGGTCCGGCCACGGCTGGGACCGTTGAGGATGTTGACGCCGGAGCCGGTCGTCACACCCGCCTTGGGCAGGGTGGCGAGCACACCGCCCTGCTGGTTGTTCTCGTCTGCGACGGCGGTCCCCGCGCCGGCGATCGCTCCTGCCGCCAGCATGCCCGTGGCTATCGCAGCGGCGGCGAAACGGGCGGGACCCCGTCCGCGTACAGAAATCATGGTCTGGTCGTCCCCTCGTCAACCCCCGTGTCTCAGGGGGTGATCGTAGGGAGCAATCCGAACGCGGTCCCCAGGAATACCGGACGTTACACACTCCGATTCCCAATCGTTATCAGGGAATGCCGCAGGGACGTACTCGCCGTGACATAAGGGCGGTTACCGGCTGGTTGCATGTAAGTGTCATGGACTGGGCGCCGGTTCGCCGGCGGGAACGGCCCGCACGACGCGGCGGAACGACGATGTGCCGCGGGCCAGGTCGTGCCCCACCGCCGTCGCCTCGATCTCCGCCGACGTCCAGCGCTTTCCGTCGCGTTCGCCCTGCTGCACTCGCAACCGCCCCTGGACGAGCAGGGGTTCGCCGACGGTCACGGAGGCGGCCAGGTTCTCCGCGAGCCCCCGGAACGCCCACACCGTGTAGAAGCTGGTGTACGCGTCCGTCCAGCCGCCCCGCTGCTCGTCGTAGCGCCGCACCGTGGTGGCCAGCCGCAGCCGGGCCACCGGACGGCCGGACGCCGTCGTCCTGGCCTCCACCGCCGACGCCGCGTTGCCGACCACCGTCACCATCGTCTCGTTCATCCGGGCCGCCCCCGTCCTCTTCCCGTTCGCTCCCCGTACGGGCCCGATGCTGCCCGCCCGCGCGGATGTCCGCCGCGGCCTGTGGAGTACCGCCGGGTTGTGGACAACCCGGCCACCCGGACAGGTGATGAACGAGGCACCCGCCCGGGGCCGGGCCGGGCCGGAGCCGGGACCTCCCTCAGGCCCGGTCCGTGCCGCCCGCCGCGATGACGTACTGCTCGCGCACCTCCCGGTACCGCAGCAGTTCGGCGGCCACCGGTTCCAGCACCCAGGCCTGGCCCCAGCCGGTCGCCAGCCGCCGCAGCCCGCGCTCCTCCTCCAGCCCGTACGCCCGCGCCGGCCCCCGTGCCGCGATCCGGCAGCACCAGGCCAGCAGCGGACCGCCCAGCGCGCCGCCCGTCAGCAGCGTCACCGGCAGCCAGACGCCGCCCCACCCGGGCCCTCCGGCGATCAGGTCCACCAGCAGGTACAGGCCGAGCAACTGGACGGCCAGCATCAGCCACTGCGCGCACGCCACCACCGTCCACCAGCGCGGCTTCGGCGGCCGGACCTCACCGCCCCCCGCCCCGCACGTCCTGCCCGTCCCCCGCCACCTTCTTCTCCCGCCGCTCCCGCCGCTCGCCCCGCTCCCACCGCTTCCGCCCGCGCCCACGGCGCCGCCGCCCTCCCCGCCCTCGTCCGCGGCCGAGGCGATCGCGTCCTCCAGCGCCTCCGGCAGCCCCAGCGCGCCGCGCCAGGCCGCGTCCCGCACCGAGCGGGCCCACGGCTGCGGCAGCCCGGCCGAAGCCTCCTCGGCCAGTGCCCGTACCGCCTGCGCCAGTACGGGCCGGGCCACCGCGGCCGTCTCCGGCACCGGGACCCCGCCCCCGTCCCCGCTCCCGTCCCCGCTCCCGCCTCCGTCTACGTTCCCGGCACCGGGCACGGCCGGGGCGGCGGCCCTCTCCCCGCGCCCGCGCCGCGTCTCGTACCAGCGCAGCAGCCGCGCCCAGGGGGTGCCGCACGCCTGTTCGGCGTGGCGCAGCCAGAGACGTTCGGCCGTCTGCCCCGCCGCCCACGCGCCCACCGCGCAGGCCAGCCGGTCCTCGAACTCCTCGCGCGCCCGCTCGGTCAGCCCGGCCGGTCCCTGCGGGGTGTCGGCCATGTAGACCGGGCGGAGCCGGGCGACCACACCGTCCACGTCGGCCGACAGCCGCAGTGCCGCCGCCCGCCGCCCCGAGGCCAACTCGCGCAGGGAATCCTTGAGTTCACCGACACCCTCGCCCGTGAGCGCGGACAGGGCCAGTACGGTAGCGCCGGGCTCGCCGTGCTCGCCGAGGGCCATGCCGTCCTCGTCCAGCAGCCGCCGCAGGTCGTCCATGACGGTGTCGACGGCGTCGCCCGGCAGCCGGTCGACCTGGTTGAGCACCACGAACGTCACCTCGGCGTGGCCGGCCAGGGGCCGCAGATAGCGCTCGTGCAGCACCGCGTCCGCGTACTTCTCCGGGTCGGTCACCCAGACCACCGCGTCCACCAGCCGCAGCATCCGGTCGACCTGCTCGCGGTGGCCGGGGGCCGCGGAGTCGTGGTCGGGCAGGTCGATGAGGACCAGGCCGCGCAGCGCCGGGTCGCGCGGCTGCACCCGGCGCCGGGCCCGGGGCGGCACGCCCATCCGCTCCAGCAGGCCGTCGGCGCCGCTGTCCCACTCGGTCTCCCAGACGCAGGCGACGGGCACCGAGGTGGTGGGGCGGCGCAGTCCGGTCTCGGAGAGCTGGACCCCGGCGAGCGTGTTGAACAGCATCGATTTACCGCTGCCGGTGGCCCCGGCGACGGCCACGGTGGTGTACGCCCGCGACAGCCTGCCGCGCGCCGTGACCTCGTCCAGGATCCGGCCGGCCTCGGCGAGCACCTCGCCGTCCAGCCGGGTGCGGGAGAGGCCGACCAGTTCCCGCAGCGCGCGCAGCCGTTCGCGCAGCGCCTCCTCCTCGGGCGCGGCACCCGGCGCGGCGTACGCCCGTGTGCCGCCGGTACGGCCGCCGTCCCACCACTCCTCCCGGCCGCCGGTGCGGCCGCCGCGGGCACCGTCGAACAGCCCGTCGCCGCGGGCACCGTCGAACAGCGCGTCGCCGCGGGCGCCGTCGAACGGCCCGGTGGGGAACGGCGTGCCCTCCGCCTCCTCCCGTACGCCCCCGTCCGTGCGGGCCCTGCGGGCGATCAGCCCGTCGTCCCAGATCCGGCCGCCGCCGGTGCGGACGTCCACGCCCACCGCGATCACCTCTTCCTCTGCAGTACGGACAGTGCGGCGATCAGGGCCACCTGCTGGTCGGGGGTGGCGTCGAGATCCCGCAGGGGCGCCAGCCGGTAGCCGCGCTCCCCTCGCAGCGCGCGGTCCAGGCAGTCCTCCAGCAGCCGCTCGCCGCGCTCGCGCAGCCGCGCCGCGACGGCCGCGCCCAGTGCGCAGGCGAGCGCCTCGTCCGCGCCCCGCGCGCGCCGCCCGCCCAGCAGGGCGGCGGCGAGCAGGGCCGCGATCCCCTCGGCCGGCAGCGGGCAGCCGCCCTCGGCCGAGCGCAGCTCCTCGTCGGCGATCTCCTCCAGGCAGCGCCGCCAGCGCCGTGCCAGGATGTCGATCCGCTCCGCGACCAGTTCGTCCGCGCGGCCGCACTCGGGGGCGCCGGGCTCCAGGCGCCAGGCGTCGGCCGCCTCCTCGTCGGCGTCGCCGACGGCACCGCGCAGCAGGGCCGACAGCCCGTCGGCGAAGGCGTCCAGGAGTTCATCGCCGCCGCTGTCCCGGGGGAAGCCGCGCCAGCGGGCGAGGGCCTCGCCCGCCAGCAGTTCCCCGTCGTCGATCTGCCGCCGCACCCGCGCCCCGGCCCGCTCGTACGCGCCGTCGATGTGCCGCATCAGCCGCAGTGCGGCGGCGTGCTGGGCCGCCGCGGCGCCCGCGAGCCCGGAGACGCGGGAGCGCAGCGAGGCCAGGGCTCCGGCGGCGGTCCGGCCGGCGGCGACCGCGCGGGCGGCGGGGTCCCCGGCGTGGTGGAGCAGCCAGTCGCGCAGCTCGGCCACGGCCGTGGCGGGCAGCAGCCCGGAACCGCCGCGCGCGGACTCGGGCAGTTCGGGAACGGTGAAGCAGGGCACGTCTCCGAGGCCGGCCCGCTCCAGCAGGGCGGTGTACTGGCGGGAGACCTCCTCGGCGACCTGGTGGGGCACCCGGTCCAGCACGGTGGCCAGGGTCACGTCGTACTCGCGGGCGCTTCGCAGCAGGTGCCAGGGGATCGCGTCGGCGTAGCGGGAGGCGGTGGTGACCAGGATCCAGACGTCGGCGGCGCAGAACAGCTCGGCGGCCAGTTCGCGGTTGGCGGTCACCAGGGAGTCGATGTCGGGCGAGTCCAGCAGGGCGAGCCCGACGGGCACGGCCTCGGCGGTCTCCACGGCGAGCGCGGGCGGGGCGTCGGCGTCGTCGGCCGCGTGGTCGTCGTCGGGGACGGCGGCCGGCCCGTCCTCCGCGGCCCGGCAGTCGTCGCGCCGCGGCGTCCAGACCCGTCTCAGCCGGGGCAGTACTCGGGGCCCGGCGAACCAGTGCTGGTCGGCGGGGTGGCAGACCAGCACGGGTGTGCGCGTGGTGGGCCGCAGCACCCCCGCGTCGCTGACCCGGCGTCCGACGAGCGAGTTGACCAGGGTGGACTTCCCGGCTCCGGTGGAGCCGCCGACGACCGCGAGCAGCGGCGCCTCGGGGGCGCGCAGCCTGGGCACCAGGTAGTCGTCGAGCTGGGCGAGCAGTTCGCTGCGGGAGCGGCGGGCGCGCTCGGCCCCGGGCAGCGGCAGCGGAAAGCGGGCTGCGGCGACGCGGTCACGCAGCGTGGTGAGCGCGTCGAGCAGTTCGGTCCTAGCTTCCAAGATCGCCACATGCGCAGAATGCCCAATTTCGAATGGTTTTTGAAGTGCATTAGGACTAGAACAGGGTGTTTTGACCCCTGTGGCCCGCGCCGCATCGGGGGCAGAGGGCATAACGACTGCACAACACCCGCCCCATCGGGCGCTCAAACCGGTGCATGATTCGTACTCGCCTGCGATTATCGGGACCGCTTCACTGAACCTCCACAGGGTGTCGCGGACGTGAAGCAACCGGGAGGATGCACCCGGGCCCCTATCCTTGTCGCGGCAAGGTCACCCGGGGGCGCTCCGCCGTCCGTCCGCGACCGCTTGAGCCCCCGTAGCTCAGTGGATAGAGCAGGCGCCTTCTAAGCGCTTGGCCGCAGGTTCGAGTCCTGCCGGGGGCGCCACTGACGTCATGTCGGGTGGGCCGTGTTCCGCCTGGTCACACTGTGTCCGGCCCTCCCGGAACCCCAGTGTGCGCCGCTTCGGCGGAAGGCGCGGGAGTCCGGCCTGCACCGGCTGGAGCCGGCCCTCCGCGGGCGCCTGTCCCCCATGCGTCCCCGGCTCCCCCCACCACCCGAATGCACCCGAAGCGCCCCTGCCGGGCAGCCGGCCGGCTGCCCGGCGACGCACCTCGCGTGGATGGCGGCGCGCTGCGGAAGGCGCTCGCCGCCGTCCCCGGCCGCGCGCAGACGACCGCCTTCGGCGAGCCGGGGACCGGGGCCTTCCCGTTCCGCCCTCCCCTCCGCGGCCCGGCCCGTCCGGGCCGGGCCGTGGGCGCGGTTACGGCGCGGCCTCTATTCGCGCGTCGCACCGAACACTTTGCAGTCCCTCCGGTCCGAGGCCCCGGGTCGCAGCCGTGACAGAGGTTTGGACCACGGGCCGGTCCGGCCGGTCCCGTCCGCCGTTACGGCTCGACCCGGCCTCAAGCCCGCTTTTCTACCATCCGTCGCATGCGGATATTCGTCACCGGTGGTGCGGGGTTCATCGGATCGCAGTACGTCAGGGCTCTGTTGTCCGGCAGGCTTCCGGGGACCCCTGCGGGCGGTGCCCGGGTCACCGTGCTCGATGTGCTCGGCCACGGCGGCGACATGAGGAACCTCGCGCCGGTCGCCGGGCATCCCGGGTTCTCGTTCCTCCGCGGTGACATCCGCGTTGCGGAGCTGGTCGACGAGGCGGTACGCGGGCACGATGCAATCGTTCACTTCGCCGCCGAGTCGCACGTGGACCGGTCCATCGAGGACGCCCGTGACTTCGTGTCGACCAATGTGCTCGGCACACAGGTACTGCTGGACGCCGCCCGCCGGCACGGTGTCGGGCGTTTCGTGCATGTGTCCACCGACGAGGTCTACGGATCGATCCCGGTCGGCTCGTGGACCGAGAAGCAGCCGCTTGCACCCAACTCGCCCTACGCGGCGTCCAAGGCCGCCTCCGATCTGCTGGTACTGGCCGCGCACAGGACCCACGGCCTGGACGCCGTGATCACCCGGTGCTCGAACAACTACGGCCCTTACCAGAATCCGGAGAAGGTCATACCGCGCTTCGTCACGAACCTTCTGCGGGGCCGCCGTGTCCCGCTGTACGGGGAGGGCGCCAACGTCCGCGAGTGGCTCCACGTCGCGGACCACTGCGTGGCCGTCCACCTGGTGCTACGCGGCGGCCGGGCCGGCCAGGTCTACAACGTCGGTGGCGGCACGGAACTGACCAACAGGGAACTGACCGCGCACTTGTTGGAAAGCTGCGGGGCCGACTGGGGGATGGTCGAACGGGTCGCCGACCGCCCCGGCCATGACCAGCGGTACTCCTTGGACATGACCAGGATCCGGGAGGAACTGGGCTTCGCCCCCGAGCAGCCGTTCGAGACGGGCCTCAAGGACACGGTGGAGTGGTACCGGGAAAACATGTCCTGGTGGAACGGGTGAGGGGCTGACCGGATTTCGGGCCCTGCCCGAGGGATCCTCGAATGCCGTGGCGCGGCCGTACGGCTGTGCAGGCCTCAGCCGCATCGAAATGAATGAAGAAATGAACCGAAGGGGATTACCCATGACTGCCCAGACTCTGCCGAAGACCGGCAAGGAAGTACGCCTGGCGCGTTATGTCACCGACCAGCCGTCGAGGGAGGACTTCGAGGTCGCCGAGGTGGAGGTCGCCGCGCCCACGGCCGGCAATGTGGTGGTGCACAACCGGTATCTCCAGGTGACCGCCGTGATGCGGGACTTGATGGCCGAGGACCCCGGGCTGCCCATGATGCCCGGCTACAAGGTCGGCGAGCGGCCGTGGGGCGGCGCGATCGGCGTGGTCGTGGCCTCGGACAGCCCCGACCTGGCCGTGGGCGACACCGTCCAGCACCTGGACGGCTGGACCGAGTACTCCACCGGGCCCGCCGGCCAGTACTTCAAGGTCGAGCCCGCCTGGTACCCGGGTCTGGAGTACTTCCTGAACCAGGGCATCACGGCGTACCACGGTATGGCCGATGTCGCGGAGGTCGGCGAGGGCGACGTGGTCTTCGTGTCGAACGCGGCGGGCGGTGTCGGTTCGCTGGCCGGCCAGATCGCCAAGGCCCGAGGGGCCAAGCGGGTCATCGGCTCGGCCGGCAGCGCCGAGAAGGTGGCCTACCTGACCGAGGTGCTCGGCTACGACGCCGCGTTCAACTACAAGGACGGCCCGGTGGCCGAGCAGCTCGCCAAGCTGGCTCCCGACGGGATCGACGTGTTCTTCGACCTGGTCGGCGGCGAGCACTTCGAGGCCGCCGTGCAGGTGGCGGCGCAGGGGGCCCGGTTCGCGCTCGGGGGCGCGGTCTCCGCGCAGACCGGTGACGCGCAGGGGGCGTTCCCCCGGCTGGACATCATGACCGGGATCATCCGGCAGATCGTCATCAAGCCGTTCTCCACCTACCACACGCCGGAGCAGATCCAGGCCTGGAACCAGCACTTCGCGCAGTGGCTCCAGGAGGGGAAGATCGTGCTGCCCCACACCGTGGTGGAGGGCGGCGTGGAGGCCGCGCCCGAGGCGCTCATCAACCTGCTGCGCGGCGCCTACAAGGGCAACGTGCTGGTCAAGATCTCCTGATGGCCGGCACCGAGCGGTTCCCGGAAAGGGGTCTTCTGCCGTGATCGACCAGATGACGTCGGCGGCGCCGGCCAAGCCCCGCCGGGCCGGGTTCGTCCTCGCGGTGTGCTGCCTCGCCCAGTTGACGGTGATCCTCGACGCATCGATCGTGAACGTCGCCATCCCGTCCATCCAGCAGGATCTGCAGTTCACACCGGGCAGCCTGACCTGGGTATACAACGGCTATCTGATTCCGTTTGCCGGATTCCTGCTGCTGGCCGGACGCATGGTGGACCTGCTGGGCGGCCGGCGCATGCTGCTGGTCGGCCTCGCGGTGTTCACGGTGTTCAGCCTCGTCGGCGGTATCGCACCGAACGCAGGGGCCCTGGTGATCGGCCGTGCGGGCCAGGGCTTCGGCGGCGCGATCATGGCGTCCGCCTCGCTGGCGGTGCTCAGCTCCACGTTCACCCATCCGGTGGAGCGGGCCAAGGCGCTCGCCCTGTGGGGCGCCGCCTCGGGCAGTGGCGGCGCGATCGGTGTGCTCAGCGGCGGCGCGATCGTCCAATGGATGTCGTGGCGCTGGGTCTTCCTCATCAACGTGCCGCTGTGCCTGCTGATCGTGGGGATGGCGGTGGTGTCGGTGGCCACTACCTCGCGCATCGGCACCCGCGGGGGCACGAAGCTCGATGTGCTGGGCTCGCTGTCGGTCACCTTGGGGATCGCCGCGCTCGTCTACGGTCTCGCCGAGGGGCAGCGCTACGGCTGGGGTTCGGCGCGCATCGTCGCCTCGCTGACCATCGGCGTGGTGCTGCTGGCGGTGTTCGTGCTGGACCAGGCGAAGTGGGCGGCACAGCCGCTGATGGAGCTGAGTCTGTTCCGCAACCGCTCGGTGTGGGCAGCCAACGTCACGATGCTGGCGCTGGGGGCGGCCCTGCCCACGGCTTTCTACTTCCTGACGCTGCTGTACCAGTCGGTGCTGCACTACAGCGCCATACGGACGGGACTGGTCTTCCTGCCGCTGACGCTCTGCGCGTTCGCGGGCGCCGCCGCCTCCTCGGTCGTGGGGCCGAAGACGGGTCCCCGTCCGCTGATGCTGGTGGGGCTCTTCCCCATGATCGCCGGACTGCTGTGGCAGTCGTCGGCCGACGAGAGCGCCTCCTACATCGCCGATCTGCTGGGCCCCAGCCTGCTGTTCGGTCTGGGGCTCGGCATCCTGGTGACCTCCGTGGCCGCTGCGGCGACGGCGGGGGTGCCGGAGGACAAGCAGGGGCTGGCCTCGGGGGTGCTGAACACCTCCCAGGCCCTGGGAGGTGCGGCCGGCCTCGCGGTCATGGTCGCCCTGGCCCAGTGGCGTACGGCGCAGGTCGCCGACGGCGGTCCCCCCGATGTCCACGCGTTCGCCTCCGGCTACGGGGTCGCTTTCCTGGCGACCGCGGTGCTGCTCGTGCTGAGCCTGGCGGCGGCCGCAGCGGTGCCCCGCACGGTGCCCGGCGGCAAGGAGAACATCTGACGGTCCTCCTCCAGGCCGCCGCGCAGGCCCGTCCGGTTCCTCCGGGCGGGCCTGCGCGGTTCCTGCTGCCCGCACCCGCGACCCCGGGGCGACGCGGCCCGGGCCCACCCGGCCTCGACAGCCCCTATAGGCGGCTTCACTAGCTTCCGAAGCATGCGAGGCATAATTCTGGCCGGCGGAACCGGCTCCCGCCTGTGGCCGATCACCCAAGCCATGTCGAAGCAGCTCATGCCGGTCTTCGACAAACCGATGATCTACTACCCGCTGTCCACCCTGATGCTGGCGGGTATACGGGACATCCTCGTCGTCACGACGCCGTCCGACCGGGGGTCCTTCGAGCGGCTGCTGGGCGACGGCTCGCACCTGGGCCTGAGTCTCAGTTACGCGACCCAGCCCGTCCCCGGAGGAATCGCCCAGGCGCTTCTGATCGGCGAGGACTTCATCGCGGACGAGCCGGTGGCGCTGATCCTCGGCGACAACATCTTCCACGGGGTCGGCCTCGGCGACCAGTTGAAGACCCACACTTCTCCGGACGGCGGGCACATCTTCGCCTACCCGGTGGCCAATCCGAGCGATTTCGGTGTTCTGGACTTCGATCTCGAAGGACGGGTCCGCTCCATCGAGGAAAAGCCCGCGCAACCGAAATCGCGGTACGTGGTGCCCGGTCTCTATTTCTACGACAACCGGGCCGTCGACATCGCCCGTTCACTGCGGCCCAGCCTGCGCGGCGAACTGGAGATAACCGAGGTGAACCAGGCGTACCTGCGCAGGGGCGAACTCAACGTCACCGTGCTCGACCGGGGCACCGTGTGGCTCGACACCGGGACGTTCGCCTCGCTGGTGCAGGCGTCGGAGTTCGTGCGGGTGGTCGAGGAGCGGCAGGGCCAGAAGATCGGCTGCGTCGAGGAGGTGGCCTGGCGCCGCGGGTTCATAGACAGCGACCGGCTCCGCGAGTTGGCGAAGCCGCTCATGCCCAGCGGCTACGGCGAGTACCTGGTGGGGCTGCCGGACTCCGCGGGAGTGGAGATCCAGAACAAGGTCCCGGCCGGCGCCGGTGTCGGCGCCGTCGGCTGAGGAAGGGAATCCGATGATCTTCGAAGAACTCGGCCTCGACGGTGTCCACCTCGTGGAGCCGAAGGTGCACGGCGACGCGCGCGGGGCGTTCGTGGAACTGTTCGTCGGCGAGCGGCTGCACGCGGCGACCGGGCGTCCCATGGAAGTGGCGCAGGTCAACTGCTCGGTCTCGCGGCGCGGCACGATCCGCGGGATCCACCTGACCGCCGCCCCGCCGGGAGAGGCGAAGTACGTCACCTGTGTGAGCGGTTCGATCGTCGACATGGTGGTGGACGTCCGGGTCGGCTCCCCGACGTACGGCGCGTCCGTCGCGATTCCGCTGGACGACGTCCGGCGGCGCGCCGTCTACATCCCCGCGGGGTTCGGGCACGGGTTCGCGGCGGTCAGCGAGACGGCGGTGGTCGCCTACATGTGCGACCGCGTCTACACCCCGGGGAAGGCGATATCGATCGACCCGCTGGACCCGCGCCTCGCCCTGCCGTGGCCCGCCATGGACGACATCGTCCTGTCCGACAAGGACCGGACCGCTCCGACGCTGGCGCAGACGGAGGCCCTGGGCGTACTGCCCTCCTACGCGGACCTCCGTGCCGAGGTTCTGTCAGGGCCGCGTGCATGAAGCGGCCGGTATCCCCGAGCAAGCCGACGACTCCAGGAGCTGGAACCACGTGAAGAGACACATCGCTTTCCTGAACATCCCCGCGGCGGGCCACATCACCCCGACGCTGGGCGTCGTGGAGGAGCTGGTCGAGCGCGGCCACCGGGTCAGCTACCTGGCCGCCGGGGACTTCGCCGAGCGGATCGCCTCGACGGGCGCGGACGTCATCCCGTACACCTCGGTCATCGACCCCCGGACCATCGCCCCGACCGGCGCGGAGGACTGGCTGGCGCGGGTGCTGCTGGGCGCGGTCCGGGAAGCGGCCGCCACCGCGCCGGTGCTTGAGGAGTACTTCGGCGACGACGTGCCGGACTGCCTGGTCTACGACATCTCGATGCAGTTCCTCGGCCGGGTGATGGCACGCAAGCTCGGCGTGCCGGGGATCCAGCTCTACCCCGTCCTCATTTCCCGCCAGTACTTCTCCGACGCCCAGGAGGCCGCCGAGGGGATGTTCGGCGAGCTGACGCGTGAGCTGCGCGCGTTCGCCGACGCGCACGGGCTGCGGGACGTCCCGCTGGACGAGCTGATGGCGGACGCCTCGCACAACATCTCCTTCATGCCGCGCGAGTTCCAGTCCGAGGGCGAGTCCTTTCCCGAGGACCGGTACACGTTCGCCGGGATCACGCTGCGGCGGAGCGACCTGCAGGGCACCTGGAGGCCGTCCAACGACAAGCCCGTCGTCCTGATCTCCCTGGGCACGACCTTCAACACCCAGCCCGAGTTCTTCGCCATGTGCGCCAAGGCGTTCGAGGGGCTGCCGTGGCACGTGGTTATCGCGGCGGGCCCCGGGGTGGACCTGGAGGCGGTGGGCGAACTGCCGCCCAACGCCGAGATCCACACCTGGCTGACCCTCCAGGCCGTGCTGGAGCACGCGGGCGCGTTCGTATGCCACGGCGGCGCCGGCAACACCATGAACGCCCTGTACGCCGGGGTGCCCCTCGTCTCCGTACCGCACAACGGCGACTCCGAGATGATCGCCGCGCGGACCGGCGAGCTGCGCCTGGGCCAGGTGCTGCGCCCCGAGGAGGTCACCCCCGAATCCCTCCGGGAGGCTGTTCTGGCGGTCGCCTCCGACCCCGTCATACGGACCAACCTGGACGACATGCGCGAGCACATGCGAAAGGCCGGCGGTGCCCAGCGCGCGGCTGACACGATCCTCGGCCACCTCCGCACCGCGGCGAAATGACCACCGCTCAGACACCGACAACCAGGAGAGACGATGAACTCGCACGACCTCGCCACCACGCTCGTCCCGAGCGACCTGTACCTGGAGATCCAGCAGTTCTACGCCCTTCAGCTCAAGATCCTCGACCGCGGGGACGGCGAGCAGTGGGCCCGGACCTTCACCCCGGACGGCGTGTTCCAGGCGGCGGACATGCCCGACCCCCTGGTCGGCCGGGACATGCTGGTCAAAGCGATCGAGAGGCAGACCGGCCTGCACGAGGGGCTCGTCCTGCGGCACTGGATGGGGCAGCTGACCGTGGAGCGGCTCGGTGACGACACCGTCCGCGCGCAGAGCTACGTCATGGTCTACGTGACCCCGAACCGAACCCTGCTGAGCGGCGAAGTGCACTTCCGCCACCACACCCTCTGCGACGACGAGCTCGTCCGCGTCGACGGCACGTGGCTCGTGCGCAACCGTTTCGTCGAGACGGACGGTGACTACAAGTGAGACTCCGCCGCACCCGCAGGGAGTCCAGGGGGTGGGAGGCGTGATCCCCCTCTTCAAGGTGGCGATGTCCGACAAGGCGGCAGCCCTGGTGGGTGACGTCCTGGACAGCGGGTACATCGGGCAGGGCGCGAAGGTCGACGCGTTCGAGAGCGCCCTGGCCGAACGGCTGGACAACCCCCGGGTCCTGACCGTGAACAGCGCCACATCGGGACTGCACCTGGCTCTGCATCTGGTGGCGACGGAGGCCGGGCGGGACGGCGAGGTCCTGGCGACGGCGCTGACCTGCACCGCGACCAACTGGCCCATCCTGGCCAACGGGATGCGCATCCGCTGGGTGGACACCGATCCCGCCACCCTCAACATGGACCTGGACGACCTGGCCCGGAAGATCACTCCGTCGACCCGGGCGATCGTCCTGGTGCACTGGGGTGGCTACCCCGTCGACCTGGACCGGCTGCGCCGTGTGCTCGACCAGGCGGAACGCGTCCACGGCGTACGCCCCCGGGTCGTGGAGGACTGCGCCGACGCGTGGGGCGCCACCTACCGAGGCGTGGCTCTCGGCGGGCACGGAAACATCGCGGTTTACAGCTTCCAGGCGGTCAAGCACCTGACCTCCGGGGACGGCGGTCTGGTCGTGCTGCCCGACGACGAACTGCTGGCACGGGCACGACTGCTGCGCTGGTACGGCATCGACCGCGACGGCGGGGCCGCCCGGTTCAAGAACGACATTCCGGAGTACGGTTTCAAGTTCAACATGAACGACATCAACGCGGCCATCGGACTGGCCAACCTGGAGATCGTCGATGACCTCCTCGCCAGGCACAGGGAGAACGCGGCGTTCTACGACGCCGAGCTGTCCGATGTGGACGGCCTGGAGCTGACGGAGCGCGCCGCCGACCGCGACCCGTCGTTCTGGTACTACTCGGTCAAGGTGGACGGCCGCGACGCCTTCGCACGGCGCCTGGCCGAGGCTCACATCGCCACCAGCGAGGTGCACCACCGCAACGACACCTACACCGCGACCCGCGGCTCCCAGGCGCTGCTGCCGGGACTCGACGCCGTCGCCGAGCGCCAGATCGCCCTGCCGGTCGGCTGGTGGGTGTCGGACGAGGACCGGGCGCACATCGCGAAGACCGTCAAGGCCGGGTGGTGACAGCCGGCGGACACGGGCGGGAGAGGACGCGGGGCAGGCGGTCGCCGCCCCGCGTCCTCTCCCGTGTCGAGGGCACCGCCCGGGGGACGGCCGGGGCGCGGTCAGGGCGCGGGGAAGGAGAGGCGCGGGCCGTACCGCTCCTCGGCGCGGCGCAGTGCGGGGACCAGGGTCCTCCGCAGCTCGCGGACCTCGTCGGCGTGCTCGGCCAGGAAGTCCTCGCGCATCCGCAGCCGCGCCGGTTCGCGGACGGCCTCGACCGGGCGCATGCAGGAGGCGTACGCACGGCCGAGTTCGCGGTCGACGCGCGGGCGCTCGGCCGGGGCGGCGGAGTTCAGACGGGTGTCGGCCAGGGCGAAGAAGCCGTCCTCGTCGCCGACCTCGATGCCGTGCCCGGCGAGGCAGCCGGGCAGGCCGCGCAGGGCCCGGGCCGCGGCGGGGTCGCCGCGCAGGGAGGCGAGTTCCCGGAACCACCGCCCCTGGAGGGGGGCGTAGGCGCCGCGCAACCGCTCCGCCGCAGCCCTGCCCTCGTCCTGGCAGTGGCGCACCGCGGCGGGGTCGCCGGTGCCGGGCGCGGTCGGGCTCGCCTCGGGGGCGGGGAGATCGGCACTCCGGCTGAACCCGTGCCGGGCCAGGAAGTCCAGGTCGGGAAGCTCGGAGAGGCGGATGAACGCGGGCGGGGGCCCGTCGGGCAGACCGGCGCCGCGCTCGCTCGCGCAGTCGGCCGAGACGATGTGCGCCACCTGCTGCCCGAAGGCGTCCAGCCCCTGAGTCCAGCGGGTTTCGGCACCGGTCGCGGGCAGGACCATACGCACCGGATCACCGGGCAGGACATGGGTGAGGCGGGCGGCGGACGGGGGCTCGGCCCCGGTCCGGGAGGGCGTACCGCCCGGCGTACCGGCCCCGGCCGAGCAGCCGGCGAGCAGTGCGGTGATCGCCGCGGCGGTCGCCGCGGTGACGCGGAACGCCGGACGGCGCGGTGACACCGGACGGATCATCCGGGGCGCTCCTCTCTCGGACGGCCGGGGGTGCCGCCGGCCCTCGGCGGCACCCCCGGGGGACACGGGTTCCGGGTCAGTGGGTGATCCGGACGGAGTCCCCGCCGTCGTAGTAGCTCGCCACCGTGAACGGGGTGCCGCCCTGGACGTTCGTGCACAGCCAGTAGGTGGAGTCGTTGATGCTGTGGCTTCCGTCCGAGGCCCAGACGTAGCCCTTGCTGCAGGTGCTCCACGAACCGCTGGAGCTGCGCAGGCGGCCGGCGTAGCGGTCCCCGATGTTGGTCGTCGAGTCGTTGGAGTAGGTGAGGTTGAGGTCGCCGCAGGAGCTGGAGGACGACTTGTGGCGGATGGTGCCCACGCCCCCGTAGCCCCCGGTGGTCAGCGAACTGGTCACGCAGGACTGCGGGGCGGCGACCGCCGCGGGAGCGAGCGCGACGCAGGTCGTCGCGGCGGAGGCGAGCGCGAGCGCGCCTGCGATGACGGTTCTCTTCATGTTCTCCCCCATCTCGTTCGTCGTGCGGGCGGCGAACGCCCGCACCGGCTGTGTTCGCGGAAAACGCTCGCAGAGCGGCGGACGGCCCGGCCATGTCTTTCGACAGGGCCCGAAAGGCCCAGGGAGAGCGGCGGACCCCGGTGTTCCGGCGGTGCCCGTGGTGCTCGTGTGGTGCACGGTGCGCTTACGGCCGGCTGTCAGAGACTCGGGGATGCGGCCGGTACGGAGGGGACGGACCTCGACGGGTGGCGGAGTACGGCCGCTCCCAGCGGAGTGAGCGTGTGCAGCACGCTGTTGCTCAGGCGCCGGCTCGCGACCAGACCCGCGTCGCGCAGCACCGTGGTGTGGTGCGTGGCGGTGGCGGGTGAGACGCCCAGGCACCGCGCCAGCTCCGACGTGGTCGCTCCGGGCACGAGGGCCCTCAGCGCGGCCGCCCGGGTCTTCCCCAGCAGCGCCTCCAGGGACGATTCCGGGGGAGGTACGACGGCGGCGGGCGCCGGGCGCTGCACGGGGTAGACCAGCACCGGGGGCAGCGCGGCGTCCGCCAGGGCGATCGGAGTCCGCCAGCAGAAGTAGGAGGGCACCAGGCACAGTCCGCGCCCGCCCAGATACAGGTCCCGGTCCTCGACGTAGTCGACGTGGAGGACCGGCGCGCGCCAGCTCATGGCGGGTGACAGCTCGGCGAGCAGTCCGTGGACGCCCCTGTCCAGTACCTCACGGGCCCGCAGGGCGCACTCGCCCTCGATCTCCGCGCAGACGCGGTCGTGGTGGGGAGCGACGACGGCGTCGTGGTAGGCGCGGAGGGCCCGGGCCAGCTCCTCCCTGTTCTCGCGCTCCACCAGCTTCGGAGCCCAGCCCGGGGCGCGGTGCTCCCGGCCGAACCTGGCCGTCTCGCGGGCCACCCGCTCGGGCGGGGTGTCCACGATCGCCGCGAGCCCCTGCTCCAGACCCTCCGCGGACTCGTGCGGGTTCAGGAAGTCGGGGAAGTAGCGTGCGCGGGGCAGCATCGGCACCAGTAACCGGCGCACCGCCCTGCCGACGGGCGTTCCCGTGAGCGCCTCCATGGCCTGCCGGTGCCAGTCGGCGTAGGCCCAGCGCCCCCGCGAGGTCTGGAGGCGGTGCAAGCTGCAGACGACCTCCCACAGCGGATCGGGTTTTCTCGCAAGACGGACGCGTGCGAGATCCTCAGGTGTGAAGTGGATCCTCAGCAGGAGACTCACCCCCCGTTGACCGTCACCCTGCCCACGGAGCAGGGTGGGGGAAAGCCCTTACCGGCCGCAACACCCGCGTTTCGGCCGCTCCGCCGCCATCGCGCCACCCCTCCGCCCCCGGGGCCGCCGGATGAAATCGATGACGCGACCACCGCGGTCCGCTTCGACACCGCGCAAGAGGCGTGAGAAGACGCCGGTGTCCAGCACAGCGCGTTTCACCGGCCGTCACCGCGGATCTCGCGGATCGCGGCCGGAGGTCCCCGGCACTGTCGCTGTACGCGTACGAGTCGAGCGTCGTCCCTGGGCCGTTGCAGCCGGAGCCCTGCATCCGGGCCGTCTCCGGGACCCGTCTCCCGCCTTTGACCGGGGAGGTCTTCGAGCGCCGGGCCGCAGCTCGCCCGGCCAGGTGGCAACTCCCGGCCGAGCGGCCGAGCACCGCCTCCTCCCTCGTATCGGGCAGGCGCTGCCGGAACGCGGCCGGCGCCTCCCGTCCCGCGGCGGGGGGCCCGCGCCCCGGGGCTCCGGCCGGTGCCGTACGCTCCGGCACCTGTGCACCCGTCCGTGCGGGCCCTACGGGCTCGATGGGGTGCTCCGTCCGGGAGGGGGGTCCGTGCTCGCTCCGCCCGCCGGGTGGCCGACTGCAGGTCCGCGTCCCTCCTCCCACTAGGGTGGCGGAGCATGCGACACATACGAACCGTCACAGCGATCCTGGCCGTCGGCCTGCTCACCGTCGGCTGCGGGGGAAGCGAGGACGGCAACGGGGGTTCCGGCACGCAGAGCAGTGCGGAGGCCGGGAACAGCAAGAGCGACCAGAGCGACCAGAGCGGCGAGAGCGGCCGGGCCGAAGAGGGGGAGCGGCTCCCGGTCGTGGTGGAGTCCCCCGCCGGGGAGCCCGTGGGCACCAGCCCCACCATCAGCCCGAGCCCGGCGCGGGACGCCGACTTCACCGAGAAGGTGATCCACGAGCTCCGGAAGCGGACCGTGCGGATGGCCGGCGCGATGGGCAGCACCAGCGGCTCCTGCGAGGGCGGCGAGATCACCCTGAAGGCGAAGGCCGCCACCGAGTGCACGGTCGCCTACGCGGACGTCGAGATCCCCTGGACGGTGACGATCTCCGACTCCTACAAGGAGGGGTCCTTCTTCATCCAGTACAACGCGGAGCCGGGCAAGGGCCTGCTGACCGGTGAAGGCGTGAGGGCGAAACTCTGGGAGGACAACCACCGCTACAGCGAGGAGATGCGCTGCGAGGAGCTTCCCGAGGCCGAGGTCGTCGACCTCGACGCGGACACCGGCCACAAGTGCCAGATCGTCAACAAGAGGAGTGACGGATCGGGCGAGTACACCGTCGACATGGCCGTCAAGGTGAACCCGCGCGGCCCCTCCTTCGACCGCCTCCGCTGAGACGGCACGGCTGGGAGACAGGCCGGGCGGCCCGGGATTCCCGGGCCGCCCGGCCTGTTCCGCGCAGCGCCGCCCGTGGTGTTCACGCCGTCCGGGCCGGGCTCCGCCAGGATGGTCCGAACGGCCCGGAAGGTCCCGTCCGGGTCACGATCGGGCCCCGTATCCGCCCGCGGCGGGCCGCATGCTGTGAGATGGAGTGGAACACCCGTACGGGACGAAAACGACCGGAGACGGCGAAGGGCAGACGTGGCACGAACCCAGGACATGCGCAGAATCGCACAGACGGTGGCCCAGGGGGCCGATCCGCGGGCCGTGGCCGAGGAGGAGCTGCGCCGGCGACGGCGCGGCGGGACCGGGAACGGTGGAGACGGCCGGGACGCCGGGACCGCCGAGAGCGGATCCTCCCGGCAGGGCGGCCCCTCGCAGCAGGACGGCATGGACCCCGCCGACTTCCCCGCCGCACGGGAGCAGGGCGGCGGCTCCATCGCCACCGTGATGACGCAGCGGACCGTTCCGCTGGTGGAGGCCGGGGAGGCGCTCAACCGCAGCGAGCAGCAGCGCGAGGGCGGCGTGCCGGTGCACGTCATCTGCCCGATGGTGCTCCCGCGCGGACGCTCCCTGCTGAGCATGCTCCCGGTGCTCATGCTGCTGGTGGTGGGCGCGGTGGGTTCCTCCGTGGTGTCCGCCGCAGGCGGCAGCGCGCTGACCAATCCCCTCTTCGGCGTCCACTACTGGGTGCTGTCGGTGTCGGCGGTGGTCTTCGTCTGGTGGCGGCAGGGCATGGTGATGGTGCCGGACGGCTGCCAGGCGCTGATCACCCGCTTCGGGAAGCTGGAGCAGGTGGTCGGCCCCGGCCGGGTGATCCTGCTGAACCCGTGGAAGCGGGTGTCGTACATCCTCAACACCACCCGCGAGTACCCGTTCAACGCCCCGGTGCGCGAGGCCCCCACCCGCAGCGGGGTGAAGGCGTCGATCGACCTGTTCATCCAGTTCCGGATCAACGACCCGGTGGAGTTCGTCTACACCCTCGGCGCGGTCCGCGGCTTCGAGGAGAAGCTGAGCAACGCGGTCAGCGAGACCATCCGCAGCCTGATCTACGAGCAGGAGGCCGCCGGCATCTACGACATGGTCGGCGAGGACACCGGCCGGCTCCTGGAGCAGCTCAACCAGCAGTTCCAGCCGGCGGTGGAGCTGACCAACGCCAACATCACGCACGCCGAGCCCTCCGACCGCAACTACCGCATGGACCTGGCCGCCCCGGAGATGGTGCGGGTCGCCAAGGAGGCCTACACCCACGAGTACGCGCTCCAGCTCCGCAAGGAGCAGGACGAGGGCGACCTCACCAAGGAACTGGCCACCCTCCAGGAGACGTTCTCCGCGATCCAGGCCGAGATCGCCCAGTACCAGGCCCAGATGGACACCGCCGTCGAGCGGGAGACCAACCGGGCCCAGGCGCTGGCCCGGCAGCGCTACGTGCAGGCCGAGTCGGAGGCGAAGGCCAACGCCGCACTGCTGGAGGCGCAGGCCCTGGACATCCGCGCGGTGACCGCCGCCGAGGCCCCGGAGATCCTGGAGTACCGCTACCGGCAGCAGATGCTCGACACCCTGGAGCAGGTGGCGGACCACCTGCCGCAGCTGGTGCGGGTGGGTGGCGCGGAGGAGTCCGACGGCACGGCCGGGGTCGACTTCCTGCGGCTGGCCCGGGAGATGATCGGCGAGCACGGCACGGAGCTGTTCACGGAGGCCGACATGGCCGCCGTCCGCGCCCGGCTGCGGGAGGTCTCCGAGCGCATCGAACGGCGCCAGGAGGAGATCCGCGCCCTGCTGGAGGAGGAGCGGCCGACCGTGCCGGCCGGAGGCACCGCGGCCGCCGGGGGCGTGGAGGCCGCTGGGGAAGCGGCGCCCGGCGGGGAGCCCGGACCGCCCGCAGCGCCTGAAGCACCCGGGGAGACCGGAGTACCCGAAGCACCCGGAGCGACCGCAGCGTCCGACGACACCGAGGAGGGCGCGCAGTGAGCGCCGTGTCCACCACCCGCAGGTCGGTCATCTCCGAGGCGGTGGCCCCCTGGAGCGAGATCGCCCAGCTGCTGCGCGGCGGCGAGGCGGGCACCCTGGTCCCGGTCATCATCCCCCGCCACCGCCGCCGGCTGTGGTGGCTGCTGCCTTTGTGGTTCGGGGTGTTCGCGCTGCTGACCGGCGTACTGCTGAGCGCGGGCGGCTCCGAGGGGCTGACCGGCGCCGTCCGCGGCTCCCTGGCCGCGCTCTCCTACGTCCTGGGCGTCCTCGCCCTGCTGGCAGGGGGGCTGTGGTGGTGGCGCTCCTCGATCGTGGAGATCGAGCAGGGCACCAACGGGGTCCTGACCCGCTACGGCGCGGTCACCCGCACCCTGGACCCCGGCCGCCACTATCTGTGGCACCCGTGGTCGCGGGTGGAGTTCGTGGTGGACACCGCCACCGAGATCCCCTACTCGGCCCCGGTGATGGCCTGCCCGACCCAGGAGAACGTGCCGCTGCGGTCGATCGAGTTCTTCCTGAAGTTCCGCATCACCGACGCGGTGCTGTTCGTGCGGACCATCGGCGCGGGCAACTTCGACCTGGTGCTCTCCAGCGCGGTGCAGGACGCCATCCGGCAGCGGGCGCGCAGGATGCGCACCGAACGGGCCTACGACCTGCGGGGTTCGGACGTGGCCGACATGCAGGAGCTGCTCAACCGCCAGCTCTCCCGCTACGGGGTGCGCATCACCGGCTGCAACATCCCCGACGTGCAGCTCCCGGCCCAGTACCAGCAGCACCTGGCCACCCGGGAGCGGGTCGCCAAGGAGCGCGCCGCGTACGACCAGGAGTGGGGCCTGACCCGCAAGCGCCGCATCGACAGCCTCCGGATGGACATCGAGCGGGCGAAGAAGGTGCGCGACGCGCGCATCGTCGAGGTGAAGGCCGCCCTGAACCGGGCGCGCGAGGAGGTGGCCCAGCTCCTGGAGGAGCAGGAGACCAACGCGCAGCGGGTGCGGTTCGAGATCGAGACCCGCGGGCGCAGCGGTCTGATCGCCGCCGAGAACGAGGCGCGCGCCCAGCGCCGGCTGGCCCAGGCGTACCGCGACAACCGGGCGGTCCTCCAGTACGAACTGGCCCGCCGCCGCCTGGAGGTCGGCGCGACCCTGGCCGGCAGCGCGCCGCGGCCGGTGGTGGTGCGCACCGACGGCGCCGGTGGCGGTGACACCTCGGCGCTGTCCACGCTCCTGACGGCCCAGCTGCTGCCGCGGCTGGCCGCCCTTCCGCCGGTGGAGCGCGGTGCCGGGTCCGCCGGCACCGCGGACGGCGAGCGCTGAGCCCCGCCCCGCCCACCCGGTCCGCCCGGCCCCTTCAGGCCGGGCGGGCGCGCCCCGGGGCCGCCGTCCTCCCTCACGGGGGGCGGCGGCCCGCGTCTTCCGGGGTGTCACATGAAGTTGCGGGTGTGGAGTGCGGAGAGTTCGGCCGCCTCGTCGGCGGGGAAGCCGAGGTGGACCAGGCGGCGCTGCCTGCCCTCGTCCATCTCGGACTGGAGGGCCAGGACCGCGTCGTGGCCCCGGCCGATCGCCTCGGGGTTCCACTCGCCCGCCGCGAGGACCACCAGGGAGTCGAAGACGTCCGCGTTGAGGCCCGAGGTGTCGGTGAGGGCGTCGTGGCGGCGCTCCACGGCCGCGCGGAGCCTGCCGCGCAGGGCGGGGTCGACGGTACCCCGGTGGTGGAGGTGGGCGACGCCGAAGGCCACGTGCCGGGCCTCGTCGCGGCGGGCCAGGGCCGTGATGCGGCGGGTGACCGGGTCGGGGGCGTGGCGCTCCAGGAAGGCCAGCAGGCTCAGGAAACTGCCTTCGCCCAGCACGGAGAGCAGGAACGAGGCCAGTGAGAAGTCCGGTTCGGTCAGCAGGGTGTTGAGCGACTCCCGTCCACCGGCCGAGGACGTGCCCATCTCCCCGCCCCGCAGCAGGGCGCGGCGGGTGAAGACCTCCATGTGGCGGGCCTCGTCGGCCGCCTGTACGGCCAGCAGTTGGAGGACCTCGCGGAAGTGCGGGTGGACGCGTGCCAGCAGCCGGGCGGGGACGACGAGGGCGGCCTGCTCGTTCTCCACCAGATAGGTCATCACCTGGACGACGGCGCGCTCCACCTCGTCGGGGAGGGTGAAGGGCGCCTCCCAGTCGACGGCCCGGCCCGGGTCCCACTGCTCGGCCGCCGCACGGGCGTAGAGGTGGGGGGCGACGTCGGCCCAGACGTGGTCGCGGTCCGCCAGGTCGAAGGGGCCGGCCGGGCCGCCGCTCTCGACCAGCGCGCCGCGTGCCGCGAGGCCCCAGGCGGGCGAGGGGCGGGCGGCGAGGCCGCCGGGGCCGGGGCCGCCGGCCCGCTCGGCGTCCGACCAGCGGTCGAGATCCGCCCGGCCGCGGACGATCCGGGCGCGGACGCCGTCGGCCTCCCGCCCGCCCGGACCCCCGCCCGGGTCCGGGACGCGCAGTTCGTGGCCGTGCGCGCGGCACCAGGCGCGCAGGTGGACGGGCAGCGCGGGGTCGTCCCCGGCCACCGCCAGCTCCTGGCCCGGGCGCAGGTCGAGCAGCGCGCGCCGCACCAGCAGGTGCGCGCCCCGGTCGAAGCCCAGCGCCCCGAGGCGGAGTGTCCGCGACCCGGTTCCGGTTCCGGAGCCGGAGCCGGAGCCGGAGCCGGAGCCGGCCGCGGTCACGGCGCGTACTCCGCCGCGGTGACCCTCCCGGCAGGGTCGTAGAAGCCCGTCTCGTCCACCGCGGCCTCCAGCGGCGCGTAGCCGGTGGTGCGGCCGGGACGCCAGGCGGTGAGCCCTTCCAGTTCCAGCAGGGGGCGCGCCTCGGGGTCGGCGCAGGACATGGACAGCAGCAGCTCGCCGAACCGTTCGGCCAGGTCGGCGGGAGCGTCGTCCGCGACCGTCATGTTGCAGTGGTCGTACGGCTCCGTCTGGGCCAGCACCCGTGTGCTCCCGGGCGGCAGCGTCCCCTCCCGCCCGAACAGCAGGTGGTTGGCGTCCAGGAGGCAGGCGGCGTCCGCCTCGCCCGCCAGCAGGGCACGCGCCGCCTCCCGCTCGCCGCCGACGTGGTCGCCGTGGAGACCGGTGCCGTTGTCGAAGCGGCGGACGCGGAAGTCCTCGCCCCGACGCAGACCCGCCCGGCGCAGCGTCTCCAGCGGCAGCAGGGTCGCCTGGGGCGAGTCGACCGCCCCGACGGCCACCGTGCGCTCCTTGAGGTCGGCGAGGGTGGCGACGGGCGAGTCGTGGCGGGTGACGACGACGGAGGTGAGGTCCTGGTCGGTGTCGCGCATCACCAGTGCGCGCACCTCCCGGCCCGCCGCCCGCGCCATGCGGTCGGCGCGCACCCAGGCCAGCGGTGAGTTCCAGGCGGCGTGCAGCCTTCCGGCGAGCAGGTCCTCGACCTGGCGCTCGTAGTGCGAGTAGAGCAGGAAGTCGAAGGGCAGGTCCCGGGCACGCAGCCAGGCGCGGAAGCCGGTCCAGATGGTGACGGTCTTCGGGTCGTAGGCCACGGCGCCCATCAGCAGCGTCAAGGGTCGCTCTCCTCACAAGACGGCGATCGCCGCAAAGCCTAGGAGTACGGGACGATCCGGACAACCACGCCCCGGGCGCGGGCGTGTGAAGGGCCGCCGGACGCGTCGGTCCGTTGCCGCGCGGCCGCGGCGCACGGGCGGGGCGGGGCGGGGGGAGGACGGGCGGAACGGGGCGGTCAGTGCTCGGCGGGCCGGCCGTCCGGCGGCGTCGCGCCGGGGGACGGCTGCTCCTCCTGCCGCGTGCGCGCCCCGGGCTCGCTCTCCAGGACGTGCTCGACGATCCTCGTCACGGCGGCGAGCCCCTCGGGGGACAGCTCCAGTGCGCGCAGGGCGAGCTTTCTGACGCCCATGTTGTGGGCCACCCTGGCGAGTTCTATCTCGGCGTCGGTCCGGGCCGCGGCGCGCTCGTCCAGGAAGTAGGAGGCGGGGACGCCGAAGAAGCGGGCCAGGGCCGTCAGGAGCTCGGTGGAGGGGTTCTTCTTGGTGCCCTTGCGCAGGGCCGACAGATAGGCGCCGCCCACCCGGACACCGGGCTCCGCGCGCTTGACGGCGGTGGCGACCTCCTCGTTGGTGTACCGGCGGCCCTTGGGGCCCTCCGGGCGGACGGTGTCGAAGAGCCGGTCGAGTCTCTCCGCCAGCGTCCGATCCCCGCGGGTGTCGGACACCGCATCCACCTCCACCACACCGGAACCGACCAGGAGCCGTCACCGCATCATAACTCCTGCCGACCGGGCAGGAGTTGACAGCCCGGTCATTCAAGAGCCTAAACTCACTCATCGCATTCGCTCAACTACCAGTTGAGTTGAATGATGAACGGTTCAACCGCAGGTTCACCACCGCCCATGCGCCGGACCGCACGACCGGGGGAGAAGGGGATCGATGAGTACTGCGCCGAGGACGACCGAGGAGCACGCGCCGTCCCCCTCGTGCTGTCCGGGAGGCGGCCATCACCCCCTGACCGATGACCTCACCGGGCTGCTGGTGAGGAGGGCCTGGGAGATCAGGGCCTCCCAGGCCCTCGCCTCCGCCCGCCGGCAGCACAGGCCGCTCGCACTGCTGCTGGGCGATCTCGACCGCTTCAAGTCCGTCAACGACACCTACGGCCATCTCGCGGGGGACGCCGTGCTGCGCGCCGCGGCGGACGTGCTGCGCCGTGTGGGGAGCGCCGTCCAGAGTTCGGCCGGGGAAGCGGTCTGCGGGCGCTACGGAGGCCACGCGGGCGACGAGTTCCTGGCCCTGCTGCCCGGCGCCGGCGCCGAGGAGGCGATGGCCGCGGCCCGGCTCGTCCAGCAGGGCGTGCGGGAGATGTCCGTGCCGGCCCCGGTCAGCCGCGGCACCACCGTGACCATCACCGGGCAGACCGTCTCGCTCGGCGTCGCCGTCTGGGATCCGGCCGACCCCGCCCCGGGCGGGCTGTCCGACCTGCTGCTGGACTCCGACGTGGCGCTGCGGGAGGTCAAGCGCCAGGGAGGCGGCCGCATCCGGCTGGCCGGCGCCCCCGGCACGCCCGACCCGCGCCCTGCGGCCCTCCTGCACGGCCCCTTCAAGGCGATACCGCCCGCCGCCCGGCCGAGCTGGCTGCCGTACGGCGGGACGCACCGCGCCGTGCCCGCGGGCACCTGGTGGGACGCGGTACGGATACCGGGGCGGACGGGACTGCGGGTGCTCGACGCGCTGCTGCGCCACGGCGACCGGCCGCCCGGCCCGGTCATCGCCGACCTGCCCGCGGAGGGGGGCGTCCCGGGCGGAGTGCCGGAGGGGGGCTGGGACCGGTCGCGGATGTACTTCCTCATCCCGCCCAGGGCCGCCGAGCGATGGGAGCTGCCCGGCACCCGCGTGCTGGGCCGCGGCTCCTACGTCGTCGTGCCCGACGCCGCCAGCACCCGCCCGCCGGGCCTGCACTGGATGGTGCCTCCGGCCGCGGACCGCCGGCTGACCAGCATCCGCGCGCTGCGTGCGGCGCTGGAGGCGGCGGAGGGCGCCGCACCGGCCTCCTGCGCGTAGGGACGGAAGCCGCGGGGGAAGCGGACCGCGCCGAGCGTGCGGGGCCCGCACGGCATGCGCGGCGCGCGGGGCGTGCCGCGCCGGCTCCCGGCCGGGTGCGGCCGCCGGCGCCTCCCGGCTGTCGGTCATACCGGCACTCTAGGAGCATCTCCCCCCGCCTGTCCCGGCCTTCGCGCCACTCTCCGCGATCGTCATATGCCACTGCGTACCGATCCGGACGGCGGGCGGGGCGGGGTCCACGGGGGCCGGACCGGCAGGGGCCGGATCCACGAGGGCGGGCCTCTCCAGCGGCTCGAACACCACGCGCGGCTCGCCGCCGTCGAAGGTGAGCGCGAAGGAGGCGTCCAGGGCTCTGGCCAGCCGGGCGAGCACCGCCAGGGTCGGCATGCCGCCGCCCAGCTCCAGTCTGGAGACCTGCGGCTGGCTCATGCCCGCGCGGCAGGCCAGCTCCGCCTGGGAGATGCCCAGCGCCCTGCGGCGTCCGTGCACGGCGCGGCCCAGGCACACGGCGACCCTCGCCTTCTCCCGGGCCCGGTCCGCCTCGTCGTGGACGTACTCCGCTCCGGCCCACCGGGGGCGGGCGGCACCGCGCCGGGGCCGGCCCCTCACAGCGCCGCACCTCCCGCCGCCTCCGGAACCGCGTCCGGAACCGCCTCCGAGGCGGACTCCGGGACCGTCTCCGCCGCGCCGGCGGCGCGTCCGGTGCGGGCCGCGCGGGCGCGGAACGCCTCCTTCACCTCCCGCCAGCGCCGCTCCTGCCCGCGCGTCATACGGCCGCGCAGTTCGGCGAGTTTGAGCAGGTTCGCCTCGGCGTCCGCCGACAGCGTGCGGGCCTCGGCCGTGTAGTGGTCGTCGATCAGCGCCTCGACCTCCTCCTCCGTCATCACCGGCGCCAGGCGCCCGGCCAGCTTCCCCGTGTCGCGGTAGGAGCCCTGGAGGCGGAACGGCGGCTCGGTGCGGGCCGCCTCGTCGCCGGACGCGGAGGCGATGTAGGCGGCGTTGACCGCCAGCACCGTGCGCCGCACCCGCAGCAGCCCGCGCAGCACGCCCAGCACCTGCTCCAGTTCGGCGGGCGCGTACGGGTGGGACAGGCGGTCGGCGCGAGCCGCCGGGTCGCCGGCGGCCAGCCGCACCAGCAGCTCGGTGTCGGCGCGTTCGCGCGAGGCCAGGGGCGCCAGCACCGGGTTGGCGGTGAGGGAGTTCTCGATGTGGCTGAACGCGAACAGCTCCTCCCGGCCGGACAGGACGTCGCCCAGGTTCCACACGTCCGCGCGGTTGGCGAGCATGTCCGGGACGCGGAAGCGGGCGCCGGACTCGGTGAAGGGGTTGCCCGTCATGCACACCGCGAACCGCTTGCCGCGCAGGTCGTACGTGGCCGGCCGGCCGTCGGAGAACCGCACTCCGTCCAGGCGGCGTTGGGCGTCGCACAGCGGGATGAATCGCTGGAGCAGCTCCGGCGAGGTGTGCTGGACGTCGTCGAGGTGGAGCAGGACGTCGCTGCCCGTCTCCAGCGCGAAATTGATCTTCTCGACCTCGCGCCGCGCGGTGGCGTCCGGTGCGGCGGCCGGGTCCAGGGAGGTGGTGCGGTGGCCCAGCGCCGGGCCGTCGACGCGGACGAAGGCCAGGCCCAGGCGGGCGGCGACGTACTCCATCAGCGTCGTCTTGCCGTAGCCGGGCGGGGAGAGCAGCAGGAGCAGGCCCTGGCTGTCGGTGCGGCGGTCCTCCCCCGCCGTGCCGAGCTGCTTGGCGAGGTTGTCGCCGATCAGCGGCAGGTAGACCTCGTCGATGAGGCGGTTGCGTACGAACGCGGGCAGTACGCGCGGCACGTACGCGTCCAGCCGCAGCCGCTCGCGCTCGGCGCCCAGCAGTTCGGCCCGGCGGCGGGTGTAGGCGCGGTGTGCCGGGACGCGGACGGTGCGGAACTCCTCGGTGCGGGCGAGGAACTCGTCCAGGCGCAGCGGCAGGGCGCCGCCGGTGATCCGCGGATGGGTGCCCAGCAGCCCGGTGACGACGGCGGTCAGCGGGGCGTCGACGTCCCGGTGCTCCAGCACGTCGCCGCACAGGGCGACGGCGACGGCCTCGGGCAGGTCGGGGGACGGCGCGGCATCCCGCCCGTCCTCGCGTGCTTCCCGGGCCGCGGACTCGGCGTACGCGCCCAGCCACGCCGTCGCGAGCTGGTGGCGGGCCGCCGGCTCCCCCGGCGATCCGCCGCCCAGCGCCCGCAGGTCCTCGGCGAACTCCTTGGCCGGGGCCGACTGAGCACCGCCCAGGGAGGCGTAGAAACCCTCCAGCAGGGCGCGGGCGGCGGGGCCGACGGCGAACCGGCCGCCGCTGAAGGCCAGTTCCTCGGCCAGATACGCCCCCACCGCGGCCGGGCGCGACGGTGCCGGCAGCCCGGCGCGCTCCAGGAACTCCTGGGCCGTGCGGCCCAGTTCGGCGGCGAGCGGCTCCAGCGCGCCGTGCGCGCCGAAGGCCGCGCGGGCGCGGGCCAGCGACTGGGCGCGCACCGTCCAGGCGGCGCGTGCCGCCCCGTCCGCGCCGTACGCCCAGAACAGCTGCGCCGCGGCCCGCGCCTGAGGGGTGAAGCGCAGCAGCCCGGCCCCGGCCCTCAGCCGCAGCGCCTGGGCGAGGATCGCGGCGGCGTCGTGGTCGTGGACGCCCCGGTCGTACCCCTCGTCGTACGCGGTCCCGGCCGCCCGGCGCACCAGGGGCAGCAGTCCTTCGGCGTCCGCGTCCCCCGCCCCGGTCGCGCCGGGCGGCAGGTCCGCCAGCACGGTGGCCGCCAGGTGCTCGGCGCGGTAGACGTGCGGCGACTCCGAGACCAGCGGCTGGTCCCAGAACTCGCGGGTGGCCGCGAAGTCCGGGTCGCGCACGGCGGCGCGGTAGCCGGTGCCGGAGACCGCGAAGGCCAGTCCGTCGCCGTGCGGGACCAGCGTCACCTCCAGCGGTCGTGTGCTCACCGCGAAGCGGTGGCGGCCCAGCCGTACGGTGCCGGCGCCTCCGCCCCCGTCCGCGTCGGCGCCCAGCTCGACGCGGTCGCGCAGGGCCCGGTCCGCCTCCTGCCGGGCCGCCGCCAGGGAGGCGGTCAGCTCCTCGGCGCGCGCGGTGTCGCCCAGGGAGCGCAGTTCCTCGGCGGTGGCGCGGATCCGGGCGACCAGCGGATCGGCGGCGAAGTGGGCGGCCACCTCCTCGGCCGAGGCCAGGGAGGCGCAGCGGCGTGCCACGGTCTCCAGCACGCGGGCGGCGGACACCGCCAGGCGCTCGGCGCGCCGTGCGCGCTCGTCGAGCTGGGCCTGGCGGCGGGCGGCGAAGGTCTCGCGGATCTCCTCGCGCCGCTCGGCCAGGCGGGCGAGGAAGTCCTCGTGGGCGCCGAAGCGGGATTCCAGGTCCTCCAGGCGCACCAGCAGCCGCCCGAGCTGCTCGTCGCACTCGGCGGGGGTGGTGGCGGCGGCCAGCGCGCCGGTGACCGCCTGGCCCAGCAGGGCCGTCTCGGCGGCGAACTCCGCCCGCCCCTCGGCCTCCAGCAGCTCCCGGCGCCGGCCCTCCAGCACGGCGCGGGCGCGGTTGACGGCGGCCGTGGCCTCGCCGATCCGCTCCAGCACGGCCGTGCGCACGGTGGCGTCGCCCACATCCAGGGAGCCGATCACCTCGGTGACGGCGCCGAGGCCGTCGGCGTGCCCGGCGATCCGCTCGCCCAGCGCGTCGGCCTCGGCGGCCGTGGGCGCGGCGGCGGCACGCTCGGCCAGTTCGGCCACGGCCGCGCCCACTCCGTCGAAGGCGTCCGCGCGGGAGAGGTCCGCGGCCGCCCGGCGGCCGGTGGCGGCCAGCGCCTCGTCAAGCTCCGCGCCGAGCGCGTCGATCCGGCCGGGGTCGGCGTGGCGCAGCTCACGCAGGGTCTCCACCGCTCCCCGGGCGCGGCGCAGTTCGGCCAGGAGCGCGACCCAGCCGGCCGCCTCGCCGGGCACCTCGCCCCGGGCTCGGCGCACCAGCGCGGTGGTGCGCGCGGCCGTCTCCTCCACGGCCGCGGCGGCTCTCTCGCGCAGCTCGGCCACCCGCGCGTACTCGGCGACGGCCTGCTCCGCGGCCTCGCGCAGCGTACGCAGCGGTGTGCCGAGCCCTTCCAGCTCCTCGGCCAGGCCGGGCGCGTCCAGCCAGTGGTGGCGGTCGGCGGCGCGGGCGCAGGCGGCGGTGACCGCCTCCAGGGCGGCCGCCGTGGGCAGTCCGCCCCCGCCCGCCCCCCGCGCCGTCCATCCGGTCACCCCCTCGGCCAGCCGTACGACGGACAGGCAGTCGGAGATGCCGCGCACCAGCTCGGCGTTGCCGACCCGGGCCAGCGGCCCGTCCCCGGCGGGGCCGGCGGCGCGGGGGCGGAGCGCGTAGGGGGTGTTCCACAGCCGCACGGGGTGCGCCGCCGTCTCCTCCCCGCCGGCCGCCTCCCCGAGCACGGCCAGGGTGCCGTCGTCGAAGAGCGCGTGGCCCAGGGCGGGGATCGGGGCGGCGGCCTCCTTGCGGATGAGGTTGTACGGCAGCAGCAGGGAGCGGCCCCGGGCGGGGGCGTGGAAGACGTACAGCACGTCCTCGCCGTTGGGTGAGCGCACCTCCGCCTCGAACTCCATCCCCTCGGTGTCCGCCTCGAAGGTGCGGGCGGCCGAACCGGCGGGGGCGTCGGCCAGGTAGCAGCCGCCGGGGAAGACGACGCCCTGGTCGTCGGGGAGGCGGCGGCACGCCCGCCCGATGCCGTCCAGCCGCAGCACCTCGCCGGTGCGGGTGTTGAAGACCAGGTGGCGGTGGGCGGTCTCGTTGTACGGCAGGACGCGCAGCAGGACGAGCGGGCCGACGCGGGCGTGGGCGATCTCGGCGTCGGCCAGGGCCTGCAGGGGGTCCTCGACGGGTTCGCTGTGGACGCCCTCGGCGGTCTCGGTGTCGTTGACGGTCTTGACGGTGAGGGCGCCGCCGACGGTCGACACGTACAGCGTCCCGCCGTCGACCGCCACATGCGGGTGGCGTCCGGTGACGTGGTCCTCGCGGGCGGCGGGCGTCCAGACGACGTCCTGGGCGGTGCGGGCGGAACGAGGGGCGCGGTCGAGGTGGTCGCGCTCGCCCTTGGCGTCGAGGTAGGCGACGGCGCCGCCGTCCTCGGCGCGCCAGCGCAGGACGCGGATGTCGGTGGCCCGTTCGCCGATGGAGAAGACGGCCAGCAGCAGCGGTCCGGTGCGGCGCAGCCGCAGCAGCCGGGCGTGGCGGTAGTAGCGGAACAGCTCCTCCACGTCGCGGTGGAGGCGGGGGTCGTCGAGCAGACCGGGCACGGCGTCCGGCCCGGCGGGCTCGAAGGCGGGCGGGCCGCCGCCCTCCACGCGCAGGCGGTGGAGGGTGAGCACGTCGGCGACCGACTCCGGCCGCCCGTGCCCGGCGGGCGGGTTGGCGCCCAGCAGCAGCGCCCCGCCGACGGCCGCCGCGTCGCACGGCACCCGGGGCCGCCCGGTGTCCAGCCGGGCGGCGCCCGCCAGTTCCAGTCCGGCGCCGCCGAAGACCTCGACCCGGCGGTCGTTGAGGGCCCGTGCCCGGGCCGCGAGATCCGCCGCCGCGGCCGCCATCCGGTCCCGCAGCACCTCGTGGGCGCCCGCGTCCGGCCGCGCGTCCGGCGTCCGGCGTGCCTCGGTTGCCACGTACCCTCAACTCCTCGTTCGTCCGGGTCTCTTCAACGGTTCTTCGGCGCGGCTTCGGCCGCGCTTCGGCCGCGCTTCGGCCGCGCTTCGGCCGCGCTTCGGCCGCGCTTCGGCGGTGTGCGGGTCAGCGGACCGCGGGTGTGCCGTTCGCGGCGGCGCGGGTGCGGGCCGCCGCGCCGTCCGCCCCTCCCGCCAGGGCCGACAGCGGCAGGTCGGCGACACCCGAGCCGCGTACCGCGTCCAGCAGGGAGGCCAGCTCCGGTGCCTCGGGGCCGCCGCTCGCGGCCAGCTTCGCCAGCAGGCCGGACAGTGTCAGGTCGCGCAGCCCGGCGGCGCCGAGTCCGGCGGTCATGGCGGTCAGGTCGCGCGTGAACGTCGAGTTCTCCTTGTCGAGCCAGCCGCCCGCCATGGCCCGGACGGTCTCGCTGCGGTTCACGAAGCCGTCGACGCTCCTGCCGGCGGCGATGGAGCCCACCAGCTTGTCGAAGAAGACCGAGTCCCCGCCGACGATGTCGATGTTGGCGTTCTCCAGGCCGGTGGCGATCAGGGTCGCCTGGGACTCGGCGATCTGCCGCTGGACGTCGATGTCCGCGATGCGGATCTCCTTCTCCGCCTCCAGCCGCAGGCGGTACTCCTCGTGCTCCCGGCCCGCCTCGTCCAGCCGGGCCATGGCGCCGGCCTTCTCGGTGAGCCCCTCGGCCTCGGCCTTGAGCTTCTCGCGCAGCCCGTCGGCCTGGGCCAGGGCGAGCTCGCGCTCGGCCTCGGCCTCGGCGTGGCGGGTCTTGGCGATGGCGTCGGCCATCCGCTCCTGGACCTCGGCCTCGGCGAGTCCGGCCGCGGCGGCCTCGGCCTTCCTGCCCTCGGCCAGGCGTACGGCGGCGGCCGCGTCCATCTCGGCGGCCTTGCGGCGCGCCTCGGCCATCGTCAGCTCCTCGGCGGCCCGGTGCCCGGCGGCCTGCTCGGCGGCCTCGGCCGCCTTGATGTCCTTGACCAGCCGCTCCTGGGCCTGGGCCTCGGCGGCGATGATCAGGGCCTGGCGCTCGCGCTCGGCCTCCTCCACGGTGCGCAGCTTCTTGATCTCCTCCTCCTGCTGCGCGACGGTCTTCTCCACCGCGATCCGCTCCCGGATCACGTCGGCGATGTCCCGCTTCTCGGCCTCGACCTCCTTGTCGGCGGCGATCCGGCGCAGCTGGGTCTCGCGCTCGCGGGCGATGACCTCCAGCAGGCGGTCCTTCTCGATGCGCTCGTTCTCGATGGCCACGACCCGGTCGCGGTTGAGCTTGGCGACGGCGATCTCGCGCTCGCGGTTCTCGTTCTGGATGCCGAGGGCCTCCTCGGTCTTCAGGTGCGCGGTGTGGGCGCGCAGGCGCTCCTCGGCCTGGACCCGGGCGGTCTCGGCCTCCTCGCGGGCGCGCACGGTCTCTATCTCGCGCTGCTGGCGGATCTCGGCGTCGGCCTGGCGGCGCTCGAGTTCGAGGACGGCCTCGCGGGCCTCGACGTTCTGCCGGGTGATCTCCTTCTCCTCGTTGCGCTGGAACTCGTTGGTGCGCACGTGCTCGACGGCCGTCAGCTCGGTGATCTTGCGGATGCCCTGGGCGTCGAGGATGTTGTTGCCGTCGAGCTGCCTGAGCGGGGTCTGCTCCAGGTAGTCGATCGCCGCGTCCTCCAGGCTGTAGCCGTTGAGGTCGGTGCCGATGACGGCGATGATCCGGTCGCGGAACTCGTCGCGCTTGGTGTAGAGGTCGGCGAAGTCCAGCTGCTTGCCGACGGTCTTGAGTGCCTCGGAGAACTTGGCGTTGAACAGCTCCTGGAGCGTGGTCCGGTCGCTGGCGCGCTCGGTGCCGATGGCCTGGGCGACCTTGATGACGTCCTCGACGGTCTTGTTGACGCGGACGAAGAACGAGATGCGGATGTCGGCGCGGATGTTGTCCCGGCAGATCAGGCCCTCGCCGCCGGTGCGGGCGATCTCGATCGTCTTCACCGAGATGTCCATCACCTCGGCCCGGTGCAGCACGGGCAGCACGACGGTGCCGGTGAAGGTCACGTCGACCTTGCGCATCTTGGAGACGATGAGCGCCTTGCCCTGTTCGACCTTGCGGAACAGGCGGCTGACCACGATCAGCAGGGCGATGCCCATGAGCAGGAGCACGGCGATGAGCACGCCGAGGCCCGTGGAGATGACGTCCATGGCGGTGGGGTCCTTTGTGAGGTCGTGTGCTTGGGGTCCGGTGGAGGGGTCCGCGGTGGGCGCGCGGGGTTCAGCGCGGCGGGCGGCCGGCGTCCGGACCGGGGTCCAGTACGGGGTCGCAGGGCATGACGTGGAAGAAGCCGCCGTCGGGGTCGTAGTCGAAGACCAGCGCGGTGCTTCCGGCGGCCAGGCCCGCGGCGTCCTCGCTCCGGGCGCGGACCTGGACCAGATGGGCCGAGCCGTCGTCGGCGGTGATCTCGGCCTGTCCGAAGCGGTGGCTGACGTGCCCGGTGCGGATGGTGCACACCCGGCCGACGAGGTCGCGGTGGCTGGTGCCCGTCTCGCGCGGCGCCAGCCTGGCCAGCGGGCGGACCAGCAGCCGGGTCAGCGCCCAGGCGGCGGCCAGCGCGGCGGGCAGGACCAGCAGGCGCGCCGGGCCTCCCCCGCCGATCCGCTCGACCGCCACCGCACCGCTCAGTGATGCGAACCAGGCAATCGAGATGAGGAGCGACAAGGAGACGGAGACGGGCGCCCCGCCGAGTCCGGCAGCCGCGAGAAGCGCAGCGGGGCCGGTGGCGGAGTGGTCGCGGTGGTCGGCACCGGTGTCCTCACCCCCGTCGAGGGCGTCGACGCCGACCGCTCCGACCAGCACCGTCACCCAGTAGACGAGCACCACCACAAGTCCGAACCCGAACAGATTGGCGGGGAAGCTCATGGCCACACGCATGAACTCGCTCATCTTTCCACCCCCGTACCGGTCGCGGCGTGACCTCATGCTGACAGTCCGCCAGCGGATCGCACATTGCCAGGTTCCGGCAATCTTTACGCCGTGCTTACGTCCGGCAACAGGAGGGAACCACCGGCACGGAAGCCGTTGCCCGTCCTGCCGTCCCCCGCCCTTCGGGCAGGGTCGGGCAGAGGCGGCGCGGCGGCCCGGTCAAGCGGTCCGACCGGACGGCCCGGCGGCCGCGGGGATCCGCGAGCTGCTACAGCGGCTTCTCCGGCCAGCCCAGCAGCCGGGCGCCCATCGCGGCGGTCTCCAGGGTGTAGCGCTGGAGGCCGTCGCCGGGGTCGTAGCCGGTCAGCTCCCGGATGCGCGCCAGGCGGTACGACAGGGTCCGCACGCTCACTCCCAGCCGGCGGGCGGCCTCCGCGTTCACATAGCCCGCCGCCGAGCACACCGACAGGGTCTCCAGCAGCGGCGCGGCCCCGCCGCGGGCCTGGGTGAGCGGCCCCAGCACGGTGCGCACCAGATCGGCCATCGCCGCGCGGTCGCGCAGCAGCACCGGGAAGACCAGCATCTCCGCCGCGTTGAACCGGACCCCGTCCAGACCGAGCCGGTCGGCGAGGTCCAGGGCCCCCAGCGCCTCCTCGTAGGAGCGCACCACGCCGCTGGGGCCGCTGTGGGAGCGGCCGAGCGCCACCCGCTCGGCGGCGGGGTAGCCCGGGCCCGGGTCCTCGGCGAGCCGGGCGAAGGCCTGCAGGACGGACTTGTCCGCGCTGGCCGCGATGCACACCAGCCGCCCGTCCTTGGTGGCGAGCAGTACGTCGCGCTCGCCGAAGCGGCCCACCAGCTCGCGCTCGATGCGGCGCACGGTGGGGTGCACGTCGTCGTACTTCTCGGTGCCCAGGGCCACGGCGACCGCGTGCGCGCGGGCCAGCCGCAGGCCGAAGCGCTGGGCGCGCTCGGCGAGCCGGCCCAGGTCGCTGCGGCCGTAGAGCAGGTCGTCCACGAACTCGCGGCGCTCGGCCTCCTCCTGCCGCACCGCCAGCCGCTGGGCCCGCTCGTGCCCCTCTCCCAGCGCGGCCACCGCGGCCTCCAGCGCGGCCAGCAGGGCGTCGCCGGTGCGGGCCCGCTCCGCGGCCGTGGCCGACCGGGCGATGCCCGGCAGCGCGCCCCACAGCCGGCGGGTCTCGGCGAGGTAGAGGCCGACCAGTTCACGCAGGCCGTAGCCCTGCTCGGCGACCCGCTCGCCCATCTCCCGGAAGGTGTCCAGTTCGGCGCGGCGCAGCAGCCGCCCGGTCCGGGATATCTCGGTGAGCAGTTCCGCGTAACCGCCGAGGAAGGAGTCGGGGATCCCACCGCGTCTCATCGGTGCAACCGCCCCTCTTCCGTCCCGCACTCCGCTCGCCCCCGGGCCGTACGGCCGGTTCACCGGCACAGCGTAAGGGAGGGGTGGGGCCGCCGTGGCAGGGGTGGCGGCGCATGCCGCGGGGAAGGATCCCGTCCGGTCGCCGCGGCGGAGGGCGGTGTGATCACCGTCACCGGCGAAACCGGGGCGGCCGGGGCATTCGCCGACATGGACCGGGAGTTGCCGGGCATTACCCGACGGTACCCGCGCAGTCGTGCACGGATCCGCTCTTGCGCGGAAACAGCAGGTTGTGGGTACGGTGGTATGACAATCAAGATCACTAACGGTGTGCCGGGAAGTCTGGTCGGCGACGTTGTCCACGTACCCCGAAACCGACCCCGGGAGGTCACTCCATGTCCAATGCCCCCAAAGAGCGCACCTCCCTCTTCGGGCTGCCGTCGTTCCAGGAGCGCCGGTTCCTGCTTGAGGCGCTGCGCACCGAGACCGTCGGCGGGATGCTGCTGCTGGCCGCCGCGGTGGTGGCGTTGGTGTGGGCGAACTCTCCCTGGGGGAACCTGTACGAGTCCGTCCGGGACTTCCACTTCGGCATCCCCTCCCTCCACCTCGACCTCTCCGTGGGGCACTGGGCGTCGGACGGCCTGCTGACGATCTTCTTCTTCGTCGCCGGCATCGAGTTGAAGCGCGAACTGCTCCTCGGTGAGCTGCGGCGCCCGGCGGCCGCCGCGCTCCCGGTGGTCGCCGCCGTGTGCGGCATGGTGGTGCCCGCCCTGTTCTACGTCGCGGTCAACGCGGCGGGCGGCGGCCAGATGGACGGCTGGGCCATCCCCATGGCCACCGACATCGCCTTCGCCCTCGGTGTGCTGGCCGTGATCGGCACCAACCTGCCGTCGGGCATCAGGGCCTTCCTCCTCACCCTCGCCATCGTCGACGACCTCGGCGCGATCCTCGTCATCGCCGTCTTCTACACCTCCGCGCTGAACCTGCCCGCCCTGGGCGGGGCGCTGGCCGGGCTGGCGGTGTTCTGGTTCCTCCACCAGAAGCTGCGGGTGCGCGGCTGGTACGTGTACGTGCCGCTGGGCCTCGTCATCTGGGCGCTGATGCACGCCAGCGGGGTGCACGCCACCATCGCCGGTGTGGCGATGGGCATGCTGCTGCGGGTGATCCCGGCCAAGGGCAGCGAGGGCTGGCCCACCGAGAAGGAGTCCCCCGCCGAGCGGATCGAGCACCTGGTGCGGCCGCTGTCGGCGGGCTTCGCGGTGCCGGTGTTCGCGCTCTTCGCGGCGGGCGTCAGCGTCTCCGGCGACGCGCTGGGCGACACCTTCCGCCAGCCCGAGGCGCTGGGCGTGATCCTCGGCCTGTTCGCGGGCAAGCTCCTCGGCGTCTTCGGCGGCACCTACCTGGCCGCCCGCTTCACCCGCGCCCGGCTCAGCGAGGACCTGGAGTGGGCGGACGTGGTGGGCGTCGCGCTGCTCGCCGGCATCGGCTTCACCGTCTCGCTGCTGGTGGGCGAGCTGGCCTTCGCCGGAGCCGAGGTCGCCGAGCAGGTCAAGGCGGCGGTCCTGATCGGCTCGCTGGCCGCCGCGGTGGCCGCCGCCGTCTTCCTCAAGTTCCGCGACGCCCGCTACAAGCGGCTGTGGGAGGAGGAGAACCGGGACGAGGACCACGACGGCATCCCGGACATCTACGAGCGGCCGCGGGGCAGGGTCACCGAGGACGCCGCCGGCCGGGTCGACCGCGAGGTCGGCGAGGGCTGACGGCGCCCGCCCGGCCTTCGGGCCGCCGCTTCCGGCACCGCTCCGGCCGCGCCCGCCCACCGGCGGGCGCGGCCCCTTTCCGTCCTCTCCGCCGTCCGGAGCGTCTTCCAGGAGCACCGGCGGCCCGGGTGGGGCAGGCGGGCGGATCAGACCGGAGTCGCGGCGAGGGCCACACGGTGCTCCTGGAGGGCGTGCTGCATGGCGGTGATCCTGCGGACGACGAGGATCGCCAGCACGGCGGCGAGGACGCCGACCCCGTCGGCGAAGAGGTAGGAGGAGACAGCGCTCCCGAGTTCCTCGAAGGTCTGCGCGTCCGCGTACCTGCGGGACGCGAACCGGCTGGACGCCCAGGTGAGCAGCCACAGCAGCCACCAGCAGTTGAGCAGTCCGCCGGGAAGGCGCTCGCGGACGGTGCCGTCCGGCCCCGGCGGGGTGCTGGCGTCCCAGATGTCGTTGGCGATCTTCTTGGGGAACCAGAGGTTGACCACGGGCACGAACCATCCGCCGATCGCCCAGCCCGGTCTCATCCGCTGGCTCGCGGCGTCGAAGGTCTCCGCGTTGAGCCGGGAGCGGTGGAACCACATCAGGAACGGGATCCCCGCCGCCACCACCGCGGCGAACTGGACCACACCGATGGTGAAGTACAGCGACTCCGCGCTCTCCAGAGCCCCGGTGGAGCCGTACCGCGGCGAATCCGCCGCCTCCTTCAGGAGCCCGGCGAACCGGGACCCGGCGAGGAGCGCGCACAGGTCCGAGGCCACGACCGCCCCCAGCAGCGCGACGGTGACGGTCGCCAGGGTCCGGGTGGACTGCCAGCGCAGATACGGCGACTCCCCCTGCTTCCGGCGGGTGCGTTCCATCGTCCGCAGTTCCTCGTCCGTCACCACCCACCAGGGCTGTCCTGCGGGCGCGCCCTTCCCGGCGGGCGGAGCGGATGCGGCGGGCGGTGGCGCCGTGTCGCCGCACGCCGGGCATCGCCTCCCGGCCGTCGCGCCCCCTCCCTCTCCGCCGCGCTCCCCGTTCGCCCTGTCCTCGCACTCCGCGCACGCCATGCCGTCGCCCCCGCCCCTCGGTGATCGTCCGCCGCACCCTACCGGCCCCGGAGCGGGCCACGCCCGGTTCTCCGGGGAGCCGGACGGAGCCGGGGCCCGGACCCATTTGGCTAATACCCCCTAGGGGTATAAAGTCGGGAGTGTCGGAACACGCGCCCGGCCATCGGGCGTTTCCGCGTACTGATCCGAGGGAGCAGAAGCCATGAGCACCGTCACCACCACCTACAAGGTCACCGGCATGACCTGCGGCCACTGCGAGGGCGCGGTCAACAGCGAGATCTCCGGGATCGACGGCGTCACCGAGGTGAAGGCCGTCGCCTCGACCGGTCTGGTGACCGTCACCTCCACCCGCGAACTGGACGACGAGGCCGTACGCGCCGCCGTCGACGAGGCGGGCTACGAGCTCGCCGGCCGGGCCTGACCGCCCCGCGACCGCACCGCCACCGCTGGACCGTACCGCCGCGCGCCCGCGCGGCCGGCACGGTCCGGCCCCGTCCGGGAGACAGCATGACCACCACCACGACATCCGGTACGCAGGCCCCCGCCGCAGAGGTCGAACTCGCCATCGGCGGCATGACCTGCGCCTCCTGCGCCGCCCGTGTCGAGAGGAAGCTCAACCGGATGGACGGCGTGACCGCCACGGTCAACTTCGCCACCGAGAAGGCGCGCGTCAGCTACGCCCCCGGCGTGAGCGTCGACGATCTGGTCGCCACCGTCGAGAGGACCGGCTACACCGCCCAGCCGCCTCCTCCGCCCGCTCCCGCACGGCCGGAAGGCGGCGGGACCGGGGCGGGAGCCGGTGCAGGGGCCGGTGAGAGCGGGGGCGACCGCGAACTCGCCTCGCTGCGGCAGCGCTTCCTGGTCTCGCTGGCGCTGTCGGTGCCGGTCGTGCTGCTGTCGATGGTCCCGGCCCTCCAGTTCGACAACTGGCAGTGGCTGTCGCTGACTCTGGCCGCGCCGGTCGTGGTGTGGGGCGCGCTGCCCTTCCACCGCGCGGCGTGGACGAACGCCCGGCACGGCGCGGCCACCATGGACACCCTGGTCTCGGTGGGCACCACCGCGGCCCTCGGCTGGTCGTTGTGGGCGCTGTTCCTCGGCGACGCCGGCATGCCCGGGATGCGGCACGGCTTCGAGCTGACCGTCTCCCGCGCCGACGCCGCCTCCGCCCTGTACCTGGAGGTCGCGGCCGGGGTGACGACGTTCATCCTGCTCGGCCGCTATCTGGAGGCGCGCTCCAAGCGGAGCGCGGGTGCGGCGCTGCGCGCCCTGCTGGAGCTGGGCGCCAAGGAGGTCACCGTCCTGCGCGGAGGACGCGAGGAGCGCATCCCCGTCGCCGAACTGGCCGTCGGGGACCGCTTCCTGGTCCGCCCCGGCGAGAAGATCGCCACCGACGGCACCGTCGTCGAGGGCTCCTCGGCCGTGGACGCCTCGATGCTGACCGGCGAGTCGGTGCCGGTGGACGTCTCGGCGGGCGACGCGGTCACCGGCGCCACCGTCAACACCTCCGGCCGGCTGGTCGTGCAGGCCACCCGCGTCGGCTCCGACACCCAGCTCGCCCGGATGGCCAAGCTGGTCGAGGAGGCCCAGAGCGGCAAGGCCGAGGTGCAGCGGCTGGCCGACCGGGTCTCGGCCGTCTTCGTGCCGGTGGTGCTGCTGATCTCGCTGGGCACCCTGGGCTTCTGGCTCGGCACCGGCGGAGGCTCGGCCGCGGCCTTCACCGCGGCCGTCGCCGTCCTGATCATCGCCTGCCCCTGCGCCCTGGGCCTGGCCACCCCCACCGCCCTGATGGTCGGCACCGGACGCGGCGCCCAGCTCGGCATCCTCATCAAGGGCCCCGAGGTCCTGGAGACCACCCGGCGCGTGGACACCATCGTCCTGGACAAGACCGGCACCGTCACCACCGGGAGGATGGAGCTGCGCGACGTCATCGCCGCCGAGGGCGAGGACGAGGACGAGGTGCTGCGCCTGGCCGGCGCCCTGGAGCACGCCTCCGAGCACCCCATCGCCCAGGCCGTCGCGGCCGGGGCCGCCGAGCGGGTCGGCGCACTGCCCGCGGTGGAGCGCTTCGAGAACGCCGCCGGGCTCGGCGTCCGGGGCGTCGTCGAGGGCCGCGAGGTGGCCGTTGGACGGGAGCGGCTGCTGGCGGAGAGCGCCCTGGAGCTCCCCAGCGGGCTGGCCGGGGCACTGGCCGCCGCGGAGGCGGAGGGCCGCACCGCGGTCGCCGTCGCCTGGGACGGGAAGGTTCGGGGACTGCTGGCGGTGGCGGACGCGGTGAAGGACACCAGCGCCGAGGCCGTGCGGGAACTGCGCGCCCTCGGGCTCACCCCGGTCCTGCTCACCGGCGACAACCGGGCCGTCACCGAATCCGTCGCCCGCGAGGTCGGGATCGACTCCTCCGGAGGCCGGGTGATCGCCGAGGTCATGCCCCAGGACAAGGTCGACGTCGTCAAGCGCCTCCAGGACGAGGGCCGCTCGGTGGCCATGGTCGGCGACGGCGTCAACGACGCGGCCGCCCTCGCCCAGGCCGACCTCGGCCTGGCCATGGGCACCGGCACCGACGCCGCCATCGAAGCCGGCGACCTCACCCTCGTCCGCGGCGACCTGCGGGTCGCCGCGGACGCCATCCGCCTGGCCCGCAGGACCCTGTCCACCATCAAGGGCAACCTGTTCTGGGCCTTCGGCTACAACGTCGCAGCCCTGCCGCTGGCCGCGGCCGGGCTGCTCAACCCGATGATCGCGGGAGCCGCCATGGCCTTCTCCTCGGTCTTCGTCGTCACCAACAGCCTCCGGCTGCGCGCCTTCCGCTGACCGGTCCCGATCGCCCCCGCCCCGCCCATGCCGTCGGCCGGACCCGCAACCGGGTCCGGCCGACGGCATGGGCGGGGTGCCGGTCATATGAGCGTTAAGTAGTTCCTTTGGCAAACCGGGGCACCGCCGAACGGCCGAGGATGGCGCAAAAGTGCGTTGCGGCCCCGCTGGTACCGCTGTGAGTGTGATCCCGTCCGTCACTCCAGCAACAGACCGTGCACGGTGCGTGAACGTTCGCACCAGTACACGGTCGTTCCGCCACCGAAGGAGAGTGCGCACGACATGAAGCAGAAGAAGACCTATGTGAAGCCCGCCCTCTTCGACCAGGGGAGCTTCCGCAAGAGGACCGCGGGCTACTTCGTCGGCAAGTACAAGGAGTACTTCAGCCGCCGGTTCGTCTGACCGTCCCGTGGTGAAGAAGATGCCCGGTCACCTGCGTGACTTCTTCGCGGTCCTCCCGGACACCCCCGAAGGGCAGGCCGTGGCCGGGCGTCTTCGCCCGGCGGAGGCGGCGGCGGGCGTGGGGACCGTGCCCCATCCTTCGGGGCGCCCCTGGATCGTCTTCCGCCTCCCCTTCCGGCAGGTCAGCCGTGTCACGCGCGGCGACGACGCCCTCGTGCTGATCGGCCCGTACCGCGTCCCCGACGACGTCCTCCACGGCATCCTCGGACCGGCCCGCGACACCGCCGACCTCCACCGCCGGCTGACGCGGCTGCCCGGCCTGCACCACGTCGTCTCCCGGGTGGGGGACGACGTCTGCGTACGGGGCACGGCCTCCGGGCACCGGCGCGTCTACCACGCCCGGTACGCCGGCGGGCGCGTCGCCTCCGACCGGCCGGCGCTCCTGGCCCACCTCACCGGGGCGGGGATCGACGACGCCGCGCTCGCCCTGCGCCTGCTGGACTTCGTCCCGCACCCGCTGCGGCACCGCCCCCTGTGGCGAGGTCTGGAGGAGGTCGACCCGGCGTACGCGCTCGGCCTGCGCGACGGCCCCGGCGGCCCCCGCCACACCGTGTGGCGCTGGTGGCGGCCCCCCGAGCCGGAACTCGGCGCACGGCGGGGCGCCCCCCTCCTGGCCGCCGCGCTCGCGGACTCCGTCCGCGCCCAGCTGGCCGGGCACACCCGGATCAGCTGCGAGTTCTCCGGCGGACTGGACTCCACCTCCGTCGCCTTCCTCGCCCTGCGGGCGCCGGGGGACCGGGAGACGGCACTGCTGACCGTCGCCGCGCGGGACGGCCACTCGGAGGACGAGATGTGGGCCCGCCGGGGCGCGGAGGACGCCCGCCGCGGCGCCGGCCGGTCCGTCGAGCACCGTGTCGTCCCGGCCGGCGACGCCCCGCTGTTCTACGCGGACCTGCGGGGGAACGCCCGGGAGCTGCTCGACGAGCCCTTCCCCGTCGCCCCCGCGCGGGCGAGGGCGTACCTGCTGCTCAGCCGCGCCGCCGCCACCGGCTCCCGGTACCACCTGACCGGCTACGGCGGCGACGAGCTCTTCAACGGCCTGCCCCCGGCCTGCCGGGAACTGCTCCCGGGCAGCCCGCTGAAGGCGTGGAACCGGATCGGCGCGCTGCGGCACCAGTACGGCTGGCCCCTGTGGCCCACCCTGCGCGCCCTGCTGGCCCGCCCCTCGTACGCCGCCTGGCTGGCCGGCGCCGTCACGCACGAGCCGCCCGCCGACCGCGGCCCGCTGCTGTCCTGGGGGCCCCGGCAGTCGCTGCCGCCCTGGCTCACCGGCGACGCCGCGGCGCTGATCCTCGACGAGCTCCGCTCGGCGGCCGGGCACGCCGAGCCGCTGGGCCCCCGCCCCGGGCGGCACACGGACCTCGACACCGTCCGGGTCGGCGCCCGCGGCTTCCAGGCGCTGGAGGACGTGGGCGTCACCGCGGGCCTCCCGGTGGCCGCGCCGTTCTACGACGACCGGGTGGTCGAGGCCGCCCTCGCCGTCCGCGTCGAGGACCGGGTCGTCCCCTGGCGGTACAAGCCGCTGCTGGTGGAGGCCATGCGCGAGGTGGTGCCCGCCCGCCTGCTGGCCCGGACCACCAAGGACCACATGTCGGCCGACGACGTGCGCGGGCTGCGCGAGCACTCCGCCGGCCTGCGCGCGCTGTGGGAGGGCTCCCTGCTGGCCCGGCGCGGGCTCGTCGACGCCGCCCGGCTCGGACGGCTGGCCGACGACCCGTACTCCCCCGTCCTCCAGCAGTACCCGGTCGACTCCACGGTCTCCTGCGAGACCTGGCTGCGGACGGCCGAGAACGCCTGGCCGGCCGGGGAGGACCACCGCGATCCCGAGAGGAGCGAGGCAGTCTCGTGAAGCTCAGACAGGGCGTGGCCATCACCGCCACCGAGTACGGCGCCGTACTGCTCGACGAACGCAGCGGCACCTACTGGCAGTTGAACGAGTGCGGCGCCGTCGTGGTGCACGCGCTCGCCCAGGGGCGGGACGAGGACGCCGCCGTCGAGCGGCTGCTGGAGGAGTACGACGTCGGCCGCGCCGAGGCCGAGGCGGACGTCGCGGAGCTGACCCGCCGGCTGGTCGAGGCGGAGCTCCTCGCGCCGTGACCACCGAGATGACCATGCCCCGCCGCGGCTCCGGCCCCGGCGGCGTCCGGGTGCGCACGGCCGTCGCCGCGGCCCTCGTGCTGAGCCGGCTGCGTCCGGGACGGCTGCGCCGGGTGCTGACCCGTGTCAGCCGCGGCGCCCGTCCCGCCGGATACGAGGAGACCCTGCGCGTGTACGAGGCGGTGGTCGCCACCAGCCGCAGGTGCGCCGGCTGGTACGGCTGCCTGCCGCGCTCCGTCGCCATCGCCCTGGCCTGCCGGATGTCGGGGGTGTGGCCCGACTGGTGCGCGGGGGTGCGCAGCGCGCCGCCCTTCTTCGCGCACGCCTGGGTGCGGGCCGGGGGCAGGGCGGTCGGGGAGCAGGAGCCGGACGGCTTGCGGCCTCTGATGACGGTGACGGTGCGCGCAGGGGACGGCGGTGACTCGGGCGGGTGACTCGGGCGAAGGCCCCGGCGGATCACACGGCGGCCCCGGCGGCGGACCCTGCGGGGGACCGGACGGCGGCGGTCCCGGCGGGGGCAGCGGCGGGGCCGGAAGGGACGGAGGAGCCGGGACCGGCCGGCGGCCCCTCCCCGCTGCGGCTGCTCCTGGAGCAGGTCCGGCCGCACCGGCGGGTGCTGGTCGCCGGGGGGCTGCTGTCGCTGCTCGGCTCCGGCGCGGACCTCGCCATGCCGATGATGGCCAAGCACGCCGTGGACGCCTTCGCGGACGGGCGCTCGCCCGTCCGCCCGCTGGTGGCGCTCACCCTCGTCGTCCTCCTCGGGGCGTTCCTCGCGGCGGCCGGCCGGTACCTGATGGCGCGCACCGGCGAGGCCGCCGTCCTGCGGGCCCGCAGGCGGCTCGTCGGCCGGATGCTGCGGCTGCGGGTCGAGGCCGTCGACCGGCTCACCCCCGGCGACCTGCTCTCGCGCGCCACCGGTGACACCTCGCTGCTGCGCACCGTGCTCTCCCGCAACATCGCCGACGCGGTCACCGGAGTGTTGGTCCTGCTGGGCACCGTCGTGCTGATGGCGGTCGTGGACCTCGTCCTCCTGGGGGTCACCCTCCTCGCCGTGCTCCTCGCCCTGGGCCTGCTCGCCCTGCTCATGCCGCGGATCCAGCGGGCGCAGCACCAGGCGCAGGAGGCGGTCGGCGCGATGGGGTCGGCGCTGGACCGCGCGCTGCAGGCGTTCCGAACCGTCAAGGCGAGCGGGGCCGAGGAGCGCGAGAGCGCCGCCGTCGCCGAGGCGGCGCGGCGGGCCCACGACCGCGGTGTGGCGGTGGCCTGGTGGAACTCGGTCTCCGACGTCACGGCCTCCGTGGCGATGCAGTTCGCCTTCCTCGCCGTACTGGGGGTCGGCGGCGCCAGGACCGTCTCCGGGGCCATGGAGGTCTCGTCGCTGGTCGCCTTCCTGCTCTACCTCTTCGCCCTGACGGGCCCGCTCGGTCAGCTCACCGACGGCTGGACGGGCCTGAGCGGCGGGCTGGCCGCGGTGCGGCGCATCCGGGAGGTGGAGGAGCTGCCGCGGGAGTCCCCCGGCGGTGTGCCCTCCCGAGGGCGGTCGTCACCGCTCGGCGTCGCCTTCGAGGACGTGGTCTTCGGTTACGGCGGGCGCCTCGAAGGCCGCTCCCCGGCGCACCGGGGTGTGACCTTCGAGGTGCCCGCCGGCGGTCTGACGGCGCTCGTGGGCCCCTCCGGCGCCGGGAAGTCCACGGTGTTCGCGCTGCTGGAGCGCTTCTACGAGCACGACGCGGGCACCGTCGCCGTCGGCGGGCGCGACATCCGCCGCTGGCCGCTGGCCGAACTGCGGTCGGCGATCGCCTACGTCGAGCAGGACGCGCCCGTACTGGCCGGGACCCTGCGGGAGAACCTGCTGCTGGCCGCCCCGGACGCCGCCGAGGAGGAGGTGCGGCGCGCGGTGTCGCGCACCCGGCTCGACGGCCTCGTCGAGCGGCTGCCCGGCGGCCTGGACGCGCAGGTCGGTCACCGCGGGGTGACGCTCTCGGGCGGCGAGCGCCAGCGGATCGCCATCGCCCGGGCGCTGCTGCGCAGGCCCAGGCTGCTGCTGCTCGACGAGGTGACGTCGCAGCTCGACGCGGTCAACGAGGAGGCCCTGCGCGAGGTCGTCGTGGAACTGGCCGCCGAGACCACCGTCCTGGCCATCGCGCACCGGCTCTCCACGGTGGTGCGGGCCGACCGCATCGTGGTGATGGAGGACGGCCGGGTGCGCGCGGTGGGCCGCCACGCCGATCTGCTGCGCTCGGACGCGCTGTACGCCGGGCTCGCCGCCACACAACTCGTGGCGGGCCTCTCCCCCGCCCGGGCCGCGGAAGAGGCCGCGGAGGAGCCCTCCGGCCTCTCCTAGGACCGCGCGGGCCGCACAGGTCGCGCGAGTCGCGCGGCAGGAGCGGCACGCAGAAGCGCCCCGAGCAACGAGTCCCCCCACGGGCCCGTTGACGGGGCGCTTCCTTTTCCCGGTCATGGACTCCCCCCACGGGATCCTGGCCGGGTGTCTGCCTGGCGGTGTGCGGGCGGGAGGGCCGCTCAAGCTCCCCCGAGGCACACCGCCTGCGCGGACCACCGTCCTCGTCCCCCACAGACGAACACGGCGGGCGGCGGCGGCTCCGCCGGAGTACCGACGCCACCCCTTAAGACACACGAGCCCCCGGAATGGTTACCCCTCTTTTCATGTGAGCTACGTCACTCTCCTTCACGCCTCCTCCACCGCTCCACCGCACCGGGAACACACGACGGGCCCCGTCCCCGCGCCCTCGGAGGGCGCGGGGACGGGGCCCGCGGGGGCCGCTGTGCGGCGGCCCTAAAGGCCCGGACGACCGCTCAGCGCTGCTCCACCGGGACGTAGTCGCGCTCGACGACACCGGTGTAGATCTGGCGCGGACGGCCGATGCGGGAGCCCGGCTCCTTGATCATCTCGTGCCACTGGGCGATCCAGCCGGGAAGGCGGCCGAGCGCGAACAGCACGGTGAACATGGTGGTCGGGAAGCCCATGGCCCGGTAGATCAGGCCGGTGTAGAAGTCGACGTTCGGGTAGAGGTTGCGCTCGACGAAGTAGTCGTCGGCCAGCGCGTGCTCCTCCAGCTTCAGCGCGATGTCCAGCAGTTCGTCGGACTTGCCGAGCGCCGAGAGGACGTCGTGCGCCGCCGCCTTGATGATCTTCGCCCGGGGGTCGAAGCTCTTGTAGACGCGGTGGCCGAAGCCCATCAGCCGGACGCCGTCCTCCTTGTTCTTCACCCGGCGGATGAAGGAGTCGACGTCGCCGCCCTCGGCCTTGATGCGCTCCAGCATCTCCAGCACCGACTGGTTGGCGCCGCCGTGCAGGGGGCCCCACAGGGCGCTGATCCCGGCGGAGATGGAGGCGAACATGTTCGCCTGGGAGGAGCCGACCAGCCGCACGGTGGAGGTCGAGCAGTTCTGCTCGTGGTCCGCGTGCAGGATGAGCAGCTTGTCCAGGGCGCTGGTCACGACCGGGTTGAGGTCGTACTCCTCGGCCGGGACCGAGAAGGTCATGCGCAGGAAGTTCTCGACGTAGCCCAGGTCGTTGCGCGGGTAGACCACCGGGTGGCCGACCGACTTCTTGTACGCGTACGCCGCGATGGTGGGCAGCTTGGCGAGCAGCCGGATGGTGGACAGGTGCCGCTGCTGCTCGTCGAAGGGGTTGTGGCTGTCCTGGTAGAAGGTGGACAGCGCGCTCACCACCGAGGAGAGCATCGCCATCGGGTGGGCGTCCCGGGGGAAGCCGTCGTAGAACCGTTTGACGTCCTCGTGGAGCAGGGTGTGCTGGGTGATCTCGTTGCGGAAATCGGCCAGCTGGTCGACGGTGGGCAGCTCTCCGTTGATCAGCAGGTACGCCGTCTCGAGGAACGTGCCGCGCTCGGCGAGCTGCTCGATCGGATACCCGCGGTAGCGGAGGATGCCCTTCTCGCCGTCGAGAAAGGTGATCGCCGACTTGTACGCGGCGGTGTTGCCGTAACCGGAGTCCAGGGTCACCAGACCGGTCTGGGCGCGCAGCTTGGAGATGTCGAAACCACTGTCACCGACAGTGCTGCCGACCAGCGGGAAGCTGTACTCGCCGTCCCCGTACCGCAGTACTACTGCGCCATCACTTTCACGGTGTTCGCTCACGTCATCCCTCACCGACGTAGTGCCTCATCTTCGAGTGCCCTGTCCTCGTCCCACTGTCTCCCATTCGGTGCAGTGCGGTGCACTCGGGGTCGGTCAGCAGGCCCGCGGGTGGCACGGAGTGCCTCCGGAAAGTTACGCGGGGTGCGGCGTGCCGCGCAATCGGTGGTCCAGGGCGGTGAAGCGCCGGCCCGCGGAGACCGTCCGAACCGCCTGGCCCAGGGCCCTGCGCGAACCCACCAGCACCACGAGGCGTTTGGCCCTCGTCACGGCCGTGTAGAGCAGATTGCGCTGGAGCATCATCCAGGCACCGGTGGTGACCGGGACGACCACCGCCGGGTACTCGCTGCCCTGGGAGCGGTGGATGGTCACCGCGTAGGCGTGCGCGAGTTCGTCCAGCTCGTCGAAGTCGTAGCCCACCTCCTCGTCCTCGTCGGTGCGCACCGTCAGACGCTGCTCCTCCGTGCTCAGGAAGGTCACCACGCCCACCGTGCCGTTGAAGACCCCGTTGGCCCCCTTCTCGTAGTTGTTGCGAATCTGAGTGACCTTGTCGCCCACCCTGAAAACCCGTCCGCCGAATCGCTTTTCCGGCAGGTCGGGCCGCCCGGGGGTGATGGCCTGCTGGAGCAGGCCGTTGAGCGTGCCCGCGCCGGCCGGGCCCCGGTGCATCGGCGCCAGCACCTGCACGTCGCGGCGCGGGTCGAGGCCGAACTTCGCCGGGATGCGCCGGGCCGCCACGTCGACGGTGAGCCGGCCGGCCTCCTCGGTGTCGTCCTCCACGAAGAGGAAGAAGTCCGGCAGGCCCTGGGTGATCGGCGGAACCCCGGAGTTGATGCGGTGGGCGTTGGTGACCACGCCGGACTGCTGGGCCTGCCGGAAGATCCGCGTCAGCCGCACCGCCGGAACCGGGCTGCCCTCGGCGAGCAGATCGCGCAGCACCTCGCCCGCCCCCACCGACGGCAACTGGTCCACGTCCCCCACCAGCAGCAGATGGGCACCCGGCGCCACGGCCTTGATCAGCTTGTTGGCCAGCAGCAGGTCCAGCATGGACGCCTCGTCGACCACCACCAGGTCGGCGTCCAGCGGCCGCTCCCGGTCGTAGGCGGCGTCCCCGCCGGGCTTGAGCTCCAGCAGCCGGTGGACGGTGGATGCCTCCGCTCCGGTCAGCTCCGACAGCCGCTTGGCCGCCCGGCCGGTGGGCGCGGCCAGCACCACCTTCGCCCTCTTGGCCCGGGCCAGCTCGACCACCGACCGCACGGTGAAGGACTTGCCGCAGCCGGGCCCGCCGGTGAGCACCGCCACCTTCTGCGTCAGCGCCAGCTTCACCGCGTCCCGCTGCTCAGGGGCCAGCTCGGCCCCGGTGCGCCCCGCCAGCCAGGACAGGGCCGCCTCCCAGTCGACGTCCCGGAAGGCCGGGATGCGGTCCTCCTCGGTGCGCAGCAGGCGCAGCAGCTGGGCCGACAGGGACAGCTCTGCGCGGTGGAAGGGCACCAGATAGACCGCCGAGACCCGCTCGCCCGGGTGCTCCGGGTCGGGGACCTGCTCGCGCACCACCCCCTCCTCCTCGCCCGCCAGCTCGCCCAGGCAGTCGATGACCAGGCCGGTGTCCACCTGGAGGAGCTTGACGGTGTCGGCGATCAGCCGCTCCTCCGGCAGGTAGCAGTGCCCCTGGTCGGCCGACTGCGACAGCGCGTACTGCAGCCCGGCCTTCACCCGGTCGGGGCTGTCGTGGGGGATGCCGACGGCCTGCGCGATGCGGTCGGCGGTCAGGAAGCCGATGCCCCACACGTCCGCGGCCAGCCGGTAGGGCTGGTTGCGCACCACCGAGATCGAGGCGTCGCCGTACTTCTTGTAGATGCGCACCGCGATCGAGGTGGACACCCCCACCCCCTGGAGGAAGACCATCACCTCCTTGATCGCCTTCTGCTCCTCCCACGCCGCGCCGATCAGCTTCGTCCGCTTCGGGCCGAGGCCTGGCACCTCGATCAGCCGTTCCGGCTCGTTCTCGATGACCTCCAGGGTCTCCAGCCCGAAGTGGTCCACGATCCGTTCGGCGATCTTCGGGCCGATGCCCTTGATCAGTCCTGAGCCCAGATAGCGCCGGATGCCCTGGACGGTGGCCGGCAGGACCGTCGTGTAGTTCTCCACGGTGAACTGGCGGCCGTACTGCGGGTGCGAGCCCCAGCGGCCCTCCATCCGCAGCGACTCCCCCACCTGCGCACCGAGCAGCGAGCCGACGACGGTGAGCAGCTCGCCGCCGCGCCCGGTGTCGACGCGGGCGACCGTGTAGCCGTTTTCCTCGTTGGCGTAGGTGATGCGCTCGAGGACGGCCTCGAGCACGGCGGGTTGGAACGACATGTCACAGACCGTAACGCCGGGGACCGACAACCGGAATCCCGGCCGCGGGGAGCCGTGGGGACGGGGCGGGGCGAGGTGCTCCGGTGCGGGCGCGGAACGGGCGCGGAACGGGCCCCGCCGGAAGCGGAGCGCCGCGGAATGTTACGAGGGGCCCGGCCTGTGCGGCCCGGCCCCTCGTGTCCCCCCGCCGGTCTCACCCTCCCCCGAGATCCCTCCCCGGTTCGACCGACACCGGTTATGACCCGTGACGGACCGGAAGGGTTGCACGGCGGAGCATGATTTTTTCCGCCGGATCTCCGCCGGATCTCCGCGGGATCTCCGTGGCGGGGGCCGGAAGTGGAATCGGCACAGGTCTGGGTACCCGACAGGGGCTTTCGATGACTCCGCCCGGCCGGTCCGCAGGACAGGTCCTCCGGCGGACGGGAGCGGCGGAGGACGACGGTGACGACAGTGAGGAGACGGCGCATGAGCGGGTGGACGCCATCCCAGGCCGAGGGCGAGCGGGACGACGAGGAGGGTATCGACCAGTCACGCGGGCTGAGCGAGCGGCACGAGGCCGCCGCGGCGAAGTCCGCCGCGAGTGAGGGCGCCTCCGGGAAGGCCGCCGGCAAGGAGGACGAGGGCCCGGCCGCCACCCCCTCGCAGGCCGAGGGCGGCAAGGGTGCGGAGGGCGCCGAGCAGGACCGCGGCGGCGCGCGGTGACGCCGCCGTCGCCTCCCGTACGACGGGAGGCGACGGCGGCCCGGCGCGGTCCGCGGCGCGACGGTGGCGGACCGCGCCCGTCCGGTGGCCCCGGTGCCGCCCCTACAGGACGTGGGCGCGGAAGCGCTCCGCCGTCTCCGCGAGCGCCTCACGGCCGTCGCGGTCCCACAGGGCCTCGTTGAAGATCTCCACCTCGGTCCAGCCGGTGTAGCCGGCCGCCGCGACCCGGCGGCGCCAGAAGCGGAAGTCGATCGAGCCGTCCCCGAGCTGCCCGCGGCCCAGCAGCACGCCCGCCGGCAGCGGGGTGCACCAGTCGGCGAGCTGGAAGGCGGCGATGCGGCCGCCCTCCCCCGCGCGGTCGATCTGCGCGGGAGCCCGGTCGTCCCACCAGATGTGGTACGTGTCCACGACCACGCCGACCTGCTCGGCCGGGAAGCGCTCGGCCAGGTCCAGGGCCTGTCCGAGGGTGGAGACCACGCAGCGGTCCGAGGCGAACATCGGGTGCAGCGGCTCGATGGCCAGCCGCACCCCGCGCTCGGCCGCGTAGGGGGCCAGTTCGGCCAGCGCGTCGGCGATCCGCTCGCGGGCGCCGTACAGGTCGCGGTCGCCGTCGGGCAGTCCGCCGGAGACCAGGACCAGGGTGTCGGTGCCCACCCCGGCCGCCTCGTCGACCGCCGCCCGGTTGTCGTCCAGCGCCGTACGGCGCGCGGCGGGGTCGGCGGCGGTGAGGAAGCCGCCGCGGCACAGGCTGGTGACGGTCAGGCCCGCGTCCCGCACCAGACGGGCGGTGGCCTCCACCCCGTACTTCTGGACCGGTGCGCGCCACAGGCCGACGCCGCCGACGCCCAGCGAGGCGCAGGCCTCGGCCAGTTCGGGCAGGGAGAGCTGCCTGACGGTCTCCTGGTTGATGGAGAAGCGGGCGGTGCCGCCGCCGGGGGATCCGGGGGAATCGGGGAGTACCGAGGACTCCGAGGACTCCGAGGGCACGGTCATGCCGCCACCCCGTGGACCGCCAGCAGCTGCCGCATCCTCGCCTCGGCCAGTGCCGGGTCGGGGAACAGCCCGAGGGAGTCGGCCAGTTCGTACGCCCGTGCCAGGTGCGGCAGCGAGCGGGCGGACTGCATCCCGCCGACCATGGTGAAGTGCTCCTGGTGCCCGGCCAGCCAGGCGAGGAACACCACGCCGGTCTTGTAGTAGCGGGTCGGGGCCTGGAACAGGTGGCGGGACAGCTCGACGGTGGGGTCCAGCAGCTTGCGGAAGCCGGCCGGGTCCCCGGTGTCCAGCACCCGCACGGCCTCGGCCGCCAGCGGCGCCAGCGGGTCGAAGATGCCCAGCAGCGCGTGGCTGAAGCGTCCGCCGGCCGCGGGGTCCTCGCCCGCGATCAGCTCGGGGTAGTTGAAGTCGTCGCCGGTGTAGCAGCGCACTCCGCCCGGCAGTCTGCGGCGCAGCGCGACCTCGCGGCCCGCGTCCAGCAGGGAGATCTTGACGCCGTCGACCTTGTCGGGGTGCTCGGCGATGACGGCGAGGAAGGTCTCCGTGGCGGCGTCCAGGTCCTCGCTGCCCCAGTAGCCGGTGAGCGCCGGGTCGAACATCGGGCCGAGCCAGTGCAGGATCACCGGCTCGGACGCCTGGCGCAGCAGGTGCCCGTAGAGCTCCAGGTAGTCCTCGGGGCTCCGGGCGAGGGCGGCCGTGGCGCGGGAGGCCATCACGATCGCCTGGGCGCCGGCCTCCTCCACCACGGCGAGCTGCTCCTCGTAGGCGGCGCGGACCTCGTCCAGACAGGAGGCGGGGCCGGTGAGCTGGTCGGTGCCCACGCCGCAGGCGATACGGCCCCCGCAGGCGGCGGCCTCGGCGGCGGAGCGGCGGATCAGCTCGGCGGCGGCGGCCCAGTCCAGGCCCATGCCGCGCTGGGCGGTGTCCATGGCCTCGGCCACCCCGAGCCCGTGGGACCACAGATGGCGGCGGAAGGCGAGCGTGGCGTCCCAGTCCACGGCGGCCGGGCCGTCGGGCGTGGTGTCCGCGAAGGGGTCGGCGACGACGTGGGCGGCGGAGAACACCGTGCGGGAGACCAGCGGCGGGCTCCCGGCGGCGGGGACGGCGGGCACCGCGGGCTCGGTGCGGGGGGCGTACTCGCGCAGGACGCCGCAGGCGTCGGGCAGGCGGATCACAGGCTCAGCTCCGGTACGTCGAGGCGGCGGCCCTCGGCGGCCGAGGCCAGGCCGAGTTCGGCGAGCTGGACGCCGCGGGCGCCGGCCAGCAGGTCCCAGGTGTAGGGCTCGTCCAGCGCCACATGGCGCAGGAACAGCTCCCACTGCGCCTTGAAACCGTTGTCGAACTCCCCGCCCTCGGGGTGGTTGTCCGGCACCTCCTGCCACTGGTCGCGGAAGGACTCGGTCACCGGGAGGTCGGGGTTCCACACCGGCTTGGGGGTGGCGGAGCGGTGCTGGACGCGGCAGGTGCGCAGTCCGGCGACGGCCGACCCCTCGGTGCCGTCGACCTGGAACTCCACCAGCTCGTCGCGGTTGACCCGCACCGTCCAGGAGGAGTTGATCTGGGCGACGATCCCGCCGTCGAGCTGGAAGATGCCGTAGGCGGCGTCGTCGGCGGTGGCCTGGTACGGCTTGCCCTGCTCGTCCCAGCGCTGCGGGATGTGGGTGGCGGTGACGGCCTGGACGGTGCGCACCGGGCCGAACAGCTCGTGGAGGACGTACTCCCAGTGGGGGAACATGTCGACGACGATGCCGCCGCCGTCCTCGGCCCGGTAGTTCCACGAGGGGCGCTGGGCGGGCTGCCAGTCGCCCTCGAAGACCCAGTAGCCGAACTCGCCGCGCACCGACAGGATGCGGCCGAAGAAGCCGCCGTCGATCAGTCGCTTGAGCTTGAGCAGCCCCGGTAGAAAGAGCTTGTCCTGCACCACGCCGTGCTTGACGCCGGCCTCGCGGGCGAGCCGGGCCAGCTCCAGGGCGCCGTCGAGGCCGGTGGCGGTGGGCTTCTCGGTGTAGACGTGCTTGCCGGCGGCGATCGCCTTGCGGATGGCGGCCTCGCGGGCGGAGGTGACCTGGGCGTCGAAGTAGATCTCGACGCTCTCGTCGGCCAGTACGGCGTCGAGGTCGCAGCTCACGGCGTCGGGGTCGAGACCGTGGCGCTCGGCGAGCGCCTTCAGCGCGTGCTCGCGGCGCCCGACGAGGACCGGTTCGGGCCACAGCACATCGCCGTCGCCCAGCTCCAGTCCGCCCTGTTCGCGGATGGCGAGGATGGAGCGGACCAGATGCTGGCGGTACCCCATCCGGCCGGTGACGCCGTTCATGGCGATCCGTACGACCCTGCGTGTCATGAGCTTCCCTCTCGCTTTAGAAAGCGCTTTCTATCCCAGGGCAAGCTAGCCTGCCCACAGCACCCACGACAAGACCCGCAGACAACACCCGCGGACGAGAACCGCACCGGAGGAATCGATGGCAGTGACGCTGGCGGACGTGGCGGCCCGGGCCGGGGTCTCGGCGGCCACCGTCTCGCGCGTACTGAGCGGCAACTACCCGGTGGCCGGGGCCACCCGCAGCCGGGTGCTGCGCGCGGTGGAGGAGCTGGAGTACGTCGTGAACGGACCGGCCAGCTCCCTGGCCGCGGCCACCTCCGATCTCGTCGGCGTCCTCGTCAACGACATCGCCGACCCGTTCTTCGGGATCATGGCAAGCGCGGTCCAGTCGGAGATGGGGCCGGAGAAGGCCGGCGGGAAACTGGCGGTGGTGTGCAACACCGGCGGCTCCCCCGAGCGCGAACTGACCTACCTCACGCTCCTCCAGCGCCAGCGCGCCGCCGCCGTCGTCCTGACCGGCAGCGCGGTGGAGGACCCCGGGCACGCCGAGGCGCTGGCCGCCCGGCTGCGCCGGCTGGCCGCCGCCGGCACCCGGGTGGTGCTGTGCGGCAGGCCGCCGCTGCCGGAGGCGGGCGGCGACGGGGGCCAAGGCGGCGGGAAGGGCGCCGCGGGCACCGGACCGGGCGGCACCGGGGCGCCGCTCACCGTGGCCTTCGACAACCGCGGCGGCGCCCGCCGCCTGACCGAGCACCTCCTCGCCCTCGGCCACCGCCGCATCGGCTACGTGGCGGGCCCGGCCGAACGGACCACCACCCGGCACCGGCTGGAGGGCCACCGGGCCGCACTGGCCGACCACGACCGCGATCACGGCCGCGACCACGGCCAAGGCCTGCTCGCGGAGGCCGACCGCCTCACCGTGCACGGCGCGTACGACCGTTCCTCCGGCTACGACGGCGCCCTGGAGCTGCTGCGCCGCGAGCCGGGCCTGACGGCCGTGCTGGCCGCCAACGACACCGTCGCCCTCGGCGTCTGCGCCGCGCTGCGCGAGGCGGGCCTGAGCATCCCCGGGGACGTCTCCGTGGCCGGCTTCGACGACCTGCCCTTCAGCGCGGACGCGTCCCCCTCCCTGACCACCGTCCGCATCCCGCTCCACGAGGCGGGCGCCCGCGCCGGACGGCTGGCGCTGGGCCGGGAGTCGGCGCCCCCCGGGGACGTGGCGACCGTCCGCACCGAGCTGATGGTCCGCGCCTCGACCGCGGCCCCGCGCACCGACTGACCTTCCCCGCAAGCCGGTCGGCGGACTCCTGCCCGGGCCGGATGCGGCGGTGGGCGCGACCGGATCACCGGCCGCGCCCACCGCTCCCGTGTACGGAGGCGCCCTACGGGCGCAGCATCCGCCGATCGGCCTTGTCGGCCCGGTCCAGCTTCGCGTCGTACGGCGCGAGCGGCGCCGCCTTCCGGTTCGCCGACGCGTCGGCGTCCAGACCGGCCCACCGCATCAGGGCGCCGGTGGCGAGGGCCCGGTCGTCCTCCTCCAGCCCGGCGATGTTCGCGCCGTGGTTGGCGCCGGGCGCGGTCAGGACGTAGGAGTCCTCACTGCCGCGGCCCAGCCGGAAGGGCTCCGCTCCCCACGGGTCGTTCTCGCCGTAGACGAACAGCATCCGCTCGGCGTCCTTACGCACCCACTTGTCGATGTCGCGCATCGCCTTCCGGTCGAAGCTCATCGGGATGTCGCGCGGGACGTAGGAGCGCGGGTCGTAGATGCCGGGGTAGCGCAGCAGCCCGTCCAGGTGCGGGGTGTCGAAGTTCGGCGCGCCAAGCTGGGTGCCGGCCTGGTAGTAGTACGGCGTGTAGTACTCCAGGCCCTGGTCGGTGTAGAAGGAGAAGCCCGCCACCTGGTCGACGAAGGCGTACAGCTCGTCGGTGCTCGCGCTCGCCGCGGGCACCTGGCCGCAGTCGGACTCCGACCCGTACTGCCACCAGGCCCACACCAGGTCCAGGCCCACGTTCTCGAAGGCCTTGTCGGCGCTGCCGACGGTGGTGAAGGTGTAGCCCTCCTCCTTCGCCCACGCCTCGTAGCGGGCCACGATCTCGTCGCGGCGCACGAAGACCTCGCGCTGCACGGCGTTCAGCCGCTCGCGGCACTCGGCGGTGGAGACGGTGGCGAAGAACTCGTCGTAGGCCGAGTCCTCCTTGTTGTTGACGTCGTTGGGCGCGACGTAGGCGACCGTGCCGTCCATGTCGTCCGGGTAGAAGCGGCGGTAGTACGTGGCCGTCATCCCGCCCTTGCTGCCGCCGGTGGAGATCCACTCCTCGTCGTAGATCCGGTGCAGGGCGCGGAAGATGCGGTGCTGGTCGCTGGCCGCCTGCCAGATGTCGAGCTTGGACCAGTCGGCGGGCTGGGGCCGCGACGGGGTGAAGAAGCGGTACTCCATGGAGACCTGGTTGCCGTCGGTCATCCTCGTCGGCTCGCTGCGCGAGGGCGTGGTGCGCAGCCCGTAGCCGGAGGTGTAGAAGACGGTGGGCCGGTCCTCGCCCTTGTGCAGCACCGTCAGACGCTGCTCGAAGGTGCCCTCCGAGGGCCTGCGGTGGTCGACGGGCTGCCGGTAGCCCAGCACGAAGAAGCGGTAGCCGTCGACCGGCTTCTCCTCGATCAGGCGCATCCCCGGTATCGCGAGGATGCGGTCCTCGATGTCGGTCCCGGCCGCGGTGGCGGCCCCCGCCGACGCGCTGCCGACGCTGACGGTGCCGATGAGCACCAGCAGGGTCAGCAGGGCTCTGAGCGCCTTGCGCATGTATGCCCTCCCATGGGCTTGTCCGTGAACGCGGCGAACCTATCCGGCGCAACACCGGGCCCGCCAGACCGGGTTGGCGCCCGAATCCGGGGACCGCGCCCGCCGCGCACCGCTCCGCGGGCCGCTCCCGGCCCCGTACCGCGGGCACCGGCGGCGGGCGTACGCTCACCGCCATGACCGACGCCGCGACGGACAGCACGACGAGCGCCGGGAAAGACACCGGGACGGATGCCGGGACGGACGGGCAGGCCCCGCTGGCGCGCGGGCCGCTGGGGATGGAACTGCTGGGCTTCCACCGGGAGCCGGAGGACGCGGCCTTCGACGACGCGCGCGTGGGCTACGTCCTGGTGGCACTGTGGCACCAGGGGCGGCTGCTGATGGTGCGGGTGCGCGGGCGCGACTGCTGGGAGCTGCCGGGCGGCCGGATCGAGCCCGGCGAGACGCCCCGGCAGGCGGCCGTACGCGAACTGCGCGAGGAGAGCGGCCAGGAGGTGGCGCCGGAGGGGCTGCGGTTCGCCGGTTTCGCCCGCACCGCTCTCGGCCCCGAGCGCCGGGTGATGTACGGCGCCCTGTTCACCGCCGAGGCCGGCGGCCCGGCCCCGTTCACACCCGGCGAGGAGATCGCCGCCGTCCACTGGCGGGAGGGCGACGAGCCGCTGGAGGGCGGTGTGGTGCAGACGGTGGACGAATACCTGGCTGCGCTCTGCCGCCCCTGACCCGTACGGTCGCCCGTATGCCCGCACCCGGAGGTTTCTCCTACGACGCGTACGGCGACGGCACGGTGACCGTCGCCCACCACGGCCGCCCGGTCACCACCCTGCGCGGTGAGCGCGCCCGGCGCTTCCTGGCGGAGGTGGACTCGGGCGACCCGCAGCAGGTGATGGCCCGCTGGACGGGGAACCACCGGCGCGGCAACGAGCGCACGGCCCGCGACCACCCGCGCAACCGCCGCTGAGCGCGCCCCTTCGTCCGGGGCGCGCTCGGCGAAGGGGCGCACTCATGCCTCCGCGCTCACACCCCCGCGCCCGCCGGCACGCCCGCGTAGGTGCGCCACAGCTCCGCGTACCGCCCGCCGCGCTCCAGCAGTTCCGCGTGGGTGCCGTCCTCCACCACCCGGCCGTGGTCCAGGACCACCACCCGGTCCGCGCGGGCGGCCGTGGTGAGGCGGTGGGCGACGACCAGGGTGGTGCGGCGGCCCGCCAGGCGGTCGGTGGCCTGGTTGACCAGCGCCTCGGTGGCCAGGTCCAGGGCCGCGGTGGCCTCGTCCAGCAGCAGGATGTCGGGGCGCACCAGCTCCGCGCGGGCCAGGGCGATCAGCTGCCGCTGGCCGGCGGAGAGGTTGCGCCCCTTCTCGGCGACCGGGTGCAGATAGCCGCCGGAGAGCGTGGCGATCATGTCGTGCGCGCCGACCGCCCGCGCGGCGGCCTCCACCTCGGCGTCGGTGGCGTCGGGACGGCCGTAGGCGATGGCGTCGCGCACCGTGCCGGGGAAGAGGTACGACTCCTGCGGCACCACCCCGAGCCGGTGGCGGTAGCCGGCCAGGTCCAGCTCGCGCAGGTCGACCCCGTCCACCCGGACGGTGCCCGAGGTCGGGTCGTAGAACCGGGCGACCAGCTTGACCAGCGTGGACTTGCCGGCGCCCGTCTCGCCGACGAAGGCGACCGTCTGCCCGGCGGGGATCGTCAGATCGACGCCGGACAGCGCGTTCTCGCCGCCGTCGGCGTCCGCGCCCGCGCCGTCCCCGGCGTTGTACCGGAAGGCGACGTTCTCGAAGACGATCTCGCCGCGCAGCCGGCCCACCTCGCGCGGCTTCTCGGGCAGCGGCGTCGTGGTCCGCTCGCGCAGCAGCTCCTGGACGCGGCCCAGGGAGACGACCGCCTGCTGGTAGCCGTCGAAGACCTGCGAGAGCTGTTGCACGGGGGCGAAGAACAGCTCGATGTAGAGCAGGTACGCCACCAGCGCGCCCGCCGTCAGCGTGCCGTCGCCCACCCGGTTCGCGCCGACGATCAGCACGGCGGCGGTCGCCAGGGAGGCGAGGAACTGGATGAAGGGGAAGTACACCGAGATCAGCCACTGGCCGCGCACACGCGCCCGGCGGTAGCCGTCGCTGAGTTCGGCGAAGCGTCGCGCGTCACGCTCCTCGCGGCGGAACGCCTGCACGATCCGCAGACCGGCGACGCCCTCCTGGAGGGCGGCGTTGACGCCGCTGACGCGCTCGCGCGCCAGCTCGTAGGCCTTGATGCTCTGGCGGCGGAAGAAGACCGTGCCGATCACCAGCGGCGGCAGGGTCGCCAGGACCACCAGCGCGAGCCCCGCGTCGATGACGACGAGGGCGACCATGATGCCGAAGAAGGTCAGCACCGCGACGATCGCCTGGACCAGCCCGGTCTGCAGGAAGGTCGTCAGGGCGTCCACGTCGGTGGTCATCCGGGTCATGATCTTCCCGGTCAGCTCGCGCTCGTAGTAGTCGAGCCCGAGGCGCTGGAGCTGGGCGAAGATCTTGACCCGGAGGGTGTAGAGGATCCGCTCGCCGGTGCGGCCGATGGCGCGGGTCTCCCCGGTCTGCGCGGCCCACTGGACGAGGACGACGACCAGCGCCAGCGCGGAGGCGGCCCAGACCGCGCCGAGCGCCGCCTGCTGGACGCCCTCGTCGATGCCGTGCCGCACCAGGACCGGCAGCAGCAGACCGGCGACCGCGTCGATCACGACCAGCAGCAGGCTCAGCAGCAGCGGCCCGCGGAAGCCCCGCAGCAGATGGCGCAGCCCGTAGGCGGACTCGGCGGCGGTGGCGCGCTCCTCGTCGATGCCGGGGGTGTCGGTGGCCGGGGGCAGGGCGGCGACCTTGTCGAGCATCTCGGGGGTGGCCGGGACCCCGGCCAGGGCTCCCGCGAAGCCCGGCCCGCCGGTGGCGGGGGCGGGCGCGCCGGGGGTGGTGGCGGCGGTGTCCTCCGGGTCACCCTCCCTGATCCACAGCTCGGGGGTGACGCCGTCGGCCCGGCCGTCGGACTCACCGTCCTCCGCCGCGTCCCCGGACACCTCCCCGGACGCCCCGCGGGACGCGGCGACCTGCCCGGCCGGGTCGCGTTCGACGCCGCCCAGCTCGTCGGGGTCGCTGAGCAGCCTGCGGTACAGCTCGCAGCGCTCCTGGAGCTCGGCGTCGGTGCCGACGTCCACCAGCCGCCCGCCGTCGAGCACGGCGATGCGGTCGGCCAGGGAGAGGGTGGAGCGGCGGTGGGCGATCAGCAGGGTGGTGCGGCCGGCCATCACACCGCGCAGCGCCTCGTGGATCTCGTGCTCCACCCGGGCGTCCACGGCGGAGGTCGCGTCGTCCAGCACCAGCAGTCTGGGGTCGGCGAGGATGGCCCGGGCCAGGGCGATGCGCTGGCGCTGGCCGCCGGAGAGGGTCAGGCCCTGCTCGCCGACGGCGGTGTCGTAGCCGTCCGGCAGGTCGGAGATGAAGCCGTCGGCCTGGGCGGCGCGCGCGGCGGCCCGTACCTGCTCGTCGGTGGCGTCGGGGTGGCCGTAGGCGATGTTGGCGCGGACGGTGTCGGAGAACAGGAAGCTGTGCTCGGGCACCAGGCCGATGGCCGCGCGCAGCGAGGCGGAGGTCAGCTCGCGCACGTCGTGCCCGCCGACCCGCACCGCGCCCGAGGTCACGTCGTAGAAGCGCGGCAGCAGCAGCGAGACGGTGGACTTGCCGCTTCCGGAGGTGCCGACGACGGCGACGGTCTCGCCGGGCGAGATGCTCAGCGAGAAGTCCTCCAGCACCGGCCGCGCGTCGGGGCCGGTGTCGTAGGCGAAGCCGACGCGGTCGAACTCGACGGTGGCGGGGGCGTCGGCGGGCAGCTCGCGGGCGTCCTCGCTCTCGCGGATGGCCGGCTCGGTGTCGATCAGCTCCAGGACGCGCTCGACGCCCGCCCGCGCCTGCTGGCCGACCGTCAGCATCATGGTCAGCATCCGCACCGGCCCGACGAGCTGGGCGAGGTAGGTGGAGAAGGCGACGAAGGTGCCCAGGGTGATCTGGCCGCGGGTGGCCATCCAGCCGCCGAAGGCGAGCATCGCGACCTGGCCGAGGGCCGGGACCGCCTGCAGGGCGGGGGTGTAGCGCGCGTTCAGCTTCACCGTGCGCAGCCGGGCGGCGAACAGCTCGCGGCCGGCCGCGCGCAGCTTGCCGGTCTCCTGCTCCTCCTGCCCGAAGCCCTTGACCACGCGCACGCCGCCGACCGCCCCGTCCACCACACCGGCCACGGCGCCGGCCTGGGCCTGGGCGTACCAGCTGGCGGGGAAGAGCCGGTCGCGGCTGCGCCGGGCGATGAACGTCAGGGCGGGCGCGACGGCCAGCGCCACCAGCGTCAGCAGCGGGGAGAGGGAGACCATCACGACCAGCGAGATGACGAAGAGCAGGATGTTGCCGATCATCATCGGCGTCATGAACAGCAGGCCCTGGATGAGCTGGAGGTCGCTGGTGCCCCGCCCGACGACCTGGCCGGTGGACAGCTCGTCCTGCCGCCGCCCGTCGAGGCGGGTGATGGAGTCGTACATCTCGGTGCGCAGGTCGTGCTGGACGTCGAGCGCGAGCCTGCCGCCGTAGTAGCGGCGCACGTACGTCAGCCCGTACACCGCGACCGCGGCGGCGGCCAGCAGGCCGATCCACAGGCCGAGCCCGTCACCGCCGCCTATGACGATGTCGTCGATGACCACCTTGGTGACCAGGGGGACGAGCGCCATCACGGCCATGCCGGCGAGCGAGGCGCCCAGCGACAGCAGCACGTTGCGGCGGTACCGCCAGCAGTACGCGGTCAGCCGCCGAGCCCAGCCCGGCCGCCGCGCGTCGCCGGCCTCCCCCTTGCCCCCGGCTTTCCCGGTCTCCCCCGCCTGCGTACCCGCCACTTCCGGTTACCTCCCGCTGGCCGTGCGTCGCCGTGTGCGACCGTGCGTCGCCCTGTGTGTCCACTGCACCAGTGGACCAACGCGCGGGCGACCGTATTTCATCCCGCTGGAGGGCAGGCGGACCGGGCTTCCCGTTCTCCGGTGGTGATCCGGCACCGGACCGGCACCGGACCGGCACCGGACCGTAGGGTGACGGCCGTGAACAGGCGACGTCGCAAGAGGCTGTCGGCGCGACTGGTGTGGGCGGCGAGCAGTGGAGACCTTCCACAGGTGACCGCGCTGCTGCGGGCCGGGGCTCCCGCCGAGACCGCCGACGCCGAGGGCACCACCCCGCTCTACGCGGCGGCCGTCCAGGGCAACGGCGACGTGGCCGAGGCGCTCCTGGCGGCCGGAGCCCACCCGGACACCGAGAGCGGGCGCGGCCAGGAGGGCACCCCGCTGTGCGCGGCCGCCTGCTGGGGACACACCGGGACGGTGCGGACGCTCCTCAGCCATGGTGCCGATCCCCTGCTCCGTGAGGACGGGGGCACCGGCCTCTCCCCGCTCGACTGGGCCCTGCGCGAGTCCCACGCCGAGACGACCGCCCTGCTGCTCGCGGCGCTCCGCCCGGAGGAGGGCGGGCGGCGGCTCGCCGCGGAGGGACCGGTGGCGCGGCACCGGCGGCCGCCGCGTGCCGACCGTGCAACCGTGTGTGCGAAAGCCGACCGGCTCCCCGGTGGTGAGGGCCGCGTCGGCGGCGGGTGGTGAACGACAGGGGGCGCGGCCCGGAGAGCCAGGCATTCTCTCCGGACCGCGCCCTTGGTGGGGCCGCGGCGTCGACGGGCGGTGCGTGCCAGCACCCCCCACAGGACCGGCTCTCCGCCCGTCCGCTCGATCGGCCCGCCCCGCGGTGAGGAGGGACCGCGGGGCCCGCCGGACCGCTCGCGCCGCCTGTCCGGGGCGTGCACGGCGACCGGCCGTCTCAGTGGGGTCCCAGGCGGTGCGGACCCCGGTTTCCGCCGGAAGGTTTCGTCAGATGGCGAACACCTCCGCGCCGCCTCCCTCCGCGCCGTCCGGCCACACGCAGAGGATCTCCGGTGTGGAACGGCTCCCTGACTCCCCCGGGCTTCCGGAGCCCTCGAAGGCGCAGACCGGCCCGCCCGCGCCGTCCGCCTCCCCCGTGCGCTCCGGCGCGGTGGCGAGCACCAGCGCCGAGGGCGCGTGGGGCGCCGGCGCGGCGAGCGCCGCACCGCACAGCGGGGCGAGCGTGCCCGCGGCCAGCAGGCCGCTCACCAGGGCGCACTTCACCGCGTTCCGCATGACGCGTCCTTCCGTCGGGGTGTAACGGATAGCGAACGTGAGTCTGTCGGGAAGCGTCGCCGGATGCACCTTCGACGATCATTTCGAGTAACGTTGCGTGTTAAACCAGTAGCCTGCTGTAACCCCCGGGGGTACGGGGTGCGCACGCCGGTCACCAGCGACGATGTGATCGATCGTTTTCGCCGCCTTCGAAACCCTGTGCTTACGTCCGGATACGCACTGCTCCAAACGTGACCGAAAACCAGGGGGTCCCGGTCGGTGGAACCCGTGCGGCGACGCGCCGCGACCACAACTCCGGAAGCGGTTGCAGCCGCAACAGCCGTCGCGGCCGCCTCCGCCCGGCCGGGACGGCCCCACCCGCCTCCGGCCGCGCGCAGACCCGGCCCTGCGCCCCGGCGGAGCACCCTCTCAGCGCTCCGCGGGCACCACCGGAAAGCCGACCCCCGTCATCTCCTCCGACATCGCCCACAGACGCCGCGCCGCCACCGGATCACTCGCCGCCGCGCTGCGCCCCACCAGCGTCGGCCCGCCCCGCGTCTCCGCCACCCCGTCCGGGCCGACGTAGCTCGCGCCGGGGAGGTCGGCCGTCGCCGCGTACAGGGTCGGCAGGGCGCCCGCCCGGTCGTCCTGGGCGAGGAACCTGTTGCCGAGCCGCATGAAGGCGCGGGCGAGGGGGCTGGCCGCGTGGCTCTGGAGGTTGGTGGCCGCGTATCCGGGATGGGCGGCCAGGGCGCGGACCGGGGAGCCCGACTCCGTCAGGCGGCGCTGGAGTTCCAGGGTGAACAGCAGGTTCGCCAGCTTGGACTGGGCGTAGGCGCCCCGCGGGGAGTAACCCGCTTCCAGGTTCGGGTCGTCGAAGCGGATCCGCGCGCCGCCCCAGCGGTGCGCGGAGGAGGACACCGTGACGACGCGGCCGGTGACGTACGGCAGGAGCAGGTTCGTCAGTGCGAAGTGGCCGAGGTGGTTCGTGCCGAACTGCATCTCGAAGCCGTCCCGCGTGCTCTGCCGCGGGATCATCATCACCCCGGCGTTGTTGATCAGCAGGTCCAGGGGGCGCCCCTGCCAGCCCGCCGCGAAGTCGCGCACGGAGGAAAGGTCCGCCAGGTCCAGGCGGCGCACCTCCGTGCTGCCGTCCACCGTCGCCGCCGCCGCGCGGCCCCGCTCCACGTCCCGCACCGCGAACACCACGTGCGCGCCCGCGCGGGCCAGGGCGTCCGCCGCGGTGAGCCCGATGCCGCTGTTGGCGCCCGTGACGACGGCCGTGCGGCCGGCGAGGCCGGGGAGGAGGGCGGCGTTCCATCGCTTGTTCCCGTCGTTTGCCATGACCTCAAAGTAGACGATGACAACAATGATGGCAATGACTACAAAGATGTCGTCGTCAACATCGGGATACGATGGCCCACATGCCCCGAAGCCGCCCCTACCACCACGGCGACCTGCGCGCCGCCCTGCTGGAGAGCGCCGAGCGCACCCTGCGGGAGAAGGGGGTCGCCTCCCTGTCCCTGCGCGAACTGGCCCGCGAGACAGGCGTCAGCCACGCCGCGCCCGGCCGCCACTTCAAGGACAAACAGGCCCTGCTCGACGCCCTGGCCCTGGCCGGCTACGACCGGCTGGGCCGGATCCTGGAAGGCGCCGACGACCCCGCGCTCCCGCTCCAGCCCCGCCTGACCGTCCTCGCCCGCGCCTACCTCGCCTTCGCCGCCGAGAACGCCGAACTCCTGGCCCTCATGTACGCCCGCAAGCACGAGCCCGAGGCCGCCGGGCAGATGGCCGCCGGGGTCGACCGGACGGTGGGCTTCTTCGAACGGGTGATCGCGGACGCGCAGCGGCGCGGCGAGATCGTCGAGGCCGACCCGGAACGCCTCACGCTCTTCACCGGCGCCGCCCTCCACGGCATCGCCGGCTTCACGGCGGGCGGCATGCTCGAACCGGCCGAGGCCCTCGGCATGACCAATGACCTGATCCACCACCTGCTGCACGGCCTCAAGCCCCGCTGACCCGCCCGGCGCGCGTACGCCCTGTGCGGACCTCGGCCGCCGCACGCCGAGCCCGCGATGCCTGCCTCCGCGGCCCCGTGGCCACCGTGCGGACGGACGGTGAGACCACGGGGACGGACGGCCGCGGGCCTACCTCTGCGCGGACTCCCTGCCCGCCGCGATCTGCCGGGACATGATCGTCGTCAGCTCGTAGGCGGTGTGGGAGGCGGCCACCGAGGTGATCTCGGCGTGGTCGTACGCCGGGGCGACCTCGACCACGTCGGCCGAGACCAGGTTGCAGGAGGCCAGCCCGCGCAGGATCTCCAGCAGTTCGCGGGAGGTCATGCCGCCCGCCTCCGGGGTGCCGGTGCCGGGCGCGTGGGCCGGGTCGAGGCAGTCGATGTCGATGGAGACGTACAGCGGGCGGTCGCCGATGCGCTGGCGGAGCTGGTCGGCGACCTCGTCCACGCCGCGCCGCATCACATCGGCGGAGGTGACGATGCCGAAGCCCATCTTGGCGTCGTCGGTGAGGTCCTTCTTGCCGTACAGCGGGCCGCGGGTGCCGACGTGGGAGAGCGCGGAGGTGTCGAGGATGCCCTCCTCCACCGCGCGCCGGAAGGGCGTGCCGTGGGTGTACTCGGCGCCGAAGTAGGTGTCCCAGGTGTCCAGGTGGGCGTCGAAGTGGAGCAGGGCGACGGGGCCGTGCCTGCGGGCCACCGCGCGCAGCAGCGGCAGGGCGATGGTGTGGTCGCCGCCCAGCGTCATCAGCCGGGCGCCGGTGTCCAGCAGCTCACCGGCCGCCCGCTCCACCGTCTCGACCGCCTCGTGGATGTCGAAGGGGTTGGCGGCGATGTCGCCCGCGTCGGCGACCTGGGCGAGTGCGAAGGGCGAGGCGTCCTGGGCCGGGTTGTACGGGCGCAGCAGACGGGACGCCTCGCGGACGGCGTTGGAGCCGAAGCGGGCGCCGGGCCGGTAGGAGACGCCCGAGTCGAAGGGCACCCCGACGACGGCGACGTCGGCGCGGCCCACCTCGTCCAGGCGGGGCAGGCGGGCGAAGGTCGCCGGGCCCGCGAAGCGCGGGACGCGGGAGGAGTCGACGGGTCCGCGGGGCTGCTGCTGGTCGCTGCTCATGCGGCCGAGGGTAGGCAGGGGCCCGCCTCGGCGGACATGTACGGATCCGACAGCCGCCCGTCCCCTTTTGGACGGCCCGTACAGGAGGCGGCGGGTGCACTGCGGGGCGCCGCGGGCGGAAGCGGATCGCCCGGCGGGCCCCCTCGGGAGACAATGCCCCCATGCCGATAACCGCCGCCCCCTCCCGCTCCGAGCTGATCGACCACCTCGTCCGCACCCGTATCGCCGGGGACGTCGCCACCCCGCGCGAGAACAACCTGGACCACTACCGCAGGCTCGCCAACGGCGACCGGCACTACTGGCTGGGTCTGGAGCTGGGCGACCGCTGGGCCGACGAGCAGGACGTGCTGGCGGTGATGGCCGAGCGCTGCGGGGTCGTCGACGACCCCGGGCACCGCCAGGGCCAGGACACCATCGACCCGGAGCTGACGGTGGCCGCCCTGGACCGGGCCGCGGTCGAGCTGCGCAAGGCCGCGGAGGCCGGCCACCGGGTGCTGTTCGCCACCGGCCACCCGGGCGCGCTGATCGATCTGCACAGCAAGGTGGCGAACGCGCTGCGGCTGGCCGGGTGCGAGATCGTACGGGTGCCGCTGGGGCTGATCGCGGACCAGGGCGTGGTGGTGCAGCTCGCGGACATCGCGATGCACGAGCGCGGGGCGACGCTGTGGCACACCCACTCCCCCGAGCCGATGACCGCGATCCTCGACGCCCTCCAGCGCGAGGGCGAGCCCCTGCCGGACCTGGTCTTCGCCGACCACGGCTGGGCGGGCTGCGCGGCGCAGCGCGGCATCCCCACGGTCGGCTTCGCCGACTGCAACGACCCGGCGCTCTTCATCGGCGAGGCGGAGGGCACCCTCGCGGTCGCCGTCCCCCTGGACGACCACGTGATCAATCCGCGCTACTACGAGCCGATGACGGCGTACCTGCTGGACGCGGCGGGGCTGACGCCCGCGTAGCGGGGGCGGGCGGGGCGCCCGGCCGTCCGGCGGCGGACGCCCGCGGGCTGCCGGCGGCCCGTAAATCCGGTTGCCCGCCGGCGGGTGCGGCCCCTAGCGTCGCGGCCATGGGTTCCGCAGCCTTCATGGCGATCATCAGCGGTGCGGGCGCCGTCGCGCGGCGCTCCGGCTGGTGTCCGCAGACGACCAGCCGCCCGCGCGGTCGGCGTTCGGCCCCGGCACGCCGGGACCCGTCGAGCGTCTGACCCCGAGCAGCCGTCCGCAGGCGCCCCCGGGCGCCCCTCCGTACGGACGCGCCCTTCGCGTACGCCGTCACGCGTACGCGCCCGCTCCCCCGCGCTCCCCGCGTCCCCGCGCGGTCCTTCCGCATGCGTGCCCGGGCCCCGGTGTCTCCCGTGGACCCGGACAGGCCCGAAGCCCCGCGCGCCCGCACCTTTGTGGAACCGTCCACGCACGCGCTCCGCCGCGCCCGGCCCGGCCTGTCCTCGAACAGAGGACTTCGCCCGTGGCACGCCGCCGCATCACGCTCTCCCAGAACTTCCTGCACGACACCGACGCCGTACGCCGCCTGGTGCGCTTCTCCCGGGTCGGCCCCGGCGACCTGGTGGTCGAGCCCGGCGCCGGGGAGGGACCGCTCACCGCCGCGCTGGCCCGTACCTGCCGCGAGGTGGTGGCGTACGAGATCGACCCGCGCCTGGCCGCCCGGCTGGAACGCCGTTTCGCGGGACGCCCCGAGGTCCGCCCCGTACGGGGCGACTTCCTGCGGGCCTCCCCTCCGCGCGAGCCGTTCGCCGTGGTGGGCAACATCCCCTACTCGCGCACGACCGACATCGTGCGGTGGTGCCTGGCAGCCCCCGCGCTGACCTCCGCGACGCTGCTCACCCAGCGGGAGTACGCGCGCAAGCACACCGGGGACTACGGCCGCTGGCCGCTGCTGACGGTGCTCAGCTGGCCTTGCCACGACTGGCTGCTGGGCTGCCGGGTCGGGCGCGGGAGCTTCGTGCCCGTGCCGCGCACCGACTCGGCCGCGCTCCGGATCGAGCGCCGTTCCACGCCCCTGCTGCCCCCGGACCGGCTCCCCGGCTACCGGGCCTTCGTGGAGCACGGTTTCACCGGGGTGGGCGGCTCGCTGGCGGCCACGCTGGCGCGGCGGCACCGCACACGCCGGGTCCGGGCCGCCTGCGCGGCGGCGGGGGTCGGCACGGACACCCCCGTGGGGCTGGTCGCCCCGCGTCAGTGGCTGGTGCTGTTCGACGAACTGGGACGGGGCTGAACGGCCTGTGGGACGTCCTCGCCGGGCCCCGGCGAGGATGCGGGGCCGGGCGGGAACCCCTGAGCGGCCCGCCGCACGGGCGCCCCGCCGTACGGGCCTCAGCCGCGCGGCACCCGCACCACGCCCTCCTGCATCACCGTGATCGCCAGCCGTCCGTCGGCGGTGAAGATCCGGCCGTGGCCCAGGCCGCGGCCGGACTGGGAGGTGGGGCTGGACTGGTCGTACAGCAGCCACTCGTCCACCCGGAAGGGACGGTGGAACCACATCGCGTGGTCCAGGCTCGCGCCCACCACGTCCCCGACCGTCCAGCCGCCGCGGCCGTGGGCGAGGAGGACGGGCTCCAGCAGGCTCATGTCGGAGATGTAGGCGGCCAGGCAGAGGTGGAGCATCGGCCGGTCGAGGTCGCCGTCGAGCTTGCCGGCCGTGCGGAACCAGACCTGGGAGCGCGGCTCGCGCGGCTGCCCGGCCGTCGCGTACGGCGGTTCGGTGACGTACCGCAGGTCGACCGCCGCGCGCGCCTCGGCGAGGCGGTCGGCGACGCCGGGGTCGCTGAACAGATGGGCGTGGCGCGGCAGCAGCTCGGTGGAGTCCGGCAGCGTCTCCGGGTCCGGGGCGGCCGGCATCGGCTCCTGGTGCTCCAGCCCGTCCTCGCCGGTCTGGAAGGACGCCGACAGATGGAAGATCGGCTGCCCGTGCTGGACGGCGACGACCCGGCGGGTGGTGAAGGACCGCCCGTCGCGGATGCGGTCGACCGTGTAGACGATCGGCGCGTCCGGGTCGCCGGGGCGCAGGAAGTAGGCGTGCAGCGAGTGCGCGAGCCGGTCGTCGGGGACGGTGCGGAAGGCCGCGACGAGCGCCTGCGCGGCCACCTGCCCGCCGAAGACCCGGGGGACGACCGCCGAACGGCTCTGGCCGCGGAAGATGTCGCGGTCGATCCGCTCCAGGTCGAGCAGGCCGACCAGGTCCAGCAGGGCGGACGGGGGCGCCTCGCCGGCGCCCGCGCCCGTGCCGTCGTTCGTCATGGAAGGTAGGTGTCCTCCGCTCGGTTCCGTGCCCGGCCGCCCCGTTCCCGGCCGCTCACAGGCCCATCGACTTGGCGATGATGGACCGCATGACCTCGCTGGTGCCCCCGTAGATGCGGGTGACGCGGGTGTCGGCGTACAGGCGCGAGATCGGGTACTCCCGCATGTAGCCGTAACCGCCGTGCAGCTGGAGGCACTTGTCGATGACCTTGGCGGCGGTCTCGGTGGTGAACAGCTTGACGGAGGCGGCGTCGGCGGGGGTCAGCTCCCCGGCGTCCAGGGCGTCCAGCGCGCGGTCCACGACCGCCTGCATGGCGTCCACGTCCGCCTGGCAGTCGGCCAGCACGAACTTGGTGTTCTGGAAGGAGGCCACGGGCTTGCCGAAGACCGTGCGGTCCCTGACGTACTCGTGGGCGAAGCGGACGGCGGCGGCGGACTGCGCGTATGCGCCGATCGCGATGCCCAGGCGCTCCTGCGGGAGGTTGTGGGTGAGGTAGGAGAACGCCTTGCCCTCCTCGCCGAGCAGGTCCTCGACGGGGACACGGACGTCGGTGAAGGACAGCTCGGCGGTGTCGGAGGACTTCAGGCCCAGCTTGTCGAGGTTGCGGCCGACGGCGTAGCCCTCGCTCTTCGTGTCCACCACCAGGATGGAGATGCCCCCGCGGCGGTCCTCGGGGGTCGGCGGGGCGGTGCGGCAGCAGACCAGGACGCGGTCGGCCTGGACGCCGCCGGTGATGAATGTCTTGGCGCCGTTGAGTATGTAGTGCGTGCCGTCCTCGGACAGCTTCGCGGTGGTCTTCATGCCGGCCAGGTCCGAGCCGGCGCCGGGCTCGGTCATGGCGATGGCGGTCATCATCTCGCCGGTGACGAAGGGCGGCAGCCAGCGGCGCTTCTGCTCCTCGTTCGCGTACTTCAGCAGATAGGGCAGGCACAGCGCCGTGTGGACGCCGGAGCCGCCGAAGCTGACGCCGGCACGGGCGGTCTCCTCGTAGATGACCGCGCTGTACTTGAAGCTGGTCTCGCCGGCACCGCCGTACTCCTCGGGCACCTCGATGCCGAAGACGCCCAGCTCGCCGAGTTTCAGGTAGAGCTCGCGGGGGACGTAGCCCTGCTTCTCCCACTGGCCGTAGTGGGGCACGACCTCGGCGGCGATGAAGTCGCGGATGGTCTCGCGGAACGCCTCGTGGTCCTCGTTGAACACCGTGCGACGCACGTCATCGCCTCCTGGGGCCGGAAAACTAAGCGCTTGCTCAGACGCAAGCTACCGAAGGGCCGAATCGGCTGTCCAGGGGTGTTCCGGTGGTTGTCCGCCGCTGTGGGCGGTGTCATACGCGGTCATGCGCGGCCATGCGCGCACGGCGGGCGCCTGCGCGGGGCCCGGGCGGGGCTCGCGGCGAGACCCGGGACGGGCCTCAGCCCTCGGCGCCCGCCCCGCCGTCGTTCACGCCGCCCTCCGCGCCGCCCTCCACGCGGTACACGCCGCCCGCGCCGCCGGTCGCACCGCCGTCCGCCGCGGCCGCGGCGAAGGCGCCGCGGGCCAGCCGGTGCAGGAGTGCGGCCGCCGCGTCGCGGTCCGGCAGCGAGGAGGGGCGGCTCAGATGGGGCGTGGAGTTGAGCAGGCCGAAGACGGCGTGGACGGAGGCGCGGGCCTCCTTCTCCGGCAGCTCCGGATGCACCTGGCGCACGACGCCCACCCACAGCTCCACGTACTGGCGCTGGAGCTGGCGCACCAGCTTGCGGTCGCTGTCGCGCAGCCGGTCCAGCTCCCGGTCGTGGAGAGTGATCAGGGCGCGGTCGTCGAGTGCGAAGTCGATGTGGCGGCCGATGAGCGCGTCCAGCGTCGCCCCCGGCGCGAGGCCCGCCTCGCCGGACTCCGCCAGGCACCTGCGCCCGCCCGAGTACAGCCGCTCGCTGATGCCCACCAGCAGCTCCGCGAGCATCGCGTCCTTGCCCGCGAAGTGGCGGTAGAGACCGGGGCCGCTGATGCCGACCGCCGCGCCTATCTCGTCCACGCCGACGCCGTGGAAGCCGCGCTCGGCGAACAGGCGGGCGGCCTCGCCGAGGATCTGCTCTCGGCGGGTGGGGGCGTCGGTCCTGGTGGTCATGAGGGAATTGTAGACAGCCGGGTTAGCGGGCGTTAACCTGATGGACGAGGTTAACGCTCACTAACCGAGCAAGGGGGCTCGAAGGGCATGCAGCAGGCACCTCCGCTGGTCAGCGCCGTCGATCCGGCGTCAGAGGCGGCGAGGGCGAACGAGGCCGCGCACCGCGAGCTGGCCGCGCGACTGCGCGAGAAGCTCGCCGCGGCACGGCTGGGCGGCGGCGAGCGGGCACGGGCGCGGCACACCGCGCGCGGCAAGCTGCTGCCGCGGGACCGGGTGGACACCCTGCTGGATCCGGGGTCCCCCTTCCTGGAGCTGGCTCCGCTCGCGGCGGACGGGATGTACGACGGCCAGGCCCCGGCCGCGGGCGTGATCGCCGGCATCGGGCGGGTGTCGGGCCGCGAGGTGGTGGTCGTCGCCAACGACGCCACGGTCAAGGGCGGCACGTACTACCCGATGACGGTCAAGAAGCACCTGCGCGCGCAGGAGGTGGCCCTGGAGAACCGGCTGCCGTGCGTGTACCTGGTGGACTCCGGCGGCGCCTTCCTGCCCATGCAGGACGAGGTCTTCCCCGACCGCGAGCACTTCGGGCGGATCTTCTACAACCAGGCCCGGATGTCCGGCGCGGGCATCCCGCAGATCGCCGCCGTCCTCGGCTCGTGCACGGCGGGCGGCGCCTACGTGCCGGCGATGAGCGACGAGGCCGTGATCGTGCGCGGCCAGGGCACGATCTTCCTGGGCGGGCCGCCGCTAGTGAAGGCGGCCACCGGCGAGGTCGTCACGGCCGAGGAGCTGGGCGGCGGCGAGGTCCACTCGCGCACCTCCGGGGTGACCGACCACCTCGCCGAGGACGACGCCCACGCCCTGCGCATCGTGCGGGACATCGTGGTCACCCTCCCCCGCCGCGGCCCGCTGCCGTGGCCGGTGGAGCCGGTGGAGGAGCCGAAGGTCGACCCGGCCGGGCTCTACGGCGCGGTCCCCGTGGACCCGCGCACCCCCTACGACGTGCGCGAGGTCATCGCCCGTGTCGTCGACGGCTCCCGGTTCGCGGAGTTCAAGGCCGAGTACGGCACGACGCTGGTGACGGGCTTCGCCCGCATCCACGGCCACCCGGTCGGGATCGTCGCCAACAACGGCATCCTGTTCGCCGAGTCCGCCCAGAAGGGCGCGCACTTCATCGAGCTGTGCGACCAGCGCGGCATACCGCTGGTGTTCCTGCAGAACATCTCCGGCTTCATGGTGGGCCGCCAGTACGAGGCGGGCGGCATCGCCAAGCACGGCGCCAAGATGGTGACGGCCGTGGCCTGCACCCGGGTGCCCAAGCTGACGGTCGTCGTCGGCGGCTCCTACGGAGCGGGCAACTACTCGATGTGCGGCCGGGCGTACTCGCCGCGCTTCATGTGGATGTGGCCCAACGCCAAGATCTCGGTGATGGGCGGCGAGCAGGCCGCGTCGGTGCTGGCCACCGTCAAGCGCGACCAGCTGGAGGCGCGTGGCGAGGAGTGGAGTGCCGAGGAGGAGGACGCCTTCAAGGCGCCCATCCGCGAGCAGTACGAGACCCAGGGCAACGCCTACTACGCCACCGCGCGGCTGTGGGACGACGGCGTGATCGACCCGCTGGAGACGCGTACGGTGCTCGGCCTCGCGCTCACCGCGTGCGCGAACGCGCCGCTGCCCGAGAAGGACCCCGCGGCGCCCGGCTACGGCGTTTTCCGGATGTGAGGGGGATGCGTTCCATGTTCGACACGGTGCTGGTCGCCAACCGCGGCGAGATCGCCGTCCGCGTCATCCGCACGCTGCGGCGGCTGGGCGTGCGCTCGGTCGCCGTCTTCAGCGACGCGGACGCCGACGCACGCCATGTGCGGGAGGCGGACACCGCGGTGCGGATCGGCCCGGCGGTGGCCTCCGAGAGTTATCTGTCGATCGAGAGGCTGCTCCGGGCCGCCCGGCGGACGGGCGCCCAGGCGGTGCACCCCGGCTACGGCTTCCTCGCCGAGAACGCCGCCTTCGCCCGCGCGGTGGAGGCGGCCGGGATGGTCTTCGTCGGCCCGCCCGCCGACGCCATCGAGCTGATGGGCGACAAGATCCGCGCCAAGGAGACGGTGCGGGCCGCCGGGGTGCCGGTGGTGCCCGGCAGCAGCGGCAGCGGACTGACCGACGCCGAACTGACCGCCGCGGCGCTGGAGATCGGGACCCCGGTCCTGCTCAAGCCCTCGGCCGGAGGCGGCGGCAAGGGCATGCGGCTGGTGCGCGACGAAGCGCTGCTGGCCGAGGAGATCGCCGCCGCGCGGCGCGAGGCCCGCGGCGCCTTCGGCGACGACACGCTGCTGGTGGAGCGGTGGATCGACCGGCCCCGGCACATCGAGATCCAGGTCCTGGCCGACGGCCACGGCACCGTGGTGCACCTGGGCGAGCGCGAGTGCAGCCTCCAGCGCCGCCACCAGAAGATCATCGAGGAGGCGCCCAGCCCACTGCTGGACGAGGCCACCCGTGCCGCGATGGGCGAGGCGGCCGTACGCGCCGCCCTCTCCTGCGGCTACCGGGGCGCCGGCACGGTGGAGTTCATCGTTCCCGGCGGCGATCCGGCCGCCTACTGCTTCATGGAGATGAACACCCGCCTCCAGGTCGAGCACCCGGTGACGGAGCTGATCACCGGCCTGGACCTGGTGGAGTGGCAGCTGCGGGTGGCGGCCGGCGAGCCGCTGGCCTTCGGCCAGGAGGACGTCCGCCTGAACGGGCACGCGGTGGAGGCCCGGATCTGCGCGGAGACGGCGCGCGCCACCGGCGAGAGGGTGGACTTCCTGCCGTCGGCCGGTACCGTCCATCTGCTCTCGGAGCCCTCGGGCGAGGGCGTCCGCGTGGACTCCGGGCTCGCGCAGGGCACCGAGGTGGGCACCGTCTACGACCCGATGCTCGCCAAGGTGATCGCCCACGGTCCGGACCGGGCCTCCGCGCTGCGGCGGCTGCGTTCCGCGCTGGCGGAGACGACCGTGCTGGGTGTGGACACCAACACCGCCTTCCTGCGCGCCCTGCTGGCCCACCCGGCGGTGGTCTCCGGGGAGCTGGACACCGGCCTGGTGGACCGCGACGCCGCCTCGCTGCTGCCGTCGGCCGTGCCGGACGAGGTCTACGCGGCGGCGGCTCTGCTGCGGCACGCCGCTCTGGAGCCTTCGCCCCCCGCCCCCGCGGGGGGCTCCGCCGGCTGGACGGATCCGTTCTCCACGCCGACCGGCTGGCGGCTGGGCGGCGAGCCCGCCTGGACGGTCCACCACCTGCGGGCACCGGGCCATGAGCCGGTGGCCGTGCGGGTGCGCGGGCGGGCCGACGGTGCCGAGGTCCGCGTCGGGGACGCCGAACCGGTGAGTGCCGCGCTGCGGTCGCAGGGCGGTGGGGATTCCGGCGGGGACTCCGGCCGCGCGCTGCTGACCTGGGACGGGATGACCCACTCCTTCGCCCACACCCGCTTCGGCGGCAGCCGCTGGCTCGGCCGCGACGGGCAGGGATGGCACCTGGCCGACCACGACCCGGTCGAGGCGGCCCTGCGGGGCGGCGCGGGAGCGCACGGCGCCGACGCGCTGACCGCGCCGATGCCCGGCACGGTCACCGTCGTCAAGGCGGCCGTCGGCGAGGAGGTCGCCGTCGGCCAGAGCCTGCTGGTGGTGGAGGCGATGAAGATGGAGCACGTCATCGCCGCCCCCTACGACGGGATCGTCACCGAACTGGACGTCACGGCGGGCAGCACGGTCGCCATGGACCAGGTGCTCGCCGTCGTCGAGCCGAAGGACTCCGCGCCGGACGGTGATTCACCGGCGCCGTCGGAGAAGCCGGGGCCGGAGAAGGAGGCCGCGCGATGATCGAGGGTCTGCCCATGGCCGTTGCGGCCGAAGGGCTTCCGGAGCGCGTCCGCATCCACGAGGTGGGTGCGCGCGACGGCCTGCAGAACGAACCGTCGACCGTGCCCGTCGGGGTGAAGGCGGAGTTCATCCGCCGGCTCGCCGACGCCGGGCTGCGCACCATCGAGGCGACCAGCTTCGTCCACCCCAGGTGGGTGCCCCAACTGGCCGACGCCGAGGAGCTGTTCCCTGCCGTGGCCGACCTCGCCGACCGGGCGGGCGCCGACGCCGTACGGCTGCCGGCGCTCGTGCCCAACGAGCGCGGTCTGGAGCGGGCGCTGGCCCTCGGCGTCCGCGAGATCGCCGTCTTCGGCAGCGCCACCGAGTCCTTCGCCAGGGCCAATCTCAACCGCACCGTCGACGAGGCCCTGGCGATGTTCGAGCCGGTGGTCGCCCGCGCGAAGGAGGCGGGCGCCGGGGTCCGCGGCTATCTGTCGATGTGCTTCGGCGATCCCTGGGAGGGCCCGGTGCCCGTCGCACAGGTGGTCGGCGTCTGCCGCCGCCTGCTCGACCTCGGCTGCGACGAGCTGAGCCTGGGCGACACCATCGGCGTGGCCACCCCCGGCCATGTCACCGCCCTGCTGGCCGCCCTGAACGACGCGGGCGTGCCCACCGGCCGCCTCGCGGTCCACTTCCACGACACCTACGGCCAGGCCCTGTCCAACACCCTGGCCGCCCTCCGGCACGGCGTCACCACCGTGGACGCCTCCGCCGGCGGCCTCGGCGGCTGCCCGTACGCCAGGAGCGCCACGGGCAACCTCGCCACCGAGGACCTGGTGTGGATGCTGCACGGCCTCGGCATCGACACCGGGGTCGACCTCGGCCGTCTCACCGCCACCAGCGTGTGGATGGCCGAGCGGCTGGGGCGGCCCAGCCCGTCCCGCACGGTCCGCGCCCTCTCCTCCCGGGAAGCCCACGACACCCGCGGCTCCCAGGGCACCCAGGTCTCCCGCGACTCCCACAAGGAGCAGTGACAGCCATGTCCCTTGACCACCGCCTCTCCCCCGAGCACGAGGAACTGCGCCGCACCGTCGAGGAGTTCGCGCACGACGTCATCGCGCCGAAGATCGGGGAGTTCTACGAGAACCACGAGTTCCCCTACGAGATCGTGCGCGAGATGGGCCGCATGGGCCTGTTCGGCCTGCCCTTCCCCGAGGAGTACGGGGGCATGGGCGGCGACTACCTCGCCCTGTGCCTGGCCCTGGAGGAGCTGGCCCGGGTGGACTCCTCGGTCGCCATCACCCTGGAGGCCGCCGTCTCGCTGGGCGCCATGCCCGTGTACCGCTTCGGCACCGAGGAGCAGAAGCGCCAGTGGCTGCCGAGGCTGTGCTCGGGCGAGATGCTCGGCGCCTTCGGTCTGACCGAGCCCGAGTGCGGTTCGGACGCGGGCGGCACCCGCACCACCGCCGTACGCGACGGCGACGAGTGGGTGATCAACGGCACCAAGTGCTTCATCACCAACTCCGGCACCGACATCACCGGTCTGGTCACCGTCACCGCCGTCACCGGTCGCAAGCCCGACGGCCGCCCGGAGATCTCCTCGATCATCGTCCCCTCCGGCACCCCGGGCTTCACCGTCGCCGCGCCCTACTCCAAGGTCGGCTGGAACGCCTCGGACACCCGCGAGCTGTCCTTCTCCGACGTCCGGGTCCCGGCCGCCAACCTGCTGGGCGAGGAGGGCCGCGGCTACGCCCAGTTCCTGCGCATTCTGGACGAGGGCCGCATCGCCATCTCCGCGCTGGCCACGGGCCTGGCCCAGGGCTGTGTGGACGAGTCGGTGCGGTACGCCGGGGAGCGCCGCGCCTTCGGCCGCCCCATCGGGGCCAACCAGGCCATCCAGTTCAAGCTGGCCGACATGGAGATGCGCGCCCACACCGCCCGCATCGCCTGGCGCGACGCCGCCTCCCGGCTGCTGGCGGGCGAGCCGTTCAAGAAGGAGGCGGCCATCGCCAAGCTGTACTCCTCGGAGATCGCGGTCACCAACGCCCGCGAGGCCACCCAGATCCACGGCGGCTACGGCTTCATGAACGAGTACCCGGTGGCCCGCATGTGGCGGGATTCGAAGATCCTGGAGATCGGCGAGGGCACCAGCGAGGTCCAGCGCATGCTGATCGCCCGCGAGCTGGGCGTCGCCTCCTCCTGATCGGGCGGTCCGGGCCGGGGGACGGGCAAGTGGGGTGGGGGCGCCGCCGACGGCGCCCCCACTCCCGGTCCCGCACACCCGGCCGGACGGGCCAGTCGAACGGGCCGACCGGTCAGGCCGGTCAGGCCGGTCAGGCCGGGGGCAGTTGCTGCTCGGCCCAGATGACCTTCCCGCTCCCGGTGTACCGGGTGCCCCACCTCTCGGAGAGCTGCGCCACCAGGAACAGCCCCCGTCCGCCCTCGTCCGTCGTCGCCGCGCGGCGCAGGTGCGGCGATGTGCTGCTGGTGTCGGAGACCTCGCAGATCAGACTGCGCTCCACCCTGAGCAGCCTGACCCGCACCGGCCCGGTGGCGTGCCGGATGGCGTTGGTGACCAGCTCGCTGAGGATCAGCTCGGTGGTGAACACCGTCTCCTCCAGCCCCCAGTCGGCCAGCCGCCGCGCGACCTCCTCGCGCACGGCGGAGACCGCGGCGGGCTCGGAGGGCACCTCCCACGACGCCGCCTGGTCGGCGGCCAGGGCCCTGGTACGGGCGACGAGCAGGGCGACGTCGTCGCGCGGGCGCCCGGCCAGCATCGCCCCGGTCACCGCGTCGCAGGTCTCCTCCGGGGAGCGGCCGGCCCCGGTCAGGGCCTGCGCCAGCAGATCCAGCCCGGCGTCGATGTCACGCGCCCGGTCCTCCACCAGCCCGTCGGTGTACAGCACCAGCCGGCTGCCTTCGGCCAGTTCGATCTCGGCCGACTCGTAGGGCGGCGCGCCCAGTCCGAGAGGGGCGCTGACGGGCGTGTCGGGGAACTCCACCGCGCCGTCGGGACGGACGACCGCGGGAGGCGGATGCCCGGCCCGGGCCATGACACAGCGCCGGGAGGCCGGGTCGTAGATCGCGTACAGACAGGTGGCGCCCATCATTCCGTGGGTGCCGTCCGGCGTCCCGCTCCCGCCGTCCCCCTCCTGGTCGCTGCGGCTCACCAGTTCGTCGAGATGCCCGATGATCTCGTCGGGCGGCAGGTCCAGGGCGGAGAAGTTGTGGACGGCGGTCCGCAGCCGCCCCATGGTGGCGGCCGCGTGCAGTCCGTGGCCGACCACGTCGCCGACCACCAGCGCCACCCGGGCGCCGGACAGCGGGATCACGTCGAACCAGTCGCCGCCCACCCCCGAGTGGGCGGGCAGGTAGCGGTAGGCGACGTCCAGCGCGTCCTGCTCGGGCAGGGCCCGCGGCAGCAGGCTGCGCTGGAGTGCGGCGGCCATGGTGTGCTCGCGCGTGTAGCGGCGGGCGTTGTCGACGGCGACCGCGGCCCGGGCCACCAGTTCCTCGGCCAGGGACAGATCGTCCCCGTCGAACGGCTCGGGCTTCTCGGAGCGCCAGAAGTTGACCAGTCCCAGAACGATGCCGCGCGCCTGGAGGGGCGCCGCGATCAGGGAGTGGACGCCCTCCGCCATGATCCCCCGGCTGCGCTCGGGGTCCTGTGCCTGCCAGCCGGGGGCGGCGGTCAGGTCGGCCTCCAGGACCGCCTGCCCCGACCCGTAGCCCCGCGCCTGCGGGGTGGAGGGGACGAACCTGATGAGGTCCCCCCTGGCGTAGAAGGAGGGGACCTCACGGATCCCCGCGGTGGCCACCCTGCGCATGTCCACCGCCTCGCCGGCGGGCTCCTCGCCCCGCAGCACCGGCTCGGCCAGGTCGACGGTGACGAAGTCGGCCAGGCGGGGTACGGCGGCCCGCGCCAGCGCCTCGGCGGTGTGCACCATGTCCAGCGTGGTGCCGATCCCCGTGCCCGCGTCGTACAGCAGCCGCAGCCTGCGGCCCGTCGCCTCGGCGCGCTCGGAGAGCAACCGCATCTCGGTGGTGTCCCGGAACGTCGCCACGCTGCCCGACGGGGATCCGTAGCGGTCGACGGGCTGCTGGTTGACGGCCAGCATCCGCTCCCCCGCCATGTGGACCTCGTCGACGGCCACCCGCGCGGATGCCAGCAGCCCGCCGAGGGGCGGCGGGAGTCCGAGGTCGGCGACGGGGCGGCCCTCGGCGTCCGGGGGCAGGTCCAGCAGCCGGCGCGCCTCGTCGTTGGCGAGCACCAGCCGGCCGTCGGCGCCGACGATCAGCACGCCTTCGCGGACGGCGTGCAGGACGGCGTCGTGGTGCTCGTACATGCGGGTCATCTCGCCGGGACCCAGACCGCGGGTCTGGCGCAGCAGCCGCCGGCTGACCACCGCCGTGCCCGCCATGGACAGCAGCAGCGCCCCCGCGGAGGCGCCGAAGAGGAGCGGGAACTGGCCTCCGGCGGTGCCCTCGACGTTCTCGACGGTGATGCCCGCGGAGACCAGGCCCACGACCGAGCCGCCCGCGTCCCGGACGGGGACGACCGCCTGAACCAGAGGGCCGATGGTGCCGACGATCTCCTCGGTGACGACCTCGCCCCGCAGCGCCGGTTCGATGTTGCCGACGAACTTCTTCCCGATCCGGTCCGGCTTGGGGTGGGTGTAGCGGGTCCCGTCGGTGTCCGTCACCACGAGGAAGTCCACGCCGGACCGCTCCCTGACGCCCTCGGCGAGCGGCTGGAGCCGGGCGGCGGGATCGTCGCCCGCGAGCACCGCCGGCAGTCCGGGCGCACCGGCGAACCCCTCGGCGACCGCGACCGACCGGTTGCGCGCCTCCCGCGTGCTGTCGTTGCGCGCCTGCACCACCAGGGCCGCCACGGCCGCGAGGACGAGCAGGAGGACGAGGACGGCCTGGAGGACGAACACCTGGCCCGCCAGACTGCGCACGCCCAGCAGCGAGCCGGGGTGCCGCTCCGGCGGTCGTCTCGTCCTGTCCCCGGGATCCTCGCCCCCCGTCCTCCCGCCCTCATGCCGTTCCACTGGTGAACGCCGGGCACCGAGCAGTCGGCGCAGTGAATCCCGAGATCGGTCAGAAAGTCCGATCACATGCCCATTCTTAACACTGTTCTCCGTTTCGAGGCGAACAGCCCCCGTCCGCGGACGGGGGGAGCCACGACCGCGAGCGGAGCGGAAGGGTTTCAAAAAATCTTGGCCACTCCTTCGGACGCACCCGCGGGAGTGGGTAAGGAAAGAGAACAGGCACCTCACCAGAAGTAACCGGGAGAACACACATGGCTACTCCCATCGGCGCGAGCGCATTCGTCGCCGCGCTCAGGAAAGAGGGGCTCAGAGTCGTCGAGGTCGGTAGCTGGCGCACCCACAACCGCAACCACAAGGGCCCGTGGGGGCCGGTGCACGGCGTGATGATCCACCACACCGTGACCTCCGGGTCGGCACGGACGGTCGAGATCTGCCGCACCGGCTACTCGACGCTGCCGGGTCCGCTGTGCCACGGCGTGATCACCAAGGACGGGCGGGTCCACATGGTCGGCCACGGCCGTGCCAACCACGCCGGCATGGGCGACGACGACGTCCTGCGCGCCGTCATCGCCGAAAGACCCCTGCCCCCGGACAACGAGGCGAACACCGACGGCAACCGCCACTTCTACGGCTTCGAGTGCGAGAACCTCGGCGACGGCCGCGACCCCTGGCCCGCGGCCCAGCTGGACGCCATCGAACGCGCCGCGGCCGCGCTGTGCCGCCACCACGGCTGGAAGGCGGAGTCCGTGATCGGGCACCTGGAGTGGCAGCCCGGCAAGGTCGACCCGCGCGGTTTCTCCATGAACACGATGCGCGCCCGCGTACGCGAGCGCCTGAACCACAGCCCCGGCTGGGACCGGGGCGAGGAGGACGACGTGCCCAAGGTGATCGGCGAGTACCAGACCAGCGACATCCGGCTCGCTCCCCGGCAGTGGAAGACCCTCGACATCAAGGGCACCGACATCCTGACCGGCGCGACGCGCTACCAGGTGATGGCGCACCTCACCGCAGCCCTCCCGGCCGGGTCCACGATCCAGGGCCGCTTCTACCACCTGCGGCCGGACGGCACCCGCTGGGAGTCCGGGATCATCGAGCGCGTCGGCACCTCGGGGAACACCTACGCCGACTTCCACCACTCCGGCAGCATCGCGCGCGGCGAGAAGCTGCGCTTCGAGGCCGCCTACTACCCCGCCGATCCGAACGACGACGCCCCGGTGACCATCGCCACCTCACGTCTGCGCGGCCTCTACTGGGAGTGACGGACGCCGGGGCCGGTGCGCACCGGGGCCGGCGGGCGGGGTTCCGGTCCGGCGGCTGAGACAATCACCGCATGACCGAGATACTCCAGCGGGCGGGGAACTGGACGTTCGACGGCGGCACGGTGCGCATCGTGCCGGGGCACCACAAGAGCGTGCACAGGCTGCGGAGGCTGCTCGGCGAGGTGGCGGTGCCGCTGGAGGCGGTGTCGGGGATCGCCTACGAGCCCGGCCGCAAGGCCGGCCGGCTGCGTCTGCGGCTGCGGCACGGCGCCGACCCGCTCCTCCAGGCCTCGGGCGGACGGCTGCCCGACGCCGCCGACCCGTACAGCCTCGAGGTGGAGCCGGACCGCGCCGGGGTCGCCGAGTACTTCGCGGACGAGCTGCGCAACGCCCTGCTGCTGGAGCAGGTGCCCGTCGCCGAGCCGTGCGACCGCTATCTGCTGCCCGGCCCGCCGGTGCCGCTGACGGCGCAGGGCACCGACGGGACGGCCTCCTTCGACGGGGACCGGGTGCGGATCGACTGGAACTGGATGGCGGAGGGGAGCAAGTCCTCCGCCGGACCGCGGACGTTCGCGCTGCACGAGCTGGCGGGTGTGGAGTGGTCCCCGGCGGTCGGGCTGGAGAACGGCTTCGTGCGCTTCCACCCCAAGGGCTCGCACGCCGTCCTCAAGCCCGACCACGACCCCAACTGCCTGGTGCTGTGGGGGGTTCGGCAGGCCAAGGACGTCAGCTCGGTGCTGCTGGCCGCCGCCGTCACCGCCCGGCTGCCGCACCCCTCGGTCTCCGCCTCCGCTCCCGCCCTGCCGCCCGCGGACGGCCCGCGGTCCGAGGCCGGCTCCGGCTCCGAGCACGGCTCCGGTTCCCAGTACGGCTCCGGTTCCGAGGGGGCCGATCACGACGTCCTGCTGCGGCGGCTGCGCGAGCTGGGCGAGCTGCGCCGGGACGGGGTGCTCACCGACGAGGAGTTCACCGCGGCCAAGCAGGCCGTACTGCGCCGCTTCTGACAGCGGGAGAGCGGCGGGAGACGGCGGAGGGTGAGGGGCGGTGACCGGGCCGCCTCGGCCCCCACTTCCCCCTTCGGCCCCGCCCCTGCCCGATATCGGGCAGATTTCTTGCACAAGAGCGAGTGCGGGCCTCAGTATCTACGAGTGCTCGAACGCCCCTCGGCCCATGACGACCTCGTGGACCACCTCGTCCGCTCCACGCCGCTCCGGCGCGGCGAGGCGGCCCGGGTGGTCCTGGACGTCCTGGCGTACTTCGACGAGACGGTCGAGGAGTTCGTGCGCCGCCGCCACCGCGAGCTGCAGTCCCGGGGGCTGGCGAACCAGGAGATCTTCGAGCGGATCGCGGCCGAACTGCCGCACCGCGCGGTGGCCCCGCCCGGACTCTCCCTGCGGCAACTGCGCCGCATCGTCTACGGCTGACCGCCGCCCGCCGACCGCGGTGCCGGCCGGCCGCCGAAGGACCGGGCGCCCGCGGACCGGGCGCCCGGAACGAACCGACCGATAGCCTTGAGGACCCGTATGTGCGGAATCGTGGGATACATCGGCGGGCGCGACGCCGCCCCGCTGCTGCTGGAAGGCCTCCAGCGCCTGGAGTACCGGGGTTACGACTCCGCCGGCATCGCCGTCCACGGCAGCGGCACCGGCCGGGCCGCGGGCCTGCGCACGGTCAAGGCCAAGGGCCGCGTACGCGAGCTGGAGGCGCGCCTGCCCGAGCGCTTCGCGGGCACCACCGGCATCGCCCACACCCGATGGGCCACCCACGGCGCCCCCAGCGACGAGAACGCCCACCCGCACCGGGACGCCGGCGGCCGTGTGGCCGTCGTCCACAACGGCATCGTCGACAACGCCGAGGAGCTGCGCGCGCGGCTGACCGCCGAGGGCGTGGAGTTCGCCTCCGAGACCGACACCGAGGTCCTCGCCCACCTCATCGGCCGCTCGCAGGCCCCGACGCTGGAGGAGCGGGTCCGCGAGGCGCTGCGCCACATCGAGGGCACCTACGGCATCGCCGTCCTGCACGCCGACTTCCCCGACCGCATCGTCGTGGCCCGCAACGGCTCGCCGGTGGTGCTCGGCATCGGCGAGCACGAGATGTTCGTCGCCTCCGACGTGGCCGCGCTGGTCTCCCACACCCGCCAGGTGGTCACCCTGGACGACGGCGAGATGGCCACCGTCAAGGCCGGCGGCTACCGCACCTGCACCACCGAGGGCAGCCGCACCTCCGCCGTCCCCACGACGGTGGAGTGGGAGGCGCAGTCGTACGACATGGGCGGCCACGACACCTATATGCACAAGGAGATCTCCGAGCAGCCCGACGCCGTGGACCGGGTGCTGCGCGGCCGGATCGACGACCGCTTCGCCACCGTCCGCCTCGACGGCCTCAACCTCGACGCCCGCGAGGCGCGCGGGGTGCGACGGGTGAAGATCCTCGGCTGCGGCTCGGCGTACCACGCGGGCCTGATCGGCGCCCAGCTGATCGAGGAGCTGGCCCGGGTCCCCGCCGACGCCGAGCCCGCCAGCGAGTTCCGCTACCGCAACCCGGTGGTGGACCCCGACACCCTCTACGTCGCCGTCAGCCAGTCCGGGGAGACCTACGACACCCTGGCCGCCGTCCAGGAGCTGCGGCGCAAGGGCGCGCGGGTGCTGGGCGTGGTCAACGTCGTCGGCTCGGCCATCGCCCGCGAGACCGACGGCGGGGTGTACGTGCACGCCGGGCCGGAGGTGTGCGTGGTGTCCACCAAGTGCTTCACCAACACCGCCGTCGCCTTCGCGCTGCTCGCCCTCCACCTCGGCCGCATCCGCGACCTGTCGGTGGCCGACGGCCGGCGGATCATCGCCGGTCTGCGCAGGCTGCCCGGCCAGATCGCCGGGATCCTGGAGCGGGAGGAGGAGATCGCGAAGCTGGCGGCGGAGTACGCGGACGCGAGGTCGATGATGTTCGTCGGCCGGGTGCGCGGCTACCCGGTGGCGCGCGAGGCGTCCCTGAAGCTCAAGGAGGTCTCCTACGTCCACGCCGAGGCGTACCCGGCCTCCGAGCTCAAGCACGGCCCGCTGGCCCTGATCGAGCCCGCCGTGCCGACCGTGGCGGTCCTGCCCGAGGACGAGCTGCTGGAGAAGAACCGCGCCACGCTGGAGGAGGTGCGGGCCCGCGGCGGCCGCATCCTGGCCGTGGCGCACTCCGAGCAGGAGAAGGCCGACCACACGATCGTGGTGCCGCGCAACGAGGTGGAGCTGGACCCGATCCTGATGGGCGTCCCGCTCCAGCTCCTCGCCTACCACACGGCCCTGGCCCTGGGCCGGGACATCGACAAGCCGCGCAACCTGGCGAAGTCCGTGACGGTGGAGTAGGCCGGGAGCGCTCCCGGCCGCGGAAAGCGCGGGCGGTCCCCCCGCGCGTGCCACCAGGCGCACGGGGGGACCGCCTCCCTGCGCCGGCGTCGCCCGTCACGCCGGCGGTGGGCCGCGGCGTGGGACCGTCACCTCCCGCGCGGCGGCACGCTGCTGTCTGTATGCCCGTCACAAGCGCACAATCCACCTCCGGGCGGGGATGGATTCGCCGACTCGCCTTCGTCCGGAGCGAGTTGGAAAGGGCGTGGTGGAGTGGGCGCTACGGGATGACGACGACCGGGCGCCGCGCGCGGCGGGCGAGACGGCCCGCGACCGAGCCGAAGAACCGGCCGACGAGGCCGTGCGTGGAGCCCACGACGATGGCGTCGGCCTCGTACTCGCAGCCGACCTCCTCCAGCTCGTGGCAGATGTCGCCGCCGCGCTCGACGAGGATCCAGGGGACCTCGGACAGATGGTCCGCGCAGGCGAGCTCCAGGCCCAGCACCTCGGTGCGGTGGTCGGGGACGTCGACGAAGACCGGCGGCTCGCAGCCCGCCCACACGGTCGTCGGAAGCCGGTTGGCGACGTGGACGATGATCAGCCCGGAGTCGGAGCGCTTCGCCATGCCGATGGCGTAGGCCAGGGCCCGCTCACTGGAGACCGAGCCGTCGAATCCCACCACGACCCCGTGCCGGAACGCCGGATCGCAGGAGTGGCGCGTCTCGTCCGCCGCCCGGGGCGTCGCCGCCGGATCGGCGAGCCGCTTGCGGTCCGCGGGGTCGGGGATCTCGTGTCCAGCCATCGGTTACGTCACGTGTGCCTAGGAATACGTCCTGGAAGCATGTTCCTCAGCCCATACCCCTGAGGGTACGACGGCACTCCCCCCTTGCCCAGAGGCTGCGGTCACTGCCGGTGCAGCATGCCGGAGCGGAAAGCGTTGCGCAATGCCGGGGCGGCCCCCGGCCCCCTCCTCCGCGCCTTCCCGGGACCGCCCGGGGCTTCCGGAGCACCCCCTTCCGGCGGGCCCGGCCGCACGGCCCCGCGCCGCCGCCCGCGGCGGCGCGGGGCGGCCCGCACCGGCTCCGCGCCGGGCCGGCACCGGGTCCGTCCCAGGTCCGCGCCGGGGTCGTCACGGCCGCACCGGCGCGGGGGCGCACAGAGGCGGATGGCACCGACGACAGTCCGCCCCCCGGTGCGCGGCGTACGCCCCCGGGGCTCCGGTTGCCGCTTTCTGAACCCCTGCGCTTTTCGGCCAACTTCCAGCCGTGGTACACAACTTGCCAGAGGCTGACCCCGCACCGCCCACCAGGGCGGGGAGAATCGAGGCGAACAAGTGCACCCCGCGGACAGACGGCCACGAAGCGAGGCGTTCTTCCCAGGGGCGCCGACGAGTGGAACGCTTCGTGATCGAACGCTTCACGCCAAGTTGTCATGTCGACATAGCGGTGAGTGGTGAACTTGTCCCGTCAGCCTCGACAGACACAGTAGATTCGATCTTGGCTAACCACGGCGGGGGAAACGTGCAGGACCGGAAGGACGCGACGACTGAGGGGGGCTTAGTTCCATGAGCCAGGAGCCAACGCACGGCCCTGGGACGACGCGCAAGCTGGCCGCGCGCCGCCGCCGCGAGATCGTCGCCGTACTGCTCTTCGGCGGCGGCCCGATCTTCGAGAGCTCCATCCCGCTGTCCGTCTTCGGCATCGACCGGCAGGACGCCGGCGTTCCCCGCTACCGCCTTCTGGTGTGCGCGGGCGAAGAGGGACCCCTGCGCACCACGGGAGGCCTGGAGTTGACCGCTCCGTACGGCCTGGAGGCGCTCTCCCGGGCGGGCACGATCGTCGTGCCCGCCTGGCGTTCCATCACCCAGCCACCGCCCCCGGCGGCCCTCGACGCCCTGCGGCGGGCGCACGAGGAGGGGGCGCGGATCATAGGCCTGTGCACGGGCGCGTTCGTGCTCGCCGCGGCCGGGCTGCTCGACGGCCGCCCCGCGACGACGCACTGGATGTACGCGCCGACGCTGGCCAAGCGCTACCCGGGGGTCCACGTCGACCCGCGCGAGCTGTTCGTGGACGACGGGGACATCCTCACCTCCGCCGGCACCGCGGCGGGCATCGACCTGTGCCTGCACGTGGTGCGCACCGACCACGGCGCCGAGGCGGCGGGAGCCCTGGCCCGCCGCCTCGTCGTACCGCCCCGGCGCGGCAACGGCGGTCAGGAGCGCTACCTGGACAGGTCTTTACCCGAGGAGATCGGCACCGACCCGCTCGCCGAGGTCGTGGCCTGGGCCCTGGAGCACCTCCACGAGCAGTTCGACGTGGAGACGCTGGCCGCGCGGGCCTACATGAGCCGGCGGACCTTCGACCGCCGGTTCCGCTCGCTGACCGGCAGCGCGCCGCTGCAGTGGCTGATCACCCAGCGGGTGCTCCAGGCGCAGCGGCTGCTGGAGACCTCCGACTACTCGGTCGACGAGGTCGCCGGGCGCTGCGGCTTCCGCTCGCCGGTCGCGCTGCGCGGCCACTTCCGGCGGCAGCTCGGCGCGTCCCCCGCGGCGTACCGGGCGGCCTACCGGGCGCGCACCGGCAGACCGGAGGGCGGCGGGGACGGGGAGCGCGCCTCCGAGGCGCGCGCCGACCACGCCGCGGCCGAGTCCACCGCGCACGGCACGGCCCACGCGGCGCGCGCGGAGAGGGGGGACCGAGGGGAGCGGGGGGAACGCGCCGACCGGACGGAGCGGAGCATACGGGGTGAGTACGGCAAACCGGAATCCGACACCTACACCCCCCGGCTGCCCTCACAGCGGGGCCGTATGCCCGGCCGGGCCCCGTAGGCTGGAGCGCATGAACGATCGCATGGTGTGGATCGACTGCGAGATGACCGGGCTCTCGCTGTCCGAAGACGCTCTCATCGAGGTGGCCGCGCTGGTCACCGACTCGGAGCTGAACGTGCTCGGTGACGGGGTGGACATCGTGATCCGTCCGCCCGCCGAGGCACTGGACACCATGCCCGACGTCGTCCGCGAGATGCACACCGCCTCCGGCCTGCTCGACGAGCTGGCCGGAGGCACCACGCTGGAGGACGCCGAACAGCGGGTCCTGGAGTACGTCAGGAAGCACGTCCCCGAGCCCGGCCGGGCCCCGCTGTGCGGGAACTCCGTCGGGACCGACCGCGGCTTCCTGATGCGCGACATGCCGACGCTGGAGGACTACCTCCACTACCGGATCGTCGACGTCTCCTCGATCAAGGAGCTGGCCCGGCGCTGGTATCCGAAGGCGTACTTCAACAGCCCGGAGAAGAGCGGCAACCACCGGGCGCTCGCGGACATCAGGGAGTCCATCGCGGAACTGCGCTACTACCGCGAGGCGGTCTTCGTCCCGGCGCCCGGTCCGGACTCGGAGACGGCGCGGAGGATCGCGGCCCGGCACGTGCTGCCCGCCGCGGGCTGAGGCGCCCGGCCCCCGCGGACCGTCCGCGGAGCGCCTGCGGAGCCCTCCGCGGGGCCACGCGGGACGAAGGTGCGCGGGCATGGTCCACGACCCTGTACACTCTTATCGGCCGGTGCGGAAAGCACCACGAGCACCGGTCATGGTGGGTATAGCTCAGCTGGTAGAGCACCTGGTTGTGGTCCAGGATGTCGCGGGTTCGAGTCCCGTTACTCACCCTGAACGATCAAGGCCCGTCCTGCGGAAGCAGGCCGGGCCTTCGTCGTCCGCCGAGTCACGGGAACACCGTGGGAACACGGCGGGGAACCACGCCCCGAAGGCCGTGGCGGGGGTCACAGCAGCTGCACCCCGCGCCGGGCGAGGTAGGCGACGGGGTCGACGTCCGAGCCGTAGCCGCGTTTGCTGCGCACCTCGAAGTGGAGGTGGGGGCCGGTGACCCGGCCGGTGGCCCCGGAGTTGCCCACCACGCTGCCCGCCTTCACCCGCTCCCCGCCGTTCACCGAGATCCGCGACAGATGGGCGTAGAGGGCGTAGTAGCCGTCGTCCATCCTGACCGTCACCGCCTTCCCGTAGGCGCCGGCCTCACCGGCGAAGACCACGGAGCCGGCGCCGACCGCGTAGACGGGAGTGCCGACGGGCATCGCGAAGTCGATGCCCGTGTGATGGCCCGCCTGCCAGTTGCCGGGGATCCCGTAGGCGGCCGAGACCCGGTAGTCCCCCACCACCGGCCGGGCCCAGCGCCCCAGGACCGCCTCCTGCCCGGCCGAGAAGGCCGCCGGGACGGCGTCGCCGCCGTCGGCCCCTCCGGTCCTTCCCGCCAGGAACGGGACGCTTCCGAGCGCCGCCAGCGCCGCACCGCGCAGCACCAGTCCGCGCCGGTCCGGCGTCCACTGCCGACGTCCACCCTGTGTAGCCATCGCTTCGACCTCCCATTCGGCGGTGCCATAGATGTGAGGACACGTCAGCCGGAGCCTTCTCGCATCTTCGCGGCCGCCTCCGGGGCCGCCGAACGGCGTAGCGCCGGCCGGGTCCGGGGGTGTGAACCCGCCTTCCGGGGGGCGCGGTTGCGGTTCCGGACGGTCCGTCGGGCGACAATCCCCTTACAGGTGAATGGACTAAACCACCCGGCAGGCACCCCCCGCGGTCCGCTGCGCCCGCCGGGGGCCGCCTGGCACACGGTCACCTTCCGGCCCCGCCGCGCCGGAATGCCGGGGGAGGGCGGAGGGAGAACGGAGAGAGGGCGGCGGAGGCGGACGCGGGGAGGCGTGACGGCCGGCACGGGCCGAACGGGCCTGCCCGGCGGGAGGTTTGCGGTCACGGCCGGGATCTCACCGGCCGTCCACCGGCCGCCGGACCGCCGACCGCCGACCGCGACGGCGGGCGGGCGGGCCGGGGAGGCGGACCCCGCGTCCCGCCTCCCCGGCCGGCGGACGGGCACGGACGGGGCCGCGGCCGTCCGGCGTACCGGCGCCGGGGGCGATCCCGGTACCGGTGCGGACGGCCGCGGCCGTCGGGTGCGGCCGGGCGGTGGAGAGGCGGGGGACGGACGGACCACCGCTCCGGCTCGTCACCGGCCGGCGGCACCGCTCGTGCCGGTGCCGCCGGTGGTGCGGATTGGAAGGCCCCCCGGTGCGGCCGCCGTCGACCAGACCGGACCGGGGGGCCGGCTTCACCTCTCTCGGGCGGCTACTCGTCGCCGAAGAGGTCCGCGTACGTGGCCAGGGCGAGAGCGGCGTCCGCCTGGGCCCAGAAGCGGTGGTAGTTGAACGTCGGCGCCTGGCCGCCGTTCAGGTAGCTCTCCACCTTGTTGAACTGCGGATCGTCCTGGTAGAAGGAGCGGATCGACAGGAAGGTGGAGTCGGAGCCGATCCTGTCGCCGTTGGGCATGGTGCCGGTCCAGCCCGAGGGGACGTACACCGGGTCGTCGAACCGCTCGAAGTCGGTCCGGGTCTCCTCGACGCTGATGCCCATGGCGTCCTGGTGGTGGTCCCACATGGCGTCCATCAGCGCCTTGGCGGTGGTCCTGGCCTCCTCGTCGCCGGACTTGGCGGCGTAGTACATCAGGGTCTTGGCCAGGGCCGCGGTGACACCGACGTCGGTGGTGTAGTCGCGGACCGTCACATGCAGGTCCGAGTTGTCACCGGGGTTGGACGGGTTCCAGGTGTCGGGCTTTCCGGACCACTGGAGCGTCGACGGGATCTGGTAGTTGCCGTCGGGGTTGACGGTCACCTCGGACAGGACCCAGTCCACCCACTTGTCCAGGACCTCCTTGGCCGTGGCGTTGCCGGTCTCGTGGTAGAGCTCGGCGACGCGCTCCATCGACCAGGCCTGCATGCCGAACCACTGGTTGGACGGCGGGTCGTGGTAGACGGGCTTCTCGTCGTAGAACATGCCGTAGAAGGTGGGGGTGCCGGCCGGCGGAGTGCCGTAGTCGCCCTCCCAGCTGTTGGTCGCACCGCCCGCGATGCCGCCCTCGGCGGACTGCAGCCAGCGGTAGAACTCGACCTGGCGCTGGAGGCTCTTCTCCCAGTCCGACACCGCGGTGGAGCCCTTGGGGCGCAGCTCCGGGACGGTGGTCAGGGCGTGGGCCGTCATCGGGTTCTGGTAGCCGAAGTGGTTGTGGCTGCTGCCGATCCGCCAGGCCCATCCGGCGTTGGTGTCGGTGGCGCCGCCCCAGGCGTAGTACCAGGACAGCAGGTAGTGCGCGCTGTCCTTGCCGGTGCCGGCGGGGCAGGACGCGGGACCGGTGCAGTTGCCGATCTTCTTGAAGTACTTGTCGAAGAAGGCGTAGCGCAGGTAGTCGCCCATCTTCGCGGCCTTGGACAGGGTCGCGGAGATCTCGGACTTCTTGCCCTGCTCCTCGGCCCACATCTCGGCCCAGTAGGCGGCCTGGATGGCGCGGGCGTCGGCGTCAGGGGCGTTGGTGAACTTCCACTGCTTGGCGTAGGAGCTGTCCTTCACGAACAGGTCCAGGTAGCCGTTCGGCCCGCCGAAGGTGAAGTCGTCGCAGGTGGGCTGCGGCACGGTCTCCCAGACCGACTCCTGGGAGCCGCGCTGGAAGGTGTTGATGTACGACGGGCCCTCGTGGTCCGGGCCGCCCTGGCAGACGCTGCCGGGTGCGTTGCCGTAGCCGTAGACGTTGTCCACGTCCTGCAGCCAGTGCATGCCGTAGATGTCGTTCGTGCCGTAGGCGCTGCGCAGCTCGGCCGCGATCGGGTCCCTGCCGACGGGGACGTTGCCGTCGATCACCGACGGGTAGTCCTGCGGGGTCGGGTGCTCGGCGGCGTAGGTGGCCGGCTTGGAGGGGTCGTAGAAGCTGTTGGTCGGCTGGTCGGCCTTCGTGGGGATCATGTAGTCCTCCATGATCTGCCACGACTCGTTGAACGGGCCCCAGTCCTCGGTGACCTTGCCGTACATGGCCTGCAGCCAGATGAGGTAGCTGTACGCCTCGGAGGTCGTCTCGTGACCGTGGTCGGGGGCCTCGACCATCAGCGTCTCGACGGAGTGGTAGGGGATGCCCTCCGGCGAGAAGTACCCGTTGGCCGGGTCGAAGATCTTGTTGTAGAGCTCCAGGAAGCGGTCCTCGTACTCGCCCGCGTCACCGGAGTTGGACAGCTGGGTGACCGTCACCTCGGCCGCGTCGTGGCCGGGGGCGCTGACGGTGAAGGTCGCCGCTCCGGAGCCGGTGTCGTCGGCCGCGATGGTCACGTTCTGGGGGGTGTCCCAGTTGGAGGGCGTGAAGGTGAGCGAGGCGCCGTCCGCCACGGACAGCCCGCTGTTGCCGCCGGTGCGCGCCACCGTCGCCGTCACGTTCGCGGACGGCCGCTTGGAGAGCTTCACGGCGAACCGGGCGGTCTCCCCCTGGCGCACGCCGAGCTGGGCCGGGGTGGCGACCACCGCGGGGCCGTCGGTCACCTCGACGCCGACGGGCGTGGACTCGGCCGACATCCCGTTGGAGTCGTGGGCGACGGCGTAGATCGAGTAGTTGCCGGCCGGGACGTCCTTCCAGTCGAAGGAGTAGGGGGCCGTGGTGTCTGCGCCCAGCAGCTCGGTGTCGCTGTAGAACTCGACCTTCTCGATGGTGGCCCCGGGCTCCGTCGCCCGCGCGTCGGCGGCCAGCGCGACGGTGGCGCCCGCGGAGAAGACCGCGCCCGCCCTGGGGCTGGTCAGAGTGGCGGTGGGGGCGGAGAGGTTGCCGCCGCAGCGGGTGCCGTTGACCGAGAAGGAGGTCGGGTCGGCGTTGGTGCCGCTGTAGCTGAAGTTGGCGCCGGCGGTGACGGCCGAGCCGGAGGCGATCCTCGTGTTGTAGGCCGGGTTCTTGACCGTGACGGTCCTGCCCGACTGCGACCACTGGCCGTTCCAGCCCTGCTGGAGCCTCTGGTTGCCGCTGTAGTCGTACGTCAGGGTCCAGTTCTCGATGGCCTCGGAGCCCCGGTTGGTGATGGTGACGTTCGCGGTGAAGCCGGAGCCCCAGTCGTTCTTCGTGTAGTCGACGCTGCACTGGATGGCCGCGGCCTGGGCCGTCCCGCTGAGCGCCGAGCTCATGCCCAGTGGCAGGGAGATCGCGGCGGTGGCCGCGACCAGCAGTTTCCTGGCCCTGCCTCTCGGGGGTCTCGGCGGCACCTCCGGTACCGGTAACACGCGCATGCGGGGTTCCCTCCTCGCGGCTCGGGGGGTGGGGAGAGCAGCGCCCGAAGGCGCACGGGCTGAGGAACTGAAACCAGTGGGAGCGCTCCCAAGAGTCAAGGTGGACATGACACCTGTCAAGAGTCTGAACGAGATGACCCTGTCGAAGAAATTCGATCCGCCAATTACTGAACGCACTCTGGCCACAACCGGAAGTTGGCGCTACGTTCTCCTTCAACCAGTGGGAGCGCTTCCACAGTCGTGCGCCAGGGACGGCGCGTTCGACCGACCAGGAGCCGCTTCATGTACCCCCCACCGCGCCCCCGGGCGCTGACCAGCACCGCGGCGCCCACCGCCGCCCTTCACCGCCGCGCCGGCCGGCCGGCCCTGCCCGGTCGCCCCCTCTCCTCCCCCGGCACCGATCCCGGAGCACGCTCCGGGAGGCCGTGCCCGGAGGCGGGTGCGGAGCGGGGCCCCGCTCCGCACCACGACGGCGGTCGTTCCCCACCGCGACGGAAGGCCCCTCTCCCGGGTCTCACACCCGTGACACGACCGCACCCCCCCGAACGCGGAGCTGGGCTCCGTCGTCATCCGGAGAAACACCGGAAGGAAGAGGAAGAGATCGCATGACAGGCACCGTTAAGCCGGCGCGCAGGCGCCGGACGGCGTTACTCGCCGCCAGCGCGCTGATGGTCGGCGCGCTCGGCGCGGGTGGCATGATGCAGGGCACCGCCGTGGCGGCGCCCGCCTGCACCGTGGACTACAAGGTCGTCAACGACTGGGGCAACGGCTTCACCGCCTCGGTCACCGTGACCAACAACGCCACCTCCACGCTGAGCAACTGGAAGGTGGAGTGGGACTACGCGGGCAACCAGAAGGCCGGCTCGGGCTGGAACGCCACCGTGGCCCAGAGCGGCGCGCACGTGACCGTCACCGCCCCCTCGTGGAACTCCAGCCTGTCCTCGGGCGGCTCCGCGAACTTCGGCTTCAACGGCACGTACTCCGGCTCGAACCCGGCGCCCAGCACGTTCAAGCTGAACGGCACCACCTGCAACGTGGACAGCGGCGACCCCGGTGACCCCGGCGACCCCGGTGACCCGGGCGACCCCGGCACTCCCGGCAACCGCGTCGACAACCCGTACGCGGGCGCCAAGCTGTACGTGAACCCCGACTGGTCCAGGCAGGCCCGCCAGAGCGGCGGCGCCGCGATCGCCAACCAGCCGACCGCCGTGTGGCTGGACCGCATCTCCGCCATCACCTCGGGCTCCGCCGGCGAGAACACCATGGGCCTGCGCGACCACCTCGACGCCGCCCTGGCGCAGGGCGCCACCGCGCTCCAGATGGTGACCTACAACCTGCCCGGCCGCGACTGCGCCGCCCTGGCCTCCCAGGGCGAACTCGGCCCGACCGAGATCGACAAGTACAAGCGGCAGTTCATCGACCCGATCGCGGCGATCCTGTCGGACCCGAAGTACGCGAACCTGCGCATCATCAACATCGTCGAGATCGACTCGCTGCCGAACCTGATCACCAACGTCGGCAGCCGCCCGACCGCCACCGCCAACTGCGACACGATGCTGGCGAACGGCAACTACGTCAAGGGCGTCGGCTACGCGCTGGCCAAGCTGGGCGCGATCCCGAACGTCTACAACTACATCGACATCGGCCACCACGGCTGGCTCGGCTGGGACGACAACTTCGCCCCCACCGCCAAGCTGCTCCACCAGGCCGCCACCTCCGAGGGCTCCACGGTCAACAACGTGGCCGGCTTCGCCGCCAACGTCGCCAACTACGGCGCCCTCAAGGAGCCGCACTTCACCATCAACGACTCGGTGAACGGCACCTCGGTCCGCCAGTCCAAGTGGGTCGACTGGAACCGCTACGTCGACGAGCAGTCCTACGCCCAGGCGTTCCGCGAGGAGGCGGTCAAGGCCGGCTTCCGCTCCGACGTCGGCGTGATCATCGACACCTCCCGCAACGGCTGGGGAGGCCCGAACCGGCCCAGCGCCCCCGCGGCCAAGACCAGCCTGGACGCCTTCGTCGACGGCAGCCGCATCGACCGCCGGATCCACACCGGCAACTGGTGCAACCAGGCCGGCGCCGGCCTCGGCGAGCGGCCGAAGGCCGCGCCCGCTCCGGGCATCGACGCCTACGCGTGGATCAAGCCCCCGGGGGAGTCCGACGGCGCCAGCGAGGACATCCCGAACGACGAGGGCAAGAAGGCCGACCAGATGTGCGACCCGAACTACGGGGGCAACGCCCGCAACGGCAACAGCAAGTCCGGTGCCCTGCCCAACGCCCCGGTCTCCGGCCACTGGTTCCAGGCCCAGTTCGAGGAGCTGCTGCGCAACGCCTACCCGCCGGTCAACTGATCACCTGCTGATCGCGCGACAGCGGTAGGACGGCTCGAAAAGGGGGCCGGTCGGTACGCCGGCCGGCCCCTTCGCCGTGTCCGCGGTGTCTCGGCGTCTCGGCGTCCGGCGTCCGCGGGACCGGCCGGGGCGTCTAGGAGGAGGCGCGGCGGACCAGTTCCGTGGGCAGCACCCGGCTGGAGCGGTCGGCCCGGCCCGCCTTGCGGCCCTCGATCTGCTCCAGCAGTACCCGGGCCATCGACCGGCCCATCTCCTCCAGCGGCTGCCGCACACTGGTCAGCGGCGGGTCCATGTGGCGGGCGACGGCCGAGTCGTCGAAGCCGACCAGGGCCACGTCCTCGGGCACCCGGCGGCCCGACTCGCGCAGCACGGCGCGGGCGCCCGCGGCCATCACGTCGGAGGCGCAGAAGACCGCGTCCAGATCGGGCCGCCGCGACAGCAGCTCCCCCATGGCACGGCGGCCGCCCTCCTCGGTGAAGTCCCCGTCGGCGACCAGCCGCCCGTCCTCCTCCAGACCCGCGGCGCGCAGCGCGTCGCGGTATCCGTGGAGGCGGCACTGGGCCACGTACATGTCCAGCGGCCCGGTGACGGTGGCCACCGCGCGCCGGCCGCGGCCGATCAGGTGCTCCACCGCGGCCTGGGCGCCGCCTGTGTTGTCGCAGTCCACGTACGGCACCGACTCGTCGCCGCTGCGGCGGCCGCTGAGGACCGCGGGCATCTCGATGCGTTCCAGCAGGTCGGGCAGGGGGTCGTCGGCGTGCACGGACACCAGGAGCACACCGTCCACCCGGTGGGCGGTGACGTACTGGGCGAAGCGGTCGCGTTCCTTGGGGGTGCGGATCAGGGTCAGCAGCAGCTGCATGTCGGTGTCGGCGAGCTCGGTGCTGACGCCGCGGATGATGCCGGAGAAGTACGGCTCGGCGAAAAGCCTGGTCTCGGCCTCGGGGATGACCAGCGCGATCGCGTCGGTACTGCCCGCGGCCAGTGCCCGGGCGGCCCGGTTGGGCACGTAGCCCAGTTCGGCGATCGCCTGCTGGACGGCACTGCGGGTCTGGTCGCTGACGTTGGCGGCGCCGTTGATCACCCGGGAGACGGTGCCGCGGCCCACCCCCGCGTAGGCGGCGACCTGCTCCAGAGTGGGCCGCTGGCCCCGCCTTCCGCTCACTGTCATGACCGCCTCCCCAGGGTGTACGGGCTCGACCGCAAGGGCCGGTCGGCCCTTGCACCAGTATCGATCAGCCACCGAAGCTAACAGCCGGATAACTGCGCCGGGTCAGTGTGTCCATTCCCTTGACACCCGCGCCAGGGACCCGCGACTCTTCAACTCATCACGTCTGGGAGCGCTCCCAAAGGACTTGACCCATACAGAAGCCACACGTTCCCACCCGAGCCGCAGCACCATCCGTCACCGCGGTCCCCCACACCCTTCCACGGCCGGGAGTGAAACGTCAGGGCGCTAGGAGGACGCAGTGCGCAAGACCCGCACCACCCGCCGGGCCGTGGCCGTCATGGCCGCCGCGGCCATCGGCGCCGGCCTGCTCGCCGGATGCGCGAGCGACGAGGACTCGGGCGACAAGGCCGGGGGAACCGACAGCGAGGGCAAGACCGTCATCACCGTCGGCCTCTTCGGGACCTTCGGCTTCAAGGAGGCCGGGCTCTACGAGGAGTACGAGAAGCTCAACCCGAAGGTCAAGATCGAGCAGACCGTCGTCGAGCGGAACGAGAACTACTACCCGCAGCTGCTCACCCGCCTCGCCAGCAACAGCGGCCTCGCAGACATCCAGGGCATCGAGGTGGCGAACATCGCCGAGGTCGTCCAGACCCAGGCGGACAAGTTCGTCGACCTGTCCGAGGCCGGCGGGGTCTCCAAGGACGACTACTTCGACTGGAAGTGGAACCAGGCCACCACCGCCGACGGCAAGACCATCGGCCTGGGCACCGACATCGGCCCGATGGCCATCTGCTACCGCAAGGACCACTTCGAGGCCGCCGGCCTGCCCACCGAGCGCGACGAGGTCGGGAAGCTGTGGGAGGGCGACTGGCAGAAGTACCTCGACACCGGCAAGAAGTTCATGGGCGACGCCCCCAAGGGCGTCAAGTGGGTCGACTCCGCCAGCGGCCTGTACAACGCGGCCATCTCCTCCAGCGCCACCCGCTACTACGACGAGCAGGGCGAGGTCGTCTACAAGACCAACCCCGACGTCAAGGAGGCCTGGGACGTCGCCGCGGAGGCCGCCTCCGAGGACATGACCGACAAGCACGAGCTGTTCACGGACTCGTGGAACAAGGCCATGAACAACGGCACCTTCGCCACGCTCTCCTGCCCCGCCTGGATGCTCGGCTACATCCAGGACAAGGGCGGCGAGAAGGCCAAGGGCAAGTGGGACGTCGCTCCCGCGCCCAAGGCCGGCAACTGGGGCGGCTCCTTCCTCGGTGTGCCCGAGAGCAGCAAGAACAAGGAGGAGGCGATCAAGCTCGCCGCCTGGCTGACCGCCCCCACCCAGCAGGCCAAGCTCTTCGCCGAGCGCGGCAGCTTCCCCAGCGCCCCGAAGTCGTACGAGACCCCCGAGGTCTCCGAGGCCACGCACGAGTACTTCTCGGACGCTCCCATCGGTGAGATCTTCTCCAAGGCGGCCGAGGGCATCCCGACCCAGGTGATCGGCCCGAAGGACCAGGTCATCCAGGAGAACATCACCCGCAGCGGCCTCCTCCAGATGGAGCGCAGCGGTCTGTCCTCCGGCAAGGCCTGGGGAGAGGCCACCAAGGCAGTCGACAACGCCCTGGACGAGTGATCGACAAGTGACCACTACCGGTTCGCCGGTGTCCGCGCCCCCCGTCAAGCAGGGGGGCGCGGCCCCGCGCCACAAACACGTTCCCTCCTCCCGCGAGGACCGGCGGCGGGCACGCCGCAGCCGCTGGTACCAGCGGGACGTGAAGTGGAGTCCGTACGGCTTCATCGCCCCGTTCTTCCTGTTCTTCGGGGCCTTCAGCCTCTTCCCGCTGCTCTACACGGGCTGGGCGTCACTGCACAAGGTGTCGCTGACGGCCCCCACCGACATGGAGTGGGCCGGGCTGCACAACTTCACCCGGCTGCTGGAGGACGAGTTCTTCTGGAACGCCCTGCGCAACACCTTCAGCATCGGGATCATCTCCACCGTGCCCCAGCTGCTGATCGCGCTCGGGCTGGCCCACCTGCTGAACTACAAGCTGCGCGGCGCCACGTTCTACCGCGTTGCCATGCTCGCCCCCTACGCCACCTCGGTGGCCGCGGCGACCCTCGTCTTCGTCGTGCTCTTCGGCCGCGACTACGGCATGATCAACTGGTTCCTGGGATTCGTCGGCATCGACCCCGTCAACTGGCACGAGGGCATGACCTCCCACCTCGCGATCTCCGCGATCGTGATCTGGCGCTGGACCGGCTACAACACCCTCATCTACCTCGCCGCCATGCAGGCGGTGCCCAAGGACCTGTACGAGTCGGCGGCGCTGGACGGCGCCTCGCGCTGGCAGCAGTTCGTCCACGTCACCATCCCCGCGCTGCGGCCGACGATCCTGTTCACGGTCGTCGTCTCGACGATCGGCGCGACACAGCTGTTCGGCGAGCCCCTGCTGTTCAACCCCGGCGGCGGCGCGAACGGCGGTCCGGCCCACCAGTACCAGACCCTGGGCCTGTACCTGTACGAGCAGGGCTGGGTCAACCTGCACCTGGGCCGGGCCTCGGCCATCGCCTGGATGATGTTCCTGATCCTGGTGCTGATCGCGCTGGTCAACTGGCTGATCTCGCGCGGCATGCAGAAGCGGGAGCTGGGCCGCAAGACCGCGAGGAGGCGCTCATGAGCGTGCTGGACTCCGACCGCGCGACGTCCCCGCGGACGGCGCCCGAGCCCGGCGGGACGGGCCACCGCACCGGCCGCGGCCGCACGCGGGGGCGGGCCGGCGGCGCCGGCGGCACGCTGCACGGCGGCAAACTGACGTACGCGGTGCTGATCCTCGTCACCGTGATCGCGCTCTTCCCGCTGTTCTGGACCGCCGTCGCGGCCTCCCGCAACAACACCCGGCTCGCGGAGATGCCGCCGCCCTTCTGGTTCGGCGGCAACCTCTTCAAGAACCTGGGCATCGCCTGGACCGACGCCAACATGGGCCTGGCGCTGCTCAACACCACCATCGTCGCCGGGTCCATCGCGATCGGCACCGTGCTGTTCGGGACGATCGCCGGATTCGCGTTCGCCAAACTGCGGTTCCGCTTCCGGAACCTGCTGCTGATGCTGACGATCGGCACCATGATGGTGCCGCCGCAGCTCAGCGTGGTACCGCTGTTCATGGCGATCGCGGAGCTGGAGTGGACCAACCAGCTCCAGGCCGTCATCCTGCCGACCTTCGTCAGCGCCTTCGGCGTGTTCTTCATGCGGCAGTACCTGCTGGAGGCTCTGCCGACCGAGCTGATCGAGGCCGCGCGGGTGGACGGCGCCAGCAGTCTGCGCATCGTGTGGCACGTGGTCTTCCCCGCCGCCCGGCCCGCGATGGCGGTGCTCGGCATGCTGACCTTCGTGATGGCCTGGAACGACTTCTTCTGGCCGATCATCGCGCTGACCCAGCAGAACCCGACCGTCCAGGTCGCCCTGACCGGTCTGGGTCGCGGCTACATACCCGACCAGTCGGTGATCATGGCCGGCGCGCTGCTGGGGACCCTGCCACTGCTGCTGATCCTGACCGTCTTCGGCAAGCAGATCGTCGGCGGCATCATGCAGGGGGCGGTCAAGGGCTGACCGGCAGCCCGTTCCCCGTCTCTCAGCCCCCCACGTCATCCCCCTTCCGTACAACCTTTGATGGGAGCGCTCCCATATGAGCCAATCCTCCTTCCCCGCCAACTTCCTGTTCGGCTCGGCCACCTCCGCCTACCAGATCGAGGGCGCGGCCGACGAGGACGGCCGCACACCGTCCATCTGGGACACCTTCTGCCGCACCCCCGGCAAGGTGCTCGGGGGCGACACCGGTGACGTCGCCGTGGACCACTACCACCGCTGGCGCGACGACGTGCAGCTCATGGCGGACCTCAACCTCAACGCCTACCGCTTCTCCATCTCCTGGTCCCGCGTCCAGCCCACCGGCCGCGGTCCCGCCGTCCAGCGCGGCCTGGACTTCTACCGCTCGCTGGTCGACGAGCTGCTGGCCAAGGGCATCACCCCCTGGATCACGCTGTACCACTGGGACCTGCCGCAGGAGCTGGAGGACGCGGGCGGCTGGCCGGAGCGCGCCACCGCCGAGCGGTTCGCGGAGTACGCCTCCCTGGTCGCCGGCGCGCTCGGCGACCGCGTGGAGCGCTGGACCACCCTCAACGAGCCCTGGTGCTCGGCCTACCTCGGCTACGGCTCGGGCGTCCACGCCCCCGGCCGCACCGACCACGCCGACGTGCTGCGCGCCGCCCACCACCTCAACCTCGCCCACGGACTGGGCACCCAGGCCCTGCGCGCCGCCCTCCCCGGCCGCGCGCAGATCGGCGTCAGCATCAACCCGGCCGCCGTCCGGGCCCTCACCGACGACCCCGACGACCTGGACGCCAGGCGGCGCATCGACGCCCTGGCCAACCGGATCTTCGACGGCCCGATGCTGCGGGGGGTGTACGACGAGGACCTGATCCAGGACACCTCGCGCCTGACGGACTGGAGCTTCGTCAAGGACGGCGACCTGGCGGACATCCACCAGCCGCTGGACGCGCTGGGCATCAACTACTACACCCCCACCCTGGTCTCGGCCTCCGCCGACCGGAAGCTGCCGCGCCGGGACGGGCACGGCGGCGGCGAGCAGTCCCCCTGGCCGGCCGCGGAGGACATCGCCTTCCACCAGACCCCGGGCGAGACCACCGACATGGGCTGGACGATCGACCCGACCGGTCTGCACGACCTGCTCATGCACTACCACCGCGAGACCGGCGGCATCCCGCTCTACATCACCGAGAACGGCATGGCCTGCGACGACAAGCCGTCCCCCGACGGCACCGTCCACGACCCCGACCGCATCGCCTACCTCCACAGCCACCTGGGCACCGTCCAGCGGGCGATCGCCGACGGCGCCGACGTGCGCGGCTACTTCCTGTGGTCCCTGCTGGACAACTTCGAGTGGGCGTACGGCTACAGCAAGCGGTTCGGCACGGTGTACGTGGACTTCGAGTCCCTGGCCCGCATCCCCAAGTCCAGCGCCCGGTGGTACGCCGAGGTCGCCCGGACCGGCGAGCTGCCCGCACTCCGGACGCCGGACGCCTTGGAGGAGCCGGTGGGAGACCCGGTGGCCGACTGAGGTCCCCGGCGGCCGGGCGGTCTGACCGGAGGGCCTGACCGGGGCAGACCGGCCCGGGGGAATTGGGCGGGGCGCAGCGGGTGTGGGGGTGGAGACCGCTGCGCCCCGCCTGTCGTGGGGGGTGGCTGGTTCGTGCGGGCCGGGGCCCCTGCCGGTGAAAGCCGGTGAAGGCCGGTGGGGACCGGGCCGGGAGTCAGCGGGGAGACGGCGCGGCGCCCTGCCGCGCTCCGTCCGCCGCGGCGGACGGGTGCGCGGTCGCCGCGGCGGACGGTGTGGGACCCGGCTCCGCCGTCGCCGTACCGGCCAGGACCAGCCCGCCGGCCGCCACGATCGCCGCCACGGCCGCGTCGGCGATCGGCTGCCGCCGCCCGCCCGGGCGGCGCCACTGTGCGGCGATACTCCTCATTGCGCTCCTGCCTCGATCCGTGGGGAACGTGGACAGGGAGCACGCTAGCGAGAGCGATTCCGGCGAACCGCCCGTTCCGGACAAGTGTCCGGGAACTTATGGCTCCCTTAAGGCCGGTCTACGGAACGGCTGAGGAACCGCCACCTTCGGCGCACGCCCCGTCGCACTCCGTGTCCGCGCCGGCGGCTCGCTCCGTGGGCGTGCCCTCCGTCCGAGGACAGCAGGAGCCGCACCTCCGTCCCGCCGAGCACCGAGCGTCCGATCCGCACGTCGCCGCCGGTGGACTCCGCCACCCGCCGCACGATGTCCAGGCCCAGGCCCGTCGAACCGGGACCGCCGTCGCCGTGGCCGCGCCGCAGCGCCGCGTCCGGGTCGTCGATGCCGGGCCCCGCGTCGGAGACCAGCACGATCACCGAGTCGCCGGCGGCCGCACGGTGGACGTCCACGGCGAAGGCGGTGCCCTCCGGGGTGTGGCGGAAGACGTTGCCGAGCAGCGCGTCGAGGGCGGCTGCGAGGTCGGCGCGGGCCACGGGGACGCGCACCGGCTCCCCGACCCCGGCCAGCTCCGCCTCGCGGCCCTCGTCCTCGGCCAGCGCGGACCAGAAGTCCATCCGCTCCCGGATCACCTCGGAGGCGTCGCAGAAGGCGCCGCCGCCCGGCGCGTCCGCCGGCTGGGACCGCTGCTCGCGCGCGGTGCGGATGATGTGGTCCACCTCCCGCTCCAACTGCGCGACGGCCGCGCGCGTCTGCTCGGCGGCGTCGCCGTCGCCGAGCGAGGCGGTGTTGAGACGGAGCACGGTCAGGGGGGTGCGCAGCCGGTGGGAGAGGTCGGCGGCCAGCTCCCTCTCGTTGGCGAGCAACTGGGCGACCTGGTCCGCCATGGAGTTGAACGCGGCCGCGGCCAGGCGCAGTTCGGCGGGTCCCTCCACCGGGACCCGCACCGCCAGCCGCCCCGTGCCCAGCTCCCTGGCGGCCCCGGCCAGCCGCTCGGCGGCGCCCACCATGCGGGTGCCGAGCCGGTCGGCGATGACGACGGACGCGACGACGAGCGCGAGGCCGGTACCGGCCAGGACGAGCCAGGCGGTGGCGACACCGCCCGTGACCTCGTCCTCGGGCACGAACACCTCGACGACGGCCGACCGTTCGGTGACGACCGGCTGGAGCAGCGCGAAGCCGCCCTCGACGGGCACGACGGTGGCCCCCTCCAGGGGGGCGATGGACCGCAACCTCCCCTCGTCCACCCGGCGTTCACCGATCTCGGCGCTCCCGTCCTCCCGGCCCGGGGGCGCGTACACGGCGATCCGCCCGGCGGCCTGCGCCGGCATGCTGGCCAGCCCGCGCTGGAGCGGGCCCCGGTCGCCCCCGGTGGCGGCGAGCAGATGGGTGACGGAGGCGGCCAGCCGCTCGGCGCCCGTGAAGGCCCGGTCGCGGGCCATCTCCTTGACCACCAGGGCCAGAGGCACGGCGAAGGCCACCACGACCATCGCGGTCACGGCGATGCACACCTTGACCAGCGCCCGTCTCATGGGCCCCCCTCTCCTCTCCCTCGGCCGCCCCGTTCCCCCGCGGCCCCGCGGCCCCGGCCGGGCTCATCCCCGCGAGGACTCCCGCGGGGGCTCCAGTTTGACCCCCACACCGCGCAGTGTGTGCAGATAGCGGGGGTTGGCCGCGGTCTCGCCCAACTTCCTGCGGAGCCAGGAGAGATGGACGTCGATGGTCTGGTCGTCGCCGTAGCTCTGCTGCCAGACCTCCGCCAGCAGCTCCCTGCGCGGTACGACGACCCCGGGGCGCTGCGCGAGGAAGGCCAGCAGGTCGAACTCCCGGCGGGTCAGGTCCAGCGGGCGTCCGTCGAGTTCGGCCTGCCGCCGCAGCGGGTCGATGACCAGTCCCCCGGCCCGTATCGCCCGGTCCGCCTCCGCGCCCGCCGCGGCGCCCGTGCCGGCGCGGCGCAGCACGGCGGCCATCCGGGCGGAAAGGTGCTCCACGGAGAACGGCTTGACCAGGTAGTCGTCGGCACCGTCGTTGAGCAGCCGGACGATCTCCGCCTCGTCGTCCCGCGCGGTGGCGATGATCACGGGCACCTGGGTGATCCCGCGCAGCATCTTCAGCGCCTCGGCCCCGTCGAGGTCGGGCAGCCCGAGATCGAGTATCACCACGTCGAACCCGAAGTGCGCGACCTCCCGCAGCGCCTCCAGGGCCGTCCCGACGCTGCGCACGGTGTGGGATGCCTCCGTCAGGTGCCTGATCAGGGCGGAGCGTACGAACTGGTCGTCCTCGACGACGAGCACACGTGCCATGGGCGGCACGTTACGGCATACGCGGACATGCCAAGGAGGCACCGGACGGAGCGGCACGGCCGCGAGCGCGCGGCGAAAGCGGCTAGGGTGCGCGGGATGCGACGAGGACTGGTTCACGCGGGCGCGTGGGTGCTGGCCACCGGATCGGCGGTGACCCTGTCCTGGTTCGGCGTGCACACCGTGGTGTCGGGCACCGCGTACGACCTGCCGCGGGCGCTGCCGATCACCTCGGGCGCACCGGCGCCGTCCGCCTCGCGCCCCGAGCCGGAGACCGCCTCCACCCGGAGGCCCAGGCCCTCCTCGACCGCCCACTCCCCCGAGGCGTCCAGGCCCTCCGTCTCGCGCGGCTCCGGCGGGGCCCGCCGGGACGCCGGGCCGGGCGGGGGCGCCACGCGCGCCGGCGGCGGGTCCGGGAACGTGGAGAGCCGCGAGGTTCGCGGCGGCCGGGTCGCCTTCGACCTGGGCCGGGACTCGGCGGGCCTGGTCTCCGCCACCCCCAATCCCGGCTGGGAGATGCGGGTCTGGCAGGAGAGCGGGTGGATACGGGTCACCTTCAGCCGGGGCGAGGAGTCGTCGTCGGTCTTCTGCGTCTGGCACGGCTCCCGGCCGCAGGTGACGGTCGACGAGCACGGGGGCTGACGGCCCGGGGGCCGGGGCGGCGGGACTCCCCACGGTGTGCCGCCCGGGGCCGGCTCAGGCCCCCGCGGGCGGATTCCGGCCGGCGTAGTAGGCGCGCAGGGCGGCCTCGGCGCCCGAGCCCATGGCCGTCATGATCCGCTGGAAGCGGGACGATCGCACATCGCCCGCGACCAGGACGCGGGGGTGCTGGCGCTCCGGCGGGCAGTAGCCCGCCGCGTCGCGGACGAGGTCGCCGGCCGGGGCGGCGGGGGCGCTGCCGATGTTGGCGGCGACCGCGTCCGCGCGGACCACGGCCCGCCCGCCGTCGCGGCCGGTCGTCTCGGCCGTGACCGCCGCCTCCCCGCCGGTCCGCAGGACCAGGTGCCCGACGGGCAGGAGCGTGACGCGGGGGTCGTCGCGGATCTCCTCCACCTTGTAGTCGTCGCCCGGAGGGTGGGCCACCAGCAGACGGGTGCCGGTGTCCGGGTTGGCGCGCAGGAAGGTGCCCAGCGGGCGGTCGCCGCCGAGGACGAGCAGGGTGCGGCCCTCGGCCCGTCCGGGTTCCACCTCCCACAGCGGGGGCGGGGCGAGGCCGGCCGGGGCGGTGATCCAGGGCGCGTCCGCGGGCCGGAGCGGCCCGACGCCGGTGGCCAGGACCGCGTACGGGGCCGTCAGGCGGCCGCCGGAGTCCAGGGTGACGGTCACCCGGTCGTCGCCGGCGCGGATCCGGGTGACGCGGCGGCCGAGTTCGAGGCGGCACGGCCCGGTCCGCTCCAGGTCCGCCGTGACGGCGCCGGCCAGCTCCGGGCCGCTCGTGAAGCCGCCCAGGACGTTGTCCAGCACCGGGATGCGGGCCAGGGTGCGGCACAAGGCGTCCGGTTCGACCAGCACCGAGCGCATCCCCACGCCCGCGGCCGTCCGGGCGGCGGCGCAGCCCGCCGGGCCTCCGCCGACGACGACCAGGTCGGTGTCGCCGGTGCGGGGCGGTGTGGTGGTCATGGGGACATTCCAGCACCGGAGCCTCGTGCGGCGCGGGGATTCGCCGCAGGGGGCCGGATCCGGGTGCGGGTTCCGTGCCGGTCCCGGGGGCCGGATCCGGGTGCCGGAGCCGGGGCCTGGCTTCAGCGCCGGTGGAAGACCCGCGCGGGCGGCTGCGGGGAGGGGGTGGCGGTGGCGTCCGTGACGGGGGCGGCGCCTCCGGTGAAGTCGGCCAGCGCGCGGCCGTGTTCGACCCGGCCCGGGTGCGGGTCGCCCGCCGCGCGCCGGGTCAGCTCCGCGACGGGCAGCGCCCGGTCGGAGGCGGCCAGGACGGCGTTGCCGAAGCGCCGCCCGCGCAGCACGGCGGGGTCGGCGATCAGGCACAGTTCGGGGAAGACGGCGGCGGCGGTGGCGACCTGCGCGCGCAGGTGGGCCAGCGGCGGCCCGTCGGCGAGGTTGGCGGCGTAGAGCCCGCCGGGGCGCAGCACACGGCGGACCTCGGCGAGGAACTCCCCGCTGGTCAGGTGGGCGGGGGTGCGGGCGCCGCCGAAGACGTCCGCGACGATCAGGTCGGCCCCGCCCTCGGGGAGCCTGGCGAGCCCGGCACGGGCGTCGCCGCCGCGCACCCTTATCCGCCAGGCGCCCTCCAGCGGCAGCTCGCGGCGGACCAGGGCGGTCAGCGCGGCGTCGGCCTCGAAGACCTGCTGGGTGGAGCGCGGCCGGGTGGCGGCGGTGTAGCGGGCGAGGGTGAGCCCGCCGCCGCCGAGGTGCACCGCCCGCAGCGGCTGCCCGGGCGGCGCGGCCAGGTCGATCAGGTGGCCGATCCTGCGCTGGTACTCGAACTCCAGGTACGCCGGGTCGTCGAGGTCCACATGGGACTGCGGCGCGCCGTCGAGCAGCAGCGTCCAGGCGCGCGGCCGGTCCGGGTCCGGCAGGAGCTGGGCCAGTCCGCCGTCGACCGGCTCGCTCACCGGCTCCCTGGTCCGCCTGCCGCCCTCGCGCCGCCGCCCGTTCCTCGCCACACGGTCAAGTATCACCCGTGCGGCCCACCCGCGCCCCGTGGGACCGCGCCCGCTCCCTCAGGCGCCGCCCTCGGCGGCGGCGATCGTCCGGGCCGCCTCGCTCAGCGCGGCGCGCAGCCGCGCGGGCTCGGTGGTGCCCGTCTGCGCGCTCTCCGGGGGCACCAGCCATCCGGTGCCGGCCGGCGGCAGGCCGGCGGGGCGGCCGGAGCGGCGGTGGGCCGGGGCGCAGACGCTGCCCGGCAGGTCCCAGTCCTCCGCGGTGCCGGGCGGCACCAGGAAGCCGAGGGTGCCGCCCGCGCCGTCGTGCAGCACCGGGCCCACGCTCTCGCGCAGGCGCAGGATGTCGACGGCCTCCAGGCCGTGCCGCGCGGGCACGGTCACCAGTTCGCAGGGCGCGTCCGGCACTCCGGCGGACGGCGGACCGCCGCCGGTCTCGCAGCCGGTGTCCAGCACGGGGGAACCTCCTCCTGGGTCGTCCTCCACGTTCGCTACACGAGGCTCAACGAACCGGTCTGTCAACCGCTACGGCGTAATGCCGCCGCAAAGGATGGCAGTTCATGGCAGATCACGTGTTGGATATCCCGTTTGTCGGCAAAACATCTCGTATCTTCCGTGAGGCAGCCGGTACGGTCCCGGCCATGGCGTCGTCACCGTCACCCTCAGCGCCGGCGGGTCCGGGCCGCCAGCCCAATCTGGCCTTCCGGCGGTTGCGCGGGCGGCTCTCGCCCGGGGAGTTCGCGGCGGCCGTCCGCAGAGCGGCCCGGGAGATAGGCGAGAACGTCTCCTGCGACGCCCGGTACGTCGGGCGGGTGGAGGCCGGGGAGATCCGCTGCCCCAACTACGCCTACGAGCGCGTGTTCCTGCACATGTACCCGGGGTACTCGCTCACCGACCTGGGCTTCGAGCCCCGTCAGGCGGTTCGCGGGCGCACCGCGCGCGGACGGGGGGCGTACGACACCGCCGGCGCGCCCGAAGACGCCCGTATGCGCCCCGGCTCCACCCACTCGGAGCCGCCCTGCCCGACCCGCGATCCGGTCCACAGCCCGGACGATCGCCCGACCGACGAGGAGAGCCACGTGCTGCGTCGCGCGTTCATGACCGGCGGCCCGGCCGCCGTGGCGGCGGTGTCCCTGGGGCCCCTGGCACACCCGGCCGCCGCCACGGCCCCGGCCGCCGCCCGGAGCGGCCGGCCCGGCGGGACCGAGGCCGCGGCCGTGGAGGAGACGGTGCGCGACATCCGGCTGTTCGACGACCGGTACGGCGCCGACGGCCTCTACCGCCGGGCCGGCGGCGCGCTGCGGGCCGCGTACGACCTGCTGGACGCGGGCGCCCGGCGGCAGCCGACCGCCGACCGGCTGCACTCCGGGACCGGTGAACTGGCCCTCTCCGTGGGCTGGCTGGCCCATGACTCGGGCCGTCTCGCCGAGGCCCGCCCGCACTACGCCGAGGCCCTGGCCATCGCCCGGGTGGCCGGGGACCCCGCCCTGGAGGCGCACGCCTTCTGCAACACCTCCTTCCTCGCCCGCGACGCCGGGCGCCCCCGGGAGGCGGTACGGGCCGCGCAGGCCGGGCAGCACATCGCCCGCCACCTGGGCTCGGCGCGGCTGCTGTCGCTGCTGGCGGCGCGCGAGGCGGGCGGCTGGGCCCTCCTCGCGGACCGCACCGCCTGCGAGGAGTCGATCGGCCGGGCGCGGACGCTGTTCGAACGCGGCGCCTGCGACGCCGACCCGGAGTGGATGACCTTCTACGGCGAGGCCGAACTGAACGGGCTGGAGGCGCAGTGCTGGGCCGCGCTGGGTGAATGGGGGCGCGCGGCACGCCGCGCGCGCCGTGCGGTGGTCCTCCAGGACTCGCACTTCGCCCGCAACACCGCCCTGTTCACCGCCGAACTGGCGGACGACCTCGCCGGCGGGGGCGAGGTGGAGGAGGCCGCCGGGTCCGCGGGCCGGGTGCTGGACCTGCTCGGGCAGGTGCGCTCCTCCCGCGTCAGCGGGATGCTCGACGGCACCGCCCGGCGGCTGCGCCACCACCGGGGCGTCCCGGCCGTCGCGGACTTCCTGGACCGCCTGGCCGAACGGGAAGGGCGGACGGGACCGGCGGGACCGGCGGGGCGGACCGAGCCGGCCGCGGGCGCCCGGTCGGCCTGACGGCGGCCCGATCGGGCCCTCCTCACCTCCCCGGCAGGTCCAGGTGGCCCCGGTCGTTCCAGCTCTCGACGGCCGGCTCCCCGTACGCCCAGCCCAGCACCGACAGCGCTCCCGCGTCCAGGCGCAGCCGCGCGGCGAAGGACGGGTCCAGGCCCAGCCAGCGCGCGCCCAGCACCCTGAGCAGATGGCCGTGCGCGAAGACGAGCACGTCCCGCTCCGCCGACCGCGCCCAGGCGACCACCTCGTCGGCGCGGGCGGCGACCTGCTCCAGGCGCTCGCCGTCCACCACGCCGTCGCGCCAGATGAGCCAGTCCTGGCCCGCCCGCTCCTTGATGCCCGCCGGGGTCAGCCCCTCGTACGCGCCGTAGTCCCACTCCAGCAGCGCGTCCCAGTCGGCGGCCCGGTCCCCGAAACCCGCCAGGTCGCAGGTCTCCCTGGCCCTCGACAGCGGGCTGGTGCGGACCTCGGCGTCCGGCAGCCCCTCCCAGGGTGCGCCGCGCAGCCGCTCCCCCAGCGCCTCCGCCATGCCGCGTCCCTCCTCCAGCAGGGGGACGTCGGTGCGGCCGGTGTGCCGCCCGGACCGGGACCATGCGGTCTGGCCGTGCCGGACCGCGAGGATGCGCGCTGCCATTCCATGCCTTTCGAAAGGGGCTCCCGGCGCCGCCGCCGGGCTCACGACCATCATCGCGCGCCAGGCCCGCGCACCGCTCGACCCCCTGCCGCTCCCCTCGCGTCCTCCTCCCCTCCCCGCGTCCGTACCGCCGTACGGCCGTCCGGGCCGTGCGGGCCGTGCGGGCCGTGCGGTGCGGCCGGCCGCGGGAGCCGGGGGGTGTCCGCGACGGCCCGCGCACGGCTTCGGTGGTGGGCCGAACTGCCGCTGACCGCCGTGGTCCACGGCGCGTACGCCGCCGAACCGGTGGCGTACGCCACCGGTTCGGCGCGACCTCAACTCCACATGTGTCACAGGCGGATGTCACACTTCCGCGGGTGAGCCACAACTCCGACAGCCAACCGACGACGGCCCTGCGCCGGCGGCTCGCCGAGCTGCGCGGCGCCGATGTCGCACCCCGGCCGATGGACGCGCGGGCGCTCGCCGCGCTGGCCGCCAACCCGGGCTGCCGCCGCCGGGCGCTGCTGGACGGCGCCGGGGTGGACAAGGGCGCGCTGGCGGAGGCTCTGGGCTCCCCCGCGCCCTTCGGGCAGTCGCAGTTCGCGTTCGTCCGCGGCCACGCCTTCGAGGCGCGGGTGAAGGGGGACGGCGGCGCCGAACTGATGCGACTGGTCCACGCGCGCACCGCCGCGGCGGACACCCCGGCCCCCGAACCGGGCGGGGTGTCCGTACCCGACCTGTCGGCGCCCGGCCCCGCCGGGCGCGCGGAGCGCACCCGGCAGGCGCTGGAGCGGGCGACGGCCGACGGCGGCTGGACGCTGCTGGACCACCCGATGGTGCGGCTGGACGTGGCCGGATCCCCCGTCCACCTGGAACCCGACGCGGTGGCGGTTCACCCGGACGGGCGCTGGACGGTGGTGGAGATCAAGTCCTTCCCGATCCTGGACGGTTCGGCCGATCCGGCCAAGGTCGGCGCCGCGGCCCGGCAGGCGGCCGTCTACGCCCTGGCGCTGAAGGCGCTCGGCGGCCGGGTGGACGAGCGGGCGCTGCTGGTCTGCCCGAAGGACTTCTCCAACCTGCCCACCGCCGAGGCGGTCGACCTGCGCAGGCAGATCGCCACCACCCGGCGGCAGCTCGCCCGGCTGACGCGGCTGGAGGAGATCGCCGCCGCGCTGCCCGAGGGCGCCACCTTCGACCCGGCGCGCCCGCCCGCCGAACTGGCCGGTTCCGTCGAGTCGGTTCCGGCCGCCTACGCGCCGCAGTGCCTGTCCACCTGTGAACTGGCCTTCCACTGCCGGGACCGGGCCCGGTCCGGGGGCGCGGTGGAGGTGCTGGGCCGCGAGGTCCGCGGGGAACTGGGCGGACTGGCCACGGTCGGAGCGGTCCTGACGGCCGCCCGCGACGAGGCGCGCGACACCGCGGACGGCCCTCCGGAAGAGGCCGCCGCGAACCCGGCCGCCGCCGCGCTGCGCCGCGCGGCCCTGCTGCGGGCCGAGGCCCTCGCGGCCGCGGGGAGGTCCTGATGTCGCTGGTGACCACCCTGGCCCGGATCGAGGCAGCCGCCACGGGCCGGGCACAGCCCGTGGCGACGGTGCGCCACCGGCACCTGGCCGAGCGGCCCCTGGTCCTGGTGCCGCTGACCACCGCCGGCGAGGCCGGCGCCCCGCTGGGCGCGATGGTGGGGACGGACCGGGACGCGCCGCGCCTGCTGGTCGTGCCCCAGCCGCGCGACCGCACACTGCGCTTCGCCTTCCTCGCCGAACTGGCCGACGCCGTACTGCCCCATCTGGAGTCCGCGCAGGACGGGGTGGAGCTCGTCGAGCGCTCCGAGACCGACCCGGAGACGGGGAGGAGGACGAAGGTCGAGGTCGAGCTGTGCGCGGACGCGCCGCAGCTCGTCGTGCCCAGCGCCGCGGGCGTCGACCACGTACGGCTGCTGGGCCGGTCCATGCGCTTCCGCCGCACCGCCGAGGAGGACCCGGAGGCCGCCCACCCCGCCCCGCCCCGGCTGCCGCTGCTGGGGCGGTGGCTGACGCACTACGGGGAGCGGGCCCGGGTGCCGGGCTCCTCCCTGCTGCTGGCCGTCACCGAAGTGCTGGGCCGCCACTGGGCCACGGGCCAGAGCCGCCTGGAGGACCAGCACCTGGGCGCCCTGCTGGCCTGGATCACCGCCGGGGACGGCGAGTCGGGCGCGGAGGCCGCCCTCCGCGCCGAGCTGGCCCGCGACCGCGACGGGCTGCTGCTGACCCCGCCCGCGGGCCCGGCCACCGATCCGGCCTTCGACAACCGCAGGCTGGCCCCGGCCGTCGCGCGGTACGACGCGGGGCTGCCCGGCGCCGAGGCGGAGATCCGCGAACTGGTCGCCTCCCAGCTGCGGCCCACCTGGGACGCGGTGTGGCAGGGCCTGGACCTGCTGCGCGCGCTGCCGCCGGGCGCGCACGTCGCGGACCGCTGGAAGCGGGACCGCTGGTCCTACACCGCCCACCGCGACCGGGTGCGCGCCGGAGAGCCGCCGCAGCCCAGGCGCGACGACGCGGTGACGGCGGCCCGCAAACTCGCCGCCCGGGAGACGGCCCAGGCGGAGCTGGCCGCCCAGGAGGCGCTGGACGACCCGCTGGTGATGGCGGAGCGGCGGATGGCCGGGGAGGCGTTCGAGGGCGAGGTGGTCGAGGTGGAGATGGCGTACTCGTCGGGGAAGCGTCCGATGCCGCGCCCGCTGGTCACCGTCCGCACCGCCGACCGGCCGCACCTGGAGGGGGGCGAGCGGCTGCACCGGGCCCTGGAGAGCGGGAAGCCGCAGCCGGGGACGTTCGCCGGATCCCCCGAGCCGGGGCTGCTGACGGTACGGCTGATCGGCGGCATGGGCCGCGGCAGGGAGCCCGAGGCCGGCTCGGTGCCGGAGAAGGGCGAGACGGTGTGCTGGACGCTGTTCGAGCACGCGCCGCGCGGCGGGCCGGACCTGCCGGACCCGGAGGAGACGCCGTGGACGCACGGCGGCCCGCCCGACCCCGACGCCCTGGACGCGCCCGACCCCGTGACGCCGGAGGACCTGCTGTGAGCGGCACCCCGGCCGGCGCCCCCGCCGGCACCGCATCCCCCGACGGGACCGAAACCGGAGCCGGGGCCGGGACCGGCGCAGCGCCCGACCCGGGTGCGGCCGCCGCCGCGGCGACCGGCGCGATCCTGCGCGACGTCCTCTCGGGCGCCCACCGCGGTGTGGTCGTGGACTCGCCGCCCGGCGCCGGCAAGACCACACTGGTGGTGAGCGCCGCCCGGGAGCTGGCCGCCGCGGGCCGCCCGCTGATGATCGTCGCCCAGACCAACGCCCAGGTCGACGACCTCGTGGACCGGCTGGCGACCGCCGAACCGGAACTGCCGGTGGGACGGCTGCACAGCAGCGAGGCGCAGCCTTACTCCCCGGTGCTGGACCGCCACCCGTCGGTGGTGAAGTCGTCGAAGGCCGCGGATCTGGCCGGGCTGGACGTGGTGGTCTCCACGGCCGCCAAGTGGGCCCACGTCAGGGGCGCCGGGCCGTGGGAGCAGGCCATCGTGGACGAGGCGTACCAGATGCGCTCCGACGCGCTGCTGTCGGTGGCCGGGCTCTTCGAGCGGGCGCTGTTCGTGGGCGATCCCGGCCAGCTCGACCCGTTCAGCCAGGTCGGCGCCGAGCAGTGGGCGGGGCTGTCGTACGACCCGTCGGCCAGCGCCGTGACCACGCTGCTGGCGCACAACCCGGGCCTTCCCGTGCACCGGCTGCCGGTCTCCTGGCGGCTGCCCGCCTCGGCCGCGCCGCTGGTGTCGAGGGCGTTCTACCCCTACACCCCGTTCCGCAGCGGTACCGGGCCGGGCGAGCGGCGGCTGGAGTTCACGGTGCCCTCCGACGGCTCCCGTGTGGACAGGGTGCTGGACGAGGCGGCCGGTTCCGGATGGGGGCTGCTGGAGCTGCCCGCCCGCCACACCCCGCGTACCGACCCGGAAGCGGTCGCGGCCGTGGCGGCGGTGGTACGGCGGTTGCTGGAGCGAGGCGGCGAGGCGTTCGGCGGACGCTCCGGGGAGCCCTCCCCGGTGACGGCGGAGAGGATCGCGGTGGGCACCGCCCACCGCGACCAGGCGGCGGCCGTCCGCGCGGCGCTGGCCTCCCTGGGTGTGACGGATGTCGCGGTGGACACCGCCAACCGGCTCCAGGGCCGCGAGTTCGACGTGACGGTGGTGCTCCATCCGCTGTCGGGCCGCCCGGACGCCACGGCCTTCCACCTGGAGACGGGGCGGCTGTGCGTGCTGGCCTCGCGCCACCGGCACGCCTGTGTGGTGGTGTGCCGGGCGGGCGTCCCCGAGCTGCTGGACGAGTACCCCTCCGCCGAGCCGGTCCAGCTCGGCGTCACGGTCAAGTTCCCGGACGGCTGGGAGGCCAACCACGCGGTCCTGGCCCATCTGGCGGAGCACACCGTGCCCTGGTGAGCGCCCCGCACGGGGCGGCCGGGAGGGGCCGGTCGCTCGGACCCGCGCCGGGCGGGCACGAGGATGGACAATGGAACGCTGCCCACGACCGACGGAGGTATCTCCATGCCCGAGCCGAATCCGGCTCCGGAACGGCGCGGCGGTGAGCCGCGCCATCGGCGCCCCGCACCGCTGCTCTTCGAGCCGCCGGACGCCGCCGCGGACCCCGAGCACTTCTTCGACCTGGAGTCCATCGAGGATCCGCGCGAGCTGCTGGGCCGCGCCACCGAACTGGCGCTGGCCTTCCGCGCGGCGGCGGACCGGGCCATGGAGTTCCAGGCCGTGGCGGCGGCGCAGCTCGCCGACCCCAGGCGCTTCGACCGGCTGCCGGACGAGGCGATCGCCGAGCGGGCCGAGTGGACGGCCGACTACGCCCGCAAGATGATCGAGTTCGGCCGCGAGCTGATGCGGGACCGCACCCCGGAGTGACGGCGCGGGGTGCCGCGCGGGGTGACGGCGGACGTGGGACGGCCGGGATGCGGTGAACCGCGGTGGCGGCCACTGCGGCGGCCACTGCGGCGGCCACGGCTACGCCCGGGGCATATGCGGGTGCGGAAGATACCCGACGCCGCCGCGCCGCGTCCCGTTTTCGCGGATTTCCAGGGACGGTACACAGGTTGCCGGTAGATGTTGGGGGCATGAGTGATCCCGCCGCCTATGTGACCCCTGCCGGAGCCGAGTGGCTCGCCTCCTCGAGCGCCTTCCCGCGCAGCGTCCACGCCCTGTGGGCGGTGCGCCCCGGCGCCCCGAGCACCCTGCCCTGCGGTACCGCCTTCGACGTGGTCAGCGTCGGCACGCTGTTCGGCCGCCGGATGCTGGACCGGCTGTGGACCTCCGGGCCTGGCACCGGCCCGGTGGCGCTCCACGCGGGCCGGATGCTCCTGTTCGCCGAGCCCGGCACCGCCCAGCGGCTGCCGGCCCTGCTGCGCTGGCGGGAGTGGCGGGGCTCGTCCGCCCCGGAGGGTGCCGCCGGGACCGGGACCGGCGGCCGCGCGGACGGTACGGGCGGCGCTGCGGAAACGATCCCCCCGCTCCTGTGCTACGGCCTCGGCGACGCCGTGACCATCCCTCCGCCGGTGCCCGGCGAGGGCTGCCCGCCCACCACCCGCTGGCTGGTCGCCCCGGACGTCCGCAAGCCCTGGCTGCCGGGCACCGAGGCGCTGCTGTGGGCCTGCGTGCGGGCCGTCCGCGAGGGCGGCCGGGGGCTCGCCGGCGGCCGTGATCAACCGATTTCCGCTCCCTCGGATCAGGGTGCTAAGGTTTACCACGTCAACAGGCGCCGCTAGCTCAGTTGGTTAGAGCAGCTGACTCTTAATCAGCGGGTCCGGGGTTCGAGTCCCTGGCGGCGTACAGACAACCGGAAGGCCCCCGCGGAAGCGGGGGCCTTCCGGCGTCACACCCGCGTACGGGCCTCCGGCTCCGGGCTTCCGCCGCCCGGGACTCCAGGGCAGCGGGCCCGGACGGCGGGATCCCGGAGCCCGCTCACACCATCCCGGGGCCGGGGCCCGGCACTCCGCGCACGGTGACCTCCACCCGCCAGCCCCGCTCGGTGCGGTCCACGACCTCCACCCGCACCGTGCCCGTGTCCACGTCCACGTCCACGTCCTCCCCCGGGCCCAGCGGCGCGTCGGCCAGCGGCGGGTACACCGAGACGCGGTCGCACGCCCCGGTGCCGGGGTGGCCGTCGACCACCTTGACGGGGCCCTGCGCCGAGGGGACGTCGTTGCGCACCCGGTAGACCAGTACGCCGCTGGTGCAGGAGGTGACGTCGTTGCCGCTGGGCTCCCTCGCCTCGATCGCCAGCGCCTCGCCGCGCCCCGTGCGGACCGCGATCAGCCGGGTGTCGGAGCCGCCGCCCGGTCCGCCGCCGCCCGGTGCGCTGATCGCCCGCAGGGTGTGCCGGCTGGTGCCGGCCTCGGCCCGGCAGTCGACCTGGCCGCCGTCCAGCCAGCCCAGCTTCCACTTGTGCCAGCCGAAGGGATCCGGGGAGAGCCCGAACTGGCTGCCCATGATGTCCCAGTCGCCGACGTGGGTGTCCCAGTCGCCGTCGCCGTCCTCGGGCTGGTGGTAGAGGTCGGGCAGGTCGAAGATGTGCAGGGTCTCGTGGGCGAGGACGTTGCGGTCCGGCGGGTTCTTCTCGAAGACCGTCACGACCCGGTGCAGCTCGACGCCGTCCACGGTGATCGGCTCCTCGAGGTTGACGACCTTGGTGGCGTCGGAGTTCACGCCCGGCGCGTCGGGGTCGGCGACGAGGTAGACGATGTCGTAGTCGCCGAAGTCCACGTGCGGGTCGGCCGCGGCGACGGCGTCGTGGAGGTAGGCGCCGCGCAGGTCCGGCTCCCAGTCGCGCTGTATCCCGTACGCCCGCGAGTCGGCGGCCATCTCGAACCAGCGGGGGGTCACGTGCGGGCGCAGCTCGAACGCTCCGTAGGAGGCGCGCTCGAAGAAGTCCGAGGTGTCGGGGAAGTAGTCGGCGGCCAGGGCACGGGGCGAGGTGGCGGGCCGGGCCTCGGGGAAGGACAGGAAGACCATCAGCGCGTCGAGCTCTCCCAGGGGCCGGGGGTAGGCCGGGTTCCAGGTGTCCAGGCCCTCGGAGTGGTGGAGTGCGGTGCGTTCCAGGGCGCAGGAGTCGGCGCCGGCCGCGACGGCGACCGGTCCGGTGACCAGGCTGGTGCCGACCAGTGCGGAGAACGCCGTGAGCACCGCCCCGGTCCTGCGGGACCGGGGGCCCGGCCAGGAGCCGCCCGGCCGGAACACGGGCTCGTTCCGCCCCCCTCCGGTCCACTCGGCCCTGCGCGTAAGCCGCACATCGTCCTCCCGCGGTGGTGTCGGGGCACGGCGCCCCCGGGGAGGGGCACGGCACCCACTGTGTGCCTTCCTGTGCCCGCGTGCCCCGTTCCGCTAAGCCGTACGAGTGAGACCCCACAGGATCACCGTGCGTAACAATCGGTCATCATCGGTCGCCTGCGGGAAGCTGCCGCGCAGGAACGATCAGCCGCTCGAAAATGCGTCCCAGGAGTCCGCCGCACGGATCCGGAACACTCCGCGCGACACTGGCTCGACCGCCCGATAAGCCTCTATGATCGGCACATTTCCAGGGCGGACACCCCCACGACGACCACCGGCCCGCCGCCCGGGCCACCTACACGAGACGAGTCCCCCGCGGGAGCGATCGGTGAATGGACCACTCGACGGACCGGGCAGGAAACCGGGTGACAGTCCGGGCACGACGACCCCCGCCGTGACCGAGAGTGATGATCCTGCGGGCTTCCGGGCGCCCGCCCCTCCCGGCCCGCCCTCCGGCCCTCCCCTCGGTCCGGCGGACTACCGCACCGCCTTCGAGGCCGCCGGCCTCGCGATGGCGGTGATCGACGGCGAGGGGCGCGTCCTGGCCGCCAACCACGCGCTCGGTCAGCTTCTGGGCTCCCCCGCCGCCGAGCTCGCCGGCACCCCCGTCGCCGCCCTGACCGGGCTCGGCATCGACGACCGGGCCCGCGACGAGTGCCAGGCCGTGCTGGAGGGGCGCAGCGACTCCATGAGCTGCACCCGCCGCCTCAAGCACGGGGACGGCCGCTCCGTGTGGGCCAGGGTCACCGTGGTGCCCACCGGCGAGCCCGCCGCACGGTCCGGGCGGCGCCGCGGCACCGCCCTGCTGACCGTCGCCGACATCAGCGAGCGGTGCGACCTCCAGGAGCGGCTGCGCCATCTTCAGATGCACGACCCGGTCACCAGACTGCCCAACCGGTCCCTGTTCTTCGAGCGGCTGTCCACCGCGCTCGCCGAGTCCACCACCGGCCGGATCGGGCTGTGCTACCTGGACCTGGACGGCTTCAAGGCCGTCAACGACACCCTCGGCCACCGGGTGGGCGACCGCCTCCTGGACGCGGTCGCCGACCGGCTGCGCAGGTGCGCCGAGCCGGGCGGGCACCTGGTGGCGCGGCTGGGCGGCGACGAGTTCGCCCTGCTCGCCGAGGCGTCCACCGGCACCCAGCCGCTGACCGAGCTGGCCGAGCAGGTGCTCGCCGCCCTCCAGCAGCCGTTCGACCTGGACGGGCAGCGGCTGGCGGTCTCCGCGAGCATCGGTGTGGTGGAGCGGCCCGCCGCCGGGACCACCGCCACGGAGCTGATGCAGGCCGCGGACACCACGCTCTACTGGGCGAAGGCCGACGGCAAGGCCCGCTGGACGCTCTTCGACCCCGAGCGCAACGCCCACCGCATGACCCGCCAGGCGCTGTCCAGCACCCTGCGTCCGGCGCTGGAGCGCGGCGAGTTCGCGCTGGAGTACCAGCCGATCGTCTCCCTGCACGACGAGACGCTCACCGGGGTGGAGGCGCTGGTGCGCTGGCGGCACCCGAGGCTCGGCACGCTCGCCCCCAACCGGTTCATCGGACTGGCCGAGGAGAACGGCGCCATCGTGCCGCTGGGCCGCTGGATCCTGGCCGAATCGTGCCGCCAGGCCCGCCGCTGGCAGCTGCAGCAGCCCGGCCGGCCGCTGTACGTCAGCGTCAACGTGGCCGTGCGGCAGGTGTGGGACTCGGACCTGGTGGCCGACGTCGCGGCGATCCTGGAGGAGACGGGGCTGCCGCCGGGGCTGCTCCAGCTGGAGCTGACCGAGTCGGCGGTGATGGGCTCGGCGGGACGGCCGCTGAAGGCGCTCCAGGCGCTGTCCGACATGGGGGTGCGCATCGCGATCGACGACTTCGGCACCGGCTACTCCAACCTCGCCTATCTCAGCAGGCTCCCGGTGCGCGGGCTGAAGCTGGACGGAACGTTCGTCCGCGGCTTCCGCACCGCCCGCTCCCTCAACCCGGCCGACGAGACGATCGTCACCTCGCTGGTCCAGCTCGCCCACAACCTCGGGCTGACGGTCACCGCCGAGTGCGTCGAGGGCCCGGCCCAGGCCGACCGGCTGCGGCGGATCGGCTGCGACACCGGCCAGGGCTGGCACTACTCCAAGCCGGTGCCGCCGGACCGCATCAGTCAGCTGCTGGTGGCGGACGGCAGTCCGTAGGCGTCGGCGATCAGCCCGTAGCTGCGCAGCCGCGCCGGTGCCCCGTGGGACTGCGAGGTGATCATCAGCTCGTCGGCCCCGGTGCGCTTGGCCAGCGCATCGAGACCGTCGCGCACCTGCCCGGGCGTGCCGTACACCACGTTGGCGAGCCAGCCGCGCACGAAGTCGCGCTCCAGCTCGCCCATGCCCCGCTCGTACTCCTCGGCCTCCTCGGGGGTGGGCACCAGGCCGGGGCGCCCGGTGCGCAGCCGCAGCATCGACAGCGCGCCGGTCATCACCTGGCGGTGCGCCTCCCTCTCCTCCTCGGCGGCCAGGGCCGAGACGCCGATCAGGGCGTACGGCTCGTCCAGCACGTCCGAGGGGCGGAAGGAGGAGCGGTACAGCTCCAGGGCGGGGAGGGTGTTGGCCGCCGAGAAGTGGTGGGCGAAGGCGAAGGGCAGGCCCAGGCTCCCGGCGAGCTGCGCGCTGAAGCCGGAGGAGCCCAGCAGCCACACCGGCGGCCGGTCCGCCGGCTGCACCCCGCCGGGCACGCGGCCCTGCACGGGGCCGGGGACGGCGTGGATGCGGGCGTAGGGATGGCCGTCGGGGAAGTCGTCGTCGAGGAACCTGATCAGCTCGGCCAGCTGCCGCGGGAAGTCGTCGGCCGCCTCGTGCGGCCGGTCGGTGCGGCGCAGCGCGGCGGCCGTCGCCCCGTCGGTGCCGGGGGCGCGGCCCAGGCCCAGGTCGATGCGGCCGGGGGCGAGCGCCTCCAGGGTGCCGAACTGCTCGGCGATCACCAGGGGCGCGTGGTTGGGCAGCATCACCCCGCCCGAGCCGAGGCGGATGGACTCGGTGTGTGCCGCGAGGTGGGCCAGGATGACGGCGGGCGACGAGCTGGCCACCCCGGGCATGGAGTGGTGCTCGGCGACCCACAGCCGGTGGTAGCCCCGGCTCTCGGCCAGCTTCGCGATCTCCACGGAGGTGCGCAGGGCGTCGGTGGCGGTGCGGCCGGCGCCGACGGTGGCCAGGTCGAGCACGGACAGCGGGACGGGCGCGGTGCCCTGCGCGGCGCCCCTCACCGGGTCACCGACGTGTCCGCCCGTCTGTCCGCCGTTCCTCGCGTCCGCGTCCTTGACCGGGTCCATCGCGGGCTGCCTCCTCGTGGTGCGTGTGCCGCGGAACGTCCGCGCCGGAAGAGCACAGCCCGCACGGCCCGCCCGTTATTCCCGCAGGAGCAGCGGCTCCGCGAGCGCCCGGCCGTCGAACAGCGCCCCCAGCGCCGGGCAGGAGACCGTGCGGTCCAGCAGGCGCAGCCCCTCCCAGACGGTGACCTGGTTGGCGGTGAGCACCGGCTTGCCCAGCACCGCCTCCAGCTCGGGGATCCAGGCGGCGGTGTGCAGGGCGGTGTCGGGCAGCAGTACGGCCTGGGCGTCCGGATGGTCGCCGGCGCGGGCCAGTGCCAGCACCTCCTCGCGGCCCCAGGTGCCGACCTCCGCGGCGGTGACGATCCCGGCGCCGCGCACCGACACCACCTCGGCGCCCGCCGCCTTGAGGAAGGCCCTGAAGTGCTCGGCCACGTCCTCGGGGTAGGTGGCGGCAACGGCGACCCGCTCGGCCCCCAGCGCCTGTACGGCGTGGGCGAAGGCGAAGGACGTGCTGGAGGCGGGGAGCGCGGCGGCCGAGGAGAGTTCGCGCACCTGCTCGTGCGCCCCGTCCCAGCCGAAGACGAAGCTGGCGCTGGTGCACGCCCACACCACCGCCTGGGCGCCCTGCTCGCGCAGCCGCCCGGTCCCGGCCGACAGACGGGCGGTGGACCCCATCTCCAGCAGCGCGTCCACGCGGTGCGCGTCCTCGCCGATGTCGGTGTGGACCAGCGGCAGCCGGACGGAGGCGGCGACCTCGCCGAGGATCGCCTCCAGCCGGGGGTACTCGTCCTCGGCGGAGTGCCCGGGATAGAGGAAACCGACGACGTCCGCGGTCCGCTCCGCCCGCTCTGCCCGTTCCGCCTCTTCCATCCGGCCCGTCCGGCCCGTCCAGTCCATCCGGTCCTCCTCTTCCTCGGTTTCCTCTGCGGTGGTCCCCTCCCCGCGGCGGCGGGGCCGCGGTGCGGGTCACAGGAGCGGCAGTCCGCCCGGGTCGTCGGGAAAGGGCGGCGGCTCCGCGCCTTCGGCCGCCTCCGGCTCCGTCCCGGCTACCGCGGGCTCCGGCTCCCGTTCGGCCGACGGCCCCGGCACCCCCGCGGCGCTCCCCAACTCCGCCGCGCCGTCCGGGATCACGGGCGGCCCCGGCGGCAGGGACGACATGGACGCCGGGCCGCGCCGGGCCACGGGGTCGAGCAGCGCCTGGTAGGGGCCGACCGCCTCCTTGCCGATGCGGCGCAGCGCCGACCAGACGGTGACCTGGTTGGCGGAGAGCACCGGCATCCGCAGCTCCGCCTCCAACTGCGGGATCACGTCGTACGTCGGCAGGTTGGTGCAGCTGATGAACAGGGCGTCGGGCGCGTCCACCACGGCCTCGCGGGCCATGTCGACCACGTCCCGGTACGGCACCCGCCAGATCTCCCGCGTCAGCCCCAGATAGCTGCGGCCGGTGACCTCGATCCCGGCCTCGCCCAGGAAGGCCTCCAGGGAGTCGGTCACCGACCGGGTGTACGGGGTGACGACGGCGACCCGCCGCGCGCCGAGTTCCTCCAGCGCCTCCAGCAGGGCGCCCGAGGTGGTGAGGGAGGGGACTTCCCCGGAGAGTTCCATGGCCGCGCACATGGCCCTCTCCCCGCCCGTGCCGCCCACGAAGGAGCCGGAGGTGCAGGCGTACGCCAACACTTCCGGCGCCACCGCGCACAGCGCCTGGACGGCCTCCCGCAGCGTCTCGTGCTCGCTGACGAGCCGGGCCAGGTCCAGGCTCACCTCGACGGGGACGAACGGAGTACGGGTCAGGTGGAGGGAGACGTCGTCGGGGACCCACCGCCACAGTTCGCGGTCGAGTGCGAAGTCGAAGGGGGCGACGACACCGACTCCGCGCTGCGGATGCGGACCGCCGAGGAACGAGACATCCATGAGCACCCCTTGAAGAGGGTAGGGGCGGCCAAGGGCCGTTGACGGGGGAAAAGCCGGCGGAGGACAGCCGGGACGCCGGGACAGATGCCTTCGTTGACGAAGGTAGTTACAGGTCCCTACCGTGGTCAATCCTTCCGTCCGTCCGTGCGTCCGTACGGTGCTCCGGCCCTCTTCCCGTCCGGCTCCGATACTTCCCCGCCCTCGTTGCCCCCTCGTTGCGAAACGGTTTTCCGCCCATGTCAGAAACGACTGTTCGAGCCGGCGTCCCCGTTCTCTGCGTTCTCGGTTCCCCCGGCGTTTCCGGCGGCGACCTGCCGAACCCGCCGAATCTGGAGCGCCTCTCGGGGCGCGCCCGGGTGGAGTACGCCGACGGGGACTCGCTGGCCTCCCTGCTGCCTGCCGCGGACGTGCTGCTGGTCTGGGACTTCGCCTCCGACGCCGTACGCCGCGCCTGGCCCGGGCCGGGCCGGCGGCCGGAGTGGGTGCACACCGCGAGCGCCGGGGTCGACCGGCTGCTGAGCTGTCCGGAACTGGTCGACTCGAAGACGGTGGTCACCAATGCGCGGGGGGTCTTCGACCAGCCCATCGCCGAATACGTCGCAGGTCTCGTCCTGGCTTTGGCCAAGGATTTTCGCGGCAGTTGGGAATTGCAGCGGCAGCGGCGCTGGCAGCACCGGGAGACAATGCGGCTGGCCGGAACTCACGCGATTGTCGTAGGTTCGGGTCCCATCGGCCGGGCAATCGGCCGCACACTCATGGCACTGGGTGTCGAAGTGGAACTCGTGGGGCGCAGGGAACGGTCCGGCGATCCGGAATTCGGCCGGATTCACGCCAGTGGAATGCTCCACACCCTCCTCCCCTCCGCCGACTGGGTCGTGTGCGCGGCGCCCCTGACCGAGTCGACCACCGGGATGTTCGACGCCGCCGCCTTCGCCCGGATGAAGCCGACGGCCCGTTTCGTCAACGTCGGGCGCGGAGCCCACGTGGTGCAGGAGGACCTGGTCGAGGCGCTGGTCTCGCGCCGGATCGCGGCGGCGGCGCTGGACGTCTTCGCCGACGAGCCGCTGCCCTCCGGCAGCCCGCTGTGGGACGTCCCCGGCCTGCTGGTGTCACCGCACATGAGCGGCGACACCGTCGGCTGGCGCGACGACCTCGCCCGGCAGTTCTGCGACAACTTCGACCGTTGGGCGGCGGGCGAGCCCCTGTTCAACGTCGTGGACAAACAGCTCGGTTACGTCCCGGACAGGAGCGCGCCATGACCGGCCCCACCCGCCCGACCGGATCCACCGCCCCGGCCCGCCCGGCCCACCCGGCCGATCCCGCCGACCCCGCCGACCTCACGGTCCTGACCGCCACCCGGCTCGTCGAGGGCTACGCCCGCGGGGAGTTCACCCCCGTGGAGGCGGTCCGCGCCGTGCTGGAGCGGTCCGAGCGCGTCCAGCCGGCGGTGAACGCGTTCGTCCGCATCGACGCCGAGGCGGCGATGGACCAGGCGCGGCAGTCCGCCGACCGGTGGCGGCGCGGGGAGCCGGCCGGCCTGCTGGACGGGGTCCCGGTGTCGGTGAAGGACATCCTGCTGCTGCGCGGCGGCCCGACGCTGCGCGGCTCGTGGACGGTCTGCGCGGACGGCCCCTGGGACGAGGACGCCCCCTCGGTGGCGCGGCTGCGCGAGCACGGGGCGGTGTTCACGGGCAAGACGACGACGCCGGAGTTCGGCTGGAAGGGCGTCACCGACAGCCCGCGGCACGGCGCGACGGGAAATCCGTACGCCCCGGGGCGCACCGCGGGCGGGTCCAGCGGCGGCAGCGCGGCCGCGGTGGCACTGGGGGCCGGGCCCCTGAGCCTGGGCACCGACGGCGGCGGCTCGGTCCGCATCCCGGCGTCCTTCTGCGGGATCTTCGCGCTGAAGCCGACGTACGGGCGGGTGCCGCTGTACCCGGCCAGCGCCTACGGGACGCTCGCGCACGTCGGCCCGATGACCCGCGACGCACGGGACGCGGCACTGCTGATGGACGTGATCACCGGCCCGGACGCCCGCGACTGGTCGCAGCTCGGACCGGTGCCCGGCAGCTTCCGCGACGGCCTCGGCGGCGGGGTCGCCGGCCTGCGGGTGGCTTACTCCCCCGACCTCGGCGGCCGGGTGGAGGTGGACGCGCAGGTGGCGGCGGCGGTGCGGCGGGCCGTGGAGGCGCTGGAGGGGCTGGGCGCGCGGGTGGAGGAGCGCGACCCGGGCCTGCCCGACTCCCTGGACGCCTTCCACACCCTGTGGTTCAGCGGCGCCGCCCGGGTGACCCAGCATCTGGACCCCGAGCGGCGCGCGCTGCTGGACCCGGGCCTGCGGGAGGTGTGCGAACAGGGTGCGGCCTACAGCGCGCTGGACTACCTGGCGGCGGTGGACGTGCGGATGTCGATGGGCCGGCTGATGGGCGCCTTCCACACGGAGTACGACCTGCTGGTCACCCCGACGCTGCCGGTCACCGCCTTCGAGCTGGGCGGGGAGGTGCCGCCGGGCTCGCCGTACACCCGCTGGACGGGCTGGACGCCGTTCACCTACCCGTTCAACATGACCCAGCAGCCCGCGGCGTCCCTGCCCTGCGGGGTGGACGGCGGCGGGCTGCCGATCGGGGTGCAGCTGGTGGGCGCACGGCACGCCGACGCGCTGGTGCTGCGCGCCGCGCACGCGCTGTACGAGGCGGGGGCCGCCGACGTTCCGCCGCCCCCGGCGCCCCCGGCGCTCGCTTCCGGTGCGGGCCGGGAACCGGCGCCCGGTCCGGTATCCCGCCCGGTGCCTAGGCCCGCCGGAAGTTGAGGCTCTCGCCCAGGGCCCCGGCCCGCCACAGGTCCTGGCAGGCGTCGGCCATCCGGTCCAGGCCGTCCACCACCGCCCCCCACACGATCCCGGGAACCCAGCCGGCGTCGCCGTTGATCAGCAGGTTGTTGCGCTCGTAGAACAGGGCCAGGTCCACCACGGTCGGCCTGCCCCGGTGCCCCGCCTCCGCCTCGTACCCGTAGGAGGAGGTGCCGAGCTGGACGTCGGTGAAGGTGAAGTAGCACAGGTCGCCGGGGATGGGCGTGATGGTGGGGTTCTCCAGCGGCGGCTCGGCCGGGGCGAACGCCGGCAGGAGTGTGTAGATCTCGTTGCGCGCGTACTTGGCGTGGTAGACGTCACCGCCCAGCGGAAGGGCGTTCCACACCGCGTCACAGGTGACGGGAGCACGGTCGTCGAGCAGTTTCGCCGTGCAGCTCACCCCTCGCTTGTCGAGCGATACTTCGATGAAACGGTCTGCCATTTCGGCTCCTGTCCGTCGATTTCCCTCTCAATACTGACGCAGCGGCCGGGCCCGGCCGTCAACACCGCAACGGCCGCATCAAGGGCCGGAAACAGCGGGCATATTTTCCTTTGATCGGGGTAGTGGCGCGCCCATGGCTCCACCACAAAGGAACGAGACAGGAAAAACAGACATCGGAGAAAGCCCCGGTGACCGGAGGAGACCCGTCCGGGGGATAAGCCGCCGCGCGATGCTGGCGGGTCTCGGCGCGCTGGGCGCGGCGGGCACGATCGGCGTGGCCGGATGCAGCCGGGTCCCCACCACCGGGAAGGCCGGCGAGGGCAACCTGCTGGAGCGCATCCGGGCCCAGAACACCGTGCGGGTGGGCATCGCAGGTGAGGTCCCCTACGGGTACATCAACGACCAGGGCGAACTGACCGGTGAGGCGCCGGAGATCGCGAAGGTCATCTTCAATCGGCTGGGTGTGGAGAACGTCGTCCCCGTTCCGACCGAGTTCGGTTCGCTGATTCCGGGACTCCGCTCGCAGCAGTTCGATGTGGTCTCCGCGGGCATGTACATCAATCCCCAGCGCTGCGAACAGGTGATCTTCGCCGACCCCGAATACGTGATGCTCGACGCGTTCATCGTCCCGAAGGGCAATCCCAAGGGGCTGAACACCTATGAGGACATCGTCCGGACGGGCGCCAGGATGGCGACCGGCACCGCCTACGCCGAGATCGACTACGCGGTCGCCGCCGGTGTCCCCCGCGACGAGATGCTGATCCTGCCCGACCAGGTCGCCGGACTGGCCGCCGTCGAGCAGGGCCGGGCGGACGTCTTCGCCGGCACCTCGCTGACCGTCCGCCTGGTGGTGGAGGGCAGCAACCGGGCCGAGTCCACCGAGCCCTTCCAGCCCATGGTGGACGGCGAACCGGCCATCGGCGCGGGCGGCTTCGCCTTCAGGCCGAGTTCCACGGTGCTGCGGGACGCGTTCAACCGGGAGCTGCGCAGGCTCAAGGAGAGCGGTGAGCTGCTGGAGATCATGCGGCCCTTCGGTTTCACCGAGGACGAGATGACCGACCTGACCGCGAAGGAGCTGTGCGCGTCATGACCTGGGGCCTGTGGGAGTCCTACATGCTGCCCGGCATCTGGATCACCATCCAGGTGACGGTGTACAGCGCCGCGCTGGCCGCGGCCGTCTCCTTCGTCGTCGGAGTCCTGCGGACCTCCCCGCTGTGGATCGTCCGCTTCCTGTCCGGCGCCTACTTCGAGATCTTCCGCGGAGCCTCGGCGCTGGTGTTCATGTTCTGGCTGTTCTTCGCGCTGCCGATCGCCTTCGGCTGGCAGCTCGTCCCGATGTGGGCGGGCGTGCTGGCGCTGGGCCTGACCTACGGCGCGTACGGCTCGGAGGTCGTACGCGGCGCGCTGGCCGCGGTCTCCCCGGCCCAGCGCGAGGCGGGCATCGCGCTGAGCTTCACCCGTATGCAGCGGCTGCGGCGCATCGAACTGCCCCAGGCGTGGCCGGAGATGGTCCCGCCCTTCAACAACCTCGCCATCGAGCTGCTGAAGGGCACCGCGCTGGTCTCGGTCATCAGCGTGGCCGACATGACCTTCGCGGCGAACCTGATCCGCTTCACCACCAACGAGAGCGCGCCGATCTACACGCTCCTGCTGGTGATGTACTTCGTGCTCGCCTTCCTCATCACCCGCGCCATGCGGCTGGTGGAGCGGAAGGCCAAGGCGGGTATCGGGCAGGCGCCGCCGCCGGGCACCGGGCTGCTGGGCGGTCTGCGCCGCCGGACGAAGACCGCCGACCCCGTCACCGGGACGGCCACCGCGGGCACCCCGGGGGGTAATCAGTGAACTGGAACTGGGACGTCGTCGCGGACTTCATGCCGCGCTTCTGGGACGGGGTGCTCGTCACCCTCCAGGCGCTGGTGCTGGGGTCCCTGCTGGCCTTCACCCTCGGTCTGGTGTGGGCCGTCGCACAGCGCTCCTCCAGGGCGTGGATCCGGACGCCGGTGACCGCGGTCACCGAGTTCATCCGCAACACCCCGCTGCTGGTGCAGCTTTTCTTCCTCTTCTACGTGGTGCCCGAGTGGGGGCCGGCCATGTCCCCACTGGTGACGGGCGTGATCGGCCTCGGCCTGCACTACTCGACCTACACCGCCGAGGTCTACCGGGCCGGCATCGACGGTGTGCCCGAGGGGCAGTGGGAGGCGGCCACCGCGCTCAGCCTGCCGCCGGTGCGCACCTGGACGGCCGTGATCCTGCCGCAGGCGATCCGCCGCGTGGTGCCCGCGCTGGGCAACTACGTCATCGCCATGCTGAAGGACTCGCCGCTGATCGCGATCATCGGGGCCTTCGAGATGCTCGGCGAGGCGCGCGCCTACGGTTCCGAGACCTTCCGGTTCCTGGAGCCGATCACCGTCGTCGGCATCGCCTTCATCGTCATCGCCTACCCGGCTTCCCTCCTCATCCGAGCCCTGGAGCGTCGTCTTGTCCGCTGACACCCCGCGTGAGAACGCCACCACGAGCACTGCCGCGGACGGCCGCGAACTGATCCGCTTCGACAAGGTGACCAAGCGCTTCGGCGACCACGTCGTCCTGGACCAGCTGGAGTTCAGCGTCTCCGCCGGAAAGCACGTCACCCTCATCGGCCCCTCCGGATCGGGCAAGACCACGATCCTGCGGCTGCTGATGACCCTGCTCAGGCCCGACGAGGGCACCATCACCGTCGACGGCGACTACCTCACCCACGAGGAGAAGGGCGGCAGGCTCGTCCCCGCCGGGGAGAAGCACGTCCGCGAGGTGCGCAAGAAGATCGGCATGGTCTTCCAGCAGTTCAACCTCTTCCCCAACATGAAGGTGCTGCGCAACGTCACCGAGGCGCCCGTCCACGTGCTGGGCATGGGCAAGGACGAGGCCGAGCAGCGGGCGCGCGAGCTGCTGGAGATGGTGGGGCTGACCGAGCACGTCGACAAGTACCCCACCCAGCTCTCCGGCGGCCAGCAGCAGCGCGTGGCCATCGCCCGCGCACTGGCCATGCGGCCCAAGGTGCTGCTGCTGGACGAGGTCACCTCCGCGCTCGACCCGGAGCTGGTCGCCGGGGTGCTGGACGTCCTGCGGGACATCGCGCACACCACCGACATCACCATGCTGGTGGTCACCCACGAGATGAACTTCGCCCGCGACATCTCCGACGACGTGCTGATGTTCAACGAGGGCAAGGTGATCGAGTCCGGCCCGCCGGAGAAGATCTTCAACGACCCCGACCACGAGCGCACCAGGGAGTTCCTGAGCGCGATCCTCTGACGGCGCGGCACCGCGCCCGGCCCTCCCGCCCGTCCGCCTTCGAACATGTTTCGGGAAGCGGGCGGGGGGCCAGTGTTCTGTGCGGGGGCGGCGTACGGCCGCCGGCCGCCCCGCACCCGAAGACCCGGTGACCCTCGGGCGGGTGTCGCACCGCGAGCGGTCACCCGCCCGAGGGGGCACCGTGACACTGCTGCACTCACCCGGGGATCCCTGCCCCGAGCCGTTCCCGAAGCGTCTCCCGGCCCCGGAGCACCACCCGCCCGTACAGCCCGTACGGTCCGCGCCCGGTTCCGTACGCCCTCCCTCGGTGCGGCACGCCCTGCGCGTCCTGGAGGCGGTCGTGGGAGACCGCGACGGCGTGGACGAGGTGCGGCTGGCCGCCCGGACGGGGCTGCCGCCCGCGCGGCTGGCCGGTCTGCTGCGGACACTGCTGCGCGAGGGGTACGTCGAGCGGCTGGACGACGGCTCGTACGTGGCGGGCGAGGCGCTGGTCCTGCTCGGCGGCACGGGCGCGGGCGGCCGGGAGCGGGCCCTGCGCGAGCGGCTGTGGCGGACGCTGGCCCGGCTGCGGGACTCCATCGGCGCGGCGGTCTACCTCGGCCGCTACCGCGACGGCGAGGTGGAGATCGTCGGATACGCGGACGGCCCGCGCCACCCCGCTCCGCCCGAGCGTCCGGACTTCCGCTCCGCCGGGCACGCCACCGCGCTGGGCAAGTGCCTGCTCGGCCAGCTCGACCACGACGCGCGCCGGGACCACCTCTCCCGGCACCGGGCCGTCCGGCTGACCCCGCGCACGATCACCGACGAGCGGGTGCTGCTGAGCCTCCTGGAACGGCAGTCGCCGACCGTACCGGTCCTGGACCTGCAGGAGTACGAGGTCGGCTCTGTCTGCGCGGCCGTGCCGGTGACCGCGGGATCGGCCGTCGGCTCCCTGGGGGTGTGCCTGCCGGTCGAGGAGACCCACCGGCTGCGGAGGGCCGCCGAGGCGCTGAGCGAGCAGGCCGCCGGGGTGCTGCTGCCGCTGTCCCTGTGAACCGTGCCGGACACGCCCCGGAGCAGGCCGGGGGAAGGCCGGCGGGCAGGTCACCGGGCACCCGGCCGGCCACGCCGGGCGCGCGGTCGGGAGCACCTCGGGGAGCGGGTAGTATGGTCCACGACAGCGCGCTCCACGAGGTCTTCCCCGTGAGTCCTCCGAAGTCGCTGCCCGCAGGCGCCGCTAGCTCAGTTGGTTAGAGCAGCTGACTCTTAATCAGCGGGTCCGGGGTTCGAGTCCCTGGCGGCGTACCGAAGACGCAGGGCCCCTCGCATCGCGCGGGGGGCCCTGCGTCATTCGCGTCCCGACCAGTGGAACGACAGCTTCACACACGCCGACGCCCTCGACGCCTCCACGATCTCCGCGTTGGGCATGTCGTTGGACCGGACCCACTCCCGGGCCTCCCCGGCGGTGCGGCCCCCGGCCGTCTGGCGCTCCACCAGCCTGCGGCGGCGCTCCTCCCGGTCGGCCTCCACGTACCACAGCTCGTCGATCGACTCCCGCGCGTCCGGCCAGCCGGGCAGGTCGCAGGCCAGGTAGTTCCCCTCCGTCACCACCAGCCGGACCCCGGGGCGCACCACGTGGCGGGCCGCTACCGGCTCGTCCAGGGTCCGGTCGAAGTCGGGCACGTAGACGTCGTGGTCCGGTTCGAGGACCAGGCGCCGCAGCAGGGCGGCGTACCCGTGGACGTCGAAGGTGGGGGGCGAGCCCTTGCGGGCGGCCAGGCCCAGCCGGTCCAGCTGGGCGTTGGAGAGGTGGAAGCCGTCCAGCGGGACGTACGCCGCCGCGTCCGCCCCGTACCGCCCCCGCAACCCCGCCACCAGGGCCTCGGCCAGGGTGGACTTGCCCGCGCCGGGCGGCCCCGCCAGGCCGAGCACGGCCCGCCTCCCCTCCGCGCGGGCCGTCAGCCGCCATGCCAGGTCCATCAGCTCACCGGTTCGCATGACCGGGAACCTAACCGCCCCGCGCCCCCGCGCGGGAGACCGCGCCGGGCGGCGCGGCAGGCGGCACGGCAGGCGGCGCGGCAGGGCCCGGCGGCGGCCTGGACGGAGCACCCCGCGGTGTCGGGTATGCTGGTTTCCGCAGTTCGGCACCGGTCGGCGCACTCCGCGCGGACCACCGCCCCTGCGGGCGCCGCTAGCTCAGTTGGTTAGAGCAGCTGACTCTTAATCAGCGGGTCCGGGGTTCGAGTCCCTGGCGGCGTACCCGTCGATCCGGGCCCCACCGCTCTCCGCGGTGGGGCCCGGACGCTTTTTCCGGCGCGTTCCCGGGGAGCCGCACCCGCTCCCCCGGCCCCTTCCGCACCCGCTCCTCAGTCGATGCCCCGGCAGATGTGCGGTTCGCACTCGTCGTCGTCGCCGTCCCCGGCGAGGCGCAGCAGCGGGGGCGGTGAGATCGTCAGCTCGTCGAGGGCCCGCGTCGCGGCGGGCGGGTCGTCGGCTTCCGGTTCAGCTGTGTCATACATGGCGGGGCGGCAGCCTTCCGTTTCCTGGGGGATCTCGGTGCCCGAGTACCGCGTCTCCCCTCTCCTCAATCCCGGGCGGACGGTGAGCACAACCGGTTTCGGCCGGAGGTTCACCCCGGTGACGACAACGACCGGGCCGGACGGCGGTTGCGCACGGGACCGCCGTCCGGCCCGGCCCGCTCAGCCCGCACGGTCCGCGCCGTCGGCCCGGCCGGTGTCCGCCCCGGGACCGGGGCGGACACCGGTCAGGTACGCCGAGACCACCAGGTTGGCCGTGTAGGAGCCGCTGGCCCGGTCGAAGGCGCCGGTGCAGGTGATCAGCCGGAGTTCGGCGCTTCCGGGGCGGCGGGCGCCGTAGACCTCGTGCGGGTCGAAGTCGGCCCGCTCGGCGATCGCGACGTCCTCGACGGTGAACTCCGCGGTCCTGCCGTCGGCGCGCGCGACGCGTATCCGGTCCCCGGGGCGCACCGAGGGCAGGCGGTGGAAGACCGCCCGGCCGGTGTCGGTGTCCAGGTGGCCCACCAGCAGCGCCACCCCCTCCGCGCCGGGCGCCGGGCCGTCGGCGTACCAGCCGACGGTGTCGGGGGCGTCCATCGGCGGAGGCTCCACGGCACCTTCTCGGTCGAGCCCCCGCTCGATGATCCGCGCGTGGACGCCGACGGCGTCGATGTCGATGCGCCTGGGTTCGGCGCCGGGCAGCGGCGCGTGGCCGGATCCGCCGCCCCGCGCCCGGTCGGACGCCGGGGCCCCCGCCCGCGCCGGATCCGGCGGCGGGGCGGCGGGGTCGGTCAGCTCCCTCCCCCACAGCCACAGTCCGAGCAGCAGCACCGCCCACACCGCTCCCGCCGCCAGCCGGGAGGCGCAGCCCGTGCGCGGCTCCCCGCCCGGGACGTCGTCGTACACGGCCGTCGCCGCCGGCCGGCTCAGCGGTCGGATTCGGAGCGGGACCGGCGGCGCAGCGCCACGGCCCGCCAGAGGACGACCAGGGTGGCGGTGCCCGCCAGCCCGGCGCCCAGGGCGGTGTGGAGGGCGCTCGGTCCGGCTTCCCCGCCCCCGTCGCCGGCCGCCTTCGCGGTGCCGCCGCCTCCGGCCGGCACGGGGGCGACCGGGCTCACGGCCGGGTCGGTGGCGTGGTGCGAGGGGCCCCCGGAGGCGGTTCCGGTCCCGGGGTGGTGCACGGTCACCCGGCCGGCGACCTTCACGCCCATGCACTCCACCGTGATCCGGTACTCCCGGGGCTCGGCGTCCGAGCGGATGACCGCCTCGCCGCGCAGCCCGCCGCCGTCGGCGCCGGGCGCCAGCAGCGCGTCGGCGACGAACGCCTCGGAGCGGGCGGTGGCGACGGTGCCCCCGCAGGACACGGCCCACAGTTCGATCTCGGTGCCGGGCCGGACCTTCGCGGGCGTCACCCGTACCGACACCTGCGGCGAACCGGACTCCGCCGTGCCCGGGCCGGACGGGAGGGAGGCCGCAGGGCTGGGTGGGAGGGAGGCCGCAGGGCTGGGCGGGCGGGAGGATTCGGCGCCGGGGCTCTCGGCGGCCGCCGCGGGGACGGCGAGGGCCGTGAGAGCGGCGAGACCGGCGGGAGGGGCCGCCGCGGCGCAGACGGCGAGCGCCGCGGCGAGGACGCTCGGAGCGGGTCGTACGGTGCGGAAGATGCCCATGTCGAACCTCCGGGTCGGTACTCCCGAAGATCCGCCGCCCCGCGCCGCCCCGCATCCCGGCGCCGCCCCGCGCTGCTCCGTTCGAGCGCGGGCGGGGCGGGACCGGTGCGGACGCGGCCGGGCTCAGATCCGTTCGACGAGATCCGCGATCGAGTCGGCGACCGTCGAGGGCCGGAAGGGGAAGCGGTCCACGTCGGCCGGCCGCGTCAGCCCGGTGAGGACGAGGAAGGTCTCCATCCCGGCCTCCAGTCCGGCCAGCACATCGGTGTCCATCCGGTCGCCGATCATCGCGCTGGACTCGGAGTGGGCGCCTATGACGTTGAGCCCGGCCCGCATCATCAGGGGGTTGGGCTTGCCGACGAAGTACGGCTCGCGCCCGGTCGCCTTGGTGATCAGCGCCGCGACCGACCCGGTGGCCGGCAGCGCGCCCTCGGCGGACGGGCCGGTCTCGTCGGGGTTGGTGGCGATGAACCGCGCACCGTCGTTGATCAGCCGGATCGCCTTGGTGAGCGCCTCGAAGCTGTAGGTGCGCGTCTCGCCGAGCACCACGTAGTCGGGGTCGGTGTCGGTGAGGATGTAGCCGATGTCGTGCAGGGCGGTGGTCAGCCCCGCCTCGCCGATGACGTACGCGGTGCCCTCCGGCCGCTGGTCCTCCAGGAACTTGGCGGTGGCCAGGGCGGAGGTCCAGATGTTCTCCACCGGGACGTCCAGGCCCATCCGCTTCAGCCGGGCGTGCAGGTCGCGGGGCGTGTAGATCGAGTTGTTGGTCAGCACCAGGAACGGCTTGCCCGACTCCCTCAGCCGCTTGAGGAAGGCGTCGGCCCCCGGGATCGGCACGCCCTCGTGGACGAGGACGCCGTCCATGTCCGTCAGCCATGACTCGATCGGCTTGCGCTCCGCCATTCGTCACTCCTGCCTGTCGTACGCACATCGGGGCGTGGCGGCGGCACCGCGCTGTGCTGCGCCGACGCCCTCAGGGTAGTCACTGTCCGCCGGGCACTCCCCGGCACCGTCTTTCCGGGGCCGGGCCCGGCATCCCCCGGCACCCCCCGGCACTCCCCGGCACCGCCCTGCGCGGTCCGGCACCGTTCCGGCCCCCGGCATCAACCGAGGTCCTCCGGTCTCGTTCCCGGTTCGAGCCGGCCGAAGAGCGGCGCGAGGACCAGATGCGCCGCGCCGCGGGCGACCAGCCGCGTGCCGCCGGGGGCGACGGACACCGGTACGGCCCGGCCGTCGGTGCGCGCGGCCCGGGCCGCCAGCTCCCGCTCCACACCCGCGCGGTACGGCTCCGGGTCGGCCAGCACCGTCCGGCCGCCGAGCACCACGCGGTCGACGTCCAGCAGCCCGGCCAGCCCCGCCGCCCCGGTGCCCAGGACGCGGGCGGCCCCGGCGGCGTCGCCCCGGGCGACGGCCGCCAGGCACAGCGCCTCCAGGCAGCCGCGGTCGCCGCAGCCGCACTCCGGTCCGTCGAGCTGCACCACCTGGTGGCCGAACTCGCCGGCCCCGGTGCGCCTGCCCCGGTACAGCACCCCGTCCAGCACGAGCCCGGCGCCCAGCCCGGTGCCCAGGTGCAGATACGCGAACGACGCGCCCCCGGCCTCCTCTCCTTCGCGCAGGGCGAGGCCGAGGGCCGCCGCGTTGGTGTCCTTGTCCAGCACGACGGGCAGCCCCAGCCGCCGGGACAGCGAGTCCCGCAGCGGGTGGCCGTCCCAGTGGGGGAAGCCGGTCACCCGCCGCAGCACTCCCGTGCGGTGGTCCAGCGGGCCCGGGCACGCCACCCCGACGCCCAGCGGGCGGCCGCCTCGGCCGGGACCGGCCGGCAGGGCGCGCACCGCACCGGCCGCCGCGTCCACGGCCGCCCGGCAGGGCGCGCCCAGATCGAAGGGGGCCCGGTGGGCCGCGACCACGCCGCCCAGCAGATCCACCAGGACGGCGGTGACCTCGTCGCGGTCCAGGTGCAGACCCACCGCGTGGCGCGCGTCGCGCACCAGGCGCCACAGAGTGCGCGGTTTGCCTCCGGTGGAGGGGCGGCGCCCCGCCTGCGCCACCAGGCCCGCGTCCCGCAGCCGGGCGGTGATCTTGCTGACGGCCTGCGGCGTCAGCCCCGTGGCCTCGGCCAGTTCGGACCTGCTCGCGCCCGCCTCGCCCGCCGCGCGCAGCAGGTCCAGGACGAGCGCGGCGTTGTGGCCGCGCAGGGCCGGCAGGTTCGCGGCGGCCGGAGAGGCGGCGGCCGCGGGGACGGCGGGGCCGGGGGAGACAGGGGTCACGGTTCCATTCTCGCGCCCGCTTGCACTTCCGCAACGCTGTTGCCAAAGTGGGCGCCATGAATGCCGCCTCCACCGCCTCCCCGGTCCCCCACCCTCTGCGCGTCGGACTGATCGGCTACGGCCTGGCCGGCTCCGTCTTCCACGCGCCGATGATCGCCGCCACCGACGGCCTCGTGCTGGACACCGTCGTCACCTCCTCCCCCGAACGGCAGCGGCAGGCCCGTGCCGAGCACGGCGAGGAGCTGCGCACCGCCGCCGACGCCGACGAGCTGTTCGCGCGCGCCGGCGAGCTCGACCTCGTGGTCGTCGCCTCCCCCAACCGCACCCACGTCGAGCTGGCCACCCGGGCGCTCGAGGCCGGACTGGCCGTCGTCGTCGACAAACCGCTGGCGGCCGGCGCCGCCGAGGCCGAGACGCTGGCCGACCTGGCCGAACGCCGCGGACTGCTGCTGTCGGTGTTCCAGAACCGCCGCTGGGACGGCGACTTCCTCACCCTGCGCGACCTGCTGACCGAGGGCGCGCTGGGCGAGGTGTGGCGCTTCGAGTCCCGCTTCGAGCGGTGGCGCCCGAACCTCAAGGGCGGCTGGCGCGAGTCCGGCGACCCCGCCGAACTCGGCGGCCTGCTGTACGACCTGGGCAGCCATGTGGTGGACCAGGCGCTCACCCTCTTCGGCCCGGTGGCCTCCGTCTACGCCGAGTCCGATGTGCGCCGCCCCGGCGCCGAGGCCGACGACGACACCTTCATCGCCCTCCACCACGCCTCGGGCACCCGCTCCCACCTGTGGGTCAGCTCCACCGCCGCCGCCCTCGGCCCCCGCTTCCGGGTGCTGGGCAGCCGGGCCGCCTACGTCAAGTACGGCCTCGACCCGCAGGAGGACGCCCTGCGCGCCGGCGCCCGCCCCGCGCCGGGCGAGCCCTGGGGCGCGGAGCCGGAGTCCGCCTGGGGCACCCTGGGCGCGGCGGACGACGTACGGCCCGTGCCGTCCCGCGCCGGCGACTACCCCGCGTACTACGCCGCCGTCGCCGCGGCCCTGCGCGAGGGGGGCGAGCCCCCGGTCGGCGCGCGGGAGGCGGCCGAGGCCCTGCGGGTGCTGGAGGCGGCCCGCACCTCGGCCACCGAGGGCCGCACCGTACGGCTCGGGGACTGAGGAGCACCGGAACGGCGACCGGCGCCGCGCCTCCCGCCTGCCCGGGAGCGATCCGGCCCTGGTCCGTGCGGCGGGACCCGCGGCCGCCGGGTCACAGCCCGGTGGCCGTGCGGATCAGCCCGGCGAGGGCGAGGGAGCGGCTGTGCGCGGGCCAGGCGATGTGGGTGACGACGGGGGGCGCGTCGGTCAGGGGGACGGCGGCGTGCTCGGCCCACAGCCAGGCACGGGCCGATTCGGGGAAGACGGCCACGGTGCGGCCGAGGGCGATCAGCTGGGCCAGCTGCGTCTGGTCGTGGATCTCGGGGCCCGGGCCGGGCGGGTAGGTGCCGCGGCGGGCCCAGCGGGCGAGCGGGAGACCGGGGATGTCGCCGACCTCGGCCAGGGACAGGCTCCTCCGCGCGGCGAGGGGGTGCCCGGCGGGCAGGATGGCGATCTGCCCCTCGGTCGTCAGTTCCTCGCTGTCGAACCCGGCCAGGGAGTTGAACGGCGCGTGCATGAGCGCCGCGTCGGCCCGGCCGTCGCGCAGCATCGCCTCCTGATCGCACGTGCCGCTCGGCAGCACCTCGATCTCGGCGGCGCCGGGCTCGGCCGCGTAGGCGTCGAGGAGCCTGTGCAGCAGCTCGTGGGACGCGCCGGCCTTCACCGCCAGCACCAGGCGGTCACGGGGGCCGCCCGGACCGTCGGCGCCGCCGGCACGGCGGGTGCGGCGGGCGGCGGCGGCCGCCGCGTCGAGGGCCGCGCGGCCCTCGTGCAGCAGCACCTCCCCGGCACCGGTCAGAAGGACGCCGCGGCGGTTGCGCTTCAGCAGGCGGACGCCGAGGCGCCGTTCGAGCCGCTGGATCGCCCGGGACAGCGGCGGCTGGGACATGCCGAGGCGCTCGGCGGCACGGCCGAAGTGCAGTTCCTCCGCGACGGCCGTGAAGTACCGCAGCTCGCGGATCTCCAGGGTCTCCACGGCGCCCGGGGGTCCAGATCGTCCACGGTCGCAGCATAGCCGGGTGATACCCGACGGGTATGACAGGGCATCGCATCGGTATTGGATGCGCCGCCCGTCCGCAGGCGAGCATCGGCGGCATGAGCGAAACCACGGACACACTCTCCACGTCGCTGCCCGGCGGCACCTGGACCCTGGGCGATCTGACCGTCACCCGCCTCGGCTACGGCGCCATGCAGCTCGCCGGCCCCGGGGTCATGGGTCCGCCCGCCGACCGCGACGGCGCACTCGCCGTCCTGCGCGAGGTCGCCGACCTCGGGATCAGCCACATCGACACCGCCGGCGCGTACGGACCGCGCGTCACCAACCGGCTGATCCGTGAGGCGCTGCACCCCTATCCCCAATCGCTGCACATCGTGACCAAGGTCGGCGCGGTCCGCGACCGGCAGGGCGGCTGGCCCCCCGCCCGGCGGCCCGAGGACCTGCGCCGCGCCGTCCACGAGAACCTCGAGGACCTCGGCCTCGACTCGCTCGACGTGGTCAACCTCCGGCTCGGCGACGCTCAGGGCCCCCGGCCCGGCTCGCTCGCCGAACCCTTCGAGGCCCTCGCCGAACTCCGGCGGCAGGGCCTGATCCGGCACCTCGGGGTGAGCAACGCGACGGCGGAACAGGTCGCCGAGGCGCAGGCGATCGCACCGATCGTGTGCGTGCAGAACATGTACAACCTCGCCCACCGCCAGGACGACGAGCTGATCGACGACCTCGCCGGCAAGGGCATCGCCTACGTGCCCTTCTTCCCGCTCGGCGGCTTCACCCCGCTGCAGTCCGCGGCCCTGTCCGCCGTGGCCGCCCGGCTGGACGCGACACCGATGTCGGTCGCCCTGGCCTGGCTGCTGCGGCGGTCGCCGAACATCCTGCTCATACCCGGCACCTCGTCGGTGGCGCACCTGCGGGAGAACGCCGCCGGCGCGGGCCTGCCGCTCTCCGACGAGGATCTCGCCGAACTGGACGGGATCGGCCGCTGACGGGACGCGGGGCACGGCACGGCGGCGGGCGCGGTCTCAGCCGCCCAGCGCGTGGGCGACGGTGTGGATCGCCAGACCCGCCAGCGCGCCCACCACCGTGCCGTTGATCCGGATGAACTGCAGATCGCGGCCGATGTGCGCCTCGATCTTGCGAGAGGTGTGCTCGGCGTCCCAGCTCTCGACCGTCTCGGTGATCAGGGACGTGATCTCGTGCCGGTAGGTGGTGACGACGTGCCCCGCCGCCCCCTCGATCCAGCCGTCGACCTTGCCCTGCAGCCCGCCGTCCCCCGACAGCCGCGCGCCCAGCGACAGCAGCGAGGCGCGCGCCCGCAGCCGCAGCTGGCTGCGCTCGTCCTCGGCCGCCGCCACGACCATGGCCCGCACCGCCGACCAGGCCGAGGCGATCAGCTCCTGCACCTCGTCGCGGTCCAGGATCTCCGACTTCAGCCGCTCCACCCGCGCCCGGGTCTCCTCGTCGGACTGCAGGTCGGCGGCGAAGTCGCGCAGGAAGCGGTCCAGCGCCTCGCGCGCCGGGTGGTCGGGCATGTCCCGCATCTCCGAGACGAAGCGCAGCAGTTCCCGGTAGACGCGCTCGCCGACCTTGCGGTCCACGAAGCGCGGCGTCCACCCCGGCGCCCCGCCGGCCACCGCCTCCATCACCGAGTCGCTGTGCCACACCAGCCAGTCGTGGGCCCGTGAGACCACCAGGTCCACGACCCGGGCGTGACCGCCGTCGGCGACGATCCGGGCCAGCATCCGGCCCAGGCCCGGCGCGATCTCCTGGGCGTGGGCGCGCCGGGTGATCGCCTCGCCCACCACCGCCTGCACGTCGTTGTCCCGCAGCACGGCCAGCGCCCCGCGCAGCGCGGCGGACAGCTCCGCCGTCACCCGGTCGGCGTTGGCCGGCCGGGCCAGCCAGGCGCCCAGCCTGCCGCCGATGCCCACCGAGCGCAGCCTCCGCCGCACCACCTCCTCGGCCAGGAAGTTGTCGCCGACGAAGTCGCCGAGGCTGCGCCCCAGTTGGTCCTTCTTGTTCGGGATGATCGCGGTGTGCGGGATCGGCAGCCCCATCGGCCGCTTGAACAGCGCGGTCACCGCGAACCAGTCGGCCAGCGCGCCCACCATGCCGGCCTCGGCCGCCGCGGCCACATAACCGGCCCAGGCGCCCGCGCCTGACCGCTCCGCCCAGGTGGCCAGCGCGAACACCAGTGCCGCCAGCAGCAGCGCACCCGTCGCGATGGCCTTCATCCGGCGCACCCCGCGCCGCTTCTCCTCGTCGGCCGCGGTGAAGGCCACCGGGTCGAACACCGCCCCGGCCGGCGTCCTGGAGCCCGCCGTCCGCCCTTCTCCGCCGCTGCCGCCTCCGCTCCCGGCGTTGCCGGAGTCCTCGGCGTTCTTCCCGTCCGTCGTCGTCCGCTCCATCTTCTCCACCCGTCCGCGCCGTCCCCGACCGCAATTGTCGCAAGGGGCCGGCGGTGGAACGCCGAACGCGCCGCCCGCGTCCCACACCGCGGACGAGGCGGCCGGCGGCACCCGGACGCCTCACGTCCTTTCATCGATCACGTAACAGGCCGGGCCACCCGGCGGGGCCACGCCGACCGCCGTGGGATCATGGGGAAACCGCCGATCACTTCGCACACCTGGGCCCGCACCGCCCGAGGGGGGACTCTTCCGTGTACGAGCGAGGCTGCCGCCCGTGAGCAAGAACATGGGATACGCCCTGCTGGCAGGGCTCGCGGCCGTCGTGGTCCTGGTCTCCAGCGCCGTGTTCGTCGGCGCCGGCCTCAGGGGCGCGGCCCCGGACACCGCCGTCCCGCGGGGCGGGGAGAACGCCGCGCCGGCCTCCTCCGGGACCTGGGTGGGCACCTGGTCCGCCTCCCCCGCCTCCGCGGAGCCGAACGCCCCGGGCGGCCACCCGGACGCCTCCCTGCGGAACGTGGTGCACACCTCGGTCGGCGGCAGCGCCGCCCGCGTCCGGTTCTCCAACCTCTTCGGCACCCGCCCGCTGACCATCACCCACGCCACCCTCGCCCTGGCCGCCGAGCCCAGCAGTCCCGCCGCCACGCCCGGCAGCATGCGCAGGCTGACCTTCGGCGACCGGAACGAGGTGACCATCCCGGTCGGCTCCGCCGTCACCAGCGACGCGGTGCGGCTGAACGTGCCCGCCGCCGCCGACCTGCTCGTCACCCTCTACTCCCCCACCGGCTCCGGCGCCGTCACCCACCACCCCCACGCGCGCCAGACCAGCTACCTGGCCCGCGGCGACCGGGCCGCCGACACCACCGGCGCCCCCTACACCGAGCGGACCACCTACTGGCGGCACGTGACGGCCGTGGACGTGTGGACGAACGAGACCGAGGCCGCCGTCGTGGCCCTCGGCGACTCCATCACCGACGGCGTCACCTCCAGCATCGGCGCCAACCACCGCTGGACCGACTTCCTCGCCGACCGGCTGCGCACCGAGCGCGGAGCCCCCCGCTACAGCGTCCTCAACCAGGGCATCAGCGGAAACCGGATCCTCCTCGACGCCTCCCCGGCCGACCCCAGGAACGGGCCCAGCGCCCTGAACCGGCTGGAGCGGGACGTGCTCTCCGGCACCGGCGCCAAGGTCCTGGTCGTCCAGCTCGGCATCAACGACATCCTCAAGACGCCCCACCAGACCGACCCCCGCAGGATCGTGGACGGCCTGGAGCGGATCACCCAGCGCGCCCACCGGCACGGACTGCGGGTGGTCGGGGCGACGCTGACGCCGTTCGGCGGGCACCGCAAGCACAACGCGCGCCTGGAGGCCGTACGGCAGCAGGTCAACGAGCAGATCCGCCGCGGCGGCGTGTTCGACGCGGTCGTCGACTTCGACGCGGCCCTGCGCGACCCGGCCAACCCGCAGCGGCTGCTCCCCGTCTACGACTCGGGCGACCGTCTGCACCCCAGCGACAGCGGCTTCCGCGCGATGGCCGGGGCCCTGGACCTGAACCTCCTCAAGGGCGCCTCGCCGGCCAGGCTCTGACCCCGGCTTCCGGTCCCCGGTCCCGGCTCCCGGCCTTCGGCGGCCCGCGCGCCGCCCCCTTCCCCGGCGCCCGGGGACGCCGAACCCGGCGCCCCCGCGCCCGCATCCGGGCGGGCGGCCCCCGGCCCCGCCCGCGAAGCGGATCCCGGCCGGTTCACGGCCGGTTCGCGGCCGATGTGCGGCCGATGTGCGGCGGCCTTCCGGCACCCTCCCGGGTGATGGCGGAGCGTGAGGTCCCGGCCGGCCCCGCGGCGCCGGCGGCCAGCCGTCAACGGGCCGACCGCCGAACGGTTCGCACGCCCGTTCGTGCCGCCGCACTCCGCCGCGCACCGCCAGCGGTGTGAACCTGCCTCGCCCGTCGGCGCGGATGATGCCACAGTGTCCTACGGGGCAATCCACAGGAACCGGTACGAAAGTCCCATACCGACAAGGAGCCCTGCGGTCATGAGCGAGGAGCCCGAGGAGCCCAACGGCGACCAGAAACCCAGGCCGCGGCGCACCGGCCCGCGGCGCCTGCTGCCCACCTGGAGGACACTCCTGGCCGCCACCTCGGTGGCCCTCCTGGCCGGCGCGGGTGCCCTGATCACCGGATACATGCTCGTGGAGATCCCCGCACCCAACTCCGCGGCCGCCGCGCAGAACAACGTCTACCTCTACTCCGACGGCAGCCAGCTCGCCCGCGACGGCGACATCAACCGCCAGAACGTCGAGCTCGACGCCGTCCCCGAGAGCACCCGGCACGCCGTACTGGCAGCCGAGGACCGGGACTTCTACCACCAGCCCGCCGTCGACGTGGTGGCGATGGCCCGCGCCGGCTGGAACATGCTCCGGGGCGAGGGGAAGCAGTCCGGCTCCACCATCACCCAGCAGTACGTGAAGAACTACTACCTCGGCCAGGAACAGACCCTGACCCGCAAGACCAAGGAGTTCTTCATCGCGCTCAAACTCGACCGCGAGGCCAGCAAGGACGAGATCCTCGCCGGCTACCTCAACACCAGCTACTTCGGCCGCCACGCCTACGGCGTCCAGGCCGCCGCCCAGGCCTACTACGGCAAGGACGCCGGCGACCTGACCACCGCCGAGGGCGCCTACCTCGCGGCCCTCCTCAACTCCCCCAACCTCTACGACGTCGCCGCCCACCCCGAGAACAGGGAACGCGCCGTCGCCCGCTGGAAGTACGTCCTCGACGGCATGGTCAAGGAAGGCTGGCTCACCCCCCGCGAACGCGCCGCCGCGAAGTTCCCCCAGCCCGACCCCGCGAAGCCCCCCACCGGCCTGTCCGGCCAGCGCGGCTACATCGTCGAAGCCGTCAAACAGCACCTCGCCGCCCGCGACATCCTCAGCGAGGAGCGCCTGGCCCAGGGCGGATTCCGCATCACCACCACCATCGACCGCCGCAAACAGGACGCCTTCGTCAAGGCCGTAGAGCGCGAACTGCTCTCCCAGCTCAGCGAGGAACGCGAGATCGACCGCCACGTCCGCGCCGGCGGCACCTCCATCGACCCCGAAACCGGCGAGGTCGTCGCCATGTACGGCGGCGTCGACTACACCCGGCAGTTCGTCAACAACGCCACCCGCCGCGACTACCAGCCCGGTTCCACCTTCAAGCCCTTCGTCTACGCCGCCGCCCTCGAACACCGCGCCAAGACCCGCGACGGCGACCCCATCGGCCCCGACACCACCTACAACGGCGACAGCGGACGCACCGTCGTCGGCCCCGGCGGACCCACCACCTGGAAACCCGAGAACGAGGACCAGGTCGACTACGGCGACATCCCCGTCAGCACCGCCATGAACAAGTCCGTCAACGCCGTCTTCGCCCAGATGGGCGTGGACGTCGGCCCCGCCAGGGTCAAGGAGACCGCCGCCCGCCTCGGCCTCCCCGACACCACCCCCGGCATGGCCGAGGCCCAGGGATCCATCTCCCTGGGCACCACCACCCCCAGCACCCTCGACATGGCCCAGGCCTACGCCACCCTCGCCAACCACGGCGAACGCATCGACCACAGCCTCGTCAAGGAGATCCGGCACGGCGGCGAACGCGTCCGCGTCCCCGAACCGGCCACCCTGCGGGCCGTCTCCCGCTCCACCGCCGACGCCACCACCGCCGTCCTGCGCGGCGTCGTCAAGAGCGGCACCGCCACCGCCGCCCAGGCCGCCGGACGCCCCGCCGCCGGCAAGACCGGAACCGCCGAGGAGGACCGGGCCGCCTGGTTCGCCGGCTACACCCCCGACCTCGCCACCGTCGTCGCCGTCATGGGACAGAACCCCGAAACCGGCGCCCACAAACCCCTCTACGGCGCCGCCGGACTCCCCCGTGTCAACGGCGGCGGCATCCCCGCCCGGATCTGGGCCGCCTACACCGCCGAGGCGCTGCGCGGCACCCCCGTCAGGGACTTCGACCTCAAGCCCGGCAAGAACCGGCTCCCCAACGCCTCCCCCAGCCCCTCCGGCAGCGCCGGCCCCTCCGAACCGTCCGACGGCCCCGGCGCCCCCGAGGAGGAACCCACCCAGGTTGACGGCTCCGAGGAGAGCCCGGACGCCTCCGCCCCCGGCCGGGACGACGCCGAGAACACCGGGAGCGGCGGGGATACCGGGGACGACGGCGCCAACGGCGAACGCACCCCGCACAAGGGCGGAAAGGCGGAGGGGAAGGACGGGGAGAAGAAGCGGGAAGAAGGCGGGAAGAACGCCGGGGACCGCGACCGCGGGAAGAAGGCGGACGAGCAGCCGGGTAAACCGGCGAAGCCCTCCGCCGGGGCGGCCGACGGCAAGAACCCCGCCGCAGCCGCATCCTCCCCGGCCCCCGCGGCCAAGGCGTCCGCCGGGCCCCTCCCGCAGGAGTCCCCCGGCGCCTCCGGCTCCCCCCGGCCGTAGAACGTTCTCAGGACCGGCCCCGGACCGGCGTCCCTCGGCGGGCGGCCGGAGCGGACGGCACGACGGGCCCCGCGGTACGTCCGCGGGGCCCGCTCCTGCGGCCTTCGCCCTCCTACAGGTACAGCCCGGTGGAGTCCTCCGACCCCTGCAGCCGCTCGGCCGCCACCGCGTGCAGATCACGCTCGCGCATCAGCACGTACGCGACCCCGCGCACCTCCACCTCGGCCCGGTCGGCCGGGTCGAACAGCACGCGGTCGCCCGGCTCCACCGTGCGCACGTTCTGCCCGACGGCGACCACTTCGGCCCAGTTGAGCCTGCGGCCGACCGCGGCCGTCGCCGGGATGACGATGCCACCGGAGGAACGGCGCTCGCCCTCGGGAATGTCGGTACGCACCAGCACCCGGTCGTGCAGCATCCGGATGGGCAGCTTGTCGTGGTGGGACGTCTTGGAGCTCACGGCAGAACCGTATCTCAGCCCGTCTCCACGGCGCTCAGCGGCGGCGCCGGGACGACAGCACCAGCAGCCCGGCCACCCCCACCGCCACCAGGGCCACCGGCACGATCCGCGCCGCCCTCGGACGGCCCTCCTCGTCCGTGAAGCGGTCCCGCACATCCGACAGCGCGTGGTTCACCGCGACGTACGCCCGGCCCGCGGTGCGGTCCACGGCCGACGCCGCCCGCGCCCTCACACCGTCGGCGATCGTCTTCGGGTGCACCCGCACCGCCAGCTCGTCCAGCGTCTCGGCGAGCTCCTGCCGCCTGCGGACGATCTCCGCCTCGATCTCCGCGGGGGTCCTGGCTTCCGACACCGCACTGCCTCCGTCGTCTCATCCGTCTCGTCCGCCCCACCCGGGCCGCCCTGTACCGGGATCCCGGCTACCGGACAGTCTGGCAGTTCCCTCACCTCCGATGCCCCCCGCCACCCCCGTCACACCCCGTGGCTAGGCTTTCGAACCGATAACGGCCCCGACCACGGGACCGCCGGCCCGGCCAGAGGAGTACCGATGAGCGAGCGACTGCAACCCGGCGACACCGCCCCTGCCTTCACCCTGCCCGACGCCGACGGCAACCCCGTCTCGCTCGCCGACCGCGCCGGACGCAAGGTGATCGTCTACTTCTACCCCGCCGCCCTCACCCCCGGCTGCACCAAGCAGGCCTGCGACTTCACCGACAACCTCGACCTCCTCGCCGGCGCGGGCTACGAGGTGATCGGCGTCTCCCCCGACAAGCCGGAGAAGCTCGCGAAGTTCCGCGAGAAGGAGAACCTCCGGGTCACCCTCGTCGGCGACCCGGAGAAGAAGGTCCTCGAGGCCTACGGCGCCTTCGGGGAGAAGAAGCTCTACGGCAAGACCGTCACCGGCGTCATCCGCTCCACGGTGATCGTCGACGAGGAGGGGAAGGTCGAGCGGGCGCTGTACAACGTCAAGGCCACCGGCCATGTCGCCAAGCTCATCCGGGACCTCTCCCTCTGAGCCCGCCGGGCCTCCGGGCCCCGGGGTCTCGGGGACCCGCCCCGGGGCTCCTCCCCCGGGCGGCGTAACCACCCCACGCGCCGTTCGTTGACCAGTGCGAGTCCGCGACGGAAGACCGAACGACCACGCGCGGACGGTTCACAGGGGGAGGGGCCATGGCCGCCGGTCGTGCGTACACACGGGAGGAGCTCTCCGAAGCCGTCGCCCGTTCCTCGACATGGGCGCACCTCATGCGCGAGCTGGGTGCGGAGGTCAGCGGGGGAAAGCGCCGCACGCTCCAGCGGCTCGTCGCCGAGTACGGAATCGACACGGGCCACTTCGGGCGGCAGAGTCCATGGCGGAAGTACACCGACACGGCGATCGCCGAGGCCGTCGCGGGTTCGAGCACGCTGCGCGAGGTCGTCACCAAGCTCGGCGCGACACCCGCGACGGGGACGCTCTCCCACATCCGGCGCCGTATCGCCGCCGCCGGAATCGACACCAGCCATCTCCCCGCGCTGAATCGTCCCCGGGTCGGTCTTCCGGTCGCGCCCGAAGAGGTGAGGAAGGCAGCGGCCACCGCCACCAGCGTCCGCTCCCTGGCGCGTTCCCTGGGCCTCGCCGACGACAGCGGGTCGCGTGCCGCGCTGCGCCGCATGCTCACCGAACTGGGCGTCGACGTCTCGCACTTCTCCCACGCGCGCATCACCGTCCCCGAGACGGCGCTCCGCGCCGCCGTCCCGAGCAGCACGAGTTATGCCGATGTGATGCGCCATCTGGGGCTTCCGGTCAACGACGCGAACCACCGGCGGGTGCACCGGCAGGTGGTACGGCTGGGCTTGGACACGTCTCACTTCAGGCGGCGAAGCAGACGCGAACCCCGCCCGAGGACGCCGAAGCGGATCGCCGGCGAAGTCCTGCGCGTGCGTCCCCGAGGCACACCCCGTGTGAACCACGCGCGATTGCGCCGGGCTCTGGACGAGATCGGCGTCCCATACCAATGCGTCGGCTGCGGCAACCCCGGCGAGTGGCGTGAGGCGGTGATGACCCTCCACATCGACCACGTCAACGGGGACTGGCACGACAACCGTCGCGGGAATCTGCGCTATCTGTGCCCGAACTGCCACGCGATCACAGACACATGGTGTGGCCGGAACCGGCGGGGAGCACCGTAGCCGACGACTCTCCGGGAGCGGCCGAACCGGTACGATGGGCGGCGACCGGCGGCCGTGATGGAACTGGCAGTCATGCTGGGTTTAGGTCCCAGTGGGGGTTTCCCCGTGTGGGTTCGAATCCCACCGGCCGCACGCACCTTGGATTCGAAGGCCCGGCTCGTTGAGCCGGGCCTTCGGTGTTCCCGGCGGACCGACCCCGCGGCCGTTGCCCCGCGGTCTCAGCCCAGCAGCTCCCGGACCACGGGGGCCAGGGCTCGGAACGCCTGGCCGCGGTGGCTGATGGCGTTCTTCTCCTCCGGGCTCAGCTCCGCGCAGGTGCGGGTCTCGCCCTCGGGCTGGAGGATCGGGTCGTAGCCGAACCCGCCGGCGCCGGCGGGTTCGCGGCGGAGGGTGCCCGCCAGGCGGCCCTCGACGACGCGCTCGGTGCCGTCGGGCAGGGCCAGGGCCGCCGCGCAGGCGAAGTACGCGGTGCGGTGGGGGTCGTCGATGTCGGAGAGCTGGGCGAGGAGCAGGTCCAGGTTGGCCCTGTCGTCGCCGTGGCGTCCGGCCCAGCGGGCGGAGAGGATGCCGGGGGCTCCGCCCATGACGTCGACGCACAGACCGGAGTCGTCGGCGACGGCGGGCACTCCGGTGGCCTTGGCCAGGGTGCGGGCCTTGAGGAGTGCGTTCTCGGCGAAGGTGAGGCCGGTCTCCTTGACGTCCGGGACCTCGGGGTAGGCGTCGGCGCCGACCAGGGTGAGGTCCAGTCCGGCGGCGGAGAGGATGGCCTCGAGTTCTCGGACCTTGTGGGCGTTGCGGGTGGCGAGGATCAGACGCTGGCTCATGGGGACCGATTATCCCGTTGCGGCGGCCGGAATCACCGGGCGGGCCGGACGCCGGTGCCGGCGTCCGGGGTCGGGGACCGGCGTCCGGGGTCGGGGACCGGAGCCCGCCGGCCCGGTGCCCGTCAGCCGGGGGTGCAGACCTGGGTCAGTTCGTCGGCCGCGTCGGCGAGGGGGCCGGCGTCCGGGGTCCTGCCCTGTTCGACGGATTCGCGGACGTCGTCGGCGGCCTTCTGCATGTCCTCGGCGACCCGGGTGATGTCGGCGTTGTCCGTGTTCTCGATGATCTTGTCGAGGTTCTCGTTGATGCGGTCCAGGGACCGGTCCACCTCGGCGGGGTTCTCGACGCCGTCGGCGACGGCCTGCTGGAGGGCGTTGGCGCTGTCCACGACGACGACGGCGGTGTTGGCGCAGTCCAGCGCGTTCTGGACGGTGCTGCAGCCCGCCAGGGGGAGGGTGAGGACGACGGGGGCGAGGGCGGCGGCGAGGGCGGTCCGTCTGCGCATGGGTCGTGGTCCTCCTGATGTCTGGACGGGCCGCACGGCTCGACCCGTACGGCCCGTGCCCTGTAGGACGCGTAAAGCGCTCGCAAAGTTCCGCGCTCCGCCCGCGTTCTCACCGGGCGTCACCCGGGCGGCCCGGACGGGGCCGTCGCCGAGGGCGGGCCGGAGGTCAGGCCGGAGGCAGCGCGTCCGTGTCCAGCGCGTGCCGCTGGGCGCCGTCGAGTTGGGCGCAGCCTGCGACGGCGAGGTCGAGGAGGGCGTCGAGTTCGGCGCGTGCGAAGGGGACTCCCTCGGCGGTGCCCTGGACTTCGACGAAGCGGCCGTCGCCGGTGCAGACGACGTTCATGTCGGTCTCGGCTCGGACGTCCTCCTCGTAGCAGAGGTCGAGGAGGGGGTTGCCGTCGACGATGCCGACGCTGACGGCGGAGACGGTGCCGGTCAGCGGCTGGGCCTTGGCGCGGAGGAGTTTCCTGCCGCGGGCCCAGGCGAGGGCGTCGGCGAGGGCGACGTAGGCGCCGGTGACGGCGGCGGTGCGGGTGCCGCCGTCGGCCTGGAGGACGTCGCAGTCGAGGACGACGGTGTTCTCGCCGAGGGCCTTGAGGTCCACCACGGCGCGCAGGGAGCGGCCGATGAGGCGCGAGATCTCGTGGGTGCGTCCGCCGATCTTGCCGCGGACGGACTCGCGGTCGCCGCGGGTGTTGGTGGAGCGGGGGAGCATGGCGTACTCGGCGGTGATCCAGCCCTCGCCGCTGCCCTTGCGCCAGCGGGGTACGCCTTCGGTGACGCTGGCGGTGCAGAGGACGCGGGTGTCGCCGAAGGAGATGAGGACGGACCCTTCGGCGTGCTTGCTCCAGCCGCGTTCGATGGTGACGGGTCGGAGTTGTTCGGCTGTGCGGCCGTCGATGCGTGACATGGGTGCGAGCCTAGTGCCACGGGCGGGGCGGCCGTTGGGGTGAACGGCCTGGTGGCCCGGTGCGCGGGGGCCGCCCCGGGGCGGGGCGGCCCGTCACATCATGTCCTCGATCTCGGCGGCGATGGGGTCGGCGTCGGTGCCGATGACGACCTGGATGGCGGAGCCCATCCTCACGACGCCGTGTGCGCCGGCGGCCTTGAGCGCGGCCTCGTCGATGAGGGCGGGGTCCTCGACCTCGGTGCGCAGGCGGGTGATGCAGCCCTCGATCTCGACGATGTTGTCGATGCCGCCGAGTCCGGCGACGATGTTCTCCGCTTTGCCGGGCATGTCCTCCGCCTTCCCGCCGGCTGCCGCCGGCCGTCTCGGCCCGTCCTGTGTCCGTGCCCCATCCGGACTGGATTGGCACATTAACCCACGTTATGCACACTTCGCGATAGGGGCCTCACCGGCTCCATACCGCTTCCCGGCCCCGCGGGGAAGAGGGTGCGGGCCCGCGGGCGGTCCGGGTACTGCATTCCGGCACTGTCCCCGTTCCGTCGGCCTCGTTGCCCGTCTGGGTGCTTTCGATGCCTTTGTTCGTGTTACAAGGTGACTTAAGCACTCTATTGCCCTTGTGATGCTTGCGATGCGGATGTGCGGCGCGGACCGCACGGCCCCACGGGAGGAAGCCGATGACCACGGCCACTGCCAGGACATCCGACGACGGAGGCGACGGGGGCGGAGGCGGCAGGGGCGGGGGCGGAAAGAGGCGCGGCGCGGGCGCGATGGCGGTGGCCCAGCGCATCGGCCGCAGTCTGATGCTGCCGATCGCGGTGCTGCCCGCGGCGGCTCTGATGGTCCGGCTGGGCTACGAGGACATGCTGGGCCGGGCGGGCTTCCCGGACTTCGTCAACCGGATCGCCGAGTTCCTGGCGGCGGGCGGCGGGGCGCTGCTGGACAATCTGCCGCTGCTGTTCGCCGTGGGCATCGCGGTCGGCTTCGCCAGGCGGGCGGACGGCTCGACGGGGCTGGCGGCCGTCGTGGGCTATCTGGTCTTCCAGCAGGTGATGGCCACCTTCAGCGATCCCAACCTGCCTCCCGAGGAGGGCGTCGCCCGGCCCGCGGACGCCGGTGTGCTGGGCGGTGTGGTGATGGGGCTGGTCACCGCCGTGCTCTACCAGCGCTACCACCGCAGGAAGCTGCCGGACTGGCTGGGCTTCTTCGGCGGCCGCCGGCTGGTGCCGATCCTGGCGTCGTTCGCGGGTCTGTTCCTGGGCGTGGTCTTCGGATACGCCTGGCCGGTGCTGGGGGCGGGGATCCACGGTTTCGGCGAGTGGCTGGTGGGTTCGGGCGCGCTGGGGGCGGGAGTGTTCGGGGTGGCCAACCGGGCGCTGATCCCGGTGGGCATGCACCATCTGCTGAACTCGTTCCCGTGGTTCCAGGCGGGTTCCTACGAGGACGGCGGGGTGCGGTACGAGGGGGACATCGCGCGCTTCCTGCACGGGGACCCGACGGCGGGTCAGTTCATGACCGGCTTCTTCCCGATCATGATGTTCGCCCTGCCCGCGGCCTGTCTGGCGATGTACCACTGCGCGCGGCCCGAACGCCGCAAGGTGGTGGGCGGGATGATGTTCTCCATCGCGCTGACCGCCTTCGTCACCGGGGTGACCGAGCCGATCGAGTTCACGTTCATCTTCATCGCGCCGGCGCTGTACGCGGTCCACGCGGTGCTGACGGGGGTGTCCATGGCGCTGAGCTGGGCGCTGGGGGCGCGGGACGGCTTCGGTTTCTCCGCCGGGGCGATCGACTTCCTGCTGAACCTGGGGATCGCGACCAGGCCGTGGCTGCTGGTGGTGCTGGGGCTGTGCTTCGCGGTGGTCTACTACGCGGTCTTCCGGTTCGCGATCACGCGGTTCGACCTGCCGACGCCGGGCCGGGAGTCGGACGCGGAGATCGCCGAGCAGGAGAAGGCGCAGTACCGGGCGTAGCCCTGTGCCGGTCCCTGTGCCGGTCCCTGTGCCGGGCCCTGCCGGGCTCGTGTCGGTTCCGGTGTCCGGGGTGCCGTACGGCCCGTGCCGCGCCGGCCGGGTCCGTGACCGCCGGGCCCGGCCGGCGGCCGGTCAGATCTCGTAGACGGCGCCGGGGCGGGCCATCTCCACGGGGCCGCCGAAGGCGGCCCGTGCGTCGCGCAGGTTGTGCTGGGGGTCCGTCCACGGCGGGATGTGGGTGAGGACCAGTCGTCCGGCGCCCGCGTCCCGGGCGCACTCCCCGGCCTGCCGCCCGTTGAGGTGGAGTTCGGGGATGTCCTCCTTGCCGTCGGTGAAGGAGGCCTCGCACAGGAAGAGGTCGGCGCCTCGGGCCAGGTCGCACAGGGCGTCGCAGGGGCCGGTGTCGCCGGAGTAGACGAGGGCCCTGCCGTCGTGCTCGACGCGGAAGCCGTAGGTCTCCACCGGATGCCGCACCCGGTCGGCGGTGACGGTCAGCGGTCCGAGCCGGAAGGTGCTCCGGGGGGCGAGGTCGTGGAAGTCGAAGACCTCGCTCATGGACCTCTCGGACGGGGTGTCGGCGTAGGCCGTGGTCAGCCGCTGCTCGGTGCCCTTGGGGCCGTACACCGGGATGGCCTCGCAGCGTCCTCCCTCGTGCCGGTAGTACCGGGCCACGAAGTACGCGCACATGTCGATGCAGTGGTCCGCGTGGAGGTGGCTGAGGACGATGGCGTCGAGGTCGTAGAGGCCGCAGTGGCGTTGCAGCTCGCCCAGGGCGCCGTTGCCCATGTCGAGCAGGAGCCGGTAGCCGTCGGCCTCGACGAGGTAGCTGGAGCAGGCCGATTCCGCGGACGGGAACGATCCCGAGCAGCCGACGACGGTGAGCTTCATAGGGGAAGGAACCTCCGTGGCCCGGGAAGAGGGGTTACCTGAGCGTAAGGCGCATGGGGGCCGGTGGCTCCTCCGCAGTGCCCCGTTGTGGGCGGAATCACCAGGGCGGGGGTGGTGCGGGGCGCGGATCGCGCGGCGCGCGGCCTCGGGGGCGCGCGGTCCCGGGCGGCGGCCGCCGCACCGCCGCTCCCGGCCGCCGGAGGGGCGGGGTACGGCGGGCGCGGCGGGCGGGCGTCGCGGACGTGCGGGTCGGGCTCAGGCCCAGAGCTGTCCCTGGAGGGCCTCGACCGCGGCCTCGGTGGTGGGCGCGGTGTAGATGCCGGTGGACAGGTACTTCCAGCCGCCGTCGGCGACGACGAAGACGATGTCGGCGCTCCGGCCCGCGCGTACGGCCTTGCGGCCGACCCCGATGGCGGCGTGGAGGGCGGCGCCGGTGGAGACTCCGGCGAAGATGCCCTCCTGCGCGAGGAGTTCGCGGGTGCGGGTGACGGCGTCCTCGGAGCCGACCGAGTAGCGGGTGGTGAGGACGGTCTCGTCGTACAGCTCGGGGACGAAGCCCTCGTCGAGGTTGCGCAGGCCGTAGACGAGGTCGTCGTAGCGCGGTTCGGCGGCGACGATCTGGATGCCGGGGACCTTCTCGCGCAGGTAGCGGCCGGCGCCCATCAGGGTGCCGGTGGTGCCGAGCCCCGCGACGAAGTGGGTGATCGAGGGCAGGTCGGCGTAGATCTCGGGGCCGGTGCCGGCGTAGTGGGCGCCGGCGTTGTCGGCGTTGCCGTACTGGTAGAGCATGACCCAGTCGGGGTGCTCGGCGGCGATCTCCTTGGCGACGCGCACGGCGGTGTTGGAGCCGCCCGCGGCCGGGGAGGAGATGATCTCGGCGCCCCACATGGCCAGCAGCTGGCGGCGCTCGGCGCTGGTGTTCTCCGGCATGACGCAGACCATGCGGTAGCCCTTGAGCCTGGCCGCCATGGCCAGCGAGATGCCGGTGTTGCCGGAGGTGGGCTCCAGGATGGTGCAGCCGGGGGTGAGCCGGCCGTCCTTCTCGGCCTGCTCGATCATGTACAGGGCCGGGCGGTCCTTGATCGAGCCGGTGGGGTTGCGGTCCTCCAGCTTGGCCCAGATGCGGACGTCCTCGGACGGCGAGAGCCGCGGCAGGCGCACCAGAGGGGTGTTGCCCACCGCGGCGATCGGCGAGTCGTAGCGCATCAGCGCATGCCCCCGGCCACGGCGGGGAGGATCGTCACGTTGTCGCCGTCGCTCAGCTTGGTGGAGATCCCGTCGAGGAAGCGGACGTCCTCGTCGTTGAGGTAGACGTTGACGAAGCGGCGCAGCTCGCCGCCCTCGACCAGCCGCTCCCGGATGCCGCTGTGGCGGGTCTCCAGGTCCTCGATGAGCTCGGCGAGGGTGCCGCCGTCGCCCTCGACGGCCTTCTGGCCGTCGGTGTAGGTGCGGAGGATGGTCGGGATGCGGACCTCGATGGCCATGGGTGTACTCCTGTGGGAGAGGGCGGGAAGCGTGTGGGCCTGGCGCGGGCGCGTGCGCGGGGTGCGGCCGGGCGGGCCGCGCGGGGATGGCCGTCCGGGTCAGACGCGGCCGGCCGCGCGGCACCGGCATGCCGCACCGCGGCACCGGGGAGACCCCATGGCGCTGGCGATGCGGCACAGATCGACGTGCAGGCGCGCCACGAGCAGCGTGCCCGGGGACTTACCCCGGCGGGTATCGCTCACGTCGTGGTTAACCATGGGCTCATCGTAACGATTCCCGCCTCCGGATCCGGATACCTGTTCCATGATGCGGACCCTGCCGTCTCACCTGTTGTCGGAGGCTTGTGGATCAGTCCTCGTAGGCGGTAACGATCCTGACCTCCTCCTCCGTGATCTCGCCGTCGACGATGCGGAAGGAGCGGAAGGAGAAGGGCCCCTCGTCGTTGCCGCACTCCGCGGTGGAGACCAGCACGTAGTGGGCGCCGGGCTCGCCCGCGTAGGCGACGTCGGTGCGCGAGGGGTATGCCTCGGTGGCGGTGTGGGAGTGGTAGACGACCACCGGCTCCTCGTCGCGGTCGTCCATCTCGCGGTAGAGCTTCAGCAGGTCCGCGGAGTCGAACTCGTAGAACGTGGGCGAGCGGGCGGCGTTGAGCATGGGGATGAAGCGCTCGGGGCGTCCGCTGCCGGCCGGGCCCGCGATGATGCCGCACGCCTCGTCGGGGTGGTCCCGGCGGGCGTGGGCCACGATCTTGTCGTGCAGCTCCTGGGTGATGGTCAGCATGGGCGACAGCATAGGCAGGGCACGCGGACGGGGCCCCGCCCGTACCGGTGTGCGGTACGGGCGGGGCCCGCGCGGTGCCGTGCCCCGGGGGGCGGGTGTCACTTGGCGAGCGTGGTGGCCTCGCCGGGCTCGGCGGCCTCGGCGGCCTCGATCTGCTCGTCGGTCTCGCCCGCGTCGCGGCGGCGGACGTAGTCGAGGACGCGGTTGAGCTCCCTCCTGACGACGGGCGCCAGCAGGTAGAGGCCGATGATGTTGAACACCGCCGCGAGGAAGAGGAAGGAGTCGGCCAGGGAGACCAGGGAGGACAGCGACATCAGCGCACCGGTGATGACGATGAGGCTGAAGAGCACCTTGTAGACGTTCTCGCTGGTCTTGCTGCGGCCGAAGAGGTAGGTCCACGCCTTCAGGCCGTAGTAGCTCCAGGTGATGATCGTGGAGAAGGCGAAGAGCAGGACCGCGACGGCCAGGATGTACGGGAACCAGGAGATCGCGGTCTCGAAGGCGTCCGAGGTGAGCGAGACGCCGGAGGCGATCGGGTCGCCGTTGGCGCTGGCCTCGCGGGCCGCCTCCCAGCTCGGGGTGCGGGCGATGACGATGGTCAGCGCGGTCATGGTGCAGATGACGACGGTGTCGATGAACGGCTCGATCATCGCGACCAGGCCCTCGGTGGCGGGGCGCTTGGTCTTCACCGCGGAGTGGGCGATGGGGGCCGAGCCGATGCCCGCCTCGTTGGAGAAGGCGGCGCGCTGGAAGCCGACGATCAGGGCGCCGATGAGGCCGCCGGCCACACCCTCGGGGGCGAAGGCGCCCACGACGATGTCCGAGACGGCGTCGGGCACGGCGGTGATGTTGGTCAGGATGACGAACAGGCAGGCGATGACGTAGATGATCGCCATCGCGGGGACCAGCCGGCTGGTGACGGCGCCGATGGAGCGCATGCCGCCGATGAGGACCAGGGCGACCAGGGCGGCGATCAGGATGCCGAAGAAGAGGGCGCCGCCGGAGCTGCTGAAGAGGCTGTCGTCGCCGCCGGTGACGGACTGGAGCTGCTCCAGGCTCTGGTTGACCTGGAAGAGGTTGCCGCCGAAGAAGGTGAAGAACAGCAGGGCGACGGCGGAGCCGACGGCGAGCACCTTGCCCACGCCGCCCAGGCCGCGCTCGGCCATGCCCTTGCGCAGGTAGTGCATCGGGCCGCCGGAGACGGTGCCGTCGGCGTGGACCTCGCGGTACTTCACGCCGAGGGTGCACTCGACGAACTTGGTCGCCATGCCGAGGAGACCGCAGACGATCATCCAGAAGGTGGCGCCGGGGCCGCCGATGGTGACCGCGATGGCCACACCGGCGATGTTGCCGAGGCCGACGGTGCCGGAGACGGCGGAGGTGAGGGCCTGGAAGTGGTTCACCTCACCGGGGGCGCCCTTCTGGTCGTACTTGCCGCGGACCAGCTTGAGGGCCTTGGGCAGGTGGCGGACCTGGGCGAAACCGAAGTATCCGGTGAACACCAGCCCCGCGACCACCAGCCAGCCGACGATCCAGGGGAACTCGGTCTCCCCGAGGGGGATGGTGTAGAAGACGATGTCGCTGATTTTCGAGGCGACCGGATCGACGAATTCGGTGATGGATTCGTCGATCCGTGTAGTCCAGGATTCGTTTGCCATGGGTTCCCTCTGGCTGTAGCGGCTGCGAGGACGTGTGGGGGCGGGTGCAACGGTGGTTGCCTGTGGTGCGGCGGAAGGACCGACCTCGGCGTCCGGTTTCGAGCGCAGTTTCCTCCGAAGTTCTCCGAGTTGTAAGACTCGGATAAAAATCGGGTTGGGAGTTCCTATCACGCTGCGCTACCGCGCCGGTGTGACCTGGATCACATGCTCATATTACGGTCGGGTCACACAGGGGAATCGAGGGATGAATCGGGCAGTCATCCCGCCCAAAGAAGCGTCGCATCCGATTAACGGAGAGTTTTAGTCACCCTGTGCGACGCGACGGGTTCACAGGGGCTTTTTAATGTATGGCACAAACAAATGCCGGAAGGCGGCGCGTCCCGCCGGCCCCGCCGGAAGCGGCGGCGGACCGTCGCGGCCCGCGCGGCGGGCCGCCCGGTGCATCAGGGCGCCAGGGTCTCCACCAGCGACTCCTGGAGCGCCCCCAGCCACAGGTACGCCATCACCATCGGCTTGCGCGGGTCGCCGTCCGGCAGCGCGTACAGCTCGTCGCCGTCCTCGTCGTCCGCGATCTCCAGGCGCGCGCCGATCGCCAGCCTCAGGTCGTTGAGCGCGCCGAGCCACCGGCGCGACTGCTCGGGCGTCAGGGTGAGCACCGCTCCCCCCTCGCCGGCGGGGGCGAGGGAGTCCAGGGTGCGCACGACGGCGAGGCCGTCCTCCCGTTTGCGGGCGCGCAGGTCGTTCTCGGTGTAGCGCCGGAACTCCGCAGCGGCCTCGCGCGTCTCCTCGTCCCCTCCGGCGCCGGGGCCGCCGTAGGCGTCGGGGAAGAGCCTGGCCAGTGCCAGGTCGGAGGGCGGCTCGGTGGGGCCGTCGGCCATCAGCGCGGCGAGCGGGTCCTGCTCGCCGCCGTCCTCGCCGGCGCCCGGGCCGGGCCCGATGAGCTCCAGGAGCTGGACGGTGAGGCTGCGCAGGATGGAGATCTCCACCTCGTCGAGCGCGACGGCGGCGCCTCCGGGCACGCCGGCCGCGGGCTGGAAGAGCCCTGCCATCAGCGGTCCTGCTGGAGGGTCGCCCACAGGCCGTAGCCGTGCATGGCCTGTACGTCGCGCTCCATCTCCTCGCGGGTGCCGCTGGAGACGACCGCGCGGCCCTTGTGGTGGACGTCCATCATCAGCTTCCTGGCCTTCTCCTTCGGATAACCGAAGTAGGTCTGGAACACGTAGGTCACGTAACTCATCAGGTTCACCGGGTCGTTGTGGACGACCGTCACCCACGGGACGTCCGGCTCGGACACCACCCGGGGGGCCTCGCCCGACTCGGGGCGGGTGATCTCGGTGGGGGCGACCGACAGCCGCGCCACATGGGCGCCGTGCGGACCGGGTACGCGGTCCGCGGCGGGCGGCCGCGCGACCGCGACGGCCGGGGGTGTCGTCCGGTGTGTGTCGTCGCTCACGGTCCCCATGCTGCCACCCTGACCGGGCGGTGGTGCAAACGGGGTTCCGGCGGGCGGCGGCGCGGTTCCCCGGAACCGGATATCGTCAAAGTGACGAGATTGGGGGTAGCATCCGTCCCATGAACACCGCAGACCTGGGCCTGCCGGTCGCCGTGCCGTCCACCGCCCTCTTCACCGACCACTACGAACTCACCATGGTCCAGGCGGCGTTGCGCGGCGGGACCGCCGACCGGCGCTCCGTCTTCGAGGTCTTCACGCGCCGTCTGCCAGAGGGCCGCCGCTACGGCGTGGTGGCGGGCACCGGAAGAGTCCTGGACGCGGTGGCGAACTTCCGCTTCGAGCCGGAGATCCTGGAGTTCCTGCGCGAGCGGGAGGTGGTGGACGAGCCGACCCTGAAGTGGCTGGCCGACTACCGCTTCCGCGGCGACATCAGCGGCTACCCGGAGGGCGAGGTCTACTTCCCCGGCTCGCCGATCATGCGGGTGGAGGGCACCTTCGCCGAGTGCGTGCTGCTGGAGACGGTGATCCTGTCGATCCTCAACCACGACTCGGCCGTCGCCGCCGCCGCGTCCCGGATGGCCGTCGCGGCCCGGGGGCGCCCGCTGATCGAGATGGGCGCGCGCCGCACCCACGAACTGTCGGCGGTGGCCGCGGCCCGGGCCGCGTACGTCGGCGGCTTCTCCACCACCTCCGACCTGGCCGCGGGCTTCCGCTACGGCATCCCCACCGTCGGCACCAGCGCCCACGCCTTCACCCTGCTGCACGACACCGAACGGGACGCCTTCACCGCGCAGGTGGAGTCCATGGGCAGCGGCACCACGCTCCTGGTGGACACCTACGACGTGGCCGAGGCCGTCCGCACCGCCGTGGAGGTGGCGGGCCCCGGCCTGGGCGCGGTGCGCATCGACTCCGGCGACCTGCTGCTGCTCGCCCACCGGGTGCGGCAGCAGCTCGACGAGCTGGGGGCGCGGGACACGAGGATCATCGTGACCAGCGACCTGGACGAGTACGCCATCGCCTCGCTGGCCGCCGCCCCGGTGGACGCCTACGGCGTGGGCACCCAGCTGGTCACCGGCAGCGGGCACCCCACGGCCTCGATGGTCTACAAGCTGGTGGCCCGGGCCGACTCCTCCGACCCCGGCGCGCCGCTGCGCCCGGTGGCGAAGAAGTCCATGGGCGGGAAGCTGTCGGTCGGGGGCGTGAAGTGGGCCGCCCGGCGGCCGGACGCGGACGGCGTGGCCGAGGCCGAGGTCGTCGGCACCGGCGAGGTGCCCGCGGAGCTGGCGGACCACCTGCTGACGGTGGACCTGGTCCGCGGCGGGGAGATCGTGGCGCGCGAGCGGCTGGAGGCGGCCCGCGAGCGGCACCTGCGGGCCCGCGACGGGCTGCCGCTGTCGGCGACGCAGCTCTCGCGCGGCGAGCCTGTCCTGCCCACCGAGTACACCGGGGGGTGAGCGCCGCGTGTCCTCGCACTCCCGCGGCGGACGCCGAGTGTCTATGGTCGGACACGTCCCGCCCCCGTCCCCCCGCGGACCGCGCCGGCCGCGGGCCGGCCGCCGGTCGCAACAGCCGGCCGCAGCAACAGCCAGCCACAGCCACTCCAGCCGAAAGGTGTGCACCATGCACCGGGCCCTGATCGTCGTAGACGTCCAGAACGACTTCTGTGAGGGCGGCAGCCTCGCGGTGGCGGGGGGTGCCGACGTGGCCGCGGCCATCACCGACCTCGTCGGGCAGAGCACCCCCGGATACCGCCACGTGGTGGCCACCCGCGACCACCACGTCTCCCCGGGCGACCACTTCTCCGACCGCCCCGACTTCCGCCACTCCTGGCCCGCGCACTGCGTGGCGGGGACCGAGGGCGTGGGCTTCCACCCGAACTTCGCCCCGGCCGTCGCCTCCGGCTCGATCGACGCGGTCTTCGACAAGGGCGCGTACGCCGCCGCCTACAGCGGCTTCGAGGGGAAGGACGAGAACGGCACCCCGCTCGCCGACTGGCTGCGCTCCCGTGATGTGACGGAGGTGGACGTGGTGGGCATCGCCACCGACCACTGCGTGCGCGCCACCGCGCTGGACGCGGCCCGTGAGGGCTTCCGCACCCGGGTGCTGCTCGGCATGACGGCCGGGGTGGCGGCGCGGACCACCGAGCTGGCGCTGGAGGAGATGCGCGGGGCGGGCGTGGAGCTGTCGGGCGAGCCGGTGGTCCGCGCCGCCTGAACGCGGCGGCGGCCCTGCGGTCCTAGCCGGCCGCGGCGCGGCGCAGGGCGCCTATGGGCCGCCAGAAGCCGCCCTCCGCGCGCGTCCCCTCGTCGGCGGGTGCGCCGGCGGCGCCGTGCTGCGGGGCCGGGCGCCAGACCAGGCCGTCGGGGTGGTGCAGTACCGCGCTGATCTCGTCGGGGGTGGGCGGCTCGGTGTTGCCGCGCAGGTAGACCGCGCGCAGGCCGAGGTTCCTCAGCCGGGTCAGGGCGCGGGCGCGGTTGGCCGCGTGGACCAGGAAGCGGGCACGCTGCCCGCCGTGCCCCGGCCGGGGCACGGAGAGCGCCACGACCACGCTGCCGTCCGGCAGCCTGGTCCAGCCACCGCCTGCCATCTTCACCACTCCCCCGTTATACACCACGTCAACAATGGCCACCCGCCCTCGGGCGGTACGCGCATTCTCAGCACGATCGGCCGCCGCCCGCTAGGGGGCGACGGCCGACCGTTCACTGCCTTACCGCGGCGACCTGCGCAAACGCAGCGTCACCGGGGCGTCACTCGGGTGTCACTTGGTGGAGGGTCCGACCTGGAGGGTCATCGTCCTGCCGTCGAGCGGCTGCTTGACGATCGTGATGCGGGTGTTGGTGTCGGGCACCTTCACGCTCGCGGTCGGGTTGGACTCGTCCCAGTACGTACCCTTGCGGTCGTCGAAGTAGGGCTTGCCCATCTTCGAACCGATCTTGGTGGCAACGCCGTTCTTGTGCAGGGTCATGCCACGCGTCGGGTACCAGCTGAAGGTGGAGTCGTAGGACTGGATGCGGTTGCGCATCGTCGTCCCGTCGGCCCACTTCTCGGCCTTGGGGTGCGCGTCGATCGGGAGGACCAGACCCTCACCCGGGTGGACCCTGGTGTTGTTGTCGAGCTGCGAGGTGTCCCACAGCCAGATCAGCAGACCGTTCTGGTAGGCGTAGCGCTCGACCCAGTCGGGACGGGTGTTCGCCCAGCCGAAGTTGTACGGGCCGGTCTTCAGCGTCTTGTCGTACGAGACGTACTGGCGGTTCTCGGCGATGTAGAACTGCGGGTAGGAGCTGGTGAACGAGCCCCCGATCCGGGAGAAGCCGCTCGCCGTCCACCCGTTGTCGTCGCCCTCGGCGCCGTCGGTGACGATCGCCCGGCCGTCGGCGGTGATGGTGATCTCGTCGGCGGTGAAGCCCTTCTCCGCCACACCGCCGTCGGTGCGGTAGTGGAAGCGGAGGTCGATCTTCTTGCCGGCGTAGGCGTCCAGCGGGAAGGAGAGGTCCTCCCAGCCGCCGGAGAAGCCGTCGAGGGCGGGGGCGCCGGAGGCGTCCTTGCCGAGCGGCTCGCCGTTGCGGGTGCCCTCCAGGGCGGTCCAGGTGGCGCCGCCGTCGGTGGAGACCTGGGTGTAGAGGTAGTCGTAGCCTTCCTCGATCTCCCACCAGCCCTTGAGGTCGAGCGACGCGGAGGAGGCCCCGGTCAGGTCGACGGTACGGGTCAGGGAGTTGCGCAGGTCGTCACCGCTGCCGCTCCACCACTGCTTCTCGCCCGCCGCGGGCTCCACGACGGAGGTCGTGACCTCCTTCTCGGGGAGCTCCACGATCAGCGCCTGCGGGTTCTTGCCCTGGTGGGCCGAAACACCCAGCTTGTGCCGCGACTTGGTGGCGGCCTTGGCCGTCTCGTAGTCCAGCCAGCCCAGGGACAGCTTGTCCCAGGCGGTCATCTCGCCGGCCCAGTCGCCGATGGCGTCCTTGCCGTTGTTCAGCCAGGAACCGGACGACATCAGGGTCCAGAAGGCGGTGGAGTTCTCGCCGCCGCTGGTGTCGTACAGGTCCGGCAGGCCGAGGTCGTGGCCGTACTCGTGGGCGAAGACGCCCAGGCCGCCGTTCTCGGGCTGCACGGTGTAGTCGCCGACCCAGATGCCGGTGTCGCCGATCTCGGTGCCGCCGGCCTTGTTGAACTCGGGGCCGGTCCTGCCGTAGTCGGTGCCGTAGGCGTACCAGCGGTGGGCCCAGATGGCGTCCTCGCCCTGCGCGCCGCCGCCGGCCGACTCGTCCTCGCCGGCGTGGACGAACTGGAAGTGGTCCAGGTAGCCGTCGGGCTCGTTGAAGTCGCCGTCACCGTCGAAGTCGTAGCGGTCCCACTGGTCGTACTCGGCCAGCTGGGCCTTGATCTCCTCGGTGGTGCTGCCGGCGGCCTTCTGGTCGGCGACCCACTGGTTCACACCGTCGCGGACGGCGTCCCAGACGGTGTTGCAGGTGCTCTGACCACAGGCGTTGTTGCCGTAACGGGCCTCGTTGTAGTCGACCTTGACCCAGTCGGAGACCATGCCGTCGACGGAGTACTTACCGGAGGACTGGGTCTCGTAGTACGTCTTGAGCGAGCCCTTGCCCTCTCCGAAGTAGATCTCCTCGAAGTGCTCCTGGCTGAAGTCCTCCTTCCACAGGGTGGTGTTGTCCTGCTTGCGGTCGGGCTCGGCGATCTGGTTGTGCAGCGGACCGGGGGTGCCGCCGAACCGGGGGTCGATCTTGTCACCGAACTCGAGGAGAATGGTGAAGATCTTGTCGGTCTTGGTCTGCTCCATCTCGACGTACTTGTCGTCGCCGAGCTTCATGACCTTGGAGCCGTTCTTGGTCACGGGCTTCTGGCCGGAGGCGAGCCGCTCAAGGGCCGCGAGGCGCTGGGAGCGCTGCTTCTTGGTGAGCGGGCCGGGCAGGTCGTGGTCGACGTGCTTGCCGTCCTTGTCCTTGCCGTGCTTGTGCCCGCCCCTGGCGTGGTCGCCGTGTTCCGCGGCGGCCGGGTCACGGCCGTCGGGTGCGGTGCCCTCGTGGGCGTAGGCGGTGCCGGCGGTCAGAAAGGTCGCCCCTATGACGGCGACCGTCGTGGCCAGGGCGGCGGATCTGATCGTCCTCCGTTGGCTCTTCACTAGGTATTGCCCTCCCCATGCATGGCCATGGCACGTGTGTGCACACGCGTGGAGGCATTCGACATGAGCGGCGGCCGAAAAAACAGTCCTTGATTTGAACACGCCACGCAAGTACCGTGTCCGGCCAGCCAATTGCGGAGTCCGGAGACCGGACGGTAACGGCCGATGACGGTGCGGCCGGGGCGTGACTCCGTGCGCCCCCTGTGCATCGGCGCGTCGGTGGCGGCGGGTCAGGTCGCGCTTACCCGCGACTGCGTACGGGCATCCGGCATCGTAGAGTCGTTCGACGGACCACGTTCGCCGTCCGGCGACCTCGCCCCCGGTCAACCACCGATCCCGGAGGACGGATTCCGTCATGCCGCGTCCGAATCCCGCACAGCTCGCCTACGGCTCGGCCACCGTCATCCTCTCGGCTCTCGCGATGCTGCTGGTGTCGCAGGCGCGTTCGGGGGCCGGGATCGCGGTCATCGCGAGTGCGGCGCTCGCGCTCGGACTGCTCGTCGCGGCCAGGGTGCCTCTCCGGCGCTCCCCCGGGGCCTCGCGTACGGCGGCCGGCACGGTGCCCGCGCAGCGCGGCGCGGAGAGCGCCGACGGCGGCCGGCGTCTGGCGGAGACCTCCTCGCGCCGCTGACCCGGCCGGGCCGCGGGCCGGCGGGCCGCGCGCACCGGCCGTACGTCCCTCTCCCGCGCCGGGCGCTCCGCCCGCGCCGCCCTCCTCGGGGCGGCGCGGCCTGCGTATCCGGCACGGCGTTCGCGTTCTCATGCTCAGAGTCGACCGCGCCGCGGCGCACCGCGCATCAGGGGTGGGCCGTCCGGGGGACTCCCCGGAGCGTCATCGGCCGGGACGTCATCCGGCCGGGACGGACTCCTCGGTACCGCGCGCCACGAAGGTGCGCGCCGCCTTGTCGTGCCAGCACTGCCGCCAGGGCCGGTCGAACAGGCACCACAGCACGTTCACCACGCCGATGCCCACCGGCGCCAGCAGTCCGTACACCAGCCAGCGGCGCAGCGCGGCGCCGAAGGAGGGGGTGTCCTGCTCCTCGATGTCCAGCACTTGGACGCCGAACAGCTTCTTGCCGAGCGTGCGGCCCCAACGGGCGGTGGGCAGCACCTCGTAGAGGAGGCCGAACAGGAACAGGGCGCCGAGCACGATCGCCAGGTAGACGCCGGTGGTGCCGTCGACCAGCCAGATCTGCCGTGTCTCACCGGCCTGTTCGGCCGCCTCCACCTGCTTGCGGAAGTGCTCGGCGCTGGGGCCGGCGAACGGGAGGGCCACCGCCGCGGCCACCGCCGCGGTGAGGACGCCGTCCACCAGGCGGGCGCCCAGCCTGCGTCCGAGCCCTGCGGGGCGGGCCTGCCGCTGGGCGGCCCGCAGGAAGGGGTCGTCGACCGGAGGACGCCAGGGCACGACCTGCTCGGGACCGCCGGGCCGCCCGGCCGGCGACTGCTGCTGCGGCACGGCGGGGGCGGACGCGTGCGGCAGGGGGGCGTGCGGCAGGGGGGCGTGGGGCGTGGAGGCCGGCGGCGCGGGGGCCGGAGCGGCGGACGCGGGGGCGCGCTGGGCCAGTTCGTGCACCTGCCGCGTCCAGGAGGGCTGCGCGGAAGCGGGGCCGACGGGCGCGGCGGGGCCCGCCGGCTCGGCGGGCACGGGCGCCGCGGGCGCGCTCGGCACCGGTGCGGCCGGGGCGCCCACCGCGGGCGCCTCCGTACGGCGCAGCCCCACGGTGTCCTCGCGCCCGGCGGACCGTCCGCCCGCCGCCGGAGCGGTGCCCTCGGGACGTACGGGCCGCATCCGCACGGTGCCCTCGTCGCGCGGCTGCGCGTTCCCGGTGTTCTCGCCGTCCGCCGGTCCGGCGCCCTCGGCGCGGCCGGAGCCGCCGCGCGGATCCGGGCCCGGTCCCAGCGCCTGCGGGGCGCGGCCCGCGCCCAGCGCCGGTGGCGCGGCCGGGGCCGCCCCCTCGCCGGCACCGCCCGCACCGCCCGCACCCCAGGAGACGCGGCCGTCCCGCTCTCCGTCGAAGCCCGTCTGCCGTGCGGCGTCGGCCTGCCAGGCGGACGCGGGCTCGGGCCGGACACCGTGCAGCCGGGAGGGGTCGTCCCAGGTGGTCACCCGGTCCCCCGGGCGGATCTCCACCTCGCCGCGCCCGCGCGGCTGGGGCAGGAAGTCGCCCGGGGCGCGCGCCGGGGCCGCGGCCCGGTCCCCGGTGGTCTCCTCCTCGTCCAGGAAGACCGGGCCGGTCTCCTCCTGCGGGGACTCACCCGGCACGGAGGGCGCGGCCGGTACCGGGGAGGCGGTGGGCGAGGGAGCGGCGGGCGAGGGCGGACGAGGGGCCTGCACCACCACCCCGGGGGGCGCCGCGGGCATCGGCTCGCCCTCGCGCGGTTCGGGACGGCTCGTTCCCGGCACCCACGCGGCGCCGTTCCAGTAGCGGATGTATCCCGGAATGGACGGGTCGGGGTAGTAGCCCGGGCCCGGGCTGCCGTTGGCGGATGCTGACGGAGGGGCGCTCATGTGTCCGGTCCCGTATCTGCTCGGCCGTCGCTGTGGCGTGTGCCGCTCCCCGTCCGGCGGCGCAACCGGGGAGCGCTGGCTCCACATCTACCAGAGACGGGAGGTCTCTCGCCCCGGCCATCGGCGACCCCACCCCCATCCAGCGACACCGGGGCCCGTCGCCGCGCCGCGGGGAACGCGTCACGCCGCACGGCCGGCGCCCCGCCTCCCCACTCCCCGCGCGGCCCGGACCCATGACCGGGTGTCAGGAGACGGATCCCCCGGCGTCTCGGGCCGCCTGGCGCACAAGCGGGACGATCCGCAGCGGCACCGGGTTCTCCATGACGATGGCCGTGGAGGCCCGCACGATGCCCTCGAACCCCACCACCTTGTCGATCACCCGCTGGAGGTCGGCGTTGGAGCGGGCCACCAGACGGCAGAGCATGTCGCCGCGGCCGGTGATGGTGTGCAGCTCCAGCACCTCCGGGACGGTCGCCAGGTGCGCCCGTACGTCGCGGCCCTGCCCCTGCCGGATCTCCAGCGTGGCGAAGGCGGTGACCGGGTAGCCGATGGCCGCGGGATCGACGTCGGGGCCGAAGCCGCGGATGACCCCGCTGCCCTGCAGCCGGTCCAGCCGCGCCTGCACGGTGCCCCGGGCCACGCCCAGACGGCGGGACGCCTCCAGTACGCCGATGCGCGGTTCGGCGGCGAGCAGCTCCAGCAGCCGGCCGTCCAGTTCGTCGATGCCCATGGCCTGCCTCCCAATGGTCATCCTGTACAGATCGACCGGAGTGATGGCTGAATCACTATACAGATTGCTCAGCTTTCACACGAACTATTGCGCATCTTGTGGAACAGCGGGAGCCTGCGGCCATGACTGAGACCATGCACAACACCCCCAGCACCGCCCGGCAGGCCGATCCCTTCCCGGTGAAGGGGATGGACGCGGTCGTCTTCGCCGTGGGCAACGCCAAGCAGGCCGCGCACTACTACTCCACGGCCTTCGGCATGAAGCTCGTGGCCTACTCCGGCCCCGAGAACGGCAGCCGCGAGACCGCCTCCTACGTCCTGGAGTCGGGCTCCGCCCGCTTCGTCCTGACGTCAGTCATCAAGCCGGCCACCGAGCGCGGCCGCTTCCTCGCCGAGCACGTCGCCGCGCACGGCGACGGCGTGGTGGACCTGGCCATCGAGGTGCCGGACGCCCGGGCCGCGTACGCCTACGCCGTCGAGCACGGCGCCACCGGCCTGGAGGAGCCCTACGAGATCAAGGACGAGCACGGCACCGTCGTGCTGGCCGCCATCGCCACCTACGGCGAGACCCGCCACACCCTGGTGGACCGCTCCGGCTACGACGGCCCCTACCTGCCCGGCTTCACCGCGGCCAGGCCGATCGTCGCGCCGCAGGAGAAGCGGTTCTTCCAGGCCATCGACCACTGCGTCGGCAACGTCGAACTCGGGAAGATGGACGAGTGGGTGGCCTTCTACAACAAGGTCATGGGCTTCACCAACATGAAGGAGTTCGTCGGCGACGACATCGCCACCGAGTACTCCGCGCTGATGTCCAAGGTCGTCGCCGACGGCAAGCGCAAGGTGAAGTTCCCGCTCAACGAGCCCGCGATCGCCAGGAAGAAGTCGCAGATCGACGAGTACCTGGAGTTCTACGGCGGTCCGGGCGTGCAGCACATCGCGCTCGCCACCAACGACATCGTCGCCACCGTGCGGGCCATGCGCGCCGCCGGTGTGGAGTTCCTGGACACCCCCGACTCCTACTACGACACCCTGGGCGAGTGGGTCGGCGAGACCCGTGTGCCGATCGAGGAGCTGCGCGAGCTGAAGATCCTCGCCGACCGCGACGAGGACGGCTACCTGCTGCAGATCTTCACCAAGCCGGTCCAGGACCGTCCGACGGTGTTCTTCGAGATGATCGAGCGCCACGGCTCCATGGGCTTCGGCAAGGGCAACTTCAAGGCCCTGTTCGAGGCCATCGAGCGCGAGCAGGAGCGGCGCGGCAACCTCTGAGCCTCCGCTCCCGCTCCCCGCGCGCGGTGCACGGCGCGCGGCGCGTCCCGCGGCCCCACCTCCCTGACGGCGGGGCCGCGGCCCGTTTCCGGGCGCGGCGCCGCGCGCCGCCGGGAGGGCCGTCCCGGGAGGGCCGTCATCTGGTGCGGACGACCACGGTGCGCACGATCTTGTCGTGCAGCCCCTGGTGGAAGGGCTTGTCCCAGGTGCACCACAGATAGGCGAGCGGCACGCACATCGCGTTGTTGATGAGTCCCGCCATCAGATGGCGCCCCAGCGCGGCCCCGAAACCCACCTGCTCGCCGGTCTCGATGCGCGCCACCTTCAGCCCGCACAGCCGCTTCCCCACGGTGCCGCCGGTGGACGTGAGGACGGGGTCGTAGAGGAGGAAGGCGAAGAGGAGCGAGAAGACGATGCCGGTGATCGCCAGCCCCTCCGTCACACCCTCGGGATCGGTGTCCAGGTGGATGGCGCACGGCACGGTGATCCCGGCCACGATCGCCGCCATCACCAGCCCGTCCACCAGCTTCGCCAGGAAGCGCCTGCCCAGCGGGGCCACCAGTTCCGGCGGCGGGCCCGGCAGCGGGGGCGGCGCGTAGGCGTACGGCGGGGGCGCGTAGGCGTACGGCCCGGAGGGGCCGGGCTGCCCGGGCGGGGGCATGTGGGGCGGCGGTACGGAAGGCTGCGGTATGTGGGGCGGCGGAGGCGCCGGGTGGCTCATCGGGTGTCCTTTCGAGGGGTCCCCCCGCCGGGGAGGGGAAGGAAGTCAAGGCCGGTATCCAAGCAGCGCCCGCCCCGGCCGCCAAACCGCACCCCCCGCCGCGGGCCGGCCCGCGCCCCTGGCGGGGGCGCGGGCCGGTCCGTGGCGCGGACGCGCCGTCAGTCCGTGACCTGCAGGAGCCGGTCGGGGGAGAGCAGATTGCCGCTGATCTTGTCACGGGCCGCGGCCGAGGTCAGCGCGTCCGAGACCTGGGCCGGGGTGGCCGAGGGGTTCTCGGCGAGGTGGATGGCGGCGGCACCGGCCACGTGCGGGGTGGCCATCGAGGTGCCGGAGACGGTGCTGGCCGCCGAGTCGCCGGTGTTCCAGGCGGAGGTGATCGACGAGCCGGGGGCCAGGATGTCCACGCCGAGGCCGAAGTTGGAGTAGGCCGCCATCGCGTCGCCGCTGTCGGTGGCGCCGACGGTGATGGCCTCGGAGACCCGGGCGGGCGAGTGCAGGAACACCGGCGCGCTGGAGTTGCCCGCCGCGACGGCGTAGGTGACGCCGGACGCGATGGAGTTGCGCACGGCGGTGTCGATCGCGGGGTCGATCAGGCCGCCGAGGCTCATGTTCGCCACCGCCGGCTTGCGCGCGTTCTCCGTCACCCACTCGATGCCCGCGACGACCTGGGAGGTGGTGCCGGCGCCGCTGTCGTCCAGGACGCGGACGGCGACGATGTCGGCCTCCTTGGCCACACCGTAGGAGGATCCGGCGAGGGTGCCCGCCACATGGGTGCCGTGTCCGTGGCCGTCGTCCGCGGTCGTGTCGCCGTCTACGGCGTCGTAGCCGTGGGAGGCTCGCCCGCCGAAGTCCTGGTGGCTGATGCGGACGCCGGTGTCGATGACGTACGCGGTGACCCCGCGGCCGGCCGCGTCCGGGTGGTCGTAGACGTCGTCCAGCGGCAGGTCGGGCTGGTCGATGCGGTCCAGCCCCCAGGAGGGCGGGGCGGGCTGGGCGGAGGAGATGGTCACCTTGCGGTCCGGGGCCACGGAGGCGACGGAGGGATCGTCCGCCAGGCGCGCGGCCTCGGCGGGGGTCATACGGGCCGAGAACCCGTTGAGCACGGTGGTGAAGGTGCGGCCGAGCGCGGCTCCGTAGCGCTCGGTCAGGTCCTTGTTCCGCTCCTTCGCGGACGTCGTGGTCAGGGCGCCCGGCGCGCCCTTGAGTATGACGATGTAGCCGGCCTCCCGCTGGGACGGCTGCGCCGCGCCCGCCGGTGCCGCGGAGCCGAGCCCGAGCGCCGCGGCGACCACGGCCGCGGCCAGGCCCACCCCGGTACGGCTCCGGGTCGTTCTCTTCGCTGCCTTCACGCGGATCCTCCTCGTCGTCGGGAAAGGTCTGCGCGGACCCGCAGACCGGCGGGTCGTCCCCCGCGCTCCCGCCGTGAGGAGGGTCACTTACTGACGAGTACAAGACAAGATCGCCGGGGGGATCTCCACGCCGGCTCCGCACACCGTCACCGCGGCCCCCCACGCACGGGGCCACCCGTCCCGGTCCGGGCGGTACAGCCGCAGGTCAGCACTGCGCACTGCCGGGTTCCGCACCGCCGGGGCGCGAGGATCCTCCCGCCTGCCCCGGGTTCAGCAGCTCGGTACGCGGCCGCCGTCCCGCAGCGCCCTGAGCGCACTCAGCGCGCCCTCCAGGGTGGTGACGGGCACCAGGCGCAGGCCCTCGGGCAGTTCGGCCCGCGCGTCGTCGCACTCCGCCTCGGGCACCAGGAAGACGGTGGCGCCGTCGCGCGCCGCCGCCTGGGTCTTGAGCGGGACGCCGCCGACCGGCCCGACCTCGCCGCGTGCGGTGATGGTGCCGGTGCCGGCGATCGTACGGCCGCCGGTGAGGTCCCCGTCGTCGATCTCGTCGACGACTCCGAGGGCGAACACCAGCCCGGCGCTGGGGCCGCCGACGTCCGCGAGCCGCAGCTCCACCTCCACCTCGTCCTCGGACATGCCCAGCTGGCGCAGTGCGGCCGTCACCGCCTCCGTCTGCGACTCCTCCATCTGGGCGGTGGTGTGCTCCTCGATCTCCTCGGCGTCGTCGCCGACCGGGTAGACCGAGTCGCGCGGCATCACCGCGCGCCCGGTGTCGAACCAGGCGTCCACCACGTCGGCCAGCCGGACGGTCGTGTCCGGCGTCGTCGCCGCGATGGTGGTCGCCAGCAGCCGCCCCCGCGACCGCTCCGCCCCGGGGTCGCCGCCACCGGGGTCGCCGGCCCCGTCGACGGTGATGACCTGCCTGCCCCGGTACTCGCCCAGGACGTCCGCGGTGACCCCGGGCTGGGCGACCGAGAACGGCAGCGGGACGAGCGCGGCGACCGCGAGCAGCGCCGCGACGAGCGTCCCGCAGATCGCGAGGGCCTGGGTACGGGAGGACAGAGCCGGCATGGGGGTGAATCTAGTTCACCGCCGCCCCGCGCGCGGACCCGGACCGGGTCGGGCCGGGTCAGGCCGAACCGGGTCGGGGGACCGAGGCGGACCGGTCCTTACCGCTAGCGGAGGAAGTCGGCGACCTCCTGCGCCGCCTGCACCACACGGGGCCCCACCTTCTGCGGCACCGACTCCGACAGCATCACCACGCCGACGCTGCCCTCGATGCCGTTGACGCCCAGCAGCGGGGCGGCGGCGCCGCAGGCGCCGGCCTCCAGCTCGCCGTGGGTGAGGACGTAGCCGTCCTCCAGGTCCCGGTCCGGACGGCGCCCGGCGAGGATCGCGCGCCCTGCCGCGCCCTTGTCGAGCGGGTGGCGGAAGCCTGTGCGGTACGCGACGTGGTAGTCGGTCCAGGTCGGCTCGACGACCGCGACGGCCAGGGCCTCGTTGCCGTCGACCAGCGTCAGGTGCGCGGTGGCGCCCACGTCCTCGGCCAGTGCCCGCAGCGCCGGAAGGGCCGCCTCGCGCACCAGCGGGTGGACCTGCCGCCCCAGCCGCAGCACCCCGAGCCCGACGCGGGCCCGGCCGCCCAGGTCCCGGCGCACCAGGGAGTGCTGCTCCAGCGTGGCCAGCAGTCGGTAGACGACCGTCCGGTTGACCCCGAGCTTGCTGGACAGCTCGGTGACGGTCAGGCCGTGGTCGGTGTCGGCGAGCAGTTTGAGGACGCGCAGTCCCCGGTCGAGCGTCTGAGATGTCTCCGCGGTCACGACGCCCCTCCTCCGTTGTGTGCCGGCGACTCCGCTCCGGGAGATGCGCCGCCGGTCCCGTCGGCGGACGCGCGTGCTGTTCCCGGCAAGCCGCCGGTCGCTTGGCGGGCCGCACCGGCTGCGCTCCGAGGCGACGCTGCCACGGGGCGTGTGCGTGACGCGAAACCTAGCGATCCCGCCCGCCGTCCGGAAGACTCTGTCCAGAATCCGGGCGCCGCTGGCATGGTTTATCCGCATTGCGTACAGCAGCAGGTCACAGCGGTCCGGCTCGGGCCATGGACACGCTCCCACACCCGTACGCAGAGCGCACAGATGTGCACAATGGCGCCCATCGCGCCCACCGGGCGGTGGAGGGTGGTGCGCGGGAGGGCGCGGACCCTGCCGAGTCCGCGCCCTCCGCGCTTCTGTCCCCGCCCCCGTCTCCGTCCGTGTTCCGCCCCCGTCACCGCATCCGGGTGGCCCATTCGCGCACCTTGGCGATCCGCTGCTGAAGCTGCCCGGCCGTCGCCTCGGCGGTGGGCGGACCGCCGCAGACCCGGCGCAGCTCGGTGTGGATCACGCCGTGCGGCTTGCCGCTCTGGTGCGAGTACGCGCCGACCAGCGAGTTGAGCTGCCGGCGCATCTCCAGCATCTCCTTGTGCGTGACCACCGGACGCCTCTCGGCGGGCGTCTCCAGCAGATCGGCCTCGGAGTCCGGCTTGCGGCGGCTGTGCGCGATCTGCCGCGCCTGCCGCTTCTGAAGCAGCAGTTGCACCTGGTCCGGCTCCAGCAGCCCGGGGATGCCCAGGTAGTCCTGCTCCTCCTCGCTGCCGGGGTGGGCCTGCATGCCGAACTCGGCGCCGTCGTACATCACCCGGTCGAAGACCGCGTTCGACTCCAGTGCCTCGAAGGGCAGTTGGTCCTGCTCGCCGGTGTCCTCGTCCTGCTGCCTCTCGGCCTCCTTCAGCAGGTCGGCCTCCTCCGCGTACGGGTTCGCGTCCTCCCCGCCCTTCTTGGGCTTGTCCAGCACGTGGTCGCGCTCGACCTCCATCTCGTGCGCGAAGCCCAGCAGCATGGGGATGGTGGGCAGGAAGACGGAGGCGGTCTCGCCCCTCCGCCGGGAGCGCACGAAACGGCCGACGGCCTGGGCGAAGAACAGCGGCGTGGAGATGGTCGTGGCGTACACCCCGACCGCCAGGCGCGGCACGTCCACGCCTTCGGACACCATGCGCACCGCCACCATCCAGCGGTCGTCGCTCCGGCTGAACTCCTCGATCCGCCTGGACGCCCCGGCGTCGTCGGAGAGCACGACGGTCGCGGCGCTGCCGGTGATCTCGCGGATCAGCTTGGCGTAGGCGCGCGCCGAGTCCTGGTCGGCGGCGATCACCAGCCCGCCCGCGTCCGGGATCGCCTTGCGGACCTCCGTCAGCCGGGTGTCTGCCGCGCGCAGCACGCTGGGCATCCAGTCGCCGCGCGGATCGAGCGCGGTGCGCCACGCCTGGGAGATGGCGTCCTTGGTCATCGGCTCGCCGAGTCTGGCCTCCAGCTCGTCACCCGCCTTGCTGCGCCAGCGCATGTTGCCGCTGTAGGACAGGAAGATCACCGGACGCACGACGCCGTCGGACAGCGCCTTGCCGTAGCCGTAGGTGTAGTCGGCCACCGAGCGGCGGATCCCCTCGCCGTCCTCGGCGTAGGTGACGAACGGGATGGGGTTGGTGTCCGAGCGGAAGGGCGTGCCGGTCAGGGCCAGGCGGCGGGTGGCGGGCTCGAACGCCTCGAAGCACGCCTCGCCCCAGGAGCGGGTGTCGCCGGCGTGGTGGATCTCGTCCAGGATGACCAGCGTCTTGCGCTGCTCGCAGCGGTTGCGGTGCAGCATCGGGCGCACACCGACGCCGGCGTACGTCACCGCCACACCGTGGTACTCGCGGCCCAGCGGGCCCGCGCTGTACTCCGGGTCCAGCTTGATGCCCACTCTCGCCGCCGCCTCGGCCCACTGCTTCTTCAGGTGCTCGGTCGGCGCGACGACGGTCACCTGCTGCACGACGTGGTGGTGCAGCAGCCAGGAGGCCAGGGTGAGGGCGAAGGTCGTCTTTCCCGCGCCCGGTGTCGCGACGGCGAGGAAGTCCCGCGGCTGCTTCTCGATGTACAGGTCCATCGCGGCCTGCTGCCAGGCTCGCAGCTTGCCCGCCGTGCCCCAGGGGGCACGGCCGGGGAACGCGGGCGAGAGGTGGTGGGACGTGGTCGTGGTAGTCACGGTCTCCGCTGAACTGGGTCGGCGATCGGCAACCGCGTCAGACTACCGGGGCGCCCGTCCCGCCATCCGGGTGACATCCCGGATGGCGGGAAGGGGTGCGATCCACGTCACAGATCGCCGCGCAGCGCCCTCAGAAAATCCGCGATGAGCGACACGTCCTCCAGCTTGCCCGCGGCGATGTCGACCACGAGGTCGTACGCGCGGTCCTGGTCGATGTCCGCCATGTCAACCCCATTCATGTCGAGGAAGACGGCGGTGCACATCCATGCCAGGCGCTTGTTGCCGTCCACCAGCGGATGATTCGAGACCAGTGAGTGCAGCAGCGCGGCCGCCTTCTCGAAGAGACCGGGATACGCCTCGATGCCGAACATCTGCGACCGAGGGCGGAGCAGAGCGGAGTCGAGCAGCCCCAGATCGCGGACCGCGATCTCCTGCCCCCCGCAGGCAAGCTCGGCCAGGTCCAGTGCGAACTGGACCGACAGGTACTTCACTTACTCCCCCAGCCTCCGCAGCAGGTCCGCGTGCTTGGCCGCGTACTTGGCCCCCAGCTTGCGGACTGTCGCCCGGTCCGCCTCTTCCACCAGATAGCGCTCGATGGCCTGGATCACTATGGCGTGCATGCTTCTCCCCTCCTCCTCGGCACGCTGCTTTAGTGCCTCCTGGAGCTCATCGGGCATGCGCAGGTTCATAGCCATACCAAAACAGTACCACTAGTGACCCCATCACGGTACCAACTACTTCCCCACCCGCATCCGCCCCGCCACCAGGGCGCCCGTCAGGGCGACCGCCGCCGCCGGGAGGTAGACCGCCACGAACGCCAGCGGATGGGAGGCCGAGGCGGCGCTCGCCGCCTCGCCCGCGCCGTGCCCCACCGACACCGCGCCGCCGCCCAGACCCGCGAAGAGCGCGCCGCAGGCGGCGAGGAGCACGATGTTGGACAGCCCGTCGCTCAGCTGGAGGGCCGCGGAGTTGGCGCCCGCCTCCTCCGGCTTGGACAGCTTCAGCAGCAGCACGCTCGTGGACGAGATCACCACGCCCATCCCGAAGCAGCCCACCGCCTGCGCGACCGCCGCCGTCCACACCGGCACGGACTCCAGCAGCACCAGCGGCGTGGCCGCGATCCCCGCCGTCACCAGCACCATGCAGTACCGCACCAGCCGCTCCCGGTGCGCCTCGGCGAAGGGCCGGGACTGGAGGAACGACCCCAGCGCCCAGGTCGCGCCGCCCGCCGCGAGGGAGAGGCCGGCCATCGTCACCGACAGCCCGCGCTGGCTCACCAGCATCAGCGGCACGAAGCTCTCCGCGACGATGAACGACCCCGCCGCGATGCCGCGCATCAGCACCACCGTCGGCAGCCCGCGCGCGGCGCGGAACGTGCCGCGCGGCAGCAGTCCGAGCGCGGCCGGGACCATCAGGGCCGCGCCGGCCGCGGCCGGGACCAGGGAGACCCAGCGCAGGTCCTGGCCGGCGTACTGGAGCAGCCCGGCCCCCAGCGACACCGCCACCGCCAGCCGCATCAGCCGGTGGTCCAGCGGCCTGGCCCCGCCGGGCGGCGGCCCGGAGGCGGCCCGCCGCAGGGGCGGGAGCATGACCGCGATGGGCAGGACGACCAGGGCGGGAATGCCCAGGAACACCCAGCGCCAGCCGAGCTGCTCGGTGACCGTGCCGGCGATCAGCGGCCCGACGACGGCCGGGATCACCCAGGAGGCCGCGAAGGCGGCCATCACCGTGGGCCGCAGCCGCTCGGGGTAGGCGCGGCTGACGGTGACGTACAGCGCGACGATCACCAGCCCGCCGCCGATGCCCTGCACCGCCCGGCCGAGGACGAAGACCCACATCTGCGCCGCCGTGCCCGACAGCAGCAGCCCGACGGCGAAGGCCCCGATCCCGGCGGCCAGCGGCGCCAGCGGCCCGCTGCGGTCGCACCACTGGCCGGCGGCGACCATGCCCAGCAGGCTGGTGGTGAAGTACGCGGAGAAGGCGAAGGCGTACAGCGACACCCCGTCGAGCCGGTCGGCGGCGACGGGCATGGCCGTGCCGACGGCCGTCGCCTCGAAGGCGATGAGGAGGACGACGGAGACGATGCCCAGGGTCAGCGCCCGGTAGGTGCGGCCGAGCACTCCGCCGTCCGCCTCCGGAGTGGGCACCGGGGTGAGAACGGGGGTGATGGGGGCCACTGTGCCGAGGTCCCCGTCCAGGGAACCGTCGAGCTCGTCGTCGAGTGCGGTCATGCGCCTCAGGGTAAGGCCCGTCTCCGACACTGGCGCCTGTCAGAGGGCGGTGATCGGCTCGTTCTCCCGGACCAGGTCCGAAGGAGGGGGCCCGCCCCGGGCCGGAGGGGCGCGTCTCCGGGCGGCTCCGCCCGCTCCGGCGGCGCCCGTACGAGCGCTGTACGAGCGCCATACGAGCGCCACCGCACCGCCGCCCGGCACAGCCGCGCGCACTGAAACGGAAAGCCGGGGCATACGGACCACAGGAGATACGGCAGCGGACCATGAGGGGCGCGGCATCCGGGGTGGAGGTCCGGAGCGTGCCGACGACGGCCCGGAACGAGCGTGTTCCGGCGAGGGGAGTTGACGATGACGGTCGAGTACGACACCGAACGGGGCACCCATACGGGGATCCTCGCGGCGGCGGAGGCCGCGTCGCCGGTGGAGTCCGTCGACGTGGTGGCCCGGGAACTCAAGCGGCGCTTCGGCGCGACCTCGGTGTCGTTCCTCATCACCGACCTGGCACGGCAGTCGGTGGTGCGGATGAGCACGGCGGGCGAGGTGGGGACGGGCGAGAGCATGGAGACCATCCCGCTGTTCGGGACCGTCTACGGCGACGTGATCCGCACCCAGCGGCTGCGACTGGCGGAGGCCGTCGACGGCGACGGCGGGCAGCGGGTGATCGCCCCGGTCACCAACCGCGGGGACTCCATCGGCCTGCTGGAGGTGCGCGTTCCGGCGGATCCGGACCGCAGAACACTGCGGGAGATCAGCCGGGCCGCCCACACTCTCGCCTACATCGTCATCGCCAACCAGCGCTTCACCGACCTCTACCAGTGGGGGCAGCGGACGGCCCCGCTCAGTCTGGCCGCCGAGATCCAGCACAATCTGCTGCCCTCGTCGCTGTCGTGCGAGGCCGCGCAGTTCGCGGTGGCCGGAGCCCTGGAGCCGGCGGGCAACGTCGGCGGCGACACCTTCGACTACGCCCTGGACCGCGACACCCTGCACCTGTCCGTCACCGACGCCATGGGCCACGAGGTGAACGCCGCCATGCTCGCCACCCTGCTGGTCGGCGCCCTGCGGGGCGCGCGCCGGGCGGGCTGCGACCTGGCCGAGCAGGCGAGGCGGGCCCATCAGGCCATGGTCGACCACAGCGGCGGCGCCATGGCGACGGGGCTGCTGCTGCGGGTGTGCCTGCGCGACGGCCGGGTCGCGCTCGTCAACGCGGGCCACCCCTGGCCCCTGCTGCTGCGGGACGGCAGGGTGGAGGAGGTCGGGCTGAGGGTCAACCTGCCCTTCGGGGTCCAGCCGCATCGCCTGTACGAGGTGCAGGGGATGGAGCTCAGGCCGGGCGACCGGCTGGTCATCCTCACCGACGGGATGCTGGACCGCCGCTCCCGGCTCGTCGACCTGCCCGCGCTGCTCAAGGACACCCAGGAGCTCCATCCGCGCGAGGCCACCCAGATCCTGACCATGGCGGTCCTCGACGCCAACAGGGGCGAGCTGAAGGACGACGCGACCGTGATGTGCCTGGACTGGTACGGCCCCGAGCCGGTGCGCCGCGACGCGCACACCGGCGCCAGTCTCACCCAGGCCTCCCCCGCCCTGTTCCCCCGCCCCCGGGGCTGAGCGCCACCGGGGCCCGGCTCCGGTGGAACCCGGGTCCGGCGTCCCCGTGGATCGGCGCCCCCGTGGATCGGCGGAAAGCACCGCCGAAAGGCCGAAAACCGCCGCGCGAGGCGTCTTGCCAGGTGTCCGAGCACGACCGTACAGTCCGCGCAACGGTGCGTGGGAGCGCTCCCACAATCGGTCGCCGCCCTTCCCCCCACGGAGGCACACATGAGTTCCGACCTGCGTCCCCCCGCGCACGAGGAGACCCACCGCGAGAGTCCCCGGCCCGCCGGACCGGGGAGGGCGGCGCCGGCGGCGGCCGTGAGCGGGCCCGGCCACCCGGACGTCCGCCTCCCGCGCGGCCCGCGCGCCCTGGCCGCCCTCTACCGGCGGCACAGCTTCACGGTGCTGAGGGTCTCCGTCGGGCTGCTGTTCCTGTGGTTCGGGACGCTCAAGCTCATGCCGGGCGCCAGCCCCGCCGAGGACATGGCCACCCGGGTGATGAGCGAGCTGACCTCCGGCCGTTTACCGGTGGACCTGTCCCGGCCGCTGCTGGCGACGGCGGAGATACTGATCGGGGCCGGCCTGGTCACCGGGCTGCTGCTGCGGCTGACGCTGCTGGCCTTCTTCGTCCACATGGCCGGGACGTTCACGGCCCTGGCCGTCCTGCCCGCCGAGATGTGGGACGGGAGCCTGGCCTACCCCACCATGGCCGGGCAGTACGTGCTCAAGAACGTGGTGCTGGTGGCGGCCGGTCTCGCCGTCGCCGCCCACGCACCGCGCCCCAGGGCCTCGGCACGGGGCGCGGCGCGGGACGGCGAGGGGTGACGCCCGGCCGGGACCGGACCTGAACCGGTCACCCCGCCCGGGCGGGAGACCGGCGGAGGGTCAGGGGTTGGCCACCGCGGCCTGCGGGCGGATCGGCAGCCGGTTGACCGGGCGCCCGGTCGCGGCGCGCACCGCCGCCGCCACCGCCGCCGGGGAGACCACCACCGGTACCGCGCTGACCGACTTCGCGCCGAAGGGAGCGACCACGTCCCGCTCCTCGACCAGCCTCACGATCCGGATGTCCGGGGCGTCCAGCGCGGTCGGCAGCGGATAGGCCGTCAGATCGGGGTGGCGCACCACGCCGCGCGAGACCCGCAGGTGCTCGGTGAGGGCCGCGCCGACGCCCTGGGTGACGCCCGCCTCGATCCGGGCGCGCAGTTGCTGGGGGTTGAGTACGCGGCCCACGTCCTGGGCCACGGCCATCTCCACCACCCGGACCGTGCCCAGTTCCACGTCCACGTCCACCACGGCCCGGATCGCGGCGAAGGCCAGGCTGACGAAGGCGTCGCCCTGGCCGGTTTCGTCCAGCGGCTCGGTCGGGTGGGGGCGGCACTGGGCGGTGGCCCACAGCTCCTTGCCCTCCAGGGCCTCGGCGACGGTGGTGCTGAGCACCCCGTCGTAGGAGGTGATCTTGCCGTCGGCGATGGTCAGCAGCTCGGTGGACATCCCGAACTTCGCGGCCAGCGGCTGGAGGAGCTGGGTGCGGACCATCTTGGCGGCCCGCTCCACCGCGCCGCCCGAGACCCAGGTGTGGCGCCCGCGCGCGCCCGGTCCGGCCGGGGGCTGGTCGGTGTCGACGGCGACGACGTGCACCTCCTCGACGCCGAGGACCTCCTGGACGACCTGCCGGGCGAGGGTGGAGAAGCCCTGGCCGGTCTCCACGGCCGCGCACATCACCGTGGCGACGGGTCCGTCGACCTTCACCGTGGCCGTGGACACCTCGTCGGTGCCCTCCGCCCCCAGCATGTGGACCATGCCCAGCGCGAAGCCGATCCCGCGCCGCACCGCGCCCGGGTCGCCCGCCCCCTCGGGGCCGCCGGGCAGCAGCCACTCCTCCGGGCCGGGGGCGCCGTCCGCGCCGTCGGCGGGCAGCGGCGGCAGCGGCGCCTCGCGCACCGCGCGCAGCAACTCGGCCACGGGGGCGGGACAGGTGACGGTCTGGCCGGTGGGCAGCAGGTCGCCGGTGGCCATGACGTTGCGCATCCGCAACTCGACCGGGTCCATGCCCAGCCTGGCGGCGAGCTTGTCCATCTGGCCCTCGTAAGCGGCGCACACCTGCATCGCGCCCTCGCCGCGCACATGGCCCGACGGGGGGTTGTTGGTGCGCACGGCCCAGCCGTCGATCGCGGCGTGCGGCACCACGTACGGGCCGGCGGCGAAGGAGACGGCGGCGGCCAGCGCGTCGGCGGAGTCGTCGGCGTAGGCGCCGGCGTCCAGCAGTATCTGCGCCTCGACCTTGACCAGCCGGCCCTCGGAGTCGGCGTGGTGGCGGTAGCGCAGCAGAGTGGGGTGGCGGTGGGCGTGGCCGAGGAAGGACTCCTCGCGGTTGGCGGCGAGCTTGACCGGGCAGCCGGTCCGCATCGCCAGCAGGCCGAGCGGGAGCTGCACGCTCAGGTCCTCGCGGTCGGCCATGGCTCCGGGGACACCGGTGACGACGACCTTGACCTGCTCGGGGCGGAGCCCGAAGCAGGCGGCGGCCAGGTCGCGGTCGGTGTGCGGGTCGGTGGAGGCGGTGTAGATCTCCACCCCGCCGTCGGTGCGCGGCACGGCGAGCCCGGCCTCGGCGCCGATGGGGGCGGGGTCCTGGCGGCCGATGCGGTACAGGCCCTCGACGACCACCTCTCCGGTGACGGACTCGTCGCCGTAGCGCAGGGGGATGTGCCGGATCAGGTTGCCGTCGGGGTGGATCGGCTCGGCCTCGAACGCCTTCTCCGGGTCGGTGACCGGCTCCAGGACCTCGTACTCGACGGCGATGGCGGCGGCGGCCAGCCGCGCGGTGTCGGGGTGGTCGGCGGCGACGGCGGCGATGGGCTCGCCGTGGTGGCGCACCGTGTCGCGGGCGAAGGCGGGCCGGTCCGCGACACGGCGGCCGTGGGTGGCGTCGCCGGGCACGTCCTCGTGGGTGATGACGGCCCGCACCCCGGGCATCTCGGCGGCCGGCGCGGTGTCGATGGAGACGATGCGGGCGTGCGGGTGCGGGGAGCGCAGCACGGCGGCCCACAGCAGCCCCTCGGCCCACAGGTCGGCGGCGTAGGGGAAGGTCCCCTGGACCTTGGCGAGGGCGTCGGCGGGCTGGAGCGAGGCGCCGAGTCCGTACCGCGTCCGCTCGGCCTCCGCTCCCGCGGCGGCGCCGGTGAGGGGCACTCCTCCGGCCGGGGTGGCGGTCACCGCGTCACTGCTCACTGCGCGCCTCCGTCCTGCGGCGGGTCGTGGTGGGTGCGGCCCGAGGCCGGTCCGGCCTGGTGCGGGATGTGGATGCGGGAGCCGTCGCCCCGCTCCCCGCCATCGCCGGTGCGGCGGCCTCCGGCTTCGGCTTCCCGGGCCTCGGCGAGCGTGGCGGCCGCGGCCTCGCGCTCGGCGACGACCGTGCGGACGGCGTCGAGCACGCCCCGGTAGCCGGAGCAGCGGCAGAGGTTGCCGCTGACGGCCTGGCGGGTCTCCAGCTCCGTCGGGTCGTGGTTGCCCTCGAGCAGGTCGTGCAGGGTCATCGCCATGCCGGGCACGCAGAAGCCGCACTGCACGGCGCCGCAGGCGGCGAGCGCCCGCTGCACGTCGCAGGGCATGCCGCCCTGGGCCAGTCCCTCGACGGTGCGGATCTCGGACCCGGCGGTGGTGGCGGCGGGCACCAGGCAGGAGGCGACGAGGCGTCCGTCGACCTGGACGGAGCAGGCCCCGCACTCCCCCTGCGAGCAGCCGTCCTTGGCGCCGGCCAGGCCGAGGCGCTCGCGCAGCACGTAGAGCAGGGACTCGCCGATCCAGGCGTCGGTCACGGGCCGCTCGGCCCCGTTGACACGCAGGACGTAGGAGACGTGCGGGTGCTCGCTGTCGACCTCGGCCGCCCGCGGCGCGGACGGATCGGCGGGCGCCTCCCCGGCGGGCGCCTCCCCGGCGGCCGGCGGCTCCGGGGCGCCCCCGGCCTCCCCGGCGTCCGGCGCGCCCGGCTCCTCCGGCGCGTTCCCGGCATCCGCGTCCGGTGCGGTCTCCGCGCCGGGCTCCGCCGGCCCGGCCGCCTCCGTCTCCCGGTCGTGCGCCTCCGGGCCGTGCGCCTCCCGCGGTCCGCTGACCGGCGGCTCGGGGGCCCTCCCGGCCGCCGCGGCGGCCAGGTACTCGCCGGAGTCGTCGGGGCTGCCCGCCGCCGCGAACGGGATCGACCACTGTCCGGTCGCGCCGGGCGCGGGGACCGCGCTCCAGTCGCCACCGGAGCCGTCCGCCGGCGCCTGGGCCTCCTGGGTCTCCAGGGCCTCCTGAGCGCCGTCGCCCTGCGGACGGCGCTGCTGCCGTACGCGCGCCTCGTGCGAACCGGCCAGGGCCGCCGCGGCGCCCTGCCCCATGGCGGCGGCCGCGCCGGGCGGCGGGGCCTGCTCCCGCCCGGGCCGCTGGGGTTCGGCGGACGCGGACGCGGACTCCGCCTGGCCTCCGGCGAACGGCATGGTCCACTGCACCGGGGCCGCCGGGTCGGTGGTGGCCTCCGGGGTCACCGGCACCCGGGCCCCCGGCGCCGGGTGGGCGACGGGGTCGATGGCGGGCGGCTCCCAGCCGTGTCCGGTGCCCGGCGCGGCGAGCGGATCGGGCATGCCGCCGGACCCGTCGGCGGACCCGTACTGGTACGGGCCCGGCAGGTTCTCGGGAAGCTGTATGAAGGCGGTGGAGTCACCGTCGTACTCGCCTCCCCAGCCGCCCTCGGGCGCCGGGGGAGGCACGGGCCGGCCGTCCTGCCGGAACGGCCCCTGCTGCTCGTTGCTCATGCGAGTGCCCTCCCGAGCCCCCGTCGGGCCAGTGTCGCCACCGTACGCCGTACGTGCAGTGCCGCGGGCGGAAGTACGGGAGCCTCCCCCCCGCCCTCCGGGGCGGGGGGATCGGGGATGCAGGCCATGGCGACGTAGTCGCCGAACGCGGCCAGCACCTCGGGGGCCAGAGCCCGTCGTCCGTCCCAGTCGATGAGCGACGCCACCCACTGCTCGGCCTCCACCGGGCGCAGCGGCATCGGCGCGACGGCGCCGACCGCGCAGCGCACCCCGCGGCGGACGGGGTCGAGCACGACGGCGACCGAGGCCAGCGCGCGTCCGGGGCCGGTGCGGCCGGTGGCCTTGAGGAACGCCTGGGGGGCGTGCAGCAGCGGCACGCGCACATAGCCGACGATCTCACCGGGCCGCAGCATCTCCATGCCGGCCAGCAGATGGCTGACGGGGACCTCGCGCAGCGCACCGCCCGGCCCCGCGACCAGCACGGTGGCCTCCAGCGCGGCGAGGACGGGCAGGGAGTCGCCGGTGGGCGCGGCGGTGACGATGTTGCCGCCGAGCGTCCCGGCGTTGCGGATCTGCGGCGGTCCGGCGGCGCGGGCGGCGGCGGCCAGGGCGGGGATGAGGGCCGCGAAGTCGGGGCGTCCCATACGGGCGTGGGTGAGGCCGGCGCCGAGCAGTGCGTGGCCGTCCTGGTACTCCCAGCCGCGGATCTCGCTGATCCGGCCCAGGCCGACCAGCGCGGCGGGCCGCAGCAGTCCGGAGTTCACCCCGGACATCAGGTCGGTGCCGCCCGCCACGGGCACGGCGGCAGGCGTGGCGGCGAGAGCGGCCACGGCCTCGTCGAGCGTGGCCGGCAGCATGACCGGCTGCGCCGCCCGTGGTGCGTGCGGTGCGTGCGTGCTCAATCCAGCGCCCCTTCCCCGGTCGTCCCGGCTGCCCAGCCGTACCGTACGTGCTGGGAACCCGGACGTGGCAACTCTGGCACATTCCGGGGGGCCGCCGGAGCCGGGGTCCGCGAAGGGAGCATCCGTCCCTGACCTGGCCGATGGCCCGCTTTCGGCGGTTGTCACCGACAAGGGCGCCTTGCCACCCCTGGGAGACCTTGTACTACTTTATACAGGCCATTTCGGGTGCCGTTGCGGCGCAGTCCGGGACTCGGCGCGGGAACCGCGCGGAGTGCGCCGGGGGCACCGGGCCCGGGAACTCCCGGCATCTCCTCGGGGGAAGGCTCCGGGACCGGCCTCAGGAATCCTTCGGCGGCTCCTCGAACGGGCGTCCCGCGATACCGGGGCGGCGCTGCCAGGGGTACGGCCCCGACGGCGGCCGGTAGGCCACGCCCAGCGCGTCGAGGCGGGCGTAGTGCGCGGCGGCCATCCGCCGCTCGAAGTCCCGGAACCGCCTCTCAAGGCCGTCCTCCCCGTCCCGGGCGCCCGGCCCCGACCACACCGCCTCGGCGAAGGCGGCCAGCCGCGGGAAGGCCTGGTAGTCGGCGCGCCGCTGGTCCTCCACGACCTCCGTCCACAGGTTGGCCTGCGCGCCGACGACGTGCTCCGCCGCGCCGGTGCCCGCGAGTTCGGGCGGCACGGGGTCGAAGCCGTACACGTCGCGCAGGGTGCGCACGTACCCGATGGGCACCGGTTCGTCCTCGCCGCCGTCCTGCCGGTGGTCGAGGTAGACCTCCTGCTCGGGGCACATCACCACGTCGTGCCCGGCCCGTGCGGCGGCGACCGCGCCCGCGCGGCCCCGCCAGGAGGAGACCACCGCGCCGGGGCCGAGCCCGGCGCCCGCGACACCCGCGCCCGTCCCGTCCGCTCCGGCTGCTCCGGCCGCTCCCCCCGCACCGTCCCCCAGGATCTCGTCCCACCCCACGAGGCGGCGCCCGCGTTCGGCCAGCCAGCGGTCGAAGTGCCGTACGAACCAGCCGTGGAGGGCGTCCACGCCGTCCAGGCCGAGTTCCGCGGCCCGCGCCCGCGCGGCCGGGGAGCGCCGCCACTGGTCCCCGGGGCACTCGTCGCCGCCGATGTGCACGAACTCGCCCGGGAACAGCTCCAGCACCTCCTCGAACACCCCCTCGTAGAAGCGGAGTACGGCCTCGGTGGGGGCCAGGACGTCGGTGCTGACGCCCCAGTCGTCCCACACCTCCGGGACGCCCTCGCGCGCGTCGGCGTTGCCCAGTTCCGGGTGGGCGGCGATCGCGGCCTGCGAGTGGCCGGGCAGGTCGATCTCGGGGACGACGGTGACGTGGCGCTCGGCGGCGTACGCGACGATCTCGCGGACGTCGTCGTGGGTGTAGAAACCGCCGTGCGGACGCACGTCCCACAGCGGGGAGGCCCGGTGCCCCAGCCTGGTGCGCCGGCGCCAGGCGCCGACCTCGGTGAGCCGGGGGAAGCGCGCGATCTCCAGGCGCCATCCCTGGTCGTCGGTCAGATGCAGGTGCAGCACGTTGAGTTTGTGCGCGGCGAGCAGATCGATCCAGCGCAGCACGCCGTCCTTGGGCGTGAAGTGCCGTGCCGTGTCCAGCATGAAGCCGCGCCAGGCGAAGCGGGGCGCGTCGGCCACGCGGACGTACGGCAGCGACCAGGCGCGACCGGGCAGCGGCGCGCGGCGGTGCGCGGCGGGACCGAGGAGCTGCCGCAGCGTCTGGGCGCCCCAGAAGACGCCGGGGGCCGCACCGCCGCGGATCTCGGCGCCGTCGCCGGTCACGTCCAACCGGTAGCCCTCGGGGCCGAGTTCGGCGGCGACCGCCTCGTCCACGCGCAACCGTACGGCGGCGCCGCGGCCGCCGTCCGCGTCACTCCCCCGGCCGCCTCCGGCGTACGCGCCGGCGGGCGGCAGGGGCAGACCGGTGGCCGCGGAGAGGGCGGTGCGCAGCCAGTGGGCGGCCCGTTCGGTGCCGGGGCCGGCGTCGAGCACCGTCCGGGCGCCGAGCGCCAGCCGTCCGCCGCCGTCCTCGACGGAGCGGGGCAGGGGGACCAGATCGGGCTCGTACATGCCCGGTTCTCCTCGCATGCTTCGCGGGCGGCGCACACCATCGGCGCGCGCGCCCTCGTCTTCGGCGTCCCGCTCCCGGGCGACCCTGGAGAAGAAGCGTTGCATCGTGTGCAACGCCTGTTTCGCTCTGCACAACTGCGCAGGAGGGTAGGGGAACCGGCCGCGGCCGACAAGACACCCGGCCGGCCCCGGACACGCGCCCTTACGCACGGCGGCCCCGGAACGCACCGGGGTGCGTTCCGGGGCCGCCGGAGGAGTGACGGGCCCTGTGCGGGGCGAATCAGGGCGAGACGGGAGAGGAAGGGCCGCCGGGGGGCGGCGTCACTTCTTGCCGCCGCCGTCCTTGCCCTTGTCGCCGCCGGCTCCCATGGACTCGTAGATCTCCTTGCACATGGGGCAGACCGGGTACTTCTTGGGGTCGCGCCCCGGGACCCAGACCTTGCCGCAGAGCGCGACGACGGGGGTCCCGTCGAGCGCGCTGGCCATGATCTTGTCCTTCTGGACGTAGTGGGCGAAGCGCTCGTGGTCGCCATCGCCGTGGGACACCTGCGGGGTGGGCTCGACGAGGGTGCCGGTGCCCGTCCCGCGCTCGGGCTCAGGAGTGCTCATGGGCCCCAAGGGTACTGCGGCCGCCCCCGGGGGCACCCGAACCCGCCGCGCCCCCGCCGAAGCCGGGGCGGGACGCCCAGCCGCCGGGCGAACCCCGCCGGTCACGGCACTAGTTCAGCGAGGGGTCGTCGGGATACGTGGCCACCATCGCCAGCTCACTGCGCTGGCGGCGCAGCACGGACCGCCACAGCCGCTCCGGGTCCGGCGCGAAGACGTCGCCGGGCTCGGACTCCACCACGTACCAGGCGCCCTCCTCCAGTTCGTTCTCCAACTGGCCCGGCCCCCATCCGGCGTACCCGGCGAAGATCCGCAGCGAGCCCAGTTCGGCGGCCAGCAGTTCGGGCGGCGCCTCCAGGTCCACCAGGCCGATGGCCCCGTGCACCCGCCGCCACCCCAGCGGGCCCTCGCCCCCCGGGATGACGGCCACGCCGAGCGCCGCGTCCAGCGAGACGGGCCCGCCCTGGAAGACCACGCCCGGCTCCCCCGCCAGCGCGGCCCAGGGTTCCAGTACGTCGCCGACGTCCACGGGCGTCGGCCGGTTGAGGACGATGCCGAGCGAGCCCTCCTCGTCGTGGTCGAGGAGCAGCACCACCGCACGGTCGAAGTTCGGGTCGGTCAGCGCCGGCGTCGCGACGAGCAGCCGCCCGGTGAGCGAGGTCACCTCGGTCATGCCCCAATGATCCCGCACTCCGGGCCCGGACGGGGGCCCGAATTGCGCACGACACCGCGGAGCGGACCGGACACGCTGCGCGACCGGGCGCAGCCCGGCGCCGGTGCGGGCCGCACCCGTCCGTCGCCCGGACCCGTCCGCGCCCCGGACGGACGGATACGGCCCGGGTGCACGGCCATTACCATTCCCTGTGCCCCTGCTCTTCTTCATCCTGGAACGCGAGGCCCATGACCGGCACTGACGACGTACTCCTTGTCCACGGCGGCACACCGCTGGAGGGCGAGATCAGAGTCCGGGGCGCGAAGAACCTCGTGCCCAAGGCCATGGTCGCCGCACTGCTCGGCAGCGAACCGAGCCGGCTGCGCAACGTCCCCGAGATCCGCGACGTGCGGGTCGTCCGCGGTCTGCTCGAACTGCACGGCGTCACCGTGAGCAAGGGCGAGGAATCGGGCGAGCTGGTGCTCGACCCCTCCCACGTGGAGAGCGCCAACGTCGCCGACATCGACGCCCACGCGGGCTCCTCCCGCATCCCGATCCTCTTCTGCGGCCCGCTGCTGCACCGGCTGGGCCACGCCTTCATACCCGGCCTGGGCGGCTGCGACATCGGCGGGCGCCCGGTGAACTTCCACTTCGACGTGCTGCGCGAGTTCGGCGCGGTGATCGAGAAGCGCGCCGACGGCCAGTACCTGGAGGCTCCGCAGCGGCTGCGCGGCTGCAAGATCAAGCTGCCGTACCCGTCGGTCGGCTCCACCGAGCAGGTCCTGCTGACGGCCGTGCTGGCCGAGGGCGTGACCGAACTCTCCAACGCCGCCGTGGAGCCGGAGATCGAGGACCTCATCTGCGTACTGCAGAAGATGGGCGCGATCATCTCCATGGACACCGACCGGACGATCCGCATCACCGGCGTGGACAAGCTCGGCGGCTACAACCACCGCGCCCTGCCCGACCGCCTGGAGGCGGCCTCCTGGGCGAGCGCGGCGCTGGCGACCGAGGGCAGCGTGTACGTGCGCGGCGCCAGCCAGCGCGAGATGATGACGTTCCTCAACACCTACCGCAAGGTGGGCGGCGAGTTCGAGGTGGACGACGACGGCATCCGCTTCTGGCACCCGGGCGGCGCGCTCAAGGCCATCGCCCTGGAGACGGACGTCCACCCCGGCTTCCAGACCGACTGGCAGCAGCCGCTGGTGGTGGCCCTGACCCAGGCGTCGGGCCTGTCGATCGTCCACGAGACGGTGTACGAGTCGCGGCTGGGCTTCACCTCCGCCCTCAACCAGATGGGCGCGCACATCCAGCTCTACCGCGAGTGCCTGGGCGGTATGCCGTGCCGCTTCGGCCAGCGCAACTTCCTCCACTCGGCGGTCGTGTCCGGCCCCACGAAGCTCCAGGGGGCCGATCTGGTCATCCCGGACCTCCGCGGCGGCTTCTCGTACCTGATCGCCGCCCTGGCGGCCCAGGGGACCTCCAGGGTCCACGGGATCGACCTGATCAACCGGGGCTACGAGAACTTCATGGAGAAGCTGCCGGCGCTGGGGGCGCGGGTGGAACTGCCCGCCTGACCCCACCGGCCCGGCCGGGCCGCCGCATGCGACGCGGAGGGCGGTCACCCCTTGCGGGGTGACCGCCCTCATGCGTGCGCCTGTGGTGCCGCGCCAGGGCTCACTTGCCCTTGGCGGCCTCCTTCAGCTTGGAGCCCGCGGAGACCTTCACGCTGTAGCCCGCGGGGATCTCGATCGGGTCGCCGGTCTGCGGGTTGCGCGCGGTGCGAGCGGCACGGTGGGTGCGCTCGAAGGTCAGGAAGCCGGGGATGGTGACCTTCTCGTCGCCCTTGGCGACGACCTCGCCGACGGTCTCGGCGAACGCGGCCAGCACAGCGTCGGCGTCCTTGCGGGTCACCTGGGCGCGCTCGGACAGCGCTGCCACCAGCTCACTGCGGTTCATAATTCGTACTCCCGTGGTTTTTCTTGCCTGTGAGGCATGAGATCGAAGCCGATGCTGCCAGGGCCCTCGGACAGTCCCCGGACCCGGGTCTGCTGCCAGACCTTCCGCGTCCGCGGGGGCGCTCCCAGGACGCGGCCCTCGGGGAAGCATCCTGCCCCCACCTGCGGTGGTAATGCCAATCCGGGGCCCCGCGACATCACCCGGAGGACGCCTGTGACACGCGACGATTACACTCCGTAGCCACCCTCGATGCGGCTTTCGCCACCCTAAGGGGCCATCCGGGTGGGATGCCCCCGACGCGCCGGTCCCGCACGGTCAGGGCGCCGTGGCGGTCGTCACAGACTCCCCGGCCGCGATGGCCGCATCCCGCACCGCTCCGGCGACCGCACCCGCGACCCTGTCGTTGAAGACGCTCGGGATGATGTAGTTCGCGTTCAGCTCGTCCTCGTGCACCACGTCGGCCAGCGCCCGCGCCGCGGCCAGCATCATCTCCTCGTTGACCGTGCGCGAGTGGGCGTCGAGCAGGCCCCGGAAGACGCCGGGGAAGACCAGCACGTTGTTGATCTGGTTGGGGAAGTCCGAACGGCCGGTGGCCACCACCGCCGCGGTCCGGCGGGCGACCGCCGGGTCCACCTCCGGATCGGGGTTGGCGAGCGCGAACACGATCGCGCCGTCGGCCATCGCGGCCACGTCCTCGGCGCCGAGGACGTCCGGGGCGGAGACGCCGATGAAGACGTCGGCGCCGACGACGGCCTCCTTCAGCGTGCCGGTGACGCCCTCGGGGTTGGTGTTGTCGGCGATCCAGCACAGCGGCGAGTCGGGCGCGGCGCCCACCAGGTCCGCGCGCCCGGCGTGCACCACTCCGTGGATGTCGGCGACCACCGCGTGCTTGACGCCGGCGGCCAGCAGCAGTTTGAGGATGGCCGTGCCGGCGGCCCCGGCGCCGGACATAACGACCCGCACGTCCTCGATGTCCTTGCCGACCACGCGCAGCGCGTTGGTCAGCGCGGCCAGCACCACGATGGCGGTGCCGTGCTGGTCGTCGTGGAAGACGGGGATGTCCAGGGCCTCGCGCAGCCGCGCCTCGATCTCGAAGCAGCGGGGGGCGGAGATGTCCTCCAGGTTGATGCCCGCGAAGCCGGGGGCGACGGCCTTGACGATCTCGACGATGGCGTCGGTGTCCTGGGTGTCCAGGCACAGCGGCCAGGCGTCGATGCCGGCGAAGCGCTTGAAGAGGGCCGCCTTGCCCTCCATGACCGGCAGCGCGGCCTTCGGTCCGATGTTGCCCAGACCCAGCACGGCCGAGCCGTCGGTGACGACGGCGACGGAGTTGCGCTTGATGGTCAGCCGGCGGGCGTCCTCGGGGTTGGCCGCGATCTGGGTGCAGACCCGGGCCACGCCCGGGGTGTAGATCATGGACAGGTCGTCGCGGTTGCGAATGGGGTGCTTGGACGCCATCTCGATCTTGCCGCCCAGGTGCATCAGGAAGGTCCGGTCGGAGACCTTGCCGATGGCGATGCCCTCGACCTCGCGCAGCTTGGCGACGATCTCGTCGGCGTGCGCGGTGGAGGAGGCGGCGATCGTGACGTCGATGCGCAGCCGCTCGTGGCCGGAGGCTGTGACGTCGAGACCGATGACCGAGCCGCCGGAGGACTCCACGGCCGTGGTGAGCTGGCTGACCGCCGCTCCTCCGGCGGGCACCTCCAGGCGGATGGTCATCGAGTACGAGACGCTGGGCGCCGTTGCCATGGCCGGGTTCCTCTGCTTTCCGTGGTGCTGTGCCGCGCATCCGGCCCCCTCGCCGGATCGCGTCACCCGATCGTCGCACCTACCGGCCGGTAGCAGGTAACCGGTCCCGGGTGGCGGAAAGTGTTTTCCGCCATGGCACGCGCGGCGCGGTCCGCCGTGTGACGCCCGGCACACCACGGGCGCCGGGCCCGGGGCACACGGACGAGGGGTCCGCACCGCCCTTCGGCGGTGCGGACCCTCGGATCCACGTCTGCGACACCGACCCGCCATGCTCGCCTCGCGGCAAGTGGTCGCTCGAAGCGACGAAGGTTGGGCCCGGGGGCTTGGATCGGGCCGGTGCCACGTTCAGGCTAACAAACGATCGGCGACGGTGATTCCGTTCGGCCCCGGCAATCGGAAAATCCCGTGGGCCTCACTCCCGCAGCAGGTCGGGGACCCCCTCGGCGTCCGGCAGGTCCTTCTCCCGCGACAGGACCGTCAGCCGCTGCGTGGCCCGGGTCAGCGCCACGTACAGCACCCTCAGGCCCGCCGGGGACTCGTCTGCGATCTCCGCGGGAGAGACCACGAGCGTCGCGTCGTACTCCAGGCCCTTGGCCTCCAGGCTGCCCAGCGGCACCACCCGGCCGCCGAGCCCGGCGAGCCAGGTGCGGGCCTGCTCGCGGCGGCCCATCGCCACCACGACGCCGACGGTGCCCTCCACCTCCGCCAGCAGCCGTTCGGCCTCCGCGCGCACCGCCCGGCCGACCGCACCGCCCGAGCCGTCCGCCACCGTGGCGAAGCGCGGCACCAGGCCCGTGGCGCGCACCGCGCGGGGCGGACGCAACCCCGGCATGGCCAGGGCCAGCACCCGGGCGGACAGCTCGGCGATCTCGGCCGGGTTGCGGTAGTTGACCGTCAGCTCGAAGCGGCGGCGCGGACGGGCGCCCAGCGCCTCGTCGCGGGCGGCGGCGGCCTCCTCCGGATCCGACCAGGAACTCTGCGCCGGGTCCCCGACCACCGTCCACGTCGCCTGGCGGCCGCGCCGGCCCACCATCCGCCACTGCATCGGCGTGAGGTCCTGCGCCTCGTCGACGATGACGTGCGCGTAGTCGGTGCGCTCTTCCTCCTCCCGGCGCTCGGCGCGGGCGGTACGGGCGGCGAGGCGGTCCGCGTAGGTGCTCAGCTCCTCCAGGCCGGTGAGCTGGTCCAGCGGGTCCACCTCCCTCCTGCGGGGGCGGGCGGGGGTGCCGAGCAGGACCCGCAGCTCGTCCAGGAGCGCGACGTCGTGGACGGACAGCGGACCGGAGCCGCCGGCGTCCAGCCGGGCCAGCGAACGCGCCAGCCGCCGCACCTCGCGCGGCTGGAGCACCCGGCGCGCCCAGCGCGACAGCCGCTTCTCGTCCGCCATGGCCGCCAGCACGCGGCGCGGGGTCAGCTCGGGCCACCAGGCGTCCAGGAAGCCGGTGAAGTCGGTCTCGGTGGAGACGTCCTCGTCGAACCCCCGGCGCGCCTCGGCCGCCAGCTCCGGGTCGGTGTACCGCCGGCCGGCCCCCGAGCGCTCCCACAGCGCGTCCAGCAGCAGTCGCCGGGCGCGCGGGCGAAGCAGGTTGACGGGCGCGGTGCCGCCGAGCGCCTGCTCGCGGATCCGGCGCAGGTCGTCGGCGTCCAGCTCCAGGCGCGTGCCGAGGGCGACCACCCGCAGCCGGCCGGGCACCCCGCCGGCCCGCGGCGCGCCGAGCTCCAGCGCGCCGCGCGCCGCCCTGCGCAGCACCCGCACCATGCGGGAGGAGCCCTTGACGCGGGCGACGGCCTGCTCGTCGTAGGCGTCGGCCTCCGCCCCCTCCACCAGCGAGCCCAGCGCGCGGACCGCGACCTGGCCCTCCTCGCCCAGCGACGGCAGTACGCCCTCGGTGTAGGACACCAGCAGCGGGGTGGGGCTGACGACGAGGATGCCTCCGGCGTAGCGCCTCCGGTCCTGGTAGAGCAGGTACGCGGCGCGGTGCAGCGCGACCGCCGTCTTGCCCGTGCCGGGGCCGCCCTCGACCTCGGTGACGGAGACGGCGGGGGCCCGGATCACCTCGTCCTGCTCGGCCTGGATGGAGGCGACGATGTCGCGCATGGTGTGGCCGCGGGACCGGCCCAGCGCCGCCATCAGGGCGCCGTCGCCGACCACGGCCAGCTCCTCGCCGTCCAGGTACGCCGTCAGCTCCGGGCGCAGCAGGTCGTCCTCCACGCCCAGTACGCGGCGGCCCCGGCTGCGGATCACCCGCCGCCGCACCACCCGGCCCGGCGCCACCGGGGTGGCCCGGTAGAAGGGTGCGGCGGCCGGGGCGCGCCAGTCGATGACCAGCGGGGTGTAGTCGGCGTCGAGCACTCCGAGCCGGCCGATGTGCAGGGTCTCGGCGATGTCCGCGACGGCGGTGCCGGCGCCGCCGGTGCGCACGGCGTCGTCGGCGGGCTCGACGGAGGTGTACGCGCCGTCGGGCCCGCGCTCGCCGTCCTTGCCCCGCAGCAGGTCGATCCGCCCGAAGAGGAAGTCCTCGAATTCGCTGTTGAGCCGGTTGAGGTGCACACCGGCGCGGAAGACCTGCGCGTCCCGCTCGGCGAGCGCCCCCGGCGTGCCGACCTGGGCGCCCTTGGCGGCGTCCGCCATGAGGAACTCCGCCTCGTGGATCTTCTCCTCAAGACGCCGGTAGACCCGGTCGAGGTGCTCCTGCTCCCCGCGGATCTCCCGTTCCCGTACGCCGTCGTGCACCTCGTGCCCGCCGCCGCCGACGGCGGCGGGCCTCGGCACCGACGGCACTGTCTCCTGCGCTCCCAACGCACGGCCCCCTTCTGCTGTACTCAGGGCAGCCGTCCACCGTACGCCAGGGGATCGCGGCGTGCACGCCGCCCCGCGCCCCGGTCACCCCGGGCCGGAGTCCCCGTCCGGCGGATCGAAGGCGAGCCGGTAGCCGCGCTTGACCACCGTCTGGATCATCCGGGGCCCGCCCAGCGCCGAACGCAGCCGCGCCACCGCGGTCTCCACGGCGTGCTCGTCACGCCCCGCGCCGGGCAGGGCGCGCAGCAGCTCGGCGCGGGAGACCACCCAGCCGGGCCGCCGGGCCAGGGTCCGCAGCAGCGCCATCCCGGCGGGCGGTACGGGCCGCAGCCCGCCGTCCACGACCACCGCGTGGCCGCGGATCTCCAGCCGCCGCCCGGCGACGGGCAGGGCCGGCGCGCGGGCGGGCAGCTCCCGGCACAGCAGCTGGACCAGCGGTCCGATCCGGAAGCGCTCGGGCCGTACCACCGGCACGTCGTGCGCGACCAGCGGCAGCGCGGTGACCGGCCCCACGCACGCGGCCAGCACGTCCCCCCGCAGCGCCTCCAGCAACCCCTCCCGCGCACCGAGCCGCTCCGCACGCTCCAGCAGCGAGGCGGCGGCGGGGGCGGACGTGAAGGTGAGCGCGTCCACCGAGCGGGCCCGCACGGCGTCGATCAGCCGGTCCAGCGGGGCGACGTCCTCCGGCGGCAGCCAGCGGTAGACGGGGACGCCGACGACCTCCGCCCCCGCCTCGCGCAGCGCCTCGACGAAACCGGGCAGCGGCTCACCGTGGAGCTGGACGGCGATCCGGCGTCCGGCGACGCCCTCGGCCAGCAGCCGGTCCAGGACCTCGGCCAGCGACTCCGACGGCGGCGACCATGCCTCGGTCAGCCCGGCGGCCCGTACCGCGCCGCGCACCTTGGGGCCGCGGGCGAGCAGTTCCGCACCGTCCAGCACGCCCCGCAGTTCCTCGCCCAGCCCCCAGCCCTCGGCTGCCTCCACCCAGCCGCGGAAGCCGATGGCGGTGGTGGCCACCACCGTGTCGGGGGCGTGGCCGAGCAGCGCCTCGGTGGCGCCGAGCAGCTCGCCGTCGTCGGCCAGCGGCACGATGCGCAGGGCCGGGGCGTGCACCACCGCCGCGCCGCGCCGCTCCAGCAGGGCGCCCAGTTCGTCGGCGCGCCGGGCCGCGGTGACGCCGACGGTGAAGCCTTCCAGTGGTCCGACCTGGTGCATTGGGTCCTCGTCCGCAGTCGTTCGTACGGGTCTCGCCCGCACAGCCGTGGGCAACCGAGCCTGACAAGCGCGCGTGACGCCCCCGGTTCGCCGTGGTTTCCCCAGTGTTACGCGCGCCGCCCCGCACCCGGACCACGTCACCACGGCCCGCACCCACCACAAGCGCACCCACCCCTCACACCCCCACGTAAGCGGCCCGCGCCTCCTCCTTTCCCGCCGCCGCGGCACGGGCACGCCCGCCACCGTCCCCGGCACCCCCGGCACCGCCGCCGGCACGTCCCACCCCGCGCCGCAGGTATACGGCCCAGGTGACCGCCGCGCACACCGCGTAGTAGCCGAGGAAGACCGCGAAGGCCCCGGTGCCGGTGCCGGAGGTGAGGAAGGACTGGCGCAGGGCCATGTTGATGCCCACCCCGCCGAAACCGCCGACCGCCCCGATCAGTGCCATGGACGCGCCCGACAGCCGCCGGGCGCGTACGGCGGCCGCCTCCCCGGTCAGGCCCGTCGCACGGGCCTGGGCCTGGAAGATGCCGGGGATCATCTTGAACGTCGAGCCGTTGCCCAGGCCGGTGAGGACGAACAGGACGACGAAGCCGGCGATGAACAGCGCCGGCGACTCCCGCACCGACGCGGCCACGACGATGCCGACCGCCCCCGCCATGGCCCCGAAGTTCCACAGGGTGACCCGCGCACCGCCGAGCCGGTCGGCGAGCCGGCCGCCGACGGGGCGGATCAGCGAGCCCAGCAGCGGGCCGATGAAGGTGAGCGAGGCGGCCTGCAGGGGGGTGCGGCCGAACTGGTTCTGGAGCACCAGGCCGAAGGCGAAGCTGTAGCCGATGAAGGAGCCGAAGGTGCCGATGTAGAGGAGCGACATGATCCAGGTGTGGCGGTCGCGCGCCGCCTCCCTCGCCGCGCCCGTGTCGTTGCGCACGGGGCCGAGGTTGTCCATGTACCGCGCGCTGAGCACCGTGGCGGCGACGATCAGCGGCAGATAGGCGGCGAGCAGCAGCCTGGGCTGTGCGGCCCCGGCGACGGCGATGGTCAGCAGGCCGGCGAGCTGGACGACGGCGACTCCGATGTTGCCCCCGCCCGCGTTCACCCCCAGGGCCCAGCCCTTCAGGCGCAGCGGGTAGAAGCTGTTGATGTTGGTCATGGAGGAGGCGAAGTTGGCGCCGCCGACACCGGTGAGGACCGCCACCAGCATGAAGGTGGTGTACGAGGTGCCCGGTTCCATGACCACCAGCAGGGCGGTGGTGGGCGCCAGCAGCATCGCGGCGCTGATCACCGTCCAGTTGCGGCCGCCGAAGCGGGCGACCGCGAAACCGTAGGGCACCCGCAGCGCGGCGCCCACCAGGGAGGCGACGGCGACCAGGAAGAACTTCCCGGCCGGGTCGATGCCGTACTCGGGGCCCATGAACAGGGCGAGGACCGAGAACATGCTCCACACCGAGAAGCCGATGTGTTCGGAGACCACCGACAGCGCGAGGTTGCGGCGGGCGACGCGGCGGCCCTCCCTCTCCCAGAAGCCCTCGTCCTCCGGATCCCAGTGCTCGATCCAGCGGCCCCTGCCGGGTGCGGTCGTCGGAGCGGTCATGGCGCCTCCATAGCGTCGGGTTTCGGCTCCCGACGCTATGGACGGCGCGTTTCACCCCGGTGCCGCCAGGTGACCTCCGCGCAACCTTGCTCTCACCCGGAGTCCGGAGGGGGTGTGAGCCCGGCTCCGGAGGAGGTGTGAGCCCGCCCGCCGGACCGCGTCCGGGGCGCGGGGGGAGGGTCAGCGCACGGGCGGCGCGGCCACCCCCAGCACCCGCGCGTCCGGCTCCGGCAGCCAGGAGCCGTGGGGCCGCTCCCGCCAGCGTCCCGCCTCCGCCAGCCGCCGCACCGCCGCCCGGAGCACCTCCAGCCCGGGGTGGCGCAGGCCGCGCCGCCAGACCATCGAGACCGGCGAGAGCGGCACGGGGTCCACCAGCGGGCGCAGCACCATGCCCGGCAGTGCGGCGAAGGCCTCACTGGCCAGCACCGACCAGCCGCGCCTGCGGACGACCCGGGTGAACTCCGCCTCCCCCTCGATCTTGGGGAAGGGCGCGGCGAGCCCTATCCCGCGGCCCGCGAAGAGTCGGCGGGCGTAGTCGGTCCACTCCGCGGTCTCGGGGTTGCCGGCCCCGGCGTACAGGGTCTCCCCCGCCAGCGCGTCCAGCGGCACCCTGGGCAGCCGGGCCAGCCGGTGTCCCTCCGGCAGCAGCACGGCCACCTTCTCGTAGCGGATCAGCCGGTGGTCGAGCACGCCCAGCAGGGCCGGGTCCAGTCCGGCGACCCGGCCGAAGGAGACGTCCAGCGTTCCGTCGCGGATCTCCGCGGCGGCGCCGCTCAGGCCGCTGTGGTAGCGGGCGACGAACTCCGGGTCGGGCGCCAGCCGCCGGGCCTCGTCCAGCACCCGCTGCCCGGTGGCGGCCGGGGCGCCGACGTCGACGATCAGGGGGCGCTCCTCGCGTACGGCCGCGGCGTTCAGCTCGTCGTGCGCCGCCAGCACGCGCTGGGCGTACGGCAGCAGCCGCTCGCCCTCGGGGGTCAGGGACACGCGCCGGGTCGTACGGACGAACAGCACGGTGCCGAGCTGCTCCTCCAGCCGCCTTATGTCGCGGCTCAGCGACTGCTGGGCGACGAACACCCTGGCGGCGGCACGGGTGAAGTTCAGTTCGTCGGCGACGGCGACGAAGGCGCGCAGCAGCCGGGGGTCGGTGTCTCGGGGCACGCCCCATGGTGACAACGGAAGCGCGTCAATGGCCAGCCACAAAGTGTTGGACACCTCACAGGGGCCCGGCTCAGGGTGTGTACATGCCGAAATCGTCCACCGGACCCGCCCCTGTCCCGCCGCCCGCGGCCGAGTACGGCGAACCGGCCGCCGCGCCGCGCGGCCGGTCCGCCGACCGGGGCAACCGCACCGCGCGCACGCGCTGGTTCACGCCCTATGTGCGGCTGTTCGCGCCGCCCGGGACCCGGGCGTTCGCCCTCGCGGGCCTCCTCGCCCGGCTGCCGATGGGGATGCTGAGCATCAGCGCGGTCATCATGATCGCCACCACCCGCGGCTCGTACGCCCTGGCCGGAGCCGTCACCGCCACCGGGCTGGTCGCCACCGCCCTCCTGGCGCCGCTGGTCGCACGGCTGGTGGACCGCCACGGACAGGCCCGGATCGCCGTCCCCGCGGTGTGCCTGTCCGCGGCCGCCTCGCTGACGCTGCTGCTGTGCGTGCGCCACGACGCCCCCGACTGGACGCTGTTCGCCGCCTACGCGGCCGGCTCCACCGCCCCCAACACCGGCGGCATGGCCCGGGCCCGCTGGGCGCACCTGTACCGCGGCTCCTCGCCGGAGGCCGAGGCCGCGCGGCACACCGCCAACTCCTTCGAGCAGGCCCTCGACGAGCTGTGCTTCATGCTCGGCCCGGTGCTGGCCACCTTCCTGTGCGTCTCGCTCTTCCCCGAGGCGGGCACCCTGACCGCCACCGTCCTGCTGCTGGGAGGCACCCTGCTGTTCGCCGCCCAGCGCCGCACCGAGCCGCCCGTCGCACCGCCCGACGGCCCCGCCCGCGCGGCCGCGCTGCTGCGCACCCCGGGCCTGCCGGGGCTGCTGGCCGCCTTCCTCGCCACCGGAGCCGTCTTCGGCGCCCTGGAGGTGGTGACCGTGGCGTACGCCGACGGGCTGGGCCACAAGGGCGCGGCGGGCGCCGTCCTCGCCCTCCAGGCCCTGGGCTCGGGCGCGGCCGGACTCGCCTTCGGCACCCTGCGCCCGGCGGGATCGCCGGGACGGCGCTTCGCGGTCTGCGTGGGCGCGATGGCCGCCCTGATGACGCTGCCGCTGCTCGCCTCGACCGCCGGAAGCCTGCTGGTGCTGGCCCCCGCGCTGCTGGCCGCCGGGATGGCGACGGCCCCCGCCATGGTCACCGGTATGACACTGGTCCAGCGGCTGACCCCGCCCGGCCGGCTGAACGAGGGCATGACCCTGGCCGTCACCGCGCTGCTGGGCGGCATAGCCGCCGGTTCGGCGGCGGGCGGCTGGGCGGCGGAGCACCTGGGCGGCTCGTGGGGGTACGCGGTACCGCCGGCGGCGGCCGCCCTCGCGGCCGCCGTCGCTCTGACCACGGCGGCCGCGACCGGGGCTCCGGGACCGCGGGCCCGGACGTCCGGGAGGCGGCGCCGGGCCACGGTCCGCTGAGCCACGGTCCGGGGGCATGGGCCCGGGCGGGCCCGGAACACGCCGAAGGCCCCGCCGTCCGTGGACGGCGGGGCCTTCGGCCCACATGGGATGAGTGGAGATGGCGGGAATCGAACCCGCGTCCAACGGTGCAGAACCAGGGCTTCTCCGAGCGCAGTCCGCTGTGATTTTCTCGGCCCCGGCGGTCACGCGGACAAGCCGCCGACAGGCCCAGTCACTGTTTGATGTCCCGTCAACCCCCGTGACCGGGGTTAACGGTGAAGTTCCCTAGCTGATGCCAGGATCCAGGGCGGGAACGCCCCTGGGCTGACACTTCGCAGGTCGCTGCTCAGGCAGCGAGGGCGAAGGAATCGCGCTTGGTGTTGGCGATTATTTTTTCGCGGCAGATGGTTAACGAGATCATTGCCGCGTTCCTCGGCTCGCTTCCCCTGCTTCAACAGCCGCTGTCGAAACCGATCATCCCCATGTTGATTTGACAAGCTCGCCCGGCCGGAACCGGACGGCGCTGGTGCCATTGTACGGGTCAACGCGGGAGGCCGCCAACGTATTCCCGCTCCTGCGGGGAGCCGCCGGGCCGGCCCGCGCGGGCCTCGTACGCACGGTCCAACGGCACCCGGCCCGGGATTGTTCCCCGGGCCGCCTCCGGTCCCCGGAGCACCCGGCGCTCCCCCGGCCGGAACCGGCGGGGCCGAACGACCGGGCTCCGGCGGGACGCGGGGCGCGCGGACGGCCACCGCGGTAAGCGGCCGGGGCGCACCGCGCCGCACCGCCGTCGGACGCGCCGCCGTCGGACGCGCCGGGGGCGGGGGCGGTGTCCGCCGCGGCGTGCCCGGCCGTCAGGCGCGCTGCCGTCGGCGGGCCGCCGAGACCGCGCGCTCGGCCTCGCGGCGGTCCTGCTTCTCCCGCAGCGCGTGCCGCTTGTCGTACTCCTTCTTGCCGCGCGCCAGCGCGATCTCGACCTTGGCCCGGCCGTCCTTGAAGTACAGCTGGAGCGGGACCAGCGTCAGGCCCGACTCCTGGAGCTTGCCGATCAGCTTGTCGATCTCGGCGCGGTGCATCAGCAGCTTCCGCTTGCGCCGCGCGCTGTGGTTGGTCCACGTCCCCTGGCTGTACTCGGGGATGTGCACGTTGTGCAGCCACGCCTCACCGCCGTCGAGCTGGGCGAAGCCGTCCACCAGCGAGGCCCGCCCCTGCCGCAGCGACTTCACCTCGGTGCCGGTCAGCACCAGCCCGCACTCGTAGGTGTCGAGGATGAGGTAGTCGTGCCGCGCCTTCTTGTTCTGCGCGATGAGTTTGCGCCCCGTCTCTTTAGCCATAACCCCGCCATTGTTCCACTACGACCGGGTGGCGAGGCCACTCAATACCGTGCGGGCCTCCTCCTGCGCGTCCTGCCCCGGCCGCACCTCCAGGTCCGGGCGCAGCCCCCCTTCCTCGAAGGTCCGCCCGCCGGGGGTGGTGTAGTGGCCGACGGTCAGCTCGGCGACCGAGCCGTCCGGCTGCTCCCTCGGCTCCTGGACCGATCCCTTGCCGAAGGTGCGGGTGCCGACGACGACCGCCCGGCCGCGGTCCTGGAGGGCGCCGGCCAGGAGTTCGGCGGCGCTCATCGTGCCGCCGTCGACCAGCACCACCAGGGGGGAGGCGGTGTTCCCGCCGGGCCGGGCGTACAGCGCGCGCTCGGTGTCGCCGTCCCCGTACGTGGCCACCAGGCCGCCGTCGAGGAAGACGGAGGCGGCCTCGGCGGCCTCGGCGACCAGACCGCCGGAGTTGCCGCGCAGGTCCAGCAGGATCCCCCCGCCCGGGGGAAGTCCCTCCACCGCGCGCCGCAGCTCCTCCCCCGTGCCCCTGGTGAACGAGTCGACCCTGACGCGGGTGACGCCGGCCTCGGAGTGCCCCGCCGCACCGGGGGAGGCCGCGCCCAGGGGGGTGACGGTGACGGTCTCGACGCTGAGCCGGGCCCGCTCCAGCCGCTCCTCCCACTGCAGGCTCCCGCGGGCGAGTCCGAGGACGACCCGGCTGCCGGGCGGAGCCCCCTCCCCCGGCGCGCCGCCGCGCAGCAGGGCCACCACGTCGGTGACGGGGCGGCCCTCGGTCCCGGTGCCGTCGACGGCGACCAGCCGGTCTCCGGCGCGTACGCCCGACTTCGCGGCGGGGCTGCCGGGCTGGACGCGGGCGATCTCGACGCGGTCGGCGCCCGTACTGCGCACGGAGACTCCCACGCCGACGTACCGGCCGTCCAGGGACTGCCGGAGCCCCGCGTACTCGCGGGCGGTGTACGCGGCGGCCCAGCGGTCCCCGCTGCGGCTGACCAGTTCCTCGGCGTCGTGCACGGCGTCCTCGTGCGGTGGTGCGCTCTCCCGCGCCCCCGCGCCGGCCGGTCCCGGGCTCACGGGCGCTGCGTCACCCTCGGTGACGTCCCCCCACGATTCGGTGACGGCCCCGGCCGCCAGTACGACCGCGAAGACCAGGGTCAGCCCCGCCCCGCGGAGGATGCGGCGAGGCCGGCGCCCGCCTTCCAGGACCCGGGCCTCGGCCCGGGCGGAACCGTGGGGAACGAACTTCGACGTACCCGACATGCTGCGGAGTCTAGGACACGGGCAGGCGTCGCACGGGAGGTTGCGCGGACGGCCACGGCGTCCTTCGTCACATCCGGAGCGCGCCCGGGGAGTTCGAACGGCCCCCGGGCGCTCCCGGATCGCGGTCACATCACACCTTCAGGTATTTACGCAGCGTGATGAAGGCGGCCAGCGCGGGCATCAGCACACCGACCACGAACACCAGCGGGAGCACCTTGAGCAGCGCGTCCCAGCCGATGAAGTCGATCAGCGGCATCTGCTCGGCCAGCGACAGGCCGGCGTCGATGAGGAAGTAGCGCCCGACCACCAGCAGCACCGTGGCGCCGATCGCGCCCAGCAGCCCCGCGAACGCGGCCTCCGCGATGAACGGCATCTGGATGTAGAAGCTGGAGGCGCCCACCAGCCGCATGATCCCGGTCTCCCTGCGCCTGCTGAACGCCGCCACCCGCACGGTGTTGACGATCAGCAGCAGGGCGACGACCAGCATCAGGCCCATCAGCCCGAGCGCCGCGAAGTTCATGCCCTCCAGCATCCGGAAGAGGTTCTCCAGCAGGTTCCGCTGGTCCTGGACCTCCTGGACGCCCTCGCGGCCGGAGAAGGCGGTGCTGATGACCTCGAACTTGGTCGGGTCCTTCAGCTTCACCCGGTAGGACTCCTGCATCTGGTCCGGGGTCAGCGAGTCGGCCAGCGGGGAGTCCTTGAACTGCTCCCGGTAGTGCTTGTACGCCTGCTCGGCGGACTCGTGGTAGACCGTCTCGACTATGTCGAGCTTGTCGAGGTCCGCCTTGATCTGGCGCTTCTGCTGCGCGGTGACCGCTCCCCTGGCGCAGTTGGGGTCGGACTCGGCGTCGTTCTCGTTGCAGAGGTAGATCGACACCTGGACCTTGTCGTACCAGAACCCCTTCATGCTGTTCACCTGTTCACGGGCGAGCAGCGCACCGCCGAGCAGGGCCAGCGACAGGGCGACGGAGACGATCACCGCGAAGGTCATCGTGAGGTTGCGGCGGAGACCGACGCCGATCTCCGACAGTACGAACTGGGCGCGCATGGCGTCCTTTCAGTGCTGGTAGCCGTAGACACCGCGCGACTGGTCGCGCACGAGACGGCCCTTTTCTAGTTCGATCACGCGCTTGCGCATCTGGTCGACGATCTGCTGGTCGTGGGTGGCCATGACCACGGTCGCCCCGGTGCGGTTGATCCGGTCCAGCAGCTTCATGATGCCGACCGAGGTCTGCGGGTCGAGGTTGCCGGTGGGCTCGTCGGCGATCAGCAGCTTCGGCTTGTTGACGAACGCGCGGGCGATGGCCACCCGCTGCTGCTCACCGCCGGACAGCTCGCCGGGCATCCGGTCCTCCTTGCCCGCCAGGCCGACCAGATCGAGCACCTGGGGAACGGACTTGCGGATGTCGCCGCGCGACCGGCCGATCACCTCCAGTGCGAAGGCGACGTTCTCCCCGACGGTCTTGTTGGGGAGCAGCCGGAAGTCCTGGAAGACCGTGCCGATCTGGCGGCGCATGTGCGGCACCTTCCAGTTGGACAGGCGGGCGAGGTCCTTGCCGAGGACGTGCACCTGGCCCTGACTGGCGCGCTCCTCCCTCAGGATCAGCCGCAGGAAGGTGGACTTGCCGGAGCCGGAGGAGCCCACCAGGAAGACGAACTCGCCGCGCTCGACCTCCAGCGACACGTCGCGGAGGGCGGGGCGGTTCTGCTTGGGGTAGAACTTCGAGACGTTGTCGAATCGGATCACGGATTTACACCACGTCGACCTGGGTAGGGGCAGCGGAAACCGCGGAGTGGATCCCCGTCGGTGTGGTGACCCTACGCGAATCCGCGCGGGGCCCGCAGTCGGCGTCCTCGGTTGGGGGTTTTGTCCGGCGGCGCATCAGGCACAAACCAGGCATTGGCCATGACTTTCTGCGCTCCGGGCCCGGTACTGGCACAGTGGAAGCAGAGCTTCCACCCTGCGGAGGCGGAAGCGGGAACAGAAGGCCGTCCGGTGGCGTTGGCGTTGCATAAGGAGGACATCGCATGACGTGCGACCGACTGGTGTGCGCCAACTGCGCAGGGCCGGTGAGTGAGGGCCGTTGCTCGGTGTGCCGCGCGCACCGCGAGCGGCTGCACCAGGAGAACGGACCGTTCTCCCTGGGCTCCCTTTCCCCGGCCGCGCTGGCGGCACTGCTGCTGACCCTGATCGCCGTGGCCCTGCTGGCCCGCCAGGCCGCCGTGTAGGCCGCTTCGCGGCGCCGTGCGGCGCGTGCGCGCGCCGCGACCGTACGGGACGTGTGAGGGGCCCGGGGACGCTGGATGCGTCCCCGGGCCCCTGACGTACGCGACTTCTGTGCTCCGTGTGCCGTCACACGCTGTCAGGCGTGTGCGGCGCCGCGCCGATCGCTCAGGCGACGGTGTTGCGGCTCACCATGCGCGGCATCAGGCGGAAGCCGATACCACCGGCGATCATCGTGGCGGCACCGATCAGCAGGAAGGTCGTCTCGGCGGCGCCGGTCTCGGCCAGCTCCTCCTTCGGCTTCTCCTGGCTGATCGGCCTGGTGCCGACGGAGTCGGTGTCGGTGCCGCCGCAGTCCACGGTGGACTCGTCGAGGATGCAGGTGTTCGCGTCCTCGTCCCCGCCACCGGTACCGCCGGTGCTGGCCGGCTGCTCGCCGTCACCACCGGTGGAACCGCCGTTGCCACCGGTGGAACCGCCGTTGCCACCGGTGGAACCGCCGTTGCCGCCGGTCGAGCCGCCGTTGCCGCCGGTCGAGCCGCCGTTGCCGCTGGTGGAGCCACCGGTCGAGCCGCCATTGCTGTCGGTGCCCGGGTCCTCGGTCGTGTTACCCGGGTCCTCCGTGGTGTTGCCCGGGTCCTCGGTCGTGTTACCCGGGTCCTCCGTGGTGTTGCCCGGGTCCTCCGTGGTGTTGCCCGGGTCCTCGGTCGTGTTACCCGGGTCCTCGGTCGTGTTGCCCGGGTCCTCGGTCGTGTTACCCGGGTCCTCCGTGGTGTTGCCGGGACCGGCGTTGACGTTGACCTCGGTGGTGTTCTCCGGGATGTCCGGAACTTCCGGGTCGTCTTCACTCGTGAAGTTCACGCCCAGCGCGGCCGAACCCTCCAGCGCCGACGCCGTGCCGACGGCCGTCAGCGACACACCCGCGAGGAACACCGCACCCGCGGCGACCCGCGCGACGCGCACCCGCGTCCTGGAATTTGCCATATGCCAACTACCCCCAGTAGTGGTCTTCGTCAGTGGGGCAGCCGTGCGGAGCTTCCTGCGTGCCGGGGTCCGTCGTGCCGAGCCGGCGACCGATCAGCGGTCGGGCTCTGTCCACCCCCGTACCTACGCGCCCCGAACACGCGCGTGCCGGCCAGAATGCTTTCCCAGCCCCGACACCGCCGTCAAGCCGGACCAACCCGAAATGTCCACGGTGGGCGGGTAGTTAGGGCCCCGGCGGACCGGGTTGTGACAGAACCGACACACAGGAGCACGGTTTTCCGGGGAAACGGCCCCGGGCCGGCCGCGGACCGGGGGGATCAGCCGGCGTTCTGCTGCTCCTGCTGCTTGCGCCAGCGGATGCCGGCCTCCAGGAAGCCGTCGATGTCGCCGTCGAGGACGGCCTGGGGGTTGCCGACCTCGTACTCGGTGCGCAGGTCCTTGACCATCTGGTACGGCTGGAGGACGTACGAACGCATCTGGTTGCCCCAGGAGTTGCCGCCGTCGCCCTTGAGGGCGTCCATCTTGGCCTGCTCCTCCGCCCGGCGGTGCGCCAGGAGCCGCGCCTGGAGGACGCGCATGGCGGCGGCGCGGTTCTGGATCTGGGACTTCTCGTTCTGGCAGGAGACGACGATGCCGGTGGGGATGTGCGTCATCCGGACCGCGGAGTCGGTGGTGTTGACCGACTGGCCGCCGGGGCCGGAGGAGCGGAAGACGTCGACGCGGATCTCGTTCTCGGGGATCTCGATGTGGTCGGTCTGCTCCACCACCGGCATCACCTCGACGCCCGCGAAGGACGTCTGGCGGCGGCCCTGGTTGTCGTAGGGCGAGATGCGCACCATGCGGTGGGTGCCCTGCTCGACGGAGAGGGTGCCGTAGGCGTAGGGCGCCTTGACGGAGAAGGTGGCGGACTTGATGCCCGCCTCCTCGGCGTACGAGGTGTCCAGGACCTCGGTCGGGTAGCCCTTGCGCTCGGCCCAGCGCAGGTACATGCGCATGAGCTGCTCGGCGAAGTCGGCGGCGTCCACGCCGCCGGCCTCCGCCCGGACGCTGACCATGGCCTCGCGGGGGTCGTACTCGCCGGACAGGAGGGTGCGGACCTCGAGCTCGTCCACGGCCTTCTGGACGGCCTGGAGCTCGCTCTCGGCCTCGGCGCGCGTGTCGGCGTCGTCCTCGGCCTCGGCCAGCTCGAACAGGACCCCGAGGTCGTCGATCCGGCCGTGCAGCTCCTCCACCTTGCGGACCTGCGCCTGGAGCAGGGACAGCTTGCTGGTCACCCGCTGGGCGTTCTCGGTGTCGTTCCACAGGGCCGGGTCCGCCGCCTGCTCTTCGAGCACGGCGATCTCGGCCCTCAGCTTCTCGAGGTCCAGGACGGCCTCGATCGACTCCATGGTCGAGGTGAGGGACTTCAGTGCTTCGGATACGTCGACGACTGCCACGCCCTCCAGACTAACGGTTGCCAGGAGCTTTGCCGCCGCCCCGTCGGGCGGGGGGCGGCGGCCCGGTGGCCGGGCCCCGCCGTGCACCGGGAGGGCCGCCCGCTCAGGGCGCCTCCGGGCGGTCCTCCTCGCTCTGCGACGGGACCGCGGGGCCGCCGCCCTCCTCGCCGCCGCCGGACAGGGCCAGCCAGCCGCCGATGCCGAGCGCGGCGGCGACGGCCGTGGCCGTGACGCCCTGCCTGACCCTGCGGCGGCGCTCGGCCGCCCGGTGGCGGGCGGATCCGGCGCGCGGGCTGCCCGGGGTGCGGGGCGCGCGGGCGGTGCCGTGGGCGCCGCCCGCCAGTTCGTCCGCGCCGGGGACGCGCATGCTGGTGTGGGTGTCGCGGGTGGAGTCGGGGGCGGGCCCGCCGTGGACGAGCGGGACGGCGCCGCGGGCGGGTGCGCCGTACGGGTCGGCGTCCGCACCGGGCCCGTACCGGCCGTCGTCGTACGCGGAGCCGCCGTGGTGCCCGTCGTGGTGTCCGTACGCTCCCCGCCGCTCGCCGCCGTAGGCGTCGGTCTCCGGCTCGGGTTCGTCGATGTCGAGCGGCGGCAGTCCCGCCAGGGCCGGCAGCATCTCCCGCAGCCGCGCGGCCATCTCGGAGGCGCGCAGCCGGGAGGCGGGGGCCTTGGCCAGGCACTGGTTGAGCAGTTGCCACAGTTCGTCGGGGATGCCCGGCAGCGGGGCGACGCGCTCGGTGACGTGGCGGCGCAGCACGGCCCCGGGGTGGCCCCCGCCGAAGGGCGTGAAACCGGCCAGCAGCTCGTACAGCACCGTGGCCAGGGCGTACACGTCGACGGAGGCGCGCGGCGGCAGGCCCTCGACGATCTCGGGGGCGACGTAGTCGGGGGTGCCGACGACCTTGCTGCCGCCGCCCCGGCTGGGCGCGTCGATCAGCTTGGCGACGCCGAAGTCGGTGAGCAGCGCGGGCGGGGCTCCGCCGGGCCCGGCCGGGCCGTGGACGTCGAGGAGGACGTTCTCGGGCTTGACGTCGCGGTGGACGATCCCGGCCGCGTGGGCGGCGGCCAGCGCGTCGGCGACGTCGGCTGCGACGGCGACGGCCACCTCGGGGGCGAGGCGGCGCTCGCGCTCCAGCCGGGTGCGCAGATCCGTGCCGCGCACGAGGTCCATGACGAGGGCGAGGTCGTTGCCGTCGACCACCAGGTCTCGCACCTTGACGACGCGCGGGTGGTCGAGGGCGAGCAGCGCGGTGCGCTCCTGGACGAAACGGCCCACCAGTTCCTGGTCCGAGGCCAGGTCCTCGCGCAGCAGCTTGACGGCGACGGGACTGCCCTTCGGCCCCACGCCCAGCCACACCGTGCCGGCGCTGCCCCGGCCCAGGATCCGATGGGCGGTGTACCGACTGCCGATCTTCCGTGACATGGCGACAAAACTACGCTTCCACGGGGGCGCCGTGCCCCCGGATGGCGGCAACCGCCACCTCCGGGACGGAAATCCGCCCCGAAAGTCGACAAAGCAACCGGTCCGCCGCCTCCGGGGCCGCCGCCCTCGCCGTCAGTTGCCCACGGGAAGCTCCGTGGGGACGTCCGAGGGGAGGTCGGTGGGCAGTTCCTCGGCCGCGTTGCCGAACTCCGTCATCCACGTCCAGGCCTCGCCCACCCAGTCCTTGGTGTCCTCCCAGAACTGCCGGCCCTGGTCCCACCACTCGGGCAGCGGGGTGAAGTTCCACACCAGCACGCAGATGAGCACGAAGACGAGGACCGTGAACAGGCAGCCCTTGAGACAGCCGAGCCCGGGGATGCGCATGGGGTTGGAGGTGCGCTGCCGCGGCGGGCGGGGCTCACGCCGGGGCGCGGGCGGGCGCGGGGGCTCGTACCGCTGCGGCTGCGGCTCCGGCCGGTGCTGCGGCGCGGGGGCGTACGGCTGCTGCGGCTGCTGCTGCCGGGCGTGCTGCCGCGGCTGGTGCTGCTGGTGCGGGGGCTGCTGGTGCTGCTGCGGGGCGGGGCGGCGCTGGGGGCGGCGGCGCAGCGGGTCCTGCTCCGGGTCCAGCGGCTGGATCTGGGTCTGCTCGTTGCGGTCCCGGGCGGCGCGCAGCTGGGTCTGCCAGGGGTGCGGTTCCTCGGGCCCGGGACCGTCACCGCCGCCCGGGGGCGTTCCCGGGGGCACGGGCGGCATGACCTGGGTGGCGCCCTCGTCCGGGCCTCCCCGGCCGGGGCCGCCGGCGTGCGGCAGGAAGCTGGTGGCGGCGTCGGGGTCGTACGCGGGCGCGCCGTCGCCGGGCCGGCCCGTGGTCGGCAGCACCTGGGTCGGATCGGAGGCGCCGGCCGGGGCCTGCCCCGGCACCGGGGTCGGCGAGGGGTCGGGACCCAGCAGCGCGGCGACGCCCATCGCGGCCTCGGCCTGCGCGGGCGTGGCGTGCACCCCGATCCCCTCGGCGACCGTCCGCAGGGCGCGTGCCAGGTTCTCGGCGCTGGGCCGCTCCTCGGGGTTCTTGCGCAGACAGCGCTCGATCACCGTCCACAGCGGCAGGGGCACGTTGCCGGGGCGCTGCGGCTCCTCGGTCAGATGGCGCTGGAGGATTTCCAGCGCGGTGCCGCCGCCGAAGGGGGGACGGCCGGTGACCAGTTCGTACAGCAGGATGCCCGCGCCGTAGACGTCCACGGCGGAGGTCTGCGGCCGGCCCTCGGCGGACTCGGGCGCGACGTACGCCGGAGTCCCGACGAACTCGTGGGTGCGGGTCAGCCCAGGGGAGTCGGCCAGGCGCGCGATGCCGAAGTCGGTGAGCATCGGGCGCAGGCCCGCGGGGTCGTCCTCGGAACCGGCGAGCAGCACGTTGGCGGGCTTGAGGTCGCGGTGGACGACGTCGTCGGCGTGGCTGGCGGCCAGCGCGTCGGCGACCTGCGCGGTCAGCAGCGCGGCGGCGACCGGCGAGAAGGGGCCGTTCTGCCGCAGGTAGCGGTCCAGGTCCGGGCCTTCGATCAGGTCCATGACGAGGGCGAGGAGTTCGCCCTCGACCACCAGGTCACGGGTGCGGACGATGTTGGGGTGGGTCAGGCGGAGCAGGACGGAGCGCTCGCGCAGGAAGCGCATCACCACGTCCGGGTCGCTCGCCAGCTCCTCCTTGAGGACCTTGATGGCCACGGTCTCGCCGGGGTGCCCGGCCACGGCCGCCTCGGCGCCCGCCGTCTCCCTCTGGCGCGCGCGCCAGACGGTGCCCGTGGCGCCGCGTCCGAGCGGCTCCTCGAGCAGGTACTTGCTCCCTACCGGCCGCACGTCATGCGCTCCCTGGTTCGTTCGGAACTGCCGGAGCCGCCACTGTACGGCGCTCCGGCGGCTCACTGTAGTGCCGTGTGCGACAGGGCACAGGCGTGAGCAGGCGCCCGGCCGGGCCGTTCCGCCCGGCCGGGCTTGCGCCCGTCCGGGCGCCCCGTGCCCTGTCCCCGTGCCCTGTCGGACGCGCCGCGCGGGCGGACGGTTGCCGGTGGGCGGTCCCGGACCCGTGCGGACGGCCCTCCCGGAGCGACGGGCGGTCGTCCGGGTTTTCGCGTCGGAGCGAAACGCGCAGGGGACGGGCAATTACCGGCCACATTTGCGTGCACAGCCGACCAATCAAGATCATTCGACGGAGGATCGTGGGTGCGATGACAGTGGTCGGTGCGAGGATGCATCCAGCATCACGGGACTGAAGGGGCCGATGTCGATGCAGATCCGGCTGACCGTCCTCGGGCCGCGCGGCGGTCACGCGGAGCAGAGCACCGGCGGTTGCGACGTGCTGGTGACCGCCCCCGCGGGCACCACACTCTCCGCGGTGACCGGTGCCCTCGCGGCGGCGGCCGCCTCCGCCGGTGCCGCGCCCGCCGCGGGCTCCGGGGAGGCGGTGGCGGTGTTCTCCGGCGCGCAGCGGCTGGACGCCGGGCGCCAGATGCTGGGAGTGCCGCCGCTGGTGGACGGCGCGGTGGTGTCCCTGTACGGGCCGACGGCCCCCTGGGGCCACGGCCCGGCTCCCGCCGGCGCGCGCGCCCGGCTGCACGTGGTCGCCGGGCCGGACGCGGGCGGGGTCCATCTGCTGCGGGGCGGGCAGGTGCGCGTCGGCCGCTCCGCCGAGGCGGACGTGCCACTGGACGATCCGGACGTCTCCCGGCTGCACTGCATGGTCACCGTGGCGGAGTCGGGGGTGGTGACGGTCACCGACCTGGCCTCCACCAACGGCACGACGGTCGACGGCGCCGCGGTCCACGACCGTCCGATGCCGCTGCCTCCGGGCGCGACGCTGCGGCTGGGCGAGTCCGCCGTACGGCTGCGGGCCGGGGCGGAGGAGCTGCCGGGCGGGCCGCCCGCCCTTCCGGACGGGGAGGGGCACCTGCGGGTCGCCGCGGGGGGCGCCGGCGCGGCCGGGCCGCTCCCGGAGCGGGGCTCCGCGCCCCCTGCCGGTCCCGCGGGCACCACCGCCCCCACAGCCGCCCCCACAGCCGAGACGGTCAGCGGGCTGGGCCGGGCGGCGCTGTCGCCGTACGGGCCCGGGGACGGCGGTCCGGGCGGCCCCGGCGCGGCGGCCACCCCGTACGTCCCCGGCGGTCCGGGTGCGGCCGAGGAGATCGAGCACGGCCGCGCCGACCACCCCTTCCCCTCCGGCGGCGGCACCCACGGGGCCGGGATCGCGCCTCCCGGCGGCGGCCCGGCCGCAGGGCGGCCCCGGCGCGGCGGCCTGGGCGCCTGGGCGCGGCGGCTCGCCGGGGGCGGCCGGAGGACGACGGCGCGGACGCCCACGGCACGGGCCGGGCGCGGCCCGGCCCGTCCGCCGTGCCCGCCGCGTCCGCGGGCCAGGAGCGCTGGCCCGACCCGTCGGAGATCCTGCTCACCGCCCTGGGCCCCGGCCCCCGCCTGTGGGAGCGCGGCCCCGGCCACCCCGACGCGCTGACCGTCCGGCTCGGCTCCGTCCGAGGCGCGGCCGGGGCCGTGGAGCCGGTGACGGTGGACCTGCGGCGTACGGGTTCGCTGGGTCTGGCCGGTCCACGGGCCCGGCTGCTGCCGCTGGTGCGCTCGGTCCTCGCCCAGCTCACCGCGCTGCACGGGCCGGGCGTCCTGGAGATCGTGCTGATCGCCCCGGGCCGGGCGCCCCGCGGCGGTGCGCACGACGCGGCGGAGGGCGCCGACTGGTCCTGGCTGGGCTGGCTGCCGCATCTGCGCCCGGCCCACGGCCAGGACTGCCGCCTGCTGCTGGCGTACGACCGCGAGCAGGCCGCCGCCCGCACCGAGGAGCTGCTGCGGCGGCTGGAGGAACCGGAGCCGGGTGCGGGCGCGCGACGCGGTCCGCTGACGGTCGCCGTGGTCGACGGCGACCCGGGTCCGGCCGAACTGCGCGACGCCGCGGCCCGGCTGGCGGCGCACGGACCGGCCGCCGGCGTCCATCTGCTGTGCCTGGCCGAGACGGCGGCCGCCACCCCCACGTCACCGCTCGCCGCGACCCTGGAGGCGGCGGCCGCCGTCTCCCCCGCCTTCCGCTCCTGCGGGGCGGTCGGCCTGCTCAGCGGCGCCGTCGCCACGGCGATACGGGTGGTGGCGCGCGGCACGGATCCGGCGAACGCCCCGGTCGCGACCGTGGACGGGGTGTCGTCGGCCTGGGCCGAGCGGTTCGCCCGGGCGCTGGCGCCGCTGCGCGAGGCGGACGCGGCCAGGGGTCCGTCCCCGGCCCGTCCCGTGCCGCTGCCGCCGAGCTCCCGGCTGCTGGAGGAGCTGGGCCTGGCCCGGGCCACCCCCGCGGCGCTGCTGGCCCGCTGGGCCGACGACCCCGCCGAGCGCGGCGCACCCGCCGGTCCGCGGGCCGAGGCCGTGCTGGGCGCGGGCCCGCACGGACCGGTCACCGCGGACCTCGCGGCCGGCCACGGCCCCTTCCTGATCTCGGGTCCGGCCGGTTCCGGCAAGACCGAGCTGCTGCGCTCGGCGGCCGCCTCGCTGGCCGCCGGGGAGCGGCCGGACAGGCTGGCCCTGGTCCTGGTGGACGGGGACGGCGACGGGCTGCGGGCCTGCGGGGACCTGCCGCACGCCACGACGTACCTGGCCGCGGGGGATCCGGTGCGGATGCGGGAGTTCGCCCAGGCCCTGGGCGGTGAGCTGAAGCGCCGCGCGGAACTGCTCGGCGACCGCACCTACGAGGCGTACGCGGCGGAGGTGCCGCGCGCGCGGCGCCATGCCGCCGTCGGCCCCGCCGGCGGCCCGGCCGCCCGGGTGGTCGCCCAGCGCCGGGCCGCGGGCGCTCCCCGGACGGGTGCGGGCTCCGGCGCGGGGGTCGGCACGGGCGCCGAGCCCGGCGCCCTCAAGCTCCGTGCGCCCGGGGAGGCGGATCCCGCCGAGGCCGCGGCCGCTCCGGGACCGCTGCCCCGGCTGGTGGTCCTCGTCGACGACTTCGACACGCTGGTCGCCCCCGCCCTGGGCAACCCCGGCCGGCCGGCGGCCGGTTCGGTGGTCCGGGCGCTGGAGGCCGTGGCACGGGACGGGGCGCGGCTGGGGGTGCATCTGATAGCCGCCACCGGGCGGCCGGAGCACACCGGGCGGACGGCCACCGGGCAGGGCGCGGTCCTGCGGGCCTTCCTGGGCTCCGACACCCGCGACGGGCCGGACGTCCGGGGCGCTTCGGACGGCCGGGGCGGCCCCGCGGAGGGGCCGCTGCCGGGGCGCGGGTCGCTGCACCGGCCGGACGGCTCGGTGACCCCCTTCCAGGCGGGCCGGGTGTCGGGCCGCATACCCCGCACGGCGACTCTGCGGCCGACGGTGGTCCCCCTGGACTGGGCGCGCGCCGGGGATCCCCCCGCCCGCCGCCCCGTACGCGAGCTGGGCAACGGGCCGACCGATCTGGCTCTGCTCGCCAGCGCGGTCGAGCGCGCCGCCCGCGAGGCGGGCGCCCCCGCGCCCCCCTCGCTGATGTGACGCCGGCGGGCCCGGCAGGGCAGGTCGGGCCTTATGGTCACGAGCCGGTCACGAACGACGATTTGACATGTGAAGCGCTGTTGCCGGGCAATGTGTTCAGGCGTAGGACTGACCGAACGGGACGTACGGCGCGGCCGTTCGACGACCGGCCGTGCCCACAGTGGGGACGGTGAGCTATGCGCACTTCTGTCCGTACAACTCGATCGCGGGCCCGCAGAGCGGGCATCGCGCTGGCCGCGGCGCTGGCACTGTCGCTGACGGCCGCCTGCGGCGGAGGTGACGGCGGGGGCGACAAGTCCGGTGGCTCCGGGAACGGAGCGGGCGACGGGCGGGAGTCCACCGTCGAACTACCGGATCTGAAGGGGCAGAAGCTCCAGGTGGCGGCCGTGTGGACCGGCCCGGAGCAGAAGAACTTCCGCAAGGTCCTCGACGAGTTCGAGAAGCGCACGGGCGCCGAGGTCGGCTTCGTTCCGACCGGTGACAACGTGGCGACCTTCGTCGGTTCCAAGATCGAGGGCGGCGCGCCGCCGGACGTGGCGATGCTGCCGCAGGTCGGCGTGCTCCACCAGTTCGCCGAGAAGGGCTGGATCAAGCCGCTCAAGGCCGAGGCGCGCGAGCAGTTGGAGAAGAACTTCTCCCAGGGCTGGCGGGATCTGGGCGCCCACGACGGCGAGCAGTACGGCGTCTACTTCAAGGCCGCCAACAAGTCCCTGGTCTGGTACAACACCGCCGCCTTCGAGAACGCGGGCGTGAGCGAGCCGAAGACCTGGGACGAGTTCCTGGAGACCGCCCAGACCATCTCCGACTCCGGCGTCCCGCCGGTCTCGGTCGGCGGCGCGGACGGCTGGACCCTCACCGACTGGTTCGAGAACGTCTACCTCTCCCAGGCCGGGCCCGAGAAGTACGACCAGCTCGCCAAGCACGAGATCAAGTGGACCGACCCCTCCGTCAAGGAGGCGCTGACCACCCTCGGCGAGCTGTTCGGCAGGAAGGAACTGCTGGCGGGCGGCAACCAGGGCGCGCTGCGCACGGAGTTCCCCAAGTCCGTCACCCAGGTCTTCGCCGATGTCCAGGAGCCGCAGGCCGCGATGGTCTACGAGGGCGACTTCGTCGCCGTCAACATCGGCGACACCGAGGCGGAGATCGGCCAGGACGCCAAGGTCTTCCCCTTCCCGGCCGTCGGCGAGAGCTCTCCGGTGGTCAGCGCGGGCGACGCGGCGGTGGCGCTGAAGGACAGCGAGGGCGCCCACGCCCTGCTCACCTTCCTGGCCTCCACCGACGCCGCCGCGATCTGGGCGGAGCAGGGCGGCTTCATCTCGCCCAACAAGGAGCTGGACACCTCCGTCTACCCCGACGACGTGCAGCGCGACATCGCCGAGGCGCTGATCGCCGCGGGCGACGACTTCCGCTTCGACATGTCCGACCAGGCTCCGGCCGCCTTCGGCGGCACCAAGGGCGAGGGCGAGTGGAAGGCGCTCCAGGACTTCCTGGCGGATCCCGGGGACGTGGCCGGCGCCCAGCGGGAGCTGGAGGCCGCCGCGGCCAAGGCGTACGGCGACTGACGGGCCGGGACGGAGGCACGACTGCCATGTCGACCGCCACAGCGGGCGGCCCGGCGGCCCCCGGCCCGCCGGGCCCGCCCGCCCCCGGGACCCACCGCTCCTCCATCGTCCGCACCCGGCCCTGGCTGGCGGTCTGCTTCCTGCTGCCGGCCCTGGTGCTGCTGGGCGCGCTGGTCGTCTATCCCATCGTCTACTCGGTCCACCGGAGCCTCTTCGACGCCTCCGGCACCGGATTCGTCGGCCTGGGCAACTACATCGAGCTGTTCACCGACGACGACACCCTGACGGCGATCAAGAACAACACGATCTGGGTGATCGTCGCCCCGACCGTCTGCACCGCCCTCGGGCTGATCTTCGCGGTGCTGACCGAACGGGTTCGCTGGGGCACCGCGTTCAAGCTGATCGTCTTCATGCCCATGGCCATCTCGATGCTCGCCGCGGGCATCATCTTCCGCCTGGTGTACGAGCAGGACCCGGACCGCGGGGTGGCGAACGCCGTCTGGGTCGGAATACACGACACCTTCAACGAGGCCTCCGCCTGGCCCGGCGCCCGCCCGCGGCCGAACGGGGACCTGGAGAAGACCGGCGGCGGCTCGTACACCACCGGGTCCCCGGTGGACGCCGCGGGCCCGGCGAACCTGCCGCTGGTGGGCGTACCTCCCCAGGACCTGACCGACGCCGCCGAGGCGTCGCCCGCGCGGCCCGCGGGCGACGGCGGGGTCACCGGCACGGTCTGGGTGGACTTCGCCAAGGGCGGCGGAGGCGAGCCGAACGTCGTGGACCCGGGCGAGAAGGCCCTGGCCGGGGTGGTGGTCGAGGCCGTGCGGGACGGCAGGGTGGTGGCCACCGCCACCACCGGCGAGGACGGCGTCTTCACCCTGCCCGCCGAGGCGGACGGCGCCCATCTGCGGCTGCCCGCCTCCAACTTCACCGAGGCCTACAACGGGGTCAACTGGCTCGGCCCGTCCCTGATCACCCCGGCCATCATCGCCTCCTACGTCTGGATGTGGGCGGGCTTCGCGATGGTGCTGATCGCGGCGGGCCTGGCGGGGGTGCCCCGCGAACTGCTGGAGGCGGCACGGGTGGACGGCGCGAACGAGTGGCAGGTCTTCCGCAGGGTCACGGTGCCGGTGCTGGCACCCGTGCTCGCGGTCGTCCTCGTCACCCTGATGATCAACGTGCTGAAGATCTTCGACCTCGTCTACATCATCGCCCCGGGTGCCACCCAGTCCGACGCGAACGTGCTGGCGCTCCAGCTGTACCTGTCGTCCTTCGGCACGGGCGCGGACCAGGGCGTGGGCAGCGCCATCGCGGTGCTGTTGCTGCTGCTGGTGGTGCCGGTGATGGTCTTCAACATCCGGCGGCTGAGGAGGGAGAACCGACGGTGAGCACTCTCTCCGACACGGCATCGGGCCCCGAGCCGGCGCCCGCACCCGTGCCCGCGCCCGCGGCGCCGAGGCGGAGCGACCGGACGCGCCGGCCGCTCGGCGCGCGGATCGCCGCGCTCACCGGGCACTGGGCGGTGCGCTTCACCCTGGTCGTGGTCGCCCTGCTGTGGCTGCTGCCGACGACCGGGCTGCTGCTGTCGTCCTTCCGGGAGCGTTCCGACGTCTCCTCCTCCGGCTGGTGGACGGCGCTGGGCGACTGGTCGCAGCTGACGGCCTCCAACTACCGCTCCCTGCTGGAGAACGACGCCATCACCGGCTCCCTGCTGACCACCCTGGTCATCACCGTGCCCTCCACGGTGCTGGTCGTGGTGATCGGCTCGCTGGCCGGATACGCCTTCGCCTGGCTGGACTTCCCCGGCCGGGACTGGTGGTTCCTGGCTGTCGTCGGGCTGCTGGTGGTGCCGGTGCAGGTGGCGCTGATCCCGGTGGCCAAACTCTTCAACACCCTGGGGATCTTCGAGACCACCGTCGGCGTGGTGGTCTTCCACACGGCCTTCGGCCTGCCGTTCGCGATCTTCCTGCTGCGCAACTTCTTCGCCGAGATCCCGCGCGAACTCCTGGAGGCGGCGCGGCTGGACGGCGCCGGCGAGGTGCGGCTGTTCACCCGTGTCGTCCTGCCGCTGGGCGGCCCGGCGATCGCCTCGCTGGGCATCTTCCAGTTCCTGTGGGTGTGGAACGACATGCTGGTCGCGCTGATCTTCGCCGACGCGGGCGATCCGCCGATCACGGTCGCCCTCCAGCAGCAGGTGCGCCAGTTCGGCAACAACATCGACGTGCTGGCCTCGGGCGCGTTCGTGTCGATGGTGGTCCCGCTGGTGGTGTTCTTCGCCTTCCAGCGGCAGTTCGTCTCGGGCGTGATGGCCGGCGCGGTGAAGTAGGGCCGGCAACCGCGCCGTACACGGTGGGAGGGCGGCCTGACGGCCGCCCCTCCCACCGTGCCCTCCCACTGCTCCCCGGTGTGCCCGGGCGCTCGGCGCTCCGGCGCGTCAGCGGTTGCTGCGCAGCAGTGTGCGCATCGTGCGCATCGCCACCGACAGGTTCGCCAGGTCGAAGGTGTCCGACTCGCGGATCTCCTCCAGTGTGGCCCTGGCCCGCCCCAGGACGGCGGCGCTCTTCTCCTCCCACGCCTTGAAGCGCTGCTCGGGCGTGGCACTGCCGTCCCCGGAGGCCAGCACGTCCGCCGTGAGGAGCTGGTGGGCGGCGTAGAGGTCCTCGCGGATCGCCGCGCGGGCCATCGACTGCCAGCGGTCGGAGCGCGGCAGCTCGCTCACCCTGTCCTGGAGCTCGGTGATGCCCAGCCGGTCGGCCAAGTCGTAGTAGACCTCGGCGACGTCCAGCAGTTCACGGCCGGTGCGGTCGGCGACGGCCACCACGTCCAGGGCGGGGAAGACGGAGGAGAAGCCCGCCACCCGCAGCGCCAGATCGCCGGGGACCCCGGCGCCGGTCAGCTCGTCGTTGACGCTCTGGTGCCAGTCCAGGTCCGCGCCCCTGAGCAGCTTGGGCAGCTGGGACCAGACCACCTCCACCCGCTCCCGGAAGACCTCGATGGTCTCGGCGAGCTTCAGCGGCTGCGGCCGGTTGTTCAGCAGCCAGCGGGTGCCCCGCTCGACCAGCCGCCTGGCGTGCAGCCGCATGCGGGTCTGGACGTCGGCGGCCACCGTGTTGTCCAGCTCCTCGACCTCGTCCCAGACGCGGGCCAGACCGAAGATCTCCCGGGAGGCGGTGTGCGCCCGCACGATCTCCTCCGCCGAGGCGCCCGACTCCTCCTTCATCCGGTGCACCAGGGTCGAACCACCGGTGTTGACCGTGTCGTTGACCAGGAGGGTCGTGACGATCTCGCGCCGCAGGGCGTGGCGCTCGATCTGCTCGGGGAAGCGTTCGCGCAGCGCGGTGGGGAAGTACGCGTGCGCCAGCCGCTGCAGGTAAGGGTCGTCCGCCAGGCCGGTGTCCGCCAGTTCCTCGGTGACGGTGATCTTGGCGTACGCCAGCAGCACCGCCATCTCGGGCTGGGTCAGCCCGCGGCCGTGCGCCAGCCGCTCGCGGATCTGCCGGTCGGCGGGCAGGAACTCCAGCTGACGGTCCAGCCGCCCCTGGCGGGAGAGGCTGCGCATCAGCCGCTGCTGGGCGTGGAGCAGGTCGGGCGCCTGCCGCATCGCGTTGGCCAGCGCCACGTTCTGCGCGTAGTTGTTGCGCAGCACCAGCTCGGCGACCTCGTCGGTCATCTCCGCCAGCAGCGCGTTGCGCTGCTTGACGGTCATGTCGCCGTCGGCGACGACCGAGTTGAGCAGGATCTTGATGTTGACCTCGTGGTCGGAGGAGTCCACGCCCGCGCTGTTGTCGATGGCGTCGGTGTTGATCCGGCCGCCCTCGTGCGCGAACTCGATGCGGCCGAGCTGGGTCAGGCCCAGGTTCCCGCCCTCCCCGACGACCCGCACGCGCAGGTCCCGGCCGTTGACGCGGATCGCGTCGTTGGCCTTGTCGCCGACGTCGGCGTCGGTCTCGGTGGACGCCTTGACGTAGGTGCCGATGCCGCCGTTCCACAGCAGGTCCACCGGGGCCTTGAGGATGGCCCTCATCAGCTCGGCCGGCGTCATCTTGGTGACGCCGCCCTCGATACCCAGCGCCTGGCGCACCTGCGCGCTGACGGGGATGGACTTGGCGCTGCGGGGGTGGACGCCGCCGCCGGGCGACAGCAGCGAGGTGTCGTAGTCGGCCCAGGAGGAGCGCGGCAGTTCGAACAGCCGGCGGCGTTCGGCGTAGGAGGTGGCCGCGTCCGGGTCCGGGTCGAGGAAGATGTGGCGGTGGTCGAAGGCGGCCACCAGCCGGATGTGCTCGCTGAGCAGCATGCCGTTGCCGAAGACGTCCCCGGACATGTCGCCGATGCCGACGACCGTGAAGTCCTCGGTCTGGGTGTCGTGCCCGAGTTCGCGGAAGTGCCGCTTGACCGACTCCCAGGCGCCGCGGGCGGTGATGCCCATGGCCTTGTGGTCGTAACCGGCCGAGCCGCCGGAGGCGAAGGCGTCGCCGAGCCAGAAGCCGTAGGCGGTGGCGACCTCGTTGGCGGTGTCGGAGAAGGATGCGGTGCCCTTGTCGGCCGCGACGACCAGGTAGGTGTCGTCCCCGTCGTGCCGCACCACGCGCTCGGGCGGTACGACCTGGCCGCCCACGAGGTTGTCGGTGATGTCGAGCATGCCGGAGATGAAGGTCTTGTAGCAGGCGATGCCCTCGGCCAGCCAGGCGTCGCGGTCCACCGAGGGGTCGGGCAGCCGCTTGCCGACGAAGCCGCCCTTGGCCCCCACCGGCACGATCACCGTGTTCTTGACCTCCTGCGCCTTGACCAGGCCCAGGATCTCGGTGCGGAAGTCCTCGCGCCGGTCGGACCAGCGCAGGCCGCCGCGGGCGACCTTGCCGAACCGCAGGTGCACGCCCTCCACGCGCGGGGAGTACACCCAGATCTCGTACGCCGGGCGGGGGGCGGGCAGGTCCGGGATGGCCTGCGGGTCGAACTTCATCGACACGTACGCGTGCGGCCGGCCCGACTCCTCGTCGCGCGGCTGGAAGTAGTTCGTGCGCAGGGTGGCCTTGATGAGGGTGAGGAACGAGCGCAGGATGCGGTCCTCGTCCAGCGAGGCGACCTGGTCCAGCGCCCCGTCCAGCTCCTCCAGCAGGCCGTCGGTCAGTTCGTGGCCGGCGGCGGCGCGGTCCGGGGAGAGGCGGGCCTCGAAGAGGCTGACCAGCAGCCGGGTGGTGTGGACGTTGCGGCGGAGGGTGTCCTCCATGTAGTCCTGGCTGAAGGGCGAGCCGGCCTGCCGCAGGTACTTGGCGTAGGCGCGCAGCACCATCGCCTGCCGCCAGGTCAGTCCGGCCGACAGCACCAGCGCGTTGAATCCGTCGCTCTCGGCCTCGCCGCTCCAGACGGCGGCGAAGGCGTCCTGGAAGCGCTCGCGGGCGTCCCCCTCCAGGTTCTGCGCGTGGTTGGCCGGCAGCCGGAGCCCGAAGTCGTAGATCCATGCCGGGGAGCGGTCGGCGCAGCGCAGCTCGTAGGGGCGCTCGTCGACGACCTCCACGCCCATGGCCTGGAGGATCGGCAGCACGGCGGAGAGCGAGACGGGCTCGCCGGTGCGGTAGATCTTGAAGCGGCGGTCGCCGGGGCCGGCCCCGACCGGCTCGTACAGGCTGAGGGCGAAGTCGCTGACGCCCTCGCCCCGTTCCAGGCCCTGGATGTACTGGAGGTCGGCGACGGCGGTGCGGGGCGGGAAGTCGGCCTTGTATCCCTCGGGGAAGGCGCCGCCGTAACGGTGGGCGAGCCGGGCCGCCCGCTCCTCGCCGACCTCGGCGACCAGCGCCTCGGAGAAGCCGTCGGCCCAGGAGCGGGCGGCCTCCACCAGCCGGGCCTCGATGCGCTCGGCGTCGGCGTGGGTCAGCTCCACCAGCTCCGTGCCCTGCGGGACGCGGACGACGAAGTGCAGCCGGGCGAGGACCGACTCGGTGTTCCAGGCGGTGAAGTCGACGTTGGTGCCGCCCAGCTCCTCCATGAGGATGTCGGTCATCCGCAGCCGCACGGCGGTGGTGTAGCGGTCGCGCGGCAGGTAGACCAGCGCGGAGTAGTAGCGGCCGTACTCGTCCTGCCGCAGGTAGAGCCGGAGTTTGCGGCGCTCCTGGAGGTACAGCACGGAGGTGGCGATCTCGCGCAGCTCGTCGGCCGGGATCTGGAAGAGCTCGTCGCGCGGGTACGTCTCCAGGATCTGGAGCAGGTCGCGGCCGTCGTGGCTGTCGGGGACGAAGCCGGTGGAGCCGATCACCTCCTCGACCTTGCGGCGGATGACCGGCACCCGGCGCACCGACTCGGTGTAGGCGGCCGACGAGAACAGGCCGAGGAAGCGGCGCTCCCCCACCACGTTGCCGGCCTCGTCGAACTTCTTCACCCCGATGTAGTCGAGGTAGGAGGGGCGGTGGACGGTGGCCCGGCTGTTGGCCTTGGTGAGCACCAGCAGCCTGTGCTCGCGGGCCTTGGCGCGGACACCGGCCGGGAGGCGGTTGAAGGAGGGCGACACCGGGTGGGCGTGGGTGTGGGCGGGCGCGTGGGGGCGGGGGGAGGCGCCGTCGTGGTCACCGCCGCGTGCGCCGCCCTCGTCGCCTCCCCGGTCGTCGCCTCCCCGGTCGTCGTCGCCATGGTCGTCGTGGTGCGGATCGGAGCGCAGAATGCCCAGACCGGTGCCCGGGACGGCGGTGAGCAGCAGCTCCTCGTTCCCGTCCGCGGCCTCGGAGGTCAGCTCGTACTCGCGGTACCCCAGGAAGGTGAAGTGGTCGTCCGCGAGCCAGCGCAGCAGCTCACGCGCCTCCTCGACCTCCTGCTCGGGCAGGTCGCCGGCGAGCGGCTCGTCGGGCAGGCCGTCGGCGATCCGCAGCGCGGCGTTCCGCATCTTCTGCCAGTCCTCGACGGCCTCGCGCACGTCGGACAGGACGCGCCGAAGGTCGGCGGTGATCCGCTTCAGGTCGTCGCGGTCGGTCTCGCGGTCGATCTCGACATGGATCCAGGACTCGGTGAGCGCGTCGTCCGGCATCTCCTCCCGGGGCCGGGCGCCCGCGTCCAGGACCTGGAGCAGCCTGCCGGTGACATCGCGGCGGACGATGACCTGGGGGTGGATCACCAGGTGGATGCCGCGTCCCTGCCTGGTCAGCTCGTTGGTGACCGAGTCCACCAGGAAGGGCATGTCATCGGTGACGACCTCCACGACGCTGTGGGTGCACGTCCAGCCGTTCTCCTCGACGGACGGGGTGTGGACGCGGACGTTGGCGGTGCCCTGGGGGCGCTGCTGGGCCAGCCGGCAGTGGGAGACCGCGGCCCCGTAGACGTCGACCGGGTCGCGGTCGGTGAGGTCCTCGGGAGCGGTGTGCAGGTAGTAGCGCTGGAGGTACGGGCCGAGGGCCCCGGCGTCCAGTCCCGGTACGGGTTGGCTGCCGGCGGGACCGCTGTCGGCGACCCGGGCGGCTCGTTCGAGCAGCTCGGCCTTTGCTTCGTCCAGCTTGGTCTGCATGTCGTCTGGCTCCTGTCGCGCGCCGTTGCGTGACGTCAAGGCGTTGAGGGTTCTGAGGGTCCGGCGCCGGCACACCAAGTGTCCGCCGGAGCGGGGCGTCATGCCCGGAGAGGGTGTGACCTGCGGCATCCCCGGTCCCGGCGGCGTCGCACGGGTGCCCGGGGTCGGAGGCGGCACTGCCTCCCGCGGGTGTCTCGCTGATCACGCGGCTAGGCTACCCCTCCTCGGCCGGGCCCCGTCATGGACAGTATGTGTACAAAACCGGGGGCCGGAATTGGACGTTGTGGACAGCATCCACCGGGCCGCGGGCGACACGGCGCACGGCGGTCTCAGTCCCCCGCGATCACGTGCTCGGCCACCTCCACCGCCTCGGTGAGGCTGTCCACCACCGGCACCCCGGCCGCCTCCAGGCTGCTCCTGCTGTGCGAGCCGCCGGTGTACAGCACGGCCCGCGCACCCACGGCGGCGGCCGCCACCGCGTCGTCCACCGCGTCGCCGACCACCACGGTGCGGCGGGGATCGAACCCGTCGAGCGCCGCCACGTGCGCCGCCATCTGCCGGGCCTTGCCGACGCTCGACCCGCTGCCGCCGCCGAGGTTCCCGTCGACCCGGACGAAGTGCTCCTCGATGCCGTGCCGGCGCACCAGCGGCACCAGATGGTCGTGCGGGGCCAGGGAGCACAGCGACTGGGTCAGCCCGGCCTCCCGCCGCGCGGCGAGCAGTTCCGCCGCGCCCTCTGCGAGCCCCACCTGCTCGATGCGCGCGAAGTAGTGCCGGTGGAAGACCTCGTCCATTCCGGCCCACTCCTCGTCGGTGGGCAGCCGGCCCATCAGCCGCTCGTAGAAGCGCGGCACCGGTACGCAGTACAGCTCCCGGTAGCGCTCCAGCGTGATGGCGGGCAGCCCTATCTCGGCGAAGGCGGCGTTGGTCGCCGCGATGACCGCGTCGATGTCGTGCAGCAGCGTGCCGTTCCAGTCCCACACGATGTGGGCTCTCCCCGTGCCCGAGTCCATACCCACGACGGTAAGGGCTGGGTGTGACAAGCGACAGACGCGGTCGGCGGGACGGGTCGGTGGGCCGGGCCTGCGGCGCCGGCCGGGAGCGGGCTCAGCCCAGCTCCCCCACGATGTCGCCGATCTCCTGGGTGGCGTACCACAGCAGCTCGTGGTCGTCCGCCCCGTCCACCGTGAAGCGGGCGTCGTCGTCGCCCTGGTCGGCCGCGCCCAGCGCCTGCGCCGCCGCGGCGACGTCCGCCTCGGCGTCGTCCCCGTCGACGTGTACGGCGGCGGCCCGCTCCAGCGGCACGGCCCGCTCGATGCGCACCTCGCCCAGCGCGGCCGGGTCCAGGCCCCGGTCCGGGTCGGCCACGGCCTCGCGGTCGGGCACGTCGACGGCCACCACGACCCGGCGGCGCGGGACGTCCGGGGCGACGGCCAGGAGCCGCAGCGAGGCCTGCGCGGCGCGGCCGAGCGCGGCGTACTCCAGTTCCTCGATGTCGTCCGAGACGTACCACTCGCGCAGCCCGGGGGTGACCGCGTAGGCGGTCAGCGGGCCGGGGCCGAGCTCGCCCGCCCGGTGCGCGGCCGCCAGGCCGGGCAGGGTGAGGGGGACATAGACGCGCATCGCCACCACTTTCGTGTAAGGCCGCTCCGGGTGTTCCGACAGCATACGGCGGCTTCCGCGCGCCGGACGCCCCCGGTCCCGGCCGGATCCGTCCTCCCGTCCCGGACGGACGGCGCAGGTCAGCGGCCTCGGCCGTCAAGCCCCGGCGACTCCTCCACCGGACAGGTGAAACACAGACGGCCCGCCGCCACCGTCCATCGGTCGTTGCCGCACCGCGGGCCGCCCAGTAGAAACCGGGATGGAAGTTACCGCCCAGTAAGCTGATCGGCGTGCGGAAGACCGCACAAGACCACGGGGAGAGACCATGCCGCCCACCAGCCGTACCGCCCCTCCCGGCCGCCGGGACTCCCGGCGGCCGGCCCGCTCGGCCCTGCTCGCCGCCAGGCAGCGCGAACGCGACCGGCTGCCGCCCTACTGGTTCGCACACCGGCTGGTGCTCGTCCTCAGCGGTCTGCGGCCGGTCCACCTGCTGCTCGGCCACACCCGCGACGAGGCGTACGAGCAGCTGGTCCGGCTCGCCCCGCTGACCCCGCTGCGGTCTGCGGTGACGGGCGGACCGGCTCCGGTGGTCCGGGAGGTCGGCTGGTCGCAGCCCCGTCCCGGCGCGGTCGAGGCGTTCGCCCGGATCGCCGCCGGCGACCGGCTGCGCGCTCTGGCCTTCCGCCTGGAGCGCTCCCGCGACCAGCGCTGGCTGTGCTCCGCCGTCGAGCTCGACACCGTGCCCTGACCGCCCCGGCCGTCCCGAACGGTCGGGCCGGCAGGACCATCCCGACCGGTCCGGCCGATGCGACCGGTGCGCCCCGACCGCACCGCGCGGGACGCGGGGGCCCGTGCGGTGCGGGAGACGCCGCGGGGCCGGGCGTCCTCCTCGGACGCCCGGCCCCGAACCGGCCCCGAACCGGCCCCGGAGCGGACCGCCGGCCGCCGTGCGGCGGCGGTCGCCGGGTCACTTCTTGCGGCGGCGGCCCTTCTCCTTCTGCGCCCTGCGGCGCTCGGCGCGGGTCATGCCGTCCGCGGGCGAGCGGACCGGGCCGCCGTCCTCACCGCTGGCGAAGTCGCCCTCGACGACACCTCCCTCGCCGTCCACGGTCGGCGCGGAGAAGTGCAGCCGGTCCGGACGCTGCGGGGCGTCCAGGCCCTTGGCCCGGATCGCCGGGCGCCCGCCCGCCGCGACGGCCTCCTCCTGCGGGGCCTTCTCCAGGGAGGGGGCGGGCCCGGCCTCCTCGACCGGCACCTCCTCGACCTGCTGCTCGACCTGGACCTCCAGGTTGAACAGGTAGCCGACGGACTCCTCCTTGATGCCGTCCATCATCGCGATGAACATGTCGTAGCCCTCGCGCTGGTACTCCACCAGCGGGTCGCGCTGCGCCATGGCGCGCAGGCCGATGCCCTCCTGGAGGTAGTCCATCTCGTACAGGTGCTCGCGCCACTTGCGGTCGAGGACGGAGAGGACCACGCGGCGCTCCAGCTCGCGCATGATCTCCGAGCCGAGCTGCTTCTCGCGCTCCTGGTACCGCTCGTGGATGTCGTCCTTGATGGCGTCGGCGATGAAGTCCGCCGTGATGCCGTCGCGGCCCCCGGCGGCCTCCTCCAGGTCCTCGACGGTGACCGTCACCGGGTAGAGCTGCTTGAACGCGCCCCACAGCCGGTCCAGGTCCCACTCCTCGGCGAAGCCCTCGACCGTCTCGGCCTGGACGTAGGCGTCGATGGTGTCGTCCATGAAGTGGATGATCTGCTCGTGCAGGTCCTCGCCCTCCAGGACGCGGCGGCGCTCGCCGTAGATGACCTCGCGCTGCCGGTTGAGGACCTCGTCGTACTTCAGGACGTTCTTGCGGATCTCGAAGTTCTGCTGCTCGACCTGCGACTGCGCCGAGGCGATGGCGCGGGTGACCATCTTGTTCTCGATCGGGACGTCGTCGGGCACGTTGGCCATGGACATCACACGCTCGACCATCTGCGCCTTGAACAGCCGCATCAGGTCGTCGCCGAGCGAGAGGTAGAAGCGGGACTCGCCCGGGTCGCCCTGGCGGCCGCTGCGGCCGCGCAGCTGGTTGTCGATGCGGCGCGACTCGTGGCGCTCGGTGCCCAGCACGTACAGGCCGCCGAGCTCGGTGACCTCCTCGTGCTCCGCCGCGACGGCCTGCTCCGCGCGCTCCATGGCCCCGGGCAGGGCAGCCGCCCACTCCTCGGCGTTCTCCACCGGGTCCAGGCCCTTGGCGCGCAGCTCGGTCTCGGCGAGATCGTCCGGATTGCCGCCGAGCTTGATGTCGGTGCCGCGGCCGGCCATGTTGGTGGCGACCGTGACGGCGCCCTTGCGGCCCGCCTGGGCGACGATCGCGGCCTCACGCTCGTGGTTCTTGGCGTTGAGCACCTCGTGCGGCACGCCGCGCTTCTTCAGCTGCTGCGACAGGTACTCGGACTTCTCCACCGAGGTGGTGCCCACCAGGACCGGCTGGCCCTTCTCGTGCCGCTCGACGATGTCCTCGACCACCGCGTCGAACTTGGCGACCTCGGTGCGGTAGATCAGGTCCGACTGGTCCTTGCGGATCATCGGGCGGTGGGTCGGGATCGGCACCACGCCGAGCTTGTAGATCTGGTGGAACTCGGCGGCCTCGGTCATGGCCGTACCGGTCATGCCCGAGAGCTTGTCGTAGAGGCGGAAGAAGTTCTGGAGGGTGATCGTGGCGAGCGTCTGGTTCTCGTCCTTGATCTCCACCCCCTCCTTCGCCTCGATCGCCTGGTGCATGCCCTCGTTGTAGCGGCGGCCGGCCAGGATGCGGCCGGTGTGCTCGTCGACGATCATGACCTCGCCGTCGAGGACGACGTAGTCCTTGTCCTTCTTGTAGAGCTCCTTGGCCTTGATCGCGTTGTTGAGGTAGCCCACCAGCGGGGTGTTGACCGACTCGTAGAGGTTGTCGATCCCCAGCCAGTCCTCGACCTTGGCCACACCGGACTCGTGGATGGCGACCGTGCGCTTCTTCTCGTCGACCTCGTAGTCGCCCGTCTCCGGCTGCTGCTTGATCGGGTTGGCGGGCTCGCCGCGCTCCAGCCGCCTCACCAGCTTGGCGAAGTCGCCGTACCACTTGGTGGCCTGGTCCGCCGGGCCCGAGATGATCAGCGGGGTGCGGGCCTCGTCGACGAGGATCGAGTCGACCTCGTCGACGATCGCGAAGTTGTGGCCGCGCTGCACCAGCTCGTCCTTCGACCACGCCATGTTGTCGCGCAGGTAGTCGAAGCCGAACTCGTTGTTGGTGCCGTAGGTGATGTCGCAGGCGTACTGCTCGCGGCGCTGCGACGGGGTCATGTTGGCGACGATGCATCCGACCGTCAGGCCCAGGAACTTGTGGACCCGGCCCATCAGCTCGGAGTCGCGCTGGGCCAGGTAGTCGTTGACCGTGATGAGGTGGACGCCCTTGCCCGACAGGCCGTTGAGGTACGCGGGCAGGGTGCCCACCAGCGTCTTGCCCTCACCGGTCTTCATCTCGGCGACGTAGCCCATGTGCAGGGCGGCGCCGCCCATGATCTGCACGTCGTAGTGGCGTTGGCCGAGTACGCGCTTGGCCGCCTCGCGGACCGTCGCGAAGGCCTCGGGCAGCAGGTCGTCGAGGGACTCTCCGTCGGCGAGGCGCTCCCTGTACTCGTCCGTGAGCGCCCGCAGCTCGGCGTCGCTGAGGTTGACGAAATCCTCTTCGATCGACGACACCTGGTCCGCGATGCGGTGCAGTTTGCGCAGGATCTTGCCTTCACCTGCACGCATGATCTTGCCGAAGACGGACACGTAGGCTGGCTCCTTGCCGGTCGGGCCGGGCACGGTCTGGGTGCTCTGGCACGGCGGGCCTCTTCCTTGCGTCGGGCCCAGCCGCACCGGCCATCGTATGCGAGGGGCACCGGCCCCTGTACCCCCCAACGTGCCGGAGACTCGGAAGGTGCCGGTTCCGCCCGATTGGATGACCGGCACAATCTCCTCCATGCGACCCGTCACCCTCGGCACCGAGCGCCTCGTGCTGCGTCCCTTCGAGCCGCGGGACGTTCCCGCCGTCCACGCCGCCTGCCAGGATCCGGACATCCTGCGCTGGACCACCCTCCCCGAACCGTACGAGCGGCGGCACGCGCAGGAGTTCGTGCTCAGCATCGGCCCGGCCGGCTGGCGCGAGGACACCGCGTACAACTTCGGCGTCTTCACCAGGGACGGGGAGCTGACCGGTTCGGTGGGGCTGGTGCGCATCACCCCGCCCGGCCCGGAGGGACGCCTGGCGGAGCTGGGCTACTGGACGGCCAGGGAGCGGCGGGGGCGCGGATACGCCGTGGAAGCCGCGCGGGCGGTGGCCGACTGGGCCTTCGGCGAGCTGGGCGTGGAGCGGCTGGAGTGGTTCGCCGAGGCCGGGAACACCGGGTCGCGGGCCGTGGCGGAGCGGCTGGGCTTCGTGGTGGAGGGCACCTTGCGGGCGCGGATCACCTTCCGCGGGACCCGGCGGGACGCGTGGGTGGCGTCGCTGCTGCCCTCCGACTGGGGGCGGACGGCGGCCGTGCCGTACCTGCCCGCGCCGTAGCGCCCGCGCACCCGCGGGCCCCGGCCCCCGCAGGCCACGGGCGCCGGCCGCTTCCGGGCCCTGTTGTCGGTGCCAGGCCCTATCGTCGGCGCATGACCACCGTCTCACTCTCACTCTCCGCCGACGAGGCCCGCCGGATCGCGCTGCGCGCGCAGGGACTGCTGGGAGCGCCGGACCGCCGGGCCGGGGTGCGGGGGATGCTGCGCCGCCTGGGGGCCGTGCAGCTGGACACCATCTCGGTGCTGGCCCGCTCCCACGAACTGGTGCCGTACGCACGGCTGGGAGCGGTCGGCCGCGACACGGTGGAGGCGGCGTACTGGACGGGAGGGCACGCCTTCGAGTACTGGTCGCACGCCGCCTGCGTCCTGCCGGTCGAGGAGTGGCCGTACTTCGCCTTCCGGCGCCGGGCGTTCCGGGCCAGGGGGCACCGCTGGCACCGCATGGAGGACTCCGAGCGCTCCTGCGCCGCCGTACGCGACCGGCTGAAGGCCGACGGCCCGCTGACGGCCACCGAGCTGGGCGGCGCGAAGAACGGCGGCGAGTGGTACGACTGGTCCGAGACGAAGATCGCGGTGGAGTGGCTGCTGGACACCGGCGAGGTGGTCTGCACCGAGCGGCGCGGCTGGAAGAGGGTGTACGACCTGGCCGAGCGCGCCGTCCCCGGCGAGCTGCTCCACGACGATCTGACCGACCACGAGTGCCTGCGCCGGCTGGTCGCCCGGGCCGGTGCGGCGATGGGCGTGGCCACCCGCGCGGATCTGGCCGACTACCACCGGCTGAAGGGCGAGCAGGTCGACGCGGTCGTCGCGGAGACGGGTCTGGTCCCGGTGGAGGTGGCGGGTTGGGGAAAACCCGCCTGGGCGGACCCTGCGGCGCTGGAGGCCGAGTCGTCCGGGGGCCGGGGGCGGCACCGCACCACGCTGCTGTCGCCGTTCGACTCGCTGATCTGGGATCGCAGGCGCACCGAGAGGATCTTCGGTTTCACCCACCGGCTGGAGGCGTACGTGCCCAGGGCCCGGCGGATACACGGCTACTTCGCGATGCCGCTGCTGTCGGGGGGACGGCTGCTGGGCCGGGTCGATCCGGCTCGCGAGGGGAGGACGCTGGTGGCGCGGCAGGTGTCGATGGCGGGAGGCGGGGCGGTGGAGCCGATGGCCCGGGCGCTGCGGGAGGCGGCGGACTGGGTGGGCTGCGACGCCGTCCGTGTCGAGCGCTGCGACGACCCGGCACTGGCCTCGGCCCTCACCACCGCCCTCGCCGCGGCCGTCGGCTGACGCGCCCGCCGCCTTTGGGACGTTCGGCACCTCCGGAGCGCCTGTGCCCGGTGTGCCCGGCACTGCCGACGCGGCCCGGGCCCCACCGCGGGCCGCGTCGGCAGTGCCGGGTCGCCGCGGGGCCGGGCCGCCTCACCTGATCTCCAGGATCTTCTCCCGCATCGCGTAGACCACGGCCTCCATCCGGGAGTGGAGCTGGAGCTTCTCCAGGATGTTGCGGACGTGGTTCTTGACGGTGTTCTCGCTGATGAAGAGTTCCTTGGCGATGTCGCGGTTGTTCATGCCGGTGGCGACGAGCTTGAGCACCTCCAGCTCCCGGTCGGTCAGGCGCGGCGCGGGCACCAGCCGCTTCTCGTCGGTGCGCTGGATCATCGACTTGAACTCGGTGAGGAGCTTGGCCGCCATGGACGGGCTGATCTGCGACTGCCCGTCGGCGACCGCGCGGATCGCGGTGGAGACCTCGTCGGTGGAGATCTCCTTGAGCAGATAGCCGGTGGCCCCGGCCTTGATCGCGTCGTAGAGGTCGGCCTCCTCGTCGCTGATCGTCAGCATGATGATCTTCGCGCTGGGGGCCACCTCCTTGATCGAGGTGCATGCCTCGATACCGCCGCGCCGGGGCATCCGCACATCCATCAGCACGATGTCGGGCAGCAGGTCCGCGGCCTTGTCCACGGCCTCGGCCCCGTCCCCCGCCTCGCCGACGACCTCGATGTCCTCCTCCTGCGCGAGGACGATCTCCAGCCCGCGTCTGAAGAGGGCGTGGTCGTCGACGACCAGGACCCGGATGGGCTCCTTGCGCAGGCCCTCCGCGCCCGCGTCCGCGGGGGCGGCACCGCGGCCGCCGTCCCGCGCGCCGGGCGTCACGGGCCCGAAGCTGTCCGCCATCGTTCCTCCCCCTGCAGCCAGGCTACGCAGCGCCAACCGGCCGATGCAGGGCACCGGTTGGACATGGCCATGATTCCATGCCCCCGCCCCCGGCCGAATTCCTCGTTCGGCCGGGGGCGGGTCCGGTTCGCGGCGTCAGCGACTGTTATCAGCCACCCAGAGCGCCTCCGGCGCCCTGCGGTGCCTCCTCCACGAACGGGTCGGGTTCCAGATGGATGACGCCGTAGTCGTAACCGTGCCGCCGGTAGACGACGCTCGGCAGCTTGGTCTCGGAGTCGACGAACAGGTAGAAGTCATGCCCGACCAGCTCCATCTCGTACAGGGCCTGGTCCAACGACATCGGGGCCGCCGCGTGGGTCTTCTCCCGGACGACCAGAGGGCCCTCCCCCTGGACCTCCAGTGGTCCCACCCTGGTGGTGACGGGCTGTTCCTCGGCCGCCGTGCGCTGCGGTCCGAGCCGGCCGTCCTCGCCGATGGTCGCCGCGTTCGGCACGGTCACGGCCACGTCGCGCGCCGGAATCCGGTGGTGGCCGTTCCCCTTCCGCGCGGAGACCCGCTTCTCGTGCTGCCTGCGCAGCCGCGACTCCAGCTTCTCCGTGGCCAAGTCCAGCGCCACGTACGGGTCGGCCGCCGCCGCCTCGGCGCGGATCACCGGACCACGGGAGCGCAGCGTGATCTCAACCCGGTCGGAGCGGTCGGCCTGACGCGGGTTGGGCTCCTTGGACACCTCGACGTCGAGGCGGATCGCCTTGGCGTCGATCTTCTGGATCTTGTCCAGCTTGAGCTTGTCGACCACGTGCTTGCGGAACCGCTCCGGCACCTCTGTCTTACGGCCCTTGACGACGATGTCCACGCAGAACTCCGTTCCCGGGCGCCTCCGCGGCCTGAGCGGCGGAGCACGCCCTTTGTGCACCGAGTCCGGAAGATGCGGGCCCCTGCCCGTCACCGTCCGGCCCTACGTCGGGTTGCGACTTTCACCTCCTCCTCCCCAGTCGGGAAGATCGCCACCCTCCCGTTTCCGGGAGAATGAGCAGCAAAGCCGGGCGAACGCCGTGCAGCGCACATGTCCCGCCGTACGGAACGACCTTCGCCATTCCTCACAACCGAACCTACCTCCGCCGGGGGAAACTCGGCACCCCCTGTCGGCACGTACCTCCGGTCGCGGGCGGCTTCGCCCTCACGCCGGGAACGAGGCGCTCCCGCCTGCGGTTCCCCGCCCGTACGGACCACACTGCCCACTCACGGCCGGGGTACGCCCCGCGAACCGCCTGCCGGGCGAGCGTCCGCACACCGGTGCGGGACCCGGGGGCGGCGAGACCGGGCGAGAGGCGAGCGGACCCCGCCGGCGCCTCACCGGCACCTCACAGACGTCCCGGCGGGCGCGGCACTAGCGGGCGCCGGGCCGCGAGGCCGCCACCACCGCCGCGCCGACCACCCTCCCGCCCGCCCCGCCGAGCGCCCGCGCCGCCTCCGCGAGCGAGGCGCCCGTGGTCACCAGGTCGTCCACCACGACCACGGGACCCTGCTCCAGCAGCCGCCCCGCACCGGCCGCCGTGTCCAGCGCGCCGGCCAGATTGGCCAGGCGCTGCCGGGCGTCCAGCCCCGTCTGGTCCGCCACGGCACGCCGCTGCCGCAGTACGGGCAGGACCCGCGCCCTCCGCCCGCCGCGCCTGAGCTCTCCGGCCGCCGCCAGCGCCATCCTCCGCACCGGGTCGTGGCCGCGCGCCGCCACCGAGCGCCTTGCGGAGGGCACCGGCACCAGCAGCAGCGGCCCCGTACTCCCCCGTGCCGCCGCCCGCACCGCACCGGCCAGCACCGCCCCCAGCGGTGCGGCCAGCCGCAGGGCGCCGCGCTCCTTGTGCGCGAGCAGCACCGCCCGTACCTCGTCGGCGTACGCCAGGCACGCGTGGACCGGCGGCAGGCCGTCCGGCGGCGGATCCGGTCGCACCCGCCACGGCCGTGACCCGCTCAGCAGCTCCCGGCACCGCGCGCACAGGCCGGTGCGCGGCAGACCGCACCCGGCGCAGTCGGCCGGCAGCACCAGGTCGGCCAGTTCCCGCCACCACTCCCGCATACCGAACACACCGGGACGACTACCCAGGGTAGGCGGGCATCGATCCCTTGTCCGTGACCAGTTCCCACTCGGCGCGCTCGAGCCGGGCGATGCCCTCCCCGGTGTCGGCCAGCAGCGGCTTGTCGCCGTTCTCCGAGGCCGCCACCCCGGTCACCCCGTTGAGCCCGGGCAGCGTGGAGGGGCCGGCCGACGAGCCGTCCGTCGCCGTGTAGCGCAACTGCTGCACGCCCTTCGCCTCCCGGCCGACGACCACCAGCCTGCTGTCGCCCGCCCAGGAGGCGTCCAGCACCTCATCCATCCGCGGAGCGATGGGCCGCAGGCCCTCCACGGTCGCCGTGGGGCTCCCGTCCTCGGACTCCTCCCGCTCGATGCGCCCGAGCCGCAGGGTCGTCCGGCCCTCCTCGCTGATCAGCAGTGCCATGCGCACGCCGTCCGAGGAGACCCGCAGCGCCTCGATCCGGCCGCGGCCGAGACCGACCACCTCGACCTCCTTCGCCTCCTCCTGGCCTCCGCGCAGCCACAGCAGCCGGGACCTGTCCGGATCGCGGTCGGCCACCCACAGATCGCCGAGCCCGTCCCAGCTCGGAGTCGTCAGCCCGTCGCTCTCCCGCTGCGCACCACTGGTCACGACGGGGGCGCCGAGCCCGGTGTCGGCGGTGAGCGGGGCGACGAACAGCGACCGGCCGTCCAGCGACACCCCCGCACCGCGCTTCTCGTCCCGGCTCACCGAGACCGCGCCCATCCGGATCTGCCCCGCACCGAACGGGCCGTTGACGGGCGCGGTGCGGTCGCCGTCGCCCAGCACCACGGCCAGCCGGTCACGGTCGTCGACGAAGTACTGGCCGCCGCCGTCGCCGCCCAGCCGGCCCGGCGCGTACGCCTCGGCCTCGTCACGGGTCAGGGAGCACAGCTCCGCACCGCCGTCGCCCCGGGTCAGCCGGACCCGGGAGGTCCTGGCCGACACCTGGCCGTCCACGGTGTGCAGCACCTGGGCGGCCATCCGGTCGCACTGGGCGCTCCCCACCCCGAGCGGACGCTCACGTCCCTTCCCGTCGCGTACGACCAGCGGAACGGTGAGCGTGCCGGAGTCGTTCGGGGAGAGCTTCGTGCCACCGGCGAGCCGTGTGCCCTCGGGGAAGGCCGAGCCGACCACCGGGGCCAGCCAGCCGGTCGGGCCGTCCAGCAGCGCCTCGACCGCCTCGGTCAGCGGGTCTATGCGCTCCCGCACGTAGACCGGATCGGCGACCAGGACGTCCTCGCCCCGCGTCACCGCGCCGGTGTCCGGGCCCAGGTCGGCGTAGTGGTAGGTGTTGACCGACTCGTAGTTGCGCTCGAAGTCGGCCTCGGCCACCACCAGCCCGTCCGGCAGCCGGTCGATGCGCCACTCGCCGCCGACCCGGACGAGGTGGAACGTCTCCCGGTACGTCCCGTTGCTGGGCCGGTGGGCGTGCTCGCTGTCCACCAGCGCGACGGTGGGGCCGGTCACCTCCAGGGTGGTGCCGTCCTCCTCCTCGCCGGTGGAGGAGCGGCCGGGGGCGAGCACGGTGGGGGTGACGCCGAGCACCGTCGTACGGGCGAAGGGATCCCAGCTGTGCGCGGCCCTGCCGGTGAGGTACTCGCGGGCGGTGGCGAACCCCGGCTCGTCGCTCGTGGTGGCCTCCAGGAAACCGCGCACGATCTGCCAGGGCTGCGCGCCCTTCCGCGGGCTCACCCCGAACACCCGCGCCTGGGAGTCGGTGTCGGCCCGGGAGGAGGGGTCCACCCTGCGGACCTCGCCTTCGGAGGGCATGGACGCGCACCCGGCGAGCAGCAGGACGAGGGCGCCGAGCACCGCCGCGGACCTGCGGCGCGTACGGGGGGAGCGGGGAGGACGGAAGCCCTCCCGGGAGCGCTCAGTCGCCCTGCCGTTCACCATGTCCACCCTGCTCCTCCATCGGCTCCTCCGGCCCCTGCGCCGTCCGCCTCCGCATGTCCGGCTCCCCGCCGCCCGCGGTGCTCCCGCCGTCCCCGGCCTCCCTCGGTGGTGCCGCCACCGCGCCACCGGGCCACCGGTGCGGCTCCTGCACGGGCCCCCGGGACGGGGCCGGGGACGGTACGGAGGCGCGCGCCCCGCCGGAAGCGGCCCGGGCCTCCTCCCTCCGCCGGCGGGAGTCGGCCGGCTCCAGGGGGATGGGGGAACCGCGCAGCGGCTGCCCCGCGGTCCGCGGAATGGTCAGCCGGAACTGCGAACCGCCGCCGGGCTCGCCCCATGCCTGCAGCCAGCCACCGTGCAGCCTGGCGTCCTCGACCGCGATGGACAGGCCCAGGCCGGTGCCGCCGGTGGTGCGGGCACGGGCCGGGTCGGCACGCCAGAAGCGGTTGAAGACCCGGTTGGCCTCGCCAGGCTTGAGCCCCACGCCGTAGTCGCGCACCGCCACGGCCACCGCGCCGTCGCCCGAGGCGAGCCGGACCACGATGTCCCGGCCCTCACCGTGCTCGACCGCGTTGACCACCAGGTTGCGCAGCACGCGCTCGATACGCCGGGCGTCGGCCTCCGCCATCACCGGCCGCTCGTCGCCGTACACCAGGAAGCGGCTGCCCTTGCGCTCGGCGAGCGGCTCCGCACCCTCCAGAACGCGCCTGACCACATCGCGCAGATCCACCGGATCGGCCTCCAGCGCGGCCGCCTTGGCGTCGAAGCGGCTGATCTCCAGCAGATCCGCCAGCAGCGACTCGAAGCGGTCCAGCTGCCCCAGCAGCAGTTCGGCCGAGCGGGCCGTCACCGGGTCGAACTCGCCGCGCGCCTCGTGGATGACATCGGCGGCCATCCGCACCGTGGTGAGCGGGGTGCGCAGCTCATGGGAGACGTCCGAGACGAAGCGGCGCTGCATCCGGGACAGCTCCTCCAGCTGCTGGATCTTCGTCTGGAGGTTCTTCGCCATCTTGTTGAAGGCCTCGCCCAGCCGGGCGATGTCGTCCTCGCCGCTGACCTTCATCCGCTCCTGGAGACGTCCGGCGGCGAGCCGCTCGGAGATCCTGGCGGCCATCCGGACGGGGGTGACCACCTGGCGAACGACGAGCCAGGCGATGGCTCCCAGCAGCACCACCACGAAGACCCCGGCGGTGGCGAGGGTGCCCTTGACCAGACTGAGGGACTTCTCCTCCTGCTGGAACGGGAAGAGGTAGTACAACTGGTACGGATCGCCGTTGGGGTCGTTGAGGCGCTTTCCTATCACCAGCGCGGCCTCGGTCCGGCCGCCCTCCAGCACGATCGTGCCGTACTGCTCGTGGGTGTCGGGGCTGTCGTCCAGCGCCGCACGGAGCTGCGGCGACACGCTCTCCTCGGGCTTGAGGTCGAAGGACGCGCGGGGCCCGTGGTTGCCCGAGCCCTCCCCCGTGCCGAAGGTGTCCGGCCCCTCCTCGGAGCTGAGCGCCACCAGGTAGTAGACGCCCTGGCCACCGCTGGCGAGCTGCGTCACCAGGTTGTTCAGCCAGGTGCCGGTGTCCTGGCGCCCGTCGCGGCTGTTGCCGGTGCCACCTTGGGCCACGTCGTCGGCCGCGTCGTCGGCCAGTTGCTCGGCCACCGAGAAGCCCCCGGCGGCCTGACTCCGCGCGGCCTGCTGTTTGGCGTCCAGGAGCCCGTTGCTGACCTGGCCGATGACGACCAGGCCCAGCAGCAGGACGACCGCGAGGGACATCAGCAGCGTGGCGGTCACCACCCGCAGCTGGATGTTGCGCCGCCACAGCCGTGCCACGGCCAGCAGCGGGCGTCGCACCCAGCGGACGAACATCCGGAACAGAGGGTGCGCCCGGCTGCCCGTCGCCCCTTCGGACAGCAGCCCGTCCGGGAGGAATCGACCGCCACGCCACATGTCAGCTTGGTCCGGCCTTGTACCCCACGCCGCGTACGGTCACCACGATCTCGGGCCGCTCCGGGTCCTTCTCGACCTTGGAGCGCAGCCGCTGCACATGGACGTTGACCAGCCGTGTGTCCGCCGCGTGGCGGTAGCCCCACACCTGCTCCAGGAGCACCTCGCGGGTGAAGACCTGCCACGGCTTGCGGGCGAGGGCCACCAGCAGGTCGAACTCCAGGGGGGTCAGCGCGATGGACTGCCCGTCGCGCTTCACCGAGTGCCCCGCCACGTCGATGACCAGGTCTCCGATGGCGAGCTGCTCGGGCGCGGGCTCCTCCGACCGCCGCAGCCGCGCCCGGATGCGGGCCACCAGCTCCTTGGGCTTGAACGGCTTGACGATGTAGTCGTCGGCCCCCGACTCCAGACCCACCACCACGTCGACGGTGTCGCTCTTGGCCGTGAGCATGACGATCGGCACCCCGGACTCGGCACGGATCAGCCGGCACACCTCGATGCCGTCCCGGCCCGGCAGCATCAGGTCGAGCAGCACCAGATCGGGCTTGGTCTCGCGGAAGGCGGCGAGGGCCTTGTCTCCGTCCGACACGAACGACGGTTCGAAGCCTTCGCCGCGCAGCACGATGCCGAGCATCTCTGCCAGTGCGGTGTCGTCGTCGACGACCAGGACGCGTCCCTTCATGCGTCCATCATCCCATTACCCGATCGTGACTTTTCCCGGGGTGACGGTGAGGGCGAGCACAGCTCGGCCAGCGCGTCCCCCGTGACCGGTGAGACCACGCCCCGCTCGGTGACGATCGCGGTCACCAGTTCCGCCGGAGTGATGTCGAAGGCCGGGTTGTACGCCTGCGCGCCCAGCGGAGCCACCGGGATGCCGCTGCCCGGCTCCGCGCCGGCCCCCGGCACCGTCGGCGGCGCGAACTCCGTCACCTCGTGGCCGGGACGCTGCTCCACCTCGATCGACCCGCCGTCGGCCGTCTCCAGGTCCACCGTGGTCACGGGCGCCACCACCACGAACGGCACGTGGTGGTAGCGGGCCAGCACCGCCAGCGGATAGCTGCCGATCTTGTTCGCCACCGAGCCGTCGGCCGCGATCCGGTCCGCGCCGACCAGCACCGCGTCCACCTCGCCCGCCGCGAACAGCGAACCGGCCGCGCTGTCCGGGAGCACCGTGTAGGCCATGCCCTCCCGGGCCGCCTCGTACGCCGTCAGCCGCGCCCCCTGGAGCAGCGGCCTGGTCTCGTCCACCCACAGCCTGCGCAGCTCGCCGGCGCGGTGCACGGCCCGCACCACACCGAACGCGGTGCCCCCACCACCGGAGACCAGCGCCCCGGTGTTGCAGTGTGTGAGGACGCGGTAGCCGCCGCCCGGCAGCAGCTCGCCCAGCAGCGCCCGGCCGTGCTCGGCCATCCGCACGCTCGCCTCGGCGTCCTCCCGGTGCAGTGCGCGGGCCTCGGCGAGCGCCGCGGCGGCCGCCCGCTCGTATCCCGCACCGCCGTCGGCCGCAGTCCGGAAGGCCCGCTCGGCCCGGCGCACCCCGTACCCGAGGTTGACCGCGGTCGGACGCGCGTGCCTGAGCTGCTCGGCCGCATCGGTCACGTCGTAGCCGCGGGCGGCGGCCAGTGCGACACCGTACGCACCCGCCAGCCCCAGCAGCGGCGCCCCGCGCACCGCAAGCGAGCGGATCGCCTCCACCAGTGCGGGCACATCGGTGCAGACGAGCTCGACCTCCTCGGCGGGCAGCCGGGTCTGGTCGAGCAGCACCACCACCGGCCCCTCAGGAGGTTCCTCCCAGCGCAGCGCGGGAACGGGAACCGGTGCGTCATCGGGCGCCGAAGCCGTGGATCGTTCCTCAGTCTGGTCAACCATTCGGACAGTCTGCCCCTTCTCCCGACCATCAGTCGAAGGCAACCGGGAGCCACAGGGCCCGCTCCGTTCCGCGGCGGCCCATGGCACGATGGCTGCCAACCAGCCGATACATCCCCACGGACAGGCCGCGAGAACACGAGGTGAACTGCTGTGAGTGACTCTCCGGGCTGGGTCTCGCCCGGATCCTCCCCTTCCGATCCTCCCCCCGCCTCCGGCGGGGGCGCATCCGGTGGCGGTACTTCCGGGCAGCCCACCGACAAGGTGTCCATCGACAAGGCCCCACCAGCGCAACCGCCCACGAACTGGTCGCCACAGCAGCCGCCCGCCGCCCCGCAGGGCTGGGGCGCGCCTCCTCCCCCGCCGCCGGGCGGGCCCGGCTGGGGAAACTGGAACCAGCCGCCCGCGGCCAAACCCGGTGTCATCCCGCTCCGCCCCCTGGGCGTGGGCGAGATCCTGGACGGGGCGGTCTCCACCGCACGGGCCCACTGGCGGACGGTCCTGGGCATCTCGCTCGCGGTCGCGATCATGATCCAGCTCGCCTCCACCGTGGCAACCGGCGTCTGGATGCGGGACAACAGCGGCCTGCAGGCGCTGGAGACCAAGGCGGAGCCGACCACGGACGAGGTCCTGGACGCCCTCAGCGGTACGTTCAGCGCCCTGGGCGTCGAGTTGCTGGCCTCCCTGGTCGGCACGGTCATCGCCACCGCGATGCTCACCGTGGTGGTCAGCCGTGCCGTTCTGGGCCGCCCGGTGTCCACCGGAGAGGCATGGCGCGACTCCCGGCCGCAACTCGCCCGCCTGCTCGGACTGACGCTGCTGGTGGGACTGATCGTGGTCGGTGCCGTCACCCTGGGTCTCCTGCCCGGCATCCTCCTCGGCGTGGCGGGTTCGGAAGTGGCCGGAATAGGCATCGGCCTCCTCGGCGGCCTCGCGGGCACCGTGGCGGCCGTCTGGCTGTGGGTCCGCTACTGCCTCTCCGCTCCCGCCCTGATGCTGGAGCGGCAGGGCGTCCTCGCCGCCCTCCGGCGCTCCGCCAAGCTTGTGCGGAACTCCTGGTGGCGCATCTTCGGCATCCAGCTCCTCACGGTCGTGCTGGCCTTCATGATCAGCATGATCATCCAGCTTCCCGCCTCCCTGCTGGCCCCGGTACTGAGCGGCGACGGCATCGACAGCTTCATGACCGGCAGCGTCGCCGACATCACCTGGACATACCTGATCGTCGTCGGCATCGGCGCGGTACTCGCCTCCACCATCACCCTCCCGCTCAGCGCGGGCGTCACCGCCCTCCTCTACATGGATCAGCGCATCCGCCGCGAGGCCCTCGACCTCGAACTCGCCCGCGCCGCGGGAGTTCCCGGCTACGAACGGCCCGCCGACGGCACCACCCCGGGGAACTGATGTGGTGACGCGGTCCGAGGGCATGCGCACGGCGGTACGGGAGGCCCCGTTCGCCGTGCGCTCCGACGACTCCGACGACGGGGTTCCGGTGACGATCCCGCGCGTCCCGGCGCGCGAGGCCGCCGAGGACGAACTGTCCAAGCCCATGTACCACGAGAACGACCCGAGCCCGCTGCGGCGCCTCCTCGACTGGGTGTGGGAGCGGATCGGCGATCTTCTCGACGCCGCCGCCGGGGCCACGCCCGGCGGCTGGGTCGGCCTCACGGTCGTCGCCCTGCTCGTCGTACTCCTCCTGGTCGGCCTGAGGCTGCGCATGGGCGCACTGCGCCGCACGCCCGGATCCGCCGGACGCGGCGAACTCTTCGACGACCGCCCGCGCAGTGCCGACGAGCACCGCGCCGCGGCCGAGCGGTACGCCTCCGCCGCCCGCTGGAGCGAAGCCCTCCAGGAGAGGATGCGCGCGCTCGTCCGCTCCCTGGAGGAACGCGCCCTGCTCGACCCGCGTCCCGGCCGCACCGCCGACGAGGCCGCCGCCGAAGCCGCCCGGGTCCTCCCGGACCACACCACGGGCCTGTACGCCGCCGCCCTCGCCTTCGACGAGGTCACATACGCCGGGCGGCCGGCCGACCAGGCCGCGTACCTGCGGCTGCGGGACCTCGACGAAGCCGTCCGGCACAGCAGGCCCCACCTCGCCGGCGGCCGTCCCACCCCCGCGGCCCCCGGCGGAGGCGCCGTATGACGACCGCACCGCCCACCCCGTCCAGTGCCGCGGCCACCCCGGTATCGCCCACCGCACGCCAGCTGTGGGGACGCGCCCGCGGCCTGCTGCTGGCAGCGGCCGTCCTGGCGCTGGCCGGCCTGGTCATCGCCGCCCTCCGCTCCGGGGAGCAGTACGGACTGCTCGACCCCCGCTCCGCCGACCGCTACGGCAGCCGCGCCACCGCCGAACTCCTCGCCGACCGCGGCGTGGACACCACCGTCGTCACCGGCATCGCCGAGGCCACCGAGGCACTGGGCCCCGACACCACACTGCTGGTAACCGACCCCGACCTGCTCAGCGCGCGTCAGCAGTCCGCGCTGCGCGCCGCCGCCTTCGACAGCGGAGGCCGCACCGTCCTGCTGGCCCCGGGCCCCGCCTCGCTGGGCACCCTGGCCCCGGACGTACGCGCCGTGGAGCCCGCCTCCGTCGAGGTGCTCGGCCCCGGCTGCGACGCCCCGTACGCCCGGCGCGCGGGCGCGGCCGAACTCGGCGGCATCACCTACACCACCTCCGCCTCCTCGGTCGAGGCCTGCTACCCCAGCGGCGAACTGCCCACACTGCTGAGGCTCCCCGCGGAGACCGGCGACGGCGACACCGTGGTGCTCGGTGCCCCGGACCTGCTGTACAACCACCGTCTCGACGACCACGGCAACGCCTCGCTCGCCCTGCAACTCCTCGGCTCCCGTCCTCATCTGGTCTGGTACCTCCCCTCCCTGGACGACGCCACCGCCACCGACGGCGGCGACGAGAGCTTCTTCGACCTCATCCCCTCCGGCTGGCGGTGGGGCGCCCTCCAGCTCGCGATCGCCGCGGTCCTCGCCGCCCTCTGGCGGGCCAGGCGCCTCGGCCCCCTCGTCCCCGAACGGCTGCCCGTGGCTGTCCCGGCGTCCGAGGCGACCGAGGGCCGCGCCCGCCTCTACCGCCAGGCGAACGCGCGCGAACGCGCCGCCGAAGCGCTGCGCTCGGCCACCCGCGCCCGGATCGCCCCCCTCGCCGGCGTACCCACCGCACAGGCACACCGTTCCGAGGCCCTGTGTCCGGCCGTCGCCGCCCGCACCGGAGACGACGGCATCCAGATCCACAGCCTTCTGTTCGGCCCGGCCCCCGCCGACGACGAAGCCCTCGTCCGGCTCGCCGACCGGCTCGACCTCCTCGAACGCCGCATCACCCCATCTCCGAGAGACAAGGACCGCACCCCGTGAGCGCCCCCTCCGCAGACAGCGCCCGCGCCGCCCTCGAGGCTCTGCGCAGCGAGATCTCCAAGGCCGTGGTCGGCCAGGACGCCACCGTCACCGGACTTGTCGTCGCCCTGCTCTGCCGCGGGCACGTGCTGCTGGAGGGCGTCCCGGGTGTCGCCAAGACCCTCCTCGTCCGCGCCCTGGCCGCCACGCTCGAACTCGACACCAAGCGTGTCCAGTTCACCCCCGATCTGATGCCGAGTGACGTCACCGGATCGCTCATCTACGACAACCGCACGGCCGAGTTCTCCTTCCAGCCCGGTCCGGTGTTCACCAACCTCCTCCTCGCGGACGAGATCAACCGCACCCCACCGAAAACCCAGGCATCCCTGCTCGAGGCCATGGAGGAACGGCAGGTCACCGTCGAGGGCACCGCGCGCAAGCTCCCCGACCCCTTCCTGGTGGCCGCCACCCAGAACCCCGTCGAGTACGAGGGCACCTACCCCCTCCCCGAAGCCCAGCTCGACCGCTTCCTGCTCAAGCTCCAGGTCCCGCTGCCCTCCCGAGAGGAGGAGATCAAGGTGCTCTCCCGGCATGCCGAGGGCTTCGACCCCCGTGACCTCGCCGCCGCCGGCGTACGCCGCGTGGCCGGCCCCGCGGAACTCGACGCGGCGCGGGCCGCGGTCGCAAAGACATCCGTCTCCCCCGAGGTCGCCGGCTACGTCGTCGATATCTGTCGTGCCACCCGCGAATCCCCCTCGCTCTCCCTGGGCGCCTCACCCCGCGGCGCCACCGCACTGCTGTCCACCGCACGCGCCTGGGCCTGGCTCACCGGACGTGACTACGTGACCCCCGACGATGTGAAGGCGCTCGCCCTGCCCACCCTGCGACACCGCATCCAACTGCGCCCCGAGGCCGAGATGGAGGGTGTCACCGCGGACAGTGTGATCTCCTCACTGCTCGCCCATGTCCCCGTGCCCCGCTGAGGCGACGCGAACCGACCGATGGCTCTCACCGGACGTACAGCCCTCATCGCCGCCCTCGGCGCGCTTCTCGTCGGCTTCCTGCTCCCGAGCTGGACCGGCCTGCTCGCCGTGGAACTCACCCTGCTGCTCGCAATTCTGTACGACCTGGGACGCGCGGCACCAGTCCGAAAGCTCCTTTTCACCCGTTCCGGTGATACATCAGTTCGACTCGGTGAGCCCGCCGAAGTCCGGCTCACCGTCACCAATCCCACCGGACGCCCGCTCCGCGCGCACCTCCGCGACGCCTGGCCGCCCAGTGTCTGGACGGCCGGCTCCGAGATCGCCGCCTCCCGGCACCGGCTGACCGTACCCGGCGGGGAACGCCGCCGCCTCACCACACAGTTGCGCCCCACCCGGCGCGGCGACCACCACGCCGCCCGCGTCACCGTGCGCTCGTACGGCCCGCTCGGCCTCGCCGCCCGCCAGGGCAGTCACTCCGTCCCCTGGACGGTGCGCGTCCTGCCCGCCTTCACCAGCCGCAAGCACCTTCCCTCGCGGCTCTCCCGGCTCCGTGAACTCGACGGGCGCACCAGCGTCCTCACCCGCGGCGAGGGCACCGAGTTCGACAGCCTTCGCGAGTACATCCCCGGCGACGACACCCGGTCCATCGACTGGCGTGCCACCGCCCGTCAGAGCACCGTCGCCGTCCGCACCTGGCGCCCCGAACGCGACCGCCGCATCCTGGCCGTCCTGGACACCGGGCGCACCTCGGCGGGCCGGGTGGGCGACATCCCGCGCCTCGACGCCGCGATGGACGCCGCCCTGCTGCTGGCCGCCCTCTCCGCCCGCGCGGGTGATCGCTTCGACCTTCTCGCCTACGATCGCCAGGTGCGCGCCGCAGTCCAGGGCCGCACCGCCCACGACCTGCTGCCCGCACTGGTCAAGGCGATGGCACCGCTCGAACCGGCACTGATCGAGTCCGATGCCCGAGGCATGGCTTCGACCATCCTCCGCAACGCTCCTCAGCGCTCCCTCGTCGTCCTGTTCACCGGCCTCGACCCCTCCCCCGTGGAGGAGGGCCTGCTCCCCGTACTCCCTCTCCTCACCCAGCGCCACACCGTCTTGGTCGCATCGGTCGCCGACCCCCGCATCGAGGAGATGGCCACCGCACGCGGCACACTCGACGCCGTCTACGGAGCCGCGGCCGCAGCCCGGACACAGGCAGAACGCCGCCACACCGCGTCCCGGCTCCGCCGCCGCGGTGTCACCGTCGTGGACGCCGTCCCCGACGAGCTCGCCCCGGCCCTGGCCGACGCCTACCTCGCCCTCAAGGCCGCCGGCCGCCTCTGAGCTTTCGACGACGATGCCCGGAAAGAAGCTGCACGTAGGCCGGTGAACGCGAAAGCCCCGGGGTCGGTATCGACCCCCTCCGGTGCTCGTTCAGAAAAACCCGACGGCAGTGGAAAGCCGCAGCCCGACGGTTGTGCCCGTGCACGTACAGCCGGGCCCCAGCCTGCCGGTTTCCGGCTGTTCCCGGGACCGCCCGGCAGCAGCTTCCAGGGGCTGTGCCGCCAGTCCGGTCCCGTGCATCGCCCCGGGAATACCACGATCGCCACAGAACCGAGGGTGGTCCGCCATCCGTCGATGTCGGCAGCACGCCTCGTGGAAGCACAACGTGAAAAAGCCTCGGTCTCCGAGTCGAAACTCGAAGACCGAGGCTGAACAATCGTTCGGCGGCGTCCTACTCTCCCACACGGTCCCCCATGCAGTACCATCGGCGCTGAAAGGCTTAGCTTCCGGGTTCGGAATGTAACCGGGCGTTTCCCTCACGCTGTGACCACCGAAACACCATGACACACACGCAACCGCCGGCCAGACGGGTCGTGGTCTCAGAACCCACACAGTGGACGCGAACATCTACGGACAAGCCCTCGGCCTATTAGTACCAGTCAACTCCACCGGTCACCCGGCTTCCATCTCTGGCCTATCAACCCGGTCGTCTCCCGGGAGCCTTACCCCCTCAGTGGGGGTGGGAGTCCTCATCTCGAAGCAGGCTTCCCGCTTAGATGCTTTCAGCGGTTATCCCTCCCGAACGTAGCCAACCAGCCATGCCCTTGGCAGAACAACTGGCACACCAGAGGTTCGTCCGTCCCGGTCCTCTCGTACTAGGGACAGCCCTTCTCAAGACTCCTACGCGCACAGCGGATAGGGACCGAACTGTCTCACGACGTTCTAAACCCAGCTCGCGTACCGCTTTAATGGGCGAACAGCCCAACCCTTGGGACCGACTCCAGCCCCAGGATGCGACGAGCCGACATCGAGGTGCCAAACCATCCCGTCGATATGGACTCTTGGGGAAGATCAGCCTGTTATCCCCGGGGTACCTTTTATCCGTTGAGCGACGGCGCTTCCACCAGCCACCGCCGGATCACTAGTCCCGACTTTCGTCCCTGCTCGACCCGTCAGTCTCACAGTCAAGCTCCCTTGTGCACTTACACTCACCACCTGATGACCAACCAGGCTGAGGGAACCTTTGGGCGCCTCCGTTACCCTTTGGGAGGCAACCGCCCCAGTTAAACTACCCACCAGACACTGTCCCCGATCCGGATCACGGACCCGGGTTAGACATCCAGCACGACCAGAGTGGTATTTCAACAACGCCTCCACACACACTGGCGTGCATGCTTCACCGGCTCCCACCTATCCTACACAAGCCGAACCGAACACCAATATCAAGCTGTAGTAAAGGTCCCGGGGTCTTTCCGTCCTGCTGCGCGAAACGAGCATCTTTACTCGTAGTGCAATTTCACCGGGCCTATGGTTGAGACAGTCGAGAAGTCGTTACGCCATTCGTGCAGGTCGGAACTTACCCGACAAGGAATTTCGCTACCTTAGGATGGTTATAGTTACCACCGCCGTTTACTGGCGCTTAAGTTCTCAGCTTCGCGGCGCCGAAGCACCACTAACCGGTCCCCTTAACGTTCCAGCACCGGGCAGGCGTCAGTCCGTATACCTCGCCTTACGGCTTCGCACGGACCTGTGTTTTTAGTAAACAGTCGCTTCTCGCTGGTCTCTGCGGCCACCCCCAGCTCACCGTGCAAGACGGATCACCAGGCGTGGCCCCCCTTCTCCCGAAGTTACGGGGGCATTTTGCCGAGTTCCTTAACCATAGTTCACCCGAACGCCTCGGTATTCTCTACCAGACCACCTGAGTCGGTTTAGGGTACGGGCCGCCGTGCAACTCGCTAGAGGCTTTTCTCGACAGCATAGGATCATCCACTTCACCACATCGGCTCGGCATCAGGTCTCACCCTCGAACGTTGCACGGATTTACCTGCACAACGGGCTACACCCTTACCCCGGGACAACCACCGCCCGGGCTGGACTACCTTCCTGCGTCACCCCATCACTCACCTACTACCGGATCGGGCCGTCGGCTCCACCAGCACCACACCCCGAAGGATGCGGGCGGCTTCACGGACTTAGCATCACCGGGCTCGGCCCTTGCGCTCCACAGCGGGTACCGGAATATCAACCGGTTATCCATCGACTACGCCTGTCGGCCTCGCCTTAGGCCCCGACTTACCCTGGGCAGATCAGCTTGACCC
>NZ_CP127170.1:3167500-3740000 GCF_046529545.1 Streptomyces sp. KL2 | reverse complement strand
CGTCTTCATAGATCTGGTCGTGCTCTGGGGGGTCTATCTGGCTCTGTCGGTGGCGGTGCTGTCGGCCACCGGGTCTCTGGACGACGCGGCCACCGCGGCGATCGCCGTCGCGCTGCTGGTGCTGGTGCTGATGGGCGGTCCGGTCGCGGTCGAGACGCTGTCCCACGGCCGTTCGCTGGGGAAGATGGCGTGCGGACTGCGGGTGGTGCGGGAGGACGGCGGGCCGATCCGCTTCCGGCACGCGCTGGTCCGCGGAGCGCTGGGCTTCGTCGAGATCCAGATGACGGTGGGGGTCGTCGCGTGCATCGCCTCGCTGGTCTCCGCGCGGGGCCGGCGGCTCGGCGACGTGTTCGCCGGAACGCTGGTGGTACGGGAGCGGATTCCGGTCTCGCGGCCGGTGCCGGTGCCGCCTCCGCCGCCGTGGGTGGCCGGGCACTTCGCCGGGCTGGACCTGTCGCGGGTGCCGGACGGGCTGTGGCTGGCCGTACGGCAGTACCTGCTGCGCGCGGACCAGCTCGATCCGCAGGTGGGCTGGTCGATGGCGCAGCGCCTGGCGGCCGACGTGGCGGGCTTCACCGGGGCGCCGGTGCCGGAGGGGATGCCTCCGGCCGTGTACCTGTCCGGTGTGGTGGCCGAGCGGCAGGGGCGGGACGCGCGGCGGGCCTTCGGTGAAGGCGTCCGGCCGGAGACCGACCGGAACGGCGCCGTGCCTCCGCCGGCCGGTCCCGGCTCCGCATGGCCGGCCTCCCCTTCCCCGGCGGCTCCGCACGCCTCTCCTCCCTCTGTTCCGCCTTCTGCCCCTCCGGCACCCGCGCCGTCTCCGCAGCGCCCGTCCGCCGGCGGCAATGGCGCCGGCGGGGAGGCGGAGGGGCCGCGCACCGGCTTCGTCCCCCCGGCCTGACGCCGACCGCAGGGGGCCCGGCCGCGCGGGTCAGTCGAACGTCGAGGGCGGGGACTCCAGGTCCTCCAGCTCGATGCCGGGGGCGGCCAGGACGACGTCCCCGGCGATGTGGACGGAGTGCCGCTCGCCCGTCTCCAGATCGTCCACCCGGTAGTGGTCCACGGTCAGCGGGCCGCTGTCGGTGGCGTGTGCTTCGCTGTCCACCAGCGCCCAGGCCTGGTCGAGGGTGCGGGGGGCGAGTACGGGGGGTGCGAAGGCGACGAGGCGGACTCGGGTGGCCGGTGCGCCGGACGCGGGGCGCAGCAGCCTCGCGGTGGCGACGAGGAACGCGGGGGAGGCTCCGGTGAAGGCGTGGGCGGGCGCGTTGCCCTCCTGTGCCTGCTCTCCGGCCGGGTCGGCGCGTACCCAGGTCACGCCGTCGAGTGCGGCGCCGCGTACCTGCCAGTGGGGGGTGGTCAGTTCGAGGCGGAGGGGGCGGCCGAGACCGTCCAGGGTGAGGTCGACCGAGCCCGCGCGGTCGCCGGAGGGGGCGGTGAGCTGCGAGACGTACCGCCAGCCGGACGGACCGGTGGCGCACTGGAAGCGCTCCTCGCCCAGGGGGGTGCGGTCGTGCGGGTCGTGGAGTGAGTAGCGGCCGCGGGGCATGGTGGGGTTCCTTACGGGTCAGGCCCCCGCCGTGGAGCGGGGGCCTGACGGTGTCGCCTGCTGTGTGACGTGCCGCGTGTGGGCGGCGGTGTCAGTAGCGGTAGTGGTCGGGCTTGTACGGACCCTCCACCGGCACCCCGATGTAGGCCGCCTGCTCCGGACGCAGCACGGTCAGCCTCGCCCCCAGCGCCTCCAGATGCAGCCGGGCGACCTTCTCGTCCAGATGCTTGGGCAGCACATACACCCCCACCGGATAGGCATCCGGCTTGGTGAACAACTCGATCTGCGCGATCGTCTGGTTGGCGAAGGAGTTCGACATCACGAACGACGGATGCCCGGTGGCATTGCCCAGATTCAGCAGCCGCCCCTCCGACAGCACGATGATCGCCTTGCCGTCGGGGAACGTCCAGGTGTGCACCTGCGGCTTGACCTCGTCCTTGACGATGCCCGGAACCGCGGCCAGCCCGGCCATGTCGATCTCGTTGTCGAAGTGCCCGATGTTGCCCACGATCGCCTGGTGCTTCATCCGCGCCATGTGGGAGGCCAGGATGATGTCCTTGTTGCCGGTGGTGGTGACGAAGATGTCGGCGCTCTCCACCACCTCCTCCAAGGTGGCGACCTGGTAGCCGTCCATCGCGGCCTGCAGCGCGCAGATCGGGTCGATCTCGGTGACGATCACCCGCGCGCCCTGGCCGCGCAGCGACTCCGCGCACCCCTTGCCCACATCGCCGTAGCCGCAGACCACCGCCACCTTGCCGCCGATCAGGGTGTCGGTGGCCCGGTTGATGCCGTCGATCAGCGAGTGCCGGCAGCCGTACTTGTTGTCGAACTTCGACTTGGTCACCGAGTCGTTGACGTTGATCGCCGGGAAGAGCAGGGCGCCCTCGCGCTGCATCTCGTACAGCCGGTGCACCCCGGTGGTGGTCTCCTCGGTCACCCCGCGGATCTCCGACGCCAACTGCGTCCACTTGGTGGGGTTCTCTCCCAGGGTGCGGGCCAGCAGGCCCAGGATCACCGCGTGCTCCTCGGACTCGGCCGTGGCGACGTCCGGCACGGCGCCGGCCTTCTCGTACTCCACCCCCTTGTGCACCAGCAGCGTGGCGTCCCCGCCGTCGTCCAGAATCATGTTCGGCCCGCCGGTGGGCGCGTCCGGCCAGGTCAGCGCCTGCTCGGTGCACCACCAGTACTCTTCGAGCGTCTCGCCCTTCCAGGCGAACACCGGCACCCCGCGCGGATCCTCGGGCGTGCCGTCCGGACCCACCGCGACCGCGGCGGCGGCGTGGTCCTGGGTGGAGAAGATGTTGCACGAGGCCCAGCGCACCCGCGCCCCCAGCGCCACCAGCGTCTCGATCAGCACCGCGGTCTGCACCGTCATGTGCAGCGACCCGGTGATCCGCGCCCCGGCCAGCGGCCGCGCGGCGGCGTACTCCCGCCGGATCGCCATCAGACCGGGCATCTCGTGCTCGGCCAGCGTGATCTCCTTGCGGCCGAACGCCGCCAGGGACAGATCCGCCACCTTGAAGTCCGGTGCGGTGCCGGCCGGAGTGCCGGTCGAAGTGTCGGTCGCGTCGGTCGATGCGCCGGTGGGCGCGTCGGTCGTCGTCATCGGAAGCTGCTCCTCGGAATCGGTCGAGGTGTCATGGCTGGCTGGTCTGCGGCAGCGGACAGGCACGCGGGACCCGGGCACACCGGCGGTCCGCCGTGGTGTGCCGTCGTCACCGTACGCACCATGAGAACGAACGTACGTGTCCCCTGACCGCAGCGCAGTCCGTCGGAGGCCCTCTCTCCCTCGGCCGGCCCGTGTGGCCGCCCGACCGCCATCAGCAGCGACGTCTGTGCCTTTCCGAGGCTACACGTTCGGCGCGTCACCCGGATGGGACGGGGCACGGGCGCCGGGCGGGACCGCGGGTTTCCGGTCACCGGAGCGGGTGCGGCCGGTGACACGGTGAAGCGGCCCGGGACGGAGGGAGTCCGTCCCGGGCCGCTTCACCGTGTCGCGCCGCCGTACCGCCCACCGCCGCTCAGAGCGCCTTGGCGGCGGCTTCCTCCGTCTCGGCCGCCCGGTACATGTCCGGCTCCAGGTAGATCACGCGGGCGATGGGAACCGCCGTGCGGACCCGGTGCTCGGCCTCGTCGATCGCCCGGGCCACCTCGGCCGCCGACTCGTGGCTCTCCACCGCGATCTTGGCGGCGACCAGCAGTTCCTCCGGGCCGAGGTGGAGCGTGCGCATGTGGATGATCCGGGTGACCCGCTCACCGTCGACGATCGCCGCCCGGATCTTCCCGAGCTCCTCCGGCCCGGCCGACTCGCCCAGCAGCAGGGACTTGGTCTCCACCGCGAGGATGATCGCGATGAGGACGAGCAGCACACCGATGCAGATGGTGCCGATGCCGTCCCACACCGGGTCGCCGGTCAGGAGCGCCAGGCCGACGCCGCCCAGGGCCAGGATGAGGCCGACCAGGGCGCCGAGGTCCTCCAGGAGCACGACCGGCAGCTCGGGCGCCTTGGCCCGCCTGACGAAAGCCGTCCACGACTGCGTGCCGCGGACCGCGTTGGACTCCTTGATCGCGGTGCGGAAGGAGAAGATCTCGGCGATGATCGCGAAGACCAGGACTCCCACCGGCCAGTACCAGTGCGAGATTTCGTGCGGGTGCCTGATCTTCTCGTAACCCTCGTAGAGGGCGAAGAGGCCGCCGACCGAGAACAGGACGATGGCCACGAGGAAGGAGTAGATGTAGCGCTCGCGCCCGTATCCGAAGGGGTGCTCCTCGCTCGCCTTCCTCTTCGCCTTCTTGTGGCCGAGCAGCAGCAGAGCCTGGTTGCCCGAGTCGGCGACGGAGTGGACGCCCTCCGCGAGCATCGACGAGGAGCCGCTGAAGGCGAACGCCACGAACTTGGCCGCGGCGATGGACAGGTTGGCGGCCAGCGCCGCGACGATCGCCTTGGTTCCGCCTGATGCGCTCATGGAAGGCTGACTCTCCTGGGAAGACGGCAGGGCTTGTTCCGGGTCGAGGTCCGGTTCCGGGGAGGGAGCCGGTGCGGGGCTCGTTCCCCTGCCGGGCACCGGTACTCGCGGCGCGGCAGTGTGCGGTGCGGTGGTGCGGTCACACCGCGGTCATACGGCCACGGTCGCGCGGAAGAGCGTACCGCTGCCGGAGACCGCCACACGCTCGCCCGCCCGTACGAAGGCCGACCGGCCCCGGGCGAGGACGAGTTCACCGCCTCCGCCGCCTCCGGTCACCTCCCGCAGGGTGATCTCCCCGTCCGTGCACAGCAGGATCTGCGGTGTCCGGTCGTCCAGGTCGTGCGGTTCGGAGCCGGGTGCCAGAACGTACCGGGAGAGCCGGAACTCGTCGACGGGCGCCGCGTACACCTCCTCGCCCCCGGAGGTGGTGCGCGGCCGCAGCACCTCCGGCTCCGTCGGCTCGAAGCGGACGACGCGCAGCAGTTCGGGGACGTCCACGTGCTTGGGGGTCAGGCCGCAGCGCAGCACGTTGTCGGAGTTGGCCATCAGCTCCACGCCCAGGCCGCCGAGGTAGGCGTGCGGGACTCCGGCGCCGAGGTAGAGGGCGTCGCCGGGCTCCAGGCGCACGACGTTGAGCAGCATCGCGGCCAGGACGCCCGGATCGCCGGGGTAGTGGCCGGCGATGCCGGCGTAGGCGGCGTACTCCCGGGCGTACGGTCCTTCCCCGGCGGCCAGCCGCCGGGCCGCCGCGGCCGCCGCTTCGACGGTCTCGGCCATCGCCTCCCGGTCCGCGGAGAGTACGGCGGTCAGCACCTCGCCCAGCGCCTCGTCCTCGGGCCGGGCGCGCAGGATGTCCGCGTAGGGCTTGAGGCCGCCGACGTCCAGGGCCTCCAGCAGGTCGGCGGTCCCGGCGGGGCGGCGGAAGCCGCACAGGCCGGTGAAGGGCGTGAGGGCGCAGATGAGTTCGGGCTTGTGGTTGGCGTCCTTGTAGTTGCGGTGCGGGGCGTCGGCCGGGACGCCGCGCTCCTCCTCGTCGGCGAAGCCCTCCCTGGCCTGGACGAGGTCGGGGTGCACCTGGAGGGAGAGCGGGGAGGCGGCCGCCAGCACCTTGAACAGGAACGGCAGCCGCGGTCCGAACGCCTCGACGACCGCCGGGCCCAGCTCGCCCTCGGGGTCGGCCGCGATCGCCTCCGACAGGGACGTCCCGCCTCCCGCGCGGTCGATCCGCGACGGTGCGCCGGGATGGGCTCCCATCCACATCTCGGCCTGCGGTTCACCGGTGGGCTCGGTGCCCAGCAGTTCGGGGATGGCGGTGGTGGAGCCCCAGGCGTAGGGGCGCACGGTGTTGGTGAGGAGGTCCATGCGGGGTGGTGTCCTTGGGTCCTTGGGTCCTTGTTACGGGCCCGGACCTCGTCGTCCGGGCTCTGACGGCTCTTGACGGCTCTGAACTGCTCCGGCGCTCGGGCGTCTTGGGCCCGCAGGTCCCAGGCCCGGCGCCCCGCGAACCCGGCGCCCCGGGCCGGGCGTCCCTGTCAGCGCCGCTCGCCGCCGGCGAGCGCCAGGTAGACGGCGGCGAAGTCCACGGTGGCCAGCAGTTCGGCGGTGGCCTCCAGAGGGGTGCTGCCCTCGGCCGGCTCCAGTTCGCTGACCGGGGTGCCGTGCCCGTACGCCAGGTCGCGGGCGGCGACGGCGGCGGAGTGGGCCGCCGGGGGGCCCTCGCGCAGCAGGACGATCCGGGCGCGCATCGCCTCGGGCTCCTCCACCCTGTCCCGGAAGAAGTCGTCGGTGTCCTCCGCGCCCGCGAAGGAGCCGGTCAGCAGGGCACCGTGTGTGGTGAGCGCCTCCGGCAGGAGGGCGGCCAGCGCCGGGCGGCCGACGAGCGAGGTGAGGGTGGTGGCGAAGTGGCGGGCGGCGGCGGTCGCGACGGTGCCCTCGCTCCACAGCAGCGGCAGCGCGTCGGAGAGTTCCGCGGCCAGGGTCTTGGCGGGGTTGCCGTAGGTGGCGGCGGCGGGGCCGCACCGCTCGGCGACCCGGTCGAGGCGGTCGGCGAGCGCGGCGAGCTCCTCGGGGCCGGCGGCGGCCAGGCCGAGCCGGTCGGCCAGGGCGAGGAGCGGGGTGAGCAGCGCCCACAGGACGCCGGGGGCGGCGGGCGGGGCCGGGGTCTGCCGCTCGTAGGCGTCGCGCGGGTCGGGGCCCTCGTAGTGCTCCCCGGGTGCCTCGGCCAGCGGTACGGCCAGGCCGCGGGCCTGGATGGTCGCCTCGGCCAGCGGGGCGGGGGCGGGGCTGACGGAGACGACGGTGCAGCCCCGGCGGTACGCCTGCTCGGCGAGCTCGGTCAGGCCGCCCTCGTGGCCGTCCGGGGTGGCGAGCAGCAGCAGGTCCAGCGGACCGGCCCAGCCCGGCAGCGTCCAGCGCAGCGCGCCGGGGTCGGGGAGGGAGCCCGCGGGGTGGAGCCGCGTGACGGGGACGGCCCCGTTGCCGAAGGCCGCGAGGAGGTCGGCGACGCAGGAGACGGCCGGTCCGGTGCCCGCGACGAGGATGGCGCGGGGGCGGCCGTCGGGACGCAGTTCGGTAAGTCCCGCCTCGGTGGCGTGCCGCAGGGCCGTACGGGCGCGGGCGCCGGAGGCGGCGGCTCCGCGCAGCAGGCCGTGGGTGTCGGCTCCGGCCAGGGCGTCGGGGGCGTCGAGCAGTGTCTCGTCCAGCATGTGCGGCCTCTCCGGTCGCCGGGGGCGGTCGTGCTCAGGCGGGACGGCGTGCCTCGTCGACCAGGAGGACGGGGATGCCGTCCCGGACGGGGTACGCCAGCTTGCACTCGCTGCCGTCGCAGACCAGTTCGTCGCCTTCCTCGCGGAGGGGGGAGTGGCACGCCGGGCAGGCGAGGATCTCCAGGAGACCGGCTTCGAGCGGCATGGGGTGCGTCCCTTCGGGGCGGATGCGGTGCTGTTCCGTGGTGCTGTCGTGCGGTCAGCGTACCGCCGGGAGACCGCTCCCCGTCGGCGGGTGCCGCGGCACGGTGCCGTGGCGGACGGCGGGGCGTCCGTGGTCCGGTGAGCGCGCGGCGGGCGGCGGGGCGGTGCCGGGACCGGTGGCCGGTCCCGGCGCCGCCGTGCGGTGCTCGCCGGTCCGGCCCGTCAGGAGCGGACGATCGCCAGTACCTCGTCGCGGACCCGGGCGGCCGTCTCCGCGTCGCGCGCCTCGACGTTCAGGCGCAGCAGCGGCTCGGTGTTGGAGGGGCGGAGGTTGAACCACCAGTCGGACGCCGTGACCGTCAGGCCGTCCAGCTCGTCCAGCGTCAGGCCCTCTCGCCCTTCGTAGGCGGCCCTCACCGCGGCGGCGCGTCCCGCCTGGTCGTCGACGGTGCTGTTGATCTCGCCGGAGGCCGCGTAGCGGTCGTAGCGGGCGACCAGTTCCGACAGGGTGCCCTGCTGTCCGCCGAGCGCGGCCAGGACGTGGAGGGCGGCGAGCATGCCGGTGTCGGCGTTCCAGAAGTCGCGGAAGTAGTAGTGCGCCGAGTGCTCGCCGCCGAAGACCGCGCCGGTGCGCGCCATCTCCTCCTTGATGAAGGAGTGGCCCACCCGGGTGCGCAGCGGGGTGCCGCCCGCCTCCTTGACGACCTCGGGGACGGACCAGGAGGTGATGCAGTTGTGGATCACGGTGGAGCCGGGGTGCTTGGCCAGCTCGCGCTCCGCGACCAGGGCGGTGATCGCCGAGGGCGGGACGGGCTCGCCCCGCTCGTCCACGACGAAGCACCGGTCGGCGTCGCCGTCGAAGGCCAGGCCGATGTCGGCGCCGGTCTCCCGCACCCGGGCCTGGAGGTCGACGATGTTGGCCGGATCCAGCGGGTTGGCCTCGTGGTTGGGGAAGGTGCCGTCGAGTTCGAAGTACATCGCGTCCAGCTCGACCGGCAGGCCGTCGAGGACGGTGGGGACGGTGTGGCCGCCCATGCCGTTGCCCGCGTCGACGACGGCCTTCAGCGGGCGGATCCCGGTGAGGTCGACCAGTGAGCGCAGATGGGCGGCGTAGTCGGCCAGCACGTCCTGCTGCGTGATCGTCCCCGGCTTCTCCACCGGCTCGGGGGCCCCGGTGGCGGCCCACTCCTCCACCAGCGCGCGGATGTCGGCCAGGCCGGTGTCCTGGCCGACGGGGGCGGCGCCGGCCCGGCACATCTTGATGCCGTTGTACCGGGCGGGGTTGTGGCTGGCGGTGAACATCGCGCCGGGCAGGTCGAGCCGGCCGCTGGCGAAGTAGAGCTGGTCGGTGGAGCACAGGCCGATCTCGGTGACGTCGGCGCCGCGGGCGGCCGCGCCCCGGGCGAAGGCCCGCGACAGGCCCGGCGAGGAGGGGCGCATGTCGTGTCCGACCACGATCGCGCTCGCGCCCGTGACCGTCGCGAACGCCGCGCCGAACAGCTCGGCGAGGGATTCGTCCCACTGGTCGGGCACCACACCACGTACGTCGTACGCCTTCACGATGTGTGACAGGTCAGGCACGGTCCACCCCTTCTGGAGTATCTGGCGACGCCCCAAATGTAACGGGGCGATCAGTTCTCGGGGGAACGCAGTACCCGCAGGTGGCCACGTCGAGCCACCTCCATCAGATCCGTCTCGCGCACGCCGCCGGAGCCGGGCTGCTCGGTGGGGGCGGGCTTCCTGCGCTGCGGGGTGCGGGCGGCCTCGCGGACGGCGTTGGCCAGGGCTTCGAGGTCGTCACCGCTGGGACGGGCGGGACCCGCGTCCACGGCGAGGCGGACGACCTCCCAGCCGCGCGGGGCGGTCAGCCGTTCCGAGTGCTCCGAGCACAGGTCGTAGCAGTGGGGCTCGGCATAGGTCGCGAGGGGGCCGAGGACGGCCGTCGAGTCCGCGTAGACGTACGTCAGCGTCGCCACGGCAGGGCGGCCGCACGCGGTGCGCGAACAGCGACGTACAGGGCTCACGATGTTGGACGGTACCGCACTCTTGAGCGGGCCGCGACGACTCTCCGGGAGGTCACCCTGTTGTGTCGTGCCGGCCCGCCGGGTTCCCGCGCCGCGGCGGCGGACCGGCTGACCTGGCACGGGCCGGAAAAGTCCGGTTGGCGGCGGGGCGGAAGCCTGACATAGGCGCCGTTACCCCTTCGTTCGGATTCCGTCATCGAGGAGCGATCATCGATCGGAGAGTTGTCCGAAACGGCACCGCGGAAAAACGGAACCGGTCGCTCTCCGACAACCGGTGGTGGACGCCGTCCCGTGCTCCGAGGAGCGTGGGACGGCGCGCGGGACGGCGCGAGGCCGCTGTACGGCGCCGTGGGACGGCGGCACGGGACGGCGGGGCCGCGTCATCCCTGCTCTCAGGCCCCCTCCGGGCGGCTACTCTCAAGGTGATGAACAACCCCGTACCGCCCCGCCGGCCCGATCCGCGACCGCGTCGCCGGGATCGCCATGGACGCGGCATGCGCGGCCCCATCGCGCCGCCCCAGGTGCCGCTCGCCATGAGCCGCGCCGACGTCTTCGACGACCTGGTGCGCGACTCCGCGGACCGGCTGGAGAGACAGTGGCCGCAGTTGTCCGGGGTGGAGTTCGTGGTGCAGGAGGTACCGCCCGCCGCGCCGGGGGACGGCGGGCCCGGCGACTGGGTCGACGGCTGGCTCGACGGCCCGGACAGCGTGCCGCTCGGCCGGTACGCGGCCGCGCGGGACGGCCGCCCCGACCGCATCGTCGTCTACCGGCGGCCCATCGAGCTGCGCGCCAGGACGCGCGACGACCGGGCGCTGCTCGTCCACGAGGTGGTCGTCGAGCAGGTCGCCGGACTCCTCGGACTGGCGCCGGAGTCGATCGACCCGCGCTACGGGCAGGACTGAGGCGGGCCGGGCCCGGCGGGCGTCCCGAGGACGCCCGCCGGGCCCGGCCCGCCGTACACCCGCTCAGTCGACGAGCACCGACAGGTCCTGCCCGGCCCGCGGCACCGCCACCGTCCCCCGGTCGTCCGGGAGCGTCTGCACGGTGAACATCGGGATGCCGTCGTCCACCAGCGACAGCGTCCGGGCCGCGTACACCGTCCCGCCCGACAGCCGTTCGACGGTGAGCGCGTAGCGCCCCTTCGCCCCCTCCGGCCGCAGATCGTCGACGGCCGTCGTGGTGCCGGCCTTGAGGTCGAACGTCTTGCTGACCGGTTCGCCGCCACCGCTGCCCGCCGACGCCGTCACCCGCACCTTCGCGGCCTTCTCCGGCGCCACCAGCGACAGGACCGTACCGCCGTCCTCGCCGTTCCTCGCCCCGGCGTCGCTTCCGGCCGCGGACGCCCGCTCCCGGACGGGCTCGGTGGCGGGGATGAACGCCGTCTCCTGCCGCGCTCCCTCGCCGCGCAGCACGCGCAGCGCCGCCACGACCCGGGCGCCGCCGCCCTCCTCGGCCGGGGAGAGGATCAGCGAACCCGGTTCGCCCCTGGTCACGTCGCCGAGGTCCACGGCGGTGGTCGTACCGCTCCTGACGTGGAGGGTCTCCTGGCCCGCGGGGGTGATGGCGCCGGTGGGGGTGGCCAGCCGCACCTTCAGGTCCGCGTCCTTCTCACCGGGCGCGAAGACGACCAGGCGTACTGCGGTGGCGTCGGCCGGGATACCGGGCAGGACCAGGGAGCCCCGGGAGTCGGCGGAGGCCGGCAGCCAGTCGCCGCCGAGCTTCTCGTCGAGCGACTGCACCTGGGCCCCGATCCGGCCGCTGCGCGCCACCACGTGCAGGACCACGTTGGTGACCGGCTCGCGCGAGAGCGTGGAGAGCAGCACGGGGACCGTGGAGCGGCCGGGGACGTTGAGGCCCTCGCCGCTCTCGGTCTTCACCGAGCCGTCCTTGCCGTACAGCTCCAGGTCGACCACGGCCGGGGCGTCGTCGGGGTTGGTGAGGTGGATGTAGTCGTGGCGCGACTTCGCGGTGCTCGCGCCGGGGAACCAGAACTCGGTGCCGGGCGCCGTGCAGGAGACGCCCAGCAGCCCGCGGCCGGTGCCCGCGGTGACGAGGGTGGTCTGCTGGACCGTCCAGCCGGGGGCGAGGCTTCCGTCTGCCGAGCCGGTCAGTGCGGGCGAGCCGCTGCTGTCCGCCTCGGCGGTGACCGGGACGCCGGGCTTCTCCAGGGGGACGACGGGGTCGGGCTCGTCGGTCTTCCCCCCGTCCTCGCCGCCGCGGCCGCCGCCTTCCAGGGTGCCCCCGGCCGGCAGCAGCCCGGCCCCGCTGCCCGCGGTCCCCTTCCGCTCGGCGCCGCCCTCGGGCGTGTAGGCCGTGTACGTGGTCTCGCCCACCTCCGAGGAGGCCGGCTGCGGGCACACCAGTGTGGAGCGTTCCACGGGGAGCCGGGCGGCGGCGGGGCCGGCGGCGGGCTCGTCGGAGGGGGCGGTCAGCGACGCGACGCCGGTGACGGCGGCCAGCGCGGCGACCACGCCGATCAGGGAGTGGATGGTGCGGTTCATGCGCGGTCGCTCCTGTCGCCGTACGTCGTGCCGTCCTGGGCGCCGTAGCCGCCGCCGTACGCGCCGCCGCCGTAGGTGTCGCCGTAGGTGCCGTCGTAGGTCCCGCCGCCGTAAGCGCCGTCGTAGGCGCCGCCGTCGTACGGGGGCCGGGGCTGCCCGCCCTGCTGTGCGTACGGGTCGCCCTGGCCTGCGTACCGCTGCCCGTCCCAGCCGTCCCAGCCCTGCTGCTGCGGCGCGTACGGGGGCTGGGGTCCGGGTTCCGGTTCCGGTGCCGGTTCGGGTTCGGGTTCGGGTTCGGTCAGCGGCGGCGGGCCGTCCGCCGTCTCCTGCGCCGCGCGCAGCCTGCGGGCCCGCCGGCCCTCGCCCTCCACCGGCTGGGCCGGTACCGCCTCGGCCGCCTCGGGCAGGTCGTCGTCGATCTCGCGGCGGCGCCCCGGCAGCGCCATGACCAGCACCACCAGCATCAGGAAGCCCTGCGCCCACACCCATGCGGTGTGCGCCGCGGGGGTCTCGTGGACCAGCTCCAGCCGGCCGCCCTCGGCGGGCAGTTCGAAACCCTGCGCCCAGCCGTCCACGGTGACGGGCTTGAGCGGGCGCCCGTCCAGCGTGGCCCGCCAGCCGGGGTCGGCGGCATCGGCGATCCGCAGCACCCGCCCGGCGGGCCCGGCGGGAACGCCGGCGCGCGCCTCGACCGGCCCGGCCCCCACGGTCACCGGCTCGGCCGCCGCGCCGCCCTTCCCCTCCGGGGGGACGATGGTGATCCGGGCGACCTGGGCGTCCACCCGCCACAGCGCGCTGCCGTCCTCCTGGCTGAGCCGGGACAGGCCCGGTGTCGCGTCCAGCACCCCGCTCATCTCGCGGGGCGCGCCGTCGCGCACCAGGACGTAGCGGACGGCGTAGCCGCTGAGCTGCTCGGCCTGGTCGGCGCCGGATCCCGCGACCAGGTTGGCGACGATCTCGTCCAGCCGCCGGTCGCCCCCGGCCTCGCGGGCCGTGTCGCCGTCGCCCAGCCGGGCGCCGGAACCGCGGACGAGGGTGTACGAGACCCGGGCCGCCGCGGAGGACGCGGTGTTCCCGGCGTCCCCGGCCTTCCCGGCGCCGGTCTCGCCGTCCAGGACGAGGGTGCGCGGCCGGTCCCGGGTGCCGCTCTCCTCGGCGACGAACGCCGGGACCTGCACCGGGCTGCGCCGCGACAGCGGCCCGTCGGCACCGCCCGCCATCCAGACGGCGGCGGTCACCAGGGGCGCCACGGCGGCCGCGAGGCCGATGAGGGCCGCGACCGGCTGCCGCCAGCCGAAGCTCTGGGCCGCGACCCGGCCGCGCGCGCCCTCGGCGCCGAGCACGGCCGCGGCCAGCAGGCCCAGCCCGTAGACGAGGGTCGCGGGCCCGGCCCAGCCGGATCCGCCGGTGAGCGCGGCGAAGAGCAGACCGGTCAGGGCGGTGGTCCAGGCGGCCAGGATCGCGGTGCGCCGCTCGGAGCGCAGCAGCGCGGCGAGGGCGGCGAGCACCACACCCGCGAAGAGCATCCCGCCCACCGTTCCGGGCCCGCCGGGGTCGAGGGTCAGCAGGCCGGCGGCGGAGGCGCTGCCCTCGCCGTACGGCAGCCCCGCCTCGCGCAGGAAGGCCGAGGGGCTGGTCAGCAGCCCCGCCGACCACGGCGCCAGCAGCACCATCGGCACCGCGAGCAGCACGGCGGTGCGGACCGCGTAGGCCCCCGCGTGAGCGCGCTGCCGCACCCTCAGGGCCAGTACGGCCAGCGCGAGTACGGCGGTGACCGGCCAGACGACGGGGGTGAAGGCGGTGGTGAGGGTGAGCAGCAGGGCCAGGGCCCACACGGGGCGCCAGCCCGGCCGGGCGTCCCCGGCCGTCCGCAGCCCCGAGGCCGCGACCGCGGCCCGGGCCATCAGCGGCAGGACGATCGCGAGCACGGCGGTGCCGAGCCGGCCGCCCGCCAGGGCCCCGGTGACGGCGGGCAGGAACGCGTAGGCGACCGCGCCCCAGGCGCGCAGCAGCCGGGAGCCGACCAGCGGCCGGGAGGCGAAGTAGGCGGTGAGCCCCGCCAGCGGCACCGAGCAGACCAGCAGCAGGGTGAGGGTGAACCCGGTGCTGCCGAGGAAGACGGTGGCGAGCGTGGCGAGGACCGCCAGATACGGCGGTGCGGACTCGGCGACGCCGGTGCCGACCGGCTGCCAGACCTCCAGGTGGCGCGCCCACAGGTCGGCGGCGGAACCGGGCGCGGGCAGCAGTGCGCCGCCGGCCAGCGCCCCGCCGCCCAGCAGGTCGCGGCAGGCCGCCAGGGAGGCGAGGAGGAGCACGGCGAAGAGCACGGGCGCCGGCTTGCGGGCGATCCGCTTCAGCCGCGCGAACTGCTCGACCTCCAGGAAGTCGGCGTCGTCGTCGCCGGGCCCGGTCTCGACGGCGCCGTGCCGCGCGCCGGAGGAGACGTCGGAGTCGGAGCGCCGGGCGAGGCTGCCCGCCACCTGCTCGGCGGTGGCGCGTACGGTCGCGCCCGGGGGCGGGAAGAGGGGGCGCAGCTCCGAGTGCGCGACCGCGGGTCTGCCGCGCCTGCGCCGGGCGGCGAGGATGCGCTCGGGGCGCAGGAGGGTGCCCATGAGCCCTCTGAACTCGTCGAGCGCCTGTCCGGGCACCTTGCCGACCAGATAGGCGAGCATCCTCAGCAGGGTGCCGAGGACCAGCCGCAGCAGGACCCAGGGCAGCTTCTTCCCGGGGGTGTTGACGAGCAGTGTGTAGACCGCGCCCGCCTTGTCCACGCGGTGCGGACCGGCGACCGAGCGCCCGACGCAGTCGATGGGCCGCCTCTCCCGGGAGGACGCCTCGGCGTGCCGGACGACGGCGTCGGGCGCGACGAGCACCCGGTACCCGGCGGCCTGGACCCGCCAGCACAGGTCCACGTCATCGCGCATCAGCGGCAGGTAGCGGTCGAAGCCGCCGAGCCGCTCGAAGACGTCGCGGCGTATGAGCATGCCGGCGGTGGAGACGGACAGCACCTGCCGCACCTGGTCGTACTGGCCCTGGTCCTGCTCCCGCCGGTCCAGGCCGGTCCAGCGGCGGCCGCTGTCGGCGATGGAGACGCCGACCTCCAGCAGCTGCCGGCGGTTGTACCAGCTGCGCAGCTTGGGGCCGACGACGGCGGCCGTCTCGTCGGCGTCGGCGACGCGGAGCAGTTCGGCGAGGGCGTCCGGCGCGGGCGCGCAGTCGTCGTGCAGCAGCCACAGCCACTGGACGGGTTCGCCGTAGGGCAGTTCGGGCATGTCGTAGGCGTCGTCGCGCCAGGTCCGGGTGACCGGGTCCCAGCCGCTGGGCCGCCTGAGGTATGCCAGGTCGTCGGGGCCGAGGACGGGCGCGGTGCGGGCCGCCTCGCCGACCGCCGCGCCGAAGCCGGTGCGACGGGCGAGGTGCAGTACGCGGTCGGAACCGATCGCCTCGGAGACCAGCCGCGCGGAGTCGTCGGCGCTGCCGGTGTCGGCGGCGATCACGTCCTGCACCGGCCGCTCCTGGCCGGTGATCCCGGCCAGGACTTCGGGCAGCCAGCGCTCGCCGTCGTGGGAGACGAGCACGGCGGTGACGACGTGCTTGGGGAACTCCGGCGGCCCGCCGGGGTCGGCCTCGGGCCGCGGGGAGACGAACGCTGCTGTGGCCGCCTCGTACTGGGCCGCCGGGTGGCTGTGCACGGACATCGGGGTAGGGGCCCTCCGGCCGGGGTCCGGGGGTCGCCCCCCGGAAGGCTGCTGCGTCGGACTGCTGGAAGTGTGCTGGACGCGGGTGCCGTGCGCTCGGCGGCCGCGTCGTGGACGGCCCCCCACACTAATGGCTGAACGCGTCCCGGCGTCCGGGGTCCTGGGTACCGGCGCCCGCGCAGCGGTCCGCCCCCGCGCGGCGCGCGGGGGCGGACGGGGTTGCTCTGTGGTCCGTGCGGTGTCCTGTGCCGTTTCGTCCGCCGGTCGTCCTGGCGCTTCGCCAGGCGGTCGCACGGCCGGGATGTCGCGCGGACGTTCGGGAGGGCGGGGACGGGCGAAGCCGGTCCGTCAGACGGCCGCCTTCTTCAGGCGGCGGCGCTCGCGCTCCGACAGCCCGCCCCAGATGCCGAATCGCTCGTCGTTGGCGAGGGCGTACTCGAGGCACTCGGAGCGGACCTCGCAGGCGAGGCAGACCTTCTTGGCCTCTCTGGTGGAACCGCCCTTCTCCGGAAAGAAGGACTCGGGGTCAGTCTGGGCGCACAACGCGCGCTCCTGCCAGCCGAGCTCCTCGTCCACCTCTTCGACCAGCAGTTGTTCGAACAGCTCGGTCATGCGCGCCCCTCGTCTGTCTTTACGTCCCCGTGATGCTGTCGTTATCGATCCCGGCCGAACGACACGAGTGAAATTACAAGTGTGTACATCCACGCGAGTCAAGCCGAGATCTGCTATTGGGTCCGTTATTCACTCTGCGGAACCAAACCCTTGCATTAAGTGTTTAAATCACCACAAACCACGACAGGCGGATCGGACATCCCGCCCAACCGACCCTCCCGTCCGGAAGGACGCGCCCGGCCCCGGCCGCGTTGCCCTCCACGCTCCGAAGCGATCCCGATCACACTCTGATCACAGATCCACAACGACGTTCGTGCGTGCGGATGTTGCGCCACTTGTCCGCTCCCGACGCGCATAAACCTTTCGCCGACCCCGACAACCGGAAGTGGTGAAACACGGCTGCCAAACGGGCCGTCCGGTTGACGGCCGGTTGACAGCGAGACGAGGTACCCGTTCTCCTTGGTGTCATGCCAGCGATCCGCTCGTTCAGCCCGGCCCGCCACCGCGGGGCCCTTCGCGCTGCCCGGGCCTGCTGTCGCTGTTGTCGCCGTTGAGGTCCTGGGTCGAGGTTCCGAGGCTCCCCAGGCTCTGAGGTCACCGAGGCGTACCGGGCCGCCGAGACCGTCGGCGGCCGGCCGTGTGGAAGGCCATCCCTTCCGCCGTCATCCTCCGCCTTCGTCCCCTCCGCCTCCCGTGCCTCCCCTCCACGGCTCCCGCGCCTCCTCTCCCAGGGCTCTGCACTCTCCCGCCCTCTCCCGCCCTCTCCGTCCCGACCGCCCCGGAGGAACCCCTCACCGTGAACAGCGACGTCCAGATCGCCGGCGACCCGCTCGCCATCCCCCACCTCCTGCCGCCCGCCCCCGAACACCCCTCCACCGTCGCCGGTTTCGCCGGCCTGGCCCGTACGATCGCCGCCGACCGCACCGCGTGGGCCCCGCTGGTGCGGTACGACGCCACCACCCGCTGGTACCACCGGCTGCGCACCGGGCCCGGCTACGAGGTCTGGCTGCTGAGCTGGGTGCCGGGCCAGGGCAGCGGACCGCACGGCCACGGCCCCTCCTCCGGCATCCTCACCGTCCTCGGCGGCGAGCTGACCGAGCGGAGCGCGAGCGGGGGCCGCGTACTGGGCGCCGGTGCGCAGCGGGTCTTCGCACCCGGCTACGTCCACGAGGTCGTCAACGACGCCCTGGAGCCGGCCGTCAGCCTGCACGTCTACTTCCCCGGCCTCACCGAGATGCCGATGCACCCCCCGCACGCCGTCCCGCACGCCGTCTCGTGCGCCCCGGCGGAGGGGGGAGCGGGGGTGCCCAGCAGCCCGCTGCCGGGCTGACGCCCCGTCCCGACAGGGCGGTCCCGGGCTGAGAGACTGTCGGCATGCAGCGCATTGTGGTTCTGGCCGGGGGCATCGGTGGTGCCCGCTTCCTGCGTGGACTGAAGGAGGCCGCACCCGACGCCGAGATCACGGTCGTCGGCAACACCGGTGACGACATCCACCTCTTCGGCCTCAAGGTCTGCCCGGACCTCGACACCGTGATGTACACCCTGGGGGGCGGCATCCACGAGGAGCAGGGCTGGGGCCGCGCGGACGAGACCTTCACCGTGAAGGAGGAACTGGCGGCGTACGGCGTCGGCCCCGACTGGTTCGGCCTGGGCGACCGCGACTTCGCCACCCACATCGTCCGCACCCAGATGATCGGCGCGGGCTATCCGCTCAGCGCCGTCACCGAGGCGCTGTGCGCGCGCTGGCGGCCGGGGGTGCGGCTGCTGCCGATGACCGACGACCGGGTCGAGACCCATGTGGTGATCGAGGCCGAGGACGGCGGCCGCAAGGCCGTGCACTTCCAGGAGTACTGGGTGCGGCTGCGGGCGTCGGTGCCCGCACAGGCGGTGATCCCGGTGGGCGCCGAGCAGGCCAAGCCGGCTCCGGGCGTGCTGGAGGCCCTCTCGGAGGCGGACGTGGTCCTCTTCCCGCCGTCCAACCCCGTGGTCAGCATCGGCACCATCCTCGCCGTGCCCGGCATCCGCGAGGCGATCGCCGACGCCGGGGTGCCGGTGGTGGGCCTGTCCCCCGTCATCGGGGGCGCCCCGGTGCGCGGGATGGCCGACAGGATGCTGGCCGCCATCGGTGTGGAGACCACGGCCGCGGCGGTGGCCGGGCACTACGGGTCCGGGCTGCTGGACGGCTGGCTGGTGGACACCGCGGACTCCGGCGCCGTGGCCGAGGTCGAGGCGGCGGGCATCCGCTGCCGGGCCGTGCCGCTGCTGATGACGGACGTCGGGGCCACCGCTCGGATGGCGCGCGAGGCGCTCGGCCTCGCCGAGGAGGTGCGGATGTGACCGGCGCGGAGGCGCTTCCGGCGTACCGGGTGTGGGCGCTGCCCGGGATACCCGAGGTGCGGCCGGGCGACGACCTGGTGAAGCTGATCGCGGACGCGGCCACCGCCCCGGGTCTGCCCGGTCTGGCCCACGGCGACGTGCTGGTGGTGACGTCGAAGATCGTCAGCAAGGCCGAGGGGCGGGTGGTCGAGGCCGCCGACCGGGAGGCCGCGATCGACGCCGAGACCGTACGGGTGGTCGCCCGGCGCGGGCCGGCGCGGATCGTCGAGAGCCGGCACGGCTTCGTGATGGCTGCGGCCGGGGTGGACGCCTCCAACACCCCCGCCGGGACGGTGCTGCTGCTGCCCGAGGACCCGGACGCCTCCGCGCGCCGGATCCGCGAGGGCCTGCGGGAGCTGCTGGGCGTGACGGTCGGGGTCGTGGTCACCGACACCTTCGGGCGGCCGTGGCGCGTGGGGCAGACCGATGTCGCGATCGGCGCCGCCGGGGTCCGGGTCCTCGAGGACCTGCGCGGCGGCACGGACATGTACGGCAACCCGCTGGGCGTGACCGTCACGGCCGTCGGCGACGAACTGGCCGGGGCCGGGGAGCTGGTGAAGGGCAAGGCCGACGGGCTGCCGGTCGCGGTGGTGCGGGGCCTGCCGCAGCACGTGCTGTGGGACTCCCCCGGGGAGACCGGCGGCGAGGGCGGGGAGAGCGGCGGCGGGACCGGGGACACCGGAGCGCGGGCGCTGGTCCGCGCGGCGGCCGACGACATGTTCCGCCTGGGCGCCTCCGAGGCCGTACGGGAGGCTGTGACACTGCGGCGCACCGTGCGGGAGTTCACCGGCGAGCCGGTGGACGGCGCGGCGGTGCGGCGGGCGGTGGCCGCGGCGGTCACGGCCCCGGCGCCGCACCACACGACGCCGTGGCGCTTCGTCCTGCTGGAGTCGGCCGCCTCGCGCACCCGGCTGCTGGACGCCATGCGGGAGGCGTGGATCGCCGATCTGCGCGCGGACGGGAAGAGCGAGGAGAGCATCGCGAAGCGGATCCGGCGCGGGGACGTACTGCGGAACGCGCCGTATCTGGTGGTGCCGTGCCTGGTGACCGAGGGGGCGCACGACTATCCGGACGCGCGGCGCTCGGCCGCCGAGCGCGAGATGTTCGTGGTCGCGGCCGGGGCCGGGGTGCAGAACCTGCTGGTGGCCCTGGCGGGCGAGGGTCTGGGATCGGCGTGGGTGTCGTCCACCATGTTCTGCCGCGACGTGGTGCGCGAGGTGCTGGACCTGCCCGGCGGCTGGGACCCGATGGGCGCGGTGGCCGTGGGCCGGGCCGCCGCCCCGCCGAAGGCACGCCCGCCGCGGCGGGCCGGGGACTTCACGGTCGTCCGCTGACGGGCCCGGTGCCGGGCGGCACCACCGGAGGCACGGCCGCGGAGGCGGAGGCGGTCAGAGCGGTCAGAGGCGTGCGATGTCGCCGCGCGGGAAGCGCGGCGCGCGGCGGGGCGGGGTGCGGCCGGTGGCCAGGATCAGCCGGGTTGCGCGGTGGCGCTGGCCCGCGTAGGGGGCGAGCAGTTCCAGCATCCGCGCGTCGTCACCGTCGCGTGCGCCGGTGAGCGCGTAGACCACGATCCCCGGCAGGTGCAGGTCCCCGACCGTCACCGCGTCCGCCGCGCCGTTGGTGCGCTGGAGCGTCTCGGCCGCCGTCCAGGGGCCGATGCCGGGGATCGCCGTCAGCCGGGTCACCGCCGCGGCCGGGTCCATGCGAGCGGCCTCCTCCATGCGCCGGGCGCGCGCCACCGCGCGCAGGATCGTCGAGGAGCGCTTGTTGTCCACCCCGGCCCGGTGCCACTCCCAGGAGGGGATCAGCGCCCAGGCGCGCGGCCCGGGCATCACGTACATCCGCTCGGGAAGCCGTCCGGCCGGGCCCGGCGCGGGCTCGCCGTACCGGCGCAGCAGCAGCCGCCAGGCGCGGTACGCCTCGTCCGTGGTGACCTTCTGCTCCAGGATCGAGGGGATCAGCGACTCCAGCACCAGTCCGGTGCGCACCAGGCGCAGACCGGGATGGCGGCGGTGCGCCTCGGCCACGATCCGGTGGCGGGGGACGAAGGCCGACGGGTCGTCGTCCGCGCCGAGCAGCGCCGGGAGGTGGTCGAGGACCCACTCGGCGCCCGGCCCCCACGCCTCGGCCACCACCTCGCCCGCGCCCGCGTCAGGCGTGACGCACAGCGTGGCCGGGCCCAGGGGGGTGCGGGTGGCCCGCCAGACCGCGCTCCCGACCGCCCGGTAGGCGGGATCGCACGGGCCGCGCTGGAGCACCCGCAGATTGCGGCGCAGGTCGTGCGGCCCGAACGGCTGCGGCGGGGTCCAGCGGCGGACGGCGGGGGCGGAGCCGGGTTCGGGGCCGGACTCGGGGTCGGGGTCGGTCACGGTTCGGCGCTCCGGGTCAGCAGTCGGACGAGAAGCGGACCGAGCCCGCCTCCAGGCGGGCGCCGCACCACACCCGGATGCCGTCGCGCAGTTCGTTGTCCTCGCCGACGACCGCACCGTCTCCGATGACCGCGCCCTCCAACACCGTACGCGCCCCTATGCGCGCCCCAGTGCCGACGAGCGAGTCGCGCACCACGGCGCCCGGCCCGACGACCGCGCCGTCCAGCACCGTGCTGCCGTGCACCCGGGCCCCCTCGCCGATCACCGCGCCCGCGCCGACCGCCGTACCGCCGGTCAGTCTGGCGCCGGGGGCCACCTCCGCCCCGTCCAGCACCAGTCGCTCACCGCGGGGGCCGGGCACGGCCGGGGAGGGTGCGTGGCCGAGCACCAGATCGGCCGAACCTCGGACGAAGGCCTGCGGGGTGCCCAGGTCGAGCCAGTAGGTCGAGTCGACCATGCCCTGCAGGTGGGCGCCTTCGGCGAGCAGCCCGGGGAAGGTCTCGCGCTCGACGGAGACCGGGCGGCCGGCGGGGATGGCGTCGATCACGGACCGGTCGAAGACGTACGCGCCCGCGTTGATCTGGTCGGTGACGATCTCCTCGGGGGTCTGCGGCTTCTCCAGGAAGGCGGTGACCCGGCCGTCGGCGTCGGTGGGGACCAGGCCGAAGGCGCGCGGGTCCGCCACCTTCGTCAGGTGGAGGGAGACGTCGGCGCCGGAGGAGGTGTGGGTCTCCACCAGGGCGCGGATGTCGAGGCCGGTGAGGATGTCGCCGTTGAAGACCAGCACCGGGTCGCCGGGGCCGGAGTGGAGCCGGGAGGCGACGTTGCGGATGGCCCCGCCGGTGCCCAGCGGCTCCTCCTCGGTGACGTACTCCAGGTGGAGCCCCAGGCCCGAGCCGTCGCCGAAGTACGGCTCGAAGACCTCGGCCAGGTAGGAGGTGGCGAGTACGACGTGCTCGACCCCGGCCGCGCGGGCACGGGCCAACTGGTGGGTGAGGAAAGGGACTCCCGCCGCCGGGACCATGGGCTTGGGGGTGTGGACCGTCAGCGGCCGCAGCCGGGTTCCCCTGCCCCCGACGAGGAGGATCGCTTCTGTCACCGGTTCTTCTCTGCTTCCTGCTGGGGACCGTGCCTGGTGGCCGGGCCAGTGTAGGCGGCGCGGCCGGCACGGTCCCCGGCACGGCGGGCCGCCGGCCCGGGACTGCGCCGGCGGCGCGTACGGCGGGACCGGCCCCTACCTGCCCTGCAGCCGGGCCGCGGTGGCCCGGATGGTGCCCAGCTTGGCGTAGAGCCGGTCGCCCGGGCAGTCGGTGACGTAGCCGTCCCGGTGCCCGGAGACGGTGCGGAGCCTGACCGTGGCCCCCTTGCGGTACTTGCCGCCGCCGGACTTCATGGAGGCGGTGCCGCGCGGGTCGACGCCGTGCAGGCCCAGCTTCCAGGCGACGAGCTTGGAGACGGCGTCCACCGCGGCCCCGGAGGGGTTGGTGCTGTCGTACGAGCCGAGGACGGCGATGCCGGTGCTGTCGTGGTTGAAGCCGTAGGTGTGGGCGCCCATCACCGGGTTGGCCACGCCGCCGGCGCGGCCCTCGTAGATCTTTCCGCACTTGTCGACGAAGAAGTTGTAGCCGACGTCCCGCCAGCCGTTGCTCTGGACGTGGTAGCGGTAGATGCCCCGGATGATGGCGGCGGACTGGCCGCACGAGTAGTTGTTGCTCATCGCCGTGTGGTGGACGAAGGCCACCTTGACCGTTCTGGTGTAGAGGAACGGTCCGCGCAGCCGCTCGTCGGCTCCCCACCCCTTGCGGGTGACGATGCCGGGCCGGGGGCCGATGGGGGCGTCCGCCACGGCCCTCAACTGACCGCTCTGGCCGTCCTGGCCGTCCTGGCCGTCCTGACTGTCCTGGCCGTCCTGGCCGTCCTGGCCGTCCTGTTCGGGGGCTCGCACCGCGAGCAGGTCCTCGCGGGTTCCCTGCCGGTCCAGGGCCGGGATCTCCAGGGCTTCGGGCGGGGCGAGCGCGGAGTTCGCCTCACCGGCGGGGTTCTTCCCGGCCTCGGCGGCGGGGTCGTCGCCGGGGTGGACCAGGTCCAGGCGCAGCCCCTCCGGCAGCCGGTGCGCTCCGGAGGCGTCCGCCTCCGGCTCCTCCGGCAGGACACGGGCCTGTACTCCGTTGGAGTCGCCGACCCACAGCGGCGCCGTGGCTCCGCGCACCTTGTCGCCGCGGGACTCGGCCGAGTCGGGGTCGGGCCGGTCCGCGTGGGCCTCCAACTCCTGCCAGGGCGACCACTTGCCGGTGGCCGCGGACTTGGTGCGCACCTGGATCCGGCCGTGCAGTTCCTCCTCCGGGTCGTCCCAGACCACTCCGAGCAGCGCGAAGGGTTCGACCTCGCGGGCCGGGAGACCGAGGGACACCGAGTCGGAGGAGCCGGGCGGGGCGGTCGTGGGCGGCGGGGTGAGGGGCACGAGCGGCAGCGACTGGGTGCTGCCCGGCAGCCGGGGGGCCGCCACGGTCGCGGGAGCGGGTGCGGGGGCCGCGGAGGCGCTGTTCGCCAGGCCGTCGGGCGCGGTCAGCGGCAGCACCGCGGCCGCTGCGCACGCGACGCCGATCGATGACGCAATGAATGCACGCATAAATCCGATATTGGACACAGGGGGTATGGCTGTCTAACGGGGAGCTGACGCCCGGTCGCCCTGAGTCGTCCTCACCGGACACCGGAAGCGCCCCGTTCCGGCGCCCCCGGGCGGCGGCCCGCGTACTCTGGCGCCGATGAACACCACCGATCGCACCCCTGCCGACCTGCTGCGATCCGCGCTCGCCGCGGACGCCGCCCGCCCGCTGGTGACCTTCTACGACGACGCCACAGGCGAGCGCGTCGAACTCTCCGCCGCCACCCTCGCCAATTGGGTGGCGAAGACGGCCAACCTCCTGCAGGGCGAACTGTCCGCCGAGCCCGGCGACCGCCTCGCGCTGCTGCTGCCCGCACACTGGCAGACCGCGGTCTGGCTGCTGGCCTGCTCCTCCACCGGAGTCGTCGCCGAACTGCCCGCCGACACCGCCGACACCGGCTCGGCATCCTCCCTCGCCGCGGCCGCCGACCTCGTCGTCAGCGGCCCGGAGACCCTGGAGGCGGCCCGCGCCTGCACCGGCGAGCGCATCGCACTCAGCCTGCGCCCCCTGGGCGGCCGCTTCCCCCGGCCGCCTGAGGGCTTCACCGACTACGCCGTCGAGGTGCCGGGCCAGGGCGACCACTTCGCCCCCTTCTCCCCCGTCGACCCGGACGCGCCCGCGCTGGTCGTCGGCGGCGAGGAGCTGACCGGGGCGCAGGTCGTCGAACGCGCCCGCGCCGACGCCGGAGCGCGGGGGCTCGGCCCCGGTGCGCGACTGCTGTCGGGGCTGCCGTACGGCACCTGGGAGGGGGTCTGCGCCGGGCTGTTCGCCCCCCTGGCCGCCGGGGGCTCGGTCGTGCTCTGCCGCCACCTGGACCGCCTGGACGCGGCGGGACTGGAGGAGCGCGTGCGGAGCGAGCGCATCACCCACACGGCCGACTGACCCACCGTCGGCGGGCCGCCCGCCCCACCCCGACATTCACCCCACAACCGAACACATCCTCCCGGCCTCCGGTCACGCGGGTGTTTTCTCTCCCGCCGGTACAACCACGGACCCCTCTCGGGTGTCTGTACAGAAGACCGGCGACCGCACGGCTGTACGCGCACCCGCCGCCGACCGCTGAGGGATGAACGCATACGTGACCGAACCCGAGGACGCGCAGCAGACCGGCCTCCCCCTCCGACCGCCCCGGCCCCGCCGCCGGTGGCTGCGCTGGGCCGCGCTGGGCGCGTCGCTCGCCGTGCTCGCGGCGGGCGGCGCGGCCTGGGTCCTCTACAGCAGGCTCGACGGCAACATCCGCACCGACGTGGAGGCCGCCGACCAGTTGCGGCGCTTCGACCGGGAGCGCCCCGCGGCCGTCGTGCACAAGGCGAAGAACATCCTGCTCATCGGTTCCGACGACCGCAGCGGCGACAACGGCAGGTACGGGCGGGACAGCGGCACCCAGCGCTCCGACACCACCATCCTGCTCCACCTGTCGGCCGACCGCTCCAGTGCCACCGGGGTGTCGATACCGCGTGACCTGATGGTGGACATACCCGAGTGCTCCGGGCCGGACGGCACGGCCACCCGGCCCCTGTTCGCGCAGTTCAACTGGGCCTACGAGAGGGGCGGGGCGGCCTGCACGATCCGCACGGTCGAGAACCTGACCGGCATCCGCGTGGACCACCACCTGATCGTGGACTTCACCGGTTTCGAGAACCTGGTGGACGCGGTCGGCGGCGTCGAGGTGTGCCTGGCGGAGCCCGTGAACGACCCCGAGGCGCACCTCGTCCTGGACGCCGGGCCCCAGAGGCTCGACGGCGAGCAGGCCCTCGGCTACGTACGCGCCCGCAAGGGCATCGGCGACGGCAGCGACACCCAGCGGATGGAGCGGCAGCAGGAGTTCCTCTCCACCCTGCTGCGCCAGGTGCGCGACGACGGGCTCCTGACCGACCCAGCCGAGCTCTACCGGGTGCTGGACGCGGTGACGTCGTCGCTCACGGCCGATCCCGGGCTGGACTCCCTCTCCGAGCTCTACGACCTGGTGAGCGGTGTCCGCGACATGCCCGGGGAGCGGGTGCGGTTCATGACCGTGCCCCGGCAGCCGTACACCTACGACCCCAACCGCGACGAGCTGGTGCAGCCGGACGCGGACCTGCTGTTCGCGGCGCTGCGCGACGACCGGCCGGTGCCGGCGGAGGGCGGCGGGGAACCCGGCGGGCAGCCTTCCGGGGACTCCTCCGCGGAGCCCTCCACCGCGCCGTCCGCCGGGGCCGGGGTCCCCGCGTCCGCCCCCGGGGCCGGAGCGCGGGAACCGAGCACTCCGCCCACCGGTCCGCCGTCCGGTCCGCCGTCCGCCGGAAGCCTGTGCGGATGAGCGCGGAGGCGGGAGAGCGCGAGAGAAACAGCACAGGGATCGCCCCTGGGGATTGGAATGGAATGTCTGTTTGAGGAAGAAAGTAACCTGCCTGCGGGGGTGCTTGACAACGGGCCGCGGCAGATAGTGTGAGCAATCCGGTGCGCTCGCCCGTGGCCGCTGCGCACCACTGGAGACCGACCGAGCGCCTTGATGCCTGACATGGAAGGCGCTGCGTGGCACGACGGAGGATTCAGGCGACCGTGGACGCGCAAAGCCGTGGGCGAGCGGGGGACATCGACCCCGCAGACCAGTGGGTGTTCGACCCGGAGACGGGCGACTACAAGCTGCGACCGACGGCCCCCGCTGCGCGACCGTCACCCTCCCAGCGCCCGTCCTCGCCGTCCGGTGAGCCCGCGTCCCGCGCCGGCCGCCGGTCGGCCCCGCCGCGCGGCGAGGTGCCCCGGCAGCGCAGAAGGCGTCCGGAGGGCGGCGGTACGCCCAAGGACGTTGCCAAGGACGTTGCCAAGGACGGCGCGAGAGGCGGCGCGGCGGACGGCGGGAAACCGGCCGGGCGGGCGGCGGCGCGCCAGGCGGGCGGACGCGCGGCCGCACGCCAGGCCGCGGGCGGCCGGGCGGCATCACGGCGCAAGGCCAGGCCGAAGAAGTCGGCGAAGAAGAAGGCGCTGCTGTGGACGGGAGGCGTGACGGCCTTCCTGGTCACCGGCACCTCGGTCGCCGTCTACCTCGCCTACGAGCACTTCAACGGCAACATCGACACCGTCGACGTCGGTGACGCCGCCGAGGGCGGCTTCGGCAGCGACGGCCCGCTCAACATCCTGCTGATCGGCACCGACAAGCGCACCGGCAAGGGCAACGAGGGCTACGGCGACAAGAACAGCCCCGGCCACGCCGACACCACGTTCCTCTTCCACGTCTCGGCGGACCGCACCAACGCGACCGTGATGAGCATCCCCCGGGATCTGAAGACCGACATCCCCGACTGCCCGACCAAGCAGGAGGACGGCAGCACCAAGATCGTCCCGGGTGAGCAGGACGTCCGGTTCAACACCAGCCTCGGCCAGGCGGGCCGGGACCCGGGCTGCACCATGCGCACCGTCAGCGAACTGACGGGGCTGGACATACACCACTTCATGATGGCGGACTTCAACGCCGTCAAGACGCTGACCACCGCGGTCGGCGGTGTCCCGGTCTGCCTGGAGAAACCGGTCGACGACCCCGACTCCAAGCTGAAACTCCCCGCCGGCGAGAGCGTCGTCGAGGGCGAGCAGGCCCTGGCCTTCGTCCGCACCCGCAAGAGCTTCGGAAACAGCGGCGACCTGGACCGCATCAAGGTCCAGCAGCAGTTCCTGAGTTCGATGATCCGCCAGTTCAAGTCGAACGACACCCTCACCGACCCGGGCAAACTGTGGGACCTGGCGGACGCGGCCACCAAGGCGCTCACCGTCGACACCGGCATAGGCACCATCAAGAGGCTGAGCGACCTGGGCAAGGAGCTCAGCAGCATCAAGACCAAGAACATCTCCTTCCTGACGCTCCCGGTGATCGACAATCCCGCGGAGAGGATCAAGGCGACGGTCGTGCCCGACCCCACCAAGGCCCCGCAGGTCTTCGCGATGCTGCGGGAGGACGTCTCCTTCACCGAGGTGAAGAAGAAGGAGAAGGCCGCCAAGGACAAGGCCAAGAAGGAGCAGGAGGCGCTGCTCAAGGGCGAGCGGGCCGCGGCCTCCGACGTACGCGTGGAGGTCCTCAACGGCGGGGAGATCGCCGGGGCCGCGCAGACGACGCTCACCTGGCTGCAGAACACCCAGAACGTGCTGAAGTCCAGCAACGGCGGCAACGCGCCCGAGCAGCTCGACAGGACGACACTGGAGTACGGGCCCAACCAGGCCGACCAGGCCCGCAAGCTCGCGGATCTCATGGGCCTGCCCGCCTCCGCCCTGAAGCAGGGCACCGAGGACGCCGAACCGCTCGCACCGATGACCCTGACGCTGGGCGCCGACTTCAAGGGCGCCGGCATCCCCATCGCCGCCCCGGCGAAGGCTCCGGAGGACCTCGGGAACGTGGAAGCCGACAAGAAGATATGCGCCAAGTGATTCCCGCGCGCCGCTTCCGCGCACGGGCCGAGTCGTAGGGAGAGGGCCCGTTGGGGCAGCGCACCACAGGGGGGAGGGGCGCACACGAACGCGCCCCCAGGCCGGAGGACTTCGGCTGGAACGACAGCATGTACGACGAGCCGGGCGATTCCGGGGAGCCGGAGGGGGCCGTGGAGTCCGTGCGGTCCGGGAGGAGCGGGGAGGGCGAGGCCGGCCACCCCGGGGACGCGGCACCCGCGTCCGGCGGAGGCCGCCGCGCCGGCGGCCCGAAGCAGCGGACGGGCCGCGGCGGGCGGGTGCTTCGCTGGACGGCGCTCTCCCTCTCCGCACTGGTGCTTGGCACGGCGGGCGCCGGTTACCTCTACTACGAGCACCTCAACGGCAACCTCACCAAGAAGCCCCTCACCCTCGGCGACAGCCAGTTGAAGCACCGGCAGAACGCGGAGGGCCGCACCCCCCTCAACATCCTGCTGCTGGGCTCCGACAGCCGTAACTCCGAGCGGAACCTCGAACTCGGCGGTTCCCGGGACGATGTGGGGCGCAAGCCGCTCGCCGACGTCCAGATGCTGCTGCACCTCTCGGCCGACCGCGACAGCATCTCGGTGCTCAGCATCCCCCGGGACACCAAGGTGATCATCCCCGAGTGCACCGACCCCGAGGACGGTTCACAGCACCCGCAGACCACCGACAAGATCAACTCCAGCCTCCAGCACGGCGGACCGGGCTGCACGGTCGCCACCTGGATGGAGCTGACCGGCATCCCCGTCGACCACTTCATGATGATCGACTTCGCGGGCGTGGTGGACATGGCCGACGCGGTGGGCGGTGTCCCGGTCTGCGTGGACGCCAACGTCCACGACCGGCGTTCGGGCCTGCGCATGAAGAAGGGGACCACCACCGTCACCGGCGAGAAGGCCCTGCAGTGGCTGCGCACCCGGCACGGTTTCGGGGACGGCAGCGACATCGGCCGGGCCCGGGCCCAGCACATGTACATGAACTCGATGGTGCGCCAACTCAAGGCGGGCACCAAGCTCACCGACCCGGGCAAGCTCAGGTCGCTCGCCGAGGCCGCGACCAACGCGCTCACCGTCGACGAGGGCATCGAGGGCGTCAAGGACCTCTACGACCTGGCCAACGAGCTCAAGCAGGTCCCCACCGAGCGGATCACCATGGTCACCATGCCGTGGGAGTACTCCGACGGCGGCAGCTACGTGGTGCCCAAGCCCGGCGACGCCGAGAAGGTCTTCTCCCTCATCCGGGACGACATCGCCCTCGACGGCAGGGACGACAAGCCGAAGAAGCCGAAGAAGACCTCCGACCCCGCCGCTCCGGCCGGCGAGATCCCGGTGGATGTCCGCAACGGCACCCGCACCGTCACCCTCGGCCCGGTCAACGGCCGTGCCGGGGTCATCGCCGAGGAGTTGCGGCGGCTGGGCTTCGTCCAGGCCGGGACCGACCCGGAGGAGGCGCCGCAGGCCGACACCACCGTGTCGTACCCGAGCGAGGACCTGCACGGTGACGCCCTGGCCGTGGCCAGGGCCCTGGGCCTGCCCGAGCGGTCCGTGCGCCAGTCCGCCGGAGTCGAGCGGATCACCCTGGTGATCGGCGCCGACTGGCGGGAGGGGAACGCCTACCCCGGGCAGCCCGAGGCCGAGGAGGACGACGAGCGCGGGGCCCCCGAGAGCGCGAACGCTCTCAACGGCGACGAGGAGAAGTGCATGAACGTCAACCCCGCCCACACCTGGTGATCCGGCGCCCCGGCGAAGCGGCCGGGGCCGGGCGGAGCCCCGGAGCGCCCGGAGCCCTCGGAGAACGGGGCTCCGGGCGCTCCGGGGCGCGGCCCGCGGGGAAACCGGGTCAGCCGCCGGCCGTCACCGGCTCCCGGCGGGCGGCCTTCACCTTCTCCGCCAGTTTCCGGGGGCTCGTCAGAAAGCCCCAGCCCCAGGACATGTGCATGGTGGCCAGTGCCAGCGGGATGCGCACCCGCGCCCCGAGCGGCAGCCCCTTGCCCGCCGGGACCGATCCCACGGTGATGGCCGCCAGGTAGCCGCCGGGGACGGCCAGGGCCCACGGTGTGACCAGCGCGCCCGCCACCAGGCCCGCTCCGACGGCGAGCACGGCCGCCGGCGGCGCCAGGTAGCGCAGGTTGATCGAGCCCGAGTGGTAGCGGGCCACCACGTGCCGCCAGCGGCCGTAGTTGCGGTACTGCTTGGCCAGCGCGCGGACGTTCGGGCGGGGGCGGTAGGAGACCAGCAGCTCCGGCGAGAACCAGATCAGCCCGCCGTCCTGGCGGATGCGGAAGTTCAGCTCCCAGTCCTGTGCCCGGATGAACTCCTCGTTGTAACCGCCCTGCCGCTCCAGCACCTCGCGGCGGAAGACGCCCAGGTAGACCGTCTCGGCCTCGCCCGCCTGGCCGCCGGTGTGGAAGGCCGCGTTGCCCACTCCGATCCTGGAGGTCATGGCGGCGGCCACGGCCTTCTCCCAGTCGTTCTCGCCCTCGGCGTGCATGATGCCGCCGACGTTGGCCGCGCCGGTCTCCTCCAGCAGCCGCACGGCGGTGGCGATGTAGTTCGGCGAGAGCATCCCGTGCCCGTCCACCCGCACCACGACCGGGTGGCGGGAGGCGGCGATGGCCGCGTTGAGACCGGCGGGGGTGCGGCCGGTGGGGTTGGGCACGGTGCGCACCCTCGGATCCTCGCGGACCAGCTCGGCGGCGATGGAGTCGGTACGGTCCTCGGAGGGACCGAGCGCGATCACGACCTCCAGCTCGCCGGCGTAGTCCTGCTCCAGGATGTGCCGCACGGAGCTGCGCAGATACCGCTCCTCGTTGAGCACCGGCATGATCACGGAGACCGCGGGCGGCGCCGCGGCCGGGGAGGTGGGTTCGACAGGAGAGCTCACCGGGTCACGGTACCGCGATCGGGTGACCCGCTCGCACGGCAGCCGGGTGGCCGCGGACGGCGGGCGGCGTGGGACCGGCGGTCCGTAGATCGTATGGGCCTATGTTGGCCGCTTCCTGGCCCCCACCGCCACGGAGGTGCTTCCCCGATGCCCGCACGGTCCCGTCAGCGCGGTCGCCACGCCCGTCCCCGGCCGAAGCGGCGGGGTCTGTCCCGCTGGGGCGCCCGGGCGGCCACCGCCGTCTCGGTGATGGTGCTCATGGCCGGCGGCATCGGCCACGCGCTGGTCTCCGGGCTGGACGGCCGGCTGAAGCGGGTGGACCCCTTCCACGGGCTCAGCCACCGCCCCCAGAACGGCGACGGCCTCAACTTCCTGGTCGTCGGCACCGACGGACGCGACACCGTCACCGAGGAGGAGCGGCGGCGGTACTCCCTGGGCGGGACCCCGTGCAACTGCACCGACACGCTCATGCTGGTGCACCTGTCCGCCGACCGCGACCGGGCCAGCGTGGTGAGCATCCCCCGCGACTCGTACGCCGAGTTCCCCGAGCACACCGATCCCGCGACCGGCGAACTCCGCGCCGGCCGCATCGGGAAGATCAACGCCGCCTACTCGCTGGGCGGCCCGCACCTGACCGTACGCACGGTCGAGAAGATGACGGGGGTGCGCGTCGACCACTACCTGGAGGTCGACTTCACCAGTTTCATGCGGACCGTCGACGCCCTGGGCGGCGTCCCGGTGTGCACCACCCGGCCGCTGACCGACAGCCGCAGCGGCCTCGACCTGCCGGCCGGCACCACCCGGCTCGACGGCGGCCGCGCCCTGCAGTACGTCCGCGCCCGGCACGTCGACGCCGAGGGCGACCTCGGCCGCATCAAACGCCAGCAGCGCTTCCTGGCCTCCGTGATCGACGAGGTGACCGGGAGCGAGGTGCTGACGAACCCCGCCCGGCTCAACCGGGTCGCCTCGGCGCTCCTGGGATCGGTGCGCGCCGACCGGGACTTCGGCGCCCGCGAGCTGCTGACCCTGGGACGGGCGATGCGCGGCTTCACGGTGGCGTCCTCCGAGTTCGCCTCGGTGCCCCTGGACGACCCCGACCACAGCGTGCCCGGCATCGGCTCGACCGTGACCTGGGACGAGGAGAAGGCCGGGAAGCTGTTCGCGGCGCTGCGCCAGGACCGGCCGCTGTCGTCCGGCACCGCGGCGGGCACGGGGCGCGGCACGGGACACGCGGCCGGGCACGGCGGCAAGAACCTGGACGAGGAGCCCGGAGCGGCGGAGCGGCGGAGCGCGCCGCGTCCGTCCGGCCCTCTTCCGGTCCGGGTGGCCCCGGGGAAGATCCGGGTGCAGGTCGAGAACGGCACACCGGTCGCCGCCCTCGGGGCGCGGGTGGACCGCGAACTGCGCGCCACCGGTTTCGACACCACCGGCACCCCGCGCGGCGCGAAGAGGCAGGACGTACGGCGGACGGTCATCCGCCACGATCCCGAATGGGACCGCTCGGCGCGCGCCCTGGCCGCCGCGCTGCCCGGCGCGGAGCTGGAGGAGGTCAGGGGGCAGGGGCGGGTGATGGAGGTCGTGCTGGGCACCGACCACCGCGGGGTGCTGCGGGTGCGCCACGCCCCCGAGTCCTCCGCGAGCCCGGCGCCGGAGGCGGAGAACGCGGAGGAGCCCGCGCGCCCGGAGGACGGGGGCACCGACGGAAGGGCGGTCACGGGCGACGAGGTCGTCTGCCCGTGACCGCGGGGCCGGTTCGTACGCGCCGGCGGCCCCGGGGCGGCGGCCCTCAGTCCTCCGTCACGCCCTCGGCCGCCCGCCGGTCGCGCAGTTCCTTGATGGCGCGGCGCCTGGCGAGCCGGTGCGTACGCCGGATCTGCGCCTCCTGCCAGCGCCGCTTGTCGCGCTCGGACTCGGGGACCACCGGCGGTACGGGCCTCGGCCGGCCGTTCTCGTCGACCGCGGTGAACACCAGGTAGGCGGAGGCGACCTGGGTGGCGGGCGTGGACTCGTTCCAGCGCTCGGCCAGCACCCGCACGCCGACCTCCATCGAGGACCGTCCGGTCCAGTTCACCTGGGCCTTCACATGCACCAGATCGCCCACCCGGACCGGCTCCAGGAAGACCATCTCGTCCATCGACGCCGTGACCGCCGGACCTCCCGAGTGCCGGCCGGCGACCGCGCCCGCCGCGTCGTCGACCAGTTTCATGATCACACCGCCGTGGACGGTGCCGAGGAGGTTGGTGTCGTTCCCCGTCATGATGTGGGACAGGGTGGTGCGGGACGCCGCTGTGGGCTTGCCCGGCAGTTCGTGCTGGGTGGCCTGGGCCTGAGTGGTCATGCTTCCACCCTAAGCCGCCCGTCCCGGGCGGAACCGGGTGGCCCGGTGTGATCCCGTGCGCTCCCCGCCGGACCCGCCCGCCCCCGCAATGCATCAGCTCTGCAACAGCCGCGCTCCTGTTCCGCCCCCCTGTCTATGGCGCACACGGTCCGAGAGGGCACACTGCCTCCCATGACTGACTGGCCCAACAGCGGCGGCGTCGGCCCGCGCCCGGTTCCCAACCGCGCCGTACCGACGACCGGACCCGGCAACGACCCCGGCGGCGGCTACGGTTACGGAGGCCACGCGAGCTACGACTCCGGCTACAACACGGGCCAGGTCTACGCCGGTTCGGGTTACGCGGGCGGAAGCCCGGGCGAGCCCGCCGCACCCGGCTACGGCGGTGCGAGACCGGCGCCGGACTGGGGCCGCCGGTTCAAGACGGGGCTCGTCACACTGCTCGTCGTGCTGCTGGTGTGGTCGGTCGGCACGTACTTCTGGGCCGACTCCAAGCTGCGCCGGGAGGTCGACCTGAGTGCGGTCATGGACCGGCCCGAGAAGGGCGAGGGCACCACGTACCTCATAGTCGGCTCCGACAGCCGCGAAGGCCTGTCGGACGAGGACAGGAAGAAACTCCGCACCGGTTCGGCGGAGGGCAAGCGCACCGACTCAATGATCATCCTGCATGTGGGCCCCGAGGGGAACACGATGATCTCCCTGCCCCGCGACTCCTGGGTCACCATCCCGGAGTTCAAGGGCTCCGAGAGCGGCAAGACCTTCCCCTCCCCCGGCGCGCGCAAGCTCAACGCCGCCTACTCCATGGACGGCGCCACCCTGCTGGTCCGCACCGTCGAGTACAACACCGGCCTGCACATAGACCACTACGCGGAGATCGGCTTCGGCGGCTTCGCCTCCATCGTGGACGCCCTGGGCGGCGTGGAGATGGACATCCCCCGCGACATCAAGGACAAGAACTCCGGCGCCGACTTCAAGAAGGGCCGACAGACCCTCGACGGCGCCCAGGCCCTGGCCTTCGTCCGCAACCGCTACGAGGCCGGCAGCGACCTGGAACGCACCAAGAACCAGCAGAAGTTCCTCTCCGCCCTGGCGAACCAGGCCGCTACCCCCTCCACGATCATCAACCCCTTCAGGCTCTACCCGACGCTGGGCGCGGGTCTGGACACCCTGATCGTGGACGAGGACATGGGCCTGTTCGACCTCGCCTCGATGTTCTGGGCCATGAAGGGCGTCTCGGGCGGCGAGGGCGCCTCGATGAACATGCCGATAGCGGGCTCCGCACCGCAGGGCTCGCTCAAGTGGGACATGACCAGGGTCAAGCAGCTCGTCGGGCAGCTGAAGAACGGCGAGAAGGTCACGGTCAGGGCCGACTGAAACCCGCCCGCGCGGGGAACACCGCCACCATGGCCATGTGAACGTGTGGGCCCCGGACCGCCCGGTCCGGGGCCCACACGCGTTCCCGGGTCCGGAAGGGGCGGGAGCGGTGGGGGGGAAACGACAGGGGCACCCCCGAAGGGGTGCCCCTGAGCCGCCGCCGTGCTGCGGTGCGGTTCCGTGCGGTGCCGTGCGGTTCCGTGCGGTGCCGTGCGGTTCCGTGCGGTGGGAACGGCGTCCTACGGCAGGTTGCGGGCCATCACGATGCGCTGGACCTGGTTGGTGCCCTCGTAGATCTGGGTGATCTTGGCATCGCGCATCATGCGCTCGACCGGGTAGTCGCGGGTGTAGCCGTAGCCGCCGAGGAGCTGGACGGCGTCCGTGGTGATCTCCATGGCGGCGTCGGAGGCGTAGCACTTGGCGGCGGCGCCGTAGAAGGTCAGGCCCTCCGCCTTGCCGTCGGCGCCGAGGGTGACGCGCTCGGAGCGGGCGGCGGCGGCGTAGGTGAGCTGGCGGGCGGCCTCCAGCTTCATCGCCATGTCGGCGAGCATGAACTGCACGCCCTGGAAGTCGCCGATCGGCTTGCCGAACTGCTTGCGCTCGGCGACGTAGCCCTTGGCGTAGTCCAGCGCGCCCTGGGCGATGCCGAGGGCCTGGGCCGCGATGGTGATGCGGGTGTGGTCCAGGGTCTTCATCGCGGTGGCGAAGCCGGTGCCCTCCTCGCCGATCATGCGGTCGGCGGGGATGCGGACGTTGTCGAAGTAGACCTCGCGGGTCGGGGAGCCCTTGATGCCGAGCTTCTTCTCCGGAGCGCCGAAGGAGACGCCCTCGTCGCCCTTCTCCACCACGAAGGCCGAGATGCCCTTGGATCGCTTCTCGGGGTCGGTGACGGCCATCACGGTGTAGTACTCGCTGACGCCGGCGTTGGTGATCCAGCGCTTGACGCCGTTGAGGACCCAGGAGTCGCCGTCGCGCACGGCGCGGGTCTTCATGCCCGCGGCGTCCGAGCCGGCGTCCGGCTCGGAGAGGCAGTAGGAGAACATCGCGTCGCCCTTGGCCAGGGGCGCGAGGTACCTGCTCTTCAGCTCCTCGGAGCCGGACAGGACCACCGGGAGGGAGCCGAGCTTGTTGACGGCCGGGATCAGGGAGGACGAGGCGCAGACGCGGGCGACCTCCTCGATCACGATGACGGTGGCGAGCGCGTCGGCGCCCGCGCCGCCGTAGGACTCGGGCACGTGGATGGCGTGCAGGTCGTTGGCGACCAGCGCGTCCAGGGCCTCCTGCGGGAAGCGGCCCTGCTCGTCCACCTCGGCGGCGAAGGGCGCGATCTTCGCCTCGGCGAGCGAGCGCACCGATTCGCGGAGCATCTCGTGCTCCTCCGACGGACGGTAGAGGTCGAAGTCGGTCGATCCCGCCACGGTGTCTCACTCCCTGGGTGCGCTGCTGCTAACTACCGTTAAGTAACACAATTCTAGTGGTCCGCCGTCTCCACGGATACATGAGTTTGCCGACACCGGCCCCTCGGGCTCCCCCCTCGGCCCCCGCCCGCCCCGGCAGCGGCCGGATATGCTCACGGGCAGCACCTCGCCCGCGTCCCAGGAGCAGTCCATGGCCCTCAGAATCACCGTGATCGGCACCGGCTACCTCGGCGCGACGCACGCCGCCGCCATGGCCGAGCTGGGCTTCGAGGTGCTGGGCCTGGACGTGGTGCCGGAGAAGGTCGAGACGCTGTCCGCGGGGCGGGTGCCGTTCTACGAGCCGGGCCTGGAGGAACTGCTGCGCCGCCATGTCGCCGGAGTGGCGGGCTCGACCGGGCGGCTGCGCTTCACCACCTCCTGGGAGGAGGTGGGCGCGTTCGGGGACGTCCACTTCATCTGCGTGAACACCCCCCAGAAGCAGGGCGAGTACGCGTGCGACATGTCCTACGTGGACAGCGCGCTGGACTCCCTGGCCCCGCACCTGTCGCGGCCGGCGCTGGTGGTGGGCAAGTCCACGGTGCCGGTGGGCAGCGCGGACCGGCTGGCGAGGCGGCTGGCGGAGCTGGCCCCGGCGGGCGACGCGGCGGAGCTGGCCTGGAACCCGGAGTTCCTGCGCGAGGGCTTCGCCGTGGAGGACACCCTGCGCCCGGACCGCATCGTGGTGGGGGTGCGCTCGGCGCGCGCGGAGGAGCTGCTGCGCGAGGTGTACGCGAAGCCGGTGGCCGAGGGCTCGCCGTTCGTCGTCGCCGACTTCCCGACGGCGGAGCTGGTGAAGACCGCCGCGAACTCCTTCCTGGCCACCAAGATCTCGTTCATCAACGCCATGGCCGAGGTCTGCGAGGCGGCCGGCGGCGACGTGGTGAAGCTGGCGGAGGCCATCGGGTACGACGACCGGATCGGGCGGAAGTTCCTGCGCGCCGGGATCGGTTTCGGCGGCGGCTGCCTGCCCAAGGACATCCGCGCGTTCATGGCGCGGGCGGGCGAGCTGGGCGCCGACCAGGCGCTGACGTTCCTGCGCGAGGTGGACTCGATCAACATGCGCCGCCGCTCCCACATGGTGGAGCTGGCCCGCGAGACGGTCGGCGGCACGTTCCTGGGGCAGCGCGTGGCGGTGCTGGGGGCGACCTTCAAGCCGGACTCCGACGACGTAAGGGACTCGCCGGCGCTGAACGTCGCGGGCCAGATCCACCTGCAGGGCGGGCAGGTGACGGTCTACGACCCCAAGGGCATGGAGAACGCCCGGCGGGTCTTCCCCACCCTGGGCTACGCGGACAGCGTGCCGGAGGCGGTGCGCGGGGCGGACGTGGTGCTGCATCTGACGGAGTGGCGCGAGTTCAGGGAGCTCGACCCGGAGGCGCTGGGCCAGACCGTGGCGCACAAGCGCATCCTGGACGGCCGCAACACCCTCGATCCGGCCCTGTGGCGCAAGGCGGGCTGGTCCTTCCGCGCGCTGGGCCGGCCGACGGCGTAGGGCCCGCTCCCCGCCTGCGTGCTTCCCGTCCGCGGGGGCCCGCCGGGAGCGCTCAGTCCCCGGACGACCGCCGTGCGCGGTACGTCCGCATCTTCGCCCGGCTGCCGCAGACGGCCATGGTGCACCAGCGCCTGCGGCCCGCCGGGCTCCTGTCGTAGTACGCCCAGCGGCAGTCGTGCGCCTCGCACACCTTCAGGCGGGACCAGGTGCCGTCGGCCGCCGCGGCGGAGACGGCGGCGGCCACGGCCGCGGTGAGCGCCGCCGCCGCGGTGCGCGCCCCGGCGGGGCGGAGCGCCGCCGCGCCCTCCTCGTCCAGGGTGAGGACCAGGGGCGCGTCCTCCAGCAGTGCGGCCAGCCGGTCCGCCGTCTCCTTCGGCATGCGCGCGCCGGTGTGGGCCAGGCATGCGGCGCGCAGGCCCTCGCGCAGCCGGATGACGTCCGGAAGGTCCCGTTTGGTCGGCGGCGGTCCGGTCAACCCGTGTTCGTGCACGAGTGCTGCGAGGCCGTCCGCGGTGGCGAGGGCGTCGGCGTCCGTCTCCACGTCCAGGGTGTTGATCAGATCCCTCACCAGGCGGAGTCCCGGCGGCGTGGGATCCCGCTCCTCGGGTCGTTCCACACCTGCCACGTTACCGGCCTTGCCCCGTTACCGACAGAACGCCATCATGGGGTAACTCGTTACCGCTTGAAGCCGCCAACAGGTAACAGAGCGAGTGACGGAGAAGTGATCCACGGCACAGGAGGGAAGAGCACCATGGCCATCACCACGCTGCGGGACGTCGTCGTACTGGACTGCCCTGAACCGGGGAAGCTCGCCGACTTCTACGCACGGATGCTGGGCGGGAAGGTCGAGGGCGAGGGCAGGTGGGTGGAGGTGACGTTCGACTCGGGCGCCCTGAAGGGCCGGACGTTCGCCTTCCAGGAGGCGCGCGGATACGTGCCGCCGCAGTGGCCGAGCGCCGAGCGTTCGCAGCAGTTCCACCTCGACTTCTACGTGCCCCGCGGGGAGTTGGACGCGGCCGAGCGGGAGGCGCTGGAACTGGGGGCCGAACTCCTCCAGGGAGACGGGGGCGAGCGCGACTTCCGCGTCTACCGGGACCCGGCCGGGCACCCCTTCTGCCTCTGCGTGGAGTGAGCCGGCCGCCCGTCAGTGCGCGATGGGGCAGGGCGCCGGGGTGAGGGAACGGAGAAGAGGCGGGCGGGGCGGGGGTGTTCGCACACCCCTGCCCCGCCCGCCTCTCGGCCGGCTCCGGACTCGGGCGACCGGGCCGGTGAGGGTCAGGACCCTCAGATGCTGACGCCGTTGGCCCGCAGGTAGGCCAGCGGGTCGATGTCCGAGCCGTAACCGGGGGCGGTACGGATCTCGAAGTGCAGGTGCGGACCGGTGCTGTTGCCGGTGGAGCCGACGGCGCCGATCTGCTGGCCGGTGTTGACCGTCTGGCCGGCGCTGACCGACAGCGAGGACAGGTGGCCGTACTGGCTGTACCGGCCGTCGTTGTGACGGATGACGACCTGGTTGCCGTAGGCCCCGCCCCAGCCGGCGGAGACCACGGTGCCGCTGGTGACGGCCTTCACCGGGGTGCCGGAGGCGGCGGCGAAGTCCTCACCGGTGTGGCCGTTGGACCAACGGGCACCGGAGGCCTTGTAGGAGCCGGACGGAGCGGCGTTCACCGGGGCGGTGTAGCCGGTGACCGCACCGCGGTCGCTGCGGTCGGCACGCTCGGCCGACTGCTGCACGGCCTCGGCCTTCTCGGTCTTCTCGACCTTGGGCGCCGCCTTCTCGGTCTTCTCGGCCTTCGGGGCCGGCTTGGCCTCGGGCTTGGCCGCGGCCTTCTGCTGGGTGGCGGCGCCGCCCAGGGTGAGCTCCTGGCCCGGGAAGATCAGGTTCGGGTTGTCGCCGATGACCTGGCGGTTGTCCTCGTAGATGCGCTCCCAGCCGCCCTGGACGCCCTGGGCCGCGGCGATCTTGAAGAGGGTGTCGCCGCCGACGACCTCGTAGGAGGCGCCCTCGCCGGCGCCGTGGTCGTGGCTGTGGGCGCGCTCGCCGCGGTCCGCGCGCTGCGGCGCGGCCTGGCTCTTCTGCTGCTTCGGCTCGGCCTCGGGCTTGGCCTCGGCCTTGACCTCGGGCTTGGCCTCGGCCTTGACCTCGGGCTTGGCCTCGGCCTTCGGAGCGGCCGGGGCCTGCTCCTTCTGCTCGGTGGGGTTGCTCCGGCCGTCGGGGGAGACGGCCGGGGCGGGACCGCCCTTGGTCAGGCCGGCCTTGACCGAGCACACGGGCCAGGCGCCCGGGCCCTGCCCCGCCAGCACCTTCTCGGCGACGGCGATCTGCTGGTCCTTGGTGGCGAGGTCGGCGCGCGGCGCGTACTGGGTACCGCCGAAGGCGGCCCAGGTGCTCTGCGTGAACTGCAGGCCGCCGTAGAAACCGTTGCCGGTGTTGATGCTCCAGTTGCCCGTGCTCTCGCACTGGGCGACCTTGTCCCAGGTCTCGACGGAGGCCGCGTTGGCTCCGCCGGCGGCGATCAGGGGAAGGGCCATGCCGGCGCCGCCCACGGAGATGGCGAGCGACAGGCGGGTGAGACGGCTGTTGCGCATACGACGGTGACGTCCGCGTGCGGACATAGGTGTGCTCCTTCTCCTACGCCTGCGAGGTGAGCTGTCGGGTTCGGGCTGGAGTTGCCCGGCCATGTGTGCCGCGGCGCGTGGCGCGGCATGGCTTCACCCCAAGCCGTCCCGTATGGGCCCGGGACGGCGACTTACCTTGGGTCCCCCGCTCCTGTCATCGGGTGGTGTGGATGGTCCAGCCCGCCGCCGTTGACAGGATTCGGCGTTCGACAGCGGGCCGCCGCACATTCGTACGGCACGGCCAGAACGGTAGACACATCGTTTCCGCCGATACAAGCCGATGGGTCACAGGACGCCCGTTTCGAAGGCTTTGATGATCGTCAGATCGTCACCGTCTGCTGCGTTCACTTCCCGAAGAGTGGCGGACCCCGGCTCTGACGAGCTGTCACTTCTCCCCACTGCCAGGAGCGATGACGCAGAAGGCCCTCCTCCGGCACGCAGAGCGACGTACCGGGGAGGGCCGGCTCGTGAGTTGGGTCACGAGGAGGTCAAGGAGCTATCCGTCGAGCTGTCCGATGGTGGCGATCGACGGGCCGCGCCTGGTCCGCTCGTGGCGGGCGACCGCCTCCGCGTCGCGCAGCACGCGCACCGCGTTCTTCCAGGTGAGCTTGGCCAGATCGGCCTCGGACCAGCGGCGGTCCAGCAACTCGGCCACCAGGTGCGGGTATCCGGACACATCGCTCAGATCGGACGGGGTGAAGGCCGTGCCGTCGAAGTCGCCGCCGATGCCGATGTGGTCGATGCCCGCGACCTCGCGCATGTGGTCCAGGTGGTCGGCGACCGTCGCCGCCGTGGCGACCGGGCGCGGGTTGGCCTCCTCGTACGCGCGCTGGACCGCCAGGCCCCTCTCGCTGCCGTCCAGGGGGTGAAGGCCGTGGGCGCGCATGTTCTCGTCGGCGGCCTCGGTCCAGGCGACGGCGGCGGGCAGCACGAACTTCGGCACGAATGTGGCCATCGCCACACCGCCGTTGACCGGAAGCCGCTCCAGCACGTCGTCGGGGATGTTGCGCGGGTGGTCGCACACCGCGCGGGCCGAGGAGTGCGAGAAGACCACCGGCGCCGTCGTCACGCGCAGGGCGTCGCGCATGGTGGCGGGCGCCACATGGGAGAGGTCCACCAGCATCCCCAGCCGGTTCATCTCCCGCACGACCTCCTCGCCGAAGCGGGTCAGGCCGTCGTGGCGCGGGGTGTCGGTGGCCGAGTCGGCCCAGTCGATGGTGTCGTTGTGGGTGAGTGTCATGTAGCGCACACCCAGCCGGTACAGGGCGCGCAGCGTGGCCAGGGAGTTGTTGATGGAGTGGCCGCCCTCGGCGCCCATCAGGGAGGCGATGCGGCCCTCGGCGCGGGCCGCCTCCATGTCGTCGGCGGTGAAGGCGGGCCTGAGGTCGGCCGGGTGGCGGTCGGCCAGCCGCCGCACCACGTCGATCTGCTCCAGGCAGGCGCTGACCGCGGCGTCACCGGTCAGGTCGGTGCGCACGTAGACCGACCAGAACTGCGCCCCCACCCCGCCCGCGCGCAACCGCGGGATGTCGGTGTGCAGATGGGCCGACTGGTCCCCGGCGATGTCGCGCCGGTCCAGGTCGTACGCGACCTGCTCGCGCAGCGCCCACGGCAGGTCGTTGTGGCCGTCGGCGACGGGATGGGCCTCCAGCAGCGCCCTGGCCCGTGCCAGCAGCTCGGCGGAGTGACCCATCTCACCTGCCCCCGAAGCCGAAGCCGGCGCCGCCCGCGGCGACCTTGCTCCGCAGCCGTCGGCCCTTCTCCCTCGCCTGGTCCTTCAGCTCCGCCTGGAACCGCTCCATGCGCTCGCGCAGCTCCTCGTCGTGGGCCGCCAGGATGCGGACCGCCAGCAGGCCGGCGTTGCGCGCGCCGCCGACCGAGACCGTGGCGACCGGGACCCCGGCGGGCATCTGGACGATGGACAGCAGGGAGTCCATGCCGTCCAGGTGCCGCAGCGGCACGGGGACGCCGATCACCGGCAGCGGGGTGACGGAGGCGAGCATGCCCGGCAGGTGGGCCGCTCCCCCGGCGCCGGCGATGACCGCCTTCAGCCCGCGTCCGGCCGCCTCGTCGCCGTAGGCGATCATCTCGTGCGGCATGCGGTGGGCGGAGACGACGTCGACCTCGTAGGGGACCTCGAACTCGTCCAGGGCCTCGGCCGCGGCCTCCATGACCGGCCAGTCCGAGTCGGATCCCATGACGATCCCCACGGCGGGGGCGGATGCGGGGCTGGGGGCGTTGCTCATTCGGTGATGGTCCCTCGCAGATAGGCGGCGGCGTGGGCGGCGCGCTCGCGTACGTCCGCCAGGTCGTCGCCGTAGGTGTTGACGTGGCCGACCTTGCGGCCGGGCTTCACGTCCTTGCCGTACATGTGGATCTTCAGCCGCGGATCGCGGGCCATGCAGTGCAGATAGCCCTGGTACATGTCGGGGTAGTCGCCGCCGAGCACGTTGGCCATCACCGTCCAGGGCGCACGGGGGCGCGGGTCGCCCAGCGGCAGGTCGAGCACGGCCCGCAGGTGGTTGGCGAACTGGGAGGTGACCGCGCCGTCCTGGGTCCAGTGGCCGCTGTTGTGCGGACGCATGGCCAGCTCGTTGACCAGGACGCGGCCGTCGCGGGTCTCGAACAGCTCCACCGCCAGGTGCCCGATCACACCCAGCTCCTTCGCGATCGTCAGCGCCGTCTCCTGGGCGTGGGCCGACAGCTCCGGCGACAGGCCGGGAGCCGGGGCGATCACCGTGTCGCACACGCCGCCCACCTGGATCGACTCCACCACCGGGTAGGCCACGGCCTGGCCGTGCGGGGAGCGCACCACGTTGGCCGCCAGCTCGCGGACGTAGTCCACCTTCTCCTCGGCCAGCACCGGCACGCCCGCCCGGAACGGCTCGGCGGCCTCGGCCTCGGAGGACACCACCCACACGCCCTTGCCGTCGTAGCCGCCGCGGACGGTCTTGAGGACGACCGGCCAGCCCTCTTCCCGCGCCGTCCCCTCCCCCGCGGCTCCTTCCCGCGCGGCTCCCTCCCGCGCGGCTCCTTCCCGCGCGAACCGCGTGACGTCGGCCGGGTCCGCCACGATCCGGTGCCGGGGACAGGGGATGCCGATCCCGCTCAGCCGCGCCCGCATCACGCCCTTGTCCTGCGCGTGCACCAGCGCGTCGGGCCCGGGCCGCACCGGGATGCCCTCCGCCTCCAGGACGCGCAGGTGCTCGGTGGGCACGTGCTCGTGGTCGAACGTGATCACGTCGCAGCCGCGGGCGAAGTCGCGCAGGGTGTCCAGATCGCGGTAGTCGCCGACGACGACGTCGCGGACCACCTGGGCCGCGGAGTCCTGGGGGGTGTCGCTGAGCAGCCTGAACCTGATGCCGAGGGGGATGCCCGCCTCATGCGTCATCCGCGCGAGCTGCCCGCCGCCGACCATGCCGATCACAGGAAATGTCACGTCCGTAGCCTATCGGCCGGACGGCGGGTACCCGGCGCGGTACGGGGCCGTGACTAGCATGGCGGACCAGGACGCGACGGCGGGCCCCGCAGGGCCGCGCGAGAGCCGAGAGAACGGGGCGAGTGGGTCACTATGGGTGAACGGCGCGCACTGCGCTCCAGGCTGCTGCGGCTACGGCGCGAGCTGGCCAAGTTCGGCACGGTGGGGGCCCTCGGCTTCCTCGTCAACGTGGCCGTCTTCAACCTCTGCATCCACGGCCTGGGCCTGGCGCCGGTGCGCTCGGGAGTGATGGCGACCGCGGTCGCCATCGGGACCAACTACCTGGGCAACCGCTACTGGACCTACCGGCACGCCGACAAGCGCCGGATGCACCGCGAGGCCGGTCTGTTCATGCTGTTCAGCGGCATCGGCCTGGTGATCGAGAACGGTGCGCTGGCCATCTCGCACTACGGCCTGGGCCTCACCTCGCCGCTGGCCGACAACGTCGCCAAGAACTTCGTCGGCCTCGGCATCGCCACGGTCTTCCGCTTCTGGGCGTACCGCACCTGGGTCTTCCGCGGGGCCTCGCGGGCGCGCGGGGAGTCCGGCGCGCGGGCCGCTTCAATTCCCCGCCGGCGGATCGTCGGCCTCGCGGCTGAGGAAGAGAGCGAAGACCGGCGGGCGCTGCTGAAGTAGCTCCAGGCGTCCCCCGTCGGCCTCCGCCAGGTCGCGGGCGACGGCCAGCCCCAGGCCCGTGGAGTTGTGCCCGCTGACAGTGCGCTCGAACACCCGCGCCCCCAGCTCCGGATCGACGCCGGGCCCCTCGTCCGTCACCTCGACCACCACCTGGTTCCCGGCGATCCGGGTACGCAGCGCGACCGCGCCGCCACCGTGCATCAGCGCGTTCTCAATGAGCGTGGCCAGCACCTGGGCCACCGCCCCCGGCGTGCCCACCGCCCGCAGTCCCTGGCGGCCGGAGCGGACGATGGCCCGGCCCGCCTTGCGGTACGCCGGGCGCCACTCCTCGATCTGCTGCTTGACCACCTCGTCCAGGTCGAAGCCCACGGCGGAGCCCGAGCGGGGGTCGCGCGAGTTCGTCAGCAGCCGCTGCACCACGTCGGTCAGCCGCTCCACCTGTGCGAGTCCGACCAGCGCCTCCTCCCGGATGGTGGAGGCGGCCGCCCTGTCGGTGGCGGCTGTCCCGGTGGTACCGGTGGTGCTTCCGGTGCCTGCGTCGCCGCTGGCGCCGGCGGTGCCGGTGGCGGCGGCCTCGATGGCGTCGGCCGCCGCGACGATCTCCTCCAGCCGCATGGACAGCGCGGTCAGGGGGGTGCGGAGCTGGTGGGAGGCGTCCGCGGCCAGCCGCCGCTCGGCGGTGAGCATCCTGGCGATCCGCTCGGCGCTGGCGTCCAGCACGTCCGCCACCCGGTCCAGCTCGGGCACGCCGTAGCGCCGGTGGCGCGGGCGGGGATCGCCGGAGCCGAGGCGCTCGGCGGTCTCGGCGAGGTCGGTGAGGGGGGCCGCGACGCGGCGGGCCTGCTGTACGGCCAGCAGCACCGCCGCTATCACCGCCAGCAGCGCCACCGCCAGGATGATCAGCAGGGTCCGGCCCACCTCCTCACGGACCCGGTCGTCGTCCTGCCTGACGGTGACGGTGACGCCGCCCGGCTCGGCGGCCCTGCCCTCGATGGCCCCCTCGCCGGGGCGCTCGCCCAGCTCGATGGGGGGCTGCCCGGGCAGCTCGATGCGGACGTGGCGGTCCTGGGGGACCTGGGAGCGCATGGAGGCGGCGGTCACGCTCTCCTCGGCGACCAGGCGGCTCTCGACGACCGAGGCCAGCCGTGCGGCGTCGGAACGGACGCTCTCGTGGGCGCTCTCCTCGATGGTGCGGGTCTCGACGATCACCAGGGAGACCCCGAAGACCGCGATCACGACGAGGACCACGGCCAGCGTGGAGTTGATCAGACGTCTGCGCATGGCGGCGCCGGCCCTTCGGGGTCTTGCGGTGGTCTTCGGCGGTCTTGCGGTCTTCGGGGGTTCTCTGGTGCCTTCCGCGGTCTTCGGGGGCCCGCGGTGCTCTCCGGCGGGCCGGTGCGGGGCCCGTCGGCCGTCAGTCCTTCTCGAAGCGGAAGCCGACGCCGCGCACCGTGGCGATGTAGCGGGGGTTGGCCGCGTCGTCGCCGAGCTTCTTGCGCAGCCAGGAGATGTGCATGTCGAGGGTCTTCGTCGACGACCACCAGGTGGTGTCCCAGACCTCCCGCATCAGCTGGTCGCGGGTGACGACGCGGCCTGCGTCGCGCACCAGCACCCGCAGCAGGTCGAACTCCTTCGCCGTGAGCTGGAGCTCCTCGTCCCCCATCCACGCCCGGTGCGACTCGACGTCGATGCGCACACCGTGGGTGGCGGCGGGCTGCGCGGGCTCGACGGCGCCCCGCCGCAGCAGGGCCCGCACCCGGGCGAGCAGCTCGGCCAGCCGGAACGGCTTGGTGACGTAGTCGTCGGCGCCCGCGTCCAGGCCGACGACGGTGTCCACCTCGTCGGCGCGCGCGGTCAGCACCAGGACGGGGAAGGTGTGCCCCTCGTTGCGCAGCCGGCGGCAGACCTCCAGTCCGTCCATGCCGGGCAGACCGAGGTCGAGCACGACCAGGTCGATGTCGCCGTGCTGGCCTGCGTCGAGCGCGCCGGGTCCGTCCTCGCGCACCTCGACCTCGTACCCTTCGCGGCGCAGGGCTCGGGCCAGCGGCTCCGAGATGGAGGCGTCATCCTCGGCGAGCAGTACTCGGGTCATGGCCCGATGGTAGACCTCGCGGCGGCGGCTCCCGCAGGCCCGCGGGGAACCGGGCGGCGCCCGTCCGGTTCCCGGGAGGGCGTGTGACATGCGCCTCTCGGCGCCCGCCGGTCGCCGGGTGCGCGGTGGACGGTGGCGTACCCTGACCGAGGCGCCGTCCGGGACCGGCTGCCTCCGGCGCGGTCAGGCGCCGGGGCCCGCCGTCGAGGAGCTCCCGTACACATCCGTACGCAGGGGCCGTCCCGGAAGCCGGTCCGTCCGTGACCCGCAGGGTCCGGACGCGCGGCGGCGCCGCAGGAACCGTCGGCCGGGAACGGGCACGCGCGCACGGGGGCGCGAAGCCGGGGCCGACCACCCGCCCGGGCGCGTGCGCACCACATCGCGCGCGTCCTGACCGAGCAAGGAACCACCACCATGGCGTCCAGCCTGACGAAGGACTCCGCCGGCACCACCGGCAAGACCTTCTTCGGCCACCCCCGCGGTCTGGCCACACTCTTCATGACGGAGATGTGGGAGCGCTTCTCCTGGTACGGAATGCGCGCCATCCTCGTCCTCTACCTGATCGCGGGCGTACTCGAAGGCCCCCTCGCGGGCCGTGAGGCCCTCGCCGCGGCGATCTACGGCGTCTACAACGCCGTCGTCTACATGGCCGCCATGCCCGGCGGCTGGGTCGCCGACCGCCTGTGGGGCGCACGCAAGGCGGTCCTGGTCGGCGGCATCGTCATCGCGCTGGGCCACTACACGCTGGCGATCCCGTCCGATGTGGCGTTCTTCGTCGGACTCGGCCTGATCGCGGTCGGCACCGGCCTGCTCAAGCCGAACATCTCCGCGATGGTCGGCGGCCTCTACGAGGGCCAGTCCAGCGCCCGCCGCGACGCCGGCTTCACGATCTTCTACATGTCGATCAACATCGGCGCCATGTTCGCGCCGCTGGTGGTCGGCTACCTCGGCGAGAACGTCGACTGGCACCTGGGCTTCGCCGTCGCCGGCGTCGGCATGACGCTGGCCGTGGTCCAGTACGTCCTGGGCGGCCGCCACCTCGGCGACGTGGGCCGCCACCCCGGCACCCCGGCCACGCCGGAGGAGAAGCGCTCGGTGCTGCGCAAGGTCGCGCTGTGGACCGGCCTGGCCGCGGCGGCGCTGCTGGTGGACCTGGCGCTGGGCACGTACGACATCGAGCACATCGTCAACTTCCTGGCCGTCCTCGGCGTCGTCGTACCCATCCTGTACTTCGCCTCGATGTACCGGAACCCGGAGCTGACCGAGCAGGACCGCCCGCGCGTCAAGGCGTTCGTGTGGTTCTTCGTCACCGCCGTGCTGTTCTGGATGATCTACGACCAGTCCGGTTCGCTGCTGACGATCTTCGCGAACAACGACACCGACCGCATGATCGGCGGCTGGGAGTTCCCGGCCTCCTGGTTCCAGTCGGTCAACCCGGTCATGATCATCGTCCTGGCGCCGGCCTTCGCGACCCTGTGGGTGTGGCTGGCCAAGCGCGGCAGCGAGCCCAGCGCCCCGATGAAGTTCGCCCTGGCGATGCTCCTCGTCGGCGGTTCCTTCGGCCTGATGGGCCTGGCGGGCGCCGCCGCGGCGAACAGCGAGACCGGCAAGGTCACCGTCTTCTGGCTGCTGAGCGTCTACCTGCTGCAGACCCTCGGCGAGCTGTGCCTGTCCCCGGTGGGCCTGTCGCTGTCGACGAAGCTGGCCCCGAAGCAGTTCGTCGGCCAGATCATGGGCCTGTGGTTCCTCGCCACCGCCACCGGCAACGCCCTCAACGGCTGGGCGACTCAGCTCAACGAGCCGATGGGCGACGCGGCGTACTACACCATGTGGGGTCTGGTCGCCGTGGCCGCGGGCTTCGCCTTCATGACGGCGGGGAAACGGATCCGGGCCCTGATGGGCGGCGTGAGGTAACGCTCCCGGAGCCCGGCGCACCGTACGGAGCGAGCCGGGTCCCGGTCCTGCGCGGGACCGGGACCCGGCTCGCCGGCTTTGCGCGCGGAGCGGCCCGGGGCCCGGGGCGGGGTCAGGCCCCGGCCTTCTCGAACGCCTTCCACTGGGCCGGCATCAGGTCGTCCGGCACCGGGCCCGGGTCGTCGGGGGAGACCTGGTAGGAGGCCGCCGTGCCGCCCGCCTCGAAGGCTGCGGCCTCCAGCCGTTCGCGTCCGGCCTTCCGCGCGGCGGACCCGTCCGCCTCCTCCGCCGCGGAGGACGGGGAGGGTCCTGCTCCGCCGGCTTCCCGGGAGCCGCCTCCACCGCCGCCACCGCCGCAGGCCGTCACCGCCGGCACCAGCGCGAGCGCCGCGGCCGGCAGGCCGGTCCGTCTCCGTACGGCAGCCGCCGTCCCGTCCGTGTGCCCACCCCTGGTCGTTCGCGGTCCGCACTGCGCCGGGCGTGCCCGGGCACGAGTGCGCCGAGCCCCGAGCGGGACCCGGCGGTGGGGATCGTACTTCCGGCGAGGGCCGGCGGGGGGGGACGGCCGGACGCTCAGTCCGCGTCCGGCCCTGCCAGTTCGGCCCAGACCGTCTTCCCGGCCGTACCGTCCGGATGGCGCACCACGCCCCAGTCCAGGCAGAGCCGCTGGACGATGAACATGCCGTGCCCGCCGGGCCGCCCGGGGCGGTGCGGGGTACGGGGCGAGGGGAGGCCGGCGCCGCGGTCGGCCACCTCGATCCTCAGCAGTTTGGGACCGCAGCCTATGCGCACCTCCTCGGGCCCGTCGGCGTGCAGGCAGGCGTTCGTCACCAGCTCGGAGACCACGAGCAGGGCGTCTTCGGCGGCGGCGCGCTGCTCGGGGCCGGCCGCGGGCAGCCAACCCCAGTCGTGAAGCGCCTGACGGGTGAAGTCACGAGCACGGGGGACCGCACCGCTCGCCCCCATGAGCCGCAGCCGTCGTACCTGGCGCATCTCGCGCACCTGACCGACCGGTGCGGCTGCGGTCGCGGCGGTGCCCTCCGGCTCCGGGCCGCGGTCGCCCGCCGGTTGCGGCCGGGTGGTGCTCATCAGTGCTTCACCTCACCGGTTGACCAGTTCGTCGGTCTTCGCCTGGTCTGCGAACAACTGTTTCGGAGGGATTCCAGGGAGTCTCCTGCCCTGCGGGGGCGGGAGAACACCCATCTGTCGGGACGGAATCGGACTCCGGGCGTAACACTCTGGTCACGGGCCGGTACGCGGGCGGTCCGCACGGCCGGCGCGCTCGCACGCCCGGGACCGCGCCACCGGGACCGAACCGCTGAAGCCGCGCCATCAGGACTGCGCGGTCTCCTTCAGCGCGTCGGCCAGGCTCTCGTGCAGGGCGAACACGCCGTCGGCCCCTGTGATCTCGAACACCCTCGCGACGACCGGGCGCATTCCGGCCAGATGGATCCCGCCTCCGGCCGCCTCGGCCTTCAGCCTGGCGCCCAGGAGGACGTTGAGCCCGGTGGAGTCGCAGAACTCCAGCTTCGAGCAGTCCACGACGAGGAGCTTCTCGCCGTCCTCCAGCGAGCGCTCCAGCGGTTCTCGCAGCAGATCGGCGGTGTGGTGGTCGAGCTCGCCGTCAGGCGTCACCACCAGACTCGCGCCGTGGCGCTGTACGTCGACCGTCAGTCGACCCCGGTGGCTGGTGCTGCCGGGCACCCCGCGGTCCATGTACACCCCTTCAACATTCCCAGTAACCGATCACTGCCGTCCGGAGATGGACGTTCGAACCCTACGCCCTTACAGCCGCAACCGGTAGCCGCACAACCAGCACATTGGGGCATATTCGGGCAACCAGCACTTGCCATCCTCCCTCGGGAGCAGGTAGGCGTAGGAGGGACCACTAAAACACGTCGGCTTGGAGGCGCCGCACCCGCAGTGCAGGAACGGCTTCGGCAGCCATATGCCGATAACGATGGAGGCACCATGTCACCCCGGCTCGACGGATCGCCCATCACGTCGTCGGTCGTCCCGCCCGAGCAGTTCGGGAGCGGGTTCCCGGAGGTCGGCCCGGAGCAGGCGGAGAGCCTGTCCGGTCTGCTCGGCCTGCCCGACATCCCGCCGTACGACGAGGTGGGGCCGCTGGACGCGCGAGCCCTGTCCAAGACCCTCTTCGAGCGTCTGGAGACGCTGCGGGAGGGCACGCACGAGTACGCGTACGTCCGCAACACCCTGGTCGAGCTGAACCTCGCGCTGGTGAAGTTCGCCGCCGCCCGGTTCCGTTCCCGCAGCGAACCCATGGAGGACATCGTCCAGGTCGGCACCATCGGCCTGATCAAGGCGATCGACCGGTTCGAGATCGGCCGCGGGGTCGAGTTCCCGACCTTCGCCATGCCGACGATCGTGGGCGAGATCAAGCGCTTCTTCCGCGACACGTCCTGGTCCGTCCGCGTTCCCAGGCGTCTCCAGGAACTCCGTCTGGACCTGGCCAAGGCCGGTGACGAGCTCGCCCAGCAGCTCGACCGCTCCCCGACCGTAGGCGAACTGGCCGACCGTCTGGGTCTGAGCCGGGAGGAGGTGGTCGAGGGCATGGCCGCGAGCAACGCGTACACCGCCAGCTCCCTCGACGCCCAGCCCGACGAGGACGAGACCGAGGGCGCGCTCGCCGACCGCATCGGCTACGAGGACCACGGGCTGGAGGGAATCGAGTACGTGGAGTCCCTCAAGCCGCTGATCGCCGAGCTCTCGCCGCGTGATCGCAGAATCCTCTCCCTCCGCTTCGTGGCGAACATGACCCAGTCCGAGATCGGCGAGGAACTGGGCATCTCCCAGATGCACGTGTCCCGGCTGCTCTCGCGGACGCTGGGCAGGCTCCGCAAGGGGCTGCTGGTCGAGGAGTGACCCACTCCCGTCCGACCGGACGGATGCCCCGTTCCATCACTCTTATGGCCGACGGGAATCACTCTTCCGGTCTTTTGACCCGCCCTTGACCTTCGAGGGGCCTCCGGGGCCCGTACGGGGATCACATCCCCGTACGGGCCCCTCGGCGTGCGGACCCGTACGGGGGTGCGGACCGCCCGTTCACAGCACGCGCGTACCGCGCTGCCAGACCGCCGCGACCAGCGGTACGCCGGGCCGGTAGGCCAGGTGGACGTGCGAGGGCGCGTCCAGGAGCACCAGATCGGCGCGGGCGCCGGGGGTGATCCGGCCGATGTCGATGCGGCGCAGGGCCGCGGCTCCGCCCGCGGTCGCGGACCAGACCGCCTCGTCGGGCGTCATGCCCATCTCGCGGACGGCGACCGCGACGCAGAAGGGCATGGAGCTGGTGTACGACGATCCCGGGTTGCAGTCGGTGGACAGTGCGACGGTGACGCCGGCGTCCAGCAGGCGCCGGGCGTCGGGGTAGGGCGAGCGGGTGGAGAACTCGCAGCCGGGCAGCAGCGTGGCGACCGTGCGGCTGCCGGCGAGGGCGTCCACGTCGGCGTCCGTGAGGTGGGTGCAGTGGTCGGCGGAGGCGGCGTCCAGCTCCACGGCGAGCCGCACGCCGGGCCCGGGCCCGAGCTGGCCCGCGTGGACGCGCGGGACCAGGCCGTGGGCGATCCCGGCGGTGAGGACGGCGCGGGCCTGGTCGCCGTCGAAGGCGCCCCGCTCGCAGAAGACGTCCACCCAGCGGGCGTAGCGGGCGCAGGCGGCCAGCATGGGGCCGGTGACGAGGTCGACGTAGCCGTCCGGGTCGCCGGCGTACTCCGGGGGCACCACATGGGCGCCGAGGTAGGTGACCTCGTCCACGTGGTCGTCGGCGATGCGCAGGGCACGCGCCTCGTCCTCGGTGGTGAGGCCGTAGCCGGACTTGGTCTCCAGGGTGGTGGTGCCCTGCCGCAGCGCCTCCCGGACGTGGCGGGCCAGGTTCGCGGCGAGCTGCTCGTCGCTGGTCCTGCGGGTGGCCTCGACGGTGGTGCGGATGCCGCCGGCGGAGTAGGGGCGGCCGGACATGCGCGCGCCGAACTCCTCGGTGCGGTCGCCGCCGAAGAGCAGATGGGAGTGGGAGTCGACGAAGCCGGGGATCATCGCCCGGCCGCCCGCGTCGACGCGGCTGTCGGTGGCGGGTGCTTCGCCTTCCGTACCGACCCAGGCGATGCGGTCGCCCTCGATGACGACGGCCGCGTCCCGGATCAGGCCGAGCGGGGTGTCCTCGGCGGCTTCGGAGGAGTGGTGGTCGTTGGTGACCAGGGTGGCGATGCGGGTGACGAGGGTGCTGGTGGTGGCGTCGAGGGGGGTGGTCGGGGTGCTCATCAGCGGGCTGCTCCTTGCTGGATGGCTTCCGCCAGGGCCGCGGGGACGTCCGGCACGCTCCGGTGTACCCCGTCGCGCACCACATGGCGACCACCGACGACCGTGTGGCGTACGTCCGCCGCGGTGGCGGCGAACACGGCCGTCTCCGCCCCCAGCCGGGGCGGCGGCCCGGCTGTGCGCACCGTGTCCAGGGCGACGGTGGCGAAGTCGGCGAACCGGCCGGCCTCCAGCCGTCCCGCCTCCGGCCAGCCGATCGCCGCCTGGCCGAACTCCGTGGCGGAGCGCAGCAGTTGGGACGCCGTCCAGTGGCCGCGGGCGCGGGTGCGCAGCCGCTCGTCCAGTTCCATGGCGCGGGCCTCCTCCAGCAGGTCGATCACGGCGTGGCTGTCGCTGCCCAGGCACAGCGGCGAGCCCGCCCGCATCAGGGCGGCGGCCGGGCCGATGCCGTCGGCGAGGTCGCGTTCGGTGGTGGGGCACATGCACACCCGGGTGCCGGAGTCGCCCAGGAGGGCGATGTCGGCGTCGGTGAGGTGGGTGGCGTGGACGGCGGTGGTGCGGGGGCCGAGCACGCCGTGGTCGGCCAGCAGCCGGGTGGGGGTGCGGCCGTGGACGGCCAGGCAGGCGTCGTTCTCGGCGGGCTGCTCGGAGAGGTGGACGTGCAGGGGCGCGTCCCGTTCCCGGGCCCAGTCGGCGACGGCGCCCAGTTCGGCGGCGGGCACGGCGCGCACCGAGTGGATCGCGGCGCCCACGCGGGCGTGGTCGCCCGGCGGCCGCAGGGCCGCGGCCCGCTCGGCCCAGGCGGCGGCGCTGCCGTCGCCGAAGCGGAGCTGGTGGCGGTCCAGGGCGCCGCCCCGGCGGGCGGAGAGGAGGCCGGAGGCCAGGTAGCAGGTGTCCAGGAGGGTGATGCGGACGCCGGCTTCGGCGGCGGCCGCCATCAGGGCGTGCCCCATGGCGTTGGGGTCCTCGTAGGGGGTGCCGCCGGGGGCGTGGTGCAGGTAGTGGAACTCGCCGACGGCCGTGATGCCGGCCAGCGCCATCTCGGCGTAGACGGCCCGGGCCAGGGCGAAGTAGCTCTCGGGGGTGAGGCGGTCGGCGACGGAGTACATCACCTGCCGCCACGTCCAGAACGTGCCGGAGCCGATCTGCGCGGTGCCGCGCAGGGCGCGGTGGAAGGCGTGGGAGTGCGCGTTGGCCAGGCCGGGGATGGTCAGGCCGCGCAGCGGTTCGGCGCCGGGCGGCGGGGCGGGCACCCCGGTGCGTACGGCGGCGATCCGGCCGCCGGCCGTCTCGATCACCGTGCCGGGCTCGACGGTGCCGCCGATCCAGGCGTACTCGGCCCAGTACACGGCCCCGGGGGGCGGTGAACCGGGGGCCGACGGGGCGGGGGCCGGCGAGCCGGTGGCCTGTGGCTCGGGGGCAGACGGCTCGGGGGCCGGGGAGCGGGAGGTCACGGGCACGCCAGGTCCTCCAGCACGTCGGCCAGTGCCCGCACCCCGGCGACGCAGTCGTCCTCCTCGGCCGACTCGGCGGGCGAGTGCGAGACACCGGTGGGGTTGCGCACGAAGAGCATGGCGGTGGGGATCTCGGCGGAGAGGATGCCCGCGTCGTGCCCCGCGCCGGTGGGCAGCACCGGCGCGCCGCCGAGCCGGGCCGCGATGCGGTCGCGCAGCCCGTGGGCGAACTCCACCACGGGCGTGGCTGACTCCCGGGTGACGGCCACCCGCACCCCGTCGCGCACGCCGCGCTCGGCGGCCGAGCGCTCGATCTCGGCGACGACGGCGGCCAGGGTCGCCTCGTCGGGCGCGCGGGAGTCCAGCCAGCCGCGCACCAGGGAGGCGATGGCGTTGACTCCGTTCGGCTCGACGGCGACCTTGCCGAAGGTGGCCAGCGCCCCGGCCAGCCGTGCCTTCTTCCGGGCGGCCAGAACGGTGTTGGCGTAGGTGAGCATCGGGTCGCGGCGGTCCTCCAGGCGGGTGGTCCCGGCGTGGTTGGCCTCGCCGTGGAAGTCGAACCGCCAGCGGCCGTGCGGCCAGATCGCGGAGGCGACGCCCACCGCGCGCCCGCCGGCGGGTGCCCCGTCCGCGCCGTCCGCGGCGAGGTTGCGGCCCTGCTCGATGTGGAGCTCGACGAACGCGCCGATACGGGCGAGCCGTTCGGGGTCGGGCCCGATGGCGTCGGGGTCGTGCCCGGCGCGCTCCATGGCCTGCGGCAGCGAGACGCCGGAGTCGTCGCGCAGCTCCCGGGCCTGCTCGGCGGTGAGCTGTCCGGCGGCCAGCCGGGAGCCGACGCAGGCGAGGCCGAAGCGGGCGCCCTCCTCGTCGGCGAAGTTGACCACCGCCAGCGGCCGGGCCGGGTGTACGCCCCTGCCGTGCAGCTCGTCGAGGGCCGCGAAGGCCGACACCACGCCCAGCGGCCCGTCGAAGGCGCCGCCGTCGGGCACGGAGTCCAGGTGCGAGCCGGTCACCACGGCGTCCCCGGCAGCACCGTCGGAGCCCTCCAGCCAGGCCCACTGGTTGCCGTTGCGGTCCGTCTCGTACGCCAGGCCGCGTGCCTCGGCCTGCTCGCGGAACCACGCCCGGCACTCGGCGTCCGCGCCGGTCCAGGCGTGGCGCCGGTAGCCGCCGGTGGCCGCCGACCGTCCGACGGGCAGCAGCTCCCGCCACATCTCGTGGAAGGAGGCGCCCGGCCTCACCGGGCGCTCCCGGATCCGCCGCCGGGTTCGCCGCCGGGTTCGCCGCCGACCGCGCCGTCCTCGCCGTCCTCGCGCATCGGGACGCGCACCCCGCGCTCCGCGGCGACCTCCTCCGCGCGCTCGTACCCGGCGTCCACATGGCGGATGACGCCCGTGCCCGGGTCGTTGGTGAGCACCCGGCGGATCTTCTCCCCGGCCAGCGGCGTGCCGTCGGCGACGGTGACCTGCCCGGCGTGGATCGAGCGCCCCATCCCGACGCCGCCGCCGTGGTGGATGGAGACCCAGGAGGCTCCGGACGCCACGTTGACCATGGCGTTGAGCAGCGGCCAGTCGGCGATGGCGTCGGAGCCGTCGAGCATGGCCTCGGTCTCGCGGTACGGCGAGGCCACCGAGCCGCAGTCCAGGTGGTCGCGGCCGATGGCCAGGGGGGCGGAGATCTCGCCGGAGGCCACCATGTCGTTGAAGCGCTCCCCGGCCCGGTCGCGCTCCCCGTAGCCGAGCCAGCAGATGCGGGCGGGCAGGCCCTGGAAGTGCACCCGCTCCCCTGCCATCCGGATCCAGCGGGCCAGGGACTCGTTCTCGGGGAAGAGGTCGAGTACGGCGCGGTCGGTGGCGGCGATGTCCTTGGGGTCGCCCGAGAGCGCGGCCCAGCGGAAGGGCCCCCTGCCCTCGCAGAACAGCGGCCGGATGTAGGCGGGCACGAAGCCGGGGAAGGCGAACGCCCTGTCGTATCCGGCCAGTTGTGCTTCACCGCGGATGGAGTTGCCGTAGTCGAAGACCTCGGCTCCGGCGTCCTGGAAGCCGACCATCGCCTCCACGTGGCGGGCCATCGACTCCCGTGCCCGCGCGGTGAAGTCGGCGGGCTTCTCGGCGGCGTAGGAGGCCATGTCCGCGAAGTCGACGCCCAGCGGCAGGTAGGCCAGCGGATCGTGGGCGGAGGTCTGGTCGGTGACGATGTCGACCGGCGCGCCCATGGCCAGCAGGCGCGGCACCGTGTCGGCGGCGTTGCCCAGCACCCCGATCGACAGCGGGCGCCGGGCGTCGCGGGCCTCGGTGGCGAGCCGCAGGGCGTGGTCGAGGGAGTCGGCGCGCACGTCGAGGTAGCGGTGCCCGATGCGCCGCTCGATGGCCCGCGGGTCGCAGTCGACGCAGATGACGACGCCGCCGTTCATGGTGACCGCCAGCGGCTGGGCGCCGCCCATGCCGCCGAGTCCGGCGGTGAGGGTGATCGTCCCGGCCAGCGAGCCGCCGAAGCGCTTGGCGGCGACGGCGGCGAAGGTCTCGTAGGTGCCCTGGAGGATGCCCTGGGTGCCGATGTAGATCCACGAGCCGGCCGTCATCTGGCCGTACATGGTGAGCCCGAGCGCCTCCAGGCGGCGGAACTCCTCCCAGTTGGCCCAGTCGCCCACCAGGTTGGAGTTGGCGATCAGCACGCGCGGCGCCCACTCGTGGGTGGTCAGCACGCCGACCGGGCGGCCCGACTGGACGAGCATCGTCTCGTCCGGTCCCAGGGTGGTGAGGGTGCGGACCATGGCGTCGAAGGAGCGCCAGTCGCGGGCGGCCTTGCCGGTGCCGCCGTAGACGACGAGCTTCTCGGGGTGCTCGGCGACCTCGGGGTCGAGGTTGTTCCGCAGCATCCGCAGGGCGGCCTCCTGCTGCCAGCCCCGGGCGGTCAGCCCGGAGCCGCGCGGGGCCCGTACGGTTCGCGGCCCTGAGGGCTCTGAGAGGTCTGCCATGGTCCCCTGCCTCCGGAATTGAATTGGTTACTACATCAACTCTATTCGCTGAATAGAACTAGTCAACGGGTGGTGTCGTCCGCCTGCTCCGGCCGTGTTTGTCTTGTGCGCATGGCTTACACGCACCATGCCGCCGTTCCGCCGGAGTCCCCCAGGGCCTCGGAGCCCCCCGAAGTCCCGGGCGCCTCCGGGACCTCCGAAAGTCCGCGGGCCGTCGCGGCCGTGGCCCGCCGCGACGCCGCCGTACGGGCCGCCGTCGCCCGCGGGCTGCTCTCCGACGAGCACCCGGTCGCGGCCCTGCTGGACGTGGCGTCCGTACGGGAGACGGCCGCGGCCCTGCACGCCGCCTTCGACGAGGTGACCGCCCCCGGCCAGCCCGTGCTGCACTCCTTCGCGGTGAAGGCCTCCTCCCTGGTCCCCGTGCTGCGGCTGCTCGCCGACTGCGGGCTGGGCTGCGAGGTCGCCAGCCCCGGCGAGCTGGCCCTGGCCCGGGCCGCCGGGGTCGGACCGGAGCGCATCGTCCTGGACTCCCCCGCCAAGACCGCCGGCGAACTGCGCGAGGCCCTGGAACTGGGCATCGCGCTCAACGCGGACAACCGCCAGGAGCTGGAGCGCCTGGACGCCCTGATGGCCCCCGGCGCCCTGCCCTCCCTCCCCGGCGGCCGGTCCGCCTCGCCTGTCGGCCTGCGCGTCAACCCGCAGCTCGGCGGCGGCAGCATCGGCGCGATGAGCACCGCGACGGCCACCTCGAAGTTCGGGTTCGCCCTCCAGGACGAAGGGGCGCGCGAGTTCGTCGTACGCGCCTGTGCGGAGCGCCCCTGGATCACCCGGCTGCACTGCCACGTCGGCTCCCAGGGCATGCCGCTGGAGAAGATGGCCGCGGGCGTGGCCGCCACCTACGAACTGGCCGAGGAGATCAACCGGGCCGCCGGGGAACGGCGGATCGACACGCTCGACATCGGCGGCGGCCTCCCGGTCAACTTCGGCTCCGAGGAGGTCTCCCCGACCTTCGCCGAGTACGCCCGGCTGCTGCGCGACACCGTCCCAGGCCTGTTCGACGGGCGCTACGGGCTGGTCACCGAGTTCGGACGGTCGGTGCTGGCAAAGTGCGGGCTGGTGCTGGCCCGGGTGGAGTACGCCAAGAGCTCCGGGGGCCGCCCGATAGCGGTCACCCACGCGGGCGCCCAGGTCGCCGTGCGGACGGTCTTCGCACCCGAGGCGTGGCCGCTGCGGATCGCCGCCTACGACGGGCTGGGCCGGCCCAAGCGGGGCGCGCCCGTGGTGCAGGACGTCGCCGGGCCCTGCTGCTTCGCCGGCGACCTCGTGGCGCGCGGCCGGGAACTGCCGGAACTGGCGTCCGGCGACCTGGTGGCACTGCTGGACACGGGGGCGTACTACTTCTCCACCCCGTTCGACTACAACAGCCTGCCCAGGCCGGGCGTGTACGGCTTCACCCTCGGGGACACCGCGAGCGCCGCGGCGGTCGGGGCGGACGGCAGCGACGGCGACGGCGTGTGCTTCGCGACCGTACGTCCGCCCCAGACCCTCGACGACCTCGTCGCCGCGTCCGGCGGGGCTCAGCGCGACGCGCTCACCGCGCCGCGGCCGTGACCCGCGCCCGGGGGCGGCGCTCCCGGGCCGCCCCCGGCGCCGGGGACCGGCGGCGGGCGCCGCCCGGCGCGGCGTCCCCGGCCAGCGGGCCGGTGGTCATCCAGCCGCGCACGTCCTTGCGGGACGGGCTGCGCCCGTCCGCCCACTCCGGGCGCACCCACAGCAGCTTCTCGTTGCGCCGCTCCCAGCGGCCCAGCCACACCGCCTTGGCCCACAGGCCCGCGCCGGCCCCGGCCAGCAGCATGCCGCCGGCGGCCGGAGCGGCCAAGGACGAGGCCACGGCGGCCAGGAAGGCGGCGGCCAGCCACCAGCGGCGCCTGCGCAGCCAGGCGCGCACGGTCACCGCGCGGTCGTGGAGCACCACCCACTTGCCCGCCGCGGTCGACGCCTTGAGCAGCCCGGTGCAGCGGCGGCGGCGTGCCAGGAAGGCCGCCACGGCGGCCACGAGGAAGAGCGCGGCCCCGCCCAGGATCCCGATGCGCCGCCCGGTCAGTCCCGGTACTGCCAGGCCGGCGCCCGCGGCCGCCGCTCCGGTCCACCACAGTGCGGTGCCCGCCGTCCGCGTGTACACCGCGACCCTCGCCAGCGCGTACGCTCCCCGTCCCACGGCAGCCCTCCTCGTCCTCTTCGGTGCCGGTCTCCGTTCGGCCGTGTGCCGCCACCGCGTCACCGCGTGACGGCTCGCTCGGTGCGAAAGCGTACTGAGGGATGATGAGATTCGCCTGAGAGAACGGCGGACCCCGCCCGATCCCGCCCGAACCCCGTCCGGTGTCCGGCATCCGGCCGCGCCGGTCAGTCGGCGAACAGGCCCCGCCGGGCGGCGCGCACGTCGAAGTCCTCCAGCCGGGCCTGCGCGTCGGGCAGTTCGTCGCACATCGCCTCCAGCAGCACCCGTCCCAGCATCATGGGCGAGCAGGCGGTGTCGAAGGACAGCGCGGTCCCGACGGCGGCGGGCAGCAGCAGGTCGCCCGGGCGGGCGACGGGCGCGAAGACGCTGTCGGCGACGGTGACGATCCGCAGCCCGGCCTCCCGGGCGTGCTCCAGCGCCGCCACCGTCTCGCGCGGGTGGCGCGGCAGCGCGAAGCACAGCAGCGCGCTCGCCCCGGCCCGCACCGCGGCGTCGAGGCGGTCGTCCAGCATCGAGCCGCCCTCGTCCAGCAGCCGTACGTCCGGGTGCACCTTGGCGGCGAAGTACGCGAAGCCGCGGGCCTGCGCGGCGGCGGCCCGCAGCCCCAGGACGGGCAGCGGGCGCGAGGCGGCCAGCAGGCCCCCGGCCTCGGCGACGGGGGCGGGGTCGGCCAGCTGCGCGGCCAGCTGCCGCAGGTTCTCGATCTCGGCGTGCACGGCCTGCTGGTACGCGTTGCCCGCCGTGCCGCCGCCGTCCGCCCCGCCCGCTCCCGCACCGGGGGCACCACCCTCCGAGGGCCCGGGGAGGGCTTCGCGCAGATGTCTGCGCAGCGCCGGATAGCCGTCGAAGCCCAGTGCCACGGCGAAGCGGGTCACCGACGGCTGGCTGACGCCGGCCAGCTCCGCCAGCTCCACGCTGGACAGGAACGGGGCGTCGTCCGCGCGCCGCACCATGCAGTGGGCGATCCGCCGCTGGGTGGGGGTCAGCCGGTGCCCCTCGAACATCCTCAGCAGCCGCGCGCCCGCACCGCTCACCGTGCCCACCTGCCCCTCCGCCCCTCTGCCCCGCCGACCCTCTTCAGGGTCTTCCTGCTCCGCATAAGCCTATTCAGTATCGGCCGGTATCGGCCCGGCCCACCGGGGCGCGCACAGGCGGAGAGCCCGGCCCGGGGACGGTGGGCCGGGCCGGGCCGCGAGACGGGCTCGCACGCCCGCCGACACGCCCGCCGCCGGAGGGGGCCGCGCCGAGGGCTCGCGCGTCCTGCGTGCGGGGCCCGCGCCGGGGAGTCGCGCGGGGACCGCCGCACCCCGGTGCGGACACCAGGGGCGGGACGACGGCGGTCCCCGCGAGGACGCGCGGCCGGATCGGGCCCGCGTCCCGGGCGCCGGGAGGAGTCCGGGAGCCGCTCCGTGCTCCTCCGCGCCGTTGGACACCACAGTGCCCGACGGGTGTTAAGCGCGTTTTTCCAGACCGTGACGGCCTGGTACCTACTCCGTCCCGCCGCTTCCGGCCCCACTGCTCCGGGCGAGGAAGGCCAGCAGGTCCTGGCGGCTGACCACCCCGGTCGGCTTGCCCTCCACCAGCACGATCGCGGCGTCGGCCCCCTCCAGCACCGCCATCAGGTCGGCGACCGGCTCGCCCGAGCCGACCTGCGGCAGCGGTGCGCTCATATGGGCCTCCAGCGGGTCCTCCAGCTTCGCGCGTCCGGTGAACAGCGCGTCCAGCAGGTCGCGTTCGACGATCGAGCCGACGACCTCGGCCGCCATCACGTCCGGGTGCCCGGCGCCGGGCTTGACCACGGGCATCTGCGAGACGCCGTACTCGCGCAGCACCTCGACGGCCTCGCCGACCGTCTCCTCGGGGTGCATGTGGACCAGCGAGGGCAGCCCGCCGTCCTTGCGGCGCAGTACGTCGCCGACGCGGGCCTGGGTGGGCTCGCCCTCCTCCAGGAAGCCGTAGTCCGCCATCCACTCGTCGTTGAAGATCTTCGAGAGGTAGCCGCGCCCGCCGTCCGGCAGCAGGACGACGACCGTGTCGTCCTCCCCGAGGCGCTCGGCCACGCGCAGTGCCGCGACCACTGCCATGCCGCAGGAGCCGCCGACCAGCAGGCCCTCCTCGCGGGCCAGCCGCCGCGTCATCCGGAAGGAGTCCTTGTCGGAGACGGCGACGATCTCGTCCGTCACCTCGCGGTCGTAGGCGCTGGGCCAGAAGTCCTCGCCGACGCCCTCCACCAGATAGGGGCGTCCCGAACCGCCGGAGTACACCGAGCCCTCCGGGTCGGCGCCGACGATCCGCACCTTCCCGCCGGAGACCTCCTTGAGGTAGCGGCCGGTGCCGCTGATGGTGCCGCCGGTGCCGATGCCGGCCACGAAGTGGGTGATCCTGCCGTCCGTCTGCTCCCACAGCTCGGGACCGGTGGTCTCGTAGTGGGAGCGCGGGTTGTTCGGGTTGCTGTACTGGTCCGGCTTCCAGGCGCCCGGCGTCTCGCGCACCAGCCGGTCGGAGACGTTGTAGTAGGAGTCCGGGTGCTCGGGGTCGACCGCGGTGGGGCAGACCACGACCTCGGCGCCGTACGCGCGCAGTGTGTTGATCTTGTCCGTGGACACCTTGTCCGGGCAGACGAAGATGCAGCGGTAGCCCTTCTGCTGGGCCACGATCGCCAGCCCGACCCCGGTGTTGCCCGAGGTGGGCTCGACGATGACGCCGCCCGGCTTCAGCTCGCCGGAGCGTTCGGCGGCCTCGATCATCCGGACCGCGATCCGGTCCTTCACCGAGCCGCCCGGGTTGAAGTACTCGACCTTGGCCAGAACGGTGGCCCGGATCCCCGCCGCCACGTTGTTCAGCTTGACCAGCGGGGTGTTGCCGACAAGCTCGATCATCGACTCGTGATACTGCACCTGGTTCTCCGCACTCGGGGGCAGTCGCCGTCGCCTGCCCGTACAGCCAGCCTAGGGGGACGCCGGAGTCCCGTTGACGCGCGTTGCGCAGCGTCCTGTACTGGGCATGACACCCATAGTGACGTGCGGGTGCCGCACAGGCCGCGCGCCGAGCGTACGGGGCGCGCGTACGGGGCGCGAGAAGGCTGCGGGGGCGCGGCGGAACGGAGGGCCCGATGGCGAGGGCTGTGCCCGGACCGGTGTCCGGGGCGAGAGTGGCGCGCAGGATCGCGACCGCCGCGGCGTACGGCGGCGGAGGGGCCGGGCTGCTCGGCGGGGCGGCCGTCGGCCTGCTGATGGCCGAGGTGCGGCTGGCGCGGCGCCGGGTGGGCGGCTCGGACGACGTGCCGCCGGTGGCGGACGGGGTGTACGGCACGGCCGTCGCCGCCCTCGGACCGGGCGCGCAGGCCGCACCGCTGCGGCTGGCGCTGCTCGGCGACTCCACCGCCGCCGGGCAGGGCGTCCACCGGCCGAGGCAGACCCCGGGCGCGCTGCTGGCCGCGGGCCTGGCCGCGGTGGCGGAGCGGCCGGTGCGGCTGCGCAACGTGGCGCTGTCGGGGGCGTGCTCGGACGACCTGGACCGCCAGGTGTCGCGGCTGCTGGAGAACGGCGGCATCGACGGCGACGGCGCTCCCGACGTGTGCGTCGTCATGATCGGCGCGAACGACGTCACCCACCGCGTACCGCCCGCCGTCTCGGTGCGGCTGCTCTCGGACGCGGTGGCGCGGCTGCGGGCGGCCGGGTCCGAGGTGGTGGTGGGCACCTGCCCGGACCTGGGCACGGTCGAGCCGGTCGCCCAGCCGCTGCGCTGGGTGGCCCGCCGGATGAGCCGCCGGCTCGCGGCGGCCCAGACGGTCGCGGTGGTGGAGCGGGGCGGCCGGACCGTCTCGCTGGGCGATCTGCTCGGCCCGGAGTTCGAGGCGAACCCGCGCGAGCTGTTCGGTCCCGACAACTACCACCCCTCGGCGGAGGGCTACGCGACCGCCGCCATGGCCTTCCTGCCCACGCTCTGCGCCGCACTGGGCCTGTGGCCCGAGGAGGACGAGCGTCCCGGCGTCCCCGGTTATGCCGACGACCCCGGCGCCGCGCGCCGCGCGGAGGCCCTCCCCGCCGAGGAAGCCCTCCCCGTCGAGGCCGCGGCGGTCGCGGCGGCCGGAGAGGGCGGTACGGAGGTCTCGGGGACGCGCGGCCCCCTGGCGCTGCTGAGGCGCCGCCGCCGCAGGCGGCTGCCGGCGGCCGGTGTGATCGCGGTGGCCGAACGGCCCGGGACGCCCGAGCCCGCGGGCGCCGGAGGCGGGGACGCCCGGACGCCGCTCCCCTGAGGGCCGGGCGGGTCCCGCCGCGCGCCCTGCCGTACGGCCATGCGGCCCCGAGCGGCACAGGACGGCACAGGACGGCACAGGAGGGCGCAGGAGGGCGCAGAACGGTCCCGGACGGTCCTGGGCGGCACGGCGGACGGGCGGAACTGAGCAAGCGCTTAGAAAAGAGGTCCGGATCACACGTGGCGAGTCGTGACCGCCGCCTTACGGAACGGTAGTTTCCAAGCATCCACAGCCCTCCGCCCTCGTTCCCTGGAGCCGTGATGCCCGAAGCCGTGATCGTCTCAGCAGCCCGTTCGCCGATCGGACGCGCCTTCAAGGGCTCGCTCAAAGACGTCCGCCCGGACGACCTGACCGCCGGCATCGTCAAGGCCGCGCTGGACAAGGTGCCGCAGCTGGACCCGACCGAGATCGACGACCTGATGCTGGGCTGCGGCCTGCCCGGCGGCGAGCAGGGCCACAACCTCGGCCGCGTCGTCGCCGTCCAGATGGGGATGGACCACCTGCCGGGCTGCACCATCACCCGCTACTGCTCGTCCTCGCTGCAGACCACCCGCATGGCCATGCACGCCATCAAGGCGGGCGAGGGCGACGTGTTCGTCTCGGCCGGCGTCGAGACGGTCTCCCGCTCGGTCAACGGCACCTCCGACGGCATGCCCGGCACCCACAACCCGATCTTCGCCGACGCCGAGGCGCGCACCGCGGCCCGCGCCGAGACCGGCGGCGAGGGCTGGCACGACCCGCGCGAGGACGGCGAGCTGCCCGACGTCTACATCGCCATGGGCCAGACCGCCGAGAACCTCGCCCGCCTCAAGGGCGTCACCCGGCAGGACATGGACGAGTTCGGCGTGCGCTCGCAGAACCTCGCCGAGAAGGCCATCGCCGCCGGCTTCTGGGAGCGCGAGATCACGCCGGTCACGCTGCCCGACGGCACGGTCGTCTCCAAGGACGACGGCCCGCGCGCGGGCGTGACCCTGGAGGGCGTGCAGGGACTCAAGCCCGTCTTCCGCCCCGACGGCCTGGTCACCGCGGGCAACTGCTGCCCGCTCAACGACGGCGCCGCCGCGCTGGTGATCATGTCCGACACCAAGGCGCGCGAGCTGGGCATCACCCCGCTGGCCCGGATCGTCTCCACCGGCGTCTCCGGCCTGTCCCCCGAGATCATGGGCCTGGGCCCGGTCGAGGCGTCGAAGAGGGCGCTGAAGCTGGCCGGCATGACCATCGACGACATCGACCTGGTGGAGATCAACGAGGCGTTCGCCGCCCAGGTGATCCCCTCCTACCGGGACCTCGGCATCGACGTGGACAAGCTCAACGTCAACGGCGGCGCCATCGCCGTCGGCCACCCCTTCGGCATGACCGGCGCCCGCATCACCACCACGCTGATCAACTCCCTCCAGTGGCACGACAAGCAGTTCGGCCTGGAGACGATGTGCGTCGGCGGCGGCCAGGGCATGGCCATGGTCATCGAGCGCCTGAGCTGAACCGGCCCCGGACGTACGTACGACCCCGGTCGCGGCTCCGCCGCCCGTGTGGTCCGCGCCACACCGGACCGGCGCGCGATGTGATCTGACCCACCGTCGGCGCGCCGTCGATGCACCGGTGAGACCGAAGAGCCCCCAGGATGTGATCTATGTCCTGGGGGCTCGCCGTCTTCCCTGCTCACAGGGGTTCCATTGGTCCGCACGGAGGTCCGCGCACGCCCTTTTGGCGGTGCCCGGCGCACCGCTCGACAGGAGATTCCCCTCCGGCTGCGATAGGAATTCAGGGATCGGAGTTCCAACCGGGAGTACGTCAGTGAGCGCCATATCCCTCATCCTGCTGCTGGCCGCCGCCGTCGCCGTGGCGCTGGGCGCCGCCGCCCTGCACACCGCCCTGGGCCTGCGCCGCCGGCTCAACGAGCTGCGGGTGCAGCTCGCCGCGGCCGAGGCGCGCGGGACCCTGGCGCGCGCCTCCGTCCCCCCGGCGCGTACGTCCCCGGACGCCGAGGAGATCCGGTCCGCCGTCGCCGCCGCCCTCGCCGAGGAGCGCGAGCGCGAGCTGGCCGAGGCCCGCGCCTTCTGGGCCGCCCAGGAGGCCCGCGACAACCGGGCCGAGAGCCTCCTGCCGGAGGGGCGCGGCGCGGAGTACGAGGGCGCCGACCTCGACCCGGCACTGCTCGACGCCCTGCTGGAACGCGCCCTGGACGGCGGTACGCAGGAGGGCGAGGCCTTCGTACCGCGCCAGACGGACCGGGAGGGGGCCGGGTCCGGGGCGAACGTCCGGCGGCCCGCCGCACCCGGTTCCGAGGAAGCCGGGGAGTCCGGCAACCCCGGGAGCTCCGGGCACTCCGGGCACTCAGCCGGGGGGAAGGGGCCCGGCGCCGACTCCGCGGAGCTGGCCGCGGCCCGCCGCCGCCACCCCTCGCACCCCGGCTACGACCTGAACGGCGATCCCGTCGTCCCCGGGCCCGCGACCGGTCCCGACGGCCTGGAGGAGTCCGGGGGCTCCGGCGGCGCCGAGGAGTCCGACGGCGCCACCGGGACCGCCGGCGACCACGAGTCCACCCGCCTGCGGCTGGCGGAACTGGCCGAGCGCCGCACACCGCTGGCCGACGTACGGCCCGGCCCGCTGGGCACGCTGGACGTCTACGTCTTCGCCGACGGCACCACCGTCTGCATGACGCCCGGCCACCGCGAGACCGCCGAGCGGCTCGCCGCCGCGGTGCGCGAGGGCGTCGAGCCGGTGCTGCTGGGCGGCTCGGGCGTCTCCGGTTCGTACGCCCTCACCTTCGCGTGCGGCGGGGAGAGCGTCTACGTCCTGGCCGACCGGGTCATCGCCTCGCTCTGAGCGCCGCGGACTCGGCGGCCTCCACCAGCGCCACGGCCTCGGCCAGCTCCCGGGGCCCGGCCCCGGCCCGCTCGCCGGCCTCCCGCAGCGCCTCCGCCAGATCGTGCCCGGCCACCGCGAGTTGGTCCCCGACGGCGAAGAGGCCCGCGTCGGGCAGTCCGTGCGGGGCGCGGCCGGGGAACTCCAGGCGCTGGGCGCGGTCGGCCAACTCCCTGGCCAGTCCGAGCCCCTCGGCCGCCGCCCCCCGGGCCAGGGCGCTCTGCGGCATGGCCCGCAGCCGGTCGGCGAAGCGGTCCACGGCGGTCAGCAGGGGGGTCACGTCGAGCACGGCGCAACCCTATGCGTCCCGTGCGCCCCGCCGCCAACGGGCGGAGCGCACGGGACGGACAGGAGGAGCCCCGGGGCGCGAACGCCCCGGGGCTCCTCACGGATCCCGTCCGGTCCGGCCCGGGGGCCGGAGTCCGGACAGCCGGATCAGTCGCTGCTCTGCAGGATGGCGATCAGCCGCAGGAACTCCAGGTAGATCCAGACCAGGGTCAGGGTCAGACCGAAGGCGGCCAGCCAGGACTCCTCGCGGGGGGCGCCGTAGGCGACGCCGTCCTCGACCTGCTTGAAGTCCAGGGCGAGGAAGGCGGCACCGAGCACGATGCCGATGACGCCGAACAGGATGCCCAGACCGCCGCTGCGGAAGCCGAGGCCGTCACCGCCGCCGAAGACGGCGAACAGCAGGTTGATGCCCATCAGCAGGACGAAGCCGATGGCCGCGGCCATCACGAAGCGGTAGAAGCGCTGCGTGACGCGGATGATGCGGGCCTTGTACATGAACAGCACGGCGGCGAAGACCGCCATGGTGCCCAGCACCGCCTGCATCGCCGCCCCGTTGGCGATGTAGCTGTCGACGTAGTTGCTGATGGCCCCGAGGAACAGGCCCTCGAAGGCCGCGTAGGCCAGGATCAGCGGGGGCGACGCCTTGCGCTTGAAGGACTGCACCAGGCCCAGGACCAGCGCGATCAGCATCGCGCCCAGGGCCAGGCCGAGCGACAGGTCCGTGATCCACGCCACAGCCGCCATGGCGACGACCAGACCCACCGTCATCGACGTACGGGCGACGACGTCGTCCATCGTCATCCGGCCGGCCTGCGGCGGGGCGGCCGGCGGGAAGCCCGGCTGGCCGGCCGTCTGGGGCTGCTGGGCGTAGGGGTTGGTGGGCTGGGGGCCGGTCGCGTACGGGTTGGCGGCGTACGGGTTCCCGGCCTGCGGCTGCTGCGTGGCGTTGAAACCGGCGTAGCCGTTGTCTCGGCTGAATCCCCGTCGCGAGAAGACCGGGTTGCTGCTCCTCATCTCACTCCTCCATGGCCGCACCACGCGGCCCTTCCTCAAGGGTAATGCTTTAGCAAAGACCGCACGGTAGTGCACTCGCAAGAACGACGGAAGGAGTCGTGATTGTTCCGGTACCCGCCGTCGCGCCTGTGATGCCCCGCCAGGAGCCGCCGTACGCCTGCCCCGGCCACTGCCCGGACTCCCCCGTCCGGGCCTCGCCCGCGCGGCGGAACCGGGCCGCAGGGCGGGTCCGCGCGCCCCGGCCGCACCCGGCGGGCGCGGCCGCGGGCGCCGGGCCACCGGCGCGGGAGCCGTGCGGACGGTGGGCCGGCGGCGCCGGGGGTCCTGTGCCCCGGGCGGCCGGAGTGCGCAGGTCAGCGGGCCCGCCCCCACACCTCCGCGCGCCGGGGGCCGGGTCTTGGCACCCGTCCGCCGCGGGAGGAGATTGGACCGTGCAAGGCAGTGCAGGCTCCCACCCCCTTTTCCTTCGGAGGAGTTCATGCTGTCCGTACGCACCCACATCGCCGTGTCCGTCGCGGCCTGTCTTCTCGCCGGCACCGGTACCGCGGTGGCCGCACCGTCCCACGGCCCCGGCGAGACGGGGCAGCGGTCCGAGCCGACCATCGCCGTCAGCAGGTTCGACGGCGGCAGCTTCGAGTACCCGGCGGTCGGGGCGAACACGTTCCGGACCATCGGGAGCGGTCAGCCCGTCGGCCCGTGGAGGGTCACCTCCGGGGCCGTGGACCTGATCGGCGCCGGGTTCTGGCAGGCCGCCGAGGGCGACCAGTCCGTCGACCTCAACGCCACCACCGCGGGAACCGTGGCCCAGACCTTCACCACCACCCCGGGCAGGACGTACACGGTGACGTACTCCCTCGCCGGCAACCCGGAGGGCAACCCCTCACTGCTGAGGACGGGCCGGGCCCTCGTCGACGGGCAGAACTTCCAGGACTTCTCCTTCGACGTCACCGGCAGGACACGGGCCGACATGGGCTACGTGACACGGCAGTTCACCTTCGTCGCCAACAACGGCACCACGACCCTCGCGTTCGCCAGCACCGTCGGCGGCCCCTACGGGCCCGTCATCGACGACGTCAGGGTCCACGCCTGCTGCCCGGACTCCTGCTGCCGCTGATCCGCGCCACCGGCACGGACTCGCCCCACCCCGCCGCCCCGGGCCGCCCACGGCCGCCCGGGGCGGCGGCACGGCGCCGCCCCGGGCGATCACCGCAGAGGCGCCAGATCGGCGTCGACGGGCAGCCCCTCGACACGCCGGTTGGACACGACCGCCAACTCGTAGTCGTGACGGGCGCCCCGCTGCCACTGCCCGCCCGCCAGCCGCACGGTGGCGACGTTCGGCACGGGCCCGGCCGTCCAGTCCAGCGGCCCGGCGACGGTCTCCAGGCGGGTCCGGCCGACCGCCGCGGCGACCGCCGCCGGCTCGGTGGGGTCGGCGGCGGTCCGCAGGGCGTGCGCGGCGACCTCGAACAACGCGTAGGCGAGGCCGAGCGGCTGGAGCCACTGCCTGCCCGTGGCCTGCTCGTACGCCTCGGCCAGCTCGGCGGCGGTCATGCCGTCGAGTGAGGAACGGTACGGGTGCGCGGGCGTCCAGTAGACCAGGGTGGCGACGTCCGCCTGTGCGGGCCGGCCGCCGCCGCCGGTGGTCGACGGCGGATAGGCGAGCCAGCGCGAGCACGTGATCAGCCGGGGTGTGCCGCCCTGCCCGGCGGCCAGGGCGCGGAACAGGGCCAGGTCCCGGGCGGTGGCCGCGCTCGTCACGATGTCGGCGTCCGCCTCGGCGAACGCCCTGACGTGGCCGGAGAGGTCGGCGGCCGGTTCGGTGTAGCCGTCCGGGTCCACCAGCCGGTGCCCGCGCGCGCGGGCGGCCGGGGCGAAACCCCGCTCCGCGTGCCGCGACCACGTGCCCTGCGGACCGTCGTTCCACAGGCACCCCACGGACCGCCCGGGACCGCCGGCCTGCTCCCACAGGTCCGCGAAGACCTCGGCGATGTCGTCCAGCCCCCAGCAGAAGTGGTACGTCCAGCGGAACGGCGCGCTCTCCCGCGCGCCGCGCCCGTAGTAGTAGACCTGCCACGGAAAGGTGCTCGACACGCAGGGCACACCCGCCTCCTCGCAGGCGTCGGCGGCGGCCGGCAGCACCTCCGTGCCGGCGAGTGTGAGGACGATCCGCGCCCCCTCGTCCCGCACCAGTTCGCGCACCGCCTGCCGTGCGCCGTCGGCCGTGGAACGGCTGTCCCGGCTCACCAGGCGCACCGGGTACTCCCGCGAGCCGTTGCGGATCCGGGTCAGCCTCGGCTCCAGCAGGGACACGGCGAACGCCAGTGGGTCCCCCAGGTTCGCCAGCCGCCCGGAACGCGCCGCCACCACGCCCACCGTCAGGGTCTGCCCGCCACTCGGCTCCCGCATCTCCGTGCCCTCCGTGCTGGACTGCGCGTACTCCCTGACAACGGCGGGAGGACCGGGGCGGACACTCACCGTCACTCTCCCGGCGGCACGGGGGCCGGGCAGGGGCACGTGGGGGCGGCCTGCGACACCTGGGGCCGGTCCCCGGACCTTCCCGGCGGCTCACCCGCAGCCGATTCGCCCGGGCCACGACGAAGGCGCCTCGCTCCCGGAACCCGGGCGGGTGCCTTCACCGCACCGGGCTCGTCTGCGCCGTCACCGGCAACGCGTCGAGAGCGCGCCGCCCGCCGGCGGGCATCGGCGCCGGATCGTCCCCTGGGCCGGGACGGCGAACGGTGCCGGCGACGCCCCTGCGAGGGGGCCGCGAGGAGTCCGGTGTGCCCGGAGCCGGATTCGAACCGGCACGGCCTGTAGGCCAACGAGGTTTAAGCTCGTCGTGTCTGCATTCCACCATCCGGGCACCGGCTCATGGACCGCACGGCTGGCTACGGCCCTCCCCTGGACGCTCAACGAGCCTATCGGCGGCGCTCGTACGGACAACGGGCTTCCGGCCCCAGGTTGTCTGATTTTATTGGCAACTGATGCAGCATCAGCGGCGCGCGCCCCTCTTCAAAGAGGATCACGCGCCCCCGCGCCGCCGCCAGGAATGACGGAAAGTCGCTGCCCAGCCACGGGTAGGCATCAGGGTGCCCTCTCCTCCTCAGGGATGACCCGGGCCGCTCCGGTCCCCCCGAAGGCTCCCTCCGAGACCGGTTCGGGGGTGGACGCCGGTGGCCGGTTTCGCACGGACGATGGAGGGGTCCCCGTCAAGCCGCTGTGACAGGAGCCCCTTCCCGTGACCACCAGCACCCCGTCCGACGCCCTCTCCGCGCCCTCCGCCCCCGCCGGCGCCGCGGCCGCCCGCGCCGTGGACCTGACCAAGGTCTACGGCCAGGGCGAGACGAAGGTGGTGGCCCTGGACTCCGTCACCGTGGACTTCCGGCGGGGGGCGTTCACCGCGATCATGGGCCCGTCGGGCTCGGGCAAGTCGACGCTGATGCACTGCATGGCCGGCCTGGACTCCTTCTCCTCCGGCTCGGCCTGGATCGGCGAGACCGAGCTGTCCTCCCTGAAGGAGAAGAAGCTCACCCGGCTGCGCCGGGACAAGATCGGTTTCATCTTCCAGGCGTTCAACCTGCTGCCCACCCTGACGGCGCTGGAGAACATCACGCTGCCCATGGACATCGCGGGCCGCAGGCCCGAGCGGGAGTGGCTGGACCGCGTGGTGGAGACGGTCGGCCTGTCGGGCCGGCTGAGGCACCGCCCCAACCAGCTCTCCGGCGGCCAGCAGCAGCGCGTGGCCGTCGCCCGCGCCCTGGCCGCCCGGCCGGAGATCATCTTCGGTGACGAGCCGACCGGCAACCTCGACTCGCGTGCGGGCGCGGAGGTGCTCGGCTTCCTGCGCAACTCGGTGCGGGAGCTGGGCCAGACCGTGGTCATGGTGACCCACGACCCGGTGGCCGCCTCGTACGCGGACCGGGTCGTCTTCCTCGCCGACGGCCGGATCGTCGACGACATGGACGACCCCACCGCCGAGAGCGTCCTCGACCGCATGAAGGCGTTCGACGCCCGGGGCCGCACCAGCTGACCGGCCGGCCCCGCCCGGAACGCCCCCGCCCGCAGCGCCGCCACACCTATCCCAGGATCACGAGACCCCATGTTCCGTACCGCCCTGCGCAACGTGCTCGCGCACAAGGCCAGACTGCTGATGACCACGCTCGCCGTCATGCTCGGCGTGGCGTTCGTCGCCGGCACCCTGGTCTTCACCGCCACCCTCTCCGAGGCCTTCGCGAGGAGCTCCGCCAAGGGCTTCGAGGCCGTCGACGTGGCCGTCCGCCCCGACCATTCCGCCGACGGACCCGATACCGCCCCCGGTGCCGCGCCCGACCTGCCCCGGGAGGTGCTGGAGAAGGTGCGGGAGGTGCCCGGCGTCGAGCGCGCCACCGGGGCCGTCTCCGGCTTCGCCGCCCTGGCCGACAAGGACGGGGGGCTGGTCGGCGAGGGCTGGTCCACACTCGGCGGCAACTACGACGGCGGCGAGGACTGCGGCGGAGGCGGCCGTGGCGGGGACCCCCGCTACGACCTGCGCGAGGGCCGCGCCCCGCAGCGCGCCGGCGAGGTCGCCCTGGACTCGGCGACCGCCGAGCGCACCGGCTACGGAGTCGGCGACACCGTGCGGCTGTCCGTCAACGGCCCGGTGCGCGAGGAGAAGGTCACCGGCGTCTTCGACACCGACGACGGCAGCGTCGCCGCCGGCGGCACCCTGGTGCTGTTCGACACCGCCACCGCCCAGGAGCTGTTCTCCCGGCCCGGCCGGTACAGCGAGATCGTGCTGACCGCCTCCGACGGCGTGACGCAGCAGGAGCTGCTCGAGCGGGTCCGGGAGGTGCTGCCGCGGCAGGCCGAGGCCGTCACCGGGCAGAAGCTCGCCGACGAGCAGGCGGAGATGATCGAGTCCCAGATGGAGGGCATGCGCACCGTCCTGCTGGTCTTCGCCGGGATCGCGCTGTTCGTGGGCGTCTTCATCATCGCCAACACCTTCACCATGCTGGTGGCCCAGCGCACCAGGGAGTTGGCGCTGCTGCGCGCGGTCGGCGCGAGCCGCCGGCAGGTGACCCGTTCGGTGCTGGTGGAGGCAGCGGTGGTCGGCACGGTCGCCGCCGGGGTCGGTCTGCTGGCCGGCATCGGGATCGGCGCCGGGCTCCGCTCGCTGATGGGCTCCCTCGGCCTCACCGTGCCGGACGGCCCGCTGGTGGTCACCCCGGTCGCGGTCGCCGCCTCGCTGGTCGTCGGCATCGTGGTCACCGTGGTCGCGGCCTGGCTGCCCGCCCGCCGCGCCGCGAAGGTCCCGCCGGTCGCCGCGATGGGCAGCGTGCACGCGCCCTCCACCACACGCGGCCTGGTCGTGCGCAACACCGTCGGCGCGCTGCTGGCCGGTCCCGGCGCGGCCCTCGTCCTGGCCGCCACCGGCATGGACGACGGCAAGGTCCCGATGGCGCTGGGCGCCGGGCTGCTGGTGATCGGGGTGTTCGTGCTGACCCCGCTGCTGTCCCGTCCGGTGATCGCCGTCGCGGCGCCCGTACTGCGCGTCTTCGGCGTCTCCGGGAAGCTGGCGCGGCTCAACGCCGTGCGCAACCCGCGCCGTACCGCCGCCACCGCCGCCGCGCTGATGATCGGCCTCACCCTGATCACGGGGATGACCGTGATCGCCGGCAGCGTCCAGAAGGGCATCGACAAGATGGCCTCGGACGCCCTGCGGGCCGACTACATCGTCTCCATGGCCAACTTCCTGCCGCTGTCGCCCGAGGTCGAGCGGACGCTGGCCGGGACGGACGGGGTCACGGCACTCAGCCCGATGCGCAACTCCCCCTCGCGGATCGACGGCGAGTACGAGTACCTCACCGGCGTCAACGGCGAGGCGTTCGGCGAGCTGGTCGAACTCGACTTCACCCAGGGCTCGTTCGAGGGGCTGGCCGACGGCGGCGCGGTGGTGGACACCGCCACCGCCAAGGAGCACGGCTGGCGGACCGGTTCGGTCCTCGAGGTGCTCTACGAGGACGGCGAGCGCGGCGAGCTGACCGTCTCGGGCGTCTACCGGGCCAACGAGATGATGCGCGGCATCATGCTCGACACCGCCGTGCTCGACCCGCACCTGGAGCAGATCACCAGCATGCAGGTGATGGTGGGCACCGCGGGCGGCGCGAGCGACTCGGTCAAGTCCTCGCTGGAGAAGGCCCTCGGCGACAACCCCGCGATCCTCGTCCAGGACCGCGAGGACGTCTCGGAGTCCATCGCCCAGATGTTCACCCTGATGCTGAACATGCTCTACGGACTGCTGGCCATGGCCGTGGTGGTCGCGGTGCTCGGGGTGGTCAACACCCTGGCCATGTCGGTCTTCGAGCGGTCGCAGGAGATCGGGATGCTGCGGGCGATCGGCCTGGACAGGCGCGGCACCAAGCGGATGGTCCGGCTGGAGTCGCTGGTGATCTCGCTGTTCGGCGGGGTGCTCGGCGTCGGCCTGGGCGTCTTCTTCGGCTGGGCGGCGGGGGAGCTGATCTCCTCGTCGATGTCCACCTACGAACTGGTGCTGCCCTGGGAGCGGATGGGCGTCTTCCTGGCGCTGGCGGCGCTGGTGGGCGTGCTGGCCGCGCTGTGGCCGGCGCGGCGGGCCGCGCGGATGGACATGCTGGAGTCCATCAAGACCGAGTGACGGGTGCGCCGCCGCACGGCGGCGCACACGGGGCCCCGGGGTCCGGGCCGCTCGGCGGTCCGGGCCCTTTCCGCTTGCGCGCAGGACCGATCCCGCGGGCCGGCCCGCGGATGCGGCGGTTCCCCGGGCGCGGTGGTCCGGTGGTCCGGGTGTCCGGCCGGAGCACGCGCCGTCCGGGAGCCGCCGCACCCCCGGACGGGCACCCGCGCGGGGGCGGGAAAGCCGAGGGGCGCCCGGCCCCTCCGTGTGCGGGAGGGGGCGGGCGCCCCTGCGGTGTGCCGCGTGCGCCGGTGTCCGGCGTCCGGTCAGGAGGCCTTGGCCTTGGGCCGGGACTCCCGAGCGGCGGCCGAGACCGGGGCGGCGGCCTCGTAGAACTCCTCGCGCGGGTTCTCCACGGCGCCGAGGGAGACGACCTCGCGCTTGAGGAACATCGCGAGCGTCCAGTCCGCGAAGACCCGGATCTTGCGGTTCCAGGTCGGCACCGCCAGGCCGTGGTAGCCGCGGTGCATGTACCAGGCGAGCCGGCCCTTGAGCTTCAGCTTGACCCGCTTGCCCAGGGCGATCATCGCGACGCCCTTGTGGAGGCCGAGACCGGCCACCGCGCCCTTGTTGGCGTGGCGGTACTCGGCCTGCGGGAAGCCCCGCATGCCCGACACCACGTTGTCGCCGAGCACCTTGGCCTGGCGCAGCGCGTGCTGGGCGTTCGGCGGGCACCAGGCGTTCTCGTTGCCCGCGTCGCGGCCGACGAGGTCCGGGACCTGGGCATTGTCGCCCGCGGCCCAGATGTAGTCGGAGCCCTTGACCTGGAGCGTCGCCTCGGTGTCCACGTGGCCGCGCGGGCCCAGCGGCAGGCCGAAGCGGGTCAGCGCCGGGTTCGGCTTGACGCCGGCGGTCCACACGATGGTGTCGGAGTCCACCTCGAGGCCGTTCTTGAGCACCACGTGGCCGTCGACGCAGGACTCCATGGACGTGGACAGGTAGACCTCCACGCCGCGCTTCTGGAGGTGCTCCAGACCCCACTTGCCGAGTTCGGGGCCGACCTCGGGGAGGATCTTGTCCGCGGCGTCGACGAGGATGAAGCGCATGTCCTCGCGGCGGACGTTCGTGTAGTACTTGGCCGCGTCGCGCGCCATGTCCTCGACCTCGCCGATGGTCTCGGCTCCGGCGAAGCCACCGCCGACGAAGACGAAGGTCAGCGCCCGTCGGCGGACGGCCTCGTCGTTCGTGGAGTCGGCCTTGTCGAGCTGCTCCAGGACGTGGTTGCGCAGGCCGATCGCCTCCTCGATGCCCTTCATGCCGATGCCGTTCTCGGCCAGGCCGGGGATCGGGAAGGTGCGGGAGACCGCGCCGAGCGCGACCACCAGGTAGTCGAAGGGCAGCTCGTAGGAGTCGCCGACCAGCGGCGAGATCACGGCGACCTTGCGGTCCTGGTCGATGGTGGTGACGCGGCCGGTGAGGACCTCCGCCTTGGGGAGCACGCGCCGCAGCGGGACGACGACGTGGCGCGGGGAGATGGACCCGGCGGCTGCCTCCGGCAGGAAGGGCTGGTACGTCATGTACGAGCGCGGGTCGACGACGGTGACGGTCGCCTCGCCGTACCGCATCTTCTTCAGGATGCGGCGCGCTGCGTACAGACCGACGTACCCGCCACCCACTACGAGGATTCGCGGACGCTCCGTGGTGCTCATGCCTTCGAGTATCCACTGCCGTCAGGGGGGACCCTCGTGAGGGTCTTCACAAGCACCCCACCCGCTTCTGCTACACTCCGCCGACCCGTGACCGGAACCACACCCGGAACCGGGAACCGGCGCACCTCACGACACGTTCACCACCCCCTGTGAGCTGCGCAATCGCTCTCCGGTGGATCCGAGCGGAACCGCCGCCGCCCCGGAGGGACCCGATACTCCGGCACCTCCGGAACCATCCCTTCCGGGTCAGGGAGGCCCGGATTCGCCACTACCGACAGGTAACATGGCCTGCTCGCGCGCTTTTCCTTGTGAAGAAGTTCACGAACTTTCCCGCCGGGGTCTTCCGAGACGCCCCGATCGTGCCTTCGCGGGGGTGCGCGGGAACGGCCCGCTCCGTCGGCCCCGCGCGTCTGACATGGTGTTTCCACCGACGGGGAGGGGACCTGACGCGCCGTCTCGCGCTGCTGCCGATCCTGCCGGCCGCGGGGTGCGCCCTGCCCGGCGAGGGCCGGGCAGGGCGCACCGTCGTCGGCGCCGAGCCCGGGGTCCGGGTGGGCCGGCGGCCCTCCGAGCCGCGCCGGACGAGGGCCCGACCCGGGAACCGGCCGTCCCCGTGAAGCACGCGCTCCGGTTCACTGCGGCGGCACGGCGGCGGCTCCGGGCCACCGGCCGGCGCGGCGTCCGCCGGAATCCGTGGGAGCCGGGGCTCACCGGGGCCGCCGCGGCCCCGAAGGCCCCGGCCGCGTCACCGCGGGCCGGACCCCGGGTCAGCGCGTGGCGCGGGAGTGGGCGATGCCGTCGAGGATGTCGTGCTCGCTGACCACGACCTCCTCGGCCCCGGTGCGCTCCATGACCGTCTGGAGGACGAGGGCGCCCGCGCCGATCACGTCCACCCTGCCCGGGTGCATCACGGGGATGGCGGCGCGCTCGTCGTGGGTGGCGGCCAGCAGGCGCGCGGTGACCTCCGCGACCTTCTCCGCGCCGATCCGGGAGTGGTGGATGGCCGACGGGTCGTACTCGGACAGTCCCAGCGCGACGGCGGCGACGGTGGTGACCGAGCCGGCCAGTCCCACCAGCGTCCGCGCCCCGGCCAGCGGGACGGTCTCCTCCACCAGGTCCAGTGCGGCCTCGGCGTCCGCCCTCATCGCGGCGATCTGCGCCTTCGAGGGAGGATCGGTGATCGTGCCGTCGCGCAGCAGATGGCGCTCGGTCAGCCGGACGCAGCCGACGTCCACGCTGCGGGCGGCCCGCACCCCGTCCTCGCCGACCACGAACTCCGTGGAGCCGCCGCCGATGTCCACCACCAGGTACGGCCCCGGCAGGTGCTCCGCGCCCGCCAGCTCCCTGGTGGCGCCGGTGAAGGAGAACGCGGCCTCCTGGTCGCCGGTGATCACCTCGGGTTCGACGCCCAGGATGTCCACGACGCCGCGCACGAAGTCGTCCCGGTTCTCGGCGTCGCGCGAGGCGGATGTGGCGATGAAGCGGGTGCGCCCGGGGGTGACGCCGTGTCCGCGGATCACCTCGGCGTACTCGCGGCAGGCCGCGAAGGTGCGCTCCAGCGCCTCGGGGGCCAGCCGCCCGGTGCGGTCCACGCCCTGGCCGAGGCGGACGATGGTCATCCGGCGGTCGAGGTCGGTCAGTTCGCCGGTGGCCGGGTCGATGTCGGCGACGAGCAGGCGGATGGAGTTCGTGCCGCAGTCGACGGCCGCGACCCTGACCGTCGTGCCGGCCGCCGCGCCGGCCGTCGTGCCGTTCGCCGTCCCCGTCACCGCGCACCCTCCCCGCTGTCCTCGCCGCCCCTGCCGTCCCCGGCCGCGCTCACGCACGGCCCCTTGCTCCACCACTCCGGGAGCATGGCGATCGCCTCGTCGCCCAGCGGGTTGACGCCCGGACCCGCGGCCAGCGAGTGGGCGACCAGGACGTGCAGGCACTTGACGCGGTCGGGCATCCCGCCCGCGCTGGGGAAGCCCTCCAGCACCTCGATGGCGTCGCGGCGCGCGATGTAGTCCTCGTGCGCCCGGCGGTACGCGGCGGCCAGCTCCGGGTCGGTGCGCAGCCGCTCGGTCATCTCCTTCATCACGCCCTCGGCCTCCAGGGTGCCGATCGCGGAGGCCGCGCGCGGGCAGGTGAGGTAGTACGTGGTCGGGAAGGGCGTGCCGTCCTCCAGCCGCGGCGCGGTCTCCACCACGTCGGGCTGCCCGCAGGGGCAGCGGTGCGCGATGGCGCGCAGACCGCGCGGCGGACGGCCGAGCTGCTGCTGGAATGCCTCGACGTCGGCTTCGGTCGGCGCGGTGGGCTCGGTACGGGGCGGGGGCGTTTCCATGTGGCCAGGATGCCTCAGGGGTGTCGGGGCCGGGCGCGGGGGCCCGGCGGGGCGGTCGGGGTCCGGGCCGCTTCCGGACCGCTCAGGGGCGCTGCCCGGCGGCGCCGGAGGCGTCCGCCGCGTCCACTCCGTCCCACAGGTGCCGGTACCAGGCCTGTTCGGTGGGGCCGGGCTCGGCGGTGCGGCGGGAGCGGGAGGCGCCCTCGCCGGTACGGTCGGCCGTGCCGCGCGGGAGGATGTAGCCGGTCTCGCCGGGGCGCACGTAGAGCAGGTGCTCGCGGATCATCCGCTCCACGTAGGCCGGGTCCTTCCAGCGGGCCTTCAGATCGCGCTTCTCCTCGACCCGGCCGCGCAGTTCCTCGACCAGGCGCCGCTGCTCCTCGATCTCCGCACGCTGCGAGACGTACTGCCGCATGGGGTAGGCCAGGGCGACCACGAGCGAGCACAGGACCAGGACGAGCAGTGCGGCGCGGCCGGTCAGCCGGCTGCGGCGGGGGGCGCGCATCCGGCGGTTCTGGGCGCGGTAGACGCGCTCGGCCGCCTGTGTGCCCAGTGCCCTGAGCCTGGTCGCGGTGGAGAACCTGTCCCGTTCCGCGGCCACCTCGCCTCCCCTGCTGCCCTGTCGTCGCCGTGCCGCCGCGGTGGGCCGCCGCATGCCGCCGCGTCCCCGCCACCGTACGGGACGGCGGCGGGGACGCGGTGACGGCGGGGCCGCTTCCCGCGGCCGTGCTCACCGGTCCGCGGACCGGCCGTGCTCACCGGTCCGCGGAGCGGCTGTGCTCATCGGTCCGCGGAGCGGAAGCGCGGGAACGCCGAGCGTCCGGCGTACACCGCGGCGTCGTCGAGGATCTCCTCGATGCGCAGCAGCTGGTTGTACTTGGCGACGCGCTCGGAGCGGGCCGGGGCGCCGGTCTTGATCTGGCCGCAGTTGGTGGCGACGGCCAGGTCGGCGATGGTGACGTCCTCCGTCTCGCCGGAGCGGTGGGACATCATGCACTTGAAGCCGTTGCGCTGGGCCAGCTCGACGGCGTCCAGCGTCTCGGTCAGGGAGCCGATCTGGTTGACCTTGACCAGCAGGGCGTTGGCGGCGCCCTCCTCGATGCCGCGGGCCAGGCGCTCGGGGTTGGTGACGAACAGGTCGTCACCGACGAGCTGGACCTTGTCGCCCAGGCGCTCGGTGATGGTCTTCCAGCCGTCCCAGTCGTCCTCGAACAGCGGGTCCTCGATGGAGACCAGCGGGTACGCCTCGACCAGCTCGGCGTAGTAGTCGGTCATCTGGGCGGCGGTGCGCTCCTGGCCCTCGAAGACGTAACGGCCGTCCTTGTGGAACTCGGAGGCGGCGACGTCCAGGGCGAGGGCGATGTCCTGGCCGGGGGTGTAGCCGGCCTGCTTGATCGCCTCCAGGATGAGGTCGAGCGCCTCGCGGTTGGAGCCGAGGTTGGGGGCGAAGCCGCCCTCGTCGCCCAGCCCGGTGGAGAGGTTGCGCTCCTTCAGCACCTTCTTGAGGGTGTGGTAGACCTCGGTGCCCCAGCGCAGGGCCTCGGAGAAGGACTCGGCGCCGATCGGCGCGATCATGAACTCCTGGATGTCCACGTTGGAGTCGGCGTGCGATCCGCCGTTGAGGATGTTCATCATCGGCACCGGCAGCAGGTGCGCGTTCGGGCCGCCGAGGTAGCGGAACAGCGGCAGGTCGGACGCCTCGGAGGCGGCGTGGGCGACGGCCAGCGAGACGCCGAGGATGGCGTTGGCGCCGAGGGAGGACTTGTCCGGGGTGGCGTCCAGGTCGAACATCGCCTGGTCGATCAGGCGCTGCTCGGTGGCGTCGTATCCGACCAGCTCCGGGCCGATCTGCTCGATGACGGCGAGGACGGCCTTCTCGACGCCCTTGCCGCCGTAGCGGCTCTTGTCTCCGTCACGCAGCTCAAGGGCCTCGAAGGCGCCCGTGGAGGCGCCGGACGGAACGGCTGCACGGCCGGTGCTGCCGTCGTCGAGGCCGACCTCGACCTCGACCGTGGGGTTGCCTCGCGAGTCGAGGATCTCGCGGGCCACTACGACGTCGATGGACGGCACGAGGGTCTCCTTCGTGTGTGTCGGGCGTGTGTGTCGGGTCTCAGTGCCCTGAGCCTATCCGGCCCGCGCACGCCACCTCGCCGACAGCCCGTGCCATACGGCGGAACGGAGGATGAAATCGCAGATCAGAGAGGGTGAGAGCGCTTTGTTTCCAAATTGAATAAACCCGGTGCGGCGCGCCCTCCGCCAAGGGAGGTGACACACCGCACCGGGATGGCGCCGCCGGGTGACGGGGCGGCGCCGGGGCGGGCACAGCAGGGGATCAGACCCGGAGCTGCTGGCCGGGGAAGATCAGGTTGGGGTCGTCGCCGATGACGTCGGCGTTGTCCTGGTGGATCTGCTGCCAGGTGGTGCCGTGGGCGGCGGCGATGGCGCGCAGCGTGTCGCCGGACTTGACCGTGTAGCCGGACTCGGCGCCGTCCCGGTGGCCGTCCGCCCGCTCGGAGGCGCCCTGCGACAGCGAACGGGACTGCTCCTGCGACTGCTCCTGGGACTGCTTCTGCGACTGGTTCTGCGACTGCGGGCGGGAGCGGTTCTGCGACTCGGAGTACGTCCGCCCGGTGCCGGGGCCGACGGAACGGCCGCCGCCCGGGTCCACCTCGGCCGCGGGCCCGTCGGCGGTGAGGCCGCCCTTCTCGGCGCAGGCCCAGGCGCGCGGCCCCTGCATGGCCAGCAGCCGCTCGGCCACGGCGATCTGCTGCTCCCTGGTGGCCAGGTCGGCGCGCGGCGCGTACCGGGTGCCGCCGGCGGCCTCCCAGCTGGACTGGGAGAACTGCAGCCCGCCGTAGTAGCCGTTGCCGGTGTTGATGGACCAGTCGCCGCCGGACTCGCACTGGGCCACCCGCTCCCAGGTGTCGACGGAGGCGGCCGAGGCGCCCGGCGCGCCCGCCACCGGAACGGCGATGGCGGCGCCCGCGGCGCCCGTCAGCGCGGCCGCGCGGACGGCTCTGGCGGTGCGGCTGTCGTGCCCCTTGCCGGTGAACAGCATGGACGTCCCTTATCTCACCGACGCCTGCGAGGTGAGCTGTCGGGTTCGGGCAGTGAGCAAGCCCGGCCGTCCGGGGCGCGGAGCCCCGGGCGACTTCACCCCAAGCCGCTTCGGACCCTGCGGTCCTGGGCGGCGCCTACCTGGTTCCCCCGCTCCTGCCATCGGCGCTGACGCGACGACTGCCCACCGGCCGCCGGCAGGATTCGGCGCTGCGGTCGGTGGCACTCGCGGTGCGAGCGACACGACGGTAAGCACACCGGTACATCCGTCTCAAAGCATGTCAGAAACCGGCGATTCACCCTTTCTGACGCCCGCACGGATGGAACCCGCAGGTCAGATGAGGAGCATTAGGCCGGACAGGAACGACACGCCGCAGTCGCCCGGGAGGGTCATCCCGCAGGGCCGTCCGCACTCATCCGAGAGAGAGCTCCTGCCCCGGCAGGATCAGGTCCGGATCCTCGCCCACGACGTCCTTGTTGCTCTCGTACAGCCCGCTCCAGCCGCCCGGCACGCCGTGCTCCTGGGCGATCGTCACGAGCGAGTCCCCGGGGCGCACGAGATAGCCCTCGTCCCTCCCGCGGGAGCCCAGGCCGCTCACGGTGCCCGCCAGCGCGGGGCGCTCGGCGCGGGCGGAGCGGTCGGCGGCCTCCTCGGAGCGTCCGTCGCCGGCGGTCTCCCGGCCCTCCGGCGCCCGGCTCTCCGCCCCGCGCTCCAGATCCAGTTCGCGCGGGTCGCGCTCGCCGCGGTGCTTTCCGGTGCCCTCCCCCGCCCCGGCGCGGGCGCCGTCCTCCGCACCGTCGCCCTCGGCGCCGTCCTCCGCGCCGCCGCCCTTCGCGCCCTCGTCCTGGGCACCGTCCTCCGCACCGCCGTCCTTCGGGGCCTTCCGCTCGCCCTCGGCGCCGTCCTCCGCGCCGCCGGACCCGCCCCCGCCGGCGGCCGGGGAGTCCTCCTCCGCCGCGTCGCCGCCCGGCAGGACGCCGTCCAGGAGGCCCCCGCCGTTCCCACCGCTCCCGCCGTCCCGCGCGTCCTCCTCCGGCAGGAGGTTGCCCGGGTCGATGGCCGGGGCCTCGCCGGTGGTGTCGTGGCGCAGCCCGGCGTTGACGCCGCATGAGGGCCAGGCCTCCGGCCCCTGGTCGGCGAGGATCTTCTCGGCCACCGCGATCTGCTGGCTGCGGCTGGCGAGGTCGGGGCGCTTGGCGTACGACGTACCGCCGTACTGCTCCCAGATCTCCTGGGTGAGCTGGAGGCCGCCGTAGTAGCCGTTGCCGGTGTCGGCGCTCCACAGGCCGCCGCTCTCGCACTGCGCGACCCGGTCCCAGGTGTCGAGGTCTGCCGCCTGCGCGCCCGCCGCCCCCAGCAGGGGGATGGCGAACCCCGCGCCGGTCACTCCTGCCGTGACGAAGATGGCGGGAGCCTGGCGGGGGCGGCGGTGTCTACCGTTCCCGGAAAGCATGTGCGGAGCCTCTCGTGCGTGGACAGACGGCAAGGTTGAGCGGTTGACGGCTGAACGTAGCGTCACCGGGCCGATCATCACAAGTCAGTGTCTCGCAGATCACGCACGGATCACGTACGTGACTGTGCGTCACCCGCGCACCGGCTCGAACTCCACCGGCAGTTCGCGCAGCCCTCGCATGATGAGGCCGCCCCGCCAGCGCAAATCGGCAGGTTCCGCCGCGAGCCGCAGGTCGGGGAGGCGTCCCAGCAGGGCCGTGAGGGCGACCCGCCCCTCCAGCCGCGCCAGCGGCGCCCCCAGGCAGTAGTGGATGCCGTGGCCGTATCCGAGGTGAGGATTGTCACCGCGCGTGAGGTCCAGGGTGTCCGGGTCGGCGAACCTCGACGGGTCGCGGTCGGCGGCGGCCAGCACCACCAGCACCGGATCGCCGGTGGCGATCCGCTGTCCGCCGATCTCCACCGGCTCGGTGGCGAACCGCCAGGTCGCCAGCTCCACCGGCCCGTCGTAGCGCAGCAGTTCCTCCACCGCCGTCTGCAGCAGCCCGGTGTCGCCCGCCGCCGACGCCTCCTGGAACAGCCGCCGCTGCCCTGGATGGCGCAGCAGCGCGTAGGTGCCGTTGCCGATGAGGTTGACGGTGGTCTCGAAACCGGCGAACAGCAGGATGAACGCCATCGCCGCGGCCTCGTTCTCCGTCAGGTGCTCACCGTGGTCGCTCGCCCGGATCAGGCCGGAGATCAGGTCGTCGCCCAGGTCGCCGCGCTTGCGGTGGATCAGGTCCGCCAGGTACGCGCGCATCCGCTTCACCGCCCGGCCCACCCCGCCGCGCGGGCCGCCGCCGTGACGCAGCATCATGCCCGCCCAGTCGCGGAAGTCGTCCTGGTCCTCGGCCGGGACGCCGAGCATGTCGCAGATGGCGTAGATCGGCAGCGGGAACGCGAACTCGTGGATGAGGTCGGCGCCGCCGCGCTCCGCGAAGCCGTCGATGAGCCGGTCGGCCAGCTCCCGTACGCGCGGTTCGAAGGCCGCCACCCGGCGCGGGGTGAACGCCTTGGACACCAGCCGCCGCAGCCGGGTGTGGTCGGGCGGGTCGATGTTGAGCAGGTGCGTCATCAGGTTGGCGCTGCGCTCGCCCGGGATCCCCACCTTCCCCTTGCCGTGCGCGGCCTCGCTGTGGTGGACGGGGTTCTTGCTCAGCCGCGGGTCGGCCAGCGTCTCGCGCGCGTCCGCGTACCGCGTCACCAGCCACGCCTCCACCCCGCTGGGCAGCACGGTGCGGTGCACGGGCGCGTGCTCGCGCAGCCAGGCGTACGCGGGGTAGGGGTCGGTGGCGAACTCGTGCGAGAACAGGGCGGGCATGGGCGGGGTGCGGTCGGCGCCGGCGTTCTCGTGGTCCACGCCTCCGACGCTAACGCGGCCCCCGTACGTCCGGCGGAGGGGGCCCGGTCGCCCGCCGCCTCACCGGACGCGGCGGCCCTCCCCCGGCAGCGTCAGCGCGACCAGCAGCAGACAGCACCCCAGGACCACCGCGCCGGTGCGGAAGGCCAGGGCGTAACCGGGGGCGAGGGCGTCCGGGGCGTCGCCGGTGATCCGGGAGGCCGCGACGGTGGAGAGCACCGCCAGCCCCAGGGAGCCGCCCATGGTGCGGGAGGTGTTCACCATCGCCGAGACCACGCCCGCGTCCCGGTGCGGGGCGCCGGAGGTGGCCAGGGAGGCCAGCGGGGTGGCCAGCAGCCCGGTGCCGAGCATCGTGGTGATCCCCGGCCCCATCACCGTGGCCGCGTAGCCGCCGTCGGCGGCCATGACCGAGCTGAACCACAGGAAGCCGCACGCCGCCAGGGCCACGCCCGTCAGCGCGGTGTTACGGGCCCCGATCCGGTGCATCAGCCGGGGCGCGAGCTTGGATCCGGCGACGACGCCGAGCGAGTGCGGCAGGAACCCCAGGCCCGCCTGGAGGGGCGTGTAGAGCAGCACGTTCTGCATGTACAGCGACATGAAGTACCAGGAGGAGACCAGCGCCGCGCCGCACACGAACATCGCGGCGTTGGCGGCCGACACCGACGGCAGCCGGAACAGGCGCAGCGGCATCAGCGGCGCCCCGGACCTGGACTCGACCGCGACGAACACCCCCAGCAGCGCCAGGCCGCCCAGCAGGGGCACGAGCGTGACCGGCTCCGCCCAGCCTGCCGCCTCCGTCTGCACGATGCCGTAGGCCACCGCGCCGAGACCACCGGTGACCAGCACCGCGCCGGGCACGTCGAGGCGGCGGGCGCCTCCGGCCGGGTGGTCCGCCGACAGCCGGAGCGCCACCGCGAGCAGAACGAGCACGCCGATGGGCACGTTGACCAGCAGCACCCAGCGCCAGGACAGCGCCTCGGTGAGCACACCGCCGACGAACCCGCCCGCCGCGCCGCCCCCGGCACCCACCGCCGTCCAGGTGCCGATGGCCCGGGCGCGGGCCGGCCCCTCCGGGACGGAGGTGGTGAGCAGGGTCAGGGTGGACGGGGCGAGGACGGCGGCCCCCGTCCCCTGCACGGCCCGCGCGGCCAGCAGTTGCCAGGGCTCCTGCGCGAGACCGCCGGCGAGGCTGGCGGCGGTGAACAGGCCGAGCCCGGCCAGGAACACGCGCTTGCGCCCGAAGAGGTCGCCGGCCCGCCCGCCGAGCAGCATGAACCCGGCGAAGGTCAGCGTGTAGGTGTTGACCACCCACTGGAGCTGCTCGGCGTCCATCCGCAGCCCGGTGCGCATGGACGGCAGCGCCACGTTGACGACCGAGACGTCGAGCACGACGAGGAACTGCCCCGCGCACGCGGCGAGCACGACCAGCCACGGTGCCCGGGCCGGACCCGGTGCAGGTGTCCCCTGGGTTTCCTCGGCCTCGGCCGGACGCTTGACCATGGCACCCATGCTAGGGAGCCGCCACCGGCCGCCCGGCCGGGCCGGGCGGCTCCGGTTCCGGCCCCTGTCCCGGCCCCGGCCCCGGCTCCTTCCGTACGAGCCCGGCGGCCCGCTCACCGCGGCGACCGGAGTGCGGCGCCGGGATCCGGTGTGACGGCGGGGACCGGGGTGGCGACGAGGTCGCCGATCGGCACGCAGTCGCCCGCCAGGCGGATCTCCCCCGGCCCGCACTCCACCGCCGTCCCCGTCGGAAGGGGCGCGGGGACCGGCGGCACACCGGTCGGGAGCGGCGGCTGCGGCGGGTACGGGGAGGAAGGCGGGGAGAGGGGGTTGACCGGTGTGCCGGGCCCGGAGGGCTGCTCCGTCACGTCGTCGCCGGTGACCAGGTTCCAGGTGAACACCGCCGTGACCGCCACCGCGGCAGCCAGCCCCGCCGCCCTGCCGTTCCGCCTGCCGCCCCGCCCGCCGGACCCGCCGGCGCCGGTTCCGCCGGCGCCGGTTCCGCCGGCGGGGGCGGGCCCGCCGGGCGGGCGGGCCATCGGGCCGGTGCGGTCCAGCGGCGCCGCGGTGTTGACGCCGCACAGGACGAGGCGGGTGCGCAGCAGGGAGGCGGCGCCGGGGCCGGCCGCCGCCGACCGCGCCAGCTCCACCGCCTCCCGGGCCTCGTCGTCGTAGACGACCAGGGCGCTGGGCGCCGTCCAGCGCAGGCTCCACCCCGCCCGCCCGGCGCCCACCAGCCCCTGGCCCACCAGGGTCCCGAGCGCCTGCTCCGGTGATCCCGGCAGGCCCCACTGGTCCGTGCCCCAGCCCGTGTCGTGCAGCGCCTCGGCCAGCTCGGCGCCGCGCCCGGCCTCCAGCAGCCCCAGGACGGCGTCGACGGTGGGCTCCGGCGGGACGCCCGGCCGGGAGAGCCGGGCGAGGGGACCGCGCAGGTCCTCGACGGCCTGCACCATCTGCGCCTCGGCCGCGTCGTCCAGCCACTCCCGCCACGGCTGCCCTAGCCCGCGGGGCCCCGACGGCGGCAGGAGCGGGCGCAGCAGGGAGCCCCACACCCCGTCGGGGAGCCGGGCGTACGCCTCCGCCGCCCGTCCCGTCCCCGGAGCGGGCGGGGCGGCCCGTCCGCGGGCGAGGGCGCCCCGGTCGTGGGCGAGGGCGGCCAGGCGGCGGCTCAGCGGCGGGTGGGAGTCCAGCCGGGAGCGGGGCGGCTCCGGCATCCTGCGCCGCCACTCCCCGAGCGCCCGGGCGTAGCCGGGGTCGGCCAGCATCTCGGCGAAGGGGCGCAGCGGGTCGTCGGGCGTCAGCCCGCGCCCGGCCATGGGGTCCAGCAGCCGGGTCCGGTAGTCGGCCCAGGCCGCGCCGACGGCGTGGACGGCGGTCAGGGCGGACGCCGTGGCCTCCCGTCCCACGACGGCCGCGGCGGCCGCGTCCGCCCGGAGCTCCTGGCGCCGCCGCACGCCGAAGGTGACGGCGTCGAACAGCCACGCGTACACCGCCAGCGCCCGGTCCTGGAAGCCCGAGTAGAGCGCCACCAAGGCGTTGCCCCCCGCCGCCTCGGCGATGCCGGTGCGCGCCGTGCGCAGGGCGGCCGAGCCCCGGTAGGCGGTGGCCGCGAACCGGGTGTCCCGGCGCGCGTAGTGGCCCAGTTCGTGGCAGAGGACCGCCCGCAGCTCGTCCCCGCTCAGCCCCGCCAGCAGCGGTACGCCGATCTCCATGCGCCGGGCGGTCACCCCGGCGCCGAAGCGGGTGTCCTCGCTGACGGAGGCGTTGGCCTCCAGCGTCAGCCGGATCTCGGTCGGCTCGGGCGCGCCGGCCGCGCGCGCCAGGCCGGTGACCGTCTCCCACAGCTCGGGGGCCTGCCGCCGGGTGACCGCCCGGCCCTCGCGGGCGGCCGGGGCCCGCCCGCCGGAGAACAGCCCGCGCAGCACCGCCAGCACGGCCGGCAGACCGAAGGCGACGGCGTACAGCGGTGCCGGCGAGGTCATGCGGGTGCCGTCGACCAGCAGCACCCACAGCACACCGGCCGACAGGACCGCGTAACCCAGCACCAGCGCCCACGACACCGCGTAGAAGCCCCCCAGCAGGGCCAGCGCGAGCATGGTCCGCAGCAGTGCGCCCACCGTCGCCGTCATCGCCTCCCCCTCCGACCCGGTCCCTCGCTGTCATCGTCCCCGCCTGCGGCCCGGCGGAAGCGGTTTTTCCACCGCTGCGGGCGGCCGGTGGCTGAGCGCGGAGCTCCGGAAGGAGGGTTTCGGCCGTGCGCGCGCCCGCGCACGGCGCGCCGCCGACGCCGCGCGTGAATGTCCTGAACCGGCCCCTCTGCGCACCGCCCGTGCGGGCACTCCGTCCACAAGCGGCCGGCGAGCGGAAGGCGGGAGGACGGGATGCTGCTGTACGCGATCACCTCGGGGGCGCTCCACGTGCCCCGGGGCTGCGAGTGGGCCGTCCTGGCGGTCTTCCTCGCCTCGCTCGCGGTCGTCCTGTACGTCGCCACGGGTGGAAGGAGGTGAGGCCGGTGCCGCACCCCGCCGCCGGCAGGTACCAGCCGCCCGCGGACGTGCCGTCCACGCTCGTACTCGTGCTGGTCCTCGGCGCGGTCACGGTGCTGCTGATCCTGTTCTTCCGTGACCGGCGGTGAGCGGCGGAAGGAGGAGCCCCCGGGAGGAGGGGGAGGGGAGCGGGGTGCGGCGTGGGCCGGGCCCGGCCCGGGGTCCGTTTGCGGAAGTCACCGCCGGGAAGCCGGTTCCTCGATCAACGCGCTTTGCACACAACCCTGTTGAAAAGTTCCCGATCGAGCGCGGGAGAGCGGGTCCCCGTACCGGCGCCCCGTGCGGGCGGAGGAAGTGGGAGCCCACCGCGGAAGCGGCCCGTTCACCCCTCCGCTCACCCGACCGAAAGGACGCCGCAGTGGCTTCGTACTCCTCACCGCAGGGCTACCCCGGCACCCCGGGACCGGCCGGGGGGCCGCCCCGCAACGGGCTGGGCATCGCCGCCCTCGTGGTCGGCGTGATCGGCCTGCTGCTGTTCTGGACCCTCATCGGCGGTGTGCTGCTGGGCATCGCGGCCATCGTGCTGGGCGTCATCGGCTACCGCCGCGTCAAGAAGGGCGAGGCGACCAACGGCGCGATGGCCCTGATCGGCGCCATCGCGGGCGCCATCGCACTGGTGGCGTCCGTCGCCGTCATCGCCGCCGGGGTGTCGTTCCTGAACTCCGAGGAGTTCGGCAACCTGGACGAGTGCCTGCGGAACGCCGACAGCACGGCCGAGGAGCAGCAGTGCGAGCGGGACTTCCGCGACGAGCTGGAGCGGCGCTGAGCCGGACGCGCACGGCACGCGGGGCACGGCGCGGCCCCTGCCGCCTCCCGGGAGGCGGCAGGGGCCGCGTACGTCCCGGGAGCGGCTGCGGCGGCCCGCCCGGACCGCCGTGACGAACGACGACCGGGCGGGGGCGCCGAGGACGAGCACCGGGCCGCCCGGGGCCCTGCGGTACGCGCGGTACGTCGGACGCACCGGCCGCACCGGACGCGGAAGGCGGCGCTCCCCCGCCTTCCCCAACGGTCACACCGGTCACACCGGCGTGACGGGCCAGCCGGTGGTGATCAGGTACTGGCCGAAGAGGTAGCCCGCCATGATCGCCACCTCCTGGCCGGGAAAGACGTGCCCGGCGGCCTGGAGGCCGATCAGCAGGTCCGAGCCGAGGAAGGCCAGCGCGCCCGTGCCCGCGCGGGCGCCGGTGCCCAGGGCGGCGACGGCCATGGCCGTCAGGGCGAGGCTGTAGCCCGCCACCGGCGCGCGCAGCCGCTTGTCCAGCCCCGGGGCGACGGCGGCGTTGGCCGCCGCCCAGCCGGCCAGGCCGGCGGCCGCGATCCAGGGGCGGCGGCGCAGCCCCTTCAGCGCACCCTGGCGCAGGTAACCGGCCGTGTAGCTGACCTGGGTGCCCAGGAATGCGGCCATGCCCAGGAGGAAGGCCGGCTCGTACTCGTCCGCGAGCAGCGCGGCGTCACCGGCCGTGGCGCAGGCCAGCCCGGCCAGCAGGGTCCCCGGCACGGGGGCGTCCGCCGTCTCGCGGCGGCGCAGTGCGTGGGCGGCCAGCGCCGGCATCAGCAGTGGCTTGCCCGCGCGGGCGGCGCCGCGCGGGCGCCGGGCGGTGGCCAGCAGGTCGGCCGCCGCGAGCGCGCCGAAGGCGACCAGCGCGCCCCGGCCGTGCCCGTCGGGGCGGGCGAGCCGGGCCGCCGCACGGCGGGTGCGGCGCGCGCCGCGCTCCAGGGCCGTCGCGAAGATCGTCACAGGGGTGGTCATGGGGGCACAGTCCGGCGGCCCTCCGGGCGCGCGTCAACGGTCCGGCCGGGCCGGGCGCCGACCGGACCGGGTGCGGCCGGATCAGGTGTGGCCGGGACCGCCGGAGCCGAAGCCGCCGCTGCTGCCGGGACTCCAGGTGGGGCGCTTGTTCGGGTCGGCGGGGTGGGTGTCCTCGTGCTCCTGGAGCTCGTGCGGGAGCCGGCGCCGGCCGTCGCGGGGCAGCGCCTCGTCGTCGCGGACGCCGTCCTCGTAGACGATCGGCTCGTCCGGGCATTCGGTCGGGGTGGAGACCCCCTCGTCGCCGCGCTTGAGCAGGCGCAGCCCGTACACCACGGCCAGGACCAGCAGGGTCGCCACCACGATTCCCGCGATGAGGGGGCCGATGCCGATCGTCAGATCGGAAGCGGCCAGTGGGATGTGATCCGCTGCGTAGATGCCGTTCATGGCCTTCGCGTACCCCCGTGCGGCCCGGTCACTCGGCCCGGGTCACTCCTGCCGGTCTCCGGCGCCCGGGGCCGCTGTGCCCGCCCTGAGGGCGCTCTCGGCCGCACGTATGGCGTCCCGGTAGGTGCGGGCCGCCGCCCGCAGGGCCGTCTCGGGGTCGGTGCCCTCGGTCTCGGCCCTGGCGGCCAGGGCCAGCAGCTCGTAACCGACGCCCTCGCCCGCCGGGAGGGCGTCGACGCCCGCGGTGCGGGCCCGGCCCGCCAGCTTCGCGGCCAGGGCGAGGGCGGGCTGGCCCAGCGGGATGCCCTCGGTGACCGACTCGCGCCGCTTCTCGACCGCCTTGGTGCGCAGCCAGTGGGCCTTGACCTCCTCCGGCGTGCTCGCGGTCTCGTCGCCGAAGACGTGGGGGTGGCGGTGCACCAGCTTCTCCACGATCGTGGCCGCCACGTCGTCGACGGAGAACGGCTCGTCGGGGTCGTCCTGGGCGATGCGGGCGTGGAAGACCACCTGGAGCAGCACGTCGCCCAGCTCCTCGCGCAGGGCCTCGCGGTCGCCCTCCTCGATGGCCTCGACCAGCTCGTACGCCTCCTCGATGCCGTACTTCACCAGGTCCTCGCTGGTGCGGGTGCCGCTCCAGGGGCACTCGGCGCGGATGCGGTCCATGACCTGCACCAGGTCCAGCAGGCGGGCGCCGGGCAGGTCGTAGGAGCCGGGCAGCAGCTCCAGTTCGGGCATCGCCTCGCGGCCGGAGCCGGCCAGGCGGGCCAGCCCGTCGGTCAGGCGCGGTTCGCCCTCGGCGCCGGCGAGGACCACAACCGTCCGGCCGGCGCCCGCCTCCCGGGCGCCGTCGGCTCCGTCCGCGCCCGTGCAGGCGTCCACCAGCTCACGGGCGGTGGGCCGGGCGATCTCCACCCCGACGCCCGCCTCCCGGACGTACGGCAGCTGCGGGTGGCCGGGGTCCGGGCACAGGACGCGGTCGGCCGTGCGCAGCGCCTGCCAGGCGGGCCAGGACAGCAGTCCGGGCGCGACGCGGTGGCTGGTGGTGAGCAGGACGATGCGGCCGGTGGCCGGGGCGGGTGCGGCGCTGGAGGGGTTCACGCCCCGAACGTAACCGATCGGCGCCGGTCACCGTGCGGGGACCGGCGGGCCGGGGTCGGTGAGACCGGCGGCCTCCACGGGGACGCCCAGGCACCGCTCCAGCTCGGCGAGGTTGGCGCGGGTGGTCTCCCACAGCAGCCGCTGCCGCCCCAGGACGTCGGCCACCGCCGCGTCGTGGTCGTCCAGCAGCGCCGCGGCCCGCTCGGCCAGCTTCGCGCCCAGTTCCCGGTCGTGCACGGACAGCCCCCACTCGGGGCGGTCGATGTCGGCCAGGAAGTACGCCAGCTTGGGGTGCGAGATCAGGCTGAGGACCGGGGTGCCGCAGCCGAAGGGGATCATCCCGGCGTGCCCGCGCATCCCGATGACCAGGCGGGTGCGGCGGAATCGCTCGTAGATCTCGGCGTTGGGCAGGTCGTAGAGCGGCTCGACGGGCAGCGCGATGCCGTGCTCCCGGCGCAGGTCGTGCACGAACCGCTCATCGGCGGGCGTGTGGGGCGCGTACCGCACCTCCGCGCGCTTGCCCAGTTCGCGCACCGCGGCGGCCGTCTCGGCCAGGAAGTGGCCGTAGTCGTGGCCGAAGCGCAGGCCCGCGCGGTCGTACGCGCAGTTGATCAGCACGGTGTCGTCGCGCCGCACGGGGTCGGTCCAGCCGGGCGAGAGCCTGCGCAGCACGGTGGTGGGGCACGGCTGGTAGCGCACCTTCTCGCGCAGGGAGGGGGGCAGCAGCGCCCGGACGCGTTCGACCGAGCCGTGGTTGCGCAGGCCGAAGAACGCCGACTTCTCCACCAGGGTCCGCAGGCTCTCGGTGAACCGGGTGCGGCGGTACGCCTGGCCGTCGAAGACGTTGTAGCCGACCGCGAGGACCGCCAGCGGCACGGTGATCCGCTCCAGCATCGCGTCGGGGACGTTCCACTGCCAGGCGCTGTTGCCGTTGGGCCAGGTGTCGGGGAGGAAGAGTCCGCCGCCGCCGACGACCAGGGCGCGGCGGGCGTTCACGCGCTCCAGGGCCACCTCGTCGAAGAGGCGGTGTACCGGTACCGGCAGCCAGCGGCGCGGTCCGGTGTCGGTGCCGAAGCACAGCCGTACGGCCTCGGGGAGCACCTTGTCGCCCGCGTTCTCCTGGCCGGAGGCGAACAGCGCCACGTGCGCGAGCTGCCCGTCGGCGGGGACGTCGGGGGCGGGCTCGCCCGGCAGCAGGGCCAGGTCGCGGCAGGTGCGGTTGACGGGCTCGGCGTCGAGCCCCTCGCGGGCGTACGCACGGGCCGCGTCGTCGTCGCCGCGCAGCCACGCCAGCCGCGCGAGCCGGCTGAACGCCTTCGGAGCGACCGCGGGCGAGGCGGTGGCCAGCAGCAGATGGGTCTCGGCCTCGGCGTGGCGGGACTCGGCCATCAGCGCGCTGCCCAGCGTCTCGTGGAAGCGCGGCTGGTCGGCCCTGGGGGTGACCGACAGCAGCACCTCGACGGCCTCGCGGTAGCGGCCCTCCTCGGTGTGGACGAGGGCGAGCGCGCGGGCCAGGTCGACGGTGGCGCCGCGCTCCAGCAGGGGGCGGGCGAGATGGGTGAGGAGAGCGGGGTGCTTGGGGCCGGGGAGGGAGCAGTAGGCGGTGCGGAAGTCGTCGTCGGCCATCTCGTAGCGGGCGCGGGCGCGCTCGGCGGGGCCGTGCTCCTCCCCGTGCCCGGTGCCGGTGCCTTCCGCACCGCCGAACCGCAGGATCACCGTTCCCTCGGGGACGGGCAGGCCGCCGTGCAGGCGCCGGACGGGGAGGTCGTGACGGCCGTCGAGGGGCACGACGCATCCGGGTACGCCGTCGCCGGCCAGCCGGGCGCGGGTGGAGTCGGCGAGCCACTCCCGCTGGAGGACCAGCAGGCCCTCGTCCGCCTGCACGCGGGGCTCGCCGGAGGGCATGGGCAGCTGCGGGACCGCGCCCACGCCGTGGCGCAGCCGCAGGAGGGGGCCGATGTCCCCCAGCACCACCATGTCCGGGCCCAGCACGATCACGGTGTCGTACTCGTGCGCCCGCAGTGCCTCCCAGCGCCCGCGCCGCGTCCCGCGGGCGACGATCCGGGGGTGCAGGCGCCGGGCGGCGTCCAGGGCGGAGTCGGGCAGTCCGGGGTGGAGGAGGAGGAAGTCCTCGCAGACGCGGGGGTTGGTCAGCGCCAGGCTGCGCAGCAGGGTCAGCAGGCCGGGGAGGGTGTCCTCGTCGGCGTGGCAGGCGAAGGCGATACGGCGCCTGCCGGTCAGGGCGGCGGTGTCGGTGGCGTCGGCGGTGCCGGTGGCGGCGCCTGCTTCGGTGCCGGCGGCGGGCGGGGGCGCGGGAGAGGCGGTCATCGCAGGGAGATCCTCGTCGGGGTGCTGTCCTCGGCCCGGGTCTCGACCCAGGCGCGTTCGGCGGGGCGCAGCCGGCCGGGGCCCGGCAGGTCGAAGCCGATCAGGTCCACGGCCTGGCAGACGCCCAGGAAGTCCAGCAGCCGCAGCATCGTGAAGGCGGTGGTCGGGCCGGGTTCCGCGGCGCTCTCGCCGATCAGCGCCGGATCGGTCACCGGGTGGCGGAGCGAGGCGTCGCCGACGCGGCGCTGCGCACCGGGGACCAGCCGCCGTACCGCGCGCAGCCACTCGTCGGCCGGATCGCCGAACACCAGCCGGATGCCGACCCGGTGGTCCAGGCGCGCGGTGGTGCGGTGGGAGAGGGCGTGGATGTCGGTGCGCTCCCCCGCGCCGGGGACGTCCAGGGGGAAGGCGTCGCAGCGGACGACGAGGTCGTAGGCGTCGATCCCGGCGTCCGGCACGTGGTCGGCGAGTCGCGGGGTGTTCGCCACCAGGCACACCGTCCGGCCCGCCACGGCGTTGCGCAGGTCGCCGACCGCGAGCGGCTCCCCGTCGCCCCCGCTCCCGCCCCTGCCGCTGCCGCCGCCGAGGAGGGGATCGGGCATCCGGTCCCGCTCGGCCAGCCGGCAGTAAGCGGCGTACAGCGCGGCGAGGTCCCGTACAGCGGGGTCGGCCGCGCCTCGCTCGCGCAGGCGGTGGTCCATGTAGGCGGTGAAGGCGGCGCGGACCTCGGACGCGGGCAGGCCGCCTCCGGCCGCTTCGGCGAAGGCGCGGGCCTCGGGGCAGTCGTCGGCGGGGAACAGCCGCAGGGCGCCGGCCAGGCACTCCCGCCGCTCGGTGAGCGCGGCCAGGCGGGCGGCGGCGGCCCGGGCGCCCGGGCCCGGCTCGGACAGGGCCAGGTGGCGCTCGTACGCCTCGGCGGCCTCGGCGCCGCGTCCGAGCCCCTCCAGGGCGCGGGCGCGCAGCAGCCAGGCGGCCCTGGAGTTGCGGCGGACGGTCAGGGCGGCGTCGGCCAGGAGGAGGGCGAGCCGGAGGTCGCGGGCGTCCGCCGCGGCGCGCCCGGCCGTCTCCCCCGCCGGGCACCCCGCCGCGTCGAGAGCCGCGTCACCGGCGCGCAGCAGGGCGTCGAAGGACTCCTTGTCCACGGCCGGGCCCGAGGAGCGCCCGGCGGCCGCGCCGCGGACGGTGTGCGCGGCGATCAGGGCGCCGAGCGCGGCGACCAGGCGGGTGCGCCCCGCGTCCGGCCGTCCGCCCGGCCCGGTGGACGGCCCGGTGAGTTCGGCGAGCCGGTCCGCGCAGGCGCGGACGCATCCGGTGAGCGCGGCGCGCGCCTCGGTCTCGCGCGCGGCGCCCGGCCGCAGGCGCGGGATCCCCGGCCACGCCCGCGGCGCGGCCCCGGGCCTCTTCGTCCTCATGTCTCTCCACTGTTCGGCGGCGGGAGGCCGAACAGTGCCCGACCGCCGCGCGGCGTGTGTGACGCCGCGTCGGCTTCCGGGTGAACAGTGGCGGAATCGTCGGCGAGGACCGGCGGGCCGGGCCGGGGACCGGCCGTCAGGCGGGCTGCTGCGGATCCGGGCTGGAGACGTTCCTGATCCACGGCTCCTTGGTGTCGGCCAGGGTGATCTGCTTGTCGTCCCAGGCGCCGAAGCGCGGGTTGACGGTCACGTCCAGCTCCTCGGACGCCTCCGCCAGCGCCTGCGTGATCTCCTGCTGCCCCTGCGGGGTCTGGAGGTTGGCGCCCAGCTTCTCCGCCAGCTTCTGGACCAGCAGCTGGGAGCGCACCGCCCGGTCGATCTCGTCGGGTGCCACGGCCCGCTGCTGGAGCATCATCGCCTCCAGCTCCTCGGGGCCGCCCACGTTGCGCTCGGCCTCCTCGCGCGCCCGCTGGATCTCAGCGCGGTTGACCGTCACCCCGGCGTCCTCGGCGGCCCGCTCCAGCACCCGCTCGAAGACCAGGGAGCTGACCGTGCCGCGGGTGAGCTGCTCGGTGTTCCTGACCAGCTCGGCGCTGCGGTCCGACTCGTTCTGCGCGGCCCGTACGGCCCGCACCTGCGACTGCACCTGCCCCATCGTGATCCGCTCACCACCGACGACGGCCGCCGCGCCCGGGTGGGCTTCGCTGCCGCACGCGGTCAGCAGCGGCGCCGCGACGAGCACCGCCGCCGCGGCTGAGAGGGAGAGCGAGGTCCTGCGGCGGAACATTGAGCCTCCTGAGTGCGGCTGTGGAACGGATGGTGTGGACGGTGCTGGGAACACCTGTGCAATGCCGTCCCGGCGATGATCGATGCTAGGCAGTCGGCGTGACTCCCACCACCGTTTCGGCACTGTTTCGGCAAACGAACCGACGGCCGCGGGGATGCGCCGCCCACCCGGCTCCGGGGCGGGCGGCGGGACGGGGTGCGGCCCGGGGCGGGGCGGGGGGCGGCTCCGGCAGTGTTCGCCCGTCGTTACCACTCCGTACACCCGGGTGCCCGAGAGTGGCCTCCGTGTCCAACGAAACAGCCGTGCAGACCCCGGAGCGCGGCCCCGACGCCGGTGCGGGCTCCGGGCAGAGCGACCTCGCGCGGGACGCGCCCCTCCCCGGAGTCCCGGCGCCCGCCGCCCGCCCGTCCTCCTCCGTTCCCGCCCCCGCCCCCGTCTCCGCGCCGGCGCCCGCGCCCGCGCCCCGCGAGCACCGGCACGACATCGACCTGATGCGGCTGATCTGCTCGGTCGCGGTGATGCTGGGCCACATCGGCGGCGTGTTCATCGCCGCGGTCGACCGGCAGGAGGCGAACGGACCCGGCGCCTACTGGACCGGGCACATCGTGGAGGCGTTCAACCCGTTCGCGGTGCCGATGTACTTCGCCATCGCCGGGTGGGCGGTACTGGTCGGCGCACCGCCGCGCGACGGCCGCCGCATGTGGCAGCGGATCGTGCGCAACTCGGTGCCGCTGTTCGTCTGGACGGCCCTCTACCTGCTGTGGGGCCGGGCGTGGGGCACCAACGACGGGCCGGTGTCGCGGCTCGCGCTGGAGGCCGTGTTCGGGTCGGTGCGGCCCGCGTACCACCTGTGGTTCATGTACGCCTACATCCCGCTGATCGCCGCCCTGGCCTTCGTGGTGCTCGTACGGGCCGGGAAGCGGCCGTGGGGCCTGGGCGCGGTGCTGCTGGTGCTCGCGTCGGCGCCCTCCCTCATGGGTGACCTGGAGCGGTGGACCGGCTGGGACCTGCCGCGCTTCGGCTGGGGCTTCGGCGTCTACCAGGTGGCGTACGCGCTGGGCGGCGCGATGCTGTTCGCCCTGCCGGCCGGGGCCCTGGGCCGCCTGGCGGGACGCCGGTGGGTGTGGGCGGTGCCGATGGCGCTGACGGCGGCCGGGGTGCTCTGGTACCACACCCGCGTCCACTACGTGATCCCCAACGCGCACCTCCTGGTCGCCGTGATGACCGGCTGCGTGCTGCTCATGGTGACCCGGGTGCGGGTGCCGGAGCGCTGGGTCCCGCTGCTGTCGAAGCTGGCGGGGGCGGCGCTGGGCGCCTACATGGTGCACGTGATGGTGATCTCGGCGATCGTGGAGCCGCTGGTCTCCGCGGACGTGCCGGGTGCGGTGGCGGGGCCGCTGTTCGCGGTGCTGCTGGTCGCCACGGTCGCGGTGTCGTTCGGCGCGAGCCTGCTGTGGGGGCGGCTGGGGCTCCGCAGGTACCTGGGCTAGCCGGCACGGGTCCACGGGGCTGGGCCGGAACCCCGGCGGGGTTCCGGCCCAGCCCCGTGCCGGCTCACAGCGCGTGGTCCACGGTCCTGTTCGGGTGCGGTTCGGGCCCGGCCCGGGTGCTCCGGGTGCCGGGCCCGCTCACTTCCCGCGGGTGCGGGCGGCCGCCGCCCGCTTGACCCGGCGCGCGGCGCGCAGCGCGTGGTCGCTGCCCGGCAGGCGGCGCACCAGACCGGGTGTGAGCCCGCCGGGCAGGCCGAGCGCGGTCAGGCGGCGCCGCTTGAAGTAGCGGGCCGTGGTGTCGTCCAGATGGGCGGTCAGCCACGCCTCGGCCTCGGCGCGCAGGGCGGGGTAGCGCTCGGCCTGCATGCAGTACCCGACGGCCCGCACCAGCGGCTCGACCCGCCGCACCGCCTCCCCGGACTCGGTGACCACCTCGCCGCGCGGCCCCTCCCCCGCGCCCTCCAGGTCGGGCACGAGGGCGTCGACGAGGGTCAGCGGGACGCGGTTGCTGTTCTGGTACGGCGTCAGCCGGTCCAGCAGCGGCCCGGTGCCCACCCGGGCCACGGGCACGCCGTACAGGGCGGAGGCGGTGAGCAGCGCGGTGGAGAAGCAGCCCACGACCAGCTTCGGGCGGCACCGCCGGAAGACGGTCTCGGCCAGCATCGGCCGCTCGGGCACCACCAGCCGTACGCCGGTGTCCGCGGCCGCCTTGTCCAGCACCCTGGAGTAGCGGGCGGGCGCGGTCGGGTGGGGCTTGAAGAGGACCGCGCGGTGCCCGGCCGCGGCCGCGCCGCGCAGCATCCGCTCGTGCAGCGCCTCCTCCTCGTCCACGGTGAGGATGCCCAGCGCCGCCAGGTACTGGCCCAGCAGTACGGCGGTGGGCAGGCCCTCGCCGTCCGGGTCGAGTTCGGCGTCCAGGCCGTCGTCCCCGGCGGCGTCGTCGAGTTCGTCCAGGACGGAGCGGAAGACCTCGTTCGGCACCAGCTCGGACGGCACCCCGTACTCGGTCAGCAGCAGCGGTGTCAGGCCGGGCACCAGATCGAGGTGGAGCAGCCGCTGGATGCGGCAGGCCAGGGTCTGCGGCAGCTTCTCGCGAGTGGGGCCGTAGCTCATCAGGCCGTCGGCGTAGACGTGGACGGAGGCGCTCGCGAAGATCGCGGCCAGCGCCTTCGCCGGGCTGACGTGCACGGACTCCACGACGAGGTCCATCGGCCCGTCGCCCAGGTCCCAGCTCGCGCGGAACATCCGCTCCCACAGCGGGCAGTCGTTGCCCGCCGGGCTCCAGGTGCTGGGGTGGTGGGGGCGGATGGCGTCGTTCCAGTCGACCACCCGGTCGAAGCGGGCGGTCAGCCGGTGCCAGCCGCGCATGCCGTCCAGCCGGGAGGCGGTCTCGGGCACCTCGGCGTTGTTGGAGACCAGCAGGACGCGCAGCGTCCGGTGCCGCGGCCCGAACAGGCCCGCGTCCAGGGCGGCGGCGAGCGTGGCGGCGCCGTAGAGGGTGGAGACCTCGAAGACCTGGACGCGGGTGCGCGCGCCGCCCCCGGAGGTGTCCCCGATGCCGGTGGTGCCGGTGGTGCCGGTGGTCCCCATGGCTCCCGTGGTGCCTGTGGTCCCCGTGGTGCCAGCCATGTCAGGCCGCCTTCCGTGCCGTGCCGCCCAGCAGCCGCCGCAGCGTCCTGGCGCGCTCGTGGTCCATCGACGTCAGGGTCCGCTCCAGCACCTCGCCCGGCATCCGGCGCAGCGCCGCCGCCGACTCGTGCTTCAGCCGCCGCGCGGCCGCGGGCTCGTAGCGTTGGGCGTTCGCCGCGTGGAAGGCGATCATGGCGCAGTAGGTCCGCACGATCTTGGGCAGGAAGCGATCGGCCTCGCGGTCGGCGGCGACCTCGGCCAGGATCAGGTCGTGGGCCGGTATGAAGTCCAGTTGCCGGGCGTCGCGGATCTGGGTCAGCGAGGTGGTGACCCCGCGCCGGTAGAAGACGCCGAGCAGTCCGACCGTCGCGAACGTCTTCGCCCGCAGATGGAGCTGCCACATGAAGACGCGGTCCTCGGCGGTGCGCAGATGGGTGGTGAAGCGCATGCCCAGGCCGTCGCCGCCGGTCTCGAACAGGCCGCGGCGGTAGATCCCGGCCCAGACGAAGGGGTAGTCCACCATCGTCTCCATCTCGGCCGGCGCGATGGCGTCCCGCGTGCTCAGCACCGCGTCCCGCCGCCGCGCCGGGGCCCGCTTGACGACCCGGTCGCGGCCGGTGGACTGCACGTGGTCGGTGCGCACGAAGTCGCAGTCCAGCTCCTCGACGGCGTGGAGCAGATCGCGCAGGTACCCGGGCGCGTACCAGTCGTCGCCGTCGAGGAAGGTCAGATACTCGCCCTCGGCGGCCTCGATGCCGGTGTTGCGGGCCTGGGCGATCCCCCGGTTCTCCTCGTGCCGCACCAGCCGGGCGCGCGGCAGACCGGTCACGGCCCGGTCGAGGATCTCCGCGGTGGCGTCCGTGGAGCAGTCGTCGACCAGGATGAACTCCGTCCCCGGCCGCGCGTTGGCCGCGAGGCTGCGCAGGGTGTCCTGCGCGTACTCCTGGACGTTGTGGAAGGGGACGATCACTGAGAGCTTCGGCACGTGGTTTCCAGACGCTGCGGACAGGGCGGCGGGCCGGACCCCCACCGTCCACGGCTGCCGGCCCCGCAGGCCGAGGGTAGCCACACGCCGGTCACGCCGGATGCCGCCGAGGGGACGCCCGGGTGAACTCTGAACGTACGCTCGGTGGATGGCCTTCCGAAGAGCAGTCCGACGCGCCGTCAGGAGGGCCGCGGGAGGGCCGCCGGGACGGTTCCGGCAGGCTCCCGGCCGGTGCCCGGTCAGCGAGGTCAGCGGCCGGTCAGTGGCCGAGCCGCTCCAGGCACAGCGCCTCGTCCTGGCGAAGCTGGACCACCACCGGGTCGTGCGGGCCGCGTTCGGCGGTGTACTCCTGGGCGAGCCGGCTGATCTCCGGCAGCGCCCGCGCGTACTGGCCGGTGTCCAGCAGCACCGCCGCGTACTGCTTGCGCAGGGTGCGGACGACGGGCGAGTGCGCCCCGTGCTCGGCGACGGCGGCCGGGAGGGCGTGGCCGAGGAGATCGGCGACGCGCGTGTAGTGGCCGGAGGAGAGCAGGGTGCGGACCTCCTCCAGGGTGGTGCTCAGATCGGCCGGCGGCGGGGGCGGACCGAAGCCGGGCGGGGACCCGGCACCGCGGCCGGGCGGGAACGCGGAGGACTGCACGACCACCGTGGGCACCGGGCCCGGACCCGTGGCCGCACCCGGCGCCCGGCCGCGCGGCGGCCAGGGGGCCATGGGCTCGCGGAACGGGCGGGTGGGGTCCAGCGGCAGGGCGGGGCCGCCCTGCCCGGGCCGGGGCAGCAGCGGCGCGAGGGCGGCGTACACCTCGTGGGCGTCCTCGGGCCGCCCCGCGGGCTCCTTGTCCAGCAGCCGCCACACCAGCGCGTCCAGCTCGGCGGGCGCCTCCGGGCGCAGCTCGCGCACCCGCGGGGGCGTGTGGTGGAGCTTCTTGTACAGCAGCCCGGTCGGTTCCGGGGCGTCGAAGGGGACCTGACCGGTGAGGAGTTCGTACAGCAGCACACCCAGCGCGTACAGGTCGGCGCGGGGGCCGACGGGGCTGCCGCCCATGGCCTGCTCGGGCGCCATGTAGACGGGGGTGCCGATGAGGGAGCCGGTGCGGGTCAGCCGGGTGGTGTCCCCGGCCGACCGCACGGCCGCGATGCCGAGGTCGAGGATGACCACCCGGCCGTCGGGCCGCACGATGACGTTGCCGGGCTTGAGGTCGCGGTGGACGATGCCGACGGCGTGCACCGCCGCCAGGGCCGAGCACATCTGGGCGACGACGGCCACGGCCCACTGCGGCGGGTAGGGCTCCCGCTCGGCGAGGTGGTCGCGCAGGTCGCTGCCCTCCAGCCGCTGCATCACCAGGTACAGCTCGTCGCCGTCCCGGCCCGCGTCGTGGACGGAGACCAGGCCGGGGTGGTCGATCTGGGCGGTGACGCGGCACTCGCGCTCGAAGCGCTCGCGAAGCTCCTCGGGGTCCGTACCGCCGGACAGGGAGGCGACCTGCCCGGAGTGCATCAGCTTCACGGCGATCCGGCGGCCGCCCAGACCGAGGTCGTGGCCGCCCCAGACCTGCCCCATGGCGCCCCGGCCCAGCGGCTCGGTCAGCTCGTAACGGCCGGAGATCAGGCGTCCGTTCACCGGCCGTGCCGCCCGTCGCCGCCGTCCTGCCGGTCCCCGTGCCCGCGGTGTCCGTCGCGCTTGCGCAGCAGCTCGCCGAGTTCGTCCAGTTCGGAGGCGACCTGGCGCATGCGCGGCGACTGCGGCGGCTGTACGGGCGGGGACTGCCGGGGCTGGGGGTGGCCGTACGCCGGGGGCCGGGCGGGCGGCGGGACGGCCGGGCCGGGCCGGGGGTGGCCGTAGGCGGTGGGCGCGTCGGCGAGCCCGGGGAACCCGGGTGTTGGCGGGGCGGGGTGGTGGGGGGTGCGGGGGCCGCCCGGCAGGGGTGCGGCCGCCCGGTACGGTGCGGGGTCGCGCAGGAAGCGGTCGCCGAGGACGGCGTGGGCCACGGAGCCGCCGATGAGCAGGACTATGTACAGGCCCGCCCAGAACTGGGCCATGCCCTCCTCGCCCGGCTCGCTCGCGGGGACGTTGACCAGCAGCACCACGTAGACGACGGTCAGCACCACGCTCACCGCGAAGACGGCCCAGTCCAGCGGTCTCCTGCGGATGACCGCGAAGCGCAGCGACGGGACCCAGGCCAGCAGCCCCACCGACCACACCGGGAACGACGCGAAGAACAGTCGCAGCGCGATGCCCCCGAATCCCGGCCCGCGGCGGGACGGGGCTGGGGGCGGGGTGGCGGCCGGGCCGTACATCAGCGCTCAGACTCCCTGTTGCGACGTCGTTCGGTGCGAAGGGTATACACCGCTGCGGACGGTGCGGTCCGGTGTTCGCGGGGCCGATACCGTTCCGATGCCCGGCCGCACCCCGGCCGCGGCGGCGCCGCGGCCGGCCTCCGGCCCGGGAGGAGCCCCGGCCCGGAGGAGGGGGAGCCGTTCAGACGTGGTCGCGGGGCAGCGTCTCGTTCCAGGTGCGGGAGAACACCCGGCGCTCCCCCTCGTACCCGTCGAGGGTGGCGTCGACCACGAACTCCTCCTCGGTGCAGCTCAGCACCGTGCGGGTCACCGTCCGCACGTTCCAGTCGCCGCGCGAGAACTCCATCGTCCACTCCGACTCGCCGCGGACCGAGGTGAAGTCGTCGGCCACCGAGTCGTAGCGCTCGTAGGCACGGCGGTGCACGTCCAGGTCGATGTCCTCGAAGTGGACCGTCCCGCCGTCCTTGACGATCTCCAGCGCCGACCCGTAGTCCACCAGGTTCCGGGAGACCTCCCAGCGCTGCTCGGGCGGCTCGATCTGGCGGGTGCGGATCGGCTCGGCGCCCTCGGGCTCGCCGAACGGCTCCCCGGCCACCTCGTCGGACTCCGCGACCGGGCGCACCGGCAGCCTCAGGGAGCTGCCGGGCGCGTACACGCTCAGCAGCGCCGGGCGCGGCGGCGGCCAGGCCAGCGGCCAGTACGAGGTCGACAGCGACAGCCGGATGCGGTGGCCCGGCGGGAAGACCTGCGCCACACCGTTGAGCTGCACCGTCGCCCGGTAGCGGCGGCCGGGCCGAAGCGGCTCGGGCTCCGCCTCGTGGCCGTCCAGGCGGGTGAGGTTGAGCAGCCCGTAGGTGACGCGGGTGGCACGGCCGTCGGGGGCCACGTCGGACAGGCGGGCGGCGACCATCGCCACCGGCTCGCTCACCGACAGCTCCAGCTCCACGCTTGGCGCGCCCAGGATCTCCACCCGCTCGGCCAGCGGCTCGGTGTCGAAGACCATCGAACCGCCGTCCTCCTCGCGCTGGTCGTAGGGGAGGTCCGGCGGCGCGTTGTAGGAGGCCCACTTCCCGGCGAACTGGCCCACCGACAGCGGCGACTGCACCGTCAGCTCCGTCTCCTGCGGCTTCTCCCCCGGCCGGTGGAGGCGGTGCGCGCCCAGCGGAAGCTCGGTGGGGGTGATGTGCGGCGACGGCCAGGACGGCTCGCCGACCCAGCGGCCGGGCCGCTCCTCGTACGACGTCGACGGCGGCACGCTCTCCTGCATCCAGGCGTGCAGCATCGGCCCGTCCATCACCCCGTTGTCGGCGCCCTTGAGCCAGTGGTCCCACCAGCGCACCACCTCCTGGAGGTAGCCGATGGCCGGGCCGGGCTGCCCCAGGTGGGGGTACTTGTGCGACCACGGCCCGATCAGGCCCTTGCGGGGCACGTCCAGGTTCTCCAGCAGGCGTGTGACGGCGTTGGAGTAGCCGTCCGCCCAGCCGCTGGAGGCCAGCACCGGCACGTTCACAGCCGAGTAGTCCTCGCAGACCGAGGCGTGCCGCCAGTAGTCGTCGCGCCGCTGGTGGCGCAGCCACTCCAGTGCCCACGGCCGGGTGTTCTCCAGCCGCTCCAGCCACATCCCGCGCCACCGCTCGCCCACCAGCGCCGGATCCGGCGGGCAGGTGCCGTAGGCGAACATCGTGCCCGCCTCGGCCAGGTTGTCCGACAGCAGGCAGCCGCCCATGTAGTGCATGTCGTCGGCGTACCGGTCGTCGGTGAAGGAGGAGATGACGATCGCCCCCAGGCTCGGCGGGCGGCGGGCGGCGACCTGGAGGGCGGCGAAGGCGCCCCAGGAGATGCCCATCATCCCGGTGCGGCCGTCGCACCAGGGCTGCTCGGCGAGCCAGGCCAGCACGTCCTCGGCGTCGGTCTGCTCCACCTCCAGGTACTCGTCGCGCAGCACCCCCTCGGACTCGCCGGTGCCGCGGATGTCCACCCGCACGCAGGCGTAGCCGTGGCCCGCGATGTAGGGGTGGTGGACGGAGTCGCGCACCGAGGTCAGATCGCGCCTGCGGTACGGGATGTACTCCAGCACCGCGGGCACCGGCTCCCCGTCGGAGGAGACCGGGCGCCAGATCCGGGCCGCCAGACGGGTCCCGTCGGAGACCGGGATCCACACGTGCTCCTCTTCCCTGATCGCGTACGGCAGGCTGGTCACATGGCGCACGGCCGGACCACCTCCTCTCCCCGCCCGGCTCAGGCGGCCTGCTCGGACTCGCGGTCGTTCTCCCGGTCGCCGCCCCGGCCGCTCTCCCGGTCGCTCTCCTCGGCGAACTCGAACGGCAGCATCGCCAGGCAGCGGTCGTACTTCGCCCGCATCTCCTCCTCGCTGTCGGCACCGACGAAGATGTGCGCCAGCTCGAAGCTGTAGCTGTCCTGGCCGGGCATGTCCGACAGCCGCTGCCCCTCCCGCGGCTTGACGGTGACCCGCACGCCGGGCACCTCGCGCTCCACGCGCTCGATCTCCTCGGCCGTCGGCACGCGCGTCACCAGCCCGTCGGCGAACTGGCGGTGGTACCACTTGGCCGCCACCTCGTAGGGGCCCTCGCGGTAGGGCAGGCCGGGGTCGCGCCCCATCGCCAGGCTGAGCATGGCGTGGTGGTTGGGTACGCCGTCGACGTACTCGAACAGCTCGGCGTGGGACTGCGAGTGGCGCGGGTTGATCTCCAGCAGGCTGATCCCGCCGGTGGCCGCGTCGTAGAAGTACTCGATGCTGAAGGTGGCCCAGTCCATGCCGATCTGCTCGATCACCCGCCGGGAGACGTCCCGCAGCCGCAGCTGCACCGGCTCGGGCAGCGATGCGGGGTACTGGTGGCGCAGGAAGCAGGGGGTGTCGGGGTAGTTGATCGAGTCCAGCACGCCGTAGACGGTCACCTCGCCGTCGTACACATAGCCCTCCACGGCGGCCTGGACGCCCTTGAGCGACTCCTCGGCCAGGCAGGCCTGCCCGCCGGCCTCGGCCACCTCCGGCGGCAGCTGGAGGCGCCGCATCACGAACTCGAAGGGCCGGCCGATGCGGGTGATGCCCTCGCGGATCTCGGCCACCGCCGCCGCGAACTCCTCCTCGTCCTTCACCCCGAAGGCCAGCTCCGAGGAGTAGGACTTCACCGGTTTCAGCCACATCGGGAAGCGCAGCCCCTCGGGCGGGCGGGGCTCGCCCTCCAGGTCCACCAGCGCGAAACGCGGGTGCTCGTCGATGACCTTCTGCTGCTCCAGCCGGCTCCAGTACTTGTGCTCGCACTTGACCACCGACTCCAGGCTGGTGGCGCGCGTCCCGTAGCGCTCGGCCAGGATCGGCACCAGCGTGCTGACGGGGAAGTCCCAGTAGCCGACGATGGCGTCGATGCCGCCGTCGAACGCGTCCAGCTGCTTCTGCGCCTTCTCCAGCAGCTCGGCCACCGGGATCTCGCCGTGCTGGAGTTCCTCGACGCTCAGCAGGGGGTGGAAGCGGTACTCCACCGCGTGCGGCACCGCGCGCAGCGTCCTGATGTTCTCCTCGTCCAGTCCGATGACGAAGACGTTCGCCTGACTCACTTGGATGACTCCCTCGTGCCGGTTCCTCACGAGTCCTTCCGGCTACCCGAGGGCGGCGGCGGACATTCCCCCATACGGGGCAACCGGGCACACAAGGCGCGGAAAGGGAGGGAAGGTGCCGATGGCGTGAAGAAGGAGGGGAGAAGACGGCGGGGCCGGTCGCCATCCACTTCGACCGGCCCCGCCGCCCGCCTGCCGCGCGGGCACCCCTACCAGCGGTGGTGCACCTGCGCGCGGATCCTGCGGTCGTACAGGGCCGCGATCGCCTCCAGCGTCCGCTGAGGCAGCGGCGGCAGCTGCGCCGCCGCGGCGTTCGCCCGCGCCTGCCCGACACTGCGCGCACCGGGGATCACCGAGGTCACCCCCGGCTGCTGGATCACCCACCGCAGCGCCGCCTGCGCCGGCGTCACCCCCTCCGGCGCCAGCTCGGCGAACTCCGCCGCCGCCGCCAGGCCCGTCTCGTAATCCACACCCGAGAACGTCTCGCCCTGGTCGAACGCCTCGCCGTGCCGGTTGAAGCTGCGGTGGTCGTCCGGCGAGAACACCGTCTCGCGGGTGTAGCGGCCCGACAGCAGGCCCGACGCCAGCGGCACCCGCGCGATGATGCCCACCCCCGCCTCGGCCGCCGCCGGAAGGACCTCCTCCAGCGGCTTGAGCCGGAACGGGTTCAAGATGATCTGCACGCTCGCCGTGCCCGGCCGCGCGATCGCCTCCAGCGCCTGCGCGCACGTCTCCACGCTCACCGCGTACGCCGCGATCCGCTTCTCCGCCACCAGGGTGTCCAGCGCGTCGAACACCTCGTCGGAGGAGTACACCTCGGACGGCGGGCAGTGCAGCTGGACCAGGTCCAGGGTCTCCACGCCCAGGTTCGTGCGGGACCGGTCCGTCCAGGCCCGGAAGTTGGCCAGGTTGTAGTTGCCGGGCAGCTGCTCCACCCGGCGTCCCATCTTCGTCGCCACGAACACGTCCGCGCCCGGCCGCTCCGCCAGGAAGCGGCCGATCAGCCGCTCGCTGCGGCCGTCCCCGTACACGTCGGCGGTGTCGAGGAACGTCACCCCGGACTCCACCGCGGCGTCCAGCACCGCCAGCGCGTCCTCCTCGCGCACCTGCCCCCAGTCGGCACCCAGCTGCCAGGTGCCCAGTCCCACGACGGACACCTCGCGGCCCGTCCTGCCCAGTACTCGCTGCTCCATGGCACCCGATCCTACGTTCCGGCCGGCCCGGCGAACCGGGCCGGTCCTCGCAGGTCACCGACTACGGGAACGCTCCCAGGACCGGCTTCCGGATCGGCTCCCGGAGCGGCCCTCGCATCAGCCCAGCACCGTGGTCAGGAACTCCCCGGTCCACGCCAGCAGTTCGCGCCCCACCACCGGCTTCCCACCGATCCGCGCCGTCGTCGGACGCGGCACCAGCACCTGCCCGGCCGCCGCCTTCACCACCGACCGCGGATACAGCCGCTTCAGCCGCAGCTCCTGCGACTCCCGCAGCTCCACCGGCGCGAACCGCACGTTCGAACCCTGCAGCGTGATGTCGGCGACCCCGAAGGAACGCGCCAGCATCCGCAGCCCCGCCACCAGCAGCAGGTTCTCCACCGGTTCCGGCAGCGGACCGTAGCGGTCGGTCAGCTCCTCGCGCACCGCGGCGATGTCCTCCTCCGAGTTCGCCGACGCGATCGCCCGGTACGCCTGCAGCCGCAACCGCTCCCCCGGCGCGTAGTCGTGGGGCACGTGCGCGTCCACCGGAAGCTCGATCCGCACCTCCAGCGGCGCCTCCTCCGCCACGCCCCCGGAGCCGCCGGACTCCAGCGCCGCCCGGTAGTCGGCCACCGCCTCCCCCACCATCCGCACGTACAGGTCGAAACCGACCCCCGCGATATGACCCGACTGCTCCCCGCCCAGCAGATTGCCCGCCCCGCGGATCTCCAGGTCCTTCATCGCCACGTACATGCCCGCGCCCATCTCCGTGTGCTGCGCGATCGTCGCCAGCCGCTCGTGCGCCGTCTCCGTCAGCGGCTTCTCCGGCGGATACAGGAAGTACGCGTACCCCCGCTCCCGGCCGCGCCCCACCCGGCCGCGCAACTGGTGCAGCTGGGACAGGCCGAACATGTCGCCCCGCTCCACGATCAGCGTGTTGGCGTTGGAGATGTCGATGCCCGACTCCACGATCGTCGTGGAGACCAGCACGTCGAACTTCTTCTCCCAGAAGTCCACCACCACCCGCTCCAGGGCCGTCTCCGACATCTGCCCGTGCGCCGTGGCGATCCGCGCCTCGGGAACGATCTGCCGCAGCCGCGCCGCCGCCCGGTCGATCGACTCCACCCGGTTGTGGATGTAGAACACCTGGCCCTCGCGCAGCAGCTCACGCCGGATCGCCGCACCGATCTGCCGCTCCTCGTACGGGCCGACGAACGTCAGCACCGGATGCCGCTCCTCCGGTGGCGTGGTGATCGTCGACATCTCCCGGATGCCGGTGACCGCCATCTCCAGCGTCCGCGGGATCGGCGTGGCCGACATCGTCAGCACGTCCACGTTCGCCCGCAGCTTCTTCAGCTGCTCCTTGTGCTCCACACCGAAACGCTGCTCCTCGTCGACGATCACCAGGCCCAGGTCCTTGAACCTCGTCTCCGACGAGAACAGCCGGTGCGTGCCGATCACCACGTCCACCGAACCGTCCCGCAGCCCCTCCAGAACCGCCTTCGCCTCCGCGTCCGACTGGAACCGCGACAGCGCCCGCACCTTCACCGGGAACTGCGCGTACCGCTCCGAGAACGTCCCGAAGTGCTGCTGCACCAGCAGAGTCGTCGGCACCAGCACGGCCACCTGCTTGCCGTCCTGCACAGCCTTGAACGCCGCCCGCACCGCGATCTCCGTCTTGCCGTAACCGACGTCGCCGCAGATCAGCCGGTCCATCGGAACCGACTTCTCCATGTCCTCCTTCACCTCGGCGATCGTCGTCAGCTGATCGGGCGTCTCCATGTACGGGAACGCGTCCTCCAGCTCCCGCTGCCACGGGGTGTCCGCGCCGAAGGCGTGCCCGGGAGCGGCCATCCGCGCCGAGTACAGCCTGATCAGGTCCGCGGCGATCTCCTTGACCGCCTTCTTCGCCCGCGCCTTCGTCTTCGTCCAGTCCGCGCCCCCCAGCCGGTGCAGCGACGGCTGCTCACCGCCCACGTACTTGGTGATCAGCTCCAGCTGGTCCGTCGGCACGAACAGCCGGTCCCCCGGCTGCCCCCGCTTCGCCGGCGCGTACTCCACCAGCAGGTACTCGCGCGTCGCCCCCTGCACCGTGCGCTGCACCATCTCCACGTACCGGCCCACACCGTGCTGCTCGTGCACGATGTAGTCACCCGGCTGCAAGGTCAGCGGATCGATCGTCTTGCGCCGCCGCGCCGGCATCCGCCCCAGATCCCGGCTCGCCGACTTCTGGCCCGACAGATCCGTCTCCGTCAGCACCGCCAGCCTCAGACCCGGGTCGACGAACCCGTTCTCCAGCGTCCCGCACGACACGTGCACCACCGACGGGGAGATCTCCCCCAGCTCCGGCTCCAGCCGCGCCGCGATCCCCTCGCTCCCCAGCACCTCCACCGTGCGCGCCGCCGGACCGTGCCCCTCCGTCAGGAACACGCACCGCCAGCCGTCCGCCAGCCACCCCTTGGTGTCCGCCAGCGCCCGCGCCGTGTCCCCCCGGTAACTCTCCGGAGCCCGCATCCCCAGCGTCAGCGAGTCGGCCCCCGGCCCCGCGTCCGCCGCGTCCGCCGAACCCATGGCGAACGGGCTCACCGACCACCACGGCATCCCCAGCTCACGCGCCCGCTCCCGGACGTCCGCGATCCCCCACAGCGACGCCGCGCCCACATCGATCGGCGCCTCTCCCCCGCCCGCGGAGGCCGCCCACGACGCCTGCAGGAACTCCTGGCTGGTCGCCACCAGATCCGCCGCCCGCGTACGCACCCGCTCCGGATCGCACACCACCACCATGCTCCCCGACGGCAGCACGTCCAGCAGCAGCTCCATGTCGTCCACCAGCACCGGCGCCAGGGACTCCATCCCCTCCACCGCGATGCCCTCGGCGATCCTCCCCAGCAGCTCGCCCAGCTCCGGATGCGCCCGCGCCAGCTCCGCCGCCCGCGCCCGCACCTGCTCCGTCAGCAGCAGCTCGCGGCACGGCGGCGCCCACAACCCGTGCTCCGCCACCTCCAGCGACCGCTGGTCGGCCACCTTGAAGTAACGGATCTCCTCGACCTCGTCCCCCCAGAACTCCACCCGCAGCGGATGTTCCTCCGTCGGCGGGAACACGTCCAGGATCCCGCCCCGGACCGCGAACTCCCCCCGCTTCTCCACCAGCTCCACCCGCGTGTACGCCGCCGCCCCCAGCGCGTCCACCACCGCGTCCAGTTCCACCTGCTGCCCCGCGCGCAGGCCCACCGGCTCCAGATCCCCCAGACCCTTCACCTGCGGCTGCAGCACCGACCGCACCGGAGCCACCACCACACTCACCGGCCCCGCCGCCGGATCGTCCGCACTCGGATGCGCCAGCCTGCGCAGCACCGCCAGCCGGCGTCCCACCGTGTCCGACCGGGGCGAGAGCCGCTCGTGCGGCAGCGTCTCCCAAGCCGGGTACTCCACCACCGCGTCCTCCCGGCCGGGCGGCATCAGCGACCGCAGCGCCGACGCCAGGTCCTCCGCCTCACGCCCCGTCGCCGTCACCGCCAGCACCGGCCGCCCCGACGACCGCGCCAGCGCCGCCACCGCGAACGGCCGCGCAGCCGGCGGACCCACCAGATCCACCTCGCGCCGACGGCCGTCGGCAGCGGCCCGTACCGCCTCCGCCAGCGCCGGATCCACCACGACCGCATCAAGAAGACCGGTGAGACTCATCGAGACGTTCCATCCCAGAGGCTGGACAACAAGGGCACGCACACCGGCGCCCCGGACAACACGAACAACCCGACACGCCGAGCGGGCCGGGGGTCCCAGCCTACGACGGCCGGCGCCCCCCGCGTCGCCCCTCCGCCACCCGTCCGCCACCCGTCCACCGCCCGTCGGCCACCCGCCCACCGCCGGTCCGCCACCCGCACAGCACCGCGGCCCGGCCCCGGCAGGCGCACACCGCACCCACCGCGACCGGGCCGCAGCACAGACCCCACGAGCCCCGCCGGGCCCGCCCGCTACTCCGTGGCGATCGCGTTCAGCACATTCATCCGGCCCGCCCGGAACGCCGGCACCAAAGCCGCCACCAGACCCACCACGGCGGCCCCCACGAACACCCCCGCGATCGTCGGCCACGGCACCTGGAGCACCTTCAGCCCCTCCAGCGCCAGCAGCCGCTGCGCCGCCACACCCCAGCCCAGGCCCAGGCCCAGACCCAGCAGCGCACCGAACAACGCGATCACCACCGACTCCAGCCGGATCATCCGCCGCAACTGCCGCCGCGACAGCCCGATCGCCCGCATCAGACCGATCTCACGCGTCCGCTCCACCACCGACAGCGCCAACGTGTTCACCACACCCAGCACCGCCACCACGATCGCCAGCGCCAGCAGCCCGTAGACCATGTTGAGCAACTGCCCCACCTGGTCCTCCAGCAGCTCCTTGTAGTCCGCCTGGTTACGGACCTCGTACTGCGGGAACGGCTCCAGCTCCTTCTTCAGAGCCGCGTACGCCGCGTCCTCCTGCCCCTCCTCCGCCTTCGCGAACAGCATCATGTTCAGCGGCATCCGGTCCTCGGGCACATACCGCTCGGCCGTCGCCGTGCTCAGGTACATCGCGCCCCGGTCCACACTCGTGTCCGCCGCCGTGATCGCCCGCACCGTCAGCTCCGCCGTACCACCGGCCGCGAAATCCACCTCGACCCGGTCGCCGACCTCCACACCGTGCGCCTTCGCGAAGTCCTCCGGCACCGACATCGAATCCCGCTCGTACGCCGCCGGCAGCTCACCCGCCACCGTCTCCACCCGCAGATCCTCGGCATACGTCGCGGAAGCAGCCGTCACCGACTCCTTCACCGTCTCGCCGTCCGGACCCGTCAGCCGCGCCTCCAGCCACCGGTACTCGGTGACATGCTCCACACCCTCCGTACCGCGCACCCGCTCCACGGCCTCGGGCACCACCGGCTGCCCCGCGCTCGACTGCAGGATGAAATCCGCGCCCACCGACCGGTCCAGCTCGTCGCCGGCCGACGCCACCAGCGACGCGCCCACCACCGACAACGACGCCACCAGCGCCAGCCCGATCATCAGCGCCGCACCCGTCGCCCCCGTACGACGCGGATTGCGCAGCGCGTTCCGCTCCGCCATCCGCCCCACCGGGCCGAACACCCGCAGCACCACCGCGCCCAGCACCCGCACCACACCGCCCGCCAGCAGCGGACCGACCAGCACGAAACCCACCAGCGTCAGCACCACGCCCGCGGCCAGGAACAGCGACCCGCCCGCCGCGTCGTCCGACCCCGCCGCCACCACCAGCGCACCCGCACCGGCCAGCGTCAGCACCAGGCCCACACCCGAACGGACCCGGCCCACCCGGCTCCCCGCCGCCGGCAGACCGTCGTCCCGCAACGCCGCCATCGGCGACACCCGGCCCGCGCGCCGCGCCGGAAGGTACGCCGCCAGCACCGTCACCACGACACCCAGCACCACACCGACCACCGGCGTGACCCACCGCAGCGTCAGATCGTCCGTGCTCAGGTTCATGCCCACCAGGCCCATGAGCTCCATCAGCCCCACGGCCAGGCCCACACCGGCGGCCACGCCCACCACCGAGCCCAGCACGCCCAGCAGCACGGCCTCCACCAGCACCGAACGGTTCACCTGCCGACGGCTCGAACCGATCGCCCGCATCAGGCCGATCTCACGCGTCCGCTGCGCCACCAGCATCGAGAACGTGTTCACGATCAGGAACACACCCACCAGCAGCGCGATCCCCGCGAAACCCAGCAGCGCGTACTTGATCACATCGAGGAAGGACCCGATCTCGTCCTTGCCCTCCGCCGCGTACTCCTCCTGGGTCCGGACCTCGTACTCCCCCGAACCCAGCGCCGCGACGACACGCTCCTTCAGCTCCTCGTCGCTCACATCCCCGGCCGCCATCACATACACGTCCGTGTAGGCGTCCGAGTCCCCCAGCAGCCTCTCCTGCACCGTGTCGGTGTCGAAGTACACCACCGTCGCGCCCGGATTCGTCGACCTGAACGCCGCCACACCCACGATCTCCGCCCGGAAGTCACCCAGCGCCGAGATCGTGCGCAGCTCCTCCCCCGGCTCCAGACCGTGCTTCTTGGCCGTGTCCGCGTCAACCATCACCTCACCCGCGCCACGCGGCAGCCGGCCCTCGGTGACCTCCATCGACTTCTCGTCGATCTCGGTCCAGTTGCTCGCGATCGTCGGCGCACCCGTCGACGACCCCATGTTCTCGTTGTCGGCGTTCACCACCGTCACACTCGTGCTGTACGCACCGCCCGAGACCGAGGAGACCCCCTCGACCCCCTCAAGCTCCTCCAGCAGCGAACCCGGCACCGTCACAGGCCGCCCCGTACCCGGCTGCCCGTCGCTCTCCGCGTCCTTCGCCGAGACCGTCACGTCCGCCGCCGTCTGCGAGAACAGCCGGTCGAACGTCGTGTTCATCGTGTCCGTGAACACCAGCGTCCCGCACACGAACGCCACCGACAGCACCACCGCGACACCGCTCAGCAGCATCCGGCCCTTGTGCGCCACGAAATTGCGCAGCGAAGTCCTCAGAACGGTCATGACACCCGCCCGAACGTGTCGAACGCCTTCATCCGGTCCAGCACAGCCTCCGCCGTCGGCCGCAGCATCTCGTCCACGATGCGCCCGTCCGCCAGATACAGCACCCGATCCGCGTACCCCGCCGCCACCGGGTCGTGCGTCACCATCACGATCGTCTGACCCAGCTCGTCCACCGAACGCCGCAGGAAGCCGAGCACCTCCGCGCCCGCACGCGAGTCGAGGTTGCCGGTCGGCTCGTCACCGAAGATGATCTCCGGCCGGGCGGCCAGGGCGCGGGCGACGGCCACGCGCTGCTGCTGGCCGCCGGAGAGCTGGTTGGGGCGGTGCCTCAGCCGGCCCGACAGGCCGACCGTCTCCACCACGCGGTCCAGCCACTCCCGCTCGGGCCTGCGGCCCGCGATGTCCATGGGCAGCGTGATGTTCTCCAGCGCCGTCAGGGTGGGCAGCAGGTTGAACGCCTGGAAGATGAAACCGATCTTGTCCCGGCGCAGCCGGGTGAGCTTCTTCTCCTTCAGGCCCGTGATCTCGGTCTCGCCGATCCACACCTGCCCCGACGACACCGAGTCCAGCCCCGCCAGGCAGTGCATCAGCGTCGACTTGCCCGAGCCCGACGGGCCCATGATCGCGGTGAACGCCCCCCGCGCGATGTCCACGTCCACCCGGTCCAGCGCCACCACCCGCGTCTCGCCGGCGCCGTACGCCTTGACGACCTGCCGCGCCCGCGCGGCAACGGCCGTACTTCCTCCACTGCCCCCGGTCCTGGGATTCACTACAGCCGTTGTCACGGTATGTCTCCTATATCGACTGCCATCGACCGCGCCGGGCCGGGGCCTCCCCGAAGCCCTCGGCGCCGGCCGGCACTGAACTGACTGGATCTGGGTCTGGATTACGCGAAGAGCCTGCCGCGCACGGGCGGGCGCCGCGATGGTGCGCGGTGCCGTATCCGTACGGGGGCCAGCACCACCCCCACCGGTGCGGCACCCCCTGCATCAAGCAGCCTAGGGAGCGATCCGCCCGCCCTCGTCCTGCCAGGGGACGAACCGCGGGTAGGAGGAAGGGGGTGCCACCCCCTAGGGGAACCGGCCCCGACGATGCCCTTTACCCCTACGTCAACCTCAACCCGGCGCGGGGCCGACGGGCCGCTCGCGTATACGGCGAAGGGCCCCGACCGGTGGGTCGGGGCCCTTCGCTCGGGCTTTGAGCTCCCCCGCCAGGACTCGAACCTGGACAAGTGGCACCAAAAACCACTGTGCTGCCGATTACACCACAGGGGATGGCAACTCAGGCCAAACCGGACGCTCGCTCGGACCGCCGACTGGCCTCCACCACTATGCCGTACCACCAGCCCTCGATGCGACGGTAAAGGCCGGCACCGCGCCGGACGCGAACGGCCAGACACCCCGGTGCTCCCCTCCCGCGTTCTTGCGGGAAGTCTTCGGGCTGTGTTTCTTCAACGTCGTCCTGGCTCGAACCGTGACGCCGGCCTGGCCCCGTAAAGGCGTGCACGGTTCGGAAATCCGGATGATTCAGCGGTTCGGGTGAAAAGTGGCTTTTTCATCACCGCGCATACCGGCACGCACACGGTTTTCCGCGGGCGGAGCCGCCCCGAAAACCGCTGGCGGGCGGTCGTAGGCTGGGCGGTATGACCGAGACGGGGGAAAGCGTCGGAGCCCGTGACCAGGGTGATGCGCCTCGGGGGCCGTTGTGGTGGACACGGCGTCGGAGTGCGGTGCTGGACGTGGGGCTCGCACTGGCGTCGGGTGCGGAGTGTGCGGCGCAGGGGGTTCCGTTCGCGCGTGACGCGGGCGTTCCGGTGGGGTTGTCGGTGGCGCTGGGTGCGCTGGCGGGGTTGGCTCTGGTGCTGCGGCGCCGGTGGCCGATCGCGGTGGTGCTGGTGGCGATCGCGGTCACGCCGGCGCAGATGGGCTTCCTGCTGGGGACGGTGGGGCTGTACACGCTGGCGGCGTCGGAGGTGCCGCGGCGGATCATCGGTCTGCTGGCCGGTATGCAGGGGCTGGGGACGTTGGTCGTCTCGGCCATGGAGCTCCAGCGGAACGTGGGACGGGACGACTACGGCTATGACCCGCCGGCGTGGTTCGTCCCCCTGGTGTCGGTGCTGATGTCGCTGGGGGTGACGGCGCCGCCGGTGCTGCTGGGGTTGTACGCGGGGGCGCGGCGGCGGCTGGTGGAGAGCCTGCGGGAGCGCGCGGACGGTCTGGAGCGCGAGTTGTCGCTGCTGGCGGATCGTGCGGAGGAGCGTGCGGAGTGGGCGCGCAACGAGGAGCGGACGCGGATCGCGCGGGAGATGCACGATGTGGTGGCGCACCGGGTGAGTCTGATGGTGGTGCATGCGGCGGCGCTGCAGGCGGTGGCGCGGAAGGACCCGGAGAAGGCGTCGCGGAACGCGGCGTTGATCGGGGACATGGGGCGGCAGGCGCTGACGGAGTTGCGGACGATGCTGGGTGTGCTGCGGGCGCATGAGGGGAAGTCCGCGGGGTCTGCGGAGTCGGAGCGTCCGCTGGCCCGGGTGGCGGAGGTCGCGGAGGTGGCCGCGGCGGCCGTGGTGCGGGGTCCGGCGGGTCCGGCGGGGGGCTCGGAGGAGTCCGGTGGGCCGTGTCTGCGTGAGCTGGACGCGCTGGTGGGGCAGTCGCGGGCGGCGGGGATGCCGGTGGAGCTGTCGGTGGAGGGGGAGGTGCGTTCGTATGCGCGGCGGGTGGAGCAGACGGCGTACCGGGTGGTTCAGGAGGCGTTGACGAACGTGCACAAGCATGCCGCCGGTGCGCGTACGCGGGTGCGGCTGGCGCGTCGCGCGGGTGAGGTGGCGGTGCTGGTGGAGAACGAGGCGCCGGCGGAGGGTGTGCGGGGGGCGGGGCTGCCCAGTGGGGGCAACGGCCTGGTGGGGATGCGTGAGCGGGTGGCGGCGCTGGGTGGGGGGTTCGTGTCGGGGCCGACGGAGGCGGGGGGTTTCCGCGTGTCGGCGGTCATTCCGGATCACGGGTGAGGCGTTTGGGGTTGGTGCCGGTGACGAGGGTGGTGAGGGCGGCGTCGAAGGTGGGGCCGAGGTACCAGTCGCCGGTGTGGTCGATGCTGTAGACGCGGCCTTGTTCGTCGATGGCGAGCAGGGCGTTGCCGTTGTCCTCTTCGCCGAGGGGTGCGATGGCGGTGTCGAGTGCGCGTCCGAGGTCGTTGAGGGTGCGGGGCCAGTGGAGGCCGTACAGGGGGTCGATGCGGACGGCGGTGGGGGCGATGTGGCGGCCGGGTTCGGTGCCCACGATGTGGAGTCCGCCGAATTCGGCCCAGGCTTCGACGGCGGCGGGGAAGACGGCGTGCTGGTGTCCGGTGGGTGAGCGGTGTGCCCGGAGGGTGTCGGCCCAGATCTCGGCTTGTGCGATGTGGTGGCGTCCGGGTGTCCAGCCGGCGTTGCGGAGGGCGGCGTCGACGGGGACGGGGAAGCGGGTGGTGGTGTCGCGGGGGTGCGGGATGGGGGTGTTCACCGTTCTCCTGCGGGGTCGACGGGGCGTACGCCGAAGTGTGCGAGGAGGGCTGTGCAGGATCGGCAGGGGGGTGCGTAGGTGCCGTGCGCGGGGTCGCCGTCCTCGCGGATGCGGCGGGTGGTGATCTTGGCGCCCTTGAGGGCTTTGCGGGCTTCGCCGGTGCTGAGGGGCTTGCGGCTGGCGCGTTTGCCGCGGGTGGCTTCGGTGGTGGTGAGGTGGCGGGAGATGAGGACGGCTTCGGGGCAGCGTCCGGTGTGGCGTTCGCGTTGCGGGGTGGTGAGGGTGTCGAGGTAGTCCTGGACGAGGGGGTGGAGGGCCGGGGGGTCGTCGGCCTTGCCGGCGGTGCAGGTGAGGGTCCGGCCGCGTACGGAGAGGGCTGCGGCGACGGTGGGCATGATGCCGTCGCGGCGGTGGCGCGGGACGGGGGTGGTGTCGTCGGGTGCGCCCCAGCCGATGCGGGGGTCTCCGGGGTGTTCGGCGGTGTTGTGTTGTGTGGCGTGCATGGTTGGGTTTCCTCCCCGCGCATCCCCCCGATGGCGTTGGTTCAGAGTGCCAAACGCCCGGGCTTTTGGGAAAGCGGGGTCGGTTTCGGGGCATGTCGTGGGGCGTGTCCCGGCCCGGTGGGGCCGTGGTGCGAGTGTGCCGTGCCGGGGTGGCGTGTTGATCGCCGGGGTGGCCGCCGTGGGTGTGGCGGGGTGCTCGGGCGGGGCGGGACCGGTGGCGGGGGTAGCGCATAGGCTGTGCTCGTCAGCGCCCATCGGCGCCCGTGAGCCAGTTGCCAGCAGGGGGCACCGCCATGACGACAGGTAGGCCTGGGTCGGGGGTTTCTCCCGGTTCTCTTCCCGGGGAGGGGTCCGCGCCGCCGAATGCGGCCTATGCCGGGCAGGTCGTGCGTTTTCCGGATCCGGTGCGGGCCGCCCGGTATCCGGGCGGTGTGCGGGTGGACGAGCGGGGTTATCCGGATTTCTCGCCGTTCGCGCGTGCGGCGGTGGAGATCGCGGAGCCGCCGGAGGGTTTCGGTGCGGACGAGTTGCGGCTGACGGACTACGTGTCGGCGAACGCGGCGCTGCACGCGGAGGGTCACGAGTTGTGGGCGGAGTTGCCGCCGGTGGCGACTCCGCACGGCTGGACGTGGCATCACGTGGCGGGCGGCCGCCGGCTGGAGTTGGTGCCGGTGGAGGTGAAGGCGCTGCTGCGGCACCACGGTGGTCTGGCGACGGCTGTGGTGGATCACGGGAAGCGGGGGACGCGGCCGTTGCAGGAGACGCGTCCGGTGCACTTCGAGGTGCCGCACGGTGTGGCGGTGTCCGAGGAGCAGGTGCTGGATGTGGAGGAGGCCCTGGGGTACCGGCTGCCGGAGGCGTACCGGTCGTTCCTGAAGGCGGCGGGTGGTTGCGCGCCGGCGGGGGTGGCGCTGGACGCGGAGTCGGGGCTGCTGGTGGATCAGCCGTTCTTCACGGTGCGCGAGGAGGCGGCGGTCAACGATCTGGTGTACGTGAACAAGTGCCTGCGCGACCACCTGACGAAGGACTACCTGGCCGTGGCCTTCGTGCAGGGCGGGATCGTCGCGGTGAAGGTGCGCGGTGAGGCGCCGGGGTCGGTGTGGTTCTGCGCGTACGACGACGCGCGGGACCGGGACGGGTTGACGGTGCAGGAGCGGGTGGCGGAGCTTCTGCTGCCGTGCGGTGCGGATTTCGACGACTTCCTGCTGCGGCTGGCGGGCAATCCGCCGGAGTTGGAGACCGTGGCCGGCCTGATGGTGGACGGCGGGTTCGCGCGTGCCGTTCCGGTGGAGGGGTGAGGCTCGATGGTGACGTTCGCGCAGGCGCAGGAGCGTGCGGAGCGCTGGATCAACGGCGGCGTTCCGGCGTATCAGCACCGTGAGGTGCGGGTGCGGGAGTTCGATCTGGGTTTCGTGGCGTGGGCGGAGGGCCCCCTGGGCTCGGGGAGCCCGGGCGGTGCCCCCGGCTCCGACGGTCCGTCGTCGGGCGGTGGCCGGCAGCGGCTGGTGATCGCGCGGGACAGCGGCGAGTCGACGCTGTGGCCGGCTTTGCCGGTGGGTGAGGTGATCCGGCGGTACGAGGAGGAGTACGGGACGTCGGCCGCGCCGGTGCCCGCGGCTCCGCCGCAGCGGGTGGATCTGGAGGCGACGTCGTTCCTGCTGACGCCCCCGGAGTGGTTGCAGGAGGCGGCGGACCAGTTGGGGATCCCGGGCCGCCGTGAGGCCTCCGGCCCGGGGGGGTCGGACGGTTCGGGCCGTTCGTCGGGCGGTTCGGTGTCGCCGGCGCCCGGGTCCGCCCCGGTGTCCACGTCCGCTCCCGCGCCTCCTCCGGCGGCGGCTTCCGGTTCCGGTTCGCCGTGGGACGCGGCGGACACCAGCGGCAGCGGGGGCGATGTGGCGTCGGTGCGGCCGCCGATGACGGTGTTCGCGCCGCCGATCAGCGGGAGTGACGACGAGGACGGCGGGCCGGGTCCGGCGTCCGGGGCGAGTGCGGAGGCGAGGACGGCGCTGCTGCCGGAGAGCGGTGCGCTGCCGAGGACGGCGGTGGCTCCGGCGGTCGGCGGTCCGCAGGACCCGCAGGCCGCCGCGCAGGACCCGGGCCGGCCGCCGCAGGGGCGGGACCAGGACGTGCCGCCGCGGACTCCGCCGGGCGGGGTGCACCACGCGGCGACGATGCTGGCCGATCCGTCGGCGGGCGGCACCGGCGCTCCGCCCCCGCCGGGTGCTCCGCAGCCGCCCGGCGCACCGGGGATGCCGGGGGACGTCGCCACGGGCCGTGCGGCGAAGCGCGGCGGTGGGTCGTCCGTGCCGCCGCCGCCCGGTGCGCCGGGGGTGCCCGGGGCTCGTCCGGGGGGTGCGGGGGCGGCTTCGCCGGGGGGTTCCTCCGGTGGTGCGGCCTATGCGCCGACGCAGTTGGTGTCGGCGGAGGAGGTGGCGTCCCAGGGGGGTGCCGGCACTCCCCCGCCGCCGGGCGCTCCGGGCACCCCTGCGCCGGGCGTCCCGGGCGGCGGGGTGCACCACGCGGCGACGATGCTGGCGGGCTCCGGCGGTCCCGGGACCCCGCCGGGTGCGCCCGGGGTGCCGGGCGGACCGGGGATTCCTCCCGGTGCGCCGGCGTACGGCTATCCGCAGCAGCCCTCCGGTGTGCCGATGGTCGGGCCCGGTTACATGGCGGTGCTGCGCTACCGCGCGCCGGACGGTTCCGAGCAGCAGCTGATCCGCCGTTCGGCGCCGGGCACTCCGCATCCGGAGTGGCAGATCCTGCACGAGCTGCGGGCGATGAACGTTCCGCCGCAGCAGGTGCTGGAGCTGCACACGGAGCTGGAGTGCTGCGACGTTCCCGGTGGCTACTGCGCGCGGATGGTGCGGGAGTCCTGGCCGCAGGTGCGGATCAGCCACACCGCGCCGTACGGGCGCGATGTGGCCTCCCGCCAGCAGGGTGTGCGTCATCTGATAGAGCACCAGGGCGAGTTGCACCAGGTGGCCGACGGCCCGGCGCGTCCGGCGCCGGTCCGGGTGCCGCTGCCGCCGCCGCACCTGCTCCAGCCTGCGCCGCCGGCCGGGCCGGAGGGTGTGGCGCAGGAGCTGGCGCAGGCGTTCGGCCCGCAAGCGGTGTTCCGTTTCGACCAGCGTGCGGTCTCCCGTCAGGGGGTTCCGGACGTGGTGGCGCAGACGCTGATGTGGGCGGGTCTGCCGGTGGAGTTCGGTCCGTTCTTCTGGGCGCAGGCGCAGCCCGGGCGTCCGGTGCCGACGCTGGCGGAGCTGGCGCAGGAGCGCGGGGTGCTGTCCGCGGCGGACGCGGCCTCGTACCTGGTGATGGGCAACGACTACGGGCGCCAGCTGTGCGTGCAGTACGGCACGGCGCACATCGTGGCGGTGCCGCTGGAGGCTCCGGCGGGGGGCGGACCGGCCGCGGTGCAGTTCGTCAACAGCGGTCTGCCGGAGTTCGTGCGGTGTCTGGCGCTGCTGGGCCGGATGTGGCGGCTGCGGTACGGGCTGACGCCGGAGCAGGCGGGCCGCTGGACGGTGGACTTCCAGGGGATGCTGGCGTGTCTGGATCCGGCGGCGCTGGCCGGCCCGGAGAACTGGTGGTCGGTGCTGCTCGAGCAGATGTGGGACGGGCTGCTCTAGCCGTCGCGCCCGGCCGTTCCCGGTGTGTCCGTGCCCGGTCTCCGCCGAGCGGGGCCGGGCGCGGCTGTTCCTCCGGCCGAGGGGGCGCGCCGGGAGGATCACGCTTCCGTGGGTGTTCGCGGGGTTTGTGTCGGTTGCGGCGCACGGGGTCCCATGGCGCATGCTGGGTGGGATATCCGCCGGATTGTGTCGAGGTTGGGGTTCACGATGTCTGCGTCGTCTGTGTCCAGGTCGCCTCACGGTTTCGCCGTCGTACGGGGCCGCGGTTACCGGCCCGAGCAGGTCGACCGCTTCACCAGCGGGTTGTACGGGGATCTGGAGGAGGCGCGGGAGCGCCTGACCCGGCTGGGGGTGCTGGCCGGGGAGCTGGAGGCGGAGGCGGACCGGCTGCGCGGGGTGGTCGCCGCGCTGCCTCCGCAGACGTTCGAGGCGCTGGGTGAGCGGGCCCTGCTGATCCTGTCCGAGGCGGAGGCCGAGGCCGGGGAGTTGCGGGCGCGGGCGCGGGAGGAGTCGCGCCGGGTGCTGGAGCGGGCCCAGGAGGAGGGCCGGGCGCGGCGGGAGGCGGCGCACGGCGGTGCGGTCCGGGCGCGGGCGGAGGCGGACGCGGAGGCGGAGGCGCTGCTCGGGCGGGCGCGGGAGCGCGCCGGGGAGCTGCGGGCACAGGCGCGCGCGGAGGCCGACGAGCTGCGGGGCGCGGGCGAGCGCGAGCTGCGGGAGATGGCCGAGCGGTGCGAGGCGCTGCTGCTGGCGCAGGAGAGGAAGCAGGCGGAGGAGGCCGAGGAGCGGGAGGCGGAGCTGGCCGGGCGCGAGTCGGCGGTGGCGGAGCGGGTCGCCGAGCTGTCCGCGCGGGGCGAGGCTGTTCTGGAGCGGGCGCGGCGGGAGGCCGCCGGGGCGGAGGAGGACGCGCGGCGGCTCCAGGCGGAGGCCGAGGAGCGGGCGGCGGAGCTGCTGGCGGGGGCGCGGCTGCGGCAGGAGCGCCTGGAGCGGGAGACGGAGCGGATCGTGCGTGCGCACGAGCAGCGGCGGGAGGCGGTGCGGCAGCACATGGCGCATGTGCGCGCGAGTCTGGCGGCGATCACCGGGCGTGGTCCGGGCGGTGTGGACGTCCCGGAAGGCGCAGGCGGCACAGGCGGTGCGGGCGGTGCGGGCGGTGCGGGCGGTGCGGGCGGTGCCGAGGGAACGAGCGGACGCGGCGGTACGGACGGCCCCGGCGGTACGGGTGGCGTGACGGTGCCGGGCCAGGGGGCACCGGCGGAATGACCGGGTCCCCCCGGTATCCTGCGGATGACACCACACCTTCCCGCGCGGTTTCGCCGCGGTCCCTCCCGTGAACCGGCGGTGGCCGCCGGGTGCGCGGGGGTGGTCCCCCGGGTGGGTTCCGTGTCGGTCCGGCAGCCCGCCCCGCCATCCGTCCACAAGACGTCCGAAGTTCCGTCCCGAAGCCGAAGGGCACACCCGTGAGCGCCAACCGCCCGGCAGCCGTCGTCGTCCTCGCAGCGGGTGAGGGCACCCGCATGAAGTCCGCCAGGCCCAAGGTCCTGCACGACATCTGCGGGCGGTCGCTCGTGGGTCATGTGGTGGCGGCCTCCCGTGAGCTGGATCCCGAGGAGCTGGTGGTGGTCGTCGGCCACGGCCGCGAGCAGGTCACCGAGCATCTGGCGGCGCTGGACGCGAAGGTGCGCACGGCGGTGCAGGCCGAGCAGCGGGGCACCGGGCACGCGGTGCGCACGGCGCTCCAGGCGCTGGCGGCCGACGGGGTGCGGCCCGCGGGGACGGTGGTGGTCACCTGCGGCGACACCCCGCTGCTGACCGGCGAGACGCTGTCGGACCTGGTCGCGTCGCACGCCGAGCAGGGCAACGCGGTGACGGTGCTGTCGGCCGAGGTGCCGGACGCGACCGGTTACGGGCGGATCGTGCGCTCCGAGGACGGCGCGGTGACGGCGATCGTGGAGCACAAGGACGCCACCGAGGAGCAGCGGGCGGTCCGGGAGATCAACTCGGGGGTCTTCGCGTTCGACGGGCGGCTGCTGGCCGAGGCGCTGGGCCGGATCGGCACGGACAACAGCCAGGGCGAGGAGTACCTGACCGACGTGCTGGGGATCCTGCGCGCCCAGGGGCACCGGGTGGGCGCCTGTGTGGCGGGCGACCACCGGGAGATCGTCGGCATCAACAACCGGGTGCAACTCGCCGAGGCGCGCAGGCTGCTGAACGAGCGGCTGCTCCGGCGGGCGATGCTGGCCGGGGTGACGGTGGTGGACCCGGCGACGACGTGGCTGGACGTGACGGTGACGTACGAGCCGGACGCGCTGGTGCATCCGGGTACGCAGCTGCTGGGGTCCACGCGTCTGGGCGCGGGCTGCGAGGTCGGGCCGAACTGCCGGCTGGCGGACACCGTCGTCGGCGAGGGCGCGGTGGTGTCCAACGCGGTGACGGACTCGGCGGAGATCGGCCCCGGCGCTTCGGTGGGCCCGTACGCGTACCTGCGGCCCGGGACGCGGCTGGGACCGGGGTCGAAGGCCGGCACGTATGTGGAGATGAAGAACGCCGAGGTGGGCGAGGGCACGAAGGTGCCGCATCTGTCGTACGTGGGCGACGCCACGATCGGCGAGCACTCGAACATCGGCGCCGCGAGCGTGTTCGTGAACTACGACGGGGTGAACAAGCACCACACCACGATCGGCTCGCACTGCCGGACGGGGTCGGACAACATGTTTGTGGCTCCCGTCACGGTCGGGGACGGGGCGTACACCGCCGCCGGGTCCGTGATCACCAAGGATGTGCCGCCCGGTTCGCTGGCCGTCGCGCGCGGCCAGCAGCGCAACATCGCGGGCTGGGTGGCCCGTAAGCGCCCCGGGAGCGCGGCCGCGCGGGCGGCCCAGGCCGCCGCGGAGGAGAGCGGCGACGGCCCCGTGACCGGGGGATGACCCGGCAGAGGCGCCCCGACCAGGGCGTACCGTGAGAAGCGCACACCGTGGTGCGCCCCGACGAATCGATGCTCGCAAGGAGATTGTGTTGTGACCGGGATCAAGACGACCGGCCAGAAGAAAATGATGTTCTTCTCCGGCCGCGCCCACCCCAGTCTGGCGGAGGAGGTCGCGGGGCATCTCGGTGTCAGCGTGGTCCCGACGAAGGCGTTCGACTTCGCCAACGGCGAGATCTACGTGCGCTTCCAGGAGTCCGCCCGTGGTGCCGACTGCTTCCTGATGCAGAGCCACACCGCTCCGATCAACAAGTGGATCATGGAGCAGCTGATCATGGTGGACGCGCTCAAGCGGGCCTCGGCCCGGAGCGTCACCGTGATCGTGCCGTTCTACGGCTACGCGCGGCAGGACAAGAAGCACCGCGGCCGTGAGCCGATCTCGGCGCGGCTGATCGCCGATCTGCTCAAGACGGCCGGCGCGGACCGGATCCTCACCGTCGATCTGCACACCGACCAGATCCAGGGCTTCTTCGACGGTCCGGTGGACCACCTGTTCGCGCTTCCGGTGCTGACGGACTACGTGGGCGGCAAGGTGGACCGCTCCAAGCTGACGGTGGTCTCGCCGGACGCGGGCCGGGTGCGGGTCGCCGACCGCTGGTGCGACCGGCTGGGCGCGCCGCTGGCGATCGTGCACAAGCGCCGCGACCCGGACGTGGCGAACCAGGTGACCGTCCACGAGGTCGTCGGCGACGTGCGGGGCCGGGTGTGCGTGCTGGTGGACGACATGGTCGACACCGGCGGCACGATCTGCGCCGCGGCGGACGCGCTGTTCGCCAACGGCGCCGAGGACGTGATCGTGGCGGCCACGCACGGTGTGCTGTCCGGCCCGGCGGCGGACCGGCTGAAGAACTCCAAGGTGAGCGAGTTCATCTTCACCAACACCCTGCCGACGCCGAGCGAGGTGGACGTCGACAAGATCAAGGTGCTGTCGATGGCGCCGACGATCGCCCGCGCGGTGCGCGAGGTGTTCGAGGACGGCTCGGTGACGAGCCTCTTCGACGAGCAGGCGTAACGGTTCGGCGGGGGCGCCGTACCCGGGTACGTGCCCGGTGCGGCGCCCCCGCCGTGTCCGCTGCCGCTTTCGCGGGGCGGTAGACTCGTGGAGTTGCTCGGCGAGGGAGCCGTGCCCGCGGTGGCACGGTGATCCGTTATCGACGCGCTCTTCGCAGCAGGTCAGTCGTGGCCGAGTAGCTCTGGCAACCGCCACAGAACCGACTTGAGAGACGAGGAGTGCGTCATGGCTGACGTCAAGATCTCCGCCGAGGTCCGCAAGGAGTTCGGCAAGGGTGCCTCCCGCAGGCTCCGCCGCGAGAACAAGGTTCCCGGTGTCATCTACGGGCACGGCACCGAGCCGGTCCACGTGGCCCTTCCCGGCTACGACCTGATGATGGCCCTGAAGACCTCGAACGTGCTGATCACGCTGGACGTCGAGGGCCGCCAGGAGCTGGTGATCCCCAAGGCCGTGCAGCGCGAGGCCATCCGCGGCTTCCTGGTCCACATCGACCTGCTGGTCGTCAAGCGCGGCGAGCAGGTCACCGTGGAGATCCCGGTCCACACCGAGGGCGAGCTGGCCCCGGGTGCGAACCTGCTGGAGCACGTGCTGAACACGCTGCCGGTCGAGGCCGAGGCCACCCACATCCCGGAGGCCGTGACCGTCTCCATCGAGGGTCTGACCGCCGGCGACTCCGTCCTTGCCAAGGACATCCCGCTGCCCAAGGGCTCCTCGCTGGCCGTCGAGGAGGACACCGTCGTCCTCAACGTGCTGGCCGCGCAGGCCGAGGCGCCCGCGGAGGGCGAGGCCGCCGAGGGCGAGACCGCCGCGGAGTGACCTGCGGGCTCACCCCCTTTCTCCGGCCGCCGGCCCGCGCCGTGGGCGCGGGCCGGCGGCCGTGGTTCTTCCCCCTGTAGGTCCGCTGTAGGAGAGGACGACGATGAGCGACGCCGACGCCCCCTGGCTGGTGGTGGGCCTGGGCAACCCCGGTCCGGAGTACGCGGCGAACCGGCACAACGTGGGGTTCATGGTCGCCGACCTGCTGGCCGGGCGGATCGGGGGGAAGTTCAGGACGCACCGCTCCCGGGCCCAGGTGCTGGAGGGCCGGCTGGGCGCTCCGGGCGCCGGTGGCCGCCGGGTGGTGCTGGCCAAGCCGATGTCGTACATGAACCTCTCGGGCGGCCCCGTCACCGCGCTGCGCGACTTCTACAAGGTGCCCGCGGAGCGTCTGGTCGTGATCCACGACGAGCTGGACATCGACTACGGGACGCTGCGGCTGAAGAAGGGCGGCGGCGACAACGGCCACAACGGGCTGAAGTCGATCACCAAGTCACTCGGTCCCGGCTACCACCGGGTGCGCTTCGGCATCGGCCGCCCGCCGGGCCGGATGCCGGTGGCCGACTTCGTGCTGAAGGACTTCTCCTCCACCGAGCGCAAGGAGCTCGACTACTTCGTGGACCGGGCCGCGGACGCCGTGGAGTGCCTGGTGGTGGACGGCCTGGAGCGGGCGCAGGGCACGTACAACTCCTGAGCCGCGCCCGGGCCCCACCGAGCCGCGCCCGAGCCGTGGAGTCCCGGGGCGCACGCCGGGGGGCGCATGGAGGTTGACCGTCCGCTTCCCGGTGCCCCAGGATCCCGCCATGTCTCCTGGGTTCCTGGGCACCTCCGCCGGGCGCAGCCGGGTGCGCCGGGCCGGCGAGAGCGCGTACGGCCTGCTGCTGCTGGCGAGGGCGGCGCTGATGGGCGCGGTCGCGGCGGTGCTGCTGATGGCCGGTGTGTGGATCTCCCTCGACGGGACGCGGCAGGCGGTGGCCGACCGCGGCGCGGTGCGCGGCACGATGACCGTCGCCGAGTGCGAGGGGTGGACGTGCACGGGGCCGTTCGCGCCGGAGGGCGGCGGCGGGGGCGCGCGGGCGGGGGTCGCCGTCGAGGCGCCGGTGTCGTACGAGGCCGGTGAGCGGCTCCCGGTGGCGCTGTGGCCCGGCCGGGAGGGATCGGACGGGCCGGGCGGGGCCGAGGTGGTGCGCACCGGTACCGCCGGTGTGCTGTACGCGTGGCTGCCGCTGGCGGGCGCGCTGGTGCTGGCCTCGCCGGTGATCGCGGGCGGTCTGGGCATGCGGCGCACCGCGTGGGGGGCGGGGCTGTCGGGGCTCGCGCTGATGGGGGCGGCGTTCGCGCTGCTGTGAGCAGCGTCTTCCGGTGTCTCTCCGGTTCAATCTTTTTGATCTTGAGATTGACCTGATTGTTACACGAGGTCTTCCGGGACAAGCGTGACACATGGGATCAGAGGTGGCGCATCGCGCTTGACCGGTTCCGTACGGCGGGAAAGGCTACGCCCACCCCCCTCATTCCCCACACGTCCAAGATGTCCCCCGCCACCGAAGGTGGTACTTCATGCGCATTCTCTCTTCGGCGTCTGTGGTGACGGCGGCCGCAGCGGCCTGTCTGCTCCTGGCCCCCACCTCGCACGCCATCTCGCCCGCAACCAAGGGCGGCAACGGTGACAACGGCACCGTGAAGATCCACGACAGCAAGACCGGCGAGGAGTTCCGCAAGAACGAGCCGAAGGTCTGCGAGTTCTACCTCGACGCATTCGGCTTCGACGCCGTCCAGGAAGTCACCTGGAAGATCTACCAGCACCCGCCCACCGGCAGGAAGCTCGCCGAGGAAGGCAGCATCACCCTCGACGGCGACGGGCACGGCCGTACCGACGACATGACCCTCCCCAACGGCCACTACAAGCTGGAGTGGAACTTCGAGGGCGAGAACGGCCGGGCCAAGCACAAGGTCTTCTGGACCGACTGCGAGGACCCCGACACCCCGGGCGAGACCTCGGGCGGCTCCACCGGTGAGACCACCGAGGGCACCACCGGCGGCTCGGAGGAGACCACCGGCGGCAGCACCGAGGGCACCTCCGAGGGCACCAACGGCGAGACCACCGAAGGCACCTCCGGTGAGACCACCGAGGGCGCCGCGGGCGGCGAGGAGACCACCGGCGGCACCGAGGGTTCCACCGGCGAAGGCTCCACCACCGAGGGCTCGACCGGTGAGGCCACCGAGGGCGCCGCGGGCGGCGAGGAGCCGGGCGCTTCGACGGGCGACGGCGGCAACCTGGCCGAGACCGGTTCCGAGGCCCCCGTCGCCGCGCTCGCGGCGGCCGCCGCGGCGCTGCTGGGCGCGGGCTCGTACCTGGTGATGCGCCGCCGCAAGGCCGCCCAGGGCTGATTCCCGAGGGCCCGGTGCCGGGCCGTGGTCACGGCACCGGGCGCAACGGGCACAGCGCACGGCCGCGGACAAGGCGATGGGCCCCTCTCCCGGGTGGGAGAGGGGCCCATCGCCGTTCGCGTGTCCGCTCGCGTGCGCCGGCCCCGGCGGGCAACCGCCGGGGCCGGCGCACGCGTCAGCCGGTGTTGCGCAGGCCCGCGGCGACGCCGTTGACCGTCAGCAGCAGGGCGCGGCTCAGCAGCGGATCGGGCTCCTCGCCGCGCTCGGCGGCCTCGCGCTGCCGGGCCAGGAGCGTGACCTGGAGGTAGGAGATCGGGTCCAGGTAGGCGTCGCGGATGGCGAAGGTCTGCTTGAGCACCGGCTGCGCGTCCAGCAGTTCCCGCTCACCGGTGATCCGCAGCACCTCGCGCACCGTCAGCTCGTGCTCGGCCTCGATGGTGGCGAAGATGTGCCGCAGCTCCTGCGGCACCAGCGTCTCCACGTAGAGCCGGGCGGTCCGCAGGTCCGTCTTGGCCAGCGTCATCTCGACGTTGGACAGGAAGTTGCGGAAGAAGTGCCAGCGCTCGTAGGCCTCGTCCAGCACGCTGTCGAGCCCGGCCTCGCGCGCGGCCTTCAGCCCGGTTCCGACGCCGAACCAGCCGGGCACGATCTGCCGCGACTGCGTCCAGCCGAACACCCACGGGATCGCCCGCAGTCCGTCCAGGCCGGCGCCGGAGTCGGGGCGGCGCGAGGGGCGGGAGCCGAGGTAGAGGTCGGCGAGCTGGTCCACGGGGGTGGAGGCGAAGAAGTACGCGGGCAGGTCCGGGTTCTCCACCAGCGCGCGGTAGGCGCTGTGTGCGGCCTCGGAGACGGTGTCCATCGCCGCGTCCCAGCGGGCCAGCGCCTCGTCGGACTGGCGGGGCGCGGTGTGCAGGGCGGACGCCTGGAGGGTGGCGGCCACCGTCTGCTCCAGGTTCTCCCGGGCCAGGGAGGGGATGAGGTACTTGTCGGAGATGACCTCGCCCTGCTCGGTGACCTTGATCTCGCCCTCCAGGGTGCCCCAGGGCTGGGCGAGGATCGCGTCGTGGGTGGGGCCGCCGCCGCGGCCGACGGTGCCGCCGCGGCCGTGGAACAGGCGCAGCCGCACCCCGTGGCGGTGGGCGACGTCGCGCAGCCGCCGCTGGGCCCGGTGGATCTCCCACTGGGAGGTGGTGATGCCGCCGAACTTGGAGGAGTCGGAGTAGCCGAGCATGACCTCCTGGACGTCGCCGCGCAGGGCGACCAGACGCCGGTAGGAGGGGTCGGAGAGCATCGAGTCCAGCAGCTCGTCGGCGATGCGCAGCTCGTCGGTGGTCTCCAGCAGCGGCACGACGCCGATGCGGGCCCAGCCGGCGTGCAGGTCGATCAGGCCCGCCTCGCGCGCGAGGACGGCGACGGCGAAGACGTCGTCGGCGCCCTGGCACATGGAGATGATGTAGGACTCGATGACCTCGGGGCCGAAGGTGTCCAGCGCCTTGCGGACGGTCTCGAAGACGCCGAAGGTCTTGGCCCCGGCGGCGTCCAGCGGCGCGGGCTGCGGGGCCAGCGGACGGCGGGAGCGCAGTTCCTTGGCGAGCAGCCGCCGCCGGTAGTCGCGCGGCATGTCGGCGTAGCGCCAGGACTCCTCGCCGAGGCGGTCGAAGAGCTGCCCGAGGGCGTGGTGGTGCGCGTCGGCGTGCTCGCGCACGTCCATGGTGGCCAGCTGGAGGCCGAAGGCGCCCAGGGTGCGCATCACGCGCTCCAGCTGGCCGTCGGCGATCAGCGAGCCGCGGTGCTCGCGCAGGGAGTTCTGGACCAGCTCCAGGTCGGCCAGGAGTTCGCCGGTGCCCAGGTAGTCGCGGCCGGGCACGTGCGGGTCGTCCCCGGCCAGGCGCTCACGGGTGTTGAGCAGCTTCTGCCGGATGCAGGTGATCTTGAGCCGGTAGGGCTCCTCGGCGTTGAGCCGCTTGTAGCGGGGGCTGATCTCCGGCAGGAGTTCGAGGTCGCGCTTCAGGGAGTCCCGCAGTTCCTCGGTGGCGCCGCTGATGCGGATGGAGTTGGACAGGGCGGCGCGCAGCTCGTCGATGTGCTCCAGGGCGTCGGTGATGCCGTGCTCGTGCTGGAGCAGCAGCACCTCCCAGGTGACGGCGGGGGTGACGTTGGGGTTGCCGTCGCGGTCGCCGCCGATCCAGGTGCCGAAGGTCAGCGGGCGGGAGGCAGGCGGGAGCGGGGCTCCGGCGCGCTCCAGCTCGGCGGCGAGGTCCTCCAGGACGTCGCCGACGGCGTCGCGGTGCAGTTCGTCGAGGTAGTAGACGGCGTTGCGCGCCTCGTCGGCCGGCTCGGGGCGGGCCACGCGCAGCTCGTCGGTCTGCCAGATCAGGTCGATGTTCTCGGCGAGCCGCAGGTCGGTGCGGCGGCGCTCGTTGGGGTCGGTGTTCTCCAGCAGCTCGGCGACCTTGCGGAGCTTGGTGAGCACCGACCGGCGGGCGGCCTCGGTGGGGTGGGCGGTGAAGACCGGGCGCACGCCGAGGTTCGCCGCGGTCTCCCGCAGGTGGGCGGGGTCGGCGTCCTTGAGCATGTCCGCGGTGCGGGCGAGGTTCCCGCCCTCGGCGGCCCGCCTGGCGCGCAGTTCGCGGCCGCGGTGAACCTGCTCGGTGATGTTGGCGAGGTGGAAGTAGGTCGAGAAGGCCCTCACGAGCTTGGTGGCCGTCGCGAGGTCGGTGCGGCTGAGCAGGGCGGCGGCGGCCTCGCCGTCGGTCCTGGTCAGGGCGCGTACGCGTTCGACGAGCTCCAGCAGCTCGGCGCCCTCCTGGCGGACGAGCGTCTCGCCGAGGAGATCGCCCAGCCGGCGGATGTCGGCCCGCAGGGCCGCGCTGGTCTCGGCACGGGCCTCGGCGGAGGCCTCCAGCGGGGCTTCCGGGGCGCTGGGTTCATTCCGGGCGTCCGGGGTACTCGGACGGCCCGCCGTGGAAACCTCCGCGGCCGGGGAAGGGTTCTTGCCAACCGGGTTCGGGGAGGTGTCGGCACTGCTCACAGGTGCGGCTCCTTGCGGCGATGCTTCTGGCAGGTCACGGACCGCGTTGTCCGACGACCCCCAGGATAGGCCGCTCCGGGAGCGCGTGGATCATCCAGTCCACCATGCGGCCCTCTTGCCCCCACACTCACGACTGCCATACTTACGATTGCGTAGGTTACGGAACCGTAAGTAACGCGACCCCGTCCCCCAAGCTTCAAACGAGAGCAATTTATGACGATCAGTCCGGACGTGCTTCGCACGAACTCCGAGAACTCCGAAGACACGACGAAATCCGCCCCGGCGTCCGGGGGACCGCTCCCCTCGGCCACGCTCGGCGGCGAGCAGCGCCGTTCCGTCGAGCAGATCACCCTGCTGCTGTTCATCACCGTCCCCTTCATCGCCCTGGTGGCCGCGGTTCCGCTCGCCTGGGGCTGGGGGGTGAGCTGGCTGGACCTCGGGCTGCTGGTCGGCATGTACTTCCTGGGCTGCCACGGCATCACCATCGGCTTCCACCGCTACTTCACCCACGGCGCCTTCAAGGCGAAGAAGCCCCTGCGCGTCGCGCTGGCCGTCGCCGGGTCGATGGCCGTGGAGGGCCCGCTGGTGCGGTGGGTCGCCGACCACCGCAAGCACCACAAGTACTCCGACGCCGAGGGCGACCCGCACTCCCCCTGGCGCTACGGCGATACCGTCCCCGCCCTGCTCAAGGGCCTGTGGTGGGCCCATGTGGGCTGGATGTTCGACGAGGAGCAGACGCCGCAGCACAAGTACGCCCCGGATCTGGTCAAGGACCCGGTGATCCGCCGCATCTCCCGCCAGTTCGTGCTGTGGACGGTCGTGTCGCTGGCCATTCCGCCGGTGATCGGCGGGCTGGTCACGATGAGCTGGCAGGGCGCGCTGACCGCCTTCTTCTGGGGCTCCCTGGTGCGGGTGGCGCTGCTGCACCACGTCACCTGGTCGATCAACTCCATCTGCCACGCGGTGGGCAAGCGCCCGTTCAAGTCGCGTGACCGCTCGGGCAACGTGTGGTGGCTGGCGGTGCTCTCCTGCGGGGAGTCCTGGCACAACCTGCACCACGCGGATCCGACCTGCGCCCGGCACGGCGTGCTGAAGGGGCAGATCGACTCCAGCGCCCGGCTGATCCGCTGGTTCGAGAAGGCCGGCTGGGCGTACGACGTGCGCTGGCCGTCGAGGAAGCGGATCGACGCCCGCCGCCGGGAGGAGGCCGCCGAAGCGGCATGATGGAGGAGTGGCGACCGACGACGGCAGTACCAAGGGCAGGCACTCAGGCTCCACCCGGCGGACCCGCCGCCGGATGACGGGGAAGGAGCGCCGCGAGCAACTGCTGGACATCGGTCGCGCGCTCTTCGCCGAACGCGGCTTCGAAGGCACGTCGGTGGAGGAGATCGCGGCGAAGGCCGGGGTCTCCAAGCCGGTGGTCTACGAGCACTTCGGCGGCAAGGAGGGGCTGTACGCGGTCGTGGTCGACCGGGAGATGCGGCGGCTGCTGGACATGGTGACGGGGGCACTGACCGGTGGTCATCCGCGCGAGCTGCTGGAGCAGGCTGCGTTCGCGCTGCTGGACTACATCGAGCAGTACACCGACGGGTTCCGCATCCTGGTGCGGGACTCGCCGGTGGCCCAGTCGACGGGCAACTTCGCCTCGCTGATCAGCGACATCGCCACCCAGGTGGAGGACATCCTGGGCCTGGAGTTCAAGGCGCGCGGCTTCGACCCGAAGCTGGCGCCGCTGTACGCGCAGGCCCTGGTGGGCATGGTGGCCCTGACCGGCCAGTGGTGGCTGAACGCCCGCAAGCCCGACAAGCCCGAGGTGGCCGCCCACCTGGTGAACCTCGCCTGGCACGGACTGGACGGCCTGGAGCCCAAGCCGCGCCTGATAGGCCACCGCCGCAGCTGAACCCGGCCGGGGCGGTGGCGGTGCGCCCCGGGAGACCCCTCCCGCTCTCTTGACATCAAGAGACTTCACATCGACAGAACTACTACACTGTCCGTATGGAGGACGAGGTCGACCGACTGGTGGCAGCGTGGCGCCGCGAGCGCCCCGATCTCGATGTGGAGCCCCTGGAGGTGCTCAGCCGGGTCAGCAGGCTCGCCCGCCACCTCGACCGGGCCCGCCGCATCGCCTTCGCCGAGCACGGGCTGGAGCCCTGGGAGTTCGACGTGCTGACCGCGCTGCGCCGCGCCGGCGCCCCGTACCAGCTCTCCCCCGGCCAGCTGCTGACCCAGACCCTGGTCACCTCCGGCACCATGACCAACCGCATCGACCGGCTGGCGAAGAAGGGGCTGGTGGAGCGGCTGCCCGACCCCAGCGACCGGCGCGGCGTACTGGTCCGGCTGACGGAGGCCGGGCGCGACCGGGCCGACCGGGCCCTGGCCGGGCTGCTGGAGCAGGAGCGGGCCATCCTCGCCGAGCTCCCCTCCAGCCGGCGGGCCGAACTGGCCGGACTGCTGCGGCAGCTCACCGCACCGTTCGACAACATCCCCTGACGGATCCGCGCCACGGACCCGGCGCGGGCGGGACTACGTCGTCACGTGCTCCAGGTCCACCGGGCCGACGCCCGCCTTGCGGGCCAGCGCGACCGCGGCCAGCGTGGAGTGCACCCCCAGCTTGCCCAGCACGTTCTGCATGTGGGTGCGGACGGTGTGCGGGGAGAGGTAGAGCCGCTCGGCGACCGCCTTGCGGCCCAGCCCGGCCACCATGCAGCGCAGCACCTCGTGCTCGCGCGGGGTCAGCGACTCCACCAGCCGCTCGCTCTCGGTGCGGTGCCGGCGCGTCGCGGTCAGCTCGCGCAGCACCCCGGTCAGCAGGGCGGGCGGCAGGTGCGTCTCACCGCGCAGCACCCCCCGGACCACCTGGAGCAGCCGGGAGAGCGAGCAGTCCTTGGCGACCCAGCCCGACGCCCCCGCCTGGAGCGCGGCCGCCGCGCGGCGCGGGTCGTCGCGCTCGGCGAGCACCACGGTGCGGACCTCGGGGTGGTCGCCGTGCACCCGCGAGACCAGGGCGATGCCGCCGGCCGCGGCCGGCGCGTCGGCGGTGGCCGGGTCCGGCACCGGCGCCTCGCCGGCGTCCGGGGGAGCGCCCCCCAGATCGGCGTCGATCAGCAGGACGTCGAAGCGGCGGCCGTCGGCCGCCGCCCGTTCCAGGGCGCGCAGCGCCGCGGGGCCGCTGCCGGCCGCGGCCACCTCCACGTCCTGCTCCACTGCGAGTGCCGCGGCGAGCGACTCGGCGAATATGCGGTGGTCGTCCACCACGAGAACCCGGATACGTTGCACGCACACCCCCTGCCGCCGAAAGGCCCACCCGCGTTCGGGCGCGGCGCCCGGTGCGGGGACCGGACGGGCCGCACGGCCGCCACCGTGCCCTGCTCGTACCCGGCCTCCGTGCGCCGCATCCGGCGTGTGCCGCCCCCTGATGCGCACCGGCCCCCGGCGGCCGGTGCCGTCCATCAGCGTACGGCCGGGGTGGGGCCGCCGAGGCGGATTGGCGGAAACCGACCGCCGGCACGGTCCGCGGCGACCGGACGTGCACGGTCGGCGGTGTCCGGCGTGGCACGGACCGATCGCTTCCGACACATTGCGATCATCACATCGATCACCGCGCCATCCACCGGGCCGCGCACCGCACCGGTCACCGCTCCGCACACCGCCCGCACACCGCCCGCGCACCGCCCGCGCACCGCCCGCGCGCACCCGGTCCGCCGGCCGGGCGCTCTCAGCCTTCCAGCCGGCGTGCTCCCGCCGAGGGCACCGCCTCGAACAGCCGCGGGGCCGGGTGGCCCGCGGCGTCGAAGGCGTCGGCGACCTCCGCGCCGACCTCCTCCGCCCCGGCCGCCTCCACCAGGACGACCGCGGAGCCGCCGAAGCCGCCGCCGGTCATCCGGGCGCCCAGCGCGCCCGCCGCGTTCGCCGTCTCCACCACCAGGTCCAGCTCGGGGCAGGAGACGGCGAAGTCGTCGCGCAGCGAGGCGTGCCCGGCGGTCAGGACCGGGCCGATCGAGCGGGGGTCGCCCGCGTCGAGGAGGCCGACGACCTCCTCCACCCGCCGGTTCTCGGTGACCACGTGGCGCACCAGCGGCCGCAGCGCCGGATCGGCCAGCCCGGCCAGCGCCGCGTCCAGCTCCCCGTACGGGACGTCGCGCAGGGCCGCGACCCCCAGGGCCGCCGCGGCCTCCTCGCAGCCCGCCCGGCGCCGGGCGTACTCGCCGTCGCCCAGCGCGTGCTTGACGCGGGTGTCCACCACCAGCAGCCGCAGGCCCGCGGCGGCCAGGTCGAACGGGACCTGGCGGGCGGCCAGGTCCCGGGTGTCGAGGTGGAGGGCGTGCCCGGCCGTGCAGCAGGCCGACGCCATCTGGTCCATGATCCCGCAGGGGACGCCGACGAACTCGTTCTCGGCCCGCTGGCAGAGCCGGGCGATCCGCTCGGGGGCCAGCCCCAGGCCGTACAGGTCGTTCAGGGCCACCGCCGTGGCGACCTCCAGGGCGGCCGATGAGGACAGGCCCGCGCCGGTGGGCACATCGCTGCGGATGTAGAGGTCGGCGCCTCCCTCCCGGCCGGACAGCAGGCCGGCCTCGCGCAGTGCCCACACCACGCCGGCCGGGTACGCGGCCCAGCCGTCGGCCGTGCCGGGCGCGAGCTTCTCGGCCGGCAGGCGCACCGTGCCGCCCGACACGTCGGCCGAGTGGAGGCCCAGCACTCCGTCGTCGCGGCGGGCCGCCGCCACCCGGATGGTGTGCGGCAGGGCGAGCGGCATGACGAAGCCGTCGTTGTAGTCGGTGTGCTCGCCGATGAGGTTGACGCGGCCCGGCGCGGCCCAGATCCCGGTGGGCTCACCGCCGTGGACCGCGCGGAAGCCTTCGGCCGCCTCCGCCGTCTGCGCCGCGTTCAGCGCCTCCGCCTCCGCCCCGGCCTCGGGGCCCAGGGGCCCGTTCACGTTCCGCTCCCCTCGCCGCCGCCGGCGGAGTCCAGCGCCCTGCCCCGGGCGAAGGCCCAGGCGTCGGCGACGATGTCCTTCAGATCGGTGCGCGAGGGCCGCCAGCCCAGCCGCTGCCTGGCCCGGTCCGCCGAGGCGACCAGGAACGCCGGGTCGCCTCCGCGGCGCGGCGCCGTCCTCTCGGGCACGGGGTGGCCGGTGACCTCGCGGACCGTGCGGATCACCTCGCGGACGGAGAAGCCGCTGCCGTTGCCCAGGTTGCACACCAGGTGCTCCCCGGGCTCCGCGGCGTCCAGCGCCAGCAGATGGGCCTCGGCGAGGTCGGCGACGTGGATGTAGTCGCGTACGCAGGTGCCGTCGGGGGTGGGGTAGTCGTCGCCGTAGACGGAGATCGCCTCCCGCTGCCCGAGCGCGACCTGGAGCACCAGCGGGATGAGGTGCGACTCGGGGTCGTGCCGCTCGCCGAGGGCGCCGTGCGCGCTGCGGTACGCGCCGGCCACGTTGAAGTAGCGCAGCGAGACGGCGGCCAGGCCGTGGGCCGCGCACTCGCCGGCGATCATGTGGTCGACGGCGAGCTTGGAGGCGCCGTAGGGGTTGGTGGGGGCGGTGGGGGCGTCCTCGCGGATGGGGACCTCCTCGGGCTCGCCGTAGGTGGCGGCGGTGGAGGAGAAGACCAGGGTGCGCACACCGGCCCCGCGCATCGCGTCCAGCAGCGCCATCGTGCCGCCGACGTTGTTGCGCCAGTACTTCTCGGGGTGGGCGACGGACTCGCCGACCTGGGAGCTGGCCGCGAAGTGCAGCACGGCGTCGTAGGAAGGGTCCAGCCAGTCGGCGGCGTCCTGGATGCGTCCCCGGACGAAGTCCGCTCCCGCCGGCACGCCCGCGCGGAAGCCGGTGGACAGGTCGTCCACCACCGTCACCCGGTGTCCCGCCTCCAGCAGGTGCGCCGCGACGACGCTCCCGACGTAGCCGGCCCCGCCGGTCACCAGATACGTGCCGCTCACCGGCTCGCCACCTCCCGCAGTCGCTGCGCCGCCGTCTCGGGCGGCACGTCGTTGACGAAGACCCCCATGCCGGACTCCGAGCCCGCCAGGTACTTCAGCTTCCCGGACGTGCGGCGGATCGTGAAGAGTTCCAGATGGAGGGCGAAGTCCGCCCGTCCGGCCCAGTCCCTGCCCCCGTCCGGGCCCAGCGGCGCCTGGTGCCAGCCGGAGATGTACGGCGTGGGCGGCTCGCCGGGGCCGAAGATCCGGTCGAAGCGCCGCAGCAGCTCCAGGTAGACGCCGGGGAACTCGGCCCGGGCGTCCGCCCGGAGCTCCGTCATGTCCGGCACCCGCCGCCTGGGGTACAGGTGCACCTCGTACGGCCAGCGCGCGGCGTGCGGCACGAAAGCGGTCCAGTGGCCGGTCTCCAGCACCACGCGCCGCCCGTCGGCGCGCTCGGCGGCCACGACGTCGTCGAAGAGGTTGCCGCCGGTGCGTTCCCGGTGGGCGGCGGCCGAGCGCAGCATCCGCCCGGTGCGCGGGGTGACGAAGGGGTAGGCGTAGATCTGGCCGTGGGGGTGGCCGAGGGTGACGCCGATCTCCCGGCCCCGGTTCTCGAAGCAGAACACCTGGCGCACGCCCGGCAGCGCCGACAACTCGGCGGTGCGGTCGGTCCAGGCGTCCAGGACCAGGGCGGCCCGCTCCTCGGTGAGGTCGGCGAAGGACGCCTCGTGGTCGGAGGTGAAGCACACCACCTCGCAGCGCCCGGCGCCCGGGGCCCGCAGGAAGAGGCCGGCGGCGTCCTCCGCGGCGGCCGGGCCCGGGGGGCCGGCCAGCGAGGGGAAGCGGTTCTCGAAGACGGCCACCTCGTAGTCCTCGGCCGGGATCTCCGTCATGCGCCCGTCCCGGGAGGGGCAGAGCGGACACTCGTCGGCCGGCGGGTGGTACGTGCGGGCCTGGCGGTGCGCCGTGACCGCGACCCACTCGCCGAGCAGGGGGTCGTGCCGGATCTCCGAGGCCGTGGCGACGGCGTCCAGGGGGCGCCGGTCCACCGCGTCGCGTTCCGCGGCGCCGTGATCGTCGTGAACGTCGTAGTACACGAGTTCGCGACCGTCGGCGAGGCGGGTCGAGGTCTTTTTCACCTGGGGTCTCCCTATACTACGACCCAAACATAATCGAACATAAAAAACCATGAGTGAACATTGACGTCAAGGGACCACCCCCACAGAAGGCCCCGTCACGCCATGGAGGCGACCTGCTCATGCCGTCGTACCAATTGGCCCAGGATCTCCGGCTCCCCACGAACGCCCTGGACTACACGATCCTGGCCGTCTATTTCCTCGTCATCCTGGGAGTCGGGTTCGCTGCCCGGCGCAGCATCAAGACCAGCCTGGACTTCTTCCTCTCCGGCCGCTCACTGCCCGCCTGGGTGACCGGCCTCGCCTTCATCGCGGCGAACCTCGGCGCCCTGGAGATCCTGGGCATGGCGGCCAACGGCGCGCAGTACGGCGTCTACACCGTGCACTGGTACTGGGTGGGCGCCATCCCGGCCATGGTCTTCCTCGGCCTGGTGATGATGCCCTTCTACTACGGGTCCCGGGTGCGCTCGGTCCCCGAGTTCCTGCTGCACCGCTTCGGGCCCTCGTCCCACCTGCTCAGCGGCATCCTGTTCTCGGCGGCCTCGGTGCTGATCGCGGGTGTCAACCTCTACGCGCTGGCCATCGTGCTGGAGGCGCTGCTGGGCTGGCCGCAGTGGGTGTCCATCGTGGTCTCGGGCCTGTTCGTACTGCTCTACATCACCCTGGGCGGTCTGTCCTCGGCCATCTACAACGAGGTCGTGCAGTTCTTCGTGATCCTGGCCGGCCTGATCCCGCTGACCGTCCTCGCACTGACCCGGGTGGGCGGCTGGAGCGGGCTGCGCGATTCGCTCACCGCCTCGCAGGGCGAGAACTTCGTCTCCGCCTGGGGCGGGACCGGCATCGGCTCGGACAACCCGCTGGGCGCCAACTGGCTCACCATCGTGCTCGGCCTCGGCTTCGCCCTCAGCTTCGGCTACTGGACGACCAACTTCGCCGAGGTCCAGCGCGCCCTGTCCGCCAAGAACCTCTCCGCCGCCCAGCGCACCCCGCTGATCGCCGCCTTCCCCAAGATCTTCATCCCGGCGATCGTCGTCATCCCCGGTCTGGTCGCGCTGGTGGTGGCACCGGACATCGGTCCGGGCAGCGGCCTGGAGTACAACCAGGCGGTCCCCCTGCTGATGCGGGACCTGCTGCCCAACGGCGTGCTGGGCGTCGCGGTGACCGGTCTGCTCGCCGCCTTCATGGCCGGCATGGCCGCCAACGTCTCGGCCTTCAACACCGTCTTCACCAACGACATCTGGCGGCCCTACCTGGTCAAGGGCCGCCCGGACTCGTACTACGTGCTCACCGCGCGCGTGGTCACCGCGATCGGCGTGCTGCTGGGCATGGGGACGGCGTTCATCGCGGCGACGTTCAGCAACATCATGAACTACCTGCAGACGCTGTTCTCCTTCTTCAACGTGCCGCTGTTCACCGTCTTCATCATCGGCATGTTCTGGAAGCGGATGACGGCCGCGGCCGGTTTCTGGGGGCTGCTGGCGGGCACGGTCGCGGCGATGGTCAACTACTTCTGGTTCTACCGGGGCGGGCTGGTCGACATCCCCACCGACCAGGGCGCCAACTTCGTCTCCGCCATCGTCGCCTTCGTCGTGGGCACGCTCGTCGTCGTGGTCCTCACCCCTCTGACCAGGCCCAAGCCCGTCGAGCGGCTGGCCGGCCTGGTGTACGGCACCCGCTCCCCCGGTCTGGCCGAGCCCCCGGCCGCGGGCGACGAGGCCTGGTACCGCAGGCCCGCGCTGCTGGGCTGGGGGGCGATCATCCTCGCCGCCCTCTGCTACATCCCCTTCTCCTTCTGAGCGCCCCGCGCACCGCACAGCGAAGGATGTGATCCACCGTGACGAACGACGGCAACGGCGAGAACGGCAACAACGGCGCAGGCGGTCCGCACGGCGCCCACGAGTACCGCGGCCCCTCGGGCTCCCGCGGTCCCTCCGACCCCGCCGACCCCGGTGTCCCCGGCGTCGGCAAGGGCGACCCGGAGCCGGACTGGCGGGAGGAGGAACGCGAACTGGAGGAGCGCTCGGCCAGCGCCGCCCGGCTGTTCGACATCCGCCGTGTCATCGGCCTGCTCTTCGTGGTCTACGGCGTCCTGGTCACCGCGGCGGGCATCTTCGTCTCCGACGCCGACCTGGCCAAGGCCCAGGACATCAACATCAACCTCTGGGCCGGGCTGTCGATGCTGGTGCTGGGGCTGCTGTTCCTGCTCTGGCTGCGGCTGAGCCCCACGGTCCCGCCGCCGCCGCGGCGGGAGGCCGGCGACGGCGGCCCGGGAGCCGTACCGTCCGCCGGGGAGTGACACGCGCCTCCCGCCGTACGGACAGGGGCGTGGGGCCGGCGCGTCAGCCCGGCCCCACGCCCCTGTCCGTACCCCTGTCCGTATCCCTGTCAGTGCCTCTGTCAGTGCCTCTGTCAGTGCTCCTGCGCAGATCCCCGTCCCGCGCCCCGGCCGCCCGGTCCAGCAGCCCGGTGCGGGCCGCCAGCGCCGCCGCCTCCAGCCGCGAACCGACCCCGAGCTTCATCAGCACCCGCTGCACATGGGTGCGGGCCGTGCTGGGCGCGATCCCCATGCCCACCGCGATCGTCCGGGTGTCCTCCCCCTCGGCCACCCGCACCAGCACCTCGGCCTCGCGCGGGGTGAGCATCCGCAGCAGTCTGGCGCCCTCGTCGTCCGGCTCGGTCCTCGGGTTGAGCAGTTCCGCGAAGGCGCCCCGCAGCAGCTGCGGCGCCACCGCCGCCTCCCCGGCCCGCGCCCTGACCATGCCGCGCTCGACGCCCTCGATCCGCTCGTCGTGCCGTATGTAGCCGGACGCCCCCGCCGCGAACGCCGCCGCGATCCCCCGCGGACTGGGCACCGGGCCCAGCACCACCACGGCGGTCTGCGGCCGTTCCCGCCTGATCCTCGCCACGGGATCGAACGTTCCGGGCTCGGCGGGCGACGCCGTGCCCCACAGGCACACCTCGGGGGCCCTGCTGACCACCAGCTCCGCCGCCCCCGCGGCCGGCGCGGCGGCGGCGAGCACCCGGTGCCCGCGCAACCTCAGCGCCGAGGCGAGCGCCTCGGCGTGCAGACGGTGGTCGTCGACCACCATGAGCCGCACGGTCATCCACACCCCTGTCGTTCCGTCGGCCCCGTCCCGGGGCCGGACCGGGCCCCCGTACGGCACTTCGAGCCGCCCGGCTCCGTCTTGCCCCCGGAAGCTACACGCTCCCCCGGCATCCCGCGTCCCTTCCGGCAAGAACCGGCGGGAACTCCCGCGGACCCAAGCGAGCGGCCCCGCGCCCCTCCTGTGGAGGGGCGCGGGGCCGCTGCGGTGGCGGCGGTCCGCCGCGGGAGGCCGGGGGCGGCCGCGGAACCTCAGTTGTAGGCGGCTATCGCCAGGTCGCTCAGGCCGGCGGTGGCGTAGAACCTGTGGTTCACCAGGAAGAAGTGGCCGTCCTTCCAGAACGGGTGCACATCGGATCCGGTGGCCATGTCGTACTCCTGCTTCACACCGCTCTCCGGCAGCTTCATCCGCGGGGACGGCTTGCCGGTCTTCGGGTCGAGCGTGACGACCTGCCCCGGCTTGTCGTAGCCGGGGAGCTCGTAGGCGAGCAGCGAGCCGTCCTCCACGGTGACCGGGACGATCCGGCCGCCCGCGGTCGGCTCCCCCAGCCACTTCGACTTCCCGGTGGTGAGGTCGAAGGCGATGATCTCGCTGGTCTGCCCGTGGTCGCCGCCCTGGTGCGGCTTCGAGGAGATGTACATGGTCTCGCCGTCCACCACCGTGCCGGGGCAGTTGCTGAGCGTGATGCCCCGGCAGCCCAGCTCGTGGCGGTCCTTGTCGATGGAGATCTTGTCCTGGAGCTTGCCGCTGTCCGAGAGGACCATCACGTCCGTGATGTCGATGCTGGACTCGCCGCCGGCGTTGACCCCGAGGACGAGGGGGTCGGTGGACAGGACCTTGAGGACCTTGATGCCGTCGGGAACGTCCCACTCCCACTTCTTCTTGCCGCCCGGGCCCACTCCCTGGACCTTCTGCGAGCCGCCGAAGCCGCACTCCAGCTTGGCGACGAGCTGGGCGCCTCCGGAGTAGCCGCGGTCCTTGCAGTCGGAGCCCTCCTCCTGCTGCCACAGCTCCTTGCCGGTCGACAGGTCGTAACCGACGGCGTTGCCGATCCAGGCCGCCGCGGCGATGTCGCCGCTGACCGCCATCTCCGTGTAGCTGAACTCCGAGGAACTGTCGCGCTTGGACGGCAGCTCCTTGTTCCACAGCTTCTTGCCCGCGGCCAGGTCGATGCCCATGACGAACTCGCAGCGCCGGCCGTACTGGACCACGGTCCGGTCCTCGGACATCTCGAAGGCGGCGGTGCAGTCCTTCGGACGGGGCATGTCGATGGACCACGCCACCTTGCCGGTCTTCATGTCGTAGGCCGTGGTGGAACTCGTCGTGGCCTTGACGATGTTCCCGCCGACGAACCACGTGCCGGGCGCTTCCGCGATGATGTCCTGCTTGTCCACCTTGGGCGGGTCGACCGTCCAGGCGAGCTCGGCGTCGATCAGGCCCTTCTCGCCGCCGGAGCCACCGGAACCGCCGGAATCACCGGAACCGCCCGAGCCTCCGTCGGTGCCCTGGGTGGTGCCCTTGTCGCCCTTCTTGGCCTCGGTGCCGCCGTCGTCCTTGGTCAGGAACCAGACACCGCCGCCCGCGACGAGCAGGACCGCGACGACCGCGGCGACGACGGCCAGGACCTTGGCGTTCTTGCTGCCGCCGTTGCCGCCGCCGGGCGGCTGCGCACCGCCGCCGTACATGGGCTGCGTCGGGTACTGGCCGTATCCGGGCTGCTGCGGATAGCCGTACGCCTGGGGCTGGCCGTACGCCGGAGGCTGCCCGTACGCGGGGGCCTGGCCGTACGGAGCCTGGGGCATCTGGCCGGGCTGCTGCGGATAGCCGTACGCCTGGGGCTGGCCGGGCGGGAACTGCGGCGCCTGGCCGAACTGACCCGGCCGGCCCGGCTGTTCCGGCCCGCCGAACTGACCGAACTGACCGGGCTGGCCGGGCTGGCCGGGCTGGCCGGGCTGCTGCGGATAGCCGTACGACGGCGGGCCCGGAGGCGTCTGCGGGCCCGCGGGCGCCTGCGGCGGCTGCCCCGGCGGATCCGCCGGAGGCTGCGGCGACTTGGACAGCGGAACCTGCGGAGGCTGTTCCCGCTCGGCCTTCTCCGGCTGCTCCGGCTGTTCCGACCGCTCCGGCTGCTCCGGCTGCTCCGGCTGCTCCGGCTGCTCCGGTCGATCGTCCGGCTGCTCCGGGGGCGGACCGAAACCGCCGGACGGCGGCTGACTTGGTGGCGGAGGCGGCTGCGACATGGGTTTCCTCATTCACGCGCGGACCGACTGCCCAGCCCCTCGCCCCCCGTGGGGCAGAGCGAATCGGACATGGCCCGCCACTTCTCGGCTGTTGTCGGCCCTTGGCGCCGACGGTCGGAAGAGAATTCTTTCTATCACCGGACACCCGGAAAGCCGCCCCCGGTTCCCGTTCCGGGCCACCAGGTGAGACCGGCCCGCGACCTCGCCGTTACCCGTCCGGCGCGGCCGCCTCCGGCCGTTCCCCGCCGCCTCCGCCGCCCCCCGGTCAGTCCCCTTCGGCCAGTTCCAGCCAGCGCGTCTCCAACTCGTCGCGCTCACCGGCCAGTTCGCGCAATTCGGCGTCGAGCCCGGCGACCTTCCCGAAATCGGTGGCGTGCTCGGCCATCTCTGCGTGCAGCGCCGCCTGGCGCTCCTCGATCCGCTCCAGCCTGCGCTCGATGCGCTGCAGCTCCTTCTGCGCCGCCCGCGAGAGAGCGGCGGGCTTGACGGAACCGGCGGAACCGGCCTGCCCCGCCGGGGCGGTGGCCGCGGTGGCCGTCCCCGGGGCCGGGGCGCCGGGCGCGGTGGTGGCCCGGCGCAGCCGCTCGCGGCGCTCCAGGTACTCGTCCAGTCCGCGCGGCAGCATCCGCAGCGTGCCGTCGCCCAGCAGCGCGTACACCCGGTCCGTGGTCCGCTCGATGAAGTAGCGGTCGTGGGAGATGACGACCAGCGAGCCGGGCCAGCCGTCGAGCAGGTCCTCCAGCTGGGTCAGGGTCTCGATGTCCAGGTCGTTGGTCGGCTCGTCCAGGAACAGCACGTTCGGCTCGTCCATCAGCAGCCGCAGCAGCTGGAGCCTGCGGCGCTCGCCGCCGGAGAGGTCTCCGACGGGCGTCCACTGCTTCTCCTTGCCGAAGCCGAAGCGCTCGCACAGCTGGGAGGCGCTCATCTCGCGCCCCTTGCCCAGGTCCACGCGCGAGCGCACCCGCTCCACGGCCTCCAGCACACGCCAGGCGGGGTCGAGTTCGGCGACCTCCTGGGAGAGGTAGGCCAGCCGCACCGTCCTGCCCACCTTGATCCGGCCGGCCGCCGGCTGCTTCTCGCCGCCGCTGTACGCCGCGTCCGCCATCGCGCGCAGCAGCGAGGTCTTGCCGGCGCCGTTGACACCGGCCAGGCCGATCCGGTCGCCGGGGCCGAGCTGCCAGGTCAGGTGCTTGAGCAGCACCTTGGGCCCGGCCTGGACGGTCACGTCCTCCAGGTCCATGACGGTCCTGCCCAGCCGGGAGTTGGCGAACTTCATCAGCTCGGCGCTGTCGCGCGGCGGCGGCACGTCGGCGATCAGCTCGTTGGCGGCCTCGACCCGGAAGCGGGGCTTGCTGGTGCGGGCGGGGGCGCCGCGCCGCAGCCAGGCCAGCTCCTTGCGGACCAGGTTCTGCCGCTTGGCCTCCTCGGTGGCCGCGATGCGCTCGCGCTCGGCGCGGGCGAAGACGTAGTCGCTGTAGCCGCCCTCGTACTCGTGGACGGTGCCGCGCTGCACGTCCCACATCCGCGTGCACACCTGGTCCAGGAACCAGCGGTCGTGGGTGACGCAGACCAGCGCCGAGCGCCGGGCGCGCAGATGCCCGGCGAGCCAGGCGATGCCCTCGACGTCGAGGTGGTTGGTGGGCTCGTCCAGCACGATCAGGTCCTGCTCGGCGATGAGCAGCTTCGCCAGCGCGATGCGCCGCCGCTCGCCGCCGGACAGCGGGCCGATGACGGTGTCCAGGCCCTGCGGGAAACCGGGCAGGTCCAGGCCGCCGAAGAGTCCGGTGAGGATGTCGCGGACGCGGGCGTTCCCGGCCCACTCGTGGTCGGCCATGTCGCCGATGACCTCGTGCCGGACGGTGGCGGCCGGGTCGAGCGAGTCGTGCTGGGTGAGCACTCCCAGCCGCAGCCCGCCGGCGTGGGTGACCCGGCCGTCGTCGGCGGGCTCCAGCTTCGCCAGGATGCGGACGAGGGTGGTCTTGCCGTCGCCGTTGCGCCCGACGACGCCGATCCGGTCTCCCTCGCTGACGCCGAGGGAGACGCCGTCGAGCAGCGCACGGGTGCCGTACACCTTGCCGACGGCTTCCAGATTGACGAGGTTCGTGGCCATGGGGCTCCCGCTGCCCGGCACGCCGGGCTGGTGTGGTCTTCGGGTGGGCTGGTCAGCCTCTCAGCCTAGTCGCCGTCCGGGCGCACTCGCTCATGCCCGCCCCGGGCGACCGCGCCGTCCGCCAGGGGCCCCGCACCACCGCGGACGCCCCGGCGGGCGCGGGCGGCGGCGCTCACGGCCCGGGTCGGCGAGGGCCCGCCGCCCGCGCCCGGGACCGCCCTTCCGGCCTCCGGCTCAGTACGACGGGCTGTGCTGGGCCGGGGCCGAGCGCGGGGTCGGCCGGTTGAGGCCGAACAGCGAGCCGGTGGCGACCGTCAGCTCGGCGGCGCAGTCCGCCGCCGGCTGGTCCGGAATGCCCATCCGGCGCAGCGCCCCGGAGAACACGTCCTCCAGCAGGGCCAGCCGCCAGCTCAGCTCGGCGGGGCCGACCTGCTGTCCGTCGCGCGGCCGGCTCGCCAGGACGGTCAGCACGTCCTGGGCGTTGCTCTGCAGGTCGGCCAGGGACTGCCAGCCGTTGGGCAGCCGCGCCGGGCTCTGCCCCGGCGACTCCGCGCCCGGTGCGCCGAGCGTCACGGGGAGCTGTGCGGGGATCGAGGAGTACCAGTCGACCAGCGCACCGCTCAGGTCCGCCCGCAGCCCGTCGAGGAAGCTCAGCAGGACCGCGGCGCCCACGGGAGCGCTGACGGGCTCGACGCTCGGCGCGGAGTTGTCGGGCGCGGGCGGCCTGCCGGCCGCGTCGGGCCCCAGGAACGACCGGATGACGACCGAGACCTCCTCCTGCTGCGCCGGGGCGGATCGCTGGGCCGGCAGCAGAAGCGCCCGTACGGGCGCGATGCCGCGGGCGGCCTGCTCGGCCGCCGCCTGGCACGCGTAGTCAGTGGGCACGGGTCCCCCCTTCTTCCGAAGCCGTCTTCTCTCGCGGCGTCGGTCTTACGTTTCGGGGCCGTACCGTATCGTTCCGCAAAGGCTACGGGGAGATGTTCGTCACAGAGAGTTCACGCAGCGCGATCCCGGTGGGGCGCGCCCGGCCGGGCCGAGGCGCTCCCGCTCCCGCGTACGCCTTCGCTCCGCCCGTTCGCCGCACCGCGCCGGCGCCGGCCTCCTCCGCACAGCGGGTACGGCCCGCGCGATGCCGTCTCGCGCGGGCCGTACGGGGTCCGGGGGCCGCCCCCGGGGGGCGGGGTCAGCCGACGGAGTCGAGCACCTGGCGGACGACCGGGCCCGCGTTCTTGCCGCCGTGGCCGGAGGCCGGGACGACCGCCGCCGCGGCGATGTCGCCCCGGTAGGCGGTGAACCAGGCGTTGGGCTTCTTCTGGCCGTCCACCTCGGCCGAACCCGTCTTGGCCCCGAAGTCGCCGGTGGCGCCGGCCATCGCCTCGGCCGCCGAGCCGCTGGTGGCCGTCAGCCGCATCAGCGAGCGCAGTTCCTGGGAGACGGCCGGGGAGAGGGTGCGCGGGGCCCTGGCCAGGGTGCGGCCGTCCACCTCGGGCGAGACGATGTACGGCTGGCGGAAGACGCCGCTCTTCACCGTCGCCGACACCGAGGCCATGACCAGCGGGTTCGCCCGGACCCCGCCCTGCCCGATCAGCGAGGCGGCCATCTGCGCGTCGGACTGCACGGGCACCGAGCCGTCGAAGGTGGCGGTGCCGACCTGCCAGTTCAGCCCGATGCCGAAGACGTCGCGGGCGTGCTTGGTGAGGTCGTCGTCCGACAGCTCGCCGGCCTGGCTGATGAAGGCGGTGTTGCAGGAGGCGGCGAACGACTGGGCGAAGGTGCCGCCGTTGATCTCGAACTTGTCGAGGTTCTGGAACCTCCAGCCGCCGTGCGTGAAGTACTTCGGGCAGGGGTGCTGCCCGGCGCTGGAGGCCAGGCCCTTCTCGATGAGCATCGAGGCGGTGACGACCTTCATCGTGGAGCCGGGGGCGAGGGAGCCCTTGAAGGCGGTGTTGAAGCCGTCCGCCGGGGTGTTGGCGACGGCCAGGATCTCGCCGGTGCCGGCCTTCAGCGCGACGACCGATGCCTTGGGCTTGCCCGCGATGGCCTGGACGGCGGCCTTCTGCACCTTGGCGTCCAGCGTGGTCCTCAGCTCGCCCGGGGTGCCCTTGCTGAGCCGCTTGAGGGTCTTGACCTCCTTGCCGGCGGCGTCGACGATCCGGGTCTCGTAACCGGGCTTCCCGTCGGTCCTGTCGCCGAAGCGCTTGCGCAGGTCGGCCAGGATCGCGGCCAGTTCGGGGTGCGCCTCGGCCGTCAGCTCGGCGCCGTTGCGGTCCAGGGCCTTGATGGGCGGGGCCCCGGCCTCGGCGGTCTCCAGCTTCTGGCCGCCGGTGAGCGCGGGGTGGAGGACGGACGCCTCCCAGTCGACGACGGGCTCGCCGCTCCGGTCGTCCCGTACGACCGTCAGCTCCGACTCGTACGTCCAGGTGGCGGGCTTCTCCTCCTTGTCGTACTCCACCTCGGCCGTCACCGTGAACGGGACGTCGGCGCCCGCGGCGGCGCCCGGTTCCAGGCGCACGCCCGAGGCCCGGACGTCCTTGCGGAAGCCGGTCAGGGCCTCGGCGGCCGCGGCCTCTTCGTCGGTCAGCGCGGCGGCCTCGTCGGCCTTCCCCTCCTGCCACGCCCTCAGGAACCTTCCGGCGGTCTCGCGGACCTCCTCCGGTGAGGGCGGGCCCGTCTCGACCGCCGGTTCACCGGCCCGGCCGTCGGAGAAGGCCACGTCCTGCCTGCCCTCGCCGCCGGCCGCGCCGCTGTCGCCGATCAGGGTGTACGCCCCGAACCCGGCGGCTCCGACCACGGCGGTGAAGACCGCTCCGATCACCGCCACCTTCCGACCGTCACGCATGAGTCTCCCGAATCTCCACCCCTGCCCCGGACCGGCACCGCCGGGGACCTGTGCGAAGAACCCTAGAGCACACGGGCGGCGCGGACCGGGGCCAGGCGGCCGGGCCGGAGCCCGGCGGGGCTCCGCGAAACGGCCGCGCGGCTTTCCCCTCCACCACGGGAATGATTAGTGTGTTTTTCAGAAGATGAATGACGGAAAGAGGCTCCGATTACCCACTCATGCACGCGGCACCGCTTCTTTCACTCTTCCGGAAGCACAACCATCGCCCCTCACCGTCGTTGTCACTGCGAAGCAGAAGGCCGATCCTCCTTCCGGCAATTACCGTCACGGGCCCGCGCCGCAGCCGGCGGCGCGGGCCCGTGACACGTATGGAGCAGAAAAGAGTCGCGCGGCACGCGGCACGGCTTACGGTGTACTCGGCTCACCAGTTCCTAGCATTACGCACGCAAGCCCGTGAAGCGGCTTCGTACATTGGAGGTACATGCCATGAAGATGAAGCGGACCGCCGCCGTCGCGCTTTCCGCCGCCGCCCTGGTGATCGGCGGAACCGGCGTCTCCCACGCCGGAGACGGCCCGAAGTTCCGGAACAACGCGCAGATCCTCCCCTGCGTCAACCTGGAGCTGCTGAACGTGCCGATCGCGTCGGCGGACATCAACAACCTCGACTGCTCGGTCACCTACGTGGAGTCGAAGAAGGTCTCCTCCTACGAGTCCTTCAAGCACTGAGGAGCCGGCCGGACCACCGGTACAGCACTCCGAAAGGCCGCCCCGGCGCACCGGGGCGGCCTTTCGCCTTTCCATGACACGCTCACGGTATATAGCGCGAAACAACACCCGCTTGGCGCAGTGGCGGCGCATAAGCCCAGGTAGTAAGCCGATCGGCGACGATCCGGCGCCGCTTTCCGCAGGACACGCAGAAACGCAGAAGCGCGCAGTCGGGGATTCGGTGGGTTAATGTCGCCGACGTGGGGGCAACTCCCGCCTTTCCGGTGAGCCGGCCGAACTCCGGCCGCAATCCGGAAACCGGTTATCCGGCCGCTCGGCGGCGGCCGGGGACATCGGAACCTTCCTTCTCTCGTCAAGGAGACAAGACAGCATGATGCTGAAGAAGACGCTCGTCGTTTCTTTCGCCGCCGCCATGGCCCTCGCGGGTGGGGCCGCCAGCGCCCACGCCGGTGAGGCCAAGTTCGAGAACAACGCGCAGATCCTGCCCTGCCCGAACCTCGAGGTCATCAACATCCCGATCCTGTCGAGCGACATCAACAACCTCGACTGCTCGCGGAACTCCAAGGAGGAGGTCCACGTCAAGAAGATCGTGAAGGTCGAGAAGGAGTCCGACATCTACGTCGCTCCGAAGCAGGAGCAGGCCCAGGGTCAGGGCCAGGGCCAGGAGACCAAGCAGGGCCAGAAGCAGGAGGGCGAGCAGGAGCTCGACAACAAGAACTACAACAAGAAGCACTGAAGCGACCGGCGCCTCGCGTCGGAACGTCTCAGAACGCCGCCCGCCGGTCTCACCGGCGGGCGGCGCCGCTTTTCCCGGGATCCGCGGGGCCCGCGCCCCCCGGAAGGCCGGGATCAGATCCAGGTGTCCAGCCACATGCGGGACTGCCAGGCGTCCTTGGGGATCTGCACCCCGGTGTAGAGCGGGTGGAAGTAGACGAAGTTCCACACGATCAGCAGCACGAGCACACCCGCGCCCACCGCGCCCACCGCCCGCCGCCGCTCGGCGCAGCCGGGCGGCCCGAGGACCGCCCCGATCGCCATCGCCAGCGCCAGGCACAGGAACGGCACGAAGACGACCGCGTAGAAGTAGAAGATCGTGCGCTCCTGGTACAGGAACCACGGCAGCCAGCCCGCCGCCACCCCGCACAGGATCGCGCCCGCGCGCCAGTCGCGCCGCAGCGCCCAGCGGTACAGGCAGTACAGCAGCGCGAAGCAGGCCGCCCACCACAGCAGCGGAGTGCCCAGGGCGAGCACCTCGCGGGCGCAGCCGCCCTCCGCCGTGCAGCCGTTCTCGCCCCTGTCGGAGGACTCGTAGAAGTACGACACCGGGCGGGCGGCCACCAGCCAGCTCCAGGGGTGGGACTGGTAGGTGTGCTCGGAGGTCAGCCCCACGTGGAAGCTGTAGACCTCGCTCTCGTAGTGCCACAGGCTGCGCAGCGGGGCCGGGACCCAGGTCATGTCGAACTGGGGCAGGGACAGTTCCAGCCCCGTGAAGGGGATGGGCAGCGACTCCGGCGACAGTCCCCGGCGGCCCTCCGCCCAGGTGCGGAAGTAGCCGTCCCGGCTCGCGAACCAGCCGGCCCAGGAGGCCACGTAGGCGGCGACGGCGACCGGCACCACGGAGAGGAAGGCCGGGGCGGCGTCCCGGCGCAGCATCGACAGGCGGGGGCGCCGGGCCCCGGCGGTGCGCCGGGAGGCCGCGTCCCACAGGACCGTCAGGATCCCGAAGGCGATCAGGACGTACAGGCCGCTCCACTTGGTGGCGCAGGCCAGCCCCAGGCAGAGCCCGGCGGCCAGGCGCCAGGGGCGCGCGCCCAGGCCCAGCCGGTCGCCGACGCCCGCGTCGGGCCGCCCGTCCGGCGGCAGGGCCGCGGCCAGCCGGGCGCGGGCGTGGTCGCGGTCGATCAGCAGGCAGCCGAAGGCCGCCAGCACGAAGAACATCAGCACCAGGTCGAGCAGCGCGGTGCGGCTCATCACCAGGTGCAGCCCGTCCACGGCCAGCAGGAGGCCCGCCAGGCAGCCCAGGGCCGTGGAGCGGAACAGCCGGCGTCCGATGCGGCAGACCATCAGCACCGACAGCGTGCCGAGCACCGCCACCATGAAGCGCCAGCCGAACGGCGTGAGACCGAACGCCGCCTCGCCCAGGGCGATGATCCACTTGCCCACGGGCGGGTGCACCACGTACGAGGCGGCCTCACTGAGCGGGGCCGCCGCGGGGTTGTCGAGGATGGTGTCGTTGGCGCCGTCGGGCCAGGTGCCCTCGTAGCCGAGCCGGTACAGCGCCCAGGCGTCCTTGGCGTAGTACGTCTCGTCGAATATCACCGCGTGCGGCGAGCCGAGGTTCCAGAAGCGCAGGAGGCCGGCGAGGAGCGCGACGAGGACCGGGCCGCCCCACGCCGTCCAGCGGCCCAGCAGCCGCGCGTCGTCCCCGTCCAGTCCGAACAGTCCCCACACCCGGCCGCGGCCGGGCTCCGGGTACGGCGGCACCAGCCGCTCCCGCGCACCCGCCCGGGGCGGCGGTGCGTATCCGTAGCGCCGCAGCCGCCCGCGCCACGACGGGGTCTGCTCCCCGACGGGCTCCCCGTGCCGGGCCTGAGTCGCGGTGTCACTGGTCACGCGGGCCATCGTAGGGAACGGCCCTCCGGCGCGGCGCCGCGCACCGGTGGCCGGGCGGCGCCGCGCCGTCCCCGGTCCCCGCCGGAGCTGCGAGGATGGCGGGGTGAGCGGAACACTCGTACTGGCAGGCACACCCATCGGCGACACCGCCGACGCACCGCCCCGGCTCGCGGCCGAGCTGGAGGGGGCCGACATCGTCGCCGCCGAGGACACCCGGCGGCTGCGGCGCCTCACCCAGGCGCTGGGGGTGCGGATCTCCGGCCGGGTGGTGTCGTACTTCGAGGGCAACGAGGCCGCGCGGACGCCGGAGCTGGCCGACGCGCTGTCGGAGGGCTCCCGGGTGCTGCTGGTCACGGACGCGGGGATGCCGTCGGTCTCCGATCCCGGCTACCGGCTGGTGGCCGCCGCCGTCGAACGCGGGATCAGGGTCACGGCCGTGCCCGGGCCGTCCGCCGTGCTCACCGCGCTGGCGCTGTCGGGACTGCCGGTGGACCGGTTCTGCTTCGAGGGCTTCCTGCCGCGCAAGACGGGCGAGCGGCTGGCGCGGCTTCGCGAGGCGGCCGGGGAGCGCCGCACGCTGGTCTACTTCGAGGCCCCGCACCGGCTGGCCGCCGCGCTGGCCGCCATGGCCCAGGCCTTCGGCGCCGACCGCCGGGCCGCGGTGTGCCGGGAGCTGACCAAGACCTACGAGGAGGTGCGGCGCGGCACGCTGGGCGAACTGGCCGCCTGGGCCGAGGAGGGCGTGCGGGGCGAGATCACCGTCGTCGTCGAGGGCGCGCCCGCCGAGGCGCCCGGCACGGTGGACGCCGCCGAGCTGGTGCGCCGGGTGGCGGTGCGCGAGGCCGCCGGCGAGCGCCGCAAGGAGGCCATCGCGGAGGTGGCGCGCGAGGCGGGGCTGCCCAAGCGGGAGGTGTTCGACGCGGTGGTCGCGGCGAAGAACGCGGAGACGGCCTGAGAGGGCCGGACGGCGGGCGGGGCCCGGGGCTCGGAGGGCGCCGGCGCGGCCCCCGGGCGGAAAGCGGCGGGCCTGCCCGTGCATTCCGGGCCGGGAAGGAGTCCACTGGTAGGAAGGAGAACCGGGAGGAGGTTCCCATGGACCCCAGGGACACGACCGGCCACGAGGAGTACTCCTTCGCCTGTATGCACTGCGGCCACGGCTGGGAACGCGCGTACGAGATACGGCACCACACCGACCTCGACGGACGGCCCTTCGTCACCTACCACGATCCGGTGGACGGCGGGCGGGTGCCGTCGCCGCTGACGCGCCCGGTCTGCCCGAACTGCGAATCGCACGTGGTGCGGATCATACGGGCGGGGCAGGTGTACACGACGGAGCACGCCCTGCCGCAGGAGTGACGCCCGCGCGGGCCGCCGGACCCCGCCGCACGGGCGGCCGACGGCCCGGGCCGGCGGGCGGCCTAGGATCGCGGGCATGGAGAAGTCCGCGAAGGCCGCGAGGCCCGCGAAGCAGGCCGGCGGGGCCGTGGAGCCCGCGCCGCCGCCAGTACCGCTGAACGTGCCGGTCGCCGACTCGCACACCCACATCGACATGCAGGACGCCACGGTCGGCCGGACCGTCGCGGCGGCCGCCGAGGTGGGCGTGACGACCCTGGTGCAGGTCGGCTGCGACCTGGAGCGCTCCCGCTGGTCGGCGCGGGTGGCCGCCGAGCACGACGCGGTGTGGGCCGCCGTCGCCCTGCACCCCAACGAGGCGCCGCGGCTGGAGACGGGCGGGGGGCGCGAGGCGCTGGACGCCGCCCTGGAGGAGATCGACGGGCTGGCCGCGCGGCCGGAGGTGCTGGCCGTCGGAGAGACCGGCCTGGACCACTTCCGGACGGGCGAGGAGGGGCGGGAGGCCCAGCGGTACTCCTTCCGCCGCCACATCGAGATGGCCAAGCGGCTGGACAAGGCCCTGGTGATCCACGACCGGGACGCCCACGAGGACGTGCTGCGCGTCCTGGAGGAGGAGGGCGCCCCCGAGCGGACGGTCTTCCACTGCTTCTCCGGCGACGCCGCGATGGCCGAGGTGTGCGCCGCGAAGGGCTGGTTCATGTCCTTCGCCGGCAACGTCACCTTCAAGAACGCGCGGCCGCTGCGCGAGGCGCTGGCCGCCGCCCCGCCGGAGCTGCTGCTGGTGGAGACCGACGCGCCGTTCCTGACTCCGGCCCCCTACCGCGGGCGCCCCAACGCGCCGTACATGATCCCGTACACGCTGCGCGCGATGGCCGAGGTGAAGGGGCTGGACGAGGACACGCTCGCGGAGCACGTCGCGGCCAACACGGCCCGCGCGTTCGGCTACTGACGGGCGCGCGGCGGTGGGCGCGCGCGGCGCGGCGGCCCGCTTTTCGCAACTTCGGGTAGTCGTACGACTTGGGAGAGTGACCGATGCTCCGCTAGGGTCCCGGCCCGCCACCAGGACCGCTTGGGAGTACGTCGTGAGCCATCCGCAGGGGATCCAGCAGTACGAGTACGCGTACCCCTCCGCGCCGCCGCCGCACCGGCCGTGGGAGCCGTGGAGCCCGTGGGAGTACCACGCCCAGGGGCACGGCGGGCCGGAGCACGAGCGGGACCCGTACGACACCTACCGGCCCTCGTACGAGTTCCACGGCGCGCCGTACGACGGGTACGGCACGTACGACGGGTACGGCGCGTACGGGGAGCACGGCGCGTACGGGCCGCCCGAGGCTCCACCGCTCCCGGAGGCCCCCGCACACCGGGAGTTCCCCGGACACCCCGGAGCCTTCGGCCCCGCCCCCGCAGCACCGGCCGACCCCGCCCTGTGGCTGCCCCGGCAGTCCGCCGGCGGCCCAGGCGGCGATACCGCGTGCGACACCGCACGCGAGGCGGCCGGCGGCCCCACCGGCGGCCGGGCCGCCGCCCGGCGGGCCGCGCGGGAGCGGAAGGCCGCCCAGCGCCCCGAGGCCCTGCGCCGCCTGCTGCCGCAGGCCCTCGTCGTCGCCTTCCTGGCGGGCGGCACCTGCGCCTTCGTCGTGGACGACAAGGCCGTCAGCCTGTCGGTGGAGGGCGAGGACGGGCCGCGCACCCTCCACACCTTCGCCGACGACGTCTCCGAACTCCTGGCCGACGAGGGCGTGTCCGTCGGCGCGCACGACGCCGTCTCGCCCGCCCCCGGCGAGCCCCTCTCCCACGGTGACAGCGTCACCGTCCGCTACGGCCGCCCGCTGACCCTCACCCTCGACGGGCGTCCCCGGCGGGTGTGGACCACGGCCGCCACCGTGGAGGCGGCGCTGCGCGGGCTCGGGGTGCGCCCGGAGGGGGCGCGCGTGTCGGTGCCCCGTGACCGGCGCATCGGGCGCGGCGGCCTGGCGCTGACCGTGTGGACCGAGCGGAGCGTGACCGTCCTCGCCGACGGCCGCGAGCACACCGTGCGCACCAGCGCCGCGACCGTGCGCGGGGCGCTGGCCGACGCGGGCGTCGAACTGCGCGGCGCGGACCGCGCCTCGGTGGCCCTGGACTCCTTCCCGCGCGACGGCCAGGCCGTCACCGTGCTGCGCATCACCGAGACCGAGCAGGTGCGCGACGAGCCCGTCCCGTACACCACCGAGCGGCGAGGGGACCCGACTCTGTTCCGCGGCACCGAGGTGGTGGAGCAGACGGGCGTGCCGGGGCTGCGCCGGCTCACCTACGAGGTGCGCACGGTCAACGGGGTGCGGCAGCGGCCCCGGCACACCGGGACGGTGGTGGTGCGCGCGCCCAGGCCGCGGATCGTGCGCGTGGGCACCGCCGAGCCGCCCTCCTCGGTGCGCGGCGCCGACGGCCTGGACTGGGGGGCCCTGGCCCGCTGCGAGTCCGGCGGCCGGCCGGACGCGGTGGGCCCCGGCGGCCACGGCGGGCTCTACCAGTTCGACACCCGCACCTGGCGCGGCCTGGGCGGGAAGGGCCGTCCGCAGGACGCTCCCCCGGCCGAGCAGACCTACCGGGCGAAGAAGCTGTACGTGCAGAAGGGCGCGAGTCCCTGGCCGGTGTGCGGCCGTAAACTGCACCGGTGAGCTCAGCCCCCTCCCCTCCCCCGTCCCCCGGCGCCGACACCGGTTCCGGCGCCGACGTCCTCCTCGGCCCCGCCGACGTCCGCGAGCTGGCCGCCGCGCTGGGGGTGCGCCCCACCAAGCAGCGCGGCCAGAACTTCGTCATCGACGCCAACACCGTCCGCCGGATCGTGCGGACCGCGCGGGTGGGCCCGAAGGACGTGGTGGTCGAGGTCGGCCCGGGGCTGGGGTCGCTGACGCTGGCGCTGCTCCAGGAGGCCGCCTGGGTGACGGCGGTGGAGATCGACGACGTGCTGGCGGCGGCGCTGCCCGCGACCGTCGCCGCCCGGCTGCCCGGCCGGGCCGACCGCTTCACGCTCGTCCACCACGACGCGATGCGCATCGCGGAGCTGCCGGGCCCGGAGCCCACCGCGCTGGTCGCCAACCTTCCCTACAACGTCGCCGTGCCCGTCCTGCTGCACATGCTGGCGACGTTCCCGTCCATCGAGCACGGCCTGGTGATGGTCCAGGCCGAGGTCGCCGACCGGCTCGCGGCCGAACCGGGCTCGAAGGTCTACGGGGTGCCGTCGGTGAAGGCCGCCTGGTACGCGGAGGTGCGGCGGGCCGGGGCCATCGGGCGCAACGTCTTCTGGCCCGCGCCCAACGTGGACTCCGGGCTGGTGTCGCTGGTCCGGCGCGACCCGCCGCGCACCGGCGCCACCCGGCGGGAGGTCTTCGCCGTGGTGGACGCCGCCTTCGCCCAGCGCCGCAAGACGCTGCGGGCGGCGCTGGCGGGCTGGGCGGGTTCGGCCGCGGCGGCCGAGGCGGCGCTGACGGCCGCGGGGGTCGACCCCCGCGCCCGGGGGGAGTCGTTGACGATCGAGGACTTCGCGGCCATCGCGGAGCGGAAGGGCACCACCAGCGCATGAGCACCGCAGAGACGGCCGGCACGGGCACCGCCCGTACCGCCGCGCCGGTCACCGTACGCGTACCGGCCAAGGTCAACGTGCAGCTCGCGGTGGGCGGGCTGCGGCCGGACGGCTTCCACGACCTGGCCAACGTCTTCCTCGCCGTCGGCCTGTACGACGAGGTCACCGCCACCGCCACCGCACCCGGCGAGGGCCCGCGCGTCACCTGCTCCGGGCCCGACACCGACCAGGTGCCGCTGGACCGCACCAACCTGGCCGTCCGCGCCGCCGACGCGCTCGCCGCGCGGTACGGCATCGTGCCGGACGTCCATCTGCACATCAACAAGGAGATCCCCGTCGCCGGCGGCATGGCCGGCGGCAGCGCGGACGCGGCGGGCGCGCTGCTGGCCTGCGACGCGCTGTGGGGCACGGGCGCCTCGCGCGAGGAAATGCTGGAGATCTGCGCGGAGTTGGGCTCCGATGTGCCCTTCTCGCTGGTCGGCGGTGCGGCGCTGGGCCGGGGCCGGGGCGAGCTGCTGACGCCGCTGGAGGTGGGCGGCGCCTTCCACTGGGTGTTCGCCGTCGCCGCCGGCGGGCTGTCCACCCCGGCCGTCTACCGCGAGTGCGACCGGCTGCGCGAGGCGCGCGGCGGCGGCGCGGGCGCCGACGCCGTGCCCGCGCCCGAGGCGTCCCCCGCGCTGCTGGCCGCGCTGCGCGCCGGGGACGCCGCCCTGCTCGCCGAGCACCTGTCCAACGACCTCCAGCCCGCAGCCGTCTCCCTGCTGCCGTCCCTGGACGACACCCTGTCGGTGGGCACGGAGGCGGGCGCGCTGGCCGCGCTGGTCTCCGGCTCCGGTCCGACCTGCGCCTTCCTGGCCGAGGACGCCGCGGCGGCGTCGGACGTCGCCTTCGCGCTGCGCGCCTCGGGCGTCTGCCGCACCGCCCACACCGCCACGAGCCCGGCGCCGGGCGCCACGGTGGTCCGCCCGGCGGGCTGAACACCGCAACGCCTCCGCTGCGTCAACACGGCCGGGACACCGGTGTTTCCGGACCGCGGGGAGCGTCCGGTCAGCCGGACTCCTCCTCCCCGTTGAGCGCGCGGCGCAGCCCGAGGTTGGAGATCAGCAGCCCGCCGTCCACGGGAAGGGTCAGACCGGTGATCCAGGAAGCGTCGGCCGACGCGAGGAAGGCGACGGCCGCCGCGATGTCCTCGGGGCGGCCCACCCGGCCCAGCGGATACTCGCGGGCCGCGCGCTCCAGCAGCCCGTCGCGCCCCTCCCACGCCTGGGTGGCCACCGTCCCCGGCGCGACCAGGTTGACCCGCACCCCCCGCGGGGCGGCGTGCCCGGCCAGGGTGCGGGTCAGTGAGGCCAGCCCCGCCTTGGCGGCGCTGTAGGCGTGCCCGCCGAAGTCGCGCTCGCCGTTGACGGAGCCGACGCAGACGACGGCCCCGCGCCGGTCCGGGGCCGCGGCCAGATGGGGCAGGGCGGCGCGGGCGCAGCGGAAGGCGCCGGTGAGGGTGAGGTCCAGACCGCGCTGCCACTCCGCCTCCGAGAGGTCCTCGAAGAGCGGGGGCTCGGCGTGGATGCCGTAGGCGTTGCTGACCAGGACGTCCAGGCCGCCGAACCGCTCCACGGCATGTCCGACGGCCGCCCGCACCGAGTCGTCGTCGCCCACGTCGCAGACGGTGTGGCAGGCCTGCCCGCCCGCCTCGGCCACCTCCCGGGCCGTGCGCTCGGCGCTCTCGCCGTCGATGTCGGTGACCAGCACCCGGGCGCCCTCGGCGGCCAGCCGCCGGCAGACCGCCGCGCCGATGCCCCGCCCCGCGCCCGTGACCAGCGCCGCGTAACCCGTCAGACGTCCCTCGACCCGCTGCATCGGGCCAGCGTAGATCCCGGGCCGGTCATCTGTCCCCGTCCGCCGCCGCTTTCCTCAGCGCGCGTACGAGGGCCTGGGCGCGCGGGTCGGAGGTGACCGACTTCTGGAGGGAGTTGGTGACGTAGGCGAAGGCCAGTCCCGTCTCGGGGTCGGCGAAGGCCAGCGAGCCGCCGCGTCCGGGGTGGCCGAAGGAGCCGGGGCCCAGCATCGGCGAGGACGGCCCGTGCAGCATGTAGCCCAGGCCGAAGCGGGTGGCGACCAGCAGGACGCGGTCGGGTCCGGCCGACTCCTCGGTACGCGCCTGGGTGAGGGTGGCGGGGGCGTACAGCCGGCGGGTGCCGTCGCCGAGGTCGCCGATGAGCGCCGCGTAGAAGCGGGCCAGGGAGCGGGCGGTGGCCACGCCGGAGGAGGCGGCGAGCTCGGCGGCCGGGTAGGCGGGGTCGTTCTCGTCGGGCTGCGGGTCGATGGCGCCGAAGGCCCGGCGGGTGAGGGAGCGCGGATCGCGCCAGGCGTCGGCGACCTCGCGCTTGGGGCGCACCCGCAGCCCGGCGGAGGCGGGCGCGGGCGGGGCGTCCACCTCTGCGATCCGGCCCACCCGGTGCGCCTGGTCCGCGGGCAGTCCGATCCACAGGTCGAGGCCGAGCGGTGCGGCTATCTCCTCGGCGAACCAGCGGCCCAGGCTCCGCCCGGTGACCCGCAGCACCAGCTCGCCCAGCAGCCAGCTGTAGGTCTGCGCGTGGTAGCCGTGCGCGGTGCCCGGCTCCCAGGCGGGCGCCTGCGCCGCGACGGCGCACGGGCCGGAGACGCCGTCGAGCGCCTGCCGCGGGGTCAGCGGGGTGTCCAGGGCGGGCAGCCCGGCGCGGTGGGTGAGCAGGTGGCGCACCGGTACGCGTTCCTTGCCCGCGGCCTTGAACTCCGGCCAGTAGGTGCCCACCGGCGCGTCCAGGTCCAGGCGTCCGCGCTGGTGCAGCAGGTGCGGCACGGCGGCGGCCGGGCCCTTGGTGACCGAGCGGACGACCTGGGCGGTGTCCTCGGCCCAGGGCTCCCGCCCGTGGGGGTCGGCCAGGCCGCCCCACAGGTCGACGACCTTGTGCCCGTCCCGGTAGACGGCCACGGCCGCGCCCCGGTCGCCGCGTTCGGTCAGGTTGGCGCGGAAGGCGTCACGGACCGGCTCGTAGCCGTCCGCCACCGTGCCCTGGACGTCCACCACTGTCTTCGTGCTCCCGCCGGTCGAAAGGTGATGCGTGTGCCGATGTGTGCACCGATGTGTGCCGCGTACATGGTGCTACGCGTGCGGCAGCGTCACCGACCGGGGGTCGAATCCGAAGGGCAGCTCCAGGCGGTGGGCGCGCATCAGCGCCTCGTCGCACAGCAGGTCCCGGGTGGGGCCGTCGGCGGCGATGACGCCTTCGCCGAGGACGACCGAGCGGGGGCACAGCTCCAGGGCGTAGGGCAGGTCGTGGGTGACCATGAGCACGGTGACGTCCAGCGACCGCAGGATGTCGGCCAGTTCGCGGCGGGAGGCGGGGTCGAGGTTGGAGGACGGCTCGTCCAGGACGAGGATCTCCGGCCGCATGGCCAGCACGGTGGCCACCGCCACCCGGCGCCGCTGGCCGAAGGAGAGGTGGTGCGGGGGGCGGTCGGCGTACTCCTCCATCCCCACCAGGGCCAGCGCCTCGTGCACCCGGGCCGCCAGTTCGGCGCCGCGCAGCCCGGCGTTGGCGGGGCCGAAGGCGACGTCCTCGCGGACGGTGGGCATGAACAGCTGGTCGTCCGGGTCCTGGAAGACGATGCCGACGCGGCGGCGGATCTCGGCCAGGGCGCCCCTGTCCGCCGGGTCCACGCGCAGTCCGGCCACGGTGACGCTTCCCGCGCCGCCGGTGAGGATGCCGTTGAGGTGGAGCACGAGGGTGGTCTTGCCGGCGCCGTTCGGCCCGAGCAGCGCGACGCGCTCGCCGCGCGCCACCGTGAGGTCGACGCCGAAGAGGGCCTGGTGGCCGTCGGGGTAGGCGTAGGCGAGGCCGCGGACCTCCAGGGAGGGGGGCGCGGCGGGCTCGTCCCGCGGGTCGTCGGCTGCTGTCATGGTGTCCACCATCCCATCAGGCAGACCGCGAGCGCGGCGAGCGGGAGGGCGGCGGCGGACGACCACTGGGCGCGGGTGGCGGCCGTCTCGTCGGCGGTGGGCATGGTGCCGGTGTAGCCGCGGCTGAGCATGGCCAGGTGGACGCGCTCGCCGCGCTCGTAGGCGCGGATGAACAGCGCCCCGGCGGTCTTGGCGAGCACGCCCCACTGCCGCACGCCGCGGGCGGTGAAGCCGCGGGAGACGCGGGCCAGGCGCATACGGCGCATCTCGTCGGTGATCACGTCCCCGTAGCGGAGCATGAAGGAGGCGATCTGCACCAGCAGCGGGGGCATGCGCAGCCGCTGGAGGCCCAGGAGGATCTCGCGCAGTTCGGTGGTGGAGGCCAGCAGGACGGAGGCGGCGACACCGAGGGTGCCCTTGGCCAGGACGTTCCAGGCGCCCCACAGGCCGGGCTCGCTCAGCGGCATGCCCAGCGCCTCCACGCGCGGGCCCTCCGCGACGAAGGGCATCAGCACCGCGAAGGCGACGAAGGGCACCTCGATCAGCATGCGCGTCAGCAGGTGGCGGGCGGGGACGCGGGAGAGCGCTGCGACGGCGGCCAGCAGCAGCGCGTAGGCGCCGAAGGCCCACATCGCCTCGCGCGGGGTGGCGACGACGACGAGGACGAAGGCGAGAACGGCCGCGATCTTGGGGTGGGCGGGGAGGCGGTGCACGGGCGAGCGCCCGTGGCGGTAGAGCCGGTGGGCGTGTCCGGAGCCCATCTCAGGCGTTTCCGGCGGGGGTGCGGCCGGCACCGTCCTCCGCGCGGCCGTCGCTCCCTTCCCCGGCCGGTGCGCCGGCCGCTCCGGCGTTTCCGCGGCGGCGTACGGCGACGAGGACCCCTGCGCCCGCGGCCAGCGTCGTGCCGACGCCGATGAGCCCGGCGAGCCCGCCGGAGAGGCGCTCGTCGGCGATGGACGCCACGCCGTAGTCGGCGAGCGGGGAGCCGGCCAGCCCGTGCTCCTCCTGGGAGGAGATGCCGTACTCGCCGGCGACCTTCTCCAGGCCGTCGGGGGCGGCGGAGGCGTAGAAGCTGACGACGCCGGCGCACAGGAGGGTGGCGGCCAGTCCGCCCGCCCAGACCTTCCGGGTGGAGGCGGGGCGCGCGGCGGGCGCGGGGGCCGGGGCGGGCCCGGCGGTGGCGGAGTCGGTGGATGCGGAGTCGGTGGGGGTGACGGCGGTGGCTCGCGGGGCGGGGCCCGAGCCGGGGGTGGCGACCGGGCCGCTGCGCAGGACGAGGGGGCGGGCGAGGGAGCGGGCGGCGTACACCAGGTCCGGGCGTACGGCCAGGACGGCGCCGACGGTGGCGGTGGTGATGAGCGCCTCGCCGACGCCGATCAGGGTGTGGACGCCGAGCATCGCGGTGAGGACCTTGCCCAGGGGGACCTCGGCGGTGCCGCCGAGTGCGTACAGGCCGGTGAAGACGGCGGCGGCGGCCGGTACGGAGAGCAGGGCGGAGACGAAGGCGGCGGCGGTGACCGAGCCGCGGCGGCGCGGCAGGACCCGTACCAGGGCGCGGAAGACGGCGTAGGAGACGACGACGGTGACGATGCCGATCAGGGTGATGTTGGTGCCCAGTGCGGTGAGACCGCCGTCGGCGAAGAGCAGTGCCTGCATCAGCAGGACGACGGAGAGGGCGAGCACCCCGGTGCAGGGGCCGACGAGTATCGCCGCCAGCGCCCCGCCCATCAGATGGCCGCTGGTGCCCGCGCCCACGGGGAAGTTGAGCATCTGCACGGCGAAGACGAAGGCCGCCACGAGGCCGGCCAGCGGCGCGGTGCGCTCCGCTCCGTGGTACGCGGCGGTGCCCGCCAGTTCGCGGCGCGCGCCGCGCAGGCTGACCGCAACGGCGGCCGCGGCGACGGCACCGGTGGCCACCGAGACCGGGGCGTTGAGAAATCCGTCGGGCACGTGCATGGCAGGACTCCGCTTCTCGGGCTTCCACGGCCGCCGCGGTCCCGCCGCGGTCCCGCCGCACCGCGGCCGGAGGGCGCGGAGAGCCGGGGCGGCTCCACACCCCGACGGTAAGGAGTAGTTGCAACCTCTTCGCAAGAGCGCCTCTGTCGCCGGCGGGTGGGTACCGAGGGGCGCGACGGGCAGGCGTCACCGAGTGCGACGGTTGCGAAGACCCAGCGTTTCCAACCCGTCCGGTTGCCGGTGGATCGGGATACTTGCCCGGTCCGAGGGAAGACGCCATCAATGTCGGACCTTCACGGAACTGTTGCAGAACCCACACCCATTACCTGCGGTATGCCGTCATGAAAACGCTCTGACGGGGTCGTAGGAGAAAAGGCCCCCCGGAAAAGGAGCACCCCATGCGCGCAGTCGTCGACCACAGCGTCCAGGCACGTCTGATCACCGTCCCCTCGGTCACCCGGGAGGTGACCGTCGGGCTGCGCTACGACCGCCACGACCCCTTCGCCGTCAGTCTGGTGTTCCCCTCCGACGTCTCCCTGGACGGGCAGGAGGTCGTCTGGGTGTTCTCCCGCGAACTGCTGGAGGAGGGGCTGCGGGCCGCGGTCGGTCTCGGGGACGTGCACATCCGGCCGTCCGGACCCGAGCGGACGGTCATCGAGCTGCGCGCTCCGGAGGGGGTCGCGGTGATCGAGTTCGACACCACCGGTCTGCTGCGCTTCCTGCACGGCACGTACGGCATGGTGCCCGGCGGCTCCGAGCACCTGGAGCTGGACCTGGACCGCGGGCTGACCTCCCTGCTGGGCTGAGGCGGCGGCCGCGCGTCCGGCGCTTCGGCAAGCAGGCGCCGGGAAACGGCCGGAACGCAAGCCGCAGGACGCGGCAGGACCGCAGGACACAACCGCAGGACACAGCAGACCGCGCAGGAGCCGCGCACGGCCCGCAGGGTCCCGCGGCAGAACCCGCAAGCCCCTCCGGAAGACCCCCGCGGACGCGGCAGGGACCGAACCGCCCGCCCGCGCGCATGCCCGCCGGCGCCGTCTCCCGGCCCCGCCGCCGCGCGGCGCAGTCCGCTCCCGCGGGTGAGATCCGCAGCGCCGACCGCCGCGCCGCTCCCAGGAGTTGCCGCCCGCCGCCCGGCTGCCGACCATGGGAGGGATGACCGCGACCTCCGGATCCCCAGACACCTCCGTTCCCCCCTCCCCGGACCCCTCCGGGGCGTACCTCAGGTTTCCGCACCTCAGCGGCGACCTGCTCTGCTTCACCGCCGAGGACGATCTGTGGATCGCCCCGCTCGCGCCCGGGGCCGACGAACCACCGCGCGCCTGGCGCCTGACGGTGGACCGCACCCGCATCGGGCACCCGCGCTTCTCCCCCGACGGCAGCCACATCGCGTACACGAACTGGCGCAGCCTGGACCCCGAGGTGCACCTGACGCCGGTCGACGGCGGGCCGTCGCGGCAACTGACGTACTGGGGCGCGGTGGACACCCAGGTCTGCGGCTGGACGCCCGAGGGGGACATCCTGGCCGTGGCCTCGCACGGCCAGCCGTTCTCGCACTTCGCCTGGGCCTACCGGCTGCCGCCCGGCGGCGGTCCGGGCGAGAAGCTGCCCTGGGGCCCGGTGTCGAACCTCGCCGTCGCCGATCTCGGCGGCGAGCGGCGCACCCTGCTGCTGACCGGCACCCCGCCCCACGAGCCGGCCTCCTGGAAGCGATACCGCGGCGGCGCGATGGGACGGCTGTGGCTGGAGGGCGAGCGTCTGGTCCCGGAGCTGTACGGGCATCTGGACTGCCCGATGATCGTCGGCGGCCGGATCGCTTTCCTCTCCGACCACGAGGGGGTGGGCAACCTCTACTCCTGCCTGCCCGACGGCACCGACCTGCGCCGCCACACCGACCACGCCGACTTCTACGCCCGCCACGCCTCCACCGACGGCGAGCGCGTGGTGTACCAGTGCGCGGGCGAGCTGTGGCTGGTGGACGACTTCTCGCCGCGCGCGAAGCCGCGCCGGCTGCCGGTGCGGCTGGCGGGGCCGCGCGCCGGGCGCCGCGTCTACCAGGTCTCGGCCGCGGGCCATGTGAACTCCCTGGCCGTGGACACCACCGGGCGCGCCAGCGCGGTGGGGGTGCGCGGCAGCCTGTACTGGCTCACCCACCGCGACGGCCCGGCACGGGTGATCGCCGACACCCCGGGGGTGCGGGTGCGGCTGCCGGAGATGCTCGGCTCGACCGGCCGGATCGCCTACGTCACCGACGCCGAGGGCGAGGACGCCGTGGAGGTCTCCGACCTGCCGCGGGCCACCGGCGCCCGCGAGCCGGCGCGGCTCGCCGCGGGACGGCTGGGGCGGGTGCACGAGCTGGTCGCCTCGCCGGACGGCGCCACCCTGGCCGTCGCCTCGCACGACGGGCGGCTGCTGCTGGTGGACGCCGGGGACGGGAGCGGGGGCGGGGGCGGGGACGCCGGGAGCGGTGGCGCCGGGGGCGCGGCCGCCGGTGTCGCCGAGCTGGTCCGCTCCGTCAACGGCCCCGTCCGCCACCTCGCCTTCTCCCCCGACTCCCAGTGGCTGGCCTGGGCCCACCCCGGCACCGACGGCGCGCTCACCCGCATCCGGATCGCCCGCCTGTCCGACCGCACCATCCTGGACGTCACCGAGGGCCGCTTCGAGGACGAGCAGCCCGTCTTCACCCGCGACGGCCGCTATCTCGCCTTCCTCTCCTGGCGCGGTTTCGACCCTGTGTACGACGTGCACACCGGCGACCTGTCCTTCCCGCTGGGCTGCCGCCCGTACCTGGTGCCGCTGTCGTCGGCCACGCCCTCGCCGTTCGCCCTCTCCCCCGAGGGCCGCCCGGCGGCCGGCGGCCTGGACCCGGACGCCCTCGGCGAGGCGGCCGGGGAGGAGGGGACGGTGCTGGTGGAGGCCGAGGGGCTGGCCAGCCGCGTCACGCCCTTCCCCGTGGCGGCCTCGAAGTACTCCTCGCTCCATCCGGTCAGCGGCGGCGGACTGGTCTGGCTGCGCTGGCCGATCTCCGGGGCGCTGGGCGAGACCTTCGCCAACCCGGCCGACACCTCCGGCCGCCCCACCCTGGAGCACTTCGACCTGGTCAAGGCCAAGCGCACCGAACTGACCAGCGACATCGACTGGTTCGCGGTCAGCGGCGACGGCACCCGCCTGGTGGTCAACGACGACGGCGACCTGCGGGCCGTCCCCGCAAACGAGCACGCCGACGCCGACTCCACCACCCACCTCGACCTGCGCCGCATCCTGCACGACGCCGATCCGCGCGCCGAGTGGCGGCAGGCGTTCGACGAGGCGGGCCGGATCATGCGGTCGTACTTCTGGGACCCGGGCATGTCCGGCGTGGACTGGGACGCGATCCTGGACCAGTACCGCCCGCTGGTCGAACGGGTGGCCTCCCCGGACGAGTTCGCCGACCTGCTGCGCGAGACGGTGGGCGAGCTGGGCACCTCCCACGCCTACGTCTCCCCGGCCCGGCGCAACGAGGGCCCGGCCCACTACCAGCGGCCGATCGGGCTGCTGGGCGCCGACTTCGCCCTCGACGGAGAGGGCCGCTGGCGGGTGGAGCGCATCCTGCCCGGCGACTCCTCCGACTCCCGGGCCCGCTCACCGCTGGCCGGTTCCGGCATCCGCGAGGGCTCGGTGCTCACCCATGTCGACGGCCGCCCGGTGGACCCGGACGCCGGACCGTTCCCGCTGCTGGCGGCGGCCGGCGGCACCACCGTCGAGCTGGCCTTCCTCACCACCGAGCCCGGCGACGGCCCGGACGCCGTCCCGCACCGCCCCCGCCGCGTCGCCGTCGTCCCCCTCATCGACGAGCGCCCGCTGCGCTACCAGGACTGGGTGAGCCGGCGGCGCGCGGTGGTGCGCAGGCTCAGCGACGGCCGGTGCGGCTATCTGCACATCCCCGACATGGGCGGTTCCGGCTGGGCGCAGTTCAACCGCGATCTGCGCATGGAGGTCTCCCGGCCCGCGCTGATCGTGGACGTGCGCGGCAACGCGGGCGGCCACATCAGCGAACTGGTCGTCGAGGCGCTGACCCGTACCATCCTCGGCTGGGATCTGGTGCGCCACGCCCGGCCGGTCAGCTACGCGTCCAACGCCCCGCGCGGCCCGATAGTGGCCCTGGCCGACGAGGCCACCGCCTCCGACGGGGACATGATCACGGCCGCGTTCCGGCTGCTGGGCATCGGCCCGGTGGTCGGCGCCCGCACCTGGGGCGGGGTGGTCGGCATGACCGGGCGCCACCGGCTCGGCGACGGCACGGTCATCACGGTGCCGATGAACGCGGCGTGGTTCGACGAGTACAAGTGGTCGGTGGAGAACCACGGCGTGGAGCCCGACATCGAGGTGCTGCGCACCCCGACGGACTGGGCCGAGGACCACCACCCGATGCTGGAGACGGCGGTGCGCACCGCGCTGGACCTGCTGGAACGCCACCCGGCCGCCGCCCCGCCCGGCTATGACGACGTCCCCGACCGCAGCCGTCCCCCGCTTCCGCCGCGGCCGTGAACCGCTCGATGTGCGGGGTGCCCGCGGGCGTGCCAGCCTGGTGGTGACCCGATCGTCCCGACGACTTCCGGGAGTGCGCATGGGCAAGTCGGACAAGCACTCGGACGACTTCGACGAGATCAGGGACCGGCGCCAGACGGCGCGGGGCGGCTCCCGCGAGGGGGGCGGCTCCCGCGAGGGGGGCGGCTCCCGCGAGGGCGGTGACCGCTCCCGGCGGCCGGAGACCCGCGATCGCGAGCAGGAGGACTGGAAGCTCCACCCCCACGAGGACAGCCCTGCGGAGTGGGACGAGGAGGACAGGCCGAACGCCTAGTCACGCGGACAGCCGTTCGCGTCCGGGTCCGGCGGGCGGGTGCCCGCCGGACCCGGACGTTCAGCCGCGCGGACGGACGTGCAGGTCCAGGCCGCTCGTCCCCGGCGCCTCCGCGCCCGGCAGCAGCCGCATGTCGTGGTCGTAGTCTCCGCCGGTGAGCGACCGGTACGGGACCGGCTCGTCGGTGAAGAGCTGGTCGAGCCGCCGCCCGTACTCCCGCTTCGCCGCCTCGAACCGGTCCCCGGGCAGGACGTTCGCGTCGTACACCGCGAAGGGTTCGAGCGGCGCGATGCCGGTGAACCAGAACAGGCCGTGCTGGAACGGGTGGAGGAGGTCCGCCAGCCTCCCGTGGACGCCCCGGTCGGAGAAGGACGGCTCCCGGGCGCCGGCCGTCACCGACATCAGCGCCCGCCGCCCCGCCAGAGCCCCCTCGCCGTAGGGCGGTGGGAGTCCCGGGCCGTGGGCGAACCCGCGGACGAACACCCGGTCCATCCAGCCCTTCAGGATCGCCGGCACCGAGAACCACCACAGCGGGAACTGCAGGACCACCGCGTCCGACCAGCGCACCTTCTCCTGCTCCGCGGCGACGTCCGGCGACAGCCGCCCCGTCCGGACGGCCTCCTCCGCGGCGGTCAGCAGGTCCAGCCGCCGGTCCGCGGGGCGGTCGGGGAAGTCGTCGGCGTCCACCACCGCCTTCCACTTCATCGCGTGGAGGTCGGACACCCGCACCTCGTGCCCCGCCTCGCGCAGGTGCCCGGCCGCGAAGGCGGTCAGGGACGCGGTGAGCGAGCGGGGGTCGGGGTGGGCGCTGACGACGAGGATCTTCCTGGACTGCTTCGGTACGGCTTGGGTCATGCCGCCACGTTCCCCCGGGCGCGTCCGGGCGGCCAGTACCCGGTTCGACCGGCGGAACGGCGGTCCTGGTACCGCGAGGGCCACCCATACTGGGCCGCATGGACGGCGGGAACCTCATCGACGGGACCGGCAGGACCGAAGACGTCGGCGGAACAGGCGGGATCGGCGGAATCGACGGGATAGGCGACGCCCGGCGGGCGCTCGGCTCCTTCCTGCGCGCCCGCCGGGGGCGCGTCACACCGGAGCAGGTGGGCCTCCCCGGCGGCCGCCGGCGGCGGGTGCGCGGGCTGCGCCGTGAGGAGCTGGCCCGGCTCGCCGGGATCAGCGTGGACTACTACGTGCGCCTCGAACAGGGCCGGGCCACCCGGCCGTCCCCCGAGGTGCTCGACGCGCTCGCCGGGGCGCTGGGCCTGGACACGGCCGAGCGCAGACACCTCGACACCCTGGTCGGCGCCGGGCGCGGCCCCGCGCCCAGGGCCAGGGTCAGCCCGCTGCTGCGTCGGATCCTGGACTCCATGGGCCGCCTGCCGGCCTTCGTGACGAACCACCGCACCGACGTGGTGGCCTGGAACGAGCTGGGCGCCGAACTGATCGGCGGCCTGGACGACCCCGGCCGCCGCGACCGGAACCAGGCCCGGTACCTCTTCCTCGACCCCGCCTCCCGGACCGTCTTCCCCGACTGGGAGGACAGGGCGGCGGAGGCCGTGGGCCAGTTGCGGGTCGCCACGGGCCGCTACCCCGACGACGGGGAACTCGCCGCGCTCCTGGCCGGACTGTCCGCCCGCAGCGCCGACTTCCGGCGGATCTGGGCCACCGGCGAGGTCGTGATGTGCGCGGCCGGGCGCAAACGGCTGCGGCACCCGACGGCCGGGCTGCTCACCCTGGACTACGAGACCCTGCACGTGCCGGCCGCCCCCGGCGAGACCGGGCTCGTGGTGCACGTGTTCGGCGCGTACGAGGGCGTCCGCGACGCCGGGGGCCCGGCGGGCACGTGAGACGGGGTCCGGCGCGGTGGCCGTGCCACCGCGCCGGACCCCGGGCGGGGAGGGCCCGCTCAGCCCTCGGTGCGCTCCTTCTCGTCCGCCGCGCCGCCCGCGCCGACCAGTCCGCGGGGGCCGCCGGAGGCGGCCAGACGGGGGGCGAAGTGCCTCATCTCGCGCTGCCCGACCCGGCCGATGATCCCCGGCAGGTAGCCGCGGACCGACTGCATGCCGCGCAGCCACCACTGCCCGTAGACGTGGAACGAGCGCCGCTCGATGCCCGCGACGATCCGGTCCACGGCCGGACCCAGCGGGTACGTCTTGTTGCTCGGCCAGGGCAGCCGGGCCCGCAGGTCGCGCAGCACCTCGTCCTGGTCGGCGCCGCGCACCATGTCGGTGTCGGTCCAGCTCAGGTAGCCGACGCCGACGCGCACGCCCTGGTGGCCGACCTCCGCGCGCAGGCTGTGGGCGAAGGCCTCCACACCCGACTTGGACGTGCAGTAGGCCGTCATCATCGGGGCCGGGGTGATCGCGGCGAGCGAGGCGATCTGGAGCAGGTAGCCGCGCGACTCGATCAGGGCGGGCAGGAAGGCGCGGGCGGTGGTGGCGCTGCCCAGCAGGTTGACCTCGACGACCCGGCGCCAGGCGGTCTCGTCGGAGTCGGTGAAGGGGCCGCCGGTGGCCACCCCGGCGTTGGCGACGACGATGTCCACCGCGCCGAAGCGCTCGCGCACCTCGCGGGCCGCGCGGGACATGGCCGCGTGGTCGGTGACGTCGGCGTGCCAGTGCGCGGAGTCCGTCGGCAGCGACTCGGCGACCTTCTTCAGCTCGTCCGGCTCCAGCCCGACCAGCGCGAGCCGTGCGCCGCGCGCCGCCAGCCTGCGGGCGAGGAGTTCGCCCACGCCCCGGGCCGCGCCCGTCACCACCGCTACCTGGCCCCGGAGGTCCCTGCGTGCCATTACGCGCTCTCCTTCCCGGCCGGCGCCCCGGCCGGCGGTGTCCTCCGCTGTGCGGCTTCCCGCCGTACGCCGCCCGCCAGGTGGTCGCGCACCAGTGCGGCCACTTCGCCGGCGACGGCGTCGGGGTCCTCCAGGGGCGTCATGTGCCCCAGGCCGGGCAGTTCGGTCAGGCCGGTGCAGTTCGGCAGCGCCTCGGCGAGGCGGCGGGAGAGCACCGGCGGGGTGAGCCGGTCCTTCTCGCCGGCGATGACGCCGACGGGCAGGTCCAGGGAGGCGAGCTTGGCGTCCAGGTCCAGCACGGCCAGGACCTTCCGGGCCCAGGAGGCGCGTACGGCGCGCGGGCAGGCGTGCACGATCCGGGCGCACGCCTCCATCTGCTCCTTCGTCGCGCCGGGTCCCATCGTGGCGTACCGCAGGACGCGCATGCCCAGCGGCGTCACCGGCCCCAGCGGCAGGCTGGAGCCGAGGACCGCCTTCTGGATCCGGTAGCGCAGCCTGCCCGCTCTCAGCGGCGCGACGGTGGACTCGTGCAGCAGCCGGGAACTGCCGGTGTTGCACAGCAGCGCGGCGGCGACGCGCTCGCGCACCTGCGGGCGCCCGGCGGCGGCCATGACCGTCATGCCGCCCATGGAGTGCCCGGCGACGACCGCCCGGGACCCGGCGGCGTCCAGGACGGCGCACAGGTCGTCGGCGAGGGCGTCGGTGCTGTGGCCGCCGGGGCCGGCGGCCGGGGAGCGGCCGTGGCCGCGCTGGTCGTAGACGAACACCCGGTGCTCGTCGGCCAGCCGCCGGACCACGGGGCCCCAGAAGGCGGTCGAGCAGGTCCAGCCGTGCACCAGGACGACCGTGGGCCCGTCCTCGCGCCCGTGCTCCTCGACGTGCAGCCGGGAGCCGTCGGCGGAGGTGACGGTCAGTTCGCGGCGCGGGGCGGGCGGGGCGTACGCGCCGCCCGCCGTACGGGGTCCACGGCTCATCGGGTCGCCTCCGCCTTCCGCTGTCCGGCGCGGGCCGGGGCCCGCAGCACCTCGTACTCGGCCAGGTCCACGCGCCTGGTCACCTTCGCGAACTCGCCGGTCGTGCCCGGCCACACGGTGGTGTTGCGGCCGTTCGCGTCCAGGTACCAGCTGTCGCAGCCGCCGGTGTTCCACACGGTGCGCGCCATCCGCCGCTGGACGTGGTCGGTCCACGAGCGCACCGCCTCGGGGCGGGCGTCGAGCGCGGCCCGGCCGGCCGATCCGGCGGTGAGCGTCCCCAACTGCCTGAGGTAGTCGACCATGTAGTTCAGCTGCGCCTCGATGATGAGGATCATCGAGCTGTTGCCGAGGCCGGTGTTGGGACCGATGACGGTCATGAAGTTGGGGAAGCCCGCGGCCGTGGAGCCGCGCAGCGCCTCCATGCCGTCCTTCCACGCCTCGGCCAGTGTGATGCCGTCCGCGCCGGTGATGCGCCGAGCGATCGGCATGTCGGTGACGTGGAAGCCGGTGCCGAAGACGACCGCGTCCACCTCGGCCTCGGTGCCGTCGGCGGCCACCAGGGTGTTGCCGCGCACCTCCCTCAGACCGGAGGCGACCACGTCCACATTGGGCTCGACCAGCGCCGGGTAGTAGGTGTTGGACAGCAGGATGCGCTTGCAGCCGATGCGGTAGCCGGGGGTGAGCTTGGCGCGCAGCACCGGGTCCTTGACGACCTTGGTCATGTGGTGCCTGGCCAGCTTCTCCACCAGGCCGAGCTGCGCGGGGTGCTTGGTGAAGGCGCCGACCTGGAGCTCCCTGATCAGCCAGAGCATCCGGCGGCGCAGCGCGCGCGTGGGGGGCACCTTGGTGTGCAGCCAGCGCTCGGCCCTGCTGATCTCGCGGTCCATGCGCGGCATGACCCACGGCGGGGTGCGCTGGAAGAGGGTGAGCCTGTCCACCAGCGGCTGGATCGAGGGGACGATCTGGATGGCGGACGCGCCGGTGCCGATCACGGCGACGCGCTTGCCGCGCAGGTCGTAGTCGTGGTCCCACCGGGCGGAGTGGAAGACCTTGCCGGTGAAGCCGTCCAGGCCGGGGATGTCGGGGATCTTGGGGTCGGAGAGGGGACCGGTGGCCGAGACGAGCATGTCGGCGGTCAGGGTCCCGCGGCCGGTCTCGATCTCCCAGTGCAGCGCCTCGGTGTCCCAGCGGGCGCTCAGCACCTCCGAGCCGAAGCGGATGTGCGGGCGCAGCCCGAAGGTGTCGGCGACCTTCTCCAGGTAGGCGCGGATGTGCTCCTGCCCGGAGAAGTTCCGCGGCCAGTCGGGGTTGGGCGCGAACGAGAACGAGTAGAGGTGGGAGGGCACGTCGCAGGCGCACCCGGGGTAGCTGTTGTCGCGCCAGGTGCCGCCCACGGAGTCGCGGCGCTCCAGTACGACGAAGTCCGTGACGCCCGCGCGGCGCAGTCGTACGGCGGCGCCCAGGCCGCCGAACCCCGATCCGATCACCGCCACCCGTACGTGTTCGTGTCCGGCCATGCCGCCTCCCGACTCCGGTGTTTCCTCACACATGAAACACGCCAGTAATCACTGGCATGGTTGGAGGGTAGAGCAGGAACATACCGATGGGTAGGGGTGCGGCGAAGGAAAGTTACCGCCGGTTGCACCCCTGGTTCGGACATCCGGCCACCGCTGCCGCATAGGCTCTCCGGTGTGGCGGACAGATCATCGGCGGACAGCGGACGGGCGGACGGCGCGGCACACGCACAGGCCGGACCGGAAGGAGACGGCACGGCCCCGCCCGCCGAGTACCGCACGGCCGAACTCGCCAGGGCCGCCGGCATCACCGTGCGCACCCTGCGGTTCTACCGCGAGCGCAGACTCCTCCCGCCGCCGCGCCGCGAGGGCCGTATCGCCTGGTACAACGAGCACCACCTCAACCGGCTGCGGACGATCTCCGCGCTGCTGGCCCGCGGCCACACCCTCGGCGGGATCGCCGACCTGATCGACGCCTTCGAGAAGGGCCGGGACGCGGGCGGCGCGGCCGAACTGCTCGGCCTGGAGAGCACCCTGGTCTCGCCCTGGTCGGAGGAGACCCCCGTCCGCCTCACCCCCGAGGACCTGGCCGCGCACTTCCCCGGCGAGGTCACCTCCGAGAACCTCGCCGCCGCCCTGGAGCTGGGCTACGTCGCCGTCGACGGCGACGAGGTCGTCCACGTAAGCCGCCGCCTGCTCGACGCGTCCACCGCCCTGGTGGGCGAGGGCATCCCGCTGGAGGCCGTGCTGGAGGCCGGCCGCGTGGTGCGCGAGCACGCCGACGCCGTCGCCGACCTGTTCACCAACCTCGTCCGCGCCCGCCTGTTCACCGACGTCCGCGAACTCTCCCCGGAGGATCTGCGGCGCCTGTCCGAGGTGATGGACCGGCTGCGCCCGCTGGCCAAGCAGGTGGTCGACGTCGAGCTGGCACTGGCCATGGACCGCCGCGTCCGCGCGGAACTGGAGAGCTGGTCGCGTCCGGACGGCCCGGAGGGGGAGACGGGGGCGGGACGGCAGGAGCGGCGGGGACCGGACGGGGGACCCGGAGGGCCGGAGGACGGGGAGCCGCAGGGCCGCGGCGGCTGACCGGGCCGGCCGGCGGCCGGCCCGCGGCCCGTTCACGGCGCCGTCCCCGCGAAGCGCCGTGCATGCATGTATGGCCGCCGCCCGCACGGCAACCCGTACCTCGATGGTGCAAGCACAGTCCGCCTCCACGACGCAGTCCGACCGCCCCTCCCCCACGACCCGTACCGTGCGCGCGGTGCGGGCCGAGGCCGCCTGGGGCGCCCGCTCCCTGCGCCGTGCCCTGCAGGGGCCGGGCCGGGAGCGCGACGCGGTCGTCCAGTCCCTCAAGGCCGCGCTCGCCGCCGTCCTGGCCTGGCTGGCCGCCGCCTGGCTGCTGCCCGACGCCTTCGCCCTGATGGCGCCCTGGGTGGCGGTGGTCCTGGTGCAGTCGACCGTCTACCGCTCGGTGTGGCAGGGGCTCCAGCAGACGATGGCGATCACCGTCGGCACGGTGCTCGCCGCGGCCCTGGTCATCCCCCTCGGCCATCCGGTGCTGGTGATGGTCCTCGTCCTGCCCGTCACCACCCTGCTGGGCAACTGGCCCCGCTTCGGCACCCAGGGCATCTACGCCTCCACGGCCGCCCTGTTCACCCTCGTCCCCGGCGAGGCCACGCTCGACTCGGCCCTCTCCCGCGTCCTGGCCGCCCTCCTCGGCACCGCCGTCGGCGTCGGCGTCAACGCGCTGGTCCTGCCGCCCGTCCATCTGCGCAGCGCGCGCGACGCGGTGGACTCCGCCGTCCGCGAGGCGCGGGAGATCGTGACCGAGGTCGCGGAGGGCCTGGACGAGCCCTGGGAGTACGACCGCATCCGCACCTGGTACGACCGGGCCTGCCGCCTCCCCCGGCTGATCCGCGGCGTGGAGTCCTCGATCGGCTGGAGCCGCGAGAGCCTCCGCCTCAACCCCGAGAGCCGCCGCCGCGCCGAGGCGGCGCGGCTGGCGGCGGTGTACGAGGAGACGCTGCCCACGCTCGAGGACGTCGCCGAGCGCCTGGTCGCCCTGACCAGGACCCTGCTGGAGGCGGCCGACGAGAGCGACGAGGTGCCCCGCCCCGGCCACGAGGTCACCCGCCCGTACGCCGGTTTCCTCCGGCAGGTGGCCGCCGCCCTGGACGCCTACGGGCGCACGGTCACCGGCGACGACCCGGGGACCGCCCGCCGCGAACTGCGCGAGGCCGTCGGGGAGGTCCGCGCCGAGCAGGACCGGCTCCGCGCCGAGCTCCCCCGGAACGCCGCCGCGGTCCCCGAGGGGCTGGCGGTGCTGGGCCCCCTCCTGGCGGAGGCCCGCCGTCTGGCCACCACGCTCCTGCCGGGCGGGAGCGGCGAGGGCGGCGGAGGGGACGGGGACGGCGTCCCGGGCCGTCAGGGCGCGTAGACGACCGTCACCGGCGCGTGGTCGCTCCACCGGCCCGCGTGGTCGGCCGCGCGCTCCACGTACGCCTTCACCGCCCGCTGCGCCAGCGGCTCGGTGGCGACGTGGTAGTCGATCCTCCATCCCGCGTCGTTGTCGAAGGCGCGGCCCCGGTAGGACCACCAGCTGTACGGCCCGTCCTGGTCGGGGTGGAGGCGGCGGACGACGTCGGCGTAGCCGGCCTCGTCGAAGACCCGGCCGAGCCAGGCGCGCTCCTCGGGCAGGAAGCCGGAGTTCTTCCCGTTGGCCTTCCAGTTCTTCAGGTCGGCCTCCCGGTGGGCGATGTTCCAGTCGCCGCAGACCAGGACCTCGCGGCCGGCCGCGGCGGCGCGCTCGCGCAGTGCGGCGAGGTAGGGCAGGAAGGCTTCCATGAAGCGCTCCTTCTCCTCCTGCCGCTCGGTGCCGGCCTCGCCCGAGGGCAGGTAGAGGCTGGCGACGGTCAGGCCCGGCAGGTCCACCTCCAGATAGCGGCCGGAGTCCGTGAACTCGCTCACCCCGAACCCCACCCGCACCTCCTCCGGCGCACGCCGGGTGAGCACCGCCACGCCCGCGCGCCCCTTGGCCGCGGCGGGGGCGTACACCGCGTGCCAGCCCTCCGGATCGCGTACCTCGCCGGGGAGTTGGCCCGGCTCGGCGCGCACCTCCTGCAGGCAGACCACATCCGCGTCGGTGGCGGCCAGCCACTGGGTGTAGCCCTTCTTCGCGGCTGCGCGCAGCCCGTTCACATTGACCGTCGAAATCGTCAGCACCCCGGCACCTTACGATGCGGGCATGCGCATCACGCCCGTCCCCTACGACCATCCCGACGCCGCGAAGCTCACCGATCTGGTGCAGTTGGAGTACGCCGAGCGCTACGGCGGTGAGGGCGACGTCACACCGCTGGCCCCCGGGATGTTCTCGCCGCCCAGCGGTCTGTTCCTGATCGCGTACGACGAGCGGGACCGGCCCGTCGCCACCGGCGGCTGGCGGGCGATGGACGAGAACGGGGAGAACTACCGCGACGGCGACGCCGAGCTCAAGCGGATGTTCGTGATCCGCGAGGCGCGGCGCCAGGGCCTGTCCCGCCGCATCCTGGCCCTGCTGGAGGAGGACGCGCGGCAGGCGGGACGGCTGCGGATGGTGCTGGAGACCGGTACCAAGCAGCCGGAGGCGATGGCGCTGTACGAGTCGAGCGGCTACTCGCCCACCGAGAAGTTCGGGGTCTACCGCCACGAGCCCAACAGCCGCTGCTACGCCAAGCCGCTGCGCTGAGCCGCCGGGCCGCCGTCCCCTGCCGCCACTTGACCTCAAGCCCGCTTGAGGTTCTAGGTTCGTTTCCACCGGCCGGTTCCCACCGGCCGGCACGGACGGAACACCGACGGGGAGGACGTACGGCCATGGCGGACGCGGAGAGCACGGGCGGACCCGGCGCGGACCGGGGCTGGGACGGCGCGGAGCTGGACCTGGATGCCTACCTGGCCCGGATCGGCCACACCGGGGACCGCTCCCCGACCGAGGCGACCCTGCGCGCCCTGCACCGCGCGCACGTGCTGGGCGTCCCCTTCGAGAACCTGGAGATCGTCCTGGGCCGGCCGGTCCCGCTCGACCTGCCCGCCCTCCAGGACAAGATCGTGCGCCGGGCGCGCGGCGGCTACTGCTTCGAGCACGCCCGGCTCTTCGCCGCCGCCCTGGAGCGGCTGGGCTTCGGCGTCGGCGGCCTGTCCTCCCGCGTGGGCATGGGCTCGGGCCGCGTACGCCCCGCCACCCATGCCGTCCTGCGCGTGGAGACGGCCGAGACCGCGGAGACCGGGCGGGTGTGGATCTGCGACGTCGGTTTCGGCGGCAGCCCGCTGGAACCGCTCGAACTGGCCGACGGCGCACGGACCTCCGCCGGCGGCTGGGAGTTCCGGCTGGAGCGCACCGCCACGCCCCTGGGCGTGACCGCGGAGGCCGAGGAGTGGACGCTCCACGAGCGGCGCGGGGCCGGGGAGGACTGGTCCGACCTGCACGCCTTCACCCTTAACCCGCAGTACGCGATCGACTGGGTGGTGGGCAACCACTACGTCTCCACCCATCCCCGCTCGCCGTTCGTCCGGCGCCCGGTCGTCCAGCGCACCGGCCCGGACGTCCGCCAGGCGCTGTACGGCGCGACCTGGGTGACCACCGCCCGCGCGGACGGCTCGCGCCGGACGCGGGAGTTGAAGCCGCGCGAGGTGCCCGAGGTGCTGGGGGACGTCTTCGGCGTCGGGCTCGACGCGGCCGACGCCGAGGCGCTCGCCGGCGTCGTGGAGCGCCTACCCGCCGACGGCCCGGTCGGCGTACCGGCCGGCTGACGGGCGGGCGGGGCGGGGCGGGGGCCGGGGTGGGGCGGGGCGGGGCGCGTGTACGGCCGGGGCGCCGCCCCCTCGCCGCCGCACGCCACCGTCCCCGCCTTCCCGGGTGTCCGGCGCCTTCCGGATATTCGCTGTCCCGCCGCCGTCCGCGTCGCTAGCGTTCCCGGCGTGACCGACGCCGACGCACCGCCCCGCCTGACCCGTCTCACCTTCCACGGGCCCCTCTCCGGGTCGCGGGCGGACCGCATCGCGGGACGCCTCGCCCGCAACCGCCCCGCCACCGTCCTGGACATCGGGTGCGGCTGGGGCGAGATGACGCTGCGCGTACTCGAAGCAGTGCCCGGCGCCACGGGCACGGGCCTGGACGTCTGCGCCGAGGACCTGGAGCGCGGCCGCCGGAGCGCGAGGGCGCGCGGCCTGGCCGACCGGGTGGAGTTCGTCCGGGAGTCCGCCGAGCACAGCGCGCGCGGCCCCGCCGACCTCGTCCTGTGCCTCGGGGCGAGCCACGCCCTCACCTCGGCCGAGCCGCCCCACCACACCGTCCCCGCTCTCGCGGGGCTTCGCGGGCTGGTCTCCCCGGGCGGGCGCGTCCTGCTGGGCGAGGGCTTCTGGCAGCGCACCCCCACCGCCGCGGAGCTCTCGGGCATGTGGCCGGGGGCCTCCGCCTCGGACCACCTCTCCCTGGCGGGCCTGTTGGACGCCGCCGTGGGCGCCGGGTTCCGGGTCGAGTGGATCGAGACGGCGAACGAGGACGAGTGGGAGGAGTTCGAGTCGGGTTACCTGGCCGACGCAGAGGAGTGGCTGGCGAGCCACGGCGACCACCCGTCGGCCGCCGGGGTCGGGGAGCGGGTGGAGAGGCACCGGTCCGCCTGGCTGCACTACCGGGGTGTGCTGGGGATGGCCTACCTCACGCTGATCCCCGCCGGCTGACCGGCGTCACCGCGGGCGGCCTCCCCCGCCGCTCCCCGTGCCGTTCCCCCTGCCGTCGCGCCCGCCGTCCCGCCGCTCGGCGGCGAGTTCGGCCGCGATGGCCTCCCACACGCGCGGGGGCGGCCGTACGGGCACGCGGTCGGCGGGGGCGGCGCGGCGGGCGGTGTCCGCCAGTTCCCGCAGGGCCCTCAGCTCCTCGCGGCAGGCGGCGCAGTGCCCCAGATGGCGTTCGGCGGCACGGCTCTCCTGCTCGGAGGCCTCGCGGAAGGCGAGTGCGGCCAGCAGCACGGGGTCGCAGTGGTCCACGCCGTCCTCCTCGCCCTCTCGCCCTGCTGCCTCGCCGCCTTCCGCCGCGACCCTCCCGGCGGACCGTACCGCGCCCGCCGCCCCGCACGGTCTCGGTCCCGCCTCGGTCCCCGGTCCCGGCCCCAGTCCCGGCCCCCGGCCTCAGCTCCCGGCCGGGACGGCGTAGACCAGCAGGTTCCTCTGGTAGCCGCCGCGTCCGGGGTCGTACGGGGGCGCGCAGGTGACCAGGGTCAGCACCGGGCGGCCGTCACGCCGGAACACCTCCTCCGGGAGCGCGTCCTTGCCGACCACCTCACTGGCCGTCACCTCGTACCGCAGCGGCGGGGCGTCCTCCCGCTCGACGGTGACGTCGTCGCCCTCGCGGACGCCGTACAGCTTGGCGAAGGCGCCCAGATCGCCGGTGCGGTCGTCGACGTGGCCGACGATGACGGCGGATCCGGCCGGGGCGCCCGGCGCCGGGCCGTAGCGGTACCAGCCGGCCTGCCCGGCGTTCCCGGGGACCTCCACCGTGCCGTCGTCCTCGACCCCGACGCCCCGGACGCGGGCGTCCAGGGAGAGCCGGGGGATGCTCAGCGCCGTCGGCTCGGGCGCGGGAGCCGCGGACGCCTTCCCCGCGCCGTCCGCCTCGCTGTCGTGGACCTCGAACTGCGCACCGGCCGCGGGCTCCTGGTCCCGCGGCCGTTCGCCGAAGCCCTGCGGCTCCGCGGCCCCGGACGGCCGCAGGGACCAGGCCAGCAGCGCCGCCAGGACGGCGGCGACCACCGCGGCGGCCGTGACGGCCGCCGCGGTGGGCCGCCCGCCCCTGATGGGGGCACGCATGGCCGTCAGTCGTCCCGGGCGTAGCGGCGACGGGCGGCCAGCAGGCCGGCGACCGCGACGGCGCCCGCGGTGCCCCAGGCGAGCCAGGCGGTGGCGGACTCGTTGTCCGCGGCCATCGCGCCGCTCTCACCGGCGTCCACGCCGCCCGGCGCGGAGGCCATGCCGCTGATCGTCTGCGTCTTCAGCGCGAGGTTCCCGTCCTCGGCGCTGCCCCAGGCGTAGACGACGGTGTTGGCGCCCTCGGCCAGCTCCAGGTCGGCGGGGCCGATGGCCACCGTCTCGGTGCCGGCGAGGACCACGTCGGCGCTGACCGTGCCGGCGGGCACCTCCAGCGACTTCTCGTTGGGGTTGGTCAGGCCCTCGATGACCGGTTCCCCGCCCGCGCGGACGTCCACGGCGGGAGCGGCGGCCACGTGGCGGACGGTCAGCCGGGACTGCCCGGCCGGGACCTTGGAGGTGTCGTTGACGAAGGCGGTGAGCACGGGGGCGCCTTCCGCGTTCAGGTGCGCGGCGAGCGTGGCGTTCGCGCCGGCCGGTACCTCGACGCTCTTCTGGATGGCGGGATCGCCGTCGGGACCCTCGCCGTCCGCGAAGACCTCGATGTCGTAGGTGCCCGGGTCCAGGGACTGAGGCTCGGTCAGGGTGCCGGGCTCGAAGTCGGGGAGCAGTTCGTTTCCGTTGGCGTAGACGTCCACGGTGAGGCCGGGAACGCCGTGGAACACCGAGACCGATGCCTTCCCGCCCTGCTCGTGGGCGTCCGCGGAGGCGGGTACGGCCACGGCCAGGGACAGCGCGCACGCACCGGCGGTGACGGAGACGATCTTCCTGCTGCACGAGTTCATCATCGGGATTTCCCTTCGTGGGAGCCCCGCTCGGATGCGGGACTTCACCCTCTCTTCCGGACGGCCGGCCCTTTCGGATGCGGTTGGCGGCGGATTTCGCGGATTGATTCCCCGTCGCCTGCTGTGGGGGGGGTCGGTCGGCTTGCCGCTACGCCCTTCCGCGGGCGCTTCCACGGTTGCTGTCACGGTTCAGAGCGGGCCGGTTCGGGCCGTTCCCCCGCGCTCCGAGAGCCTCGGGAGTGCGGCCCGCCGCGCCGATCCCCGCCGCTGCCGGGCGGTGCCTGCGCTCCTCCTCGGCGGCGGCCTGTTCGGGGTGGCGCCTGAGCCAGTATGGGTTGTCGTGTGGCAGCCCGCCACTTATCCGCCCGCACATCCCGAATGCGAGGATCGCCAGGCCCATGAGGAAGCCGAAGACGGCGCCGGGCATGCGGAACGCCAGGATGTCGGCCGGCGTCTCCAGCAGGGCCGGGCTGACGAAGCCGCTGAGGACGAACAGCGCGCCGACCGCCATGTTGGGCGTGGAGGCGAAGTCGCCGCCGGCGACCGCTCCGGTCACCAGGAGTGCCCCGGCGGTCACGGAGACCGGGCTCGGCAGGCCGTTGCCGGACAGTCCCGCCGACTCGGAGCCGGTGGTGCCGAAGAAGTCGAGCCGGTTGGCGGATCCGAGGATTCCGAAGGCCGGCAGGACGACGCCGCTGACGGCCGCGCCGTAGCGGTGGACACCGGCCGGCCGGTGGTCCATGGGCAGTTCGCCGCGGATTCTCACGGTTCACCGCCTCCTCGCGGGAGTTCACGGAGGGTCACGGGGCGTACCGGAGGGCCTCCATCCGCCGGCGCAGCCGCAGCAGCCCCCTGCGGGCGTGCGCCTTGACCGTGCCCAGGGGCAGGCCGGTGCGGCGGGCTATCTCGGTGTGGGTGAGGTCCTCGTAGAAGGCCAGGAAGAGCACCCGGCGCTGGACGGCGGGCAGTCCGGCCAGCGCACGGGCGACCAGGAGGCGGTCCAGGACCTCGTCCGGCTGGGGTCCGGCCGCGGCGGGTGGGAACGTGGAGCCCGCCGCGGCCGGCTCGCGGCGCCGGGCGCGGACGGCCAGCGCGTCGGCCGTCACCCGGCGGGTGATGCCGACGAGCCAGCCCGGCAGCGAGCCGCGCTCGGGCCGGTAGGTGCCCCGGCCGCTCCAGGCGGCCAGGAAGACCTGCTGGGTGACGTCCTCCGCGTCCTGGGTGTCGCCCAGGACGCGGGCGGACAGGGTGTGGACGAGCGTGCCCCAGCGTTCGAAGAGTTCGGGCCAGCGCCCACTCCTCGCCGCGCACCAGCGCCCGGGCCACCTCCTCCTCGGCCGCTGCCGCACCGGCGGGGGCCGGCCGACGCGGCTGCGCGAACGTCTCCGGACGAGGGGCCGCCACCTGGACCGTCGCAGGCGTCATGGCTTCGCTCCTCCCACCGGGCGCGGGGTGCGCTTCGGTAGTGCCACGGTGGAGCGCATGACGGGTGACGGCAAGTTGCATCGTTTCTGCATCGACTACTCTGGACGCATGGCGGACCCTCCGGAACCCACGCCCGGGCAGGCGGGACTCAGCACCGGCGCCGTCGCCCGGCGGCTGGGCGTCGCGCCCACCACCCTGCGCTCGTGGGACCGGCGGTACGGGCTGGGGCCGAGCGTCCGGGAGGACGGCCGTCACCGGCGGTGGTCGCCGCGGGACATCGCGGTGCTGGAGGCCATGTGCCGTCTGACCGCCTCCGGCGTGCCCCCGGCGGAGGCCGCCCGCCGGGCGCGCACCGCCGCCTCGCCCGGGCCCTCCTCCCCCGCGTCCGCGCGGCCCGTTCCGGCGGAACCCGCACCATCCGACGAACCCGCGCCGTCCGCCGAAGCCGCACCCCCCGCCGAAACCGACGAATCCGCCGGACCACCCTCCGCACCGGCCCGCGCGGGGGGCGGCAACACCCTCCCCGTGGGCGGCGGCGTGAGCCGGGAGTGCCGGGGCCTGGCCCGCGCGGCCGTACGCCTGGACGCCCCCGCCCTCGACGACCTGCTGGACCGGGCGATCGCCGCGCACGGTGTGGCCGGCGCCTGGGAGGAGGTGATCATGCCCACCCTGCGGGCGGCGGGCCGCAAGTGGGTCACCTCCGGTGAGCGCTACGTGGAGGTGGAGCACCTGCTGTCCTGGCACATCTCCTCGGCCCTGCGCCGTGTGGCGGCCCGGCCGCGCCCCGCGCCCCCCGGGCACTCCGCCCCGGTGCTGCTGGCCTGCGCGCCCGACGAGACCCACACCCTCCCGCTGGAGGTCCTGGCCGCCGCACTGGCCGAACACGGCGTCGCCGTCCGGATGTTCGGCGCCTCCGTCCCGGCCGGGGCGATGGAGGAGGCCGTACGCCGCACCGGGCCGTCCGCCGTCGTCCTGTGGTCCCAGACCCGCCGTACGGCCGATCCCGCCCTGGTGCGCCGGGTGCGCGCCACCGCCTGGGGCGTGCGCGGCGCCCGGGTGCGTCCCGCCGTACTGGTCGCCGGGCCGGGCTGGCGGGGGCTGCGCCTTCCGGGCGTCGCCCGCCCCCGCGGCCTGCGAGACGCCCTCGACCTGCTGACCGCCCCGGCGGAATCCCGGCCGCCGGGCCGTCCGGCCTGACATGCTCGGGAGCCCGACCGCCGAAGGGACGACCGTGGCACAGCCCGAGCACGAGACCCGCACCGCTTCCCCGCCCGCGCTCGAATCGATGACCCTGCTGGCCGCGGCCGTCATCGTCCACGACCGGGCCGCCGACCGCGTCGTCCTCCTCCAGCGCGGCCCGCGGGCCAGGTTCGCGCGGGGGATGTGGGACCTGCCCACCGGCAAGAGCGACCCCGGCGAACCCGTCACCGGGACCGCCGTACGCGAACTCCGCGAGGAGACCGGCCTGATCGTGAAGGCCGAGCACCTGCGCCTGGCCCACGTCGTCCACGGGGCCTGGGGCGCCGAGTCCCCGAACGGCTACCTCACCGTCGTCTTCGCCGTCCACGAGTGGTCCGGCGAGCCCGAGAACCGCGAACCGGACAAGCATTCCCAGGTCCGCTGGACCCCCACCGACGCCATCCCCGGGAACTTCGTCCCCTCCACCGCAGGCGCCCTCCGCAGCTACCTCGCCGGCGGCCCGCAACTCTCCCTCGTCCGCTGGGACACCTGAGGCGCCGGACGCCGGACGGGACACCGGAGCCTGTTCGGCCGGGCGGCACCTCACCCCGGCCGAGGGTTCACGCTTCACTGAATTCAAGGTTCCGTGTACTGTCATGGCGTGTTGACCGTCGCCTCCGACATCGAGGTGCTGGCCCGGTTCGGCCGCGCGCTCGCCGACCCAATCCGCTGCCGGCTCCTGCTCGCCCTGCGGCAAGCCCCGGCCTACCCCTCCGACCTCGCCGACTCCCTCGGGATCTCCCGCACCCGGCTGTCGAACCACCTGGCGTGCCTGCGCGACTGCGGCCTGGTCGTGACCGTGCCGGACGGACGCCGCACCCGCTACGAGCTGGCCGACGAGCGCCTCGGTCACGCGCTGGACGACCTGCGCACCGCGGTGGTGGCGGTGGAGAGCGACCGCACCTGCGCCGAGGCCGACGAGGAGGGGTGCTGCCGATGACCGCCGTATCCCTGGGGCCTTCCCCCCGGCGCGACGCCCTCGCCCGTCGCATACGGCTCCTGGTCGCCGTGACCATCGCGTACAACGTCGTCGAGGCGATCGTCGCGATCACGGCCGGGACGCTGGCCTCCTCCGCCGCGCTGATCGGCTTCGGCCTGGACTCCGCCGTCGAGGTCTCCTCCGCCGCGGCGGTCGCCTGGCAGTTCTCCGCCCGCGACCACCGGGTGCGCGAAGCCAGGGAGAAGAGGACCCTGCGCATCATCGCGGTCTCCTTCTTCGCGCTCGCCGCCTACGTCACCGTCGACGCGGTCCGGGCGCTCACCGGCGCCGGTGAGGCCGAACCCTCCGTACCCGGAGTGGTGCTGGCCGCCCTGTCCCTGGCGATCATGCCGTTCCTCTCCTTCGCCCAGCGCAAGGCCGGACGCGAACTCGGCTCGGCCTCCGCGGTGGCCGACTCCAAACAGACCCTGCTGTGCACCTACCTCTCGGCCGTCCTGCTGGTGGGCCTGCTCCTCAACGCAGCCCTCGGCTGGTCCTGGGCCGACCCCGTCGCCGCCCTGGTCATCGTCGCCGTCGCGGTCAAGGAGGGCCGCGAGGCCTGGCGGGGCGAGAACTGCTGCGCCCCCTCCCTCCCCACCGCGGCGGCCCCCGGCCCGGCCGACGCGGACGGGTGCGGCTGCGGCCCGAACTGCGCCTGACACGACCCGGCCCCGGGTCGCCGCGCCGCGGCCCCGCCTTCCGGGGACTCCGTGACGCAGAGGCGCGCGGACACCCCCACGCTGCCGTCGGGCGGGAACACCGAGGACCCGGAGCCGTCATCGCGGCTCGAACACCCAACCCTGCGGGCGGTGAACGCGGAGAACGAAGAAGCCCCTCCCGGTTCCCGGGAGGGGCTTCGTGCTGCGGTGTGGACCTGAGGGGATTTGAACCCCTGACCCCCTCGATGCGAACGAGGTGCGCTACCGGACTGCGCTACAGGCCCTTGCAACGGGTGAAACCCTAGCATCCCCATGCCCGTGCGCGGAAATCCGTTACCGCGCTGGTCACGGCGGGCGGGCAGCCGGGGGCACCCGGGGCGGGCCGGGTCACTCGTTGGCCGCGCGGGGGCGGTCCTCGTCCGCGTACTGGTCGAAGAGCGGGGTGCGGTGGCGCGGCGAGGACGAGTGCGAGGAGGACGGGGCGGAGGGCCGGACGGGCTCGGAGGAGGCCGTGGTGGAGCGGGCGGAGCTCCAGGCGTCCGGGGCCTCCAGGTCCACGCTCCGGGCGGTGCGCGGGGCGACGGGGGCGTTGACGTACGTGGGCAGCGGTACGGGGGTGGGCTCCCAGCCGCTCTCCACCGGTGCGGGGGTGCGCTCGCGGCGCTGGGCGTCCACCCACTCGGCGTGGTCGGTCTGCTCCACCAGGGCTCGCCGCTCGTCCGCCTCGGGGTCGGAGGCGGGCTCGGGGGCCGGTTCCCGGGTACGGCCGGAGGCGCCCCGGCCGGTGGCGGTGCGGCCGCCGGCGGCGCGGTCGGCCCGCTCCGCACGGTCGGCGGCCCGCTCCGCACGGCGCTCGCGCAGGTGGCGGGCGGCGGCCTCGGCGTGGCGCCGGTCCATCACGAACTCGAAGCGGCGCCTCTCCTGGGCGCGCATATGGGCGATGTAGGCGCTCAGCAGCCCGGCCGGGATGGCCGGGGCCCACAGGAACGCGATGCCGCCGACCGCCGCGACGATCGCGCCGAGGGTGAAGGCGAGGAAGAGCACCATCGTGGTGCGCCGGCGGCGGGCGAGGAGTTTGGCCCGGCCCTTCTGCCCCTGGCCCGACTGGTTCGGCTGGTTCGCCTGGACAGGCCGGCCCGGCCGGTCCTGCCGGGGGCGGCGCACCTCGGTGGGGGCCTCGGCGCGCGCGACCGTCGCGGGGCCGGGGACCGTGATGTGCTCGGTCACGGGGTCGGCGAGGGCCCGGACGTCGACGCCCGGGGCACCCTGGTCGTCACCGTCGGCGGGGCCGCCGTCCCCGGACCCCTCCTTGAGGTTCCTGGCGTACCGGCGCTCCATGCCCGCCCGGCCGGACAGCAGCCGGATGGCGGTGCCGAAGCGCTCCGTCGGACGAGCCTCGTTGAGTTCGTCCTGCCGGCGGAGCCACATCGGCACCAGGTAGGCGGCCCAGGCCCCGACGATGACTGCGTAGATGAGGCCGCTGCTGCTCACCCACCACACGGTAGAGGGGTTTCGCGAAGGTGATACGCCAATTGGCGCGGTGTGTCGCACGATCCGGCTGATATCTCAACCGTTTTTCGTGATTACGGCGGCCTGCCTCCGCGAATGTGTCCGTCCGATGACTGTAGGGTGTCTTACCCTCAGGCAATATCGAACGTTTATTTTATTTCTGCGAGGCTCCGGGAAGAGAGCGCCGGTGCCAGCGGTTCAGCAGGCCCTCGGGGACGTCCTCCGTGGTCAGCGCGTAGACCAGGTGGTCGCGCCAGGCTCCGTCGATGTGCAGATAACGCGGCCGCAGTCCTTCCTCGCGGAATCCGAGTTTCTCCACCACCCGCCGGCTCGGCCCGTTCTCCGGGCGGATGCAGACCTCGATACGGTGCAGTCCGACGGTGCGGAAGCAGTGGTCCACGGCGAGCGCGACGGAAGTCGGCACCACACCGCGTCCGGCCACTTCCCGGTCCACCCAGTAACCGATGTGGCCCGAGCACATCGAGCCCCAGGTGATGCCCGCGACGGTGAGCTGGCCGACCAGCCGCCCGCGGTACTCGATCACGAAGGGCAGCATCCGGCCCGCCTGCGCCTCCGTCCGCAGGTGCCGGACCATCTGCCGGTACGTCGGGCGGCGCGGCGGCAGGCGGCCGGGCAGGGCGGGCGGGACGGTGGCCTCCCAGGGGCGCAGCCAGTCGCGGTTGCGCTGGTTCACCTCGCGCCAGACGCGGTGGTCGCGCAGCCTTATGGGGCGGAGGGTGATGTCACCGTCCGTCAGCTCGACCGGCCAGGGTGCGTTCAGTGGGGTGCGTCCTTCCTGGGGTGGTCGCCGCCGTGGATCTGGTCCACGGCGTGCGGCAGTAGGGGCTCCAGGACGGCCAGGCCGTCGCGTACGCCTCCGGTGGAGCCGGGGAGGTTGACGATCAGGGTGCGGCCGGCGACGCCCGCGACGCCGCGCGAGAGGGCTGCGGTGGGCACCTTGGGCCTCCCGGCGGCGCGGATGGCCTCGGGGATGCCGGGGACCTCGTGGTCGAGCACGGCCCGGGTCATCTCCGGGGTGCGGTCGGTGGGCGAGATGCCGGTGCCGCCGGTGGTGAGCACCACGGCGTAGCCGTCGGCCACGGCCTCGCGCAGTACGTCCTGGACGGGCTCGCCGTCGGGGACGACCCGCGGGCCGTCGGTGGCGAAGCCCAGCGCGCGCAGGGCCTCGGCCAGCAGCGGGCCGGTGGTGTCGGAGTAGACGCCCGCGGCGGCGCGGTTGGAGACGGTGACGGCCAGGGCTCGGCGGCCCACGGGCACGGGCCCGGAAGCGGGTGCGGACTCGGTCATCGGCCGCGGCTCCAGTCCCCGGAGGCTCCCCCGGTCTTCTCCTCCACCCGCACGTCCGTGATGACGGCCCCCTTGTCGACGGCCTTGACCATGTCGACGACCGTCAGCGCCGCGACCGACACGGCCGTCAGCGCCTCCATCTCCACACCCGTGCGGTCGGTGGTGCGCACCGTGGCCGCGATCTCCACCGCGTCGTCGGCGACGGCGAGGTCGACCTTCACCCCGGACAGCGCCAGCGGGTGGCACAGCGGTACGAGGTCGGGGGTGCGCTTGGCGCCCATGATCCCGGCGATACGGGCGACCGAGAGCGCGTCGCCCTTGGGCACGCCCTCGCCGCGCAGCAGTTCCACCACCCTGGGGGAGACGCGTACGCGGCCGGTGGCGCGCGCCGTGCGGGCGGTGACGTCCTTGGCCGAGACGTCGACCATCCGGGCCGCGCCCGCCTCGTCGATGTGGGTGAGGCCGGCGGCCCCGTCCGTTGGACTCCCCTGTCGCGCGCTGCTCATCGCTCTCCCGCGTCGGTCCGCTCCGGACGACAACGGTACCCGCCGCGGCGCGGGCACCGCCGCCTCAGTCCAGGAGCACGACCTCCAGTTCGTCGCCCCGGGCGACCTCCGTGGTCCGCTCGGGTACGACGACCAGCGCGTCGGCGCGGGCCAGGGAGCCCAGCAGATGGGAACCGGGGCCGCCCACCGGGCGGACCGTGCCGTGTTCCTCCCCGGCGGCCGGGGGCCGGTACCGGCCGCGCAGGAACTGGCGCTTGCCCTCCGGAGAGGCGATCGGCTCCTCGCACTCCAGGCGGGCGGTGACCGTGCGCCGGGTGACGGGTTCCAGACCCATCAGGGCGCGCAGGGCGGGGCGGACGAACAGTTCGAAGGAGACGTAGGAGCTGACCGGGTTGCCGGGGAGGGCGAACAGCGGGATCCGGTCGGGGCCGACCAGGCCGAAGCCCTGCGGCTTGCCGGGCTGCATGGCCAGGCGGCGGAACTCCACGCGGGCGGGGGGCCGGCCCGCGCGGTGCGCGCCGGGGGCCCGCGGCGTGCCGTCGGTGCCGGTGGCGCCCTCGGGGGCCCCGGACTCCTCGGCGTCCCCGCCGCCCTCACCGTCCCCGTCCTCCTCGGCGCCCCCGTCGCCCTGCGGCTCGGCGCCGCCCAGCACGGTGCCCTCCAGGCCGGTGAGCGCCTCCTTGACCACGTCGTACGCGCCGACGCTTACGCCGCCGCTGGTGACGATGGCGTCGGCCCGGGCGAGCTGGTCCTCGATGACGGTGCGCAGGGTGGCGGCGTCGTCGGCGACCGCGCCGACGCGGTAGGCGATGGCGCCGGCGTCGCGGGCGGCGGCGGTCAGGGCGAAGCTGTTGGAGTCGTGGATCTGGCCGGGTCCCAACGGCGCGCCGGGGCGGACCAGTTCGCTGCCGGTGGAGAGCACCACCACGCGCGGGCGCGGCCGTACGGTGACGGTGCCGCAGCCGACGGCGGCCAGCAGGCCGATCTGCGCCGGGCCCAGGACGGTGCCTGCCTCCAGGGCCACGGAGCCGGCGCGTACGTCGCCGCCCTTGCCCCGCACGTACTGCCGCGCCGTCACCGGGCGGTGGACGCGGACCTCGCCGGCCGCGCCGGACGGGTCGGCGCTGTGGGCGGCCATGGCGTCGGCCCGGCCGCCGCCGGTGCCGCCGTCGGTCCACTCCACGGGGACGACGGCCTCGGCGCCGGGCGGCAGCGGTGCGCCGGTCATCACGCGGGCGGCCCGGCCGGGGCCGACCTCGGGCAGCCGGCCGGCGCCCGCCACGACGTCGCCGACGACCTCCAGCACCGCCGGGTCGTCCTCGCTCGCCTTCTCCACGTCGGCGACGCGCACCGCGTAGCCGTCCATGGAGCTGTTGTCGAAGGGCGGCAGGGAGACGGGCACCAGGACGTCCTCGGTGAGCACGCAGCCCTGGGCGTCGAGCAGGTGCAGCTCGATGGGCTCCAGCGGGCCCACCGACCGCAGGACGTCGGCCAGGTGCTCGTCGACGGACCAGGTACGGCTCAAGTGCCTACAGCTCCTCTTTGACGAAGTCTCGCAGCCAGGCGCGGAAGTCCGGGCCCAGGTCCTCGCGCTCGCTCGCCAGCCTGACGATGGCGCGGAGGTAGTCCCCGCGGTCGCCGGTGTCGTAGCGGCGGCCCTTGAATACCACACCGTGGACCGGGCCTCCGATGGACGGGTCGGCGGCGAGGGTCTGGAGGGCGTCGGTGAGCTGGATCTCGCCGCCGCGGCCGGGCTCAGTCTTGCGCAGCACCTCGAAGACGGCCGGGTCCAGGACGTAGCGGCCGATGACGGCCAGGTTGCTGGGGGCGTCCTCGGAGGACGGCTTCTCCACCAGGTCCGACACGCGCACGACGTCGTCGTCGCCGGTGGGCTCGGCGACGGCGCAGCCGTAGAGGTGGATGCTGTCCGGGTCGACCTCCAGCAGCGCCACGACGCTGCCGCCGTAGGTCTCCTGGACCTCGATCATCCTCGACAGCAGCGGGTCGCGCGCGTCGATGAGGTCGTCGCCGAGGAGGACGGCGAAGGGCTGGTCGCCGACGTGCGGGGCGGCGCACAGCACCGCGTGGCCCAGGCCCCTGGGGTCGCCCTGGCGCACGTAGTGGATGGTGGCCAGGTCGGTGGACTCCTGGACGCGGGTGAGCTTGGTCTCGTCGCCCTTGCTGCGCAGCACCTCCTCCAGCTCGTAGTTGCGGTCGAAGTGGTCCTCCAGCGGGCGCTTGTTGCGGCCGGTGACCATCAGGACGTCGGGGAGGCCGGCGGTGACGGCCTCCTCCACCACGTACTGGATCGCGGGCTTGTCGACGACCGGCAGCATCTCCTTCGGGGTGGCCTTCGTCGCCGGAAGGAAGCGGGTGCCGAGCCCGGCGGCCGGGATGACGGCCTTGGTGATCCGCCGTGTACGCGAGGTAGTCATGTCTGCACCATAGCCGTTGGTTTGTGACGTAAAGCGCACGTCTGACTGGTCCGTTGCGGTTCACGGGGAGTCGTCCCGGCGCTTGGGGCCGCGCTGGCGCGCCATCAGGATGATAATGCGCCTGCCATGGCGAGGGACTGGCGTAATCGAGCCGGGGAGATGAACACGGCGTGAAGGACGACGGAACCACCGGAGCACACCGGGGTACGCGGGCGGCACCGGGGACGGCGGCGGAAACGGCGCCGGGGACGGTGGCCGCCGAGAAGCGGGCACTGCGGCGCGCCCTTCTGGCGGCGCGGGCCCATCTGCCGGAGGACGGCGTCCACCGGGTCGCCGGTGCGCTCGCCCGGCACGCCCTGGAACTGCCCGAACTGGCCGGGGCGCGCACCGTCGCCGCGTACGTCTCGGTGGGGCGCGAGCCCGACACCCGCGCGCTGGTGGACGAACTGCACTGGCGCGGCGTACGCGTGCTGCTTCCGGTGCTGCTGCCGGACGACGACCTGGACTGGGCCGCGTACGAGGGCGCCGAGTTCCTCTCCCCCGCCCGCCGGGGGCTGCTGGAGCCCACCGGTCCGCGGCTCGGGCCGCAGGCCGTGACCGGGGCCGAGGTCGTGCTGCTGCCGGGCCTGGCGGTGGACCGGCGCGGGATGCGCCTGGGGCGCGGCGGGGGCAGCTACGACCGGGTGCTGGCCCGGATCGAGGCGTCCGGGGCCGCCCCGGCGCTGGTGGTGCTGCTGCACTCGGGCGAGTACCTGCGCCGGGTGCCGGCGGAGCCCCACGACCGTCCGGTGCACGCCGCGGTGACCCCCGAGGGGGTGCACCGCTTCACGGCGTGAGACCGGCGGGCGCGGGGCTCGCGGCGGGGTCCGGGCGGTGGGCTCGGCCGGCCGGGCCGCTGGTGGCGGCGCCGCGGTCACGGCGCCGCGGGGTCACGGAGTGAGGGCCATGGTGTCCTCGGTGGCGTCCTCGACGGCGTCCGGGCTGAACGCCCAGTCCAGTTGCCCGCCCTCGGCCCAGATGTCCGTCTGGTCCACGTAGTTGGAGTGGTAGGCGTGACCGGAGGCGCCGGCGAGGTTGATCCAGCTCGACTCGTCGAGGTCGGCCAGGTTGACCACCATCCGCATCGACGGCACCCAGACCACCTCGTAGCCGCCCGCCGCGTTCCAGCCGGTGGCGTTGACCGCCGCCTCGCCGCCGCCGAGGTCCCAGGGGCCGCGGTTGAGCAGGTGCTGGACGAAGCCGGGACCCTCGGTGCCCAGGGTCTGGTTCTGGAGCATCAGCCGGTGCAGACGGCCCCAGCTCCAGGTCTCGATGTCCTTGCCGAGCTTGGTGGTCAGCTCCCAGCGGGCGTCCTTCATGGCGCGGGCCAGCAGCGCGTCGCGGTCGCCCTCGCCCTCCTCGAAGCGGCTGCCGGGGGTCCACCAGCCGCTGTCGGGCTCGTCCAGCAGCGTGCGCACGACCTCGTACCAGCGGTCGCCGCCGTCGGGCTGCGCGGACTCCGGGGCGCGGGTGCCGCACTCGCGGACGGTGCGCGGGTTGCCGCTCAGGTCCTCGATGGGCCCGGACTCGTCGGCCGGGCGGACCCGCAGGCACTCGCCCTTGACGCGGACCTCCTTGGGGAGCTTGTTGCCGAAGCCGAGCTTGAGGAGGTTGCGCCACACGCCGTTGAAGTAGGCGGCGGGCGCGGAGTCGGCGTCCTGGGTGTAGTCCCAGCCCTCCAGGAGTTCCTGCGCCTGGCGGACGTAGGGGTCCTTGACGTCGATCTTCAGCAGGTAGGGCACCAGGATCTTGGCTATCTCGCTGCTGTTGTCCAGCTGCATGGTGCGCATGTCGTCCGTGGAGACCTTGCCGCCGTCCTTGATCTTGGACTGGATGAGGTCGTCGATCCGCTGGCTGCGCGCGCCGTAGCCCCAGTCCTCGGTGAGCGGGTAGGGGTACTTCCCGGCGTCGATCACGGCCTGGTTGGCGGTGACGATGTAGCCGCGCTCCGGGTTGTACTCCCAGGGCAGGGCCTCCTGCGGTATGTAGCTCTTCCACTCGTAGTCCGAGTCCCAGCCGGGCGCCGGGTAGCGGCCGTCGTGGCCCTCGGCGCGGACCGGGATGCGGCCGGGCGCCTGGTAGCCGATGTTGCCCTCGGTGTCGGCGTAGACCAGGTTCTGGGAGGGGACGGCGAACTTCCGGGCCGCCTTGCGGAACCCCTCGAAGTCGCCGGCGGCGTTCAGCTCGAAGACCGCGTCCATCGTTCTGGAGGGCTCCAGAGCCGTCCAGCGCAGCGCGACGGCGTAGCCCTTGCCGCGGTCGGGGGCGACGTCGCCGACGGGGGCGTGGTCGCCGACGCCGGCCAGCTCGCCGCTGCGGTCGGAGACGAGGGGGCCGTGGTGGGTGGAGCGGACGGTGATCCTGCGGTCCTCGCCGCCCGCGACCTTGATGACCTCCTCGCGGGTGTCGTACGGGATCTTCTTGCCGTCGTAGAGGTACGTCCCGTTCTCGATCTTCTCCAGGTACAGGTCGGTGACGTCGGCGCCGAGGTTGGTGAAGCCCCAGGAGATGTCCTGGTTGTGGCCGATTATCACGCCGGGCATGCCGGAGAAGGTGAAGCCCGCGACGTCGAAGGGGCAGGCCTCGCCGACCGAGTTGCAGTGCAGGCCCATCTGGTACCAGAGGGAGGGGAGCTGCGGGGCCAGGTGCGGGTCGTTGGCGAGCAGCGGCTTGCCGGTGGTCGTGTACTCGCCGGAGACGACCCAGGAGTTGGAGCCGATGCCGTCGCCGCTGGGGCCGAGGAGGGCCGGGATGGAGTCGAGGGAGGCGGCCAGGGCCGCGAGTTGGGTCTGCACGCCCTGACCGGTCTGGTCCGCCGGGGCGTCCTGGGCGGCGCCGTCGGGGGAGGCGGCCCCGCCGGGGACGGCTGTGCCGGGATCCGGGGTGCCCGGGTCCGCGGTGCCGGGATCCGCGGCGCCGTTCTGCGCGGTGCCCCCGTCCTGCGGAGCGGTGCCCTTCGGGTCGTAGGCGCCGTCGAGGGCGCTGACGGCGCCGTCCCGGACGATCGGCTTGTTCCGGTCGTAGGGGTAGTCCGGGTAGAGCGCCTCGATCTGCTTGTTCGTCAGGCGGCTGGAGAGCAGGGCCCGGTCTATCTCGTCCTGCATGTTGCCGCGCAGGTCCCAGGCCATGGCCTTGAGCCAGGCGACGGAGTCCACCGGCGACCACTTGTGCGGCTTGTAGTCGCTGACGAATCCGAGGGCCGCGTACTCCAGGGAGAGTTCCGCGCCGCTGCGGCCGCCCAGGTAGGCGTTGACGCCCTCGGCGTAGGCCAGCAGGTACTTCTTGGTCGTCTCCGACAGCTTGGTGTCGTACTCCTCCTGCGCCACCTTCCGCCAGCCCAGGGTGCGCAGGAAGGCGTCGGTCTCGACCTGGCTCTCGCCGAACATCTCCGACAGCCGGCCGGCCGTCAGGTGCCGCCGTACGTCCATCTCCCAGAAGCGGTCCTGGGCGTGGACGTAGCCCTGGGCGCGGAAGAGGTCCTCGGCGCTGTCGGCGTAGAGCTGGGGTATGCCGTACTCGTCGCGTTTGACGGTGACCGGGGCGGAGAGGCCGTCGAGCTGTACCGAGCCGGTCGTCTGGGGGAAGGACGCGCGGACGGTGCCGACGCTCCAGTAGGCGCCGTAGCCGACGCCCGCCACGAGCAGCAGCACGACTGCGATCACGAGAAGGCGGGCGCGTCGCGGGGTCTTCTTGGCGGGCATCGCTGTCCTTCGAGGGCAGGGTGGGACCAGAGGTGCTGGAGCAACCATAGGACGAGCCGGGTCACCGGTCGGCAGGGAGTCTGCGCATCGGGAGCCGAAGGTTCAAGCGATGGTAAATTGTTAGGCAATGAAATGACTTCCCGGCGGCCGGGTCCCGGCCGCCGTCTCCGCATGCCCACGGAAGGACCGGCTTCTGACTGTCGACCGCCTCAACGAACTCATGCTGGTCTCCGCGCTCGTGCTGCTCGTCGCAGTCGCGGCCGTCCGGCTCTCCTCCCGCACGGGGCTCCCCAGCCTCCTGATCTACCTCGGCATCGGACTCGTCATCGGGCAGGACGGGCTCGGGGTCGAGTTCGACAACGCCGAACTGACCCAGGTGCTGGGCTACGCGGCGCTCGTGGTGATCCTCGCCGAGGGCGGTCTGGGCACCAAGTGGCGCCAGATCCGCCCGGCGATGCCCGCCGCGGCCGTACTGGCGACCGCGGGCGTCGCGATCAGCGTGGGCGTCACCGCCGCGGGGGCCCACTACCTGGTGGGGCTGGACTGGCGGCCGGCGCTGATCATGGGGGCGGTCGTCTCCTCGACGGACGCCGCGGCGGTCTTCTCCGTGCTGCGCAAGATGCCGCTGCCGCCCCGCCTGACGGGGATGCTGGAGGCGGAGTCCGGGTTCAACGACGCGCCGGTGGTGATCCTGGTCGTCGCCTTCGCCTCGGCCGGCCCGATGGAGTCGTGGTACGTCCTGATCGGGCAGATCGCGCTGCAGCTGGCCATCGGGCTCGCGGTGGGACTGGCCGTCGGCAAGCTGGGCGAGTACGGACTGCGGCAGGTCGCGCTGCCCGCATCCGGCCTGTACCCGATCGCGGTGATGGCGCTGTGCGTGCTGGCGTACGCCGGGGGCGCACTGGCGCAGGGCAGCGGGTTCCTGGCGGTCTACGTCAGCGCGGTCGTCCTCGGCAACTCCAGGCTGCCGCACCGCCCGGCCACCCGGGGGTTCGCCGACGGCATGGCGTGGATCGCGCAGATCGGCCTGTTCGTGCTGCTCGGTCTGCTGGCGACCCCCTCGGAGCTGCTGCGCGACTTCTGGGCCGCGCTGGCGGTCGGACTGGCGCTGACGCTGGTGGCGCGGCCGGTGTCCGTGGTGCTGTGCACCCTGCCCTTCCGGCTCCCGTGGCGGGAGCAGACGCTGATGTCGTGGGCGGGGCTGCGCGGCGCGGTGCCGATCATCCTGGCGACGATCCCCATGGTCGACCAGGTGGAGGACAGCCGGCGGATCTTCAACATCGTCTTCGTGCTGGTCGTGGTCTTCACCCTGCTCCAGGGGCCGACCCTGCCCTGGGTCGCCCGCCGGCTCGGGCTGGACAAGACCGACGGCACCCAGGACCTTGACATCGAGTCGGCCCCGCTGGAGCGGCTGCGCGGGCATCTGATCGCGGTCTCCATCCCCGACGGCTCGCGCATGCAGGGCGTGGAGGTGGCCGAGCTGCGGCTGCCGAAAGGCGCGGCGGTCACCCTGGTCGTGCGGGAGGGCAGCAGTTTCGTGCCCTCGCCGTCGACCGTCCTGCGGCACGGCGACGAACTGCTGGTGGTCGCCACCGACGCGGTGCGGGACGCCGCCGAGCGGCGGCTGATGGCCGTGGGCCGGGGCGGCAAGCTGGCGGGCTGGCTGGGGACGGCGGGCAGCTCGGCGCTGCGGGAGGACTGAGGAGGGCGGGAACGGGGGCACGGGCGGGGCGGTGAGGGGCGGCGGAACGAGGGCGGGGAGGCACGGGCGGGGCGCGGCCGGGTCTGCGGGGTGATCGGCTACCCTGAGGCCGTACGTTTGTCCGACTTTCGGAGCTACCGGAGTTTCGACCCCGCCTGATGCAGGGCCGGCACGGCCGCCCGGCCGACCACACGCCGCGGTCCGTGCGAGAGGACGGCCTTCGGCGTGCCCCCGCCGTACCGCGACACCGCGCGCCGTACGGCCCGCGGCGCGCTACCAGGCGGCAGAAAGGTACGGCCGTGGCCACCGCGGTCACTCCCGTCACGAACCGGAAGCCCGGCTACCGGGACCTGCTGCGCACGCCCGGTGCGTGGACGTTCCTGCTGCCCGGCTTCCTGGCCCGCCAGCCCTTCGCGATGCTGACGCTCGGCATCGTGCTGCTGGTCGAGGACACCACCGGATCGTTCGGCACGGCGGGCGCCGTCTCCGCCGTGACCGGCGTGTCGATGGCCCTGTTCGCACCCCGCAGCGGCCGGCTCGCCGACCGCTTCGGCCAGCGCGCGGTCCTGGTGCCCGGGGTGCTGCTGCACGCCGCGGCCGTGGGCGTACTGGCGGCCCTGGCACTGTCCCGGGCGCCGCTGTGGGCACTGCTGCTGGCGGCCGTGCCGGCCGGCGCCTCGGTGCCGCAGGTCGGCCCGATGGTGCGGGCCCGCTGGGCGCACCTGCTCAGGGGCGGGCCGGGCTCACCGGACGGATCGGGCCCGCCGGGCGGGCCGGGCGGGGCCCGGCTGCTGTCGACGGCGGCGGCGTTCGAGTCGGTCACCGACGAGCTCACCTTCGTCATCGGCCCGGTCCTGGCCACCGCCCTGTGCACCGGGGTGCACCCGGCCGCCGGACTGGCCGCCGAGGCGGCCCTGACCATCGTCGGCGGACTGCTCTTCGCGGCCCAGCGCCGTACCGCGCCCCCCGCCCACCGCCGCGCCCGGGGAGCGGACGGCGCGCCGCACGCCTCGGCGCTGTCGGTGCCGGGCGTACGGGTGCTGATCGTCGCCTTCCTGGGCATCGGCGCGGTCTTCGGCGGGATGCAGGTGTCGATGGCCGCCTTCACCGACTCCATCGGACGGCCGGGCCTCAACGGCGTGCTGTACGGGATCTTCGCCGCGGGCAACATGCTCGCCGGTCTCGTCTTCGGCGCCCTGACCTGGCGCTCGGCCCCGCAGCGCCGACTGCTGGCGGCGTACGCGCTGCTGACGCTGACCACCGCGCCCCTGTGGGCGGTGGACGTGGTCCCGCTGCTGGCCGTCCTCGGGCTGCTGACCGGCATGGGCATCGCGCCGAGTCTGATCACCGGCTTCACCCTGGTGGAGCGGCTGGTTCCGGCGGGTGTGCGCACCGAGGCGTTCACCTGGATGGCCGGTGCGGTGGCGCTGGGGCAGGCCGTCGCCGCGTCGGCCGCCGGGCAGTTGACGGACGGCTTCGGGGCGAGCGCCGGATTCACGGTGCCGCTGGCCGCCACGGCGCTGGCGCTGGTGACGGTGGCGGCACTGCGCGGATGGCTGAAGCCGGACGGCGGACAGGAGGGGGACGGGCAGACGGACGACGGGAAGGCCGGCGACGGGCGGCCGGGCGACCGGCGACCGGGCGACGGGAAGGGCCCGCGAACCGGGTGACGGAGGGCGCCGGAGGGAGGACGGGGAAGGGGCCCCGGGGCGTGGCGAGGGTCACCGTCCGCCGCTCCCGGTGGACTAAGCCGCCGGAATACTGCACCATGGTGCGTCGTTAGCACTCCACAGGGAAGAGTGCCAGGAGGAGCAAGTGCCGACCTATCAGTACCAGTGCACCGAGTGCGGCGAGGGCCTGGAAGCGGTTCAGAAGTTCACCGACGACGCACTCACCGAGTGCCCGAGCTGCAAGGGCCGCCTGAAGAAGGTGTTCTCCGCGGTCGGCATCGTCTTCAAGGGCTCCGGCTTCTACCGGAACGACAGCCGCGGCTCCTCGTCCGGCAGCCCGTCTTCGTCGTCTTCGTCTGCGGCGTCGTCGTCTTCGTCGGCCTCCTCTTCCTCCGAGAAGAGCTCGGGCTCGTCCGGCGGCTCGTCGTCCAAGGCCGGCTCCTCGGCGGCCTGACCCGGTCCCGCCCTCCGGCCCGGAGCCGGAACCCGCCTTTCCCGGCCCCGTCGCGGTGCGCACCGCGACGGGGCCGCGGCGTCGGGGGCTAGTGTGTTCGGCCATGAGCGCACAGGCGGAGACAGGCGTCATCGGCGGATCCGGGTTCTACTCGTTCCTGGACGACGTGTTGGAGGTCGCGGTGGACACGCCGTACGGCGAGCCCAGCGACTCCCTCTTCATCGGCGAGATCGCCGGGCGCCGGGTGGCCTTCCTGCCCCGGCACGGCCGCAAGCACCATCTGCCCCCGCACCGCATCAACTACCGGGCCAACCTGTGGGCCCTGCGCTCGGTCGGCGTACGGCGGGTGCTGGGGCCGTGCGCGGTGGGCGGTCTGCGGCCCGAGTACGGGCCCGGCACGCTGTTGGTGCCGGACCAGCTCGTGGACCGCACCAAGTCGCGCGTCCAGACCTACTACGACGGCGAGGCGCTGCCCGACGGCTCGGTGCCGAACGTGGTGCACCTGTCCTTCGCCGACCCCTACTGCGAGACGGGCCGGGCGGCGGCCGTCGCGGCCGCGCGCGGGCGCGGCTGGGAGCCGGTGGACGGCGGCACCATGGTGGTGATCGAGGGGCCGCGCTTCTCGACCCGCGCGGAGTCGCGCTGGCACGCGGCGCAGGGCTGGTCGGTCGTCGGGATGACCGGGCACCCCGAGGCGGTCCTCGCCCGCGAACTGGGCCTGTGCTACTCCTCGATGGCGCTGGTCACCGACCTGGACGCCGGCGCCGGGACCGGCGAGGGCGTCTCGCACGAGGAGGTGCTCCAGGTCTTCGCGCAGAACGTCGGAAGGCTGCGCGAAGTGCTCTTCGACACGGTGGCCGGGCTGCCGGCGGAGCGGGACTGCGCCTGCGCGACGGCGCTGGACGGGCTGGACCTGGGGATCGAGCTTCCCTAGGGGGTTCTCCAGGAGCCGGCCGGTGGCGCCGCGGGAGCGGCGGGCGGTGGGGACGGCACGGAGCGACGCAGGGAACGGGTGCGGCTCGTGCGGTTCCTGTGCCTCGTGTGGGTGAGCGAGTTGTCCACAACCGGTGGGTGGTCCACAGGGCCCGGCGGATTCCCGCGGGACCGGACATCGTCGGGGTGCTCCCAGCACAAGGCGGTGACCCCGATGTCCTCTTCGTCCCTCCAGTCCGCGCCCCCTCCGTCCCCCTCCCCCTCCCCCTCCACGCCCCACCCCCTTCCTCCGCCCTCATGCCCTCCGGCCGCCGGCCCCGTGCCGGAGTTCGAGCCGGTGCGCGCCGGGCGGGGCCCCCTCGGCCCCCTCCGCGCGGCGGGCCGGTGGTTCCGGGCGGTGGCGCTGCTGCTGGCCGTCGTCTCCGCGGGCGCGGCCCTGTGGGGAGCGCCCGGGGACGCGGGCGGGGACGCGGATGGAGACGGGCACCGCGCACTCCCGGCGGCCCGGCCCGCGGCCGGAGAAGCACCGGCGGGTCCGGCCCCGCCCGCGTCCCCGGACGGCGGGGAGGACGGCACGACGGTGGACGCCCCGGTGCGGATCCCCGACGCGGAGGCGGTACGACTGCTGCGCCCCGGGGACAGGGTGGACGTGCTGGCCACACCCGCCGCCGCCCCGGGCGCCGGCCCGGTGGATCGCGCGCGGACCATCGCCCGGAACGTGCCGGTGGCGGCCGTGCCGGAGCCCGCCTCCGGCACGGAGGCGGGCTCCGGCGGCCGGGAGGGGGCGCTGGTGGTGCTCTCGGTGCCCCGGCCGACGGCCGCCCGGCTCGCCGGAGCGGCGGCGCACTCCCGTCTGGCGGTGACACTGTGCTGACCACCGCCCGCCGGGGACCGGACTGGACAGTCCGCGCGGATTTCGTGCAGCGTGTGCTGCGTTCACCCGGCGGAGGCCGGAGCACGTGCGCGGAGGAGAGGCAGTCCGTTGAGCGAGAAGCAGGGCGTCCTGGCCGGGTTCAGGTCATTCCTGATGCGGGGCAACGTGGTCGACCTGGCCGTTGCCGTCGTCATCGGGGCGGCCTTCACCAAGATCGTGAACTCGGTGGTGGAGGGTGTCATCAACCCGGTGGTGGGCTCCATCGGTCCCAAGGACCTCGACCGCTACCAGTCCTGCATCCAGAGCCCGTGCGAGTTCGATGCGGCGACCGGTGCGGCCGTCAGCGGTATCGCGATCAAGTGGGGCTCGGTGCTGAGCGCCGCCCTGACCTTCCTGATCACCGCCGCGGTCGTCTACTTCCTGATGATCGTGCCGATGAACAAGTTCAAGGAGCGGCTGGACGCGCTGAGCGCCGAGGAGGCCGCGGAAGCGGCCGCGACTCCGGCCCAGAAGACCGAGGTGGAGCTGCTCACCGAGATCCGCGACGCGCTGCTGGCCCAGCGCGACGGCAACGGCGGCCCGGACGCCGCCCTTCTGGCGGCACAGCGCAGCGCCTCCGGGGGCGGCGTCGTCCGGCCGGGCACCGAGGGGCCGTCCGGTGCGTCCGGGGATACGTCCGGGGGCCCCTCCGGGAAGGCCTGACCCGGGCGTTCCCCGGATCGCCTCACAGATGGTGCGGTGGCTTCTCGTCCAGGAAGCGGGCCAGATCGGCAGCACCGCCGTCGCCGCCCGCCTCCGGGCGCTCGCCCCAGCCGCGGTCGGTGTCGTCGGCCGAGGGCCGGCTCAGCGGGTCGGAGAAGTCCAGCGCGGAGGCCGGGTCGCGGGGCGCGGCGCCGTGGCCGGGGGTGGCGGGGGTGCTCATCCCTCCAGAGTACGGCGGTCCCGGCCCGTGCCAGTGAGGAGGATCATGGCCTCATGAACGCCTCGAGGGTCAACGACGCACTGACGGATGTCCAGGGCCTGCGGGTCGGCCACGCACAGCGGATCGGCGACGGCTGGCTGACGGGCACGACCGTGGTCCTCGCCCCGGAGGGCGGGGCGACCGCCGCCGTGGACGTGCGGGGCGGCGGGCCCGGCACCCGGGAGACCGACGCCCTGGACCCGCGCAACCTGGTGGAGCGCGTCGACGCCGTGGTGCTGACCGGGGGCAGTGCCTTCGGGCTGGACGCCGCCTGCGGGGTGACGGCCTGGCTGGAGGAGCGCGGCAGGGGCTTCCCCGTGGGCCCGGAGCCGGACCAGGTGGTACCCGTGGTTCCGGCCGCATGTCTCTTCGACCTGGGCCGGGGCGGCTCCTGGCGGGCCCGTCCCGACGCGGCGCTCGGCCGGGAGGCGGCCGGGGCGGCCGCCCGTACGAGCGTCGGCGAGCCGGTCCCCCAGGGCAACGTCGGAGCCGGTGCGGGGGCTGTGGCGGGCGGGCTCAAGGGCGGAGTGGGCACCGCGAGCACGGTCCTGCCCTCGGGCACCACGGTGGGTGCGCTGGCCGTGGTCAACGCGGTGGGCTCGACTCTGGACCCGGCCACCGGAGTGCTCTACGGCGAGCTGTACGGCAAGCGCCCGGTCTTCCCCTCCGAAGCCGAGCACGCCGAGGCGCTGCGGTCCCTGGCCGCCGCCCAGCAGGAGTCGGAGCGCCGTTCGGCCGCCTCCGTACGGCCGCCGCTCAACACCACGCTGGCCGTGGTGGCCACCGACGCGCAGCTCACCCCCGCCCAGGCGCAGAAGCTGGCGGGCACCTCCCACGACGGGCTGGCCCGCGCGGTCCGCCCGGTTCATCTGCTCACCGACGGGGACACCGTCTTCGCCCTGTCCACCGGGGCACGCCGGCTGGAGGCGGAGGAGGTCAACGACGTGCTGGCGGCCGGGGCCGACACTCTGACCCGGGCGGTGGTCAAAGCGGTACGGGCCGCGGAGGGCGTGGACGGCCCGGGCGGGGTGTTCCCGGCGTACCGCGACCTCTACCGCCGCCCCTGAACCGGTACGGCTCCGTTCCCCGGCGTCGCCTCGCCACGCCGCCCCACCGCCACCGCCCCACCACGCCGGGCTCCGGACACAGCGGGCTCCGGACACAGCGGGACCCCGGCGCTGGGGGGGAGTGCGCCGGGGTCCCTGTCCAGGGGTCGTCTTCGGTTGTGCTCCGTCGCGGCGCGGTGCACTCCACCGCGCCGGACGCCGTCACGCCGCAGCGTCGAAGCCCGTGTCATGGGCCATCTTCTTCAGTTCGAGCAGGGCGTGCTTCTCGATCTGGCGGATGCGTTCCCTCGTCAGGCCGTGCTGCTTGCCGACCTCGGTCAGCGTGCGCTCGCGCCCGTCCTCGATGCCGTAGCGCGCCCGGATGATGGAGGCGGTCCGGTCGTCGAGCCGACCGATCATGTCCTCCAGTTCCTCGCGCCGCAGCATCACGAGCACGGAGTCCTCGGGAGAGGTCGCGGAGGTGTCCTCCAGCAGATCGCCGAACTGCGTCTCACCCTCGTCGTCCACGGACATGTTCAGGCTGACCGGGTCGCGCGCCCAGTCCAGCACGTCCGTGATGCGCTCGGCCGTGGAGCCCAGCTCCTCGGCGATCTCGGCGGGCTCGGGGTCGCGGCCGTGCTCGCGGTTGAACTCCCGCTGCACACGCCGGATCCGGCCCAGTTCCTCGACCAGGTGGACGGGGAGGCGGATGGTGCGCGACTGGTCGGCGATCGACCGCGTGATGGCCTGCCGGATCCACCACGTCGCGTACGTGGAGAACTTGAAGCCCTTGCGGTAGTCGAACTTCTCCACCGCCCGCACCAGGCCCGCGTTCCCCTCCTGGATCAGGTCCAGCAGCGGCAGACCGCTGCGGGGGTAGCGCCGCGCGACGGCGACGACCAGGCGCAGGTTGGAGCGGATGAAGACGTCCTTGGCGCGCTCGCCTTCGGCGGCCACGGCCTCCAGTTCCTCGCGGGTCGCGGTCGCGCCCGGCGAGTCCTCCGAGACGGGCTCGACCTCGCCGTCGAGGATCTGCCGGGCGTACACGCCCGCCTCGATGGCGAGCGAGAGCTCGACCTCCTTCGCCGCGTCCAGCAGCGGGGTGCGGGCGATCTCGTCGAGGTACATGCCGACCAGGTCCCGGTCCGCTACATCCCCTGCCGACGAGGTACGTACAGGTCGTGCCTCGTCAGCGCCGTTGGGATCGGCCTGACGACGGGCGACGGCACGGGTTGCCATGCGTACTCCCTTGCGAGTCGTGGTCTACAACTGGTCGGTGGCGGTCCAGCCACCCGGCGTCTCCTGGTTCGGGTGCCCGTTCCGATGGAATCAACGACTTCAATCCGGACAGAATTCCCACGGCGCGCATCGTTTTTCCGGATCTTGCGGTATTCTGCGCCGCCACACAGAGAGGGCCGGCCATGACGGAGCGCGGAGAAGTCCAGGTCAGAGCGGGCGAGGAAGGCGATCTTCCGGATCTGACGGACATCTACAACCACTACGTCCGCGAGACCCCCGTCACATTCGACGTCGAACCCCTCACCGTCGATGCCAGGCGTCCCTGGCTGCTCTCCCACCCCAAGGACGGCCCCCACCGTCTTCTGGTTGCCCTCGGCGCCGAATCGAACCGCGTCCTGGGCTACGCCACCAGCAGTCCGTTCCGCCCCAAGCCCGCCTACTCCACCTCGGTCGAGGTCAGCGTCTACCTGGCCCCCGACGCGTGCGGGCGGGGTGTCGGCACCCTGCTGTACGAGCACCTCTTCGACGCCCTCGGCGGCGAGGACGTCCACCGCGCCTACGCGGGCATAGCCCAGCCCAACGAGCCCTCCGTACGCCTCCACGTCCGCCTCGGCTTCCGCCACATCGGCACGTACGGCGAGGTCGGCCGGAAGTTCGGCCGGTACTGGGACGTGGCCTGGTACGAGAAGCCGCTGGGCCGCTGAGGCGCCGCCGAGGCGTCCGGCGCGCACCCGCGGTCCCGGCCGCGGCGGACGCGTCCCGCGTCACCCTCCGGGACCACCGTGCCGCGCCCCCGCCGCGCGTCGCCGCGCCCGGCCCCGGCCGCCACGGCCACAATCCCAGTGAGCCCGCCCGAACCGCCCCGCCCGAAACCGCCCTCCCGACTCCACCCTCCCGGCTCAGTCCCCGGACCGTCCGTCCCGGGCCCTCCTTCCGCGCCTCCCACGTACCTCCGCCAATGGCCCGACCACTGACAGTCCCGCACCCCTCTGGCCGCGGGCCCGACGCGCTGGAACGATGTGGCCGCCACGGCTCCGGCATCCGCCCCCCACATGCCGTCCCTTCCGCACGCGCACCACCGGCCCCACCCGCTCCGTCCGCCCATGTGAGGAGAGACCCGATGCAGCAGCCCGCGACTCCCAGCCGCAGACAAGCCCTCGCCACCGGCCTGTTCGGTGTCACCGCGGCGCTGACCGCCTCCGCCGCCCTTTCCTCCCCGGCGAACGCGGACACCGGGGCGGCCGCGGGGTCGGCCGCCGGCACCGACCGCGCGCGTGCCCGGGCCCGGGCCCTGGTCCGCCGCATGTCCCTGGAGGACAAGGTCGGGCAGCTCTTCGTCGTCGAGGTCTACGGGCAGGCCGCCGACACGGTCTCCGCGGGCAACCGCACCCTGTACGGCGTGGACACCCCCGCCGAGGTCATCGCCAAGTACCGGCCGGGCGGGGTCATCTACTTCGACGCCCGCCGCGGCCCCGACAACGTCCGCGACCCGCTCCAGACCGCCCGTCTGTCCAACGGCCTCCAGCGGGCCGCGGGCCGTGCGGGCGCCCGCGTGCCGCTGCTGGTCTCCATCGACCAGGAGGGCGGCAGCGTCGTCTACCGCCTCACCGACCCCGCCACCCTCCTGCCCGGGAACATGGCGCTGGCGGCGGGCCGGTCCGCCGCCGACACCCGGCGCTCGGCCGAGATCATCGGCCTGGAGCTGGCGGCGATGGGCGTCAACCAGAACTACGCCCCGGTCGCCGACGTCAACGTCAACCCCGAGAACCCGGTCATCGGCGTCCGCTCCTTCGGCTCCGACCCCGCCCTGTGCGCCTCCCTGGTCGACGCCTCCGTGAGCGGCTACCACCGCGGCCGGGTCGCCTCGGCCGCCAAGCACTTCCCCGGGCACGGCGACACCGACACCGACAGCCACACCGGCCTCCCGCGGATCGACCACACCCGCGAGGAACTGGAGAGCATCGACCTGCCGCCCTTCCGGGCCGCCATCGCGCGCGGGGTCGACACGATCATGACGGCCCACATCGTCGTCCCCGCCCTGGACCCGTCGGGCGTCCCGGCCACCATGTCGCAGCCGATCATCACCGGGCTGCTGCGCGAGGAGCTGGGTTTCGAGGGCCTGATCGTCACCGACGCCCTGGACATGCAGGGCGCCTCGGGCCAGTTCCCGCCGGACGTGGCACCGGTCCAGGCCCTCAGGGCCGGCTGCGACCAGCTCGTCCTGGCGCCGAAGCTGGACACCGCCTACAGCGCCGTCCTGGAGGCCGTGCGCAGCGGGGAGATCCCCGTCTCCCGTCTGGACGCCTCGGTCGAGCGGATCCTGGCGCACAAGCTCCGCCGGGACCTCTTCCGGTACCCGTACGTGGACGAGCAGCGCGCCGTACGCACCGTCGGCGCCGAGCGCCACAGGACCGATGCCCAGGCCATCACCGACCGCACGGTCACCCTGGTCAGGAACGAGGGCTCCCTCCTGCCCCTCTCCTCCGGCGCCCGCTCTGTCCTGGTGACCGGCTGGGGGGTGGGCACCACCCGGTCCCTCGCCGACGCCGTCGCCGAGCGGCCCGGCCAGAGCGCCACCGTGCTGGAGACGGGCGCGATCCCCTCCGCGGACCGCATCACGAAGGCGGCCGAAGCGGCGGCGGGCCACGGCCTGGTGATCGTCTCCGTCAACGCGGCCGCGGCGGGCTCCGAGAAGGGCGCCGCCCAGGCGAGGCTGGTCCAGGCCCTGATGGACACCGGCACGCCGGTCGTCGCCGTCGCCGTCCGCAACCCGTACGACATCCGCCGCTTCCCCGGCGTCCCGGCCTACCTGGCCACCTACTCCTACGGCGCCCCCTCCCTCCGGGCCGCCGTCCGCGCCGTCTACGGCGACCTCTCCCCCGCCGGCAGGCTCCCGGTCGCCGTCCCGGACCTCGGCTCCACCGGCACCCTCTACCCCTTCGGACACGGCCTGACGTACTGACTTCCGCCCAACACGTTCGGCACGCCCCGCACTCATCCGCTAACCTGTCCTGCGTCCGCCTTCGTAGCTCAGGGGATAGAGCACCGCTCTCCTAAAGCGGGTGTCGCAGGTTCGAATCCTGCCGGGGGCACAGAGCGGCACCAGGTCAGAGGCCCTTCCGTCCAGCCGACGGAAGGGCCTCCGAGTTCGCGGCACACATGTGGCACACGTGCCGTGCGCTCAGAGGGCGGGGAGCTGCCATGAGACGCCCGCGGAGGACGAGCCGGCCGCGCACCGCCGCACCCGTCAACGCGCTGCCGCGCACCTTCCCCGCCCCATGGCGAGCGGAACTGCTGTACCCGGCTGTACCCGGCGGCACCGCCGGGTACAGCCGGGTACAGCCGCGCTTGGATTTCACGACCATATCTGTTCCCGCCGCATGAGATTTCCGCGAAACGCGCGGCCAGTTTCCCTGCGGCAACGAGCAGAAAGAAATAGCTCAACCCGCACGGACCGCCGCAACGTGCTACTGTCGATTCCAGTTGCAGTTGTGGTTCCCGAGTTCCAGGCCCTCCCAGTCGGCTTCTGCGTCACTGGAAGTGCTTTTTGGCTCCGGTCTTTTTCCGGGCGGGGTGATCATCGCGGCGACACGGCGTCTGCGCAGTGCGGCCGCCGACTCACTGCCCCGAAGGAGAAAAGACATGACTACTGGCACCGTCAAGTGGTTCAACGCGGAAAAGGGCTTCGGCTTCATCCAGCAGGACGGCGGCGGCGCGGACGTGTTCGCCCACTACTCGAACATCTCCGCCCAGGGCTTCCGTGAGCTGCTCGAAGGCCAGAAGGTGAGCTTCGACATCGCGCAGGGGCAGAAGGGCCCGACGGCCGAGAACATCGTCATCGCCTGACGCCGACGCGCGCATCGCAGCCGGGGCCCGCATCCTTCGGGGTGCGGGCCCCGGCTGTACGCGCTCTCCGCAGCTCCTCGCCTTCGGTGCGACTGCGGAGAACCGGTGGGTACACGCCACCGGATGCCTTTCGAAAGAGCCGGCGCACGCCCTTTCGAGCACACCGCAGCGCATAATCAAATTCTGTTTCCATTCGGCCTGCTCTTGCGATTCTCCATGCCGTTCACCGCAGCGAGAATTCCCTGACATGCGCCGTGTCGAGGAAGGTTCCGCATGAACCGCACACGCACGAACGACCGCTTCGCCCGCGCTCGGAGCGGCGGTGCCGCCCCGCGGAGGGACGGCGGCCGGTTCGGCTCGTCGTCTCCGAGCCGCTCCGGTGGGCCGGTCCGTTCCAGCGGCCACGGCCGCCGCCCCGCCGCGCTCCAGGGCGAGTTCGCCCTCCCTGAGACGGTCACCCCGGCACTGCCCGCCGCGGCGGACTTCGCCGAGCTCGACATGCCCGCGGGGCTGCTGGCCGCGCTCGGTTCGCAGGGCGTGACCGTACCGTTTCCGATCCAGGCCGCGACGCTGCCGAACTCCCTGGCCGGCCGCGACGTCCTGGGCCGGGGGCGCACCGGTTCCGGCAAGACCCTCGCCTTCGGGCTGGCCCTCCTGGCCCGTACGGCCGGACGGCGCGCCGAGGCCCGGCAGCCGCTGGGGCTGATCCTGGTACCGACGCGTGAGCTGGCCCAGCAGGTCACCGACGCGCTCACGCCGTACGCCCGTTCGGTGAGGCTGCGACTGGCCACGGTCGTGGGAGGAATGCCGATCGGCAGACAGGCCGGCGCGCTGCGCGGCGGCGTCGAGGTCGTCGTCGCCACCCCCGGACGCCTCAAGGACCTCGTCGGACGCGGCGACTGCCGGCTGGACCAGGTCGCCGTCACCGTCCTCGACGAGGCGGACCAGATGGCCGACATGGGCTTCATGCCGCAGGTCACCGAGCTGCTCGACCAGGTGCGCCCCGACGGCCAGCGGATGCTGTTCTCCGCCACCCTCGACCGCAACGTCGATCTGCTCGTACGCCGCTATCTGAGCGACCCCGTCGTGCACTCCGTCGACCCGTCGGCCGGCGCGGTCACGACGATGGAGCACCACGTGCTCCACGTCCACGGCGCCGACAAGAGCGCGGCCATCACCGAGATCGCCGCGCGCGACGGCCGTGTGATCATGTTCCTGGACACCAAGCACGCCGTCGACCGCCTCACCGGGCACCTTCTGAACAGCGGGGTGCGGGCCGCCGCCCTGCACGGGGGCAAGTCGCAGCCGCAGCGCACCCGTACGCTGACGCAGTTCAAGAACGGACACGTCAGCGTGCTGGTGGCGACCAACGTCGCCGCCCGCGGCATCCACGTCGACGGCATCGACCTCGTCGTCAACGTCGATCCTCCGAACGACCACAAGGACTACCTCCACCGCGGTGGCCGCACGGCCCGCGCGGGCGAGTCCGGCAGCGTCGTCACCCTGGTCACCCCGGACCAGCGCCGCGCCGTGACCCGTCTCATGGCAACGGCCGGCATCGCCCCGCAGACCGCCCAGGTCCGTGCCGGGGCGGAGGCGCTGCACCGCATCACCGGTGCCCAGGCCCCCTCCGGCATCCCGGTCGTCGTCACCGCGCCGGCGGCCGAACGCCCCGGACGCGGCGGTGCCTCGCGCGGCCGGCGCCGCCCGGTCCCGGCGGCCCGGCGCGCGCCCGCGCGGCGGCCCGCCTCCGGCACGGCCGCCTAGAACCGCCCCGGCCAGAAGGCCGACCCCGATCTCTCCCCCGTCTCCAGGAGGCACCTTTTGACACCGGTCCGGATCCATTCCCGTTCGGCGACGAGCACCGAATCCGCGCACAGGACGGCTGCCGAGGCCATGGACACGGCCGGGCCCCAGGTCTGGGACGACATGACCGTCGAGGTGGCGCTGTCCGTCATGGCCGCCGCCCGCACGGGTCACCTCGTCGTCTGCGACGGGGACGGCAGGCGCACCGGCCTGGTCACCCGGGCCCGGCTCACCGCTGTGCGGAACGGCTCCGGGTACACGGACCGGATTCGTCTGCGCGATGTCTCGGACGGCGGGTCCTTCGCCTCGCCGCCGGCCCCGTCGAACCCACTGGTCTCACAGGCCCCCTGACCCCGCCGGCCACCGTGGCCGGGGCCGAGCACGCGATGCGGCACCGGCGGCCCGGGGCCATGCCCGCGGTCGGCGGACGCCGGTGGAGGGCGCCGGGTCGGGGCCGGTCGCCGGCGACTCCGTGTTCGACGGATCAGGCGTCCGCTTCGTGACCGGCCCCGGCGTCCCCGCGTCGCAGTTCGTCGTTGATGCGCCTGGCCTCTTCCAGCTGGTCCTCCAGGATGACGATGCGGCAGGCCGCCTCGATGGGGGTGCCCTGGTCGACCAGTTCACGGGCGCGGGCGGCGATGCGCAGCTGGTAGCGGGAGTAGCGGCGGTGGCCGCCCTCGGAACGCAGGGGCGTGATCAGCCGGGCTTCACCGAGGGCCCGCAGGAAGGCGGGCGTGGTGCCGAGCATCTCCGCTGCTCGCCCCATGGTGTAGGCGGGGTAGTCGTCGTCATCGATTCGGCCGAGCGGTGTGTCCGCGGTCATCTGCACCTCTGATCGGGGAATGCGTCCGGGGGCCTTGGCACCGTACGGCGCCAAGGCCCCCAGGGATTTGTAACACCACCGGCCGGCCTGCTGCGATGACGGCCTTCGGTTTCCGCATCGGCTCCCGTCGAAGGACGGGGGTACAGGATCGCGGACGCGTGACCGTGGTACCACCCTCCGCTCCGGGGGCCGCGGTACCCGGGCGGGTCCGCGCGCCCGGTGCACCACAGCAGGACGGGCCAGGGGTCGGTGGGTACGTCCGGTCCTGCGAGGGCGTGGTGCGCACCACGGCGGTCAGCAGCGCGCCGCTCGCCTCCGGCACCTGCGGCAACCCCCGGGGCCCGTCGCGCGGTCGGTGCGGACGGCGTTCGCCGGTCCGCCGGTTCTGCGGCTCTCCCCGGCGAAGGAAGCCTCGTCCGTCAACGGCGGCCTGCGTAGGGCCGGTTGGACGGTGTACGCGAAGAGGGCGCCGGCGGTGACGGGGGACGGGGCGGTACGGGGTCCGGCGGGAGGGGCATGGCGGGCACCGTACAGCGGCCGGGCCGCCACGGAGACGTCCCCGGCCGGACGGGCCGGGGACGTCCGGACGGGGTCAGCTGTCGACCGTGTCCCGGACCTGGCCGTAGACCGTGGCGTCGCTCAGGAGTCCGGAGTGCGACAGGCAGGCGGTCCTGGTGTTGACCGCACCCGACAGGGCGACGCTGCTGTCGGGGTTGATGACGGTGTCGCAGGGCGACCACCAGGTGGAGTAGCGCGCCGAACCGGGCGTTTCGTCACCTGAGTTGAGGGAGTTCAGGAAGGCCGACCCGATGCGCATCTCGGAGCAGGAGGTCTGGAAGCACCAGTTGGCCGTGTCGGTGCCGTGGTTGGGGCCGCCGAGGGAGACCCAGGCGTCGATCTTCGCCGCGCCGCCGAGGTTCTTGGCGTAGTAGCGCGAGGAGAGGCCGCCCATGGAGTGGGTGATCACGTCGACCTTGCTCGCCCCGGTGGCGGCGAGCAGCCGGTCCACCTCGGTGGCGAGCTGCTGCGCGGTGGTGGCGTTGGACTGACTGGTGTTGTAGCTCCACTGCCTCAGGTGGCCGGCGGGCCAGCCGTCGGCGCGGAAGCGTTCGGCCATGGTGTTCCACGTGGATCCGCTGCTGTTCCAGCCGTGGACGAAGAGGATCGGGTTGCTGCCGGGGCCGTAGGCGGAGGGGGACACCGCGGCCGCCGCGGCCGGGGCCTGGAGGGTGAGCGCGAGCACGGATGCCGCGGTTGCCGCGACGGCCAGTGACTTCTTCTTCACTTCGACCTCGAGTGGGTGCGGGGGGACGGGGGATGAGGAGCGGTTGCGCCGTGGGGGGGGATCGCAGGTTACTGACCGGTCACCGGATCCGGGCAAGACCCGTGCACGCCTTTCTTGTCGCGTACACGACTTCTTTACGACTCCGTGCGCACCGGCCCGCCGGCCCTCCCCGACGCGCGCAGCACGCGGAGCACGTGGCCGGGGGACATCAGCCGGGCGGGCGGCTGGAGCATGTGGGCCACCGCCAGGAACGTCCGGCCCAGTACGGGGTCGACGGAGGCCGCCGCGCGGTAGCGGGTGAGGTACCGGTCCAGCAGCCCGTCGGCCGGGCCGCGCCTCCCCTCCGCCTCGGGAAAGCGCAGGTCGCCGCCGGCCGCCAGCAGCCACGGGGTGTCGACGACCCTGGCGGCGGCGCGGAAGAAGCGCCGGGGCAGGCCGCCGGCGTCCCGGTCCCGGTCCCGGGCGAGGAGCGAGCGCAGCACGATCGCCTGCTGGGCCGCCGCCGTCATGCCCTGCCCGTAGGTCGGGTTGAAGCTGCACAGGGCGTCGCCGGTGACGAGGAAGCCGCCGAGGTGGCGGTCCAGCTTCTCGTAGTGGTGGCGCGCGCTGGCCGGATAGCGCATCCTCACCGGCTCGTTCAGCGGCTCGGCCGTGCGCAGCACCTCGGCCACGTCCGGTCCGGGCAGGGTCTCGGCGTAGGCCAGCATGCCCGCCTCGTCGGCCGGCGGTTCCTCGCCCAGCAGACCGAAGAGGACGACCGCGAACCGGTCCTCCCGCTCCGAGACGATGGCCCCGCCGCGCGGCAGTCCGGGGAAGGGCACCAGCGCGACGCCGCTCCGGCCGCCGAGGTGGTGGGGCTCGCGCCGGAAGTGGCGGGTGACGTAGACGACGTCGGCGCGTACCCGCGTCTGCCGCGGCCGGGGGTATCCCAGCTCCTCCAGCCAGGCCGGGGCCCGCGAGCCCCGGCCCGAGGCGTCGACGACCAGATCGGCGGGCACCGTCTCCTCCCCCGCCCCGTCGGCGCGCTGGCGCACCCGGACTCCGGTGGCCCGGCCGCGGTCGGGCGTGGTGACCGGGCCCAGCACCTCCACCCGCTCCCTGACCACGACGCCGGGGAGCGCCTCGACACGCGCGCGCACGTGGTGCTCCACCTGCGGCCGGCTCGCGCCGTACGAGATGACCCCGGAGGGCGCCGGACGCAGGAGGTGGCCGTCGAGGTACCAGTGGGCCTCGCCCTGGGTGTCCGCGCGGGTGGCCCCCGCCGCGAGCAGCTCCTCCAGGAATCCGGGGAACAGCTCCTCCAGCGCCTGCGCGCCGCGGGCGAGCAGTACGTGGAGCTGCCGGCTCTGCGGTACGCCGCGGCGGGGGGCCGGGTCGGCGGGAAGCGTGTCCCGGTCGAGCACCGTCACCCGGTCGTAGGCGTCGGCGAGCGCGCGGGCCGCCGTCAGCCCCGCGAGGCCGGCGCCGATCACCACGGCGTGGGACCGGTCCGCCGCGCGGGCGGGTCGGGGGATCTGGGCCATGGGCGAACTCCGTTCCGTACGGGGGCGGTTCGGCCCCTGGGCCGTCAGGTGCCATGCGCTACGAGCGTAGCGACTCCACGTGTCCGGTCCGTTCCTTTCCGTGCCCCCGTCCACCGCCGCCGGGGCGGCGGTGCTCACCGGCGGCCGGCCGGGCGGCAGGGCCGCGCCCTGCTCCACCGCCCGGAGGACGTCTTCGCCGCCGAAGCGCCGAGGCCCTTCTGCGGGACCCGCCGTCACCTCCAGCCGGCCGCCGTCGCCGCCACGGCCTCGGCCGTACGCGTCCTGAGCTCCTCGTCATCGCGGACGCTCCGGCTGAGCTCCAGGTGCAGGAAGGGGACCTCCTCGACGGCGGCCCGCCGCCCCTGGCGGTTGGTGCGTCCCTCCAGCGGGCACCGGCGGGCCCAGGCCCGGCACACCTCGAACCCTCCGTCCCGCAGCACGCGGGTCAGCTCGCGGGCCTCGTCGCGCCCGTCCTCGCCCCTGCCGGTCGAGACGATCGCGTCGTACCCCGGCGCGGAGTCGTCGGCGAAGCCGTGGGCCTGGACGGCGGGCATGCCCCGCTCGACCAGTTCGCCGCAGACCACGTGGAAGACGGTGTCGCTGCGGTGGGCGACGTCCGCCTCGTTCCCCCGGCCCGCCCTGCGGTGCGCGCCCGCTAGGACCAGGACGCCTCCGGGTGTTCCGCGCAGAACGGCGACCCCGAACCTCTCGGTGTCCCGGTCGGCAACGGGGTGGGGGACCTGGACGGACCAGCGGGGCGGGCTGTCCAGGTCGAGGTAGACCCGGCCCCATCCCCGGCCGGTACCGCCGCCGGCCTCGGCGACCTCGGCGAACCTCCTGCCGGTGACCCGGTCGGTCAGGGTGAGCAGGCCGTAGCCGACGGACGACAGCCGCCGTACGGCCTCCTCCCGCCGCCCGTCCAGGAGCAGCCCGACGCCGTCGGCCACCGCTCTCCGCTCGTCGCGCGCCGGTGGCCGGTAACCGCCGTGCGGGCCGAACGCGGCGGTGAACGAGGTGACGCGCCGCTCCAGGTCGACCCGGGTCTCCCGGCCCTCCGGTACGGCCGGAGCATGCGGCTGCCGCGCCAGCGTGGCGATCGTCACGCCTCCCGCCAACACGGCCATGACCAGCACGGTTGTCAGGATCGTTATCTTCTTGGCGGAAAAGGCGTTCATCGTGAGATAAAAATACCGGCGTGATACGACGCCCCGGCCGCCCGCGCGCCCACCACCTCCCCCTCCTCCTCGCACTCGCCGCGAGCGCCCTCACCGCGTGCGGCGCCGACGGGGAGGACGACGGCAAGCCGGCGGCGGGAGGCCGGTCGTTCAGCGTCGCCGCCGCCGGGGACATCCTGATCCACACCCAGCTCGTGGACCAGGCCGCCGAGGACGCCAAGGCGACGGGCAAGGGCGTGGCGGGCCTGGACTTCGACCCGGTCATGGCGGGGATCAAACCGGTGATCAGCAAGGCCGACCTGGCGATCTGCCACATGGAGCCGGTCGTGGGCACGCCGAAGGGACCCTTCCAGAGCTACCCGGACTTCCTCGTCCCCCCTCAGATCACCACGGCGATCCGCGAGGTGGGTTACGACACCTGCTCGACCGCCTCGAACCACACCCTCGACCACGGCCCGGCGGGCGTGAAGCGGACCCTGGACGCCCTCGACGCGGCCGGGGTGAGACACACCGGTTCGGCCCGCAGCCGCGAGGAGGCCGAGAAGCCGCTGATCGTCGACGTCAAGGGCGTCAAGGTGGCCCAGCTGTCGTTCGCGTTCGGCTTCAACGGCCGGGAGATACCGAAGGACATGCCCTGGATCACCAACCAGACCTCCTTCAAGGGGATCGCCGCCGCGGAGCGCGCGGCCCGCTCGGCGGGGGCCGACGTGGTGATCCTCAGCATCCACTGGGGACGCGAGCACCAGCCCGACCCCAGCACCTCGCAGCTGAAGCTGGGCCGCCGGATCGCCGAGGAGACCGGCATCGACCTGGTGATCGGCCACCACGCGCACGTCGTCCAGCCGATGGAGAAGGTGAACGGCACCTGGATCGCCTACGGACTCGGCAACCAGCTCGCCCGGCACGACGTCCCGACCGGCCTCACCGAGGAGGGCGTCATCGGCTGGTTCGAGTTCACGCAGCGGGGTGAGGAGTGGGACGTGGCGGCCCGCTACGTTCCCACCCTCGTGGACATCCCGCCGGACGCGGAGGAGGACTCCGGCGCCGCGGCCGAGGGGGCCGGGGGAGCCGAGGGGGAGGAACAGGTCTCCGACCACCGCCTGGTGGACGTGGCCGCGGCCCTGCGGGACGGGGACGGGCTGACCGGCCAGCAGCGCTCCCGCTACCGGCTCGCCTTCGAACGCACCAAGGGCACCATGCTCAACCGGGGCGCCGCCGAGGACGGTCTCCGGCCCCTGCGGGGCCTTCCGGACTGACCGACTCCCCGCGCCGCCACCCGAGGCGGGTGGATCACACTTCCAAAACTCGTACAACCTTACGGCTGGCACGTGAGTCGTATGCGGTCGGTGCATCACGACGCTCTCTTTCGGCGTGGCACACCCATCCCCTTAATCCCCAGGAGAGGAGCGCCCGTCGTGGCCGCTTCGCAGTCGAAGCGGCGGCAAAAGGTCCGCCGAAGAGCTGATATGTCACTGCTCGGCGGTATACGGCCGCCCATCGCGATCCTTGCGGCCCTGCTGCTCTCCGTGGCCGGAGTCACCGCCGTCAGCCTCGGCCGGGTGGGGCAGGACACCGTCTCCGAGGCCGTGCTGACGTCCCAGCAGCACTTCGCCGAAGACGGCGCCATCGCACTGCGCGCCTCCCTGGACGAGAGCGTCACGGACCTCAACCGGGCGGCCGCCCTCTTCAACGCCGGCGAGCCGGTCACACCCGACGCCGTCCTCGACAAGATCGGCAGCGTCTACCAGAAGTGGCGCGGTACGGCGATCATCGAGATCGAGTCGGGCAAGCTGCTGGCCGCCCGTGGCGAGACCCTGCCGCTCACCGCGATCGACCGCGGGAAGCTCGCCGAGGAGAACGGCCTGGCCCCCCGCATGGTCCGGCTGGAGAACGGCGAGACCAGGCTGCTCTCCCTGACCCTGCTGTCCTGGGAAGGGCAGCCCCAGCAGCTGCTGATCGCCTCCAGCAGCCTGAAGTTCCCCGGCATCAGCCTCGGCAAGTTCCGCGCCATCGCCGTCCTCGACTCGACGGGCGCGATCCTCAGCAGCGACGGCATCCCCGAGCCGGAGCAGGTCCTCACCGACCTCCAGCGCGAGGAGGTCAAGCACTCCAGGAAGCAGCTCGCGGCGTTCTCTAAGGCCGCCGCCGAGAAGGCCGACCGGCACCCCCTGAAGACCAAGGAACCCGGCGCCGGCGGCTTCCTCGGCGTCAGCGGGAGCATGACCGGCGACCGGTACCTGGGTGAGCGCTTCGTGGCCGGCTACGCCACTCTCACCGCCCCCCGGCCCGGCGAGAGCACCATCGCCACCGGGCTCGGCCTGACCGTGGTCTCCATGGTCGGCGTCGCCGAGGACCCCACGCGCACCGTCGACACGGTCTTCGGGCTGATCGCCGCGGGCGCACTGCTGGTCATCGGGGCCCTGGCGGTGGCACTGCTGCTGGGAGCCGTGCAGCGGCCCCTGCTCCGGCTCTTCCTGGAGAGCCGCCGGCTCACCCGCGGGGACGTGCACCGGCCGGTGACCGTGCCCAGGTTCGGGGAGACCGCCCGGATCGGCCGCGCCCTGGAGCGGCTGCGGCTCCAGTTGCTGAACGGAGGCCACGGGGGCTCGGACTCCGCGCCCCCGCCGGGCCGCGCCGCCGGGCGGTTCGGCATCCGCGCCCTGCTGTCGGTCTGCGCGGTCCTGCTGCTGCTGTGGTCCGCCCCGATGGTCCTGCTGCTCAACCGGGCCGACTCCGCCGCCGTCATCCCCCAGCAGCTCGTCAACGACCAGCGGGAGCGCACCGACACCCTGACCGACCGGGTCCGGCGCGCCCTCAACGAGGGTCACGCCGACCTGGTGTCGGTGGCCTCCCTGATCGGCGACCGCACGGCGGCCGAGGACATGACGGAGGTTCTGGAGCGGACCTCCAGGGAGCACCTGCGCTACCGGTCGCTGTACGTCCTCGACGCCGACGGGCGGATCCTCGCCCGCGCCGGCGAGGAGCCCCGGCACCCGGCCGGCGAGGGACCCGCCGCCGAGGCGATCACCGTGCTCGGCGAGGGCGGCAAGGAGCCCGTCGTCACCGGCTACGCCGAGGTGCCCGGCCGCGAGGGCGCCGCCGTGGTGGGCGAGTTCCGGATCGACTTCCTCAACTCACTGCTCAAGCGGCCCGGTCTGGGCGAGGTCCGGGTGGTGGACGCCGAGCGCCGGGTGATCGGCGGGAACACCGGCTACCGGGCCTTCCAGCGGCTCCCGTCCCAGCGGCTGGACGCCCTCGTGGAGGGCACCAACCAGCAGGTGGGCATGAGCCCGCGCCCCAGCAGCGTCCTGTACCGGGACGAGGACGGCACCCAGATGGCCGCCGCGGCCCCGTTCGTCGGCGGGGGCGCGGCCAAGCCGCTCGGCTGGACGGTGGTGAGCTGGCAGTCGGCCGCCGGGCTGGACATCCCCGAGTACACCTTCCAGAACCGCACCGTCCTGGCAGGCCTGCTCGGCCTGACCGCGGCCGCCGCCTGCCTGGGCTGGCTCCACATCGTGGTGGGGCGCCCGCTGCGCGAACTGGCCCGCCAGGCGGAGGCCCTGGCCGACGGGGACCACCGCACCGTCCTCTATCCGCGCCACCACGACGAGGTCGGCGCCGTCGTACGCAGCCTGGAGCTGATCCGGCAGACCCTGCAGGAGCAGCGCAGACGGGACGGCGCGGCCGCGCCGAGCCCGGTGGGAAGGAACTGATCACCCGTGCTCTTCCTCTACGCCGTCCTGGTGACGTGCGGTGCCGTCCTGCTGGTGGCGGGCATCGTCGAACAGCGGCGGCACTTCGCCAACCTGGAGCACATCCCCACCCGGGTGCTGGTCAACGGCATCCGCGGCAAGAGCTCCATCACCCGGCTGTGCGCGGGCGCGCTGCGCGGCGGCGGGCTCACCACCGTCGCCAAGACCACCGGCACCGCGGCCCGGTTCATCCACCCGGACGCCACCGAGGAGCCGGTCTACCGCAAGTTCGGCATCGCCAACGTGGTGGAGCAGATCGGCATCGTCCGGCGGGCCGCCGCCTACGACCCGGACGCCCTGGTGATCGAGTGCATGGCCGTCATGCCGGCTCTGCAGGAGATCAACCAGTCGAAGCTGATCCGCTCCACCATCGGCGTGCTGTGCAACGTGCGCGAGGACCACCTCGCCGAGATGGGGCCGACCCTCGACGACGTGGCGCGATCGCTGTCGCGCTCCATGCCCGAGGGCGGCGTCTGCGTGACCGCCGAGAAGGAGCGCTTCGCCATCCTCCAGGAGGAGGCGGACGCGCGGGACTGCAAACTGGTCTACGCCGACCCCGAGACCGTCACGGACGAGGAGCTGCGCGGCTTCAGCTGGTTCACCTTCAAGGAGAACGTGGCCATCGCCCTGGCCGTGGCCGAACTCCTCGGCGTGGACAGGCAGACCGCGCTCCAGGGCATGTACGACGCGCCGCCGGACCCGGGCGTGCTCTCCGTCGAGCGGTACCGCATCCCCGACGGCGGGCGGCTGCGGTTCGCCAACGTCTTCGCGGCGAACGACCCCGAGTCCACGCTGATGAACATCAACCAGCTGCTCGACCTGGGTGCGATCCACCGGCCCCTGAACGTGGTGATCAACTGCCGTCCCGACCGGGTGGAGCGCAACGGCCAGATGGGCAACCTGATCCCGGACCTGGAGCCGGAGAAGGTGTTCCTGATCGGAAACCCCACCAAGAGCGCCCTGGACGCGATCCCCGCCGAGTGGCGGCCCCGTGCGGTGGACCTGGGCGGCGACCGCCGCGACCCCGAGGAGTTCATGGCCGAGCTGCTCGGGCATCTGGGCGCGGACTCGTCGCTGGTCGCCATCGGCAACATCCACGGGCAGGGTGAGGTACTGCTGGAGCACCTCGCCGAGCTGCCGCCCGACGAGGAGCCGGACAGCGGCCCGGACGACGCGGCGCCGCACGCCCCGGAGCCGTACGCGCCCCACCTCGACCCGTACCTGGCCTACCCGGACGCGTACGAGGCCCGGTACCAGCGGGCGGAGCAGACGCAGCAGCTCCGCGTCATCGAGCGGCCCGCCTCCCCCGCGCCCGAACCCGGACCCGAAGCCGCGCCGGCGCCCGAACCGGCTCCCGAACCCGTACCGGAGCCCGAACCGGACCGGCCGCGGGACACCGGTCCGGCTCCGGTGCCCGGGGCCGTCCCGTACGTGCCGCAGCAGCAGAGTTCCTGGTTCGAGCGTCCGTCGCACACCCGGCAGACCCCCCACCCCGAAGAACAGCACAGTCCTGGAGAGTCCCGTTGATCCCCGCCGTCCTCACCCCCGAGATCGCCGCGATCGGCATCGCCCTGGGCCTGCTGTTCTCGCTGGTCTGCTACCTGACGACCAACCTCTCCCCGGGCGGGATGATCACCCCCGGCTGGCTCGCCCTGACCCTGGTGGAGGACCTCCAGCGCGCGGCGATGGTCGTCGGCGTCACAGTCCTGACCTACGTCTCCACCCTGCTCATGCAGCGCGTGGTGATCCTCTACGGCAAGCGGCTGTTCTCCGCCGTCGTCCTGACCGGCGTGACCCTCCAGGCGACCCTGGTCATCGTGCTGCAGCAGCAGTTCCCGCTGATGTACAGCAACCAGACGCTCGGTTTCATCGTGCCCGGCCTGATCGCCTATCAGCTGGTACGCCAGCCGAAGGGGGCCACCGTCCTGTCCACCGGCACGGTGACCCTGGCCACCTACGTCGTCCTCACCGCAGGAATCCTGCTCGGCGTCATGCCGTCCGTCTGACCCCCGACCGGAGTTGACCTGATGAGTGCCAAGACCAAGCGCGGGTCCCGTCCCGTCCTGCACGCCACGACGATCCTCGCCCTGCTGGCGGGCAGCGCGTACCTGACCGTGGAACTCCGCAAGGAGGAGCAGGCCAAGGCCCCGGCCGTCCAGGCCGTCACCGACACCCCCCTGGTGAAGTCGGGCGCCGCCCAGCAGACCGGCCGGCAGACCTGGGAGCGGCTGAAGAACCCCGACCGCTCGGTCCTGCGGGACGAGAGCGGGCAGGTGCTGGCCACCTTCACCGACGGTTCCCGCACCGCCACCCTCACCGGTCCCAGCCGCACCTTCACCGAGCCCGCCAACACCACCTCCCGGGTCGTCACCGAGAACTGGGTGAGGCTGATGCCGGAGCACTGGAAGAAGGGCGCCGAGAAGGAGAAGTGGTTCAAGGACTGGTTCGGGGAGTACTTCGGCAGCGAGGAGGACGACCTCTTCGCGATGGCCTTCCAGTACGTCGACCAGGCCCCGGTGAAGAAGGACGACGAGGGCGTCCCCTACGCGGGCGACGCCGACTTCGGCCCGATCAACCCCGATGGCGCGGAGGGCGCCGACTACCGGCTGGAGCAGTCCGACTTCTACGACTACCTCGGTATCCCCTACACCTTCCGGGACGGCACCACGATCCAGCCGGAGACCGCCCGGTACCGGGCGATGGACTGCTCCGGCTTCATCCGCACCGTCTTCGGGTACCGCGCCCGCTACCCCCTGCGCGCCCTCGACGCCAAGGGCGACGGCCTGCCCCGCACCGCCAACGGCATGGCCCGCTCCGACCTGGGCACGGACGTCATCCCCCTCACCGGGAAGGCGCCGCAGTACAGCAGGCCGGCCTCCATCGACGTCCTCCAGCCGGGCGATCTGGTGTTCTTCTGGCTGGACGCCCGCACCAAGGAGCGCCTGGACCACGTCGGCATCTACCTCGGGCACGACACCGACGGCCACAAGATCTTCATCTCCAGCAGGGAGGAGGTCAACGGGCCGACCATCGGCGACAAGGGCGGCACCTCCCGGCTCGACGGCAACGGCTACTACGCCAAGGCGCTGCGCAGCGCCAAGCGGCTGTAGCGTCCGCCCTCCGCCCGCTGACGAACGGGTGAGACCGGGTTAGCGGGCGGTGAGCGGAGGTACTCGGAGTGCTGACCCATGAGGGGAGCGCGACGATGAGCACGATGCAGCGGATGGACGGACACAAACACGGGCACGGGCCCGGGGAGGAGCACTCCGTCGGCGAACTGGTGGCACGGGCCACCGCGCAGATGTCGCAGCTCATGAAGGAGGAGCTGCAGCTCGCCAAGATGGAGATGGCCGAGAAGGGCAAGCGGGCCGGGATGGGCGGCGGCATGCTCGGCGGCGCCGGGGTGGTCGCGCTCTACGCGGTGGGCGCCGGTGTGACGGCCGCGATCGCCGGTCTGTCCGTGGTGTGGCCGGTCTGGCTGTCCGCCCTGGTGATCATGGCACTGCTGTTCCTCGTCGCCGGGGTGCTGGCGGCCCTCGGGCGGCAGCAGATGCGCAGGGCGGCGCCCGCCAAGCCCGAGCGGGCGCTGCGGGGCGTGCACGACGACCTGGACGAGATCAGGGGAAGGGTACGGCGATGAGCGTTTCGAGGGACACCAGGCAGACGGAGTTCCCGAATACCCCGGGCATCCCCTCCGACCCGGAGACCCCCGCCGAGCTGCGCGAGCGGATCGACCGCACGCGCCGGGAGCTCGGCGACACCATCGAGGAACTGGCGGCCAGGGCCGACGTCAAGGCCCTGGCCCAGCGCAAGGCGGCGGGCGCCGTACGGGCGGGCCGGCGCAACGCCGTGCCGCTGGCCGCGGCGGGCGGGGCCGTGCTCGCCCTCGTCGTGGCCGCCGTGGTGCTGCGGCGGCGGCAGGTGCAGCGGCGGCGGTACCCGCTGCGCCACGACCCGCGGACGCCGGCCTCAGTCCGCCGCCTTGTCGAGCGAATGGCCGCATGAGGCGTCCGGGCCCGGGGGCCGGTCCCGGTCCCGGTCCGGGCTCGGCTCCCGGTCCGGACCGGTGCGGGCGGGCGCGTCCCCTCCGCGCGGCTCGCTCCCACGCGGCCCGCTCCCGCGCCGCTCCATCCTGCGCCGCCTGAGCCGCAGCCGCAGCGAACGCGGCCACTTGGCGGTGTCGCGCGGCTCCACGTACGGCTCCTCCCCCTTCGGCAGCCCGTCCGCGTAAGCCCGCCGGCGGGCCAGTTCGGCGTCCAGCTCCAGGCCGAGCAGGATGGCCAGGTTCGACAGCCACAGCCAGACCAGGAAGACCACGACGCCGGCGAGGGTGCCGTACGTCTTGTTGTACGAGCCGAAGTTCGCCGTGTAGAGCGCGAAGCCCGCCGAGACGGCCAGCCACAGCAGCACGGCCACCACGCTGCCCGGCGCCATGCGCAGGCCCCGCAGCCGGGCGTTGGGAGCCGACCAGTACAGAATGCTGATCATCGCCGCCACCAGCATCACCAGCACCGGCCACTTGGCGACCGACCACACCAGCAGCGCCTGCTCGCCCATACCGACGGCCTTCCCGGCCTGCTCGGCCAGCCCGCCGGTGAAGACCACGATCACCGCGCTCACCGCGAGCAGCACCATCAGGACGAGCGTCACGCCGATCCGCAGCGGCGTGAGCTTCCACACCGGGCGGCCCTCGGGGATGTCCAGGACGCGGTTGGCCGCGCGGATGAACGCCGCGACGTAGCCGGAGGAGGCCCACACCGCGCCCAGCAGGCTGACGGCCGCCAGGAAGCCGCCACCGCTGCTGCGCTGGATCTCGCCCACCGTCTCGCTCAGGATCTCGCGGGCCGGGCCGGGAGCGAGCCGCTGGAGGTTCTCCAGGATGTACTCCGTCGCCGTCTCGCCGACCGCGCCGAGCAGCGAGACGAGCAACAGCAGGGCCGGGAAGATCGACAGCACGCCGTAGTACGTGAGGGTCGCCGCCCGGTCCGGGATCTCGTCGTCGAGGAACTCCTTGGCCACGCCCCGCGCGACGGCCCACCACGTCTTCGCCATGGCCCTACTGATTACCGCCGCGGGCCCGGCCATGTGCCGCCCGGTGGACACGTCTGCGTAACGGCGGACCCGGACGGCCCGCGGCCGCCGCAAACGCGCGGGGCGCGGTACGGACGGCGCCTGCCGTCCGTACCGCGCCGCGTACGGGCCCCGCGGCCCGTACGTCACAGGATGCGGGTGAGCCGCTTCCCCGCGCCCGGTTCGGCCAGTTCGTCCTGGACGGCCACCGGGACCTTCACCTGCCCCGGCCCGCTGCCGACGGTGAGGGTGCCGACGGTTTCACCGGGGGCCGCCGTGTGCGGCACGCCCTTGCCGCCGTCGGTCAGCGCCAGCTCCACCTTCAGACCGGACCAGCCGACCGCCGAGACGTCCTCGGTCGCGACCAGCGGCGTGCGGCCGCCGAGTCCGTCGTCCACGTAACCCACCACGTCGCCCTTGGCCACGATCTTCTCCGACTTCAGGACCTCCTGCGCGGAGACCAGCAGATCGCGGCTCTCGGCGATCACCGTGTCGATGATCGGCGGCTTGTGCTGCCCCATCATCGCGCCGACGATCAGCTGCGTGGTGCCGCCGACCTCCTTCTCCCCCGCGAACAGCAGGTTGCCGCCGGCGGCGGTGGTCGTACCGGTCTTGATGCCGACCGAGTTGTTGTAAGGGACGAGTCCGTTCCAGTTGCGGTGGGAGACGCCGTTGCGGTCCTCGTACGAGGGCTTCTTGACGATCTCCCGGAACGCCTCGTAGTCCATCACCTTCTTGCCGAGTTTCACCTGGTCGGCGGCCGTGCTGACGGTGTCCTTGCGCAGCCCGCTGGCGTCGGTGTAGGTGGTGTTCTCCATCCCGAGCTCCTCGGCGGCGGCGTTCATCTTCTCCACGAACGCCTTCTCCGAACCGCCCGAGTCCCAGCGGGCCAGCAACCGCGCCACATTGTTGGCGGAAGCGATCATCAGGGCGTGGAGGGCCTCGTTGAGGGTTATCTCCTCGCCCTCCTCGACCTCGACGGTCGACTCGCCCTGGGCACTGAGACCCGCGTCCTTCTCGGCCTGCGCGTCGACCGGTATCTTCGGGCCCTCCTCGCCCGCCTTGAGCGGATGGTCGCGCAGGATGACGTAGGCGGTCATCACCTTCGCCACGCTCGCTATCGGCACCGGTTCCTCCTCGCCGTACGAGCCGAGGGACCCGAGCCCCTCCACCTCCAGTACGGCCTGGCCCTCGGACGGCCAGTCCAGGGCGGGCCTGTCGCCCTCGAAGGTGTGGGTGGCGGAGGCGGTGAGCACCAGCTCGGGGGCGGGCAGCGGACGCATGAGCTGCGCGACCGCCAGAACGATCACCAGCAGCAGGACCAGCGGCGACCAGATCTTGATCCGCCGCAGGGCGACCCGCAGCGGGGTCTCGGGCGGGGCGGGCTTGTTCGTCAGCTCGGCCAGCAGTTCCAGCGGCTTGTGCGGCGGCAGCGGCTGCTGCTTCGTCCGCTCGGCCTCCGGCAGCTCGGGGCCCGGCGTGTGCGGCGGCTGCTCGGGCGGCACCACGGCCGGGGGCACACGGGGAGCGTCGGCGGACCGCAGCGGCACGAAGCGGCTCGTCCGCTCGACCTCGCTCTCCTCCGGCTCCCCGGCCTTCTCCGGGGCTCCGGTCTTCTCCGGGGCTCCGGTCTTCTCCGGGGCTCCGGTCTTCTCCGGGGCTCCGGTCTTCTCCGGGGCTCCGGTCTTCTCCCGGTCCTTCGAACCCGGTTCCCCCGGGGTGCTCCCCGGACGTACCCGGAACATCGCGGTGGGCTGGTCGACCGGCCGTCCGGTCCCCGCGTCCTCACCGTCCCCGTCGGTCCTGTCGTCCCCGTCGGTCCTGTCGGCCTCGGCCGTGCTCCCGGGAGCACGGAAGACCGCCGTCACCCGGTCCACCGGCTCGGCCCCGGGCTCCTCCGCCACCGCGGTGGCGCCATCCCCGTCGGGCTCGGCGTCACCGGTGCCGTCGACGCCATCGGCACCGGTACCGGCACCGGCATCGGTGTCGGTGTCGGCGCCGGTGTCCTGGGAGGGCCCGCTTCCGCCGGACTCCGCTTCGGTCCCGCCGTCCTCACCGGTCTTACCGGCTCCGCCCTCCTCGCCGTCCTCGCCGGCTTCGGTCTCGCTCCCGGCCTTGTCCTCGGGGACGCGGAAGACCGCCGTCGCCCGGTCCACCGGCTCGGCCCCGGGCTCCCCGGAGTCCCCGCCGGCGGGCTCGTCCCCGTCGGTGGTCCCCGGTTTCCCGGCCTCCTCCGGTTCCTCGGCCTCGGCCTCGGCACCGTCCTCGGCCTCGGCACCGTCCTCGGCGTTCCCGGTCCCGGTGCCCCCGGCGGGCTCGGCGCCGCCGCCCGCCTCCTCGGCGCCGCCGGCCGCCTCCTCGGCGGTTTCGGCCTCTCCGGCCGCCCCGCCGGCCGTCTTCCCGGCCGTTGCCGCCGGGCCGTCACCGTTCGGCGAGGGCTTCCCGCCGCCGGCCGTCGCCTCGTCCCGGGGCGCCTCGTACAGCGCCACACGGGGATCGCGCGTCTGATCGGGAACCGTTCCGGCCTCTCCGGTCGTCTCCCCCAACGAAGTCTGCCGTTCCGAACTGTCGGGGGACTTGCCCGCCACCTATGCCTCCCGCTTGGTGCTCACCACTCGTCGTATCAGTAAACAGTGTCCTGAACGCCGGTCCTCGCCCGGCACTCCGGCCCTGTTTCGCGGCCGCGAGGGCCCGCTAAATTGCCAGACGGTAACGACATACCTACTGGTTCCATGACAAAGCGCCCAGGCACTCTCGACAGACCTCTGTGAGAGGGGTCACCCTGTCATGCATCCACGCGGGGAGGCATGGATGGGCAGGAGCCGCAGAACAATTCCGGAGGAGCTTCTGCTGCTGGCCCTGGACCCGGCCACGGGTACCACGGCGCAGCCGCAGTCGCTCGACCTCGGCCTGGCCGGGGCCCAGCTCGTGGAGCTGGCTCTCGCAGGACGGATAGCCCCTGACGGGGATCGCATAGCCGTGGTGCTGCCACGGCCGACCGGAGATCCAACCCTGGACTCCGCGCTGGAGCTGCTGCGCAGGCGCGGCAGCCCCGTCCGCGCGGTCCACTGGATCGGCGGGCCCAGACTCGGGCTGCGCCAAACCTATCTCACACACCTGGAGCGCTGCGGCATGGTTCATGCCGTATCCAGCCAGATGTGCGGGGTGCTGCCGACGACTCGCTACCAGGCGACGGACACGGCGGTGAGCCGGGAGATCAGGGCCCGGCTCGACAACGCGATCCGCACCGGCGTACCGCCGGACCCGCGGACCGCCGCACTCGCCGCGCTGGCCCACGCGGTCGGCCTCGGCAAGCACCTCTACCCCGGCAACGAGGGGCGGTCATCCCGCTCCCGGCTGAGGGATCTGATCAGGCACGACCCGATGGGCGGTCTCGTCGCGCACGCCGTGATGGACGTGCAGAACGGCGTGGCCGCGCAGCCCCGGCGCGCCGCCCCCGGCAGGGGTGCGGGCGGGCCGGGCGGACCGGGCGGCGGCCGGACGGCGGCACGGGCCGCCGCGCCGCAGCCGCTCACCGGGCAGGCACGGCGGGGCGGGATGGCCCGCGCGGGCGCCCACTGACCCCGCCGCACCCCCACCGGCGGACACCCGGCGGATCTCCCGATTCGGCCGAATCCGTTCCGTCAGCCGCGAAGCGCGGGGTGGCGGTCCGTACTCCGACCACGGAGCACGGGCCGCCACCCCGCGCGTGCGTGCGTGCACCCTGTGTGGCGGTTTTCCAGCGCGAACACGGCCGTTGGTGGCAATCTGCTCCAGGAGCGGTCTTATTGGCGTAAGCGGAGGTGTGCGCACCGTGGCATCCAGTGTCAATCCCACCGTCAGGCGGCGCCGGCTGGGCCAGGAGCTGCGCCGGCTCCGTGAGCAGAGGGGCATGACGGCCGAGGAGGTCGCCGACCGGCTGCTGGTCTCCCAGTCCAAGATCAGCCGGCTGGAGAACGGCCGCCGCAGCATCAGCCAGCGCGACGTCCGCGATCTGTGCGGGGTCTACGAGGTCGACGACCCGCGGATAGTCGACTCGCTGATGCAGATGGCCAAGGAGTCCAGACAGCAGGGCTGGTGGCACGCGTTCGGCGACATCCCGTACAGCGTGTACATCGGCCTGGAGACGGACGCGGCGTCCCTGCGCGTGTACGAGCCGCAGGTCATGCCGGGGCTGCTGCAGACCCCCCAGTACGCGGAGGCCGTCGTCGCGGGCGCGCTGCCCGAGGCGTCGGCGGAGGACGTGGAGAAGCGCGTGAAGGTGCGGCTGCGCCGGCAGGAGCGCATCCACGACCGGAAGAGTCCGCTGCGCCTGTGGGCGGTGATCGACGAGGCCGCGCTGCGCCGGACGGTGGGCGGGAGGCAGATCATGCGGGACCAGTTGGAGCACCTGCTCGAACTCTCCCGGCTGCCCCATGTGACGGTGCAGGTGCTGCCCTTCGCCATGGGCGCGCACCCCGGGCTCAACGGCCAGTACGCCATCCTGGAGTTCCCGGACGCGGCGGACTCGACGGTGGTCTATCTGGAGGGCGTCACCAGCGACCTCTACCTGGAGAAGGCCGGCGACGTGCACAGCTACAGCGTGATGTACGAGCACCTGCGGGCGCAGGCCCTCAACGTCGAGCAGACACGGGAGTTCGTCGAGGACATCGCCAAGGAGTACACCCGGGGCTGAGACCGGCGCCGGTGGCGCACACGCGGCACGCGGCAAGCGGCACGCGGTGGCGAACGGCGGCGCAGCAAGCTACACCTGGCGGCGTGTCGATGTGAAGAGCTGTCTGGAATATGCCATCCGGTCGAGTGAACGGCGTTATTGGCGGCCCCTGTTCAGGGGTACCGTCTGCCGCACGCCGGGCCCAACCGGCGATTTTCACCGTCTGGGAGAAAACGGAGAAGACATGGCAATCCGACAGGGCATGACCGACAGGTGGACCAAGTCCAGCCACTCCGCCGGGAACGGGGCGTGCGTGGAGGTGCGGTCCGCCGAGCCGCAGGCGGTCGCCGTGCGCGACTCCAAGGTCCCGCAGGGGCCGTCGCTGGACTTCGTCCCCGGCTCGTGGACGGCGTTCGTGGGAGCCCTCGGCCGGGGCGCGCTCGCCCGGCGCTGACCGCTCCCGCACGCCGCGACACCACGCACCGCACGCCGCGCACCGGACCACGGTGGCGCCGTGTCCCGCGGTGACTCGCGGCGTCTCGCGGTGCCGAGCGGCACCGCGGCCGAAGCCCTCTCGACTGGTTCGCCGTCCCGGCCGAGGGGGTTCGGCGCTTCCGGGCCCCGTAAGCCTCCGTGAGCCCCCGTAAGCCCTCGTGAGCGGGCCCGGTTCCGTACGCGGGGCCCGGCCCCGTCAGGTGCGCGGGTAGCGGGTCAGCCAGCCCGGCGAGCCGGCCGGAGTGGCGGGACTGTGGAGGGCGGGCCCCTGGGTCATCTCCATGGCGAAGTCGTCGGCCAGCTCCAGGATGGTGGCGCGGCCCTCCAGTTCGGCGACCCAGTTCGGCGGCAGGGCGGTCTCCCCGTGCATCACGCCCAGCAGGTTGCCGCAGACCGATCCGGTGGAGTCGGAGTCGCCGCCGTGGTTGACCGCCAGCAGCAGGCCGTGGCGCACGTCCTCGGCCACCAGCGCGCAGTACACGCCCATCGCCAGCGCCTCCTCCGCCGTCCAGCCCTCCCCCAGCGACTCCACGCGCTCCGCGGTCGGCAGCCCCTGGCGCACGGCTCCGAGCGCGTGCTTGAGGGCGTCCGTGGTCTCCTCGTGGCCGGGGTGGGCCGCCAGGTGGGCCAGGGACCGCTGCACCGCGGCGTCCAGGCTCTCGCCCCGGGCGACGGCGTGGACGATGACGGCGAAGGCCCCCGCCGCCAGATACCCGGTGGGGTGGCCGTGGGTCTGGGCGGCGCACTCGGCGGCGAGCTGGAAGACGAGCTGCGGCTCCCAGCCGACGAGCAGTCCGAAGGGCGCGGATCGCATGACGGTGCCGCAGCCCTTGGAGTCGGGGTTCTTGGGGGCGTCGAGCGTGCCCATCCGGCTGTCGGCGAGCCCGGTCAGACAGGCGCGGCCGGGCGCGCGCTGTGAGTACAGCCACTCCTGGCGGGCCAGCCAGCCGTCCTCGGTGCGGCGCTCGTCGGGCCCCCAGTCGCGCTGGGTGGCGGCCCAGCGCAGATAGGCGGCGTGCACGTCGGTCGGCGGGTGCCAGGCCCCGGTGTCGCGCCGGACATGGGCGCGGATGAGGCCGTCGACGGTGAACAGGGTCATCTGCGTGTCGTCGGTGACGGCGCCGCGCCGCCCGTAGGCGGGCACGTAGTCCGTCACTCCCTGGGGGCCGTGGGCGGCCCGGATGGCGTCGAGCGAGTCGAACTCGACGCCCGCGCCGAGCGCGTCGCCGATCGCGCCGCCGAGCAGGCAGCCGCGCACCCGGCTGCGGAAGTCCTGCTGCTCGGTGCGGCCCCAGATGCCACCGCCAGGTGTCGCGGTCACCGTGCCGTCCCTCCCGTTCGCCCCTCGGCTCTCGTCCGCTCGCGTCCGTTCCCGTGTCCCGTTCCCGCCGGCTCCCGCGCCTTCCGTGCCGACCCCACCGCCCGGCCCGCCGGTTTCGAACCGCACTGTAATCGACCCCGGGGAGGCGGAGGCGGCACGGAGGTGGACGGGGGCCGGAGATCCCGGGAAGACGGCCGGAAGTCGCCCCGCGCCCGTCCGGGCCCGTGGAGACCGGTCCCCGGGCGGGCTCAGTCCTCCAGTACCGGCAGCAGCTCCGGGAGGCGCCCGCCGGACGCCTCGGCGGCCCGTACGCGCTCCTCGGGGACCTCGCCGTAGGTCGTGGTGCGGGGGCGGGCCGGGCGTCCGGCGGCCTCGGCGATGGCAACCAGCTCCCGGACGGATTTGTACGAACCGTAGGAGGAGCCGGCCATCCGGGAGATGGTCTCCTCCATCAGCGTGCCGCCCAGGTCGTTGGCGCCCGAGCGCAGCATCTCGGCCGCGCCCTCGGCGCCCAGCTTGACCCAGCTGGTCTGGATGTTGGTGATGTGCGGGTGCAGCAGCAGGCGGGCCATGGCCGTCACCGCGCGGTTGTCGCGGACCGTCGGCCCGGGACGGGCGATCCCGGCCAGGTAGACCGGGGCGTTGGTGTGGACGAACGGCAGCGTGACGAACTCGGTGAAGCCGCCGGTGCGCTGCTGGACCTCCGCCAGCAGACGCAGGTGGCCCAGCCAGTGCCGGGGCCGGTCCACGTGCCCGTACATCATCGTCGAGGACGACGGCAGGCCCAGCTCGTGCGCGGTGGTGACCACCTCGACCCAGGTGGCGGCCGGCAGCTTGCCCTTGGTGAGGATCCAGCGCACCTCGTCGTCCAGGATCTCCGCGGCCGTGCCGGGGACGGAGCCGAGCCCGGCCTCCTTCGCCGCCGCCAGCCAGTCCCGGATCGGCATGCCGGTGCGGGTGGCGCCGTTGACGACCTCCATGGGCGAGAAGGCGTGCACGTGGATGCCCGGTACGCGCTCCCTGACCGCCCGCACGATGTCGAAGTACGCGGTGCCGGGCAGGTCCGGGTGGATGCCGCCCTGCATGCAGACCTCGACCGCGCCGACCTCCCACGCCTGCGCCGCCCGGTCGGCGATCTGGTCCAGGGAGAGGGTGTAGGCGTCGGCGTCGGTGCGGCGCTGGGCGAAGGCGCAGAAGCGGCAGCCGGTGTAGCAGACGTTGGTGAAGTTGACGTTGCGCGTGACGATGTACGTCACGTCGTCGCCGACGGTGTCGCGGCGCACGTCGTCCGCGATGCGGCACACCGCGTCCAGGGCCGGCCCGTCGGCGTGGAGCAGCGCGAGGGCCTGGTCGTCGGTGAGGCGGGTGGGGTCGTCGGCGGCGGTGGCCAGGGCGGCGCGCACGTCGGCGTCGATCCGCTCCGGCGCCATGCCGGGCGCGGCGCTCTCGCGCAGCGCCTCCCAGTCGCCGTAGACCTCGTCGAAGTCCGCGCGGCGGTCGGCGGTGCGGCCGGTGGTGTCGATGGTGCGGTGCAGGTCGGTGCGGCCGGCGGAGACGGCGGTGAACGCCTCGTCGGGCTCCTGCCAGGGGCGGCCGGTGACGACGGCGTCCTCGCGGGCCAGGCCCGTGTCCGGGTCGGCCAGGGCGGTCACGTGGGGCAGCAGCCTGGGGTCGAGCCAGGGCTCGCCGCGGCGGACGAACTCCGGGTAGACGGTGAGGCGTTCGCGCAGTTCGAAGCCGGCTGCGCGGGTGTGCCCGGCGAGTTCGTCGATCTGGGGCCAGGGGCGTTCGGGGTTGACGTGGTCGGGGGTGAGCGGGGAGACGCCGCCCCAGTCGTCGATCCCGGCGCCGATCAGCAGCGCGTACTCGGCGTCGACGAGGTTCGGCGGGGCCTGGATGCGGGCGGCGGGACCGAGGACGTGGCGTGCCACGGCCACGGCTGCGGCCAGTTCCTCCAGTTCGGCGTCGGGCATGCCGCGCATGGCGGTGCCGGGCTTGGCACGGAAGTTCTGCACGATGACTTCCTGGACGCCCTGGTACGCCCGCTGGACGCGGCGGACGGCGAACAGCGACTCGGCGCGCTCGGCGTACGTCTCGCCGATGCCGATGAGGATGCCGGTGGTGAAGGGGACGGACGAGCGCCCCGCGTCCTCCAGCACCCGCAGCCGGACGGCCGGCTCCTTGTCGGGCGAGCCGTGGTGGGGGCCGCCGGGCTCGGACCACAGCCGGGTGGATGTGGTCTCCAGCATCATGCCCATGGACGGGGCGACGGGCTTGAGGCGCTGGAAGTCCGTCCACGTCAGCACCCCGGGGTTGAGGTGCGGCAGCAGGCCGGTCTCCTCCAGCACCCGGATCGCCATGGCGCGCACATAGGCGAGGGTGTCGTCGTAGCCGTGCGCGTCCAGCCACTGGCGGGCCTCGAGCCAGCGGTCCTCGGGCCGGTCGCCGAGGGTGAACAGCGCCTCCTTGCAGCCCATCGCCGCTCCCCGGCGGGCGATGTCCAGCACCTCGTCCGGGGAGAGGTACGCGTCGTGCCCCTCGCGGCGCAGCTTCCCCGGCACGGTGACGAAGGTGCAGTAGTGGCAGCGGTCCCGGCACAGCCGGGTGAGCGGGATGAAGACCTTGCGCGAGTAGGTGATCACCCCGGGACGGCCGGCCGCCTCCAGGCCCGCGTCCCGTACCCGGGCGGCGGACGCCGTCAGGTCGGCCAGGTCCTCCCCGCGCGCCTGGAGCAGCACGGCGGCCTCGGCCGCGTCCAGCGCGACCCCGTCACGGGCCCGCCGCAGGGCGCGCCGCATGGCGTTGGCGGTGGGTGCTGCCTGCCCGCTCGACGAAGTCATGGAAGCGAGCATACGAGCGCCCCCGGCACCGGCCGGGAGGCGGGGAAGGGATGTCCCTCACACATCCCTCCCGCCGCCGGCCCCGCCGCCGCGGCCCGCCGTCACACGGTGTCGGCCGGGTTATCCACAGGTCTTCTCCCGTCCGTCACCCGCTCATGGAAAAGTGACCGGCACCACATCGGAGGCGACAGGACGGGGGCCGTCATGGACCGGCGCGACGTACTGAGGCTGTCCGCCGCCGCGGGGGCGGCGAGCGCGCTCACGCTCCAGGGCGTGAGCTTCGCGCACGCGGAGGAGCGGGCGGAGAGGAGCGGGGGCGGCGAGGAGAGCAGAACGGTCCGCGGCCACCTGCCCAACGGCGCACCGGACTTCGTCCACCTGCCCGTGGAGGTGCCGCGCGGGGTGCGGGAGCTGGCCGTCTCGTACTCCTACGACAAGCCGGCCGTGCCCTCCGGCACGCCGGGCAACGCCCTGGACATCGGCATCTTCGACGAGCGCGGCACGGCCGCGGGCGGGCGCGGCTTCCGGGGCTGGTCGGGCGGCTTCCGCACGGAGTTCGCCATCAGCGCCGAGCGGGCGACACCGGGATATCTGGCCGGCCCGGTGCGGCCGGGCACCTGGCATGTGGTCCTGGGGCCGTACACCGTCGCCCCGCAGGGCATGGAGTACGAGGTCACCGTCACCCTGCGGTACGGGGAGCAGGGGCGCCCCCTCAGGCCCGCGTATCCGCCGGAGCGCGCGAGGGGGCGGGGGCGCGCCTGGTACCGGGGCGACTGCCATCTGCACACCGTGCACTCCGACGGGCGGCGCACCCCGGCCGAGGTCGCGGCGGCGGCGCGGGCCGCCGGGCTGGACTTCATCGCCACCACCGAGCACAACACCACCTCCGGGCACGGCGCCTGGGAGGGTCTGTGGGGGGATGACCTGCTGATCCTGTGCGGCGAGGAGGTGACCACCCGCAACGGCCACTACCTGGCGCTCGGCGTCGATCCGGGCACCTTCGTCGACTGGCGCTACCGGGCCCGCGACGACGCGTACGAGCGGTACGTGCGCAGGATCCACCGGGCGGGCGGGCTGGTCGTCCCGGCGCACCCCAACTGCCCCTTCGTGGGCTGCCAGTGGAAGTTCGGCTACGCGGGCGCGGACGCGGTGGAGGTCTGGAACGGGCCGTGGACGGCCGACGACGAAGCGGCCCTGGCCGCCTGGGACAACATGCTGCTGGAGTCCTGCCGCCGGGAAGGCGGGGAAGGGCGCCGGCGGTGGATACCGGCGATGGGCAACAGCGACGCCCACCGCGAGCCGCAGGCCGTCGGCCTGCCGCAGACGGTCGTCCGCGCCGAGGACCTGTCGCGCGCGGCCGTGCTGGAGGGCATACGGGCGGGCCGGAGCTGGCTGGCGGAGTCCTCGGGGATCGGTCTGGAGTTGTCCGCCACGGGCCCGCGCGGCGAGCACGCCGGGATCGGCGAGCGGCTGCGCGTCGCGCCGGACGCCGCGGTGGCGGTGCGGCTGGAGGTGTCGGGGGTGCCGGACGGCACGGTGCGGCTGCTGACCGACCAGGGCGAGATGCGCTCGGAGCGTCTGCCCGCCTCGGGCTCGGGCACGGTTCTCTGGCACACCACCGCCTCACTGGCCGCGTACGTACGCGCCGAGGTGCGCCACCCCGCCCAGGGAGGCGGCGGAGGGCTGCCGGGGCCGATGGCTGCGATGACCAATCCGCTGTGGCTGGAGGCGCGCTGAGAAGGCGAAGTGGCATTACCGGCAACTCCCTTGATAAACAGTCCTGTTGCTTCACCACCGGACATCTCGCCATCTGCCGGTCCATCAACTGTCGGTTCCGTCGCGGGTTTGCGGTGACTGTGAGGAGAGACAGGGGCACGGCTGACGTACCGACCCTTGACAAGGCACACTGTGCGCTGCGGGTCGTCACACTTCGCAGGGGGCACCATGGACGGCGAGGGGCACACCGGGCGCGAACGACTGCAGCAGCCGGACAACGGTCGTCACCGGCTGCGTTTCGCCGTGCTCGGACCGGTACGTGCCTGGCGGGACGGCGAGCCGGTCGGCGTCGGCTCGCCCCAGCAGCGCGCCCTGCTCGCCGCCCTGCTGCTGCGCCGCGGGCAGACGGCCACCGCGCAGGAACTGGTGGACGCGCTGTGGGGCGAGGAGCCGCCGCAGCGCGCCCTGGCCGCGCTGCGCACCTACGCCTCCCGGCTGCGCAAGGTGCTCGGCGCCGAGGCCCTGATCAGCGAGTCCGGCGGCTACGCGATCCGGCTGGGCCCCGACACCGGGATCGACGCGGACACGGCCGCCGCCCACGCCCTGGAGGCGGAGAAGGCGGTCTCCGGAGGAGACCGCCACCGGGCGCGCGAGCTGTACGCCGCGGCGCTGGCGCAGTGGGACGGCGAGCCCCTGGCCCACGTCCCCGGGCCGTACGCGGAGAACCAGCGGACCCGGCTGGAGGAGTGGCGGCTGTCCCTGCTGGAGCACCGCCTCGACCTCGACCTCCAGCTCGGCTCCCACGCCGAGGCGGTCAGCGAGCTGACCGCCCTGACCGCCGAGCACCCGCTGCGCGAGCGGCTGCGCGAACTGCTGATGCTGGCGCTGTACCGCAGCGGCCGCCAGGCCGAGGCCCTGGCCGTCTACGCCGACACCCGGCGACTGCTCGCCGAGGAACTGGGCGTGGACCCCCGCCCGGAACTGGCCGAACTCCAGCAGCGCATCCTGCGGGCCGACGAGGAACTGGCGCAGCCCGTCGAGGAGGCCGCCCCACCGGGCACGGCGACCTTCGTACGGCCCGCGCAACTCCCGGCGACCGTGCCGGACTTCACCGGTCGGACGGCTTTCGTGGCGGAGCTGGGCGACCAGCTCGTCGCCGCCGAGAGCCGGGTCATGGCGGTGTCGGCGGTCGCGGGCATCGGCGGAGTGGGCAAGACCACCCTGGCCGTGCACATCGCCCACGCCGCCCGCGACCGCTTCCCCGACGGACAGCTCTACATCGACCTCCAGGGGGCGGGACCGGCCCCGGCCGAACCGGAGGCGGTCCTGGGCGCGTTCCTGCGGGCCCTGGGCATCCAGGACTCCGCGATCCCCGACGGGGTGGAGGAACGGGCCTCGCTCTACCGCTCGACGCTGGCCGGCCGCCGCATCCTGACCCTGCTGGACAACGCCCGCGACGCCGCCCAGGTGCGCCCTCTGCTGCCCGGCACCGAGGGCTGCGCCGCGCTGATCACCAGCCGGGTGCGGATGGTGGACCTGGCCGGCGCCCACCTGGTGGACCTGGACGTCATGAGCCCCGAGGAGGCCATGACCCTGTTCACCAGGATCGTCGGCGCCGAACGGGTGAGCGCCGAGCGCGAGGCCGTCATGGACGTCGTCGCGGCCTGCGGCTTCCTGCCCCTGGCCATCCGCATCGCCGCCTCCCGCCTGGCCGCCCGCCGCACCTGGACGGTCTCCTTCCTGGCCTGCCGGCTCGCCGACGAACGCCGCCGGCTGGACGAGCTCCAGGCCGGCGACCAGGCGGTCAAGGCCACCTTCGAACTGGGCTACGGCCAACTGGAGGCGGAACAGGCCCGCGCCTTCCGCCTGCTGGGCCTGGCCGACGGCCCCGACATCTCCGTGCAGGCCGCGGCCGCCATGCTGGAGCGCACCCCGGAGGAGACCGAGGACCTGCTGGAGTCCCTGGTCGACACCTCCCTGCTGGAATCGGCCGCCCCCGGCCGCTACCGCTACCACGACCTGGTCCGCCTCTACGCGCGCACCTGCGCCGAACGCGACGAGGACCCCGCCTCCAACCGGGCCGCCGCACGGTCCCGGCTGCTGGACTTCTATCTGGCCACGGCGGCGGGTGTGTTCGCGCTGGAGCGTCCCGGCGACCGCACTGTGGAACACCTGGCCGCCACCGAGTACACCGGACTGGCTTTCGACAGCCGTGCCACGGCGCTGGACTGGCTGTTCGCCGAGGCCGACTGCCTGCTGTCCTGTGTGGAGCAGTCGGTCGGCGGCGACACGCTACGCCGCGCGACCGACCTGCTGATCGCGGCCAAGGACCTGGCCGACTCCGGTACCCACTCGCTGCGCTACGAGCGGGCCGCCACTGCCGTCTGCCGGGCGGCGGTGACCGTGGGCGACACCTGGGCCGAGGGCCGCGCCCACATCATGCTCACTCATGTACACACGGTGGCGGGCCGCTTCGACCAGGCCGACGAAGACGCGCACCGCGCCATGGTGCTCGCCGAGTCCACCGGCGATCCGGTTCCCAGGTGCTACGCCCCCAACGACCGTGGCATCATCGCCATCTATCAGGGCCGCTACGAGCACGGCGAAGCACACCTGAACCAGGCCATCGAGGCTTTCCGGACCGACGGCAACCGCACCGGCGAGGCCAGCGCCCTGTGCAACCTCTCCCGCATCCATCTGGCCCTCGGCCGTATCGACAGCGCGATCCGGCTCGCCGAGCAGGGCGTGGACATCTACATCGACATGAAGCTCAACATGCGTCTGGCCAACGGTCGTTACGCCCTGGGAGTGGCGTTGACGAGTGCCGGGCGCGTCAGCGAGGCCCTAGACCAGCTCAACAGGGCTCTCGCGCTCTTCCACGAAAGCCGCCAACCGCTGTGGGAGGGCGTGACCCATCTGCGGCTGGCCGAGGCGCACCTGGCGGCACGCCGTCCCGCGCAGGCCGCCGCTCACGCCGAACAGGCCCTCGCGCTGCGCGGTATCGGCGGTGAGTGGCGACGTGGGACGGTACTGATGACCCTGGGGCGTGCGCTGGACTCCCTGGGCCAGACGGACCGCGCACGTGCCTGCTGGCAGGACGCACTGGCCATCTTCGACTCCCTGGGTTCCCCCGAAGCCGACGAGGCCAGGAAGTTACTGGCTCCTGCCGTCGCCGCGTAGCGACTCGAAGGGCCTGCCGCCGGAGGCGGACGTTCATCGATCGTTTATCGCCGCACGCCATGCTTATGCCCATCGACCCGTCGCGTCGGGGGGCAGGCAGGTCGATGGGCCCAACACCCTGTACCACCGGGATGAGCGGCCCGAAGTCCGTCCGGCGGCCCACGGGGGAGCCGCCGGACGGGCCCCCGGGATGCAGTTCGTCACCAGACCTAGGAGTCGGCCGTATGAGCGAGACCACCAAGAAGCCCATCACTGGCGGTCCCAACCAGGACAACCACGTGTCGAGCCCCGGCAGCGACGGCCCGACCACTCAGGACAACCACGTCTCGGGCGGTGCGGCCGGCACGGAGGACAACCACGTGTCTGGTGACGGGGTGAAGTAAGACCACACCAGTCGGGGGACACCAGGGACCAGCGGCGGCGATGCAGAGGGGGGATCGCCGAAGCTGGTCCCTGAATGTGTGCGGCGCATGGATCAAGCCGCTGTCAGATGGATTTCCAGCCATGAAGATCGAACAGTCGCTCTCTCGGCACTAGTTTGTTTCGCGAACGGGAACACCGTTATCCACAGAGGAGCCCTTATGACTCACTCGAAGAAGGTTCTCGCAGCCTTCGCCCTCGCAGCAGCCCTGATGGGTGGTGCGGCTACCCCGGCCATGGCCGAAAACCACGCTCCTGTTGGACCGCAGGGCGTCTCCACTCTGGGGCCGTGTGAGAACCACGCGCCCGCGCCGGGATGCGGTGGCTCCGCAGCCGAGTCGCAGAGCGACAACCACGTCGGCTGACTTGAGAAAACATGGCTTGTAGGCAGGCCGGGGCTTGCAGACCAAGTCAATGAGTCGGGGGAACCGCTGTTGCGGTTCCCCCGACTCATTGACAAAGTTTCGCTCTTCCTTCCCAGAGAAGAAAGGGTCCGGCGCCGCTGGTCACACGCCCGGCCCCGCCAGAACCTTCGCCGTCCCCGGACCGGTTCAGCCGAGCACGTGGACACTGCAGTCGTCCGCGGTCCCCACCATGCTCGGGCGTAGCGGCTTCACCTCGATGCGCATCGTCTCGTCCTCCTCCACGCTGACGCGCTTGGAGGTGCTGTCGACGGTGTCCCCGAAGTCGTCGACCAGGTCCACGTAGACGGTGTAGGTGCCTGCGTCTCCGTCGGAGAGTTCGATCACTGTCCCCTTCTTGCCCCTGGCGCACGAGATGATCTCGGCGTCCGGCTCGTCCCTGTACGACGAGGAGCCGGAGGATCCGGAGGAGCTGCTGCCGACCGTCGTGCTCCGGTAGCCGCTGTAGCTCGACCGGCTGCTGGAGCCGTCCTTGCCGCAGCCGCCGCCTCCGCTCTTGCTGCTGCTCCCCCGGCCGCCGCCGCCCTTTCCGCCGCCGCTCCGGGCCTGGCTGAAACCGGACAGGGCCAGCGTCACGACGGTGACGGCGGCTATCAGCTTGAGATGGCGCTTCGCGGAGCGCTTCATATCGCGTTTCTCCCCCGGTGGACGCACGGCGCGCGTACGCGCCCGCTGTTGACTGCCGGACTTTCTACCAGGGTTCACGCGGGGAACGGCCAACGGGGTTCCCGCGCACAACGGTTCGCCGGGAAACCGGAACGGGCGGAGCCGGTGAACGGGCGGAACGGGGCGGGCGGGTCAGGCGCGGGCCTGGCCCGTCCCCTTGGCCGCGTCCAGCGCGTACACGCAGCGGTCCCGGCTGCATGCGAAGACCACGCCGCCCGCGACCACCGGGGAGCCGGTGATCTCGCCCTCCGTGGCGAGCTTCCAGCGCAGCCGGCCCCCGACGGCGTCCAGCGTGTACAGGCAGTGGTCCGCCGATCCGAAGTGGACCCGGCCGTCCGCCGACACCGGGGAGCCGGTGATCTCGCCGCCCGTCGCGAAGCGCCAGCGGGGGGTGCCGCTGACCGCGTCCAGCGTGTAGAGCGCGCTGCCGCTGCCCAGGTGGACCAGCCCGTCGGCCACCACCACCGGCTCGGCCGACTGGCGGGACTCGGTGGCGATCCGCCAGCGGTCGTGGCCGTTGGCGGCGTCCAGCGCGTACACAGTGCCCAGGTAGTCCGCCAGGTAGACGCCGCCGCCCGCGATCGCCGCGCCCGGCGCGAAGGCCGGCGGGCACAGGAACGCGGCGGGCGCGTCGAAGCGCCACCGCTCCGCTCCGGTGGCCGCGTCCAGGGCGAAGACGCGCGAGCCGGCGCTGACGTACACCGCGCCGTCGTCGGCGGGCAGCAGCCGCACCGGGACGCCGCCGGTGGCCGAGGAGTCGCCGACCGGGTACGACCACTGCTCGGCGCCGGTGCGCGCGTCCAGCGCGTACAGCCGCCCGTCGCCCCAGACGTAGACCGAACCGCCCCGGATCACCGGACCGGCCTCGGGGGTCTCGAAGTCGGTCTGCGCGCCGGACAGCTCCCACAGCCGCTCGCCGCTCGCCGCATCCCACGCCTGTACGCCGCCGCCGCGGGTGCCGGTGACGACCGTGCCGCGGTCGGCGCGCAGCGCGTACACCCAGCCGTCCGCCGCCAGCCGCCAGACGTCGGAGCCGTCACGGGCGTTCAGGGCGTACAGGCTCGGGCCGTCGGAGGCGTGGACCCGGCCGTTGCTGACGGCCATCGACCACGCCACCTCACGGGTCTTGAACTGCCGCCGCCCCGTCGCCACGTCCAGCGCGTGGACCTCGAAGGAGGTGACGTACAGCAGGCCGTCGGCGACGACCGGGGTGCCCCACACGTCGTTCGACATCCGGAAGCGCCACGGCCGCCAGCGCGGCGGCGCGGCGGCCTCACCGCTGCCGGGGCCGCCCGCGGGACTGCCGGAGGGGCTGTGGGAGGGGGCCTGGGACGGGGGGTGGGCCGCGGTGGCGCCGAGGGCGCCGGTACCGCCCGCGCCGCCGCCGTCCGGCGCGCGCAGCACCCAGGACGTCGGGGCGCTCACCTCGGTGACGCGGGCCCGGGGCCGCCGGGGGCCGGGGCCGATGGGCAGCGGGGCGCCCGGCAGCCGTACGGAGCCCTCCGCCGGGGCGTGCGGGGGCGGGACGTGCGGGGGCGGTGGGACCGGAGGCGGCGGCACCGGGGGCGCGGCCACGGAAGCGGCGGGTGTTCCCCCGCCCCGCGGATCGGCGGCCGGGGGCCGCCACTCGGCGCCGGGTCCGGCCGCCGCGCGGGCGGGGGCGTGGGCCGGGGCGGGCGCGTGCTCCGGTGCCCGGTGCCTGGGCCGGGACGCCGGCTGCGCGGGTCGCACCCGCCCGCCCCGGTGCCGCTCGATCAGCGCCACCGCGCCGGCCGGCAGCCAGGCGGAGGCCGTGCCGCTGTCGTCGCCGCCGGAGGAGAACAGGTGCGGGGCGAGCTGCGCCTGGAGGTCGGCCGGGGTGGGCCGCTGGTCGGGCTCGGTGCGCATGCAGGACTCGATGAGCGGTCTGAGCTCGTCGGGCAGGCCCTCCAGGTCCGGGCCCTCGCGCAGCAGCATGAAGACGGTCTCGACGGGGTTCGCCCCGTGGAAGGGCGGATGGCCGGTGGCGGCGAAGACCAGGGTGGAGCCGAGGGAGAAGACGTCGCTGGCGCCCGTGACGCTGCGCGAGTCCCGCGCCTGCTCGGGCGACATGTACGAGGGCGTGCCGACGGCGACGTTCGTCATCGTCAGCCGGGTGTTGGACACCCCGGAGGCGATGCCGAAGTCGATCACCCGCGGGCCGTCCTCGACCACCAGCACGTTGGAGGGCTTCAGGTCGCGGTGGACCAGGCCCGCGCCGTGGATGGACTGGAGCGCCTCGGCGACGCCGGCGGCCAGCCAGCGCACGGCCTGTGCCGGGAGCGGCCCGCACTCGTTGACTATCTCCTCCAGGGACGGCGCGGGCACGTACGCGGTGGCCAGCCACGGCACCGCGGCGCGCGGATCGGCGTCCACGACGGCGGCGGTGTAGAAACCGCTGACCGCGCGGGCCGCCTCCACCTCCCGGGTGAAGCGGACGCGGAAGAGCTGGTCCTCGGCCAGCTCGGTGCGCACCGTCTTGATCGCCACCCGGCGCCCGGAGGCCGAACGGGCGAGGTAGACCAGCCCCATGCCCCCGGCGCCCAGCCGTCCGAGCACCTCGAACGGGCCGATACGCCGCGGATCGTGCTGCGTCAGCTGCTCCACCACTTGCCTGCCACCTCCCCGTCGGGGTCGACGATCGCCGCCCCGTGCAGCCTTCCACCGCCGTACCGGTCCCGCGGTCCGACAGCGATTCTTCCTGGCGAAGCCCTCGGTTGCGAACCCGGGGGCGGTGAGTCGCCCATTCCCGGCCGGTGAGGTCCGGGACGGGACCGGTCAGCGGCCGCCGGGCCCCTGCGGCCCCTGCGGCCCTCCCGGGCGCCGCCCCGGGCGCGGTTCGCGGGAAGCGGTTTCCCGGACGCGGTCCCCGGACGCCCCGGACCCGCCGCCTCCGCTCCCGGCCTCAGAGGGCGGTGGAGGTGTCCAGGACCCCGAAGCGCGCGCCCTGGTTGTCGACGAGGACGGCGTAGCGTCCGAAGGGGGTGTCCTGCGGGCCGTCGACCGTACGGCCGCCCAGGCGCACGGTCGTGCGGACGGCCGCGTCGCAGTCGGCGACCGCGAAGTGGACGAGGAAGTGGGCGGGCATCTCCACCGGGTACGTCTCGTCGATCATCGTACGGCTGCCGACGGCGTGCTCGTCGTCGGCGGGCTCCCCCCGCGGGGCCCAGACCATGACGTCGGCCGCCCCCCCCGCGCTCTCGTCACCGGCCGGGTACATGGAGTAGCCGAAGACCTCCCGGTAGAAGGCGTCCACCGGCTCCCTCTCCCGGGTGCACACTTCCGTCCACACGTACGAGCCGGGTTCGCGCACCGCCTCGAAGCCCGCCAGCTCCCCCGGCTGCCACAGGCCGAAGACCGCGCCGCCCGGATCGACGGCGGTGGCCGCCACCCCGTCCCGGCCGACCGCCTCGGGCTCGGTGACGAGCTGCCCGCCCGCGGCCCTGATGCGTCCGGCGGTCGCCGCGGCGTCGGGGGCGGCGAAGTAGACCGTCCACACCGTCGGCAGCCGCCCGTCCGGCTTGCGGACCAGCGCCACGGCCCGCCGGCCGCCGAGCAGCGCGACCGTGCGGGACCCCTGTCCGGGCGGGGCCGGGTCGCCGAAGGTCCAGCCGAACAGCTCGCCGTAGAAGCGCTTGCCCGCCTCCAGGTCGGGGAGCATCGCGTCGGTCCAGCAGGGTGTGCCCTCGGCGAAGGCGCCTCCGGCAGCGACCATCTCCGGCTCCTTCCGTGCGGTTGCGTCCCGATAAGCGAACGCTATCCGCGGATTACCCCTCGTGCAGGGGATCACCCCATTTGGGGCCGGTCGAATCGCGGGCCGATCATCCCTCGGTAAGCTGACGACATGACAGGACAAGTACGAACTGTTGACGGTCGGGTGGCCGGGCGCCGTGGCCAGGCGACGCGGCAGAAGCTGCTCACCTGCCTCGACGAGATGCTCAGCTCGTCGCCCTACCGCGACGTCCGGGTGATCGACGTCGCCCGGCGCGCGGGCACCTCTCCCGCGACCTTCTACCAGTACTTCCCGGACGTGGAGGGCGCCGTCCTGGAGCTGGCCGAGGAGATGTCGAAGGAGAGCTCCTCGCTGAGCGAGCTGGCCACCGACCGCCAGTGGACGGGCAAGGCCGGATGGCAGACGGCGGAGGAGCTGGTGGACGGCCTCCTCTCCTTCTGGCGGGAGAACGACGCGATCCTGCGGGTGGTGGACCTGGGCGCGGCGGAGGGGGACAAACGTTTCTCCAAGATCCGCACGAAGGTCCTCAACGGGATCACCGGACCGCTGGCCGACTCCATCGGAAAGCTCCAGTCCAAGGGCAAGGCGGACCCCGACATCAGCCCGGCGGCCGTCGCGGGCTCCCTGGTGTCGATGCTCGCCTCGGTGGCCGGCCAGCAGAAGGCCGCGCAGAACTGGGGCGCCAAGAAGTCCGACCTGAAGCCGAGCCTCGCCTATCTGCTCTACCTCGGCGTCACGGGCCGCAAGCCCAGCCGGTAGGCGTCCGGGCCGCCGGCCCGGCTCCCCGTCTTCTCCCGGCTCCCGATCCCGTTCCGTCCCGTTCCCGTTCCTGTCCGTGCCCGGCCTCCCGGGCGGCCGGCCCCTGTCACCGGCCGCCCGGGGAGCCCGCCATGAGGCGCCCGGAGGCGTCAGAAGCGGCTGTAGAGGAGCCGGTTCGGCGAGCCCTGCCCCGGATCCGCCACCCGGCCGGCGCTCGACGCGTCCAGCAGCGCCCGGGTCACCGCCGCGGGCGTGGCGCCCGGGTTCCCCGAGAGGTGTAGCGCCGCGGCGCCCGTCACATGCGGCGCGGACATCGACGTACCGCTCATCGTCCGCACCGCCGTCTTCGAGTCGATCCCGGCCGACGGGACGGAGGCGCCGGGCGCGAAGACGTCCACGCAGCCGCCGTGGTTGGACCAGCTCGGCCTGGAGTCGTCCCGCGCCGTCGCGGCCACCGTGATCACGGACGGCTCGCGGGCGGGCGACTGGGTGCACGCGTCGGTGGCCTTGTTGCCCGCCGAGACCACGACGGTGATCCCCGCCTGGACCATCCTCCGCACCGCCGCGTCCTTGGCGTCGCTCGCGGCGCCGCCGATGCTCACGTTGGCGACCGCGGGCCCGACGGCGTTCCTCACGACCCAGTCGTAACCCGCCAGCACACCCTCGGTGGTGCCCGAGTTCTGGCAGTCGAGCACCTTCACGGCGACCAGCTTCACGCCCTTGGCGACGCCGTACGCCGCACCGCCCACGATCCCCGCCACGTGCGTGCCGTGCCCGTGGCAGTCGGAGGCCGTCCGGTTGCCGTCCACGAAGTTGTAGCCGTAGGAGGCGCGCCCGCCGAAGTCCTCGTGGGCGATGTTGACACCGGAGTCCACGACGTAGGCGGTGACGTTCGACGCCGTGGTGCCGTAGCCGTAGCTCGCGTCCAGCGGCAGGTCGCGCTGGTCGATGCGGTCCAGGCCCCAGCCCGGGTGCGGCTGTACGCCCTGGGTCACGCCCCGTGCCGCGCTCCGGACGGCGGCCGCCTCCGGCGCCTGCGGCAGGGCGTCGCCGCGCTCGACGCGGTTGGCCTCGACGTACGCCACCGAGGGGTCGGCGGCCAGGCGCCGCGCCTGCTTCTCGGTGGCCTTCAGCGAGAAGCCCTTGAGGGCCGAGGAGTAGGTGCGCTCCGCCTCGCCGCCGAAGGCGCCGGTCAGCTCCTCGGCACGGTCGCGTACGCCCCCCGCCGTCCTCAGCCCGCGGGCCCGGTCGCCGGAGTCCTTCAGCACCACGATGTACTCGCCGTCCAGCGCGCCGGGCGCGTCCGCGCCCCGGACCTCTCCCAGGGGAGCGGGCTCCGGGCCGGGGGCGGCCGACGCCGCCTCGGCGGTGGTGCCCGCCAGGACGAGCGCCGCCAGGGCGGCGCCGACGGCTATTCGGGGTCTTCTGGCCTTCTTCAACGTGTGTTCTCTCTTCGCTGGGGGGTGCGTGTGCATTGGAGAGTGCTCACGGTTTTAGCCGATGGCATGTCACCCGCGGGGCACCGGGGTGCCATGGCACAGCGGTGCCCGGGTGCACTTATGTGCCAGGCCGGTGGCACGCGGCCGGTGGCGTCCGGGCGTCGCGGGACATCGCACGGCCGGGCCTCACAACCAGCCCCGCCGCTGCGCCTGGAGGGCGAGCTGGAAGCGGCTGCCCGCACCGGCCTGCGCCATCAGCAGCTCCATGCGGCGGAAGAACGTGCGGCGGCTGACGCCCAGTTCGCGGATGATCTGGCTGTCGGGCGCCCCCGCCACCAGCATCGCCAGGATGCGGCGCTCGGCCGGGCCGGGCCTGGCGCCGCCCGGCGCGGCGGTCCCGCTCTCGGGGTGGATGGGCAGCGCCCGGTCCCAGTACGCCTCGAACAGTGCCCGCAGCGCGGCGAGCAACGCGCTCGGCCGCACCACGAGCATGCTGCGGCTGACGTCCACGTCCGCGATGGACATCGAGACGAAGCCGACGCGGTCGTCCACCACCATCAGCTTCACCGGAAGCCCGGACACCACCCGGGCCTCCTCGCCCGCGTCCACGCACGGCTGGACGTTCTCGGTGAGGTAGCCGGGGTGGGCGAGCGACTCCCGTGTGTACACCACCCGGTAGCGCACTCCGCGGCGCAACTGCCCGACCTCCTCCTTGGTGCCGCGCTCGGTGTCCCAGAAGTACGGCGGCGAGTCGAACCGCAGCACCTCCCGCCGCGCCCCGCCCAGCGCCTCGCCCAGCACGCGGTCGATGTCGCCGCCGGTCACCTCCTCGGCGACCGAGCCGCCCACGGCCGACGGCGTACGGCGGCGGTAGCGCTCGTAGGCGCGCGCCACCGCCGAACGGGCCTCCTCCAGCCGCAGCATCTCGCGCCGGGAGAGCAACTCCAGTGCGGACGCGGGCGGCACGGGCACCAGCCCGTCGGCGAAGTCCGGTGCGCCGCGCTCATCACCGCCCGCCCCTTCACCGCCGGCCCCCTCGCCGCCGGCCCCCTCGCCGACGGGCACCTCCGCCGCCAGGCCGAGCGCGAGCAGCGCGCGCCGCGCCTCGGGGGAGGCCTGGGGCACCGGACGTCCCGTAAGCAGTGCCACGTACAGGGCGACGGCCCCGCCGTCCACGCCGAGCGCGGACAGATGGGCCGCCAGGGTGTCGGGGCGCGGCTCCTCCGCCGACGCACCGCCTCCGTCGCGCCTCACGCTGCGGCACCTTAGTGCCGCTGTCCCGCAGGTGTCACCGGCCGTCCGCGCACCGGTGTACAAAGTCCGCGTACGCCGCTCGCCGGCCGGTCGCAACCCCGGCCGCCGGGCGGGGTGCCGCCGCTCCGTGGCGATGATCACGGCCCGGCACCCGGGCGGTCCCCCCGGGTGCCGCACAGCGCACGGAGGCAGGCGGCGATCTCCGGGTATCCGGACTCCGGGGCGCAGGTCCCACGCTCCGGGGTCCGGGCCGGGGGCGAACCGGTGAGGAGTGCGATCGGCGATGCCTCCCCGCATCGCGCCGGGGGCCGCCGGGACGGCGTGTCCCGGCGGCCCCCGGCCCTTTCCCGTCTCCTTCACGCACCGCTTCGCGCACCGCTTCGCGCACCGCGCGGATTGGCGGGCGCCCCGCCGGAGCAGGATCGTCATGTGACGACGACGAGCGCGAGCACTTACGGGGAGCGGCACACGGTGGTACGGCTGCCGGAGTTCACCGGGGCCGACCGGGAGGAGGTCCGCGGGGGCGTCCCCGACCCCTTCGAGATCGAGGGGCTGGTCATGGCGTGGCGGCCCAAGCAGGAGCACTTCGGCATCCGGCGGGAGGGCCGCCTGGTCGCGCACGCGGGCCTGGTGACCGTGCCGGTGGCCATCGCGGGCTCCCGCACCGAGGCGGTGGGCCTGGGCGGTGTGATCGTCGCGCCCGGACTGCGCGGACGGGGCCTGGGGCGGGCGGTCGTCACCGCGGCGGTGGACCACGCGCGCGGCATGGGCCCCGACGTCGGCCTGCTGTTCTGCTGGCCGGAGTGGATGCCGGTCTACGAATCCCTGGGGTGGCGGGAGTTGGAGGAGCACGTCCGCGTCGAGCAGCCCGACGGCCCGGTGACCATGCCGATGCGCACCATGTGGACGCCGCTGCGCGAGGGCGCCGACTGGCCGCCCGGCCCGGTGCGGCTGCTGTCGCTGCCCTTCTAGGTTTCCGCGCCCCCTCCCCGGGAAGCCGGGCCCGCGATGTCGTCCCGGCGTTCGGAGACCGGGCACGCGGGGGAGGAAGCGGGGCATAGACTCATGGGCATGCACATGTCCGACGACAGCAGACCGGTGCACATCATCGGGGGAGGTCCCGGCGGGCTGGCCACCGCCGCCGCGCTGAAGGAGCGCGGCATACGGTCCGTCGTGCTGGAGAGGGCCGACTCCGTCGGGGCCTCCTGGCGCGGCCACTACGACCGGCTGCGCCTGCACACCACGCGCCGCCGGTCCGCGCTGCCCGGCATGCCGATCCCGCGCTCGTACGGGCGCTGGGTGCGCCGGGACGACCTGGTGCGCTACCTGGAGGACTACGCGCTCCACCACCGGCTGGAGATCGCCGCGGGCGTGGAGGTCAGCCGCATCGACCGGGCCGACGACGGCAGCTGGGTGCTGCGGGCCAACGGCGGCCGGGAGCTGGCCGCGCCGGTGGTCGTGGTGGCCACCGGGCACAACCACACCCCGCGCGTGCCCGACTGGCCCGGACGCGACTCGTTCAAGGGCGAGCTGCTGCACGCCCGCTCCTACCGCGACGCACGGCCGTACGAGGGCCGGGACGTGCTGGTCGTCGGCACCGGCAACACCGGCACCGAGATAGCCCTGGACCTGGCCGAGGGCGGCGCGGCCCGGGTGCGGCTCGCGGTGCGCACCCCGCCCCACATCGTCCGCCGCTCCACCCTGGGCTGGCCCGCGCAGGCCACCGGCATCGCGGTACGGCGGCTGCCGGTGCGCATGGTGGACGGAATGGCCCGGGGGCTGGCGAAGGTCTCCCTGCCGGACCTGTCGCGCCACGGCCTGCCGCGCCCCGAGGCCGGCCTTTACACCCGGGTGCGGCAGGGCGCGATCCCCGTGCAGGACACGGGTTTCGTCAAGGCCGTGCGCCAGGGCCGGATAGAGCCGGTGGCCGCGGTGGAGTCCTTCGACGGACCCGAGGTCACCCTCGCCGACGGCAGCACCATCGCCCCGGACGCCGTCATAGCGGCCACCGGCTACCGGCGCGGGCTGGAGGAACTGGTGGGCCACCTCGGCGTGCTGGACGAGCGCGGGCTGCCCCGCGCCCGCGGCCCCCGTACGGTGCCCACCGCCGCGGGCCTGTACTTCACCGGCTACACCAACCCCATCAGCGGCATGCTGCGCGAACTGGCCATCGACGCGCGGAAGATCGCCCGGGCCGTCGCGCGCACGACGACCGAGTGACGGGCCGGTCGGCGGACGGGCCGACAGGCCCTGTGCCGGACCCGGTCGCGTGTCCGCCCGCCGCGCGGGTCGTCTGCCTGGACGCCGCCGACCGCGTCCTCCTGCTGAAGTGGCGCGACCCGTACGACGGTTCACGGCTCTGGGAGCCGCCCGGCGGCGGGATCGAGCCCGGTGAGACGCTTCTGGAGGCGGCCCGGCGCGAGCGGTTCACCCCGTGACGGCCGCCGGGAGAGACAGGGGGCGGGCCGGGGTGCGGTCGGAGGCACGGACGGCAGTGGCGCGGCGTCAGGTGCGGACCGGCTGGGCCCGCGGCTCGTCGTAGGCCCCGCGCGGGGCGGTACGGGCCGCGGCCCTTCCGGTGTCCCCGGCGTCCCGGGCGTCCACGCTCTCGGCCACCGCGCCGCTGCCGCGGTCCAGTTCGCACCAGATGCGCTTGCCCGCGCCCTCGTGGAGCCAGCCCCAGCGGTCGGCGAGCCCGACGACCAGCTCCAGACCGCGTCCGCCGGTGGCGTCCCCCTCGGCCCGCCGCCGCAGCGGCGGGCTGCTGCTGGTGTCGGCGACCTCGATGCGCACGGTCCCTCCCCCCGCCACGAGGCACCCGGAGAGGAGCATGCGCAGCACCGCGGGGCGCCCGGTGTGGACGACGGCGTTGGTCACCAGTTCCGATACCAGCAGCACCAGCGTCTCCACCATGGACTCGTCCGGCTCCATGCCGAAACCGGCCAGTCTCGACCGGGCCCATCTGCGGGCTCTGCCCACCTCCCTGGGATCGCTTCCGACCTCCAGCTGAACCTGAAGCATCTGCACCCTTCACACCGTCCATGGCCCGGGTCCGCACGGCCTCACGCCGACGCGAGGCCACTGTCCGTTCCCCCGGTGTCGCACAGAGTGCTGGAACCGGCGCCGCGGCAACAAGCGCTTCGGGCATATTCCGGCGCAAAGGAGTAGTGACACCGCATACTGTGCGACGCCCGGGCCGGGGAGTCGAACATCCGAGCCCGGCGGGCGGAACGCGCTCCGGCACGCGGCGGTCGGCCGCGGCGCGCCACCGGACGCGCCGATATGCGACCGGATGCGCCCGCAATCGCCAACTCCCCTTCCCTCGACCGCTTTTCGTGATCGACTCGGGTCGTGGAAGCGGTGGCGGCGCTATCGCCGTCCTCGGCGCCCTGCCGGGCCCGGGCATCACCTGCGCGCCCGGCGCCGGACGACCGCGTGCGGCGAGGAGCCGGACCACCGGGCCCGGACGCCCTCCGGGTCTCCCCGGAACAGGCCATCGAGGGCTTCGTCCCGGCGGCGCCCCGTGCGGGCGGGCCCCGGAGACGGGCGCCGCACCGGCGCGGCGGGGAGGGGTCAGGCGCTGAGCGGGCTGGCGGCGTCGTCCGTCGCCTCGTCGAGGTCCGGGTAGCAGTCGAAGAGCCTGCGGACGCCGAGCGCGGCGAGGACCCGGTTGACGTGGGATCCGTCCACCGCGCCCTGGGCGGGGAGGATCAGCCGGAGGCGGCCGGCGCACGAGCGCATCAGCCGGCGCGACGCTATGAGGACGCCGACGCCGCTGGAGTCGCAGAACAGCACCTGCGACAGGTCCAGTACGAGGCTGCGGCGACCGTCGGCCACGGCGTCGTGCACATGCTGGCGGACCAAGGGAGAGGTGACGAGATCCAGCTCACCCGACACCCGCAGCACGGCCCACTCCCCCCGGTCCTCCCCGATCACCTTCAACGACACGTGCCCGTAGTCCCTTCATCCGCCGACACCGACCGGAACGTTCCCTTCCCGCCTTGCCCCCTCGCCGACCGCCCCTGCCGGGCATCGTCACGACACCTGCAGACCTCGACCCTATGCCGAACCGGGTCACCGCCTCTCCCCACTTCCGGTCACACCCGCGTAACACACCACCGGACCCGGACAGGACCGAACGGTCCCGATCAACACGAAGGCGCACGAAGTGACCGGTCCGCGACCATGCGCAACCGTGTGGAGGAGCACACTGCCGTAAAGGGAGGCATCCTGTCAGCTTCTGCCATTACATTCGAGATGAGCAGCAGGCTGGGGGGTGGAGGATGCCGAACGAGACGCCCGACGGGACACCCGGCACGACGAGTCCTCACCGGGACCACGAGATGCGGCGGCGGCTGGTACGCGGTGAGGAGGCCGCGCTGGCAGAGCTGTACGACGGTCACGCCTCCGTGGTGCGCGGCCTCGCCCACCGCTTCCTGGACGACGAGGAGGCCGCGGACCGCGTCGTGGCGGAGGTCTTCGCCGAGGTCTGGGCGGACCCCGGGGCGTACGAGCCGGAGCGCGGCTCGCTGCGCCTGTGGCTGACCGAGCTCACCCAGCGGCGGGCGCTGCGGCACCTGGACGCGATCTCCCTCGCCCCGGAGTCGCGGGCCCGGCTGGAGGAGCGGATCCGCGCCGCGTCCGCCGCCGCCCGCGCCGACCGCATGGTCACCGCCATGCCCGGCTCGCTGCGGACGGCCCTGGAGCTGGCGTACGTGGGGCGCCGGGACTACCGCGAGGCCGCCGCCGAACTGGGCGTCAGCGAGGGTGAGGCGCGGCGGCGGATGAGGCTGGGGCTGCAGTTGCTCTCCACGGCCGCCCGCCCGGCCCCCCATCCGCCGCGTCCGCCCGCGGGGGACGGAACGGAGAAGGCCTCGTGAGTCCCGCCGGGGGCCGGGGCACCGGTCCGGTGACCGGGCGGACGGCCGGGCCGGCGTCCGCGGAGGGCGGTGAAGAGGGCGCCGCGGAGGACGGCCGCACCTCCCCGGACGAGCATCTCGCCCTGAAGTCCCTGCTGGGCGTGTGGGCCCTGGCGGTCTGCTCGCCCGAGGAGACCGCCGCCGTCGAGGCGCATCTGCCCCGGTGCCCGTCCTGCGCCGAGGAGGCGCGGCGGCTGCGGGACGCCGTGGGGCTGATGCACCGCGAGGAGAGCCTGGACCCGGGCCCGCTGCTGCGCTCGCGGGTGCTGGACGAGTGTCTGCGCCGACGCCCGGCCCACACGCCCCTGCCGGAGTGGGCGGCGCCGTACGACGCCGAGACCGCGCGGCTCGACGCGCTGCTGCGCGACATGGGCGAGGCGGAGTGGAACACCCCGGTCCGGCTGCACTGGGCGACCGGCGAGCGCACGCTGACGCTGTGCGGGGTGCTCGCCCACCTCGGTTCGGTGGACGGCCTGGTGGCCACCGCGCTCGGGCTGGACGACCCCCTCGGCCCCGGCGCCCCGCGCACCGTGGGCGACCGCACGGAGGCGGCGATCGAGCGGTGCCGCGCGCACGGGCCGCCGTTCGTGCGGAACAAGTGGCGCACCCAGACCCGGAACATCGTGCGCACCGCGGCCCTGCACGCCCATGAGGCCGATCTGCCGGTGGACTTCGCCGAGTTCCGGCGGCCGTTGCGCGACGCGCTGGCCGGGCGGGCGTTCGCGTGCTGGATCCACGCGGAGGACATCGCCACGGCGGTCGACTACCCGTACGAGCCGCCCGCGCCCGAACACCTGGCCCGTATGGTCGACTTCATCGCCCGGCGGCTTCCGGAGGCCATCGCGGCGCGGCGCCGCGCCGGGCTGGCCGCCCCGCCGCGCCGGCTGACGGCGGCGGGCGCTCCGGGCCGCACCCTCCACCTGGAGATCGGGGGCCGGGGCGGCGGCGACTGGTACATCCCCCTGGACTCCCCGGCCGCCCTCGCCTCCCCGGAGCACACGGTGGCCCGTCTCGCGCTGGAGGACACGGAGTTCTGCCGGCTGGCCGCGGGCCACGTACCGCCGCGGGAGGCGGCCGCGGGCCGGGAGGGGGACGACGAGGCGGTCGGCGACACCCTGCGGGCCGTGGCCTCGCTCTCCCGGATGTGACCCCGCCCTGCCCCGTCCGCCGGCCCGCCCCGGCGCGGGCGCGGCGGGGCCGCGGGCGGGACCGTCAGTCGAAGACGACCGTGCGGTGGCCGTTGAGCAGTACGCGGTGCTCGCTGTGCCACTTCACCGCGCGGGCCAGCGCCTGGCACTCCACGTCCCGGCCGACCGCCACGAGCTGCTCGGGGGTGAGCTCGTGGCCGACGCGCTCCACCTCCTGCTCGATGATCGGGCCCTCGTCCAGCTCGGCGGTGACGTAGTGCGCCGTGGCGCCGATCAGCTTCACACCGCGCGCGTGGGCCTGGTGGTAGGGCTTGGCGCCCTTGAAGCTCGGCAGGAAGGAGTGGTGGATGTTGATGATCCGTCCCGACAGCTCCTTGCACAGCTCGTCCGAGATCACCTGCATGTAGCGGGCCAGCACCACCAGCTCCACGCCCTCCTCGCGGACGATCTCCAGCAGCCGCGCCTCCGCCTGCGGCTTGGTCTCCCTGGTGACCGGGATGTGGTGGAAGGGGATGCCGTAGGAGGAGACCAGCTCCTCGAAGTCGGTGTGGTTGGAGACCACGGCCACGATCTCGATCGGCAGCGCGCCGATGCGCGTGCGGAACAGCAGGTCGTTCAGGCAGTGCCCGAACCTGCTGACCATGAGGACGACGCGCATCCGCTCGTCGGCGCGGTGGATCTGCCAGTCCATCTGGAAGGAGTCGCCCACCGCAGCGAAGCTCGCCCGCAGCTTCTCCACGGTCACCGGGGCCTCCGCGCTGAAGTGCACCCGCATGAAGAACAGCCCGGTGTCGTGGTCCCCGAACTGCCGGCTGTCCTCGATGTTGCAGCCGGTCATGAAGAGGTAGCTGGAGACGGCGTGCACGATGCCCTGTTTGTCCGGGCACGACAACGTCAGGACGTACTGCTCGGGCTTCTCGGGCACTGCGGTGGGCTGCGGCTGGCTCATGTGCACAAGCGTGGCACATCCGGGCCGGGCGCCGTGACCGGTCCCCGCCTGCGGGAACGGGGCCGGGACGGACGGGCGGACGGGGCGGCGGCGCGGCAGGGCGACGGGACGGCGCCGGGGCGGGGGCCGGGGGTCAGGCGGTCCGCAGCATGGCCGCCAGCACGTCCAGCGAGTGGGGCGGACGGTCCGGGTCCTCGCCGTCGTTGGCGGAGAGCAGGACGTGGGCGTCGCGCGCCGCGTGGACGGCCTCCGGCCAGCCCGGGTGCTCCAGATAGGCGGCCACCGGGGCGTCCGCCCCGACCTGGTGCATGATCCGCAGAACGCGCAGCACCGCGACGTCGACGAGCGCGGCCTCCTGTGCGTCGCGGAAGATCGTGCCGATGTACTTGTCCGCGGACCAGTTGTCCAGCCAGGTGTCCTCGACCAGGCGGTAGACGGCGTCCGTGACGTCGCCGTACCCGGGCAGGCCCGTCAGCCAGCACTCCCGCTGGAAGACGGGGTCGGAGAGCATGTGCAGCGCCGAGCGCACATTGCTGCGCCAGCGCCACCAGGGCATGTCTTTGGGCGGCATGCCGTCCATGGTGCTCGAACGACCGCCGCGGCGGGAAGACCTCTCCTGACCCTGCCGGCCCTGCCCGCTCTGCTCACCCTGCTGTGGCTCACCCTGTTGTGCCTGCACGGTCGTCGATCGTACGTTCCGCACCGGACGGATCCGCGCACCCCCCGCCTGTTCACCCCGTCGTTGCTCCGCGTTGGCTGTTCATCACTCGTCCGTTACAGCCGCGGCGGAATCGTTCGGGGTCATGACCGCATGGCGTAGCAAACGTTCCGCTAGGACCATGGCCACCCTCGCCGCCACCACGGGGATCTGCACTTCACTGCTCACCGGCTGCGGCATGCTGCCCGGTGACGCGAGGGCCGACGAGGGCACTGTGACCGTGATGACTTGGGCCCCGGAGGGGACCGAGGCCACCAACATGCCCGGTATGCCGGCTATGGCACAGGCATATGCACGCTGGGTGAACGCCACCGGGGGCATCAACGGGCGGACACTCCGTGTTCTCACCTGCAACGATCACAACGACTCGGTGGGCGCCGCGCGGTGCGCCGACCGCGCCCGCACCGAGGAGGTCGCCGCGGTCGTCGGCTCGTACAGCCAGCACGGCCGTACGTTCATGACGGCCCTGGAGTCGGCCGGCATCCCCTACCTCGGCGGTTACGGCGTGACGGACGAGGAGTTCACCAGCCCGCTGTCGTACCCGGTCAACGGGGGCCAGGCCACCCTGCTCGCCGGGAACGGCCACCAGCTCGCCGACCACTGCGAGCGGGTATCGCTCGTACGCCCCGACACCGTCTCGGGCGACCAGCTCCCCCGGCTGCTCAACGCCGGCCTGGCCACCGCCGGCGACCGGGGCCCGGCGGCCGACATCCGCGCCCCGGAGGACGCCTCCGCCTACACCGAGCACGCCAGGCGCGCCCTGGCCGGAGTGGGCCTGGGGGAGGACGGCGGCGGGGCCCGGGCCGCCGGCGGGACGGGTGGCGGTGCGGACGGTGCTGCGGGGGGCGGGGCGGAGGGGGCCTGCGTCACCGCCGTGCTCGGCGGCCGTACCGACACCTTCTTCGACTCCTTCCGGCGGCTGCGCGAGGACGGCCCCGGAGTGCGGATCGCCTCGGTGCTCGGCAGCGTGCAGCAGTCGCTCGTGGACCGGACGGGCGGCCCGGACAGCCAGTGGGAGGGCGCGTACGCCACCGGCTGGTACCCGGTCTCCTCCGACCCGCGCTGGGCACAGATGAAGAGCGTCATCCGCGAGCACGCCTTCGGCGACAACCGGATCGACGCCGCCGACCCCGGCGTCCAGACCACCTGGATCGCGTACACCGTACTGCGGGCGGCGCTGGAGCACACCGAGGGGCCCGTCACCGCCAGGACCGTCCGGCGCGCCCTGGAGACCATGCCCCCGGTGGACACCGGAGACCTGACGCCGCAGCTGAGCTGGCGCTACGACGACATGCTGGCCGTGCGCGACCATCCGCGGCTGGTCAACGCGATGGTGACCTTCCAGCAGATCAGGAAGGGCACGCTGGCCCCGGCCCGCAAGGGCTTCGTCGACGTGCGCGACACCCTGGAGACCGTGCCGGGCGGCGGCTGAGGCCACGCGCGCGGCACGGCTCCGGACCGGGCACGCGGTCAGAGCTGGCTGAACTGCCTCTCGGGCAGGCCGTACCGGCGGGCGGTCGGATTCCACAGTCCGGCCGCCCTCTTCTTGGCCGCCGTGGCGTCGCCGCTGGCCTTGTTGCCCTGGGCGGTCCGGTCGGTGATCCGGGCCTCGCCCTTCCGGCAGCCCTTCTTCCCCGCGACCTGGTCGGCCCACGCGGCGTAGTGGTTGTCCGCGGCGGCCGACGCCTTCCACGCATCGGTGAGCGCGTCGGCCAGCTCCTGATGCCTGGGCAGTTCGTCGATCTCGATCTCGTCCAGCCTGGTGACCAGGTCGTTGCGCTGCCGGGCGGCGTCGCGCAGATCGGCGGCGGCCTTGCCCAGGTTCTCGCACTTCTTGATGTTCTCCACCGACCGGATGACCGCGTTGCGGCTGTCGTTGCTGTCCGCGAGCAGCTTGTCCAGTTCCTTGGCCTGGGCCTCCGCCGGATCGGCCGAGGGGGACGGCGACTGCTCGGGCTCGGCGGGGGCCGGCACCTCCGCCCGCGGCTGCTCCACCGGCTTGTCCCCGCCGCTCAGCGCCGCGCCCGCGGCCAGCCCGGCGGTGACGAGCCCGGCGACGACGAGCCCGGCTACGGCGGCACGCGGCAGACCGCGCCGCCCGCCGGCGGCCCGGCCGCCGTCCCCGTGGCCACCGGGGCCGCCGTAGCCGCCGTGGCCGCCGCCGTAACCGCCGTGGCCGCCACCGTAGGAGGGCTGTGCGGCTCCCGGGTCGATGGGCGGAAGCTGCTGGGTGGCGTCCGCGGGCTGGGCGCCCGGCTGGACACCAGGCTGTGCGCCCGGCTGTGCGCCGCCCCGGAACAGGCCGTCGAAGTCCGAGGGCGGGGTGGTGCGGTCGCCGGGAGCGCCGGGGCGTATCCCGTACGGGGCTCCGGCGGGCGGCGGAGGCACCGGGCGCGAGGCGGCGGGCACGCCTTCGGGCGGCAGCGGCCTGCGCAGCATCGTGGTGCTCTCGGTGTCGCGCTCCGGGGGCGTGCGGCCGGTGACCGGCCGCAGGACCCGGGTGGCGTCGTCCAGGCTCTCCTGGCCGCCCCGGCCGCCCTGGGCACCCGGCGAGCCCGGGGCCCCCGGCGCCGTCTGAGGGGTGTGGGGGGCGTGGGGGGCCTGGGGGGCGTGGGGCGCCGGGCCGGACGGGGTCATCGGGGGCAGGAGCTGCGTCTCGTCGGCGGCCCCGGGCACGGCACCGGCCGCCGGGGGCTGCGGCGGAGGGCTCGGCGGCCGGTACTGCGGCGGCTGCGGCCGGGGAGCCGGCCCGCCCGGGGGCGGGGCCGGCTGCCCCTGCTGCCCGGACGGGGCGGCAGGTCCCCACGGCTGCCCCCAGGGCTGCCCCGCCGGCGGGCTCACCTGGGAGTCGCCGTGACCGGGAGTCCACCGGTCACCGTTCGACGGCAGGACAACACCCTCACGCGCCTCGTCGCCCTGTCGGCTGTGCGTCGTCACCGGGACTCCTCGTTCGCCTGACTACCAAAACACGACTGCGAATTCGTCGGCTCACGCTACCCGGTCATTCACACGGTCGACCACGCCCCCGGAAGGGCTGCACATTCTCCCCACCACCGGCCGGGGCGAAACCTCACCGTTCGCCTTCCTCGCTTCCCCCGCCTTCCCCGCCGCCCTGTGCCGCCCTCTTCCCCGCTCCCCTCACGCCGCCGGCTCCAGCCGCTGCGCGAACTCCCTGACCACGGGCTCCTCCCGGTGGGGCTCCAGCCGTGCCCGGAAGTCCTCCAGGTACTCCGAACCCCTCTGCGAACGCAGGCCGTTCAGCAGCTCCACCGCCTGCGCTCCCGCATGGCAGGCGTGTTCCAGCTCACGCTGCTGGAGCCGCGCGGTGGCGAGCAGCAGCAGGTCGATCGCCCGACGCCGCGCACGCCGTTCCGGATGGCCCGCCAGGGCCTCCTCGGCGCGGCGCTGGGCGGGGGTGGGCTGGTTCAGGTCCCGGTGGCAGTGGGCGAGTTCGTCGGCCAGGTAGGCGGCGTCGAAGTGGCCGATCCACTCCGGGTCGTCGCCCGCGTCCGTCGCCGACTCCGCCCGGTCGAACGCCGCCAGCGCCCGCCCCGCGGCGAGCTGGCAGGTGCGGGCGTCGCCCATCAGCGCGTGCCCTCGCGCCTCCGCCGCGTGGAACATCGCCTGTGCCCGCGGGGTCACCCGGCCTCTCGTGCCCTCCTGGGCGGCTCTCGCGAGCTGGGCTATCTCCCGGGGGGTGCCCAGCGAGGCCGCGAGGTGGCTCATGCCCGCGGCGAGCACATAGCCGCCGTACGCGCGGTCGTCCGCGGCCTGGGCCAGCCGCAGCGCCTGGATGTAGTACCGCTGGGCCAGGCCGGGCTGCCCGGTGTCCACGGCCATGTAGCCGGCGAGTTCGGTCAGCCGGGCGACCGCGGCGAACAGCTCGCGTCCCACCGCCTCCGTGTAGGAGCCCGTCAGCAGCCCGGAGACCACGCTGTTGAGGTAGTGGACGACCACCGGCCGCACATGGCCGCTGCCGTAGCGGTGGTCCAGCTCCGACAGGGCCGCGGTGGTGTCCCGCACGGCCGCGACGTCCGATGCCCCCACCCTCGGGCCGGTACGGCGCTCCACCTCGGGGTCCGGGGCGGAGATGAGCCAGTCGCGGCTGGGCTCGACCAGTGCGGAGAACGCCCCCGACCGCGCGGCGAGCAGATCGCGGCGCCCCACGTCGCTGCGCCACAGCTCGCTCGCCTGCTCGACGGCGCCGGAGACGGTGGGCGCGAACCGGAGGCCGACCCCGGCTGCCATGTTCCGGCCGCCCGCCATGCCGATCTCCTCGACCGTCACCGTCCGGCCGAGCTTGCGCCCCAGCGCCTCGGCGATGACCGACGGCGCCCGGCCGCGCGGCTGCTGGCCGCGCAGCCAGCGGGCGACGGAGGTCTTGTCGTAGCGCAGGTCGAGCCCCTGCTCCGCCCCGCACATGTTGACGCGGCGGGCCAGCCCGGCGTTGGAACAGCCTGCCTCCTGGATGAGCGCCTGCAGCCGTTCGTTCGGCTGCCGTGCGACCAGCGGCCTCGCGGCCATACGGTCCCTCCCTCTGCGTGCTGCCTGTCCTGACCGCGCCGCCCTTCCCGACCGCGCCGTCTGCTGTGGCTGCTCTTGCGAGTGCTCCTGTGACTGCTCTGCCTGCTCTGCCTGCTCTGCCCGGTCCGGGCGCCCCGGGTGCTCCGGGCGCTTCGACCGCACCGCCGGGCGCATATGCCAAGATTTCCGGCGTCGCGCCGCACAGGGAACTACCCACCCAAGGCCGTCCGTTCATGCACGCGCCCCCGCCCGTGCACCTGTGCGCCCCGTGTGCCGGAACGATGCCTCAGATGAATCGATCCCCAAGCCGTAACCCTTCGTCACAGAGGAAGTTGTGATCATCGTGGAGGAGCTCATGAGCATCACAACAGCGACAACCGCGGTCGCGACCGGTCCCGACGTCACCGGACGGCACGGCGGCGCGCCGCCCGGCCCGGGCCCGCAGAGTCCGATGGTCGAACACGCGGTGCGCTACACGAGGGAACAGCTGTGGGACGTGTTCCCCGGCGCATGGCTCGAGACCGCGGGGGGCATACCGCGCTGCTCGTGCGGCGCGGCGGACTGCGGGGCGCCCGGCGCGCACCCCATGCGCCCCGACTGGGCGGCGCAGGCCACCGGCGGCGCCACGGCCGTGCGCCGCATGTGGGCCGACCGGCCCCACGCGTCGGTGCTGCTGCCGACCGGGCGGGCCTTCGACGCGATCGAGGTGTCGGAGACCACGGGCTGCCTGGCCCTGGCCCGGATGGAGCGCATGGGCCTGGCGGCCGGCCCGGTCACCGTCACTCCGGACGGGCGGATGCTCTTCTTCGTCCTGCCCGGCGGCGCGGCCGGACTGCCGGACCTGGTGCGGGGACTGGGCTGGTCGCCGAGCGGTGTCGACATGACCGCACGGGGCGACGGCGACTGGGTGGCGGCCCCGCCGACCCGGGTGGGCGCCCGCGGCGCGGTGCTGTGGGTACGGCAGCCGGAGGGCGCCGGGCACCGGCTCCCCGACATCGAGGAGATCGTCCGGCCGCTGGCCTACGCCTGCGGCCGCGACGCCGCCGCCGCACGCGCGCGCTGACCGGTTTCGCCCCGTTCCCGTGCCCGGCGGTCCGCGGCGGGCACGGGAACGGGGCCCGGGAGCGGCGGGAGGAACGCATCCGGCGGCCGGTTCACGGCCGCCCGCCCGGCACCCGGCACCCGGCGCGCCTCGGCCCCGGCGCCGGTCCGCCCGGCCGGCGCCGCTCAGGCCGGGAGCGCGCCCTGGAGGAAGGGTTCGACGGCCTGCCGCCACTGCTCCGGCTGGTCGTAGTGGACGAGGTGGCCCGCGTCGGCGACCTCGGCGTAGACGCCCTGGGGCAGCACCCGGACCATCTCCTGGGCCTCTGCGCGTCCGAGTTCCCCGTCGATGCCGCGGACCACCAGGGCCGGGCAGCGCACCAGGGCCAGCTCCTCCCAGTGCGCCTCGTGCACCCATTCCTGGCGGATCATCAGCATCTGGCGGCGCGAGAACACCGGACGCCAGCCGTCCATCCGCTCGGCCATCACCTCGGTGAAGAACTCGCCGCGCGAGGGGCTCGGGCGCTCCAGGCGCGGATCCTCTTCGCCGAACCACCTCCGGACGTCCGCGAGCGTGGCGAAGGGCACCGGCCAGGTCGCGAGCCACTGCTCCCAGTCGCGCTGGGAGCGCTTGCCCAGCGCCGAGGCGCGCATGTCGCAGATCACCACGGCGCGCACCAGGTCGGGGCGCTTGGCCGCGAGCTGCCAGGCCGTCAGCGCGCCCATCCCGTGCCCGACGAGCGCCACGGGCGCCAGGCCGAGCTGCTCGATGACCGCCTCGGCGTCGGCGACGTACGCCTCGCGGCCGAACGGGCCGTCGGTCGGCTTGTCGCTGCGACCGTGTCCGCGCTGGTCCAGGCAGACGGCGCGGTAACGCCCGGAGAGCCAGCGGGCGGTGGACGCCCAGTGCGAGCCGCGGCCCATCAGGCCGTGCAGCAGCAGCACGCCCGGAGCCTGCCCGTCGCCCCCCGGCAGCGTGCCCTTGGGCGGGTCGGCGAACTCCCAGGCCGCGAGCCGCAGACCGCCCGCTCCCCTGACGTTGATGCGTCGAACCATGCGTCCCGGCACCCCCATCCCTCCCGTCCGCGTCATGCGCCTGCCTCGTCGTCTGCCGGCCTCACGCTATCGAACTTTTATTCGAACAAGCCCATCTGACGTGCAACACCCCTCTTTTGAGTGACACTCAGCGAGTGTCGTTCGGCCGGGCCGAGGGGAGACAGCTACCGGGAGGCGGGCCGCTCGGGGACAGGGGCCCGCGGGGAGCGACCCTGGGAGTTCGGGGCTCAGGGTCGCACAGGGGGGCGGCGGAACGGGGGGACACGGGGAGGCGGGGCCCCGGCGGCCGACGACGGCGCCGGGGCCCCGGTGGTACGACAGCCCCATGACGGCTCCCCTTCCGTCTTCCCGTACGCCTCACCGAAAGCGTGCCACGACACGGTCCCCGCCATCCGCGCTCCGCGCAACCCCGGACCGCCGGAGGGCCGGTCGCCGGGCGCCCTCCCCACGGCCCGGCCCTCCGGCCCGCCCTCAGCGCCTGGCGACGAACACGTGCGTGGCGACGTCGGCGGTCAGCTCCGCCGCCTCGCCGCCGCTGCCGACCTGCACGCCGCCGCCCGCACCCGGCGTCACGCTGACCACGGCGCCCGGCTGGACGCCGGCCCGTCGCAACGTGTACATCAGCTGGGCGTCCGTCTGGATCGGCTCGCCGATCCGGCGCACCACGACCGTCTTGCCGTCCGAGCCCGCGTCCAGCTCCGACAGGCTCACCATGTCGTCGCTCAGGAACGGCCCGGCCTCCGACGGCTCGCCCAGCTCCTCCAGGCCCGGGATCGGGTTGCCGTAGGGGGACTCGGTGGGGTGCCGCAGCAGCTCCAGCACGCGGCGTTCCACCGCCTCGCTCATCACGTGCTCCCAGCGGCACGCCTCGGCGTGCACCTGCTCCCACTCCAGGCCGATCACGTCGACCAGGAGGCACTCGGCCAGCCGGTGCTTGCGCATCACGCGCGTGGCCAGCCGCCGCCCCTCCTCGGTCAGCTCCAGGTGCCGGTCGCCGGCGACCCGGACCAGGCCGTCACGCTCCATGCGGGCCACCGTCTGGCTCACCGTCGGGCCGCTCTGGTCGAGCCGCTCGGCGATACGGGCACGCATGGGGACCACGCCCTCCTCCTCCAGCTCCAGGATGGTACGGAGATACATCTCCGTGGTGTCGATGAGTCCGGACATCGTGCCCCTCGTCAGCTCGTGCGGTGGCCCTGGAAACCAATTCTGACGCATGGAGCCGACAACCGTTCCCGGTCCGCCGGGAGCCGTCCGTACGCCGTACCGAAGCGCGGCCCTCCGTACGCCGTACCGAAGCGCGGCGTATTGACAGCGCACTGGTCCAGACCTCACCGTGATCGCGGCGTCACGGGATGTCCCGGGGCGCGCGCCGGAGCGTTCACCGGAGCATGCGGCCGGACGCGCCGGGGCCGTACGACGGCGGCACACGACGGGAGGCCGGGGCGATGGGCGGGACGGCGGGCGGGACGGCGGACGAGGCGGCAGGCGGGACGACGGACGGGACGGCGGACGGGAGCAGCCCGGCCGAGCGGTTCATCGACGCGGCCATCGGCCTGCTGGAGCGGGTCCGGAAGGAGGAGGCCGGCAGCATCTCGGCCGCCGGGACGCTGATCGCCGACGCCTTCACCGGCGGCGGCCGCGTCTTCGCCTTCGGCGCGGGCCACTCCTCCCTGCCGGCCCAGGACGTGGTCTACCGGGCGGGGGGCCTCGCCGTGCTCAACCTCCTGCCCGTGCCCGGCGCGGTCGGCGTCGACGTGGTGCCCGCGACGCTGGGCAGCGCGCTGGAACGGGTGGAGGGGCTGGCCGCGGCCGTGCTGGAGACCTCTCCCGCGCGGGCCGGCGACGTACTGGTGGTGATCTCCCTGTCGGGCCGCAACGCGCTGCCGGTGGAGATGGCCTCCCGCGCCCGGGAGCTCGGCCTGAAGGTGATCGGCGTGACCTCGGTGGTGTACGCGTCGGCCACCTCGCCGCGCAACCCGTCGGGCACCTTCCTGAAGGACCACTGCGACGTCGTCGTCGACAGCAAGATCGCGGTGGGCGACGCGGAGCTGACGGCGGACGGCGCCGGCGCCCCCTTCGCCCCCGCCTCGACGGTGGTGACCGGCGCGATCATGCAGGCCGTCGTCGCCTCGGCCGTGGGCGCGCTGGCCGCCCGCGGCGTCACCCCGCCCCTGCTGCGCTCGGGGAACGTGGACGGGGGCCACGAGTGGAACGCCCGGGTGATGGCCGAACACGCGGACCGGATCTTCTACCTGCGCTGACGGCCCGGCCCGCGTCCCGGCCTCGCGTCACGGTCCCGCGCCCCGGCTCCCGGGCGCGGGCTCAGTCCCGGGACAGGGCGCGGGCGAGGTCGACCGCGGCGGCGACGCGGTCGGCGACGCCCTCCGCGTAGACCGCGTCCGAGCGGTCGAAGGCGCGCCGGCTCGCCCCCCGCAGGAAGGTGAGCACGCCCAGGGTGCGGCCGCGGCTGCGCAGGACCACGCACAGGCCGTGCACCGTGCCCTCCGGCCATCTGCGGGCCCGCGCCCACCCCTGCACCGCCGCGCCGCCCACGCTGGTGCGGACCGGGCCGCAGCGCTCGTACGCCTGGAGCGCCGGGTGGTCGCGCGCGTAGGGGACCGGGACGCCCGTCGTCGTGCCCGGGGCCGGGGCCTCGGCGGTGCGCACCAGCCGGACCGGCGAGCCGGCCGCCGCCAGGTCCAGCAGCGCGTGGTCGGCGAAGCCCGCCAGCGCGAAGTCCAGGTGGACGGCCGCCGCCTCCATCGGGTCCTCGCACTCGGCCGCGGCCCGCGCCGCCCGGTGGATCTGGTTGCCCCGGAAGCGGAACCGCGCCGCCTCCTGCTCGGCCCGCCTGGCGTCCGTGACGTCCGTGAAGAACCACGCCACGCCCAGCGGCACCGGCGTCTCCTCCGCCATCGGCGAGACCAGCCGCAGGAAACCGCTGCGCCAGCAGCGCCGCGCGTCCCCGGCCGGCCCGTCCTCCCGGCCGTCCTCCCGCCCGCCGGCCGGCGGGCGCAGCGTCACCCACAGCTCCGCCGGAGCGGGCGGCGGGCCCTCCGCCAGCACGTGCTGGAGGGCGCTCTCCAGTTCCTCCACGCCCTCCCCCACCAGCTCGCCCAGCGGCCGCCCGAGCATGGCCGTACGGCCGACGCGCAGCGCGCGGGCGGCGTGGAGGTTGGCGACGGCCGGGCGCAGGTCGGCGTCCACCAGGACCACCCCCCACGAGGCGCCCTCGAACAGGGCCTCGCTCAGGGCGATGGACCGCTCCAGGTCGATCTGCGTGCGCACCTCGCCGAACGCGCAGTACACGCCGGTCGGCCGGCCGTCCGCGCCGCGCACCCCCGAGCACTGCACCCGCACCAGCACCCGTCCGCCGTCCTTGCGCACCAGCGCGAACTCGTGGACCCGGCGTCCCGGCGCGGCCATCGCGGCCGTCAGCCGCCCCTGGACGTCCTCCGCGTCGGCGGCGCGTACCGCCCACCCCGCCAGCCCCCGGCGGCCGACGGCCTCCTGTCTGGTCCAGCCCAGGATGCGCTCGGCCTCGCGGTTCCAGTGGGTGACGACGCCGTCGGCGTCGAAGGCGCACAGGGCGGCGTCCATGCCGTCCAGGAGGGCGGCGAGCAGCAGCTCGTCCTCGGAGTCGGCGAACCGCGGCGGGGCGGCTCCTCCCGCGGAACCGCCGCGGGTGTCGCCTCCGTCACCGGCACCGTGTTCGAAGTGGGTCTCGGACTGAGCCGTCACCTGGCACCCCCAGCTGGACGCTGCGCGCAACTGCACTCCCGATCATTGAACTCGAACGTGACGCAGCACACATGTGATTCACGCAAATCGTTGTGCCCTCGAAATTCGCTTGTCCGTGCCCGTACCGCCGCCTAACGTTTGAGGTACACGAGAAGGGAGGTGGTTCGGCAGATGAGTTGCAACCGGACGCGTGAGGTGGCTGCGGCCTAGGAGGCCGACGTCACAGCGTGATGCCGGCGCCGCCGGCCAATCCCAAGCAGTCACCCGACCCGCGGGCCGTCGGTACGTCCGACCGACCCCCCTCGCGCCGCACGGCGCGACCGGGGCCAAGGCCCGCGGGTCGTCTGCGTCTTCGGGGCCTCCGGGTTCCTCGGAGCCGCCGGACGGGAGGGGCCCGCCGGAGGCCGGCGGGCCCGTCGGGGACCGCGGATCCGTCAGGGACTGAGGCGCTCGACCGTCCAGGCAGCCTCGCCGCCGGAGCCGCCCGAGCCGCCGGAGTCCCGGCGGACGTAGCGCAGGCGGTCGTGGAGGCGGTTCTCGCGGCCCTGCCAGAACTCCACTGTCCGCGCCACCACCCGGTAGCCGCCCCAGTGCGGCGGGACGGGGACCCGCTCCGTCTCCGGATAGCGGGCCGCGAGCTGTTCGTAGGAGCGGTCCAGCTCCTCCCGGGAGGCAACCTTCGAGGACTGCTCGCTGGCCCACGCCCCGAGCTGCGAGCCGTGCGGGCGGGTGCGGAAGTAGGCGGCCGTCTCGTCGCGGCCGGTGCGCTCCGCCCGGCCGCCGACGATCACCTGGCGGGCGACGGCGTGCCAGGGGAAGAGCAGCGAGACGTACGGGTTGGCGTCGATCTCGCGGCCCTTGCGCGAGTTGTAGTTGGTGTAGAAGACGAAGCCGCGCTCGTCGAACTGCTTGAGCAGCACCGTGCGCGAGCTGGGCCGCCCCTGCTCGTCGGCCGTCGAGACGACCATCGCGTTCGGTTCGTGGAGCCCGGCGGCCACCGCCTCCTCGAACCAGCGCAGGAACTGCCCGTAGGGGTCGGGGGCGAGATCCTCCTCCCGGAGTCCTTCCGCCCGGTAGTGGGCCCGCATCGCGGCGGGGTCCAGGTGCGGGCGGTGGGCGAGGGCTTCGCGGGCTGCGTCGTCGGCTTGGGGCACGCGTTCATCTTGCAACACGCCCGGCGCGCGGCATCGGGCGGTGGCGGGCGAGTTTGCCCGTCCTCCGGAGCGTGTACACCTGGATACGGGGAAACGGCGAGTGTGCCGCATCTCACTCTTCCCCGCATCTGCCGAACCGGACAGAATCGCTGGCTGGACCACTGTGGCCTCCGCACAGCGCGGGCTATCGTGTCCGACCAGTCGCTGCCCGGTCACCACCGGCAGCCCAACAGCAGCAGGGCAGGACCGGGTGCCGGCCCGGACCGCCAGCCCCCGCGGCGGCGGAACCGCGCAGGCACGCCCGCAGAGAGCCGACCGGCCCCCTGGGGTGCCCGCCGTCCTCCTACCGAACCACATACGAGGAGCCGCCAGATGTCCGACTTCGTACCCGGACTCGAGGGAGTCGTCGCGTTCGAGACGGAGATCGCCGAGCCCGACAAGGAGGGCGGCGCCCTCCGCTACCGGGGTGTGGACATCGAGGAACTGGTGGGTCACGTCTCGTTCGGGAACGTGTGGGGCCTGCTGGTGGACGGCAGCTTCAACCCCGGTCTGCCCCCGGCCGAGCCCTTCCCCATCCCGGTCCACTCGGGTGACATCCGGGTGGACGTGCAGTCCGCGCTGGCGATGCTCGCGCCCGTGTGGGGCCTGCGCCCGCTGCTGGACATCGACGAGGAGCAGGCCCGCGACGACCTGGCGCGGGCCGCGGTGATGGCGCTGTCGTACGTCGCCCAGTCGGCGCGCGGCCAGGGTCTGCCGATGGTGCCGCAGCGCGAGATCGACAAGGCCGAGACCGTCGTGGAGCGCTTCATGCGCCGCTGGCGCGGCGAGCCCGACCCCAAGCACGTCGCGGCCGTGGACGCCTACTGGACGTCGGCCGCCGAGCACGGCATGAACGCCTCCACCTTCACCGCCCGCGTCATCGCCTCCACCGGCGCGGACGTGGCGGCGGCGCTGTCGGGGGCGGTCGGCGCGATGTCCGGCCCGCTGCACGGCGGTGCGCCCTCGCGCGTGCTGGGCATGATCGAGGAGATCGAGCGGACCGGGGACGCCGAGGCGTATGTGAAGGGCGCCCTGGACCGCGGTGAGCGCCTGATGGGCTTCGGCCACCGCGTCTACCGCGCCGAGGACCCGCGCGCCCGTGTGCTGCGCCGTACCGCCAGGGAGCTGGGCGCACCGCGCTTCGAGGTCGCCGAGGCCCTGGAGAAGGCGGCGCTGGAGGAGCTGCACAACCGGCGCCCGGACCGGGTGCTGGCCACCAACGTGGAGTTCTGGGCGGCGATCGTGCTGGACTTCGCCGAGGTCCCGGCGCACATGTTCACCTCGATGTTCAGCTGCGCCCGCACCGCCGGCTGGTCGGCGCACATCCTGGAGCAGAAGCGCACCGGCCGCCTGGTGCGCCCCTCCGCGCGCTATGTGGGTCCGGGCTCGCGCAGCCTGCGGGAGATCGAGGGCTACGACGAGATCGCCCGCTGACCCGCGTCCCGGCGCCCGCGTCCGGGCGGCGGGACGTACGGCCCTCCGGCCCCGGCGTGACGGCGGCCCCGTCGCGCCGGGGCCGGCCCGCGTCCGGGCTCGCTCCCTCCCGCGCCCGGGCCCGCCGGCGGAACCGACCGCGGAAAGCGGACGGCCGTACCCCGCCGGAGGCGGCGGGGTACGGCCGGTGGACGCCGGCGCGGGCCGGCGGGGCGTTCATTCGCGCACGGGGATCTCGGCGTACGAGGGGTCGTCCGCGGGCGAGGAGAAGGTGAGCCTCGCGCCGAACGGGTTGTGCTCGGCGTAGAGCGGGTCGACGGTGTCGATCACCAGGGCGAGCCGGTGCCCGGCCGGGACGTCGTAGGCGGTCGAGAACAGCTCCAGGTCCACGCCGAACGCCTCGCCCGGCGTCTTGCCGTGGAAGCTGAACGGCGCGTGGGTGACCAGCCTGCCCACCCCGAGGGCGTTGACGTCGTAGAGGTGGGCGACGAAGGTGCCGCTGGACCTGTCGGCGGTCACCGTGGTGTGCAGCTTCGCGGTGCCCCGGATCTGCCGGGCGGTGGTGTACCGCTCGGACTTCCAGACCGCGGAGTACCGGTCGGGCAGCAGCGGGACGGAGACCGTCGGCGGGATGCCGGTGAGCCGGTCGAAGATGCTGGAGAGGAGGACCGTGCCGCCGTTCGCGCCGGAGTCGACGTTCGCCAGGACGCGATCGGTGTCCTTCAGCGCGATCCGCTCGGTGCCCGAGGGGACGGACTTCCAGTCGGGGTAGCCCTCCTGGTCGCCCTGGCGGTCGGTGAGCTGGACGGGCCGCTCGCGGTCGATTCCGTTGTCCTCGCCCTTGAGGTGGTGGTCGAGCCAGCGCTCGGCGTTGTTCCACACCTCGTTGGGCAGGCCCAGCAGGCCGGGCATCTCGGGGGTGGCGTGGTCTCCGTGCCGGAACTCCAGGCGCTTGGGACCGGTCAGCTTCTCGTAGAAGTCGGCGTACTGGTTGGGCGGGAAGATCGAGTCGCCCCAGGCGTTGCCCAGCATGATCGCGGGCCCGTTGGCGTTGATGCGGTCGATGTGGGTGGCGGCGGAGCGCTTCTCGCCCCAGGCGATCATGTCTCCCTCCTTCTCCAGGTCGGAGGAGAGGAAGCCGGTGATGATCTCCTGGAACTCGTCGCCGGGGCGGCCGGTGAGGTAGCCGGCGCCGGTGAGGAAAGCGGCCGCCTGGGTGTGCTGGGTGCGGCCGCTGTAGATGGAGCCGACCAGGTCGGCCCAGCCGCTCATGGCGACCACGGCTCTGATCCGGTCGTCGTGGGCCGAGGCCAGCAGGCTGATGCCGGCGCCGTAGGAGATGCCGGCCATGCCGATCCGCCCGGGGTCGGCGGGGGTGTTGGCCAGCGCCCAGTCGATGGCCTTCGAGGCGTCGGCGACGTCGGGCGGGCCGGCGACCTCGATCTCGCCGCCGGACTGCCAGAAGCCGCGCGAGTTGTAGCTGAGCACCACGTAGCCGGAGTCGGCGAGCTTCTTCGCCTGGGCGAGGTACTCGACCTGCGGCATGGACCAGCTGGTGGGGAGCACGACGAGCGGGTAGCGGCGCTCGCCGTCCGCGTCGCCGGGGACGACGACGTTGGCGGCCAGCGGCGTGCCGCCGTCGCCGGGGATCTCGACGAAGCGGACGGTGGACGGGGCGGTCGCGCCGTGGGCGGCGGAGGCCGGGCCGGCGGCGGTCCCGGCCAGCATCGCGGCCGAGACGGCGGCCACGGCGGTGGACGTGCGCAGGCGCCTGCGGGGGTGTCCCATGGGTCCCCTTCCTGTGTCGTGCCGCCGGCGTGGGGGCGGCCGGCGGGCGTGCGGGGGAAGCGACCCGAGAGTAGACGCAGAACTTACCGCTGGTAACCCGACAGTAAGTTACGCATCCGTAACTTTCGCCGTGCCCCCCGTCGCGCCACCGGGCGGCCCGTCCAGCGCCTCGGCCAGCACCTCCGCCAGGTGGCGGGCGCGGTACCCGCCGAGCTGGGCGAGCTGGGTGCGGCAGGAGTAGCCGTCGGCCAGCAGCTCCGTACCCGGCTCGGCGCCGCGCACCGCCGGCAGCAGCTTCTCCTCCGCGCAGGCGGCCGAGACCTCGAAGTGCCCTTTCTCGAAGCCGAAGTTGCCCGCCAGCCCGCAGCAGCCGTCGCTCAGCCCGCCGGTCAGCCCGGCCTTCTCCCGCAGCCGCCGCTCCGCCGCGTCGCCCAGCACGGCGTGCTGGTGGCAGTGGGTCTGGCCGGCCACCGGGCGGCCGATCCGCGGCGGGGTCCAGTCGGGGGCGTACTCCTCCAGGGCCTGCGCGAAGGTACGCACGGCGGCGGCCAGCCGCTTCGCGCGCGGATCGTCCGGGAGCAGTTCGGGGGCGTCGGTGCGCAGCGCCGCCGCGCACGGCGGTTCCAGCACGACCACCGGGGCCCCCGCCTCCAGTACGGGCTCCAGCCGGTCCAGGGTGCGGCGCAGCACGCGGCGCGCGCCGTCGAGCTGGCCGGTGGAGATCCAGGTCAGGCCGCAGCAGACCCGGTCCGCCCCCGGCGGCGGGACCACCTCCAGCCCGGCCGCCTCCAGCACCCGGACGGCCGCGGTGCCCGCCTCGGGGGAGAGGTGGTTGGTGAAGGTGTCCGGCCACAGCACGACGCGCCGCCCGCCGCGCGCCGGACGCACGGGGCTCGTGCGGCGGTGCGCGCGCCACCGGCGCAGGAACGGGGCGCGCGGCAGCGGCGGGATGTCCCGCTCCGGGGCGATGCCGCCCAGCCGCTTGGCCAGGGCCGCCAGCGGGGTGCGGGCCAGGGCGTTGAGCAGCGGCGCGGTACGGGTGGCCGCCACCGCCCGCAGCCACAGCGGCAGCCGGCCCATCGTGTAGTGGGCCGTCGGACGGCGGCGGCCCGCGTAGTGGTGGTGCAGGAACTCCGCCTTGTAGGTGGCCATGTCCACCCCCACCGGGCAGTCCCTGCGGCAGCCCTTGCACGACAGGCACAGGTCCAGCGCCTCGCGGACCTCCTCCGAGCGCCAGCCGTCGGTGACCACCTCGCCCGCGAGCATCTCGTGCAGCAGCCGCGCCCGGCCGCGCGTGGAGTGCTTCTCCTCCCCCGTCGCCCGGTAGGAGGGGCACATCACGCCCGGACTCCCGGCGGGGTTGCGGCACTTGGCCACCCCCACGCAGCGCCGTACCGCCGCGGAGAAGTCGCCGCCGTCGCCCGGGTAGCCGTAGACGACGGGAAGGGGCTCGCGCGGCAGCGGCGCGAAGCGGAGGTTCTCGTCCAGGCGGTGGGGGCGCACCAGCATGCCGGGGTTGAGACCGCCGTCGGGATCCCACAGGTCCTTGAAGCGGCCGAACAGCTCCACCGTCTCCCGCCCGTACATGCGCGGCAGCAGTTCGGCGCGCGCCTGCCCGTCGCCGTGCTCGCCCGACAGCGAGCCGCCGTGCGCGACCACCAGACCGGCCAGGTCGGTGGAGAAGCGGCGGAAGCGGGCGATGCCCGCCTCGCCGATCAGGTCGAAGTCGATGCGCACGTGGATGCAGCCGTCGCCGAAGTGGCCGTACGGCAGCCCGCGCAGCCCGTGGTCGGCCAGCAGCGCGCGGAAGTCCCGCAGATACGCGCCCAGCCGGGCGGGCGGAACCGCGCAGTCCTCCCAGCCGGGCCACGCCTCGCTGCCGTCGGGCATGCGGGTGGCGGTGCCGGAGGCGTCCTCGCGCACCCGCCACAGGGCGCGCTGCCCGGCCGGGTCGGCGACCAGCGCGTGGTCAGCGGCGTCCCCGGCCGCCGCCCGGCACAGCCGCTCGGCACTCGCCCGCGCCTCGGCCGCGTCCGCGCCGCCGACCTCGACGAACAGCCACGCCCCGCCCCGGGGCAGCAGCGTCCGCTCGGCCTCGGGCACCAGATCGCCCGCCATGCCCTCCACCGTCAGCGGGCGGTGCGGGAGGAGGGTGACGGCCGCCTCGGCCGCCGCGCTCTCGTCCGCGTAGCCGAGCACCGCCAGCACCCGTGCGCCGGGCCGCTCCACCAGCCTCACCGTGGCGGCCGTGACCACCCCGAGGGTGCCCTCGCTGCCGGTGAACGCCCGTGCCCAGTCCTCGCCCCGCTCGGGCAGCAGCGCGTCCAGGGCGTAACCGGAGATACGGCGCGGCAGATCGGGGAAGCCGGTGCGCAGCCGGGCGAGCTCCCCGCCCACCAGTTCCCGCGCCCCGGCGCGCAGCCGCTCGGGCACGCCCTCCCCGCCGGGCGCGAGCCGGGCGCGTTCACCGCCGTAGGTGAGCACGTCCAGGGCGCGGACGTTGTCGGCGGTCGTGCCCCAGGCCACCGAGTGGGAGCCGCAGGAGTTGTTGCCGATCATCCCGCCGATCGTGCAGCGGCTGTGGGTCGAGGGGTCGGGGCCGAAGGTCAGCCCGTGGGCGCCGGCCGCGCGGCACAGGTCGTCCAGGACCACGCCCGGCTGGACGACGGCGGTACGCGCCCGCGGATCGACCGACAGGACCGCGTCCATGTGGCGGGTGAAGTCCAGCACCACCCCCGTGCCCGTCGCCTGCCCGGCGATGGACGTGCCCCCGCCGCGCGGCACCACCGGCACCCCCAGCTCCCGGCACACCGCCAGCGCCGCCGCCACGTCGCCGGCGTCGCGCGGCGCGACCACGGCCAGCGGCACCCGCCGGTAGTTGGACGCGTCCATCGTCACCAGCGCGCGGGCGCCCGCGTCGTCGGCGACCTCCCCCCGTACGGCCGCCCGCAGCGCCCGCACCGCCTCCCGCGCCCGCTCGTACTCCTCCGCCTGCGCCGTGCGCTCCAGCGCCGTGCGCGCCTGCTCCCGTGCCGCCCTCGCCGCGTCGTCACCCATGGCAACAGCGTGCATCCCGACCGGCCCCGTCCGCACCAGGCGCCCCTCGGTGTGTTCCGCCACGTGCTCCGCGGCACGCCTCGCCGTGCGTCCACGGCCCGTCCACGGCGCGTCTCGCGGGGTGGACGCCTCACGGAACACACGACGGACACGGACTACGCTTCACAGCGTGGCCGATCTCCAGATTCCCGCAGACATCAAGCCCGCCGACGGACGATTCGGTTCGGGCCCGTCCAAGGTGCGGACGGAGGCGCTGAGCGCCCTGGCCGCCACCGGTACGTCCCTGCTGGGCACCTCACACCGCCAGGCTCCGGTCAAGAACCTGGTCGGCAGGGTGCGCGAGGGAGTGAAGGAGCTCTTCGGTCTTCCGGAGGGTTACGAGGTCGTCCTGGGCAACGGCGGCTCCACCGCCTTCTGGGACATCGCGACCCACGGCCTGATCGAGTCCAGGTCCCAGCACCTGTCCTTCGGCGAGTTCTCCTCGAAGTTCGCCAAGGCCGCCAAGCTCGCCCCCTGGCTGGCCGAGCCGTCCGTGATCTCCTCCGAGCCCGGCACCCACCCGCTGCCGAGCGCCGAGGCGGGCGTGGACGTGTACGCCTTCACCCACAACGAGACCTCCACCGGCGTCGCCATGCCGATCAAGCGGGTCGAGGGCGCGGACGAGGGCGCGCTGGTCCTGGTGGACGCCACCTCCGGCGCGGGCGGCCTCCCGGTGGACGTCTCCGAGACGGACGTCTACTACTTCGCCCCGCAGAAGTCGTTCGCCGCGGACGGCGGCCTGTGGCTGGGCGTGTTCTCCCCGGCCGCGCTGGAGCGGGCCGAGCGGATCGCCGCGACCGACCGGCACATCCCGGCGTTCTTCGACCTGCCGACCGCGATCGACAACTCCCGCAAGAACCAGACGTACAACACCCCGGCCATCGCCACCCTCTTCCTGCTGGCCGACCAGCTGGAGTGGATCAACGGCCAGGGCGGTCTGGACTGGGCCGTCTCCCGCACCGCCGACTCCTCCTCGCGGCTGTACGGCTGGGCGGAGAAGTCGGAGTTCGCCACGCCCTTCGTGGCCGACCCGGCCCAGCGCTCCCAGGTCGTCGGCACGATCGACTTCGCCGAGGGCGTGGACGCCTCCGCGATCGCCAAGGCGCTGCGCGCCAACGGCATCGTGGACACCGAGCCGTACCGCAAGCTGGGCCGCAACCAGCTTCGCGTGGCGATGTTCCCGGCCGTCGAGCCGGCGGACGTCGAGGCGCTGACGGCCTGCGTGGACTACGTCGCCGAGCGCCTCTGAGCCGTACGGCGGCCCGTACACACCCGGCCGCCGGCCGCCGGCCGCCGGGGCCCGTCGCGGTCCCGGCGGCCGGCGGCGCCGTCCTCCCCGCCGTCCCCGCCCCTCGCGGGAGGCGGGTCAGCGGGGCGCGTCCCGCGCGGCGACGCGCTCCAGGTTCTCGCGGAACACCCGCTGCGCGTCCGGGGTGATGGTGCGCAGCGCGACCATCGCGGTGAGGGCCACGTCGCACAGCTCCTTCTGCACGTCGTCCCAGGTGTGGCTGTGCCCCTTGCGGGGATTGGAGCCCATCGCGCCGTGGACGGCCTCGGCGACCTCCCCGGCTTCCTCGCCGATCTTGAGGATGCGCAGCAGCCGGGCCGTCTCCGGTGAGGCGGTGCCGTGTTCGTCCAGCCGCTTCACGAGTCGGCCGATCGTCTCCCAGGTCTCGTCGTCCATGTGCGCCGTTCTACAGGAAGCGGCCTCCGGCGCCGGAGACGGGCGGTAGATCCCAGCCAGGCCCTCGCGGGTCGCCCAGCCACACCCACTGGCGGCCGGAGGTGACGGTGATGCCGAAAGAGTCACGGGCGGGAGCCGTGTTCGGGAACTGTCGGTGCAACTCCTCCACGGTCTCCCACAGGCGACGAGGCCCGGCCTGGCGGACAGTGCCGTCGGCGCCGACACGGGCGATCGACCCATCGGGCGTCCACAGGCCCAGGCTCTCCGCCGTGCCGTCGTCCTCGCGGTTCCAGGTGCACGACCGGTAACCGGGCATGGTCAGGGACAGCGGGAACTCCAGGTGGTGGAGTGCGTCGACCGGAGTGGTGGTACGGGAGGGGCGGGGCTCGGTGTGCTCCAGGCCGGCGAAGTCCGGGGCGACGGCACCCGTGCGGCGGGGCATGAAGTAGGCCCCACCAGGAAGGAAGGAGCCCTCGGCGGCGTCGTCGTGGACGGTCAGGCGGGCGACGCCCCAGCCGATGGGAACCACGATCACCGTGCCCTCTCCGGCCTGTTCGATCCACGGCCACGGCACGGAAGGCAGGCCGCAGGTGGCGATGATCCGGTCGTACGGGGCCCGGTCGGGGACGCCGTGCGCGCCGTCGCCGACGCGCACGGCCGGGTGGTGTCCGGCCTCGCCGAGGCGCCGGGCGGCGGCCCCGGTCAGGTCGGGGTCCACGTCCATGGTGGTCACCCGGCTGTCGCCGAGCCGGTGGGAGAGGAGGGCGGCGTTGTAGCCGGTGCCGGTGCCGACTTCCAGCACCCTGTGCCCGTCGGCCACGTCCAGGGCGTGAAGCATCTCCAGCATCAGGCTCGGCTGGCTGGACGACGATGTAGGTGTGCCGTCGGCGATTTGGGTGGTCAGTGCGCGGTCGGAGTAGACGGCCTCCCAGTAACGCGGGTTCTCGGGGGTGATGGTCACCCACCGGCCGTCCTCCGCCTGCTCGTGGAAGGAGGGTACGAACACGTGCCGGGGCACCGTCTCGAACGCGGCCCGCCACGGGTCGCCGGGGGCGGTGAGCCGGTGTGCCAGGGTGGTGCGGAGATCTCGCGCGGGGTCGGCGGGGGCGGTCATGCGGCGGCTCCTTGCAGAAGGTCGGCGTGGGCCTCGGCGATCGGTAACTTGGTGGCGGCGGCGATGAACTGCCACTGCCCGGCGGGGTTGCACTCGAAGAACACCCAGCGGCCGACCGGGGTGACGGCGAAGTCGAACGCCCCGTAGTTCAGGTGGTAGTGGTCCATGAACCGGCGTACGGACTCGGCCACCGGCTCGGGGATGGGCACGGGTTCGTAGCTCAGCGCGTCGTAGTCGGCGCGCCAGTCCACGCGGGCGGCCTCACTGCCGGCATGGATCGCGGCGGGGAACATCCGGTCGCCGACGACGGTCAGCCGCACCTCGTACTGCTTGGGCACCCACTCCTGGAGCAGGTGCGCGGTCGTCTCCAGCGACTCGTCCAGCTCGTTTCGCTCCACGCGACGGGTGGGCAGCGTCAGCGGCTTCTCACCAGGCCGGTGCAGTGGGGCGGCGGCGATGGGCTTGCACACCAGCGGACCGTCGATCCGGGCGGCCCAACGGCGGGCCCGGTCGAGACTGTTGGTGATCAGGGTGCGGGGCACCGTGAGCCCGGCGTCGGTGGCGGCGACGAGTTGGGCGGGCTTGTGGGCCGCGGCCCGGTAGGTGTCCGGGTGGTGCATCCACACCACCGGCAGCGAGGAGAGGACCTGCACCATGCCCACCAGTGCCTGCGCGCGCGCCCACTCCCGGTACTCCTCGGCCACCTGTGGCGAGACGCGGGGGAGGCCAGGCCGCCGGTAGTAGACGGCCCGGACCTCCTCCAGCCGCGCCGCGCGGGCACCGGTGCTCAACTCCCCGCGCCAGCCGGGCGCATGGCCGTCGTGCCCGGCCGTGAGCGTGATGCGCCGGGGGAAGTCGGCAATGTCGAATCTGGTCACCGGCACCTTCCGGTCGTTGAGGGCCTGGACGACGAGATCGGCGCTCGCGTCCAGGTTCTCGGCGACGACCAGGACGTGCCCGCGCGGCACGGCCATCAGGCGGCTTCGACGTAGTCGGCGGGGAAGGCGTACGGATCGGACGTCTCGTCCGCCGGTCCGTTGGAGTCGTTGTTGGTCGCGGTGCTGGACGCGGCCACCGGGGTGTGGGCCCACAGACGGCCGTCACCCATCACGTTCACCTGCCGGTCGGGGTCGTAGGTGAACTCCCTCGGGTCGATGGTGATGGTGTACGGGGGCTGGGGGTTGCGAGCGCCGAACGGCACCGTTGCCGTGGTGGGCATCTGTGTTTCTCCTTCTGGTCGTTCCTCGTACGGCCCGCCGGGCGGCGAGCTCACCGTGCGGCACCATCGGCGCGACGCCTCACGGAGTCCTTTGCGGGCCCGGGCCCTGTACCGCCGGGAGCGGCATCATCCGGCCGTCCCCAGGGCTGCCGTGGTGCGGGCGGGCGCGGCCAGGTGAGTGCGGACCCGCCTGACCAGTTGCGTCATCTCGTAGCCGACCACGGCCGGGTCGGCGTCACGGTCGGCGACGACGGCCAGGTGGGCGCGGTCGCCGGCGGCGCAGACGAACAGCAGGGTGTGGTTCAGCTCCAGGATCATCTGTCGCACTCCGCCGTCCTGGTGTGGATCGGGTCCGGTGTCGATGCGGGCGGCGGCGCCCCTGGCCAGGGAGTACAGGCCGGAGACGGTGGCCGCCAGGACATCGGCGGTGTCGGTGTCGTCCAGGCCGTGGACGGCCCGGACCAACCCGTCGGAGGTGACCAGTGCCGCGCTGCGGATGCGGGTGTTGCGCTCGACCAGGCCCTGGAGCAGCCACGTCTTCGGGTCTGTGCTGTCAGGGCTCTGCTCGCCGGCCATGGGATGCCTTCCTCGGGTGCGGGACGGGATGGGGAAGCGGTCTGGTGCCTGCCCCCGGCGGCGGGCCGCAGGGGAGTCGGAACGTCCGTCGCCGGGGGCAGGGGTCTGTGGCACGGCGCTCACCGGGCGGCCTCCTGCGCCGTCGCGCGGGCCAGGGCGTAGGCGTCCCGCAGGGCGGGGCCCTCGGTGAGCGCCCCCGTGGCCGGGCGCACGATCCAGGACCGGTTGCCCAGGTGGCGGGGCTCGCAGTAGTCCGGGTGCGGCAGCAGCACCAGCGTGCGGTCGGGCAGGCGGGCGCTGCCGGGGGCGTCCCAGCCGTCCGCCGAGCCCGGGGCGACGAGGAAGTCCACACCCAGCGGGGTGGCCAGGACAGGCCCCAGCGGTGCGCGGGCCGTGCGGAGCCGCCGCACCGTCTCGTACGCGACCCCGGTGGGGAGGCGCACCACGTCCCAGGCGAGCCCGGCCGGCGCCTCACCCAGCGCCCCGTTCTCCCAGGCGAGCAGCACGTCCGGGACGCGGCCGGTCGGCCGCAGCCATCCCAGCTCCAGGGGGCCGAGGATCAGGTCCGACAGGTCCGCATCGGTGTGCGTCAGGGTCGGGTTCACGGGTCGTGGTGCCTTTCAATCAGGTGGTGCCGGGGTCGGTCGGTCCGGCCTGGGAGAGGGCTGGTGGGCGCTATCGACCGAGAGCGAGAGCAACCAGCGGCCACAACTGCCAGGCAGCGAAAGCGAGAAGGCCGATGACCACGGCGAGAGCGCCGGGATTGGCCTTGGCCGTCAGGCACGCGCGGTCCAGCGGGCCGGGCTGTTTGGTCTTCGTCGCGCTGCCGGGCGTCCGGGACGCGTCACCGGGCACGGCCGCCCCTCCCGGTCAGCAGCAGTCGCGGCCGGTACCGACGGCCGCACGGGGAGCCGCCGTTGACCTCCGCCAGACGTAGGAACCGCACCGGGCGGGCCTCCCAGGTGAGGTGCTGGATGCCCGGGTAGAGGGTCAGCGAGCAGGGCTCGCCCCGGCGCAGCCGGGCGCACGCCCGCGCCGAACCGGGTCCGTCCACCCAGTGGTCCAGCACGTACTCGGCCTGGTTCGGGCCGAGTACGCAGGCCACGGTGCGCGCCCCGGCCCGTATCCACCGGATCGCCGCCTCGGGGCTCAGGGCCGCGTACCCGTCCCGGCGCGAAGCCGTTCCCGGCATGCCCGCAAGGGTGCTGACCGCCTCGCACCACACCCCCGGCCGGACGAGCGGGGCGGTGGGTGGCGTGGTGGTGTCTACGGCAAATCTGGTCACAGTCCCGGACTCCTCGGTGACTCGTGGTGACGTAACCAGGTAACTGCGATTGAGAACCCGCCGGGAATGACATTCGCGACACCGGCCGCACCCCGAGGCCCTGACATCTTTACGCCGCCTTTGCGCGCGCCTCCGAGGAACCGGCCTAACGTTCCGTCATGACGCGAACACCGAACAGGGTTCTCGTGGAATGGATGGCAGAGCACGGCGTCACCGTCAGAAGCCTTTCCGACCTGGTCAACGCCGCTGTCGCCGACTTAACAGGCACCTACGGGACGATCAGCGAACGCCACGTCTACCGCTGGCGCTCAGGTCAGACCACATGGCCGACCGAACTGCAACGCCTCGCCCTTCAACGAGCCACAGGCCGAACACCTGAACACCTAGGGTTCCGGCCAAGGGGTAAAACCTCCCTCGCCCCTTCGTCCCCAGAGGAGGACCCTGTGTACCGCAGAGCTTTCCTCGCCGCGGCCACCGCCGCCGGCGCGTCACTGGCCACACCAGCCGCCGCGCAGCAGCGCCGCCTCGGTTTCGCCGACGTAGACCGCATGCAGGCCAAACTCACCGGTTGGACCAAGATGGAGGACCGGTACGGCGGCACCCTCCAACTGGAGAAGCACGCCGCGGCGCTCACCCAGGAGACCCTGAACCTTCTGGAGAACGGCAGCGCCTCGTCCCGCATCCGCTCGGAGCTGTACACGGTCGCCGCGGCCTTCTCCAACAGCGCCATGTGGGCCGCGATCGACGGGCGCAGGCCGCGGGAGGCCGAGCAGCACCTGAACCGAACCGTCACCCTGGCGGGACTGTCGGGCGACCCCGCCACCGAGTTCCGCGTATGGGGTCACGCCAGCATTCTCTACAAGCAGCGGGGACGCCGCGCAGACGCCCTGGCCGCCACCGAACGCTCCCGGGCCGTCGTCGCCCGCCGTGACCCGTTCTACGTCTCCCTGGCACTGGCCCGCATCGGCATCAGCCACGCCGAAAGGGGGGATGCCAGGAAAGCCCGGCTCTACCTCGACAACGCGCAGAAGGCATTCGACCGAGCCGACAAGAATGCCCGGCGACCCACCTGGATCGACTTCTACGATCAGGCCGAGCTGGATCATCTCGCGATGATCGCCCACCTGCGCATGGGGAATCATCCCGAGGCCGAAAGTCACGCGCACCGCAGCCTCTCCGGCCTGCGGCCCGACTTCGAGCGCAACCGCGCCCTGGTCAACGCGAACCTCGCCGTCGCCCAACTCGGTCAGGGGGACCTCGAGCCGGCCGTCTCCACCGCGCGGAGTATCCCCTCGGAACTGGCCGGTCATGGCCGCGTCCGCAAGATTCTCGGCGACTTCACCACGCGAATCACCGAAATCGCCCCCCGCAGCCGGGAGACCCACGACTGGAAGACCTACTACAAGGCGGTGGCCGCATGACCGACACCGGTTCTCTCACCCTCCGCCGCACCGGCAGCCTCGCGAACGGTGTCCGAGACCTCCTCCTGGATCTCAACGAAGAGGTCCGCGGCGACTTCGGCCTGTTGGGCGAACCCTTCAACTCCCGTGAACGGTTCGGCGAGCGTTTGGACTCCTACGCCTCCCGGCCGGGCTGGGAAACCGTCATCGGTTACCAGGGTGACGAACCGGTCGGCTGCGCCTTCGGCGGCCCCCTCGTCCCGGGCACCAGATGGTGGTCGAGCATGCTCCAGCCGATGCCGGAGGACTTCACCCGCGAGGACGGTACCCGCACGTTCGCCGTCCAGGAAGTCATGGTCCGCGGCCCATGGCGGGGCAGCGCGGGCGCCGGAACCTCCCGCCTCCTCCACGAGACGCTTCTCGCCGAGCGTGCTGAGCGGCGCGCCACGCTCCTGGTCGATCCCAGCCGCTCCGACGGGCGGCTGAAGGCGGTCTACGAGTCGTGGGGGTACCGGAACATCGGTGACCAACAGCCGTTCCCCGACTCCCCCCGCTTCGCCACCATGGTCCGCGACCCCCTCAAGGCGCCCGCATGACCGCCGAAACCATGGCCGACCACTGGTGGTGGCGGCCGGGCTGGAAGCCCGGCCGCCGTTTCTACACCTGGCACTTCACTTTTCGGACCGCCACCGAAGTACACCGTTTGGCCGACGCTTACCGTCGAGGGCTGGCCGAGGTGGCGGGCTTGGACCTCGTCCCCGACCGATGGCTTCGCCTGACCATGCAGGGCCTGGGCTTCATGGACGAGGTCCCGGAACAGGACGCGCGAGCCATCGCCGACGCGGCCCGTCGGCGCCTGGCGGGCGTGGCACCTTTCGGGCTGCGCCTCCACCAGCCGGAGATCACCCCGGAAGCGATCCGGTGGGAGGCCGAGCCCAGCGAGCCGCCCGCAGCCGTACGGGCAGCGGTCCGTGCCGCCATAGCGGACGTATGGGACGACGTTCCTGAGCCCGCGGACGGCTTCGCGCCGCACGTGACGATCGCCTACAGCAACAGCGACGGCCCGGCCGATCCGGTCGCGCCGCCCTGAACGCGGTCGACGCCGAGCCCGCCACAGCGCGGATCGAGCAGGTTGACCTCATCGCCCTGGGCCGGGACAACCGGATGTACCAGTGGGAGGACTTTGCGGCGGTACGCCTCGGCTGACACTGCGACGCCCCGCCGCACTGGACGGAAGCCCCGGCCCGGGTGGGGACCGGCCGAAAACGGGCCCGCCTATGGGATCTCCGCCCGTGGGGCCCCGCCCGTTTCCGTACGGCCCCGGCGAGGTACCCGGCGGCGCATGAGCACTCCCGGCACCGGGCTGAGTCTGTTCGCCGACGAGCCGCGCGTCTGGCTGGCCACGTACGACCGCGAGGGCGTGCCGGTGGGCACGGCCACCGCGATCGCCGTGGAGGGCGACCGCGCCTACGTACGCGCCCACGGCCGGTCGGGCACGGCCGAGCGGCTGCGCCGCCGCCCCGAGGCGGAGATCTCCCCCGCCACTCTGGGCGGCACCCCGGCGGGCGCCCCGATGAAGGTGGACGTACGGCGGCTGTCGGGCCGCGAGGCCCGGCACGCGGCCCGGCGCCTGACCCGCAAGCACCCCGTACGGGGCGTGCTGGTGCCGCTGGGCCACCGGCTGATGCTCGACCGGTCGCCGCTGTACGAGCTGCGCCCGGTGGGCGAGCGGTGAGGGCCCGGCGGCCGAGCGGCGCGGGCCCTCACCGCCGGCCCTCAGATCGAGAGCCGCTGGTAGCGCCGTACCGCCAGGGGCAGGAAGACCGCCGTGATCACCAGCGGCCAGACCACCGCCATCAGCGACGCGTGCTGCTCGATCCAGCTCCCGCCGCCCGGCACGGGGTTGCCGAAGAGGTCGCGCACGGCGTTCGCCGTGGAGGAGACCGGGTTCCACATCGCGATCGCGCCCAGCCAGTCCGGCATCATCGAGGGCGGGGTGAAGACGCTGGAGACCATGCCGAAGGGGAAGGCGAGCGCGAACAGATTCCCCGCCGCCTCCTGGTTGGGCACGAGCAGCCCGATGAACACCCCGACCCAGATCAGCGCGAAGCGCAGCAGGAGCAGCAGCCCGAAGGCGTAGAGGGTGGCGAGCGGGCCGCCGTCCGAGCGCCAGCCGACCACCAGGGCGATCGCGGCCAGGACCAGCAGGTCCAGCCCGGCGTGCAGCACGTCGGAGACGCCGCGTCCGGTGACCACCGCCGACGGTGACATGGGCATGGAGCGGAAGCGGTCGGTGATCCCGCGCTCCTTGTCCACCGCGACGGCCATCGCGGTGTTCATGAAGCCGAAGGCCATCGTCATGGTGAACATGCCGGGCAGCGCGTACGACTCGTAGTCGGCCGCGCCCACGTCCATGGCGCTGCCGAAGACGTATACGAACAGCAGCACCGAGACGATCGGGAAGCCGAGCTGCCAGGCGATGATGGACGGCTGGCGGACGAGGTGGGTCAGATCGCGGCGGACGATCGTCCAGCAGTCGGCGAGGGCCCAGTACAGGCGGTTCTCCGGGCCGGACGGTGCCGCGGGGTGCGGGGCGGTGCCGGTCGGGCTGCCGGTCGGGCCTCCGGTCGGGGCACCGGTCGGGGTGCTCATGCCGCGTTCTCCTTCTGCTCGGTGCCGGCGCCGGCGGTCGTGGGGTCGGCGGTGTCGGCACGGTGGCCGGTCAGGCTCAGGAAGACCTCGTCCAGGGTGGGGCGGCGCAGGCCGATGTCCTCCACCCCGACGCCCTCGTCCTGGAGGGTCCGGGCCACCTCGGTGAGCGCGGCCACCCGGTCGGTGACCGGCGCGTGCGCCCGGCGCTCCACGGGGTCGGTGTACGGCTCGGCGCCCTCGTCCGCGACGCGGGCGAGGACCTTGGCGGCGGCGGGCAGGTCGGCCGCGTCGTACAGCACCACCTCCACGCGGTCGCCGCCGACGGCGCTCTTGAGGGCGGCCGGGGTGTCGTCGGCGATGCGCACGCCGCGGTCGATGACGGTGACGCGGTCGGCCAGCCGGTCGGCCTCCTCCAGGTACTGCGTGGTGAGCAGCACCGTCGTGCCGCCGGCCACCAGTGAGCGCACCGCCTCCCACACCTCGTTGCGGCTGCGCGGGTCGAGTCCGGTGGTGGGCTCGTCCAGGAAGAGCACCTCGGGGGCGAGGATCATCCCGGCGGCCAGGTCCAGGCGGCGCCGCATGCCGCCGCTGTACGCCTTGAGCGGCTTGTCGGCCGCCTCGGTGAGCGCGAAGCGCTCCAGCAGCTCCCCGGCCCGCTGCCGTGCGCGCCGGGTGCCGAGGTGGAACAGGCGGCCGAACATCTCCAGGTTCTGGCGGCCGGTGAGGATCTCGTCGACCGCCGCGTACTGCCCGGTCAGCCCGATCCGGCGGCGCACGCGGGCGGGCTCGCGGGCCACGTCGTGCCCCGCCACCCCGGCCCGTCCGCCGTCGGGCCGGACGAGCGTGGCCAGGACGCGTACGGCGGTGGTCTTGCCCGCCCCGTTGGGGCCGAGCAGGCCGTGCACGGTGCCGCGCCGCACCTCCAGATCGAAGCCGTCCAGCGCGTTCCTGTCGCCGTACCGCTTCACCAGCCCTTCCGCCAGTACGGCGTACGGGGTCGCGGTTGTGGTCATGGTGGCCTCCCTTCGAAACCGAGTACAGCGTACCCGATTACGCGTACACCGTACCCGGTTTTCCGGCGCACCCGTAGGATGGACCGCGATGACGAGCGAGAACAGCGACCGCGGCTACCTCAAGCGCAGCCTGGACCTCCTGTGGGGTCAGGGGGAGCGCCCCTCCCGCGGCCCCAAACCGGGCCTGACCCTGGAGCGCATCGCCGCCGCGGGCGTCGCGATCGCCGACGCCGAGGGGATCGACGCGCTCTCCATGCGCCGCGTCGCCGCCGAACTGGGCGTCGGCACGATGTCGCTCTACCGCTACGTGCCGGGCAAGGCCGAGCTGCTGGAGCTGATGATCGACCGGGCCTACCGGACGATGCCCGGCGACGACGCGCCGCGGGACGCCGACTGGCGCACGGTCCTGCGGTACGTCGCCCACGGCAACTGGCGCATGTACCTGGCCCATCCCTGGCTGCTCCAGACCAGCCTGGCCCGGCCCGTGCTCGGCCCCGGCGCCATGGCCGGATTCGACTACGCGCTGTCCGGCCTGGTCTCCCTCCCCCTCACCGACCAGGAACGGCTGGGGTTCATCGCCGCCGTGGACGGCTATGTCGCCGGCTGCGCCCGCGCCCACGTGCACGCGGCCCTCGCCGCGCGGCAGACCGGCATCAGCGACGAGGAGTTCTGGACCACCCACGGGCCCCTGCTGGAGAAGGCGATGCTCAGCGGCGCGTACCCGCACGCGGCCGCGCTCTCCGAGGACACCTTCGCCGTCCCCGGGGAGCGGCTCTTCGAGTTCGGCCTGGAGCGGCTGCTCGACGGTCTGGCGGCGTTCCTCGCCGCCGCGGACGGCGGGACCGCCGAGCGGCTGGGCGGCGGGGGCTGAGCGGACGGCGGCCGGGCGGCGGGGACTGAGGGCCGTACCGCCCGTACCCCGTCAGGCCGTGGCGCGCCCGTACAGGACCAGGGCCCAGGCCAGGCAGCCGAACGCGGCGGTGGCCGCCACCGCGCGGACGGTGTTCCAGGCGACCCACGAGGACTCGAATCGCTCGCGGACGGCGGCGAGACCGGCCTCGCCGTCCGGCTCGCCGGCGGCGGCGAGACGCTCGTTGAGCGGGACGTTGACCGCCGCGGTGACGGCGAACATCACCAGGTAGAGCACCAGCCCGGCGACGGTGAACGGCAGGGCCGCGCCCCCGTCACCGGCCCACTGAAGGGCGACGGCGAGGGCGATGACGACGGGCGCGCCCATGAAGCAGCCCAGGAACCAGCCGTTGAGGATCGCCTCGTTGATCCGCCGCATCGCCGTGACGAAGGTGCGGTCGTCGCCGCGGCGCAGACCGGGCATGACGGCGTAGGCGAAGCCCGCGAACAGCCCGGCCATCAGGCCCGCGGTCAGTGTGCCCGCGAGCAGGGCGAGAGTCGTGAGCGCCCTCATGCCGCCGCCCCCCGGGCGCGGGACGCGGCTGTGGTGCGGCAGACGGTACGGCGGGTGGTGCGGCGGGTGGTGCGGCGGACGGGCTCGCGCACGCGGTTCTCCTTCACAGGCAGGCACGGACAGGCACAGGCAGGCACGGACAGGCACGGACACGGGGGGGCACCGGCGGGCGGGGCCCCGGAGGACGCTACCGCGACCGGCCGCCCCGCTCGGCAGCGCATCCGGCCGGTGCGGCGGCCGGGCGTCCGCTCCCGGACGGGGCTGCCGATACGGCGTCAGGAGGTTCCGCCTCCGCGCCGCTTCGAGCGGCGCAGGGCCAGGAGGAGGACGGCGCCCGCGGCGAGGGCGAGGACGAGTCCGGCGGTGTTCCCCTCTCCTGCGCCGTCTTCCCCGCCGCCGTCCCCGCCGCCGTCGGCGTCCGGTTTCCGGTCGGCGCCCCCGGTTCCGTCACCGCTGCCGTCGCCGCCGTCACCGGTCCGGTCCGGCTTCTCCCCCCGCGCGCTCTCGGGGAGTTGCTCCTCGGTCAGGGGCATGGGCCGTACGGGGCTGCGCTCGCCCTCGGTGCCGTACAGCAGGGTCCGGCCGTCCGGAGTGAAGGTCACCGACTCGCCCTGGCGCTGCACCGGCACCGTCAGCCGCCCCAGCTCCCGCGGCCTGCCGTCCTCCCAGGCGTACATGGTCCCGCCGAAGTAGCCGCGCACCGCAAGCCGGGTGCCGTCCGGGGAGAAGGCGGCGTCGGTGGCCCACAGGCCGATGTCCGCGACGCGTGTGAAGGTGGCGGCGCCGGACGCCGGGAGCTTCTCGGGCCCGGCGTACAGGGCGCCGCCGTCCTCGTGCTTGCTGACGATGTACACCCGCCCGGTGACGGGGTGGACGGCCAGCGACTCGGCGTCGCGCGGGCCGTCGGCGTAGCGCACGGTGTGGCGGGTGACCTCGACGGCCTGGTCGGCCAGCCTCTCGGGCTCGGCGAAGCGGTAGATCCACACCTCGGGCCACCGGCCGCCGAAGTTGTCGCCGATGTCGCCGACGTACACGTCGCCGTCCGGGCCGACGGAGACGGCCTCGACGTCGCGCGGCGAGACGCCGGTCAGGGTGACGGTGGCGACCGTCTCGCCGGTGCGGCCGTCGATCGCGTAGACGTACGGCCCGTCGTCGCTGTCGTTGTGCGTCCAGTACACGCCGGGGTGGGCGCGGCTGGCCGCCAGGCCGCTGGACTCGGTGATCCGCTCGTCCTCGATCGTGAAGCCGTCGGAGGCGGGGCCGGCCGCCCGGGCCGCCCCCGCTGTTCCGGTCGCTCCGGTCGTCCCGGCCAGCACGATCACCGTCGCCGCGCCCAGGGCGCGCACAAGCCTCCGCATGGCCCAAGCCTGCCATCCACGGGGCCGCCGTCCGCGCGTGCGCGCCCCGGGCGGGCGGCGGCACGTCAGGTGCGGGGCCCCCAGCGGAACCTGCGGAACGCCACCCATGCGAACAGCGCCGCCCACACCGCGTCCAGCACGATCCGCACCGGCACCTCGGCCGCCGAGAGCTGCCCGGTCCACCCGGAGCGGATCAGGTCCACGGTCGGGGGGAGGGGGCGTACACCAGCACGTCGCCGAGTGCGTCCGGCAGCACCTCGCGGGGGATGTAGACGCCCGAGGCCAGCGGCAGGACGAAGACCGCCGGAAGGGTGGCGACCATCACCGACTCCACGGAGCGGCACAGCGCGGCCGTGGCGGCGGCCTGGCGCAGTCTGGAGACCACCGCCGAGCGCCCGGGCGTGGACGGGGCCCGCTGGACGAAGCTGATGACGCCGCCGGGTGATAGGTGTCACGTCGCAGGTCACAGCCGCCTTCCGGGAAGATGAGCGGATGCGCGTGCTCTTCGTCGGCGACTCCATGACCATCGGCAGCGCCGGTGAGCACACCTGGCGCCACCGCATGTGGCGGCATCTGGAGCGCACCTGCGGACCGCACGGCACCGCGTACGAGATCGTCGGCCCGCGCGACGCGCTGTACGACAAGGCCGCCGACGCCCCGGTCTCCCACGACTACGCCGATCCCGCCTTCCCCGCCGGCGCCCGCCGCCATCTCGCCGGCTGGGGCGAGGGCTGGCTGCACATGGCGCCGGTGATAGGCGGCGCGGTGCGCGAGCACCGCGCCGACACCCTGCTGGTCTTCCTCGGTCTGATCGACCTCGGCTTCTACACCGGATCCGGCGCCACCGCCGCCAACGTCCGCCGCTTCGTCGCCGAGGCCCGTTCCGCCGAGCCGCGGGTACGGATGGTGCTGCTGCCGGTGATCCCCAACACACGGGCGCGGCATGACGCCTTCTTCGCCGCCGAGTGCGAGCGCTTCAACGGGCTGCTGGCACGGGCCGCGGCCGAGCTGTCCACCCCCTCCTCGCCGCTGCTGACGGCCGTACCGCCGCACGACTGGGACCTGGCCCGCGACACCTACGACGGCACCCACCCCACCGCTTCCGGCGAGCACCGCATCGCCGCGGCCTTCGCCGGCACGCTGCACCGGGCGTGGGGCGTGGGCGGCCCGTACGGCGCGGGCGCGGTGAGGGCCCAGCCGGGTGCGCCCAGCGCCCGGCGGACCGAGCCGGTCACCGTGGAACAATAAATTCCGCTCTCATTCGCCCCGGAATCCCCGGCAGCGGCGAAGGGTTTTCCGGAGGTTCCCGGAAGGCCGCCGCAACGGGCGGCGAAATACAGGCAAGCGCGACTCCGGATTGATGACGGACATCCGCCGGAGTTCCGGAATGCCTGATTTAACCGCGTTCGAAAAGGGCATCGGATCCGGACATCCCCTTGCCAACACGAGCTTACGGCAACGGTGTTCAGCACGCTGGACGCGCTCTCAGCCGGCCGTGCACATCCGCCGGAGTGGCTGAAAAAAGACGGTGTTTGGCTCAATAAGCAGTCCTCCATCCCGCGACTGTGCTGAAACCATCTCGGCGCCACCGGCACTCCGGCGGAGAATCCCCGGCGGGATTCCGGCGGCACCGTCCTGTCAATACGCAACGGGGGGTATCCAGATGACCGATTCCGCTTCAATCTCCTTTTCCGAGCCATCTGCCCCTCCGCTGACCACACCTCTGGTGTGCGACCCGCGGCAGCCCCGCGAGAAGGCGTGGGAGGCGGACGCGGTCGAGCGGTTCCGCAAGCGCATGCTCGACGAGAGCGCCCTCTTCCCGTGCGTCTTCGGTGTGGACGCGCTGCGCAAGGCCACCCTGCGCTTCTCGTTCCTGGAACGGGGGGACGACCTCGCCCGGCGGCTCGCGGCGGCACTCGGCGACTTCGTCGCCCTCGCGCCCGAACTGGGCCGCAGAACCTCCCTGGTGGCGTTCTTCGAGACCACCGACGAGGACCGCGCCCGCGACGTGGAGGGCTTCCGCGCCCTGGTGTGGGATCTGCTCCAGGGGGTGCACGACCTGGACACCGCGCCCTGGCCGGCGGACATCCCGCTGGACACCGAGGACCCCGAGTGGGAGTTCGTCTTCGCCGGAATGCCGATGTTCGTCGTCGCCAACACCCCGGCCCACCGCAGGCGCAACAGCCGCTACTTCGAGGACCTCGCGATCACCTTCCAGCCCCGCTTCGTCTTCGACGACATCTCCGAGGACTCCAAGCAGGGACGCAACGCCCGTACCATCATCCGCGGCCGCCTGGCCGCCTACGACGACGTCCCCGCCAGTCCGCTCCTGGGCAGTTACGGCAAGCCGGGCAACCTGGAGTGGGCCCAGTACTTCCTGGACGACGACAACACGCCTCACGACCGGGGGACGCGCTGCCCCCTGCGCGTCAGGAACGAAGCACAGCACGCCGACAACGCCTAGGAGACCGCCGCATGAACCCCCGCTTCGACAGCCGCACGGCCCCCGCCGTCCCGGCCGACCTCACCGAACTCCTTCCGCACCAGGGCAGCTTCGAGCTGCAGAACGACCAGCCGGGCAAGATCCACAACTGGCATCACCACAGTCTGGACGAGGAGTTGTTCATACTGCGGGGCAGCGCCCTGCTCTTCTGGGACGCGGCGGGCGCCTACCAGGAGCGCGACTGCCCGGCGGGCACCTGGATCACGCTGCCCGCCGGTACCGTGCACGGCTCGCTGGCCGGCCCGGAGGGAGCGGTCTACATGATCCGCCCGCGTGACGGCCGTACGGCCGAGACCACGTTCCTGGCCGACGGCGAGCACCCGCACCCCACCCCGGTCGCACGGGAATCCGCGGCGTGACCGGTCCGCACGGCACGAAGGCCGCGGGCGGGACGGCCGGCGCCGAAGGCGCGGCCGCCGGGCCTCCCACGCGGATGGCGGGCCATCTGCGCCTGCCCGGGGCCGTGGCGCTGGCCATCACCATCGTGGTGGGCAGCGGCGCCCTCGTCTCACCCGGCATCGCCTACCACCAGACCGGCCAGGCCGCCCTCTACGCCTGGCTCGTGGCCGCCGCCGTCACCGTCCCGCTGCTGATCGTCTTCGCCCGGCTGGGCGCCGACCTGCCCGGCGCCGGGGGCGTCGCCGGCTTCGTCCAGGCCGGGTTCGGCCGCTCCTGGGCGGCCGGCGTGGAGGTCATGCTCCTGGGCACCTTCGGCCTCGGCATCCCGGCCATCGCCCTGACCGGCGGCTTCTACTTCCAGCAGATCCCCGGTCTGCACGGGGTCCCGGCCTGGGCGGCGGCGATCGGGCTGCTGGTCCTGGCCGGCGTGTCGGTGGCGATCGGCGGGTCGGTGTCGTCGCGCATCCAGATCGTCCTGGCGCTGCTCATGACGGCCGGACTGCTCGCGGCGGCGGTGCTCGGCCTGTCCGGCGGCGATCCCGTACAGCACCTGCCGCCGGCCCGGCCGGAGGAGCTCGCGCTGGGTGTGGCGGCGCTGGGAGCGGTGTTCTTCGCGTTCACCGGCTGGGAGATGCTCTCCTTCACCACCGAGGAGTACGCCAATCCGCGCAGGGACTTCCCCCGGGTGGTGGTCATCAGCTTCCTCGTCGTCACGACCCTCTACGTCCTGCTGGCGTGGGCGGTCCAGACGCGGCTGGCTGAGGACGACCCGAAGGCGGCCTCCTCGCCGATCCACGCCGTGGTGTCGGCCGCCGCCCCGGGCCTGGCCTGGGTGGTGTCGGTGCTGGGCGTGGTGATCATCGCCGCCAATCTGGTGGGCGCCGTGTGGGCGGCCTCCCGACTGGTGATGTCCAGCGCCCGCGAGGGGCTGCTGCCGCGCCCCCTGGCCAGGCTGAGCCGGTCGGCCGGCACGCCCCCGCGCAACGCGGTGGCGGTGTGCGTCGCGGTCTTCAGCCTGATGGCACTGGCGACGGCGTCCGACCTGCTGTCGCTGTCGGACCTGCTGACCGTCGCGGGGCAGAACTTCTTCCTGCTCTACCTGTTCTCCGCGGTCGTCTACGCACGGCTCAAGGCCGGCGCCCCCAGGGCGTTCGGGATCGCCATCGCCGTGCTGCTGGGGCTGCTGGCGCTGACCTTCGGCCCCCTCCAGCTCGGGTACGCGCTGGCTCTGCTGGTGCTCGGCCGGGTCCTGTCGCGGCGGGGCGGGGGACGGCGGGAGGCCGCACCGGGGAGCTGACGGCCGTGCCGCCCGGGCGCCGGTTTGGCGGTGTCCGGGCGGCACGGCAGTATGCCCGGGGCAGAGCGGGGTCCGTACCCGGCACGGGCACGGACCCCGCCGGCACCGGTCCGTCCGCACCGAGACGCCACGAGAGAGGCAGCCTTGAACGTCCTGCTTTCCGCATCGGCCCGCGACCTGGGGCTGCGCCACCCCCGGGTCTGGTCCCTGAAGTCCGGCCGGCCCCTGCTGTCCGGGACCGGTATCGGCGCCGGGGAGGCCGCGGCGTTCGGCGGCGGCGAGCACCCGCCCGGGTACCGGGACCTGCTGGCGGCACTGGGCCACCCCGGCACGGTTCCGGCCGGGGAGAGGCTGCGGCGCACCGTGGCCGAGCGCGGCTGGCGCTCCCACGGGCCCGTCGTCGACGCCGTCAACGCCGCCACCATGGAGCACGGCGGCGGCATCGGCCTGCACCGGGCGGACGACACCGGGGGCGCGCAGATGCTCATCACCCGCGCCCCCGCCGGACTGCGCATGGTCCCCGCCTTCTCGGACCGCTCCAGGCCCGTTCCCGAGGGGGACCTGGTATACGGGCTCCACGGCGGCCGGGACGGCGAGGAACTGCGCCCCATGGCCTGGCTGGGGCGCCGCGACTGCGACAGCGCCGACTTCCAGCTCCTCGACGACACCACCGAGGCGGTGATGGTCGTCCTGGGCTGCCCCGGCACCGGCGCCGGCCACACCGCGGAGGCGGGCGGCACCGTCCTGGAGCTGCTCGCCCGTCTGCGGCCCGACATCACCGCCACCGAACTCGTCGTCACCGACGCGCCCTGACGGCGCGGGTCCGCCGCGCGGCCCCCGCCCGCACCGCGCCGGACCTCCGGACCCCTCGCGGCGGTTTCCGGAGGTCCGGCCCTCCGCCGTGCCGCTCTTGCTTCGAGCCCACTCCAGCACGTTGGCTGGTACCCATGAAGTACACGCAGCTCGGACGCACCGGTCTCAAGGTCAGCCGCCTGGTCCTCGGCACGATGAACTTCGGTCCGCAGACCGAGGAGGCCGACAGCCACGCCATCATGGACGCCGCGCTCGACGCGGGCGTCAACTTCTTCGACACCGCCAACGTCTACGGCTGGGGCGAGAACAAGGGCCGCACCGAGGAGATCATCGGCAACTGGTTCGCCAAGGGCGGCGACCGCCGCGACAAGGTCGTCCTCGCCACCAAGGTGTACGGCAACATGGCGGCCACGGACGGCGACGTCTGGCCCAACCACGACAAGCTGTCCGCGGTGAACATCCGCCGCGCCGTGGACGCCAGCCTGAAGCGGCTGCGCACCGACCACATCGACCTCTACCAGTTCCACCACGTCGACCGGAACACGCCGTGGGAGGAGATCTGGCAGGCGATGGACGTCCTGGTCCAGCAGGGCAAGATCCTCTACGTCGGGTCGTCCAACTTCGCCGGCTGGCACATCGCCCGGGCCAACGAGGCCGCCGCCCGCACCGGCCGCCTCGGCCTGGTCAGCGAGCAGTGCAAGTACAGCCTCGTCGAGCGCCGCGCCGAGATGGAGGTCATCCCGGCGGCGCGCGGCTACGGCCTCGGCGTCATCCCGTGGTCCCCGCTGGGCGGGGGCCTGCTGGGCGGCGTGCTCCGCAAGGAGCGGGAGAACCCCGAGCGCCGTTCGTCGCAGGCGCTGGCGAACAACCCCGGACTGCGCGACCAGGTCCAGGCGTACGAGGACCTGCTGGACAAGCACGGTCTGGAGCCCGGCGAGGTGGCCCTGGCCTGGCACCTGGCCCAGCCCGGCATCACCGGCCCGATCATCGGCCCGCGCACGCGCGAGCAGCTCGACTCGGCGCTGCGCGCGGTGGAGCTGGAGCTGAGCGAGGAGCTGCTGGCCTCGCTGGACGAGATCTTCCCCGGCCCCGGGCCGTCCCCGGAGGCGTTCGCCTGGTGACGCCCGCCGCCCGTCCGCCCCGCTCTCCGGCGGGGCGGACGGGCGGCCCCTCAACCGATGAGGGCCGCCAGCATCACCACGGCGAGCATGAGCACCAGGGCCCCGCTGACGATGCGGGTACGGGTCTTCGGGTCCACGCCCCAACGGTAGCCCGCCCGGCCGGGAGCCCTTCAGCGGCCCGTCGCCGGCCCGGCCGGCGGCCCGTCAGCGGCCCAGCGGCCAGGCCGCCAGCGTCTCGTAGCGGGGATGCTCCCCGGGGACCCCGGAGCGGGGCAGCCTGCTGCGTACGAGGGTCAGCTCCTCCGCCCGCCAGGGGCTTCCCGCGAAATCCTCCAGGGCCGCCGCCAGGGGGCGCAGATCCGGGCCCGGCCCGCGGCGGCCGGCGCGGGCCAGGGTCAGGTGCGGCTTGTAGGGGCGGTCGTCGGTCGGCACCCCGGCCCGGTTGACGCCCGCGGTGACGGAGTCGGCCAGCCGCCGCAGCGGCTCGCGGCCGTCGTCCACACCGGCCCACAGCACCCGGTCGCCGAACCGGCCGCCCCCGGCCAGCCGCACCTCGAAGGGGTGGTGGCGGTGGGCGGCGCGCTCCAGGCGCTCGCACAACGCGGGCAGCAGGTCGTCGTCCACCTCGCCCAGGAAGGCGAGTGTGAAGTGCCAGCCTTCGGGGAGAGCCCAGCGCAGCCGGTCCGCGCCGGGCAGTCCCCTCAGCCGCTCCACCTCCCCGGCCAGCTCCGCGACGGCGGGGGGCGGCGGCAGCACGGCGGTGAAAAGCCTCATGGGAGGAGTCTCACGCGAGCGGGCCGCTCACGCGAGCACGTCCCTGCGGTGGTCCCGGTCCTCGCCCGGCGCGGAGGCCGGGGCGCTGGGCGGCGCGGTGGCCGGGACTGCGGCGGGGGCCGTCCGGCGCGAGGAGACCGGGGTGCGGTCCTGCGGGGCCGGGCCGTCGCCCGCTATGCTCTCCGGCCCTTCGGCGCCCGCGGCCCCGGCCGCCCGCACACCCCGCGCCACCGGGACGAACGTCAGGCCCCGGCGACCGCGGCGCAGGCCCACCCTCGGCCGCAGACCGCCGATCCGGGCCAGCACCAGGGCGGTGGCGACGGCGGCCACGGCCGAGATCAGACCGCCGGCCAGGAAGCCGGCGCGGGGGCCGTAGGTGTCGGTGATCCAGCCCATCAGCGGACCGCCGAGCGGGGTGCCGCCCATGAACACCATCATGTACAGGCTCATCACCCGGCCGCGCATCGCCGGGTCGGAGGCGAGCTGGACGGTGGAGTTGGCGGTGACGTTGAAGGTCAGGCCCACCGCGCCGATGGGCGCCATCAGCAGGGCGAAGACCCAGAACGACGGGGAGAGGGCCGCGGCCATCTCCAGCACTCCGAAGAGCAGCGCGGCGCCGACCATCACCCGCATCCGGCTCACACCGCGCCGGGCGGCCAGCAGCGCGCCGGCGACCGAGCCGACGGCCATCAGGCTGTTGAGCAGGCCGTAGGTGCCCGCGCCCTCGTCGAAGACCCTGTCGGTGAAGGCGGTGAGCCAGATGGGGAAGTTGTAGGCGAAGGTGCCGACGAAGCCGACGAGCGTGATCGGCCAGATCAGCTCCGGCCTGCTCGCGACGTACCGCAGGCCCTCGCGGAGCTGTCCCTTGGCGCGCGGGGCGCGCTCGACGGTGTGCAGCTCGGCGGTGCGCATCATCAGCAGGCCGGTGATCGGCGCGATGAACGACAGCCCGTTGAGCAGGAACGCCCAGCCGCTGCCCACGGCCGTGATCAGCACACCGGCGACGGCCGGGCCGACCAGGCGGGCGGACTGGAAGTTGGCGCCGTTGAGGGAGACGGCGTTGGCGAGCTGTTCGGGGCCGACCATCTCCGAGACGAAGGTCTGCCGGGCGGGGTTGTCCACGACCGTCGCCAGCCCCAGGACGAAGGCGAGCGCGTAGACGTGCCAGACGTGGACTTGGCCGCTGAGGGTCAGCGCGGCGAGCGCGAGTCCGGTCAGGCCCATCGCCGTCTGGGTGATCAGCAGCAGCCTGCGCTTGGGGTAGCGGTCGGCGATGACGCCGCCGTACAGCCCCAGCAGCATCATGGGCAGGAACTGCAGCGCCGTGGTGATGCCGACGGCCGTCGCGGATCCGGTGAGGCTGAGGACCAGCCAGTCCTGGGCGATGCGCTGCATCCAGGTGCCGGTGTTGGAGACGAGCTGCCCGGCGGCGAACAGCCGGTAGTTGCGGATGCGCAGCGAACTGAACGTCGAGGGCTTCGCCGTCTTCCCGGTCTTCCCGGGCTCCGTGCCCTTCGCGGCCTTCCCGGTCCCCCCGGCCGCGGCGGGGTCGTTCGTGTTCTCGTCAGGTGCGGGTGCGGAATGTGCTCCGGGTCCCGGACTCAATCGGTTTCGCCTCCTCGTGGCACTGCTCCTTACTTACAGTTGCGCGAGCTTCTCCAGGACGGGGGCCGCGGCGCGCAGACGCGCCCACTCGTCCTCGTCGAGCTGCCCGGCGAGCTCGGCGAGCCAGGCGTTGCGCTTGGTACGGCTCGCGAGGAGCATCGCCTCGGCCTGCTCGGTCTGGGTGACCACCTTCTGGCGGCGGTCGTCCCTGTGCGGTTCCAGCCGGACGAGCCCCTTGGCCTCCAGCATCGCCACGATGCGGGTCATCGACGGCGGCTGCACGTGCTCCTTGCGCGCCAGCTCGCCGGGCGTGGCGGAGCCGCAGCGCGCGAGGGTGCCGAGGACCGACATCTCGGCCGGGCTCAGCGACTCGTCGATGCGCTGGTGCTTGAGACGGCGCGCCAGGCGCATCGTGGCGGAGCGGAGGGCGTTGACGGCTTCGGCGTCCTCGCCCCGGGACAGATCCGGCATATTCATTAGCCTAACTCATTACTTCTCCTAAGGACCAGTCCGGGGAGGTGGCGGGAGGAGTGCTCTTCGCCACCCTCGCCTCGCGAGCGAGCCGGCGGGAAAAGCCGGCGCACTCCCCCGCCTACCCCGCGACCACGCCCCCACGGAGTCCACGGAAACGAAAGCGCCAAGCCTACGGACGAACGGCGCGCCGTTCGAACGGATCCGCCGCCACGCCCCGGAACGCGGAACGAGCGCCCGGACCGTGTGGTCCGGACGCTCGTTCCGTGCGGGCGGCGCTCCGCCTGATCCGCCGGGCGGCTCGCCCGGCTGCGGTCACCCGATCCCGAGCACCTGCTGGATCGGGTCCAGCAGGAAGTAGACCAGGAAGCAGGCGCCGACGGCGTTCAGCAGCCACGGGATCTCGCGGAAGCGCCCGGTGGCGGTGCGCAGCAGGATGTAGGAGAGCACGCCGATGCCGATGCCGTTGGTGATGCTGTAGGTGAACGGCATGGAGATCAGCGTCAGGAACGCCGGGACGGCGACGGTCTGGTCGCTCCAGTCGATCTCCCGCACGTTCGAGGCCATGATCAGGAAGCCGACCACGACCAGCGCCGGGGTCGCGGCGTGCGAGGGCACCACGGTGGCCAGCGGCGTGAAGACCAGGGCCAGCAGGAACAGCGCGCCGGTCATGATGTTCGCCAGGCCCGTGCGGGCGCCCTCGCCGACACCGGCGGTGGACTCCACGAAGCAGGTGTTGGCCGAGCAGGAGCCGAAGCCGCCGCCCGCCACCGCGACGCCGTCCGTCATCAGGATGCGGCCCATACCGGGCAGCCGGCCCTGCTCGTCGGTCAGCTTCGCCTCGTGGCCGACGCCGATGATGGTGCCCATCGCGTCGAAGAAACCGGACAGCAGCACGGTGAAGACGAACAGCGAGCCGGTCAGCACGCCGACCTCGGCGAAGCCGCCGAAGAGGCTGACCTCGCCGATCAGGCCGAAGTCCGGGGTGCTGACGATGCTCTCGGGCAGGTTGGGCACGGCCAGGCCCCACGCCGCGTCGGGGACCTGGGCGACCGCGTTGATCACCACGGCGACCACGGTCATCACGACGATGCTGATCAGGATCGCGCCCTTGGTCTTCCTGATGACCAGGACGAAGGTCAGGGCCAGACCGAGGACGAAGACGAGCACCGGCCAGCCGGCCAGGTGGCCGCCCTGCCCGAGGCCGAGCGGCACGGTGGTGTGCGCGGCGTCCGGGTTGCGGGTGACGAAGCCGGAGTCCACCAGGCCGATGAGGGTGATGAACAGACCGATGCCGATCGCGATGGCCCGGCGCAGCCCGCCGGGGATGGCGTCCATGACGCGCTCGCGCAGTCCGGAGGCGACCAGCAGCATCAGCACCAGACCGGCCAGGACCACCATGCCCATGGCGTCGGGCCAGCTCATCTGCGGCGCGAGCTGGAGGGAGACCACGGCGTTGATCCCGAGCCCGGCGGCCAGCGCGATGGGCACGTTGCCGATGACGCCCATCAGGATGGTGGTGAGACCGGCCATCAGCGCGGTGGCGGTGACGAGCTGGGCGTTGTCGAGCTGCTGGCCGAACTTGTCCGTGCCCGCGCCCAGGATGATCGGGTTCAGCACGACGATGTAGGCCATCGCGAAGAAGGTGGCGAGTCCGCCGCGCAGCTCGCGGCCCACGGTCGAGCCTCGCTCGGAGATTTTGAAGAAGCGGTCGATGCCGGTCCCGGGCGACTGGGCTCCGGGGTCGTTACCAGGGGTGCCGGGGGTGTCTGGCGTGGCCGGGGTGTCGGTGGCCGGAGCGGACATGCGTGACCTTCGCTGGGCGGTTCGGGGACGGTTTCGGAGGTTCCTCCAATGGGAACCAGCCAATCCAGAGTGCTTTCAGTATGAACGCACCACTGTTGAAAAGGCCATCCGCGGACGGGCGCATTCCCCGGGCGCGGCCGTGACGCTTCCCACACCCCCGCCACCGCCTCATTCCCGCCCCCGCCCGCGCGGCTCCCCCGGACCCCTCGCAGGCCCCTCCCCCACCCGGACGCCGCTCCCGGGTCGGCCCCGGCCTCCCCCCTCGTTACGCTGGTGCGGAACGCCGCGGCACGGACGGGCGACGGGGTGACGGGAAACGAGAGGGCCAGGCGATGGGCTTGAGCAGATGGACCAGCGGCGAGCGTGAGGCACCCGAGCCCCTGGAGGGCAACGTCGTCGCCACCGTCGTGGGCGGCACGGTCATCTGGTTCACACTCTTCCTGGTCCAGCTCCCCTTCTACCGCTGGTTCGACGAGCACGGCCGCACCTGGTGGCTGTGGACCTGCCTGGCGGGCGGCGTCCTGGGCCTCTACGGCATCTGGTTCGTCCGCCGCCGCGAGGCGGCGCTGCGCCGCGAACGCCTCGCACGGGAGACCGGGGCGGGCTCCGGCCCCGGCACGGGCACGGCTCCCGGCTCAGGCCCCGCCCCGGAGGGCCCCGCACCCGCCGAGTGATCCGCGGCCCGGAAAATCCGGCACTCTCCCCCGATTTGTCCCATGTCACACCCGCACCCCGGCGACAGACCGCGCGCGAAGGCGCGTTCGCCTCGTACTGTCTGGGGCATGACCGAACGGGCTGAGACAGTACGAGGCGAGCGGGGCGCCGCGGAGCCGCACGAGGGCACGGTGCTCGCCGTACCCTCCCCCCGCACGGACACGGCGGCGGACACCCCCGCCACCCGGTCCCCGGGCCTCACCGCCGCAGAGGTCGCCGAACGCACGGCCCTCGGCCAGGTCAACGACGTCCCCGTGCGGTCCTCCCGCTCCACGGCCGACATCGTCCGCGCCAACGTCTTCACCCGCTTCAACGCCATCATCGGCGTCCTCTTCGCGATCATCCTGGTCGTCGGCCCCATCCAGGACGGCCTGTTCGGCTTCGTCATCCTCGCCAACACCCTCATCGGCATCGTCCAGGAGCTGCGCGCCAAGCGGACGCTGGACAACCTGGCCGTCATCGGCGAGTCCAGGCCGACCGTCCGCCGCGACGGCGCCGCCGTCGAGGTCCGCACGAACGAGATCGTCCTGGGCGACCTGGTCGAGCTGGGCCCCGGCGACAAGGTGGTCGTGGACGGCACCGTCACCGAGTCCGACGGCCTGGAGGTGGACGAGTCCCTGCTGACCGGCGAGGCCGACCCCGTCCACAAGCGGCCCGGCGACACGGTGATGTCCGGCAGCTTCGTCGTCGCCGGCGGCGGCGCCTTCACCACCACCAGGGTCGGACGCGAGGCGTACGCCGCCCAACTGGCCGAGGAGGCCTCCCGCTTCACCCTCGTCCACTCCGAACTGCGCAGCGGCATCAGCCAGATCCTCAAGTACATCACCTGGATGATCGTCCCGGCCGCGATCGGCCTGGTCCTCAGCCAGCTCCTGGTGGAGGACCACAGCGTCGACGAGGCGATCCGCCGCATGGTCGGCGGCATCGTGCCGATGGTGCCCGAGGGCCTGGTGCTGCTGACCTCCATCGCCTTCGCCATCGGCGTCATCCGGCTGGGGCGGCAGCAGTGCCTGGTCCAGGAACTGCCCGCCATCGAGGGCCTGGCCCGCGTCGACACCGTCTGCCTGGACAAGACCGGCACCCTCACCGAGGGCGGCATGGACGTGGCCGAGGTCCGCCCGCTGGACGGCGCCGACCCCGCCCTCGTACGGCAGGTCCTCGCCGCGCTCGGCGGCAGCGACCCCCGCCCCAACGCCAGCCTGAAGGCCATCGCCGACGCCCACCCCGCCGCCGAAGCGGCCGGCTGGACGTGCACCGGCGCCCTCCCCTTCTCCTCCGCCCGCAAGTACAGCGGCGCGACCCTCACCGGGCCCGGCGGCACCGGGGGCGGCACCGCGAGCACCTGGCTGCTGGGCGCCCCCGACGTCCTGCTCGCCCCCGGCTCCCCGGCCCTCGCCGAGACCGACCGCCTCAACGAACAGGGCCTGCGCGTACTGCTGCTGGCCCGCTCCTCCCACGCCCTGGACGACCCCGCCCTCCTCGCCGACCCCACCGCCACCGAGCCCACCGCCCTGGTCGTCCTGGAGCAGCGGCTGCGCCCCGAAGCCGCCGACACCCTGCGCTACTTCGCCGAACAGGACGTGTCGGCGAAGGTCATCTCCGGCGACAACGCCGTCTCCGTCGGCGCCGTCGCCGCCAAGCTCGGCCTGCCCGGCGCGCACTCCACCGTCGACGCCCGCACCCTGCCGGAGGACCGCGAGGAGCTGGCGGCGGCCCTGGAGGACGGCACGGTCTTCGGCCGCGTCACCCCGCAGCAGAAGCGCGACATGGTCGGCGCCCTCCAGTCGCGCGGCCACACCGTCGCCATGACCGGCGACGGCGTCAACGACGTACTGGCCCTGAAGGACGCCGACATCGGCGTCTCGATGGGCTCGGGCTCGGAGGCCACCAAGGCCGTCGCCCAGATCGTGCTGCTCAACAACTCCTTCGCCACCCTGCCGTCGGTCGTCGCCGAGGGGCGGCGGGTCATCGGCAACATCGAGCGCGTCGCCAACCTCTTCCTCACCAAGACCGTCTACTCGGTGCTGCTGGCCCTGCTGGTCATCGTCTCCCAGGTGCCCTACCCGTTCCTGCCGCGCCACCTGACCCTGCTGGGCGGCCTGACCATCGGCATCCCCGCCTTCTTCCTGGCCCTGGCCCCCAACAGGGAGCGCGCCCGCCCGCACTTCGTACGGCGCGTGATGCGGTACGCGATCCCCTCCGGCCTCATCGCCGCGACCGCCACCTTCACCGTCTACCTGCTGGCCCGCCACCACTACACCGGCGCGGACGCGCTGGAGGCCGAGACCAGCGCGGCGACGCTGACGCTGTTCCTGGTGGCGCTGTGGGTGCTGGCGATCATCGCCCGCCCCTACACGTGGTGGCGGATCGGGCTGGTGCTCACCATGGCGTCGGCCTTCGTGGTCGTCCTGGTCACTCCGTTCCTCCAGGACTTCTTCGCCGTGCGCCTGGTCGGCACGGTGATGCCGTGGACGGCCGTCGGCGTCGCCGCCGCCTCGGCCGCCCTCCTGGAGGTCACCTGGCGCTGGATCGGCCGCCGCTTCCCGGGCTGATCCCGCCCCGGCCGCCCGCGGATATCCGCGGGCGGCCCCGCCCCCGCGTCCCTACCCTGTCCCGAGTGACGACCCCGGCGACGCTCTCCCACGACACCTCCGGCGGCCCCCTCGACGACGGGCCCTCCGACGACGGCACGGCCCTGGTGCTGCTGCACTCCTCGGTCTGCGACCGGCGCATGTGGGACCCGCAGTGGGCGCCCCTGGCCGGGGCGGGCCACCGGACGGTGCGCTGCGACTTCCGCGGCCACGGCGGCACCCCGGCCGCGACGGCCCCCCACCGCGACGCCGACGACGTACTCGCCCTGCTGGACACCCTCGGCATCGGGCGGGCCGCCCTGGTCGCCTCCTCCTACGGCGGGCGCGTCGCCCTGGAGTTCGCCGCGCGGTGGCCGGACCGGGTGACCGCCATGGCACTGCTCTGCCCCGGGATGCCCGGCCACGAGCCCGGCCCGGAACTGGCCGCCTTCGACGCGCGCGAGGAGGCGCTGTTCGAGGCCGGCGACCTGGCGGCCGCCGTCGAACTCAACGTGGCCACCTGGCTCGGCCCGGACGCCGGCGAGGCGGTGCGCGAGAAGGTGCGGCGGATGCAGCGGCACGCCTTCGAGGTGCAGACGGCAGCGGAGGAGGAGCGGGGGGAGATCGGCGAACTCCCCGAGCCCGCCCTCGACCTCTCCGCGATCACGGCCCCCGTCCTCGCCGTCTCCGGCGCCCACGACCTGGCGGACTTCCGCACGATCGCCGCCCGCCTGGCCCGCCTGCTCCCCCGCGCCCGCCACCTCGAACTCCCCTGGGCGGGCCACCTCCCCAGCCTGGAGCGCCCGCAGGAGACGACGGCGCTGCTGACGGACTTCCTCCGGGAGAGCGCGGCTCGGTAGACGTACCGCGCCGGGGGCGGGCGGGTCCGCGACCCACCCGTTCCGCTGAGGGAGCGTCCGGATCCCGCGCCCCGGATCCCGGGATCCGGTAGGAGTGGGGGCATGACCTCCACCAGTGACGAGCCCGCCGGGCTGCCGTTCCCGATGCCGCAGGCCGAGTACCTGGCCACCCTGCCCAAGGCCACCGTCTACGCGTGCGTGTACTTCACCGACGCGCGCGGGCGGCCGGTGCAGCTCCGCTCGGTGTACGGCAGACGGTTGTGGCAGATCCCGGGCGGCAACATGGACCCGGGCGAGGACCCGTTCCGGACGGCCGTGCGGGAGACGTACGAGGAGACCGGGCTGCGGGTCGAGGGCCCGTGCCCGCTGCTGCTTGTGCACTACATCCGCTCCGACCCGGCCGAGGCGCCGCTGGCGAAGGTCGGCTTCTGCTTCGACGGCGGCACGCTGAGCGACGAGGAGATCGCCTCCATCCGGCTGGACCCGGAGGAGCACGACCGCTGGGCGGTGGAGGACTGGCCCGTCTGGGAGCGGCTGATGACGCCCGAGGGCTACCGGCGGCTGGCCGCCCTCGCCGAGGCCCGCCGCACCGGCCGCGCGGCCCTGCTGCTGAGCGAGCCGATCCTCAGGGGGCCGGCGTGACGGGCGGGCCGACGCCCGCGACGCGCGGGACCGGGCGCGCCGGGACGGTGGTCGACCGCGCCTACTCCGATCCCGTCCTCGCCGCCCTGTACGACGCGCTCAATCCGTGGGGCCCGGGTGACGACTTCTACCTGGAGCTGGTGATGTCCGCCGCCTCGGTGCTGGACGTCGGGTGCGGTACGGGCGCGCTGCTGCGCCGCGCGCGGGAGGCCGGGCACGGCGGGCGGCTGTGCGGGCTCGATCCGGCCGCCGCGATGCTCGACCGGGCGCGGCGGGAGGCGGCGCGGTCGGGGGCCGGGGTGGAGTGGGTGCTCGGGGACCTGGGATCGGCCCGCTGGGAGGGGGAGTTCGAGCTGGTGGTGATGACCGGGCACGCCTTCCAGGTGCTGCTCGGGGACGGCGAGGTGCGCACCGCCCTGGCCGCCGTGCGGGCGGCACTGGCCGATGGCGGGCGCTTCGCGTTCGAGACCCGCAACCCGGCGGCCCGGCCGTGGGAACGCTGGACGCCGGAGCACGCGGTCGAGGTGGTGGACGGCACGGGCGCGGCGGTACGGGTCGCGCACGAGGTCGAGGAGCCGGTGACGGGCGGCACCGTCCGCTTCACCACGACCTTCACCGGCCCGGGCTGGGAGCGGACCGGCCGCAGCGAGCTGCGGTTCTGGGACGCGGAGGCGCTCGACGGCCTCCTGGCCGGGGCCGGGCTGACGGTCGTGGAGCGGTACGGGGACTGGGCGCGGGGCCCGCTGACGGACGCCGGCCCGGAGATCGTCACCGTCGCGCGGCGCTGACGGAGCCTGCGGGGCGGGCGCCCTGCCGGGGTGCCCCGGCAGGGCGCTGGGGCGGCGGTGACCGCCGGGCGTCAGTCGAACCAGCGGTCCCGGGCCAGTTCGGCGACCCGGGAGGGGTCCTCCAGCAGGGCGGCGGCCTCGAAGCGGCGCGGCCACTGGCCGGCCGCCCAGGCCAGGCCGGCCGCGACGCCCTCCACGGTGGCGGCGTGGAGGGTGCCGTCGGGGGTGAGCCGCCAGTCCAGCTCCACGCCGCCGAGGACCAGTTCGTCGTGCTCGACGTAGGTGGCCGGGGCGCCGGGCAGCAGGACGCGCACCGCGTCGGGCACCTCGCGCACCTCGCCCGCCGCGGCCTCCGGTGCGGGCAGGTCCGCGCCGACCGCCTCGCTCAGGCGGCGTACGTCGAGGACGGCGGCCAGCGAGGCGGCCAGGGCCGGGCGCACCGGCAGCAGCGGGCGGCCGGAGACCAGGGGGAGCAGGTCGGGGGCGTCGGCGACCAGCGCGTCGGCGGCGTCCACCAGGCGTACCTCGCCGTCGACCACGGCGCGCAGCTCGTCCGGCAGTGTGACCTCGTCCGGGTCCAGCTCCGCCAGCAGTGTGTACAGGCCGTGGAGCTGGGCGGCGCCGACGGACGGCTCGGGGTCGGCGAGGCGTCCGAGGAGCTCGGAGGCGCCGCCGGGCTCGTCCAGCAGGGCGGCGGCGGAGGTGCGGATGCCCAGGGCGCGCAGCACCTGCTCGTCCAGGTCGGCCGTGGCGGGCGGCGCCTCCTCGTACAGGCCCGCCAGCAGCGGGTCGCCGCCCGCCGCGCGCAGTCCGGCGGGGCGGCGGCCGTCCAGGACGGGGTGGCCGCGCAGCCACCAGGCGGTGTAGGGGCGGACGGTCTCCACCGTGCCGTCCGGCAGCAGGACGCGCACCGGGGTGGTGAGCGCGTCGCGCAGCGGGGGCCGGGAGAGCATCCGCAGGGCCTGCGGCCAGCGGTCGTCGTCGACGAGGTCCAGGTCGCGTACGGCGAGCAGTTCGGAGACCACCGGCGGGACGGAGGTCTCGGGCAGGGTGTCGAGGACGTCCTCGCACCACACGTCGACGGCGTCCAGCAGGCCCGCGTCGTCGGGCTCGGGGAAGTCGGTGTCGCGGGGCTCCAGTTCGTCCGGGTCCAGGACGACGTCGGTGGCGCGCACCAGGGCGAAGTCGGCGAGCACGCCGACCGCGGCGAGGGTCTCCTCGCCCCACCGCTCGGCCAGTTCGGCGTCGCAGGCGGGCAGTTCGCCCTCGCGGATCACGCGCTCGAAGGCACTGCCGGGGAAGACCAGTTCGGCGGCCGGGGCGAGTTCGCCGTCCTCGTCGGGGAGGGCGAGCGCGCCCAGCCAGGGCTCGTCGCCGGGCGAGAGCCGCGCGTCGCGGACGAGGGCGAGGACGGTGTCGGCCAGTTCCTCGGCGTCCAGGGGGCCGCCGTCCTCCTCCTCGTCGCCGTACCACGCCTCCTCGGCCTCCAGCGAGGCGGCGACGGCCGCCCGCACCTGCGGGGTGGTGAGCACCGCGCGGGGCGTGGCGGGGGTGGCGCCCAGTTTCTCCAGCAGCGGGTGGGCGGCGTCGGGGTGGGCGACCTTCAGTCCGAGGCGGGTGAGGGAGCCGGCGCCCGTGGTGTCGGGCAGGGGCAGCAGCACCCGGCGCGGTCCGATGGTGGTGCGGCCGTCGGCGAGGGGGACGGGCAGGCCGGTCAGCCGGTCGGGGTCGGTGCCGGCGAGGGAGTCGTACAGCCGCCGCCACCAGGACGGGTCCCGCTCCACGCCGGCCAGCCGGTCGATCAGTTCGCCCAGCGGCACCCGGGGGACGCCGAGGGTGCGCAGCTCGGTGCGGCGCTCCAGCCCGGCGGGCAGCAGGGCGGGGAACAGCTCGGCCAGGACGGCGACCGTCCCGGCCCCGGCGCCCTCGGCGATCTCGGCGTCGGTGGGGCGCAGCGCGTGGGGTTCGCCGTCTTCGTCGGCGGCGGCGCTGGCCAGGAAGGGGGTGCGCCGCAGCCGCTCCAGCACCAGGCGGCGCAGTTCTCCGTCGAGTTCGGCCCTGCCCAGGGGTCCGGGCACCAGGTCGACGGTGCCGGTGGCGACCGGCCGCCAGTCGCGCAGCAGGGTCGCGTAGACGTCGGCGGCGCGCTCCAGCAGGAAGTCCGCCAGCGGCCCGGGCGCGATGTGGCGGCGGGAGGGGTCCAGCGGGAAGGAGGCGATGAGCAGCGCGGGCAGGCCCAGGGGCTCGTCGGTGGGGGTGGGCGCGTGGACGACGGGCACGGTGCGGGCGGGGGCGGGGGCGCCGTCGGCGTCGACGGGTACGGCCCAGGTGACCGACCAGTACGGCCGCCGCCGCTCCTCGACGGGGCGGTCGGCGAGCAGGGCGGGGTCGGTGCGCCCGGCGTCGGCGGCCACGCGCCAGCGGGTGGCGCCCTCCGCCCCGGTGGCGCCGCTGTCCTCGACCACGACGTACGCGCCGTCCTGGCGGCGGGTCAGCGTGCGCACCCCGCCGTCGGTCTCGATCACGACCTCGGTCAGACCGGGGAGGGTGAGCAGCAGGGCGTCGTCGACCGCGGTGAGCAGCCGGGCGGCCAGCTCCTCGGCGGCGCCGTCGCGCAGCGGCAGCACGACGGCCGTGTCGTACCCCTGGGGGGCGGTGCCCTGGGCGGGCATCGGCAGGCGCAGCAGCGGTACGTGGCCCTCGCGGCGGCGCAGCTCGTCGGCGAGGCCGGGGTTGTCCCCGGCGGCGCGGGCGGCCATCTCGCGGGCCTCGGCCAGCGACCAGCGGGCGCCGCCGGTGCGGCAGACGATCGCGGGCTCGTCGCTGACGGCCAGGACGGCGGCGAAGCCGACGCCGAAGCGGCCGACCGGGCCCGCCTGGGGCCCGCCCGGTCCGACCGGCCCCTCCGGTGTTCCCGGCGCCTCCTCGTCGCGCTTGGCGGAGGCGCGCAGGGTGGACAGGGACTCCACGCCGGCCGCGTCCAGGGGCGCCCCGGTGTTGGCGGCCACCAGCACCCTGCCGCGCAGGGTGAGCCGCAGCCGTCCGGGCACGCCGGCGCGGGCGGCGGCGTCGGCGGCGTTCTGGGCCAGCTCGACCACCAGCCGGTCGCGGTAGCCGCCGAGGGCCAGGTCCTCCTCGGCGTTGGCGTCCTCGCGGAAGCGCGCGGGGGACGCCGTCCAGGCGTCGAGTACGCCGCGGCGCAGCCGTGCGGTGTCGAAGGGATCCGCTCCGTCGTCCGCGCCCTGCACCAGCACCGTGCCGCTCACGTGTCCGTCTCCTCCGCCACGTCCAGTCACGGGACGAGCCCGATTGCCTGTCTGCGGGCGACGGTACTGCGTCCGGTGCGCCTCGTGCGCGCCGGGCTGCCGGTGGCGCGGGCCGGCCCTCGCACACGACCGGAGAAGGGGCGAGTCGGAACATTGGGGTATACAGGGAGGAAAGGCAATCGCGTCTCGGTCCACGGTCCCGTCCGGCGGGAGCGTGACGGACAGGAGGACCCCATGGGCATGAGGGTCACGACCGCTGTACGGGCTTCCGGCGGGAGCCGGGCTTGCGGGGCGGGTGCGTGATGCGCAGCCGCTTCGAGCCCGACCGGCGGCTCACCGGGCGCATGGTGCTCACGATGTTCCTGCTCGGGCTGTTGTACGTGGGATTCGTCGGCGCGCTGATCGTGCTGCTCGACTCCCTCGTCCTGGTCGTCGTCATCGCCGCCGTCCTGCTGGGCGCGCAGTACTGGTTCTCCGACCGGGTCGCCCTGTACGCCATGCGCGGCCGCCTGGTGACCCCAGAGGAGGAGCCGCGGCTGCACGGGGTGATCGACCGGCTGTGCGCCACCGCTGACATGCCGAAGCCGCGGGTCGCCGTGTCGGGCATGGACCTGCCCAACGCGTTCGCCACCGGCCGCAACGCGGACCACGCCGTGGTCTGCGTGACCACCGGGCTGACGCGGCGCCTGGAGACCGAGGAGCTGGAGGGCGTCCTCGCCCACGAGCTCTCCCACGTCGCCCACCGCGACGTGGCGGTGATCACCATCGCCTCGTTCCTGGGCGTGCTGGCCGGGCTGGTCGTCCGCTTCGCCTTCTACTCCCAGCTGTTCGGCGGGGGCCGCCGCGACCAGAACACCGCCGCCGTGTTCGCGATGGTCATGCTGGTCTCCGCGGTCGTGTACGCCCTCAGCTTCCTGCTCATCCGGGCGCTGTCCCGCTACCGCGAGCTGGCCGCCGACCGCGCCGCGGCCATGCTCACCGGGAAGCCCTCCGCCCTGGCCTCGGCCCTGACCAAGGTCAGCGGCGACATCGCCCGGATCCCCACCCGGGACCTGCGCACGGCCCAGGCGTTCAACGCGTTCTTCTTCACCCCCGCCCTCGGGCCCGGCAGCACGGTGGCCGGCCTGTTCTCCACCCACCCCAGCCTGGACCGCCGTCTGGAGGCGCTGGCGGAGATCTCCGAGCGGCTGGGCGGCGAGACGCCCTGAGAACCGGATCCGGGAAGGAGTCGCCGTGGGCCTGCTGGACGTCCTGTTCGGCCGGAGCAAGCCGGCCCGGCCCGACCTCGACCGCCTCTTCGCCCTGCCCTCGGCGGCGATCACCCTCCAGGCCGCCGCGGGCCTGGCCCCCACCGGGGCGGGTTCGGTGTGCTTCGCGAGCATCGAGGGCGGCGCCTTCACACGGATCCGGCAGGAGGTGGGGGCCCTGCTGGGCGCGGACTCCGGACGCGGCGGCGGGACGGTGGAGTTCAGCCAGGACGACTACGGGTACTCCTGGCTGCTCTCCCGCCGCGCCCCCGACGAGCTGCCCTCCCTGGTCAACGACCTGCACGCGGTGAACGCCACGCTGCGGGACAGCGGCTTCGGCCCGCAGCTGCTGTGCTCGCTGGTCGCCTTCCGCGCCCCCGGGCGGCAGCCCCTCGCGCTGGTCTACCTCTACAAGCGCGGCACGTTCTACCCCTTCGCCCCGCTGCCCGGCGGCAAGCGCGACAACCCGCTGGAGCTCCAGGTCAGGGCGGCCCTCCAGGACGACCTGAACATCGAGCCGGACCTGAGCCGCTGGTTCCCGCTCTGGGGCGCCCCGGGACTGTGACGGAGACGGCGGGGGCCGTGACGGAGGCGGTGCCCGGTGCCCGGGGGCGGGAACGGAGACCTAGGACTCCGGGCCGTCCGCGCCGTCGTCCGAGGTGTCCGCCCCACCGCCGTCCGAGGCGTCCGCCCCGGTGCCCAGCGGCAGCTCGTCCACCCGCGTCTCGTCGATCACCGGCGCCGGCGGGCGCGGCGTCCTGGGCATGACGGCCGCCTCCGAGTGGCCGCCGCAGCCGAAGGCGAGGGAGACCACACGGCCGTCCGCCGGGGAGAACTCGTTGGCGCACACCCCGAAGGCCTGGCGCAGCGAGCCCGCCATCGGCACCAGGAATCCGCAGCTCATGCAGGAGGCGGGGGCCGCCTGCGCCATGGGCGTCCGGGGGCCGAACTCCTCCTCCCAGCGGTCGGCGGCGTCGTGCAGGCCCTGGCGGGAGAGGACCCGGGGACGGCCCATGCCGATCTCCTCGGCGACCGCCGCGATGCTGCCGCGCGCCGGGGCGCCGGGGAGTTCGCCGGGCTCGCTGGTGACGACGTCGGCGTCCTCGGCCTCGGCCGGGCCCTCGGCGCCGGCCTCCTCCCAGGCGGACTCCACGACCGCCGCGTGCGGGGAGGGGTCGCCGCCGCCGGTGTAGCCGGGCTCCAGGCGCGGGTCGTCCGCCTCGGTGGGCAGCAGGTCGCCGGGGCCCAGGTCACCGGGGCGCAGGCGTTCGCTCCAGGGCACCCATTCGGGGGCGAGCAGCGCGTCGGGGCCGGGCAGCAGCACCGTCTCGTCGACGGTCACCACCCGCGCCCGCGAGGCCCGCGCGACGGTGGCGGCCCAGCGCCAGCCGCGGTAGCCCGGTTCCAGGCACTCGAAGAAGTGCGTGACGACGCGGTCCCCGTCGGCGACGGCACCCAGATGGTCGCCGATCCGGCCGGGGAACGCCGCCTCCCGTGCCGCCTCCCGAGCCAGTTCAACCGCCTCGGCGCACAGGCGATCAGGGGTACGGCCTCGCATCGCAGCACTCACAAGAATCGATTCTCTCCTACGCCGTTTCGCGAGTGCGCCTACCGTACGCCCAGGTCAGACGGGTGAGGACGGAGCGGACCGGGGGACCGCTGCGACGTCCGGACCCAAGCGTTCCCATCGGGCGGAGCGCACCATCTCCCCCACGCTACCCCACGCGCGTACGCCGCCGACCGTCGCACCTTCAACCAAAACGTTCAGCCGGAGGAGCCGGGCTAGGCGGCGGGCGGTAGGGCACACTGACGACGTGGCTGCCTTGAGGACGCCCCAGCACGGCGAGGGGCGATTCCGACGCACGGCGCGGGCGATCGTCCGCGCCGTACACACGCCTCCCCGCGCGCTGGGCAGGCGCATCCGGAAGGCCACCCACGCCCAGGGCGCGGGCGAGTCCGGGCTGGGCAAGCTCATCGAACTGCACGCGGTGAACTCCGCGGGCGACATGATGATCACCGTCGCCCTGGCGTCCACGATCTTCTTCTCCGTCCCCACCGGCGAGGCGCGCGGGCGCGTCGCGCTCTACCTGGCCGTCACCCTGGCCCCCTTCGCGCTGCTCGCGCCGATCATCGGGCCGCTGCTGGACCGCATCCCGCACGGCCGCCGCGCCGCGATGGCCGGGTCGATGCTGGGCCGGGCGCTGCTGGCGCTGAGCATGGCCGGGGCGGTGGCCACCGGCAGCCTCGAACTGTATCCGGCGGCGCTGGGGGTGCTGGTGGCCTCCAAGGCGTACGGGGTGGTGAGATCGGCGGTCGTGCCCCGGCTGCTGCCGCACCGGATCTCGCTGGTGAAGGCGAACTCGCGGGTGACGCTCGCCGGGCTGCTGGCCACCGGCGCGGCGGCGCCGATCGGGGCCGCGCTGCACAGCCTGGGGCCGTCCTGGCCGCTGTACGGGGCCTTCACCGTCTTCGTCATCGGCACGTTCCTGTCCTTCTCGCTGCCCCACAAGGTGGACTCCGCCAAGGGCGAGCGGCGGGCCCTGCTGACCGCCTACGAGGCCGCGCACAGCACGGACGGCGGCGACACCGACGCCCCCGCCGACGCCCCCGGCGCCTCCGCCGACGGGAGCTCCCCCGCGGAGACCGGCGACAAGACCGGCGGCGGGAGCGGGGACGGGGACACGGCGAGGAAGGGCGGCAACGGAAACGGGGGCGGGAACGGCAGGCCCCGCAGGCCCGGCCTGCGCACCGTGGGCGCCTCCGTGTTCAACGCCCTGATCGCCAACTCCTCCCTGCGCGCCCTCTCCGGCTTCCTCACCTTCTTCCTCGCCTTCATGCTGCGCGAGCACCCCCTGGCCGGCCTGGACCCCGTGGTCTCGCTGGGCGTCGTGGCCGTGGCGGCGGGCGGCGGCAACGCCCTGGGCACGGCGCTGGGCGCCTGGCTGCGCGACCGCGTCCCGGAAATGATCATCGCGTCGGTGCTGGCGCTGGCCCTGGCCGCCACCGTGGTGGCGGCGGTGCTGTACGGCACGGTCACCGTGCCCGTGGTCGCGGCCGTCGCCGGACTGGCGCAGGCCCTGGGCAAGCTGTCGCTGGACGCGCTGATCCAGCGGGACGTGCCGGAGGTGGTGCGCACCTCCGCCTTCGCCCGCTCCGAGACGCTGATGCAGATGTCGTGGGTGGTCGGCGGCGCCGTCGGGATCGCGCTGCCGCTGATCGGACCGGTCGGCATGGGCGTGGCCGGGGTGATCGTGGCGGTGGGCGCGCTCGCCACCGTCCGGCCCCTGCTGTCGGCCGCACGGCACGGCACGCCCCACCCGCGCGTCGCCTGAGTGGAACCGCCGGGTAGCCTGCCGCTATGACCCACACGATCTCCCGGGGCAAGGGCAGCCGCACCATCCGCACTGCCGTAGCCATCGGTGCGGCCACCCTCGGGCTCGTCGCCCTCTCCGCCTGCGAGAAGCCGACTCCCCGAGCGACCGTGACCGTCGGCTCCGACAGCGCGTCCACGGAAGCCGCCTGCTACGAGGACAACGGCAAGATCTCGCAGGACAAGGTGCTGTCCTGCGCCAAGGAGAAGACCGACACCTCCGTCACCGTCGGCCAGGGCGACCTGCTGCGCATCGGCGTGGACCCCGAGATCGCCGAGGACGGCTGGGTGCTGTTCCTCAACGGCCAGCCCGCGGTGACGGACCGGATCACCAAGACGTACCGCAGCTTCTCCGGCGACGCCTTCTTCCAGAACGGCGGCGACCAGCAGGGCGGCAGGCCCCAGTCGGTGCAGCTGAGCATCGTCGAGTACGACGGCAGCAACTACCGGGGCGTGTGGAACTTCAAGCTCGAGCGCGAGAGCGAAGGCTGAGCCCCGCACCGTCCCGCCGTCCCGCCGCGCCCGCCTCGGAGGCCGTGCCGGTCCTGGTCGTCACGGCCGTGCCCGCCGAACGCGACGCGGTGGCGGTCGCCTGCGCCCCTGCAGGCATCGACGTGCTGGCCGCGGGCGCCGGGCCCGCGGCCGCGGCGGCCCGTACCGCGGTGGCCCTGGAGCGGCGCTCGGCGGAGGGCCGCCCGTACGGCCTGGTGGTGTCGGCCGGAATCGGCGGCGGTTTCGCCCCGCTGGCCCCGGTCGGCTCGGTGGCCGTCGCCTCCGAGATCGTCGCCGCGGACCTGGGCGCCGAGACCCCGGCCGGGCCCGAGCCCTTCGCCTCGGTGTCCGAGCTGGGCTTCGGCACCACCGTCCGCCTGCCGCCCGAGGGGCTGTCGCGGGCCGTCGCCGAGGCGGCCGGCGCGGCGCTGGGCCCGGTGCTGACGGTCTCCACGGCCACCGGCACCGCCGAGCGGGCCGCGCTGCTGGCGCACCGGCACCCGGGCGCGCTGGCCGAGGCGATGGAGGGCTTCGGGGTCGCGGAGGCCGCGGCGGCCTGCGGCGGGGTACCCGTACTGGAGGTCCGCGCCGTCTCCAACGCGGTGGGCCTCCGCGACCGCGCCGCCTGGCGCTTCGCGGAGGCACTGGACGCGCTGACCGCGGCCTTCGGCAGGATCGTTCCCGTACTCGACGGTTGGAGGGACCTTGACCGGCGCCAGGACTGAGCGGCCGCTGCGGATCGCCTACTCCCCCTGCCCCAACGACACCTTCGTCTTCCACGCCTGGGCGCACGGCCTGGTGCCGGACGCGCCGGAGCTGGACGTGACGTTCGCGGACATCGACGTCACCAACGGCATGGCCGAGCGCGGCGAGCTGGACGTGCTGAAGGTCTCCTACGCCGTTCTGCCGTGGGTGCTGGACGAGTACGCGCTGCTGCCGTGCGGCGGCGCCCTGGGACGCGGCTGCGGCCCGCTGGTGCTCACCCGCGAGCCGGGCGCCGAGGCCGGTCTGGGCGGTGCGACGGTCGCGGTGCCGAGCGAGCGCTCGACGGCGTACCTGCTGTTCCGGCTGTGGGCGGCCGAGCGGGTGCCGGGCGGGGTCGGGAAGGTCGTGGTGCTGCCCTTCCACGAGATCATGCCCGCCGTGCGCGACGGCCGGGTGGACGCCGGGCTGGTCATCCACGAGGCCCGCTTCACCTACCAGGACTACGGCCTGCACCGGCTGGCCGACATGGGCGAGTACTGGGAGGGCACCACCGGGCTGCCGATCCCGCTGGGCGCGATCATCGCCAGGCGCTCACTGGGCGCGCCGACGCTGCGGGCGCTCGCCGGGGCGGCCCGCGCCTCGGTGCGGATGGCCTGGGAGGATCCCCAGGCGTCACGGCCCTATGTGCTGGAGCACGCCCAGGAGATGGACCCCTCGGTCGCGGACCGGCACATCGGGCTGTACGTCAACGAGTTCACCGCCGACCTCGGCGAGAGCGGCTACGCGGCGGTGCGCGGACTGCTCACGCGCGCCGCGGCCGAGGAGCTGGTGCCGCCCCTGGGCCCCGGCGCGCTGGACTTCGTGCGGTAGGGCGTGTGCGGGGGCGCGGGCCCGGGCCCGCGCCCCCGGACGTACGGCCGGGCGCCCGGTCAGACGTCGAGCTGGTCGGCCACGATGCGGAGCATGCCCGCGATCTTGTGGCCGTGCTGGCGGTCGGGGTAGCGGCCCCGCTCCAGCTGCTGCGCGACCCCGTCCAGCAAGGTGGTGAGGTCCTGCACGATCGACGCCAGCTCGTCCGGCTTGCGGCGCTGGGCGGCGGCCACGGAGGGGGCCGGGTCCAGCAGGGTGACCGAGAGGGCCTGGTCGCCGCGCTGGCCCGCGACGACCCCGAACTCGACGCGCTGGCCGGGCCGCAGCGTCTCCACCCCGGACGGGAGCACCGACGAATGCACGAAGACGTCACCGCCGTCGTCGCGTGAGAGGAAGCCGAAACCCTTCTCACTGTTGAACCACTTGACCTTGCCGGTAGGCACGTCTGTCCTCGTCCTCGTCATTCGTCCGGATGAACCGGGCTACGTCCTGTCGGGAAAACTCTCGGGAAAACAACGACTTCTTGAAAGGCAGCGGTTCCGCACAGGAACGCGGCGGGCCGTGTGACCCGCCGTCACCAAGACTAATGATCCGCTCCCCGGTGACAAGGCGCTCCGGAACCGCCTCCCCCGTGTCCCGCGCATGTCTTCACACGGAACTACCCTGTCCCGGTGACCAGTGAAACGTCCCGCGCGGGAGATCTGCTCGTCCGCATCGGCGCCGTCGTCTTCGTCGTCGGCGCGGTGGCCACTCTCGCGACCATCACGCCCCTGTTCCTCGGATCCGACCCGCTGCCCACGGCCGCGTACCTCGTCAGCATGCTGATGGGCGTCGGCTTCGCCGTCGCCGGCGCCGGGGTGCTGCGGTCGATCGCAGTGCAGCGCCGCGAGGCGCGCGAGGCGGCCCGCCGGTAGCGGAGGGCGGCAACGCACACGGCCGCGGCCGAGGAGGCCGCGGCCCGGGCCGACGCGGTTCAGGCCGACGCGTACGCCTCCAGCCAGGCGGGGAAGGCCGTCAGGTCCTCCAGCACCACATCGGCCCCCGCCTCCCGCAGCTCCGCCGCGCCGCACGGGCCCGTCGGCACCGCCACCGACAGGGCCCCGGCCGCGCGCGCCCCGCGCACGTCGCCCAGGTGGTCCCCGACGTAGACGCCCGCGCCGTGCTCGACCAGCGCCTCCGCCTTGGCCTCGGCCCACAGCCAGCCGATCACCGCGTCCGGCGCGATGCCCAGGTGGTCGAGGTGGAGCTTGGCGTTGGGCTCGTGCTTGGCGGTGACCACGATCGCCTTACCGCCCGTCCGCCGGACCGCCTCCACCGCCTCCCGGGCACCGGGCATGGGCATGGTCGGCTCGATGGCGTGGCTCACGTACAGCTCGCGGTAGCGCGCGCCGGCCTCGTCGATCGCCTCCTCGGGGAACCAGTGCGCCAGCTCGACCTCCAGCGGCGGCCCGAGGCGGGTGACGGCGAGGTCGGCGTCGATGTACGTGCCGGTCTCGGCGGCCAGGGCCAGGTAGGTCGCCCGGATGCCGGGGCGTGAGTCGATCAACGTCATGTCCAGGTCGAAGCCGACCGTCACCGCACGAGAAGCCATGTCCCACATTGTGCACTCCGTGACACAGGTGGTTAGGTTAACCTAACCTGATCCGGCCGGTTCCGCGGCTTCCGTGACGCGGGACCGGCTGTGTCCTGTCCTGTCCGCCGTCCCGTCCGCCTGCCCGCACACCGTCCGAGGTCCCAGATGCCCGCTGCCCCAGCCCCCGCCGCGCCCGGCCGGCCGGCGGCCGCCCGCACCGTGCGCGGGCGGCCCGCCGGCTGGGCGCGGTGGCCGCGGTCTCGGCCGCCCTCGCCCTGGCCGTGCTGCTGAGCCTGGCCGTCGGCAGCCGCGCCATCGCGCCGGGCGCGGTCTACGAGGCGCTGGTGCACGGCGGCGACGGCCCCGCCGCCCAGGTGGTGCGGACCATGCGCGCCCCGCGCACCCTGCTGGCGGTACTGGTCGGCGCCGCGCTCGGGCTGGCCGGCTGCGTGATGCAGGGCCTGACCCGCAATCCCATCGCCGAGCCCGGCATCCTCGGTGTCAGCCAGGGCGCGGCGCTGGGCGTCGTACTGGCCATCGCCTTCGCCGGGGTGCACACGCTCTCCGGGTACGTCTGGTTCGCCTTCGCGGGCGCGGGCGCGGCGGGGGCGGCCGTCTACGCGATCGCCGCGCGGGGCCGCGAGGGGGCCACGCCGGTACGCCTGGCCCTGGCCGGGGCCGCCGTGAACGCGCTGCTGTACTCGGTGGTGGCGGGGGTGCTGACGACGCGGGCCGCGGCCCTGGACGAGTTCCGCTTCTGGCAGGTCGGCTCGGTCGCCGGGCGCGACACGGAGGTGATCGGGCAGGTCCTGCCGTTCCTGGCGACGGGCGCGCTGCTGGTGCTGGCCGTCGCGCGCGGCCTGGACGCCCTGGCGCTGGGCGAGGACATGGCCAGGGGCCTGGGGCAGAACACCGCGGCCGTACGGATCACCGGCGGCCTCGGAGCCACCGTCCTGACCGGCGCCGGGGTCGCCGCCGCCGGTCCCATCGCCTTCGTCGGCCTGGCCGTCCCCCATCTGGCCCGCGCCCTCGTCGGCTCCGACCACCGCTGGCTGCTGCCCACGGCCGCGCTGCTGGGCCCGGTGGTGCTGCTGGTGTCGGACGTGGCCGGGCGGATCGTGGTGCCGCCGGGCGAGGTGCCGGCGGGCGTGATGACGGCGCTGATCGGCGTGCCGTTCCTGGTGGCGCTGGTACGCGGCCGGGCCGGGAAGGCGGTGGGACCGTGACCGCGCCCGGCACCGTACGCGGGACGCCCGCCCGCCGCGGGACGCCGGCCGTACCCCCGGGGTACGGCCTGGTGCGCCGCGGGCGCGCCTCGTTCCTCGTCCACCGCCGGTCGGCGGCGGTGACGGCCGCCCTCGCCGCCGCGCTGGCCGCGGCCGTCGTCGCGTCGCTCTGCCTCGGCGAGACCGCCACCGCGCCCGCCGAGGTGGTACGGGTGCTGCTGGGGCTGCCGTCGCCGGAGGAACTGGTCGTGGGCACGCTGCGGCTGCCGCGCGTGGTCCTCGGGCTGATGGTGGGCGCCGCGCTCGGGGTGGCGGGCGGACTGATCCAGACCGTCGCCCGCAACCCCCTGGCCAGCCCGGAGATCATCGGCGTCACTCACGGCGCCGCCGCCGTGACCGTCGGCGCGATGACCTTCGGCCTGACCTCGTACGCCCTGCTGCCCTACCTCTCCGTGGCGGGCGGGATGCTCGCCGCCGCGCTGGTCTACGTCTTCGCCTGGCGGCGCGGCCTCGGCGCGGCCCGCTTCGTCCTGATCGGCCTGGGCTTCTCCGTCGCGCTGCGCTCGGTCACCCAGCTGTTCATGACCAAGGGCGACTTCCTCGCCGCCCAGCAGGCCCAGGTGTGGATGACCGGCTCGCTCAACGGGCGGGGCTGGGAGCAGGCCGCGCCCCTGGGCTGGGCGCTGCTGGCCGCGCTGCCCGCCGTGCTGTGGTGCGCCCGCGCCCTGCGCCGGGCGGCGCTGGACGACGACACCGCCACCGCCCTGGGCGTACGGCTGGGCCGCGTGCGGCTGGGACTGACGGCCACCGGCGTCGTCCTGGCCTCGGTGGCCACCGGGGCGGCCGGACCGGTGGACTTCGTGGCGCTGCTCTCCCCGCAGATCGCCCGCCGCCTGACGCGTACCGCGCAGATCCCGCTGCTCGCCACGGCCCTGCTGGGCGCCCTCGTCGTCACCCTCGGCGATCTGCTGGCCCGCAGGGTCCTGGCGCCGGTGGAACTGCCGGTCGGGGTGCTGACGGCGGCGATCGGGGCTCCCTACCTCGTCTGGCTGATCGCCCGCGGCCGCACCGGAGGAAGACCATGACGGACACCACCACCGCACCCGCGGCGGCCGACGGGCCGGACGCGCCCGCGAGCCGGCTGTCGGCCCGGGACCTGACCCTCGCCTACGAGAGCCGCACGGTCGTCGACGGCCTCGACCTCGACGTGCCGGACGGCCGCGTCACCGTCGTCGTCGGCCCCAACGCCTGCGGCAAGTCCACCCTGCTGCGGGCGCTGGGCCGGCTGCTGCGGCCCCGGCGCGGCGCGGTGCTGCTGGACGGCCGGGAGCTGGACCGCGTGCCCACCCGCGCGGTCGCCCGCTCCCTCGGGCTGCTCCCCCAGGCGCCGGTCGCGCCCGAGGCGATCACCGTCGCCGACCTCGTCGCCCGGGGCCGCCAGCCCCACCAGCGCTGGTGGCAGCAGTGGTCGGAGGCCGACGAGCGGGCCGTCACCGACGCCATGGAAGGCACCGGCGTCACCGAGCTGGCCGACCGCGCCGTGGACGAGCTGTCGGGCGGACAGCGGCAGCGCGTGTGGATCGCCATGGCGCTCGCCCAGGAGACCGAGCTGCTGCTGCTCGACGAGCCGACGACGTACCTCGACATCGCCCACCAGGTGGAGGTCCTCGACCTGGTGCGGCGGCTCAACCGGGAGCGGGGCCGCACGGTCGTGATGGTCCTGCACGACCTCAACCAGGCCGCCCGCTACGCCGACCACCTCGTCGCGATGCGCGGAGGGCGGATCGTCGCGCAGGGCCCGCCCGCGAAGACCGTCACCGCCGCGCTGGTCCGCGAGGTCTTCGGCCTGGAGGCCGTGGTGGTGCCCGACCCGGTGACGGGCGGCCCCCTCGTCGTCCCCGGCGCGCCCGCCTCCGCCTCCACCCCCGCTCCCGCAACCGTTCCCGTCAGCACGCGAAAGGCTTCCCCGTGACCCTCACCCGCCGCCGTACGACCGCCGCCGGCGCCGCCGCGCTGGCCTCCGTCCTCACCCTCGCCCTGTCCGCCTGCGGCGGCTCCGGGAACGACACCGCCGGAGAGACCCGGACGGTCATGACCGCCCACGGGGAGGTCCAGGTCCCCGCCGACCCCGAGCGCGTGGTGGTCCTCGACACCGCGGAGCTGGACTCGGCCATAACCCTGGGCGTCAAGCCCGTCGGCTCCACCCGCTCCGACGTGGCCTCCGGCTTCCTGAAGTACCTGCCGGAGGAGAAGGTCGAGGGCATCGAGAACGTCGGCAACATCGCCGCGCCCAACCTGGAGAGGATCGCGGCGCTCAAGCCGGACCTGATCCTGGGCAGCGACATCCGCGACAAGGACCGCTACGACGAGCTGTCGAAGATCGCCCCGACCGTCTTCACCGAGTCCACCGGCGCCCCCTGGAAGGAGAACTTCCTGGTCCACGCCGACGCCCTCAACCGGCAGGAGGAGGCGGAGAAGGTCATCGACGCGTACGAGGCGAAGACGGCCGAGGTCACCGAGGCGCTCGGCGGCCGGAAGGAGGCCCGGAAGCTGACGGTGAGCGTCGTCCGCTTCGTCGAGGGAGCCGACACCCGCGTCTACGGCAGGCAGAACTACATCGGCTCGATCCTCGCCGACATCGGCGTGAGCCGCCCGGCCATCGCCGACAAGGCCCCCGACGGCTTCTCGGTCGACGTCAGCCCGGAGAAGGTCGACCAGGGCGACGCGGACGTCGTCTTCTACACCTCCTACGGCGACCCGGCGAAGTCCGGCGAGGACAAGGCCGTCGGCGGCGCGCTGTGGAAGGGCATGGAGGCGGTGGAGAACGGCCGCGCCCACCGCGTGGACGACGAGACCTGGATCCAGGGCATCGGTTACACGGCCGCAGACACGATCCTGGACGAGATGAAGGAGCTGCTCACCAGGGGTTCCGGCGGCTCCGAGGGCTGATCTCCGGCCTCAGGGCTCCGGCCCCAGGTCCCCCGGTCCCTCCGCGGCCGGGGCGGGCCCACCGCGGCCCGGGAAGGACGCCGTGCCTCCGAGGACGCCGCCGGGCGGCGCGCGGCGGCTACCCCTTCGGCCTGCGCGCCCGCCACAGCAGGTAGAGGGCGCTGGCGACGGCCGCGGCGCGCAGCGCCCAGGGCCAGGAGGCGGTGATCGCCTCGCCCAGCGCGCCCTTCGCCACCGGCTCTCCCCAGCGGCCCTCGGTGCGGCCCCACAGCCACACCAGCGCGGCGGCCGCGACCGTACCGGGCACGACCGCCACCGCCCACTTGGCCTCCCGGCGGCTCAGCCGGGGCGACCACCAGGCGGCCAGCCAGCCCAGGCCCAGCGGGACCAGCGAGCCCATGACCGCGCCCGCCACCAGCAGGGCGGCGGCCGCCAGCTCCACGGCGCCGCCGGCGCGCGGCACGCGGGCCGTACGCGGAGCGCCGCCTGCCGCCCCGGCCGTACGCGGGCGCAGCGGGCGCGGCAGGCGCGCCCACCGGTTCCGCCCGGGTGCGGCCGGGGCCCCGCCGGCCGCACCGGCGTCGGCGGCCTCCGCCGTCTCCGCCTTCCGCCGCGCCTCCTCCTCCTTCTCCGGGTCCGGCGGCTGTTCGAGCACCTCCGGCAGCTCGATCCCGCCGTCGAAGCCGCCGACCGGCCGCCGGCCGCCCGGCGCGTACCGGGGGGCGCCCGGTCCCCTGCGCCACCAGTCGGGGTCGCTCTCCCCGGGGCCCAGTTCGTGGGCGGGCGCGAGATGGGGCGGCGAGGCGGCGGTCGACGGTTTCGGCGGTTTCGATGGCGGGCCGCCGCCTCCCGGGGCCCGCCCGCCCTCCGGGGTCCCCCGCGCGGGCCGGTGCTCCACGGGCCGGTGCTCCACGGGCCGGTGCTCCACGGGCCGGTGCTCCCTGGGCTGCGGCACGGAGACGCCCGCGCCCGCGACCACGTCCTCCGGCCGCCCGATGCCGTCCAGGATCCGGCGCACCCCGGCCGCGGTGTGCGCGCCGCCCGCCTCGGCGCGGCGCCGTTCGATGTCGGCGCGCACCCCGGCCACCAGACGCGCCCGCTCGGCGGCCGTCATGGCCGTGCCGTGCGCCAGATCGCCGATCCGGCTCAGATAGTCGAAGACCAGCTGTTCGCTCTCGATCCCCACCCGACACCTCAGCGGCTACTGGTCCCTGGCATCCGTACGCAACGACCGTACCCGCACCGCCCGCGCGCGGAACCGCTCGTCCACAGGCTGCCGGTACCGTGGTACGGATGACGACAGAGCCCGCAGCAGAGCGCCGAGCGGCCCCCCGCACGCTCGCCGACGAGCTGCGCTCCCGCACCGACGACGCGCTCGCCGCTCTGCTGCGGGCGCGTCCGGACCTGCTCTCGCCCGTCCCCGGCGACCTGTCCCAGCTCGCCACCCGCGCGGGCGCCCGTCCCTCGGTGCTGCGGGCGCTGGAGCGGCTGGACCGCTTCGCCCTCCAGGTCGCCGAGGCGCTGGCCGTGGCCCCCGACCCCTGCCCGTACGGGGAGCTGGCCGCCCTGCTGCCGGGCGGCGAGGACGAACTGCCGCGCGCGCTGGGTCTGCTGCGCGAGCGGGCCCTCGTCTGGGGCGGCGACGACCGGCTGCGGCTGGTGCGCACCGCCCGCGAGCTGCTCGCCCCGTCCGCGTCGCGCCCTTCCCCCACCGGCCTGGGTCCGTCCCTGGCCGAGGCCACCGCGGGGATGTCGCCCGGCCGCCTCCAGGGGATCCTGACCGCCGCCGGGCTGCCCACCACCCACGACCCGGTGAGCGCGCTGGAGTCCCTGGCCTCCCTCTTCGGCGACCGGGAGCGGATGGACGCCCTGCTGGGACAGGCGCCCGAGGAGGCGCGGGCCATGCTCGCCAAGCTGATGTGGGGTCCGCCCTACGGCGAGGTCTCCGAGGTCCCCTCCCCACCGGTCCGCTGGCTGCTGGACCGCGCCCTGCTGCTGCCGGCCGCGCCCCGCACGGTCGTACTGCCCCGGGAGGTGGCCCTGCATCTGCGCGGCGGCCGCGCCCACCGCCGTCCGGAGCCGCTGCCGCCGCCCGTCGGGCCCGGCCGCGCCCGCACACCGGCGGTGGCGGACTCCGCCGGGGCGGGGCAGGCGCTGGCGGCGCTGGCGGCCGTCGAGGAGCTGCTGGAGCTGTGGAGCACGGACGCCGGCGCGCCGCCGGTGCTGCGCGCGGGCGGCCTGGGCGTACGGGACCTCAAGCGCACCGCCGTCGCCCTCGACGTGTCCGAGCCGGTCGCCGCCTTCTGGATCGAACTGGTCTACGCCGCCGGACTGCTGGCCTCCGACGGCGAGGAGGGCGAGCGGTACGCGCCCACCCCCGCCTACGACGCGTGGCTGGAGGAGCCGCCCGAGCGGCGCTGGACGCGCCTGGCCCGCGCCTGGCTGGCGGCCACCCGGCTGTCCGGGCTGGTCGGCGGGCGCGACGCGCGCAGCCGGACGCTCGGCGCGCTCGGCCCCGGCCTGGACCGCGGTCCCGCGCCCGAGCTGCGCCGCCGCACCCTGGGCCTGCTGGCCGCCGAGCCCGCGGGGACGGCCCCGGAGGCCGACGCGGTGACCGCCCGGCTGGACTGGGAGTGCCCGCTGCGCGGCGGCGCGGAGCTGCGCGGCCGGATCGTGCGGTGGACGCTGACGGAGGCGGAGCTGCTGGGCGTGACGGGCCGCGGCGCACTCACCTCGTACGCACGGCCCCTGCTGGACGAGAGCGCCGCCGACCCGGACACGGCCGGTCCGGAACCCGAGGCGGCCGGTCCGGACACCGCGGGTCCGGCGGACACCGCCGCCTCCCTCCTGGCCCCCCTCCTGCCGGAGCCGCTGGACCACGTCCTGCTCCAGGCCGACCTGACGGCCGTGGCGCCGGGGCCGCTCCGCCGCCACCTGGCCGAGACGTTGAACACCCTGGCCGACGTGGAGTCCAAGGGAGGCGCGACGGTCTACCGCTTCACCCCCGAGTCGGTGCGCCGCGCCCTCGACGCGGGCCACAGCGCCGGCGACCTGCACTCCTTCCTGGCCGCCCACTCCCGTACGCCCGTCCCGCAGCCGCTGGCGTACCTGATCGACGACGTGGCGCGGCGGCACGGGCGGCTGCGGGTGGGCGCGGCCGGCTCCTACGTCCGCAGCGACGACGACACGCTGCTCGCCGAGATCGCCGCCGACCGCCGCGCCGCCTCCCTGGGCCTGCGGCTGCTGGCGCCGACGGTGCTGGCCGCCCAGGCGGACCCGGCCACCCTGCTGGAGCGGCTGCGCGCGATGGGGTACGCGCCGGCCGCCGAGTCCGCCGGGGGCGATGTGGTGGTCCACCGCGCCGACGCCCTGCGCACCCCGCCGCGCACCGCGCCCGAGCCGGTGCCGGACGGCCCTCCCGACCCCGGCGCCCCACTGCTGGCCGCGGCCGTACGCGCCATCCGCTCGGGCGACGTGGCGGCCGGAGGCGCCCCGCCCCGGCCCCGCCGACCCGTCCCGGCAGCTCCCGGCGGCCCACCGCCGCGCACCCCCGCGGCCGACACCCTGACCGTCCTGCGTGCCGCCGCCCGCCGCGGGACGCCGGTGTGGATCGGCCACGTGGACGCCGACGGCACCGCCGGTCAGCGCGTCGTCGAGCCCGTCCGCGTCGAGGGCGGCCTCGTCACGGCGTACGACCACACCGCCGAGGAGGTCCGCACCTACCCGCTGCACCGCATCACGGGCGCGGCGGACGTGGCGGACGTGGCGGGCACCGACGGCTGAGGTCGCCGGCGCCGACGACCGGGCCCGGGGAATTCCCTCGGGGGCTCGGCGCTTCAGATGTGGGACATGCCGACACCAGCGTGCCAGGCGATACGGGCAGCGTGAAGGCGGGTCTCGACGCCGAGCTTTGCACGAATGCGGTGAAGGTGCTCCTTGACGGTGTCAGGGCTCAGGTTGAGGGCACCTGCTATATCCCGGTTGGACAGACCGTTTCCGACGAGCGCCAGAACGTCCTGCTCACGTGGGGAGAGGACGGACAGACGCGCCTCGGCTTCATCCTGTTCCCTGTTTACAGGACCCGACCGGGTGTAGGAATTTCTTACGGGTTCAGTCAGGCCGGGATCCAGTGCCAGGCTTCCCATTGCGACAGTCGCGACTGCCCATGGCAGGTGTTCATCGGCGGTCCTGCGGCGCAGGATGCCCGCAGCGCCCTGACGAAGCAACTGGCGGCTGCCATGCGCGGTGAGTTCTTCGACCAGGACCAAACAGGCGGGACTTCTTTTCTCACCCGACGCCTTCCGGCCGTGATTACGCCCACCGGTTCCGCGTTCCTCGGACTCGTGGAGCCGCAACAGCGTATGCAGGGCGTCGCTCTCCCTGGCGTGACCGACCACCAGGACGTCAGGTCGCGAGTGGCGCAACATACCGGCCAGAGCTCCAGGTCCGCCTTCGGCGACGACACTGAAGTTCCCTGCGTTTTCCAACCTTCTGCGCCCCGCAGTGCACGCAGAGAGCGCAGGGCTCACCAACGCAACGCGTATCAACTGTTCCCCCCGGAAACAAAACCATCAGCCACAAAGAACACGCCGCGGCTCAGCAGTGGTCGTTGTTTCGGAACCACCGCACGCAGCCTCGTACTCGGGGCCACACGAGTCAAGCGCTCACTGCTTCCAGGTGGGGCGAATCGGCCTGTGTCAACCCCCTGTTCGGCTGGAAGTCGCTGCTGAACCCCCGTGGAGGGGGTACAGCAGCGGCATGTAATGCGACAGGGTCGTCGTGTACACGGGGGCGCCGGAGCCAACAGGCTCCGATTCGATCTATCGCCGATCCGTGTGGCCGGATACCGAAGAGCGCTGGAACAGCGCGTACGGCACACTAGGGGGCACGATGAGGATCAAGACCGCTGTCGCGGCGACCATGATCGTTGCTGCAGGCATTCTCACCACCCAGGGGGTGGCGAACGCGGCCCTGAGCGACTGCAATTCGAACAACATGTGCATGTGGGGCAACAACGACTTCAGGTGGATGATCGGGGAACGAGGCCACGGCTCCACCTCGTGGGCCAACCTGAGCGGTGACAGGAACGACGAGATGGACTCGTGGGCCAACCGCTCCGCCACCTACACCGGTTGCATGGCCGAACACTCCAACGGGTCGGGCGACAAGCAGACCATGGCCAGGAACAGCAACGACAACAACGTCGCCCCGTGGAACAGCGACGAGGTCTCCTCGTGGCGGACGGCGAGCGGGTGCTGAGTTGACCGAGGCCGCTGGTGCATCGCTGATCCGGGCAAGCGGGGTACGCAAGGCGTACCACTCCGCGGCCGAGACCGTGTGGGCCGCGCGGGACGTGGACTTCACCGCGCACGCGGGGGAGTTCGTGTGCATCTACGGCGCCAGCGGCTCGGGCAAGTCGACCCTGCTGAACCTGCTGGCCGGCCTGGATCTCGCCGATTCCGGCGAGATCCGGGTCGACGGCGTCGACGTGAGCGCGGCCGACGAGGCGCAGCGCGCGGAACTGCGGCTGGGCACCGTCGGTGTGGTGTTCCAGGAGCACAATCTGATCGAGGAGTTCACAGCCGCCGAGAACGTCGCACTCCCCCTGGAGGCGCGCGGCGTCCCGGTCGGCGAAGCCCGCGAGGAGGCGCTGGCGCAGCTCGCCCGCGTCGGCCTGGCCGGGCTGGAGGACCGGATGCCGTGGCAGCTGTCCGGCGGCCAGCGGCAGCGCGTGGGCGTGGCGCGGGCGCTGACCGGGCAGCGGGCGGTCCTGTTGGCGGACGAGCCGACCGGCGCGCTGGATTCGACGGCGACACGGGAGCTGTTCGAACTGATCAGGAAGCTGTGCGACGACGGGGTGCTGGCCGTGGTCTGCTCCCATGACCCGCACTGCCGGGAGTTCGCCGACACCGTCTACGAGGTCGTCGACGGCCGGCTGGAGTCCCGCTCGTGACCCCTCCGCCCCGCGCGGGAGCCACGGCCGGCCCCGGTCCCGTCCGGTCGCCGGGCCGGCTGACGCCCGCGGGCCGGGTGCGCCTGGCCTTCCGGCTGGCCCGGCGGCTGGCACGCTCGCGGGCCCTGGCCCGGTCGGTGGGGATCGTGTTCGTGGCCGCGTTGCTGGTGATGGGCATGTTCGTCACCCTGCGGACACTGTCGCTCTCGGGTGAGCAGGTCGCCGACCGTGATCTGGGACGCTTCGGCGCGAAGGTCGGTTACGGCAGTGGCGTGGCCTTACCGCCGGGTGACGACACGTTCGCCGCCGACCTCGCGGCGCGGGTGAGGGACGCCGGTGTCACCGGTGCCGAGATCCTGCTCAGCGCGACCGACGTGCAGCTGAACACCACTCCGGCCCGTAACGTGACGGCCCTGGAGGCCGACTGGGCCGCCCGGCCGTACCCCGAGCGGTACGAACTGCTGTCGGGCCGGTGGCCGAGCCGTCCCGGTGAGGTGGTCGTGACCGAACCGCAGGATGTGGCGGCACGGGCGGGCGAGACCCTCACCGTGCTCGGTGACGTACGGCTGGAAGTGGTCGGCACAGCCGACGACCGGCACGCGACCACGACGAACCTGCTGTTCGGGCCGGGGACGTGGGCCGGACTCGATCCCGGTCTGAGCGAGGGCTTTCCGGTGCTGATCGCCCAGCCGGACCTGATGTGGTCCGGGGAGAGGCCGCAGGCGGTTCTCGACGCCTTCACCACCGCGGCCCGCACCTGGGCGCAGGGCCGAGGCGGCACCGCCGCCGAGGGCATCGACCGGGACTCCGTGGCCGCCACCTTCGACACCAGGGACGAGCTGTCGGCGAACCCGCAGAAGACATGGATCGAGAAGACCCCGGCCGGCTACACCGTCCCCTCGCTCCTGGTCCCCGCGGCCGCGGTCCTGCTGGTGTTCGGGCTGAACGACCGGCGCTTCCGGCGTACCACCACCTCCCTGGTGTCCGTGGGCGTACCCCGCGGGACGGCGGTGGCGGGCCCGGTCCTGGCCACCCTGGCGTGGTCGCTGGCCGCGGCTTTCTGCGGGGCTCTGGCCGGCGTGGCCGCAGGGGCCGGGGCGCGCATGCTCATCTCCCACCTGAGCCGGCGGCCCGCAGGGCCCCTCGATGATCTCGCCACGCCCTCGCTGCGCCTGCTCGCGGTGGTCGTGCTGACCGGCTTGGCCGCAGGTGCGGTGCTCGCCCGCACACGGCGCGACGCATCCGCCCGTCCGCACACCGGGGACCAGGACCCCTCCGCCACCGCGTCCGCCTCCTCCCGCCCCTCCCGCCTGGCCCGCGACGCCCGCCACCTGCTGGCCGTCGCCGCGTGGTGCGCCGTGGTGGTGTACGGCACCTGGGTCGATTCGCCTCCCCAGGCCATGGTCCTGACCGGCATCCTGATCGCCGCGGTGCTGCTGGTCGTTCCCGAGGTGTTCGGCGGGGTGCTGAGGACGCTGCCGGAGGACGGACCCCGTCGCCGTCTGACGCGCCGCCAGCTGGCCGCCGATCCGCGCAGGGCCTGTGCCGCCCTGATGGTGCTCACGGTGCTGTTCGGCGCCTCACTGGGTTACCTCACCCTCCTGGACACCCTCGTCCGCACCGCGGAGAAGCAGGCGTACCCGCCCGTGCTCTCCGGTCAGGTCCTGCTCGCCGGCCACGAGAGCGACACCTTCCCGCCGAGCGGGGCACTGCTGCGCACGGTCGACGGGTCCGGTGCGGTCGAGGGCCTGCCCCGCACGGAAGTGCGCTACCTCATGGCCGGCGACGTCGACGACCTCCGGACAGCCGGCAGGGAGGGCAGTCACGGCACCCTGCTCGCGGCCGACACACCCCGGCAGGTCGAGCGGCTGCTCGGCAGGCGGCTCGACCCTGCCCAGACCACCGTGCTGCGCCACGGCGGCCTGCTGGTGTGGTCCGACGCCTCCGACAGCACGAGCGGACGCACCCGCCTGGTCGTCCGCGAGGGGGACACGGTCCTGCACCGCACCGCCGAGCTGCCCACGACCGTGGTCGCCCCCGCTCCGGCCGGGTGGCGGGACGGCTCCGACGGCATCATGCTGCGCTCGACCGCACAGGCTCTGAGCCTCCCGCTCCAGCCGCATGGACCGGTCATGGTCACCGGCGTCTCCGCCGACAGAGCCCACGCCCTGCAGCAGGGCGTCATCGACGCCGGGATGGACGCGGGCGCCGTCCTGATCCATGTGAAACCGGACGATCCCGTCCCTCCGGCCGCGCTCCTGGCCACCGCGGCGGGGCTGGTCGTCCTGGCGCTGGCCGCCGTCCTGGCCGCCACCCGCAGCCAGACCCGCGTCCTGCGCCGCTACATGGCCCGGCTGGTCGCCATCGGCATCCCTCCGCGGTGGGCACGGCACGTCCTGCTCTGCCAGCACGGCGTCCTCATCGCCGTGAGCACCCTGCTCGGTCTGGTGATCGCCGTGGTGCCGAGCGTGGTCCTCGCCGCGCAGGTCTCCGGCTTCGCCCTCAGCGTCCCCTGGTGGCAGCTGGGCGTACTCGCCGCGGCGCTCTACCTCGCCGCCCTCCTCGCCGCCCTCCACTCCGCCCACAGACTCCGCGTCACCGAGGCGAGGCCCGGCTGAACCGGACGTTCGGTGACACCGCCGCCGTGCGCGGCGGACGCGGGGCCCCGGACGGCCCGGCGGAAACGGCGGGCCGGGCGTGACCCGCCACCGCGTTCACCGCCGCGCGGCCCTCCGCGCCGCCTTCGCGCCGTTGGTGGCCGCCACCGCCCCGGCGATCGCCGCCCAGGCCCCGGCGAGCGCGGCGACCGCCCCGGCGGTCGCCGCCACCCTGCCCGCCCACTTCACATAGCCGTCCATACCGCAGCCCTCCGCACGCCGTGTCCGCCTGGTCCGGATCGCATCCATGACCGCAGCGTAGGCGCCGCGGGCCGTCCCCCACACGGACGGGGCGGCCCCCGGAGGAGGGCCGATGGGCCCCCACCGGGGCCGCCGGGCACTCCGGGCACGCCGCTGCGCGCCCGGAAAAAGTAGACTCTTCCATTCGGCGTGTGCGCCCGTCACACGACGATCCGATCGCTGGAGGTGCGCGTGTCCTGCCTGATCGTCCAGAGCGACAAGACCCTGCTGCTGGAGGTCGACCACGAGCAGGCCGGCGACTGCCGCCGCGCCATCGCGCCCTTCGCCGAGCTGGAGCGGGCCCCCGAGCACATCCACACCTACCGGCTCACCCCGCTGGGTCTGTGGAACGCCCGCGCCGCCGGTCACGACGCCGAGCAGGTCGTCGACGCCCTGGTCACCTACTCCCGCTACCCGGTGCCGCACGCGCTGCTGGTGGACGTGGCCGAGACGATGGACCGCTACGGCCGGCTGCGGCTGCTCAAGCACCCCGTGCACGGGCTGGTCCTGGAGTCCTCCGACCGGCCGGTGCTGGAGGAGATCCTGCGCTCCAAGCGGATCCAGCCGCTGGTCGGCGCCCGCATCGACCCCGACACCGTCGCCGTCCACCCCTCCGAGCGCGGCCAGATCAAGCAGGCGCTGCTCAAGCTCGGCTGGCCCGCCGAGGACCTGGCCGGCTACGTGGACGGCGAGGCGCACCCGATCGAGCTGACCGAGGACGGCTGGGCGCTGCGCCCCTACCAGAGGCAGGCCGTGGAGAACTTCTGGCACGGCGGCTCCGGCGTCGTCGTGCTGCCCTGCGGCGCGGGCAAGACGCTGGTGGGCGCGGGCGCGATGGCCACGGCGAAGGCCACCACGCTGATCCTGGTGACCAACACCGTCTCGGCCCGCCAGTGGAAGAGCGAGCTGGTGCGGCGCACCTCGCTGACGGAGAACGAGGTCGGCGAGTACAGCGGCGCGAAGAAGGAGATCCGCCCCGTCACCATCGCCACGTACCAGGTGCTCACGACGAAGCGGAAGGGCGTGTACCCGCACCTGGAGCTGTTCGACTCCCGCGACTGGGGCCTGATCGTCTACGACGAGGTGCACCTGCTGCCGGCCCCGGTGTTCAAGTTCACCGCCGACCTCCAGGCCCGCCGCCGCATCGGCCTGACGGCCACGCTGGTGCGCGAGGACGGCCGCGAGTCCGACGTCTTCTCCCTCATCGGCCCCAAGCGCTTCGACGCGCCCTGGAAGGAGATCGAGGCGCAGGGCTACATCGCCCCGGCCGACTGCGTGGAGGTCCGCGTGGACCTGACCGAGTCCGAGCGGCTGGCGTACGCGACGGCCGAGTCGGACGAGAAGTACCGCTTCTGCTCCACCACCGCCTCCAAGCAGCGCGTCACCGAGGCGCTGGTGCGCCGCCACGCCGGGCAGCAGACGCTCGTCATCGGCCAGTACATCGACCAGCTCGACGAACTGGGCGAGCACCTGGGCGCGCCCGTGATCAAGGGCGACACCGGCAACGCGCAGCGCGAGAAGCTGTTCGACGCCTTCCGGGCGGGCGAGCTGTCGGTGCTGGTGGTCTCCAAGGTGGCCAACTTCTCCATCGACCTGCCCGAGGCCACCGTCGCCATCCAGGTCTCGGGCACCTTCGGCTCCCGCCAGGAGGAGGCCCAGCGCCTGGGCCGCGTGCTGCGCCCGAAGGCGGACGGCCACGAGGCCCGCTTCTACTCGGTCGTCGCCCGCGACACCGTCGACCAGGACTTCGCGGCCCACCGCCAGCGCTTCCTGGCCGAGCAGGGCTACGCCTACCGCATCGTGGACGCCTCCGAGCTGCTGGCGGGCGACGAGGAGCCGGACGAGGTGGGCTAGCCTCGCGTTCCACCGCGGAACGAGGGGGCTGGGAGATGCGCGAGCCGTACCCGCCGGCCGAGCCGTACGAGAGCGGCATGCTCGACGTCGGCGACGGCCACCGCGTGTACTGGGAGGTGTGCGGCAATCCGGACGGCAGGCCCGCCGCCGTCGTCCACGGCGGGCCGGGTTCGGGGTGCGGGGAGGGAGCGCGCCGCCTCTTCGACCCCGGGCGGTACCGGGTGGTGCTGTTCGACCAGCGCGGCTGCGGCCGCAGCACCCCGCACGCGAGCGACCCGGCCGCCGACATGCGGCACAACACCACCTGGCATCTGGTCGCCGACATGGAGCGGCTGCGCGAGCACCTGGGCATCGACCGCTGGCTGCTGTACGGCGGCTCGTGGGGCTCCACACTGATCCTCGCCTACGCCCAGCGGCACCCGGAGCGGGTCTCGCACATCGTGATCGCGGGCGTCACCACCACCCGGCGCTCGGAGACCGACTGGCTCTACCGGGGCGTGGCCCGCTTCTTCCCCGAGGAGTGGGAACGCTTCCGCGCCGGAGCCGGGCCCGGCGTACCGCGCGACGCGGCCACGCCCGAACTGCTGGGGGCGTACGCGCGCCTGATGGAGCACCCCGACGCGGCGGTGCGCGAGCGGGCCGCGGCCGACTGGTGCGCCTGGGAGGACGCCGTCCTGTCCGGCGAGACGGGCGGCGGCAGCGGTGCCGCGGGCCCGTACGGCGGCCGGCCCTCGGCCGCCCGGGCGGCCCTGGTGCGCCTGTGCGCGCACTACTTCTCCCACGGTGCGTGGCTGGAGGAGGGCGCGCTGCTGCGCGGCGCGGGACGGCTGGCGGGCATCCCGGGCGTGCTGATCCACGGCCGGGCCGATCTGAGCAGCCCGCTCGACACCGCGTGGGAGCTGTCCCGCGCCTGGCCGGACGCGGAGCTGACCGTCGTCGCCGCCGAGGGCCACCTCGGCGGCGCGATCACCCGCACCCGCGTCCTGGACTCGCTGGACCGCTTCGCGGCGCGGTGACGGCGTTGCCGGCGGCGCCGGGGGTCATCCGGTGGGCCGGGGGCTCTCCCGTCGCAGGCGCCACGCCGCGTACGCCGCCAGGGCCAGGGCCAGGGGCGCGTACGGGGAGGCGAGGGGCTGCTGCCACCAGGGCAGGTGGAGGTCGAGGTCGCCGGAGTGGGGTACGAGCCAGTGCGTGCGGGCCGTGAAGAGCACGGCGACGGCGCCCGCGGCGTACAGCGGCCACCGGCGGGACGGCGACGCGGCGGCCGCCATGACGGCGAGCAGCGGCACGCACCACACCCAGTGGTGGGACCAGCTGATCGGCGAGACCAGCACCGCCGTGCCCGCGACGGCCAGCACCCCCCAGCTCTCCCGCCCGCGCAGATGGGCGCGGCGGGCCAGCCACAGCCCCAGCAGGCCGGTGACGGCCGCGGGGGCCGCCCACCACAGGCCGGGCTCGGTGGTGTGCAGGAGGCGGGCGATCACCCCCTGGAGGGACTGGTTGTCGACGATCCACGCCTTGCCGACGCGGCCGGTCTCGAACATCCGCCGCGTCCAGAAGTCCACGCTCGCGCCCGGCAGGACGGCCGCGCCGAGCGCCGCCGTCCCCGCGAAGCCCGCCAGCGCCGTCAGTCCGGCCCGGACGCGGCCGGTCAGCAGCAGATGGACGGCGAAGATCGCGGGAGTGAGCTTGATCCCGGCCGCGACGCCGATGGCCAGGCCCTTGCCGCGGGCGCCGTCCGGGCGGCCGAGGTCCCACAGGACCAGGCAGGCCAGGACGAGGTTGATCTGCCCGAAGACCATGGTCTGGAAGACCGGCTCCAGCCACAGGCCGACCGCCGTGGCGGCGATCAGGAGCGCCGGGGAGGTCCGCCGTCCGGCCAGGCGCAGGGAGAGGTGGACCAGCAGGGCGAGCAGCACGACGTTGCCGGCCGCGAAGAGGGCCTGGACGGCGGGCAGGGGCAGCAGGGCGGTGGGGACGAACAGCAGCGCGGCGAAGGGCGGGTAGGTGGCGGGCAGGTCCCACTCGGTGACGGTGAAGCCGTACAGGTCGCGCCCCTCGACGACGGCCTGCCCCTCGGCGCGGTAGACGAGCACGTCCACCAGGAAGCTGGGCTGCGCCGCGCAGACCGCCGCGAGCGCGGCGAGGGAGAGCGCGAGCAGGGCGGCGGCCGCGCGGGTGCGGCGGTCGCCGGGCGCACCGAGCGCGCCGCGTATCCGGGCGCGGGCAGCGGTACGGCCGGTACGCCCGGTACGGCCGTCACGCGCGGTGCGGGCCGGGCGCCCGGTACCGGGGTCGCCGCCGGTGCCGGTGTCGGGTGTGGGCGCGGTCGGCACTCGGCCACCTCCTGGGTTCCGGTCCGTCGGTCGACGGTCGTCCTGCGGTCCTCCGCGGTCGCCGCCGCTGAGCGACCCTAACCGACGGCCCGGTGCCCGGCCGGTGTCAGGCGCGGGTCGCGGGCTCGTGCGCTCTGTCCTCGCGCCTCCCGTGGCCCCGTCTGTGCTCCGGGCCCTGCTCCCGGTCCTCCTCCCGCGCCTCCGCGTAGTCGCCGAGGACCGCGACGTCGAACGCCGCGGCGGCGAAGACGGAGATCGCCCGGACGGCGTCGCCCAGCAGGTGCCGGCGGTGGCGGTGGCCGCCGTCGCCGCTCCGTGCGTCGAGCGCGGCCAGCGCGGTGGCGCCCGAGGCCCGGCCACCGGATGTCTGAGGAGGGATGGGGGTGCTGTTCATGACTCCACGGTTTTGCAGTCGTTTCGCCCTATTGGTCCATATCCATCCTAGGTCTCACCACGGCTTTCCTCCGCCCGCAACCCGGCCCGTCCTCCTTCTCCGCGTACGGGGGAAACCGTTCGCCCGCCGGGACGAGCGGGGCTAGAATCACGCGTCTCCCGCCTCCCGCGCCACGGCACCGCACGGCATGCGTTCCGCATGCCCGCGTGCCGCCGTGCCGCCGGGGAGGAGCCGGCCGGTCGGTACCGGCCGGCGGACCGCGCCCCCGGCGGCCGTGCTCCGGCCGGCTTCCGTCGGCCCGCCGGCCCCGTCGGCGTACGCGGTCCCCTCCGACCCTGTCGTCCACCGCACCCGGCGTGCGGCGCGGCCGCACGCCCGAGCGGCTCGCCGTGCCGCCGTCGTGCGCGCTTTCCGCAGGAGGCCAGCAACGTGCCCGCGCACACTCCCGACCCGCACACCCCCGGCGTGCCCGACCACGACACGCTCGACCCCCTCGAACGCGAACGCGCCCACCTGGCCGCCTCGCGCACCGCCCTGCGCGCCATGCGCCACGACGTCGAGTCGCTCGACATCCGGAACGTCACCGCCAACTGGGTGAACGCCGAGGTGCTCCAGCGCCAGATCGACGCCCGGATCGAGGCCCTCGCCGACCTCGCCGACACCCCGCTGTTCTTCGGCCGCCTGGACTACACGGACTTCCCGAGCCCCCCGGGCTCCTCCCCCGCCCCGGAGGAGGGCACTGCGGAGGGCGGCGCCCCGGAGGCGGCCCGCTACTACATCGGCCGCCGCCACGTCCACGACGCCGACGGCGACCCGATGGTCGTCGACTGGCGCGCCCCCGTCTCCCAGCCCTTCTACCGCGCCTCGAAGAAGGACCCGCAGGGCGTCGGCCTGCGCCGCCGCTTCGGCTACACCGGCGGCGAGCTGACCGCGTACGAGGACGAGCGGCTGTCCGACCCGGACGAGGCCGAGAAGGCCAGCGCACTGCTCAAGCGCGAGATCGAGCGTCCGCGCGTCGGCCCGATGCGCGACATCGTGGCCACCATCCAGCCCGAGCAGGACGAGATCGTCCGTACCGGCGTCGACGGCACCGTGTGCGTCCAGGGCGCGCCGGGCACCGGCAAGACGGCCGTCGGCCTGCACCGCGTGGCGTACCTGCTCTACGCCCACCGCGAGCGTCTGGCCCGCACCGGGACGCTGGTCATCGGCCCCAACCGGTCCTTCCTGCGCTACATCGAGCAGGTCCTGCCGGCGCTCGGCGAGCTGGCGGTGCGGCAGGCGACCGTGGAGGACCTGGTCACCGAGGCGACGGGCGTGGAGGTGCGCGGCACGGACGACCCGGAGGCCGCCCGGATCAAGGGCGACGCCCGCATGGCCGAGGTGCTGCGCCGCGCGGTCCGCTCGGGCGTGACGATGCCGGCCGAGCCGTGCGTCGTCGTCCGCGGCTCGCGCCGCTGGCGCGTCCCGGCGTACGAGCTGGAGGAGATCGTCCGCGAGCTGCTGGAGCGCGGCATCCGCTACGGCGCCGCCCGCGAGGCCCTGCCGCAGCGCGTCGCGCACGCCGTGCTGACGCGCATGGAGCGCTCCGGCGAGGCCCCCGACGACCGGGTACAGGACGCGGTGGCGCGCAACGCGGCGGTGAAGGCCCTGGTCAAGGCCGTGTGGCCGGAGGTCGATCCGGTGAGGCTGGTGCTGCGGCTGCTGTCGGACGACGGCTTCCTGGCCGAGTGCTCCGAGGGGATCCTCACCGAGGAGGAGCGCAAGGCGATCCTGTGGACGAAGCCGCCGCGCGGGGTGCGGTCGGCGAAGTGGTCGGCCGCCGACGCCGTGCTGATCGACGAGGCCGCCGACCTGGTGCGGCGCACCCCCTCGCTCGGCCATGTCGTCCTGGACGAGGCGCAGGACCTCTCCCCCATGCAGTACCGGGCGGTGGGCCGCCGCTGCACCACCGGCTCGGCGACGGTGCTGGGCGACCTGGCGCAGGGCACCACGCCGTGGGCGACCGCGAGCTGGGCCGAGGCCCTGTCCCACCTGGGCAAGCCGGACGCGGCGGTGGAGGAGCTGACCCGGGGCTTCCGCGTGCCGCGCGAGGTCATCGCGTACGCCTCCCGGCTGCTGCCGCACATCGCGCCGGGGCTGTCCGAGGCGACCTCGATCCGCGACGCGGCAGGTTCCCTGCGGGTGCGGGCGGCGGCGGTGGAGGAGCTGGACGGCGCGGTGGTGGACGCCTGCCGCGAGGCGCTGGAGCGCGAGGGCTCGATCGGCCTGATCGCCGCCGACGCCCGCGTCCCCGCCCTGGCCGCGGCCCTGGACGCCGCCGGCGTCCCCCACCTCGCCCCGGGGGCGGAGACGGACGCCGACACCCGCCTCACCCTCGTCCCGGCGATACTGGCCAAGGGCCTGGAGTACGACCACGTGGTCCTGGACGAACCGGCCGCCGTCGTCGACGGCGAGCCGGACGAGCGCACCGGCCTGCGCCGCCTGTACGTCTCCCTCACCCGAGCGGTCTCCGGCCTCACCGTCGTCCACGCGGCTCCCCTGCCCGAGCCGCTGCGCGACGGGAGCAACGGGGGTGACGCCTGATGGGACACCTGACGGAACACCGGGCGGCGCGCCCCCGCGCGGACGCCGCGGGCACCTGGACGCTGGGCGGCCTTACGGTCAACCGGATGGGCCTGGGGGCCATGCGGCTGACGGGAAGCGGCGCCTTCCACGACGGCACGCCCAGCGACCGCCACCGGGCGGTCGCCGTACTGCGCCGCGCCGTCCACGAGTTCGGCGTGAACCACATCGACACCGCGGCCTTCTACTTCTCCTCCCTCCGTTCGGCCAACGAGCTGATCAACCGGGCACTGGCCCCCTACCCCGACGACCTGGTCATCGCCACCAAGGTCTGGCCGGGGCGCGACCCGTCGGGTGAGTGGTGGTGGGCCCGGCCCGAGCAGTTGCGCGGCCAGGTCGAGGAGAACATCCGCCAACTCGGCCTGGAGCACCTGGACGTGGTCAACCTGCGCGTCCCGCCCAGCCGGAGGGACGGCTCGATCGCCGAGCACTTCGGCGCGCTGGCGCGGCTGCGCGAGGCCGGACTCGTGCGCCACCTGGGCATCTCCAACGCCACGGCCGCACAGCTGGCGGAGGCACGGGCCATCGCGCCGGTGGTGTGCGTGCAGAACGCCTACGGTCTGGGTGCCGCGGAGCCCGGAGACCGCGAACTGCTGCGGATCTGCGGGGAGTCGGGCATCGCGTTCGTGCCGTTCTTCGCGATCGCCGGGAAGCGGCGCGAGGCGGGCGCGGGCGGAGGCGGGACCGAGGACGAGGCCGTACGCGCCGTGGCCCGGGCGCACGGCGCGACGCCCGCGCAGGTGCGGCTGGCCTGGACGCTTCAGCAGGGCCCGCACGTCCTGGCCATCCCCGGCACGGGCGACCCGGACCACCTCGCGGAGAACGTCGCGGCGGGCGCGCTGCGGCTGACGGACGACGAGACGGCACGCCTGTCGGCTTGACCGCATCGTCCACGCAGCCTGCGTAGAGGGACTTGAGCCCCTGGATCTCACGGCACGATCCGACGTCGCGCTGAAGCTCGTCAGCGGAGAGACGGGGCTCTCCACCGTCGACCTGCTCGAACCCCGCGGACGATGACGCGGCGACCGTTCAGGACGAGCTGGGGACGCCACCGCTCCTGACCCCGCCCACGAACGCCGCCCACCCGGCGGCCGGGAAGACCAGCACGGGCCCGTCCGGAACCTTGCTGTCCCGGACCGGCACGACGCCGGGGAAGCCGTCGGCCACCTCGACGCAGCTTCCGCCTTCGGCATTGCTGTAGGAGGACTTGCGCCAGGCGGCCGTGCCCAGGTCGTGTGCGGTGCTCATGGCGTCGTGTACTCCTCGGCCACCGATTCGATCAGAGCCAGGGACGCCTTCGGAGGCAAAGCGGCGGCCCTGACCAGATCGTATGACTTCTGATAGCGCGCCACCAGCGCCGGTTCATCGATGAGTTGGCCCGTGTGGGCGTTCTCCACGTACACGGTCAGTGGCGCGTCGTCGAAGGTCATCACGGACAGCATTCCGTTCACGGGGGCATCGGCCGCTGAACCGAAGGGAAGCACCTGGGCGAAGACCGTGTGGGAGCGCATCAGGTCAGCGATGTGGCACAACTGTTCCCGCATGACGGTGGAACCCCCCATGGGAACCCGGAGTACCGCCTCATGGACAACCACCCACATCCGAGGCCGAACGGCTGACTCCAGAACGTGCTGGCGGCCCATACGGGCTCGGACGATCTCCTCCACCTCCGCGTCCGATACAAGGGGGAGACCGGCTCGTGTGATGGCCCGCGCATAGCCCTCGGTCTGGAGCAGCCCCGGCACCAGCAACGGTGCGTACTCGCTGATCTCCGTCGCCATCTGCTCCAGTTCCGCCGCGTCGGCGAAGTAGTCCGGGTACTTGTTCTCCCGGGCCAGCCGGCACAGGCGTTGCAGGTGCTCACCGCTGCCGAGGATCTCGTCGAACAGCCTGGAGGTGTCCGGCTGCGGGCGGCGCACCGCCGTCTCGAACTGGCCGACGTAGGTGCCCGAGCAGAAGGCGCGCTCGCCGAGCTGGGACTGGGTGAGCCCGGCCGCCTCGCGCAGGCGGCGCAGCTCCGCGCCGTAGAAGGTCTTGGGCGAGGCGTACGGGTCGAGTTGCCTGGGCTCGGTCATGGCGGGCTCCCCCTGTCACGGAACGGTCGCGTCGGCCGTGTCGGTCACGGTGGCCGAACTCCCGCCAGCTTAGGGACGCAGAGTGACAGCCGAGGGCTTTCCGTAATCGTCACACGATCACATGAACTCTCGCCGCGTCACCCGTGCGAGTGCCAGGACCGGCGATTTCACCGATTCCAGGGGCGGGCCGGGGCGGTAATGGTGTGACGCCCCCCACCTCTGTGCATGCCCCTGGAGGAAACCATGCGCATCCCCCGTGCCCTCACCACGGCCCTGCTGGCCCTGGCGACGGCGTTCGCCGTACCGGCCGCCCCCGCCTCAGCCGCCGGGAACGCCACGCAGAACGCGGCGGAGAACTACGTGGCCCTCGGCGACTCCTACTCCTCCGGCACCGGCGCCGGAGACTACTCCGACGTGCTGTGCACCCGCAGCGGCAACGCCTACCCGGCCCGGTGGGCGCGGCTCTCCGCACCCGCGTCCTTCACCTTCGCCGCCTGCGGCGGGGCGAAGATCCCGGACGTGCTGAACAACCAGGTGCGGTATCTGGACGGGAGCACGACGCTGGTGAGCATCAGCATCGGCGGCAACGACTCCGGCTTCGCCTCCATCATGCTGACCTGCATGCTCTCCTCGCAGGCGACCTGCGAGCAGAGACTGGACGAGGCCGCCGACTACGCCCGCAACGAGCTTCCCCGCGAACTGGACGCCCTGTACGCCACCATCCGCGACCGCGCGCCGAACGCCGAGGTCGTCGTCGTGGGCTACCCCTACCTCTACAAGGAGGGCGGCTTCTGCCTGAGCATGGGCTCGGGCAAGCGCACGGCGATCAACGACGGCGCCGACGTGCTCAACCAGGTGATCGCCGGCCGCGCCGCCGCGGCCGGGTTCGCCTTCGCGGACGCCCGTCCCGCCTTCGCCGGGCACGAGATCTGCACGAGCGACCCGTGGATCAGCTCCACCAACATCCACCCCACGGCCGAGGGCCACGAGAAGGGGTACCTGCCGGCCTTCTCGGCGGCCGTCTCGTAGGCGCGTCCGCACCCGCGTCCGGCTCCCCGCGCCCGGGGTGCGGGGAGCCGGACGCGGCGGCCCCTCCTCCCGCTTTCCCCCGCCCGCCGGCGGCGGACGGGATCGCGCCGACGGGCCGGTAGCTGTTGCGCGGAGCGGCCCGGCTGTCTAGGTTCCGAACGGTCGGCCGGATCGGAGGGGGAACATGTTCGGGTTGGGACTGGCGTCGTACACGGTCTTCGTCATGGCGGTGCTGGTCATCTGCGTCACTCCCGGCCCCGACATGGTCTACATCCTCACCCACGGCATCAGCCAGGGCACCAGGGCGGGTCTGCTGGCGTCGCTCGGCATGTCGGCCGGCATGGCCTGCCACACCCTCGCGGTCGCGCTGGGGGTCGCCACCCTCGTCCAGTCGTCGGAGACGGCGTACCAGGTGCTCCGCTACGCCGGGGCCGTGTACCTGCTCTACCTGGCCTGGCACACGCTGCGGGACTCGTCCGGGACCACCTTCGACGGGGAGCACACGGCCGCGCCGCCGATGACGGTCTTCCGCAGGGCGACCATCGTCAACCTGCTCAACCCCAAGATCATTATCTTCTACCTCGCCTTCCTGCCGCAGTTCGTCACGCCCTCCGCCGAAAGTCCCGCCCTCCAGCTCCTGGTGCTGGGCGTGACATTCACGGTGATCGGGCTGCTGGTCGACTGCGTGATCGCGCTGCTCTCCGGCCGGATCGGGGAGCGGCTGCGCAAGCGGCCCGGCTCGGGCACCTGGCTGAACCGCCTGGCAGGCGTCGTCTTCCTCGGCCTCGCGGCCAAGGTCGCCATCGCCTGACCGACCGCCCTCCGACCCGCCGTCCCCCCGCCGCTCCCCGCCGCCCCGTACCGGGCCCCGCGGACGCGCCGGGCCCGGTACGGGGCGGAGAGGGGACGAAGAACTGGAAGCTGGAAGAGCGCCACATGTGCACCGTCACGACCGGTACGGCAGACAGCACGACCGGAACCGAGCCCGGAACCGCGGCCGGCCGCCCGGGGTCCGACATCTGCGACGAGGGCGACGCCTTCTACCGTCAGGCGCTGGCCCGGGGCAGCGCGCCCGCCGCGCAGGCGCCCGGATGCCTGCTGGAACTGGGGCTGCTGCGCCGGTCGCCGGAGAGCCCCGGGACGCTGGTCCCGGTGCCGCCGGACATCGCCGCCGCCAGGCTCGCGCACCCGATCGAGCGGGCCATCCTGGAGCAGGAGCAGGCCCTGCGGTCGGTCCGGTCGGTGCTGGCCCGCGCGGAGGCGGCGTACCGGCAGATCGGCCGGGAGGTCAACCGCACCGCGGACCTGCTGCTCGGCGAGGAGGCCGTCGACCAGGCCCTGCGCCGGGCCGCCCGGTCCTGCGGAAGCGATGTGATGACCGCCCAGCCGGGCGGCGGCCTGAGTGGGGAGACGCTGGCCCGCACCCTGCCGGAGGCGCTGGACCTGTGCTCCAGGGGAGTACGGCAGCGGGTGCTGTACCAGCACACCGTGCGCTCCCACGGCCCGACGCTCGCCTACGCGGAGAAGATCACCGCGGCCGGCGCCGAGGTGCGCACCCTGGCCGAGGCGTTCAACCAGGTCACCGTCTTCGACGGCGCCGTCGCCTTCATACCCGCCGCGCAGGAGCACCAGCCGGCGGCCCTGTCCGTGCGCCACCCCGCGATCGTGCGCTATCTGGTGAACGCCTTCGACTGCGCGTGGGACCGGGCCGAGCCCGTCTTCCGCGGCACGGACCGGTGGCAGCCGCACACGTTCACCTCCCAGACCCGGCAGGCCATACTGCGCCTGATGGTGGAGGGGCACACCGACAAGGCGATCGGGAGCCGGCTGGGCGTGAGCCCCCGCACCGTGGCCAACCACATCAAGTGGGCCGCCGACCACTTCAGGGCCGGCAGCCGGGCCCAACTGGGCTATCTGCTCGCCCGGTCCGGGCTCCTGGACTCCCAGCGGCCGGACGGGCGCACCCGGTTCGGCTGAACGGCGTGCCCCCGGAACCGCGGCGCGGGATGCCGGGCGGTTCCGGGTTGGCCCGGTTTCCGCCCATGTACAACGCCTTCAGGTTTACGCATTGCAGCATCATGCCCCGCGGTGCTCACTTCCCCCCGCCCGCGCGGGTTGGACAGCATGTCCCCCGTATCGCACAGCCCGGTGCGAATACCGGAGCGCAGGCGCATCTCCCCTGGAGGATGGGTGGACCTCTCGCTGTCCGAACTGAAGCGGCGGAAGATCGGAATCTGCCTCTCCGGGGGGCTTTCCTCCCTCGCACTGGCTTCCTGGCTGCACGGCGGCGGATACGACGTGGAGGCGTTCGTCCTCGACATCGGCCAGTGTCCGGAGAAGGACTTCCGCGAGTTCACCGGCGCGGTGCGCGCGGCCGGCATACCGGTGCACGAGGTGGACGCCCGGCGCACCATGGCCGACGCGGCGCTCGACGTCGTCGCCTTCCAGGCCCACTACGACGGGGGCTACTGGAACACCACGGGCCTGTCCCGGGCCGTCATCGTCGAGCGCGTGGTGCCCGAGCTGCGCCGGGCCGGCGCCGGCGTACTGGCGCACGGCTGCGTCGGCGGCGGCAACGACCAGCGCCGCTTCGAGCGCTACGGCGCGCACTTCGCGCCGGACCTCGCGGTCTTCGCCCCCTGGCGCGACCCGGAGGTGCTGGCCGCCCTGCCCGACCGGGAGGCGATGGCCCGCCACATCGCCTCGGCGGGCCTGGTGTGCATGCCGGGGAACACCGCGGAGCACTCCGTCGACGGCAACCTCGCGGGCACCTCCCACGAGGACGCCGGCCTGGAGGACCTGGGCACCACGGCTGCGGGTCTGGAACGGCTGATGGGCGTGTCGCCCCGGCAGGCGCCGGACCGGGTGGAGACGGTCTCCGTCACCGTCGAGCACGGCCGCCCGGTGGCCCTCGACGGCCGCCGCCTGCCGCCGGAGGAGCTGCTGGAGCTGGCCAACACCGTCGGCGGGCGGAACGGGCTGGGCCTGACCGACGTGGTGGAGCACCGCATCAACGGCACCAAGTGCCGCGGCGTGTACGAGGCGCCGGGCATGGAGCTGCTGTCGCACGCGGTGCGCGCCGCCTACGAGACGGTCACCGACCGGGGCGCCGCGGACACCGCGCGGTTCCTCGCCCGGCAGCTGGCGGTATGCGTCTACGAGGGGACGGCGCACGGCCGTACCGCCCGGGCGGCGCGGGCCGGTCTGGCCGAGATCGCCGGCCCGGCCGACGCCACCGTCCGGCTCGACCTCTACAAGGGCGGCGTCGTCGGGCGGGCGCTGCAGGAGATCGGCGGGGGCGCCGATGTCCTGCGGCAGCGCCGGTTCACCGGCGGAGGCGGCCACAACTGGGACTCGGCGCCCCTCGCCGGGCCCGCCTCCGGATGACCCGCGGGCGGCTTCCGCGCCTTCCCGCGCACTCGCTCACACCTTTCCACTCGCTCACAGGGGAACAGACATGCTTCAGCGCACATTCGGCCGGCTGGGCTGGCGGGTCGGGGAGATCGGCTACGGGATGTGGGGGGTCGGCGCCGGGCCGGGCGGCTGGCAGGGCGCGGACGACGAGACGAGTCTCGCCGCCCTCCAGCTCGCCGTGGACCTCGGCTGCAACGCGTTCGACACCGCGTGGATCTACGGCCGCGGACACAGCGAGGTCCTGCTGGGGAAGCTCCTCGCGGCCAATCCGGAGAAGGGGCTGAAGGCCTTCACCAAGATCCCTCCCAAGGACCGGAGGTTCCCCTCCACCCGGGATTCCGACGTCGACGACGTGTTCCCGTACGACCACGTCATGGAGTACACCGAGAAGAGCCTGCGCAACCTCGGCGTCCCCCGCGTGGACCTGATGCAGTTCCACGTGTGGGAGGACCACTGGGCGCGGGACGAGCGCTGGCTGGCCACCGTCGAGGCGCTGCGGTCCTCGGGCATGGTCGGCGGAATCGGCATCAGCATCAACCGCTGGGAGCCCTGGAACGCGACGGAGGTCCTGCGGACCGGCCTGATCGACGCCGTCCAGGTCATCTACAACATCTTCGACCAGGCGCCCGAGGACGAACTCTTCCCGCTCTGCCGGGAGCTGGGCATCGGCGTCATCGCCCGCGTCCCGTTCGACGAGGGCACCCTGACCGGGACGCTGACGAAGGACACCACCTGGCCCGAGGGCGACTGGCGGGCCTCCTACTTCGTGCCCGAGAACCTGCACGCCAGCGTGGACCGCGCGGAGGCGCTGAAGAAGATCGTCCCCGACGGCATGACGCTGCCCGAACTGGCCCTGCGCTTCATCCTGCAGAACGACGACGTGCACACCGTGATCCCCGGCATGCGCCGCCCCGGGCACGTCTCCGCCAACATCGCGGTCAGCGACGGCCGCCGGCTGCCCGAGGAGCTGATGCGCGAGCTGCGCGCCCACCGCTGGGACCGGGAGCCGACGGAGTGGTCGCAGTGAGCGCCCCCGTACGGCCGGCCGTGCTGGCCCTGTGGTCCCCGCCGCGGGCCATGTCGACGGCCTTCTTCCGGATGATGGTGCAGCGCGGCGACTTCCGCGCGTACCACGAGCCGTTCTCCGAACTGGCCGCCGGGCACCACGTCGAGGTCGGCGGACGGCGCCTCACCACGCCGGAGGAGGTGCTGCGGGGGTTCACGGCGGAGTCGGCGAAGACGCCGGTGTTCTTCAAGGACACCACCGAGTACCCGCACGCCCGCCTCTTCGACGCGCTGCCGCTGGCCGAGGCCGTCACGCACACCTTCATCGTCCGCGACCCGCGGCGCGCCATCGAGTCGCACTACGCGGTGAACCCCGATGTGAAGCTCCCGGAGATCGGGTTCGAGCACCAGCACGAGATATTCGACCGGGTCCGCCGGGAGACGGGGCGCGATCCCGTCGTGGTCGACGCCGACGTCCTCGTCGAGCGCCCCGGCGACACCGTCCGCGCCTACTGCGAGGCCGTCGGCATCCCCTACGACGAGCGGGCCCTGTCCTGGCAGTCGGGGGAGCGCTCCGAGTGGAGCCGCACCAGCCGGTGGCACCAGGACGTCGCCCGCAGCTCCGGCTTCCGGCAGAGCGACCGGCGCCACGCCGTCACGGTCGACGACAGCCCGGTGCTGGCCGGCTACCTCCGGCACCACCTGCCCTTCTACGAGGAGCTGCGCTCCCACTCCCTCGTCCTGCCCGCCGTCTGAAGGCCCGCGCGCCACCGCGAGCCCCCGCCGCACTCGACACGCAGCACGCGGCCGCCGCGCGCCCCGTCGCGCGGCGGCCCGCACAAACCCCCCACACCCGCACAGCAGAGCAGTCCCTCCCGGAAACGCCTGGAAACGCCTGGAACCACACTCGATTGGGGTCCACGATGCCAGCCAGCACGCCCTCGCCCGCGCTGCCCGATCCCAACGGACGCCGTGTGCCGTACCCGCAGGGCACCGCGACGACCCTGCACCTGATCGAGGAGCAGGCCCGTGCCACCCCCGACGCCGACGCGCTGTACTACGACGGCACGACGCTGAGCTACCGGGAGCTGGACCGCAGGGCCAACTCCCTGGCCGCGATGCTCGTGGACCACGGCGCGCGCCGGGAGACGCTGCTCCCCCTGCTGGTGAGCGACGGGATGGAACTCCCGCTCGCGATGGTCGCGGCGATGAAGGCCGGAGTCCCCTTCATCCCCTTCGACCCGGGCTGGCCCCGGGAGCGGATCGGCGCGCTGCTGCGGGGCCTGGGCACCGACATCGCCGTCGTCTCCCCGCGCACCCCGGCCCCTGCGGCCGGCTGCGCCCGCGCCCTCGTGGCCGACCACCGGAAGCTGGAAGGCACCGACGCCGCCCCCGCCGGCGGGCGCCCCGGCCGCACCGACCTCGCCTACGGCTTCTTCACCTCGGGCACCACGGGCCTGCCCAAGTGCACGCTCAACGTGCACCGCGGCCTGCTCAACCGGTTCCTCTACATGACCCGCAGGTTCGGCGCCGGGCACGTGGCGCTCCAGAACAGCCGGTCGGTCTTCGACTCGTCGCTGTGGCAGTTGCTGTGGCCGCTGACCATGGGCGGCAGCGTCGTCATGCCGCGCCGCGACGGGCTGCTCGACCTGGAGCGCACCGTCGACCAGATCGGCCGCCACGGGGTGACGATCACCGACTTCGTGCCGTCGATCTTCACCGTGCTCGTCGACCTGCTCGCCTCGGACCCGGCACTGGTGCGGGCGGCCGGCTCCCTGCGGCACGTCCTGCTGGGAGGCGAGGCGATCAACGTGGAGGCGGTCCGCAGGTTCCACGGGCTGCTGCCCGGCACGGCGATCACCAACACCTACGGTCCCACCGAGGCGTCGATCGGCAGTGTCTTCCACACCGTCACCGCGGGCGCCGGCGGTGGCGGCACCGGCGACGAGATACCCGTCGGACGCCCCATCGACAACACCTCGGCGGTGGTCGTGGACTCCTCGATGCGGCGCCTGGGCACGGGCGGGACCGGCGAGATCCTCATCGGCGGCGACTGCCTGGGACTGGGCTACCTCGGCGACCCGGAGCGGACCGGGGCGGCGTTCGTGCCCAACCCCTTCCCCGACATCCCCGGCGACCGCCTCTACCGCACCGGCGACCTCGGCCACTACCGGGCCGACGGCTGCCTGTACTTCGTGGGGCGGCGCGACGACCAGCTCAAGGTGCGCGGGGTGCGGATCGAACCGGCGGAGGTCGAGCGGGCACTGCTGACGCTGCCGGGGGTCCAGGACGTGCGGGTCGTGCTGCGGGGCGAGGCCGACGGCCAGACCCTGGTCGCGGCCGTCGTCGCCCGCGAGGACCTCGACCTCGCGGACACCAGGGCGCGGGCCGGGAAGCTGCTCCCGGCCGAGCTGGTGCCCGACCGGTTCGTGCGGATCGAGAGCATGCCCCTGTCCCCCAACGGCAAGGCCGACCGCCGGGCCCTGGCGCGGCTGCTGGACGGGCCGGACGCGGCGGGGCGGAGCACGGCGGAGCAGGCCGCGGCGCCCGGGAGCGGCGGCGCCGGGGGCGGGCCGGCCCCCGGGGGCGACCCGGAGCGGACGGTCCGCTCCCTGTGGGCCGAACTCCTGGGTGTCACCCCCGGTCCGCGGGACGGCTTCTTCGAGATCGGCGGCACCTCCCTCAGCGCCCAGCGGCTCGTACTGCGCCTGCGCGACCTGTTCGGCCTGCGCCTGTCGGTGCGGGACATCGCCGAGGCGCCGACTGTCGCCGCCCAGGTCCGTCTGATCGCCCGGGGCGGCCCGGAGGCCGGGGAGGCGGCCGTGCACCGGGAGATGCTGGCCGACGCCGCCGCTCTGGAACCGGCCTGTCCGGCGGCCGTACCGTCCCCGCGGCCCGCGGCCGTCGCCCCGCCCCGGCACATACTCCTCACCGGCGGCACCGGCTTCATCGGCATCCACCTGCTGGACGAGCTGCTGCGGTCCACGCCGGCCACCGTCGCCTGCCTGGTCAACGCCGAGGACGACGCGGCCGCCCGCGCCCGGCTCGACGCCCGCGCCCGCCACTACGGCCTGCCCGTCGGCAGCGGCGACGACCGGGTCCGGGTCGTGCGCGGCGACCTCGGCGCCGAGGGGTTCGGGCTGTCCGGGTCCGGCTTCCGGGAGCTGGCCGAGTGGACGGACACGATCGTGCACGCGGGCGCGGAGGTGAACCTCGTCTACCCCTACCGGCGTCTACGCGCGGTGAACGTGCTCGGCACCCGCGAGGTGGTCCGGCTCGCCCGCACCGGCCCCGGGCCGGCCAGCCCCGTGCACCACCTGTCGACGCTCGGCATCCTGCCCCGTGCGCCCCACGACGGCTCGGCGCTGGACGAGAACGCCTTCCCCGCGGCCGAGGAGGTGCCGGGCGACGGCTACAGCCGGAGCAAGTGGGTCGCCGAGGCGCTGCTGCGCGAGGCCCGGCAGCGGTACGGCCTCCCGGTGAGCCTGTACCGCATGGGCGAGGTGATGCCGCACTCGCGCACCGGCGTCCTCAGCCACGGCGGCAGTCTGGCCGAGTTCGTGCTGACGGCGTGCGCGGAACTCGGCGTCCGCTTCGAGACGGGCGCGCGGGGCGACTTCACCCCGGTGGACAACGTCAGCCGGTTCATCTCGGCGGCGGTGCGCGAGGGCCGCCTGGGCGAGACCTTCCACGTGGTGCAGCGGGAGCCGACCCGGCTGGACGACCTCATGGGGCGCTTCGGCCCGGCGCGCGACCTGCGGCACGTGACGTACCGGGAGTTCCGCGAACTGGTCGCGGCGCAGAGCTCCCCCTCGCTCCAGCGGCTGGCCATGGTGCTTCCCGATCCGGACGACGGGCCGGGGGACCTGGGCGGACTCTTCCGGGACGTCCCCTCTCCCGACTTCAGCCGCAACTGCCACAGGTGGGTCCGGTCGCTGGACGTCGAGTGGCTGGACACCGGGCGGGCGGCGGCCGGGCAGCCGGGCGGGAGCGGTCCGGCCGCTGAGTGAGGCGGCCGGGCGGGAACGGCCCGGCGACGGGCCTCCGGACGGAGCGCCGCGACCGGACGGTGCGGGCCCGCCAGGGCCGAACGTCCCGGCCGGCGGGGGCGGTCAGCCGCTGAAAGCCGTGCACCACGGCCTCGGCGGCGGGGACCTTCGCCGGGCCGCCCGGCGGCGGCCCGGTGGAAGAGTGCGGGTAGGCGCCGAAACGGCCTGACGACGGCACGGCAAGGCGCGGCAAAGCACGGCACGGCGGACGTCCTGTCCGCCACCCCGCTCGTCCGCACCCTCTCCTCGCCCCCCGGAGGTCGACCATGCTCGGAACGCTCATGCTCCTCATCGGCCCGGCGCTGGGTTTCCGGCTGCTCGGCGCGCTGGGGGTCACCCGGTTCTCGACATGGCGCGTCGCAGCCGCGCACGGCCTGGCGGTCATGCTGACGGTCACCGCGACCACGCATTTCATCCGCTCGGGCACCGCCCCGATGCCCGGTCACGGGGACATGGCGAGCATGGTCCCGCCGTTCGTGCCGTGGCCCCACGCCATGGTCTACCTGACCGGTGTGCTGGAGTTCCTCGGCGCCGCGGGTCTCGTCCTGGCGGCGACCCGCCGGGCGACCGGGTTCGGTCTGGCAGTGCTCTTCTCGTTGATGCTCCCGGCCAACGTCTACGCCGCGGTCGAGGGCGTCGTGTTCGACGGCGGCGCGGCCACACCCCTGTGGTTCAGGGTCCCCCTGCAGGCGCTCTTCATCGCCGTCGCGCTGTGGGCGGCCGTCGACGACCGCGGCCCGGCCGAGCGGCTCCCGGAGGCCGCGGCCCGGACGCGGTGCGCCGGACCGCCGCGGCGGTCCGGCGCCCCGTTCCTCGGTGGTGATCCCGGTGCGGCGGTGACCCCGGTGCGGTGGACCGCTCCCGGTCACCGCCACACCTGCGCGCCCGCTCCGGGGGCGGCCGGGAGCGTGTGCGGGGACGTGTGCGGGGACGTGTGCGGGAAACCGGCCCGTTCAGCCGTCCAGCGCCTCGCGCCACCGGCGCACCGCGTCCGGGGAGACCGGGGTGTCCCAGCCGCCGAAGCGGGCCGCGCCGCCGATGTGGAAGGCGGTCACGCCCGCCGCGCGCAGGGCGGGGACGTGGTCGAGGCCCAGGCCGCCGCCGGCCATCAGGAGCGGGAGGTAGCCGGGCTCCCCGGCGGCCGTACGGGCCGCCTCGGCGCACAGGACGGCCAGGCCCGCCGCCACGCCGTCCGCCGAGCCGGCGGTGAGGTAGGCGTCCAGGCCCGGGTACCCGTCGAGCCGTTTGCGCAGCCCGGCGCGGTCGGCGCAGCGGTCGATGGCGCGGTGGAAGGTCCAGCGGCAGCCGGGGACCGCGTCGAGGACGGCGCCGATCGCGGCGAGGTCGGGCTGCCCGGTGTCGTCGAGGAAGCCGAGCACGAATTCCTCCGCACCCTCCGCGCGCAGGCCGCGCGCCCGCTCGCGCAACGCCTCCAGTGCCGCCTCGCCGCCCGCCGCGAACCCGTCCGCCGCGCGCAGCATCACGCGCACCGGCAGATCGGTGGCCCCGCGGACGGCGGCGAAGGTCTCGCGGGCGGGGGTGAGGCCGTCGGAGGCCATGTCGCCGACCAGTTCGAGGCGGTCGGCCCCGCCGGTCTGCGCGGCGATCGCGTCCTGGGCGTCGAGGGCGATCACTTCGAGGATTGGTCTAGACATATAGCGGAGCCTGCCATATCGCGGGACACGCCGGGAAGACGGGGCACACAATTGCGCCATGGTCACGCCGAACAACCGCCATCCGGCCCACGACGGACTGCGCGAGCGCTGGGTCCGGACCCTCCTCGCCGTCCGCCGCCCGGAGGCGGACCTGCCCGCGGGCACCCCCTCCCCGTACGACTACGCCGACGACCTCCTCGCGCGCTGGGCCGAGCCCCACCGCCGCTACCACACCACCGACCACCTGATCGCCGTCCTGGACCGCGTCGGCCTGCTCTCCGCCCACTGCTCCGGCCCCGAGGAGGTCGCCGCCGTCTCGCTGGCGGCCTGGTTCCACGACGCCGTCCACCTCCCGGACCGCTCCACCAACGAGGAGCGCAGCGCCCGCCTGGCCGAGCGCGCCCTGGCCGAGGCCGGCGCCTCCCCCGCCCTGGCCGCCGAGGTGGCCCGGCTGGTCCGCATCACCGCCGGCCACGACCCGGCCCCCGGCGACACCGGCGGCGAGGTGCTCTGCGACGCCGACCTCGCGGTGCTGGCCGGATCACCGCAGGAGTACGCGGCCTACGCCGCCGCCGTCCGCGAGGAGTACGGCTTCGTCCCCGACGACGCCTTCCGCGCCGGACGCACCGAGGTCCTGCGCCATCTGCTGGGCCTGCCCGCCCTGTTCCGCACCCGCTACGGCCGGGAGCACTGGGAGCACACCGCCCGCCGCAACCTGGTCACGGAACTGGAGCTGCTGTCGGCCGGCGGGAACGGCGGGGCAGGCGACGGGGCGGGCGGTGCGACGGGCGGCGAGACGGGGAGCGAAGACGCCCGCGGCGCGGGGACATAAGGGACTTCCCGTCGCCAAAGGTGTGAACGGAGGCGGCGAGGAATGGGGGGACCGCCGGTGATGTTGGGCCCGTACATGCCCCATCCCGATCCCGGCACCGCCTCCGGCGAAACCCCCGGCACCCCGTCCGAGCCCTCTCCCGGCACCGAGCCCGCGGCCGTTCCGCGCCGCACCGAGCGCCCCCGCATGCCCCTGGCCGTCTACGTCCTGGGGCTGTCCGTGTTCGCGCTCGGCACCTCGGAGTTCATGATCGCCGGGCTGCTCCAGCCGATCGCCCGCGACATGTCGGTGTCCATTCCGCAGGCCGGGCTGCTGGTGTCCGCCTTCGCCATCGGCATGGTGGTCGGCGCCCCGGTGCTGGCCGGTGCGACGCTGCGGCTGCCCCGCCGCACCACGCTGGTGGCGCTGCTGGCCGTCTTCGGGGCCGGACAGGTGGCCGGCGCCCTCGCACCGACGTACGAGGTGCTGTTCGCCTCGCGGGTGGTGGGCGCGCTGGCGTGCGCCGGGTTCTGGGCGGTGGGCGCGGCGGTGGCCGTGTCGCTGGCCCCGGCGGGCGCGAAGGCGAAGGCGATGGCGGTGATGATCGGCGGGCTGAGCGTCGCCAACGTCCTGGGCGTACCGGCCGGGGCGCTCCTGGGGCAGCACGCCGGCTGGCGGGCCGCGTTCTGGGCGGTGGCCCTGCTGGCGGCGGTCGGGGTGGCCGGAGTGCTGGCGCTGGTGCCGCCCACCCAGCCGCCCACCGGCGCGGACCGGCCCGTACTCCGCCGCGAGCTGCGGATCTACCGCAGCGGCCAGGTGTGGCTGGCCCTGGTGATCACCGCGCTCAACGCCGCCGCCACCTTCTGCCTCTTCTCCTACCTCTCCCCGCTGCTCACCGACACCGCCGGCCTGGACGAGGGCTGGGTGCCGACCGTGCTGGCGCTGTACGGGGTCGGTGCGCTGATCGGCGCCGCGCTCGGCGGCCGGGTCGGCGACGCCCACCTGTTCGGCGCCATGTACGCCGGTCTGGCCGCCACCACCGCCGTGCTGGCGCTGCTGGCGCTCACCGCGCACCTCCCGGTGGCGGCCGTCGGGCTGGCGCTGGGGCTGGGGGTGACCTCGTTCTTCACCGCGCCCGCCATCAACGCCCGGATGTTCGAAGTGGCGGGCGCCGCCCCCACCCTGGCAGGCGCGACGACCACCTCGGCGTTCAACATCGGCAACACCGTCGGCCCCTGGGTCGGCGGGCTGGTGATCACCGCCGGCTGGGGCTACACCGGCGTCGCCTGGGTCAGCGCACTGCTGGCCGCCGCGGCCGTCGGCGCGACGGTGGCCGCCGCGCGGTGGCACCGGCGCACCGCCGCCTCCCGCGTGGTGGCCGGCTCGCCCGCGGACGCGGCCGCCGACGGGTCCGCGCGGGTCACCGAGGCGGCGGGCTGACCCGTCCGGGCGTGAGCGCCCTCTCACCGGAACGCCCCGGTACGCCCTGCCCGGGATACGGCATTAACCTCGGTGGCCGGTGAACCCGCAGGCCATCCACGGCCGGCGTTCCGAGCGCACCCGAGCGCACCCGGGCGTCCGGGGACACGGATACGGGTGAGAGGACATGCGAGATGGACATCGTCCGGAGGAACAACGTCACCGTCACCGGCCGGGAGGACGGGCCGGTGGTGGTGCTGGCGCACGGGTTCGGCTGCGACCAGAACATGTGGCGCCTGGTGTCGCCCGTCCTGGCCGAGGAGTTCCGGGTGGTGCTCTTCGACCACGTGGGCTCCGGCGACTCCGACCCCTCCGCCTGGAACGAGGAGCGGTACTCCTCGCTGGAGGGGTACGCGCAGGACGTGCTGGAGATCTGCCGCGGGCTGGACCTGCGGGACGTGACGTTCGTGGGGCACTCGGTCAGCGCCATGATCGGGGTGCTGGCGGCGCTGCGCGAGCCGGAGCGCTTCGCCGGGCTGGTCCTGCTGACCCCCTCCCCGTCCTACATCGACGACGGCGAGTACCGGGGCGGCTTCAGCGAAGCCGACATCGAGGAGCTGCTGGAGTCGCTGGAGAGCAACTACCTGGGCTGGTCGTCGGTGATGGCTCCGGTGATCATGGGCAACCCGGACCGGCCCGAGCTGGGCGAGGAGCTGACCAACAGCTTCTGCCGCACCGACCCGCGCATGGCCCGCGTCTTCGCCCGCACCACCTTCCTGTCCGACAACCGCGAGGACCTGGCCGGGGTGAACGTGCCGACGCTGGTGGTCGAGTGCGCGCACGACACCCTGGCCCCGCGCGAGGTGGGGGCGTTCGTCCGGGACAGGATCGCCGGCAGCACCCTGGTCACCCTGGACGCCCACGGGCACTGCCCGCAGCTGAGCGACCCGGGGCCGACGGCCGAGGCCATCGCCTCCTTCGCGAGGGCGCGGTGACCTCCCGCGCGGACCCCGGACCGGATCAACCGGACCGGCCGGACCGGCCGGACCGGCCGGAAGCCGCACCGGGGCCGGGGGACGGCAGGGAGCTGGAGGACGACCCGGAGGACCTGTACGAGAACACGCCGTGCGGCCAGCTCTCCACCCTCCCCGACGGCAGGATCGTCAAGGTCAACGCCACCCTGCTGGGCTGGCTCGGCTACCGCCGCGAGGAGCTGGTCGGCCGCCGCACCTTCTCCGACCTGCTCACCGTCGGCGGCAGGATCTACCACGAGACCCACCTCGCCCCGCTGCTGCGGATGCAGGGCCGCGTCGGCGGGATAGCCCTGGAGATGAAGGCGGCCGACGGCAGCCGCCTCCCGGTGATGGTCGCCTCCACGGTGCGGGACGGCTCGGAGGGACGGCCGCCGCTGGTGCGCACCTCCGTCTTCGAGGCCCGCGACCGCCGCGCCTACGAGACCGAGCTGCTGCGCGCCCGCCGGGAGGCCGAGCGCGAACGCGAACGCGTCCAGCAGCTCGCCACCACCCTCCAGCGCAGCCTGCTGCCGCCCGCCCTGCCCGGCATCCCCGGTGCGGAGCTGGCCGCGCACTACCACACCGCCTCGGCCGACGAGGTCGGCGGCGACTTCTACGACCTGTTCCCCGTCTCCGGCGGACGCTGGGGGCTGTTCCTCGGCGATGTGTCCGGCAAGGGCGCCGAGGCGGCGGCCGTCACCTCCCTCGCCCGCTACTCGCTGCGCGCCGCGAGCGCCTCCGACCCCGACCCGGTCAGGGTGCTGGCCAACCTCAACACCGTCCTGGAGCACGAGAACCACGGCGCCGACCCGCGCTTCTGCACCGTCGTCCACGGCCTGCTCACCCCCGGCGAGCACGGCTGCGGCCTCGTCCTCGCCAGCGGCGGCCACCCGCCGGCCCTGCTGCTGCGCGCCGACGGCACCGCCGAGTACCTGCACACCCCCGGAGGCCAGCTGGTCGGGGTGCTGCCGAACGCCCACTTCGCCGCCACCGCCGTGCGCCTGGCCCCCGGCGACACCCTGCTGCTGTACACCGACGGGCTGACCGAGGCCCGCACCGGCCGCCGCGGGAAGCGGTACGGGGAGCGCTACGAGGAGCGGTACGGGGAGGAGGCCCTGCTCGACTTCGCCGCCGGACTGGCCCCGACGAGCGCCGCGGGCGCCGTCGCCGCCGTCGGCACCCTGCTGGAGGACCTGGGCGAGGGCGTGGACGACGACACCGCCGTACTGGCCCTCGGCGTCCCCGCCTCCCGGAGGGACCCGGACGGGCCTGGCGGGCCTGAGCCGATCAGGGCGCCGTGACCACCCGGCGCGGTGGCCTGCGCCGCCGCAGGCCCGCCTCCGTCAGCCGCCGCAGCAGCTCCTTGCTGCCCACCTCGACCGCGCCCAGCCGCACCGCCCGCTCGTAGCGGTGGGCGGGCACGTCGTAGTGGTCGCGGTCGAAGGCGCGGCGCGGGCAGCCGGCGGCGGCGGCGAACGCGTGCAGCTCCTCGTAGGAGACGTCGCTGACCAGGTGCGACCACAGCATCCCGTGGCCCGGCCACTCGGGCGGGTCGATGTAGACGGTCACCTGGCGCTTCCCAGCCCCCCGACGGGCGCCACCGCCGTCGCCGTCCGGCCGCACACCCAGTGCGGGTCCGGGCCCAGCTCGGGCTCGACGTCGAGGGCGTGCTCCTCCGGACCGCCGCACAGCGGGCAGCCCGGCCAGCGTCCCCGGCGGTCCAGCAGGGCGTCCTGGACGTCCTGGGCGATCAGGCCCGCGACGAAGGAGGCGCCCTCGGGCCACTGCTCGACCCACCAGCGGCGGTGGGAGACCGCCTCCTCGACCAGCGAGACGACCTCGGCCTCGGCGATGCCGCAGGCGGTGAGGTCGGCGAGGACGAGCGCCCGGCCGGTGTGGAGGGCGCGTTCGAGTCCGTGGGGACCGGAGTCGTGGGGGTCGGGACCGGGGGAAGGGGGGTGCTCCTCTGTCATAGCCCCTCCATTGGAGCAGACGACCGGGAGGACCGCCCCGCCGACCGCGAACGCGGAAGGCGGCGGACGTCTTGACGGCCCCGCGCGGCGAAAATATCTTCCGCCGTGTGAACGACATCGTGAAGGAAAGTTTCTCCGGCGCGGTCCGCGACACCGCGCCGGGCCGCCGCCCCGGTCCCCCCGAACCCGCCGCCCTCGCCGCCAAGGTGCGCACCATGGCCCCCTCGATGACCCGCTCCATGCAGCGCGTCGCCGAGGCCGTCGCCGGCGACCCCGCCGGATGCGCGCAGCTCACCGTCACCGGCCTCGCCGAGCGCACCGGCACCAGCGAGGCCACCGTCGTGCGGACCTCGCGCCTGCTGGGTTATCCCGGCTACCGCGATCTGCGGCTGGCGCTGGCCGGACTCGCCGCGCAGCAGGCGTCCGGCGCCTCCCCGTCGGTGACCGCCGACATCGCCGTGGACGACCCCATCGAGGACGTCATCGCCAAACTCGCCCACGACGAACGGCAGACCCTCGCCGACACCGCCGCCGGGCTGGATCCCGGCCAGGTCGAGGCGGCCGTGCACGCCATGGCCTCCGCCCGCCGGATCGACGTCTACGGTGCCGGCGCCTCCGCGCTGGTCGCCCAGGACCTGGCGCAGAAGCTGCTGCGCATCGGCCTGGTCGCCCACGCCCACGCCGACCCGCACCTGGCCGTCACCGGCGCCGTGCAACTGCGCCACGGCGACGTCGCCGTGGCGATAACCCACTCCGGCCGTACGGTGGACGTGATCGAACCGCTGCGCGTCGCCTTCGACCACGGCGCCACCACCGTGGCCGTCACCGGCCGGCCGGACGGGGAGATCGCGCAGTACGCCGACCACGTGCTGACCACCTCCACGGCGCGCGAGAGCGAACTGCGCCCGGCGGCCATGTCCAGCCGGACCAGCCAACTGCTGGTCGTGGACTGCCTGTTCATCGGCGTGGCACAGCGCACCTACGAGACCGCCGCCCCCGCGCTGTCGGCCTCCTACGAGGCGCTGGCCCACCGCCACTCGCCCCGGCAGCGCTGACCGTCCCCCCACCCCCGCGACCGCGACCGCACGAGCCCCCGGCCGCCCGAGCAGAACCGCCCAACCCCCCACACCCATCCCCGGGCGCCGGCACCGGTGGCCGGCCCCGGTATCCGGAAGAACGGAAAGAGCCGCACCGTCATGACCTCCTTCCCGACCGCCGCCGGCCACGGACCCGGTGACCCCGGCCGCGATCCCAGCGATCCCAGCGATCCCGGCACATCCGACGACTCCCGCGACCCCCTCGGCCCCCTCGCCCCGGACGGCGCGTACGGACGGCTGCGCGCTGAACTGGACACGCTCACCACCGAGGCGTTCCGCAGCGACCTGTCCGAGATCGACCGGCTCCCCACCCTGGAGATCGCCAGGGTCATGAACGGGGAGGACGCCACCGTCCCCACCGCCGTCGCCTCCCAGCTCCCGCGCATCGCCGCCGCCATCGACGCCACCGCCGAGCGGATGGCGCGCGGCGGGCGGCTGGTCTACGCGGGGGCCGGAACGGCCGGGCGGCTGGGCGTACTGGACGCCAGCGAGTGCCCGCCCACCTTCGACACCGATCCCTCCCAGGTCGTCGGGGTGATCGCGGGCGGCCCCGAAGCGCTGGTCAGCGCGGCCGAGGGCGCCGAGGACCGCGCCGACCTCGCCGCGGCGGACCTCGACGGGCTGGGCGTGGGCCCCGGCGACGTGGTGGTCGGCGTGTCGGCATCCGGACGCACCCCGTACACCGTCGGCGCGGTCGAGCACGCGCGACGGCTGGGGGCGCTGACGGTCGGGCTGTCCTGCAACTCCGGCTCACCGCTGGCGGCGGCCGCCGACCACGGCATCGAGGTCGTCGTGGGACCGGAGCTGATCACCGGCTCCTCCCGGCTCAAGGCGGGCACGGCCCAGAAGCTGGTCCTCAACATGATCTCGACCATCACCATGATCCGGCTGGGCAAGACGTACGGGAACCTGATGGTCGACGTGCGCGCCTCGAACGAGAAACTGCGGGCCCGCTCCCGGCGTATCGTCTCGCTGGCCACGGGGGCGAGCGACGAGCGGATCGAATCGGCCCTCGCGGCCACCGGCGGTGAGGTGAAGAACGCGATCCTCACCATCCTGGGCGGGGTGGACGGCCCCACCGCCGAGCGCCTGCTGAGGGAATCCGGCGGCCGGCTGCGCACGGCCCTGGAGGCGGCACGCGGCTGACGGCCGCCCGGCGATCCCGCGCATGCGGGGCGCCGGAGGCCGGCCGCCGGCGGAAGCCCACCCTCACCCGGCCCGTCCTTCCGCGTCCGTACGGCGGGACGCGTACGACGGGACGCGTACGACGGGAGGTGCGCACGGGCACGCAAGGGCCCCCGGCGCACACCGAAGGGGCGGTGCGCGCCGGGGGCCGACGTCGCGGGCGTACGGGTGTCCCGCCGTACGCCCGCGCCGGACGGCGGGCCGGCTCAGCCGTTCCGCGCCCCCGTCCGCACGGAATCGCTCTCCCCGCCGCGCGCGGCGGGCGCCGGGTCCCAGCACTCCACCCCGGTCAGGCCGGGCAGGCGGTCGCGGGTGAAGACGGGGTCCAGACCCGCGCGGCGCTGGGCGAGGTAGTCCTCCATCAGCCGGAAGGCGATCACCGACAGCGGCAGGATCGCCAGCAGGTTGACCAGGGCCATGGCGCCCATGGTGACGTCGGCGAGGCTCCACACCACGCTCAGCGAGCCCAGCGCGCCCAGGAAGGCGGCGGCCAGGACGAGCCCCCGGTAGCCGAGCATGACCGAGCGGCGGCGGGTGATGAACTCGATGTTGGACTCGCCGTAGTAGTAGTTGCCGATCATCGAGCTGAAGGCGAGCAGGAAGACCACCAGCGTCAGCAGATGGCCGGCCCAGCCGCCCAGGGTCTCCTGCAGCGCGGACTGCGTGAGGTCGGCGCCCTGGCGCCCGGAGAGCTCCGGGTTGGCGGAGAGGATGACGAAGGCGGTCATCGTGCAGACCACCAGGGTGTCGAAGAAGACGCCCAGGGTCTGCACCAGGCCCTGCTTGACCGGGTGGGAGGTCTCGGCCGCGGCGGCGGCGTTCGGGGCGGAGCCCAGGCCGGCCTCGTTGGAGAACATGCCGCGGCGCACGCCCTGCTGGATCGCCGCGCCGATGCCGCCTCCGGCGACCTCGCGCAGCCCGAAGGCGCCGCCGACGATGTCGGCGAGGACGCGCGGCACCTCGGAGAAGTTGAGCACCACGACGGCCAGCCCCACCAGCAGGTACACCACGGCCATCACGGGGACGAGCACCTTGGTGACCGAGGCGATCCTGCGCACTCCGCCGAAGACGGCCAGGCCGAGCAGCACGGCGAGGGCGGCGCCGACGGCCGGGGCGATCCAGCCGGAGCCTCCGTCACCGTCCGCACCCAGCGATCCGGCGGTCACCGAGGCGATCGTGTTGGACTGCACGGCCGTGAACACGAGCCCGAAGGTCAGGGTGATGATCACGGCGAACAGCACGCCGAGCCAGCGCCTGCCCAGGCCGCGCTGCATGTAGTACGCGGGACCGCCGCGGTAGGCGCCCTCGCCGCCCCTGCTGCGGTCGCGCACCTTGTAGAGCTGGGCGAGGGTGGACTCAACGAACGCGGAGGCGCCGCCGACCAGCGCCATCACCCACATCCAGAAGACCGCGCCGGGCCCTCCGACGGTGATGGCCGCCGCGACGCCGGCGATGTTGCCGGTGCCGATCCGGGCGGCGGCGGAGATGGTGAAGGCGCCGAACGGGGAGACCGGCTTCCTGCCGTCGGCCCCGGCGCGGGGCTGCTCCGCGACCGTTCTGAGGATCTCCGGCAGGAGCCGGATCTGCAGGGCCCGGGAGCGGATGGTGAAGTACAGACCCGCCACAGCCACCAGGGGGATCAGCAGGTAGGTCCAGAAGTGATCGTTTATCTCGACGATCACTGTTTCGAGCGTGCTCATCGCGTCGTTGCCGTCCAGGAGTCGTGTGGGGTGGTTTCGGCTCTGGAAACAGAGTGGAAGCACCGCGGGAGGGGGTCGCCCATACGCGGCCCCCGGGAGGCTATCCGGTGCGCCGCCTCCTGGTCAGGCCACGACACGGTGCCAAATCTCACATCCTGGACATAGCGAGAGGGCGGCACCCCTCGGGGTGCCGCCCTCGTCACCGTGCGCGCGGTGCGCGCCCGGTGGGGAACCGCCGATCCGCCGGGCGGATCAGAAGTCCATGCCACCGCCCATGCCGGCTGCGGCGGCGTCGGCGCCGGCCGCGGCCTTCTCCGGCTTGTCGGCGATGACGGCCTCGGTGGTGAGGAAGAGCGCCGCGATGGAGGCGGCGTTCTGCAGCGCGGAGCGGGTGACCTTGGCCGGGTCGATGATGCCCTCGGCGATCATGTCCACGTACTCACCGGTCGCGGCGTTCAGACCGTGGCCCGGGGTCAGGTTGCGCACCTTCTCCACGATGACGCCGCCCTCGAGGCCGGCGTTGACCGCGATCTGCTTCAGCGGGGCCTCCAGAGCGGCCTTGACCGCGGCGGCACCGGTGGCCTCGTCGCCGTCGAGCTCCAGCTTCTCGAAGACCGCGGAGGCCTGCAGCAGGGCCACGCCACCGCCGGCGACGATGCCCTCCTCGACGGCCGCCTTGGCGTTGCGCACCGCGTCCTCGATGCGGTGCTTGCGCTCCTTCAGCTCCACCTCGGTGGCGGCGCCGGCCTTGATGACGGCCACGCCGCCGGCCAGCTTCGCCAGACGCTCCTGGAGCTTCTCGCGGTCGTAGTCGGAGTCGGAGTTCTCGATCTCGGCGCGGATCTGGTTCACGCGGCCGTTGACCTGCTCGCTGTCACCGGCACCGTCGACGATGGTGGTCTCGTCCTTGGTGATGACGACCTTGCGGGCGCGGCCGAGCAGCTCCAGACCGGCGTTCTCCAGCTTGAGGCCGACCTCCTCGGAGATGACCTGGCCGCCGGTGAGGATGGCGATGTCGCCGAGCATGGCCTTGCGGCGGTCGCCGAAGCCCGGGGCCTTGACGGCGACGGACTTGAAGGTGCCGCGGATCTTGTTGACGACCAGGGTCGACAGGGCCTCGCCCTCGACGTCCTCGGCGATGATCAGCAGCGGCTTGCCGGCCTGCATGACCTTCTCCAGCAGCGGGAGCAGGTCCTTGACGGCGCTGATCTTGGAGTTGGCGATCAGGATGTAGGGGTCCTCCAGGACCGCCTCCATCCGCTCCATGTCGGTGGCGAAGTAGGCGGAGATGTAGCCCTTGTCGAAGCGCATGCCCTCGGTGAGCTCGAGCTCCAGGCCGAAGGTCTGCGACTCCTCGACGGTGATGACGCCTTCCTTGCCGACCTTGTCCATGGCCTCGGCGATCAGCTCGCCGATCTGGGTGTCGGCGGCGGAGATGGAGGCGGTCGAGGCGATCTGCTCCTTGGTCTCCACCTCCTTGGCCTGCTCCAGCAGGGCGGCGGAGACGGCCTCGGTGGCCTTCTCGATGCCGCGCTTGAGGGCCATCGGGTTGGCGCCGGCGGCGACGTTGCGCAGACCCTCGCGGACCAGCGCCTGGGCCAGGACGGTCGCGGTGGTCGTACCGTCACCGGCGACGTCGTCGGTCTTCTTCGCGACCTCCTTGACCAGCTCGGCGCCGATCTTCTCGTACGGGTCCTCGAGCTCGATCTCCTTGGCGATGGAGACACCATCGTTGGTGATCGTGGGGGCGCCCCACTTCTTCTCAAGGACGACGTTGCGGCCCTTGGGGCCGAGCGTGACCTTGACGGCGTCGGCGAGCTGGTTCATCCCGCGCTCGAGGCCGCGCCGCGCCTCCTCGTCGAACGCGATGATCTTGGCCATGTGAAGTGGTCCTCCCTGGGGTTCCCCATGCCGAAGGCCAGGGGCGGGTTGGGATGTCTCCGGACCGCTCTGGCGCCCGCGACGGACGGCCCACCGGCCCGGCGGTTCCTTGCTCCACCGGGCTTGCGGACCTCACCGAACCGGTCCTTGCTTTGTCACTCTCACCTTCAGAGTGCTAACGCCAATGATTAGCACTCGACCCCTCCGAGTGCAAGCGCGTCAGGGGTTCCGCGCGCCCGTACTCCCGGGTACGGGACGGACGCGGGGGGCACGGGCGGGCCTCGGGCGCGCGCCGGTGCGCGGGCGCACGACGGGAGGGCCCGCGCCCCCTGCGGGGACGCGGGCCCTCCTGTGCCGTCTGACTGCCGATGTGTGTCGTGGTGCGTGTGTCCGGCGCTTCAGGCCGTCACGCGGACCATGTCCGCCTGCGGGCCCTTCTGGCCCTGCGAGATCTCGAACTCGACCCGCTGCCCTTCCTCAAGGGTGCGGTATCCGTCCATCTGGATCGCGCTGTAGTGGACGAACACGTCCGCCCCACCGTCGACCGCGATGAAGCCGTATCCCTTCTCCGCGTTGAACCACTTGACGGTGCCTTGAGCCATTCCTAACTCCCCTATTGCCGGCCCTTGCGCGGGCCCGCGCTCCGCGGACCCGGGTCAGTTGCCACCCCCCGGCGAGAGGGGGCGGCGTGCGCCGGAACGCGTCGACCGCGGCTGAATGTATCTGGGCAGACGCCCTCCGCAACAGGTCTGTCAGACGAGAATTCCGGTCACGCCGGATTGCCGATAAGCACATGAACGGCGGGAAAGTAGGGCAACTTGGGCCGGGCGTAGCGGACCAACGCGACAATTCGCCCGGCAAATCCAGACGCAAGTTGTCGCGTTCTCATGGGCGCTGAGTGCGCATTCGGGGGGAGGCACGCTCACTCTACCGCTCTCCGAGGGGCGGAATTACCAATTCCGTTCACCGTCCGCGGTATGCGCCCCCCTCCCGGGAGCAGACGCGCGGGCGGCCCCGCCCCCCTCGTACGGAGTCGTACGGACCGGGGGGCGGGGCCGCCCGCGTGCGGCGCCGGGAGCCGTGGGCCGCTCCCGGCATCGCAGCGGTTCAGGCCGGGGCGGGCCAGGTCGGGACGGCCGGGTCAGCAGCCGCCCGCGACGGCCGGGATGATGGAGACGCCCGAACCGTCCGGCGTCGGCGTCTGCAGGCCGTCGGCGAAGCGGACGTCGTCGTCGTCGACGTAGACGTTCACGAAGCGGCGCAGCTTGCCCGAGTCGTCCAGCACCCTGGCGGAGATGCCCTGGTGGTTCTTCTCCAGGTCGGCGATGACCTCGGCGAGCGTGGCGCCCTCGGCGGGCACCTCGGCCTGCCCGCCGGTGTAGGTGCGCAGGATGGTCGGGATTCGGACGGTGACGCTCATGCCAGGCCAGCCTCTCGGAAGGAGTCCAGGTTGGGACGGATGATCGCGGACGGTCCGGTGGTCGGCGCCACCGCGTCCAGGGTCTTGAGGCCGTCGCCGGTGTTGAGGACGACGGTGGTCAGGGTCGGGTCGAGCACGCCGGCCTCGATCAGCTTCCTCGTCACGCCGACGGTCACGCCGCCCGCGGTCTCCGCGAAGACGCCCTCGGTCCGGGCCAGCAGCTTGATCGCGTCGACGATCTGCCCGTCGTTCACGTCCTCCACCGCCCCGCCGGTGCGGCGGGCGATGTCCAGCACGTACGGGCCGTCGGCCGGGTTGCCGATGGCCAGCGACTTGGCGATGGTGTCCGGCTTCACCGGCCGCACCACGTCGTGGCCGTCCTTGAAGGCCCGCGCCACCGGCGAGCAGCCCTCGGCCTGGGCGCCGAAGATCTTGTAGGGCCTGTCCTCGACCAGCCCCAGGGCGATCAGCTCGCGCAGCCCCTTGTCGATCTTGGTGAGCTGCGAGCCGGAGGCGATCGGGATGACGAGCTGGTCCGGCAGCCGCCACCCGAGCTGCTCGCAGATCTCGTACGCCAGGGTCTTGGAGCCCTCCGCGTAGTACGGGCGGAGGTTGACGTTGACGAAGCCCCAGCCCTCGCCGATCGGGTCCCCGATCAGCTCCGAGCAGAAGCGGTTCACGTCGTCGTAGGTGCCCTCGATGCCCACCAGGTCGCCGCCGTAGACCGCGGCCATGACGACCTTGCCCTGCTCCAGGTCGTGGGGGATGAACACGCACGAGCGCAGGCCCGCGCGGGCCGCCGCGGCGCCGACGGCGCCGGCGAGGTTGCCGGTGGAGGAGCACGACAGGGTGGTGAAGCCGAAGGCCCGGGCGGCCTCGACGGCGATGGCCACCACCCGGTCCTTGAAGGAGTGCGTGGGGTTGCCGGAGTCGTCCTTGACGTACAGGCCGCCGGTGACGCCCAGCTCGCGGGCGAGGTTGTCGGCCTTGACCAGCCTGGTGAAGCCCGGGTTCAGATTGGGCTTGCCGGCCACGTCGGCCGGGACCGGCAGCAGCGGGGCGTAGCGCCAGATGCTGTCCGGACCGGCGGCGATCCGCCGGCGCAGCTCCTCCGGGTCGCCCTCGGGCAGGTCGTACGCGATCTCCAGGGGACCGAAACACGCCTCACAGGCGAAGACCGGCCCGAGCGGGAAACGCTCACCGCATTCGCGGCAGGAGAGCGCCGCGGCGGGACCGAGCGAAAGGTCGGTGTGGGTTGCAACAGTCTGCACAGCCATGGTCGGCGAGGCCCTTTCTCCTCATCTTCCCCGCGACGCCTTTCGCCGCAGGCCGGAATTGGCACCTTCCCCACCGTGGCCTCGGACTGTTGTGAACGAGTGCCGGCGGGAGGGTTGCCGGGGCTTCAACGGGCCGTTCCCTCTGCCCCTCTGGATGAGCTCTATGGCGCCGGCCAATAGCCTGACCGGTGCGTTTGTGCACGCCGGAGGCCCCAAGATGCGGAACTCCCGCGTGTCGTCCAAGACTGTAACCGAAGCCCTCGGCCGCAAGGCCGGCCGTCCGAACCGCGAGACGAGAGGCACACGGGGCGGCACGGGCCGCCCCGGGAACGCGAGGCCCTGGCGAATGCCCCGGAAACATGCCCGCCACCGGGCATGGACGGCCGGTGGCGGGCAACCACGGTCCGACCGCGACCGACAGACTCCGACCGGCACGGCGACCGGCGCGGAGACCGACGCAGAGACCGACACCACGCACCGGCACCCCGCACGGACACCCGGGCGATCCCGGTCCCGCAGAATGCCTGGGGCCGCCGGGACGGCGGGGCAGCCGGGAACACCGGGGCCGCCGGGGGTGTCCAGACCGCCGAGGACCGCCGAGGACCGCCGAGGACAGGGAGGCACACGTGCTGAATGAGGTCGACCACTGGCTGGAGCGACGCTCATGGAGCGCTGCCGAGCGCCCGCTGCCCAGGCTGCTGGCCGCCAAGCGGGCGGCCGGACCGGCGGGCAGCGTGAGCGTGGTGCTTCCGGCGCTGAACGAGGAGGCGACGGTCGGCGACATCGTCGCCGCGATCCGCCGCGGGCTGATGACCGAGGAGGTACCGCTGGTCGACGAACTGGTGGTGGTGGACTCCGGCTCCACCGACCGCACCTCCGAGGTGGCGGCCGCCGCGGGCGCGAAGGTGGTGCACCGCGACGAGGTGCTGCCCCGGCTGCCCGCGGTGCCGGGAAAGGGCGAGGTGCTGTGGCGGTCGCTGCTGGCCACCAGCGGCGAGATCGTCTGCTTCGTCGACGCGGACCTGCGGGACTTCGACACCACGTTCGTGTCGGGCATCGTCGGACCGCTGCTGACCGACCCGGACCTGGCGATGGTCAAGGCGATGTACGACCGCGCCATCGGCGACAGCCCGGCCGGCGGCGGCCGGGTCACCGAGCTGGTCGCCCGCCCCCTGCTCAACCTGTACTGGCCGCAGCTCGCGGGCTTCGTCCAGCCGCTGGGCGGCGAGTACGCGGCACGCCGCTCCCTGCTGGAGCGGCTCAGCTTCCCCGTCGGCTACGGCGTCGAGCTGGGCCTGCTGGTGGACGCGCTGCACACCGTCGGGCTCGACGCGCTCGCGCAGGTCGACGTCGGTGTGCGCAGGCACCGCAACCAGGACGGGCTGGCGCTGGGGCGGATGGCCGCGGCGATACACCGCACCGCCCACGTACGGCAGGCGCGCGGCCCGCTGATACGCCCGGTGCTCACGCAGTTCGAGCGGGTGCCCGGGGGCGGGTTCGTCCCGCACACCCACCCGGTGGACACCGAGGAGCGCCCGCCGATGTGCACCGTCCCCGAGTACACCGCCCGCCGCACCGCGGCCTGAGAGGGGGGAACCCCGGCCCGGCGCGTGCCGGTGAAGTGCGTACCCGGCCCGGCGCGCGCCGTTCCAACCGCTCCCGCACCGGCCGGTGCGGGAGCTCCCCCGCGTGCGCCGCCGCCCCTCCCGCCCCGCCCTCCCCGTGCCGCCCCGTGCCGCCCCGCGCACTCCGGCGGGCCCGTCCCGGCCCGTCCGGCCACCGTGTGACGAGAACCGCACGTTTGAGCGGTACGGACAGCGGCTAGGTTCCGCTCATGGTCACTCGGCACCAGGTACTCGTCGCCTCCAACCGCGGTCCCGTCTCCCACACGCTCGGCGAAGGGGGCGAGCTGACCGTCAAACGCGGCGGCGGCGGGCTGGTCTCCGGCCTGTCGGCCGTCAAGGGCGACGCGGTGTGGGTCTGCGCGGCGCTGGGCGAGGGCGACCGCGAGGCGGTGCGCCGCACCGGCGGCGAGCTGGACCCGGCGGACACCGGCGGCCAGCAGGTGCGGATGCTCGACATCGCGCCCGACGTCTTCGCGGACGCCTACAACGGCATCGCCAACTCCGTGCTGTGGTTCGTCCACCACATGCTCTACCAGACCCCGACGGAGCCCGTCTTCGACGCGGACTTCGAACGGCAGTGGCGCTCCTACGAGGCGTACAACGCGGCGTTCGCCGACGCGCTGGCCCAGGAGGCCGCCGAGGGCGCGGCCGTCCTCGTGCAGGACTACCACCTCACCCTCGTCCCGGCCATGCTGCGCGAGCGGCGGCCCGACCTGCGCATCGGCCACTTCTCGCACACCCCCTGGGCGCCGCCGGACTACTTCCGGATGCTGCCGGACGACCCGGACGGCGGGGTGGCCGCCGAGGTGCTGCGCGGCATCCTGGGCGCCGACCGGGCCGCCTTCCTCACCCAGCGCTGGGCCAACGCCTTCACCGACTGCTGCGTGAAGCTGCTGGGCGCGGAGGTCGCCGTGACCGACGGCGGCGACGAGATGATCGTCACCCACGAGGGCCGCCGGACGCGCATAGGCGTCCACGGCCTGGGCGCCGACGCCGACTTCCTGCGCGAACGCTCCCGGCGGCCGGACGTGGAGGACCGCATCGCGCTGCTGCGCGGGCAGATCGGCCGCGGGCCCGACGGAGAGCCGCGCAGGGCGATCGTGCGCGTGGACCGCACCGAGCTGTCCAAGAACATCGTCCGCGGCCTGCTCGCCTACCGGCGACTGCTGGAGGACCGCCCCGAGTGGCGCGGCCGGGTCGTGCACGTCGCCTTCGCCTACCCCTCCCGGCAGGACCTGGCGGTCTACCGCGAGTACACCGACGAGGTCGCCCGTGTCGCCGCCGAGATCAACGCGGAGTACGGCGAGGGCGACTGGACGCCGGTCGAGCTGCACCTCAAGGACGACTTCGCCCGCTCCCTGGCGGCCTACCGGCTGGCCGACGTCGCCCTGGTCAACCCGATCCGGGACGGCATGAACCTGGTGGCCAAGGAGATCCCGGTGCTCTCCGACGGCGGCTGCGCGCTGGTCCTCTCCCGCGAGGCGGGCGCCTTCGCCGAACTGGCCGAGGACGCCATCACCGTCAACCCCTACGACATCGGCGCGACGGCGGACGCCCTGCACCGGGCGCTGACGATGGACGCGGGCGAGCGCGCCGAGCGCACCAAGCGCCTGGCCGCGGCGGCCACGGCCCTGCCGCCCACGAAGTGGTTCCTGGACCAGCTGAACGCACTGCGCGACTGACCGCCGGCCGCCCACCGGACCTCGTACGCGTGGGGTGGGTGCGGGCCCGCGCCCGCACCCACCCCACGCGGCGCTCCGCGCGGCCGCCCCGTGCGGAGGCCGCCGGCCACCGGGCCGTCAGGCCCCCAGCGCGTCCGCCAGCGCGCCCAGCAGGCCCACCACCCCGGCGGGGCCGTCCACGACCAGGTCCGCCCGTTCGGCCAGTGCGGTGACCTCGTCGCTGCCGCTGCACAGCAGCACCCCGGGCACGCCCTCGCCGCGCAGCCGGTCCACCGCGTCGTAGGCGGCCAGATCGCCCAGGTCGTCGCCGCCGTAGAGGACCGAGGCGGCACCCGTCTCACGGAGGAACTCCGACAGGGCCATGCCCTTGTCCATGCCCGGGGGCCGCAGTTCCAGCACCAGCCGGCCGGGCTCCACGGCCAGTCCGTGCCGTCCGGCCAGCTCCGCCAGGGGTTCGCGCAGCAGCTCGAAGGCGCCCTGCGGATCGGCGGCCCGGCGGGTGTGGACGGCCAGCGCGCGGCCCTTGTCCTCGGTCCGGACGCCCTGCGGCGCCCCGGCCTTCTCCAGCAGACCGGGCAGTTCGGCGCGTACGGCCTCCACACCGGGGTGGGGCGGCGGGGTGCGGGTCTCGCCCGTGGCGGCGTCCCAGCGCTCCGCGCCGTACGCGCCGAGCACCACCAGACGCTCCAGGCCCGGCGCCCCGGCGAAGCCGCCGTAGCGCGCGGCCGTCCCGGCCGGGCGCCCGGTGACGATGACGACGGCCCGCAGCAGCGGCGCCAGCCGGCTGAGGACGGGCACCGCCTCCGGGTGGGCGCGGGCGCTGTCGGGGTCGGGGACGATCGGGGCGATCGTCCCGTCGAAGTCGAGGGCGACCACGGCCCGCCCGGGGTCGGCCAGCAGCGCGGCCAGCCCGTCGCGTCCGGCGGGGGTGGTCGGTACGGGGAGTTGCTCCGGGAAGGTGTGTGAGGAGTGGCTGCCCATGCCTGGGACCATACCCGCCGGCCGTCTCCTCACCGCCTCCGGCGACGGCCCGCCGAGGCCGTATCACCTGCCGCGGTCCGTACCGCCGACGCGGGCCCCGCCGCCGACGTGTGCCGCGCTCCTACCGCAGCCCGCGCCGCTCGTCGCGCCGGCGGCGGAGCCGGTTGACCGTGACCGGGTCGCGGGCCAGGGCGCGCGGGTCGTCGAGCAGGGCGTTGAGCACCTGGTAGTAGCGCGTGGGGGACATGCCGAGGCGTTCGCGTATCGCACGCTCCTTGGCACCGGGGTTCGGCCAGCCGCGGCGCTCGACGGCGAGCACGGCCTCGTCCTCCTCGGACAGGCCGCCGGTGCCGTTGCCGCCGCTCGGCTGCTCGCTGCCGGTGCTCACCCCTCCAACCTACTGCCGTGCTCGGACACCGCATCCCGGCGGCCGGACGGTCCGCGCCCCATCGCGTATCGCTTCGACAACGGTGCTTCACTCTCCCAGGCCGGGGCTGCTATCCACGTGCGTGTACCCGCCCATCGGATTCCACCGCCGGCCGCACCACACCCACACCCACACCCAGACCCAGACCCAGACCCACGCCCCCGTCACGAGGAGCACCCGCATGTCCGCCGCAGAGCAGTCCCGCACCGCCGCCGAGATCGCCACCCAGCCCGGCTGCTGGCGACGGGCGGAGAAGGCGGTGGAGTCCGGGTCCGCCGGGGCGCTGCCGCGCCCGGGCGAGCGGGTGGCGGTGACCGGCTGCGGCACCTCGTGGTTCATGGCCCAGTCCTACGCGGCGCTGCGCGAGGCCGCCGGGCAGGGCGAGACGGACGCCTTCGCGGCCTCGGAGTTCCCGGCCGGGCGCGCGTACGACCGCGTGGTGGCGATCACCCGCTCCGGCACCACCTCCGAGGTGCTCGGCCTCCTGGCCCACCTGCGGGGCCGCGTGCCGACCACCGCCCTGACCGCCGACCCCGCCACGCCCGTGATGGAGGCCGCCGACCACACCGCCGTCCTGGACTGGGCCGACGAGGAGTCGGTCGTCCAGACCCGCTTCGCCACGACGGCGCTGGCCCTGCTGCGCGCGGGCCTGGAGCGGCACGGCGCGCTGCCGGCCGGGGTGAAGACGGTCGAGCAGGCGGCGGTCGACGCGGAGCTGGCCGTCGTCCAGCCGCTGCCCCCGGCCGCGCTGGACGCCGAGCAGTGGACCTTCCTGGGGCGCGGCTGGACGTACGGACTGGCGCTGGAGGCGGCCCTGAAGATGCGCGAGGCGGCCGGTGCCTGGACGGAGGCGTACCCGGCGATGGAGTACCGCCACGGCCCCATCGCGATCGCCCGCCCGGGCCGCGCCGTCTGGCTGCTGGGCTCCCTGCCGGAGGGGCTCTCCGGCGACATCGCGCGGGTGGGCGGAGCGCTGCTGGCGGACTCGGACTGCCCGGGAACGGGCGAGCGGGCGCTGGACCCGATGGCCGACCTGATCCGGGCCCAGCGCCTGGCGGTCACCCTGGCGGAGTCCTCCGGCGCGGACCCGGACCGGCCGCGCAACCTCACGCGCAGCGTGGTCCTGGGCTGACGCGCCCGCCGGCGCCCCCTTCCCCCCCGTCCGTCCGGGACGGCCGCCCGTCCGTACCTCCCGTACGGCACGGCCCGTACAGCCCTCGTACAACCGGGAAAACCGGGAACCGTAGGTGCGGAAATCCCCGGAACCGGCTGACGCGGCGGGGCGCCGCGAACGCATCGGGTACGTGGACGAACACCGTGAGAAGTCATCCGGCCGCCTGACCATCCGCCTACAGGCCCAGGACAACCCCCGCCCGGCCCCGGCCGGGCGGGGCGGTACGCGGAGCACGGACCGTCGAAGAAGACAACAAGAGGAAGCAAGCCGGATGTCGGCCTCTTAAGAAATACCTTGAATCAGAATGTACTCCCGCGCGCAGCAGCTCAGGCCCACCGTTCATACCCTTCTGCGATCTTTTCAAGGATCTTCGGATGCAGTCCCGTCCCCTTGCTCTCCGATGCGGGGAACCTGACACCCAGACCACTTGAGCGCTCCCGGAAAATATTCACCAAGTACCCGCCGTCCCGGTTTTCGGAAAAAATTTCCTCAGCCTTTCCTCCACCCGTCCTTCCGTAACCCTCCAGCCAGCCCTTCCGGGCCCCCTCATCACTTCGCCCCTCAAGCGCCTGAGCCCCTATGGCGTCCAAGAACCCCATTGATTCCCCTACCCTCAGGGCCGCCAACTCGGCTCCTACCGTTCCTTTCCGGAAGTCCTCTTCACCAAGTTCGACGACATCGCCCCTGGCAAGATCCAAGTAGAATCTGTGGATTTCCCCGAAGGACTCACCGTCCTCGGCCACCCCTCGAACAAAACCCTCGACCGCCGGCCTGTCGATATCCACGTCGTTCGGCTCGGTCACCAGCATGTCACTCGAAAGATCCCCGTACAGGCCGATGACGTAGCGAATATCCGAGGAGTAAAAGTTGAAGGCGTTCGCCATGTTCCGGCGAATTTCCTGAGGAACGGCCCCAGGTCCGCCCTGGAGGCGATCTCCGTAAGCCTTTACAACCTTTTCGAAGACACGGACACGCTCGACGTCATGCTCAGGCGTCTTTTCCGGTGGACGAGTTCCCGCAGGCCGGCCCGTCATGGCCGTCTCCAGCGCGTTCCCGCACTCGGCCGTCGATCCCCTCTCCTCCGAATCGCCTCCGGGCACAAGGCTCCAGCAGAAGGCGTTCTGCTCCTCCCGCTCCGCAGATCCGTCGGCACCGCCCCAGAACCACCAGCCGACAATCGCTGCCGCCACCAGGGCCACGGCCATCCCGACCGACCCCAAAGCCGTACGCCAGTCACTCCTCCCAAGCCCCTCGGTCACGCGGAGTACCCCAACCCCCGGTTCACTGCACCCGCGAACACCCTGTCCCGAATCACGGAACTCCCCCCATAGAACCCTTTACCTGGCCAATACCATGATTGTATCCACCCGCAGCCCATGGCGTAATCTTCACCGTGAAAACCCCCTCCTCTTCGTCCGTCAAGTAACTCTTCGGAAGCCCCAAATCAAAGGCTTTTTCCGCGAGAGCCCTCTCCAGCCTCGGATAACCATTCTGCTGATAGTGCTTTATCAACTCCTCCCTGTACCTCTCCTCGGTCTCCGCATTGACCTCATCGAGCTCCCTTCCCGTGCCAATGTCAACAAGACGCTGGAATACGTCGCCAACCACAGGTACACCCGTAACCGGAGCCCCTATCACATGGTAGCTGTATACTTTATCCCAGCCATTCCTGGAAAGCTCATCGTCTCGCTGAGAGGAGATTACGTCGGCTCGGATTCCATCCAGCGACCCCATTACCTGCCCACTCACCTGAGAAACCAGCTGGATCCTATTGGTCCCCTTCTCGAAGTCTTGCCTGTCCAGCTTCTCCATGTCTCCAGCGATTACCTGCATCTGGGAGTCATGAACCGTTCGGAAGGCTCTCCCGTCCTCTGAAACATCACGGATAAAGCGACTAACCGTCCCTCTATCGAGGTCAATACCATTGGGATCTGTCGAAATATCCCGCGCGGAACCGTCGTCCCTGTCCCCATGGTCGACCCTCATGCCCAATATTTCGTGAACATCCTCCGGGTAGTAGGCGAGTGCATTCGCCATGTTGCGGCGGATGTTGTCATGCATCACCGCTCTCTCGAATTTCTCTCCGGCGCTCCCGTCCGGATCCTCCACCGCCGCATACGACTTGATTACGTGCTCCAGGAGGCGCGCCTGTTCCTCACTGTGGCGCATGGGGTCCCCCTGGGGGTCCTCACCGGGGACCTGGCCGGTCATGGCGGCCTCCAGGGCCGCGCCGAAGCCGACGTGGCTGTCGGCGTCGGCCTTGTCCGGGCTGGGCACCTCGACCTTGCGGTACTCGGAGGTGTTGACGAGATCCCAGTCGCGTTCCTTCTGGAGGTAGAGCAGGCGGTCCTTTCCGGCGGCGGTGTCAGGGTCGAAGTAGGCGGTGGCGATGACGGGGGTCTTGCTCATGATGCCGAGGACACCGTCGTAGGGGTCGTTGGCGAACCAACTGACCCCGTCCCGTGCGAAGGTGCCGTCCTCTTTCTCAGTGCCTGCGAACCCCCTGTCGAGATCCCAGATATCGGGGTCGCCCTTCTGCTTCGGGTCCTCGGCGGCGCGGACGTCGTCGGCGAGGTCGTGCAGGAACCGCTCGCTGTAGCCGCTGCCGTTCTGCATCAGGGTGACGATCGACTGGTAACCCCGCATCTTCTGGTCGCTGCCGACCTGGTCGACGATCTCGGCGTCGTACTCCTTGAGACCGGCTTCCCTGAGGTCCTGCATCCACTTGTCGTAGAACCTCTGGTCCTCCTCCCTCTCCCTGCCCTTGCCCTCGACCCTGGTGGCGGTGGCGATGACGTCGGCCAGGTGCCGGTCCATGCTCAGGTAGTGCTTCTTCCGGCCCGTCTCCTCGTAGTACGCGCGGTCGGTCAGCTCGTTGTGCGTGCGGATGACGCCGTCGGGCCCGCCCAGGGAGGTGATGAGGGTGCGGCTGAACTCCTGGTCGGACTTGTTCTCCCGCATCAGGAGGTCCAGTTCTCCCCGCTCCGCGCCGGAGAGCTTCTCGCCCCGCCTGATCTTGTCGTACAGCTCCTCGGCGCGCGCGGCGTTCGCCTCGCCCGCATCGCTCTTGAGCGCCCCGTTGAAGCCGTCCAGCAGACCCTTGTCGCCGTCGGACGGGTCCGACATGAGCGCCATGCGGAAGTTCTCGTCGGCGTCCTGGACGTCCTTGACCGCATCGGCGATCTTCTTCGTCCAGGAATCCTCCAGCTCCTGACGGGCGAGCTGGTTTCTGCGGTAGATCTCCGCCTTGTCCTCGTCCATCCTGGCGAGGTCCGCGGTACAGCGGCCGGAGTACGGGTTGACGGTCATGCCCGCCTCGACGGCCTGGTCGCGTGCTTCGATGACCTTGGCGCGCCGGGAGTTGAGCGTTCCGTACGCCTCCTTCAGCAGCGCGCCGACGGCCTTGGCCTCGTCGCGCGCACCCGCGTACTCCTCCAGCGTGACCTGGGCCTGGCTCTTGAACGTCGTGGCCGACTCGCCGCGCCAGCCGTCGGCCTCGACCGCGGCCTTGACGTGGTCGCGGTAGTCGTCGTGCAGGTCCCCGAACCGCTTGCCCATGTCCTCCCAGGCGGTCGCCGCCCGGGAGAGGCCCGACAGGCTGGTGCTGATGATCGTCTCGTAGTCGACTGCCATGTCGCTTCCCCCTCTTGCCCTCTTGCTCTCAGAAGTCCGCTATCGGGCTCTTCGCCGCCGGGCGGCCCGAGCCCGGGTTCGGGGAGGTGCCGGCGCCGGGCGCGTAGTCGCTCAAGGCGCTGCGGTGGAGAGGGGAGATACCGTCGAAGGACGCCTTGGTGCCGGTTTCGTTGTTGCCGAAGAGGGTGTTGGTCTGCCGGAGTCCGGTGAGCTCGGCGTCCAGGCGGCCCTGGAGCCGCTTGGAGTTCCGCTTCCACTTGTTCAGCCGGTGGGACAGCCCCTTGGCCACCTCCCAGCCGTTCAGCTTCCCGGTGGTGCAGACGGTGGCGTTCGAGCCGCCCGCAGCAGCCTCGCTCTCGTCCTCGGCGAGGATGCTCGCCTTCCTGGTGTCCGGGCCCAGATGCTGCTCGATGTAGCCGGCGGCCTTCTTCTTCTGCGTCTCCGAGTGCGCCAGGTCGCCGCCGGGCCCCTGGCCGCCCCCTCCTCCCGGATGTGCCAGTTCGTTCAGCCGTGTACTCGTGGGCCGCTGGTCCTCGGTGGACACGTGCTCCCCGCTCCCTCGTCGTCGTCCGCCGTCGGAGTCCGCGCCCCGTCCACCGTGCCGTTCCCCGCGCGCGTGCGGGGGCGCGGATCGGATCCATGTGATCACAATGGGTTTCGCATCGGAGCATAGCGACCGCCGACTTCGGCCTGGATGGCGGCAAATGCGCTCTGCTCCGATCGGAACGAAGCGTTCGGATCGGGACTTCCGGTCGGGGCGGTCAGGGGAGCCGCGGTGCGGAGCAGCCGTGGTGCTCGGCCGAGGCCTCGGCGAAGGCCTTCAGCGCCGCCCGCTCGTACGCCTGCTCCCCCCGCGTCGACTTCTCCCGTTCCCTGCCCAGGGGTTCGATGGTGAAGAGGGCCGTCTCGCCCGCGAACGGAGCCGGGCAGGCGGCGGTGGCCCACAGACCGCCGTCGGGCAGCGTCCCGCTGGGAGTGCGTCCTGGAATCGTCTTCTCGAAGCTGTACCGCTTCCCCAAGGCCACGCGGGCACTCGTCGCGTACGGACCGTAGAAGGCCCGCAACGAGTAGAGCGGGGTGCCGCCGCTGTTGCCGACGGAGCACACCTCCTGCGGGGCGCCGCCCCGGTCGCTCTCCCAGGCCCGCGCGAAGGTTCGGCCCCGCGCCGGGACGCCTTCGCACGTCCCGTCCGCCTCGCCGAGAGGTACGTCCTCGGCGACGGGCAGCGGCACCGTACGCGGCCGCTCGCCGAAGCGCGCCTCGCAGCCCCACTGTTGGGCGGCATTGCGCGCCGTGGCCGTCGCCAGGCGTCCTATACGGATCCGGTGGGCGGGGTCGCCGAGGCCGGTGTCTCCCACTCTCACACTGACGGTGACCAGCAGGTCCCGGCGGTCTCCGGCACAGTCCAGAAACACGGCGGCGGTCCCCCGGTCCTCGTAGGGGGCATCACGTGCTGAGAGGAAGCCGGTCCAGCCGCCCGGCAGGGGCACCGGTGCGTCCGGGTAGAAGGCCGGATAGGGATCGTCCGGCCGCTCGCGCTCCCCGTCCTCTCCACCACCTGGAGCGCGGGTGCCGTGGAGTGACACCCCGATCGAGGCATCCTCGAAGCCGTAGGCCTTCTCAGGCTTCTTCCGGACGATGAGGCAGCCGGCCTCCAGCGGTTCGTCCTTTCGGCCGAGGCCCTCCTCCCCGCGTACGGAATCCGAGCTTCCCTTCAGTGGGCCGCCGCCGAGAATCGCCCGCGCCTCTCGTTCGGGAAGTACTCCTCCGCACGCGTCGCGCAGCAGTTCCCGGCCGGCCCGCTGTTCGCGGCTCTCCTCGTACCAGGAGTGCCCCGTCGGGAGCATGAACACCATGCCGAGGAACACCCCGGCCGCGATCACTCGTCGTCGATGGATCGCCATTCCTCCACCTCCCCCAGAACCGTGGTGCCGCGGCAGTGCGCCCGCTGTGGCCAGCCGCCGGGGGCGGCGAGGTAGCGGTCGAGCGCGGCCCGCGCCGTCCGCGACAGCTCCCCGCGTGCCGCCCTGCCCAGTGCGGGGCCGCCCTCCTCGTGCCGCGTCACTTTTCCGTCCGAGTCCAGGTGGTAACCGAGTTCGGGCGTGATCGAGATTCGGTGGAAGGTCTGACCACCGTCGCACACCGACTCGGCCCACAGCGCCAGGGAGGGCAGGGTGCGGGCGTCACCCGGCAGCAGTTCGGCCGTTCCATCCGGGACAGCCGTCCAACCCGGCCCGGGCTCGTGGTGTCCACCGGCTTCGTGCTCGTTCGGGCCGGTCTCATCGCCCTGGTAGAAACCGCGCGCTCCGACCCCGGAAACGCTGACGGCGTCCACGCCCTTGATCTCGTTCTCCTCCGGGTGCCCGTCGAGGGCAGCGCGGCACTCCCCCCGGGCGGGGCCGAAGGAGGAACCGCCCGACACTCTCCACTCCCCCTTCGGGTAGCCCATGGCGGCGGGGTCCAGCCAGGCGCAGGTCCCCTTGCCGCAGGGGCTGCCTCCGCGCTCGTCCTCCGCCCCGGCCCCGCCGTCGTCGCCGTCGTCGTCGCGTTCGGAAACCGGGGCCGGGCTCAGCTTGCCGAGCGGGGCGGTGCCGCACGCCTGGTGCTCGCGCACCCGGTCGGCGGCGCGCGGAGCCGATCGGGCCGCCAGGCGCAGTTCCTCCTCGACGGGTTCATCCGTGTACCCGTCGTCGTCCTCGTCGTGGAGACGCACGGGCAGCTCGACGGACACCTTCATGTCCGTGCCCAGCCGGAAGCGTTCGAAGTCGCCTTTGGGACAGCCGACTTGCAGGATGACTCCCACCTGTGTCATGTCGCCGTACATGTCATGCGCCGTGATGGCGCCCCGGGAGCCGTCCGGCAGCCGGTAGGGGAAGGGGAGCGCGTCGCCATCGTCGGCGGAGGGCAGTACGTCGTCGGGTCCCCACGGTTCCGCCCGCATGTGGACGCCGAGGTCGCCCTTCCCGTCGTCCCCGGTCCAGTCGAGCCGGCAGTCGATGAACGCGCGGCTCTCGTGGCCGGGTTCGAGGAGCGTGCCGTACTGCCCGTGCTTCATGGCCGAGTCGCGGGGCAGGAACGGGTCGAGGTGGGCGGCGGGCAGCAGGCCGGCGCACGCCTTCCGCACCTGCGCGCGGTTGGTCTTCGGATGTTCGCCGTCCCGCGTCGGGTACACGGCCACCGCCGTCACGGCGGCGAGGGCTGCCACCCCCAGAACGGCGGTGCGCAGCCGACTGCGTTTCCACAGGCTCCCCATGATCCCCCTGCCGGTTCTCGCCCGACGCTAACAGAGGGGACGGAGGGGGCCGGGTTTTCCACAGCTTGCCGAGCAGTGCCCGGCCCGGCGGATCTGCTTCGGGGTCCGGCCCCCCGGGTGCGGCACAGACCGAGGAGTGGACTAGACCTTTCGCGGGTGACAGGTGAGACTGTCCCCGTGACTCCTCGGCATGACGAAACCGCGTATGTCGTCGCCCTCGACGTGGGCGGCACCGGGCTGAAGGCCGCCCTCGTCGGGGCCGGCCGCACGCTGCTGCACCAGGCGCGGCGGCCCACCGGGCGGGAGGGCGGGCCGGACGCCGTGGTGGAGAACGTGCTCGCCTTCGCCGCCGAGCTGCGGGAGGCCGGGGTCGCGCGGTACGGCGCCGAGCCGGTGGCCGCGGGGGTCGCCGTGCCCGGGATCGTCGACGGTGCGACGGGGACGGCCGTCTACTCCGCCAACCTCGGCTGGCGGGACCTCCCCCTGCGTGATCTGCTGACCGAACGGCTGGGCGGGGTGCCCGTCGCCCTCGGGCACGACGTGCGCACCGGCGGGCTGGCCGAGGGGCGGATCGGGGCGGGGGCGGGCGTGGACCGCTTCCTGTTCACGGCGCTGGGCACCGGCATCGCGGGGGCCGTCGGGATCGACGGCCGGGTGGAGCCGGGAGCGCACGGCGGCGCGGGCGAGATCGGCCACATCACCGTACGGCCCGGCGGGCCCGAGTGCGGCTGCGGGCGGCGCGGCTGCCTGGAGCTGTTCGCCTCCGCCGCCGCCGTGGGCCGGGCCTGGGCCGAGGCGTGCGGTGATCCGGAGGCGACGGCGGCCGGCGCCGCCCGGGCGGTGGAGGCCGGCGACCCGCGGGCCGCGGCCGTCTGGCACGACGCGGTCGACGCCCTCGCCGAGGGCCTGGTCACCGCGATCACCCTGCTGGATCCGCGGGTGCTGATCGTCGGCGGCGGGCTGGCGGAGGCGGGCGAGACGCTTCTCGCGCCGCTGCGCGACGCCGTACGCGCCAAGGTCACCTTCCAGCACGTCCCCACGATCGTTCCGGCGGCCCTGGGGGACGCCGCCGGGTGCCTGGGCGCGGGACTCCTCGCCTGGGACCTACTCTCCGCGGAGGTTGCGAGCCTATGACCGGTCCGAAGACGGCGCAGACTACGGGGGCGCGGACGGCGGAAGCACCGGCGGTGAGCGCCCGCCCGGCGAGGACGCGGCCGGCCGGGGCGCGGCGCACCGTGCTGACGGGCGCCAGGGTGGTGCTGCCGGACGGCGTGGCCGAGGAGGGCAGGGTGACGGTGGAGGGCTCGCGCATCGCCGCCGACGTCCCCGGGGAGGCGGGCACGCTCGACCTGGCCGGCCACTGGGTGGTGCCCGGCTTCGTCGACATGCACGTCCACGGCGGCGGCGGGGCGTCCTTCTCCGCGGGTTCGGCCGAGGAGGCGCTGCGGGCGATCGCCACCCACCGCGCGCACGGCACCACGACGATGGTCGCCTCCACCGTCACCGGCGGTCTGGACGAACTCGCCCGGCAGGCGGCCGTACTGTCGGAGCTGGTGGAGCAGGGCGACCTGGCGGGCATCCACTTCGAGGGGCCGTTCATCGCCCGCAGCCGCTGCGGCGCCCACGACCCCGGCCTGCTGCGCGATCCCGACCCGGCCGATGTGCGCGCACTGGTGAAGGCGGCGCGCGGCGCGGCGCGGATGGTGACGCTCGCACCGGAGCTGCCCGGCGGTCTGGAGTCGGTGCGGCTGCTGGCCGACAGCGGGGTGATCGCGGCCGTCGGCCACACCGACGCCTCGTACGAGGCCGTGCTGGAGGCCATCGGGGCGGGCGCGACGGTCGCCACGCACCTGTTCAACGCGATGCCCGCGCTGCTGCACCGCGCCCCCGGCCCGGTGGCGGCGCTGCTGGAGGACGAGCGGGTCACCGTCGAGCTGATCAACGACGGCGTCCATCTGCACCCCGCCGTCCTGGAGCTGGCCTTCGCCCGTGCCGGCGCCGGCCGGGTCGCCCTCGTAACCGACGCCATGGGCGCGGCCGGGATGGGCGACGGCCTCTACCCGCTCGGCCCGCTGAAGGTGCGCGTCACCGACGGCGTCGCCCGGCTGGTGGAGGGCGGCTCGATCGCGGGATCCACGCTCACCCTGGACGAGGCGCTGCGGCGCTCGGTGACGGTGGACGGCCTGCGCGTCGAGGACGCGGTGCGGGCCCTGGCGCTCAACCCGGCGCGGTTGCTGGGGGTCGCCGACCGGGTGGGGTCGATCGAGCCCGGCAAGGACGCCGATCTGGTGGTGCTGGACGACGGCTACCGGGTCGCGGGCGTCATGCGCCGGGGCGAGTGGCTGGTGCCCCCGCCCCTCCCGGACACCGCCGGGGCCGCCGGGGTTGTACGCGGCGGCGCGACGGGCTGATTGCGTTCCGGTCTCGTTCCCACATCGAGCGGAGGCGGGTGTCTCCGCCCTCTGGGCCGACCGCCTCCGCTTTGGCATGATCACTCGCACGGTCGGCGGCCCCGCGCCACCGTGGGTATGCCGAACATTCACACTCGCCGGTGGGAGGCGGAGTACCGGATGATCCTGACCGTCACGCTCAACGCGGCTTTGGACATCACCTACCGCGTCCCCCGTCTGGAGCCCCGCGCCTCCCACCGGGTCCGGGAGGTCGCCGAGCGCCCGGGCGGCAAGGGTCTGAACGTGGCGAGGGTCCTGGGCGCGCTGGGTCACGAGACGCTGGTGACCGGCTTCACCGGCGGCCCGAACGGCGACCGGCTGCGGGCGCTGCTGTCGGAGGTGACGGAGGAGGGCCCGGTCGGGGACGCGTTCGTCGCCGTCGGCGGGGACACCCGCCGCACCGTCACGGTCGTGGACGAGGCTTCCGGCGACGCCACCGTGCTCAACGAGCCCGGCCCGCAGGTGACCCCCGCCGAGTGGGAGCGATTCCTGGACGTCTACGGCGGACTGCTGCACGACGCCACCGCCGTGGCCCTGTGCGGCAGCCTGCCGCCCGGGGTGCCCGTGGGGGCGTACGGGACGCTGGTGCGCGCCGCGCGAACCGCGGGCGTGCCCGTGCTGCTGGACACCGACGGGGAGCCCCTGCTGCGCGGACTGGCCGCCCGGCCGGACGTCGTCAAGCCCAACTCCCGTGAGCTGGCCGGGATAACGGGCACCACCGAGCCGCTGCGGGCCGCGCGGCTGGCACAGCGGCGCGGGGCTCACTCCGTGGTCGCCTCGCTGGGCGAGGACGGCCTGCTGGCCCTCACCCCGGAGGGCGTCTGGCGCGTCGAGCCGCCCCGGCGGCTGGCGGGCAACCCGACGGGGGCGGGGGACTCGGTGGTGGCCGCGCTGCTGTCCGGACTCGTGGAGGGCCTGCCCTGGCCGGACCGGCTGGCCCGCGCCGCCGCCCTGTCGGCGGCGACCGTACGGGCCGAGGTGGCGGGCGAGTTCGACCGGGTGCTGTACGAGGAGCTGCTGCCCGGGGTGCGGATCGACCGGCAGATGGCGGCCGTCTGACGGCCCGTCCTGCGGCCCGGTGGACGACGACGGGAGACCGCGGGACGGGCGGCGGGACGGCGGCGGACGGAGAAGACGGGTACGGAAGACAGGTACGGAGGAGGGCGGGCATGCCACTGGTCGGCAGCGGGGAACTCGTGGCGGACGCGCACGCGTCCGGCCGCGGCGTCGCCGCGTTCAACGTCATCACCCTGGAGCACGCCGAGGCGATCGCCGCCGGCGCGGAGGCCGCCGGCTTGCCCGCCATCCTCCAGATCTCCGAGAACGCCGTGCGTTTCCACGGCGGCCGGCTCGCTCCCGTCGCCGCCGCCGCGGCGGCCGTGGCGCGGGCCTCCGGCGCGCCGCTGGCGCTGCACCTGGATCACGTGGAGAGCCCCGAGCTGCTGCGCGCCGCGCCGGAGGCCGGGTTCGGCTCGGTGATGTTCGACGCCTCGAAGCTGCCCTACGACCGCAATGTGGCGGCCACGGCGGAGGCCGTGCGCTTCGGCCACGCGCACGGGATGTGGGTGGAGGCCGAGCTGGGCCGGGTCGGCGGCAAGCCCGGCGACGGGGAGCCGGGGAAGGGGCGCGGAACGCTCGACGCGCACGCCCCCGGCGTGCGGACCGATCCCGCCGAGGCCGCGGCGTACGTGGCCGCCACCGGGGTGGACGCCCTGGCCGTCGCGGTCGGCAGCTCCCACGCCATGACCGAGCGCACCGCCGTCCTCGACCACGCCCTGATCGGCGAGCTGCGCGAGGCCGTGCCCGTGCCGCTGGTGCTGCACGGCTCCTCCGGGGTGCCGGACGGGGAACTGCGGCGGGCGGTCGCGGCCGGAATGGCGAAGATCAACGTGGGGACGGCGCTGAACACCGCCTTCACCGGGGCCGTCCGCGCCTTCCTCGCGCGGGACGCGCGGACCGTCGATCCGCGCAGGTACCTGCTCCCAGCGCGGGATGCGATGGCTCAGACGGTGGCGGCCTTCCTGAAGGTGGTCGGCGGCTGACGCTCCCGCGCCGCGCCGCCGACCCTCGTCGCGGCGGCGTCAGCCGCGGACGTGGCCCTCCTTGAGCCAGACCCGGTCGAGGACGAACCCGCACTGGTTGCCCTCCTCGCAGGAGATCCTGACGGTGTTGGAGCCCTTGTTCAGGTCGACCCAGGCGAAGGTGCGCGTCCAGCCCTTCTCCCACTCGCCCTCGCCCGCGCCCGCGAAGTTCTTCATGTTCAGCGGATCCTTGCGGGGCGTGCCGTTGACGGCGAGCGTGGAGTTCGCGTCCTTGCCCGGCACCCCGTAGCCGACGAACAGCGTGTACTTGCCGTCCTCGGGGACCTCGAAGGTCCAGGTCGCCGAGGAGCCGGGCTTGTCGAGACCGGTGACGTACGCGCCGCTCCTGGACTGGGCTCCCTGGACGGCCTTGTCCGTGGTCGCTCCGCCGCCGAGCTGGAGGCTGGCCGCGTCCTCCGAGGGGAGGGCGCCCGGCTCCTTCTCCTTGTTCTTGTTCTTGTCGGCGTCCTTGTCCTGGCCGTCCCCGTCGTCTCCGCCACCGTCGCCGGCTCCGGCCGTGGCGGCCTGGACACCGCCGGTCTGGTCCGCGTTCGCATCGTCGCCGTCGCTGAAGAAGATCGCGGCGCCCACGCCGAGGACCACCGCGGCGACGACCGCCAGTGCGCCGACCAGCAGGCCGTTGTGGTTGCGGCCGCGCCCCCGGCCGGCCGGGCCCGCCGCGGCGGCCTCGCGCCGCGCGGCGGCACGGCCGCCGGGCACGGTCTCGGGGGCCGCGTAGTGCGCGCTGGACTGGTGCGCCTGCTGCTGGTGCTGGCGCGGTGGCGCCTGCTGCTGGCCCTGCTGCCCGCCGTAGCGGCGCTCGCCCACGGCGCGGACCTGGTTGTACGAGGTGCGAGGCACTCCGGGCTGCGACGCCGCGGCGCCCCCGCCGCCGCCCGTACCGCCCTCGGAGCGGTAGAGGTAGGCGAACGGGTCGTCGTTCTCCGGCGTGCCCGAGCCGTTGTTACCGGCGGTCATTCCGTGCGCTCCTCCATGACGGGTGCCTGCCCGGCGCAGCCTACCTCTTTCGGGTTAAAGAAGGCGGCGCCTGTGACCTCTCGCACCCCCACCCCGCCACACCCCCGGCACCGGGCCGGCCCGGGCCTCATCCGGCCCTGCGGTGGGCCTTGGACCGCGACCGCTTCTCGACGTACATCCGCTGGTCGGCGGAGTGCAGGACCTCCTCGGCGGACATGCCGCACCCCGCCCAGCTGATGCCGAAGCTCGCCCCCACCCGCACCGCGCGCCCCTCCACGCGGATGGGCGGAATGATCGCGTTGCGCAGCCGTACGGCCAGGTCAGCGGCATCACCGCGGCACAGCCCGTCCGCCAGGACGACGAATTCGTCACCACCCAGCCGGGCGACGGTGTCATTGTCGCGAACGCCACTCGAAAGACGTCTCGCCACCTCGATCAGCACGGCGTCGCCGCAGTGGTGGCCGAAGCGGTCGTTGATCGACTTGAAGCCGTCGAGGTCGCAGAAGAGGACCGCCAGCCCCTTCTCGGAGGGGTCGTCGCTCACGGGCGGGACGGTGTGGACGTGGTGGTCGTATCCGCCGGCCGGTTCCGGGAGGGCTCCCCCGAAGCAGTCCCGGTAACCGTCCGGACCGAAGCCGTCGAAGCCGAACCCCCCACCGAGCCCGCCGCCGGGACCGCCGACGAGGCCCTCGGGCCCGAAGCCGCCGCCGACGGCGCCACCGGCGCCCCCCGGGCCCATGTGCGCGGCGTCGGGCACCGGCACGGGCTTGTCGCACAGCCGGGCGCTGAGCCGCGCCCGCAGCTCGGCGCTGTTGGGCAGGCCGGTGAGCGAGTCGTGGCTGGCGCGGTGGGCGAGCTGGAGCTCGTGGCGCTTGCGCTCCTCGATGTCCTCGACGTGGGTGAGCAGGAGGCGCGGGCCCTCGGTGGCGTCGGCCACCACCGAGTTGCGCAGGGAGACCCACAGGTAGGAGCCGTCGCGCCGCGCCAGCCGCAGCTCGGCCCGGCCCCCCTCGGCGGAGGTGCGCTTCAGGGTGGCCAGGTCCTCGGGGTGGACGAGGTCGGAGAAGCTGTAGCGCCGCAGCGCCGCCGCCGGGCGGCCCAGCAGCCGGCACAGCGCGTCGTTGGTGCGCACCAGCCGTCCGTGCTGGTCGCCGCCCAGCTCGGTGATCGCCATGCCGCTGGGCGCGTACTCGAACGCCTGCCGGAAGCTCTCCTCGCTCGCCCGCAGCGCCTGCTGCTCGCGCTCCAGGCGGACCAGCGCGCGCTGCATGTTTGCGCGCAGCCGGGCGTTGCTTATCGCAATCCCCGCCTGGAAGGCGTACATCTGCAACGCTTCGCGCCCCCATGCGCCCGGGCGCCGCCCGTTGCGCGGCTTGTCGACGGAGATGACGCCGAGGAGTTCTCCGTCGGAGGAGTACATCGGCGCCATCAGGAGGTCCATGGGGTGCCACTCGTCGGGGTACCGCGGCGCCGGCCCGGCGGTGTGCCACTGCGGCACGTCGTCGTCCGTCAGGACCCACGCCTCGGTGTACGGGATGAAGCGCAGCTCGCCCCAGCACTCCCCCAGCGCCAGCCGCCGCTCCCAGGCCGCCCGCGAGCCCGTACGGCCCGCCATCATCGCCTCCGCACCCTCGCTGCCTGCGACGGCCGCCACCACGAGGTCCCCGTCGGGCTTGACGAGGTTGACCGCGGCCAGCTCGAAGTCGAGGCCGTTCACGATGCCGTCGGCGACGGTCTGCAGGGTGTCCGCCAGGCTGCGCGCGGTGTTGAGGTCCGCCATGGACTGGTGGAGCCTGCGCAGGGTGGTGAGGCGCACGTACGGCTCCGACTCGGCTTCCATCCGCCCTCCCCCTGAGACTCGAGTGAGTGACTCCAGATGATCCGGTTTTGGACTTTCTCCTGTCTTCAAGCCACTGAATCACAGCGAGCTGTCCAGCCGGTACACAGGGTCAACAATTGACCCCCTGTGTGACTCATGTCACAGCCGAGTGCGGGCGCGCGACTGCGCCGCGTGGGAGCGCTCCTGCCCGGACCACAACCGTACCGAACGCAAATTCCGGCTCTGACCTGCGGATCGTTCAGCCCATGTACCTAGGTCCGACCTGGTCCCCGGGCCCGATGCGGACCCCCGGAGCAGCGTCTAGCGTGCGAGGTGTGCACCCGACACCGCAGCAGCAGATGTCCCGGAACGCCCCTACTTCGACCTCGCGCCGCACCTCCGGTGTCCCGCATCCTGAGGGGGTGGGCGAGGAGGAATTCCGCGCAGCCCTGGCACGGCTGGCCGCAGGCGTGGTACTGGTGACGGCGCACGACCCGGAGGACGGGCCGCGCGGCGAGGACGCGGGCATGACCGCGACCTCCTTCCTCTCCGTCTCCCTGGAACCGCCGCTGGTACTGGTCAGCGTGCGCGAGGGCTCCCGGATGGACGAGCTGCTGGAACGGCAGCCGCTGTGGGCCGCCTCGCTCCTCGCGGAGGGCCAGCGCCACATCGCGGGCCGCTTCTCCATGCGCGGCCGCGTCAGCGACCGCCTGCTCTTCCAGGACATGCCCTGCACCCGCGGCGAGGCCTCCGGCGCACCCCTGGTCGACGGCGCGCTGGCGACGGTGGAGTGCCGTACCGAGCAGCGGGTGGGCGCGGGCGACCACACACTGGTGATCGGCCGGGTGCTGGCCACCGCGCTGCCGTCCTCGGAGGGCGGGCCCCTGACGTACTTCCGCGGACGCTACCGCCACCTGGCATAGCTGCCACCCGGCCGGAAAGCGCGCCCGCCGTCCACAGGCCCCGACGGGCCGGGCCGTGCGCTGACTACACTGACGCGGCACGACCTTGGCACAGCGTGGCGACTAATCGGGGGACGGGGGCACGGCGTGACGGGCGAGCGTGACTTCGGCGGCGGCAAGGGCCTGGACTACCGGGCCGAGACGCTGACCGCCTTCAAGGGCCGTATCGACGAACTCCTGGCCGAGTTGGGGAAGTCCCCGGCGTCCCACAAGCAGATCGGCGAACAGACCGTCACCCCGGACGCGTACGGCACGGGCTTCAGCGCGGCGGAGGATCTGTCAGCCCTCTATGACAAGGTGCACACGCGCCTGGAAACCCTCTCCCGGCTGTTCGGCGAGCAGTTGGAGGCGCTGGGCATCGCCACCGAGATCGTGGACAAGGGCTACGGCAACGTCGAGGCGGACCAGCGGCAGCGATTCCAGGCCATCCAGACGCAGGTGGACGAGCACTGGGCGGCAAGCCGGCGGGAGCGTGAGGGGCAGGACACCCGCGCCAAGGACTCCGACGAGTCCGACGGCAAGGACTTCAGCTGAGGGGGAGGTCAGGAATGGCCACAGGAGAGTTCGAGGGCAAGTCACTCGCCGCGCTCAACGCGATGGTCGCGAAGGCCGACCCCGGTCTGCTCACCTCGCGCGGACAGGCCCTCGGCAAGGCCGGTTCCGACATGGACGGCATCGGCAGCGAACTGCGCACCTACATCGACCGTGTGGAGTGGGACGGCGAGGGCGGTGACGCCTTCCGTGAGTGGGGGCGTCAGTTCGCCCTGGAGTCCATGCGGTTCGCCGCCTACGTCCGCACGCTCGGGCAGCACATGGTGAACGCGGGCCAGGCCCTGACCGAGGCCAAGGCCGCCATCCCCGAGCCCGAGACGATGTGCTACGCCGACCCGGAGAAGGACAAGGCCCGCCAGGAGCGCGAGGAGAGCAAGCGCCAGGAGGCGATCAACCAGCTCAACCGGCTGTCGTCGTACTACAGGACGACCGGGGAGAGCCTCCGCGCGGCGGAGGAACCGGACTTCAAGCCGCTGCCTGATGCCAGGGAGGAAAGGCAATCCGGCCTGGGTACGTCGGCCGCAGCACCAAGCGGAGGGGCTATGGAGTCGGCGACTTACCGCGAATCGGGTGCCGCTTTCGACAGGAGTATCTCTGCCAGAGAAGGGTCGGAAGTACGCTCTTTCCCTGTCACTGACCCTTCTGTTCCCGTATTCGAACGTTCTACGAACACGAAACTCGACTCCGTAGCCCCTCTCCCCGTTGCCGAGCAGCGGCCGCAGACCACAATGCCTGTGCCCCCTCAGCAGTCCGCCGGCCCGTCCTCTCCTCCGCCGGTGGCTCCGATGCCGGCCACCGGACCGGTTCGGCAGGCGGGTCGCGCCCCCGGCAATGGCCGACCGTCGGTTGGCGGCGGCGCGGGCGGCCTTTCGCCACGTGGCCCGGTAAAGGACGGCATCACGGGTGGTACACCACGACACGTGGGCAACCCCGCACCCGGGGCCGGAACTCCACGCGGAACTGTCGCCGGTGACCGTGCTCCCGCGGGCCGTCCCATGGGCGGTTACCCGGGTGCCGCAGGAGGCGGGGCCCCAACGGGCAGGGGCGTGCCTCCCGGGCGTCCCTTTACTCCATCACCGGGTAGTCCGGCGGGAGCGTCCCGTACGGGAAGTGGCTTCAGAGGCGCGAGCTTCACGCCAGGCGGCACCGGGCTTGTCAGGGGAAACACCACCCCGGGCATGGCGGGGCGGCCGGTCGGCACGAATTCACCGTCGGAGAACCGACGGCGTGGGCAAGACCGTCCCGACTACCTTGCCGAGGACGAGGAGACCTGGGCAGGACGGCGGGACGTGGTGCCGCCGGTCATCGACTAACTCCGAGGAAGTGCACTGTCCCATGCGATCCCATGCCCTCCGCCCACAAAGACGAGTACTGACCGTGTTCGGTCTGCTCACTGCCATGCTCATGCCTCTGGGGCTGCTCGCACCTCCTGCCTTCGCGAGTATCAGGCCGGACCAGCAGTGGTACCTCGACGCCATGAACGCCTCAGGGCTGTGGAAGGTCAGCAAGGGCGAAGGCGTGACGGTCGCCGTGGTCGACTCCGGGGTGAAGCCGATCCGTGGTTTGGAGGGCAGGTTGCTGCCGGGGAAAAGCTTCGCTTCGAAAGCTCCCGAGCCTCACGAAGACATAAGCGGCCATGGGACGAACATGGCCGCGTTGATCGCCGGCTCCGGGGCAGGAAACAGTCTCCGCGGTCTCGCTCCCGAAGCGAAAATCCTTCCCGTGCGGACACACACCAAAGCGGACTTCGTCACCAGTTGGGACAAGACACTCATCGACGCGATCCGATACGCGGCTCGGAGTGATGCCAAGGTCATCAACATCTCGCAGGGTGTCTCCAACCTGGACGATGAGACCCTTGCCGAGATGCAAGACGCGATTGACGAAGCCAACGAGCGCGGCAAGCTGATCTTCGTTGCCTCAGGGAATGACGGCCGTCGGGTGGAAACGCGGGACTACCCCGCTGTACTTCCAGGCGTCGTGCCAGTAGGAGCGGTGGACAAGGAAGGGACGGTAGCCGACTTCTCCAACTACGGCCCCCACCTTGTGCTCTCCGCTCCCGGCGATCCCGGCGGTACAAGTGTGGCGTCCGCGATCGCCTCCGCCTCGGCCGCGCTCATCTGGGCCGAGCACCCCGACTGGACGCACCACCAGGTCCTGCGCGTGATGATCGAGACGACGGGACGGTCGCAGCGGGGCGAGGAGCCCAGCATGTACCTCGGGCACGGCATCGTCAGACCCGCGCAGGTCCTGGTCGACGGTGACGGCGACCCCGGGCCGGCGGATGTGAGCCCGATCTTCTCCAAGTACTACGCGTCCCTCGAAGCCTCCAGGTCCCCCTCCCCCGAGGACGGCAAGGGCGAGAACACGAACGAGGGACCGCCCACCGCCAAGCCCGGCAAGGACGGCGAGCAGGCGGTCGCGCAGGAGGAAACCGACGGCGGCGGACCGCCGTGGACGGCCATCGGCATCGGAGCCGCGGCACTCGTCGCCGTCGCCGCGGTCGTCACCGCCGTCGCCTTCCGGCGCCGGGCACGGGCACAGGCACAGCCCCGGTACTGAGGAGCAAGGGGTGGGCCGATCCGTTCGGCCTACCCCCAGTCGCGGCCGGAGCGGCCGCGCTTGACGTCGGAGCGGTGCTTCTTGTTCCGCAGCCGCCGCTCGTTGATCCCGCGCGGGACCTTGCCCTTCTTGCGCGGGCGCGGCGGCGGCGCGGTCGCCTCCGCCAGCAGCGCGGTCATGCGTACGGCCGCGGTCTCGCGGTTGCGCCACTGGGAGCGGTGCTCGGCGGCCCGTACGACCAGGACTCCGTCCACCAGCCGTCCGGCCAGCCGCTCCAGCGCCCGTTCCTTCCACACCTCGGGCAGTGCCTCGGTGCGAGCGAGGTCGAAGCGGAGCTCGACCCGGCTGTCGCTGGTGTTGACGTGCTGGCCGCCGGGCCCGGACGAGCGAGAGAAACGCCAGGTCAGCTCGGCCTCCGGCAGGGAGACCGAGCCGCGGATGATGTAGGGCCCGGACATGGCTCCCATGATCCCGCCCTCCGGGCCCGCCGTCACGGCGTTTTCCCCGCCCTCCGGCTCCCCTCCTCCCCGCCGCCTCGGCGGGGAGGGTAAAGAAAGCAAAGAAACATGGAACCCGGTCCCCCACCGTCGGCGTTGGAGGGGGTAGGAAATGGACCAGTAAGGGCCAGCACGGAAACACCACAGAAGGGCATCCCCATGGCTGTAAGCCTGTCCAAGGGCGGCAACGTCTCGCTCACCAAGGAGGCCCCCGGCCTGACCGCCGTGACGGTCGGCCTCGGCTGGGACGTCCGTACGACCACCGGCACCGACTTCGACCTCGACGCCAGCGCCATCGCGGTCAACGCGAGCGGCCAGGTCTACTCGGACCAGCACTTCGTCTTCTTCAACAACAAGGCCACCCCGGACCAGGCGATCGTCCACACCGGTGACAACCGCACCGGTGAGGGCGAGGGCGACGACGAGCAGATCAACGTCAACCTCGCGGCGCTGCCCGCCGACATCGACAAGATCGTCTTCCCGGTCTCCATCTACGACGCCGAGAGCCGCAGCCAGAACTTCGGCCAGGTGCGCAACGCCTACATCCGCATCCTCAACCAGGCCGGCGGCTCCGAGATCGCCCGCTACGACCTGAGCGAGGACGCCGCCACCGAGACCGCCATGGTCTTCGGCGAGCTGTACCGCCACGGCGCGGAGTGGAAGTTCCGCGCGGTCGGCCAGGGCTACGCCTCGGGCCTGGTCGGCATCGCCAAGGACTTCGGCGTCAACGTCTGACCGTCCGGCGCCTCGCGAGGACGCCCGGCACCCACGCGGTGCCGGGCGCCCTCCGCGTTCTACGGCTCCCGCGCGCGGCAGGGGCGGGAGCGGTGCAGCGCGGTCACGCCCTCGCAGAGCGGCTCGGCCTCCGCTCCGTCCCGGCGGGGGCGGAGCGGCGACCACCCACCGCGCCGGGCGGTGCCGGGCGGTGCCGGGTGCGGACCGGCCGGTGCGGGAGTCCGGCACCGCCCGAGGCGCCACCGGGAGGACGTCGGTGCTGCCGGCCGAGCAGGGCATCGTGCGGACGGTCGTAGTCGTCGGCAAGGGATCGTTCGTCGTCGAGTGGGAGCCCGGGGATGCCGGCCCGGTGGCGACGAGGAGCAGCCCCGCCCGGCGGGCGTACGCGCGTCCCGTCGTGCCACCATCGCTTCCGTGCTCGACATCGGCTACTCCCTCTCCCGCCGTTTCCCCGACCCGCCGCAGACCGACTACCGCTCGGCGGACGTACGGACGCTGCGGCACGACCTGTTCTGCGGCGACGTCTACCTCGCGGACACCGAGACGGACCGGGAGCTGTCCACCGCTCGCGGCACCGTGCCGGTGCTCGACTTCGCCTGGGCGCTGTGCGACATCGCCGAGCGCCTCGACCGCGATCCGCTCGGCAGCCGCGCCGCGAAGCCTCAGTACGCCGAGCTGGACTTCGTGGAGTCGGCCGACAGCCTCCACTTCGCGCGCCGCTTCGGCTGGGTGGACGTCACCGCGGACTGGCTGCCCGCCGACGAACCGCCGCTGACCGTCAACCACGGTGAGCTGCGCCGCGAGGCCCGCGACTTCCTGCACGACCTGATCGCCGACCTCACCGACATCCACGAGGGGCTGGGCGACAACCCGGTGGTCTGGGACCTCCAGGCACGCTTCCCCAGGATCTGATCCCTCACCTCCGCCGGCGGCCCGGGTTCCGGGCCCGTCCGGGGCGGGGCCGTGGGGCGGTCCCGGCCCCGTGCGGGCACCCGGCGCCCCGGCGGTGCCCGTGCTCCCGCGCACGCGAAGCGGTGCCCCCGCGCGCCGCGCGCACGGGGGCACCGCCGTCAGCCGGGAGCCGGGTCAGTTGACGGCCAGGACCGCCGTATTGTTCGCGGGGTTCGGGTCGAACGTGAACGTGCCGAACCCGGGGCGGACGCTCACGGCGCCGGTCGTGCCGCTCGTCACGGTGTCGATCCGCAGCGAGAAGACGTACGAGCGCTCGACCTTCTCCGGCACCCAGTACGGCAGCTCGCAGTCGTAGCGGGGGGCGCCCGTACGCCGCGGGTGGTAGCCGCCGGAGAGGGTGCGCGGGATACAGCCGGACGGAACGCCTGTGACCGTGGTGCCCTCGGGGACGTTCAGCTGGACGACGGCGACCGGGTCACCGGAACCGAGGTTGCCGAACCAGGCCGGGCCGCTGTTCCCGAACGTCAGCCGGGCCGTGACCGTCTCGCCCGCCGCGCCGGAGACCGCGTCGCCGGTCACCGAGAAGTCCGCGGTGTTGTCGGCGCCGAGCTCCAGCGCCACGTAGTTGTCGTGGTGGTCGAGGTCCTCGGCGCCGCCGCCCGGCTCGACGTCGATGTCGAGCCGCTCCGCCAGCGCGTGCCGGGCGAACTCCACCTTCAGCGGCCTGGGCAGCCGGAAGGACTCGCCCGGGGCCAGCACTCGGTCGAAGGAGCAGGTCGCGTGCGTCATCGGCGCGTACTCGTCGTCGCTCGACCGCGTGTACGTGCACGCGTCGTACTCGGTCATCTCCTTCAGGCCGTAGGAGGCCATCAGCCGCACCGTGAAGCCGTGCGCGCTCTCGTTGCCGTTGTTGGTCAGCTCGAAGGGGATCGTCCTGTCGTCGCCGGGCTCGGCGCGCTCGATCGGGTCGATGCCTGCGATCGCCAGGTCGGGTCCGGAGGCGACCGTGACCGTGGTCTCGAAGCTCTCGCGGGGCGCGGTGAGCGTGCCCTGGGGACCGCCGGTGGCCGTCGCCTCGTAGGTGATCCTGCCCTGTGCACCGGCCACCGCGCCGTCGGCCGCACGGACCGTGAGGCGGATCTGCTCGTCGTTGCCGGTCACGGGCACCTCGGGCACGTGGCACACCGCGCCCGCCCCGCTCGGTGCGCAGTTCTCCGGCCAGGTCACCTCGGCGACGCCGGCGAGCTCGGAGACGTCCACGGTGACCTCGCCGTCGGTCACCGTGAAGTTGCTGTTGTCGTGGTGGAGGGAGACGCCGAACGAGCGGGGCTCCGGTTCCTCGCCGCCCGTGCCGGGCGGCAGCTTCTGCTCGTAGGGCACGATGATCCACAGCTGGTCGCTCTGCTGATCGTCCGCGGACGCGGGTGAGGCGAGGCCGGCCGCGAGCAGACCCGCCGCCGCGACGGCGCAGGCTCCGAGGCGCACCGGGCGCCCGACGGAGACACGTCTCATTGCTTTCCCCCAGGGGTGTGGTCGGTCATTGCAGTGCGCCGAGGTTCCCCGCGCACCGGTTGGACGGCCGGGGAGCGCCGAAGGTTGTGCCGGGGCGTCGTACGGGGTTGCCCGTTGCGGGCTCCGGCGTTGTTCCGGCGTGCCGCGGCGCCCTCCCCAACGGCCTTGACCTCAAGTGCACTTGAGGTCGGAGAGTGGTCACCGCCGGATCGGCGGTGACCACCCGCCACAACCACGGGGAGAGACCATGCATGCCGTACGTCTGCACGCCTTCGGCCCCGCCGAGAACCTCCGCTACGAGCGGGTCCCGGACCCCCGGCCCGGCCCCGGCCAGGTGCGGATCGCCGTCGCGGCGGCCGGGGTGCACCTGGTCGACACCGCCCTGCGCGAGGGGTTGCGGCTCGGCCCGGTGCCCGCACCCGCCGAACTGCCGGCCATCCCCGGACGGGAGGTCGCAGGCACCGTGGACGCGCTGGGCGAGGGCGTCGATCCGGCGTGGCTGGGCCGCCGCGTCGCCGCCCACCTGGGCATGGCGCCCGGCGGGTACGCCGAGCTGGCCGTCGCCGGTACCGAGCGGCTGCACCCGCTGCCCGGCAGCCTGAGCGAGGACCACGCCGTCGCCCTGGTCGGCACCGGCCGTACCGCCATGGGCATCCTCCGCTTCGCCGAGCTCTCCCCCGCCGACACGGTGCTGGTCCTGGCCGCCGCCGGGGGCATCGGCTCGCTCCTCGTCCAGTACGCCCGGCACAGGGGCGCCACCGTCGTCGGCGCGGCGGGCGGACCGGAGAAGGTACGGACGGTGGAGGAGCTGGGCGCGGACCTGGCGGTGGACTACACCCGGGGCGACTGGGCCGAGCGGATCCGGGAGAAGTTCGGGGACCGGCCCGTCACGTACCTCTTCGAAGGCGTCGGCGGCGGTCTCGGCCGCAGCGCCACCGCTCTCCTCGCCCCCGGCGGCTCCCACCTCTCGTACGGCTACGCCTCGACCGGCTTCTCGCCCGAGGGACAGGCCGTGCTGAGCGAGGAGGAGCAGCGGGAGCTGGGGGTCACCTCGCTCTCGGTGCTGGGCAGGCCGATGTTCGACCGCGTCGGCGGCATGGGGAACATCCGGGTGCTGGAGGAGGAGGCCATGGCGCTGGCCGCCGCGGGCGTCCTCGTCCCGCCCGTCCACCACTTCCCGCTGGCCCACGCCGCCCGCGCCCACCGCGCGCTGGAGACCCGCGCCACGCTGGGCAAGGTCGTCCTCGTCCCCTGACCGGCCGCCCGGTTCGGGCTGCCTCGGGGCGAGGTGGGACGCAGGGCCCGGATGACGCAGTCGGCGGCCGCCCGGTTCGAGGCGGGGGGCGCGGTCCCCACGCTGCCCGTGCCGGCCGGCTCGCCGAGGCGCTGGGCCCGGACCTGCGCGTGGACCTCACCCCGCGCGCCGAGACCGCTCGGGCGGCGGCCCGCCCGGCCGCAGGACCGCGGAAACCCCGAGGCCCGCCCGCGCCGCGTGACGCGGCGCGGGCGGGCCCGTTCCCGTGGGGGGTCAGCGGAGGTAGACGTTGGGCTGGGGCGGGGTGCTCATGCCCTGGCCCAGGAAGAAGCTCGGGTGCGGCGGCTGGTTGTAGGCGGTGTTCTGCCAGGCCAGCGCCACCCGGTACTGCGCGTCGTGGACCAGCGTGTGCAGCTTCAGGCCGGTCGTGGCGGTGGTGGCGTAGATGCGCAGCGCGGAGTTGTCGCTGTGCCGCCAGATCACCTCCTCGCGCCAGTCGCCGAACAGGTCGCCGGAGAGGACGGGCGTGGACTTCGTGCCGTTGCTGGAGGCCACTCCGCTGCCGGTCAGCAGGCGGGTCTCGCCGCCGGTGCCGTACTTGTCGATCCGGGTGCCGTCGAGCAGTTCGCGCACCGGGTCGCCGTCCCACCAGGCGAGGAAGTTGGCCGAGGACGGGTTGCGGCCCACCTCGCCGCCGGAGGCGTTGCGCAGCCGGTCCATGTTCGGGCCCGAACCCCAGAACTCGGCTCCGGCGTTGCCCGCGTATATGTCGCCGGCCGCGCCGCGTCCCGGACCCTCGCTGCCGCTGGTGGGCGTGCGGTGGATGACCTGGCCGGTGCGGGCGTCGTGCAGGTCGGAGCCGGGCTGGTTGCCGGGCTCGTGGATGGTGAAGACCTCCAGGCCCGGGCGGGAGGGCACGAAGTCGCCCACGTGCAGGGCGTCGCCGTGGCCGAAACCGGTGGCGTACATCAGGGTGCCGTTGTCGTCGACCGTGGCCGAGCCGTAGACGATCTCCTGGCGGCCGTCGGCGTCCACGTCGGCGACGGAGAGCTGGTGGTTGCCCTGGCCGTAGGCCGCGCCGTTGCCGGGGGCGTTGGAGTCGAACAGCCAGCGCCGGGTGAGCTTTCCGCCGCGGAAGTCCCAGGCGGCGATGGTGGCGCGGGTGTAGTAGCCGCGGGCCATGATCAGGGAGGGCCGGGTGCCGTCGAGGTAGGCGGTGCCGGCCAGGAAGCGGTCGACGCGGTTGCCGTAGGAGTCGCCCCAGGAGGAGACGTTGCCGCGGCCGGGCTCGTAGTTCACGGTGTCCAGCGCGGCGCCGGTGAGGCCGTCGAACATCGTCAGGTACTCGGGGCCGGTCAGGACGTAGCCGCTGGAGTTGCGGTGGTCGGCGCTCGCGTTCCCGATGACGGTTCCGCGTCCGTCGCGGGTGGCGTCGGCGGTCTTCATGGCGACCTCGGCCCGGCCGTCGCCGTCGTAGTCGTAGACCTGGAACTGGGTGTAGTGCGCCCCGGCGCGGATGTTGCGGCCCAGGTCGATGCGCCACAGCCGCTGGCCGCTGAGGCGGTAGGCGTCGATGTAGACGTTGCCGGTGGTGCCGGACTGGGAGTTGTCCTTGGCGTTGTCCGGGTCCCACTTGACGACCAGTTCGTACTGCCCGTCACCGTCCAGGTCGCCGGGGGAGGCCTCGACAGGGGTGTGGGTGGAGCTGGGGCGGGAGAGCGGTACGTCCAGGTGGTCGCCGCCGGTGAAGCGCAACGAGGGCGCGGATGCGGCCTGTTCGGTGCCGTTGACCACCGCGCGCACGGTGTAGGAGGCGTCGGCGGGGGCGCCGGCGTCCAGGTGGTTGGTGGAGCCGGTGATGGGCGAGGAGTTGACCTTCGTCCCGCCCCGGTAGAGGTTGAAGGCCGTGTCGCGGCTCTCGGTGCCCAGCAGGCGCCAGGAGACCAGGTTGCCCGTGCCCGAACGGACCGACACCAGGCCCCGGTTCAGGTTCTCCATCTGCTTGGCGTTCCCGGCCGGGGGCTCACCGCTCCCCCCGTCCCCGCCGCCCACCTCCACCAGGCGCCACTGCTGGTTGTGGCCGCCGGTGTCGGTGTACTGGGAGATCCGCGCGCCGTCGGCGGTGGACCGCTCCCACACGTCCAGCGCCTTGCCGCTGTGGCGGTTGATCAGCCGGACGTGGCCGCCGTCGGAGTCGGCGAGGCGGAACTGCTGGTTGGCGGAGTTGTTGTCGGTCCACTGGACGACGTTCGCGCCGTCGGCGGTGGAGCGGGCCTCCACGTCCAGCACCTTGCCGCTGTGGCGGGCCGCGATCCGGTACCAGCCGTCGCCGGAGGGGACGAAGCGGAACTGCTGGTTGGCACCCGTCCCCGGCGTCCACTGCACCACGGACGCGCCGTTGTCGGTGGAGCGCTCGAAGACGTCGATCGCCTTGCCGCTGTGGCGGGAGACGAGCTGGTAGTAGGCGGAGGTGTCGATCTCGGCGGCGTCGGCGTCCTGCGCGGGCAGGGCGACGAGCGAGACGGCGGCCAGCAGCGCGGCCGACGCGGCGGCGTACAGCCCTCTCAGGCGGGAGCGGGGTCTTGCGGATGTGCTGTGGGCAGGCATGGCGGCTCCTAGTAGGGGTGGCGCGCCCACGGGTGGGGGAAGAGCCTTGGTGAATCGATTCATCGACGCGCCGGGCGGAGACGTGCGCGCCAGGGCGCCGACGGAAGGTGTGGGAGCGCTCCCGAGACGATAGAGGCGGCCGCGACGGGACGGCAAGAGTCGTGCACGGAACGCCCCGTCGTCCCCGTTCGCCCCGCCCGGGCGGACCGGGCGGGGCGACGGACGCCGGGCGGGACGAGCGCGGGCCGGGGGGCGGGGTCCGCGTGTCAGCCCGCGGAGGGGCCGTTCCACCCGGCCGGGACGTGCCCCACGCGCACCCGCTGCGGATGGTCGCCGACGGGCACGGAGGCCACCTTCCGGCCGGTCGCGAAGTCGATCGCGGTGACCTGGTCGGATCCGCTCTCGGAGACCACGCAGTGCCTGCCGTCGCCGCTCACCGTCGCCCAGTACGGCTTGGAGACCGTCACCAGCGGCCCCTCCTCCAGCGTCCTGCGGTCCACGACGGTGGCGTAGTCGTCCATCGTCCCGGCGACGCACAGCTTCGTGCCCTGCGGGTTCATCGACATGCCGTGGTGGCGCGAGTCGTTGACCCAGGTGGTGCGGTCCTCGTCGGTGGCCGGGTTCTTGGGCAGCTCCTTGATCCGGGTGATCTCGTCGGCGGCCACGTCGTACTCCAGGAAGCCGTTGAAGAACGACACCTGGAAGTAGAGCTTCGACTCGTCGGGGGTGAAGGCCACGGGCCGCACCGAGTCGGAGAGGTCCTTGCGGCCGAAGGCGTCCAGCCGCTCGCGCATGTCGACGACCCTCACCTGCTCGAAGGTGGCCGCGTCGACGACCGTGATCCGCCGGTCGCCCTTCGTCCAGTCCAGCCAGGGGGCGTCGAGGTCGTTGTTGACCTCTCCGATGGACATGTTCCAGATGTTCCGGCCGCCGTCGGTGAAGACGTTCTCGTGCGGCTTGTCGCCCGTCCTGAACGACCCCACCTCCTTCCCCGTCACGATGTCCAGGACGTGGACGGTGTTGGACGTGGAGGCCGACACCGCGACGCGGCGGCCGTCGGGCGAGACCGCCATGTGGTCGGAGCGGAAACCCGACACCGGGAAGCGCCAGTTGACCTTCCCCGTGGCCACGTCGATCGACACCACGTCGGCGAAACTGGGCCGGGAGACGACGACGGCCGAGCCGTCCGGGGTGGAGTACATGTCGTCGACGTACTGGTCGTGGCCCTCGCCGACGGTCTGGCGGATGCCGAGGAAGAAGGCGAGCCTGATCGGGTTGAGGTAGATCTCCCTCATCCGCTCCTTCCTGTCGGGGATGACGTCGATGCGGCCGACCTTCGCGTAGTCGCCGGTGGACTCGATGACGTCGGCGGTCCCGTCCCAGTTGTTGCCGACGAACAGCACCTCGTTCAGGCCGCCGCCCGCCCCCGCGTCGCCGGGCGCGGCGGAGGCGGGCGCGGCGGAGGCGGGTACGGCGGCCGCGGCGGCCAGGACGAGTGCCGCGGCGCATCCGCCGATCCCGCGGGCTCGGCGGGATGGGCGGGAGGGGCGGTGTCGCGGGGAGGGGCTGTGGGGTGACGGTGTGGGCGTCATGGCGCGCTCCCGGTTCGGACGGACGGGTTTAGTTACCGGGGGTAACGTAGCGGCCCGGAGGACCGCTGGCCAGAGGTCCGGTAACGGTGGTCCGGCAGGACGGTGCCCGGACCAGGATCGGCCTGCCGAGGACACGGGGGAGCCATGCGGGAGCTTCGGAGCCACCGGGAACGGAAGGGCCGGAGGACCGCGGCCGCGGCGGGCACGGCCTTGTCGGCGGTAGCGCTGGTGGCACTGGCGGTGCTCTACCTGCCGGGAGCCCTGGTCGACCACGATCTGGCGGGCGGGCGCATCGGGCCGAAGGACCGGCTGAGCGCCGTGAACGACGTCCGCGCCACCCTGCTCCAGGCCGTCGCCGGACTGGCCATCTTCGCCGGGGCGTATGTCACCTGACGTCAGGTGCGCATCGGCCAGGAGGGTTTGAAGGCCACTCGCGAAGGACAGGTCACCGACCGGTTCGGGCTGGCGGTGGAGCAGATCGGCAGCGACAGGCCCGCCGTGCGGATCGGCGGCCTCCACGCCCTGCTGCGGGTCGCGGACCACTCCGACCGGGAGCGTGAGGCCGTCATCGCCATCATGGCCGCCTTCCTCCGAACCCGTCTGCGCTGGCCGCCCACCGGACCCGGAGTGCCCGCACCGGACGCTCCGATCAACTCCGTGCCGCCGCCGGAGACCCGCGCCCCGGACGCCCAGACCGCGCTGACCTGCATGGGTGTGCTCTGTGAGGGGCGCGAGCCCGAGTGGCTGAACCTCATCGCCACCGACCTGCGGCGCGCCGACCGCGACGGGCAGAACTTCCAGGGGATCATCTTCGACCGGGCATGCCTGGAGGCGGCGAGCCTGTTCTCCGTGAACCTGACGCGCACCTCACTCGCCGGGGCCGTACTGCGGTACGCCGAGCTGACGGCCTCGGTACTCCGTTCCGCCCGCCTCACCGGCGCGGACCTGCGCGGAGCACTGCTGATCGAGACGGAACCGGAGGACGCCGACCTCACCGACGCGGATCTGCGGGAGGCCGACCTGTGCCGGGCCCGCGCGTCCCGCGCCTCGTTCCGCCGGGCGGACCTGCGCATGGCCGATCTGCGCGGCGCCGACCTGAGCGGCGCCGACCTGCGGGAAGCCCGGCTGGAGGGAGCCCGGGCGAACGGCCGTACGCGATGGCCCGAAGGCTTCGACGCACCGGATCACGGTGTCCTCGCCTCCCACGGCCCGGAGTCGCCCGCCAATCCTCTGCCCGGCCTCACGCTGCGCACCGACCTCCCACCGCTGCGCTCGTACCCGTGACGCCCGGCCGGCCGCCGCGGGTCGTGCTCCCACTCCCGGATTCCCGACCGCCTCAACTCCCCGAGTCCACCGCCGCCCTGTGCGCCACATCGAGGATGATCTTGTTCTTGCCCGTGGTCACCCGGAAGCCCGCCCGGCCCTCGCCCTCGGGATCGACGCCGACGCCGAAGAGCGTCTCGCCCTCGAAGTAGCTCACCAACCGCAATTCGCGGATGACGGGGGTGTTCTTGCCGCCGTCGTCGAAGCCGGGGTCGGGCACGGCCCGGAGGAAGGAGATCTTCAGATCCTGGTCGCCCTTGAGGGGGATGACCTCGCCGGAGCCGTCCTGGTGCAGGGTGTCCACGTACTCGGCGACGAACCGCGGGGTGCCCTTGTCGAAGTCGAAGACGACCCGGTCGTATGTTTCGTGGATCCCCACCCGCACCCCGCGCAGTTCCGGGAAGTCGTTCACGCCCGCGTCCCGGGCGGCCCCCGTCTTGCGGGAGGTGTCGCGCAGCACCACGCCCTCCGGTCCGCCCCCGGACGGAGACGAGGACAAAGACGGGGACGGCGGCGGGGAGGCGGAGGGGGACGCGCCGGCGGGCCCGGAGGGCGGGGCACTCCGTCCGGCGTCCTCGGACCGGTCGGCCGTCGCGGCCGTACTCGCGCCGCCTCCCGCTCCCTCCTCCCCCTCCGCCCCGCCGCAGGCCGCCACGAGGAGGGCCGACGCGAGGGCGATCGCGGTCATGGTCGTACGACGTGTCACTGCGCGCTCCTGAACATAGGCTTCCGGGCTCCGGGAGCCCGCCCGATACTGGTCTGTTGCCGAGTGGGCCGGATGCCAACCACCCAACCCGCACGATCCAGCCAAAGGTGTCGTTCCCGCCCCATTCCCTCCGGATCGCACCGTTCCGGCCTTCCCCGCACCGGCACCATGGACCGTCCGGCGGTCCGCCGTGAAGCCCCTGCCCCGGCGGGCCGCGGCGGCGGCTCCGCGCGCGGAGGCCGTATGCATCGAACGCCGGACTTGGAGCATGAGTAGAGATATGGCTCCGTCTCCCCCGTCCCCCGCCGACTTCGAGGCCATATTCCGCGCCACGACCTCGCCCCTGCTGGTGCTCGGCACCGATCTGGTGATCGTGGAGGTCAACCGCGCCTGCGAGGAGGCGACGTTCCGCGAGCGGGACGAGGTGGTCGGACGGCACGTCTTCGACGCCTATCCCGCCAACCCCAACGATCCGGACGGGGGCGGCGTGCGCGACGTGGACGCCCTGTTCCGGCGCGTCCTGGCGACCGGGGCGGCCCAGTCCCTGCCCGTCCTGAAGTACGACGTGCCCCACTCCGGCAGCCCCACCGGCTTCCGCGAGAAGTACTGGAGCCCGGTCAGCAGCCCCGTTCTCGACCCCGACGGGGAGGTCGCCGGACTTCTGCACCACGTCGAGGACGTCACCGGCTTCCACGAGGAGCTGGCCCGCATCGAACGCGCCTACCGGCGCACCGACACCCCGACGGCCCGTACCCACACCGCCGTCGCCCAGCGCGGTTACGAGCGCCATCTGGCACAGGCCGCGCACGACCTCAGGCGCTACCGGGAGCTGGAGCAGGAGGCGTCCCAGCTCAGACGCGCCATGCGCAGCCGCGCGACGATCGACCAGGCCATCGGCATCGTCCAGGCCGAGCGGCGCTGCGGCCCCGAGGACGCCTTCCAGATCCTGGTGACCATCTCCCAGCGCACCAACACCAAACTCCGCGACATCGCCGCCGGCCTGGTGAGCCTGGCCGAGACCGACGCGCCGGGGCCCCTGCTGCCGGACACCCCCTGACGGATCGCCGGCGGCCGTGGCGGCCACCGCCCGGCGCCCGCCTCCGGCGAGGACGACCGCTTGCCGTACACGCGGCGGGGTAACCGGTCGGCGTGCACACCCATCACACCCATCACGCCCGTCATGCCGATCTCGCCGACAGGGTCCGGCGCCTGCTCACCGCGGCGGGGTTCCGTACCGCCGACGGCTGCCCGCCCATACGCACGGCACCGGCCGGGGTGGTCGTGTGCTGCGCCCCCTCGGAGGACCGCGCACAGCGGGAGGCCGACCACCGCGGCGGCCTCCCGGCCCGCGCCGCGCTCGTCGGCCTGCTCGTCGAGGCCGGCTGCACCGTCGCGCTGACCCCCGAGGACGGCGGCGTCCTGGTCCTGGCCGCGCCGCGGTCGCCGTCGGCTTCCCCGTCCGCCGGTCCGCCGTCTCCGCGGACCGCGCCTTCACTGAATCCCGGTTTGACCCGATAGCTCCGGGTTATCTGGTTGAAGAAGGGCCCACGGGATGACGGCTCCGCCGACTTCCCCGGTTCGCCCGGACCGGACGCCACTGCCATCGCGGCACACAGGAGGACCACCATGCCGAAGGCACGCGAGATCATGACCGAGGGCGCGGAGTGCGTGAGCGCCGACGCCAACGTGCTCGAAGCGGCGCGGAAGATGACCGAGTTCGGTGTCGGCGCGCTCCCGATCTGCGGAACCGACAACCGCCTGAAGGGGGTTGTGACCGACCGGGACATCGTCGTCAAGGTCCTGGGCGCCGGGAAGGACCCGTCGCAGGTGGCGGCGGGCGACCTGGCCCAGGGCGAGGCCGTGACCATCGGCGCCGACGACGACGCGGACGAGATCCTGCGCACCATGAGCACCCATCAGGTCCGCCGGCTTCCGGTGATCGACGGACACGACCTGGTGGGGATGGTGGCGCTGGCCGATGTGGCCCGCGCCCTGCCCGACCGCGCGGTCGGCGACGTCCTGGAGGCCATCTCCGCCGCCTGACCTCCGCGGCGGGACGCGTACCGCGAGAGCGGTGCGGAACGTATACGCAGAGGGCGGCGGGACGCCCGACCGGCGCCCCCGCCGCCCTGTCGGCGTTCCGGAACGGGCGGCCCCGACGGCCCGCTCCGCGCTTGCGGCGGCCGGACCGCGGCAAGCGCCCCCGCCCGGGCCCCCGGAGGCCCGTACCACCGGACTGCGGCCACGGGCACCGCGGCCGCGCTCGCACACGACCTCAGCAGGGCTCCCTCTCCCGCTCCTCCACCACGGAACCGCGGGCCCTCCGCCGCCCCGACCAGGCCGCGCTCCCCAGGCTCAGCGCACCGACGCAGGCGATGGCCGCCAGGGCCCAGTGGCCCGTACCGCCGCCCGGGCGGAGGGCCAGCGCGACGTTGATCGTGCCCACCACGACCCAGCACAGGGAGCCGAGGGCCTGGAACATCCAGCTCTTCTCAGACGACACGGCATCACCTCCCCGTGTCCGTCTGCCCCTTCGGCGGGCGGGAAGTCATGTTCCGGGCCGAGGCCCGCGGCCATCCGGTACGCGAAGGCCCTCACCCGGCCCCGTCCGTCCGCCTCTTCCGCCGCCGCGTGTCGAAACCCCACAGGACGCCGACGATCCGCCACAGCAGCACGGCCGCCGCCAGGACGGTGGCGGTGCCCGTGACGGCCCTCGCGGCGGAACCCTCCACACCGAACAGGAGGACCGGACTCGCCAGGACCAGCCACACCGCCCCCGCGAGGAGGGCCGCGGAGACGACGGCGTAGCCGATCTCCACCGTGATCGCGTCCCGCTCCGCCTGATCGCGTGCCATCGTCCCGTCCTTCCCTCCGGCCGTGATGTGGAACTTCCCGCATCCGGACGCGCTGGAACCTACCAACCGGGACCGCGGCACGGCGCCCGGCCGCCCATGTCTCCCGGACGCTCCCTGCGGGTGCGCGGCGGGCGCGGCGGGGCCACACCGACGTAGGCGCGGATCCCGAACGACGAGGTCCACCGGTGCGGTGGGGTCGCCGTCTGCTCCGGGGAGGGTTCGGCCATGGGTGGCGCTCCGGGCTCCGGCCGTGTGCGGACCACCGGGAGTGCCCTCTCCCCTGCGGGCGGCCGTTCACCGCGAGCATCCGTCTCGCCCGTTTCGCTCCGCCCGCTCCCGGAAGGCAGCCCGGCCGGCGGTGACTCCGCTCCGTGTGGTCTGCCTGTTAACCGCATGAGGACCGGCGTGCGGGCCGTGAAGCGGACGAACCGAGCGGAGGCATTCGCGGGCTCCGCCTAAGGACTCGCGGGTCTGGTCGTGGTCGTTCCCGGAGGTCTGGCCGGTTACCGGCCAGGAAGACACGGGTCCTGCCGGGTGAGCGGTGTCCACGGTGAGGTGGAGTCCGGTGCCGCCTTCACTGTGGGCGGGATGGCTGCGCTGTCCGGCGGCGAAGCAACCGCGCAGGACCTCCGCGACGCGGCGGGCGACCTCGGGGACGCCGCGACGATAAGGACCTCGGCGTACCCGGCCGAGGGCATCGGTTCTTCCGGCTCCATGGTGAACCCGTTTCCCGGGTGAAACGGCGTGTTGACGAGTGGTGCGTTCAGTCGCGGCCCTTTGTTCGCCTGGCCGGGGCGAGCCGACGTCGTCCGGAATGCCCGTCACGGTGCTCGCGGCGGATGTGAGTACCGGGCGGTCCGCCGGTCGGACGCCACCGCTTCGGCTTCGGGCCAGGGCCACCGGGCCCGGACTGGGCGTCGCTGTAGCGGAACGTTGTGATCCGTTCATCGCGCTGGGCGTTGAGCCGGTGGATCACGAGGGCTCCCAGCACGATCACCCCGATGATCACTGCCACGGTGATGCCGATCTCCACGATCCTCACAGCCTCTGCGTTCGGTGTTCGACCTCGGTCAGACGCGGACGCGGCGAGAGGAAAGCCCCCACCGGCCGCCCTCCGCTCCCGATCCGGGGCTCCGCGACGGTGCGGATCCCCTCCTCGCGCGCCATGAGCCCGCCGGCCGTGAGGAGACTTCCCACCACGGTCGCTACGGACATCGGCCAGGCGGCCGTCTCGCCTGTCGTCTCCGGCGGGACCACCAGCAGCTCACAGCGGCCGGCGGCGTGGGAGAGCAGGATCAGTTCGTACGGGTGGTGCTCGTCCAGGAACCACCCGACGCGCACCGTGCGCCCGGTGACGCGCACCTCACGCGGAACGACGGGCCAGCCGGTCGGGTCAACGGTGGCGCGGGTGACACGTCCCCAGCCGTCGTCCAGCATGTCCGTCAAGGCGGGGAGCTCACGGGAGAGATCACGGGACCGGGGCCACCAGACACCGTCCACCCCGGGGAGCCCCGGAAGCACACGGATCGCGGTCAAGGCCAGGCGGGCCGGTGGCGAGGGAACGCGCACGCCGGTCGGCGTGGGGTCGATGGTAATGGTCATGGCGCGAACCCGCCTCCGGGCTCGGTTTCTCTCCGACTGCCCGGTGTAGTCACTCGCCGGGAACGACACCTGCGTGGAGGCATGTGCACGAAGTACTCCCGGTTCTTCAAGCCTACTCCGCCCCATGACGTGCCGCGGGCCCGCGACCCCACACACCCCGGGGAGTCCGGCCCCGGCCGCCTGCGGGAACGGGCCGTCCCACATGCCGTGGTGCGGAACGGCCCTCGGTGGAAGCGCCCCGAACGGTTCTCCGCTTTCCGACAACGACACGGGGGTGAAGGACGAAAGGACGAGGGTCCCCTGCCCGTGCGGTGAAGGACGGACAGGTGCGGTCTCCGTGATCGACCGCACATCGCGAAGCCTGCCAGGAAAGGCCCCGCGAGGAGCACGCGGTGGTGGTCCACACCACCCAGGAGCGGGCTGGCGGGGCCGGCCGGGTTTCCGCCCCGCCGACCCGGGCACCACGACCGAGCGGAGCGAGGACGACCACGCACGACACCGAACTGCTCCACGTATTCGCCTGTGCCCGGCCATGGCCCGGACCACGTCACCGTACTCCGATGAGAAGGACGCACCTCCATGACCACGCACTCCACCTCCCACCCTCCGCCCCCGCACGCGTCCGGCAGCGAATTCGCCCGGCTGTCCAAGAAGATCACCGCCGCCGGCCTCATGGAGCGCCGCCCCGGCTACTACGCCGTCCGGATCACATCGGTGACCGCGCTCTACGCCGTCGGCTGGGTCGCCTTCGTCCTCGTCGGCCGCAGCTGGTGGACCCTGGCCGTCGCCGCCTTCCTCGCCCTGGCCTTCGGCCAGGTCGCCCTGCTCGCCCACGACGTGGCCCACCGCCAGGTGTTCCGTCTACGCGGGCCCAGCGAGACGGCCGGGCGGATCGCCGGGGCGTACATCGGAATGGGCTACGGATGGTGGCAGGACAAGCACACCCGCCACCACGCCAACCCGAACCACGAGGGACTCGACCCCGACATCGCCCCCGACCTGCTGGTCTGGTCCCAGGACCAGGCCCGCGCCGCCAAGGGGTTGCCCCGTCTGATCGGCCGCTGGCAGGCTTTCCTGTTCTTCCCGCTGCTCACGCTGGAGGGCCTGAACCTGCACGTGGCGAGCGCGCGGGCACTGGCGAACCGCTCCCTGAGGCACCGCGCACTGGAAGGAACGCTGCTGCTCGCGCACTTCGCGGTCTACCTGACCGCGCTGTTCCTGGTACTGCCGCCCGGTATGGCGATCGCCTTCCTCGCCGTCCACCAGGGCCTGTTCGGCGTCTACCTCGGTTCCGTCTTCGCCCCCAACCACAAAGGCATGCCGATCCTGACCGGCGAGGACCGCCCGGACTTCCTGCGCCGCCAAGTGCTCACCTCGCGCAACGTGCGCGGCGGCCGGTTCGTCGACATCCTGCTGGGCGGGCTGAACCACCAGATCGAGCACCACCTGTTCCCCAGCATGCCCAGCCCCAACCTGCGCAGGGCACAGCCCATCGTCCGCCGCCACTGCGAGGAACTGGGGGTGGACTACCTGGAGACCGGCCTGCTCACCTCCTATCGGCAGGCCCTCGCCGGCCTCCACCGGTCCGGAACCCCGATCCGGAACTCCCGCCTCCCCGCCTAGCCACCGCCACCGGCACCGGTGGAACGACGGAGGCCATCACGCCTCGGTCCGGGAATTCCCACGGGACCCTCACCGGAAGGAGTCCTGGCGGGTCGGCCAGTGGTCCGCCGTCTCGTTCTCACCGGGGCTCAGCCGGGGACGCGCAGGGCGAGGAGTGCGATGTCGTCGGTGCTGCCGGGGGGCATGCGGGCCAGGATCCGGTCGCAGAACTCGTCCAGGGGACGCCGGGCGAGAGCGGCGGCGTGGCGGCGGAGGCGGCCCAGGCCGGTGTCCAGATCGGTGCCGGGGACCTCGACCAGGCCGTCGGTGTAGAGCAGGAGGGTGGAACCGGAGGGAAGGGGCGCTGTGGCGTCGAGGCGCCTGCCGTCGCCGAGGCGGGCGCCCAGGAGGAGGCTCTGCCCCTGTTCGAGGTACTCGGCGCGCCCGTCCGGTGTGGCCAGCAGGGGCGGTGGGTGGCCGGCGCTGGTCCACCGCAGTCGCCAGGGACCCTCCTCGGGCCCCTCGACACGGGCCAGGACGAGGGTGGCCATGGGGACGTCGGTGATGGCGGGCAGGGCGTCGTCGAGGCGGTCGACGACGGCGCTGGGCGGTCCGGTGCGGTCCCAGGCCAGGACGCGCAGCATGCCGTGGAGTTGGGCCATGCCCGCCGCGGCGGCCAGGTCGTGGCCGATGACGTCACCGATGACCAACGCAGTGGCGCCGTCACGCAGGGGGAAGGCGTCGTACCAGTCACCGCCCACCTGGGAACCGGCGGGGGCGGGCTGGTAGCGGGCGGCCAGGCGCAGCGGGCCGGGCTGGGGCAGGGAGGCGAGCAGGTTGCGCTGCATGGCCTCGGCGATCTCGCGCTGACGGCCGAAGAGGCGGGTGTTGTCGATGGCCAGGCCGACGCGTCGGCCTATGTCGGCGGCCAGCGCCAGGTCGGCGGCGCCGAACGGCCGGGCGGCGCCGGTACGGACGAGGGTGAGGGCACCGATGACCTGCCGGGCGGCTCCCAGGGGCACGATGACGGCGGAGGTCGCGTCCAGCGCGTGGAGGAAGCCGGCCTGTGCGGCGGCCAGGGGGGAGTCGGGCGGCGCGGCGATCTCCCCGGGGCCCAGCAGCACGGGTTCACCGCCGTGCAGGACCCGCACCAGAGGGGAACGGGAGGGCCCGGCCGCCGGAAGGGCGCCCCGCCACGCCTCCCGCCCGGCGTCACGGCCTTCGGGGCCGGTCACCGCCACCCTGCGGACCTCGTCCTCGGCGCACAGGTCGATGGCGGCCCAGTCCGCCAGCCGGGACACCAAGAAGCGGCCGAGCCGGCTGAGGGCCTCCTCCGTGTCGAGGGTCTGGGTCAGGACCGCGGTGATCTCCGCCACCAGGGCCATCCGGTCGGTGAGGTCCTCCAGCGCTGTCACATGCGACGTCCTGTCCTCGGGCGCCTCCGGGCGGGCGGCGGCACGGGCGAACAGCAAGGCCGCGCCCGCTGCACGGCCGTCCCTGGTGACGGGAGCGCCGGACCAGGCGACCTGGACCGAACGCCCGTCGCCGCGCAGGAAGCCGTCCTCCCCGCCGTGGGCCGGGGCGCGGCCGGTGAGGGCCGCGTACAGGGGGCAATCCTCGTGCGCGCCCGCCGTGCCGCCGGGGTGGCGGTGCAGCAGGCCGTGGAGGTCCTCCCCCGTCATCGCCGCTGCGGTGCGGCCCAGCAGCTCCTCGGCGGCGGGGTTCACCTCGACGACCAGACCGGAGGGGGCCACCACGGCCAGGCCGGCGCCCAGATGATCGAGCGCCTCCCACCAGAACGCCGGCTCCGCCGCCCATCGCCGGCCCTCGCCACCGGCAGCGTCCTGGAACACGTCGACTCCTCGGGTTGGTGGAAGATCCGCCGGCGGCTGCCGGACGACGGCGATCGGCGGCCGTCACCGTTGACGGTTCCCGGGGGCGGGGAAGCCGTACCGGGTGAAGCGGCGATTCCTCGGAGCCGGATTACGCCGACCCGCGCCGGCGAAGGGCAGCAGCGGCACAGGGCTTCTCCGCGCGGGGTGCGGACGGCGGAAGCCGGGGCGGGCTCATCAATCTTCTCCGGGAGGGGCCGGCCGGCCAGCGCTCTCCACATCGTCCACGTGACCGTGGGCGCCGAGGATGCTGAGTGCGGCCCGTCCCTGGCACCGCCGGCGCCGGGGCGGTCAAGCACCGGTCAGGCAGAGGAGAGCGGCGAGCCGGGCGGCGGTGAGACAGTCGTCACCGGTCCGAACGGCGCCGCCCCGTCCGGCGGCGGAACGGCCAGTGATCTCCCATCCGCTCACGCAGCACTCACACAAGCCGGGCCGGAAGAGACGCCGAAGGAGGAGCCCGGCTTCGCGGAGGTGCCTCCGGTACAGCAAAACCGCATGTCACCCGGTTTTCGCGAGGTGATCCTGCGGTTTCTCCCCAGAGCCGCCTGTCGGGTTCGAACCGACGACCTTCGCTTTACAAGTTCGATCACGTAGCCATGTATTCGGTGCTCAGCTCCACCGTGACTTCTGTTGGTGATTGTGGAGGTCCGCTCTCATCCGCTGTCGTTGATGTCAGCGATGGATGTCAGGCACTGGTTCGATGACATCGCCCCACACCTGGCTGCTCCACGGGTTCCCGCCGACTCCGAGGCGTGCCGCGACGACATCGTCGAGGAAGTGGGCCTGAGCCTCGTCGATTGCTTCGTCGGGCCACCACAGGGAGTCGCACTCGGTACAGAGGAGGAAAGGAGTGCCGTCGGACTTGAAGCGGTACGGGCGCACCCAGTCCTGCTGGCAGCGCGGACAGAGCAGTTGAGCTGGCACGGCCGACACGCTACCTGGGGCATGCGCACGCTTTCCAAGCCTGTGGGTGGCCCACTGACGTTGTCCACCGTCGTTCACCTGCGTCTATGCCCGTCCGCCGGCGCCCCTCGGCCGCTACCGCTGCACCGCGCTGAACGAGCGCGAACGCTGGCGAATGAGACGGAAACCGAGACGGCTGACGCCGGGCTGCGCCGGCCGCTCGTCCACGGTGTTCTTCTGGTCTGTAGCTCTATGTGGATTGGTTAGCGCGGGTCAGGCCGGTCATCGTCGGGCCTTACAGGGGCACTACCGGACGTGATCGGTTGCTGGGGTTGCAGTACTTCGCTGCTGTACCGGGCACTCGCCTACGTATGACGACGACGGTAGTACTGTCCGAAGCTTCTCAGTCTGCTGGAAGTAGGTGCGCCCATACGGCACGAAGTCTTTCGAGCAAGACACGCTGCTCGTCGATCCAGCCGCGGTCCACATCAAGGGAGATGGCCAGCCGGGTGGTTTGCTGGTCGTCGATGGTGACCGTGATTCGATCGTGGTCGTTCTCTCGCCAGTCCAAACGGATGCCTATTTCGGCGACTCGCGCAGCCTCGCGCCAGACGGCGTTGCGCCCTGCGGCATCCTCGTCCAATACGTGCGCCCAACTGGGCAGGTCTCTTGGCTCCACGAAGGTGTCGTGAATGCCGGACACGAAGTCGTTGTGAACCAGAAGCTGTCCCTGCACATCCGGGATGCCCGGGGCGTACGAGTCGTTCAACTGGACTACGACACTGCCGTCGTGTTTACCGATGATCCGCAGCAGTGTGAACCGCTCGTGCTCCTCCATGCCCCACCCTCGGGTGCTCGATCTTGTGCGGACACTACGCACTCTAAGTGGCACCACTGACTCACCTAGGACGGAAGATCGCGTACGCGCTTCCGCCCTGACCTGGCACTTTGCTGAACTGCGCGAACCCTGGCATGCGTTCGGGATGGCCCATTGCTCCCTGTGGCCCCCTGCGATCGGGCACGTAGGGGGCACGGTCTCCGACCGACCCGCAATCAGAAGCCGAAGAAGTGACGCGGGCTCTCGCTGACCTGGAGGCCTTCCAGCGACCAACGCTATGACCTGCGGCTTACCCGCCGATGGTTGTCAACGTTGGTCGCCGTTGGCTGCCCTCGGACGGCCCAGCAACGGCCCGGCCATCAGTAGCGGAAACGCGCAGAGTCTCCGTTGACGCGCAACAGAAAGTCTGTGATGGGCTCGCTTCCGTCCTCTGGAACCAGCTCGAGTTCCAACGCGTAGATGGCCTCGTCGGCCTCCATGGCGGCATCGGTGTCCTGCCGCTCCCAAGCAGCGTGTGAAGCCTCGAAGAGAGGCCTGAGGGCGGGCCAACCGCTCGAAGCCTCGAATCGACAGTCATGCCAGAACATGTCGACGCCTTCGAGGGAGAGCTTGCCGACCTCTTCCTCACCACGGCGCAGTCGCCACACGTGGTCGCTCATCTCCGCTCCTCTCGACCAGAGAGGCGCACCGTATCGCGTGGTCGGTGTGGAGAGGCTTGGGCGGGAGCTGCCTTGGGGCGAGAGATCGGGGCCCGTACGCTGGCCGCGAATCGGGCTGGCTCCTGGCCTGCCCGCAATAGCCCGATGTGGGCCCCGATCTTCGAGGCTCGCCTCAAGGTGGCTGCCTAAAGCCTCGGAGCGCCGGCCCCCAGCCACGACCGTGGTTCTCTCCCTGGCGTGCTCGGTCAGCCGCGCGACCGGCGGAGCCGGGGGCGGAGCGGGGCGGAGACAGGAGCGGCGCCCCCGGCGGTGAGCCGGGGAGCGCGCGGCGAGCGGAGCGAGCCGACTTGAACTAGTAGAGAAGGTTGTTACTCAGTCGGCCGGTTGGGCTGGCGCTGGCGGCCCTGCTCGATGGTGTAGGCGACCGTCTCGGCACAGTGAGCATTTTCAGCGTTGCCTCTCCAGGGTGAGGACGGCGGCTGCGACTGCGATGAGGCGGGTGGGGCTGCAGCGTGCGTGTCGGAAGATTCGCCAGGATTTCAGACGGGCGACTCCGCGTTCGACGGATGCCCGGGCGGCGGACAGAGCCCGGTTGACCGTCCGCTCGGTGGGCGTGAGCTCGCCGTTCGGCGGGCGGCGTTTCGCGGTGGTGACCCAGTCACCGGCACCGAGGTAGGCCATATCGGCGAGGACCAAAACGCCCTGCCGCTCGCAGATCCGGATGATCCTGTGCGTGCGGGCCGCGGTCAGGTCGTGGGTCCGGCCCGACAGCGCGGGCGACAGCCACAGGATCTCCCCGGCCGGGTCCGTGACGACCTGCACGTTCACCCCGTGCCGCTTGTGCTTGGAGGAGTAGTCGGCCCGGCTGTCGCCGACCCGGTCGCACTCGGCGAGCGTTCCGTCGAGCAGGACGTGATCGGGATCGGCTTCCCGCAGGACCCGCAGTAGGCCGGGCGCCCGGCGGGCGAGGTGGCCGACGACGGCGGTGACGTAGGCGTGGGCGGTGCCGACGGATATGCCGAAGCCGGCAGCGATGTGTGTGAGCGGGTCATGTCGGCGGAGGTAGATCAGGGCGACGAGAGCACGCTGATGCGGCCGGAGCTTGCAGCGGCGGTCACCCTCACGGGTGACGATGAGCATGGTGACCCACTCGACCAGGGCGTGCGGCAGGTCGAGTGAGGCAGGATAGGGAACCAACGAGGCTCCTGAGCTGATGAGTTGAGACGTCGAACACCTCTCTCAACGGCACAGGAGCCTTGTGCGTTGCGGAACGCCGGCCGGTCACCCGATCAGTGGCCACTCTGAAAGAGCTCAGTGGATGACCATCTGGAGACGGTTGAGGACGTCGCGGCGGGCGGCCTCGATGAGGTCCTGATGCGTGGGGGTCGGTTCGGTGCTGGTCTTGGGGGTCCAGAAGCCGCGGTGGCTGTGTTCGGTGACGATGACGTGGCAGGCGTGGACGACGGCGTTCAGGGCTGCGGTGATCTCGTAGCGGTACAGCTGCTCGTTGTCGGCGGCTCGGTCGTGGGTCACAGATACGGCCTTGTGGTCGGTTGGGCGGTGAGCAGGTAGCGGACGGTGTCGTCGCAAACCGTGTGGGTGTAGGGCGTGCCGGAGGCGAGGACGGCTAACGCGTGTTCGTGGGCCTGGTGGTCGTGGAGCCAGGCCAGGACGGTGCGGGCGGCTGGTGGGTCGAGCTGGTCGCTGATGTGGTCGGCTCGTTGTCGTAACCACCGCAGGGCGAGTCGCGGTGAGTCGGCTGCGTGGGCGCCGAGCCAGGCGGAGGGCACCTTCGTGGTCCTGCTGCTCCTGGGGCTCGGGCTCCGGGACGCCCTGACCGCGCCTTCCGCCTGGGTGTGGTGCGAACCGCTCGGGGTGGTGGTCATGGGTGTCGGACTGATGTGGTGGCGTCATCCGCCGCTGCTGGTTCTGGGTCCTGTCCTGATCGCCGTCGGCGGCGGCGTCGCTCTGGCCTATCGCTGGGGTGCCCTACCGCGCCGAGGCAGGGTGGCCCGGTACAGGCTTCCGCCGCTCTGAGACGAGCGAGGGACCGTATGGCGGGCGAAGACGCTCCGGGCCAGCCGGCCACCCTCGTTGATGTCACCCGTGGATGTCAGAAGCCCCGGGCCGGTCTTGGCTCGGGGCTTCGTCCCTGTTCGGGCTGTGAGCCGCCTGTCGGGTTCGAACCGACGACCTTCGCTTTACAAGAGCGGCGCTCTACCAGCTGAGCTAAGGCGGCGTGTGCGGCGGCGCCGCGGGACCGGCGGGGCCTCGGCGCGTACGCAGTGTGCAGTGTACCTACTTCCCGGCGCCGGCCCGGAGCCTTTCGTGACCGTGAGGGTACTGACAAGACAACCCCCGGCGGGTTACCGTCGGCGCACGTTCACACAGGTTCACACATGTGGAACGCGACCTTTACTCGGATCGTCCGGCACGTTCCTGCCGGTGAAGGAGACAACCGACCATGGCCTCGGTCACGTATGACAACGCCACCCGGATCTACCCGGGCAGCGACAAGCCCGCCGTCGACAAGCTGAACATCGAGATCGAGGACGGCGAGTTCCTCGTCCTCGTCGGCCCCTCCGGCTGCGGCAAGTCCACCTCCCTGCGCATGCTCGCGGGCCTGGAGGACGTCAACGGCGGCGCCATCCGCATCGGTGACCGCGATGTCACCCACCTTCCGCCGAAGGACCGGGACATCGCCATGGTGTTCCAGAACTACGCGCTCTACCCGCACATGACCGTCGCCCAGAACATGGGCTTCGCGCTGAAGATCGCGGGCGTGCCGAAGGACCAGATCCGCGCCAAGGTCGAGGACGCCGCGAAGATCCTGGACCTGGAGCCGTACCTGGACCGCAAGCCCAAGGCGCTCTCCGGCGGTCAGCGGCAGCGTGTGGCGATGGGCCGCGCGATCGTCCGCGAGCCGCAGGTGTTCCTCATGGACGAGCCGCTGTCGAACCTCGACGCCAAGCTCCGCGTCCAGACCCGCACCCAGATCGCCGGCCTCCAGCGCCGCCTGGGCATCACCACGGTCTACGTCACCCACGACCAGACCGAGGCCATGACCATGGGCGACCGGGTGGCGGTGCTCAAGGACGGTCTGCTGCAGCAGATCGACTCGCCGCGCCACATGTACGACAAGCCGGCCAACCTCTTCGTCGCGGGCTTCATCGGCTCCCCGGCGATGAACCTGGTCGAGGTGCCGATCGCCGACGGCGGCGTGAAGTTCGGCAACAGCATCGTGCCGGTCGAGCGCGACGCCGTCGCCGAGGCCGCCAACAAGGGCGACAAGACCGTCACGGTCGGCATCCGCCCCGAGCACCTGGACATCGCGGGCGAGGGCAGCGACGCCGGTCTGGCCGTCACCGTCAACGTCGTCGAGGAGCTGGGCGCCGACGGTTACGTCTACGGCACCGCCCAGGTCGGCGGCGAGGCGAAGGACCTGGTGGTCCGCGTCGGAGGCCGCGAGGTGCCGGAGAAGGGCGCGGTCATCCACGTGGTGCCGCGCGCCGGCGAGACCCACGTGTTCTCCACCTCCACCGGCGAGCGCCTGACCGACTGAACGGCCGAGCACGTCGACGGCTGAGCGGCCGTCCTACGAACGGCCGGCAAGGGGCCCGTACCTCCGCGAACCGCGGGCGTACGGGCCCCCGGTCGTCCTGCGGCTCCCGGGGCGGGGCCGTGTCACCCGCCGCCCCCGGTCCGCGGTCCGCGGTCCGCGGTCCGCGTCAACACGAGGACATCGCCGCACCTGGGACTACGGGGTTCCCCGTCACTCGCGAGAGTGACGGAATGTCGCCAAATCACCACTCCTCGCTACCATCGCAAACGCCCCGGAACGGGCTCCCCGACACCCGATACCGTCCTTCGCGAGGAAGACTCCACAGTGAATCAGGCAGCGCGCCGCATCGGCCGAACTCTCGCCCTCGTCCTCCCGGTCGTCCTGGTCCTGTCCGGGACCCTCGCCGTCACTGCCGTTCCCTGGGCGCCGCAGTCGGGGACGCAGGTGCTGACCGCCTCCGCGGAGCGGACGGCCCCCCGCGACAGCCCCCGTGCCCCGCACGAGGTGGTGCGCGACCGGCTCGTCGCCGAGCTCCAGCAGAAGGACCCGGGCACCGCCCTGACGGGCCTGCAGAAGGAGATCGCCCGCCGGCCGTCGCTGGCGCGGCACTGCACCTCCATCGCCCGCGCACTGGGCCGGGCCGCGGTCGAGAAGTACGGACCCGCGCGCGCCCACGCCTACTCCCGTCCCGTGTGCGACACCTCCTTCGCAGCGGGCGTCGCCGACGCCCGCTGACCGACCGGCGCGGCCCCCGGATGCGAGGGGGCTGCTCCGCCGTACGTACCGCGTCCACGGTGCCTGCCGCGTCGCCTGCCGCGTCCATCGCGCCTCGCAGTCCTCCGCCCCTCTCCCCCGTCCCGCCCCTCCCGCGTCTTCCGCGTGCCCGGGCGCGGCCGCGGCCGCACGGGGCGGATGCCGGAGGAGCCCGGGACCGGGTGCGCATATCGTCACCGCATGACACTCGACGACCAGCTCGCGCACACGTATCCCACCCAGGCCGTGATCCTGGCCGGAGGCCAGGGGTCGCGGCTGCGTCCGTACACGGACGACCGCCCCAAGCCGATGGTCGAGATCCCCGGCACGGGCACCCCGATCATCGGCCACCAGCTCGCCTGGCTGGCCGCCGAGGGCGTCACCGACGCCGTGGTCTCCTGCGGCCATCTCGCCGAGGTGCTCCAGGAGTGGCTGGACGGCGCCGGCCTGCCGCTGCGGGTGACGACCGTCGTCGAGAAGGAGCCCCTCGGCCGCGGCGGCGGCCTGAAGTACGCCGCCGCCTCCCTCCCCCGCCCCGACGAGCCGTGGTACGCCACCAACGGGGACATCTGGACGCGTTTCTCGCTGCGGGAGATGGCGGAGTTCCACGCCGAGCGCGACGCGACCGCGACTCTCGCGCTGGCCCGTCCGCGCATCCCCTGGGGCGCCGTGGAGACCGACGAGTTCGGTCACGTCCTGGACTTCATCGAGGCCCCGCCCTCGCCGTACCTGATCAACGCGGGCGTCTACGTCTTCTCCGCGCCCTTCACGGCGCTGCTGCCCGATCGCGGCGACCACGAGCGGACCACCTTCCCCCGGCTGGCGCGCGAACGCGCCCTGGCGGGCTTCCCGATCCCGCAGGGCGCGTACTGGCGGGCCATCGACACCGCCAAGGACCTCAGCGAGGCCGCCAGGGAACTCGTGGGCCACGGCCGTTCCCGTTAGTCCGGCCCGTTAGTCCGGCCCGTCGGTCCGGCCCGGGTGTGCCCCGGTGGGCGGCACCGGGGCCGCGGCCGTGGCCCGCGCGAGGGTCCCGCTCAGCCCAGCAGGCCGCCCAGCGCGCCGCCGCCGCTGCCACCGCCGTCGCCGGAGCCCGCTCCGCCGTCGCCCCCGTCGCCGTCGTCCTCACCGCCGCCCGTGCCGCCCGCGGCGCCGGTGTCCCCGGTGCCGCCCGGGCCGCCGGGTCCGGTCGGGACGTCCGGCTCGGGCACGGGCGGGGCGGCGGGCTGCCGCGGCGCCTCCACCGTCTGCCCCTGGCTCGGCGTGCCCGGCCGCTCCCCGGTGCCGGTGCTGCCCGCGCGCGGGGTGGCGTCCCCGGTACCGGAGGTGGACGGGCTCGGCGACGAGCCGTCGCCCGCCCCCGGCACCCCCGCTCCCGTGCCCGATGTGGACGGGCTCGGACCGCCGGTGGACTGCTGCGGCAGCGGCGAGCCCGGCTGGTTGTTGATCAGCGGCTCGCCCGGCCGGGGCACGGTGGCCAGTTGCGCCGAGCGCACCGCGCTGCCCAGCACCGAGCCGACCAGCAGCGTCAGGCCGAGCACCACCGCGGCGACGGCCGCGCCGCGCCGCAGCACGCGCCGGCGCAGCTCCCACACCTCCACGCGCGGGCCCAGCCGCCGCCAGGCCTCGCCCGCCAGGCGCGCGTCCAGCGAGTAGTACGGCGCCCCCGCGATGACCAGCGGGCTCCAGGCGGCCAGGTAGATGAAGTCCGGGGCGTCGTACACCGGGACCGTGCGCCAGCTCACCGTCAGGATCAGGGCCGCCGACAGCAGCGCGCCGAGGCCCGCGGCGGCCCGCTGCCACAGTCCCATGAAGGTCAGCACGCCGATGACGATCTGGAGGAAGGCCACGGTGAGCCCGGCGCCGACGGGGTGGTCGACCGCGAAGTCGCGCAGCGGAGCGGCGACGGCCCACGGCTGGAGCGAGCCCAGCCAGGCCACCAGGGAGCCGCGCTCGTCGCCGTCGAAGTAGACCGGGTCGCAGAGCTTGCCCATCCCGGCGTAGACGGAGACGAAGCCGAGGAGGATCCGCAGGGGCAGCAGTACGACGCCGAGGTTGATGCGGCGGTCGGGGTAGAAGCCGTGCCGGGCGTGACGGCGGGCCTCCTCGCGCGGGTCCTCCTCCTCCTCGTATCCGTCCGGCCCGTCGTATCCGTCGCCGTATCCGTCGTCGTAGCCGTCCTGCCCGTCGTCGTACGCGTCGCCGTACCCGCCGTCGCGGTCACCGGCGGCGGGCTCGTACGGCTCACCGGGCTCGTACCGCTCGAAGGGGCGGAGCGGGGCGCCCGGTGCGTCCGACGCGCCGTACGCGCCCCCGGCCGGGCGCACACCCGCCGGCAGCGGGCGCTCGGGCGGCCGGGGTGCGCGGGGGGCGATGATCGTGGGACCGCCGCTGCCGGGGGTGTCGCCGAGGGCGGGGAGCACCGTGGTGCGCGGGCCGCCGTCCGGGCCCGGCGCGGGACGCGGCACCACGCGCGGCAGCACCTGTGTGGTGGCGTTGCCCGCCTCGTCCCCGCCCACGCCGTCCGCGCCCGCGCTCGCGCGGCGTACCGCCTGGAGCAGCCGGGTGGCCCGTACGTCGCCGGGCTCCGTCCGGCCGCTCCACACCACGGGCGCGCGCCGCCGGCCGCCGGGCGGCGGACCGGGACGGCGCCGCGCACCGCCGGCGGCACTTCGGCCCCGGTCAGCACGCGGCCGCGGGGCGGCGGCGAGGCGAGCCGCACCCGGAAGCTGGCGTGGTTGACGACGACCTCGGCCGGGTCGCTGGGCACCTTGACCGTGCTCAGCACCGGCTCGTCGTCGAAGAAACCGCGGGGTGTTCTGGTGTCCACACTCATCTAACCGAGTGACGGACGCATAGGACACTGCCTTGACGGTCCCGATCTGTCGGGGGCCCGTCAAGGCCCGGGCGGGCGCGGGGTCACGCGCGGCGGCGGCGGGCGACCTCGTAGAGGGCCACGCCCGCGGCGACACCGGCGTTGAGGGACTCGGCGCCGCCCGGCATCGGGATGCGCACCCGCATGTCGCAGGTCTCGCCGACCAGCCTCGACAGGCCCTTGCCCTCGCTGCCGACCACGATCACCAGCGGGCCGTCGAGCGCGGCCACGTCCTGGATCTCGGCCTCGCCGTCGGCGGCCAGGCCGACCACGAACAGGCCCTCCTTCTGGTACGCCTCCAGGGCGCGGGTGAGGTTGGTGGCCCGGGCGACCGGGGTGCGTGCGGCGGTGCCGGCCGACGTCTTCCAGGCGCCCGCGGTCATGCCGGCCGCGCGGCGCTCGGGGACGACCACGCCGTGGCCGCCGAAGGCGGCGACGGAGCGGACCACCGCGCCCAGGTTGCGCGGGTCGGTGACGCCGTCGAGCGCGACGATCAGCGGGTCCTCGCCGTCGTCGTAGGCGGCCGCGGACAGGTCCTCGGGGTGGGCGTACTCGTAGGGCGGGATCTGGAGGACCAGGCCCTGGTGGTTGAGGCCGTTCGTCATCCGGTCCAGTTCGGGGCGCGGGGCCTCCATCAGATGGATGCCGCCGCGGTCGGCGGCGAGCTTGAGGGCCTCGCGCACGCGCTCGTCGTTGTCGATGAACTGCTGCACGTACAGCGTGCTCGCGGGCACGCCCTCGCGCAGCGCCTCGACCACCGGGTTGCGGCCGACGACCAGTTCGGAGGTGCCCTTGCCGCCGCGCCGGGCCGCGGGGCGGCGGGCGGACTGGCGGGCCTTGGCGCTGGCGATGCGGTTCTTGACGTGGCCCTTGCGCATCTCGGCGGGCGGCGTGGGGCCCTTGCCCTCGAGGCCGCGGCGCCGCTTGCCGCCACTGCCGACCTGCGCGCCCTTCTTGTTGGACGTACGGCGGTTCGGGCGCTGGCTGTTCCCGGCCATCGGGATCACTCATCTCTTCTTGCTGCTCGGTGGAACTCGGTGGAGTCCGGTGGAGTTCGGTGGAACGGGTGGGCGGGCGGGGGTGGTTCGAGACCGCGCTCCGGGTCGCGCGGGCTCAGCGGGCGTCGCGCGAGCCCAGTTCCCAGCGCGGCCCGGACGGGGTGTCCTCGATGACCAGGCCGGAGCGCTGGAGCTGGTCGCGGATGGCGTCGGCGGTCGCGTAGTCCTTGCGGGCGCGCGCCGCCTGACGCTGCTCCAGCACGAGCCCGACCAGGGCGTCCACGACCGAGGCCAGTTCCTCGCCGCGCCCGGCGGAGTCGCCGCCCGCCCAGTGCGCGTCGAGCGGGTCGAGGCCGAGCACGCCCAGCATCGCCCGTACGCCGGCCAGCGCGCCGGACACCGCGTCCTTGTCGTCCTCCGCCAGGGCCGCGTTGCCCTGCCGGACGGTCGTGTGGACGACGGCGAGCGCCTGCGGGACGCCGAAGTCGTCGTCCATGGCCGCCGCGAACTCGTCGGGCACCTCGGCGGCCGGCTCCACGGAACCGGCCCGCTCCACGGCCCGCTGGACGAAGCCCTCGATGCGGCCGAAGGCCGCCTCGGCGTCGCGCAGGGCGTCCTCGCTGTACTCGATCGTCGAGCGGTAGTGCGGGGTGCCCAGGTAGTAGCGGAGCACGATGGGCCGCCACTGCCGGACCATCTCCGAGACCAGCACCGAGTTGCCCAGCGACTTGCTCATCTTCTCGCCGCTCATCGTCACCCAGGCGTTGTGCAGCCAGTAGGCGGCGAAGTCGTCGCCGTACGCCCTGGACTGGGCGATCTCGTTCTCGTGGTGCGGGAAGACGAGGTCGACGCCGCCGCCGTGGATGTCGAAGGCGCGGCCCAGGTACTTGTGGGCCATCGCCGAGCACTCCAGGTGCCAGCCCGGGCGGCCGGGGCCCCAGGGCGTCTCCCAGCTCGGTTCGCCGGGCCGGGCGGCCTTCCACATCGCGAAGTCGCGGGGGTCGCGCTTGCCGGTCTCGCCCTCGCCGGAGGGCTGGCGCAGGTCGTCCAGGTCCTGGTTGGACAGGGAGAGGTAGCCGGGGAAGGAGCGCACGTCGAAGTAGACGTTGCCGTCGGCGGCGTAGGCGTGGCCGCGGTCGATGAGTTCGCGCATCATCTGGACCATCTCGGGGATGTGGCCGGTGGCGCGCGGCTCGTAGGTGGGCGGCAGGCAGCCCAGCGCGGTGTAGGCGTCGTCGAAGGCGCGCTCGTTGGCGTAACCGATCGCCCACCAGGGGCGGCCCTGCTCCGCGGACTTGGCGATGATCTTGTCGTCGATGTCCGTGACGTTGCGGACGAACGTCACGTCGTAGCCGCGGTGGGTGAACCAGCGGCGCATGATGTCGAAGTTCAGCCCCGACCGGATGTGACCGATGTGCGGGGCGGCCTGCACGGTCGCGCCGCACAGGTAGATCGAGACGCGGCCCGGTGCGAGCGGGGTGAAGTCACGGATCTGCCGGGCGCTGGTGTCGTACAGGCGAAGAGTCACGGGTCAAGGGTAGTCGGAAACGCAAGGGGGGCGGTGCGGGCCGGACACGGACCGGTCGCGGACCGGGCTCCGGGGCGGGCTCCGGGGCGGGCCCGGGTCAGGCGCGGCGCACGACCAGCGCCGTGGCGACGGCCGCCAGCCCCTCGGCGCGGCCGGTCAGGCCCAGGCCGTCGGTGGTGGTGCCGGAGACGGACACGGGCGCGCCGGCCGCCTCCGAGAGCGCCTTCTGCGCCTCCGCGCGGCGCTTGCCGATCTTGGGCCGCACACCGATCACCTGGATCGCCACATTGCCGATCTCGAAGCCCTCGGCACGGACGATCCGGGCGGCCTCGGCCAGCAGCACGGTGCCCGCGGCGCCGGACCACTCGGGGCGGCCGGTGCCGAAGTGGGCGCCCAGGTCGCCGAGTCCGGCCGCCGAGAAGAGGGCGTCGCAGGCGGCGTGCGCGGCGACGTCGCCGTCGGAGTGCCCGGCCAGGCCGTACGCCTCCCCCTCCCACAGCAGGCCGGCGCACCACAGTTCGCGGCCCTCCTCGAAGGCGTGCACGTCCGTGCCGATGCCGACCAGCGGCAGGGCGGGGGAAGAGGTGCGCTCAGAAGCCATCGGTGACCCTCCGGCGGGCGAGCACGGCCTCGGCGAGCACGAGGTCCAGGGGGCGGGTGACCTTGAAGGCCTCCTCGTGGCCCGGCACCAGCACCACGGGCACGCCCAGCCGCTCGACCAGCCCGGCGTCGTCGGTGGCGCCCTCGCCCTCGCGCGGTGCGTCCGCGTGGGCCTTGGCCAGGACGGTCCGGTCGAAGCCCTGGGGGGTCTGCACGGCGCGCAGCAGGGACCGTTCGGGGGTGGCCACGACCGGCTCGGGCTCCCCGGCCGGCGTGCCGGGCGCGATCTGCTTGACGGTGTCGGCCACGGGCAGCGCGGGGACGACGGCGGGTGCTCCGGCCCGTACGGCGGCGGCCACGGCCTCCACCGTCTCCACCGGGACCAGCGGGCGGGCGGCGTCGTGGACGAGGACGGTGTCGATGTCGCCGGGCAGCGCCGCCAGCCCTCGTGCGACCGACTCCTGGCGCGTGCCTCCGCCGGTGACGACCATCACGCCGGTGTCGCCGGCGGACTGGGGCAGGGGGTGCTCGTCCAGGAGCGTGCGGACGGCCGCGGCACCGTCGGGCGGTGCCACGACGACCACGAGCGAGACCGTACGGGCGCGGGCGACCGCGCGGACGGCGTGGACGAGCATCGGGGTGCCGCCGAGCGGGCGCAGCGCCTTGGGGGCGCCTCTGCCGAGCCGTACGCCGCGGCCCGCGGCGGGGATGACCGCCGCGGTGCGGGGGGACGGCGCGCCGTCGATCGCTTCTGCGTGCCTGGTTTCGTCTGGCATTGGTCGCCCGTTCAGGTTTGTTTCCTCGGCGGAGGTGGGTATGGCAATCAGCGTGCCGGGTGCGAGGCCCCGACCGGACCCTTCCGTGACGACCGGTCGAGCAGCCGCCCGGGCCCGGCGCTTCCGGCACCGGGCAGCCCGGCACCGGGTATCGCGGGCGGCCCGTACGGCCCCCGTACAACCGCATTCCGGCAGCCCCGCGCATCGGAGAACCCGACGGACACCCGTGTGCGCTCCCCCGGCATGCCGCAGCGCCCGGCGACGACTGATGTCGCCACCGGGGCGCCGCGGCACTCCTCGCGTCCGCCGGCCGGTGGCCGCCGGAGCCGCGACATGTGTCGCCTTCACGTCCCGCATGTCTTGCTGACGGATGGTGGCGGACGGCGGGCGTCCGTCACACACAGGGGCCGGACACGGGCGGCGGTCCTTGTCCGGTACGCCGCACCGGTCACCGCCGGCTCGCCGGAGCCGCCGGGCCGGGCGGGTGCCGTCCGGTTCAGGACGCCAGGACGTCCGGTTCAGGACGCCAGGACCTCGTCCAGCAGCGTCTCGGCCTTGTCCTCGTTGGTGTTCTCCGCGAGAGCCAGCTCGCTCACCAGGATCTGGCGCGCCTTGGCGAGCATCCGCTTCTCACCGGCGGAGAGTCCGCGCTCGCGTTCCCGGCGCCACAGGTCGCGCACGACCTCGGCGACCTTGATGACATCGCCGGAGGCGAGCTTCTCCAGGTTCGCCTTGTACCGGCGGGACCAGTTGGTCGGCTCCTCGGCGTAGGGCGCGCGGAGCACCTCGAAGACCCGGTCGAGGCCGTCCTGGCCGACCACGTCACGCACGCCGACGAGCTCCGCGTTTTCCGCCGGGACGCGCACCTCCAGGTCGCCCTGGGCGACCTTCAGAACCAAGTAGGTCTTGTCCACGCCTTTGATCTGGCGAGTTTCGATAGCCTCGATCAGCGCGGCCCCGTGATGGGGATAGACCACGGTGTCGCCAACCTTGAACGTCATGTGACAGGTACCCCTTCCGTGGCTATCCAGGGTAACACGGGAACGCCCTCTTCTGAATGGCGTTTTCGCAGGTCAGGGCATATCTCGGGGCTTGACAACAACGCCCGGATCGTGCTGCGCGGCCCCCCGGAGGGCAGGAATCCGCAGGTCGGAGGGGGTCTGCGCGGGGCGGGAATCGCACGCGGAAGCGCTCCGCAGAGCTTGACCGAAACACCTGTACGTCCGTTTTGTCGGTATCGTTGATCCGGTCGAACGGCCGGAAGCGAATTGATCAGCGCACGGGCGAACGGCCCCGGGCGGTGTTTTCCGGCGAACTTCCCCGCCTCCTTCACCGCCACTTCCCCGGAATGCTCGTAATCGTTCGTACGGACGTGCAGTCGATATTCCGCGGAACGCGCCCCGCCGGCTCCCGCCCGTCTCCCCGGCCTCGCGCGGAAACCTCCCCCGCCTCCCCGCGCTCCGCCCGGGATCCCCTCGCGCCCGCGCCGGATGCGGAACCCGGAGGGCTGTGGGGCGGGTCGGGTGCGGGGGCGTTTCGCGGGGTCGGTACTCTGAGCCCGCCGACAGACCCATCCATCCCGCAAGGAGTTGCCGCCGCCGTGAGCAGCAGCCTTCGACGCGGCGCCCTCGCCGCCAGCTCTCTCGCGCTCTCGATCGCGTCCCTGACCGCCTGCGGGGCCGGGCCGGACGCGCAGAGCCTGAACATCAACCCCGACAACGCCTCGGCCGAAGTCGAGGACATCAAGGTCCAGAACGTCAACGTCGTCACCTCCGAGGAGGGCTCCGGCCCCGCCTCCGTCTCGGCGCGCATCTTCAACGGCGGCACCGAGGACCAGACGCTGGAGTCCATCACGGTGGACGGGCAGCGCGTGGAGCTGAGCCCGGCCGAGGGCGAGCAGGAGCTGACCGTTCCCGCGGGCGGCTCCCTGGCGCTCGGCGGCGAGGGCAACGCCTCCGCGATCATCAACGATCCCGAGCAGGCCGGCATCAAGACCGGCAACGCCCAGCCGCTGGTCTTCGAGCTCAGCTCGACCGGCCGGGTGGAGCTGCGCGCCACCGTGGTCCCGGCCGCGGGCACCTGGAAGGACTTCGGCCCCAGCGGCGCCCCGGCGCCGACCGAGTCCGGCCTGCCCGACCCGGACGCCTCCCCGACCCAGACCCCGGGCGCCCCCGAGGAGGACGACCCGGACGGCCAGGACGAGGGCGCCAACGACAGCGGCGACGACGACACCCAGGGCGAGATCGGCAACTCCCAGGAGGACGGCGGCACCGAGGACAACGGGGGACGGTGACCCCCGTCCGGCCCCGCCCCGGCCGGCGCGCGAAGGCCGCCCGGGGCACGGACGCGGGTGGGGGCCGCTCCTGATCGGGGAGCGGCCCCCACCCGCGTCGCACCGCGTCGGCCGCCGCCGCGCCGGATCCCGGGCGCGGCGGGACCCGCGGGGTCCCCTGGTGAGCCGGTCACGGGCCCCTTCACCGGCCCGTGACGGACCCGTCACGGCTCGAACTTGTAGCCCAGCCCCCGCACCGTCACCAGGTAGCGGGGCGCGCTCGGGTCCGGTTCGATCTTGGCGCGCAGCCGCTTGACGTGCACGTCCAGCGTCTTGGTGTCGCCGACGTAGTCCGCGCCCCAGACCCGGTCGATGAGCTGCATGCGGGTCAGCACGCGCCCGGCGTTGCGCAGCAGCATCTCCAGCAGGTCGAACTCCTTCAGCGGCAGGTCGACCTTGGCGCCGGAGACCGTCACCACGTGCCGGTCCACGTCCATCCGCACCGGCCCGGCCTCCAGCGCCTGCGGGGCGGCCTCCTCCGGCTCGCCGCGCCGCCGCAGCACGGCCCGGATCCGGGCCACCAGCTCGCGGGAGGAGAAGGGCTTGGTCACGTAGTCGTCGGCCCCTATCTCCAGGCCGACGACCTTGTCGATCTCACTGTCCTTGGCGGTCACCATGATGACCGGCACGTTCGAGCGGCCGCGGAGCTGGCGGCACACCTCGGTGCCGGGCAGTCCCGGCAGCATCAGGTCGAGCAGCACCAGATCGGCGCCGTTGCGCTCGAATTCCTCCAGCCCGTCCGGGCCGGTGGCCGCGATGGCCACCTCGAAACCTTCTTTGCGCAGCATGTACGACAGTGCGTCGCTGAACGATTCCTCGTCCTCGACGACGAGCACTCGGGTCACGGGAGGACCTCCGGGGCGGGATCAGGGTGGTGATCGGTGGAGTCGTGGGGGGGTCGGTGGGTCCCGCGGGGAAGACCGCGGGGCGTGGTGGGGTTCCGGTGGGAGGCTCCGTACGGGGGCACGGGGCCGTCGCCCACGCCGTACGGGCCGCCGTACGGGGGGTCGTCGGGGGTGCCGGCGCCGGTCGGGCCGGCGTCGGCGGCGGAACCGGTCAGGTCGCCGACGGCGGCGGGGTGGTCCGGGCCGGGACCGACTCCGTGCACGTCGTCGCCGTCGTCGGGGTCGCCGTCGTCGAATTCCGCCGGCTCGCGCAGCGCGCCGCCGGCCCGCTCCCTCTCCAGCCTCCGGGCTTCGGCGCGCTCGCGCGCGCTGGCGGCCTCCGGCAGGCGCAGGGTGAAGGTGGAGCCCTGGCCCTCCGCGCTCCACACCGTGACCTCCCCGCCGTGCGAGGCGGCCACGTGCTTGACGATGGCCAGCCCCAGGCCGGTGCCTCCGGTGGCCCGGGAGCGGGCCGGGTCGACGCGGTAGAACCGCTCGAAGATCCGGTCCTTGTCCTTGTCCGAGATGCCGATGCCCTGGTCGGTCACCGCGATCTCGATCATGTCCCCGCCCGGGGCGGCGACCCGGCGTCCGGCGATGCCCACCCGGGTGCGGGCCGGGGAGTAGTTCACGGCGTTCTCCACCAGGTTGCCCAGCGCCGCCGCGAGCTGGCCGCGGTTGCCCCACACGTGCAGGTCGGCGGTGCCGCCGGTGGCCATGGTGATCTGCTTGGCGCCCGCCGCCTGGCGGCAGCGGTCGATGGCCTCGGCCACCAGCTCGTCCACCCGGACCGGTTCGGAGTCCTCCAGCGGGTTGTCGTTCTGCACCCGGGAGAGGTCGATCAGCTCCTGGACGAGGTTGGTCAGACGGGTCGCCTCGGTCTGCATGCGCCCGGCGAAGCGCTCCACCGCCTCCGGGTCGTCGGAGGCGTCCATCACGGCCTCCGACAGCAGCGACAGCGCGCCGACCGGGGTCTTCAGCTCGTGGCTGACGTTCGCCACGAAGTCGCGCCGCACCGCCTCTATGCGGCGGGCCTCGGTCAGGTCCTCGACCAGCAGCAGCACCAGCCGGGAGCCCAGGGGCGCCACTCTCGCGGAGACCGCCAGTGCCTCGCCCCGGCCCGTCCCGCGGCGCGGCAGGTCCAGCTCGACCTGGCGGATCTCACCGTCGCGTCGGGTGTCGCGGGCCATCTTGAGCATCGGCTCCACCGTGAGCCTCCCGCCGCGCACCAGCCCGAGGGCGTACGCGGCCGAGCTGGCCTTGACGACGGCGTCGGCCTCGTCGAGCACCACGGCGGAGGAGCGCAGCACGGACAGCACGGTGTCCACTCCGGGCGGCAGCACCGCCTCGGTGTGCAGCGAGCTGCGCGTGGGACGGGTCTGCTCGCGTTCGCTCCAGCGGAACGCGAGCATCGCGAACACGCCGGTGCACACCCCGGCGATCGCTGCCGCTGCGGCGACCGCCGCGTTCACGTCCATGCGTCCAGGTTATGCGGGCTCCGGAAGACCGCCCCAGCCGTTCGGGCACCTGCTCGAACAGACGTCTCCGAGAGTTCACGTCGGTGTCGGTGCCGGTTCACTTGGTCGGGCGGAACCGGACGTGTTTCGGACAGAACGTGGGAGCGTAGGGGAGAACGGGGACCCGCGCGCTCTTCGCGGAAGGCCCGGGCCCCACGGTCACGTCATGCGAGGGGAAGGAAAGTCATGCGGGACGCGTACCACGAGGAGCTGGACTCGATCGGCGACAGCCTGGTCGAGATGGCCCGGCTCGTCGGCTCCGCGATCGGCCGCGCCACCACGGCGATGCTGGACGCGGACCTCAATCTCGCCGAGAGCGTGATCGCAGCGGACGAGAAGGTGGACACCCTCCAGCGGGACCTGGAGACCAAGGCCATAAACCTGCTGGCCCGGCAGCAGCCGGTCGCCACCGACCTGCGGATCGTCGTCACCTCGCTGCGGATGAGCGCCGACCTGGAGCGCTCCGGCGACCTGGCCCAGCACGTCGCCAAGGTGGCCCGGCTGCGCTACCCCGAGTCGGCGGTGCCGCGCGACCTGCACGCGACCATCCTGGAGATGGGCCAGCTCGCGCAGCGCCTGATGGCGAAGACGGGCGAGATCCTGATCACCAAGGACGTCGACCTGGCGCTCCAGCTGGAGCAGGACGACGACGCGATGGACCTCCTGCACCGCACCCTCTTCCAGCACCTGATGGACGACCGCTGGAAGCACGGCATCGAGACGGCCGTGGACGTCACCCTGCTGGGCCGCTACTACGAGCGCTTCGCCGACCACGCGGTCTCGGTCGCGCGCCGCGTCGTCTACCTGGTCACCGGCGACTACGCGGACGAGGTCGACCCGGCCGCCGCCGCGACCGCCGCGGCCACCACCGAGGAGGCTCCGGCCGGGGACGCGTGACCGCGGACGGCGGGCCCCGGGGCGGGGTCCGGGGGGCGCGGCACAGGGCCCGGGGCGCGCGAAGGGCGCGGAGCGCCTGCCGCCCGGGCCGATGCGCCCCGGGCCCGTGAGCACGCGGTACGTGCCCCCGCGCGCCGTTGACGCGCTCGGCGGTGCGGGTCGTCAATGGGTGGCGAGACGAGCCGGTGACAGCCGGCGAGACGCGGAGGAGGCACTCATGGCGGACTTCCCGACTCCACCCACCACGGCCGAGCGCTCCGGCGAGAGGCCCTCGCTGCCCGTACCGGGGGCCTGCGGCTGCGGATCGGGGTGCTCGTGCGGCTGCCAGTCCGGCGGCTCCTGCCAGTGCGGCGGGAACTGCTGACCGTCGGAACGCCTGCCGGCGCGCACACCCGCACCGGCGCCACACGCCGGAACGGGGCCCGGCCGGACCACCGGCCGGGCCCCGTCGCGTACCTACCGGCGTGCTCCCCGCCCACCTCCGTCGCAGTACGGGCCCCGCGGGCCGTACCGTCGCCCCACCGCGCGGAGCGGCCGTCACAGCTCCCTGGCCGCGTCCTCCTCCTTCTCCGCCGTGCGCTGGAGGGTCCCGAGCACGGCGGCCGGATCGCCGTCGGCCAGTACCGACTGGCCGACGTACAGGCCGATCTCCCGGCTGACCTTCGCCCAGGAGACCTTGTTGGACGGGAAGAACTCCGCGGCTCCGAGCCGGTCCAGGAAGGGCCGCATCCGCTTGTGCCGCTTGTCGCCGCGCATCTGCTCCGAGGCGGACACCGTGACCGGCAGGGTGTGGTAGCGGTCGGCGAAGGCGAACTGGTTCTCCACGTCGTAGACGTGGTCGAGGAAGGCGGCGACCGCCTCCTGGTTGCCCTCCCGGCGGAAGGCGAGCATCCAGCCCGCCGACCCGGTGGTGGTGTCCGAGAGCCCGTCGCGGCCGGGCAGCGGGGCCGTCCCGTAGTCGGTCTTCTTGCGGTCGGCCTGCCGCGTCAGCGACAGGTCTCCGTTGAGCATCCCGACGTGCCCGTCCGTGAACAGGTTGAACAGCCCCTGGCGGTTGGTGACGGCGGGGTTGGACGTGGTCAGGCCCTGGTCGACGAGTTCGTCGCGGAGCCACCCCATGGCCTGGATGTTGGCGGGGTCGTTGATGGCGTACATACCGCCGTCGCCGGTGTAGCCGCCGCCGTTGCCCAGCATCCAGGTCATGGCCTCGGTGGGCGCCTCCTCGCTGCCGAGCGGCAGTCCGTAGGGCACGTCCACGCCGATCGCCTTGAGCGCGACGGCGGCCTGCTTCAGCTCCTCCCAGCTCCTCGGCGGCTTCTCCGGGTCCAGGCCGGCCTCGGCGAAGAGGCCGCGGTTGTAGAAGAGGAGCTGGATGTCGGCGGTGAAGGGCATCGCGTACCGCACGCGGCGCAGCTCGCCCGCCGTGCTGAGCGCGGGGACGAAGTCGGCCTGGACGGGGATGGACAGGACGTCGTCGGCCCGGTAGAGCCGCCCTGCGGCCGCGTGGTCGGCGAAGGAGTCGATCTGCGCCAGGTCGGGGGCCTGCCCGTTCCCGATCATCTCCGCGACCTTCTGCTCGGCCTTCCCCGAGGCGTGGACGGAGACGTTCACCTTGATGCCGGGGTTCTTCTTCTCGAACGAGGCGACCACCCCGTCCCAGTAGTCCTGGGTGAGGTCGTTGCCCTCCAGGTCCCCGTGATCCGACGCGACCATCGTCAGGGTGACGTCACCGGTGCGGGACGCCCCGCCTCCGCCGCCGCACCCGGTCGCCGTCAATGCGACAGATCCGGCCACCCCCGAAGCCAAGCCCAGGAACCGTCTTCTCCGCATCCGTGCCACCCCTTACTTAACCGGTACTGCTCCCGCGTCGGCGTTCGCCGGGAACCACGCCGGGAACCGATTCGGAAGCCGGAGCGCGGCACTCCCTTGGAAGCCACCGCAGGGTGGCTGAAAAGTAACGCTCGGTCCACACCTCGACCACCCTGTTGAGCGGACCGATACGCAAACGAGTCCGATCCCCCGGACCCCCGCCCGGAGGGCGGCGGGACGGCGCGCCGGCGAAGGGCTCTAGCCCGCCCCGCGCCCGGGCCCCGCCACGGCCTCGACCCCGACGAACGGACAGAAGGCGAAAAAAACCGCGTTCCACCCCTTCCGATTCATCACGGGAGAGTTACCGTGGAATTGGACCTACGGGACGAGCGAGGGAGTTCGACCGGAGTAGCCGACTTGGGCGGAAAGCTCCGGCTTCCGCTGAGGCCGACGTCGACGGTCGGGCTGAGAGGCCGGAAGGTGGCGACACCGGAAGGCGACCTCCACAACCTGATCCGGACAATGCCGGCGCAGGGAGCCCGCCCCGTAGGTTCACCCATGTGACGGGCCGATCGATGCCGCACGGTGGAGGATCACCGCGTGGCATCGGTGCGTTGTGCGGTTCCGGGTACCGCCCGGCCCCCGGTACCACGGGCTACGGCCCTCGCAGGGCCTCGAAGAGGTCTCCGTAGACGCTCCGGCAGTCGACACTGCCGTCGTCGTTCAGGCAACCCGTGTACCAGTCCTCGTCATCGACGGGTCCCACCAGGCACAGGCCGTGGAATCCCAGCACGATGCCGGGCCGCACCTCCTCGTCGGCACCGGCCCCCGCGGAGCCGCGCCACGTCACGCTCCGAGCGGTGTGGAGCGCGACCGCCTCCCGGCCCCCGGAGACGTCCCGGATCCGCTGGAGCGTCCACCCCTCCGGGAGCCGCCCTTCTGCCATACGGCGATGGTCGCGGCTTTCCTGCGCTTTCCGGGCGGATGTCGCCAGGACGGCGGGGGTGAGGGCGGTGCGGCGGCTTCGGACGGGAACCGCTGCGCGGAACGGCGACGAGCCCCTGCCGGCGGCGGAGTCGCCGGCAGGGGCTCGGTCGCGGGGTCGGACCGCTACTTCTTGCCCTGGTTCTTCACGGCCTCGATGGCGGCCTTGGCCGCGTCCGGGTCGAGGTAGGTGCCGCCCGGGTTGACCGGGTGGAAGTCGGCGTCCAGGTCGTAGGAGAGCGGGATGCCGGTGGGGATGTTCAGGCCCGCGATGTCGTCGTCGGAGATGCCGTCGAGGTGCTTGACCAGCGCGCGGAGGCTGTTGCCGTGCGCGGCGACCAGGACGGTGCGGCCGGTGAGCAGGTCCGGGACGATCGAGTCGTACCAGTACGGCATCATCCGGATCACCACGTCCTTGAGGCACTCGGTGCGCGGACGCAGCTCGCTGGGGATCATCGCGTAGCGCGGGTCGTCGCTCTGCGACCACTCGGCGCCGTCCTCCAGGACCGGCGGCGGGACGTCGTAGGAGCGGCGCCACCGCATGAACTGCTCTTCGCCGAACTCGTCGCGGATCTGCGCCTTGTTCTTGCCCTGGAGCGCGCCGTAGTGCCGCTCGTTGAGGCGCCAGGAGCGGCGGACGGGGACCCAGAGGCGGTCGGCGGCCTCCAGGGCGAGCTGCGCGGTACGGATGGCGCGCTTCTGGACGGAGGTGTGCACGACGTCGGGGAGCAGGCCGGCGTCCTTGAGCAGCTCACCGCCGCGGGCCGCCTCCTTCTCGCCCTTCTCGGTCAGATTGACGTCCACCCAGCCGGTGAACAGGTTTTTCGCGTTCCACTCGCTCTCGCCGTGGCGGAGGAGGATCAGCTTGTACGGTGCGTCGGCCATGGGCCCGAGCCTAATCGACGTCCGGCGGGCGGACCGGGGGCGGCCGACTGGCGAGACACGGGCCCGATGGGGCGCACGGGGCCGCCGGTTGACGGTCCGCGTCGATTCGGTGGAGGGGCGGGAGCGGGTGTTCGTGACGCGCGTGCTCCGGGGACGGCCGTTACGGGCCGGCGGGCCGCGGGAGGCGGGCGACGGCCAGGAGGTTGCGTCCGGAGGCTCTCACGCACCTCCCCGGCGGGGAGCGGGGAGGCGGGGACGACGGTGTTGTGGACTCGGCATCCTCCATCGCATCAGGGGGACCGGGTGGACGGCGTCGCGTCAAACGGTTTGGCGGCGGGTCAGGCGCGGTTCTCCCCGGGTGCGGTCCTCGCCCGGATCTCCTCCAGCGCCGTGCGGACGGCCGCCGTCGCGTCGGGGGCGAGCAGGACGGAGTAGTGGTTGGCCCCGGGCACGCGCCGCGCGGTCACGCCGGAGTCGGGTCCCGGGCCGAGGCCGGCCGCGGCGAGGCGGTCCTCGTCGTACAGCCCCCGCGGCTCGTCCAGCATGCCGCGCTCGGCCCACAGCAGGGTGACGGGCACCCCGGCCGAGGCGGCGGTCCGCACCGCCGCGAGGGTCTCCGGGTCGGCCAGGACGTCCGCCCCGTCGGCCCGTACCGCCTCCAGTACGCAACTGCTGCGCAGCCGCGGCGCCCGCCCCACCAGATCGCGGTCGACGTAGGCCTGGACGTCGTCGTTCCAGTGCGGGCCCAGGGCGGGGTGCTCGCGGAAGAACGCGCGGTACGCCTCCCGGTCGGGGAAGGTCATCGACAGCCGCCGCATCGCCGGGCCGATCACGGCCTCCAGCAGTTCGTCGATGTCCGTTCCCGCGGGGGCGGGGAAGCCCACGCCGCCGTCCACCAACACCACGCCCGCGATCCGGTCCGGGTGGCGGGCCGCCGTCAGCGCGGCGACGAAGGCTCCCATGGAGTGGCCCACCAGCACCGCCCTCTCCCGGCCCAGGTGGTCCAGGAGGGCGATGACGTCCTCGGTGTGGGCGGCGAGCCCGTACGGCCCCGGGAGCGCGGCGCTGCGCGCCCGGCCGCGCAGGTCGGGGGCGTACAGCGGGATGTCCTCGCCCAGGGCGGCGGCCAGGGGGGCGAAGGAGCGGCCGTTGGCGGTGATGCCGTGCAGGGCGATCACCGGCTCCCCGGCGCCGGGCCACTGCGAGACGGCCAGTTCCCCTCCGCGCACCGGGACGGCCGTCTCCTCGGCGGTGCGTCCGGTTCGTTCGGTGCGTCCGGTCCGTCCGGTCGTCGTCGGGTCCGTCATCGGGTCTCCTCTCCCTTCCGCCAGGTCAGCGAGCGCCGTATCGACGCGATGCCGCCCGGCGCCGCGTACACCGCGATCACGAACAGCGTGCCGAGGATCACCATCGGCTCCGACAGCGGCGCGCGCAGGGCGCCCGGCAGCCCGTGCACCAGGTCCGAACTCGCCAGCACCGCGAGCCGCTGGTCGAGGAAGGTGAACAGCACCCCGCCGATCAGCGGGCCCCAGCGGGTGCCGCTGCCGCCCAGGACGACCATCACCAGCAGGGTGAGGGTGAACTCCGGGGTGCTGGAGCGCGGGGTGGCGCCCGCCGTGACCAGCAGGTGCAGTGCGCCGCCCAGCACGCCGAGGGCGGAGGCCAGGACGAAGACGCCGAGCTTGTGGCGGAACGGGTCGTAGCCGAGGACGGAGACCCGCTGCTCGTTGTCGCGGATGCCCTGCCAGACCCTGCCGACCGGCCGGGCCACGGCCGTCCACACCACGGCGGCCGTCAGGGCGAGGTAGGCCAGGGCCAGCCAGTAGACGTTGGCGGTGTTCTCCACGCCGACCAGCGCGGCGGGCACCCCGTCGGTGTGCAGCGGCAGGCCCTCCTCGCCGCCGGTCAGGCCGCCCGGGTTGCGCTGCACCCAGATCGAGCCGGCCTGGGCGAAGGCGAGGGTGACCATGGCGAAGCCGATGCCGCCCAGCGCCAGCCCGCGCAGCGAGACGGCGCCCAGGAGCACGGCGGCGGCGGTGCCGCCGGCCAGGGCCAGCCCGATGGCGGGGAAGAGGCCCAGGCCCAGTTCGGTCATGGCGAGCTGGGTGCCGTACGCGCCGCCGGCGACGTAGAGGGCGTGGCCGAAGGAGAGCAGGCCGGTACGGCCGAACATCAGGTCGTAGCCGAGGGCGAGTCCGCCGAACACCAGGCACAGGGCCAGCAGTTGGAGCGATCCGGGCGAGTTGACCGGGCCGTCGAGCAGTACCGGGATCTCCAGGGCGGAGTACGGCAGCAGGGCCAGGGCGGCCAGCACGGCGGCCGGGGCGAGCAGGCCCCGCCACCGGCGGGCGGGCCGGGCGGCGGATCCGGCGGGGCCGGCGGGTCCGGTGGGTCCGGCGGGTCCGGTGGGCCCACCGGTGGCGGGCGCGGGTCGCTCGCCGGACGAGGACGGTGCGGCGGCCGGGGAGGCCGGGGAGGTCGTCATGCGACTCCTCCTGCGAGTCGGGGAGCGGGGCGGGCCAGGACGACGGCCGCGAGCAGTACGACGACGGCGAAGTCGCCGTAGCCGTCGACGTAGTAGTTGGCGTACTGCTGCACCAGGCCGACGGCGAGCGCGGAGAGCGCCACGCCGGGGATGGAGCCCATGCCGCCGATGACCACCACGACGAAGGCGAACACCAGCAGCGAGGTGCCCTGGTGGGGGGAGAGCGAGCCGAAGTAGAGCCCGCCGAGGACGCCCGCCAGCCCGGCGAGGGCGCCGCCGATGGCGAAGACGAGGGTGAAGGCGCGGGTGACGTCGATGCCCAGGGCGGTGACCATCGCCCGGTCCTCCACGCCCGCCCGCACGATCAGCCCGTAGCGGGTGCGGGAGAGGAAGAGGGTGACGGCCGCCAGTACCGCGAGGGCCACCGCGATCAGCACGAAGCGGCTGACCGGCACCTGCGCGCCCAGCACCGAGACGGTGCCCGACAGCGCGTCGGGGACGGGGAAGGGCCGGGAGTCCGCGCCCCAGACGGCCTGGACGAGCGCGGGGATGGCCAGCGAGAGGCCGACGGTGACCAGGATCTGCTCGCGGGGGCGCCCGTAGAGGCGGCGGATGAGGACGAGTTCGACGACGATCGCCAGCAGTGCGCCGGTAGCGGTGCCGACCAGCGCGGCCAGTGCCAGCCCGCCCGTGCCGCCGACGGTCTCGGCGGTGCGCCAGGCCGCGTACGCCGAGACGGTGAGGAAGGCGCCGTGGGCGAAGTTGAGGACGTCCATCAGGCCGAAGATCAGGGCGAGGCCGGAGGCGATGAGGAAGTACAGGGCGCCCAGGCCCAGTCCGGTGAGGGTGAGCAGGACCAGCGTGCTCATGGGGTCGTCTCCTTGGTCGCGTGCTCGCGCTGTCCCTGTTCCCCGGACTGCTCCCCGGACTGCTCCTCGGATCGCTCCCCGGACTGTTCCCCGGGTTGCCCTCCGGCCTGCCCGGGCCGCTCGTGGCGGCCGACGCCGAGCAGGCTCGTGGTGAGCTCGCGGTCGGCCAGGAGTGCGGCCGCGTCGCCGGTGTGGACGGTGCGGCCCGCGTCCAGCACCACGGCGTCGCGCGCCAGCCGGCGTACGACGGCCAGGTTCTGCTCGACGAGCAGCACCGGGACGCGTTCGGCGGCGCGCTGGAGCACCTCGGCGACCTCGGTGACGACGCGGGGCGCGAGCCCCTTGGTCGGCTCGTCGACGATGACCAGGCGGTTGTCGTTGAGCAGGGCGCGGGCGAGGGCGACCATCTGCTGCTGGCCGCCGGAGAGGGTGCCGGCGCGCTGCCCGCGCCGGGCCTTCAGCTCGGGGAAGAGGTCGTGGACCAGGTCGTAGTGGTGGGGGCCGGAGCCGCGTTCGGCGAGGGCGAGGTTCTCGGCGACGGTGAGGGAGCCGAACACCCCGCGGTCCTCGGGCACGTAGCCGATGCCGCGCCGCACCACGGTGTGGGTGCGGTGCCCGGTGACGTCCGCGCCGTCCAGGCGGACGGTGCCGCCGGTGACCTCGCCCCCCTCGGGCAGCAGGCCCAGTACGGCGCGGACGGTGGTGGTCTTGCCGACGCCGTTGCGGCCCAGCAGGGCGGTGGTGCCGGTGGGGGCGACGTCGAAGCCGACGCCCTGGAGGATGCTGGACTGGCCGATGCGCACCCTCAGGCCGCGCACGGACAGGACGGGGGACGGTCCGGGATCCGGTCCGGGATTCGCTTCGGGATCCGCTTCGGGGTTCGTGCTCACAGTTCCTCCCCCACGTACGCCTCCTGGACGGTCGGGTCGGCCATCACCGCGTCGGGTGTGCCGGTGGCCAGCAGGGTGCCGTGGTGCATCACGGCCACCCGGTCGGCGAGGCCGAGCAGGATGTCCATGTGGTGCTCGACCATCAGCACGGTGCGCCCCTCGGTGCGGTGGAGGGTGCGGATGACGTCGGTCAGCTCGCCGACCTCCTCGGCGGCGACGCCCGCCATGGGCTCGTCCAGGAGCATCAGACGGGGGCCGCCCGGGGAGGGGCCGGGGCCCCCTTGCGCGAGGGTGGGGGCGAGCAGCACGGCGAGCTCCAGCTTGCGCTTGTCGCCGTGGGACAGCCCCCCGGCGAGGTCGCCGGCGCGCCGGGCCAGCCGCACGCGCTCCAGTACGGCCCGCACGCCCTCCCCGTCCTCCGCGACCCGCTTCGCGCCGGCCGCGCGGGCGGCCAGCGCGACGTGCCCGGCGACGGTCATGGTCGGGAAGACGGAGGAGGACTGGAAGGTGCGGCCCAGTCCGCGGCGGGCGCGGCGGTGGGGCGGCAGGCCGGTGATGTCGGCGCCGTCCAGGCGGACGGTGCCGCCGGTGGGGCGGGTGATGCCGGAGACGAGGTTGAACAGGGAGGTCTTGCCGGCGCCGTTGGGTCCGATGACGGCGACGAACTCGCCTTCCTCCACGGCAAGTTCGATCCCGTCGACGATGGTCGCCGCACCGACGGACCAGCTCAGCCCGCTCAGTTCGAGGACAGGTGACACAGCCGTCAGCCGATCTTCTTCTCGGCGGGGGCGACTTCCCGGGCGTCGAGGGTCTGGACGACCTTCGGCGCGTCACCGTCGAACTCCGCCTGGAACATGGGCTGGAGCAGCGCGTGGTCGCCCGCGCGGACGGTGTTCTCGCCCTTGACGCCGGAGAAGGTGTGGCCTTCCAGTGCCTCGACCATGGCGTCCGCGTCGCCGTCGGCTCCGGCCTCCCGGACGGCGTGGGCGATCATCTGGGCGGCGTTGAAGCCGTCGGGCGTGAACAGGTCGGTCTTCCAGCCCTTCTTCCCGAAGTACTCCCCGACGGCCTTCGCCTCGGGGCTGTCGGTGGCCTCGGGGACGTAGTGGGCCAGGAGGGTGACCTTGTCGCGGGCCCTGCCGAAGACGGGGTAGCTGGCGCGGCTGTCGAGTCCGGTGACGACGGTGGCGGCGTCGAGCACGCCCTGCTGGTCGAGGGTGGTCCACATCGACTGGGCGGTGTCGCCGGCCCAGGCGACGAAGACCATGTCGGGCTCGGCGGCCTTGACCTTGGTCGCGGTCGGGGTGAGGTCGGTGGCGCTGGGCGGGGCGAGGACGGAGTCCACGGTGGTGCCGCCGGTGCCGAGCACACTCTCCACGGCGGCGACGTTGGCCTGGCCGAAGGCGTTGTCCTGGGCGAGGACGACGACCTTCCTCCCCTTGCCGTCCTCACCCGCCTTGCCGTCCTCCTGGGCCTCCAGGATCCGCTGGGCGGTGGCCACGTCCTGGAAGGTCTGGCGCCCGGAGCGGAAGGTGTACTTGTTCGCGCCGGTGAGGGCGTCGGTGGCGGCGGGGCCGGAGATGTAGAGGACCTTGTTCTGGGCGGCGACCGGCGCGATCTGGGTGGCCACACCGGAGGCGGCCGTGCCGGCGATGATCCGCACGCCCTGGCCGGCGCTCTTCTTGGCCAGCGAGACGCCCTTGGCGGGGTCGCCGCCGTCGTCGTACCTGCTCACCTTGATCTCGACGCCGTCGATCTTCCCGGTGCCGCCGGTGGCGTGGTCGAGTCCGGCCTCGAAGCCCCTCAGGTACTGCTCGCCGTAGGAGGCCAGCGGGCCGCTGGTGGAGGTGATCAGGGCGACCTCGACCTCCTCGGCCCCCCCGCCGCCGGAGGCGGTGGCGCCGGGGCTGGAGCAGGAGGTGGCGAGTGCGGCTGCCACGGCTGCCGCGGCGAGGGAGGTGATGGCGGGTCTGCGCATGGCGGGAGGGCTCCTCGGCGGGTCTGTACGGGCCACCGGCGGGTGGCCGGCTCACGGTGGTGATGCCTGGCAGCGTCGCCTCACCCGTGTGCACCGGCAATGTCCGCGCCGTACACAGGAACGCCCCGGCGCATGGGCTTCCGCCACATGGGCGCCGGGGCGTCCCGTTCCCGCGGTACGGTCCGCGGCGCGATTCCGCGGTGTGATTCCGCCGTGCGGTCCTACGGTCCGGTTCCGCCGCGCGGTCCCGCGCCGTGCCCGCCGGTCGTCCCGTCCGCCGCCCGTCCGCTCACTCGTCGCGCAGCAGGTGCGCGAACGCCTCCAGGTTGCGCGTGGACTCGCCGCGGGAGGTCCGCCAGGCGTACTCCTTGCGGATGGAGGTGGCGAAGCCCATCTCCAGCAGGGTGTTGAACGCCCCGTCGGCGTTCTCCACGACCACGCCGAGCAGCCGGTCCACCTCCTCGGGGGTGACGGCCGACAGCGGCAGCTTCCCCACGAGGTAGACGTCGCCGAGGCTGTCGATGGCGTAACCCAGGCCGTACAGGCGGGTGTTGCGCTCCAGCAGCCAGCGGTGGACCTCGGCGTGGTTCTCGTCCGGGCGGCGGACGACGAAGGCGTTGACGGACAGGGAGTGCCTGCCGGCGATCAGGGAGCAGGTCGTGGAGAGCTTGCGGGTGCCCGGCAGTGTGACGACGTAGTTGCCGTCGGACGGGCTCTCCCACTTCAGCTCGGCTTCCCGCAGCGCCCGCTCGATCGCGGCCCTGGCCTTCGCGGTCGCGTCACCGCCGTTGTCGTCGCGCTTGTCACCCATGCGCCGATCGTAGGCGACGGCGGCGTCCGGCCATCGCCTCGGCGTACACCTCGGCGGTGGCGGCGGCGGCGGTGTCCCAGCCGAATCCGCTCGCGTGGCGGGCCGCGGCCTCGCCCATGCGGGCCGCCAGCTCCCGGTCGTCGATCAGCCGCCGCAGCGCCCGCGCGTAGCCGGCCGGTTCGTGGCCGTCGACGAGGAGGCCGCTGACCCCGTCGCGGACCGCCACCGGCAGCCCGCCGACGGACGCGGCGACGACGGGGGTGCCGCAGGCCTGCGCCTCGACGGCGACCAGGCCGAAGGACTCGCTGTGGGAGGGCATCACCAGCACGCTCGCCGCTCGGTACCAGTCGGCCAGGAGTTCCTGGCCGACCGGCGGGTGGAAGCGCACCACGTCGGTGATGCCGAGGCGGGCGGCGAGCTTCTGGAGCTGCTCGGGCTTGGCCAGCCCGCTGCCGCTGGGTCCGCCGACGACGGGGACGACGATGCGTTCGCGCAGCGAGGGCTCCTCGTCCAGCAGCAGGCGGGTGGCGCGCAGCAGGACGTCGGGGGCCTTGAGCGGCTGTATCCGCCCGGCGAACAGGGGGATGAAGGCGTCCTGCGGCAGGCCCAGGCGGGCGCGGGCGGCGGCGCGGCCGTCGGCGGGGCGGAAGCGGTCGAGGTTGACGCCGGGGTGGACGACGGCCGTGCGGGCGGGGTCGGCGCCGTAGTGGTGGACGAGCTCGCCCGCCTCCTCGGCGGTGTTGGCGATGAGCCGGTCGGCGGCCCGCACGATCTGCGTCTCGCCGATGACACGGGCGGCCGGCTCGGGGGTGTCGCCCTCGGCGAGGGCGGCGTTCTTGACCTTGGCCATGGTGTGCATGGCGTGCACCAGGGGGACGCCCCATCGCTCGGCGGCGAGCCAGCCGACGTGGCCGGAGAGCCAGTAGTGGGAGTGGACCAGGTCGTAGTGGCCGGGCCGGTGGCGGGCCCAGGCGCGCATCACGCCGTGGGTGAAGGCGCACAGCTGGGCGGGCAGGTCCTCCTTGGCGAGCCCCTCGTAGGGGCCGGCGTCCACGTGCCGCACCAGTACGCCGGGGGCGAGTTCGACGGCGGGCGGGAGCCCGCCGGTGGTGGCGCGGGTGAAGACCTCGACCTCGGTGCCCTGGGCGGCGAGCTGCCTGGCCAGCTCGACGATGTAGACGTTCATGCCGCCGGCGTCGCCGGTGCCGGGCTGGTGCAGTGGCGAGGTGTGGACGCTGAGCATGGCCACGCGGCGGGGCCGTCGCGTGAACCGGTGCAGTCGCCGACCGAGCCTGGTGTGGTGCGGGCTCACCTGCGCTGCCTCCTCGGGGACGGGACGCCGAGCGGCGGTCCGCTCTCCGGGGGCGTCAACGCGTCAACACCGGCCGGGGCCGTTCCCTTCCCCCGCCCGTCCGCTTTGCCAAACCTTGACGCGCAGGCGCGGCGCGGGCACCGGTGGTCACCCGCGCGGACGGACGGGGCGGGGACGGCCGGGAGCGGGCGGACGGGGCCGCGGCGGGAGACCGTAGGGTTGCCGGCATGGGCAGGCGTGGGGCGGAGCGGCCCGTGGGGACCGTCACGCGGGGAACGACGAATCCGAACCGGCTGCGGCGCATGGACCGCTGGATCGCCGCCGTCCACGGGTCCGCGCTGCGCCGCACCGCTGATCCGTACGGCCCCGTCGCCGTGGACCTGGGGTACGGCGCCGCGCCGTGGACGGCCGTCGAGCTGCTGGAGCGGCTGCGGGCGGCGTGCCCGGACGTGAGCGTCGTCGGCATCGAGATCGATCCGGCGCGGGTCGAGGCGGCCCGCCCCTACGAGCGTCCCGGCCTGGTCTTCGCCCGCGGCGGTTTCGAGGTGCCGCTGCCGGGCGGGCGGCGGCCCATGCTGATCCGGGCCGCGAACGTGCTGCGCCAGTACGACGAGCGGGAGGTCGTCCCCGTCTGGGACCGGCTGCGCGCCCGTCTGGCGCCCGGCGGGCTGCTGGTGGAGGGGACGTGCGACGAGATCGGACGGCGGCACGTGTGGGTGGCGATCGGCCCGGAGGGGCCGCGCACGGTGACGTTCGCGGCCCGGCTCGGCTCCCTGGGCGCCCCCTCCGACCTGGCCGAACGGCTGCCCAAGGCGCTCATCCACCGCAATGTGCCGGGTGAGCCGGTGCACGCCTTCCTGCTCGACATGGACCGGGCCTGGGCGGCGGCCTCCCCGTACGCCGCGCTGGGCGCGCGGCAGCGCTGGATGCGTTCGGTGAAGGAGGTCGCCGCCGGCTGGCCGGTCGTGGACGGGCCGCGCCGCTGGCGCCAGGGCGAGGTCACCGTGCGGTGGGAGGCCCTGGCGCCGGGCGGCGGCAGGAAGGGGACGTGAGGGCACGGAGCCCCCGGGTCAGCTCGTCAGCTCCTTCTTGCCGGAGCCGCCGCTGATCTGGATCTTGCGCGGCTTGGCCTGCTCGGCCACCGGGATGCGCAGCGTCAGGACACCGGCGTCGTACGAGGCGTCGATCCGGTCGGTGTCGAGGGTGTCGCCGAGGAAGAGCTGCCGGCTGAACTTGCCGGTGGGCCGCTCGGCGGCGATCCGCTCGGCGTCCTCCGGCCCGAGCCACCGGCGCTCGGCGTGGACGGTCAGGACGTTGCGCTCGACGTCGAGGTCGATGCTCTCCGGGTCGACGCCGGGGAGGTCGAAGTGGACCACCACGTCGTCACCGGAGCGGTAGGCGTCCATCGGCATTCCGACCGGGCGGGCCGTGGTGCCCAGGAGCTGCTCGGTGAGGCGGTCGAGCTCGCGGAACGGGTCGGTGCGCATCAGCATCACGGGTCATCTCCTTCCCTGGCACTCCATCCTGCGATGCCCTTCACTTCCTATATAACTCCAGGGAGGAAAATTGACAAGTGCCGACTCAAGTTTATTGAAAAGGCAGGTCAGGGTAGGTGCTTCAGGAATGCTCAGGAAGACCGGACCGCTCCTCAGCCGAGGTGGAGGGCCGCCAGCAGGGCGTCGACGAGCAGCCGGTCCTGCTCCCGGGTGAGCTGCCGCCGGGCCTCCCGAGGGGCCAGCCACAGCAGCCGGTCCACCTCGTCGCCGGGCGTGAAGGCCCCGCCGGTCGCCTCGGCGGCCCAGTAGCGGACCTCCTTGGTCCGGCCGCCGGTCTCGTAGCGCATGGTGGGCAGCACCGCGCCCGGGGTGCAGGACATGCCGGTCTCCTCGCGCACCTCGCGCACCGCCGCGGGCAGGGCCGCCTCGCCCGGCTTGAGCTTGCCCTTGGGGTGCGACCAGTCGTCCCACTTGGGGCGGTGGACGAGCGCGATCTCGATGCCCGCGCTCCCGGCGAACGCCCCTTCGCCCGCCCCCGCGCCGGAGCGCGTACGGCGCCACAGCACGCAGCCCGCGGCGCGGACCGTACGGGAGCCGGGACCGGAGCGGGGACCGGGTCCGGATCCGGGTGCGCGGCCGGAGCCCGAGCCGCCCATCAGCGGCCCCACTCCGCTCCGAAGGCCACCGGGGCCGCCTCCGCCCCCTGCGCCTGCTCCTGCGCCGGCCGGTCCGGTCCGGGCGGCCGGGTCTGCTGGGCGGAGGCCGCCGGGCGCCACAGCCGCCCGAAGCTGAACCTCGCCGCCTCCACCTCGTGCCGCTGGTCGGCGTGGAGCACCCCGAGCGCGTAGGCGGTGGCGGGGGCGATACGCGGGGTGCGGGCGGCGGCGGCAGCCGCCGAGGCCGCCTCGGCGGCGTCCCGGTGCCGGTCCAGCGCCCGGCTCGCGGCGGTCAGCGCCGGATCGTCGGCGCCCAGCACCTCGTGGGCGTAACGGCGCAGCCGCACCAGCAGCCGCACCTGGTTCCAGGCGGCGTCCAGCTCCCCGTCCACGACGAGGGTGTGGGCGAACGCCTCGCCGTTGTACGACTGGCGGGCCCTGGTCAGCGGCAGCGCCTCCACCGCCTCCGCCGCCCGCCGGTGGGCCAGTTCGGCCAGCGGCGGCAGCACGTGTACGGCCGGGCGGGAGGCGGTCTCGCCCGCCAGCGGCGCCTCGGAGGCCAGGACGGCGACCGCGTCGGCCACGGCGTGGAAGCGGGCCGAGCCGAGCGTCCGGAGGGCGGCGGAGTGGGCGCGGGTCCGGGCGAGAGTGAGCTGCCGCTCCAGCAGCGCCCCGGCGCGGGCGGCGCCGATCCCCAGGCCGCCGCCGGGCGGGACGGCGCCCCGCTGAACGGTCGGGCCGGGCCGGCCGGACGCCCCGCCGTCCGTCGAACCGTCCGCGGAACCGTCGGTGCCCGCGACCCCCGCGGGCACCGACGACAGCCGGTGCAGCGCCCCCAGCAGCCGGTCCAGCCGCGTCTCGTACGCCCGCTCCCGCCCCAGCACGCCCGACAGCCAGGCCAGCTCGGAGCCGAGCTGGTCGGCCCGGACGGTGTCGGTCAGCGGCCGGTAGACCCGCAGTGCCGCGCCGACGCGGCGGGCGCAGCGGCGCATCGTCCGCACGGCCTCGGCCGCGACGGCCGCCGACTCGGCACTGCCCGCGCTCTCCTCGTGCAGCCGCAGGCTGCGCAGGAAACCGGTGGCCTGCCGGTGGAGGTACTCGGCCAGCACCTCGCCCGCCGTGGCCTCCCCCAGATCCGGATGGAGCCCGCAGGGACCCTCGCGGGCCTCCGGGGACTCCTCCGGATACGGCTCCTCTCCCCCGTCCGCCGTACCGAGGGGCAGGTCATGTGGCTGGACCACGTCGGCGCCTCCGGGCGTCGATGAGCATTTCCTGGACGTTCCTCAGGGGCCGTCCCTCGGCGTCGGTCGCGTGGCGCGTCCACTCGCCGTCCGGGCCGAGGTGCCAGGAGGCGGTGGTGTCCGCCATGCCGGTCTCCAGCAGCCGGTTGAGGGCGGCCCGGTGGCCGGGGTCGGTGACCCGCACCAGCGCCTCGATGCGCCGGTCGAGGTTGCGGTGCATCATGTCGGCGCTGCCGATCCACACCTCCGGATCGCCCCCGCCCGCGAAGACGAAGACCCGGGAGTGCTCCAGGAAGCGCCCCAGCACGCTGCGCACCCGGATGTTCTCCGACAGCCCCGCCACCCCCGGCCGTACCGCGCAGATGCCGCGCACCCACACGTCGACGGGCACCCCGGCCCGGGAGGCGCGGTAGAGGGCGTCGACGAGCGCCTCGTCGACGATCGAGTTGACCTTGATCCGCACATACGCCGGACGCCCGGCCCGGTGGTGGGCTATCTCGCGGTTGACGCGCTGTATCAGCCCGTCGCGCAGCGAGCTGGGCGCGACCAGCAGCCGGCGGTAGGTGGTGCGGCGCGAGTAGCCCGACAGCCGGTTGAACAGGTCGGACAGATCGGCGCCGACCTGCGGGTCGGCCGTCAGCAGGCCCAGGTCCTCGTAGAGGCGGGCGGTCTTGGGGTGGTAGTTGCCGGTGCCGACGTGGCTGTAGCGGCGCAGCGTCTCGCCCTCCTGCCGCACCACCAGCGACAGCTTGCAGTGCGTCTTGAGGCCGACGAGGCCGTAGACGACGTGGCAGCCGGCCTCCTCCAGCTTCCGCGCCCACTTGATGTTGGCCTGCTCGTCGAAGCGGGCCTTGATCTCCACCAGCACCAGCACCTGCTTGCCGGACTCGGCCGCGTCTATCAGCGCGTCCACGATCGGGGAGTCGCCGGAGGTCCGGTACAGCGTCTGCTTGATCGCCAGCACGTCCGGGTCGGCGGCGGCCTGCTCCAGGAACCGCTGCACGGAGGTGGAGAAGGAGTCGTAGGGGTGGTGCAGCAGCACGTCGCGCTCGCGCAGCGCCCCGAAGACGTCGGGCGCCGACGCCGACTCGACCTCGGCCAGGTCGCGGTGGGTGCCGGCGACGAACTTGCGGTACTTCAGCTCCGGCTTGTCCAGCGCGGCGATCCCGAACAGGCCGGTGAGGTCCAGCGGGCCGGGCAGCGGGTAGACCTCGGCCTCGGTGACCTTCAGCTCGCGCACCAGCAGGTCCAGCACGTACGGGTCGATGGACTCCTCGACCTCCAGGCGCACCGGCGGGCCGAAGCGGCGCCGCATCAGCTCCTTCTCCAGCGCCATCAGCAGGTTCTCGGCGTCGTCCTCCTCCACCTCCAGGTCCTCGTTGCGGGTGACCCGGAACATGTGGTGGGCGAGGACCTCCATCCCGGGGAACAGCTCCTCCAGGTGGGCCGCGATCACGTCCTCGATGGGCACGTAGCGCTGCGGGGATGCCTCCAGGAAGCGGGACAGCAGCGGGGGCACCTTCACCCGCGCGAAGTGGTTGTGCCCGCTGACCGGGTTGCGCACCACCACGGCCAGGTTCAGCGACAGCCCGGAGATGTAGGGGAAGGGGTGCGCCGGGTCCACCGCCAGCGGGGTCAGCACGGGGTAGATCTGCTGCCGGAAGAGGGTGAACAGGCGGGCCTGCTCCTCCTCCGTCAGATCCGGCCAGCGCACCAGGTGGATGCCCTCGTCGGCCAGGGCGGGCAGGACGTCCTGCTGGAAGCAGGCGGCGTGCCGGGCCATGAGCTCGCGCGAGCGGTTCCAGATCAGCTCCAGCACCTCGCGCGGCTGGAGGCCGGAGGCGGAGCGGGTGGCCACCCCGGTGGCGATGCGGCGCTTGAGGCCGGCGACGCGCACCATGAAGAACTCGTCGAGGTTGCTGGCGAAGATGGCCAGGAAGTTAGCCCGCTCCAGCAGCGGTGTGGCGGGGTCCTCGGCAAGCTCCAGCACCCGCTCGTTGAAGGCGAGCCAGCTGCGCTCCCGGTCGAGGAAACGTCCCTGCGGCAGCTCCCCGTCCACCCCGTCGGGGCCCTCGCCCTCCCGGTAGGCGTCGGAGTCGGTGTCGATGTCGGGCTCGAGCGCGTGCCCCGGCGCGATCATGGCGTGCGGGCGCGAGGCGGCGATGGAACCGACGGGGGGCTGGACAGGCTGGCTCATTCCTCCATTGTTCCGCGCCGCCAGAGGCAACGGCGCGTCGGGAAACTGCGGCCCGGGGCGTGGCCCCGGGGCCGACGCCTTCGGCACGACGGGCTGCATTCCGCGATGCTCGCAAGCGAGTCTGAATCGCCGGTTAAGCCGACATGGCTGTCAGGCGATCCCCGCACTTCGCGCGGGTGCCGGGCAACGGAACGATTCGCTCCGGCGAACCGTCGCGGCGGCGTTCCGGCGGCGTACGGCGGGTGTCGCGGGGCGGAGGCGGAGTGGGGCGGAATTTCCCGTTCGAGCGTTTTTCGAACCTTCACAACCCAGAGTGACCGATACGTCACTACTGTGGCCGGTGGCGGCGTTCCGGCGGTGTTCCGGACACCGGCCGCCGTCGAATCGCGGGCCGGATCTGTGCGGCCTGTACGGGGTGACGGGCCGGGGGCGGGCCCGTTGGACACGGGCGTGACGGAGGGGATGGTGCACATGAGCACGGACAACGGCGGCAGGGACCGCTCGGACCACACCACGGACGGCGCGGACGGCGCTTCCTGGGAGGAGGACTGGGAGGACGACTACGGCCCGGCGATCCGGGCCACCTGCCGCCAGATCAAGCTGTGGCGAGAGGGGGCGGGTCTGACGCAGCAGGAACTGGGCGACGCCATCGGATACAGCCTGGGCATGGTCTCGGCCGTCGAGCGCGCCAGAAGGCTGCCGCATCCGGACTTCCTGGCCAAGGCGGACCGGATCCTGGGCGCGGACGGCAAGCTCGCCGCGATGAAGAAGGACGTGGAGGAGGCCCGCTACCCGAAGAAGGTGCGGGATCTGGCCAAGCTTGAGTCCGAGGCCGTTGAGCTGGGTGCGTACGTCAACACCGTCGTACATGGCCTGCTGCAGACGGAGGAGTACGCACGCGCGTTGTTCGGCCTGCGGCTCCCCCCTTTCGGGGAGGACGAGCTCGAACAGCTGGTGGCCGCGCGGCTGGCCCGCCAGAAGGTCTTCGACCGACGCCCCGCTCCTCTGCTGACCTTTGTCCAGGAAGAGAGCACGCTCCGGCGCCCGCTCGGAGGAAGAATGGTGCAGCGGCGCCAACTCGAACATTTGCTGAAGGTCGGCAGGCTGCGCCACGTCAAGATCCAGGTGATGCCCACGGAGAGCGAAGGGCACGCCGGGCTCGGCGGATCGCTCCGGGTTCTCAAGCTCAGGGACGGAACAGCGGTCGCACAGAACGAAGTTCAGCTCACCAACCGCTTCATCTCCGATCCCAAAGAGGTCCAGATCCTTGAGATGCGCTATGGAATGATCCGTGCTCAGGCGCTCACACCGAGTGAGTCTTTGGCCTTCATCGAGAAACTGCTGGGAGAGATGACATGACCCTCAAGCCCTCGACCGGAGACGGCTCCGAGCTGAAGTGGACCAAGAGCAGCTACAGCACCAACGACGGCCCCGACTGCGTCGAGGTCGCCGCCGCGCCCGGCACCGTCCACGTCCGCGACTCCAAGCGCATACGGGGAGCCCGGCTGACGTTCACGCCGGAGGCGTGGGCCGACTTCACGGCGTACGCCGCCGGCCGCTGACCGGGGTCCACAGCCGCTCGGGCTGAATGTCAGTGGTCGCTTCTACGTTCGTGTGCCATGACGACCACGGCATCAGCGGTGCACACGTACACCTATCTCCGGCCTTCGGCAGTGCGCGGCGGCGCGGGCGGGCCCGAGCTGGGGCTGGAGACCTCCGGCGGGGCGACACCGGCCGGGGCGAGCGCGCATCCCCGGTTCTTCTCCGGGTTCGTGACCGCGCCCGAGGCCGCCGCCGCGGCGCTGCTGTCCGTCGCCGACGTGGCCTCGGCCCGCTACCACCAGCGCCTGGCGGCCGCGTCCCTCGACCCGGTGGTGACGGGCAGCGGCGACCGGCTGCGGTTCGAGTCGTTCTCCGGCTGCTGCGGCGTCTACGCCCGCCTCGACATCCTCGGCGAGGGTCTGGACGGGGACGACATCGGCCACGGCACCACCAACGTGGACGTCAACAATCCGCTGCGTGAGGCACTGGTCCGGGTGGGCCCCTCGGATCCCCTCCATCTGCGGGTGGGACCTGAGGAGTTGGAGGTGACCACCTTCGACGGGCCGGTGGTGGAGAAGAAGGTGCCGCTGCCGGACCGCTGGCTGCGCGGCTTCGCCGAGACCCAGGTGATCGCCTCCGCCTTCGACCTGCGCGCGGAGGTCACCGCCGCCGAGGCGGTCCGCTTCCTGCGCTCCCTGCCGCGCGCCCGCTCGGGTGCGGGGTCCGCCCTCTGGGCGGTGCAGGCCGGGCGCTCCCTGCGGCCGACCACCCGCCCCGTGCCCGGCGCCGTCTGCCTGCCCGGCCCGGACCGGCTCTCGGCCCTGCTGCGGGTGCTGCGCCACGCCACCGGGCTGCGCCTGTACGGGCCGCCCGCGACGACCGCGAGCGGCGCGGCGGCCTCCGCCTGGGAGCTGCTGCTGCCGGGGATGCGGCTGACGCTCACCCTCTCCCCCGACCCCGCCCGCGGCTTCTCGGGCGAGGGCGCGGTGCTGGAGGCGCTGTCCGGTGAGGAGGCCGCCGAGGACGCCGATCTGGTCTCGGTGCTGCTGGCCTGGGAACCGCGCGTGGACGTCGGGGAGCTGGCCCGGCAGTCGGGTCTGACGCCGCAGCGGGTGCGCGCCGCCCTGACCGTGCTGGGCACCGCCGGGCGGATCGGCTACGACACCGCCGAGGCGGCGTACTTCCACCGCGAACTGCCCTACGACGCCGGGCGCGCCGAGCGGCACAACCCCCGGCTGCGCGCCGCCCGCGAGCTGGTGGCCGCCGGTGCGGTACGCGCGGAGGCGGACGGCACCTTCACCGTCACCACCGGCGACCACGACCACCGGGTCCGATCCGACGGCGGTGCGCTGAGCTGCACCTGCCGCTGGTGGGCCCGCTACCGGGGCGGGCGCGGCCCGTGCCGCCACGCCCTGGCCGTGCGCATCACCCTGGACGCCCGGAACGACTCGGACGCCCCCGCCCCCGCCCCCGCCTCCGCCGCCACCGCCACGGCCACCACGGCGGGTGCCCGGTGAGCGGCGCGGGAGGTGCCCTGGCCCGGCTGGTACGCGGACGGGCGCGCACGAACCACCTGTCCGACGGGGAGCGCGAGGTGCTGGCGGCGGCCGAACGGGAGCTGGACCAGGACGCGTACGCGGTACTGCTCGCCGTGGCGGGTGGTGAGCCGAAGCGGCTGCCCGAACTGATCGCCGCCCTGTCCGACGGGCAGCGGCACTCGTGCGTCCCCCATCTGAAGGCCTGGCGCGCGCGGTTGCGCAACGAGTGGAATCCGGACTTCCGGCCGCGCAGGCGGGCGCTGGTCATCGCGGGCGCGGGCTGCCACACGGGGGCCGCCGCTGCCGCCCAGTGGCTCGCGCACGACGACCTGGGCCTGGTGGCCGAGCCGTCCGACGCCGCCTGCCTCCTGACCGTCCTCGCCGGCCGCCCGGCACAGTGGCTGGGTGACGTCGCCCGGCGCGTCGCCGACCGCATCCGCACCGAAGACGCCTGGGACTGGCCCCGCTACGCCCTGGCGGAGCGGTTGGTCGCCCTGTCCGGCTGCCCCGTGCCGACCGGCGACGGATTCGTCCTGGGCTGGGCGCTGGAGCGGATGTGGCCGCAGCGGTCCGCCCGCTGGCCCGGCGTGGCCGGCGGCGCACCGGAGCCGTACGGACGGCTCTCGCCGAGCGGCAGCGGCACCCTTGCGGAGCGGCTGCGCGACGACCCGTTCCTCGACACCCTCATCCCGCGTCTGTTCGAGGTGGAGGGCGCCGGTGTGGTGCTGGAGAGCTGGGGCGCCGCCCGGGGGGCGGAGGAGCCGTCCTGGCCGAAGGCCCTGGCGGCGCTCGCCGCCGAGGGACGGCTGGAGCGGTCCGCCCTGCTCGACGGCTGCCTCTCCCGGCTGCTGCGCGGCGGACGCCCGGCCGAGCTGCGCGGCTTCCTCTCCGTCCTGGGCGGACTCGCCCCCACCGGCGACGAGTACGCGGCCCGCGCCACCACCCTGCTGCGGCTGCTGCCCGACGCCCACTCCACCGTCGCGGCCCTCGCCCAGGAGCGTCTTGCCGCCCTGGACGCGGACGGACGGCTGGACGACGAGCAGTTGGCCCAGGCGTCGCGGGCGGTGCTGTTCCGGACGGAGAAGAAGCTGGTGCGCGCCCAGTTGAGCTGGCTGGACGCCGCCGCCCGCCGCGACCGGGAGCGGGCCGGGGCGGTGGTGCTCGCCGCCGCCGACGCCCTCGGACACGAGGACACCGCCCTCCAGGAACGGGCGCTGAACCTGATCGCCCGCCACCTGAAGCACGCCGGGGACGCGGTGCGCCCCGAACTGGCCTCGGCGGCCCAGGCGCTGAGCCCCGCCCTGCGTTCCCGCGCCGCCGGACTGCTTGGGGTGGAGCTGCCGGACGACGGGGCCGCCGGGCCCTGGGAGGACGTCCTTCCGCCCGTCCCCGAGCCGGTGCCGATGGCACCGCCGCTCGCCACCGCCGCCGAGGTGGCCGAGGAGGTCGGCGCCGTCATGGCCGCCGTACGGGCGGCCCAGTTCCGGCCCTCCGCCGCCTCCGGTGTCGACGCGGCCGCCTTCGAGCGGGCCCTGGACGGCCTGGTCCGCCACGCCCACCGGGACCGCGACGGCCTGGTGCGGGCGCTGGAGCCGGTCATACGCGACCACCCCTGGAACGGGCGGCACGGCTGGTGGGGCGATCCGGGACCGGGCCACATCCACTACGTGGCGGCGGTGCTGTGCGGCGAGGACTCCCCTCTCCCGCCGTCGGCATCGGGCGCCCATGCCGTGCCGTATCCGCGCGGACGCGACTTCACGCCCTTCGGGGAGGTCCTCGCGGCCCGTCTGCTGGAGGCCGCCTGGCGGGTGCTGAACGACCCGCCGCCGTTCCTCCTGGCCGCTCCCACCACCGCCGACGGGCGGATCGACCCGGCCGAACTGGTCGCACGCCTGGCCGAGTACGAGCGGGCGGGCGCCGTGCCCGGCCCCTGTGACCTGGACCAGGCACTGCTGCGTCTGGACGTCTTTGCCGCCGGTCCGGAAGTCCTGGCCGCCGCCGGGCGGCTGGGCGGCGAGGCCGGGCGGCGGGTGCGCGCCTGGCTGGAGGCGGGCGGCCCGTCCCTGCCCGAACCGGTCCGCGACGCACGGCCCACGCACCGGGTCCACGGCTACGGCAGCCCCGTCATCAGGGTGCGGCTCTCCAGTGGGGCGGTGGCCCCGCCCTGCCCGCTCGGCACCGCCTTCCAGCGGCTGCTGGGCGTGTACATCGCCGACGGCAAGCGGGACGAGACGTCCTGGAACCAGGGCGCCCGCCTGTGGCCGTCCGTGCTGCCCGTCCACCGCGAACTGGTCGCCCTGCGCCTGCAGCCCACCTTCGCCGCCACCGGCGACGAGGAGCTGCGCGGCGGCGCGGCGCTGCTGCCCGCGCTGGCCGAGGCAGGGGGCGCGGCCGGGCCGGCCGTCCATCTGGGGCTGGCCCACGCCCTGGGCGCGCGGCACCCGGAGGACCGTACGGCGGCCGTGGACGCGCTGCTGGTGCTGGCGGCGCGCGGCGACCTGGACGCGGCGCGGCTGGGCCGGGACGTGGCCGGGACGGTGGCGGCCGGGACGGTGAAGCCGAACCGGCTGCTGGAGTCGCTGCGGGAGGCGGCGCGTGCCGGGGCCCCGGCCACGGTGTTCGCGGTGCTGGCCGCCGCGCTGCCGGGGATGCTGGCGATGCGGGAGCCGGTGCGGGGGCTGCCGGACCTGCTGGCGCTGGCCACCGAGTGCGCCGGGACCTGCGGGGCGCGCGGGCCGGTCGGCGGTGTGGCGGAGACCGCCGCCCGGGGCGGCAGCGGCCGCCTGGTGAAGGAGGCCCGCCGGCTGCGGGACGTGGTGGGGGCGCCTGTGGCGGCCTGATCCCGTTCCCGGCCGCCCGCCGTTCAGCGCCCCCGCTCCGGCCGACGGACGGTCAGCCCTCCGTGCGGTACATCAGGTCCACCTCGTGGATCTGGAAGCCCAGGCCCTCGTAGACCTTCACGGCCGCGGTGTTGTCGGCGTCCACGTACAGCATCGCGGTCGGCAGGCCGCGGTCGCGGGCGAGGTAGCGCAGGCCCACCAGTGTCAGCGCCTTGCCCAGGCCACCGCCCTGGGCGTCCGGGGTGACGCCGACGACGTACACCTCGCCGAGCTGCTCGGCGCTGTGGACCTTCGTCCAGTGGAAGCCGAGCAGTTCCCCACCGCCGCCCGCGCCGCCCCCGCCGTCCCCGTCACGCCCGCCGTCGCGCACGGCGAGGAAGAAGCCGTTGGGGTCGAACCACGGCTCGGCCTTGCGGTCGTCCAGGTCGCGCCGGGTCATGCCGCCCTGCTCGGGGTGGTGGGCGAAGGCGGCGGCGTTGGCGGCCAGCCAGGCGGCGTCGTCCCGGCCGGGGACGAAGGTCCGCAGCCGCACGCCCGGCGGCAGCGACGGCTCGGGCAGGTCCAGGCCCGTCAGCGGGCGCCGCATCTGCCGCAGTTCGCGGAAGAGGGTGAGGCCGAGCAGCCGGGCCAGGTGCCGTGCGGCCGGGTGGCCGCCGTGCGCCCACACCCGCAGCCGCCGGCCCGACGCCTCCAGCAGCGCGCGGCCCAGGGCCAGTCCGTGGCCCTGGTTCCGGTGGCCGGGGTGGACGACGAACTCACCGGTCGGGGCCTCGACCGGGTCGGTGTCCTCGAGCTGCCCGTAACCGGCCAGCTCCCCCTGTTCCCAGAGCAGCAGGTGCCGTACGCCCTCGCGGCGCCCGCCGCGCAGTTGGAGGCGGCCCTGCTCGGAGACGGCCGGCTGGCCGTCCACCCGGGCGGCCTCGTCGATCAGCGCCTGGGCCTGCCGCACGGCCTCGGGCGTCAGCTCGTCCACAACCACCACGTCGCTCATAAGGAGAAGCCTACGCAGCATCGAAACCTGGCGGTTACCAACGCAACAATGACACGCTACGCGCGTTGACCTAGGCTGCCTCCGCCACCAACGGCCACCTCCGGGCCGACCCACGGCCTCGACAAGGGAACAGAAGGGGACAGAACATGTCCACTCCGCCCAAGCGGTCTCCCCTCTCCCGCAGACTCACCGCAGCCGCGGCCGGTCTGCTGACCGTCGGCGCCCTCGGCGCCGCCATGCCCGCCGCCGCGCAGAACGCCCCGTCCGGTGCGCACGGCGACCGCGGCGAGCACAACGGCCGCACCGTCGACCTCCAGGTGCTCGCCATCAACGACTTCCACGGCAACCTGGAGCCCCCGACAGGTTCCTCCGGCCGTGTGACCCACCAGCACCCCGACGGCACCACCGAGCAGATCGACGCGGGCGGCGCCGAGTACCTCGCCACCTCCCTGCGCGAGGCCCGCAAGGGCAACCCGTACTCGGTGACCGTCGCCCCCGGCGACATCGTCGGCGCCAGCCCGCTGCTGTCGGGCCTCTTCCACGACGAGCCCACCATCGAGGCGATGAACGCGCTCGGCATGGACGTCGTGGGCGTCGGCAACCACGAGTTCGACGAGGGCGCCGCCGAGCTCAAGCGCCTCCAGAAGGGCGGCTGCCACCCCGAGGACGGCTGCTACGACGAGGGCCGCACCTTCGGCGGCGCCGACTTCCCGATCCTCGCGGCCAACGTCGTCGACGAGAAGACCGGCAAGCCGCTGATGGCCCCCTACACCGTCAAGAAGATGAAGGGCGTCAAGGTCGGCTTCATCGGCGTCACGCTGGAGGGCACGCCGGACATCGTCTCGGCCGAGGGCGTCAAGGGACTGAAGTTCCTCGACGAGGCCGAGACGATCGACAAGTACACCGAGGAACTGCGCCGCAAGGGCGTCAACGCCGTCATCGCGCTGGTCCACGAGGGCGGCACCCCGGCCTCCAGCGCCTACAACGCCGACTGCGGCAAGGACGGCGGCAGGCTGTCCGGCCCGATCGTCGACATCGCGAAGCGGACGAACGCGGGCGTGGACGCGCTGATCACCGGCCACACCCACCAGCCGTACGTCTGCTCCATCCCCGACCCGCGCGGCGAGGACCGCCTGGTCACCTCCGCCGCCTCCTTCGGCCGGCTGTTCACCGAGCTGAACATGGAGTACGACCGCCGCACCCGCGACATCGTGCGCGCCTCGGTCCAGGGCGCCAACCGCGTCGTCCACCGCAACCAGGAGAAGGCCGCCGACCTCACCTCCCTGATCGACTACTGGAAGGGGCTGGCCGCGCCCGTCGCGGGCCGCCCCATCGGCTGGATCTCCGAGGACATCACCGCCGACCGCACCAGGCCCGAGTCCCCGCTGGGCGACCTGATCGCCGACGCCCAGCTCGCCCACGCCCGCAAGCTGGACCCCGAGGCCGACCTGGCCCTGATGAACCCCGGCGGCATCCGCGCCGACCTGGTGTACGCGGCATCCGGCGCCGAGGGCGACGGCGTGGTGACGTACGCCGAGGGCTTCACCGTCCAGCCCTTCTCCAACACCGTCAACCTGACCACCCTCACCGGCGAGCAGCTTCTGCAGGTGCTGCGCGAGCAGGTCAGCGGCGCCAACGAGGCCTCCCCGAAGATCCTCCAGATCTCCTCCGGCCTCACCTACACCCTCGACCTCACCCGGTCCGGCGCGGACCGGATCGTCGCGGACTCGGTGCGGCTGAACGGCGAGCCGATCGACCCGTCGGCCTCCTACCGCGTCGCGGCCAACTCCTTCCTGGCGGGTGGCGGCGACGGCTTCCCGACGCTGGCGCAGGGCACCGACCCGCTGGTCGGCGGTGACGACCTGGCGGCCCTCCAGGACTACCTGACCGCCAGCTCCTCCGCCTCCGCGCCGATCGGCGCCCCGGCGGCGGACCGGATCACGGTCGTCCGGTGACCCCCCGCGGCGGATGACCCTCCCTCCGCGGGCCGCCTTCCCCCGGCCCGCGGAACTCCCCCACAACGCCGCCGACCGGCCCCGCGCCGGTCGGCGGCGTCCTTTCCGCCGGGAGGCGCGCCGCCCGCGGGCTCAGGCCCCGTACGGGCGCTGCCTGCGGCCCTCGCGCAGCACGCCGGCCCACCAGTCGAGCTGGTCGAGCATCCCCTTGGCCGCCGATGCGGCGGCCTCCGAGTCCTTCGGCTGCCCGTCCGCGCCGAAGACGTCCCAGGCGTTGTGGAAGCTCAGGGAGTCGCGGACGGTCATCGCGTGCAGTTCGGGGAAGACCTGGCGCAGGTGCTCCGCCGACCGCAGGCCGCCGCCCATGCCCCCGTAGGAGACCAGGCCGACCGGCTTGGCGAACCACTCCTCGCGGAACCAGTCGATCACGTTCTTCAGGGAGGCGGGGAAGCTGTGGTTGTACTCGGGGGTCACCACGACGAAGGCGTCGGCCGCGGCCAGCCTGCGGGACAGCTCCTCCTTGCTGCGGATCGTCTCCGCGGACGGCTCGCCGTCCCAGCTCGGCATCACCACGGGCAGCGGCCACTCCGCCAGGTCGATCACGTCCACCTCGAAGCGGCCGAACTCCTCGGCCTGCCCGGCGAACCAGTTCGCCACGGTGGGCCCGAAGCGTCCCTCGCGGACGCTTCCGATGATCACGGCGAGGCGCGGCAGGGTCTCACTCATCGTCGTCTCCTCGGTTCCTCTCGTAGGGCGGATTCCCTCCGGCACACAGAGTGCAACTTGAACATAGGTTCAAGTCCAGTAGTCTGGGATCCATGCCGCCCGTTTCCTGGAAGGCCCAAGAGCTCACCATCGGCCAGCTGGCCGAACGCAGCGGTGTCAGCACCTCGGCCCTGCGCTTCTACGAGCGCAACGGGCTCATCCACAGCCGCCGGACCAGCGGGAACCAGCGCCGCTACAGCCGCGACACCCTCCGCCGGGTCGCGTTCGTCCGCGCCTCGCAGCGTGTGGGCATCTCCCTGGAGAGGATCCGCGCGGTGCTGGGACTGCTGCCGGACAGCCGCACGCCCACCCGGGAGGACTGGGCGCGCGTGTCCGAGTGCTGGCGCGCGGACCTCGACACCCGCATCAGGCAGCTGGAGGAGCTGCGCGACGACCTGACCGACTGCATCGGCTGCGGCTGCCTCTCCCTCGACCGCTGCGCCCTGACCAACCCCCACGACGCGTACGGCGCCGCCCACAGCGGCAGCCGTCTCACCGGAGGCTGACGGGAGGCCGGCGGAACCGGCGGAGGGCCGCGTACGGCCTGGGACGCGCCCCGGGACGGTCCCCGGGCGCCCGGGCCGGTCTCCGGCCGGCATCGGGCGCCCGGCCCGGAGCCGCGGGAGCGGAGGCGCGGGAGCGGAGGCGCGGGAACGCGCGGAAGCGCGGACGCCCCGGGGGAGACGACGGGGCGTCCGCGCGGTCGCGGGCAGGCGTGCGCCCGTACGGCCGGCCCGGCGTCAGTCCCGCGCGGGCCGGCCCGCCCGCGCGATCTCCTCCAGCAGTTCGGCCTGGCGCAGGCACGCCCGGGCGTCCGGGACCGCGCCGGCTCGCGCCGCCGCCGCGAAGGCGTCGACCGCGGCCGCGACCTGGTCGAAGGGGGCGAGCCGGACCTCCTCCACCCCCGTGGCGCCCTCGACGCGGATCACCGGGGCGTGGTCGGCGGGCGGGGTGAAGGCCCGGTCGACGACGATCCGGCCGCGGGTTCCGGCGAGCTCGCAGACGGACCGGTAGCCGTGGTCGAGGCCGAAGGCGAGCTGGGCGGTGACCCCGTCGGGGGTGCGCAGCAGCGCGGCGCCGGAGACGTCCACGCCGTGCCGGGGGTCGTCGGTGAGGACGGCGCCGGCGACGGCGGCCTCGGGCCCGAGGAAGTACAGGGCGGCCCGGACCGGGTAGACACCGGTGTCCCACAGTGCGCCGCCGCCCAGCTCCCGGCGGAGCCGGATGTCGCCCTCGGGCCTCCGGGGGACGGCGAACTCGGCCCGCAGGGAGCGGAGTTCGCCGACGGCCCCGTCGGCCAGCAGTTTGCGGACCACCGCGTGCTGCGGATGGTGGACGAACATGGTGTTCTCCACCAGCGCCAGCCCGCGCTCCCGGGCCAGTTCCAGCAGTTCCCGCGTACGGCGCCGGTCGGTGGTCAGCGGCTTCTCCGCCAGGACGTGCTTGCCCGCCCGCAGCGCGGCCTCGGCCCACCGGGCGTGCAGCGCCGCGGGCAGCGGGACGTACACGGCCTCGACCGCCTCGTCCTCCAGCACGGCGTCGTAGCCGTGGACCGCGCGGCAGCCGTAGGGGCGCGCGGTCTCCTCGGCCCGCCGCCGGTCCCGGCCGGCCACGGCGACCAGTTCGGTCCGGGGGGAGGCGGCCAGGGCCGGGAGCATCCGGCGGCGGGCGATGTCCGCGCAGCCGAGCACCGCGACCCGCACCGGTGCCGCCGCGGGGGCCGTCACAGCTCCACCGTCCCGGTGGTCAGGCAGGCCAGCAGGGTGCGGGCCTGCACGTTCACGTAGTGCCCGTGCCGTACGAGGGAGGTGAGCTGGCCGGGGGTCACCCACCGGTAGCCGGGCGGCGGGTCGGCGGGCGCCTGCGACTCGTCGGCCTCCACGAACAGGTAGCGGGACTCGGCGTTGAGGAAGCGGCCGCCCTCCTCGGAGTGGACCGCCTCGTAGCGGACGCGCTCCGGCGGGGCGCCCAGGACCAGGTCCAGGAAGGGCGGCCGGTACGCGCCGGACAGGCGGGCGTAGTTGGCGGGGGTGTACTGGACGGTGGGTCCCAGCTCGACGGTGTCCAGGAAGCCGCCCTCGACCCGGGCGTGGGCCAGCAGGTGCGGCACACCGCCGAACCGCCGGGTCAGGAAGGCGGTGACACCGCGCCCGACCGGCTCGAACAGCGGCTGGGTCCAGCCCCGCACCTCCCGGTTGTCCGCCTCGACGGAGACGGCCACCACCTTGAAGTACCGGCCGTCCACGTGCTCGATGGACGACTCGCCCCGCCTCCAGCCCTCCACCCGGCCGAGCGGGACCCGCTCGACACGCACCTCGTGGCGGGAGCGCTCCCCGGTGAACCAGGACAGCAGTTCGGTGTCGGAGTGCAGGGCGCCGTTCTCCGGATGGGCCACCGGTGCGCACGCCAGGACGGTCCGGGCGTCCATGTTGACGACGTTGTCCCGGCGCAGCAGTTCACCGATCTGGCCGAGGGTCAGCCAGCAGAAGTCCGGATCCCGGGGGACGTCGCCGGCGGTCTCCACGAGCATGTTCCGGTTGGACTTGCGCAGGAACCACGAGCCGTGCTCCGACTGGAGCGCGTCGGCCAGCACCCGGCTCCCGCCCGGCCGGGTGAAGTACTCGACGTACTTCACCTTCGAACCCCGGTGCACCCTGGTGTAGTTGGACCGGGTCGCCTGCACGGTCGGGGAGAGCTGGAGGAGGTTGCGGTTGCCCGGCTCCATCTTGGCCTGCATCAGGAAGTGCAGGACCCCGTCGAACTCCTTGGCCAGGATGCCCAGGATGCCCACCTCGGGCTGCCTGATGACCGGCTGCTCCCACCGGCGGAACGGGCCCTCGTCCACATGGGCCCGCATCCCCTCGACCCTGAAGAACCGGCCGCTGCGGTGCGCCAGGTCCCCGGTGTCCGGGGCGAAGGACCAGCCGTCCAGCTCGGCGAACGGTATCCGCTCCACCGCGAAGCGGTGGCTGCGCCCGCGCTCCTCCAGCCAGGCGGCGAAGTCCTCCGTGCGCATGCCCGCGCCCTCCGCCCGTTCCGCGGCGGAGCGGGCGAGCCGCGCCGCCAGACGGTCGTCCCGGCGGGGGCGCAGCGCGGGGGCCGCGACCGCGGTGTTCTCGACGATGCCGATGGTCATCCGTTCCTCCGGACGAACTCCCGCACCGATGCGACGACGTAGTCGATCATCTCGTCGGTCAGTCCCGGGTAGACGCCCACCCAGAAGGTCTGCTCGGTGATGATGTCGCTGTTGGTCAGCTCCCCCACGATCCGGTGCGGCCGGTCGACGTAGGCGGGCTGCCGGGTGAGGTTGCCGGCGAACAGCCGCCGGGTGCCGATCTTCCGGCCCTCCAGGAAGTCCGTCAGCGCCGCCCGGCTGAACGGCGCCCCCGGGTCGACGGTGATGACGAACCCGAACCAGCTCGGGTCGCTGCGCGGGGTGGCCTCGGGCAGCAGCAGGTGCGGCAGCCCGTCCAGCCCCTCCCGCAGCCGGCGCCAGTTCCGGCGCCGGGCGGCGCAGAAGCCGTCGAGCTTGTCGAGCTGGGTCAGCCCCAGGGCGGCCTGGAGGTCGGTGGCCTTCAGGTTGTAGCCGACGTGGGAGAAGATGTACTTGTGGTCGTAGCCGTGGGGCAGCTTCCCCATCCGGTAGTCGAACCGCTTCAGGCAGGTGTTGTTCTTCCCCGGCTCGCACCAGCAGTCCCGGCCCCAGTCCCGCAGCGACTCCACGACGCGGGCCAGCTTCAGGTCCGAGGTCAGGACGCAGCCGCCCTCCCCCATCGTCAGGTGGTGCGCCGGGTAGAAGCTCACGGTCGTCAGGTGTCCGAAGGTTCCGGTGAGCCGCCCGTCGTAGGTGGAGCCCACCGCGTCGCAGTTGTCCTCGACCAGGAACAGGCCGTGGTCCTCGGCCAGTCGCGCGATCTCCGCCACCTCGAAGGGGTTGCCGAGGGCGTGCGCGATCATGACGGCGCGGGTGCGCGGGCCGATGGCGGCGGCCACCCGCTCGGCGGTGGTGTTGTAGGTGCCCAGCTCCACGTCGACGAAGACCGGCACCAGGCCGTTCTGCACGATCGGGTTCACCGTGGTGGGGAAACCCGCCGCCACCGTGATCACCTCGTCGCCCGGCCGCAGCCGCCGGTCTCCCAGGACGTGGGAGGTCAGCGAGGTGAGGGCCAGCAGGTTGGCCGACGAGCCGGAGTTGGTCAGATGCGCCTTGCGCCGCCCCAGCAGCCGGGCGAAACGGGACTCGAACCTGCGCGACCGGTCCCCGGCGGCGATGCGCAGGTCGAGCGCCGCCTCCACCAGCGCCACCCGGTCGTCCGCGTCCAGGACCGCGCCCGAGGGCCAGATCTCGGTCACGCCGGGGACGAACCCGCCGCCGTCCTGGAGGTCCAGGTGGTACTTGCGGGTCTCGTCCAGGACCAGCGCCTTGTGGTCGCTCATCTTCCGCTTCCCTTCTCGTCGTCGGCGCGGCCGTGCTTGACGGGCTTCCACCAGCCGGGGTTGTCGCGGTACCAGGCGACGGTCTCGGCCAGGCCCCGGTCGAACGGGATCCGCGGCGCGTAGCCGAGTTCGTCGCGGATCTTGGTGTCGTCCAGCGAGTAGCGCAGGTCGTGGCCCTTTCGGTCGGGCACGTGGCGGACCATCGACCAGTCCGCACCGCACAGCTCCAGCAGGCGCCCGGTGATCTCCCGGTTGGTCCGCTCGTCGCCCCCGCCGACGTTGTAGACCTCGCCCGCCTGCCCGCGGGTCAGCACCAGCTGGACGGCCCGGCAGTGGTCGTCCACGTGCAGCCACTCCCGGACGTTGAGCCCGTCCCCGTACAGCGGGACCGGCTCGCCCTCCAGCAGGTTGGTGACGAACAGCGGGATCAGCTTCTCCGGGTGCTGGCGGGGCCCGTAGTTGTTGGAGCACCGGGTGATCGACAGGTCCAGCCCGTGGGTGCGCCAGTACGCGCGGGCCACCAGGTCCGAGCCCGCCTTGGACGCCGCGTACGGGGAGTTGGGCGCCAGCGGCCACTCCTCGGTCCACGAGCCCTTCTCGATCGACCCGTACACCTCGTCGGTGGACACGTGCACCACCCGCTCCACACCGGTGCGCAGACAGGCCTCCAGCAGGGTCTGGGTGCCCATGACGTTCGTCCGGACGAACTCCGCGGCGGACTCCAGCGACCGGTCCACGTGCGACTCCGCGGCGAAGTGCACCACCGCGTCGTGGCCGGGCAGCAGGTCCAGCAGCAGCGGCAGGTCGCAGACGTCGCCCCGGACGAACTCCAGCCGGGGGTGGGAGGCCGGCAGGTTCTCCCGGTTGCCCGCGTAGCCGAGGCTGTCCAGGACGGTCACCCCGACCCGCTCGTACCCCGGGTAGCCGCCCTCCAGCATGGTGCGGACGTAGTGCGAGCCGATGAAGCCGGCGCCGCCGGTCACCAGGAACCTCATGCCGCCACCTCGATCCGGGTGTGGTCGCCGACCACCAGCCGGTGCCGGGCCGAGGCGCCCACGGTGGCGTTGCGGCCGATCAGCGAGCCGTACAGGCCGGGCACGTCGGAGATCGACGCCCCGTCCAGCACGATGGAGTCGGCGATCCGGGTGTCCCGCAGCACGCAGCCGCGGCCGACGGAGGTGCCGGGGCCCACGTGGCTGTCCTCGACGACCGAGCCCGTGCCGATGATCGCCGGCCCCTCGATGCGGGACCGCACGACGCGCGCCCCCTCCTCGACGACGACCCGGCCGTCGACCTCGCTGCGGCCGTCTACCTCGCCGGCGAGGCCGGGGCGGAGCTCCTCCAGCAGCCGGCGGTTGCACTCCAGGACGTCCTCGGCCCGGCCGGTGTCCTTCCAGTAACCGCCGTACTCGCTGGCCCTGACCTCCGCGCCCCGGGCCACCAGCCACTGGAGGGCGTCGGTGATCTCCAGTTCGCCGCGCGCACTGGGCTCGATGGATTCGACCGCCCGGTGGATGGCCGCGGTGAAGAAGTACACGCCGACCAGGGCCAGGTCGCTGCGCGGCTCCCGCGGTTTCTCCACGAGCCGCGTCACACGGCCCTCGGCGTCCATCTCCACGACGCCGAAGGCGCGCGGGTCGGGCACCTTGTGCACCACCACCTGGGCGTCCGGGCGGTGCTCGGCGAACTCCTCGGCGACCGGGACGACCCCGTCGGGCAGCATGTTGTCGCCCAGGTACATCACGAAGTCGTCGTCGCCGAGGAACGGGCGGGCCAGCCGCACGCAGTGCGCCAGGCCCAGCGGCTCCTCCTGCGTGATGTAGGTGACGCGCAGCCCCAGCCGGGAGCCGTCGCCGATCACCTCGGTGATCTGCGGGGCCCAGCCGCCGACGATCACACCGGCCTCGGTGACGCCCAGGTCGCGGACGTTCTCCAGGACGTGTTCCAGGACGGGCTTGTTGGCGATCGGGATGAGTTGTTTGGGCATGGAGTAGCTGAACGGGCGCAGGCGGGTGCCCGAACCGCCGGACAGCACCAGAGCCTTCATGACGGTCTTCTCCTCACAGCGGTACGGAGTGGGAGCGCCGGGTCGTACCGGGGGCCCGGTGGGACGGGGGACGGTGGGGCCGTGGGCCCGGCGGACCCGGATTCCCGGCGTCTCGTCGCCGGACACGGGCCGCCGCGCGCCGTGCGGCGCGGCGGCCGTCGAACGGAGCTGACTCGGAGCACGTCGGTGACCCGGTGGCCGCCCGGCGAAGGGCGGCGCGGTGCCCGGCCGTTCCGGAAGGGCCGTTCGGGAAGGGCTGTTCCGGAGGGACCTTTCCGGAGGGGCCTTTCCGGAGGGGCCGGGGCGGGTCAGCGGGCCGGGGCGAGCCGGCGCGCGTGCGCGGACTCCCGCCAGGTGGCGAGCAGGCCCGCCGCCATGGCCTCGGCCAGGGTCGGGGCCCGGGCGTCCTTGTCGGACATCAGCGGGCGCTCGGTGAAGCCCCAGGGTATGGCGAGTTCGGGGTCGAGGGGGTCGATGTCCACCTGGGTGCCCGGCACGTGCTCGGAGGAGAGCACGTAGCAGATGCAGGTGTCGTCGGTGAGGGCCAGGAAGCCGTGGCCCACGCCCTCGGGCACGTACACCGCGCGGCCCGAGTCGGCGTCCAGCTCGTTGACCACGTGCTGCCCGAAGGTGGGCGAGCCCACGCGCAGGTCCACGGCGACGTCCCGCAGGGCTCCCCGGACGCAGGTGACGTACTTGGCCTGGCCCGGCGGGACGGTCACGCCGTGGATACCGCGGAGCGTGTTGCGCCTCGACACCGAGTAGTTGATCTGCCGGGGCACGAACGGGTGCCCCAGCGCCTTCTCGAACTCCCCGGCGCGCATCGCCTCGTAGAAGTCGCCGCGCCGGTCGCGGATCCGGTCGGGGATGACGGTGTGAACACCGGGCACGGCCGTCTCGGTGATCCTCACCGCTCACCTCCCGCCGCCGGAGGAGCGGCTCTCCACGGCCTTGCGCAGCTCGTCGGCCACGGTCCGCACCTCCGTGTCGTCGAGCCCCTGGTGCAGGGGCAGCAGCAAGGTGGCCTCCGACGCCTCGTCGGTGCCGGGCAGTTCGCCGTGACCGGTCCCGTAGGCGGGGACCCTGTGCAGCGGCGGGTAGCGGAAGGTCGTGTAGATGTCGCGCTTCAGCAGGTCGGCCGCGACCCCGTCGCGGACGGCCGGGTCGAGCTGCACCCAGTAGAAGTAGTACGAGCCGGTGTGGCCCTCCGGGAGCGGCGGCGGCAGCCGCACGCCCTCGGCGTCGGCGAGCAGCCGGTCGTAGGTCCCGGCGATCTCGCGGCGCCGGGCGACGAAGCCGGGCAGGCGCCGCAGCTGGACGCTGCCGATGGCCGCGGTGACGTCGTTGCCGATGATCCGGCGGCCGAACTCCCGCACGTCCAGCTCCCACCAGCGGTGGGAGACCCGGGCGGCGGAGAAGCCGCTGGACTGCTCCAGCCCGTGGTAGGCCATGCGGCGGGCCCTGCGGGCGAGTTCGGGATCGCGGACGTAGAGGGCCCCGCCGTCTCCGGTGACCATCACCTTCATCGCGTCGAAGCTCCACACCCCGATGTCCCCGAAGGTTCCGCAGGCGGTGCCGTGCGCGGTGGACGCCACGGCGCAGGCGGCGTCCTCGACCAGGGCGACGCCGCGGCGGCGGCACAGTGCGGCGATGGCGGCGATGTCGCCCGGGTGGCCGCCGTAGTGGAGCACCAGCACCGCCTTCGTGCGCGGCGTCAGCGCGCTCTCGACGTGGGCGGCCGTCGGGTTGAGGGTGCGGGGGTCGACGTCGCAGAACACCGGCCGGGCCCCGGTGGCCGCGACGGCGTTGGCCGCGGCCACGAAGCTCACCGAGGGCATGACCACGTCGTCGCCGGGGCCGAGCCCCAGCAGCTCGGTGGCCAGGAACAGCCCGGCGGTGCAGGAGTTGATGAACACGACCTGCTCCGGCCCGGCCCCGATGTGCTCGGCGAAGCCGGCCTCGAAGGCCTTGGTGCGCGGCCCGTGGCCCAGCCAGCCGGAGGCGAAGACCTCCGCGACGGCCGCGGCCTCCTCGTCGCCCAGACTGGGCTGGAAAACGTTGATCATCCTGACCTCTCACGAAGAAATCCGCCGGGGGCCCGGGAAACCCGGGAAACACAGCGGGCGGCACGGGGGCGAACCCCGTACCGCCCGGTCTCGGCCCGGCGTCAGCGCCGGTAGGGAACCTTCTCGCGGGCCTCGCGGAGGGCGTCCGCCCACCAAACGAGCTGGTCGAGCAGTGTCTTGGCGGCGCCTTCGCTGCCCTCCGGGGCCGTCGTCCCGTCCTCTCCGAAGGCGTCCCAGGCGTTGTGGAAGCTGAGCATCTCCCTGACGGTCATGGCGTGCACCTCGGCGAACACCTGGCGCAGGTGCTCGGCGGCCCGCAGGCCACCGCCCATGCCCCCGTAGGAGACCAGGCCGACCGGTTTGGCCGTCCACTCCTCCATGAACCAGTCGATGGTGTTGGTCAGGGCGGGCGGGGCGGTGTGGTTGTACTCGGGGGTGACCACGACGAAGGCGTCGGCGGCGGCGAGCCTGGCCGACAGCCGCGCCCGCACCTGCCGGGTCTCCGGGTCGGGCTCCTCGCCGAAGGGCGGCATCCGCAGGGGCAGCGGGTGGTCGAGCAGGTCGACGACGTCGACGCTCACGTCCCCGTGCCGCTCCGCCTGGCCGGCGAACCAGCGCGCCACCGTGGGGCCGAAACGTCCACCGCGCACGCTGCCGATGATCACGGCGAGCTTGATGGGGTTCTCCGGCACGGCTGTTCCTCCTGTGGGCTGTGTGGGAGTGGGGTGTCGGTTCGGGCGTGTCGGGTCCGGACACGACGGTCCGCCGGTGCGGCGGCGCGCCGCCGCACCGGCGGACCCGGGTTCCGCGCGCCTTCCGGGCGCCGCGGCTCCGGGGGCGGGGTCAGCCGCGGCTGCGGTGCTCCTCGGTGAGCTTCTCCAGGACCGGGACGAGGCCGTCCGGGCCCGGCGCGGCCAGCATGTCGGCGTACAGTGCCTCGGCGCCCCGCCGGAAGGCGGGCTCCTCGACCAGCCGCATCATCTGCTTGGCCAGCCCGGCTCCCGTCAGCCCCTCGCGCTCCACGGCGATCCCCGCGCCGAGCTCCTCCGCGTAGCGGGCGTGGTCCACGAAGTCGCCGCCCTCCTTGGGGACGATGAGCTGCGGAACCCGGTGGGCCGCCGCGGCCACGAAGGTACCGGCACCGCCGTGGTGGACGATCGCCGAGCAGGTGGGCAGCAGCAGGTTGAGCGGCAGGTAGTCGACCGTGCGCACGTTGGCCGGGACCTCGACCCGGGAGGCGGCGAGCTGGTCCCGGTCCAGGGTCGCCACCAGTTCGACGTCCAGGCCGGCCACCGCGTCCAGCAGCCCGGCCACCGGGACGTCGTCGTCGGCGAAGAACTTCCTGCCGCTCACCCCCAGCGTCAGGCACACCCGGGGCCGCTCCGGCCGCTCGCGCAGCCACGGCGGAACGGCCGCGGCCCCGTTGTAGGGCACCCAGCGCACCGGTACGTAGCGCAGGTCGGCCGGCAGCCGCAGACGCTGCGGTGTCGGGTCCACCGTCCACTGGCCGACCAGCAGCTCCTCCGCGAAGTCCTGGCCGAACCGCTCCAGCGTGGGCCGCATCATGGCGGCCATCAGGTCCTCGTGCGGCTCGGTGTCCGGCAGGCCCAGCCGTTCCACGAACCGCCTCCTGGCCCAGCCGAAGTGGTCCAGTCCCCACAGGAGCCGGGCGTGCGCGGCGCCGCAGGCGCGGGCGGCGACGGGCGCGGGGAAGAACAGCGGGTCCCACAGCACCAGGTCCGGCCGCCAGTCGCGGGTGAAGTCCACCAGGGCGTCCACCATCGGACGCCCCTCCGGCCCGGGCGCCCCGGAGCGGTAGTAGTTCGCGAACGGGGCCATCAGGTAGTACCGCAGCGCGGTGCGGAGGTTGTGGTCGGCCGGGTCGAGCGCCAGCGCCCGGGTGATGCGCTCCAGTTCGGGGTTGTCGGCGGCGGCCCGCACCGACGCCGCCAGGTCCACCTCCGGGCCGAGGGGCACCGCCGTGAGACCGGTGGCGACGACGGCGTCCGCGATGCCGGGGTGCGAGGCGACGCGCACCTCGTGCCCCGCGCACTGCAGGGCCCAGGCGATCGGCACGATCGGGTACAGGTGCGCCGGGGCCGGCATGATCGTGAACAGCACCTTCACCGGGGCGTCCCCTCCGTGCCGTTCCCCGTGCCGCCGCCCGAGTGGTCGCCCGTGTGGTTCCGGCCGGTGAAGAAGCCCAGCAGGACGGGAGGGAAGACCCCCGACCTCGCGGCCTCGCCGACCAGGCCGTCGGCCAGCTCCGTGAGACGGCCGGTGGCCCGCGCGCCGAGCCGCTCGTACGGGGCCAGGTCCATCCGGTCCGTCGTCTCCTCCAGGTCCCGGCGCAGCCGGCGCCCCTGGGGGGTCAGCGTCCCGTCGGCGGCCATCAGCCCCCGGCCGCGCAGGCGTTCCTCGGCGGCGGCCCAGTCCTCCTCGGTCCAGCCCCGCTTGGTCATCACGATCTCCTTGGGCATGCCCTCCCCGCTCGCGCTGTGGGAGACCAGGGCCTCCAGCCCGTCGAGTCCGGCACCGTCCAGTGCCGCCACGTGCCCGTCGCCGCGGTGCTCCCGCAGCAGGGTCGCGGCGTACCAGAGGACGAGGTGGGGCTCGTCGGGGACGGGCCGGTCCGCGTGGGCGGCGTAGAGCGGGCGCCCGGGCCTGCGGCACCCCTCGGCGGCCCGCAGGGCGAGCTCCGCCGCCTCGGCCACCTCCGGGCCTTCGACGAGCCGGTCCCCGAGCGCCCGGCGCAGCGTGGCGTCGGCGGCGCGCAGCCGGGCGGCCCACACGGTCTCCGGCGCGGCGAGGTCCCACACCCGCGGCACGTGCCGGGCGACGAGGCCGTGGTGGAAGCTGTAGAAGGTCGCGGTGACCGGTCCGGCGCCGACCGGCCCCAGGGGCGCGGCCCGGCCGGCCAGATAGGCGGCCATGGGGTCGTCGATCCCGTACGCGGCGAGCTCCTTGTCCAGGTACGGGGTGAAGTAGACGGTGGAGTGCAGTGCGTTGAGGACGCCGTGGCAGCGGCGCACTGCGTCCAGGGGCGGTGCGGTCATCCGTGCGGTGCCTCCGTCAGATCGTGTCCCGCTTCTCCGGCACGTTCTCCTCGCGCCGCCCGGGGACGTCGTCGCTGTCGTCGTGGGTCTTCTCCAGAGCCTCGCCGTGCTCCTGCGGCCCGCCTCCGGCCGGGGTCCGGCGCAGCAGGGTCATCACGAGCACCACCAGGGCGAGCGTGACGGCGCAGCTCAGGGCGGCCGTCGTGTGCAGGGCGCTGGTGAACGCCTCCCGCGCCCCGTCCAGCAGCCGGGCGGCGAGGCCCGCGGGCAGCTCGCCGGCGACGTCGACCGCGCCGCCGAGCGTGTCCCGCGCGACCTCGGCCGCGCCGGCGGGAACTCCGTCGGGAACGGCGTCGGCCGCCTCGGCCCGGTACACGGCGGTGCCCGCGCTGCCGATGACGGCCAGCCCCATCGCCAGGCCGAACTCGCTGCCGGTCTCGGAGATCGCCGAGGCCGCGCCGGCCCGCTCCGGCGGCGCGGAGCCGATGATCATGTCGGTGGTCAGGGTCATCGTCGGGCCGAGCCCGAAGGACGTGACGACGAAGCCGGCCACCAGCACCGCGAGTCCGGAGTCCCCGGCCACCCGGGTCATCGCGACGAAGCCCAGGGCGGCCAGGAGCAGGCCCGCGCCCATGGCGTACGCGGGGCGCACCTTCCGTACGACCGCGGGCGCCAGCATCGCCCCGACGATGCCGGCGGCGGTCGACGGAAGCGTCCACAGCCCGGCCTGCAGCGGGGAGAGTCCCTCCACCAGCTGGAGGTACTGGATGATGAAGAACTGGGTCCCCGCCATCGCGAAGACCCCCAGGGTCTGGGTGGACAGGGCCGCCGAGAAGGTCCGCTCCGAGAACAGCCGCAGGTCGATGAGCGGGTCGCGCAGCACCCGCTGGCGCCGGAGGAAGACCGCGCCGACGGCGAGACCGGTGAGGACTGCCGCCCCGGCCACCCAGTCCGCGCCGTGCTCGGCCAGCCGCTTGACGCCGTAGACCGCCGTCAGCACCGCCACCAGGGACAGCAGCACGCTGACCACGTCGAGACGGCCCGCCCCGGGGGCGCGGTACTCGGGCAGCAGCGCCGGCCCGAGGACGAGCAGCAGCAGCATCACCGGCACGCCCAGCAGGAACACCGAGCCCCACCAGAACTTCTCCAGCAGCGCGCCGCCGACCAGCGGGCCGATGGCGCCGCCCACCATGAAGGTGGTCATCCAGGTGCTGACGGCGAAGGTGCGCTGGGCCGGGTCCTGGAACATGTGCCGGATCAGCGAGAGCGTGGAGGGCATGAGCGTCGCGCCCGCCACGCCCAGCAGACCGCGGGTCGCGATGAGCATCTCGGCGCTGTCGGACATGGCCGCGAGGACCGACGCGGCGCCGAAGGCGGCGCCTCCCGCCAGCAGCAGTCTGCGGCGGCCGATCCGGTCCCCGAGCGCTCCCATCGTGATCAGCCATCCGGCGATCAGGAAGCCGTAGATGTCGGTGATCCACAGCAGCTGCGTGCCCGTCGGCCGCAGGTCCGCGCTGAGTACGGGCACCGCCAGGTGCAGGACGGTCAGGTCCATCGAGACCAGCAGGGTCGGCAGGACCAGTACCGCGAGCCCGGTCCACTCGCGCCGCCCGGCGCGTTCGGGGGCAGTCGTGTTCATCAGGGGTCAACCTCGTCGTGTCGGGTGGCCCGTCCGGGGCGGGGCCCGTCCGGGATGGGCTCGCTCGGGACCGGGTGTCCGCCCCCGGGCCTACGACGGTCCGGGGCCCGTGGACCACGCCACGTGGTACGTCCACCGCCGGATGCGCCAGCCCTCGTCCGTCCGCACGGCCTCCCCCTCGTAGTGGCCGCCCACCTCGAACAGCGGCTTCTCCCCCGGGTGCACATGGGTGGAGATCATCTGGAAGCGGAAGGCCGCCCGGTCCCCGTCCAGGTCGACGAGGTAGTTGGACGCGAGGTGGTGGGTGCGGACGAACTTCCGCTTGGCCCGGTAGTGGAACTCCGACAGGCCGTCCAGCCCGTGGTGCTCACCGATGGGGAAGACCAGCCGGACGTCCTCGGTGAAGATGCGGCGCGGCCACGTCTCGTCGAAGCCGTTCTCGTCCTGGGTGTCCAGGAGAACGACGTACCGGTCGAGGAGTGCGGTGATTTCCGATCGGTCGGCGAGCATGCGGACCTGGTCCCGGAGTGCCGCGTCTTCCGCCCCGGCGGCCGTTGTGGACGAGAGCACGTTTCCTCCTGTTTCGGCTGGTCACCTTCCCGGGCACGGCGCGGCCGAATTCTTTCGGCCGCGCCGTGCCCGAATGGGCGGCGGCACACGGAAACCACGTCTGGGGAAATCCTCATCGGGGTTTCCGCGGGCCGCAACGAATTTGACGAAGAGTTGTATGTGGCATTCAGCCGTTCGGGGCCCGCCAGGTGCGTGCTCCCTCGAACCCCGGCTCGCGCTCCGGCCTCGACCAGCGGGCCACCGCCCGCCGGCTCCGGGAGACGTCGTCCGGCTCGGCGCCGGCTGCGGCCGTACGGGAGAGCAGGACCGCGGTGAGCGCGGCCAGTTCCTCCGCACCGGGGTTCCCCCTGGTCACCCGCAGGAGAGCGGTCCGTTCGGCGGTGTTCATGGCTGTCTCCTCCCCGTTGTCGTCGTCACTGGGGCGGGTTGCCGTGCTTGCGGCGCGGCAGGTCGGCGTGCTTGGTGCGGAGCATGGCCAGGGAGCGGGCCAGGACCCGCCGGGTGTCGGCGGGGTCGATGACGTCGTCGACCAGGCCGCGCTCGGCCGCGTAGTAGGGGTGCATCAGCTCGGACCGGTACTCCTTGATGCGCTGCCGCCGCACCGCCTCGGGATCGTCGGCGGCGGCGATCTCCCGCCGGAAGATCACACCCGCCGCGCCCTCGGCGCCCATCACCGCGATCTCGTTGGTCGGCCAGGCATAGGTCAGGTCCGCACCGATGGACTGGGAGTCCATCACGATGTACGCACCCCCGTAGGCCTTGCGCAGCACCAGCGAGATCCGCGGCACGGTGGCGTTGCAGTACGCGTACAGCAGCTTCGCGCCGTGCCGGATGATCCCGCCGTGCTCCTGGTCCACCCCCGGCAGGAAGCCCGGCACGTCCAGCAGGGTGACGATGGGGATGTTGAACGCGTCGCACATCTGCACGAAACGGGCGGCCTTCTCCGAGGCGTGGATGTCCAGCACCCCGGCCAGCTGCTGGGGCTGGTTGGCCACCACGCCCACCACCTGACCGTCCAGCCGGGCCAGCGCGCAGATGATGTTGGTGGCCCAGCGCTCGTGGACCTCCAGCATCTCGCCGTCGTCGACGATCTCCTCGATCACCGCCCGCATGTCGTAGGGGCGGTTGCCGTCGGCCGGCACCAGGTCCCGCAGGGCGTCGGTCCGCCGGTCGGGCGAGTCCCCGGAGTGCTCGGCGGGCGGCAGCTCGCGGTTGTTCTGCGGCAGCAGGGACAGCAGGTAGCGCACGTCCTCCAGACAAGTGGCCTCGTCGTCGTAGGCGAAGTGCGCCACCCCGGAGGTCGCGGCGTGCACATCCGCCCCGCCCAGCCCGTCGTGGGTGATCTCCTCGCCGGTGACCGCCTTGACCACGTCGGGGCCGGTGATGAACATCTGCGAGGTCTCGCGGACCATGAACACGAAGTCGGTCAGCGCCGGGGAGTACGCCGCACCGCCCGCGCACGGGCCCAGCATCACCGAGATCTGCGGGATGACGCCGGACGCCTTGGTGTTGCGGCGGAAGATGCCGCCGTAGCCGGCCAGCGCGGTCACGCCCTCCTGGATGCGGGCGCCGGCCCCGTCGTTGAGGGAGACCAGCGGCGCGCCCGCGGCGAGCGCCTGGTCCATCACCTTGTGGATCTTGTTCGCGTGGGCCTCGCCCAGCGCCCCGCCGAAGATGCGGAAGTCGTGGGCGTAGACGAAGACGGTACGGCCCTCGACCGTGCCCCAGCCGGTGACCACCCCGTCGGTGTACGGCCTGCGGTCCTCCAGGCCGAAGCCGGTGGCGCGGTGGCGGCGCAGCGGCTCCAGTTCCTGGAACGACCCCTCGTCCAGCAGCAGTTCGATCCGCTCGCGCGCGGTCAGCTTGCCCTTGGCGTGCTGCCGTTCGGTGGCCGCGGGGTCGGGTCCCCGCAGGACCGACTCCCTGATCGCGCCGAGTTCCTCCAGCCGCTCCTGCATCATGCCGAGCACTCCTCCGTCAGGCGGGCGCCGACCGGACCGGGCCGCCGCTCGGCTGTGCCGGCGCCCGTTCCCGTCCGCCGGGATCCCTGTCCGGGGAAGGCGGGGGCTGTTCGGTCCACTGCTGGGGCTCCCTTCCGTCGATGAGTCCTGTGGGGTCCTGGGCGTACAGGCAGTCGGCGGGCAGCCAGCGGACGGCGGTGCGCCGCACCGCCGTGCCGCGGACGGCCGCGGCGGCCACGTGGCGGACGTGGCTGGAGCCGCAGGGCACGTTGCGCACCGTCCAGCCCGCCGGGCCGCGGGGCGCGTCCGGTCCGCCGTACTCGCCCAGGTAGTCGGCGGACAGGCTGCGGCCGAGTCCGGTGCCGATGCCCTTGAGATAGGCCTCCTTGCGTGTCCACAGCCGTCCGAAGGCCCGCGGGCGCTCGTGCGGTTCCAGCCGTGCGAGCTCCTCCTGCTCGGCCGGGTGGAGCACCGGACCGCACAGCCGGACCGTCTCCTGCGTGGGCAGCTTCTCCACGTCCACCCCGACCGGCTCCGCGGCCACGCCGAAGAGCGCCAGCCCGTGGCTGTGGGAGAGGGAGAAGTGCAGCGGGGGCGGCTCGCCGGCGACGGCCGGGCGGCCGTGCGGCCCGCCGCAGCCGGGGCAGGGCTCCCGGACGAGGCGGACGTCCCGCGGCCGTGTCCGCAGGTACGCCGCCAGCAGCCGCCGCAGCGCGATGTGCGCCGACAGGTACAGCAGCCGGTCGTGGGCCCGTACGAAGGACTCGGCGCGGGCCAGCTCCCCCTCGTCGAGCTCCGAGACCACCAGCGGGTCGCCCGGCAGCCGGGTCCACGGCTGGCGCAGCAGCCACAGGTCGAGCCGCCCCGGTTCCGGTGGCCGCGGCGGGGTCATCGCGGACCGCCGGAGGCGACGAGCGCGTCCCCCTTCCCGGGTCCGCGCCCACCGGGTCCGCGCCCGCCGGGTCCGCGCAGTCCCGTGAGCGCGACGAGGGCGCCCAGGGAGCCGATCGCGGTGACGAGCAGCAGCGCGGGACGGTCGCCGAAGGCGCCGTGCAGGGCCGCGACCAGGCACAGCGTCACCACCGCGCCGGTCTGGACGGCGGCCTGGTAGAGGGCGACTGCCGCTCCGCGGGAGGCGGGTGGCAGGGCGGAGGTGGCCTGCATGTTCAGGGGCGCGAAGGAGAGCGCGAAGGCGGCACCGACCAGCAGCAGCGTCGGCAGCAGCCCGGCGGCGTAGGAGTCCGGCGCGGGCGAGGCCAGGCGCAGCCCGTACCCGGTGACCGCCGCCAGGGCGCCGGCGGCGATCAGCCGGGCCGTGCCGAAGCGCCCGGCCACCCGGCCCGCGTGCAGGGCCGTCAGCGCCGGGGGCAGGCAGGCGGGCAGGAAGGCCAGGGCCGTCCACCACGGGGACCAGCCCCACTCCGTCTGCAGTTCGAAGGTGCACAGCAGCAGCAGGCCCAGATACGTGCCGTTGAGGGCCGCCGCGCCGGCCGCCGAGCGCAGCAGGGCGCCGTCGCGCAGCAGGGCGGGCGCCCACGGCGCGGGGGCGGGACGCCGGTCGCGGCGGGGCGGGTCCCGGGGGATGAGCCGTGCCCCGGCCACCAGCAGCACCAGCGCCGCCGGGGCGGGGAACAGCAGCGTCCAGCGCCAGTCCGCCTCGGTGAGGGCGCCGGAGAGCAGCAGCCCCACGGTGAAGCCTGCCGCGCCGAAGAGGGAGTAGACCGACACCGCGCGGCGCTGCTCCGGCCCCTCCCGGAAGGCGACGGTGATGATGGCCAGTCCGGTCGGGGCCGTGAGCGCCGCGCACACGCCCTTGACGACGCGGGTGGCGATCAGCACGGCCGCGCTGTCGGCCAGGTAGCCGGCCACGGACGCGGCGGCGAAGACGAGCAGCGCGGCGAGGTAGACCGGGCGCCGCCCCCAGCGCGCGGTGATCCGGGGCCCCAGGAGCAGCAGGGCGCCGAAGCCGAGGGCGAAGCCGCTCATCGTCCACTGCACGGTCCACAGCGACAGGCCGAGGCCGGCCCCGATGGCCGGCAGCGCCACGAGCACCACCGACACCTCCAGGGCGTCGATGAGCATGTTCCCGGCGAGCACCAGGAGCAGGGCCCACCGCCGCGGGCCGGAGACCGCTGCGGTGGAGGGCGGGGATGGCGGGGAGGGTGAGATCGCTGTCATGTCGGTTGCACCGCCGGGCAGTCGGGGAGTCGGGGGCGTGGAGGAGCGGGGCGTACGGGGACGCGGGCGGGCGGGGGCCGCCGGCCGGCCGCGGACGGGGGATCGGCGGTGTCCGCGGCCGGCCCGGCGCCGGCGCCCGGCGGGGGCGGGAGGGCGCCGGAGCCCTGCGGCGCCTCAGCCGCCCAGCAGCGTGCCGCCGCTGGCGTCGAGGTAGGAGCCGGTGATCCAGCGGGCGTCGTCGCCGGCCAGGAACGCCACCACGTCGGCGATGTCCTGCGGCTCGCCCACCCGGTTGAACACCGACAGCGCCGCCATCTGCTCCACGGCCTCGGGGATGTCGAAGACCGGGGTGCCGTTGTTCGTGATGCCGGGGCCCACGCTGTTGACGGTGATGCCGCGGGGGCCCAGGTGCTTGGCGTAGTGCAGGGTGAGCTGGTCGACGGCGCCCTTGGTCATCGCGTACGCGATCTCCTGCGGGTTGGCGAAACGGGTCAGGCCGGAGGAGATGTTGATGATGCGCCCGCCGGAGGACATGTTCTTCAGCGCGCGCTGCACGATGAAGAACGGCGCCCTGGCGTTGACCGCGTAGAGCCGGTCGAACTGCTCGGGGGTGACCTCCTCGGGGGCGACACCGCCCATCACCCCGGCGTTGTTGACCAGGATGTCCAGCCCGGTGCCGCCGGTGCGCTCCCTCAGGCCCTCCTCCAGTTGGAGGAACAGCTCGTGGACGTCGCCGGGGACGCCCAGCTCCGCCTGGACGGCGAAGGCCCGGCCGCCGTCCTTCTCGATCGACGCGACGACCTCGTCGGCCGCCTCCCGGGCCGTCGAGCAGTGCACGGCCACCAGCGCGCCCTCCCGCGCCAGCCGCAGCGCGATCGCCCTGCCGATCCCGCGGCTGGAGCCCGTGACGAGGGCGGTCCTGCCCGTGAGCCTGTCCATGGTGTTCCTCCTTCGCGTGGTGGTGTGGTTCCGGGGCGCGGGCACGGGTGCGGGCGCGGACACGGGCGCGGGGCGGTCGGAGCGCGGGTTGTCCAGGCCGCTGATCATGGCGGCCAGATGGCGCCGCACCGGGGGCTTCTCCATCAGCTCGCCGAGGACGGCGCGCAGCGGCTCCACCTCCGGCCCGCCGAGCAGCAGCCGGGCCTGGGCCCCGATGTTGGCCAGCACCCGCCGCCCGACCGGGTGGCGGGTGGCGTGGTACGAGTCCAGCAGCGCCTCGTCGGGCCGGCCCCCGAACTGGGCGGCGAGCTTCCAGCCGAGGTCGGCGGCGTCCTGGAGGCCGAGGTTGAGTGCCTGGCCGCCGACCGGCATCTGGACGTGGGCGGCGTCCCCGGCCAGCAGCACCCGGCCCTGCCGGTAGCGGGTCACCTGGCGGCGGGCGTCGCCGAAGGCGTTGACCCACACCGGTGTGCCGCCGGCGACGTCCTCGCCGGTGACCCGGCGCCATGCGTCGACGACCTCGGCGAAGTCCGGCGCCCCGGTGCGGCGCACCGGAGCGCGCCCGTACTCGTGGACCATGATCCGGGTGACCCCGCTCGGGAGGCGGGCGGCGACGGCCAGCCCGGCCGGGAGGCGTTCGAAGCGCCGGCCGGGCACCTCGATGCCGGTGACGTCCGCCCGCAGCAGTTCCCTGGTGGCCTCGGTGCCGGGGAAGTCGAAGCCCGCGAGCCGCCGTACGGTGCTGCGCTCGCCGTCGCAGCCGACGGCGTATGCGCAGCGCAGCCGCACCGGCGCTCCGCCGGGCCCCTCGGCCTCGATCTCGACGTGGTCCCCCCGGTCGGCGAGCCCGGTCACCCGGTGGCCGCGCCGCAGTTCGGCGCCGAGTGCGGCGGCCCGCCGCCGCAGGACCGCCTCGACACGGGTCTGCGGCGCCTTCCACTGCCCGGCGTACGGGTGGCCGGGATCGGCCGCGGTCAGGTCCAGCGGAATGCCGCCGAAGTGCCCGGGGCCGCCGGGGGCGGGCGGTCCCAGTTCCTCCAGCAGGCCCCGCTCGGCGAGCAGTTCCATGGTCCGGGCGTGCAGGGTGGACGCCCGGGACTCGGTGGTCGGTTCGGCGAGCTGTTCCAGCACGGTCACCCGGGCCCCGCCGGTGCGCAGCTCGAAGGCGAGCAGCAGGCCGACGGGCCCGGCTCCGACGACCACGACATCGGTGTCCAGCGCGGTGTCGAACCGGGTGGACACCGCTCAGCGCCGCGCTTCCGCGTACTCCTTGGCGTAGCCAAGGGTGGCCCGGCTGTTGGTGCTCAGCGCGCTGCGGACGAAGTCGCGCGCCTCCAGCACTCCGGCGTCCTCGCCCAGCACCTTCGCGATGTTGGCGGTGTTGAGGACCACCGTGTGCTGGGAGGTGGCGGTGGTGACGCCGGAGGCGTCCTCCTCGAACAGCCAGTAGCCGGTGTGCAGCGCCATCAGCGCCGGGAGGGTGGTCTGCTTGTAGACGATCCTGTGGTGCGGGAAGCAGACCCGGACGGACTCGGTGGTGTGGGTCGAGCCGTCCTTGGCGAGGGTGTCCATCCTCAGCACCTGCAGGCCCGGGGAGTCCTCGGTCAGCGAGACCTCGGCCACGTGCGGCAGCCGCTCCTTCCACAGACCGGCCTCGTTGACGAAGTCGTAGGCGTCCTTGGCGGACCCGTTGATCTCGACGCTGTCCTGGAAGGACAGGGTCAGCTCGGCCGCACCGGTCGCCAGCTCGACGTTCCTCTTCAGCGCGGCCAGCTCCGAGCGGCTGTTGCGGTCCACCGCCCGGTCGATCCACTCCAGCTTCTCCGGGTCGTCGCCGACGGCCCGGTAGTCGTGCAGCAGCCGCACGCGGCAGGAGTCCCCGCCGAGCGGCTCGATGATCCACGTGCCGCCCATGGACGCCACCGGAGGCGCGGAGACCTCCTGGCGGAAGGTGATGGTCCGCGCCCTCGGGTCCAGGGTGCGGCGGGAAGTCCAGTTCTTGGCCTCGCCGTTGGCGGTGGCCCAGATGCGGATGCGCTCCTCGGTCACGCCGTCCGCGCCGCCGGCCGCGTCATCGGCCGGGCCGCCGGCCGGGCCGTCCCCGACGCGGTCGACGTGGACGGTCGGGGGGAAGATCCGGGGCCAGTTCTCCACCTCGGCGATCAGCCGGTACACCTCGGCCGCCGGGGCCCCGATCGTGATCTCGTGCTCGACCTCGCGGGTCATGGTGCGCTCTCCCCTCTCCGGTTCGGGTCTGCGGGCCGGGCCCGCGGTCAGAAGTTGCCGAGCCCGCCGCAGACGTTCAGCGCCTGGGCGGTGATGGACGCGGCCGTGTCGGAGGCCAGGTAGCCGACGAGTCCGGCGACCTCCTCGGGCGTGGAGTAGCGGCCGAGCGGGATCTTGGCCTGGAACTTCTCCAGGATCTTCTCCTCGGTGGTGTCGTACGCCTCGGCGTAGCCCTTGCGGACCCGCTGGGCCATCGGGGTCTCCACATAGCCGGGGCACACGGCGTTGACGGTGATCCCGGTCGGCGCCAGCTCGTTGCCCAGGGCCTTGGTGAAGCCGACGACGCCGTGCTTGGAGGCCGAGTAGGGGGCGCCCAGCACGACGCCCTGCTTCCCCGCGGTGGAGGCGATGTTGATGATGCGGCCGCGGTCCTTCCTCCGCATGCCGCCGGTGTTCAGCACCTCGCGCGTCATCCGGAAGACGCTGTTGAGGTTGGTGTCGATGACGTCGAACCACAGCTCGTCGGGTATGTCGGCGGTGACCCCGCCGCCGGAGCGGCCGGCGTTGTTCACCAGGACGTCCACCGTGCCGTACCGGTCCACGGCCGCCCGCACGAAGTCCCGGACCTCCTGCGCGGAGCGGACGTCGCACGGGGTCCCGTCCACGTCCAGGCCCTCGGCCTGGAGCTCCTTGACGGTGTCGGTGACGTTCTGCTCGCTGCGGGCGCAGATGAACACCCGGTGGCCGCTGCGGGCCAGCAGCCGCGTGGTGGCCAGCCCGATGCCGCTGGTGGCACCGGTGACGACGGCGACCCTCGGTTCCTGCTGTGTCATGTCTTCCTCCTGGGAGGGCTGTTCGGGGCGGTCGTTCGGGAAACCCGGGGGCGGAGGGCGCTGCCGCCGCGCCCGGGCGGCGCGGCGGCAGCGGTGCGTGCGCACCGACGGGTGGGGCGGTGCGCACACCGGAGGGGGAGTGGTCGGGTGGCGGCCTCAGGCGACCGGCGCGGGCGCCAGCCGGCTGTTGACGAGCTCTATCAGGGCGCGCGGCGTGCGCGCGTCGGTCAGCGCGGAGTCGTCGAGCTTGATGCCGTACTCCCGCTCGATGCGGCCGCCGGTCTCCAGCAGGGCGAGCGATTCGTAGCCGAGTTCCTCGAAGTCGGTGTCCAGGATGTCGCCGTCGAGGTCGACGCTCTCGTCGGCGCCGGCACCCTCGCGCAGGATCCTCCTGAGGTCCTCGACGGTGAAACGCGTAGCAGCCATGTTCTTCCTCTCGTGTGGTTGCGGTGGTGGGCTTGCCGACGTCAGCGGTCGAAAGCCCGCACGATCACCGCGGAGTTGAAGCCGCCGTGGCCGCGGGCCAGCACCAGGGCCGAGCGCAGCCCCTCGGCCGGCCGCGCCTCCGCGGTGACCAGGTCGATGTCGTACGCGTCGGCGAGCGTGACGTGGGGGGTCGGGGGGATGACCCCGTCGCGTATCGCCAGCAGGGCGGTGGCCACGTCCAGCGAGGCGGCGCCGGAGTACAGCCGTCCGGTCATCGCCTTGGGCGCGGTGACCGGGACGCCGCGCGGTCCGAAGACCTTGGTGAGGGCCTCCGCCTCGACGCGGTCGAGCTCGGGGACGGCGGCGGCGTCGGCGAAGACGACACCGATCTCCCCGGGCTGCGCGCCCGCGTCCTCCAGCGCCAGTTCGATCGCCTTCTGCAGCCCCGGCCCCCGCGACCGCCCGCCGCCGGGCCGGGGGTCGAAGGTGGAGCCGTATCCGGCGATCTCGCCGTAGATCCGGGGCGCCCGGCGCTCGCGGGCGCTCTCGGCGTCCTCCACGACCAGCAGCGCCCCGCCCTCGCCGGGTACGTGCCCGCACGCGTCGGCGTCGAAGGGCAGGTAGGCCCGTTCGGGGTCCTCGCGGGTGCTCAGCCGCCCGCCGGCGAGCATGGCGACCCAGCCCCAGGGGCAGAGCGAGGCGTCGATGCCGCCGGAGACGATCAGCCGGGTGCCCCTGCGGATCTGGCGGCGGGCCTGGGCGATCGCGTCGAGGCCGCCGGCCTGGTCGCTGACGACCACCCCGCTGGGACCGCGCATCCCGTTGCGGATGGAGATCTGGCCGCTGTTGACCGCGTAGAACCAGGCGAAGGACTGGTACGCGCTGACGTACTGGCCGCCCTTGCTCCACAGGTTCCGCAGCTCGCCCTGGCCGAACTCGAAGCCGCCCGAGGAACTGGCGGTGACCACGCCCATCTCGTACTCGGGCAGGTCGCTCGGCTGTACGCCCGCGTCGGCGAAGGCGCAGTCGGCGCTCACCAGGGCGATCCGGGTCATCCGGTCGGTCTGCGGGATCAGCCGGCCGGGCAGGTGCTCCTCGGCGACGAAGTCGCGGATCTCGCCGGCGAGCCGGGCCGGGTACCGCGAGGGGTCGAAGCGGGTCAGGCGGCCGATCCCGTGCACGCCCTCGCGGGTCGCGTTCCAGTAGTTCTCCACGCCCAGGCCGGTGGGGGCCGCGATGCCCAGGCCGGTGACGACGGTCCTGCGGGCGCCGGCCTCGGATGCGCTGCCGGTCATGCGCCACTCCTCTCGGGTCGGGCGAGCACCATCGCGCTCTGGAATCCGCCGAAGCCGCTGCCCACCGACAGCACGGCGTCGGTCTTCCAGTCCCGCGCGGTCAGGGGCACGTAGTCGAGGTCGCACTCGGGGTCGGGGGTGTGCAGGTTGGCCGTGGGGGGCACCACGCCGTACTCCATGGCCAGCGCGCAGGCGGCGATCTCGATCGAGCCGATCGCGCCCAGCGAGTGGCCGACCATCGACTTGATGGAGCTGACGGGAACGGCGTACGCGTGCTCCCCCAGGCTCTTCTTGAAGGCGGCGGTCTCGTGCCGGTCGTTCTGCTTGGTCCCCGAGCCGTGCGCGTTGACGTAGTCGATGTCCTCGGGGGCGAGCCGGGCCTCGTCCAGGGCGACGCGGATGGCCTCGGCCATCTCCCGCCCGTCGGGGCGCAGTCCGGTCATGTGGAAGGCGTTGCACCGGGAGGCGTAGCCCGCGATCTCGGCGTACACGTGGGCCCCGCGCCGCCGGGCGCGCTCCAGCTCCTCCAGCACGAAGACGGCCGAGCCCTCGCCCAGGACGAAGCCGTTGCGGGTGCCGTCGAAGGGGCGGGAGGCGTGCTCGGGGTCGTCGTTGCGCGGCGTGGTCGCCTTGATCGCGTCGAAGCAGGCCACGGTGATCGGCGAGATCGGGGCGTCGGTGGCGCCCGCGACCATCACGTCGGCGGTGCCCTCGCGGATCAGCTCGGTGGCGTACCCGACCGCGTCGAGCCCGGAGGTGCAGCCGGTGGAGACCACCGTGTTGGGCCCCTCCGCGCCCACCGCCCAGGCGACCTCGGCCGAGAAGGAGCTGGGGACGAAGTAGTTGTACAGGTGCGGCACCGCGTAGGCGTGGTCGACCAGGTCCAGCCGTCCGCCGTCGCTGACGGCGCGGTACTCCCAGTCGAGGCCGGTGGTCGCGCCGACCGCGCTGCCGATGGTCACCCCGACGCGGTACGGGTCGGTGTCGCCGAGCTCCACCCCGCTGTCCTCCACCGCCTCCCGGGCGGTGACCACGGCGAGCTGCGCGGCCCGGTCCATGCGCCGGACCTCCTGGGGGCTCAGCCCGTGCAGGTCGGGGTCGAAGTCGATCTCGGCCGCGACCTGGGAGCGGAAGGGGGAGGGGTCGAAGAAGCTGATCCGGCGCGTCGCCGTCCGGCCCTCGGAGAGCAGGTGCCAGAAGTTCTTGGTGCCCACCCCGCCGGGGGCGGTGACGCCGATGCCGGTGATCACCACGCGCCGCCCGGTCACAGCGTGCTCCAGTGGTAGAAGCGCTCGGCCATCGCGTCGGACGGGGAGCGCCAGGTGGCCGGGTCGTAGGCCGTGATGAACGGCTTGAGGTCCTCGCTGATGCCGACGAACCGCGGATCCGTCTTGGCCTTCTCGATCCGCTCGCCGCCGTCCTCGGAGTCGAAGTCCTGGAGGTGGAAGTACAGCCCCCGGTACGAGAAGAGCTGGCGGCGCCGGGTCCCCATGCGGTGCGGCATGTCGGTGGCGTCGAAATCCGCGAAGAGCCGGGCCACGTCCTGGGCCGAGCCCGGCTCCATGCGGGCCACGATCAGCGTGCTGTGCATTTTTTCCCTTCTCCTTGTCGGGCGTGGGGAGCCTGGTGGGGCGGGGTCTGGGAGGTGCGCGCCCGGCGGCTCACCGGGCGGGGCCGAACCAGCGCTCCAGGGCCGTGGGCAGGTCGTGGTGGCTGCCGGGGGCGGCCCAGGCGACGTAGCCGTCGGGGCGCACCAGTACCGCCGCGGTGCCCTCCAGGGGGCTGCCGGGAGCGACACCGGCCGGAGCGGCGGTCACGACCTCGATCCGGTCGGTCCACCCCGCGGCCCGGCGGCGCAGTACGGCGTTGTCCTCCAGGTCGAGCAGCACGCCGCGTCCCCGGTGCAGCAGCTCGGTGCTGCTGGTGCGGCGGCCGTCCGCGGACAGTTCCAGGCGGGGCATCCGCAGGCCCAGCAGGGGGTGGGTGCCGCTGCCGACGTCGTAGCGGATCTCCAGCCCGCTGACCATGGCGGCCAGATGGCGGCTGACCTCCTCGTACCGGATCAGTTCGGAGAACACCTCGCGCAGCGGCTGCATCTCCTCGCCGCTGAGGAACAGCAGGCCCTGGGCCCGGGTGTTCATCAGCAGGCGCCGCCCCACCGGGTGGCGCTCGCCGTGGTAGGTGTCCAGCAGCGGCTCCGGCGCGGTGCCGCGGACGACGGCCCCCAGCTTCCAGCCCAGGTTGACCGAGTCCTGGATGCTGGTGTTCATTCCCTGGCCGCCGGCCGGGAGGTGGATGTGCGCGGCGTCGCCGGCGAGGAGGACCCGGCCGCGGCGGTACTCGGTGACCTGGCGGGTGGCGTCGCCGAAGGCGCTGACCCACACCGGCTCGGCGTGCGAGATGTCGATGCCGGTGAGCCGCTTCCAGGCGTCGGCGACCTCCTGGAAGGCGGGCGGCTCGGTGCGCCGCTGGGGCGGGTTGCCCCGCTCGCAGACGATGATCCGGGTGATGCCGCCGGGGAGCGGGCCGACCATCACCATGCCGCCGGGCACGGTCTCGCCGATCATGCGCGGTTCGAGTTCGACGCCGCGGAGGTCGGCGAGGTACATCTCCATCGTGGCCGCGGTGCCGGGGAAGTCGAAGCCGGCGGCCTTGCGGACCGTGCTGCGCCCGCCGTCGCAGCCCACGAGGTAGGCGGCGCGCAGTGTCCGCCTCCCCTCGGGCGTGCCGACCTCGATCTCCACGCCGTCGCCGTCCTCGCGCAGGGAGAGCAGCTCGTGCTCGCGGCGGATGTCCGCGCCGAGTTCGGCCGCCCACTGCTCGAGGATGGTCTCGGTCACCGACTGCGGAACGGTCTTGGCCGCCTGGTGGGCGCCCTCCAGGACACCGAAGTCCACCGGGAGGCCGCCGAAGTGCCCCACGTTGCTGGTCTCCACCTCGCCGAAGCGCGGCAGCAGGCCCCGCTGGTCGAAGACCTCCATGGTGCGGGCGGTGAAACCCAGGCCCCGGGACTCGCCGGTGCGTTCGGGGAGGCGTTCGACGACGATGACGTCGGCCCCCGCGATACGCAGTTCGGCGGCGAGCATGAGTCCGGCCGGGCCGGCGCCGGCGACGATGACCGAAGCATCCATGTGCCTCTCCTCGATGGGTTCGGAATGGGCAGGACCTCGACGCTGAGCGTCCGGGGAGCGGAGGGCCGCCGGGGCTGGGAAGGCCACGCGGAACGGGGTCCGACGCGGTTCCCGGAAGGCGCGGGAGAGCCGCGCCGGGCAGCCGCCGGCACCACTCGGGCGAATAGCCGGGAGGGCGGCGGGAGGAATGACCGCGGAATTCCTCCGGAACTCCCGCGGACCGCTCCACAAGCGGGGGGGGGAGTTCAACGGGCGGGGCTTGCGCGCAACTCACCGGAGGCTATTCAGGAGTTTCTTCGCGGCGCCTTCCCGAGTCAAGCCGATCTCTTCAGAAGAAACGCAGAAGAACGTCAGGAAAAAGTTAAACGGCAGGACGCCGCCCCCTCATTGTGCCCGAGGTCACACCCGCTCGGGTGCGCGACGGCGGGCCGGGTTCCTCCGCACAGAGGAACGGAATTGATCGTTCCAGGATTCCCCGTGCCGCAGTACGGAGATCCCCCGCCGACAGGCGCCGTGGAGCCGCCCGGCGCAGGGTACGAGAGCCCTTGCCGTGAACCGGCGGCGGTCCACCGGAAAGTCCGGAGGAAATCGCCCTGACCCATGGGTTCCGGCCCGGATCGCCACGGTCTCCGAGCATTCAAGAGAAATACAAATATCTGTTACGCCGCTGGGCCCGGCCGCCACCGCCCTCCTAGTGTTCGCGTGTCCACGGGACACGCACCGATTCCACGGAGAACACCGGGAGTCAGAGGAACCGCGAAGGAGAGGGAGAAGAGTGGAGAAGGCCGATCTCTGCGTGGGCGCCGGGTGCCGCTCCCGCGGCGGGGGCGGGGCGGCCGGGCGGCGGACCCCGGCCGGCGGACGGCTGTGCGCGGTGTGCCGCGACCGGCTCGCCGCGGACCTGCGCCGGATCCCCCGGCTGTACGACGCCTGCGGCCGCGTCCTGGGCGGCGGTCGCACCGGGCCGCGGGAGCGGACCTCCGGGGGGCACCTGCCCGGCATGCCGTTCAACACCGCCGCCTTCGAGGCCCGTTCGGCCATGCTCGGGGTCCTCAGTTCCTGGGCTTCGCTGGTCGCCGAGGAGCGCGGGACGGCACCGCCGCGGCGCGCGGTGCCCGACCTGGCCGCGTTCCTGACCCGGCATCTGGACTGGCTTTCCGCCCACTGGGCGGTGGGCGACCTCACCGAGGAGGTCGCGCGGCTGACCCGCCGGGCGGGCCGCCTGGCCGACCCCGATCCGGTGCGCCGGGTACGGGTCGGCCGCTGCGCGGAGCCGGACTGCCGCGGGACGCTCGTCGCCACGCTCAGACCGGAGGCGCCGGAGGCGAGGGCGGAGATCCGCTGCGACGCCCATCCGGACCACCGGTGGGCCGGGAGCGAGTGGACCCGCCTGGGCCGGCACGTGCGCCGCGGCCGGCCGGGGCTTCCGGCGGGCCGGACGGCCTGGCTGACCGCCGACGAGATCTCCAGGCTGTGGGGCGTGCCGTCCGGCAGCGTCTACCGGCTGGCCAGCGAGCGGCGCTGGTCCCGCCACCGCCGCGGCGGCCGTACGTACTACGACGAGGCCGAGGTGCGCGAGTCCCTGCGGGGCCGCACGGGGTCCGGGGTGTGACCCCGCGCACGATCCCGCTCCGCGCCGAAGGGCGGTGCCGCGCGGCACCGCCCTTCGGCGTTCTTCCGCCCGCTCTCCGGTTTTCCTCCGCCCGCCCCGGCGCGGCGGTCCCTCACCCGTGGCCGAACCTGAAGCCGACCCCTCGCACGGTGCGGATCCAGTCCCTGTTGCCGAGCTTGCTGCGCAGGGTGCTCACATGCGTGTCGATGGTGCGGCTCGCCCGGGTGCCGAGAGCCGGGCCGACCGGGTCGCCCCATATCTCGGCCATCAACTGCCCGCGCGAGATGACCATGCCGGGGTGGGAGGCGAGGTGGTACAGGAGGTCGAACTCCTTGCGGGTGACCTCGATCAGCCTTCCGTCGAGCCGGACCTCCCGGGCGGCCGCGTCGATCCGCAGCGGCCCGTGGGAGATGCAGCGCCCCTCGGTCCGCTCCCGCGGCCGGGCGCGCCGCATGACCGCGTCCATCCGGGCCATCAGCTCCCGTAAGCCGAACGGCTTGCCCAGGCAGTCGTCCGAACCCGCCTGGAGCCCCAGCACCCGGTCGAGTTCGGTCGCGCGGTCGGTGAAGGCGATGATCGGGGTGTCGGAGGCGGAGCGGATGCGGCGGCACACCTCCAGCCCGTCCATGTCCGGCAGGTCGAGGTCCAGCAGCACCAGGTCCGCGCTGCGGTAGGCCTCCAGCGCGCGGGCCCCGGTGTCGACGCCGAACGCTTCGTAACCATGACGGCGGAGGCCGCGGATCAGGGACTCGGCGACGCCCGCCTCGTCCTCGACTACGAGTACATGCATGGCTATCCCCCTGTTCGATCCCCCGGGGAGGCGGGCAGGCGGCGGACCGACGTCCTGCCCACCCGTCCCATGGGCACTGGTGTGCGATCGAGAGCCCGTCTGCGGCGGCACGCCGACACATTACCAAACCGCCCAGCCGGTTTTTCAAGGAGAAATTCCAAGATCATATGCCAACTTCACCACAGTGGCGAACCCCGCCTGGGGTTTGTCGGCGAAGTTGACATACCAAACGTGCTGTTTTTACGCTGTGGTGGCTCCCCGCGACCTTGGGTGAGCACCGCACGGGCACACCGGAAGCGGAGGTGGACCTCATGCAGGAGAGGGCGGAGCGCACCAGGAAGGCTCTGCTCATGGCCGCCGCCACCGTCTTCGACCGCCTCGGCTACGACCGCACCACGCTGGCCGGGATCAGCGAGGCGGCCGCCGTCAGCCGGGGCGCGCTCTCCTTCCACTTCTCCAGCAAGTCGGCCCTGGCCGACAACGTCCAGATCCTGGCCTGCGCCTCCTCGCGCGCCCGGCTGGAGGCGCTGAAGGAGCGGAACGTCCCCGCCCTCCAGACGGTCATCGACATGACCCACTCGGCGGCCGAGCAGCTCGCCGAGGACCCCGTGACCCGCGCGAGCATGCGTCTGGCCGTGGAACGCGGCACCCCGCACGACCCGGCGGTGCACTGCATGGCCGTCTGGTGCGAGGCCTTCCGCGACGCCGTCCAGCGCGCCGCGGCCGACCGCAGCCTGCGTTCCGGCCTCGTCGTCAGGACCGTCGTCCGGCTCGCCCTGGCGCTGGTGCGCGACGCCTACGACGCGCACCGGCACGAGGAGTCGCCCCGCGAGTGGCTCACCCAGGTCTGGGGGATGATCCTGCCCTCCCTGGCCGAGGAGGGCTGCGCCCGGCGCCTGCACGCCGACGGCGACCTCCCCCCCGCCGGGCGCCGGGACGGCCAGGGCGGTCAGAGGAACGACGAGGAGTGTTCACGCACCCACTGCCGATAGCTTCGCGCGGGCCTTCCCAGCAACCGCTCCACGGTGGGGTCCACCCGGGCGCCGGCCCCTCCCAGTCTCCGCGCCGCCATCTCGGTCAGCGCCTCGGCCAGGGGTTCCGGGAAGCGTCTGCCCAGCCGCTCCAGCAGCTCCTCCCGCGACGACTCCTCGACGGCCAGGGGGCGTCCCAGCTCACGGGCGAGGACGGCGACCTGCCGGCGGGCGGTCAGGGGCCGCGGCCCGGTCAGCGCGTAGGCGCGTCCGGCGTGGCCGGGCTCGGTCAGCGCCCGGGCCGCGACCGCGGCGACGTCCAGCGGGTCCACGCACGCCGAGGGGGCGTCGGCCGGCCAGAGGCGGACCGTGCCCGCGCGTCTGATGTCCGCGGCCCAGGCGAGGGTGTTGGACATGAACGCGCGCGGCCGCAGCAGGGTGTACTCCAGCCCGGAGGCGCGCACGGTCTCCTCCGCCTCCCGCTGCCAGCGGGTGATCAGGTCGTCGGCCGCCGGATCGGTGACCGCGAGCGCGGAGAGCTTGACCAGGCGCCGCACGCCCGCCTGCCGGGCCGCGCGCACCAGCGCGGCGTCGTGCCCGGGGTTCAGCGGATCGCTGGTGACGACCAGCACCGCACGGACGCCGGACATCGCCGCCCGCAGCGCCCCGGGGTCGCCGAAGTCGCCCACCGCCGTCTCGGCCAGGGGACCCGGTTCCGGCAGGCGCGCGGGGTCGCGGGTCAGCAGCCGTACGCGGTGCCCGCCCGCGGTGAGCAGCCGGGCCGTCTCCCGGCCGACCGTGCCGCTCGCTCCGGTGAGCAGGATCATCGGCGGCCTCCCCGCCGGCCGTCCCGCCCGCGCGGCGGCCCGTGCGGGCGGGACGGCCCGTGCGGCCCGCACCGGTCACGCGGGCGCCGGCAGCCTCTCGACCTCGGCGACCACCCGCTCCCCCCGGTCGGGGGCCGTGTCGATCCGGGGCAGCACCCCGGGCACCGCGACAGCCGGCAGCACGTGCCGGAAGAGCACCGACACCTGCTTCTCCAGATCCGCCCAGTTCGCGGCTATCTGCGAACCCAGCTGCACCCCGTTCCAGGCGTTGACGACGAACTGCGCCGTCTCCTCCGGCACCACGTGCGGCAGCAGTTCGCCCCGCTCCCCCGCCTGGGCCAGCAGCCGGTGCGTCAGCCCGACCCACGAGACCTGCGGGCCCCGGCCGAACAGCTCCTGCAGCTTCGGGTCCGACATCAGCCGGGCGCCGGCCCGCAGCAGCGGCTCGCGGGGCAGGCGGTACGCCAGTGCCATGCCCACGTCCACCCACTCCTGGAGCTTGGACTCCCGCGGCACGATGTCCTTCTCCGTGAACTGCTCCTCGAGCACCCCGCGCAGCAGCTCCTCCTTCGAGGCGAAGTGGAAGTACAGCGCCCCCTTGGTCACCCCCGCCCGCGAGAGGATCTCGGAGATGGTGGTCGCGGCGTAGCCGCGCTCGGCGAACACCTCCGCCGCCGCCTCCAGTACCTCCCGGCGAGTCCGGATCCCGCGTTCCTGCTGTGCCATCAGCGCCCTCCCGCCGGTGGTGGTGCCATATGCGCCCCGGCCGTCCCGCCGGCGTGCGCGACCGTGGCCCTTCGGGAGGACGGGGGTGTGCCGCCATTGAAACAAAACCGAACGAGACGTATCTTACCTGCGCCGACCGGCGAAGATCTTCTGTACGGCGGTTCACGGCTCCTCCCCCGGGCGCAGCAGGACCGGCAGCGAGCGGTGGCCGTTGGAGATGAACGACTCCAGCGGCGGGATTCCGCCGGGCGGCACGGCCAGGGCCATCCGCGGGAACCGTTCGAAGAGCGCGGGCAGCGCGATGCCCGCCTCCAGCCTGGCGAGCGGACGCCCCGGGCAGTGGTGGACGCCGTGGCCGAAGGCCGGGTGGTCGGCCCGGGTGGGGCGGGTGACGTCGAAGCTCCCGGCGTCCGCCCCGTGCACGTCGGGGTCGCGCCCCGCGGCCGCCAGGCCCATGACGATCGGATCGCCCCTCGCGATCAGGGTGTCCCCCACCTCGATGTCCTCCACCGCGAAGCGCAGCGGGATGTTGGCGATGGGCGGGCGGGCGCGGAGCGTCTCGTCGATCACGTCCTCCCAGGAGGCGCGGCCGGAGCGGACGAGTTCGAGCTGACCGGGGTGGGTGAGCAGTGAGAAGACCGCCTGCTCCAGCAGGTTCGCGGTCGTCTCGTACCCCGCGCCGACGATCAGCAGGACCGTGTCGACGAGTTCCTTCCCGCTGAGTCCCCCGCCCGGTCCGGTGCCGCCCGTCCCGTCCTTCCCGTTCCCCCCGTCCTCGTCACCCTCGTCGCAGGCGTCGATCAGGGCGCTGATCAGATCCGGGCCGGGGGCCGCGCGCCGCCGGGCGACGAGGGCGGAGAGCTCGGCGTACAGCTTCCGCTGGTTGGCCGCCGCCTCCCGCGGGGTCGCCGAGGTCTTGAGCAGGTTGTCGATGAGGTGGCGCAGGCCGCCGTGGTCGGCGCCGGAGACGCCCAGCAGCTCGAAGATCACCCGGACCGGCAGCCGCAGGGCGAACTCCTCGCGCAGGTCGACCGGCCGGCCCCGGGGCATCGCGGCGATCCTGTCGAGCAGTTCCGCGGTGATCTCCTCGACGCGCGGCCGCAGTCCGGCCGTACGGCGCGCGGTGAACGCGCCGGCCACCGGCCGCCGCAGGCGCCTGTGGTCCTCGCCGTAGGCGGTGAGCATGTTCTCGACCGAGACCCACATGGCCAGGGGCCAGCTGTCGTCCACCTCGCCCCCGATCCAGGCGGGCCAGTGGCGGTGGGCGTCCTTGGAGACCCTGGGGTCGAGCATCAGCCGCCTCACCAGCTCGTGGCTGGTGACCGACCAGGCCCTCACACCTCCGGGGAGCTCCACGGGCACGACGGGGCCCATGCGCCGCAGACGGTCGGCCTCGCCGAGCACGTCACGGCCGGAGGGGTCGAGCACCACAGGGCGGATCCGGCTTCTCAACGTCCCAACTCCCGTCAGAATGGTCGGAGTACGGGCCGCCCGCCGCACGGTGCGGCGACCCGGTCGCCGCGGCCGACGGGCGGGCCGCAGAGCTTCCTTGAAAAAAACCGTCCAGTTCGTATCTTATTAACTGTCGGGTCCGACCGCCATACACCTCCGCGTCTCTCGCCCTCGTCTGGAGATGTCCATGAGCGAAATGACGATCTCGGCCCCCTCCCGCCGCCCGCAGCTCCGGAGACCGGAGCCGGCCCCTCCGGAGACGACCACCACCGTTCCACGGGAGTTCGTCCACCGCAGGGCGGTGGCCGAGGTCTTCCTCACCGGCCGCGCCGCCCGGCTGGACGACAAGCACTTCTCCCTGACCGGCCAGTGGCCCCGGGCCCACACCCTCTTCACCGTCGAGGACGGCACCCTGCACCACCCCCTGCTGGCCGCCGAGACCATACGCCAGGCCGGGCTGTACCTCGCCCACAGCGAGTTCGGCGTCCCGCTCGGGCACGCCTTCCTCCTGCACCACCTGGACTTCACGGTCGACCGCGAGCACTGCCGCATAGGCTCGGCCCCCACCGACCTCACGCTGGAGGCCACCGCGGACGTCCACCGGCGCGGCTCCCGGCGCGTGCGGCTCCGCATGTCGATCACCATCCGCCGGGAGGACCGGACCGTGGCCACCGGGGGAGGAGAGTTCACCTGCATCCCTCCCGAGACGTACCGCCGCATGCGCGGCGGCAGGGGCACCGCCGGCATCGGCGGTCTCCGTGAGCGGCCGCCCACCGTCGCCCCCCACCTCGTCGGCCGCCTCGACCCCGTGAACGTGGTGCTCGCCCCCACCGGCCGGCCGGAGCACTGGCTGCTGAGCCCGGACCCCCGCAATCCCGTCCTCTTCGACCACAGCACCGACCACGTCCCCGGCATGGTGCTGCTGGAAGCCGCCTACCAGGCGGCCCACGGCCACTTCCTCTCCCACCGCACCGGACCCACCTCCACGTCGGCCTTCTTCCACCGCTACGTCGAGCTGGACGAGCCCTGCACCATCGAGGTGGGACCCGCGACGGACCCGGACGGCGGGAGCCGCGGAGTCGAGGTGACGGGCCGCCAGGGCGGGGACACCGTGTTCACCTGTGTCCTGACCGCCCCCGCCGCTGCCACCGCCCCCGGTCGGCCCGCCGCCGCGTGATGCGCGCCCCGCCGGGCCTCCGGCCCTGTCAGGGCAGGGGGTCCGGCGGGGGCGTGGGTGCGCCCGGGAGGCGCAGGACGGCCTCCGTGCCGCCGCCCGGGGCCGGGTTGAGGGCGATCTCGCCGCCGCTGCGGCGGACCGTGCGGGCCACGATGGACAGGCCCAGGCCCGAGCCGGGGAGGCTGCGGGCGGACGGCGAGCGCCAGAAACGGTCGAAGACGTAGGGGAGTTCGTCCTCGGGGATGCCGGGGCCGCGGTCGCGTACGCGCAGGGTGCCGGTGGAGCCGTCGAGGCGGACGTCGACCGTCCCTCCGGGCGGGGAGAACTTCACCGCGTTGTCCAGCAGGTTGACCACCGCCCGCTCCAGCGCGGCCGGTTCGGCCCGCACGTACCAGGGGGCCAGGTCGCGGGTGATGGTGATGTCCGAGCCGCGCAGCCGGGCGCGCTCCACGGCGCGTTCGGCGGTCTCGTGCAGTCCGACGATCTCCACCGGCCCGCCGGCGGGCGCCGCGTCGGGCCGGGACAGCTCCTGGAGGTCGCCGATGAGGGAGGCCAGTTCGCCGATCTGGGCGCGCACCGACTCCAGCAGTTCCCGGCGGTCCTCCGGCGGCAGCGGGCGGCCGGCCTGCTCGCTGCGCACCAGCAGGTCGATGTTGGTGCGCAGCGAGGTGAGAGGGGTGCGCAGCTCGTGCCCGGCGTCGGCGATCAGCTGCTGCTGGAGGTCGCGGGAGGTGGCCAGGGCGGCGGCCATGGCGTTGAAGGAGCGCGACAGGCGGGCGATCTCGTCGTCGCCCTCGACGGGGATGCGGACGGCCAGGTCCTCGGTGCGGGCGACGTGCTCGACCGCGTCCGTCAGCCGGTCCACCGGGCGCAGGCCGGCGCGCGCGAGCAGGACGCCGGCGCCCGCCGCGCCGAGCACGCCGGTGGCGGCGACCAGGCCGAGGACGAGGGCGAGGGTGTCCAGGCTCTGGTCGATCTCGGCCATCGGACGGGCCACCGTCACGGCGGCGTCCGTACCGCGCAGGGGGGTGGTGAGCACGCGGTACTCCTCACCCCCCGCGGTGACGGTGTGCAGGGCCTCCACGCGCTCGCCGCGGGCGACGGCCACGTCGGCGGCGGAGACCGGCAGGGGCCGCTCGCCGAAGGCCATGCAGCTGGTGCCGTTGCGGTCCACGAGCTGCACGGTGGAGTCGAACGGATTGGGGGTGTCCAGCCGTTCCTCCTCCGGCACCGCCCGGCACTGCCCGGCGCGGACGAGGTCGATGAGCTGGCGGTCGGGCACCCGGTTGGCGTGCAGCGCGTCGTCGAGGGAGTCGACGAGCTGCTCCCGCACCAGGAGCCAGGCGGCCAGCGAGCACGCCGCCACCGCGACCGCCACGGCCACCGCGACCAGCAGGGCAAGGCGCGAACGCAGCGGCAGGGAGTTGAGCCGGGACGTCACGGGCGCGCTTCCCCCGAAGCGGGACCCGCGCTGTCCCGGAGGACGTAGCCGACGCCGCGCACGGTGTGCACCAGGCGCGGCTCACCTCCCGCCTCGGTCTTGCGGCGCAGGTACATCACGTACACGTCCAGGGAGTTGGAGGAGGGCTCGAAGTCGAAGCCCCAGACGGTCTTGAGGATCTGCTCCCGGGTGAGGACCTGCCGCGGGTGGGCCATGAACATCTCCAGCAGCGTGAACTCCGTCCGCGTCAGCTCCACCGGCCGCCCGCCGCGGGTCACCTCGCGCGTGGTGAGGTCCATGCGCAGGTCGGCGAAGGAGAGCACCTCGGTCTCCTCGGCGCCGGCCTGCTCGCGGGCGTAGGAGCTGCGGCGCAGCAGTGCGCGGATGCGGGCCAGCAGCTCGTCCAGCTCGAACGGCTTGACCAGGTAGTCGTCCGCGCCCGCGTCCAGGCCGGTGACGCGGTCGCCGACGGTGTCGCGGGCGGTGAGCATCAGGACGGGGACGGTCACCCCGTTCGCGCGCAGCCGCCGTGCGGCGGTCAGCCCGTCCATGCGCGGCATCAGCACGTCCAGGATCACCAGGTCGGGGCGGTACGCCTCCACCTGCCGCAGCGCCTCCAGGCCGTCGGCGGCGAGCTCGGTCTCGTAGCCCTCGAAGGCCAGGCTGCGGCGCAGGGCCTCCCGTACGGCCGGCTCGTCGTCGACGACCAGCACGCGTGCGGGCGGGGCGGGGTGGGCTGCGGGGGAGGAGGCGGTGGCCATGGTGGGAGTGTCGCACCCACCTCGTCCGCCGCTCATCCGCCGGCGCGCAGGTCGTCGAGGATCTCCTTCACGTCGTTCACGGGTACGGCGAAGCCCAGGCCGACGCTGCCCGCCTCGGCGGCGGTGGAGGCGTTGCCGAGGATCGCCGAGTTGATGCCGATCACGCGGCCCTCCGTGTCGACCAGCGGTCCGCCGGAGTTGCCGGGGTTGAGCGAGGCGTCGGTCTGGATCGCCCGGTAGGTGGTGGTCTCGGGGCCGAGTTCGCCGTTGTACCGGTCGCCGCCGAACTCGAAGGGCCAGGCCCGGTCGTCCCTCGGCCGGGCGTCCTCCCCCGTCCTCTCCACCGTGACCTCGCGTTCCTTGGCGGAGACGATGCCGCTGGTGACCGTGCCCGACAGGCCCTGGGGCGAGCCGAAGGCGATGACCCGGTCGCCGACGCGGACGGCGTCGGAGTCGCCGAGCTCGGCAGGGGTGAGGGCGAGGCCGTCGGTGTCCTCGACCCGGATCAGCGCCATGTCGAGGTCGGGCTCGGCGCCGACGATCTCGGCGCGGGCGGTGCCGCCGTCGGAGAAGGTGACCTCGATCCCGGTGGCGCCGGAGACGACGTGGTTGTTGGTGAGGATCTCGCCCTTCCCGGAGATCACCACGCCGGATCCGGTCGCGGAGCCGGAGCGGGAGGAGGCGCCGATCTCCACGACGCTGGGCGCGACGGCCCCGACGACCGCGGCGACGCCCGTACCGGAGTCGGAGACGCCCGTGCCGAGGACGGAGGAGGTGGCGGCGGGCGCCGCGCCGTTGCCGAACGCCTCGCCGGCCAGGGTCGCCGTGCCGCCGCTGACCGCGGCGGCCACGACGGCCACGGCCGCCAGCAGCCCGACGGGGCGGCCCGCCCGCCGCCGGGCGTGCGCTCCGGGGGCGGCGGCCCGGGGGACGGCGGGCCCGTACGGCGGGCGGGGCGGATACTCGCGGTTCGTCTCGTGGTCGCTCATGCACACAACCGTGCGCGCCCGGAATGAGAACTTCATGAGGACGGGCTGAAACCCGGGGAAGAACAGTCCCCGGGGATCCTCCGAAGCCCCGCGGACCGGGGCCCCGCGGACCGGGGCCCGGCCGGGACCTCCGCCGGCTCCCGTCTAGCCGCCGCACCCGCAGGAGCGGCGCACCACCAGCCCCGACGGGAACTGGCGCACACGCTCGCGCCGCGACCCCGCCGCCCGCACCCCGTCGTCCAGCACCAGGTCCACCGCCGCGCGGGCCATCGCCTCGCGGTCCGAGCCCACCGTGGTCAGCGGCGGATCGGTCAGCGCCGCCTCCTTGACGTCGTCGAACCCGGCCACCGCCAGCTCGCCGGGCACGTCGACGCCCAGCTCGCGGGCGGCGCGCAGCACGCCGATGGCCTGGTCGTCGGTGGCGCACACCAGCGCGGGCGGCCGGTCGGGGCCGGCGAGCAGGTCGAGGGCGACGCGGTAGGTGTCGTAGCGGTTGTAGGGGGCCTGGAAGAGGCGGCCTTCGGTGGAGCGGCCGGCCTCCTTCATCGCCCGGCGCCAGCCCTCGACGTGGTCGGTCACCGGGTCCCCGTAGGCGGGGGTGGACTCCACTCCGCCCAGGCAGGCGACGTACTCGTGGCCGTGCTCCAGCAGGTGCCGGGTGACCATCTGCGCGCCGCCGACGTCGTCGAGGACGACGGCCACGTCGTCGATCGCCTCGGGCCTGCGGTGCAGCAGCACCACGCGCGCGTCCCACGCCTCTATCTCGGCGGCGGCGCGCTCGCTGGGGCCCTGGCTGATCAGGATCAGGCCCGAGACGCGCATGCCGAGGAAGGCCCGCAGGTAGTGCACCTCGCGCTCGTCGAGGTAGTCGGAGTTGCCGACGAGCACCATCTTCCCGCGGTCGGCGGCGGCCTGTTCGACCGCGTGCGCCATCTCCGCGAAGAACGGCTGCCGGGCGTCGGGGACGATCAGCCCTATCAGGTCGGTGCGCCGGGACGCCATCGCCTGCGCGACCCGGTCCGGCCGGTACCCCAGCTCCTTGATCGCCGCGAGCACGCGCTCGCGGGTCGCCGGCGCGACCGGCCGGGGCCCGTCGTTGATCACATAGCTGACGACCGCGGTCGACGTACCCGCCAGTCTCGCCACATCGTCCCGCGTCACCTTCGCCACAGCGGGAAGTCTACGCGCGCCGACTCAGTTCCCACCCCGGCTAGCGGCGGTCCTCCGCCCGTCCCCGGCCGCGTCCGCGGTCACGCCGTTCGCCGCGTCCTGCGCCATCTTCTCCGCGGCGTCCACGGTCGCCTTCGCGTCCTTCCGCGCCTTGCGCTCCTCGGCGGTCGGCTCCTTCTTCTCCGGCAGCACGAAGCGGTATCCGACGTTGCGCACGGTCCCGATCAGCGACTCGTGCTCCGGGCCGAGCTTGGCCCGCAGCCGCCGTACGTGGACATCGACGGTCCGGGTGCCGCCGAAGTAGTCGTAGCCCCACACCTCCTGGAGGAGCTGCGCCCTGGTGAACACCCGGCCGGGGTGCTGCGCCAGGTACTTCAGCAGCTCGAACTCCTTGAAGGTCAGATCCAGTACGCGTCCCTTGAGCTTGGCGCTGTAGGTGGCCTCGTCCACCGACAGGTCGCCGGTGCGGATCTCCGCCGGGCCGTCGTCGCCGGCGATCTGCCGCCGCCCGGTGGCCAGCCGCAGCCGGGCCTCGACCTCGGCCGGCCCCGCGGTGTCCAGCAGGACGTCGTCGACGCCCCACTCGGCGGTGACGGCGGCGAGGCCGCCCTCGGTGACCACCAGGATCAGCGGGCAGCCCGGCCCCGTGGAGCGCAGCAGCTGGCACAGGGAGCGCACCTGCGGCAGGTCGCGGCGGCCGTCGATCAGGACGACGTCGGCGCCTGGGGTGTCCACCAGCGCCGGGCCCTCGGCCGGGGCCACACGGACGTTGTGCAGCAGCAGGCCGAGCGCGGGCAGGACTTCGGTCGAGGGCTGGAGGGCATTGGTCAGCAGGAGTAGTGAGCTCATGACGTCGAGTCCTTCCCCGGCCCCGTGGGGCGTGTGGCGGCACTGCTTCGTACTGCGCTCCGAAAGCACGAAAGGACCCGGGGGCGGCGCTGCCCGGATCCTTCTCGTCATCGACAATATCCCACATGAGCGAGGACGCGGAGGGCGCGGAGGGACTTTTCCGTGGCGGAACGGTCACCCAGGGTGCCGGGCGCACGGGGGAGCGGGCGCCTTCGCGCACACTCCTGCGGACACGGCTGCGGACCGACGACGGGGTGGGCATAGACGCCTGCTACCAGCCCCGCGACGGGAGTTCCGCGGGCCGGGACGAGGGCGCGGCACCGATCGCCGGGCGGGGCCCGGCGATCGTCGTCGCGCACGGTTTCACCGGCTCGCTGGAGCGGCCCGCGGTGCGACGAGTGTCACAGGTCTTCGCCCGGCATGCGGACGTGATCACGTTCTCCTTCCGCGGGCACGGCCGTTCGGGCGGACGCTCCACGGTCGGCGACCGGGAGGTGCTCGACCTCGCCGCGGCGGTGCGCTGGGCGCGTTCGCTGGGGCACTCCGCCGTGGCGACGGCGGGCTTCTCGATGGGCGGTTCGGTGGTGCTGCGGCACGCGGCGCTCTGCCGGGCGGAGCCGGCCGGCACGGCGCACGGCGCCGGTCCGGGCGGCGGGGCCGGCCCCGGTGACTCGGCGCACAGGATGCACCGGGGGCGCACGGGCGCACACACCGATGCGGTCGTCGCCGTGAGCGCCCCCGCCCGCTGGTACTACCGGGGCACCCCGGCCATGCGGCGGGTCCACTGGGCGATCCAGCACCCCGCCGGGCGCCTGGTCTCCCGCTACGGACTGCGGACCCGCATCCACCACCGGGACTGGGACCCGGTGCCGCTGTCGCCGGTGGAGGCCGCACCGCTGATCGCCCCGATCCCGCTGCTGGTGGTGCACGGCGACCGGGACGCCTACTTCCCGCTGGACCACCCGTACTCGCTGCTCGACGCCGCCGACCCGGCGTACACGGAGCTGTGGATCGAGCGCGGCTTCGGACACGCCGAGAACGCCGCGCCCCCGGAGCTGCTGGAGCGGATCGCCTCCTGGGCGACGGCGCGGGTCGGACGGGCACCGCGCCATCATGGTGGCGGCACGACGGACGGCTGAGAGGGACACAACATGCCGAGCGGCATGATCCGCTACTGGGCCGCGGCCAAGGCCGCCGCCGGGATCACCGAGGAGAGATACGAGGCCCACACGCTGGCCGAAGCGCTGGCCGAAGCGCGCCTGCGGCACGCCGGCCGGCCGGACTTCGACCGGGTGCTGGGCATGTGCTCCTTCCTGGTGGACGGCGAGCCGGTCGGCAAGCGCGACCACCGACTCGTCCGACTGACCGAGGGCGGCACCGTCGAGGTGCTTCCCCCCTTCGCGGGAGGCTCCCGATGACCGACCAGCAGTACCCGCCCCGGCAGCCGTACGGCTCGCAGCCCGGCCCCTACGGCTACGACCACGACCACGGCCACGGCCACGGCCACGACTCCTCGGCCGCCCCCGCGGGCCCCGCGTACGGCGGGTACGGCGGGCAGGAGGCGTACGGCGGGTACGGCCACCGGCCCGAGCAGTACGGCCGGCCCGGCCAGTACGAGCAGCACGGCAGCCACCAGCAGCCCGGCCCGTACGCCGCCCCGGGCCAGGACCCGTACGGCGCCCCCGACGTCCCCGCGCCGCCCCACCACCCCGGCCCCGGGCCCCTGCCCCCGGAGCGGGCCGGCACGGCCGCCGCCCCCGGCGCGGCGGCCACCACCACCGCCGCGGCTCCGGCCGCCGCCTCCACCGCCGAGGCCCCCTCCGCCGCTCCGCGGCGTACCGGCAGCCCGATCATCGCGCCGGGCCTGGCGCCCGCCGCCCTCACCGCCCTCCTGGCCGTACTGCTCGCGGCCACCGTCCAGGTCTCCCGTCCGGTGTCGGCCGTCGCCGTGGTGCTGCTCCAGGCGGTCACGGCCGCGGGCTGGTTCCGGCTCAACGGCATGTGGCCGGCGCGGCAGGGCATCGCGCTGGCCTTCCTGGCGGGCGTCACCGCGGACATCGCCCTGCTGGCGCTCGGCGCCGGGAACGCCTCGGCCGTCGTCATCGGCACGCTCGGGGTGTGGATCCTGTTCGTCCTCGTCCTCCAGCTGCGCAACCACTCCTCGCCCGACGAGCGCCTGTACGCCCTGACGGCCGGGGTCACCTCCACCGCCCTCACCGTGATCGCAGCCGGCCATCTGGCCGCCGAGCCGGACGCGGTGACGGTCGGCGCGCTCGCCGTGGCGGCCGCCGCGCTCGCCCGGGCGCTGCCGCTGCCGCGGGCGGTCTCCGTGGTCGTGTCGCTGTCGGCCGCCGCGGGCGCGGGTGTCGCGGCCGGGGAGTTCACCTCCCTGGGCGGCTCCGGCGCGGTGCTGGGGGCGGCGGCCGGGGTGTGCGCACTGATCGGGCTGCGGGTGGCGAGCTACGACTTCCCCTCCCGCTTCGTCCACATGACGGCCGGTGTGGCGCTGCCGCTGACCGCCGCCGTGCCGGCGGTCTACCTGCTCGGCAGGGCGCTGGCGTAGGGCCGCGCCGGGGCCGGGCCCGGCCCCGGCGCGGCCCCGCACGGCCCGTGGCGCGGACCTGCCGCGGGGCACCGCGGGTTAGGCTCGCCGGAACCCGATCGGCTTCTGTCGGCGTCGATCAAACCGATCAGCCCGATCAACCAGAACCGATCAGCCAGGACCGACCGGTCCGGGCCGACCGGCCCGGACCGATCAGCGCGACCAGTCCGACCGACCCGACCGCACCCGGCCACCCTGGGGGGACCACCACGATGCGCGCACTGAAAGCCCTGCTGGGACTTCTCGTCCTCTTCGGCGGCCTGTTCGTCGGCACCGACCGGCTGGCGGTGAACCTCGCCGAGGACAAGGTCGCCGAGAAGGTCCAGAGCTCCAGGGGCCTGGACGAGCGGCCCGCCGTGGAGATCCACGGCTTCCCCTTCCTGACCCAGGTCGTGGGCAAGGAGCTGGAGTCGGTGGACGCCACGATGAACGGGCTGACGGTCCAGGTCGGCGGGCGCGACGTGGACGTCACCGAGGTGGACGTGCGCCTCAGCGACGTGCGGCTGGAGGACAACTTCTCCTCCGCCGTCGCCGACCGCGCCGCCGGCAGCGCGCGGATCAGCTACCAGGACCTGACCGAGGCGGGTACGAAGGGCGCCTCCCTCGCCTACGCAGGCGCGGAGCGGGCCGCGAAAAACCAGGTCAGACTGGATGTGAACCTGACCCTCGTGGAACTCACCCTGCACAGCTCGGTCGAGGTGGAGGACGGCGACACCGTCGCGCTGCACGCCGAGGACCTCCCCGACCTGCCCGTGGCCGAGGACGTCGTGCGGGCGCAGATAGACCGGAAGCTGGAGATCACCGGCCTTCCCGCGGGGCTGAAACTGGAGAAGGCGGAGGTGGACGAGAAGGGCGTCGTGCTGCACCTGAGCGGCTCGAACGTGAACCTGGCCGGCTGACGCCGCACCCGGCCGGTGCCCGCCCCGCCGGCCGGGCCGCCGGTCCGTCCACTCTCCGAGACGTCCGCGTCCGCCTCTCAGAAACCCTCTCCCGGACGTCCGCGCGTCCGTCCGGAGGGGTTCCCCGGCCCCCTCTCCATCTCACATTCCGGGCATCGCTTTCTCACCATCTGGAACCACGGTGACACGCCCGCCCCTCCGTCCCTACGATCGGGCCCATGAAGCGACAGGCGGATCTCACGAAGCGACGGGCAGTCGATCTTTGCCGTGTCGCCGCCATGCTCTGTCGCGCCGTCGTCTGACGGCCGGCTCTCGGCGCCCCTCGCAGCCCGGACCGCAGCCGCACACCGCCCCGCTGTCCCCCGCCACCGCGGCGTACAGCCCCGTGCGCGCCCGTCGGCGCCCCGCGCCGCCGCACGCACGTCCACCGCACCGCACATCCCGTAGTACCTGCCCTCCGGAGGAGAGACATGAGCCGCAGTGACGTCCTGGTCGACGCCGACTGGGTCGAGGCCCACATCGACGACCCCAAGGTGGTCATCGTCGAGGTGGACGAGGACACCTCGGCCTACGACAAGAACCACATCAGGAACGCCGTCCGGATCGACTGGAAGACCGACCTCCAGGACCCGGTCCGCCGTGACTTCGTCGACCAGGCCGGCTTCGAGAAGCTGCTGTCCGAGAAGGGCATCTCCAACGACGACACCGTCGTCCTCTACGGCGGCAACAACAACTGGTTCGCCTCCTACGCCTACTGGTACTTCAAGCTCTACGGCCACCAGGACGTGAAGCTCCTCGACGGCGGCCGCAAGAAGTGGGAGCTGGACGCCCGCGAGCTGGTCTCCGAGGTGCCCACCCGCGCGAAGACCGAGTACAAGGCCAAGGAGCAGGACAAGTCGATCCGCGCCTTCCGCGACGACGTCGTCGAGGCCATCGGCAAGCTGAACCTGGTGGACGTCCGCTCCCCCGACGAGTTCAGCGGCAAGCTGCTCGCCCCCGCCCACCTGCCGCAGGAGCAGTCGCAGCGTCCGGGCCACATCCCGACCGCCAGCAACATCCCGTGGTCGAAGTCGGCCAACGACGACGGCACCTTCAAGTCCGACGAGGAGCTGAAGGAGCTGTACCAGGAGGCGGGTGTGGACCTGTCCAAGGACACCATCGCCTACTGCCGCATCGGCGAGCGCTCCGCCCACACCTGGTTCGTCCTGCACGAGCTGCTGGGCCAGGAGAACGTCAAGAACTACGACGGCTCCTGGACCGAGTACGGCTCGCTGGTCGGCGTGCCGATCGAGCTCGGCGACGGCAGGAGCGCCTGAGCCCCTCCGCTCCACCGCAACACCAACTCCTCGTTCCGGAAGGAAGAGCACCCGACATGTGCGGAGCACAGGCAGGGGGCCCCGACGCCTCCTCCATCAAGCCCGGTGAGACGACGATCCAGGGCCAGGTGACCCGCGGCGGCGAGCCCGTCACCGGGTACGTCCGGCTGCTGGACAGCACCGGCGAGTTCACGGCCGAGGTCCCCACCTCCGCCACCGGCCAGTTCCGCTTCTACGCCGCCGAGGGCACCTGGACCGTGCGCGCCCTGGTCCCGGGCGGCAGCGCGGACCGCACCGTCGTCGCCCAGCAGGGCGGCCTGGTGGAGGTCCCCATCGCGGTGTGACCGCGTGGCGGCCGCACGACGGCCGTATGACGTACGGAGGCCGTGCCCCGGGGTTGGACACCTTGTGCGGGGCACGGCCTCCGTCCTGTCCGGACGCCCGCGTCCGGACGGGATCGGGCCTCCGGTGGGCGTTCAGTAGACGAGGGCCTGCACGCCCTCGCCCGTGATCTCGCTGACGAATACCTGGGCCCCGGCGATGCGGACGCCCTCGAGTACGTCCTCCTCCTCGATCCCGCGCCGCGCCGCGCACTGGGTGCACAGGGTGACCCGCCCGCCCGCCAGGACGCCGTCGAGCAGCTCGGGCAGCGGCGCGGAGTGCGGCAGTTCGAACTCCGCCGCCCGGCCCGGCAGTGCGAACCACGCCGACTCCCCGGTCAGCCAGAGCGACACCTCCACCCCGCTGGCCACGGCCACCGCCGCCACCGTGAAGGCCTGCGAGCACCGCTCGGGCGCGTCCGCCCCGGCCGTCACCTTGATCACGAGCTTCTTCGACACAGCTGCCATGCGGACCACGGTAGTCCCTGGCGCGTACCGCAATCCGATCGTGATCGGCGCGGGTACAACCTTCTCCCCCACGGTCTTGTCAGCGAACTGACAAACGTGTGAGGAGATTTCATGTCCACGCTCCCGCCGCGACCGGCGGAACCTCCCGAGCCCGCGCCGGAGGCCGAGGCCGCACAGGTCCTCCCGGCCGGCCCCCCGCCCCCGCCCCCGGCAGACACGCCGCCCGCGGCGCCCGTCCAGGGCCCGCCTCGCCGCCGCGGCCGTACGGCCCTGCTGCTGGCCTGCGCCGCCCTGCTCGGCACCGTCGGCGGCCTCGCGGGCGGCTACACCGTCCAGGCCGACCGCGCGCCCACCCCGCTGCCCCCGCTGTCCCAGGCGGAGCTGTCGTACCCGAAGAAGCCGCTGCCCGAGGGCGAGGGGCCCGAGCCCCTCACCGCCGAGGAGGACCGGCGGGTCCGCACGGACGGTGATCTGCGCAAGCTGCTCCTGGACCGGCCCAAGGGCGCCCGCGAGTCGGAGATGACGTCGGAGTCGGACGGCTGGCTCCCGCTGTCCGGCTACGCCCAGCAGTTCGAGAGTCCCAGCCGCATGTTCACCTACCTGGCCGACGAGAACCTGCGCCGCATCGCGACCGCGGCCTGGCGTCCGAGCGCACGGCGCACGGTGAGCGTCAGGCTCGTGCAGTTCCGCGAGGAGAAGCGCCGGTCCGCCCTCGACCACGCCGAGAAGCAGCAGTCGTACATGCCCTCCGACAGCCACGCGGGCAACGACGGCTCCGCGCTGAAGGGGTCGGGCAACGGCCGCTACTACACCTTCGACCGGCCCGACCGCAGGCCCGGCTACCTCCCGATGTACCGGGCCCGGGCCATCGCCCAGCGCGGCGACGTCATGATGGACATCTGGATCTACGACACCAAGCCGATCGCCGAGCGCGACATCAGGTCCCTGGCCGAGCGGCAGCTGGAGCGGCTGTGAGCGACCAGGAGAACCGGAACACCGCGGACGCACCGGCCGAGCCGCCGACCGCACCCACCGCCCCGGACACCGGGACCGGCCCGAGCACGGGGGCCGTCCCGGACGCGCCCCCCGCCACGGCGGCCACGGACGGCCCGCAGGACGCCGGTCCGCGCGGGAGGGGCCGGCTCCGCCGCGCCCTCGTCCCCCTGCTGTCCGCCGCCCTGGTGCTCGGCGCGGCCGGCGGCGGACTCGCCTACACCAAGGCCACCGTGGACGGCGCCGACGTCTCGGCCCCCACGACGATCTGGGAGAAGCCCGCGAAGACCCCCTCCGAGGACGATCCGGTGCCCGACCCCCGGGAAGGCCGCACCGACGGCGAGCTGCGCAGGAAGCTGCTGCCCGTCCCCGAGGACTTCCGGCTCGGCCCGGACGTCTCCGAGTTCGGCAACGACACCGAACTGAGCGGCAGGCAGGCCCAGGCACTGCTGCGCGAGGGCGGCAAGGGGCTGCCGAGCAAGGAGCGCCGCCGGCACCGCGAGTACGTGGAGAAGCTGCGCCTCCAGGGCATCGTGATGCGCACGTACACGCCCTACGACAACCGGTTCACGGCCGAGATCCAGCTCGCGCGCATGAAGAACGAGAAGGGTGTCAAGGACCTGAGCACCTTCCAGTCCGAGCTGGCCGACGCCCTGTCGGTCTTCCGCGACGGCCCCAGGATCAAGGGCCACGAGAACGCTCGGTGCTTCCTGCCGCCCGAGGACGGCGACTCGGAGCTGGAGGCGATGTTCTGCACCGCCTACCAGGACGAGTACCTGATCTCGTTCCGGGTCGGCGGCGTCAAGCCCTTCCGCGAGAAGGACGCGGCGGAACTGCTGAAGGACCAGCTCGACCACCTGGTGTCCCCGGGAGAGTACGTATGACCGAGTCCGTGACAGACCGGCCGGAGCCGACCGCACCCGCCGTCCCGCCGCATTCGCCCGTACCGGCGGCCGGCCCGGCGGAGGACCCGCGGGCGGCCTCCGCGCCCTCCCCGACGCCCGGTTCCCCCGCAGCCGTTCCGGCGGCGCAGTCCGTCCCACCCGCGCCGCCGAAGCGCCGCCGTCCGTCGCCCCGCGTCCTGCGGGCCGTCGGCCGCTGGACGGCCGCCGTGGCGGTCTTCGGCGTGTTCTGCGCGGGCACCGCCTACGGCATCACGCGGCTGGAACGCCACGAGGTGCCGGGACTGGCCACCGAGAGCGACGGGCGCTGGGACTACCCGCGGCTCGCCCTGCCCGCCCTCCCCTCCGGCTCCCCGCGCCCGTTCGCGCAGGGCAACGAGGGGGAGGTCCACCACGCCGACCTGCGCGAGCTGCTGATCCCCCTGCCCGAGGGGGCCCAGGAGGCCGGAAAGGGCGGGGAGGACGGCGGGCTTCCCCCGTCGGAGGGCGGCTGGGTCACGGTCGGGGACTACACCGGCCTCTACGAGAAGGGCGACCGCGACGAGCTGCGGCAGCGGCTGGTGGACGACTCCGTACGGCACATCGCCGCCCGCGGCTGGGTCATGCCGGACGGCACCCGCACCAGCGTCCACCTGCTGCGGTTCAACAGCGGCGCCGTGGCGAGCGACCTCCACGCCGAGGTGCTGTACGGGGGCCTGGTTCCGGGCCTGCCCCTGGCCGAGGCCCCGGAATCGAAGATGGACGAGAGCTGGCCGCCGGAGACCGCCCCGGAGAACGTCGAGATCGATGTGTACGACGAGCCGAAGCCCCGCGGCGAGGTCCACACCCGCCACGCGTACCTGCTCGCCGGCGACACCGTGGCCCTGGTCGTCCAGTCCCGGAAGGGGACGGCTCCCGCGGTGCCGTTCCGGCAGGCGGTGATCCTCCAGGCCCAGCTCCTGGGCTGAGTTCCCGGCAGGGCTCCCGGGCCCGGTTCCCGGAGCCCGCCCCCGACCGGCTCCGCGGCGGGGCGGCGCACCTCACAGCACCGCCCCGCCACGGGCCGACTAGACTCGTCGGCGGGCCGCCCGCCGGCCCGTACGTCCGTGCCGAACCCCCGAGGAGCGCTCCCGTGCTTGAGGCATTCTTCACCGCCCTGCTGGTCCTGGTCTGCGTCGGCGTCCTGGCGTTCACGGGTCTGACCGTGAAGAAGCTCTACCAGGGCCAGCGCTGATCCGTTCCCGCCCCACAACCCGGGCCGCGCACGGCCAGGGCCGCAGACCACACGCCCTCGACAGATCGTCTGAGCAACCATGATCGAGATTCCGTCCGACCTCCACCCGGACCTCGTCCCCCTCGCGTTCCTCCTCGGCGACTGGGCGGGCGCGGGCGTCGCGGACTTCCCGGACCGCGAGCAGTGCAACTTCGGCCAGGAGGTCACCTTCTCCCACGACGGCCGGGACTCCCTGGAGTACGTCTCGCGCACCTGGGAGCTGGACGACAAGGGCGAGAAGGTCCGCCCGCTGGAGAACGAGAGCGGCTACTGGAAGATCGACGCGGAGCGCCGGGTCGAGGCCGTCATGGTCCGCGACCGGGGCATCGTCGAGGTCTGGCACGGCGAGATGGCCGAGCAGAAGCCGCAGATCGACCTGGTCACGGACGCCTTCGCCCGGCTGTCCTCGGCCGGCGAGTACTCCGGCGGCAAGCGGCTGTACGGCTACGTCAAGGGCGACCTGATGTGGGTCGGCGAGCTGGCCACCCCGGACCCGGAGCGCCCGCTGCGCCCGTACATGTCGGCGCACCTGAAGAAGGTCGTCGACCCGCGCGAGTGGGCCAAGGACCTCAAGGACCTCCCGGACGACGGGATCGCCTTCTTCAAGTGACGCGCACGGCGGCCCTCCCGGGCCGCCGTTCCCCGCTCTTCGTACGGCCCGTTCCGCACGCCGTCCTCATACACTGGCCACTGTGGTGAGCACCGACTGGCAGAGCGACCTACGCAGACGCGGATACCGGCTGACGCCGCAGCGCCAGCTCGTGCTGGAGGCCGTGGACAAGCTGGAGCACTCCACTCCGGACGACATCCTCGCCGAGGTGCGGCGCACGGCGGGGAGCGTGAACATCTCCACCGTCTACCGCACGCTGGAGCTGCTGGAGGAGCTGGGGCTGGTCAGCCACGCCCACCTGGGCCACGGCGCTCCCACGTACCACCTGGCCGACCGGCACGACCACATGCACCTGGTGTGCCGGGACTGCACCACGGTGATCGAGGCCGACACCGCGCTCGCCGCCGACTTCACCGGCCGGCTGCGGGAGAGGTTCGGGTTCGACACCGACATGAAGCACTTCGCGATCTTCGGCCGCTGCCGCGACTGCGCCGGCAAACCCCCGGGAGGGGACCCGGAGGAGGACGCCGAGGAGGACGCCGAGAACGTCGAGGGGGGCGCGGACGAGAGCGCGGGCGGCGCCGGGTCGTAGGCTGGCCGCATGTCGTACAAGAGCCCCTTGCTGTCGCTGCCCGGCGCCGTCCCCGCCGAGGCGCCGGACGAAGGCGTCGCCGCGCACTACGGCGACCTCTTCCGCGAGCAGCGCACGCTCGCCGACGGCGGCGGACTGGTGGACCTCTCGCACCGCGGCGTGGTCACCGTCACCGGCGAGGACCGCCTGAGCTGGCTCCACCTGCTGATCACCCAGCACGTCAGCGAGCTGGAGCCCGGCCGCGCCACCGAGGCGCTGATCCTCTCCGCCAACGGCCACATCGAGCACGCGCTCTACCTCGTCGACGACGGCGCCACGGTCTGGATGCACGTCGAGCCGGGCACCCGCGAGGCGCTGATCGCCTACCTGGAGAGCATGAAGTTCTTCTACCGGGTCGAGGTCGCCGATGCCACGGCCGAGTACGCCGTGGTGCACCTCCCGGCGGGCTCCATCGCCGAGGTGCCCGAGGGCGTCGTCGTCCGTGAGACGCCGTACGGGCGCGACCTGTTCCTGCCGCGCGGCGAGCTGGAGTCCTACGCCGCCGCCCACGGCCCGGCGGTCGGCGTGCTGGCGCTGGAGGCGCTGCGCGTGGAGGCGCACCGGCCGCGGCTGGGCCTGGAGACCGACCACCGCACCATCCCGCACGAGCTGGGCTGGATCGGCACGGCCGTCCATCTGCAGAAGGGCTGCTACCGGGGCCAGGAGACCGTGGCGCGCGTCCACAACCTGGGGAAGCCGCCGCGCCGGCTGGTCTTCCTCCACCTGGACGGCAGCGAGGTGCACCTGCCCGGTCACGGCACCCCGGTGCGGCTGGCGAAGGACGGTGAGGAGGGGCGGCAGCTCGGCTTCGTCACCACCTCGGCCCGCCACCACGAACTGGGCCCGATCGCCCTGGCCCTGGTGAAGCGGAACGTCCCGGTGGACGCGGAGCTGCTCGCGGGCGACACCGCGGCGGCCCAGGAGACCGTCGTCGAGCCGTGAGCGTGCCCCGGCGGGCGGTGCGGCCCGGAAAGTGGAAGCGGTACGCCGGGGCGCGCACCGGACCGTCGGGTGCATACTGGCGTTAATGACAAAATCGGCCGTAGCCCGGCGTCACCTGCCCACCAGCCCCTTCAAAGCCCCGGTAGCACCGCCCGACAAGTACTTCGCCGAGGGCGAGCGGGTCACCCACGACACGTACGGCCTCGGCCGTATCGTCTCCGTCGAGGACGGGGTCGCGGTGCTCGTCGACTTCGGCTCCAAGCAGGTGCGGATCCTCAGCCCGTACCTCAAGCTGAGCGCTCTCTGAGGCCGCCGCGCACGGCCGCCGCACGGCGGCCGGCCGTCTCCCCCCACACCACGTTTCCGCCCCGAGAGGCAGACCTCCCCATCGACACCACCGAGCTGTTCTCCGCGCCCGACCAGGCGCCTCCGGCCCCCCGGGCGGCGTCCCGGCCCCCGGCCCGGAACCCCTTCCAGGCACCGGACTTCGGGGACCTCCCGGACTACGACGAGGCGGAGGAGACCGGAGAGCCGCCGTTCGACGCCGCTGCCGCCGACGCGGCTGGTGCGGCCCGCGCCGCCGAGGACGGGGGCACGGCCCGGGACGGCGGCGGCAGGAAGCGGCCGTCGAACTCCTCACGCCCCAGGCGCGACCGCTCCCGGCAGGTCAGGCGGGGCTCCCCCCGCCGATGACGGTGGCCGCCGCCCTGGCCTGGAGCACGGCGAAGACGCCCATCGGGACCGTCTGCACCACGGTCCAGGCCCTCCCCATCGCGGTGAGCTCCAGCAGGCCGGACGCCAGGACGGCCAGGCTGAGCGCGATCCAGCCGAACCCGCAGGCGGCCACCGCGCCCACCGCTCCCGGCCGGACGTACGGCGACCGGGCCACCAGTCCGACTGCTCCCCCGCCCGCCAGCATCCCCGCGCCCACCGCGGCCACCACCGACGTACCCGGCCCCAGCACCCTGCCCAGCGGTGCGGCGGCGGCCAGGTAGACGAGCCCGACGACGGCCATCCCGGCCGCGTCCAGGGCGAGCAGACGGCGGACCGGGGGCCGGCGCTCCGCCCCGCCTACTTGCCCGCCCTCCGGCCTTCTCCGGCTGCGACCGGGCCGTTCCCGTGACCCATGGGCTCCTCCGTCCGTCCGCACCGCGCGTACGGCCGCAGGCTGCCCGCATAACCTGACAGCCGCCGTCATGTTTTCCGGGCACACTCGACGGTGTGAAGTCCGACCGGCTGCTGTCGATCCTCCTGCTCCTCCAGACCCGCGGCCGGGTACGGGCCGCGGAGCTCGCCGAGCGCCTGGAGGTGTCGGTGCGCACCGTCCACCGCGACATCGAGTCCCTGTCGGCCGCCGGGGTCCCGGTGTACGCCGAACGCGGCCGGCACGGCGGCATCGCCCTGCTGCCCGGTTTCCGCACGGACGTCACCGGGCTGACCGCCGACGAGGCGCGGGCCCTGTTCGTCCTGGCGGGGCGGGGTACGCACTCCGCCCTGGGGCTCGACGGGGCGTTCGCCTCCGCGCTGCGCAAGGTGATGGCCGCCCTCCCCGCACCGCACCGACCGGCCGCCGAACTGACCAGCCGCCGCGTACTGGTCGACCCCGAGCGGTGGCTGGCGCCACCGCGCCCGGCCGTGGACCTGGAGCCGCTGCACGCCGCCGTCCTCACCGACCGGCGGCTGCGCATCCGCTACCGGCACGGCGGCCGGGAGGAGACGCGCGCCTACACCGTCGATCCCTACGGGCTGGTCGCCAAGGCGGGCACCTGGTACCTGGTGGCCGACCACCACGGGCGCGGCCGGCTGTTCCGCGCCGACCGGCTGACGGACCTCGCCGTCACCGAGGCGCCGGTGCGGCGCCGCGAGGGCGTGGAACTGGCGCAGGCATGGGCGGAGTTGCGGCGCGAGGTGGAGATGCGCCCCGGCGGCGTCCGGATCGCGGTGCGGGTGCGGCGCGAACGGCTGGACATGGTGGTGCGCATCGCGGGCGCACACCTCGCGGACGAGCCCTCCGCCCCGGACGAAGAAGGCTGGGCACGCGCCGAGTTCGACTACCCGGTCCTCGCGGCGGTCCGCCAGCTCCTCCAGTTCGGTGCCGACGTGGAGGTGCTCACCCCATCCGAGGCCCGTACGGAACTGGCCCGCGCGGCAACGGAGATCCGCTCCCTGTACGACGGCGCCTGACATCCGCCCGTCCTGCGAGTCTCCAGCAAGGTGTTACACCTGTGCCGGGAGCGGTGCGGGACCATCGGCCCCTCCCCGAGGGGTCACTCGTCGGCGGAAGCGCAGTCCGTCTCGACGTACTCACGGATGTCGGTGACGGTCTCCTCGATGGCCTCGTCCTCGCTCTGGCCGTCGCTCCTCGCCATGGCGATCCATCCGGAACCCAGCATCAGGTTCTTGGAGAAGACGAGGTGACGGGGGGTCGTCGCGTTCTCCTTGTTGAACGCCTCCACCTTCGCCTGGCTCCCGGTATCCGGTCGACCGTGGCCCACATCCCCCCGCCAGGACAGCTCCAGTACCTCCATCACCTCCTGGACGCACTCCTGCGCCACCGGGTCGAGCGGCACCACCGGCTCCCGTGAGGTGGCGGAAGCGCTGGGAGTCGTCGTGGCGGCCGAGGCGGTATCGCGCTCGGGCTGCTCATCGGCACAGCCGACTGCGAGCACCAACACCCCTACCGCAAAAAGAACTCTTCCCCGCACCGGCCCTCCAGCTCCCTTGACGTGATCGCGATAAGTCTGTCTGACGGCCGGTAAGGACGCGAACGGGTTCTGCCGTGACTCCTTGAGCTCACGTACGGTCGTACATGGAGGAACGACGCCCAGGTGTCCGGGCCGAAGGCGAGGGCCGGGCCGTACGGGGGCCTGCCACCGCGCGCGGTGACTGCACCGGGGTGTCATCCGCTCTGAAACCGTGAGGCGAGAACGGAGAGAACCATGGTCCGGAAACGGGCATGGGCACCCGCCTTCCTGATGCTCGCCGCGGCTTCCCTGCTGCTGAGCCAGGCAACCCAGGGTTACGCGGCCCTCTGGTGGGCGGTTTCCACCGCCTTCCTCGCCGTGGCCTTCGTCATGGCCGTTCGCACGAGGAAGAGGGGAACACAAAGGCCACCCCTTCGAGCACCGCACCGCCGTCGCACCCCCCACGAGGCCGGGCGGGGAGCCTCCTGCCACTGACGGCGGCCACCACCGCCGTAACGCGAAAGGACCGCCTCCGGCGACTCATAGGCGTGGCTGGCCCCACACGATAGCGAGTGGTACCGTTTCTTGTACCACTTGAAGGGAGGGGTGGCCGTGTCCATCACCGCCAGCGAGGCTCGCAGGAACCTGTTTCCGCTGATCGAACAGGTCAACAACGACCGCGCTCCCGTGCACATCACGTCCCGCAACGGGAACGCGGTACTGGTGTCGGAGGAGGACTTCGCCTCCTGGCAGGAGACGATCTACCTCCTGCGCTCGCCCGCGAACGCCCGCCGTCTGGCCGAGTCGATCGCGGAGGCCGAAGAAGGCAGGGTCACGCCCCGTGAGCTGATCGAGGCCGACGACGCCGAGTGAAGATCGTATTCACCGAGCACGGATGGGCCGACTACGTCCACTGGTCCGAGACGGACCGCCGTATGACCAGGCGCGTCAACCGGCTCATCGAGGAGAGCAAGCGAGACCCCTTCGGAGGCATCGGCAAACCGGAACCACTCAAGGGGGACCTCAGCGGTTACTGGTCGCGGAGGATCGACGAGGAGCACCGGCTCGTCTACCGGGTCAGAGGCGATGAACTGATCGTGGTCCAGGCCCGCTACCACTACTGAGCTAGGGCGTGAAGGCCGGGGCGATTCAGCGCGTAGGGCATCGTCTGCCGTGCATCGATGGTCGGCTCCCGCAGGCAGCACCTGCCGGTCCGGCTCAGCCGGTGAGCCGGTCACCCTTGACGGCGGTGAGGAACGACGCCCAGGCGTCCGGGGCGAAGACGAGGGCCGGGCCGTGCGGGGCCTTGCTGTCGCGCACGGGGACGGCGCCGGGGAGGTTGTCGGCTACCTCGACGCAGTCGCCTCCGTTGAGGTTGCTGTAGCTGGACTTGCGCCACCGTGCGGCGGTTATCTCGTGCGGGGAGGTGGTCATGAAAGCTCCTCCAGAAGTCGGAGTAGGAACTCCGCCGAGTCGCGCGGGGACAGGGCGTGGTCGCGCAGCCGATCGTAGCCGACCTGGAGTTCTTCGACCCGGGCCGCTTCCTCGATCAACTCCCCGCTGTAGGCGGTCTCCACCCAGGCGACGGTCCTGCCGTCCAGGAGTCGCAGGAACGCCGTGTCCGTGTGGCTCAGTTCGCGCAATCCGGCGCGAAACGGAAGCACTTGCAGTATCACGTTCCACAGTTCTGCCGTATCGACCAGATACTTCAACTGCTCGCGCCATAGCGTGGCGTCCGGCAACGGGCGGCGCAGAACGGCCTCGTCGAGAATCGCTCTGAGCTGAGGCGCGCCATCACCCGTCAGGACATCCCTGCGGCTCATGCGCGCCTTCACCTGCTGCTCCAGTTCGTCGCCTGGACGCAGGCCACCCAGTGTCAGCAGCTCACGGGCGTACGTCTCGGTCTGGAGCAGCCCCGGCACGACACCGGGTGAGTACTTCTGAATACTCACCGCCTCGCCCTCAAGTGCCATGAAGCGGCGGTACTTCTCGCGGAACTGGGTGGCGTCCCCGGCTGCCAGCTCCCACAGGGCCAGCAGCAGGCCAGGGGTGCCGTAGTACTGGTCGAGGGCCTGGGCTACGTCCGGGCTGCCGATGGTGTGGCCACTCTCCATCTTGCCGAACAGCGACCAGTCCCAGCCCAGCGCCTCGCCCAGCTTCCGCAGGCTGTCGCCGCGTTCGGTGCGCAGAGTGCGCAACTCCTCGGCGAACCGCCGGCGCGGCTCCTGACTGCGGCCCGTGACCACTCTTCTCGGCGGCATTCCGTCCCCCTCCGTGGAATGTGTGGAAGCGGCACCGGGCGGCGGGGAAGGGCTTCCCGGCCACGGGTGTTGGCGCTCCACACCGGTTCATGCTCGTAAAGCGAACGCGACCGACGGTAGTCGCACTGTCGCTTCTCGCACAGGGATGCGGTGGAGGAGTCACACCATATGGTGATGGAAGGTTCGGATCAGGTTGGAGAGCAACGAATCGGGGAGGCGGAAGCGGCCCGTGACGCGCTCGCCGAGGCGCTGCGGCGTGCGGGAATCCGGTTCCCGGCCGTGGACGTCCGCACCCCCGTGCGCGTGGACGGGGCGGCCGGTTACGCGATGGTGGTTCTCGGCGAGTGCTCCGCGCCGGTGGCGCGGGGGTTGGCGGCTGTCATCGAGCGGGGTGCGGTGTGACGGCACTCCCGTTCTCCCCGGCCGTCGAGCGCCCGTGGCGTGACGGGTGGCCGCTGCCGGCGCGCACCGACGACGCCAACGGCTGGACCACGGGCGGCTGCTGGCTGTACTGCCGCCGTGAGGGCGTGCGCGTGCTGTGGATCGGTTCGGTGCGCACTCCCGGCGCGGCGGGCGACGTGTACGCGTGCGGTCCGTGCATCGCGGAGCTGGACCACATGGTGCGCCTCCAGTCCCACGGCCGGGACGAGCCGCCGGACGGAACGGGCGGCACGGACGGTGCGACGGGGACCGGTTCGTGCGGGCACCGGCGGATCGGGAGGCTCGGCGGCAAGGTCCGCTGCCGCGACTGCGGGCGGCAGATCTACCTCTGACCACTTCCGACGACCTGTCCCACCGGCCGCGCACGGTCGGCGCGGAGAGCTACAGCAGGTTGACCACGCCCGCGCAGACCGCGCAGACCACGGTGGCCGCCAGGAAGATGTCCGTCGGCCAGGACCGGGTCATCCTGCGCCGCACGGGAGGCGCGGGAGGCAGCTTCTTCCGGTAACCACGCGGCCTCTCGGGCAGGCGCAGCCTGATGCGCTCCACCGCCCTGCCGGTGGTTCCGACGAAGTGGTCGACGAGCGAGCCGCCGAATCCCGTGGACTGGACGACTTCTCCGTCCACGGTCTCCACCGTCAGGGTCCCCCCGCCGTCGCTCCCCACGCGGCTCACCGCCGTGTAGGAGACCTCATAGGTCCTCAGGGGATTCACCACCGTCAGCGTCTCCCGGCCGAGCACGATCCTGGACTCCGCGATCCGCCTGATGAACACGACCGTTCCGAGCATGGCGGCCGCCACTCCGAACCCCTCGGCGGGTCCTCCCTCGACCCCCCGAACGGGCACCAGTACCGCGACAGTGCCGAACGCCAAGGTGGAGAGCCACAATGCGGCACGGAAGCTCCGGCGCCGGAGGACCTCCTTCTCCCGGCCCTTCGAATCCTCTCCCATGAGCCCCCGTTCCCCGCGAAGCCGACCGCCCGGCCCACTCGGCACGGCCGGCGCGACGGGCCGACAAGCTACCACCACTGATCGAGCGCGCGTTCGGTCTGGCCGGTGGGGCCATAACACCGTGCTATGGCCAAGTGGTAGTACCCAGCCCGCTCCGCTTCCGGGAATCCTGGTGCCTCCCCCACAGGTCACACGCGAACCACCGCGTGTATCCGGAAGCGAGGCACCCCTTGCGAATAACCAGGCTCGTCCCCGCTCTGATCGCGGCCATGGCCGCCGTTCTCTCCCTCTTCGTGCTGGCCCCGGCCGCCTCGGCCAAGGAGCTTCCGCCCGGCAGCGGCGGCCCCCAGCCGATCATCGGCGGCGGCTACGCGCAGAACGCGCCCTGGGCCGCCCGGCTGTTCTCCAACGGCCGTGAGACGTGCTCCGCGACGATCATCGCGCCGACCTGGATCCTCACCGCCAGACACTGCGTCGGCGGCGGCGGGCTGTCGTTCCGCATCGGCAGCCTCGACCAGCACAGCGGCGGCACCGTCGCCAACGGCACCCAGATCTACAACCACTCCTCCTCGGACCTGTCGCTGGTCCGCCTGGACCGCTCCGTCTCGGCGACCTACGCGCGCCTGGGGCAGCCGGGTTCGGTGTCGGTGGGCCAGACCGTGCAGGTCTACGGCTGGGGCGCCACCTCCCAGTGCGGCTCCGAGGCCAACTGCCAGTCGCGGTACCTGAAGGTCGCGAACGTGATCGTGACCGGCGCCTGCCGTGACGCCTACTCCGGTTCGGCGATCTGCGCCCGCCGCGGCGACGGCATCACCGCGGGCGGCGACTCGGGCGGCCCGATGATGGCCAACGGCGTCCAGGTCGGTGTCGCGTCCACCAGCGACCGGCAGACCACCACGGCTTACACCAACGTGACGGCCTACCGCTCCTGGATCCAGTCGATCGCGGGCGTCTGATCCCGCGCGGTCCGTTCTCACGGCAGCCTCTTCCTCCGGGTCCTCCCCGTTCCGCCGGCGCGGAGCGGGGAGGACCCGTTTCCGGTTCCGGGTGGCCGGGCCGGAGCGGTCCGGCCGTTCAGAGCGTCTCGCTGAGCGTGTCGGCGATGCGGCGGCGGGAGGCGCGGGCGGCCGGGACGGCCGAGACCGCGACCGCGCCCACCACGGCCGCGGCGATCACCAGCAGCAGCGCGCCGGGGGGCGGGGACTGGGCTATGCCCGCGCCGATGCCGCTGGAGCGGCCCTGCGCGTCGATCAGCCAGCGGCCGGCGGCGGCCCCCAGCACGGTGCCGGCGACGGCGGCGGCCAGTGCGGTGAAGGCGGTGGAGACGGTGATCACGCCCGCTATCTGGCGCGGGGTCAGGCCGATGGCCTTGAGCGCGAGCAGATCGCGTCCCCGGTCGCGGACGCGGGCGCCGAGGACGGTGGACAGTTCGGTGAGGCCGATCAGGGCGAGTACGGCGATCAGTCCGGCGATGACGCCGCGTACGCCGGCCAGCCCGTCGGCGGGGTTGGCCGCCTCGCGGACCTCCAGCCGACCGCCGGAGGAGGCGGCCAGTTCGGCGCCGACCTCCCCGGCGTCGGCGCCGTCGCGCAGGACGAGGTGGTGGAGGTCGGGCGCGGCCGTGCCCGAGCCGTCGCCCAGGTCGAGGTTGTCCAGGGAGGTGGAGATCACCCTGCCGCCGTCCTCGGGCTCGATGGAGCGGCCGGTGATGTGGAGGATCTGCGGGCGGCCCTGGACGGTCATGCGCACCCAGTCGCCGACGCGTACGTCCAGCAGGTCGAGCAGCCCCTGTCCGGCGACGGCCTCGTCCGGGCCGTCGGGGAGACGGCCCTCGGCGAGGGCGAAGGGGTAGGGGTCGGCGTCGGTGCCCAGGCCGCGCAGGGTGATGGTGGCGGTCTGGCCGGGGACGAGGGCCTCGACCTCCGTGCCGGGGTGGACGGCGGTGACGTCGGGGTGCGCGGCCAGCAGTCGCTCGGTGCCGGCGTGGCGCTCGGCCTCGGAGGCCCGGGAGGCCGCGCCGCCGCCGGACGAGTCGGGCGAGTCGGAGGAACCGGAGTCGTCCGGGGAGCCGTCGCGCACGGTGAGGGCGGCGGGCAGGCCGATCTCCTCCGGGCGCTCGTGGAAGCGCTCCACGGTGGCCCAGGCGCCCAGTGCCGCGGTGATCATCGCCAGCGGCACGGCCAGGCGCCCGACGGCGGCCAGCGAACGGGCCCGGCCGGGGAACGCGCCGCGCCAGCCCAGTACGAGGGCGGGCGGCGCGTCCCGGCCCAGGGCGCGCCGCTCCGGCAGGGTCAGCGGGCCCAGTCCGCGGGGCACCGCCGTACGGGCCACCGGCACGGGCGGCACCCGGCCGGCACGCCAGGCGGCCAGCGAGGTGGCGGTGGCGATGAAGAGGACGGCGGCGGCGGTGGTGGCCAGTACCGTCCAGGTGTGGCCGGGCAGTTGCCGCCACACGTCCACCGCCTCGCCGATGCGGCCGGGGACGCGCGCGCCCAGCAGTTCGGTGACGGCCGCTCCGCAGGCGGCACCGAGAAAAGCGAAGCCCAGGTGCTGGACGAGGAAGACGCGGACGACCTGGGCGGGGGTGAAGCCGATGGCCTTCAGCACGGAGATGTCGCGCAGGTGGCCGTGGACGCGGGTGCTGATCGCCCCGGCGACCGCCAGGGCGGCGGCGAGCAGCGCGCCGAGTCCGAAGAGGGCCAGGAGCAGGCCGAGCAGCCGCCCCTCGCCCTCGGCGTCGGCGCGGGCCTGCTGCCAGCGGGTGACCTCCGAGACCTGGTCGGCGCCGAGGGCGGTGACGGCGCGCTGGACCATGAAGTCGGTGTCGTCGGGGTCCGCCAGGCGCAGTCCGACGGTCTGCCCGGTGCGTTCGGGGTCGGGCTGGAGCCTGTCCAGGGCCTCGTCCGGCAGCCAGCCGATGCCGGGTGTGTCGCCGGGGGTGTAGCGGGGTTCGGCGGTGTCGGCGACGCCCACGACGCGCAGCGTGTGCTCGGTGCCGCGCGCCCCTCGCGCGGTGAGGGTGTCGCCGGGTTCGGCCCACAGGGCGCGGGCGAGGGAGCCCTCCAGGACGATCTCGTCGGCCGCGCCGGCCGCCTGCCAGCGCCCGTCGGTGACCAGCGGGCGCCCCACCTCGGGCGGCTCGGGCCCGGTGGCGCGCAGTTCCGCGCTCGCCCGCGCGCCGCCCAGCTCCACGGTGGTGCGGGCGGTGCGGAAGGGGCCGGACAGGCCCGCGACGCCCTCCAGGTCGCGCAGTTCCTCCGGCTCGGCGCCGTCGCGGGTGTGGATCCACACGTGCGCGCCCTCGGACTGGGTGAAGACCCGCTGCCAGGGGTCGGCCGTGTAGGAGAACAGGGCGCCGGCGAGCAGGAGGGAGGCGATGATCCCGGCCGTGGCCAGGACGGTGAACAGCGCCTCGCCGCGGTGCGCCCGCAGGTCGGCGTGGGCCCAGCGCAGGGTGGCGCGCACGTCGTCTCAGTCCTTCAGTTCCAGTACGCCGGACACGCCCTTGCCGCGCCGCCGGGGGCGGGGGCCGTCCGCGTCCAGGGCGGCGTCGTCGGCTATGCGGCCGTCGAAGAAGCTGATCACGCGGTCGGCGGCGCTGGCCATGCGGGCGTCGTGGGTGACCAGCACGATGGTCTGGCCGCGCCCGTGGAAGCGGGAGAGCAGGCGCAGCACCTCACGGGTGCCCCGGCTGTCGAGGCTGCCGGCCGGCTCGTCGGCCAGCAGCAGGTCGGGGTGGTTGACCAGGGCGCGGGCCAGGGCGACGCGCTGCTGCTCGCCGCCGGACAGCTCGCCGGGCATGCTGCGCTCCTTGCCCTCCAGGCCGAGTTCGGCGAGGAGCTCGGCACGGTCGGCGCGGGCCCCCTTCGGGCTGCTGCCCGCCAGCAGGGCGGGCAGTTCGACGTTGTCGGCGACGGTGAGGTTGGAGACGAGGTTGAAGAACTGGAAGACGATGCCGATGCGGCGGCGGCGCAGCACCGCCCACTGGGACTCGCCGTAGGAGTCCAGGCAGGTGCCGTCGAACCAGATGCTGCCGGCGTCCGGCTTCTGGAGACCGCCGAGCAGGTGGAGCAGGGTGGACTTGCCCGCGCCGGACGGGCCGGTGACGGCGACGAACTCGCCGCGCGAGACGGTCAGGTCCACGCCCCGCACCGCCCTGGCCGGGGCGCCCTCGCCGTGGTGGGTCTTGACCAGGCCCTCGGCCCGTACGAGAGGGGGCACGTCCGCCGGTGCGGCGGGGCCCGTACCGGCCGACTCCTCGGAACGGCTCATTCCAACTCCTCCTGACAGCGTTCCAGCCAGTCGAGGTCGGCCTGGAGGTGCAGCATCGCGCCCTCGATCAGCAGCTGCGCCACCCGGTTGTCCCGGTCCTCGGCCGCGGCGAGCCGGGACAGCTCGCGCATGGTGTTGAGATATTGGCGGCGCTGCTTGTTGATCAGCGCGATCTGGTCGGCCAGACCGGTCTGCGGGGCGATCGCGAGCTTCATGAAGAACTCGTCGCGCACCCGGGGTTCGTCGGTCGGCTCCTCGAACCAGGCCCGCACCGCCTCGCGCCCCGCGTCGGTGAGCCGGTAGATCCGTTTGTTGGGCCGGGTGGACTGGGCGACGTCCTCGCCCTCGATCAGTCCCGACTTCTCCAGCCTGCCCAGCGTGACGTAGATCTGCCCGACGTTCGGCTGAGGGTACGCGGCGCCCAGCAGCTTCTCAAGGGCCTGCTTGAGCTCGTATCCGTGGGCGGGGCCGGCCGCGAGGAGGGCCAGGAGCGGCAGACGCACGCGCGCACTCCTCCTCCCCGTCCCGTCCCGTGCCGGGCCGGCGCCTGGCCGGCGGCCCGTCCGGGCGGCGGCCCGGTCGGCGGTGCGCCGGCTGTCTGTCGGTCGGCGTCTAGTATCGCCCATGCCCAACGGGTATATATGGGCGTCCGGTGCTCAATGGCGAGGCCGCGCACGACCGGTGCGCTGGGGAGGGACCTATGCGGTGGACGCGGGCCGCGGGAAGGGGACTCCTGGCCGCCGCCGTCGTGCTGGCGGGTTACGCCGGACTGGGCTCGCCGGCCGGCGGGCGGACCGCCGAGCCGGTCGCGCACGGTGGAGGGCGCGGTCCCGTCACCCTGGTCACCGCCGGCGATCTGACCGACTACCTCGACCCGGTGCTCGACGACTGGAACCGCGCGCACCCGGACGAGAAGGCCACCCTGGTGGAGCTGCCGGACTCCGCCGACGAGACCCGCGCCCAGATGGTCACCGGTCTGCGCTCGGGCAGTTCCCGCTTCGACGTGCTCAACATCGACGTGGCCTGGACCTCGGAGTTCGCGGCGGCGGGCTGGATCGCCCCGGTGGACCCCGGCCGCTTCCCGCTGGACGCCTTCCTGCCGCCGGTGGTGGACACCGCCACCTTCGGCGGGCGGCTGTACGCGGTGCCGTACGTGACCAACGCCGGGCTGCTGTACTACCGCGCGGACGTGCTGGCCGAGGAGGGCGAGCTGCCGCCGCGCACCTGGTCCGAGCTGGAGCGGCTGGCGCGGGAGGTGGCCCCCCGGCACGGGCTGGACGGCTACGCGGGCCAGTTCCTGCCGTACGAGGGGCTCACGGCCAACGCCACCGAGGCGGTGCGCTCGGCGGGCGGCTCGCTCCTCGGCGACGAGGGCGCGACGGTGACCGCCGACTCCGAGGCGACCGTCGAGGGGCTGCGCTTCCTGGCCGACGGGGTGCGCGAGGGCTGGATCCCCGAGGAGTCGCTGACCTGGAAGGAGGAGGAGTCGCGGCAGGCGTTCCAGGACGGGCGGCTGCTGTTCCTGCGCAACTGGCCGTACGTGTACGCGCTGGCGGGCGGCGAGGGGTCGAAGGTGGCCGGGAGGTTCGGGGCGGTGCCGCTGCCCGGCCCGGACGGTCCGGGCGTCAGCGTGCTGGGCGGCTCCAACCTGGCGGTCAACTCCCGTTCCCGGCACCCGGAGACGGCGGCCGACCTGATCGCTTACCTGACCGGTGAGCAGGTGCAGCGCCGGGTGCTCACCGAGGGGGCGCTGCCCCCGGTGCGGGCGTCGCTGTACTCCGACCCGGAGCTGGTGCGCGACTTCCCCTATCTGCCCACCCTGCGCGAGAGCGTGCTGGCGGCCGAGCCGCGTCCCAAGAGCCCGCGCTACGACCAGGTGAGCCTGGTGGTGCAGGCGGTGGTGCACGACGCGATGGCGGGGCGGCAGACCCCGCGTCAGGCGGTCGCGCGGCTGGCGCGCGAGCTGCGGTCCGTCGCGCGCGAGGGCGCCGAACCCGTCCGCCGGGGCGCCGGGCCTGTCGGCGAGGACTGATCCGTCCGCGGGTGCCGCACCCTCTCTCCTTGCTTACTTGTTAGGTATTGAGCAGCCCCTCTCCGCACCCCATGCATAGACATACCAGGGCATAAAAGGGCGGCTTTTCAACTATGCGTTGACACCTCGATGTCACCCGTACATAACATGCATGCATAACAGCGGCTCACGAACATGTGCTCTGCGAGCAGGAACGGGATCACGAGGGATGCTCACAGCCACGACCGAACACAGCGTCTCGCCCCGCCCCGCGCGGCCCGCTTCCGCCCCTGGCGAGCCCCGGAGCTGGTGGCGGGACGCGGTGGTCTACCAGGTCTACGTCCGCAGCTTCCTGGACAGCACCGGCGACGGCATCGGTGACCTGGCCGGCGTCCGCGCCGGACTGCCGTACCTGCGGAAACTGGGTGTGGACGGCATCTGGCTCAGCCCCGTCTACCCCTCCCCGCAGCACGACCACGGCTACGACGTCGCCGACTACCTGGACGTGGACCCGGTCTACGGCGACCTGGAGGAGTTCGACCGCCTCGTGGCCGCCACCCACCGCCTGGGCCTGAAGGTCGTCCTCGACATCGTCCCCAACCACTGCTCCAGCGAGCACCCCTGGTTCCGCGCCGCGCTGGCCGAGGGACCGGGCGGCCCGCACCGCGCCCTCTTCCACTTCGCCGACGGCCGCGGCGAGAGGGGCGAACTGCCGCCCAACAACTGGCGGGCGATGTTCGGCGGCCCGGCCTGGTCCCGCGTCACCGAGCCCGGCGGCGAACCCGGCCAGTGGTACCTGCACCTGTTCACGCCCGAGCAGCCCGACCTCAACTGGCGCAACCCCGCCGTCGCCGAGCACTTCGACCAGGTGCTGCGGTTCTGGCTGGACCGGGGCGTGGACGGCTTCCGCGTCGACGTCGCCGCCGGCCTGTTCAAGCACCCCGAACTGCCCGACTCCCCGGACCCGGAGGCCGACGAGCGCACCCGCGACTCGGTCAACCCGCTGGCCTGGAACCAGCCCGAGGTGCATGACGTGTGGCGCCGCTGGAGAGCGCTGTGCGACGAGTACGCCGACCGCGACGGCCACGACCGGCTGCTGGTGGGCGAGGTGTCGGTGCCCACCGCCCGCGAACACGCCAAGTACGTGCGGCCCGACGAGCTGCACCAGGCGTTCTTCTTCCACCTGCTGAGCGCGCCCTGGGACGCGGAGGCCTTCCGCCGGGTCATCGACGAGGCCCTGCGGGACATCGCGGGCACCGGATCCACCGTCACCTGGGTGCTCAACAACCACGACCAGGTCAGGACCGTCACCCGGTACGCGGGCGAGGGCGGAGGGCCGGGGAACCCCGGCCTGGGCGCCGCACGCGCCCGCGCCGCCGCGCTGCTGATGCTGGCGCTGCCCGGCGCCGCCTACGTCTACCAGGGCGAGGAGCTGGGCCTGCCCGAGGTGGTGGACCTGCCCGACGAGGTGCTCACCGACCCCATCTTCCGCCGCACCGGCAGCCGCAGCCGGATCCGCGACGGCTGCCGCGTACCGCTGCCGTGGTCCGGCCAAGCCTCGCCCTTCGGTTTCACCTCGGGCGCGGAGGAGGCCCGCCCGTGGCTGCCGCAGCCCGAGTGGTTCGCCGAGCACGCCACCGACCGGGCGCTGGCCGACACCCGCTCGTTCTGGCACCTGTACCGCGACGGACTCCAGTTGCGGCGCGACCTGCCCCAGCTCGGGGAGGGGACGCTGCGCTGGCTGGACGCGCCGCCGCAGGTCCTGGCCTTCGAACGCGGCGACGGGCTGGTCTGCGCGGTCAACTTCGGCACCTCTCCCGTGCCCGCCCCGGTGCCCGGCACCCCGCTGCTGGCCAGCGGCGAGTGCCCGGACGGGACGCTCCCCGGCTCCACCGCCGCCTGGTGGGTCACCGACCCCGTGCCGTCCGCCGCCCGCTGACCCGGGGGCCTCGCCGAACCCATCGCACCACCCGCACCACCCGCACCATCCGCACCATCCGCCCTCCGGCCCCCCGGGCCGGCCGACCCCGAGAGGGACACCCGTGAACACAGCAGACAGCACCGGCCGAGCCGGCGACAACGGCAGCACCGAGCGCAAGGCCGGCACCGCAAGACGCACCGCGGCAGCCGGCGCGGCGGCGCTCGTCCTCGCCCTGACCGCGTCCGCCTGCGGCGGCGACGCCACCGCGGGCGGCGAGGGCGGCGGAGACGGCCAGGAGCTGAAGGGCGAGACGGTCACGGTCGCCGGGGTGTGGACCGGCGTGGAGCAGAAGAACTTCCAGAAGGTGATGGACACCTTCGCCGAGAAGACCGGCGCCGAGATGAAGTTCGTCTCCACCGGCGACAACGTCTCCACCGTCGTCGGCTCCAAGATCCAGGGCGGCAACGCGCCCGACGTGGTGATGGTCCCGCAGGTCGGCGTGCTCGAGCAGTTCGCCGAGAAGGGCTGGCTCAAGCCGCTGTCGAAGACCGCCGACGACCGGGCGCGCGACTACTTCGCCCCGGTGTGGAAGGAGTACGGAACGGTCGACGACGTCTTCTACGGCCTGTACTTCAAGGCGTCCAACAAGTCGACCGTCTGGTACAGCCCCGAGGCCCTGGAGCAGGCCGGCGTCACCCCGCCGAAGGACTACGAGGGGATGCTGAAGGCCGGCCGGACCCTCTCCGACTCCGGCATCGCCGCCTTCTCCGTGGCGGGCGAGGCGGGCTGGCCGCTCACCGACTGGTTCGAGAACGTCTACCTCTCCCAGGCCGGCCCGGAGATGTACGACAAGCTCGCCGCCCACGAGATCCCCTGGACCGACCCGTCCGTCGTCAAGGCCCTGACCACCCTCGGCGAACTCTTCGGCGACAAGGAGCTGGTGGAGGGCGGCGGCGCGGGTGCGCTGCGCACGGACTTCCCCGAGTCCGTCGAGAAGGTCTTCGGCGACAACCCGAAGGCGGGCATGGTCTACGAGGGCGACTTCGTCGCGGGCCTGATCAGCGGGCAGTTCGGCAAGAAGGTCGGCGAGGAGGCCAAGTTCTTCCCCTTCCCGGCCGTGGACGGCGGCGAGCCGCCGGTGGTCGGCGGCGGTGACGCGGCGGTCGTCCTCAAGGACGGGAAGAACGCCGACGCCGGGATGAAGTTCGTGGAGTTCCTGGCCACCCCGGAGGCCGCCGAGGTGTGGGCGGGAGCCGGCGGCTTCATCTCCCCCAACGAGGCCCTGAACCTGGACGCCTACCAGGACGAGACCACCCGGCAGATCGCCCAGTCCCTGGTGGAGGCCGGTGACAGTGTGCGGTTCGACATGTCCGACCAGGCTCCGGCCGCCTTCGGCGGCACGCAGGGCGCCGGCGAGTGGAAGCTCCTGCAGGACTTCCTGCGCGACCCCTCCGACCCGGAGGGCACCGCGAAGAAGCTGGAGGCCGCCGCGGCCAAGGCCTGGAAGAAGAGCTGAGGCAAGAGCACCGATGTCCGCCACAGCCCCCGCCGTGCCGCCCGCTTCCGCGGGCGGCACCCCGGCCGGCGCCTCCCCCAGGCAGGGGGCGCCGGCCCGGGGCGACGACCCGCGCAGGCGCGCGACGCGCCGCCGCAGGATCGTCGCCGCCGCCTTCCTGCTGCCCGCGCTGCTGCTGCTCGGCGCGCTGGTCGCGTACCCGATCCTGTTCTCCGTCGGCCGAAGCCTCTTCGACGCATCCGGCACCCGGTTCGTCGGCGCGGACAACTACGTCGAGATGTTCCGCGACCCGACCACGCTCAAGGCCGTCCGCAACACCGCGATCTGGGTCGTGGTCGCCCCGGCCCTGCTGACCGGCCTGGGCCTGATCCTGGCCGTGCTCACCGAGAAGGTGCGCTGGGCGACCGCGTTCAAGCTGCTGATGTTCATGCCGATGGCGATCTCCTTCCTCGCCGCCGGGATCATCTTCCGCATCACCTACGAGCAGGACCCCGACCGCGGCGTCCTCAACGCGGTCGCCGTCGGCGTCCACGACGTCTTCGCCGACCGCCCCGCCTACCCGGGCGCCCGTGCCCGGGAGGACGCCGGCCCGAACCCTCTGTCCAAAGGCGCGGACGGCTCCTACGGCACCGCCGCGGACCTGGCTCCGGGCAGCACCGCATCGCTCGGCATCGTCGGCGTGCCGCCGAAGGAGGTGCCCTCCGGCGCGAAGCCCGCCGCCGAGCCCGAAGGCTCCCCCGGGGCCGGGGACGGTGCGCTCGCCGGGACCGTCTACCTGGACTTCACCCCCGGCGGGGGCGGCGAGCCGGGTCGGATCGACTCCGGCGAGCGCGGACTGCCCGGGATGACCGTCCAGGCGGTGCGCGACGGAAAGGCGGTGGGCGAGGCCACCACCGCCGCCGACGGCTCGTTCCGCATCACCGGCCTGGAGGGCGGCTCGTACGCCCTGCGGCTGCCGGCGTCCAACTTCGCCGAGCCCTACGGCGGGATCTCCTGGCTCGGCCCCGCCCTGGTCACCCCGGCGATCATCGGCGCGTACCTGTGGATCTGGACCGGCTTCTCGATGGTGCTGATCGGCGCCGGACTGGCCGCGATGCCCCGGGACGTGCTGGAGGCCGCGCGGATGGACGGCGCGAACGAGTGGCAGATCTTCCGCAGGATCACCGTGCCGCTGCTCGCGCCCGTGCTGACCGTGGTCTTCGTGACGCTGGTGATCAATGTGATGAAGGTCTTCGACCTCGTCTACATCATCGCCCCGGGCCCGGTGCTCCAGGACGCCAACGTGCTGGCCATGCAGATGTGGCTGGTGTCCTTCGGCGGCGGCAACAACCAGGGGCTGGGCAGCGCCATCGGCGTCCTGCTGCTGCTCCTGGTGGTCCCGGCCATGGTCTTCAACATCCGACGCTTCCGCAGGAGCCAGTCATGACCCACGGCACCGTCGAAAAGGGAGCGGCGGCACAGGTTCCGGCTCCCGCGGCTGCGGCGGCAGCCGCGGGGGCCGGGCATCACCCCCCGCGCACGGACCGGGCGCGGCGGCCCGCCGGCGCGCGGATCGGCACCTGGCTGGGCAGGGGCGCGGTCCAGGTGTTCCTGGTCGTCGTCGCGCTGGTGTGGATCACCCCCGCGCTGGGGCTGTTCCTGTCCTCGCTGCGGTCGGAGGAGGCCAACTCCTCCAGCGGCTGGTGGACGGCGCTGACCGAGCCGGGCCAGTTGTCGGCCGACAACTACACGGCCCTGCTGGCGGATTCCGGTATCACCCAGGCGTTCTGGAACACCGTGCTGATCTCGGTGCCCACCACCGTCGCCGTGGTGGTGGTCGCCGCGCTGGCCGGATACGCCTTCGCCTGGCTGGAGTTCCCCGGCCGCGACTGGATCTTCCTGGTGGTCGTCGGGCTGCTGGTGGTGCCGGTCCAGGTCGGTCTGCTGCCGGTGGCCGAGATGCTGGGCGCGGTCGGGCTGTTCGGCACGATCCCCGGCGTGGTCCTCTTCCACGTCGCGTACGGGCTGCCGTTCGCGATCTTCCTGCTGCGCAACTACTTCGCGGAGATCCCGCGGGAGATGCTGGAGGCCGCGCGGATGGACGGCGGCGGGGAGTGGCGGATCTTCACACGGCTCGTCCTGCCGGTGGGCAAGCCCGCGATCGCGAGCCTGGCCATCTTCCAGTTCCTGTGGGTGTGGAACGACATGCTGGTCGCGCTGATCTTCGCCGACAGCGACTCGCAGCCACTGACCGTCGCACTCCAGTCGGAGATGCGGCAGTTCGGCAGCAACATCGAGATCCTCGCGCCCGGTGCCTTCCTGTCGCTGGCCGTTCCGCTCGTGGTGTTCTTCGCCTTCCAGAAGCACTTCGTGCAGGGCGTCATGGCGGGATCGGTGAAGTGACCGCAAGGACCGGGGGCGCGAGCGGGGGGCTGTGACCGGGGGGGCGCGACCGGGGGGGCGCGACCGGGGGGGCGCGACCGGGGGGCTGTGAGCGGTCCTGCCGCCGTCACGGGGGGCGGCAGGGCCCGGACGCCCGTTCCGCGGTTCCGTGCGGGTCCGCACGGAACCGCGGAACGGGCCCTCAGACCTCCAGCAGCACCGTGAACGGGCCGTCGTTGGTGAGCGAGACCTCCATCTTCGCCCCGAAGCGGCCCGTCTCCACCCGCGCTCCCAGCGCCCGCAGCCTGGCGCACACCTCCTCCACCAGGGGCTCGGCCACCGGGCCGGGGGCGGCGGCCTGCCAGGTGGGACGGCGCCCCTTGCGGGCGTCGCCGTAGAGGGTGAACTGGCTGACGACCAGCAGGGGGGCGCCGGTGTCCGAGCAGGACCTCTCGCCCTCCAGGATCCGCAGGCCCCACAGTTTGCGCGCGAGCCGGTCCGCCTTCTCGTGGGTGTCGTCATGGGTCACCCCGACCAGCACGCACAGGCCCTCCCCGGTGATCTCGCCGACGGTCTCTCCCCCGACGACGACCTTCGCGCCGCCGACCCTCTGCACCACAGCTCGCATGCCGACCATCATGCCGCCCCGGTCGTGCGCCCGCCGACCGCCGCCGGACGGGTGGCCCGGACTGCACGGAGGGTGCCCGTGGTGGCACGATGCGTGCAGCACGGTGCGCACGGTGGCCTGCGGCGTATCCGTGACGGGCCGTGGACCGCGCTGTGATCCACGGCGAAGGGGATGAGGGGCAGACAGAAGATGAGCACTGCCGGAACCGGGCGGACGCCCGGAGCCGTACCGACGGCCCGCGAGGCCGCCTCCACGACAGCGTCCGCGACCGCGCCCGCCGCCCCGGCGGGTGCCGCGGAGACCGTTCCGGCCGGTGCCGCGGGGGCCGCCGGGGCCGCTTCGGCCGGACCGCCTCCCGATGCGGACGGCACGGACGGCGCGGACGGCGCGGACGGCGCGATCCCGGCGGTCCCGCACGACGCCGAGCCGCCGGAGCTGACCGCTCTGCGCCTGCCCCAGCTCCGCGAGCTGCGCCGCCAGGCGCAGCAGGAGGAGGCCGACCTCAGCTACGTGCGGCGGCTGGTCCAGGGCCGTGTCGACATCCTCCGCGCCGAGCTGGCCCGCCGCAGCGCCGCGGACGTACCCCTGATCGACCGGCTGGCGGAGATCCTCGCCGACGCTCCCCCGCCCGGCCGGGGCCCCGCGCGCTCGGCCCGCCATGTGACGCTGCGCACCCCGCGCAGCGAGGAGTACCGGCGGCTGGCCGAGGAGGTGCTCGCCGAGGTCGAGCTGTCCGACCTGGCCGCCCGCACCGACGCCGAGCTGCACGCCGCCATGGCGCGGCTGGGCCGGCACGAGCACCGGATCTCCCGGCGCCGCCGGGCGCTCCAGCGGACGGCGAACGGGTGCAGCGCCGAGATCGCGCGCAGGTACCGTGAGGGCGAAGCACACGTGGACGACCTGCTGCCCTGACCCCGGGGGCGGTCGTCCCCCCTACACCCAGGGAAGGCCGCCCATGTCCGCCAGCACCACCCCGCCCGCGAACGCCCCCGCTCCCGGCACGCAGACCGGCACGCCCTCCGGCGCGCAGACCGGAGCACGGCCCTTCGCGGAGCTCCCGGTCCTCGCCGAGGCCGTGCGCTCGGGGTTCACCGAGGGGCACCACCGCGGTTCCGTGGTGGTGCTCGGCCCGGACGGCGGCGTGGAGTGGTCGCTGGGCGAGGTGGCCGCGCCGATCTACCCCCGCTCGTCCAACAAGCCGATGCAGGCGGCGGCCGTGCTGCACGCGGGTCTGGAGCTGTCGGGCGAACGGCTGGCACTGGCCGCCGCCAGCCACTCCGGCGAGCCCTTCCACCTGGAGCTGGTGCGCACCGTGCTCGCGGAGCACGGGATGACCGAGGACGACCTGGGCTGCCCGCCCGACCTGCCGCTGGACCGCGAGGAGGCCGACCGGTTCCTGGCGGCGGGCTCGCGGCCCTCCCGCATCGCCATGAACTGCTCGGGCAAGCACGCCGCCATGCTCGCCGCCTGCCGGGTGAACGGCTGGTCCGGCGCCGACTACCTCGACCCCGGCCACCCCCTCCAGGTGCTGGTGCGCGAGCGGATCGAGGCGGCGGCGGGCGAGCCGGTCGCGCACACCGGCACCGACGGCTGCGGCGCTCCGCTGATGGCGATATCCCTCACCGGCCTGGCCCGTGCCTTCCGCTCCTTCGTGCTGGCCGCGCCCGGCACCCCCGAGCGCCGGGTCGCCGACGCCATGCGGGCCCACCCCGAGTACGTGGCGGGCACCCGGCGCGAGGACACCCGGCTGATGCGCGGGGTGCCGGGCGCACTGGCGAAGGTGGGCGCCGAGGCGGTCCAGGCGGTGGCCCTGCCCGACGGCCGCGCGCTGGCGATCAAGATCGACGACGGCGGGCTGCGGGCGCTCGGCCCGGTCCTGGCCCGGACGCTCGCGCGGATGGGCGTGGAGTCCCCGGTGCTGGCGGAGACAGGCGACTCCCCGCTGCTGGGCGGTGGGCGGCGGGTGGGTGAAATCCGCGCGACGTTCTGAGGCGGGTGGTCCTAACGTGACCGCCATGGACTCGAACTCCCCTGACATCCGCACCATCGCCGAGGACGAGTACCCGGGCTGGGTGCGCGCTCTGCGGGCGGGATTCCTGAACTCCTCGGAGCTCACCGCCGAGGAGCTGGCCGCCCGGCGCGGCGGAATCGAACTCGACCGCACCCAGGGGGCGTTCGAGGACGGACGCTGCGTCGCCACCTTCCGCACGCTGCCGCAGCGGCTGACCGTGCCCGGCGGCGCGGCGGTGGACTCCCTGGCCGTCACCAACGTCTCCGTCCTGCCCACCCACCGCCGGCGCGGGCTGCTGACGCGGATGATGCGCAACGCACTGGCCGACGGGCGCGAGCGCGGGGACGTCTGCTCCACGCTGGACTCCGCCGAGTACCCGATCTACGGCCGCTACGGCTACGGCTCGGCCACCTGGTCGACCGACTGGACCGTGGACGCCGCCCGCGCCGGGCTGGACCCGCGCTGGTCGCGCCCGGAGGAGGAGGGCGCCCGGATCGATCTGGTGGAACCCGCCCAGGCGCGCGTCCTGGGCGCCGAGCTGCACGAACGGGTGCGCGCGCTGCCCGACCGGCAGGGCATGACCGACCGCACCGAGCGCTGGTGGAAGCTGAGCACCGGTGCGATCGACTGGCCCGGCAGCGGCTTCCCCCCGTCCTTCACCGCCGTGTACCGGGACGCCGCGGACCGGGTGCAGGGGCTGCTGACGTACACCGCCGACGACAACTGGGAGAACGAGGCGCCGCGCCTGAACGCCCGCGTCCGCGATCTGATCGCCGCCGACGCCGCCGCCGAGCGGGCCCTGTGGCACTTCCTGCTCTCCATGGACTGGGTCGCCACCGTCCACTGCCGCCGGCGCGCCCCCGACTCCCTCCTCCCCCGGCTGCTGCCGAACCCGCGCGCCGCCCGGATCACCTCCCACGCGGACTTCCTGTGGCTGCGCCCGCTGGACGTCCCGGTGCTGCTCCAGACCCGTACGTACCCGGTCTCCGGCACGCTGGTGCTGGAGCTGGAGGATCCGATGGGCATCGCCGGGGGGCGCTTCCTGCTGGACGCCTCGCCCGAGGGCGCCGCCTGCGCGCCCACCACGCGCTCGGCCGACCTGTCGATGGGGGTGGGCGCGCTGAGCTCGATGTACCTGGGGGACGAGTCCGCCTCGCGGCTGCGGGAGCTGGGGCAGCTCACCGAGGAGCGTCCCGGCGCGGCGGCCCTGGCGGACGCCCTGCTGCGCACGGGCCGCCGGCCCTGGGCGCCGGACGTCTTCTGACGAGGCCCGCCGGGCGCGCTCGCGCGGACGCGCTCCCGGGGCGCCGCCCCGTCCCTCCGCCGCCGGGGCGTGGGTTCACGGCGGCGGGGGGACGGGCGTTCGGCCGTGCGGCGCTACGCCGCCGGCAGTACCAGCAGGGTCAGCACCACGGCGCCGATGCAGCCGCAGGCGGTGTTCCCCTCCCGGTAGCCGATGGTCAGCATGACCAGGCCGAACACCCCGGCCAGTCCGAGATGGGACTCCACCAGCTGTTCGAGGGCGGCGAGCGCGAGAGCGTAGACGGGCATGGCGGTCCCTCCTCCGGAAGACTCGTCGGAACGGGCGACGGGTGTCGGCAGGCTCGACGGATGAAGAGTGCTGAGGCCGAGGCCACGCCGTGCGCCGCCCGGCGCGCGACGGCGCGCTCCCGGCGAGTGCCCTTCGGCGAGGACCTTGCGACCAACTGAATTGCGGCTCTTACAACTTGCTCAAGTTGGTCTCCAACTTGTTGAACTTCTTCCCATCCGGATGAAACTCCAAAACGGTTCGCGGCCAACTCCCGCTCAATGGCCAGAAGTTGTACGGTCACAGCGTGAGCCACGACAACACCGCCACAAACGGAACGCATCCCTCATCGCGTGACCGTGTGGCAGACGCCCTGCGCGCCCGCATCCTCTCCGGCACCCTCCGCCCCGGCTCCCGACTGCCCACCCAGCAAGAGCTGGCCGCCGAGTTCGACACCAACCGCACGGCCGTGCGCCAGGCCATCGACACCCTCCGGCGCGAGGGCCTGCTCACCGGCACCGGCCGCGGCGCCCCGCCCTCGGTCGCCGAGCACGCCCGCGGGCACGAGGCCCCCCGCAAGGCCGACATCGAGCTGGCCGACCGGCTCCACGAGGCCTTCCGCGCCGAGCACGTCACCATCGACGTCTTCTCCCTGACCACCGAGACCCTCAACACCGCCCTGGCGCACGCGACGATCGCCATCAGCAGCGGCGAACTCTCCCCCCGGTCGATCACGGCGCGGGTGCTGCTGCCCGGCACCGAGGCCGATCTGGCGCTCCCCCGCCCGGTCTCGGACCCGGAGGGGGACGACAAGCGCCCCCTGGAGCGGCTGCACGAACTGACCCACACCTTCGCGGACGCCCTGCGCAGGCAGCTGGAGACCCTCAAGGTGCGCGACCTGGTGCCGGAGGTCTCGGTGGAGTTCCGCACCGTGCCCATCACCCCGACCCACAAGGTGTACCTGCTCAACGGCACCGAGGCCCTCTTCGGCTACTACCAGGTGATGCGGCACAAGGTGCCCTACCGGGGCGAGGAGATGGAGATCCACGACGTGATGGGGATCAGGGCCAAGCTCTTCCGCCACGCCTCGGGCCCCGATCTCCACGGCGAGCACGGCACGGCGTTCGTGGACGAGACGCGGCGGTGGTTCGAGTCGCTCTGGTCAAGCATTGCCCAACCCCTGACACTCGGTTAGATGCATGACCTCATCAGCTCGGCCGAGTGCGTCCTCTTCGACTTCGACGGACCGGTGTGCCGGCTCTTCTCGGGTCATCCGTCCGCCGGGATAGCCCAGCGCATGCGCGATCTGGTCGCCGAACACGGGCAGGAGCGGCTCCTCGGCGAGGAGGCCCGCTCCACCGGCGATCCGCAGGTCGTCCTGCGCACCGTCGCCGCCGCCCGGCCCGGCGGCGGACTCGCCGCCCTGCTGGAGCGGGCCCTCACCGAGGAGGAGATGCGGGCCGCCGCGGTCGCCCGCCCCACCCCGTACGCCGACCCGCTCGTCCGGACCCTGGCGGCCACCGGGCGACGGCTGGCCGTCACCACCAACAACTCGGCCCGCGCGGCCGAGCTCTATCTGACCGGCCGGCGCCTCGCACCGTACTTTTCCGGCCACATCCACGGCCGCCGGCAGGACACCCGGCTCCTCAAACCGCACCCCGACTGCCTGCACCGCGCCCTGGAATCCACCGGAACGCGACCCGAGCGCGCTCTGATGATCGGCGACAGCCCCGCGGACCTGCTCGCCGCCGGGGCGGCGGGCGTCCGCTTCCTGGGGTACGCCCGGAACGAGGGAAAGGCGGAGCAGCTGCGCGAGGCGGGCGCCTCGCACGTCGTCACATCGCTCCAGGACGTACTGACCGCGGTACGGGCCCCCACCTTCGGGTGAGGGGGGTGCGCGCGGTCCGGGCACGGGCGCCTCCCCCCGCGGCCCGCGGAGTAGTCTTCGCCTTCCCCGCCTCCCGTCCCCGCACCGCACCGTCCCGTCCCCGGCGGGCCGGTCCGCACGACCGAAGGACTCCGGAACCGCGTCGATGGCACACCCCTCCACCTTCCAGGGACACCACCGCATCTGGCACGTGGTCCCCGGGCCCGGGGGCCGCGGATGGGTCAAACTCGCCGAACCCCGCGACGAGGTCCTCTGGTTCGACCGGCGCTGCTTCCGGTCCGAGGAGGATCTGCTGGCCGAACTCGGCCGGCACGGCGTGTCCCGCGTGCCGTCGGCCCGCCCGGTGGGCGCCGGGGGCCCGGCGGTCCAGGACTTCATCGTGGGAAGGACGCTGTCCGAGGTCTCCCCCACCGGGGAGGCCGTGGCCGAGGAGCACCTCGCGCAGATCCTGCGGCGCTTCTCGGAACTGGCCCGCGTGCGCCCCGAGGCCGTCACCGCGGCGCGCCGGTGCTCGCGCCGGGAACGCGTCGCCTCGCCGCGCAGCTCGAAGTTCCTGCGCGGCCTCATCCGGTTCACCCGCAGGCGCGCCTACCGCGCCCGGCGCCCCGAGTACGGCCGGCTCTTCGACCGGCTGGGCGTCCCGCCGCGCGCCCTCGGCCGGACGTCGCGGCTGTGGCTGGAGGCCGGGAAGCTGACACCGCGGCCGTTCTGCCTGCTCCACGGCGATCTGCACCGGGCGAACCTGATCGTCGACGGATCGGGCCTGCTGTGGACCATCGACTGGGAGCTGGCCATGCTCGGCGACCCGCTCTACGACCTGGCCACCCATCTGTACCTGATGGGCTACCCGCCGTCGCAGGAGGGCGAGGTCGTCGAACGCTGGCGCACGACGGTGGAGGCCGTACTGCCCGGCGCGGGGGCCGCGGCCGGACAGGACCTGCCCCGCTACCTCGCCTACAAGAGGGCCCAGTCGGTGTACACGGACGTCGTCCGCCAGGCCCGGTGGCTCGCCGGCGCGGGCCCGGCCGAGTACGGCGAGCGGCTGAGCCGGGCCGCCGGGACCGTGCACGGCGTCCTGGAGCGTGCCGCGGACGCCCTGGGGATGACCAGGGTGCCCGGCAGGGGGGAGGTCGAGGCGGCATACGCGGCGCACACGGCGCACACGGCGCACACGGCGTCCGGCCGCGTGGCGCCCCTCCCGGGCCGCCCCGCCCCGGCCCCTGCCCCGGCACCGGCGGTACGCGCCGCGGCGGGGGCGGGGGCCTCCCGCCCCGGCGGGCGGGCGGGCGGTGTCACCGGCTCTCCTCCGGCCTCCCTCCCCTCCTCCGGCGGGCCTCCCGGCCGAGGAGGTACGGGCCCGCGACGGCTCCGGCCACCGCCAGGTAGAGGGGCATGAGCTTGAGCGCGAAGGGCATCGAGGCGCCGAGGACGGCCTCGGCGGTGAGGCCGACCGCCACGGCGGCCAGTTCGCCCAGGAGGAAGCCGGCGACGAGGCCGGCGAGTGCGGCGAGTACGTGCTTCACGGTCTTCTCGCTCTCCGGGATCGGGGTGTTCACAGGTACGAGGGGCCGGTGACCCGGCCCCGGAAGGTCAGCCACAGCCACACCTGGGCGGCCACCGGCAGCGGTACGACCGCCAGCACCGCGGGCACCAGCAGGCCGAGCACCTGACCGCCGGCCGCCGACTCGGCCAGGGGCAGCCGTACCCCCGCGGCGAGCGGCAGCACGGCCATGGCCAGGGCGGTCAGGGCGAAGGTGGAGCGCTCGCCGGCGCGGCCCGCGGGCAGCCGGGCGCGGCGGCGGAGGCCGCCGGTCAGCCGCAGCGCGGCGAAGGCCGACCCGTGGACGGCGAAGAGCGCGGCCACGCCCAGCGAGGTGAGGACGGCGGCCGGGCCCGCGGCCGGTTCGGCGGGATCGCCGGTGAGCAGCCCGGCCAGCAGCCACCCCCAGGCGAGGGCCGCCGTCCAGCTCCCGGCCACGGCCATGCCGTCGCAGAGCGCCCGCCAGGCGCGCCACGGGGCGCGTCCGCGCCACCACAGGCCCGCGTCCCGCACGATCCAACCGGCCAGCAGGGGGACGAGGACGGCGGACTGACCGGTGAACACCTCTCCCTCCAGCGCCGGGAAGCAGCCGACGAACACCCCGGCGGCGGCGATCAGCCACACCTCGTTGCCCAGGAAGAAGGGGGCGATGGCGGCCAGGACGGTCCGCCGCTCGTCCGCGTCGCGCCCCAGGTGGGGCAGGAGCATGCAGACGCCGAGGTCGGCGCCGCCGAGCACGAGGTAGCCGGCGGTGAACAGGCCCAGCAGGGCGGCGGCGAGGGTCTCCACGGCGATCTCCACGGCGGTCTCCGCTCTCGGTACGGCTCTCGGTACGGCTCTCAGTACGCGGGGACGGGGCCGATGTCGCGTCCGGCGGGCGGCCCGTCCCCCGGCGTCCGCTCGTCCCGCTCGTCCTCGCCCGGCCCCCCGAGCCCCCCGAGCGCGACGGCGCCGGGGCCCCGGCGGGCCGTGCGCAGCAGCAGCCACCAGTTGACGGCCAGCAGCAGCGCGAAGAGCGTGGTGAAGACGGCCAGCGAGACCCGCATCCCGCCGGCCGACACGTCCGAGAGCGCGTCCTCGGTCCGCAGCAGCCCGTAGACCACCCACGGCTGCCGCCCGGCCTCCCGGAAGACCCAGCCCGCCGTCATCGCCACGTACGGCAGCGGCACCAGCGCCATCAGCAGCACGTGCCAGCCCCGGAAGCGGAGCACGGCACGGCGGAAGCAGGCCAGCAGCGCCGAGCCGGCCGAGGCGTACAGCATCAGCGCGAACGCGCCGAGCATCAGCAGCGCGGCGCCGCGCACCAGCCCCTGGGAGGGGACGTAGTCGCCCGGGCCGAAACGCTCCACCAGCTCCGCCTGGAGCCGTGCGATCTCGGCCGTCTCCGCCCGCCACACCGCGCTCTTCATCGGCTGGTGACCGGCGATCGCGGAGAGCTGGAGGCCGCCGGACGCCGCCGTCCACAGCAGCGCGGGCGGCGCGAGGAAGACCCCGATCCGCAGCGACCTGCGGAACAGCTCGGTGTCGGCCCCGGACGGACGGGACGTGCCGCGCCGGCGGAGGTGGTACGCGCTGACCCCGGCGACGAAGAACGCCGCCGTCAGCAGCGCCCCGCCCGCGATGTGCCCGAAGGCGAGCAGCGTGCTGGGGTTGGCCAGGACGGCGGGGGCGTCGGCCAGTTCGATGCCGTGCGCCGTCCTGGCGTACCCCACGGGGTGGTTGAGGAAGCCGTTGGCGACCAGGATCCAGTAGGCCGACAGGTAGGCGGTGCCGGTGACCACCCACAGCAGGGCGCAGTGCAGGCGCGGCCCGAAACGGTTCCAGCCGAAGATCCACAACCCCAGGAAGGTGGACTCGACGAAGAACGCGACGATCGTCTCCATCGCCAGCGAGGCGCCGAGGACATCGCCCGCGTAGTGCCCGAGCCCGCTCCAGGCCAGCCCGAACTGGAACTCCATGGCGATGCCGGTGACGATCCCGACCGCGTAGTTGACGACGTAGAGCTGGCCCCAGAAGCGCACCATGCGCGCGCGCACGGCCGCGTCCCGCCCGCCGTCCCCGCCGCTCCCGCGCCGCAGCACCGCCCACGTCTGGACTGCGGTCACCACGGTGGCCAGACCCAGCGTCAGCGAGACGAACAGGAAGTGCGCGGCGGCGGTGAGGGCGAACTGCCACCGCGCCAGGTCGAGTGCTCCGGTTCCGTCCACGCCACCACCGTCGGCGAACGGTGCGCCCCGGCGCATCGGCCCGTGGCGGACACCTCGGGTACGACACCGGGCGCGGCCGGGGGCTCGGACGTACCACCCGGGTTGCGTCCACGGGCGTGCTCCCCCTAAGGGGTCCCCGCAGCCGCCGTTTCCCCGCGCCCCCGCGCCTGCCCGCCCCCGCTCCGTCCGGCTCCCGTCCGGGCCGGTCCCTAACCCAGCCAGCCCGGCGTGATCATCCCCGACTCGTACGCCAGGATCACCAGCTGCGCCCTGTCGCGTACGCCGAGCTTGGTCATGATCCGGCTGACGTGCGTCTTGGCGGTGGCCGGGCTGAGCACCAGGCGGCGGGCGATCTCGTCGTTGGACAGGCCCTCGCCCACCAGGGTCATGACCTCGCGCTCCCGCCCGGTGAGCACCCCGAGGCGGGGCGACGGGTCCGGCTGCCGCGCCCGCCCGGCGAACTCCGCGATCAGCCGGCGGGTCACCGCAGGGGCGATCAGCGCGTCGCCGCGCGCCACGACCCGCACCGCGTGCAGCAGTTCCATCGGCTCGGTGTCCTTGAGCAGGAAGCCGGAGGCGCCCGCGCGCAGCGCCCCGTAGACGTAGTCGTCCACGTCGAAGGTGGTCAGGATGACCACCCTGGTGTCCGGGAGCCGCTCGTCGGCGGCGATGCGCCGGGCGGCCTCCAGCCCGTCCAGCCCGGGCATCCGGATGTCCATCAGCACCACGTCGGGCCGCAGCGCGCGCGTCAGCTCGACGGCCCGCAGTCCGTCCCCGGCCTCGCCGACGACCTCGATGTCGTCCTCGTCGGCGAGGATGGAGCGGAAGCCCGCCCGCACCAGGGTCTGGTCGTCGGCGAGGATGACGCGCACCCGTCGCCCGTCGTGCTCTGCGGCCATGGCACGAGCCTATGCCGCCCGCCCCCTCCCGGCCGCCGCCCGCGCCGGGTGTGGAGAGGCTGTGGAACCCGCCACACGTCCTCCCAAGATCGGGTACGGTCGTGGCCCACCGCGCCGGTGCGGAACACGCCCGCCCAGGTGGTGCACAATTGCACAAAGCAGGTGCTCAACGGCCGAATTCGCCCTCTCCGCCCGGAGTGGTCCGCTCCGTCCGCCCGCGGCACGCCGCGGTCGGGAGGCGGCACGGTCCTCCGTCCGCGGCCTGCTGGCCCCGCAGGCCGCGCGGTAGTGTTCGATGCGGGTGGGGAGTACGTGCCACCATGACGAAAGAGGTCCCCGGCTCCGGCCGGCGCCACGCAGAGGGGAGGGGCCATGGGCAAGATGAGCGGCGACATCGACTACGCCGCCCTGTTCGACGCCGTTCCCACCCCCCTGTCGGTGCTGGACCGGGACTTCGTCTTCGTGGAGGCCAACCAGGCCTACCTGGAGATCACCGGGCGCACCCGCGACGAGCTGATCGGCCACCACCTGTTCGACGTCTTCCCCGTCAACCCGGACGACCCGAACGCCGACGGCCCCGGGAACCTGCTTGCCTCGTTCCGGCGCGTACTGGAGACGGGCAAGCCGGACACCATGATCCTCCAGCGGTACGACATCCCCCGCCCCGGCTCCGACGCCGGGTACGAGGAGCGGTACTGGAGCCCGGTCAACACCCCCGTCCTCGGCGAGGACGGCTCGGTGAGCCTGATCGTCAACCGCGTCGAGGACGCCACGGCGTACGTGCGCGACAGCCTCTCCCACCCCACCGGCCTGGCCGACGCCGGCGGCGGCCTGCAGGCGGCCGGCGGGAAGATCGCCGAGTCCGAGCTGTACGCCCGCGCCCGGGAGCTGTACGAGCACAACGAGCGGCTGCGGCGGGCGCACGCCCGTGAGCACGAGGTGGCCCTCACCCTCCAGAAGGCCATGCTCCCCACGCACATGCCGCTGGAGCTCCGCAACGCGGCCGTGCGCTACCGGCCCGCCCAGGGTTCGCTGAACGTGTGCGGCGACTGGTACGACATCATCAACCTCAGCGAGGACCGCTTCGCCGTCGCCGTGGGCGACGTCGTCGGCCGGGGCCTGGAGGCCGCCAGCGTGATGGGGCAGCTGCGCAGCGCCCTCAGCGCGGCCATGCGGGTCGCCGACGGCCCCGCGCAGGCGCTGTACGGCCTGGACCTGTACGCGCGCTCCCTCGACGGCGCGCTGGCCACCACCGCCGTCAAGCTCGACATCGACACCCACACGCACACGCTCACCTACAGCAGCGCCGGCCACCTGCCCCCGATGCTGTGCCACCCCGACGGGTACACCGAGCTGCTGGACCAGGCCACCGACGTGCCCCTGGCCGCCCGGAGCAGGCCCTCGCACCGGCCGCAGGCGATCACCACCTATGTGCCGGGCTCGACCCTCATCCTCTACACCGACGGGCTGGTCGAGCGCCGCGAGGAGTCCATCGACGTCGGGCTGAAGCGGCTCTCGGAGAGCCTGGCCCGGCACCGTGACCTGGGCCCGGAGGAGATCGCCGACAACCTCCTGGAGGACCTCGGCATGAACCAGGGCACCGCCGACGACGCGGCCCTGGTCGTCATCAAGCTCTGAGCGGCCGTCACGGGACGGACCTCCCCAGCGGCAGCCGGGCCTCCACCCGGTAGCCCCGGACGCCTCCCCCGCCGTCCTCCCCGCGCACGTTCCCGGTGGTCAGCCCGCCGCCCAGCGCCCGCGCCCGCTCCGCCATCCCCTCGATGCCGCTCCCCGCGGCGCTTCCGCCCGGGCCGCGGTCCGGACCGCCACCGGCGCTCCCCGCCTCCTTCGGCCCCTCCTTCCCCGGCCCCGCGTCCTCCTGTGCCGCCTCCTCCGGCGCCCCGTGCCCGTCGTCCTCGATCCGCACCCGCACGGCGTCCTCCTCGTGCCGGACGGTGACGACCACCCGCCGCGCCCCCGAGTGGCGGACCGCGTTCGTCAGGGACTCCTGCACGATCCGGTACGCGGCCAGCCCCACCTGCGGCGGCACCGGCCGCACCGGCCGCCCCTCGGTCACCAGGCGCGCGTCCAGTCCGGCCGCGCTCGCCCGCTCCACCAGGGCTTCCACGTCGTCCAGCCCGGCCGCGGGCGCGGTCGGCGCCGCCTCCTCGTCCGCCTGCCGCAGCACCCCGAGCGTGGCGCGCAGCTCGCGCAGGGCGTCACGGCTGCCGGCCCGTACCGCCTCCAGCGCGGCCACCAGCTCCCGCGTCTCCCCGGGCCGCTTGGTGTGCCGGTGCAGCGCGGCCCCGGACTGCACGTTGATCAGCGACAGGCTGTGGCCGATCACGTCGTGCAGCTCGCGGGCGATGCGCAGCCGCTCCTCCACCGCGGACTGCCGCGCCCGCACCTCCTTCTCCCGCTCCGCCGCGACCGCCCGCTGCTCCACCTCCCGCAGATACGCCTGCCGGTTGCGCTGGGCGTGCCCGGCGGCGATCACCCCGAACAGCCAGCCGGTGAGGAGCACCATCGCGGCGTCGTCCACATGGCGCCCGCCGCCCGGCCCGGGCGCCAGTTCGCCGTAGCCGACGGCCAGCATGGTCAGTACGGCCAGTGTCACGGCCGCCGTCATGCGCCCCTCGGCCGCGACCGTGTAGAGCGCGACGGCGAAGGCGATCATCGGCAGCGGGCTGTCGTACGGGTTGGCCGGGTAGTACACCGCCGCGCACAGCAGGACGGCCAGCGCCACCGGCACCGGCCGGCGCCGCCGCCAGTACAGGGCGCCGCAGCCGGCCGCGATCAGCGCCCAGTCCAGGGCCGCCCTCGGCCACGGCTGGGGGATGACGGTCATCCGGTACGCGTTGAGCCCCACCAGGGCGAGCACGACCGCCGCCGCCAGGAGGCGGACGGGGCGGCGGGGCGCGGACGTCGCGATCGGCGGCATGGAACGAAGCGTATGCGGGGCACGCGGGGGATGCGGCCCGCGGGAGCGCGGCGGCACCGGCCGGTAAGCGGGCATACGTAGTCTGAAGACGATCAGCCGCCGAGGCGGCGAGACGGTACGACGAGGAGGCACCCGATGTCCGACGCCCCGACCCCCGAGACCTCCGAGCCCGCTCACGACCCGGAGGTGCTCCAGCTCGCGGCCAAGGTCTTCGACCTCGCCCGGGAAGGCGACACGGACACCCTCGCGGCGTACGTGGACGCGGGCGTCCCGGCCAACCTGACCAACGACAAGGGCGACTCGATCCTGATGCTCGCCGCCTACTACGGCCGCACCCCCACCGTACGGGCCCTCCTGGAGCGCGGCGCCGACCCCAACCGGGTCAACGACCGCGGCCAGACCCCCATCGGAGGCGCGGTCTTCAAGGACCAGGAGGAGATGGTGCGGCTGCTGCTGGAGGCCGGCGCCGACCCGGCCGCCGGCAACCCGTCGGCCATCGACACGGCCCGGATGTTCGGCCGCCACGAGCTGCTGAAGCTGCTCGGCGCGGAGTGAGCCGCGCTGCGAGGCGGCCGGCCGGGGCGCGGGCCCCGGCCGGCCGCCTCGCGCGTCCCGCCCTCCCGGCACCGGACACGGCGGTTCTCCGCGCCGGGGGCGGACCCCCGGCGCGATGCGCCTAGTGCGCGATGCCGTCGATCAGGCCGCGCGCGCCCTGGCGGAGCAGGGCGACGGCGACGGAGGTGCCCAGGGTGGCCGGGTCGAGGCGGCCCGCCCACTCGTGCGCGTTGAGGACGGTCTTGCCGTCGGGAGTGAACACACAAGCCCGCAGCGAGAGTTCGCCGCCCCGCTCGGTCCTGGCGTACCCGGCGATCGGGCTGTTGCAGTGCCCCTGGAGGACGTGGAGCAGCATCCGCTCGGCGGTGGCCTCGCGGTGGGTGTCCGGGTCGCCCAGGCCGCTGACGGCCTCGATCAGGGCGGTGTCGCCCTCCCGGCACTGGAGGACGAGGATCCCCGCGCCGATCGGCGGCATCATCACCTCGGTCGGCAGGATCTCGCTGATCACGTCCGGGCGGCCGATCCGCTCCAGGCCGGAGACCGCCAGCAGCAGGGCGTCCGCCTCCCCCGCCGCCATCTTCTCCATGCGCCGGTTGGCGTTCCCCCGGAACGGCACGCACTCCAGGTGCGGGTGGGAGCCCGCGAGCTGCGCGACGCGCCGCACCGAGGAGGTGCCGATCCGGGTGCCGGGCGGGAGTTCGTCCAGTGTGAGGCCGCCGGGGTGGACCAGGGCGTCGCGGACGTCGTCGCGCTCGAGGAAGGCGGCGAAAACCGTACCGGCGGGGAGCGGCCGGTCGGCGGGGACGTCCTTGAGGCAGTGCACCGCCAGGTCCGCCTCGCCGGCCAGCAGCGCGGCGTCCACCTCCTTGGTGAACGCGCCCTTCCCCTCGACCTGCGAGAGGTCGCCCAGCCACTTGTCGCCGGTGGTCCGCACCGGGACGACCTCGGTGCGGACGTGCGGGTGGAGCGCGGCCAGTCCGGCGCGGACGCGTTCCACCTGCGCCAGTGCCATGGGCGAGTCGCGGGAGACGATACGGATCAGCTCAGGGGCGGACATACCGCTCACGATAGACCTCCGGGCTCGCGTCCCGGTGGGCGCCGCGGTCGAACCACCCGTCCCCGCGGCCAGTTGACTCCTGCACCGCGCCGTCACCTTCCGTTCTCCTTCCCGGGGTCCGTGTGGGGCCACGGTGAAAAATCAGTCGGCGGCGGCGTCGGAAAGCGACGATCGGGATACAGAAAGTGATAGTCGCCCGTCAGAGGGCATCGACGTATCACGGAGCACGATGGAATCCCGAACTCACCACTCCCCGGCGGTCTTCGCCGACGGCGAGGAACTCGCCCGCGCCGCGAGGGACGCGGGCGCGGACACGACCGCGGAGACTCCTCCGGGCCGCTGCGCCGGGGGTCCCCCGCGGACGCCGGCGCCCGTACACGCCGGGTGCGCACCGGCCGCCGTACCGCCTGCCGAGCCGCCTGCCGGACCACCGGCCGAGCCGCCGGGGACGGCCCTGGCCGCGCTGCGGCCCGGGGAGGCGCGGTGAGCGCGGAGAGGCGGGAGAGGCGGGGGAGTCCGCCCGCGATCGCGGTCGGCTCGGTGGCACGGGATCTGCGGGACGGGCGGATCGGCGACGTGATGGACGTCCACCCCGGACGGGTGTGGCTGCGCCCGCTCGGCGGCGGGCGGGAGTGGGACGCGAAGCCGGACGACGTCCGGCCGCTCACCGCGCACGAGCAGCTCAGCGCCCGTCTCGCCGCCGCCAACGCCCGCAGCCGGCGCCTTCTGCCGCCGTGACCCGGGCCGTCGCGACCGGGCCCGCCGTCACCGGGCCCGCCGCCGCGGAGGAGCGTCTCAGCGCTCGTCCCCGGAACCGCCGGGAGGCTCCCGGCGGTTCCGCCGGGCCGAGCCGAGGGCGACGCCGAAGGCCGTCCCGACGCCGATCCCGAGGGCGATGTTGTCGAAGACCGCCGGCCCGAGGGCGACGCGATCGCCGTTCCAATGGAGATCCCCATCGCGAGATCGCCGTTCCCCGGCCGCTCCCCGCCGTTGTTCCCGTTTCCCTCCGTCATGGCCACACCCTCCCGTCCGCCCGCCTCACCGGGCGAGTCGGCGGGCGGGCGGCGGCGGGTGGCCGGAAGTCGCCCTGCCGCACGCGGCGGCCGGGTCCGTACGCTGCGGTGTGGAGATCACCGGCGGAGCCGGACCGGCGCCGGGACCGGGAACGGGACCGAGGGGGCAGTGGGGTGGGGGACGTGAGCGCACGGCCGTTGTCGTTCGTCGTCGGGACGGGGCGGAGCGGTTCGACCGCGCTGTCCCGTGTGCTGAACCTGCACCGGGACATCCTCAGCCTCAACGAGCTGCTGGCCTCGGTCGGGTCCGAGGGGATGCCCGAAGGGTCCCTGGAGGGCCGGGAGTTCTGGCGGCTCCTGGCCGAGCCCAACCCCACGTTCGACAGGATGGTCCGCAGCGGCGCGCCCATTCCGGAGTTCCTCTACCCGCGCCGCCCGGGGCGTTTCTCGGCCGAAACCACCGGCATCCCCAGGCTGTCCCTGATGGTGCTGCCGCACCTCACCGACGACCCCGACGGCCTGCTGGACGAGCTCGCCCCGCTGGTCTCCGCCTGGCCGCGGCGCCCGGTCGAGGATCAGTACCGGGAGCTGTTCGGGCTGCTGTGCGCCCGGTTCGGGCGCCGGGCGGTGGTGGAGCGCTCGGGTTTCTCGGTGCGGTGGGTGCCGAGGCTGCGGGCGGGCTTCCCCGAGGCGAGGTTCGTCCACCTGTACCGCGGCGGCCCGGACTGCGCGCTGTCGATGAGCCGGCACACCGGTTTCCGGGTGATCTCGATGCTGGAGGAGATGTACGCGCTGCTGGGCCTGGAGTTCGGTGACGAGCTGACGCCCGAGCACGCCCGCGAGCTCCCGCCGGACCTGGCGGGGCTCCTCCAGGACCCGTTCGACCCCCGGCTGGTGTTCGACCGGGTGATGCCGGTGGCCCGGTTCGGGGAGCTGTGGTCGCGGCTGGTGACCGAGTGCCTGGAGCACCTGGCCCGGGTGCCGGAGGCGGCCCGGACGAGCCTTTCGTACGAGGACCTGCTGGACGCACCCGAGCGGGAGCTGTCGCGGCTGGCCGAGTTCGTCGGCGTCGAACCCCACGGGGAGTGGCTGGCGGCGGGCCGGTCGATGCTCGACGCGGGCAGGCGCGGTGCCTCGCTGCGGCTGCCGCCGGACGAGCTGGACGCGCTGCGGAAGGCCTGCGAGCCCGGGGAGCGGGCGCTCGCCGGAGCGTGACACGGGGGCGGCGCGGAGCGCGCCGCGGGGAGCTCCGCGGGGGCGCGCCGGGTGCGGCGGCGGCCGGTGGTCCCACAACCGGCCTGTCGTACGGCGGTGTTACGGTGATCTTCGACCGCCCCCCACGAGCCGCCGACAGCACCTTCGCGTACGCCGAACCACGGGGGGAGTCCATCTTGAGCCGCCGCCGCACCGACCGCCGCAGCAACCGGCGCACCGACACCGCTCGCCGCGGTGCCGCCCACCGCCGGGGCGGCCAGGGCGGCGGGGGCCGTCGGGGCGGCCGCCGCCGGAGACGTCCGCACATACGGGTACTGGCCTCCGTAGCGACCGTCGGGGCCTTCGCCCTCGGCGGATTACTCGTCACCGAGCAGGACTCCGCCGAGTCCCGGACCATGACCAAGCCGCAGGACCCGGACGAGCTGAGAGCCTCCGAGGAGGCGGTGTTCGTACCGCCGTCCCCGTCCCCCTCTCCCTCCGTCTCCGCGTCGCCCTCCCCGTCACCGTCGCCCTCCACGCAGGAGCCGGACGAGCCGGACGAGCAGTCGGTGATCCCGGTCCCGGCGACCGGTCCGGGCACCTTCACCACCGCCCAGGCCTCCGGCGAGGCCGTCGGGCAGGGCACCATCCGCACCTACCAGGTGCAGGTGGAGGACGGCATCGAACTCTCCGCCCGGCAGGCAGCGCAGGAGGTCGCCGCGATCCTCGCCCATCCGCGCGGCTGGACCAACGACGGTGTCAACGGCTTCCGCCTCGTGGCCTCCGGGCCCGCCGACTTCATCGTCAAGATCGCCACCCCCGGCACCGCCGACGCCATCTGCGGCGCCGCCGGGCTCGACACCCGCGGCGAGCTGAACTGCGCCGTCGGCCCCACCGTGGTGGTCAACCTCAAACGCTGGGTGCTGGGATCGCCGCAGTTCGCCGGGCCCGTCACCGAGTACCGGGCGCTGATCGTCAACCACGAGGTCGGCCACCGCATCGGCCACGGCCACGAGACCTGCCCCGGCCCGGGGCGGCCCGCGCCCGCGATGATGCAGCAGATCAAGGGCCTCAAGGGCTGCGTGGCCAACGCCTGGCCCTACGACGCCGACGGCACCTATCTGGGCGGCCCCTCCGTCCCCTGAACCGCCCCCGGCCTCACCCCGCGACGCCGGCGCCCGTAACCCGGCCGGCGCCCGCCGGTGCCGGCATCGCCTCGCGCATGCGGGCGAGGAAGGCCCGGGCCGCCGGCCCCGAGGGACCGTCGGTGCGCCAGGCCAGGGCGATCCGGCCGCGCAGCCGCGGCCGTACGATCTCCAGCGCGCGCAGCCGGTCCCCGGCCTCCGCCGCCGAGCCCGCCGGGAGCACGGCGACGCCCAGACCCCGCGCGGCCAGTTCGGCCAGGACGTGCGGCGCGGCGGCCTCGTAGCCGACGCGCGGCCGGATCCCGGCCGCGGCGCAGGCCCGGTCGAGCACCGCGCGCAGCCCGGTGCCGCGCGGCAGGCTGATCAGGGTGCGCTCACCGAGCGCGGCCAGCGCCACGCTCGCGCGCCCGGCCAGTGGGTCGCCCGGCGGGACGGCCGCGACCAGCGGTTCGTCGACGACGATCCGGAGGTCGACGCCCGGTGGCGGCTCCTCGCCGGTGAGCCCGATCACCGCCACGTCCAGCTCGCCGTGCTGGAGCGCGGCGACCATGCGGTCCGAGACGTCCTCGGTGAGGGTGATCTCCACGTGCGGATGGTCCTCGTGGAAGCCGGCCAGCACGGAGACCACGTCGAGGTCGTGGGTGGCCGCGGCCGAGAACAGCCCGACCGTGACCCGGCCGCGCAGCAGCCCGGTGAACTCGTCCGCGGTCTGCCTCATGCCGTCGACGGCCGCGAGCGCGGCCCGCGCGTAGGGCAGCAGTGCCTCGCCCGCCTCCGTGGGGCGCACCGTGCGGCCGGACCGGTCCAGCAGCGGCTGGCCCAACTCCCTCTCCAACCGGCGGACCTGGGCGCTGACGCCGGGCTGGGCGACGTGCAGGCGCTCGGCGGCGCGGGTGAAGCCGGCCTCCTCCACCACGGCGACGAGATAGCGAAGCTGCCGGATCTCCATAACCGTTGATTCTAGCTTTCATTCCGACCAGATCTTGGACTTATGGGCGAGACGTCACCACCCTGGAGGTCATGGGAAGCGCACAGCACAGCAATGCCCGAATCCCCCGAACCCCCCGAACCGCCGGCACCGCCCGCCGCCCAATCGCCGCCACCGGCCCGGTCCTCGGGCCCGGCGACCCCGGTTACGGCGAGGAGGTCTCCGGTTTCCAGACGGCCTGGACCCACCGCCCCGACCTGGTCGTCGGCGCGGTGGACGCCGAGGACGTACGGCTGGCCGTGTCGTACGCCGCCGGGCGCCGTCTGCCGGTGGCGGTGCAGGCCACCGGGCACGGGCTGTCGGTGGTCGCCGAGGGCGGGGTGCTGATCGGAACCCGGCGGATGACGGGCGTGAGCGTCGACCCGGAGAGCCGTACCGCGCGCGTCGCCGCCGGCGCGCGGTGGGGCGCGGTGGTCGCGGCGGCCGCCGCCCACGGCCTGGCCCCGCTCAACGGCTCCTCGCCGACCGTCGGCGCCGTCGGCTACACCCTGGGCGGCGGCATCGGCCTGCTGGCCCGGCGGTTCGGCTACGCGGCCGACCACGTGCGCGCCCTGGAGGCCGTCACCGCCGACGGCCGGCCGCGCCGCACCGTCCCCGGCGAGGAGCTGTTCGGCGCCCTGCTGGGCACCGGCGGCAACTTCGGGGTGGTGACGGTCATGGAGATCGAACTCTTCCCCGTACCCGCGATCTACGGCGGGCAGCTCGTCTTCGGCGCCCCGCTGGCGGACCGGGCGCTGGAGGTCTGGCGGCGCTGGACGGCGGACGTGCCCGAGACGCTGACCTCCTCCGTCGCCCTGCTCTCCCACCCCGACGTGCCGGCCGTCCCCGCGCCGCTGCGCGGCCGGTACGCCGCCTCGTTCCGGATCGTCCACAGCGGCCCGGCCGAGGAGGGCGAGCGGCTGGTGGCGCCGCTGCGGGCGGTCGGCGAACGGCTCGTGGACGACCTGCGCGAGATGCCGTACGCCGAGTGCGACTCCGTCCACCGCGACCCGCCCTTCCCCCAGCCCTACACCGCCACCAACGCCCTGCTGCGCGAACTGCCGCCCGAGGCGCTGGGCGCGGTGCTCGACACGGTGGGGCCCGGCTCGCCCGTCCCCTGCGTCACGGATGTGCGCCACCTCGGAGGGGCGCTGCGCAGGCGCGGGCCGGCGGGGGTCGCCGTGGACCACCGGGAGGCGGAGTACATCGTGCGCGCCGTCGCCTTCCCCGGTCCTCCGCCCGGCGGCACCGGGCACAGCCTCCGGCAGGTCCGCGACCGGTTCGACCTGCTGCGCGAGGTCCTGGCCCCCTGGACGCTGGGCCACAGCCCGGCCTTCCTCTACGGGGACGGCGAGCGGGCCGGCGAGTCCCAGACCCGCGCGGGCTACGACGCGGGCGCCTACGAGCGGCTGGCGGCCCTCAAGGCCGTCCACGACCCGCACAACCTCTTCCGCTTCAACCGCAACATCAGGCCGGCGGGCGGCGGCCGGCCGGCGGCCACCACGCCGTGACCGTCCCGTCCCCGTGGAACTCCAGGCCGGTTCCCGCGGCCGCGAGCAGGCGGCGGGCGGCGGCGTTGGTCCTGTGCGTACGGGCGAGCAGCCGGGTGGCGCCGGCGGCGCGGGCCTCGCCGAGGAGGAGGGCGAACACCGCCGTGCCGATGCCCCGGCCGCGGTGGGAGCGGCCGAGCCACAGTCCGGCCTCGACCGCGCCCGGCTCCGGGGCGGGGGCCAGCCGGGCGGCTCCGGCGACCGCCTCCCGCGGCCGTCCGTCCTCCCCCGGTTCCGTGACGAGGACGGCGTACACGGTCTCCACCGGATCCGCGCGCAGGGAGCGCGAGCGGTGGAAGCGGACGAACGCCTCGCGCCGGGCGTCCGTCCAGCCGGGCCCGCTCCCGTCCTCGGCGGGCGGCATCACCTCGCCGGGGTCGGCGTCGGAGGCGGCCGTGGCCGCCAGCGCGTCCAGCAGCGCCTCGTCCAGGGGGCGCAGGGCGACGTGGGCGGGGCTCATGAGGTCCATGGGGGCACACTGCCCGAGACGCGCGCCGCTCCCCAACGGCTTTTCGCACCCGGAAGCCGCTCCCGTACGGGGGAATCCGGCAGGCCGCCCCGTGCGCCGACGGCGCGCCGGGGCGGCGCGGCCCTAGTCAGATGCCATGGCTCCCCACGAAGACCGTCACACCACCGGACACACCACCGAAATCACCGCCCACCGCACCGCCGGGACCGCCGCGTCCCTGTCGCGGCGGCGGTTCGCGGTCGGCACCACGACGGCCGCCGCCGTCGCCGGGCTCGGTGCCGCCGCGCCCGCCGCTCCCCCGTCCCGGGCGTCCTCTCCCGGGGACTCCCCCGAACCCGCGGGCGCCGCCGACCGCCAGGCATGCCTGGCGGTGGCCCGCGCCATCCTCCTGCTGGACGAGGACGGCTCCGAACTCACCCCGCGGTACGAGAGGATCCTGCGCGGCGGCCTGCCCCGCTCCGGTACCGCGCAGGGCGGCGCGTCCGGCGCACCCGGCAAGAAGGTGCTGGTCGTCGGCGCGGGCCCGGCCGGACTGGTCACCGCGCTGCTGCTGGGCCGGGCCGGGCACCGCGTCACCGTCGTCGAGGCCAACGGCAACCGGGCCGGCGGCCGGATCAAGACCTTCCGCACCGGCGGCCACGAGGGCGCGGAGCAGCCCTTCGCCGACCCGAGGCAGTACGCGGAGGCCGGGGCCATGCGCATCCCCGGCAGCCACCCGCTGGTGATGGGCCTGATCGACGAACTGGGGCTCAGGCGCCGCCGCTTCCACCTGGTGGACGTGGACACCGACGGCAGGCCCGCGTACCGCACCTGGATCAACGTCAACGGCGTCCGGGTGCGCCGCGCCGACTACGCGAAGGACCCGCGGGCGGTCAACCGGTCCTTCGGCGTGCCCGAGAAGTACCGGGACGTCCCCGCCGCGGTGATCCTGGGCCGGGTCCTGGACCCGGTGCGCGACGAGTACAGCACCGCCGGGCCGGACGGGAAGCGCGTGAACAAGCCGCTGCCGGAGTGCCTGGAGGGCTGGGCGCGGGTGGTCGAGAGGTTCGGCGGCTGGTCGATGCACCGCTTCCTGACCGAGCACGCGGGGTTCGACGAGCGGACGATCGACCTGATCGGCACCCTGGAGAACCTCACCTCGCGCCTGCCCCTGTCCTTCCTGCACAGCTTCATCGGCTGGTCCCTGATCAACCCCGGCACCGTCTTCTGGGAGCTCCAGGGCGGCACCGCCACCCTGGCGGACGCGCTGCTGAAGGAACTCCGGGGCCTGAAGGTCCCGGTGCGCTTCGACCGCCGCGCCACCCGCGTCGAGTACCGCGGGGAGGGGCGGGACGGAAGCGACGGCACCGCGCACATCGGCGCCGACGGCCCGGCGGTGTGGATCGACACCGTATCCGAGGGCCGCGACGGCGCGGTGGTGCGCGAGCAGTTCACCGGCGACTTCGCGGTCCTCACCGTGCCCTTCTCCGGGCTGCGGCAGGTCCAGATCGCCCCGCCGCTGTCGTACGGCAAGCGGCGGGCGGTCACCGAACTGCACTACGACAGCGCCACCAAGGTGCTGCTGGAGTTCAGCCGCCGCTGGTGGGAGTTCGACGAGGCCGACTGGAAGCGCGAGCTGGAACGCGTACGGCCGGGGCTGTACGACGCCTACCGCCTGGGGAGGGCGCCGGACGACGGCAGTCTGCTGGGCGCCCACCCGTCCGTGCCGCGCGGCCACATCTCCGACTCCCAGCGCGTGCACTACACCGCCTGCCGCTGGATCTCCCGGGACCAGCCGGAGGCGGCGGGCGTGACCGGCGGCGGGTCGGTGTGCGACAACCCCAACCGGTTCATGTTCAACCCCTCGCACCGCGTCGAGGGCAGCGAGGGCGGCGTCCTGCTGGCCTCCTACAGCTGGGCCGACGACGCCCGGCGCTGGGACTGCCTGGAGGACGACGCCCGTTACCCGTACGCCCTGCGCGGTGTGCAGCAGGTCTACGGGCAGCGGGTGGAGGTCTTCTACACCGGTGCCGGGCGCACCCAGAGCTGGCAGCGGGACCCGTACGCGTACGGTGAGGCGGCCGTACTGCTGCCGGGGCAGCACACCGAGCTGTTCCCGCTGCTCGGCCGCCGCGAGGGGCCGCTGTTCTTCGCGGGCGACCACACCTCGATCAGGACGGCGTGGATCGAGGGCGCCCTGGAGTCGGCGGTACGAACGGCGCTGGAGGTCCACCGGGCCTGACCCCCCGCCGCTGCCGTACGGCGGGCACCGGGCCCGAAGCGGCCGGGGGAGGGCGGCCCGTCGCCCTCCCCCGGCTCACCCGTGCGGCGGGGCCGTCAGCCCTCGCCCTTGAGGCGGCCCGCGATGCGCACCACGCGCTGCGCCATGTGGTCGAGGGCGGCGTACTCCGCGTCGGTGAGCGGGGCGTCGTTGTTCGCCCCGGTGACGTGGGAGACGCCGTAGGGGTTGCCGTCAGTGAACTTCAGCGGGTCGGTGTAGCCGGGCGCGACGACGAGGCCGCCGAAGTGGTGGATGGTGTTGTACAGGGCCAGCAGCGTCGACTCCTGGCCGCCGTGGGCGGTCTGGGTAGCGGTGAACCCGGCGTACACCTTGTCGGCGAGCAGGCCCTGCTGCCACTGCGGGCCGAGGGTGTCGAGGAACTGCTTGAGCTGGCTGGCGACGTTGCCGTACCGGGTGGGGGAACCGAACAGAACGGCATCGGCCCAGACCACGTCGTCGGCGGTGGCCCTCGGCTCGTCCTTGGTGTTGTCGAAGTGCTGGCTCCACGCGGCGTTGGAGGCGATGGCCTCGTCCGGGGCGAGCTCGGCGACCTGCCGAAGCCGTACCTCCGCGCCCGCCTGTTTGCCCGCCTCGGTCAGGCGCTTGGCCATGCCGTGAATGGTGCCGGTCGCCGAGTAGTAGATCACGGACAGCTTGACATCGCTCATCTGATTCCGACTCCTTGCCCGCGCCGGCGGCCGCTCGGGCGCCGGCGCGTTCCGTTCACCGTCTGCCGGTCGCCACTCTATGCGGCTTTTGGCGCTTTCCACCCGCTTTGAGGTGCCGCGGCTCCATGGCTCCACGGCTCCGCGGCGGGCGGCGGGTTCCACGCCGGGAGTCGGTCAAACCCCGTACGGGCCGGGCGGGAAGACGGGCAGCGGCGCCGGGCCGGGGCCGCCCCGGCCGACTCCGGCGGCCGGCGGGATCCGGCATCGTGAACAATGTGTCCTCGGCGCCCGCCCCGGCACTCCCGGGAACCGGCGTGCGGACAGTCCCACAGCACTCGACCAGCACCGAAGGAGCTCTGGTGGGGGAGACCCAGCGACACAGGGCAGCGAAGCCGTCGTCACCGTCGTCCTGGCCGGCACACGGCCTCAATCTGGTGCGCGGCGCCCTGATAGGCACCGCGGAGACCGTCCCGGGCGTCAGCGGCGGCACCGTGGCCCTCGTGGTCGGCGTGTACGACACGGCCATCGGTTCGGCGAGCCGCCTGGTCACCGGCGTCCGGCTGGCGCTCGCCGACCTCCCCCGGGGGCGGGGGCCGTCCCGGGCCCTCCACGAGATCCGCCAGGTCCGGTGGAACGTCATCGTCCCGCTGCTGATCGGCATGTTCGCCGCGCTGGTGCTGATGGCCGGGCTGGTCGAGGGCTGGGTCGAGGAGCAGCCGGTGCACAGCCGGGCCCTGTTCTTCGGGCTGGTGCTGGCCTCGCTGTGGGTGCCGTTCTCCCTCGCCTCCCGGGCGCCGCTGCCGAACGGCGCCGCCTCCTCCTGGCGGCCGGGCGAGGTCGTCGTGGCCCTGGTGAGCGCGGCGGCGGCCTTCGTGATCGTCAGCCTGCCGCCCGGTGAGGTGGAGGCCACCCCGCTGGTCATCGTGGCCGCGGCGGCGGTCGCGGTCTCCGCGCTGGTGCTGCCCGGCCTGTCCGGTTCGTTCCTGCTGCTGACGTTCGGGCTGTACGAGCGGACCCTCTCCGCCGTCAACGAGCGGGACTTCGGCTACCTGGGCCTGTTCGCGCTCGGCGCCCTCCTGGGCCTGGCCTCCTTCGTCAAGCTGATGCAGTGGCTGCTGGAGAACCGTCAGCGCATCACCCTGGTGGTCCTGACCGGTGTGGTCGCCGGCTGCCTGCGGGCTCTGTGGCCCTGGCAGGACGAGGACCGGGCCCTTCTCGCGCCGGACGGCCAGCTCGGCGCGGCGATCGGATTCGCGGCGCTGGGCTTCGTCGTGGTCGCGGCGTTCGCCGTGGCCGAGCACATCACCAAGAACCGGCGCGAGGCGGCGGCCCGCGCGGCGGAGGCCGTCGCCGCGCCCGGGGGCGCGGGCGGGCGGCACCGCGCCGGGGACCAGCCGTACGCGGGCGCGGCCGCGCCCCGGCACGACACCGAGGGCTGAGACGGGCCGAGGCGCCTTTCGAGGGGCGGGGAGGACACCGGCGCGGCGTCCTCCCCGCCCCTCGGCCGTCCCGCCGAACGTGGAGCAGGGCGGTGCTCCGGCCCCGGGCGCCTCAGGTCGAGCGGGGCGCCGGGGACACGCCGGTCTCGCTCATCCTGAGCGAGTCGCTCCTTCCCGCCGGTCCGGGCGCTGGTGCCGGCTCCAGCCGGCTTCCGGCGCGCCGGAGAACCGGTACCCGGAGAAGTCGGCGACGTGGACGTATCCGATGCGCTGGTGCAGGGCGTTGCTGGTGGGGTTGGCCGGGTCCGCGAACAGGACGACGTCCGTGGCGCCCGCGGTCAGCGCGGCCCTGCTCACCTCGACCGTCACAGCTCCCGCGTAGCCGCGACCCCGGAGGCGGGCCGGGGTGTAGACGGGGTCCACCCGGACCATGCCGCCGACGATCGAGGTCGCGGCCGCCATGGAGACGGGGGTGCCGTCCGCGGTCTCCCAGAACGTGAAGTGCCTGTCGCCGAAGCGCGAGTCGGCCCAGGCGCCGGAGTCGATCAGGTCGATGGAGATCTGCTCCCCGACCTCGACGCAGAACTCACGGCACCAGCGCATGACTTGCCCATGGTCCTCGCGACCCGCGACGCGCCCCCGGCCCTCCGGGCGCGGCTGCGGTGGGGTGAGCGTGCCGAGACGGTACAGACGAGTCCGCCAGAAGGGTGTCGGCGCCGCGTTCGTGTGCCGCTGCCATGACTCGGCGAAGGCGGAGGCCGTGGCGTGGTCCGCGATGACGCCGGAGGGGAGGTGGCCGAGGCCGGCCAGGTGGGTGGCGAGGGTGTCGGCCTGCTCGGCGGAGAGGGGGGTGAGGCCCAGGCGGCCGCGCGAAGTGAGATAGAAGATCGCGTGGACCTCGCCTCCGGACTCCAGTCGGCCGAAGATGGCGGTGACGGGGCCGTGTGCGTCCGGCCTGCGTATCCGCAGTTTCTCGATGTCCGTCAGCGGCGTGTTGTGCAGGGCGGGGCGCGAGCGCAGGAAGCCCCCGGCCCGGGCGAGGAAGTCGTCGACGTCTTCGGTGAGGTGCCAGCCGTCCGGTCGCATGCCTCATGCTCCCGCGTGCGGCGGGTTCCGTGAACAAGCGGTGCGGGACGCATGGAGCGACACTCCTGCAAGCAGTTGCTTGCAAAAGTTAGCGGAGAGAGGCACTGTGGAGACATGGCTTCACTGCATGTCGGCAATCTCGGCGAGTTCCTGCGGGAGCAGCGGCGCAGCGCGCAGCTCTCCCTGCGGCAGCTCGCGGATGCCGCCGGGGTGTCCAATCCGTACCTCAGCCAGATCGAACGGGGGCTGCGCAAGCCCAGCGCCGAGATCCTCCAGCAGCTCGCCAGGGCGCTGCGGATCTCCGCCGAGACGCTCTACGTCCGCGCCGGGATCCTCGACGAGAAGGAGCAGGCGGGACTGGAGGTGCGCAGCGCGATCCTGGCCGACACGTCGATCAACGAGCAGCAGAAGCAGGTGCTGCTCCAGATCTACGGGTCGTTCCGCAAGGAGAACGGACACACCGAGGACGGACCCACCGAGGACGCCTCCGGCCCGGAGGCCGAGGACGCCCCCTCCACCGAGACGAAGCCCCAGACCCCATGAACAGGAGGGATCCTCATGCCCGAGAAGACCGCCGGCGAGGCCGCCAGCAAGACCGGTGACCTCCGCAAGGCCCTGACCGACCCCACCCCGCTGTACTTCGCGGCGGGCGTGATCGACAAGATCCGCCGGACCGCGCCCGAGCGCCTGGCCGCCGTGAAGGACAGGGCCGCCGACCCCAAGGCCGTGCAGGAGCGCCTCGCCCAGCAGGCCAAGGAGACCCAGTCGCGGCTGACCACCGCGCTGTCCGGCTTCGACGCCGACCTGAAGAAGCTGCGCGAGCAGGCCCAGCACCTGGCCCTCCAGAGCGTCGGGCTCGCCGCCGAGTACGCCGTCAAGGCGCGCGAGGGATACGGCGAACTGGCCGAGCGCGGCCGCGGCGCGGTGGAGACCTGGCGCGGCGAGAAGAACGCCGGGGAGAACGGGGAGAGGAACGGCTCCGGCGCCGTTCGCGGACTCCCGGTGAAGGGGAGGCGCGGCGGTGGTGAGGCCGTCACCGTCGAGGCGGGCGGGAAGGAGGAGAAGCCGCGTCCCAAGATGGGCGACACCCGCCGGGCCACGCCCGGCAGGGCCTCCGCCTCGAAGACCTCCGCCTCCAGGGCCGGGGCCTCGAAGACCGCGGCCCGCAGGAGCGCCGCGTCCGAGACCGGCGCCGCGAAGAAGGCCGCCGCCGAGGAGACCCCCAAGACGGTCGCCAAGAAGGCGGCCGCCAGGAAGTCCGCCGCGAAGAAGACCGCCGCGAAGCGGTCCTCCTCCCCGAGGGCGTCGTCGCCGTCGGACAAGCTGCCCACGGACAAGCCCCAGGAGTGAGCACCGCCGGGACCGGGCACGCACTTCGTGTCCGGTCCCCCGACCGGTAGCGTGGAGGGCCGACGACCGGCTCATGGACGGGATGGTGGCCAGCGTGCTGTTGGACGGTTTCTACGGGCTGATGTCCTGGGTGTTCCTGGGCCTGCTCATCTTCAGCATCTTCTGCTTCGTGGACGCGGCGCTGCGCCGCGAGGACGCCTACCGCGCCGCGGACAAGAAGACCAAGGGCTTCTGGCTGATCATCCTGGGGATCACGGTGGCCGTGAACCTCTTCCTGGGGATGCTCTTCCTGACCATCGCGGGGCTGATCGCCAACATCGTCTACGTGGTCGACGTGCGGCCCGCGCTCGTCCAGGTCGGCGGGGGCGGCTTCCGCCGCGGCAGCAGCAGCGACGGCCCCTACGGCCCGTACAACGGCGGCCGCTGAGCCGTCGGCCGCCCGAGCCGGCCGGGCCCGCCCGTCTGAACGGGCCGCCCGGCCGCCGCTCGTCCGGGGTCAGCCCCGGTCGAGCAGCATCACCGCCACGTCGTCCGTCAGCTCGTCGCCGTTCAGCTCCCGCACCTCGGCCAGTACGGCGTCCAGCAGCTCCTCGCCGCGCAGCCCGGCGGCCATACGGTGCCCGACGATCCCGAGCATGCCCTCCTGGCCCAGGCGCTGCTCGCCCTGGCCGATCCGGCCCTCGATCAGCCCGTCGGTGTACATCATCAGGCTCCACGAGCCGCCCAGCTCCACCTGGGTGCGGGGCCAGCGGGCCTTCGGCAGGACGCCCAGCGCCGGGCCGCCGCCCTCCTCGTGGTGCGGCAGCAGCCGCGGCCCGCGCCCGCCGCCCGCCACCAGCGGCGCGGGGTGCCCGGCCAGGCACAGCCCGGCCCGCCGGCCGTCCGGCGCGATGTCGACGGTGCACAGCGTGGCGAAGATCTCGTCGCTGGATCGCTCGTGTTCCAGCACCCGCTGGAGGGTGCCCAGGAGCTGGTCGCCGCAGAGCCCGGCGAAGGTCAGCGCCCGCCAGGCGATCCGCAGCTCCACCCCCAGTGCCGCCTCGTCCGGGCCGTGCCCGCACACATCGCCGATCATGGCGTGGACGGTCCCGTCCGCGGTGCGCACGGTGTCGTAGAAGTCGCCGCCGAGCAGCGCCCGGGAGCGTCCGGGCCGGTAGCGGGCGGCGAACCGCAGTTCCGAGCCGTCCAGCAGCGGGGTGGGCAGCAGCCCGCGCTCCAGCCGGGCGTTCTCCTGGGCCCGCAGCCGCGACTCGGTGAGCTGCCGCTGGGCCAGGTCCGCCCGCTTGCGCTCGACCGCGTAGCGGACGGCCCGGCTCAGCACCCGGCCGTCCAGCTCGTCGCGGAAGAGGAAGTCCTGCGCCCCGACGCGTACGGCCTCGGCCGCGCGCTCGGCGTCGTCCTCGGCGGTGAGCGCCAGCACCGCGTGCCGGGGCGCCAGCCGCAGCACCCGGCGCAGTATGTCCAGCTCGTCCCCGCCCTCCTCCTGCTCTCCACCGGCGGTGCTGCCGTCGGACAGCGCCAGGTCCAGCAGGATGCAGTGGACATCGTCGGTGAGCAGCCGCTCGGCCTCGGTGAGGTTGCGGGCGGTACGGACCCTCACCCGGCCCCCGGAGGCGTCGAGCAGCTCGGGAATGGCCAGGGAGCCCGCCGGGTCGTCCTCGATGAGAAGCAGGGTCAGCCCGCCGGGGGAACCGGGAGGACCGGAAGGACCGGGGGAACCGGTCCTCGGACCGGCGGACTGCCGCGGCAGTGCCACGGTCATCACCTCGTCGCCCATCGATACGGGCATGCCAGAATTCCTCTTCCCTCCCCCCGAGGGCGCACAGGCGTCAGGGTGGAGACGCCCCGGGCGACCATAGCGGCCCCGGGGCCCTGCACGGAATGCCTTGTGGCATATGCCAAACGGCCGACGGGCAACCAACCGAGGCAGTCTACGCGTCAGGCCGCACCACACCGAGGATCGGCAGCGATCCCGCGCCGGCGGTGGTGATCTGCCGGCCGGTCCGCGGCGCGTGGACCATCACGCCGTCGCCGACGTACATGCCGACATGACTGGCGTCACGCTTGTAGACGATCAGGTCGCCCGGGCGCATGTCGGTGATGTCCACCCGCGGCAGCAGCCTCCACTGCTCCTGCGAGGTGCGCGGGATCCGCAGGCCCGCCGCCTCCCAGGCACGCAGTGTCAGCCCCGAGCAGTCGAAGGTGCCCGGGCCCTCGGCGCCCCACTCGTAGTCCTTGCCGATCTGGGCCATGGCGTACCCGACGGCCTTCCTGCCGCGCGCCGACGCCCGCTGGCCGATCTCCTCCAGCACACCGGACTCCAGCCAGCGCGCCTGCCGGGCCCAGGCCGCCTCGTCCTCCAGCTCCCGCAGCCGCTTCAGCTCGTCGGCCTCCAGCCGCGACTCCAGCTTCTCGGCCTTCGCCAGCTCGGCCTCGACGTCCTTCTTCGCCCTGGCCTTCCGCTTGCGGTCCGCCTCCAGCTTCGCCCACCGGCCGGTGGCCTCGTCCGCGTACTCGTCCAGGTCCTCGTTGGCCGTCCGCAGCTTCGCGATCAGCCCCTTGGCCGCCCGGTCGCCCTTGTGGAGCAGGCCGAGGTCGCGCAGGAAGTCCTCCGGATCACCGCCGAGGACCAGCCGCGCGGAGGGCGGCAGACCGCCGCCGCGGTACTGCGCGCGGGCCATCGCCCCGGCCCGGTCCGTCAGATCGTCCAGCTGCCCCCGGGTCCGCACGATCGCCCGGGCCAGCCGTACGATCTCGCGCCGCTGCCTCTCGGCCCGCTCATCGGCCGCGTTGTACTCCTCGGTGGCCGATTCCGCCCTGTCATGGAGCTTCTCGATCTTCTTCCGGAGCTCCTCCAGGCGCGCGGTGGAGCCCTCGCCGGCCCCCTCGTCCGGCTGCCCGGCCTGCCCGGGCCTCCCCTCCTCCCCGGGCTCCGGGGCCGAGGGCGGGGGCGAGGCCCGGACGACGCCCTTCCCCTGCGCGCCCGGCCCGCCCGGTTCCGCCCGGGCCGCTCCCGCCGGCGCCACCAGCAGCGCGAACTGCGCGCACACGAGTGCGCAGACGGCCGCCCCCACGGACACGGCACCCGCCGACGGCCTTCCCCGGCGTGCCGTACCGGCGCCGCCCCCCTGCCCTTCCACGCGTCTCCCTTCCACGCACGTCACACGGTCCCTACCCACGCGTAACGAGTCCCAGCCGGGGATGGTGCCACGTCGGCCACTCCGGCGACAGAGGGCGCGGCCGGCCCCCTCCGACGGCGCGCCGGCAGCCGCACCGGCGACCTCGTCAACTGCACCGTCCGCCGAGGTTCACCTCTCGTTCACTCTCGGCCGCCGGGCGCTTCACCTGTCCTGCCTAATTTCGGCCTCATGGGGAGCGCGCCCGGTCGCCGGCGGACGCGGACCGCCCCGCATGCTGAACGACGAGACCCGGACACACCTCACCGCTTGCCGTCCCCACCGGCGGGCCCCAGGAAGGAACTGAACGAAGTGAAGCTTCAGCCCACCAACCGGCTCCGCACGCTCGCCATCGGCGCCGCCGTGGTTTCCAGCGCACTGGTCCTGAGCGCCTGCGGCTCGGACGACAACACCGGGGGCGGCAACGAGGGCGGCGGCACCAAGGCCGCCAGCAACATCAAGTGCGACGGCGAGGGCAACCTCCTCGCGTCCGGCTCCAGCGCCCAGAAGAACGCGATGGACATCTGGGTCAAGAACTACCAGGCGGCCTGCGAGGGCTCCGCGGTCAACTACAAGCCCACCGGCTCCGGCGCGGGCATCCAGGAGTTCCTCCAGGGCAAGACCGGCTTCGCCGGCTCCGACTCGGCCCTGAAGGAGGAGGAGGTCGAGCAGTCCAAGAAGGTCTGCGAGGGCGGCCAGGGCATCAACCTGCCGATGGTCGGCGGCCCGGTGGCCGTCGGCTACAACCTGGCCGGTGTCGACGACCTGGTCCTGGACGCCGAGACCATCGCCAAGATCTTCGACTCGAAGATCACCCAGTGGGACGACGAGGCGATCAAGAAGCTGAACCCGGACGCCAAGCTGCCGTCCACCAAGATCCAGGCCTTCCACCGCTCCGACGAGTCCGGCACCACCGACAACTTCACCGAGTACCTGCACGCCGCCGCGCCCGACGCCTGGAAGTACGAGCCCGCCAAGGCGTGGGCCGGCAAGGGCGGCCAGTCGGCCGACGGCTCCTCCGGTGTGGCCACCAACGTCAAGAACAACGACGGTGCCATCGGCTACTTCGAGCTGTCCTACGCCGAAGGCAACAACATCCCGACCGTGAAGCTCGACACCGGTGCCGCCGAGCCCGTCGAGGCCACCGTCGACAACGCCACCAAGGCCATCGCCGCCGGCAAGGTCGTCGGCGAGGGCAGCGACCTGGCCATGGAGCTGGACTACGCCACCAAGGCCGACGGCGCCTACCCGATCGTCCTGGTGACCTACGAGATCGTCTGCGACAAGGGCAACAGCAAGGAGTCCCTGGACCTGACCAAGTCCTTCCTGACCTACACGGCCAGCGAGGACGGCCAGAGCGCGCTGGCCGACGCCGGCTACGCCCCGATCCCCGACGAGATCATCGCCAAGGTCCGCGAGACCATCTCCTCCCTCTCCTGACGCAGCAGGCGGCCGGCCCCGCACCCCAGCGGGGCCGGCCGCACGGCCGCGTCCGGGCACGGAACCGCTCCGCACACGAACGACCCATCCGGTGCACCGCCGCCAGGGGATGAAACCCCTAACCAGACCGGAGAAACCATGGACATAGCACCCACCGCCTCCGCCGCCCCGCAGAACCCACCACCGAAGGGCCCCTCCGGCAAGGACTCCGCCACCCGCCCGGGCGACCGGATCTTCCTCGGCCTCTCCCGGGGCTCCGGCATCGCGCTGCTGGTGATCATGGCCGCCATCGCGGTCTTCCTCACCTGGCGCACCCTGGTCGCCCTCGCCGAGAACGAGGGCAACTTCCTCACCACCTTCGAGTGGAGCGCCAACGCCGACCCGCCGGTCTTCGGCATCGCGGTCCTGGCCTACGGCACGATCGTCAGCTCGATCATCGCGATGGTCCTCGCCGTCCCCGTGGCCGTCGGCATCGCCCTGTTCATCTCGCACTACGCGCCGCGCCGGGTCGCCACCCCGCTGGCGTACGTGGTGGACCTGCTCGCCGCCGTCCCCAGCATCATCTACGGCCTGTGGGGCGCCCTGTTCCTGGTGCCGCACCTGACCGGCCTGTACGAGTGGTTCGACCAGTTCCTCGGCTGGACGGGCGTCCTCTCCTACGACGGCGGCGCCCCGCGCTCGCTGTTCACCGTCGGCATCCTGCTGGCGATCATGATCCTGCCGATCGTCACCAACGTCAGCCGCGAGGTCTTCAAGCAGTCCCCGAAGATGCAGGAGGAGGCCGCGCTCGCGCTCGGCGCCACCCGGTGGGAGGTCATCAGGATGGCCGTCCTGCCCTTCGGCCGCTCCGGTGTGATCAGCGCCTCGATGCTCGGCCTGGGCCGTGCGCTGGGCGAGACGATGGCGGTCGCCACCGTCCTCTCCCCCAACTTCCTGATCAACGTCAGCCTCCTCAACCCCGGCGGCGGCACCTTCGCCCAGAACATCGCCGCGGGCTTCAAGGAGGCCGGCGACATCGGCCGTGACGCCCTGATCGCGTCCGGCCTCGTCCTGTTCGTCATCACCCTTCTGGTGAACGGTGCGGCCCGGCTGATCATCGCCCGCCGCAAGGAGTACTCGGGGGCGAACGCCTGATGAGCAACGCAGTCATGGAGAAGCCCCCGGTCGCCGTGCCGCCCCCCGGCGGCACCCTCAAGCAGCCCCGCCTGCCGCGCTGGGCCCCCGTCGGCCTCGCCCTGCTCTCCGCGGGCGCCGGCGCCGGGGCCGGCCTGGCGTTCGGCCTGGCCAGCCGCATCCAGTGGGGCCTGATCGCCGCGATCGTCTACGTCGTGGCCACCTACGCCCTCACCACGGCCGTCGAGGGCCGCCGCCAGGCCAAGGACCGGCTGGCCACCAGTCTGATCTGGGTCAGCTTCCTGGTCGCCGTCCTCCCGCTGGCCTCCCTGATCTGGGAGACGATCGCACGCGGCACCAAGGTGCTGGACGGGTACTTCCTCACCCACTCCATGAGCGGCGTGATCACCCTCCAGCCCGGCGGCGGCATCTACCACGCGATCATCGGCACCGTCGAGCAGGTCGGCATCGCCACCCTGATCGCCGCGCCGATCGGCCTGCTGACCGCGATCTACCTGGTCGAGTACGGGCGCGGCAGACTCGCCACGGCCGTCACCTTCTTCGTCGACGTCATGACCGGCATCCCCTCGATCGTCGCCGGCCTGTTCGTCCTGTCCTTCTGGATCATCATCCTCGACTTCGGCTACTCCGGCTTCGCCGGCGCCATGGCGCTGGCGATCCTGATGATGCCGATCGTCGTGCGCTCCACCGAGGAGATGCTCAAGCTCGTCCCGAACGAGCTGCGCGAGGCGTCCCTGGCGCTGGGCGTGCCCAAGTGGCGCACCATCCTCAAGGTCGTGCTGCCCACCGCGATCGGCGGCATCACCACGGGCGTCATGCTCGCCGTCGCCCGTATCGCCGGTGAGACCGCGCCGATCCTGCTGCTGGTGTTCGGCGCCCAGTCGATCAACAACAATCCCTTCGAGGGCGCCCAGTCCTCCCTGCCGTACTACGTCTACGAGCAGTGGGCCAACGGCAACGAGGCCTCCTACGACCGAGCCTGGGCGGCGGCCCTCGTGCTGATCGCCTTCGTGATGATCCTGAACCTGGTGGCCCGCGGCATAGCCCGCTGGAAGGCCCCGAAGACCGGCCGCTGACCGGCCGCACGAGCAGAAGAGAAGTGATTCCCATGGCCAAGCGCATCGACGTCAGCGGCCTCACCGCGTACTACGGCTCCCACAAGGCGATCGAGGACATCTCGATGTCCGTCGAGCCCCGCTCCGTGACCGCCTTCATCGGCCCGTCCGGCTGCGGCAAGTCCACCTTCCTGCGCACCCTCAACCGCATGCACGAGGTCACCCCCGGCGGACGCGTCGAGGGCAAGGTGATGCTCGACAACGAGGACCTGTACGCCGGCGGCGTCGACCCGGTCTCCGTCCGCCGCACCATCGGCATGGTCTTCCAGCGCCCGAACCCGTTCCCCACCATGTCGATCTACGACAACGTGGCGGCGGGCCTCCGGCTCAACGGCTCCTACAAGAAGTCGCAGCTCGACGACGTCGTCGAGAAGTCCCTCAAGGGCGCCAACCTCTGGAACGAGGTCAAGGACCGCCTGAACAAGCCCGGCTCCGGCCTCTCCGGCGGCCAGCAGCAGCGGCTGTGCATCGCCCGCGCCATCGCGGTCGAGCCGCAGGTGCTGCTGATGGACGAGCCGTGCTCCGCGCTCGACCCGATCTCCACCCTCGCCATCGAGGACCTGATCTGCGAGCTGAAGGAGCGCTTCACGATCGTCATCGTGACCCACAACATGCAGCAGGCCGCGCGTGTCTCGGACCGCACCGCGTTCTTCAACCTGGCGGCGGTCGGCCAGCCCGGCAAGCTGATCGAGATCGACGACACCGAGCGCATCTTCTCCAACCCCTCGGTCCAGGCCACCGAGGACTACATCTCGGGCCGCTTCGGCTGATCCGGCCGGCCCCGGCCCGCCCCGGCCGTCTGCGGTGCTGCATGGCGGTGCCACCGCAAGACGAAACGCCCGCCCCCCGGCTCCCGGGGGGCGGGCGTCCCATGTTCCGGGCCCGCGGACGGCGGACACGGCCTCAGCCGGCGACCATCTTCACCGCCCAGTAACTCACCGCGGCCACCAGCGCGGCGGCCGGCATCGTGATGAACCAGCCGAGCACGATGTTCTTCGCGACGCCCCAGCGCACCGCGCTGACCCGCTTGGTGGCGCCCACGCCCATGATCGCGGAGGTGATCACATGGGTGGTGGAGATCGGGGCGTGGAACATGAACGAGGCGGTGTACATCACCGACGCCGCCGTCGTCTCGGCGGCGAAGCCCTGGGGCGGGTCCAGTTCGATGATCCGGCGCCCCAGCGTCCGCATGATCCGCCAGCCTCCGGCGTACGTGCCCAGCGACAGCATCAGCGCGCAGGAGACCTTGACCCAGATCGGGATCTGGCCGTGGTCCTGGACGTCCGCGATCACCAGGGCCATCACCACGATGCCCATCGTCTTCTGCGCGTCCTGCAGGCCGTGGCCGAGCGCCATGCCCGCCGCCGAGACCGTCTGGGCCATGCGGAAGCCGCGCTTGGCGCGCTGCGGGTTGGCCCTGCGGAACAGCCACAGGATGACCACCATCACCAGGTAGCCGAGCAGCAGGCCGACCAGCGGCGAGACGAACATCGGGATGACGATCTTCGAGAACACCCCGGACCAGTACACCGCGATGCCGCCCGCCAGCGCCGCGCCCACCATGCCGCCGAACAGGGCGTGCGAGGAGGAGGACGGCAGGCCGAAGTACCAGGTGATCATGTTCCAGGTGATCGCCCCGACCAGCGCCGCGAACAGGATCGCCATCCCGCTCCGGCCGTCCGGCGTCTCGATCAGCCCCTCGCTGACGGTCTTGGCGACGCCGCTGCCCAGGAAGGCGCCCGCCAGGTTCATCACCGCCGCCATCAGCAGCGCGGCCCGGGGGGTGAGCGCACGGGTGGAGACGGAGGTGGCGATGGCGTTCGCCGAGTCGTGGAAGCCGTTGGTGTAGGTGAAGAAGAGCGCGACCCCGACGGTCAGTACGAGCGCGAAGGTGTCCACGTGGTTCAGGACTCCTTGACGGCGATGGTCTCCACCGTGTTCGCCACGTGCTCGAAGGCGTCGGCCGCCTCCTCCAGGACATCCACGATCTGCTTGAGCTTGAGCACCTCGATCGCGTCGTACTTGCCGTTGAACAGGTGGGCCAGCAGCCTGCGGTGGATCTGGTCGGCCTGGTTCTCCAGCCTGTTGACCTCGATCCAGTACTCGGTGAGGTTGGCCATCGTCCGCAGGTTCGGCATCGCCTCGGCGGTCAGCTCGGCCGCCCGGGCCAGGACCTCGATCTGCTGCTCGACCCCCTTGGGCAGCTCCTCGATCTGGTAGAGGACGACGAGGTCGACGGCCTCCTCCATGAAGTCCATGATGTCGTCGAGCGACGACGCGAGCCGGTAGATGTCCTCGCGGTCGAACGGCGTGATGAACGAGGAGTTCAGCTGGTGGAAGATCGCGTGGGTGGCGTCGTCACCGGCGTGCTCGGCAGCACGCATGCGCTCCGAGATCTCGGCCCGGGCCGAGGTCTCCGCCCCGAGCAGTTCCATCAGGAGTTTCGAACCCGTGACGATGTTGTCCGCGGAAGCGGCGAACATGTCATAGAAGCTCGTCTCCCTGGGGGTCAGACGAAAGCGCACTGGGATTCCTCGAGGTGCATCGTTGTCGGTCTCATGATGCTAGGCGCATCATCCGGCCACGTGGAACCGGCGTCCATCAGTGTCACCCATCGGACCACACGCTCCGTACCCGGGGATCCAGCCTCTCATCACCACAGAACGGAACATTCGGTACCATATACCCAGTGGGGGTATTGATCCTCACGGCGACCACGGGAGGACCGTATGACGACCACCGACGCCCGTCCAGAGACCGCCCACGGCCCGCACGGCTACGCCAAGGAGAAGGACGCCCACCTCAAACGGCTGCGGCGCATCGAGGGCCAGATCCGCGGCCTGCAGCGCATGGTCGAGGAGGACATCTACTGCATCGACATACTCACCCAGGTCTCGGCGTCCACCAAGGCCCTGCAGTCCTTCGCCCTCCAACTGCTGGAGGAGCACCTGCGCCACTGCGTGGCCCAGGCGGCCACCGAGGGCGGCGAGGAGATCGACGCCAAGGTGGAGGAGGCCACGGCCGCCATCGCCCGGCTGCTGCGCACCTGACGCCCGTTCCGTACCGCCCTGTCCGACCCCGTACCGCCCTGTCCGCTCCTTCCCGGATCCGGACGCCGGCGGCCGGTGGGCGGCCGCCGGATCACGGTCAGGGCCGCGGGCGGCCGCGGCCCTTGCGCTCGTGGTCCCGCCCGACCCGCAGCACCTCGTCGATGCGGGCGGGGCTGAGCCGGTCCTCGACCGCGGCCGACGCCGCGATCATCAACTCCCCGTAGAGCTCGATCTCGTCGAGGGCCACGTGGTCCTCGGTCAGCGGACCCCTGTTCTCGCCGGACACACGCACCACCTCCTCCGCCTCCCCTGCGACGCACCCGAACTCAAGAGTAGGAAGAAGCGCGCCCCCGCGCATGGCACGTCCGGGCCATTTCGCGCCACCGCTCCCGGCTACGCGCCGGCGCACCACCTACGGTGCGGCGATCCTCCCGGTGTAGATGTCCTCCGGCCGCGGCAGTTCGACCTCCACCGGCACGCCGAAGCCGTACAGCGACGTGGTGGAGACCACCGCGGCCTCCTCCCCCCGCCTCCCCGGGTCGCCCGCCGCCCGCGGGAAGGAGAAGCGGTGGCGGACCTTCCGCAGCCGCCCGCGCTCATCCACGTACGCGTCGAAGGCCACCGTCCGGTTCGAGAGCCCCTTCGCCGCCGCGGCCAACTGCCCGCGTGAGCGCGGCTCCGCCGCCTCGGCCGCCGCCGCGAGGTCCACGGTGCCCCGGTAGTGGCGCACCGTCTCCCCGTGCAGCCGCTCCTCCCCGTGGAACGACACCGACCGCGCGCCGCGCAGCAGTTCGGCGGCGCTGATCGGGTCCGTGGCGCCTCCCGTGACCAGGTTCCCGTCCGGGAGGGTCGCCGTGTCCACGCGCACCCACTTGCCGTCGGGCACGCCCGCGCCCCGGTTCCTCATGTACAGCGCGCCCGGTGTGACCAGCTCCACGACCCGGCGGCGCTCGCTCTCGCCGGTGGCCTCCCCCGGCAGCACCACCCTCAACCGCCCCGTACGTCTGCCGTAGTCGAAGACGCCCGTGCCCCGGATGGTCACCCGGGTGCCCCCGTTGGTCATCTCCACCGCCGTACGCGTCCGGGAGGTGCCCGCCCCGGCCAGCGCGTCGGCCGCCCCCCGGACGGCGGCCCGCGCCTCGGCGGCGCTCACGTCGGCGGCGGCGGCGGTTCCCCGCCCGGAGCAGCCCGCGGCCGCCAGCGCCGCCAGCACCGTCCCGGCGCAGATCGCACCGACCGCCGCGGCCCTGCCCTTCCGCCCCCGCTGCACCACCATCGTCTGACGACCCCCAAGCACGCGTATCGGAACCCGTTCCGACTAACGACGGCTCCGGGCCCCCGTCACGGCCGGTACCGTGGCCGTGTGCAGCAGGACAGCAGCCAGGTGGTGCCGCCCCAGCGGCAGGCACCACCGCAGGAGCATCTGATCTCGACCGTGGAGAAGGGCCCGTTCTGCAGCGCCGCCTGCAGTTGCGGGTGGCGCGGCCCCGCCCGGCGGGCCCGCGGACGCGCCCGCGCGGACGCCGCGGCCCACCAGGAGGCGTGAGGCCGCCGGGAGACGCGAGGCCGCCGGACAGGCGGCCCCGAAGACGGCGAACGGCCGCCGGGGCGTGCGCCCCGGCGGCCGTGGATCTCCTCGAGCGTCCCGAGCGCCCTCAGGCGACCAGGTCCCGGTCGTACGGCCGCCGCTCCGCGTCCGGCTCCCCGGCCCCCGGCTCCGGTCGCGGTTCCGGCGACGCGCTCACCAGCCGGCCGATCCGCGGCGAGGCCGCCATCGCGCGCAGCAGCGGAGTCAGCAGCGCCAGCGCCACCGGTGCCAGCAGCAGCGTCACGGCCGTGCCCAGCGCCAGGCCGCCGATCACGTCGGTGGGGTAGTGCACCCCCATGTAGACGCGGCAGAAACCCGCGAACACCGCCACCAGGATGCCGACCAGCCCCAGCCGCCGGTTGACCATGAAGATCCCCACGGCCAGCGCCATCGCCAGCGTCGCGTGATCGCTGACGAACGAGAAGTCCTCCTTCCCGTCCACCAGCACCTCCAGCCCGTCATGGGTCAGAAAGGGTCTGGGCCGCTCCACGAACTCCCGGATCGGTACGTTCACCAGCACCGCCACCCCGGCCGCCAGCGCCGCCCAGACCAGCCCGGCCACCGCCGAGACCGCGTCCGGGCGGCGCCGCGCCGTCCACCAGGCCCACAGGCCCAGCAGCCCCAGCGCCGCGATCGTGCCGTACTCGCCGACGTACTCCATGAGGTGGTCGGCCCAGCCGGGGGCTTCCCTGGCCAATCCGTTGATGTCGTGGAGCAGCTCGACGTCGGGGTTGTCCCATTCAGCCATCGCGATGCTGCCCTTCACTCTTCGCTGCCGACCCCCGTGGTAGCGGAATGCCCGTTCCGGACAAGGAAACGCCCTGCCCCGGCCGTACGTTCCGACCTCCACCGAACGATCACCCGGACGTTATCGGAGGGTGACCCGCACCCGCACCCGCGGCCCGGAGGCCGCGGCCGCACACCGTGTCACCGGGGCACCGGCCGCCCCGGGGTTCACGACGCCGTGGGCCTCGTCGCCCCGAAGTAGTCGGGGGAGTCGATGGGATCGAAACGGATCTCCGCGCCCGTGTACGGCGCGTCGATCATATAGCCACCGCCCACGTAGATCCCCACGTGGTGGATCGACCGCGAATCGTTCAGATCGTGCGCGAAGAAGACCAGATCACCCGGTAGCAGCTCGTTCCGCTCCGGGTGCGGGCCGGCGTTCCACTGGTCGTTGGCGACACGCGGCAGCTCGATGCCCACGCTCGCGTACGCCGCCTTCGTCAGGCCCGAGCAGTCGAACCGCCCGCCGTCCTCCGGCGTGCCGTCCCCGCCCCACAGGTACGGCGTCCCCAGCCTCTTCTGCGCGAAGTCGATCGCCCCGGCGGCCTGCCGCGTCGGAGACAGGCGCCCGGCGGGCGCCGCGAAGCTCTGCTCCAGCTTCCGGATGACCTTCACGTAGTTCTGCGTCTCGCGGTACGGCGGCACACCGCCGTACTTCAACACCGCGTACGGACCCGCGTTGTAGGCGGCCAGCATGTTGTCCGTCGGGTCGCCGGGCACCCCCCGGACGTCCTCCGCCAGCGTGCAGTCGTACTTCGCCGCCGACGGGATCGCGTCCGCCGGGTCCCACACGTCGCGGTCGCCGTCACCGTCGCCGTCGACGCCGTGGACCGCCCAGGTGCCCGGGATGAACTGGGCGATGCCCTGCGCCGCGGCGGGGCTCTGCGCCTTCGGGTTCCAGCCGCTCTCCTGGAAGAGCTGGGCGGCCAGCAGCGCCGGGTTGAGCGCCGGGCAGTAGTTGCCCCACTTCTGCACCAGGGGCCGGTACGCCGCCGGCACCGAGTTCTTCGCCAGCGCGACCGTGCCGCCCCGCCCGCCGAACAGGTTCGACGCGGCGCTGTACGTGCCCACCACGAGCAACGCCATCAGGCACATGACGAGCCCGATACCGGTCCCGATCGCCACCCACGCCTTCCGCACCCCTCAACCCTCCCCCATCCGAAAGGAGTTCACTGCCGATTCGGCCGCAACCGTGTCAGAATCCAAGTGAAGCGCAACTTTCGACAACCCTCACCGGGGCGGTGAACACAGCATGTTTCTGGCAGCCGAAAAGGGCGACATCACCACCATCATCGGCGGAATCGCCCCCGACTGGGGCCCGTTCGGATCCCTGGGCAACGAGGCCCGTGTGATGATCGAGGTCGTCATGGCCGTCGCCATCCTCCTCTGCCTCGGCATCGCCATCTGGGGCGCGGCCAAGCAGCGCATCGGCGCCACGGCGCTGCGCGACACCTTCAGCGCGGAGCAGGGCAAGGGCCTGATCGTGGCGGGCCTGACCGGGGTCTTCATCATCGGGTCCCTCGGCACGCTCTTCACGATCGTCTACGGCATGGCCGTGTAGCCGCACCGCCCCCGCCTCCCGTCCCCCTCCGACCTCCACCTCCCGGTGCCCGGCTCCCGGGTGCGCCCGCGTGCCCGGCGAGAGGCCCGGACCGTCCCGTACGCCGCCGGCCGGCGGTGCGCGCCCCGGCCGGCGGACGCCTGACGCCCCGTGAGAACCGTCACCCCGCGACGGCGGGCGGAACGGCCCCGCGGGACCGGACGTACCCGCCCACGGGCAGCGCACCGGCGGCAGACGGAGGCAGACGGCGCCCCCGCCGGCGCCGGCCCCGCCGCACCCGAGAGGCCGCCGCCGCCCGGCCGCTCCCCCCACCAGGAAAAAGAGCACCGCAGCGATGCACCAGCCCAGGATCCGCCCCCACCCCGGCCGGTTCCCCTCCTCCCCCGCCCGAACGCGACCGGAGGGCGCGAGGCGGCGCCACCGGGCCGAGTCCGGAGATCCACTGCTCACGGTGCGGAAGCGATCCTGCACACACCGGTCCCACAACCGCCGCGGCGGAGTTAACGTCATGGACAGGGCACGACGACAACCGGGCGGCGCCCGGGCGACCGAGAGGGCACGCGCACGATGAGCATCGGCGGCGATGGCGGGTACGGGGACGACGTCGTCGACGCGTACGACGAGCCCAGACGGCAGCCCGTCCGGGTGGGCCGCAGCATGGTGACGGTGGTGGGCGTCGTCGTCCTGCTGATCGCGGCCATCGCCTTCGCCAACAGGGGCGGCGGCGACGCCACGTCCGGTGGCGGCGGCGGGGAGGCGCGCGAGGACGCCCGGCCCACCGCCCCCACCGGCGAACGTCCCGTCACCGGGCAGTCGAACGGCGTGCCCTCGGGCTTCCCCCGCACCGAACAGGGCGCGCAGAGCGCCGCGGCCAACTACGCGGTGGCACTGGGCGGTACGGGCATGTTCGAGACCGAGCACCGGCACATGCTCGTCGACACCCTCTACACCCCCGAAGCCGCCGCACGCGTCAAGGAGGCGCAGGACAGGGCCTATTCGAAGGCCCTCTTCGAGCGCCTGGGTCTCACCCCGGAGGGCGAGGCCCCCGACGGCATGACCTTCGTCTCACGCACCGTCCCCGTCGGCACCAAGGTGACGGAGTACGAGGACGACGGCGCCACCGTCGAGGTCTGGTACACGGGCCTGATCGGCATGGCCGGCGAGGAGTCGACCATGCCCGTGACCACCACCTGGAAGACCTGGACCTTCCAGCTGCGGTGGGCCGGATCCGACTGGAGGATCGCGCAGGACTCCCAGGAGGACGGCCCCGCCCCCGTACCGGGCGACATCCGGGCCTCCACAGCCGAGGACATCAGCAAGGCCGTCGAGGAGTACGGAGGGTTCACCTATGCCCGTTGACCGAGCCGGCCGCCGCGCCCTGCCGCTCGCCGGGATCCTGGCGGGCCTGCAGGCCGCGGGGTTCTGGCTGGCCGCCCGCGCGGCAGCCGACGAGCCGACACCCCCGAGCCAGGACGCCTGCGAGGAACTCCGCAGCCCCGCCAGGGACCTTTGCGACACAGGCGATCCCGACGGCGCCGGCGGCTCCGGCACCGACCCCCTGTCCACCCTCGACCCCCTCGCCTCCCTCGCCCAGGGCTGCGCCGAGGCCGCCGCCTGGATCGTCGACAAGCTCTCCGAGGCCGTCGCCTCCACCGCCACCGTCGACTTCACCAACCCCGCGTTCCTGCGCCAGTACGCCGTCGTCTTCGCCGCCTCGACGATCCTCACCCTCGTGCTGTGGCTGCTGGCCGTCGCCAAGCGCGCCGTCCGCGGCATCCCCCTCACCGAGGCGCTCACCGAGGCCATCGGCTTCCTGTGGCTGACGGTCCTCGCCTCCGCCTTCACCCCCCTGATCCTCTACACCCTGGTCACCGCGACCGACGCCGTCACCGACGTGATCGCCGCGGGCACCGGATCCGACACCGACAAGTTCTTCGGCTCCTTCTCCGAGGCCCTCAAGAAGGGCGACGACATCGGCGGCGGTCCCATCATGCTGATCGTCGTCTCCCTCGTCTCCGTCCTCGCCGCCGGCGTCCTCTGGCTCGAACTCGTCATCCGCGCCGCCCTGCTGTACGTCGGCGCCCTGCTGGGCACGGTCGTCTACGCCGGGCTCGTCGACAAGAACCTGTGGGGCCATGTACGCCGCTGGGCGGGCATCATGATCGCGGTGATCCTCGTCAAGCCGGTCATCGTCATCGTCCTCGGCCTCGCCGGGGCGCTCGCCTCCGACGAGGGCCCGAACGCCTTCTCCGCGATCGTCTCCGGCCTGGCGATCATCCTGCTCGCCATCTTCGCCAGCGCCATGATCTACCGCTTCGTCCCCGGCTTCGGCGACGAGATCGTCCGCCAGCGCAACGCCAGCGCCGACCCCGCCTCCCGTACGGCCGCAGCCGTCGTCTCCTCGCCCGCAGCCATGCTCCGCCAGGGCATCACCACCCACAGCGCCCGCGGCGGCGCCGAGGGCGGCAGCGGCGGCGGGCAGTCCGGCGCCGCCGCCCGGCCCGCCAACCCGGTCTCCGGAGGGGTGGCCGCCCACGCCTCGCGCGGCGCCCAGACCTCCCGGCCCACCGCGCCGCCCCCGCCCCGCACGGGCAGCGGCGGCGGCACCACCAGCAATCGCACCGGAGGTGATCGCGGATGACGACCCCGTCCCACACCGTCGCTCCGCGCCGCACGTACATGATCGGGCGCGCCCGTCCCAACGCCATCGTCGGCAGGAACCGGGAGACGGGCGAGATCGCGCTGATCATCGCGGGCGCCTTCCTCGGCATGATGAGCGGGCTCCTGGTCCCCGTCCTGTCGCTGCGCATCGCCCTGCTGGTCGGCTTCCCGCTGATCGCCCTGGCCGCGGTGTACGTCCCCTACAACGGCCGGACGTACTACAAGTGGTTCGAGATCAACCGCAGTTACCGGCGCCTGCTGCGCCGCGGCACCACCTACCGCTCCACCGCCACCGAGGCCGGCACCCGGCTGGACGGCACCGAGGTGGACATCCCCGCACCCCCCGGCGTCGGCCGGGTCAACTGGCTGTCCGCTCCCTTCGGGCCCGACGAGATCGCCGTACTGCTCCACGCCGACCGCCGCACCGTCACCGCCGCCATCGAGATCGAGGGACCGGGCGTGGGCCTGCGCGACAGCGAGGACCAGGAGGCCCTCGTCGACCGCTTCGGCACCCTCCTCAAGCACGTGGCCAACGGCGACGGCTTCGTCACCCGCCTCCAGATGCTCGCCCGCACCCTTCCCGCCGACCCCGACGCCCACGCCAAGGACGTCGCGCAGCGCGGCGACGAGCGGGCCGCGCCCTGGCTGCGCGACTCCTACGAGCAGCTGCTGTCGATGGTCTCCACCTCCAGCGAGCAGCACCGGGCCTATCTGGTGGCCTGTATGCACTACACCCGCGACCTGGCCGCCGAGGCCGCCGCGATCGCCAAGGCCACCCGCGCCTCCACCGGCCGCCGCCTCACCCGTGACGAGGGCCTGGCCATCGTCATGGCCCGGGAGCTCACCGACATCTGCGCCCGCCTCACCGAGGCCGACATCCGGGTGCGGCAGCCGCTGGGCCAGTCCCGCATGGCGTCCCTGATCCACTCCATGTACGACCCGGACCACCCCATCGACCACATCCAGGCCATGAGCCGCCGCAACGCCTGGCCCGCCGAACTGGACGCCTCCGAGCCCACCTACCTCCAGGCCAAGACCCGCGAGTCCGCCACCCGCGCCCCCTGGTGCCACGCCACCGCCTGGGTCAAGGAGTGGCCGATGACGCCCGTGGGCGTCAACTTCCTCGCCCCGCTGCTGGTCCACACCCCCGACGTGATCCGCACCGTCGCCGTCTGCATGGACCTGGAGCCGACCGAGATCGCCATCGAGCGCATGCTGACGGAGAAGACCAACGACGCCGCCGAGGCCAGCCGCGCCGCCAAGATGAACCGCACCGTCGACCCGCGCGACGTGGCCGCCCACAGCCGCGTCGACCAGCGCGGCGAGGACCTCGCCTCCGGCGCCGCGGGCGTCAACCTCGTCGGCTACATCACCGTCTCGTCCCGCAACCCCGACGCCCTGGCACGTGACAAGCGCACGATCCGGGCATCGGCCGGAAAGAGCTACTTGAAGCTGGAGTGGTGCGACCGGGAGCATCACCGTGCGTTCGTGAACACCCTGCCGTTCGCGACCGGCATCCGCCGCTGAGGAGGCGCAACCACCATGGCCGCGTTCGATCCGCTGACCGCCGTCACCGACGCCTTCACCAGCTTCGTCTTCGGCAAGACCGAGACCACCCGCCTGCCCGTGCGCACCTCCACGGGCCAGGCCCAGGCCGTCTACCTGCCCACCGCCGCCCCCGGACTGGGCGACTCCGGGGTGATCATCGGCCGCGAGGTCTACAGCGGCAAGGGCTACATCTATGACCCCTTCCAGCTCTACGGCCAGCAACTCCCCGCCCCCCACTGGCTGGTGCTGGGCGAGTCCGGCAACGGCAAGTCGGCACTGGAGAAGACCTACATCCTGCGCCAGCTGCGCTTCCGCGACCGCCAGGTCGTCGTCCTGGACGCCCAGGGCGAGGACGGCGTCGGCGAGTGGAACCTGATCGCCGAGCAGATGGGCGTCACCCCCATCCGCCTGGACCCGATGGCCGCGCTCGACCAGGGCATCCGCCTCAACCCGCTGGACCCGTCCATCACCACCACCGGCCAGCTCGCCCTGCTGCGCACCATCATCGAGGTCGCCATGGGCCACGGCCTCGACGAGCGCGCCGGCTTCGCGCTGAAGGTCGCGCACTCCTACGTCAACGAGACCGTCACCGGACGCCAGCCCGTCCTCACCGACATAGTCGAGCAACTGCGCCACCCGGAGCCGGAGTCGGCCGAGGCGATGAACGTCGCACTGGAGGACGTCCGCGCCTGGGGCCTGGACGTGGCCCTCGTACTGGACCGCCTGGTCGACGGCGACCTGCGCGGCATGTTCGACGGCCCGACGACGGTGGGCATCGACCTCGACGCTCCCCTGATCGTCTTCGACCTCTCCCACATCGACCGCAACTCCATCGCCATGCCGATCCTGATGGCCATCGTCGGCGTCTGGCTGGAGCACACCTGGATCCGCCCCGACCGCAAGAAGCGGATCTTCCTGGTCGAGGAGGCGTGGCACATCATCAACAGCCCCTTCGTCGCCCAGCTCTTCCAGCGCCTGCTGAAGTTCGGCCGGCGCCTGGGCCTGTCGTTCGTCGCGGTCGTCCACCACCTGTCGGACGTCGTCGACGGAGCGGCGGCCAGGGAGGCGGCCGCCATCCTCAAGATGGCCTCCACCCGCACCATCTACGCCCAGAAGGCCGACGAGGCGCGAGCCACCGGAAAAGTGCTGGGACTGCCGCGCTGGGCCGTGGAGATCATCCCCACGCTCACCCCCGGCATCGCCGTCTGGGACGTCAACGGCAACGTCCAGGTCGTCAAGCACCTGGTCACCGAGGCCGAGCGCCCACTGGTCTTCACCGACCGCGCCATGACCGAATCCTCCGCGGACGGCTCCTCGACCCGCTCGCCCCTGCAGGACACCCTGGCCGACGACCTCGACGCCGAGACCGAGTCCCGGGCGGCCGCGATGGAGCGGCTCGCACGCGCCGACGAGACGGTGGCCTGACGGTGGCGCGGAGCCACGGCGGAGCACGCGGGGCACAGGGCGGCGGTACGGGCGCCCCGCCGGAGAGAGGCATCCCCGACGGGCTGCTGCTCGGCCTCATCGGCTTCCTGCTGGGCGTCACCACCCTGTGCTGGACGGCCGCCGGACTGGCCGGCCTCCTCGCCCACGGAGCGTGGCCGCGGGGCGTCGCCTTCGTCCGCACCCCGGCGGCCATGCGCTCACTCGTCTCCGAGCCGGGCGACCTGGCCGCCGCCTGGCCCGGGGCACAGGCCGAGACCCTGCCGGGGCCGGGCCTGTTCTGGGGAATCCTCATCGGCCAGGCGATGGTCCTGACGGTCCTGGGATTCCTCACCGCCGGCGCCGTGGCCCGCCGGCGTGCCCTGCGCGCGGCCCGGCGGGCTGCCCGGCAGGCGGCTCCGCACAAGGGCGCCCCGCCCGCGCCCCACGAAACGGCCGCGGCACCCCTCCCTGCCCACGGAGGGACCGAGGACCACGGAGCCGCACCGCCCGAGGCGACGGCCCTCACACCCCCGCAGGAGCCCGTACAGGCCCCCGCCGCCGTACGCGCCCATCCCGTCCCCGAGGCGTTCTCCGGCCCGCCCGCGGGCGCCGAGTACGGCGCTCTCCACACCCACCGGGCGGCCGACGCCCTGCGCGCCGCACCCGGAGCCGCACTCGTCGTGACCGCCGACCCCGCCCTGTGGGCGGAGACCGCCGGAGCCCGCGCCAAGCTCGGCCCCGTCCACGTCTACGACCCGGCACAGCTCACCGACGCCCCCGTACGGCTGCGCTGGTCGCCCCACCACGGCTGCGACGACCGCCGTACCGCCGCCGCACGGGCCGCGGCCCTGCTCGCCCCCGTGCGCAGCCCCGCACGCGCGGACGCGGCCGCCCACGACGCCGCCGAGACGCTCCTGGGCTGCTGGCTCCACGCCGCCGCCGTGGCCGGCGAGCCGTTCCGCCAGGTCCACCGCTGGGCCAACGCCGCGGCGGGCTCCTCCTCCGAGGCCGTCCGGATCCTGCGCACGCACCCCAAGGCGGCGTCCGGTGCGGCGGGCGAGCTGGAGGCGACCCTGATCGCCCACCCCGAGCGCCGGGACGCCGCCCTCCACATCGTCCGGAGCGCCCTCGCCTGCCTCTCCCAGCTCCACGTCCGCAACGCGTGTACGGCGCCCCGCACGGATTCGGCCGCGCTGGAATCCTTTGCGGCCGAATGGGGAACGCTCTATGTCGTGGGCGAAACCGTCGAGGACCCGCGCCGCGCCCCCGGCACGATGCCGCTCCTCACGGCTCTCACCGCGAGCGTGGTCGAGCACGGCCGCCGCATGGCCGCAGGGTCATCCGCCGGTCGGCTCGACCCACCACTCTCCCTGATACTCCACAACGTCGCGGCCGTCGCTCCCATCCCCCAGCTTCCCGACCTGCTGGTGAACGGCGAGCCGATGGGCATGCCGACCCTGGCGCTGCTGCGTTCGGAGGCCCAGGCACGCGTCTGGTGGCCGCAGCTCGGCGAAACCGGGCCACCGGCGCCCAGACCCACACCGTGACCACGACCTGGGGTCCCGCCGCGGCAGGTGTGCTTCGGCTGCCGTCCGGCCGGCTCGTCCGCGGCCGCGGGCTGCGCCGCCCGCTCCCCGAGGGGCCTACCCCCGCCTTCGCGCTGTACCTCCTGGGCAAGGAACCGCCCACCGTCCCCTGGGACTACCGCTGGGTCCGCTGGCCGGACTTCCGCCTGCCGCCGGACCGGACGGCGGCGGCCGCGGCCCTGAACGAGGCGTGGGAACGCGCGGAAACCGAACGCGTCGAGATCGCCTGCGGAGGCGGATACGGCCGTACCGGCACGGCGCTGGCCTGCCTCGCCGCACTGGACGGACTACCGGGTGACGAGGCCATAGCCCATGTCAGGAAGCACTACTCCCCGCGTGCCGTCGAAACGCCCTGGCAACGCCGCTTCGTCCGCCGCTTCCCGGCCTGACGCCGACACCGTCACGGCGTCACGGGGCCGCGGCGCCACACCGAAAGTCGAATTCCCCTCGGCATAGAACCGGCCACAACGTGAAAAAGCCTCGGTCTCCGAGTCGAAACTCGAAGACCGAGGCTGAACAATCGTTCGGCGGCGTCCTACTCTCCCACACGGTCCCCCATGCAGTACCATCGGCGCTGAAAGGCTTAGCTTCCGGGTTCGGAATGTAACCGGGCGTTTCCCTCACGCTGTGACCACCGAAACACCATGACACACACGCACCGCCGGCCAGACGGGTCGTGGTCTCAGAACCCACACAGTGGACGCGAACATCTACGGACAAGCCCTCGGCCTATTAGTACCAGTCAACTCCACCGGTCACCCGGCTTCCATCTCTGGCCTATCAACCCGGTCGTCTCCCGGGAGCCTTACCCCCTTCAAGGGGTGGGAGTCCTCATCTCGAAGCAGGCTTCCCGCTTAGATGCTTTCAGCGGTTATCCCTCCCGAACGTAGCCAACCAGCCATGCCCTTGGCAGAACAACTGGCACACCAGAGGTTCGTCCGTCCCGGTCCTCTCGTACTAGGGACAGCCCTTCTCAAGACTCCTACGCGCACAGCGGATAGGGACCGAACTGTCTCACGACGTTCTAAACCCAGCTCGCGTACCGCTTTAATGGGCGAACAGCCCAACCCTTGGGACCGACTCCAGCCCCAGGATGCGACGAGCCGACATCGAGGTGCCAAACCATCCCGTCGATATGGACTCTTGGGGAAGATCAGCCTGTTATCCCCGGGGTACCTTTTATCCGTTGAGCGACGGCGCTTCCACCAGCCACCGCCGGATCACTAGTCCCGACTTTCGTCCCTGCTCGACCCGTCAGTCTCACAGTCAAGCTCCCTTGTGCACTTACACTCACCACCTGATGACCAACCAGGCTGAGGGAACCTTTGGGCGCCTCCGTTACCCTTTGGGAGGCAACCGCCCCAGTTAAACTACCCACCAGACACTGTCCCCGATCCGGATCACGGACCCGGGTTAGACATCCAGCACGACCAGAGTGGTATTTCAACAACGCCTCCACACACACTGGCGTGCATGCTTCACCGGCTCCCACCTATCCTACACAAGCCGAACCGAACACCAATATCAAGCTGTAGTAAAGGTCCCGGGGTCTTTCCGTCCTGCTGCGCGAAACGAGCATCTTTACTCGTAGTGCAATTTCACCGGGCCTATGGTTGAGACAGTCGAGAAGTCGTTACGCCATTCGTGCAGGTCGGAACTTACCCGACAAGGAATTTCGCTACCTTAGGATGGTTATAGTTACCACCGCCGTTTACTGGCGCTTAAGTTCTCAGCTTCGCGGCGCCGAAGCACCACTAACCGGTCCCCTTAACGTTCCAGCACCGGGCAGGCGTCAGTCCGTATACCTCGCCTTACGGCTTCGCACGGACCTGTGTTTTTAGTAAACAGTCGCTTCTCGCTGGTCTCTGCGGCCACCCCCAGCTCACCGTGCAAGACGGATCACCAGGCGTGGCCCCCCTTCTCCCGAAGTTACGGGGGCATTTTGCCGAGTTCCTTAACCATAGTTCACCCGAACGCCTCGGTATTCTCTACCAGACCACCTGAGTCGGTTTAGGGTACGGGCCGCCGTGCAACTCGCTAGAGGCTTTTCTCGACAGCATAGGATCATCCACTTCACCACATCGGCTCGGCATCAGGTCTCAGGCTCTCGTGCCAGACGGATTTACCTACCTGGCGCCCTACACCCTTACCCCGGGACAACCACCGCCCGGGCTGGACTACCTTCCTGCGTCACCCCATCACTCACCTACTACCGGATCGGGCCGTCGGCTCCACCAGCACCGCACCCCGAAGGATGCGGGCGGCTTCACGGACTTAGCATCACCGGGCTCGGCCCTTGCGCTCCACAGCGGGTACCGGAATATCAACCGGTTATCCATCGACTACGCCTGTCGGCCTCGCCTTAGGCCCCGACTTACCCTGGGCAGATCAGCTTGACCCAGGAACCCTTGGTCAATCGGCGCAGGAGTTTCCCACTCCTGTATCGCTACTCATGCCTGCATTCTCACTCGTGAACCGTCCACCACTGCCTTCCGGCGCGGCTTCACCCGGCACACGACGCTCCCCTACCCACCCACACGGCCGTTGGGCCTTCCTGTGTGAGTGACACGACGTCGGCGGTGTGCTTGAGCCCCGCTACATTGTCGGCGCAGAATCACTTGACCAGTGAGCTATTACGCACTCTTTCAAGGATGGCTGCTTCTAAGCCAACCTCCTGGTTGTCTCTGCGACTCCACATCCTTTCCCACTTAGCACACGCTTGGGGGCCTTAGTCGATGCTCTGGGCTGTTTCCCTCTCGACCATGGAGCTTATCCCCCACAGTCTCACTGCCGCGCTCACACTTACCGGCATTCGGAGTTTGGCTAAGGTCAGTAACCCGGTAGGGCCCATCGCCTATCCAGTGCTCTACCTCCGGCAAGCAACACGCGACGCTGCACCTAAATGCATTTCGGGGAGAACCAGCTATCACGGAGTTTGATTGGCCTTTCACCCCTAACCACAGGTCATCCCCCAGGTTTTCAACCCTGGTGGGTTCGGGCCTCCACGACCTCTTACAGCCGCTTCACCCTGCCCATGGCTAGATCACTCCGCTTCGGGTCTTGGGCACGCTACTCAGTCGCCCTGTTCGGACTCGCTTTCGCTACGGCTTCCCCACACGGGTTAACCTCGCAACATACCGCAAACTCGCAGGCTCATTCTTCAAAAGGCACGCAGTCACGACACACCGGCAAGCCGGCGTGCGACGCTCCCACGGCTTGTAGGCACACGGTTTCAGGTACTATTTCACTCCGCTCCCGCGGTACTTTTCACCATTCCCTCACGGTACTCTCCGCTATCGGTCACCAGGGAATATTTAGGCTTAACGGGTGGTCCCGCCAGATTCACACGGGATTTCTCGGGCCCCGTGCTACTTGGGTGGTCCTCAAACGAGCCGCAGGAATTTCGGCTACGGGGGTCTTACCCTCTACGCCGGGCCTTTCGCATGCCCTTCGCCTATCCCTACGGTTTCTGACTCGTCCAGCCGCCGGCAGACGACTGCAGAGAACTCCCACAACCCCGACCACGCAACCCCTGCCGGGTCTCACACGTGACCGGTTTGGCCTCATCCGGTTTCGCTCGCCACTACTCCCGGAATCACGGTTGTTTTCTCTTCCTGCGGGTACTGAGATGTTTCACTTCCCCGCGTTCCCTCCACACTGCCTATGTGTTCAGCAGCGGGTGACAGCCCATGACGACTGCCGGGTTTCCCCATTCGGACACCCCCGGATCACAGCTCGGTTGACAGCTCCCCGGGGCCTATCGCGGCCTCCCACGTCCTTCATCGGTTCCTGGTGCCAAGGCATCCACCGTGCGCCCTTAAAAACTTGGCCTATAGATGCTCGCGTCCACTGTGCAGTTCTCAAACAACGACCAGCCACCCGCCACCCCCACCAGACGGTGGAGTACACCGGGGCCGGCACCGAAGACCCGGCCGGTGCGGCCGTGCCCTCAGACACCCAACAGCGCGCCCGACCGGCTCCCGGCCCCGCATCCGTTCCACACCCACCAGGGGCAGTACTGAGAGCGGACCCCGAAGGACCCGGCCG
>NZ_CP127170.1:1467500-3165000 GCF_046529545.1 Streptomyces sp. KL2 | reverse complement strand
GAGTCCCAGTCGCTTGGCCAGGGCCCCCGGGCCCAGGCGGTAGGGCCTGCCCGCCATCACCAGTTCCTTCAGCACCTCCCACTCGGCGTGGTTGAGGCCGAGGACGGCTAGCTGGCGCCCGTAGGCGACGCTCATCCGCCGGTCGAGGCGGCTGAGCGCGTTGACGATCTTCTCCACCTGGGGGTCCAGCTCGCCGTACTCGCGCTGGTAGATGGCGATCTGCTCGTCGAGCGTGGGGCCGCGGTCCGGGTCCCGCGGGGGCTGGTCAGGCATGGGACCGGAGTATGGCATGAACTCGTTCGCTTCGAAGTCTTTCGCTATGTACTCTTTAGCATCGAACTTTAGCTTCGAAGTCTTCTTTCGGCTTCTTCCTCCACCCATGCGTTCCATCCCATGCGTGTCCCAGCGGCACCGGACTCAGAGGCAGGTGAGTGTGACCACCGCGACGGGCGCGGCGCTGCGCCGGATCCAGACGGGGAACGCGCTGAGCGCGTTCGGCAACGGCTTCACCGTCCCGTTCATGTTCATCTACGTGGCCCAGGTGCGGAATCTGGGCGCGGCCGCCGCGGGGACGGTGCTCGCGCTCTTCGCCGTGGCCGCGCTGGTGGTGCTGCCCTTCACCGGACGGGTGATCGACCGGCGCGGCCCGCTGCCCGTCGCCGTCGCGGGAACGGTCCTGGCCTCGGCCGGCTCACTCGGCATCGCCCTCTCCGAAGGCACGGTGGCGATGTACGTGTCCGCCGCCGTCTTCGGCGCGGGCCTCTCCGTGATCCAGCCCGCGCTCGCCACGATGATCGTGTGGTCCTCCACCACCGCGACACGCTCGCGCGCCTTCGCCACGCAGTTCTTCCTCAACAACCTCGGACTCGGCGTCGGCGGACTGCTGGGCGGTCTGGTCGTGGACACCGACCGGCCGTCGTCGTTCCTGCTGCTGTTCGGGATCGAGTCGGCGATGTACCTGGTCCTGGGCGCGATCGTGGCGACCGTACGGCTGCCGGACGGCCCGCGCGTCGAGTGCCCCTCCCACGGCGGCGAGGGCGGCACCGCGACCCGGGGCGGCCTGCGGGCGCTGCTGTCCGACCGGGCGATGGTGACGCTGTCCGCGCTCGGCTTCGTGATGTTCTTCGCCTGCTACGGGCAGTTCGAGTCCGGGCTGTCGGCGTACGCGGTCGAGGCCTCGCGGATCTCCCCGGCGACGCTGGGAGTCGCGCTCGCCGCGAACACCGCCGTGATCGTGCTGGCGCAGTTCGTCGTGCTCAGGCTGGTGGAGCGGCGGCGGCGCAGCCGGGTGATCGCGCTGGTCGGGCTGATCTGGACGGTGGCGTGGCTGGCGGCCGGGGTGTCCGGACTGGTGGCCGACCGCCATGCGCTGGCCGTCGCGGCGATCATCTCCACATACGCGCTGTTCGGGCTGGGCGAGGCCATGCTGTCGCCGACCGTGGCGCCGCTGGTGGCGGACCTGGCTCCGGCCCGGATGGTCGGGCGGTACAACTCGGCCTTCGCCCTGGTGAAGCAGTTGGCGCTGGCGATCGGTCCGGCGGTGGGCGGGCCGATGGGGGCCACGCTGCACGGGCCGTACATCGTGATGCTGGTGCTGTGCTCGCTCGGCGTCACCGTGCTGGCCCTGCTGCTGGGCCGCAGGCTGACCGCCGAGCAGGACAACCCGCTGAGGGCGTCCCTGGTGGTCGCCGCCTCGATGCCGGTCCGGCCCGTCGAGGAGGACCGGCCCGTTCCGGCGGCACGGTCCGCCGAGCCGGCCCGTACGGTCCGGTCCGGCTAGCGCGGGACCGCCTCCGGGGGAAGCGCGAACTCGCACCACACCGCCTTCCCGCCGCCCGGTGTGCGGCGCGACCCCCAGGCGGAGGCGATGGTGGCGACGATGGAGATGCCCCGGCCGCTCTCGTCCGCCGGTTCGGCACGGCGGCGGCGCGGGAGGTGGTCGTCGCCGTCGGTCACCTCGACGATCAGGCGGCGGTCGGTGCGGCGCAGCCGCAGGCACATCGGCGGGGTGCCGTGCTGGAGGGAGTTGGCGACCAGCTCGCTGGCGGCCAGCACACCCAGATCGTGCAGGCCCCGGGGGAACCGCCAGCTCGTCAGGACCCCCGAGGCGAAGGCGCGGGCGCGCGGGGCGGCCTCGACCCCTCCCAGGAGATCGAGCGCGGCGTTGTGGAACAGCTCCGCGTCGTGGCCGGTGCGGACCGGGTGCTGGAGGGCCAGGAGCGCGACGTCGTCGTCGTGCTCGGCGGTGATGCCCAGGGCCCGCAGGAGCCGGTCGCAGACGACCTGGGGGCTGCCGGTGGCTCCGGCGAAGGCCTCCTCCAGCACCTCGATGCCCTGGTCGATGTCGGCGTCGCGCCGCTCGACCAGGCCGTCGGTGTAGAGCACGGCGGCCGAGCCCTCGCCGAAGGGGACGGAGGCGGAGGTGTGCAGCCAGCCGCCCGTGCCCAGCGGCGGGCCGGTGGACTCGTCGGCGCGGTGGACCGTGCCGTCCGGGTCCCTGACGAGGATCGGCAGATGGCCGGCGGAGGCGTACACCAGGCGGCCCTCGTTGGGGTCGTGGACGGCGTAGACGCAGGTGGCGATCTGGTTCGGGTCGATCTCGGCGGCGAGTCCGTCGAGGAGCTGGAGCACCTCGTGGGGCGGCAGGTCCAGCCGGGCGTACGCGCGCACGGCCGTGCGGAGCTGCCCCATGACGGCGGCCGCCCGCACCCCGCGGCCCATCACGTCGCCGATGACCAGGGCGGTGCGGCCCGCGCCCAGGGTGATGACGTCGTACCAGTCGCCGCCGACCGCCGCGTCGGTGCCGCCCGGGCGGTAGGTGGCGGCCACCCGCAGGTCGTCGGGCTGCTCCAGTTGCTGCGGGAGCAGGCTGCGCTGGAGGGTGACGGCCGCCTCGCGCTGCCGGCGCTCGCTGACGCGCAGCCGTTCGGCCACCTCGACCTGGTCGGTCACCTCGGCGGCGAAGACGAGGACGCCGCGCCGCGCCCCGGGGCCCTTCAGCTCGACGGGGGTGCAGGTGAAGGTGTAGTACCCCGGGCGCGTACCGCCGCCGACGGCTCCGGGGTTCCCGTCCCCTCGTCTTCCCGTCCGGCCCTCCACCCGGCGGGACTTGACCGTGCGGGGCCTGCCGCTGCGCAGGACCTGGTCCATCAGCGGCAGGAGGCCCAGCTCGGCCAGCTCCGGCAGGGCCTCGCGGGCGGGGGCGCCGGGCGCGCGTGGGCCGAAGACCGCGGCGTAGGCGTCGTTGACGAAAGCGATGCGGTGGTCGGGACCGTGGACGAGGGCGACCAGGGCGGGGACCTGGTCCAGCAGGCCCTGCGCGGACAGGTCCTGCGCGGGCAGGGCGTCGAGGCTGTGTCCCGCTCCCTGTCCCGCCCCCCGTCTCGCTCCCTCGGCGTCCGGAGCGGACGACTCGCCGTGCTCGTCCCGGGCGGCCGGGACGGCCCCGGAGGGGGCCGGTGCCTCGGGCGGGCGCCGTACGGCCCTGGCGGCGAGGCGTCGTTGCCGCTGCGTGCCGGGCAGCCGGGCGCTCCAGCGCGTGAAGTTCACTGCGTGCGGTCCGATCCGATTCCGATGTTCTCGTGTCTGGTGTGTGCGTGCGGGTACGTGCGGATGCCCGTACCCGCCGTGCCGGCGGGCCCGTCGCGTCGGCCGCGCCCGCCGGTGACTCTCAGCTGACGCGGGCCCACCCATGGTCACACGTCCAGTGTGACCGACGGCACCGGCGGGTGTCAGGGTCCCTCGGGGTGGCGGCCGGTGCCCGCGGCGAGTTCGAACTCCGCGCGCGGGTGCTCCAGCGAGCCGAGCGAGACGATCTCACGCTTGAACAGGCCGGCGAGCGTCCACTCCGCGAGGATGCGCGCCTTGCGGTTGACCGTCGGCACCCGGCTCAGGTGGTACGCGCGGTGCAGGAACCAGGCAGGGTAGCCCTTGAGCCTGCGGCCGTACACATGGGCGACACCCTTGTGCAGGCCGAGCGAGGCGACGGAGCCCGCGTAGGAGTGCTCGTACCGCGCCGGCTCCCGGCCGCGCAGCGACGCCACCAGGTTGTCGGCCAGGAGGCGTGCCTGGCGTACCGCGTGCTGGGCGTTGGGGGCGCATTCCGGGACCGGCCCTCCCTCCGGGTCCCGGGACCGGGACGGTCCCGCCGCCGCCAGATCCGGGACGGCGGCGGCGTCGCCCGCCGACCAGGCGTGCTCGGTGCCCTCGACGCGCAGGGTGGCGGTGCAGCGCAGCCGGCCGCGTCCGTCGCGGGGGAGGTCGGTCCTCTCCAGCAGGGGGTGGGGTTTGACGCCCGCGGTCCACACGAGGGTGCGGCAGGGGTGGCGGGATCCGTCGCTGAGCTGGGCGACGCGGTCCTCGCAGGAGTCGAGGCGGGTCTCCAGGCGTACGTCGATGTTGCGGCCGCGCAGTTCGCGCACGGCGTAGCGGCCCATGGCCTCGCCGACCTCGGGGAGGATGCGGCCGGTCGCCTCGACGAGGATCCACTTCATGTCCCGGGGGCGGATGTTGTGGTAGTAGCGGCAGGCGTAGCGGGCCATGTCCTCCAGTTCGGCCAGCGCCTCGACGCCCGCGTAGCCGCCGCCGACGAAGACGAAGGTGAGGGCTGCGTCGCGGACGGCGGGGTCGCGGGTGGAGGAGGCGATGTCGAGCTGTTCGAGGACGTGGTTGCGCAGGCCGATGGCCTCCTCGACGGTCTTGAAACCGATGCCGTGGTCGGCGAGGCCGGGGACGGGGAGGGCGCGGGAGACCGAGCCGGGGGCGAGGACGAGTTCGTCGTAGGGCACCTCGACGGGGCCGGTGCCGGCGTGCTCGGTGGCGAGGGTCTCGACGGTGGCGGTGCGCCGGGCGTGGTCGATGGACTTCGCCTCGCCGATGACGACCCTGCAGTGGGGCAGCACGCGGCGCAGGGGGACGACGACGTGGCGCGGGGAGATGGAGCCGGCGGCCGCTTCGGGCAGGAACGGCTGGTAGGTCATGTAGGGATCGGGGGCGAGCACGACGACCTGTACACCCCCGCCGCCCTCCCGCGCGCGTCTCAGTTCGTGCTTCAGGCGTCGCTGGAGGCGCAGGGCGGTGTACATGCCGACGTAGCCGCCGCCGACCACGAGAATGCGCGCGGGTTCCTTCGTCACCTGTCCATGACGCACCCGCGGGCGGACGTTTGTCCACAGGTCCCGGGAAACGTATGACCGGCGGATGGATCGGGTCCGGGGCTCGCCGGTTCGCTGTGGGCGGGAGTGCGGCGCAGGTCAGCGGGGGTGCGAGGGGGGTCCGGGAGGGGGTGGGGAGGGGTGCTGGGCGGCGTACTCCGATCGGGGGGCGGAGGTGGCGGAACATCCCCCTTCTCTCGTGACCGGGGCTCAACTATGTTCGTAGCACGCCGGGCGGAGTCATGACCGTGTCCCGGCGGCACAGGGCGGGGGGCCTCCGGGGGGAGGCTGCCATACAACCGGGGGAACACAACATGCATATTCAGGGCATTCAGGGCTCTCGTTGGTCGACCGCCGTCGTCGCCGACTCCTCCGCGGACGGCGGGGCGGGTCCGGTGAACGGGGCGGGCGGAGGCCGTGGGGCCGCGCGCACGGCCGGCGGCGGGAGCGTCAGGGGGAGCGGACGTACGGCTCCGCTGCGGGTCGACGCCCAGCGCAATCTGGAGCATGTGCTGCGCGCCGCCCGCGAGGTCTTCGGCGAGCTGGGCTACGGCGCTCCGATGGAGGACGTCGCGCGCCGGGCACGGGTCGGGGTCGGCACGGTCTACCGGCGCTTTCCCAGCAAGGACGTACTGGTCCGGCGTATAGCGCAGGAGGAGACGGCGCGACTGACCGAGCAGGCCCGGGCCGCGCTGGGGCAGGAGGAGGAGCCGTGGTCGGCGCTCTCCCGTTTCCTGCGCGCCTCGGTGGATTCGGGTGCCGGGCGGCTGCTGCCGCCTCGGATACTGCGGGTCGGGTCGTTCGCCGACGAGCCGGAGGGCGCGGGCACCGTCCCGGGGGGAACGCATACGCTGCGGGGCGGTGGGCACGGACAGCCCGGGCTGCGGCTGGTGGACGGCAGGGAGCGGGGGAACGCCGGGAACGCCGGGAGTACCGAGGAGGATGCGGGCGTCTCCGAACTGCTCGATGTCGTCGGGCGGTTGGTGGAGCGGGCGCAGGCGGCCGGTGAGCTGCGGTCCGATGTGACGGTCGCGGACGTGCTGCTGGTGATAGCCACGGCGGCACCGTCCCTGCCGAACGCGGTGCAGCAGGCCGCGGCCTCGGCGCGGCTGCTCGACATCCTGCTGGAGGGGCTCAGACCGCGGCACGCGAAGCCCGTGGGGGCCTGAGGCGGGGACCCGGGGCTCCGGCCCGCGGCCTGCGGTTTCCTGTCGGCAGGTCCCATCAGCGGGTCTCATCGGCAGATCCCGTCGGCAGACGCTGCCGGTGGACTCTTTCGGCAGGCCTGACGCCGGACACCGGACGGGGTCGTGCGGTGATCGGACGCGGGCGGTGCGGCGGTGGAGCGTCGCTTTTCGGCCAGATTCGCGTCGCCGCCGCTCGGCCCCTATACCCCGTAAGAACACCGCGTGCGCACCGTTTTGCGGTTTCCCACCCCGGACGGGTGATTGAGGCGCACGGCCGGGAACGCGCGGCCCTCGCCGTGGCACGCTTTGCCGGTGTTCGGTGGCGACTGTGTGTACGGGGGTTCTCGCTTTGGATGTTGACGGGCGGGAGGGGCCTCGCGGTTCGCGGGACGTGGACGGAGCGGGCGGGCCGGCGGACGCCGTGCCCGGCGACGCGGAGCTGGTGTCGCGGATGCGCGGCGGGGACACCGGGGCGTATGAGGAGCTGTACCGGCGGCACGCCGACGCGGTGCGCCGCTACGTACGCCACTGCTGCCGCGACGCGGCGACCGCGAACGACCTGACGGACGAGGTCTTCGCGCGAACGCTGCTGGCCGTACGCGGTGGCGCGGGGCCGGACACGGCGGTGCGCACCCATCTGCTGGCGGCGGTCCGGGACGTGGCGGCGGCCTGGACGGGGACGAGCGGCTGGGATCTGCTCGTCGAGGACTTCGCGGTCTTCGCGGCGGCGGCCGAGTCGCCGGGCGGTGGCGAGCCCTTCGGGGCGGACGCGCACGTGCGGGCCATGCGCAGGGCCGAGCGGTCCACCGCGGTGCGTGCCTTCCGCGATCTGCCCGAGCGGTGGCAGGTGGTGCTGTGGCACACCGTGATCGAAGAGGATGCGCCGCGGGAGGTCGCGCCTCTGCTGGGTATGGCGGAGGACGCGGTGGTGACGCTGGCGCAGCGGGCGAAGGAGGGATTGCAGCAGTCCTACCTCACGGTGCACACCGCCGGGGCGCGGGCGACGGGCGGCGACTGCGCGCGCCGTGCCGACCGGCTGGGTACGTATGTGCGCGGAGGGCTGCGGGCGCGGGCGGACCGGGGGCTGCGCCGGCATCTGGAGCGGTGCGCCGACTGCCGGTCGGCGGCGCTGGGTGCCAGGGACGTCTGCGAACGGCTCCGGCTGGTGCTGCCGTTGGCGGTCGTGGGCTGGGGTGCGGATGTGTACTCGCCGTATCCGGTGGTGGGTTCGGCGCAGGCGTATGCGGCACAGGCGTACGGGATGCGGGGCGGTGCGGAGGAGGGGGGCGCCGCGGAGGCGTACCCGTTGGTGGGCCCGGCCGGAGCGGTGGGCCCGGCCGCCTCGTCCGGAGGCTTGGACGGTACGGCCGGTGGCGGCGCCACGGTGTTCGACGGCCTGGGATCGACCGCGAGGGCGGGCGTCACGGCGGGGGTGATGGCCGCCGCCGTGGCCACCGCGCTGACGCTGGCGCTGGTGACCGACGGCCAGCGGCCGCGGGGTCCGTACCAGGGGCCGGGAGCACGGCCGTCGGCGGCCGGTGCGCCCGGCGGGGCGGAGACGGGAGCCGAGGCGGGGGCGGGGACGGGCCTTTCGAGGGCGCAGACCGTGTCGCCGCGGGAGGCGGCGGCCGGCGGGGAGGGTGTCCCGGGCCGGGAGGCGGACCCGCCGGGGAACCTCGCGGAGCCGGGGCCGGAGCCGGAGCCCGGTTCCCCGTCCGCGGCGGGGTCCGCGCCGGTGCCCGGGGCAGGCCCCGGGGCCGGTCCGGGGTCCGGGACGTCCTCGCCCGGTTCCGGGCCGGTGCCCGGCGGGACGGACGGACCGGCGGCCGGTCCGACGTCCGGACCGGTGCCCGAACCGACGCCCCGGCCGTCCGCGGCCACCGTCCACCGGCTCGACCGGCTGCCTCGTGGAGGCGGTTCGGACGGCCCCTACGTACGGGAGGGGAGCAGCTGGCTGTGGCAGCGCTCGGAGCTGCGCGTCAACGGCCGGGACAGGGGCTACGGGGTGACGGTGTCCGCCCGCTCCTCCGTGACGGTCGACCTGGACGGCGCCTGCACCTCGTTCGACGCGCTCGCCGGGGTGGACGACCTGACGGCGCTGCGGGGCGCGGTCCGGTTCTCCGTCTACGGCGACGGGGTCCGGCTGTGGGAGTCGGGCGTCGTCCGGCGGGGCGAGGAGCCGGTGCCGGTCCATGTGTCCCTGGCCGGGGTGCGGACGCTCCGGCTGGTGGTCGAACCGAACGGCGTGCTGGACTCGGCGGTCATGGCGGACTGGATCCAGGCCCGGTTCGGCTGCCGCTGATCCGTCCCGCGGCCGGTGCCCGCGAAGCGGCCCGGCCCGCGGGGGTACGGCGTGCGGAGGCGCGGCCCGCAGACCCGGCACGGGTCCGGCCCGGACCGGCCCCGGCCCGTCTCACAGACTGGGGCGCTGCGGCACTCCTCCGGCCACCGCGCGCCGGCGCTCGGTGGCCGTGCCCGTCCAGCAGCTGCCCCGGCGGGCCAGCAGCCGGCGCAGCCAGACCTCGGTGGAGACCAGTTCCGCCAGCCCGTCCAGCGGCAGCGATTCACCCTCGGCCGCGGCCCTCAGGGCCTTGCGGACGACCCGGGCCTCCACCAGTCCCGCGTCGGCCAGCAGGGGCGCGTCGAAGAGGTCGATGAGGTCGCCGACGCGGGACCGCAGCCCGGTTCGCGCAGCCGCCGTGTGGGTGGCACGGGAGGGGGTGCCCCAGCCGGGCGGCAGTTCGTGGACGCCCGCCCCCGCCAGGACGGCGCGCAGCACCGCCGCCCGCGCCCCCGGCTGTACGCGCAGCGCCTCGGGCAGGGCGCGGCAGGCGCGTACGACCTGGTTGTCCAGGAAGGGCGCGTGCAGCCGCTGGCTGCGGACCTCCGCGGCCTGTTCGAGTATCCGGTGGTCGGCCGCCAGCCGGGCGAGCGCCGCCCGCGCCCGCCGCTCCCCCGGGCGCGTGCCGGGCTCCCCGGGCAGCGGGCGGAGGGCCGCCTGCTCCAGCCGAATCGATACTTCGGCCAGCACCTCTCCCGTCAGCCAGCGTGCGGCCGGCCCCGGGCGGCACCAGGCGAGGGCGGACAGCGAGGCGTCGAGCACCCCGGCCCCGGACTCGTGAGCCGCACCGCCCGCGCCGCCCGCACGACCCGCGCCCCACGCGCCGCGCGTTCCCCACGCCCCGGCGCCCGCACCCGCCCCGCTCCCGGTGACGTCCCGCTCCCGCAGTCGCCGCGCCGTCTCCAGCACACCGTCCCGGTACGGCGTACGGGCCAGCCTCCGTGCCGCGCGGTAGACGGTGAGCGGCACGAGCACCGAGCGCCCGGTCGCGCCCTCCGCCTTCGCCAGCGCCGTGACCGGCCGCAGCAGATGGCGGCGGCGCCGGTCCAGCAGCAGGTCCGCCAGCCGTGCCGGGTGCGCGTCGAGCACCTCGCGGGCGCCGTATCCGGACAGGTGGTCCGCGCTGCCCGCCGCCAGGCGCCGCCGGTGCCGCTCGGCGACGACCAGCGAGGGGCCCGGTTCGTCGGTCAGCGGCCCGTCGGCGAGCGGGCCGCCGTCGGGGCCCGCGTACGGCAGGGCCTCCTCGCCCGCGGCGACGACGACGTGGTGCAGCCGGGGGTTCTCCGCGATGCTGCGGGCGCGTTCCAGTTCGGCCTCGCGCCCCGAGAGCGGATCCAGTGTGAGGTCGTTGAAGGTGACGGCGAGCAGCCGCTCGCCCGCCGACGTCCCCGGTGTGCCGTACACCGTGCCCGGGACGCCGGGCAGCCCGGCGGCCAGCAGCGCGAGCGTCGCCGACGCGCTGCCGCCCGACAGGTCGGCGCCTATGCCGGGCGCGGGGCCCCTGGCCCGCCCGCCGCCCGGGCGGTCCGCGCGCCGCTGGGCCGGTCCCATGCCGGGGATCGGCCCGGGGTCGAGGCTGCCGAGGTCGGGCACGGGCGCGTGGCGCGGGGCGGCCAGCCGCACCCGTACCGCCTCCACCAGAGCCTCGCGCACCCCGGCGACCGCCGCCTCCGCGTCCACGGGGGGCGCGGCGACGACGGTGGGCACGGCGGGTTCGTAGCTGACGGTCTCGCGGCTGCGGCCGTCGCGCATGACCAGCGCGTGGCCGGGCGGTACGCGGCGGACCCCCGCGTACGGCGTGCCGTCGCCGAGGGCCTCGGGCGCGTCGGGGCAGGCGAGCAGGGCGGCGAGGTGTCCGACATCGAGCTGCGCCTCGATCAGGTCGGCCAGCGGCAGCGCGGCGGTGGCGTAGGCGGTGCCGCCCGCCCACGGGGTGTGGAAGACGGGCCGGGCGCCGGCGAGGTCGGTGGTGACGGTGACGCGGCGGCCGACGCGTACGACGGCGGTGTAGCTGCCGGGCCAGGCGGTCAGATGGCGCAGGGCGCCGCCGCGGGCGGCGAACAGTCCGATGCGCAGTTGTTCGTCGGAGGCGCCGCAGGAGCCCAGCACCGCGAGTCTGCCACCGCCGTCGGCCTCGACCATGCGCACCTCGTCGGGCCGCCAGTCGCCGACCGCCCACAGCGGGTCGGGGCCGTCCCACAACTGCCGCGCGCCCACCGGCTGGATCGTCTGCCCCGGTCTGGCCGCGCCGCCCGCGCCGGAGGCGTGGTCTGCGGCCCATCCCACCAACCACCGCATCGTCGCCTCCGCATGGCCCCGTGACTCGGTAACTCGCCGTCGGCGGCGGCCGATCGGTGGCGGGTCACCGTCGGCAGCCGTCAACCGCCGTCGCTGCGGACCATGCTGCCACGGGATGGGCGTACGGGAGGCGCAGGGGGACGCGGACACACGGAAGTCGGCGCCGGACCCCGGCACCGTACCGGCCCGCCGGACGACTCCGCCGGGAGCGGCGTCATTCGGCCAAATATTTGCCGTGAGATATGCCTAATGAATCATCGACGGCATCTCGTCGGCTTGTCGCCGGCGCCTCGCCGGCGGTCCGGGAGGCTTCGTCGCCTCCCGGACCGGACCGCCGTCCGCGGGGAATGGGACGACGGCATTCCCCCAGCCCACCGGTACCAGTGCGGTGGGCCGACCCACGCAGCACCCATGGAAACGCCTCCCCCGCGGGCCGCACAGAGCGCACGGGCAGGCGCATCGGCACACACCCGGAGCACACGCCAGGGGAGCATGCGCGGCGTGGCCCGGAGCGTCCGTCGGTGCCCCGCACGCCGTTCGCGCGCCGCCGGTCCGCGCTCCGGGGAGCCTGCACGAATCCCGCCATCCCGGAAGACGGCCCTTAACGGTAGGGATGCGGCGAACTACGCTGGGTTGACGAATGCCCCGTGTGCGCGGCACGGGGTGGCCGTCGGTGTGTGTCAGGGGTGCGCATGTCCAGGGAGCCACGCGGGCCGAACGAGAAACTCGGTGCCGTCCTCGCCCTCGCCGGAATCAGCAACGCCGGGCTCGCCCGCCGGGTCAACGACCTCGGCGCACAGAGAGGACTGACACTCCGCTACGACAAGACGTCGGTCGCCCGCTGGGTGTCCAAGGGCATGGTGCCGCAGGGCGTGGCCCCCCATCTGATCGCCGCCGCGATCGGCAGCAAGCTGGGGCGTCCCGTCCCGCTGCACGAGATCGGCCTGGCGGACGCCGATCCGGCCCCGGAGGTCGGTCTGGCCTTCCCCCGCGACGTCGGCGCGGCCGTGCGGTCGGCCACCGAGCTGTACCGGCTGGATCCGGCCGGGCGGCGCGGCGGGAGCGGGAGCGTGTGGCAGTCGCTGGCGGGCTCGTTCTCGGTGAGCGCCTACGCCGTGCCCACCTCGCGCTGGCTCATCAAGCCCGCCGACAGCTCGGTGGCGCGGGACGCGTCGGCCCTGACCGGGACCGCCGGGATCGCCCCGGCCGGGCCCGGGATCGCGGACGCGGGCCCGGTGCCCGGCCCCGCCGACGAGCAGCGCCCGTACCCGCCCGTCCCCACGTCCCTGCGCGTGGGCCACAGCGATGTGGCCAAGCTGCGGGAGGCCGCGCAGGAGGCCCGGCGCTGGGACTCCAAGTACGGCGGCGGCGACTGGCGTTCGTCGATGGTGCCCGAGTGCCTGCGGGTGGACGCCACCCCGCTGCTGCTGGGTTCCTACAGCGACGAGGTGGGGCGCTCGCTGTTCGGCGCCACCGCCGAACTGACGCGCCTGGCCGGGTGGATGGCCTTCGACACCGGTCAGCAGGAGGCCGCGCAGCGCTACTACATCCAGGCGCTGCGGCTGGCCCGGGCGGCGGCGGACGTGCCGCTGGGCGGGTACGTGCTGGCGTCGATGTCGCTGCAGGCGACGTACCGCGGCTTCGCCGACGAGGGCGTGGACCTGGCGCAGGCGGCGCTGGAGCGCAACCGCGGCCTGGCCACGGCCCGCACGATGAGCTTCTTCCACCTGGTCGAGGCCCGCGCCCTGGCCAAGGCCGGCGACTCGGGGGCCTGCGGCACCTCGCTGGCGGCGGCCGAGGGCTGGCTGGAGCGTTCCCGCGACGGCGACCCGGACCCGTCCTGGCTCGACTTCTACTCCTACGACCGCCTCGCCGCCGACGCCGCCGAGTGCTACCGCGATCTGAAGGCCCCGCGCCAGGTGCGCCGCTTCACCGAGCAGGCGCTGTCGCGGCCGACGGAGGAGTTCGTCCGCTCGCACGGCCTGCGGCTGGTGGTGTCGGCGGTCGCGGAGCTGGAGTCGGGCAATCTGGACGCGGCCTGCGCCGCGGGCACGCGGGCGGTGGAGGTCGCCGGGCGGATCTCCTCGGCGCGGACGACCGAGTACGTGCGGGACCTGCTGCACCGGCTGGAGCCGTACGGCGACGAGCCGCGTGTGGCGGAGCTGCGGGAGCGGGCCCGCCCGCTGCTCGCCGCGCCGGCGTGACGCGGAGGCCCGCCCCGCCGCGCTCACCGCACCCGCTCCGCCCGCCGCGCTCGCGGGGCCGGGGAGGCCCGGCGGGCGCCGTACGCCCGGTACGTCGGGTGCGGGCGGTGCGCCCGGGGGCGGGCCTGACGGGCCTCCCCCGTGATCCGTTCACGTCTCCGGCGCGCGGCCGGACGGTTGTCCGCCGGCGGTCCGGGCCATGATGGAGGACGTGTCCACTGTCTCCTCGGCCGCCTCCTCCCCCTCCCCTTCCCCGTCCGGCCGCGCGCCGGCCGCCCGGCGGGCGGCGTACGACTGCGACGTGCTGGTGGTCGGCGGCGGGATCGTCGGCCTGTCGACGGCGTACGCGCTCACACGCGCCCGGCCCGGTACGCGGGTGGTGGTGCTGGAGAAGGAGGCCGGCCCGGCCCGGCACCAGACCGGCCGCAACAGCGGGGTGATCCACAGCGGCGTCTACTACCGCCCCGGTTCGCTCAAGGCCCGCTTCGCGGTACGGGGCGCGACGGAGATGGTCAAGTTCTGCGCCGAGCACGGCATCGCGCACCGGGTGACGGGGAAGCTGATCGTCGCCACCGAGCGCGCGGAGCTGCCCCGGCTGCACGCGCTGGTGCAGCGCGGCCGGGAGAACGGCATCCCGGTGCGCGAGCTGGGCCCGGCACAGATCGCCGAGTACGAGCCGCACGTGAACGGCCTGGCGGCCATCCACGTGGCCACCACCGGCGTCTGCGACTACAGCGCGGTCGCCGCCGAGCTGGCCCGCCTGGTGGAGGCGGCCGGCGCCGAGGTGCGCCACGGCGCCGAGGTCACCGCCGTGGACCGCCGCCCGGGTGTGGGCGTGGCCGTCCGTACGGCCGCGGGCGCGGTGGTGCGGGCCCGCGCCATGGTCAACTGCGCGGGGCTGCACTGCGACCGGGTGGCCCGTCTGGCGGGCGATGCGCCGCCGGTGCGGATCGTGCCGTTCCGCGGGGAGTACCACGAGCTGGCCCCGGAGCGCGGCACCCTGGTGCGGGGCCTGGTCTACCCGGTGCCGGATCCGGCGTTCCCGTTCCTGGGCGTCCACCTCACGCGCGGCATCGACGGCTCGGTCCACATCGGCCCCAACGCCGTGCCAGCCCTGGCCCGCGAGGGCTACCGCCGGCGCACCGCCGACGCCCGCGACCTGGCCGGGACGCTGGGCTGGCCCGGCTTCTGGCACATCGCCCGCCGCCACTGGCGCTACGGGGCCGGGGAGCTGCGCCGCTCGCTGTCGAAGACGGCCTTCACCGCGGCGGTGCGCCGGCTGCTGCCGGAGGTGGAGGCCTCCGATCTGCGCCCCGCCCCGGCCGGGGTGCGGGCCCAGGCGGTCGGGCGGGACGGCACGCTGGTCGACGACTTCCTGATCACCGAGGCCCCGCACACCGTCCACGTCCTCAACGCGCCCTCCCCGGCGGCGACGGCGTCCCTGCCGATCGGCCGCGAAGTGGCGCGGCGGGCGCTGGCGGCGCTGGACGCCACCCGCTGAGGCCCACCGGGCGACGGCCCTGCTGTCCGGGACCGCGGCCGTCCGGGACCGCGGCCGTCCGGGGCCGCGGCGGCCCTACGGCTTGCGCGCGAGCCCGCCGTACACGGCCGTCTCCGGCCCGGGCTCGCCCTCCGGCCGCCAACGCGAACACGAGACGACGCCGGGCTCCAGCAGCTCCAGCCCCTCGAAGAAGCCCTCGATCCGCTCGGGGCTGCGCGGGGTGTAGGGGGTGGCGGTGCCCCGGGCGTTGTGGTTCTCGATGGCCTGGACGTAGACCGGGTCGGCGGTGGAGCCGTCGTTCAGGCCGAGGAAACTGCCCGGCGGCAGGGCTTCGACCAGCCGCCGCACCACCGCGCGGGCCTCGTCGTAGTCGGGGACCAGGCCCAGGATGCCCATGAGCATCAGCCCGACCGGGCGCGAGAAGTCCAGCGTCCGCGCGGCCTCGGCCAGGATGCGGTCGGGGTCGCGGACGTCGGCGTCGATGTAGTCGCACGCGCCCTCGGGGGAGCTGGTGAGCAGGGCGCGGGCGTGCACCAGGACCAGGGGGTCGTTGTCGACGTAGACGATCCGGGACCCGGGGGCGGTGCGCTGGGCGACCTCGTGGGTGTTGTCCCTGGTCGGCAGGCCGGTGCCGATGTCCAGGTACTGCCGGATCCCCTCCTGTCCGGCCAGGTGCGTCACCACGCGCCCGATGAAGGCGCGCGAGGTGCGGGTGATGTCGCGCATGCCGGGGAAGGCCGCCAGGACCTTCTCGGCGGCGTCCGCGTCGACCTCGTAGTAGTCCTTGCCGCCCGCCAGGTAGTTCCAGATCCGGGCCGAGTGGGGCCGGGAGCTGTCGATCCCGCCCCCGCCGTCCGGCCGTGCCGCGCCGTCCGCCGTTCCGTCCGCCATCCCGTCCGCCTCCTCGGTGCCGACCGTGGGGGGGCACACGATCCCACACCGTTTCGCCCCCACCCATCCCCGGGCCGCGGTGGGATCCTCCCCCGGGCCGGCCCTCCGCGGCCGCCGGGTCCGCGACCGGCGGCCGTAGACTCGTACGCACTGTGTCCGAGAAAACCCCCCAGCCCACCGAAGTGGCAGAAGCACCCGAAACGCATCCCGGAGCGCGCGGAGCGCTCGCGGCCCCCGCCCGGAACACGCAGAGCGTCCAGGGCGCACAGGGCACGCGGAGCGCGCAGAGCGCCATGTTCCCCGACGGCGCCGGCCCCTCCGCCAACCCCGCCGGGGACCGCCACGAGCGCCGCATCCGCAGCTTCCAGCCGCGCCGCAGCCGCGTCACCGCCGCCCAGCGTGACGCCCTGCTGCGGCTGTGGCCGAAGTGGGGCGTGGAGATCGACGGCGACCGCCGCCTCGACCTCGACGAGCTCTTCGACACCCTCCCGCCCGGCTCGCCCGTGGTCCTGGAGATCGGTTTCGGCATGGGCGAGGCCACCGTGCGGATGGCCGCCGACGACCCCGCCACCGGCATCCTCGCCGCCGACGTCCACACCCCCGGCCAGGGCAACCTGCTGGGGCAGGCCGAACGGCAGGGGCTGTCCAACGTCCGGGTCGCCAACGGCGACGCGATCATCCTGCTGCGCGAGATGCTCGCCCCCCGCTCCCTCGCCGGGATCCGCGTCTTCTTCCCGGACCCGTGGCCCAAGAAGCGCCACCACAAGCGCCGCATCATCCAGCCGGAGTTCGTGGAGCTGGCCGCCTCCCGGCTGAGGCCGGGCGGGCTGCTGCACTGCGCCACCGACTGGGAGCCGTACGCCGAGCAGATGCTCCAGGTCCTCACCGGCTGCCCGGCCCTGGAGAACACCCAGCCGGACGGCGGCTTCGCGCCGCGCCCGGACTTCCGGCCGCTGACCCGCTTCGAGCGGCAGGGCCTGGACAAGGGCCACGTCGTCCGCGACCTCCTCTTCCGCCGCCTCCCCTGACCCGGTCGACGATCGGGTGCGGTCGGTTCCCCACCGCCGCCTCCGCGGGCCCGACGGCCCGGTCTTGGCCTCCCGGATCCTGAGACCGGGAGACCAAGACCGGTACTGAGAACGACCGCATGCCCGTTCAGGAGAAGAAACCGGGCACCTTCTCGTCGGGCGTGCCTATCAGGAGAGCGCGGTCGAGAAAGATGTTGTTCATCTCGCAGCTTGTCTCCGGCAACAGAACACACGCATGACAGGCGGCGAGGTTGAGACTATTAACTCCACTGGCGTCGGATTCCACGCAAAGGGGGTCCGCCGAACACCACGAAATCCGCTCGAGCGCCGACTTCAGCGAATTCGACAATTTTCCCGGATCACCTTGGGCGACGATTCCCCCGAGGCTTCCCGCCGAATCACTGGTGGCAGTGTAGAGGAGCACACCGGCCATGTCCTCGTTGACGTAGAGACGCTCGCGGATTGCGGATGCAGGATAGCCGCAGTCCAGGCTCCACTCATTGATCAGCGCGTGCGCCAGAGTGTGGAGAAGGACGAATCGCGAGGTCAGCGAGGAGTGAACAGGGATGTTTCGATCCCCGACATGCCTACGGAGATGGCTCTCATGGTTGCGGCGCAGCCGCTGTGCGCGAGCCTCGGGAGATTCGGGACCGGTAAGTGATTCCCAGGCCGACAGCTTCTTGTGGTCCAGGGTGAGAAAAACTCCCTCACCGATGACCTCGATGGCGGGAAGCCAGTCAATGTCCTCGTCCAACGCGAGCTTGACCGCGCGTTCCCGATCCTCCCTGATGCGCGTAAGGGGTTCGATGCGGGTAAAGCTGTGGAGTGCCCGTACCTCACGGAGCCGCTTGACCAACATGATCTGGTCAATTCCTGGCACCCCCAGTTCACTCGCGTTCTCCGGGGGGAGGCAGACGAAGTGCTGGTTCTCCGGGTTTTCCGGGGTCTCCCTGCACAGCTGTCGGTACTCCTCCTGCCGGATCCTGCCCGCGGCCTCGAACTCGGTGTTCTCCTCGGGATCCTCCTGCGGTTGCTCGCCGGCATTCTCCAGTGTGCGTACCGCCCCGACCACTTCCTCGACGCCGTAGCGCCCCTTGTCGAGCCATCCCTCGTCGCGGGCATACTCCTCAATGCGCTCATCGCTCTTGTTGATCAGATGCCGCTTGTGTCGTTCAACCAGCTGCATCAGTTTGCGGTGCCACGGCGGGATGGACAGTGCGGAGGCCACGTTGGGGAACCAGGCCGCGGACGAACCACGCTGCAGCACTCGAAGGGGGCCGGCACAATTCGCCTCGCGTGCGCTCCTGCCGAACCAGGGGCGACCGCCTCGGCAGGTGATCCCCAACGCGGCCATGGCATCCCGGCTGAAGGCGCCCTCCAGCGATCCGTTCTCACCGCAGTCGCACTTGATCACAATGCCGCGCAGACTGGCCGTCCGCCCCTCGCTGTGGAGAGTCAACCGGGCCTTCGCCGGATCACAACCGCGGCCAGCCCTGCGTTCCTCACCACGCCGGGCGTGCAGCCATCGCCAGTACGGGAACTCGTCGAGATGGCCGTGGGCACACGCGACGACGAAGCGGGACGGCACGAGGGGAACCTCGCAGTCGCCGCACACATTGTCGTTGCGTCGACCGCCGAAGTCCCGGAACGGCTTGAGCGCACAGCACTTCGGGCAGGAGTAGGTCTCGGGAAAGCGACGTACCTTCACACCTTTCCCGGTCGGCGCCGGAGCCGCGGGGGGCAGCCGGAAGCCGTTCACCCCGAGACGCTGCTGCAGACGTGGCTCGGACAGGACGTCGGCGTCCCTGGTGTCCCAGGTGTCCAGTCCGCTGACGATGAACGACTGGTCGCCGACGGCGATCATCGCTCCGACGCCGTATGTGGTGATCTGCTGGGCACGTCGCACCGAGCCCAGCGGTGACCTGCGGACCTTCTCCTGTCGCGCTGTGGCGCCGGAGGCACCGGCCGAGGATCGACGTGCCATGTCAGGTCTCCAGGTAGAGGTCGGACTCGACATCGACGTCACGGAGGCTCCACAGCGTGTCGCGGGCCTCCTCGAGATCGAGATCGGAGTGGGTGCGGAGCAGCGCGGTATCGGGGCCGCGGTCCGGGTTCGGGCTGTAGGTGTAGGGCGCCTCGTACAGCAACCTGTCGTTCTCCTCGGCGAGCCGACTCCAGTGGCTGATGAACTCCCTCAGCTCCGTGTCGGTTGCGTCGGTTTCCTCCTTCTCGATTCCGCGCACCCGGGCCACCAGGACGGTGCGCAGGTCGTGCAGGTCCTGCTCGAAGGCACGCACATTGGCCGCGGCCCTGTTGGGACGGGCGATCGGCAGCACCAGCCGGGCCAGCCCGACGAAGACCGCGTGCAGGGCCCGGTCACGGGCGCGGGCGGAGTAGGGGGTGACGCTGGTCGACTCCACCTGCTTGTAGAGAGCCGAGTGGTACGGGACGAAGTCCTCGTAGTGCGACAGATCACGGGACCGGGCGGAGTTGAACAGGGTGACCACCAGTCCGGGGTGCTGTCGCCCCACACGGCTGGTGGCCTGGATGTATTCGGCTGTCGTCTGCGGCTGCCCCAGGACAGCCATCAACCCCAGCCGATCGATGTCGACACCCACCGAGATCATGTTGGTGGCGAGCACGACGTCCACCGCCGCGCCGGAACCGAGGGTGTGTGCCAGTTCACCCAGCCGGTCAGGAATCTCGCTGGAGGGGACACGGCTCGTCAGCTCTTTCGGAACGACTTCACGAGGCGTCCCGCTGCCGTCCCGTTGTGCATGCGTCTTCAGTCTCTCATTGACATCGGCGTGCACCTGCAGTTCGGCTGCCGCGAGCAGACGGAGGCTGTTGAAGTAGCCGACCAGGGTCCAGTAGGCGTCCCGGACCGCGTCATCGCCCTCGATCCGGCCGGCGTGGTGCAGTAGTGAGGCATAGGCGCGAATCAGCAGGGTCGCCTGGGAGATGCCCGGCGTGAGCAGCCCGACATAGCGGCGCGATGCCTTGCGCTCGGCGGGCGCCTGGACCGCGAACCAGGAGTCACGGGCATCGAGACCTGCCGGCGGGAACTGCGCCACCTCTCGGTCGAAAAGGGCCTTGCCCTGATCCCCCGCACGGCGGATGGTGGCCGTGGACGCGATCACCTTGGGGCGTTCTGCCGCGATGTCGATCGCCGCCTCGTACAGGCCGGTGAGCGTGCCGAGAGGTCCGGAGATGAGGTGCAGTTCGTCCTGGACGATCAGCTCGGGTGGGGGCGTGCCGTGCGCATCGGTGTTCCGGTTGAACAGGGCGGATACGTCGTCCCGCCACGCCACCCGCGCGAACTTGTCGACCGTGGCGATAACCAGTGTGGGGCGCACCCTGTAGAGCTCGGAGTCCACCACATGCACCGGCAACCCGTCACCGTAGTCGCAGCCCTCGCCCGGGCAGTTGATCGACATGTGACCACGGTCCACATCGACCGTGTAGTCCTCCGCCCTCAATGCCGTGCCGCACCAGGGGCAGTCACGGAGTTGCACCGGGTTCTGCTCCTGCAGCATCTCGCCCTTGCGCATCTTCCGCAGAGCGGTCCTGGCCTCCTCCAGATTGTTCGGGGTGGCCGCCCGTCCCACCCACATGCCGACAGAGATCGGTTCGTGCCCGAACCGATCGGGATCCTCCGCGCGAACCCGGTCCATGGCGCACATCAGCCTGGCGGCACGCTCGAACTGTTGCAGGGTGAGCAGCCTGAGTGTGTAGCGCATGAAGACCGTGACACCACCGCCCGCCTTGCCGCGGAGCAACCGCCGGTGGAACACGGTGAAGGCGATCAGACCGAGGTATGCCTCGGTCTTGCCACCACCGGTGGGGAACCACAGCAGGTCCACGATGCCGCGGTCCTCGTGCTCCGGGTCGACGATCCCAGTCAGGCAGAGCAGCAGGAAACCGATCTGGAACGGGCGCCAGGTTCCCTGCGGCTGTGGCTGCCCTTCGCGGCCGTCCCTGATCCACAGGCTGCGACCGAGTTGCCGTGCCATGGCCTTGTTGGCCGTTCGGAATGCCTCCATGGCACGCTCGTCGCGCTCCAGCAGTCGGATGCCCGTCTCCATGCGTTTCTGGGCTGCGCGGCACAACCGCATCTGCTTGCCGGCGAGTTCGAGATACTCGGTGCTTCCGTACGGACCGTCGCGCAACTCCTCGACTTCGGCTTCTCGTTCACCGATCCAGCGCCCGTAGGCGTCGACCAGTTCGCGGAGCCATTCCACGACCTGTTCCGGTGCCGCCTCGGCCAGTGTCTGCATCCCGAGACGGCGTACGTCGATGTCCGGATTGGAATCGGTGAGCAGTACCTCGTACGTCGGAACGAATTCCGTACGGACGGAGGCCACCCCGGCAGGCTCACCTCCCTCGGGGAACTCACCGACGGCCGGCGGTGTCCAGTCCCAGTCGGCGGCACAGCCGTGGCCGGTCGCGAAGGAGGGGGCATGGCGGTGAAGAAGTCGGTTGAGTCGAATCTCCTCGTCCACGCCTCCCTCTGTTGGACGTTCCACCAGGGCTGGCGCACCACCGGGAACGTCAACGCGCAGCCCGGCCTGGAAGAAACAACGAGTGTCCCGAATATCGGCCTTGCCCACCAGATGGGTGTTCACCAGGGTCGCCGTAATACTCACGGTGCCCCGCGGGCCGCTCGGCCGGCGAACCCGCACCCGCAGCTCCAGGCCCGGAGCAAGCGTGATCGGCTCCTGATGGGTTTCCGTGACGTCGACTGTGACGACGGGCAGCTCGAGCGGACGGCGACGCCACTGGAGATCCTGTGCCTCCACTGATCGTCGCTCCGCACGCTCCGGCACGGTGGGGCGCCCCTGGCCGTCCACCGGATCGTACACGGCGGCAGTGGGAGTGATCATTATGGAGCGGCTGCGTGAGGGATCCACGGCGAAGGTGATCCCGGTGGCCGAGGGGCGCTGGACGCTCGCCAGGTTGACTCCGGTGTCCGGCACCTCGTCGACGGCGAGTGTGGAGTCCGCGTCATCATCGTAGCCGCCCTCCTCCGCGTCCTCACGGGCCAGTTCCTCGTCCTCGGTACGGGGAAAAAGCACGCCGGTGGAGTAGGTCGTTACAGGCCAGTCGTCCAGCAGTTCCGTGGAGTCGGCCTGCTCACCGGTCGGCCCGAGAAGGTCGGCCCTGAGTCGTTCCACCAGCTCGGCACGGAAGCGGTAGTGTTCCTTGAGATCGGGCATCGTCGTTCTCAATCTTCTTCCGTTTCCGCGCGGTCGTACTGGAAGCGGCCGAGGCCGGCCGGGCGAGGGGTGAGCCACACACCCAGCTCGCCGAGACCTGCTTGGACGGAGACTCCTCGCTCGCCCACGACTGTCTCCACTGTGTCAATGCGCAGGTCCATGACGCGACGGGGCCAGCTCCGGGGTTGGTAGGTCCTGGACTGCTGCATGTGCCGGTAGAGGTCACGGCGGAACTTCTCCGAAGCCACGCCGATCGCACGGCCCTTGTGGAGCAACGCGTAGCCGGGGCTGATTCGCTCGTCGTGGTCCTCGGGCGCGTCATCGATCCGTTCCAGCACCGCCGGATCACCCGGAGCGGTTCGAGAACGGAGATGTTCCTGCAGCGATACCGGGTCGCCATTGATCTGGTAGCTGCCTGCCGGGTGGTGGGGGTGGATGTCTCCCCCCAGGAGCTCCAGCCCCGAACGCCTCCAGTGTTGATACCCGAAGCGCGCCCACCTGTCTGTCCGGCGGTCCTTGCGGACCAGCCGGAATCCCCCGCGATATGGAAGGACGTCCCGCGGAAGATCCAGCCGGTACAGCTCCCTGCGGGCTCGGGTCATGGCCACGTACAGCGCACGTGCGCGATCGGCCACGTCAACGGGCAGGTCTCCCTCCTCCACACTGATCTGCCCGGGGTCCACCACCAGGACACGGTCGAACTCCAGCCCCTTGGCGCGGTGAAAGGTGGAGATCACCAAAGGGTGCGCAGGCTGGGCGGTCAGTTCGTCCGGCAGTCTTCCGACGGAGATGGCATCACGTAGGCGCGACAGGTCGACGGAGCGTCCCGTTCGTTCACGGGTGCTGACGCACAGCAGGCGCCACGCACGTTCGCGCTCCGCCTCCCCGCCGGCGCCGACGAGCGACGGATGCAGTTCGTCGAAACGCTGCTTGGTCAAGGTCAGAACTCCCGGAGCGACATGCATCAGCTCGCCCAGCCACGCCGGGACCGCACGGTCCTGAGCCGCGCGACGCACCTGGTGTGGGACACCCGCACCGTGCAGCCACTCGGAGACCAGCAACACCTCTCCGTTCGTGCGACACAGCACGGCCGTGGTGGTGTCGGTGACACACAGGGAGTCCCTGATGAAGGGCACACCAATATCACCGAAATCCATTCGTGCCGCAAGCTCCAGCCGCAGCTCCTCGTAGGCCCGCTCCGCCTCGGCGAGAGTCGCGCATCCACGCATCACGCCCTCGAAGGACAGCGCCGAGCGTGCCTCGTCGGTGGACGCCCGGAAGTTTCGGGTGAGCGAGAGTTCGATCAGGTCGTCCACGAAGGTGCTGCGAAGCCAGTCGAAGAAGCGGTTGGTCTCGATCAGGCGCTCGTCCGGGTCGGTGACCTGATAGCTGTAAATCGCCTGGGCCGGGTCGCCGACGATGGTGAAGCCGCAATCGTAGGACTCCAGCAACACCTCGATCAGCTCACGCCGGTCACCGACCAGATCCTGAACCTCGTCGATCACGACGTGCCGCAGCTCGTCGAGCCACTCCGGAGCCTGTCCTTCGTCGGCCACCACCTTCGTGGCCTCTCGAATCCGCTCGTCGAAGGAGCGTGTCCTCCAGTCGATGTCGGCCGCGACCTCGTTGAGGATTTCCAGGGCCCATGAGTCGAAGGTCGTCACCCGGACATGCCGAGACCGGTCACCGTGCCGCGACAGTCGCTCCCGCAGCTCGCGCACCGCAGCACGAGAGAAGGTGAGCACCAGGACATCGCCAGTGGTCAACCCCTCGTCGGCCACCAAGGCCTCGACGCGGCGCACCAGCGTGTGCGTTTTTCCGGCCCCCGCCCCGGCGGTGACCAGCACCATGGCGTCCGCGGGCTGCTCCACGACCGCACGCTGTTCATCGGTCAGCGGAGGACTGTCCAGATATGGGCCGGCGGTCATGCGCTCCCCTTCCACAGGTACTCGAACTCGGTGTAGGCGAGATCCCTGCCGAAGTTCTCGATGTTGTCCTTGACGTTGAGAATCAGGCAGCTCTCCTTGCCACCGTTCAGAGGACCGCGCAGGCCGCGTCCGATCATCTGGATGTAGGTGTTCGGGCTGAAGGTGGGCCGAGCCACGACCACGGCTCGGACCGCCGGGGCATCAAAGCCCTGGGTGAGCACGTTGTAGTTGGTGAGAACCTGGATCTTCCCCTTGCGGAAGGCGTCGATGCGCCGGTTCCGGATACCGGTGGGTGTCTTGGAGTCCACGGACGCGGCGGCGATGCCGCTCTCGTTGAGCAGCGCGGACAGCACATGGGCGTGCTCGACCGAAGTGGCGAAGACCAGTACAGGCCAGTGCTGCGGCAGCCGTTCGATCTCCTCGATGATGCGCTTCGTACGGTTGACGTCCTGTGCCAGCCGTGCGGTCACGGCGGCGGGCAGCGTCATGCTGTTGCTGTTGGTGACCTGTGCGACCTGCTCCGGAGAGAGGGTGTACTTACCGCCGGGAAGCACACGCTGCTCCACCTGGGAGAGCACCCCGAGTTCCTGGAGGTGCGGGTAGGGGTCGTCCCCTTCGAAGACGCCGTGGTCCAGTCGCTTGTGTCCGAACCGGGCCGCCAACCGCCTGGTCTCCTCCTCACTGCTACCGCGGAAAGCAGTGGCGGTGAGCCCGACGAGGTGCCGCGAGGTCCGATACTGATCGATGCCGAGCGCGTCCAGGATCCTTGTATAGGTCTTGGGCACGGCGAAGTGGGCCTCGTCGACGATGACCACGTAGGCCTCTCGCAGCCAGGCGTACTGCTCGGTGGCTATGTGGCGGGAGAGAGTGTCGTCGATCGCCACCACGACCTGCGGACCGCCGGGAGCCGGCTCCGCCGCCATGCCGCCCCACATTCGACTGATACGCAGGCTCTGGTCGGGCCCCGTCTGGGACCAGACGAATTTCCACGTCTCAATGGCCTGTTCGCAGAGTTCCGCACTCTGTGCGACCCACAGGACCGGCCCCGTCACAACACCGTCGGCGATCGCCTGGACGGCCGCCTCCACCGCGATGCGCGTCTTGCCCGCACCGGTGGGAATCTGCAGCATGGCCCGCTTCTCGTCCGTCCGCACCAAGTGCTGGTACATGTTGGCGACCAGCCGCATCTGGTACGGATGCAGTGGCAGCGGCTTGCGCGGGCCTGCCACGGTCTCGAACGGCGGCGGCGCCTGCCCCGTCTCCTGGTCTCCGGCCCACTCGGCCGGGAACCCATAGGTCTTCACAAAAGTCCGGGCAGCATGCCCACCTGCCCAGTTCTTCTGAGGTGCGTCGAAGCCCGCCTTCACCAGGGCCGGGGCGAGCTGGCGCAGCACCTCCTCGCCATGCGTGGCGATGACCAGCTGAGCGATTCGCAGGTCGTCCGGCGCCTCGCCGTTCAGCTCCTCGTCCGCGATCAGCAGTCCGGGGGGGAGTTCCTCCCGGAGCCTTTCGGCGCCCAGCGCCAGCAGCAGCTTGCGTGCGGGGTCGGGCTCCCGGCGCACCTTGAGGAAGCGCTCCCCTTCCTTGTCCTTCTCCTGCTGTTGCAGCAGAGCTCGACAGCCGGGCTCGCCCAGTCGCAGCTCCAGGACCCGGTCCACAGCGCACAGCACGTCCAGCTCGCCGTCCGGCCCGCACAGCAGAACGGTGTCGCCCTCCCGGGCCTCGGTGAGCGGCTCCTCCCTCCGCCCCTCCGGTGTACGTACCACCTTGGCCAGATCGGAGCAGTGCACCAGCTGCCAGTCGACACCGTGCGGAAGCCGTTGCCGCAGCCGCGGATAGAGGTCGGTGAGCTGTGCAGGAGTACCCAGCTCGACGAAGGTGAGTTCCTCCTGGAGCAGTTCGGACGGAGCCCGCAGCGGCCACTCGTCGACCATCCGCTCCGCGTCCTCGGCAGTGGGCACCAGCATGGCCGGTACCTTCTCCCGCTGAAGAATGCGGTACTGCTCGGGGTCTGCGGTGACCGCGATCTCCTCGTCGGGACGGGTGGTCCACTCCTCCCCCACCTGGCAGCGGGTGAGGGTGTCCTCCGGCCAGGGAACCTCCTCGACGTCAAAACGGGTCAGCAAGGCATAGGCACTGCCGACGAAACTGGCGTCCTCGCTCCTGAGAGCGCGGATGATGAGTTCCGCCCACAGAGCCTGCGGTACCGAGTCGAAGGCCGTGATCAGGCGGAGAGCACGAGCCGTCTCCATGTCGACATCGGCCACGGGCAGCAACTTGCGATCCACCCGGAGTTCCGGGCTGACGCACTCACTCGGTTTGCGGATACCGAGCGAGGTGGGCACCACTCCTTCCTGCCGCAACATCCACACGATCGGGGATCGCACCGACTCCTGAGTGTTGCGGTTTGTCCCCACCTGCAGAGTCCAGTTGTGCACCAAGCCGTGGCGGGGCAGATGCTGGACGAACGCGGCGCACCCCTCCCTGGACAACCTGGGCAACAGGTGCAGAGGGCCGGCCGGGTTGGCACCGTCCACCTTGACGGTCTTGTAGTTGGGACGGCGTGCCTCGCTCGGCAAGCTCCGGAGGTACGCCTTGTAAATCCTGTCGCGGTACTCCTCGAACCAGTCGTCTTCGCGCGGGTCGTAGTCGGGGACGGGTCGATCGGTGGCACCCAGATCCCGCAGCAACGCGATGTCGGCACGGTGGAAGGCGGGATCGATGAGCAGCTCACGGTCCCTGGTCCCGTCGGCCGGCACCACCGGGCCGCCGAGGAAGGCGTCACGGATCGGTCGGAACACGCCGTCGGCCGTGCGGACCTTGATGGCCCGGCCGGGCTTCTCGATCTTGGCTTTGATCACCACAGCAGCACGGCCTCCGCCTGCCTGCCGTGTCAGCTGCCAGAAATCTTCCCACTCGGCGTTGCCATAGCGCCCGAAACCGAGGTCCAGAACGGCCTTGAGACGCCCCTCGGCGTCCGCCTCCGGGATGCCCAGCGCCTCCAGCGCGTGTCGCGCCCGATCGTCCACAACAACGTCCGGGTGCACGTACACCATGTCGTCGCGCAGCCCGCCACCGTCGACCGCGCTGCGGCGGTAGATCTTGCCGCGCGCCGGCGCCACCAGATCACCGCGCTCGGTGAGCAGAACACGCGCGCCGACCGCTTCGGCTGCGCATTCGGAACCGACAGCCTCCATCTCGGCGACGATGCGCAGGGCGAGCGCCGAAGCCACTGGGGTACGGTCCGCGACCAATGCCTCCAGCCACTCGACGACAGAGGCGGGGCGCACCCCGGCGATCTCCATGATGTCGCGCACCCGGGAGCGGCGTTCCCGGCTCTCCACGGAATGGTGGCACCAGTTGATGGGACTGCCGGAATGCTCGGCCCAGAGCTTCAGCCACTCCTCCCGAAGGCCCTCGGGATGGAGACGGAGGTCCCTGGGTTTGCGCAGAACACCACGTCGATCGGGCAGTGACGGCTCCTGCGCGGCGACCCGCAGCACCTCCTTGCTGAGCAGCTCGTCACCCCACTGGGACGCCTCGCGTCCGCGTGCTGTGAGCAGGGTCAGGTAGGAGCCCGGGTCCTCTTCCTCCACCAGTCGGGGCAACGAGGCGACGATCAGTTCGGCGGCCACTCGGACGAGTTCGGCGTTGAAGTCGCTCTTGGTCAGGTTCTGTCGGTCTTCGGGCGTCTTCCAGGGCGCGTTGAGGATCCCGGTGAGCGTGGTGTCGTAGTGGGTGGGGAAGAAGGCCCAGAAGCTGCCTCTCTTCTTGCGTGCCTCAACCCCCTTGCCGGGAACGGCCCAGGAGAGCCGAATCACCGGACGCTCATGCAACTCGCCTGCTGTCTTCTGAGCCTCGATGGACGGTTGGTGGTCGACGTGGAAGACATCCCACCGTTCGTTGCGTACCAGCTTGCCGTTGTTCTCCTCGATGACCCGGTGCTCGGTGTCGTGTGTCCGCTGCCGCAGCACGCGCTGCATCCGGTTGTTGCTTCGTCGGTCCTCCAGAACGACCGAGGCCACGTGGGAGGAGAACAGCATGAAGTGCGCCGGAAAGTTGCGCAGGTCATTCCCCAGACGGCGATCTGCCCCGGGGTGCAACGGCAACACGACCGTCGTGGACGCCCACTCCATCAGTTCGTCGAGAACAGGATCCTGTGCCCGGTCGGCGGCCAGGTCGAGAGGCTGTGCCATACGCAGCACCGGAGTCTCGTCCCTCTCCGAGAGCTGGGGCACCACCTCTCGAATACGTGCGGCGGACCATGCCTTGTCGAAACCGAAGCAACCCGAGGTGCTGTAGAAACGCGGAGTGTCGGTGACGCTGAGCACCGACTTCACGCCGACTCCGAAGCGGCCGATCTGTCCGCCCCTCTTCCGGGACACAGCCATCCGCAGGATGGTGTCGGCGCCTCCGGGTGACACCGGGTTCCCGGTGTTGGCGCAGTACAGGTGTGTATCGGTGAGCAGGACGTGGATGCGTCCTCCGCCGGCGTACTCCTGGTTCTCGTCGGCCCCGTTCTGCACCAACTCATAGATCTGCCGCTCCCCGTACCCACCCTGAGTGATGCGGCGTTCGTTGTTCGCATGCTCCTGCACGTGGCCGGGATCGGCTCGGTACACCTCGAGAATGCGACGGGACTGGGCAAGGACAGTCTCGATGACGTCCGTGGCGTCGGACATGGCACTGCTCATCGTGCTGCTGGCTCCTGATGCGATGGTGAACGAGCGAGGGCAGCGTGGGGGACCCCCAAATTTATCCTTATGGGCCCTTCCTGACCCGATGTCAGGTAAATATTGATCTGATCTTTATGTTGTCGACGCCTTGACCACGGAGCAACCGCGCCCCGAACTCCAGGTCTCGGAAAGTCGCGTGCTCCTGACTTCCGCACACCCGCGACGCCGGGGCAGAGAGTTGATTGGTTTCGGGGCCGGCGGCTCCGTTTGCAGCCGCCGGCCCCCGGCGGGTGGGGCGTCACCTGGCGCTCAGGTGACGCCCCACCCGCCGAAGAAGTGAAACCCCGCTCTCAAAACATCCCGAACCCGAATGACGATTCCTGACACCAAGAGTTTCGCGAGCCCTGCTGTGCCCCACCTGAACCGGAGCAGGCCCACCTTCGGCGCTTGAGTGCTCCCCCTTCGAGGATCTCCCCTCAAACAGCTAGCCGCCGGTCACGCCTTCCCGCCGCCCTGGCAGCGCCGGTGACGGCAGTTCCGGGACCGGGACGTCCTGCAGTATCGGGCAGGATGCCTTCCCTCCACCCGCCTTGCCCGACAACGCCGACCATGCCTCGACACCGAACGCCCCTCATGCGCGAGGCGATACTGCCGCTCCCAACTCCTGACCGTGGACTCCGAGACTCCGCACGCGGCCGCGATCATCTCAATCGGAGCGACATCCTTGGAGGCGAACATCGCAACCGCGAGCCTGAAGCCTTCGAGGTAATCCTTGTGCATATATCTCCTGGGGATCCTGTTCGGATTTTTCGTCACCGTTCTACCGCGACCTTCACACGCCGGGCAAGTCATTTGACAAGGAATACCGGGATGCTGCAGAAGCGGAAGTCAACGATCTTCCATCTCGACCATCAGGGAATAGCGCAACAGTTTTGGCGCGCCAATACAGGTGTCCGCCCCAGGGGTGTTGGAGGCACACTTGTCCCCTTGCACGGGAAGTTTCTCCCCGAAACTCCCACCGCCTCCACGGGAGGCCAGAGAAACCCTATCCACTCCACGCCTTCTCCTCAACTCCCTTGCGTCAAAAGCCTCTTGATCCTCCAGAGCCTGCGGTGGCCTGCATGAACCCTGCTAACCACATATCCAACCGCAGCGCCCCAAAGGTGCGCCACGGCAGCAAGAGGACATAAACGCAGACCATCTTCCACAAAGATTCGATTCGCCCGAATTGCCCGCCCACCTCCCCCAGGCTTCCGCATCGCCCTCCTGCCAGCGCAGCACCGCCGCTGCCACTACTTCAGCCACCAGCCCCTGCCTCGCATAGAGGAGGCTCAGGACAGGGTTGGCAAACAAAATTATCTCCTTGGTCGACGCGTCAAATTTGCCTTGTATGCTGCTGGTACCCGCGAAGGAGGACCGGTGGAAGCGAAGGACAGGCAGACCGAGAACTTCGGCGTGTGGCTGTCGCGCCAGCTACGGCGTCGTGGCATGACTCAGGCCGAGCTGGCCGAGGCACTCGGCATCACCCGCGCCGGTGTGTCGGCCTGGATCACCGGTCGAGCCGAACCACGTGAGGAGAAGAAGCGAGCGATCGCGGAGGTCCTCGGCACGGACGAGGCGACCGTGCACCTGCGTACCGCGGACGCCCCGTCCGAACGTCCCGTCGTCTGGTACCACCGCCCTGCGCACGCAGACGGCGGTCGAGAGTTCGGGAACGCCGCAGCCTTCGCCTTCGACGCCGATGTCTCCGTGCTCGCCCGTGAGGCCACCCAGAACAGCCTCGACGAGCGTCACCTCGAATCCGACCCCGTCCGTGTCCGGTACGTCCTGCACGAGCTGAGTGGAGAGCACCTGCGGAACTTCCTGGCGGCCCTGCGCTGGGAAGAACTGCTGCCTCACTACGAGGCGGCAGCCGCCCAGGAGCAGAAGGTCGGTCGGACGATCGCGGAGGGACTGCGGGAGCTTCGCGAGACGGACACCCTTCTTCTGTTGCGGGTCGACGACTACAACGCGTCCGGCCTCACAGGGCCCGAGTACGCGGACGGAAGGTTCGCCGCCGTGGTGCGGCGCCAACTGGACAGCCACAAGACCAAGAGACATGCGAGCGGTTCCTACGGCCTGGGCAAGGTCACGTTGTGGGCGACGAGCAGACTCGGTCTCGTCCTGGTCAACAGCACTCTCTCCGAGCCCCATGAAGGCCGCACCGAGCGACGGGTGATCGGCCGGCTGGACCTGCCCTGGCGCGAGGTGAACGGCGAACCGTTCGCGGGTCCGGCCTGGCTGGGCGAGGAGGACACCGAACCCGAGTACGAGGGTGTGGCCCGCTCCTGGTGGGCGGACGAGGCAACCGTCGACCGGCTGCACCTCACCCGGGCCGGTTCCGATCCGGGTACGTCCTTCCTCGTTGTCGGTGCGCACGACGCGGCCGGCGACGCGGAGACCGTCCAGGAAATGCACGAGAAGCTCGTCCGCTCACTGGCCGAGAACTTCTGGGCGGCCATGACCCACGGCGACTCCTCCGCCGCCCTCCTGGATGCCTCGGTCACCACCCTTCGCAACGGACAGGTGTTGATCAAGGAAGAACGGGTCGACCCTCACACCTACGAACCCGCACGCTCACGTGCTCTGAAGGCGTACCTGGACGGCAGGACTGTCGACCGACTCGCCGGCCTCGACCAGGTCGCCCTCACCCACGTGCCACTCACCGTGCCACCCCTGCGGGGAGAGAAAGGCGCCGCGACAACACACCGCGCTGTGCTGCTGGTGACCCCCGCCGACGACAAGGACGGCAAGCCCAATCATCTGGTGTGCATGCGCGGCAGCCGCATGACCATCAGCGCCCGCCGTGTTCCGGATCTGCCGCTGGGGACCAACCCCTTTCAGGCCGTCCTGCTCGCAGGCCGTGCCACGGGCAGCGTCACGGACGGCGCCGACCTTGCGGAGGCTTTCCTGCGTGCCTCCGAGCCTCCTGAGCACAACGACTGGACCAAAACGGAAGAGCTGGCCTCCCGATACGCGCGTGGGGCACGCCAACGAATCCTCGACTTCCGTCGCGATATGAACATTGCTGTCAGGCAGTTGGTGGCCCGACGGGAGGAGAAGTCCCGAGGCGGCCCGGCCGTACTGCGCGAACTGCTGAGGCTCGACGGAGGCGGTAGTCCCAGTAGGCGCGCGGACGGCCATCCGACGGTCCGCAATGTCGACGGTGAGCTGACCGCGTCCGGTGCCTGGCGGGTTCAGGTCGAGGTGAAACTGCCCCGGCGTGAAGATCCATGGCTGATGACCCCAGTGGCGAAATTCGACGTCCGCTCCGGTGGCAAGCCCACCGTGCGGTGGTCCGAGCTGATCGCCGGAGAGAACTGCCGCGTGGAGAACGGACACCTTCGCTTCGAGCCCGGCGTACGCACCGCCTCGTTCAGCGGCGTCACCGACATCGGGAGCCACCCCGTGGCCGCCGGCATGGCACGCCTGATCATCGATCTTCAGAAGGCAAGGGGGGAGACGGCATGAAGGCCCTGGTGCCGTACGCGACTCTCGTCGGCGAGGTGACGTTCAAGGTCACAGCTGCCAAGCTGGACGGGCGGGAACTGCCGCTGGAGATGATCTCTCAGCAGGAGCGGGTAGTCGCCGTCCATCAGGCCGAGCGACGAGCCTGGGACGAGGCCCGTCTGGAACTGCGGGCCGAACTCCCGGACACCGAGCTGGGCTCGAGCCGGTGGGAGGACGCCACCTGCGTCGCCGTCCTCACCGAAGGCGCCACCAATGCCCGTACCGTGAGGCACCTGCGTCGTTCGTCCGGCGGTAGTTGGGTCGGCAGCATCACACTGGTCCGCGACTCCTACCGCAACAGGGCGGAGTTGTCGGTGAACGTTGTCGCCACAGTGGATGGCGTGGCCGGCCGTGTCATCGGGAGTTCCGAGGGCGACTGGATCGTCGACCTGGTTGCTCGTACTCCCGTGCGCCAGCGGGAGATCAGGTTCAACGAGACCGATTTCCGCGATGGCGAGGAGGACTGGCTCCGCCCGTTCAAGGACGCGCCCTGGCTGGTGGAGACCTCAGGCGAGATGCCCACCGTGCACCTCAACACCGGATTCGAGGGCGTCGTCGAACTCCTCGACTCCAAAGGCAGTTCGTTGGAGAGGGCCGTACGCGATGTGCTCGCCGCGCAGATCGCCACCGATACCTGGACAGCGATGTTCCATGCTGCGGTGAGCGATCTGGAGACGGACGAGGACGGCACACCCCAGTGGCCCTCCGGTTGGCGGGACTCGGTGCTGCGCACCATGCTGCCCGATGTATTGCCCGATGTGTCCGCGGCTGACGCCCTGTGGGAGATCCACTCGCGGCGCGCGGAAAGCGTCGGATGGAGCGAGCTTCAGTCCCGCATCCAGTACGCGGCTTCCCGTAGGGCGAGAGTCGCCAGGAACCTGGGCACCGCCATTCGTGTACTCGACCGATCCGACGAGGGGACTTCCTGATGACCCGTGACATCGACGACCTTCCCGAGCGCCTTGGTCTTCTCCGCGATGCCCTGGCGACCAAGAATCTCACCCGAGGTGTGCTCACCGGCCAGGAGGACCCACCTCTGGTGGCTCTGTCCCGTGCTTCCGAGCCCGTCGACAAGCCCGGCTCACGGTGGAGCACCCGCTCCCTGCGGGAACTTCTCGAGGATGCGATGCGCCTGCACGCAGATGACCGCACCCATGCCGACGCCTGGCTCGCTCCGCGACTGCACGCCACACTCCGGCTGACACGTGCGGAGGCCGCGGAAACCGCCCTGTGGAACTTCGTCGCACTGGTGGTCGCTCCCGATTACGTGGTCTGGCGTCACCTTCCGCGGAGCAGAGGCGACAGAAAAGCGGCGGTCACGGCCGACCGCTTCTGCGGTCCGCACTACAAGCAGTCGTTCGCGCGTCTGTGGTGGGCGGCCGAGCTGTTCCGGGACGGCGAGGACTACCGGCCTGTCGTCACCGCATGTCGCAACCAGGATGTTCTCAACACGGTGCTGCGACTCGACGTCATCGACCATCGGCCCACCGCCCGAGCGGTGACCCGACTCATCGAGCAGGGCGCCGTCACTACAGGCCGCGAGGTCAACGCACTGGCCACCGCCATCAACACCGCCGGCAGCACGCTGATGTACGACGTACTGGCCCCGGACGACGGTCCGGATACGGAGGCTCTGCGCCACTGGATCAGCGAGGGGGACATGGCTCCGCCGGTCTCGCGGGACTCCCTGCCGGACGGCCCTGACGACGGCGAGATCCCGCGCGACTCGGTGAACACACTGGCCGAGCAGTTCGAGAAGCTCTTCATGGGTGCTCCGGTGCGCGGCAAGGAATCCCGAGGGAGCGAAAAAGATCTATTTGAATAGATTACCGACGCGCACTCAGCCATCCACAGAAAACAGCCGACACACGAAGCAAATCAGCCAGCCGAGTAGGCCACTTCCGCCATAGGATCTCTGACAGGAACCTGGGTTTCACTCGCAGACTCCGAAGAGGTTCCTTCCGAGCAAATTATTGTCGCGCCTTGCAGAGCAGCCTTCTTGAGCGCCCCGTCCAAAACCTCCTTCTTCATCCCAAGAGCAGCAGAAAGAATATGGACTGCGAGTACAGGCGGGACTGCGTTGCCAATCTGTTGGGCGATGTCGCTGCCGCGCCATTGGTAACCCGATGGGAAACTTTGCAGTTGCCCCGCCTCGGAGTGGGAGAACCGCGAATCAGGACATCCGGGCGCAATCACCCGATTACGGCTGATTTTTCCGGTGACCGTGAAGGCCGGCTGATCGTGCGTACGGCGACCACGAGCCTTGGGATCTCCACCGGAGCCATAGTTGGAGATGACCTCGAACGGTTTCGGCCGCTCAAGCACGTCCCCCATGGACACCCATGGACGCAGACTCCGGTCCCCTTCCTCTCTACCGACACCCTTTCGATACCATCGGTGAGTCGCCTCCGGCAGGCGCGCTGGACCATCAAGACGAGCGATCAGGACAGCACGGCGTCGTGTTTGCGGCACACCGAACTGTTCAGAACGCAGAATTCCGCAATCAACAGAGTAGCCCTTTTCGCGCAAGACGGCTCCCACTGCCTTCCAGACAGGCAGGACGGTCTGCACTTGTTCCAACACGATCGCCTCATAAGGCTGCCCGCTCTCCAGCGCAGCCAAAGCCCACCGCAAGGGCTCGAGGACTAGCAAGGTTCGCCGGTCTGCCGCCACCCTGGAAAGTTCTGCAGTGAGATTCTCAACGCCGCCACTGGCCATGATCTTATCGAATCCGGGAATTCGGCGAAAAGCTCGACGCCCGTCTCCGTTACCGGCGACGGTGTAGGTCTGACAGGGCGGCCCGCCCGCCAGAACGGTGGCATCAGGAAAGTGCGAGGGGTCAAAATCGCACACATCGCCCTGCTTGGTGGCCAGCCCGGCTGCTTCTCTGGTGGCGCAAGCGTTCGGATCCAGCTCGACTCCCGTCACCGGCACCCCCAACCAGCGTGCTGCGACATCCAGCCCTCCCGGCCCTGCGAACAGATCCACGATTCGGTGGGCTGGCACGTGATCTCCTGGCTTTCGAAGGCGGCGAGAGTGACGATCGGGGCGTTTCGGACACAGTCGCCCCGCATTACCCGCCAGAGGGTTGCCGATGTCGGTCGGACAGAATAGCTGCTGCTCAGGGCCACCCCCCACAGCGGTCCCACACGTACATCGGCTCATGAGAGGTCTCCTCCGTGCGGCCGCAGGGCCGTCGCCATTCGCTCTCCCAGGGCACGGGCCACCGGAGGTGGCGTCGCGTGCCCGAGCTGCCTGTATCGGGCGGTCTTGCCACCCTGCAGCCTCCAGTGAGGTGGAAAGCCCTGGAGGAGCGCGACTTGCTCGACGGTGAGCTTCGGCAGGTTCCTCACGTCCCCGTTCGGATCCCACTGGTAATCGGCGCCGGGGACCTCGTCCCCGATACCTCCGCCGTTGACCCCCATGCGTGCCCATGCCTTCTTGGTGCCGGTGGGGCCGAGATCGGCACCACCTCGGCGCTCCGAGCCGCCGACGATCGCGGGGGCGGGACGATCGGCCCGAGCCGCCCAGGCCGCAGCTCCGGGCCACCCACGTGCCGCCATGGACTTCCACAACACGGCCCCTACTGTCGGAGGGGGCGTGCGCAGTGGCTCCGGCCACCGGAAGCGCCCTGCCGACTCGGGCTGGAGCGCGACCAGCAGGCCCATCTTCCGATCCTGAGCGATCCCGAAGTCGCGGGCGTTGATCGTCCGCCAGTGCAGCGCGTATCCGAGGTGCTCCAGTTCGAGCCGGACGAACTCGCGAATGTCGGTGAACGCATCGTCGCTCACCAGGGCGGGAACGTTCTCGATCAACACCGCACGCGGCCGTACCTCGGCGACCAGCCATACGGCCGCCTCCAGCAACTCCCTCTCGTAGAGGTCCTCGGCGCGTCTGACCGCAGCCGGGGACTTGACCCGTGGAAGCCCGGCCGCCAGCAGATCGACGTCGTAGGTGTACGGATGCTCCTGTGCGACGAAGTCCCGCAGGTCCATCTCCAGGACTCGCCAACCGAGGCGGTTGGTCCTCAGGGTGTCGCATGCGTACTGGTTCTTCTCGACCAGGGCGACCGGATCGAATCCGGCGGCGTCGAGCCCCATCGTCAGCCCCCCGGCTCCCGCGCAGATCTCCAGCGACGTCAGGCGAGCTGAGGTCAAGTGAACGTCCCCCCGTGTGCGCTCCTGTCCGGCCGGCAACGACCGTAGCCGGAAGAAGCAGCACACGCGTGGGATCGGTCAAAGATCGCGGACACCGGACATCGTTCGGGAACGTACTCGGCGCTCCGTCACCACCTGGGCAACCCGACCGGCCACTGCGTCAGGGGACTCGTGCTCCCAGAAACGCAGCACCACCCACCCTTCTTCCGAGAGCCGTTCCGTTGTCTCCAGGTCGCGGCTGATGTTCCGATCGAGCTTCTGACGCCACCACTCCTTGTTCGCCTTGGGTTGGGTGGCGTGCTCGGGACACCCGTGCCAGAAACAGCCGTCCAGGAAGACCGCCACCTTGGTACCGGGGAAAGCGATGTCGATGGTCCGGCGTGGCATACCCGGAACCTTCCGGTGCAGCCGGTAGCGATATCCGGCGGCGTACAGCAGGCGGCGAACCGCTACCTCCGGGCTCGTGTCGCGGTTGGCTTGGCGGCTCATCCGGGCCGAGACACTCGGAGAGGAAGGAGCAGGCATACAGCCATCGTGCCGGCGGGCAAGGCGTCGCCGCAGCCGGAGCGGGGCTCGGGTAACTGCGCGACACCCGCCTCTGCCTCGTAGCTCATCCGGGCGTGGTCGCGGAAGTCGTCCGGGTCCCGCCCCTGCTCCGCCTGCCAGCGGAGAAGGTCGGCGATGAGCCGGTCGCCGACCCGCCAAGAACGGCAAGACTGCGTGTACTGGTCGGTGCCAGTGAGGCGACGGGCGGTTCTCGCCCGCGACGAGCCTCCGCACCTGTGGACCGTGCTCGACGTGCCTGGAGGCGGCGTACGGGCCGGGGAGCGTGGCCGTGCGGGACGGCAAGGGGGCGGACGGGCCCGTGCTGAGGTTTCCGGCGGGGGCGTGGGAAACGTTCCTGGAGGGTGTCAAGGCTCACGGCGGGCGCGGGCGCGAACTCTGCTAGACAGGGCGCATGAGCCTCTACGACATCCCCCTGCGCACCCTGGCCGGCGAGCCCACCACCCTCGGCGAGCACCGGGGCAAGGTGCTGCTGGTCGTCAATGTCGCGTCCAAGTGCGGGCTGACCCCGCAGTACGAGGGCCTGGAGCGGCTGCAGAAGAAGTACGCCGACCGCGGGTTCACCGTGGTCGGCGTGCCGTGCAACCAGTTCATGGGCCAGGAGCCCGGCACCGCCGAGGAGATCGGGACGTTCTGCTCGGCCACCTACGGCGTCACCTTCCCGATGCTGGAGAAGACCGACGTCAACGGGGACGGCAGGCACCCGCTCTACGCCGAGCTGACGAAGCTGGCCGACGCCGGGGGGCAGGCCGGGGACGTGCAGTGGAACTTCGAGAAGTTCCTCATCGCGGCTGACGGCACCCCCGCCGCCCGGTTCCGCCCGCGCACCGAGCCGGAGGCGCCGGAGGTCGTCGCCGCGATCGAGGAGCGGCTGCCGGCCTGATCCGGTGACCGTTCGAGTCCGGCCGTGAACGGTCGGCCGTTCACGGCCGGCGGCCGGTGCGGGCGGACCGGCCGCCGGTCCCCGGGTTCGCCGGTTCCGCCGGGTTCAGGCGCGGCATGCGCGCGCTGCCCCAAGTGCCCATCAGCACGTGCACCAGCGCGGCCCCCACCAGGACGCCGTCGTACGACGGGGCGTCCTCGTCCGTGGTGGGATCGGCCGCGCCCTCGGGGTCGTGGCGCACGCGCAGGACGTCGCCCTCCGCCACATGCCTTTCGCAGCCGTCGCCCTGTGTCAGGTAGGGGGAGATCTCCCGGCCGGAGAGGTCGCGCAGGACGCACCGGTCGGTCTTCCCGTTCCTCTTCTCCACGACCACGGCCTGCGTCCACCGCCCCCGCTCCCGCAGCCCGTCGTCGTGCCCGGCCTGCCCGGCGGTGACGCCCAGCACGGCGCCGGTGAGGACGGGGAAGGCGAGCTGCCAGGCGGCCTTGCGCCGGTTCCACGGGACGGAGCGCGGTTCGAGCACGGGCACCAGCAGGGCCGCCAGCGGGATCAGGAGGCAGGCGGTCAGGGTCGCCGGGCCCCGCAGCCACCGGTTCAGCGGCGCTGCCGGGGCGAGGTAGGCCAGGGCCACAGCGGCGGTGGCGCACGCCGTGTGGAACACGAACCACCAGACCGCCCTGGTGAAACGCGGGGAGGAGCCCGCCTCCGTCGCCTCGGCCGTGCCGTCCGTCCTCGCACCCATCGCCGATCCCGCCCCCGCATCCCCGCCGCGTCCGTCGGGGTCGAGGCTAGCCACCCGTTCGAACGTCAGCGCAGCGGGCGGAAAAAGGCGCGCAGATCGCCGGTGAGGAGGCCGGGCCGCTCCAGGGCGGGGAAGTGGCCGCCCCCGGCGAAGCGGCTCCAGTGGGCGGCGGCGCCGTCGGGGTCGGCCAGGGGGCGGAGGCCGGTGCCCGAGGAGGCGAACTCCGCGACGCCGATGGGTACGTCGGCGGGGACGTCGGCGGGGACACCGGTGCCCGGCCCGCCCGCCGGGCGGTTCCGGGCGAGGTGCTCCAGCTCGCGGCGCGTCTCGTAGGTGAAGTGGGCCGTGGAGGCGCCCAGGCGGCCGAGCCAGTACAGCGTCACCTTCGTCAGGAGCAGGTCGCGGTCGACGGCGTCCTCGGGAAGTTCGGCGGCCGGGTCGGTCCACTCGTGGAACTTCTCCGTGATCCAGGCCAGTTGGGCGACCGGCGAGTCGGTGAGGCCGTAGCCCAGGGTCTGCGGGCGGGTGGACTGGATCCGGTACGAGCCCATCCCGTCCTCCGCGAAGGCGGGTCCGGGCCGCACGCCCACCGTCCCCGCCGCCGAGAGCACCGGCACCATGTCGTCCGTGCCCGCCATGGCGAGGTGCAGGCCGGCGACGTGCCCGGGAACCGTCCGCCGCAGGGTGCCCGCGATGCCGCCGCCGACATCGAAGCCGTGGACGCCGTAGCGGTCGTGGCCGAGGCGCCGCATCAGCTCGGCGAAGGCGGCGGCCGTGCGCATCACGCCCCAGCCCGGCCCGGCGACGGGGGTGGAGAAGCCGAAGCCGGGGGTGGACGGGGCGATCACGTGGAAGGCGTCCGCCGGGTCGCCGCCGTGGGCACGGGGGTCGGCCAGGGCGTCGGCGACCAGGAGGAAGTCCACCGGCGATCCGGGCCAGCCGTGGCACAGCAGCAGCGGCAGGGCGCCCGGTTCGGGCGAGCGCCGGTGGAGGAAGTGGAGGGTCTGCCCGTCGACGGTGGTGGTGAACTGCGGGACGGCGTTCAGCCGGGCCTCCTGTGCGCGCCAGTCGTAGGCGGTGCGCCAGTACTCGGCCAGTTCCCTCAGGTACGCCAGGGGCACTCCCCTGCCCCAGCCGGGCTCGGGCGACTCGGCGGGCCAGCGCGTACGGGCCAGTCGCTCCCTCAGGTCCGCCAGCTCGGCGTCGGGGACCTCGATGCGGAACGGGTGGACGGCGGCGGGGGCGCCGGGCACGGTCGCCCCGGCGGGTGCGGTGCTCCCGGCGCTTGCGGGGTTCTCGGTGGTCTGCTGCTTCATGGGGACGACGTTAGGAAGGCTTGAGGAACACTTCTTTCCTCAAGTGGACGGCAGAATGAGGGAATGCTGGAGACCTCCGCACGGCTGCTCCGCCTGCTCTCGCTGCTCCAGTCCCGTCCCGACTGGTCCGGCGCCGAGCTGGCCGAACGGCTCTCGGTGACGCCCCGGACCGTCCGCAACGACATCGGCCGGCTGCGCGCCCTCGGCTACCGGATCCACTCCACCACCGGTACGGCCGGCGGCTACCGGCTCGGCGCCGGTGCGGCGCTGCCGCCGCTGCTGCTGGACGACGAGGAGGCCGTCGCCGTGGCCGTCGGTCTGCACGCCGCCGCGGCCGGCTCGGTGACCGGCATCGAGGAGGCCTCGCTGCGCGCCCTCACCAAGCTGCGGCAGCTCCTGCCCTCCCGGCTGCGCCACCGGCTCGACGCGCTGCGCGCCGCCACGGTCTCGGTGGGCGGCCGGCACGGGCCGACCGTGGACCCCGGGGTGCTGACCGCGATCGCCGCCGCCGTACGCGACCGGGAGCGGCTGCGCTTCGACTACCTCGCCCACGACGGAACGCAGAGCGTGCGCACCGTCGAGCCGCACCGCCTGGTCCACACCGGGCGCCGCTGGTATCTGCTGGCCTGGGACGACGGCCGCGGCGACTGGCGCAGTTTCCGCGCCGACCGCGTCCGCCTCCGCACCCCGAACGGTCCCCGCTTCACGCCCCGGGAGCCGCCGGGCGGCGGCGCCGTCGAGCATGTGCTGCGCGGGACGGGCTCGGCGGCGTGGCGGCACCAGGCCCGCGTACGGCTGCACGCGTCCCCGGCGGAGGCGGGCGAGCGGATCGTGCCGACGGCCGGGCTGCTGACCGACGACGGCGGGGGCGGGTGCGTGCTGGAGACCGGGGGCGACTCCCTCCACAACCTCGCCGCGTTCCTGGGCACCCTGGACCTGCCGTTCACCGTGCTCGACCCGCCCGAGCTGCGCGACCTGCTGCGCACCCTCGCCGACCGCTACCGGGCCGCCGCGGACGATCCCCATACGCCTTGACTTGAAGGCGACTTCAACTGTGAGGGTGGTTACGTGACACGAGGGCACGCCCTGTGACCGACGAGGAGGCACCCATGTCCATGACACCCGTATATCCCGACCCCACCCGCCCCGAGGCCCGAACCGTCCTCATCAGCGTCTGGGACGTCGGCACGCCCGAGCGGCAGCGGGCCGCCGCGGACGCCATCGCAGCCACCTGGGGGAAGCGGGAGTGGCCGACGCCGGGCATGCTGTCGTACAGCGTCTACGCGGGGGCCGACGGCCGGACGCTGCTGCACTACTCCCAGTGGACGGGCGAGGAGGCGTACGAGGAGTTCGTGCGCACCCACCGGCAGGAGCGCAACGACGAGATCGACGACGCGGTGCCGGGGATCGAGCGGCTGCGGCTGACGCGCACCCGGCGCTACCGCAGCCTGCCGCAGGAGCGGGACGGACGGGGGCGGGACGGAAAGCGGCCCGAGCCGGGGTGCGTGGTGGTCGTGGAGGTCGGGTTCGAGGGGCCGGACGAGGCGCGGCAGCGGGCATGGGTGGACACCGTGGCCGCGGCGATCGAGGACGACGGCGCCGGCGGGGGCCTGCCGCCCGGCGGCATCTCGGCCCACTTCCATCTGAGCACGGACGGCACGCGCGTGGTCAACTATGCGGAGTGGGAGAGCGAGCAGGCGCACATCGACGCGCTGGAGGCGCCGGGCAGGGGCATCGGCTCGCCGTCCCCGCTGTGGGACCGGGTGCGGAACTTCCCCGGGATGGTGAGCAACGACGTGGCGCGCTACCGGCTGCTGTTCTCCACCGAGCGCCCCGGGGAGCCGGCGGAGCGGGCTGCGGCGGCACGGCAGGCGTGACAGGCGTGGCGGGCGCCGCAGGCGCGGTGGGCGCGTGCGGGCGGGGAAGGCCGGCAGCCCTGGTGTCGGGGGGGGATGAGCCACCAGGGCCGCCGGGGTGTGGGAGCCGGCGTGCGAGAGCGCGGGCGGGGCCCGCGGGCCGTCGGCCGGACCGCCGTCAGATGGACTGGCCCTTGCTCCGCAGCCAGGTCAGCGGGTCGATCGGGTCGCCGCCGCCGGGACGGACCTCCAGGTGGAGGTGCGCTCCGGTGGAGTTGCCGGTGGAGCCGACGCGGCCGATGACGTCGCCGGTGGTCACCTTGCCGGTGGTGACGGTCATGGAGGACAGGTGGCAGTACCAGATCTCCGTGCCGTCGTCGAGCTTGAGGATGATGCGGTAGCCGTAGGAGCCCGCCCAGCCCGCCTCGACGATCTCGCCGCTGTGCACCGCCTTGACCGGGGTGCCGGTGGGGGCCGCGAAGTCCAGGCCGGTGTGGTTGTTGGCCCACATCGAGCCGGACTGGCCGTAGGTGGAGGTGAGCTGGTACGAGGCGAGGGGGAGGGTGTAGCTGGCCGCGAGCTTGGCCAGGCGCTCGGCCTCGGCCTTGCGCGCCGCCTCCTCGGCGGCCTTGCGCTTGCGCTCGGCCTCCTCCGCGGCGGCCTGTTCCGCGGCCTCGTCGGCCGCCTCGTCCGCCGCCTGGGCGGCGGCCTTCTCGAGCGCGGCCTGGGCGGCGCCGGTCTGCTGCTGGTCGGCCTGCTGGAGGATGCGCGCCCGCAGCGCCTCGCCGGCGTCCGCCGTCACGACGGTCGTGGTGGCGTCGGAGGTGTCCAGGCCGGCCTGGGTGACGGTGCCGCCGAAGGGGCTGGTGGCCTCCCCCTGCGGGGCGGGGCCGTTGTCGTCGCCGCCGGAGACCATGCCGCCGACGACGGGGAGGCCCTCGGCCACGGCGCCGAGGTCCACGTCCGGCAGGGAGATGGCGACCGGGGACTTGTCCTTGGCGGTGGCTATGCCGCCCGCGCCGACGGCGGCGATCACGCCGACGCCGAGGACCGCTCCGCTGCGGGCCATGCCGTTGCGCTGCTTGGCGACGCGGTGCCGGCCGCGGACCGGACGGACGGATTCCTCGGTCGGGTTCCACACCGGCCGGTCGCCGTCGCTTTCCGGGCCGAAAGGGGTGAAAGCGGCGGTGTGCGGGTCGTACGAGACCTCGGGGGCCGGGCTGCTGGACGCCACTGGGGCGCTCTCCTTTCCTTCCTTCTCGCCTACCGGGTTAGCTGACGGGTTCGGAGCAGGAAGGTCTCCTACGGATCCATACGGGCATGCCGCATGGCCCCGATTCACCCCAATTGGTGGTTCCCCGGTTCCCTGCGCGCGTCCTCGCTGTTGGCGGGGCCGCGCGTACGGGATTCGGCGACGGCGCACGGTGCCGCCCTCTTCGGCGACAGTGACGACCGCGCTGCGTTATCGAACGTTAATAGAGGTGCGCTCCGGATTCCAAGTCCCCTCTTTGGATATGGGGCTTTCTTGACGGAGGACTATCGGGGCATTGACGGGCCAATTCGGGCGAGTCGACCGCCGGATCGGCGCATGAGACGCACGCCACACCATCTGACGTTGCCTCAGATGTTATGCGGAGGGGCGCATGGCGGCTACGGACGGTCACCGCCGGCCGGAGGCTCCGGGGGCCCGGGGTCGCGCATGACCGCCAGCAGCGCCATGTCGTCGGACCGGTGCCCGCGGGTGTGCGCGTCGACGTCCGCGAGGAGGTGGTCGAGCAGGGGGGCCGGCCCGGGGAAGTGCCGGCCGCGCAGCCCCTCCACCGGGTCGTAGAAGGCGTCCGCCGCGTTCCGCGCCTCCGTCAGGCCGTCGGTGTGGAGCAGCAGCAGGGAGCCGGGCGGGAAGGGCACCGGTCCGGTCCGCCCGCTCCCGGAAGCCCCCGCCAGGTCCCCCAGCCCCAGCGGCAGCGCGTACGCCTCCGTGTCCGGCTCCAGCAGCCGCACCTCCCCCTCCCCGGTCAGCAGCACCGGCGGCGGATGGCCCCGGTTGACGATCCGCAGGCTCCCCGCTTCCCCGGCCGGGATCTCGGCGAGCACGGCCGTGACGAACTCCTCCGACCGGCCCGCCCCCGTCTCGCGCTGCCCGGCCTCCCGGATCAGGGCGTGCTCGATGCGGTCGGCGACCGCCGCCAGGTCCTCCTCGGTCTCGGCCGCCTCCCGGAAGGCGCCGAGCACGACGGTGGCCGTGCCGACGGCGCCCGTCCCCTTGCCGCGCACGTCGCCCACCAGCAGCCGCAGCCCGTACGGCGTCCGCTCCACGCCGTACAGGTCGCCGCCGATGCGGGCGTGCGCCTGCGCGGCCTCGTAGCGGACGGCGATCCCGAGGTCGCCGACCCGGCCGGGCGGCACGGGCAGCACCGCGAGCTGGACGGCCTCGGCGACCCGGTGGGCCGATGCCACGCTGATGTCGCTGTGGTGCAGCACGCGGCTGAGGACGAGGGCCAGCACTCCGACGGTGGTGTTGGTGACCAGCCGCGCCGTGCTCTCCGCCGGGGGCAGTCCGGCCCGCACCAGCAGGGCGAGGACCACGGCCGTCGAGGCGGCCACCATGGCCGCCGTGCCGCCGAACGTCCACAGGGCCGCGGCGACCAGGCACGCCGCGATGAACGGCGCGCTCAGGAACACCTCGGGAGGGGTCAGCAGATTGACCGCCAGCCCCATCAGGACCAGCAGCAGGGGCAGCAACCAGGGCGGGCGGCCGACGACGGGGATGACACGGGCACGGGTCCTGCCCCCGCCCGTGTCCTGCCGCCCGTCGCCGTGCACCCCTCCAATCTTCCCGATGCCCGGCGTCCCGGCGAGTCGATCAGGTCCGGCCGGACGACGCCGGACGCCGGGGCACCGAGCACCAGGGCCCGGGCACCTACGCCCGGCGGGCGGCGACCGCGCGGCGCACCCCGTACGAGGCGGCACCGGCCGCCAGCACCGCCGCGCCCAGGAGCACCGAGGCGAGCGGCAGGGCGAAGGCCAGCACCACGCACCCGGTCAGCCCCACCGCCGGCACGATCCGCGGCGGGCGCCCCTCGCCGGGGCCGAGGGTCCAGGCGGAGGCGTTGGCGACCGCGTAGTAGGCCAGGACGCCGAAGGAGGAGAAGCCGATCGCGCCGCGCAGATCCGCCGTGGCGGCCACCACCGCCACCACCGCGCCGACGGCGAGCTCGGCGCGGTGCGGCACGCCGGAGCGCGGATGCACGGCGGCCAGCGCGGACGGCAGGTGCCGGTCGCGGGCCATCGCCAGGGTGGTGCGCGAAACGCCGAGGATCAGGGCCAGCAGCGAGCCCAGCGCCGCCACCGCCGCCCCGGCGGTGACGACCGGGACCAGCTCCGGTACGCCCGCCGCGCGCACCGCGTCGGCCAGCGGCGCGGTCGCCCGGCCCAGCGCGTCGCCGCCCAGCACACCGAGCAGCGCGACCGCGACGGCGGCGTAGACGACCAGGGTGATGCCCAGCGCCAGGGGGATCGCCCGGGGGATGGTGCGGGCCGGATCGCGCACCTCCTCGCCGAGGGTGGCGATGCGCGCGTACCCGGCGAAGGCGAAGAACAGCAGGCCCGCCGCCTGGAGCACACCGCCGGGCGAGACGCCGCCGGACGTGTCCGCCCCGGACGGCGAGGACCAGAAGGCCAGCCGTGCGGCGTCCGCCTCGCCGGAGGTCAGGCAGGCGACCACGACGGCGGCCAGCACCGCCAGGACGGTCGTCACGATCGCGCGGGTCAGCCAGGCGGTCTTCTGAACGCCCGCGTAGTTCACCGCCACCAGTGCCACCACCGCCGCGACCGCGACCGCGTGCGCCTGTTCCGGCCACACGTACAGGCCCACCGTCAGGGCCATCGCCGCGCACGAGGCGGTCTTGCCGACCACGAAGCCCCAGCCGGCCAGATGGCCCCAGAACGGGCCCAGCCGCTCGCGGCCGTAGACGTAGGTGCCGCCGGAGGCCGGGTAGCGGGCGGCCAGCCGGGCCGAGGAGGCCGCGTTGCAGTACGCGACCACCGCCGCCAGCGCCAGGCCGAGCAGCAGACCGGCCCCGGCCGCCCGGGCCGCCGGGGCGAAGGCCGCGAAGACGCCCGCGCCGATCATCGACCCCAGGCCGATCACCACCGCGTCGCCGGTGCCCAGCCGCCGCAGCAGCCTCCCGCCCGGCTCCGCCCCCGCTCCCGTCCCCGCTCCGGCTCCGGCCTCCGCCGGTTCCCGGGCAGGTTCCCGGGAGGGTCCCTGGACCGGTGATCCGCTCATGGTCGGTCTCCATCCTTATCCGTGGAAGTCCGCGGGAGCCGCCGAGAGTCCGGGCCTTCCGGCCGGCTGCGCCGAACGCCGCGTCCGATCCGGCGGACGCAGCCCCCTCCCCACCGCGAGTACCGGACGGTAATGTCGGCTGGGAGGACGGTCGGCCTCCTCAGCAGGCACGTTCCGTGTTCCCGGCGGTTCGGTCCCGATGGTGCGGAGGAAGCGTATGGCGCGAGACAGCCGGCCGGCGCGTCCCGGCGGCGATCCGGAGGAGCGGTGGCAGCTCCTGTGGAGCCACCGCGAGCAGTTGCTGAGGGTGGCCCGGCGGCGCTCCCCGAGCGTGGAGGACGCCGAGGACGCGGTCCACGAGGCGCTGCTGAGGGCCTGGGAGAACCCGCAGGTGGAGGACGAGCGCCTGGGCGCGTGGCTGACGACGGTGACCGTGCGGCTGTGCGTCGACCGGCACCGGCAGATCAGCCGCGAGGCCGAGGTGGGCAGCCGCTCCACGCTCGCCGCCCCCGGCGCGCCGCCGGTCGAGGACGTGGTGTGCGACCGTGCGGAGGCCTCCTGGGTGGCGACGCGCAGCGTGGAGCTGCCGCCGCGCCAGGCGGAGGCCCTGTGGCTGAAGGCGGAGGACCTGGACGTCGGGCAGGTCGCCCGGAAGATGGGCCTGAGCTACCGGACGGTGGAGTCGCTGCTGGCCCGGGCCCGGCGTACGATGCGCGCCTCGCTCGCGGGGACGCTGGCGCTCACCGCGTGGCTGCTCGGCCGGGGCAAGGCGCCCGTCACGGGAGGTCTCCAGACGGCGGGGGCGGTGTCCACGGCGACCGTGGTGGCCGTCCTGGGCCTCGCGCTGCCCGCCTCGGAGCGACCGCAGGACCATCTCCCTCCCCGGGCCGGCGCCGCCCCGGCCGCCGAGCGGCCCGCGGCGGACGGCGGGCCGGACCGGCCCGCGGCCCCCGGCCGCCCCGCCCCCGAAGGGGCGCGGCACACGGCGGACCGGGCAGCGGAGGGCGGCCGTACGGCGGGGCCGGAGCCCGCCGCGAGCGGTGCGCCGGTGCTCCCGGAACCGCCGCGCCCGCCGGAGCTGCCAGGGGTGCCGGAGGAGACCGGCGTGCCGGAGGCCGGCGGGCTTCCTCGGCTGGAGCCAGACGCACTTCCCCGGCCGGAGGCCCCGTCCCTGCCCGGCGGCGGCCTCGGCGGTCCGGACGCGGCGGGCGGCGGCTCCGTCGCCCCCGACGAGCTGTCCCGAACCGCCAAAGACGCCGGGGACGCGGTCGAGGGCGCGACCGGGAAGGCGGCCGGGAGCCTCACCGCGGATCCGGCCGGGGACCCGGTCGGCGCCCTCCCCTGACCGGGCCGGCACACGGGGCGGGGAACGAAAAACTCCGCGCTTCCGGCGACGGACGCCCCGGCCCTCCCCGTAGAGCGGGTGTACGCACCTGCTCCACGGCTGGAGGGCGGAACGGATGGGTGTCGAGATCCGTGTCGAAGGGCTGACCAAGTCCTTCGGCAGACAGGTCATCTGGCAGGACGTGTCCCTGACGCTTCCGGCCGGTGAGATCTCGGTGATGCTCGGTCCCTCGGGCACGGGCAAGTCGGTCTTCCTCAAGACCCTCGTCGGCCTGCTGCGGCCGGACCGCGGCTCGATCACGATCGAGGGCAGGGACGTCACCCGGCTCCGCGAGCGCGAACTGTACGAGGTGCGCAAGCTGTTCGGCGTCCTCTTCCAGGACGGCGCGCTGTTCGGCTCGATGAGCCTGTACGACAACATCGCCTTCCCGCTGCGGGAGCACACCCGCAGGCCGGAGAGCGAGATCAGGCGGACCGTCCTGGAGAAGATGGACATGGTCGGCCTGATCGGCGCCGAGGAGAAGCTGCCCGGGGAGATCTCCGGCGGCATGCGCAAGCGGGCGGGCCTGGCCCGGGCGCTCGTCCTGGAACCGGAGATCATCCTGTTCGACGAGCCCGACTCCGGCCTCGACCCGGTGCGCGTGGCCTACCTGAACCAGCTCATCGTGGACCTGAACGCGCAGACCGGCGCGACGTTCCTGATCGTCACCCACGACATCGCCTCCGCCCGGCAGGTGCCGGACAACATCGGGCTGCTGTTCCGGCGCGAACTGGTGATGTTCGGGCCCCGGGACACCCTGCTGGCCAGCGGCGAACCGGTGGTCAAGCAGTTCCTCCACGGCCGGATGCAGGGCCCGATCGGCATGGCCGAGGAGAAGGACGCGGCCCAGGTCGAGCAGGAGCTGGCCGAGCTCGACGCCGGTGAGCACCGCGGGCCGCGCGGCGGCAAGGGCGCCTCGGGCGAGGGCGTGTCCCCGCGGCTGCTGCCCAGCCCCGGCATCGTCCGGCCGCCCCGCTGGGAGGCGATCGCGGAGCGCGAGGCGGAAGTGTGGTCGCGGGAGGGGGTGAAGGGAGCGTGAGCTTCTCGCCCGCCCAGGGGCTGCGGCATTCGGGCGCCCTGTTCGCCCTGGCCCTGGACGTCCTGCGCACCCTGCCCCGGCGCCCCTTCCAGTGGCGGGAGTTCATCCAGCAGGCGTGGTTCGTCGCCAGTGTCACGATCCTGCCCGCCGCCCTGGTCTCCATCCCCTTCGGAGCCGTGATCGCGCTGCAGATCGGCAGCCTGACGCGGCAGTTGGGCGCCGAGTCCTTCGCCGGGGCCGCCTCGGTGCTCGCGGTGCTGCGGGAGGCGTCGCCGATCGTCACCGCGCTGCTCATCGCCGGGGCGGGCGGCACCGCGATCTGCGCCGACCTCGGATCCCGCAGGATCCGCGAGGAGATCGACGCCATGGAGGTCCTCGGCATCGACCCGGTCCACCGTCTGGTGGTGCCCCGGGTGCTGGCGACGATGCTGGTCGCCGCCCTGCTCAACGGGCTGGTCTCGGTGGTCGGGGTCTGCGGCGGCTACTTCTTCAACGTGATCCTCCAGAACGGCACCCCCGGCGCCTATCTGGCCTCCTTCACCACCCTCGCCCAGCTCCCCGACCTGTGGGCGGCCGAGCTGAAGGCACTGGTCTTCGGGGCCATCGCCGCGATCGTCGCCGCCCACAAGGGCCTGAACGCCAAGGGCGGGCCCAAGGGCGTGGGCGACGCGGTCAACCAGGCGGTGGTCATCACCTTCATGTTGCTCTTCGTGACCAACTTCGTGATGACCGCGGCGTACTTCCAGATCGTCCCGCAGCGGGGATAGGGAGACGACCAGTGGCACAGCCATCGAGACTGCCGTCGGAGCGGACGCCCGGGCAGCCCTCCGGACAGCCGCCGGAACAGCCGCGCACGGCGCGGCCCGCACCGTCGGGACCGGCGGGGCCGGCGGGACTGCCGAAACGTCTCCTCGGTCCCCCCGCCCGCTCCCTGGAGGAGATGGGGACCCAGGTGGCCTTCTACGGGCGCTCCCTGGCCTGGACCGGGCGGACCCTGCGCCGCCACAAGAAGGAGGTGCTGCGCCTGCTGGCCGAGGTGAGCTTCGGCCGGGGCGCGCTGGCGGTCGTCGGCGGCACCGTCGGCGTCATCGCCTTCCTCTCCTTCTTCACCGGCACAGAGGTCGGCCTCCAGGGGTACGCCGCGCTCAACCAGCTCGGCACCTCCAACTTCGTGGCGTTCCTCTCCGCCTACTTCAACACCCGCGAGATCGCGCCGCTGGTGGCCGGGCTGACCCTGTCCGCGACCGTCGGGGCCGGCTTCACCGCCCAGCTCGGCGCCATGCGGATCAGCGAGGAGGTCGACGCGCTGGAGGTGATGGGCGTCCCCTCGCTGCCGTTCCTCGTCACCACCCGCATGATCGCCGGATTCGCCGCGGTGATCCCGCTGTACGTGATCGGGCTGCTCTCCTCCTACCTCGCCGCCCGGACCATCACCACCGTCTACCACGGGCAGTCCACCGGCACCTACGACCACTACTTCCAGCAGTACCTGCCGCCGGTCGACGTGCTGTGGTCGTTCGGCAAGGTGATCGTCTTCGCCGTCGTGGTCATCCTCGTCCACTGCTACTACGGCTACCACGCCACGGGCGGCCCGGCGGGCGTGGGCATCGCCGTCGGCCGCGGGGTGCGCACCTCCATCGTCGCCATCAACGTCCTGGACTTCTTCCTGAGCCTGGCGATCTGGGGCGCCAGCACGACCGTGCGGATAGCGGGGTAGCCGATGCCGAACACCACACCGGCCGCCCGGCTGCGGCTGTACGGCCTGGCCTTCACCGCCGTGCTCGCGCTGCTGCTCTCGCTGACCGTCGCGGTGTACCGGCAGGCGTTCACGCCGGTGGTCGCCGTCACGCTGGAGGCCGACGCCCTCGGCAACCAGCTGCGCGAGCGCGCCGACGTCAAGCTGCGGGGACTGATCGTCGGCGAGGTCCGCGAGGTGCGGGCCGACGGCGAGAAGGCGACCCTCGACCTCGCGCTCAAGCCGGAGCACACCTCCCTGATCCCCTCCGACGTCCACGCGCGCCTGCTGCCCAAGACGCTGTTCGGCGAGAAGTACGTCGACCTCGTCATCCCCGAGAACCCCTCCGAGCGTCCCATCCGCGCCGGAGACGTCATCACCCAGGACCGCACCAGGGTCGGCATCGAGCTCCAGCAGCTGATGGACGACCTGCTGCCGCTGCTGCGCACCGTCGAGCCCGGCCGGCTCAACGCCACCCTGTCGGCCTTCGCCACCGCCCTGGAGGGGCGCGGCGAGGAGATCGGCGACAACCTCGTCCGCCTGGAGGGCTACCTGCGCCGCCTCAACCCGCACCTGCCCTCCCTCCAGGAGGACATCTCCCGCTTCGCCGACGTGGCCGAGATCTACGGGGACGCCGCGCCCGACCTGATGAGGGTGCTGCGCAACGCCCTCACCACCAGCCGCACGCTGGTCGAGAAGCGCCGGACCCTGGCGTCGTTCCTCACCGGGACGACCACCGCCGCCGGCACCGGCCGCGCCTTCCTGGACGACAACGGCGACCGCATCGTCACCCTGGGCCGCGTCTCCCGCCCGACCCTGGCCCTGCTCGCCCGCTACTCCCCCGAGTACCCGTGCCTGCTGGAGGGCCTGGTGGAGCAGGACAAGCGGCTGGAGAAGGCGTTCGAGGGCGGGCGGATGCACATCACGCTGGAGGTCGCCCCCGTCCGGCCCGGCTACCGCCCCGGCGAGGAGCCCCGCTACGAGGACCGCCGCGGCCCGCACTGCGCGGGCATGCCCGACCCGCCCGTCCCCGCCCCCCAGCGCCGGTTCGAGGACGGCACCTCGGACGCCCGCCACGCGGGCGCGGCCTCCTCCGGCCCGGGCCGGACACCGGGCCGGGTGTCCGCCACCGGACCCGAGCAGCGGGTGCTCGGTGCTCTGGTGGCCCCGGTCATGGGCGTGCCCGCCGACGAGGTGCCCGCCGTCACGACCCTGCTCTTCGGCCCGATGGCCCGCGGAACGGAGGTGAGCGTCGCGTGAACTCCAGGAGCGTCACGGCGCCGCTGGTGAAGTTCGGCCTCTTCACGGTGGTGACCGTACTGGCGACCACGGTGCTGGCGGCGACCATCGTCACCGTCTCCTTCACCCCCGAGGACACCTACCGGGCGGTGTTCAGCGACGTCACCAGCCTGGAGGAGGGCGACGACATCAGGGTGGCCGGAGTCCGGGTCGGCGAGGTGGAGTCCATCAGGATCCGGCAGGAGAGCACCGGGGACAGCAGGGGCGGCGAGAACGGCGAGAACGGCAGGGGGGACAGGGGCGGCAGGGGGACGCGCACCCTCGCCGAGGTCGTCTTCACCGTCTCCCGCGACCGGCCGCTGCTCACCAGCACCCGCGCCGTCATCCGCTACCGCAACCTCGTCGGGCAGCGGTACATCGCGCTGACCGAGGGCGCCGGCGACGGCAGGCGGCTCCCTCCCGGCGGACTCATCCCCCTGAAGCGGACCCAGCCCGCACTCGACCTCAACGTGCTGCTCAACGGCTTCAAGCCGCTGTTCGCCGCGCTGAGCCCCGAGGACGTCAACAAGCTCGCGACCGAGATCATCAGGACCTTCCAGGGCGAGGGCGGCACGGTGCGCAGCCTGCTGGCCCACACCGCCTCGCTCACCACCACCCTCGCCGACCGCGACGAGCTGATCGGCTCGGTGATCGACAACCTCAACTCCGTGCTGGACACGCTGGACGAGCGCAGCACCCGCTTCTCCGGCCTCCTCGTCCAGTTGCGGCGGGTGGTCTCGGGCCTGTCCGGCGACCGGAAGGCGATCGGGGAGTCGCTGACGGGCATCAACGACCTCACCGCGGCCACCACCGGCCTGATCGACGAGAGCCGCCCGCCGCTGCGCACCGACATCGCCGAGCTCGGCGAACTCGCCGGCACGCTCAAGGACAACGAGAAGACCGTGGAGGGCGTCCTGAAGCGACTGCCGAACAAACTCGACAAGCTGACCGCCACCGCCACCTACGGCTCCTGGTTCAACTTCTACCTGTGCGACTTCGACGGCCGGATCGTCCTGCCCGAGACCGCGGAGGCGGTCACGCCCCGGTTCCGCGCCGAGCAGGGGAGGTGCCGGCCGTGATCCCCTTCCGGGAACGCAACCCCCTGACGGTCGGGGCCGTCGGCCTCACCGTGATCGCGCTGCTGGTCGGCGCGGCGTTCAACGCGGACGACCTGCCGCTGATCGGCGGCGGCGAGCGGTACAGCGCGGCCTTCTCCGAGGCCGGCGGGCTCAGGCCGGGCGCCGAGGTGCGCATCGCGGGCGTCAAGGCCGGAAAGGTCGACGCCGTCGAGCTCGACGGCGACCACGTCAAGGTCTCCTTCCGGATCGAGGACGGGCCGGAGCTGGGCGGCCGCACCGGCGCCTCCATCCGCGTCAAGACGATCCTGGGCGCCAAGTACCTCGCGCTGGAGCCCGCCGGGCCCGGCAGGCTGGAGCCGGGGAGCGAGATCCCGCTGGACCGCACCGTGCCGGCCTACGACGTGGTGGAGGCGTTCAGCGATCTGACCACCACCACCGAGGAGGTCGACACCGAGCGGCTGGCCGACGCCCTGGACACCGTCTCCGCCACCTTCGAGGACTCCCCGGCCGAGGTCAGGGCGTCCATCAAGGGCCTGTCGAAGATCTCCAGGACCGTGGCGTCCCGCGACGCCGAACTGCGCGAACTGCTGAAGAACGCCAGTGGTGTCAGCGGCGTGCTGGCGGACCGCGCCGAGGACTTCACCACCCTGGTGAAGGACGGCGACAAGCTGTTCCGGGAGATCAGCAAGCGGCGCAGGGTCATCCACGCGCTGCTGAGGAACGCCTCGGCGCTCGGCATCCAGCTCTCCGGGCTGGTCCGGGACAACCGCGCGCAGCTCGGCCCCGCCCTGAAGAACCTCAACACGGTGGTCACCATGCTGGAACGCAACCAGGAGAGCCTCGACCGCAGCGTCAAGCTGCTCGCTCCCTTCGCCCGCGTCTTCACCAACACCCTGGGCAACGGCCCCTGGTTCGACAGCTACGTCCAGAACCTGGTCGCCCCCGGCCCCGTGGCGCCCGGGGGCGGGCCTTCCGCGGACGTGCCGCCGGGAGGTGGACGATGAGGCGGCCCGCTCCCGCCCGGATCCCCGGAATCCCCCGGCTCGCCCGGATCCCCCGGCTGCCCCGGCTCACCCCGCGGCGTACTCTCCCGGCTCCGCTGCGGCGCCTCGCGGGCCGGGTCCCCGCCGCACGCCGGCCGGCCGCGCGCCGCCTGGCGCTCGTCCTGGCCCTGGCGGTCCTGGCCGGAGCGGCCGTCGTGCTGTGGCCCCGGCAGGACGACCTCCGGATCACCGCCTACTTCCCTCGCACGGTCGGCATCTACCCCGGCTCCGACGTACGCGTCCTGGGCGTACGCGTCGGCGAGGTCACCGAGATCACCCCGCAGGGCGACCGGGTCCGCGTCCGGCTGGAGCTGCCGGCCGACCGCAGGATTCCGGCGGACGCCAAGGCCGCGATCATCAACTCCTCGGTGGTCAGCGACCGTTACGTCCAGCTCCTGCCGGTCTACCGCAAGGGCCCGGCGCTGGAGGACGACGCGGTCATCCCCGAGGAGCGCACGGCCGTGCCCGTCGAACTGGACCGCGTCTACGAGAGCCTGCACACCACCGCCGAGGCGCTCGGCCCCGAGGGCGCCAACGAGGACGGCTCGCTCTCCCGGCTGCTGGGGGTGAGCGCCGACACCCTGGACGGCCAGGGGGAGAGGATCCACCAGACCGTCGAGGACCTCTCCGAGGCCGTCACCACCCTCTCCGACGGCCGCGGGGACCTGTTCGACACCGTGCGCGGCCTCCAGGTGTTCACCTCGGCGCTGGCGGACGACGACGACAGCGTCCGGGCCTTCAACGACAGCCTGGCCGACGTCGCCGACCAGCTCGCCGGCGAGCGCAAGGACCTGGGGAAGGCCATCAGGCACCTGGCGGCCGCGATGGCGGACGTGTCCGCCTTCGTCCGGGACAACGAGAAGTCGATCACCTCCAATGTGAAGGGGCTGAGCAAGGTCACCCGCATCATGGTCGAACAGCGCGCCGCCCTGGAGGAGTTCGTCGACGTCGCCCCCGCCGGACTCTCCAACCTGGACCTCGCCTACAACCCGGCCTCCGGCACCCTCGACACCCGGAACAACCCGCACTTCCCGCAGGACCCCGCCTCCCTGCTGTGCTCGCTGCTCAGGACCGCCGGCGAGGACGGCCGGGCGGGGAAGGACTGCGCGGACATCCGCGAGCTGTTCGACTCCCTTCCCGAACTGCCCGGCTCGGCAGGGCCGTCGGGCGACGGCCCCGCGGCGGGGGCGCCCGGCATCGACCGGACGCTCGGCGGAATCCTGGAGGCCCGGGCATGACCGCGCACCCGTACGGCTCCGCGCCCCGACGTCCCGCACACCGCCATCCCGCACACCGCCATCCCCTGCCGGGGGCAGCCCTGCTGGGGGCCCTGTCGGGATCGCTGCTGCTGTCCGGCTGCGGCTTCGGCGGGCTGCACGACGTACCGCTGCCCGGCGGCGCCGCCACGGGCGACGACGCGTACCGCGTGACCGTCGAGTTCCGGGACGTCATGGACCTGGTGCCGCAGTCCTCGGTCAAGGTCAACGACGTCACGGTGGGCGCGGTCGAGAAGGTGGAGCTCGACGGCTGGAAGGCCCGGGTGCGGCTGCGGATCTCCGACTCGGTGAAGCTGCCGGGCAACGCCGTCGCCGAACTCCGCCAGACCAGCATCCTCGGCGAGAAGTACGTCTCCCTGTCCGCGCCGCCGGCCGGTGTGGAGCCGGCGGGCAGGCTCGGCGACGGCGACCGCGTCCCGCTGTCCCGCAGCGACCGCCACCCGGAGATCGAGGAAGTGCTGTCCGCCCTGTCGGCGCTGCTCAACGGCGGCGGCGTGGCCCAGCTCAAGACGATCACCAAGGAGCTGAACAGCACGCTGGAGGGCCGTGAGGACCGGATCAAGGCCCTGCTGGAGGAACTGGACACCTTCGTCGGCGGCCTCGACGACCAGCGCGACGAGATCGTCCGCGCGATCGAGGGCATCGACCGGCTGTCGAAGAGGCTGAGGAAGGAGGAGAAGACGATCGGGAAGGCCCTGGACGACATCCCTCCCGCCCTGGAGGTCCTGGCCGACCAGCGCGGCGACCTGACGAAGATGCTGCGCGCCCTGTCCAGGCTCGGCACCGCCGGCACCAGGGTGATCAACGCCTCGCAGGACGACCTGGTGGCCAACCTGCGCCATCTGCGGCCGATCCTCAAGCAGTTGAACGCGGCGGGCGACGATCTGCCCAACGCCCTGGAGCTGATGACGACCTATCCCTTCCCCCGCAACGTCGTGGACTCCATCCGGGGCGACTACGTCAACCTGGAGGTCACCGCCGACCTCGACCTCAGGAGCCTCTACGGCAACCTGGACGACGGCCCCGGCGACCCGCGGACCCCCCGCCCGCCCGAACCGCCCGGCGCCCCGGAGCTGCCGGGCGTACCCGAACTGCCGGACGTGCCCGGACTCCCCGAGGTCCCCGGCACCCCGGACGCCCCCGACGTCCCCGGGCTGCCCGAGCCCCCCGTCGGGGACCCGGACGGGGATCCGGACGGGGACGGCGGCCCGCTGTGCCCGCCAATCTGCACGGGCAGCCCCGCCGCGTACCACGCTCCCGCCCCGCTCCACGCCGACGCGTACCGCGCCGACGGCGTGGACCGGGCGCTCGCGGACCTGATGACGAGGGGGATCCTGGGATGATCACTCGTACCGCCAAGGCGCAGCTGGCCGCGTTCGCCGCCATCACCGCCGTCGGCGTCTCCTACGTCGGCGCCGAGTACGCCGGGCTGGCCGACCGCCTCCTGGACCGCGGCTACACCGTGCGGGCCGAGTTCGCCGAGTCCGGCGGCATCTTCAGCGGCGCCGAGGTCACCTACCGCGGCGTCCCCGTGGGCCGTGTGGGAGAACTGCGGCTGTCCGGCTCCGAGGGCGTCTCGGTGGAGCTGCGCATGGAGGACGGCCCGCGCATCCCGGCCGACACCCTCGCCGTGGTGGCCAACCGCTCCGCCATCGGCGAGCAGTTCGTGGACCTCCAGCCCCGCACCCGCGGCGGCCCGGTCCTGCGCGACGGCAGCACGATCCCCCGCGACGACACCCGGGTGCCGCTGCCCACGACGGACATGGTCCTCAGCCTCGACCGGCTGGTCGCCTCCGTCGACCGGCGGGACCTGCGGGTGACCGTCCACGAGCTGGGCGACGCCTTCGCCGGCACCGGCCCGCACCTGAGCCGCCTGGTGGACTCGGGCGACAAGCTGATCGGCGCGGCGGACGACGCCCTCCCGCAGACGGTGAAGCTGATCGAGGACTCCCGCACCGCCCTGAAGACCCAGACGGACAAGGGCTCGTCGATCAAGTCCTTCTCCCGGGACCTGGCCGACCTCACCGCCCAGCTCAAGGCCAGTGACGGCGACTTCCGCAAGCTGCTGGGCAGCGGTACGTCCGCCGCCCGCGAACTGGACTCGCTGCTGAAGGACAACCGCTCCGCCCTGCCGGTGCTGCTCGGCAACCTGATCAGCGGAGCCCAGATCGGTGTCGCCCGGCTCCCGGCCATCGAGCAGACGCTCGTCACCTTCCCCGCCGTGGTCGCCGGCAGCTCCACCGTGGTGCCCGGCGACGGCACCGTCCACTTCGGCATGGTCCTCAACGCCGACCATCCGCCGTCGTGCCGCCAGGGCTACGAGGGCACCCGGTGGCGCGACCCCTCCGACACCGGCCACCGCCCGGCGAACACCTCGGCCCGCTGCACGGCCCCGCGCGGCGGCGAGACGTCGGTGCGCGGCGCCCAGAACGCGCCCCGCCCGTCCGGCTCCCCCTCCACGTCCCAATCCCAGTCCCAATCCCAGTCCCCGTCCCCGTCCGGCGCCCCGCCGTACGTCACCCCCTACGACCCCGAGACCGGCCTGGCCGCCGCGCCCGGCGGCCGGGTGGTCCGGATCGGCGCCACCGGCGGGGCACAGAGCCTGTTCGGAAAGGACTCCTGGCAATGGCTGCTCGTAGGACCCGTGGCATGACCGCCCGGCTGTCCGCCGCCCGCGCGGCGCTGCACTCCCTCACCGTGCGGCACGGCAGGCTCCTGCTCACGGTGCTCACCGCCCTCGTCGTCCTGCTGACGGGCCTGGCCTCCCACTTCGGCCTCCAGCTCTACCAGCGGCACCAGGACGACAGGCGCCACCGCGACGTGCTGGCGGCGGCCCGGCAGATGACCGTCAACTTCACCTCGATCGACTACCGGCACTACGAGCGGGACGGCGAGAACGTCCTGAAGGGCGCCACCGGCGACTTCAAGGAGCAGTTCGCCGCGCAGACCGAGGAGCTGACGAAGCTGGTGGCCGAGAACAAGTCGGTCTCGAAGGGCCATGTCCTGGAGGCCGGTGTCGTCCGCGCCGACGAGCGCTCCGCCCGCGTCCTGGTGGTGGCCGACAGCAGGGTCACCAACACCGCCGCCCCCGAGGGCCAGGTGCGCAACTACCGCCTGCAGCTCGACCTCGTGCACGAGAACGGGCGGTGGCTGACCTCCGACATCGAGTTCGTCGGCTGAGCCGGCCGCACACCGCACCAGCGAGGAGGACCACCATGGCGAAACCGACTCTCCGGCACCGCTCCGTCACCGCCGCCGCCACCCGCGCCGCGGCCAGACGCGCCGAGCGGGCCCGGGCGGACGCGGAGCGTACGGGGCGCACCGAGCGCGCGGACCGTACGGACCGCGCGGGGCGTGCGGGGCGCGCGGACCGCACCGAGCGCACCCGGCCGGGGGTGCTCCGGCCGATCCGCGCGGAAGCGCGCCGCCGCGACCCCGGTGAGAAGCCCGGGACCGGAAGGACAACCGCGGCGACCGGGCCGGCCCCCCGCCGCGGGCGCCTCCTCGCAGTCCTGGCAGTCCTCGTCCTGACCGCCCTGGCCGCCTCCACCGTCCTCGGCCTGCGCCACCGGGAGGCCGAACTCACCCACCGGGCACGCTCGGAAGCCCTGGCCGCGGCCCGCAAGGCGGCACCGGTGATCCTCTCGTACCACCACAAGCGCCTGGACCGCGACTTCGCGGCGGCCCGCAAGCACCTCACCGGCTCCTTCCGCGACGAGTACGAGAGGACCACCGCCAAGGTGGTCGCGCCGACGGCCGAGAAGTACAAGGGGATCGTCAAGGCGACGGTCGCCGGGCCCGAGGGCGGCGTCCCGGCGGCGTCCGTCGTCTCCTCCTCGCCGGACAGGGTGGTCGTCCTGCTCTTCGTCAACCAGGTCACCGAGAGCACTCAGGTCTCCGGCGGCTCCCGGCTGGACCTCAACCGCGTCCGCATGACCCTCACCCGCACTCCCCAGGGCTGGAAGGTGAGCGCGGTCGACGCCCTGTAGCCCGCGGGCGTCCCAGCAGCCGTCCCAGCAGCCGTCTCAGCGGCCGTCTCAGCGGCCGGCGCGTCGGCGGGAGCGCTGCAGGGAGGCGACGAGGACCGCGATCACCAGGACCGCGACACCGATGAACAGCAGGTAGAGCAGTCCCTCCACCACCGCGCCGAGCACCCCCAGAACGGCCGCGACGAGGAGCAGGAAGAGGAAGAGCGCCATATCGTCCGTGCCTCCTTCACGCCGTCTTCACCATCGTCCGGCCGTCCGGCCGTTCAGCCGCGTGCCAGCCGCCGCTCGCCCGCGGAACCCGGGCGGTAGGCGATGCCGTAGTGCCTGAAGATCGGCTCCTCCTCCTCGGCCGGCAGCACGTCGTCGGTGCCGATGGAGGGAGCCTTCTTCACCAGCGCCTTGTCGTAGCGGACCCTGATGTAGTCCGGCCCGGCGACCGCCTCGTCCAGGGGCACGAACACCAGGCGCTGGCGGGTGGGCAGCCCGATCCGGACGGTGGCCATGGCGGGTTCGTCGGTCGCCGTGTCGGTGTACACGGCCTCCAGCGGGCCGACCTTGTGCCCCGCCGCGTCGACGACGTCGTGGCCGCGCCACTCGCGGATGTCTGCTGGACGGATCATCGTTCAGCTCCCTGGGCGGAGACGGCCTCCGAAGCCGCCGCACCACCGGCGCCCCGGCTCCGAGCCCATGCTACGCCGAAGCGGCTTTTCCGGCACAAGGGAGCTTTCGAACCCGATGACCGCGAACACCACGGAGGACGTGGAACCCCCGGGAGGCGGCGGGGGAAAGGGGAGGCGCCCCGGCCGATCGAACGGCCGGGGCGCCGAACCCGCCTGCCGGGTCCGCCGCGGCGGACCCGGTGAGTAGGCCGTGTGGGACTCGAACCCACAACCAATGGATTAAAAGTCCACTGCTCTGCCAATTGAGCTAACGGCCCGCCCCCGAAGCATAGCCCGGAGAGGCGCCGCGCTTCGAAGGCATTGGCACAGTGTGACGGCACGTCGCGTCGTATCCGCGCCCGGCCGGCCGGGCGCACCCGGACGAGGGGCGCGGAACCGGAAGGGAAACCGGGCCCAGGACCGGAAGGAGCCCGCTCCGAAGCGGTGCTTCGGAGCGGGCCCCGGGTTCTTCCGGCCGTCAGGCGTCAGCCGTTGCGCTTCCAGCGCGGCTTGTCCGCACGGCGGTCGAACGAGCGGCCGCCGCCGCGGTGGTCGCCGCCCTGGTGCCCACCGCCCTGGTAGCCGCCGCCGCGGTGGTCGTCACGGCGGCCGTACGGGCGGCGGTCGTCACGGTCGCGGTCGCGGTTGAAGGGACGGCGGTCGTCGCGGTCCCGGTTGAACGGGCGGTCGCCGCCGCCGCGGTGGCCGAACTCGCGCCGGTCGCTGTCGCGGCGGAAGCCGCCCCGGTCGTCACGGCGGTCGCGGTTGAACGGACGGCGCTCGTCACGGTCGCCGCGGTCGCCGCGGTCGTCGCGCCGGTCACGGTTGAACGGGCGCCGGTCGCCGCGGTCGTCACGGCGGTCGTCGCGGTCGCGGTCACGGCCGTACGGACGGCGGTCGTCACGGTCGCGGTCGCGGTCGCGGCGGAAGTTGCCCCGCTCGTCGCGGCGCTCGTACGACCGCTCCTCGCGCGCCCGGCGCGCCTCGGCCGCGGCCTTCGCCTCCGCCGCGTCGGCCTCGGCGGTGAACTCGGCCACCGCCGCCTCGGTCGCCTCGGCGACCGCGGCAACGGCCGCCTCCGGGTCGTCGCCCCGCTCGCGGGCGGCGCGCGCCGACAGCTTGTCGGCCTCCTCACGCAGCTCGGCGGCGCGGCGCTGCGCGCGCTCGAGCTGCCGGGTGATCTCGGCCACCTCGCGCTCGGCCTGCTTGGCGGCGTTCAGCGCCGACTCGGCCTGCACCTCGGTCAGCGACCGGGCGCCGGTGATCTCCACCACGTCCTCGTCGAAGGCGTCGCCGCGGCCGATGACGTGGCGCGAGGCGTCCACGCCCGCGTCCTCCATCAGCCGGAAGATCTGCCGCCGCTGGTGCGGCAGCGCCAGCGAGACGACCGTGCCGGAGCGGCCCGCGCGGGCGGTGCGGCCGGAGCGGTGCAGGTAGTCCTTGTGGTCACCGGCCGGGTCCACGTTGAGCACCAGGTCGATGTCGTCGACGTGGATGCCGCGCGCGGCGACGTCGGTGGCGACCAGCACGTTGACGCGGCCGTCCTTGAAGTCGGCCAGCGTCCGGGTGCGCAGGCCCTGCGTCATGCCGCCGTGCAGCGCGTCCGCCCGCACGCCCGCCTCGCGCAGCTGCTCGGCCACGCGGTCGGCGCCGAGCTGGGTGCGGACGAAGACGATGGTGCGGCCCTTGCGCGCGGCGATGGCGGCGGTGACCGGCGCCTTGTCGCGCGGCTTCACGATCAGCACGTGGTGGCTCATCGTCGTGACCGCGCCCTGGGCGGCGTCCACCTCGTGGTGGACGGGGTCGACGAGGTAGCGGCGCACCAGGGTGTCGATCTCGTTCTCCAGCGTGGCGGAGAACAGCATCCGCTGGCCGCCGGCCGGCACCAGGTCGAGCAGCTCGGTGACCTCGGGCAGGAAGCCCAGGTCGGCCATCTGGTCGGCCTCGTCCAGGATCGCGGTCTCCACGTCGTCCAGCGAGCAGGCGCCGCGGCTGATCAGGTCGCGCAGCCGGCCCGGGGTGGCGACGAGGATGTCGACGCCGCGCTCCAGGGCGGAGATCTGGTTGCCCATCGAGGTGCCGCCGCAGACGACCTTCAGCTTCAGGCCGAGGACGTCGCCGTACGGCTGGAGCGCGTCGCTGACCTGCATGGCCAGCTCACGGGTGGGGGTGAGGATGACGCCGCGGGGGCGCTTGCGCTCGGTGCGCCCGCCGGCCAGACGGGCCAGCAGCGGCAGGCCGAAGCTGAGCGTCTTGCCGGAGCCGGTGCGGCCGCGGCCGAGGACGTCCTTGCCCTCCAGCGCGTCCGGGATGGTCGCGGCCTGGATCGGGAACGGGACGGTGACGCCGTTGTGCGCGAGCTTGCGGACGATCTCGCCGGGCAGGCCGAGGTCGGCGAACGTGGTCGTCGGCTCGTCCTCGGGCAGGACGACGTCGGGGGTGGTCACAGACATGCGGAAACAAACCTCTCGGAGTCACATGGCACGCGCCCGCAACTCCGTGTTTTCGCATAAGACCGCCTCGATGCGGTCAGCCACGGCTCAGGTGAGGAACGCGCCACACGGCGCGCTACTGATTCACGGCGCCGGGCAAATGGGAGCAAACGATCTGCCACCATACGACCTCCCCTCCCCGAGCGCAAATCTCTTGTCCGCGCTGCCGATGGGGCGGGAGGAACGGCGGTGGCGACCGCCTGGGGTGAAGTCTACCGGTCCACGGGGCCGAGACGTTCGCCTGAGTCCTGCGGGCCGCCGGATCCGTGGATGTCGTACGAGGAGTGAACGACGGACGGCCCCCCGTTCATTCCGTACCGCGTCGGCGTCCGCCCCCTCGCCGGGGCCGTCCTCCGCACCGCCGCCCCCGCCGTCGCCGTCACCTCCGCCGGCGCCTCCGCCGCCCCCGCCGCTCCCCTGCGACGGGGTGGGCTCGGCGGTCGGGGTCGTGGGATCCGCGGGCGGCGGCGCGGCCGTGCGCGAGGGGGTGGCCGGGGCGGTCGTCCGCCCCCCGCCGGTGCCCGAACTCGCCGACGGGGAGGGCTTCTTCGGGCGCGGAGCGCCTGCCGACGGGGCGGCGGAGGACGGCGAGGGGGAGGAGGACGGGCCGGACGCCCGCTTCGAGGACCCGTCCTCGCCGCCGCCCCGGCCCTTCCGCCCGCCCTGTCCCCCGTACTCCGCGCCCCGCTCCCCGCCTCCGCCGCGCGGGGCCACCGCACTGCCCGGCTGCGGGTCGCCGGCGTCCCTGGAGACCCGGTGCCCGGCCGGCTGCCGCCCGTCGCCCTCCCCCTCGCCGCCGGAGGAGCCGACCGTCATGCAGCCGCTGAGGGTGGCCAGCAGCAGCGCACCGGCGGCCGTGCGGACGCTCGTGCGGGCGTCCGCACGAGCGGGCCCGCGGGTGGGTTCGCGGGTGGGTTCGCGGCGTGTGGGCTCGCGTGCGGGTTCACGGCGGGCGGGGCGGGACGGGCGCACGGGCGGCACCTCCGGGAGGCGGGGTCGGGCGGGCTCCCCCTGCCCAACTCCCGTCAGCCCGACAGGTAACGCGTCAGCTCCAGACCCGCCCACACCGCACCCAGGGCGACCGGCGGCGTGACGGCAGCGTTCGCCAGCGCCGCCCGCCCGTGACCGCGTTCGGCCAGCCGCAGCGTCTCGTAGGAGAAGGTCGAGTACGTCGTCAGCGCGCCGCACAGCCCCGTACCGAGCAGCGCGGCGGCCCCCGGCCCCGCCGCCCCCGCCTCGACGGCCCCGGTCACCAGACCCAGCAGCAGGCTGCCGGCGGCGTTGGCGGTGAGGGTGCCCCAGGGGAGGACCGACTCGTGCCGCGACTGCACCGCGCGGTCCACCGCGTACCGCAGGCACGCGCCCGCCGCGCCGCCGAGCGCCACCAGGAGCCAGCTCACCGCGCCACCGCCGCCCGGGTCGCGGCGGTGGCCGCCCACACGGCGCCGAGGGCGGCGGCCAGGGTGGCGCCCAGGTACAGCAGCGCGGTGCCCGCGGCGCCCTCCTCCAGCAGCCGTACGGCGTCGAGCGCGTACGCGGAGACGGTGGTGAAGCCGCCCAGGACCCCCGTGCCCAGGAAGGGCCGAGCCAGCGGGTGGCGCGGCCGCGTCCCGCCGGATGCCCTCCCGCCGGGCTCCTCCAGCAGCGCCATCAGCACGCCGATCAGCGCGCACCCGGCGGCGTTGACGGCGAGGACGGTCCAGGGGAAGCCGCCGGGCTCCGCGGGCCGCAGCGGCGTCAGGCCGTAGCGGGCACAGGCGCCGAGCGCACCGCCCGCCGCGACGGCGGCGAGGACGGCCACCGCGTGTGCTCCGGCGGTCTCGGCGCGGTGGGCGGGTACGCGCAGATCGACGTCGGGGTCGGTCGCCCCGTCGTCCGGGGCCTCCCCCGGAGCTCCGCTCACGCGTATCCCAGGTCGTGCAGCCGCTCGTCGTCGATGCCGAAGTGGTGGGCGATCTCGTGCACCACGGTGATCTCCACCTCCTCGACGACCATCTGCCGGTCGCCGCCGTCGCGCTCGCACATCCGCAGGGTCGGCCCGCGGTAGACGGTGATGCGGTCCGGCAGGACGCCCGCGTACCACTCGCCGCGTTCGGTCAGCGGCGTGCCCTCGTAGAGCCCGAGCAGTTCGGGATCCTCGGCGGGCGGCTCGTCCTCCACGAACACCGCGACGTTGTCCATGAGCCGCGTCAGCTCCGGCGGGATCCGGTCGAGCGCCTCGGCCACCAGTTCCTCGAACTCCTCGCGCGTCATCTCCAGCACGCGCCCATTGTCCGCCACGGCGCGCGGACGGCACACGAAGCGGTGCGCGGAGCGGCGTACCGGGCGGCCGCCGCGCGGACGCCGGGCGGCCGCCGCATAGTCGCCATCCGGACGGGCATATGGCACGGCATGAGCCGAGAACCCCTCCGGCCGCTCCGGGCTCCCGCCCGCTGGGCCGCAGCCGTTCCCCGTGCTCTGCGGCGCCGCTTCCGGGCGCACCGGCCCGCGCCGGTGTACTCCCTGAGCCACACTTCCCACCCGTACGCCCGCGCGCTCGCGCTGGTCGCCGTCACACTGCTCGGCGCCTGGCTGGGACTGCTCGTCGTGGGCAGCGTGAAGGCGGACGTGGGGCCGGTGGACACCCGGATGTCGCTGCGCCCCTCGCTGACCGGGGGCACCGAGATCAGCGTGCCGCCGCTGGGCGCGCTCGAACTGGACAGCCACCTCGCACCGCTCGCCCTGGACGTCGACATCGACCAGCTCAACCCCGAGCGCGCCCAGGCACTGATAGACCGCCCGGAGCGGATCAGCGGCCTGGAGGAGCAGATCACCCGCGATGTGCAGTCCGGCACACGGGACCTGGCGGTGAAGGCCTCCGTCGCGGTGGTCACCGGCGCCACGGCGCTCGGCCTGGCCGTCTACCGGCGCCCGCGGCGCGCGCTCGCGGCGGGCGGCCTCGCGCTCGCGCTCCTGGCGGCCTCCGGCGCGAGTGCCTACGCGACGTGGAACCCGAAGTCGCTGCTGGAGCCGAAGTTCTCCGGACTGCTGGCCAGCGCACCGAGCGTGGTGGGCAACGCGCGCAGCATCGTCACCGAGTTCGACGTCTACCAGCAGGAACTGGCGCGCCTGGTCACCAACGTCACCAAGCTCTACGACGCCACGTCCACGCTCCCCGTCTACCAGCCGGACCCCAGCACCATCCGCGTGCTGCACGTCTCCGACATCCACCTCAACCCGGCCGCGTGGCACATCATCAGGTCGCTGGTCGAGCAGTACGACATCGACGTGATCATCGACGCGGGCGACACCATGGACCACGGCACCGCCGCCGAGAACGGCTTCCTGGACCCGGTCGAGGACCTCGGCGCGCCGTACGTGTGGGTGCGCGGCAACCACGACTCGCGCACCACCCAGGAGTACATCGAGGAGCTGGACAACACCCACGTCCTGGACGACGGGAAGCCGGTGACCGCGGGCGGCCTGCGGATCGCGGGCATCGGCGACCCGCAGTTCACCCCGGACCGCTCGGTGGTCGCCGAGGGCGACCCGGCCGAGCGCGCCGCGGGCCGGAAGCTGTCCGCGGCCCTGCGCAAGAGCGCGGAGGCGGGCAGGCCGGTGCACATCGCCGTCGCGCACAACCCGGTGGCGGCCCAGCAGACGGACGGCGACGTGCCCCTGGTGCTGGCCGGCCACGTCCACCGGCGGGAGGCGCGGGTGATGGAGGAGGGCACCCGGCTGATGATCGAGGGCTCCACGGGCGGCGGCGGGCTGCGGGCCGTGGAGGGCGACGAGCCGCAGAAGGTGATGGCCTCGGTGCTCTACCTGGACCGGGACACCAAGCGGCTCCAGGCGTGGGACGAGATCACCCTGGGCGGCCTGGGCCTGACGACGGCCGAGGTCAGCCGCCATCTGCCGGAGGAGGTGGAGCCGGGCGGCTCCCCGTCCCCGTCTCCGTCCGGGTCCCCCTCCGGCTCGCCCTCACCCTCCCCTTCCGGCTCGCCGCCCCCGTCCCGGTCGCCGTCCGGGGAGCCCGTCGGTTAGCCCGCCCGGGCCCCGCCGGAAATCCGTTTTGGCGATCCGTCCCGCCATCCCATATGCTTCTCACGTCCCCGACGCGCTGAGAAGCGCCCAGGTGGGCCATCAGCCCTCATCGTCTAGTGGCCCAGGACGCCGCCCTTTCAAGGCGGTAGCACGGGTTCGAATCCCGTTGGGGGCACGCACAACCTGTGCGAGACTGGTGCTCGTACATCGCTTGGTCCTGTGGAGCAGTTTGGAGTGCTCGCCACCCTGTCAAGGTGGAGGCCGCGGGTTCAAATCCCGTCAGGACCGCTGCGGCTGGGTAGCTCAGTTGGTACGAGCGTCCGCCTGAAAAGCGGAAGGTCGCCGGTTCGACCCCGGCCCCAGCCACCGCAGCCCACCAGGGCAGAAACCCCCGTCGAGATCATCGGCGGGGGTTTCGCGTTGGCGTACTGACGGCAGTACGACGGCAGCGGGGCTCGCCGCCGCTCACTCGAACAGCTTGCTGAGCTGCGTCAGCGCCTTCCTCTTCTCCTCCGCCGAGGCGTGGGCGTACACCCCGAGCGTGACTTGCAGATCACTGTGACCGGCGATCTCCCGGACGATGTGGGGCGCCGCGCCGAGGCCGAGCAGCAGCGAGACGAAGGAGTGACGCAGATCATGGAAGCGGTAGCCCTCCGGGCCGGTCCGCTTCTGGAGGGCGTACCAGTGGCGGTTCAGGTTGCGGGGGTCCACGGGCGAGCCGCCGGCCGCGCACCAGCAGCAAGCGCCCTGGCTGAGGACGAGGAGGCGCCGTCGTGGCCGGGGGTCGGCTCCGACGGCTTTACGCACCTGCCCGGTCCGCCGACCGCGTGAACCCACGCCCGCCATGGGCCTCCCCAGGAAAAACTCGTAAGGTTTCTCTTATGGTGGTTGCGACTGTCCGCGAGTGGCGCGACGAGGAAGGGTGGGGCGTGCTCGACTCCCCCGAGACTCCTGGCGGATGTTGGGGCCACTACTCCCACATCCAGATGGAAGGGTTCCGCACGCTGTCACCGGGACAGCGAGTAGACCTCCAGTGGGAAGCCCCCGGGCAGGACGGGTACGCCTACCGAGCGGTGAACATCGTCCCTCGGCCAGCCTGACGTCAGCGACGGCGCACGCCCACGGTCCCCCGCAGCTCGTCCTGCCCCCGCACCCTTCAGTGCGGCATGCAGTGGCGTCCGGCTGATCGAACTTGTAAGGCGGTGGTCAGGTCGAATCCCCCATACGTCGACCGCGCCGTCGCCGGACGCGGCTGACGGCAGTCTGACGGCAACGTCGGCGAACGCCGCTGAACGCAGCCGTACGTCGTGAGCTGTCAACGCTGGTCGTTGCCGGGCCGGAGGGGGATCCACTCCGTACGGTCAACTCGCCTGAAAAGCGGAAGGTCGCCGGTTCGACCCCGGCCCCAGCCACCGCAGGTGAAAGCCCCGATCCGGGTCTCCGGGAGCGGGGCTTTCATCCTGCCGGCCAGGAAGGGCAGGCGGCTGCCGGTCCTGGAGCATGTGGTGGAGCGCTCCCTCGAGACCGGCCGGGTCTACGGCGAGCGCGAGGTGGACGACCGGCTGCGCACGTGGTGCGAGGGCGGGGGCACCGACCATGTGACGGTGCGGCGCTATCTGATCGACGAGTGCCTGCTCAGGCGCGAGGACGGCCGGTACTGGCGCCCCTGAGCGGCGCCGCGGGCCGCGGGCCGCGGGCCGGTCAGGAGCCGCCGTCCCGGCCTCCCGGGTGCCGGTGGCGCCGGATCCAGAAGACGGCGCAGGAGACGACCGCCCAGGCGGCCAGCACCAGGTAGGGCTGCGCATGCAGGTGGTCGGGGAAGTAGACGGCCGTGTGCTGGGCGTTGACGGAGGCCCCCGGCGGGAGCCAGCGGCCGACGGTGCCCAGCAGTGAGGGCAGCAGGGGCCAGGACACCGCTCCTCCGGAGGAGGGGTTGCCGATGAGGACCATCAGCCCCCAGGTGGGGAGCATGGCCCAGCGTCCGATCAGCGCCTGGAACATGGTGAAGACCATGCCCGAGGTGAACATGGTCAGGGCGAGGATCATCCAGGAGTGGACGAAGGGGAAGTCGACCGCGTTCAGCAGCCAGTCCACGGCCGCGGCGATGGCGAAGCCGCCGAGCAGCGAGTAGGCGGCCGTGAAGGCGATCCGCTCGGAGGGGTTCAGGTCCCTGGCGTGGACGCTCATCTGGATGGCCCCGATGAAGCCGGTGACCACCGCCGCGAGGGTGACGTAGAAGAGGGCCAGGCCGCGCGGGTCGCCCGGGTCCAGCGGCTTGGCGTCCCGCACCGCCACCCGCAGCCCGGTCTCCTCGCCCACCGAGCGGGCGGCCTCGGTCAGCAGCTCGGCGACGGAGGCGCCCGAGGCGCTGGAGACCTCCAGCACCGGCTGCTCCCGGCCGGGGTCGGCGGGGATGCGCAGCACGGCGAAGACCTGCTGCGACTCCAGGGCCTCGCCCGCCGCCGCGGTGGTGGGGTACTCGTGCAGTTCCAGGGAGGAGCGCAGGTCCTCGCCCACGGCGTCGGCGAAGGCCTCCGCGCGCTCCCGGTGGGCCGCGGCGCTCTCGGTGGCGCCGACGACCGCGACGGGGATGCGGCGCGGGGTGGGGTCGGCCATGGCGTAGGTGTACGAGCCGGCGAAGAGCCCGGCCGCGACGGCGATGAGCAGCGACAGCACGGTGGCGGGCAGGAAGGGCGACTCCCTGAAGCGCCGCCACCGTCCGGCGGCACCCCCTCCCCGGCGGCCCTCTCCGGTTCTCCGCCCGGCGCGGGCATCATGAGAGCCGTGCGCGGTGCGCGGGCCGCCGGGGCCGCCCGAGTCGTCGGGGCGGCCGGTGCGGGCGGGTCCGTCCGGACCATCGGGTTCTTCGGGACCATCGGGACCATCGGGGAGGGGGTGGCGCCGGTCGCTCATGCGCTCACCCTAGACAGTCATTTCACCCACAACACCGCACACCGGTCACGAGGAGCGGTGAATTGATTCGCCCGGCACTCGGTGCGGGTGCGATCCTGGAGGCCGTATGTCCACTGTGTCTGATCCCAGCCTCCCCGCCGTCCTGGAACGACTGCCCGAGCTGATGCTGCGCGACCAGCAGCGGCTCGGCCGCCGACTGGAGGGCGCCCGCCGCATCCGCAAGCCGGAGGCGCGGCGCGCCGTGCTCGCGGAGATCGCCGCCGAGGTCGAGCGCGCCGAGCTGCGCGTGGCCGCCCGGCGGGACGCCGTGCCGGCGATCGACTACCCCGAGCAGCTCCCCGTCAGCCAGAAGAAGGACGAGATCCTCGAGGCGGTCCGCGACAACCAGGTCGTGATCGTCGCGGGCGAGACCGGCTCCGGCAAGACCACCCAGATCCCCAAGATCTGCCTGGAGCTCGGGCGCGGGGTGAAGGGGCTGATCGGGCACACCCAGCCGCGCCGGATCGCGGCCCGCACGGTGGCCGAGCGCGTCGCCGAGGAGCTGCGCACCCCGCTGGGCGGGGCGGTGGGCTGGAAGGTCCGCTTCACCGACCAGGTGGGCGAGGACACCCTGGTCAAGCTGATGACGGACGGCATCCTGCTGGCCGAGATCCAGACCGACCGCGAGCTGCGCCGGTACGACACGATCATCATCGACGAGGCGCACGAGCGCAGCCTCAACATCGACTTCCTGCTGGGCTACCTCGCCCGGCTCCTCCCCCGCCGCCCGGACCTCAAGGTCGTCATCACCTCCGCGACGATCGACCCCGAGCGCTTCTCCCGCCACTTCGGCGACGCCCCGATCATCGAGGTGTCCGGCCGTACGTACCCGGTGGAGGTCCGCTACCGGCCGCTGCTGGAGGAGGAGGGCGACAACCCCGACCGGGACCAGGTCACCGCGATCTGCGAGGCGGTCGACGAGCTCCAGGCCGAGGGGCCGGGCGACATCCTGGTCTTCCTCTCCGGCGAGCGGGAGATCCGCGACACCGCCGACGCGCTGAACAAGCGGAATCTGCGCTCCACCGAGGTGCTGCCGCTGTACGCGCGGCTGTCGCACGCCGAGCAGCACCGGGTGTTCCAGAAACACGGCGGGCGGCGGATCGTGCTGGCCACCAACGTCGCCGAGACGTCGCTGACCGTCCCCGGCATCAAGTACGTCATCGACACCGGCACCGCCCGCATCTCCCGCTACAGCCACCGCACCAAGGTCCAGCGGCTGCCGATCGAGCCGGTCTCGCAGGCCAGCGCCAACCAGCGCAAGGGCCGCTGCGGCCGCACCTCGGACGGCATCTGCATCCGGCTGTACTCCGAGGAGGACTTCCTCTCCCGCCCGGAGTTCACCGACCCGGAGATCCTGCGCACCAACCTGGCCTCCGTCATCCTCCAGATGACCGCCGCCGGGCTCGGCGACATCGAGCGCTTCCCCTTCATCGACCCGCCGGACCACCGCAGCATCAAGGCCGGTGTGCAGCTGCTGGAGGAGCTGGGCGCGCTCGACCCCAAGCAGAAGGACCCGCGCAAGCGCCTGACGGAGACGGGCCGGAAGCTGGCGCAGTTCCCCGTCGATCCGCGGCTGGCGCGGATGGTGCTGGAGGCCGACCGCAACGGCTGCGTCCGCGAGGTCATGGTGATCGCCGCGGCGCTGTCCATCCAGGATCCGCGCGAACGCCCCGCCGACAAGCAGCAGCAGGCCGACCAGCAGCACGCCCGGTTCCGCGACGAGAACAGCGACTTCCTCGCCCTGCTCAACCTGTGGCGCTACGTGCGCGAGCGGCAGAAGGAGCTGTCCTCCTCGGCCTTCCGCCGCATGTGCAGGTCCGAGTTCCTCAACTACCTGCGCATACGCGAGTGGCAGGACATCTACGTCCAGCTCCGCCAGGTGGCCAAGTCCATGGGCGTCCACATGAACGACCAGGACGCGGACGCCGACCGCGTCCACCAGTCTCTGCTGGCGGGTCTGCTGTCGCACATCGGGCTCAAGGACGTCAAGGAGAGCGGGAAGAGTTCCCCGGGTGAGAGCGGGAGGGAGAGCGCGAAGGGCAACGAGTACCTGGGCGCGCGCAGCGCCAGGTTCGCCGTCTTCCCCGGCTCCGCGCTGTTCAGGAAGCCGCCGCGCTGGATCATGTCGGCCGAGCTGGTGGAGACCTCCCGGCTGTGGGCGCGGGTCAACGCGAAGATCGACCCGGACTGGATCGAGCCGCTCGCCGGCCATCTGGTCAAGCGCACCTACAGCGAGCCGCACTGGGAGCAGAAGCAGGCGGCGGTGATGGCCTACGAGAAGGTGACGCTGTACGGCGTGCCCGTCGTGGCCCAGCGCAAGGTGAACTACGGGCGCATCGATCCGGAGACCTGCCGCGAGCTGTTCATCCGCAACGCCCTGGTGGAGGGCGACTGGCGCACCCACCACCGGTTCTTCCACGACAACCGCAGGCTGCTGGGCGAGGTGGAGGAGCTGGAGCACCGGGCCCGCCGCCGCGACATCCTCGTCGACGACGAGACGCTGTTCGACTTCTACGACCGGCGCATCCCCGAACACGTCGTCTCCGGGGCGCACTTCGACTCCTGGTGGAAGCGCAAGCGCCAGGAGGAGCCGGACCTGCTCAACTTCGAGAAGTCCATGCTCATCAACGAGCGGGCCGGGCGGGTCACCAAGGACGACTACCCCGACTCCTGGCGCCAGGGCAGGCTGAGGTTCCGGGTGACGTACCAGTTCGAGCCGGGCGCGGACGCCGACGGCGTCACCGTCCACATCCCCCTCCAGGTGCTCAACCAGGCCGCCTCCGAGGGCTTCGACTGGCAGATCCCGGGGCTCCGCGCGGATCTGGTCACCGAGCTGATCCGCTCGCTGCCCAAGCCGATCCGCCGCAACTACGTCCCCGCCCCCGACTTCGCCCGGCGCTTCCTGGACACCGTCGCCGGGCAGGACGGCGGCATCCCGGAGGGCACGCTGAACCAGCCCCTGACGGCCGTGCTGGCGCGGGAGCTGACGCGGATGACGGGGGTGCGGGTGACCCCGGACGACTTCGACCTCTCCAAGGTCCCCGACCACCTGAGGATCACCTTCCGGGTCGTGGACGAGCGCCGGCGCAAGGTGTCCGGCGACGCCGAGAGCAAGGACCTGGAGGAGCTGAGGGACGCCCTGCGGCCGCGCACCCGGGCCGCGCTGTCCGAGGCGTTCGACTCCGCCCGGGAGAAGGGCGGTGAGGGCTCCGGCGCCGGCCTGGAGCAGCGCACCGGGCTGACCTCCTGGACCGTCGGCGCCCTGCCGCGCACCTTCGAGACCCGGCGGGCCGGTCAGCCGGTCAAGGCGTACCCGGCGCTGGTGGACGACGGCGGCTCGGTGTCCGTGAAGCTCTTCGACACCGAGGACGAGCAGCGCGAGGCGATGTGGCGCGGCACGCGCCGCCTGATCCTGCTCAACCTCCCCTCCAATCCGGCCAAGTTCGCCCAGTCCAAGCTGACCAACCAGGACAGGCTCTCCCTCGCCGCCTCCCCGCACGGCAGCGTCCAGGCGCTGTTCGAGGACTGCGTGACGGCCGCCGCCGACCGGCTGATCGCGGCACACGGCGGTCCGGCCTGGGACGAGGAGGGCTTCCGCAAGCTCTACGACGCCGTGCGCGCCGACATCACCGACGCGACGGTGGCGACGGTGCGGCAGGTGCGCGAGGTGCTCGCCGCCTGGCAGTCGTGCGAGCGGCGGATGAAGTCGCCCCCGCTGTCGGGCAGTCCGACGCTGGCGCCGAACCTCGCGGATGTGCGGCAGCAGCTGACGGAACTGGTCGGCCCGGGCTTCGTGACCGCCCACGGGGCCCGGCGCCTGCCGGACCTGCTGCGCTATCTGACGGCCGTGGACCGCCGTCTCCAGCAGCTCCCGACCAATGCCGACCGGGACCGCGCCCGGATGGCGAAGGTGAAGGAGATGCGGGACGAGTACGAGTGGCTGCTGGAGCAGTTCCCGCCGGGGCGGCCGGTGCCGCGGGAGGCCCGGGAGATCCGCTGGATGATCGAGGAACTGCGGGTCAGCTACTTCGCGCACGCCCTGGGCACGGCGTATCCGGTCTCGGACAAGCGCATCGTGAAGGCGGTGGACGCGGCGGCGCCGGCGGCCCGGTAGCGGGAGCGGCACTCTGGGTGAGTTCGCTTTGCGCCCCTGAGCTGCTGTAGAGTCCTTCTCGCAGCTCGGGGGGCGCCCCGGCTGCGGCTTCCAGGTCCTGTGGAGCAGTTTGGAGTGCTCGCCACCCTGTCAAGGTGGAGGCCGCGGGTTCAAATCCCGTCAGGACCGCATCGAGTGGCCCGGATCCCAGCGGATCCGGGCCACTGGCCGTTTTGCGCGCTCCCCGGCGTCCCGGGCGCGCAGGCCGTCTTGACGGCTCCTCAGGCCGCGGGTACCCCTGCTACAGGGAGGTGGGCGCGATGCCGACGACTCCGGAGTATCCGCGGCACGAGACACGGGCCCTGCTGCGGGCCCATCTGTCCGCCGCGACCCGTTACGGCCACGCCACCCGGCACTGCCCGGTCTGCCACCGGCTGCAGCGGCTGGCGATGGAGCCGGCGGGCGAGCGCCCCGGCGGGCCGTCCGCGGCCCCTTCCTCCGTCCCGCGCCCGGAACCGCCCGTGCCGCTCGTGCGGCCCGCACCGGCCGTACGGCCCGGGCAGGACCCCGAGCCGCCCCGTCAGGCCCGGCCGGGCCCCGACGCCGCCTGAGCGACCTGACGGACCCTCCGGTCGCGGCGCGGCCCGCGCGACCGGGCTGCGGCCCGGCGGCGCACGAGCGGCGGCCGGCCGTGCGCCGGAACCCGGCCGAAGGCCCGATTGCGGGGCGTCGTACGCTTATTTCCCACTACCGTACGGTAGTTGGGACAGGCAAGACCTACGCCGTGTGACGGGAGTCACCGAATCGGTTGATCAGAGGAAGGAATTCAACCCCTTCCCACATTGGGTAAATTTAATATGTGCAATTGCACTGCACCCGAGCGCCCCTCCCGATGCCTCCGCACGCCCCCCGCCCGGGGCCCGCGGACGGGCCTCACAGGGCCCTCCGGGCGCCTCCCGCACCCCCGCGGCCTCTCCGGCCGGCGGCGGTGAACCTAGCGCGGAGCGGGGCCGGTTGGAACACGACAGGGCCCCTTGCCCGGAACGGATTCCGGGCAAGGGGCCCTGTCGGCGCGACGACGACGCGAAGAAGCGAGGGAGTACGCGGAGATCGCGCTGGACCCGGCGGAGTCCAGCGTGATCGACGTTCAGGCCGCGTGGGGACACCGGCCCTGAAGGTGGTACAGAGTCGGGCGGCGAAGCGGGTTGGGGGCCCCGTCACGCCCGATTCACGGGGTTGTTCAACCCTCGCTGCGCTGCTGCGGGATGCCCGCGAGCAGAGCGCGCACCTCCGCCTCGCGGTAGCGGCGGTGCCCTCCGAGCGTGCGGATGGACGTGAGCTTGCCTGCCTTGGCCCAGCGCGTGACCGTCTTCGGGTCCACACGGAACATGGTGGCAACCTCAGCCGGGGTCAGCAGCGGCTCGGCATCAGGGGTGCGAGCGGTCATGAGCGGCCTCCTCGGGAGAACCGAACCATCACGGTTCTTTCCTCTAAATTCTGCACCTTGACCCGCGTTGCCCGAAATGGCGGACGCGGGCCGAGTCGGTTATAGGACGAACGGCTTGTCCTCGGCACTACAACTACACCATCTGTCCAGCCACGTCGGCCAAACCGATGGAATTGCCCTCTCAGGTGTCCAACCTCGACGGAAGCCGATGGACCGTGTCATAACGGACGGTCACACCATCGTGACGATCGGTTACAACGTGAGCGGACCTCTCCAGCCCCCTGGAAAGGAGCGCAATACCGATGGATCCGACCTTAGTTGGACGGATGAAGCCCCCTCCGGACTCCTTGTCCTATTTTGGCACGAGAGATGTCCTTCAAGGCAAGACCCCGTTAAGTGCGGTCGGTCACCTTGGGGCATCCCCGGCGCGAAGGCCCGGAACGGACCGGAACAGACAGTTTCGCGCACACCGGGTGTCTCAGCGTCCCGGGACCGCCCTCGCGGAACGCCTCAACTGGCCAGCCCGCGGTGCCGTACCGCCCGCCAGCGCTCGGTCAGCCGCTCGTAGGCCGCGCTCGCGCGCTCGCCGTCGCCCTCCCGCAGCGCCGCCAGCCCCTCCGCGGTGTCGGCCGCGGAGTGGTCCGAGGCCAGCTGCTCCTCCGGGATGGTATACACCAGTCCGCCGTAGTCCAGCTCCACCATCGACCGCGGGTGGAACTCCTCCAGCCAGCGTCCGACGTCCACCAGCCCGTCGACCAGCGGGCTGTCCTCCAGCTCCTCGCGCAGCACCTTCAGCGCGCGCGCCACCCGCCGCCGCGCCTGCACCATCGGAGTGCGGTAGCGCAGGACGAGCCCCTCCCCCGCGCCGCCGCCGTCCGCCCCCTTGCCGTACTCGCGCTCCTCGTCAGCGAAGAGCACGAACCAGCGCACCGGCACGTGCCAGGTCGCCGAGCGGATCCACGGCCGGGCGTCCGGGTTCCGCTCCCGCCAGCGGTCGTAGTCCGCCGCCGCCTCGCGCCGCACCACCGGCGGCACCGCCGCGTCCAGCACCGGTGCCGGCAGCTCGTCGCCGAGTCCGGCCAGCGCCTGCCAGCCCCGCAGCCTGGTCCGCCAGGGGCAGACGCACAGCACCCCGTCCACCTCGGCCACGAAGGCGTCCGCGCTCTCGCGCACCGGCACCACCACGGGCGGCACCGGCACCAGATCCGCCAGCGACCGGCGCAGCTCGTCCTGCGCCCCCGGCAGGCTCCCGCGGCGGGCGTAGCGGGCCCAGTGGGAGCGCTCCGGCTCGGGAAAGGCGGCCAGCGGCTCGTAGACCCGCAGGTAGGACGCGTACGGGACGGCCACCGGAGTAGTGAGGGCCAAGGGATTCTTCCTCCCGGAGCAGCGGGCCGAGGGGGCGGACAACGGCAGTTCAATACCCTGATCGTGGCACCGCAACTGCACACCCGTACTCCCGGGGGCCGTCAGGCCGTACCCTCATGCCAACCGGCCCGCCCCGCGTCCCCCCGCCACAAGCGGGAGAATGCTGGAAGGGCACCCTTCCGCGACATACAGGAGTCACCACCGTGACTGACGTACGTCCCGCCGTCAGCGTCGACGGACACCGAGACGGCTCAGAGAGCGCCGTGAGCGCGCAGCACACCACCGGTTCGGTCCTGCACACCCTGTTCCACTCCGAGCAGGGCGGGCATGAGCAGGTCGTCCTCTGCCAGGACCGCGAGACCGGCCTGAAGGCGGTCATCGCCATCCACTCCACGGCCCTGGGCCCGGCCCTGGGCGGCACCCGCTTCCACGCGTACGCCTCCGAGGAGGACCCGGAGGAGGCCGCCGTCAGGGACGCGCTCAACCTCGCCCGCGGCATGTCGTACAAGAACGCGCTCGCCGGGCTGGACCACGGCGGCGGCAAGGCCGTGATCATCGGTGACCCCGAGCAGCACAAGACCGAGGCCCTGCTGGAGGCCTACGGCCGCTTCGTCGCCTCCCTCGGCGGCCGCTACGTCACCGCCTGCGACGTCGGCACCTACGTCCAGGACATGGACGTGGTCTCGCGCACCTGCCGCTGGACGACCGGCCGCTCCCCCGAGAACGGCGGCGCCGGCGACTCCTCCGTGCTCACCGCCTTCGGCGTCTACCAGGGCATGCGCGCCAGCGCGAAGCACCTGTGGGGGGACGCCTCGCTGCGCGGGCGGAAGGTCGGCGTCGCGGGCATCGGCAAGGTCGGCCGCCACCTGGTGGGCCACCTGCTCGACGAGGGCGCCGAGGTCCTGGTCACGGACGTGCGCCCCGAGGCGGTCGAGCACATCACGGCCGCGCACCCGGAGGTGACGGCGGTCGCCGACACCGACGCGCTGATCCGCACCGAGGGCCTGGACGTGTACGCGCCCTGCGCGCTCGGCGGCGCCCTGAACGACGAGACGGTCGCCGTGCTCACCGCGAAGGTGGTCTGCGGCGCGGCCAACAACCAGCTCGCCCACCCGGGCGTCGAGAAGGACCTCGCCGACCGGGGCGTCCTCTACGCGCCCGACTACGTGGTGAACTCCGGCGGCGTGATCCAGGTCGCGGACGAACTCCACGGCTTCGACTTCGCACGCGCGAAGGCGAAGGCCGAGAAGATCCACGACACCACGCTGGCGATCTTCGAGCGCGCCGCGGCCGACGGCGTGCCGCCGGCGGTGGCGGCCGACCGCATCGCCGAGCAGCGGATGGCCGAGGCCCGCAGGACCGGCGGCGGGAACTGACCCGCGGCTCCGGTCCGGCCGTCCTGACCCAGCGTCCACGAGGACATCACCGTCGGTGACGGGTGGTGGGGGAGACATCCCTCACCACCCCTGGGCGGGTGACCGGGCGGACAGAAGGTAAAATCGTCACTGACCAGCGGAGAAATGGTCACCAGGCAGGGCGGGCACCGGCCGTGTCGTGCGGGCGGCGTACCGTACGGCCACGGAAGCAGGTACCGTTGAAGCTCCACGGACGGTCTCTCGATCGATATCGAGGGTCCGCTCCGCATCGTGAACGCGTGTCAAGACTCTGGGGCCGTTGAGCCCCGTCGTTGAGGGGGTCGAGCCATGGGGCGCGGCCGGGCCAAGGCCAAGCAGACAAAGGTCGCCCGCCAGCTGAAGTACAACAGCGGTGGGACTGATCTTGCACGCCTGGCTGAGGAGCTGGGCGCATCGACATCGAGTCAGCCGCCGAACGGCGAGCGGTTCGAGGACGATGAGCTGGACGACCCGTACGCACGGTACGCGGATCTGTACAACGACGATGACGAGGACGCGGAGGGCGACGACCCGTCGGTCGACTCCCGCGGGTCCTCCTCACCGTCGAACCACCGACGCCGCGCCTGAGGACGTCGTCGTCCACTGAGGACAGCGGTCTCATACCGATAGCGGTCATCACCCGGTCCGGCCATCGCCGGACCGGGTTTTGATCCTGTCCGTGCTCCCGCGCTCAGCTCGCGTAGTCCCCGGTGAGGGCGACGGCCTCACCGCGGTCGCCGCGCTCGGAGACCTCGCCGGCGACCCAGGCGTCCACACCTCGCTCGCCCAGCAGGGACAGCGTGGCGCCGACCGACTCCGGCGGGACGACGGCGACCATGCCGACGCCCATGTTGAGGGTCTTCTCCAGCTCCGCGCGCTCGACCCCGCCCAGCTCGCCGACCGTCCGGAAGACCGCGGCCGGGCTCCAGGTGGAGCGGTCCACGGTGGCGTGCAGTCCGTCGGGCACGACACGCGCGAGGTTGCCGGCCAGTCCGCCGCCGGTGATGTGCGAGAAGGCGTGCACCTCGGTGGCCCTCGTCAGCGCCAGGCAGTCCAGCGAGTAGATCTTGGTGGGCTCCAGCAGCTCCTCGCCCAGCGTGCGGCCGAAGTCCTCGACATGGCGGTCCAGCGACCAGCCCGCCCGGTCGAAGAACACGTGCCGCACCAGCGAGTACCCGTTGGAGTGAAGGCCGGAGGCGCCCATCGCGACAACCGCGTCGCCCGGGCGGATGCGGTCCGCTCCCAGGATCTCGTCGGCCTCCACGACGCCCGTTCCCGCGCCCGCCACGTCGTACTCGTCCGGGCCCATCAGACCCGGGTGCTCGGCCGTCTCGCCGCCGACCAGGGCGCAGCCCGCCAGGACGCAGCCCTCGGCGATGCCCTTGACGATCGACGCGACCCGCTCGGGGACGACCTTGCCCACGCTGATGTAGTCGGTCATGAACAGCGGCTCGGCGCCGCAGACCACCAGATCGTCCACGACCATCGCCACCAGGTCGTGGCCGATGGTGTCGTGGACGCCCATCCTCTGCGCGACGGCGACCTTGGTGCCCACGCCGTCGGTGGCCGAGGCCAGCAGCGGACGCCGGTAACCCTTCAGCGCGGAGGCGTCGAAGAGGCCCGCGAAGCCGCCGAGGGTCCCGATGCTCTCGGGCCGGCGGGCCTTGCCCACCCACTCCTTCATCAGCGTGACGGCGCGGTCGCCCGCCTCGATGTCCACTCCGGCGGCGGCGTAGCTGGCGCCCTGGCCGGCCGGGGTCGGGTTCGTGGAGGTCATGGTCTTCCTCTGGGACGGACGGTGGCGCGGTGGCTCACCGGGACGGTCGGCGGCCGGTCGGCCCGCCGGAACGGCCGCCGGCGGGCCGGCGGGGTCAGGGCCTGCGCAGCGCGTCGGCCGCGCCGGGGCCCGCGAGCAGGCTCCGCACCCCGTCGGGGTCGGCGCTGGACGCCTCGGCGGTCTCGGACTCCAGCAGGTGCTTGCCCAGCAGCCCGGGGTCCGGAAGCTCCATCGGGTACTCCCCGTCGAAGCAGGCCCGGCACAGGTTCGGCTTGGCGATGGTGGTCGCCTCGACCATGCCCTCCAGCGAGATGTACGCCAGGGAGTCCGCCCCCAGCGAAGTGCCGATCTCCTCGACCGACAGGCCGTTGGCGATCAGCTCGGCGCGGGTGGCGAAGTCGATGCCGAAGAAGCACGGCCACTTGATGGGCGGCGAGCTGATCCGCACGTGGACCTCGGCCGCGCCCGCCTCGCGCAGCATCCGCACCAGGGCGCGCTGGGTGTTGCCGCGGACGATCGAGTCGTCGACGACCACCAGGCGCTTGCCGCGGATGACCTCCTTGAGGGGGTTGAGCTTGAGGCGGATGCCGAGCTGGCGGATGGTCTGCGAGGGCTGGATGAACGTCCGGCCCACGTAGGAGTTCTTGACCAGGCCGCTGCCGTACGGGATGCCGCTGGCCTCGGCGTAGCCGACCGCGGCCGGGGTGCCGGACTCCGGGGTCGCTATGACCAGGTCCGCCTCGGCCGGGGCCTCGGCGGCCAGCCGGCGGCCCATCTCCACGCGGGAGAGGTAGACGTTGCGGCCCGCGATGTCGGTGTCGGGGCGCGCGAGGTAGACGTACTCGAAGACACAGCCCTTCGGCTTCGCATCCGCGAAGCGCTGGGTGCGCAGCCCGTCCTCGTCGATGGCGACCATCTCGCCGGGCTCGATCTCCCGGATGAAGGACGCGCCGACGATGTCCAGGGCCGCGGTCTCGGAGGCCACCACCCAGCCGCGCTCCAGCCGGCCGAGCACCAGCGGGCGTATGCCCTGCGGATCGCGGGCGGCGTAGAGGGTGTGCTCGTCCATGAAGACCAGGCTGAACGCGCCCTTGACCTCCGGCAGGACCCTGGGGGCGGCCTGCTCGACGGTGAGCGGCCTGCCCTCGTCGTCCACCTGGCCCGCCAGCAGGGCGGTGACCAGGTCGGTGTCGTTGGTGGCGGCGACCTGGGTGGCCCGGCCGCCCGTGCTGGGCAGCGCGGCGACCATCCCGGCCAGCTCGGCGGTGTTGACCAGGTTGCCGTTGTGGCCCAGCGCGATCGAGCCCTGGGCGGTGGCCCGGAAGGTGGGCTGGGCGTTCTCCCACACCGAGGCGCCGGTGGTGGAGTAGCGCGCGTGGCCGACCGCGATGTGGCCCTTGAGGGAACCGAGGGAGGTTTCGTCGAAGACCTGGGAGACCAGGCCCATGTCCTTGAAGACGAGGATCTGGGAGCCGTTGCTCACCGCGATGCCCGCGGACTCCTGTCCCCGGTGCTGTAGCGCGTACAGCCCGAAATAGGTGAGCTTGGCGACCTCTTCCCCCGGGGCCCAGACTCCGAAGACGCCGCAGGCGTCCTGGGGGCCCTTCTCTCCGGGGAGCAGGTCGTGGTTGAGTCGTCCGTCACCACGTGGCACACCACCGAGTCTAGGACAGGTCCCGCGGTGCTCAGTACCCGGGACCGCCGCTTCCCCCGGGCCCCGGCGGCCGTCCACCGCAGGTCATCACTCCAGTACAGGGAGGTGGTCGCGCAGATCGGCGCGCTCGCCGCTCGCTGTGAGATGCGCCGCATCCAGCTCCCCCAGCCAGTCGGTACGGCCGGTCGCCAGCCGGATCCAGGTCAGCGGATCGGTCTCCACCACGTTCGGCGGGGTGCCGCGGGTGTGCCGCGGGCCCGCCACGCACTGGACGACCGCGAAGGGCGGGATCCGCACCTCCACCGAGGCGCCGGGCGCCTTGGCGGCCAGCGCGTCCGCCAGCAGCCGCACGGTCGTCGCCAGGGCCTGGCGGACCAGCGGGACGCGCACGCCGGTGGCCCGGGTGAGGTCGTCGCTGTGCACCACCAGCTCCAGCAGGCGGGTCACGGTGAAGTCCAGCGCCCGCATCGCGCCGAAGGAGTGCGGCAGCAGCACGTCCGCGCGCACGGCCTGCTCCAGCACCGGCTCCAGCTCCTCGACGGCGTCGTCCACCGCGCGGGCCGCGCTGTCGTACGCCCGCGCGTGCCTGCGGGTCGCCTCGTCGAGCTCGTGGGCGGCGCCGGCCACGGAGACCGCCCAGGTGTTCAGGTCCGTCTCCGGCGCGGTGGCCCGGGGCGGGGGCTCGGCGAGCAGCCGGGGCACCGCCTCGATCTGCCCGGCGATGTGGACCACCAGGTGGCGTACGTCCCAGCCGGGCAGCCCGGAGGGCCGGGCCAGCTGGTCGGGGGTGAGACCGTGTACGGCGTTGCGCACGGCCTCCACCTGCCCGATGAGCCCGGCCCGCACCAGGGCCGGGTCGTACGTCCTGGGCTTGCGCTTCACCGGAGGCATGGCGTCAGAGTAGAACGCCGCGTGACCGCGGCAGGAGGTTACCCGCCGGTCGGGCGCCGATGCGGATCAGCTCCCCTTCCGGTCGTCGCCGACGGGGTCGGCCGAGACGCCGCCGGCGGCGCCCCCGAAGGAGCTCTCCGCGCTCATCCACCAAGTCTCGCCGGTGACGCTCAGCAGGCAGCGCTCCTGCCGCACGCGGTCGCCGGTACGGGCCTCCGGCACCCGGTCGGGCAGCCGGCCGGAGCCGTTCGCCGGGCTCCCGTCCGGCCCCCTGCCCCTCGCCCACCCGTCCCGTACGGCCCCGGCATCCGTCCGGCGGCGGACCTGCCGGCGCCCCGCGACGACCGTGCCCCGCCGCCCGGAGCGGGCGGCGGGGCACGGCGGCCGTCGTACGGGCGTCAGGCGAGCAGCGCCGGAATGGTGGCCTCGTGGGCCTCGCGCAGCTCGGCCAGGGAGACGGAGAACTGCCCCTGGACCTCGATGGCGTCGCCGTCCACCACGCCGATGCGGGTGGCGGGCAGGCCGCGGGCGCCGCACATGTCGGTGAAGCGCAGCTCCTCGCTGCGCGGCACCGAGACGATCGCGCGGCCGGCCGACTCGGAGAACAGGAACACGAACGGGTCCAGCCCGTCGGGTACGACCAGCCGGGCCCCCTTGCCGCCCTTGAGGCAGGACTCGGTCAGCGCCTGGACCAGACCGCCGTCGCTCAGGTCGTGCGCCGCGTCGATCATGCCGTCGCGGGAGGCGGAGATCAGGATCTCGGCGAGCAGCCGCTCGCGCTCCAGGTCCACCTTCGGCGGCATCCCGCCCAGGTGGTCGTGGATCACCTGGGACCAGGCCGAGCCGCCCAGCTCCTCGCGGGTGTCGCCCAGGAGGTAGACGAGCTGGCCCTCCTCCGCGAACGCCATCGGGGTGCGGCGGGCGACGTCGTCGATCACGCCGAGCACGCCGACCACCGGGGTCGGGTGGATGGCGGTGTCGCCGGTCTGGTTGTACAGCGAGACGTTGCCGCCGGTCACCGGGGTGCCCAGCGTTCGGCAGGCGTCGGCCAGCCCGCGGCAGGCCTCGGCGAACTGCCACATCGCGCCCGGGTCCTCCGGCGAGCCGAAGTTCAGGCAGTCGGTGACGGCCAGCGGCTTCGCACCGGTGGCGGCGACGTTGCGGTAGGACTCGGCCAGCGCGAGCTGGGCGCCGGTGTACGGGTCGAGCTTGGCGTAGCGGCCGTTGCCGTCGGTGGCGACGGCGACGCCCAGGCCGGTCTCCTCGTCGATGCGGATCATGCCGCTGTCCTCGGGCTGGGCCAGGACGGTGTTGCCGAGCACGTAGCGGTCGTACTGGTCGGTGATCCACGCCTTGGACGCCTGGTTCGGGGAGCCGACCAGCCTCAGGACCTGCTCGCGCAGCTCGTCCCCGTCCTTGGGGCGGGGCAGGGCGTTCGCGTCGTCGGCCTGGAGGGCGTCCTGCCACTCGGGGCGGGCGTAGGGACGGTTGTAGACAGGGCCCTCGTGGGCGACCGTGCGCGGGGGCACGTCCACGATCTGCTCGCCGTGCCAGTAGATCTCCAGCCGGTCGCCGTCGGTGACCTCGCCGATGACGGTGGCGATGACGTCCCACTTCTCGCAGATCTCCAGGAAGCGGTCGACCTTGCCGGGCTCGACGATGGCGCACATGCGCTCCTGCGACTCGCTCATGAGGATCTCCTCGGGCGAGAGCGTGGAGTCGCGCAGCGGGACGGTGTCCAGCTCCACGCGCATGCCGCCGGAGCCGGCGCTGGCCAGCTCGGAGGTGGCGCAGGACAGGCCGGCGCCGCCGAGGTCCTGGATGCCGACGACCAGGTCCTCCTTGAAGACCTCCAGGGTGCACTCGATGAGGAGCTTCTCCTGGAAGGGGTCGCCGACCTGGACGGCCGGGCGCTTGGCCGGGCCCGTCTCGTCGAAGGTCTCCGACGCCAGGACGGAGACGCCGCCGATGCCGTCGCCGCCGGTGCGGGCGCCGTAGAGGATGACCTTGTTGCCGGTGCCCGACGCCTTGGCCAGATGGATGTCCTCGTGCCGCATCACACCCACGCACAGGGCGTTGACCAGCGGGTTTCCCTGGTAGCAGGGGTCGAAGACCACCTCGCCGCCGATGTTGGGCAGGCCCAGGCAGTTGCCGTAGCCGCCGATGCCGGCGACGACGCCGGGCAGGACGCGGCGGGTGTCGGGGTGGTCGGCGGCGCCGAAGCGCAGCGGGTCCATCACGGCGACCGGGCGGGCGCCCATGGCCAGGATGTCGCGGACGATGCCGCCGATGCCGGTGGCCGCGCCCTGGTAGGGCTCGATGTAGGAGGGGTGGTTGTGCGACTCCACCTTGAAGGTGACGGCGTAGCCCTGGCCGACGTCCACGACGCCGGCGTTCTCGCCGATGCCCACCAGCATGGCGTCGGAGGCGGGGGCCTTCTCGCCGAACTGCTTGAGGTGGACCTTGCTGGACTTGTAGGAGCAGTGCTCGGACCACATCACGGAGTACATGGCCAGCTCGGCGCCGGTCGGGCGGCGGCCGAGGATCTCCCGGATGCGGTCGTACTCGTCGCGCTTGAGACCGAGCTCGGCCCAGGGCTGCTCGACGTCCGGGGTGTCGCTCGCGTGCTTGACGGTGTCGAGAGTCATGAGGCGACCAGCTTCTTCAGAACCGAGGTGAAGAATCCCAGCCCGTCGGTGGTGGGCCCGGTCAGGGCCTCGACGGCGTGCTCGGGGTGGGGCATGAGGCCGACGACGTTGCCGGCCTCGTTGCAGATGCCGGCGATGTCGCGGCGGGAGCCGTTGGGGTTGACGTCCAGGTAGCGGAAGACGACCCGGCCGGTCGCCTCCAGCTCGTCCAGGGTGCGCTCGTCGGCGACGTAGCCGCCCTCGCCGTTCTTGAGCGGAACGGTGATCTCCTGGCCCTCGGCGTAGTCGGACGTCCAGGCGGTGTCCGCGTTCTCCACGCGCAGCCGCTGGTCGCGGCAGACGAAGTGGAGGTGGTCGTTGCGGGTGAGCGCGCCGGGCAGCAGGTGCGACTCGCACAGGACCTGGAAGCCGTTGCAGATGCCGAGCACCGGCAGGCCGGCGCGGGCCTGCTCGACGACCGTCTCCATCACCGGCGAGAAGCGGGCGATGGCGCCGCAGCGCAGGTAGTCGCCGTAGGAGAAGCCGCCGGGGAGGACGACGGCGTCCACCTGGTTCAGGCTCTTGTCGCGGTGCCACAGGGCGACCGGCTCGGCGCCGGCGAGGCGGATGGCGCGCCGGGCGTCCACGTCGTCGAGGGAGCCGGGGAAGGTGACGACTCCGATGCGGGTCGTCATGCGGGGGTCACCTCTTCGCGCTCCTCGACGCGCACCGTGAAGTCCTCGATCACGGTGTTGGCGAGGAACGTCTCGGCGAGCTGGTGGATGCGGGCGAGGGCGTCGTCGTCGACCGGCCCCTCCACCTCGAGCTCGAAGCGCTTGCCCTGGCGGACGTCCGAGATGCCCTCGTAGCCCAGTCGGGGCAGCGCACGCTGAACCGCCTGGCCCTGGGGGTCGAGGATCTCCGGCTTGAGCATGACGTCGACTACGACGCGAGCCACAGGTACTCCCGGTGGGTGTTGGTGCTGGAGGCTGCGGCTTCAGCGTACCCGGCGGAAAATTCTACTCGCGTAGATATGGGCCGCTTCGGTCACGGTCGGGTATCGGCGCCCCGGAAAACACCGGGAAGTGCTGCACGAATCGGCGCCGGAAAAGTAAAGTCGCGTTCGCGGCATGACACGCGGACGAGAATTCAACCGCTTCACCAGACAATGCCCGCCGCTGTACAAAGGAAAGGGCATTGACACCGATCGCCGGGAACGTCGATATCACCGCACGTCAGGAAGTGGTTTCGAAGTGTTTCCGCATGCGATCCTCCCGAAAGGACCGATATCCGTGGCACAGCGCGTGGTGGTCACACTCTCCGACGACATCGACGGCGGGGAAGCATCGGAAACGGTCACCTTCGGTCTCGACGGCAAGTCCTACGAGATCGATCTCAACCGCGAGAACGCGAGGAAACTGCGCATGGGCCTGGCCCCCTATGTGCGGGCCGGCCGCAAGCGCGCCCGGTCAGGGAAGACGTTCCAGCACACCTCCGTCGCGCCGGACCCGTCCGCGGTGCGGGCCTGGGCCCGGTCGCACGGCTTCGAGGTGCCGCCGCGCGGCCGCATCCCCAAGAAGGTCTACGAGGCGTTCGAAGAGGCCCACGGAACCGCCTCCGGCGCCGGGGGCGAGGAGTCGCGCTGAGCCCCGCTCCGGACCGACTTGCCAGGCACCCCGGGTGATCGGCTAGAGTCTGGAGCACACCGCCGGGGGCGGCCGGAAACGGCCGAAGCCAAGGTGGTCCTGCGGGTGTAGCTCAGTAGTAGAGCGCCCTCTTTCCAAGAGGGAGGCGCAGTGTGCGATTCCTGTCACCCGCTCCGCTCGCTCCACCGGACCTTCGGGATCGGGTAGAGTGAAGGCGCGCCGCTCGGTGAGAGCCGGGAGGTTGCAAGCGGACGTAGCTCAGTTGGTAGAGCGCAACCTTGCCAAGGTTGAGGTCGCGAGTTCGAGCCTCGTCGTCCGCTCAGGGAAAAGGCCCCGGTCCTCCAGGACCGGGGCCTTCTTCGTGTGTGATCCGCCACATCCCCTCACGCCCTCTCACGTCCTCCCGTCCCCGGGCGGGTTGACATTTGTCACGTGCGCTCGTGACAGCCCGCACTGCCTCCGCCCCCGGTCCCGCGCGACCCTGGTGGCATGAACACCGGAGAGCAGGTCATCGAGGTGAGCGGGCTGCGGCGGCGCTACGGCCCGGCGAAGGGGGACGGCGGCTTCGAGGCCGTGCGGGGGGTCTCGTTCTCCGTGGCGCGCGGCGAGCTGTTCGCGCTGCTGGGGACGAACGGCGCGGGCAAGACATCCACCGTCGAACTGCTGGAGGGGATGGCCGAACCCAGCGGCGGCCGGGTGCGCGTGCTCGGGCACGACCCGTACCGCGAGCGCGCCCGGGTGCGCCCGCGGATCGGGGTGATGCTCCAGGAGGGCGGCTTCCCCTCCGATCTGACCGTCGCCGAGACCGCGCGGATGTGGGCCGGCTGCACCAGCGGGGCCCGGCGGACCTCGGAGGCACTGGAGACGGTGGGCCTGGCCCCGCGCGCGGACGTACGCGTCAAGCAGCTCTCCGGCGGTGAGCGGCGGCGGCTGGACCTGGCCATGGCCCTGCTGGGCCGGCCCGAGGTCCTCTTCCTGGACGAGCCGACGACCGGGCTGGACGCCGAGGGGCGGCGGGAGACCTGGCGCCTGGTGCGGGAGCTGCGGAAGGGCGGTACGACCGTGGTGCTGACCACGCACTACCTGGAGGAGGCCGAGGAACTGGCCGACCGGCTCGCGATCATGCGGGCGGGGCGGATCGTCGTCTCCGGCACCCCCGCCGAGGTCACCGCCTCGCGCCCGTCCCGGATCCGCTTCACGCTGCCCGAGGGGGTGCCCGCAGCCCGGCTTCCGCTGTCGCTGAGGGCGGCCGAGAACGGGCGGAGGGTGGAGATCCGCACCGGCCGGCTGCAGGAGTCGCTGACCGAACTGCTGCTGTGGGCGCGGCAGGAGGAGGTGGCGCTGGCTGGTCTGGACGCCCGCTCGGCCTCCCTGGAGGAGGCGTTCCTGGAGATCGCCCACGGAGGCGGCCCGGACACGGCGGAGGACGAGGACACGGCACGAGCGGCGAAGGCGGGAGCACGATGAGCACCACGGACACCGGGAGCGGGACGGACACCGGGAGCAGGGCGGACGCGGGAGGCAGGGCGGACGCGGGGGGCAGGGCGGACGCGGGGGCCGCCCGCCGGGCCGCCGCCTCCCTGGGCAGGCTGCGGTCGCTGGCCCGGGCGGAGCTGACGCTGCTCGTCCGCAACCGCACCGCCATGTTCACCGCACTGCTGATGCCGCTCGCCATGGTGCTGTTCATGCGCTCCACGGTCGAGCAGGCCCCGCTGGAGGGCACCGGGCTGAGCGTCACCGACCTGGTGATGACCAGCGGCATCCCGATGGTGCTGATCCTCGTCGTCTATCTGAACCTCATCCCCGCCTACGTCTCCCGCCGCGAGGAGCTGGTCCTCAAGCGGCTGCGGACCGGGGAGCTGCGGGACTGGGAGATCCTGGCGGGCGCGGCGCTGCCGGTGGTCGCCGTGGCGCTGGCGCAGTGCGCCGTGCTGGTCGCGGCGGGTGCGGCCCTGCTGGAGATGACACCGCCGGACCGGCCGGACCTGCTGGTCCTGGGCGTGCTGCTGGGCGTCGTCCTGATGGTCCTGACGGCCGCCGCGACGGCCGTGATCACCCGGACGACGGAGAGCGCCCAGATCACCGCGCTGCCGCTGCTGATGGTCTCGCTGGCCGGCTCGGGGATGTTCGTCCCCCTGGAGGCCATGCCGGATCGGGCGGCCGACATCCTGCGGCTGCTGCCGATGAGCCCGGTGGTGGACCTGGTGCGGTACGGCTGGCTCGGCGGCGGTGAGCCGGGCGAGGTGCTGCGGGCGCTGGGGACCGCTGTGGCCTGGGCCCTGGTGTCGGTGTTTGCTGTACGGCGGTGGTTCCGCTGGGAACCGCGTCACTGAGGTGCGAGGAGCGGGTGTGACGGTGGCGGTCGAGGGAGGCGCGCTGGGCTGGGTGGAGCGGGTGCGGCGGTCCAGCGGGCCGGTGCGCTTCGACCAGTACACCCGCTTCACGCTCTACAGTTTCGCCGCCTCCGAGGCGGTGCTGCTGACCTTCTGGTGCGTGGCGCAGCGCGGCGGTCTTCCCCTCTGGACCGTCCTCCCGCTGGTCGCCCTGTTCGCGGCGCACTCCGTCTGCCATCTGCTGCTGTGCCGGGCCGGACTGCGGTACTACCTGGGCTCGGCCGGCCGGCCGGGCGGCCTGACGGCGGTGTACGTCGGGCTCACCGTCCTCGGGATCGCCGCCCTCCACGCCTCGATCGGAGCCGGGGTGCTGGATCCGGGGGCGGTGGCCGCCAGCACCTGGCTGCTGATGTTCCTGGCCGGGCCGTTGCTCCTCACCCTGTCGATCCGGCGGAGCACCCTGCTGACGGCACTGGCCATCGCGGGCTCGGCGCTGTCCGTCGCGGTGCTGGACCTGCCGGCGGAGCAGCTGGGGTACCACGTGGGCGCCGCCGCCTTCGGCGCCGTCTTCTTCGGCTTCAGCTACCGCTGCTCCGGCTGGATGCTGCGGGTCGTCAGGGAGCTGGAGGCCGCCCGGGAGACCCAGGCGCGGCTGGCGGTGGCCGAGGAGCGGCTGCGGTTCGGCCGGGACCTCCACGACGTGCTGGGCCGCAACCTGTCGGTCATCGCGCTCAAGAGCGAACTGGCCGTGCAGCTCGCACAGCGCGGCTCGCCCTCCGCCGTCGACCAGATGACCGAGGTGCAGCGGATCGCGCGGGAGTCGCAGCAGGAGATGCGGGAGGTCGTACGCGGCTACCGGGAGGCCGATCTGCACACCGAACTCGTCGGTGCCCGGGGGGTGTTGCGGGCCGCCGGGATCGACTGCCGGATCGAGGACAGCGGTAGCGGGGCGCTTGCCGAACCGCTGCAGTCGGCACTGGGCTGGGTGGTCCGCGAGGGGACGACCAACGTGCTGCGGCACGCCGAAGCCGGGCGGTGCTCGGTCCGGCTGCGGGCCGCCGGTCCGGTCGCCGAGCTGGTCATGGAGAACGACGGTGTGCCGGGGTCCGGAGCCTCCACGGGGGGCGGCTCCGGACTGGCCGGGCTCCGCGAACGCCTGGCCGCGCTCGGCGGCACACTGACCGGTGAGCGCCGCGGCGACGGCACCTTCCGGCTGACGGCCCGGATTCCGGCGCGGCCGGACCGGGGCGGCGGCGGGGACGGCGGTGAGGGCGGCGGTGAGGGCGGCGGCGAGGGCGGCGGCGAGGACGGCAGCGGGAGGGGAGAGCGGTGAGCGACCACGAGCGGGGCGGCACGGACGGCGGCGGGCGCCGCGTACGGGTGCTGCTGGCCGACGACGAGCATCTGATCCGGGGCGCGCTGGCCGCGCTGCTGGCGCTGGAGGACGACCTGCTGGTGGTGGCCGAGGCCGCGTCCGGGCCCGAGGCGCTGGCGATGGCCCGCGCCCACCGGCCCGACGTGGCGGTGCTGGACCTCCAGATGCCGGGCAAGGACGGCGTGGCGGTCGCCACGGAGCTGCGCGCCGGACTCCCCGCCTGCGCCACCATGATCGTGACCGGGCACGGCCGTCCCGGGCACCTGAAGCGGGCCCTGGCCGCGGGGGTGCGGGGCTTCGTGCCCAAGACGGTCTCGGCGCAGCGGCTGGCCGAGATCATCCGCACGGTGCACGCCGGCAACCGCTACGTGGACCCGGAGCTGGCCGCCGACGCGATCAGCGCCGGGGACTCGCCGCTGACCGCCCGCGAGGCCGAGCTGCTGGAACTCGCCGCGGACGGCGCGCCGATCGCGGAGATCGCCGCGCGGGCCGCGCTGGCGCCGGGGACGGTCCGCAACTACCTGTCGTCGGCCGCCGCGAAGCTGTCGGCGGAGAACCGCCACGCGGCCGTGCGCGTCGCACGCGAGCGGGGCTGGCTGTGAGCGGCCCCGCCCGGGAACCGCCCCGCGCGAGCACGCGCACGGGTTGGCTATAGTGGGAGCGCACCGAACGGAGCACGCGGACGTAGCTCAGTTGGTAGAGCGCAACCTTGCCAAGGTTGAGGTCGCGAGTTCGAGCCTCGTCGTCCGCTCGCGGAGAAGGCCCCGGTCCCTCACAGGACCGGGGCCTTCCGCGTGTGCGGCCCTCATCCTGTGCGGGCGGCCGGGCGGGGGCGGGCCGCGGCCCGCCCCCGTGCCGTCGGCACCGGTCAGCTCCAGCGGGTGCCCGTCAGCAGCTCGTACGCCTCGATGTAGCGGGCGCGGGTGCGCTCGACGACCTCGGCGGGCAGCTCGGGCGGGGGGACCTCGCCGCCGCGGTCCCAGCCGGCGGCCGGGGAGGTCAGCCAGTCGCGGACGATCTGCTTGTCGAACGAGGGCTGGGAGCGGCCCGGCTCCCACTGGTCGACGGGCCAGAAGCGCGAGGAGTCCGGCGTCAGCACCTCGTCGGCGAGCATCAGCCGCTCCCGGCCGTCCTCGTCCGTCCACCACCCGAACTCGAACTTGGTGTCGGCCAGGATGATGCCCCGCTCCCTGGCGATGTCGCGGCCCCGGGAGTAGACGGCCAGGGTGAGCTGGCGCAGCTCGGCGGCGGTGTCGGCGCCGACCCGGCGGGCGACCTCCTCGTAGGGGACGTTCTCGTCGTGCTCGCCGACCTCCGCCTTGGTGGCCGGGGTGAAGATGGGGGCGGGCAGCTCGGAGCCGTCCTCCAGGCCCTCGGGCAGGGCGAGTCCGCAGACCGTGCGGGTCTCCCGGTACTCGGTCAGACCCGAGCCGGTGAGATAGCCGCGGGCCACGCACTCGACCGGGACCATGCGCAGGGAGCGGCAGACCACCGTGCGGCCCGCCCAGTCGGCGGGGGCGCCGGGCGGCAGCTCGGTGGAGAGCACATGGCCCGGCACCAGGTCGGCGAGCTGGTCGAACCACCACAGGGAGAGCTGGGTGAGGACGCGGCCCTTGTCGGGGATCTCCGTCGGCAGCACCCAGTCGTAGGCGGACACCCGGTCGCTGGCGACCATCACCAGATCGCCCGCCTCGTTCCGGTACAGGTCCCGCACCTTGCCGGTGTGCACGTGCACCAGACCCGGCACCTGCACGGGTTCGGGCTTCTCTACGAATCCGGTCACGGCTCCTCCTGTGGCTTGGTCCAGGAGTTCCGATTCTCCCGTACCGCCACCTTCCCCACCGGCCGGGGTCGGACGGACGGGTGGGGGCGTACCGCGCGAACGGCCCTGCCGGGGCGGGGCCCGGGCCCCGGGTGCCCGCGGGCGTCTCAGGGGCGCTTGCAGATGCGGTCCAGGAGGTTGGCCGTGGCCCGCTGGATGCGGGAGTCGGTGTGGCCGGGGCGGTCCAGGGCCGGGGACCAGGCGAAGGTGCCCGAGGCGAAGACCAGGGCGCCGCTGGGCGCCTCGTACAGGGAGGTCTCCTGGTGGCGGCGGGCGCCGGAGGCGTCACGGTAGGGCGAGTGGGCGAGCAGGACGCGGTCGGTGTGCGGGGGCAGGGCGGTGCGCGGGAAGTAGCGGTCGGCCTCGCCCGCGACCAGGCCGGGCAGTTCCTCGCCCTCCGCCGCCCCGGTGGCCTCCCACAGCCAGTGGGAGGTGTTCCGCACGACCATCGGGTGCGGCCGGGGCACCTGGCCCGCGTACTGGACGCCCAGTACCTGCTGTTCGGGCTCGCCCTGGTCGCGCCAGCGCCGCGAGCGGCCCGGGCCGCGCCGCTTGCGGCAGGTCATCAGCCGGTCGGGGGCCCCGGACGGCGAGGGGCCCAGCTCGACCTGCCAGTACATGGTGTTGGCGGAGAGGAAGACCAGCGAGGTGCCGCTGTCGCGGGCCTTCTCCACGGCGCGGCGCATGGGCGCCGACCAGTACTCGTCGTGGCCCGCGAAGACCAGGCCGCGGTAGCGGGAGGGGTCGACGCGGCCCGCGTGCAGATCGCGGGTGTCGGCGTAGGCCAGGTCGTAGCCGTAGCGCTCGGCCCAGCGGATGAAGTCGTAGGCGTGGCCCACGTGCAGGGGCAGGCCCGCGCCCGCGTACGGCCGGTCGAAGGAGACGGTGACGGCCGCCTCCTCCTCCCCCAGCAGCCGCCCCTCCCCGTCCCAGGCGTGGTAGAGGCTGGCGCCGGTGCGGCCGTCCTCGGGGAAGAGGTTGTACGCCTGCCAGGTGACGTCGGGGAGGACCAGCAGCAGGTCGCCGGGGCGCTCGTCGCGGACGGTGAAGGGGATGTGGGATCGGTGGCCGTCGGCGGTGGTCAGCACGGCCACGTGGGCGCCGGTGCTCCAGTAGTCCGGGATCTGGAGCCGCCAGGAGAGCCACCAGTGGTGGCAGGAGACGGTGCGGTCGGCGGCCAGCGGCGGGGGCTGGACGATGCCGGAGAGCCGGGGGCTGGTGGTGATCTTGGTGGCGCCCTCGCCGCCGTAGTGGCCGATGCGGTAGACGTCCACACCGAAGGGCTGGGGCGGGTTGACCGTGATCCGGAAGTCGATGGACTCGCCGGGCGAGACCGCGCTCTCGGAGGTGAAGCCCTTGATCTGGCAGTGCACGTCGTCGGCGGCGCGCGGGCCGCCGCCCGCTCCGGACGGGGCGCGGGCGCCGTCCAGGCTGCTGTGGTCGAGGTACCAGGGGACGACGTGGCCGGTGTCGTCGAAGTAGTGCTCGCCGCACCGCAGCCAGGGCAGCGGCCCCTGCCCGAACGGATCGGTGACCGCGTGCGCGAGAGCTCCCGACTCCCAGCGCCGGATCTGCTCCGTGCCCACCTGCGTCTCCCCTCCCTGTGTCCGCTCCCGCGATGTCGGGCACCAGCACATCACATAAAGCGAACGATCGGTCACCCCTCGTCGCGAATGACCGGAGCCGGGTCGAATTCGTCTCGAACACGCGGGACGGCCGGGGGCGGGGGCCGGGGGCCGGGGGCCGGGGGCCGGGGCGGGTTCGGGGGGTGGGGCGGGTTCGGGGGTGGGGTGGCCTCCGCGGGCGGCCCGGACGCTCCGCGGCGCCCGGCCCCGGGCCGCCCGCGGCTCAGACCAGGCGGATTGGCTTGTCGGGCCGTACGCCGACGGCCGCCAGCCAGTCGCGCAGCGGCTGGGGGTCGCCGTCCTCGGCGAGGGCGAGGACGGGACGGGCCAGGTCCGCGCGGCGCTCGCCGTCGACGAACAGGGCGGGGCCGTCCAGCCAGTCGAGGCCGGGGGCCGCTCCGGCGGTGTCCACCGCCGCGCAGCACACGGCGGCCGTGATGTGCTCGGCCAGCAGCTCGCGCCCGGAGCGCGGCGGTTGGAGGGGGAAGCCGCCGCCGGGCGGGAGGAGCGCGCCGTCCCCGCCGGGGACGGGCAGGGGGATCGCGCCGGCCTCGCGGGCGGCGCCGGCCCGGGCGGCCTCCTCGCGGGCGAGGTCGGCGCCGATCCGGGCGGCGAGCGCGTCGGCGCCGCCGCCGGAGGGGGCGTCCGGGCCGTCCGGGGCCGCCGCGCCGGCCAGCCGGTCGACCAGCTCGGCCAGCGTCGGGTGCTCGGCGGCCCGCAGCGCCGCGAAGAGACGGGCGGCCTCGGAGCGCCAGATGCGGTCCACGACCTCCTCCGGGTACTCCTGCCAGTCCACCGGGGCCCAGTCGGGGCCGGGCTCGGCCGGTCCGCCGTGGAACAGGCGCGCGGCCAGCAGGGAGACCTGGCGGTCCACCTCGCCGGGCTCCTCCAGCAGGTCGCAGGCGGGACGCTCGCCCAGCCGGGTGGCGAAGCCCTCGGCGAGCCGGTCGCGCCGGGACAGCTCGGTGAGGGCGGAGACCACTCCGGCGTCCAGCCGGGCGGGCCAGCGCCCCGTGCGCCAGGCGGGCAGCGCGACCCTGGTCAGCAGCCGGTCCCAGCCGGCGTACGCCAGGCCCACCTGCTCCTGGGCGACGACCCGCAGGCCGTAGTCGACCGCCTGGGCCCGCACCGCGGCCGCGGCGGCGACCATGCGCTCCATCTCCGCGGCGTGGGAGGCCCCGGCGCGCAGCAGCAGCCGGGAGACCCAGCCTGCGAAGTCGTACGCGAGGCGCTTCGGCGCCGGGCCGCGGACCGCGACGGCGACCGCCACGGCGGCGTCCAGCCCGCGGACGAAGCGCCGCGCGGCGGCGATGTCCGGGTGTGCGGACGGGCCCGTCCCGGCCACGATCGGGGCGAGCAGCGCCCGCAGCTCGGAGACCCGCATCCACCACAGGAAGGGGGAGCCGACGACGAGTACGGGGGCGCCCGCGCCGCGCGCCGTGCCGGGGCGCGGCAGGCGCCGGCCGCGGGTGGTGTGCGCCCGGTCCTCCAGCCAGCTGTCGCAGTCCGGTGTCAGGGCTATCGCCGAGGGCGCGGGGACGTCCAGCCGGTCGGCGAGGTCGCGTATCAGCCGGTACAGGTCCGGGGCGGCCGACTCGTCGATCTGCACGGTGGGGCTGACCGCCGGGCGCGCCCGGGCGATCACGGCGGACACGCCCGCGGCCGCGGCGAGCACCGGCACGGCGACGGCCGCGGCCGTCCAGCGCAGTGCGTCCCAGCCGTCGCCGCGGAGGTGGCCGGTGGCCCCTCCGGCCAGCAGGACGACCGCCGCGGCGGCGGGCAGCAGCGCGGCGCCCAGCGCGGCGCCGCGCACCCTCAGGACCGCCAGCGCGTGGTCGCGCGCCGAACGCGCGCCCGTCTCCGGTACTGCCACGAGTCGCTCACCCCCTTGCCGATCCCCCGCGCCTGCTGTCACTCCCCCACTGTGGCACCGGCAACCGACATCGCAATGTGCGGTGGGCCACTTGCCGGAGCCGTCCGCGGGAACCCTAGTCGGCGCCCGCGGGGCCGTCAGCCGGATGAGGAAGCGGTCACTCGATGGAATGGCTTTGGGTAAAGCTGGGTGCGGAAATCCGCTCGCCGGGGTGTCCGGCCGGGGTGCCGGTTCAGGCCTCCCCGGCGGTCGCGGCCCCCCTTTCCGCCGCGGCCTCCCTTTCCGCCGCGGCCTCTTCGGCGGCCGCCGCGGCCGCGATGTCGCCGCGGTGGTGCGAACCGGCCAGCCGGATGCGGGACACCGCGCGGTAGGCGTGCTCGCGCGCCTCGGCGAGACCGGCCCCGGTGGCCGTGACGGACAGGACCCGTCCGCCCGCGCTGACCACGCGCCCCTCCTCGTCCAGCCGGGTGCCGGCGTGGAGGACGTACGCGGCGGGGGCGTCCTTCTCCGCGACCTCCTCCAGGCCCTCGATCACATCCCCCGTGCGGGGGGAGGCGGGGTAGCCCTCGGAGGCGACGACGACGGTGACGGCCGCGTCGTCGCTCCAGCGCAGCGGGGGGAACTCCGCCAGGGTCCCGGTGGCCGCCGCGTACAGCAGACCGGACAGCGGGGTCTTCAGACGGGCCAGGACGACCTGGGTCTCCGGGTCGCCGAAGCGCGCGTTGAACTCCACCACGCGCACCCCGCGCGAGGTGATGGCCAGGCCCGCGTAGAGCAGTCCGGAGAAGGGGGTGCCGCGGCGGCGCATCTCGTCCACGGTGGGCTGCAGGACGGTGGCCAGCACCTCGTCGGCCAGCTTGGGGTCGGCCCAGGGCAGCGGCGAGTAGGCGCCCATGCCGCCGGTGTTGGGGCCCTCGTCGCCGTCGTGGGCGCGCTTGAAGTCCTGGGCGGGCCGCAGCGGTACGACGCACTCGCCGTCGGTCACGGCGAACAGGGAGACCTCGGGGCCGTCCAGGTACTCCTCGATCACCACCTGCTCGCAGCCGCGGGCGTGGGCGCGGGCGGCCTCCAGGTCGGGGGTGACGACGACGCCCTTGCCCGCCGCCAGCCCGTCGTCCTTGACGACGTACGGGGGCCCGAAGGCGTCCAGCGCGCGGTCGATCTCCTCGTCGGTGGTGCACACGTAGGAGCGGGCCGTGGGGACCCCGGCGGCGGCCATGACCTCCTTGGCGAACGCCTTGGAGCCCTCCAGCCGGGCGGCCTCGGCCGACGGGCCGAAGACCGCGATGCCGCGTCCGCGCACGGCGTCGGCCACCCCGGCCACCAGCGGGGCCTCCGGCCCCACCACGACGAGGTCGGCCTCCAGGCCGGCGGCCAGTGCGGCCACGGCCGGGCCGTCGAGCGCGTCGACGGAGTGCAGGGTCGCCACCTGGGCGATTCCGGCGTTGCCGGGCGCGCAGTGCAGCGAGGTGACGTCGGGATCGAGGGACAGGGAGCGGCACAGGGCGTGTTCGCGGGCGCCGCCGCCGATGACGAGGACCTTCACGCCCTGCACCCTATCCGCCCCCTTCGCGGCCCCGGCGGGTCCGCCCGAGGGGCGGACGGCGCAGGCCCGCCGGGACCCCGCCGGGGCCTTCCGGGAGGCTGCCGGGGCCCGCCGTGGCCGGTGGGACGTCGTGCGTGATCAGGGGCGCGAGACGGCAGCCGAAACACGCTTCTCACTCCATCGGGTGAGGAAAGCGGGGCTTGTATACCCAATCGGGATGCACGTATGGGCGGAAATACCGCGAAGGCCGAGAGGCCTCCCACTTTTGGGGGTAGGAAGGGGCACCGAGCGGTCCGAGGGAGGTCCGTCCGCGAGTGGATCCGAGCGAGGGCTTTGTTGGGAGTGGCGGGTGAGTCAGCCGGAGATGCGCCCCGGAACGGGCGGCGGCACGGGCGGCGGCACGGGGCGGGGCGAGCACGGGGACCTGCTCGGGCGGCCGTTCCCGCTGGGGGACTGGGGCGAGCCCGCCGAGCGTCTGGACGAGCTGTACCGGTGGGTGGAGAGCGGGGCGCTGCACGTCATGGAGTGGTACCTGGCGGACCGGGTGCGCAGGCGCCGGTGGGCCAGGGCGCTGCGGGCGGGGACCGCCGCGGGGCTGGCGGCCGGGGGCGTCCTGCCGCTGCTGGAACTGGCCGGCGGGATGCGGGGCGCGGCCCTGTGGGCCTTCCCGGCGCTGCTGCTGGCGGCCGTGTGCGCGGGATGCGACCGCTGGTTCGGTCTGACCTCGGGCTGGATGCGCAGCGTCGCCACGGCGCAGGCGGTCCAGCGGCGGCTGGAGATACTGCAGTACGACTGGGCCTCGGAGAGCGTGCGGGAGGTGCTCGGGCCCACCGAGGGCACGGCGAGCGAGGCCGCCGAGCGGTGCCTGGGGGTGCTGCGGCGCTTCTCGGAGGACGTGACCGAGCTGGTGCGGGCTGAGACCGCCGCCTGGATGGTGGAGTTCCGCTCCGGTCCGGCGCCGCTGCACACCCAGTCGCTGACCTCCTCAGCCTGGAGCACGCGCACCGCGCAGGCCGCCGCCGCGCAGCCGTCCCGCTTCTCGCTGCCGCCGGGCGTCCGGCCCAGCATGCCCCGGCAGCGGCCCCCGGAGGGGCCGCGCTGACGGCGGCCGCCGACCGCCGCTGAACCGCCGCCGGCCGCCGCCGAGCCGCTAACCGAAGAGGATCATGGACCCCTGCGCCAGGCTCCGGGTGGCCGCGGCGTGCAGTCCCAGCCAGACGTGGCGCTCCCGCGCGAACGGCCCGCCGTCGTACACCGGCACGGCCGCCGGTTCCTCCAGCTCCGTGGGGCGGGCCGGAGGTTCCGGCGCGGGCGGCGGGTTGGCGGGGTCGATGCCCAGGTACGGGGCGACCGCCTCCAGTTCGCGCAGCAGCCCGTGACTGGAGCCCAGCGGGCCGCCCCCGGCGAGGAGTTCGTCGTCGGAGAGCGGGTGGGCGAAGTCGAGGGGCACGTACGCGCCGGCGTGGTCGTAGTGCCACACCAGGTGCGACTGCTGGGCCGTCGGGGCGAACATCTCCAGCAGCTGCTCGTACTCGCCGCCGAGCGCGTCGACCGGGGTGACCTCCAGGCCGCAGAGCTGGAGGAGATGGGCGCGGCGCAGGAAGTGCAGCGCGTCGTAGTCGAAGCCGGCGACCGGCGCCACGTCGCCCGACAGCCCCGGCATGTAGCCGTGTACGGGGACCGGCGGCAGTCCGGCGGCGCTCAGCGCCCTGTCGTACGACGCGAGTTCCTCGGCGAAGGGGTTGTCGGGGCTGTGGCACAGCACGTCGACGAGCGGCACCAGCCAGAGGTCACAGGCCAACGGGTGCTCCAATGCGGCAGGCGGTGGTTGACGGGGTGGGGAGACGGAGGCGGCGGGAGACGGGGGCGGGCGGTACGGAGTCCGGGCGCAACAGCGTAGTCGTTCAGTCCAGCCTCTCGGCGAGAGCGAGGGCGCACTCGTCGCAGGCCGCGACCAGGCGCCCGGCCGCCGCGTCGTCCCCGCGCCCGACCGCGTCGGCCAGCTCGCGGTAACCGGTCCACAGCAGTTTCCGCAGACCGGGCCGCTCGCGCAGGTGCGGCACGGCGAAGACCCAGCACTGCACGCGCAGCCGGTCCAGGAACTCGGTTATGTAGGGGTTGCCCATCAGGTCGCCCAGTTCCCGCCAGAAGCGCAGGTCGTAGCCGATGAGCACGTCCAGGTCCCCGGTGAGCGCGGCCCGCTCGGCGGCCTCGGCGCGGCGGCGCACCGAGGCCAGCCGCTCGTCACCGGGGGTGGGCGGGGCCGGTCCCGCGGATCTGCGGAAGACCCCCTCGGCGACCAGGGCGCGCGCCTGGACCATGGCCCGGTAGTCGGCGGGCGTGAAGACGTGGACGCGGAATCCCCGGTGCTGCTCCACGTCCAGCAGGCCCTGCGCGGACAGGTCGACGAGCGCCTCGCGCACCGGGGTGGCGGAGACGCCGTACTGCTCGGCTATCTCCTTGACCGTGAAGCCCCGGCCGGCCGGAAGACGCCCGGCGAGCACCTCGTCGCGCAGCGCGTCCGCGATCTGCGCGCGCAGCGTGCTGCGCTGGATCACGGGCGCCTCCTCACGGCTTCGAACGTCCGGGTGCCGGCGCCGTCTCTCATCGGCACCCCTCTTCTCCAGGGGTCAGCCTAGCGCCCATTCTTTGACAGCATTCTGTCGAAGTGACAGTATGTTGTCATAAGAGACCGGGCGATCAGCTCCGAGGAGGAGCCATGGAACGCAAGACCGTGCACGTCGCCGTCTACGACACCTTCGCCGACTGGGAGATCCCCTACGCCACCACCGCCCTGACCGGCGCCGGACACCGTGTGGTGTACGTCGGCGAGAGCGGCGAGCCCGTGATCAGCATGGGCGGCATGCAGGTGTCGCCCGGCCTGTCCGTCGCCGACCTGCGGCCCGGCGACAGCGCGCTGCTGATCCTGCCGGGGGCGGACGCCTGGGAGAAGGTGCTCCCGCCCTTCGCCGCGGCGGCCCGCGCCTTCCTGGACGCCGGGGTGCCCGTCGCGGCCATCTGCGGAGCCGTGACCGGGCTGGCGAAGGAGGGGCTGCTCGACGACCGCCCCCACACCGGCGCCGCCGCCGAGGTGCTGGCCGCCACCGGCTACCGGGGCGGCGGCCACTACCGCGAGGCCGACGCCTGCACCGGCGGGGACCTGATCACCGCCGGCCCCACCGAACCGGTGGCGTTCGCCCGCGAGATCCTGGCCCGGCTGGAGGCGTACCCGCCCGAGGTGCTGGACGCCTGGTTCCGGCTGTTCCGGCACTCCGACGCGAGCGCCTACGAGGTGCTGGCGGCCCACGAGGGCGCGAGCGGGGCGGCGTGAGCGCCCCCGAGCTGCTGTCGGGCACGGCGCTGGCCGTCTTCCGGCTGAACGGGCAGTTCCTGTCCGCCGCCGAGCGGCTGGCCCGGCCCGCCGGGCTGACCGCCGCCTGGTGGCAGGTGCTAGGCGCGGTGCTGCGCGAGCCGCTGCCGGTGGCCGGCATAGCCCGGGTCATGGGCGTCACCCGGCAGAGCGTGCAGCGCGTGGCGGACCTGCTGGTCGAGCGGGGTCTGGCGGTGTACGAGCCCAATCCCGCGCACCGCCGCGCCAAGCTGCTCGCCCCCACCGAGGAGGGCCGTGCGGCGGTGGACCGGATCACCCCGGGCCACGCGGAGTTCGCCGCGCGGCTGGGCGAGGCGCTGGGTGGCGAGGAGGCCCTCGCCGAGGTGCGCGACGCGCTGGAGCGGCTGTCGAAGGCGCTGGACGGCCTGGAGGCGCCGGGCGGTGCGGACGCCGCGGGCCCGGCAGGGGTGTGAGCACGCGGGGCCGCGCACCGGCCCGCGCACCGGCCCACGCAGCGGCCCACGCACCGGGGGCCGCGCCGTACGCGACGGCGCGGCCCCCGGTGGGTGCGGCCGGCGGGAGGGACCCCGGCCGGAGCTCCCGCTCAGAGGAACGAGTTGATCTGGATCGTCTCGTCCCGGCCCGGGCCGACGCCGATGGCGGAGATCGGCGCGCCCGACATCTCCTCCAGCGCCTTCACGTAGGCCTGCGCGTTCTTCGGCAGGTCGGAGAACTCCTTGGCCCCCGAGATGTCCTCGGACCAGCCCGGCAGCATCTCGTAGACCGGCTTGGCGTGGTGGAAGTCGGTCTGGCTGTAGGGCAGTTCCTCGACCCGCCGGCCGTCGATCTCGTAGGCGACGCAGACCGGGATGCGCTCCCAGCCGGTGAGCACGTCCAGCTTGGTGAGGAAGAAGTCGGTGAGCCCGTTGACGCGGGTGGCGTACCGGGCGATCACCGCGTCGAACCAGCCGCAGCGCCGGTCGCGGCCGGTGGTGACGCCGCGCTCGCCGCCGATGGTGCGGAGCTTGTCGCCGTCCTCGTCGAACAGCTCGGTCGGGAACGGCCCGGCGCCCACGCGCGTGGTGTACGCCTTGAGGATGCCGATGACCCGGTTGATCCGCGTCGGGCCCACCCCCGCGCCGGTGCAGGCGCCGCCGGCGGTCGGGTTGGAGGAGGTCACGAAGGGGTACGTGCCATGGTCCACGTCCAGCAGCGTGCCCTGGCCGCCCTCGAAGAGGACGACCTTGCCCTCGTCGAGCGCGTCGTTGAGCAGCAGCGTGGTGTCGCAGACGTAGCCGCGCAGCGCGTCCGTGTAGCCGAGCAGCTCCTCGACCACCTGCTCCACGGCGATGGCGCGGCGGTTGTAGAGCTTGGCGAGGATCTGGTTCTTCTGGTCGAGGGCCGCCTCGACCTTCTGCGTCAGGATCGACTCGTCGAAGAGGTCCTGGACGCGGATGCCCACCCGGTTGATCTTGTCGGCGTACGTCGGGCCGATGCCGCGGCCGGTGGTGCCGATCTTGCGCTTGCCCAGGAAGCGCTCGGTCACCTTGTCCATCGTGGTGTGGTACGGCGTGATCAGGTGCGCGTTGCCGCTGATCAGCAGCTTGGACGTGTCCACGCCGCGCTCGGCGAGCCCGCTCAGCTCGGAGAGCAGGACCGCCGGGTCCACCACGACGCCGTTTCCGATCACCGGGACGCAGCCCGGGGAGAGGATGCCGGAGGGGAGGAGGTGGAGCGCGTACTTCTGGTCGCCGACGACGACCGTGTGGCCGGCGTTGTTGCCGCCCTGGTAGCGCACCACGTAGTCCACCGAGCCACCGAGCAGATCGGTGGCCTTCCCCTTGCCTTCATCACCCCACTGAGCGCCGAGCAGCACGAGTGCGGGCACAGGCGTACACCCCTTCCGGCCGGGGCATGTCCAACGTGCGTGTCGGCGGTGAACCGACCGCGCTGACAAGAACCGTCGGACCGGTGCCCCGAATCGACGAAACCCCTGACCGCAACAGCGACAGGGGCTCTTGCACCGAGAGATTACCGGACTCCTCCGACGGGAGGCGAACGCGACGACCCCCGGCAGCACCCCCGCCGATCCCGCCGTCCGTACCCACCACAGCCAACTCCCGTCCGCGGCCGCCGAATCCGGCCGCCCCCGGCGGCCCCAGGCGGCCGGGCAACCGAAGGAAGGACCGAGGTGCCGGTTCCGCATCCGCTGCTCGTGCTCGTCGACCCCGTGGCCCGCCGTACGGACGGGGAGTCCGTACGGATCGCCAGGGACGTGCTGACCGCGGGCTCCCCCGCGGTGAAGGTGTGCCTGCCGGACGGCCCCGAGGAGGCCGCGCGGGCGCTGGCCCGCCGGGGCCGCCGGCGCCCGGTGGTGATAGGCGACGACCGGGCGCTGCTGCGGGCGGTGCGGCTGCTGCACCTGGAGCGCGATCTGGCGCACTGCGCCCTGTCGGTGGTGCCGGTGGGACGGCCGGGTTCGGTGGCGCTGGCCGGGACGCTGGGGGTGCCGCTGGATGCGGTGCACGCGGCGCGGACGGTGCTGGAGGGGCGGGAGAGACGCTTCGACCTGCTGATAGACGACAGCGGCGGAGTGGTCCTGGGGGGCCTGCGCATCCCGCCGCTGCACGAGGAGAGGGAGCGGCGCGACGGCGGCCCGGGCGGCCAGGCGCGCGGACCGCTGGGCCGCTGCCGCTCCCTGGTGCGCACCCTGGCCCGGCCCGCGCCCGGCCCCGGGGCGGCGCGGCTGCGCGTCGAGGCCGACGGGGTGCTGCTGACCGACCTCGACAGCCCGGTGGAACAGGTCTCGCTCACACCGGGCGACGGCCTGGTGGACGTGGTCGTGCGGCGGCTGTCGCAGGACGGACCGGTGCGGGCGCGGGCCCGTACGGTCACGGTCTCGGGGCCGCACTTCCGCTACCGCGCCGACGCGGTGGTCTCCGGACCCGTCCTCACCCGCACCTGGACGGCGCACCCCTCGGCGCTGCGCCTGACCGTGCCGCCGGCCGCCCCTCCCGCCGTACCGCCCCAGCGGGCCTCCCCGGTGTGAGCCCGCCCGGGCGGGCTCGGAGCGGGGAGCGGCGAGTACGCGTCAGGACGCCGGGGCGTCGCCGCCGCGCGCGGTGGGGTCGCCGCCGCGCGCGGCCTCGCGGTGGGCGTGCCAGCGGTCCAGCATCGTGGCCAGCTCCCGCCGCATGAAGTCGAAGAACTCCGCCGTCTCGGCTATGCGGCGGCCCGCCGGGGTGTCGGGGCCCACGGCCTTGAGGCCCTGATCGAAGGTGGCGCCCCAGCGTCCGAGCAGCGCGTCGCGGTCGGTAAACGCCTCGTGCCAGACGTCCGCGTGCACCCGGTAGCGCTCCCGGCGCGAGCCCGGCTCCCGTTCGCGGGTGACCAGGTGGACCTGGGAGAGGTAGCGGATGGCGCCGGAGACGGCGGCCGGACTGATCCGCAGGCGCTCGGAGAGCTCGGCGGAACCGAGGATGCCGGAGTCCTCGGTCAGCAGGCAGGCGAAGACCCGCGAGGCCATGCGCTGCATGCCCGCCTCGGTCAGCTCGGCGGCGAAACGCTCGACGAACTCGGCGACCTCGGGGCTGTAGGACCGCGCACGCGGGCCGTCGGCCGGGTCGTTCGACTCGTTCGGCTGTTCACTCACCACCACGGACCCCATCTTTCCAGGTCATGAGCGCCTGGGCCATCCTGGCCATTTCCTATGTTCACAAATTTCTGAAATTAGAGTACCTTCACAACCATGACCAAGGCAACCACAGCCATCTCGGTCTCCGGTCTCGTGAAGACCTTCGGCCGTACCCGTGCGCTCGACGGACTCGACCTGCACGTCGAGACCGGCGAGGTCCACGGCTTCCTGGGGCCCAACGGCTCGGGGAAGTCCACCACCATCCGCGTTCTGCTGGGCCTGCTGCGCGCCGACTCCGGCACCGCCCGGCTGCTGGACGGCGATCCCTGGCGGGACGCCGTGGAACTCCACCGCCGCGTCGCCTACGTGCCCGGCGACGTGACCCTGTGGCGCAACCTCTCCGGGGGCGAGGTCATCGACCTCTACGGGCGGCTGCGCGGCGGGCTCGACGCCCGGCGCCGCGACGAGCTGCTGGAGCGCTTCGAACTCGACCCCACCAAGAAGGGCCGCACCTACTCCAAGGGCAACCGGCAGAAGGTCGCCCTCGTCGCCGCCTTCGCCTCCGACGTGGAGCTGCTGATCCTGGACGAGCCCACCTCCGGGCTCGACCCGCTGATGGAGGGGGTCTTCCGGGACTGCGTCGCCGAGGAGCGCGACCGGGGGCGGACGGTGCTGCTGTCCAGCCACATCCTCAGCGAGGTCGAGGCACTGTGCGACCGGGTCAGCATCATCCGCCGGGGCGTCACCGTCGAGAGCGGATCGCTCGCCGACCTGCGGCACCTGACCCGCACATCCGTCAGCGCGGAGCTGGCGGGCGAGCCGAACGGGCTGTCCGGTCTGCCCGGCGTCCACGACCTGTCCGTCCGGGGCCACCGGGTGCGGCTCCAGGTGGACACCGACAAGCTGGACGGTGTGCTGCGGCGGCTCGCGGAGTCCGGTGTGCGGAGCCTGACCAGCACCCCGCCCACCCTGGAGGAGCTCTTCCTGCGGCACTACCAGGAAGGCGGGGAAGGCGGGGAAGGCGGGGCCGCCGGTGCCGGCGGGACGGGCGGGGACCGCCGCGACGCCGCGGGCGCGACGTCCGGCGGCGAGGAGGTCGTGGCGTCATGACCGCCGTCGCCCAGCCGGCCGCGGCCGCCCGCCGCGACGGCTCCCGCCGCGATCTGGCCGGCACCGGCGCACTGCTGCGGCTCGCGCTGCGCCGCGACCGCGTGCTGATCCCGGTGTGGGTCCTGCTGCTGGCCGTACTCGCCGTGCAGAACGCCGCGGCGATCGAGCAGTTCTACCCCACCGCCGCCGAACGCGCCGAGCTGGTCGTGTCGATGAACGCCAACAGCTCGATGCGCGCGGTGTACGGCCCGGCCTTCAGCAGCTCCGTCGGCGGTCTGGCCGTCTGGGAGATGCTCACCATCGGCAGCGTGCTCATCGCCATCATGAACATGGTCATCGTGGTGCGGCACACCCGCGAGGAGGAGGAGACAGGCCGCCAGGAGCTGATCTCCGCCGCGATGGTCGGCCGCCGCGCGCCGCTCACCTCCGCCCTGCTGGCCGCGGTGATCGCGAACGCGGCGGTCGCCGCCCTCGTCACCCTCGGCCTGACCGGCACCGGGCTGCCCGCCGGCGGATCGCTGGCCACCGGACTCGCCCTGGGCGGCACCGGCCTGGTCTTCGCCGCGGTCGCCGCCCTGGCCGCGCAGCTCACCGAGAGCGCACGGCTCGCCAAGGGACTGACCGGCGCCGTACTGGGCGCCGCCTTCGTCCTGCGGGCCGCCGGGGACTCCGGCACCACCGACGGCTCCTCCCCGCTGGCCTGGGCCTCCCCGCTGGCCTGGGCGCGCAACGTGCGGCCGTTCGCCGACGAACGGCCCTGGGTCCTGCTGCTGTTGCCGGCCCTGGCCGCGGCGGTGACGGCCGCCGCGTACGAGCTGGCCGGGCGGCGCGACATCGGCGCGAGCTTCCTGGCCACCCGGCCCGGACCGGCGACGGGCCGGATCAACGGCCCCTACGGGCTGGCCTGGCGGCTCCAGCGCGGTTCGCTGCTGGGCTGGGGCACCGGGCTGGTGCTCGCGGGCCTGGTCTTCGGCGCCATGGCCGAGGGTGCGGGCGACCTGCTCGGCGACAACGAGCAGAGCCGCGAGATCATCGAGCGGATGGGCGGCGCCTCGGGCCTCACCGACGCCTTCCTCGCCGCGATGGCCGGGCTGTTCGGCATGATCACCGCGATCTACGCGGTGAGCGCGGTCCTGCGGATGCGCGGCGAGGAGACCTCCGAGCGTGCCGAGCCGATCCTGGCCGGCGCGGTGCCCCGGCTGCGCTGGGCGGCAGGCCATCTGCTCTTCGCCTTCGCGGGATCGGCCGTCCTGCTCACCGCCTGCGGTCTGGCCATGGGGGCGGGCTACGGGCTGACCGCAGGAGAGCCGGGGGCGGTGTGGCGGGTGACCGGCGCGGTCCTCGCGCAGGCGCCGGCGGTGTGGGCGCTCACCGCGGTGGCGGTGCTGCTCCTGGGCGCCGTGCCGGAGGCGGCCGCGGCGGCGTGGGCGCTGGTCGGCGGCGCGCTCGTCATCGGCTGGCTCGGCCCGGCGCTCGACCTGCCCCGGGCGGTCATGAACCTCACGCCGTTCACGCACCTGCCCAAGCTGCCGGGCGGCGACCCGGCCGCGGCGCCGTACCTGTGGATGCTGCTGGCCGCGGCGGGGCTGACGGCGGCGGGGCTCGCCGCGTTCCGCCGGCGCGACATCGGCTGAGGCACCGGGCGGGCCCCGCCGGCTGTGCGGTCCGTCCGTCGCGGCCGCCCCGCCGCACCTGCCCCGTACGGCCCGTTCCGCCGTACGGGGCAGCCGTGTCATCCCCCCGCACCACCCGGGGATGCGGGGCGGCGGGGACACTGCTCGCATGGGGGCGACGCGCACCCGAACGCAGCGGAGGTCGCCGCCATGCAGTCTCCCCGCCCCCACGCCCCCGCCCGCACCCGGTGCCGCCGCGCCCGCCGCGCCCGCCGCACGCTGGCCGCCGGTACGGCCGCCGCCGCCCTGGCGCTGACCGCCGCCCCCGTCGCCACCGTCGTCGCCGTGTCCGCCGCGGAGGACGGGGGCGGTGGCGGCGGTGGCGGGCAGGACGCCGGCCAGGGACTCACCCTCACCCCCGCCCGCGCGGGCGGGGACGGAGGCGGGGCCCTCGGCGTACGCGCCGTGTGCGAGGCGGGCGGCGCGGGCGGCGTCGTCTCCTCACCCGCCTTCGAGCGGACCGTCGCGCTCGAACGCGCCGACGACCGTCCCGCCCGGGAGAGACACGCCACCGCCCCCCTGCGGGAGGGGCTGGCCGTCGGCGGGAGCTACCCCGTGGTCGCGGTCTGCGGCACCGGGGAGCTGCTGTCCGCCTCCTTCGTGCACACCGGTGTCGCCGCGGAATCCGGCGCCGGATCGTCCCCGGCGGCGGCCTTCGGCGGGGCGGCCGCCCTGGCGGGGCTGGCGGCCGGCGCGGTGCTCCTGCGCCACCGCGCCGGGGCCCTGTCCGCGGTACGCCGACTGCGCCGGATCGGCGGCGGGCGGGTCGGCGGCAGCCGGATCGGCGGCGGGCGGGTCAGCGGCCGGCCTTGATCCGGTCGTCCTGTAGGGCGGTCAGCCGCAGGACGACCAGGATCGCCAGCACTGCGGAGGGCAAGGTCAGGAAGTCGGTGACGACCGTGAGGGCCGCGTCGCCCTGCGCCTGCCCGACGGTCTCGGCCTCGTACCACGGCTCGTAGTTGAGGAGCCCGGCGACCATGCCGGCCAGCCACATCGTCCACCAGCCGTTGAGCAGGCCGCGGTTGCTGCTGCGGCGGGGGCCGTACCAGGTGGTCCGGGTCGAGGTGGGGTCGCTGTGGTCGCAGATGTCGTTGATGATCTGCTTGGGCATGAAGAACCAGACCACCGGCACCAGCCAGGAGCCGATCGCCCACCCCTGGTGGTAGCGGATCTGCCCGGGGGCGAACACCTCGGCGTTCGCCCGGACCCGCCAGAACCACACCAGCCACAGCACGATCACCGGCAACTGGAACAGGCCGGAGAGGACCGCCATCACCTCGGTGGTGCTCCGCAGGGAGTCGTGGTCGACGGCCGCGTACGCCAGGGAGGCCCCCTCGTGGAGGCCGTCCAGCTCCCCGTAGACCCGGAGGTCGAGCACGAGCTGCACCAGCGTGCACAGCAGCAGCGCGCTCAGCCCGGCACTCAGCGCGAGGGACAGCGTGCGCGCCGACCGCGCGGTGCCGGGGCGCCCGGCGCCGCCGGGCGCGGGGTAGGGGGCGGTGACCGGGGGCGGGGGCGTGGAGTGCCACGACTGGGACGCCTGCGGCGCGTACGGCGTGCCGGCCGGCCCCGACCGGTACGCGGGCTGGGGCGGCACGGTCGGCGGAACGGGAGCTGTGTATCCAGGGGCGGCCCCCGGTACGGCACCCGGGTGGGGCGCGGGCGTCGTACCCGGTGCGGCGGGCGGCACGGCCGGCGCCGGACGCGCCGTGGCCGCGGGCGGCGCGAGGGCACTCGCCGCCGCGTCCGGGTCCTCGCTGTCCAGCAGCCGCACCGCGTGGCGGCCGAGTTGCGCCAGCACCTCGCCCGGCAGCCAGGTCCCGCCGGAGGGCGTGTGCGCAGCGACGCGGGCGGCGAGGCCGTCGAGCGCGGGCCGGCCGGCCGGGTCCTTGACCAGGCAGTCCGCCACCAGTTCGCGCAGCGGCCCGGAGAGCCCGGTCAGGTCGGGCTCCTCCTCCGCGATGCGGAACAGCAGCGCGTGGAAGCCGCTGTCGGCCGTGCCGAACGGCATCCGCCCGGTCGCCGCGTAGGCGAGCACCGCACCGAGGCAGAACACGTCGCCGGCCGGGGTGACCCGCTCACCGCGCACCTGCTCGGGCGACATGAAGCCCGGCGAGCCGATGACGGCGCCGGTCTGGGTCAGCCCGCTCCCGGTCACCGAGTCCAGGGCGCGGGCGATGCCGAAGTCGATCACCTTCGGCCCGTCGATGGTGACCAGCACGTTCGACGGCTTCAGGTCGCGGTGCACCAGCCCCGCGCCGTGGATCGCGCGCAGTGCCTCGATCAGCCCGGCGGCCAGCGCGTACACCGAGTGCTCGGGCAGCGGTCCGTAGTCCTCGTCGACCACCGCCTGCAGCGACGGGCCGGCTATGTAGCCGGTGGCCACCCAGGGGATCTCGGCGTCGGTGTCGGCGTCCAGCACCGGAGCCGTCCACTGGCCGCCGACCCGCCGTGCGGCGTTGACCTCCTTGGCGAAGCGCTCCCGGAAGGACGGCTGGCGGGCCAGCTCCTCCTGGACGACCTTCACCGCGACCGTACGGCCGCGTTCGGAACGTGCCAGGTAGACCCGGCCCATCCCGCCCGCGCCCAGTCTCCCCAGCAACCTGTACGCGCCGATCCAGCGCGGGTCACCGTCCCCCAGTGGTTCCATCGCGCGCGGCTCCTCCCCGTTCACCTCGTCCGTCGAGAATAGAGGTGCGGACGCACGGTGATGACGACGGCAACCGATCCGTGACCGGTTCCCTGCCCCGGTTCCGCGAGCCCGGCCCCGGGGCTCGGCCTCCGGGGCTCAGCTTCCGGGAGTGACGAGCCCCGACTCGTAGGCGAAGACGGCCGCCTGGGTGCGGTCGCGCAGCCCCAGCTTGACCAGCACCCGGCTGACGTGCGTCTTCACGGTGGACTCGGCGACGACGAGGCGGTCGGCGATCTCGCCGTTGGACAGGCCCCGGGCGACGAGCGCGAGCACCTGCGTCTCGCGCTCGGTCAGATCCCCGATGCGCTCCCTGAGCGGGGCGCGCGGGCCGGCGGCGGCCGAGAGCCGGGAGAACTCCGCGATCAGCCGCCGGGTGACCGTCGGCGCGAGCAGCGCCTCACCGGCCGCCACCGTCCTCACCCCGTCGGCCAGTTGGCGGGCGGAGGCGTCCTTGAGCAGGAAGCCGCTCGCGCCCGCGCGCAGCGCCTGGTAGACGTACTCGTCCAGGTCGTAGGTGGTCAGGATCAGCACCCTGGCGGCCGAGCCGGACGCGCAGATCTCACGGGTGGCCTCCAGCCCGTTGACCACGGGCATGCGGATGTCCATCAGCACGACGTCCGGGTCCAGCCCGGCGACCGCCTCCACGGCCTCGCGCCCGTCGACCGCCTCGCCGACGACCTCCATGTCCGGCTGGGCGTTCAGCAGGACGGAGAAGCCCTCGCGGACCATCATCTGGTCGTCGGTGACCACCACCCGGATCACGGCGCGTCCTTCCGGAGCGCGGCGTCCGGTGCCGTGTTCCGCCCGGCGTCCGGTGCCGTGTCCCGCGCGGCGTCCGGCTCCACCGGCAGGAACGCCTCCACCGCGAAGCCGCCGTCCTCGGTCTCCTCGGCCGTCAGCTCGCCCCCGAGCATCGCCGTGCGCTCCCGCATCCCCAGGACCCCGTGCCCGGCGCCCCGGCCCGCCCCCACCCGGCCCTCCACCGGCTCCGCGGGCGGCCCGTTGACGATCCGCAGCCCGAGCCCGACCGGCACGTAGCCCAGTTCCACCCGGGCACTCGCACCGGGCGCGTGGCGCAGTGCGTTGCTGAGCGCCTCCTGCACGATGCGGTACGCGGACAGCTCCACGCCCTGCGGCAGCGGGCGCGGCCTCCCGGTGGTCACCGACTCCACCTCTAGCCCGGCGCGGCGCACGTTCTCCAGCAGGCCGCCGAGGTCGGCGAGGGTGGGCTGCGGCGCCTCGGGGCCCCAGTCGCCCAGACCGCCGTCCAGGCCGCCGGGCAGATCCGCTCGGACGACGCCCAGGACGCGGCGCAGCTCGGTCAGGGCCGTCACCGCGTTCTGCCGGATGGTGGCCAGCGCCGCCACCAGCTCCTCGGGCGGGTCCTGGACGCGGTAGGGGGCCGCCTCGGCCTGGATGGCGACCACCGACATGTGGTGGGCCACCACGTCGTGCAGCTCGCGGGCGATGGTGGTGCGCTCCTCCAGCAGGGTGCGACGGGACCGCTCCTCCTCCACCACCGCGACCTGCTCGACGACCTGCCGCCGCGAGTCGCGCCAGCCGCGCACGGCCAGCAGCAGGGTGAGGACGATCCCGGAGACCACCACCATGGCGAAGGCGACCGCCGCGCCCCGGTAGGGGTCCGTCGCGGCGGCGAGCCCGCCGGCCAGGGCGGTCAGCAGCCACATGTGGACCGACACCCGGGGGCGGGTGCGGGCGGCGACGACGAGCAGCACCACCAGATGCGCCACGAAGGAGACACCCGTCCAGGGCCAGGCGGTCCAGGCGCCGGGGGCGACGACCGCCGTGAAGAACATGCCGCCGAGCGACAGCCAGAAGGCCCCGATCGGCCGGAAGAGCAGCACGATCAGCGGCACGCCCAGGAACAGCGCCCGGACGAGGCCGCCGCCGCCGTCATAGGGCTGGGAGTTGACGGACTCGATGAACATCAGCAGCAGCGCCAGGCCCACCAGGGCCAGGTGCGGCAGCCGGCGGGCCGGGCCGCGCGCGGCGGCGGGCAGCCTGCGCAGCAGCCGGTGGTCCTCCGGCAGCGGGGGCAGCGGCCGGAAGGCGAAGGCTCCGGTCAGCAGGTCCGCGCGCAGGTCGTGCAGGGCGTCGCGGGCCATCCGCAGCTCGGTGGGCTGCCGGGAGCCGCCGGCCGCGGCCGTCTTCGCCCCGGCGGGTTTCGTCATATCGGTCACGGTGACGACCCTAGGGACCGCGGGCGTCCCGGTCGTCCGCCCGCGGTCGCATCCTTCGGGGTCCGTCTCAGGTACTACACGCTCAGGTACCGCGCGCCCGCCCGGCGTACCGCGTCAGCTCCCGCGCCAGCAGCCCGAAGGCCGCCGTGCCCGGAGTGACGGGCGCGTAGTGGCCGGTGCCGGGCAGCTCGGCCAGCCGGGCGCCGGGCCGGGCGGCGGCGTAGCGGCGGGACAGCTCGACGGGTACGTCCGCGTCCTCGGCGCCGTGCAGCAGCACCACGGGCACCGCCCGCGGGTCCGGCGGCGGCAGCCGCATCGGGTCGGCTCCGGGCAGCCGGGCCGCCAGGTGTTCCCCACCGCCCAGCAGATCGGCCACCGCACCGCCGCTCAGGCCCAGTTCATGGGCGCGGGCGAGGTCGGCGACCGGGGCGGCGGCGACCACCGGGCACCGCACCGGACCGCGGGAGGCCGCCCACAGTGCCAGGTGGCCGCCCGCCGAGTGCCCGGCCAGCACCCGCACCTCCCCTGCCGCGCGCAGGTGTTCCAGGGCGGCGCCGACGTCCTCGAAGGTGCCCGGCCAGCCGCCGCCCCCGCCGACGCGCCGGTACTCCACCAGCGCCACCCGCAGCCCGTACCCGCCGGCCAGCGCGGCGGCGAGCGGGGACAGATGGACCCGGTCGTACGCCTCCCGCCAGAAGCCGCCGTGCAGGACGGCCACCAGGGGCCCGCCGGGCGGGCCGTACAGGTCGATCACCTGCGAGGGGTGGGGGCCGTAGCGCTCGGTGGCGGACGGCGCCACCGGGGCCAGGCCCAGCAGCGCCGCCTCCTCCGCCTCGCCCGCGGACGCCGTCTCAGGCATCGCGCTCCGCCAGCACCTCGCCGAGGACACGGGCCGCCAGCTCGGCGTCGGCGAAGGACGTGTACAGCGGGGTGAAGCCGAAGCGCAGCACGTCCGGGCGGCGGAAGTCGCCCACCACGCCGCGCGCGACCAGCTCCGCCATGACCTCCCCGGCGTCCGCGCAGCGCAGCGCGATCTGGCTGCCGCGCCGGGCGTGCTCGGCCGGGGTCACGGACTCCACGCGCCCCGCGGGCACGTAGCTCTCCACGCAGCGCAGGAAGAAGTCCGTCAGGGCCAGGCTCTTGGCGCGTACGGCCGCCATGTCCACCCCGTCCCAGACCTTCAGCGCCTCCTCCAGCGCCAGCATGGACAGGATGTCCGGCGTGCCGACCCGGCCGCGCGGCGCGCCGTCGGCGGGCTCGTACTCGTGGCTCATGCCGAACGGGTCGGCGTGCGAGTTCCAGCCGGGCAGCGGGGAGTCGAAGCGCGGCTGGAGGCCGCGGCGGACGTAGAGGTACGCCGGGGCGCCGGGACCGCCGTTGAGGTACTTGTACGTGCAGCCGACCGCCAGGTCCACGCCGTGCTCGTCCAGCCCCACCGGGAGGGCTCCCGCGCTGTGGCACAGGTCCCACACCGTGTACGCGCCCGCCTCGTGGGCGGCGGCGGTGATGGCGGGCAGGTCGTGGAGCTCGCCGGTGCGGTAGTCGACGTGGTTGACCAGCACGGCGGCGGTGCGCGGGCCCACCGAACCGGGGATGCCCCCGGCCGGGATCGCGCGGACGGCGGCGCCGGTCAGCCGGGCCGCGGAGGCGGCGATGTAGCCGTCGGTGGGGAAGGTGGTGGCGTCCACCAGCAGGTCGGTACGGGCCGGGTTGTCCTCGCGGGCCATCCGGATCGCGGCGACCACCGCCTTGAGGACGTTGACGCTGGTGGAGTCGCCCGCCACGATCTGGCCGGGCGCGGCGCCGACGATCGGGGCGATCAGATCGCCGACCCGCTCGGGCGCGGTCCACCAGCCGGACTCGGTCCAGGAGCGGATCCGCAGCCGCCCCCACTCGCGCTCCACCACGTCCGCGACGCGGGCGGGCACGGAACGGGGCAGCGCGCCCAGGGAGTTGCCGTCGAGGTAGACGACGCGCTCGCCCTTCTCGTCCTCCAGGACGAAGGACTCGCGCCGGCCGGCCAGGCCGTCGGCGGCGTCGAGCTTCGCCGCCTCCTCGCGCAGGGCCGTGCTCGCGGAGGGGTGGGCGGAGGCGTTCCGGGAGGCGTTCCCGGGGGTGTTCTCGGTTGCGTCAGACATAGCTGCGGGCCGTCCAGAGCTCGGGGAAGACGTTCTTGCGGGCGCGCTTCTCCAGCCAGGCCACGCCCGCGGAGCCGCCGGTGCCCTGCTTGGAGCCCATCGCGCGGCGGGTGGCCACCAGATGGTCGTTGCGCCAGCGCCAGACCTGCTCGGCCACCTCGGTCAGCGCCTCCCCCAGACGCAGCAGCTCACTGCCGGGATCGCCGGAGTAGATCCGCGCCCAGACCTGCTCGACTCGCGGGTGGGGCTCGTACCGCTGCGAGACGTCCCGGCCGGTGACCTCCTCGGGGATGTCCTCACCGCGGCGGGCGAGGTAGCGCAGCACCTCGTCGTACAGGCTCGGCTCGTGCAGCGCCTTCTCCAGCTCGTCGTGGACGCGCGGCGCGCCGCGGTGCGGGACGAGCATGGACGCGGACTTCTCCCCGAGCATGAACTCCATGCGCCGGTACATCGCGGACTGGAAGCCGGACCCCTCGCCGAGGGCCCCGCGGTATGCGTTGAACTGCGCCGGGGTGAGATGGGCCAGGGGCTCCCAGGAGGCGTTGAGCGAGAGCATCTCGTACACCGAGCGCTTGAGCGCCTCCAGCGCGGTGCGCGGGTCGTCCGCGCGCAGCGCCCGGGAGGCGACCGTCCACTCGTGGACGATGACGGTGAACCACAGCTCCATCACCTGTGTGGTCACCAGGAAGGACATCTCTCCGGGATCGTCGGAGAGGGGGTGCTGGAGGTGGGTGAGGACGTCCGCCTTGACGTAGTCCTCGTAGGGCGTGGTGCCCGCGAAGTCGAGGTTCGGGTTCTCCGAACCGCTGTCGGCTTCGGTACCGGCCCCGGTACCGGGCTGTGCTCCGGTCGGCTGTGACGTCCCCGACGGCTCTGACGACTGTGACGGCATGGCTGTTCTCTGTTCTCCTCGCGCGCTCGCCCGGGGTCGCCGGGCCTTCTCCGCAGATCATCGGTTCAGGACCCGGCGACGGCAAGGGCCGATCGGGAGGGATCTCCCGCCGGAGGGCGCCGGGGGAGCTGCCGGCAGGGGCGTCAGGAGAGCGTGGCCGCCGCGGTGGGCGAGCTCTCCTTCAGGAAGGTGGTGCAGCGCTCGTACTCCTCCTGCTCGCCGATGGCCTGGGCGGCGCGGGCGAGGGCGTGCAGGGCGCGCAGGAAGCCCCGGTTCGGCTCGTGCTCGAACGGGATCGGGCCGTGCCCCTTCCAGCCGCTGCGGCGCAGGGCGTCCAGGCCGCGGTGGTAGCCGGTGCGGGCGTACGCGTACGACTCGACCGTGCGTCCGGCCGCGAAGGCGTCGTCCGCGAGCTGTGCCCAGGCCAGGGAGGAGGTCGGGTGCTTCGCGGCGACCTCGGCGGGCGAGGTGCCCGAGGCGAGCAGCTCACGCGGTTCGGGGTCGTCGGGAAGGTGGGTCGGGGGCGGTCCCCCGAGCAGGTTCTCGTGAATGGCCATGGCCCCAGTCTGCACGCTCGCCGCCGGTGTGCGGAGGGCGGTACGCGGCGAGCCCGGTATCCGGCGGCGGTGCCGGGTACCGGGCTCGCGTCCGTCCGCGTCTCCCGCCCGGGCCGGGGCGGGGAGACGCGGACGGGGCGGGCGGGTGCCGCCTACTTCATACGGGTGCCGGTGGAGCGCAGGTCGGCGCACGCCTTGGCGACACGCTCGGCCATGCTCTTCTCGGCCAGCTTGCCCCAGCTGCGCGGGTCGTAGGTCTTCTTGTTGCCGACCTCGCCGTCCACCTTCAGCACACCGTCGTAGTTGCGGAACATGTGGTCCGCGATGGGGCGGGTGAACGCGTACTGGGTGTCGGTGTCGAGGTTCATCTTCACCACGCCGTTGTCCAGCGCGGTGGCGATCTCCTGCTCGGTGGAGCCGGAGCCGCCGTGGAAGACGAAGTCGAACGGGTTCTGCTTGCCGAACTTGGCGGCCACGCCCTCCTGGAGGTCCTTCAGCAGCTCGGGGCGGAGCACGACGTTGCCCGGCTTGTAGACGCCGTGGACGTTGCCGAAGGAAGCGGCCAGCAGGTAGCGGCCCTTCTCACCCAGGCCCAGGGCCTCGGCGGTGCGGACGGCGTCCTCGACGGTGGTGTACAGCTCGTCGTTGATCTCGTGGCTGACGCCGTCCTCCTCGCCGCCGGTCGGGGTGATCTCGACCTCAAGGATGATCTTCGCGGCGGCGGCGGCGGCCAGCAGCTCCTGGGCGATCTCCAGGTTGTCGGCCAGGGTCTCGGCCGAGCCGTCCCACATGTGCGACTGGAACAGCGGGTTCATGCCCGCCTCGACGCGCTTGCGGGAGAGCTCCAGCAGCGGGCGTACGTAGCCGTCCAGCTTGTCCTTGGGGCAGTGGTCGGTGTGCAGCGCGATGTTGACCGGGTACTTCTCGGCGACGATGTGCGCGAACTCGGCCAGGGCGACCGCACCGGTCACCATGTCCTTGTTGTACTGGCCGCCCAGGAACTCGGCGCCGCCGGTGGAGATCTGGATGATGCCGTCGCTCTCCGCCTCGGCGAAACCGCGCAGCGCGGCGTGCAGCGTCTGCGTCGAGGTCACGTTGATGGCGGGGTAGGCGAACCTGCCTGCCTTCGCCCTGTCGAGCATCTCGTTGTAGACCTCGGGGGTTGCGATGGGCATCTGTCCGCTCCTTGATGGTGTGCGAAGCTCTACGGCTCTGGTGTGGGTCAACGGAACGACGTCATCGTCGTCCCCATCCTCCCAGACGTGCGTGCTTGCTCCACCCCCGCGTCCGGTGACGGGGGCGGGGACGGGGCACGGGGGCGGCCGGTTCGCGTACCGCGTCGCGGCGGGGGCCGGACGAGGTCGCCTCCGCACCGCCGGCCGGGCCACAGAGCGTCACCGTTTCACGTGAAACAGTGACTCTCACGGACCTCTCCGGTTGCCCCGCGAGGTTTGCGCGGGGCGGGAGCCGGAGCCGGGGAGGGGCGGGGTCAGGACAGGTCCAGGTCCTCCAGCCCGTACGCCTGGTAGTACGGCAGGCCCGCCTTCTCGATCGCCGGAGCCGCGCCGCGCTCGACGATGACCGCCACGCCCACGACCTCCGCGCCGGCCTCCCGCAGCGCCTCGACCGCCGTGAGGACCGAGCCTCCCGTGGTGGAGGTGTCCTCGACCGCCAGCACCCGGCGGCCCGCCACGTCCGGCCCCTCGATCCTGCGCTGGAGGCCGTGGGCCTTGCCCGCCTTGCGCACGACGAACGCGTCCAGCTTCCGGCCGCGCGCGGCGGCGGCGTGCAGCATCGCGGTGGCCACCGGGTCGGCGCCGAGGGTCAGACCGCCCACCGCGTCGTACTCGATGCCGGCGGTCAGGTCGAGCAGCACCTGCCCGACCAGCGGAGCCGCCTCGGCGTCCAGGGTGATCCGGCGGAGGTCGACGTAGTAGTCGGCCTCCTTGCCGGAGGAGAGGGTCACCCTGCCGTGGACCACGGCCTTGTCCTTGATCTGCTGCAGAAGCTTGTCGCGCGCGTCGCTCATGCCGATGAGCCTAAGCCAGCCCCGCGCCGCCTCCGTGCCGCTCCCCTCGCACGGTCCCTCACCGGCTCCTCGCGGAGCTACGCCGGCCTGCGCCACGACCAGACCGTGGAGACCTCCAGCGGGTCGATGGGCGTGACCAGGCGGGGGTGGGAGTTGAGCCCGTCGGGCGGACCGGTCTGCGGCTCCACGCAGACGGCCTCGGACTGCTCGTCGTAGATCACCACCCACTCGGCGCGGCTGGCCACCTTCAACTCCAGCTCGCCCGGCCAGGTCAGCGTCACGTCCACCCCGTCCGGCATCCCGAAGCAGTCGTCCCAGGGGCCCGGGCGCGGCTCGACGCGGCGGCCGGTGGGGATGTGGTCCTCGCCGCGCTCCTCCTGCCAGGCGGGGGCGAAGTCCAGCACCACGTCCTGCCCGCCCTGTCCGAGGTTGCGCAGGAACCAGGGATGCCAGCCGGCCTGCGCCGGGAAGGAGTCCCCGGCCGTCTCCACGCCCAGGGTGAGGGTGAGCCCGCCTCCGTCCTCGGCCAGTTCCACCACCTGGGTCACCCGGCCCGGCCAGGGCCAGGGGTCGGTGAGGTCGTGGTAGAAGGACGCGGTCCGCCCGTCGCTGCGGACGGTGTGCCAGGGAACGCCGCGCACGGTGCCGTGGATGGCGTGCTGTCCGGCGGTCACGGGAAGCTGGTACCGCTCGCCGCCGTTGAGGAACCGCCCCTGCCGGGTCCGCCCGCACCAGGGCACCATCACGAACGCGCCGTACCGCTCACCCTGTCTGAGCACTTCCGTACCGTCGATGCGCAGGGAGGAGATCCGGCAGCCGTGCGCCGGATCGACGGTCACCTCGGTGCCGCCGGCTCGCAGACGGACTCCGCTGTCTGTGTCTTGGACATCATGGGCAGTCACATCCATGACCTTAACCGCGGCAGCCGACGGTAACCGTGGCGTTCAGCGCCTGCGCCGCAGCACGCGTCCCACCACGACCGCCGAGGCAACCGCCAGCGCCGCCGCGGGGGCGGCCCAGCGCAGCACCGCCGCGGCCGGGGAGGCCTCCTCGGGCGGAGGGACGGGGGCGTAGCGGCCGCGCGGCGGGGCGTGGTCCACCTCCTCGGCGCTGCGTCCGATCATCGTCCGGCGGGCGTGGGCCGCTTCGGCGGCGGACCGCGACTCCTCGTCCAGTTCGTCGACGAGGTCGTCGCCCAGACCGCCGTCGAGGCCGTCACCGAGGCCGCCGGTGAGCCCTCCGCCGTCGAGTGCCTCCTCGCCGGGCGCCTCGCCGACGAAGCCGTCATCGCTCGACGGGTCGAGCGATGACGGCGGAACCTCGATGTCGAAGACCCCCCGGGCCCCTTCGTCCGAAGCCTCCGGAGCGTCCGAGGCGTCCGGGGCGCCCGGCTCCTCCGGCTCGCCCGTCTCCTCGGCGCGGCCGGCGCTCCCGCTCTTCCTGGCATCCGCGGAGCCGGGCGTCTCGGGTGCGGGGATGCCCGGGATAACGGGCTCGTTGTCGTCCGGCTCGCCGATCCCGCCGGGCACGGCGACCGTACCGGCGGCGTCCACCGGGGAGACCGGGTCGGCCGCCATGCCGGCGGCCAGTTCGCCGCCGAAGCGGTCCAGCAGCCGGCGGCCGGCTGCGGACCGCTGCTTCTCCTCGAACTCGGTGATCCGGCCCTCGCCGCGCAGCTTCCCCGTGCAGACGAGCACGGTGCCCTCGCCGTCGTCGGCCGGGCGCGGCACGATCGTCAGGGTCAGTTCCACCGAGCCGTCGCCCCGGGCCTCGGCGCCCTCGCCGCGGACCGTGCAGGCGCCGTCCCCGTCTCCTCCGCCGTCCTCGCCGTGCGTCAGACGCAGGCTGCCGCGGTACGTGATGCTGGAGCCGCCGATCCGCACCCGCAGCCGCCCTCGGACGACCGCGCCGTCCCCGGTGCCGCCGGGCGCCGCGTCCGAGTCCGGGGCGTCGGGCTCCGAGGATTCGGGCTGGAGCCCCGGCACACAGCGCGCGACGCGCTCCGGCTCGGCGAGCGCCGCCCGTACGGCTCCGGCAGTGAACGGAACGTACACCTCATGCTCCATGGGGCGGAGCCTACCCACTACCTCCCCCACCAGTGCCCGCTCCGTACGGACATCGGCACGTCGTACTCCGCGCCTCAGTCCCGGTAGCGGGGGTGCATCAGGGTGGAGGGCGGCAGTCCGGTGAGACGGCCCCGCTCCGCGCGGGCGGAGGCGCGGTGCAGATCGGCGGGGTGGAAGGCGCGCGGGGCCGCACCGGCCGGTGCGAGGGCGAGCGGCGGCGGGGCACCGTGGGCGGCCAGTACGAAGCCCCAGTCGCCGGGCCGGTCCCCGGCCGCGCCCTCGCGCCGCTGCGAACGGTCGGGGCCGGCGGTGAAGCCGGTCAGCCGCCCGTCCACCACGTAGGGGGCGGTGCGCAGCCCCACGGTCCGCAGCGTAGTCTCCACCGTCCAGTACGCGCGGGGGCGTTCTCCGGCCGGTCCCGCGTGCACCGCGAGCCGCCCCCGCCCGGACAGCGCCCGCGCGGCCAGCCCGTAGAACTCCTGCGAGTACAGCCGGGAGCTGTCCGAGATGCCGGGGTCGGGCAGGTCGGAGACGATCACGTCGTACGGCGGCCGGCCGGAGTCCGGCCAGGAGCGCAGCCAGTCGAAGGCGTCCCCCGTCTCCACCCGCACCCGCGGATCGTCCAGCGAACGGCGGTTGAGGCGGCCGAGTTCCGGATCGGCGCGGGCCAGTTCCACGACCCCGGGATCGAGCTCCACCACCGTCGCCGACTCCACCTGCGGGTGGCGCAGCACCTCGCGCAGGGCCAGTCCGTCGCCGCCGCCCAGGACGAGCACCCTGCCGTGCGGGCCCGCCGCCATCGCGGGGCGGACCAGCGCCTCGTGGTAGCGCCGCTCGTCCCCGCCGCACACCCGCAGCCGGCCGTCCAGGAACATCGCGAAACCGGTCGGTTCGCTCCTGCCGGGGTGCCGGACGCCCTCGGTGAGCACGATCTCCTGGACGGCGGTGTTCCGCACCGTCCGCACCTCACCGCCGTACACCGCCCGGCGTGCGGCCTTCTCGAAGGAGTCGACGACGGCGACACCGGTGATCAGCAGTGCCACCACCAGTCCGTTGACGAGGAGCAGGACGCGGCGCGAGCGGGGTGACAGGTCGCCGCGGAACAGCCACAGCACCAGCGCGCCGCCCGCGACGGCGTTCACCGTTCCGACCGCCAGGGCCCCCGGGAGCTGGCCCATCAGCGGGAGGAGCAGGAAGGGGAAGGCGAGCCCGCCGACGAGGGCGCCCACGTAGTCGGCGGCGAACAGGTCGGCGACCGCGCCACCGGCGTCCTGTTCCCGGATCCGCTGGATGAGGGTCATCAGCAGCGGCATCTCGGCGCCGATGAGCACCCCGAGGACCAGTGAGAAGCCGATCAGCACCGTCATCGAGCCGCCGACCCAGGCGAAGTAGGCGTACAGCGCCATCGCCGAGCCTCCGCCGACCAGTGCCAGCAGTGCCTCGACGATGCCGAACCCGGCCGCCGCGCGGGTGCGCAGCCGCTTGGCGAGCAGCGATCCCAGGCCCATGGCGAAGACCATCACAGACAGCACGACGGAGGTGTGGGTGACGGAGTCGCCGGCCAGGTAGGAGCCGAGGGCGACGAGTTCGAGTTCGTAGACGAGACCGCAGGCGGCGCAGACGAAGACCGCGGCGAGGACGAGGAACCGTCCGACCCCGTCCGGCACGGGCAGCCGCGGCGGCGTCCGCGACGGCTCCTGCGGCAGCTCCTGCGTCGGGGCCCGCGGCGGCGCGGGCCCCGACGCCCCCGCCGGTACGGAAGCGGGCGTTTCGATCATGCCGGGAACGCTACGGGACGCCTCCCGCGAGCCCTGTCACCCACACAGGTGCAATAGATCGCACAGGCGCGCGAACCGGCACCCTCCGGCCCCGCGGACGGCGCGTACGTCCCGGTGGGAGCGCACGGCGGGGCGGAGGGACGCGGCAGGGGCGCGCGGCGGGGCGGAGGCACGCGGCGGAGCAGGGGCGCGCGGCTCACACCCGCGTACGCCCCGTACGAGCGCGCCGGGGTCACACGCCCACCCGCTCCGGTTCCCGCACGCGCACCCCCACTCTGGTGTGGGTCACGACGAGCCGCCGCTCCTGCGGGTAGGCGTGCCAGGTCCGCCAGTGCACCTGGTCGCCGCGCCGCTGGACCAGCAGGGCGGTGAAGGCGTTCGGGCTGCCGGGGAAGGTGCCGGCCAGCCCGTGCGGGTGGTCCGCGACGAGCGCGAGCAACTCCTGCGCGCGGCCCGCGAAGGAGCCGCCGGAGAGCGTCTCGACACGCGCCGCGAACGCGTACTCCCAGTCGTCTATCCGTTTCGACACCCCCAGTGGCAGCGGTGTCCTGCTGCCGGGGATGCACGCCACGGTCTCCGAGCAGAAGATGCCGCCCTCGTCCGCGAGCAGCACCTGGTGTGAAGCGCCGAGCAATCTCAACTGGACTGCCGTTCCCTGGAGTTCGAGATCCAGCTTCGCCAGTGCGGGCATTGGGTCGCACCCGAGCGCCCAGGCGAGGTCACCGGCGCGGGTGTCGGTGTACGGGGTCTTGAGATCGGTGAGCATGGGTCGGCTCCGCAACGCAGTGAGGGCGGGCCGACTCAGCCCCCTGGAACAGGGCCCCGAAGGGGACAGGGATGCTGCCTGCCGCCGGCTCGCGCCCACGTGAGGTCCGGGTACATCAGCCACCGAATCACGGAATGTGCGGCTCCTACAGGCTTTTTACTCACCTTCGTCTGTTTTCCATACCAGCGGGGGCCTAGCAGGTCAGATGTTCTCCCCGCTGAACTGCAACCGCCGTACGGGTGAACGGCGTCAGGCGCCCCCGCACCCCCCGCCGCCTCCGCCGCCTCCGCCGCACCCTCCGCCACCGCCGCCTCCGCCGCCACCACTGCCTCCGCCGCACGACGAACCACCGTCGTGCGAACCGCCGTCGTGGAAGCCGCCGCCGGCCCCGATCCACACCCCCGACGCTCCCCCGCCGGTGCTCCGCCGCGTACGGCGGCGCCCTCCCGTGACCGCGCCGACCGCCACCACGGCCAGCACCAGGACCAGAACCATGCAGATGATGACTACCGCCGTCATGGCGTCCCCCTCGTGTCCCCTTGGTTCCCCTCGTACCCGCACATCCCCCGCACGGGCCTGAGGTCACGATCCCCTCGCGCCGCCCGCGTCAAAGCCGAGTTGAGGAAGTCCAGAGGTTCGGGCGGCGCCGCTCCCGCCGTCCCCGCCGCGCCCGGCCGGGCGCCGCTCAGTCCCCTCCGCCCCCTCCCCCCGAGCCGCCGTCGGAGCCGCCGCCGGAGCCACCGTCCGAGCCACCGCCGGAGCCACCGTCCCCCCACCAGTCGGTGTCACCGCCGCCGGACGAACCGCCCCGGCGGCCACCGGCCGCACGGCGCCCGTCCCGCCGGGCGGGAACGACCACCGCCAGGACCAGCAGCACCACGACCCCGATCAGAAAGCCGACCAGCCACTCCACCGCCACACCCCTCTCCCGCGCCCCCACCGGGACTGCGATCACGACATCCGCAGGAAAGCACGGGCGGAAGGAGTTGAGGAAGCCGGGTGCCGGGCGGAGGATGGCCGCCATGACCTCCACCGGACGACCGCTGCTCAACCGCCGCCTGGCCGGGTTCGGCACGACGGTCTTCGCCGAGATGTCGGCGCTGGCCGTCAGGACCGGATCGATCAACCTGGGCCAGGGCTTCCCCGACACCGACGGCCCCGAACAGGTCCGGGAGGCGGCCGTACGCGCGCTGCGCGAGGGCCGCGGCAACCAGTACCCGCCCGGCCCCGGCGTCCCCGAGCTGCGCACCGCGATCGCCGGCCACCAGCGGCGCTTCCACGGCCTGGAGTACGACCCCGACACCGAGGTCCTGGTCACCGCCGGGGCCACCGAGGCGATCGCCGCCGCCCTGCTGGCCCTGCTGGAGCCGGGCGACGAGGTGATCGCGCTGGAGCCGTACTACGACTCGTACGCGGCCTGCGTCGCCATGGCCGGGGGCACCCGCGTCCCCGTCACCCTGCGGCCCTCTCCCGGGCCCGGGCCGGCGTACCGCCTGGACCTGGACGAGCTGCGCGACGCCGTCACCGGCCGCACCCGGCTGATCCTGCTGAACACCCCGCACAACCCCACCGGCACCGTCCTCGGCCGCGAGGAGCTGACGGCGATCGCCGAGCTGGCGGTGGAGCGGGATCTGCTGGTGGTCACCGACGAGGTGTACGAGCACCTGGTCTTCGACGGCGAGCACATCCCCATCGCCTCCCTGCCGGGGATGCGCGAGCGCACCGTCTCCATCTCCTCCGCCGGCAAGACCTTCTCCTTCACCGGCTGGAAGGTCGGCTGGGTGACGGGCACCCCGGAGCTGGTGTCGGCGGTGCGCTCGGCCAAGCAGTACCTGACGTACGTCTCGGCCGGCCCCTTCCAGTACGCGGTCGCCGAGGCGCTCGCCCTGCCCGACTCGTACTACACGGCACTGCGCGAGGACCTGCGCGCCAAGCGGGATCTGCTGGCCGGCGGTCTGGAGGCCGCGGGCTTCACCGTCCACCGCCCCGCGGGCACGTACTTCGTCACCACCGACATCCGCCCCCTGGGCGAGAGCGACGGTGTGGCCTTCTGCCGCTCCCTGCCCGAGCGCTGCGGCGTCGTCGCCGTCCCCAACGCGGTCTTCTACGACCACGCGGCGGAGGGCGCGCACTTCGTCCGCTTCGCGTTCTGCAAGCGCGAGGAGGTGCTGCGGGAGGCGGTGGAGCGTCTGGGAACGCTGAGCGGGGCCCCGGACCGCGCCCGGACCGCCTCCTGACGGCCTCCCGGCGGCGGGGCCGCCACCCCGGGGCCGCCGCGCGTCGGGCCCGACGCGCGGCGGCCCCGGGCGCGGACGCGAAGCGTTCCGTGCACCGGGGCCGCGCGGGGCCTCGTGTGGGGGGCGGAGAGGTCAGCCCTCGCCCTCACCGTCGGACTCCTCGACGTCCTTGGCCAGGCCGAGCTGCTCCACGAGCCAGCGGTCGAACTCGACCGAGGCGCGGATCCAGCTCACCGTGCTGGAGACGAAGTGCTCCAGCGAGACGCCGACGCCGACCAGCATCTGGGCCTCGCCGATCAGGCGGACCGTGCCGTCGTCGTGCGTGTGGCTGTAGACCTTCGGCCACAGGGTGCGGCGGTTCCAGTCGTCGACCAGCTCCAGCAGACGGGTCTTGTCCTCGATGGAGTGGGGACGGTCGTAGAACGTCCGGACGGAGAAGACCTGCTGCTCCTTCTCGCCGCGGAACATGAAGTAGGTGCGGAACTCCTCCCACGGCGCCGCGAGGTCACCCTCGTCGTCGACGACGTACTTCAGCTCCATCTGGTCGAGGAGCTGCTTGACCAGGTCCTGGTCCGGGATGACGGGCCCGGCAGGCCCCGTCGGCTGCTGTTCGGGCTGCTGGCCCCCGAAGTTCGGGATCGAGGACGGGTCGATAGTCACCGTGGATTTCCCTTCATACGATTCCTGCCATCCTCTCCCACCCCGGCCCGGTCCTGGCAAGCCCGGGCTTCCGTGCTCGTCCGTCGGACTGACGCGTCCGCCCGGCGGGCGGACGCCGGGGCGCCTCGCGGCCCCGGGGCGGCTCGGCGGGCCCCGCGCCGCGGGACCCGCCGTACGGCCGCCGCGCGGTCACCGCACCGGGGTGACGACCAGGCCCTCCTCCTCCAGGCCGACGTCCACGCGGACGGTGTCGCCGTCGCGGATCTCGCCCGCCAGGATCGCGCGGGCCAGCCGGTCGCCGATGGCCGTCTGGACCAGGCGGCGCAGCGGCCGGGCGCCGTAGGCCGGGTCGTTGCCCTCGACCGCCAGCCAGTCCAGCGCGGCGTCGGAGACGTCGAGGGTGAGGCGGCGGTCGGACAGGCGCCGGGAGAGGGCGCCGATCTGGAGCCGGGCGATGCTGCGCAGCTCCTCGCCGCTGAGCGCGGAGAAGATCACCAGGTCGTCCAGCCGGTTGAGGAACTCCGGACGGAAGGCGGAGCGGACGCTCGCCATGACCTTCTCCCGCTTCTCCTCCTCCTTGGCCAGCGGGTCCATCAGGAACTGGCTGCCGAGGTTGGAGGTGAGGACGAGGATGGTGTTGCGGAAGTCCACCGTCCGGCCCTGCCCGTCGGTCAGCCGCCCGTCGTCGAGCACCTGGAGCAGGACGTCGAAGACCTCGTGGTGGGCCTTCTCCACCTCGTCCAGCAGCACCACGCTGTACGGGCGCCGCCGCACGGCCTCGGTGAGCTGGCCGCCCTCCTCGTAGCCGACGTAGCCGGGAGGCGCGCCGACCAGCCGGGCGACCGAGTGCTTCTCGCCGTACTCGCTCATGTCGATGCGGACCATGGCCCGCTCGTCGTCGAAGAGGAAGTCGGCGAGCGCCTTGGCCAGCTCGGTCTTGCCGACGCCGGTGGGGCCGAGGAACATGAACGAGCCCGTGGGCCGGTCGGGGTCGGCGACCCCGGCGCGGGAGCGGCGCACGGCGTCGGAGACGGCGCGTACGGCCTCGGCCTGGCCGATCAGCCGCCGGCCCAGCTCCTCCTCCATGCGCAGCAGCTTCTGCGTCTCGCCCTCCAGCAGCCGCCCGGCGGGGATGCCGGTCCAGGAGGCGACGACGTCGGCGATGTCGTCCGCGCCGACCTCCTCCTTGACCATGGTGTCCTTGCTCGTCTCCTGCTCCTGCTCGGCGGCCGAGGCCTCCTCCAGCTCGCGCTCCAGGGTGGGGATCTCGCCGTACAGCAGCTTGGAGGCGGTCTCGAAGTCGCCGTCGCGCTGGGCGCGCTCGGCCTGGCCGCGCACCTCGTCGAGCTTCTCCTTCAGCTCGCCGACGCGGTTGAGGCCCTGCTTCTCCTTCTCCCAGCGGGCGGTCAGCCCCCGCAGCTCCTCCTCGCGGTCGGCCAGCTCGCGCCGCAGCCGCTCCAGCCGCTCCCGGGAGCTCTCGTCGCTCTCGCCCGCCAGCGCCAGCTCCTCCATCTTCAGCCGGTCCACCGCGCGCTGGAGCTCGTCGATCTCCACGGGCGAGGAGTCGATCTCCATGCGCAGCCGGGAGGCGGCCTCGTCGACCAGGTCGATGGCCTTGTCCGGCAGGAAGCGGGAGGTGATGTAGCGGTCGGACAGGGCGGCGGCGGCCACCAGCGCGCCGTCGGCGATCTGCACCTTGTGGTGCGCCTCGTAGCGGCCCTTGAGGCCGCGCAGGATCGCGATGGTGTCCTCGACGGTGGGCTCGGTGACCAGCACCTGCTGGAAGCGGCGCTCCAGGGCCGGGTCCTTCTCGATCCGCTCGCGGTACTCGTCCAGCGTGGTGGCGCCGACCATGCGCAGCTCGCCGCGGGCCAGCATGGGCTTGAGCATGTTGCCCGCGTCCATCGCCGAGTCGCCGCCGGCGCCCGCGCCGACGACGGTGTGCAGCTCGTCGATGAAGGTGATGATCCGCCCGTCGCTGGACTTGATCTCAGCCAGGACGGCCTTGAGCCGCTCCTCGAACTCGCCGCGGTACTTCGCTCCGGCCACCATCGCGCCCAGGTCGAGGGCGACCAGGCGCTTGTTCTTCAGCGACTCGGGGACGTCGCCCTTGACGATCCGCTGCGCCAGGCCCTCCACGACCGCCGTCTTGCCGACGCCGGGCTCACCGATGAGCACCGGGTTGTTCTTGGTGCGCCGCGAGAGCACCTGCACCACGCGGCGGATCTCCTGGTCGCGGCCGATGACGGGGTCGAGCCTGCCCTCGCGCGCCGCGGCGGTCAGGTCGGCGCCGAACTTCTCCAGCGCCTTGTAGGTGCCCTCGGGGTCGGCGGTGGTGACGCGCTGGCCGCCGCGCGCGGTCTCGAAGGCGGTGAGCAGCTTCTCGGCGGTGGCGCCCTGCTCGGTGAGCAGCCCGCCGGTCCGGCCTCCCCTGGCCGCCAGGCCGATGAGCAGGTGCTCGGTGGAGATGTAGGCGTCGCCCAGCTCCTTGGCGCGCTGGGAGGCGTCGGCGAGGACGGCCATCAGGTCGCGGTCGGGCTGCGGCTTGGCGACGGTGGAGCCCTGCACGCTGGGCAGCGAGCCCAGCAGCCGCTCGGCTGCCGAGCGCAGGGCGGCCTGGTCGGCGTCGACCGCCGCGAGCAGGTCCTGGATGTTCTCGTTGTCCTGGCCCTCCAGCAGGGCCAGGAGCAGGTGTGCCGGGGTGATGTCGGGGTGGCCCCCGGTGAGGGCGCGGTTGTTGGCCGCGCTGATCGCGTCCCGGCTCCTGTTGGTCAGCTCGGCGTCCACGGGTGCGTACTCCTCCTCCTGTCGCCAACTCTGCATACATCAGCATGCAGTAAGTTGAGTCTATTCCACTCAACGCGCGAACGGGAGCGCCGCCGGGATAGTTTCCGGAGCATGGCCAGCGAATCCCGGCGGGACCCCAGGCATCCGGACGACGCGTACCTCGCCTTCTGGCGGGAGCGGCACCTGTGCACCCTGACCACGCTCCGCCCCGACGGCACCCCCCACGTGGTGCCCGTCGGGGTCACCTACGACCCCGGGGCCGGTCTGGCACGGGTCATCACCCGCCGTACCAGCTCCAAGGTCGCCAACGTCCTGGCCGCCGCGGAGCGGCCCGGAGGCGCCCGGGCCGCCGTCTGCCAGGTGGACCGGGGGCGCTGGGCGACCCTGGAGGGCGTCGCGTCGGTGCGCACCGACGCCGAGGCGATCGCGGACGCGGTAGCCCGTTACGCCGAGCGATACGGGCGCACCCCCGCGCCCAACCCGGAGCGGGTGCTGATCGAGATCGCCCTGGACCGGGCGATGGGCACCGTCCCGTCCCTCTGACCGCCCCCGCAACTGTCCCGCGCCCGTCCCCGTCCCCGCACCCGCACCCGCCCGGCGCACGGCGCGACGCCGCCCCGCCCGGTCGCACATCGGGCGGGACGGCGTCGGCTCATGGGACGGCCGGTCCGGTGGATCCGGCGCGCTCCGGTTCCGTGCGGTGCGGTTCCGTGCGGTGCGGCTCGGCGCGGCTCAGCCGCGGGGGCCGCCGCCCGCCGCCTGGAGCAGCCGGCGCGCCTCGGCCGGGAAGGGGCGGCCCAGCACCCGGCCCCGGTCGTCGCCGACCGACATCACGGCCACCACCGTGCCGGACTGGCTCGCGGCGTCGTAGTCCCGCAGCCACGGCCCGCCGCTGGAGCCCTGCGTCAGGTCGCAGGACTCCAGCAGCAGTCCGCCCACGTTCGGCTGCTGGGTGTCCCGCTCGGTAAGCAGGGCGGGCGTGCCCGCGCAGTGGGCGAGCGTCTCGCCGTCGTACGGCTCCGTGGCCGGGTAGCCCAGGGCCACGGTGCGCTCGGCCGGATCGACGGGCTCGAAGTCCAGGCGGTTGGCGCCGACCGTCTCCTGGAGCGTCCGCCCGCCCTTCTTCTCCACCTTCAGGAAGGCGTAGTCGTACGGCAGGGCCTGCGGCAGCCTCCCCCGCTTCCAGGCGGACTCCAGGTGCACCGACGTCACCCGCCAGCCGACCCGGGCGGCGTTCGCGGTGCCGTGGCGGTCGTAGGCGGGGACGAACCAGGCCTGCTTCCAGCGGGGCTCGCCGGGGTTGTGGACGCAGTGCGCGGCGGTGACGACGACGCTTCCGTTGGGGGCGTCCACGACGGCGCCGGAGCAGGCGAGCAGCTGCCCGTCCGGGTAGGTCCCGACGAGCTTCCCGACGGTCCGCACCGTACCGCCGGGCCAGGGCGCCCGGGGGGTACCGGTCCCGCCGGCCTCCGTGCGAGCGGCCGCGGCGCCGGACACCGGATCGACCGCGGGGACGCCCAGGGGAGCGGCCCCCAGCAGCGCGGCGGAGGTCGCGACGGTGACGAATGCGGCTATGACGGCACGTATCCTGTCCATGCCCTCACGCTGCGCCCCTCCCACGTCCGCATGCCATCCGCACACCGCCGACCGGGTGGGGCGGTGCGTCCGTCCGGGCGGACCCGGACGGACGCATGTGTACGCCGGACGGCCCCACGCCGGAGCCGTACCGGACGCGAGCCCGAGCCGGAATCCGGGCCGTACCGGAGCCGGGACGGCAGCGGCCCGGCCGGGAAGCCGGCCGGGCCGGAGCGGACCGTGGGAGCGGCGGGGGGCCGTGCCCCCGAGATCATGCCGGGCGGGGGTCAGTCGGCGGAGCGCTGAGGCCGCCAGACCACCAGCGCGCTGGACTGCTGCACGTCCTGGTAGGGCACCAGGTCGCGCCGGTAGGAGGCGTGCACCTGCGCCTCGCGCTGGCGCATGGCCAGCGCCGCGCCCTCCACCGCCTGCTGGAGCTCGGCCACCTTGGCCTGGAGGGCGGCGACCTGGTTCTCCAGTTCGATGATGCGCTTGATGCCCGCGAGGTTGATGCCCTCGTCCTGCGACAACCGCTGCACCTGGCGCAGGAGCTGGATGTCCCGCGCCGAGTAGCGGCGGCCCCGCCCTGCCGTACGGTCGGGGGAGACGAGACCGAGCCGGTCGTACTGCCGCAGCGTCTGCGGGTGGAGCCCGGAGAGCTGGGCCGCGACGGAGATGACGTAGACCGGTGACTCGTCCGTCAGCTCGTACGGGTTGCCCCGCCCCCGCCCCTGGCTCTGTCGTCCGCGGCCGTAGCCGTCCATATCGGTCAGTCTCCCTTCGCGGCCTTGAACAGCGCCGCCCGCGGATCCTCGCCCGCGGTCGCGTCACGGTAGGACTCCAGCAGGTCCCTTGCCTTGTCGCTCAGTTCCCTCGGGACCGTCACCTCTATGGTGACCAGCAGATCGCCCCTGGTGCCATCCTTGCGCACCGCTCCTTTCCCCCGGGCGCGCATCGTCCGGCCGCTCGGGGTACCGGCCGGCAGCCTCAGGGTGACCGGCGGGCCGCCCAGGGTGGGCACCTTGATCTCGCCGCCGAGCGCCGCCTCCGTGAAGGTGACGGGCACGGTGACGGTCAGGTTGTCGCCCTTGCGGCCGAACACCGGGTGCGGCTCGACGTGCACCACGACGTACAGGTCTCCGTTCGGGCCGCCGCGCTCGCCCGGCGCGCCCTTGCCGCGCAGCCGGATGCGCTGCCCGTCCGAGACGCCTGCGGGGATGCGGACCTGCATGGTGCGCGAGCTGGTGGCCCGGCCGCTGCCCTTGCAGACCTCGCACGGGTCCTGGGCGATCAGCCCCCGGCCCCTGCAGTCCACGCACGGGTCGGTGAGCGAGAACCCGCCCCCGCCGCCCCTGCTGACCTGGCCGGTGCCGACGCAGGTCGGGCAGACCCTGGGGGTGCCGTTCCTGTCGCCGGTGCCCGCGCAGGCCTTGCACGCCGCCGAGCTGGACATCCGCAGCGGGACCGTGGCCCCGTCCACCGCCTCGGTGAAGCTGAGCGTCACCTCGGACTCGATGTCCTGGCCGCGGCGCGGCTGGGTGCGCGTGCCCGCGCCGCCGCCCCTGCCGAACAGCCCGCCGAAGACGTCCCCGAGGCCGCCGCCGAAGCCGCCCGCCCCGGGGCTGCCGCCCTGGGCGCCCCCGAAGAGGTCGCCCAGGTCGAAGTTGAAGCCGCCGGGGCCGCCCGCCCCCGGGCCGGTGCGGAAACCACCGGCGCCGAAGAGCGCGCGGGCCTCGTCGTACTCCTTGCGGCGCTTGGGATCGCCCAGGACGTCATGGGCCTCGGAGACCTCCTTGAAGCGCTCCTCGGCCCGGGCGTCGCCCTTGTTGGCGTCCGGGTGGAACTCGCGGGCGAGCTTCCGGTACGCCTTCTTGATCTCCGCCTCGGTGGCGTCCTTGGGGACGCCGAGGACCTTGTAGTAGTCCTTCTCCACGAAGTCCTTGGTGCTCATCCCCGGCGTCCCTCCTTCCGGTGTTCCTCCGCGTCAGCCCTGTTCGGGGCCACCGCTCTCCTCATCGGCTGCCGTCTCCGCCTGCTGGTCCTCGCCCTTGGCGGGCTGCGCGCCCGGCTGGGGCTCGGCGACGCCGACCCGCGCCGGGCGGATCGTGCGCTCGCCGATGCGATACCCGGGCTGCAGGATCTGCACGCACGTCGTCTCGGTGACGTCGGGCGAGTACGAGTGCATCAGGGCCTCGTGCACCGTCGGGTCGAAGGCCTCGCCCTCCTTGCCGAACTGCTGCAGACCCATCTTCGCCACGACCGTCTCCAGCGACTCGGCCACCGACTTGAAGCCGCCGACCAGTTCGCCGTGGTCCCGGGCGCGGCCGATGTCGTCGAGCACCGGCAGCAGCTCGGTGAGCACGTTGGCGATCGCGATCTCCTTGACCGCCACCCGGTCCCGCTCGACCCGGCGGCGGTAGTTGGAGAACTCCGCCTGGAGCCGCTGCAGGTCCTGGGTGCGCTCGTTCAGCGCGGTACGGGTCTGGTCGAGCTGGGCGGTCAGCGCCGCCACCCGTTCGGCGTCCCCGGACGCCCCGGGCGTCCCGGGGGCCGCCTCCGGGCCCGCCTCCTCGGCGGTCCCGGAGGTCTGCGCCGCGTCACCGGGCTGCTCGCCCGGCTCGCCCGGCTCGGCGGGGACGTCGGGCTCCTGCTCGAAACCCGGGGTCTCCTCCGTCACGCTGCATCACCCTTGGGCTTGTCGTCGTCGACGATCTCGGCGTCCACCACGTCGTCGTCCGCGCCGCCGGCCTTGGCACCGGCACCGGCGCCGCCCGCGGCCTGCTGGCCCTGGGCGTCGGCGTACAGGGCCTGGCCCAGCTTCTGGCTGGTGGCCGCGACCTTCTCGGAGGCCTCGCGGATGGCGGCGGTGTCCTCGCCCTTGAGCTTCTCCTTCAGGTCGGCCACCGACGCCTCGACCTCGCTCTTCACCTCACCGGGCACCTTGTCCTCGTTGTCCTTGAGGAACTTCTCGGTGGTGTACACCAGCTGCTCGGCCTGGTTGCGGGTCTCGGCCGCCTCCCGGCGGCGGTGGTCCTCCTCCGCGTACTGCTCGGCCTCCCGCATCATCCGCTCGATGTCGTCCTTGGGCAGCGCCGAACCGCCGGTGACGGTCATCCGCTGCTCCTTGCCGGTGCCCAGGTCCTTGGCGGAGACGTGCATGATGCCGTTGGCGTCGATGTCGAAGGTGACCTCGATCTGCGGCACCCCGCGCGGCGCCGGCGGCAGCCCGGTCAGCTCGAACATGCCCAGCTTCTTGTTGTACGCGGCGATCTCCCGCTCGCCCTGGTACACCTGGATCTGCACGCTGGGCTGGTTGTCCTCGGCGGTGGTGAAGATCTCCGAGCGCTTGGTCGGGATCGTGGTGTTGCGCTCGATCAGCTTGGTCATGATGCCGCCCTTGGTCTCGATCCCCAGGGACAGCGGGGTGACGTCCAGCAGCAGGACGTCCTTGACCTCGCCCTTGAGCACACCGGCCTGCAGCGAGGCGCCGATGGCGACGACCTCGTCCGGGTTGACGCCCTTGTTCGCCTCCTTGCCGCCGGTCAGCTCCTTGACGAGCTCGGCGACGGCCGGCATGCGGGTCGAGCCGCCGACGAGGACGACGTGGTCGATCTCGGAGAGCTGGATGCCCGCGTCCTTGATCACGTTGTGGAACGGGATCTTGCAGCGCTCCAGCAGGTCGGCGGTGAGCTGCTGGAACTGGGCCCGGGTGAGCTTCTCGTCCAGGTGCAGCGGGCCCTCGGCCGACGCGGTGATGTAGGGCAGGTTGATGGTGGTCTCGGTCGAGCTGGAGAGCTCGATCTTCGCCTTCTCCGCCGCCTCGCGCAGCCGCTGGAGGGCCATCTTGTCCTTGGACAGGTCCACGCCGTGGCCGGACTGGAACTGCTTGACCAGGTAGTCGACGACCCGCTGGTCCCAGTCGTCGCCGCCGAGCTGGTTGTCGCCGTTGGTGGCCTTCACCTCCACCACGCCGTCGCCGATCTCCAGCAGCGAGACGTCGAAGGTGCCGCCGCCGAGGTCGAAGACCAGGATCGTCTGGTCGTCCTTCTCCAGGCCGTAGGCCAGGGCGGCCGCGGTCGGCTCGTTCACGATGCGCAGGACGTTCAGGCCCGCGATCTCGCCGGCCTCCTTGGTGGCCTGGCGCTCGTGGTCGTTGAAGTAGGCGGGGACGGTGATCACCGCGTCGGTGACCTTCTCGCCCAGGTACGCCTCGGCGTCCCGCTTCAGCTTCTGCAGCACGAAGGCGCTGATCTGCTGGGGGTTGAAGTCCTTGCCGTCCAGGTTGATCTTCCAGTCGGTGCCCATGTGGCGCTTGACCGACCGGATCGTCCTGTCGACGTTGGTGACGGCCTGGCGCTTGGCGACCTCGCCTACGAGAACCTCGCCGTTCTTGGCGAAGGCGACGACGGACGGCGTGGTCCTGGCGCCCTCGGCATTGGTGATGACGGTGGGCTCACCGCCCTCGAGAACACTGACGACGGAGTTCGTCGTACCCAGGTCGATGCCGACCGCTCGTGCCATTTCGGGTTCCTCCAGCTCATACCTTGAGTAGATCTGGCTCAAGAGTGCAGCAGGAGGGAGGGCAACGTCAAGAGACCTGAGCCGCGCCGACTCAACTCTCCTCCGGCAGGCCAGCTCATACCCCGGCGCTCCCGTCTCAACTGCCCGCGGGACACCGGCCGTCGGGAATCGTCCGGGGAGCAGGACGCTCGCCGGGGCCGTCATGGCTCCCGGACGGGGCAGCCTTCCCCGCACCGCCCGGTCCATCCGGCCCTCCGCGCTCTTTCTCCCCCGGTTCCCGTGCGCCCCCCGTCTCCTCCGCCACCTTCTCCCCGTCCACCACCTCCCCGCCCGCCGCCTCCCCGGCCTCCGAGAACTCGACGGCGACGACCGCCGCGTCGTCCCGCAGCCTCCCGCCGGTGTGCCGGGCGACCGCCTCCAGCAGTTCGTCCGGCAGCCGTTCGGTGGGCACCCCGCGCAGTTCCTCCAGCGTCTCGGCGAGCGGGAAGAACCGCCCCCTGCCGTCGCGCGCCTCGTCGATGCCGTCGGTGTGGAGCAGCAACCGGTCCCCGGGGCTCCACCGGGTGTGGACGGTCAGACCGCAGTCGTCGTCCCACCCGGCCGTGAACCCGTGCACCAGTCCCAGCGGCGGCAGCGGTTCGACCGGCAGCGGCGCGCAGCCCTCGGCGGTGAGCAGCAGCGGCGGCGGATGCCCCAGGTCGACGACGCGCAGCCGCCCGCCCTGGACCTCCACCAGCGCGGCGGTGACGAACAACTCGTCCGCCTCGGCCTCCGCGTCCGGGCCGTCACCGGCGGCCGCCTCCCGCGCACACCGCGCCACCGCACGTGAGCAGCGGCCGGCCACGGTCGTCAGCGCGGACTCGTACTGGGCCGCCTCCCGGAAGGCGCCCAGCACCGCGGCCGCCGTACGGATCGCGGGCAGGCCCTTGCCGCGCACATCGCCGATGATCAGCCGGGTGAGGTCCGGAAGGACCACGACCTCGTACAGGTCGCCGCCGATCAGCGTGTCGGACTCGGCGGCGCTGTACCTGGCCGCCAGGCGCAGCCCGCCCGCGCGGCGCGGCACCGGGGAGAGGAGGGCGAGCTGGGCGGCCTCGGCGACCTGCCGGATCCGGACGAGCTGCCCCTCGCGCCGCCGCCGGGCGACGGCCGCCACCAGACCGGCGGCGCTCACCACCACCAGCGAGACCAGCGAGGTGGTGGAGGTGTCCGTCTCGGCCGCGGCCGGCTTGAAGGAGGTGGCCAGCCCGAGGGCCAGGGCGGCGGCGGAGACGGCGAGCACGTCGCGGGGGCGGCCCCGGACCGCGGCGAGCGCGGGCGCCGGGGTGAGCAGGGAGCCGGCGTGTGCGACGCGGCCCTGGACCCCGCCGGTGACCTCGATGACGGCGACCGCGAGGACGAGCAGCCAGGGCAGGAGCAGCCAGGTCCACAGCCGGCCCCACAGGCGCTCCCGGAGCCTCGCGGTGGGCCGCGCGAGCCCCGCGCGCGGAGTGCGGCGGCGCATATGGGGACTTCCTCCCGGCCACGGGAAACGAACGCATCCCTTTTTACCGCATTCGACACCGATTCGGCGGATGAGATCCGGGAGGTCTATAGGATGGACCCACTCTTCCGTTCCCGGGCCCTCCGCGAGGCCCCGCGGCCACCCCTCGGGCAAGGACCGCCTCAGCGACGCAGATCACCGCACGAGTGGCTACAGACGGCCTCCGTTAGTGGGTAGTCTCGAACAGATCGGATAAGTTACCGCTTAGTAAGCTTGCAGCCGCAGGCACCGCCCCCGCAGGTTCGAGGAGCCGCCATGCAACTCGCCGCGATCGTCGTCTCGCTGGTACTCACCGCGGTCGGCGTAGCGCTCTTGGCACGCGCCGTCGCGCAGATCTACCGCTTCGTCAAGCTCGGCCAACCGGTCCCGGCGGGCACACGCACGGACGACCCCAAGCAGCGCACCGTCACCCTGGCCAAGGAGTTCCTCGGCCACACCCGGATGAACCGCTGGGGCGTCGTCGGCGTCGCGCACTGGTTCGTGGCGATCGGCTTCCTCACCCTCGGCCTGACGATCATCACCGCGTACGGCCAGCTCTTCCAGGCCGACTGGGTGCTGCCGGTCCTCGGCGGCTTCCTGCCGTACGAGATGTACATCGAGTTCATCGCCCTGATGACCACGGTGGGCATCCTCACCCTGATCGTGATCCGGCTGCTCAACCTGCCCACCCGTCCGGGCCGCAAGTCGCGCTTCGCCGGCTCGACCGCCTGGCAGGCGTACTTCGTCGAGTACGTCATCCTGATCATCGGCCTCGCCATCCTCGTCCTGCGCGGCCTGGAGGGCGCGCTGCACGGCGTGGACGGCTACGAGGCCGCGTACTTCGCCTCGTACCCGCTGGTGGCCGCCTTCGACGGGCTGAGCACGGGCACCCTGCAGAACCTCGTCTACCTCACCGCCATGGTGAAGCTCGGCACGACGATGATCTGGATGATCACCGTCAGCCTCAACACCGACATGGGCATCGCCTGGCACCGCTTCCTGGCGTTCCCCAACATCTGGTTCAAGCGCGAGTCCAACGGCGAGGTCGCCCTCGGCCCGCTCCAGCCGATGACCTCGGGCGGCAAGCCGATCGACTTCGAGGACCCGGGCGAGGACGACACCTTCGGCGTCTCCCAGGTCGAGCAGTTCTCCTGGAAGGGCATCCTCGACTTCTCCACCTGCACCGAGTGCGGCCGCTGCCAGTCGCAGTGCCCCGCCTGGAACACCGGCAAGCCGCTGTCGCCCAAGCTGTTGATCATGTCGCTGCGCGACCACGCGCACGCCAAGGCCCCCTACCTGCTGGCCGGCGGCGGCAAGACCATGGAGGGCGAGGAGAAGGCCACCGAGGAGCAGCTCAGGGACGTTCCCGCCGCGGCCCTGGCCGAGGCCGAGCGCCCGCTGGTCGGGACGCTGGAGGAGAACGGCGTCATCGACCCGGACGTGCTGTGGTCCTGCACCACCTGCGGCGCCTGCGTCGAGCAGTGCCCCGTCGACATCGAGCACGTCGACCACATCGTCGACATGCGCCGCTACCAGGTGATGATCGAGTCCGCGTTCCCGTCCGAGGCGGGCACGATGCTCAAGAACCTGGAGAAGAAGGGCAACCCCTGGGGCCTGGCCAAGAAGCAGCGCCTGGAGTGGACGAAGGAGCTCCAGCGGGAGACGGGCTTCGAGGTCCCGGTCGTCGGCAAGGACATCGAGGACCTCACCGAGGTCGACTACCTGTACTGGGTCGGCTGCGCCGGCGCCCTGGAGGACCGGGCCAAGAAGACCACCAAGGCCTTCGCCGAGCTGCTGCACATCGCGGGCGTGAAGTTCGCGATCATGGGCGGCGACGAGAAGTGCAGCGGCGACTCCCCCCGCCGCCTGGGCAACGAGTTCCTCTTCCAGCAGCTCGGTGCCGAGAACGTGGCGATGCTGAACATGGCCTTCGGCGAGTCCGCCCCGGACGAGGACGGCGAGGGGGGCGTCACCGTCGAGCGGTCCAAGAAGAAGATCGTCGCGACCTGCCCGCACTGCTTCAACACGATCGCCAACGAGTACCCGCAGCTCGGCGGGCACTACGAGGTCATCCACCACACCCAGCTGCTCCAGCACCTCATCGACGAGGGCCGCCTGGTGCCGGTCACGCCGGTCGAGGGTCTGATCACCTACCACGACCCGTGCTACCTGGGCCGCCACAACAAGGTCTACACGCCGCCGCGCGAGATCATCGGCCGCGTGCCCGGCCTGCGCAACGAGGAGATGCACCGCCACAAGGAGCGGGGCTTCTGCTGCGGCGCCGGCGGTGCGCGGATGTGGATGGAGGAGCGCATCGGCAAGCGCATCAACACCGAGCGCGTGGACGAGGCGCTGTCGCTGAACCCGGACATCGTCTCCACCGCCTGCCCGTTCTGCCTGGTGATGCTGACCGACTCGGTCAACGGCAAGAAGAACGAGGGCAAGGCCAAGGAGAACGTCCAGGTCGTGGACGTCGCCCAGCTCCTGCTGGAGTCGGTCAAGACCCCGGCGGAGCCGGAGGGCCCGGCCGGTACGGAGTCTGCCCCCGAGCCCGAGCCGGCCGCGTAGCGGTCGCGCTCCGGGCAGTACGCAACAGGACGGCGGTGGCCGGTCCCGCGGGAACGCGGGGCCGGCCACCGCCGTATGCGGCGCCTTCCCGCCGTGCCGTGCCGGCCCTTCTCTCAGTCCTCGTCGAACCACTCGTCCAGGACGGCGTCGAACTCCTCGTCCCACTCCTTCAGGACCTTCCGGGACGGCGCGTCGACGTCGGCCTCGTACCAGCGGCGGGCGGTCGTGCAGACCGACACGGAGAACCGGCGCCCGAAGCGCGGGAGATCCGTCTCGACCGCGCCGATCTCGTCCCAGGAGAACCGGGCCTCCTCGCCGTCCAGCCGGAACACCAGCCCGAAGGGGCCGGCGGCGATCGAACCGCGGCGGTCGGACGCCTCGAAGACGGGCCCGCCGTCCCGCTGACCGTCCTCGTCCCGCTCACCGGCCGCGGCCGCCCCGGAGGACGGGCCGGCACTCCCGGCGGCGTCCTCGGCCGGCTCCTCCGGGACCGCTTCCCCGGACGCCTCTCCGGAGGTCTCCCCGGAAGGGGTCTCCTGCTCTGTCTGCTCCACCTCCTCGGCGGCGGCCTCCTCACCGGCCCGGTCCGGGCCCGGCGGAGTGAGGCCGGGTATGTAGGCCGGATCGGTGCCGGCTGCGGTTACGGGCGGGATGACCGGACCTCTGAGCTGTTCCACGGCGGGCAGTATGACCGACGGACCCGTACCGGCGACAGACGGTCCCGTGCCCGGCCGGTGAAGAAAAACCCGCCTCCCGTACAACCCCGGCACCTCCCCGGAGGTCTCCTGTGGGCCACCTCCGCGTTAATTACTGGCCAACACCCGGTGAAACGGGCGGATTCGGCCGCATCAGTCCGGGATGCCTGGCGGCATCCTCCTCGTGCAGCAGGAGAGTTCCGAGTGCACAATCGTTTCCGTACGGCCCTCGCGGCCGCGACCGTGGCGGCCCTGACCGGCGGTCTGATGGCCGCCACCGCCGGTTCGGCCGCCGCCGAAGGCGACCGCCCGACCGCCGACTTCAACGGCGACGGCTTCCGCGACCTCGCCGTCTCGGCCCCCTTCGCCACCGTCAACGGGCAGGCGAGGGCCGGCCAGGTCGTGGTGCTCTACGGCTCCGCCGCGGGCATCACCACCAGCTCCAAGCGGACCCTCATCAGCCAGGACAGCCCCGGAGTGCCCGGCGCGTCCGAGACCGGCGACGGCTTCGGCCACGACACCACCGCGGCCGACTTCAACGACGACGGCTTCACCGACCTCGCCGTCGGCACCCCGCGCGAGAAGGTCGGCGACGACGTCAACGGCGGCACGGTGCAGATCATCTGGGGCTCCGCCTCGGGCCTGTACGGGGGCACCACCGTCCCCGACCCCTCGCCGGGTTCCCACGACCGCTTCGGCTACGTGCTGGACGCCGCCGACTACGACGGCGACGACCTGGCCGACCTGGCCGTCGGCACCAGCTCCTCCTACGTCCGCGTCTTCCGCGGCGGCTTCGGCAAGGGCAAGGGGGAGTACGGCGGCGCCTACGGTGTCCGCCCCGCCATCCTCGGCGGAGCGGACACCGGCCCGATGAACCTCCACTCCGGCGACGTCAACGGCGACGACATCGCCGATCTGGTCGTGGACGGCTACGAGAGGGACTCCGCCGACGGCGAGTACCACTGGAACGCCAACTACTACGTCCCCGGCTCCGCCTCCGGCCTGACCGCGAGCGGCCAGCGGAAGCTCCCCGCCGGCCTGATCACCGACATCGGCGACGTCAACAGCGACGGCTTCGGCGACATCGTCATCGGCATGGAGTTCGACGCGGACTCCGGCGTCCCCGGCAGCCGCACCGGCGGCCTGGTCAACGTCCTCCACGGCTCCCCCTCCGGCCCGAGCGGCACCCGCCAGTCCTTCAGCCAGGACTCCCCCGGCGTCCCCGGCGGCTCGGAGCGGTACGACGGCTTCGGCGCCGAGCTGGACCTGGGCGACGTCAACGGCGACGGCCACCTCGACCTCGCCGTCGGCGCACCCGGCGAGTCCCTGGGCGAGGCGAAGTACACCGGCGCGGTCGTCGTCCTGTACGGCGCGGCGGACGGCTCCGGCCTCACCGGCGCCGGCTCCCAGCTCATCCACCAGGACTCCCCCGGCGTCCCCGGCGGCAACGAGACCGAGGACCAGTTCGGCAGCGACGTCCACCTCGCCGACATGAACGACGACGGCCTGGCGGACCTGACGGTCGGCGCCCTGGGCGAGAACAACGGCAACGGCGCGGTCACCGCGCTCCGTTCCGACGGGACGAAGATCGCCGGCGGCGGCTACTTCCTCTCCGTCAGCAGGGTGGGCGTCTCCTCGGCCGGTGCCCCGCTGTTCGGCGTCAACTTCGCCGGCTGACGCCTTCCGCACCGCCCGCGCCACTCGCGCAACCGCTTCCGCACACGCGCCCCGCGGGGCCCGGCCCGCCGGCCGGGCCCCGCGGCCGTCCCCGCGGCGCCGCCCTCCGGCTGCCCCGACCACCGCCCCGGGGCCTCCCCTACGGGGATCCCCCAGGGGATGTCACAGCTCGGCGGCAATGCGCGCCCCTCCGCCCGGCCCGCGGCACCACGTCCGGCGGAACACGGTACGTTCGAAGGCGTGGCTGGATTCAGGATGGGACACGGCCGGGATCCCCGGAACGCACGACAGCAAGGGCACCGCCCCCCGCAGCAGGCTCCCGGCACGTACGGGCAGCCGCCGTACGCGCCTCCCGCGCAGCCGGGACAGCAGCCCGTACAGCCCGGTCAGCCCGGGCACACCCTGTGGCGCCAGGGCGGCGGGGGGCACGGCGAGCCGGAGTACTTCGGCGATCCGGGCCACGGCGGCCACCACCCCGGGCACGGCGGGCACGGCGGCCATGTGCGCCCGGCCTCGCACGATCCCGCCAACAACCCCGGGCACACACAGATGTTCAGCTTCGGCGAGGCCCCCGACCACGGCCACGCCCCGCAGCAGGGCCACCCGGCCGACGACGGCTACACCGCAGGCGGCACCTACGCGGCGGGGCAGCCGCCCGCGGCGCCCTCCGGCCCGCGGCTGCACTGGAAGCAGCTGCTGAGCGGCATCGTGCTGCGCCCCGACGCCACCTTCTGGCGGATGCGCGACCACTCGGTGTGGGGCCCGGCGCTCATCGTCACCTTCGTCTACGGCCTGCTCGCCGTCTTCGGCTTCGACCAGGCCCGCGAGGACGCGATCAACTCCACGCTCTCCAGCGCGATCCCGTTCGTGCTGATCACCGGCGTGGCCGTGGTCGTCTCCGCCCTGCTGATGGGCGTGGTCACCCACACCCTGGCCCGCCAGCTCGGCGGCGAGGGGCTGTGGGCCCCGACGGTCGGCCTGTCCATGCTGATCATGTCGATCACGGACGCCCCGCGACTGCTGCTGGCGATGTTCCTGGGCGGCAGCGCCACGGTGGTCCAGGTCGTCGGCTGGATCACACTGCTCGCGGCGGGCGCGCTGCTCACCTCGATGGTCCGCCGCTCGCACGACCTGCCCTGGCCGAAGGCGCTGGGCGCCTCCGCGATCCAACTGGTCGCGCTGCTGGCGCTGTTCAAGCTCGGCACGCTGTAGGGCGCGGCGGGTACGGCCCGCATGCGGACGGGGCCCGCGCCGGTGCGCGGGCCCCGTCCGCACGTCAGGAGTCGAGGACCTGTCCCTCCCGCCGCACGACCGGCGGTTCCACGCTCCACGGGAAGTTGATCCAGCGGTCGGTGTGCTTCCACACGTACTCGCACTTCACCAGCGACCGAGGCTTCTCGTAGACCACCGCGGACCGCACCTCGGCCACGTGCTCGGCGCAGAAGTCGTGCACCAGCTTGAGCGTCCTGCCGCTGTCGGCGACGTCGTCGGCGACCAGGACCCTCTTCTCGCTCAGGTCGACGACGTTGGGCACCGGCGGCAGCATGACCGGCATCTCCAGCGTCGTGCCGACGCCGGTGTAGAACTCCACGTTCATCACGTGCAGGTTCTTCACGTCCAGCGCGTAGCCGAGCCCTCCGGCGACGAACAGCCCGCCGCGCGCGATGGACAGGATCATGTCCGGCTCGTAGCCGTCGTCCGCGACGGCCTGCGCCAGCTCCCGGACCGCCTGCCCGAACAGCTCGTAGGTCAGGTTCTCCCGCTCGTCGCCCATGCGTCTCTCCTCGCTCCTCGCGCTCAGACCTGCGTGCGGTGGAAGTTCAGGTAGGACCGCGAGGGCGTCGGGCCGCGCTGCCCCTGGTAGCGGGAGCCGTAGCGGGCGGAGCCGTAGGGGTGCTCGGCCGGCGAGGAGAGACGGAACATGCACAGCTGCCCGATCTTCATCCCGGGCCAGAGCTTGATCGGCAGCGTCGCCACGTTCGACAGCTCCAGCGTCACGTGCCCGGAGAAGCCGGGGTCGATGAAGCCGGCCGTGGAGTGCGTCAGCAGGCCCAGCCGCCCCAGCGAGCTCTTGCCCTCCAGCCGGGAGGCGATGTCGTCGGGCAGGGTGACCACCTCGTAGGTCGAGGCCAGCACGAACTCGCCCGGGTGGAGGATGAACGGCTCGTCCCCCTCCGGCTCGATCAGCCGCGTCAGGTCGGACTGCTCGACCGCGGGGTCGATGTGGGGGTAGCGGTGGTTCTCGAACACCCGGAAGAAGCGGTCCAGCCGCACGTCGATGCTGGACGGCTGCACCATCGCCGGGTCGTACGGATCGATCCTCACCCGCCCGGAGTCGACCTCGGCCCGGATGTCCTTGTCTGAGAGAAGCACGACGTCGAGCGTACAGACCGCGGGCCCGGCGCCTGCGCACCGGGCCCGCGTGCCCTCGTCCGCCACGGCCGCTCACCACGGCCGCCCGGCACCCCGGCGTCTCAGCGCCTCACGACCTCCATGCCCGTCACGGCCTGCCGCGCCACCGGCACCGCCTGCCTCAGCCGCGCGCACCGCGGGCACCGCAGCAGCCGGCCCGGGCCGATCCGGCCGCTGCCGAGGTTCTGCATCGGGAACGTCGAGGTGCTGAACACATGCCCATCGGCACACTGAACGACGGTGGACTCCATCGCCTGCCTCTCCCCACTACGTGAACGACCAAAGCCACATTAGGGGATCAATCGGCCTGTCTCGCGCCCGGCGCTCCGCTCCCACCGTACGCCCCAACTCCCCTCCTCCGCTTCCCGGAAACCCGCCCGTCACACGCCCCGGGGACACGACGAAAAGGACCCCTCGGCTGTGCGCCGGGGGCCCGGGATGAGGTACAGTGTGCGTCGATGAGCGACGTGATCGTCCGCTCCTCGCGGGTGTAGTTTAATGGTAGAACATGAGCTTCCCAAGCTCAGAGCGCGGGTTCGATTCCCGTCACCCGCTCCATGACGAAGGCCCAGGTCAGCGACCTGGGCCTTGCTCGTTCCCCGGACCTCTCAGCGCCGTTCTAAGCATCCCGTGCCAGATCCGTGCCAGAAGGGCCGCCGCCCTTCTCCGGAGGCGTCAGGGCCGCGCGTACCCGGGCGTCGATGCCGTCGGCGAGCTCCCGCTGATGCTCCAGCGACGAGTGCTGGTAGATCATCGCGGCCCGTACGGACGACTGCCCCATCCGCACCATGAGGTCCTTCAGTTTGGCCCCGGTGTCCGCCGCGAGAGTGTTCCCGGTGTGACGGAGATCGTAGAAGCGGAAGCCCTCGGGGAGCCCCGCCTTCGCGCGCGCCCTGCGCCACTTCCGCCCGAAGGTGGACCGCCGGAAAGGAGCGCCCTTCTCGCCGACGAAGAGCAGCCCGTTCGGGCCCCGGTCCTTCCTGTCGGCGAACCACTCGACATGCCGCCGCAGATCGGTGTGCAGGAACGCGGGCAGGATCAGCGTGCGCTTCCCGGCCGCCGACTTGGGCTCGCCCGTGACACGGCGGCCGGTCGTCAGCTCGGGCGAGGCCAGCGTGATCCGCAGCGTCCCCGTGTCGAGGTCGACGTCACCGCGCCGCAGCTCGGCCAGTTCCTCCGGCCGCAAGGTCGCGAAGGCCCCGAGGAGGACCATCAGCCGCCACCGCGGCCCCATGGCGTCGGCCACCGCGTACACCTGCTCCACGGTGGCGATGGGCCGTTCGGGCGCCCGCTCCTGGCCGGCGCCCCTGATGCGGCACGGGTTGCGGCGGATCAGCTCGTCGTCCACAGCGGTTTCCATGACGGCCTTGAGCAGCCGGTACGCCTTGGCCACGGTGGTGGGCGCCCCGGTCTCCTCCAGCCGCTCGGTACGCCAGGTGCGGACACGGGGAGCGGTGATCTCGTCCAGGTCCCGGTGCCCGAAGGCGGGCAGCAGGTGGATGCGGAGCAGGCGTTCGTAGAGCTCCACGGTCGTCGGCCGGAGACCGCGTTCGGCGATCCACTGGCGGGCGTAGACCTCGAAGTTGACCGCCCCGGCATCCGGATCCTGCCAGTCGCCGCGCGTCAGGTCCGCTTCCGTCTGCGACAGCCAGATCTCGGCGTCCGCCTTGGTGTCGAAGGTGCGGTCGGCCGGACGCAGCACACCGTCCGGGCCAGGGTAACGAGCCTGCCAGCGGCCGGACGGCAGCCTGCGCACAGCACCGAAGCGACGGCGCTTGCCCTTCCTGTTGGCCATCAGGCGGCCCTCCGCAGACGAGCCCGGCGCCGCTGGACCGGCTGCACGGTGTTCGCCTCGATGAAGGCCGCCAGCGCGCTTTCCGGGATACGTACGTGACGGCCGAGCTTGACGAAGGTGATCCGCCGTTCGGCGACCAGCCGCCGGGGGAAACGAGGCGTGGTGCCGAGCAGCTCGGCGACCTGGTCGACGCTGAGGTATCGGTCTTTCATCGGTCTGTTTCCCCTTCCGTGCTGGCGGTGTTGGAGGTGAGTGCGTCGGTCAGCCATTGCTCGCCCGCTGTGAGGCCGGTGCCGGCGAAGGCCCAGTGCGCGAGGACGAGGGTGGTCTCCTCCGGCTCGGCGGCCGGATCGTGGGGTGTCTCGCCGCGTGCGATGGCGGCTTGGAGGCGCTGCCATTCGGCGCGGGCGGTGCGCAGCGCCCCGAGGGTGGTGGAGTAGCGGCGGGTCTTGGTGGAGAAGTGGCCGCGGAAGCCGAGCATGTGGGCCCAGGCCCGCAGCCGCAGGTGTTCCAGGTCCTTGCGCGCGCCGAGGGTCCAGGCGGTGCGGATCATCCGCCGGGCGTGGTCGGAGAGGTCGAGGGCGGCCAGCTCGGCGAGGAACTTCAGCGGCCGGTCCAGGGTGCCGGTGGCGGTCTCGGCGCCCTTGGTGGCGTACTTGGCGATGTAGGCCGCGACGGCCCGGTCGGTCAGTTCGGTGCCGTCGTCAAGGCGGCTCGCTCCGCTCGCCGTGCGCGGCCCGGCTTCCCGCCGGGCCTGCGCTCCTGTCTCCGCCCCGGCCGTCCGCCGACCGCGCGCCCACGGTGGGATAGGGCGGAGGCCATGAGGCGACGCTGAACTGCTGCGGCCTCGGTCAGAACAGTGCCTCCGGCGGGGGCACTCGGGCTCCGGGATGGAGGGGCACGGCTGGTGAGTGCCGGTCGTCAGTGGTGAGCGCGGGGAGCTCCCATCCCGTCTGCCATCGACCCAGGCAGACGGGATGGGAGCTGGGGCGAGTCGTGAGTAGGACGCTCGCCTTGGCCTTTTTCTAGGTTCTCGTCCCGCAGGCCCCAAACGGCCCCTAACCTGGCTAGACATTAAAAGAGGAAGGCGCGAGGCAAGCAAACGCCAGGAGGACGAGGAAGTGGCTGACCCTACCGAACTGATGCTGACCGACCTCTCGAACTCGTACGCAGACGCGAAAGTTTCTAATGCTTTCCTCCGCCTGTACGTGAACGATTCCCGCTTCGGCCGCGCTTTCGCTAGCCTTCACGAGCGATTGAACGAGCATTTTGAATCGATCAACGACAGGACAGACTCGACCCGCCACTACCGGGCCGAAAATAGCAGAGAAATGCTCGCACTCATCAAGGAATTGACTGAATTCCTTGATGAGTGCGAGCATGCTAACATGCAGGTGCATCTAGCGGAACCCTATGCAGGCGCAATAAAAAGCTGCCAGTCATGGCTGAAGCGCAGCGGAGGGAGCGCCATTCCGGATGACTTCAAAAAAATTGCCATTATTAAATATGAGCCAGTTTTTTCTCGCCCGGAAACCGAGATCAAACTGAAGAAGTCCAGTCAACGCACTCAGCTGCAGCTGATCGGCGAGGGGTCATACGCAAAGGTATTCTCCTTTGTCGACCCTGACTACGGAATAAAATTTGCCGTTAAGCGTGCTAACAAGGACCTAAGCGACCGGGATCTTCATCGATTCCGGCAGGAGTTCGATATCCTCAAGCGCTTGAGGTTCCCGTACATAGTTGAAGTGTTCCAGTACGACACGACCCGCAATGAATACCTAATGGAGTTCTGCGAGTCTACGCTCCGCAAGTACATCAAGAAGCGGAACAGCAACTTGCCGTTTTCGTCAAGGAAGAGAATTGCGCTGCAATTCTTGTACGGCATCAACTATATCCATACCGAAAATCTGCTTCACCGCGATGTCAGCCTCCAGAACGTTCTAGTTAAGACCTTCAACGGTGGGGCTGTCCTTGTGAAGCTCTCGGACTTCGGCCTCGCCAAAGATAAGAATTCCGAATACACGCGAACGAAGACGGAGATGCGCGGAACCATTCGGGATCCCCTCCTGGCGAGCTTCAAGGAGTATGGCGTACATAATGAGATCTACTCGATCGGTTGGGTGCTGTCCTATATCTTCAGCGGCAGAGAGGCCCTGATGTCCCAAAATGATGCACCGAGCCAGATCGTACGGAAGTGCACGGCGCATGATGTATCCCATCGATACCAGAGCGTGCGCGAACTAATTGGTGATGTCGAGAAATTGGAGTCCACCCCAAACCCCACCGATTCCCCTGCTTGACCCTTGTATCGCTTAACGCCTATGGGCAGCTGTACGCTTCCCAAGCTGAGGACTCAAGCACCACCAGTACGTGTCGGCTGGCATGAGGCTTGCTCCGGTCGACGGAATTGGCAGCATGGTGGAGGCCGGGTGCAGTGAGGCATACACGCGCCTGGTTGTTGGTACTCCGCCATCGTGGCTCGCTGCTGTCAGTTGAAGTTCGTGCCACAACCGGTCCAGATACAGGGGTCAGCCACGGGCAACACCGGTGCCTCATATGCAAATTCCCGCCCATTTTCTGGCCTAGTTAAGCCGCAGCTCAGCCGCCAGATCACCCAGCCTCTCCCCTAAAGTGGTGGTGAGGCGTGGTGACACCACCAGATGACATCAACGCCCCCGGACGGAGACAGACTGAGGCAGTCGCAGGAGGACCAAGAGCTGCCGGAGACGCGGGAACCGAGCAGGTTAAGCGGCCTGATGATCGAACTTGTAACGCAGTGGTCAATGCGGCGCTTCGATGTCAGTCCTCGCCCACTTGCAGCAAGGCAACGACAACACCGTTACCCACGCCGGCGACCACCCCATCGAAGGAGTGCCGGGTGACGGGGTTCCACCCGTAGCCTGCGTCGGACAGCTCGATGTTCGTCGACCACGTCGCCTCGTAGCCGAGCAGCTTCACCACTCGCCGGGCGGCTCGGTGAGCATGCTCCCGGTCGCGGCGCATCCGGCCCGGGAAGACCAGGTCCCCGGCGGACAGATACGTCATGACGTCCGTGGCCTGCTCCGCGTCGATGGCTTCCAGTGCCCCGCGGATGTCGGCGGGACCGGTCGGCCCGCGTGCATCTTTGACCGCGTAGTCCGCCCAGGCTTCGTGCGCGTCGAGCACCAGACGGTACACATGCTCTTCCACAGTGCCGGTGTCCGCTGCCGCGACCCGGCCGAACACACCGTCCTCCCGGGCAAGCGAGCCCAGCATCACTCGCAGATCCGCCATGATCTCCACGCCCGGATCCTTCCATGCGTTGCTGCCTCCAGACACAGGCTCCGTACCAGATGCGTGCCAGAACGGGCGGGGAAGGGCGGTCAGCAGCGGTCACTTCGGACACCACTGCAGTGCGGTCTGCGAAGGCGTCCGCACAGGTCAGAGGCGTAATGCGCGGGTGATCGCGCGGTGATCCCCAAGCTCAGAGCGCGGGTTCGATTCCCGTCACCCGCTCCATGACGAAGGCCCAGGTCAGCGACCTGGGCCTTGTTCGTTGTCCGGACCTCCCGGCGCCGTTCCAATCGCCCCGTGCCCGATCCGTGCCGTGCGAGCCGGCCCGGTCCCGGCGGCCGGGCCGGTGCCGCCCCGGCGCAAAAGACACGGTGCGGCGGCGCTCCGCCCGGCTCGCCCCGGCCCGCAGGACGGGCGGCGGCGGGGAACCCGGGCGCCCGATCTCGCCACGGACGTGCCGGGCCGCTCCGAGAAAGGCTCAGGACAGCGGCACGCAGAAGCGGAACACAGGGGTCCTACGGTGTTTTCGCGCCGATGTTGCGACTTTCCCGCGCGAGCGCGCGGCACCCGGCGGAACGTTTCCCCGCACGTGCCCTGTGCTTGTGCGCTTGCCCGGCACCTGGCTTGTTACGAGAGGTGTGGAACGGGTGTTCGCGGGTACGCACATACGCCCACGATGATGCGTGTGTGAGTATCCGGATGTAGCGGCTGGTTTTCGGGCCCCTGCTCAGGGGCTTCTCACAGGGGGAAAGATGGGCGCACGCGTGCTGCGGGAACGTCGGACCGGTGTGGTCGCGGAGCTGTCCGAGTCGCCGGGCGCCGAGTCGCCGCCCGCAGAGGCGGCCGCGCCCGGTCCTCCTGCGCACCGCCGCCGGCCCTCGGGCCCCCGCGGTACCCCGGGCCGGCAGACGGTGTGACCGTCCGGTTTCCGTGAGCGGGGCGTCGGCGCCGACGGTGTGCACCCCGCGTTCGTTCCATCCTCCTCCGTGCCCCCGACGCCGGGGGTACGGGCGTACCGAACCGCCGGAACGGCGGTAGCCCGGGCCCGGCGCTACGCGCGGAGCTTCGTGCCGGGACACGCTCCCGCCGCAGGCATGTGGGCACGACGGCGGGGCCGGTCCGGCTCCACTCGTTCCGCGCGCCCGTCGGCAGGACCGCTACGGTGCGGGCCTGCCGGCGGCCACACGCGCCGGGCCCTCCCCCTCGTCCGGACGGGTCCGCACCGCCCGGCCCGGCGCACGGCAAGTCGTCAAGGTCACCGACACTCCGTCAGAGAAGGGTTCGACCAATGCCCCAGAGCACCGGTATCGGCACGCTGGACAGAGCGGCACCCGACGTCCATGACGCGGATGTCTTCAGCGATCTCCTCTTCGGGCATCTGCCGAGGGCCGACCAGCGCCAGTGGGCGCGCGCCTACATGCGAGGACTGCTCTTCACCCAGGGCAGGAAGTCTATGCGGCGCCTCGCGGAGTCCGTCTCCAGCTCGCCGACGGCCTGGTACTCGCTCCAGCAGTTCATCAGCGGCAGTTCGTGGAAGTGGGAGCCTTCCCGCACCGAGCTGGCCCGGTGGGTGGAGCGCCGGGCGTCCGTCCGCGCGTGGACCGTCGCGTTCGCCGTCTCGCCCAAGCGGGGCGGCAGATCCGCCTGCGTGCACCGAAGATTCGTCGCGTCCAGCGGGCGCACGGTCAACTGCCAGCTGGGCACCGCCCTGTTCCTCTCCTGTCCCGGGGCCAACCTCCCGGTCGACTGGCGTCTGTACATGCCCGCCGAGTGGGGAGAGGAGGAAGCGCTGCGGAGGGGGGCCCGCATCCCCCGGGACGTGATGCCCCAGCCGCTGTGGAAGGACTCCCTGGACCTCGTCGAGAAGATGCTGACCGTCACCTCGGGTCCTCCCGCACCGGTCGTCGCGGATCTGAGCGACACCGACGACGTCGGACCGGCCGTCGCGCGCCTGGAGGCGATGGGGTGCGGTTTCGTCGTCGCCGTACGGCCGGGCACCAAGGTGGTGGCCGATCGGCGGCCGGACGCCCAGCGGGTCCATCCGGCACACCCGCGGGAGACCGTGCACACCGCGGACGAGCTGCTGGGATCGCGCCGTGACCGGCACCACTACACGGCCACCGTCATGGGCCCCGAGGGGGTGTTCCGGCACGTCCCGGTGCTCTCGGCGCTGTTCCGGCTCTCCGGGCAGCGTCCGCCCGGCGCCGACCGGGGGGTCTACCGCCTGTTCACCCAGCCCGCCCCGGAGGGGCGGGGCACGGGCCTGCTGTGGATGACGAATCTGACGCACAGGCGGCTGGACGAGCTGCTGGAGCTGGCGCTGCTGCACACCAGCGCCACGAACACCGTCAACTGCCTGGACAGCCGGTTCGAGCTGCTGGACTTCGCCGGCCGCTCCTTCCCCGGCTGGCACCATCACATGACGCTCGCCTCCGCCGCGTACGCCTACACCCGGCTGGCCCAGCCCGGCGAACTGCCGGTTCCTCCCGTGCGGGAGACGCACGAGTACGCCCGGACGGGGGTATAGAGGGGGGAGGGCTCCGGCTCCGGGCCTCCCGCCGCACCGGCGGACGACGTTTTTGGCAAGTCGGCCCACCGGCCGGCCCGGCCGGCCGGGAAAACCCCTGGACAGGGGACCGGCCGCCGCACGGCGGCATCCGGAAATCACCGAACTCTCCACGATCTCGCGGCTCTCGTTCCGTTCCGGCCCGCCCGCCGGATACTGTTTCCGCATGACCGGACCGAAAGCTCGGATCACCAAGGCAGTCATCCCGGCTGCCGGACTAGGCACACGGTTCCTGCCGGCCACGAAAGCCACTCCCAAGGAAATGCTCCCCGTGGTGGACAAGCCGGCCATTCAATATGTCGTCGAGGAGGCGGTGTCCGCCGGCATGACGGACATCCTCATGGTGACCGGGCGCAACAAGCGCCCGCTGGAGGACCATTTCGACCGCAGCTTCGAACTCGAGGAGACGCTGCGGCGGAAGAACGACATGGCCAGACTCTCCCAGGTCCGGCTCTCCAACGGCCTGGCGGACATCCACTACCTGCGCCAGGGGGATCCGCAGGGTCTGGGCCACGCGGTGCTGCGTGCCGCCTCGCACGTCGGCGACGAGCCGTTCGCGGTGCTGCTGGGGGACGACCTGATCGACCCGCGCGACGTGCTGCTCGACCGCATGGCCGAGGTGCGGCACCGGTACGGCGGCAGCGTCGTGGCACTGATGGAGGTGGCCCCGGAACTGACCGGTCTCTACGGCTGCGCCGCCGTGACCGCGGCGGACGAGGCCGCGGTGGTGCGGGTCACCGACCTGGTGGAGAAGCCGCCTGCGGGTCTCGCACCGAGCAACTACGCCGTCATCGGGCGTTATCTGCTGGATCCCGGCGTGTTCGACGTGCTGCGCCGCACCGGCCCCGGGCACGGAGGGGAGATCCAGCTCACCGACGCGCTCCGCGAGATGGCCGGCAGCGGTGCGGCGGGTCCGGTGCACGGAGTGGTGTTCACCGGCCGCCGGTACGACACCGGGGACCGGGCCGACTACCTGCGGACCATCGTGCGCCTCGCCTGGGACCGCGAGGACCTCGGCCCGGAATTCCGGGACTGGCTGCTGGAATTCGTGGACGACAGGAAGCCCGCGGCGGCCGGCGCCTGACACCGCCCCTCCCTGTTACACCGGGATTTCCGCGCGGTCTCCTCCGCCCATATCCATCCGAATAAATCATCGACCGGGCCGCGCACACCGTTCCGTGTTCCCCGGCCGGCCGGGGCTGCCCGCACCCGCTCGAAACACCTGACCGTACCGCTGTACCGAATTCACGAAAAGCACCGCATTCTGCACGAGAGGAAACCCGCTGATGGACCTCGAAATCTCCGGCAAGGTGTACATCGTCACCGGAGCCTCCGCCGGAATCGGGGAAGCCACCGCCCGGCTGCTGGCCGCCGAGGGCGCCCGCGTGGTCGGGGTGGCCAGGAACACCGGGCCCGTCGACGCGCTGGACGACGGCGGCGGCCGGGTGACCTCCGTACGCGCCGATGTCACCGACCCCGGCGCCGCCGAGCGGATCGCCCGTGCGGCACTGGACCGGTACGGCCGCATCGACGGCCTGGTGAACAACGTCGGCGGGCTCACCTCCCGCGGAGGGTTCCTGCACGTCACCGACGAGCAGTGGAAGGACACCTTCGAGCTCAACTTCCACTCGCTGGTGCGGATGACGAAGGCCGTCCTGCCCGTGCTGGTCGAGCAGGGCTCGGGGAGCCTGGTCCACCTCGCCAGCGAGGCGGCCCGGTTCCCCGACGCGCCGCTGGTCGACTACGCGGCGACGAAGACGGCGCTGCTCTCGGTCTCCAAGTCGCTGACGGCGGAGTTCGGTCCGCTGGGCGTCCGCTCCAACGTCGTGTCGCCGGGGCCGACCCGGACCGCGCTGTTCGACGCTCCCGGCGGGTTCGCCGAGCAGCTCGGGGAGCGGTACGGCATGTCCCCCGACGACGCGGTGGACCGCTTCATCCGGGAGGAGCGCCGGCTGCCCAGCGGGCGGATCGGCCGGCCCGAGGACGTGGCCCGGGTGATCGCCTACCTGCTCTCCCCCCTGGCCCGGCAGGTCACCGGCGCCGAGTGGGCCGTCGACGGCGGCGCCCTGCGACAGATCTGATCCCGCCCCACCCACCCCGCGGCAGGCCCCGCGCGACGCGCGTCACACCGCGTCTCGCGCGGGGGCGGTCGCCCGGCCTCCCGGGAAAGGAGCCCCTGTGCCACCGGCACTCCTCGCACTCGCCCTGGGTGCCTTCGGCATCGGCACCACCGAGTTCGTGATCGTCGGACTGCTCCCCGAACTGGCGGACGATCTGTCCGTGTCCATCCCCAGCGCCGGAATGCTCGTCACCGGATACGCCCTCGGGGTGGTGGTCGGCGCCCCGCTGATGACGGCCGCGGGGAACAGGCTGCCGCGCAAGACCATGCTGTTGCTGCTCATGGGGGTCTTCGTCGCCGGCAACGCGCTCTGCGCGCTGGCCCCCGGCTACGGCGTGCTGATGGCCGGCCGCCTGGTCGCGGCGCTGTGCCACGGGGCGTTCTTCGGCGTCGGTTCCGTCGTCGCGGCCGGTCTGGTGGCTCCGGAGCGCAGGGCGAGCGCCGTCGCGCTGATGTTCACCGGACTGACCCTCGCCAACGTCCTGGGCGTGCCCCTGGGCACGATGCTCGGACAGCACTTCGGCTGGCGGTCCACCTTCTGGGCGGTCACGGCGCTGGGGGCGGCCGGGATGCTGGGCATCACCGCGCTCGTACCGCGCCAGGGCCGCGACACCGGGAAGGGCCTGCGCGCGGAGCTGGCGGTGTTCCGGCTCCCCCAGGTGTGGCTGGCACTGGCCATGACCACGCTGGGCTTCGCCGGCGTCTTCGCCTCGTTCACCTACCTGGCGCCGATGATGACCGGTCTGGCCGGCTTCTCCGCCTCGGCGGTCTCCTGGCTGCTCGTCCTGTTCGGTCTGGGGCTGACCGCCGGGAACGTGCTCGGCGGCCGGGCCGCCGACCGGGCCCTGATGCCCACCCTCTACCTGGTGCTGGGCTCACTGGCCCTGGTGCTGGCGGTCTTCGCCTTCACCTCGGCCAACCGGGTCACGGCGGCGGTGACCATCGCGGTCTTCGGCGCGGTGGGATTCGCCACCGTCCCGCCGCTCCAGATGCGTGTCATGCAGAAGGCCCAGGGCGCGCCCGCCCTGGCGTCGGCGGCCAACATCGCCGCCTTCAACCTCGGCAACGCCCTGGGCGCTTCGCTCAGCGGTGCCGCCATCGACCACGGACTGGGCTACACCGCGCCGAACTGGATCGGTGCGGGCCTGGCCGCGGCCGGCCTCGGTGTCGCCCTGTTCTCCGGGGCGCTCGACCGGCGGTCGGAGCTCCGCCTGCGCTCCGTGCCGGGACCGGCCGTCCCGGAGCCCTCCGACCGGGAACAGCCCGGTCGTCACGACGACCATGCGAGGTACTCATGACGGACAGACCCCCGAACCGGCGCTCCGTGCTGGCCGGCGGCGCGACCCTCGTCGGCGGCGCCACCGTGGCGGCCGCCGGGCTCGCCACCGCGGCGGCCCCGCCCGCCCGGGCCGCCGGCCGCGTGACCGGTGCCGGCGCGGTCATCGGGCCGGACGATCCCCGGTACGAGCTGCTGACCACGGGCAACAACCAGCGGTACGTCTCGCGCCCCGACTACATCAGGATGATCCGCTCCACCAAGGAGGCCGAGGACGCCCTGCGCACGGCCTTCCGGGCCGGCAAGCGGGTCTCCGTCCGCAGTGGCGGCCACTGCTTCGCCGACCTGGTCTGCAACCCCGAGGTGGAGGTCATCCTCGATTTCTCCGAGATGACGGACGTGGACTACGACCCGCGCATGCGGGCCTTCCGCGTCGAGTCGGGGGCCCGGCTGCTGAACGTCTACGAGGCCCTCTACAAGGGCTGGGGCGTGACGATACCCGGCGGCATCTGCTACAGCGTCGGGGCGGGCGGCCACATCAGCGGCGGCGGCTACGGTCTGCTCTCGCGCGCCCACGGACTCGTGGTGGACCACCTGTACGCGGTCGAGGTCGTCACCGTCGACCGGCAGGGGCGGGTGCGCACCGTCGTCGCCACCCGGGAGGAGGACGACCCGAACCGGGAGCTGTGGTGGGCGCACGCGGGCGGGGGCGGGGGCAACTTCGGCCTGGTCACGTGCTACTGGTTCCGCTCCCCCGACGCCTTCGGCCGCAAGCCCGGCGACCAGTTGGTCTCCCCGCCCTCCAGCGTCCTGGTCAGCGCCGTCGACCTGCCCTGGTCCGAGATCACCGAGGCGTCCTTCACCCGGCTGCTGAAGAACTTCGGGGCCTGGCACGAGGCGAACAGCGCGCCGGACTCCGAATACCGGCATCTGTCCAGCCTGTTCAACGTCAACTCCAAGGCGCACGGCAGCCTGAGCGTCTTCACCCAGGTCGACGCGACCGTGCCGGGGGCGCGGCGGCTCCTGGACGACTACCTCTCGGCGCTCACCGCGGGCACGGGCGTCGCCCCCCGCGCGATGGAGAAGGCCTCCGGCGAGATCGGGTACATGCCCAACCTCGCGGAGCCGCGCGAGATGCCGTGGCTCAACGCGACGCGCATGGTCGGCACCAACAACCCGACCATCACCGATCCCATGTCGCGGGCGGCGCACAAGTCCGGCTACATGCGGGAGAACTTCTCCGACCACCAGATAGCCGCGCTGTACAAGTACATGACCCGCCCGGACTTCCACAATCCCGACACCATGCTGGTGCTGTTCTCCTTCGGCGGCCGGGTCAACGCGGTCGCGCCGGACGCCACGGCCAACGCCCAGCGCGACTCGGTCTTCAAGATGACCTTCCAGACGTTCTGGCCGGACGAGCGGGACGACCGGTTCTACATGGACTGGATCCGGGACCTCTACGAGGAGTTCTTCGCCGAGACCGGAGGCGTCCCGGAGATCGACGGGCGCACCGACGGCTGCTACATCAACTACGCCGACAGCGACATGGCCGACCCGCGCTACAACCGCTCGGGCACGCCCTGGCACACGCTCTACTACAAGGGCAACTACCCCAGGCTCCAGCAGGTCAAGAAGCGCTACGACCCGGGCAACTTCTTCCGCCACTCCCTGTCCGTGGAGCCCGCGAAGCGCTGACCGCGCACCGGCGGGCACCGGACCGACCCCTGCGCCGGCGCCCGCCGCCCCGATCGCCCCGTTTCCGCTCAATCGCCCGTTCCCACGAGGAAAGAGACGTCATGCGGACCGTCGCCATCGTTCTGGGCACCCGCCCCGAAGCCATCAAGCTCGCCCTTCCGATACGGGCCCTCCAGGAGGACCCGCGCTTCGAGCCCGTCGTCATCTCCACCGGACAGCACCGGCAGATGCTGGACGACACCCTCAGGGCGTTCGGCCTCAAGCCGGACATCGACCTCGCGGTCATGGCCCCCCGGCAGACCCTCCCGCAGACCACGTACCGCTCCCTGCACCGGCTGGAGGAGGAACTCAGGAACATCCGCTGCGAGGCGCTGCTCGTGCACGGTGACACCGCCAGCACGCTGGCGGGCGCGCTGGCCGGCTTCCACCACCAGATCCCCGTCGTGCACGTCGAGGCCGGATTACGCAGCGGCCACCTCCACTCGCCCTTCCCGGAGGAGGGCAACCGCCGGCTGGTGGCCCAGATATCCGCCCTCCACCTGGCCCCCACCCCGGGCAACAGGGCGAACCTGCTGCGGGAGGGCGTGTCCGAGGAGTCGATCGTCGTCACCGGCAACACCGTCATCGACGCCCTGCAGTGGGCCGGCGGCCAGGAGGAGAGCTTCGGCGATCCGGCCCTGGAGGATCTGCACACCGACCCACGCCGGGTCGTCGTCGCCTCGGCGCACCGCCGTGACGCCTGGCCCCGGCTGCCCCAGATCGCGCAGGCCTTCGCGGACATCGCCGACGAGCCGGACGTGCGCGTGGTCGTGCCGCTGCACCGCAACCCGTCCGTGCGGGAGGCGATGCTGCCCCGGATCGGCGGCCACCCGAACATCACGGTCGTCGACCCGCTGCCCTACCTGAACTTCTGCCGGCTCGTCCGCCGCGCCGACATCCTGCTCTCCGACAGCAGCGGCGTACAGGAGGAGGGGCCGGCCCTCGGCAAGCCCACGTTGGTCATCAGCGACGTCACGGAGCGGTCCGAGGCGGTCGCGGCGGGCACCGCGCGCCTGGTCGGCACCCGTCACGCGGGCATCGTCGAGGAGACCCTGCGGCTGCTGCGCGACCCGGAGGCCCACCGGCGGATGGCGACGGCGGCCAACCCCTACGGGGACGGCCGGGCCACCCGGCGCACCGTGGACGCACTGGCGCACTTCTTCGGGGACGGCCCGCCCGCGGTGCCCTTCGTCCCCGGAGGGGCCGCCGCCGACCTCACTGTGGAGATGGCATGAGCATGACATTAACGAACGCGGCGCGGGGGGCCCGCAACGCCTCCCGCCCGCTGAACCTCGGCGGGGAGCGCGTCACCGCCGAGGTGGTGTCCGACGTACGGGACCTGTACCTCGATGGCCCCGCGATCGTCGTCAACACCGCGATGACGGACGCCCTCGCCGGCGAGTCCCCGCGCAAGCCGATCCCGCCGCTGAGCTCGGCGCTGCTGAGCGGTACGCACGTCGCGCACGCCGACACCCTGGTGGTGCTGCGCACCGCGGCGGGGGACGGCTCCGCCGCCGAGATCACCGGCGAACCCGGCTGGAGCCTGCTGGGCGACCTTCTCGGGGACGATGCCGACACCACCGGCGGCCTGCCCTTCGACCGGAGCACACCGCTGTGGAAGGGCCCGCAGGAAACCGTCGGGCGGGTGCGGTTCGACCCCGCGCGCCTGCTGCGGGAGACCTCGGAACCGGCCCGCGAGGACCTCTTCGAGGTCCGCGTCAACCTGTGGTTCGCCCCCGCGGGCACGGACTGCTTCATCCACAACCGCCACGACTTCATCGAGGTCCACACCCAGATCTCGGGGCACGGGCGGATGCAGAAGTTCAGGGAGCAGGACCACCGCACGCTCTACGAGGACGTGCCGATGAGCCCGGGCTACACCACGCCGGATCCTTTCTGCGCCACCCGGCCGGACGGCTCCTTCCACTACCCCTGGCACCAGTACCGGGCGGACACCGACTGCGTCTGGCTGGCCGTCGAATACCACCGCCTCGCCCCGCCCACCGACGACAGATGAGGATTGCCATGACCGACCACCCCTCCCTGCGCAAGCCGAAGTTCGTTCCCGAGCTGGTCGCCGACCAACTGCGCGACGGTTACTGGCTGGAGGCGCCCGACATCGACGGCGACGGCCGCCCCGACCTGTTCGGGTACGGCCTCCGCCTCGGTGAGATCTACTGGTACCAGAACGACGGCTCCTGGACCCGCCGGCTGGCGGCCGACAAGTTCCGCATGCCGGTCGGCGCGGACTTCGCCGACATCACCGGCAACGGCGTCGCCGACATCATCTTCTGCCACGAGCTGTACGGGCCGATCGGCACGATCGTCGACCCCGACACCGAGGGCGGGAAGATCACCTGGCTGGAGAACAACGGCAGCCCGGACAAGGACCCCTCCCGCTGGAAGCAGCACTACGTGGGCCGGGCCACCGGAATGCACCGGCTGAGGGCCGGACACTTCACCCAGACCGAGCGGCTGGAGATCATCGGGCTGCCGATCGTGGCCAAGGAGGACGTGCACGCCGTCCTGCCGGTGGTGATGTTCACCCAGCCCGACGACGTGCACCGGGCCGAGGAATGGCCGATGACCGTCATCGACGACAGCAGCTTCCGCATGATCCACGGAGCGGAGAAGAAGGCGGGCCTCGTCCCCGGCTCCGACCTGGACTCGCTGCTGCTCGCCTCCGACGAGGGCGTCACCTGGCTCCACTACGACACCGGCCGGCGCGAGTGGGTCAGCGAGCTCATCGGAACCGGTGAGCTGACCCAGTTCGAGCAGACCGGCTTCCGGGGCAGCGGCGACCTCAACGCCGGGCGGCTCGGCGACGACCCCATGGCCTACGTCGCCGCGCTGGAGCCCTTCCACGGCAACACGGTGGCGGTCTACACCAAGACCGGCGAGACGGCGAACGGGGACTCCGGCTGGCACCGCACCCTGCTGGACGTCTACGGCGACCCCAACGAGAACGGCGAGGGCCCGGGCCACCAGATCGTCTGCGCGGACTTCGACGGCGACGGCGACGACGAGTTCCTGGTCGCCCTGCGCGGCCCGTGGCCCTGGCAGGGGGTCATCTACTACAAGGCCGTCGACCCGGCGAACGGCGTCTGGGCCAAGTGGCGCGTGTCGGACGAGTCCGTGGCCCGCATCGCCACGGCCGACTTCAACGGCGACGGCCGGCTGGACTTCGCCACCATCGCCTACTCGGTCCAGAACTACTACGTGGCCAAGGACGCCAAGGTCATGGTCTACCGCAACGAGACCGTCCAGGCGGACGGCAAGTAAACCGCCGTTCCGGCCCGGGGCGGGCGGCGGCTCACCCGCCGCCCGCCCGGGGACCGGAACGGCATCCGGAAAAAGGAGTGGTGTTCCATGTCGTCGGCAAGTCCTGTCAGCGGTGCCGCAGAGGCCGGCCAGGGGGCGAGGCGGAGCAATCTGCCGTCCCTGACCGGGCTGCGTTTCTTCGCGGCGCTGCTGGTCTTCTTCTTCCACACCTCGCTGTCCAACTCCCCCATACCGCCCAACGACCCCATCAACCCGTTCGCCGACGAGGGCATCGCCGGAACCTACGAGAAGCTGCTGCTGAACACCGGTTACATAGGCGTCTCCTTCTTCTTCGTCCTCTCCGGCTTCGTCCTGGCCTGGTCCTCCCGCCCCGGGCAGCGGACGACGGCCTTCTGGCGCCGCCGGGTGACCAAGCTCTTCCCCAACCACCTGGTGGTGTTCGCGGCCTCGCTGGTCCTCTTCGCCGGCTCGGCGATCACCTCGGTCGGGCACTGGCTGCCCAACCTCTTCATGGTGCACAGCTTCTTCCCGCAGGCGGACGTCAACCTCAGCATGAACCCGCCCAGTTGGTCACTCAGCAGTGAGCTGCTGTTCTACCTGCTCTTCCCGCTGCTGATCGTGCCGATCCGCAGGATCAGGGAGGGCGCGCTGTGGGCCTGGGCCGCCGCCATGGTCGCCGGCACCGTGCTCGTCCAGCTCGTCTCGATGCACCTGGTGCCCGCCACCCCCAAGTCGGCGATCACCCCCATATCGGACATGCAGTTCTGGTTCGGCTACCTCTTCCCTCCCGGCCGCCTCTTCGAGTTCGTCCTCGGCGTACTGCTGGCCCGGATCGTGCTCGCGGGCCGGTGGCCGGGCTGGGCCACCACCCCGTTCGCCCTGCTCCTGACCGCCCTGGGCTACGGAGCCGGCTTCATGGTGCCGTTCGAGTACACCTTCGTCGTCGCGACGATCGTGCCGATCGGCGCCCTGATCGGGGCCGTGGCGGTCTCGGACTCCCGCGGCGGCCGCTCCTGGCTGAGCAGCCGGACGATGGTGTGGCTGGGGGAGGTGTCCTTCGGCTTCTACCTGGTGCAGGGGGTGACGATCTTCTACCTGCGCTCGCTGATGGACGGTGCCACCTACGGCGTCCTCGGTTCACTGCTCGTCATCGCCGGTTTCTTCGCCGTGAGCCTGGCGGCCGGCGCGCTGCTCCACCACTACGTGGAGATGCCCGCGATGCGCCGCTTCAGCCGGAGCCGGAAGGAGATGCGGGAGTCGGCGGGAGCCGGACGGTCCGCGGCCGCCGGAACCGTCGGCGGGCCCGTGGTGCCGGCGCAGGGCGCGAGGTCCCCGGAGCCGGACGCCGGGAAGCCCGGCAGCCCCACCGTGCCGGTCCCCTGACGGCAACGCCGACACCGCCGGTACCTCCCGGCGCCCGCGGCCGCGGGCGCCGGGAGGTACCGGCGGTGCGCTACGCACCGGCCGCGGCTTGCGCCGGCACCGCCCCGGCGTACTCGGCGAGCAGGCGGTACGAGCGCATCCGGTCCTCGGGGTCGCAGGCGAGGGTGTTGACCATGACCTCCTCCACCCCGTGCTCCTCGGCCAGCCGGACCAGCCGCGCGTGGACCTGGTCCGGGGTGCCCCAGACCAGGCCGCGGCCGCGCACGGCGGCGCGCTCCGCCTCCAGGGCCGTCCACCGGTGGTCGCGCGCGGCCCGGGGCGTGGGCAGCGGCAGGTCGTCCCCCAGGTCCTTGCGGGACCGCCACAGCAGTACGCTCTGGGCCAGCGCCTCGGCCTCCGCCTCGCTCTCCGCCGTCACCGCGCGGACCGCCAGCACCCCCGGGCCGGGCGCCGGAGAGCCGCCGCGCGGCACGACCGACTCCCGGTACGCGGACAGGGCCGCCATCGCGGGCCCGGGGTTGAGGAAGTGGGCGAAGGCGAACTCCGTGCCCAGTCTTCCCGCCAGGTGCGCCGAGCCCAGGCCGGCCCCCAGCAGCCACATCCGCGGCGGCACGGGGGGCGCCCCGGTCAGGGTCGGGCCCCCGCCGTCCATGCCGAGCATCCGGCGCAGGAGGATGACGCGTTCCGGATAGTCCTCGGCCGGGCCGCCGGCGCGGCCGAGCCCCATGTCCACCCGGCCCGGGTACAGGGACGCCAGGACGCCGAAGACCTCGGCCACCTTCCCCGGCGTGTAGCGGGGCAGCAGCACCCCGCCCGTTCCGACCGTGATGCGTTCGGTGCGCGCCAGGAGCACCGCGGTCAGGATCTCCGGTGCGGTGCCGGCGAAGCCCGGCGAGCCGTGGTGCTCCGCGACCCAGAAGCGGGCGAATCCCAGCTCCTCCGCCATCCGGGCGAGGTCGACGGACGAGCTCAGCGCGTCGGCGTGCGAGAAGCCGTCGCCCACCGGCGACTGGTCCAGGACCGACAGTCGCGTCCTCATGATGGATTCCTTCCGATTCGAACGGGCCCCGGCCGCGGTGCCGGGGTCCCCCGCCGGGCGCGGCGCCCGGCGGGAGGAGGCGTGTGCACGGGCACCGGCCCGGGGTCAGGCCCCGCGGACGGTGGCGGGGACGATCCGGTAGTCGCGCTGGAAGACCAGGTTGTGCAGGTCGGCGGCGGCGATGGCGCGCAGCGTCGGCACCTCGGCCGCAGCCTGCTCCGGGGTGAACACGTTCAGCGGCCACTCCTGCACCGTCGCGCCCCGCAGGTGCGGATGGTGGAAGGAGCGCCCGAAGTGCGCCACGAGCGTGATGGGCACGATGCCCGTCTCCCGCTGCTCGGCCCACGACAGGGTCCAGACGGCGGCCAGCCCGCCGTCGGAGGCCCGCTGCGCCCCGCTGGCCTCCACCTTCCCGCCCCCGTCGAGCAGCGCGGTGTCGAACTCCTCCAGCACCGCGACGGCGTGCGGGTGGAGGAGTTCGACCGCCCGTCTGAAGTGCCGTTCCTTGCCGGCCCGGGAGACGGTGTCGCCCCCGGTTCCGTGGGTCCCGTCGCGCAGATCCCCGAAGTGCCTCTTCAGCGCCTCGATGTGCGGGGGCTCGGTCGCCTGTGTGTTCTCGGTCATTGCCGTCCTTTCAGGATCCAGAGGATTCGGGCACGTGCTGTGCCAGGTGGAGGCGGAGGACCGTGCCCAGCCACTGGCGGACGGACAGGCCCTCCCCGGCGGGCACCGAGTCGCGCAGGATCGCGGCGTGCGGGGTCCTGGCGAACGTGCGCAGCATCACCTCGTTGCCCGCCTCGTCCAGCCGCCGGGCGTACGCCACGACGTCGTCGAACACCGGGTCGAGATCGCCGACGGCGATGATCGCCGGCGCCAGCCCGCCGAACCGGTCGGCCTCCAGCGGTGTGCTGGGCAGCCGTTCGCCGCGCCGGTGCGTCACCGGCCGGTCGCCCCGGTACATCCGCCAGGCCGTCAGCATCCGCGACACCGACGGGAAGGCGTCCGGCATGCGGGTGTAGGACGGGGCCGAGCAGGACGGGTCGAGCGGCGGGTAGGCGAGCACCTGGGCGGCCAGCGGCTCACCGCGGTCGCGCCAGACCAGGGCCGCCGAAGCCGCCAGCGTCCCGCCCGCGCTGTCGCCGCCCACCGACAGCGCGGGGGCGGCCTCCTCACGGGCGGCCAGGTCCCGGGCCCAGCCCATGACGGTGAGCACGTCCTCCAGTTGCGCCGGGTGCCGGTGGCCGGGGGCGAGCCGGTATCCGACGCTGACCACCGTGCACCTGGAGACGCGTGCCAGTTCGGCGCTCGTCTCGTGCCACTGCTCGACGGAGGCCGCCTGCCAGCTGCCGCCCGGCGCCCAGACCAGCCAGCCGTACCGGAAGGGCTCCGGCCGGTAGAGCCGGACCGGGATGGTGTGCGTGCCGGCGGGGACGCGCATTTCCTCCCAGCGGACCTCGCCGGAGCGCGATACGTCGCGGTCGTGCATCTGCGGACTTCCTCCTGTGGGGAGCGTCGGCCGGCCGGTGTCCGGCCGGCCGGCCGCGCGGGGACTCACTCTGCGCTGACCTGTGCGGGTTTGCGGAGGAACAGCGCGGCCGCGAGCACTCCGACGAGCACGATGGCGGCGTTCACGCCGACGGCCACCTTCAGCCCGCCGAGGATGCCCGCGGCGCCCGCGCCGGTGATGGAGGCGGTCGCGATGGCGCTCATGATCGGCGTGCCCATCGTGATACCGACCTGCTGGGTCATGGTCGCCAGGCCGGTGGCGAGGCCCTGCTCGTGGTTGGGGAGGCCCGTCGTCGCGGTGATCATGAAGCCCACGATCACCAGCATGTTGCCCACGCCTCCGGCGAAGGTGGCCACCAGCAGCAGCCACATCCACGACCGGTCGTCCCCGAGGCCGAGGAGCGCCGCGGTGGCGACTGTCTGCAGCAGACCGCCGGCGATCAGCGTCGACCGGGTGCCGATCCGCCCGACGACCCGCGGGGCGATGGACCCGCCGATGACCGTTCCGATGCCCAGCACGCCGAACGAAAGACCGGCGGAGAGCGGGGAGAAGTCCAGGACCTTCTGCAGGTAGAGGGTCATCAGGAAGACCAGGGAGGTCTCGGTGAGGAAGGCGATCAGACCGGCGACGTTGCCCCAGGCGACGTTGCGCCGGCGCAGCACCCCCACCGGCACCAGCGGGGAGGCCGTCCTGCTCTCGACGGCGTAGAAGAGCAGCAGCAGCGCCACGCCCACGGCGAGGGACGCCAGGGCGACGGGCGAGGTCCAGCCGTGCTCACCGGCCTGGGTGAGGCCGAAGACGATGGCCAGCAGGCCGAGCGTGACGGTGATGGCGCCGGGCAGGTCCAGCTTCGGGCGGCCCTCCGGGCGCGACTCCTTGATCACCACCACCGCGGCGACCAGCACGACGGCGACCACTGGCACGTTGATGAAGAAGGCCCAGCGCCAGGAGAGCAGGTCCGTCAGCAGACCGCCGAGGATGGCGCCGGTGGTGAACCCGGCCGACATGAGCGCTCCGTTGAGCCCCAGCGCCTTGTCCCGCAGCGGCCCCTCGGGGAAGGACGTGGTCAGCAGCGACAGGCCCGCCGGCGTCACCGCGGCCGTCGCCAGGCCCTGGAAGATCCGCGCCACGATGAGCAGTTCGGGCGAGGTCGCCAGACCGCCCAGCAGCGATGCCGCGCCCAGGACCAGCAGGCCGCCCAGGAACAGCCGCCTGCGGCCGAACAGGTCCGCGATACGGCCGAACAGCAGCGTGAAGCCGGCCGCGCACAGCGCGAAGGAGGTCGCGATCCACTGAAGGTTCGCCAGCTTGAAGCCCAGACCCTCGCCGATGACCGGCAGCGCCACGTTCAGGATGGAGAAGTCCACGGCCAGCATGAACTGCGCGGCCAGCAGGATCACCAGCACCAGCCGCAGGCGGGGGGTGAGCCGTGTGGGAGGCGGCTCCTCGGCCGGTCTCACATCGGCCGTGTCGATGACGCTCATCAGGGGGTTCCCTTCTCTTCTCTCGCGCGTTCGTCGCGGAAAGAGCCTCGCCGGGACGCGGCGCCCCAGCCAGAACCCGCTTGAGACCAGCACCGCCCAGGGTGGTCACGGCAGGACCACCCTCGGCCGCGACACGGGTCGCCCGGCACGGGCATCATGGAGACCGCAGCCACCGACCCGAGGGGTGCCGATGAGCGCGTCGTCCGAACTGGGAGACTTCCTGAGGAACCGCCGCGGCGACCTCCGCCCGGAGGACGTCGGCCTGCTGCGGCACACGGGCCGGCGCCGCGTTCCGGGGCTGCGCCGCGAGGAGCTGGCGATGCTCGCCGGCGTCAGCGTCACCCACTACACCCGGCTGGAGCAGGGACGGGCGACGACCGCCTCGGACTCCGTCCTGGACGCGATCGCCCGGGCGCTGCGGCTGACCGACGACGAGACCGCCCACCTGAAGGACCTGGCCCGCCCCGCGGCATCCCGGCGCGCCCCCGCCCCGCGGGCGGAGTACGCCAGCGCGTCGGCCCGGCAGCTGCTGTCCGCCATGACGGCGGTCCCCGCCCTGGTCCTGGACCGCCGCAACGACATCCTCGCCTGGAACCGGCTGGGCCACGCGCTGCTGGCCGGGCACCTGGACGCCAAGGGACCGGACAGCCCGAGCGCCCGCCCCAACCTCACCCAGCTCCTCTTCCTCGACGAGAACTTCCGCACCCTGTACGCCGACTGGCACGAGGAGGCCCAGCTCGCGGTCGCCTCGCTGCGCCTGGTGGCCGGGCGCCACCCCGACGACCGCCGGCTGGCCGAGCTCGTCGGGCAGCTCGTGATGCGGAGCCCCGACTTCGCCTCCCGGTGGGCCAGGCACCCGGTGCGCACCTGCACCTCGGGCGTCAAGCACTTCCGCCACCCTCTGGTCGGCGCCATGGAGCTCGCCTTCGAGAACCTCCACATCCCCGGCGACTCGGGGCAGCGCATGATCGCCTACAGCGCCGAGCCCGGTTCGCCGTCCGACGCGGCCCTGCGGCTCCTGGACAGTTCCACGGCGCCCGGGGCGCGAGTGCCGGAGAGCATGGCGGAGAGCGAGTTCCGCGGCGTGTGACGGCGCCCGGCAAGGAAGGTTTCCCGGCCCGCCGTTTCATCCCCTGCGCGGCGGGCCGGGCGCTTCGCCCTCCGGTACGGCGGGCGCCCCGGCACGCGCGGCCCGGCTCCACGCCCGGCGTAGGCGGGTGATCGCCTCGCCCGCGCCATGCGTTCGCACCGCGGTGGTCGGCCCATGCCCGGGACGCGTCGGCCATACGGGGCAGGCCGTTGATCAGGGTGCCGGCACAGACGAGCAGCAGCCTCGCACCATGCGCCCGGATCATCGGGCCACTGGTCCGCCCGCGTACCCGGCGCGGAGCCCAGCCGCGCAGCAGCGCGACCCCGAGCGGCACACCAGCAGGGTGAACACCCCCAGGAAGGCCCCGTGGATCACCGGATCGCCGTTCATCACCACCCCCCTTGGGAACGCACCGCGGGAACGCGCCGCCGTGACCGATGTGGTGCCACCCCGGCCGAGGTTCCGGAGGCGCACAGCGGAATGTGGAGCGCACAGGTGAGGCGCGCGGTGCGGCCTGCCCGGTTCGGCGGCGCAAAGGCCGCCGAACGTGTCGCTGCACACGACCGGTCGCGTGGTCGGCCGCTGGAAGGCTCGGCGGCGGGACGCCGTCGCCGGTGTCCGGGGCGTCCGGTGGGCCGGGGTGGCGCAGAAAGCGGGCGGGGGCTCCGCCCCGGTCAGCGCCTGTTCGGGGGCGTGCGCAGGTAGAAGACGCCCCCGCCGGTGAGGAACGCGGCGAACATCAGCAGGAACAGGGGAGCGGCGAGGGCGACCGCTCGCCCCGGCAAGTCGGTCCGGACCGCCGCGTACGAGCCCCACGGCGTGGAGCGGACGGCTATGACGTCCCCGGCCGCGCCCTCGTACCTGACCTTCACCGCACCGGGGGACGCCTCCGCTCCCCCGTCTCCGACCCGCTGGGCGGCGCACTCCGTGTAGGTTCCGCCGCGCCCGCCCCCCTTGGTCTCGCAGTGGAGCACGCGTGCCCGGATCTCCTCGCCCAGGATCCCCGCCGCGGGAAGGGTTCTCCCCGCCGTGTAGACGGTGAGGACGAGCATCACGAGCCCGCCCAGGAAGAGGCCCGCGACCTCACTCGCCTGCCTCCTGTTCAGTCCCCTCATCCCAAGCCTCCCATGGCCGCTCGGCCGAGCCGGTGAGTGTGTTCGGGCTCCCGGCGCTCCGCCGGGGGCAGGGTGTCCCCGCCCCGGCGGGCGCGGCGCGGACGGTCCGGGGCCACCGGGGCGGGCCGCAGGGGCGGGCCCGTCCGCTCGTCACCGCCGGCCGGCGAGGCCGGACCGCCAGGCCCATGCGGCGATCTCGACGCGGTTGCGGGCGGAGAGCTTGGCCTGCACGTTGCCGAGGTGGGTCTTCACCGTGCCCACCGAGATGGACAGCTCACCGGCGATCTCCGCGTTGGTGAGCCCCGTGGCCACCAGCCGGACCACCTCCGTCTCGCGCGCCGACAACCCGGGGTCCCGCTCCTCCCGGGGCCCGGACGGGGCACCGCCCGACAGGCCGCGCAGCAGGCGCACGGTGATGGACGGGCTGACCAGGGCCTCCCCTGAGGCCGCCGCCCTGATCGCCTCGACCAGCAGCGCGGGACCGGAGTCCTTGACGAGGAAGCCGCACGCGCCGTCGCGCAGCGCGCGGTGGACGTACTCGTCGTCGTCGAACGTGGTGACCACGACGACCCTGGGCGGGTTCACCAGGCCGGGGCGGGTCAGCCTGCGCAGTGCCTCCAGTCCGTCCAGCCTGGGCATGCGGATGTCCATCAGCACCACGTCCGGCCGGCACCGTCCGGCCAGCTCCACCGCCTGCACGCCGTCCGCCGCCTCCCCGACGACCTCGATGTCGTCCTCGGCGGCCAGGATCATCCCGAAACCGGTGCGGACCATGGCCTGGTCGTCCGCGATCAGCACCCGGATCGTCATGCGGCACCCCCCACCGGCAGCGTCGCCCTGATGCTCCAGCCCCCGGACGCCCCGGGGCCCGCCTGCACCGTTCCGCCGATCATGTTCACCCGTTCCGTCAGTCCCCGCAGGCCGAACCCCCCGCCCAGGGCACGGCCCAGGGCGGGGCGCGACCGTCCGTCGTCGCTCACCTCCACCGTGATCCGGTCTCCCGACCGGATCAGGCGCACCTCCACCTCGGTGAAGTCCCGGGCGTGCCTGCGCACGTTGGTCAGTGCCTCCATCACCACCCTGTGCACGGTGGTGGTCACCTCCACCGGCAGGTCCTCCAGTACGCCCTCCGTCCGCAGCCGCGCCCGTCCGCAGCCGCCGCCGCCGACCGGAGCGAACCCCTCCACCAGGGACCGCACTCCCTCGATGCCCGCGAGCGGCGCGAGTACGGCGCCCGCACCGTCCGGGCTCCCGGCCGGGTCCGCGTCCGCGTCGCGCAGCATGCCGACCATGGCGCGCATGGACCTGAGCGCCTCCGCCCCCGCCTGCTCGATCCGCTCCAGCGCGGGCGGCACCAGGTGGGGCTTCCCGGCCGCGACCGCGCGGGCTCCCTGTGCCTGTACGACGATGCCCGTCACATGGTGGGCGACGAAGTCGTGCAGGTCCCTGGCGAACTCGGCGCGCTGCTCCAGCCGCACGGTGGCCTCCCGCCGCCGTCTGTCCGCCGCGACCACGCGTACGGTGAGGCCGGCGCCCAGCGCCGCCGTCGCCACCAGGGCGAGGAAGAACGCGGCGGCGACGCCGGTCTCCTTCACTCCGGCGGCCAGCGGCCTCAGGACGACCGCCGCGATCAGCGCCGGTGCCGTCACCGCCGTCCACCCGGGCGCCGCACGCCAGGCGACGAGTGTCAGCAGTCCCAGCAGTGCCGCCGGCTCGGTGGCTCCGTACGGGTCCGCGGGGGCCTGGAAGGCGGCCGTGGTGCCCAGCGACGCCACCGCCGCGGCGCCGGCCGACGCGGGCAGTGCCCGGGGCCCGAGCCGTGGCGAGAGCAGGAGGACGGCGACCGCCAGCAGGGCGCATCCGAGTTCGAGTCCGCCGACCGCGGCGTCGTGGAACGTGCCGTAGCGGTGGTCGAGCAACCCGAGGGCGAGCAGCAGCGCCGCCACCACCGACCACACCACGGCGCGCGGCCGGGGCCCTCGCCGAGACCTCATGCGGGTGAGCGTAGCCGGAGGGGGTCGGAGGGGGGTCGGCCGAAAGTCGCAGTGGGCGGTGGAGGTTCCGTCCTCGGGGAGATCCGCCGCCGCGGTGCGGCGGACGAGAGTGGCACCGCCGCCCGGACGACACACGGGGCGGCTGTCCGTCACAGCGAGGAGCATGCCCATGGGCGACATCGACTTCGAGATCGGTTCCACGACCGTGCTGGGACCACTGCTGGCCGTGTACTGCCTCGTACTGGCCGTACGCGCGGCGCGGCGCAGGCCCGGATGGGCCGGGAGGCAGGCCGTGACCCGCCTGGTCGGCGCCCTCTACCTCGCGGGCGTGCTGAGCATCACGGTCTTCCCGGTCGCCGTGACCTACGGCACGTACGCGAACCAGGTGCCGTGGTACGAGATGGTCCAGCCCGTTCCCCTGCTCGTCGCCGACCTCAGCTTCGTGCCCAACGTGGTCATGCTGGTCCCGTTCGGGATGCTGGTTCCGCTGGTCTCCCGGCAGGGCTCCTCGCTGAAGCGGGCGACCGTCCGGGCGGCGCTGTTCAGCGCGTCGATCGAGGTGGCGCAGTGCCTCATGTACGTCCTGTTCAACAACGGCCGGTCGGTGGACGTCAACGACCTCCTCGCCAACACGCTGGGCGGAGCGGCCGGCTATCTGGTCATCCGGACGGTGCTCCGCAGCACGGCGGCGGCCGGGGAGCTGCGCGCCTTCGCCCTGCCGGGTTCCGCGGTTGCGCAGGACACCGCGAACCGCAGTGCCGAGCCCTGTGCCGGTCACCCCTCGGGCGCCGTCGGGCCCGGCCGGCCGTGATCGGTCCCGCGGCGGGGGCCGCGGGAGCGGGCCGGCGCGGCCGGCTCGTGGCGCGCCCGTGTCCGGGAGGCCGGGCGCCGGGGGTCAGCCGCCGGCGGCGGGCGGGGTGGCGGACGGGTCGAGGCGGCGCAGGACGCGGCGCAGGAAACGGGCGCGGTCGCTGCCGTCGGGGACTTCGGCGAGGCGGGTGCGCAGGCGGCGTACGAGGCCGACGGGGACGGAGTCCGTGTCCGCGGCCGTGCCGCTCAGCAGGCGGTCGGTGGTGTTGGCGCACCAGTACAGGAGGAAGGGCAGCTCCTCGCGGGCGGTGGCCTCCAGCAGCACCTCCAGCTTCGCCGGGTCCGGTTCGGTGTGGAGGCGGGCGAGGGCGGCCAGGCGCTCGCCGGGCTCCTCGGACGCCAGCATGGCGTCGGTGTCGAAGCCGGGTACGCGCGGCACCACCTTCAGCATCTCGCCGAAGATCCGCTCCTGGCGCGCGGTGCGCAGGGGGCTGCTCGGCATCCGCTCGCGCACCTGCGCGTACTCGGTGACGAGCCGCTCGAGGGCGCCGGCCGCCCAGGAGGCGTCGTCCTCCGTTCCCCGCCGGTCCTCCGGGCCGGGGCCGTTGGCCGCGGCGAGGGCCACGCGGGCGGTCGCCGCGGCCCCGTCCACCTGCTGGTCCAGGCGCGTGGCGCGCTCCTCCGCCGCGCCGATGCGCTCCTCCAGCCGCCGGTACTCCAGCCGTGCGCCGCCCGGCAGCTCGATGCTGTGGAACAGGTCGCCCAGCCACGGCACCAGGGCGATCACGAGCAGCGCGACCGCCGTGCTGTCGATGCTCAACCCGGGGAACAGCACGTGGACGAGTGCCAGCGCCGTCGCCGCGCAGGTGACGGCGGCCCCCGTCCAGCGCCGGCGGCGTACGAGGCCGCGCTCGGTGTCCCCTGCGTCGCTCCCCCTGGACATGGCGTCCAGGATGGCAGGGCGCCCGTGCCGCTGTCAGGCGTCCCGGGAACTCTCCGGGGAGCGGTCCTGGGGGTACCAGCGCAGCTCGACGGTGTTGCCGTCCGGGTCGAGGACGTAGACGGACTGGGCGGTGCCGCGCGCCCCGAAGCGGGGGCCGGGGCCGTCCACCACGGTGAGGGCGCCGGAGTCCACGACCTCCTGCCAGTCCAGCGGTTCGACGACCAGGCAGACGTGGTCCACGTTGGAGCCGTCCCGGGGGCCCGCGACCAGGTCGATGATGGTCGTGTCGCTCACCCGCACCGACGGGAACGGCGCCTTCCCCGCTCGCCACTCCTCCACGCGCACCGGTTCCAGGCCCAGCGGGCCGCAGTAGAAGCCGAGGGACCGCTCGACGTCCTCGACGTTGAGCACCAGGTGGTCGAAGGCGATGACGCGCACGGCGGTCTCCTCAACGGGCTTTCGGGGGCGGGCGGTCGTCGACCGGGAGCGCCTGCCACGCTATCCGCCGGGGAGCGCGGGGGTATCGGCCGCTGGTCCTGCGTCTGCGGAACGAGTGGCGGGGCGCCGTGAGCCGGGCGGCGTACGGCGCGCGGTTCACGCCCCCGGCCCGGAGGGCGCCCGGCGGCGCAGCGCCGATTTGACCGTGTCCACCACGAGCCGGGCCGCGACGCCCACCAGCAGCAGGCCGCCGGCCATCTGGACCATCACGATGATCCGGGCCGGCTGGGAGCGGGCGGTGATGTCGCCGTAGCCGACGGTGGCGAACGTCGTGAGCGCGAAGTACAGGGCGTCGGTGCGGGTGAGGGGTTCGGTGAAGCTGCCCGGCTCGGCCCTCTCCAGCAGGTGGTAGACGGTCGCGAACAGCAGCAGGAACAGCAGCAGTACGCTCACCAGCGCCTCGGCGGCCCGCAGGATCGGGCGGGGGGAGCGTTCGATCTCGCGGATCTCCCAGAGGAACAGGGCGAGGACGGCGAGCAGCCCCAGGACGAGGATGACGGCCGTGCCGCCGGTGAACTCCTCGTCCACGGGCAGCAGGTAGTACGCCGCCAGGAGCGCCGCGGTGATGAAGGCCAGCCGCGCCGCCGCGAGCACCGCGGGGACGCCGTGGGCGGCGCGGGTGTCGCGGGCGCCCTCCCAGCTGTCCGGGGGCGGCCGGTGGGGCGGTTCGGGTGGCGGCACGTGCGTCTCCCGGCGGTTCGGTCGCGGCCCGCGAGGCTTCGGCGGGCATGAGGGCTTCGGCGGGCACGGGGGCCGCGGCATGAGGGCTTCGGCGGGCGGGCTTCGGCTCGGGGCCGCGTCCGGCCCGCGGTGGCGTCATGGGCGGACCGACACCGTCCAGCCGCGTTTGTAGGTGTCCGGCACCGGGTGGCGCGGCCAGTCGCGCGCCCAGGGCGGCGGGTCCGCCCGGCGCATGACCACCGCGTCGGACCGCTCGGGGGCGCGCGGGTCCGTTCTGACGCAGCCCGCGGCGTGTGCGACGGGGATCGCCGAGTCGTTGCCCGTGACCGCGCAGGGGGCGCGGACGCCGTGCGCGTGGAGCACCGCCGCGATGCGCCGCCAGTCCTCGCGCGCCTGCTCCTGGACGCCCGCGTGGGTGTGCGCCAGGGTGGCCTGGACGGCCAGATGGCCCGCCAGCGCCACGGCGAGGACGACGGCCGCCGGCACCGAGCGGCGGGCCCGGTCCACCAGGCGGAGCAGGCCGAGGGCGGCCGGTACGGCCAGCAGCGCGTAGCCGGGCAGCAGGAAGCGCGGCGCGGCGTAGGGCAGCAGGAAGAAGTACTGCGCCATGAGCGAGCCGGCCGTGACCGCGGCCAGCCACAGCGGCGCCGCGTCCCCCGTGCCCGCCATGCCCCACGGCGTACGGGAGCGGCGTGCCGCGAGCAGGCCCAGCGCGGCGAGCAGCGCCAGCAGCGGCCACCAGGCCGCGGCCGCCCACCACACGCCGTCGTCCGTGCAGGGGCGGCACAGCAGCGGGCCGTCCAGCGAGGTGAGGTGGTGGGCCACCGACAGCACCGGCCGCATGCCGCCCTGGACCTCGCTCGCCTCGGCGAGCCGCTGCGCCACCCCGCCGAACCGCAGCCACGCCTCCACCACCCACGGCAGCGCGCCCGCCGCGGCGCCCGCGGCCACGGCCACGACCCTGCCCCGGCCGCGCCAGGCGGGCACCGCGACGGCGGCCAGCAGCAGGGGCACGGCGACGGCCGCGCCCTCGTTGGGCCGCATCAGGGTCGCCACGGCCAGCCCGGCGGCCAGCCCGGCGTACCGCGCGCCGCGGCCGGGCCCGCGGCCGGCGAAGCAGCCCGCCGCCGCGAGCGCGCCCATCGCCGTGTAGTGGTTGGGCATCGCGGCGCCCGCGTAGAACAGCACCGTCCACAGCGAGCCGTACAGCGCCGCCGCCGCCCACACCGCCGACGGCCGGGGCACCACCCGCAGCCAGGGGCGGAACCCCAGGTACAGCGCGGCGCTCGACAGCGCCAGCAGCCAGATCCTCAGCAGCACGGCCGAGTCGCTCCAGGAGGCGACCGGGAACAGCAGCAGGGGCACGCCGCGGGTGCGCGGGGCGCTGAACGGGGTCGGGGGGCCGTAGGGGGAGAAGCGGCTGGCGTAGACCGTCTCGTCCCAGCCGAGCGGCAGGGTGAGCGGCACCAGGAGGGCGGCGGACAGCGCCAGGAGGACGCAGACGGCCGCCAGTCTCCGGGCCTCCCGCCGCAGGGCGCTCGGCGAGCCCGGCGCCGCGGCCACGGCTCCGGCGCCGCCGAGTCCTCCGATGCCACCGAGCCCTCCGTGGCCGACGAGCCCGCCGGGGAGCGGGACCGTGCGGCCGAAGGTCGGGGCTCTGTCCGGCACGGCGTTCACGCGGCCTCCACCCGGTCGTCCTGCGGCCTGCGGTCTGCCCCCCGCTCGCCGTTGTACCAGCGCGCCGGCCGGGGCGGCGCGCACCCGCGCGGCGGCCGCACCGATCGGACGACGGCCGTACGGCAGCCGGCCTACGGCCGCGTTCCCGGTGGGTGCCGGAACGGGCGAGGCGGGCGGGGGCGCACGCGGGGAAGTGGGCGCTGTGACGTACGCCCCAGGCGCCCGGTCCGCCGTCGGCGGCGGGAGCCCCTGGCACGCCGGGAGCCGCGGCCCGCGCCGGTCCGGGACCGGTCGCACGTGAGGCGGTAAACAGCGTCTGAACTGGGGCTTCGCCCGCCGGAGAGCACCGGGGCCGGCTGCCCCGGACGGGGCGGGCCGCGGCTTTGGGCGGGACCGTGAGGCAGGGTGGCGGGCGGGCCCGCGAGGCGGGGCCGGGACAGGCGGAATCCCGGCCTCCCGGTACGGAAGAAGTCTCAAGTAGGCTACGGCACCGTTGCCGTCCGGCAAGGATGCCGGAAACCGTGACGCCCGCCGATGCTCTCGACCGGGTTCGTACGAAGAAGCGGGGTACAGCGGTGGTGCGGATGGAACTGGGGACCGCGGTGTCCGCCGCCCGTGAGATCGCCGAGGAGGTCCTGCGCCCGCAGGCTGCCGCCGTCGACACGGAGCAGCGGTGGCCCGCGGAGGGCATGGCGGCCCTGCTCTCCCGGCTGGGCGGGCTGGTGGTGCCCGAGCACTCCGGCGGCATGGGACACGGGCTGCTGGCCGTGGCGCAGGTGGGCGAGGCGACGGGCCGGGCCTGCGCGTCCACGTCGATCTGCTTCGGCATGCACCTGGTCGGCTCGGCGGTGATCTCCGCACAGGCCGGCGCCGTGCAGCGGAAGCGGTACCTGGAGCCGATCGCCGCCGGGGAGCACCTGACGACCCTGGCCCTGTCGGAGCCCGGGACGGGCGGCGAGTTCTGGCTGCCGCAGACGCGCATGGAGCGCTCCGGCGACGGCCGGCTGCGGCTGACCGGCGCGAAGAGCTTCGTCACCAACGGCGGCCACGCCGACTCCTACGTCCTGTCCACCGTCGCCGTGGGGCCGCGGACGCCGCCCGGCCAGTTCTCCTGCACGGTCGTCGACGGTGACACGCCCGGCCTGGAGTGGGGGCCCGAGTGGCACGGCTTCGGCATGCGGGGCAACGCCTCGCGCGGCCTGGAGCTGCCCGGTGTGGAGATCCCCGCCGAGTGCCTGCTGGGGAACGAGGGCGACGAGATCTGGTACGTGTTCAACGTCGTCGCCCCCTACTTCCTGATGGCCATGGCCGGCACCTACCTGGGCGTCGCCGCGGCCGCCCTGGAGGAGGCCCGCTCCCATCTGCTGCGGCGGCGCACGCGCGCCGGCCGGGTCCTGGCCGGCAACCCGGTCGTACAGCACCGGCTGGGCACGATGTGGGCCCGGGTGGAACGCACCCGGCGGCTGATCTACCACGCCGCCGCCGAGGCGGAGCTCGGCGGCCCCGAGGCCCTGCCGGGGCTGGCCTCGGCCAAGGCCGAGGTCGCCGACGCGGCCGAGGCGACCGTGAACGACGCCCTGACACTGGTCGGCGGGATCGGCTACGGGACCGACTCGCCGCTGCAGCGGATGCTGCGCGACGCCCGCGCCGCCCATGTGATGTCCCCGGTCACCGACGTGCTGCGGGTGTGGACCGGCAAGGCGCTGCTGGACGAACCGCTGCTGGAGGGCTGAGGCGTGCCGACGATGTCCGGCGGGAGAACCCGCATCCTGCTGGTGGACGTCCTGCCCGAGACCGCTGAGGACTTCGAGGCCGCGTTCGGCGCGGGGGCCGCGTCCGGCGAGGAGGCCGAGCTGGTCCGCGTCACGGCCGCGAGCGTCCTGGAGCACACCGAGGGGACGCCCGGCGAGCGCCCGCCCGCCGTGGCGGTGGTGGGCCGCCGGGTGCAGGCCCCGGTCGGCCTGATCCACGCGCTGCGCCCCCATCCGGCGGACCTGGCGGCGGTGGTGGTCGCCACCTCCGCCACCGACTCCCGGCTCGCCACGCTGCCGATACTCTTCCCCTCCGATCTCGTCCGCCGCGTCCCGGACGCCCGGGCCGACCTGCTGCCGCGGACGGTCCGCGAACTGCTGGAGTCCCTCTCCCGGCGGCGTGCCGAGACCGCGGTGCGGGCCTCCGCCCAGCGGCAGCTCACCAACGGCACGGTGATCAGCCGGCAGCTGGGGGAGCGCCTGCTGGGCGAGTTCCTCACCCAGGCCCCGATCGGCGCGCTCATGCTGGACGACGACGGCGCGGTGCTCGCCTGGAACCGCCGGGCCTCGGCTGTCCTGGAGCTGGACGACCACGGCTCGCTCCGCCGCCCGCTGGCCGACCTGTTCCCGCCGGACGCCCGCGCCGCGCTGCGGCAGCACCTGGACACGGCCCGGGAGCAGTCCTCCCCCGGCCCCGACGTGGTCTTCGAACGCACCAGGTCCGACGGCACCTCGCAGGCCATGCGCATAGCCCCCCAGAAGGTGACGGACTCCCAGGGCCGCGAGCGCGTCCTGGTGCTCGCCGAGGACGTCACCGACCGGCTGCACGCGCAGCGCAAGCTCGCCGAGCGCACCGGCCACGCCCTGCTCAGCGCGGAGGTCGCCGCCGCCATGACGGCCCCCGGTCCGCTGGCCGAACGCCTGCACCGCTGTGTGCGGGCCACCGTGGACCGGCTGGGCGCCGACCGCGTCTGCCTGTGGACCCTGACGCCGTCCGGCAGACCCGAACCCACCGCGTGCGCCGACGCCGACCGCACCACCGCCGCCGACCTGCTGCACCCCGAGCACGCGGACGGAGCCCTGGTGGGGCAGATAGCCGACCGGCAGCGCCCCCATCTGGACCTCACACCCCCCGGCGGCCCCCCGCCCGGGACCGGACGGCCCCAGGGGTCCTTCGCCGGCTATCCGCTGGTCTCCGGCGGAGAGCTGATCGGCGTGCTGACCCTGAACACCCGCCTGGCCCTGCCCGGTTCCACGCTGTCCATCCTGGAGAACATCGCCGACCAGGTGGCCGTCGGCATCCAGCGGGACCGCCTGCTGCAGCGGCTGCGCGCCACCACCGAGGCCCTGGAGCAACCGCTGCTCCCGCCCCGCCTGCCCGAGCTGCCCGGTTTCGACCTGGCCGCCCGCTACCACCCCTTCGGCAGCGGCCTGCACATCGGCGGCGACTTCTACGACGCCTTCACCACCCCCGACGGCCGGCACGTCCTGGCGCTGGGCGACGTCTGCGGCAAGGGGCCCGGCGCCGCCGCGATCACCGGCCTGGTGCGCCACACCCTGTGGGCGGCGGCCCAGCACACCACGGATCCCGAGCACGTCCTGGGCCTGGTCAACAACGCGCTGCGCCGCCAGAACACCCCCTTCTGCACCCTCGTCTACGCCGTTCTGGAGCCTCTCTCCGACCCGGCGGCTCCCTCGGACCCCTCCGGCGCCGTCCGCGTCCGGGTCGCCTCCGCCGGGCACCCCGCCCCGCTGCTGCGCCGCGCCGACGGCGGGACCGAGCTGCTGGAGGTGCGCGGCCCGCTCCTGGGCGTCCTGGACGAGCTGCACCACCCGGTGACCGAGGCGAAGCTGTCCCCGGGCGAGACCCTGGTGTTCTACACCGACGGCTTCACCGAGGGCGCCGGGGCGGAGGACCGCCGCGAGCCCGAGGACCTCGCCGCCCTGCTCGCCGGGCATCCGCTGCCGACCGGCGACGGGCGTCCCGCCGACCGCGTGGTCGCGGCGCTGGTGGAGGACGCCCACTCCTGGTGGGGCGAGCGGCTCCGCGACGACCTGGCCGTCCTCGCCCTCAGCTACCTGGGCTGAGCGCCGCCCCCGGCCGGGCGCCGCCGCCCGGTCTCAGGGGCGGGCCCGGAGATTGGTGCCGTTCAGGCACAGGGCGATGTTGCGGACCGCGGCGGTGAGTTCCTCGATCACACGGGCGGCCTGCTCGGCGTCGTGGAAGGCGGGGCGGTCGGCGGACAGGGAGCTGCTGAGGTCCTCCGTGAGCCGGCGCATCGCGTCCAGCTCCTCGGCGGGCGGCGCGGTGGGCGGTACGGCGGGGGTTTCGGCGGCCGCGGGCTCCGTCGGCGGGGCGGGCGGGGCCGATGGGGCCGGCGGTGCGGGTGCCGGTGCGACGGGGGCGGGCGCGGGGGTGGCCGGGGTCGCCGGGACGAGGGGCACGGGCTCCGGCGCGGGCTCCGCGGACTGTGCGGGCGCGGACTGTGCGGGCGCCTGCGGCTGCGGCCGCTCGGGCGCGGGCCGGGGTTCGGCCTCGGTGGCACCCGTACCCGGAGCCGCCGAAGCGGCGGGCGCGGCCGGAGCGGCAGGCGCCGCGGGGGCCGCTGCGGGGACGGCCTCCCCCGCGCCCGCGCCGTTCACCGCCGGAACGTTCCACCCCCCGGCGGACCTGGACGCGTCCGGCGAGAACCTGGTCTGCGGCGGCAGTACGCTCTCGGCGGTGCCCGGGGACCACAGCGGCGCCGTCGGCTGCGGCGCGGTGGGGACGTGCTCGGCCTTCCACTGCAGCCGGTAGCACTCGACCTGGTCGGCGCAGGCGGTGCGGGCGTGGAAGATCGCGCTGCCCTCGCCCAGGTCGGGGTACCAGAGGTTCGGTCCGGGGAAGCGCACCGTCCGCATCCGGGGCTTGATGGGCTCCGCGCAGCCGATGCAGCAGCCCGCCGGTACGCACAGGCCCGCGCCCTCCTTCTGCGCGGCGGCGCGGGGACCGATCTCCCCGCGGTACTCCCCGTTGCTGCAGGGCGGCAGTTCGCCGCAGGTGCGGCAGACCGCGTAGTGCTCCGGCAGGACCTGCCAGCCGTGGCTGATGGGCGCGCACCAGTGCTTGGGCGCGGAGCGCGGGAAGTTCTCGTTGCGCAGGACCAGCACCACGGGCCGCTTGTAGAAGTCGGCCCGCTCGGGGGGCTGCGCGTTCAGCCGTCCGTTCATCCGGCGCAGGTCCTCCGAGTGCCGCCACAGTTCGAGGTGCTCGCGCCAGGCCTGCTCGTAGGAGAGCGGCCAGGGGTGGTCCCGGTACTCGTCGATCTCCAGGATCCGCCAGGGCTGCCGGTCGAAGACGACGACGTGCCCGCTCCTCAGGCGCAGGTGCGTACCGTTGTCGCCTTCCTTGGGCCAGTCGATGCGGCCGACGCGGGTGGGCTGGTCGGGGAGCCCTTCGCGAACATGCATGCCACGCTCCTCGGCAACGGGACAACTATGGTCAACATGGAGCAGTTTCCACCATTCTGGATCATTTCGGACCTTTAGCCGTTCAGACACGCGCACCGCCCGCCGTCCCGCCCACCCCCTCCGGCAGCCTCCGTGACGCACCGTCAGCCAGGACCGCCGGGCGGCACCGTCGGGAAGCGCCGGTACGCGGCGTCCCGCACCCGGCGTCCGGCCGTGCCGGTACCGGGCGTTCCCGTGAGTATTAACCTTTTGCCCGAGCTTCCCCGCCAATGGTTGGCTGCCCGCCATGAGACCCGTGACCGAGAAGGAAATCCGCGCGTCGTTCGTCAACTGCTCCAAGGGCGAGGCGAAGCGCATGGCACTGCCGCGCGACCTGACCGAACAGCCCTGGGACGACCTGGACTTCCTCGGCTGGCGCGATCCCGCGGCCCCCGACCGCTGCTGCGTCGTCGTCGAACGCGGCGGTCTGCTCACGGGCGTGGCACTCCGCTCCCCCGCCCGGCAGCCGGGCCGCGCCCGCCGCGGCGGCGGCATGTGCTCGCTGTGCCTGACCACGCACCCGGCCGACGGCGTGGCCCTGATGGCCGCCCCCAAGGCCGGCCGGGCCGGGCGCGAGGGCGACTCGGTCGGGCTGTACATGTGCGCCGACCTCGCCTGCTCCCTGTACGTGCGCGGCAGGAGGCTCCCCGATGGCGGCGGGCGGCTGGAGGAGTCGCTGACGGTGGAGGAGCAGGCGGAGCGCACCAGGGCCAACCTCCTCGCCTTCCTCGACCGCCTCCACGCGTGAGCGTCGGCCCGGAGCAGCCCGCGGCCGCCGGGGCGGTGGCCGTCTCCGTCCTGCTCGCCGCCCTGGGCGCCCTGCTGCAGCGCCCGCCGGGCGCGAGGCGCCCGCGCCCGGCGGGCGGGGGCCGGAACGACGTGGGCGCCGGGGGCGGCGAACCGTTCCTCCGCCGCCCCCGGCGCCCCGCGCCCGTGCGGGCTAGATCAGGCCCTGCGCCACCATGCCCTGCTCCACCAGCTCGAAGCCGGCGATGTTGGCGCCGGCCACGTAGTCGCCGGGGCGGCCGTAGCGCTCGGCGGTGGTGTGGCACAGGTCGTGGATGTGCCGCATGATCTCGGTCAGCCGGGCCTCGGTGTGCTCGAAGGTCCAGGAGTCGCGCGAGGCGTTCTGCTGCATCTCCAGCGCGCTGGTGGCCACGCCGCCGGCGTTGGCCGCCTTGCCCGGGCCGAACAGGACGCCGCCCTCGCGCAGCACGCGCACGCCCTCCGGCGTGGTCGGCATGTTCGCGCCCTCACCGACCGCGAGCACGCCGTTGCGGACCAGCGTCGCCGCGTCGTCCCGGTCCAGCTCGTTCTGGGTGGCGGAGGGCAGGGCCACCTCGCACGGCACCTCCCAGACCCGGCCGTCGGGCACGAAGCGCGCCCCGCTGCGCTCGGCGTACGCCGACAGCCGTCCGCGCTCGGCCAGTTTGACCTCCTTGAGGAGCTCCAGGTCGATGCCCTTCTCCTCCACCACGTAGCCGCCGGAGTCGGAGCAGGCGATCGGCACGGCGCCGAGCTGCCGCGCCTTCTCCATGGCGTGGATGGCCACGTTGCCGGAACCGGAGACCACCACCCGCTTGCCCTCCAGGCTCTCGCCGCGCGTCTTGAGCATCTCGGCGGTGAAGACGACCAGGCCGTAGCCGGTGGCCTCCGAGCGGGCCTGGGAGCCGCCCCACAGGACGCCCTTGCCGGTCAGGACGCCGGCCTCCCAGCGGTTGGTGATGCGGCGGTACTGGCCGAAGAGGTAGCCGATCTCGCGCTCGCCGACCCCGATGTCACCCGCCGGGATGTCGGTGTACTCGCCCAGGTGACGGTAGAGCTCGGTCATGAAGGACTGGCAGAAGCGCATGACCTCCGCGTCCGACCTCCCCTTGGGGTCGAAGTCGCTGCCGCCCTTGCCGCCGCCGATCGGCATGCCGGTCAGGGCGTTCTTGAAGGTCTGCTCGAAGCCCAGGAACTTGATGATCCCCAGATTGACGGACGGGTGGAAGCGCAGGCCGCCCTTGTACGGACCGAGGGCGCTGTTGAACTCCACCCGGAAACCGCGGTTGACGTGGGTCTTCCCGGAGTCGTCGCTCCACGGGACACGGAAGATGATCTGACGCTCAGGCTCGCACAGGCGCTCGATGAGAGACTCGTCCAGCAGCTCGGGACGCCGGGCGAAGACCGGTTCGAGGGATTCCAGGACCTCCCACACGGCCTGGTGGAACTCCTTCTCGCCGGGGTTGCGGTGCAGTATCCGGTCGTAGATCTTCTCGATCACGCGTTACTCCTAGAAGGTGCGGCTCCTGTTGTCCCGCCCGGTTCCACCGACCCCTGCGGAACCCGTGAAACGCATGACGCCGAGCACCCCCATGGAGATCGGGTGCTCGGCGTCGTCGTCGACGTGGCGGACTTCAAGCGTGACACGCCTCGGCCGCGAATTCCTCCCGGGGTGCACCGGGCATCCGGCCCGGCGGCCTGAAGCCGGGGCGGTACGGCCGCGCGAGCGCCCCCGCGGCCGGGCCCGCCGCCCGCGGGGAAGGCGTTCCGCGGCGGGTCGCGCACGTGGGGTGACGAACGGACCCGCCCCGGCCCGGCGGCCGGCCGGCACCCGTCGTCCAGGACTACAAGCGCCCTCACTGGTAAGGGATGTGACGTCTTCGGCGCGCGTGCGCGAGCGCCCGCGCGGGAAGCGGGGTACGAGCGCCCGTGCGCCGCGTGGCTCTCTTGGCGGAAGAGAGAGAAGTCATTAGGTTAGCCTCACCTAATTTAACGGCCGTTCAGGCGGCCGGGTGACGCACCCGGAAGGAGGGGACGTGAGCGCTTCCGACGGCGGCTGACGCCGCGCACCGGACGACCGCACCGCCTCCCCGCCCGTGCCGCACCCAGCGAGGTAGAGCCCTTGTCCATCGTTCTCCCGCCATCCGCCGCCCCGCGCTCCGCCTATCCCGCCGACGTCCTGCCCGAGCCGGTCCGCCGACGGCTGCTGGAGCTGGCGCGGGGCGAGGCGCCCGTCTCCGCCTACCTCTACGACGGCCGGGCCGCGGCAGCGCGCGCCCGCGAGCTGCGCGCGGCCCTGCCGGAGTGGGCGGCCGTCCACTACGCGGTGAAGGCCAACTCCTTCCCCGGCGTCGTACGGGCGCTGGCCCCGTACGTGGACGGCTTCGAGGTCGCCTCCCGCGCCGAGCTGGAGCTGGCCCTGGCCGCCCTCCGGGAGCGGGACGGCTCCCCTTCCGGCGATGCCTCCCCCGTACCCGTCGTCGCCGCCGGGCCGGCCAAGTCGGTGCCCGTGCTGACCGCCCTGGTGCGCGCCGGGGTCGAGGCGGTCAACGCCGAGAGCCTGCTGGAACTCCACCGCATCAGCCGTATCGCCGTCGCCGAGGGCACCACCGCCCGTGTGGCGCTGCGCGTCAACCCCGCCGCCGGGCCCGTCTCGGTGCCGGCCTCCGGTTCGCTGCGCATGGGCGGGCAGGCGTCGCAGTTCGGGGTGCCCGAGCCCGATGTGCCCGGGGTGCTGGAGCAGGCGCTGCGGCTGCCGGGCCTGGACGTCACCGGCTTCCACATCCACGCCGCCTCCAACAACCTCGACGCCGCCGCCCAGGCCGCCCATCTGCGCCGGTGTGTGGAGTGGAGCACGGCGACCGCCCGGGAGCACGGCGTGGACCTGCGCATGGTCGACGTCGGCGGCGGCATAGGCGTGGCCTTCGAGGAACTCGCGGGCGAGCGGCCCTTCGACGTCTCCCGCTTCGGCGAGCTGGTCGCGCGGAGCGAGCCGCCGCCGGGCGTGCGGGTGGTCCTGGAGCCGGGCCGCTTCCTGGTGGCCGACTGCGGCTGGTACGCGGCCGAGGTCACCGACGTCAAGCACAGCTACGGCACCGCCTTCGCCGTGCTGCGCGGCGGCATCAACCACTTCCAGCTCCCCACCTCCTGGGACCTGGTCCACAACATCGCCGTCCTGCCCGTCGACCGCTGGCCCGACGGCCTGCCGCGCCCGGAGGCGGCCGGTACGCGCGTCACCGTCGTCGGCGAACTGTGCACTCCCGAGGACACCCTGCTGCGCGATGTCCGGGTGGACCGAGTCCGAGCGGGGGATCTGGTCGTTTTCCCCTACGCGGGCTCCTACGGCTGGGAGTTCGCGATGCACGGCTTCCTCGGCCACCCCGTCGCGGAACGCCACCTGCTGTGACCACCGACCGCCCCCGGGGACGGCCTCCGGGCCGTACCGCCACCGCATTCCTCCTGACGGAGCAACGGAGCGACAACGCGATGACCGTGCCCACCACACCCCCCGCGCCGACCGCCACCGCGGACGCCGTCCCACGGCACCGGTGCGCGCGGGAGCCCTCGGCCCGCGCCCGCGCCCGCGTGTACCGTCGCCGCCCCGGGCGGGCGGCGTGACAGGGCGCGTCCGGGCCACGGAAGCGGACGTTCCGGCTGCTCGGGACGGCAGCGGGCGCTCCCAGACGCTGAGCGCACTCGTCGACGGGCTGCTGACGGCCGCCGGGTCCGGTGCGGGGACACGGCCCGGCACCGCCCCGTCCGCGGCCGCCCCGCTGCCCGGTGCCGCCCTGTCCGGTTCCGCGGACGGTCCCGGCGCCCTGGAGCCGCTGCTGCGCGCCGCGCTCGCGGCGCTGGAGGAGGGCGCGGCGCGGCGCGGCGGCCCCGTACCGGCGCTCGAACCCGGGGAGCTGGCCGCGCGCGTCGCCCGGGAGTACGCGGCGGCCCGCGGCACGGAGGCCCTGCCCCGGCTGGCCTCGCTGCTGGCGTACGGCAGCGCCGACCCGGCCGACCCGCTGTGCGCGGCCCACCTGCACTGCCCGCCGCTGGCCGTCGCCGTCGCAGCCGACCTGGCCGTCTCCGCGCTCAACCCCTCGCAGGACTCCTGGGACCAGGCACCGGCCGCCACCACCCTGGAGACGCTGCTGCTGGCGGAGCTGGCGGAGCTGGCGGGCTACGGCGAGGAGGCCGCCGGGGTGCTGACCTCCGGCGGCACCGAGTCCAATCTGATGGGCCTGATGCTGGCCCGCGACCGGGTGCTGGGGCGCGCATCGGGGCGGCAGGTCGAGCTGGAGGGCGTACCGCGCACCGGCCCGCGCCCCCGCGTGTTCACCTCCGCCGCCGCGCACTTCTCCGTCCAGCGCGCCGCCGCCCTGCTGGGTCTGGGCGAGGACGCGGTGGTGCCCGTCGGCATCGACCGCGCCCAGCGCATGGACCCCGGCGCGCTGGCCGGCGCCCTGAAGCGGTGCGCGGAAGCCGGCGAGCTGCCCGTCGCCGTCGTCGCCACCGCCGGGACCACCGACACCGGCACGGTCGACCCACTGCCCGAGTGCGCGCGCCTGGCCGCCGAGTACGGCGCCTGGTTCCACGTGGACGCGGCCTACGGCGGCGGCGCGCTGCTGTCGGACCGCCTGGCCCCGCTGCTGGACGGCGTCGAACTGGCCGACTCCGTCTCCCTGGACTGGCACAAGCTGGGCTGGCAGCCGGTCGCGGCGGGCGTGTTCCTCGTCCGGCGCGCGGAGACGTACGCCTCGCTCGCCCGCCGCGCGGTCTACCTCAACCCGCGCGACGACGAGGAGGCCGGCTACCCCAGCCTGCTCGGCCTGTCGCTGCGCACCACCCGCCGCGCGGACGGCTTCTCCATCGCCGTCACCCTGCGCACGCTGGGCCGCGAGGGCCTGGGCCGGCTGGTGGACGCCTGCCACGACCTCGCGCTGGCCGGGGCGGCGGCGGTGCGCGCCCACCCCCGGCTGGAGCTGCACGCCGACCCGGTGCTCACGGCGTTCCTCTTCCGCTACGTACCGCGCGAGGAGGGCCGCGCCGATCGCAGCGCCGGCCACGGCGCCGACCCGGCGCGGGCGGACCGGATCAACGCCGCCCTGCGGCGCAGGCTGCTGCGCGAGGGCCGCGCGGTCGTCGGCCGCACCGAACTGCCGGGCGAGGGGCCGGGCCGGGTGCGGCTGAAGCTCACCCTGCTCAACCCGCACGCGACGCCCGCCGACGTCGAGCGGCTGCTGCACGCGGTCGCCGAGGCGGGCCTCGCCGAGGAGCGGGCCGAGGAACGGGCCGAGGAACGGGCCGGGAGCCGAGCCGAGGAGGAGCCCCTGTGAACCCGACCCCCCGGGGCGGAAACCCGCCGGTGCGCGGCGGCCCGTACGACGGCACCGACCCGCTCGACCACCCCGACCCGCAGCGCGCCGCCTGCACCGCCGCGGCCGAGCGGCTGCTGCGCGCGTACGTCCGCGAGACCGGCACCGAGGTGCCGGCCGCCGGGCAGTCGCTGCACCTGGTGCTGCCGCTGAGCAGGATGACGCTGCGCGTTCCGGTGCGCTACCGGTCCGCGACCGGCTGGCACCGCTTCGGCGAGGTGCGCGTCGTCACATCGGAGCGGGGCGGCAGCCTCCCGGCGGGCATCTCGCTGGCGGCGGCGGGGCTGGTCCGGGAGCACGCGCTGCGGCGCGGCCACTCGCTCCTCGACGGCGACGACGCGGTGGCCCGGGTGCTGGACTCGGCCCGCCGCACCGCCGTCCATCTGGCCCGGCGCCGTGCGGAGGCCCCGGGCACCGCGGGCCCGACCCCCTTCCTGGACGCCGAGCAGGCGCTGCTGCTGGGCCACCCCCTCCACCCCGCGCCCAAGAGCCGCGGGGAGGCGTCGGACGCCGAACTGGAGGCTTACTCGCCGGAGTTGCGCGGCTCCTTCCCGCTGCACTGGTTCGCCGCGCACCCGGACGCGGTCGTCGGCGAGAGCGCGGACGGCCGCCCCGTCGCCGAGCTGCTGCGGTCCCTGGCGGCGGGTGTGGAGGTGCCCGGCGGCATGGTGCCGGTGCCCGCCCACCCCTGGCAGGCGCGCGAGGCCGTACGCCGCCCGGAGACCGCCGCGCTGCTGGAGGCCGGGCTGCTGCGTCCGCTGGGTCCGGCCGGCCCCGCCTGGTACCCCACCTCCTCGCTGCGGACGGTGCACCGGCCGGACGCGGGGGCGATGCTGAAGCTGTCGCTCGGCATGCGGATCACCAACTCCCGCCGCAACAACCTCCGCGGCGAACTGCGGCTGGGAGTGCGGGCCGCACGGCTGCTGGCCGCCGGATCGCCGGACCGCCCCGGGCCGGGCGGGTGGCTGCGCGCCGAGCACCCGGAGTTCGGCATCCTGCGCGACTTCGCATGGGTGTCGGCGGGCCGCGGCGAGGGCGCCCCGGAAGCGGGACCGGAGACGGGGCTGGAGACGGCGGTACGCGACAACCCCTTCCGGGGCGGGAGCGGGAGCGGGACCGGTGAGGCGCTGTGCGTGGCCGGCCTGCTCGCCGAGCGCACCGGCCCCGGCGACGGATCCCCGCCGCCGTACCGCGCCGCGCTGTGCGAGGCCGTGGAGCGCGCCGCCCGCGCCCACGGGATCTCCACCGCCGAGGCGTCCGAGCGATGGCTGCTGCGCTACCTCGACGTGCTGGCCGTACCCCTGATCCGCCTCCAGGCCCACCACGGGATCGCACTGGAGCCGCACCACCAGAACACCCTGGTGGCGCTGGGCGCCGACGGACTGCCGGTGGCGGGCCGGTACCGCGACAGCCAGGGCTACTACGTCGCCGCCTCCCGCGCCGCCGCGCTGGAGCGGCTGCTGCCGGGCCTGTACGAGGGGGTGGAGCTGGTCTTCGAGGACTCCTTCGTCGACGAGCGCGTCGCCTATTACCTGGGCGTGAGCAACCTGCTGGGCCTGGTGGGCGCGTTCGGCTCGTTCGGCCTGGCCCGCGAGGAGCGCCTGCTGCGCGTGCTGCGCGGCGCGCTGGAGCGGCTGCGCGCCGCCGAGCCCGGCGCCAAGGGCCTGCTGGACCTGCTGCTGGACGCCCCGTCGCTGCGCTGCAAGGCCAACTTCCTGACCTGCGTGGACGGGCTCGACGAGCTGGTCGGCGACGTCCACACCCAGTCCGTCTACATCGACCTTCCCAACCCCCTCGCGGAGGCACAGCGGTGACCGACCACTCCACCCCGCCGCACGGCGTGTACGACCTCGTCGGCGTCGGCATCGGCCCGTTCAACCTCTCCCTGGCCGCGCTCTGCGACGGCGTGCCGGGACTGGACACCCTCTTCCTGGACCGCCGGCCCGCCTTCTCCTGGCACCCCGGCCTGCTGCTGGAGGGCACCGTCCTGCAGGTGCCCTTCATGGCCGACCTGGTGACGATGGCCGACCCCACCAGCCGCTGGTCGTACCTGAACTACCTGCGCGAGCACGGGCGGCTGTTCCCGTTCTTCTTCTCCGAGCGCTTCCACATCCCGCGCCGCGAGTACGACCACTACTGCCGCTGGGTCGCCGAGCGCCTGCCCTCGTGCCGCTTCGGCTCGGAGGTGACGGCGGTGGAGTGGGACGCGTCGGCCGAGGCGTTCGCCGTCACCCACCGCGCGCCGGGTGATTCGGGCGGGGGCCGGGAGGGGCGCGTGCTGGCCCGCCGGGTCGTCCTCGGCGTCGGCACCACCCCGGTCGTGCCCGAGCCGCTGCGCCCCCTGCTCACGCCCGCGCACGCCGGGCGCGTACTGCACAGCGCCGACTACCGCACCCACCGCGCCGCCCTCGCCGCGGCCGACGACGTGACGGTGGTCGGAGCGGGGCAGTCCGGCGCGGAGGTCGTCCTCGACCTGCTGCGGCGCCAGGACGGCGAGGGGCGCGGCGGCCCGTACGTGCGCTGGCTGGCGCGCACCCCGGCGTTCGCGCCCATGGAGTACTCCAAGATCGGCCTGGAGCACTTCACCCCGGACTACGTGCGCTACTTCCGCGCCCTGCCCGAGGCCGTCCGCGACCGGCTGGTGCGCGAGCAGTGGCAGCTCTACAAGGGCGTCAGCGAGCACACCCTCGGCGAGATCCACGACGAGCTGTACGAGCGGACCATCGGCGGCGGCCGGCCGCGCGCCGACCTCCACCCGGGCGTGGAGATCACCGCCGTGCGCCCCGTGGAGGACTCCGGGGGGCGGGGCTACGTGCTGGGCTGCCGCCACACCCGGCAGGGCACGGAGTTCGAGGTGCGCACCTCGGCGGTCGTCGCGGCCACCGGCTACGCGGCCGTACGACCGGCCTGCCTGGACCCGCTGGAGAAGCTCGTCGACTGGGACGCGCGCGGCCGCTACCGCGTCGGCGGCGACTACCGCGTCGCGCTCGACGCGAGCGTCACCGGCGCGCTGTACGTGCAGAACGCCGAGATGCACACCCACGGCGTGGGCGCGCCCGACCTGACCCTCGGCGCGTGGCGGGCGGCGGTGATCCTCAACTCCGCCGCCGGGCGCACCGTACTGCCCGTGCCCGACCGGGCGGCCTGGACGACCTTCGGCGCGCCCGGGCCCGAGCCCGGGACCGGAGAGCCCGGGGCCGGGGCGCGCGCCGGGGAGGCGGCCCGATGAGCGCCGTCCCCCGCGACGCCTGGCGGGAGGCGGGGCGCAGACTGCTGGCCAAGGCCGTCGAGGAGTTCGCCTACGAGGAACTGCTCGTCCCCGAACCCGACCCCGAACCCGCCGCCGGGCCCGCCGGCTCCCCCGGCGCGTACCGGCTGGACCTGGGCGGCGGGGTGTCCTGGACGTTCCGCGCCGCCCGCGGCTCCTTCGGCTCCTGGCGCCTGGTCCCCGGCACCCTGCGCCGCCACCCCGCGCCCGGCGGCGACGCGGAGGGGGAGGAGGCCGGCCCCGAGCGGCTGCTGCTCGACGCCCGCGCGGTGCTGGGCTGGGACGGCCCCACCACCGCCGAGGCGCTGCGCGAGCTGACCGCGACCCGCCGCGCCGAGGCCGAGGTCATCGCCCGCGACCTGCCCGCCGCCGACCTGGCCGACCTGGACCACCTGGAGCTGGAGTCCCACCAGGACGGCCACCCCTGCATGCTGCTCAACAAGGGCCGCCTGGGCTTCTCCGCCTCCGACGCCGCCGCCTACGCCCCCGAGGCGGCCGGCGAGGTGCGGCTGCGCTGGGCGGCCGTACACACCACCCTGGCCTCGTACGCGGGCATACCGGGCCTGGACGCTCAGGCGCTGCTGTCCGAGGAGCTGGACGCGGCCGTGCGCGAACGTTTCGCCACCGCCCTCGCCGACGCCTGCACCCAAGGCCCTTACGCCCCGGGCGACTTCGTCTGGCTGCCGGTCCACCCCTTCCACTGGGACGAGGCCGTGGCCACCCTCTTCGCCCCCTACCTCGCCGACGGCCGGATCGTCCCCCTCGGCGAGGGCCCGGACCGCTACCGGCCCCTCCAGTCGATCCGCACCCTCGCCAACCTCGACCACCCCGGCCGCCGCAACGTCAAGGTGCCGCTGCTCATCCGCAACACCCTGGTGTGGCGCGGGCTGTCCACCGAACCGACGCGGGCCGCGCCCGACATCAGCGCCTGGCTGCACGCGATACGCGACACCGACCCCTACCTCCGCGACGAGCTGCGCTTCCACCCCCTGGGCGAGGTGGCCTCCGTCGCCGTGCGCCACCCGCTGTACGAGTCGGTGGCCGACGCCCCCTACCGCTACCACGAGCTGCTGGGCGCGGTGTGGCGCGAGCCGGTGACCGCCCTGCTGCGCGACGGTGAGAAGGCCCGCACGATGGCCGCCCTGCTCAAGACCGGCTCGGACGGGAAGGCGCTGGTCGCCGAGCTGGTGGAACGTTCCGGCCTGGCCCCGCGCGCCTGGCTGGCCCGCTTCCTGGCCGCCCTGCTGCCGGGGCTGCTGCACTGCCTGTACCGCCACGGCATCGCCTTCTGCCCGCACGGCGAGAACACCGTGGTCCTCCACGACGCCCGCGAGGTGCCCGTCGGCATCGCGCTCAAGGACTTCGCCGAGGACGTCAACCTGCTCCCCGGCCGCCGCCCCGAGTACGCCGGGCTGCCGCCGCGCGCAGACGCCGCACTGCTGCGCTGGCCGGCGCGCGAGCTGGCGCACTCGCTGCTGAGCGCCGTCTTCGCGGGCCACTTCCGCTTCCTCGCGCCCCTGGTGGAGGAGCATCTGGGCGTCCCCGAGGCGGACTTCTGGTCCCTGGTGCGTGCCGAGGTCGGCCGCTACCACGGCCGCTTCCCCGAACTCGCCGACCGTTTCGAGGAGTTCGGTCTGCTCGCGCCCTCCTTCGACCGGGTCGCCCTCAACCGCGAGCAGTTGCTGGGCGGCGGCTTCCACGACCGCGCCGAACGCGACGAGGGCTTCGACGTCGTCCACGGCACCGTCCCCAACCCCCTGGCCGGCGCGGCCCCCTTCTCCCGATCCGCCGAACCCGCCGCTTCCAACGCCTCCACCGCCTCCACCGAGGAGTCCAGGTGACCGACCCGTACGAGCGGCTGCGCGCCGAGGCCGAGGCGGGGCGCGTCGAGGAGGTGGTCGTCGCCGTGCCCGACCTCCAGGGGCGGCTGATGGGCAGCCGACTGTCCGTGCCCTACTTCCTGGAGGAGGCCGCCCGCGGCGGCTTCGGCGCCTGCGTCTACCTGCTCGCCACCGACGTGGAGATGGACACCGGCCCCGGCTACGCCATCGACGCCTGGGACAGCGGCTTCGGCGACTTCGTCCTGCGCCCCGACCCGGCCACCCTGCGCACCGTCCTGCCCTGGGACGAGGGCACCGCCCTCGTCCTGGCCGACGCGGTGTGGCCCGTCGGCCCCGGCGGCGAACACGGCCCCGGCCCCGACCACGGACCCGAGCCGGTCGCCGTCGCCCCCCGCCACGTCCTGCGCACCCAGCTCGACCGGCTGGCCGCCCGCGGCCTGACCGCGTACGCCGGCACCGAGCTGGAGTTCCTCGTCTTCACCGCCTCCTACCGCGAGGCCTGGGAGCGCCGCTACACCGGCCTGCGCCCCGCCGCCCGCTACAACACCGACTACTCCCTCCAGGGCCTGGAGGAGGTCGAGCCGGTCGCCCGCCGCATCCGCCGCGCGATGACGCGCGCCGGGCTGCGGATGGAGACCGCCCGCGGGGAGTGCCACCCGGGTCAGTACGAGATCGTCTTCCGCTACGACGAGGCGATGGCCACCTGCGACAACCACGTCCTGTTCAAGGACGGCGCCAAGCGGATCGCCGCCGCCGAGGGCGCCTCGCTGACGTTCATGCCGAAGTTCGACGAGGGCGAGGGCAACTCCTGCCACGTCCACATCTCCCTGCGCGGCACCGACGGCACGCCCGTCCTGGCCGACCCGTCCGCCGGTGACGGCATGTCGGAGCTGATGCGGCACTTCGTCGCCGGGCAGCTCGCCTGCCTGCCCGACCTGACCCTGCTGATGGCCCCCAACGTCAACTCCTACAAGCGCCTCCGGCCCGGCGCGTTCGCCCCGACGGGCATCGCCTGGGGCCGCGACAACCGCACCTGCCCGGTACGGGTGGTGGGCTCGGGGCCGTCCCTGCGCATCGAGCACCGCGTCCCCGGCGGCGACGCCAACCCGTACCTGGCCGTCGCCGCCGCCGTCGCCGCCGGGCTCCACGGCATCGACAACCGCCTCCCCCTGCCGCCGGAGCACACCGCCAACGCCCTCGCCGACCCGTCCGTCCCCCGCCTGCCCGCCACCCTCACCGAGGCCCTGCACCGCTGGGAGAACAGCGGCATCGCGGCCGGACTCTTCGGCAAGGAGACCGTCGCCCACTACGCGCGGGCCGCCCGCGCCGAACTGTCCGCCTTCGAAGGCGCGGTCACCGACTGGGAGCGCGTCCGCGGCTTCGAGCGCCTGTGAGCCCGTACGCGCCGCCACCGCCGGGGCGCCGGAAGCTCACCGGGGACGCGGTGGAACCGTCGGCGGCGGCGGGACGTTCGGCGGCATCGGCGCCTTCGGCGGCGGCGTCCAGCCGCGCCACAGCGGCAGGGCCGCGGGCAGGGCGAGCGCCGCGACGAGCGCGGCCTGGACGAGGATGTACCCGGGGGACGGGTACGGGGAGACCAGGGTGTTGCCCACGTAGACGTGCTCCCTCCCGAACAGGGAGCCCAGGAGGAAGTACAGCTCGGGGCCGTAGTAGGAGGCGATGGCCGCGACGGCGGAGAGACGCGCCCGCGCTCCGCGGAGACCGGCCGACGTCGCGGCGACGCACAACGCCCCCATCGGGAGGACGGCGCAGAGGACCGCGGGCAGCCCGATGACGTCCACCGCCGTCACGTCCGTCTCCGGCAGCGACACGAACGACATGACGAACAGGCCCACCAGCGCCGCCCCGGTGACGTACGTCAGCCGGTTCGCGGCGGCCGCCGTCGGCCTCATCCCCTTCAGGACCGCCCGGTGCGGCCACAGCCGCAGCACCAGTCCGGCCAGGAGCAGCACGGTGGCCGCCAGCCCCAGCAGCGCGTACACATCGGCGTGGACGGCCAGCAGACCCAGGCCGAAGGCGAGGTAGTAGACGCCGCTCCCGGCGACCAGGCCCCGGCCCACCGCGCCCTTCGTCCCGGGCCGGTCCAGCAGAAGGGCCCCGGCCAGGAGCAGCGCCGAGCGCAGCAGGAAGAACACCGCGCCGGCGAGGTTCATGTCTCCCGCGGCCGACGCCTCGGACAGCGGCCAGGCCACGACAGCCGCGGCGGCGAGGGCCGGAGGCACCCTCCTGTCCAGGAGCCAGCCGGGCCGGGGGAGCCGGGGAACGGCCGTGCCGGCCGTCCGGGGCCACAGCGAACCGCGGGCCGGCGCGGTGACGGGTATCTCGAACTCGCCCAGCCGGTTCACGATGTTGACCGAGCCGTGCAGCGGCCCGGAGTGCTCGGCGAGCGCTCCGGAGTCGACGCCGATCCTGACCCACCCGCCCGACGGGTCGAAGGGCCCGCTGTGCTCCACGGTGATCCAGCTCGCCGTGGTGGTGGCCTGGAAGACGCGTGCCAGGGGCGAGCCCACCAGCCGTACCGTGTGCGTGGCCGGCGGCCCGGCCTCCCCGCCTCCGGCTCCGAATCCGGCCCCGCCCCCGAATCCGCCCTCCGGCGCCGCTCCCAGTTCGACACGGCCGGGGACGGCCTTGAGCTGCGCCTCCTGCAGAGCGGCGGTCGCGGCGGCGGACACCTCCTTGCTGTCGTCCCCGGTCAGCCGGTGCAGCAGGTCCATGGCGCCGACCGCCCGCTCGACGTCGTCGTCGAGCAGGATCCGCCGCAGTTCCCGCACCCCCGCCAGCCGGTCGGCGGGAGCCCGCCCGTCCGTACGGGCGACCAGATCGGCGGGGAGGGGCGCGCCCTTCAGCCGGGCGGACAGCGGAACCCAGCCGACGACCAGCTTGCCGGAGGCGTCCACCCACTTCTGCGGGGTCTGGTGCCTGGTGGTGGCGCGCACCCGCGTGTAGACGTAGTCGTACAGCTCGTCCAGGTCGACCAGGCCGTCCCCGCCGGTGTCCGCCTCGCCGGTGCGCAGCCCGTGGACGAGCGCGCCGGTGAAGACCGACGGCCCGTGCCGGTCCGCCCGGGCCAGCCGGTCGTCCTCGAAGGCGTACTCCGTGGCGCCGGAGGCCGTGATGACCATCCGGCCCCGGCCGTCGCCCGCGCCGTCGGCCCCGGACGCCGCCGCCGGGAAGGCGCTCTCCCCGTCGATCGCGTCCGCCGCACGGGCCCGCATCCCCCGGGAGAAGGCCCCGCCGTAGCAGCAGTCGAGGAACAGGGCGATCCGCCGGGCGCGGCTCTCGGTCATCTCCTGGTCGACGAAGCGGGCGGAGACCGCCGTCGCGGACAGCCGGGTCGGCACGGTGTCCGCGCCGGCGAAGTACAGCGCGCCGGACGCCCCCTTCAGGCCGTGGCAGGAGAAGTGGAGCAGCAGGAAGTCGTCCGGCCTGCGGTCGGCGAAGAAGTTCGCGATCTCCCGCCGGACGACGTGGGCGGGCTGGTTGCGGACCACCGTGACCTGGAACCGGCCGATCTGCGGATCGGCCAGCACGGACTCCAGGGCCCGGGCGTCGTGGGCCGGGGCCGCCAGGCGGCTCAGCCCCTCGTGCTCGTAGACGTCGTTGGCCACGATCAGGGCGTGTCGTCCCGCCACCGCGGTCAGCTCCTCTCCGGCTCGGAGGGAGCGGAAGGAGCGGGGGCATGGGCCCGGAGCCAGGCGTCGACGATCCGGTCCTGGGTCTCGGCCGAGACGCCGGTGACCTTCAGGGTGTCGCCGTCGATCGTCAGCTCGGCGGTACGGTCGGCGGCTCCGGAGTCCGCGCCCCTGGCCAGCCAGTGCCGGACCGCCGTCACCAGCTCGTGCAGGGCAACGGGCATCTGGGCGAGGGTCACCAGCAGACCGCCGATCTCCGCCACGTCGACCGCCCGGGTCCCGTCCGGGGCCGGCCCCGCGCTCACCGCCTCGATCCGTTCGACGTCCAGCTCCAGCAGCTCCTCGCGTAACGCCGAGGTCGCCAGTTCCAGGCGTTCCGCGTCCTCGCCGTCCGCTCCGCGCAGCCGGAGCAGCACCCGATCGCTCATAACCGTTCCCTCCCCGTTCGGGCACGGCCCGTCACACGCGGACGCGTCGGCTCCCCGCCGTCGGCCGTGTCCCGCCGACAGTAGACCTCCCCGGCTTCCCACCGGCGCGAAACCGGCGTGCGCGAAGTCTGCGGTGGCCGATTCCGCCGCGCGGAGGAGCGCGGTGGCCCCGCAACGCGGGACGCGTCACCGGCGCATATGCCGTCACGCTCGCCGGTGCTTCCCGGACATGGCGGCCGGGGAAGATTTCACAGAACGCACAGCGGGCACCACACGGAGTCGTTACAGTCTGACCGCACGTCCGCGCCTCCGCGGCCGCCGACCGATGGGGAGAGGTCCGGCGGGGCGGTCCGCCGACTGCCGGGGGAAGCGGACGGCGACCGAGCACATCGCCGGATCCGGGGGGGATCACATGGAGATCGAACTCGCCGAAGCCGTCGCCGCCGTGCGCGACGGCCTGATGGAGGCCGCGTCCCGCGGCGCGGGCCAGGACATCGCCTTCGAGGTCGGCCCGATCGAGATGGAGTTCCAGGTCGAACTCCGGCAGGAGGTCCGGGGGAAGTCGGGCCTGCGCGCGTGGGTCCTCACGGCCGACGCCGAGGGCGGCCTGTCCCGGGGCCGCGGCCACCGTGTGGCCTTCACCCTCACTCCCCGCCGGGCCGACGGGAGGCCCCCGCTGGTCTCGGCCGAGGGCGAGGCCCCTCCGCCGTCCGAGACGTTTCCCGAGGGCGCGACGCGCTCTCCCAGGCGCTGAATCCCGGCACTGAATCCCAGCACTGAATCCCAGCACTGACAACGAACAGATCCTCTCCCTCCGGTCGTCGGACCGGAGGGAGGGCACGGATACGCCGTCGAGCGGCGGACAGGTCGGGGGATGGACAACGTACGCGTGGTACAGGTGCTGACCACGGAGGGATGGGGCTCCGGATACGAGATCCTGCCGGGCCTCGTCCTGACCGCCGCCCACACCGTGGGGGAGACGGGCGCTCCGGTGCGGGTGCGCAGACAGGGGGAGGGGCCCGCGCACGAGGGACGGGTCGAGTGGCGCGGCATGCCCCTCGGTGCGCATCCCCACGACCCGGAGGGGCGGCACGGCCGGGGTGTCGACGCGGCCCTGGTCCTCGTACCCGACTGGAAGAAGTCTCCCGCAGGCCGGCGGTCCGCGCCGGACCGGCCGCGCTGGGGGCGCGTCGTCGGAGAGCGGGACCGCGTGGAGTGCCGTGTGTGGGGGTTCCCGTACGCGGAACACCGCCCGGGGGAGAGCACTCAGGTCCTCGGCACGATCAATCCGGGCAACGGCTTCGTCGGCGGCACGTACGTGGTCGACTGCGACACCACCCCGCCGCCTCCGGCCGAGGGCTCGCCGTGGCGGGGTGTATCCGGGGCGGCCGTGTTCTGCGGAGACCTCCTGACCGGCGTCGTCTTCGCCGAGCTGCCCGGTCACCGGCCCGCCCGGCTGGAGGCGGAGACGGCCACCGCCCTGCTCCGGGCGGAGGGTTTCCTGGACACCGTCGACCGGTACGGGCCGCCGGGCGTCCATGTCCTCGAACCCGTCGAGTACGCGAAGCTGGCCGATCAGGACCACGGTCCCGGCCTGGTCCAGGCTCCCTCCTCGGTCATCGAACTGCTCCACCCCGCCCGGGGGATCGTCCCCTTCGGCGGGCGCGGCGAACAGCTGTCCCTCCTGCGCGAGTGGTCGCGGCGGCCCGGTCCGGGAGCGGCCCTGGTCCACGCCCCCGGCGGCCGGGGGAAGACCCGTCTGGCTCTGGAGTTCTCCCGCGAACTGGCTTCAGAAGGGGAGGACTGGGCGGTCCTCTGGCTGGGTTCGGGAAGCCCCGACGGCATACGCCGGTTGCCGTCGCCCACGGTGCCGCTGCTCGTGGTGGTCGACGGCGCCGACAGCCGCGTGGAGGAGGCCGCAGCGGCGGTGGAGTTCGCCGCGCGGAACCGGAGCGTCCCGGTCAAGGTCGTACTGACGGCACGGTCGGACGGCTGGTGGACCAGCCGACGGGAGAGCGAGGCGTCCCTCCCCGTCGCGGCCCTCATGAGCAGGACGCTGAAGATCCTCCTGCCGGGTCTGGAGACGGACGCCAAGACGCAGCGGCGCTCGTTCCGCGAGGCCGCTCTCGCGTTCTCGTCGGCCCTGGAGCACATGCCCGACTGGAAGCGCGCCGACGAGGAAATCCCCTCCTGGAAGGAGCTGGCCGAAGGGCTTGCTCCCGTCGAACCCGGCGAACACCTCGGCTCCCCCCTCACCTTGCACATGGCTGCCCTGGTGAGCCTCCTCGACGCCGCCGGCTCCGGCGAATCGTCGCCCTCGCCCGTCTTCGGACCCGACGACGGCACCGCGGCGGTGGAGGAGCAACTGCTGGCTCACGAGCGGTCGCACTGGCTGCGCGTGGCCACCGCGCACGGGGTGGGCCGGCCCGTGCTGTCAGACGACGCTCTGTTCGACGCGGTGGCGGGAGCGGTCGTGCTGTACCCGCAGGACCGGGCCCAGGCCGGCACTCTCGTGCGGCGCGTGCCCCGGCTGTCGGATCTGAGTGAGGACCGCCTCCATTCGGTGCTCTCCTGGATCCGGGCCGTCCTCCCCTCCCCGGACGGCCGCCCCGTCGGCGACCTCCAGCCCGACCGGCTGGCCGAGCGCTTCGTCGGCGGTCGGCTGGAGAAGTACCCGGAGCTTGCCGACAGGCTCCTGCCCGGTGCCACGTCCGGCCAGGCCGCCCGGTTCCTCACCCTCGCCACCCGCGCGGCGGTCCGTGGCATCCTCGGCGAGAAACGCCTGACCGACTGGTGCGTCCGCCACCGGCACGTCCTGGTGCTCCCCGCGATCACCGTGGCCACCAGAGTGGAGGATCCCGGGCCACTGCTGGATGCGCTCGCGGTGATCGTCGACGACCCCGGCACGTCCCTGAACGACCTGGAGGACCTGGCCGAGCACCTGCCCGGGATTTCGCACAACCTCGCCCCCTGGGCCCTGCGACTCCACCAGCGGATCGTCCAGGTCCACCGCGATCAGGCCGACGATTCCCCCGAGCGCCGGGCACGGCTCGCCGTGGCCCTGCGGGAGCTGGCCAAACGACTGGGTTCCGTGGGGCGGCACGAAGAGGCCCTCCGGACGAACCAGGAAGCCATCGACCTGTGGCAGGCCCTGCCCGAGCACCTTCCGGAGCGCCGGTCCGAGCTGGGCGCCTGCCACAACAACGCGTCCATGTGGCACAGCAGGCTCGGCCAGCAGAGGGATGCGCTCCAGGCCGCCCGCACGGCCGTCGCGCTGATGCGCGGGGAAGCCCGCCCCGAGGACCCGGTGGCACTTGGCCACTTGTCACGGGGACTGGCGACGCTGGCCTCGGCCGAGAGCAACCTCGGCGACCACCGGGCCGCCCTGCGGATCGCCGAGGAGTGCGTGGAGATCCGCCAGGACCTGTGCGACCGGTACGGACGGAACGAACACTCGGTCTCCCTCCTGGCCGACGGCCTGCAGGACATGGCCGGTTATCTCCTGGAGTGCGACCGTCGGAAGGAGGCCCTGAAGGCGGCGGAGGAGGCCGTCGCCCTCCACAAGGGACTGGCCGCCGACAATCCCGACGCATTCCGGCCCGGCCTGGCCCTGGCGCTCACCACCCTTTCGAGCGCCGCCCGCCTCATGGGGCGCAAGGACCGGGCGCTGGAGGCCGTCCGCGAGGCCATCGCCATCCGCCGCAAGCTGAGCGACGCCCGACCCGAGGCGTACCGGGCCGACCTCGCCAACACCCTCAACGCGCTCTCCATCGACCTGGCGGAACTGGGTTTGCGCGACGATGCGCTGGACGCCGCCAGGAAATCGGTGGATGTGTACCGTGAACTGGCCGTCAAGTACCCCCAGGCCCATGCGTACGACCTCCCTTTGTCCCTGAACACCCTGGCCAACAGCCTGCTCGGCCACGAGCGCCCGGACCTGGCGCTGGAGGCCGCCGAGGAGTCCGTCGGAAGGTTCGAGGGACTGGCCGAGGAGCACCCGGGCGCGTTCCGCTCCGAACTCGCGATGGCCCTCATCACCCTCGACCAGTGCCTCGAAGGCGTGGGCAGGCTGAAGGACGCCCGCGACGCCCTGGAGAAGTCCGCTTCGATCTACCGGTCGCTGGCCGCCACCGATCCGGCCGCCTTCCGCCCGGGCCTGGCCCTCTGCCTCAACAACCTCTCCGCCCTGCTGTTCCGGGCCGGGGAGTTGGAGGACGCTCTGCGCACCGTCGAGGAGGCCATCGACATCAACACTCGGCTGGCACGGGGGAAGGCCGCCGCCTTCGCGGACATCCTCAACAAGAACTGGCTGGTCAAGTACAACTGCCTGGTCGGCCTGGAACGGCTCGGGGACGCGATGGCGGCGGGAGAGAAGGCCGTGCGCGGGCTACGCTCCCTGGCCAGGTCCGCACCCGAGCGGTACGAGGCCGACCTGGCGATGACCCTGTCCTCCACCGGAATCCTGCTGCAGTTCGCGGGACGGCCCGAGGGGGCCCTCCGCCGGGCGAAGGAGGCCGTGGAGGTGAGCCGCCGGCTCATGGGCCGCGATCCCGGCCGCCACCGCCCCCTGCTCGCGGAACACCTGGGGAAGTACGGCGACCAGTTGTTCGCGCTGGGCCGGCTCAGGCAGTCCCTCGCGGCCGCCGAGGAGGTGCTGAAACTCCGCCGCGAGGTGCTGGAGCACCGGGGCGAAGCCACCACCCCGCCCGCACAGGCGCAGGCGCAGGCGGCTCAGGCGGCGCTGGTGTTCGGGACCCGCCTGCTGTACCGCGGTCGCCGTGCCGACGCCCTGCCGCCGACCCGGGAGGCCGTGGAAAGGTTCGAGGCACTCCACGCGGACACCCCGGGGGCATACGCCGCGTCCCTGGCCTCGGCCCAGTCCCAACTGGCCACCCTGCTCTTCTACGCCGGAGACGGCGGGGCGGCTCTCCAAGCCGGCGCCCGGGCGAAGGGCGTCAGCCGCTCGGTGGCCGATCCGGACACCGCCGCCTTCGCCACCGCGGCGGCGTCCTCCACGTACGGCGTGATCGCGGCCGAACTGGGCGAGGAGAACGCCCTGGGCCTCCTGGCGAAGGCCGTCGGCCTCTGCAGGGCCCGCGCGGAGCCCGCCGGGCCGGTCGGCGAGATACAACTCGCCCAGACACTGATGCACTTCGGACAGCATCTGGCCGCGGTCCCCGAACGGCACCCGGAGGCGCTCCGGGCCTCGGAGGAGGCCGTCACCATCCTCCGCCGCCTCGCCGACGCCTTCCCCCCGCTCCGCTCGTCCACGGCCGTGGCACTGGCGAGCCACGGACTCCGTCTCGCCGAGGCCGGACGGACGCGGGAGGCGGCCGACACCACGAACGAGGCTCTGGAACTCGCCCGGCTGCTCACCCGCCAGGACCGCCCGGCCCACCGGGACGCGCTCGCCCGGGCCCTCTCGGCGTTCGCCCGCGCCCGGCTCCTGACCGGGGACCGCTCGGACCTCGCCAGGGAGGCATCCGCCGAGGCCGTAACCCTGCTGGAGCGGATCGCCCGGGACGAGCCGGCCGCGACCGGACCGTACCTGCGCGAAGCACGGGACACCTACGACCGCCTGCGGCAGTAGGCGGGCCCCTCACTGCCCACGGGACCACCGTCGGCCGGGCAGGGCCCGCACACGTTCGACGGCGGCTCCGGGATCCCCGGCCGCGCCGTCTCCACCGCCGTCCGGCCCCCGCCCACCGTGCGCACCGTCGCCGCGACCTCGCGGTCCAAGCCGTTGCGGCAGGTCGTCAGGCCGGTCGGCGGGCATCCCGCGCTCGGTGAGGAAGCGGGCGGCCAGGTCGGCGCCGTCGAGGTCGAAGGACTGGTCGCCGTCGCCCTGCGGGGTGAGCCCCGCATCGTGCAGGACACAGCCCAGGAAAAGGAGTTCGTCGTCGTAGTCGCGGCCGGGCAGCAGGCCGCGCCGCTCGCCGGACGCGCGTCCGTGGAGGTAGGTCCGGAGGCTGTGGTTGAAGATCGACGGATGTTCGGTCCGCTTCGCGTGGCGAAGGGCCTCCAGCGCCAACTCGGTCCGTGGCAGGGGAAGTTCCTCGTAAGGGCCCGTCATGTTCGTCCCTCCTGGACGCCGGGGGCGGGGGTCCTGCGGATGCGGCGCAGGGCGAGCAGTCCGCCGACGCCGGGGACGAGGGCGTACCACCGCGCGCCCGTGCCGGCGGCGGTCGTGGCCTGCCAGGCGGCGGCGATGACGACCAGGTACGCGGTGCCGTGCAGCGGGCCGGCGAGCGAGGTGACCGGCCGCGCGTGGACGGTGAGCAGGTTGGCCAGCAGGACGGCCAGGGTGGCGGCCTCCGCGCCGGCGGCGATCCGCAGGGTGCGCACGCCGGTCACGCCCCCGTGGTGGAGCCGGGGCGGACGATCATCAGGACGACGACGACCGCCCACAGCAGGTTGAAGACGCCGGTGAGCATGGACAGCCGGGCCGCCGCCGAGCGCGCCTCTCCGTCGTCCGCCGCCGTACGCGCCCCCGCACCGCCCGCCGGCCGGAGCATCCGCCGCTGGCCGGGGACGATCGCCAGGACCAGGACGGCCGCGGCGAGCGCGGTCAGGACGAGCGAGGCGACCAGCCATGCGTCGGTGAGGACGCCGAGCTGCGCACCCGTGGCGATTCCGAAGACCGGGACGGCGATGCCGGCGACGGCGTAGTTCCGGCAGATCCGGTGCAGGAACGCGGCGATCCCCGCGTCCCGTCCCTCCCCCGGCTCCCCGGACGCGGCGGCCGAAGCGGCGGCCGAAGCGGCGGCCTGCCGCGCGTGGCGCGGGAAGAGGGAGGCGGCGACGGTGATCGGTCCGATCACCACGATCGCCGCCAGGACGTGGACGGACAGCAGCACCTTGGTCACCGCGGTCTCCTCGCTCCGGGGATGAATATGTTGGCTGCCAATACATAGCACACCTACGCAGCGGTTGTGTAGGCTGCCTACTCATGAAGGCCGACGCCGTACGCGGACATCTGGACGGACTGCTGCTGGCCGTGCTGGAGCCGGGGCCGCTGCACGGATACGCGATCATCACCGCCGTACAGCGGCGCAGCGCGGGCGCGCTCGAACTGCGCACCGGCACGGTCTACCCCGCGCTGAACCGCCTGGAGCGGACCGGACTGCTGCGCAGCAGCTGGGACTCCACCGGCGAGCGGAGGCGGCGCCGCTACGAACTCACCGACGCCGGACGGCGCGCGCTGGCCGAGGAGCGGACGGCCTGGCAGGCGTTCACGGCGGCGATCGGCTCCGTCCTGGACCCCGCCCCGCACCCCGGGCGCGCCGGATGAGCGGCACCGGACGGCGGGCCGGTCCCGCCGGGGAGCGCCCCGAGGAGTACGCCGAGGAGTACGCCGACGAATACGCGGACGAGTACGCCGCGGCCCTGGCGTCCGCCCTGCGCGGCCCGGTCCGCGCCAAGGCCCGCCTGGTGGCGGAGATACGCGACGGCCTGGCCGGCACGGTGGCCGCGTACGCCGCCGAGGGGCTGCCCCACGACCTCGCCGTCCGGCGGGCCGTGCGCGAGTTCGGTACCGTGGCGGAGGTGGCTCCCGCCTGCCAGCGGGAACTGACCGTCGCCCAGGTCCGCCACACCGCCCGCGCCGTCGCCCTGGCCGCCCCGCTCCCGGCCGTCTGCTGGTACCTGTTCCTGGCCACCGGGCATGGCAGCCAACTCCCCCTGGCCGCCCGCCTGCTGGCGTTCCCCCTGGCCGGGGTCGCGGCCGCCGCCGCGCTGCTCGCGACGGCCGCACTGGCCGCCACCGGACCTCTCGCCCGGCGGCTGCCCACCCCGCGCCGGCTCCCCCGGGCGACCGCCTGGGCCAGCACCGCGGCCGGCGTCTGCCTGGGCGTGTCCGCGCTCACCCTCGCCGCGTCCTCCCCCCTGTCGGGGAACTGGCCGGCGGTCGCGCTCGCGGGCGCCCTCGCCGCCGCGCTCCACACCGTGGTGGCGTCCTCCGCCCGCGCCTGCCGCGACTGCGCCGGCGCGTAGCCGCCCCTCCGGCGGCGCCCGCAACTCCGTTCCCCCGATGCCCCTTCCGCGTTGTTCGCCACCGAAAGCGGGAAGTCGGCACACCTCCTTCCCAGACTCGGAGGAGCGGGCCGTCCGGCCCGTGTGCACCGCATCGACCGCGAGTGACCGCAAGGGGGAGACATGACGAGGACGACCGGGAGGACGAGGAGAGTCGCGCGTACGGCCGCCGTGCTCGGCGGCGCGTTCCTGCTCGCCCTCACCACTGCCGCGCCGGCTTCGGCGACCGTGACGCGCTACCACGGCAGCGACGCCGCCCAGGCGACCGCCTACGCGATGCGCGCCTACGACGGCGAGCGCGACGGCAACGGCGTATACGCCGACGCCTACCTGGCCAACGGCGCCCACGTCTCCCAGTGGGACGGCAACGGCGCGGACGGGAACCGGGGCCCGTGGGCGAGCTACAGCTCACGCATCAAGCAGTTCCGGGTCTGCGAGGACCACGTGGGCTGCTCCAGTTGGTCCTACTGGCCGAGCTGACCGGCACACCCCGGCCCCGTGCACCACGGCCCGCCCCGACCGGGGCGGGCCGCTCACGTCTTCCCGCTCCCGCCCGCCTCAGCGGCTCCCCGCCGTACCCGGTCACAGACCGGCCGGGCGGGTGGCGGGGCCGCGGAAGGTGGCGCGGTAGCCGGTGGGGGTGACGCCGAGGGTGCGCTGCATGTGCTGGCGCAGCGAGGCGGCCGTGCCGAAGCCGGTGTCGGCGGCGACCCGGTCGACGGACAGGTCGGTCTCCTCCAGCAGTTGCCGGGCCCGCTCGATGCGCTGCCGGTTCAGCCACCGCACCGCGGTGGTGCCCACCTCCTCCTTGAAGCGGCGGGTGAAGGTGCGCACGCTCATCGACTCGCGCGCGGCCAGTTCGGCCAGTGTGATGGGCCGGTCCAGGTGCTCAAGCGCCCAGGCGCGGGCGGCGCCGGTGGAGGAGTGGCGCGGCTCGGCGACCGGGCGCGGGATGTACTGGGCCTGCCCGCCGTCGCGGTGCGGCGGTACGACCGTGCTGCGGGCCGCCCGGTTGGCGACGGCCGCGCCGTGGTCGCGGCGGATCATGTGCAGGCACAGGTCGATCCCGGCGGCCTCGCCCGCGGAGGTGAGCACGTCGCCCTCGTCGGTGTAGAGGACGTTCGGGTCGAGCCGTACGGCCGGGTGGAGCCGCCGGAAGTGCTCGGCGGACTTCCAGTGGGTGGTGGCCCGGCGGCCGTCGAGCAGCCCGGCGGCGGCCAGCACGAAGGCGCCGGTGCAGACCGAGGCGATACGGGTGCCGGGCCGGATGCGGGCGAGGGCGTCGGCGAGCGCGGCGGGCAGCCGCCCGCACGGGTACGTCCCGTCGTCCTCGTGGCTGGCCGGGACGACCACGGTGTCGGCCTCGGCGAGGGCCCGCGGGCCGTGTCCGACGTGGACGGGGAAGTCGGCGTCGGTGCGGACCAGGCCGGGGGCGGGCGCGCAGGTCACGACCTCGTACAGCGGTGCGCCGGAGGCCGACTCGGCCGCGCGGAACAACTGGTGGACCAGGCCCAGCTCCATCGGCAGCACCCCGTGGCGGACCAGTACCGCCACCCGGTGCCGTTCCGGGTGCGTGAAGACGTCCATGGCCAGATTCTTTCAGATGTCGGCCATCCGGCCACTCGTTCGGGCCGATCGGTCCGAACAGCATCGGAGGCATGACGCACACGACCCGCACCACCACCGAGCACGTCCGTACCGGCCGGGCCGCCCCGCGCACCGCCCGTGGGCGGCGCGTGCACCGGGCCTGGTGGGTCGCCGCCGTGGCCGCGCTGGCGGTCATGGGCGCGGGCGCCTTCGCCACCGTGCCCGGGCTGCTGGTCGAGCCGCTCCACCGCGACCTGGACTGGTCGCGCGGCTCCATCGGTCTCGCGGTCTGGGTGAACATGGCGGCCTCCGGGCTGGTCGCGCCCTTCGCCACCGCGCTCATGGGCCGCTTCGGGCTGCGACGCGTCGCCGCCGGGGCGCTGGCGGCCGTCGCCGCCGGGGCGGCGCTCACCACGGTCATGACCCAGCCCTGGCAACTGACCCTCTACTGGGGCTTGTTGGTGGGGCTGGGCTGCGGCTCCGTGGCGATGGGCTTCGCGGCCGTGGTGGTGGAGCGCTGGTTCGCCGCCCGGCGCGGCCTGGTCACCGGTCTGCTGACGGCGGCGAGCGTCTTCGGCCAGTTCGTCTTCCTGCCGCTGCTGTCCTGGTCGATCGAGCGGTACCAGTGGCGCCCGACCACGGTGACGATCGCGCTGGTGGCGCTCGCCCTGGTCCCGCCGGCAGGGCTGCTGCTGCGCGACCACCCCGCCGATCTCGGCCTGCGCCCCTACGGCGCCCGGGAGTACGTCCCCCGCCCGGCACCGGCCCCGGGCGCGGCCCGCCACGCGCTGCGGGTGCTGCGCTCGGCGGCCCGTACCCGTCCGTTCTGGCTGCTGGCGGGCACCTTCGCCGTCTGCGGCGCGTCCACCAACGGGATCATGTGGAGCGGTTTCGTGCCCGCCGCCCACGACCACGGCATGCCGCCCACCGTCGCGGCCTCGCTGCTCGCGCTCATCGGGGTCTTCAACGTGGCGGGCACGGTCGTCTCCGGCTGGCTCACCGACCGCCACGACCCGCGCCTGCTGCTCGCGCTCTACTACGGGATGCGCGGGGTCTCGCTGCTGCTCCTGCCCTCCCTCCTGGGGCCGGAGGCCAACTGGCCGCTGATCGTCTTCGTGGTCTTCTTCGGCCTGCTCGACGTGGCCACCGTCCCGCCGACGATCGCGCTATCGGCCGTCCGCGAGATCTACGGGAAGGGCGCCGGCGCGGTCGTCTTCGGCTGGACGCTCGCCTTCCACCAGCTAGGCGCCGGGGTGATGGCGTTCACCGGCGGCGTCCTCCGCGACGCCCTCGGCTCCTACGACGCGGCCTGGATCGTCTCCGGCGTGCTGTGCGCGGTCGCCACCGTGCTGGCCCCGGCGATCGGCAAGCCGAGCCGTGACCGCAAGCGCCGGGGCGCGGCCGGCCGGGACGGTCACCGCGCGGGCCCCGGCGCGCCGTCCCGATGCGAAGCCTCCTAGCCTCTACCGGTACCCCGGAGGACGACGGCAGGAGACGCGGTGCGGGACACCGGACGGACGGAGAGCCGGACGGGGAGCGAGGCGGTGGACAGCCGGGCGCGCCGCCCTGCTCCCGCTCGCCACCGCGCTGTCCGGAGCGGTGCTCACGGTGGTCGCGGAGGTCCTCGGCGCCGTCGCGCTGATCCGGCGGCGGGCTGCGGGGTAGGCCGCCGCGTACGGGCGCGGATGACGGGGCTCAGCTCCAGGCGGTGATCAGCTCATCGGGGCCGAGTACGTGGATCCCGTCCACCGTGGCGCCCGATCTGGTCACCGCGTACAGCGGAGTCTCCTCGCCCGCGCCCGGGAGTTGGGAGCGGTGGATCAGGAGGCGGGAGAGGTCGCGGGCGTCGAAGGGGCGGTTCTCCAGCCACTTCACCGAGCCGACGGCCGTGATCCGCCTGGCGATCGGCGCCCGGTCGGCGCCGACGATGTCGATCTCGGGGTTGTTGGTGCGGGTCCAGTAACCGCCCACGGCCCCGGTTCCCTCGGGCAGCCCGCCCTCCCGCATTCTCAGCAGCGCCTCGCGGACGACGGGTTCGACCGCGCGCCCCCGCCAGGCCGCCCACGAGCGGCGGACCCTCTCCAGTACCAGATCGCCTCTGCCCCGTTCGACCTCCGGCAGGTGCGGGCCGAGGAAGGCCAGCCAGAAGCGCAGATGGGGATCGGCGACGTGGTAGCGCGTCTCCTTGGAGGGGCGCGTCGACAGCGGCGTGGCCGCATCGACCACCCTCTTGGCTCCGAGCAGTTGCAGCGCCCGGCTCAGGCTGGCCTTGGGCAGGTCGCCCGCCTCACGTCCGATCAGCGAGTACGTCCGCTCCCCCGCTCCGATCGCCCCGAGCACCAGCCGGGCCTGGGCGTCCGCCGGGAACTCGGCGGCCAGCGACCGCTCCCCGCTCACGACGAGCGCGGAGGTGGGGTCGGTGAGCGCGTCCTGGAGGTAGTCGAAGACGCCGCCGCCTCGCGGCCATTCCTCCAGCACCAGCGGCAGCCCTCCGGAGACGAGGTAGGCGTCGAACGCTTCGGCGGGCGGCAGGTCCAGCATCCCGGCCACGTCGGAGGGGTTGAGCGGTGGGACCACCATCTCCGTGCCGCGCTGGTGGAACGGGCGGTCGTAGTCGTTGAGCCGCTCCATCATCGCCAGGTCCGAGCCCACGCACAGCAGGAGCACCGGTCTGCGGGAGAACTCCCGGTCGAAGAGTTTCTGGAGGGTGCCCTCGAAGCCGGGGTCGTTGCCGATCAGATACGGCATCTCGTCCAGCACGACGACGGCGGGGCGGTCGTCGGGCAGGGCCGTGACCAGCAGGCGCAGCGCGGCGTCCCAGTTGCGGGGCGACTGGCCGGCCAGTTCCGCCGCGCCCGGGAGGTCCGAGGCGGCCAGTTCCTCCATGAACAGACCGAGGTCGGCGGAGAGAGTGGACTGGGCCGAGGCGGTGAAGAACAGGCTCGGCAGTCCGGAGCGCTCGATGAACTCCTCCACCAGCCTCGATTTGCCCACTCGCCGCCGCCCCCGGATCAGTACGGCCCGGCCGGGCCGGTCGCCCCGCTCCGTCTTGCGCAGCATCCTTCCCAGCAGGGCCAACTCCCGCTCGCGCCCGATGAAACCGCCCGCCATCGACGCCTCGCTTCGCAGATACCCTCATCCATGAGGGTTCCAAAGATGGAACCCTCATGGATGAGGGTATCAACTTTGGAACCATCGCAGATGGAACCCTTCCCGGCTTCCTCGTCTCCTCGGCCGTCCGCCCCGCGTGCGCGGTGGCACCGGGCCGGCGGCCGAGGCGGGCACGGACGCTCCCCGGAGCGCGCGACGGGGCGCACAGCGGGACGCCGTAGGACAGATCCACAATCCGTTCGTAACTTTTCCGCTCACCGGCAGATATGCACGGCGGACGGCGATCTGCCGTGACCGGATGAAGGACGAGAGGAGAAGCACGGTGAGGCGGAACCGGACGATGCGCTGGTGCGGGGTGGCGGCGGGGGCCGTCGTGACGGCGGTCGCGCTGCCTGGCGGGGCCGCGTCGGCCTGGGCCGACGAGACCCACCACGGATCGCACAACGGGCCCACCGTCGCGCTGATCTCCACCGGGCAGATCGACGACCCGATGGAGGACGTGCTGGAGCACGCCGCGCTCTTCCAGCGGGACCACCACACGGGCTGAGCCCGGATTCGGACACCGGCTCCGGAGCGAGGGAGCCGGTCCCGCCCGGTGGGTTCGGACGGAGCCGGGCGGGACCGCCGCGCCGGAGGCGGCGGAGGCCCGGGGCACGCGCACGCACCGCCCCCGGCCTCCCGGCTGTCCGGGTCCGGAGGGCAGGAAGCCGGAGGGCAGGGGGCTCGAAGGCCGCGAGCCGGGCCCCGGACAGCCGAGAGCCCGGCGGAAAGCGGCTGTGGGGGCCGCTTTCCGCCGGGCAGGTGCACCACCCGGGTCACGTGTCGGGAAGGCCGGCGAGGCGGGGCCCCGCGTGCCGTCCGGCCGTCCGTCAGGCGCGGACCTTCGCGCGGTCCACGGCGGCGACACCCACCGCGGCCAGGCCGATCTGGATGAACAGCTCGATCCAGTCGACACCGCGGGTGTCCGCCACACCGATTCCGGCCGCGATGAACGTACCGATCAGGGCGGCGGCGATACCGACCACGATCGTCCACAGGACACCGATGCGCTGGCGGCCCGGCAGGACCAACCGCCCCAGCACACCGACGACGATGCCGATGATGATCGCGGTGATGATGCCGGTTATCTCCATGACTTCACCCTTTCGGGTAGGTTCCTTGCCTTCCTCCTTCCCTGCCCCGGCCCGGGCACACAAGGACATGCCAAGTTGTCAAGGAGTGCCGCCGAGAACCGGCCGCCGCACCGACGGGTACGGCGGCCGGAGCACCGCGCTCGGACGCCCTCAGACGCCGATGCCGCGGCCGTCCTCGCGCCAGACGGCGACGACCGACGGGCGGACGACCTTCCCCGGCCCGTCGGGCCAGGCCGAGGCGGGCTGCTCGTAGCTGGCGCCGTCCACCTCGCCCGGGTGCTGCACCGCGACCAGCACCCGGCGGTCCTGGATGATCGGGCCGCAGGTCTCGGCGCCGACGGGCACCGTGAGGAACTGCCGCACCTCACCGCGCCGTTCACCCGCCGTGGCCACGCCGAACAGGCCGTCGTTGGAGCCCAGCGCGTTGCCGTCGGTGGAGATCCACAGGTTGCCGTAGGAGTCGAAGGCGACGTTGTCGGGGCAGGAGATCGGGCTGACCTGGTCCTTGGGGAAGCCGCCGAAGTAGGTGGAGGGGTCCTCCGGGTCGCCGCAGACCAGGAACAGGCGCCAGGCGAAGCCGTCGGCCGCCGGGTCGTCCCAGTGCTCGGCCAGCTCCAGCACCTGGCCGTGCCTGTTGGCGTTGCGCGGGTTGGCCTCGTCCGCACCGGGCCTGCCCGCCGCACCGCGCTGGGAGTTGTTGGTCAGCGCGACGTAGACGCGGCCGGTGCGCGGGCTGGGCTCGACGTCCTCGGGGCGGTCCATCTTGGTGGCGCCCACCTTGTCGGCGGCCAGCCGGGTGTGGACGTAGACCTCCTCGGCACTCATGCCGGGGACGTGGGAGGTGGTGCCGGTGGCCAGCGGGATCCACACGCCGGAGCCGTCGAACTCGCCGTCGGAGGGGAGCTTTCCGCTGCCGTCGATCTCGGCGGCCGGGCTGTCGCCGGTCAGCTTGGCGACGTAGAGGGTGCCCTCGTCCAGCAGCGTGAGGTTGTGCTCGCGGGCGGCGCGGCTGTCGCCCTTCATCATCCGCTTGGAGGAGACGAACTTGTAGAAGTAGTCGAAGCGCTCGTCGTCGCCCATGTAGACGACCGGGCGGCCGTCGGCGGTCAGGCGGGGCTCGGCGGCCTCGTGCTTGAAACGGCCGAGCGCGGTGCGCTTGCGCGGGACGGAGTCGGGGTCGTACGGGTCCACCTCGACGACCCAGCCGAAGCGGTTGGCCTCGTTGGGCTCCTTGGTGAGGTCGAAGCGGTCGTCGAACCGCTCCCACTTGCGCCCGGAGGCGCCGCCGGACATGCCGTAGCGGGCCAGCCTGGCCTTCACGTCGGGGTCGGCGACGGACGCGGCGTTGGCGAAGTACTGGTTGAAGTTCTCCTCGCCGGACAGCGCCGTGCCCCAGGGGGTGGTGCCGCCGGCGCAGTTGTTGAGGGTGCCCAGCACCTTCGTGCCGGTGGGGTCGGCGGAGGTCTTCAGCAGGTCGGACCCCGCGGCCGGGCCGGTGAGGCGGAACTCGCTGGTGGCGGTGAAGCGGCGGTTGAGGTGGTGGCGGGGCACGGCCGTGAGCCTGCCCGTACGGCGGTCCTCCTCCACCACGACGACGGACAGGCCGTGCGCGGCCCAGGCGATCTCCACCTGCTCGCGCGTGGGGTTGGCCGCGTCGTAGCCGGGGAACATCAGCTCTTCGTCGGTGTACTCGTGGTTGGCGAACAGCACCTGGCGCCCGCGCTCGCCCTTCAGCGGCAGCAGGGTGAGGAAGTCGTTGTTGTAGCCGAACTGGCCGGCCTGCGCCTTCGCGCTCTGCTTCTCCGGGTCGAAGGCGGGCGCGCCGCGCAGGATCGGGTCGCCCCAGCGGATGACGACGTTCTGCGCGTAGCCCTCGGGGACGGTCACCGCGTCGGCGGTGTTCGGCGCGACGGGCGCGAAGCGCAGGCCGCGCGCCGCCCCGCGGACCTTGCCGCTCCCCTTCTCCCAGCCCTTGGCCGGTACGGCGGCGGGCGCCGCGGCGGCGCCGGGCGCCTGGCCGAAACCGACCGCCGCGCCGGCAGCGGCGGCGGCGCCGACCACGGCGCCGGCGCGCAGCACCGAGCGGCGCGAGAGGGCGGCGGCGATGACGTCGCCGGCGTACTCGTTGCCGCTGGTGTTGGGCACCTCGTGGAAGCAGGCGTCGCCGCAGCGGTAGCGGCAGGTCAGGGCGGCTCTCCCGCCGGGGTGCGAACCGATCAGCGGCAGCAGCTTGCGCATGGTCCCCTCCGGATGTTCCGTGTCTACGCGTGTCCGGACGCTAGGCGCGCAGGCACGACGGGGGGCGACCTCACGGTGAACGCGGGGTGAATCCGGCCCGTGGAGTCGGCAGGCCGTCCGGCGGTCGCCGGCGCGCCCGCCCCGGCCGGATCCGTACGGTGCCCGCACCGGCACACCCGGTGCCCGGAGCCGCCTCTCCCGCCCTCCCCCCGGCCGCCCCGGCACCCTTTCCGGCACCCCCCGCGCACGGCTATATCCGGACCGGTGGCACGGCCCCGGACCGTTAGGATTTCTCCCATGGCGGCCACTGGAAAAGAGCAGCAGGGGGCGAAGGCGTTCTACGTCACGACCCCCATCTACTACGTCAACGACGCTCCGCACCTGGGCCACGCCTACACGACCGTCGCAGGCGACGTGCTCACGCGCTGGCACCGCCAGCGCGGCGAGAAGGTGTGGTACCTCACCGGCACGGACGAGCACGGTCAGAAGATCATGCGCACCGCCGAGGCCAACGGGGTCACCCCGCAGGAGTGGTGCGACAAGCTCGTGGAGGAGGCGTGGAAGCCCCTCTGGGAGCACCTGGAGATCGCCAACGACGACTTCATCCGCACCACGCAGGAGCGGCACACCGCCCGCGTCCAGGAGTTCGTGCAGGACCTGTACGACAAGGGCGAGATCTACAAGGGCGAGTACGAGGGCCCGTACTGCGTGGGCTGCGAGGAGTACAAGTCCCCCGGCGACCTGCTGGACGGCGAGGGGGACTTCGCCGGCGAGAAGCTGTGCCCGATCCACAAGAAGCCCGTGGAGATGCTCCAGGAGGAGAACTACTTCTTCAAGCTCTCCGAGTACGGGCCCAGGCTCCTGGAGCACTACGAGAGGCACCCGGAGTTCATCCAGCCCGAGTCGGCGCGCAACGAGGTCGTCAACATCGTCCGCCAGGGCCTGGAGGACCTGTCGATCTCCCGCTCCACCTTCGACTGGGGCGTGAAGATCCCCTGGGACGACAAGCACGTCATCTACGTGTGGATCGACGCCCTGATGAACTACGCCACCGCCGTCGGCTACGGCTCCGACCAGAAGAAGTTCGAGGAGACCTTCCCCGCCGACGTCCACCTGGTGGGCAAGGACATCCTCCGCTTCCACGCGGTGATCTGGCCCGCGATGCTGATGGCGCAGGGCCTGCCGCTGCCGGGCAAGGTGGCCGCCAACGGCTGGCTGATGGTCGGCGGCGAGAAGATGAGCAAGTCCAACCTGACGGGCATCTCGCCGCAGCAGCTCACCGGTCACTTCGGCGTGGACGCCTACCGCTGGTACTTCCTGCGCGCCATCGCCTTCGGCCAGGACGGCTCCTTCTCCTGGGAGGACTTCTCCGCCCGCTACACCAGCGAGCTGGCCAACGACTACGGCAACCTCGCCTCGCGCCTGGCCGCCATGGTGAACAAGTACTTCGACGGGCTGCTGCCCGAGTCCAAGGCGGACGGCGAGGCCGAGCAGGCCGTCCGGGAGGGCATGGCGAAGGCCGTGGCCGAGGCCGACCGCCGCATCGGCGACGAGCTGGACTTCGCGGGCGGCATCGCGGCGGTCTTCGACTTCATCAAGCAGGTCAACGGCTACCTCACCGAGCAGGAGCCGTGGAAGGTCGCCAAGGACACCTCGCCCGAGGCCCAGGAGCGGCTGGCGACGATCCTCTACACCGCCGCCGAGTCGCTGCGCGCCTGCGCCGTCCTGCTCAACCCGGTGATGCCGCGCACCTCCGGCCTGCTGTGGGACTCCCTCGGCGCGGAGGCTCCGCTGGGCGCCCTGGCCGACCAGCGCGTCCAGGACGCCGGCGCCTGGGGCCTGCTCCCGGCGGGCACCCGGGTCACCAAGGGCCCGGCGCTCTTCCCGCGCCTGGAGGAGCCCAAGGGCGCGTAAGACCGCGCCCGGCCGCCCCCGCTTCCCGGCCCCCGGCCGCCCCCGCCCCGACGGGGCGGGGCGGCCGTGGCGTGTCCGGCCGGGCTCCGGACGCTCACAGCTCCCAGGTGTGGGTGCGGCCGGTGGGGGAGGTGTAGGCCATGGTCTGGTCCCGGGGTGTGGCGCGGACGGTGAACCACTCGCGGCGGGGCCGGTTCAGCTCCCGCCACTGCCGGTGGGCGCGCTCGACCGTCGCCCACAGGTCCCGGGGCCCGGCGGCGGTGACCGCCGCGCCGGTGCGCCGGTCCCCGTGGTCGGCCACCCGTGTGCGGGAGCCGTCGGCGGGGTCGTACAGCACGGTGGTGTGGGCGCCGTCGGCGGCGCGGCGGTGTTCTCGCTCGACGCCGGGCCCCAGGTGGAGCTGGGCGAAGAAGGAGAACGTCCAGTCGTCGAGCACGCTGCCGGACAGCGGCGTCCCACGGTGCCGCCCGTCCTCCGGGCCGGACGGGGGCGGCGCCGGGCGGGGACCGGACAGCAGCGGCATGAAGGCCGCCGGGGTGTGCAGGAGGTGCCCGGCGACCGTGCCGTCCGCGATCTTGGTCAGCCGGGCCAGCACGCCTCCGGCCAGCGCCCCCTTGAGCGGCACCACCATGATCCCGCCCGTCGCGCACTGGTCGATCCAGGCGGTGGGGACGCGTCGTACCGAGCAGGTGGCGATGATCCGGTCGAACGGCGCGTGCCCCGGGGCGCCCGCCGCTCCGTCGGCCGTCTCCACCACCGGTGACAGCCCCAGGCCGCCCAGCCGCTCCCGCGCCGCGGCGGTGAGGCGTTCGGAGACGTCCACGGTCACCACGTTCTCCGTACCGGCCAGCCGGCACAGCAGCGCCGCGTTGTAGCCGGTGCCCGTGCCGACCTCCAGGACCCGCGCGCCCGGGTCGACGTCGAGCGCGTCGAGCATGTCGGCCATCAGGCTCGGCGCGGTCGATGAGGAGGTGGGCACGCCCGTGACGGCCCGCCGCCCCGCGTCCTCCGCGTGGATCCCGTCCACCTCGGTGATCAGGGAGTCGTCCGCGTACACCCGCGCCGCCCACTCACCGGTGTCCCCGTCCGTGCGGCGGCAGGGAAGGAAGCGCCCGCCGTCCCGGCGGTAGAACACCGGGACGAACCGGTGGCGCGGCACGTTCAGGAAGACCTCGGCCAGCCGCGAGGAGAGCACCACACCGCCCTCGTCCATCCGCCGCACCATGCCGACCCGCGCCTCGACGAGCTCCCCGTGCTCGTCGCCCCCGTGCGCTCTCACATCCCTTTCCCTTCCAGCCAGTCGGCGACGGCGGCCGTGATCGGCAGTCCGGTCGCCTGCTCCACGAAACCGAACTGCCCGCTCGGATTGACCTCCAGGAAGCACCATCGCCCCTCGGGCGTGACGACGAAGTCGAACGCGCCGTAGGGCAGGCCGAGGGTGTCCATCATCCGGCGCACTCCGGCCGCGACATCCGCCGGCGGCTCGCACAGCCGGTATCTGTGGCTGCCGTAGTCGCTGCGCCAGTCCACGTGTCCGGCCGGTGAGCCCGCGTGGATCTCGGCGGCGAACAGCCGCCCGCCGACGGCCGTCAGCCGCACCTCGTAGGCCTTGGGCACCCATTCCTGGAACAGGTGCGCCGTGGTGGCGACGTCCGGGTGGCCGAGTTCCCCGGGGCCGACGATGCTGGTGTAGACCGCCGCCGACCTACCGCCGACGGTGCCGCGCACGGGGGTGAAGGGCTTGAAGACCACCCGGCCGCCGGCCGTCTCGCCGAACTCCCTGGCCGCGCCGGGGTCGTTGGTGATCAGCGTGCGCGGCACGGACAGCCCGGACTCGGCCGCGACGCGCAGCTGCAGGGGTTTGTACTCGGCGTCGGCCGCTCTGCCCGGGGGCGGCAGCCACCGGACCGGCAGTGCCGCCAGCAGTCCGCCGAAGCCTCGCCGGGCCTCCCGCTCGGCCACCCTGCGGGCGTCCGGCGACATCCCGTCGGGGAAGCGGGGACGGGCGGGTCTGCGGTAGTAGACGCTGCGCACGTCCCGCAGGTCCAGCGTCCGGCGCCCGGTGCGCAGCGTGCCGCTCCACGTCCTTCCGGCGGCGTCTCCGCCCTCCCCGGTGCCCCCGCTCCCTCCGGCCCTCCCGCCGAGGCGCGCGGCGAGGGCGAGCCGCAGCGGGAAGTCCGCGACATCGGTGCGGAAGACGGGCACGGTCCGCCGGTTCAGTTCCTCGACCACCAGGTCGGCGGTGGGGTCGAAGCGGCCCGCCAGCACCAGGACCGTCCCGGAGGCGGTCATCCCGCGCCGTCCGTCATCGGGCACCGGCCGTCAGTCGTCGCTCGGGCCCGGGTCGTCCGGCGCGTCCATCTCGCCGGTGGGCTCGGTGGGCCCGAAGGTCTTCGGCGGGTTCCTGGTCATGAACACCCCCGGAGGAAGGCCCTGGTAGACGCCGGTCTGCGTCTCCTCGTCGTAGGCGATGTCCTCCGGAAGCACACCTCCCGAACCGTCGGTGGCGGTCAGGAACCGGAAGGCCAGCGGCGCCGGGCCCCGCCGACCGGTCAGGTCCGGCAGCTCCGGGGCCGCCCCCCGGTCCAGCGGGAACCTGTCCTCCGGTCTGTCCAGGGCCAGGCCCGTCCCGGTGCGCTCACCGGATCCGATTGTCATGATCATGACTCCTCCTTCGCCGCGGAGGACACAGCGCCCTCTCGTTGTTCTCTCCGCCCGTAGGCGGCCGTAAGCCGGTTTTCCGGCCATAGCCCGGCCCGTACAGGCCAACGAGCCGGCCGGCCTTCCGTTTCGCGGCCCCGTCCCCGCCGGGCCCCGAGGGGAGCCCGGCTGCGGGCACCCCCCCCGGAAGGCCCGGGGGCGGACGGGCGGCCGTCACCGTCTCCGCGCACAGCCGCCCCGGGGACCACGCCGCCGCCCTGCGGCGGTCGGAAGGCGTCACCGGACCGGCCGGCCGCGCCCTGTGCGGCGGCTGATCGCGCGCTGATCGCCCCCTTTCCCCGGCCGTACGGCGTGGGATACCCCTGGGGGTGGGCGTCCGGCAGGCGGACGCGCCGAGGAGAGGAGCGGACATGGCCGGGGAGCGGTTAGCGGACGGCTGGCGGGTGGACGAGCGGTGCACGAACTGCGATGTGGCGCGGCAGCTCGCGCCCGGCCTGATCGGCGAGGCGGACGGCCGCTCGGTCGTACTGCGCGAGCCGCGCGACCAGGTTGAGGCAAGGCGGCTCCACGCCGCCGCGCACGCCTGCCACACCCGCTCCGTCCACCCTCCGGGCGGGCGGCTGGAGGAGGTGCCCGACCCGTTCCCGATGCCGCTGGACGGCGCGGACGGTTCGGACGGCGCGGACGGCGCGGTGTACCTGTGCGGGCACAACTCCCGGCAGACGGCCGGCGCCAACTCCTACCTGCTGCGCCGCCCCGACGGCACCGTGATGATGGTGGACACCCCGCGCTGGAGCCCGTCGCTGGCCAGGCGGTACGAGAAGCTGGGCCCCGTCACCGACGTACTGCTCACCCACCGCGACCACGCCGCACACGGCCGCCAGTACGCCGACGGCTTCGGCGCGCGGCTGTGGATCCACGAGGGCGACCTCGACTCCGCCCCCGACGCCGACCGCGTACTGCGCGGCACGGACCCGGTGGAGATCGCCGGCGGCGTGGTCGCCCACCCACTGCCCGGGCACACCGAGGGCAGCGTGCTCTACCTGGCGGACGACCGGTACTGCTTCACCGGCGACAGCTTCCACTGGTCGCGCACCACGGGCGACATCGAGGTGTTCGACACCGTCACCTGGTACTCCGTCGAGAAGCTGGCCGCCTCCCTGGAGCGGGTGGCGGGTCGGATCCGCTTCGAGTGGCTGCTGCCCGGCCACGGCGACCGGCGGCACCTGCCCGCCGGCGAGATGGCCGAGCGGCTGCGGCGACTCGCCGTCCGCGCAGGCGAGTTGAGGCAGCGGCCGGTCGACTTCAGGGCGATCCGCTGGTGACGGTCCCTCGGCGGGCGTACGGTCCCGGCGGCCCCGGCGGCCGGTGACGTACGCCCGCCGGGGCGCTTACGCCGCTTACGGCGCTCACGCCGCCGCGGCCGGCTCCCCGGCGTCGTCCAGCGCGCACCGGATGAGGGTGTCGGCGGCGGCGCGGGCGTGGCCCGCCATGTCCGGGTCGCGCGATATGGCGGCCGTGGCCTGGGCGCCCTCGGCGAGGAGGACGAGCTGGGGGGCGAGGTGGTCCGGACCGCCCGCGGCACGGACCAGGCCGGCCACCTGGCGACGGAAGGACTCCTTCTGCTCGCGCACGGCCTCGGCGATCCGGTCGCTGCCGCCCCCCAGTTCGCCGAACACGTTGATGAAGGCGCAGCCGCGGAAGTCGTCCTCGCGGAACCAGCCGGCCAGGAAGTCGAAGACGGCCAGCAGCCTCTCGCGCGGCGTCCCGGCGCCGTCGACCGCATCGGTGACGCCCGCGTTCCAGCGGTCCGTCCGGTGCCGCAGCACGGCGACGATCAGATCCTCCTTGGAGGGGAACAGCGCGTAGATGCGCTTGAGCGAGACGCCCGACTCGCTGCGGACGGCGTCCATCCCGACGGCCTGCACACCCCGGGCGTAGAACAACCGGTCGGCGGCGGAGACCACCCGTTCGCGCGCTGTCTGCTCATCGATCACGAGAACTCCCCTTGCAAAGAGAACCAACGTTCTCTACTGTAGTCGACAGAGCCGGAGAACGACCGTTCTCCGCGGCGGAGAGGATGTTCCCATGGGCTACGTCAAGGTCGGCAGCGAGAACACCACCGACATCGAGCTGTACTACGAGGACCAGGGATCGGGTCAGCCGGTCGTCCTCATCCACGGCTACCCGCTCGACGGCCACAGCTGGGAGCTCCAGACCAGGGAGCTGCTCGCGGCCGGATACCGCGTCATCACCTACGACCGCCGCGGCTTCGGGCAGTCGAGCAAGGTCGGCACCGGCTACGACTACGACACCTTCGCCGCCGACCTGAACACCCTCCTGGAGACGCTGGACCTGCGCGACGTCATCCTGGTCGGCTTCTCCATGGGCACCGGCGAACTGGCCCGCTACGTAAGGACCTACGGCCACGAGCGGATCGCCAAGCTGGCGTTCCTGGCCTCGCTGGAGCCGTTCCTGGTGCAGACCGACGACAACCCCGCCGGGGTGCCGCGCTCGGTGTTCGAGGGCATCGAGGAGGCCGCCCGGGCCGACCGCTACGCCTGGTACACCCAGTTCTTCAAGGACTTCTACAACCTGGACGACAACCTCGGCAGCCGGATCAGCCAGGAGGCCGTCACCGCCGACTGGAACACCGCCACCTCCTCCGCGCCCGTCGCCGCCTACGCGGTGGTCCCCGCCTGGATCGAGGACTTCCGCGAGGACGTGGCCGCCGTCCGCGCCGCCGGCAAGCCCTCGCTGATCCTGCACGGCACCGCCGACAACATCCTGCCCGTCGACTCCACCGGCCGCCCCTTCCACAAGGCCTTCCCGGAGGCGGAGTACGTCGAGGTGGACGGCGCGCCGCACGGCCTGCTGCGGACGCACGCCACCGAGGTCAACCAGGCCCTGCTGGCCTTCGTCGGCAGGTGACCGCCCGGCGAACGGTTCGGGTACGAGGTTCAGGGGCCGGGCCCGCCATGAGGCGGGCCCGGCCTCCGGGCGTCGGTGCACGGGCTTCGGCGTACGGCGTCAGCGCAGGGCGCGGGCGGAGAGCCGGTAGCGCAGGCCGTCCCCGTCCGGCGCGGTGAGGACGTGGAGGCCGCCGTCCTCCAGGACCCGCAGGGCCTCGCGGTCCGCGATCCCGTCCAGCGGCCGGCGCCGCAGCACGGCGGCGGGGTCCGGTCCGCCCGGGCCGTACGGCCCGCCGGGATCGTACGGACGGATGGTGCCGGGCGCGGCCCAGGGCACGTCCGGGGGCGGGTCGATGCGGTCGGCCAGGCGCGGGGCCTGGGCGCGTATCCAGCGCAGGGCGTGGCGGGGGTTGCGGGCCCGGTGGCAGTCGAGCAGCCACTCCCGGTGGGTGTCCGCGTCCAGGACGGTGGCCTCGCACCACACGCCGGTGCCGTCGCCGCAGGTGCGGGCGGCGGCCACGGCGAAGCCGGTCAGGGCCGCGCTGACGGTCATGATCAGCGCGCCCAGGCACAGGGCGGTGAAATCCATCGCGCTCACGTCCCCTCGCGCGAGGCGCGCAGCTCGAACCAGACCCGTTTCCCGGCCGGTTCCGCCCCACCGGTCCAGCTCACGCCCCAGGCGTGGCTGAGCGCTTCCACCAGGAACAGCCCGCGCCCGCCGGTGTCGTCCTCGGCCGCGTGGCGCGGGCGGGGTACGCCGCGCTGGTCGCCGTCCTACACGGAGACGACCGCGCCCAGCCGCGTGACGGCGGCCCCCACCCACAGGTGGGGCACGCGGGTGTGCACGACGACGTTCGTCACCACGTCGCTGACCAGCGTGCGGGCGGTGTCCAGCAGCCCGTGGTGCCCGGCGGCGCACAGCCACGCCGCGACCGCGTCGCGGGCGACTCTCGGGGTGGTGGGCAGGGCGGGCGCGGTCAGCCGGTAGACGGCGGTGGCGGATCTGCCGGGTGCGGTCGCGGTCATCTGCGTCTTCTCCCAACGCGGTTCGTCTGCGGTGCTCTTGCGTTTCGCCTGCGGAGCACGCGCGCCCACCACCGTGGCTCGGCCGCCCTCCCCCGCCCGCGCCGGTACGCGGGCAGGGGAGGTCAACTGCACTGCGGGTTCACTGGTGTTCGCGGCGCATCACCGGCCCTGCGGAGGTCCGGTATCTATGTAGCTACCACTCCGAGAGGAACAACGTAGATACTTTTGGACCAGCGTCACCCGCAAGGGGCACACTTACGGCATGCCACCGAGGACAGCGACGACCGCTCGGCAGCGGCGACTTGGCACAGAGCTGCGCAAGATGAGGGAGGCCGCGGGCTACAACGCCCGCGAGGCGGCAGCGGTCCTCGGCATAGACCACACCAAGATCAGCCACATGGAGACCGCCCGCTTCGGCGTCAGCGCGGATCGGGTGCGCCTCCTTGCCCATGCATACCGTTGCGACGACGAGGCGTACGTCAACGCCCTCATCGACATGGCAACGGAGCGCGGCAAGGGCTGGTGGGAGGAGTACAGGGGTGTGCTCCCAGCCGGATATCTGGACGTGACCGAACTGGAGGACAAGGCCACTTACCTGCACTCCTTCCAGATCGCACACATCCCCGGGCTCGCCCAGACCGAGGACTATGCGCGAGCCGTTTTCAACTTCGGCATCAGACCCTCGCTCTACAAAGAGGAGATCGAGGCGAGAACAGCGCATCGAACGCAGCGCGTGAAGATCCTGGATCGGGAGAACCCTCCGGAGGTCACCGCACTCATCCACGAAGCCGCGCTACGCATGCGCTTCGGAGGCCGAGACGTGGCCCGAGCACAGCTTGAACATCTGCTGGGCCTATCTGAGCACCCTCAGTTCACCGTGCGAGTGGTTCCGTTCGAAGCCGACGGTTTCGCAGGATCAGGGTCGGCCGTTCTCTACGCAGGCGGCGTCGTCCCGCAACTCGACACCGTCCACCTCGACTCCACGCACGGCCCCATCTTCCTCTACGCGGAAGCCCAGTTGGGTTCTTACCGAAGCCTTCTGTCCGCGATGGAAAAACGCGCTTTGGCCATCAAGAAATCGCGAGACTTCATCCACGAGATCATGCGGGAGATGTGAGAGGTCGATGATGCCCAGAAACGATTGGCAGAGGTCTTCCTTCTGCGGCCAGGGCGGCGGGAACAACTGCGTGGAGCTTCGCTCCGACGCCGGAGCGATCCGGCTCCGGGAGAGCGAGCGGCCCGGGCAGACCATCGCCACTACCCCCGCAGCACTGCGGGCACTGATACTCAGCGCCAAGGCGGGCGAGTTCGACCACCTCACACGCTGACCCCCGGAGGGCGAGCCGACATGTCCGCACCCATCGAGTGGCACAAGGCGACCTTCTCCGAAGGCGAAGGCCCCAACTGCATCGAGATCGCCCGGGACGGCGATCGCGTCCTCATGCGCGAGAGCAGCAAGCCCGACGAGATCGTCGTCACCACGCCCGCCAAGCTCGACGCCTTCCTCAAGGGCATCAAGGCCGGCGAGTTCGACCACTTCGTCGACTGAGCCCCGAAACGGGCTGACGCGGGGCTCACCCGCGTCAGCCCCGCCGCTCCCGGCGGCGCCCGTACCGCACCGTCAGGAATCGAAGCGGCTGCGGGCGGTCTCGATGTGGCCGAGGTAGCGGTGGGTCCAGTCGCACATCACGTCGACCGCCTCGCGCAGGTCCCGGCCCGGCTCGGTGAGGGTGTACTCGACGCGTGGCGGCACGGTGGGGTGCACCGTCCGCTCGACCATGCCGTTGCGCTCCAGCATCCGCAGGTTCTGGGTGAGCATCTTGTGACTGACGCCCTCGACCTCGTCCCGCAACTCGCTGAACCGCAGGGTGCGCTCCCCCAGGGCCTCGATGATCAGCAGGGCCCACTTGTTGGCGACATCCGAGAAGATCTCCCGCGCCAGGGAGTCAGCGCGCCGCAGGTCCGCTTCCTCGGGGGAGCCCCCGAACTGCTTGGTCACCATGAGGTTCCCCAGTCACTCAAAAGTGCGTTCTTCCAGGTCAGCACAGACTCTCCTACGGTTTCCGAGTAACCGCAAGAGACCACGGGCGCCCATGGGCGCCCGGATGAGGAGACGGACTGACATGGCCATCACTCTGGTGAACCCCGACGGACTGCCCGCCATCGACGTCTACCGGCAGGTGTCGGTCGCGTCGGGCTCGAAGCTGGTCTTCGTCGCCGGGCAGGTCGCCTGGGACGCCGAGGGCAACACGGTCGGCGCGGGCGATCTGGCCGCCCAGGTCGAGCAGTGCTACCTCAACGTCGCCACCGCCCTGGCCGGGGTCGGCGGGTCCTTCGACGACCTGGTGAAACTGAACGTCCACGTCGTCGACTGGACCCCCGACAAGATGCCCCTGCTCCTGGAGGGGATCTCCCGGGCCGCTGCGAAGCTGGGGACCACCCCGGTCCCGCCGGCCACACTGCTGGGCGTGGCGGCGCTGGATGTACCCGAGCACATGGTCGAGGTCGAGGCCACCGCCGTCCTGGACTGAGCGCCCGCCCCCGGCCGGGGCCGGGGGCGGAGCCGGGCGGGGACGAAGCCCCGGCCACCGTCTCGCCCCGCGCGGACGCTTCACGGGCTGCCGTGGCCTCCCGCCCGTCCACGCGGACTCTCAGCCCGGCTGCCTGATGCTCTCGATGATCCGGGCGAAGCCCTCCTCCCCGTGGCCCGCGTCGATCTGACGCCGGATGAGCCGCTGGACCATGTCGACCACCTCGGTGCTGATCCCCTGGCCGGAACTGGCGGCCAGGATGTCTCCGAGGTCGGAGAACACGAGGCTCTGCTGCCCTTCGACGGTGTAGTCCCCGCCGTCGATGACCGCCGCGAACTCCTGGAAGGCACCGGTCATCGCGGACAGCCACGGCGCCGCCATGGCCGCGAACTCCCCCGCCGTCGCCCCGGCCGGTGCGACCATGGCAGCACCGTGCATGAACCCGGCGATCATGACGTACATGCCCGCGAGCAGGGCGAGGTCGTACAGGGACGCCAGCCCGGCATCCTCGCCGAAGTAGGTGCTGGTCCCCCACACGTCGAGCAGTGGCCCGCACCGGTCGAAGGCCTCCGCCGATCCGCTGTAGAGGACCGACGCCCCGGGCCGGCCGATCATCTGCGGTACGGCCATGATGCCGCCGTCCAAGTACGCGACTCCGGCGCGGGCGGCCCAGGCGGCCATCTCCCGTGACTGGTCCGGTGTCGTCGTGGTCACGTTGACCAGGGTCCGCCCGGCCAGCTCGCCGGCGAGCGGATCGAGCACCTCGCGGACCGACCCGTGGTCCAGCAGGCACACGACCACCAGTCGTTCGGACCGGACCGCGTCGCCGGCCGTGGCGGCGGCCCGCGCGCCCTGCGCCACGAGGTCGTCCGCCTTCCCCGGCGAGCGGTTCCAGACCGTTGTCGCGTGTCCGGCCCTCACCAGGGCGCCTGCGAGGGCACTGCCCATCGCGCCCAGCCCGAGGACACTCACCTGGATACTGCTGTCCGTCGTCATTTCCGGGTCTCCCTCTCTTTTCCCGTCGTCCGGATGGATCCTCTCTCCCGCCGGTATGGTTGACCAGTACGGACTAATCAGTCGGGTACTCACCTTCGGGTAAGTGCGTCTTGGGGGACGGATGGCGAAACCGGCACGGCGCGGCCCTTATTTCTGCGGCATCGACGCGGCGATGGATGTGGTGTCCGGAAAATGGAAGTCTCTGATTCTCTGGGAACTCCACCACTACGGCACCCGCCGGTTCGCCGAACTCCGGCGCGGCCTGCCTGGTGTCAGCGAGAAAATGCTGACCCAGCATCTGAGGGAAATGGAGGAGGACGGACTCGTCCACCGTGAGGTTTACCCCGAGGTGCCGCCGAAGGTCGAGTACTCCCTGGCCGAGCACGGGGTCTCGCTCAACGCCGCCCTGGCCTCCCTGGGGGAATGGGGCGTCGAGCGCATACGGCGCATCGGGGCCGAGAAGGTCTCCGTCGACGTCCGGTGAGCACACGGCACCGAGGCCCCACAGTCGCCGGGACAGGCGGGTACCGGCGGTGCCTCAGTGCTGGATCAGGCCGCCGACCGGGACGGGGGCGACGTGGCCGGTCGGCGGAAGGTCCCGTGCCAGCGCGAGGCCGACGTCGACCAGCGATGACCGGTGCAGGCCTGTGACCTCGGGGACCGGGGTCCAGACCGACTCGACGATGTCGCCGTCCGGCTCGGGCCGGAGCCGGCCGCCGGTGATGCGGACTCGGTAGAAGACACCGACGTTCTGGTGCACGACTCCCTCACGCGTGGCGGTCGCGGGAATCACCCGCGAGTCCACTCCCAGCAGGCGGTCCACCACCGCCGAGCAGCCGGTCTCCTCCGCGACCTCCCGGATCACCGCGTCGAACGGGTCCTCCGCGTGCTCGACCCCGCCGCCCGGAAGAGTCCAGTTGCTCCCGCCGTCCGGCAGTAGGTGACGGGCGAGCAGCACCCGTCCGTCCTCGATGCACACGGCATACGCCGCCAGCCGGAAACTCATCCCCACTCCCCCCGCCGGACCTTGTCCGGCATCCATGGTTCGCGCATCACCACACGGAACAGAACCAGACGAGCGCGAGCGCCACCAGACGGCACCGTGCCGTGCCGGGGACGGGTCACGCGACGGGCGGCAGCGCGAGCCAGTCCTGCCAGGTGATGTCGCGGCCGATGCAACGGGGCCGGCGGAAGGGCCAGTCGGCGTCGATCCACCGCGGCACCAGCGCGTCGAGCGCGCGCTCCTCCTCGCCGCCGACGAGGTCGTCCACCACCCACCAGGAGATGTCCGCGTCGGAGCCGGTGCGCTCGGGCGGGTCGATGTAGACGCAGCCGTAGAGCGCCGTCTCCTCCTCGTTCAGCAGCGCGTAGTTGAACGACTGGTGCGCGGCGATCTCCTTCTCGTGCCGCAGCAGGTCGGCGCGGTCCTCCTCGTAGGTCATCGTCTCGGCGGGCCAGCCCCAGGCCGGGCCGAAGATCTCCCACAGTCGCTCCCGGGAGCCCATCACGGCCGGGTAGTCGATGGGGGTGTCCGCCTCCCGGATCGGCCGCAGATGAAGTGCGGTGCCGGGCACGGGCACGTGGACGGGGTGGACGAAGTCGTCGGGCAGCCAGCTCATGAGAGCCGAAGCTACAGCCGGCCGGCGCGGGACGCCCCGGCATTTTCCGCACCCCGGTACCGGCCCGGGCGTCGGCTCGCCCGCCACCCGCTCCTTCCCGCGCCCGGTGCGCCGACGCTCTCGCCTTCGGCCGCCTTTGAAGCTTCTCGGATGGCCAGCAGGAAGTATCCGGGAGCTTCCTTCGAAAAGCTTCACAGGGAAGTTCAATGAAACAATTCAATACACGCACCACGAGAAGGAGGCACGAAATGAAGTTCCGTCTTGAGGTCGACATGGACGACGCGGCGTCCGCCGAGGAATCCGCCCGCGAGCTGGGCCGGATCCTGCGGTACTGGGGAGGCAACCTCCACCACTACGCCCTGCGGCCCGGCGACGGCTCGGTCGTCCACGACTCCGGCTACCGCGAGGTCGGCCGGTGGGGCATCGTCTCCGCCGAGGCTTCCTGAACCGCCGCTCTCCTCCGCGCCGGAGCGGGCGGCGGCCGGTTCTTCGGTGCGCGGCGGGCTCGGCCCGCCGCGCGGTCACTCCTCGCAGCCCGTCTCCGCCATGCCCACCAGCAGGTACGCCTCGGCGAAGCGTTCGAGCTCCGCCCGCCAGCCGTCGGGCTCGGACACGTCGAAGCGCTCGACGGAGATTTCCAGGACGTAGTGGACCTTCTCCCCCTGGTACGTGCACGGGTTGACCGAGAGCACCGTGCCGTCCGAGACGACCGTGTCGGCGCCGAACGCGGCCTTCTCGGGGTTTCTGAAGCGCCCGGGGTTGTCCACCGCGAACTCCATGGCGTCGACCTCACCGCCGTCCCGGTACTCGCGGATGCCCAGTTCTGTCCGCCCGTCCACGGACAGCAGGCACCTCGTGGTGTCCTCGCCGACGTTTCCGGCCTCCGCCCCGAACTTCCCGCCCTCCGGCAGCAGTGGTTCGACCAGCTCCGGATCGATCTTCCTGCCGCAGATCTCCTCCGGCACCGTGTAGCCCTCCGCCCCGCCGCACGCGGTCAGCGGCGCGGCCAGGACGGCGAGCAGCACGGCGGTGGCCGGCCCGCGGCCCTTCCCGTACCTCACTGGTCGCCCGCCAGGCCCTTGGCGCGGTTGTTGCCGTCGTAGGCGGCCCCGCCGATCCGGTCCTGCAGCAGGTAGGTGCTGTCCGCCTGCTCGTGGTCCGGATTGACCCTGGCCCACTCGGCGGCGATGGCCGCCAGCTGGTTCTCGCGCACGTCGAAGTTCTCGCTGTTCTTGCCGCTGGTCTCCTCGTCGATGCGCGCCTGCTCCTCCAGCTGCCAGGCGTACGCCGCGGCATCCACACCGCGCTGTGCGGCGTCGCCGACGACGGGGATGAAGTTCGCCGCACCGCCGACGAGGTGGTAGCCCCACTTGGCCTCCCAGGACGGATCGTCCTTGTCGGTCTCCAGTGCCTGGTAGCGGGCCTCCTCCAGGAAGCCGACCGTGTGGCCGGCACGCACCAGGGTCTCCTCCGGATCGCCGACGTCGTTGGCGTGGATGTCCTGGACGATCGCCACGTTGATCCCCTCGTTGAGGATTCCGTAGGCCTCCTGGTCGCGGGAGACCTGCTTGGAGACCTCCAGCAGCTGCTTCCTGTCCAGCGGGCTGCTGCTCTCCGAGAGGCTGCTGGACGCCTCGTGGACGGTCCCCCCGTGGTTGGCGAGCACCTTGGCCATGTCGTCGCGCATCTCCGGCGGAAAGTCGTCACCCGCCTCCGACAGGTACCCCAGTGAGCGTTCCAGGACCGCGCGGTGCTGATCCGTGTGTGGCACGAAGGCCGCTCTGTCGTCGTGGGGATCGATGCCGGTGGCCGCCGCGAAGAGCGCGTTGCCGGTTGCCTCGCGGGCGGCGAAGGGCGGGTCGTCGCCGATGCCGTCGGGAAAGTGCTTCCGGTCCTTGAGGACGTACTCGGCGTTGTCCTGCGGGTGGGTGGAATTGAAGAAGTCGGTGGACGCCTCGGGGTTGCGGCTGAGCGCCGTCATGAAGCCGGTCATCGGGTCCAGGCCCAGATCGTTTTCGGCGCTGCCCGGGTTGAGGGTGGTGTGCCCGGAGGTGAGGCCCTTCCAGTAGCGGTCCGGAAGGCGCATCTCCTTCTCCTCCCTGACCAGGGCGTCACCGTAGTCGTTGAGGAAGTCCTTCTCGTACACGCCGTGGCGCATCAGGTTGCTCATGACCTGGAAGCCGTACGGATTGCCCTGGGTGGGGACGTCAAGCGGCTTCGGCCCGAGCTCGATCATCTCCTTCTTCCACGCCCGCATGGCGGGACTGTCGCTGTGCGACGCTTCGGCGAGGACGAGGCTGAGGTTCTCCTGGGTCCTGTCCAGCTCCTCGATCCGGTCCTCACCGAAGCGGGTGCCGTTCTGCCGGGGGTCGTTGAGGTTCGCGTAGAACTCCAGGGTGCCCTCCGGCCCCATACCGGTCGCGAAGCGTTCGGCGAAGGCCCGATTGTCCTTGTTCGCCTCCATGATGTCGTTGAAGCGCTCGAGCTCCTCGTCCGTCATGGACGGGCCCTTGGCGGCCAGCTCGATGGCCTTGTCCGCCTCCTTGACACCCTGCTGGTCCCGGTAGTCCTGCAGGGAGGAGTACTTGTCGCCACCGAAGTCGTACGGGTGCCCGGCGATGACGGCCCGCAGTGCGGCGGCCATCGTGTCGTCCGCCCCGCTCGCCTTCTCGACCGCCGCGCTGATCCGGTCGCGTACGGAGTCCAGTGTCTCCTGCGTCGGGCCGGGGTCGGTGTTGCCCTCGCCGCGCCGGTCGGGGTGCACGGAGCGGGCCACGACCCCGTTGGGCCAGATGGTCACGCCCTCCGGGGGGTTGTCGACGATCCGCTTCAGCTCGTCCTTGGCCGCCTTGATGGTGTCGTGGCCGTCCCGCAGGATGTCGCGGACGCTGGTCGCCTGGGTGACGGCGTCCTGGAACTCCTTGACGGTCTTGTCGACGAACGTACGGGTGACGGTGGCGTTCTCACCCTCCCACTCCGCCTTATCCGACTTCGCCTTCATGTCGTTCCTGGCGTCATCGGACAGGGTCTTCAGCTTGGTGATCGTCGATGTCCAGTCGCCGACCGCCTCGCTGAGCTTGCCCAGACGCGCGTGCAGGACGTCCTCGAACTTCACGGCCACTTCCGCCTGCTCCTCCCCCGGTTCCGTCAGCGGTAGTACTCGCTGATGCGGGACGTGTTCATCAGCCGGCCCTGCTGGTCGCGCATCGCGGTCTCGATCTTCTCCTCCTCCGCCCCATAGCTCCTGGAGGAGAAGTCCAGGTGGTTGGAGATGTGGGCACACGACTCCATCAGCGTGCCGACCTGCGTCTCCCAGGTCTCCGCGACCTTGGTCAGGGCGGCACCGGAGGTGAAGTTGTCCCCGGTCAGCTCGGTGCCGGCGGCCTTGCTGGCCGTGACCGGGAGCTTGCCGTCGGCCTTCAGACCGGTGTGGAGTCCGTGCGCGGCGCGGCCGACCAGGCCCAAGTCGTCCTGCTTGACGGTGAGACCGCCCTGGCCGCCGCCACCGCCGCCGTCGAGCTGGTTCAGCCGCGTCTGCGCAGCCCTGTCCTGCGAGGCCTTCGCCACCAGTTGCGCCCACTCGTCGTCGAACGACATGCGTCTCTCCCCCTCCACTCCGGGTGTCCGCGTCCAGCCGGTCGCTTACGCTACGTGGGCGAGTCGGCCGGGACCAACGCGGGGCCGCTCTGCGTACATTCCGCACGACCCTTCCCGGCACGGCGTCACCTCGCTCTTCATGATGCGACATTGGCGCCGCGGGCCGCCGGCCGGTGCGCTAGGGTCGCGGGCCATGACGGGGCGGGCAGTGCGGTGGGCGGGGTTGGCCGGGGCGGTCGTATCGGCTCTGGCGGTGATGGTCGGCATGACGCTGACCTGGGCGACGGGGCCCGACGGTTACCGGATCGTGGGAGCCGACGCCGCATACCTGGAGGACTACCTCCCCGGCCTCGCCCATCCCGTCGCGCAGTTCTACGTGAACTACACGACCGCGTTCGCCGTGGCCGCCCTCCTGCTGGCGGCGACGGCGGGCGTACGCGGGCCGCGGGCCCGCTTCGCGGCCTGCGGCGCGGCGGTGCTGGCCGCCGCCCTCCTCGTGCTCGCGGCCGTCGACAGCCTCCCCGAGCCCGGGGGCTACTGGGAGCCGTACCAGGCGCCGCGCCAGCAGGTGTACGCGGCGGTGTTCGCCGTGCTGGCGGTGGTGGTGCTGGCGGGGGCGGTCGCCCTGCTGCGGCGCGCGTACGCCGTCCACCACGGCATCACCGTCGTCTTCCCGCTCGCCCTGTGCGCGCTCCACCTCTTCGCGCTCCTCACCCTCTCCACCACGCTCGACCCCGGCGCGGCGCTGCACGCCGGGGCGTGGCTCGCGGCGCCCGCGTATCTGCTCATGGGGGTGTTCGCCGTGTTGGCCGCCCATGGATCGAGGCCGCGGACCGGGCCGGACTCCGCCCCGCAGGGGAGGGTCCCGGTGGCGTCCGTGTAGCCCGTCTCCCGGGAGGCTCCAGGTCGGCGGAACGCCGGGAGGGAGAGGCGCACCGCACCGTCCCGGTCGAGGTCGAGGGGCTGGAGCCGTGCCGGGAGCTGTTCGGCATTTGAGGGGGGCGCGGGGACGTGCGGGGGCCGGCGCGCGGAATTCCTTTGCGCGCCGGGGCCCCGGTCGCCGACCATCGGTCCGTCGTACGACACGGGGGACGCGGGGAGCGGATATGAGCGCACGGCTGCGCGGCATCGCGAAGCAGACCGAGGAGATCGTCGAGCGGGGCCGGTACACCACTCCCGGCGGCCGGGAGGTGTCCATCGCCGGGGCCGTCGCCGCGGCGATGGAGGGGACCGCCCTCTTCGGCCCCGAGCCGGTGCCCGTGCCCGGGGCCGTGCCCGGAGCCGAGCCCGGGGCCGGGGGACGGCTGCCCACCGTCTTCGAGGTGACGGGGGAGAGCAGCCTGGAGGCCGCCCGGCGGCTGGTCACCGGCGTTTCCGGCGGCGGCCCGGATTCCGGCGGCCCGGTCGCCGTCCTCAACTTCGCCTCCGCGCGCAACCCGGGCGGCGGCTACCTCAACGGGGCCCAGGCGCAGGAGGAGGCGCTGTGCCGCGCCTCCGCGCTGTACGTCTGCCTGCTGCGCGCCCCCGGGTACTACGAGCACCACCGGGCCGAGCGCAGCGCCTTCTACAGCGACCGCGTCATCCACTCGCCCGGTGTGCCGGTCTTCCGCGACGACCGCGGGGTGCTGCTGGAGGAGCCGTTCGAGGCCGGTTTCCTCACCTCGCCCGCGCCCAACGCGGGCGTCATCGCGCGGCGCGCCCCCGAGGAGGCCGGGCGCGTCCCCGGCGCGCTGCTCGTACGCGCCGAGCGGGTGCTGGAGGTGGCCGCGGCGCAGGGTTACCGGCGGCTCGTGCTGGGGGCGTGGGGCTGCGGGGTGTTCCGCAACGACCCGGCGGTCGTCGCGGGCGCGTTCCGCTCGCACCTGGCGGACGGCGGCCGGTTCGCCGGGCGCTTCGCGCATGTCGTCTTCGCCGTCCTCGACCGCCGCGCCGGCTCCCCGACGCGGGCGGCCTTCCGCCGCGCCTTCGCCGGGCTCGCCGGGTAGTCCCCGGCGGAACGGGACGTCCGGGGCAGGACGGCCGGACGGGACGGTCCGGCCGGGGAGAACGGGATCGTTTCGATACTTTTGCGTTTCACCCGACCGGTCCTTACACTCCTGGTGTACGAAACCGTTTCGTTTGCGTTGGGGAACCAGGATGACCGACCAGTCGGCCACAGCACCCGGCCGCCGCACCCGGCTGACCCCCGAGCGGGAGCTGGAGCTGTTCACCGCAGTCGTCGACCTGGTGCGCGAACACGGCTACGAGGCGCTGACCATGGACGCGGTCGCGGCGCGCACCAAGTCCAGCAAGGCCACCCTCTACCGGCAGTGGGAGAGCAAGCCCAAGCTGGTCGCCACCGCCCTGCGACACCTGGGCAAGAGCCACCCGGAGGACATCGACACCGGCTCCCTGGCCGGCGACCTCCGGCAGATGGTGAGCGACTTCATCTCCCACGCCAGCGAGGACACCGCCCTGCTGAACGGTCTGGCGCACGCCGTCTCCAAGGACCCCGAGCTGTGGCAGGCGCTGTACGAGCTGCACATCCGGCCCGGCCTGGACGCGCTCGACGCCGTGGTGCGCAGAGCCGCCGAGCGCGGGGAGCTGGATCCGGACAACCCGGCGATCGAGTTCGTCCCGCACCTGGTCATCGGGGCGCTGAGCACCCGCAAGCTGATCGAGAACCGGGACTCGGACGCCGACTACATGGAGCGCTACCTGCGGGCGGTGGTCTTCCCGGCACTCGGCATCTCCTGACCGGCGCCGCCCCACGGGCGCTTGCGAGCGCTCACGAGCACCTCCGAGACCCAACACCTCCTTCCGACCACTTCCTCCGACTCAGGAGTCCTCACTCTCATGGCCACGTTCCTGTACCGGCTCGGCCGCCTCGCCTTCCGGCGGCGCGGGCTGGTCGCCCTGTTGTGGGTGGTGGTGCTGGCGGTCACGGGCGGCTTCGCCGCCTCCGCCTCATCGGCGGCCTCCAGCAACATCACCATTCCCGGCACCGAGGCGCAGAAGGCGTTCGAGCTGCTGGAGGATCGTTTCCCCGGCAGCAGTCCCGACGGCGCCACCGCCCGGGTCGTCTTCAAGGCCCCCGGCGGCGAGAAGATCACCGATCCGGAGAACAAGGCGGCCGTCGGCGAGGTCGTCGCCGAGCTGGCGAAGGGCGAGCAGGTCCAGCAGGCCGTCGACCCCTTCCGGGCGCAGGCCGTAAGCCCCGACCAGACCATCGCCTACTCCCAGGTCAGCTACGAGGTCTCCGGCTTCGAGCTGACCGAGGAGTCGCGCGACGAGCTCAAGGCCGCAGCCGAGGACGGCCGGGAGGCCGGGCTGACGGTCGAGACCGGCGGTGACGCGATGGCGGCGATCCCGCACACCGGCGCCGCCGAGGTCATCGGCGTGGCCATCGCCGCGATCGTGCTGCTGATCACCTTCGGCTCCCTGGTCGCCGCCGGGCTGCCGCTGCTCACCGCCCTGGTCGGCGTCGGCGTCACCGTCGCGGTCATCACCGCCGTGACCGTGCCCCTGGACCTCAACACCACCACCCCGATCCTGGCGACGATGATCGGCCTGGCCGTCGGCATCGACTACGCGCTGTTCATCGTCTCCCGCTACCGCGCCGAACTCGCCGAGGGCCGCGAGCCCCTGGAGGCGGTCGGCCGCGCCACGGGGACGGCGGGCTCGGCGGTGGTCTTCGCCGGTCTGACCGTCGTCATCGCCCTGGTCGGCCTGTCGGTGGTCAACATCCCGATCCTGACCAAGATGGGTCTGGCCGCCGGCGGCTCGGTCGTCCTGGCCGTGCTGGTCGCGCTGACGCTGATACCCGCCCTGCTCGGCTTCGCCGGGCAGAGGGTCCTGCCGCGCAAGCACCGCGCGAAGAAGGACGACGCGAAGGACGGTGCGAAGGACGGCGAGGCGAGCGCGGCCGTCGAGACCAGGGACGGCGCGGGCACCCGCTGGGCCCGCTTCGTGCTGCGCCGCCCGATCGCGGTGCTGCTGGTGAGCGTCGTCGGGCTCGGCCTGCTGGCCGTCCCCGCCAAGGACCTCCAGCTCAACCTGCCCGACGACGGTTCCCAGCCCACCAGCACCACCCAGCGCCGCGCCTACGACCTGATCGCCGAGGGCTTCGGCCCCGGCACCAACGGCCCGCTGATCGTGACCGTGGACGCCGAGGACAGCGACGACCCCCAGGGCGCCGCCAAGGCCACCGCCGAAAGGCTCCAGGGCCTGGACGGGGCCGCCGCCGTCATGCCCGCCACGTTCAACAAGGCCGGCGACACCGCGATGATCACCGTCGTCCCGAAGTCCGCGCCCAGCAGCGCCGCGACCGAGGACCTGGTCCACGACATCCGCGGGCAGGCGCCCGGGATCGCCGAGGCCACCGGCGCGAGCGTCCTGGTCACCGGGCAGACCGCCATGGCCATCGACGTATCGCAGAAGATGGACGACGCCCTGGCGCCCTACCTGATCCTCGTGGTCGGACTGGCCTTCCTGCTGCTGACGGTGGTCTTCCGCTCGATCCTGGTCCCGCTGAAGGCGGCGCTCGGCTTCCTGCTCTCGGTGGTCGCCGCGCTCGGCGCCGTCGTGGCGGTCTTCCAGTGGGGCTGGCTGGCCGACGTCTTCGGCGTGGAGCAGACCGGCCCGGTCATGAGCCTGATGCCGATCCTCATGGTCGGCCTGGTCTTCGGCCTGGCCATGGACTACGAGGTCTTCCTCGTGACCCGGATGCGCGAGGCCCACGTCCACGGCGAGACCCCGCACGAGTCGGTCGTCACCGGCTTCAAGCTGGGAGCGCGCGTGGTGACCGCGGCCGCGCTGATCATGATCAGCGTCTTCGCCGGGTTCATCGGCTCCTCCGAGTCGATGATCAAGATGATCGGCTTCGGTCTGGCCGTCGCCGTCCTCTTCGACGCCTTCGTGATCCGCATGGCCGTCGTCCCGGCCGTCCTCGCGCTGCTGGGCAAGTCCGCCTGGTGGCTGCCGCGCTGGCTGGACAAGGTCCTGCCCAACGTCGACGTCGAGGGCGAGAAGCTCCAGCGCGAGCTGAACGGCTCCGCCGCGAGGGCCGGCGAGCGCGAGCCGGTCGCCGTGCGCGACTGAGCCGGGCCGGGGCCCGCCGGGCCCCGCCGAGACCCGGGGCCGCCGTCGCGTGAGCGGAAGGCGCGGCGTCCCCGGCCGCACCGGCCCGTGGGGACGGGGAGCGGTGCGGCATCCGGGGCCCGGCAGCGGTGCCTCCCTCGCGGGAGGACCGCTGCCGGGCCCCGGTCGCGTACGGGGGCGGGTCCCCCGCGCTACCGCTGCGCGCTGCGCTTGACCAGATACGCGGCGGTCAGGCAGGCGGTCGCGATGGCGAGGAACACCAGGGCGATGGTCAGCCCGCCGGGCAGGCTCGCCCCCTTGGCCAGGAGCGCGAACTCGCCGCCCTGCGCGGTGTCGGTGTACCAACTCATCGGGGTCTCCCTTCCGGAGGAATCCACATGGGGGGCTGCGGTGGCCGGGCGGGGCGCGTGCGCGCCCGGGAGGCCGGACCACGACGGGAGGGAACGAGGAGTCAGAACGGCAGCCGGCCGCGGGCGCGGCGGCCCGCGGAGCCGCTGCGGCCCACCGCGCGGGAGCTCCTGCGGAACGGCTTGCTCAGCCAGCGCCCCAGGGGGCCGGGCGCCTTGCCCCCCGCGCGGGCGCCCAGTCCCAGGGATCGCTGTGTGCCGCGCTCGGGGTGTCGGGACGGGCGCGGCACCACGAAGGCCGGAACGGCCAGCACCACGCGGGCGGCTGTCACGCCGGCGACCACCACGGTCACTCCTCACGTCGGTTCTCATCCGGTCGTATCGCTCCGTGTCGTCTTGACCACCGAAGCCGTGTGTTCGGTCCGTCTGCCCCGGCCCGCGCCCGGCATCCCTGAGAAGCGGCCCGGTGGGCATAAGCGGACGAGAGGGTTTTCGATTCGGCGGAAGTCCGGGAGCCGGGGAGGGAAGGACCATGGGCGCCGTGAACGACGAGGCCGTGAACGACGAGGCGGACAGGCGCAAGCGGCGGCTGCGGCGGCGGCTGGAGAGACTGATCGGGATCGCCGCCACCGAGGGGAACGAGGTGACGGCGCTGCGCAACGGGGACGAGATCTTCCCCGCGATGCTGGAGAGCATCCGGGCCGCCGAGCACACCGTCGACATGATGACGTTCGTGTACTGGCGCGGCGAGATCGCCCGCGAGTTCGCCCACGCCATGGCCGAGCGCGCCCGCGCCGGGGTGCGGGTGCGGCTGCTGCTGGACGGCTTCGGCAGCCGGCTGATCGAGAAGGACCTGCTGGAGATGATGGGCGGGGCCGGGGTCCAGGTGGCCTGGTTCCGCAAGCCGCTGTGGCTCTCCCCGCTGAAGCAGAACCACCGCTGCCACCGCAAGGTGCTGGTGGTGGACGAGCGTACGGCCTTCACCGGCGGGGTGGGGATCGCCGAGGAGTGGTGCGGCGACGCCCGTGACTCCACGGAGTGGCGCGACACCCATGTGCGGGTGCGCGGCCCGGCCGTGGACGGCGTCGCCGCCGCGTTCGCCCAGAACTGGGCGGAGTGCGCGGAGGTGCTGTTCGACGAGCGGGACCGCTTCGTCGAGCACGAGCCGCGGGGGGACTCCGTGGTGCAGGTGGTGCGCGGTTCGGCCAGCTTCGGCTGGCAGGACATGCAGACGCTGCTGCGGGTGGTGCTGGAGACGGCCCAGGAGCGCGTACGGCTGGCCACGGCGTACTTCGCGCCCGACCCGTACTTCGTCGAGATGCTGTGCGCCACCGCGCGCCGCGGGGTGGAGGTGGAGCTGCTGCTGCCCGGTCCGCACACGGACCAGCGGGCCTCCCAGCTCTCCGGGCAGAACCACTACGAGGAGCTGCTGGCGTGCGGGGTGCGGATCTGGCACTTCCAGCCGACGATGATGCACGCCAAGATCGTGACGGTGGACGGGATCGCCTCGCTGGTGGGCTCCACCAACCTCAACCGGCGCTCGATGGACCACGACGAGGAGGTCATGCTCGTCGTCCTGGACGAGGAGTTCACCGCGGGACTGGACCGGGACTACGACGCGGACCTGCGCCGGAGCGTACGCATCGTGGGCGCCCGCTGGCGCAGGCGGCCGGTCGTGCAGCGGGTGCGGGAGGCCGCCGTCATGCCGATCCGCCGCTTCCTGTGAGGACGCCCGGCGGTGGCGGACGGACCCGGCGGACGGACCCGGACGGCGGGCAGACGGACGGACGCGGACGGCGGGCCGGGACCGCGGTGCGGTCCCGGCCCGCCGTCCGCGTCCGTCGGCCTGTGCCTGCCTGCCCGTCAGTCGGCCTGCTTGACCTGCGGCGGCTTGCGCAGCGACAGGTGCAGTTCCCTCAGCCGGGCCTCGTCGACCTCGCTCGGGGCGCCCATGAGCAGGTCCTGGGCGTTGCCGTTGAGCGGGAAGGCGATGGTCTCGCGGATGTTGGGCTCGTCGGCCAGCAGCATCACGATGCGGTCGATGCCCGGGGCGATGCCGCCGTGCGGCGGGGCGCCGAAGTGGAAGGCGCGCAGCATGCCGCCGAACTCGCGCTCGACCTCCTCGCGGCCGTAGCCGGCGATCTCGAAGGCCTTGTACATGATCTCCGGCTCGTGGTTCCGGATCGCGCCGGAGGACAGCTCGACGCCGTTGCAGACGATGTCGTACTGCCATGCCAGGACGTCCAGCGGGTCCTTGGTCTCCAGCGTCTCCAGGCCGCCCTGCGGCATGGAGAAGGGGTTGTGGGAGAACTCGATCCGCCCGGTGTCCTCGTTCCTCTCGAACATCGGGAAGTCGACGATCCAGCAGAAGCGGAAGACGTTCTCCTCGAAGTGGCCGGTACGGCGCCCGGCCTCGACGCGGACCGCCCCCATGATCTTGGAGACCTCGTCGAACTCCCCCGCGCCGAAGAAGACGGCCGTGCCCGGTCCGGCCTCCAGGCGGGACAGCAGCGCGGAGACGTTCTCCTCGGTGAGGAACTTGGCGATCGGGCCGGTCAGCTTCCCGTCGTCCCCCACGCGCACCCAGGCCAGGCCCTTGGCGCCCTGCGAGACGGCGAACTCGCCCATCTGGTCGAAGAACTTGCGCGGCTGGTCGGCGGTGCCGGGCACGGCCAGGGCGCGTACGTGCTTACCCGCGAACGCCTTGAACTCCGAGCCGGCGAAGACGTCCGAGACGTCGGTCAGTTCGAGCCCCACGCGCAGGTCCGGCTTGTCGCTGCCGTACTTGAGCATCGCCTCGCGGAAGGGGATGCGCGGGAAGGGCGAGGTGACGTGGCGCCCGTTGCCGAACTTCTCGAAGAGGTCGGTCATGACCTTCTCGATGACGCCGAAGACGTCCTCCTGCTCGACGAAGCTCATCTCCACGTCGAGCTGGTAGAACTCGCCCGGCGAGCGGTCGGCGCGGGCGTCCTCGTCGCGGAAGCAGGGCGCGATCTGGAAGTAGCGGTCGAAGCCCGCGATCATCAGCAGCTGCTTGAACTGCTGAGGGGCCTGCGGCAGCGCGTAGAACTTCCCCGCGTGCAGCCGGGAGGGCACCAGGAAGTCGCGCGCGCCCTCGGGGGAGGTGGCCGACAGGATCGGGGTGGCCAGCTCGTTGAAGCCGAGCGCCGTCATCTCCTGCCGGATGGTGGAGATGACGGCCGAGCGCAGCATGATGTTGCGGTGCATGCGCTCCTTGCGCAGGTCGAGGAAGCGGTACTCCAGGCGCCGCTCCTCGTTGACGCCGTCCTCGGTGTTGATGGTGAACGGCAGCGGGTCGGCGCCGCCCAGCACCTCGACCTCGGCGACCTCGACCTCGATCTCGCCGGTGGGCAGCTCGGGGTTGACGTTCTCCTCGCCGCGGGCGACGACCCGGCCGTCGACGCGGACGACGGACTCCTTGGAGATCGAGCTCAGCGCCTCGTAGGGGGCGGTGTCGGGGCGGACGACGAGCTGGACGATCCCGTAGTGGTCGCGGAGATCGATGAAGAGGATGCCGCCCAGGTTCCGCCGATTGTGCAGCCAGCCGGAGAGGCGGACATCCGTGTCGATGTCCGCGGCACGGAGCTCGCCGCAGGTGTGGGACCGGTACCGATGCATCATTCGTCCAAGTCGTCAGGTTGTCGGGTGGTGTCGGGCCGCCGGCCGCTCGTCGGCGAGGGGGCTCACACGCCCCACAGACTACCGTCCGGCCCGCCTTCCGCCGGGTGCCCCCGGGAATGACCACATAAGGTGGAAAAGTGCACACCGAGGACATTCTCGCGGCCAACGGAGTCGGCCTGTGGCGCTGGGACAACACGGCCGGCGTCATCACAGTGGACGCCACCGCCGCCCGGCTGCTGGGCCTGCCCCCCGAGGAGACCGTCCTGACCGAGAGCGCCCTGCGCTCCCGCTTCCACGCGCTCGACTACGCCGAACTGGCCAACGTCGCCGCCCTCGCCATCGCCGAGGGCACGATCGCGGAGGCGCTGCAGCGGGTGGTGGCGCCGGACGGCACCGTCCTGCGGATCGTGCGCAACCGGCTGGCCCTGGCCGGGCAGACCCTGATGGGACCGGACCCGGGCCAGTCGAACTTCGTGCTGTACGGCCTGCTGACCGAGGCCCCCTGGCCGGCCCGCTCCGCCGACGCCGGCCAGGACGTCGCGGAGATCCCCCTGGAGGCGTACCCGGTGGAGATCACCTCCGAGGGGCCCCCGGGCGCGTCCACCCCCGCGGTGCAGTCCCCCGCCACCCAGCTCCCGGCCGCCGCCGAGTGGCGGCACTCGCGCGAGGCGTTCCTGCTGGACGTGGGACGGGCACTGGCCGAGGCCCAGACCACGCAGGAGGTGCTGCGGGTGGTGGCCCAGATGTCGCTGCCCGGCCTCACGCCCTCCTCCCTGGTCATCTACGGCGTCAAGGGCGACCGGCTGACCCCGATCGGCTACTACGGGCCGGACGTGGACCGGCAGCAGGCCTTCGGCGAGACGACGCTGGAGAGCGACTACCCCGGCAGCGTGGCCGTCCGCACCGGCCGGGCCGTCTACCTGCCCTCCCCCGACGACTACCGCCGCCGCTTCCCGGCCGTCTGGCCCCTGGTCGAGGGCCACGACCACCGGGCCTGGGCCTACCTGCCGCTGATCGTGGGCGGCCGGACGATCGGCGCCTGGCTGCTCGCCTTCGGCACCCCCGTCGCGTTCACCCCCGACGAGCGCCACCTGCTGGTGTCGGTGGCGCGGATGCTGGCGCAGGCCCTGTCGCGGGTGTACGTCCAGGAGTCCAAGCGGGAGCTGGCCGACAGCCTCCAGCGCACCATGCGGCCCGCCCACCGCACCGCCGTCCCGGGCATGACGGTGGTCAGCCGGTACCTGCCGGTCGGCGGCGGCCTCCAGGTCGGGGGCGACTGGTACGACGTGATCCCGCTGCCGTCCGGCCGCACCGCCCTGGTGATCGGAGACGTGCAGGGGCACGACGTGCGGGCCGCGGGGATCATGACGCAGCTGCGGATCGCGCTGCGCGCCTACGCCGCGGAGGGGCACCGGCCCGACGCGGTGCTCACCCGCGCCAACCGCTTCCTGGCCGGGATGGAGACCGGCGACCTGCCCGAGCCCGGCGGCGGCCACGAGGGGGCGGACGCCGAAGACGACCACCGCTTCGCCACCTGCCTGTACGTGGAGGCCGATCCGGACGGCGCGCTCGACCTCGCCCGCGCCGGCCACCCCGACCCGGCGATCCGCCTGGCCGACGGCGCGGTGCTGACCTGCTCGGTGACGGCCGGGCCGCCGCTGGGCATCGTCACGGACGCCGACTACCCCATCACCCGGGTGGCGCTGGGCCGGGGCGAGACGCTGCTGATGTGCACCGACGGGCTCGTCGAGGCCGGCGGCCTGGACTACGACGCCGGATGGGAGCGGCTGCGCAAGGTCCTGGGGGAGTACGAGGGGCCGCCGGAGGACCTCGCCGACACGCTGATCCGCGCGATGCACGGCGCTCCGGCCCGCCACATGACCGGCACCGGACACGGCATGGAACCGCGCGCGGGCGGGCGCGAGGACGACATCGCGCTGCTGCTGCTGAGCCGCGAGGACGGCGCGCCCGAGGCGCGCCCGCGCCCCCTGGCGCGCCGCCTGGTGATGTCGGTGTCCCAGTCCGAGCAGGTCCGGATCGCCGACGCCCGCCACCAGCTTCGCGAGCTGCTGTTCGACTGGGCGGTGGAGGACCAGGTGGAGGGCGCCGTCCTGCTGCTGTCGGAGCTGCTGACCAACGCCCTGGTCCACACCGAGTGGGACGCCACGCTCTCCGCCGAGCTGGAGGGCGAGCCCGGCTCGCGGCGGCTGCGCGTGGAGGTCGCGGACTCCAGCGACGAGCTGCCCCACCTGCGCCACCCCGGCGAGCTGGCCTCCCGCGGGCGCGGTCTGCTGCTGCTGGAGTTGCTGGCGCAATCGTGGGGGGTGGAGCCCCGGGGCGTGGGGAAGAGCATCTGGTTCGAGCTCCACGAGGCCGACGAGGGGGCGGGCGCGTGAGGGCGCGGCCGCGTGAGGACCCGGCCGCGCCGCGTCAGTGGGCGTCGGCCGGGATCGCCCCCAGCCGCCCCGCCTTGAAGTCGTCGAACGCCTGGACCAGTTCGGCGTGGCTGTTCATCACGAACGGGCCGTAGTGGGCCATCGGCTCGCGGATCGGCAGGCCGCCGAGCAGGACCACCTCGAAGTTCGCGCTGCGGGAGTCCTGCTCCTCGGCGGCGCGGACGGTGAGCGTGCCGCCGTCGCCGAAAACGACCGACTGGCCCATGCCGAAGGGCCGCCTCTCCGCGCCCGCGAAGCCCTGGCCCGCGAGTCCGTAGGCGAGGGCGTTGAAGTCCGGCCGCCAGGGGAGCGTGATCTCGGCGCCGGGGCTGACCGATGCGTGGATCATCGTGATCGGCGTGTGCGTGACGCCCGGGCCCTCGTGGCCGTCCAGCTCCCCCGCGATGACGCGCAGGAGCGCACCGCCGTCGCCCGACGTCAGCAGCCTGACGCTGCCGCCCCGGATGTCCTGGTACCGGGGATCGGTCATCTTGTCCCTGGCCGGCAGGTTGACCCACAGCTGCAGGCCGTGGAAGAGGCCGCCGGAGACGACCAGCTCCTCGGGCGGGGTCTCGATGTGCAGGAGGCCGGAGCCCGCGGTCATCCACTGGGTGTCGCCGTCGGCGATGGTGCCGCCGCCGCCGTGGGAGTCCCGGTGGATGAAGGTGCCGTCGATGATGTAGGTGACGGTCTCGAAGCCCCGGTGCGGGTGCCAGGGGGTCCCCTTGGGCTCGCCGGCCTCGTAGTCCACCTCGCCCATCTGGTCCATCATGATGAACGGGTCCAGGTACCTGTAGTCGATCCCGGCGAACGCCCGGCGCACCGGGAAGCCCTCGCCCTCGAAGCCGGAGGGGGCCGTGGCCACGTGCAGGACGCGGCGCGGACGGGCGTCCGCGGGAGCGGTGACGCGGGGGAGTACGAGCGGGTTGTCAGCGGTGATCGCCGGCATCTGGACCTCCTCGGGAAGCCTGGGAGGACCAGGGTATTTCAATATTCAACAGAATGCCAGGGCCGCACGGTGCGGGCGGTGCGGCCTTCCACTCCCCGCGCGCCCCCGGCGGCAACCGGTGGCAACCGGCAGCCCCGGCGGCACCCCGCGCTCCGGAGCGCCCGGGCACGGCGGCGGCGTGCGGCACCCGGGCACGGTGCCCGGCCGCGTCCGGACGCGCCGCGGACGGATCAGCCGTACATCCGGCGCATCGCGAAGTCGACCATCTCCTCGACCGCCTTGGCGTCGAAGACGATCCGGTGGTCGCCCTCCATGTCCAGCACGAAGCCGTAGCCCGACGGCAGCAGGTCGAGCACCTCCGCACCGGTGATCACGAAGTACTTCGACTCCTTGCCCGCGTAGGCGCGCAGCTCCTTGAGCGTGGTGAACATCGGGATCACCGGCTGCTGGGTGTTGTGCAGCGCCAGGAAGCCCGGGGTGTCGCCGCGCGGGCAGTACACCTTCGACGTGGCGAAGACCGCCTGGAAGTCCTCGGGGGTCATCGCCCCGGTGGTGAAGGCCCGTACGGCCTCGGCCAGCGACGGCGGCGACGGCTCCGGGTAGAGCGGCTGCTGCTGGCCGTAGCCGGCCTGCGGCGGCGGCTGGTGCCCGTAGTGCTGTCCGGCGTGCTGCCCGGCGTGCGCGCCGTGCCCGGGATGGCCGGTGTGTCCCGGATGGCCGGCGTGGCCGCCGTGACCGGCGTGCTGCCCCGCGTGCCCCGCATTTCCGGTCTGGTCGTAGCCGTACATGGGCGCAAGCGTATCGATTCCGAGCCCCCTTCCCGTCCCCGGTGGGCGGTTCCCGGCCGGGGACGGCCGGGGACGGCCGGGGCCCCGCCGGGCCGGGCGGGACGGCCGGACGCCAAGGCGCGCTCCGGGGAGTTCCGTCACAGTCGCGCGGATCGGGTTGCTTCTTATTACCGGCGGGTAGCATGATGAGAGCTACTTTCTGGTACGCGTAGGGAGGAGTCTCCTCCCCCTATCCACTACGGAGCCGTCGCCATGGGGCACTACAAGTCGAATCTCCGCGACATCGAGTTCAACCTCTTCGAGGTACTCGGCCGCGACACGGTGTACGGCACCGGCCCGTTCGCGGAGATGGACGTCGAGACCGCCAAGAGCGTGCTGGCGGAGGTCGCCCGCCTGTCGGAGAACGAGCTGGCCGCCTCCTACGAGGACGCCGACCGCAACCCGCCGGTGTTCGACCCCGAGACCAACACCGCGCCGGTCCCCGAGTCCTTCAAGAAGAGCTACCAGGCGTACATGGACGCCGAGTGGTGGCGGCTGGGCATCCCGGAGGAGATCGGCGGCACCACCGTCCCGCGCTCCCTGCTGTGGGCCTTCGCCGAGACCATCCTCGGCTCCAACCCGGCCGTGTGGATGTACGCGTCCGGCCCGGCCTTCGCCGGCGTCCTCCACGAGGAGGGCACCGAGGAGCAGAAGAACATAGCCAAGCTCATGGCCGAGAAGCAGTGGGGCTCCACCATGGTCCTCACCGAGCCCGACGCGGGCTCGGACGTGGGCGCCGGCCGCACCAAGGCGATCAGGCAGGAGGACGGCTCCTGGCACATCGAGGGCGTCAAGCGCTTCATCACCTCCGGTGAGCACGACATGTCCGAGAACATCGTGCACTTCGTCCTCGCCCGCCCCGAGGGCCACGGCCCGGGCACCAAGGGCCTGTCGCTGTTCATCGTGCCCAAGTACGACTTCGACTGGGAGACCGGCGAGCTCGGCGAGCGCAACGGCGTCTACGCCACCAACGTCGAGCACAAGATGGGCCTGAAGGCCTCCAACACCTGCGAGATGACCTTCGGCGCCAACCACCCGGCCAAGGGCTGGCTGATGGGCGAGAAGCACGACGGCATCCGCCAGATGTTCAAGATCATCGAGTTCGCGCGGATGATGGTCGGCACGAAGGCCATCGCCACCCTGTCCACCGGCTACCTCAACGCGCTGGAGTACGCCAAGGAGCGCGTCCAGGGCGCCGACCTGGCCCAGTTCACGGACAAGACCGCCCCGCGCGTCACCATCACCCACCACCCCGACGTGCGCCGCTCGCTGATGACGCAGAAGGCGTACGCCGAGGGCATGCGCTCGCTGGTGCTCTACACCGCCGCCGTCCAGGACGAGGTCCTGGCCAAGGAGGCCGCCGGCGAGGACGCCTCCGCCGCCAAGCGCCTGAACGACCTGCTGCTGCCGATCGTCAAGGGCTACGGCTCGGAGAAGTCCTACGAGCAGCTCGCCCAGTCGCTGCAGACCTTCGGCGGCTCCGGCTACCTGCAGGAGTACCCGGTCGAGCAGTACATCCGGGACGCCAAGATCGACACCCTCTACGAGGGCACCACCGCGATCCAGGGCCAGGACTACTTCTTCCGCAAGATCGTCCGCGACCAGGGCCAGGCGCTGACCGCCCTGTCGGAGGAGATCAAGAAGTTCCTGGCCGAGGCCGCCGGCGGCGAGGACCTGGCCGGCGCCCGCGACCAGCTCGCCAAGGCCGCGGGCGACCTGGAGGCCATCGTCGGCACCATGCTGACCGACCTGGCCGCCACCGAGAAGGACGTCAAGTCCATCTACAAGGTCGGCCTGAACACCACCCGCCTGCTGATGGCCTCCGGCGACGTCGTCGTCGGCTACCTGCTCCTCAAGGGCGCCGCCGTGGCCGCCGACAAGCTGCCGGGCGCCTCCGCCAAGGACAAGGCGTTCTACGAGGGCAAGATCGCCGCCGCGAAGTTCTTCGCCGCGAACATCCTGCCGGGCGTCGGCGTCGAGCGTCAGATCGCCGAGGCCACCGACCTGTCGGTGATGGAGCTGGACGAGGCCGCCTTCTGAGCGAGTCCCGGCCGGACCTGTGAGCGGCGGGCCGGCCGGGGATCCGGCCGGCCCGCCGCTCCGCACGGCACCCGGCGTCCGCCCGCCCTCGGGGGCGGGCGGACGCCGGGCGGGCGGGGGTTCCGTTCCCAGGTCAGGGGGGAGCGGGACCCCCGCCGTTCGTATGCTGGGGCGCATGAGCACTTCCCGCCGCTTCGACCGTGGCCACACCGACGACCTGGCCTCCTTCCTCACGGCCTCGCCCACCCCGTACCACGCGGTCGCGACCGCCGCCGAGCGGCTGGAGAAGGCGGGCTTCCGGCGGCTGGCCGAGACCGACGCCTGGGACGGCGGCGTCGGCGGCAGGTACGTGCTGCGCGGCGGCGCGATCATCGCCTGGTACGTGCCCGAGGGCGCCGCGCCCGCCACCCCCTTCCGGATCGTCGGCGCCCACACCGACTCCCCGAACCTGCGCGTCAAGCCCGTGCCGGACACCGGCGCGGCCGGCTGGCGGCAGATCGCCGTCGAGATCTACGGCGGCACCCTGCTCAACACCTGGCTCGACCGCGATCTGGGCCTGGCCGGACGGCTGGCCCTGCGCGACGGCTCCACCCGCCTGGTGAACGCCGACCGCCCGCTGCTGCGCGTCCCCCAGCTCGCCATCCACCTCGACCGGCAGGCCAACGAGGGCCTGAAGCTGGACCGCCAGCGCCACATGACGCCGATCTGGGGCCTGGGCGAGCCCCGCGAGGGCGATCTGGTGGACTTCCTCGCCGCCGAGGCCGGCCTGGACGCCGCCGACATCGCCGGCTGGGACCTGATGGTCCACAGCGTCGAGCCGCCCGCCTACCTGGGCCGCGACCGCGAACTGCTCGCCGGGCCGCGCATGGACAACCTGCTGTCCGTCCACGCCGGGACCGCCGCCCTGATCGCGGCCGCCGAGGCGGGGGACCTGCCGTACGTCCCGGTGCTGGCCGCCTTCGACCACGAGGAGAACGGCAGCCAGTCCGACACCGGCGCCGACGGCCCGCTGCTGGGCAACGTGCTGGAGCGCTCCGTCCTCGCGCGCGGCGGAGGCCCCGAGGACCGGGCGCGGGCGTACGCGGGCACCGTCTGCCTCTCCTCCGACACCGGCCACGCCGTGCACCCCAACTACCCCGAGCGCCACGAGCCGGGCCACCACCCGATGCCCAACGGCGGCCCGATCCTCAAGGTCAACGTCAACCAGCGCTACGCCACCGACGGCACCGGCCGCGCCGTCTTCGCCGCCGCCTGCGAGCGGGCCGGGGTGCCGTGGCAGTCGTTCGTCTCCAACAACGCCGTCCCCTGCGGCACGACGATCGGCCCCATCACCGCCGCGCGGCACGGCATCGCCACCGTGGACATCGGCGTGGCGATCCTGTCGATGCACTCCGCCCGCGAACTGTGCGGCGCCGACGACCCGTTCCTGCTGGCGAACGCCCTGACGGCCTTTCTGGAGGGCTGACGGGAGCGGTCGGCCGTCCCCGCTCGCGGCGTTCTCCGGCGGCCCGCCGGAGGCGCCCGGGCGGGACGGACGGGACGGACCACGGGGAGGGGCACGCGCGGTGTCCCGAATGCAAGTCCCGCCCAGGGGTACCCGGTTGGTTGAACGAGCCCTCAACCAGCCGGACGGAGGCGGTTTTTCATGGGCATGGCACTGACCATCGTACTGATCGCGGTGGGCGCGATCCTGACCTTCGGGGTGAGCTGGGAGATCTCCGGGGTCAACCTCGATGTGATCGGCCTGATCCTCATGGCCGTCGGTTTCATCGGGCTGGCGTCGTACGTGAGCATCTTCAAGCGCCGCCGTGTGCAGCCGCCGAGCCCCGCGGCCCCGGTCGTCGAGGAGACGCACCGCCACGAGTGGCGCGCCTGACGCGGCGCCGGCGGGGAGGCGTCCGTGCGGCCCGGTCCGGCGTCGCCGGACCGGGCCGCGCCACGTCTCCGCCATGGGCCGAAGCGCGCGAGGTCCGGACGCTCAGCCGGCGGCCCGGACCGTGAGCTCGGCGATCTCGTCCAGGACCCGGGCCGCCGGCGCCGGGTCGACCAGCCACTTCAGATGGCTGCCTTCGAGCGTGCGGACGTCGTAGGGGTTGTCCGGCGTCAGCTCGTCGCCCTCGCGGATCAGCCGGTCCTGCATGGCCGGCGGCATGCTCGCGTCGTCGGCCAGGCGTACGAAGGTCTTCGGGATCCGCCCCCAGGTCGCGGCCCGCGCCCGGTCGGCGGAGGTGCCGGCGTCCAGGTTCTCGTCGGGCTGGAAGGTGCTCAGGAAGGCCAGGAGCTCCTCGTCGGTGCCGTCGGCGAGGAACGCCGCCTTGAACGCCGCGAGGGCGTCCGGGTCCGCGGTGCGGAAGTTGACGCGGAGCAGACCGAGTTCGGCGGGGTTCCCGGCCATCGCCAGGGCCAGTGAGGCGGCGTCGATCCCGGCCATCTCCGGTTCGGCGTAGTAGTCGCCCACGTCGAGGGCGACCGGGCACCAGGCCGAGACGTAGACGATGCGGTCGATCAGGTCCGGCCGCGCGTTGGCCGCGGCCGTGGCCGTGACGCCGCCGCGGCTGTGGGCCACGAGGATCACCGAGCCGTTCCGCCTGGCCCGTTCCAGGACCCCGATCAGGTGCGCGGCGTTGTCGGCCAGCGTGACCCCCTTGATCGAACCGGGCGCGGTGGCGAGCCCTTCGAGGTCCTGCGGCGCCTGGTAGGCGCGGGTGTAGGTCGCCGCGAACCCGTGGCCCGGGAGGTCGACGGCGGCCGAACGGTGCCCGAGGAGGGCGAGTTCGGCCTGGAGCGGCGCGAAGGAGAAGGAGTTCGCGAAGGCTCCGTGCACCAGTACGAACGTCGGTCGCGCATGGGTGCTCGCCTGCATGTGGCTGCTCGCTTTCCGGTCTCCGCGGCGTCGGCTGTGCGCGCGGCCGGGGAGCGGGTCGCCGCCCCCGCACTGCTCCGCCGCGGGGACGCGGCCGTGCGCGGCGGGCACCGCACTCCCGGGCGCGGAGTCCTGGTCCTGGTCGAGGGGCGGCGCGGAAGACGCCCGGTCTCCGGCGGGGACCCTACTCCGCGGAAGATCACAGGTACCAGGCATTATTCCCCGTGGCCGGGAAGCCGGCGCGCGGATCAGGCGCCCGGCGGGGTCCTCCCGCCGGGCGCCTTCCGCGCCGCCCCTCTCCGGGGACGGCCCACGGCCGGGCGCTACTCGCCGTCCAGCCCCGCCAGCACCAGCGGCAGCCGGGAGACGCCGTCGGCCGTGACGCGTACGGGCACCCCCCAGTCCTGCTGGTGGACGTGGCAGGCCGGGTACTCCGTCGCCGGGTCGTCGTCGCAGGAGGCGGCCATCGCCGAGACGTGCAGCACGCCCTCGGCGACGCCGTCGGCGAGCACCAGCTCCCGGCTCAGGCCGGTGCCCTGGCCCGCGCCGTCCGCCAGCAGCTCCGGCGGCGTGGAGCCGACCAGCAGCCGGGTGGCGGGACCGTAGCGCGTGTCCAGCTTCTGGCCGGGCGGGGCCTGGAAGACCACGTCCAGCCGGAGCGTGCCCGGCGCCACCTCGGTCGCCTCGCGCCGGGTGCGGTGGGCGACGGACTCCACCCGCACCGCCTCCTCGGGCAGTCGCAGCCGGGTCAGCCGGTGGCGGGCGGACTCCACTACCACGATGTCGTCCTCCACCAGGACGGCGTCCGACGGCTCGCGCAGATCCGTGGCGAGCGTGGTGACCTCGCCGGCGGCCGGGTCGTAGCGGCGCAGGGCGTGGTTGTAGGTGTCGCAGACCGCCACCGAGCCGTCGGGCAGCGCGGTGACGCCCAGCGGATGCTGGAGCAGGGCCTGGCCGGCCGCTCCGTCGCGGTGGCCGAAGTCGAACAGGCCGGTGCCGACCGCCGTGCGCACGGTGAAGCCCGTGCCTCCGCCGTCACCGCCGCCGTCACCGCCGCCGTCGCCGCCGTCGCGCTCGATCCAGCGCAGTGCCGAGGTCTCGGAGTCGGCGATCCACAGCCGGTCCCCGGCCGCCGCGAGCCCGGACGGCTGCGCGAACCACGCCTGGTCCGCCGGACCGTCCACCAGGCCCTCGTTGGTGGTGCCCGCCGCGACCGAGACCCTGCCCGCCGCGGGGTCGTACGTCCAGAGCTGGTGGACACCCGCCATCGCGATCCACAGCCGCCCCTCCCACCAGGCGACGTCCCACGGCGAGGACAGGTCCACCTCGCGCGCCGGGCCGGAGACGGGCGAGCCCTGCCACCACTGGCGGCCCGTGCCGGCGAGCGTGGTGACCTCGCCGCCGTCCGGGTCCCACGCCCGCAGCGCGTGGTTGACGGTGTCGGCGACGGCCACCCGGCCGTCCGGCAGCAGCGCCAGGCCCTGCGGCTCGTTGAAGCGGGCCCTCTCCCCCGGCCCGTCCGCCAGCCCGCGCTCCCCGTCGCCGATCCGCCGCACCACCGTCTCGCCGTCCGGCTCCAGCTCCACCAGCCGGTGCCGGGTGGTGTCGGTGACCAGCAGGTTGCCCGAGGGCAGGACGAGCGCCTTGCCGGGGAAGCGCAGATCGGTCGGCTCCGGCTCCGGCGGCACGTAGGGGCCGTCGCCGCGCCGCAGGGTGCCCTTGGCCTCGTGCTCGGCCTCCAGCTCCGCCACCAGCTTCTCGATGGCGTGGACGTGGCCCTCGCCCGCGTGCTGGGCGACGACGTACCCCTCGGGGTCGATGACGACGAGGGTGGGCCAGGCGCGCACCGCGTACTGCTTCCAGGTCGCCAGCTCGGGGTCGTCCAGGACGGGGTGGTGGACCTCGTATCGCTCGACGGCGTCGACGACGGCCCGGTGCTCGGCCTCGTGGACGAACTTGGGCGAGTGGACGCCGACGACCACCACGGTGTCCCGGTGCCTCTCCTCCAGCTCGCGCAGCTCGTCGATGACGTGCAGGCAGTTGATGCAGCAGAAGGTCCAGAAGTCGAGGATCAGGACACGACCCCGGAGATCCGCCAGGGTCAGGTCCTTGCCACCCGTGTTGATCCATCCGCCCTTGCCCACCAGTTCCGGGGCACGGACACGCGCTCGCTTTGCCATCCGTCCATCGTGCCTGATGACCGGCGGGCCCAGGGACGCCGGGGCGTCAGGGCGTCAGGGCGTCGTGCGGCTTCCCGTTCCCGCGGGTGCCCGTACGGAGGGCGTCCAGCGACCAGCGGCCGGGGCCGAGGGCGGCTATCAGCAGGAAGGCCCAGCAGAACAGCGCGGAGGGCTCGCCGCCGTTCTCGATGGGGAACAGGCCCTCGGGCTGGTGCACGACGAAGTACGCGTAGGCCATCGAGCCGGAGCAGACCACGGCCGCGGTCCGGGTCCCGAGGCCGGCCGCCACCAGGAGGCCGCCGGCGAGCTGGATGACCGCGGCCCACCAGGAGGGCCACTGGCCGGCGTCCGGGACGCGGCCGCCGTGCGGGCCGCCGAGCACGTCGAAGAGGGTGGCCGCGCCGTGGCAGGCGAAGAGGAAGCCGACGACGACGCGGAAGAGTCCGATGACGTGGTCGCGGCCTCCGTCCAGCAGGGCCAGGGGGGCGGCGGCCGGGACGGTGGTGGTCTTCCTTCGCATGGTGTGCTCCTGGGGTGGGGGGTCCGCGAGCTTTCCGGACATGCGACGAGGTGTGACTGGACGGTGCCAGACCGACGGGCATTGGTCTAGACCTAGCGCACCGTAGACCCGCGCCGACCGGTTGTCTAGACCACTCGCGCGTACGTCCTTCCCGGCCGTCTCCGTCCGCCCCCCGCGGGCCGCGGCCGTACCGGAGTCCCGGCGCGGCCGCGGCCCGCGGGCGCCTCAGCTCGGCGGCCCGGCGGCCTTCGGTGTCCGGCGGGCGAACACGGCCAGCCGCAGCACCAGGAACCGCACCACGGTGACCGTGACGTACGCGGCGGCCAGCACCAGGGCCTCCGCGGCGGGGGTGGGGTCGTCCGCGATCTGCCGGTAGCCCAGGACCGCGGCCCCCGTCAGCAGATAGCCGAACACGAAGAGCAGCCCGGCGCCGACGTGGGCGCGGACCGGGCCCGTGGCGGACCCGCGGAAGGTCAGCCGCCGGTTCGCCTCGGTGTTGGCGAGGGTGAGTACCGTCTGCGCCACCAGATTGGCCACCAGCGGCGGCCACCAGGTCCGCAGCAGCCAGTAGAGCAGGGCGTGCCCGACCGTCGAGGCGATCCCGATGGCGATGAAGCAGCTCAGCTCCCAGGTCAGGGCGCCGCGGCCGCCCCGGTCCGCGACCACCGCGTCGGGGTGCTCGGCCACCGGTCCGGGGCGGGGCGGCAGCTCCGCGACCGCGTCCCCCGCGGACTTCATCCGTGCCACGCGCCACAGGCCCCGCAGGTCCTTGACCGCGGTGCCCACCAGGTCGACCCGGGTGTCGAGGTCCTCGACCCAGTCGACCGGCACCTCGTGCACCCGCAGGCCGTTGTGGTCGGCCAGCAGCAGCAGCTCGGTGTCGAAGAAGAAGCCGTCGTCCCGGGTCAGCTCCAGCAGCGGCCGCAGCACCTCGGTCCGGGCCGCCTTGAAGCCGCACTGGCCGTCGCTGAACCGGACACCGTGGGTGAGGCGTATGAGGGCGTTGTACGAGCGGGAGACGAACTCGCGGCGCAGCCCGCGCAGGGTGCGGGCGCCCGGGGCCAGCCTGCTGCCGATCGCCAGGTCGGAGTGGCCGTTGGCCAGCGGGGCTATGAGGGGCAGCAGACCGTCCAGGCCGGTCGACAGGTCCACGTCCATGTACGCGACGATGTCCGCGTCGCTGGCGCCCCAGACGGTGCGCAGCGCCACCCCCTTCCCCTTGCGGTCGAGGTGGACCACCCCCACGCCCGGCAGCTCGGCGGCCAGTTCGCGGGCCACCTCCAGGGTGCGGTCGGTGCTGGCGTTGTCCGCGACGGTGATGCGCCACGGGTAGGGCAGCTCGTCGCGGAGCCGTGCGTGCAGGGTGCGCAGGCAGCCGGGCAGGGCCCGCTCCTCGTTGTACACCGGGACGACGATCTCGACGGTGGCGGTGCCCCGGGCGGCGCGGGGGAAGCGGACGGAGCTCTGGAACGGCCCCGTCCGTAAGGCGGCCGGCTCGGGGGAGGCGGACTCGGAGACGACGGGCTGGGAGGGGACGGACTCGGAGGGGGCGGGCCGGGAGGGGACGGACTCGGAGGGGGTGGGCCGGGAGGGGGCGGGCCCGGACGCGGTGGCCGGCCGGCCGGCGGCTCCGGCGGCGGCGGTGCCGTGGGACGTGTTCACCATGACTCCTCGTGTGGGTGCGGTGGACGTGCGGGTCTGCCGCGTCGAAGCCGGAAGGGCGGGGGCCGTCCGGCCCCCGCCCTTCCGTCGCCTCCGCGGAGGAGCGCGGGATCGGTGCCCGGCTCCGTGCCCGCTCTGTCAGGTGGTGCCGGCTCCGGCACGCTCGTGGACGGTGTCCCCGCCCTTCCCGGCCCCCTCCGGGGTGCGGCCGCGCCCGGTGCCGTCCGCGGAGGACGTGGAGGATGCGGGGGGCGCGGCGCCGTCCGCGTCCGGCAGGTTCCTCCTGATCCACAGGGGCCCGAGGGCGAGCAGCGCGAGACCGGTGAGCGGGTACGCCGCGGCCACCGCCTGCTCCCACGCCGCCAGGGCCATCGGGGCCGGCGGGGACTCCTGGATGCCCACGAGCATGAAGACCCGGACGGTGAAGACGGCCACCAGTACCGCCGTGACCGCGGCCAGCGGCAGGGAACGGGTCCGGTGGACCCGGACGGCCAGCCAGACGAGCAGCGGGATCACGTAGACCCAGTGGTGCTCCCAGCTCACGGGCGAGACCAGCAGGCCGGTGACCGCGATCGCCGAGAACCCCAGGAGGTCGGAGCCGCGGCGGAACGCGAAGAGCGCCACGGCCGTCCCCCACAGCCCGACCACCGCCATGACCAGCAGCCACCAGCTCGCGAACTGCTCGCTGGACAGCGCCCGCGCCATCGCGCCTGCCAGGGACTGGTTGGGGGTGTCGAAGACGCCGCCCGCGCGGGAGGAGTGGAACACCAGGCCGCCCCAGTACCGTGCCGCGTCCCCCGGCAGGACCAGGAAGCCGACGGCCACGGTGACCAGGAAGGCGGCCAGCGCGTTGCGGGCGGCGGCCCAGCGCCGGGTGACGAGGAGGTAGACGATGAAGATCAGCGGGGTGATCTTCAGTCCCGCCGCGATGCCGATGCCCACCCCCCGCAGGCGGTCGGAGCGGCGGCTGAAGTCCAGCAGCACGAGCAGCAGCAGGAACATGTTGATCTGGCCCGCTATGAGCTGGATCCGTACGGGGAGCAGGCAGGCCGCGAGGACGAGGCCGACGACGGTCAGCACCGACCGGGTCCGGTCGTCGCGCACGCCGGCGATGCCCAGCGACAGCCACACCACGGCGCCGAGGGCCACCAGCGAGGCGCTGTTCCAGACCAGGGAGGCGGCGCCCACGGGCAGGAAGGACAGGGGGACGAAGAAGAGCAGTGCGGTCAGGGGCGGGTACAGGTAGGGCATCTCCCCGTACAGGGGGGAGATGATGACGAGGTCGTAGAGGGAGGCGCCCTCGCGGACGGTCTCGCCGCTGGCCAGGTAGACGGTCAGGTCGACCGTCCACCGCCGGCTCCAGTAGTCGTCGCGGGTGTAGATCCAGGACGCGGCCAGGGCCAGCGCCACCGAGACCGCGACGACGGCGGACCAGGTGAGCAGCGTGCGGCGGTCCCTGCGGCGCTTCGGGGACACGGGGGTCGGGGTCATCGTGCCGCCTCTTCGGGGTTCCGGGTCCGCCGCGCTCAGGCGGGGACGTCCTGGCCGGTGGCGTCGGCGACGAGCGAGCCCCTGGCCGTGGTGTCACGGCTCTCGAACAGGCGCGGGTGCGCCCGGCGTATGCCGCCCACGACCAGGTCGTAGGGGAAGTCGTCGAACTCGCCGTGCGAGCGGATGAACTCCATGTGCCTGCGCCCCTCCTCGTCGTAGGGGTGGTACATGCTGTCGCCGCGGCCGTCGAACTCCAGCGGCTTGATCTTGTAGAGGCGGCACAGCAGCGCGTTGAACACGGGCGTCACCTTCACCCACTTCCCGTCCAGCAGGAGGGTGGTGAGGCTGTGGAAGGTGAAGACCCGGCCGCCCATCAGCTCCTCCAGCTTCGGGGAGGCCAGATGGTTGCGGACGTCGCCGTAGTAGAGGCGGCTGGGTACGCCGACCGCCCGCATGGCCGCCGCGTACACGATGGACTTGTGGACGCAGAAGCCCATTCCGCGTTCGATGACGGAGCTGGCCTTCAGGCCTTCGCGGGAGAGGTCGGCCCCGTAGACCTCGTAGTGGATGCCGTCGCGTACCTCGTAGTAGAGGGCGCGGGCACGCTCGATGTCGCTCATCCCCCTGCCGCCGTCCGGCAGCACCCGGTGGACGAGGTCCTGTACGGCGTCGCTGTCGTGGTCGAGGAACTCGGTGGCCCGCAGCAGGCGGTCACCGGCGGTCGGTGCGGTCATGGCGATGTCTCCTCACAGTCCGATCATGGTCGCGATGCGCTGGCGCTGGATCTCGGAGGTACCGGAGTAGATGGTTCCGGCGACCGCGTTGCGCAGGTCCTTCTCCAGGCCGTACTCGGCCGTGTAGCCGTAGCCGCCGAAGATCTGGACGGCGGCGAGCGCGGTGCTGACGTTGCTCTCGCTGACCACCAGCTTGCTGATGGCGATGTCGACGGTGGCGTTCTTGCCGGAGTGGAGCTTGTGCGCCGTGTCGTAGAGCCACTTGCGGGACGTCTCGACGGCCATCTTCATCTCGACGATCTTGTTGGCGACCGACTGGTAGGAGCCGATCGGCTGCCCGAACTGGGTGCGCGTGCGGGCGTACTCCACACAGCGCTCCAGCCGGTGCTGCATCTCGCCGAGGTTGATGACGAAGGAGCACAGGATCTCCCACTTCATCACGTGGTCCAGGATCAGGAACCCGGCGCCGGGGGACCCCACGACGTTGGCCGCGGGGACCCGGCAGTCGTCGAGGAACAGCTCGCTCAGCGGGGAGGTGCGCAGCCCCATCTTGGCGATGGGGCGGCCCACCGACAGGCCCGGTGTGCCGCGTTCCACCAGGAACGCGGTGAGCGCCGCCGGGCTGCCCTTCCGCCCGGTGCGGGCGTAGACGACGAACACGTCGGCCACCGGGCCGTTGGTCACGAACGCCTTGCCGCCGTTCAGTACGTACTCGTCGCCGTCGCGCACCGCCGTGGTGCGCATCGACATGACGTCCGATCCGCCCTCCGGCTCGGTGATGGCGTGGGCGCCGATCAGCGAGCCGTCGCAGACGCGCGGCAGGAAGCGCCGCTTCAGTTCCTCCGAGCCGAATCGCTGGAGCGGGATGCCAGTGCTCACCATGTGCGTCGAGGCGGAGAAGCTCAGGCCGCCGTCCCGGCAGGCGTTCCCCAGCCCTTCCAGCACGTACATCGTGGTGGGCAGGGACTGGCCGAGACCGCCCCACTCCGTGCCGAAGGGCAGCCCCAGCAGGCCCGTCTCCCGCAGCAGTTTCCACGCGCCGGCGGAGAACTCGCCGCCGGCGTCCCGCTCGACGTGCCCCTCGCCGAGCACCGGGCCCAGCCGCTCGGCCGCCGCGCGCAACTCGCGCTGCTCATCGTTCCACGCTGTCACTCCGCATCTCCTTCGTCGGTTCCGTCGGTTCCGTCGGTGCGCCGGCTCCGTGGTGCCGGCCGGGCGGCGCCGGCGGGGCGGTCCCGCGCTCACGCGGTGGCGGCCGCCCCCGGGGCCGGTTCCGGGGCCGGTTCAGGACTCCGGGCCCGGCGCAGCGCGTTGCGGTCCACCTTTCCGGTGGAGGTCACGGGCAGCGGCTCGTCCGTGATCTCGAAGACCGCGGGGATCGCGGTCCTGGGCAGCGCGGCCGCGCAGTGGACGCGCAGCCCGAGGCTGTTCAGCCCCGAGCCGGGCGCGCGGCGCACCACGGCGTGCAGGACGTTGTCCCCGGCGGCGTCCGGCACCGCCAGCACGGCCGCCTCGCCGACCTGGGGGTGGTCCATGACGACCCTCTCCACCTCGGCGAGGTTGGTGCGCACCCCGCGGACCTTCACCTGGTGGTCGCCCCGGCCGGTCAGGAACACCAGCCCCCGCTCGTCGCGGCGCACCAGGTCGCCGGTGCGGAACCAGCCGTCGCGCCACCGCTCCCCGTCAGGCGTCCGGCCGAGGTAGCCGTGCGCCTGGAAGGGGGTCGCCACCACCAGCTCCCCGGAGCCCGCGCCGGTCACCGTCCGGCCCTCGGCGTCCACGATGCGCGCGCCGACGCCGTCGATGGGCCCGCCGATCGGCACCGCCGCGCCCGAACCGATCTCCTCGGGGGTGATGCGGTGCAGGAAGCTGTCGTTGGTCTCGGTGCAGCCGTAGACGTTCCACAGCCGGGCGCCCGGGAACGTCGCGGCGATCCGCTCCAGCAGGCCGGGCGGGGCTGCGTCCCCGGTGAGCAGTACGTCCCTCGCCTCGGGGAAGACCAGGCCGCGCACGGCCGCCACCTCGGTGACGAGCCGGAAGAACAGCGGCACCGCCTGGAGCACGTGCGGCGTGCGGGAGACGCACAGGTCGGCCAGGCGCACCCCGTCCACCCCGTGGTCGGGGTCGACGAGTTCGGCGCAGCCGCCCGCCGCGAGCGTGGCCCACACGTCCAGCAGGCAGAGGTCGAAGTTGAGCGGGGCGTAGTTGAGCACCCGTGTTCCGGGGCCGATGCCGAAGCGGCCCGCCGCCCAGGACATGAAGCGGTCGGCGCCCTGGGAGTCGAGCACCACCGTCTTGGGCGTGCCGGTCGAACCGGAGGTGGTCAGCAGCAGGCCGGCGCCGGGCGGAAGGTCCACACCGCCGTCCGGCGCGGCGCCGGACGGGCGCGACACGACGGCGGGAGGGCCTCCCGGACCGGCCTCGCCGGCGCTCAGGACGTGTGTGCAGCCCGCCTGCGCGCACAGGGAGGCGAGTGCCTGCGCGCCCAGGCCGGCGGACGGCAGCAGGACCCGCCGTCCGGCCCGGAAGCAGGCGATGAGGAGCGCGACGGTCTCCGGTGACTTCCGCGCGGGCACGCACACCGGCGCGCCGTCGGCGATCCGCAGGGACACCAGCTCCGCGTGGGCGGCGTCGGCCCACGCGGCCAGCTCCGCGTACCGCAGTACGCGGCCGTGCCAGGACAGGGCCGGGGCGTCCGGCCGGGTCCGCGCCTGTTCGGCGAAGAGTTCCACGAACGATCGGGACGGCATGGGGTCTTCCCTTCACGTCGGACGGGCGTGGCGGAGCGGCCCGGACGGACCGGCGGGGCGGGCCGTCCGGGCGGGCTCGGCCGGGGGTGCGGGACGCCGGCTCACACGCCGGCTCACACCGCGGCGGCCGGCCGGCGGCCCAGGAGCCGGCCGCCCCCCGGCACGGCGGCGTCCAGCCCGGTCAGGTCGAGCAGCTTCCACAGGCACGCCTGGTTGGAGGTCACCACCGGTACGCCCAGCTCGTCCTCCAGCGGCTCGACGGCCTCGAAGGAGCGGAACCCGCTGCCCGGTATCAGCACGCCGTCGGCGTCCTTGGGGAACCCCCCGGCGACCTGGCGGCACACCTCGTCGGGGCGCACCTCCCAGCGGCCCCCGCGGTCGAAGATCTGGTGGCGGCGGACCTCCCGCCACTCCTCGTCGAGCTGGTACTGGAGCAGGTCCGCGGCGCCCCTGCCGGCCGCCTCCAGGTAGCCGCGCGCGGCGGCGAAGGTCGGCGCGGTGAACCACGGCGGCACCACGACAAGGGGCCGTTCCACGCCGGTGGCGGCGAGGGCGCCCAGGATCGCCTGGCCGGCCGTGTAGACCTCGGTGCCGCCCGCCAGCTCGCGGGCCGCGGCGGTGAAGCCCTCGTCGAACTCCGGGCCGCCGAAGAAGCTGGCGGAGCCGAAGCACAGGCAGATCGCGGACAGGTCCATCCGGCCGAGCTGGCCCAGCCCCCGCCGGACGTCCGGCGACTCCACCATCTCCTTCCAGGGGGTGCCGGTGTACTCGGCGCCGCTGCTGGTCGGGCTCTCGAACCGGGCCGCGTGGACGGTGACGCCGTCCGGCGCCATGGCCCACAGCTCGGCCTCGACCACGGGGTCGTTGTGGATCACCAGGACCCCGAGCTGCGCCACCCAGGAGTGCCGCCTCATGACAGCCTCCCTCCCTCGGGGGAGGCGGCGACCGCGTCCGCCTCCTCGGCGGCGTCCCGCCCGGTCCGGGCCGCGGAGGTGCGCGCCAGGCCGAACCACGCCAGCGCGGCGCCGAGGAGGGCGGCCACCGCCGTGGCGACGAACGCCCGGCCGAAGTCGTCCTGCCCGGGATCGGTCCCGAGCACCAGGACCAGGACGGCGATGCCGAGCGCACCGCTCATGTACTGGGCGGTCGTCATCATCGCGCCCGCCACGCCCTGGTTGCGGTCCTCCACGTCGGCCGTGCCCGCGATGAACATCACCACGTACGTGACGCCGTGCGCGAAGCCGGTGACCAGCAGACCGGGCAGCAGGTGCGTCACATAGCCGTCCCCGCCCACCTGGACCGCGATCAGCAGCAGACCGGCGGCGTCGGCGAGGAAGGCCAGGGTGAGGGTCAGCCGCACTCCCAGCGCGTCGACCAGACGCGCCGCCACCGAGTTCGCCACGGTGATGGCCACGGCCATCGGGAGGAACGCCAGCCCCGCGGAGAGCGGGCCGTAGCCGCGCAGCTCCTGCAGCAGCAGCGTCACCACGAAGAACATGTTCCCGACGCTGGCCATGTAGAGCGCGGTCGAGCCGCAGCCCACCAGCAGGGACCGGGTGCGCCGGATCGCCGGGTCCACCAGCGGCCGCCGGCTGGCCCGCTCCCGCACCACGAACACGGCCAGCAGGACGGCGGCCGTCCCGAGTCCGGCGAGCGTGCTCCAGTGGGACCAGCCCTGGCCGGACGCCTGGGTGAGCCCGAGGGCCGCGGTGAGGACCGTGCCGGTGCACAGCACCCCGTTGGGCACGTTGAGGGTGGTGCCGCGGCGGGGCACCGCCGTCGACTTCGGCAGCAGCCGGGGCGCGCCCAGGACGCACAGCACCGCGATGGGCAGGTTGATCAGGAAGACCCAGCGCCAGGAGACGGTGGTCAGCAGACCGCCCGCCATCACACCGGCCGCCAGGCCGGAGGCGCCGACGGTCCCCCAGACCGACAGCGCCCGGTTGCGCGCCGGGCCCGCCTCGAACGAGGTGTTGATCAGGGCGATGACGGCCGGCTGGAGCATGGCCGCGGCGATGCCCTGGGCTCCGCGGGCGATCAGCAGGACGGCGGTGTCCGAGGCCAGCCCCCCGGCCAGCGAGGCGACGCCGAACAGCAGCATCGCGGCGACGTAGAGGTTCCGGGGGCCGAAGCGGTCCGACGCCCGTCCGCCGACGATGAGGAACCCGGCGAAGAACACCGCGTAGCCGCTGACGACCCACTGGACCGAGCTCTCGGTCAGGCCGAACTCGTCACCGACACTGGGCAGCGCGATGTAGACGATGGAGTAGTCGAGGGCGAGCAGGAACTGCGCCACGGCGAGGATCGCCAGTGCGGCGCGGGTGGCGCCGCGGGATGCCGCGGCGCCGGTGGTACCCGGTGAAGTCATGTGGATCATCCCTGGTCGGAGCCGAGTGGAAGGGGGGCGGGCGCGGTGGCGGCCGAGAGCGCCGCGCGCAGCTCGCCGACCGAGCCGGACACCGACAGCGCGCCGGCGTCCAGCAGTTCGCGGGGGGTGGCGACGCCGAACCCGACGCCGAGGGCCGCCATGCCCGCGCCGCGTGCCATGCGCATGTCGTCCACCGCGTCGCCGACGACGAGGCAGTGTCCGGCGGCCACGCCCAGCTCGCCGCAGGCGAGCAGCGCGAGGTCCGGGGCGGGTTTGCCCCTGGGGGCCATGCCGTGGCACGAGAGGGTGTCGAACGAGTCCAGCAGCCCGGCGGCCTCCAGCAGTTCGACCGCGCTGCGCCGGATCTTGCTGGTGACGACGGCCAGCGGCAGGCCGCGCTCGCGCAGTTCGGCGAGCATCGGCGGCACTTCCGGGAAGACCAGGTCGGCCGCGGCCGGGATGACCGTCTCGGTGAACAGCCGCCGGGCGCGCTCCACGGCGTGCGCCACCTCCGCGTGCTCCTCGGGAAGCCCGAGGAGGGTGGCGAACGAGGCCGCCAGGGGGCGGCCGACCGTGGCGCGCAGCCGCTCCCGGTCCACCTCCCGGCCCGTCTCGCGCACCACCGCGTCCAGCACCTTCGTCATGCCGCCGGGGGTGTCCACCAGGGTGCCGTCGACGTCGAAGAGCACCGCTCGGTACGGGCCGCTCACGCGGCACCCACCGGCGCGCCGTACCGGCTCATGGCGACGGCCACCTCGGCCGCGAGCGCGCTGGTGGACAGCAGCACGGAGCGGTTCGCCTCGGCGGTGCGGCCCTGGGTCGCGGCCGAGACCGCGCTCAGGATGCGCGGTGTCATCGCCGGGCCGCTGACGCCCTCGCGCTCGGCCTCGGCCTGCTTCTCCCGGATCAGTGCGTAGATGCGCTCCGAGGGCAGCGCGTCCTGCTCGGCGATCGGGTGGGTGACGAGGAACCCGCCGCGGTTGCCGGCCTCCCAGTGCAGGCGGACGGAGGCCGCGAGCTCCTCCATGTCGTCCGTGCGGCGCGGGTTGGGCCGTCCGCTGGAGACGCAGTAGTAGGCGGGGAAGTCGTCGCAGCGGTAGCCGACCACCGGGACGCCCTGGGTCTCCAGGTACTCCAGCGTCAGCGCCGGGTCCAGCACGGTCTTCGCCCCCGCGCACACGGTGACGACCCGGTGCCGGGTGAACTCGATCAGGTCCGCCGACACGTCGAAGCTGTGCTGGGCGCCGAAGTGCACCCCGCCGATGCCGGCGACCGCGAAGACCTCGATGCCCGCCCGGGCGGCGGCCACCAGTGCGGCGGAGACGGTCGTGCCTCCGGGCCCCTTGGAGGCGAGGACGGGGCCGATGTCCCGGGTGCTGACCTTGGGCAGGTCCGGCGTGGTGGCGAACCGCTCCACCATCGCGTCGGACATGCCGATCACGAACCGCCCGCCGAAGAGGCCGATCCGGGCGGGTACCGCGCCGCCCGCCCGGATGGCCTTGTGCATGTCGAGCGCGGTCTCCAGGTTCATCGGGTACGGCAGGCCGTGGGCCACGCCCGAGGACTCCATCGCGACCACCGGCAGTCCCGACGCCACCGCGTCGGCCACCTCGTCCGATATCGAGAACAGTTCGGTCCGGTCGTGTGCGGACATCGGTCCTTACCTCCTTGCTCCGGCCCTCCGTCGGGCCCTGGGATGGGAAGCGCTGGTGGCTGTTGCGGTGGATGGCTGTTGCGGTGGGTGGCCGGTGCGCCCGGGGAGGGATCGGGCGCACCGGCCCGCCTCACGGCGCCCCCGTGCCTGCCGGGGGCGGGTCCGTCACCGGATCAGTAGTGGGAGTACTCGGCGGCGTCGAAGTTGTGCCGCTCGTCGCCCCGCAGCGGCGGGTTGAAGACGCTGACCAGTTCCAGGTCCCGGTCGGGCGCGGCGATCAGGTAGTGCTTGTCGTGCTCGTCGAGCGCGTAGAGGGTCCCGGGCCCGATCTCGTGGACCGTGCCGTCCTCGGTGACCACCTGGCCGTGGCCGGCGATGCAGTAGCAGGCCTCCAGGTGCCTCCTGTAGTGCAGGGGCGACTTCGAGCCGGCCTTCACGACGGTGTGGGCCACCGTGAAGCCCATCCGGTCCTTCTCGACGAGGAACCGGTAGCTCAGGCCGTTGCCCCAGTCGACGCCCTCGACCTCTTCTTTCCCGCGGACAATCATCCTTCTTCTCCTCTTCATGGTTCCGGACGCGACGGACCGCCGCGCCGAGTCATCCGACGCGCGCACTCCGGACGAAATCCGCAATGGCTTCGACCGAGCTGAACTGGTGCGGCGCGATATCGAGGTCGGCGACCGGAATCCCGTACTCGTCACCGACCCAGGTGATGAGGCGCAGCAGACCGAGGCTGTCCACCACTCCGTTCTCCAGCAGATCGAGATCGGAGGAGAGCTGGTCGGCGGGGACATCGGGGATGAAGTTGCTGATGACGAACCGCTTTATCTCACCTTCTGTGGACACGGTTCTCCTCTCGTGGTTTTCGCGGAGCCGGGCGGGTGCCGTGGCCGTGGGGGGGCGGTTCACGGCCGGTGCGGGAAGGAAACCCGCCGTTCAGGGAGGTGTAGCGATCGCCGGCACCGGACGGTGCGGACGCGGGGCCGGGAGCGGGAAGGGACGTCGCTCCGGGCGGAGAAGCCGGGGGCGAGGGGATCCGGGAAAAGCGCCGCCAAACTCCCGGGCGTTCGAGGCCCCCGGGGCACAGGTGTGCCGTGGGAAAAGCGTGACACCTGGCCCGGGCGTCCGTCAACAACGTTCCAAATATTCTCCAGTCCAATTCTCTGGCGATTATCCGGGCATGCCCAAGGAATCCGTGCCGGGAAACAACCCATGCCGGATCCTTTTCGCGGGGTGCTATCCGAGCCGCCTCAGCGATTTCCCTCCAGGATCTCCCGGATTTCCTCCAGGTCGTACTCCGCGCGTCCCGGGCGGCCGTATCTGGTCAGTTTTCCGCGGCTGGCCCACTTGCGCACGGTGGACCGGGACACGCCGGCCGCGAGCGCGGCCAGCTCCGTGGGCACCGTGCACCGCGGCCTCCCGGATCCCCCGGGCGTCACGGACGTCACGGCGCGCCGCTCGCGGACGCGGCGACAGGCGGTCGTCCCAGCAGGAGCCAGTGCCGGGCCTGCCACATGTGCCCGGCCTCGCAGCGCACATCGGGCCGGCGGCCGGCGGCCGTCGCGCGCACCACCCGCCCGCAGCCGGGCACCGCACACGTCCCCACCTCGCGGTCCCGCGGGACCACCTCGCGGTCCAGGACCGCGCACAGGGCCGCGTTCAACTCCGCCGTCTCCCCGGCGAAGTCGGCTCCGGCGGGGTGCCCGAGCAGCCAGTCCAGGTTCGCCTCCAGGAACCCCACCAGCGACGGCACCCGCGCGTCCGGGGGCGCCGGCACCGCCCGTTCGTCGGCGACCATCCCCGCCCAGGAGGTGAGGACGGCCAGCACGTCCGACCGCACGGACACGGCCCGGTCGTCCAGGGCGATGCCGCGGTGCCGGTGGGTACGGCGCCGGCCGGCCACGCGCTCCGCCGGCGGGCGGGCGGCGGACGCCTGCGCGGCGATGCTCTCCTCGTACAGGTCCCGCAGGCGCAGCAGGTCACCTCGGACCGTGTCACGGCCGGCCGGTGCCCGGAGCGGAGTGTTCGACATACGCGTGTCCTCACGACGGAGCGGTTGGGGGGATGGGGCGCGGCCGTGGGACGCGTCCGCGCCCGGGTGGAACACACGGGAGGAGCGGGGCGCCGCGGCCGTCAGCCGGGCGAGAGGGCGCCGAGGCCGTGGCACAGCGCGGCCCGGTGGATCCGTTCCGCCAGCACCACGTCCAGCCTCGTCTCCGGGGCGGCGCCGCTCAGGAGCTCCACCAGCAGGACGTGGTCGGCACAGGCGCGGCCGGGGTGTTCGCCCGTGAAGACCTGCCGCAGGTCGGCCTCGACCCCGAGGCGGCCTCCCGCCGGAACGGGAACGCGCCCGGCCGCGTCCAGCAGGCCGAGATCATCGACGTAGACGGCGCTGACACAGCCCGTCGTCTCTTCCCTCAGACTGCGGCCGGTGGCGTTGACCAGCACGGACCCCGGGGCCAGATGCCCCAGGCACGGCCTGCTCACCACCGGCTCGGTGACGACGACCAGGCTGGCGCCGAACGTGGCCTCCTCCGGGCTCGCCGCGACGGTCAGCCCGATGCCCGTCGCCTCCAGGACGCCGGCGATCCCGCTGTCGACCGGTGAGGCGTGCGGGCCTCCCGGCGAGTGGACGGCGACATGGCTGACGTCCGGCACGCTGCGCGCGATCACCAGCAGCTGTATGCGCCCGGCGGTGCCCGAGCCGATCAGCGAGGCGGTCACCACCCCGGGGTCCAGGAGCTGGTTCGCCGCCAGCGCGGTCAGGGCCGCGACCCGGCAGGCGTACAGGCCCGATGCCGGCAGCGCGCACAGGTCGCCGCCGCCGGGGTCCCGTAACACCGCCGTGTCACCGCGCAGTTCCAGTAATCGCCCGCCGGGTCCGGCGTGCCGCCCGGGGCCGCCGTCCGGGTGCGCCAGCAGTTCCTCGGCGGCCGCCTGCGCGGAGTCGAAATCGGGGACGAGGGCGCACAGGTCCTCCGTGTCCAACCTGAGAAAGCGGCTGTCCATCAGTCGTGGCCTCCTCGCATCCGGAGATCGTGCACACGACAATGGGGAGCAGGGCTCCCGATGCTCTGTCGATCCGCTCCCGGTGCGCTGAGTGCCCGCCGGGAGCAAGGGGATGGCGATTCGATGGAATCCTGCGCTCCACTCTTATCACCGAACCGCACCACCACCGACCGGCACCATGGAGGGAAAAACATGTCCGCCAGAGGCCGTTTCACCGCCACGCTCCTCGTCGCGCTCACGGCCGTCCTCGGGCCGACCGCAGCAGGAACGGCGTCCCAGGCAGGTCCGCAGACGGCGGCGGCCGGGGGATCGGTGCACGGCTGCCCCTCGGACACCCTGGGGAACCCGCTCCCGGGCGGCTGCACGGAGGACACCCACTGGTGATCCCCGGGCCGGTGCGGGCACGCGCCGCGCGTGCCCGCACCGGCCCGGCTCACACGGAGGCGGGGCCGCCGACCTCCGCGCCCGAGCCGAGCAGCTCCCCCGCCGGCAGATCGGGGTGGGCGGCCCGGAGCTCCGCCAGCAGCTTCGCGGACTCGCGCGAGTCGACCGACGACAGCAGCCGTACGGCACGCTCCAGATCGCCCCGGGCGGAGTCCTGTCCGGCACGGACCTCCGACAGCAGCACGAGGGCCTTCGCCTGCCACAGCACCGAGCCCAGCTTCCCGAAGATCTCGTGGGCCGCCCGCAGATGGCGGGCGGCGCTCGCCTCGCCTCCCCGCGCCAGCGCGATCTCGCCGAGCGCGTACAGCGCCTTCGCCTCGATGAGCTGCTCCCCCACCCGGCGGGCCAGCCCGAGGGCGTGCGCGAGGGTGGTCTCGGCGGTGTCCAGCCGGCCCTCCCGGTGCCGCAGCAGCCCCAGGCCGTAGACCACGTGGACCTCCCCGATGCGGTCACCGGTGTCGCGGACCATGCGAAGCACCCGGTGCAGCGCCTGGCGGGCGAGATCGATCCGGCCGGTGGCCATGTAGACCTCGGCGAAGCGGTGCACGACCTGCACCTCCATCCTCGGGCACGACACCTCCCGGCAGATGGCCAGGGCCTCGTCCAGCAGCTCGCCCGCGGTCTGCGGGTCCCCCTCGCCCAGGTGGAACTTGGCCAGGCTGCGCAGGATGTGCGCCTCCCCCACGCGGTCGCCCACGGCGCGCATCGTCCGCAGCGACTCGTCGTACCTGTCGAGCATCCTGGGGATGTCGCCGTACAGGCCGTCGACGTGCGCGGCGTTGCGCAGCACCAGGGCGCAGCCGTGCGCGTCGCCCTCCGCCCGGAAGGCGGCGAGCGCGGCCTCGAAGCAGTACCGCGCCTCGGCCATCTGGGTCTGGAACATGTGCAGGGTCCCCAACGAGTACAGCATCGCCGCCGTGCCCGTGCGGTTGCCGGCCCGCTCGGCGGCCTCCCTGGCGACCGTGGCGCACTCGCGCCAGTCGTCGAAGTAGCCCTTCGCCTCGAACAGGGTGACCGCGGTCAGCGCCAGGTCCCAGCACAGCTCGTCCAGCCCGGCCTGCGCCGCCTGCCGCACGGCGGCCGTCAGGGCACGCCGCTCGGCCTCCCACCAGTACGCCGGATCGGCCATGCCGTCCGGGTCCCAGCCCCCCGCCGGGCGCCAGCGCGGAGCGCTGCCGTGCAGGATCGTGTAGTCCCCGCCGTACTCGCTGCGGTGCGCCTCCTCCGCCAGGGCCAGCCAGCCGCCCAGCAGGCGGGACAGGGCCGCCGCGCGCTCGTGCCCGTCCTCCTCCGCCGACAGCCGTTCTTTGGCGTAGATCCGGATGAGGTCGTGGAAGCGGTAGCGGGGCGAACGGGACCCCGGGTACACCACGACGTCCAGAAGCTGCGCGTCCACCAGCGTGTCCAGGAGCTCCCTGCCCTCGGCCGGCGAGACGTCCAGCAGCGCCGCCGCGGTCCAGTCCGGGAAGTCGAGGACCCTGACCATCGACAGACGCCGGAACAGCCGGGCCGCGGACTCGCCGAGGCCGCGGTAGGCCAGCTCCATGTTGGACCTCAACTCCAGCCCGTGGTGGGCCAGTTCGTCCAGCCTGCGCGCCTCGTCGCGCAGCCGCCGCACCAGGCCCTCCATCTGCCAGTGGGGCCGCGAGGCCAGCCGCGCCCCGGCGATCCGCAGCGCCAGCGGCAGGCCGCCGCAGGACGTCACCAGCTCCACGGCCGCCTCGCGCTCGGCCTCCACACGGTCCTCGCCGACGATCCTGGTGAGGAGCTCGATGGACTTGTCGGTGTCGAAAACATCGATGTCGAGCCGGTGGGCGCCGGTCAGGCCGCCCAGACGCTTGCGACTGGTGACGATCACCGCGCACGTGGGACTGCCGGGCAGCAGGGGCCGCACCTGCTCCTCCGAGGTGGCGTCGTCGAGCACCAGCAGCAGCCGTCTGCCCGACAGCTTGCTGCGGAAGAGCTCGACGCGCTCGTCCGTGTCCTCCGGCACCGCGGTGCCCGGAACGCCCAGCGCGCGCAGGAAGCGGGCCAGGAGGCGGGCGGTGCGGTCCTCGCCGCCGGGGGTGCGCATGTCCGCGTAGAGCTGGCCGTCGGGGAAACGGGCGCTCAGTTCGTGTGCGGCCCGCACCGCGAGGCTGGACTTCCCCACTCCGCCCTTACCGGAGATCGCGACGATCGGCACGCTCCAGCGCGCCCCTCCCTCCTCCCCGCCCTCCGTCAGCAGCCGCTTGATCTCCTCCAGGAGGTCCTCGCGCCCGGTGAAGTCGGCGACGCTGGGCGGAAGCTGCTGGGGCACGAGCGCGTTCCCTCCCGCACGCGGCTCGGTGGAGCGCTGTTCACGTGCGCCGGAACCGGAGGAACGGGGCGGGGGCGGGCGGAGGTCCGCGGGCAGGTCGAGCGACGGATCGCGGTTCAGGATCGCCCGGGTCAGCTCCTGGAGCTCCTGGCTGGGCTCGACACCTATCTCCTCCACCATCACGGCGCGTGCCAGGCGCCCCGCCTCCAGCGCCTCGGCCTGGCGGCCCGCGCGGTACAGCGCCAGCATCAGGAAGCAGTGGAGCCGTTCACGTAAAGGGTGCTCCGCCACCAATGCGCGTAATTCATGACAGATCTCCTCGTGCCTGCCCAACGCGAGGTCGAGCCGCACGAGTTCCTCGACGGCGGCCAGCCGCCGGTCCTCCAGGACAGTGGCCTCGCGCCGCACCATCCCGCTGGGGACGCCGGCGAGCGCGGTCCCCCGCCAGAGGGCCAGGGCCTCGCGCAGCACCGCGGCCGCCCGCTCCTCACCCCCCTCGTCCGCGTGCGACCGGGCCTCGGCCACCAGCGCGGAGAAGCGCAGTACGTCGAGCTCCTCGGAGCCGATCACCAGCATGTACCCCGGCTGGCGCGTGGCGATGGCGCCGGGGTGTCCGGCGTCGCCGAGGATCCTGCGCAGCGCGGAGATGCAGGTCTGGATCTGCCCGCGTGCCGTGGAGGGGGGAGCGGTGTCCCAGACGGCGTCGATGAGCTGCTCGACGGGGACGACGCGGTTCGCGTTGAGGCCGAGCACGGCCAGTACGGCCCGTTGCCTGGGGCCTCCGAGGTCGACCGACCGACCGTCCACCACAAGATCGACCGGGCCGAGGAGCCTCAGACCCATTCAGCACCCCCCGTGCATGGCGAATCCGTGGTCGAGACCACCTTGACGGGCTTTGACGGTGCCCCATCTTCCGGTCCCTGTCAACGACGCCTCCGGGCACCGGACGGGGCCCTTCCCGCCCGTCAGCGCCCCCGCCGGTCACGCCCCCGGCCCGGGGGGACGCGCTCCGGGAGGAGTTCGATCCGGGCCGCGACCGGGAGGTGGTCGCTGCCGGTGGCGGGGAGGGTCCACAGGCGGGTGACGGCGGCGCCGCGGGCCATGACGTGGTCGATCCGGGCGACGGGGAAGGTCGTGGGCCAGCTGAAGGAGAAGCCGTCCGCCGCCTCCCGGCCGGTGGAGTCCACGCCGTTCAGGACGGGGGCGAGCCCGCGGTCGTCCAGAGTGCCGTTGAAGTCGCCCAGCACGATCACGCGGGGCAGTTCCTCCGCCCGCAGCGCCTCCCCCAGCAGAGCGGCGCTCTCGTCCCGCCGCCTCGTGTCGAAGCCGCTCGCGCGGATGCGCACCGAGGGTAGATGGGCCACGTGCACGGCGATGTCGCCGTGCGGGCTGCGTACGGCGGTACGCAGCCCGCGGTTCCAGTCGGGGCCGAGGTCCGCGGGGCGGATGTCCAGCGGGCGGGTGCCGGTCAGCGGGTGCCTGGACCACAGGCCGACGGTCCCCACCACCACGTGGTGGGGGTACTCCCGCGCCAGCGCATCGCCGTAGGCGGGCAGGGCGGCGGGGGTCAGCTCCTGCAGCGCGACAAGGTCGGGGCCGGCGGCGGCCAGGGCCCGCGCGGTGGCGGCCGGGTCGCGGTTCTCGTCGCTCGCGTTGTGCTGGACGGCCGTGAGGAGGGCGGTACGGGCGGCGGTGCCGGCCGTGTCCCCGCCCCGGGGCGCCAGGGCACCGTGGAAGAGGGCGAGCCAGACCGCCGACGGCAGCGCCAGTGCCACCAGGGCGAGAGCCGAGCGGCGTACCAGCGCCGCGGCCAGCAGCACTGGGACGGCGAGACCGAGCCACGGCAGGAAGGCCTCCAGCAGACTGCCCAGACCGAGTACGGCGCCCGGCACCAGCGAGTGGAACGCCGTCAACCCGGCCGTGAGCACGGCGAGCGCGGCGGGGACGCGGCCCCGTGACCAGGCGGTGCGGCCCGTGGCGTCCGCGCCCCGCCACCGCCGTGCCCCCGCCGTCCGTGCCACTCGCGCCCCTCCCGGCCTACCGGCCTACCGGCCTCCCGGAAGCATGGCACGCCGCGGCGGCGCGGCCGGGCGGCGGGGTGGGGCAGTCGGGATCGGGCAGACGGGGTCGGGCAGTGGCCCGGGCGGGGCGTGGCTCACAGGTTCTTGGGGTCGAACGGGTCGTGCTCGGTGATCAGTTTGTCCAGCCGGGCCTTGTCCACGCGGGTGGTCACCTCCTGCATCTCCTGCCGGTCCCGCACGCACTTGGCCAGCGTGAAGGTGGAGGAGACCAGGAAGAGGACGCCGATCGCCAGGAAGCCGCGCTCCCACGGCCCCATCGGCATGTAGGCGACACCGAGGCCCACGGCGAGCAGCGAGAGCGCGAAGGAGGCGACGGCCTGCACGAAGAACGCGGCCGTGGTGGGCCGCTGGACTGGTGTGGTCATGGCCACCACGGTGGCGCGGCCCGGCGGCGTCCGCATGAGTACGGCTACTCAGCATCCCCGGGGACGCGCGCGGGGGCGGGACGGCGGGAGCGGCGGGGGCGGATGCCCGGAGCGGGGGCGCTCAGCGCAGCACCCGGTCCCGCAGGACGGGGAAGTCCTCGCGGACCTCGGCGACGTACGCCGGATCCAGCTCGGCGGTGACCACCCGCTCCTCGGCGTCCGGCGCCTCGGCCAGCGTCTCGCCCCAGGGGTCGATGATCGCGCTGCGGCCCGCCTGGGGGACGCCCGCGTGGGTGCCCGCGGTGCCGCAGGCCAGTACGTACGCCTGGTTCTCCACGGCGCGGGCGCGGGCCAGCAGGGACCAGTGGGAGGCGCGGCGGGCGGGCCAGCCCGCCGGGACCACCAGCGCGCGGGCGTCCGCGTCGGTCAGCGCGCGGAACAGCTCGGGGAAGCGCAGGTCGTAGCAGGTGGCCAGGCCCAGGGTGATGCCGGGCAGGGCGACGGTGACGGGCTCGGCGCCGGCGGACATCAGGGTCGCCTCGCCGCGGTCGAAGCCGAAGCGGTGGATCTTGCGGTACACGGCGGCCCGCTCGCCGTCGGGGGAGAAGACCAGGGAGGTGTTGTACAGAGCCGTGCCGCCGGCGTGCTCGGCCCGTTCCACGACGGACCCGGCGTGCAGCCAGACGCGCGCCTCGCGGGCCGCCTCGGACATGGCCCGCGCGGTGGGTCCGTCCAGCGGCTCGGCGCCGGTCTCGAAGGAGTCGAAGGCGAAGGCCCCGACCGTCCACAGCTCGGGCAGGACGACCAGGTCCGAGCCCGCCTGCCCGCGTACGAGCGATGCGGCCCGCGCGCGGCGCGCTTCGACCGTTTCGTCCGGGTTCACATCGATCTGGATGAGGGAGGCGCGCACCGTACCACCGTCCATGGATTCGAGGGGGCCAAACGCCGGTCGAAAGCCGGTCGAAAGCAGCCTACGATCGTCACCCGAAAGGCCTGTCAGGCTGCCCGCCCGCAGCGTAACTTGAGAGCACCCAGTCCGCGAACCCACACCATCCACACGTATTCAGCACGTATCCGAGGGGTCCTGTTGACCGACCACCCTAGCCTTCAGCCCTACGCCGACGCCTGGGCCCACTCCATCGAGGCGATATCCGAGCTGGTCTCCCCGCTGGTCGAGGGCGAGTGGAACCGCGCGACCGAGTGCCCCGGATGGTCGGTCCGCGACATCGTCTCCCACGTCATCGGGTCGGAGTGCGAGATGCTGGGCGACCCCCGTCCCATCCACTCCCTGCCGCGGGACCTGTTCCATGTGAAGGACGAGGTCAGCCGCCGCGTCGAGGTCCAGGTGGACGTGCGGCGCTGCCACACCGCGCCGGAGATGACCAGCGAGCTGGAGTACACGATCATCCGCAGGTCGCGCCAGTTGCGGAACGAGAAGCGCGACCCGTCGACGATGGTGATGACTCCGCTCGGCCGGGAGATGACGCTGGAACGGGCGCTGCGGCTGCGGGCGTTCGACGTGTGGGTGCACGAGCAGGATCTGCGGCGGGCGCTGGGCAGGCCGGGCAACCTGGACTCCCCCGGCGCGCACGTCGCGCGGGACGTGCTGCTGGAGGGGCTGCCCAAGGTGGTCGCCAAGGACGCCGGGGCGCCGCCGAACTCGGCGGTCGTCCTCGATGTGAGCGGGCCGCTGGAGTTCATGCGGACCGTGCGCGTGGACGCCGAGGGCCGGGGCACGGTGGACGGCAGCGTCTCGCTGGGGCCGGCGGTCACGCTGGCGACGGACTGGGAGACGTATCTGCGGCTGGCCTGCGGGCGGGTGCGGCCCGCGGCGGTGCGCGGGAACCTCAAGATCGAGGGCGACCAGGCCCTCGCGGACGCGATCCTCGCGCACTTCGCCGTCACGCCCTGAGCGTCCGGGACCGCGGGCCCCGCGGTCCCGCGCCCCGCGGTCCCGCGCCCCGCGGTCCCGGACCGGTGCGCCCTCACACCGGCACGTCCTCACACCGGCACGTGCACCGCCTCGACGCGGCTGGCCACCACCCGCTCGCGCTCGCGGCGGTGCGCCCGGCCGCGCAGCCGGAGGATCTGGGCGGTGCCCAGCGCCTGGAGGACGAAGACGGAGGCGAACGCGATCCGGTATTCGTCGCCGGTCGCGTCCAGCAGGACGCCCACCGCCAGCAGGGTGGTCATGGAGGCCGTGAAGCCGCCGATGTTGACGATGCCCGACGCCGTGCCCTGCCGCTCGGGCGGATTGGCGGGGCGGGCGAAGTCGAAGCCGATCATCGAGCCCGGACCGCAGGCGCCGAGCACCACGCACATCAGGACCAGCGCCCACAGCGGTGCCCGCCCCGGCCAGCACAGCACCATCGCCCAGACGGCGGCCGTGGCCAGCACCGTGCCCAGCGCGATCGGCGCCCGTGCGCTGTGGTGCCGGGCGATGACCTGGCCGTAGACCAGGCCGATGGCCATGTTGGAGAGCACCACCACGGTCAGCAGGGTGCCGGCCTCGGCGCGGGTGCGGCCCTGCGCCTCGACGAGGAACGGCATCCCCCACAGCAGCAGGAAGACCATGCCGGGGAACTGGGTGGTGAAGTGCACCCACATGCCCAGCCGGGTGCCCGGCTCGCGCCACGCCTCGGCGAGCTGGCGGCGTACGTAGCCGCGTTCGCGCACCGGCTCCGGCCCGGGTGCGGCGGCGGGTGCGGGTGCGGAGGGGGCGGGGGCCTCGGGCCGGTCCTTGAGGAAGACCAGGACGAGCACCAGGACCAGCACGCCCAGCGCGGCGCTGCCCGCGAAGGTCGGCGTCCAGCCGAAGGCGGCCAGCAGGCGCGCCAGGACCAGTGTGGTCAGCAGGTTGCCCGCCATCCCGAACAGCGCCGCGACCTGGGCGATCAGCGGACCGCGGCGGGGCGGGAACCAGTTGGAGCCCAGCCGCAGCACGCTGATGAACGTCATGGCGTCGCCGCAGCCCAGCAGCGCGCGGGCGGCCAGCGCCATGACGTACGAGCCGGAGAGCGCGAAGGCGAACTGGCCGGTGGTGAACAGCACTATGCCCAGGGTCAGGACCTTCTTGGTGCCCCAGCGGTCCACCAGCAGGCCGACGGGTATCTGCATCCCGGCGTAGACCAGGAGCTGGAGGATGGAGAAGGTCGACAGGGCCGAGGCGTTGATGTGGAAGCGGTCGGCGGCGTCGATGCCCGCGACGCCCAGGCTGGTGCGGTAGGTGATGGCGGTGAAGTAGACGGCGACGCCCAGCCCCCACACGAAGGCGGCCCGCGGGCCGCCGAGCCGCACTCCGGAAACCGGGGTTCCGGGCAGGTTCCCGCCGCTCACCGGACCTCACCGCGCAGCAGGTGCCGCACGGAGCCGACGTGGCCGCGCACCGCCTCGGCGGCGGCCTCCGCGTCCCCCGTGCCCAGCGCGCGCAGGATCTCCGTGTGCTCGGTGATGTTCTTGGCGATCCGGTCGGGGTGGGAGTGCATCACGGCGACGCCCATACGGAGCTGGCGGTCGCGGAGCTGGTCGTACAGACGCTCCAGGATCTGGTTGCCGGCCGCCCTGACCACGGTGGCGTGGAAGAGGCGGTCGGTGGCGGCCACCGCCGCCAGGTCGCCGGTCCCGGCCTGGCGGCGCTGCTGCTCCAGGAGTTCGCCGAGCCGGTCCAGCAGGTCGCGCGACGCGGGGACGACCTTGCGCACGGCGTGCTCCTCGACCAGCAGCCTGGTCTCGACGACGTCACCGATCTCCTGGGCGGAGACGGGCAGGACGAGCGCGCCCTTCTTGGGGTAGAGCCTGATCAGGCCCTCGGCCTCCAGGCGCAGCAGCGCCTCCCGCACGGGGGTGCGGGAGACCCCGACCGCCCCGGCCAGCTCGCCCTCGGTGAGCAGGTCGCCGCCCTCGTAGTGGCGCTCCAGTACGGCCTGTTTGACGTGGGCGTAGACGCGTTCGGCGGCGGGGGGCGCGGAGGACTGGGAGGGCATGGACACACCATAGATACAACAGGTATGCGTGCCCATCCCCGTCCGCCATGCGGGACGGGGCGGAGCGGGGCGCAGGCGGCCCGGACAGGAACGGACGGGGCCGGACGGGGCCGGACACGCGGCGGGGCCCGCCGCACGGTGCGTGCGGCGGGCCCCGCCGTGGTCCGCCGGGCCGCTCGGGCCCGGGTGATCAGGCCCGGGTGATCAGGCCCAGGTGATAAGGCGCTTGGGGTGCTCCAGGACGGCCGCGGTGTCGGCCAGCACCTTGGAGCCCAGCTCGCCGTCGACCAGACGGTGGTCGAAGGAGAGCCCCAGGGTGGTGACCTGGCGCGGCTTGACCTTGCCCTTGTGGACCCACGGCTGGAGCTTGACCGCTCCGAAGGCCAGGATCGCCGACTCCCCGGGGTTGAGGATCGGGGTGCCGGTGTCGACGCCGAAGACGCCGACGTTGGTGATCGTGGCCGTGCCGCCCTGCATGTCCGCCGGAGGGGTCTTCCCCTCCTTGGCGGTGGCGACCAGCTCGCCCAGCGCCCGTGCCAGCTCCGGCAGGGTCTTGGCGTGCGCGTCCTTGATGTTCGGCACGATCAGACCGCGCGGGGTGGCCGCGGCGATGCCCAGGTTCACGTAGTCCTTGTGGACGATCTCCTGGCTGGCCTCGTCCCAGGCGGCGTTGATCTCCGGGTTGCGGCGGATGGCGACCAGGAAGGCCCTGGCCACCAGCAGCAGCGGGTTGACCCGCAGACCGGCCATGTCCGGGTCCTGCTTGAGTTCCTGCACCAGCTTCATCGTGCGGGTCACGTCGACGGTGATGAACTCCGTGACGTGCGGCGCGGTGAAGGCGCTGGAGGACACCGCCTGGGCGGTCGCCCTGCGCACACCCTTGATCGGCACCCGGCGCTCGCGCTCACCGGTGCTCCACACCGGCGGAGCCGCCGCCTCGGTCCGGGCCGGTGCCGCCTGGGGGGCGGCGGGCGCGGCGGGCGCGGCGGCGGCCTCGTTCGAGGGCGCGGGGGCCGCGGCGGCGTGGACGTCCTCGCGGGTGATGATCCCGTTCGGACCGGTCGGCACGATCGCGGCCAGGTCCACGCCCAGGTCCTTGGCGAGCTTGCGCACCGGCGGCTTGGCCAGCGGGCGCTGCGGGGAGCGCTCGGCCTCCGGGACGGCGGGCGCCGCGGCCGGGGGCGTGGTGGTGGCGTCCATCTCGGCCTGGACGGCGGCCTGCGCGTCCCGCACGTGGTTCTGCTGCTTGCGCGGGCGCCGCTTGGTCGAGGCGGTGCCGACGCCGTAGCCCACCAGCACCGGCTGGCGCTTGGCGCCCTCCTCCGCCTCCGGCTCGGCCGGGGCGGTCCCGGCGGGCGCCGCCTCGGCGGCGGGCGCGGCGGCCGGCGCCGCGTCGGTCCCGGCGGGTCCGGCGGATCCGACGGGCCCGGCCGACGGGTCGGTGTCCACCGTGATGATCGGGGTGCCCACGTCCACGGTGACGCCCTCTTCGAAGCGCAGCTCGTGCACCACGCCGTTGTACGGGATGGGCAGCTCGACGGCCGCCTTGGCCGTCTCCACCTCGCACACCACCTGGCCGTCGGTCACCGTGTCACCGGGCCCCACGTACCACTTGAGGATCTCGGCCTCGGTCAGGCCCTCCCCCACGTCCGGCATCCTGAACTCGCGGATGCGCTGGGCAGCGGCCCCGGCGGCAGCCGTATCAGTCATCGTCACGACTCTCCTCAGCCCCTACTCTCAGTACGCCAGCGCGCGGTCGACGGCATCGAGCACCCGGTCCAGGTTCGGCAGGTACTCGTCCTCCAGCCTGGCCGGCGGATACGGCGCGTGGAACCCGCCCACCCGCAGCACCGGCGCCTCCAGGTGGTAGAAGCACCGCTCGGTGATCCGGGCGGCGATCTCCGAGCCCGTGCCCAGGAAGACCGGCGCCTCGTGGACGACCACCAGGCGGCGGGTCTTCTCCACCGACGCCTGGATCGCGTCGAAGTCGACCGGGGACATCGACCGCAGGTCCAGCACCTCCAGCGACCTGCCCTCCTCCTCGGCCGCCGCGGCGGCCTCCAGGCAGGTCTTCACCATCGGCCCGTAGGCCGCCAGCGTCAGGTCGGCGCCCTCGCGTGCGACGACCGCCCTGTGCAGCGGGCCGGGGATGGCCTCGGTGTCGACCTCGCCCTTGTCCCAGTAGCGGCGCTTGGGCTCGAAGAAGATCACCGGGTCGTCGCAGGCGATCGCCTGCTGCATCATCCAGTACGCGTCCGAGGCGTTGGACGGCGAGACGCACTTCAGGCCCGCCACGTGCGCGAACAGCGCCTCGGGCGACTCGCTGTGGTGCTCCACCGCGCCGATGCCGCCGCCGTAGGGGATGCGGACGACGACCGGCAGCTTGACCTTGCCCAGCGCGCGGGCGTGCATCTTCGCGAGCTGGGTGACGATCTGGTCGTAGGCGGGGAAGACGAACCCGTCGAACTGGATCTCCACCACCGGCCGGTAACCGCGCAGGGCCATGCCGATCGCGGTGCCGACGATGCCGGACTCGGCCAGCGGGGTGTCGATGACCCGGTCCTCGCCGAAGTCCTTCTGCAGGCCGTCGGTGATGCGGAAGACGCCGCCGAGCTTGCCGACGTCCTCACCCATGATCAGGACCTTGGGGTCGGTCTCCAGGGCCTTGCGCAGCGACTCGTTGAGCGCCTTGGCCATGGGCATCTTGGTGTTGGCCATCTCAGCGGCCCTCCTCGTCGGCGAAGGACGCCAGGTACTCGGCGAACTGGGCGCGCTCCTCGTCCACCAGCGCGTGCCCGTCGGCGTAGACGTTCTCGAAGATGGCCATGGTGTCCGGATCCGGCATGGTCCGGATGGCCTCGCGCACCCGCAGCGCCAGCGCGTCGCTCTCCTGGTCGAGCCCGGCGAGCCAGTCGGCGTCGATCAGGCCCTCCTTCTCCAGGTAGGTGCGCAGCCGCAGGATCGGGTCCTTGGCCTCCCACTCCTCGCGCTCGGCGTCCTTGCGGTAGCGGGTGGGGTCGTCGGAGGTGGTGTGGGCGCCCATCCGGTAGGTGAACGCCTCGACCAGGGTGGGGCCCTCGCCGGCGCGGGCGCGCTCCAGGGCGGCCCGGGTCACGGCCAGCACCGCCAGCACGTCGTTGCCATCCACCCGGACGCCGGGGAAGCCGAAGCCCGCGGCGCGCTGGTAGATCGGCACCCGCGACTGGCGCTCGGTGGGCTCGGAGATGGCCCACTGGTTGTTCTGGCAGAAGAACACCACCGGCGCGTTGTAGACCGCGGAGAAGGTGAACGCCTCGGCGACGTCGCCCTGGCTGGACGCGCCGTCGCCGAAGTAGGCGATCACCGCGCTGTCCGCGCCGTCCTTGGCCACGCCCATCGCGTAGCCCGTGGCGTGCAGCGCCTGCGAGCCGATGACGATGGTGTAGAGGTGGAAGTTGTTGCTGTTGGGATCCCAGCCGCCGTTGTTCACACCGCGGAACATGCCCAGCAGGTTGGTCGGGTCCACCCCGCGGCACCAGGCCACACCGTGCTCCCGGTAGGTCGGGAAGACGTAGTCGTCGTCCCGCAGCGCCCGGCCCGAGCCGATCTGCGCGGCCTCCTGGCCCAGCAGCGACGCCCACAGGCCCAGCTCGCCCTGGCGCTGCAGCGCGGTGGCCTCGGCGTCGAACCGGCGGGTGAGGACCATGTCGCGGTACAGACCGCGCAACTCGTCGGGGGTCAGGTCCAGCGAGTAGTCCGGGTGCTCGACCCGCTCGCCCTCCGGCGTCAGCAGTTGTACGAGCTCGGGGCGCGCGGCCGACTGCGAGCGCTTCCTCGCCCCGCTCGTCGTGGTGCGCTTTCCGCTGCTGCGGCGCGGCTTGCTGCGCGCGGCAGTGCTCTCCACGGTCACTTGTGCTCCTCCGTCTGTCCGGCTCCCGGGGTCGCCGGGAAGCCTGGGGATTCCCCGCCGGTGGCAGGGAGAGGCTCGCCCGGATCCGTACGGCCCACGGGGTAGGTGCGGCGCGGACGGAACCGAGCGGTGACAGGTGTCCCGTTCGACGGCCCGCTGTCAGCACGTTACCCAGTACCTCCGCACATGCGCGAAGGGTCCCTGACCTGCAATTTTGCTTGGGTTTCCAAGTAAATCGCAAAAGCCTGGAACGTCACTGGTCACAGCCTCGCAAGCGCCTGGGACAAGCGCACGTTATCCCGGTACCGAAGTGACGGGAAGAGCTGTGGAAGAGTGACGCGGAGATGGCGCGTGATCGGTATGTGAGACGGACACGGAGGGTGAAGGGGCGTACGGCCCCACAGGAGCCGCGTACCGCGCATACACCGCCTACGGGCGGAACTACGCGCAGAAGGCGTCGCACACCGCCTCGTACCGGCCGGTCCACCACACCACCAGCGCGGAGGCCGCCGGGAACTGCGGGTCGGTGCGGCGGTCGCGCAGCTGGTAGCGCCAGCGCAGCATCCAGAAGTCGTTGAGCCGCTCCCACCACACCCGGTGGACGGCCGCGGCCATCTCGTCCGCCCCGGCCCCGGTGGCGGCGCGGTAGGCGCGGGCGTAGGCCCGGATCTTGGCCAGGTCCAGGGTGCCGCCGGGCCGCAGGAAGAAGATGGCGGCGGCCCGTACGGCCTCCTCGGCGCGCGGCTGCACGGCGAGCCGGTCCCAGTCCACGATCGCGACGGGCTCCCAGGGGGCCCGGTCCCGGTAGAGCAGGTTGAGGGGGTGGAAGTCGCCGTGCACCCACCCGGCGACCGGCTCGGCCCCGGCGGGCGGACGGCGGTGGGCGTGGCGCTCCAGCAGGGTGCGGCGCTCGCGCAGCCGGTGGTCCGCCAGCTCGTCGAAGCAGTCTCGCCGGGCCCGGGCGCGCACCCGGGCCAGCAGCTCGTCGATGAGGCCGAAGGTCACCTCCGGATCGGCGCTGGGCTCGGCGGCGCACTCGGCGGCGGGCACGGGCGCGACCTGGCCCAGCCGTACGTGCACCAGGCCCAGCAGCGCGCCCAGCCGGCGCGACTGCCCGCACGACAGCTCCCCGCCGTCCCGGTGCCTGCCGTCCACCCACGGGTGGAGGGCGTAGCAGCGGTCCTCCACCACGGCGACGGTCCGTCCGGAGGCGTCCTCGACGGGCGGTACGACCGGGACACCGAGGTCGCCGAGGCGGACGGTGACGCGGTGCTGGTGCTCGATGCGGGCCGGATCGCGCGGATCCCCGTCGAGGTGGTGCTTGAGGAAGAACCGGCCCCGCGTGGTGGACAGCCGGTAGCCGCGGTTCAGCAGCCCCTGGGCCACCGGCTCGCAGGAGATCGGCTCCCCGGCGCCGAAGCGCCGCACCAGCGTGGCGAGGGTGGCGCGGGGGAGGTGGGGAGACTGCACGCCGGGAATCGTAGGTCACCGAGAGCGACCACCCGGGCGCGTTGTGCACCGGGGGCGCGGAGGTGGTATTGGGGCGGCGCGGACGGGCGGACGCGGGACAGGGGCAGGACGGATCCGGGGCGGAGGGCGGAGGGCGGAGGCGGGACGGGCCCGCGTCCGGGTCAGCCGCCGGTGCCGCCGGCCCCGCCCGGCGCTCCCCCTGCCGTGGCCGCCCCGTCGCCGGCGGTGGTGCCGCCGGTGGCGGGGTCGGTGCCGCCGGTGGTGCCGGTGTCGCCGCCGGAACCGCCTTCGGCCGTGCCGCCGGTCTCCGTGCCGCCGGTGTCCGTGCCGCCGGTGTCCGTGCCGCCTTCGGCGGTGCCCCCGGTGTCGGTACCGCCGTTGGTCGTACCGCCGTTGGTCGTACCGCCGTCGGTGCCGCCGCCGGGCTCGCTGGGCTCGCCGCTGGGCGAGGGCTCGGGACTGGGCTCCCCGCCGCCGGTCCAGCCGGTACTCCCGCCGCCGTTCTGCCAGCCGCCCGTGCCGCCGGGCTCGGTGTCGCCGTCCTGGCCGGGCTCCCGCGTCTCCTCCTCCTCGGGCGAGGGATCGGCCGAGCTCTCCTCCTGGGAGGGCGTGGAGGTGGTCTTCTGCGGCCCCTTCTGCTCCTGGCCGTCCCCGCTGCCGTTGACGGCCAGGAAGATGCCAGCGGCGATGGCGAGGACGGAGAAGAAGGCGATCAGCCCGTACTTCAGGCCGCTGCCGCCCCGGCGCCCGTCGTCGTAGCCGCCCGTGTCGTAGCCGCCGCCGTCGTACGAGCCGCCGCCGGGGGCGCCCATGAGCAGCGGCGGGCCGACCCGGGTCGCGGCGTCGTCGGGGTAGCCGCCCGCGGCGGTGGCGGCGGGGGTGTCGCCGCCCTGGTAGGCGCCCGGGGTGCCCATGGCGGGCGTGGCGCCGGTGGAGACCACCGCGCCGGTGTTCCACAGGCCGCCGGTGTGGCCGCCCTGCTCCTGGAGCATGCGCAGCGCGTACTGCACCAGGCCGCGCATCTCCTCGGCGGTCTGGAAGCGGTCGTCCGGGTCCTTGGCCAGCGCCCTCATCACCAGGCCGTCCAGCTCCGGCGGCACCGAGTCGTTCACCCGCGAGGGCTGCACCGGCTCGTCCTGGACGTGCTGGTAGACCACCGACAGCGGGGTCTCCCCGGTGAACGGCGGACGCAGCGCCAGCAGCTCGTAGAGCATGCAGCCCGTGGCGTACAGGTCGGAGCGGGCGTCCACCGTCTTGCCGAGCGCCTGCTCGGGGGAGAGGTACTGCGGGGTGCCCATGACCATGCCCGTCTGGGTCATGGTGGTGGACGCGCCGTGCAGCGCACGGGCGATGCCGAAGTCCATCACCTTCACGGCGCCGTTGTTGGTGATGATGACGTTGGCGGGCTTGATGTCGCGGTGCACGATGCCGTGCTGGTGGCTGTAGGCGAGCGCCTCCAGCACCCCGGAGATGATGATCAGCGCCTGCTCGGGCGGCGGCGCGTCGGCGTTGAGGAGGAGGTCGCGGATGGTACGGCCCTCGACCAGCTCCATGACGATGTACGGCACGGTGTTGCCGCCGACCACGTCCTCGCCGGAGTCGTAGACGGCCACCACCGCGTGGTGGTTGAGGCCGGCGACGGACTGCGCCTCGCGCGTGAAGCGGGCCTTGGAGATCGGGTCCTCGGCGAGGTCCGCGCGCAGCAGCTTGACGGCGACGGTGCGGCCCAGGCGCACGTCCTCGGCGGCGAACACCTCCGCCATGCCGCCGCGGCCGAGCCGGCGCGTGAGGCGGTAGCGTCCGTCGCCCACCACACCGCCGCTGCCCCACGACTCGGGCGAATCGGACACCCCACCAGCAGTCTCGTCGGGCTCCGAAGGCCCTCCGGCGGCTTGTGTCTGTGCCATCAGTCCTCGCCGTAGATCAGGTCCGCGAGCCGCGGATCCGTACGCTCTGCTCCTTGTGCACGCTAACAGGGTCCGGGAGCCGTGCCCCTCGGCGAAGGCGAAGAGAGCGGCGCGGGAGGTGGTACCGAGAGCGCTGGGGGCAGCAACGGACCATCCAACCCGCTCGGGCGTCCAACTGGCAAGTTACGATGTCGGGCGGCTCCGCGAGCGCGTGTGAGGCGTATGCGCGCATCGGGTCACGGAACGGGCAACCGCCTTGACGTGTCCGACCGCTGGGGCAGACTTGGCCCGGAAGTCCACGGGTGGGGTCCACGGGTGGACCGGTGTCCCGCCCGGCGTTCGAAGGCCGGCCGGCGGCACCACGGGCACCGGCAGAGCAACCGTACACGCGCAGGCCCGAGACGGCAGTCCTGCGGCGCCGAGGGGGAAGCAGTCAGATGAGCGACGACGGCGCGCAGGCCGCGTACCGGGGCCGTACGGTCGGCGGCGGGCGTTACCAGCTGCGCGACCTGCTGGGCCAGGGCGGCATGGCCTCGGTGCACCTGGCCTACGACACGGTGCTCGACCGCCAGGTGGCGGTCAAGACCCTCCACACCGAGCTGGGCCGCGAGCAGTCCTTCCGGGAGCGCTTCCGCCGCGAGGCGCAGGCGGTCGCCAAGCTGGCGCACACCAACATCGTCTCGGTCTTCGACTCCGGCGAGGACGAGATCGACGGCGCGCTGGTGCCCTACATCGTCATGGAGTACGTCGAGGGCAACCCGCTGCGCACCGTCCTCGACGAGGACGTGGCCCGGCTCGGGGCGATGCCGAGCGACAAGGCGCTGGCCATCGTCTCCGAGGTGCTCGCCGCGCTGGAGACCAGCCACGAGATGGGCCTGGTGCACCGGGACATCAAGCCGGGCAACGTCATGCTGAACAAGCGCGGCACGGTCAAGGTCATGGACTTCGGCATCGCCCGCGCCATGCAGTCCGGCGTCACGTCGATGACGCAGACGGGCATGGTCGTCGGCACCCCGCAGTACCTCTCCCCCGAGCAGGCGCTGGGACGCGGCGTGGACGCCCGCTCCGACCTGTACTCGGTGGGCATCATGCTCTTCGAGCTGCTCACCGGGCGGCTCCCCTTCGACGCGGACTCGCCGCTGGCCATCGCGTACGCGCACGTCCAGGAGGAGCCGCCCGTACCGTCGTCGATCAACCGGTCGCTGCCCCCGGCCGTGGACGCGCTGGTCGCGCGGGCGCTGAAGAAGAACCCCAACGAGCGGTTCCCGACCGCCGAGTCGATGCGCCGGGAGTGCGAGCGCGTCCGCAACTCGGTGGTCGCCTCGAACACCACCCCGCTGATCGCCGGCGGCGTCCCCGGCCCCAACAGCGGCGCGGCCGTCTCCCAGTCGGTCTTCCCGCCGGTGGACGCCCAGGGCACCCCGCCGCCGCCCGGCATGCAGCAGCCGTACCAGCCGCACTACGCGCCGACGGCCGGCTTCGGGGCCGCGGGTGCGGTCCAGCAGGGGTACTCCACACCGGCACCGGGCCCGTACGGCCACCAGGGCGGCGCGCCGACCCCGCCGCCGTACACCATCTCGCCCTCGCCCCAGCCCTCCGGCGGCGGGAGGAGCACCGGGGTGCTCGTCGGGTCGGCGATCGCGGCGATCATCGTCGTCGCCGCCGTGATCATCGCGGTGTCGCTCAACGGCGGCGGCGAGGAGAGCCCGCGGGCGGGCGAGTCCCCGGGGCCCGTCCAGACCGCGGAGCAGCCCGCGGGCACCGGCGGGGGCGACTCGGGCGGCGGTACGGGCGGTCAGGAGACCGACGGCACCGACACCGGCACGGACACCGACGACAGCGGCGGTGACGACGACGGCGGCGGCTTCAAGGACGAGGACACCTCGAAGACCATCGACCCGGCCAAGTGCACGGACGCGTCGGAGAGCATCTTCGACAAGGGCAAGACGAACATGCCCGACCTGACGTTCAAGCACCTGGACTCGGTGAAGGAGTGCGTCCGCGAGGCGGGCTGGATCCTGGACGACGTCGAGTACGAGGACGAGAACCTGTACGGGAAGAACACCGTCCTCAAGCAGTCCCCGAAGGCCTACGAGGGCTTCGACCCCAAGAAGGACAAGATCACGCTGACCGTCTCCACCGGCCACCCGGCGGACTGACCGCGGCGGACACGCGCGAGGGGCCCGGCACGCGGATCGCGTGCCGGGCCCCTCGCGCGTAAGGGCCGGGGCCGCTCAGAGGTACGGGCCGCCGGAGCGGATCTGGCCGCCGCGCCCGTCGCCCTCCTCGTCGGGCAGCACGCCCGACGGAAGCGCGCGGCGCATCTGCTCGAGCTGGGCGCGGGCCGCCATCTGCTGGGCGAACAGCGCCGTCTGGATGCCGTGGAACAGCCCCTCCAGCCAGCCCACGAGCTGGGCCTGGGCGATCCGCAGCTCGGCGTCGGTGGGCACCGCGTCGTCGGTGAACGGCAGCGAGATCCGCTCCAGCTCCTCGATCAGCTCGGGTGCCAGTCCGTCCTCCAGCTCCTTGACCGAGCTGGCGTGGATCTCCTTGAGCCGGGCACGGCTGGCCTCGTCCAAGGGAGCCGACTTGACCTCCTCCAGGAGCTGCTTGATCATGCTGCCGATCCGCATGACCTTCGCGGGCTGCTCGACCATCTCCGTCACGGGGATCTCGCGCGGCTCGTCGTCGGAGCCGCCGTCCCCGCCCTTGGGAGCGGCGGTGCTGCCGAGGGCCATTCCGTCCGGCCCGACGACCAGGACGTGCTGGCTCTCCTGCGAGCGTTCGTTCATCGGCTGAGTCATACCCCCCATTCTGCAATGCCCGTCCGAACGGCCGGCGGGCGATCCCCCCGGGGGCACCGCCGTGAGCACCGCCGTGGGCACCGCTCGTCCCGGCGCCGGTTTCCGGTGTCGGAAACCGGCGCCGGCCTCAGCGCCGCAGCCGCAGGGCGAGCGAGGCCAGGCCCAGGCCCAGGAAGGTCAGCCCGGCACCGAGCGGCAGCACCGGGAGGAGCTGGCCGCCGGTGGCGGGCGTCGCACGGCTCCGGGCGTACTCCTCGCCGCTCCGGCCGTCGTCGTACACGTAGTCGTCGTAGTGGTCGCCCGCGCCGGTCCGCCGGTCGCTGACCTGCTCGGTCCGGCCCTGCGGGGTCTGCCGCGGCGTGCCCGGCGGCTCGGCGGAGCCGGCGTCGCCGGGCCCGCGGCCCCTGTCACCGTCCTCGCCGGGGGCCGTGCCGGACGGTTCGCCGGAGGGCTCACCGGAGGTGGGCTCCGGTGTGGGCGTGGGCGTGGGCGTCGGGTCCGGACCGGGGGAGGAGCCGCCCGGCGGCCACGGCGGCAGGGTGAGCCGCGGGGGGCGCTCGGTCTCCTCCGGGTCGTCCGGCTCCCGCGGGTCGTCCGGGTCCTCGCTCTCCTCCGGGTCGTCCGGGGAGGGGGTGGGGGAGGACGAGGGCTTGCCCCGGTCCTCCGATCTGGGCTCCACCCCGTCCTTCGCACCGCCGGGAACGGCCATCACGACCGCGGACTGCTGGGAGGCCAGGGCGACGGGTGCCGGGACGAGCACCATCACGCAGGCCAGCAGGGTGATCGCGGCTTCCCTCACCGCTACGCCCCCTCCCGTACCAGGCATCCAATGGTGTAACAAGCGTCACACGAACGCGCGGACCCGGCATCTCAGACGGTGAGGACGACCTTGCCCACGTGATCGCTCTCCTCGAGTACCCGGTGAGCCCGGGAGGCATTACTCATCGGCATCGTGCGGTCCACGACCGGGCGGACCCGCCCGGCGGCGACAAGCGGCCAGACGTGCTCGCGCACCGCCGCGACGATCTCCGCCTTCTCCTCCAGGGGACGGCCGCGCAGCGAGGTGGCCGAGACCGTACCGCACTTGGCGAGCAGCGCGCCCAGGTTCAGCTCCCCCCTCACGCCGCCCTGGAGGCCGATGACGACGATCCGGCCGCCGCGGGCGAGCGCCTTGACGTTCCGCTCCAGGTACTTGGCGCCGATGATGTCGAGGATCACGTCCGCGCCGCGTCCGCCGGTGGCCGCCCGGACCTCCTCGGCGAAGTCCTGCTCGCGGTAGTCGATCAGGACGTCCGCGCCCAGCTCCGCGCAGCGCTCCAGCTTCCTCCGGCTGCCCGCGGTGACCGCGACCCGCGCGCCGACGGCCTTGGCGAGCTGGATCGCCATGGTGCCGATGCCGCTGGCCCCGCCGTGGACGAGCAGGGTCTCGCCGGGGCGCAGCCCGGCGTGCATGAAGACGTTCGACCAGACCGTGCACACCACCTCCGGGAGGGCGGCGGCGGTGACCGGGTCGAGCGGGCCTTCGGGGGTGTCGGGCAGCGGCAGGAGCTGGCCGTGCGGTACGGCGACCTTCTCCGCGTACCCGCCGCCGGCGAGCAGCGCGCACACCCCGTCGCCGACCTTCCAACCGCCCACGCCCGGCCCCAGCGCGGCGATCCGGCCCGCGCACTCCAGCCCGGGGTAGGGCGAGGCGCCCGGGGGCGGGTCGTAGAAGCCCTGCCGCTGGAGGACGTCGGCGCGGTTGACGGCGCCGGCCGCCACCTCGACCAGCACCTCCCCCTCGCCGGGCACGGGGTCGTCCACCTCCGTCCAGGCGAGGACGTCGGGGCCGCCGGGTTCGGTGATGGTGATCGCGTGCATGGGGTGAAGCTACCTCCGCGGGTTCTCCGAGGGCATGACGGTGGTGGAGGGGGTGGCACGGCGGATGACGACGAGGCGGTCGGTGAGCTGCAGAACGGCCGCGTCCGGATCGTCGTAGCCCAGCACCCGGTGGCCGCGCACCACGGAGACCACGAGGTCCTTGCACTCGCGCGGGGAGCGACCGGCCTCGGCCTTGGTGACCGGGCGCTCGGTGAGGTTCAGTCCCGTGCCCTGGTGGATCAGGTCCTCCATGACCGCGCCCGCGCTGGGGCTGAGCATGGACATTCCGAGCAGACGTCCGGCGGCACTGGCGCTGGTGATCACGGAGTCGGCGCCGGACTGCCGCAGCAGCGGCGCGTTCTCCTCCTCGCGCACCGCCGCGACGATGCGCAGATTGCGGTTGAGCTGGCGGGCGGTGAGCGTCACCAGGACCGCGGTGTCGTCGCGCTGGGTGGAGATGACCACCTGGGCCGCCCGCTGTACCTCGGCCTTCAGCAGGACGTCGCTGCGGGTCGCGTCGCCGACGACGCCGGTGTAGCCGTCGGCGTTCGCCGCCTCGACGACCTTGCGGCTCGGGTCGATTATGACGATCCGCTCCCGGGGGACCCCGGTCGAGATGAGGGTCTCGGCCGCGGAGCGGCCCTTGGTGCCGAAGCCGATGATGACGGTGTGGTCTCGCAAGGAGGACCTCCAGCGGGCCAGGCGGAACTGCTGGCGGGTCCGTTCGGCCAGCACCTCCAGGGTGGTGCCGATCAGGATGATCAGGAACAGGACGCGCAGCGGGGTGATGACCAGGACGTTGACCAGCCGGGCGCTGTCGCTGACCGGGGCGATGTCGCCGTAGCCGGTCGTGGAGAGACTGACGGTGGTGTAGTAGAAGCAGTCCAGCAGCGAGACCTCGCCGTCGGCGCCGTCGGTGTAGCCGTCGCGCTCCAGGTAGACCAGCATGGCCGTCACGACCAGGACGGCCAGCGCGGCCAGCAGCCGCCGCAGCACCTGCCGCAGCGGCCCGGCCGCGGGCTCGGGCAGCTGCACGAAGTGCTGCAGTTCTTCGGGCGAGGTGTGGTTCATTCCGTCACGCCCACGGGAGTCTCAGGAGGTGTACGCCGGCGCCGGTGGCGGCGCCGCCGGGCGGCACGACCGCCAGGGCGGTGGCCGCCGCGATGCCGCGGAGCATCGCGGGGCCGCTGAACCGCAGCGGCCGTACGCCACCGCCATCCTGCACGACCGGGACCAGTCGTGTGTCACGGGGGTGGCCCTGGACCTCGCCGAGGAGGACGGCGGTGGGCGGGGCGCCCCCTCCGGCGGGCGATCCGGCGGGCGGCTCGGCGTACGGTTCCGCGGCGGTGGCGGCCCGCAGCAGCGGTTCGGCGAGGGTGAGCAGCCCGGACACGGCCGCCAGCGGATTGCCGGGCAGCCCGGCCAGGTGCGCCCCCGAGGGCAGCCGCGCCAGCAGCATCGGGTGGCCGGGGCGTACGCGTACCCCGTCGACCAGCAGCTCCGCCCCCAGCCGGCGCAGGGCCGGATGGACGTGGTCGACCGGGCCGGAGGCCGTGCCTCCGGTGGTGACGACGAGGTCGGCGGTGGTCTCCTCCAGTGCGGCGTACAGCGCCCCGGCGTCGTCGCCGAGACGGCGGGTGGCGGTGACCTCGGCGCCCAGGGCCGCCAGCCAGGGACCGACCATCGGGCCGAGCGCGTCGCGGACCCGGCCGCCGGAGGGGAGGCCGGAGGCCAGCAGCTCGTCGCCCAGCACCAGGACCTCGGCGCGGGGGCGGCGTACGACCGGCAGCTCGTCCCAGCCCGCGGCGGCGGCCAGTCCCAGCACGGCCGGGGTGACCGGCGTGCCGCCGGGCAGCAGGTGGTCGCCCGCCCGGCACTCCTGGCCGCGCGGGCGGATGTCCGCGCCGTGCTGGGGCGCCGCGTTCGCCCGCAGCCGCCGGTCGCGGACCTCGCCGTACTCGGAGCGCAGTACGGCGGTGGTGCCGGGCGGGATGCGGGCGCCGGTGGCGATGCGGACGGCGTGGCCGTCCGGGAGCGGGGCCGGGCGGTCGTCGCCGGCCAGGATGCCGTGCCGTGTTCCGTGTGCCGTGCCGTTCTCCGTGCCGGGGGCTGTGTCGCCGGCGTCCCGGGTGCCGTCCTCGGGGTCGAGCGGCTCCCACGGGCCGGGTCCGGAGACGGCCCAGCCGTCCATGGCCGAGGTGTCGAACGCCGGCAGATCGGTGAGCGCGGTCAGGGGGGCGGCGAGACGGTGGCCGAGGGCCTCCTCCAGAGGGACGGTGGTGGACCCGGAGCGCCGCCCGGCCCCGGCACGGGCGGCGGCGGCGCGGGCGGCGGGCCAGTCGCGGTGCCGTGCTCCGTCCCGTGGTCCCTGTGGTCCCTGCGGGCCGTGCGGGCCGTGCGGGCCGCCCTCCCGGGGATCCGGGCCGGGTCCGCGCCCCCCGGACCGGCCGCCACCGGACGCGGTGCCGCGTGTGCCACCGCGTCCGTCGGCCAGGGCGAGGGCGTCGGCCAGCTCGTCGCCGCTCATCCGGCGTCCGTTCCCTCTCCGCCGCCGGCCTCCCCGTTCCCGCCGGCCCTTCCGGTCTCCGCGGCCTCCTCGGCCCAGCGGCGGGCCAGTTCGGCGGCCTTGCGCGCGGTCTCGGCCACGTCCTCGGGGCTCCCGCCCGCACGCGCCGCCGCGTATCCGACGAGGAAGGTCGTCAGCGGGGCGGCGGGCCGGGCCACGCCGTGCGCGGCGTCCCGCGCGAGGTCGAGGAGGGCTGCGGTGTCGACGTCGAGGTCGATGCCGAGTTCGGCCTTGGCTGCGGTCATCCATTCGTTCAGCACGCGTCCATGCTCCCTGATGTGCGAGCGGGCCGAGGCGAGTTCCTCCCAGGTGTCGCAGTCGCGGGCCTCCTCGGGGCCGGCGGGGGCGATGCGGCGCAGTACGAGCTCGTCGGTGAGCAGCCGCAGGGGCAGGTTCGCCGGCCGTCCGTGCTCGGCCGCGAGCAGGGCCAGCTCGCGGCGGAGGGACTCGGTGCGGTAGGCGCCCAGGAGGGGCTGGGCCCGCCCGTCGTCCACGATCGCCCCGTCGGGGTCGCCGGGGCCGTGGGAGCCGCCGGGGCCGGTGTCCGTGCCGTACGCGCCGTGCACGGCGTCCAGCAGCGCCCGCACGGTGGCGGGCGTCAGGAACGGCAGGTCGGCGGAGAGCACCAGCACCGTCTCGCTCCCGACGCGGCGCAGCCCGGCGTCGAGGGCCGCCAGCGGCCCCCCGCCGGGCGGCTCCTCACGCGTCCAGTCCACCGGCCGGGTCGTCGGCCTGCGCGGGCCGACGACCACCGTCCGCGCCGCGTCCGCGCAGGCGTGCAGCACCCGGTCGAGCAGCGTCCGGCCCCCGACGGTGAGGGCCGGCTTGTCCGTCCCGCCGAGCCGGCGGGCGGCACCGCCGGCGATGACGACGGCGTCGTACACATGGGTCATGCCCCGAGTGTGGCCCCCTCCGCCCCGGCCAGGGTGAAGGGGGCCTCCGGACCGCGGCCCCGGGCGGGGCGGCGGCCGCTACAGGCTGCGCAGCAGTACCGCCGGCTGCTCGACGCAGTCCGCCACGTACCGCAGGAAGCCGCCCGCCGCTCCGCCGTCGCACACCCGGTGGTCGAAGGTGAGGGAAAGCTGTACGACCTGGCGCACCGCCAGCTCGCCCTCGTGCACCCACGGCTTGGGGGTGATGCGGCCGACTCCGAGCATCGCCGCCTCGGGGTGGTTGATGATCGGGGTGGAGCCGTCCACCCCGAACACGCCGTAGTTGTTGAGGGTGAAGGTGCCGCCGGTCAGCTCGGCGGGCTTCAGCCTCCCCTCACGTGCGGACTCGGTCAGCCGGGCGATCTCCTCGGTCAGTTCGGCCGCGTTGCGGGTGTGGGCGTCGCGTACGACGGGGACCACGAGCCCGCGGTCGGTCTGCGCGGCGAAGCCCAGGTGGACCCCGGGCAGCCGGACGATCTCGCGTGCGGCCGTGTCCACCGTCGCGTTCAGCTCGGGGAAGCGGGCGAGGGCGGCCGTACAGATCCGGGCGAGGAGCGCGAGCAGGGAGATCTTCGGCCCCGCGGCGTTCATCGCCCGCCGGGCGGCGAGCAGTTCGGTGGCGTCGGCGTCCACCCAGCAGGTGGCGTCGGGGATCTCGCGCCGGGATGTGGAGAGCTTGTCGGCGACCGTGCCGCGCAGCCCGCGCAGCGGGATCCGCTCGCCGTGGGCGGCACCGGCGGGTACGGGAGCGGGGGCGGGCGCGGCGGCGGACACCGGCGCGGCCCGGGTCGCCGCCACCGCACGCTCGACGTCGGCGCGCAGGATCAGTCCCCGCGGGCCGGAGCCGGCGACCCGCCGCAGATCGATCCCGTGCTCCCGCGCGAGCCGCCGCACCAGTGGCGAGATCACCGGGACGGGTCCGCCGGCGGGGCGGATCCCCTCGGGCGCGGACGGCTCCGCCGCCGGTGCGGCGGGGACCGGCGCGACGGGCACGGTGGGCGCGGCGGGCGCGGAGACGGGGGCCGAGGTGGGAATCGAGGCGTGCACACCGTTCACCGGGCGGACCCGCCGGCGGCGGGCGGCGGGCGCCCCCGTGCCGTATCCCACCAGTACGTTCCCGGACTTCTCCGAGGTGCCGGCGGTCTCGCCGGACCCGGTGGCGGACCCGGAAGCGGATGCGGCGGACCCGGCGGCAGGGGTTCCGGGGCCGTCGCCGGCCGGCTCTCCGGCCGTGGCGGCGGACGCCCCGACGGCCACCGTCACCAGCGGCGCGCCGACGGGGACCTCGGCGCCCTCCTCCCCGAACCGGGCGGTGACCACACCGCCGTACGGGCACGGCACCTCGACCATCGCCTTGGCCGTCTCGACCTCCACCACCGGCTGGTCGACGGCGACGACGTCTCCGACGGACACCAGCCAGCGGACGATCTCGGCCTCCGTCAGCCCCTCGCCCAGGTCGGGCAGGGCGAACTCGCGGACCTCGGCCATCAGCGGCCACCCCTCCCGGGCGTGCCCGCCCCGCCGAACGCCTCGGGCCGCTCGGTCCACTCCGACTCCCACTGGAGCCGGGCGACGGCGTCCAGCACCCGGTCCACTCCGGGCAGATGGTGGCGCTCCAGCATCGGCGGCGGATAGGGGACGTCGAATCCGGCCACTCGCAGCACCGGCGCCTCCAGGTGGTGGAAGCAGCGTTCGGTGATCCGGGCGGCGATCTCGCCGCCGGGGCCGCCGAAGCCGCTGGACTCGTGGACGACCACGGCCCGTCCGGTACGGCGCACCGACGCGCAGACCGTCTCGTCGTCGAAGGGGACCAGGGAGCGCAGGTCGACGACCTCCAGCTCCCAGCCCTCCTCGCGGGCGGCCTCGGCCGCCTCCAGGCAGACGGGCACCGACGGACCGTAGGTGACCAGCGTGGCGGACGTCCCCGTGCGGCGGACCCGGGCGCGGCCGATGGGCTCGACGGCCTCCGGCTCGTCCGGCGACCAGTCGGCCTTCGACCAGTACAGCCGCTTGGGCTCCAGGAAGACCACCGGGTCGTCGGAGGCGATGGCGGCCCGCAGCATCCCGTAGGCGTCGGCCACCGTCGCCGGGGTCACCACGTGCAGGCCGGGGGTGGCCATGTAGTACGCCTCGGAGGAGTCGCTGTGGTGCTCCACACCACCGATCCCGCCGCCGTAGGGCACCCGGATCGTGATGGGCAGCGGCATCGCGCCGCGCGTGCGGTTGCGCATCTTGGCGACATGGCTGAGGAGCTGCTCGAAGGCCGGGTAGGCGAAGGCGTCGAACTGCATCTCCACCACCGGACGCAGCCCGTACATCGCCATGCCGACGGCCGTGCCCAGGATGCCGGCCTCGGCCAGCGGGGTGTCGGTGCAGCGGTCCTCGCCGAACTCCGCGGTCAGGCCGTCGGTGATGCGGAAGACCCCGCCGAGCGTGCCGACGTCCTCGCCGAGCACGTGCACGGACGGGTCCTCGGCCATGGCGTCGCGCATCGCGCGGTTGAGGGCCTGCGCCATGGTGGCGGGCTTGCGGGCGGCCCCGGCCCCGGCCCGGGTCTTCCCGTCCGTCCTGCCCGCGCTCTTCCCGGTGGTCGCGGTCGTCATCGCTCGCCTCCCGCTGCGTCCTCGCCGTGCCCGTTCTGCTCGTCCCGCCCGTCGCTCTCGGCGTCCAGCTCGGCACGCAGCTGCGCGGCCTGCTCCATGAGCTGCGTGGTCTTCTCCGCGTAGACGTGCTCGAAGAGATCCATCGGATCGAGCACCGGGTCCTCGTTCATGGCCTCGCGCAGCCGCGCGGCCATCTCCTCGGCCTCCCGGTGCGCCCCGTCGCGCGTCGCGTCGTCGAACAGGCCGCGCTCGGTCAGCTCGCGCTCCAGCAGCGCCACGGGGTCGTGTTCGAGCCATGCGCCGACCTCGTCCTCGCCCCGGTAGCGGGTGGCGTCGTCGGCGTTGGTGTGGGCGTCGATCCGGTAGGTCACGGCCTCCACGAGGGTGGGGCCCTCGCCGCGCCGGGCGCGCTCGACGGCCTCGGTCAGGACCCGGTGGACGGCCGCGGCGTCGTTGCCGTCGACCAGCCGGCCGGGGACGCCGTAGCCGACGGCCTTGTGGGCCAGCGAGGGCGCGGCGGTCTGCTTGGCCAGGGGGACGGAGATCGCGAAGCCGTTGTTCTGCACGAGGAAGACCGTCGGGGTGCGCCAGACGGCGGCGAAGTTCAGCGCCTCGTGGAAGTCGCCCTCGCTGGTGCCGCCGTCGCCGACCATGGCCAGCGCGACCACGTCCTCGCCCTTGAGCCGGGCGGCGTGGGCGAGCCCGACGGCGTGCGGCAGATGGGTGGCCAGCGGGGTGGACAGCGGGGCGACGCGGTGCTCGTACGGGTCGTAGCCGGTGTGCCAGTCGCCGCGCAGCAGTCCCAGCGCCTCGGCCGGGTCCATGCCGCGGGCGACGGCGGCGAGGGTGTCGCGGTAGCTGGGGAAGAGCCAGTCCCGCTCCCGGAGCACCAGGGCCGCGGCCACCTCGCACGCCTCCTGCCCGGTGGAGGAGGGGTAGACGGCGAGCCTGCCCTGCTTGGTGAGCGCGGTGGCCTGCCGGTTGTAGCGGCGGCCCCTCACCAGGTGCGCGTAGAGCGTCCTGAGCAGGCCGGGGTCGAGGTCGGCGCCGGTGCCCAGCAACCGGTACGGCTCGGAGTCCGGCAGCAGCGGCACGGGGTCCGTGCGCGGCTGCCAGGCGGGCGGCGGCGCGGGGCGGTAGGCGCCTGGCTGCTCCAGGACTGTCATGCGGCACCTCCTGGTAGGGGGGCATCTGCGGGCAGGAGGCCGCGCTGGATCCGGCGGGCCCCCTACCGATTGTTCGGTCGCCGTCGCATTTTGGCTACGGGTGGCATCGCCCTGTGGACAAACGGTTCTGCACGGCGTGGGATGTCGGCAGGACGTCCATGGAGGGGAGGCGGCAGGCCATGCCGGAAGAACAGATGGTCCCCGAGGCGCCGGAGGACGGGCACCGGCCGCCCGCCAGACCGCTCGATCCCGTCGACCGGTCCATCCTGCGGATGCTGCAACTGGACGGGCGCGCCTCGATACGGTCGGTCGCCGAACGGGTGCACGTGTCCCGGGCGAACGCGTACGCCCGGATCAACCGCCTCGTCGAGGACGGGGTGATACGCGGCTTCACGGCCCGGGTGGACCACGAGCGCGCCGGCCAGGGCGCGTCGGCGTACATCACCCTGAAGATCGTGCAGAACTCCTGGCGCGCGGTGCGCGAGAAGCTCCAGGCGCTGCCGGGCGCCGCGCACATCGCGCTGGTCAGCGGCGACTTCGATGTGCTGCTGCTGGTGCACACCGCCGACAACCGGGCACTGCGGGAGCTGGTGCTCACCCGGATACAGGCGATGCCGGAGGTGCTGAGCACCCGCACCCTGCTGGTCTTCGAGGAGACCGATCTCGAACCCGAGCCGTGAGCCGGGCCGCCGGCCCGCCCGGAGCCGGGTTCCCCGCCCCACCGCCTCCCCGGCGCTCCCCTTCCCTCCCGCTCCTCCCTGCTCTTCCGCCCTCCCCCCCCTGCTCGCCACCGCTTGCTACTGCTTGCGCAGCCCCTCGAAGGCCAGCCGCACCACCGCGTCGGCGACCCGCTCGCGGTCCTCGGCGTCCCCGGGCTGCGGGCGGTACCACTCCACGATGGAGTTGATCATTCCGAAGAGCAGCCGGGTGGCCAGCCGGGCGTCGAGGTCCGAGCGGATGTCGCCCTCGGCGGCGGCGGCCTTCAGCAGCCCGGCCACCCGGTGGTCGAACTCCCGGCGGCGCTCCATCGCCCAGCGCTCGGTGCGGGTGTTGCCCCGCACCCGCAGCAGCAGGGTGACGTAGGGCAGCTCGGCCATCAGCACCTCGGCGGTGCGGCGGGTGACGTGCTCCAGCCGCTCGATCGCCCGCCCCCGGCCGGCGTCCGGCTCGTCCAGGATGGCGAAGAGGCCGTCGAGGGCGCGGGCTATCGCCCGGCGCAGCAGTTCCTCCTTGCCCCGCACATGGTGGTAGATGGAGGACTTGGAGATCCCCGCCGCACGGGAGAGGTGCTCCATCGAAGTGCCGTCGTAACCGCGCTCGTTGAACACCTCCACGGCCACCGCGAGGAGCGACTCGGGCGTGTAGGTGTCGCGCCCCGGCGACTTGGCTGAGGGCTTGGCCGGCGCCCCGGCCGACGGCTTGGCTGGCATGGTCCCGATGTTATCCACAGGCGGCCTGCCCCTCTTGCCCCGACCGATCGTTCGGTAGCAGTATCTACCTGTCCGTCCGTCCGCGCACGGCGGCCCGCGCGCCCTCCACGGCACGCCGGGCTCCGTCCGTACGGCACCGCCGCCCGCCCGCTCGACGAGCTCGACGAGGAGTTGGTCCCCGATGGCCGCCGCACCCACCCAGGCCCCGCCGCTGACCCCGGAGGGGCTCGCGGAGAAGCACCGCCCGACGCTCGAGAGGGCTCTGGAGGCGATCCGCACCAGGGAGTACTGGTCCCCGTATCCGGAGCACCCCAAGGCGTACGGCGAGGAGCACGGCACGCTTGGCCCCGCCGAGGGGAAGGCCGCGTTCGACGCCCTGCTGGGCCGCCGCTTCGAGCTGGACCAGCCCGGCACGGACGGCTGGGTGGGCGGCGAGGTCTCGCCGTACGGCGTCGAACTGGGCGTGGAGTACCCGCACGCCGACGTCGAGGCGCTGCTGCCCGCGATGCGCGCCGCACTGCCCGCCTGGCGGGACGCGGGGCCGGACGCGAGGGCGCTGGTGTGCCTGGAGATCCTGGCCCGGATCAACGCGCGCACCCACGAGTTCGCCCACGCGGTGATGCACACCAGCGGCCAGGCGTACCTGATGGCGATGCAGGCCGGCGGCCCGCACGCCCAGGACCGCGGCCTGGAGGCGGTGGCGTACGCCTACGCCGAGCAGACCCGCACCCCGGCCTCGGCCCGGTGGTCCAAGCCGCAGGGCAAGCGGGATCCGCTGGAGCTGGCCAAGGAGTTCACGCCGGTGCCGCGCGGCGTCTCGCTGATGATCGGCTGCAACACCTTCCCCACCTGGAACGGCTACCCGGGCCTGTTCGCCTCCCTGGCCACGGGCAATCCTGTGCTGGTCAAGCCTCACCCGCGCGCGGTCCTGCCGCTGGCGATGACGGTGCGGGTCGCCCGCGAGGTCCTCGCCGAGGCCGGCTTCGACCCGAACACGGTGGCGCTGGCCGCCGAGCGGGACGGCGAGGGCATCGCCAGGGAGCTGGCCGTCCGCCCCGAGATCCGGATCATCGACTACACGGGGTCGACCGCCTTCGGCGACTGGCTGGAGGCCAACGCCCGCCAGGCCCAGGTCTTCACCGAGAAGGCCGGCGTCAACACGATCGTCGTCGACTCCACCGACGACTACCGGGGCATGCTGGGCAATCTGGCCTTCTCCCTGTCCCTCTACAGCGGCCAGATGTGCACCACCCCGCAGAACCTGCTGATCCCGCGCGGCGGCATCGACACGGACGCGGGCCACAAGTCCTACGAGGAGTTCACCGCCGACCTGGCGGGCGCGGTGGACAAGCTGCTGGGCGACGACCAGCGGGCCGTGGCGCTGCTGGGCGCGATCGTCAACCCCGGGGTGCGCGAGCGGCTGGAGGGAGCGCCGGAGCTGGGCGAGACCATCCTGGCGTCGCGCGCGGTGGAGCACCCGGAGTTCCCCGGCGCCACGGTCCGCACCCCGGCGATCGTCGGGCTGGACGGGGCGAAGCCCGAGGCGGAGGAGGTCTGCATGTCGGAGTGCTTCGGCCCGGTCTCCTTCGCCGTCGCCGTGGACTCCACGGCCGAGGCGGTCGAGCTGCTGCGCCGCACCGTCCGGGAGAAGGGCGCGATGACGGTCGGCGCGTACACCACCTCGCCGGAGGTGGAGCGCATGGTGGAGGAGGCCTGTCTGGAGGAGTGCGCCCAGCTCTCGCTGAACCTCACCGGCGGGGTGTACGTGAACCAGACCGCGGCGTTCTCCGACTTCCACGGCTCCGGCGGCAACCCGGCGGCCAACGCCGCGCTGTGCGACGGGGCGTTCGTGGCGAGCCGCTTCCGTGTGGTGGAGGTCCGCCGGCAGGCCTGACGCCTCCCGCTGCCGAGGGTCCGGAGGCGCGCCGCGCGGTGCGCCTCCGGACCGGACGGCTCCCGGCGGGCCGCACTAGCCGATGTCGGCGTGCGCGCGGATCCAGGCGTGCATGGCGATGGCCGCCGCCGCGCCCGCGTTGATGGACCGGGTGGAGCCGAACTGGGCGATGGAGCAGACGCGTTCGGCGTGCTTCCACGCCTCCTCGGTCAGCCCCGGGCCCTCCTGGCCGAAGAGCAGCACACAGCGGCGGGGCAGTTCGGTGGTCTCCAGCGGGACGGCGCCGGGGAGGTTGTCTATGCCGATGACCGGCAGCCCCTCGGCCCGTGCCCAGTCGGCCAGTGCGGCCACGTCCGGGTGGTGGGTGATGTGCTGGTACCGGTCGGTGACCATCGCGCCGCGCCGGTTCCACCGGCGCTTCCCGACGATGTGGACCTCCTTGGCCAGGAAGGCGTTGGCGGTGCGCACGACACTGCCGATGTTGAAGTCGTGGTTCCAGTTCTCCACCGCGACGTGGAAGTCGTGCCGCCGGGTGTCGAGGTCGGCGACGATCGCCTCCCGGGTCCAGTAGCGGTAGCGGTCCACGACGTTGCGCCGGTCGCCGCCGGCCAGCAGCTCCGGGTCGTAGTGCTCGCCGGCCGGCCACGGCTCGGGGTGGGGGCCGACCCCCACCTCCGTGCCGTAGCCCTCGTCGTACTGCACCGGCTCGTCCCGCACCGGCCGGTCCTCCGTCTCGCCTTCGCTCACCCCACGAGGGTACGTGCGGGGCTGTCGGCCCCGGACGGCCGCGCCGCCTCCTCTGGCTCGCGCGGCCGGCCGCGGCGCAGCCGTCCGGCCGTCCGCGACACCCCTGCCCCGAGCCAGACCAGGAAGACCGTCGGCAGGAAGACGGCGTCGGCCGCGATCATGGCGAGCGAGAAGAAGGGCAGGCCGAGGATGACGGCGATGGAGGCGTGCTCCAGCATCATCACGGCGAGCAGCACGTTCTTCACCCGCCGGTTGAAGAGGGTGAAGGGGAAGGCGACCTGGACGATCACCGTGCCGTAGGTGAGCAGCATGATCACCAGCCCGCTGCTCCCCAGCACCTCGGCGAGGGCGGGCCAGGGGGAGAAGTAGTCCAGGTGCAGGGGGTAGTAGACGGCGGTGCCGTCCTGCCATCGGGAGCCCTGGATCTTGTACCAGCCGGCGGTCGCGTAGATCAGGCAGACCTCGGCCATGATGATCAGCAGGGTGGCGTTGTGGACGATGTTGCCCAGGACGTCCATCAGCCGGCGGGCGTTCTCCCGCCCGGCCCGTCCTTCCGCGGGGCGGGTGACGTACCACCACAGTCCGTACACCAGCCACAGGCCCCACAGGAGAGTCGCCCAGCCCACGTAGAGCACCGGGCCGTCGTCGCCGAACCAGCTCAGCCGGCCGCCGGCGGTGGCCACCAGCAGGAAGGCGCCGAGCACCGACCACAGCGCGATGCCGACCATGTCGGTCCCCCCGGCGCCCCCGGCAGCGGAGCGGCGGGCGCGGCGGGCGTCGAGCGACCAGACCCGGCCGCAGCGGGTGAGCACCAGGTACATCGCCATCAGATGGATGACGTTGTCGCCGCCGTCGCCCATGAAGACGCTGCGGTTCTGCAGGGACAGCACGCCGACCATGAACAGCACCGACATGGTCCTGGTCCGCCAGCCGGCCAGCAGCGCGGCGGCGGAGAGGACGGCGAGGGCGTAGACGGCCTCGAACCAGACGGCGCTGTCGGACCACAGCAGCACCGTGAAGGCGTGGTTGCTCGCCACCAGCCGCTCGCCCAGCTCCCAGCTCCACGGACCGTCCGGGCCGTACAGCTCGCGCCGGTGGGGCCACTCGAAGAGCAGGAAGACCAGCCAGGTGAAGGAGAAGCCGATCCGGACGACCGCGCTCTGGTACGGGCCCAGCGCCCGGTCGCTGACCCGGACGATGCCGCGTACGACCGCCTCGTCGGCCTTCGACAGCAGGCGCCGCGACCACGGCCGGGGCGGTGCGGCGGGCGACTCGCCGGACGGCCGGTCCCCGGCTCCGGCCTGCCGCTCCCCGGGCCGCCTGGCGCCGGGGACGGCCGGGGCGGGGGAGCCGTTCTCGGACTGCGTCACTGGTCCTCCGGGATGTCCGTGCGGTCGACCGGCCACCAGGGCAGCACCCGGTACGTGGTCCCGGCGCCCGCGCTCTCACCGCTCCACGGCGGCGGCGCGACCGGCGTGGTCGCCGACCGCACCTGCACGCGCCTGATCTCGCCGCCGTTCAGTTCGGGCCCGAACCGCGACATCACGATCCGTCGCAGGTACTCCTCGGAGAGGTCTCCGCGCAGCCCGTTGGACCGGTTCTCCTCGTCGTGCGAGCCGGTGAAGAAGTCCCAGGCGCGGCGGAGCTCGTTCTGGTCGGTGTGGCTGGGGAAGGGGTTGCCCCGGATGTTGTCGATGTCCATCGCCGTCAGGTCCACCCAGCCGGTCCGCTCGCGGCCGCCGTCCGGCCGGACCACCTCCGCGCGGGCGTGGACGGCGATGTTCTGCTGGAGCGGGTTGGGGGCGAACAGCTTCCAGTTCTGCTCGAACTCGGGGTTGATGTAGTCCGAGACCGTCGAACCGTACTGCTTGCTGAGGGTGTTGTCCGGCGCGACGTGCAGGAAGATCATCGCCAGGTGCACGCCGGTGAGCACGGTGACGACGCCCAGCGCCATCGCGACGGTGATCCGCGCCGCGGGCGGGAGCGACATCACACCCCGGGCGTCCTCCGGAGGCGTCCCGGAGGACGCCCCGTCCGCCTCAGGGGGCGGCGGCGCCCCCTGAGGCTTCTGCGCTTGTGGATCCATGCCCTCCCCGATCTCGGGCCCGGCCGGGCCCCGCTCTCACGACCCCGCGACACCGGTCGCGCTCCCCCGCGGCCGCCCCGGTCCGCGGCGGCCCTACGAGGTTATCCACAGCCTTGACACCTTGGGGACCGGAAGACCACCATTGAACCGAACGATCGGTCGGTTGGTTCCTCGCCAGGAGCAAGGGAGCTCTGCATGACGACGCTGCTGCCGGAGAAGGACCGGGGCGGAGGTCCCGGGGCGCACGAGGAGGCGGGTCAGGAGGCGTACCAGGAGGCGTTCGACGCGGCGATCGCGGCGGACGAGCGGATCGAGCCGCGCGACTGGATGCCCGACGCCTACCGCGCCACGCTGGTGCGCCAGATCGCCCAGCACGCCCACTCCGAGATCATCGGCATGCAGCCGGAGGCCAACTGGATCACACGGGCGCCCTCGCTGCGCCGCAAGGCGATCCTGATGGCGAAGGTGCAGGACGAGGCGGGGCACGGGCTGTACCTCTACAGCGCCGCCGAGACGCTCGGCGTGGGCCGCGACGAGTTGCTGGACAAACTGCACTCCGGGCACCAGAAGTACTCCTCGATCTTCAACTACCCCACCCTGACCTGGGCCGACGTCGGCGCGATCGGCTGGCTGGTGGACGGCGCGGCCATCACCAACCAGGTGCCGCTGTGCCGCTGCTCCTACGGGCCCTACGCGCGGGCCATGGTCCGCGTCTGCAAGGAGGAGTCCTTCCACCAGCGCCAGGGTTACGAGCTGCTGCTCGCGCTGAGCCGGGGCACCGAGGCCCAGCACGCCATGGCGCAGGACGCCGTGGACCGCTGGTGGTGGCCGTCGCTGATGATGTTCGGGCCGCCCGACGACGCCTCGAAGCACTCCGCCCAGTCGATGGCCTGGAAGATCAAGCGGCACTCCAACGACGAGCTGCGCCAGCGCTTCGTGGACATCTGCGTCCCCCAGGCCGAGTCCCTCGGGCTGACCCTGCCCGACCCCCTTCTGCGGTGGAACGAGGAGCGCGGGCACTACGACTTCGGGCCGATCGACTGGTCCGAGTTCCACGAGGTGCTGCGCGGCAACGGCCCCTGCAACGAGCAGCGGCTGGACCGCCGCCGCCGCGCCCACGAGGAGGGCGCCTGGGTGCGCGAGGCCGCCGCGGCGTACGCCCGCAAGCACGGGGAGCAGGACGGCGACGGAAGGACGGCGGCATGACCACCAGCGAATGGCCCCTGTGGGAGGTCTTCGTCCGCAGCAGGCGCGGCCTGTCCCACACCCACGCCGGGAGCCTGCACGCGCCCGACGCCGAGATGGCCCTGCGCAACGCACGGGACCTGTACACCCGGCGGTCGGAGGGCGTCTCGATCTGGGTGGTGCCGTCGTCCGCGATCACCGCCTCCTCGCCCGACGAGAAGGACCCGTTCTTCGAGCCCGCCGCCGACAAGCCCTACCGCCACCCCACCTTCTACGAGGTCCCGGAAGGGGTGCAGCACCTGTGAGCGCTCCCCGCACGGCCGTACTGGCCCTCGGCGACGACGCGCTGGTCCTCTCCCACCGGCTGGGGGAGTGGGCCGGGAACGCCCCCGTCCTGGAGGAGGAGGTCGCCCTCGCCAACATCGCGCTGGACCTCCTGGGTCAGGCCCGCACCCTGCTGTCGATGGCCGGCGACGAGGACGAGCTGGCGTACCTCCGCGAGGAGCGGGCCTTCACCAACGTGCAGCTCGTCGAGCAGCCGAACGGCGACTTCGCCCACACCATCGCCCGCCAGCTGTACTTCTCCACCTACCAGGAGCTGCTGTACGAGCGGCTCGCCGACGGCGGCACCGGCGACGCGGAACTCGCCGCGCTGGCCGCCAAGGCGGTCAAGGAGGTCGCCTACCACCGCGACCACGCCGAGCACTGGACGCTGCGCCTGGGCGACGGCACCGAGGTGAGCCACAGCCGCATGCGGGACGCGCTGGACGGGCTGTGGCGCTACACCGGCGAGCTGTTCCGGCCGGTCGAGGGCCTGGACGTCGACTGGGCCGGGCTGGACGGGGAGTGGGCGCGGCGCATCACCACCGTGCTGGAGCGTGCGACCCTCGCCGTCCCCGAAGGGCCGCGGAGCAGCCCCTGGGCCGCCGGCGCCGGACGGCAGGGCGTCCACACCGAGCCGTTCGGCCGGATGCTCGCCGAGATGCAGCATCTGCACCGCAGCCACCCGGGAGCGTCGTGGTGACGCCCCCGGCGGAGACGGCGGCGCCGGAGACGACGGCGCTGGAGACGACGGCGCTGGAGGCGGAGCTGCGCGAGATCGCCGGCTCCGTCCCGGACCCAGAGCTGCCGGTGCTATCCCTGGCCGAGCTGGGGGTGCTGCGCGGTCTGCACATCCTCGGACCGGGCCGGGTGGAGGTCGAGCTGACCCCCACCTACACCGGCTGCCCGGCGGTGGAGGCGATGTCCGCCGACGTGGAACGGGCACTGCGCGAGCACGGCGTGGCGGAGGTGACGGTCCGCACGGTCCTCTCCCCGCCCTGGACGACGGACGCGATCACCGCCGAGGGCCGCCGCAAGCTGGCCGAGTTCGGGATAGCACCGCCCCGCCCCGGTGCGGGGGCATCCGGAGACGGCGGGGGGCCGGTCGCGGTCGACCTGGCCATCCGCTGCCCCCACTGCGGCTCGACCGACACCACCCTGCTCAGCCGCTTCTCCTCCACCGCCTGCAAGGCGCTGCGCCGCTGCGCCTCCTGCCGGGAGCCGTTCGACCACTTCAAGGAGCTGCTGTGAGGTTCCATCCGCTTCGGGTCCGCGAGGTCGAACGGCTCACGGACGACTCGGTGGCCGTGGCGTTCGAGGTGCCGCCCGAGCTGTACGACACCTTCCGCCACGTCCCGGGCCAGCACGTCACCCTGCGGCGCGAGGTGGACGGCACGGAGGTGCGCCGCACCTACTCCGTCTGCTCCCCCGCCGTCCCCGCGCCCGCCGAGCCGGTGCTGCGGGTCGGCATCCGCCTGGTGGAGGGCGGCGCTTTCTCCACCCATGCCGTCAAGGAGCTGTCCGCCGGGGACACGGTCGATGTGATGCCCCCCACGGGCCGCTTCACCCTGCGCCCCCGTCCCGGCCGCTTCGCGGCGGTCGTCGGCGGAAGCGGCATCACACCGGTGCTGTCCATCGCCGCCACGCTGCTGGCCGAGGAGCCGGAAGCCCGGTTCTGCCTGATCCGCACCGACCGCACCACGGCGTCGGCGATGTTCCTGGAGGAGGTCGCCGAGCTGAAGGACCGCCACCCGGACCGCTTCCACCTGGTGCACACGCTCTCCCGCGAGGAGCGCCAGGCGGGCCTGCCCACCGGGCGGCTCGACGCCGAGCGCCTGGCCGACCTGCTGCCCGCCCTGCTGCCGGTGCCCGAGGTGGACGGCTGGTTCCTGTGCGGGCCGCACGGTCTGATCCGGGAGGCGGAGCGCGCGCTGGCGGCGCTGGGGGTGCCCGCCCCCGCGGTCCACCAGGAGATCTTCCACGTGGACGACGCCTCCCCGGCCGCCGAGAAGCGGAACGCCGCCCGTACCGCACCCGGCGGCTCGAAGCTCACCGCCACGCTCGACGGCCGGATGGGCGTCTGGCCGGTCGGCGAGGGCGAGACGCTGCTGGAGACGGTGCTGCGCAACCGCTCCGACGCGCCCTACGCCTGCAAGGGAGGAGTGTGCGGCACCTGCCGTGTGCGGCTGGTCTCCGGCGAGGTGAGCATGGACCGCAACTTCGCCCTGGAGCCGGAAGAGGTCTCGGCGGGGTACGTACTGGCCTGTCAGTCCCGGCCGGTCACCGAGGCCGTCGAGGTGGACTTCGATGCCTGACGGGCTCCGGAAGGTCCTGTGACGGACCCTGACAGGTCCTGGGGCCCCTCGTACGGCCCTCCCCTACAGGCCCGGTGAGCCCGGCGCGCTCCCGACCCCCGCGCCGGGCTCCTCGCCGCACATCCCACGTCTTGCGGCACACATCTCACGGTCCACATCTCACGGCGTGCGCCACAGCGCCCCCCGCCGCGCCGCGCCGCGCATCACGCCACGTGGGCGGGCCCCTGCCCGTCGTTCACCAGCGGCTTCCCGGCCGCCTCCCAGGCCAGCATGCCGCCGTCGACGTTCACCGCGTCGATGCCCTGCCCCAGCAGGTACCGCGTGACCTGCGCCGACCGGCCGCCGACCCGGCAGACCACGTACACCCGCCGGTCCGCGGCCTTCTCGGTCACCTCGCCGAACCGCTCCACGAACTCGCTCATCGGCACGTGCAGAGCCTCCTCGGCGTGCCCGGCCGCCCACTCGTCGTCCTCCCGGACGTCCAGCAGAAGGCCCTCCGGCGGCACCTCCGCGACCCCCACCGAAGGAATCCGGCCGTACTGCATCAGGTCACGCCCCTCTCACCGGCCCCGGCCCTCCGGCGCCGTCTCGCACACTCCGCACACTCGGCCGCCGGTCCGGCCGGCCGCCCACGAACCTAACCCGCCCGTCCGGCCTCCCCGGTCCATCCCGTCCGGCCCGCCGGGCCCATCCGGCCGGTCAGCTCGGCCAGACGCGCCTCCTTCTCGGCGATCCGCTCACGCAGCCGCCCGGCGATCTCCTCCAGCAGGCCGTCCGGGTCCTCGGGCGCCAGCCTCAGCATGGAGCCGATCGCGCCCTCCTCCAGCTCCGCGGCGGCAGCGGCCAGCATCTCCTTCCGCCGCGCCAGCCACTCCAGGCGCGCGTAAAGCCCCTCGCCGCGAGCGGCCTCCCGCTCCCTCACGGTCGGAGGTCCGGCGGCCCACTCCTCGGCCAGCGCGGCGAGCGCCTCCTCGTCCCCGTCGGAGTACGCCTTGTTCGCCCGGGTCATGAACTCCTCGCGCCGCCCGCGCTCCGCGTCGTCCTGCACCAGATCCGGATGCGCCGAGCGCACCAGCTCCCGGTACAGGCGTCTGGCCCGCTCGCTGGGCCGCACCCGCTCCGGGGGCCGCACCCGCTGCCCGGTGAGCATCGCGACGGCCTCCGGCGGCAGCCCGGCGGAGTCCATCCACCCCTGGTACAGCTCCTCCACGGCCGGCATCGGCAGGAAGGAGGCGCGTGCCTCACGAGCCCTGCGCAGATCCCCGGGGTCGCCGGTGCACGCGGCCACCGCCTCGGCGATCAGGACGTCCAGCTCCTCGATCCGGCCGTACAGCGGGCCGAGCCGCTGCTCGTGCAGCCGGGAGAAGTTCTCCACCTCGACCCGGAAGGTCTCCACGGCGATCTCGTACTCGATCAGCGCCCTCTCGGCCGCGCGCACGGCCCGCTCCAGACGCTCGACGGCCTCCCCGTCGTTCCTCGGGGCGGCCTCTGACGCGTCCTGCGGCTCGTGCCCGGCCTGCCGGGCTTCCTGCTGGGCTTCCGGATCCACGGGCTTCCTCGCGACGGCGTTCCACTGCGCCCCGGCCCTGAACGGGCCCTCACCGGGGCCCTGACCGGGATTCACGCCGCGGCCCACCGGGAAGGCTCCCCGGCCGGACGGCGGCGCCACCCGGCCAGCCTACGGCTCCCCGGGCCCGGGCCTCGCACCCCCGTCTCCGCCCCGACCCCGCGCTCAGCCCTCCACACCCGGTCAGCGCACCCGGTCACCGCACCCGGCCCCCGCCGGCAACCGCGGCCCCGGCCCTCAGACGTCCCGCTCGGCCGGCAGCCGCCCGGCGCGCACGGCGGCCGCCAGCTCCGCGTGGTCCCTCTCGGTACGGTCGGCGTAGGCCACCGCGAAGGCGGCCACCGCCTCGTCCAGCTCCTCCGACTTGCCGCAGTACCCCGCCAGCAGCCGCGGATCGGCGCTGTGGGAGTGCGCGCGGGCCAGCAGGGCCCCGGTCATCCGCGCGTAGTCGTCGATCTCGCCGGCGCCCAGCGCCGCCGGGTCCACGCTGCCCTTGCGGTTGCGGAACTGCCGTACCTGGTACGGCCGCCTCTCCACCGTCGTCCAGCCCAGCAGTGTGTCGGAGACCACCTGCATGTGCTGCTGCCCCAGCACCACCCGGCGCCCCTCGTGCCCCGGCTCCGGCCCGGTGATGCCCGCCAGGGCCGTGTACGGCCGCAACACCGACGGCCGCGCCTCCTTCACCTGGAGCACCAGCGGCCTGCCCCGGTGGTCCAGGAGCAGCACCACGTACGAGCGGGTGCCCACACTGCCGGTGCCCACGACCCGGAACGCCACGTCGTGGATCGCGTACCGCGCCAGCAGCGGCAGCCGGTCCTCCGGCAGCGTCCCCAGGTACTCCTCAAGCGAGGCGGCCACGGCCGCCGCCTCCGCGTCGGACACCCTGCGCAGCACCGGCGGGGCGTCCACGAAGACCCGGCCGCCGTCGGCGGTCTCCCGGGTGGACTTGGCGGCGAAGCGCGCGCTGGTGTTGCGCCGGGCCTTCTCCGCGACCCGCCGGAGGGTGCCCAGCAGGTCGTGGGCGTCGGCGTGCGAGACGAGCTCCTCGTCGGCGACGGCGTTCCAGGCGTCGGCCGCCGGCATCCCCGCCAGCAGCCGCAGGGTGTGCCGGTACGCGCCGGCCGCGTCGTACGCGGCCGCCCGGCACACGTCCTCGTCCGCCCCCGCCTCGCGCCCGGCCAGCACCAGGGAGGCGGCCAGCCGCTTGAGGTCCCATTCCCAGGGGCCGCGCACGGTCTCGTCGAAGTCGTTCAGGTCGATGGTCAGGCCGCCGCGGGCGTCGCCGTAGAGGCCGAAGTTCGCGGCGTGCGCGTCACCGCAGATCTGCGCGCCGACACCGGTGGCGGGCGTGCCGTGCGCCAGGTCGTACGCCATCAGCCCGGCGGAGCCGCGCAGGAAGGCGAAGGGCGATGCGACCATCCGGCCGATCCGGATCGGCACCAGCTCCGCGATCCGGTCCCGGTTGGACTCCTCCACGGCGGCCACCGCGTCCGGCCGCCCCGGGCTCGCGGAGAACTCCGCGTGCGCGCGCCTGGGCACCGCCTCCCGCAGCGCCCTGCCCTCCCGCTTCGGCGCCCGCGCACTTCGCCGGTCCGCGAAACCCGGCACGTACGGCAGCCGCTCGTCCACGGCCCCCACCCCCTGCGACTTACCAGCGGACGGCGGCCGGCCGGCACCGAGTGGGCCGGCCCGCGCCGACCGCGACGATCAGCGGATTCGAAGGTACCCCCGTCCCCGGCACCGGGCAGCCCCCGCGGCAGTCCGCATCGATCCGTACCGGCCCTCACCGGCCCTGAACCGCGCCCCGGCCCGAAAACGAAGCGAGCCTCTCACGGTGACCTTCGTCACCGTGAGAGGCTCGCTCTCTGTGCGCGAGGGGGGAGTTGAACCCCCACGCCCTTTCGGGCACTGGAACCTGAATCCAGCGCGTCTGCCTATTCCGCCACCCGCGCATGGGTGTTGCCGCTTCGATTCTCCCACACCTCCCGGACTGCTCTCGTCCGGTCCGGCGGGATCGCCTGGCGACACACAGAACATTAGCACGCTGTCCGGGGTGGTCTCACACCCGTATCGACCGCCCACGGTTTGGGACACTGGTCCCGTGCCACCTCTACGATCCGTGTGAGGGTTGACACCCGCGCGCGGGCCCCGGTGGGGAACCAGCCGTTCTCGCCGCGCGTGGATACGATCAGTAAGCAGTATCGAAAGGCAACGCGTCGTGTGCGACCGCGACCGGCGCACTAGAGCCGTGGGCATCGGGGAAGGAGGTGCACCGTGGGAGTTCTGAAGCGCTTCGAGCAGCGTCTCGAGGGTCTCGTCAACGGCACCTTCGCCAAGGTGTTCAAGTCCGAGGTGCAGCCCGTCGAGATCGCGGGCGCCCTCCAGCGCGAGTGCGACAACAACGCCACCATCTGGAACCGGGAGCGGACGGTCGTCCCCAACGACTTCATCGTCCAGCTCAGCGCCCCGGACTTCGAGCGCCTCAGCCCCTACGCCGGGCAGCTCGGCGACGAGCTGGCCGGCATGGTGCGCGAGTACGCCAAGCAGCAGCGCTACACGTTCATGGGCTCGGTCAAGGTCGGCCTGGAGCGGGCCGACGACCTCGACACCGGTCTGTACCGGGTGCGCAGCCGCACCCTCGCCTCCAGCACCTCCCAGCACCAGTCCCCGCACGGCGCACCGCCTCCCGGACAGGCCCCCGGCGCCCCCGGCGGTTACGGATACCCGCCCCAGCGCCCGGCCGGGCCGCCGCCCATGCCGGCCGGACCGCCCCCCGGACACGCCCCCGGCGCCCCGATGCCGCCCACCCAGACCCGCCGCTGGATCGAGATCAACGGCACCCGCCACCAGATCTCCCGCCCCACCATGGTCCTGGGCCGCTCCACCGAGACCGACGTGCGGATCGACGACCCCGGCGTCTCGCGGCGCCACTGCGAGATCCGGTCCGGAAACCCTGCGACGATCCAGGATCTGGGCTCCACAAACGGCATCGTGGTGGACGGACAGCACACCACGCGCGCTACGCTCCGCGACGGCTCACGCATCGTCGTGGGCAGCACCACGATCATTTACCGGCAAGCCGAAGGGTGAAGCGGGGGCAATGTCAGAGCTGACCCTGACGGTCATGCGGTTGGGTTTTCTCGCCGTACTGTGGCTGTTCGTCATCATGACCATGCAGGTCATCAGGAGCGACCTCTTCGGCACCCGCGTGACCCAGCGCACGGCCCGCCGCGCCGAGGCCCAGCGTCCTCCCCAGCCGCGCCAGGCCCCGCAGCAGGCGGCCCGCGGCGGGCGGCAGCGCCGCGGCGCCCCGACCAAACTGGTGGTCACCGAGGGGTCGCTCACCGGCACCACCGTCGCCCTCCAGGGCCAGACCATCACGCTCGGCCGGGCCCACGACTCGACGATCGTGCTGGACGACGACTACGCCTCCAGCCGCCACGCCAGGATCTACCCGGACCGCGACGGCCAGTGGATCGTCGAGGACCTGGGCTCCACCAACGGCACGTACCTGGACCGGACCCGGCTCACCACGCCGACGCCGATCCCGCCCGGTGCGCCGATCCGCATCGGCAAGACGGTCATCGAGCTGCGGAAGTAGTGAACGCGACCATGACGACCGGAGGGTGGGCACCGTGCGGATGTACCCGGAGCCGACGGGCGAGGTGCGCATGAGTCTGTCACTGCGCTTCGCCGCCGGATCGCACAGAGGCATGATCCGCGAGGGCAACGAGGACTCCGGTTACGCCGGTCCCCGGCTGCTCGCGATCGCCGACGGGATGGGCGGCCAGGCCGCCGGCGAGGTCGCCAGCTCGGAGGTGATCTCGATCCTCGTGCAGCTGGACGACGACGTCCCCGGCTCCGACCTGCTCACCTCGCTCGGCACCGCGGTGCAGCGCGCCAACGAGCAGCTGCGCGTCATGGTCGAGGAGGACCCCCAGCTGGAGGGCATGGGCACCACGCTCACCGCCCTGCTGTGGACGGGCCGGCGGCTCGGCCTGGTGCACGTCGGCGACTCCCGCGCGTACCTGCTGCGCGACGGCCGGCTCACCCAGATCACCCAGGACCACACCTGGGTCCAGCGCCTGGTGGACGAGGGCCGGATCACCGAGGAGGAGGCCACCACCCACCCGCAGCGCTCCCTGCTGATGCGCGCGCTGGGCAGCGGCGACCACGTGGAGCCCGACCTGTCCATCCGCGAGGTGCGGGCCGGGGACCGCTACCTGCTGTGCTCCGACGGCCTGTCCGGCGTCGTCAGCCACCAGACGATGGAGGAGACCCTCGCCGCCCACCAGGAGCCGCACGAGACCGTGCAGGAGCTGATCCAGCTCGCCCTGCGCGGCGGCGGTCCCGACAACATCACCTGCATCGTCGCGGACGTCCTGGACGTCGGCGACGACACCCTCGCCGGCCGGCTCAACGACACCCCGGTCATCGTCGGCGCCGTCGCCGAGAACCAGCAGCAGCTCGGCGACCCCGGCACCCTCCAGACCCCCGCCGCCCGCGCCGCCGAACTCGGCCGCGGCGGCGTGCCCCAGCAGCAGTCGCCCGAGGGCCCGCAGGGGAGCTTCGGCCCGCCCGGCAGCGGTGGCTCCACCCCGCCCGCCGGGGCGTTCGGCGCGTACGCCGAGGGCGACTTCGCCAAGCCCCGCAAGCGTTTCAGGTGGCTCAAGCGGATCTTCCTCGGCCTGCTCGTCCTCGGCCTGCTCGGCGGCGGCCTGTACGGCGCCCACAGGTGGACCCAGACGCAGTTCTACGTCGGGGCCGACGGCGACCGCGTCGCGATCTACCGCGGCATCAGCCAGAAGCTGGGGTGGCTGCGGCTGAGCGAGGTCGAGCGGAGCTCCTCCGTCGAACTCAAGTACCTTCCCACCTACCAGCGCAACGAGGTCGAGGCCGGCATCTCCATGGACAGCCTCGCCCAGGCGGAGGACCGGCTGGAGAAGCTGGCGGAGCAGGCCGAGGTCTGCGAGATCGTCGCCGCCCAGCGCAGGGAGAAGGAGCGCGCGGAGGCGCAGGCCGACGAGAGCGGCTCCGCCCGCGGCGGCGCCGGGGCCGGCGAGCGCTCCGAGCCGTCCGCCTCCCCCGAGGCGACCGCGTCTCCCCTCACCTCCTCCAACTCCGCCGCCACCGCCAGCACCAAGAGCCCGACCGCTCCCACCCCCGGCCCCACCCTTCCGGAGGAGCAGCAGAGGCTCGCCAAGCAGTGCACCACGTCATAGGGGGCCGCACGCCATGAGCACCAGTCACGCCACCGGGAACACCGGCAGCAACACGACGATCTCCCCCGGAGGTCTGCCCAGCCGCCGCAACACCGAGCTGGCGATGCTCGTCTTCGCCGTGCTGATCCCGGTGTTCGCCTATGCCAACGTGGGCCTGGCCGTCAACGGCGAGATGCCCGCGGGCATGCTCGGCTACGGCCTCGGCCTCGGTCTGATGGCCGGTGTCGCCCACCTCGTGGTGCGCAGGTTCGCGCCGTACGCCGATCCGCTGATGCTGCCGATCGCCACGCTCCTCAACGGGCTGGGCCTGGTCCTGATCTGGCGGCTCGACCAGTCGGAGAGACTCGCCCTGCGCGGGGACGCGATCGCCGCGCCCAACCAGCTCATGTGGTCCGCGCTGGGGATAGCGCTCTTCCTGGCGGTGCTGGTCTTCCTCAAGGACCACCGCATCCTGCAGCGCTACACCTACATCTCCATGGTCGTCGCGCTGATCCTGCTGATCCTGCCGATGTTCTTCCCGGCGGTCTACGGCGCGAAGATCTGGATCACCATCGGCGGGATGTCCATCCAGCCCGGCGAGTTCGCCAAGATCATCATCGCGGTCTTCTTCGCCGGCTACCTGATGGTCAAGCGGGACGCCCTGGCGCTGGCCAGCCGCCGCTTCCTGGGCCTGTACCTGCCGCGCGGCCGCGACCTCGGCCCGATCCTGGTGATCTGGGCCCTGAGCGTGCTCATCCTGGTCTTCGAGACCGACCTGGGCACCTCGCTGCTCTTCTTCGGCCTCTTCGTGGTGATGCTGTACGTGGCCACCGAGCGCACCAGCTGGATCCTGTTCGGCCTCACCCTGGCCGTCGTCGGCGCGGTGGCCGTGGCCAGCTTCGAGTCCCATGTGCAGAGCCGCGTCGAGGACTGGCTCGACCCGTTCGCCCACGTCCGCGAGACCGGTGAGCGCACCCAGCCCGCGGAGGCGATGTGGGCCTTCGGCGCGGGGGGCATCCTCGGCACCGGGTTGGGCCAGGGCAACTCCGACCTGATCGGCTTCGCCGCCAAGAGCGACTACATCTTCGCCACCGTCGGCGAGGAACTGGGGCTGACCGGCGTCATGGCGATACTGCTGCTGTACGGCCTGCTGGTCGAGCGGGGCATCCGCACCGCCCTGGCCGCCCGCGACCCGTTCGGCAAGCTGCTGGCCGTCGGGCTGTCCGCGGCCTTCGCCATCCAGGTCTTCGTGGTGGCCGGCGGCGTGATGGCGCTGATCCCGCTGACCGGTATGACCATGCCCTTCATGGCACAGGGCGGCTCGTCGGTCATCTCCAACTGGGCGCTGGTCGCGATCCTGCTCAAGATCAGCGATACCGCCCGGCGTCCCGCCCCCACTCCCGCGCCCTCACCCGATGTCGAGATGACCCAGGTGGTCCGATCGTGAACAAGCCCCTGCGCCGTGTCGCCATCTTCTGCGGTCTGCTGATGGTCGCCCTGATGGTCCGCAGCAACTGGATCCAGTTCGCCCAGGCCGACGAGTTGCAGAGCGACAAGCACAACCGCCGCGTCGCCATCGAGCGCTACGGCCAGCCGCGCGGCAACATCATCGTCGACGGCAAGGCCATCACCGGCTCCAAGGAGACCGAGGGCACCGACTTCAAGTACAAGCGGACGTACAAGAACGGCGAGATGTGGGCCCCGGTGACCGGTTACGCCTCCCAGGCCTTCGACGCCACCCAGCTCGAGTCCATCTACGACGGCATCCTCACCGGCGACGACGACCGGCTGTTCTTCAACCGCACCATCGACATGTTCACCGGCAAGGATCAGAAGGGCGGCAACGTCGTCACGACGCTGGACGCCAAGGTCCAGAAGGCCGGCTTCGAGGCGATGGGCGACAAGAAGGGCGCCGCCGTCGCGATCAACCCCGAGACGGGCGCGATCCTGGGCCTGGTCAGCACTCCCTCCTACGACCCGTCCTCCTTCGCGGGGAACTCCTCCAAGGACGCGGAGAAGTGGAACCTCCTGCTGAAGGACGAGGACGAGCCGATGCTCAACCGGGCGCTGCGCCAGACCTACCCGCCCGGCTCGACGTTCAAGGTCGTCACCGCCGCCGCGGCGCTGGAGAGCGGCATGTACGACATCGACGAGAAGACCGACACCCCGGATCCGTACCGGCTGCCGCAGAGCACCACCGACCTGGGCAACGACGGCAACCACCCCTGCGAGAACGCCTCGCTGCGGGTGGCCATGCAGTGGTCCTGCAACACCGTCTTCGCCAAGATCAGCGACGAGCTCGGCAACGAGAAGATGATCGAGTACTCCGAGCGGTTCGGCTTCAACCAGGAGCACTTCGTCCCGGTCCGTGCCGCCGAGTCCGTTTACCCCGAGGACAACCGGCCGCAGAACGCCATGGCCGGCATCGGCCAGGCGTCCAACCGCGCCACCCCGCTCCAGATGGCCATGGTGGCCGCCGCCGTCGCCAACGACGGCAAGATGATGGAGCCGTACATGATGGACCAGCTCATTGCGCCGGGCCTCAACGTCGTCGAGGAGCACAAGCCCAGGGAGCTGGGCGAGGTCGCCTCGGCGGAGAACGCCCAGAAGCTCCAGCAGATGATGGAGACGGTCGTCGAGAAGGGCACGGGAACCCCCGCGCAGATCGACGGCGTCACAGTGGGCGGCAAGACCGGTACCGCGCAGCACGGCGAGAACAACGAGGAGAACCCGTACGCCTGGTTCATCTCGTACGCCAAGACCTCCGACGGCTCGACCCCGATCGCCGTCGCGGTCGTCATCGAGAGCGCCGACGTCCTCCGGGACGACATCGCGGGCAGCAAGCTGGCCGCCCCGGTGGCCAAGGCCATGATGGAGGCGGCTCTCGACGGCAGGAGGTGACCGGGGAGCACCGGTCACGCCGGCGGTCACGCCATCGGTCGCGTCCCGGCCTGCCACACGGTCCGGGTACCGTATGCCGAGCAGCACCGCCGGACCGCGCAGGGAGACGGTCAGGACGCACGGAGAGGGCTGGAGACTATGGAAGAGCCGCGTCGCCTCGGCGGCCGGTACGAGCTGGGCTCGGTGCTCGGCCGGGGTGGTATGGCCGAGGTCTACCTCGCCCACGACACCCGCCTGGGCCGCACCGTCGCGGTGAAGACCCTCCGGGTGGACCTCGCGCGCGACCCCACGTTCCAGGCCCGCTTCCGCCGTGAGGCACAGTCCGCCGCCTCCCTCAACCACCCGGCGATCGTCGCCGTCTACGACACCGGCGAGGACTACGTCGACGGGATCTCCATCCCGTACATCGTCATGGAGTACGTGGACGGCTCGACCCTGCGCGAGCTGCTGCACTCCGGGCGCAAGCTGCTGCCCGAGCGCTCCCTGGAGATGTGCGTCGGCATCCTCCAGGCGCTGGAGTACTCGCACCGCAACGGCATCGTCCACCGCGACATCAAGCCCGCGAACGTCATGCTGACGCGCAGCGGGCAGGTCAAGGTGATGGACTTCGGCATCGCCCGCGCCATGGGCGACTCCGGCATGACCATGACCCAGACCGCCGCCGTCATCGGCACCGCCCAGTACCTCTCCCCGGAGCAGGCCAAGGGCGAGACGGTCGACGCCCGCTCCGACCTGTACTCCACCGGCTGCCTGCTGTACGAGCTGCTGACGGTCAGACCCCCGTTCGTCGGGGACTCCCCCGTCGCGGTGGCGTACCAGCACGTGCGCGAGGAGCCGCAGCCGCCCAGCTCCTTCGATCCCGAGATCACTCCAGAGATGGACGCCATCGTCCTCAAGGCGCTGGTGAAGGATCCGGACTACCGGTACCAGTCCGCCGACGAGATGCGCGCCGACATCGAGGCGGCCCTCGACGGCCAGCCGGTCGGCGCCGCGGCCGCCATGGGGGCGGCCGCCTACGGCACGGGCGGCTACCACCCCGACGACCAGCCCACCACCGCGCTGCGCGCCGCGGCCCCGGCGTCCGCGCAGACGTCGATGCTGCCGCCGACGCGCGACGACGACGGCGGCTACGGCTACGACGAGCGGCCCGACCGGCGGCGCGGCGGCGGGAGCCGCAACCGGCTGTCCACGATCCTGCTGGTCCTCGGCGGCATCCTGGTGCTGGTCGGCGCGATCTTCATCGGAAAGGTGATCTTCAGCCCCACCGACAACAACCCGGAGGTGCCGAACCTGATCGGGAGCACCTTCGAGGAGGCCGAGCAGAAGGCGGTCAACTCCAGACTCAAGGTCGCCAAGGGCGCCAGCGAGTTCTGCGAGGAGAAGAAGGGCACCGTCTGCAAGACCGATCCGGTGGCCGGCACCGAGGTCGAGGAGGGTGAGACGATCACCCTGATCATGTCCAAGGGCCCCAGCGAGGTCGAGGTCCCGGACGTCGTCGGCGAGGCCGCGGACGACGCCGAGCAGGAGCTGAAGGACGCGGGCTTCGAGGTCAAGCGCGAGACCGAGGTCTCGGAGCAGCCGGCCGGCACCGTCACCGAGCAGGATCCGGCGAGCGGCGAGAAGGCCAAGCCGGGCGCCACCGTCACCATCACGGTGGCCCGGGAGGACGAGCGGCCGACCGTGCCGCCCGTCGTGGGGCAGGACTTCGAGTCCGCGAAGAGCCAGCTGGAGAATCTGGGCTTCGTCGTCGAGCGGGCCGAGCAGGAGAACGGGGAGAAGCCTCCGAACACCGTGCTCCAGCAGAGCCTGCCCGCCAACCAGAAGGCCGAGGCCGGTTCCACCATCACCCTGATCGTGGCCAAGGCGCCCGCGGAGGAGCAGGTGGCCGTCCCCGGCATCCCGGCGGGGACACCGCTCAAGGACGCCCGCAAGACGCTCCAGGACGCCGGCTTCAACGTCGCCGTGTCGGGCCCCGACGACGGCAACGCCGTCGTCCTCACCACCGACCCGCCCGCCGGCACCCAGCTCAAGAAGGGCGACACGGTCACCGTGCGCACCTTCGGCGGCGGAGACGGCGGGAACGGGGGCAGGGGCGGGAACGGCGGGCCGGGCGGCGGTTTCATCGAGGGGATGACCGGCGGGGACGACTGATCCCGCCGGGCGCCCACCGCCCGTGGCCCGCACGCGGGGCCCCGTACTCAGGTCCCCGCACACAGCGCACGCCCGAGGGCCCCGACCGGAAGCGACCGGTCGGGGCCCTCGGGCGTTCCGTGTCCGTTCCCCGGGCGGACCGGCGGGCAGCAGGCGGTGGTACGCGCGGCGGCCCGCGTGCGCGGGCCGCCGGGTACCGCCCGTCGCGTGCGCCGGTCAGCGCGTGCCGGTCAGCGCAGCTCCTCGGGCGGGGTGCGCTGCTCGTCCACCTTCTCGGTGCGCACCAGCTCGCCCCACACGATGTAGCGGTAGTCGGAGGTGAGGATGGGGGTGCAGGTCGTCAGGGTGATGTACCGCCCGGCCTTCTTCTTCCCGGACTCCTCGGGTACGTCCGCCAGCACGCCGACGTTGTACTTGGAGGTCTTGGGGAGCATCTCGTAGACCTTGTAGACGTACCAGGTGTCCTCGGTCTCCACCACGATCGGGTCGCCCTTGGCGATCTTGTGGATGTCGTGGAACTTGGCGCCGTGGCCGTCGCGGTGCGCGGCCAGCGAGAAGTTGCCCTTGCCCTCCCACGGCGGGGTGGCCTCCACGGGGTCGGTGTAGTAGCCGGCGACGCCCTTGTTCAGCTTCTCGGTGTCGGTGCCCTTCTTGATCAGCACCTCGCCGCCCATCGAGGGCACATGGAGGAAGCCGACGCCGTCCCCGCCCTCGTACTCCTTCTTCCCCTCGCCCGCAGGCCCGTCCTTCGCCCAGCTCTCGCGCACCTCGTTGCCGTCGCGCTCGGCCTCGCGGTTGGCGAGCACGTTCGTCCACCACAGCGAGTAGGCGACGAAGAGGCCCAGCACCACACCGGTGGTGATCAGCAGCTCGCCCAGAAGGCTGACGACGGCGGCGAGCCGCGGGCGCCCGCGGCGGGGTGCGGGAGGCGGATCCGTCCGCGCACCGTTGTCCTGGTCGATCACTGCCACCCGACGCACCGCCCGTTCCCCTCCGCAGTTCCTGCGCGCAGGCTATCGGACGAGGGCGTCCGGCTTCCCCTCGCTGCGCGGGCGCTCCTCGGCCAGCTTCCCCCAGACGATCATCCGGTACTTCGAGGTGAACTCGGGCGTGCAGGTGGTCAGGGTGATGTACCGCCCGGGCCCGGTGAACCCCGATCCCTTGGGGACGGGGTCGATGACACTGACGTTCGACGGCAGGGTGGAGTCGAGGCGGTTGGCCATCTCGTAGACGTAGTAGGTGTCCTTGGTCTCCACCACGATCGGGTCGCCCGGGTCGAGCTTGTTGATGTAGCGGAACGGCTCGCCGTGGGTGTTGCGGTGCCCGGCCACCGCGAAGTTGCCCTCCTCGTCCCAGGGCATCGCCGTCTTCAGGGGCTCCTCGCCGTAGTGGCCGACCATGCCCCGGTCGAGGACGCCGTCCTCGTCCACGCCCTCGGCGACGGGCACCTTCACGTCCAGCTTGGGGATGTGCATGATCGCGAACCCCTGGCCGGCGGAGAACGCCCCGGGGTCGCGGTTCTCGTCCCCCTTCTCGCCCCACTGCTGCTCCAGCTTCTTCGCCTCGTCGCCCGCGTGGCGGTCGGCGATCACGTTCGTCCACCACAGCTGGTAGGACACGAACAGCAGCATCACCACGCCGAGTGTGATGAACAGCTCTCCGACGACCCGGCTGGCGACCACCATCGGGCTCTCCCGGCTCGCCCGCTGGGCCCGCCGCCGCGCGACGCGACCACCGGGCCGGGGTGCAGCACCGGCCGCCGGCGCGGAATCGGAGGCGGGTGCGGGGGATTCCTCGCGCGGGGCCGGGTCTACGGTCTCCACCCGGCGCAGCGCCATCGTCTCGTCCGCCGGGAGGTGCGTCTGCCGGAGCGCCATGGTCCGGTCGTCGAGGGCGGGCTCGTGCGCGGATGCCGGTGCGGGGGCGGGGGCGGGGGCGGGAGCCGGGGCGGCCGGTCGGTACGCCTCCGCGTAAGGCTCCGCACGGGGCTCCGCGTACGGCCGGGCATGCGGCTGGGCATGCGGCTGGGCGTAGGGCGCGTACCGCGGCGCGTACGCCTCCGGCCGCTCCTCCCCCCGCACCGGCTCCTGTCCCGGCAGCGGGTCGTTCAGCGGGTCGGCGAGCCGTCCCACCGCGGCCTCGAAGGCCTGCTGCTCGGCCTGCTCCGCATAGGCGTCGGCATAGGCGTCGGCGTGGGTGTCGGCACGGGCGTCGGCGGGCGGGCCGGCCCGGTGGCGCCCGGTGAGCGGGTCACCCCCGTAGGTGCCCTCCGGACGCAGGGCCGTCACGCCCCGACCACGGGGGCCAACCCCCGCGAGCGCTCCACGGCGCCGGTGTCACCGCACTCCGCGAGCCAGTTGGCGAGCATCAGGTGGCCCCACTCGGTGAGCACCGACTCGGGGTGGAACTGCACTCCCTCCACCGGCAGTTCGCGGTGGCGCAGCCCCATGACGACGCCCGTCTCCGTCCACGCGGTGACCTCCAGCTCCGCCGGGACGGTGGCGGGCTCGACGGCGAGCGAGTGGTACCGGGTGGCGGTGAAGGGGGAGGGCAGCCCGGCGAAGACACCGCCGTCGCCGTGGCTGACCAGCGAGGTCTTGCCGTGCAGCAGCTCCGGCGCCCGGTCCACCACGCCGCCGTACGCCACGGCCATGGACTGCATGCCCAGGCAGACGCCGAAGACCGGCACACCGGTCGCGGCGCAGTGCCGGACCATCTCGACGCAGACCCCGGCCTCCTCGGGCGTGCCCGGCCCGGGGGAGAGCAGCACCCCGTCGAAGGAGTCCCGCGCGTGCTCGGGGCGGACCTCGTCGTTGCGGAGCACCTCGCACTCGGCGCCGAGCTGGTAGAGGTACTGGACGAGGTTGAAGACGAAGCTGTCGTAGTTGTCGACGACCAGGATGCGCGCGCTCATCGTGCCTGCCCCGATCCGGCGCGGCCCTCGTCGACCGTCACGTCGCTGAACGGGAGCAGGGGCTCCGCCCAGGGGAAGACGTACTGGAAGAGCACGTAGACAACCGTCAGGGCCAGTACGAACGAGAGCAGCGCCCGTACGAGCGTGTTGCCCGGCAGATGCCGCCAGATCCAGCCGTACATGCCGTGTAGCCGTCCCTTCTGTTACTCGCGCAACCAGAGTACGGGTACGCGGGCCCGACGGGAGGCACAAGTCCCGCAATGCGTCACAGGCCACCCCGGGTTCAGCCGCCGGCCGCCTCGCCCACCGGTGTGCTCCGGGACAGGTCGACCGCGCCCGAGTAGCCGGGGAGGGTCACCTCGTCGTGTTCGTCGACCGACCAGCCCAGACCGTAGGCGTCGACGTACTCCCGGTAGTTGCGGACGGCGGGCGCGGCGTCCAGCGCCTCGCGCATCCGGTCGGGGTCGCCGACGGCGGTGACGGTGTACGGCGGGGAGTACAGGCGGCCCTGGAGGATGAGGGTGTTGCCCACGCAGCGCACCGCGCTGGTGGAGATCAGCCGCTGGTCCATGACCTTCACGCCCTCGGCCCCACCCGCCCACAGCGCGTTGACCACGGCCTGGAGGTCCTGCTGGTGGACGACGAGGTCGTTGGGCTGGGGCTCGGGGATGCCGGGCATGCGGGCGGTGGCGTCGGGCGGGGCGTCGTCGAGTGTGACGGTGAGACCGGATCCGGAGAGCTTCCTGGTCCCCGCGGTCCGCTCCAGCTCCTCGAAGGCGCGCTTCTCGGTCTCCGTGCCGCCGCTGTCGCGCCGGGCGAGGGCGTCGACCTCGCGGCGCAGGGCGCCCACGGACTCGTTCAGCGCCTCGATGTCGTCGCTGCGGTCCTCGATGAGGTCGGACAGGCGCAGCATCGAGTCGTCGGTGCGCAGATCGGTGCCCTGCGCGGTGTTGAAGCTGACCCAGAAGAGGAAGCCCGCGAGGGCGAAGACGCCCGCCGTGGCGAGCCGCACGGGCCGGAAGCGGGAATCGGTCACCTTACCCTTGTCTCCTTCCAGCACGCGGAAGTACTACGCTAACGGAATCAGGGATCGTCCCCTCCCCGGCCTCCCTCCGGATCCCGAACCGGACGCCGACCGGGGGGAGGGCCACCACGGACAGGCCCTCGCGGTCACGCAGCGCATCGACAGGAGAGTCCCTCGTGCCGAAGTCACGGATCCGCAAGAAGGACGAGTTCACGCCGCCGCCGGCGAAGCAGGCCACGAACATCAGCCTCGCCTCGGGGCGGAGCTGGGTCGCACCGCTGATGCTGGCGCTGTTCCTGATCGGGCTCGCATGGATCGTCGTCTTCTACGTGACGACGGGCGACCTGCCGGTCCAGTCGATCGGCAACTGGAACATCGTGGTGGGCTTCGGCTTCATCGCGGCGGGGTTCGTCGTCTCCACGCAGTGGAAGTAGCCGCAGCCACGGCCTCGGCACCGCCGCAACACCACCGGACCCCGGCCGCACCCCGGTCACGACCCTGCCGGGCACGGCCCGCGGCAGCGTTATCCACAGGTCTTCCACAGCCCTGGGAAAACTTCAGAAGATCTGTGGATAACTTTTCCAGCCTGTCTGTCGTTATGACCGGTGACCCTCGGTAGACGAAGGGCCCAGCCCCCCGTCTCCCTGGGAAAACACGCGTGCACACGGCCGCGACGGCCCGCGTCGACGGCCACCCACACCATGCACAGGATCGGTCACCTGCTGTGGATAACCTCTGGCCACAGCTCTGCGCGCAGCGGTCGGTGGCCGGCGATCAGCGGCCGAGCAGCTCCACCGTACGGGCCACGCAGACGACCGCGATCACCAGCAGCACCGCGGCCATGGTCCCGTACTGCACCAGCGCGCGCCGGGCGCGCGGGGCGTAGACCATCGCGTAGGCGATGACCGCTCCCACCACCAGGCCGCCGATGTGGGCCTCCCAGGCGATGTTCGGAAGCCTGAAGGTGATGAACAGGTTGATCACCAGCAGCACCAGGATGGGACGCATGTCGTACCGCATCCGCCGCACCAGCACGGCGGTTGCGCCGAACAGCCCGTAGATCGCGCCCGAGGCGCCCAGCGACTCCTGGTTCTGTGCGGCGAGCAGATACGTCAGGGCGCTGCCGCCCAGCGCGGACAGCAGGTACAGCGCCAGGAACCGCCAGCGGCCCAGCGCCGCCTCCAGCTGCGGGCCGAGCCACCACAGCGCCAGCATGTTGAAGCCGATGTGCCAGATCTCCTGGTGCAGGAAGGCTGAGGTCAGCATGCGGTGCCACTCGCCGTCCGCGACTCCGACCCAGTCGGCCGCCGCCGGATCGTAGGCGTAGCCCAGCATCGTCAGCGCGCCGAGCAGCGAGCGGTCGTCGGCCGCGAGCACCGCGAAGAACACCACCACGTTGATCCCCAGCAGCACCTTGGTGACCAGGCGCTGGTCGGCGGCGACGGTGCCGCCCGCCAGGGTGCGCGGCCGGGCGTCGCCCGCGGCGCGGCCCGTACCGGAGCCGCCGCGCACGCACTCGGGGCACTGGTAGCCGACCGAGGCGGGGATCATGCACTCGGGGCAGATCGGCCGGTCGCAGCGGGCACAGGAGATACCGGTCTCCCGGTCCGGGTGACGGTAGCAGCGCGGCATCGCCGGCCGCGCCCCGTCCTGCTGGTCCTCCATGGCCACCTCAACGCCCCCTCACGACGGACACGGCACGCCCCGCCCACGGGCTGGCATACCCACACGGACGGAGAACACCGCCCTCTCCGTCCTACGGACGGACAGGGCGGCGGGTTCCCGCAGGGCGGCCCGGCCGCGCGGCGTGCGCGAGGCCGGGCCTCTCGGCGCCCGGCGCCTGCCGGCACCTCTCAGCGCCTCTCAGCGCTTCTCAGCGCTTCTCAGCGCTTCTCAGCGCTTCTCAGCGCTTCTCAGCGCTTCTCGATGATCACCGACTCGATCACGACGTCCTGCAGCGGACGGTCGGTGCGCTGGTTGGTCGGGGTGGTCGCGATGGCGTCCACGACCCGCCGGCCCGCCTCGTCGGCGACCTCGCCGAAGATGGTGTGCTTGCCGGTCAGCCATGCCGTCGGGGAGACGGTGATGAAGAACTGCGACCCGTTGGTGCCCGGGCCGGCGTTGGCCATCGCCAGCAGGTACGGCTTGTTGAAGGCCAGGTCCGGGTGGAACTCGTCACCGAACTCGTAACCCGGGCCGCCGGTGCCGTTGCCCAGCGGGTCGCCGCCCTGGATCATGAAGCCGCTGATCACCCGGTGGAAGACCGTGCCGTCGTACAGCCGGTCCGTGGACTTCTTCCCGGTGGCCGGGTGGGTCCACTCGCGCTTCCCCTCGGCGAGCTCGACGAAGTTCTTGACCGTCTTCGGGGCATGGTCCGGGAAGAGCCGGATGGTGATGTCGCCCTGGTTGGTCTTCAGGGTGGCGTAGAGCTGCTCGGCCACGGTCTACCTTCCATCTGCGCTTTCGGAACCCCCCGATCCTCGCACAGCCGCACCCCCGGCGCCGTGCGGCGGGGGTGCGGCCGAACGGGTCGCGGGGCCCCGCGGGCCGCATGGGCCGGAGGAATCCCAGGAACGCGGGACGACGGGAACGGCGCGGAGGGAGCGGACGCGGGAAACGACGCGAACAGCGGGAACAGCGGGAACAGCAGAAACGGCACGAACGGCGTGAAGGGCGCGAACGGCAGAAATACGCCATAGCCCGTATGCCCGTTGAGACATGCCTCGACACTGTTGTGAAGGCATGATCTCCACCATGGGTGGAAGGCGGAAGACACACGCCACCGATGAGGAGGAGATCCCGTGACCCGCATGGACAGCGTGCGCAGCGCGACCGACAACGCGAGGGAGACCGTGCGGCACGCCGCGGAAGCGGTGGCGCCGAAGGTGGCCCTCGCGGCCGGACAGGCCCGGTCCACGGTGCGCGGGCAGTACGCCGCCCGTGTCGCGCCGCGGCTGGAGCAAGCCCGCGAGACCCTGCCCCCCGCGGTCGACCTGGCCGCCGCCCGGGCGGCCCACCGCACCCGCGAGGCGGCGCGTACGGCGAGCGAGTACGCGGCCCCCCGCGTCGAGGCCGCCCGCGCCGCGGCCGGCCCGGTCCGGGAGGCGGCGGTGGCCCGCTCCACCGCGGCCGTCGCCGCGCTGCGCGGCGAGCTGACCGCCGAGGACATCCGCAAGCTCGCGCGGCGCAAGGCCCGCCGGGCGCGCCGGGGCCGGGCGTTCAAGCGGCTGATGGTGGTCGGTGTCGTCGCCGGCGGCGTGGCGGCCGTCTGGAAGTGGTGGGAGAAGCAGTCCAACCCCGACTGGCTGGTCGAGCCCCCGGCCGCCACCGAGGTCGGCGACGAGGCGTCCGTCATGGAGGACACCGGGTCCACCGAGCCGAAGGCCGGGGCGACGGCCGCTCAGACCGACACCCAGGGCACCTCCTCCGAGGCCGCCCCGTCGGACGAGGATCGCTGACGGCCCCGGCGCCCGCCCTCCGGCCGGCCCCGTCCGCCGCCTTCGCGCGAACCGCCGGAGCGGCACGGCACGCAGCAGGCCCGGTGCCGCGGAATCCTTGGATTCCGCGGCACCGGGCCTGTGTGGTGTGGAGCTTAGGGGAGTCGAACCCCTGACATCTGCCATGCAAAGACAGCGCTCTACCAACTGAGCTAAAGCCCCGCCATGGACCAGAGTACCCAATGCCCCGGGTTGGTTCCGACCGGGTATCGCTCCGCGTGCGCCGCCTCCGTAGGATGCTCGGAAGTTCGCTCCAGCGAAGCGGGCTCGGGGAGACAGGGGAGAGAGCGATGGACGCAGCACAGCAGGAGGCGACCGCCAGGGCGAGGGAACTTCAGAGCCAGTGGTACGGCGAACCGCTGGGCACCCTCTTCCGCCGGCTCATCGACGACCTCGGCCTCAACCAGGCGCGGCTGGCCACGGTGCTCGGCCTCTCGGCTCCCATGCTCTCCCAGCTGATGAGCGGTCAGCGGGCGAAGATCGGCAACCCCGCCGTCGTCCAGCGGGTCCAGGCGCTGCAGGAACTGGCCGCCGAGGTCAGCAAGGGCACCGTCACCGCGGCCGAGGCCACCCAGCGCATGGACGAGATCCGCCGCACCGCGGGCGGCAACGTGCTGGCTTCCTCCACCCATGTCACCCCCTCCGGCGGCCAGGCGACGACCGTCAAGCGCGTCGTACGCGAGATCCAGGCGCTGCTGCGCTCGGTCGCGGACGCGGCCGACATCATCGACGCCTCCGACTCCCTCGCCGAAAGCCACCCGGAGCTGGCAGAGTTCCTGAGGGTGTACGGCGCGGGCAAGACCGCCGACGCGGTCCGGCACTACGAGGCGCACCAGGCCTGAGGACGGCGGCGACCGGCGGCAAACGGCGGGGACAGGGACGAGGCAGGCACAGCGCGATGGGTGAGGTCTTCGCGGGTCGGTACGAACTGGTCGACCCGATCGGACGCGGCGGCGTGGGCGCGGTCTGGCGCACCTGGGACCACCGGCGCAGGCGCTACGTGGCCGCCAAGGTCCTCCAGCAGAGCGACGCGCACACCCTGCTGCGGTTCGTGCGCGAGCAGGCGCTGCGCATCGACCACCCCCACGTACTGGCCCCGACGAGCTGGGCCGCCGACGACGACAAGGTCCTGTTCACCATGGACCTGGTCCGCGGCGGGTCGCTCGCGCACCTCATCGGCGACTACGGCCCCCTGCCCCCGACGTACGTGTGCACGCTGCTCGACCAGCTGCTGTCGGGGCTCTCCGCGGTGCACGCCGAGGACGTGGTGCACCGCGACATCAAGCCCGCCAACATCCTGCTGGAGGCCACCGGCACCGGCCGGCCCCATCTGCGGCTGTCCGACTTCGGCATCTCGATGCGCAAGGGCGAACCACGGCTGACGGAGGCCGACTACGTGGTCGGCACGCCCGGCTACTTCGCCCCCGAGCAGCTGATGGGCGCCGAACCGGACTTCCCCGCCGACCTGTACGCGGTCGGGCTGGTGGCGCTGTATCTGCTGACCGGTCAGAAGCCGGACTCCCAGGCGCTGGTGGAGGCGTACGTGCACGGGGTGCCGCCCGCGCCGCAGGGCCTCCCCGAGCCGCTGTGGCAGGTGCTGGGCACCCTGCTGCACCCCGATCCGGAAGCCCGCTTCCGTACGGCGACGGGCGTACGCAGGGCACTGGCGTCCGCCGCGGAGCTGCTGTCGGCGGACGCCACGGCGGAGCAGGAGGTGGTGGAGGTCTTCGACCAGATCGGTCCGCTGCCGCCGGGGTTCGGACCGGAGGGGCCGGAGAACCGGGAGGACCCCGGGAGCCCGGAGGATCCCGGGAGCCCCGGGCAGGGGCCGGCGGGCGAGGAGGGCCGGGGGGACGACGGCTCCCCGGTGTTCCCGGCGTCCGACACCGGGAGCTTCCACTTCCCCCCGCCCGTGCGGGCGTACGCCCAGGAGCCGCCGCAGGCCCCGCCGTTCCCGGCACCGGCCCGTCCGCCCGCCCACGCACCGGCGCTGGCGCAGGAGACCACGCAGACGTCCCCCGGGGCCCCCGCCCAGCCGTATCCGCAGCCGCACCCGTATCCGGGACCGCCCCTCGCCGGCATGCCGCAGACACCGGTGACACCGGCGACACCGACGCCGCCGACACGGCCCTACACGGCCGCCCAGCCGGCCTCCCCCGCCGGCCCGGCGCCCGCGGGACCGGCGGCAGGGCCCGCGGGCGCGGAACACCGCGCCCCCGCGGCGCACAGGCCGGGGCCGCCCCCGAAGGTGGCGGCCCCGCTGCTGGTGCTCGCCCTGGTCCTCATCGCCGTCGGCGTCTGGGCCCTGACCCAGACGCCATGAACCGGACGACCTGAACCGCACCCGGTCCTCGCTTCCCGGCCCTCAGGCGCGGCCCGGGCTCCGCCGGGCGAGGAGCGTCCACAGGCCCAGCCCCAGGATCAGCGCGGTGCCGGTGCCGATCCCGGCCCAGCCCAGCAGCCGCAGGGTCTCGCCGCTCTCCGCGGCCGACCGGCTCAGCCCCTCGGCCGCGGCCTCGCGATCGTCCTCGGTGACCCCGAAGCCGGCCTCCTCGGCGTTCCCGTCGTACTCGGGACCGGCCTCCGGCTCTCCCACGACGGTGGTGCGCAGTACCACCGGCACCGTGCCGTCGACGGACTCGGCCAGTTTCCCGTTCGCGTGCACCGCGATGTAGTACCAGCCGGCGAAGCGCGTCTCGCCCAGCTCCGTGCTGCCGTCGAAGCGGTTGGCGAAGGCGACGCGCTGACCGTCCAGCAGGTACGCGGCGGGCTTGTCGGGCCGGTAGCCCACGCCGTCGGTGCCGATCCGCCCGCGGGCGGTGTTGTAGAGGTCCACCCGGAAGGCGCCGCTGACGTACGGGGCGTTGTCGCCCCTGGCCCTGGCCGTGCCGAACTCCACCCGGGTGTACAGCCGCTGGCCCCAGTCGAGCGGCACCTTGTAGAAGCGGGTCTCGCCGGGCCGCAGCCGGTCGCTCCAGTTGCCCTCGCCCATGCCGGGCGCGTCGTTGAAGCCGGTGCCGCCCTCGATGGGCCTGGTCTCCCCCTTCGGCGCCCCCGGCGGGCTCGGTGTCGCGGCGTCGGATGCGGCCTCGGACGGGCCGCCGGACGCCTGCTTCCGCAGCCCCGGCTCCCGCATGAAGGAGATCTCCAGGGGCCAGCGGCCGGCGTCGGCCGTCTCGTCGCTGTCCCGCTCCACGGAGAAGTGGTAGACGCCGGGCTCCTGGCAGTGTCCGTCCTTCCTGATCATGCGCCCGGCGAGGTCGGCGATCGGCCGGGCCGAGTCGTCGGAGCCGAAACTCACGTCACCGTCGCCGCAGTTGACGCCGTCCGCCGACTCCAGGACGACCTCGATGCCGTCCATGCTCTTGACCCGGCTGCCCGGTTCGGGCAGGGCGGTCGCCGAGATCCAGGCGTTGGACTCGCCGTCCAGCGTGACGCTGTAGTACCTCCGCTCGCCCGGCCCGATGTCGTCCGTGTAGAAGCCCGGCTCGATGGCCGGCCCGTGGGCGCTGCTCTCCTGGCCCTCGACGCGCTGGGCGCCCGGTGCCGTCTCGTACGCGGGCAGGTCCTCCGGTCCGGCCGACGGTGCGGCCGCGGCGGCTCCCGGCAGTGCCGCGACCGCGCACAGCGCCGCCGCGGCGGCCAGTGAGCCCCTCATCGTGCGTTCCACCCGCCCCATCACCACGCGCCACCCTCCGTCGTGCCGTCCGCCGCCCTGTCGGCGCCGCCGCCCTTCGCCGCTCCCGCACGCGCCGCCGCGCGCCCGCGCGCCCGCGTGTACACGGCCGCCAGCGCGATCGCCAGCAGCGTCGCCACCCCGGCCGCCGCGGCGACGGCCGGACCGGACCATCCTGCACCGCCGGGGCCCGAGCCGTCCCGGGCGGCCCCCGCTTCCTCCCGGCCGGCCCCTCCGTCCCGCTCCCCGTCCCGCTCGCGCACGGCGGGTGCGCCGTGCTCGGGTCCGGCCTTCTCCTCGCCGATCACCGCCACGCGCAGTACGAAGCCGACGGCCACGTTCTCGGCGAGTTCGGCGGCGTCCGGGTCGAGGCCGACGCCGATGTGGTACTCGCCCGCGCGCCGCACCGGCACCGCACGGGTCGCGCTCTCCCAGCGGTTGGTCCACGCCACCGGCACCGTGCCGTTGGACACCGCCGCCGGCTCGCCGCGGTAGAGGGCGCCGGTGCCGAACTCGCCGGCGGACTGGACGGGCACCCGGGTGGGGCCGTACACCTCGGTGCTCACGCGCGTCAGCTTCCCGGCCGGGCCGTCGACGGTCGGCTCGTTGCCGAACTCCACGTCGTAGCGGAGCTGCTGACCCCAGCCGACCCTCACCCGGTACCAGCGGGTCTGTGCGGGGATCAGCTCGTCGCGCCACACGCCGGGGCCGATGCCGCGTGCGTCGTTGAAGCCGGTGCCGCCCTCGATGTCGCGCGGCGGATCGGTGGGCAGGGGCGCGGCCTTGCCGCCCGCGCCGTAGTCGGGTTCGGAGTGCGCCGGCACCGTGCCCTTCGCGAGGGGCTTCTCGGTGGCGAGGAGCAGCTCGATGGGCCAGCGGCCCCGGTCGGACTCCGCCTGGGAGCGCCGCTCGACCGTCAGCAGGTAGCGGCCGGCCCCGTCGCAGGCGCGGTCGCCGTCGGCCGACGGGATCCGGCTGACGGCGGCGGTGATCGGCATGGCTCCGGCGCTCCGGCCGAAGTACCGCCAGGTGCTGCCGCACTGCGGCCGGTACTTCTCGTCCCGGACCAGGGTGAGCCGGAGGCCGTCCATGGAGGCGGCCGGCACCCCGGGCTGGGGCACGGCCGTCACGGCGAGGTCGTCGGCGGCGGAGTCGGCGGGGCCGCCCAGCTCCGCGGCGTACCAGCGCTTCTCCCCGGGGCCGATGGTGTCCGTGTACTGGCCGGGGGCGATCAGGGGGGCGTCGCCTGCCGTCCGGCCGCCGGTGACCCGCTCGCCCTCCATGCGGTAGCCGTCGGCGGACAGCCGCGAGGCGCGCTGGAGTTGGCGGGCCAGTGCCTCCGCGTCGGGCGCGTCGTAGTACGAGCCGTGACCGGCCCGGGCGATGCACTCCAGCTGCTCGCGGGCCTTCCCGTCCACCTGGAAGCCGATGGCGTCGATCCGCAGCGTTCCCGGGGACTCCGCGGAGGACCCCCGCCCGCCGAGTTCCCCGGCGACCTCGCACGGGTCGGGGGTGCCGCAGGTGTCCTCGCCGTCGGAGACCAGCAGGATCGTGCGGCGGCCCCAGGAGCCCTCGGGAACCTCGGGCAGGTCCTCGGCCGCTCTGCGCAGCGCCAGGCCGATGGGGGTGTCGCCCCTGGGCTCCACCTCGGCGACGGCGCGTTTGACCGCGGCGCGGTCCAGCGGTTCCACCGGCCGTACCAGGCGGGTGTCGGTGCATCCCCGCGCCCGGTCGGCGCCGTAGACCCGCAGACCGGTGGGGTGGCCGTCGGGGAGCGCGTCGACGACCGTGCCCACGGCGCGGCGGGCGGACTCGATACGGGTGCTGCCCGAGCCGTCGTCCTCGGCCATCGAGCCGGAGGAGTCCAGCACCATCACCAGCGATCCGTTGTCTTCCGCAATCGTCCGCGGTGCCGCGGGAGCCGCGGCGGCGAGCGGTGCCGCGATCAGGGCGAGAAGTGCCCCGCCGCTCAACACCGCGGTCATACGGCGGTGGAATGCTGCCATGTGCCTTGTCCCCCTCGGGCGCGCCTCTCCGTGGCTTTGCGGAAGCATCGTATGTATTTGCTAAAGCGCATATCAAGGCGGTTGCCGTCACGGTCCGGCAACACGCTCCCCGGCCGGGCGCGCGGGAACGGCGAAGCCCCGGCCGGTGACCGGCCGGGGCTTCGCGCGAAGTACTGGTTGCTCTCAGACGCCCGAACCTGCGGGCACGGAGTCGGTCGCCTCCGTCCACAGATCCTGCTCGGCGCGGTCCGCCTGGATCTGGCGGTACACGAGGAGCCCGCCGACGGCGGCCAGTGCGATCAGGAGAAGCTTCTTCACCGCGCTACCTCGTCCTTCTAGACGTTGGGACCTACTGGCGCCCGATGATACCCAAGCGGGCGTCCCGGCAGAGCGACCGACCCGGGCGGCCGGCACCCGCCGGCCCGCCGTCACCGCAGGTCCCACCGGTTTCCACCGGTCCCGGGGGCGGGCACGCCCCGCCGGCTCCCCGCGTCGGCGGGACCGCAACGCCGAACGCCCGGCCCCTCGGGGAGGGTCCGGGCGTTCGATCCGCCGTGTGGGGCTAACAGGACTTGAACCTGTGGCCTCTTCCTTATCAGGGAAGCGCTCTAACCGTCTGAGCTATAGCCCCGCGCTGCACCGAAAGATTAGCGCACTTCAGCCGCTCGCCAAAATCGCGTCGGTCCGCGGCCGCTCCGGTGCGGCATCCGGGATGCTCCCGGGGTCACTCGTCCTCCGCGAGGGTCACCTCGACGCCGCCGACGAGGCCGGCCGACATGTTGTAGATGAACGCCCCCAGCGTGGCCAGGGCCGTCATCAGCACCACGTCGATCACGGCGATGATCGACGTGAAGGTCACCACACGGGGCAGGGACAGGAAGCCCTGGAGGTCGAAGCCCCCGCCTCCGTCCGTGGCGGTCGCCTCGCTGACCGTCCCGCCGACGGCCGCGAACACCCCCATGGCGTCCATGACCATCCACAGCACGGCCACCGCGATGACGGTGCAGATGCCCAGGGCTATCGACAGCAGGAAGCCGACCTTCATCACCGACCACGGGTCGACCTTGGCCACCCTCAGCCGCGCCTTGCGCGTCCTGGGGACCGTACGGGCTCCGGTGCGCGGACGTCGCATGACGTCCTGCCGGAGGTCGCCCCGCTCGTCCTGGGCGGCCCGCGGCTGCGGGGTGCCGCCCGGCGGGGGCGGCGGGTACGCCTGCGGTGGCTGGTGCGGCTGCGGCGCGCCCGCGTGCTGCTGGGCCTGCGGCTGCGGTTGCGGGTGGGCACTGGTCACGGTTGTTCCCCCACGGTGGGATTCGCCCTGTCGTCGAGCGTCGTCAGCGGCCGGTCCACGGGCGCCGCCGTCATCGTCGCCGCCCCTGGCGGCGCCCGCGGTTCCACTCACGGTCTGTCTACTCCTCGTTCTCCGAAGCCGCCTCGGCGGCCGTCTCCGGGGAAGACGCCTGTGCGGGCTCCTCGGTGCCGTCCCCGGCGCCGATTTCCGCATCGACCTCCTCGGCCTCGCGGCCGGCCTCGGCATTGCGTGCGATGCCGACCACGGCGTCGCGCTTGCCGAGGTTGATCAACTGGACGCCCATCGTGTCACGTCCGGTTTCCCTGACCTCGGCGACCCGCGTACGGATCACGCCGCCGCCGAGGGTGATGGCGAGGATCTCGTCCGTCTCCTCGACCACCAGGGCCCCCACCAGCGAACCGCGGTCCTCCACGATCTTGGCCGCCTTGATGCCCAGACCGCCACGGCCCTGCACGCGGTACTCGTCCACGGCCGTGCGCTTCGCGTACCCGCCATCGGTGGCGGTGAAAACGAACGTACCGGCTCGCACCACGTTCATCGAGAGCAGTTCGTCCCCTTCGCGGAAACTCATGCCCTTCACACCGGATGTGGCACGCCCCATCGGGCGCAGCGCGTCGTCGGTGGCGGTGAACCGGATCGACTGCGCCTTCCTGCTGATCAGCAGCAGGTCGTCGTCGGGCGAGACCAGCTCCGCGCCGATCAGCTCGTCCTCGCCGCCGCCCTCCAGCTCCCGGAGGTTGATGGCGATGACGCCGCCGGAGCGGGGTGAGTCGTAGTCCTTCAGCGGCGTCTTCTTCACCAGGCCCGACTTGGTGGCCAGCACCAGGTACGGCGCGGCCTCGTAGTCCCGGATCGCCAGGATCCGGGCGATCGTCTCGTCCGGCTGGAACGCCAGCAGGTTCGCCACGTGCTGGCCGCGCGCGTCCCGCCCGGCGTCCGGCAGCTCGTACGCCTTCGCCCGGTAGACGCGGCCCTTGTTGGTGAAGAACAGCAGCCAGTTGTGGGTGGTGGTGACGAAGAAGTGGTCGACGATGTCGTCTTCCTTGAGCTTCGTGCCGCGCACACCCTTGCCGCCGCGCTTCTGCGAGCGGTAGTCGTCGGTCTTCGTGCGCTTGACGTAGCCGCCGCGCGTGATGGTGACGACGATGTCCTCCTCGGCGATCAGGTCCTCGATGGACATGTCGCCCTCGAAGGGGACCAGCTTGCTGCGCCGGTCGTCGCCGTACTTGTCGACGATCGCGGCCAGTTCCTCGCCGATGATCCGCCGCTGCCGCTCGGGCGAGGCCAGGATCGCGTTGTACTCGTCGATCTTCGACTGGAGCTCGTCGTGCTCGGCGGTGATCTTCTGCCGCTCCAGGGCGGCCAGGCGGCGCAGCTGCATCTCCAGGATCGCGTTCGCCTGGATCTCGTCGATGGCCAGCAGCTCCATCAGGCCCCCGCGCGCCACCTCGACGGTGTTGCTGCGCCGGATCAGGGCGATGACCTCGTCGATCGCGTCCAGCGCCTTGAGCAGGCCGCGCAGGATGTGGGCGCGCTCCTCGGCCTTGCGCAGCCGGTAGCGGGTGCGGCGGACGATGACGTCGACCTGATGGGTGACCCAGTTGCGGATGAAGGCGTCCAGCGACAGCGTGCGCGGCACCCCGTCGACCAGGGCCAGCATGTTGGCGCCGAAGTTGGTCTGCAGATCGGTGTGCTTGTACAGGTTGTTCAGCACAACCTTGGCGACCGCGTCCCGCTTGAGGACGATCACCAGCCGCTGGCCGGTGCGCGAGGACGTCTCGTCGCGGACGTCCGCGATGCCGGCGACCCTGCCGTCCTTCACCAGCTCGGCGATCTTCAGCGCCAGGTTGTCCGGGTTGACCTGGTAGGGCAGTTCGGTGACGACCAGGCACTGGCGGCCCTGGATCTCCTCCACCTCGACCACCGCGCGCATCGTGATCGAGCCGCGGCCGGTGCGGTACGCCTCCTCGATGCCCTTGCGGCCCACCACCAGCGCGCCGGAGGGGAAGTCCGGGCCCTTGATCCGCTCCAGCAGCGCATCGAGCAGTTCCTCGCCCGTGGCCTCGGGGTGCTCCAGGTACCACTGGGCACCGGCGGCCACCTCGCGCAGGTTGTGCGGGGGGATGTTGGTGGCCATGCCGACCGCGATGCCCGCCGAGCCGTTGACCAGCAGGTTGGGGATGCGCGACGGCAGGACGGTCGGCTCCTGGTTGCGGCCGTCGTAGTTGTCCTGGAAGTCGACGGTCTCCTCGTCGATGTCCCGGAGCATCTCCATGGCCAGCGGCGCCATCTTGCACTCGGTGTAGCGCATGGCCGCCGCCGGGTCGTTGCCCGGCGAGCCGAAGTTGCCGTTGGAGTCGACCAGCGGCATCCGCATCGACCACGGCTGGGCCAGCCGGACCAGGGCGTCGTAGATGGAGGTGTCGCCGTGCGGGTGGTAGGTGCCCATCACGTCGCCGACGACGCGGGCGCACTTGTAGAAGCCCTTCTCGGGCCGGTAGCCGCCGTCGTACATGGCGTACAGCACCCGGCGGTGCACCGGCTTGAGTCCGTCGCGCACGTCCGGCAGCGCACGCGAGACGATCACGCTCATCGCGTAGTCGAGGTACGAGCGCTGCATCTCGGTCTCGAGGCTGACCGGCTCCACCCGGAGTCCGGCGCTCTCGTCGACCACGGGGGTGCCCGGAGGCGGCGCCAGGGGACCGGGGGCGGCGTCGCCCTCGATCGGGGCAGGGGTGGTCTCGTCGGCCATTACTGGTCAATCCCTTCGTTGAGCGGCGTACGGCCGACTCAGATGTCGAGGAAGCGGACGTCCTTGGCGTTGCGCTGGATGAACGAGCGCCGCGCCTCCACGTCCTCGCCCATCAGGATCGAGAACAGGTCGTCGGCGGCGGCCGCGTCGTCCAGCGTCACCTGGCGCAGCACCCGGTGGGCCTGGTCCATGGTGGTGACGCGCAGTTCCTCGGCGTTCATCTCGCCCAGACCCTTGAACCGCTGGACCGAGTCGTCCCTGATGCGCTTGCCCTGCTCGCGGCCCAGGCGGATCAGGCTGTCGCGCTCGCGGTCGGAGTACGCGTACTCGAACTCGTCGCGCGACCACTTGATCTTGTAGAGCGGCGGCTGGGACAGGTAGACGTGGCCGGCCTCGACCAGCGGCCGCATGAAGCGGAACAGCAGCGTCAGCAGCAGGGTGTTGATGTGCTGGCCGTCGACGTCGGCGTCGGCCATCAGGATGATCTTGTGGTAGCGGAGCTTGGCGATGTCGAAGTCCTCGTGGATCCCGGTGCCGAAGGCCGAGATCAGCGCCTGGACCTCCTGGTTCTGCAGGACCTTGTCGATCCGCGCCTTCTCCACGTTCAGGATCTTGCCGCGGATCGGCAGGATGGCCTGGTACTGCGGATTGCGGCCGGACTTGGCGCTGCCGCCCGCGGAGTCGCCCTCTACGATGAAGATCTCGCACTTGGCCGGGTCGTTGGACTGGCAGTCGCTCAGCTTGCCCGGCAGCGAAGCCGTCTCCAGCAGGCCCTTGCGGCGGGTGAGGTCCCTCGCCTTGCGGGCCGCCACGCGCGCGGTGGCCGCCTGGATGCCCTTGCGGATGATGTCGGCGGCCTCGTTGGGGTTGCGGTCCAGCCAGTCGCCGAAGTGCTCGTGGACGATCTTCTGGACGAAGGTCTTGGCCTCGGTGTTGCCCAGCTTCGTCTTCGTCTGGCCCTCGAACTGCGGCTCGCCCAGCTTCACCGAGATGATCGCCGTCAGACCCTCGCGGATGTCCTCGCCCGTGAGGTTGTCGTCCTTCTCGCGCAGCAGCTTCTTGTCGCGGGCGTAGCGGTTGACCAGACCGGTCAGCGCGGCCCGGAAGCCCTCCTCGTGGGTGCCGCCCTCATGGGTGTGGATGGTGTTCGCGAAGCTGTAGACACCCTCGGTGTACTGGGTGTTCCACTGCATCGCGATCTCCACCGAGATCTTGCGCTCCTTGTCCTCCGCCTCGATGTCGATCACCGAGGGGTGGACGGGCTCGCCCTTGCGGGAGTTGAGGTGGCGGACGAAGTCCGAGATGCCGCCCTCGTAGTGGTAGCGGACGTGGCGCGGCTTGTCGTCCTCGGAGGTGTCCGCGGTGTCGGCGCCGGCCGTCTGCTTGGCCGCCGCCCGCTCGTCGGTCAGGGTGATCGTCAGACCGCGGTTGAGGAAGGCCATCTCCTGGAAGCGCCGCGAGAGCGTCTCGAAGGAGTAGTCGGTGGTGTCGAAGATGTCGCCGTCGGCCCAGAACGAGACCGTCGTACCGGTCTCGTCGGTGGCCTCGTGCCGCTGGAGGGGAGCGGTGGGCACGCCCATCTTGTAGTCCTGCGTCCAGCGGTAGCCGTCGGTCTTCACCTCGACCGAGACCTTGGTGGACAGCGCGTTGACCACCGAGACGCCCACACCGTGCAGACCGCCGGAGACCGCGTAGCCGCCGCCGCCGAACTTGCCGCCCGCGTGCAGCACCGTCAGCACGACCTCGACGGCCGGCTTGCCCTCGGAGGGCACGATGCCCACCGGGATGCCACGGCCGTTGTCCACGACCCGGACGCCGCCGTCGGCCAGCAGCGTCACGTCGATGGTGTCCGCGTGGCCGGCCAGCGCCTCGTCGACGGAGTTGTCCACCACCTCCTGCACGAGGTGGTGGAGGCCGCGCTCACCGGTGGAACCGATGTACATGCCGGGCCGCTTGCGGACCGCGTCCAGGCCCTCCAGGACCGTGATCGCACTGGCGTCGTACGACGGCTCACCGCCACCGGCTCCGGAGACGGGCGGGGTCGCGGACGGGACAGGGGACTCCCCGCCGGAAACGGGGATGGTTTCGTTGGAGTTGCCGGAATCGGCCACGAAGCGCCCTTTCTGGCACAGCACAAGCCTTCCCCTGCGACCGGAGGGAAGAGCCCGGGAGACCTCCCGGAGACCCTGTCCGCACGGCAGGAGCGGCTGCGTCGTTCGACATGTTCCGCAGTAAGGCGGGTGTGTCTCCAGTCTACCGGTACCACTGACATCGATGGGGGTTTGCCGGTACCTGGGGCCGCATGTGCCGCCCTGAACCGGCATCCGCCGACTCCCCATATGCGGACCGGCCCCCCAGGACGCTCACGACGGCCCTCAGCGCCTCGGCATGTCAATGGACCGTCACTGTGAGCGCACTCACGGAACGAGATGTTCCACCCCTCTTCCCGAACCGGGGATCCGGGCCGGTCAGAGGCCTGTCCACGGGCCCGGAACGGTCCCGTCAGCCGTAGGTGTCCCCCGGTCCCCGGCTGCCCGGCGCACGCAGCGGACCGTGCCGGGTGTCCGGCGCCTCCGGCCCCCGCACCCTGATCGACTTCACCGTCCCCTGCCCGAGATCGGCGTTCAGCCGCGCCACGAGCTGCGGAGCCAGCAGCCGCACCTGCGTCGCCCACGCCGTCGAGTCGCAGCGCACCGACAGCACCCGCGCCTGCTCGTCGTAGGACTGCGGTACGCAGTGCCGCGCCAGCTCCGGACCCACCAACTCCGGCCAGCGGCCCATCACACCGCCGACCGCCATCGGCATCTCCCAGCCGCGCTCGGTCTTCAGCCGCTCGATCGCCGCCCCCAGCGGCAGCGGATCGCGGCCGTCCCGCCGCGCCCCCGACCGCAGACCGCCTTCGGTGCGCGCCTGCCGCTTCTGCCGCGCCGCACCGCCGCGCGCCCGCGCCTGCTCCCGGGCCGCCCGCAGCGCCACCCTGGCCAGATCGACGCCCGACGGCTCGGCCGCCGGCCCCGGAATCCGCACCTCCGCGGAACCCGCCGGTCCGTCCGGAAGATCCTCCCGCCTCACAGCCGGGTCACCTCCCCACCGCCGACCGCGTACCGCGCCCCCGCCAGCAGCTCGGGGACGTCCTCCTCCACCGCCGCCGTCACCAGCACCTGCTCACCGTGCGCCACCAGCTCCGCCAGCCGCTCCCGCCGCCTGGCGTCCAGCTCGGCGAAGACGTCGTCGAGGACCAGCACCGGCTCGTTGCCCTCGCCGCGCAGCAGGTCGTACGACGCCAGCCGCAGCGCCAGCGCATACGACCACGACTCCCCGTGGCTCGCGTACCCCTTGGCCGGCAACTCCCCCAGCCTCAGCACGAGATCGTCACGGTGCGGACCCACCAGCGTCACGCCGCGCTCGATCTCCTGGCGGCGTGCCCGGGACAGCTCGGTCAGCAGTCCCTCGTACAGCTCCTCGCGCGTACCGCCCTCCACCGGCGAGCGGTACTCCAGCACCACCGGCCCGCCGCCCGGGGCCAGCCGCTCGTACGCCTTGTCCGCCAGCGGACCCAGCGCCGCCACCAGCGACATCCGGTGCGCCAGCAACTCCGCCCCGGCACGGGCCAGATGCTGGTCCCACACATCCAGGGTGGACAGCGCCCCGCCGCCGGAGCCCCCGCCGTGCCGGCGTGCCATCGCCGCCGTCTTCAGCAGGGTGTTGCGCTGCCTGAGCACCCGGTCGTAGTCCGACCGCACCCCCGCCATCCGCGGCGAGCGCGCCGTCACCAGTTCGTCCAGGAAACGGCGGCGCTCCCCGGGGTCGCCCTTCACCAGCGCCAGGTCCTCCGGGGCGAACAGCACCGTGCGCACGATGCCCAGCACATCCCTCGGCCTGACCTGCGAGGAGCGGTTGATCCGCGCCCGGTTGGCCCGCCCCGGGTTCAGCTCCAGCTCCACCAGCTGCTGCCGCTCCCCCTGCCGCACCACCGCCCGCACCACCGCGCGGTCGGCGCCCTGCCGCACCAGCGGCGCGTCGGACGAGACCCGGTGGCTGCCCAGCGTCGCGAGATAGCCGACCGCCTCGACGAGATTGGTCTTGCCCTGGCCGTTCGGACCGACGAAAGCGCTGACGCCCGGATCGAGCGGAACCTCGATCCGGGCGTAGGACCGGAAGTCGGCCAGCGACAGATGCGTGACGTGCATCGGATCCGCTTCGGGGCCGGTCAGCCGCCGACGGGCGGGTCGACGTCCGCGCCCGGCGCGTCGGCGCCCTTCTCGGCGCCGGCCGCGGCGGTCACCGCGTGGCCGCCGAACTGGTTGCGCAGCGCGGCGATCATCTTCATCTGGGGGGAGTCGTCCTGGCGCGAGGAGAAGCGGGCGAACAGCGACGCGGTGATCGCGGGCAGCGGCACGGCGTGGTCGATCGCCGCCTCCACCGTCCACCGGCCCTCGCCGGAGTCGGCCGCGTAGCCGCGCAGCGCTCCCAGGTGCTCGTCGTCGTCCAGCGCGCGGACGGCCAGGTCCAGCAGCCAGGAGCGGATGACGGTGCCCTCCTGCCAGGAGCGGAAGACCTCGCGGACGTCGGTGACGGCCTCGGCCGCCTCCAGCAGCTCCCAGCCCTCGGCGAAGGCCTGCATCATCGCGTACTCGATGCCGTTGTGGACCATCTTCGCGAAGTGGCCCGCGCCCACCCGGCCGGCGTGCACGGAGCCGAACTCGCCCTCCGGCTTGAGGGCGTCGAAGACCGGCTGCACCTTCGCGACGTGCTCGGCGTCACCGCCGTACATCAGCGCGTAGCCGTTCTCCAGGCCCCACACACCGCCGGAGACGCCGCAGTCCACGAAGCCGATGCCCTTGGCCGCCAGCTCCTCCGCGTGCCGCTCGTCGTCCGTCCAGCGGGAGTTCCCGCCGTCCACGACCACGTCGCCGGGGGAGAGCAGCTCGCCCAGCGCGTCGATGGTCGACTGCGTCGGGCCGCCGGCCGGGACCATGACCCACACCACCCGCGGAGCCTTCAGCGAGTCCACGAGCTCCTCGAGGCTGTGGACGTCGGCGAGATCCGGGTTGCGGTCGAATCCGACGACGGTGTGGCCTGCGCGGCGGATGCGCTCGCGCATGTTGCCGCCCATCTTGCCGAGACCGACGAGACCGAGCTCCATCAGGGGGCCTTTCTTCGGTGTCCTGGTGTTGCGTACCCGGGTACGAGCCTACGACGGAGGGGGTGGCGCACAACTGCGGGCACACTCCGCTCGTATGCGCGCGGACGGAGCCCTGAAACCGCCCCGGCGACCCCGGCCCGGCGGCCGCACCGGCACACCGCGGTCCGTGAGGGGCGACCCTCGCACACCCGGCCGGGAGCCGCGGACCCTCCCGTTCCCCGGCCTCAGCCCGACAGCCGCACCGGCATGATCAGGTACTTGTACGCCTCGTCCGCCTCCGCGTCCGTCGCCGGCTTGCCGCTCAGCAGGGCGGGCTTGGTCGAGGTGGTGAAGGAAAGCTGCGCGACCGGGGCGTCGATGGCGCTCAGGCCCTCCAGCAGGAAACCGGGGTTGAAGGCGATCGAGATGTCGTCGCCCTCCAGCTGTGCGTCCACCCGCTCCACAGCCTGTGCGTCGTCGCTGGATCCCGCCTCCAGGATCAGGACGCCCTGCTCGAAGGTGAGCCGCACCGGGGTGTTCCGCTCGGCCACCAGGGAGACGCGCTTGACCGCCTCCACGAAGGGGGCCGTCTCGATCACCGCGATCGAGTTGAACTCCGTCGGGAAGAGCGTGCGGTACTTCGGCAGGTCGCCCTCGAGCAGCCGTGTCGTGGTCCGCCGTCCGTTGCCCTCGAAGCCGATCAGGCCCTCGCCCGCGCCGGAGCCCGACAGCGCCAGCGTCACGTTGTCACCGCCGCTGAGGGACTTCGCCGTGTCCAGCAGCGTCTTGGCCGGGACCAGGGCCACCGCGGAGGCGTCCGGCGTCTCCGGCTTCCACAGGAACTCGCGGACCGCGAAGCGGTAGCGGTCGGTGGACGCCAGGGTGACCGTGTCGCCCTCGATCTCGATCCGCACGCCGGTCAGTACCGGCAGGGTGTCGTCGCGTCCGGCCGCGATGGCGACCTGGGCCGCGGCGGCGGCGAAGACCTCGCCGGGGACCGTGCCGGTCGCGCCCGGCATCTGGGGAAGCGCCGGGTACTCCTCCACAGGCAGTGTGTGGAGTGTGAACCGCGAGGATCCGCAGACGACGCTCACCCGTACACCGTCTGTGGAAATCTCCACCGGGCGGTTGGGGAGGGCCCGCGAGATGTCGGCCAGCAGGCGGCCGGAGACGAGGACCGTCCCGTCCTCCTCCACGTCGGCCTCCACCGAGACCCGCGCCGAGACCTCGTAGTCGAAACCGGACAGGCTCAGCGAGCCCTCCTCGGCCTTCAGCAGCAGTCCCGCGAGGACCGGCACCGGGGGCCGGGCCGGCAGGCTGCGGGCGGCCCAGGCCACCGCCTCCGCGAGGACGTCGCGCTCCACCCGGATCTTCACTTAAGCCGCCTCCCGCTGTTGCTGGCTGCTCGCCTTGCTGGTCTTCGTCGTCGGCTTGTCGCCGGGGACCAGTCTGACGCACCCGGCTGACAGCCGGGGCGGGTCGGGGTCAAGTCGACGGGAGGGACGCGGAGCGCGGTCGGGCCGAGTTGTGCACAGGGCCCGTTTCCGATCGAAGTCCGCTCTTTATCTCCGTGGTCGTAGTAGTAGGGCCTGTGGAAACCGGGGATAACTCGATCCACGCAGGTCAGGCCGGAAGTTTTGTCCACCGCCCCTGTGGGTGGGGACGTGGACGGAGAGGGGGCTCCTGTGGACGCCGGAAAGTTCTGCACATCCCGTGCACAGCGGTCCGGGACTTCTCCCCAGGGCCGCCCACAGTTTTACCCACCTTCTCAACAGCCCAACCCAGCCCCTCCGTGTGACGCCTTTCACACGGACCGGTGACATCGCGCGCCATGTTGTCGAACAGTGGACAGCCCTGTGGAGAAGCTGGTGAAAGCTGTGCACAACGCGGCCGGGGCTGTGGGCGGGCGGTGGACAATCCGATCTGCCGCTTGTGGGCGGAATCACCGTCCACAGCCTGTGGAAAACTTCTGACCACAGATCCCCAGGCACCTGACCAGGTCCATTCGATCATCATGCGGTGTGCCTGTGGACGCTATCGGGACAACCCGGTGGTCCCCAGAGTGTGGACGGAAGAAAGTCGGTGAATCTGTGGATCACTCTTCTTCCGGGCTGGGGATTCGAACAGCGAGAAGCCCCCGGGAGCCGTCTCCCGGGGGCTTCTCGCCGTCCGTGCGTCCTGCTGTGGGCCTGCCTGCGGCTTGTGCGGTCGGCGTGGCCTGCGCGACCGGTGCCGGGGGCGCGGTGCCCGGCCGGCGCCGGCCGCACAGGCGTCAGGCGTTCTTGATGCGGTTGGTCAGCTCGGTGACCTGGTTGTAGATGGACCGCCGCTCGGCCATCAGCGCGCGGATCTTGCGGTCGGCGTGCATGACGGTGGTGTGGTCCCGGCCGCCGAACTGGGCACCGATCTTCGGCAGCGACAGATCGGTCAGCTCGCGGCACAGGTACATGGCGATCTGCCGGGCGGTGACCAGGACGCGGCTGCGCGAGGAGCCGCACAGGTCGTCCACCGTCAGCCCGAAGTAGTCGGCCGTCGACGCCATGATGTTGGCCGCGGTGATCTCCGGGGCGGCGTCCTCGCCGCCGGGGATGAGGTCCTTGAGGACGATCTCCGTCAGGCCCAGGTCGACCGGCTGCCGGTTGAGGCTGGCGAAGGCCGTGACCCGGATCAGCGCGCCCTCCAGCTCGCGGATGTTGCGCGAGATCCGCGAGGCGATGAACTCCAGCACCTCCGGCGGGGCGTTCAGCTGCTCCTGGACGGCCTTCTTCCGCAGGATCGCGATGCGCGTCTCCAGCTCCGGCGGCTGGACGTCGGTGATCAGCCCCCACTCGAAGCGGTTGCGCAGCCGGTCCTCCAGGGTGACCAGCTGCTTGGGCGGCCGGTCGGAGGAGAGCACGATCTGCTTGTTGGCGTTGTGGAGGGTGTTGAAGGTGTGGAAGAACTCCTCCTGGGTGGACTCCTTGCTCGCCAGGAACTGGATGTCGTCGACCAGCAGGATGTCCATGTCGCGGTAGCGCTTGCGGAACGCGTCCGCCTTGCCGTCGCGGATGGAGTTGATGAACTCGTTGGTGAACTCCTCCGAGCTCACGTACCGCACCCGGGTGCCCGGATAGAGGCTGCGGGCGTAGTGCCCGATGGCGTGCAGCAGATGCGTCTTGCCCAGACCGGACTCGCCGTAGATGAACAGCGGGTTGTACGCCTTGGCCGGCGCCTCGGCCACGGCCACCGCCGCGGCGTGCGCGAAGCGGTTGGAGGCGCCGATGACGAAGGTGTCGAAGAGGTACTTCGGGTTCAGCCGGGCCGTCGGCTCGCCGGGACCGGTCGCGGGCGCGGGCTGCGCGGCGAGCGGGCCGGGGGCGCCGCTGGGCGCGGGCAGGTGCTGGGGGTCGGGGCGGCCGGTGCCCCGGGCGCCGTCATAGCGCGGCACCGGCGGCTGGTCGTAGGGGGAGGCGCGGTGCCGCCCGTCGTAGGAGGGCGGCTCGTACGACGGGCTCTGCGACTGGTACGGGTCGCGCGGCGGCTGCCAGGCGTCGGGGTCCTGGGGGCGGGGCCAGGCACCCGGCTGGTGCTGCTGGGGGGCGTGCGGATAGTCCGGGTACGCGGGCCGTGCGCTGGGCAGCTCGAGCTCCTGCTGCCGGTCCTCGTGCTGGGGGCCACCGTGCTGGGGGCCGTGCTGCCGGGCGTGCCGGCCGCCGTGCTGCGGAGCGTCGTAATGCGGTTCGTCGAAGTGCAGCGGCGGCTGCTGGTGCGGTGCCGGCCGGCGGTGCTGCGGCGGCTCCGGGGAGGCCGGCGGAGCGGGAGGCGCCGGGGCCTGGGGCTCGGGGACCGGCCCCGTGACGGTGATCGCGAGGCGGATCGGCTGCTGGCACTCGCGGCTGAGCGCGTCGGTGATCAGCGGGGAGAGCCGTCCCTCCAGTACGCCCTTCGCGTACTCGTTGGGCACGCCGAGCAGCGCGGTGCCGGAGACCAGCACCAGGGGCTGGCAGTCTTTGAGCCACCGCTGGTCCTTGGCCTCCACTCCCTGGCCGTCGGCGAGGAGGTGTTCCAGCACGCGTGGCCACACTGCGGCAAGATCGGCAGGTAGGTCAGCCACAGGGCACGCTCTCTCACTCACTCGCTGGATGGGTTCGTTCGGGCTTCGACAGTCCCACCCATGTGTGGTGCTTGGGACGGTCGGGAGGAAACGGAAGTTCGGCCACGGTAGTCAGCGCGGCGTGCGTGGTTCAAGTCGTTGTCCACAGGCTGTGTACAGAACCCCCCGGCCGGCCCTGGTTTGACCTGATGGTGCGGGCGCGCGTACCGTAACCAGGTCGAGTTGTCGATGGCTGCTGCCGCCTGCCTCCGATGGGCAAGATCCTGGTGATCATAGAAGCGGTGCACTCGGGCGTTGCGAGCTACTCGTGGGCGCACGGTGACAGCCAGTCGGCGCCCCACACGTCTCACACGAGACACAAGCATTCCTGGAGCCCCGAGTGAGCAAGCGCACCTTCCAGCCGAACAACCGCCGTCGTGCGAAGACCCACGGTTTCCGGCTGCGCATGCGGACCCGTGCCGGCCGCGCGATCCTCGCGTCCCGCCGCAGCAAGGGCCGCGCCCGTCTGTCGGCCTGACCGACCCGGTAAGTCAGACCGCGGATCCGTGACGTGCTGCCCACCGAGAACCGGCTGAGGCGGCGCGAGGATTTCGCGGCCGCGGTACGCCGAGGACGCCGGGCCGGACGCCCGTTCCTCGTCGTCCATCTGCGCAGGGCGTCGCCCCGGAGCGAATCCGGGGAACGTACGGACCCGCACGCCGCCGAGGGAGTCGTTCCCCCGGCGCGTGCGGGTTTCGTCGTGAGCAAGGCAGTGGGCAACGCGGTGGTTCGCAACCTTGTGAAGCGGCGACTGCGTCATCTGGTCCGGGAGAGGCTTGACGTTCTGCCGCCCGGTAGCCTGATGGTCATACGGGCGCTGCCCGGTGCGGGCGAGGCGGACCACGACAGGCTGGCCCGCGATCTGGACACCGCACTGCAGCGGCTGCTTGGAGGCCCGTCGTGAAATACCCGCTGCTGTGGTTGATCAAGTTGTACCAGTGGACCATCAGCCCGCTGCTCGGCCCGGTGTGCCGGTACTACCCGTCGTGTTCGCACTACGGCTACGAAGCCATCCGACGGCACGGCGCGGTGAAGGGGACGGCGCTGACCGCCTGGCGCATTCTGCGCTGCAATCCGTGGTCGCCCGGTGGGGTCGACCACGTTCCCGCCCGGAAGCATCCGGTCTGGCACCAGCGGATGCGTGACCGCTGGCAGCACCGGTCCCAGTCCAATGCCCAAGGAGCCTGACTCGTGGACACGATCGACACGATCCTCGGTCCTCTCTATACCGCTGTTTCCTGGATCATCGTCCAGTTCCACAAGCTGTACAGCCTCGCGTTCGACGAGGACAGCGGTTGGGCCTGGGGTCTGTCCATCGTCTCGCTGGTGATCGTGATCCGCATCGCCCTGATCCCGCTCTTCGTGAAGCAGATCAAGGCGACGCGGAACATGCAGGCGATCCAGCCGAAGATGAAGGCGATCCAGGAGCGTTACAAGAACGACCGGCAGCGCCAGTCGGAAGAGATGATGAAGCTGTACAAGGAGACGGGCACCAACCCGCTCTCCAGCTGCCTTCCGATTCTCGCGCAGTCGCCGTTCTTCCTGGCGCTCTACCAGGTGCTGAACAAGATCGCGAACAACCAGGCGGTCGGCGTCATGGACGCCGGGCTGGTGGACAGCGCCCGTAACGCGAGCATCTTCGGTGCCCCGATCGCGGCCCGGTTCATGGACAGCGCCGAGAAGGTCGAGGCGCTGAGCGCCACGCTGACCGACGTGCGTGTGGTCACGGTCATCATGATCCTGCTGATGTCGGCGTCGCAGTTCTACACGCAGCGCCAGCTGATGACCAAGAACGTCGACCTGACGGTGAAGACGCCGTTCATGCAGCAGCAGAAGATGCTGATGTACGTCTTCCCGATCATCTTCGCCGTCTTCGGCATCAACTTCCCCGTCGGTGTCCTCGTCTACTGGCTGACCACCAACGTGTGGACCCTCGGGCAGCAGATGTACATCATCAAGCGCAACCCGACGCCGGGATCGCTGGCCTACAAGCAGCGTCAGGAGAAGCTGCGGGCGAAGGGCAAGCTCAAGGAGGACCCGGCGGAGGTCGAGGCCAAGAAGGCCGTCGAGGCCGCCCGTGCCAACCGCCAGCAGCCCAAGCGCATGACCAAGGCGCAGCGCCAGGCCGCCGCGGCCCAGGCGGAGGCGGATGCCAAGGCGAAGAAGGCGGCCGGGCAGAAGACCTCGCTGAGCAAGGAGGCCTCCGAGGACTCCCCGTCGGCGCGGCCCGGGCAGCAGTCCAAGAAGAAGCCCGGGCAGCGCAAGGGCTCGCAGCGTCCCAAGCACCCGTCCAAGAAGTAAGGAGTCCACTCGTGACGGACACGACCGCAGAGGGCACCGACACCCTGACCCGCCTTGAGCAGGAGGGTGAGATCGCGGCCGACTATCTCGAGGGGCTCCTCGACATCGCGGACCTCGACGGTGACATCGACATGGACGTCGAGGGCGACCGTGCCGCCGTGTCGATCATCAGCGACGGTGACAGCCGGGACCTGCAGAAGCTCGTCGGCCGGGACGGCGAGGTGCTGGAGGCCCTGCAGGAGCTGACGCGGCTCGCGGTGCACCGCGAGACCGGTGACCGCAGCCGGCTGATGCTGGACATCGCCGGTTACCGGGCCCGCAAGCGCGAGGAGCTGTCGGCACTGGGCACCAAGGCCGCCAAGGAGGTGCAGCGCACCGGCGAGCCGGTGAAGCTGAAGCCGATGACGCCTTTCGAACGCAAGGTGGTGCATGACGCGGTGGCCGCGGCGGGGCTGCGCAGCGAGTCCGAGGGCGAGGAGCCGCAGCGCTGCGTGGTCGTGCTGCCGTGACGGACGACGTGTCGTCGCCCCTTCCTCCCGCGCCCGAGGTGGCGCGGGAGGTTTTCGGTGACCGCTTCGACGATGCCGTCCGGTACGCCGAACTGCTGGCGGAGATCGGGGTCAAGCGCGGGTTGATCGGACCGCGCGAGGTGCCCCGACTGTGGGAGCGCCATCTGCTGAACTGCGCGGTGCTCTCCGAGGTCGTGCCCGACGGAGTGACGGTCTGCGACGTCGGCTCCGGTGCCGGCCTGCCGGGTGTTCCGCTCGCGCTGGTCCGGCAGGACCTGAAGATCACGCTGCTGGAGCCGCTGCTGCGGCGTACGACCTTCCTCCAGGAGATCGTCGAGCTGCTGGGGCTGGACCATGTGTCGGTGGTGCGGGGCCGGGCCGAGGAGGTTCTGGGCTCGCTCCCTCCGGTGCATGTGGTGACGGCCCGGGCCGTGGCTCCACTGGACAGGCTCGCCGGCTGGGGCGTACCGCTGCTGAGGCCGTACGGCGAGATGCTGGCCCTCAAGGGGGACACGGCCGAGGAGGAGCTGAAGGCGGCGCGGTCCGCGCTTCAGAAGCTCGGCGCGGTGGACTCCTCGGTGCTCCGTATCGGTGCGGGCCTGGTGGAGCCGGCGGCCACTGTGGTCCGTGTCGAGGTCGGTGAGAGTCCGGGCGGGGTGCGCTTCGCGGCCAAGAGGGCGAAGGCCGCCAGGGCGGGACGGTCGCGGAGCGCGCGCCGCCGACGGTGATTCCCGGAGACCGGCAGTGCCTCCTATGAGGAGTTCCGTTACTCCGTAGAGTCGCCAAAGACAGACCATGCGGAGTGTCGTCACGGTCGGGGGCGGGCGTGGATGCATCGTGCTTCCCGTGAAACGTCGCTTTCTGCATGGATTCATCCGTCGAGGGCGCGCGGCTGACGCGTCAGACCCATCCGAGCCCCGCTCAGAGGTGGATTCATCCACAGGTGAGCGGGGCTCGCTGGTTCCCGACCGGGAGAGCATGGCAGGCTCTTCTCATTGCGAGCCTGACGTCGAGGAGAGTGAACCGTTGCGGTCCGACGGCCATATCGCGGGACCGATGACCGATCCGGTCCCGGGTCCCCGTTCTGAAACGGCGGATGTTTCACGTGAAACGATGAGTGAGACACCGCCTCCGATGGACGCCTCCCCCCGGTACGAAGGGGATGTCTCCGCCCCCGTCGGCCGTGCCGCTCAGCAGGCGGTCGAGGCGATGAACCGTGCCGGTGAGGGGCTCCCCAGGCCCGAGGAGACTCGAGTGATGGTGGTCGCCAACCAGAAGGGCGGAGTGGGCAAGACCACGACCACGGTCAACCTCGCCGCGTCCCTGGCTCTCCACGGTGCCCGGGTCCTGGTGATCGACCTGGACCCGCAGGGCAACGCGTCTACCGCCCTGGGGATAGACCACCACGCCGAGGTGCCGTCGATCTACGACGTCCTGGTGGACAGCAAGCCGCTCTCCGACGTCGTCCAGCCGGTACGGGAGGTGGAGGGACTCTTCTGCGCCCCGGCCACGATCGATCTCGCCGGTGCGGAGATCGAACTGGTATCGCTGGTGGCGAGGGAGAGCCGTCTGCACAAGGCGATCTCCGCTTACGAGCAGCCACTGGACTACATCTTCATCGACTGCCCGCCCTCGCTGGGTCTGCTGACCGTCAATGCGCTGGTCGCCGGCGCGGAGGTGGTCATCCCGATCCAGTGCGAGTACTACGCACTCGAAGGCCTGGGGCAGCTTCTGCGGAACGTCGAGTTGGTGAAGGGGCACCTCAACCCCAAGCTCCATGTCTCGACGATTCTGCTGACGATGTACGACGGCCGTACTCGGCTGGCCTCCCAGGTGGCCGAGGAGGTGCGAGGACACTTCGGCAAGGAGGTCCTGCGGACCAATATCCCGCGGTCGGTGCGCATCTCGGAGGCGCCCAGCTACGGGCAGACGGTGCTCACTTACGATCCGAGTTCCAGCGGTTCGCTCTCCTATCTGGAGGCGGCCCGGGAGATCGCGCTGCGAGGCGCCGACAAGCAGCAGGAACAGCACATGGTGGAGGGGACTCAGTGACGGAACGACGTAGAGGCCTGGGTCGAGGACTCGGCGCGCTGATTCCCGCGGCGCCGACCGGACCGGACGACATTGTCAGCCCGGTGGTGGGAGAGAACGGCGCGCTTTCGCCGACCGCGGTTCCGGTGCTGACCCCGGGGCGTGGTGTGGCGGCGGCCAAGGTGACCAACCTGCCCGATGGTGACGGGCAGCACGGCGCCGGTGTTTCACGTGAAACCGAAGCCATGGACGGCGCCGCGGGCGGTGAAGCGGCAGGGGCCCACTTCGCCGAGGTGCCGGTTGACGCGATCACTCCCAACCCTCGGCAGCCGCGCGAGGTGTTCGATGAGGACGCTCTGGCGGAGCTGGTGACCTCCATCCAGGAAGTGGGCCTTCTGCAGCCGGTGGTCGTTCGGCAGACGGGCCCGGAGCAGTATGAGCTCATCATGGGAGAGCGGCGCTGGCGGGCCTGCCGGGAAGCAGGCCTGGAGCGGATTCCGGCGATCATCCGGGACACGGAGGACGAGAAGCTTCTTCTGGATGCCCTGCTGGAGAATCTGCACCGGGCGCAGCTGAACCCTCTGGAGGAAGCGGCAGCCTATGACCAGCTGCTGAAGGACTTCAACTGCACCCATGACCAGCTGGCGGACCGTATCGGTCGTTCGCGTCCTCAGGTCTCCAACACCCTCCGGTTGCTGCGTCTCTCACCGTCGGTGCAGCGCCGTGTGGCGGCTGGGGTGCTGTCCGCAGGGCATGCGCGCGCGCTGCTGTCGGTGGAGGACTCCGAGGAGCAGGACCGTCTCGCCCACCGCATCGTGGCCGAAGGGCTGTCGGTGCGCGCGGTCGAGGAGATCGTGACCCTGATGGACACCAAGCCGAAGGGAAAGAGCAGGGCTCGGGGGCCACGGGCCGGCAAACGGGTCTCCCCCGCGCTGGACCATCTGGCGAGCCGCCTCTCGGACCGCTTCGAAACCCGGGTCAAGGTGGACCTTGGGCAGAAGAAGGGGAAGATCGTCGTCGAGTTCGCCTCGATGGAGGACCTGGAGAGGATTCTGAGTCAGTTCGCGCCCGGCGAGAACCAGCTCCTGGAGCAGCAGCTCACCCAGGGGGACGACGAAAGCGGCGAGTGACTCCGAGGACCCGAGGACACGGTCAAGAACATCGCTGTACGACGCCCCATGGATACCATGTCTCCATGGGGCGTCAACTCGTTCCGCTCACCCTGGACAACCTGCCGGACCTGCCGAAGCGTTGCCGCAGGTGCGTCTTCTGGGAACTCGACCCCGTCAGCGGTGATGCCGCGGTGAAGGCGGGCCGACCCGATCTGGAGAAGGAAGCCTGGATATCGGCGGTGCTGCTGGAGTGGGGTTCCTGCGGACGGCTCGTCTATGTCGATGATGTACCAGTGGGCTTCGTGCTGTACGCGCCACCTGCTTATGTGCCGCGCTCGACGGCTTTTCCCACCAGTCCCGTCTCGCCGGATGCGGTACAGCTGATCACAGCCTGGCTGATGCCCGGGTATCAGGGGCAGGGGCTGGGCCGGGTGATGGTGCAGACCGTGGCCAAGGATGTACTGAGGCGGGGATTCAAGGCGGTCGAAGCGTTCGGGGACGCTCGTTGGAAGGAGCCCGCCTGCCTGCTCCCCGCGGATCATCTTCTCGCTGTGGGCTTCAAGACGGTCCGGCCGCACTACGCCTATCCCAGACTGAGGCTGGAGCTGCGTACGACTCTTTCCTGGAAACAGGACGTGGAGCTGGCGATCGACCGTCTGCTGGGGGCTGTGCAGAAGGAGCCCGCTCTCAGACCGTTGTGATTTCCGTGGTGGCGGAAAGGCGACGGGCCCGCCCCGAGATGGGGTGGGCCCGTTCCACGTGAAACGTCAGCCGATGAAGTCGGCCAGGTCCCGTTCGATGGCGGCCTTGGGCTTGGCACCGACGATGGTCTTCACGACCTCGCCGCCCTGGTAGACGTTCATCGTCGGGATGGACATGATCCCGTACTTGGCGGCCGTCGCCGGGTTCTCGTCGATGTTGAGCTTGACGATGGTGAGCTTGTCGGCCTGCTCCTCCGAGATCGCCTCCAGCGACGGGGCGATCTGACGGCACGGACCGCACCAGGCCGCCCAGAAGTCGACCAGGACCGGCTTGTCGCTCTTGAGGACGACTTCCTCGAAGTTGGCGTCGGTGGCGGTCACGGTGGCCATAACGATCTCCTTGTTCCTCGGGGTAAGGGTGGTTGCGGTGGTCTCAGAGTGCGGCGGCGGCTGCCGCGGCCTCGTCGGTCTTCTCGGGCTCGGCGTGGTGCTTCTCGGGGGCGTCGACCAGGGCGGCCAGGTAGCGCTCGGCGTCCAGGGCGGCGGAGCAGCCGGTGCCGGCGGCGGTGATGGCCTGGCGGTAGGTGTGGTCGACCACGTCGCCGGCGGCGAAGACACCGGGGATGTTGGTGCGGGTGGAGGGCGCGTCGACGGTCAGGTAGCCCTCGTCGTCCAGGTTGAGCTGGCCGTGGAACAGCTCGCTGCGCGGGTCGTGACCGATGGCGATGAACAGCCCGGTCACCGGCAGCTGGGAGATCGCGCCGGTGACGGTGTCGCGCAGGGTCACCCCGGACAGCTTGCCGCCCTCCTCGTGAAGCTCGGCGACCTCGCTGTTCCAGACGAACTCGATCTTCTCGTCGGCGAAGGCCCGCTCCTGCATGGCCTTCGACGCCCGCAGGGTGTCGCGGCGGTGGATGACGGTGACCTTCTCCGCGAAGCGCGAGAGGAAGGTGGCCTCCTCCATGGCGGTGTCGCCGCCGCCGACTACCGCGATGTGCTGTCCGCGGAAGAAGAACCCGTCGCAGGTGGCGCACCAGGACACACCGCGGCCGGACAGCTCCTCCTCCCGGGGCAGACCGAGCTTGCGGTAGGCCGAGCCGGTGGCGACGATGACCGCCCGCGCCCGGTGCACGGTGCCGGCCGAGTCGGTCACGGTCTTGATCTCACCCTCGAGGTCGACCGCGGTGACGTCGTCGGCGACCAGTTCGGCACCGAACCGCTCGGCCTGGGTCCGCATGTTGTCCATCAGGTCCGGACCCATGACGCCGTCGCGGAAACCGGGGAAGTTCTCCACCTCGGTGGTGTTCATCAGCGCGCCGCCGGCGGTCACCGAGCCTTCGAAGACCAGCGGCTTCAGGGCGGCGCGGGCGGTGTAGAGCGCTGCGGTGTACCCCGCCGGCCCGGAGCCGATGATGATCACGTTGCGGACGTCGCTCACGGAGTCTTCCTTGTCTGCCGATGGGTTTACCGATGCCTGTCTGGAGCATCGCCTCGGGGAGGCTTACCCCACCCAACGAATCCTAGGAGCCAGGCATTCCCGGCCGTGGTATTGCGCGCGCGGACCGCTCAGCGGGGGTAGGTGCGAATGGTCAGCACCGTGCCGGGGGTGGGAGGCACCTTGCCGACGCAGTCGGCGTCGATCACGTAGGCGTCCACCCGGGAGCCGTCGGCTTCATCCGGCAGGACCACGATGTACGCCTGCCGCCCCTCGTACTCGCTCATACCAACGGCCAGAGGTGCCTCGTCACGGTCGACGCCCTCACGGACGCACTGCGGCACGGTGGCCGCGGGTGCGCTCGGGGAACCGGGGCTCGCCTTGAGGCTGAAGTCGGGAGAGCCGGGATCCGTCTCTTTCAGAACCCCCTGACTCTCCTGCTCCGGCTTCCCCGGTTTGCTGCCGGCCAGCAGAGACCGTACGCGGGCTTCCAGAGCCTGGTCATTCCGGTCGTCTTGCGCGCCCGCGTCTGAGGCCGCGCTCTCGTCCATGCCTCCGGAGGAGCTTTCTCCCAGACTCGGCAGGAAGACTGCGCCAAGGGTGAGGAGGGCTGCAGCGCCCGCGGTGCCGAGCAAAGCGGTGCGCCAGCGATGTGGTCGCCTGCCACCGGGCCTTCCTGGGCCCTTGGCACCTTGCGGTCGGCCCGCAGGCCGACCGGCAGAGCGACCGGAGGGCCGACCGGAGCGGATCGTTTCACGTGAAACAGAGTTCGGTGTGTCCACCGGAAATGTCGAGGGGGAAGCGCCCCGGCTTTCCCCGTCGGATGGACTGGAGGCGTCGAGCAGGGCCTCGGCGGCCAGGGCGGCGTCGATGCGGCCTGCCACATCGGATGGCATCGGAGTCGGTTCCGGAAGGGTGCCCAGCATGTTGCGGATCTCTTCCAGGGATGCCCGCACGTCCGCGCACAGCTCGCAGCCTGACAGATGGGCGCGTACATCGGCCGAGCGTTCCGGGGAGAGCAGCCCTTCGGTGAGGTCGGAGATCTCATCGACCTCGGGATGCCCGTCAGCGCCGAACGACGCGGAAGACATGGACGTCATGCGTGCTCACCTCCGCCCTTCACGGCCCCGGTGCCTGGTTTCCCTCTTGCCGGTGGGACGGATGCCCCCTGTGTCCGGTTCCTTCTGCTGGTGCCCGCTCGGCTTCCTCCAGCTGGACTCTCCGAGCGTAGATGGCCGACCAGTGGGAGCAGCCGGGCTCTGCCCCGGGCGCAGCGGCTCTTGACGGTTCCGACGGCGACGTTGAGGATGCGGGCCGCTTCGGCGACCGGATAGCCCTGCATATCGACGAGGACGAGTGCCGCCCGCTGCTCCGGCGGGAGTTGGGAGAGTGCGGCGATGAGCTGACGGTGGAGATCCCGGCGCTCGGCGGGTACGGCGGCGGACTCGTGCGGCTCCAGAAGCTGTTCCAGGCGCTCGGGTTCGGCGATGGGAGAGGTTCGGCGACTGGCCGCCTTGCGCGCGCGGTCCAGGCAGGCGTTCACGGTGATGCGGTGCAGCCAGGTGGTGACGGCGGACCGGCCCTGGAAGGTGTGGGCACTCCGGTAGGCGGAGACCAGGGCGTCCTGGACGGCGTCGGCGGCTTCCTCCCGGTCTCTCAGAACACGCAGGGCGACGGCCCAGAGCCGGTCGCGATGGCGGCGTACGATCTCACCGAAGGCGTGCGGATCGCCGGCGACATGGCGGGCGAGGAGTTCCCGGTCGTCGACTCTGCCGGCACCGTCGGGACCGTTCGTGCCACCGGCGTCGTCGACGGCACTGCCCGTCACCTTGTCGCCCACCCGCCGATCCCCTCCTCAGTCCGCTGTCTCCACGGGTGGCGGGTCAGCTGAGGACCTCGACCTCCGTGATGCGGCCACGGTAGTTGCCTTCCTCCGTCAGGGGGAGTTCGGTGAGCCACACCAGGACGTACCGTGTCCTGATCGGTTTCTTGGCCTTGAGCTCCACGTCGGTTCCGGAGCCGCTGCTGACCTTGCTGAAGCCGCTCAGCGAGTCGGGCATCTGGGCGGTGTCCTCGTCCGCCGCCAGGAAGTCGACGGAGGTGCTGCCCTTGAAAGCGACCTTGACGGTGCTGATCTGCTGGGACTCGCCCAGGTCGAGGATCAGCCCCACTCCGTCCTTGAGATTCCCGAACTTCGCGTTGTTGTAGTACATGGTCTGCCAGAAGGTGCCGGCATCGCCATCGATCGCATCGCCGACCCGGTCGCTGTTCTCGGAAGGGTCGCTACCGAACGGGTCGAAGTCCTTGGCGAGGGAGATCTCGACCGGCTTGCCCGTGGGAGCGGCCTCCGGCTGCTTCTGCTGCTCGATCCCGCTCTGTCCGGGATTCGGCGCCGGAGACTCGCCGCCGTTCAGGAGGGCGTCGGCCAACTGCCAGCTTCCCAGCCCCAGTGCGGCGATGAGCAGAGCGGAGACGCTCCACTTCAGTACCTTGCCGGCGCGGCCGGGCAGTGCGGGAGGCGCCGTCGGCGCCGTCACGGCGGGTGCGCCGACGGGCCCTGCGGGAGGACGGGTCACGGGACCGCCGTAGTTTCCCTGCCGGTAGCCGGGGCTCTGGTAGGGGGGCGGAGCGGTGAACTCGGGCTCGGGCGGCCGGATGCGCGGCAGCGCGGCGATCGCCTTGGACAGCTCCTCGGGAGTGGTGCAGGGCTGCTCCTGGCGGGAGGCGGTGGCACCGTCGTTGACCATCGCGCGCATGGCCAGCTCGGAGAGCCCGCGGTGCACCCCGGCGCGTACCTGGTCCGGGGGGACGAGGGAGTCGCCGGTCAGCTCGGCCATGCCGCTGAGGCCGTAGGCATCCTCGCCGTACGGCCAGCGGTGGGTGAGGGAGGCGTAGAGCAGGGCGCCGATCGCCTCGGTGTCGGTGCGCTGGGGGTGGTCGGAGGTGATGCCGCGCAGTGCGGCGTTCACGGCGAGGCCGCGGATGCGGTACTGGCCGGCGGCGGTGCGCAGGACGCAGCCGGGGGTCAGCCGCAGATGGGCCAGACCCTCGCGGTGGGCGGCGGCCATCGCCTGGGTGATCTGGGTGACGAGCTGGTAGGCCTCGTGGGTGGGCAGCGGGCCGGAGGCGAGGAGGGCTGTGAGGGGGGTGGCGTCCGGCAGCCACTCGTGGACGACGTAGACGAGGTCGTTCTCCTCGACCGCGTCCAGGACCTGCACGAAGCGGGGGTCACCGAGGAGGGCTGCGGAGCGGGCGGCGGCCAGGACCGGCCGGGCGCGGGGGTGGTCGGCTGCGAGGAGGTGGACGCCGACGGCGCGGCGCAGTTTCTCGTCGACGGCTCGCCAACTGCTGAAGCCGTCCAGGCGGGTGACGCACTCCTCCAGGCGGTAGCGCCGGGCGAGCTTGTGACCGCTGTGCAGCTCGGGCGGCTGCGGGGACTGGGAGGACTGGGAGGACTGGGACGCCGGTGTCACCGCGTCGGTGGTATCAGAGGCGCCGGGAACGTCCGCCGTTGCACCGTCATCGCCGTCGTGGTCCGTGGAACCGTCGGCCGTGGTCCGCCCGACAGCGGTGGACGACGGCTTGTCCTTGCCGTCCGTCCCGCCGCTCTCGTCGGCCACGTCGACGGCAGCCGTGCTCCGTTCCGCCACCGTCGCTCCCGCCTCCCCATTCGTTGCAGCCTGTTTCCCAACACAGCCAGAGACAATTGTGCCCACAGTCCGCCGCTGTGCACGACACGCGGGTGGGGCCGAAGGTTGTGCGACGGACCCCGGAAGGCCGTCAGCGGCCGAGCTTCGCGCGGACCATGCCCATCATGGCGGTCAGCTCCTCCACCCGCATACGCCGGGCCGCCAGAACGAAGACCGCGCCCAGCACCAGACCGCCCGCGGCCAGGGCCGCGGCGCCGCTGACGGCACCGGGGCCGAGGGCCCGGACGATGACGTAGGCGATCGCGCCGCCGGCCAGGGCGGCCGGGATGCCGGCGCCGCAGAGCCTGGCGTAGGTGCGCACGATGCGGGGGCCGTCCAGATCGCCGCCCAGCTTCCTGCGGAGCCGCTTCCAGGCGACGCCTACGCCGACGGCGTAGGCCAGGCCGTAGGCGGCGGCCATTCCGGCGACCGCCCAGTGGCTGGGCAGCAGAAGGAAGGCCAGCGCGGAGCCGGCGGCGTTGCAGGCGGCCACGATCACCGTGTTGTAGAAGGGGGTGCGGGTGTCCTCATAGGCGTAGAAGCCACGCAGGACCACGTACTGCACGGAATAGGGGATCAGGCCGAGGCCGAAGGCCATCAGGATGTAACCCATCGAGGTGGCCGCGTCGACGGTCGCGGAGGAGTACATCAGCAGGCACATCGGTACGCCGAGGGCCACGAAGGCGAAGGCCACGGGCACGATGGCGACGGCCGAGGTGCGCAGTCCGTGCGAGATGTCGTCGCGGACGGCGGCCGGATCGTCGTCGTGGGCGGCGCGGGAGATCCTCGGCAGCAGTGCGGCCATCACCGACACGGTGATGATGGCCTGCGGCATCTGCCAGATCAGCTGGGCGTTGCTGTAGCCGAGGATTCCGGTGCCCGGGTGGCCGTCGGCGTCGGCGGCCTTGCCGGCCCATGTCGCGAGCTGGGTGACGACCAGGACGCCCGCCTGGTTGGCCAGGACGAACAGGAAGGTCCACTTGGCGAGGCGGGCTGCCTTGCCCAGGCCGTGGCCGCGCCAGTCGAAGCGCGGGCGGATGCGGAAGCCGGTGGCGCGCAGATACGGGATCATCGCCAGCGACTGGACGACCAGGCCCAGCAGCGTGCCGACACCGAGGAGCCGGACCCCCTCGGGCGGGATCGTCTCCACACTCATTCCGGAGGTCCGGGCGGTGCCGTACACCCAGATGAAGAGGCCGAAGGTGGTGATGATGACGATGTTGTTCAGAACGGGGGTCCACATCATCGCGCCGAAGCGGCCTCGGGCGTTGAGGATCTGGCCCATGACGACGTGGATGCCCATGAAGAAGATCGTCGGCAGGCAGTAGCGGGCGAAGGTGACCGCCACGTTGTTGGCGTCCGGGTCGTCGGCGATCTGCACGGACAGCGCCCGGACCAGCAGTGGCGCACCCAGCACGGTGAGGGCGACCAGGCCGCCGAGGACGACCATGACCAGGGTGAGGAGACGGTTGGCATACGCCTCGCCACCATCCTCGTCGTCCTTCATGGCGCGCACGAGCTGTGGCACGAAGACGGAGTTCAGACCGCCGCCGATGGACAGGATGTAGATCATCGTCGGCAGGGTGTACGCCACGGTGTAGGCGTCACCGAGGAGCGCGGCACCGAGTGCGGCGGTGATCACCAGGGTGCGGACGAAACCCGTGAGCCGGGAGACCATCGTGCCCGCGGCCATGATGGCGCTGGACTTCAGTATGCCGCCGCCCCCGCGAGAGGCCTTGCCCGCTGCCGAGGGAGGCGGGCCTGCGGTGGCGCCCTCCGGTTCCGTTGCCGCCTGCGGTGGCGGGGGAGGCTGGGGCGCGGAGACGGCCGGGGACGGAGGCTGCTGTGGGCCGGGCTGCGGAGGCTGCCCGTAGGGCTCCCGCTGTCCGTGGGGACTCTGGGCCATCTGGGCCCCTTGGGCCTCCTGGGCTTCCCGGGCCTCTCGCGGTGCGTAGGGCTCCTGCGGAGCGTACGGTGCCGAGGCCTGGTGCCGCTCGTACGGCCGACCCTGTTCGTACGGCTCTCCCTGCGGCCCGGCCGGCTGCCGGGGCGGCGGGTACTGCCGGTGCTCCTGGGAAGGGGACGCCTGCTGGTCGTGGAAGAGGTGGGCGAAGGCATCGTCGCGGGTGCGGCCTCCGCCTTCCTGCGCTCCTCTGTCCAGCATGTCGTCCACGCCCGTGAAGCGCACGGTCGCCGAGTCCCCGCCCCTCCCCGGCTGCCCGTGGGTGCCGTGAGGGGCGGGGTGGGAGGTGTTCCGGCCGTACGGGTACTGCCGGTACGGGTACCGCTCCTGCGCGTCCTGGCCGCCCGGAGCGGCCGGGTCCTCGCCGCCGGGTGCATCACCGCGGTCACGGTCGTACGGCGCGTTCATCGCTGCAACCCCACCTCATCGTCCGCGGCCGTCTTCCCCGGCCCCGACAGCTCGCTCAACGCTCCACCTTCTCACCCGCACCGGAGGGGTCGCGACGTCCGGCCCCGGTGTTCTCGGCGGGGTCACCCGCCTGCCCGTCCCCGTCTTCTCCCGCGGAGTTCCCGCCGGACTCCGCGGGGCCCTCCGAAGCACCGTGCTCCTGCGGCTCCTCGGACCGCCGCACCAGAGGGGCGTCCGGGTCCGGCCGTTCGCCGATGCGCTTGCGCTGGGTGTACATCCGCACCCCGGCCAGCACCACGAGCAGCACTCCGCCGGAGATCACCAGCATCACCGCGGAGGTGATCTCGGTGACCTCCACCTGGAACCTCATGGCCTCGCCCCAGGGCTCGCCGTCCTCGGTGTAGAGCCGGGCCTCGACCCAGGTGCGGCCGTTGGCCTTGGCGGTGGTGGGGACCTTCACCGACTGGCTGTGCCCGCCTTCCACCGTGACCGGCTGCGCCTCACCGACGTCCAGGCCGATCCGGCGCCCGGAGACCAGCCGCAGCTCCAGGTTCTCCACGTCCTGGAGAAGTTTGTTCTGGACGGTCACCGGGATGGTGGCGCTGCGGCCGGACAGCTTCATGTCCGACTTCTCGATCAGCCGGACACCGTCCGTCAGCTCCTCCAGGTAGCCGCCCACCGAGTCCCGGTACTCCGCCGCCGCCTCGCGGTCATCACGCCAGGAGACGGACATCGAGCGGTGGAGCGCGCTGTTGAAGGGCGTCTCCACCCGGGCCGGCTCGGACAGGATGCTCTTGAAATCGTCCAGGGTGTTCCGGATGGTGCGGATCTCCTCGAAGGCCTCGGTCCGCAGTTCCCGCTTGCGCAGCGAGGCCGGATACGAACCCTGACCCGGCACCTTCCGGCCGGCCTGCGGATCCGGATCGGCCTCCGCGGCCTCGGCCAGGCTCACGAACTCCACCCAGCGCCCGTCGAGCTGGAGCGTGTCGAGTGCACGGGCCATCGCCTGGGCCTGGCTGACGGTGGGCATCCGCTGGGGAGCCACCACGATGCTGCGCTGCCGGCCCGGCTGCTGTGCGGTGATCGACTGCGTGTGGGCCAGGAACCGCTGTACGGCCTCTGTGGAGTCGTCCGCCCGGGTCATGTCACCCTGGAACAGCTTCGACAGCCGGGCGTCCGCCACGATCGCGGTGGTGCCGCCGCCGATCGGCCGGGCGGCTGTGGGGGTGTGGTTCAGGGAGTCGGGTTCGCGCATGCTGTCGCTGCGGGCGATGACGTTGTGGGCACCGGCCGAGGTGGCCACGGAGACGATGGAGGGGTCGACGGCGCCCTCCACCGGCCAGGCGAAGTCGGTGCTGGGCTCGGTGAGCAGGGTGGTCTCCACCGTCATCCGGCCCAGCTCGGTGGCCGGGCCCAGGTGGCTGAGCGCGCCGGAGACCTTCTTTCCCCGGTGGGCGAGGGAAGCGAGGTCCGGGTCGCCGAAGGGCAGGGCCACGACCTCTCCGTCCTCCACTGCCTGCCGCAGTTCGTGCAGCCACCTCCGGGCGTTGGCCTGGCCCTTGCCGGCGACCTCCCGGCCGTCCTCGGTCAGCACCTTGTAGTTGTTGGTCATCGCCTCGACGGAGGCGAGTAGATCCGGGTCGACCACCCAGGTGACCGGCAGCTTCCTGCCCAGGGCGACCATCTGCTGGAGCCGTCCGCCGGGTGCGATCTCGGCTTCGAGGTCGTCGTCCTCGAACACCGGCATCCGCCGCCGGTCCCCGGACTCGGTGCGGGCGGTGACATGGGTGGAGGAGATCAGCGGCCACAGGAAGGTCAGCTGTGTGGTCTGCTCGGGCGCGGAAGTCTGCCACGGCAGGACGGTCCGCTCGATACCCAGGACGCGTCCGTACGCCTCGCCGGCCATCCGGCCCGACAGTGACACACCGAGCTGGTACACCCCGGGCTCGTCGAACGGCAGCTTGTCGGCCGGCACGCTCAGGGTGAAGGAGAAACCCGCCCCCGAGGGGAGGTCACCGATCTTCACGGTTCCCTTGCGTCCGATCTCCTCACCGTCGACCCCGGGCACGTAGGCGGTACGCGAGTCGGCGCGGTCGATCGCGCTGCGCGTGGTCAACCGGGCACCGGGACGCAGCGCGACCTTGGCCTCGATGATGTCGGACGGGGTTCTGTTGCTGACGCGGCCGGAGACGGTGATCGTGTCGCCCTTGCCGGGCGCCGAGGGGGCGAGCCCGGTGATGGACACCGAGACCGTACGGGACTCGTCGGCGGCCGGGGTGGCAGGTGCTGCCTGGACGGATGGGGCCGAGGGGGCGGCTGGGAGCGCGGAGGGGGCGGCGACGGCCTCGGCATGAGGCTGGACGACCGCTCCCGCCAGCAGCGGCAGGGAGGCGGCCAGCACGGCCACGCAGCGCCCCGGCCATCGGCGGAAGGCAGGAGCGATGGGGGTCCCTGGGGTCTGTGCCGCCTCGGCCACGTGCCTCGTCCATCCTGTCCGCCGGTCGTCCGTACCGGTGCGCTGCCGATCTGCCAATGGTCTGCCGCTGGCCTGCTACTGGTCTGCCGCTGCTGTGACGCACTCAGATGCTAACGATCCCTGCCGGCTGTGAGTGCCACGGAGTCGGCCAGGAGCCGAAGGGCTGAAGGACTGAGGAGGTAACGGGGAGGACCGGGGGAGACGGGCCACGTACCCTGTTCTGCTGTGCCGAATGCCAACACTGACAGCCATCCCCAGCAGCAGGCCCACGGGCCCACCCGAGGGGCTCCTCCAGCGGTTCTGGGGGAAGCCCAGCGCAGAGCCGTGAGCGAACTTCTGCGGGTGTCCCCCGTCGCCGATGATCTGGCCGGCCGCTTCAAGGATGCCGGATTCACCCTGGCCCTGGTCGGCGGTTCAGTGCGCGACGCGTTGCTGGGCAGGCTCGGCAACGACCTGGACTTCACCACCGACGCCCGGCCGCAGGACATCCTGGCCCTGGTCCGGCCGTGGGCGGACGCGGTGTGGGAGGTGGGCATCGCCTTCGGCACGGTGGGCTGCCGCAAGGACGACTACCAGATCGAGGTCACGACATACCGGTCGGAGTCGTACGACCGGACCTCGCGCAAGCCCGAGGTCTCCTACGGCGACTCGATCGAGGAGGACCTCGTCCGCCGGGACTTCACCGTCAATGCGATGGCGGTCGTGCTGCCCGAGAAGACCTTCGTGGACCCGCACCAAGGTCTGGACGACCTCGCGCGCCGGGTGCTGCGTACGCCCGGCACCCCCGAGGAGTCCTTCTCCGACGACCCGCTGCGGATGATGAGGGCCGCCCGCTTCGCCGCCCAGCTCGGCTTCGAGGTGGAGGACGGCGTCGTGGCCGCGATGTCGGCGATGTCCGAGCGGATCGAGATCGTCTCGGCCGAGAGGGTACGGGACGAGCTGAACAAACTGATCCTCGCCGATCACCCCCGGCGCGGCCTGGAGTTGCTGGTGAAGACGGGGTTGGCCGACCGGGTTCTTCCCGAGCTGCCCGCGCTGCGTCTGGAGCGGGATGAGCACCACCGGCACAAGGACGTCTACGAGCACACCCTGACCGTGCTGGAGCAGGCCATCGACCTGGAGGAGGGCGGCCCGGACCTCACCTTGAGGCTGGCGGCCCTGCTGCACGACATCGGCAAGCCGAGGACGCGCCGGTTCGAGAAGGACGGGCGTGTCTCCTTCCACCACCACGAGGTGGTGGGAGCGAAGATGACCAAGGCCCGGATGACCAAGCTCAAGTACCCGGGCGAGATGGTGAAGGACGTCTCGCGTCTGGTCGAGCTCCATCTGCGCTTCCACGGCTACGGCACCGGAGAGTGGACCGACTCGGCCGTACGGCGCTACGTCCGCGACGCCGGCCCGCTGCTGGAGCGGCTGCACAAGCTGACGCGGTCGGACTGCACCACTCGCAACAAGCGCAAGGCCAACGCTCTGTCGCGTGCGTACGACGGCCTGGAGAATCGCATCGCGAGGCTGAAGGAGCAGGAGGAACTGGACTCCATCCGCCCGGATCTCAACGGCAACGAGATCATGGAAATCCTCGGGTTGCGTCCCGGTCCCGAGGTGGGCGAGGCCTACCGGCACCTGTTGGAACTGCGGCTGGAGCACGGCCCGATGGGGCATGAAGCCGCGACCGAGGCCCTCAGGCAGTGGTGGGCCGATCGGGGCTGACCGTACCGCTGTTGCCCTCACGGTGGCCGTTGCGGTGTTTCACGTGAAACACCGCAACGGCCACCGCTGCGTACAGCGCCGTCACCGTCATCACCAGAGCCGGTGAGCGGCCGTCCGGGGGAAGCATCAGGGCGGCCACACCGGCGGCACCGACGAAGGCGACGTTGAAGAGCATGTCGTACAGGGAGAAGATCCTTCCCCGGAAGGCGTCGTTCACCGATGACTGCACAATCGTGTCTGTGGTGATCTTCGCGCCCTGAGTGGCCAGTCCCACCACGAAGGCGGCGCCCAGTACGGGCGCGGGCAGAAAAGACAGCGCCAGGGCGGGCACCAGCACCGCTGCCCCCGCGGCACACAGTGCGATCCAGCCGAACCGGCCGACACGCTGTACGGCCCAGGGGGTGACGACGGCCGCAGTGAAGAAGCCCAGTCCGGAGACGCCAACGGCCACTCCCAGGAGCGCCATTCCCCCCAGTACGCCTCCGTTGCCGCCGCTGCCTCCCCCGCCACTGCTGTCCCAGGCGTATCGGCTCAGCATCAGCACCATCACCGTCAGCGCGCCGTAGCAGAACCGCAGTACCGCCATCGAGGCGAGCGACTGGGCGGCCCTGCGCCGCTCCCTCAGATGACGCAGTCCGGCGATCAGTCCGCGTGCGACACCGGCCAACGCGACGCTCAGCCGGGTTCGGGTGATCGTGTCCGGTCCGAGCGTGCCACGGCCGATCCGGAGCGACGCCAGGGCGCCCAGCAGATAGAGGCAGGCGCCGAGAATCACCACCATGGCATCCGCACCGGCGCCGTCCGGAGCGGGGATCCGTATGAGGAAGGCGAGCCCGCCTCCCGCGGTGGCCGCCAGGGTGCCCGCGGTAGGGGACAAGGAGTTCGCCATCACCAGCCGTTCACCGTCCACCACATGCGGCAGTGAGGCCGAGAGTCCGGCGAGGACGAAACGATTGACAGCGGTGACCGAGAGTGCGGCGAGGTAGAACAGCCACAGCGGTGCTGAAGTCAGCACCAGTGCCGCGGTCGCGGTCGCCAGTACGGCGCGCAGCAGGTTGCCGAACAGCAGCACCTGCCGCCGCTGCCACCGGTCGAGCAGTACCCCGGCGAAGGGGCCGAGCAGCGAGTACGGCAGCAGCAGGACGGCCATTGCGGAGGCGATGGCGGCGGGAGAGGTCTGCTGCTCGGGCGAGAAGACCACATAGGTGGCAAGCGCGACCTGGAAGACCCCATCAGCCGACTGGGACAGCAGCCGTACCGCCAGCAGCCGGCGGAAACCGGAGAAGCGCAGGAGCACGCGCAGATCACGCACAACAGCCATGCGGTCAGCCTCACACACTCGCCCAGGAGGGAGGTGCAGCGCCCCCGGGACACGATCGGTCCCAGCGGCGTTTCACGTGAAACACCGATCGGACCCGGTGGGCATCACTCACTTCCGGTGCGGGGCTCCCACCGCACCGTCTGTTCCTGAGGGTCGGGGAGAGCCGGATGCCCGCCCTTTCGGGAGCCCAGGGCGAAGACATCGGGCGCGTGGTCGAGGACACCCCCGGAGGGGTCGTCGGAGCCATCGAGACGGACCACATCGCGTTCCGGCAGGAGGATGTCGCGCACCACCACGGCACACAGATACAGCGTGCCGAGCAGATGGATCAGGATCGCGAACTGGTAGCCCTCGGTGGGCAGCCCATGGTGGTCGTCCCCACTGCCCGTGTAGGCCAGGTAGAACCAGATGCCGAGGTAGTACATCACCTCGCACGCCTGCCAGATCAGGAAGTCGCGCCAGCGCGGCCGGGCCAGGGCGGCCAGCGGGATCAGCCACAGCACGTACTGCGGCGAGTAGACCTTGTTGGTCACGATGAACAGGGCGATCACGAGGAAGGCGAGCTGTGCGAAGCGCGGACGACGCGGCGCGCGCAGGGCAAGCAGGGCGATCGCCGCACAGCCCAGCAGTACCAGCAGCGTGGCATAGGTGTTGGCGTGCTCCAGCGGGTTGCCGGTGCGCTGCGAGATGATCAGCCAGAACGACCCGAAGTCGATGTTCCTTTCCTGGCTGAAGACGTAGAACTTCCCCCACCCCTCCGGGGCGAGCAACATGACGGGCAGGTTCACCGCCAGCCACGCGGCCACGGCCCCGCCCAGCGCCGTACCGAACGCCCTCCAGCGCCCTGCGCGCCAGCAGAGCACCAGCAGCGGTCCCAGCAGCAGGAACGGATAGAACTTGGCGGCGGTCGCGAGCCCCAGCAGCACCCCTGAGGCGAGTGGACGGCTGCGTGCCCACATCAGCATCGAGGCGGCGGTCAGGGACACCGCCAGCAGGTCCCAGTTGATCGTAGCGGTGAGCGCCAGGGCCGGGGCGAGCGCGACCAGCAGCGCGTCCCATGGGCGCCGCCGGTGTGTACGGGCTACACACACCACCAGGACGGCGGCGCAGGCCATCAGCATCCCGGCATTGACCATCCAGTAGATCTGCTGCCGCTGCATCATCTCGCCGCCCTGCGGTGTGAGCCAGGACGCCACCTCCATGAACACCCCGGTCAGCACGGGGTACTCCAGATACTCCATCCCCCCGGAGATCTCCTGGGGGATGCGGTCGAAGTACGGCGTGAGATCGGCGGCGAAGCCGCGGCCGGTGTAGAGGTGCGGGATGTCGGAGTAGCAGGCGTGCACATACTGGCTGGTCGCCCCGCGGAACCAGCCGCTTTCATAGCAGGGCAGCTTCTGCACCATGCCGAGCGCGAACATGCCCAGCATCACCAGCAGCACGACCCGTACCGGCGTCCACCAGGACCCTCCGGTCAGCGCGCGCCTGCCGATCGGCCCGCCGATCAGCTCGCTGCCCGCGGCGGCGATCTCGTCCTGGGCGGTAGGCCGTACCGGTGCCTGCTGCTCCTGGTGCGCGCTCGTCATGGGCCACATCCTGCCGTATGGCGGATCCGGGCATGCGGTACACGAGGCGGTGGGACGCCGGGCTCCGCCGCCCGACCGGCCGGACCCGGGAAAGCCGGAAGCGGCGCCGTTTCCGACGCCGCTTCCCCAAGCCTCTCCCGGACCTTCCTCAGAGGTTCTCTCCCGGGAGGGCGGTTACTGCCCGAGAACCGCCTCAGCCGTCCTGGCCCCAGATCCCGCCGTTGTTGCCGTTCCCGCCGTTGCCGTTCCCGCCTGTGTCCGTGCCTCCGGTGTCGGTTCCGCCGGTGTCCGTGCCTCCGGTGTCGGTTCCGCCGGTGTCCGTGCCTCCGCTGTCGGTTCCGCCGGTGTCGGTTCCGCCGTTGTCCGTGCCTCCGGTGTCGTCACAGAACCAGTCGTTGGGACGGCAGGTGTTCGACGGAGGACCGGATGGCGTCTTCTGGGACGGAGACGGCTCCGTGCTGGGCTCGGGCTCCTCGGTCTCCGACGGCGACGGCTCGGGCTCCTCGCTCTCCGACGGCGACGGCGTCGGAGACGGGACGCCGACCTGGTCGATCTTCTTGCCGATCGGGCCGGCCTCGGGGAAGTCCTTCACCGGCACCCCCTTGAGGGCGTCCTTCATGTACGCCGTCCACACCTCGGTGGGCAGCCGGCCACCGTGGATGGACGGGAAGCCGCCCGTGCCGTTCATCGACAGCAGGGTGCCCTCGTCCGGGTCCGTGCGGAACAGCGTGACCGCGGTGGACAGCTGCGGGGTGTACCCCACCCACCAGGCGGACTTGTTCTTGTCGGTCGTACCGGTCTTGCCCGCCGCGGGGCGGCCCAGCCCCTGAGCCCTGGTGCCCGTGCCGTGCTGCTTCTCGATGACTCCGCGCAGCACGTCGGTGATGTTGTCGGCGATGTCGGAGTCCATCGCCGTCTCCTTCTGGGGCTTCTCGAAGCCGGCCTTCTCCTCGCCGTTGTGCTCGACCTTCCGCACCGTGTAGGTGTCGACATGGGTCCCCGAGGCGGCGAAGGTCGCGTAGGAGTTGGCCATCTCGATGGCGCCCGGGGTGGAGGTGCCCAGTGCGAAGGACGGGTTGAGGTTCGGGTCGAAGCTGTCCTTCTCGATGCCCGCGCTCGCCGCCATGTCCCGGACCTTGTCCATGCCCACGTCCATGCCGAGCTGGACGAACGGCGTGTTGGCGGAGACCTCCATGGCCCGGCGCAGGGTGATGTAGCCGTGATCCTTGTCGGCGTCGTTCACCTGGTAGAAGGGGTTGCCCTCCTTGTCCAGGTAGTCGGTGCCGTCCTGCAGCTTGACCTTCAGCTTGTTGTCACCGTTGTACTCGCTGCTCGGCGCGATGCCCACGCCGTCGCTCCTGTAGGTGCCGTGCTCCATGGCCGCGGCCAGCACGAACGGCTTCCACGTCGAACCCACCGGGACGCCCAGGGTGTCCGCGTTGTTGGTGAAGTGCCCCTTCTCGAAACCCGGACCGCCGTAGACGGCGACGACCCTGCCCGTGCCGGGCTCCACCGAGGCGGCGCCGAACTGGACGAACTTGTCGGTCTCAGGGTTTCCCTCGGGATCGATGTACTGCTTGGTGATCTTGTTGACCGCCTTCTCCATCGCGGCGGTCTTGTTCTTGTCGAAGGTCGTGTAGATCTGGTAGCCGCCCTGCTCGAACTGCTGCTTGCTGATGCCCAGGGTCTTCCTGACCTCGGCCTCGGCGAGGGCGGCCAGATAGCCGGTCTGCCCGTTGAGTCCGGCCTGGGCCTTGCGCGGGGCGATCTCGGGGAACTCGTACTTGTCCCGCTCGCTCTGGCTCATCAGCTTCAGCTCGACCTGTCGGTCCATCACCCAGTTCCAGCGCTTCACGGCGCGCTCGCGGTTCTCCTTGGGGGAGGAGTTGGGCCCCAGACCACCGGCCGGGTCGTACAGGTCCGCGCCCTTGAGGACGGTGGTGAGCAGTGCGCTCTCGGCAGGGGTGAGGTCCTCGGCCTTCTTCTCGAAGTACGCCTGGGAGGCGGCCTGGAGGCCGTGCGCACCACGTCCGTAGTAGCTGGTGTTGAGGTAGCCCTGGAGGATGTCCTCCTTGTCCATCTTGGCGTTGACCTTTATGGAGATGAACAGCTCCCGGACCTTGCGGCTGATGGTCTGGTCCTGGCTCAGATAGTTGTTCTTGACGAACTGCTGGGTGATGGTCGAGCCGCCCTGGGTGTCACCGCCCGTGGCCATGTTGAACACCGCCCGGCCGATGCCCACCGGGTCGATGCCCCTGTCGTCCCAGAAGGTGGCGTTCTCGGCGGCGACGACCGCCTGCTGCATCGACTTGGGGATGTCCTCCAGCTTCATGTTCTGCCGGTTGGTCTTTCCGGCTCTGGCCATGACCGTGTCGTCGGACCAGTAGTAGACGTTGTTCTGCTGGAGGGCCAGGGCGTTCTTCTCGCTCGGCACCTCCACCATGGCCAGCGCCAGCCCGCCGAGGCCGATCAGCATCCCCATGAAGGCCAGGGCCAGGCCGGTGACCAGCTTCCAGGACGGCATCCAGCGCCGCCAGCCGTACTTGCCGGACCTGGGGTAGTCGATGAAGCGCTTCTTCTCGGGCTCGTAGCGCCCCCGCCCCCGGCCGACGACCGTGACGCCTCCGGCGGCGTCGGCCGCGCGGCGTCTGCCGCCCCCGGCGCGCTGCGCCGCGCGCCGGGCCTCCGCCCGGCCGCCGTGGGGGCGGTCCGAGGGCATGCCGTGGGAGCCGGCGGTGGAGCCATACGGCTGTGCGGCACGCCGACCGCCTGACGGCGGCTGTGCGGCGCGCCGGCCACGTGACTGCGGTGGCTTACGACGGTGCTCGCTCATGTGGAACAGCTACTCCTCGGGCAGGCGCTCGCGCCGGAAGGCGGCAGTGTACTTCCAGTCCCCCGAAGTGCGGCCCGCCCACGTTCCCAGAACTGGCCGCACTGCACCCGGGACGAGGACGCGTCCGGCGCCTCGTTGGTTCCCGGTGGCCTTCTGCACAGCGGACAGACTACGCAGACCCAAAAACCCCTTATCCGGCATTCAGGAGAAAGGGGGGCTACTGAGCTGTAGTGAAGGAGCGATGTGAAACCGCTCACTCCCTCCCGCGCCCATCCCCCCTTGTCGCGCCTTCGAAGGCGTTCTATCGTCGTCGCTATCACTCCGATGTATCGACTCGATACATCGGCGAGAGACAATGGCACAGGACGACGGGGCACGAGCCCGAGGCGGCCGCCCGGGGACGGGCCGGCCGGCGGACACCGGCGGAAGGAGTGACGGCGATGGGCAGGCGCTCGGGAATCCTGGAGTTCGCCGTCCTCGGACTGCTCCGTGAGTCACCCATGCACGGTTACGAGCTGCGTAAACGGCTCAACACATCGCTGGGTGTCTTCCGGGCCTTCAGCTACGGCTCCCTCTATCCCTGCCTGAAGACGCTGGTCCAGCGCGGATGGCTGGCGGAGGAGCCCGGCGACGAGCCCGAGGACTCCCTCGCGGCACCGCTCGCCGGCCGCCGGGCCAAGATCGTCTACCGGCTCACGGCCGAAGGAAAGGAGCGATTCGAGGAACTCCTCTCCCAGACCGGGCCGGACACCTGGGAGGACGAGGGCTTCGGCGTTCGCTTCGCCTTCTTCGGCCAGACCTCGCGCGATGTGCGGATGCGAGTGCTGGAAGGCCGCCGCAGCCGCCTGGAGGAGCGCCTCGCCAAGATGCGCACCGCCCTGGCCCGCACCCGGGAGAGGCTGGACGACTACACCCTCGAACTGCAGCGACACGGAATGGAGTCCGTGGAGCGCGAGGTCCGCTGGCTCAACGAACTCATCGAGAGCGAGCGGGCGGGGCGTGATCAGCATCGGGGGGAGACCCCGCCCGATCCGTCCGATGACACCGCGTGAAGGTCCGCACCGAGCGGGCCAGCACCAAGACCACCGTCGGAAACGACACGGAACAAACACAGGGAGCAACCGCCAATGGGTTCGGTTCGCGTAGCCATCGTCGGCGTGGGCAACTGCGCCGCCTCGCTGGTGCAGGGCGTCGAGTACTACAAGGACGCCGACCCGAAGAGCCGCGTGCCGGGTCTGATGCACGTGCAGTTCGGCGACTACCACATCTCGGACATCGAGTTCGTGGCCGCGTTCGACGTGGACGCCAAGAAGGTGGGCCTCGACCTCGCCGACGCCATCGGCGCCAGTGAGAACAACACCATCAAGATCTGCGACGTGCCCACCACCGGCGTGACCGTCCAGCGCGGCCACACCCTCGACGGCCTGGGCAAGTACTACCGCCAGACCATCGAGGAGTCGGCCGAGGAGCCGGTCGACGTCGTGCAGGTCCTCAAGGACCGCGAGGTCGACGTCCTGGTGTGCTACCTCCCGGTGGGCTCCGAGGACGCCGCGAAGTACTACGCGCAGTGCGCCATCGACGCCAAGGTCGCCTTCGTCAACGCCCTGCCGGTCTTCATCGCCGGCACCGAGGAGTGGGCGAACAAGTTCACCGAGGCCGGTGTCCCGATCGTCGGCGACGACATCAAGTCCCAGGTGGGCGCGACCATCACGCACCGCGTGCTGGCCAAGCTCTTCGAGGACCGCGGTGTCGTCCTCGACCGCACGATGCAGCTCAACGTCGGCGGCAACATGGACTTCAAGAACATGCTCGAGCGCGAGCGCCTGGAGTCCAAGAAGATCTCCAAGACCCAGGCCGTCACCTCCCAGATCCCCGACCGGGACCTGGGCGAGGACAACGTCCACATCGGCCCTTCGGACTACGTGGCCTGGCTGGACGACCGCAAGTGGGCCTACGTCCGCCTGGAGGGCCGCGCGTTCGGCGACGTCCCGCTGAACCTGGAGTACAAGCTGGAGGTCTGGGACTCCCCGAACTCCGCCGGTGTCATCATCGACGCCCTGCGCGCCGCGAAGATCGCCAAGGACCGCGGTGTCGGCGGCCCGATCCTCTCGGCCTCCTCCTACTTCATGAAGTCCCCGCCGGTCCAGTACTTCGACGACCAGGCCCGGGAGAACGTGGAGAAGTTCATCAACGGCGAGGTGGAGCGCTAGGAATCCACCCGGAGAGCACCCGGTAGGCACCCGGCGGGTATCCGGGAGGCGACCGGGACACGCCCGGGAGACGCCCGGGAGACACCGCGCCGGACGGCCGGGACGCATCCGGCAGCGCATCACGGCGAGGGGCCCGGACACGGTTTCGTGTCCGGGCCCCTCGCCGTGATGCGGCGCGGCGTACGGCCGGGCGATCCGGAGCCCGCCGCCGCGCGTGTCCGCTCAGTTGTCGACCAGCCGGTCGTACTGCGTCGTCGTGTGCCGCAGGATCGCCGTCAGCTCGTCGCCCACCTTCGGCTCCGCGGCCTCCTCCGGCACGAACAGGATCGACACCTGCATGTGCGGCGGCTCGGCGAACCAGCGCTGCTTGCCGTCCCACACGAAGGGCGAGAGGTTGCGGTTCACCGTCGCCAGCCCGGCCCGCGCCACGCCCTTGGCCCGCGAGGTCATCCCGTGCATGGCCTTCGGCGCCTCCAGGCCCACCCCGTGCGAGGTGCCGCCGGCCACCACCACCAGCCAGCCGTCGCCCGGCGCCTTCTGCTGCCGGTAGCCGAAGCGGTCGCCCCTGACCACCCGCGTGACGTCCAGCACCGAGCCCCGGTACCGGGTCGCGTCGTGGTCGCCCAGCCACAGCCGCGTGCCGATCCGGGCCCGGAAGCGGGTCTGCGGGAACTGCTGCTGGAGCAGAGCGAACTCCTCCGGCTTCAGATGGCTGACGAACACCGTCTCCAGTGGCAGACGGGCCGCCCGCAGCCGGTCCATCCAGCCGATTACCTCGTCCACCGCGTCCGTGCCGTCGGTGCGGTCCAGCGGCAGGTGGATCGCGAAGCCCTCCAGCCGCACGTCGTCGATCGAGGCGCGCAGCTTGCCCAGATCCTCCTCCACCACCCCGTGCCGCTTCATCGAGCTCATCACCTCGATGACGACACGGGCTCCGACCAACGCGTTCACCCCGTCCACCGAGGAGACCGTGCGGATCGCCCGGTCCGGAAGCGGCACCGGCTCCTCACCGCGGCGGAACGGGGTGAGCACCAGCAGGTCCCCGCTGAACCAGTCCTTCATCCGGGCGGCCTCGTACGTCGTGCCCACGGCGATGACGTCCGAGCCGAAGCGGGTCACCTCCTCGGCCAGCCGCTCGTGGCCGAAGCCGTACCCGTTGCCCTTGCAGACCGGGACCAGTCCCGGGAACTGCCGGAGCACCGTCCGCTGGTGCGCCCGCCAGCGTTCGGTGTCGACGTAGAGGGAGAGCGCCATGGCCGTACGGAACCTTTCTCATCGGTCCCGGCGTGCGCCGGCGGGCCGTCTTCCGTCCCACCGGTCTCGCCGGACGTGCGTGGAGCAGGGCGTCAGCGGCGCGACATGTAGATGTCGAGCGCCTTGTGCAGCAGCTTATTGAGCGGAAAGTCCCACTCGCCGAGGTACTCGGCGGCCTGGCCGCCGGTGCCCACCTTGAACTGGATCAGGCCGAAGAGGTGGTCGGAGTCGTCCAGGGAGTCGCTGATGCCGCGCAGGTCGTACACGCTCGCCCCGAGCGCGTACGCGTCCTGCAGCATCCGCCACTGCATGGCGTTCGAGGGGCGCACCTCGCGCTTGTGGTTGGCCGAGGCGCCGTAGGAGTACCACACGTGCCCGCCCACGATCAGCATGGTCGCCGCGGCCACCGCCTCGCCCTCGTGCTTGGCGAAGTACAGCCGCATCCGGTTGGGGTCCTCGGAGTTCAGCGCCTTCCACATTCGCTGGAAGTACCCCAGGGGGCGCGGCCGGAAGCGGTCGCGCTCGGCCGTCACCTCGTACAGCTCCTGCCACACCGGCAGGTCGTCGTAGCCGCCCTGCACGACCTCGACGCCGGCCTTCTCGGCCTTCTTGATGTTGCGCCGCCACAGCTGGTTGAAGCCCTTGTGCACCTCGTCCAGCGAGCGGTTCTCCAGCGGCACCTGGAAGACGTAGCGCGGCTGGACGTCGCCGAAGCCGGCGCCGCCGTCCTCGCCCTGCTGCCAGCCCATCCGCCGCAGCCGGTCGGCCACCTCGAAGGCGCGCGGCTCGATGTGGGTGGCCTCGACGTCGCGCAGCCGCTTCACGTCCGGGTTCTGGATGCCGGCCTTGATCGCGGAGGCGTCCCAGCGCCGGATCACCACGGGCGGGCCCATCTTCACCGAGAACGCGCCCTTGGCCTTCAGGTGCGCCAGCATCGGGCGCAGCCACTCCTCCAGGTTCGGCGCGAACCAGTTGATCACCGGTCCCTCGGGCAGGTAGGCCAGATAGCGTTTGACCTTCGGCAGCTGGCGGTACAGCACCAGGCCCACCCCGACCAGCTCGCCGCTCGCGTCGAACCAGCCCAGGTTCTCCGCGCCCCACTCGGCCTTCACGTCCGCCCACGCGGGGACCTGCATGTGGCTGGCCGATGGCAGGCTCCGGATATACGCCAGGTGCTGCTCGCGACTGATCGTCCTCAGGGTCAGGCTCATTACGGGGCGCTCCTCCGGCGTACTTCGCAGGGTCTGGCCGGAAGCCTACTGCGCAGGCACGCGCCCCGGACGTGCCAGTACGGGGCCGCGGCGAGCCGGGGCGGGCCCCGCCCCGGCCCGCCGCGCCCCGCCGGGCGGGCGGCGCCGGGTCAGCCGAACAGCCCGCCGTTCGACATCCCCAGGTAGAAGCCGACCGCCGCCGCTCCCATGCTGACGACCAGCGCGAACCGCTCGCCGGTGGTCGCGGAGATCATCTGCCCCCAGCCGCCGGACACGATCCCCAGCAGCCCGGCCCAGGACGCGAGCAGGCTGAGACCGGGGAAGAAGCCGGTGACGAACGCGACCACGCCGAGCACCGCGGTCACGGCGACGAACCGGTTCTCGACCGGGTGCCGCCGGCCGTCGGTGTTGAGGAGGGAGGAGACCGGGCTCCTCCGTACCGCCTGTGCCATGGGGAACCTCCTGCGGGACCGTCCGGACTGCCGGGTCCGCGAGCTGCGGTGGCCCTTCCGGGGCCGCTCGGCCCGTCCGCTCCTCCGGACGGGGCGGACGAGCCGCATCCGCCGGACTTGCGAGGGTGCGGCGGGTGACGCGTATCACGTCCCCTGTGTCCAGGTTGCGGCGAGCGGGCGCCGGATTTCAACCCGAGTGGCGGTGCGGGTACTCTGTACCGTCTGCGCGGTGTCTGCCCCGGCGGCGACCGGATCCGGGAACGGACCGGGGACTTTCCGGGGAACGGACCGGGACTGTCGGTGCCGGCCGATACCGTTGCTCACGCATCACGACCCTCCTGCCACGGAACGACCGTGGCCGCCGAGTCCAGAGGAGGTGGGTTCCACATGCGTCACTACGAGGTGATGGTCATCCTCGACCCCGATCTCGAGGAGCGCGCTGTCTCCCCGCTGATCGAGAGCTTCCTTTCCGTCGTCCGCGAGGGCGAGGGGAAGGTCGAGAAGGTCGACACCTGGGGCCGTCGTCGTCTCTCGTACGAGATCAAGAAGAAGCCCGAGGGCATCTACTCGGTCATCGACCTGCGGGCCGAGCCCGCGGTCGTCAAGGAGCTCGACCGTCAGATGAACCTGAACGAGTCGGTTCTGCGGACCAAGGTCCTCCGCCCCGAGACCCACTGAGCGCTCCCGCTCAGCGGATCGCAGGGAACCGGTAGCGCCTCCGGCACTCCGGAAGCACCGGCACCACAGCATCACCAGCAGCCAGTAGCACCCCGCCGAGAGGTTCACCCATGGCAGGCGAGACCGTCATCACGGTCGTCGGCAATCTGGTCGACGACCCCGAGCTGCGCTTCACCCCCTCCGGTGCGGCGGTCGCGAAGTTCCGCGTCGCGTCCACCCCCCGCACCTTCGACCGCCAGACCAACGAGTGGAAGGACGGCGAGAGCCTGTTCCTGACCTGCTCGGTGTGGCGGCAGGCGGCGGAGAACGTCGCCGAGTCCCTCACCCGGGGCACCCGCGTCATCGTGCAGGGCCGGCTCAAGCAGCGCTCTTACGAGGACCGCGAGGGCATCAAGCGCACGGTCTACGAGCTGGACGTCGACGAGGTCGGCGCCAGCCTGCGCAACGCCACGGCCAAGGTCACCAAGACCACCGGCCGCGGCGGCGGTCAGCAGGGCGGCGGCGGTGGCGGCTGGGGCGGCCCCGGCGGCGGCCAGCAGGGCGGCGGCGCACCCGCGGGCGACCCGTGGGCGACCGGCGCTCCGGCCGGCGGCCAGCAGGGTGGCGGCGGCGGTGGCGGCTGGGGCGGTGGCTCCGGCGGTTCCGGCGGCGGCTACTCGGACGAGCCCCCCTTCTGAGGTACCCCCAGGGGTTCCGGGAAGGGCTGCGCTCACAGGCACAGACTTCTTGAACCAAACGGAGAGAGACAATGGCGAAGCCGCCTGCTCGCAAGCCGAAGAAGAAGGTTTGCGTGTTCTGCAAGGAAAAGATCAAGTACGTCGACTACAAGGACACGAACCTGCTGCGGAAGTTCATCTCCGACCGCGGCAAGATCCGTGCCCGTCGTGTCACCGGCAACTGCACCCAGCACCAGCGTGACGTCGCCACGGCCGTGAAGAACAGCCGTGAGATGGCGCTGCTGCCCTACACCTCGACCGCTCGATAAGGGAAGGATGACCGACTCATGAAGATCATCCTGACCAACGAGGTCTCGGGTCTCGGCAACGCCGGCGACATCGTCGAGGTGAAGGACGGGTACGCCCGCAACTACCTGCTCCCCCGCGGATTCGCCATCCGCTGGACCAAGGGCGGGGAGAAGGACGTCGAGCAGATCCGCCGCGCCCGCAAGATCCGCGAGATCGCCACGATCGAGCAGGCCAACGAGATCAAGGGCAAGCTGGAGGGCGTCACCGTGCGCCTGAAGGTCCGCGCCGGCGACCAGGGCCGTCTGTTCGGCTCCGTCACCCCGGCGGACGTCGCCTCGGCGGTGAAGGCCGCGGGCGGTCCGGACGTGGACAAGCGCCGCATCGAGCTGGACACCCCGATCAAGACCCTGGGCTCGCACCGGGTCTCGGTGCGTCTGCACCCCGAGGTCGTCGCCAAGATCGGCGTCGAGGTCGGCGCCGCCTGACGGCACCCGCGGCGGTACGGCCCCGGCCGTACGGCGGCGGCGCACAGCCGGCGTACGGCCGGCACGCAGCCGTTGAACAGGGCCGCGGTCCCCGCGAGGGGGCCGCGGCCCTGCGCCGTGTCCGGCGGAGCCGCCGGGCACGGCGTGCCCTCAGGCGCGTACCGCCCCGGTGACGACCCAGCGGCCCGAGCGGGCCCGCAGCCACAGGGTGACCAGCCGCATCCCCATCATCAGTCCGGCGACCGCCCACCACAGCGCGGTCAGGCCTCCGCCCAGCGCCGGGACCGCCAGCGCCGCCGGGGCGAACACCACCAGCGTCGCCAGCGCCGCCCACGCCAGGTACGGTCCGTCTCCGGCACCCATCAGCACCCCGTCCAGCACGAATACCACCCCCGCGACCGGCGAGGTCACCGCCACCACCAGCAGCGCGGGCGTCAGCCGGTCGTGCACGGCGGTGTCCGGTGTGAACAGCGGCAGCAGCAGCGGGCGCGCCGCGACCACCAGCAGCCCCAGCACCACCCCGGAGGCGGCCCCCCACCGCACCATCCGCCGGCACGCGGCCCGCGCCCCCGCCGCGTCCCCCGCGCCCAGGTAACGGCCGATGATCGCCTGTCCGGCGATGGCGATGGCGTCCAGGGCGAAGGCCAGCAGCGACCAGACGGTCAGCGTGATCTGGTGCGCGGCCACCTCGACGTCCCCCAGTCGCGCCGCGACGGCGGTCGCCAGCACCAGCACGGCGCGCAGCGACAGGGTGCGGACCAGCAGCGGCGCCCCGGCCCGGCCGCAGGCCCGGATCCCGGCGGCGTCCGGCCGCAGCGAGGCCCCGTGCCGCCGGGCGCCCCTGACCACCACCACCAGGTAGACGGCCGCCATCGCGCACTGCGCGATCACCGTGCCCCAGGCCGAGCCGGCGATGCCCAGCCCGGCTCCGTGGACCAGGGCGAAGTTGAGCACGACGTTGACGGAGAAGCCGCCGACGGCCACGTACAGCGGGGTCCGGGTGTCCTGCAGTCCGCGCAGCACGCCGGTGGCGGCCAGGACCATGAGCATCGCCGGGATGCCCAGCGCGCTGATCCGCAGATACGTCACCGCGTGCGGCGCCGCGGTCGCGGACGTTCCGAACAGATCGACGAGCGCGGGCGCGGCGGGCAGCACGGCGGCCACCACCGCCGCGCCGAGCAGCAGCGCCAGCCAGATCCCGTCCATGCCCTGCCGGATGGCGGCGGGCAGGTCGCCGGCCCCGACGCGGCGCGCGACGGCGGCGGTGGTGGCGTAGGCGAGGAAGACGAAGACGTTCACCCCGGTCGTCAGCAGGGTGGCCGCGACGCCGAGTCCGGCGAGCTGAGGGGTGCCCAGATGACCCACGATCGCGCTGTCGGCCATGACGAACAGCGGCTCCGCGACGAGTGCCCCGAAGGCGGGGAGCGCCAGCGCGATGATCTCGCGGTCGTGGCGGCGGGCCGCGGTGCGTCCGGCGGGCGGGGGAGCGGGTGTCATGATCCGATCCAAACATCCACAAGTAATAGTTGCAATAGATGTGTGACCATTACCATTCCTCACCCGGGGTGAGATCCTCTGCGCCGTTTGTCGTGATCTTGGCGCGAGTCGCGAAGTTTTTCTCCTGCACAGCCGGTGGATGGGAAAACAGCAGGTCAGACCCTGTGTAAAAGTCGGCCTTCCGACTTCTCCACAGGGCTGTCCCCCGCCCCGTGCACAGGATTCGCCGAGTTCTCCACAGGATGCGGTCGTTCATCCACACGCCCTGTGGATAACTGGATTGGCTGGAGGCTCCCGTAGCCCTACCGTTGTCCGGCGCCCGCCCGCTGTTCCCCTCTTCTTCGCCCGGTCCGCAGCCGTGCCGCGACCGGAGAGCGGGCGAGCCCAGTGTCAGAGCCGTGCCGTAGGAAAGAGGGGCGCGCGGGTCGTGAGGAACGGGAGGGAGGTGGCGGGGTGACGCAGTCCGAGCACGTCGACAGCCCGGCACCCGGATACGCCACTGGGGCCCCGGGCCCGGGAGACCACCTCCCCGTCTCCCGCCGCAGCCGTGACGCGGCCGCGGACGGCGAGCGCCACGACCGCGGCGCCGACACCTGGCCCTCGGGCCCGGTGGGCGGCTTCGACCGCGTCCCCCCGCAGGACCTCGACGCCGAGAAGTCCGTCCTGGGCGGCATGCTGCTGTCCAAGGACGCCATCGCGGACGTGGTGGAGACCCTTCAGGGCCAGGACTTCTACCGTCCGGCCCACGAGACGATCTACCAGGCCGTCCTCGACCTCTACGCCAAGGGCGAGCCGGCCGACCCCATCACCGTCGCCGCCGAGCTGACCAGACGCGGCGAGATCGCCAAGGTCGGCGGCCCCGGCTATCTGCACTCCCTGGTCCAGGCCGTCCCCACCGCGGCCAACGCCCAGTACTACGCGGAGATCGTCCACGAACGAGCCGTCCTGCGCCGCCTGGTGGAGGCGGGCACCCGCATCACGCAGATGGGGTACGCGGCCGACGGCGACGTGGACGAGATCGTCAACTCGGCCCAGGCGGAGATCTACGCCGTCACCGAGCAGCGCACCTCGGAGGACTACCTCCCACTCGCCGACATCATGGAGGGCGCGCTCGACGAGATCGAGGCGATCGGCTCGCGCAGCGGCCAGATGTCGGGCGTGCCGACGGGCTTCACCGACCTGGACTCGCTGACCAACGGCCTCCACCCGGGCCAGATGATCGTCATCGCGGCCAGGCCCGCGATGGGGAAGGCGCTGGCGCTCGACACCCCGCTTCCCACCCCTGACGGGTGGACCACGATGGGTGAAGTCCGCGAAGGGGAGTATCTCCTCGACGCCGACGGGCGCCCCACCCGCGTAGTCGCCGCGACCGACGTCATGCACGGCCGCCCGTGCTACCGGATCACCTTCGATGACGGAACCACGGTTGTCGCGGATGCCGAGCACCAGTGGCTCACCGACACCCGCTCCTCCCGGCGCTACGCCCACCGAGCCGCGACGGTGAAGACCACGAAGGAGATCGCGGAGACGGTACGGTGCCTGACCGCCGACCGGCGCACGAACCACTCCGTGCGCAACACCGCTCCGCTTGACCTGCCCGAACGAGCGCTCCCGATCCCGCCCTACACCCTGGGCGTCTGGCTCGGAGACGGCTCAAGCACCGCCGCACGCCTGACCACCGTGGACCCCGAGATCCTGGAGTACGTTCAGAAGGACGGCATCACCACCCGCCCGGTCGGCAACACGGAAGTCACCTACGCTCTGTCCCCGACAGTGGACGCACCGGAACGCCTCGAGCGGTCCTGCGCCCCGTGCACCGGGCGGCACGGCAGCTTCCTCGTCCTTCTCCGAGAACTGGGCGTGCTGGGGAACAAGCACATTCCCACCGAGTACCTGCGAGGGTCCATCGCCCAGCGGAGAGCACTGCTGGCGGGGCTTCTCGACACCGACGGCACCGTCTCCCGCACCGGCTCCGTGCAGTTCGCCGTCACCAACCACGCTCTCGCCGAAGGGTTCCGGGAGCTGGTCATGAGCCTCGGGTACCGGTGCGGGATGGCGACCAAGCGCGTCAAGGGCAGATCGGAGGAGTCCTCGACCCGCTACACGGTCACCTTCACCACCGACGACGAGGTGTTCCGGCTGGGCCGCAAGAAGCAGGCGCACCGGGACCGCCTCCGCCCGTCCACGCCGAAGCCGGGGCAGCGGTTCATCACGAGCGTGGAGGAGATCGAATCCGTTCCGGTGCGGTGCGTCCAGGTCGACAACCCGGCACACCTGTACCTGTGCAGCCGGTCCATGGTCCCCACGCATAACAGCACCCTGGCGCTGGATTTCGCCCGGGCCTGCTCGATCAAGCACAATCTGCCCAGCGTGATCTTCTCGCTGGAGATGGGGCGCAACGAGATCGCGATGCGCCTGCTGTCCGCCGAGGCGCGGGTGGCGCTGCACCACATGCGGTCGGGCAGCATGACGGACGAGGACTGGAACCGGCTGGCGCGCCAGATGCCCGAGGTCACGGGCGCACCGCTGTACATCGACGACTCGCCGAACCTGACGATGATGGAGATCCGCGCCAAGTGCCGCCGCCTCAAGCAGCGCAACGATCTGCGGCTGGTCGTCATCGACTACCTCCAGCTGATGCAGTCGGGCGGCTCGCGCCGTCCCGAGAGCCGTCAGCAGGAGGTCTCGGAGATGTCCCGGAACCTCAAGCTGCTGGCCAAGGAGCTGGAGGTTCCGGTGATCGCGCTCTCCCAGCTCAACCGAGGCCCCGAGCAGCGCACCGACAAGAAGCCGATGGTCTCGGACCTCCGCGAGTCGGGCTCGATCGAGCAGGACGCGGACATGGTCATCCTGCTGCACCGCGAGGACGCCTACGAGAAGGAGTCGCCGCGGGCGGGTGAGGCGGACCTGATCGTGGCCAAGCACCGCAACGGCCCGACGGCGACGATCACCGTGGCCTTCCAGGGGCACTACTCGCGCTTCGTGGACATGGCCCAGACCTGATGTCCGGGCCGCCGCCGTGGAGGGGCGGTGGGAGGCTGGAGGGGTGTACGAGGAGCGGGGATCGCGGCGGGTGGCCGGCACGGTGGTGTGGCGCCGGGAGGCCCTCGCGCACCCCCACCGGGTGCGGGTGCTGCCGGACGGGTGCATGGACCTGATCTGGACGGGTGGCGGACTGCTGGTGGCCGGGCCGGACACCGGAGCCCACCTGACCGACGATCCGCCGGGGACCGGCTGTGTGGGGCTGCGGTTCCCGCCCGGCACGGGGCCGCGCGTCCTGGGCGTGCCGGCGTGCGAGCTGCGTGACGCGCGGGTGCCGCTGGAGGCGCTCTGGCCGGAGCGCGAGGCGCGGGAGCTGGCCGAGCGTGTGGCCGGAGCGCGGGACGGGGCGGCGGTACTGGAGGAGGCGGCCGCGATGCGGCTGCGCCGGGCGCCGGGCGACCCGTCGGCGGTGGCGGCGGTGACGGCGGTGGCGAGCGGGCTGCGGGACGGTGTGAGCGTGGCCGAGGTGGCGCGCGGGGTGGGGCTGAGCGAGCGGCAGCTCCACCGCCGCTCGCTGGCGGCCTTCGGATACGGCCCCAAGACCCTGGCCCGGGTGCTGCGGTTCCGGCACGCTCTGCGCCTGGTCCGCGGCGGCGTGCCGCCGGCGACGGCCTCGGCCGTCGCCGGGTACGCGGACCAGGCCCATCTGTCGCGCGAGGTCAGGGCGTTGGCCGGGATTCAGCTCTCGGTGCTGCTGTCGGAGGGCTGACCGCCAGGGGGCTGACCACCGGAGGGCTGATCGCCGGGCGCGCCGTCCCGCAGCGGGGCGAAGAGGGCGACCGCGTTGCCGTCGGGATCGAGGACGACGGCGTACCGCTGGCCCCAGAAGGCGTCCCAGGGCTCCTTGTGCCCGGTGTGGCCGGCCCGCGTCAGCTCGGCGTACTGCCGGTCGACGTCGGCCGGATCGTCGCAGGCGAAGGCGAGTTCGACGCGGCTGCCGCCGCTCGGTGGAGTCCAGCCGGGGTCGAAGGACCGGATGGTCTCGACGGTGTCCCAGGCGATGCGCAGCCCACCGGGCAGCGGGACCTCCACATGGGGCTGCCCGTCGGCGTCGGCGGGGATGTCGAGGCCGAGGAGGCGGTAGAACGCGAGCGAGGCGGCCATGTCGGAGGTGACAAGGCCGAAGAGATCGATACGGGGTGCCATGCGGCCACGTTAGGGCGGCTCCGGTCCGGAGGTCTTGAAGGAATCGGACGTGTGCGGCGGGCGGACCGGTGCGACGGACACGGGACGGACCGGCGGGACGGACCGGTGCCGCCGCGCCGGGCGGCATAGGGTGCCGATCATGAGCGACTTCGACATACGCCCGGCGACGGCGGACGACCTGGGTGCCATCGTGGACATGCTCGCCGACGACCCGCTGGGCGCCCGCCGCGAGTCGCCCGGTGACCTCGCCCCCTACCGCGAGGCATTCGAGGAGATCGCCGCCGACCCCCACCAGCACCTGGTCGTCGCGGTCCGCGGCGGCCGGGTCGTCGGCACGCTCCAGCTCACCGTCGTCCCCGGGCTGTCGCGGCGCGGCGCGAGCCGTGCGCTCATCGAGGCCGTACGCGTCCACTCCGGCGAGCGCGGCGGGGGCCTGGGCACCCGGCTGATCGAGTGGGCGGTCGAGGAGGCGCGGCGCCTGGGCTGCGCCCTGGTCCAGCTCACCTCCGACGCCACCCGCACGGACGCCCACCGGTTCTACGAGCGGCTGGGCTTCACGGCCTCGCACGTGGGATTCAAGCTGGCGCTCTGATCGGAACCACCGCATGGGGGCGGCGGCCGCCGCTAGACTGCGCGAGGCCCGAAGCCGCAACTTCCGCTTGCGACTTCGGGCCTTCGTACGCGGTCGTGCCGCGCGTACTGGCCGTGTCGTGCGTACCGATCGTGCCGGCCGTCAGCGCAGCACCTGGAGCGCCGTCCCCGTGCTCCATGCCTCCAGCAGCGCGCGATGCACGGCGGTGATGCCGTGGCGGGCCGCGAGGTCGAGTGCGGCGGGGGTGAACGTGGAGGTGGTGACGAACAGCGCCACCTCCGCCTCGTACTCGAGCTTGGCCACACCGGTGAACCTCCGCATCGCCGCGCTCCCCACGACCCGGTGCGGCGCGGAGTGCTCGCACCGCACCACCAGCCGCCGCCCGTCGGCGGTGCGCCCGACGAGGCCGGCGCTCAGGCCGCTGCCGGATCCGGTGTTCGCCACGGTGCATCCGTCACGGCGGCAGAGCCCCGCGACGTGGTTCTCGAACTCGCGCCGTCCCATCGCGTCCATGGCCGCCACCGCTCCTGTGAGCCCCCTCTCCTGAAGGGTCCGCTCGACGCGTTCGAGGTCCTCGCGGATCGCGGTCAGCTCCCGGCGCTGCTCGCCGGAGGCGTGGATGAGGTGGTTCAGCATCGGGACGATGGTCCGTCCGATGAGCCGGCCCGCGGTCTCCGCGCTGATGCGCGTGATGCGCTCGTCCAGGGCATCGAGGTCGATGTGGAAAAGGTTGTCCACAGGCTGGGGGCGGGTGTTCCGTTCGGCGTCCAGCAGGTAGGCACGCACCTGACGTGCGACGACGCTGTCGCGCAGCAGCATCGCGACGTTGAGGACGGTGCGCCGGGAGAAGACCGCGACGGAGCGGGTGCGCGGGTGCAGTCCACAGAGTTGCTTCAAGCAACTCAGTTCCGGACCTGTCAGGACGCGGTAGCCGTTGGCCTCCAACTCGTCGCGGTGGTCGTGGACGACGGCGCGGATGACGGTCTCCCCCACCTCGAAGTAATCGGCCACCATCCGTGTCGTGACATGCATCCCGTCCGGCAGGACGGAGAGCACCTTCACCTTGTCCAGCGCGCCCGTGTGTTCGGCCACGCTCTCGCGCAGCGTCCTCGACTCCAGCAGGACTTCCTCGTTCACCGTCGCCGTCTCCTCCGTTCGGGCGTCACCCCGATGGCCCCGCCCCTCACCGTGAGAACGAGGTGAAACATGTGAAGACACGATCGAATGGCATGAAAGCGTGCGAACTCTCGCGCCGGTGCGGGAGCTTGGGACAGGTCCCCTTCGAGGAGTCCCGTCCCGGGCCGCCGGCGGGAGTCGTCCACATCCGCGGCACACTCGTCACCATGGGGCGGCGCGGCGGAAAACGCTGGCCTCCGCCGGGTGTCGCCGGGGAGAGTGGGCGGATGATCGATTCCAGCGGGGACATGGACGCCGAGCTGCTGCCGGAGACCCGTCGCGCACTCCTCCACAGGCTGGCCGTCGCCCAGGCCGAGGGGCGGGTGCCGTCGGCGGTCGGGGCCGTGGTGCGGGACGGACGGACGGTGTGGACGGGGGTGCGGGGCGGTGCGGTCGGCCCGCCCGGCGAGCCGGGGGAGACGGAGGGGGCGCCGACCGCGGACACCCGGTACCGGATCGGTTCGATCACCAAGACGTTCGTCGCCGTGCTGGTGATGCGGCTGTGCGACGAGGGGCTGCTGGACCTGTCCGATCCGCTCGGTGAGCATCTGGAGGTGCCCGCCGGGGCCGGGGACGAGGTGGCCTCGGCGACGGTCGCCCAGCTGCTGTCCCACTCCGCCGGGCTGGCCGCCGAGCCGCGCGGCCCCTGGTGGGAGCGGACGCCCGGCGGACTGCGCCCCGAGACGGCCGACCTGTTCGGCGAGCGGCCCGTGCGGCATCCGGCCGGCCGGAGGCACCACTACTCCAACCTGGGCTACGCGCTGCTGGGCTCCCTGGTGGAGCGGCTGCGCGGTGCGCCCTGGCACGACGTACTGCGCGAGGAGGTGCTCGACCCGCTGGGCATGGACCGTACGACGCCGCTGCCCGGTGAGCCGTACGCCCGGGGGTGGGCCGTGCACCCGTGGGCGGACGCGGTGCTGCCCGAACCGCTCGCGGACACCGGGCGGATGGCGCCGGCGGGGCAGCTCTGGTCCACGGCCCGGGACCTGGGCCGCTTCGCGGCGTTCCTGACGGCGGGCGACGACCGGGTGCTGGGAGCGGAGAGCCTGGCCCGGATGCGGGCGCCGGCGGTGGCGCCGGAGGCGGAGGCGTGGGACCAGGCGTACGGGCTGGGGATGCAGCTGGTGCGCTCCGGCGGGCGGTTGCTGGCCGGGCACACCGGTTCCATGCCGGGTTTCCTCGCGGCCGTGTGGACCGCTCCCGGGGAGCGGCTGGCGAGTGTGGCGCTGGTCAACGCGACCTCGGGGCTGCCGGTGGGCGGTCTGGCGGCGGATCTGCTGGGGATCGTCGCCGAGCGCGAGCCGTCCCTCCCCGAGCCGTGGCGTCCGCGCTCGCAGGCCGATCCGGAGCTGCTGGCGCTGACGGGGCCGTGGTACTGGGGGCCGGCGGCGTTCGCGCTGCGGGTGCGCGAGGGGCGGGCGCTGGAACTGGTCCCGGCCGGCGGCACCGGGCGGGCCTCGCGCTTCCGGCCGGAGGCGGACGGCACCTGGACCGGACTGGACGGCTACTACGCGGGCGAGACGCTGCGGGTGGTGCGCGAGGAGGACGGGTCGGTGAGCCATCTGGACCTGGGCACGTTCGTCTTCACCCGGGCCCCGTACGACCCGGACGCGCCCGTTCCGGGCGGTGTGGACCCGCGGGGGTGGCGCGCGGGGTGACCCCGCGCCCGGACGCCCGTGCCACGGCCCGGCGCCCCGGCTCCGTGCCGGTGCCCGGGTCCGGGCCTCAGCCCAGCGCCACCGAGTAGGGGGCGAACCGGAGGCCGAGGTCACCGGGGACGTCCGGCGCGCCGCGCACCATCACGGTGGTGGTGAAGTCCCCGTCCAGGCCGCCCGAGCGCAGCCAGTCCACCAGTCCCCGGTGGCGGAGGTCGGCGTCGTAGCGGACCGGGCCGTCGGTGCGGGAGGCGAGTTCGTTGATCAGGGACCGGGCGGTGGTCTCCCCCTCGGCCACGACCGGGCCGATCACGGTGGTGCCCTCGTTCGGCCAGGCGGCCGCGAAGCCGGCGATCCCACCCGGGGCCTCGCCGCCCGGCGGGACGCCGGGCCCTGCCGGGGGCGCGGCGACGACGAAGTGGTCGGCGAAGGACGGCAGCCGGACGATCAGATGGGCGCGGTCGGCACCGAACGCCCGTGCGTCCAGGGCGAGTACGGCGGGCAGGTCGGCGGCGGTGGCGTCGCGTACGGGGACGGGCGGCTCCGGGGAGCGGGTGGGGGCGAGGCGGCCGGTGAGCATGACGGTGGTGCCGACGGGGGCGAAGCCGAGCTCCTCGTAGAGGGGGCGGCCGTAGGGGGTGGCGGTCAGGAACGCGACGGCGTCCCCGGACTCCTCCAGCGCGTGCCGCATCAGGTGGCGGCCCAGGCCCCGGCGGGCGTGGCGCTCGGCGACCAGCACCATGCCGACACAGGTGCGGGCACGCGGGTCGGGGGAGGCGGGCTGCGGTCCGTAGGAGGTGAGGACGTAGGCGCCGATCAGGCCGCCGCGGGGGTCGCCACCGGGGGCGTCGATGCCGTAGCCCTGCCCGGCGGTCAGCAGCAGCCGCCATTTGTGCTCCTCGCGCGTCCAGCCGCGGTCGGCGGCGAGATCGAGGCAGGCGGGCAGATCGGCGAGGGCGAGGCGGCGGACGGGCGGGAGCGGGTACGGGGGCCGTGAGTGAGCGGGTGTCACGGACGTACAGCCTGGCCGACGGGCACCGGGGCGGCCACCGGTTTACGCACATCCTCCCCGCCCGTGCCCACCGCGTACCGGCCGCCGCGGGCGCGGGGCATGCCCCGGAACTTTCCGGGTACACGCTTTCGCCGCTTTTCCGGGCGCGTCCGGCCGGAATTCGCAAGCCGACTGGAAAGGGAGCGGGGTCGCTCTGGAAAAGCACGGACAGAGAACTCTCCGCTACTTTCCGCACTCTCCGCCGGAAAAGTGAAGATAGCGTATGGAGGGTGTGGCGGATCCGGGGTGACCGATCCGGCGCGAAGGGTCCTCCCGCCGCGCCTCCCGCGCCGCGACCGAGAGGTATGGCACGGTGATACCACCTGACCGGAAGGGTGTTCGGGTTTTTCCCGGCCGCCCTGCGCAGGGGCCCGGCGTCGGGAGCGGGCGCATCGCAATTCCGAGGGGTGGCCGAGTCCGTGGAATTCGGTGGAAGTCCGAGCGGGGGTTGTGTATCGATCGTGCACCGGTATGGTCGAGACCGCGCATCACCGCTCACGCATATCCGCAGCCGACGAAACGGGGGACTCCGTACAGGTGGTTTCCGCTCTGTAAGCGACCGGACCGATCGGAAGATGTACGAGGCGAGACAGACCATGGCCACTACGTCGGCGGGCAACGGAACTCCCCAGCGCGCGGCCGGTGGGCCTCCCACCGACGGCGGCGGAGGCGGTGACTGGAGCTGGTTCGCTCCGAAACCGGGTGAGGGGGAGGAGCACATGGCACCGCCGTCCCGCCCCGGGCCCGCACCGGGGCCCGCGCCCTCCGCGCCCGGTCCGGTCCCGGAGTTCACCGCCAACCCCGGCTACGGGCGGTTCGAGCCCTCCCGCGACGCGGAGCTGATACGCCGCGTCCTGGACGAGGTGGAACCGGTCTCCCAGGCACTCACCTCGTACTTCTACGCCCTGCTGTTCACCCGGAACCCGGGTGTGCGCACGCTGTTCCCCGCCGCCATGGACGCCCAGCGCGACCGGCTGTTCAAGGCGCTGCTCACCGCCGCCGGGCTGGTCGACGAACGCCGCACGCTGGTGGAGTACCTGTCCCACCTCGGCCGCGGCCACCGCAAGTACGGCACCAGACCCGAGCACTACCCCGCCGTCGGCGAGTGCCTGATCGACGCGCTGGCCCGCTACGCCCCGCGCACCTGGGGCGAGGAGGCGGAGGCCGCCTGGGTGCGCGCCTACACCGCCATCTCCCAGATCATGATCGACGCCGCGGCCGAGGACGCGCGGAAGGCGCCCGCGCTGTGGCAGGCCGAGGTGGTCTCGCACGAGATGCGCACCTCCGACATCGCCGTCATCACCGTCCGGCCCGACCAGCCCTACCCGTTCCTGGCCGGCCAGTACGCCAGTGTCGAGACGCCCTGGTGGCCGAGGGTGTGGCGGCAGTACTCACTGGCCTGCGCCCCGCGCCCCGACGGGCTGCTGGTCTTCCACGTCAAGGCCGTGCCCGCGGGCTGGGTCTCGCGCGCGCTCGTCCACCGGGCCCGCCCCGGCGACGTGCTGCGGCTGGGAGGGCCGGCCGGATCGATGACGGTGGACCACTCCTCCGGCAACGGCCTGCTCTGCCTGGGCGGCAGCACGGGCATCGCGCCCATCAAGGCGCTGGTCGAGGACGTCGCCGGGCACGGCCGCGCCCGCCCGGTGGAGGTGTTCTACGGCGCCCGCAGCGACCTGGACCTGTACGACCTGGACACCCTGCGCGAGATGGAGCGGAGGCTGTCGTGGCTGTCGGTCCGCCCGGTGGTCGAGGGGCCGTCGGGCGGGATCGTCGGCCGGCTTCCGGACGCGGTACGGCAGGGCGGGCCGTGGCACGCCTTCGACGGCTATCTGTCCGGCCCGCCGGGGATGATCCGCAGCGGGGTGGACGCGCTGGTGGGGGCGGGGATCCCCTCCGACCGGATACGGCACGACTCCCTCGACGGGCTGGCCGCCCTGCGGGGCTGAGGCCCGCGGGGCCCCGCACAGGCACGGGAAGCCCGGGAACGGCGGGCGGACGAAGCGGACGCGACAGCGAGACAGGACGGAACCACCACGTGAACCACGACGTGGACGCGACGGAAGCAGTCGACGCCACCATGATGCTCAGAACGGTCCGGACGGTGCCCGGGCCGGGCGGGGCGGCACGTACGGCGGCACGCCCGGCGTGGGCGGTGGACGAGCCGGAGGACACGGCGCCGGCCGGGCGGCACCGGCAGGCGGCCGGTTTCGCCCCGGCCCCGCCTCCCTTTCCCGGCCCGGCTCCCGCCCCGGATCCGGTCGCCGAACCCGAGGCCGAACCCGGGCCCGTACGCCCCGGCAGCGACGGCGAGCACGCGATGCAGCGGCGTCTGGGCACGACCGAGCGCGCCGACCGCTTCTACGGCGAGCAGATGCTCGACCACCTCAACGAGCGGATGCGGGAGTTCATCGGCCGGCAGGAGATGTTCTTCCTGGCCACCGCCGACCGGCACGGCGAGTGCGACAACTCCTTCCGGGCCGGGCCGCCCGGCTTCCTGCACGTGATCGACGAGCGGACCCTGGTCTATCCCGAGTACCGCGGCAACGGCGTGCACGCCAGCCTCGGCAACATCCAGGAGAACCCGCATCTGGGCATCCTGATGGTCGACTTCTTCCAGGCCCGGATCGGTCTGCACGTCAACGGCCGTGCCGAGGTCGTCGAGGACGCCGAGCTGCGCTCGGTCCATCCGGACCTGCCGTCCGACCCCGTGCCCGGCCGGCGGGCGCTGGTGTGGGTGCGGGTGACGGTGGAGGAAGCGTACATCCACTGCGCCAAGCACATCCCGCATCTGCAGCGGGCGCCCAAGGGGACCCCGCGCGACTGGGGCACGGACGACCAGCGGCGCAAGGGCGGGGACTTCTTCGGGGTGGCGGAGGAGGCGCGCCGGCGCGGCGGGCCCGCCGCCGCGCGGCCGTCGCGCGAGCACGCTCGCACGGGCGGGCCGGGCGGGCCCGTGCCGCCCTCCGACGACCCGGCGGCCTGGCGCGCCCACGCCGAGCGGCTGCTCGCCAAGGCCCGGCAGCGCCGGGAGGAGGACGAACGGACGCCGTTCCGCGGCTGGTTCGGCTGAGCGGCCTCCCCGCCGCCCCCGGCCCGGCAGGCCCGACCGGCCAGGATGCGGACGGTCCTGCGGACGTCAGCCCAGATCCGGGGCCAGCAGGGCGCGCACGCCCTCGACGTTGGCGTCGAGGTAGGCCCGCAGCGAGGGGGGCACCACCTCCACCGAGGCGATGCCCGCGCGGGTGAAGGGGACGCGGACGACCTCGTACTCGCCGCGCGGCTCGTCGACCTCCGGCCCGTGCCTGCGCGACAGGTCCATCGAGGCCAGCCGGCAGGCGAAGAAGAACTGCACCTTCACCGCGCCCCTCGCGGCGTCCGGCGCCCTGGCGGCCCACGGTGCGAGGACCGCCGCGCCGCTGCCCGCGTCCTCGGCCGGGTCGTAGGGGACGGTGTCGACGAAGGCGGGGACCACGTCGGTCACCTTCGCCCCCAGCTCCTCGTCCAGTTCGCGGTGGAGGGCGTCGACGACGGTGGCGTCCCCCGTCTCGACGCCGCCGCCCGGGGTGATCCAGTACGGCTCGCGGCCGGGCTTGGTCCGCTTGATCAGGATCATCTCGTCGTCATCGAGCAGGATGGCCCGGGCGGTGCGTTTGACCACGGGGCGCGCGTCGGCGGTCATGGGGAAGGTCTGGCCCGCGCCGGGGCCGGCGAAACCTTCCGGCTCTGCCACGGGCGCCCGCGCCGGCCCCGCGCGCCCCTGGTGACCCGCGGCTCCCGGCCGCCGCCCCCGCCCGCGCGGGGCGGACGGGGAGGGGACGGGCGGACAGGAGGGCGGGCGGGCGCCGATCCGGCGACTGGACAATAACGCTCAGTCAACTAACCTTGACCATGCGCTGTTTACGCGCGTCGCACGGGGCGGCTTGAGGCATGAGGGGGGAGCTTCAAGCCGCCCCGCGCCCCATCGCTTCCCGCCCAGCCCCCGCCGAGCCCCGCCGCACGCCTCCGCACCGGCCCGTACGTCAGCCGCGCCCGGCGCCGTCCAGCGCCGCCCGGATGTCGGCGACCAGATCGGCCGCGTCCTCCACCCCCACCGACATCCGCACGAAGCCCTCCGGCACCGCGTCCCCGCCCCACCGGCCGCGCCGCTCGGCCGTGGAACGCACCCCGCCGAAGCTCGTCGCGTCGTCCACCAGCCGCAGCGCGGCCAGGAACCGCTCGGCGAACGCCTTGTCCGGCAGCGTGAAGGAGACCACGCAGCCGAAGCGCCGCATCTGCCGCGCCGCCACCGGGTGCGCCGGGTCGTCCGCCAGCCCCGGGTGCCGTACGTCGCGCACCTCCGGCCGCTCGCGCAGCGCCTCGGCGACGGCGAGCGCGTTCGCGGCCTGCCGCTCGGTGCGCAGCTCCAGCGTGGCCAGGGAGCGGTGCGCGAGCCACGCCTCCACCGGCCCCGGGATCGCCCCGACCGTCTTGCGCCACAGCCGCACCGACGCCGCCAGCTCCGGATCCCGGCACGTCACGTAGCCCAGCAGTACGTCACCGTGGCCGGTCAGCGCCTTGGTGCCACTGGCCACCGCGTAGTCGGCGCCCAGCTCCAGCGGGCGCTGGCCCAGCGGGGTGGCCAGGGTGTTGTCCACCGCGACCAGCGCGCCGCGCTCGTGGGCGGCGTCGGCCAGGCGGCGGATGTCGCACACGTCCAGGCCGGGGTTGGAGGGGGACTCGATCCACAGCAGCGCCGCCCCGTCCAGGGCGTCGAGCTGCGCGTCGCCGCCGGTGGGCGCGGTGCGCACCTCCACCCCCCAGCCCTCCAGCCGCTCGCGCATCGGGACGAGCAGGTTGTAGCCGTCCGAGGGCAGCACCACCACGTCGCCGGGCCGCGTCCGCGACAGCAGGACCGCGGAGATCGCGGCCATGCCGGAGGCGAAGACGGTCGTGCGCGCCGCCTCGTCGCCGGGGGCCTCCAGCTCGCTGATGGCCTGCTCCAGGCCCGTCCAGGTGGGGTTGCCGTCGCGGCCGTAGGTGTAGGGGGCCTGCGCCGGATCCCCGGGCAGGTGGAAGTGCGCGGCCAGCACCGGGCCCGGCAGCGGCGGCGCGTACGGCTCCTCCTCCGGCAGCCCGGCCCGTACCACCCGCGTCCCGTCACCGCGCGGGACCGGCCCGTTCCGCCCGTCCCGCCCGTCCCGCCCGTCCCGCTCGCGCGTCATGCCCGCTCCTCGTCGCTCTCCCCCGCCAGCCCGTCCGGCGCCTTCGAGCGTACGTGCGCCGATCAGCCGAGCGCCGCCCGGGCCGCCGCACCGCAGCGGGCGCCGTAGCCGGGGCCGAAGAGGACGGCGTGCACCAGCAGGTGCTGGAGCTGGTGCAGCGGCACGCGCCCGCTCCGGCCGGGCAGGGGGCGGACCTCCTCGTACGCCGCCAGCAGCCGCCCCAGGTGCGGGCAGCCGAACAGCTCCAGCACCGCCAGGTCCGTCTCGGGGTGGCCGCCCTGCGCGGCCGGGTCGATCAGACGGGCGCGGCCGTCGGCGGACCACAGGACGTTGCCCGACCACAGATCGCCGTGGACGACGGCGGGCGGCTGCGGAGGACCCGCCACCTCGCCGCCCGCCGCCCCGTCCGCGGCCAGCAGCTCGCACAGCCGCTCCACGTCCCGGGCGTCCCCCTTCCCGATACCCCCGCCGTCCACCGCCCGCCGCAGCAGGGGCAGCAGCCGCCACCGGGCGTGGAAGGCCGGCCAGTCCTCCGCCCCCGAGGGCGGCTCCGGCGGCGAGGGCAGGGGCACCGAGCCCAGGTGGACGGGGAGGTCGGGGTCCGCGCCGCCCCAGACCGGGGCCGGCGCGGAGTGCAGGGCGGCCAGCTCGCGGCCCAGCCGCTCGGCCTGCCCGGCGCTCGCCGCGCCCGGCTCGACCCACTCCAGCACCAGCACGTCCGCCTCGGCGCCGATCACCTCCGGCACGGCCACCGCACCGGTGGAGCGCAGCAGCTCCAGGCCGGCGGCCTCGGCGGCGAAGAAGCCGCGGGGAGCGCCGGGAAGAGTCTTGGCGAAGACGGTACGGCCGTCCGCGAGCGCGATCCGGTACGCGTCGCAGATGTCGCCGCCGCCCACGGGCCGCGCATGCCCGGCGGCCGAGCCGGTCAGGGCGGCCACCCGTCCGGCGACGCCTCCCCCGGGACCTCCGGACCCGCCCGTCACCGCACCGCCGCCCCGTCGCCGTCACCGGCCCTGCCGCCGGCCGGTCGGCCGAGGGCGGCCCGCACCTCCTCCAGCAGGCCCGGTACGGCCTCCTCGACCAGGGCCAGGCACTCCTCGAAGCCCTCCGGCCCGCCGTAGTACGGGTCGGGCACGTCCAGCCCGCACAGGCCCTCGCCGGCGCCGGGGGCGTACGAGCGCAGCAGCCGGACCCTGCGGGCGTACTCGGGGCCGGGCGCCAGCCTCCGCAGATCCCGCAGATGCCCCTCGTCCAGGGCGATCACCAGGTCCAGCCGCTCGAACCAGTCGCGCCGGAACTGCCGTGCCACGTGTTCGTGGACGTATCCGGCTGCCGTCAGCACCGCGACGGTGCGCGAGTCGGCGCCGTCGCCCACGTGCCAGCCGCCCGTCCCCGCGCTGCTCACCTCCACCAGCTCCGCCAGACCGGCCTCCGCCACGCGGGCGCGGAAGACGGCCTCGGCCATGGGGGAGCGGCAGATGTTGCCGGTGCAGACGAAGCAGACGCGGTACGGCGTACGGACACCACCGGGGGTGCCGGGGGCGCCGGGGTCAGAGGTGCGCATGCCCTCCATCATCGGCGACGCGCCCGGCCCCCGTCCCCCGCCCGCCTCCGCGCGGCGGTCAGTCGCCCTCGGGCAGCACCACGCTCACCGCCCACGACACGATGGAGATCACCAGGGCGCCGAGCACCGCCGTCCAGAAGCCCTCCACCCGGAAGGCCAGGTCGAACTGCTCGGCCAGCCAGGAGGTGAGCAGCAGCATCAGCGCGTTGATCACCAGAGTGAACAGGCCGAGCGTGAGGATCAGCAGCGGCAGGGACAGCAGTTTCGTGATCGGCTTGACCACGGCGTTGACGAGGCCGAAGATCAGCGCGACGAGGACCAGCGTGAAGGTCTTGCCCGCGGTGTCGTCACCCGTGAGCGTGATGTCGTCCAGCAGCCAGACGGCGACGGCCAGGGCCACCGCGTTGGCGATCGTTCTGACGAGGAAGTTCACCATGTCCGAGATCGTTCCAGAAACGGGGACGGTCGCCTACCGGTGAGGGGCAGAGGTCTCATGAAGGCGTTCCGGCTGGAGGAGCTGGAGGCGGAGCGGGCCGCCAACGACGGCGCGTACCTGCAGTTCCTGCGCGAGAGGAACATGTCCGTCGGACTGTACGCCCTGGACCGGGGCGCGCTCGACCCGCAGCAGCCGCACCGGCAGGACGAGGTGTACTTCGTCGCCAGCGGCCGGGCGCTGATCACCGTCGGGGACGAGACCACCCCGGTCGCGCGCGGCAGCGTGGTCTACGTGCCGGCAGGGGTGCCGCACAGGTTCCACCACATCACCGAGGACCTGCGGGTCCTGGTGGTCTTCTCTCCCCCCGAGGGCTGACGGCACGGACCCGTCCTCCTTAGGGGGCCGGTCAGGGAAGGACCCGGGCCCGCGGCGTCCCGGCGAGGAGTCCGCCCGCCTAGCATCGGAGCCGGAAGCACCGGACGCAACCGGCGCGCCGGGCATGCCCGGCGGCCGGAGACTTCAGGAAGCGGGTAACGCTCATGGATCTCAAGGAGACCTTCGCGGCGCTGCCGTGGTGGGTGAAGTGGGTCGCGATCCCGCTCATCGCGCTCTTCGTCTTCGGCGGTCTGATCTTCGCCGTCGTCGGCTTCGTCGTGAAGCTGCTCTTCAAGCTCCTGCTGTTCGTGGCGCTGGTCGGCGCGCTGGTCTACTTGGTGCGGAAGTTCACCTCCTCGGGCTCCTCCTCGGGAGGCTGACGGGATCCGGGGCGCCGTGCCCCGGCAAGGGCGCCGCGGGCGCGGCTCAGCGCCGCGCCCGCCGCCTGCCGCCCCGGCCCCGGGCACGCCCCTGCCCGCCGGCGGTCCCCCCGCCGGAGGCCCCTTCGCGGCCGGACGGCCCCCGGCGGTCGGCGACCGCCACCAGCGCCGCCAGCGCCGTGGTCACCGGGACCGAGGCGACCAGGCCGATCGAGCCGATCAGCGTCCGCACGATCTCCTCCGCCACCAGCTCGCTGGTGGCCACCTGGCCCATTCCGCTCTCCGCTATCGAGAACAGCAGCAGCAGCGGCAGCGCGGCCCCCGCGTACGCCAGCACCAGCGTGTTCACCACCGACGCGATGTGGTCGCGCCCGATGCGCATCGCCGCGCCGTAGAGCCTTCGCCAGCCGGCCGACGGGTCGGCCTGCCGCAGCTCCCACACCGCCGAGGTCTGCGTCACCGTCACGTCGTCCAGCACGCCCAGCGAACCGATCAGCACACCGGCCAGCAGCAGCCCGCGGATCTCGATGTCCGGATACAGCCCGTGCACCAGCCCGGTCTGGTCGTCGGTGTTGCCCGTCAGCGCGGCCCATCCGATGAACGCCGAGCCCAGCAGCCCGATCAGCAGCAGCGACACCAGGGTGCCCAGGACGGCGACGGAGGTACGGGCGTTGACGCCGTGGCACAGGTACAGCGTGGCCAGCATGATCGCGCTGCCGCCCACCACCGCCACCAGCAGCGGATTGGAGCCCTGGAGGATCGCGGGCAGGATGAACAGCGTCAGCACCCCGAAGCTGGCCACCAGTCCGACCAGCGCCAGCAGCCCGCGCAGCCGTCCCACGACCACCACCGCCAGCGCGAAGACGCCCGCCAGGACCACCATGGGCACCCCGCGCGCCACGTCCACCACGCTGTACTGGAACTCGCGCGGGGCGTCGGGCGCGTACGCCACCACCACGTCCTGACCGGGGCTCAGCCGGCGCGTGGCGTCCGGGGTGACGATCTCCGGGAACGTGTGGCCCGCGTCCTTGCCCTCGGCGACCTCGACGGTCGCCCGCAGACAGGTGCCCTTCCCGGAGCCTTCCGGCAGGGCGCCCGAGCCGCCGCTTCCGCCGTCCTGCGCGCCCCCGTCGCCGCCGGCGTTCCCGGCGCCGCCCGGGCCGCCGGGCGGTTGGGCGGCGCCCACCTCCGCGCAGTCGACCTCCTCGACCGCGGTGACCCGTGCGCCGAGCGTCTGCCGGTCGAAGCCGACGCCGCTGGGCGAGTCCTTCCCCTCGGGCGCGCCGCCAGGCCACAGTGCCACCAGCCCGGCGAGCACCGCCACCGCGAACGGGACCAGCACCACCGCGACCACCTTGCGCAGCCGTGCCGAGACGGGGGCGGGCGGCCCGTGGTGGTGGCCGTGCGAGTGTCCGTGCGCGTGCGGCGCCTGCCCGTGGCCGGGTTCGTGGCCGGTCCCGTGGCCGGGCGACGGGCGCTGTGACGGCGGGGTGGGCGGCACCGGTGGCACCGGTGGGGGGACCGGCGAGCGGGACGGCGGGGGAAACGGGGAGGAGGAGTCCACGGCCCGATCATCGCAGGCGCGGCAGGGGGCGCCCTGGCGCACGCCCGGTGTCAGCCGTTAGCGTGGGGGCGCTTTTGCACACCGCGGGAGCTCCGAGCACGGGGCTGAGAGGACGCTGACCTCCGTGGACACCGCCACGGAAACGGCTGCGTCGACCGCCGAACCTGTTACCGGGTAATGCCGGCGTAGGGAGTTGGGTCTCATGACCTCGCAGGACGCACGTACGCCCGAAACCGCCTCCGGGAGCGCCGAGGAGCGCGCGACCGGCTGGCACAAGGGCTATCTGAGCGGTTCGCGCCCCGACATCAGGGTGCCCGTCCGCAGAGTGCACCTCACCAACGGCCGCGACGTGACGCTGTACGACACGTCCGGCCCGTACACCGATCCGAACATCGACACCGACGTCCGCCGCGGTCTGGCACCGCTGCGGGAGAACTGGATCATCGCCAGAGGGGACACCGAGGAGTACCCGGGCCGCGAGGTGCGGCCCGAGGACGACGGCGTCAGGCACACCTCGCCGCGCGGTGGGCTGCGCAACCTGGACGCCGTCTTCCCCGGCCGCCCCCGCCTGCCGCGCCGGGGCCGCGGCGGCACCACCGCCGTCACGCAGCTCGCGTACGCCAAGCGGGGCGAGATCACCCCCGAGATGGAGTTCGTGGCGCTGCGGGAGGGCTGCTCGCCGGAGCACGTGCGCGACGAGATCGCCGCGGGCCGCGCCGTCCTGCCGGCGAACGTCAACCACCCGGAGACCGAGCCGATGATCATCGGCAAGAACTTCCTGGTGAAGGTGAACGCCAACATCGGCAACTCCGCCGTCACCTCCTCCATCGAGGAGGAGGTGGAGAAGATGACGTGGGCCACCCGCTGGGGCGCCGACACCGTCATGGACCTCTCCACCGGCCGCAACATCCACACCACCCGCGAGTGGGTGCTGCGCAACTCCCCCGTCCCCATCGGCACCGTCCCCCTCTACCAGGCGCTGGAGAAGGTCGACGGCAAGGCCGAGGAACTGACCTGGGAGATCTACAAGGACACCGTCATCGAACAGTGCGAGCAGGGCGTGGACTACATGACCGTCCACGCCGGCGTCCTGCTGCGCTACGTCCCGCTGACCGCCCGGCGCAAGACGGGCATCGTCTCGCGCGGCGGCTCGATCATGGCGGCCTGGTGCCTGGCCCACCACAAGGAGAGCTTCCTCTACACCCACTTCGAGGAGCTCTGCGAGATCCTGCGCGCCTACGACGTCACCTTCTCCCTGGGTGACGGACTGCGCCCGGGCTCCATCGCGGACGCCAACGACGAGGCGCAGTTCGCCGAACTGCGCACGCTGGGCGAGCTGAACCGCATCGCCAAGTCCCACGACGTGCAGACGATGATCGAGGGCCCCGGGCACGTCCCGATGCACAAGATCAAGGAGAACGTCGACCTCCAGCAGGAGATCTGCGACGAGGCGCCCTTCTACACCCTCGGCCCGCTCACCACCGACATCGCCCCGGCGTACGACCACATCACCTCCGGCATCGGTGCGGCGATGATCGCCTGGTGGGGCACGGCGATGCTCTGCTACGTCACGCCCAAGGAGCACCTGGGCCTGCCGGACCGCGACGACGTGAAGACGGGCGTCATCACCTACAAGATCGCCGCCCACGCCGCCGACCTGGCCAAGGGCCACCCCGGCGCCCAGGAGTGGGACGACGCACTGTCCGACGCCCGCTTCGAGTTCCGCTGGGAGGACCAGTTCAACCTGGCCCTCGACCCGGACACGGCCCGCGCCTTCCACGACGAGACGCTGCCGGCGGAGCCGGCGAAGACGGCGCACTTCTGCTCGATGTGCGGGCCGAAGTTCTGCTCGATGAAGATCTCCCAGGACATCCGCCGCGAGCACGGCGGCGACCTCGCCCTGGATCCGGAGGAGGGCATGAGGCGGAAGTCCGAGGAGTTCGCAGCGAGCGGCAATCGCGTCTATCTGCCGCTGACGGACTGACCGCAGAAGCCGGAAGAAAGAGGGCGGGTTCCGAACGCGTCGAGGTCCGGGACCCGCCCCATGCCCGCAGCCGGGCCGCGCACCTGGCCTCGGTCTTTCCCGGGGGCCCGCCTGGTACGGCAGCTGTGTCGGAGCCGGTTCAGGTGCGCTCCCCGGCGGTGAGGGCGCGGGCGTAGTGCGTCAGTGAGCGGCGGTACTCCGGCAGGTGGGGGACGAGGGCGGTGAGGGCGAGGGCCGCCGCCTCCCGTTCCCGCCCGGCGTCGACGAGCGCCAGGGACAGGAACGCGGTGACCGCGTCGTCCAACTCGTCGGAGTGCGTCTCCCGTTCGGCCGTCAGCAGTGTGATGCTCTCCTCCACCCGCCCCAGATTGCGCAGGGTGCTGGCCAGCTGGATCACCGCCCGTCGGCGTCGTCCACCGGGCGGGTCGGCCGCGAGGGACCGGCGGTAGAGGGCGGCGGCCTCCTCCTCACGGTCGAGTGCGTCGTGGGCGGAGGCCAGTTCGTAAAGGGCGACGGCGTCGCCGGGCGGGAGTTCGGCGGCCAGCGTCTCGATCCGCCGCAGGAAATCGTCGGGTTCGTGGTCGTCGAAGGAGGCCCACAGCTTCTCGAGCCGCCGCTCCCACCGTGCTTCCGGTGCCGTCATCGCCTCAGCATCCCAGAGCGCGCCCGCCGCGTACGGCCCGGCAGGCGGTGAGCGCTCCGGGTCCGCGCCGGGCACTGCCCCCAGGGGTGTCAGAAGCGCCGGCCGGGGCCGTACTTCATCTCGCCTCGTGTCCCGCCGGTTCCCACGGGTCCCGTCGGTCCCCGCCGCCGGGGGCGTCTGTGGAGGTGTGACGCCGGCCGCCGACGGAACTCGTCGGCGGCCGGGGGATCTCACCCGTTCGGGGAGCGGTCGGCCCGCCGGGCGAGCTTGTCGGTGACGTCCTCGGTCTTCCCGGCCGGGGGCGGGGAGACCTCGACCTCGGTGCCGAAGTCGCTGAACTCGATGACGGTGCGGACTGTCGCGTCCCGGGTCTCGCGGGACGGCGGCTGGGACTGGGCCCGGGAGTTCGACCGTGCCGCCTCGCCGTCGAGGGAGATCTCGAACTGCTGGCGGCGGATGCGGTCCTGGTCGTCGAGCCACAGGTGCATCGGCAGGGAGTCGCCGAGCTGCTGCCGCAGGCGCTCGGACTCGGCCGTGTTCTCACCCGCGAGTTCCTCCACGTCGACGTTCACGCGGTAGCGGGTGGTCGCCACGCCGCCGACCTCCTCGGTGCCGACACGGGTGGCGTCGTCGTCCAGGGCCCTGGTGTAGTCGAGTCCCCTGATCGGGTCGTTGATCCGCACACCGCCCACGGTGCCGTCGCTTCCGGCGAGTTCCCGCAGGTCGACGCTGACCCACGGCTTGTCCACCCCGAGCTGCTCCCGCGCCTGGTCCGGCAGCCGCTGGTAGAGGGTCTCGTCCACCACCCGCTGCTCGATCCGCTCACCGCCGCCCGCCTCGAAGGTCAGGTCGCTCGTGCCGTCGGCCAGGTCCACGGTGCCGTCACCGGTGAGGGTCTGCTGCTGCCCGCCCATGGCGGCACGCACCTTCAGCGTCATCTTCGCGGTCTCGGCCGCGACCGTCTTCTCGTGCGCGGTCCGTACGACCTCGGCGGCCGCTTCGTCGCCCTCCGCGCCGTCCCCGCCGCCTCCGGTCGCGCTCTCCTCCCCGGCCTCGGAGCCGGCACCGGCCCTCGGCCCGGAATCCTGCTCACCGCCGCAGCCGCCGATCAGCGTCGTGCCGGCCAGCAGTCCGGCCGCCGCCACCACACCCGTCCTGGTCCTGCGTGACACGCGCGCCATCGCGTCTCCTCCGGTTCCCTGAGAAGGCATCGTCGTCCGATGCGCTACGCGTTTCCCCGGACAGTCCCGGCAATCGTTCCGAACCGATCGATTCAGGCCAATCGCCCTGTGGAGGAGTGGAGTCGGCGCGACCGTGCGGGGAGGGCCGGACGGATGTCCGGGCCCTCCCCGCCCCCGGAGTGCTGCCGCCGCGGACCGCCCGGCACCGGGGGCGGCCCGCGGCCGCTCCGGCCGGCTCGCGCCGGCCGGAGGGTGTGTCAGAGAGTGTTCTTGAACAGCAGGCGGTTGGGCGTGCCGCTGACGTTGCCGCTGATCACGTTGGCGGTGGCGTTGCTGGTCAGCCAGTTGCTGACGGTCGAGGACGAGGCGTCGCCGTAGGCGGACTTGTACAGCGCGGCCACCCCGGCGGCGTGCGGGGACGCCATCGACGTACCGTTCAGCGCGGTGCTGCCGCCGCCCATGCGGGTGGAGGTGACGGAGACGCCGGGGGCGTACAGGTCGGTGCAGGAGCCCCAGTTGCTGAAGGACGCCTTGCGGTCGGAGCTGTCCGAGGCGGCCACGGTGAGGACGCCGGAGGCACTGGCCGGGGAGACGTTGCAGGCGTTCTGGTTCTCGTTGCCGGCGGCGACGGACAGGTGGACGCCGGAGTTGGCCAGGTTGGTGGCGGCCGTGTTCACCGCGGACGAGTAGCCGCCGCCCAGGGAGGCGTTGGCCACGGCGGGCTTGACGGCGTTCTGCCGGACCCAGTCGAAACCGGCGATGATGCCCGAGTACGAGCCGCTGCCCTGGCAGTTGAGCACCCGGACGCCGCGCAGCGCCACGCCCTTGGCGACGCCGTACGTCGCGCCGCCGACGGTGCCGGCGACATGGGTGCCGTGGCCCTGGCAGTCCTGGCCGTTGCCGCCGAAGGCGTCGAAGACGTTGCGCGCCCGGCCGCCGAAGTCGGGGTGCGAGGTGTCGATGCCGGTGTCGATGATGTACGCCGTCACCCCGGCGCCGTTGCGGTTGTACGTGTAGGCGCCGTCCAGCGGGCGGTTGCGCTGGTCGATCCGGTCCAGGCCCCAGGGCGGGCTGTACTGGGTGGCGCTGGCGGTGATCTTCTGGTCCTCCTCGATCGCCGCGACGGAGGGGTGGCGCTGGAGCGCCTTGAGCTGGCCGTCCGTCAGCTTCGCGGCGAACCCGTTGAGCGCCTCGGAGTAGACGTGCCGGGTCTTGATGCCCCTGTCGCCGGCGAGCTTCGAAGCCTTGGCGCCGGGCTTCAGGGTGACGATGTAGTTCCCCTCGACGACCAGCGCGTCCGGGGCCTGTGCGACCTTGACCAGCGGTGCCTCGGCACGCGCGGAGTCGGCGGCGGGGGCCGCGGAGGCGACGGCGGGTATCAGCGCGGTGGGGATGGCGAGCAGCAGCGCGCCCAGGTGCGTTCGTCTCATGGGGGTGCACACCTTCCGGTGGTCGGCCGGCGCGTCGGGTGTACGCCGGCACGTTGAGGGGGGACACCGCGTGACGCGGCGGCGGCCTCCGGTTCCCGGTGCCGCGGCGTCACGTTAAGCCCGGTGATCCGGTGCGGGGACCGGGTCGGAACCGGCGTGGCCGGACCCGGCCAGCTCCGGGCGCGGCTTCCGTGCCGGCCGCACTATGGAGAAGGTCCGGGTCACGGGCTACTTTTTTGGCATGTCCGCTGACAGCGACGACGCGGTCGAGATCGGGACCGAGGCCAGGCAGGCCTACACGCAACTGGTCGGAACGCTCAGGAGCACCCGCGCGGCACGAGTCCCGCAGCCGGGGGAGATGCCCGAGGAGGTCAGGCGCTGGCTCGCCGAGCGCAGGCTCCTCGACCCCGAGGGCCAGGGGGTCAGCTCACCGGAGAGGGCCCTGCGGGAGCTGTTCGGCGAGCAGCGCGCCTGGCTGCGGTCGGCCGCCGAGACCCTGGACCGCAACCTCCGTGCCGTCGACGACATCCTCGACCTGCTCCCGGAGTTCCGGGGGCCGGGACACGAGAGCGTCGAGGTGGAGTTCATCGAGGACCGCGACCGGCTCCGCAAGCGGCTGGACGAGTTCGAGCCGGTGGGGCGCCGGGAGGTGCTGTGCATGCGGACCGCCTTCCCCGGCCCCGAGGTGCTGGAGGCCAGTCTCGTCCACGACCGCCGCATCCTGGCCCGGGGAACCGAGATCAGGATGCTGGCCACCGTCGGCGCGACGCGCGGGCCGGGGGCCGCCGCCTACCTCGATGCCCTGCGGGAGGCCGGCGCCCGGGTCCGCGTCGCCGCCGCCCTGCCCCTCTACCTCCACGTGGTGGACCGCACGGTCACGCTGATGCCCGCCGGTGACGACCCCCTGGGCGGCGACGGCGACGTGCTGCTGCGCAGTTCGCGGGTCGCGCTGTGCTTCGCGCAGGTCTTCGAACACGAGTGGGACGTGGCGCGCCCCTACCCCGACGGCGCGGGCCGGGTCCGGCGCGCCGACGGCTCCCACCCGGCCGACGAGTACACCGAGCAGGAGCGGGAGATCCTCGCCCTGCTCGCGACCGGCACCAAGGACGAGAGCATCGCCCGGCGGCTCGGCTGCTCCGAGCGGACGCTGCGGCGGATGATGACCCGGATCACCGAGAAGCTGGGGGTGGGGAGCCGGTTCGCGGCGGGGGTGCGCGCCGCGCGCCTGGGGCTGATCGACTGAGCGCCTACGGCGTGCCGGCCTCCCGCTCGCCCGCCGTCCCGGCGGCCTCCGCCACCAGCGCCTCCAGCCGGTCCCCGTGGGCCCCGCGCCAGTAGACGCGCCCGCAGTCGCGGCAGCGGGCGAAGGTGTCGTAGGTGCGGCGGGTGCCGGGGCGGAGCAGGTGCTCGACCTCGGTCTTGGGCACGTCGGCGAGGAGCCCGTTGCACGCCGTGCACCGCGTCCACGGCGCCAGCGGCAGGTCGAAACGGTCCAGGACGTCGGCGAGCTGGTCGTCCGGGCGCGAGCCGCGCACATAGGCGCCCATCCACAGCTGCCGCCGCATCAGCAGCCCGCGGTCCTGGGTGAGCAGGACGCGCCGCTCGGCGTTGGCCTGCTCGACCAGGGCGGGGTCGTCCATGTCGTTGTGGTAGGCGGTGTCGGCGCCGGTCACCAGGCGCAGCCGCCGGGCCAGCGTGCCCAGGTGGACGTCCAGCAGGAAGCGCGGGGGCCCGTCCGGGACCCGTTGCGGGCGTACGACGGACTCGATCCGGACCGTCCGGTCCGCCTCGGGGCGGTACGAGGGCTCCACCCGCCGCTCCCCGCCGCTGTTCCCGGCGGCGTCCTCCAGGACGAGCGCGCCCACCTCGGTCAGCGGGATGCCCGCGGACTGCACGACGTGGACGAGCGAGGAGGTGCCGTCGTGGGGCACGGGGAGGAGTTCGGCGCCGCGGTGGCGCGAGGGCAGGAAGATCCGCAGTTCGGGGGAGACGCGGAGGAGCAGTCCGCGGGGCGGCGGAGAGCCGCCGGGAGTCTGTGGTCGGTCCGTCACCCTCCCCAGGATGCCAGCGGGAACCCGCCGGTCCCACCGCTTTACGGGCCCGGCCGCCTTACGGGTGCCGGGGTCCGGAGGCGGCCCGGTCGACGGCCCGGTCGACGGCCCGGTCGGCGGCTCAGTCGGCGGCCCGGTCCGGGGCCCGGTCGAGGGGGTGCTCGGGGCCGCCGAAGTCGGGGCTGCTGAAGTCCGGGCTGGTGAAGCGGGGCCCGGCGTCCGTGTCGCGGGGCACTTTCGAGGCCGGGCTGGAGAAGCCCGGATGGCTGTAGCCCAGCCTGGGGTGGCGGCTTTCCCGCGGCGCCTTCCCCGCCCCCGGGATCCCGGATGTCTCCAGCGCGCCCGCGGACCCAGTGGCCTCCGCGGTCTCCTCGGTCTCCGCGGCGGATCCGGCCAGCGCCTCGCCGAGGAAGGGCCGCACCCCGCGCTCCAGCAGTGCCGTGCGCCAGACCGTGCGCGCCCGCGCCACCTCGTCGGCGAGTGCGCTCTGCCCGCTGGGCCCGCCCGCCCGGATCGCGCCGGCGCCGTGGCGCACCGCGGTGACCAGCAGCCCGACGCACGCGGCCAGCAGCGAGGCGGCGGTCAGGGCGGCGAAGGCCCAGCCCGCGGTACGCATCGGCGCGGCGATGGACGGTTCGGGGTCCATCACCCGCAGCAGATGGCCGACCAGGAGGAAGATCAGTGCCGCGGACCCGGCCAGTACGGGCGCCAGGACGGAGAGCGTGGCGAACAGTCCGGCACCGCTCGAAACGGGATCGGAACCAGATCCTCCGGGCACGCCCGCGGCCCCCTGCGAGGAGGGCGCGTGGCCGGGGCGGCGCAGCTCGTCGCGGAGCGACACGAAGTGCTCGTACTCCGCCGCCGCGCAGGCGGCGATCGCCGCGGCGGCGCCGATCGCCATGGTGCGCAGCTGCTCGGTGGTCAGCCGTCTTCCGGCGGCCGGTTCGGGGCGGTCGCGTACGGCGCGCAGTGCCTCGTCGAGGACCCGTTCGAACTCGGGGCGGTCCTCAAGACGCAGGTGCGGAGCGGTGTTCATGTGCATCCCCCGGTGCTCCGTAAGGCCCGCGGGGCCGGAAACGGAGGAGAGCTCGCTTGAGACAGGGACCCGATGGTAGAGCGGTTCGTTCCGGTGGTGACAGGGTGTTTCCGGAAAATACGCGCCTCTACCGGGCGGTGTTCACCCTCCGGGCGGCATGAGGGGGGCGGATCAAGCGGACACCGGGGGAGACACCGCTCAGGCGGGGAGGGGGAGCCGGGACACCAGTAGCTTTCCGGCCATGGTCACTCCGCCGTCCATGGCGACCGCGAGCGAGTCGGCGTAGACGTGCGGTCCGTGCACCTGGGGCGCGCCGTCCTCGCCGTCCTCGGAGCCGACCTCGCCCAGCAGGTAGGGGATCGGGCTGTGGCCGTGGACGATGCGCCGCCCGCCGTAGGTGGCCAGCAGTTCGCGTGCCGCCGCGGCGCCGGCCTCGTCGCGGAAGGCGAAGCGCTTGGTGAACTTGCGGAACAGGTCCCAGGTCTCGTCGGCGTCGTGGTGGGTGAGGGATTCGGTGACGGCGTCGTTGACGTCGGTGATGGTGGCGCCGTACTCCAGGTAGGCGGTGGTGTCGGAGTGCACCAGCAGGTGGTCGTCGGCCAGGGCCATGGCGTCCAGCCGGGACATCCACTGGACGTGGTGCTCCTGGAGCCGCTCCATGTCGGAGCGCTGCCCGCCGTTGAGCAGCCAGGCCGCCTGGAAGGAGGCGGTGCCCGCGCCGGAGCCGACGGGGGTGTCGCCGAAGCGCTTGGCGCCGATCAGCAGCAGCTCGTGGTTGCCCATCAGCGCCTTGCAGTAGCCGCCGGCGGCGGCGGCCTCGGCGGAGAGCTGCATCACCAGGTCGATGACGCCGATGCCGTCCGGGCCGCGGTCGGTGAAGTCGCCCAGGAACCACAGCCGGGCGTTGCCCGCGATCCAGTGGTCCTCGGTGTCGATGAGCCCCTGGTTCAGCAGGGCCGTGCGCAGCTCGTCCAGATAGCCGTGGACGTCGCCGACGACGTACAGCGGGCCCTGCTCGCCGCCGCCGGCGGCGGGCGAGGGCGTGTCGACCAGTGTGGGGGTGGGGACCGTGGAGGCCGCGCCGATGACGGGCAGGTCGCGCTGGGTGGGGGTGTACCCCTCCGGGCGCGGTTCGGCGGCGCCCGGAGCCCCGGAACCCATCGCACCCGGACCCGTCGCACCCGAACTCACCGGGCCGGAACTCACCACGCCCGAACCCGTCACGCCCGCGCCGTGCCACATGTCGGATCCCCGACCGGCCCCCTGAGTCATCGGCCCCTCCACCATCGCGCGCGCCTGCACCTGCCGGACCTCTCTCCGCCTCCCGCGGGTCGCCCCGTGTCGAGAGCCGGTCCCGGTGTCGTGGGCCCATCATAGGAACGCAGGTCGCGCCTTGTGACGCACCCGGGGGACGGCAATTCGGGCCGGGGCCGGACGGGAGCCGGAGAGCGGTCGGTTCGCCCCGGAATGAACGGGCCCTAGGACCGGCCGCGGTCTTCGGAGGAGCGGGGGGCGCTCACCGTCGTCCGCGCCCGGCGGCGCTGCGAGGACGTGCGGACGATCAGGTCGGTGGGCATGATCCGCTGGACGGGGCGGCCGCCGCCGGTGCCCTCGATGGCGTCGATCAGCAGCTGGACGACGGTGGTGCCGATGCGCCCGGGTTTCAGCGACAGGGTGGTGATGGGCGGCTCGGTGCCGGCGTAGACGGCGGACTCGCTGCAGCACACCAGCAGCAGGTCGTCGGGGACGCGCAGCCCGTACCGGCGGGCGGCGGCGAGCAGGTCGGTGCCGTTGGGGTCGAAGAGCCCGTACACGGCGTCGGGGCGGTCGGGCCGGGCCAGCAGTCTGTCGGCGGCGACGGCGCCCGCGCAGGGGTCGTGGGCCGGGTAGGCCTCGTACACCGGGTCCTGCCCGGCGCGCTCGCACCAGCGCAGGTAGGCCTTGGTGGAAAGCCGGGTGTAGGTGTCGGTGCTGGTGCCGGTGAGCAGGCCGATGCGGCGGGCGCCGGCGGCGGCGAGGTGGTCGAGCAGGCCGGTGACCGCGGCCTCGTGGTCGTTGTCGACCCAGGCGGTGACGGGCAGGTCGCCGCAGGGGCGGCCGTCGGAGACCACGGGGATGCCCTGGCGGACCAGCTCGGTGACGACGGGGTCGCGGTCGGAGGGGTCGATGACGACGGTGCCGTCGAGGGCGACGTTGGACCAGACGTCGTAGGGGCTCTGCCGGGTGCTGCCGGGGAGGATCACCAGGGCGTAGCCGCGGGCCAGGGCCGCGGAGGAGGCGGCGCGGGCCATCTCGGCGAAGTAGGCGAACTCGGTGAAGGTGAAGGGTTCCTCGCCGTAGGTCGTGACCGTCAGTCCGATCAGCCCCGACTTGCCGGTGCGGAGTGTGCGGGCCGCCGCGGAGGGGCGGTAGCCGAGCCGGTCGGCGACCTCGCGGACGTGGCGTCGGGTGGCGTCGGGCAGGCGGCCCTTGCCGTTGAGCGCGTCGGAGACGGTCGTGATCGAGACGCCGGCCGCCGCGGCCACGTCCCGGATGCCCGCCCGCCCCAGCCGACGGCCGTGGGCCCGGCTCACCTGGTGCTTCCCTGCTGCTGTCATGGCGTGCTGATACTAGGGCCGCGCCGCGCCGTTTGCGGGGGTGTACAGGACAACAGGAGAAGAGACGATTCTGCAAGCCGGATCAGTGGTAACGACCATGGAATAGACGGTAGTTGAGCCGCCGGGCCATCTTTTCTGCGGATACTTCACCGCTTGCTCCAGCAGAAGGGGGGAGGTCTCAAAGCTGTCTCAACTCACCTCCACGGGTGATGCGCGCCAGGGCGCGCGCCACCGGCGCACGCTTCTGCGAATGCGCCCTTCTCACCGGGCCCTACGCCGTTCCGGGGAATCCTTCTAAGGTGTGCAGCATTGGTGGTATGAGCGGCGGCACGGCCGCTCCACGACTGGCCCCGAAGGGTCGAGGAGGACCTGGCATGACGGAGATGGCCCCGAAACTGCGCGCGGTGCTGGAGGGGATCCCCACCTACAGGCCGGGTCGTCCGGCGGCCGCCGGCGGCCCCGCCGCGTACAAGCTGTCCTCCAACGAGAACCCCTACCCGCCGCTGCCCGGGGTCCTGGAGGCCGCCACCACCGCCGCCGGCTCCTTCCACCGCTACCCGGACATGGCCTGCGGCCTCCTGACGTCGGAGCTGTCGCACCGCTTCGGGGTGCCGATGAGCCACATCGCGACCGGCACCGGCTCCGTCGGCGTCGCCCAGCAGCTCCTCCAGGCCACCGCCGGCCCCGGCGACGAGGTGGTCTACGCCTGGCGTTCCTTCGAGGCGTACCCGATCATCACCCAGATCTCCGGCGCGGCCTCCGTCCGGGTGCCGCTGGACGGCGACGAGAGGCACGACCTGGACGCGATGGCCGACGCCGTCACCGAGCGCACGCGCCTGGTCTTCGTCTGCAACCCCAACAACCCCACCGGCACCGCCGTCCGCCGCGCCGGGCTGGAGCGCTTCCTGGACCGCGTCCCCGGCGACGTGCTGGTGGTGCTGGACGAGGCGTACCGCGAGTTCGTCCGCGACGAGGAGATCCCGGACGGCATCGAGCTGTACCGCGACCGCCCGAACGTCTGCGTGCTGCGGACCTTCTCCAAGGCGTACGGCCTGGCCGGGCTGCGGGTCGGCTTCGCCGTCGCCCACGAGCCGGTGGCGGCGGCGCTGCGCAAGACGGCGGTGCCGTTCGGCGTGAGCCAGATCGCGCAGGACGCGGCGGTCGCCTCGCTGCGCAGCGAGGCCGCGCTGCTGGAACGCGTGGACGCCCTGGTCGCCGAGCGGACCCGGGTGGTGCGCGAGCTGACCGCGCAGGGCTGGACGGTTCCCGAGACGCAGGCGAACTTCGTCTGGCTGCGGCTGGGGGAGCGCACGGGCGACTTCGCCGCGGCCTGCGAAGCGGCGGGCGTGATGGTGCGGCCGTTCGCGGGCGAGGGGGTCCGCGTCACGATCGGCGAGACGGAGGCCAACGACCTCTTCCTCAAGGCCGCGCAGGACTTCCGCAAGGACGTGCGGTAAGGACCTCCAGCCCCACCGGCCCGGGACCAAAGACCCCCCGAACGGGACGTTCATTCCCTCCCACCCCCCGGTGGGAGGGAATGAACATAAGTGCGTCATACTTCTTGTGAATGTGAACGCATTCACGAGCGCGTGTGTTACGTCACACCATGTCCACTTTGGGAGAATGCCGTGGACCTAGCTCTGGCCCCGGAGACCCTGGCGCGGTGGCAGTTCGGCATCACCACCGTCTACCACTTCCTCTTCGTCCCCCTGACCATCTCGCTCGCCGCCCTCACCGCCGGCCTCCAGACCGCCTGGGTGCGCACCGGCCGCGAGGTCTACCTCAGGGCGACGAAGTTCTGGGGCAAGCTGTTCCTGATCAACATCGCGATGGGCGTCGTCACCGGCATCGTGCAGGAGTTCCAGTTCGGCATGAACTGGTCCGACTACTCCCGCTTCGTCGGGGACGTCTTCGGAGCGCCCCTCGCCTTCGAGGCGCTGATCGCGTTCTTCTTCGAGTCCACCTTCATCGGCCTGTGGATCTTCGGCTGGGACAAGCTGCCGAAGAGGATCCACCTGGCCACCATCTGGATGGTCTCCATCGGCACGGTCCTGTCCGCGTACTTCATCCTGGCCGCCAACTCCTGGATGCAGCACCCGGTCGGCTACCGCGTCGACCCCGAGTCCGGCCGCGCCGAACTCACCGACTTCCTCGCGGTGCTCACCCAGAACACCGCCGTGGCGCAGTTCTTCCACACCATGACCGCCGCCTTCCTCACCGGCGGCGCCTTCATGGCCGGCATCGCCGCGTACCACCTGATGCGCCGCCGCCACATCCCGGTGATGCGCACCTCGCTGCGCCTGGGCCTGGTGACCATGGTCGCCGCCGGAGCGCTCACCGCCGTCAGCGGCGACCACCTGGGCAAGATCATGTACGAGCAGCAGCCGATGAAGATGGCCGCGGCCGAGGCACTGTGGGAGACCGAGGGGCCCGCGCCGTTCTCCGTCTTCGCCTACGGCGACGTCGACGAGGGCCACAACAAGGTCGCCGTCGAGATCCCCGGTCTGCTCTCCTTCCTCGCCCACAGCGACTTCTCCAGCCCCGTCCCCGGCATCAACGACACCAACGAGGCCCTCCAGGAGAAGTACGGCCCCGGCGACTACAGGCCCAACATCCCCGTCGCCTACTGGGGCTTCCGCTGGATGATCGGCTTCGGCATGGCCTCCACCGCCCTCGGCGCACTCGGCCTGTGGCTCACCCGCCGCCGCCTCCTCCTGGCCGAACACCACCGCACCACCGAGAACGAGGTCCCCAACCTCGCCCTCACCCCCACCCGCCTGCTCGGCCCCGCCCTCAGCCGCCGCTACTGGCAGCTCGCCTTCCTCACCCTCGGCTTCCCGCTCATCGCCAACGCCTGGGGCTGGATCTTCACCGAGATGGGCCGCCAGCCCTGGGTCGTCTACGGCCTGCTGCGCACCTCCTCCGCCGTCTCCCCCGGCGTCTCCCAGCTCGAGGTGCTGATCTCGATGACCGTCTTCACCCTCCTGTACGCGGCCCTCGCCGTGATCGAGGTGAAGCTGCTGGCCAAGTACGTCAAGGCCGGGCCGCCCGAGCTCACCGAGACCGACCTCAACCCGCCCGCCCGGATCGGCGGCCACGACAAGGACGACGCCGACCGCCCCATGGCCTTCTCCTACTAGGTCCAACCGAGGTTTCCCGATGGAACTCCACGACGTCTGGTTCGTCCTGATCGCCGTCCTGTGGATCGGCTACTTCTTCCTGGAGGGCTTCGACTTCGGAGTCGGCGTCCTCACCCGGACACTGGCCCGCGACCGCCGCGAGCGCCGCGTACTGATCAACACCATCGGACCGGTCTGGGACGGCAACGAGGTCTGGCTGCTGACGGCCGGCGGGGCCACCTTCGCCGCCTTCCCCGACTGGTACGCCACCCTCTTCTCCGGCTTCTACCTGCCCCTCCTCCTCATCCTCGTCTGCCTGATCGTGCGGGGCGTGGCCTTCGAGTACCGCGCCAAGCGGCCGGAGGAGGAGTGGCAGACCAACTGGGAGCGGGCCATCTTCTGGACCTCCCTGCTCCCCGCCTTCCTGTGGGGCGTGGCCTTCGCCAACATCGTCCGCGGCGTCGCCATCGACGCGGAGAAGGAGTACACCGGCGGCCTCCTGGACCTGCTGAACCCCTACGCCCTGCTCGGCGGCGCGACCACCCTCGCCCTGTTCACCTTCCACGGCGCCGTCTTCACCGCCCTGAAGACCGTCGGCGACATCCGCGTCCGGGCCCGTGCCCTCGCCGTGCGCGTGGGCCTGTTCACCGCCGCCCTCGCGGTCGCCTTCCTCGGCTGGACCCAGCTCGACCGCGGTGACACCGCCACCCTGGCCGCCCTGGCGGTCGCCGCCCTCGCCCTGCTCGCGGCCGTCCGCGCGATCGCCGCCGGACGCGAGGGCTGGTCCTTCACCCTCTCCGGCGTCACCGTCGTGGCGGCCGTCGCCATGCTCTTCCTCGCGCTCTACCCGAACGTCATGCCCTCCACGCTCGACCCCGCCTGGAGCCTGACGGTCACCAACTCCGCGTCCTCCCCCTACACCCTGACGATCATGACCTGGCTGGCCGCCCTGGCCACTCCGCTCGTGCTGCTCTACCAGGGCTGGACATACTGGGTCTTCCGCAAGCGCATCGGCACCCAGCACATCGCGGACCCGGCCGACACGGCCCCCGACACCCCGAACCCGGAACCGGAAACCACCCGCACATGAAGCCCGTCGACCCCCGCCTGCTCCGGTACGCCCGCACCACCCGCGTCTTCCTCGCGGCCGCCGTGGCGCTGGGCCTGGCCGGAGCGGGCCTGGTCATCGCCCAGGCCATGCTCATCGCCGAGATCGTCGTACGGGCCTTCCAGCACCACACACCCCCCGCCGAACTCACCACCCCGCTCGTCCTCCTCGCCGCCGTCTCCCTGGGCCGCGCCCTGGTCTCCTGGCTCACCGAGCTGGCCGCCCACCGCTCCTCCGCCGCGGTCAAGTCCGAACTGCGCCTGCGCCTGCTCACCCACGCCACCACCCTCGGCCCCGCCCGCCTGGACAAGCCCACCGGCGAACTGGCCAACCTCGCCACCCGCGGCATCGACGCCCTCGACGACTACTTCGCCCGCTACCTCCCCCAGCTCGCGCTGGCCGTCGTCGTCCCCGCCGCCCTGATCGCGCGCATCTTCACCGACGACTGGATCTCGGCGGCGACCATCGCCGTCACCCTCCCCCTGATCCCGGTCTTCATGGTCCTGATCGGCTGGGCGACCCAGGCCCGCACGGACCGCCAGTGGCGCCTGCTGTCCCGCCTGTCCGGCCACTTCCTCGACGTCGTCGCGGGCCTGCCCACCCTCAAGGTCTTCGGCCGGGCCAAGGCCCAGGCGGAGAACATCCGCGCCATCACCGCCGACTACCGCCGCGCGACCCTGCGCACCCTGCGGATCGCGTTCCTCTCCTCCTTCGTCCTCGAACTGCTCTCGACGATCTCCGTCGCCCTCGTCGCGGTCGGCATCGGCATGCGCCTGGTCCACGGCGAACTCGACCTCTACACCGGCCTGGTCGTGCTGATCCTCGCCCCCGAGGCGTACCTCCCCCTGCGCCAGGTCGGCGTCCACTACCACGCCGCGGCCGAGGGCCTGTCCGCGGCGGAGGAGGTCTTCTCCACCCTCGAAACCGAACCCGCCCCCACCGGCACCACCCCCGCCCCCGACGCGCGCACCGCGACCATCGCCCTCGACGGCCTCGCCGTCCGCCACGAGGGCCGCGCCACCGACTCGCTGCCCCCCACCACCCTCACCGTGGCCCCCGGCGAGACCGTCGCCGTCACCGGCCCCTCCGGCGCCGGCAAGACGACACTGCTGACCGCCCTCCTCGGCCTCACCACCCCCACCGCCGGCCGTATCACCGTCGGCGGCCAGGACCTGTCCACCCTCGACCCGGCCACCTGGCACTCCCAGATCGCCTGGGTCCCCCAGCACCCCCACCTCTTCGCCGGGACGATCGCCGACAACGTCCGCCTGACCCGCCCCGGCGCCACCGACGCCGAAGTCCTGCGGGCCCTGGCCGACGCCGGAGCCCCCGACCTCTCCCCGCACACCGCCCTCGGCGAGGCGGGCGCCGGCCTCTCCGCCGGCCAGCGCCGGCGCGTCGCCCTCGCCCGCGCCTTCCTCGCCGACCGCCCGGTCGTCCTCCTCGACGAACCCACCGCCGCCCTCGACGGCGCCACCGAGGCCCAGGTCGTCGACGCGATCGCCCGTCTCGCCCGCGACCGCACGGTCATCCTGATCGTCCACCGCCCCGCGCTGCTCCCCCTCGCCGACCGCGTCGTCCGCCTCACCCCCACCGGCGCAACGGAGGTCACCCCACCCGTCCCCGGCAGCGCGCCGGAGGGGACGGAGCCCCCCGCCCGCCGGGCGGACCACCCCGCACCCGGACCGGCCCCGGCCCCCGCACGCACCGCCCCCACAGCCCCCACCGACGCACCCGCACCCGGGAACGCACCCGCCCCCCACCCCCTCACCCGCGTACGCCGCGTCGCGCGCCCCCTGCGCGGCCGCTTCGCGCTCGCCCTGCTCCTCGGCTCCCTCGCCCTCCTCAGCGCCGTCGGCCTCATGGCCTCCTCCGGCTGGCTGATCTCCCGCGCCTCCCAGCAGCCGCCCGTGCTGTACCTGATGGTCGCCGTCACCGCGACCCGCGCCTTCGGCATCGGCCGCGCCGTCTTCCGCTACGCCGAGCGACTCGTCTCCCACGACGCCGTCTTCCGCGTCCTGGCCGACCTGCGCGTCACCGTCTACCGCCGGCTGGAGCGCCTCGCCCCCGCCGGACTGCGCCACACCCGGCGCGGCGACCTGCTCGCCCGGCTCGTCGCCGACGTCGACACCCTCCAGGACTACTTCCTGCGCTGGCTGCTCCCCGCCGCGGTCGCCGCCGCCGTCTCCCTCTCGGCCACCGTCTTCACCGCGTGGCTCCTGCCCGAGGCGGGGGCGGCCCTCGCCGTCGGCCTCCTGACCGCCGGCGTCGCCGTCCCCGCGCTCGCCGCCGCCGTCTCCCGCCGCACCGAGCGCCGCCTCGCGCCCGCCCGCGGCGAGCTGACCGTCCGCACCGTCGACCTGCTCACCGGCACCGCCGAGCTGACCGTCGCCGGAGCGCTGCCCCGCCGTATCCGGGCCGTACGCGACGCCGACGCCGCGCTGACCCGCCTGGCCGCCCGCAGCTCCGCCGTCACCGCGCTCGGCGGCGGGCTGTCCGCGCTCGCCGCCGGGCTCACCGTCACCGCGGCCGCCTGGTCCGGCGCCGCGGCCGTCCACGGGGGGCGGCTGGACGGCCTTCTCATGGCGGTGGTCGTGCTCACCCCGCTGGCCGCCTTCGAGGCGGTCTCCGGGATGCCGCTCGCCGCCCAGCACCGGCAGCGCACCCGCCGCTCCGCCGAACGCGTCCACGAGGTGATCGACGCGCCCGCCCCCGTACGCGAGCCGGAGGACCCCGCCCCGGCGCCCGCCGACCCGTTCCCCCTGGTCCTCACCGCCCTCACCGCCCGCCACCCGGGCCAGGACCACCCGGCCCTGCGGGAGGTGGACCTGACCCTGACCCCCGGCCGGCGCGTCGCGGTCGTCGGCCCCTCCGGCTCGGGCAAGACCACCCTGGCCCACGTCCTGCTGCGCTTCCTCGACCCCGAGTCCGGCGGCTACACCCTCGGCGCGGACGCCGCCGACGCCCTCACCCTCGACCCCGACGACGTACGCCGCCTCGTCGGCCTGTGCGCCCAGGACGCGCACATCTTCGACAGCTCCCTGCGCGAGAACCTCCGCCTGGCCAGGCCGCCGGCCACCGACGGCGACCTCCACGCCGCCCTGGCCGCCGCCCGTCTCGACGACTGGGTCGGCGAGCTGCCCGACGGCCTGGACACCCTCGTCGGCGAGTTCGGCGCGCGGCTCTCCGGCGGCCAGCGCCAGCGTCTGGCACTGGCCCGCGCGCTGCTCGCCGACTTCCCCGTCCTCGTGCTGGACGAGCCCGCCGAGCACCTGGACCTGGCCACCGCGGACGCCCTGACCGCCGATCTGCTGGCCGCCACCGAGGGCCGCACCACCGTGCTGATCACCCACCGGCTGGCCGGGCTGGAGGCGGTGGACGAGGTGGTCGTCCTCGACGGCGGCCGCGCCGTCCAGCGCGGCCCGTACGGGGAACTGGCCGCGGCGGACGGCCCCTTCCGGCGGATGCTGGAGCGGGAGCGGGCCACCGGGGAACCGGTCGCGGCCCCGGGCTGACGACGGGTGCACCGGCCGGTGGGCCCCGTCCCGGGGCCGCCCTCAGGCCGCCTCGTCCAGCCGCCGCCGCTGCCCCTCGTCCAGCCGCAGCTCCATCGCGCCGAACGCCTCGTCGAGCTGCTCGGTCCGGCTCACCCCGACGATCGGCACGACGGCCGGGTCCCCGCCGGTCAGCCATGCCAGCACCACCTGGTTCGCGGTGGCCCCGGTCTCGGCGGCCACCTCCCCGAGCACGGCCAGGCGCCGCGCCGTACCGGGGTGGTCGTAGTGCTCGGGCAGCGGGCGGTCGGAGCGGGTGTAGGAGCCCCACAGCAGCGAGGAGTAGGCCCACAGGTCCACGTCCGGCTCGCTGCGCACGTAGTCGAGCGACTCGGCGGTCGCGAGCCGGTGCCCGCTCTCGGGGAGGACCACCCCCGGCCGCGGCCGGACGTAGGAGTGCCGCAGCTGCAGGGCGGTCCAGCCCGCCACCCCCGCCGCACGGGCGATCGCACGGCCGCGCTCCACGCGCCAGGCGGCGTGGTTGGAGGCGCCGAGCCGGCGGGCGAGCCCTTCCGAGACCACCTCGCCGAAGGCGCCGACGGTCTCCTCCAGGGGCACGTCGCGGTCCTCCGCGTGCGCCCAGTACAGGTCGATCCACTCCGTGCCCAGCCGTCTCAGGCTCTCCCGCACCGCCGAGCGCACGGCGGGCGCCGACAGCCCCTCGGCGGACTCCGGCCACTTCCCCGGCACGGTCGGCTGCTGGCGCACCTTGGTGCTGATCAGCACCCGGTCGCGTACGCCGGGCCGGGCGGCCAGCCACCGGCCGATCACGGTCTCGCTCTGCCCGCCGACGCCGGAGGGGTCCATCCAGAAGCTGTAGCAGTTGGCGGTGTCGATCCACCGCCCGCCCCGCTCGACGAAGCGGTCGAGCAGAGCCATCGAGGTACCCGGGTCCAGCCGGGTGCCGAAGTCCATGGCGCCCAGGGCGAAATACGGTGTGTTCACCGGCGGTCCTCTCGTCCGTGCGGCGTCACCGCCGCGCTCGGAGGCCCATGCTGGCGTTTGGAGGGCACTCCAGGGCAAGCGCCGCCGGCGTGCGAACCGGAGTAGCCCGCTGCCGGAACGTTCGCTGCCGGAACGTTCGCCGCCGGAACGTTCCCGCACCCCGCGCGCATCCGCGGCCGTCAGCCGGCCGGCGGCAGCTCCAGCAGCCGTTCGATGACGGCGGCCACGCCGTCCTCCTCGTTGGCGGCCGTGCGGTGCGTGGTCGCGGCCAGCACCGCCGGATGGGCGTTGGCCATGGCGTACGAGGTGCCGGCCCAGGACAGCATCTCCAGGTCGTTGGGCATGTCGCCGAAGGCGACGACCTCCTCGGCCGCCACCCCGCGCTGCGCGCAGCACCGGGCCAGGGTGCTGGCCTTGCTGACGCCGGGACCGCTGACCTCCAGCAGTGCGCTCGGGCTGGAGCGGGTGAACTCCGCGTGGTGGCCCGCCGCCTCGCGCGCCATGCCCAGGAACTCGTCCGGAACCAGTTCGGTGTGGTGGGCCAGCAGCTTGAGCACCGGCTCGTCGGCGTACTCGGCCTCGTCCGCCAGCAGCTTCTCGGCCGGTGCGATCAGTGCGCCGGGGTCGAGGTGGAACTGAGGGTACTGCGGCTCGTAGTGGATGCCCCCGGTCCGCTCGACCGCGAAGCTCACGTCGGGGGCGGCCGTCCGCAGCTCCTCCACCACGGTCAGGGCGGTCTCGCGCGGCAGCTCCCGGACCTGCACGATCCGCCGCCCCCGGTGCAGGTCGACGACGGCCGCGCCGTTGGCGCAGATCGCCAGACCGTGCCCGTGCACGTGGTCGCTGACCACACCCATCCAGCGGGCCGGCCGCCCGGTGACGAAGAAGACCTCGATCCCGGCCTCCTCGGCGGCGGCGAGTGCCGCGACCGTGCGGTCGGAGACGGACTTGTCGTCGCGCAGCAGTGTGCCGTCAAGATCGGTGGCGATGAGGCGCGGGCGTGTCATCGGGGGCGCGGGAACATGGGTCACGCTCCCCATGGTCCCGCATATGCCCGCACAGGCGTGCGCCAAGGTGCCCGAATGAGCCACGGGGCGAACGCATCCGAAACCGGGTGGACACGGACAGCCGAACTCATGGACGTCCGGCCGTCCGCGCAGGGAGAACGCCACGAATCGTCCACGGGCCGCACCGGGCATGGCGCGAAACGCCCGCCGCCCGCCGCCCCGCTTCCACCCACGGGACCGGCCCCGCCGCCGGCACGGAGGAGGCCCACCGCACGGGGCACGCCGGGAATCCGGCCCCACTCATCCGAGCCGGGCGGCCGCTTCCGTGGCGATGCGCTCGAAGACGGCCTGGTCGGCGGCGAAGCCCGAGCCGGGGATCGGCCAGTGGACCGCGATCTCGGTGAAGCCCAGTTCGCGGTGGCGGCCCGCGAAGTCGACGAACGCCTCCACCGACTCCAGCGGCCCGTTCCGGTCCGGGGTGAAGCCGTGCAGCAGGACCTTGCCGAGCTCGGCCGCGTCCCGGCCGAGCTCCGCGCACGCCTCGCCGAGCCGCTCGACCTGCCCGCGCAGCGCCGCCACCGACTGCTGGGGCGTCCCGGTCTCGTACAGCTTCGGGTCGCCGGTGGTCACCCACGCCTGCCCGTACCGGGCGGCCAGCCTCATCCCGCGCGGCCCGGTGGCCGCCACCGCGAACGGCAGCCGGGGCCGCTGGACGCAGCCGGGGAGGTTCCGCACCTCCCTCGCCGAGTAGAAGGCGCCCCGCTGCGAGACCGAGCCCTCGGTCAGCAGCCGGTCCAGCAGCGGCACGAACTCGCCGAAGCGGTCGGCGCGCTCGCGCGGCGTCCACGGCTCCTGGCCGAGCGCGGTCGCGTCGAAGCCGCTGCCGCCCGCACCGATCCCCAGGGTGATCCGGCCGCCCGAGACGTCGTCGAGCGAGATCAGCTCCTTGGCGAGCGTCACCGGGTGCCGGAAGTTGGGGGAGGTGACGAGGGTGCCCAGGCGCATCCGCTCCGTGACGCCCGCGGCGGCCGTCAGCGTGGGCACGGCACCGAACCACGGCCCGTCGCGGAACGGGATGCGCCAGGACAGGTGGTCGTAGGTGTACGCGGCGTGGAAGCCGAGTTCCTCGGCGCGCCGCCACTTCGCGCGGCCCCCCTCGTGCCAGCGGTCGACGGGAAGGATCACGGTGCTCAGACGCATGCCACGAGCCTACGTGCGGCACGCCGCCGGTCCCCGGCCGGGCGGCCCCGCGTCAGCCGGGCAGGCGCAGGTACTCCGGTGGTACCCGCGGCACCAGCCACACCCCGTTGTCGCTGACCCGGAACGTGTACCCGTCCCGGTGCATCGCCCCGGCGTCCACCACCAGCACCACCGGCTTCCCGCGCCGCGCGCCCACGGCGGCGGCCGTCTCGCGGTCGGGCGAGAGGTGGACGTCGTGACGCGCCATCGCCCGCAGGCCGTCCCGCCGGATATCCGCCACGTACCGCCCGACCGTCCCGTGGAAGAGGTACGGAGGCGGTTCGGCGGGGTGCAGGCCCAGATCCACGCCGACGGTGTGCCCCTGGGCGGCCCGGATGCGGTCCCGCTCGGGATCGAGTGTGAAGCGCCGCTTGTCGTTGGTGACGACGACCTCTTCCAACTCCTCGCGGGTGAGCCGGAAGCCGTCGCGCGCCGCGGCGTCCAGCAGTTCCCCGACACCCACCCAGCCGTGGGCGTCCAGGGTGAGCCCGATCCGCTCGGGAGCGTGCCGCAGATGCCGTGCGACGTACTTCGAGATCCGCTTGCGGCGCCGGTCGTCCATATCCGGCCAGGGTGCCCCGGGACTCACCGCGGCGCACCTCGTTTTCACGTTCGCCGGGGCCGCCAACGCCTCCTCACGCCCGCACGTTGATCCGCGCGAAGGCCCGCAGGACGCTCGGCGCCAGCCGGGCCAGCACCACACCGCCCCACGCCTCCAGGTTCACCGGGACCACCGCCTTGTTCCGGACGACCGAGCGCAGCACCGCGTCGGCGACCCTCTCCGGGGCGAACCTGCGGATCCGGTAGACCTGGAGGGCCCTCCTGCGGCGGCGCTCGGCGTCCCGCTCGTCGGTGCCGCGGAAGCGCGTGTCCTCGATGATCGAGGTGCTGACGATGCCGGGGCAGACCGCCGAGACCCCGATGTCCTCGCCGGCCAGGTCCGCGCGCAGCACCTGGCTGAGCATCAGCGCCCCCGCCTTGGAGGTGCAGTACGCGGGCAGGGCCCGGGAGGGCTCGTAGGCGGCGCAGGAGACGACGTTGACGATGTGGCCCCCCTGCCCCCGCTCGGACATCTGCCGCCCGAAGAGGCGGCAGCCGTGGATGACGCTCCACAGGTTGGAGCCCAGGACCGCCTCCCAGTCGTCCGCGGTGTGCTCCAGGAACGGCCCGGCCGCCGCGATCCCGGCGTTGTTGACCAGCACGTCCACCACGCCGTGCTCGGCGGCCACCTTCCGCGCCAGCGCCTCCATCGCCGCCCCGTCGGCGACGTCGACGGTCTCGGCCCACGCGCCCTGCGCGCCGGCCCGCCGGGCCAGCTCGGCCGTACGCGCCGCCTCCTCGCCCCGGACGTCCACGGCGACGACCCGGGCGCCGGCCCGGGCGAAGGCCAGCGCCGTCTCGCGGCCGATGCCCCGGGCCGCGCCGGTGACCAGCACCAGCAGGCCGCCGAAGTGCTCCGCGTACTCCTCCTGCCGCGCGCGCCCCCGGCGCCCGCGCAGGCCGCCGCGCCGTACCGTCGCCGGTGCGCCCACCTCACCGCCGTCTCCACCGCCGTCTCCACCGCCGCGTGCCCCGTACGCCTCGCAGTCCTCGACGAACGAGCCGATCCAGGCGGCCAGCCGGTCGGGCCGGGTACGCGGCGCCCAGTGGCCGGCCGGCAGGGCGCGGCACGTCAGACGGGGCGTCCACCGCTCCGCCTCGTCCCGCAGCGCGGGGGAGAGGAACGGGTCGCCGGTCGGGGTGACGAGCTGCACGGGCACATGGGCGTAGGCGTCCTCGCGCGGCCGGCGCATCCGGGCCCGCACGTTGTCGCGGTACAGCCACAGGCCGTGCGCGGCGTCGCGCGGCAGCGAGGACGCGGGGTAGCCGTCGCCCGAGATGCCCTCGGAGCGCCGCAGCATGCCCGGCCAGGCCCTGCCCAGCGGCCCCCGCCAGGCCAGCTCCGGCAGGACGGGCACATGCATCGCGTACACGTACCAGGAGCGGGCGCCCTGCCCCAGCGCCTGGGCCAGGCGCCGCGGGGTGGGACGGGTCAGCCGCCTGCGGAACCAGTGCCCGAAGTGGTCCAGGGACGGCCCGGACATCGAGGTGAAGGAGGCGATCCGGCCCCGGGTGCGCTCGGCCGTGGCGAACTCCCAGCCCTGCACCGAACCCCAGTCGTGCCCGACCAGGTGCACCGGGTCGCGGGGGCTGACCGCGTCCGCGACCGCCAGGAAGTCGCCGGTCAGCCGCTCCAGGGTGAAGCCGCCGCGCAGCGGCTTCGGGGCGGCGGACCGGCCGCAGCCGCGCACGTCGTACAGCACCACGTGGAAGCGGTCCGCCAGCCGTTCGGCCACCGGCGCCCAGACCTCCTTGGAGTCCGGGTAACCGTGCAGCAGGACCACCGTGGGGCGGCGGCTCCCGTCCGCTCCCACCGCCTCGCCCAGCTCGGCGACGCACAGCTCCACCCCGTCCGCTCCGGGCACGCGCCGCTCGCGCGCGCCCCCGAGACCCCTTGGCCCCGCCGGTCCCGATCCCGCCGCCGTCTCCATACGCGCCTCTCCTCCGCCTCGCCCGGCACTCCCGTACCCCGGGTAGCCGGTCTCCCCGGCATGACACCGGATCCGACCGGGACCTACCCCGCCGGAGGAGCCCTTAGGGGCATCTACACCTCCAGTACGAGGGACAATCACGCCCCCGGGCTGACGCGACCGGCACACCGCGGCACTACGGTCGGGGGCGTGACTGTGATCGCGACCGAAAGCCTCAGCAAGCGGTACCCGAAGGTGACCGCGCTCGACCGGCTCACCATGCAGATCGAACCCGGGGTGACCGGACTGGTGGGCGCCAACGGCGCGGGCAAGTCCACCCTGATCAAGATCCTCCTGGGCCTGGCCCCGGCCAGCGAGGGCAACGCCTCCGTGCTCGGCCTGGACGTGGCCACCGAGGGCGGCGCCATCCGCGAGCGCGTCGGGTACATGCCCGAGCACGACTGCCTGCCGCCCGACGTGTCGGCCACCGAGTTCGTCGTCCACATGGCGCGGATGTCCGGCCTGCCCGCCTCCGCCGCCCGCGAGCGCACCGCCGACACCCTGCGCCACGTCGGCCTCTACGAGGAGCGCTACCGCCCCATGGGCGGCTACTCGACGGGCATGAAGCAGCGGGTCAAGCTGGCCCAGGCGCTCGTCCACGATCCGCGGCTGGTGCTGCTGGACGAGCCCACCAACGGCCTCGACCCGGTCGGCCGCGACGACATGCTCGGCCTGATCCGCCGCGTCCACACCGACTTCGGCATCTCGGTGCTGGTCACGTCCCACCTGCTGGGCGAGCTGGAGCGCACCTGCGACCACGTCGTGGTCATCGACGGCGGGAAGCTGCTGCGCTCCTCCTCCACCGCCAGCTTCACCCAGGAGACGACCACCCTGGCCGTCGAGGTCACCGACACCGACGCCCACCCCGACGGCACCGCCGCCCTGCGCGCCGCCCTGGCCGGGGCCGGGCTCACCGTGGCGCCTCCCGGCGCGGGCGGCGAGGGCCTGCCGGGCGCCGGGCACGTGCTGCTGGTCGAGGCGGGCTCCGAGGCCGTCCACGACACCGTCCGCGACACGGTCGCGGAGCTGGGCCTGGGCCTGGTCCGCATGGAGCAGCGCAGGCACCGCATCGCCGAGGTCTTCCAGACGCCCGGCACCGCGTCCGGCACCGCCGGCACCACCGAGCAGGCCGCGGAGCAGGCCGCCGAGAAGAGCACGCAGAAGGGAGGCAGCACCGATGCGGCCTGACACCGGCAACCACCCCGGCACCCATCCCGGAGCCGCCGTCCCCGCCCAGCGCGGCGAGGACGCCAGCATCCACAACATCGGCTACCGCCACTACGACGGCCCCCGTCTGGGCCGCTCCTACGCCCGGTGGTCGCTGCTGGTCCAGTCCCTGCGCGGCGCGTACGGCCTGGGCCGCTCGGCGAAGTCCAAGGTGCTGCCGTTCATCCTGCTGGCCGTGATGGTCCTGCCCGCGGGCGCCATGGTCGCGATCACCATCGTCACCGGCGCCGACGAACTGCCGCTGCGGTACACCGACTACGTGCTGGTGATGCAGCCGGTCATCGGCCTCTACCTCGCCGCCCAGGCCCCCCAGTCGGTCTCCCTGGACCTGCGCTTCCGCACCGTGCCGCTGTACTTCTCCCGCCCGATCGAGCGCGTCGACTACGTGGGGGCCAAGTACGCGGCCATGACGGCGGCGCTGTTCCTGTTCACCTCCCTGCCGCTGGTGGTGCTGTACGCGGGCGGGCTGCTGGCGAAGCTCGGCTTCGCCGACCAGAGCACGCAGTTCCTCCAGGGGCTGGGCTCCACCGCGGTGTTCTCCGTGCTCCACGCGGGCATCGGCCTGCTGGTCGCCGCGCTCACCCCGCGCCGGGGCTTCGGTGTCGCCGCGGTCATCGCGGTGCTGACCATCCCCTACTTCGCGGTCACCACCGTCCAGGCGGTCGCCGAGTTCCAGGCGGGCAGCGCCACCGCCGTCACCTGGCTCGGCCTGGCCTCCCCCGGCACGCTCGTCGACGGCATCCAGTCGGCGCTCCTCGGCGGCACCTCCGGCTTCCCCGGCTTCCACGAGCCCGGCACCGCCGCGGCGGCCGTCTACGTCCTGGTCACCCTCGCCCTGATCGCCGGCTGCTGGGCGGCGCTGATGGCCCGCTACCGCAAGGCGGGCCTGTGACGGCCGGGTACCGGGCGGAGAGGGCCCGGGCGGCGGCGATCCGGACGGTGAGGGGCCGGACGGCGAAGGATCGGACGAGGAACGAGAAGGCGGCCTGACCCATGACCACCATCCGCATCGACCATGTGTCCCGCTGGTTCGGCAACGTGGTCGCCGTCAACGACGTGACCATGGACATCGGCCCGGGCGTCACCGGGCTGCTCGGCCCCAACGGCGCGGGCAAGTCCACCCTGATCAACATGATGGGCGGCTTCCTGGCCCCCTCCACCGGATCCGTCACCCTCGACGGCGCGGCGATCTGGCGCAACGAGCAGGTCTACCGGGAGATCGGCGTCGTCCCCGAGCGCGAGGCGATGTACGACTTCCTCACCGGCCGCGAGTTCGTGCTGGCCAACGCCGAGCTGCACGGCCTGCCCGATGCGGGCGAGGCCGCGCGGCGGGCCCTGGCCACCGTGGAGATGGAGTACGCCCAGGACCGGAAGGTCTCCACCTACAGCAAGGGCATGCGGCAGCGCGTGAAGATGGCCTCCGCGCTCGTCCACGACCCGTCCGTGCTGCTGCTGGACGAGCCGTTCAACGGCATGGACCCGCGCCAGCGCATGCAGCTGATGGAGCTGCTGCGGCGGATGGGCGCCGAGGGCCGCACGGTGCTGTTCTCCTCCCACATCCTGGAGGAGGTCGAGCAGCTCGCCTCCCACATCGAGGTGGTCGTCGCGGGACGGCACGCGGCCTCCGGCGACTTCCGGCGCATCCGCCGGCTGATGACCGACCGCCCCCACCGCTATCTGGTGCGGTCCAGCGACGACCGCGCGCTGGCCGCCGCGCTGATCGCCGACCCCAGCACGGCGGGCATCGAACTCGACTGGTCCGAACGCGCCCTGCGCGTCCAGGCGATCGACTTCGCGCGCTTCACCGAGCAGCTCCCGCGCATCGCCCGCGAGCACGGGATCCGGCTCCTCACGGTCTCGCCCTCGGACGAGTCCCTGGAGAGCGTCTTCTCCTACCTCGTCACGGCCTGAGAACGCCCGGGCCGCCCGAGAACCCCGAGACCGCCTGAGAACCAAGGAGCCCCACACCGATGTACGACCCCACGGTCGCCCGGCTCACCTACCGGGCCCTGCTCGGCCGACGCCGGGCGCTGATCCTGTTCGTCCTGCCCGTCGTACTGATCGTGATCTCCGTCGCGGTCCGCCTCCTGGTCGGGGCCGACGACGACGTCGCCAACCAGGTGCTCGGCGGCTTCGCGCTGGCCACCATGGTCCCGCTGATCGGCGTGATCGCCGGGACCGGCGCGATCGGCCCGGAGATCGACGACGGCTCGATCGTCTACCTGCTGGCCAAGCCGCTGAAGCGGCCGACGATCATCCTCACCAAGCTGACCGTCGCCGTCGGCGTCACCATGGTGTTCTCCGCCGTCCCCATGCTGATCGCCGGGTTCGTCCTCAACGGCAACAGCCGGCAGATCGCCGTCGCCTACGCCGTCGCCGCGGTCGCCGCGTCCGTCGCCTACAGCGCGCTCTTCCTGCTGCTGGGCACGGTCAGCCGGCAGGCCGTCGTCTTCGGCCTGGTCTACGCCCTGATCTGGGAGGCGCTGATCGGCAGCCTCGTCCCCGGCGCCCGGACCCTCAGCGTCCAGCAGTGGGCCCTGGCGCTGGCCGAGAAGACCGCGCCGGGCGCGGGCATCACCTCAGACGTCGGACTGCCGGTCGCCGCGGTGCTGCTGGCGGTGGTGACCGTCGCCGGCGCCTGGTACGCCGGGCGGAAGCTGCGCACCCTCACCCTCGCCGGCGAGGAGTGACCGGGCGCCGACCACCGCGCACCGGACCACCGCGCACCGCGTACGGGCACCGCGCACCGAGGCCGGAGGGCACCGCCCTCCGGCCTCGTACGCTGGAAGCATGGGCACGACACGGTGGCTGGACGACGAAGAGCAGCGGACCTGGCGGGCGTTCCTGGCGGCCACCCAGCGCGTACGCGAGGAACTGGACCGGCAGTTGCAGCGCGACGCCGGGATGCCGCTGGCGTACTACCAGATCCTGGCCATGCTCTCCGAGGCGCCCGAGCGCACCCTGACCATGAGCCGGCTCGCCCGGACCACCCGCTCCTCGGCCAGCAGGCTCTCCCACGCGGTCGCCCGGCTGGAGGCCAAGGGATGGGTCAGCAGGTGCCAGCACCCGGCCGACCACCGCACCACCCTGGCCACGCTGACCGACGAGGGACTGGCCGAGCTGGAGGGCATCGCGCCCGGCCATGTGGAGCAGGTCCGGCTCTCCCTGTTCGACAACCTCACCTCCGAGCAGACCCGGCAGCTCCACGAGATCTGCCGGGCGGTGCTGGAGAGCGCCGGCGAGGGTCCGGCACCGGGCTGACCCGAGCCGCTCCAAGCCAACCCAAGCCAACCCAAGCCAACCCAAGCCAACCCAAGCCAACCCACGCCACCCCAGGGTGACCCGAGCCGACCCGGCGCCCTCCCGCCCACGGCGCTCACGGGGCCGGCGGGTCACAGACCGGCGAGCAGCCGCTCCAGGACGACCGCGATGCCGTCCTCGTCGTTGGACGCGGTCACTTCGTCGGCCACCGCCAGCAGCTCCGGGTGGGCGCCGGCCATGGCGACGCCGTGGGCGGACCAGGCGAACATGGGGATGTCGTTGGGCATGTCGCCGAAGGCGATCGTGGCCGTCGCCGAAAGGCCCAGGCGGCGTGCGGCGATCGACAGGCCGCGGGCCTTGGACAGCCCCAGCGGCAGCAGTTCGACGACGCCCTCGCCCGCCATCACCACGCTCACCAGGTCGCCCGCGATGCGCCGGGCGGCGTCGGCCAGTGTGTCGTCGTCCAGTTCGGGGTGCTGGATGTAGAGCTTGTTCAGGGGTTCCGCCCACAGCTCGTCCGGGTCGGCCCCGGCGATCGCGGGCAGTTCCTCGCCGATCGGCCGGTAGCCCGGTCCGAGCAGCACCTCGCCGTCCAGCCCGTCCCGCGAGGCGGCCACGGCCAGCGGTCCGGTCTCCGTCTCGATCTTCTCCAGCGCCAGCCGGGCCTGCTGCCGGTCGAGCGTGACGGAGGTCAGCAGCCGGTGCTCGCCCGCGTGGTAGACCTGCGCGCCCTGCCCGCAGACGGCCAGGCCGTCGTAGCCCAGCTCGTCCAGGACGTGCCGGGTCCAGGGCACGGCGCGGCCGGTCACCACGATGTGGGCGGCGCCCGCCGCCGTGGCGGCGGCGAGCGCGTCGCGGGTGCGGACCGAGACGGTGTCGTCGCTGCGCAGCAGCGTGCCGTCGAGGTCGGTGGCGACCAGCCGGAACGGGAAGCCCGGTGCTGCGCCGGGGCCCGGTGCCGTGCCGCTCACCGGGACACGGGCTCCAGCACCTCGCGCCCGCCGAGGTAGGGGCGGAGCACCTCGGGGACGCGGACGGAACCGTCGGCCTGCTGGTGGTTCTCCAGCAGGGCCACGATGGTGCGGGGCACCGCGCACAGCGTGCCGTTGAGGGTGGCCAGCGGGCGCACCTTCTTGTCCCGGCGCATCCGGATGGACAGCCGGCGGGCCTGGAACTCGTTGCAGTTCGACGCCGAGGTCAGCTCGCGGTACTTGCCCTGGGTGGGGATCCACGCCTCGCAGTCGAACTTCCGCGAGGCGGAGGCGCCCAGGTCGCCGGTGGCCACGTCGATCACCCGGAACGGCAGCTCCAGGCCGGTCAGCCACTGCTTCTCCCACTCCAGCAGCCGCCGGTGCTCGGCCTCGGAGTCCTCGGGGGCCACGTAGGAGAACATCTCCACCTTGTCGAACTGGTGGACGCGGAAGATGCCGCGGGTGTCCTTGCCGTACGAGCCCGCCTCGCGGCGGAAGCAGGGGGAGAAGCCCGCGTAGCGCAGCGGGAGGCTGTCCGCCTCGACGATCTCGTCCATGTGGTAGCCGGCGAGCGGGACCTCGGAGGTGCCGACGAGGTAGTAGTCGTCCTTCTCCAGGTGGTAGACGTTCTCGGCGGCCTGGCCGAGGAAGCCGGTGCCCTCCATGGCGCGCGGCTTGACCAGCGCGGGGGTGAGCATCGGGATGAAGCCCGCCTCGGTGGCCTGCGCGATCGCGGCGTTGACCAGGGCCAGCTCCAGCAGGGCGCCGACGCCGGTGAGGTAGTAGAAGCGCGAGCCGGAGACCTTGGCGCCGCGCTCGACGTCGATCGCGCCGAGCGCCTGGCCGAGCTCCAGGTGGTCCTTCGGCTCGAAGCCCTCGGCGGCGAAGTCGCGCGGGGCGCCGTGCGTCTCGCGGACGGCGAAGTCGTCCTCGCCGCCGACCGGGACCTCGGGATGGACGAGGTTGCCGAGCCGGAGGAGGAGCCGCTGCGCCTCGGCCTCGGCCTCGTCGCGCTCGGCGTCGGCGGCCTTGACCGCGGCGGACAGTTCGCCCGCCCGCTTCAGCAGCTCGGCCTTCTCCTCGCCGGCGGCCTTCGGGATCAGCTTGCCGAGCTGCTTCTGCTCGGCGCGCAGTTCGTCGAAGCGGACGCCGGACGACCTGCGCCGCTCGTCGGCGGAGAGCAGGGCGTCGACGAGGCCGACGTCCTCTCCACGGGCGCGCTGGGAGGCGCGCACACGGTCGGGGTCCTCACGGAGCAGGCGAAGGTCAATCACGCCGCCAGGGTACCGGGGGCGTGCGGCCCGCTCGACCCGATATGGCGGTACGTGGCGTTATGCGGCTTTTGTCGTCTCTCTTGAAAGGCGAAAGGGGCCGTCAAGGAAATTGCGGATGTCACCGTACAGAGGGGACCGGGAGTACGAGGGTGGACGGGCGGGGCGTTGGCGGAAGACCGTGGGCAAGGGGCGTGAACAAGGCTGTGCACACGAGGCCGCGGAGGTCCCGCCCGGGCTTCTCCCGGTTCTTTCCCGGGTCTCGCCCGGGCCTGCGGTGAGGGCCGGAGACGGCCTCTGACCGGGGGAGGCGGCGATCGTTATCCACAGCCTCGGGGGATGCCGCCGAGTTTTCCACAGGCCCTATGGAAATCCTGTGGAAGAAGGAGGGGGCGCGCATACGGGATTCGCGCTCGCCCATCGATTCCCTCCTTTCGCATCTCCTACACGCCTTTTCGGATGGAAATGCCACCCTCTCGGGTGCTGATCAATCGAATTGATCTGATGCGGAGGTTCTGAGGGGTTGTGAACACAGAAGGAGCATTCGCGTCTTTTGTCCGAAATGCCCGCTTGGTCATTTCGCGTTGTACACAGGACGGCCGCCTGCCCTGTGGATAACTTCCGCGGGGCGCCGCACACCCCCGGGCACACCCCTCAGGCGCGGCCGTCGACGCAGCGCGCCAGCCAGTCCGCCGCCTCCGCGAACTCGTCGTCCGTCGTCCCCCGCCGCAGCGGTGTGGTCTGCGACGGCTCCACACCCGCCCGCGGGTACGACCCCAGGAAGCGCACCTTCGGGCAGATCCGCCGCAGCCCCATCAGCGCCTCGCCCACCCGCCGGTCGGAGATGTGCCCCTCGGCGTCCACCGAGAAGCAGTACCGGCCGATGCCCTCGCCCGTCGGCCGCGACTCGATCCGCACCAGGTTCACGCCCCGCACCGCGAACTCCTGGAGCAGCTCCAGCAGCGCGCCCGGGTGGTCGTCGCCGAGCCACAGCACCAACGAGGTCTTGTCCGCGCCCGTCCGCGCCGCGGGCCGCCCCGGCCGGCCGACCAGCACGAAGCGCGTGGCGGCGTTCTCCGCGTCGTGGATGCCGGTCACCAGCGGCTCCAGACCGTACGTCGCCGCCGCGAACTCGCCCGCGAACGCCGCGTCGTACCGGCCCTCCTGGACCAGCCGGGCGCCGTCCGCGTTGGAGGCCGCCGACTCCCACTGGGCGTCGGGCAGGTGCTCCGCCAGCCAGCGGCGCACCTGCGGCTGGGCGACCGGATGCCCGGTCACCGTCTTGACCGCCTCCAGCGCGGTGCCCGGCCGTACCAGCAGCGCGAAGGCGATCGGCAGCAGCACCTCGCGGTAGATCATCAGCGGCCGGCCGGTGGCCAGCTCGTCCAGGGTCGCGGTGACCCCGCCCTCCACCGAGTTCTCGATCGGCACCAGGGAACCGCCCGCCTCCCCGTTGCGCACGGCGTCCAGCGCGGCGGGCACCGAGACCATCGGCACCAGCTCGCGCGTGGCCGCCTCCGGAAGGGTGCGGAGCGCGGCTTCGGTGAAGGTGCCCTCGGGGCCCAGGTAGGTGTAGCGGCTCGCGGGTGACATGCCGTCCACAGTAGACCGGCCGGGGGACGGGCAGCCCCCGGTCTCAGCCCTCGAACAGGCGCTGGCCGACGTACTCGCCCTTGCGCGCGCCGCCCGGCACCGCGAACAGCGCGCTCGCCTCGTGCCGGATGAAGCGGGACAGGGCGTCTCCCCGGTCGAGCTTGCGCTGCACGGGCACGAAGCCCCGCATCGGGTCCGCCTGCCAGGCGACGAACAGCAGCCCGGCGTCCGGCGCCCCGTCGTCGCGGAAGCCGTCGTGGTAGGAGAAGGAGCGGCGCAGCATCGCCGCGCCGCCGTTGGAGGCGGGCGCCGTCACCCGTACGTGGGCGTCGGCGGCGATGGCCGGGTTGCCGTCCCGGTCCCGCTTGTCCAGGTCCACAGGGGTGGTCTCGGAGCCGCCCGACAGCGGGGCGCCGTCGGACTTGCGGCGGCCGATCACCTTCTCCTGCCCGTCGAGCGGGACGCGCTCCCAGTCGTCCAGCAGCATCCGGATCCGCCGCACCACCGCGTACGAGCCGCCCGCCATCCACTCCGGATCGCCGCCGGCGGGCACGAAGACGCGCTGCCGGAAGTCCTCGTCCGTCTCCTTCGGGTTGTTGGTGCCGTCGATCTGGCCCATCAGGTTGCGGGCGGTGCGGGGGGTGGCGGTGGCGCCCGGGGAGCGGTTGAAGCCGTTCATCTGCCAGCGCACCCGGGCGGTGCCGTCCGCCTCGCGCTGGAGGGCGCGCAGGGCGTGGAAGGCGACCAGGGCGTCGTCGGCGCCGATCTGCACCCACAGATCGCCGTCGGAGCGCCCGGCGTCCAGCTCGTCGGCCGAGAACGGGGGCAGCGGGGCGAGGGCGGACGGGCGGCGCGCGGCCAGGCCCGTGCGGTCGAAGAAGGTGCGGCCGAAGCCGAAGGTGACGGTGAGGGAGGAGGGTCCGGCGTCCAGGGCGATGCCGGTGTCGTGCAGCCGGGCGGCGGGCGTCTCGCCCGCCATCAGCGCCTCGGCCGTCCGCGTCCAGCGGCGCAGCAGCGCGGCCGCCTCCTTCCGCCCGGCGCCCGGTACCAGGTCGAGGGCGAGGAGGTGCCCGTGCGCCTGCGCCGGCTCGGTGATGCCCGGCTGGTGGTCGCCGCGGAAGGGGACGCGGCTGCTGCCGACCGTGGACAGCGCGGTGGGCGGCTCGGTGGCGGCGGCCGCGCCCAGGGCGCCGCCCGCCGCGCCGAGCGCCAGCCCGGCGGCGCCGGCCGCGCCCGCGGCGCCGAGCAGACGGCGGCGGGAGGGGCCGGACGGGTCGCCGGGACGCTGGTCCTTCTTCATCTTCTGCTTCTGCTCCATGGTGTGCCGAGGGTGCCGCGGCCCGCTGGGGGGCCGGGGTCGTGAGGGGCCGGGATCGTGAGGGGGTCAGGGGAGGTCGAAGGTCATCCGCTCGGTCGTCTGGTCGATGTCGGAGGTCCGTACGGTCACGGCCGCCTTCCAGGTGCCGGGCAGGGGGAGCTGGAGGCCGGAGGCCGTCCAGCGGCCCGCCGAGGACTTCTCCAGGGTGGCGTCCAGCGGACCGATGTCCTGCGCTTCCAGGGTGAAGGAGACCTTCACCTCGGGAACGTCCAGGGCCCGTCCGCGGGGATCGGTGACGCGGAGGCGGAGGGTGTTGTCGCCGCTGCGGCCGGGTTCGATGTCGAGCTGGACGGAACCCCTGCCCTCCGGACCGCCGGTGTCGAAGGGCGAGACCAGGGAGACGGGCTCGCCGTCCGCGGACGGCTGCCCGGTCGCGGCCGTGCCAGCGCGGGCGGCGGCCTCGGCGGTACGGGCGGGCTCGGTACCGGTGAGCACGGTGGTCACGGTGAGGACGGCGACCGCGACGGCCGCCTCGGCGAGCACCGAACGCCGCAGCCCGACCCGTACGGGGTCGGCGTCGCGCTCCCGTTTGCGGCGTGCGGCGTCGGCGGCGGCGCGCTGGCGGGCGAGCTGGGCGGCGCGTTCGGGGGTGACGTCCGGACCCGGTCCGGTGACGAGCGCCGGTTCGGCGGCGGCCACCGGCTCCGGGACGGTCACCGGCCCGGGGGCGGCCTTCGCCGGTTCCCCGGCCGCGTCCGCCAGCCGCGCGGTGTGGCGGCGGGAGGCGCGGGCGGCACCGATCATCAGCGCCACCAGCGCGACCTTGGCCAGCAGCAGCCACCCGTATGCGGTGGAGGTCAGCGCCGGCCAGCCGCCGACCTGCCGCCAGGACTGGTAGAGGCCGGTGGCTGCGAGCACGGCCACGCAGCCCAGGGCGAGCCGCGAGAAGCGGGCCACCGCCTCGCGCGGGACCGAGGGGCCCCGCCACAACGCGGTGAGCAGGGCCGCCAGACCGCCCAGCCAGCCGGCCGCGGCGAGCAGGTGGACGATGTGGGCCGGGATCGCCACGCCGGTCTGGATGCCGGCCGAGGCGTGCTCGGCCGTCGCCCAGGTCGCGGCGAGCCCGATGGCGACGACCGCGCCGCCGGCGGACAGGCCGACGACCAGGTCGCGCCGGTCGCGCCGCGTCTGCTCGCCGCTGCCGTCGCCGTCGCCGTCGGCAGCGGCGTCTCGCCGGGCGTACGCCCCGAAGAGCAGCGAGACGAACAGCGCCGCCACCGCGAGCAGCAGCAGACGGGAGACCAGTGCCGTACCCGGCCGGGTCTCCAGGACCGCCCGGATCCCGTCCGCGTCGAGGGCGTCGCCGAGCCGGCCCGAGCCGGTGTACGGGCCGCGCAGCAACAGCGCCGCGATGGTGGCGGCGGTCAGCGCGACCCAGCCGGCCACCACCAGGCGCTGCACCGGGCGGACCCGGGCGGCGCCGGGCCAGCAGACCAGGACGAAGGCCGCTCCGCCGGCGAGCAGCAGGAAGCCCGCGTAGGCGGTCCAGCGGGCGGCGCCGTAGAGCGCGCCGACCGGGCCGCCGCCCACCTCCTGCCCGGGCACGGCGACGGTGGTCTCCGAGGGCGCGCCGACGGAGAAGGTGAAACCGCCGGCGATGGGGTGGCTGTCGGCCGAGACGGCCTTCCAGGCGACGGTGTACGTACCCTCGGGCAGGCCGTCGCGCCGCAGCTCGACCCCGTAGCGGAAGTCCTGCCCGCCCGTGAGCCGCTTCGGGGCCCCGGTGTCCACCCGCTCGCCGTCCGGTGCCAGGACGCGGATGGAGTCGTCCGACACCGCGACGTCCTCGGTGAAGGTGAGCGTCACCTCGCTCGGCGCCTCCTCCACCACCGCCCCCCGCGCCGGAGTGCTCGCGGTCAGCGCGGCGTGTGCGCCGGCCGTGCCCGCGCCGCCGAGGAGGCAGAGCGACGCGAGCACGGCGAGTACGACGGCCGGCAGGGCGGCGCGTACGGTCCGGCGGGACCGGGGTGCGGCGGTGGTCATGGCGGCGGTTACCTCACTGCTCGGGACCGCGGGAGGCGGTCGGGTGGGGGACAGCGGGGCGGGCGGGTGGGGGCAGCGGGGCGGGCGGGATCAGGGGACGTGGTTGGTCGCCTCGACCGGAACCTCGACCGTGATCGGGCCGGACTTCTCGAAGCGCAGTTCCACCGAGACCTTCTCGCCCTCGGCGGGCCTGCGGTCGAGTTCCATGAACATCAGGTGGCTGCCGCCGCGGCGCAGTTCCAGGGTGCCGCCCGCGGGCACGGGCAGCGAATCCACCTGGCGCATGCGTCCCCCAACGGTCTCGTGGATCTGTACGTCGTCGGAGATGTCGCTGCTCACCGCGGTGAGCGCGTCGTCGGCGTCGCCGCTGTTGCGGACGGTGAGGAACCCCCCGGCGGTGTCGGCGGTCACCGGCTCGGGCACGTACGCGCCCTCGACCGTCAGCTCGGGGCCGGAGCCGGAGCCGTCCCCGCAGGCGGCGGCGCCGAGGAGCAGCGCGGCGGCGAGGGCCGCGGCGCGTGCGCGCCGGGCGCGCACGCGGCTCACGGCAGCCGCCCCTCGACGAGGGCGGGCAGGTCCTTCTCGTACACCTCGACGGGGACGTCCGAGGTGTACAGCACGTGAGCCCTGTCGTCCTTCGGGAGGAAGGCCAGGACCTGGGTGCCGTGGGTGGAGACGATGTCGCCGTCCTCCTCCTTCACCGGCGGCTCCAGCCCGATGCCCAGGGCGCGGGCGCCGGCCTGGATCTTCTCGAAGTCGCCGGTGAGCCCGATGAAGTCGGGGTCCTGGGCGCGCAGCCACTCGCCGAGCGACTCGGGTGTGTCGCGCTCGGGATCGGAGGTGACGAAGACGACCCGCAGCTTCTCCTGCTCGGCCTCGGGCAGCTTGGACTTGGCGACGGCGATGTTGCTCATCGTCAGGGGGCACACGTCGGGGCAGTGGGTGTAGCCGAAGTAGACCAGGGTCGGGCGGCCCCTGGTCTCCTCGACCAGGTCGTAGGTCTCGCCCCCGGTGTCGGTGAGGACGAGGTCGGGCTTGTCGAAGGGGGTGTCGAGGACGGTGCCGCGCTTCACGGAGTCGGTGGCCTCCGTGGAGAGCGCGGCGCCTCCGGAGCTCTCGGAGGCGCCGCAGGCAACTGTTCCCGCGGCGAGCAGCGCGGTGGCGAGGGCGAGCCCGAGGGCGCGGCGGGTGCGCCGGGGGTGGCGGCGCGGAGTGTGGTGCATGAGGATGCTTTCTTCCTTGCGGTGGTGGGCTGCGGCCGCGGGCCCGGAGGGGTCCGCCGGGACGGGCGGGCCCCTTCCGGGGGCGGCCGGGCGTCAGGAGGTGCGGCGGCGTCCTGCCAGGACTCCGTAGGCGACGCCGCCGGCTCCGAGGACGATTCCGGTGACGGCGAGGACGCGGGCGGTGGTGTCGGAGGTGTCCGCCGCGCCGCCGGCCTCGTTGCGGGCGGTGGTCCCGGCGCCGGCCCGGTCGGTGCCCGCATCGGACTCGGCGCCGGCTTCGGTGCCGCCGTGGCCGTGGCCGTCCCCGCCCTCGGCGGGCGGGGCGAGGTTCAGCACGGGCGCCGGGTGCTCCGGCTCCTCGCCCCCCTCGGCGGGCGGCTCCTCGATCCAGCGCACGACCTCGTCGTTGCTGTACGTCTGGACGGCCTTGAGGACGAGCCGGTCGGTGTCCTCGGGGAGCTTCCCGACGGAGACGGGGAACTGCTGGAAGGTGCCCGGCTCGATGCCGCCGCCGGTCTCCGTCCAGGTGATCTTGGAGGGCACCTCGGTGAGCTTCCGGCCGTGGGCCTCCACGGGCTCGGCCGGCTTGGTCTTCGTCACCTTCACGTCCCAGCCGGGCACCGGCTGGGGCATCACCGAGGCGAGCGGGTGGTCGGCGGGGAAGGTGAGCTCCACCTTGACCGTGGAGGCGTTGTCCCGCTCGTTGGGGACCTTGACGTCGATCGTCGTGTAACCGCCCTGCTCGGCCTCGTCGGGGTTGACGGAGATGTGGGCGGCGGCGGGACCGGCGGCGGCGAGCGCGAGGGCGGCCGCGACGGCGCCGGCCGCGGCGAGACGGCGGACGGACGGCACGGTGGACCGAGCGGTGGACCGAGCGGTGGACGGTGTCGTGGACGGCACGGCGGACGGTGTCTGGGACTGCATGCTGAAGGACACTCCTCATGAGGCATGGGGGCGCTCTCCGGCCGCGACCGCGCTGGGTCGGGGAGGCGTTGGGCCTCCCGGCCGGACGAGCCAGGGCATGGTGCGCGGCGGTACGCGCGCCCCACCCGTGACTCGGGAGAGCGGGGAGGGTGCGCTTCAGGCCGCGAGGACGAGGTCCCCGGCGGCGGGCGGCCCGCGCCTGACCACCGAGTGCGACGGCAGCAGGGAGGCGGGCGGCACCGGGCCGCCGGCCGCGTCCGCGCGCGGGGCGCGCACCGGCACGGCGTCCTCGGGCAGCAGTCCGCGCAGCAGGGCGCGTACGCAGCGCAGCGCGGTGCGCAGGGCGCGTACGAGCGGCCCGCCGAGCCCGCCGCCGAGCCCGTCCGCGAAGTGGGCCGACAGCCTCACCAGCCGCCACAGCGCGGCATCGCCGCGGCGCAGCAGCCAGCCCATGGCGAGCGCGGCCAGCAGATGGCCGAGCAGCATGGGGGCGGAGAGCAGCGACAGGGCGGAGTGCACGGCGTACCGCAGGCAGTCGGCCGCGCTGCCGGCCACCGCGCCGGCCACCGTGTCGGCGGCACCCGCCGCGGTCTGCCCCGCCGCGGTGTGGCCCGCGGCGGTGTGGCCGCCGTGGAGGGCGCCGGAGAGCCCGGCATCGGCGACGATGCGGCGGGCCTCGGCCTCGCTCAGGGCGGCGGCGGCCCGGTCGTTGCACAGCAGCCGCCCGGCCAGCGCGAGCACCCCGCCGTCGCCCCGGTCGAGGGCGGCCGGGGCCGGGGTGGTGCGCCCGGCCCGGCCGCAGGAGAAGAGGAAGTGCAGCACGATCTGCCCCAGGGCCAGCAGCGCCGCGATGCCCGGCAGTGAGCGCTCGCGTCCGGCCAGCGGCACGGCGGTGGCGAGCACGGCCGCGAAGCCGGCCAGGAGCGTCCACGCCGACACGGCCTGCCCGGCGGCGAACACGTGCCCGGCCGCGGACAGCGTGACGCAGACCGCGGCGAACACCGCGGCCCGCAGCAGTCGCAGGTCGGCGGCGGCACGCGCGACGGGGGCTCTCATGGCCGGGCCATCATCTCATCACCCCTTCGGCCGCGACACGGGGCACCCTCCCAACGCGGTTGACAACCGGACGAGGGGATCACCTCGTACATTTTCCGTACATTGTGGAACTCGTCGGGTCCGCCGAATGAGGGGTAGCGTGCCGCCGCCGTGCTTACCGCCGCCGCCCCGGGCAATACGTATGCGTATGTCGAGCCGCAGCCAGGAGGCTGAGCATGAGCATCTGGTGGTCCCTCCACTTGCGGCGCGAGGCTGCGAGCGTCCCGCTCGCCCGGCGGCTCCTGCTCGGGGCGATGGAGACGGCGGGGGTCGACCCCGACGTCTCCTACGACCTGTCGGTCGCGCTCTCCGAGGCCTGCGCCAACGCGGTCGAGCACGGCGGCCCCGGGAGCGGAGGGCCGGCGGGGGCCGGGGAGTACCACGTGACGGCGTACATCGATGACGACATGTGCCGCATCGAGGTGACCGATCACGGACCGGGCTTCGTGGACGGGTACCGCAGCGCGTCCCGCGCCGCGAACGCCGACACGGTCACTGACACGGTCACTGACACGGCCGAGGACACGGCCACCGACAGGACCGGTACGAACAGCACGGCGGACCTCGACACGGCGACCGCCTTCGGGCCGCTGTTCGCCAGAAGCGCGGGTCCGGCCCGCGACGGGTTCCGCGAGGGGGCGCGCGACGGGGTCCACACCGACGAGCACGGCCGGGGCCTGTTCCTGATCGAGGCCCTCGCCGACCACGTCGACTTCCGCAACCGCCCGGGGGACGGCGCCATGGTCTGCTTCGACAAGCTCCTCAAGTGGCGGGAGGACTCGCTGCTGAGGGCCTCCTGACGGGACCGGCGGCCGGTTCCGGGGCAGACCTCGCGGCCGGTTCCGCGGCCGGGCCCCACGCCCGTTCCGCGGCAGGGCGGGGCCCGCGCACCGTGGCGGGCGTTCCGGTGCGGTACTACCGTTACCGCCGGAAACCCCCCACGGCTGAAGGGAACCCCCATGGGACACCCCCTCTCGACGCGCCTCTTACGAGCCCTGCGAGGACCGGCGGCCCTCCTGCTGGCGGCCGGCCTGCTGGCGGCCGGCGCCACCACCCCCACCCGGGCCGCGCAGCCCTCCGCCCCCGGGCCCGCCACCCCCGCCGCGGACGCCGCCTCCGCCGAGCCCTCCGCCGCGCCCCCAGGGCTGTCCGTGGCGCCGAAGACCGGCGCCGACGGGCGTCGCACCTGGGTCTTCCGCGACTCCCACGGCCGGGAGACCACCCTGCGCGGCTTCAACGTCTCCGGCAGCACCAAGCTCTACGAGAACGGCCTGCTGCCGTTCCGCAGCACCGCGGACGCCGCCCGGTCGGCACAGGCGATGCGCGACCTGACCGGCGCCAACGCCGTCCGCTTCCTGATCACCTGGGAGGGCGTGCAGCCCGCGCCGGACCGCATCGACACCGGCTACCTCGACCGGGCCGCCGCGCAGATCCGCCAGTTCACCGACCGCGGCTTCCACGTCCTGCTCGACTACCACCAGGACCTGTACTCCTCGCACCTGTTCCACCAGGGCAGCTGGTACACCGGCGACGGCGCGCCGAAGTGGGTCGTGGACGGCGGCGGCTACCCCCGGGAGTCCTGCGGCGTGTGCGTGATGTGGGGGCAGAACATGCTCACCAACAAGGCGGTGCGGCAGGCCGCGTACGACTTCTGGCACAACCGCACGATCACCACCGAGGCGGGCGAGGTCGCCGTCCAGGACGCCTACCTGCACCAGGCGAAGGCCGCCATGACCCATCTGCGCCGCGTCCTGCCGCCGTCCTCCTTCCGCGCGATCGCCGGCTTCGACGCCTTCAACGAGCCCTACGACGGCGGGCTGGACGGGGCCACCGGCGCGCGCTGGGAGAAGGACCACCTGCTCCCCTTCTACCAGCGCTTCCGGGCCGCGATGGACGAGGCGGGCTGGCGGGACAAGCCGGTGTTCGCCGAGCCGCTGGTGTTCTGGAACACCGGCTTCCTGGAGCAGGGCGGCTTCACCGGGACCGGCCCCCTCGGCCCCCGCTACGTCTTCAACAGCCACTACTACGACGGCGCCCGTATGACGGTCGACCCCACCCCGGCCGGCGACGGCGCCTACGCCGCCGCGACCGGCCGCATCCGCGACCGCGCCGCCGAACTGGCCACGGCCCCCTTCGTCTCGGAGTTCGGCCACCGGATGACGGGCTGGGGCAGCGACCGCGGCCCGTGGATGACGCGGGCGATGTACCAGGGCATGGACCACGGCACCAGGGGCGCCGGCTGGTGGAAGGACCCCGCCGCCTCCGGGGACGTGCTCTCGGGCACCCACTGGCACTGGGACGTCTACAGCGGGCGGCACCGCGAGGCGATGAACGGGAACCCGGACAAGATCCTCACCGAGGGCGACGCCTGGAACGACGAGGACCACTCCGTCGTCACCTCCGCCGACGACGGCACCGTGCGGCTCCGCCTCGACCGCCGCGCCCTGGACCGGCTCTACCCCACAGCCGTGTCCGGCGACACCCTCGCCTTCGCCTACGAGGACATGGCCCGCTCCGGCTACGCCCGCGAGGGCGGGGACGCCGGCGGCCGGGAGGAGACCTGGCTGCGCCCGCCGTCCCAACTGCCCAACGTCGCCAGGCTGCTGGAGGGCGGCCGGCAGTTCGGGGTGCTGGTATGGCGGGGTTCGCCGGACGCGGCCGGGGCGCCGACCGCCCTGCACCTGCCGGCCTCCTTCCGGCCCGCGGACACCGTCGTCGCCGGCGATGTGGCGTCGGTGCGCGGCCTGCCCGACTCCGGCCCCGGATCGGGCCCGGTCTCCGTGGACCGGGAGGAGGGCTCGGCCACGGCGAACCGCCTGCTGATCGAGCCCACCGGCGGCGACGGGGTGCACGTCGCGCTCGTCGTCGGCTCCGGCGCGGGCGAGGTCTCGGAGGCGGAACTGTCCGCCGCGGCCCGTGAGCTCACCGACTGGAAGGAGGCGGCCTTCGGCTGATCCCGCCCCGATCCGGTCCTGAGCCGGTTCCGGGCCGGTCCTGAGCCGGTTCCGGGCCGGTCCCGGGCCGCAGCCCCCGCCGGCCCGCCGGCCCTTCGACGGCCCCCGCCGGGCCGGTACGCCCGTACCGGCCCGGCGGGGACGCCGTACGTCAGCCCCGCAGGCGCGCCATCCACGCCTCGACCTCGTCCGAGCGGCGCGGCAGCGCGGCGGAGAGGTTCCGGTTGCCGTCCTCGGTGACGAGGATGTCGTCCTCGATGCGCACGCCGATGCCCCGGTACTCCTCGGGCACCGTCAGATCGTCCTCCTGGAAGTACAGGCCCGGCTCCACCGTCAGGCACATGCCCGGCTCCAGCGTGCCCTCGGCGTACGTCTCGCGGCGCGCCGCGGCGCAGTCGTGGACGTCCATGCCGAGCATGTGGCCGGTGCCGTGCAGCGTCCAGCGGCGCTGGAGGCCCAGCTCCAGCACCCGCTCGACCGGACCCTCCAGCAGGCCCCACTCCACCAGCCGCTCCGCCAGCACGCGCTGCGCGGCCTGGTGGAAGTCCAGGTACTTCGCGCCCGGCTTCACCGCCGCGATGCCCGCCTCCTGCGCGTCGTACACGGCGTCGTAGATCTTCCGCTGGAGGTCGGTGAAGCGGCCGTCGACGGGCATGGTGCGGGTGACGTCGGCGGTGTAGAGGGTGTGGGTCTCCACACCCGCGTCCAGCAGCAGCAGATCGCCGGAGCGGACGGGGCCGTCGTTGCGCACCCAGTGCAGGGTGGTCGCGTGCGGTCCGGAGGCGCAGATCGAGCCGTAGCCGACGTCGTTGCCCTCCACCCGGGCGCGCAGGAAGAAGGTGCCCTCGATGTAGCGCTCGGAGGTGGCCTGCGCCTTGTCCAGCACGCGGACGACGTCCTCGAAGCCGCGCACGGTCGAGTCCACGGCCTTCTGCAGCTCGCCGATCTCGAAGTCGTCCTTGACCAGGCGCATCTCGGAGAGGAAGACCCTCAGCGCCTCGTCACGCTCGGCGGTGGTCTTGTCGGCGAGGGCGGCCTCGACGCCCGCGTCGTGACCGCGCACCACGCGTACGTCGCCGGAGGCCTCGCGCAGCACGCCGGCGACGGTGCGCACGTCCTCGCAGGGCATGCCGTAGAGCTTCGCGGCCTCGGTGAGGCTGTTGCGGCGGCCCACCCACAGCTCGCCCTGGCCGTCCAGCCAGAACTCGCCGTTCTCGCGGTCGGAGCGGGGCAGCAGGTACAGCACGCTGTCGTGGCCGCCGTCCGCCCTCGGCTCCATGACCAGGACGCCGTCCTCGGTCTGGTCGCCGGTGAGGTAGGCGTACTCGACGGAGGCGCGGAAGGGGTAGTCGGTGTCGTTCGAGCGGGTCTTGAGGTTGCCCGCGGGGATCACCAGGCGCTCGCCGGGGAAGCGGGCGGAGAGCCGCGCGCGCCGCTCGGCGGTGTGCGGGGCCTGCGGGACGGGTTCGAGGTCGCGCAGTTCGGTGTCGGCCCAGCCGGTCTTCATGTTCTCGGCGAGCTCGTCGGAGACGCCCGGGTACAGGCCGTTCTTCCGCTGCTTGATCGGCTCGCCCTCGGGCTCGGGCTCTACGGCCGCCTCGTCCGGGGTCTCCGGCGTCTGCTGGTCAGCCACGTCGCTGCCTCCTCCTGGTGGTGGTGTGGGCCGGGTGAGGGCCGCCTCCCATCGTAGGTCCGGCCTGCTCGGAGCGGCCGGGGCCTGTGGACAGTGCCTTTGGACGGGCCCATGGGCAGACCTTCGGGCAGACCCTCGGGCAGGTCTTCGAGCAGGATCCGGAAGGGGCTCAGAAGCGGGCGGCCAGCAGCACGATGTCCTCGGCGGCCCCGGCGGCCCCGGCGGCCCCGGCGGTCCCGCCAGCCCGGGGGTCCCCGTCGTCCCCGCCACCGTCCGCACCGCCCCGCTCGCCGGGCAGCACCGAGCGCAGCAGGTGGTCCAGCAGCGCGTCGGGATCGGCGCGTACGGCCGGGGCGGCGGCGACGGCCGCGGCCCGGAGCCGGGCGAAGGCGCGCTCCAGCGGCTCGCCGGTGCGGTGCAGCAGGCCGTCGCTGTAGAACAGGAGCGTTTCCCCGGGCGCCAGGTCCACCTCGACGCTGGGCGCCTCCCAGCAGGTGAGCATGCCCAGCGGCGCGGAGAGCGCGGTCTCGACGACCTCCGTGCGCTCCGGCCCGACGATCAGCGGCGGGCAGTGACCGGCCCCGGCCAGCACGACCCTGGTGCCCTCCTCCCGGCCTCCCGCGGCGGACGGGGGGCGTTCGGCGTACCCGAACAGCGCGGTCGCCGACCGGGCCGGCTCGGTCAGCCGCAGCAGCAGCTCCAGGTCGGACAGGACCGCGACCGGGTCCTCGCCCTCCATCACCGCGTACGCCCGCATCGAGGCCCGCAGCCGCCCCATCGCGGCCAGCGCGTCCGGGCCGGATCCGGTGACCCCGCCCACGCACAGCCCCAGCGCCCCCTCGGGCAGCGGCAGCGCGTCGTACCAGTCGCCGCCGCCGCGCGGCCCGGTGCGGTGCCGTACCGCCAGCCGCACCCCCGGCACCCGCGGCAGCCGGGCGGGCAGCAGCCCCTCGCGCACGGTCTCCACCGCGGAGCGGGCGCGGGCGAGGTCCACCTGGCGGGCGATGTGCTCGGCGGCGTGCCGCACGTACAGGCCGAGCAGATGGCGCTGGCGCTCGGTGGGCCGCGCGGGCTCGTCGTACAGCCAGACGGCGGCGCCCACCCGCCCGGTGCTCCGCGCGGTCAGCTGGACGGCGTGGCTGGCGGCGTAGCCGAGGCGGGCGGCGACCTCGCGGTGGCGCGGGTCGAGGTCCTCGTCCCGGGCGATGTGGGGGTGGGTGATCTCCCGGAGGCCCCGGGGGCCGCCGGTGCCCGCACCCTCGGTGCCGTCCGTGTCCTCGGGGTCCTCGGCGTTCTGGGCGTCTTTGGAGTTCTGGGCGTTCTCGGCGCCTCCGGCGCCGGCCCCGGGGAGGCCGCCGAGGAGGCGCGCGTAGGAGGCCGAGTCGCGCGGGACGGTCTCGATGTGGCCGAGATCCGCCGCCCCCAGACCGAGTCCGACGGTGGTGTCGGGGCCGAGCCCGTCGGCCGGCTCCAGGGCGATCAGTCCGCGCCGGGCGCCCACGAGGGCGGCTCCGGCACGCAGCGCCTCGTGCACCGCGTCCTCCAGGGTGTCGGTGCGCACCAGGCGTTCGGTGAGGTCGTGGAGGGTGGTGAGGTCGGAGATCCACCCGGCGAGGCGGTCCTGGACGGCCGCGAGCCGCTCGACGGGCCGTGCGAGGGCGGGGTCGTCGACGGCCGGGTGCCGGGGGGAGGGGGCGGGCTGCCGGTGGGGCGCGGCCGCCGCGGACGGAACAGTGTGCTGGGGGAGAGTCGAAGTCGATTCGGTTCCGGCCAGTTTCGGCGGCTGCTGGGCGCTCATGGGCGGCTGCCCTCAGTGCGGGCCGGCGTCGTCAATAGCATCGCAAACCCCCATGTCGTGCTGCTCCGCTATCAATGTCTTCAGGTGTACACGCCCTGATAACGGGTGTCCAGCATCACCCCGGCAGGCCGCGGACGTACCCGCCGACCGGTTTCGGGGCCGGGCCCGCCGGGTGTCCCGGAAGGTCCGGAGGCATCACAGGGGTGGCCACAAGCTTGGCCGAAAACGTACCCTGTGCCGGGCGGCGCGCGGTCGACTGGCCCTCGGTACGGCAGCGCGTCATCACGATTGACGTGGGTACACGGTTACCTACGGCACGAGGGATCGGGCGGACGGGCAGCGGCCGGGCTCCGCCGGAACCCGGCGAGGGGCCCGTGCGTCCCACGCAGTGGGAACGAGGCGTGTCGCCGTACGCGCCGAGAGGACCGGAGCACGGCAGGCAGAGGCCCACCGGGCGGTACGGGCGAGCACGAGCGTCGTCCGGATCGTGCCGTCGCGCCGCGTTCCGCGCTCGGTCCGAGAACGCCCCGGCCACGGCCGCGGAGAGCAGCACGGTGACGTACTGCCCGGTGGTCCGGGTGCGGTCACACGAGATCCACAGGTGTACAGGTGTAAGGGACCGGAAGACCGTGATCGGCCTTTCGGTCCTGCTGAGTCCTTGTCGATGTACTTGTCGATCCATGGCGTTACGGAAAGGAACGAGCGCTGATGCGCGAGATCCTCGGAAGGCGACGCATGACCCGCTGGGCGCTGCGCGACGCGGCGCTCGTCTGCGCGACACGGTGGGGGTGGCCCGTGCTGCCCGGTGTGGCGCCGCGGGAGTCCAGGCGCCTGACCGCACGCCAGTCGGGGCAGCCGCGGGGGCGCTGCTCCTGTCCCCGGCCCGACTGCGTGGTGCCCGGCGCCCACCCCTTCGACCCCGAACTGCCGGCGGCGACCACCGACGAGCGCATGGTGCGCTGGTGGTGGACCAACCGCCCCGACGCGCCGGTCCTGCTGGCCACCGGCGGCCGCGCCCCCTGCGCGCTGAGCCTCCCGGCTGCCGCGGGCGCCCGGGCGCTGGAGGAGTTCGACCGGCTCGGGCTGCGCACCGGCCCGGTGATCGCGAGCCCGACCCGCTGCACGCTGCTGGTGGCGCCGTACGGCCTGGAGGAGCTGGGCGAGCTGCTCCACGCCCAGGACTGGGTGCCCAGTTCGCTGCGGTTCCACAGCGAGGGCGGCTACGTCGCCCTGCCGCCGTCGCGCACCGGCGCGGGGCAACTGCGCTGGGAGCGCCCGCCGATCGCGCTGGGCGTCGGCGCCCGCGGCACCCTGCGCGGGGGCGGTGTGCCGTGGCTGCCGAGGATGGAGCCACTGGTGGACGTGCTGGTGCGGGCGAGCGCGGCCGTCCCGGAAACGGGCAGCCGGCTGGCGTACTGAAGGGCGGCGCACCGACGTACGGCGGGCGGTCGGCGGCGGGCAGGGGCCCGCAGGCCCGGCCCCTGCCCGGTCCACTCTTACGGGTGGCGGTGCGCCGGAGTTGGGGGGAAACAGGCGTTCCGTCCGCCGGGCGCCTTCTCCGTGCCGATATGTTCGGGCTGCCGAAGACCCCCTTCCCTCCAGCGAGTTGCAGGTGGACAGCCATGCCCGAGCCGCAGCAGCGCCCGGACCTCCGTGTGACCGCGCTCGCCGCCGGGATCGCGCTCGCGGCGGCCCTGCCGCTCGCCGCCGCGACCGCCGGGCCGGGCGAGCCGCGTCCGGGCGACGGGCGTACGGCCGTCGCCACCGCCGTCTCCACAGCCGGCGCCTCGGGGGAGCCGCGTCCACAGCCGGCGCCCGGGACCGACCGCTCCCCGCTCCTCTTCCCGCACGGACTCCCCTCCCCCGGAGCGTCCGGCCCGTCCGGCCCGTCCGGCCCGTCCGGCGCGGACCTGCCGGAGACCTCCGCCGTCTGCGGCCCCCGGGGCGTGTCCCCGCAGGGCGTACGGGCGCAGACCTGCGTCCTGACGCGGGGCGGCGCCGTCTGGGGGCGGATGTACCACCGGAACACCACGGGCGAGGCGCTGTACGGCGCCCTGAGCCTGCTCGGCCCCGGCGGACGCGCGGTCACCGCGCCCTGCGAACTGCCCGCGGACGGCCGGGCGGGCGTGTGCGACACCCCGCGCCGGCGCGCGGAGCGGACGTCACCGCCCTCGCCCCCGTCCCCGGAGGGCCGGCCGTACACGGCGGTGGCGGAGATCGCGTCACCGGACGGGGAGGGGCTGCTGCTGCGCACCGGCAGTGAAACCGGCGGCGAAAGCGGCGGCGCCGGGGGTGCCGGAGGCGGCGATGGCGACCGGGGCACCGGCCCCATGTGGAAATAGGGGAGTTGAGTGGCCGTCCGCACGCGCCGAACCCATATGCGGAAGTGCGGACATGAAAAGACCCGGTCGCTGGCGACGGGGGATGCACCAGCGACCGGGCTGAAAGAACCGTAACAAGTAACGGCCCGTTCGCAAATTCCACCGACCTCTTCCGGCCGCCGATCTACCTGCGGGTACGTCCCGTTGTGACGGGAATCACTTGCCTTTTTCTCTCCGTACTCGCCGGAATTCGTCTGTCAGTTGAGAGTGATCTGGCGATTTGTGAATCCACTGCGCGCCCGGCGCTCCTCCGCGGTGAGCGGATCGGTGGCCTCCAGCGCCTCGGCTAGCCGTTCCGCGAAGGCCGCGGCCGGCTTCTCGCACTCCTGCGCGCCCATCGCGCTCGGCAGATCCCACACCGGGACCATCAGGCCGTGCGCCCGGAAGGAACCGACCAGCCGCGTGCCCTCGCCCAGCGACGACGCCCCCGCCGCGTGCAGCCGGGCGAGCGCGTCCAGCAGCCGCTCCTCCGGGTGCGGCATGACCCAGCGCAGGTGGTTCTTCTCCGGGGTCTCGCACCAGTACGCGGCCTCCACGCCCTCCAGCCGGGCGGTGGGCAGGGCGGCGGAGTTGGCGCGCTCCAGCGAGGCGGCGACCTCCGGGCTCTGGTTGCCGGCGTCCTCCACCCAGAACTCGAAGCCGCTGTGCACCTCGGGCACGAAGGGCGCGTCGAGGTCCAGCAGGTCCTGCAGGCGCGGGGCGTCGGCGGGGATGCGCTCGGCGGCCACCGGAGTGCCCGGCTTCGCCGTCAGGGCCCGCCGCAGCACGTCGGCCAGATCGCGGCTGATGTCGCCGGAGGGGGTGTCGTTCTGCACGCCCAGCAGCACGGCCCCGTTGTCGCGGCGCAGCGCGGGCCAGGCCATCGGCAGGACGGTGGCCAGCGTCACGGAGGGGACGTCCTCGGGCAGGCCCTCCCTCAGCTTCAGCGGCACCGTCGCGGCGGGCACCAGCTCGCGCAGCGCCACCCAGTCGCACTCCCCGGGCAGTCCCTCGAACGGGCGGCGCACCAGCTCGGTCACCGCCTGCGCGGCGGCGCGCCCGTGGCAGGCCTTGTAGCGGCGGCCGGATCCGCAGGGGCAGGGCTCGCGGGCGCCGACGACGGGGATCTCACCGTCGGCGAGCTGCGGTTTGGCGGCCTTGGTCTGGGGTCGGCGCTTCTTGGCCATGGGGTGGGGTCTCCCGGTCGTACGGACGCTGTCGGCGCGAGCCTAGCCCTTGGGGCCGGGACGGCACGCGTACGCGGGAGAGACCACCCGGAACGGCTACGTCAGAAGTCCTCCAGGCCCTCGAGCTCCGACAGGTCGAAGCGCATCGAGGAGGCGAACGCGTCCTTCTCGGACGGAGCCACCACCGCCCACACCGTCACTCCGCCGTGGCCGTGGCCGCGGCCGTGCCCGCGGCCGCCCCGGTCGTCGCGCACGCCCCAGTCGCGGGCGAGGGAGGTGATGATCGACAGCCCCCTGCCGCCCCGCGCCGTCACCGACGGGTTGGACGGCCGGGGCCTGGTCGGGCCCCCGCCGTCGGTGACGGAGACGCTCACCCCGCCGTCGGCGGTGCGGCCCCAGGCCGCGCGTACGCAGTCGCTCACGCCGATCGGCCTGGCGTGCCGGTACGCGTTGCTGAGAAGTTCGGAAAGAATGAGAACCGCGTCGTCCACGACGGCTTCGGGCGTACCGGAGTCGAGGAGTTCCTCGCGCATCCGGCGCCTCGCCGCACCCACGCCCGCCGGACCGTGGGGTACGGCCATCGTCGACGACGTCGGCGCCTCCTGTGCAACCACCAACGCCACCCCCGAGACCTCCTTGTTCGCCCCACGCCACGTGATGGATGCCCTTTCGCCCGAAGGCGGAAACCGCCTGACCCGGTACCGTGACGCAGCCCTCACCGCCTGTTCACCACCGGCGGGACCGAGTGCGCCGTAGTGCGCCGACCGGCCCGCCCGCGGGGTCCGGCCGGCTCAGTCCCGGAACATCTCGTCGAGCTGTTCCAGTACGCGCCGGGGCCGGTTGGTGATGATGGCGTCCACGCCGAGCAGCGCGCACAGCTCCACGTCGGCCGGATCGTCCACCGTCCACACGTGCACCCGGTGGCCCTCGCGGTGCGCCCACGCCACGTACTCGGGGTGGTTGCGCAGGATCCGGATGCTCGGCCCGGCGATCCCCACGCCCGGCGGCAGCCTGCCGTCGCGGTGGCGCGGCAGCAGGAACTGCATCAGGTAGACGGTGGGGATCCACGGCGCCGCGGCCCGTATCCGGTGCAGGGAGCGCGCCGAGAAGCTCATCACGCGCACGGGGATGGCCGGGTCGTGGCGGGCCAGCACCCGCAGCAGCTCCTCCTCCACCTGCCCCGCCCAGCGGGTGGGGTGCTTGGTCTCGATGGCCAGCTCCACCCGGCGCCCCGCGGCGGCCTGCTCCTCCACCAGGCGCAGCAGCCGCTCCAGGGTGAGGACGGAGGTGTGCTCGCGGCTCTCGGTCTCGGGCGACTCCTCGTCGCCGAGCCGGCCCTTCCAGGAGCCGAAGTCCAGCTCGGCCAGTTCGGCCAGCTCCAGCGAGGAGACGGCGCCGCGTCCGTTGGAGGTACGGTTGACGCGGCGGTCGTGGACGCAGACCAGGTGCCCGTCGGCGGTGAGCCGCACATCGCACTCCAGCGCGTCGGCGCCGTCCTCGACGGCCCTGCGGTACGCGGCCAGGGTGTGCTCGGGGGCGTCCTCGGAGGCCCCGCGGTGGGCGACGACTGAGATGGGGCGCCGGGATCCGGGCGACCCCTGGGGCTGATCAGGGCTCACCGCGTTATGGTGCCACCCCGCCCCGTGCGCGGCGGCCCGGGCGTCCGTCCGGACGGGTGCGCTTACGCCGGTCTGACGTGCGGTGGGAGAAGCTTGACGCCATACACCTGAATACGCACGCCGTCCCCGGAAAGACGTGCGACTGTCGTGTACCTGAGGAGAGAGCTGTGAGCACCGAGAACGAGGGCGCCGCCGGAGAGCACGCGGCCGACGCCCCCGTGCCGCACCCGCCGGCCGACCGGTCCGCCGCGAACGGCGCCGCCGCGCCCAGGACACCGACCGACAACCCGCCGGAGGACTACGACCTCCAGGCACCGGCCCCGGCGCCCGCGCCCGCTCCCGAAGCGGCGCCGAGGGACGAGTCGACGACCCTCCTGCGGAAGGTCGAGGCGGAAGGCCCCGAGCCGACGGCACAGCAGGCCGCCCAGCCCGCGCCCCCCACCGCGCAGGACCCCGCTGCGCAGAGCCACCCCGCCCCGCAACCTCCGCAGGGCCACCACACCCCGCAGGACCCCTCCGCCGCGCAGCAGCAGCCCCCCGCCGCGTACGCCTCCCCCGCCCCCCACCCCTCCGCCGGGCAGTGGGGCGCACCGGGCGGCGGCTACGACGCCTACGGCACCCCGCAGCCCGCCCCGGGAGCACCCGGCGCACCCGGCACCCCCGGCGGCGGGCCGGCCTCCCCCTGGGGCGCTCCGCCCGCCTCCCCGCCGGCCCCCGAGGGCGGGAAGAAGCGCCGCTTCGGCGGCCTGGTCGCCGCCGTCGCGGCGGCGGCCCTCCTCGCGGGCGGCGTCGGCACGGGCGTCGGCTACTGGGCCGCCGACCGCACGGACCGCGGCTCGACGACCATCTCGGCCGACGGCAGCCTCGACCGGGTCGACCGCGCCCCCGACTCCGTCGCCGGCATCGCGGCCAAGGCCCTGCCCAGCGTCGTGACGATCCAGGCCGAGGGCGGCGGCGAGAGCGGCACCGGCACCGGCTTCGTCTACGACCAGCAGGGCCACATCATGACCAACAACCACGTGGTGGCCAGCGCGGCCGACGGCGGCGAGCTGACCGCCACCTTCTCCGACGGCCGCAAGTACGACGCCGAGGTCGTCGGCCGGGCCCAGGGCTACGACGTGGCGGTCATCAAGCTGAAGAACGCCGGCGGCGCCGAGCTCACCCCGCTGCCGCTCGGCAACTCCGACAAGGTCCAGGTCGGCGACGCCACCATCGCCATCGGCGCCCCGTACGGCCTGTCCGGCACGGTCACCACCGGCATCGTCAGCGCCAAGAACCGCCCCGTCGCCTCCAGCGACGGCCAGGGCTCCAAGGCCTCCTACATGAGCGCCCTCCAGACCGACGCCTCCATCAACCCCGGCAACTCCGGCGGCCCCCTGCTCAACGCCGAGGGCGCGGTCATCGGCATCAACTCCGCCATCCAGTCGGCCGGCGGCGGCCTCGGCCAGGGCTCGCCCGGCAGCATCGGCCTCGGCTTCGCCATCCCGATCAACCAGGCCCAGCGCGTGGGCAAGGCCCTGATCGAGACCGGCGAGCCCGTCTACCCGGTCATCGGCGTCCAGGTCGACCTGCGCGCCCAGGGCAACGGCGCCCGCATCATCGAGGACACCGACGACGGCAGCGAGCCCGTCACCCCGGGCGGCCCGGCCGACAAGGCGGGCCTGAAGCCGGGCGACGTGATCACCGAGCTCGACGGCGTCTCGATCGACAGCGGCCCCACCCTGATCAGCGAGATCTGGGCCCATGAACCGGGTGAGAAGGTCTCGATCACCTACACCCGCGGCGGCAGGGAGAACGAGGCCGAACTGACCCTGGGTTCACGCGAGGGCGACTGACGAACCGGCTAGGCTGTCCCCCACGCCGTACCGCACGGCGCGGCGTGGGGAGGCTTGCCCGAGCGGCCTAAGGGAACGGTCTTGAAAACCGTCGTGGTGGCGACACCACCGTGGGTTCAAATCCCACAGCCTCCGCACTTCCACGGCCCCTGACCGGCGCACACGGTCGGGGGCCGTCGCCGTGCCCGCTGACTGTCGGTGACCGCCATTCCCCGTGGTTCCCCGCTCGATGGGGCACGGGAGGGGCACGGGGCACACTTGGCTCCGGGCAGAAGCCGAAGAACGCCGTAGCTCGCTGGCCTTGGCCCCTTGCATCGGCTGACCATCTGACCTGTGGGTTAGCGGTCGGCTACTTTCGTAAGCGGCAGGCGATGTCGGGTGGCGGGAGCGTGGGTGGGAAGACGTCGGCGTAGAGGGCGCATGACCGCAGTAGAAGCGGACAGGATTGCTCGGTACCGCCGGATGCGGAGGCAAGGTCACCTAAGGCTGCGGGTCTTGGATGGGCCGAGGATGCAGGCAAAGATTTCGTACGGCTGGAAGGGAGCCAGCTTCCGCGCATCGTTCTTCTGGGCTGGACTGACGCTTAGTACCGTGGGCACGGTCCTTCTAGGAGCTGGTCTGCTTCTCACGGACTTTGGGCCTGACTGGGTGGTCGAACAGGCCACCCGAGGTGCCTGGGCACTGACAGTCGGGTTGTTGATCTTGATTGGCCATCCGGTCACGGTGTTGGTTGCTCGGTGGAAGTGGCGTGCCCGGCTCCGAGGGGACAACGCGCCTGCCTTGGAGAAAGGCCGAGCCCAGATGGAGCGCAGGGGGCAGCAGTAGGTCGGTGGAGCGGCTTTGGGCGGGAGCTGCCTTGGGGCGAGAGATCGGGGCCCGTACGCTGGCCGCGAATCGGGCTGGCTCCTGGCCTGCCCGCAATAGCCCGATGTGGGCCCCGATCTTCGAGGCTCGCCCCAAGGTGGCTGCCTAAGAGCGTGTCCTATGTGGCGGTCGGCTCGTTGGGCCGGGCATGGGGAGTAACCGGTGGGGATGGATCGTTCCGGACGGGCTATGGGAGCTCGCCGAGCCGCTGATTCCGCCGGCGAGGGCGCGGCCGCAGGGCGGCGGGACCCAGAACACCCCTGATGAGGCGGTGTTCGCCGCGATCGTCTACGTCCTGGTGTCCGGCTGCGCCTGGCGGGCACTGCCGCCGTGCTTCGGCATCTCCAAGTCCACCGCCCACCGCCGCTTCCTGATCTGGTCCCGGGCCGGCGTCTGGGGCCGCCTGCACGAGGCCGTGCTCCATCGACTCGACGACGCCGGGCTGATCGACGTGACCCGTGTGGTGCTCGACTCCGCCCACGTGCGGGCGAAAAAGGGGGCGAACTTGCAGGTCCGAGCCCCGTGGACCGGGGCAAGCCGGGTTCCAAGATGCACATCCTGTCCGATGCAGGAGGGCTGCCCCTCCTCGTTGGCCTCTCGGCCGCCAACACCCACGACAGCCTCGCGCTGAAGCCGATGGTGACCGGTCACCAAACGAGACACGACCCTCACCGCGGTCGCCACTTCAAGCCCCAGCGTCTCCATGCGGACAAGGCCTACGACGTCCCCCACCTGCGGGAATGGCTATGGGGCAAACACATCGGAGTGCGAATCGCCCGCAAGGGCGTCGAATCCAGTGAGCGGTTGGGGCGCCGCAGATGGGTCATCGAGCGCACCATCGCCTGGCTGGCCGGCTACCGCCGTCTCACCATTCGCTACGAACGCCATCCCCGCAACTACCTGGCCTTCCTCGGCCTGGCCGCAGCCCTCTGCTGCTACAAGCGACTGATCCGCCTCACCACATAGGACACGCTCTTAGGCAGCCACCTTGGGGCGAGCCTCGAAGATCGGGGCCCACATCGGGCATTAGCGGGCAGGTCCACAGACCGCCCGAGTCGCTGCAAGCTTACGGGCCCCGATCTCTCGCCTCAAGGCAGCTCCCGCCCAAAGCCGCTCCGTCGACCTCTCCCTATTTCTCCATCTGCCGGACCGGGAGCCGCGAGGTAAGAGACCATGGACCGGACACCATGTAAGGAGTAGAGGAGGGTACAGGTGGCTGAACGGCCGTCGATTGCGGAGGACGTTAAGCGAGAAGTCAGAAGGCGATGCGGGTTCGGGTGTGTACTGTGCGGCTCCCCGATCTATCAGTATGACCATATGCACGATTGGGCGCTTGGCGGTGCCCACGATGCTGAAAACTTGACCCTGCTCTGCGCTAGTCATCACGAGGAGAAGACGAAGAAACTGCTCCCGGTAGGGAAAGTGAGGCAGGCCAATGCGACGCCCTTTAATCGCTCGCGCGAATCATCCCCTGTTCACGCATTGCATTATTTCGGAGATAGCTTCGAGGTGATTCTGGGATCACTTAAATTCACCCAGAGGCTCAACTCAGAAGGTGCCTGCAGTCTGATCAACGTTAATTCTGAAACTCTCTTGGGGTTGAGGCTTGAGGAGGGAAATCTACTGGTCACCTTGAAGCTCTATGACGCGCAAGGGTCTCCTCTGGTTTTGATCACCGAGAACGAGCTCACCTACAAGACGGCAAGCTGGGACGTTGAGTTTGTTGGGCGAGCTTTAACGATCAGGGAAGGAGAGAGGAAGATTCAAGCTCGGGTAGGTTTTGGCCCTCCGCGTCTATTGAATCTTCAGCGTGGCATATTCATGCATCGAGGGCTGCGCATGGAGATTTCTTCTGATGGCGTCCGCGTACCTGACCATAATATTTCGCTGCATGGAGGCTTGTGGACCGGTGTTTATGGACACGGGCTCGTTGCCTACGATAAGCACCACGGTGGCGAAAACTTTGACGACGCATTCATGATTATGCCAGTAGATGAGTGACTTGAGGAGCTGGAGTATCACGCATTGTTGGCCCCTGCGATGATCGGCGGAACCTTCCAGTACGGGCCATGCCCGAGCTTGGGCCGCCATCTACACCCGGCCGCTTCTCTGCGGCTGACATCAGTCATTGACATCAACGCCAGCAGACGGCGATGGCTTTGAGTAGCCGCCCGTGGCCTGTGCATCCCGGACGCTGCCGATTGCGGTAGCGGGGTGATCGAACTTGTAAGGCGACGGTCAGCCGATTGCGGTGCTGTATCCGCTACATCGTGATCAGGTTTGGGCGGGCGTCTGGGCGTCCGTACGCCAGGATGCGTGGCAAGACTTCGCGCATGCGCGCCACGTCCGCTGCCGGTGCGCGGAGCAGGGCCTCGATGATGGGGTCGGTCAGATCGAGATCTTCCAAGGACGCGGGGTCCAAGGTCACCCGCAGTACGTCGCCGCTCAGCTCCACTTCGCGTACACAGCCGTAGGCGGTGCCCTGGTCGGGCGTGACGAGGCAATGCGTATCCATGCCCAGGGACACTTCCTGCGCATCAGGCTCGTCGAAGTCGCACATGAACAGCAGGGAGAACGCGTCCTCGTCGTTCGACTCGGCCACGCCCGCCATCATGCAGTCGTCTTCGTTGGGGTCATCCAGCCCGCAGGCGACCCGCGCCGTGAATCTGTACGTCATGCGCGTGTTTTAGCACCAGGGACCGACAGTCGGGACAGCGGCCAGAGAGGGTCGGCCCGTGCGGTGGTCGCGGAGCGGGTTGGTTTCTGGGGCCTCTGCCGTAGGGCGCTCCTCCGCTGACGGGGAGCGTGCGGTCAGGGCTTGACGGCGGTGGCGAGGAGGGTGCCGATGTGGCCCGGGGTGGGGGCGTCGAGGATGCGGACCTCGGCGTCGCGGAAGCCGGCGCGGGTCAGGAAGCGCGTCCACACCTGCGGCTTGTAGCTGTAGCGGTAGGTGAACATGGCCGGGCCGGCGAAGCCGCCCTTGTACATGCCCTGCGGGCCGTAGGCGCCGGGGATGGCGGGCGGGTGGGAGAAGGCGAAGACGCCGCCCGGGTTCAGCCGGGCGGCGACCAGCGGGAAGAGGCGGGAGGGGTCGGTGAACCAGGCGGCGCCGAAGACCGAGTACACCGCGTCGTAGGTCGCCCGGTCGTGGGCCAGGAACTCCAGCACCTCCGCGCACACGAACTCCACCCCCAGCGGCCCCCACCGCTTCGTGGTGTTCCCGACCATGACGGGTGAGAGGTCCACGCCCTTCGCCTTGACGCCCCGCTGAGCGAGGTGGGCGAGCGCCCGGCCGGTGCCGCAGCCGATCTCCAGCACACTGGCCGGGTTCCCGAGGATTTCGGTCCCCGGCCCGTGGCCCTGGTACTGCGTCCAATTGAAGACGGGCTCGGCACCGGTCAAATCATTGCGGGTGCTGCTCGCGTAGGCGTCCCAGAGGTCGCGCTCGGCCGCGATGTCGTGTTGTACGGGCAACTCGGTTCCTTGGTGGTGTAGTTGGCACCCGTCCCCGCCCCGGGGTATGCGGGCGGGGACGGGCACTCTACTGGTGCGCGGTAGGCATCAGTGGCTGTCCGGCACCTTGTTGTCGCAGGGCGAGCAGTCGGAGGCGTCCACGGCCCACAGCTCGTCGTCCACCTCGAAACCGTTCGCGCGGATCAGCTCGGCCGTGCGCATGACCGTGCCGTCCCGGCGGCGCTCTACCAGCGGCGCGTGGTGCTTGTAGTGACCTCCGTTGTAGGCGTCGCAGAGAGCGAAGTACAGCGGGGTGTCGAGGATGAGCTGGTGGACGCCGATGTCCACGGTCTTGCCGACGCCCATGTCCACGCCGGGGTTCTCCATGGCGGTGATCAGGTAGGCGATGCCCTGGCCGAGGATGCGCTCGGCCAGGCTGCGGACGGCCACGCCGTCGCGCAGGAGAAGCGCGATCTCTCGCTCCCACAGGTCGGTCACGCCGACATCGGCGACGAGGTGGGGGACGTGCGTCTCCAGCGCGTTGAGGATGATCCGCGGGTCACGGATGGTGACCTTCGGTTCGGTTGCTGTGCTCATCGTGCGATCTCCCTTGATCGGATGACTGGTGCGCACTTGCACTGGCAGCCCCGGCTTGGTGGAGGCCGGGGAGTTCCGCCCCGGTCACGGCCGTCCTGCGGGACGCGGCCGGGGCGGAGTCCGTGGGGCGACCTATGCGGCCGCGTGGGTGCGCCGGTACACCCGCAGTTCTCCGGCGGGCGGCAGCACCAGCGGCCAGGCCGTCAGGCGGTAGTGGGCCGTCTCGTCGTGGACCGCGACGGTGTAGGACCAGCCCTCCCGCAGCACCTCCAGGGCGTTCTCCCGCTCCGCCTCGGCGCGCGCCCACTCCCGTATGGCCGAGCCGGGGTCGGGGACGCCCCTCGCCCGGACGGGACGCAGGCAGGCCGGGGGCAGCCACGGGGTGTCGGGGCCGGGGTCGAGCGCCCTGGCGACGCGTTCCGCCTGCCCGCGCATCCACCGCACCGCGAGGCGCGGGGTGGGGGCCAGGTGCAGGCCGAGCACGATCCGGGACGGCCGGCCGGGGGCGCTCGCCGACAGCTCGCACCAGAAGCGCATCCAGGTGGCGGCCCGTGTCACGGCATCCGGCCGGCGCGGTTGGCGGCCTTCACACGGGCGCTCAGCAACTCGGCCTGCGTGGCCGGGCGCAGCACCTCGGGCATGGCCGCCCACTCGCGGCCTCCGCCGATGGGGCGCAGGAGGTAGTACGCGGCGTCCCTGTCCTGGAACTCGCCCACGGTCTTGCGGATCTCGTCGTAGAGCGCGTCGCCCTTGGCGGGCTCGTCCGTGGCCATGTTCTCCAAGCTCCCTCGCTCCTTCCCGTGCGCGCCGCATCGCCCGGCGGACGGAAGGCCGAAACCGATCGCGTTCTGTGCACAGCCAACTGCGCGGGGTGCCTGTCCGGGTACGGTTGAAGGGAGGCAGGACCATGAAACCCATGAACATGCGGGGGGTCGGCGTGGCCGAGGCATCCCACGGCGGTCGCAACTCGGGGCTTGAAAACCTGCTCGAACAGGCGCGATGGTCCGGGACGCAGTTCGCTCACGCCGTGAACCGCGCGGGCGCCGAGGTCGGCCTGACGCTGAAGTACGACCAGTCGGCGGTCTCCCACTGGCTTCGCGGAACGCAACCGAGGGAGCAGGTCAGGCCCGTCGTCCTTGAGGTTCTGGGGCGCAGGCTCGGAAGGCCTGTGACGTACGCGGAAGCGGGCTTTCGGCGACCGAGGAATCAGAAGGACGCGGAAAGCGGAGACACCGCCGAATCTCTCCTGGATCTCGGAAGGACCGACATGGAACCGAGTCGCCGCGGTGTGCTCACCGCAGGGCTGTACTCCGCCACGCTCGCCGTCCCCCTGTTCTCGGATCAGGCACACGCGGAGGAACGCGCGCGTCCCACCCGGCCGACGACCCGTATCGGCGAGGGCGAGGTGGCGACCGTGCGGACCATGACCGATCGCATCGCCGACATCCTCGACGAGCTGGGCGGCGGTCACGCACGGCCCATGGCCGCCGCCTTCCTGGTCAACACCGTCGCACCGTATCTGCGGGCATCGGCGACGGAGGCCGTCCGCAAGGACCTGCTTTCCGCCACGTCCGACCTGACGTACCTCGCGGGCTGGATGGCCATGTACGAGCGTCAGCACGGGCTCGGGCAGAAGTACTACCTACAGGCGCTGAACCTCGCCCGCGAGGCCGGCGACCATGTGACGTACTGCCGGACGCTGCGCGGCATGAGCCTGCAGGCCTCGAACCTGCGGTACGGCAGGAAGGCGCTGGAGCTGGCCGACTCGGCGGCCGAGGCGGCGCCCAAGGCGGGGCCGCGCCTGGTGGCCTTCCTCCGGGGCCAGCAGGCGCACGCCGCTTCCATGGTGGGCGACAGACGGCAGGCGTTCCAGCGGCTCGGGGAGGCGGAGACGGCCCTGTCGAAGGCGGACTCGCGACGGGAGTCGATCGGTGGCTACGACACCTCCGCCTACCAGTTCCACGTCGCGCACGTCCTGTACGAGACGCGGGACCTGCCGGGGTCCATCGCGGCGCTGAAGGCCGCGCTCCGGGCGAAGCCCGCGCAGGAGCGGCAGGGGCGCCTCCACGCGAACGCGGTGCTGGCGCAGCGGCAGTTCGAGTACGGGCACGTAGAGGAGGCCTGCGCCACCTGGCACGCGTTCCTCGACGACTACGCGATGCTGTCCACGGCGCGGGGGGACGAGCACTTCGAGACCATGCGCCGCCGCATCGCGCCCCGCCGGAAGTTGCGCGCGGTTCGTGAACTCGACGAGCGGGCCCGGCAGGTGGCGGCTGTGAAGGGGAAGAACGTGCCACAGGGCACGGCGTGACGGAAGGGGCAGGTATGACCCAGGTCGAGGGCGCGAGGCTGTTCCGCGAGTCCTGGATCGCAGGCGTTCGCGAGCACTTCCCCGGCGAGCCGAAGCCCGGCTATGTGACGCCCTGGGAGGAGACCCCGCAGTGGGAGCGCGAGGCAGCCGGGGCCGTCTACGAGCAGGTGCGGCAGTTTCTCGAACTCAGCGGCGGGCACGCCTCGCGACTCACCCGGGAGCAGAAGGGCCGCTACGTCGCCACGTGCTGGATCGCCCAGATGTTCAAGCACTTCGAGGACCCGAAGCCGGGATACGTGGCCGACTGGACCGACCTGCCCGACTGGCAGAAGGAGACCGACGCGGACATCTTCGAGGCCATCGAGAAGTCGCTGAACTGACGGTCGCCGGGCGGTCTGCGGCCGATGCTCGGCGTCAGGCCGTGTCCGATCGGGTGCCCGGCCGTGTGCCCGAACGGGCGGCCGTACGCGGGGCCAGTACCGCGGAGACCACCGTGCGGGAGGAGGCCATGACGTCCGCGACGAAGCGCCGACGCCCGAGGCCGAGTCGGCGCAGCGCCGGGCCGTGGTCGGCGGCGACGACGAGGGACGCGGCGAGGAGCAGGAGCCGCCACAGGCTCATCACCGGTCGGCGCAGCGGGCGGGGCAGCCGGGCGAGGGAGGCGTGCAGGCGCTCGCAGTGGAACGGTACGTGGCGCTGCTCGTCGGCCAGGATGCGGCCCGCCACGTCCGAGGCGAGCGGGTCGCCGGCGCCGTCGCGCAGGGCGCGGTAGTAGCGCAGCGCCACTACCTCCGCGACCATCAGCACCAGCAGTTCCACGCGCAGCCCCATCAGGCGCCGCAGCCGTACGAAGGCCCTGTCGCTCCAGTGGCCGTTCAGCACCGGTGCGCCGCCCGCGGCCAGCAGGTGGGCGAGCAGGCGGGCGTGGTTCTGCTCCTCGGCGACGAACAGCCGCACCGCCCGCGCGTAGTCGGGGTCCCCGGCCCGGTCCGCCTTGGCGATCAGGTTGGAGCCGTCGCCGTCCTCGCCCACCTGGAAGCGCTGGACGCTGCTCCTCACGGCCGGGTGGAGGACGGCGCCCCGCTCCCAGTCGGGGTCGCCCTGGACGCGTCTGCGCTCGCGCTCGTCCTCGAACCGCTCTACCCACCCCGCGAATCCGCTCGTGTCCATGTGTGGTCTCCCCCTCCGGGACGCGCTCGTCGTGCGCCCTCGGAGGGACGACGCCCCCCGGAGGCCGTGCCGTTCCACTGTTGGCCGGTGGGGGCGCTTGGCTCCCGATTCTGGGCGCGCAGCGGCGGCGCGGGTGCTGTGCGGCGGGGGCGCGTACGGGCGTGCGGGAGGCGTGCCGTTGGCGCCCGCCCTGCTGCGGACGGGTGGGAAGGGGTTATGCGGTTGCATGGGAGGTTTATCGACACGTCGTCATTCTTGCGAGTGGATGAGGCGTTGCGGGTGGTTCGCCGGGTTTTCGGCGGGCAGTCTGATCTCGCGACGTCGCTGCGACAACCTCAGGCACACGCTCCGGAAGGACAGAACATGGCACGTACCCGCATCACCCGGTTCGGGGCCGTGGTGGTGCACGCGCTTCACGGGCTCGGATGAGCCGACGGGCGCCGGCCGGGCGGGGAACCGGCCGGTGTCCCGGGAGAAGGGATGGGGCAGAGCGGCCGCACTCGGTGCGGCCGCTCTGCTGTCGTGCGGCTCGGACGATCACCGGGGCGCCCCCGAGGCCGTACGCGACCCCGAGGCGGTACGCGACCCCGAGGCGGCACGGGGGCTTCTCCCCCTCCCGGGGGTGGAGGAGGCGTCCCGCCTCCACCCTGAGAGGGACCCGGCATCGGGACCTGTGGCCGATCCGGGACGGGGGACGCGGCTCCTAGCGTTGGGCCATGACCACGCATGGGGCGGCCGCGACCGTGACGCCGCTGACCTTCACCTCGTACGTACGGGCCCGCGGGCCGGTGCTGCTGCGCACGGCGCGCTCGCTCACCTCCAACCCGAGCGACGCAGAGGACCTGCTCCAGACCGCGCTGACCAAGACCTATCTGGCGTGGGAGCGCATCGAGGACCAGCGCGCGCTCGACGGCTACGTGCGCCGCGCGCTGGTGAACACGCGCACCTCGCAGTGGCGCAAGCGCCGGGTGGACGAGTACTCCTGCGAGGAGCTGCCGGAGCCCGAGCCGGTGCCCGGCCCCGACCCCGCCGAGCGGCAGGCCGTGCGCGACGCGGTGTGGCGGGCGGTGCTGGCACTCCCGGAGCGGCAACGGGCCATGGTCGTCCTGCGCTATTACGAGGACCAGAGCGAGGCGCAGACCGCCGCGGTGCTCGGGGTCTCGGTCGGCACGGTCAAGAGCGCGGTGTCGCGGGCGCTGGCCAAGCTCCGCGAGGACCCGCGGCTCCTGGCGGACGTGCTGGGCGGGACGGAGATGCCGGGCGGCGGGGCGGCCGTGCCGGGCGGTGCGGCGGACGTGTCGGGCGGCGGGACGGAGGGGAGAGTGCAGGGCGTGAAGGAGACGCGGGGGGCGAGAGGGGTCCGAGGGGCACGGGTGAGTGCCGGGAGAGGCGGAGGTGACCTCAGGGAGCTGAGGGGCGCGGGGGATCTCCGGGAGGAGACGGCGGTCGCCGCCTAGCCGGTCCGGGGAGGAGCGGCCGGCGGCGCGGGGGGTGGAAAGACGGCGACATATCCGGGTCCGGCCTAGTGACATACCGACCGGTCGGTGGCAGGCTTCCGGGCAACGACAGCGCCGCCCGCTCGTGGCGGCGCACGTATATCTCGTTCACGGGAGGCCCCGGTGCTGAGCACGATGCAAGACGTACCGCTGACCGTCTCGCGCATTCTGCGACACGGAACCACGGTGCACGGAAAGTCGCGGATCACGACCTGGACCGGGGAAGGCGAACCGCACCGCAGGACCTTCGCCGAGGTCGGCGCCCGCTCCGCCCAGCTCGCCCACGCCCTGCGCGACGAGCTCGGCGTGGCCCCGGGCGACCGCGTGGCGACCCTGATGTGGAACAACGCCGAGCACGTCGAGGCGTACTTCGCCATCCCGTCCATGGGCTCGGTCCTGCACACCCTCAACCTCCGGCTGCCCGCCGAGCAGCTCGCGTGGATCGTCAACCACGCGGCCGACAAGGTCGTCCTGGTCAACGGCTCGCTGCTGCCGCTGATCGCGCCGCTGCTGCCCAAGCTGGAGCCGATCGAGCACATCGTGGTCGTCGGCCCCGGCGACACCTCCGTACTGGAGGGCTGCCGCCCGGCCGTCCACGAGTACGAGGCACTGATCGAGGGCCGGCCGACCTCGTACGACTGGCCCGAGCTGGACGAGCGCGAGGCCGCGGCCATGTGCTACACCTCCGGCACCACCGGCGACCCCAAGGGCGTCGTCTACTCCCACCGCTCCATCTACCTGCACTCCATGCAGGTCAACATGGGCGAGTCGATGGGTCTGACCGACGCCGACACCACCCTGCCCGTGGTGCCGATGTTCCACGTCAACGCCTGGGGCCTGCCGCACGCGGTCTTCATGAGCGGCGTCAACCTGCTGATGCCCGACCGCTTCCTCCAGCCGGCCCCGCTCGCCGCGATGATCGAGGCCGAGAAGCCCACCCACTCGGCGGCCGTGCCCACCATCTGGCAGGGGCTGCTGGCGGAGCTGGCCGCCAACCCGCGCGACATCTCCTCCCTGAAGAACGTCACCATCGGCGGTTCGGCCTGCCCGCCCTCCCTGATGCGGGAGTTCGGCGAGAAGTACGGGGTCACGGTCACCCACGCCTGGGGCATGACCGAGACCTCCCCGCTGGGCACCGTCGCCCACCCGCCGGCCGGGCTCGACGAGGAGGAGGCGTGGCCGTACCGCATCAGCCAGGGCCGCTTCCCGGCCTCCGTCGAGGCGCGGCTGATCGGCCCGGACGGCAGCGAGATGCCGTGGGACGGCGAGTCCGCCGGTGAGCTGGAGGTGCGCGGCCCCTGGATCGCCGGGGCGTACTACGGGGGCGCGGACGCCGAACCCCTGCGCCCCGAGGACAAGTTCAGCCCCGACGGCTGGCTGCGCACCGGCGACGTCGGCGTGGTCACCCCCGACGGCTACCTGACGCTGACCGACCGCGCCAAGGACGTCATCAAGTCCGGCGGCGAGTGGATCTCCTCGGTGGAGCTGGAGAACCAGCTCATGGGCCACCCGGCCGTCGCCGAGGCCGCCGTCGTGGCCGTGCCCGACGAGAAGTGGGGCGAGCGCCCGCTGGCCACGGTCGTCCTCAAGGAGGGCGCCGGCGATGTGTCGTACGAGGAACTGCGCGAGTTCCTCGCCGGCAAGGTCGCCCGCTGGCAGCTTCCCGAGCGGTGGGCGGTGATCCCGGCGGTGCCGAAGACGAGCGTGGGCAAGTTCGACAAGAAGGTGATCCGGGCGCAGTACGCGCAGGGGGAGCTGGACGTCACCCAGCTCTGACCGCGCACGGGTCGCACGGGTTGCGGCGGCCCGGACGGGACTCCCGTCCGGGCCGCCGCCGCGTGCGGTGCGTACGGCTCCGGGAGCCCCTGCCGGGATCGGGGCGGGATTTCACGGGCCCGGCTTGACCCTCACGCCGCGTGAGGCCGGAGGGTGGGGCGCATGAGCGACTACTACAACGCGTTCGAGATGAGTCCCGTGCCCGTTCCCGGCCCGGACGCGGTTCCGCCGGAGCCGTTCCGCGGCATCTACGGGATGCCCGCGTTCGCGACGATACCCACGGACGACCTGGCGGCGTCGGTGGACTTCTGGGTCCGCGGGCTCGGGTTCATTGAGCTGTTCGGCATCCCCGGCAGGGTCGTGCATCTGCGCCGGTGGGCGTTCCAGGACGTGCTCCTCGTACCGGCGGAAAGCGTTCCGCAGCAGCCGTCGGCGGTGAGCCTCAGCTTCGCGTGCGTGCTCGGCCAGGTCGACTCCCTGGTCGAGTCCTGCCGTGCGCTGCGCCCGGACTCGGTCGACGGTCCGCGGGACACCCCCTGGAACACCCGCGATGTGACGGTGACCACCCCCGAGAACGCACGGATCGTCCTCACCGCGGCGAAGCCCTTCGATCCGGACAGTCAGGAGGCACGGAACCTTGAAGCCGTCGGTATCACCCCGCCGGGCGACGGCCGCGGCGACAATGGGGAGCATGCCTGATGCCGCCGACACCGACGCCGACGCCGACGCCGCTGAAGCCGGCGGTCTGACCGTCGGCCAGGTCTCGGCGCGGCTGGGCGTGACGGTCCGTGCGCTGCACCACTGGGACGAGGTCGGCCTGGCGCGGCCGTCGCTGCGCACGGCCGCCGGATACCGGCTCTACACCGCCGGTGACCTGGAACGCCTGCACAGCATCGTCGTCTACCGCGAACTCGGCCTCGGCCTGGACGCGATCCGGGCCGTCCTGGACGACTCGGCCGCGGACGTCCCCGGCACGCTGCGCGAGCAGCGCGCCCGGATCACCGAGCGGATCGACCGCCTCCGGCAGCTCGGCGCCGGGCTGGACCGGATGATCGACGCCCACGATCGCGGCCCGCTGCTCACCGCCGAGCAGCAGGCCGCGATCTTCGGCCCCCGGTGGAACCCGGAGTGGCCGGCCCAGGCCCGTGAGCGTTACGGGGGCACGGAGCAGTGGCGGCAGTACGCCGAACGCTCGGCCTCCCGCGGCCCTGAGGAGTGGCAGGCCGTCGCCGACGCCGTCGCCGGCCTGGAGCGCGCCCTCGGGGATGCGATGGACGCCGGCGTCGCACCCGGCAGTCCGGAGGCGAACCGGCTCGTCGAGCGGCACCGCGAGGTCTTCGCCGCGTACTTCCCCCTCACCAGGCGGATGCAGGTCTGTCTCGGCCGCATGTACGAGGCCGATCCGGGGTTCGCCGCCCACTACGACGGCATCCGCCCCGGCCTCGCCGCATGGTTCCGCCGCATCGTCGACGCCAGTGCGCGGGCCCACGGCATCGACCCCGGCACCGCGACCTGGCGGTAGAACGCGGCCCGCCGGTGCGCGGGCCCACCGGTGCGCGGGCCGCCGGTCAGCCGGCCGCGACCGGCCTCATGGCGGGGTACACCCGGCCGGCGCCTAGTTGGTGCCTATCTTCGCCAGCAGGTCCACGATGCGCGACTGCACCTCCGGACTCGTGGACCTCTCCGCGAGGAAGAGGACCGTCTCGCCGGACGCCAGGCCGGGCAGCTCCGCGTGGTCGATGGAGGCGGAGGTGTAGACGACGAACGGCGTGCGGTTGAGCATGCCGTTCACCCGCAGCCAGTCGATGATCCCGGCGCGGCGGCGGCGCACCTGCATCAGGTCCATCACCACCAGGTTCGGCCGGATCTGCGCCGCGAGCTGCACCGCCTCCGCGTCCGAGGGGGCGTGCGCGGTCTGCATGCCGCGCCGCCCCAGCGTCGCGGCCATGGCCTCCGCGATGGCCGCGTGCTCCTCCACCAGCAGTACCCGCGGCGGGTGCTGCTCGCTGTCGCGCGGCGCGAGGGCCTTGAGGAGTACGGCCGGGTCCGCGCCGTACGCCGCCTCGCGCGAGGCCAGCCCCAGCCCGGCCGTCACCAGTACCGGCACCTCGGCGGCGACGGCCGCCTGGCGCAGCGACTGCAGGGCGGTGCGGGTGATGGGGCCGGTCAGCGGGTCCACGAAGAGGGCCGCCGGGTACGCCGCGATCTGGGCGTCCACCTCCTCGCGGGAGTGGACGATGACGGGGCGGTAGCCGCGGTCGGTCAGCGCCTGCTGGGTGGAGACGTCCGGCTCGGGCCACACCAGCAGCCGCCGGGGGTTGTCCAGGGGCTCGGGCGGCAGTTCGTCGTCGGCCGGCGGCGGCACCTGACCGCTGCCGCCGGTGACCTCCACGGCGCCGCCCGGACCGTCCAGGTGTTCCGGCCCCTCGGCCCCGGCCTCGGGCGCGCCGATCGCGAACTCCCGCCCGCCCAGGGACTGCTGGGCCGACGGGTACTGGGGCTGAGCCTGCGGCGGTGCGGTGACGGCGGCGGCGGCCGCCTCGGCGGCGCGCTCCTTCTCCGCCGGCGGGGCCGCGAGCTTGCGGCGGCGCCCCGGCCCGGCGCTGGTCTGCGCGGGCGTGGAGGTGGGGGTGGGCGCGGGACCGGGCGCGGGCGGTACGGGTGCCTGGGCCGGGGGCTGCGGCGCAGGCGGTGCGGGAGGCGCGGCAGGCGCGGGGGGTGCGGCGGGCACCTGCGGTGCGGGCGGCTGGACCGCGTGCTGGCCGGTGTGCTGCTCGCCCGTCTGCCGGGCGAAGGGCACGCCCTGGCCGAGGGTGCGCACGCTGACGCCGGAGGTCTGCTCCGACGGCGCCGTCTCGCTGCCCGGCATCGGCAGCGCACGCTGCCGGGGCGCCGCCTCGGGCGGCACCGAGCCGCCCAGGATGGGGCTGGCCGCGACCACGGTGAGGTCGGCCTGGGCGTGCTGCTCCGCACCGCCCGCGCCCTCGGTGCCGCCGTGTTCGGGGTGCCGGGTGTGCCCGGAGTGCTGGGCGTGCTGAACGGCGGGGGCGTGCTGCTCGGGCCCGGAGGCATGCGGCTCGGCAGCGGCGGGAGCCTGCTGCGGTGCCTCCTCGGGCGGCGGCACGCGGCGGCGCCGGCCGGTCGGCCGGTCCTCCTGGACGGCCGCGGCCTCTGGCTGCTGAGCGGGCTGAGGCTGTACGGGCTGTGGCTGTACGGGCTGGGGTTGCCCCGGCTGTTGTGGCTGCACGGGCTGCAACCGCGGCTGCGCGGGCTGCGCGGGCTGCGGAGCCGGGGCCGGGTGCGCGGCCGGGGTCGGGCCGGGGGGCAGCGCGAACGCCGTACGCCCCGGCGCCTGTGCGGGAGCGGCCGGAGCCGGCGTCTCGGGCCCGGCGGCCCGGCGGGCACGCCGTCCGGTGCTCTGCTGGGGGAGTTGGGGGAGCGCGGACGCGCCCGCGCCGTTCGCGGACGGCTGCTGCGCGGAGGCCGGCTGTACGGACGGCAGCGAGTGCTCGCCGCTGTCCCCGGCGTCCTCCGTACGCTCGCCGCCCTGGGCCAGCGCACGCCGCGCCCGGCGGCGCCCGCCGCCGGGCGGGACCGCCCCGGCGCCGCTGCCGTCGTCCGGCGCGGCGCTCTCCGCCCGGCCCTGCGGGCCGGGCGGCAGGGCGATCGCCCCGCCGGCGGCCTCCGCCGCACCCGCCGCGTGCGCGGCGGGCGTGCCGCGCACCGGCTGCGACGGCACGGGCATCACCGTCGTCTCGCCCCCGCCCTGGGTGGAGTGTGCGTCCAGGGCGCCCTGCGTGTCCTGGGAGCCCCGCGCCTTCCGGGCGTCCTGCTCCCCGGTGCTCTGCTCCCGGGCGCCCTGCTTCCGCCGGGCCGCCGCCTTCGCCGGGTCGGGGGAGCCGACCGGCACCTCCAGGACGTAGGCGCTGCCGCCTCCCGCCCCGGGCACCTGGTGGGTCTGGAGCACTCCGCCGTGCCGCCGCACGATCCCGCGCACCAGCGGCTCGTGCACCGGGCTGCCGCCGCCGTACGGGCCGCGCACCTCGATGCGCACCACGTCCCCGCGCTGCGCCGCCGCGACCACGATCGTCGAGTCGCCGGAGGCGGGGCCCTGCGCGTTGCCGGTCGCGTCCACGCCGGCCACGTCCGCGACCAGATGGGCCAGCGCCTGTGCCAGCCGCACCGGGTCCACCTCCACCTCGACCGGCGGGGCGTGCACCGCGAACTGCGCGCGTCCGGGCCCGATCAGTTCGATCGCGCCCTCCACGCCGGCCGAGACCACCTCGTCCAGCGACACCGTCTCGCGCGCGAGCCGCTCGGCGCCCGCGTCCAGCCGCTGGTAGCCCAGCACGTTGTCCACGAGCGTGGTCATGCGCGCGTAGCCGGCGGCCAGGTAGTGCAGCGTCTGGTTCGCCTCCGGCCACAGCTGCCCGGCCGGATCGGCCGCCAGTCCGCCCAGTTCGCCGCGGAGTTGCTCCAGCGGCCCGCGCAGCCCGCTCTCCAGCACGGCCAGGAGCTGCTCGTGGCGTGCGGCGAGGGCGTCGTAGGCGGTGCGGTCGGTGAAGGCGAGCACCGCGCCGACGAGCTGGTCGCCGTCGCGCACCGGCGCGGTCGTCATGTCGACCGGCACCGCGCGCCCGTCCTTGGTCCACAGCACCTGACCGCGCACCCGGTGCTTGCGCCCGGAGCGCAGGCTGTCGGCGAGCGGCGTCTCCTCCCACGGGAGCTGGCTGCCGTCGGGACGCGAGTGGTGGACGAGCGGGTGGAGCTTCTGCCCGCCCAGCTCGCCGGCCCGGTAGCCGAGGATCTGCGCGGCGGCCGGGTTGACCAGGACGACCCGGCCCTCGGTGTCCACGCCCACCACGCCCTCGGCCGCGGCGCGCAGGATCATCTCGGTCTGGCGCTGCTGCCGGGCCAGCTCGGCCTCGGTGTCGACGGTGCCGGTGAGGTCGCGGACGACGAGCATGAGCAGCTCGTCGCCGGTGTAGCTGTTGCCGTGGTCGGCGAAGGCGGCCTCGAAGGACGACTCGTAGGGGGTGCGCCCGTCCTCCAGGTTGGCGCTGGTCACCTCGACCATGAACTGGGTCCCGTCGGTGCGCCGGGCCACCATCCGCGTCGGCTTGGTGCGGGGCTGGGGGGCGTCGTCGGGGCGGCGCATCGAGCCGGGGATGAGCTTGGAGTCGAAGTCCGGGAGCAGGTCGAGCAGTCCGCGCCCGACCAGGGCCGTGCCCGGGGACTCGAAGACCTCCAGGGCGATGCTGTTGGCGTTGACGACCGTGCCGTTGCAGTTCACGAGGAGCAACGCGTCCGGCAGTGCGTCGAGTATGGCTGCGAGGCGAGCAGCGCCTCGGGATGGCCTGCTGCTCACGACGACGCATCCTCCCTGCTGACCAGCTGGTGCACAGTGGCGGTGCCGGGACCGGGCCGGGACTGGTGAACCGGGACCGGTGCCGGGACCGGGCCGGAACCGGACCGGTGCGCCGCTCTCCCGCGCATGCCACTAGAGGGGAAGTCTACGGCCAGCGGTGGCGGAAGCGACGGCGGATGCGTGGGGAGGGTGGGGAGAACGCCGGCCCGGGGCCGGGCCGGCGTATGAGGTCCGTCACTCTCCCAGTTCCCCAGGGCCGGGGAGGGCGGGCACGAGGGCGTTCCAGCGGGCGATCTCGCAGCCGTCCGTACGCCGGAACGAGGCGTCCACCCGCTGCCCGCGCCACACCCCGGTGATGCGGGCGGTGGCCGGGCCGCCGTGGATCTGGGCGCACATCGCGTCCGCGGGGACGGGCTGCCAGGGGTCGCGCGGTCCCTGGGAGGCCCGGTCGAGGGCGTCGCAGGCGGCGGGGGCGTCGGGGTGGGTGCCGCCCGCGGGGTGGCAGTCGAGGGTGTGCGTCCGCCGGGTCGGCGCCCCGCCCCCGCGTACTCCCCGCGGTGCCGTGTGCGGTGCCGCTACGCCCTCCGGGGAGGTGGAGACGGTGATGGTGAGCTGGTCCTGCCGGGCGGCCGGCATGACGGGCTCGGGCATGGGCTCGGGCATGGGCACGGGCCAGGGGCGCGCGGAGGCGGCTACGGCGGCGGGGGCGGACGCGGGGGTCAGCACGGTGGCGAGTACGGCGGCCCCGGCGAGGACTGCGGCGGTACGGCGGCGCGGCATGGCGGCTCCCGGAAGGTGTGGTGCGGGCGGACCCGCGCGGCTGCGGGTTCTTCCCTGCCCCTTCCAACGCGCCACCGCGCACGCCGTTGCGCACCTCCACCCGCCCGCCGCACCACCGGTGCCGCCACCAGGGGCAAAGCCCTTTGCCGGGGGACCCGCCAGCCGGGTAACGTAGGCTGCGATTGGAGACAGCCCCCGGGCTGTGCCATCATCAGCACACACACGTCGCGGTGACGCGGCGCGTGGGGAGGCTTCGCCTAGTCTGGTCTATGGCGCCGCACTGCTAATGCGGTTTGGGCCTTAAAGCCCATCGAGGGTTCAAATCCCTCAGCCTCCGCTTCGATCATCATGATCACCGAAGCCCCGGCCCGCACGGCCGGGGCTTCCTCCGTTCCAGGGGTTCGCCGAGGGGCGCCAGAGGTCCGCCGGGGGCCGGCGGCCAGGGTCCGCGAGTGCCTTCTGTCGGGCATCACCGCAGGTCAGGCAGTGTTGACCGAATGGATTTCACCTCTGGGCGGAGGTCATGTAATGTTGTTCCCGCAACGCCGACCGGCAAGAAAACAGCCGGGAAGCCAAGCGCTCGTAGCTTAACGGATAGAGCATCTGACTACGGATCAGAAGGTTGCAGGTTCGAATCCTGCCGAGCGCGCACAGGTCAAAGGCCCCTTGGGATCATCCCAAGGGGCCTTTGACATCAGCGGGTGACATCAACGTCTTCTGCTAAAGGAATCACACCGCCGTTTCGGGGCCCGGTCCGTCCTCGTCCGGCGTCGCCTCCTCCCCTCCCAGCGCCTCGTCCATGCGGTCGGCGGCGGCCTGCAGCGTCGTGTGCATGACGTGTGCGTAGGTGTCCAGGGTCATGGTGATCGTGCTGTGCCCCAGTGTCTCCATGATCGTGCGGGCGTCGACGCCCTGCGCGAGCAACAGCGATGCGCACGTGTGCCGGAGGTCGTGGACGCGCACCCGTCGGACCTTGGCGTCACGGCACAGGATGGTGAGCATCCGGTTCAGGCTGCGGGGGTCCGTCGGTCGACCGGTGGCGGTCGTGAAGACGAGTCCGCTCGGCTGCTCGGGGAGCGGCTTCCACTTCTCGCCGGCCACCTTCCGCTCCTGCGCCTGCCGCTCCTGGTGGGCTCTGAGCGCATCCACGCAGCGCTTCGGGAGCGAGACCGTGCGGATGGACCGTGCGGTTTTCGGCGTGCCGAAGATCAGCTCCCGTTTGATGCGCTGGAGGTTGCGCCGGACCCGTAGCTGTCCGGTGGCAAGGTCGATGTCCGACCAGGTCAGTCCCAGAACTTCCCCCCGGCGCAGACCGGTGGAGACGAGCAGCAGCCACAGGGCGTACAGCCGGTGGGAGCGGGCCGTTCTGAGGAGTAGCCGCACCTCGCCAGCGTCCAGGGGGCGAACCTCCTGGCGCTCGACGGTAGGAGTCTCCACGATCCGGGCGACGTTCCGGGCGATCAGTTCCTCCCGGACCGCCTGCTGTAGAGCGGACCGCAGGACGGCATGCACGTACTGGACCGTGCGCGCAGACGGCCGACGCTTGCAGCAGCGGCCCACGGCGCAGCACGTGCGCTCCTCCTCGGCGCGGGCCGCGTCGGCACCACGCAGACAGCAGAGGCAGCCGGACTTGAACTCGGCGAGGAACAGCCGGATGTCTGTGGGGGACAGCCGGTTGAGTCGCTTCCTGCCCAGCGCCGGACTGATGTAGAGGCGGGAAAGCCCCTCGTAGCTGTTGAGTGTCGCGGGCTTGAGTCGTGTCGGTGCGATGACGGCCAGCCAGTACGTCAGGTAGTCCCCGAAGGGCATCGCCGAGGTGGCGGCGGGAATGCCGTGCCGCGTCTTCTCCTGCATCTCGGTGAGCTTCCCGCTCACCTCCTCGCGGGTCTTGCCGTAGACGAACTTGCGCACCCGCGTCCCGTCGGGACGGTAGACGTAGGCGGCAGCGTGGTAGCGGCCATCCTTGCGCTTGGTGATGGTGCCTTCGCCATTGGCGCGGCGCTTGGCCATCAGGCAGCCTCCTGGAGCTTGGTCTGGATGTACGTGCGGAGCGCTTCGGCGGGAATGCGCCGGGATCGGCCCTCGGTGTAGCTGGGCAGGGCGCCGGAGCGGATGAGGTCGTAGACCTTGAAACGGCTCATCCGGAGCGCGCTCATGACTTCGGGGACGGTCAGGGCCTGGTGACTTGTGGGCAGGGGGGAGTTCATGTGGTGACTCCTCTGGGGTGGCCTGCGAACGGAGTGGGGGACCTCTCTGGAGCCTTCGTCTGTCCGAGGTGCGGATTTCTGCGTCACCGCGTCACCTGCGTCATCCATGCTGTCTGAGCTGCGGTTTTCGGGTGACGCAGAGCGGCGTGGGTGCGTCACCGGTGACGCGGGCTGTCCGTCACGGGTGACGCAGGTGACGCAGGGGTGACGCAGCCTTCCGGCTCTGCGTCACCCCTGTCAGCGCAGGTCATGGGCCGTCTTTCGGTCTTTGGTGACGCAGGTGACGCAGCGTTCCTCTACTTAGGAAAAGAGAGGGCGTCTGTGGTGGTGTGGTGCGGCTCAGGGCGTGAAGAGGGAGCCGCTTCGCGACGCGACCATCGCAGGGCGGCTCCGCCGCCGAACAGCAAGAGGAGCACGCCTGGCCGGTGGTGCTCCTCTTGCTTGTACGGTCCGCGACAGTGTCGGTCAGAACGCCTGTTGCTCGTGCGGCGGTGTGGCCGGTGAGCGGGTCATTTCGAGGTAGCGGCCCTCTTTGGTGCGGCCCGTGTCGATGAGGACGCCCCGGGCCGCGAGGGTGGGCTGGAGACGCTTGAGGCGGTCGGAGAGGACCTTGCCGGTGGTCGGCCAGCCTTTGGGCAGGGGGCGGAAGTCCTCGCCGGTGTAGAGGCGGGTGAGGCAGTGCAGCCACTCCGTGGAGGTCATTCGCTGCGCCGTGCCCGGTTCGATGTCGGCGGCGTGCCGCAGGACGGTCTGCGCCAGCAGGTCGCCCTCGATCACGTCGTCGTTGAGGTCGTCCAGACTGCTCCGGTAGGCGGTGAGTGCTCCGAGGCCGGTGGCGGCGTCGAGCTGCGCGCACAGGTGCGCGAAGTCGGCCATCCGCAGGTCGGTCGGCGTCTCCGCCTCGACCGCGCGGACCTTCACCGTGAGGTCCAGCAGAGATCCGAGGATCACGGGCAGGGCTTCCGCGTACTCCGTCCACAGCTCCGCTTCGGTGCGCCGCACCCGGGGCCGCTCCAGGCGCAGGGGCAGGAGCCGTTCGGCGAGGTCGGGGCGGATGACGCCGACGTCGATGCCGGTCAGGAGCAGGGGACGGCGGTAGCGGGCGCGGAAGACGTCCCCGTCGGTGAACAGGGCGCGTTTGACGTTCTCGGCGCCGGTGACGATGCAGCACATCGCATCCGACAGGTCCGGGGTCATGTGGGAGAGGTTGTCCAGGGCAGTGACCCACCCTGCTGCCACGGCCGCGATCAGGTTCTCCTCGTCCTTCGGTGCCCGGCGCAGGTCCCCGGTCATGCCCTCGATGATCCTGATGAGCATGCGTCCGCCGGTGGACTTGCCCGCGCCCTGGGGGCCGGTGAGGAAGGGGGCGGGGACCGGGACGGACGGTGTGAGGCAGCCGATGAGCCAGGCGATGGCCAGGCACTCGGTTTCGGCGCCGGCGAAGTTGCACAGCCGCAGCAGTGCGTCGATGCCCTTGCCGTCGGTGTCCTTGGCCGGCAGGGGCAGCTCGCCGGTGAGCTGGGTGCGGCGCCAGCACACCTCGCGCGGGTCGGGGATGGCGATGTCCCAGCCGGTGGGGTGGATCCGCACGGACTGCCCGTCGGCCCGTCCCAGATCCAGCCAGGTGGCCCCGTCGAATCCGGGGGCAACGCGGATGTGGACGGGCTGGACGTCCTCGGTCAGCGCGAGCGCTTCGATCAGGTCCAGCGCCTCCTTGAGCGCGGTGCCGTTGAACACGCCCAGCCCGTCGCGGAAGAGGCCGACCATGAGTTCCTGCCGGTGGCTGCCTGTCGTGCCCTGGGAGCGGATCGGTCGGGCCACGGGGTGGCCGTTCTTCTGCGCGTACACGGTGCCGTCGGCGGTGCGGAAGTACCGGAAGTGGGATTGTGCGTAGTCGGTGATGATCTCGCGCGCGGGGTTCTTCTCGTCGTCGGACATGATCACAGTCCCAACCGGGTGCGGGCGTTGGTCCACGCATCCATGCAGTGCCGGGCCGTCTCCCCTTTGGCCTGCGCAGCGGTGAACAGGCGGGTGACGTGGGTGTCGGTGAGGCAGCCGCACCGGCCGTGCCGGGACAGCACGGCCAGGAAGGTGCGGTACACGGTGGCGTGGATCGCGCTGCGGGCGGCGGTGATGCGCTGCTCGGCCATGGCGATGCCACGCTCCAGGTAGGTGGGCGTGCGGTGCGGGCACTCCCCGTCCCCGGCTCCTGCGGGCACGGTGACGGCGTGCGGCGCCGACCGGGCCGTGGACGGCTCCTTCACGGCCAGCACGCGCACGGCATCGGGCAGGTCAGTCAGACGGCCGGTGCCGGGCCCGAGCCAGCGGGCGTAGGCCATGGCCGACTTGACGTCCACGCCGGGCCGGACCGCGTTGCGGGAGGCCATGGTGCCCCGGTAGATCCAGTGCTCGCCGCGCGTCGTCTCCACGGTCCGCGTGGCGGGCAGAGCGGTGCGGGCCCAGGCGATGGCGTCCGCGTCGTCCAGGTCCACCACGGTCAGCCCGGCACCGCCGGGGTGGTAGCCGACGCACACCGCCCGGCGCCAGGCCGCCGCCCATGCGGGCGAGGCGATGACGGCCGGGTCGGTGGTGGCGGCGGCCCATCCGTGGCACACCCGAGGGCAGCGGCACGGGCCCGGGGTCTTCATGTTCAGTCGGCCGCCGCACGCGTTGTCCGCGCACGCGGGGCAGTTGCCGAACGGGACCTTGCCCCGGCGCAGGGGCAGCACGGGCACCCCGGACGCCGCGAGGGCGAGGGCAGCGTGCAGGGTGTTGGTCGCGGTGTTCATGCCGCCACCTCCAGCGCGGTGGTGGTGAGGAACGCCGTGCCGATGTGCTCGGTGTAGGCGGGCGGGATGGCTTCGGTGAGTTCCTCGCGTACGTCGGTCCAGTCGATGCCCATCGCCGCTTGCAGCTCACCGATGGTGGGCTTGCCGCCGCCGTTGCCGTAGGCGGCCACGTACGGGCCGTCGTAGAAGCGGCCGTGCCGCCAGCCGCGCACGCGGCCCCGGTGCGGGCGGTGCGCCGGTCGGGTGATGGTCCAGCGGCCGAGTTCGAAGTTGCGGTGCCGGATCACCTTGAGTCCGAACATCTCGCCGCACAGGGTGAGGTCTTTGCGGATCTCGGCGCGGCCGTTGGGCTGCTCGATGACGTAGGGCAGGCCGGTGGCGTCCAGCAGCTCTCGCGTGGGGGCCACGAGGTCGACGTGCGCACGGCCCCAGCCCTGCGAGCGGTTGGTGCCCACCGTCAGCGCGCAACCGTGTTGGCAGGGCGGGGAGGCGTGGACGAACGCGTACCGGCGGATCTCGCCGGTGGCGATCAGGCGGGTGAGGTAGGCGAGCGCGTCGCCCCGGTGGCGGGGGAAGGGGTAGTTGGGCCGGTCGGCGATGTCGACGCCGTCCACGGCGAAACCGGCGCGGGCGTAGCCCATGGCGGCGCCGCCGGCGCAGGAGTACAGATCCAGCAGCCGCGGCCGGTCGCCGGGCACTCGCCGGAAGGGGGCGGGTTGCGTCATGCTGGGAGACCTCCAACAGGTCTGTTGAGGACGGTTGGGCAAGAGCGGCCCGAGGCTTTGGCGAGACGCGGGCCGCTCTTGGCGTGGCTAGCCGTGGAAGTGGTTGCGCTTGATCACGGCCTTACGGATGTGCACGGTCGTGCCGCCCCGGTGGCCGCTCGCGCCGAAGAGCTGCACGGCGATCCAGCCCCCGAAGATCACGGCGGCCAGGACGATGAGCTGGGTGATGAACGCGGTGAGCGCGGCGATGAACGAGGTGAGCAGCAGCAGCCCGCCGCACACCGCCAGGAAGCCGACGCCGCCGAGGGCGACGTTCACCGCCGTCCGCGAGACGGCCGGCTTGGCCGCGACCGGGGCGGGCTGCGGGTGCTCGATGGCGTAGCCGGTGACGATGCGGCCGTCCGGGAGGACGATGCTCGCGACCGCCGGAACGGTGCCCGGCTGGACGGGGACGACCGGCGCCGGGGCGGTGACGGTGGGCGGGAGCGGAGTGGGTTGGTGGACTTCCACGGCCCGCTGAACGGGCACGTGCGGAGCGTTCTCGGGGTACATGCGGAATCCCTTCCGGCGCGTGGCCAGGGAGGCGACGGCACCCCCTTCGGGGTGCCGTGTGGAGGGGTGTTTCGGGGGTCTGACCTGGGTGCCTCCCTGACTCCCTGAACGATCATTCGTGCAGGTCAGGGCCAGGGAGGCGAGCCAGGGAGGGGGTCAGGGAGTTCTCCCTGCCTCCCTGACCCGTCGGCGGTGCGCTCCCTGCCGTCAGTCGGCGGAAGCGGAACCGTCGGTGTCGCGGTTGGCGAGTGCGCGGGCGACCCGGTCGCGGGAGACGACCATCACGCCGTCGGACTTGTAGGGCTGGGCGTCGGCGTCGTCCAGGACGCGCTTGAGGTCGATGAACGACCAGCCGCCGTAGGCGTCGGCGTTCCGCGTGGCCAGCCGCGCCAGCACGTCCTTGGTCCGCACGCGGGGGGCGTCGCCGATGACGGCGGCGATGTCGGCCAGCGGGTCGTGGTCCGCGCTCTGTTCGATGGCGTGCAGGGTGGTCACGCCGTCGCGCAGGGCCTTGGCCCGGTCGGTGATGGCCTTGGCGGCGTCGTCGTCGATGTAGTGGGTGCGCACCGTGATGGAGGACTGTCCGGCGGGGATGGCGATGCCGTCGGAGGCGACGACCAGGGTGCCCCGGTCCAGTCCGGGGCGCAGCAGGTTCGGGGCCGCCCCGCCGTCGACCGCCTTGTCTCCCAGCGCCATGCGGGCCTGGGATTCGGTGCCCAGGGCGAGGGAGGCGCGGGTGTGGGCGCCCTCGCGGACGAGCTTGGGGAGGTTCTCGTTGGTCGGGTCCTGGGTGCCCTGCCACATCAGCACGTTCACCGCACGGCCCTGGTTGTGGATCTTGCGGACGGCCATGAAGTACCGGGAGTTGGCCTTCGAGCCGCCATAGGGCCGCTTGTCCTCGTCCTTGGCCGGGCACATGAACGCCACCTGCGCCTCGTCGACCAGCACGATCAGCGGCGGGAACTGCGTTCCGGGCGGGGCCTGGATGCGGCGGTTCATCTCCTCCACTGCGCTCTCGACCATCTCGGTCACCTGGATCACGTGCTCATCGGTCGGGCCCTGGATCAGCACGTCCGCGAGGCCGTCGAACATGGCCCAGTCGCCCACGCCCTTGAGGTCGCCCATGAGGAACTGCACCGACCGGTCCAGCGCCAGCCACAGGGCCAGGGAGCGCAGCGCCACGGTCTTGCCCTGGTTCGACAGCCCCGTGATCAGGAGATGCCGCTGGTAGAGGGACAGGGCGGCGGCGTCGCCGCGCAGGTCCTGCCCCCACGGCGCCTTGCCCTTCTTGTAGTCGGCGGTCATCGTCTCGTCGGTGACCAGCGGGGACGGGCCGATCGGCTCATCCAGCGCGCCGGAGTCCGCGATCCACAACCTGACGGTGCGGGCGGCGGTGGGGATGGTGATGAACACCTCGTGCTCATGCCGGGTCAGGTTCTCCGCCAGCTTCCGCCGCCGGTTCTGCACCTCGTTGGTCGACACCCCCGACGGCAGCGTCACGTCGACCTCCACGCCGCATCCGGCAATGGTGATCGGCCCCAGCATCGACGCACCGGCGTCGCCCATCTCCTTGATGGCCCTGGTCAGGGCGGGGACTCCGAGGTCGCGCAGGGCCTTGACCACGATGGACGGCGTGATCGGCTCACCCTCACCCGACCGCACGTTCGCGGGCAGGGCCCAGGCGGGTGCGGCGTGCTGCTTGCGGCCGACCGACCACAGGGCCAGCAGGGCCAGGAGCGGGGCGATGGTGAGCGCCGGTCCCCACACGATCTGCACGATGCGGATGAGCAGGGCGATGAAGTCGATGGTCGCCGACAGCGGGGTGATGATGTCGCCGACGTGGCCGGTGTGGAGGGCCATGGCGACGCCGAGGGCGACCAGCACACCGATGCTCATGCCGGCGCCGACGGCCACGCCCCTGGCGGCCTCCACCGGCGAGTGGAGCAGGTCCATGCGGCGGTGGTGGCGGGCGGCGCGGAAGCGGGTGAGCCGCTCCTCCCACTCCTCGGCCGCTTCCAGGTTCCCCGCGGCTTCCGCCGCCCGGATCATCCGCTCATAGCGGGCGCCGGTGCGGCCGTCCCAGGTGCGGCGGGCCACGATCCGCCCGCCGTTGAGGGTGTAGAGGCTGTGCCGGGCCGTTGCGCGGACGGCCGACCGCGTGCGCTCGTGCGTGACGGCCCTCTTCACCGCGCGTCCGGAGCGGACCCACAGCGGCACGGGCCGGGCCGGCGGCGCGTCCGGCACCACGGTGAGCACGGTGGGGGCGGTGCCGTCGGTCGGGGGGTCGGTGGGCTTGTGGAGGGGGACGACGTTCTCAGACATGCTGGACGTGCTCCTGACTGCCCCCAGCGGGGGCGGGAGTAAGAGAGAGCCGGGGTGGCTGGGTCCGTGGAAAGAGCGGCCACCCCGGCGGGCAGGGGCGGCTGGTCAGAACCAGCCGGACGACTTCCGCTGGGCCTTGGCGCGGGCGGCCTCGGTGATGAGCCGCTGCCGCTCGCCGTGCAGCGCGGTCAACTCCGCAGTCAGCCGCATCTCGGCCGCGTTGCCGGTGGTGTCCATGCGCTGCTCGGCGCGGTCGGCGCTGCGGCCCCGGGCCACCGTGTAGGCGCCACTGGCCAGCGCGCGGGCCATCGCCCGGCGCTCACTGCGGTTCAGCGGCCACCACTCGCCCCGGCGGACCGCTTCGAGCTTCTTCACGGTCGACTGGATCGCGCGGTCCAGGCGACGGATGTCGGCGTTGCGCATGGTCAGGTACTCCTCGGAGGGTCGGCGGGGTCGGGGTAGGCGCACGGCACGCACATGCCGAGTGAGGCGGGGATGACATAGCCCGCATCGGTCCGGCAGGCGGGGCAGAGGCGGCGGGCGGCGTTCGCCGCTGCGAGCGCCGCCCACCTCGCCGGGGTCATCGGCCGCACCGGCTTGGCCAGGTCGACGCGGTAGAGGTAGGCGACCAGCGGCCCCCGGCGGCGGCGCGGCCGCTCAAGCTGCGCGGCTACGCCCTGACCGCCGGGCCGCAGACCGGCGGCGCGGAGTTGGCGGCGGGTGGCGTAGCCGTCCGGGGCCAGGCGCCACCGGAACACCGGCAGCGCGGCCATCACGCGACGCGCTTCCAGGCGGCCCGTAGCCGGACCTCGGAGGCGGAGTGGCCGGCCGCGCGGAAGCGGGTGGCCATCTCCCGGTAGGACAGGGGCGGGGTCTGGCTGTGCCGGATCTGGTGGACCAGCGCGTCCAGCGCCTCATCGGTGAGCGCCGGGGCGGCCGTCTCCAGCGCCGGAACCGGCTCGGTCGGGCCCCACACGGGCAGTTCCCAGCGGGCCGTGTCGTCGGGTGTGACGGGGGTCGTCACGCTGGTCAGCGCCCGGCCGGTGTCCTCGCCCTGCCGGGCCGTCTCCAGCGTCGACCACGCCCCGGCAAGGGTCTGCGCGGTCTTGGCCTGGACGCGGGCGACGCGGGCCCCGGCGGCCGTCACGGCCGTCAGACGGGTCTCCTCGGTGGACGCTTCGGCCCGCAGCCGGGCGCGGGCCACCGCCGCCTCATCCCGCGCCTCCTGCTGGATGCCCCGGATGGCGTCCAGCGCGTTCGGGGTCAGGGCGGTGCGCTCCCACATCGCATGGACCAGCCACAGAGCCTTGGCGGCGAGCGGCAGCCAGGCCACGGCCAGCCACGCCCCGGCGGAGTGCTCGGCGGTGACCGCGTGGGCGACCAGGACGGCGGTGGCGAGAAGGCCGAAGGACCAGCCCACGGCGGTCACGGTGCGGTTGTGGTCGCCCTGCGCGGCCAGGCGGCGCTCGTAGGCGAGGGTGGCCAGCCATCCGCCGTCGATGCCCAGCCCGACGACCACCGCCACCGGCCAGGGCACGGCCTTGCCCAGCCACATCACCACCACGGCCAGGGTCAGCACCATGGACACGGCCGTCATCGCGACGGCCGGCAGCACGGTCTTGGCGCTCATGCGGTGGCCCCTTCCTGCTCGCGCACGTCCACGGCCGCGATCAGGACGACCGGAGTGCTGTCGTCGCCGTGCTCCTGGCTGTACTCCTCCCAGGACCACGCCGCGCCGGGCGCGACCTCGTACCCCAGGCAGGCCAGAGCTTCCCGGCGCTGCGCCCCGGTGGGCACCGGGCCGGACTCCCACCGCACGGTGGGCCACTGGCTCTCGCCGTACACCACGACGTACAGGCGCCACGCCCCGCCGTTGCTCGCCATCTGCGCGGTCAGCGTCTTCACAGCGCACCTCCCGCCGTGAGCAGCGCGGCGAGGACGAGCATCGCGCCGCCGGTCAGGGTGAGGTCGACCGCGCGGCGCAGGTTCGTGAACTTGGCGACCGCCAGCCGGGACAGCCCGGCGATGTCGGCCGCAAGGTCCCGTTCCACAGCGGTGGTGATCTCCTCGGCCGTGAGCGTGGCCCACAGCGGAAAGCCGTGCCGACCGCGCAGGTTCGGGCGGACCGACCGCAGCAGCAGACCGGCCGCCGCCAGCAGCAGCGCCAGACCGTAACCGCCCACCACGACGGCGGGCCAGTTCAGCGGCACGTCACGGGCGACCGTCCAGGCTCCGGCGAAGACGGCGCCGACGAACGCCAGCAGCAGACCGGTCTTGGTGTCGGTCCGCGCGATCTCCGCCTTCACCTCCGCATGCGCGGCGACCAGAGTGCGTTCGGTGGCGCTCACGCGGCACCTCCGGCGGTCTCGGTGGTGCGGTTGGCCAGCGCGGCGCGGGCGGCCAGCACCCGGCGCCGGGCCCGGCGGATGCGGCGGGCGTCCAGCTCCGACGGGGTGCGGTCCAGGGTGGTGATGTGCGCGTCCAGCAGCTCGACCTCCGCCAGAATCAGCGGCATCTCGCGCTCGATCGCGTCCAGCTCGGCGGCCGACGGCTCCCCGCCGGCCGCATCGGCGGTAACAACCGCCCGAAGTGCAGCGATGTGCTTCATGGGTCGTGATCTCCCTAGCAGGTGGAACGGCCCAGCAAGGCGGCCCCGGTGTTCCAGCACCGGGGCCGCAGGCCGTAGAGCGGAAAGGGTGTCCGGCTCCCCTCCACGCTGCTCGTACGAGACGAGCAGCGGAGGCAACCGGCCGCAGCACACGAGGTGCTGCGGTCAGGTGAGAAGGTGTCTCGCCTTCGGGAGCGTGCTCCCGTTTCAGGCGTGCGAGACGGTGACCTTTCGGTCTCGCCCTCCGGTTGACCAGGGGTCCGGGTCCCTCGCCCCGCTCTGTCCCGGGGCCCTTCACTCCGCGCACCCCTGCGAGAGAGCACAGGAATGCCCGAAGCGCTGTAGCCATTGTCCGTACAATGGCTACAGACAGGATGTTGGCAGAGCGCCCGTCTGACCGCAAGGGCATTGGCTGCATTGACTGGACAATGCGCTCAGCCTGCGGCTTCTATGGGAGGTATGGCAGTGACCAGACTCGGACGAAACCCGATGTATCAGCAGATTGCGGACGCGCTGCGAGAGCAGATCACGTCCGGGGAGCTTGCGCCAGATGCAAAGCTTCCGACGGAAGCGGAGATGCGCGATCAGTACGGCGTGTCCCGGGAGACTGTGCGCAAGGCGCTCGCTCAGCTCGTGAACGAGGGGCTTGTCATCTCAGCTCGCCCGCAGGGTCACTTCGTCCGGCGTCGCCGGCCGATGGTGTTCCGTCCTCAAGCCGAGTTCCGGAAGCGGCCGTACTCGCCGGAGATGGACGCCTTCATGACCGAGTACTCGGCAGAGGGGCGTGAGCCGCGCCAGCAGATCGAGGTGGCGATCGTGGAGCCACCTGAGGAAGTCGCCAAACGGCTTCGCCTGGAGCCGGGTGAGCTTGTCGCCGTACGGAAGCGGGTCCGCTACCTGGACGGCGAGCCGTTCAACATCAATGACAGCTACTACCCGCTTGCGATCGTGCGGGACTCGGAAATCATGCGTCCCGAGGACATCGGCCGTGGTGCCAACGAGGTACTGGCGGAACTTGGCTATCGGCAGGTTCGGGCACTGGATGAGCTGTATATCCGAATGCCCACCCCGGAGCAGGTGCGCCGTCTGGATCTCGGCCCTGGGACACCGGTCGGCGTCCACGTGCTCACTGGATACACGGTCGAGGGTCAGCCTGTGCGCGTTGCTGTCACCGTGCTCCCGGGCGACCGGCATGTCATCTCTTACGAGCGGCAACGCGAAGCGCCAAACGAGGACGCATGACAAACCTGATCATTCGCCCCGGTCGCCTTGACGAACTTGGCACCGTGGAATCGTTGTTGCGCGGGGCATCCTCCTGGCTCGCCTCACGAGGTATCGATCAGTGGCAGTACCCGCCGCACCGTGACCGCATCGTGGCTGCGTTGGAGCAGGGTGTGTGTTTCCTTGCGTTCGAGGACGGCGAGCCGATCGCGACTATCCAGGTAGATGACTTCGCGGATCCGGAATTCTGGAGCCCAGACGACGAGCCGGGGGCTGCACTCTATGTGCACCGTATGGCCGTGAGTCGCGAAGCGGCCGGTACTGGAGTCGGTGGAAAATTGTTGGAATGGGCCGCAGATCGTGCCGCAGTACAAGGGAAGCGTTGGCTTCGTCTGGACGCCTGGAAGGACAACGAAGGACTGCACCAGTACTACAAGGCCGTTGGTTTCACTCTCGTGCGCATCGTGGACCTTCCTCATCGCAGGTCAGGGGCCCTATTCCAGCGCCCGGTCTGATTGACGATCGAACGAGATTCTGGAGCAGACCGAAACTTAGGCTAGCCGTCCTCTGCCTGCCACCCCGCGATCTTAGATACCGCAGGGTGGCAGGCAGTGATCTACCTTCAAATTGCTTTATTGGGCCCTTGCGCGGAATCGAGAATCGAGGGGAATTACATCAGCTAGCGAGGAGTTAAATGAAGCCCCCTCGTCTTCTATCTTGCTGACTTTCTTGGCCCACTCGGTAACCTGTCCGCTCAATAGAGTCCTCAAAAAGTCGACCCTCCACGAGAAGACCTTATCCCCCAGCATTTCGATAGTGAGGTCAGACCCGAAAGCCTTTTCTGCAACTGTGGCGACCAGTTTTGGTCGCTCGACTTCCCGGTCGCGCCATCCAGGCTCACGTACTCGCATACGCTCGCCAGATAGTGGGTCTCTCCTATTGGACAGCTGCTTGTACAGGCTAGTCCTCTGCGTGCTTGAGAGGAGACTGTTTCGGTATCCGTGTTCGATGAGAGAAGCCAGGGACATACCGTAGATCTTCTTTAGGGGGAGGAGTGACATAAGAGTCACGCTCCTTGGCCACTCACGTTTTAGTACATCGAATGGCATTAGAAGCTCTGCGGCAAACGAGTATGCCTCGGCTTCGAGATCACCCTCGCGGCGAGCCTGATGCATCGCCAAGTGTCCCAATTCGTGAGCAACTGACATTCTCGTGCGTTCCCAAGAGTCACTTGCTCGAATGCCAATCAACGGCCGATCGAGCATCGCTCCAATCCACGTTGAGAATGCGTCGTGGTTCTTAGCGTGCAAATCACCGTCAAAGTCGATAGTGGCGACGTATACGCCACCTCTCTCCAAGGCTCTTATTAGGTGAGGAATGGGCTCATCACGAGAGAAGCCGAGATTCTGACGGACTGCACGCGCGGCATCGGCTGGAGGCATCTCGGCGGGAATCCGAGGTACTCGCAGGAGGGGCAGGCGGAGGCGTGGCTCAGCTGCATGGACGAGGTCCCCTACAAGGCGTGACCAAGACACAAGCTGATCTTCTTCCGACTTGGACAGGCTTTTCTTCGCGCGAAACAGCAAACTTCCGCGCTGCACTGCGGTGACCGGTGGTGATGCGAAAAAATTTACGGGGAACCCAAGGGCTTGAGCTAGGTCGCTGGCCTTTTTCCACTCCACTGTTGTAGAGATGGCATGCTCAAGCTTTGAGTACCACGATTGCGAGATGCCGGCCTCTTCCGCTACTTCACCAGATCGCAGGCGTTGAATAAGCCGGGCATCTCGCAGTCGCTCCCCATAAATTTCTACGTCAGGCTTGTCCCCCCAGAGTGGAGTTGCCTTCGTCGTCATCGCGGTTGTCCTCGTCGCGGGTGTCGGACACTTCCTGTTCCGACCGAGTATCCTCTTCGTTGTCCCATACGCTGACGACATCCTTCAGGTCGTCGTCCTCGTTGCGCGATCCGTGTGGAATGCCGACCAAGGGGCTCTCGACCGTACCAGCCGACAGCGCAGGGATCTGAATCTCCTCCAGGATGTCGCAGGAGATACCCCAACGCTTCATGGACTTCACTCGACTTAGGGTCAGAGAGCGCAAAGAGGCGAATCCGTCCCAATTCCAGAGCAGGACGATGGACCCGGCGGGTCCTCGCAGCGTCTCCTCGTCGAACAGGAAGGCTTCCACCTGCTTCGCGGCCGGGGGCCGCATCCTCAGTCGGGGCTGCACCGGGGCGCCGTCGAGTCGCACGCGCACCCATGCGGTTCCCATCTCGCGGATCTCCATACGAGACCTGCGAACGGCGAGCGATGACTGAGAAGCAGCGATCAACTCGGTCCGGGCGAGGGCCGACATCGCCGGCCCGTTTGGTGGCTGCGCTGCATCGCTGTTCATCAACGCCACCTTCTGGACGGCGTCGTCCAGAAGGTGACGAAGCAAAGACAGCTCCGTCTCGTACTCGCTCGCCATGATGCGAAGCATGAGGGGTGATCCCATGAGGAATATTTGTACCCCAAATTTCACTCACCGTCCAGCGCCCCACTCTGTTCGATCGAAGGGATGAGACAACACTAACTTAGCAGGTCATATGCTGTTTTAGTTCTCCAAATCATGATGTTTTTAATCGAACATCGCGGGAGCTTCAGGGGGCTTGACCCTGGTGGTGAGTGAGGTGCTAGCGCTGTCCTGGTAGGAGCGCTTGACATCAACTGCTGACATCAACGTCCACGTACCGCGAGCGACACTGGTGAACTCGTTGGCTTTGCGAGCTGGCGAGCGTCTACTTCCCGTAGGGGGCACGGTGAGCTGACACCCGCCTACGGATCAGAAGGTTGCAGGTTCGAATCCTGCCGAGCGCGCAGCAGTGAGAGGCCCTGCCGGGTACGGCGGGGCCTCTCGCATGTGCGCCGGAGGCGAGGGGGCTTGGGACCTGCTGCCCGCGATAGCCCGCCGGGAGGCAGTCGTTCGCCCGGAGCGGGGATTTGTCGTACCGCGATGTTTCACGGGAAACATCGGGACCCGTCCGGCCGACGCCCCGGCAGGGTGAGCGCCCCGAGCAGGGCCGGAACCGCGTACGCGGTTCCGGCCCTGCGGGGACTGCCGGGTGGCGGGAGTCAGACGGTCCGGCCGGTGGTGGCGGTGGCCTTCTCCGGCTGCCGCTCCTCCTCCCCGGCGTCGGTCTGCCCGTCGAGCCGGGTGCGCAGCGGCACCTCCTTGACGAACAGCACCAGCAGCAGTGCGATCACCGCCATCGGCGCGGAGTAGAGGTAGATGTCGGCCACGCCGTGGCCGTATGCGCTCTCGACGACCGTGCGGACCGGGCCCGGGAGGGCGTCCAGATCCGGGATGGCACTGCCGTTGCCGCCGGTCGCGCCCTCGGGCCGGATGCCCAGCTTCGTCATGCCGTCGGTGACGTAGTCGGTGATGCGGTGGGCGAGCACTGCGCCCAGCACCGAGACGCCGACCGCACCGCCGAGGGAGCGGAAGAAGGCGAGTACGGAGCTGGCCGCGCCGAGCTCGGCCAGGGCGACCTGGTTCTGGGTGGCCAGGACGAGGTTCTGCATCATCATGCCGACGCCGGTGCCCAGCAGGGCCATGAAGAGCGCGATCCGCCAGTACGGGGTGTCGTACCGCATGGTGCCCAGCAGGCCGAGCCCGGCCGTCAGCAGGACAGCGCCGGCCACCAGCCACGCCTTCCAGCGGCCGGTACGGGTGATGACCAGGCCGGAGACGGTGGAGGAGAGGAACAGCCCGCCGATCATCGGGATCGTCAGCACGCCGGACATCGTCGGCGACTCGCCGCGGGCGAGCTGGAAGTACTGGCTGAGGAAGACGGTCGCGCCGAACATCGCGATGCCGACGAAGAGCGAGGCCAGCGCGGTGAGCGTGATCGTGCGGTTGCGGAACAGGCTCAGCGGGATGATCGGTTCGGCGGCGCGCGACTCGGTGAGGATGAAGGCCAGGGTCAGCAGGAGCGCGGCGCCGACCATCGTGTACGTCTGCCAGGACAGCCAGTCGTACCGGTCCCCGGCCAGGGTCACCCAGATCAGCAGCAGGGAGACGGCGGCGGTGACGAGGGAGGCGCCCAGCCAGTCCACCTTCACGTTCTCGCGCTTCACCACGGGCAGGTGCAGCGTCTTCTGGAGCACGATCAGGGCGAGGACGGCGAAGGGCACGCCGACGTAGAAGCACCAGCGCCAGCCGAGCCAGGAGGCGTCGGTGATCACACCGCCGAGCAGCGGCCCGCCGACGGTGGCGACGGCGAAGGTCGCGCCCAGGTAGCCGCTGTAGCGGCCGCGCTCACGCGGGGGGATCATCGCGGCGATGATGATCTGGGAGAGCGCGGCCAGACCGCCCGCGCCCAGGCCCTGTACCGCCCGGAAGGCGATCAGGGTGGCGGTGTCCTGGGCCAGGCCGGCCCCGGCGGAGGCCAGGACGAAGAGCACCAGGGCCGACTGGACCAGCATCTTCTTGCTGTAGAGGTCGGCGAGTTTGCCCCACAGCGGGGTGGAGGCGGTCATGGTCAGCAGCGCCGCCGTGACCACCCAGGTGTACGCGCTCTGGCCGCCGCCCAGGTCCGAGATGATCCGGGGAAGGGCGTTGGAGACGACCGTCGAGGACAGGACCGAGACGAACATGCCGAGCAGCAGCCCGGACAGCGCCTCCATGATCTGGCGGTGCGTCATGGGCACCTGTTCGGCGCCCGGGGCGGTACGGGCGGTGTCGCCCTTCAGTGCCTCCGAGGGTGTGGACGTTGCCATGCGCTCCTTGCTTTCCGTGTCTCTTCCGGCGTCGGGCGGCGTGTCACGGCACGCCGTGGGTCTGCGGTCCGGGCGGCCTGTGCCCGGGCACGGCGGGGCGGGCCTCGGCGGTACAGCGGTTCGGCGGTTCGGGCCCGGTGGTGCTTGAGGTGCGTGGGGGTACGTGCGGTACGTGAGGTGCGCGGGTGATCAGTCGTGCGCGGCGGCCGCGTGCTGCGGAGGGAGGTGGCGGGTGCCGCGGGCGGTACGGCAGCCGCAGCCGCAGTCGCCGAAGCTCGCGCGCAGTCGCGCCAGCAGCTCGGTGAGACGGGCCACATCCTCTTCCGGCCAGTCGCCGAGGAGGTGCGCGAGCGTGTCGCTGGTGCGGCGGTGCATCTCGGCCAGCATCCGCTCGCCGCTCCCGGTCAGCCGCAGCAGCCGGACCCGGCCGTCGAGGGGATCGGGCCGGCGGTCGACCCAGCCGCGCTCGACCGCGTACGCGACATGGCGGCTGGTGACGGACATGTCGATGGCCATCAGATCGGCGAGCTGTGTCATCCGCAGCTCACCGTGCCGCCCCAGCAGTGTCAGCACGACCGCGGGCGCGGGCGGGCAGTCGTGCGGCAGGTTGCGGGCCAGCTCGCGCCGGACGGTGCCGACGGAGCCCAGTTCCCGGGCCAGGTCCTCGTAGAAGGTGTGTGCTGTCACCGGGTCCTCCTCACGGCCGCAGAGATCGTTGCTTAGTGCAAGCATATGTTCGTTGGTTGCCTCAAGCAAATAAAATCGGATGTGAGGGGGCAAACAGTTCCCCAAGAGCAGGTGTGCCGTACGTCAAGCGCCGCGGCGGCCGTCGTGCCGGCGGAGCGGGTGCGCGACCGGGGGTGACCGGCGCCGGGCCCGTTCGCTAGGGTCCGGAGGCATGGCTCACAACCCTCATGCACCCCAGGGTCCGGCAGGCGGCCACGACCCGGCCGGCAGCACCCAGATGTTCCGCGCCTTCGTCGACGAGGACGGGCCGCGCCCGCCCGCCGCGACTCCGTCCTCCGGCCCCAGGGTCGGTCTGATCGTGGGGATCGTCGCGGTCCTCGCGGTCATCGCGGCGGTCGTCTGGTTCGCCCTCTCCTGAGCGCTTCCGGGCGGGGCCCCGTGCCGCGCCGCTCCGCGGGCGACCGGAGACGGGGGCCGCGGAGGAGACGGAAGTGAACGCGGACAGCCGCCGGGACGGTGTCGTACCGTCCCGGCGGCTGTCCGCGTCTTCGTGTCGGTCTTCGTGTCGCGTCTTCGCGCAGCGCTTTCGCGCCGGTCCGCCCCGCGCGGGGGCGGACCGTCACTCCTCCGAGATCAGACCCTCTCTGAGCTGCGCGAGCGTACGGGTCAGCAGGCGCGAGACGTGCATCTGGGAGATGCCGACCCGCTCACCGATCTGCGACTGCGTCATGTTCCCGAAGAAGCGCAGCATGATGATCTGCCGCTCGCGCGGCGGGAGCTTGGCGAGCAGAGGCTTGAGCGACTCGCGGTACTCCACGCCCTCCAGCGCGCTGTCCTCGTACCCCAGCCGGTCCGCGAGGGAGCCCTCGCCGCCCTCCTCCTCCGGGGCGGGGGAGTCCAGGGAGCTGGCCGTGTAGGCGTTGCCCACGGCCAGCCCGTCCACCACGTCCTCCTCGGACACCCCGAGGGCGGCGGCCAGTTCGGCCACCGTCGGGGAGCGGTCGAGCTTCTGCGACAGTTCGTCGCCGGCCTTGGTGAGCGCCAGGCGCAGCTCCTGCAGGCGCCGGGGGACGCGCACCGACCAGGAGGTGTCCCGGAAGAAGCGCTTGATCTCGCCGACGACCGTCGGCATCGCGAACGTCGGGAACTCCACGCCCCGTTCGCAGTCGAAGCGGTCGATGGCCTTGATCAGGCCGATGGTGCCGACCTGGACGATGTCCTCCATCGGCTCGTTGCGGCTGCGGAAGCGGGCCGCCGCGTACCGCACGAGCGGGAGGTTCAACTCGATGAGGGTGTCTCGGACGTAGACGCGTTCCGGGCTGTCGGCGTCGAGCGTGGCGAGCCGCTGGAACAGGGAGCGGGAGAGGGTCCGGGTGTCGATGGCGTCGCAGTCTGAGGGAACGTACGGTGCGTCGTCGGCCTTGGTGTCGGGCTCGGCGAGCACCTTCGAGCTGCCCAGTTCTACGGACATGCCACCCCCTTGAGGTCGCGGACGGATCGCGGCGGCACCCTCGGGTGTGAGGGAGGCACCTCCCGGTCAATACCGGCGGCGCCGTCGCGGCAAACGCACTTCTCGCAGAATGTCACAAGTCAGCAACACGACGTAGCCCCTTGTCGATAAAACTGCACAGCTCGGGATGGTGATGCGCCCGTACGGGTGTCACCCGAAAGGGTTACGCGTCGATTGAGTTTGCGGCACGGAGCCGGGCGAAGCTCCGCGACAGCAGCCGGGACACGTGCATCTGCGACACACCCAGCTCCGCGCTGATCTGCGACTGCGTCAGGTTCCGGTAGTACCGCAGCAGCAGGATCCGCTGCTCCCGCTCGGGGAGCTGGACGAGCAGGTGCCGCACCAGATCGCGGTGCTCCACGCCGTCCAGGGCCGGGTCCTCGTAGCCGAGCCGGTCGATCAGCCCGGGCATGCCGTCGTCGCGCTCCTGGGCGGCCTCCAGGGAGGTGGCGCGGTAGGCGCGCCCGGCCTCCAGGCAGGCCAGCACGTCCTCCTCGGCGATCCGCAGCCGCTCGGCGATCTCGGCGGTAGTGGGGGAGCGGCCGTGCAGCACGGTCAGGTCCTCCGTCGCGCTGCTGACCTGCACCCACATCTCGTGCAGCCGGCGCGGCACGTGCACGGTGCGGACGTTGTCGCGGAAGTAGCGCCGGATCTCGCCGACGATCGTCGGCATGGCGAAGGTGGGGAACTGCACCCCCCGCCCGGGGTCGAAGCGGTCGATGGCGTTGATCAGGCCGATGGTGCCGACCTGGACGATGTCCTCCATCGGTTCGTTGCGGCTGCGGAAGCGGGCGGCGACGTAGCGGACGAGGGGGAGGTTGGCCTCGATGAGGGCCCCGCGCACCCGGTCGTGCTCGGAGGAGCCGGGCTCCAGGCCGGAGAGCCGCTCGAAGAGCACCTGGGTCAGGGCGCGGGTCTCCGCGCTCCGACGGCTGGGGGCTGCCCCCGTCGGGATCCGGGGAAGGGTCTGCGTGGCCGCCACCGTTCGTCCAACCCCTTTACGGTTGTCTCATCCGGCAAAAGCGGTCATAGCATCACAAGGTATATGCACTGTGGGCAAGCACCGCATAACTTCGTGTTGTTGCGGTGCGCGCACGGCGGACGGCCGTCCGGGGGGTGCCTCCGGAATGACGGGGGCGGGGCACGTACGGGTGAACTCGTACGGGCGGTCCGTTCAGTTCACCAGTTCGGTCATGAAGGTCCCGACGCCCTTCGCGGCGCTGGAGATGCCCTCGAAGCCGATGCCGACGAGATCGGCGGAGCGGTCGGGGGAGACGATGATCGAGTACAGGATGAAGACGAGGAGTATGTAGAGCACGACCTTCTTCACGTCCACGGCGCTTGCCTCTCCCCGAACATCCCCGAACATCCCGGGTGTCCCCGAACACAGAACCGCCCAAGCGGTTGCGAGAGTCTAACCGGCTGCGACCGGCGCTCCCAGGGGTTGCGCGGGCCGCGCCGTGCGGCGCGGCGGGAGCGGAGAGGGAGCAGGGCGGGCGGGGGCGGGACACGGCGAAGGGCCCCCTCGGGGAGGGGGCCCTTCGACTGCCGCGGTAGCGGTGGGATTTGAACCCACGGTGGAGTTGCCCCCACACTCGCTTTCGAGGCGAGCTCCTTCGGCCGCTCGGACACGCTACCGGGAGGAAGCCTAGCCCATGGTCGGGCGTGCGCCGAAATCGGTTCCGGGGGGAGTGCCGTTCCGGCCCTCCGCGGCCCCCCGCGGCGTACGGGACGGCGTACGGGAGGAGGCGCGGAAGAAGTCGGTGAGCAGCGCCCCGCACTCCCGCGCCAGCACTCCCGAGACCACCTCGGGCCGGTGGTTGAGCCGGCGGTCGCGCACGACGTCCCACAGGGAACCCGCCGCGCCCGCCTTCTCGTCCACCGCTCCGTAGACGACCCTCTCCAGCCGGGACAGCACGATCGCACCCGCGCACATCGTGCACGGCTCCAGCGTCACCACCAGGGTGCAGCCCGACAGCCGCCACTCGCCGACCGCCCGGGCGGCCTCGCGGATCGCCACGACCTCCGCGTGCGCGGTGGGGTCGCCGGTCGCCTCGCGCTCGTTGCGGCCCAGCCCCAGGACCGCGCCGTCCGGGCCCAGGACGACCGCGCCGACGGGCACGTCACCGGTCCCGGGGGCCCGTACGGCCTCGGCCAGGGCGCGGCGCATGGCCGCCCGCCACGGGTCGCGCAGCGGGTCGGCCGTCCCGTCGGGGAAGCCCTGGAGGGTCGGAGGGTCCTGGGGGTCCTGGGGGCTCTGAGGGGCGGGGGAGCCCCGGGAGTCGGAGGGGCCCGGGGAAGGGGCCCGCGGGTCCGGCGGAACGCTCATGCGCCCAGTGTCCCCGCCCCGGCCCCGCGCAGGGCGGGCGGGCACGGCGACGGGGCCCCGCGGGACGCGCGGGGCCGGGGGTGCGGGGCGTACGAGACGTAAGGGGGCGGAGGGCCGGGTGCGGGGGCCCCGGCTACCGGACGGCCTCCAGCATGTCCGTGCAGCCGAGCGCGTCGGCGATCTCGGTCAGCGCGTCCTCGGAGGTCAGCGAGAGCAGCGCCGTGCCGTCCACGCCGAAGTCGGCCAGCAGCTCGACGTCGCCGACCGGCCCCGCCGGAGCACCGGCCCGCGCCGCCGTGTCCTCGTCGTCGCCCCCGCCGTCCCCGGCATCCACGTCCTCGTCGTCCTCCCTGCCGCTCGGCGGCTCGCCGTCCTCCGTGCCGTCGAGGTCCACGAGGAGGTCGAGGTCCTCCTCGCCGCCCGGCTCGCGGCCGAGGAGTTCGTCGGTGAGCAGGATCTCCCCGTAGGAGCTGCGCGCGGCCGCGGCCGCGTCCGAGACGAAGATGCGGGGATCCTCCTCGCCCTCCACCCGGACGACGCCGAACCAGGCGCCCTCCTGTTCGATGCAGACCAGGACCGGCTCATCGTCCTCGGCGGCCTCCCGGGCCAGGTCGGCGAGATCGGCCAGGGTCTCGACCTCGTCGAGTTCCGTGTCGCTCGCTTCCCACCCGTCTTCGGTGCGCGCGAGCAGTGCGGCGAAGTACACCGTGACTCTCCCACTGGTTTCAGGTGCCCGAGTGCTGACGGGACCGCGCCCCGCCCAATCGGAATCGTGGCAGAAACCGGCGCTCCGCGAGAGGTCTTCGACCGTGCGTCGCGTGGGTGTTGCGCCGGACTACCAGCGGAATGTCCTCATTCGCATCGCCTGGCGCATGCGTGCGGTGCGGGCGCGGCGCGGCTGCACCCGTTCGCGCAGGGCCTTGGCCTCGTTCAGTTCGCGCAGGAAGACCGCCCGGCGGCGGCGCCGCTCCGCGTCGCTGTCCGGGGCCACCGGGGTCGCGGGGCTCCCGGTGGCCCGGGCGCCCGTGAGGCGCTCCCCGGACGCCCGGCGGTCCCGCTGGTCCGGGCCCCGCTGGTTCTGGCTCCGCTGGTCCTCGCGTATGAGCGCCCGACGGTCGTCGGGCGTGTCGTCGTGCTGCCTCGGTCCGGTCATACGGCCCACCTCCGGTCGTACCTGTTCACTGTCCCCCGAAAAGGCGCCTGTACGCCAGTGCGAGCGGGAAAAGGGCCTCGGCTACTGTCGACGGCATGCGGATTCACGTCGTCGACCACCCGCTGGTGGCGCACAAACTCACCACGCTGCGCGACGAGCGCACCGACTCCCCGACCTTCCGGCGCCTCGCCGACGAACTGGTGACCCTGCTCGCCTACGAGGCCACCCGGGACGTGCGCATCGAGCCGGTCGACATCAGGACCCCGGTGACGGCCACCACGGGTGTGCGGCTGTCCCACCCGCGCCCCCTGGTGGTGCCGATCCTGCGGGCCGGGCTGGGAATGCTCGACGGGATGGTGCGGCTGCTGCCGACCGCCGAGGTGGGCTTCCTGGGCATGATCCGCGACGAGCGCACCCTCCAGGCGTCCACGTACGCCACCCGGATGCCCGACGACCTCTCCGGGCGCCAGGTGTACGTCCTGGACCCGATGCTGGCCACCGGCGGCACGCTGGTCGCGGCGATCCGGGAGCTGATCCGGCGCGGCGCCGACGACGTCACGGCGCTCTGCCTGCTGGCGGCGCCCGAGGGTGTGGAGCTGATGGAGCGCGAGCTGGCGGGCACGCCGGTGACGGTGGTGACCGCCTCGGTCGACGAGCGGCTCAACGAGGACGGCTACATCGTCCCGGGCCTGGGCGACGCGGGCGACCGCATGTACGGGACGGCCGGCTGACCCGGCCGCCGCGCCGCCCGCCGTGCCCGCCCACCGGGACGCCCACCGGGACGCCTACCGGCAGCCCGAGGGGGAGGGCGAGGGGGAGGGGGAGGCGAGGGCCGCCATGGCCTTGCGCACCTCCTTCTCCTCCGCCAGGGCCTTGAACGCCTTGCCGATCACCAGGTCGATCTCGGTCTTCCCGGCGCCCTTGCCGGGGTCCTTCCTCCCGCTTCCGGCGTCCTGGCTCCTCCCGGCGTCTTCGGCGGCCCCGCGCTCGACGGCCCTGACCTCCGCCCCGGGCAACTGGGCGAGCAGGACGTCGAACGCGCCGTTCCCGTACGCGGCGGGCGGGCCCATCAGCAGCCCGGTCTCCTTCACCTTCTTGTCGAGGGAGGCCGGGGCGTTGGCCACCTCGCCGATGGTGAAGCCGCGCTTCTCCAGCGCGTCCGCCGTCTTCCTGGCCAGGCCGCTGCGGGTGGTGGCGTTGTAGACGTTGACGGTGACGGCGGACGGCTTCGGCAGGGCGCTCGGTGCGGCGCCGGAGCCGTCCGCGGAGCGCGCCGCGACGCCGCTCCCGCCGTCCTTCCCGCTCCCGCCGGTCCCTTCGCCGGAGGGCTCGCAGCCGCGGCCGTCGGCCGCCGCCCGCACCTTCGTGCCGCCGCCCGTGAAGGCGTCGAGGAGCTGCACCGTCCCCCAGGAGAGCACACCGAGGGCGGCGGTCGCCGCGACCGAGGCGGCGACGATCCTGCGGCGCCTGCGCGGGCGCCGCATCCGCGGGTAGCTGTCACCCGTGATGCGGTACTTGCCGCCCATGCCGGGGGGAGTGAGCATGCTCATGGGCGCAGCGTAGTGCGGAGACGGCGTAATGCCTACTAAACGATCAATGCGCCCACCGCAGTCGGCCCCGAAAGGGCCAACGCGCCCCGCACGGCGTGGCCCGGGGCGTCAGTCGAGTTCGAGTACCCGGGCGTGCAGCACCTGCCGCTGCTGGAGGGCCGCGCGTACGGCGCGGTGGAGGCCGTCCTCCAGATAGAGGTCCCCGTTCCACTTCACGACGTGCGCGAACAGATCGCCGTAGAAGGTGGAGTCCTCGGCGAGCAGGGTCTCCAGGTCGAGCTGGCCCTTGGTGGTGACGAGCTGGTCAAGACGCACCGGGCGTGGGGCGACATCCGCCCACTGGCGGGTGCTCTCCCGGCCGTGGTCGGGGTACGGCCGCCCGTTTCCGATTCGCTTGAAGATCACACGGAAAGCCTACCGGCCCGGCGGCGCGGGGCGCAGCCTTCCGGCGGAGGGTCGGGGCGTGTTCCGGCTTCGCGCGCCGCCGGGCGCCGGTCTGCGCGCCGCCGGGGCACACGGCGCGGAAAGGCGCCGCGGGCGCCGGGGCATGTGCCCCGGCGCCCGCGGCGGGGTGCCTTACGGCTGTACGTCCGTGGGACGTACGCGGGATTCCCGGCGGGTGCCCGTCAGGAGGCCAGCTCGTGGTCGTGGTCGTGCAGACCGCCACCGCTGCCCGCGGTGCCCTTGGTGGGCTCGAAGGGCACGTCCTTCGTCAGGGAGGAGGTGTCCCAGGCGTAGTTGCCCACGGCGTTCGCGATCACGTCGACGTTGATGCCGAGCGCCTTCTTGCTGACGTTGCCCATGTCGTCGCAAGCCTGGTGGTAGCACTCGTCGTACGCGACGCCGGCCTTGCCGCCCCACAGAGCGGCCTCCTCCTCGCTCTTGAGGCCCTCGGCGCCGGTGAAGGTGCCGCCGGAGGGGATGCCGACCTCGATGAACGGACCGTAGTCGGAGCGGCCGGTGAAGTCGGTGCCGCGCGGCTCGTGGCCCTGCGAGCGCATGAAGGTGTTGATCGCGTGCTCCAGCTGCGCCGAGCCCTCGGGGCCCGGGCCGGCGCCGACGCCGTCGGAGTCGTCGCCGTCGTAGACGAACAGGCCGTAGTTCGGCGAGGCGATCATGTCGAAGTTGAGGTAGAGGGCGATCTTCTCGCGCTCGGCCTCCGGCAGGCTGGTCACGTAGTGCTCGGAGCCCTGCAGACCCACCTCCTCGGCGGACCACAGCGCGAAGCGCACCTTGTTGGCGTGCTTGCCCTTGCGGTCGGCCTTGGCGAGCTGGAGGGCGGCCTCCAGGATGCCGGCGGAGCCGGAGGCGTTGTCGTTGATGCCCGGTCCGTCGGCGACGGAGTCCAGGTGGGCGCCGAACATCACCACGTTGTCCTCGTCGCCGCCGCGGGTCTCGGCGATGACGTTGGGCGTGGAGCGGGTCTCGTGGAACTCGCGGATCTCCATGGCGACGGTGACGGTGCCCTGGGCGGCTTCGGCCGCCAGCGCCTCACCGGCCTCCTGGGTGATGCCGCCGGTGGGGATGCGGCCGGCGGAGGCGTCGCCGAGGGTGCCGTTGAGGTCCCCTTCGGTGTTGTTGTAGATGATCGCGCCGACCGCGCCGGCGTCGGCGGCGTTCGCCTGCTTGTCGGCGAAGGTGCAGCCGCCGCGCTTGATCAGGGCGATCTTGCCGGTGAAGTCGCCGGAGGCGAAGTCGTCGGCGGTGCAGCCGGTGGTGCCGTCGGCGTCCACGGGCACGGCCGCGAGAGCGGCCTCGATGCCGCCCTCGGGGGTGCTCGCGGTGTACGTCATCAGCTTGACGGGGACGTCGCGCTGAGTGGGGCTCAGGACCGACAGCTTCTCCGCGAGCGTCTCGCGGTAGACGAAGTCGAAGTTCTGGTAGGTGACCTCGTAGCCGGCGAGCTTGAGCAGGGTGCCGGCGTACTTCGCCGACCAGTCGTAGCCGGCGGAGCCGGCGGCGCGGTTGTCGTTCTTGGCGTCGGCGATCGCCTGGAACGCCCGCAGGTGCCTCATGGCGCCGTCGGCGCTGGCCTTCTCGACCAGCTGCCTCGCCAGCTTCTCACCCTGCTTGCCGGGATCGGGCTTGGCCACGGCGGAGGTGGCGGAGGCGGCGAGCAGCAGGGGGGTGGCGAGGGACGCGGCGGCGGTGGCCGCGATGATTCTGCGCTTCCTGCCTCTGCGGAGAGGTGCGTGCACGGGAGGATCCTTCCGGTGCGGACAGCTGGGACGGGCTGTTCGACGTGGGGGATTACGTGTCCGGGTTACGGACGCGGTGGAAGGGAAGGTAGCGACTGGGCGGCGCTGAGGGAATGTTCCCGGCGCAACTGGCCCGTTTTGGGGGAAGTGATCCGCCCGCACGCCGGGGGCAAACCCGTCCGATCCCGGGAATGCGGGACACAGGCCTCACGCCGCCCGCCGCCGCTCCCTTCCCCGGCCGGCGGCCGTCGCCGTCTTCGGCCGACGGCCGCCCGCCCGCTGACCGGCCGTCGACTGCCCGCCGCCGGCTACCGGTTGCGGGGAAAGCAACGGTCGATCAGCGCATTGCGGAACACGCCCTCCGGGTCGAAGCGTTCCAGCAGCGCCCGGAAGTCCTCCCAGCGCGCGTACGAGGCGCTCAGCGCCTCCGCCTCCATGGACGACAGCTTCCCCCAGTGGGGGCGCGCGTCGAAGGGCGCGAGCGCCTCCTCGACGCGGAGCAGCACGGGGGCGACGGCGGCGGCGTCGGACGTCCAGGTGAAGTGGAGGGCGACGCTGTCGCGGCCGTGGGCGGGGCTGAGCCAGTGCGGATCGGCGGCCACGGTGCGTATCTCGGAGACCTGCAGCACGGGGGCGAGCAGCGGTCCGAGCTCCCGCAGCGCCGCGAAGGCCTCGCCCGCGCGGTCGGCGGGCACGAAGTACTCCGACTGGAGCTCGTCCCCGGCGCTGGGCATGAAGCCGGAGCGGAAGTGCGGCAGCCGCTCGTCCCACGGCCCGGGCACGCCCTGCTGCTCGGTGGCGTTCTCCGTCGGCATCCCCTCGATCGGGTGACGGGGGCCGTCGGCGGGCCGGGCGCCGGTCCGGGCGAGGTCGGGCAGCGGATCGACGGTGCGGCGCTTGACCCACACCCGCGCCGGACCGGCCCAGTCGGTGAAGACGCTGACGCTGTACGCGGCGCCGAACACCTCCTCCGGGTGCTCCGTCAGCACCGACCAGGGCAGCCCCTCGTGGACGTACTGCTCCACCTCGAACGCCGGGCACGCCTCCACGGTGAGGGCGGTGACCGCGCCCAGGGCGCCGAGCGAGACCACGACCCCCTCGAAGCCCTCGTCGCCGCGCGAGACGGTGACCTGCGAGCCGTCCGCCGTGACCAGCTCCACCGACCGTACGGCGGCGGCCAGCGTGCCGCCGGTGTGCCCCGAGCCGTGGGTGCCGGTGGCGTACGCCCCGGCGAGGGTGAAGTGCGGGGTGGACGGCAGGTTCGGCAGGGCGAGCCCGTGCCGCCGCAGCACCGGGCACAGCTCGCCGAACCGGACCGCGCCGGCGACCCGGACGGTGCCGGAGGCCGGGTCCGCCTCGATCGCGCGGGGCAGTTCGTCGAGGGTGACCAGATCGCCGGTGGTGTCGGCGATCCGGTTGAAGGAGTGGCCCGAGCCCAGCACCCGTACGCGGTCGGACGCCGCGACGATCTCCCGGAGCCGGTCCGGTGTCGCCGGGCGGTGCAGGGTCCGGGCGGCGAACTCGACGTTCCCGGCCCAGTTGGTCGGCTTGGTCGGCGTCGCGGCCATGGGGTCTCCAGCCTTGTGGGATCGATCGGCCGTGCGAGCGTATGCCACCGGTGCGACGGCCGGTGCGGGGGCGGGGAGCGGCGGAGGCGGCGGTGGGGAGACGGCGGCTTCCGGCAGGCGGCGGTGGGTAGGCGGGAACGGCCGACGGAGGAGGGCGGCGCGAGGGCGGGGGAGAGGGAGGAGGCCGGTACCGTGGCGGAGAGAGCGCTCGTACTGGGCAGCGGTGGGCACGCGGGCGGGGCGTGGCAGGTGGGGGTGCTGGCCGGGCTGGCCGCCGCCGGTGTGGACCTCGCCCGCGCCGACACGGTGATCGGCACCTCGGCGGGGGCCGTGGTCGGCGCCCGGCTGGCGGCCGGGGAGCATCCGGAGGAACTCCACCGGCGGCAGTCGGAGGTGGAGGCGGCCGGCCCGGAGGCGCGGATCACCCCCGGCGCGGCACTGGGGTTCCTGCGGGCGCAGCTCGGCCGGCGCACCCCGGAGGCGGTGGCGCGGCGGCTGGGGCGGATGGCGCTGGGGGCGCGCACGGCTTCCGGCGAGGGGGTGCTGGAGGCGATGGCCGCCCTGCTGCCGGTACGGGAGTGGCCGGATTCGCTGCGCGTGACCGCCGTGGACGCGCACACCGGGGCGCTGGAGGCATTCCACTCCGGCAGCGGCGCCGACCTGCTCCGGGCGGTCGCCGCGAGCTGCGCGATGCCGGGTCTGTGGCCGCCGGTCGCCCTGCGCGGGCGATGGTGGATCGACGGCGGCGTGCGGTCGACGACCAACGCCGACCTGGCGCTCGGCCACCGGCGGGTGGTGGTGCTCGCCCCGCTGCCCAGGGCGTTCGGGCCGGGGCCGAGGGCCGAGCGGCTCGCCGCCCTGCTGCGCGCCGAGGGGGCTGAGGTCGCGCTGCTCGTTCCGGACGCCGCCGCCCGCCGGGCGTTCGGCCGCAACCCCCTGGACGCCTCCCGCCGGGCGGCCTGCGCACGTGCGGGACGTGCGCAGGCCGCCGCCCAAGCGCGGGCCGTGGCCGGTGTCTGGCACGGCTGAGCGGCCGGGGGCCTACCGGCGGCCGGGCACGCGCGCGCCGGGCACGGGCACCCGCGACCAGTCCGTGCCCGACCCCAGGTGGAAGGACGGGTACGCGGGCTGGTTGTACGTCGTCTGCTGCCGCGCCACCTCGACCCGGTACTGCGGGTCGTGCATCAGCGTGTACAGCTTGCGGTCGGTCACCTCGGTGCTGGTGTAGAGCCGTATCGCCGAGCTGTCGGCGGTGCGCACCAGCAGCTCCTCGCGCCAGTCGCCGAGGACGTCGGCCACCAGCGAGGGGTTGCCCTTGGTGCCGTTGTTGGTGCGGGTCCCCCCGGCGGTCAGCAGCGCGCCGCGCCGCCAGTCCCTGATCACCGGGGTGTTCTCGCCGGCGCCCTCCACGATCTGCGTGGTCATGTCGGCCGCCCAGCGGATGCTCATGTCGGTGCCCGGAGTGGCGTCGCCGAGCCGCCGCCCGTCCGCGCTCCACAGGCCGACGCCGCCCGAGCCCCAGGTCTCCAGGCCCGGCTGAGCCGGGTCGATGTCGCCGACCATGCCGCGGCCGGTGTCCACGCCGGTGTAGCCGCCGTACAGCACCTCGCCGGTGGCGGCGTCGCGCAGCGCGTGGCCGTAGGGGGCCCAGCGCCCGCCCTCGTGGACGGTGTGGATCTCCAGGCCGGGCCGTTCCGGGTCGATGTCGGCGACGTGTATGGCGTCGCCGTGGCCGAGCCGCACGCTCTGCCCCGGCACGGCGCTCTCGGGCGGGGCCTCGGCGAAGGAGCTGTAGAGCAGGGAACCGTCGTCGTCGAGGGTGGCCGCGCCGTAGACGATCTCCTGGCGGCCGTCGCCGTCCACGTCCGCCGCGCTCAGGGAGTGGAAGCCCTGGGTGGTGAGGGTGCCGTACTCGGGGTCGGTGCCGTCCACGCCGTGCGGGGAGTCGTCGAAGGGGTTGGACATGGGCGTCCAGCCGCTGTCGGCGAGCCATTGGCGCTTCAGGCGCCTCCCGTCCCAGCGGTAGGCGGCCAGGGTGGCGCGCGTGTAGTAGCCGCGGGCGAAGACGGCCGAGGGGTGCTCGCCGTCGAGGTAGGCCACGCCCGCCAGGAAGCGGTCGACGCGGTTGCCCGGCTCGATGCGGCTCATGGCGTAGTCGCCCCACATCAGGCCGTCGTCGTGCCGTCCGGGCTCGTAGCGGACGGTCTGGAGCTCGCGGCCGGTGGCGCCGTCGAACACCGTCAGGTACTCGGGGCCGGTGAGGACGAAGCCCTCGAAGGCGCGCAGGTCGTTGCGGGAGCTGCGGGAGGGGGCGTAGACGTCGATGAAGTGGTCGGCCAGGTCCTCGGCGGCGGCGCGGGAGAGCGGGTAGTCGTGGCGCCGCTCGATGCCGAAGGCCGCCTCCAGGGTGGCGGGCCACCGCCCGGCGGCCACCTCGGGGTGCCCGTGCCAGCCGAGGAACGTCTCCACGATGTGCTCGCGGTAGTCCGCGGCGCTCATCCGGTGGTCGTCGCGGTGGGAGTGGCCGGCGCGGACGTCCTCGCGCGGCATGGTGACGTACCGCTCGGAGACGACGCGGCCGTGCCGGTCGTAGCGGATGCTCTTCGTGCCGGGCGCGGTCTTGACCATCATCTCCGCGCGCCCGTCGCCGTCGAAGTCGTAGACGGGGAACTGGGTGTAGTGGGCGCCCGCGCGGATGTTGACGCCCAGGTCGAGGCGGTGCAGCAGGGTGCCGTCGAAGCGGTAGGTGTCGATGTAGACGTTGCCGGTGTAGCCCTTCTGGGAGACATCCTTGGAGTTGGACGGGTCCCACTTGACGACGTACTCGTAGCTCCCGTCGCCGTCCACGTCGCCGACGCTCATGTCGTTGGCGGAGTAGGTGTACCTCTCCCCGGCGGGGGTGACGCCGTCGGGTGGCCTGCGCAGCGGCAGTTCGGCGTACGACTCCGACCAGGGGGCGACCGTCCGGCCGCGTCCGCCGTCCCTCACCTCGCGGCCGCCGACGACGGGGACGACGCGGTACTCGGAGTCGGGCGGGGCGCCGCGGTCGAGGAAGTTGGTGCTGTCGGTGACGGTCGCGACGGGCTCGCCGTCCCGGTAGACGCGGAAGTCCGGACCGGCCATGCCGGTGGCGGTGGAGCCGGTGGTCTCGGTGCCGAGCAGCCGCCAGCTGAGGAAGACGCCCTCGCCGGTGGCGACGGCGACGAGGCCGCGGTCGAGCTTCTCGAGCTGGACCGACCGCCCCTCGCCGCGCCCGCCGCCGTGCCCCTCGCCGGAGAGGGGGTCCGCCTGGGCCGCCTGGGCCGCGGGGGCGCCGGTGGCGAGCAGCACGCCGGCCAGCAGCGCGGACGTCCGCCGCCGCGGCCCGGGCGCCGGGTGCCGCCGTGGGGGCCGGGGTCGTCCGGATTGCCGGAGGAGTCGTCTCATCGCGCGGTCCTTCCCGCCCTCGGCCGGACCCGGGAGGATCGGGAGGGCCGTGTGGATACGTTGCCGTGCGCCTTTGATACGTTTCAATTGATTCGTTTCAAGGAGCGGGCGCGACGGTATGGGCCCGGAGGGGGGCCGTCAAGACCCCGCGTCGGGACTCGCCGTCCGCCTGCGGTTTCCCGGAGCCGGACGAGCCCGATGAGGCTTGACGGAGCCGGACGGAACCGGATGAGGTCCGACGGAGCCGGACGGGAGCGGGCGGAGCCGGGCAGGGCGGACGGCGGGGCGGCCCGTACGCGGACCGCCCCACCGCCTTTCGCGCGGCCCCGCCTCCGCCGTTACACCGCGGCCTCCTGCTTCCTGTGCCCGTTGCCCATCTCGGGCTTGAGGAGCACCTTGGTCCAGCCCTCGTCGCGCCGGTCGAAGTGCTGGTAGGCCTCCGGGGCCTGGTCCAGCGGGACCCGGTGGGAGACCACGAAGCTGGGAGTGGCACGGCCCGAGATGATCAGGTCGCGCAGCTGGCGGTTGTACGACTTGACGTTCGCCTGACCGGTCCCCATCCGCAGGCCCTTCTCGAAGAACCTGCCGATCCGGAAGAGCAGTTCGCCCTTCTTGGCGCTCTCGCTGGGGCCTCCGGGGTCCGAGGGCACGTACAGCCCGACCACTCCGAGCATCCCGGTGGGGCGTACGGCCTCGACCAGGGTGTTGAGCACCATCGCCGGCTGCTCCTCGCCCTCGGGGACCGTGGCCTGGTAGCCGACGGCGTCGATGCCCTTGTCGGTGCCCTCCCCGCCGGTCTGCTCCTTGATCTGCTCGGCGGCCTCCCCCTTGCTGTAGTCGATCGGGGTCGCGCCGATCCGGCCCGCGAGGCGGAGCCGGTCCGGCTGCTTGTCGACGACGAAGACGCGGGAGGCGCCGCGCAGGACCGCGGAGTAGGCCGCCATCAGGCCGACCGGTCCGGCGCCGAACACGCACACCGTCTCCCCGGGGGAGACCTGCGCCAGCTCGGTGGCGTGGTAACCGGTGGGGAAGATGTCGGCCAGCAGGGCGAAGTCGTCCTCGTGCTCGGTGCCCTTGGGGAGCTGCAGGCAGTTGAAGTCCGCGAACGGCACCCGCACGTACTGCGCCTGGCCGCCGGTGTAGGGGCCCATCGACACGTAGCCGTAGGCGCCGCCGGCGAAACCGGGGTTGACGGTCAGGCAGAAGCCCGTCCGCCCCGCCAGGCAGTTCTTGCAGAAGCCGCACGCCACGTTGAACGGCATGACGACCCGGTCGCCCTTCTTCACCGTGGCGACCCCGGGGCCGGTCTCCTCCACGACCCCCATGTTCTCGTGGCCGAACACGATGCCCGGCTCCGCACCGGTGCGGCCCTCGTACATGTGCAGGTCGGAACCGCATATGGCGGACGTGGTGACCTTGACGATCACGTCCGTGGGGTCCTGGATCCGGGGGTCCTCGACCTCCTCGACGTCGACGCTGAAAGGTTCCTTGTAGACGACGGCTTTCATCGCTGCCTCCTTGCGGCGCGGCGTGGCGCGCACGGTCCGTGAGGGCGCCGTCGCGGCGCGCGTCACATGTGGTGTATTCCACTCATACTTCGCATTCTCGCCGGTGAGAATGCGCGGGTGTCCGCGGGAAAGGACGCTGAAACCTGCTGACGCGCGGCGTCGTACGGGCTGCTCCGGAGGTGTCCTGCAGCCGCTCCGGGGCCGCTTCGGAGCCGCTTCGGAGGCGCCCCGGAAGTGGCCCGGAAGTGGCCCGGGAGCGCGTTCCCGGAAGGCACGGGAGGCGCGAAGGGGACTAATCTGGCATGGGAGCCGGTCGACCGGGGACGGTGATGCCGGTGCACTCACCGCCGCCCGGCACGCACCGGCGGTCACCGGCCTCCCCGAGCCCGCCGGGGAAGCCGTGGGCCGCGCGGCGTACCCGCCGTCCCGGGCCCGGGGCGACGACCGCCTTCCCTCAGCGAACGAGCCGTTGATCGGGCCAGGCCATGGATCCGTACGACTTCCCCCTCGTCGCCGCGGTCCTCGCGCTCTCCGCCGTCGCGGGCCTGCTGGCGACGCTGCTGCGGCAGCCGCTGATCGTCGCCTTCATCGGCGTCGGCATCCTGGTCGGTCCCGCGGGCACCGGCTGGGTGGAGGCCGACGGCACCGTCGAACTGCTCGCCCGGCTGGGCATCGCTGTGCTGCTGTTCCTGGTGGGGCTCCGGCTCGACCTGCACCTGGTCCGCACCACCGGGCCCATCGCGCTGGCCACCGGGCTCGGCCAGGTCCTGTTCACCTCGGTGATCGGCTTCCTGATCGCGCTCGCGCTGGGCATGGACACCGTGACGGCGCTCTACGTCGCGGTCGCGCTCACCTTCTCTTCCACGATCATCATCGTGAAGCTGCTGTCCGACAAGCGCGAGCTGGAGCAGCTCCACGGGCGCATCGCGGTGGGGTTCCTGATCGTGCAGGACATCGTCGTGGTGCTGGTCATGATCGCCCTGACCGCGTTCGGGCAGCGGGTCGGCAGCGGTGCGGGCATGGCCTTGGACATCGCCCTGGTCTTCGCCAAGGGCCTGGGCCTGCTGGCGGGCGTCGCCGTGCTGATGCGCTACGTCCTGCCCGGTCTGCTGCACCGCGTCGCACGCTCCCAGGACCTGCTGGTGCTCTTCGGCGTGGCCTACGCGGTGTCGGTGGCCGCGCTGAGCGAGTGGCTCGGCTTCAGCTCCGAGGTCGGCGCGTTCCTGGCCGGGGTCTCCCTGGCCGGCACCCCCTACCGGGACGCCCTGGGGGCCCGGCTGGTCAGCCTGCGCGACTTCCTGCTGCTCTTCTTCTTCCTGGAACTGGGAGCGCGGCTGGAGTTCGGCGAGGCGGGCGCCCGGATCGCCGAGGCGCTGGTGTTCTCGGTGTTCGTGCTCGTCGGCAATCCGCTGATCGTCCTCGTGATCATGGTCGCCATGCGCTACCCGGTCCGGGTGGGATTCCTGGCGGGCCTGACGGTCGCCCAGATCTCGGAGTTCTCCCTCATCCTCGCCGCCCTCGGGTACAGCCTCGGGCACATCACCGGCGCCACCGTCAGCCTGATCACCGTCGTCGGCCTGGTCACCATCGGCGCATCCACCTATCTGATCCTCTACTCCCAGCAGATCTACGGGCGCCTGGAACGCCGGCTGGCGAGGTTCGAGCGGACCGGCGCCCGCCACGCCGGCCCCGCCGACGGCAGGCACGACGCCGACGTCGTCCTCTACGGGCTCGGCCGCTTCGGCGGTCTGCTGGCCGACCGGCTCAGCCGGGCCGGGCACCGGGTCCTGGCGGTGGACTACGACCCGCACCGGGTGGCGCGCAACGACCGGGAAGGGGTGAGCGCCGTCTTCGGCAGCGCCGAGGACGCCCATTTCCTGGAGTCCCTGCCGCTGGACCGGGCCCGGTGCGTGGTCAGTGCCATCCCGGTGGTGGACACCAACCGGGCGCTGCTGCACGGGCTGCGCCACCACGGGTACCGGGGAGCCACGGCCGTCACCGCCTACAACCGGCGCGCCGCCGAGCAGCTGCGCGCCGAGGACGTCGATCTGGTCATCGAGCCCTTCGCCGCCGCGGCGTCGGACGCGGCGGCGGCCCTGGACGGGCTGCTGCGCGACTGACGCGGCGCGGGGGCTTCGGGGCTTCCGCGCCTCCGGAGGTTTCCGGCGCGCCGGGGCCGTGCCGCCGGGCGGGACGGCGGGACCGGCCGCCGGCACCCCCTCGTACCCTTTCCCCGTGCCGTCCCCCCGTCTGCGCCGTGTCGCCGTCCTGGTCCTCGAGGGCGCCAAGCCCCTGGACGTCGGCATCCCCGCGCAGGTGTTCACCACCCGGGCGAGCATGCCGTACGAGGTGCGGGTGTGCGGGGCGGCGCCCGGCCCGGTGACCGGCGGCGACGGCCTGTCCTACCACGTCGTCCACGGCCTCGACGCGCTCGCGTGGGCCGAGACCGTCTTCATCCCCGGCTACCGCTTCCCCGACCGCGACGATCCGCCGCCGGCCGTCGTCGACGCGCTCTTTGACGCCCACGCCCGGGGCACGCGGCTGGCCGCCATCTCGACGGGCGCCTTCGCGCTCGCCGCCACCGGCCTGCTCGACGGCAGGCGCGCCACGACGCACTGGCACTACACACGGGCGCTCGCGGCGAGGCATCCGTCCGTCCTCGTCGACGAGAACGTCCTGTTCGTCGACGAGGGCAGCGTGCTGACGTCGGCCGGGGCCGCCTCGGGCATCGACCTGTGCCTGCACATCCTGCGCGGCGACCTCGGGGTGGCCGCGTCCAACCACGCGGCCCGGCGCCTGGTCGCGGCCCCCTACCGCAGCGGCGGCCAGGCGCAGTACGTGCCGCGCAGCGTGCCCGAACCGCTCGGCGAGCGGTTCGCAGCCACCCGCGAGTGGGCGCTGCACCGGCTCGGCGAGCCCCTCACCCTCGAACTCCTCGCCCGGCACGCGGGCGTCTCGCCGCGCACCTTCTCGCGGCGCTTCGCCGAGGACACGGGGTACACGCCGATGCAGTGGGTCACGCGCGCCCGCGTCGACATGGCCCGTGAGCTGCTGGAACGCTCGGAGCGGAGCGTGGAGCGGATCGCCGCCGACGCCGGCCTGGGCACCGGCGCCAATCTGCGGCTGCACTTCCGGCGCGTCCTGGGCACCACGCCGAGCGAGTACCGGCGCACCTTCGCCCGGGGCGGGTAGCGCGGGCGGCCCGCCGCCGCGTGGCGCGATCCTCGCGAACCCTGGCGATCGCGCCGCTGTCACGGGCGGAGGCCGCACGCGACGCTGGTGGCGACCGGAGGGAGGTCATCCGTGACCCGTATCGCCATCAACGGATTCGGCCGCATCGGCCGCAATGTGCTGCGCGCACTGCTCGAACGGGACAGCGCCCTCGAAACCCTCGAGGTCGTCGCCGTCAACGACCTGACGGAACCCGCCGCCCTCGCCCGGCTGCTCGCCTACGACACCACGGCCGGCCGGCTCGGCCGCCCGGTGAGCGCCGACGGGGACGCCATCGTCGTCGACGGCCGCCGCATCGCGGTGCTCGCCGAGCGCGAACCGGCGAAGCTGCCCTGGGCCGGGCTCGGCGTCGACATCGTGCTCGAGGCGACCGGCCGCTTCACCTCGGCCGAGGCCGCCCGCGCCCACCTCGACGCGGGCGCGAGGAAGGTGCTCGTCGGCGCGCCGTCGGACGGCGCCGACGTCACCCTCGCCTTCGGGGTCAACACCGGCGCGTACGACCCGGCCGCGCACACCATCGTCTCGAACGCCTCGTGCACGACCAACGCGCTCGCGCCGCTGGCCGCGGTGCTCGACGAACTCGCCGGCATCGAGCACGGCTTCATGACGACGGTGCACGCCTACACGCAGGAGCAGAACCTGCAGGACGGCCCGCACCGCGACGCCCGCCGGGCCCGCGCCGCCGCCGTCAACATCGTGCCGACCACGACGGGCGCCGCCAAGGCGATCGGCCTGGTGCTGCCGAACCTCGACGGCAGGCTGTCGGGCGACTCGATCCGCGTGCCGGTCCCGGTGGGCTCGATCGTCGAACTGAACACGACCGTCGCCCGCGACGTGACGCGCGAGGAGGTGCTGGCGGCGTACCGCGCCGCGGCGCAGGGGCCGCTCGCCGGCATCCTCGAGTACTCGGAGGACCCGCTGGTGTCGTCCGACATCACGGGCAACCCGGCCTCGTCGGTCTTCGACTCGGCCCTCACCCGCGTCGACGGCCGCCACATCAAGGTCGTCGCCTGGTACGACAACGAGTGGGGCTTCTCCAACCGCGTGATCGACACCCTCGAACTCCTCGCCACCCGCTGACGGACCCGGGGGCGGCCGTGCCGCCGGTCCCGTGCGACCGGACCGGCGGCACCGCGCGGCACGGCGGAAGGCCCCGGCCGTGATCGGCCGGGGCCTTGTGTTCGCCCCGGTGGGCGCCGCGGAGGATATGGGGCTCGGACTCGTGAGGGGTTGCCTGCCCCAACCCGCTTTCCGAGTGTTCGCTCGGGGTTCCTGGATCGATCGGCGGTGTCCTGGCCTATGGCGGAACGGGGTCGGGGGCAGGTGGCGGACGGTGCTGGACAGCGGCGGACGCGACCGGAACCGCAACCACGGACGTACCGGGCGGCGGTGGGCCGGCAGTGCTCGCGAATCCGCGTGTGTTCCCGGGCCCGTGTGTCCTGGACGTGGCCTTGGAAGCGATGGTTCCGGGGAGGGGCGCGGGGGATCGGTTCATCCGTCGGCCGCACGGTCCGTTCGGCTCGTCCGAGGAGTACGCTGAAGATACCGAGGACACTTCGCACATCGGCCTCCACGCCCGTGTCGTTTTCGGCGATCGAATACGCCGGGCCGGTTGCGACCGGCCCGGGGCAGGGCTCGCGTCATGACTGCGACCATCCATCACCCGCCGACACACGAAGACCGGCCCTCCCCCCCTCCTCCGCGGTTGTCGCTGGTTCCCGCCGGTTCCGCACCAGCTCCGCTGGACGGCGCCTGGTGGCCACGCTCCCGCGATCTCGGGGCGGAACTCCCCGCACTGACGGCCGTGCTCGATCCGCTGTGGGGGCGGATAACCCGGGTCACGGTGAATCCCACCCACTGGCCCACCGTCCCGCGCAAGGTGACCGTCGCCGGGCATGTGGTGAAGGTGGGCTGGTTCCTGGCCGAGCAGGACCCGCACGGGCTGCTGCTGCTCTCGTACCGCGTGGGCCACTGGACCCTGCTGGTGGTGCCGCCGCAGACGACTCCCGTCTCGGCCGCCTGGCTGATGGCCGCCGCGAGCGACCCGCTGGGCACGTCGACCGCGAGCCGGTTGATGGAGGAGGCGGCGCGCCTGCGGACGGTGGCCGAGGCCGACCGGGCCGTGGAAGCGGTCTGGGACTCCGAAGGGGGTATGAAGCCCGCGGCCCCGGCCGCACGTCCACGGACCCCGGCAGCCACCGCCGCGACGGGGGACGGCCCCGGCGCCGCACCCGGACAGGAGCGGGGTGAGCCTCGTGCCCCGCGTCGGACTTCCGGCCGAAACCAGTGGTGAACCGGTATTACCCGAGACCGCGGTCCTGCGGGCGGAGACGGTATCCCCAAATGCGCAGGGACCTTCGACGGCGCGCGGTGGCCGCGGTCACCCGACCCGGCGAGAGCCGTCCCGCCCGCTCACCGCGCTGACCGCCCGGCCGGATCCCCACGCTCGCGCCGGCCTCGGCGCGAGCGCCTGGGGCGAGACGCCGGACGTACTCCGGCCGCGCTTGCCGCAGACCGTGGTGGACATCCCCGCGGAGAAGGACGGCACCCTGCTCATGCCGTTTCCGGCGGGATGCTCCGCCTCTTGGAACACCGGAGCCGGGAAGGCGGCGGCGAAACCGTGTGCCGGAGCGGCGCGTGTCCTGTGCCGCGTGCTTCCGACAGGACGTTCCGGACCCCGGCGGCACACCACCGCATGGACACGATGCCCGCGGGAGCGGGCTTTCCGCCCGGTCCCCGGTGCATCCCCGTACGGCCGGGCCGGCCACCGCGTTCAGGAACCCGGGCTGCCGGACCGGCCGGTTCACCCCGTCACCGCGCACACCCCCGTATCGGCGGCACGCCATGAGGGCCGACCCGGCCCTGCCTCGCGGCGCTCTGCGACGGGCCGTCCGAACCGAGGAGCCATGGCCCTTCCACAACTGAACGTCTACCGGCACGACCACAGCACTCGCGCACTGATCACCCTCGCAGGAGAGATCGACCTGGTCACAGCCCCGCTGGTGCGTATCGTGCTGGCCGAATGCCTGCGTGACGGCATCCGCGTCGTCGATGTCGACCTCACGGCGGTCACCTTCTGCGACGGCAGCGGACTCAACGCCTTCCTTGCGGCGTTCCGGCTCGCCGCCGATGCCGGAACGACCCTGCGACTGCACTACCCGCCGCCGGCCATGGCCCGGATCGCCGAGATCACCGGTTCCGGCTTCCTGCTCCACCCGGCCCATGTCGCTCAAGCACCGGCGCACCGGACCCCCGCTGCCGCGGGCGGTGCGCTGTGACGACCCCGCCCCGGCGGGAACAGCCGCCGCGCGGTGGGGGAGACACACCGTCCCCCGCGAACGCGGTACGCCTGCGCAGGCTGAGCCGCTGGCAGGCCGAGACCCTGCGAGAGGACCTGGCCGACCTGTACGTGGAGTCCTCCCGCGCGCAGGCGGGCGAGGAGTACCGGGGCCGGGAGGCGTTTCTGCGGCGGCTCACCGGTGACATCCGGCGGCCCGGATTCGCCCTGCTGATCGCGGAGGACCCGGCCCTCGCAGGGTGTGCCTACGGGTTCCCCGTACAGCGCGAGGGGACGTGGTGGCGGGGCTTCGACGGACCCCTCACGCAGAGTGTCGAGCAGCTCACCGCATCCGGACACGTCTTCGCGATCACCGAGATCGTGGTGCACCCGCATACGGACGACAGGGGCCTCGCCCGCCGACTCCAGCAGCGCCTGCTCGCCGGCCAACACGTCTCGCTCGGGGCGACGTTGGTGGATCAAGCCGACTCCGCGGTCCTCGACGCCTTCCTGTCGTGGGGATGGCAGGACATCGGGGTGATCCGCCGACCGTCGGCCCCGGCGGTTCTTCGGCCGTCCGACCCCGTGCGGCTGCGGGCCCTGGTCCTTCCTCTCGGGCCGCGCGCGGCTGCCCGCCCGGACGGGCTCGCCCACGAGAGCCGTACCCAGCGGCCCGGCTGACGAACTACGGACGGGCCGGCCCGGGGCACACGCGGCTGGTAGCCGAGCAGGCGGGATACGCGGGCCGCCGTGGCGGATGTGCGAACACCGCGGCGGTGGCCGCGCTGCCGGTCCGCGAGACCGGTGTACCGCGCCGGGCGAGGGCCGGGAGAGCACATGTGCCGAGAGCCTGGGGGAGCCGTCCGGATGCGGGCTCATCACACGCACGTCACGGCTCCGGCGCGCCGGAGAGTCGCGGAACAACCCGTGGGCGCCATCCGGGAGCCGCTCGAAGTCGGCTGAAGGCCGACTGAGGCCGAGTACGTCGAAGGGCCCCACCGCGGACGGTGGGGCCCTTCGACATCGTGCCCGGTGAGGCACTGGCGGAGGATACGAGATTCGAACTCGTGAGGGGTTGCCCCCAACACGCTTTCCAAGCGTGCGCCCTAGGCCTCTAGGCGAATCCTCCGCCGGAAACATTACATGACGCGGGGGAGTGGTTGCGAACCCGATCCCCGGGCGGGACCGCCGGTGCCCCCGGTCCGTTCCCCGGCCGCTCCCCGGGGCCGGACGGGCCGGGCGGCGGACCCGGGGGACGGGCCCGACCACCCTCCGGCATCCGGTAGGCTTGGCGCAGCCCCTCACGTGGCGCCATCTCGCTGAACTCCCCCAGGGCCGGAAGGCAGCAAGGGTAGGTGAGCTCTGGCGGGTGCGTGGGGGGCGCCTGATTTTCCCCACGCCGACGACCGTGCCGCCCCGCCCCCGCGGGGGGCACGGTTGTCGGCGGCGGCCTATATCGTCGGAGACGTGTCGTCCCTCGCGCTGTACCGCCGCTACCGCCCCGAGGCCTTCTCCGAGGTCATCGGGCAGGAGCATGTCACCGACCCCCTCCAGCAGGCCCTCCGCAACAACCGGGTCAACCACGCGTACCTCTTCAGCGGGCCGCGCGGCTGCGGCAAGACGACCAGCGCCCGTATCCTCGCCCGCTGCCTGAACTGCGAGAAGGGCCCGACGCCGGATCCGTGCGGGGAGTGCCGGTCCTGCCTGGACCTGGCGCGCAACGGGCCGGGCTCGATCGACGTCATCGAGATCGACGCCGCGTCGCACGGTGGTGTGGACGACGCCCGCGACCTGCGCGAGAAGGCGTTCTTCGGCCCCGCCTCCAGCCGGTACAAGATCTACATCATCGACGAGGCGCACATGGTCACCCCGCAGGGCTTCAACGCCCTGTTGAAGGTGGTCGAGGAGCCGCCGGAGCACCTGAAGTTCATCTTCGCGACGACCGAGCCGGAGAAGGTCATCGGCACGATCCGGTCGCGCACCCACCACTACCCGTTCCGCCTGGTGCCGCCGGGCACCCTGCGCGACTACCTGGCGGAGGTGTGCGAGCGCGAGGCCATCCCCGTCGAGGACGGGGTGCTGCCCCTGGTGGTGCGCGCCGGGGCCGGGTCCGTGCGTGACTCGATGTCGGTGATGGACCAGCTTCTGGCGGGCGCCGGCCCGGACGGCGTGACGTACGCCATGGCCACGGCGCTGCTGGGCTACACCGACGGCGCGCTGCTGGACTCGGTGGTGGACGCCTTCGCGGCGGGCGACGGGGCGGCGGCCTTCGAGGTGGTCGACCGGGTGATCGAGGGCGGGCACGATCCGCGGCGCTTCGTCGCCGACCTGCTGGAGCGGCTGCGCGACCTGGTGATCCTGGCCGCCGTGCCCGACGCCGGGGAGAAGGGCCTGATCGACGCCCCCGCCGACGTGGTGGAGAAGATGACGGCCCAGGCGTCGGTCTTCGGCCCGGCCGAGCTGAGCCGGGCGGCGGACATCGTCAACGAGGGCCTGACGGCCATGCGCGGCGCGACCTCGCCGCGGCTGCAACTGGAGCTGATCTGCGCCCGGGTGCTGCTGCCCGCGGCGTACGGCGACGAGCGTTCCCTCCAGGCCCGCCTGGACCGTCTGGAGCGGGGTGCGAGCCTCGCGGGCGGCCTGGCGGCGGGAGGGGGTGCGGCCGGCGCGGGTCCGGTGGGCGCGGGTCCGGTGGGCGGAGCCCCCGTGGGAGCGCCCCCGGCGCCGGGTGGCGGCCCGGCGGAGGCCCGTACGGCCCTGGCAGGGCAGCAGGGCGCGCCCGCGCCGCAGGGCCCGCCGCCCGCGCAGCCGGCGGCCCGGCCCGCTCCGGAGAGCGGGCCCGCCCCGGACGCGGACCGCCGGCCCGGCGCCTGGCCGGCGGCGGCACCCGGCGGCCAGGCACCCGGCGGTGGCCAGGGGGAGCCGCAGGCCCGCCCCGGAGCGTGGCCCGGGCAGCAGTCGGCCCAGCCGGCCCAGTCGCCCGCCCAGCCGCAGGACGACGGCCGGCGCCCCGGCGCATGGCCCACTCCGGCGTCCGCCCCCGCGGCCTCCGCGGCCTCCGCGCCGCAGCCCCAGGCCCCGGCCCCTCCGCCTCCGGTCCATGCCCAGGCCCCCGCGACGCCCCAGGGCGGCGTCGACGGCGGGCAGGGAGTCGCGCAGGTACGGCAGATGTGGCCCGGCATCCTGGACGCGGTCAAGGGCCGCCGCCGCTTCACCTGGATCCTGCTCAGCCAGAACGCGCACGTCGCCGGGTTCGACGGGACGACGCTCCGTCTCGGCTTCTCCAACCAGGGAGCCCGCGACAGCTTCGCCAACGGCGGCAGCGAGGACGTGCTGCGCGCCGCGCTGGCCGACGCGTTCGGCGTGCAGTGGCGGATCGAGTCCGTCGTCGATCCCTCCGGCGGCTCCGCGCCGCCGCAGGGGCAGTCCCCGCAGTTTCCGCAGTCCGCGCAGGCCTCGCAGTCCCCGCACTCCTCCGGCGGCCCGGGTGGCTTCCGGTCGGCCGCCGTGGCGGCGCCCCCCGCCGCCCAGCCCTCCCCCTCCGCGCCGTACGGGCAGCAGCAGCCGGCCCGGCCGCAGCACCAGCAGTCCCAGCCGCAGCACTCCCGGCCGCAAGGGCCCCCGGCGCCCGCACCGTACGGCGAGGCGGACCCGCCGCCCCCGCCCCCCGTGGCGCCGGAGGACGACATGCCCGCCGAGGACGACCCGGACCTGGACGACACCGCCCTGTCCGGCCACGACCTGATCGTGCGCGAGCTGGGCGCGACGGTGCTGGAGGAGCTGTACCACGAGTGACGCCCGCCCGCTCCGAGCCCCCTCCGCCCGCATGCCGGCGGCGTACGGGATCGTCCGGACCTGACGAGGCCAACAGGCCGGGGGAGCGCGTACGCTCAGGGGTACGGAGTACAAAGCGGGTGCGTACGCGGCGAGCACACGTGCGCACACGTACACGTCGTCGAGCGAGCCAGGAGCGAATCCCGTGATTCCCGGTGGTGGCCAGCCCAACATGCAGCAGTTGCTTCAGCAGGCCCAGAAGATGCAGCAGGACCTCGCTGCGGCCCAGCAGGAGCTGGCCGAGGCCGATGTCGAGGGGTCGGCGGGCGGCGGCCTGGTGAAGGCCACGGTCTCCGGCGCCGGCGAGCTCAAGGGCCTGGTGATCGACCCCAAGGCGGTGGACCCGGAGGACACCGAGACCCTCGCCGACCTGGTCCTCGCGGCCGTCCGCGACGCGAACTCCGCCGCGCAGGAGCTCCAGCAGCAGAAGCTCGGCCCCCTCGCCCAGGGGCTGGGCGGCATGCCGGGCCTGCCTTTCTGACGGCGGCCCGGCGCGGACCGCGCGCCGGGTGCATGGTGCACCGAAAAGCGGAAACGAGCGTACGGTCAGTGCGGGGACCGTGCGGGAGCGACAAGGGCAGAGCAGGAAGAGTGGAGTAGGCGGCCGTGTACGAAGGCGTGGTTCAGGACCTCATCGACGAGTTGGGCAGGCTGCCCGGCGTCGGTCCCAAGAGCGCGCAGCGGATCGCCTTCCACATCCTGCAGGCCGAACCGGCGGACGTCCGCCGGCTCGCCCACGCGCTGACCGAGGTGAAGGAGAAAGTCCGGTTCTGCGAGGTCTGCGGCAACGTCGCGGAGGCCGAGCGGTGCAGGGTCTGCCAGGACCCGCGCCGCGACCCGTCGGTCATCTGCGTCGTGGAGGAGCCCAAGGACGTCGTGGCCATCGAGCGGACGCGCGAGTTCCGGGGGCGCTACCACGTCCTCGGCGGTGCGATCAGCCCGATCGAGGGCGTGGGCCCGGACGATCTGCGGATCAGGGAACTGCTGGCCAGGCTCGCCGACGGCACCGTCACCGAGCTCATCCTGGCCACCGACCCGAACCTCGAAGGGGAGGCGACGGCCACCTACCTCGCGCGCATGGTGTCCTCCATGGGCCTGCGTGTGACCAGGCTGGCCAGCGGCCTCCCCGTCGGAGGAGACCTGGAGTACGCCGACGAGGTCACGCTGGGACGTGCCTTCGAGGGGAGAAGACTGCTCGATGTCTGAAGCCAAGCCCGAGAACCGCGGCCAGGACCGCGACGAGGACCGTACCCCGGACCGCGGCCAGGAGCGCAGCCCGGACGACTTCGCGGTGCAGATCGCGGACCAGGTCGAGAGCTTCCTCGTGGCGGTCACCGAGGTGGCCAAGGGGGACGAGCCGGACAGCGCCGTTCCGTACCTGCTGCTGGAGGTGTCCCAGCTGCTGCTCGCGGGCGGGCGCCTGGGCGCACACGAGGACATCGTCCCGGAGGAGCGGTACGAGCCGGACACCGGCCCGGAGCCGGACGTCGACGAGCTGCGCATGCGGCTCGCCCGGCTGCTGGACCCGGTGGACGTCTACTCGGAGGTCTTCGACCCGTACGCGCGCAGCGCCCCGGTCGCCTGCCGCATCTCCGACGACATCGCCGACGTGGTCACCGACCTGCGCCACGGCATGGCCCACTACCGGGCCGGGCGGATCAGCGAGGCGCTGTGGTGGTGGCAGTTCTCCTACCTGTCCAACTGGGGTCCCACCGCGTCCGCGTCCCTGCGCGCCCTCCAGTCGCTGGTGGCCCACGTCCGGCTCGACACCCCCCTCGACGAGCTGGAGGGCCTGGACACGGACACCGACGCCGACGACCTCCAGCTGGAGAGGGAGGCCGGCGCGGTGATGGCGGCGGAGATCGCCGCCCCGCTGGGCATCAAGCCGACGCACGACTGACGGCCCACGACCGACGGCCCGGGTACGGCCCGCCCGCAGGGCGGCTCCCGCACCGGGAACGGCCCCGGGCCGGGCGCATCCCGCGCCCGGCCCGGGGCCGTTCCGCCGAGTCCCGCCGTGCCCGGCGGTCGGTTCAGTCCACGAAGGGGCCGTCCACGCCGGGCAGCGGGTACGAGCCTTCGGCCGTCGGCCCGGTGGGCGAGCCGGGCAGGAGGCGATCGGCGGTGGCCGCTGCGACGGCGAGGTCCGCGCGGCCGTCGGCGTTGACGTCGCGCAGCCGGAGGCTGTGCCCGAAGGACTCGTGGTCCCGGGGAGCGGCACCCGCGACGGTCTGCGGGACCAGGAGGGACCGGGAGCCGGACAGCCCTCCGGAACCGCCGCGGAAGACGTGGACGGTGCCCTGGTCCTCCATGCCCCTCACGTCCTCGTGCGGGACGCCGACCGCCAGGTCCGCGTAGCCGTCGCCGTTGGAGTCGGCTGCCGACAGGGCGTAGGCGAAGTTGTCCTCGGCTTCGGGCGTGCCCGCGACACCGGAGCTGGCCTGCGTGAACTTCGCCGAGCGGGTGCCGCTGGGGCCGGATGAGGCGCCGTACCAGATGTTCACCGCGCCCTTGCCGCTGCTCTCGTCCGGCTCGCCGATGGCGATGTCGCCGTAGCCGTCCTTGTCGAAGTCACCGATGACCGCGTTGATCCCGAAGCTGCCGTATCCGGCGGCGAGCGTCTTGGACGCGCCCGAGGACAGACCGCCGGAGGTGCCCTTGAGGAACCAGGCGCGGACCTTCCACTCGGTGCCGTAGGCCTGGATGCCGGTGATGACCAGGTCCGTCTTCCCGTCGCCGGTGACCCGGCCTGCGGCCAGGCCGGCCGAGTACCAGCCGGCGCCCTCCTTGTCGATCCTGCTGATCGTGCCCCTGCCGCCGGACTTGGTGAAGGCGCCCCGGTACAGCCATGTGTCGCTGCCGCCGACGGCCGCCACGTCGGGGGAGCCGTCGCCGTTGAAGTCGCCGGTGGCCACGTCGGTGCCGTAGTGGCTGTTCGAAACGTTCTTCACCGGGAGGGTCCTGCCCCCGGAGAGGCCGGACGAGGAGCCCCACAGGATGGTCAGCGAGCCGCGGTACTCGTAGTCGCCCACGTGCTCCGTGGGGTTGCCGACGACGAGGTCCGCGTAGCCGTCCTTGTTCAGGTCGGCACTCGCCATGCTCGTGCCGAACTGGTCGTCCTCCTCGTTCGCGCCGGGGACGCCGGGGCTGTTCTGGTGGATCGTCTGGGTGCGGGAGGTGTCGAGACCCCGGGCGGTGCCGTACGTGATCGTGACGGCGCCGCCGAGGACACCGAGACCGGGAGCGCCGCCGTACGCGATGTCGCGGTAGCCGTCGCCGTTGAAGTCGTCGTAGTGCTTGGCCACCGCGGCCGAGGCCTGCGGGGCGGCGGGGCCGAGGGCGAGCAGGCCGGTCGCCAGCGAGAGCGCGGTGGCCGTCGCCAGGGCGAGACGGGCGTGCGGGGGCATGCGGGAACACTCCTGCTGTCTGCGGGGGCATGGCGCGGCCCCGGTCGATGGGGGTGCTTTCCGCCCGACACCCCTGTCCGGTGGGGGACATGACGCAGGGGACACGGGCGTGCGGCCCTTGGAAGACCGCTGAAGGAACCCGAGGGTTGTACGGGAGCGCCGGGACGTGCCGATCGCCCCGGCGCTCACGGCACCGCAGCCCGGCCCGCGCCCCGGTCGGGCCGCGGTGCCGTACGGCAGGCCGGTGGGCGCCCCTCCCCGCCCCCGTCCGTGCATACGCGACTCCACCGGACCCGCCGAACGGCCGTCAGCGCATCCACGCGCGCCAGGGCCGGTGGATGATCTCGCGGTAGGTGTGGTGGGAGGGGTTGCGGCCCGCGTGGGCGAACGCCCAGCGCTGGGCGTCCTGGAAGTCGACGCCCGCCCCCGAGCGCCGTCCGCACACCGCGCACTCCATCGCGTACGTGACGGGCTCGGCGTCGGGCTCCCGGTCGGGCTCCAGCGTCCAGCTCGCGAAACGGATCACACTGCGCATGCTCACGGCAGCCTCCTCGTACGGTCGCGGTTGATCTCGGTCACCCGGGCACGTAGCTCCTCGCACGTCCCGGCCGGCCGCAGCGCGTCGGCCGGGCAGTCCCACTCCAGCCCTCCGCCGGGCGGCCGGAGCCGCACCAGCCCGCCCACCGTCCCCGTCACCTGCCCCACCCGGTCGCTGCGGCTGTCCACGACGTACGAACCGACGACGGGCTTCACCGTCCCTCACCCTCCGTGACCGCCCGCATGAGCGCGGCGGCCAGCCGCCGCGCCGTGGCGGGGGTGCAGCGGCCCAGCTCCACCAGCGGCGGATCGGCCGTGTCGCCCGCGTACGAGACCAGGTCCACGCGCAGCGACGGAAGCGTGACGCCCGCGCCGCTCAGCGCCTTCCGCAGTTCGTCCACCGCTTCCTCCGCGACGCCGAGCCGTTCATGATCGGCCTGCCGCCCTGTCACGACCACGCCTGACCTCCTCCGTGTTCCGAGAGTCCCCGAATGGATACCCAGAGTGGCCGCTGACGGCTACGCTCGCCAGGGTTAGACCATTGCAGTGACCCTTGCTGGGGAGTGACGCCATGGCCAGTGGTGGAAGCGGACCGGGCCGTCCCGGGCGGCCGAAGATCGGCTGGGAGTTCTTCGGCTCCGAGCTCAGACGCCGTCGTGAGGCGGCGGGCGTCACCCAACAGGAGCTGGGTGAGCGGGTGTTCTGCTCGGGCTCGTACATCGGGCAGTTCGAGTCGGCTGTCCGCAAGCCGCAGTTGGAGCTGGCCCGCCGCTTCGACGAGGAGTTGGACACGGACGGCTACTTCTCCCGGATGTGCGAGGAGCTGATCAACAGTTCGCCGTTCGCCGACTACTTCGCCGAGGCGGCGGAATTCCAGACCCTCGCCACCACGATCTGCGAGTTCTCTCCGACGCTGGTGCCGGGGCTGCTCCAGACCGAGGGGTACGCGCGTGCTGTGGTGGAGGCGGGGCTGCCGTTCGAGCCGGAGGAGGAGATCGAGCAGCGCGTGAAGACCCGGATGGGCCGGACGCGACTGCTGAGGGGCCCGACAAGCCCGAAGTTGTGGGTGATCCTGGACGAGGGTGTACTGCGGCGCCCGGTCGGCGGTCCCGGCGTCATGGCGGAGCAACTGAGGCACATGGAGACCATGGGGATGGGGCGCCGTGTCCTGGTGCAGATCCTTCCGTACTCCTCCGGTGCCCACGCACTACTGGACGGCAGCATGACCCTGATGACCTTCGACGACGCGCCGCCGGTGGCGTACACCGAGGGCCCCTACAGCGGACAGCTGTTGGACGATCCGGCGCTGGTCGCCCGGTGCGAGGCCTCCTACGATCACGTACGGGCTGCCGCGCTGCCGCCGCGAGAGTCCCTGGACCTGATCCGGACGATGGCGGAGGAGTACGAACGTGAGGCTCATGCGTGATCTGGGCAAGGCGAGTTGGCGCAAGTCCAGCTACAGCGGCTCGGACAACAACAACTGTGTCGAGGTCGCGGACGGCGTGCCCGGCCTGATACCCGTGCGCGACTCCAAGCGGCCGTCCGGCCCGGTGGTCGTGTTCCCCGCCGAGGGCTGGGGGCCGTTCGTGGCGGCCGTCAGGGGCGGCCGGCTCTGAGGCGGGACCGGGCCGGAAAAAGATTTCCGGGAAAAGTCCGGAGAGCTGTCGATCCGGCCGTCTCCCGATCGACGCATGGGTGAGAGGCGGGAAGAGAGCCCGCCTCCGCCACCGGAACCGAACCGAGGAGCCACCATGCCCCGCTTCATGTCGCTGATCCGCGTCGACGAGCAGAACCTCCCCTCCCAGGCCCCCGACCCCGACTTCGACAAGCGCATGGGCGCGCTTTTCGAGGAGATCACCAAGGCCGGGGTCATGCTGGACACGGCCGGGCTCGCCCCGACCTCCCAGGGCACCCGGCTCACCTGGTCCGGGGGGAAGGTCAGCCACACCGACGGTCCCTTCACCGAGACCAAGGAGGTCGTCGGCGGCTACGCGATCATGCAGGTCAGGGACAGGGCCGAGGCCCTGGAGTGGACCAGGCGGTTCCTGGAGGCCCACCCGGAGCACTGGGACGTCACCGCCGAGGTCCGCGAGATCCAGGAGGGTTCGTCCGAGCTTCCTTGCCCCTGACGCCGTGCGGCTGCTCTGATGGGTGGCTGTGACGGGAACGGACGCGACCACTACGGCCGCCGGTACGACGGCCGAGACGGTCGAGACGGTGTTCAGGATCGAGTCCGCGCGGATCATCGCCGCCGTGGCCCGCGTCGTGCGGGACGTCGGACTGGCCGAGGAGATCGCGCAGGACGCCCTGGTGGCGGCGTTGGAGCAGTGGCCGGAGTCAGGCGTGCCGGAGCGGCCGGGCGCCTGGCTCACGGCCATCGCCAAGCGGCGCGCGATCGACCTCGTGCGCCGCAGGGAGACGTACGCGCGCAAGCTGGCCGAGGTCGGGCGGACGCTGGAGGACGCCCCGCCGCCGCCCGAGCCCGCCGATCCGGACGACATCGACGACGACCTGCTGCGGCTGGTCTTCACCGCCTGCCACCCCGTCCTCTCCGCGGAGGCCCGTACCGCCCTCACGCTGCGGCTGCTGGGCGGGCTGACGACGCAGGAGATCGCCCGCGCGTTCCTGACCTCCGAGGCGACCGTCGCCCAGCGGATCGTGCGCGCCAAGCGGAAGCTGGCCGCGGCGGGGGTGCCCTTCGAGGCGCCGTACGGCGACGAGCGGGCCGGGCGGCTGCCGTCCGTGCTGGAGGTCGTCTACCTGGTCTTCAACGAGGGCTACTCGGCGACGGCCGGCGACGACCTGTGCCGCCCGGCGCTGTGCGAGGACGCGCTGCGCCTGGCCCGTGTGCTGGAGGGGCTGATGCCGGAGGAGCCCGAGGTGCACGGACTGGCGGCGCTGCTGGAGCTCCAGGCGTCCCGCATCCCGGCGCGTACGGGCCCGGGTGGCGAGCCGGTGCTGCTCGCCGACCAGAACCGCGCCAAGTGGAACCGCATGCTGATCCTCCGGGGCCTGGAGGCCCTGCGGCGCGCGGGGAGCGGCCCGTACGGCCCGTACTGCCTCCAGGCGGCGATCGCCGCCTGCCACGCGCGGGCGGCGCGGTACGAGGACACGGACTGGGCGATGATCGCCGCGCTGTACGGGCGGCTGGCGGTGCTGACGCCCTCGCCGGTGGTGGAGCTGAACCGGGCGGTGGCCGTCTCCATGGCCGAGGGGCCCGAGGCCGGTCTGAGGCTGGTGGACTCCCTCACCGGTGAGCCCGCCCTGCGCGGCTACCACCTGCTGCCCAGCGTCCGGGGCGACCTGCTGGAGCGCCTGGGGCGCGGGGAGGAGGCGCGCGCGGAGTTCGAACGCGCCGCGTCCCTGACGCACAACGAGCGTGAACGCGAACTGCTGCTGGGGCGCGCCCGGCGCTCGTGACCCGAGACCCGGGGGGCATGGGCGTGTGCGCGGAAAGTCCACCGGGAGAGCGGGAGTCGCGCCGGGGCGAGTGGGCCGAGCCCGACGGCGTGCTGATGACCGTCGAGGTCACCTCGTACGATCCGGACACCGACCGGCGCGACCGGGTGGAGAAGTGGAACGGCTATGCGGAGGCAGGCATCTCCGTCCACCTCCCCGTCGACCGCGACGACCGCAGCGCCACCGTGTACTCCGAGCCGGAGGGCGGCACGCACCGGAGCGGCCGTACGCGGCCGTACGGGCCGTGGTGGAGATCCCCGATCCGGTCGGGACCACGCTGCGGACGGAGAAGCTCGAGGACTGCGCCTGACGTGCCCGGCGGGCTACGGGTGGAAGACCGCGCGTACGCAGCCGTCCTTCTTGTGCTTGAACATGTCGTAGCCCTTGGCCGCCCGGTCCAGGGACATGGTGTGGGTGGCCAGGTGCGCGGTGCTGATCTCACCGGCGGCGATGCGCTCCAGCAGCATCGGGATGTAGCGCTGGCCGTGCATCTGCGCGCCGCGCAGCGTCAGCCCCTTGTTGACGACCATGCCGAGCGGGAACTTGTCGACCGCTCCGGCGAAGACGCCCAGCACGAAGACCGTGCCGCCCTTGCGGCAGGCGTGGATGGCCTGGCGCACGGCGGTGGGGCGGTCGGTCTGGAGGCGGAGCTGGTGCTTGGCCTGGTCGTACAGGTAACCGGGGCCGCTGCTGTGGGCCTCCATGCCGACGGCCTCGATGCACACGTCCGGGCCCCGGCCGCCGGTGCGCTCGCGCAGCTCGGCGGCGACGTCGGTGGAGGTGTAGTCGATGGTCTCGGCTCCGATGTACGTCTCGGTCATCGCCAGCCGCTCGGGGATCCGGTCGATGCAGATGACGCGTTCGGCGCCCTTGAGCAGGGACGCCCGCGCCGCCATCTGGCCGACCGCGCCGCAGCCCCACACCGCCACCACGTCGCCGGGCTTCACCCCGCCGAGGTCGGCGCCCATCCAGCCGGTGGGCACGGAGTCGGAGGCGAACAGCGCGCTGAGGTCGTCGACGCCCTCGGGGACGGAGAAGGCCCCGTAGTCGGCGAAGGGGACGCGCACGTACTCGGCGTGGCTGCCGCGGATGCCGCCCATGGCGTGCGAGTAGCCGAAGATCCCGGCGGTCTCGTAGCCGAAGAGGGCCTGGCCGATGCCGGGGTTGGTGTTGGTGTTGTCGCACAGCGACCACATGTCGTTCCGGCAGTACCAGCAGCGGCCGCAGCCGATGAAGGAGCACACCACGACCCGGTCGCCGACCCTGTGGCGGCGCACCCCGGAACCGGTCTCGACCACCTCGCCGACGAACTCGTGCCCGATCACGTCACCGGGCTGCATGGCGGGGATGTAGCCGCCGATGATGTGCAGGTCGGAGCCGCAGGTGGTGCTCAGCAGCAGCCGTACGACGATGTCCTGGTCGTTGCGGATCTCCGGTTCGGGGATCTGCTCGACCGACAGCTTGTTGACGCCTTCCCAGCACAGAGCCCTCACAGCACTCCCTCCCCGCCCGCTCGCCTGGAGGCCAGTCCGACGACCTTGCCTCCGACCGTGTCGCCGCGTCCGGTCGGCGGCGCGTCCGGCAGCATCACCTCACCGGCCTCCAGCAGGGATTTGGCCTCGCGCAGCGCGCGCCGCACCCCCTGGCGCGGGTCCTTCCCCGCGAGCCGGGACGGCAGTGAGGTGGAGGCGGGCGACGCGGGTTCGCGCAGCCGGGCGGCCAGCTCGGTGCCGCGGTCGCCGGGGGCGGGCCGCACGGTGATCTCCAGCGCGTCGCCGAACTCGTCCAGAGGGCTGGGCGGGTCGCCGTGGGGCATCACATCGGTCGGCGCGCGGTCGATGGTCACGACCATCCAGCGCTCGCCGTCCTCCCGCGCCCTGCGCCGTGCGGACACGGCCTTGCGCAGGACCGCCGCGCCCGCTCCGGCGCCCGCGAGGGCCAGCGCCGTGCGTGCCAGTTGGTTCATAGCCTTCCGCCTCCCGCTCCGTCTGCCGTCGTTGCCGTCGTTGCCGTCGTTGCCGGGCTGTCCGGAGTACCCCCGGACGGCGGCGGCCATGCGCGGGCCGGACCGGGTCGGCCGGGCGGGCCGGTGTTCACCCGTACGAGTGAAGGTCGGGCAGCGGCTCGTCCGTGCCGCCGTGACCGGTGAGGATCCCGTTCGTGGAGAAGACCCCGGACGGCGGCTGGAGCCCCGTCGTGTACGTCTTCGAGCTGGAGCCCGCCACCCGTACCTGCGCCGTGACCGGCATCCACCACGAGCGGCTGAAAACGGATGTCCCGTTTCCGGTGGATATCGACCTGGCCGCGGTCGCGCGGCGGGTGTGAGCTGCGCAACGTTCCCGTGTGAAGAGGCCGTGAGCGGGCAGGGGTGCCCGCTGAGCCGGTGCGACGTGGCGCCGCGCCGCGCTGCTTGTGGGCGGTACATCTCACGATGTGGTAGGGGCGGGGTCGGAAAGGCCTGCTCGGTAAACTGAAGCGACCGCTGGGTTCCTGTACGGGAGCCCCGGAAGACAGATTACGAGGAGCGCACGTGGGCCTTGTCGTGCAGAAGTACGGCGGCTCCTCCGTTGCCGATGCCGAGGGCATCAAGCGCGTTGCCAAGCGAGTCATCGAAGCCAAGAAGAACGGCCACCAGGTGGTCGTCGTGGTTTCGGCGATGGGCGACACGACGGACGAGCTGATCGATCTCGCCGGAGAGGTGTCCCCGGTCACGTCGGGGCGCGAGTTCGACATGCTGCTGACCGCCGGAGAGCGGATCTCCATGGCCCTGCTGGCCATGGCGATCAAATCCCTCGGCCACGAGGCGCAGTCGTTCACGGGGAGCCAGGCCGGCGTCATCACCGACTCCGTCCACAACAAGGCCCGCATCATCGACGTCACCCCGGGCCGTATCCAGACCGCGCTGGACGAGGGCAACATCGCCATCGTCGCCGGTTTCCAGGGCGTGTCCCAGGACAAGAAGGACATCACCACCCTGGGCCGGGGCGGCTCGGACACCACCGCGGTGGCGCTGGCCGCCGCGCTGAACGCCGAGGTCTGCGAGATCTACACCGACGTCGACGGCGTCTTCACCGCCGACCCGCGGGTCGTGAAGAAGGCCCGCAAGATCGACTGGATCTCGTTCGAGGACATGCTGGAGCTGGCCAGCTCCGGATCCAAGGTGCTGCTGCACCGGTGCGTGGAGTACGCACGCCGTTACAACATCCCGATCCACGTCCGCTCCTCCTTCTCCGGGCTGCGGGGCACGTGGGTCAGCAACCAGCCGCAAGGGGACCAGCCGATGGAGCAGGCGCTCATCTCCGGTGTCGCACACGACACCTCCGAGGCGAAGATCACGGTCGTCGGAGTGCCGGACAAGCCGGGCGAGGCCGCGAAGATCTTCCGGGCCATCGCGGACGCCGAGCTGAACATCGACATGGTGGTGCAGAACGTCTCCGCCGCGTCCACCGGTCTGACCGACATCTCCTTCACCCTGCCCAAGACCGACGGCCGCCGGGCCATCGAGGCGCTGGAGCGGGCGAAGGCCGGCATCGGCTTCGACTCCCTGCGCTACGACGACCAGATCGCCAAGATCTCCCTGGTCGGCGCGGGCATGAAGACCAACCCGGGCGTCACCGCCACCTTCTTCGAGGCGCTGTCGGGCGCCGGGGTCAACATCGAGCTGATCTCGACCTCCGAGATCCGCATCTCGGTCGTCACCCGCAAGGACGACGTCAACGAGGCCGTCCGCGCGGTGCACACCGCGTTCGGCCTGGACAGCGAGAGCGACGAGGCGGTCGTCTACGGGGGCACCGGGCGATGACCCCCGCCGGGGGTTTCCCCCGAGCCCCGATCGGTCGCGCCGACCGGCCCACCCTGGCCGTGGTCGGCGCGACCGGGGCCGTCGGCACCGTGCTGCTGGGGCTGCTGTCGGAGCGCGCGGACGTCTGGGGGGAGATCCGCCTGGTCGCCTCGGAGCGTTCGGCCGGCCGCAAGCTGGCGGTGCGCGGCGAGGAGGTCGAGGTCCTCGCGCTGGGCGAGGAGGTCTTCGACGGCGTGGACGTCGCGATGTTCGACGTGCCCGCCGAGGTCGCGGCCCACTGGGCGCCGGTGGCGGCGGCCCGGGGCGCGGTGGTGGTGGACAACTCCGGCGCGTTCCGGGCGGATCCGGACGTACCGCTGGTCGTCCCCGAGGTCAACGCCCACGCGGCGCGGAACAGGCCCCGCGGCATCGTCGCCGGTCCCGGCTGCGCCACCCTGACGATGATCGTGGCGCTGGGGGCCCTGCACGCGGAGTGGGGCCTGGAGGAGCTGGTCGTCTCCACCTACCAGGCCGTCTCCGAGTCCGGGCGGCGGGGTGTGGAGGCCCTGCGCGAGCAGCTCGCGGCCGTGGCCGGCACCGAGCTGGGCGTCCACCCCGGCGACGTACGGCGCGCGGTGGGCGACACGGGCCCGTACGCGGCGCCGATCGCGCTCAACGTGGTGCCCTTCTCCGGGACGCCGGCCGAGGACGGCTGGACGACCGAGGAGCTGGCCGTCCGCGAGGAGACCCGCAGGGTCCTGGGCCTGCCGGGGCTGCGCGCCACCGCCACCTGTGTGCGCGTACCCGTCGTCACCACCCACTCGGTGTCGGTGCACGCCCGCTTCGAGAGCGAGGTCTCGGTGGGCAAGGCGCACGAGATCCTGGCGAACGCGCCGGGCGTGGTGGTGTGCGACGATCCGGCGGCGGGCGAGTTCCCCACCCCCGCCGACGCGGTCGGCACCGATCCCGTCTGGGCGGGGCGGGTGCGGCGCTCGCCGGACGACCCGCGGGCGCTGGAACTGTTCGTGTGCGGCGACAACCTCCGCAAGGGCGCCGCGCTCAACATGGCGCAGATCGGCGAACTGGTCGCGGCCGAGCGGGCCGAGGACTGACGGGGACCGACGGGACCGCCGAGGACTGACGGGGGTTCACGGTGGTTGGCCGGAAACAGCCGTCGGCCGCGCCGGCCGCGGCGGTTCCGGATGCGGCCCCGCCGCTGCCGAAGGCCCCCGGCGGCCGTCTCGCGGGCTCCGGGCCTGTCCTCCGGCGGGCTCGGGGCGGCGGATGCGCGGGGCGTGCGCCCCGGTGCCGATGGCCGGATCCGGACCCCGGTACCGATTGTGAAGGACCTGTGATGAAGTCATACCTGGTAACCGCTTGATCCGGACCAGCCTTCTGGATGAGGATTTCCCCTCGCATGCCCGGAACCGTGGTCCGGGCGCGGGCGTCTCCCGTTCCACTGCCGGAAGCCGAAGGCGCCTGTTCGGCGGCGGAGAGGAAGAGGTGGTGCGCATGCGGTCGTCCGGCTCGCCGGAAAGAACGACGCTCCACGCGTACAACCCTGACGGGGGGCAGCGTGTCCAACAGGCGTGGCAGAGGCACTCGGAATCGCAACGGCGCCCGTACGGGTCCCCGCGGGCGGCGGCACGCCCGGCAGGGGCATGCCCGTGATCGCTCCCTGGTCGGCGTCCCGTCCCGCACAGCTCCCCTCGCAGGCGAGGGACGCTGACGGCACGATGGCGGCAGGCACCACAGTGGCGGGCACCACCGTCGACCACCTCACCGAGACCTACCAGGCCCACTACCGCTCCCTGCTCGGACTCGCCGCCCTGCTGCTCGACGACACGGCGTCCTGCGAGGACGTGGTGCAGGAGGCGTTCATCCGCGTACACTCGGCGCGCAGGCGGGTGCGGGAGCCGGAGAAGACCCTGGCGTACCTGCGCCAGACCGTCGTCAACCTCTCCCGCTCCACGCTGCGCCGCCGCATCCTGGGGCTGAAGCTGCTCTCCAAGCCGATGCCGGACATGGCCAGCGCGGAGGAGGGCGCGTACGCGCGCATCGAGCAGGACGAGTTGAAGAAGGCGCTGCGCAAGCTCCAGCGCCGCCAGCGGGAGGTACTGGTCCTGCGGTACTTCGCGGACATGACCGAGTCGCAGGTCGCCGAGACGCTCGGCATCTCGCTCGGTTCGGTGAAGGCCTACGGCTCGCGGGGCATCGCCGCCCTGCGGGTCGCGATGGAGGCGCCCGCATGAGCGGCGACGGACGGCACGAGGAACAGCGCGACCCGCAAGGGGGACCCGGAGCCGGACACGGCCCGGGCGGTGAGCGGAAGTCGACGGAGCCGGAGCCGGGCCCTTCCGGCCGGGCTTCCGGCGACCGTGACGAGGGGGAGGGGCGGGGTGGGCGGGAGCCGGACGCGAGCGGCCCGGTGGACGCGAGCGGCCCGGTGGACGGAGACTCGGCGAACGGGGACCGGGCGGGCGAGGATCCGGTGGGCCGGACGGCCGGGCCGGACGCTTCGGCCGATCCGGGCGTCCCGGTGGACCCGGCCGACCTGGACGAGCGCTCGCTGCGGCTGATGCTGCGCGGCGCCGTCGAGGACGTCGCGCCGGCCCCGGACGCCCTCGAACGCCTCCACCACGCCGTACCCGCCCGCCGTGCCCGCCGCAGGCAGCTCGTGGTCGGGACGGCCGCGGCCGCCCTCGTCATCGGTGTGGCCACTCCCGCCCTGGTGCAGAGCGGCGTCATCACCCGGGTTCTGGACGGCAACACCACCAACGCCGCCAGCACCCACGACCGGCAGGAGGGGGCCGGGGCGGGCGGCCAGAGCGGCGACGCCGCGAACCAGGGCGCCGACCAGTACTCCGGAGGCAGTGCGAGGGAGGACGCGGCCGGGTCGCGCAACGGCTCCGGCAGGGACGGCACCGCCTCCCCCGAGACCAGTGACACCCTCGGCCCCACCTCCCCGAGCTGCCTGCGCTCCCAGATCGGCGACGGCGGCTCCACGGTGAGCCCCGCCGACGGGGAAGGCCATGTGTACGGGGCCTTCAGGGTCACGAACACTTCGGACGCCTCCTGCCTCGTGAACGGATCCGACACCGTCACCGCCACCCCGGAGGGCGCCGCCGACCCGACCGGCTTCAGCGTCGTCGCCCACACCTCCGGCGGCAGGGCCTCCAAGCTGCCCGACCCGCAGCTCGAACCCGGGTCGTTCGTCCTGGGGCCGGGCCAGTCGTACCTGGTGCGGTTCGCCTGGGTGCCGCGCGAGGGCGGCGGCACCACCGGCTGCCCGGCGACCCCCGGCCCGGGTCCGACGGCCCCCGGCGACTCCTCCGGCGGCACCGGCACCGGTGGCGGGAGCGGCGGCACGGACTCCTCCGGCGGCACCGGCACCGGAGGCGGGAGCGGCGGCACGGACTCCTCCGGCGGCACCGGCACCGGAGGCGGAAGCGGCGGCATCGGCGGCGGCACGACATCCCCCGACGGCGGCCAGAGCGGTGAGGGCGGCGACACCGTCGAGGAGCCCACCGAGAGCAGCGGCATCAGCCCCCAGTTCGCCTACGACACCGGCGGCACCGGATCGGGCACCGCGGCGGCCTCGGTCGTCCTGCGCTATGTGCCGGCGGCGGGTGAACCGCGCATCGGCAAGATCGAGATCGCCGGGGCCTGCGCCGGGACGGTGTACCGCACCGGTCCCATCCCCGAGGGCTGACGTACGGCGGGCCCGCGCACGGCGGGCCCGCGCACGCGCGGAAGGCGAACGGGCGGCGGCGCGGGGCGGGGGCGAGTGGGCCGTCCCCGGCCCGCCCCCGTACCGTTGAGGGCGTGTACCGGTTCCTGCTGACCCCGCGCTGGTGGGTGATCAACCTCTTCGTGCTGCTGTCGATCCCCGTCTGCCTCCTCATGGGGAGCTGGCAGCTCAGCCGCTTCGAGGACCGCGTGGACTCCCACCAGGCCCGGCAGGAGCGCTCGGCCGAGGGGATCACCGAGGCCGACGCCAGGCCGCTGGACGACCTGCTGCCCCTCACCCAGGAGACCGTCGGGCAGGCCGCCCTGGCCACCGGCCGCTACGACGGCGGCCACGAGTTCCTGGTGCCCGGCCGCCGTCTCGGCGACCGCGAGGGCTTCTACGTGCTGACCCCGCTGCGCACCGGTGACGGCCGGGCCCTGCCCGTCGTACGCGGCTGGCTGCCGGGCGAGGCCGATCCCGCGCGGGTGCCCCCACCGCCGGCCGGCGAGGTGAGCGTCACCGGAGTGCTCCAGGCGCCGGAGAGCCAGAGCTCCCCGGGCGCCGTCGGCGGCGCCCTGCCGCAGGGCCGGATCGGCATCATCAGCGCGGCCACGCTGGTCAACCTGGTGCCCTACGAGGTGCACGACGCGTGGGTCACCGTCCAGCGCGCGCAGAAGCCGATGGAGGCGGTGCCGCCGGTCGCGGCGGCGGGCACCGGGCTGGACCTGAAGGCGTTCCAGAACCTGGGATACACCGCGCAGTGGTTCGTCTTCGCGGGCTTCGTGGTCTTCATGTGGTACCGGTTGTTCCGCCGCGAGACGGAGACCGCCCGCGATCTCGCACTCGGCATCGAGGCGCCCGCCGAGCCGTCCCCGCCCGCCGGACCGTCCTCGTCCGCCGTTCCCTCCCCGGCGCGGGAGGGGACCGCCGCGGCCGGCGCCGGCTCCCCGTCCGGGGAGAGGTCCGCGCCCTGACGTGGATTCCGCCCTCCCTCCACGTCCGAGTCATGACGACGAGGAACGGCGTACGTCCCCCGCGGACGCGGCGCCCGGCGCCGGGCTCGGCACCCGCGCCACCGTGACGGCGTACGGCCCCGGCGGCACCGTCCTGGCCCGCAACGACGCGACCGGCCCCCTGCGGTGACCTCCGTCCCCGGCCGCGTCACGGGGACGGCCGGGGACGGCCCGGGGCCCTGGGCCCGGCGGGCGCCGTGACGGGAGCGGGCTCAGCAGCCGTCGTACCGCCGGCCGCCCTCCTCGCGGACCCACCGCTGCTTCCTGTGGTCGAACCTCGGCTCGGCGCACGCGCTGCGTGATGCATGGTTACTATGACGAAGGCAATCGCACGAGAAGGCAACTCCCCTTCTTCCAGCGGGCTTTCGGCCGTCGTTTGTCTTCCGAACCGCATCACCGCCCCCACACAGCCACAGGGATTGCGCGATGTCAGATCCTGCCGCCTCCGGCCAGCGACGAGTGCCCGGAGGACGCCTCCCCCTCGTCTTACTCGCCGTCTGCCTGACGGCGCTCGTCGCGGGCGGTGCTGCGGGCGCCGCCGCGGCCCCCGACGGCACGCGCCCCTGGGTGCTGGGGGTGGTCGCGGTGGCCGGAGCCGTGGCCGTCGCGGCCTTTCTCGCCGTCCTCCTGACGGTGCGGCGGACGGCCGCCGCCGCCGCGAACGCGGCTGCCGAGGCCGCGGCGCTGCGCGGGCAGGCCGAGTACCGGCAGGCGCACACCGCGCACCTGGCCGACTCCGTGCTGCCGGTGGTCGCCGAGCGGCTGCGGACCGGCGCGCGGGCGGAGGAGGCGCTGACCGGAATGCCCGTTCCGGAGGACCTGCCGCTGCGGCGGCTCCTCCACTCCTTCGCGCACGAGGTCTCCTCCGCCACCGGGCAGCGGCTGTCAGCGCAGGCCGAGCGGGACGAGGCGGTCCGGCAGGCCCGGGCGCTGGCGGAGGGGGTGGACGGCCTTCTCTCCACCGTCCTGCCCGATGCCTTCGCGCGACTGCGCGGCGGCGCCTCGGCGGGCACCACCCTGGCGGGGGTGCCGCGTCCCGAGGACGAGCGGCTGGCCGCCCTGACGGAGTTCGTGATCCGCGAGTACGCGACCAGCGAGCGGCGGTCCGCCGCCGCCCGGACGGCCGGCACCAAGGCCCTCAGCCGGGTGCAGGCGGCGGCCGTGGGCATGCTGGCCGACCTGCGCGAGATGCAGGAGCGCCACGGCGAGGAGGTCTTCGGCGACCTGCTCAGGCTGGACCACAGCACCTCGCAGATCGGACTGCTCACCGACCGCCTGGCCCTGCTGATGGGCGGACGCGCCAGCCGGGCCTGGAACAAGCCGATCGTCATGGAGAGCATCCTGCGCGGCGCGGTGGGACGCATCGCCGCCTACCAGCGGGTCCGCATGCACTGCGCCAGCGGCACCGCGATCGCCGGGTTCGCCGCCGAGGGCGTGATGCACCTGCTCGCCGAGCTCATCGACAACGCGGCGAACTTCTCCCCGCCCATCGACGAGGTCAACGTCTACGTCGAGGAGCGCACCGCGGGCCTCGTGGTCACCATCGAGGACAGCGGACTGCGCATGTCCGACGCGGCGATGCGCCGCGCGGAGAAGGCCGTCTCCGGCGAGTCGACCGACCTCGCCCACCTCCAGGGCACCCGGCTCGGCCTGGCCGTGGTCGGACTGCTGGCCCGCAAGTACGGCATCTCCGTGAGCTACCGGCCGTCCTCCCGGGGCGGCACCGGTGTGGTGGTCCTGCTGCCGCCGCACCTGCTGGCCCAGCAGCGCGCCGAGGTCCCGCCCGCGACCGCGGTGCCGGGGGCCCGGGCTCCGCGTGAGGTCTCCGCGTCCGGGGCCGGGTCCGCCCTCCCCGCCGCCACCCCGGCCGGTACGGCCGCCGCCGCGCCCGCCCCGCCGGACCCCGCCGGGACCCCGGCCCCCGCGGCCGGGGAAACCGCCCACGGGCTGCCGGTGCGGCCCCGGGGCCGCACCCTGGCCCGGGCCGACCGCGCCCGCGAACAGGCGGCCGACGCCTCCGCCGATCTTCCGCAGCGGAAGCGCCCCGCCCGTGACGCCGGAGCGAGCTTCGGGGCGTTCCACCGCTCCAGGCGCCCCGAGAACCCCTCCGAGTAGGCGCGCCCCTCCGACCCACCCGGGGCGCCCGCCCGACCAGCGGGCGCCCCACCCCAGCGAAGACCGTGAGATTGGAGGCACGGGCCGGTGGCCGGACAGCCGGCCCGAAACGCCCGATGCAGATCATGGAGACCACCGACAACAGCCTGACCTGGCTTCTCGAGAGCCTGCTCAACCGCACTCCCGGGACCCGACACGCCCTGGTGCTCTCCCGCGACGGGCTCAAGCTGTGCTGGAGCAGCAGTCTGACCCTGGACCGGGCCGACCAGCTCGCGGCCATCTCCTCCGGGATGCAGGCCCTGGCGCAGGGAGCCTCCGTGGAGTTCGGCGACGGGAGCGGAGGGGTGCGGCACTCGATGACGGAGTTCCACGGCGGCCTCCTGTTCATCGTCGAGGCCGGGGAGGGCGCCCATCTGGCCGTCGTCGCCGACGACACCGCGGACCCCGGCGTGGTCGGCCACCAGATGGACGAACTGGTCGAGCAGATCGGCGAGCACCTGCGAGCCGAGCCGCGCAAGCCGGCCGAGGGCGGCGTCCCGTCATGATCCGCAAACCCGTCGACATCGGCGACCCCCACCGGCTCTACACCGTCACCGGCGGACGCAGCCGGGGCGAGGAGGCCGGGCTGGACCTGGTCACGCTCATCGTCAGCGAGTGCCGGCCGACGGAGGGCATGCAGTCGGAGCACGTACGGATCCTGGAGCTGTGCGCCCACCCCACCGCGGTGGTCGAGATCGCGGCCGATCTGCGCCTGCCCATCACCGTGGTGAAGATCCTCCTCGGCGACCTGCTGGCCGCCGGACGCATCACCGCACGGAACCCGCGTCCGTCCGCAGCGCACGGCGACGCGCCCGAATCCGCCCTGTTGAAGGAGGTGCTCATTGGACTCCGCAACCTCTGAGGCCCCGGCGCGCACGCCGCTCGCGGACGCCGCCGAGACCGGACTGAAGATCGTCATAGTGGGCGGCTTCGGTGTCGGGAAGACGACGCTGGTCAGATCCGTCAGCGAGATCCGCCCCCTGAACACCGAGGAGGTCATGACCCAGGCCGGCGCGGGGGTGGACGACACCGCCGGCCTGCGGAACAAGACCACCACCACGGTGGCGTTCGACTTCGGCCGGATCAGCCTCAACGAGCAGACCGTGCTCTACCTCTTCGGGGCGCCCGGGCAGGAGCGGTTCTGGTTCCTGTGGGACCGGCTGTTCTCCGGGACGCTCGGCGCGGTGGTGCTGGTGGACACCCGGCGGATGGCCGACTCCTGGTACGCGATCGACCGCCTGGAGCACCACCGGACCCCGTTCGTGGTGGCCGTCAACCGGTTCGACGACGACGCCTCGCGCTTCTCCCTGGACGAGATCCGCCAGGCGCTGGACCTGCCGGAGGACGTGCCGCTGGTCGACTGCGACGCCCGGTTGCGCGAGTCCGGCAAGAACGTGCTGATCACCCTCGTCGACCACCTCTACCAGCAGGCACTGGCACGGGAGATGACCGCATGACCGACCAGCCCGACCAGCCCGCCCAGTCCGCCCAGGAGACAGCCGCCCCGCCCTCCGGCTGCCCCGCGGCCCATCCCGACGCCGTTCCCCTGAGCGGCCTGGAGTACCAGCAGACGCCCTTCCAGCTCTACCGCGCGCTGCGCCGCGACCACGGCACGGTCGCCCCCGTGCTGCTGGAGGGCGGCATCCCCGCCTGGCTGGTGCTCGGATACGCCGAGGTCTCCTACGTCACCAGCCACGACGAGCTGTTCGCCCGGGACTCGCGGCGCTGGAACCAGTGGCCCGCCATCCCCGCCGACTGGCCGCTGCTGCCGTTCGTCGGCTACCAGCCGTCGGTGCTGTTCACCGAGGGCGCCGAGCACCAGCGCCGGGCGGGCGTCATCAGCGCGGCGCTGGAGGAGGTCGACCAGCTGGAGTTCTCCCAGGACTGCCAGGAGATCGCCACGCAGCTCCTCGCCGAGTTCGCGGGCAGCGGGCAGGCGGAGCTGATGTCCGCGTACGCCCACGCCCTGCCGATGCGCGCGGCGGTCCGGATGTGCGGCATGCCGCTCACCGGGTCCGACACCGAGGACCTGGTGGAGGACCTGCGGATGTCCCTGGACGCCTCGGAGGGCGACGACCCGGTCGCCGCCTACGTCCGCGTCCAGGAGCGCATCCAGCGGCTGGTCGCGGAGAAGCGCGCCGATCCCGGCCCGGACGTCACCTCCCGCATGATCGCCGACCCGGCCGGGCTGACCGACGAGGAGATCGTGCAGGACCTGATCTCCGTCATCGCCGCCGCCCAGCAGCCCACCGGCAACTGGATCGGCAACACCCTGCGGCTGCTGCTCACCGACGACCGCTTCGCCGTCAACGTCTCCGGCGGCCGTGTGAGCGTGGGCCAGGCGCTCAACGAGGTGCTGTGGCTGGACACCCCCACGCAGAACTTCATCGGCCGCTGGGCGGTCCGCGACATCCAGCTCGGCGGCCGGCAGATCAGGGCCGGCGACTGCCTGGTGCTGGGACTGGCCGCGGCCAACACCGACCCGCAGATCTGGCCCGAGGGGCATGTGGGGGCGCAGGTCAACTCCGCCCATCTGAGCTTCAGCAACGGCGAGCACCGCTGCCCGTACCCCGCCCCCCAGCTGGCCGACGTCATCGCCCGCACCGCGGTGGAGACGCTGCTGGAACGGCTGCCGGACATCGTCCTGGCGGTGGAACCGGAGGAGCTGACCTGGCGGCCGTCCATCTGGATGCGGGGCCTGACCTCCCTGCCGGTCGCCTTCACCCCCGTGGTGTAGCCCTCTCCGCGGCAACCTTTGCGGCAGCCCCCGCGCCGGGCCGTACGCCGGCCCCGTACGGCCGGCCGTGCCGCAGCCGGAGCCCTCCGCTCCGGCTGCGGCACGGCCGTTTCCGCTGCCGTTCGCCGTTCTCGTTCGCCGCTCCCGCCCTCCGGCTCAGCCGGTCAGGCGGCGGGGGTGAACACCACCGGCACCTCCTTGGGGCCGCGGGTGAACACACCCTGCTCGACGACCTCGGCGCCGTCGGCCAGCCGCATGTCCGGCATGGCGTCCAGCAGCTGGTTGACGCCGGTCTCGACCTCGGCCTTGGCCAGCAGCGCCCCGACGCAGAAGTGCCGGCCCAGCGCGAAGGCCAGGTGGTCGGCTGCGGCGGAGAACGCGGTGGTGGCCGTCAGGTCGTCGCGGAAGATGTCGAAGGAGTCGGGCTCCTTGTAGTGGCCCGGGTCGCGGTTGGCGGCGCCGATCAGGCAGGTGACGGTCGCCCCGGCCGGGATCGTGCCGCCGCTGACCTCCACGTCCTGCGCGGTCTGCCGCATGATCATGTGGACGGGCGGGGTGTAGCGCAGGGTCTCGGCGAACGCCCGGTCGATCAGGGAGCGGTCCTCCCGCACGGCGGCGAACTGCTCGGGGTGGGCCAGCAGATTGGCGAAGATGGCGGCTATCGCCTTGTCGGTGGTCTCCCCGCCGGCGGCCAGCAGCAGACTGCAGAACGCCTTGATGTCCTCGTCGCTCATCCGCACGCCGTCCACCTCGGCGGCGCACAGCGTGGACAGCAGGTCGTCGCCCAGGTTCTCGCGGCGCTGCCGGATGATGGGGATCATGTACTCGGCGAACTCCACCCGGGTGCGCTCGCCGTCCGCGATCACCTCCGGGTCGCCGGAGAGGTTGCCCAGGAAGGCGATCACCGAGGTGTACCAGCGGTGGAACCTGGGGTGGTCGGCCTTGTCCAGGCCCAGCATGTCGGCGATGACGTTGACGGGGAAGCGGGTGGCGTAGGCGTCCACCAGGTCCACCCTGCCGGTGTGGCGGAAGGCGTCGATGAGCTCGCGCGAGTTGCGCTCGATGACCGGCAGGAACTTGTGCTGCAGGTCGCTGCCCCGGAAGGCGGGAGCCACCAGGGCCCGGCGCACCGCGTGCTCGCGGCCGCTGAGCTGGAGGATCGTCTTCCCGTGCACCGGCTCGATCTGCCACTCGTAGTTGTCGGTGGTGAACGACGTTCCGTCCTTGAACGCCCGCTCCACGTCCTCGTACCGGGAGACGATGTAGCTGCGGGTGGCTTCGTGCCAGATCAGCGGCGCGCTCTCGCGCATCACGCGGTAGGCGCTGTAGGGATCGGCGGCGAACTCGGGCGAGAGTATGTCGGGGAACTGCTGCGTACCGGACAAGGCGAGCTCCATCGAAGACGTGACGGGCAGACAGGCTCAGGGTATTGATCATCCGTCGGCTGGAACAGCCTTGCCAAAGCACATGCACATCACATATGCATCGTCAAAATCCTTGCCACAGCGTCGATTTCAAGCCATCAGCCGCCACGCGCGACCGTTGCTTCCCCGAACACGGGACCGTCCGGCGAACCCGGGAAGCGGGGCGGCCCGGCACCTCGCGAGGGCACGGCTCCTCCCGGCGGACCGCCCGTCCGGCGACGGCTACCCGCCCGCCCCCGTCTCCGTGCCGCTCTCCGGCGGTGCGGCCTTGCGGGCCGGCTCGCGTTCGTCGGTGAGCGCGGGCGGCAGAGGCGAGGAACCGCCCTGCGGGGTGCAGACCTCCTTGCCCCCCACCACCCCGCAGGCCCGTGCGGCGGCCGGATAGGGCGCCTCGACCATGGGTGAGTAGGTGTCGTTCTCGTAGGTCACCGAACGCTGGTTGTGCACGCCCTTGGGCCCCTCCACCCTGGCGGTGTCACCGACCTCCGCGTCCGTGATCCGGGCCCAGGCGGCTCGGCACCGCGGGCTGTAGCGCAGTTCGACATAAGTGCGGCCGGACCATGTGGCCGCGGCGGTCCACGCTCCTATGTGGCAGCCCAGCCGCTGCGAATCCTTGTCCCGGCATTCGTACTCCGTACACCCGGGTTCTCTCTCCGCCCCCTGCCGGACCTGTCCGTCCGCGTCATTCCCGCTGAAGAACCAGCCTCCGATCAGTATTCCGGTGACCAGTGCCACGAAAATGAGGGACGCGGAAACCAGCGTCGTTCTCGTCTGGTGCCCCTGAACCGGTGCGGAGGTGTTCTCCGGCGCCGGTATCCCTGTTTCCCCCGAATTCCGGGAGGTGTCGGTCCCGGGCTCTGCCGGGGCGGGTCTTTTCCCGGTCGGCTCTTCTCCGGGCACCGGACTGCCGCGCGGCGGGGTCTCCCCCGGACTCCCGTGCGTCGCCGGTCCGCGGTGCGGGAGCCGGCGCGGGGGCGCCGCTCCCCGGTGCCCCTCCTCCGTCCTCAGCCGCAGGAGAGGCTGCGGAGGGACGCCGACGACCGCCGCGAACTCGGTGATCGCCGTCCTCGGGGGCAGGGACTTGCCGTTGAGGTAGCGCTCCCAGGAGGACCTGCTGTAGGAGGTCCGCTCGGCCAGAGCGCTGATGGTCAGGCCGCTGTGCGTGCGGAGGAAGCGTAACCGCTCCGCCAGGGAGCCGTGTTCCTCGTGGTACTGCTCGCCCTTTTCATGAGTGTCTGTCATGGAATGAGAATTCCCCTTCCCTGGGGGTGGCGCGAGACGGGGAACCCCATTCTTTCCCAGGTCCGGCCGCAGCTCCAACGGGTTGAGAGGTCAGAGGCGTGACGTGTCCCGGGACGTCCCATTCCCGCCCGGGACCTCGTAAGACGCTTCCATGGACGGGAGCGGGGCCCATAGCTTCATTCCGTGCCGCCGGCCGATCGGCCCGGGGGCAATTCCCGGATCACAGGAGAGGAATCACGCATGCGGTTCAGCACTCGGATTGCCGCGGTCGCTTCCACCATCGCCCTCGCGGGCGGCGGAATTCTGGCCACGGCCGGCACCGCGCAGGCGGCGAAGTCGGACTGCCCCAAGACGTACCTGTGCTCGTGGGCCACCACGAACTTCTCGGGCCTCCCCGGCAAGGTGGCCTATGACAACTCCGACCTGCGTCAGTACTACAAGTTCGCCAACTCCCGTTCCATGTACAACAACGGCACGAGCTGCAGCGTGCGCGTCTGGGCGGGGACCAACTACACGGGCTCCTCCACGGTCTTCAAGATCGGCTACCAGCTGCACGACACCTCGAACAGCGTTCTCAAGAACGGTGCCGGCTCGAACCGCTGGTGCTGACCGGTCGCATCCGCCGACCGGACGGCGCCCGGCCCGGCCGCGCAACGGGGCGGCCGGGCCGGGCGCCGCCGGCACCGGGCAACCCGAGCAGCCGGGGGAGCCCGGGCAGCCGAGGGAGCCAGAGGAGTCAGAGGAGCCAGAGGAGCCAGAGGAGGCCGTATGAGGACCCGTATCGGACAAGCCGTGCTCCTGCTCGTCCTGACGGGCGCCACGACCGTCGCCTGCGGCGGCTCCCGTACGCCCGCGGCCGGCCCGCAGACGGACGTCGTGGTCCCCTTCGGGGACTCCGTGCCGGCCCTGACGAACGGCGAGCAGAGCCTGCTGGACCGGACGGAGCGCCGGCTGGTGGACGACTGCATGGCCGGCAAGGGCGTCGGAGTCGAGCCGCTGGATCTCCCGTCACCGCCCGCCGTCAGCCACGAGACGCCCGCCTGGAACCCGTACGGACTGCTCACCGAGGACTACGCCGCCAAGGAGGGCTACGGCATCACCGGTCCGGTGCTCCGGGGTGACCCCTCCCTCCAGGCGGAGCCGGACCGGGACATCGGCGACGACGAGGAGGCGTTCGGGAGGGCGCTGACCGGCACCGAGGAGCACCGCAGGACGGTCCGCCTGCCCACGGGGGAATCCTTCACGGTCAACACCGACGGGTGCCAGTTCCGGGCCGGCGAGGAGCTGTACGGCCGGGACTGGGACCGGCTGATGTACACCTACCAGTTCCTCGCGAACCGGGTCGTCGAGAACGTCGAACGGACCGGGGAGGTCAGGCGGGCCAGGGGACTGTGGGCCTCGTGCATGGCCGATGCCGGGCATCCCGCCTCCGACGGGTCCGCCGCCGCGGAACTGGTCGGCAGGCGGACGGACGCGGCGAAGGCCCGCGCCGCGGACGGGGACGGGGGAGCGCTGCGGTCGGCGGCCGAGTACGAGCTCGCCGTGGCGCGGAACGACGCCCGCTGCCAGCGGGAGAGCGGGCTGTGGAAGGCGGTCTCGGACGCCCAGCGCACGATCGAGCAACCCATGGCCGACAAGTACCGCGAACAGCTGGCCGGTTACGCCAAGGCCCTGGAGAAGGCCAGGCGACGGCTGTGAGGAGCACGTGGCACACCGGCGGGGGGTCATCGCGTGTCCTCCGGGTGGCGGAGGGCGGCCGGGGCGTCGGCGGTCACGTCCCCGGTCACGCCCTCGGTGGCCGGCTTTCCGGCCGTCGCCCCGGTCCGCCGCGTCATCCCGACACCCACGAGGACCACGGCCATGCCGAGCACCACCCGGAGGCTCAGGTGCTCGTCCAGGAGGACCGCGCCGAGGAGGACGGAGACCACGGGCAGCAGGTAGCCGACCACCGCGGCGTTGGTGGCGCCCTCGTCGTTGATGATCCGGTAGGTGAGGTGGAAGGTGACCGCGGTGCAGAGGACACCGAGGACGACGGCCGCGGTCAGGACGGCAGGGCCGGGGTCGATCGCCTCCAGGCCGCCGAACGGCATCACGACGGCGGTCAGTCCGCTCGCGGCGACGAGCTGGGCGGCGGAGAGCGAGATGGTGGGCGTGCCCCTGCCGGCCAGGGTGCGGCCCATGTAGGTGAACGCGACCGCGTAGCTGGCGGCCGCGCCGAGGATGGCGAGCGCCCCCCATCCGACGGCTCCGGCCGACCGCCACGGGGCGAGGATGACGACCGTGCCGGCGAAGCCGAGCAGGAGTCCCGCCAGACGGGCCGGGCGGAGTCCGCGCTCCGAGCCGAGAGCGAGTCCGAGGACGACCGACCAGAGCGGGGTCGTGGCGTTCAGGACTCCGGCGAGACCGGAGTCGACGGTCTGCTGCCCCAGACTGAACAGCGCGAAGGGAAGCGCGTTGCAGAAGAAGGCCGCGACGAGGATGCGGCGCCAGACGGCGGCGCCCCGTGGCATGCGCCGCCCCGTCGCACGGCAGGCGACGGTCAGGACGAGCGCGCCGAGGAAGCAGCGGGCGAACGTGACCTGGAGCGGGGAGAGCCCGCGCAGCGCCAGTTCGATCCACAGGAAGGTCGATCCCCACAGCAGGGCGAGCACGGCCACCCGCAGTCCGCCCCGCAGAGCCCGCGCGCTGCTTCCCACGGCGTTCCTCCGTTTCCCCTGTTCGTCCGGCGCACCGCCCGCCGGCCGGTTCCGTCGTCGGACCGGGGGGTTCGCCCGGTCCCGTCACTTCGACGATGCCCGAGAAGAGTATTCAGAACAATCAAACGTTTCCATGGTGAGCGTTAAGCTGTACTGCATGCTCGATGTGAGGAGACTGCAGGTCCTGCGCGCGGTGGTCACCAGCGGCACGGTCACCGCCGCAGCGGCCCACCTCGGCTACACGCCGTCCGCCGTCAGCCAGCAGGTGGCGGCGCTGGAGAGGCAGGCCGGTACCGCACTGCTCGAACGCGTCGGCCGCGGTGTGCGGCCCACCGCGGCAGGCCTGCTGCTCACCGAGCACGCGGCCCTGATCGGCTCGGCGGTCGCCCGGGCGGAGACCGCCCTCGCCGACCTCCGCGCCGGACGCACCGGCAGCCTGTCGGTCCGTTACTTCGCCACGGCGGGCTCCACGCTGGTGGCTCCGGCCCTGGCCCGGATGCGCGCTGAGTACCCCGGCGTCCGCGTCGACCTCGAACTCACCGACCCGGACGACCCGCTCCAGGAGGTGGCGCGGGGCCGGGCCGACCTGGCCGTGGTCGTACGGGCGGGCGACCGGGGCGGTGACGGCTTCCGGATCGTCCACCTCCTCGACGATCCGTACGCCGCCGTGCTGCCCCTCGGCCATCCGCTCGCGGACAGGGAGACCGTCGGCCTGCACGAACTCGCCGGTGAGCAGTGGGTCGGCAGTGAACCGCCCGGGCCCTGCCTGGAGCCGGTGACCGACTCCTGCGCGGCGGCCGGTTTCAGCCCCGACTTCGCCGTCAGGAGCGAGGACTACGCCACCGCGCAGGGCTTCGTCGCGGCAGGCATCGGCGTCGGCCTGATGCCGGGGCTGGGACTGCGCGTCCGGCATCCCGGCGTCGTCGTACGCCCGGTCCGCAACCCCGAACCGGTCAGGGTGATCTCGGCGGCCGTACGGGAGACCGCCCTCGAACAGCCCGCCCTGCGCGGCCTGCTGAGGGCGCTGCGCGACGCGGCCGCCGGCCGGCCCGGTGGAGCCGCAGCGGACTGACCCGCGGCCCCTTCGGCCCGGATCCGTGTTTCCGTCCCGCCGGACGACCGGGGAACGGGAGCGGCGGATGGGCGCCGGACCGGTCGCCGTGCGCGACCTCACCGAGCCGGAGGTGCTCCGCCCCGCACGAGAAGGACCGTGAATTCGCCCGGGAGCGGCCGGAACAGTTCGCCCGGTGCTTCCCGGGCCCTCCGACGGGGCGCGGCGAGATCACCTTGCGAGGGTCCTCGGGAGTTGTCCGGGAGCCGTCCGGGTTCGACTTCCGAGACGGTTCACGGCCCACAACCGGTCAGGGGTCCGGTCCGCTGAGCGGACCGGACCCCTGACCGGTGTTTCGGCTGTCGGGGTGGCGGGATTTGAACCCACGACCTCTTCGTCCCGAACGAAGCGCGCTGCCAAGCTGCGCCACACCCCGTGTGCAACGAGGACTACTTTAGCCCACGCCCGCGCTCAGGAGAAATCCGGTTTCCCGGGGTGCTGCGGAGGCGTGGCGGAGGTGTGGCGGGCGCGGTCAGGGGCGCTCGATCAGGGTGAGGAGGGTGGCCTCCGGGGGGCAGGCGAACCGGAAGGGGGTGTAGCGGTTGGCGCCGCAGCCCGCCGAGACATGGAGGTAGGAGCGGTGGCCGTCCGCCTCGTGGTGGGACAGTCCGCGGGCCCGGTCGGTGTCCAGGTCGCAGTTGGTGACCAGGGCGCCGTAGAAGGGGACCCGGAGCTGGCCTCCGTGGGTGTGGCCGGCCAGGATCAGCGGATAGCGGTCGGCGGCGAAGGCGTCCAGGACGCGCAGGTACGGGGCGTGGACGACGGCGAGGGGGAAGTCTGCGTCGTGCTCGGGGCCGCCGGCCACCTCGTCGTAGCGGTCGCGCTTGATGTGCGGGTCGTCCAGACCGGTGAGGGCGATCTCCTCGCCGCCGTCGAGCTTGATGCGGCCCCGGGTGTTGGACAGGCCGACCCAGCCCGCCGAGTCGAAGGCGTCGCGCATCCCCTCCCACGGGTTGTGGACGGCGCCGACGACCGGAGGGTTGCCGTTGAGGCCGTGGCGGCCGCTGGCCTTCTCCATCAGGTAGCGGGCGGGGTTGCGCAGCCGGGGGCCGTAGTAGTCGTTGGAGCCGAACACGTACGCGCCGGGGAACTCCATCAGCGGGCCGAGCGCGTCCAGGACCTCGGGGACGGCCTCCGGGTCGGAGAGGTTGTCGCCGGTGTTGATCACGAAGTCGGGGCGCAGCCCGGCCAGGGACTGGAGCCAGCGCTGCTTCTTGCGCTGGCCGCCGACCATGTGGATGTCGGAGACCTGGAGTACGCGCAGCGGCCGCATCCCGCGCGGCAGTACGGGCACCGTGACGCGCCTGAGGCGGAATGAGCGGGCCTCGATGCCCGCCGAGTAGGCCAGGCAGGCCGCGCCGACCGCCGTGACGCCGAGGGGGATTCTGAGGGAGAGCGGGTATCGCGCACGCATGGGCCCATCGTCGCAGACACGCGGGCGGGGTGCGGACGCACGGGTGGCGGGTTCAGGTCCGGCAATGGAACGGGCCCGGCGAAGGGAACGGATCCGGGCCGGGGACCGTGCCAGGAGTGGCGGAGGGGGCGGGGAGGGGACGGCGCGGCACAATGCAGTGGGCGTCGGGCTCCGCGTCCTGGCACACTTCCGACATGACCACGCTCAAGACCCGGCTCCAGGACGACCTCACCGCGGCGATCAGGGCGCGCGACGAACTGCGCTCCTCCACCCTCCGTCTCACGCTGACCGCGATCCAGAAGGAGGAGGTGGCGGGCGAGAGCGCCCGTGAACTGTCCGACGCCGAGGTCGAGAAGATCATCACCCGTGAGGCCAAGAAGCGGCGCGAGGCGGCGGACGCGTTCGCCAAGGGCGGGCGTGCCGAGCAGGCCGAGCGGGAGCGCGCGGAGGGCGAGGTGCTCGCCGAGTACCTGCCCAAGCAGCTCACCGATGAGGAGCTGGACGCGCTGGTGGCCGAGGCCGTGGCGGAGGCGAAGGCGGCCGGGGCCGAGGGGCCGAGGGCCATGGGCGCCGTGATGAAGATCGTGAACCCGAAGGTGGCGGGGCGTGCGGAGGGCGGCCGGGTGGCCGCCGCCGTCAAGAAGCACCTGGCGGGCTGACCGCAGGCCCGCGGGCCGGAGGGAAGCGAAGCGAGCATGCGGAGGGGCCCCGGTTTCCGGGGCCCCTCCGCATGCTCGCGTGCGTCTCGGTGTGCGCCGCGCCGGCTACCGCGGTGTCCAGCCGCCGTCCTGACCGGAGGTCTGCCAACCCCCGTTGCCGTTCGTGCCGTTGCCGCCGCCGATGTTCCAGCCTCCGGTGGTGGAGGTGGCGCCGACGCTGTCGCCGCCGGTGTCACCGCCGGTGGCGCCGCCGCCGGTGGTGGTGCCGACCGTGGTGCCGTCGGTGGTGCCGCCCATGGTGCTGGCGCCTCCGCCTCCACCCGGGCCCCCGTTGCCGCCTCCGCCGATGACGCCGGGCGGAAGGGTGATGTCGGGGAACGGGTTGCCGGGACGGCGGTCACCTGGCTTGTCGTCGTCCCCGCCGCGGCCCCGGTCCTTCTCGTCGTCGGTGGCGGCCCGCGGCACCTGGACGTCGTTGAAGGACTCGACGGGCTCGCCCTGGAGGGCGCCGGTCATCGCGGTCTTCCAGATGGGACCGGGCAGGCACCCACCGCAGACCTTGTCGTAGAACTGCCCGCCGATGGTGATGTCGTACATCTCCTGCGGATCGCCGATGTCGTCGCCGACCCAGACGGCGGTGGAGAGGTTCGGGGTGTAGCCGACGAACCAGGCGTCCTTGCGACCGTCCGTCGTACCGGTCTTGCCCGCGTTGTCGCGGTCGGTCAGGCCGGCCCTCGTCCCGGTGCCGTCCTCCACCACGCCCTTGAGCATCTTGTTGATGGAGTCCGCGATGTGCTCGGACATCGCCCGCTCGCACTTGGTCTTGGGCACCGACAGCTTCTTGCCGTCGGCGTCGGTGACCTTCTCGATCGCGACCGGCGAGCAGTAGGTGCCGCGGTCGGCGAACGTGGCGTACGCGGCGGCCATGGACAGCGGGCTGATGTTCTGGCCGCCCAGGAGTGTCGCCGGCTTCTGCTCGACGGGCTTGCCGCTGCCGAGGCGGACGCCCATCTTCCCGGCCATCTCCACGACGTCGCACAGACCGACCTTCTGGCCCAGATCGACGAAGTAGGTGTTGATGGACTTGCTGAGGGCGCCGGTCATGTCCCAGGTGCCCTTCTCGGACTCCAGCTCGTTCTGGACGTCCCAGCTGCCGTTGCCGTAGGGCTTGTTGCCGCAGACCTTGAAGTCCCCGAGGCTGAATGAGGTCTTCCAGTCGCTTCTGTAGGTGCTCGCTGGGCTGATGCCGTCGGCCATCGCGGCGGCGGCGATGATCGGCTTGAAGGTGGAGCCGACCTGGAAGCCGTGGGTGCTGCCGCCCATGGCGTTGTCGACCGCGAGGTTGAGCAGGGTCTGGTTCTCGTTCTGGTCCAGGCCGTACGGGCGGCTCTGGGCCATCGAGAGGATCTTGCCGGTGCCCGGCTCCACCTGGACGACGGAGGCGGCCACCGGGTCGTTCTCGTAGACCTTGCCGGTGGCGGCCTCCGCGGCGGCCTTCTGCGCCTTGGGCGAGAGCGTGGTGCGGACCGTCAGGCCGCCGCGCTTCCAGAGGTCCTTGCGCTCCTGCTCGGTCTTGCCGAAGACCGGGTCGGTCAGGATGATCTTGCGGACGTAGTCGCAGAAGAAGCCCGCCTTGTCGGTGGCTGTGATGCAGCCGCTCCTGGGCTTGCTGATCTTGAGGCCCAGGTCCTTCCTCTTGGCCGCCGCGACGTCCCCCTTCGAGGCCGCTCCCGTCTCGGCCATGCGGTTGAGCACGATGTTGCGGCGCTTGACGGCCCGGTCGGGGTAGTTGACGGGGTCGTAGTAGGTGGGGGACTGGACGAGGCCGGCCAGCAGCGCGGCCTCGTGCAGCTCCAGGTCGGCGGCGTTCTTGGAGAAGTACCGCCGGGCCGCCGCCTCGATGCCGTACGCCTGCTGGCCGAAGAACGTGATGTTGAGGTAGTTCTCGAGGATCTGCTCCTTGCTGAGCTCCTCCTCGATCCTGATCGCGTACTTCAGTTCCTGGATCTTGCGGCCGATGGTCTGCTGGGTGGCCTCGGCGACCTTCTCCTGGTCGTCACCGGCCTGTTCCACGAAGACGTTCTTGACGTACTGCTGGGTGAGGGTGGAGCCGCCCTCGGCGACCCCGCCCTCCTGCGCGTTCTTGTTCAGCGCGCGCATCACGCTCTTGAGGTCGATCGCGCCGTGCTCGTAGAAGCGGGAGTCCTCGATCGCGACGATCGCCTTCCGCATGATCGGGTTGATCTTCTTCAGCGGCACCACCGTGCGGTCGCGGTAGTAGTCGGTCGCGATCAGATTGCCCTCGGAGTCGAGGATCTGGTTCTTCTGGCTCAACGGGGGGCGCTTGAAGTCGATGGGGATCTCGTCGAAGCTCTCGACGGTGCCCTTGGCGGCCAGCCCGAGGCCGCCTGCTACGGGCAGCGCGATGCCCGCCAGCACTGCTCCCGCGAGCACGCTGACGCCGAGGAACTTGGCGGCCTGCTGGGTCCCGGACAGCCCGCCACCCGAGCGCTTGTTTGGCATGAGGGCAGCCTACGTTCTCAATCGCCGGACAGGTGTGCGTGTGTTCGCCTACGCTGTATCACGTCTGACACGGTCGTTCGGTTCCTTGTCAACTCGCGGTTCACTCCATCGAGCGTTGAGATGTGACCGAATTGCAATCCCGTGTCAGGAAACCTCCGGTCCCGGCTCCTTGGAATATGGGCGCAATGCCCGTATTTGAGCGAAAGTTCGGTATCGTCCTCCGGTCACTCCGTTGGGTGATCTGCCGCGCACCCATAGTCCGTTCGGGCCATTCAAGATTGGGCCCGTCGGGGGTGTTGCGCCCTGGCCGCCTTCCGTAACGTCCTGCACTGGCAGCGGTGAATATGCCGTCTGCCGCCGTGGGGGAGCCTCGATTCGGGAGAGGACGGCGCCGGCATGAGCTGGGTTACCGACTGGAGCGCGCAGGCGGCCTGCCGCACTGCGGATCCGGATGAACTGTTCGTACAAGGGGCGGCCCAGAACCGCGCCAAGGCGGTCTGCACCGGGTGCCCGGTGCGCACCGAGTGCCTGGCCGACGCCCTCGACAACCGTGTGGAGTTCGGCGTCTGGGGCGGGATGACCGAGCGGGAGCGGAGAGCGCTGCTGCGCCGCCGCCCGACGGTCACCTCCTGGCGGCGGCTGCTGGAGACCGCGCGCACCGAGTACGAGCGCAGCGCGGGCCTGCTGCCCGTGGAGGTCGAGATGCGCGAGCACGACGCGCGGCCGTACAGCGGCGACTACGCCGCGGCCGGCTGAACCAGGGCTGAGACCCGGGCTGAGACCCGGGCTGAGCCCAGGGCTGAGACCGGGGCGCTGAGAACTCGGGCCCCGAGCCCGGTCCCCGGCCCGGGGACACCGGCACGGCCGGCGGTACGGCTAGGCGGGCTCGACGCCGGGCTGCTCCGCGAGCCGCCCGCCGATCGCCCGCAGTCCGTCCAGATCGTGCACATCGCCCGGCAGCGCGGCGACCTCGGCCACCGGCACCTCCGGGTGCAGCGCGGCGAAGCGGTCGCGCGTACGCCGCTCGCGCGCCAGCACGTGCATCCGCTCCGCGTGCAGCCTCAGCATGCCCGCGGCCAGCCGCTCGGCCGCCGTGGGGGAGGAGGGGGAGTCCTCCTCGGGGAAGCCTTCGGAGTCGGCACCGGCGTCAGTGCCGGAGCCGTCACCGGAATGTGAGCCGGAGCCGGAAGCGGACCGCGGGGCGGGCCGCCCATCACCACCCTTCCCGGTGGGATGATCGACAATGCCGTCCTCCTCGAGGTTCTCCGCGGCGGCCAGCGCCCGCTCCGCGCTGAGGTGGGCGGCCTCGCTGCCGTGCATCCGGTTCAGCACGAGCCCCGCCAGCGGCATCCGGTCCGCGGCCAGCCGCTCCACGAAGTACGCCGCCTCGCGCAGCGCGTCGCGCTCCGGGGCCGCCACCACCAGGAACGCCGTGCCCGGTGCCTGGAGCAGCCGGTACGTGGCGTCGGCGCGGGTGCGGAAGCCGCCGAACATCGTGTCCATCGCCGCCACGAACGTCTGCATGTCGCGCAGCAGCCCCGTACCCAGCAGCTTGTTGAGCAGCCCGGTGAACACCGACAGCCCGGACACGCCCAGGTTCACGAACTTCAGACCCGCCCGGCCGCCGACCTTCGCCGGGGCCGTCAGCAGCCTGATGAACCGCCCGTCCAGGAACGACCCCAGGCGCTTGGGCGCGTCCAGGAAGTCCAGCGCGGAACGGCTCGGCGGGGTGTCCACGACGATCAGGTCCCACTCGTCGTCCGCGCGGAGCTGGCCGAGCTTCTCCATGGCCATGTACTCCTGCGTCCCCGCGAAACCGGCCGACAGCGACTGGTAGAAGGGGTTCTCCAGGATCGCGCGGGCCCGCTCGGGGTCGGCGTGGACCTCGACGATCTCGTCGAAGGTCCGCTTCATGTCGAGCATCATCGCGTGCAGTTCGCCGCCCGACGCGCCGTCGACGCCCTTCACCCGGCGCGGAGTGTTGTCCAGTTCGGTCAGGCCCATCGACTGGGCCAGCCGGCGGGCCGGGTCGATGGTGAGGACGACGACCTTCCGGCCGCGCTCGGCCGCGCGTACGCCCAGGGCCGCGGCCGTCGTCGTCTTGCCCACGCCGCCCGCGCCGCAGCAGACCACGATCCGGGTGCCGGGATCGTCGATCAGCGCGTCGACGTCCAGCACCGGGAGCGTGCCCAGGCCGCGCGCCTGTGCCGTGCCGGCTTCGGCCGCCCGTGCCGTCACCTCGCCACCCCCTGTTCGCGCAGTTCGCCGGCGAGCAGGTAGACGCCGGGCAGGTCGGCGCCCTCGGCCAGCAGTTCCAGTTCGTACGCGGGCAGTTCCAGCCCGGCTATCTCCGAGCGCAACTCGCCCTCCAGTGCCAGCCGTTCGGCGTGCTCGTGGGCCTGGCGCAGCAGCGGGCCGACCAGCTGATCGGCCCTGCCGCCGCGCCGCGCGCCGCCCAGGCCCGCCCGGGACAGCGCCTTGGCGATCTCGGTGCGGGACTCCTCCGCGGCCCGCACCGCCGTCCGGTCCAGTACCGCCGGCCGCGTCATGTTGACGAACACGCAGCCGGTCGGCAGCCCGGCGGCGCGCAGCTCGGCGACGCCGTCCACGGTCTCCTGGACGGGCATCTCCTCCAGCAGGGTCACCAGGTGCACGGCGGTCTCGGACGACTTGAGCACCCGCATCACGGCCTGGGCCTGGTTGTGGATCGGGCCGACCCGGGCCAGCCCGGCCACCTGGTCGTTGACGCCGAGGAAGCGGGTTATCCGGCCGGTGGGCGGCGCGTCCATGACCACCGCGTCGTAGACGAAGCCGCCGGCGCGGGTGCGGCGGCGCACCGCCTCGCAGACCTTGCCGGTCAGCAGGACGTCGCGCACACCGGGCGCGATGGTGGTGGCGAAGTCGATCGCGCCGATCCTCTTCAGGGCCCGTCCCGCGCCGCCGAGCTTGTAGAACATCTGCAGGTAGTCCAGCAGCGCCTTCTCCACGTCGACGGCCAGCGCGTACACCTCGCCGCCGCCCGGTCCCACGGCGATCTTCCGCTCCTCGTACGGCAGCGCCTCGGTCTCGAAGAGCTGGGCGATGCCCTGCCGCCCCTCCACCTCGACCAGAAGCGTGCGTTTGCCCTCCTCGGCGAGGGCGAGCGCCAGTGCGGCGGCGACCGTCGTCTTTCCGGTCCCGCCCTTGCCGGTCACCACATGCAGCCTGCTCACCCTTCGGAGCCTAACCACCGGACGAGGGGAGTACGCCTGCGGATGGGCCATGGAGGTGCGCCCCGGTGCGCGGGGGGCGGGCCGGGGCGGCGGGGAACCGGAGGGGGGAGGGCGCGCGGAAGGGCGCCGGGGAGGGGCTAAGGTCGGCCCCATGACGAAGTGGGAATACGCGACCGTGCCGCTGCTCGTGCACGCGACCAAGCAGATCCTGGACACCTGGGGCGAGGACGGCTGGGAACTGGTCCAGGTGGTGCCCGGCCCGAACAACCCGGAGCAGCTCGTGGCGTACCTGAAGCGGGAGAAGCAGTGAGCGAGGCGCGCGGCTCCGTCGAGTCCAGGCTCGCGGAGCTGGGTCTGACCCTGCCGGAGGTGGCGGCGCCGCTGGCGTCGTACGTCCCGGCGGTGCTCTCCGGTTCCTACGTGTACACCGCCGGACAGCTGCCGATGGTCGACGGCAGGCTGCCGGTGACCGGCAAGGTCGGCGCCGAGGTGACGCCGGAGGAGGCCAGGGAGCTGGCCCGGGTCTGCGCGCTGAACGCCCTGGCGGCCGTGAAGTCGGTCGCCGGCGATCTGGACCGGATCGCCCGGGTGGTCAAGGTGGTCGGCTTCGTCGCCTCCGCTCCGGACTTCACCGGCCAGCCCGGCGTGGTCAACGGCGCCAGCGAGCTGCTGGGCGAGGTGCTGGGCGACAGGGGCGTGCACGCGCGCAGCGCGGTGGGTGTCGCGGTGCTGCCGATCGACGCACCGGTCGAGGTCGAGATCCAGGTCGAACTGGCGGACTGAGCCGCCGCCGGACTGCCGGACGGGCACCGGACGGGCCGGTGCGGGCCGCGGTGTTCGAGGCCCGCACTCGAACATCGCGGCCCGCGGCCGTACGATCCGGCCATGCCGTCAACGCCGCCGCAGCCCACGTCCCACACGCCCCCGCGCGACGGGCAGTGGTATCCGCCCGAGTGGCCCGAGCGCATCCGCGCCCTGGCCGAGGGGCGGCTCACGCCCGTGCCCCCGCGCCGGGCGGCGACCGTGATGCTGCTGCGGGACGCCGAGGGCGGCCCGGCCGTCCACATGCTGCGCCGGCGCGCCTCCATGGCCTTCGCCGCGGGGGCGTACGCCTACCCCGGCGGCGGCGTGGACCCCCGCGACGAGGGCACGGTCGCCTGGGCCGGCCCGGCGCGCGGGGAGTGGGCACGGCGGCTCGGGGTGGAGGAGGCGGTCGCGCAGGCCGTCGTGTGCGCCGCCGTGCGCGAGACCTTCGAGGAGGCGGGCGTCCTGCTGGCCGGCCCCGACCCGGACACCGTCGTCGCCGACACCACCGGCGACGACTGGGAGGCGGACCGGGCGGCCCTGGTGGCCCGCGAGCTGTCCTTCGCCGACTTCCTCACCCGCCGGGGACTGGTCCTCCGCAGCGATCTGCTGGGCGCCTGGGCGCGCTGGATCACCCCGGAGTTCGAGGCGCGGCGCTACGACACCTGGTTCTTCGTCGCCGCCCTGCCCGAGGGGCAGCGCACCCGCGACGTCTCCGGCGAGGCCGACCGCACGGTGTGGATCCGCCCGGCGGACGCGGCCGCCGCCTACGACCGGGGCGAGCTGACGATGATGCCCCCGACGATCGCCACCCTGCGGCAGCTCGCGCCGTACGCCGACGCCGCCGCGGCGCTGGCCGCGTCCGGGCAGCGGGACCTGACGCCCGTACTGGCCCGGGCGAGCCTGGAGGACGACGGGGCCGGCGGCCGGCGGGTGGTGCTGAGCTGGCCGGGGCACGAGGAGTTCACCAAGCACGTGCCCACGGCCCGGCGGACGGCGGGGGGTGCGCCGTGACCGACGCGTCCGCCCTGCCCGGGCAGCCGCGCGGCGGCCCCATCGACGGCACGGGCACCGCCCGTGCGGTGTGCGTGCTCGCGCCGAACCCCTCGCCGATGACGCTGGACGGCACCAACACCTGGATCGTCGCCGAGCCGGACTCGCCGCTGGCGGTCGTCGTGGACCCCGGCCCGCTGGACGAGGGGCATCTGCGCCAGGTGATCGACACCGTCGAGCGGTCGGGCCGGCGGGTGGGGCTGACGCTGCTCACCCACGGCCACTGGGACCACGCCGAGGGCGCCGCCCGCTTCGCCGAGCTGACGGGGACGGCCGTACGCGCGCTCGACCCGGCGCTGCGGCTGGGGGAGGAGGGCCTGGCGGCCGGGGACGTGGTGACCACGGGCGGCCTGGAGCTGCGGGTGGTGCCCACGCCGGGGCACACCTCGGACTCGCTCAGCTTCCATCTGCCCGCCGACGGCGCGGTGCTGACCGGCGACACGGTCCTGGGGCGCGGCACGACGATGGTGGCCCACCCCGACGGGCGGCTGGGCGAGTACCTGGACTCGCTGCGGCGGCTGCGCTCGCTGACCGTGGACGACGGTGTGCGCACGGTGCTGCCCGGACACGGGCCGGTGCTGGACGACGCGCAGGGGGCCGTCGAGTACTACCTGGCGCACCGGGCGAGCCGTCTGGCGCAGGTGGAGACGGCGGTGGAGGCGGGCCACCGGACGCCGGGGGAGGTCGTGGCGCACGTCTACGCGGACGTGGACCGCTCGCTGTGGCCCGCCGCCGAGCTGTCGGTGCGGGCGCAGCTGGAGTACCTGGAGGAGCACGGCCTGGTGTGACGGGTCGTGCCCGCGGGCCGCGCTCCGGACGTGCCCCCGCTGGACGGGGCCCGTCCGGGCGGCCGCGCCGGCGTCGGCAGGGACCCTCGTGGGTCCCGGGGGCTCAGCGCGAGCGCTTCGCCAGCCGCTCCACGTCCAGCAGGATGACCGCACGGGCCTCCAGCCGCAGCCAGCCGCGGCTGGCGAAGTCGGCCAGCGCCTTGTTGACGGTCTCGCGGGACGCGCCGACGAGCTGGGCCAGCTCCTCCTGGGTGAGGTCGTGCACCACGTGGATGCCCTCCTCGGACTGCACGCCGAAGCGGCGCGACAGGTCCAGCAGCGCCTTGGCGACGCGGCCGGGGACGTCGGAGAAGACCAGGTCGGACATCGAGTCGTTGGTGCGGCGCAGCCGCCGGGCGACGGCGCGCAGCAGCGCGGTGGCGACCTCGGGGCGGGCGTTCAGCCAGGGCTGGAGGTCGCCGTGCCCCAGACCGAAGAGCTTGACCTCGGTCAGCGCCGTGGCCGTGGCCGTACGGGGGCCCGGGTCGAACAGGGACAGCTCGCCGATCAGCTCACCGGGGCCGAGCACGGCCAGCATGTTCTCCCGGCCGTCCGGGGAGGTGCGGTGGAGCTTGACCTTGCCCTCGATCACGACGTAGAGCCGGTCCCCCGGGTCGCCCTCGTGGAACAGGGCCTCACCCCGTGCGAGCGTCGTCTCCGTCATGGAGGCACGCAGCTCGGCAGCCTGCTCGTCGTCAAGCGCCGCGAAGAGCGGGGCGCGCCGCAGAACGTCGTCCACGAGTTCTCTCCTTGTCCACGTGCCCACGGGTCTGTCGCCCCCATGATGCCGGACGGTGAAACAGTGCGATCAGTCACAAGTTTGACGCACCCGGCGTGCGGTGCGTGCGCCAGGGGTCCGATTGGGCCCCGAATCGGCGGTGAGCGGGGCGGATGTCGGCGCGCCCCCGTACGCTGGCCGGGTGTCCAACACGCCGGTGAGGCCGGACGGAAAGGGGGCGTACGGGTGACGGTGTCCCGTGGCTCATCCCAGGATTCCGCCGTGGGCGAACGAGAGTCCGCCGAACGGGTAACGGAGACGAAGCCGCCGAGAGCGGCCGGGGGAGGAAAGAGGAGCGCAGGGGGCAAGCCGGAGACGCGGCTCGCCATGGTCCGCCGCGCCCGGCGCATCAACCGCGAGCTGGCCGAGGTGTACTACTACGCGCATCCCGAGCTGGACTTCGAGAACCCCTTCCAGCTGCTGGTCGCCACCGTCCTCTCCGCCCAGACCACCGACCTGCGGGTCAACCAGACCACCCCCGCCCTCTTCGCCGCCTACCCCACCCCGGAGGAGATGGCCGCGGCCGACCCCGAGCGGCTGGAGGAGCTGATCCGGCCCACCGGTTTCTTCCGCAACAAGGCCAAGTCGCTGCTGGGGCTCTCCACCGCCCTGCGCGACCGTTTCGGCGGCGAGGTACCGGACAATCTCGAGGACATGGTCTCCCTGCCCGGCGTCGGCCGTAAGACGGCACACGTGGTGCTGGGGAACGCCTTCGGCAGGCCGGGTCTGACGGTGGACACCCACTTCGGGCGGCTGGTGCGCCGCTGGCGGCTGACGGAGCAGACCGACCCGGAGAAGGTCGAGGCCGAGATCGCCGGGATCATCCCCAAGAGCGAGTGGACGATGTTCTCGCACCGGGTCGTCTTCCACGGCCGCCGCATCTGCCACTCCCGCAAGCCCGCGTGCGGCGCCTGCCCGATCACGCATCTGTGCCCCTCGTACGGCGAGGGCGAGACGGACCCGGAGAAGGCGAAGAAGCTGCTGAAGTACGAGATGGGGGGCATGCCCGGCCAGCGGCTCAAGCCCCCCGCGGACTATCCCGGGCAGCCCGCGCCTTCGCCGGGCGCCTGAGCGGAGCGCGGATGAGGGAAGCACAGGAGAAGCACCGGGCCCCCATCGCCGGCCCGGCCGCCGGTCCGGTCGCCGTCACCGACCGGGGGCTGCCGGACTGGCTGCGCCCGGTGGCCGACGTGGCGTCGACGGTGCGGGCGCGGCAGCTCAGCCGCTTCCTGCCGCCCAGGGACGGGGGCGGACGGCAGTCCGCGGTCCTGGTGCTCTTCGGCGAGGGCGGCGGAGACGGCGGGAACGGGGGAAGCGGCGCGGGCACCGGGCCGGAACTGCTGCTGATGGAGCGGTCCTCCAGTCTCCGCTCGCACGCCGGGCAGCCGTCCTTCCCCGGCGGCGCCCTCGATCCGGAGGACGGCGACCCCGAGGGCGACGGGCCGCTGCGCGCCGCGCTGCGGGAGGCCGAGGAGGAGACCGGGCTCGACCCGTCCGGGGTACAGGTCTTCGGGCGGCTGCCGCGCGTCTACATCCCGGTGAGCGGATTCGTCGTCACGCCCGTACTGGGGTGGTGGCGGGAGCCGAGCCCGGTGGCGCCGGTGGACCCGGCGGAGACGGCCCGGGTCTTCACCGTGCCCGTGGCCGACCTCGCCGATCCGGCGAACCGTGCCACGGCCAGACATCCCAGCGGCTACCGCGGTCCGTGCTTCCTCGTCAACGACGCGCTGGTGTGGGGGTTCACGGCCGGGATCATCGACCGGATCCTGCACTTCGCCGGCTGGGAGCGGCCGTGGGACACCGACCGCAGCGTCCCCCTCGACTGGCGTGCATGAGACGGTGGGCGACGTGAACGTGCTGGACGTACTGCTGCTGCTCTCCGCGGTCTGGTTCGCGGTCGTGGGCTACCGACAGGGTTTCGTGGTCGGCGTGCTGTCGGTCGCCGGTTTCCTCGGGGGCGGGCTCGCCGCGGTCTACCTGCTGCCGCTCGTCTGGAACGAGTTCACCGACGGCGCGTCGCCGGGGACGGCGGGCGCGATCGCGGCGGTTGCGGTGGTGATCGTGTGCGCTTCGGTCGGCCAGGCGTTCACCACCCATCTGGGCAACCGGCTGCGCCGGCACATCACCTGGTCGCCCGCCCGGGCCCTGGACGCGTCCGGCGGCGCCCTGGTGAACGTCGTGGCCATGCTGCTGGTCGCCTGGCTGATCGGCTCGCTGCTGGCCTCCACGGCCGTGCCCGTCGTCGCCCGGGAGGTGCGCGGCTCCGCGGTGCTGCACGGGGTCTCCCGGGCGCTGCCGGACAGCGCCGACACCTGGTTCACCGACTTCACCTCGGTGCTGGCCCAGAACGGCTTCCCACAGGTCTTCTCGCCGTTCGCCAACGAGCCGATCACCTCGGTGGAGCCTCCGGACCCGGCCCTGGCCGGCAGCCCGGCCGTGGCCCGCGCCAAGCGGTCCATCGTCAAGGTGCTGGGCACCGCACAGAGCTGCGGCAAGGTGCTGGAGGGCACCGGTTTCGTCTTCGACCGCGGCCGGGTGATGACCAACGCGCACGTGGTCGGCGGCGTCGACGAGCCGACCGTGCAGGTCGGCGGCGAGGGCCGGCTCCACGACGCCACGGTCGTCCTCTACGACTGGGAGCGCGACATCGCGGTACTCGACGTGCCGTCACTGCGGGCTCCGGCGCTGCGGTTCGTGGAGGACGACGCGGAGACCGGCGACGACGCGATCGTCGCGGGCTTTCCGGAGAACGGCGGGTTCGACGTCCGCTCCGCGCGGGTACGCGGCCGTATTCAGGCCACCGGCCCCGACATCTACCACCGGGGCACGGTGCGCCGCGACGTCTACTCCCTGCACGCCGTGGTCCGGCAGGGCAACTCCGGCGGCCCGCTGCTGACGCCCGACGGCAGGGTCTACGGCGTCATCTTCGCCAAGTCCCTGGAGGACGAGAACACCGGCTACGCGCTCACCAACGACGAGATCCGCCAGGACGTCCTGCAGGGGCGGGCGTCCCGGGGGCCGGTGGACAGCCAGGGATGCGCGATGTGAGGACCGGTTTCCGCCCGGGCCGGCGCCCCGGACCCGGTTCGCGTCCGGCCCCGCTCCCCCGTGGCCCCGGAGGCCCGGTCACCCGGGACCGGGCCTCCGGGCCGGTCCCGCCGCCGGTCGCGGCTTCGGAGGCCGGACGGCGGCAGGAGCCGGGGGGAGGCGGGCGGTGCGGCGGATGCCCGGTGTGCGTGTGCGGTGTGCGTGTGCGCGGCGTCAGCCGCGCGTATGGCGCAGCCGCGCGCCGACCCAGCGGGCGCGGCGGCGCAGGATGTGAGGGATGCCGAGCCGGGGATCGCGGAGATCGCCGAGATCGCGGTGGTCCCGCGCGGAGCGCGGGGGCGAGCCCTGCGCGCTGCTCTGTTCCCGGATGTCGCGTGACACGTCACGGTAGTCGTGCGTCCAACCCATACTCCGGACTCTGCCCGTGCCCCATGGTCGGTAATCGCCCAATGGTCCGTCAATTGGCCTATGCGGGCGTCACGTGCTCTTATCATCGGCCGGTTCCGGGGTGTTCCAGCCGGTCGACGGGCCCGCCCGTGAACGCCTCCGGATTCCCCCGGTGATGGCCGTGCCGTTCCGGAGGCGGCCCCGGATCCCGGGCCCCGACCCCGGCCGGGGCGGGCGCGCGGTCGCGCCCGGGGCCGTTCCTAGCGGTCGGGTTCGGGGTCCTTCAGCCAGTCGACGAGTTCGCCGGTGAACGCCTTCGGGTCCTCCTCGTGGGGGAAGTGGCCCAGCCCGTCGAACAGCCGCCAGCGGTACGGGGCCTCCACGTACTCGCCCGAGCCCGCCGCGCTGCGGGTGCGCATCACCGGGTCGAGCGAACCGTGCAGATGGAGGGTGGGGACACGCACCGGCCGCTTCATGCGGCGGTTGAACTGGAACCCGTCCAGGCGCGCCAGGGAGCGGATCATCCACCGGTACGGCTCGATCGAGCAGTGCGCTGCGGAGGGGACGCACATCGCCTGCCGGTAGACCTCGACCGCGTCGTCCTCCGGAGGCCGGGGCCCGGACCACTCCCGCAGCAGGCGTCCGACCAGCGCCCCGTCGTCCGCCACCAGCCGCCGCTCGGGGAGCCAGGGGCTCTGGAAGCCCCACACGTACGCCCCGGCCGCCGTCTGCCGCAGGTCGCCCAGCATGGCGGCGCGCCAGCGGCGCGGGTGCGGCATCGAGGCCACGGCCAGGCGCCGGACCAGCTTCGGGCGCATCACCGCCGCCGTCCACGCCAGGTAACCGCCCAGGTCGTGGCCGACGAGAGCGGCGTCCGGCTCGCCCAGGGAGCGGATCACACCGGTGACGTCGAGTGCGAGGTTGGCCGGGTCGTAGCCGCGGGGGGTGCGGTCGCTGCCGCCCACGCCTCTCAGGTCCATCGCGACCGCGCGGTAGCCCGCGTCGGCGAGGGCGGGCAGCTGGTGCCGCCAGGCCCACCAGAACTGCGGGAAGCCGTGCAGCAGCAGCACCAGCGGGCCCTCGCCCATCTCGGCGATGTGGAAGCGCGCACCGTTGGCGGCGACGTCCCGGTGTGTCCAGGGGCCGTCCATCCGGACGACGGAGGAGGGGGTGCCGGAGTGGTTCACGCCTGTCGTACCCGTCGTGTCGCTCATCTCTGCCGTGCCCTCTGCGCCTGCCGTGCCCGTGCCGCCCGCGCCGTCCGTGCCGTCTCTGCCGTCCGTCATGTGGAAGAGCGTGTCACGTGCTCGACGGCCATGGCTTCCGCCCCGACGGCCCTGGGCTCCGTCCGCGCACCCGGGACGGTCCTGGGGTGGGGCTTGACGCCCGACAGCACGGCCGCCGACTGCTTGGCCGAGGCGATCGAGCGCCTGGGCGGCTTGACCTTGGACAGCTTGGCCTTCGCCAGCAGCAGGAGCACGAGCGCGACCAGCAGGTACGCGCCCCCCACGATGGTGAACGACCAGGCGAGCCCGATTCCCAGGTTGTGGATGCCGTAGGCCGCGGCGAAGCTGAAGACCGGCAGCGAGAAGAGCACCAGGACGCCCGCGGCGATGGCCGCGCCGCTGCCGATCGCGCCGCGCTTGACGTCCTGCCGCAGCTCGGCCTTGGCCAGCGCGATCTCCTCGTGGACCAGTGCGGACAGTTCGGTCGTCGCCGAGGCGACCAGCTGACCGATGCTGCGGCCGTCGTCGGCTGGGCTCATCTCATGCTCCCTCTCGTCGTGGCGGTCGGTGGCTCTGCGCCAGGGTCTGCATCATGCCGGACCGCGGTGCCCGCCGCCGCACACGGTGTCGGCGAGCCGTCTGCGAGTGCACGCGGCCGCAACGGACAGGGGCGCCCGGCCGCCGCGCACGCGGTGGCCGGGCGCCCCTGCCGAACGGGCCCGGTGCCGGTCAGTCCTCGCTGGAGGCGGCGCCCGGCAGCTTGGACTGGATGAGGGTCATCACCGTGGAGTCGGTGAGGGTGGTGACGTCCCCCAGGTCCCGGTTCTCGGCGACGTCGCGCAGCAGCCGGCGCATGATCTTGCCCGAGCGGGTCTTGGGCAGCTCGTCGACCGGCAGGATGCGCTTGGGCTTGGCGATCGGGCCGAGGTGCTTGGCCACGTGGCCGCGCAGCTCCTCCACCAGCCCCTCGTCCTCGGCGGCGCTGCCGCGCAGGATGACGAAGGCGCAGATGGCCTGGGTGGTCTGCGGGTCGGTGGCGCCGACGACCGCCGCCTCGGCCACCTTCGGGTGCGAGACGAGGGCGGACTCGACCTCGGTGGTGGAGATGTTGTGGCCGGAGACCAGCATCACGTCGTCCACCCGGCCCAGCAGCCAGATGTCGCCGTCCTCGTCCTTCTTGGCGCCGTCGCCCGCGAAGTAGCGGTCCTGGAAGCGCGACCAGTAGGTGTCCAGGTAACGCTGGTCGTCGCCCCAGATCGTCCGGAGCATCGACGGCCACGGCTCGGTCAGGACGAGGTAGCCGCCGGAGCCGTTGGGCACCTCGTTGGCCTCGTCGTCCACGACCGTGGCGGAGATGCCGGGCAGCGGCACCTGCGCCGAGCCGGGCTTGGCCTCGGTCACGCCGGGCAGCGGACTGATCATGATGGCGCCGGTCTCGGTCTGCCACCAGGTGTCCACCACCGGGGTGCGGTCGCCGCCGATGTTGTGGCGGTACCAGACCCAGGCCTCGGGGTTGATCGGCTCACCGACCGAGCCCAGCACCCGCAGCGAGGACAGGTCGAACTTCGCCGGGATGTCGTCACCCCACTTCATGCAGGTGCGGATGGCGGTCGGAGCGGTGTAGAGGATCGTGACCTTGTACTTCTCGACGATCTCCCACCAGCGGCCCCTGTGCGGGGTGTCGGGGGTGCCCTCGTAGATCACCTGGGTGGCCCCGTTGGCCAGCGGGCCGTAGACGATGTACGAGTGGCCGGTGACCCAGCCGACGTCGGCGGTGCACCAGTAGACGTCCGTCTCCGGCTTGAGGTCGAAGACGGCGTGGTGGGTGTAGGCCGCCTGGGTGAGGTAGCCGCCGGAGGTGTGGAGGATGCCCTTGGGCTTACCCGTGGTGCCGGAGGTGTAGAGGATGAACAGCGGGTGCTCGGCCTCGAAGGCATGCGGGGCGTGCTCCTCGGACTGGCGGTCCACCAGCTCGTGCCACCACACGTCCCGGCCCTCGGTCCAGGCCGTCTCCTCACCGGTGCGGCGGACGACCAGGACGTTGCGCACCTTCTCGGTGCCCGGCTGGGTCAGGGCCTCGTCGACGGCGGGCTTCAGGGCGCTGGGCTTGCCGCGCCGGTAGCCGCCGTCGGCGGTGATGACGACGCGGGCGTCGGCGTCCTGGATGCGGGTGGCCAGGGCGTCGGAGGAGAAGCCGCCGAAGACCAGGGAGTGGGGGGCGCCGATGCGGGCGCAGGCCAGCATCGCCACGACCGTCTCGGGGATCATGGGCATGTAGATCGCGACCCGGTCACCGGTCCGCACGCCCAGTTCGATCAGGGCGTTGGCGGCCTTGGAGACCTCGCGCCGCAGATCGGCGTAGGTGATCGCGCGGGTGTCGCCCGGCTCGCCCTCGAAGTGGATGGCGACCCGGTCGCCCAGACCCGCCTCGACATGGCGGTCGACGCAGTTGTAGGCCACGTTGAGCCGGCCGTCCTTGAACCACTTGGCGAAGGGCGGGTTGGACCAGTCCAGGGTCTCGGTCGGCTCGGTCTCCCAGCTCAGTCGGCGGGCCTGCTCGGCCCAGAAGCCCAGCCGGTCCGCTTTCGCCCGTTCGTACGCCTCCGCGGTGACGTTGGCGTTCGCTGCCAGCTCGGCGGGCGGCGCGAACCTCCGTTCCTCCTTGAGCAGGTTGGCCAGGCTTTCGTTGCTCACGACATCTCCCTTTCCCAGGGTGTCTGGTGTGTCCCGCGTCATAGCAGACCAGCCCTTGTCGCCCCCTGACAAGGGTTGTCCGTCAAGTGGTGTAGACCTCTTGCGCTCAGGGGTCGGCGCCTGTCGGTGAGCGGCCGACGAGCGGTCGAGCGGCTTGTTTCCGTGATCTTCGCCCCGCTGCCGGCTGCCGTTCCCCCGCCGTGCGCGGGACCGTTCAGGCGACCGCCGCGCCGGGGTGCACGGGGGTGAAGGCCGGCGCCCCGCCTCCGTTCCCGTTGCCCGGTTCGTCCAGTACGCACGCCTGTTCCTCACCGACGTGGAAGTACATTCCGCGCAGCTCCGGCGAACCCTCGGACAGCCGCCGGGCCGCACACGGACGGGCCCGCAGGTGGTCGAACCGCTGCACCACGTCGGCCGGGCAGAGCGCCTCCGGTTCGTCGGCCTCACGGGGTTCGGCCACCGGAGCGCGGGTCGGCGAGCTGCCCGGGCAGGGCGAGCGCGTTGGCGACGGCGGAGCCCCCGGACTCCCGCCGGGCACGATGTGGAGCCGGGCGAGGGCGATCGTCGGGCCTGCCGCGGGACCGCTGACCCGGAGCGGGGCGCCGTCGAACCGCCCGGCGACGATGCCGCCGACGGCCGCGGCCACCGGTCCGGCCTGCAGGGGCGCCCCGGTGGCCAGGGCGATGCCCGGCGAAAGGGGCGGCGCGATGAGGAAGGCGTACACGGAGGCAGACGGGTCGGCGGTGTGCGGGCGCCGTCCGGGCCGCTCCGCGCGGTGAGCGGCGCAGGCGGACGTATCCGTCCCCGCCGCGAGATCGAGTCACGCTCCGCACGCGCTTGACTACTGGAGGTTTCGGTAAGCGAATCGCCGTGTCGCTTGAAGGATCAAGGGAGGGGGGCGGGCAGTCGGGCTCACTGTTCACACCCGGGGGTGAATAAGTCATAGGAACCGGTCTCCTCGCTTGCGCCTCTCACAGTGCGTGTGAGGTTGGTCGCAGGCCGAACTCATCGGCCGAAAGAGGCAGAAGCGACAACGGAAGCGATGAGGTGGAGAACATGGGAGTCGCGCGGAGGCTGACCAGAGGCGTCGCGGGAGCGGCCGTACTGGTCGTACTGGCGGTCGGTTGTTCGAGCTCGTCCCCGAGCGTGTCGAAGGAAGAGGGCCGTGCGAACAAGGACGCGCGGAAGGGGAAGCCCGCGGGCGGAGTCGAGCTCATAGGCGACGGCTCCACCGCCTACATAGGCCCCCAGCCGAACCAGCCCGACTTCGGGCGTCTGAAGCCCGGTGACAAGCCTCCGCAGTTCGTCGTCTTCTCCTGGGACGGCGCGGGGGAGGACAGCAAGAAGCTCTTCTCGCGCTTCCGCGAGGTGGGAAGGAAGTACGACGCCCACATGACGTACTTCCTCAGCGGCGTGTACGTGCTGCCCGAGGCGGAGGCCCACCGCTACGAGCCGCCCGGCCGCGGCCGCGGCGCCTCGGACATCGGCTACCTCAAGGACGAGAACATACGGGCCACGCTGGAGCAGCTCCGCGGCGCCTGGCTCGAGGGGAACGAGATAGGCACCCACTTCAACGGCCACTTCTGCGGGCCGAACGGCGTCGGCAGCTGGACGCCCGAGCAGTGGAAGAGCGAGATAGAACAGGCCAAGTGGTTCGTGAAGAACTGGAGGACCACGACCGGCTGGAAGGACCTGGAGCCCCTCCCCTTCGACTACGACCGGGAACTGGTCGGCGGCCGCACCCCCTGCCTGGAGGGCCGCACGAACCTCCTCCCGGCCGCGAAGGAGATGGGCTTCCGCTATGACTCCTCCGGCAACGGCACCCAGGTCTGGCCCGACAAGGAGGGCGGCCTGTGGGACCTGCCGCTCCAGCAGGTGCCGATGCCCGGGCGCTCCTTCGAGACGCTCGCGATGGACTACAACTTCCTGGCCAACCAGTCGGGGACGGTCAACGGGGATCCGGCGCAGCGCGAGGCCTGGGGGCGCCAGATGCGCGACGGCCTGCTGGAGGGCTTCGACCGCGCGTACGACGGCAACCGCGCGCCGCTGATCATCGGCAACCACTTCGAGGGCTGGAACGGCGGCGTCTACATGAAGGCCGTCGAGGACGTCATCAAGAAGGTGTGCCCCATGGCCGACGTGCACTGCGTATCCTTCCGGCAACTCGTCGACTGGCTCGACGCCCAGGACCCCCGGATCCTGGAGAGGCTGCGCACCCTCGGAGTGGGTCAGGCCCCCGAGGGCGGCTGGAAGAAGTTCCTGACCGCTCCCCCGGCGACGGCCTCCTCCCGGTCGCCCGGCGGAGCGTAGACCCCGGCCTCCCGGCCCGGCGTCCCCGCCGCGGCGGCCTCGTGCACACGCGGTACGGTCGGCGCGCCCGGCGCACCGGGCGCGCCGACCGTACGACGGGCCGACCGTACGACGCGGCGGCCGGGACCGGAGAGGTGGGACGGGAGCCGGCTCAGACGGGCCGGGAGGCCCGGACCGGCTCCTCGCGGAGCACGAAGGCGGGATCGACCTGGGCCGCCAGGTCGGCGCCCGTCTTCGCGTTGCCCCAGCTCTCGGCGTTCTTCAGGTGGAAGTGCACCATCTGCCGGGTGTAGCGCTCCCAGTCGCGCAGGCCGTACGACGCGTCCGCCGTCTCCTGCATCATGCGCAGCGCCTTGTGGTTCGCGTCCTCCAGCTCGGAGAAGGGCCGGACCCGGCCCTTCTCCATCGCGCGCACCCAGTCGGAGTGCCCGACGGTCACCAGCAGGTCGTCCCCGGCCTCCGCGTGCAGGAAGTCCAGGTCGTCCTGGCCCTGCACCTTGTTGCCCACCACGCGCAGCTGGACGTCGTAGTCCCGGGCGTACTCCTTGTACTGCCGGTAGACCGCCATGCCCTTGCGGGTCGGCTCGGCCACCAGGAACGTCATGTCGAAGCGTGTGAACATCCCGGAGGCGAAGGAGTCGGAGCCCGCCGTCATGTCGACGACCACGAACTCCCCGCGCCCGTCGACCAGGTGGTTCAGATACAGCTCGACGGCGCCGACCTTGGAGTGGTAGCAGGCCACGCCCAGGTCCGCCTCGGTGAAGGGGCCGGTCGCCAGCAGCCGTACGTCGCCGCCGTCGGGAACGCCGCCGGGCCGGACGCGGCGGGCGCAGGCGTCGTACACGGGGTTGTCCTCGGTGATCCGCAGCAGCCGGGACCCCTCGCCGGGCGGAGTCGTCTTGATCATCGTCTCGGCCGAGGCGATCCGGGGGTTGGTGCCGCGCAGATACTCCTTGATCAGCGGGAGACGGGCGCCCATCGCGGGCAGGGCGGCCGCCTCCTCCTCGTCCAGGCCCAGCGCGACGCCCAGGTGCTGGTTGATGTCGGCGTCCACGGCGACGACGGGGAGGTGCTGGGCGGCGAGATGACGGACGAACAGCGAGGACAGCGTCGTCTTGCCGCTGCCGCCCTTTCCTACGAAAGCGATTTTCATAGTCGGAAGCGTAGTGGGGCGCCCGCGGTACTGAGGGGGATCGCGTGAAGAAGACCACTCGATCGTGGGGCGTTCACGCCGTCGGGGGTGCGTAGGGTCTAGGCATGTCTACGACTGCTGATCCCCTCGCCGCACTGGGCGCGCTGCCCGGTGTCGCCGACTCCGTCGAATCGGTGCGCAAGGCCGTGGACCGGGTGTACGGGCACCGGGTGATGCGGCGGCGCAGCAGCGAGGTCACCGCCGAGGCGGTGCTGCGGGGCGCCCGCGCCTCGGCGGCGCTCGGAGGCGCCGACTGGCCGCTGGAGGAGGTGCGCCGCCGCAGCGACTTCGGCGCGGACGCCGAGGCGCGTACGGTCGGCGCGGCCCTGCGGGCGACCGCGGAGGCCGGCCAACTGCTGGACGTGTGGCGGCAGTCGCCCCTGCGGGTGCTGGCCAGGCTCCATCTGGTGGCGGCGGGCGGCGAGGCGGACGGTGAGCGGGTGGGCCGGCCGCGGCTGGCGGGCGAACCGGTGGAGGAGCCGCTGGCGTCCGGACTGGCGCTGCCGGACGCCGCCGAGGTCTCGGCCCGGCTGGACGCCCTGGCGCAGCTCGTCGTCGCGGGCACCTCCGCGCCCGCGCTGGTGGTGGCGGCGGTGGTGCACGGCGAGCTGATGGCCCTGCGGCCCTTCGGTACGTACAACGGCCTGGTCGCCCGGGCGGCGGAGCGGATCGTGCTGATCGGCGGCGGTCTGGACCCGAAGTCCGTCTGCCCCTCGGAGGTCGGCCACGCCGAGCAGGGCGCCGACGCCTACGTGGAGGCTCTGAAGGGGTACGTCTCCGGCACTCCGGAGGGAGTGGCGGGGTGGATCGGCCACTGCGGCCGGGCGGTGGGACTGGGCGCGCGGGAGAGCACGGCGGTCTGCGAGGCGCTCCAGCGCGGAGCGGCCTGACACCAGGACCCCGGCGGGGGCCGGAGGTTCGAGGGGAAGCGCCCGAGCGGCCCGTGCGCGGCGACGGCACAGTGATGCGGCGGCACCGGCGCGAGGTCGGTGTCGCCGCTGGCACGTCCGCCGGGGTACCAGGCGTGCACGGTATCGCCGTCATCAGGGGGGACTTCGCCCGACCCTGGTGCGGCCGGCCCTATCGCGGGTCTGCTGCGCGTGGGTTCCCGGCTTCCATGCTCGGTCCGTGGGCCTTCGTCTGCGCCGACCCTCCTTCCGGATGAGATCGACCAGGTCTCGCGGGCCGTTGACTCCTTTGTACCCCACGCGGGGACGAAGCGGAACCTCTCCCCGCGGAGCTTTACTTTCCCCTTCAAACGCCCTGAAGGCCCCATGGAACCCCATAGGGGCCATAGGGACCTTCGGGGGGCGGCGGTGTTCACACCGCGTGGAGACGGGCGCGCCGCCGGCTCGCGTACCAGACCAGGCCGGCGGTCGCCGCCGCCGCTCCCACCGCCACCGCGGCGGCCAGCGCCGGGCGCTGCGGCATGGCGAGCGACGGCACCCGCTGCTTGAGGCGGACCGGGCGCTGGAAGGTGAGGATCGGCCAGTCGCGGGCCACCGCCTCCCTGCGCAGCGCCCGGTCGGGGTTGACGGCGTGCGGGTGGCCGACCGCCTCCAGCATGGGGATGTCGGTGGCCGAGTCGCTGTAGGCGTAGCAGCGCGAGAGGTCGTACCCCTCGGACTCCGCCAGTTCGCGCACGGCCTCCGCCTTGGTCGGGCCGTACGCGTAGTACTCGATCTCGCCGGTGAAGCAGCCGTCCTCGACGACCATGCGCGTCGCCACGACACGGTCGGCGCCTATCAGTTCGCCGATCGGTTCCACCACCTCCGCGCCGGAGGTGCTCACGATCACGACGTCGCGCCCGGCGAGGTGGTGCTCCTCGATGAGGGAGGCGGCCTCGTCGTAGATGATCGGGTCGATGAGCTCGTGGATGGTCTCGGCGATGATCTCCCTGACCTGCTGGACGTTCCAGCCGCGGCACATCGCGGACAGATAGGCGCGCATCCGTTCCATCTGGTCGTGGTCGGCGCCTCCGGCGAGGAACACGAACTGCGTGTACGCGGTGCGCAGTGCGGCGCGCCGATTGATCAGCCCGCCCTGGTAGAAGGACTTGCCGAAGGTGAGCGTGCTCGACTTCGCGATGACCGTCTTGTCCAGGTCGAAGAAGGCAGCGGTGCGCGGCAGCGAGTGGTTTTCCACGAGCTGAGCATATGCGCCCACCATTCGGCGTAAGGTGGGGCGCGTGGGTTTGCCTGAGAAGGCTCTCGGGTACACCATGGAAGTCACGGATCGTTCGCGACCGTGCTACCCCGGTCCGGCTCCTCCCCCCCCGAGTCGGCCGTGGAGACGACCCCCGCTCTCCCCCCCGGCGGGGGTCGTCGCATGTCCGGACGCTTTTTGCGCCGTCGGACCCTCTTCCTCCCCTGTCTTCCGGTCTCCGGCGGCCCGGTCCCTTCCCCCTCGTGATCCGTCACTCTCCGTATTCGTCGGTCTGCTCATGCGGAGTCGCTCGTTTGGGTGAGCGAGTTATTCACAACTGCCGAGTTGTCCACGTATTTAGACCAAGATCATCGAGTTTTTCCGTTCCCCGGCACGGTGATTGAGCGCGGAGTTCGCGGACCCATCGCGAACTGGAGAGCGAGAATCCGGAAGGGGAACGGGACGTGACCGGAAGCATCCTGATCGTCACCGAGGACGAGAAGTTGCTGGACGATCTGCTGCGCCTGTGCGCGGCGGCCGGGGCCGAGGCGGAGGTGGCGCACGGGGCGCCGCCGGCCCCCGGGCGGTGGGAGAGCGCCCCGCTGGTGCTGGTCGGTGACGACCGGGCCGATGCGCTGTCCCGGTCGGCGCGTGCGCCCGCGCGTCGGCCGGGGGTGCTGCTCGTCGGCCGGGACCTGGACGACCCCGGCATCTGGCGGCGCGGTGTGGGGGTCGGAGCCGAGCACGTGGTGCTGCTGCCCGACGGCGAGTCGTGGCTCACCGGCCGGATCGCCGACGCGGCCGAGGGCGTCGGGCGGCAGGCCCTGACCGTCGGTGTGGTGGGCGGCCGCGGCGGGGCCGGGGCCTCCACCCTGGCCTGCGCGCTGGCCCTCACGGCCGCACGTACCGGACACCGCACGATGCTCGTCGACGGCGATCCGCTCGGCGGCGGGCTCGACGTCCTGCTCGGAGGGGAGCGGGCGGAGGGCCTGCGCTGGCCCGCGTTCGCCGACTCGCGCGGCCGGGTCGGTGGTGCGGCGCTGGAGGAGTCCCTGCCCAGGCTGCACGGTCTGCGGCTGCTCAGCTGGGACAGGGGGGAGAGCGCGGCCGTCCCGCCGGAGGCGGTGCGCGCGGTCCTGGGGGCGGCCAGGCGGCGCGGTGGAGTGGTCGTGGTGGACCTGCCGCGGCGGCTGGACGAGACGGTCGCCGAGGTGCTGGCGCAACTCGACCTCGGCCTGCTGGTCGTACCCGCCGAGCTGCGGGCCGTCGCGGCGGCGCAGCGGATCGCCTCCCGGGTGGACCTGGTGCTGCGGGACCTGCGGGCGGTGGTGCGCGGCCCCTTCGGGCGGGGGCTGGACGGCGAGGAGATCGCCCGTCTGCTGGGGATGCGGCTCGCCGGCGAGATGCCCTCCGAGGAAGGGCTGTCGGCCGCGGTGGACGCGGGCCGGCCGCCCGGCGCGGACACACGCGGTCCGCTGGCCCGGTTCTGCACGGAGTTCTGGGCCCGCGCACTGCCGGAGGGCGGCGGGGCACGGCCTGCCGGCGGCCGGGGGAGCGTGGCCGCGTGAGCGCGCGTACGGACGCGCGGAGGGACGCGCGCGGGGAAGCGGGCGCGCGTGCGCGAGCGGATGCGTACGGCGGGGCGCCCGCCCCGCGGACGCTGGTGGACGCGGTGCGCCTGCGGCTGGCGGAAGCCGGTGCGGAACCCACTCCCGCCCGGGTCGCGGCGGCGCTGCGGGCTCAGGGGCGGCTGCTCGGGGACAGCGCGGTGCTGGGCGTGGTGGAGGCGCTGCGGTCGGAGATGGTCGGCGCCGGCCCGCTGGAGCCGCTGCTGGCCGAGCCGGAGGTCACGGACGTCCTGGTGACCGCTCCGGACGAGGTCTGGGTGGACCGTGGCGGCGGAGTGGAGCGTACCGCCGTCCGCTTCCCCGACGCGGCGGCGGTGCGCAGACTCGCCCAGCGGCTGGCCACCTCGGCGGGGCGGCGGCTGGACGACGCCCGCCCCTGGGTGGACGCCCGGCTCCCGGACGGCACCCGGCTGCACGCGGTGCTGCCCCCGGTGGCGGTCGGCTGCACATGCCTGTCCCTGCGGGTGGTACGGCCGCGGGCCTTCGCCCTGCCGGAACTGGTGGCGGCCGGCACGGTGCCTCCGGGCGGAGACGCGCTGCTGCGGGCGGTCCTGGACGCCAGGCTGTCGTTCCTGGTCAGCGGTGGCACGGGATCGGGGAAGACGACCTTGCTGTCCAGCCTGCTGGGGCTGGTGGGGCCGGGGGAGCGGATCGTCCTGGCCGAGGACTCCGCCGAGCTGCGCCCCGACCACCCGCATGTGGTGCGGCTGGAGACGCGCCCGGCCAACCAGGAGGGCGCGGGCCGGGTCACCCTGCGGGACCTGGTGCGGCAGGCGCTGCGCATGCGGCCGGACCGGCTTGTGGTCGGTGAGGTCCGCGGCGCGGAGGTGACGGATCTGCTGGCCGCACTGAACACGGGGCACGAGGGCGGCTGCGGGACGGTCCACGCCAACGCGGCGGCCGACGTACCGGCCAGGCTGGAGGCACTGGGCACCACGGCGGGACTCGACCGGGCGGCGCTGCACAGCCAGCTCGCGGCGGCGCTGTCGGTGGTGATCCATCTGGTGCGGGATCGCAGGGGGCGGAGGCGGATCGCCGAGATCCATGTGCTGGAGCAGGACCGGTACGGCCTGGTGGTGACGGTGCCCGCCGCCGTCCGGGGGCCGGACGGCGGCTTCGTGCGCGAGCGGGGCTGGCCGCGCCTGGAGCGGCTGTGCGCGCGGGGCGGTGGTGCGCTGTGACGGCGGTCGGAGCACAGGCCGGAGCACAGCCCGAGGTGGTGTACGCGGGTTCGGTGTGCGCGGCGATGGTGTGCGCCGGAGCGATGAGCCGGCTGCTGGGCCGCTCCGGGGAGGGCCGGAGGGCCCGGCTGCTGTGTGCCGACGGAGCCGAGCCGGTGCCCCGGTGGGGCGGCTTGGCAGGTGGCGCCGTGGAGGCCGTCGCCCGGACGGTGCGCGGACTCGGGGCCCGGGTGGGCCCCGCGGGGTGGTGCCCGGTGGGTGGTGCCCTGCTGGCGCTGCTGGGGGAGTCGGTGCTGCCGCTGCTGGCCGGTGTGGTGGCGGTGCCGCTGCTCGGCCGCCGGCTGCGCGTACGGGAGCGGCGCCGTGCGGGAGAGGCGAGGCAGGCCGCCGTCATCGCCCTGTGCTCGGCGGTCGCGGGTGAGCTGCGGGCGGGCCGTACGCCGGAGCGGGCCCTGCTGGCGACCGGCATGCCCGGCTTCGGTGACACGGGAGCGGTGGTGCTGGCAGCGGCCCGGTTCGGAGGGGATGTACCGGGGGCGCTGCGTCAGGTGGCCCGGCAGGAGGGAGCGGAAGGGCTCGGCGGGATGGCCGCCTGCTGGCAGGTGGCGGTGGACGGGGGAGCGGGCCTCGCGGACGGGCTGGACCGGGTGGCCGGTTCGCTGCGGGCGGAGCGCGACCAGCGGGAGGAACTGCGCGCCCAGTTGGCGGGGCCGCGGTCCACGGCGCTGGTCCTGGCCCTGCTGCCGGTCTTCGGACTGCTGCTGGGCGGTGCGATGGGGGCGAGGCCGCTGCACGTGCTGCTCCACGGCCCGGCCGGCTGGGCCTGTCTGGCCGGTGCCGGGTTGCTGGAGTGGGCCGGACTGGCGTGGGTTTCCCGGGTCGTCCGGAGGGCGGAGGAGGGCGGGAGGAAATGAACGGCGAAGTTGTCCACAGCATGTGGACAACGTGTGCGGAGTCTGCCGTGTCGCTTCCGTCGCCAACGCTGCCCGTGCTGTCCCTGTCGGCCACCGCGCTGTGTCTGGTCGGCGGGGTGCCGGCGGCCGGCCGGGTGCGGCGCCGCCGACGCCGGTCGGCGGAGTTGCTGGGTGCGGGTGCCGCCGCGGGTGCGGGAGTTGGGGCCGGGGTGCGAAGGGTGCCGTGCGCGGCCGGGGCGCGGCGATCACCGGCCCGGGAGGCGACCGTGATGGCCGGGGCCGCCGCCCTGGGGGTCGCCCTGGTCGGAGGCCCGGCCGGCTGTCTGCTCGGGGTGGTCGCGGCGTACGGCGTGCGGCGCCTGTCGCGCGACAGGAAGGTATGGGGAAATGCCGCGAATCGATCATATACGGGCAATCCGAATGAATCGGGGCCCTTGGAGGTCGGTGCGTCGGTGACCGGACAGCTGCCGATCACCGCGGAACTGCTGGCCGCCTGCCTGGCGGCCGGGTCGGCGCCCGGGGAGGCGGCCGGTGCGGTGGGCGGCTCGGTGGGCGGTCCCCTCGGCGCGGGACTGGTGCGGGCCTCGGCCGAACTGCGGCTCGGCGGCGACCCGGTGGCCGTCTGGGCTCGGCTGGGTGAGCTGCCGGGGGCGGCTGGGCTGGCCCGGTGCCTGGAACGGGCGGGGACGGCCGGTGTGCCCGCGGTGGAACCTGTGGGCCGCCTGGCCGCCGAGTGCCGGGCACAGAGGGCGCGGGCGGCCACGGAGCGGGCACGGAGGGCCGCGGTTCTGGTCACCGGGCCGCTGGGTCTGTGCTTCCTGCCCGCTTTCCTGCTGGCGGGTGTGGTCCCGGTGGTCATCGGTCTGGCGCGGTCGCTGCTGTGAACCGCGCGGTACGGGCCGCATCCGGAACGGGCGCGGGTGACAGGACGGACGGCGAGACGGAGGGACGGCGAGATGGAGGGACAGACCATGCGGGGACGAGTGACGGGAGGACGAGCGGTGCAGGGGCGAACGGTGCAGGGGCGAACGGTGCGTGGGCGGGGCGGGGCGGGCAGGGGCGGATGGCGGTGTGGACCGGCCGGATGGCGCGCGGAGCCCGGGGCCGGGACGCACAGGCCGGGATGAGCACCGCGGAGTACGCGGTGGGCACGATCGCCGCCGCGGGTTTCGCGGCGGTGCTCTACAAGATCGTCACCAGTGGCCCGGTCTCCACGGCGATGCGGCAACTGATCGAGCGGGCGCTCGATGCGGGCTTCTGAAGGGCGGGAGCGGGGCTATGTCACCGCGGAGACCGCTGTGGTGGTGCCCTCCCTGGTCGCACTGCTCGGGCTGCTGCTGTGGGGCGGGGCGGCGGTGGTCGCACAGATCCGCTGTGTGGACGCGGCGGGCGCGGGGGCGCGGGCGGCGGCGAGGGGCGAGCCGCCCGAGAGGATCAGCCGGGCCGTGCGGCAGGTCGCGCCGCGGGGAGCGGGGCTGGAGACGTCCCGGGAGGGCGAGCTGGTACGGGTACGGGTCTCGGCGAGGGCGGCCGGCCCCGGCCCGCTGGGCGTGGAACTGGAGGCCGAGGCGGTGGCGTATGCGGAACCGGGGTGATCGCCTGCCACCCCGCGGTGGCGTCCGCCCCGCGGAACGGGGCTCGGCCACGGTGTGGGCCGCGCTGTGCGGACTGGTGCTGTGCACGGTGGCGGCGGGCGTACTGGCGCTGGGGCAGGCCGTCGTCACACGCCACCGCGCCGGCGCGGCGGCGGACGCGGCAGCGCTCGCGGCGGCCGATCACGCCCTTCGGGGCGCTGAGGAGGCATGCGCCGCCGCGCGGCGGGTGGCCGCCGCACAGCGGGCGAGGGTGGTGCGCTGCCGGGTGCGTGAGGAGATCGCGGACCTCACGGTGCGGGTGCGGGCGGGTCCGTACTCCGCCGGGGTGAGGGCTCGGGCGGGGCCTGCCGCAGCAGCTCCGTGAGGAGCCGTACCGCACCGCGCTTGTGCAGGGGGTCGTTGCCGTTGCCGCACTTGGGCGACTGGATGCACGACGGGCAGCCGCTGTCGCACTCGCACGCGGCGATGGCCCGGCGGGTCGCGGTCAGCCAGTCGCGGGCGGTGTGGAAGGCGCGTTCGGCGAAGCCGGCGCCGCCGGGGTGCCCGTCGTAGACGAAGACCGTCGGCAGCAGGGTGTCGGGATGCAGCGGCACCGAGACGCCGCCGATGTCCCAGCGGTCGCAGGTGGCGAAGAGCGGCAGCATGCCGATGGAGGCGTGCTCGGCGGCGTGCAGGGCGCCGGGCAGCACTTCGGGGCCGATCCGGGCGGCGTCGAGCTGGTCCTCGGTGACCGTCCACCACACCGCGCGGGTGCGCAGGGTGCGCGGCGGCAGGTCCAGTCTGGACTCGCCGAGCACCTCGCCGGTGACGAGCCTGCGGCGCAGATAGGAGACGACCTGGTTGGTGACCTCGACCGAACCGAAGCACAGCCGCGCCTCGCCCCAGGGGATCTCGGTGTCGGTCTCCAGCACGGAGACCGAGGTGGTGTCCCTGGCCATCGTCGTCCAGGGCGGGCTCGTCTCCTCCACCAGGGCGACCGAGTCCTCCAGGTCGAGGCGGCGGACCACGTAGGTGCGGCCCTGGTGGAGGTGGACCGCGCCGTCGTGGACGGTGGTGTGGGCCGCCGCGGCGTCGACCGTGCCCAGCAGCCGCCCGGTGCCGTCCTCCACCACCTGGACGGGCCGGCCGCCCTGGCCGCGGATGTCGGTGAGGTCGGTGGCCCGCTCGCGGCGGGTCCAGTACCAGCCCGTCCCCCGTCGTCGCAGCAGTCCGCGCCGCTCCAGAAGCGGCATCAGCCCGGGCACGGCCGGCCCGAACAGCTCGAAGTCCGCCTCGGTGAGGGGTGCCTCCGCCGCCGCGGCGCACAGATGGGGGGTGAGGACGTAGGGATTGTCCGGATCCAGGACGGTGGACTCCACGGGGCGGCGGAAGATCGCGTCGGGGTGGTGGACGAGGTAGGTGTCCAGCGGGTCGTCCCGGGCGACGAGGACGGCCAGGGCGCCCTGGCCCGCCCGTCCGGCGCGCCCGGCCTGCTGCCACAGGGAGGCGCGGGTGCCGGGGTAGCCGGCCAGGATCACGGCGTCGAGACCGGACACGTCGATGCCGAGTTCGAGGGCGGTGGTGGCGGCCAGCCCGAGGAGCTCGCCGGAGTGCAGGGACCGCTCCAGGGCGCGACGCTCCTCCGGCAGGTAGCCGCCCCGGTAGGCGGCGATCCGCCCGGCCAGGGAGCGGTCCACCTCGGACAACCGCTCCCGGGCGATCACCGAGATCAGCTCGGCGCCGCGCCGGGAGCGCACGAAGGCGACGGTCCGCACGCCCTGGACGGCGAGGTCGGTGAGGAGGTCGGCGGCCTCGGCGGTGGCGGTCCGCCGTACCGGGGCGCCGCGTTCGCCGTGCATCTCCGTCAGCGGGGGCTCCCAGAGGGCGAAGACCACCTCGCCTCGCGGGGAGGAGTCCCGGGTGATCTCGGTGACGGGCAGGCCGGTGAGGCGGGTGGCGGCCTCGCCCGGCTCGGCGGCGGTGGCGGAGGCCAGCAGGAAGACCGGCTCGGAGCCGTAACGGGCGCACACGCGCCGCAGCCGGCGCAGCACCTGGGCGACGTGGGAGCCGAACACGCCGCGGTAGGTGTGGCATTCGTCGACGACCACGTAGCGCAGAGCGCGCAGGAAGGAGGACCAGCGGGGGTGGGCGGGGAGTATCCCGCGGTGCAGCATGTCGGGGTTGGTGAGCACGTGGTTGGCGTACTGCCGCACCCACTCGCGCTCCTCGACGGGGGTGTCGCCGTCGTAGACCGCCGGACGGACGGCACTGCCCAGCGGGGCGGCCAGTTCGCTCACGGCCCGCCGCTGGTCGGCGGCCAGCGCCTTGGTCGGGGCGAGGTAGAGGGTGGTGGCGCCGCGCCCGTTCAGGGCCTGCGCGCCCTCCAGCAGCACACTGAGCACCGGGGCCAGGTAGGCCAGGGACTTGCCCGACGCCGTGCCGGTGGCGACCACCACCGATTCCCCCCGCAGCGCGTGCTCGGCGGCACGGGCCTGGTGCTCCCACGGACGGTCGATGCCGGCTGCGCGGATCGCGTCGACCACTTCCGGCCGAATCTGACCAGGCCAGTCCGCATGACGACCGTTCCGTGGGGGCAGGTGCTCCACATGGGTGATGCGCACGGCCCGGTCCGCCCCCGCGGCAAGGCTTTCGAGGACCGTTCGGGGAGACGGAGGCGAGGGACGTGCGCCTGCAGACGTCGCGCGGTGGTTGGTGGCCATCGGGATCGAGTGTGTCACCGGCGCGACGGACAATGGTCGCAAGGCGTCGTGCAGGCCCCCGGGTAAGTGATTGAATGCTTCTGCGGCTGCCGATCCGTCCTCTACCTTCGGCGGGGAGACACCTCCCCACGTCCGGTGGGGATGGCCCGTCCCCACCTCCGGTGGGGAGGTGCCAAGGGGGCGGACCGCTCGATAGCAAGGTGCTGGAGGATCTGTGGACCTGTCCCTGTCGACCCGTACCGTCGGCGATCGCACGATCGTCTCGGTGGGTGGCGAGATCGATGTATACACCGCGCCCAAGCTGCGTGAGCAGCTGGTCGAGCTGGTGAACGACGGCAGCTACCACCTGGTCGTGGACATGGAGGGCGTTGACTTCCTCGACTCCACCGGCCTCGGTGTGCTCGTCGGCGGACTCAAGCGCGTGCGCGCCCATGAGGGCTCGCTGCGCCTGGTCTGCAACCAGGAGCGCATTCTCAAGATCTTCCGTATCACCGGCCTGACCAAGGTGTTCCCCATCCACACCTCGGTCGACGAGGCCGTGGCGGCCACCGACTGAGAGCCGAGCCGAACGAGCCCGTACAAGGCGCCCAGGGGCGCCGGACCGGCACCGGACCGGTCCGGCGCCCCTGGGCGGCCGTCAGGCATCAGGTCACCGGGTGACCACAGGCACAGGCATTACCGAGGGGGATGGCATGGCCACCGTCGAACTGCGCTTCAGCGCGCTGCCCGAGCATGTGAGGACGGCGCGCCTGGTGGCGGCCGCCGTCGCGCGCCGGGCAGGTGTCGACGACGCCGTACTGGACGAGGTACGGCTCGCGGTGGGTGAGGCGTGCAGCAGAGCGGTCGGTCTCCACATCGGCCACGGTCTCGACACACCCGTCCGGGTGGCACTGACCGAGGACGAGAAGGCGTTCCGCATCGAGGTGGGCGACGATGCCCCCCAGGGACCGCAGGGCGCGGCCCACGGCTCTCCCGGAAGCGGGGACGGAGCCGAGGCCGACGACGAGGTCGACATGGGGCTCGCGGTGATCAGCGGGCTGGTGGACGATGTCGAGGTGACCGCCGACGAGCGCGGCGGCCTCATCCGGATGAGCTGGCCGACCAACGCCGAGCCGCTCGCCTGACCATCCCGCGCGGGCCCGCCCGCGCGGCAGGCCCGCTCCCGCGGCTCCTTCCGAGCCGGCCCAGGCGCCCCTCCCGGGGCGCCTCACTCATGTCCGGCACCGCCGGCCCGTCCTGTCCCCACCCTGCCCGGTCCCGGTCCCGGCTCCGGCCTCGCGCCGCGGCCGGCCTGCGCATCACCCGCCTCCGCGCCCGGCCGGGATCTCTCCAGGTATTCCGAGATCCTTTCTTTCGCGCCGCTGAACAGGAATATATCGGCCGTTCAGGGGAATTATTTTTGGTGCCCGCTATTCGATCTTTGCGGGTGCGGATCGACGAGAAATACCGCACTCTGTTGTGAGCCGAAGCAGCTCCCTACAATCCGTCCACATCTTTGCAGCAGGACGCCTGAGCGTGCTTGCGCGCGCCCATGTGCCAAACGTCAAGGAGGACGAATGGCGGGGCACCACACCCCTTCCCAGAACCGGCTACAACTGGCCGAAGCCGTGCTCACCAGCGGCAATCGCGGCCTGGTGCTGGTGATCGCGCTCGTCGCCGCGGCAGCCCTGGCGGTCGCCGTGGTGCTGGTACGTCAAGTGCTCGCCGCCGGCGAGGGAACCGACGGCATGAAGAAGATCGCGGCCGCCGTGCAGGAAGGCGCGAACGCCTACCTCGCACGGCAGTTGCGCACCCTCGGCATATTCGCCGTCGTGGTCTTCTTCCTGTTGATGTTGCTCCCGGCCGACGGTATGGGTCAGCGAATCGGACGCTCGGCGTTCTTCCTGGTCGGTGCGGCTTTCTCGGCGGCCACCGGCTATATCGGCATGTGGCTGGCCGTACGCAGCAACGTACGGGTCGCGGCCGCCGCCCGGGAGGCGACTCCCGGTGAGGGAGAACCCGCGAAGGACCTGACCGAGGTCTCCCACCGGGCGATGAAGATCGCCTTCCGTACGGGCGGGGTCGTCGGCATGTTCACCGTCGGCCTCGGCCTGCTCGGCGCCGCAGTCGTGGTGCTCGTCTACGCCGCCGACGCGCCCAAGGTGCTGGAGGGCTTCGGCCTGGGGGCCGCCCTGATCGCGATGTTCATGCGAGTGGGCGGCGGCATCTTCACCAAGGCCGCCGACGTGGGCGCGGACCTCGTCGGCAAGGTCGAGAAGGGCATCCCCGAGGACGACCCGCGCAACGCCGCCACCATCGCGGACAACGTCGGCGACAACGTCGGCGACTGCGCGGGCATGGCCGCCGACCTCTTCGAGTCCTACGCCGTCACCCTGGTGGCCGCGCTCATCCTGGGCACGGTCGCCTTCGGCGACTCGGGGCTGGCCTTCCCCCTGCTCGTCCCGGCGATCGGCGTTCTGACCGCCATGATCGGCGTCTTCGCGGTCGCGCCGCGCCGCGCCGACCGCAGCGGCATGACCGCCATCAACCGCGGCTTCTTCATCTCCGCGGCGATCTCCCTGGTCCTGGTGGCCGTCGCGGCGTTCACCTACCTGCCGGGCAGCTTCGGCGAGCTGGAGGGCGTCACCGACACCGCCATCGCCGGCCACGACGGCGACCCGCGCGTCTTCGCGCTGGTCGCGGTCGCCATCGGCATCGTGCTCGCCGCGCTGATCCAGCAGCTCACCGGCTACTTCACCGAACCGGGCCGCAGGCCCGTGCGCGACATCGGCAGGACCTCGCTGACCGGCCCCGCCACCGTGGTCCTCTCCGGCATCTCCATCGGTCTGGAGTCCGCGGTCTACACGGCGCTGCTGATCGCGCTCAGCGTCTACGGCGCCTTCCTGCTGGGCGGCGCCTCCATCATGCTGGCGCTCTTCGCCGTCGCCCTGGCGGGCACCGGCCTGCTCACCACCGTCGGCGTCATCGTCGCCATGGACACCTTCGGCCCGGTCTCCGACAACGCCCAGGGCATCGCCGAGATGTCCGGCGACGTCGAGGGCGCGGGCGCCCAGGTGCTCACCGACCTCGACGCGGTGGGCAACACCACCAAGGCCATCACCAAGGGCATCGCCATCGCAACTGCGGTGCTGGCCGCCGCCGCCCTCTTCGGCGCCTACCGCGACGCGATCGCCGGCGCCGTGTCGGACGTGGGCGCCAGGGCCGGGGAGCTGGGCCTGAGTCTGGACATCTCGCAGCCGAACAACCTGGTGGGCCTGATCCTCGGCGCCGCCGTCGTCTTCCTCTTCTCCGGGCTGGCGATCAACGCCGTCTCCCGGTCGGCGGGTTCGGTGGTCTTCGAGGTGCGGCGCCAGTTCCGCGAGCGGCCCGGGATCATGGACTACAGCGAGAAGCCCGAGTACGGCCGGGTGGTGGACATCTGCACCAAGGACGCGCTGCGCGAGCTGGCCACCCCGGGCCTGCTGGCCGTCATGGCGCCCATAGCCGTCGGCTTCACGCTCGGCGTCGGCGCGCTCGGCTCCTTCCTCGCCGGCGCCATCGGCGCGGGCACGCTGATGGCGGTCTTCCTCGCCAACTCCGGCGGGGCCTGGGACAACGCCAAGAAGCTGGTCGAGGACGGCCACCACGGCGGCAAGGGCAGCGACGCGCACGCCGCGACGGTCATCGGCGACACGGTCGGCGACCCGTTCAAGGACACCGCGGGCCCCGCGATCAACCCGCTGCTGAAGGTGATGAACCTGGTGGCGCTGCTGATCGCGCCCGCCGTGGTGCAGCTTGGCCACGGCGACGACGCCAATGCCGGCGCGCGGGCCGCCATCGCGGTCCTCGCCATCGCGATCATCGTCGGCGCGGTCTACGCCTCCAAGCGGCGCGGCATCGCGGTCGGCGGGGATGGCGACGAGAAGGGAACCGGCGGCGCCGCCGGGCGCACCTCCGGGGCGCCGGGCTCCTCCGGCTCCTCGCACAGGCCGGGCCCGTCAGGCCCGTCAGGCCCGTCAGGCCCGTCGGGCTCGTCGGACCCGTCAGGCCCCTCGGACCCGGGAACTCCGGTGGCGGCGCCGTAGCGGGGCGGGCGGGACCCCGTAGGGCAGCCCCGGCGCATGGCGGTGGGCGGTGCACCGAGGCACCGCCCACCGCCATGCGCCGGGGAGGGGCATGTGAGATGTGCTCAACGCAAATATGGATCCAAGCACCTAAATACGATCTATTCACCCTACCGGTCCACGGCCGGTGAACCTCCTGCGTGTATGTTCCGGGCCGAACACCCACGAAGGGATCGATCCGGAGTGAACAAGAAGCTTGCTGCCGCGCTGTCCGGCACCGCGGTGCTCGTGCTCGCCCTGAGCGGGTGCGGCGACGAGGGCAACGAGAAGGCCGAGCGATGGGCGCAGGAGTACTGCGGCTCGCTGCAGAAGCAGAACAAGACCATCGACGGCGCCAACCAGGCACTCGCGCGGATCACCGAGGGGGACAAGTCCCCCGAGGAGGTCAAGAAGACCGACGTGGAAGCCTTCGGTGACCTCTCCACCGCCTACAAGGCCCTGTCCGCCGCCGTGCGCAAGGCGGGTGTCCCGCCGCTGGAGGACGGTCCCCGGATCCAGAAGAACGCGATCGGCCGGCTCGATGAGCTGTCGGCCACGTACGCGGACCTCCGTGAGCGGGCCGAGGCCCTGGACGAGAAGGACCGGTCGGAGTTCGCCGACGGGCTGCAGGACATCGCCGGGGAGATGGAGAAGCTCCCCAAGCAGTTCGGCGAAGTGGAGAAGGCGCTGGGCGAGTTCCGGCAGGGCGACCTGCAGAAGGCGATAGCGGGCCAGGAAGGCTGCCGCAAGCCGTCGCCCGCGCCGTCCGCCTCGGCGGCGTAGCGAGGAGCCGGGGAGGCCGGAGGCCGGGGCAGCCCGGGAGCAGGGAGCGCGCGGGGGGCTGCGTACGCCGGGGCGCGCCGCGTGACAATGGGGAGGTGAGTGACCGCCTCCCCACCCCCGGACCCGCCCTCCCCCGACTGCGCGACGCCTTCCTCGCCGCCGGCTTCACCCCCGACGGACTGCTGGAACTGCTCGGCGCCCCCGCCTACGCGGCCCTCGCCCGCAACGAGACCGTCCCCGCGCTGCGCGCCACGCGCGGCGGCGGACGGCTGGAGACGCTGGTGAGGCTGTTCCTGCTCCAGCGACCGGTGCCCTACGAGCGGGCCCGCTCGGCGCTCCCGGCCGACGACGCGCTCACCGACGGCTGGCTGCGCCGCCGCACCGCGGCCGATACGGACGCGGGCGGAAGCGGCGACGCCGTCTCCGCCACCGTGGACGTCCGCCCGTACGCCGGTCCGGAGGGGCTGAACTGGTGGATCGTCTCCGATCTCGGCTGCGCGGTCGGCGGCGCCGGCGGCATCCGTACGGCCGAGGGCGCCGGTACGGGCGCGGCCGACCGCTCGCAGCTCGTCCTCGGCGTCGGCGGCGCCTCGACGACCCTGGCGGGCATCACCGTGCGAACCCCCGTGGCCCGCGCCCTGGACCTGGGCACCGGCTCGGGCGTCCAGGCCCTGCACGCCGCCCGGCACGCCGAATCCGTCACCGCCACCGATCTCAACCCCCGCGCCCTGCGCCTGGCCCGCCTCACCCTCGCCCTCTCCGGCGCGCCCGGGGCCGATCTGCGCGAGGGCTCCCTCTTCGAACCGGTCGAGGGCGAGGCGCCCTACGACCTGATCGTCTCCAACCCGCCCTTCGTCATCTCCCCCCGTGCCGCGGACGGCACCCGCCTGACCTACCGCGACGGCGGCATGGGCGGCGACGACCTGTGCCGCACCCTCGTCGAGCGCTCCGCCGCCCACCTCGCCGACGGCGGCTACTGCCAACTCCTCGCCAACTGGCGGCACATCGAGGGCCGGGACTGGAGCGAGCGGCTGGCCTCCTGGGTGCCGGAGGGCTGCGACGCCTGGATCGTGCAGCGCGAGGTGCAGGACGTCGCCCAGTACGCCGAGCTGTGGCTGCGCGACGCCGGCGAGCACCTGGGCGACCCGGCCGCTTACGCCGCGCACTACGACGCCTGGCTGGAGGAGTTCGAGGCCGGCGGCACCACCGGCGTCGGCTTCGGCTGGATCACCCTGCGCAAGTCGGGCGCGCGGCACCCGTCGGTCACCGTCGAGGAGTGGCCGCACCCGGTGGAGCAGCCGCTCGGGGAGGAGGTGCGCGCCCACTTCGAACGCCGGGACTTCCTGCACGCCGCGGACGACGCGGCCCTGCTCGCCACCCGCTTCGTGCTGGCCGACGAGGTCGCCCAGGAGCAGATCGGCAGGCCCGGCGCGGACGACCCGGAGTACGTGGTGCTCCGTCAGAACCGCGGCATGCGGCGCGCGACGAGGGTGGACACGGTCGGCGCGGGCTTCGCCGGCGTGTGCGACGGATCGCTTCCGGCCGGCCGCATCCTCGACGCCATCGCCCAGCTCCTCGGCGAGGACCCGGTGGGGCTGCGCGACCGCACCCCGGAGTCCATCCGGCTCCTGGTCGAGCAGGGCTTCCTGCTGCCCGCGGGGAACGCGTAGACGGGGCGGGGGCGGAGCGGGGACGGGACCGTCGGTACGGTCGGTACGGGCCGGACGGGCGGACGTTTGGCCGGTGCTCGTCCGGCTGTCCGGGCGGCGTTCACCCGGCGTTCGCCCCCGCGATCCCCGCGGGTGCCACCGTGCTCCGCATGGAAAGCGGACCCGCCGTCTTCGCCGGAGCGGCCTTCACACTGTTCGGCGCCGGACTGCTGCTGTGGACCTCGGTGCGCGTACGGCTGCGCGAGCCGGTGGCAGAGGGGGCCGAGCAGGTCACCGCGGCCGTGCTCGCCTCGGTGTTCGGCGCGGCCTTCCTGGCCGCGGGGCTCTGGGCGTTCACGCGCCTCTGAACCGTTCCGCCCCGGGCCCCGGGCCCTGGAGAGCGGCAGCGGCCCGTGCCTCCCGACGGCGGGAGGCGCGGGCCGCGGGGTGCGCGCGCCCTCGCGGCGCCCGGTCACCGGCAGGTCGTCAGCCGCGCAGGACGCGGCCCTGCTTGTCGGTGCGGTCCTTGCTGGTGAGGAAGAGGATTCCGTCGATCAGCGACCAGAAGCCCAGACCGCCGCAGGTCAGGAGCTGGGCGATCGCCATGCCGGTGTGGCCGGTGTAGAAACGGCCGATGCCCAGGCCACCCAGGAAGATCTGCAGCAGACCAGCGGTGATCTTGGACTTGTCGGAGTACGGCTGGCCGTTGGGCGCGGTGCCGGAGAACGCCATGGGTGGCTCCTTCGTGCTTCAGATGGGGACACGCCGCGGTCGCTGATGTCATGTACCAGACGTGCCGTGGCGGAATCCCAGACCTCCGGGGCCCGGCAAGGGTTGCGGCATCTCCGCAGTCGTGATCGAACAGTGATCCGACGAAGCGTCACGGACCTGCGGAAACTCCCGGCACCTCGGCACCTGGACGCCCCGGCATCCGGACGCCCCGGCACCCGGTGCGGGCGGGCGGCCGGGCTCAGCCGACCAGGTTCCGCACCACCGCCCACACCACGGCCGTCCCCAGCACCACCGCCGTGCCGACCCTCCCCAGCTTCGGCCGGTAGCGGCGCCCGCGCAGCCCCTCCACCAGCCAGCGCCCGCCGAAGTACGCGGCGGCCGGGACACCGAGGGTCAGCAGCAGCGCGTTGTCGTGGAAGGCCGCGACGACGTCCCCGTGCATGAGGTCGTACGTCATACGGGTGCCGCCGCACGCCGGGCACAGCAGCCCGGTCAGCAGGTTGAACGGGCAGCGCGGCAGCCACTGCCCGGCCTGGTGCGGATTGGTCCCCCACAGGTACGCCGCCCCGGCCAGCCCGGCGGCGAGCGCGCCCAGCGGCGGCGCGGCGGGGTGGGTGCGGAGGGTGCGCACGGCCCGGGCGAACGCTCCGGCGCCCCGGCCGCCCCGGCTCCCGTCCACCCCTTCGGCCCCTTCCGCGCCCGCTTGCGTGTTCGCTTCCGTGCCCGCTTCCGTCCTTCCGGTCACCGCGGTCATCGCGCTCAGCTCCGCAGCACGCGGCCCTGCGCGTCCGTGGGGCTGTCCTGGGTGAGCAGCATGATCCCGTCGATCAGCGACCAGATGCCGCAGCCGCCGCAGGTGAACAGCTGGCCGAGGGCCAGACCGGTGTGGCCGGTGTAGAAGCGTCCGATGCCGAAGCCGCCCAGGAAGAGCGAGAGGACGCCCGCCACGACCTTGGACTTGTCGGAGTACGGGCGGCCGTAGGGGTCGTAGCCGTACGGGGCGTTCGGGTCGCCGGTGTAGCCGCCCGGGCCGGGCGGCGGGGTCTGCTGCGGGTAGCCGTACTCCGGCTGGCCGGGCTGCTGGGGGTACCCGTATCCCGGCTGTCCGGGCTGGCCGGGCTGCTGGGGGTACCCGTACGCGGGCTGCCCCGGCTGCCCGGGCTGGCCCGGCTGCTGGGCGTAGGGGTTGTTCTGCGGCTGCTGGGGCTGGCCGTAAGGGTTCTGCTGGCTGGAGTCGGACATGGGAGGTTCCCCCGGTGTGTGGCTGGGACAGACAGACGGCCACATCTTGCCAGCCGGTGCGGGGCGCAGGAATGGTGGCCGTCGGGTTACCGTTCGAGTAACCGAGCGGTGAAGGCTCCGCCGGACGGCCCGGAGCTCCGGGCACCGGCCCGCCTCCGCGCTCCGGCGGGTACGCCGCCGGGGTCCGGGCGGCGGATCCGGCGAACACGGGGAGATGGTTATCTCATCGGGTTACCGTTCGAGTGGCGTTGCGGACTTTTCCCGTTTGACACGGGGGCGGGAGGTACCGTCACACTCCGCAGCGAGAGCGCAGCCGCACGAAAGCGTGAAACACGCCGATAGCAGACCGACCCGACGAAGCGGGACCACCGACCGGAGAAGAGCGAGAAGAAGTTGTCCCCGACCAGCAAGACCGCAGACGGCGGGCGCCGACTCGTGATCGTCGAGTCGCCGGCCAAGGCCAAGACGATCAAGGGCTACCTCGGTCCTGGCTACGTGGTCGAGGCCAGCGTCGGGCACATCCGCGATCTGCCGAACGGAGCCGCCGAGGTCCCCGCCAAGTACAAGGGCGAGCCCTGGGCCCGGCTCGGCGTCGACGTCGACCACGACTTCGAGCCGCTGTACGTCGTCAACAGCGACAAGAAGGACCAGGTCAAAAAGCTCAAGCAGCTCCTGGCGGAGTCCGACGAGCTGTTCCTGGCCACCGATGAGGACCGCGAGGGCGAGGCCATCGCCTGGCACCTCCAGGAGGTGCTCAGGCCCAAGGTCCCGGTGCGCCGGATGGTCTTCAACGAGATCACCAAGGACGCCATCCGGGCCGCCGTCTCCAACACCCGCGAGCTGAACCAGCGCCTGGTCGACGCCCAGGAGACACGCCGCATCCTCGACCGGCTCTACGGCTACGAGGTCTCCCCGGTGCTGTGGAAGAAGGTCATGCCGCGCCTGTCGGCGGGCCGCGTGCAGTCCGTCGCCACCCGCCTGGTCGTCGAGCGCGAGCGCGAGCGCATCGCGTTCCGCTCCGCCGAGTACTGGGATCTGACCGGCACCTTCGCCACCGGCGGTGCCCACGGGGCCGGCGACGCCGCCGACCCCGCCTCCTTCACCGCCCGGCTGAGCGCCGTGGACGGCCGCCGCGTCGCCCAGGGCCGCGACTTCGGTCCCGACGGGCTGCTCAAGGGCGGCTCCGGCGACAGGGCGGGCGTCCTGCACCTGGACGAGACCGCCGCCCGCGCGCTGGCCGCCGCCCTGGAGGGCGCCGACTTCACCGTCCGCTCGGTGGAGTCCAAGCCGTACCGCCGCTCGCCGTACGCGCCCTTCCGCACCACCACCCTCCAGCAGGAGGCCAGCCGCAAGCTCGGCTTCGGCGCGAAGGCGACCATGCAGGTGGCGCAGAAGCTGTACGAGAACGGCTTCATCACCTACATGCGGACGGACTCCACCACCCTGTCCGACACCGCCGTCGCCGCCGCCCGCGCACAGGTCACCCAGCTCTACGGCGCCGACTACCTGCCCGACCGCCCCCGCACCTACGCGAGCAAGGTCAAGAACGCGCAGGAGGCCCACGAGGCGATCCGCCCCTCCGGCGACCGCTTCCGCACCCCCGCCGAGACGGGCCTGACCGGCGACCAGTTCAGGCTGTACGAGCTGATCTGGAAGCGGACCGTCGCCTCCCAGATGAAGGACGCCACCGGCCAGTCCGTCACGGTCAAGGTCGGCGGGCGGGGTACGGACGGCCGGGACGCCGAGTTCAGCGCCTCCGGCAAGATCATCACCTTCCACGGCTTCCTCAAGGCCTACGTCGAGGGCGCCGACGACCCCGGCGCCGACCTCGACGACCGCGAGCGCCGCCTGCCGCGCGTCGACGAGGGCGACCGGCTGGCCGCCACCGGGATGTCGGTGGACGGCCACGCCACCAAGCCCCCGGCCCGCTACACCGAGGCCACGCTGGTCAAGGAGCTGGAGGAGCGCGAGATCGGGCGCCCCTCGACGTACGCGTCGATCATCAGCACCATCCTCGACCGCGGCTACGTCTTCAAGAAGGGCACCGCGCTCGTCCCCTCCTTCCTCTCCTTCGCCGTCGTCGGCCTGCTGGAGAAGCACTTCGGCCGCCTGGTCGACTACGACTTCACCGCGAAGATGGAGGACGACCTCGACCGCATCGCCGCCGGCGAGGCCGAGGCCGTGCCGTGGCTGCGCCGCTTCTACTTCGGCACCGACGAGCCGGGGGCGGAGGGCACGGCCGCGGCGGCGGCCGGGAACGGCGACGGCGACCACCTCGGCGGGCTGAAGGACCTGGTCTCCGATCTCGGCGCGATCGACGCCCGGGGCGTCTCCTCCTTCCCCGTCGGCGAGGGCATCGTGCTGCGGGTGGGCCGCTACGGCCCCTACGTCGAGGAGCCGCCGGCCGCCGAGGGCGAATCCGGCCGCCGCGCCGACGTACCCGCCGACCTGCCGCCGGACGAGCTGACGGTGGAGTACGCCCGGGAGCTGCTGGCCAAGCCCAGCGGCGAGTTCGAGCTGGGCACCGACCCGGAGACGGGCCGCCCCATCGTGGCCAGGGACGGCCGCTACGGGCCGTACGTCACCGAGGTGCTGCCCGAGGGCACGCCGAAGACCGGCAAGAACGCGGTGAAGCCGCGCACGGCCTCGCTGCTGAAGTCGATGTCCCTGGACACCGTCACCCTCGACGACGCCCTGAAGCTGCTCTCCCTGCCGCGGGTGGTCGGCACCGACCCCGAGAGCGGCCAGGAGATCACCGCGCAGAACGGCCGCTACGGCCCGTACCTGAAGAAGGGCACCGACTCCCGCTCGCTCCAGAGCGAGGAGCAGATCTTCACCATCACCCTGGACGAGGCGCTGGCGATCTACGCCCAGCCCAAGCAGCGCGGCCGGGCCGCGGCCAAGCCGCCGCTGAAGGAGCTGGGCACCGACCCGGCCAGTGAGCGCCCGGTGGTGGTCAAGGACGGCCGCTTCGGTCCGTACGTCACCGACGGCGAGACCAACGCCACGCTGCGCCGCGACGACGACGTGGAGACGATCACGCCGGAGCGCGCGTACGAACTGCTGGCGGAGAAGCGCGCCAAGGGGCCGGCGAAGAAGACGGCCAAGAAGGCCGCCGCGAAGAAGACCGCGGCCAAGAAGACGGCCGCCAAGAAGACGGCAGCGAAGAAGACCACCACCAAGAAGGCCGCGACCAGGAAGACGGCCGCGAAGAAGACCGCGCCGGCCGACGCGGAGTAGGCGCGCGGGGGTAGGCATACGGGCGGCGCGTGCGGGAACCTTCCGCACGTGTCCGTCCGTAACAGCTTCCCCGGCCGCTCGTCCGGCCGCATCGCAGCCCCCGTACCCCCGACCGATAGGCTGACGGGATGACGCGTGCAGAGCAGCCACCGGTCGTGTCCACCACCTCCGAAGCCCTGGCCGCGGACTCCCGCGAGCGCGCCGTACGGGCCCTGCTGAGGCATGCCCCCCTGCGCCGGCTGTGGGGCGCACAGCTCGCCGGCGGGGTCGGCGACGCCCTCGCCCTGCTGGTCCTGGTGCTGCTGGCACTCCAGGCCGCCGTCGCCGTACCGGCCATGGGAGGCGCCCCCGTCCTGGGCGGCGGCTACCGCGGCGTGGCGCTCGCCGTCGCCGCCGTGTTCGCCGTCCGGCTGCTGGCCACCCTGCTCTTCGGCGCCGTGCTGCTGGGCCCGCTCTCCTCCCTGACCGCGGACTCCGGCGGCGTGCTCGACCGCCGCTGGACCATGATCGGGGCGGACGGCGTACGGCTGGCGCTGATGATCGTCGCGCCGCTGTGGATCGACTGGACCCCCGACCAGGCGTTCGCGTTCCTGCTGGTCACCGTCTTCCTCACCGGAGTCGCCGAACGGGTCCGGGGCGTGGCCAAGGACAGCGCCGCCCCCACGCTGCTGCCCGCGCCGCCCCCCGAGGGCGCGGCGGTGCGCCCCCTGCCGGACCACCACGACGCGCTGCGCCGCCTGTGGCTGCGCACGGGCTTCCTCGCCATCCCGGCGGCCGCCGCGGGGCTGGTCGCGATCACCCTGGTCGGCAACCTGCTGGGCGCGGGCATCGAGTGGTTCACCACCCACCAGGCGGCACTGGCGTCCTACGCCGCGGCCGGTCTGTTCGCCGCGTCGATCGCCCTGCTGTACTTCCTGCACCTGCCCGGCGGCGGCACCCCGCGCCCCCGCTCCCCGCTGGAGGGCCTGCGCCGCCCCCGCACCGGCAGGCCGGAGAAGGGCGCGGACGGCAAGACCGTCCGCAAGGCCGTGGACAGGGGCCGCACCGGCGCGGCCCCGCTGCTCGTCCTGACCGGCGCCTGCGTGGCCGCCGCCGTCGCCGCGGCCGCCGCGCTCGCGGCGCTGCACGCCATGGACCTGGACGGCGGCCCGGTCCTGTTCGGGCTGTTCGTCCTGGCGCTGACCGGCGGCACCGCCGCGGGCGTCCGCCGGGCCCCGCGCGTACTGCCCGCGCTGTCCCGCAGGCGGCTGCTCGCCCTGTCCGTCGCGCTGGCCGGCCTGGCCCTGCTCGCGGCCGGGCTGACCCCCGACACCACCGCCGTACTGCTGCTGCTCCTGCTCGCGGGCCTGTCCGCCGGAGTCGCCGCGAACACCGGGCACACCCTCCTGGACGAGGAGACCGAGGAGTCCCGCCGCGCCCGGATGACCGACCACCTGCACGCGTCCGTGCGCGTCGCCGTCGCGCTCGCGGCCGTCGCCGCGCCCGTGCTGGCGGCCCTCATCGGCCCGCACCGGGTCGAGAACGGCGACTTCGTCTTCGCCCACGGCGGCGCGGCCTTCACGCTGATGCTGGTCGGCGCGCTGCTGCTGCCGGTGGCGGCCCTCGTCCTGGTCCGCCTCGACGACCGGCAGGGCGTGCCGCTGCGGCGCGATCTGCGCGAGGCGTTCGGCGGCGGCTCCGAGCCGCTCCAGGCCCCCTCGCCCACCGGCTTCTTCATCGCCCTGGAGGGCGGCGACGGCGCGGGCAAGTCCACGCAGGTGGAGGCGCTGGCCGAGTGGATCCGCTCCAAGGGCCACGAGGTCGTCGTCACCCGCGAGCCGGGCGCGACCCCGATCGGCAAGCGGCTGCGCTCGATCCTGCTGGACGTCTCCTCGGCCGGCCTGTCGCACCGCGCCGAGGCCCTGCTCTACGCCGCCGACCGGGCCGAGCACGTCGACTCGGTCGTACGCCCCGCCCTGGAGCGCGGCGCGGTCGTCATCACCGACCGGTACGTCGACTCCTCCGTCGCCTACCAGGGAGCCGGGCGCGACCTGTCGCCGACGGAGGTCGCCCGGATCTCCCGCTGGGCCACCGGCGGGCTCGTACCCCATCTGACCGTCCTGCTGGACATCTCGCCGGAGACCGCCCGCGAGCGGTTCACCGAGGCGCCCGACCGGCTGGAGTCGGAGTCCGCCGAGTTCCACCGGCGGGTCCGCTCCGGCTTCCTCACCCTGGCCGCCGCCGACCCCACCCGCTACCTGGTGGTGGACGCGGGCCTGGAGCCCGAGGCCGTCACCACGGTCGTACGGCACCGGCTCGACCAGATGCTGCCGCTGTCCGAGGCCGAGATCGCCGCCCGTGAGGAGGCGCGCCGCAGGGCCGAGGAGGAGGCACGCAGGCGTGCCGAGGAAGAGGCCGCGCGCAAGGCCGAGGAGGAGCGCCTGGAGCGCGAGCGCCAGGAGCGTCTGGAGCGGCTGCGCGCCGAGGAGGAGGAGCGCAGGAAGCGCGAGGAGGAGGAGGCCCGGCGCCGCGAGGAGCTGCGCAGGGCCGAGGAGGCCCGGCAGCGCGCCGAGGAGGCCCGCCGCCTGGCGGAGGAGGAGCGCAGGCGGCGCGAGGCCGAGGAACGCGCCCGCCGCGAGGAGGAGGAGCGCAGGCGCCGTCTGGCCGAGGAGGAGGCCCGGCTGAGGGCCGAGGCCGAGGAGCGCCGGCTGGAGAAGCAGCGCAAGGCCGAGGAGGCCCTGCTCCGCGCCGAGCAGGCCCGCAGGGCCGCCGAGGCGGAGGAGGCGGCCCGCCGGGAGCGGGAGGAGCGCGAGTCCCGGGAGGCACGGCAGAGGCACTCGCTGCGCAAGGACGAGGCTCCGGGTGCCGGTGCCGGTGCCGCGAGCGCCGGAAGCACCGGGAGCGAGGCCGACGAGACCGCCGTCCTGCCGCGGGTGTCGCCGGACGCGGAGGAGACGGTCGTCCTGCCGCAGCAGGCGCCGTCGGCTCCTCCGGCTCCTCCGGCTCCTCCGGCTCCTCCGGCGGGGGCGACCGCGGCCCCCGGGGACGAGACCGCCCCGCTGCCGCGGACGGGACCCGGGGACCGGGCGCCGTCGTGGTCGCTGCGCAAGGACGAGTCCGGTGCCGAGCCCCCGGCCGCCCCGCCCGCGGCGGGGGAGGAGCGCACCCGGGAACTGCCGCAGGTGGACGAGGCGGGCCGTCCCCGCCGCCGCCCCGAGTGGGCGGAGGAGACGCCGATGGACGACCTGCCCACCCTCGCGGACGAACTCCTGGGCCCCCACCAGGAGTTCGCCGAGGACGAGGAGGACGGCCGCCGGCGCGGCCGCCGGGGCTGACGCCCGGCGGGCCGCACCCTGCCGCGAGCCGGCCGTCCGCGGCTGTCACAGCCGTGCGGAACAATGGCGGAAACGCCGTCCGGCGCCGAGCAGCACGCGGCGGCGCCGGACGGCGGACAGGCACCGGACGGACCGGGCGGCGCGCGGAGGGAGGGCGACGGGGCCATGGCCGTATGGGACGACCTGGTCGGGCAGGACAGGGTCGTGGAGCAGCTCACCGCGGCGGCGCGCGACGCCGACGCGTACGTCACGGCCGCCGCCTCCGGCGGGGAGGTGGGCCGGGCGGCGCCCCCGGGGCCGCCGGGGTCGTCCGGATCGCCGGGGTCGTCCGGGCTCTCCGGCTCGGCGATGACCCACGCCTGGCTGTTCACCGGCCCGCCCGGCTCCGGCCTGGCGACCGCTGCCCGCGCCTTCGCCGCAGCCCTGCAGTGCGTCAGCCCCGACCGCGCCCTGGGCGGCGCGCCCGGCTGCGGCTTCTGCGACGGCTGCCACACGGCGCTGATCGGCACGCACGCCGACGTCGAGGTGGTCCGCGCGTCCGGACTCAGCACCGGCGTCGACGACACCCGCGACCTGGTGCGCCGCGCCCAGCTCTCCCCGTCCGGCGGCCGCTGGCAGGTGGTCGTCCACGAGACCGCCGACCGGCTCACCGAGCAGGCCGCCAACGCCCTCCTCAAGGCCGTCGAGGAGCCCGCCCCCCGCACGGTGTGGCTGCTGTGCGCGCCCTCCGCCGACGACGTCCTGCCCACGATCCGCTCCCGCTGCCGCCATCTGGTGCTGCGCACGCCGCCGGTGGACGCCGTCGCCGACATGCTGATCCGGCGCGACGGCATCGAGCCGGAGGCGGCCGTGGCGGCCGCCCGCGCCACCCAGGGCCACATCGACCGGGCCCGGCGTCTGGCCACCGACGCGCGGGCCCGTACGCGCCGTGCCGCCGTCCTCGCCCTGCCCACCCGGATGGAGGACATCGGCGACGCGCTCCGGGCCGCCCAGCAACTGGTCGACGCGGCCGGCGAGGACGCCAAGGAGGCAGTCGAGGAGGTGGACGCCAGGGAGACCGAGGAGATGCGCGCCGCGCTCGGCGCCTCCGAGGGCGGGCGCCTCCCGCGCGGTACGGCGGGAGTGATGAAGGACCTGGAGAAGCGGCAGAAGAGCCGCGCCACCCGCGCCCAGCGCGACTCCCTCGACCTCGCCCTGCTCGATCTGACCGCCTTCTACCGCGACGTGCTGGTCCGCCAGCTCGGCTCACAGGTGGCGATCGCCAACGAGGACGTCCGCGACGCGGTGGAGCGGATCGCCGCGTCCACCCGTCCGGAGCAGACGCTGCGCCGCATGGAGGCGGTACTGGAGTGCCGCCGCGCCGTCGAGCGCAATGTGGCCCCCCTGCTGGCCGTTGAGGCGATGGCGGTGGCGCTCCGCGCGGGCTGACCTCCTCCTCCACCACTGCGGACTCCGGCGGCGGCTCACACCCTGGCGGCTCCGGCCCGTATACGCTCCAAGGTCATGGACACCAGGCGTCTGCTCCGTACCGGTGGCGTCGCGTTCGCGACGGCCGCGTTGTTGCTGTCGGGCTGCTCCGGTTCGGACGATCCGGAGCCCGAGCGCGGCGCCGAGCCCTCCCGTTCGTCGTCACGCCCCTCGGACGACCGCGCGGTGAGCCCGGCCAAGCCGCTCGAACCGCTGCCCGAGGCGGTCCCGGCGAACCTCAAGCGGTACTACGGGCAGAAGCTGAGCTGGAAGGAGTGCGGTGTCTCCGGTTTCCAGTGCGCCGAGCTGAAGGTGCCGCTGGACTACGCAGCACCGGACGAGTCCAAGGACCTGAAACTGGCCGTCACCCGCAAGAAGGCCTCCGGCCCCGGCGGGCGGCTGGGCGCCCTGCACGTCAACCCGGGCGGCCCGGGCGGCTCCGCCGTCGACTACGTCCAGCTCGCGGCGGGCGTCGGCTATCCGGCCCCGGTGCGCGCCCGGTACGACATCGTCGGCATGGACCCGCGCGGCGTGGCCCGCAGCGAGCCCATCGAGTGCCTGACCGACAAGGAGATGGACGACTACGTCCGCACCGACGCCACCCCCGACGACGAGGGTGAGATCGACAAGCTGGCGGCGGCCTTCGAGAAGTTCGCCAAGGGCTGCGAGAAGCGGGAGGGCGAGCTGCTCGGCCATGTCTCGACCGTCGAGGCCGCCCGCGACATGGATGTCCTGCGCCAGGTGCTCGGCGACGACAAGCTGACCTACGTCGGCGCCTCCTACGGCACCTACCTCGGTGCCACCTACGCCGGACTCTTCCCCTCCCGCGTCGGCCGGCTCGTCCTGGACGGCGCCATGGACCCCTCGCTCACCTCCGAGCAGCTCAACCTCGACCAGACCGCGGGGTTCGACACGGCCTTCACCGCCTTCGCCGAGGACTGCGTCAAGCTCGACGACTGCCCCCTGGGCAACGGGAGCACGAAGGAGGCGGGCGAGCGCCTGAGCGACTTCTTCGAGAAGACGGACGCCAGGCCGATCGCCACGGGCGAGTCGCGGAAGCTGACCGAGTCGCTGGCCACGATCGGCGTGCTGAACGCCATGTACACCGAGTACTACTGGCCGAAGCTGCGCTCGGCGCTCACCGCCGCGCAGAAGGGCGACGGCGCGGAACTGCTGTCGCTGGCCGACGACTACTACGAGCGCGGCGCCGACGGCGGTTACGGCAACATCATGTACGCCAACGCCGCCGTCAACTGCCTCGACCTGCCCGCCCCCTTCGGGAGCCCGGCCGAGGCGGAGAAGGCCGTCCCGGACTTCCGCAAGGCGTCCGAGGTCTTCGGCCGCAACTTCGCCTGGGCGGCCCTGAACTGCACGTACTGGCAGCACCCGCCCACCGGTGAGCCCCACCGCATCGAGGCGAAGGGCGCCGCCCCCATCCTGGTCGTCGGCACCACCCGCGACCCGGCGACCCCGTACAAGTGGTCCCAGGGCCTTGCCGAGCAGCTCTCCTCGGCGACCCTGCTGACGTACGAGGGCGACGGCCACACGGCGTACGTGCGCGGCAGCGACTGCGTCGACTCGGCGGTCAACGCCTACCTGCTGCGGGGCAAGGTCCCCGCCGACGGCGAGAAGTGCTCCTGATCCCCTGACCCCTGATCCCCGCCCCGTACCGAATCCGGTACGGGGCACCCCCGGGCACTGTGTAGACTTGAGCGCGCTGCGGTTCGCCGCACGCATCGCCGCCTTAGCTCAGTCGGCCAGAGCGACGCACTCGTAATGCGTAGGTCAAGGGTTCGATTCCCTTAGGCGGCTCACTCTGGGAAGGGCCCAGGTCACTTCTGTGACCTGGGCCCTTCCGCGTTACCTGATCCTGCGGCGGCGCCGGGCGCGTGCCGCCTTGGTGGGGCTGGTCTCAGTTCTGGTCTCAGTCTGCGGCCAGAGAGCGTCACCCATGCGCCGTACGGCCTCCTGGGTGAGCGGCGTCGTGGCGTGCACGTAGCGGCGGGTCACGCTGAGCTGGGAGTGGCCGAGGATCTCCATGATGGTCCGGATGTCCACCCCGAGTTCGTTCAGGATCGTGCCAGCGGTGTGGCGGCTGTCATGCGGCCGGGTGTCGCGGACGCCGGCCTCCTTCAGCAGATCCTTGAACTCCTGCCAGTCGTGCCGCGGGTCGATGGGGCGGCCGTCCGGTCGGGCGAACACCATGTCGTGCTCCTCCCAGAGTTCCCCGGCCGCGGCCCGCGCCTCCTCCTGCCGGGCGCGGTGTTCGACCAGGAGCGGGATCAGCGGCGGCGGGATGGGCACGATGCGGCGGCTCTTCTTGGTCTTGGGCCGGGTGAAGACCAGCCCGCCGCCCTGCCGCTGCGGGCACGTGCTGGCGTGCCGGGTGCACTTCGGCGGACAGGGAGCCGGGCAGCCGCGCTTGTAGTGCTTGTGCACGGTGCAGCCGGGCGGGCAGGGCTCGAAGCGGTGCAGCCGCTCACCGCACCGGTGCGGGTCCTCGCAGCCGTGCCGCCACGTGAGCCGCTGGAGCTGCCACCACGTCTTCAGGTGCCCGGCCTCTAGGCCCATGTCGGGTCCCAGGTGATGCCTGACGGTTTGGTCCCAGGTGATGTTTGACGCTGGGCCTAGACAACATCGGAAACTTCACGGGGTTTGTTGTTCACGTTACGGACCGGGACGTCGGTCGTGCGCCGGATGACCCGGATCTGGCCGTCCAGCTCGACGGTGATCGTCGTGTCCGACACGTGCACGGTCACCGTCTGCCCTGCGTACGGGCGGCCGAGGGAGACGACCTGGCGGCAGACCATGACCGTGCCCACCGCGCTGACCCGCCGCTGCACCCGCACCGGCTCCACCCGGGGCCGCGGTGGCGGTCCGGCCGGACGCAGACCCCGCAGCCCGCGGACTTCTTCGCTGGTCAGCGGGTTGGTTCGCACTCGCAGCAGTTCCCGTGAGGACGGGTCGAAGAACGACAGCGTCTCGTCGTCGATGCGGATGCCCACCTGGCGGCCGCCGAGGATCTCCGCCGCCAGCACCTGGTGCCCGCCCAGGCCTACCAGGCCGCTGTTGTTCACCACCCGGTCCACCTCGAACGCCGCCCCGTCACCGGCCGGCAGTGGCGGTGATCCGGCCGCACGACCACCCCGGGCCGCCAGCCGTCCCAGGTCCGCCACGGACAGATGCGACCGCACCGACTTGATCCGCGACCCCGCGATCAGCAGATGGATCACCCGCGTGTCCGCCCAGAACGTCACCGTCAAGCCTGAGCGGGCCGGACCCAGCCAGAACTGCTTGCCCGCGACCTGCAGATTCCCACTCGTCGGCACCACCCGCTCGAACTCCACCGGCCCGCCCGGCTCCGCCAGCACCAGCTCGGGCAGGCCGGCCGGCACCGGCGGCACGTCGACCGGTTCCGGCTCCGAGACAGGCGTCCGCTGCGAAGGCACCACCGCAAGCATCCCGGGCACCCTCAGACCCAGCATGTCCCGCTCCTGCTCGGGCACCGGGGCGAACCGGTCGGCGGGAGACTGCCTGTCCAGCGCCTGATGCGGACGCACGCAGTTGTATTCCTGCACCCAGCGATCCAGTGCCGCCTGAGCCTGCTCGACGCTCTCGAACGCACCGCAGTCGTCAAGGAGTTCGCGCCGCAGCGTCTGGTGGAACCGCTCGACCTTGCCCGTCGTGGTCGGGGACGCCGGCTGGGTCAGCCGGTGGGCGATCCCGTTCTCCCGGCAGATCCGGTCGAGCAGCACCTCACCGCCCTGCCCGAACCGGTCGGTGAACTGCTTGCCGTTGTCGGTCAGCGCCTCTTCCGGCCCCCCGAACCTCTGCAAGGCCCCGGCGAACGCCGCGCAAACCGCCCGACCGGTCGCCCGCTCCACCACCGACGCGATCACGCAGTACCGGGAATGGTCGTCCACCCCGGTCACGATCTTGGCCTCGGCCAGCTCACCCGTCACCGGGTCGACGAGCATCACGCCGCCCACGATGTCCATCTGCCACAACTGCATCGGACGGTCCCGCTGCCAGCGCTTGTAATCCGACCGCTTCCGACGCCGAGCCCCCGGCTCCACCAGCCCATGACGGACCAGGATCCGATACACGGTCATCCGCGACGGCACCGGCGTCACGTCCCCGGACCGCTCCAGCACGAACGCGATCCGCCGCGGACCCCACCTCGGATGCTTACGCCGCAGCTCACACACCGCCGCCTCCACCTCAGCAGAGGCCTGATGCGGACACGACGCCGGCCTACGCGACCGGTCCACCAACCCAGCCAGACCGGAGGCCTCATACCGGGACTTCCACCCGCTCACCGTCTGCCGCGACACCCCCAGCGACGCGGCGACCTCCGTCACCGTCGCACCCACCAGCACCGCAAGCACAGCCCGATACCGCTGCTCGACAACCGACAACTCCACCAGCGCCAATCCCGGCCTCCTGCCACACGCCGCAACGACGTGCACAGAAAAACCGATCACGGCCACCGTCAAGCATCAGCTGGGATCGAAGTGTCAAGCATCTACCGGGACCGGACAAACTCACGACCGGTGTCTGAGTAACAACCTTCTCTACGCGGTCAAGGCGGCTCGCTCCGCTCGCCGCGCGCTCCCCGGCTCACCGCCGGGGGCGCCGCTCCTGTCTCCGCCCCGGCGTCCGCCGACCGCGCGCCAGCAGCGAGCACCCAGGTTGCTGACCGGACGCCGTCGTGGCTGGGGCGGTCGGCTCCTGCGGCTTTACGGAGCCACTTTGGCGCGAGTCTCGCAGATCATGGCCCCAACGTCGTGCTTTACCGGGCAGGTCCACAGACTGCCCGGCGCGCCGGAAGCTTACGGGGCCATGATCACTCGCGCCAAAGCAGCGCCACCCCAAAGCCGCTCCGCCAACCTCACGGATCTCCCTCACAAAGCGCGCTCACCGGTAGTCATGCAGCCCAATATGATCCACAATAAACCTGAAATTCACTCCATCGATAGCAAAGTAGATTCGCCCACAATGGGCAGGATCCTTCGCGTCATCGACCTTGACATGCGGGATGGCCTTCAGCCCTTTTACGGATCGACCGTCAACTACGACATCACTCGGGGAGAGCTTTGTATCAAAAAGAGCTATCTCGATTCCGAATTGAGCCATGGAAAAATCCGTTAAGGCTGCACCTAGCTGTCCCTTTAGAGTGAAATAGGAGTCAGCCAAACGTTCGAGCTTGGAGACAAAGTCAAGCATTCGGGCGGGGTTCGGGTAGGGGTTACCGGGCAACATTTTGAGCGCTCGATCCGTCAGCACAAAATGAGGGCCAATTAGATCACTGATTCGATCGGCAGCATCAGTCCAATTCGCAACGTCTGGGACCCGGGAGTCGCGCCCCTCCATGGGGGAAATTTCGACCAAATGCATTGACAGCTCTGCGAGATGTTCATCGAATGACATCTCGGCACTTCTTGTGCCAAGAAGGTCTGCCTTAGCACCTGGCTTCGCCGCCAAATAGGGTGCAGTGAATACCTCAGGATTTGCAACCCAGTCAACCCACACCAGTAGCGCACTAGGGGGTTTACTCTTCAACTCTTTAACGACCTGCGGGATGGAAGATTCGGGATTTGGCCTAATATCCAAATCAACCTCACGGAGTCCGGCCACGAGTCTCATTTCTCGTTTCCAGTGCATCCTTGGGGAACTTTCATCCTTAGATCCCCCGAGGAGGGCAACCACCTTCTTCCAAGGCTTTCCCCCAGGCTCAGGTTGTGCTTGAAAGCCGATAGCAGCCATTTTAAATAGTCGAACAATTTCAGATTCCGCCTCCTCTAGACTCTCGAACCATTTATCCGAGAGCGAAAGAAGCTGCGTACTTCCAAACCTCAAGCCATGTTCAACTGCAACAAGTCTCGCCACCCCAAAGATCGTCGAACCGGAGGAATACTTGACCCCAACGGCAAGGCCGAGGGCTCGCGGGCTCTCGCGACGAAACTTGTCCGGCCGACTCCCAAGTCCTACAAGTTCTCCATCGTCAGGCCGCTGCATGGGAAAGACCATCGCCGGATTTCCAAGGAGGAGCGCGCGACGCCCCCGAGAATCAGCACCAAGTTCCGACAGGCCATCGATATCCCCATAAGCCCGCCTTAGCCCTTCCATATCGCCAGGAAGAACCAACGGACTCTCACCCGGCACATATAGCTTCTTTTTGGGAACTACGGCTCTCGGCCACTCGTTCGGATCGGCTGGAGCAGGCGCATGAATCTGCTTACGCTCAATGAGATCCCTTAGCGTATGCACAACGCACCACTACTCTTCGAAGAGGTATCCGACCGGGATGCAAATTTTGCGGAGTTCAGACTCCGGCATGCGCTCAATTGCTTCATGTAGCCGTTGCCGTAGTGTAGCCCCTGCATACGCTGCGCTCTTCGACGCCTGCCCAGTGAAGAACTGCACAACATCGCGATCATGCGTATGCTTCTGCGGAATCTCTGTTACACGCCTATTAGATGCCTTGGCAGCAGCCGCTACCTCTTCCTCTTCGGGCTTCTGTGAAACTGCTTGTTGAGCTGAGAGGGGAAATTGGTTGATCTGGACTGACGTAAGACGACTATCGGAGTCCCGCCACTTGAGCGCCTCCCTATAGACCCTTTCACGCAGGGTGTTATGCCACCGGTTCAGCAGATTAGGAAAGCTGCGAAGAACAACCACGAAGTACCTGGCGGGGTGTTCACTCTTTAGCGCCTCAGTGAGAACGCGGCTCACTTCTGGATCTGTAACGAGGAGGGCAAAATCCCTCATCCAATCCAGTTGTTGCTGGCGCGAGATTGGTTTGATCTCAATAAAACCCGATGGATTCTCGGAAATCTTTGTTCGCAGTTCCGCGTACCGAGTCGGTTCAAGCGGCGCAGGCTCTGTTGGCAGCGTTACGACTCGATCCTCATCCAGAGCATAGAACCGCGAAGTCCGCGGGTTCCAATCCGCGAATGCTTTCCAGAGGTCGGAGCGCATCCTTGCAGTAGAACCAGCCTCAGTGGCCGCTCCGGGAATCGCCACCGATACGTCGCCGGGACGGTCACGATCAATCTCAACGTAGCCTCGCGCCTCGGCGTCATCCAAGAAATCTCGAAATCGCTTGTAGCCCACGCGTTTGGGATCGAATCCCCCGTAGGTACGTCGCCCCATCTCTAGCCGCACCGCGCTACCGGTTACTGGTGACGGGCCGGCCTGAGACAAGGAAGCAATAGCGTCAGCGAGAACGTTGAAGGCGGCGGCTTTTTCCTCGGCCTGAACGTCACTCGGCGCGTTAGAAGCAGGCGTAGACGCCTGCGGGACAGAGTGAGAACTCGTCGTCATAAGCTACTCCAGCAGTGAGCTAGGCCGCGGTCCCGCATGGCGGGACCGCGGCCTAAGCCAACATTTATGGATGTAGCACCGGCGACAGCTAGTAACCGACCATGCTTCCCCGCAGGGGCCCCACTTCGCCTAGTGGGCCACCTACTGTGCGTCAGTGGCCCAGCGTCATGAAGCTGATCGTCTACTCACGCCCGGTCTCCTTGGGCCCTATGCCAAGTTAACCAAGCTCCAGCACTCTCCAATCGCAGTCTCACGGGCTTGGGTCTCCAAGTCAAGTGGGACGAGCTGTCTATACCCGGACCGCCTACGGGCGGCCGTCACCGAGCACAGTTTCTGAGGTGCGCCTATGACAGGTAGTAGCGAGCGTCGGTCCTGGTCACGCTGTCGTGCGCTACCCTCCGTTGCTACGCTGACCTACGGTCACGGAGGGTAGCGCACGACAGCCAAGAGGGCTCCGCATCTTTACTTAAATTTTACTCTACTGTCCACTGGGAACGCGATTGTCAGCACACGTCTCGACACTCCACGTCGGCGGTCGCGCGCCTTGTTGTCGGTGCGATCTATGTTGGCAACCAGCCAGGCATCGGCCTCACCCGATGCCTGGGTGATTGCGGCTAACCTCGATCTTTCGTGAGGGTCATCGAGCGTCTCGGAACGGCGGACGGCTGGCGCGGACGCTTTTCGCATGCTCGCCCGCTCGTAGCGCCGTCCCTGTGCTCTATAGGGCGGAACCAGGAGGTGCGGGGTACGTCGCTCGACGTCTTCCGCCCGGCGGAGTTCACTGAGCTCTTTCATCGTTGCCTCTCCAGGGTGAGGACGGCGGCGGCGATGGCGGTCATGCGGTTGGGACTGCAGCGAGCTCTGCGGAAGATGCGCCAGGACTTCAGTCGCGCGACACTTCGTTCGACGGGTGCTCGTGCCGCCGACAGGGCCCGGTTGATCGTCCGCTGGGTCGCGGTGAGGTCCTGGTGCGGAAGGCGCCTGATCGGTGTGGTCACCCAGGAGCCGGCCCCGAGGTAGGCGCGGTCGGCGAGGACGGGCACTCCCTGGCGTTCGCAGATCCGGATGATGCGGTGGGTGCGGGCCGCGGTCAGGTCGTGGGCGCGGCCGGGCAGGGCGGGCGAGATCCACAGCAGCTTGCCCGTAGGATCGGCGACGGCCTGCACGTTCACGCCGTGGCGGCGGTGCTTCTGGGAGTAGTCGGCCCGGCTGTCGCCGACCCGGTCGCACTCGGCGAGTGTTCCGTCGAGCAGGACGTGATCGGGATCGGCTTCCCGCAGGACCCGCAGTAGGCCGGGCGCCCGGCGGGCGAGGTGGCCGACGGCGGCGGTGACGTAGGCGTGGGCGGTGCCGACGGATATGCCGAAGCCGGCAGCGATGTGTGTGAGCGGGTCATGTCGGCGGAGGTAGATCAGGGCGACGGGAGCACGCTGATGCGGCCGGAGCTTGCAGCGGCGGTCACCCTCACGGGTGACGATGAGCATGGTGACCCACTCGACCAGGGCGTGCGGCAGGTCGAGTGAGGCAGGATAGGGAACCAACGAGGCTCCTGAGCTGATGAGTTGGGACGTCGAACACCTCTCTCAACGGCACAGGAGCCTCGTGCGTTGCGGGACGCCGGCCGGTCACCCGATCAGTGGCCACTCTGAAAGAGCTCACTGAGCCGGAGGCGAGGACGGTGACCGGTCCCGGCGAGGGGTGCGCGATGGCCGCGCAACAGTGCTGCCGCCTGGTCGGTGACGTCCTCGGTGGCGTCATGGGCGCCGATCCGGGAGGACACCCGCCAGGTGCGGGCGAGGTGAACGCGCTCGTAGTCCGTCCGGCAGGCGCCTCGCGACACCACGGGAAGATCCGTACTCATCTCTTCCGACCCGCGGTTTCGTTCCACGAGGAAGAAAGTCCGGAACTCTCGTGGAGACCGGCGGAGGGGGCCGGCGGCGGTACGGCGGCGGGCGTACCGGAACGCTCTCCCCCCCCGGTTGCGCGTCGGGCGAACATCCCCGCTCCCGGGCGGTCTTCGCCTCACAGTGGGAGCATGCCGAACCGAGTGGCCGTTCTCTCCGACATCCACGGAGTCCTTCCGGCCCTGGAGGCCGTGCTCGCCGAACCGGACGTGCGCGCCGCCGACCGGATCGTGCTCACCGGCGACATCGCGGCCGGACCGCAACCGACCCGGGTTCTCGACCTGCTGACCGCTCTCGGCGACCGCGCCGCCTGGATCGGCGGGAACGCCGACCGCGAACTCCTCGAGTACCGCCGGGGGCGACGCGACACGATCCCCGATCCGATCGCGCCCTGGGCCGCCGAGCAGCTGCGCGAGGACCATCTCGACCTGCTCGGCTCGCTGCCGCGCTCCCTCTCCCTGCCCGTACGCGGCCTGGGGCGGGTGCTGTTCTGCCACGCCACCCCCCGCGACGACGAGGAGGTCGTCCTGGTCGACTCCCGGCTCGACCGCTGGAAGGAGGTCTTCGACGGACTCGACGGCGATGTCCGCACCGTGGTCTGCGGCCACACCCACATGCCGTTCGTCCGGCTGGCCCACGGCCGTCTCGTCGTCAACCCCGGCAGCGTGGGCATGCCCTACGGAAGAACCGGAGCACACTGGGCCCTTCTGGGCCCCGGGGTCGAACTGCGGACCACGGACTTCGACATCGGGGCAGCCGTCATCCAGGTGGGCCGGGACTCGGCCTACCCCGGAGCCACCGAGTGGGCGGACTACTTCCTGCACGCCCGCGCCACCGATGCGGAAGCCCTCGGGACCTTCGCCCCGCGGGACGGGCGCGACCGCACACCGTGACCCTCGCCCTCCTTCCACGGCGGGCAGCCGAGCACGGTCTCAGGGTCGACGGCGTCACGGTGGGAAAGGGCGGGGCAACCCGGCCGGCCGTTCCGTCCGCGTGGGCGAGTGCGCCTGCGGTTCTCATCCCTTGACGACGCCCAGCGGCACCAGGCGGGCGACCAGATGGGCCAGGCCCGCGCCCTCGGTGGCGGCGGCCACCGCGTCGACGTCCTTGTAGGCCTCCGGGGTCTCCTCGGCCAGGCCGCGCCAGGAGGACGGGCGGACGGCGATGCCCTCGGACTCCAGGCGGCCGCGCAGCTCCTCGCCGCGGACCCGGCGCAGCGCCTGGTGGCGGCTCCAGACCCGGCCGGCGCCGTGGCAGGTGGAGAGGAAGGCGTCGTTGCCGGGTTCGCCGACCAGGACGTAGGAGGCGGTGCCCATGGTGCCGGGGATCAGCACCGGCTGCCCGGCGCCGGAGAGCTCCTCGGGCAGGTCCGGGTGGCCGGGCGGCAGCGCGCGGGTGGCGCCCTTGCGGTGGACGCACAGGCGGCGCGGTACGCCGTCCACCTCGTGGGTCTCGGTCTTCGCCATGTTGTGGGAGACGTCGTAGACCAGGTCCACCTCCGCCCCCGCCGCCGAGGTGAAGGCGCGGCGCACGGCCTCGGTGAGCAACTGGCGGTTGGCGCGGCCGTAGTTGGCGGCGGCGGCCATGGCCCCCAGGTACGCCCGCCCCTCCGGGGAGACGACCGGCGCGCAGGCGAGCTGCCGGTCCGGCAGGGAGATGCCGAAGCGGCGCAGCGAGCGGTCCATGACGCGGACGTGGTCGGTGCACACCTGGTGGCCCAGGCCCCGGGAGCCGCAGTGGATCATCACGCACACCCCGCCGGGGCGCAGCCCGAAGGCGGCGGCGGCCTTCTCGTCGTGGACCCGGTCCACGGCCTGCACCTCCAGGAAGTGGTTGCCCGAGCCCAGGCTGCCGACCTGCTGGAGGCCGCGTTCCACGGCCCGCGCCCCCACCTGGGAGGGGTCGGCCTCCTCCAGGGCGCCGTAGTCCTCGCAGAAGGTCAGGTCGCGCGGTACGCCGTGGCCCTGCTCGACGGCGTATCCGGCGCCACCGGTCAGCACCTCCTCCATCTGCGGGCGCCCGGAGAGCTTCCACAGGCCGCCGGGGCCGGTGCCGCGCGGGACGGTGTCGCCCAGGAGGTCCATCAGCCCACGCAGGCGGGGCTCCAGTGCGTCGCGGTCGATGCCGGCGGCCAGGAGGCGCACTCCGCAGGAGATGTCGAAGCCCACGCCGCCGGGCGAGACCACGCCGCCCGCCTCGGCGTCGGTGGCGGCCACCCCGCCGATCGGGAACCCGTACCCCCAGTGGACGTCGGGCATGGCGAAGGAGGCGCGGACGACGCCGGGCAGGGTGGCCACGTTCGCCACCTGCTCCAGCGCCTGGTCGCCCGCCGCCTCGGGCAGCAGGGCGCGGGTGGCGAACACGGTGCCGGGCACGCGCATCGCGCCCCGCCGCTCGATGCGGAAGCGGAACGGGCTCTCCTCGACCAGGGTGATGTCCACGGTCCCCTCCGGGTGCGTTCCGGTGGCCGGGCTGTCCGCGCCGGTGCGCGCCGGTGCGCATCGGTGCGCACCGGCACCGCTCAGCCGGCGGGGGCCGGGACCGGCGCCGGTTCGAGGACGGCGCGGACGTCGTGCGGCAGCTGGTCGAGCGCGCGCTCCAGCTGGCCGGGCGACAGGTGCGCGCGTACGGCCTCGGTCACCGCCGGGGCGATCCGGGGGACGGCCTCGGTGCTCACCAGGGCCTCCTGGGCGAAGCGGTTCACATAGGCCTCGCGGTCGTACTTGACCGGCGCGGAGCTGGGGACCCAGCCGTCGTAGTAGACGCCGCGCAGCAGTTCGGGGAGCTGGGCGGCGAAGTGGGCGGCGGCGTCGACGGTGAGCCGGTCGCGGAGGGTGTGCAGCCAGGTGCGCAGGACGCGGTTGGCCAGGTGCCGGTCCTCGGTCCCCAGGGCTTCGGACACCGCCTTCAGCCAGATGTTCGCGGTGTGGATGACGTGCTCGAACTCGGCAGCGTGCGTGGCGGACATGGATCTTCCCCCTCGGAGAAAGAGGTCGTGGCGCCGCGGGGCGCCGCGGGACGGCCGTACGGAACCGGTGACCGGAGAAGTCCGTTTCGTCCCTGTCCTGGATCCATGGTATTGCGGGCGGCCCGCGCGGTCACCCGCTCGGCCCGCTCGCCCGGCCGCCCGGTACTCCCGCTCAGACGTCGAGCGTCACCGAGCATTCCCACCCGCGCCTTCCGCGGCCGAAGTTCAGCCCGTGCAGCGTGACGGCCTTCGGCGCCGCGCCCGTCTCCGCGAGCGTGTCGGCGTCGGCCATGTGGAGCACGGCCCGCACCCCGCCGGGCACGGCGGCCGGTTCCGTGTCCACCGGCACCTCGCCGTCGGCGTCGAGCCGGTAGACCACCTCGTCCAGCAGCGCCACCAGCAGGTCCTCGTCCGTCTCCGCCCGCACCTCGACGTCCCGGCGGCGCCGGCCGACGGCCCCCGACAGGTCCACGAACGACTCGCAGACGCCGCGCACCGCGTGCGCCAGGCACTCCTCGCGGGTCGGGGCCCACGCCTCCACCCGCAGGTCGGCGGTGTGCGGGACGGAACGGTGCCCGCCCCGGGGGCCGCTGTGCCGCGCGGCGCTCCCGTCTCGTGCCATGGTTCCGCCCTCCTCGGCTCCCCGGCTCCCGGCACCCGTCCGGCCCGCCGTTCCCATCGTCGCCCGGCGGGCGGGCGTACGCGCGTCGCGGCGGCGGGCGGCCGGAGGTGTAATGGGACGAGGAGCGCTACCGACCGATGGGAGCGGCCCGTGTCCCGCACCGACGCCCTCCGGTACGCCAAGCCGGATACGGTCCTCGGCCGCGATGCCGAGTGGGAGGCGCTCACCGCCTTCGCCTCCGACCCCCGCCCCGGGCCCGGCCTCGGCGTCGTCTCGGGGCGGCTTCGGCAGGGCAAGACGCATCTGCTCCGGGCGCTCACAGAGGCCGCCGGCGGCTTCTGGTTCGGCGCGCAGGAGGCGGTGCGGTCGGAGTCCCTGCGCATGCTGGGCGAGCAGGTCGCCGAGTACACCGGCGCACCCGCGCGGAACCGCCCGCGCGACTGGGAGGCGGCCGTGGACGCCCTGCTGGGGCTGGGGGAGGGGCGGCCGCTGCCGGTCGTGGTCGACGAGTTCCCCCGTCTGGTGCGGCAGAGCCCGTCGCTGCCGTCCGTGATCTGCGCGGCCCTGCACCGCCGGAGCGCGGCGGCAGGAGAGGACGGCGGGGCCCGGCCCCGGCTGCTGCTGTGCGGCAGCGACCTGCCGGTGATGCGCCGGCTGTTCAGCGGCCCCTCGCCGCTGCACGGGCTGGCGGACCTGGAACTGGAGGTGCGGCCGCCGGACTTCCGGCAGGCCGCGCGCCTGTGGGGCCTGGACGACCCCCGCCTGGCGTTCCTGGTGCACGCCGTCGTGGGCGGCACCCCCGCCTACCGGTACGACCACGTCCGGGGCGACACACCCGGCGGGCCGGACGACTTCGGCGCCTGGGTGCGCCGGACGGTCCTCGACCCCGGCACCCCCCTGTACCGCGAGGCGCGGCTGCTGCTGCTGGAGGAGACCGACCACCTCGACCGCGCCCTGTGCCACTCCGCGCTCGCCGCCGTCGCCTCGGGGCACTCCACGTCCGGGGAGATCGCCGAGTTCCTCGACGCCCCGCTGCCCGACGTCTCCCGCTGCCTGGAACTGCTGCACGAGAGCGGACTGCTGGGCGCCGAACCCGACGCGCTGCGCCCGAACGTCATCCGGCTGCGGATCGCCGAGCCGCTGCTCGCCTTCGAGTACGCGGTCGTCCGGCCGCGGCGGTCGTCGGCGGAGCGGGAGGACGCCGACGCCCTGTGGCGCCGGGCGCGCCCCGTCTTCGAGACGGAGGTGGCGGCGCCGCACTTCGCCCAGGTGTGCCGGGACTGGGCGTCGGAGTACGCCGGCCCCGGCGTCTTCGGGGAGGCGCCCGCCACGGCTCTCCGCGGCTCCCCGGCCCATCCGCCGCCGGACGCCGCCCCCGCCGCCGAGGTGGTGGTGCGGGGGCCGGCCGGGGAACGCCCCGGTGCGCTGCTGTCGGTCGGGCTGGCGCGCTGGGGGGAGGTGCTGGACGTGGCCCACCTTGAGCGGCTGCGCCGGCTGATCGCCCATCTCGCCGCCCACGGCGAGGACACCGCGCGCACCCGTCCCGCCTGCTACTCCGGCGCGGGCTTCACCCCCGCCCTGCGCGCGGCGGAGGCGGACGGCGAGGTGGTGCTCGTCGGCCTCGACCGGCTGTACGGGGGCGAGTAGGCCGCGGGGAGGGGCGTGCGGGTGCCGGGCGGCGGGCGGCCGGCCCGCGGTCAGGCGGAGCCGGCGGGTTCGCGGAAGACCAGCAGGTAGCGCCAGAACAGCAGTCTGCGCAGGGTCGATCCGGGCAGCAGTACGTCCGCCTCCCGCCGTATCTCCTCCAGAGTCGCCTCCGGCCGCCTCACCGGCGCGACGGTGGACGGCGGGCCCGGTTCGCTGCCGCCGGGCGGGCGTACCGCCTCCCGTGCGGCGACCGCGAGCCGGGCCGCCGCGTTGGCGGGTACGGCGGCCAGGCTCCAGGCCCGGTCCGTCGGGGACGTCTCCCGGTAGCAGCCCAGCACGGCCAGGACGCCGCCGGGCGCCAGTGCGTCCCGAAGCACGGCGACCGTGCCGAACGGCATGTGGTGGAGGGAGGCCAGGCAGGAGATGAGGTCGTAGTGTCCGTGCGGCAGTTCGGCGCGGGTGGCGTCCGCGTGGCGGAAGCGCGGCCGGTGCCGCCGCGGCAGGCCGGCCGATGCCGCGCGGGCGGTCTCGATCACCTCGGTCGACGCGTCGATCCCGTCGGTGTCGATCCCCCGCCGCGCGAGCAGCCGGGCGAAGCGCCCGGTCCCGCAGCCGACGTCGAGGGCGGTACGGCAGCCCGGAGGCACCTGGCGCAGCAGCAGTCGGTGGTAGTGGTCGTTGTGGTCGAAGGGCACGGCTCCGACGGTGCCACGGTACCGACGACCCTGGCGGCTCCGGCGGCTCCGGCGGCTCCGGCGGCCCGGGGCGACCGCGTCCGATGATCCGGAAGTGGATTTCTGTCGAATTTCTGTCGAATGTGTTTCGGCCCGATTGCCGTGGGGGAACGCACGAATGACGGACTGGGAGCGCTCCCAGGCTGTATCCCCTCACACCCGAAAGCGAAGTGTCCGCAATGACTTGTCATGATCGCGTCTTAGGGGGCCGCTGGACGGCCCGCCTCCTCGCCGTGCTGGCCGCCGTGCTGCTCGGCATGCTCCCGTGGGCCGGGACCGCCTCCGCCCACGGCTCGGTCATCGATCCCGCCTCCCGCAACTACGGCTGCTGGCTCCGCTGGGGCAGCGACTTCCAGAACCCGGCCATGCAGCGGGAAGACCCGATGTGCTGGCAGGCGTGGCAGACCGACACCAACGCCATGTGGAACTGGAACGGCCTGTACCGCGACAACGTCGGCGGCAACCACCGGGCGTTCATCCCCGACGGCCAGCTGTGCAGCGCCGGGCACACGAGTGACGGCCGCTACCGCGCGATGGACGTCCCCGGCCAGTGGAAGAAGACGAACGTCGGCCGCGACTTCACCGTGCACCTGCGCGACCAGGCCCAGCACGGCGCGGACTACCTGCAGATCTACGTCACCCGCCAGGGCTTCGACCCCACCACCCAGCGCCTGGGCTGGGGCGACCTGGAACTGATCAGGACGACCGGCAGGTACGCCCCCACCTCGGACATCAGGGTGAACGTCAGCGCCCCCGGCCGCAGCGGGCACCACGTCGTCTACACGATCTGGAAGGCCTCGCACGCGGACCAGGTCTACTACATCTGCAGTGACGTGAACTTCGGCTGAGCCGCGGCCCATCGCCGCACGGCCGGCGGGCGTCCGGGCACGCCCGCCGGCCGTGCGCGCACGCACCGCCCGGCGGTGCGTGCCGTCGAGAGCGCTCCAAGTGATGGACTCCCCGCTGTCCGACGCCGGGCGGCACCGGGCGGCGCCCCGAGACCGCTGGGGGAGACATGACCGAGCACACGGCCGGGCATGACCGGGAACGGGACACGGAACGGAGCACGGAGCGCGGCGGGGCGCCCCGTCACGCTGATCACGGACGGCGGCACCGTCGCCTACGGCGACCCCGCCCGGTGGCGCGAGATGGTGCTGACCAGCGTCCTGGGCCCGGCCCTGCTGATCAGGGAGGCGCTGCCCGCGCTGCGGGAGTCGCGCGGGCGCGTCGTCCTCGTCGGCGGCGTGGCGGGCCTCGTCCCCACCCCGGGCAATCTCTACGGCGCGACGAAGTGGGCGGTGACCGGCCTCGCCGAGAACACCCGGCGCATGGTGACCGGCGACGGTGTGGGCGTGACCTTGATAGCCCCGGGGCGCGTGGAGACGCCCTTCCGGGAGGGCGCGGGCGGCCTCCCGGAAGGCATGCTGCTGACCGCCGGGCAGATCGCCGCGTCCATCGTGTGGGGGATCGGGCAGCCGCCCGGCGTGGACGTCGACACCGTCACCGTCAGGCCGGCCGGCCGGTGTGAGGCGCGGCAGCCGACCCGCCCGCCCGTCAGGCGGACACGGACGGACCCCCCGGGGCGTCCGGGTCCTCAGGGGCGTCCGGGGTGCGCAGGACGAGGACGGCCAGGTCGTCGTGGCCGTCGCTGGTGTGGTTGTCGGCCAGGATCCGGCACAGCTTGTCCGGCGGCTCCCCGGCGTGGGCGACGGCGAGCTCGGCGAGCTCGTCCATGCACACGTCCAGGGGGCGCTTCGGGTGCTCCACCAGCCCGTCCGTGAAGAAGACCACCGTGGTACCGCCCGGCAGGGGGTGGGTGTGGTCGGGGCGGGGCTGCCGGGTGTCTACACCGAGCGGCACGCCGGGGTCGGCGTGCAGATAGGCCGCCTTCCGGTCCGGTGTGATCACCAGCGGCGGCAGATGGCCCGCGGTGCTCCAGTGCAGGCACCAGCCGTCCCCCTCCGGCTCGATGCGGGCCAGGCAGGCGGTGGTGACGGGGCTCTCGGTGATCGCGTGGAGGGTGCGGTCGAGCTGGGAGAGGACCAGACTCGGCGGGGTGCGCCGGTCGTACAGCAGCGCGCGCAGCATGTTGCGGGTCTGGGCCATGGTGGCCGCGGCCATGAGGTCGTGCCCGACGACGTCCCCGATGACGGCCGCGCAGGAACGGTCGGGCAGCAGTATGGCGTCGTACCAGTCGCCGCCGAGCTGCCCGGGCGCCGTCGCGGGCCGGTAGACGGCCGACCCGCTGAACGGGTGAAGGTCGGGGAGCCGGGGCAGCAGCAGGCGCTGGAAGCTCTCGGCGCCGGAGCGGAGCTGCTCGAACAGGCGGGCGTTCTCGATCGCCACGCCCGCGGCGCCCGCCAGCGCGACGACGATGTTCTCGTCCTGGGCGTCGAAGGGGAGGCCGTCGCGCCGGTCGGTCAGGTACAGGTCGCCGTAGATCTCGCCCCGGACGCTGATCGCCACGCCGAGCAGGGTGCGCATCGGCGGGTGCCCGGGCGGGAAGCCCGAGGAGTTGGGATGGGCCCCGATGTGCTCGACCCGCAGCGGTTCGGGGTTGTGGATCAGGTGCCCGAGCAGACCGTGGCCCCGGGGGAGTTCCACACCGGCGAGCGCGGCCTCCTCCTCCTCGCTCAGCCCGACGGGGATGAACTGCTCCAGCCTCTCACCGCTCTCGTCCAGCACGCCGAGCGCGCCGTAGCGGGCGTCCACCAGCTCCATCGCCGTGGTGACGATGCGGCGCAGCACCACGGGCAGCTCCAGCTCGCTGCTGATGGCCAGCACGGCGTCGAGCAGGCTGTGCAGCCGCTGCTGGGCGCGGGTCAGCGACCGGAGCTGCTCGGTGATGTCGGTGATGTCGGTGAACTCGGCGGCCTCGGTGGCCCGGCCGGCTCCGGCGTCCGGGGCGGCCGGCGGGACCGGGGGAGACCACTGCCCGTTCCGCTGCGCCCCTTGGCCGTGTTCCATCGGGTCTCCTCGTCGCTGTGGGCCGGGCACGCCACCCGATCGTGATCTCCGCCGGGAAGGAGTGGCCGGTTCCTCTCCGGTGGCACCTCACAAGGCATATGCTAAGACCCTTTTGTTCGATGAGCGCTGTTCAGCGGTCCGGTGCCGGGGGTGCTGTCCGCGAGGCGGCCGGATAGCATGCGGCCATCGCCGTTACTGGTCGGTAGCTTCCCGGTCGGGGACGCCCCCGGGAAGCCACGGCCGGTTCCACTCCCGCCCGAAGGAGCAGCCATGCCCGCGCTCGACCGCCAAGGCGACGTCTTCGTCCTCGACCTCGGGGACGGCGAGAACCGCTTCCACCCCGACTGGCTCGCCTCCGTCAACGCCCTGCTGGACGAGGTGGAGAAGGCCGAGGGGCCGCGCGCCCTGGTCACCGCGGCGACCGGCAAGTTCTTCTCCAACGGCCTCGACCTCGAGTGGCTGCTGGCCAACACCGGCAAGGCCGCCGAGTACGCCGCGAGCGTCCAGGAACTCTTCGCCCGGGTGCTGACCCTGCCGCTGATCACCGTGGCCGCCCTCCAGGGCCACACCTTCGCCGCCGGCGCGATGCTCTCCCTGGCCCACGACTTCCGTGTGATGCGCGCCGACCGGGGCTTCTGGTGCCTGCCCGAAGCCGACATCCACATCCCCTTCACCCCCGGCATGTCCGCCCTCATCCAGGCCCGGCTGACCCCGCAGACGGCCCACGAGTCCATGACCACCGCCCGCCGCTACGGCGGGCAGGACGCACTGGCCGCCGGGATCGTCGACCGCGCGGTGGGGGAGGACGCCGTCCGGTCCACCGCGATCGAGCTCGCCGCGTCCCTGACCGCCAAGGCGAGCCCCACCCTGGGCACCATCAAGTCCCGGATGTACGGCCCGGCCGTCGCGGAGCTGCGAGCCGAGGAGATCCCGCTCAGCCTGGGCGGCTGATCCGTCAGCCGAAGACCGGGACCGGCCCCCGGCACCCGGGCTCCGGGCCGGATCCCCGGCCCTCAGGGGGCGGTGACACACCGCCCGGCGGCCCGTGGACCGGGAACCGGCGGCCCGCGCCGCGCCTTCCCCCCTCCCGTCCGGCATACCGGAGCGGAGAGGGAGGGGGCCGTGGAATCGCGCTGCGTCGTCCTCGACATAGGCGGCGTACTGGAGGACGTCGAGGCCGCGCGGGAGTTCGGCATGCACGGGCAGCCGCACGAGGACAACGCCCGCACCATCGCCCGGATCACGGCCCACGGGGCCCGGCGCCTCAGGAACCCCGCCCCCGACCGGCGGTCCGTACGGCGCCTCAGGGGCGCGCGAGGTAGGCGGCGAGCGCGTCACGGCTGCGCGTCAGCTCGCCGATGCGCTCGTCCAACGCCGCCAGCTCCCGCTCCAGCGCGCCCCGCAGGTCCGCGCACCAGTCGAAATCCGGCTCCGAGCCCCGGGCGCACGGCAGTACCGAGCGGATCACCTCGGTGGTCAGGCCCGCGTCCAGCAGGGCTCGGATCTGCCGCACGGTGAGCACCGCGTCCTCGCCGTACTCGCGGTAGCCGTTCGGGCCGCGCTCAGGGGTGAGCAGCCCCTGCTCCTCGTAGTACCGCAGCAGCCGTGTACTGACCCCCGTACGCCGGGACAGCTCCCCGATCAGCATGTGCCTTGTTCCTCCCGGGAGTTGACCTTCACACCGGTGTGAAGCCCTAACGTCGCCCCGCGAGCGGGCATTCCGCGCCCGCCGCGCCTCCCCCCGACCTCCCCCGGAATCCCGGAACCCGAGCTTCGGAGCGACACATGACCTCCTACGTCGTCCACCGCGACGGCCGTACGGCCACCGCCGGCGAGCTGGCGCCGCTCGCCTTCGCGGGCCACGCCCACTTCACCGCCATGCAGGTGCGCGGCGGCCGGGTCCGGGGGCTCGACCTCCATCTGGCGCGGCTGCGTTCCGCCTCGCTGGAGCTGTACGGCCGGGCGCTGCCCGACGACCGGGTGCGGTCCTGCCTGCGCGCGGCGCTGGAGGGCGGGCCGCAGGACGTGTCGCTGACGGCGGTGGTGTACTCCCCGGCGGGCGAGTTCACGGCGGCGGACGCCGATCCGGAGGTGCTGGTCCGCACCGGGCCGCCCGCCTCCGGGCCCGGAGGGCCGCTGGCGCTGGCGGCGTTCGAGCACGAGCGGTTCCTGCCGTCGGTCAAGCTCGTCGGCGAGGCGGCCAAGACGTACCTGCTGCGCCGGGCCGTCGCGCGGGGCTTCGACGACGCGGCCTTCACCGACCGCCGGGGCCGGATCGGCGAGGCGACGATCTGGAACCTGGCCTTCTGGGACGGCTCGGCGGTGGTGTGGCCCGAGGCCGAGGTGCTGGCCGGGGTCACGATGGGCGTCGTACGCCGGCAACTGGACCGCCTGGGCGTACCCCAGCGCGTCCGGGAGATCACCCTCGCCGACCTGCCGGAACTGGCCGGGGCCGTGGTCATGAACTCGTGGACGCCGGGGATCGCCGTACACCGCGTCGGCTCCGTGTCCCTGCCCGTCGCCCCGGCCTTCACGGACCTGCTCCACCGCGCCTACCGCGCCGAACCGCCCACCGCGCCGTGAGCGCTTCCGGCCATGCGAGGCGGGCCGGGGCCGCAAACGCACGGCCCCTCGACGCAGTCGCACGCGATCTCCGCAGGGATCACCGGGACGTGCCATACGCTGCCGGAGTTCCCCCGAAAAAAAATCGGCGGCCGTGTTGATCCGCGCCGTCCCCGTTCGACCTATGGGTGAGAGGGGCCGGGAGAGGCCCCGGAACCGCCCAGGGAGAAGAGTCATGAAGTACATGCTGATCATGCGCGCCACCGACGAGGCCCTCGCGGGGATGGCGGACGTCGACTTCGGCCAGATGCTCGAGACCATCGGCCGGTACAACGACGAGCTGATCCGGGCCGGTGTGCTGGTTGCCGCGGAGGGGCTCGACGACGCCGCCGAGGGCGTGGTGGTCGACCACTCCTCCGAGCCGCCCGTGGTCACCGACGGCCCCTACGGCGAGACCAAGGAGCTGTTCGGCGGCTTCTACATCCTCAACGTGGCGTCCAAGGAGGAGGCCGTCGAGTGGGCCAGGCGGGCGCCGTTCAGCGGCCCGGGCCTGAAGACCGAGATCCGCCGGGTCACCACGATCGACGAGTTCCCCCAGGACAACGAGTGGATCCAGAAGGAGCGGGCGTGGCGCGAGGCCACCGGCCAGCTCTGAGGGGAGCGACAGCGGATGGCCGATCCGACCGGCCGTGAGGCCGTCGCCGCCGTCTGGCGGATCGAGTCCGCACGGATCGTCGGCGCGCTCGCGCGGTACACCGGCGACTTCGCGCTGGCCGAGGACTGCGCCCAGGAGGCGCTGGCCGAGGCGCTGGTGAACTGGCCGCGCGAGGGCGCGCCCCGCGACCCGGCGGGGTGGCTGCTGACCGTCGGCCGGCGCCGCGCGATCGACGCGTTCCGCCGGCGCTCCGCCCTCGGCGAGAGGTACGCCGCCCTCGCCCACGGCCTGGGCGAGGGCGGCATCGTCTCGGGAGGCGCCTCGGGGGGTGCGCCCCCCGATCCGGTCAGGGAGGCCGAGGACGTGCTGTGGGACCCGGACCGCATCGACGACGACGTGCTCGCGCTGATGTTCCTCTCCTGCCATCCCGTGCTGTCGAGGGAGGCGCGGGTGGCGCTCACCCTGCGGGTGGTCGGCGGTCTGACGAGCGACGAGATCGCCAGGGCGTTCCTCGTGCCGACCGCCACCGTGCAGGCCCGGATCACCCGGGCGAAGAAGACCCTGAAGGCGGCCCGCGTCCCGTTCGGGACTCCGGCGGCCGGCGAACGGGCCGAACGGCTCGGCTCGGTCCTCAGCGTCGTCTACCTGATCTTCACCGAGGGCTCCTCGGCCAGCTCGGGGAAGGACCTGATCCGGTTCGACCTCGCGGGCGAGGCACAGCGCCTGGCCCGGGTGCTCAGCCGGCTGATGCCGGACGAGGGCGAGGTCCACGGCCTGCTGGCGCTGCTGGAGCTGACCGCGGCGCGCTTCCCCGCCCGTACCGGGCCGGACGGCGAGCCGGTGCTGCTGGAGCACCAGGACCGCCGCCACTGGGACCGCGCCGCGGTCCGCCGGGGGCGGGCCGCCCTGGCCCGCGCCGAGCGGACCGGCCGGGGGCTGGGCGCCTACGGCCTGCAGGCGGCGATCGCCGAGTGCCATGCCGCCGCCCCCTCGGTCGAGGAGACCGACTGGGAACGGATCGTGCTCCTCTACGAGGCGCTCGGCCGGCTCGCGCCCTCACCGGTGGTCGACCTCAACCGGGCGGTGGCGGTCTGCATGGCGCAGGGGCCGGCGGCGGCCCTGACCGTCGTGGACGGGCTGGCCGGTGCCAAGGAGCTGTCCGGCTCCCATCTGCTGCCGAACGTCCGCGGGGAACTCCTCGCCCGCCTGGGGCGCACCGACGAGGCGCGCGCCGAACTGGAGCGCGCGGTGCGGCTGTGCGGCAACGAACGCGAGCGGACGGTGCTGGAGCGCAAGCTCGCCGACCTCGGCTGACCGCGCGCCCGGTGTGCCCGGCCGACCGGCCCCACCGGGCGGCCGGGCACCGGGTCACGCGCGGGCGGCGTGCGCGACGAAGCCGGCCCGGGCGGCGGGCGGTGGTGGAGCCGTTCCCGCGTCACCTCGCCGCCGCCGACGCGGGTGCGCAGGGCGCAGGGCGGCTCGTGGGCCACGCCACCCGAACCCGCCCCTGTGCGCCCCGCCGGGTGGTCGAGGGGACCGGCCCGGCGCGGGCCGGTGGGCGGAGGGTCAGCGGGTGGGGGCTTCGGCCGAGAGGTCGCGCAGGGTGCGGTAGGCGGTGCGGATGAAGGTGCCGCGCAGGGTGGGGGAACTGTTGGTCACCGCCGCCAGGCCGGTGCGGGCGGCCGGGCAGAAGCCGGCGAAGGACGTGAAGCCGCGGGTGCCGCCGGAGTGGAACAGCAGCTCGAAGGCGCCGCCGTCGCGGGCGGTGTGGGTGCGCGCCTTCCAGGCCAGGCACATCCGGTCGCCGCCGGGCGCGGTCGCCCGCGGGCGGGTGACGTCGTGGAGGGCGGTGCGCAGGGCCTCTCCGGCCTCCGGCGGCGGGGAGAGCAGGACCTCCAGGTAGCGCCGGAGGTCGCGGGCGCTGGAGCGCAGCGCACCCGCGCCCGGCAGGCCCGGGATGCGCCAGGGCGGGCGGGGGCGGCCGTGCCAGTGGCCGGTGGCCTGGGGCAGCCCGGGGTCGCAGGTGCTGTCCGCCAGCCCCAGCGGCGTGAGGACCCGGGTGGCGAGCACCTCGCCGTACGGGGCGCCGGCCGCGTCCGACAGCAGCCTGCCCAGCAGCCCGACCCCGAAGTTGGAGTAGCGCACCCGCTCCCCGGGCGGTCGGCGCACCCGGGTCTGGGAGAGGGCGTGCAGCAGGTGTTCGGGGGTGAAGTCCTCGTAGGGGTTGGTGTAGAAGCGGGGCACGGCCCTCAGCAGCAGCCCCGGCGGCAGCACGGGCAGCCCGGCGGTGTGCGAGGCCAGATGGGCGAGGGTGATCCGGTCGCCGTACCCCTCGGGCACGGCGGCCGCGGGGAGGCGGCCGGCGATCGGGTCGTCGTGGCCCGCCTCGCCACGCGCCACCGCCTCGGCCAGCAGCAGGGCGGTGAACGTCTTGGTCACCGAGCCGAGTTCGAAGCGGGTGGCGGCGGACGCGCCCCGGCACAGCAGCCTGGACTCACCCGCCCGTACCGCCACGACCGCCACCGCGGGGCCGGGCGCGGCGGCGGCGACCGTCTCCAGGGGGAGGGAGAGGGCGGACTCGGGCCGTGCGGTGGGGGTGGTGCTGTCGGTGCCGGCTTCGGTCTCCGGTCCGGTGCCGGCTTCGGTGCCGGCTTCGGTCTCCGGTCCGGTACCGGCTTCGGTGCCGAGGCCGGCACCGGTCTCGGAGCCGGGGTCCCGTTCGGGACCCGGGCGGGGGGCCGTGGCGGAGCTCACCGGGCTCACCGCTCCGCGGCGCGGGAGAGCGCCAGGGTGCCGGCGACGGCCGCGACGACGGTGGGGTGGTGGTGGTCCCGGAAGCGCTGGGCGGCGTCCCCCTCGACCTCCTTGCCGTCCCGCGGCATCAGCCCGTCCTCGTGCTGCACCGAGGCCAGCTCCTCCCACAGGACGGGGTCGGCGTAGGGCTCGCGCAGGCAGCTTCCGACGATCAGCAGCTCGGTGACGAGGTCCCACTCCTGGACCTCACGCCACACGTCCAGCCACACCGGCAGCCACAGCTGGAGGTACTCCTCCAGGTGCGGCGGCAGGTCGCCGGGGCGGGCCCCCCAGTCGGTGATGTGGAAGACGGTGTGCGTCACGCAGTACGCCGTCATCCAGTCGATCACCCACGGCTCGGGGGTGTTGCCGAGCCAGGTGGCGTCGGTGAGCCGCTTCCAGTCGGTCTCGCGCGCCAGGCCCGTCAGGCGTGCGGCGTTGGCGACGGCGAGGCGGCGGTTGGGCACCTGCTCGACGGCGTCCATCGTGACCAGGCCGCCGAGGTGGTCCAGCAGCGCCTCCAGACGCCGGTGGCGGTAGCCGGCGCGGACGAAGTGCGCGTACAGCTCCAGCGGGTCGACCATCATCATGTAGCGCAACTGGCGCTCGTAGAGCATGTCGCCGCCGCGCAGCTCCCACCAGGCGAAGTCGAGCAGCTCGCGGGCGGTGCGCTCCTCCTGAGCGGAGGCCAGTCCCTCGCGCAGGACCAGGGAGGCGGCCAGGGCCGTCTCGCCCAGCGGCTTGTAGATGCTGTCGGGATCGGCCATGTCCGAGGTGGTGCCCGGCGGCAGGGTGCCCAGCTCGCAGTGGCGGCGCAGCCAGCCGAGTGCGCGGGTGGCCACCCGGTGCGCCGACCGCCCCACGGGGACGGGGGCCGCGGCGGTCGTACGGGGTGTGCTCATGCGGTCGGCCCTCCCGGCCTCTGCGGCTGCGAACGGTCCAGCAGGCCGCGGGCGACGGCGGTGTCCAGCGCGGTGCGCCCGCCGCCCCCGCAGTGCAGTTCGAGGTGCCGCACCACGGCGGCCGTGTCGAGGTCCGGGCGCGCGCCGCGGTGCAGTGCGCAGGCGAGCCAGCGCGCCAGCCGGGCCGCGGTCGGGTAGTCGCGGCGCAGCATCGCGCGGGCCGTGCCCCGGCTCAGATCGCGCAGTCGGCTCAGGGCGGTCTCGTGGACGGGGCCGTCGACGTCCGGCAGGGCGAGCGGGGAGAGCTGCGCCATGCTCAGGGACAGGTCGCGCCAGGAGAGACCGGGGGAGCCCGGGGAATCGGTGCCGCCCGGGGGTGCCGGTTCGCGTACCCCCAGGGTGTCCTCGGGGGTGTCGGTGAGGGTGCTGTCGGGGGAGCCACCGCCGTACCGCGCGAGGAGCCGCACGGTCGTCCAGTCGCGCCACGCGGCCTCGGGCGCGGCGTCCGGAGCGGGCGGAAAGATTCGGAGGGACTCGGCCACCGCCCGGGCGTCGCCGGGCCCGAAGGGCACTCCGGCCAGCAGCGCGGGGGCGAACACGTCGGGTCCCAGGACCCGTACGGCCGCCAGCGCGACCTTGGGGTCGGGGGCCTCGTCCACCTGGGAGGCCACCACCGCCGGATCCACCGCCGGATCCCCGGTGCCCCGCAGGGCACCGAGGACGCGGTCGGCCAGACCCTCCACCGCCGCGGCGTAGTCCGTGCGCGATGGGGTGTCCGGATTCGGCATCAGTGACCTACCTCTCTGGTTCGGTATGTCATGTTATGCCGGTTCTGTTCGTTTCTGTCGCATCATGCCGCTTCCTGTCGCATCCCGCTGTGGAGAGCGGTCGCGTCACTTCTCCCGCGGCTCCCTGGGGGAGAGCAGGAGCGCGAGCAGCAGCAGGCCGATCGCCTCCGGCGCCCACACGGGCGCGTCGCTGACCGGGGCCTCGCGCGTCGTCATCAGGTCGGCGACCATGTCGCGCTCGGCCGGAGCGGCGGGGGCAAGGGTGGTTCCCGTGGTGTGGGTGAGCATCTGGGTCCTCCTCGGTGGGATGCCAGGTGGGTGTCACCGCCCGGTGTGGGCGGCCTCACAGACGACGTTACGAACACACCGATGGATGTGCATATGCGCTTTTAGTCGGTCTTGCGGTTTCCCGCGTTCCGTGCATGGGGCGAGGAGGGGGCGGCTGGCCTCGGAAGACGAGGCGGGACGCGTCGGCGACCTCGGCCGCGATGACCCGGAAGACCGGTCGCGCATTCACTCGTACGGGGGAGTTGGGTGAGGTGCGGTGAGGCATGCGGCCCGCGTCCGGCGCCCGGTCCGGGCGCCCCCTCGCGCCCGCGCACCGGACGGGCGCGGACAGGAGTCCGGGCAGGAGCGCGGACCGGCGCGAATTCACCGGATGTCCGGCGGATCGTCACGGAGGAGACCTGTCGTCGGCATCCGGGCTTTTCCGGACGTACGACCCCCGTTTCCCGCCCTGCGGGCCGGCGGGCGGTGGACCGGGGAGGGGACGCAAGGGTTTTCCCCGTATCGGGGCCGGTCGGGGCGTTCCTATGGTCGGCGGCACCGGGGTTCCGGGCGGAGCCGACGTCATACCCCACACCGCCCGGAACCTCGGCGCGACCCCCGCACCAGGCACCCCCACTGCCCGGCCTGTCCGGGCAGCTTCGAGAGGACCCCCCCGTGAAGGCCCCAAGGCGAAGACTGATATCCGTGCTGGCGGCGACCGCCACCCTCGTGACCGGAGCCGCCACCGCGTCCGTCGCCACCGCGGCGCCCCAGGCCGGCGAGACCGCCCCCAGGGCCGGCGAGCAGCGGACCGGACTCCCCGAGGCGCCCGCGGACGGCGTCATCGTCGCCTACCGCAACCGCACCGGGACCAAGGCGGCCAACGCCTCCCCGAGCGCGGCCGAGTCCGACTCCGCGGCCAGGGCCGAGGCCACCGCCAAGGGGAAGAAGACCGGGCAGAAGCTGAAGTTCGAGCGCCGCCTGGCCACGGGCGCGGCCCTGTACGAGGTGGAGGGCAAGACCTCCCGGGCCGAGATCGACGAGGTCGTCGAGGCCTTCGAGAGCGACCCGGACGTCGCCTACGCCGAGCCCAACACGCGTATGTACGCGATGGCGGCCCCCAACGACCCGCAGTACAGCAGCCAGTGGGACCTCTTCGAGTCCACCGCCGGCATGCGCGTGCCCGGCGCCTGGGACCGCTCCACGGGCCAGGGCACGGTCGTAGCCGTCCTGGACACCGGCTACATCGCGCACTCCGACCTCGCCGCCAACATCGTCTCCGGCTACGACTTCGTCTCCGACGCCACCAACGCGCGGGACGGCAACGGCCGCGACAGCAACCCCGCCGACGAGGGCGACTGGTTCAACGCCGGTGAGTGCGGGGCCAGTTACGACAGCCCCTCCTCCTGGCACGGCACCCACGTCGCGGGCACCGTCGCCGCGGCGGCGAACAACGGCAAGGGCATCGCGGGCGTCGCGTACAACGCGAAGATCCAGCCCGTCCGCGTGCTCGCCAAGTGCGGCGGCACCACCGCCGACATCGCCGACGCCATCACCTGGGCCTCCGGCGGCACCGTCCACGGCGTCCCGGCCAACCCCACCCCGGCCCACGTCATCAACATGAGCCTGGGCGGCGGCGGCACCTGCTCCAGCACCTACCAGAACGCGATCAACGGCGCCGTCGGCCGCGGCACCACGGTCGTCGTCGCGGCGGGCAACAGCAACGCCAACGCCGCCAACTTCACCCCCGCGAGCTGCAACAACGTCGTCACCGTCGCCGCCGGCGACCGCGAGGGCAACCGGGCCTCCTACTCCAACTACGGCTCGGTCGTCGACATCGCCGCCCCCGGTGGTGAGACCGCGATCCGGACCAACGGCATCCTCTCCACGGTGGACTCCGGCTCCACCCGGCCCGCCGGTGAGACCTACGCCTACTACCAGGGCACCAGCATGGCCGCCCCGCACATCGCCGGCCTGGCCGCGCTGATGAAGTCGGCCGACTCCTCGCTGAGCCCGGCCCGGATCGAGCAGCTGATCAAGTCCAAGGCCCGCACCCTGCCCGGCACGTGCAGCGGCGGCTGCGGCGCCGGCCTGGCCGACGCGGCCGCGACCGTCGCGGCCGTCGGCGGCGACAGCGGTGGCGGCGGCGAGCAGCCCCCGGCTGGCGACACCTACACCAACGGCACCAACGTCGCCATCCCGGACAGCAACACCACCGGCGTCACCTCCCCGATCGCGGTGAGCGGCCGCAGCGGCAACGCGCCGGCCGACCTGCAGGTCGCCGTCGACATCAAGCACACCTACCGCGGCGACCTGGTCGTCGAACTGGTCGCCCCCGACGGCCGCTACGCCACCCTCAAGCAGTCCTCCGCCTCCGACAGCGCCGACAACGTGATCGCCACGTACACCGTCGACGCCTCCTCGGCGCTCGCCAACGGCACCTGGAGGCTGCGGGTCAAGGACGTCTACTCCGGGGACACCGGCTACATCGACTCCTGGAGCCTGACCTTCTGAGCGAACCGAACGTGACCGGACGGGCCGGGACCACCCGGCCCGGACGGCCGCCGGACCGGGGCCCGTCCTCCTGACGGGGCGGGCTCCCGGGGGCCCCCGCCCCCCACCGGGGACCCCCACCGGTCCGGACCCCCACCGGTCCGGACCGGCCGGAGAACCAGGGCCTGCCGGCGCTGCACCCGACGGCAGGCCCTGACGGCTTCCGGCGCGGAATCCCCCGCGCCCACCGAGACCTCCACCGGGAAGCCCGCCCGGACCTCCGTCGAGACCCCCGCCGAGACCTCCGTCGAAATTCCGTCGAACGTCCACGCCGAAGACCATCGACCGGTAGCCCATGTCCTCCGTATCCTCGCGGAGCACGGGCATGAACACGACCGGAGGCGGTTTATGGGGCTGGAGCGGGAGACCCCCCGTCCGGCGCTGGTCGGGCGCGGCGATCTGCTGGACCACCTGGAGAAGACGCTGCGCGACCACGGCAGGGCCGCCCTCGCCGGCCCGCCGGGCATCGGCAAGACGGCCCTGGTCGCCGCCGTGGTCAGACCGGAGGAACGCCGGGCACGGGGGGAGACCGTCCTGTGGCTGGCCCCGGAGGAGGAGGACCGGGGCATCCCCGGCGCCGGCGCGGCCGGACTGCTGGACGACGTGCCCGAGACCGCCGTACGGGAGCTGCCCCGGCCGCAGCGCACCGCCGTCGCCGTGGCCCGCCGCGAGACGGAGGCGCCCGCCGCCGGACAGGACCGCGTCGCCCTGCGGCTGGCCGTGGCCCAGGTACTGCGCCTCCTGGCCGCCGAGGGGCCCGTGCTGCTCGTGGTGGACAACGCCCAGTGGCTGGACCCCGACAGCTCCGCCCTGCTCCGCTTCGCCCTGCACAAGGCGCCGCCGGCCGTACGGGCCCTGGTGGCCGAACGGCAGCACACCAGCCCGCTGCACGCGGAGAACCTCTTCGGCCACATCGGTCCCCGCGTCGTCCCCGTACCGCCGCTCGGCGCCGACCACGTCGCCGCGCTGCTGGCCGACCACGAACTCCCCGCCCGCCTGGCCGGCCGCATCCACCGGGCCAGCGGCGGCAACCCCAGGCTCGCCCTGGCCATCGGCCGCTCCCTGGCGGGCGCCCGCACCTTCGTCCACCACGCCGACGAACTGCCGCTGGGCGGCGAGGCGCGGGCCGCCGCCCGCCACATGCTGGCCGAGGTGCCCGCCGGGGCGCACCCCACCCTGCTGCTCGCCGCGCTGGCCACCGGGCCGACCACGACCGTGCTGCGCAGGGCGGGACGAGCCTCGGCCGAGGCGGACCTCGCGGCCGCCGAACGGGCGGGACTGGTCACCGTCGGCCAGAACGGCGCGGTCGCCTTCACCGCCGGAGTGGTACCCGCGACCCTGGCGGCCGAGGCGGACTGGGCCGAGCGGGCCGACTGCCACACCGCCCTGGCCCGGGCCGTGGGCGACCCCGTACAGGCCGTACGCCACCGGGCACTGGCCGCCGACCCCCGCGGCGCCGGCGCGGAACTGGCCGCGGAACTCGACCGGGCCGTGGAATCCTGCCGCCGCCGCGGGGACCACGCCCTGGCCGCCGAACTCGGCCTGCTCGCCGCCGAACGCACCCCCGCCGGACGCCCCGAGGAGGAGGTGACGCGGCTGCTGGGGGCCGCCGCCGACGCGGCCCGCGCCGCCCGGCCCGACCTGTCCAAACGGGCCGCGGACGCCATCCTCGCCCGCGACGTCCCGCCCGCCGCCCGGCTGAGGGCCCGGCTCGCCATCCTGGACACCGCCTTCCAGGGCCTCACCGACCTGGACGAGACCTTCTCCCACGCCCTGGCCGACGCCGGCGACGACCCGTCGATGCGCGCGGCCGTGCTGGTCCGGCTGGTGTGGAAGCAGCAACTGGCCGACGGCGACAGCGCCGCGGCACGCGCCACCGCCGAGGAGGCGTACCGCCTGGCCCTGGCCGCCGGCGACCGGGAGACCGCCGTACTGGCGGCCACGGCCCGCGCCCGCACCAGCCGCGCCCTGGGGGAGCCCGAGGCCGCGGCGCACACCGAGGAGGCGCTCACCGTGTGGCGGGAGGGGCTCCCGCCCGCGCTGCGCAACGGGCCGCGGCTGCTCGCCCTGCGCCACGCCCTGTTCGACGACCGGCTCACCGAGGCGCGCGAGGGACTGCTCGCCCTGCTGCCCGAGCTCGAACGGCTCGGGAGCACCGAGGACCTGGTGGCGGCGCTGCGCTCCCTGGCCGAGGCCGAGGCCCGCCAGGGGCAGTGCGCCGCGGCACTCGCCCACGCCCGGCGCGCGGTGTCCATCGCGCTGGAGGCCGGGTTCTCCCCGGGCCCCCTGTGGTACAGCGCGGCACTGGCCGAGACCGCGGGCGGCAGCTTCCGGCGGGCCGCGGACTACGCCCGCCGCAGCCTGCGCGCCTCCCTGGAGGAGGGCGACCAGGTCTTCCTGCACTGCTCCCTGTACGCGCTCGGGCGCGTACAGCTGGCCATGGGCGAGACGGCCCTGGCCCTGGAGACGCTCGGCCGAATCCGCGACCTGCCGATCACCGCCCTGACCACCGACCCGTCCGTCCTGCGCTGGCACGAGGAACTGGCCGAGGCGTACGTGGCCGGCGGGGAGCCGGAGAAGGCCGCCGCCCTGCTGGCGGACACCGTCCCGGTGGCGCGGCGACTGGGGCGCACCACCGTGCTGACGGCGCTGGACCGGGTCCGCGGCCAGTACCTGGCGGCCACCGGCGACCCGGACGCGGGGGCGGAGCTGCTGCGGGAGACCGCCGACCGCTTCACCGGGCACGGGCTGCCCATCGAGGCGGGACGCACCCTGCTGGCGCTGGCGCGCATCGAGCGCCGCCGCAGGCGCCGGGCGTCGGCGCAGGCCGTACTGCGCGAGGCGGCCGGGGTGTTCGACCGTGTCGGGGCCCGGCCCTGGGCGCGACTGGCCGGCGGCGCCCCGCCGCGCGACGGGACAGACCCGTTCCCCGGCGGGTCCGCCGAGCCAGCCGAGCGGCTCACCGAGGCGGAGCGGCGGCTCGCCCTGCTCGTCGGGCAGGGGGCGAGCAACCAGGAGGCGGCGGCCAGGCTCTTCCTCAGCGTCAAGACCGTCGAGGCCCGGCTGACTCGCATCTACCGCAAGCTCGGCGTCCGCGGCCGGGCGCAGCTCGCCGTGGCGGTGCGCGACGAGTGACCCGCCCGGACCGGCCCGGCCGGCCCGACCCGATTCGACCGGCCCGGACCGCCTGACCCGGCCCGTACGAGCCGGTCTCCAGCGGTGCTGAAGCCGGGCGCGGCAGCGTGGTGGCGATCGCGCCGCCGGCCTTCGGCGGCGCAGGCCGTCATCGAAGGGAGTCGCCGTGTCTCAGGCGGTCCAGGCAACCAGGAGCAAGGTCACCGGGGACCTCTACGCGGAGGTGCAGACGTTCTACGCGCGGCAGATGCGCCGCGTCGACGCCCTGGACATCGAGGGTTTCGCGGACACCTTCACCGACGACGGAGTGGTGGTGCACGCCAACGGCGAGCGGGCGCAGGGCCGGGAGCGGATGATCGCGGGGATGCGGGCGAACCTGCCGCGCTACCGGGACATCGCCGTCCGGCACTGGTTCGACCACCTGCTGATCGAGACCGACCCCGCGGACGAGGACACCCTGCGGGTGTCGTACTACACGCTCGTCACCCAGACCGACCGCGAGGGGAAGGTCTCCTTCCAGCCGACCTTCACCGTCGACGACGTGCTGGTGCGGCGCGACGGCGAACTGCTCACGCGGTCGCGGGTCATCCACCGCGACACCCCCGTGGAGCTCCCCGCCCCCTGATGACGCGCCTCCCGCGGCGCGGCGCTCCGCGCCGGGCCGCGCGCGGCACCACGGCGGTGGCCCCCGGTGGGATCCGGGGGGCCACCGCCGTGGTGCCGCGTGTACCGCCTGTGCGTCGCTCCGTTCCGAGGTGCCGAAGGGCCCGTCAGTCGATGCCCCGCCAGATGTGCGGCTCGGATGCGTCCTCCTCCTCTCCGGCCAGCAGGGGAACGGGGATGTCCCGGAAGTCGTGTTCCAGGGGCTCACGCTCCGGCGCATCGGTGATCATCGTCATCTCCTCCCCGCCGGATCCGGCACGCCGCCTCAGGCGTGGCAGTCCGGCAGTCCTCCGTGGTACGCGACCATCTCCCCGAAGGGACCGGCCACGTCCATCCGCGCCCCCGGCGGCAGCCCCTCCAGCTCCGCGCGGGCCCGGTGCAGGTTTCCGACCAGGCGCTCGGGGTCGAGCAGGCCGGCGAAGCCGCCCAGGTCCGCGCGGCGCGCCGCCTCCAGCGGCGGGAGTCCGTCGCGTACGGACTCCCGTGCGATCCGCAGCAGCCACCGCAGATACGCCTCGGTGGCGTCCAGCAGCTCCGGGCCGCCCACCGGCCCGTGACCGGGGACCACGACGCGCGGGGCGAGGGCCCGCATCCGCTCCAGCGCCCGCAGCGAACCGGTCACGGAGCCCATCAGCACGAACGGCGTCACCCCCGACCAGACCAGGTCGCCGGTGAACAGCACACCGCGCTCGGGCACCCACGCCACCGTGTCGTCGGCGGTGTGCGCGGGGCCCAGATGCAGCAGCTCCACGCGCAGACCCCCGGCGCGGAGGGTGAGCCCGTCGCGGAAGGTCAGGGTCGGCAGGGTCAGCGGGATCTCGCCCCACTCCACGTCCGGCCACAGTCCGCACAGCCCCAGCCCCGCCTCGGCGCTGTCGGCGCGGGTGCCCTCGTGCGCGACGACCACCGCCCGCGGCGTGAACTGGCTGTTGCCGAAGGTGTGGTCGCCGTGGAAGTGGGTGTTGACGACGATGCCCGGCCCGTCCGGGACGACCCGCTCCACCTCCCGGCGCAGCAGCCGGGCGCGGGCCTCGGTGGCCGCGGTGTCGATCAGGACGGGCGGGCCCTCGCCGCCGGGCCGGCCCGTCACCAGGCCCGCGTTGTTCAGGCACCAGCCGCCCGGCGGCTGGACGAAGGCGTGGACGCCGTCGGCGACCTCCTCCAGGAAGGGCGCGCCGGCGGCCGGGACGCCGGCGGCCGGGGAGGCGGCGGGGTCGAGGGTGCCGGCGCCGAGGGCGCCGGTGCCGGTGGACAGGGTCATGCGGTCTCCCGTGCGGTCGTGGGCCGGCGGACGTCTCAGGCGAGCGCCGCGTACCGGCCGTGGTGGAACAGCAGCGGACGGCGGTCCGGTGTCGAGCGGTGCAGGGCGACGACCCGGCCCAGGAACACCACGTGGTCGCCGCCCGCGTGCTCCGCGTACAGCCGGCACTCGAAGAAGGCGGCGGCGGAGGGCAGCACCGCGTTCCCGGTGGCGCCCTCCACGGCGTCCAGCAGCCGCATGGCGGACTCCCCCGACGGGCGGTCGGAGCGGGCGAACAGGGCCGACAGGTCCCGCTGGGTCTCGTCCAGCACGTTCACCGCGAAGCTCCCGGCCTCCGAGACCCGCCGGACCATCCGGCTGTCCGACTTGAGGCAGACCAGCAGGAGCAGGGGGTCGAGGGACACGGAGGTCAGGCTGTTGACGGTGACGACGGACGCCCCGGCGCCGCTTCCCCGGGAGAGCAGCGCCACCCCGGTCGGGAAGCACCCCATGGCCGACCGGAAGGCCGCGATGTCCGACTCGGGGGTCAGTGTGGTGCTGTCAGGCCTCATGGTTGCGGCTCCAAGGTCTCGGTGCGCCGACCGGGTCAGTAGTTGCCGAGGCCGCCACAGACGTTGAGCGCCTGGGCGGTGATGGACGCGGCGGTGTCGGAGACCAGGTAGCCGACCATGCCGGCGACCTCCTCCGGGGTGGAGTAGCGGCCCAGCGGGATCTTCGCCTCGAACTTCTCCAGCACCTCCTCCTCCGTCACACCCCAGTGGCCCGCGTAGCCCTGGCGCACCCGCTGGGCCATGGGGGTCTCGACGTACCCGGGGCAGACGGCGTTCACGGTGATGCCGCTCTTGGCCAGTTCCTTGCCGACGGCCTTGGTGAAGCCGATGACCCCGTGCTTGGAGGCGGAGTACGGCGCGGCGAGCTCGACGCCCTGCTTGCCGCCGGTGGAGGCGATGTTGACGATCCGTCCCCAGCCTCCCTCCCGCATCCGGCCGTTCGCCAGCACCTCGCGGGTGACGCGGAAGGTGCCGTTGAGGTTGGTGTCGACCACATCCAGCCAGAGGGCGTCGGACATCTCGGCCGTGACCCCGCCGCCGCCCCGGCCGGCGTTGTTGACCAGGACGTCCACGCGCCCGTACTCGCGCACCGCCGCGGCCACGGCGTCGCGCACCTGCTCGGTCGAGGAGACGTCGCACACCGCGCCCGAGACCTCCGCGCCCTCCGCGCGGAGCCGTTTGACCATGGCCTTCACGCTCTCCTCGGAGCGCGCCACGCCGAACACCGCCATGCCCTGCCGGGCCAGCAGCTCGGTCACGGCGAGGCCGATACCGCTGGTGGCGCCGGTGACGAAGGCGACCCGCCGTCCTGCATCTGTCATCGTGCTCTCCCGTTCTCCGTGAGGTGGCCTGGGTGACGACGACCGTGACCCCTGCGCCTTGCGCGGATCTCGATTCCCCCTCGAACCGCCCGGCGTGGCCCGGACGCGCGCCGCACGTTTCTTCGAGCCGGGCTCGACACCCCGTCGAGCCCGGACCGCGACGGTGGTGCGCGTCCGATGTGCGCAAGACACGCAGCGAGGAGGCCCCACATGGCCGATCAGCCCGAGCAGTCAGTCCCGGACGTACGGAAGTCGGTGACGGTGGCGGCCACGCCCGAGCACTGCTTCAAGGTCTTCACCGAGCGGCCCGAGGACTGGTGGCCGCCCACGCACGTCCTGCTGAAGAACGAGCGCGTCGGACTCGCCTTCGAGCCGGGCGAGGGCGGGCGCTACTACGAGTGGGACGCGGAGGGCAACGAGATCGACTGGGGGCGCGTCCTCACCTGGGAGCCTCCCCGCGGCCTCTCGATGACCTGGCGGATCGACGGCCGCTGGCAGTCCATCCCCGACGACGAGCGCGCCAGCGAGATCGAGGTGACGATCACCCCCGTCGACGCGACCACGACCAGGGTCGAACTGGCCCATGTGAAGCTGCACAAGCACGGTCCGGACGCCCAGGCGATCCACCGCGCGCTGGACGGCCCCAGCCCGGGCGAGACGCTCGAGCTGTTCGCGAAGGCCGTCCAGCGGTGACCGCCGGGACGGGGACCCGCCCCGCCGCCGGTGTGGCGGCGGGAGCGGAGGAACTGCGCGAACTCGCGGCCGGGCACGCGGCCGCGGCCGACAGCAGCGGCGCCCTCGCCCCCGAGGTCGTCGGCGCGGTGCGCTCGCACGGGTTCGCCCGGCACTTCGTACCCGCCGCGTGGGGCGGTGCCGAGGGGACGTTCGGCGAGCTGACCGGAGCCGTCCTCACGATCGCCCGGGGCTGCCCGGCCACCGCCTGGATCGCCTCGCTCACCGCCCACTCGGCGCGGTTCGCGGCCCACCTCCCGCAGGAGGGCCGGCGCGAGCTCTGGGGCGGCGGACCCGACACCGTCGTCGCCGCCGGCCTGCCCCCGGCGGGCCGGGCCGTCCCCGCGGACGGCGGATGGCGGCTGAGCGGAAGCTGGGGCTACGTCAGCGGCGTCGAGCACGCCGACTGGGTCCTGCTGTGCGCGATGGCGCCCGCCGCCGGAGGGCCCGCGGCCGGGGGGCCCGCCGGGGGCCCGCCCGCGATGCGCTTCTTCGCGGTGCGCAGGCAGGCGTGCACCGTCCACCCCACCTGGGACAGCATCGGTATGCGCGCCACCGGCAGCCACACCGTGGTGGTCGAGGACGTCCTGGTGCCCGAGCACCTGTCCTTCGACCGCATGGAGGTGCTCTCCGGGCGCAACGCGCACTCCGCCGGGGCCGTCCACAACGTCCCGCTGCCGGCCGCCGCGGGGCTGGCCTTCGCCGCTCCGGCGGCGGGCGCCGCGGCCGGGGCGCTCGACGCCTTCGCCGCCACGCTGACGGGGCGGCGGCGCACGCAGACGGCCGAGACGAAGCTGGTCCGCGCCTCCGGCCGGATCGACGCCGCCCGGCTCCTGATCGAGCGGAACGCCGCCACAGCCGACGGCGGCGTGTTCACCCGGGAACTCCTGGCCCACAGCGAGCGGAACGCCGCCACCGCCGCCGAACTCCTCACCGAGGCCGTGGACCTGCTGGTCCACGGGGCCGGGACCGGCGGCCTGGCGCCGGCGCAGCCCCTCCAGCGCTTCTGGCGGGACGTCACCGTGGCGGCCAGCCATGTGGCGCTGCAGTACGACACCTCGGCACGCGGCAGCTACGCGACGGCGCTGCTCGGCCCGGCGCAGGGGTAGCGGCGGGCGTCCGCCGGTACGGCCGGAGGGGGCCGGGGTCCGAACGGACCCCGGCCCCCTCCGTGTTCCGCTCCGGCGGTCGCCTGCTGTCCCCCTGCTGTGCCCGGCCGTTGCGCGCGGCCGTTGCGCGCGGCCGTTGCGTACGACCGGTTCCGCGCCGCCCGGCCCGGAGGGACGGACGGCGCGGTGGATCAGGCCGGCTGCCGCGACCTGCCCCGGTACTCCTTCAGATCGAAACCGGGACGCGCCGCCTCCCCGGGGGAGAGGCCGGGGCCGCCCTCCGCCGCCAGGAGCCGGCGGACGATCATGTGGTCCGCGGACCGGCCGACCGACTCGGCGCCCAGCAGCCGCTCCCCGCGGAAGCACAGCACCGAGAAGCGGCCACCGGAGGGGTCCCCCACGGTCACCGTGCGGTCGTGCCCGTCGGTGATGCCCGCGATCTGCAGCCTGGTCGCGTACTGCTCCGTCCAGAACCACGGGACGGCCTCGTACGGCGCCGGATCCCCGCAGATCGCCGCGGCGGCGCAGCGGGCCTGGTCGGAGGCGTTCTGCACCGACTCCAGACGCAACTGCCGGCCGTAGCGCGCGCTGGGGAAGCGGGCGCAGTCCCCGATCGCGTGGACCGCCGGGTCGCTGGTGCGCAGCCACCGGTCGACGAGGATGCCGTCGCCGACCTCCAGACCGGCGGCGGCGGCGAGCTCGGCGCCGGGCCGCACCCCTACGCCGAACACCACCAGATCGGCCTGTACACGCTCCCCGCCGTCCAGTTCCGCCACCCTCACACGCCCGGACGCGTCGCCCCGCAGGGCCGTCACCTCGCGGCGCAGGAGGACCCGGACGCCCTGCCGCAGATGCTCCGCGCGCAGGTGCTCCGACATGCCGGGGCTCACGGCGCGGGCCATCAGCCGCGGCCCCACCTCCACCACCGTGGCCTCCAGCCCCATCCCCCGTGCGGTCGCGGCCAGTTCGAGGCCGACGAAGCCGCCGCCGACGACCAGCAGGTGCCCGCCCCCGCGCAGGGCCGCGCGCAGGGCCTCCCGCAGGGCGTCGGCGTCGGCCAGACCGCGCAGGGTCATGACCCCGTCCAGGTCCGCGCCGGGCACGGGGAGCCGCCGGGGGCGGGCGCCGGTGGCCAGGACGAGCCGGTCGTAGGACAGCCGTGTGCCCGAGTCCAGTACGACGGACCGCTCCTCGGGGTCGATCCGTGCGGCCCGGTCGCCGAGCACCAGATCGATCCCCTGGTCCGCGTAGGAGGAGGCGGGCAGCAGTTCCAGGTCCCCGGCGCCCACCGTGCCGCCGAGGTAGCCCTTGGACAGGGGCGGGCGCCGGTAGGGGAGTGCCTCCTCCTCCCCCACCAGGGTGATGCGGCCGGAGAAGCCGCGGCCGCGCAGGGCCGCGGCCGCGTCCGCACCGGCCTGTCCCGCCCCGACGATGACGACGGACGACACCGGGGGTGCCGGGGGCGCCGGAGACCCCGCCATCAGGACTGGGCCTCCGGCAGGTGCACCACCAGGCCGTCGATCTCGTCGGTGACGGGCAGCTGGCAGCTCAGCCGGCTGTTGGGGCGGCGGGGGCACGCCGTCCCGTACAGCACGTCGTCCTCGGACTCGTGCATCGGCGGCAGCGGCAGGGTGTTGGCCTCGTCGACGTAGATGTGGCAGGTGCCGCACTGGGCCGAACCGCCGCACTGGGCCTCGATGCCGTCGATGTTGTTGATCTTCGCCCCGCGCATCACCGTGTTCGGGGACGGGACGTCGACCACGGTGTCGGTGCCGTTGGGGTGCTTGTAGGTGATCTTGGCCATGGATCTCTCCTCGGGCTCTTCGGACTCGACTCGTCGGGCTGTCGCCGGTGTGCGCGGGACCGCGGTGGGTCACCAGGCGACCGGCAGCTCCCACAGGCCGTAGATGACCGCGCCCTCCTTGCGGGGGATCTCCAGGAAGGGCTTGGCCAGCCGGAGCGTCGGGATGCGGTGGAACAGCCTGCTCCACACGATCTCCAGCTCCAGACGGGCCAGGTCCGCGCCGATGCAGTGGTGCACGCCGTGGCCGAAGCCCAGGTGCTTGCGGCTGCCGCGGCTGAGGATGACCTTGTCGGGCTCCGGGAAGATCTCCGGGTCGCGGTTGGCGGCCATCCCCAGGCAGAGGATGCCGTCGCCCTTGCGGATGACCTTGCCGCCGATCTCGATGTCGTCCAGGGCGACGCGGGGGACGGCGGTGTCGCCGATGGTGGCGATCCGGATCAGCTCGTCGACCGCGGGCTTGACCAGGTCCGGGTCCGCCTTGAGCTGTTCGAGCTGGTCGGGGTTCTCCAGCAGGCAGGCGGTGCCCAGGGAGATCTGGCTCGCGGTGGTCTCGTGGCCGCCGTTCATCAGCAGCCGGACCATGTTGAACAGGTCGCGGTCGGTGTACTCCTCGCCGGAGGAGGCGTAGTCGGCCATCGCCCTGCTGAGCAGGTCGTCGCCCGGCTCGCGCTTCTTGAGCTGGATGAGGTCGTCGACGTAGGCGTTGACCTCCACGATGGCCGCCTGGCGCTCCTCGGCCGAGCTGTGGCCGCCCAGCAGCGCGGTGCCGTGCTTGATGAAGAAGTCGTGCTTGTCCTGGGGGATGCCCAGCAGTTCGCAGATGACGGTCATCGGCACGGAGAGCGAGAACACCCGGTGCATGTCGACGGGCGGGGACATCGACAGCATCTTGTCGATGTGCTCGTCGACGATCTCCTCGATCCGCGGGCGCAGCTTGCGCACCTGCCGGCTGGTGAAGGTGAGGGCGGCCTTGCGCCGGGTGTTGACGTGCTCCTGGCCGTCGTAGCCGATGAACGAGGTCTCGGTGCGGAACTCGGGCGGAGCGATGAAGTAGAAGGGGAAGTTCGCGTGCTTGCGCGATGCGCTGACCCTGGGGTCGGTCAGCAGCTGGCGGATGGTGTGGTAGCCGGTGACCGTCCAGATGCGCAGACCGGAGCCCGTCAGGGTGACCTGGGAGACGTCCTCCTGGACCATCTCCGTGTACTCGGGCGGCGGGCTGAAGGGGCAGGCGCGCTGGTAGGGGAAGGTCTTGGCCTCGGTCTCGGCTTCGCCGCCGGTTTCGATCGCGCTGGTGGTCATCCGGGGTTCCTCCTGCTGATCAGCTGGCTGACGGCCTTCCCGCCCTCCCGTCGCGGTGACGGGCGGCAGCGGGAAGACGGGTGGGCCGAGGCTAGGGACGGCGGCTAGGGCACAGGTCGAATCGCGGCGGACGGTCCGCCTCGTACCGCCCGCGCCCGCGCGGGCGGTACGAGGCCGGCTCAAGGGCGGCTGCAGAAGGGGTTCCTAGCGTCGCGGCCATGGAGACAGACACCGGCGGCGGACCGCTGAGCGGGCTGCGGATCCTGGAACTGGCCGCCATCGGCCCCGCGCCCTTCGCCTGCATGGTGCTGGCCGACCTGGGGGCCGAGGTGATCCGGGTCGACCGGCCCGGCGGCGACCGGCCGTTCGGGAGCTGGCACCGGGTGCTCGACCGGGGCCGCCGGTCGGTCGCCCTGGACCTGAAGGATCCCGCGGCCGCCGAAGCGCTGATGCGGCTCGTGGAGCACTCCGACGTCCTGGTGGAGGGCTTCCGCCCGGGCGTCGCCGAGCGGCTGGGCGTCGGGCCGGTGGAGTGCCGCGCCCGCAATCCGCGCCTGGTGTACGCCCGGATGACCGGCTGGGGGCAGACCGGCCCGCTGGCCGCCGCCCCCGGGCACGACATCAACTACATCGCGCTGACCGGCGCCCTGGACGCCGTCGGGCGGGCCGGCGGCCCGCCCGTACCCCCCCTGAACCTCCTCGGGGACTTCGCCGGCGGCGGGCTGCCGCTGACCGTGGGGATCCTGGCGGCGCTGTACGAGCGGCAGCGCTCCGGGCTCGGGCAGGTCGTGGACGCCGCGATCGTGGACGGCGCCGCGTCGCTGCTGGGCATGCTGACGGCGATGGCAGGGACCGGTCTGTGGAGCCGGGAGCGGGGCGGCAACCTGCTCGACACGGGCGCCCCCTTCTACGACGTCTACGAGTGCGCCGACGGCGGCCACATGGCGGTCGGGGCCCTGGAGGAACGGTTCTACCTGGAGTTCCTGGCAGGGCTCGGCCTGGATCCGGAGGAGCTGCCCGACCGCGGCGACCCGGGTGAATGGCCCGTCCTGCGAAGGGAGTTCGCGCGCCGCTTCGCGTCCCGGACCAGGCGGGAGTGGACGGAGGTCTTCGACGGCACCCAGGCGTGCGTGACCCCCGTGCTGACCCTGGCGGAGGCGGCCGGGCACCCCCACAACCGGGCCCGGGGCACGTACCGCGAGGCCGGCGGGCTGCTCCAGCCCGCACCCGCGCCGCGGTTCGGCCGGACGGCGGCGCGGCTGCCGGGCCCGGCGCCGCGCTGCGGTGAGCACACCCGGGAGGTCCTGGCCGAAAGCGGACTGTCCGAGGCGGAGATCGGACGGCTGCTGCCGTCCCCGCCGACTCGACCGGGGCTGTAGCCGCTCCTTCTAGCTTCCCCGTACGAGAAGCCGTGACGAGACGCCGTGACGAGGGCCGCACCGGAAAGAGGCCGCGGCGGAGAGGAGGCGGAAGGGTGAACGCAGTGATCGAGCCCTACCGGGTGGAGATCCCGCAGGCGGCTCTGGACGACCTGCGCCGGCGGTTGGCCGGAACCCGCTGGCCGGACGCGGAGACCGTGGACGACTGGTCCCAGGGCGCCCCGCTGGAGCAGGTCCGGGAGCTGTGCCGGTACTGGGCCGAGGAGTACGACTGGCGGGCCACCGAGGCGCGGCTGAACGCGCTGCCGCAGTTCCGCACCGAGATCGGCGGTGTGGGCATCCACTTCCTGCACGTGCGCTCGCCCCATCCGGGGAGCACGCCGCTGCTGATGACCCACGGGTGGCCCAGCTCGGTGGTGGAGTTCCTCGACATCATCACCGCGCTCACCGAGCCGGAGGACCCGGCGGACGCCTTCGACGTCGTCTGCCCCTCCCTGCCCGGCCACGGGTTCAGCGACCGGCCGGAGGGCACCGGCTGGACGGTCCAGCGCACCGCCGAGGCCTGGGCAGAGCTGATGGCCCGGCTCGGCCACGACCGGTACATCGCGCACGGCGGCGACTGGGGCTCATGGGTCTCGGCCGCGCTGGGCAGCACCGACGCCGGGCACCTGGCCGGCATCCACCTCACCATGCCCCTGGCCAGGCCCCCGGAGCGGGAGGTCGAGCTGGACGAGCGGGACCGGACCGCCATGGCTCGCATGGCCGGGTTCGGGAAGAACCGCTCCGGCTACGCCGCCATCCAGGGCACGCGCCCCCAGACACTCGGCTACGGGCTGGCCGACTCGCCGGCCGCGCAGCTCGCCTGGATCACCGACAGGTTCTGGGAGTGGGCCGACCACGACGGCGACCTGGAGAAGGCCGTGCCGCGCGACCGGCTGCTGGACATCGTCACGACGTACTGGCTCACCAACACCGGGACCTCCTCGGCCCGGCTGTTCTGGGAGAGCTTCGACAAGGAGCCGATGCGCCCGACGGACGTGCCCACCGGGTGCTCGGTCTTCCCCAAGGACGCCTGGCTGCCCCGGGCGTGGGCCCGCGAGCGCTTCACCGACCTGCGCCACTGGCGCGACCTGGAGGACGGCGGCCACTTCCCGGCCCTGGAGCGGCCCGAGGTCCTGGCCGCCGAGCTCCGCACCTTCCGCCGCACCCTGCGCTGACGTGCGGCGGAGCACCGAACTCCCCCCACACCGCGGTCCCGGCCGCGTCCAACCCCCCCCCATGCGAAGGCGCCGGGAACCGGCGCCGCCGAACAGAGAGAACGGGGAACACCGTGAACAGGAAGATCAGAAACGTGCTGTCGGTCCTCGGACTGGCCGCGACCGTAGGTGTCATGGCGCCTGGGGCCGCCACCGCGGGCACCACCACGGGCACCGCCACGGGCACCGCCACGACCACCACCCCGGTCGGCACCTGGCGGGGCACCGTCGACCACGGTGACGGATCCGGCCAGATCACCGTCTCCTTCCACAGGGGCGGCCTGGTGTGCCTGACCGCCGGCGACGGCTCGGACGGCGGCGGCCAGGGCCTGGGCATATGGAACCAGACCGGCGACGGCACCTTCACCTACCGCCTCGTGGAGAGGATGTTCAAAGCCGACGGCACCACCGTGGGCTATGTGGACGTCAACCAGAAGGCCGTCCAGCAGAGCGGGGCGTTCGACAGTTCCGGCACCTCCCGGGTGTACGACGCGGCCGGCACCTACCTCACCAGCGTGGAGGCCGAGGTCTCGGTCAAGCGGGTGAGCACCACCCCCACATGCTGAACGGTCTCCGCCGAGGGGGCCGGTCCGGGAGTGCGGAACTCCCGGACCGGCCCCCTTTCCGGTGTTCTCCGTGCTCCGCGCGTTCCGCGCCCCGCGTCCGCACGGTGCGTGCGGACGCGGGGCACGAGGCGGTCAGGACCACACGGACAACGAGCCGTCCCCCGTCACACCGGTGAAGAAGGACGAAGGACGGGGTGACGCGGAGACCGGGCCGCCCCAGGCCCGCGAGGGCGCGAGGACGCGGGCGCGCACCGCAGGGCGCCGGGGCCGCCACGCCTTCGGGCGTGGCGGCCCCGGTGCCTCCCCCTCCCCCTCCCCGCTCCCCGTGCCGCGCGTGTGCGGGCCGCCGCGAGGGGCGGCCCGCACCGCCTACACCGCGTCCGCGTCCGCCGGGACGTCCGGCCGCGGCTCGCCCGGGCAGCGGACCGTGCCGCCGGGCAGGACGCCCTCCAGCAGATAGCGGTTGACGTGCTCGTCCACGAGGGCGTTGCCGCCGAATCCGTAGATCTCGTGGGCGCCGGAGTCGGTCACGAGGACCAGCCGGTGCCCCAGCCGCTCGGCCATGGCCGTCGCGCCCTCGTGGTGGTCCAGGGGGTCGCCGTCGGCCTGGACCACCAGACCGGCCGGATACCCCTCGCGCCGCACCCGGGTGGCCTCCTCGGCCGGGGTGAACGAGCGGAACGTCCCCACCCACGGCTGGGCGCGCAGCACGCCGTAGCCGTAGGGGCACTCCTCCCGGAAGCGCCGCATGTCCCGGTAGTAGACCTCCAGGTCAGCGGGCCAGTCGGTCTCGCAGGTCACCGCCTCCAGCACGGCCTCCCGCACCTGGCCGGCGGCCGAGCCGGGGCGCCAGGCCGACTGCCCGGCGAGGAGCTCCCGGGCCTGCTCGGTGCTCCCCGAAGCGGCGGCCTTGTGCAGGTCGCCGACGAGCAGGGCCAGCACGTCCCAGCGCGGACGCAGCGGGGCGAGGGTGCCCATGATCCCGTCGAAGGAGGTGCGCAGCGACGCGTCCGGGGTGCGGCCGGCCAGCAGGGAAGCGGTCTCCTCGACGGAGGCCAGCACCTGCGCGGCGTCGGTGCCCAGGCCGTAGCGGCTGTTGCGCTCGCCGGCCCACGCCGCCCACGCGTCCACGTTCTCCCGGACGGCCAGGGCCTGTGCCATGAACTGCCGCCGCCAGTCCCAGCCGGGGTGGACGGAGGAGTCCAGCACGCTGCGGTCCAGGCGCGCGGGGAACATGGTGCCGTAGACCGCGCCGACGAGCGTGCCGTAGGCGTAGCCGACGAAGCTGATCCGCTCCTCGCCGAGGACGGCGCGCAGCAGGTCCATGTCTCGGGCGGTGTTGCGGGTGCTGACGTGCGGGCGCAGCTCGCCCCCGGCACGCCGGCACCCCTCCTCGCGGGCCCGCATGTCCTCGGTGAGGAGGGCGAACGCCGAGTCCGGCGGGCGCGAGTCGAAGACCGCCCGCGCGGGGGTGTCCTCGCCGTCCAGCCGGGTCGAGGCGCCGGTGCCGCGCGGGTCGAAGCCGATCAGGTCGTAGACCTCGTTCAGCGGGGTGGTCCGGTGGAGCTCGACCGGCATCATCCGGCCGTGGCCGTTGTCACCGCCCGGCCCGCCGTGGACCGACAGCAGGACACCCCGCCGCCGGGCGGGGTCCGCGGCCCGGCGCCTGCTGACCGCGATCGAGATGCGGCGGCCGCCGGGGTCGGCGTAGTCCAGCGGCACCTCCACGGAGGCGAGTTCGAGGCCCTCCTCGGTGTCGCTCGGCGACCACCGGAGCGGCTGGGAGAGGAACGCGCCCAGTTCTTCGGTGGGCTGGGGCATCGGCATGGTGTGACCCTCCGGTCTCAGGAGATCTTGACCACGACGTTGCCGGTGTACTCGCCGGCCAGCATCGCCGTCAGCGCGTTGGGCGCCTCGGTGAGGCCGCCCTCGGTGATCGTGTGCGGGAAGACGGACTTCCCCTCCCGCAGCCAGTTGCTGAATTGCTGGTTCCACGCCCGGATCCGCCCGGGGGGTGTGGTAGGCGGCGAAGGGGCGCATGGAGATCTGCCGCACGACGGCGGTCATGATGTCCGGGCGCGGTAAGCCGCCGAGGCTGTCGCCGGCCCGGCCGCCGTCCCCGGGACCGCGGACCGGGGGCCCGGCGATCTCGGAGTCCTTCCCCCGAGAGCTCCCCGCCGGGGCGGGGGGAACGGCTTCGGTGGTCATGGATCGGGCTTCCTGGTCGGCCTGGTCGGAACGAAGGTGCCGTCGCGAGACTTCCGTGAGGCGCTTGAGCGGCACTCGACGGACACGTGGGCGGACCCGTCCGGGGGATCAGCCCGGCGGCTGTTCGATTCGGACGTCGAAGGTCTCGGCCCGGTCGGCGGCGAAGGCGAGCAGTTCGGCGCCCGCGGCGGTCAGAGCCTCCGCGTCGCTCTCCCGCAGGGGCGAGAACGGGGTGAGGGTCAGGGTCGCCGCGCGCCTCTGCTGGGTGATCTTCCACTTGCCGTGGACGAAGCCGTCCACCAGGAACGTCCCCGGGATCTGGGCGTTCTTGGTGTATATCGCCTTGCGGGCGCTGTCGCTGATGACCCGGGAGCGGTCGGCGTGGGACAGGATCAGGTTGTCGAACTCGGCGACCAGGAGCGGCGGTACGGGCGTGTCGGGGTCGGGGAGCGGAGCGCCGGGCACGTCCAGGAGCTCGGCGCCGTCCTCGGTGCGGGCGGTCCGCAGCCGGGGACGGAGCTCCTCGGTGATCTCCCGCAACTGGGTGAGCCCCGACCAGGTCTGGATGTCCTGCACGGTGGCCGGGCCGAAGGCGGCCAGGTAGCGCAGGACCATGGAGTGCGGTGAGGCCCCGTCGTCCAGAGGACTGCCCAGCCAGTCCTCGGCGTGGGCGTAGACCGGCTGCCCGGAGGCCCCCCAGACCCCGCGCGGCGGAGTCTGCACCAGCGCCTCCGCGAAACGGAAGACGTTGGCCAGCACGGACGGCGACCGGTCGGGCCACCGCTCCCGCAGCAGCTTCCCCAGCTCCGCCGCGCTGCGCGGGCCGTCCGCGAGCAGGGCCATGCCCGCGTCGGCGACCTCGCGGGGCTCCAGGCCGGCGAGGTCCCTGCCGTACGTCGGCAGGACGCCGCGGTCGAACAGCGGCTGGAGCAGGGGACGCAGTGTCAGGCAGTCGCGCGCGCTGACCAGGTGGACCGTTCCGCGCATCAGGGCGATGCGCACCGCCCTGCGGGAGGTCAGCAGTTCGGACAACTCGTCGTGGCGGAAGTCCTTCAGCCGCGTCCACAGGCCGACGTAGGGGGCCTTGGGCGACTGCGCCTGCAGGCCGACCAGGTGTTCCATCGCCTCCAGGGCGGTCATCCCGGCCTTCTGGAGAAGCAGTTGACGTGTCAGCAGGGCGCGGTTGAGAGCGCGCCGGCCGAGTACCGGAACCGATGACGCATGAGTGGACATGGCCGACCAGCGTATGCGCACCGGACCCGTGCGCTCACCGTCCGGTGCGGCCCGGTCCGCACGGACGACCCGTGCTCGAGCGTTCCTCCAGCCCGTCGCCGGACGGTGGCACCTCCCACGGCGCCGTTCGGCTGCCGGGGCACGACGAGGGAGGGACGATGGCCGATCGGCGCTTCCAGCTCTACGACACGACCCTGCGCGACGGAACACAGCAGGAGGGCCTGGCGCCGACGGTCGAGGACAAGCTCGCCGTCGCACGCCACCTGGACGCCTTCGGGGTGGGCTTCATCGAGGGAGGCTGGCCCGGAGCCATCCCCAGGGACACCGAGTTCTTCCGCCGGGCGCGCACCGAACTGACCCTGCACAACGCCGAACTGGCGGCCTTCGGCGCCACCCGCAGGCCCGGCACCCTGGTCACCACCGACCCGCAGGTGCGGGCGCTGCTGGAGGCCGAGGCCCCGGTGGTGACCCTGGTGGCCAAGAGCCACACCCGGCACGTCGAACTCGCCCTGCGCACCACACTCGCCGAGAACCTGGCGATGATCGGCAGCACCGTGCGGCATCTGGTGCGGGCAGGCCGCCGCGTCTTCGTCGACGCCGAGCACTATTTCGACGGCCACCTCGCCAACCGCGAGTACGCCCTGGAGGTCGTCCGCGCCGCCGCCGAGGCCGGCGCCGAGGCGGTCGTGCTGTGCGACACCAACGGCGGTTCGCTGCCGGACGGCATCGGCGCCGTGGTGGCCGACACCCTCACCGCCACCGGCGCGCGCCTGGGCATCCACTGCCACGACGACTCCGGCTGCGCGGTGGCCAACACCCTGGCCGCCGTGGACGCCGGCGCCGACCACGTGCAGGGCACCGCCCACGGCTACGGGGAGCGGTGCGGCAACGCCAACCTGTTCACCGTCGCCGCCAACCTGGTCCTCAAGCGGGGCCGCGGGGACGTCGTCCCCGCCGAACGGCTGCGGGAGATGGCCGAGACGGGCCGCGCCATCGGCGAGCTGACCGGGGTGCACGCCCACCCGGCCGCCCCGTACGTCGGCGCCTCCGCCTTCGCGCACAAGGCCGGGCTGCACGCCTCCGCCCTGCGCGTGGACCCCGACCTGTACCAGCACATCGACCCGGCCCGGGTGGGCAACGCCATGCGCACCCTGGTCTCCGACATGGGCGGGCGCTCCTCCATCGAGCTGAAGGCCCGGGAGCTGGGCTACGAGGTCTCGGCCGGTTCCGAGCCGGTGGCGCGGGCCGCCGCCCGGGTCAAGGAGCTGGAGGGGCGCGGCTACAGCTTCGAGTCCGCCGACGCCTCCTTCGAACTGCTGCTGCTGGAGGAGCTGGCCGGCGGCGGTCTGGAGCAGCCCTTCGAGGTGGACGCCTGGAAGGTCGGCGTCGAGGAGCGGTCCGGCGGCGAGGTGCGCACCGAGGGATCGGTGCGGCTGCGGATCGACGGCGCGCCGCTGGCCGCGACCGGCACGGGCAACGGGCCCGTCAACGCCCTGGACCGGGCGCTGCACCAGGCGCTCGACCCGTTCTTCCCCGAGCTGGCCCGGCTGGAACTGGCCGACTACCAGGTCCGGGTGCTGGGGAACGGATCGGGCAGCGCCGCCGCCGCGCGCGTACTGATCACCTTCACCGACGGCCGCCGCCGCTGGGGCACCGTCGGCGTGGACGGGAACACCGTCGCCGCCTCCTGGCGGGCCCTGCTGGACGCGGTCCGCTACGTCCTGCTGACCGAGCGCGGGGCCGACCACCGCGCCGGACGCCGTACGGACGCGGCTCCCGCCGCGGCCGCCCCCGCGGTGGCGGTCGCGGGCTGACCGCGCCGCCCCGGACGGCACCGACGACACCCGGACGAGACAGGGAGTGGACCGTGCGAGTGGAAGACCTCTACATACGGGGGACCGGAGTGCGGCTCCCCGCGTCCCTGCCGGTGGCCGACGCGGTGGCGTCGGGCGACTGCCCGGCCCGGGTGGCCGCGGCCACGGGCATGGTCTCGGTGGCGTACTCGCCCGGCGAGTCCGCCGCCGAGATGGCCGTGCACGCCGCCCGCACCGCCCTGGAGAGGGCGGGCGGCAGCGGCGGCGACACCGATCTGATCCTGCACGCGGACACCTACCACCAGGGCCAGGACCTGTGGCCCGTCGCCTCCTACGTGCAGCGCGAGACACTCGGCAACAACTGCCCGGCCATCGAGATCCGGCAGATGTCCAACGGCGGCATGGCCGCCCTGGACCTCGCCCACTCCTACCTCACGGCCGTCCCCGGGCGCCGCGACGCGCTGCTGACCACCGCCGACCGGTTCTGCGAGCCGGGCATCGACCGCTGGCACACCGACCCGGGCACCCCGTACGCCGACGGAGCCACCGCGCTGGTGCTCTCCCGGCGCGGCGGGTACGCCCGGCTGCGCTCCCTGGCGATGCTCGCCGACCCGGAGCTGGAGCCCCTGCACCGCGGCGACGAGCCGTTCGGGCGGGCGCCCTTCTCGCACCGCATTCCGGTGGACTTCGAGGAGGCCAAGCGCTCGTTCGTGGCCCGGGTGGGCATGTCGTACGCCGTCACCCGCGCCCACGCCGGGCAGCAGACCGTCCTCAAGCAGGCGCTGGCCGACGCCGACCTGGAACTCGGCGACGTCGACTGGGTGGTGCTGCCGCACTTCGGGCGGCGCCGGCTCCAGTCGATCTACTACCAGCCGTTCGGCATCGACCCGGCCCGCACGGCCTGGGAGTGGAGCCGCACGGTCGGGCACCTGGGCGCGGGCGACCAGTTCGCGAGCCTGGACCACCTGGTCGTCTCCGGCCGGGCGGAGCCCGGCGACCGCTGCCTGCTGGTCGGCGTCGGCGCCGGCTACAGCTGGGGCTCGGCGGTCGTGGAGATCCTGGACCGGCCCGACTGGGCGCACGCCGCCTGAACGCACCGCCCGGGCACGGCGGCGCGAGCCGTCCGAGCCCCCGGCGCAGCGGCCGGGCGCCGCCCGGCCCGCGACTCCCGCCCGGTGATCCGCCGGCGGGCTCGAACCCCCCTCTTCCGGCGCTCCAGCCCTGCTCGAGCGCTCCCTGCCAACCTGACACAGGCGCCGTGCGAGCGGCGCGACCCGAAGGGAAGATCCGCCGTGGTGCCGAACCCCGCTACCGCCGTCGCCGAAACCGCCGGAACCGCACGGACCCATGTCACCGAGCACACCGTCGTCGTCGACGCGCCCGCGGACACCGTCTACGGCCTGGTGGCCGACGTCTCGGCGTGGCCGCAGGTCTTCGGCCCCACGATCCACGTCGAGGTGCTGGAGGAGCACGCCGACGAGCAGCTCCTGCGGATCTGGGCCACGGCCAACGACCAGGTCCGCTCGTGGACCTCGCACCGCATCCTCGACAGCCGCGCCCGCACCGTCTCCTTCCGCCAGGTGGTCTCCGCGCCCCCGGTGGCGTCGATGGGCGGGAAGTGGCTCGTGGAGCCCAACGACGACGGCGGCAGCCGCGTCGTCCTGCTGCACGACTACACCGCCGTGGACGACGACCCGGCGGCGGTCGAGCTGATCGAGCGGGCGGTGGACCGCAACAGCCGCGCCGAGCTGACGGCACTGAAGAACGCCGCCGAGCAGAGCGGCGGGGAGGACGGCGCGGAGGACGGCGGGCTGCGCTTCACCTTCTGCGACTCGGTGGACGTCAACGGCTCGGCCGAGGACGTCTTCGCCTTCCTCGACCGCGCCGACCTGTGGCCCGAGCGCCTGCCCCACGTCGCCCGCATCGGCCTGGAGGAGTCCCCCTCCGACGGAGGCGGCTCCACCGTCCAGCGCATGGACATGGACACCCGCAGCCCGGACGGCTCCCTGCACAACACCATGTCCGTGCGGGTGTGCTTCCCCGACCGGGCCGTCATCGTCTACAAGCAGCTCAGGGTCCCGGTGGTGATGAGCGGGCACACCGGCCGCTGGGAGATCGAGCCCCACGGGAAGGGCGTACGCGCCACCTCCTGGCACACCGTCACCCTCGACCCCGAGGGCGTGCGGCAGCTGCTGGGCCCCGAGGCCACGCTCGCCGAGGCGCGGGCCAAGGTCCGGCAGGCCCTGGGCGCCAACAGCACCACCACCCTCCGGCACGCCAAGCGGTTCGCGGAGAACCTCCATGACCGACCGTGACCTCAGCAGTCCGCTGACCACAGTCCACCGGTTCACCGTCAAGGGGGACCCGCACCGGTTCGAGCGGGAGTTCCGGGAGCACTCCCAGTACCTGCGCCGCCGGCGGGACTTCTCCTATCTGGTGACCGTGCGGCTGCTGGACTCCCCGGCCTCCTACGTCCACGTGGGGCACTGGCGGAGTCTGGAGGGCTTCATCGAGACCGTGCACACCGAGACCTTCCTCGAACACGTGCGGTGCCTGGAGCCCATGGTGGACACCGAGGCCGACCAGGCGGTCAGCGTCGACCGCCTGCTGGTGCGCAACGCGCGGCCCGGGCACGACAACGTGGTGCTGCTGTCGTGCACGGTGCTGGGCGGGGTCCGGGAGTTCGAGAAGGAGGCCCGCGAGTTGTCCCGGGGCCTGGCCCGCACCGAGGGCTTCGGGGGCTTCGACCTGCTGCGCTCGACCTTCCGGCCGCAGCGGTACCTGGGCATGGTGTGGTGGACCGACACCGCCGCCTGCGACCGGGCCCTGGCCGGGGCCGAGCGCGACGGGGCGTACGACGGGCTGTCCCGGGTGGCGCGATTGCGCGTCGAGCGCACCCGGCACATCGCCTACGAGCGCGTCCTCACCGGCTGAGCACGGCACACCGGTACGGACGGGCCGGGCCCTCCCGGGGGCCCGGTCCGTCCTGCCCGTCCTGCCCGTTCCGCGTCCGCGTCCGTTCCGCGAGCCTCCCTCTAGCCGCGGGGCGCACCCTGCCCGCATGGCCAACGACACACGACAGGCCCTGCTGACCGTCGTACGGGGGAACCCCGACGCGGGAGAGCTGGCCGCCGTCACCGCCGTACTGCTGGCGCTGTCGGCCCACCGGGACCCGGCGGACGCGGGCGATCCGCGGGGACCGGAGGCCGCGGCGGACGCCGGCGGTCCGGAGGCTTCCGCGGACCGCGCCGCCTGGTCCACCGGGCGGGCCGGCTACCGCCCGCCCACGGCATGGTCGCGGGCATGACGGGGCGCGGACCCGTCGGTCCGGGGGATGTCGAGCCCGGTTCGAGAGGGTGTTCGTACCTTCCCGGAAGAGTCACACGGGCCGGTGCCGCAGGAGCGGCGGCCGCGACGGCACGCGAGGGGGAGGCGATGAACGGTTACCGGAGCTTCACCGATCTCATTCTGTCCAGGGCCCAGGAGACGCCCGGACGGGCGGCGCTCGTCCTGCTGGACGAGGCCGGTGGCCCCGGCGGCGGGCAGACCGCCGCCCGGACCGTCTCCTACGGGGAGCTGGACCGGGAGGCCAGGGCGCTGGCCGGCTGGCTCCAGGAGCACGGGGCGCGGGGCGAGCGGGTGCTGGTCCTGCAGTCCTGCCGGCGGCTGTTCGCCGTCAGCCTGGTGGCCTGCCTGTACGCGGGGGCCGTCGCGGTCCCCGTACCGCCCGCGGGCGGCCGCCGCCACCACGAGGAGCGGGTGACCGGCATCGTCAAGGACGCCGCCGTGCGGATCGCCCTGACCGAGGCCGCCGAAGCCCCCGAGGTCTCGCGGCTGCTGGCCCGCGCCGGGTACGGGGACGTCGCCTGCCTGCCGGTGGACGCCGTCCCCGGGGCGGGGCCGTGGCACAGGCCCGACCTCGGCCCCGACTCGGTGGCCTTCCTCCAGTACACCTCCGGCTCCACCCGCGACCCCCGCGGCGTGGTGGTCACCCACGGCAACATCATGGCCAACCAGGCGGCGATCGGCCGCGCACTGCGCACCCGGCCCGGCGACCGGCTGGGCGGCTGGCTGCCCTTCCACCACGACATGGGGCTGGTGGGCCAGCTCCTGCACCCGCTGTGGCTGGGCGGCACCGCCGTTCTGCTGACCCCCGCCGCCTTCGTCAAGCGGCCGGTGCGCTGGCTGGAGGCGATCTCCCGGTACGGCGTGCGCGTCAGCGGCGCCCCGGACTTCGCGTACGACCTGTGCCTGCGCCGGATCACCGACGAGCAGCTCGCGGACCTGGACCTGTCCGGCTGGGAGACCGCCGTCACCGGCGGCGAGCCGGTGTGCGCCGAGACCCTGCGCGCCTTCGCCGAGCGGTTCGCCCCGGCCGGGCTGCGGTCCGAGGCGCTCACCCCCTGCTACGGGCTGGCCGAGGCCACCCTGCTGGCGACCGGCGCCGTGTGCGGGCCCGGCGGGGAGCCCGCGCGGATCGTCGCGGACGCCGCCGCGCTGGAACGCCACGAACTGCGCGCCCCGGCCCCCGGCGCCGCGCGGCGCACCCTGGTCTCCTGCGGCCCCGCCGCCGACGGCGAACTGCGCGTCGTGGAGCCCGAGAGCGGCGAGGTGCTGCCCGAGGGCCGCATCGGGGAGATCTGGCTGCGCGGCCCCGGCGTCGCCCGCGGCTACTGGAGCCGCCCGGCGGAGACCGCGCTGACCTTCGGCGGGCGCACCGCCGACGGGGACGGCGGCCATCTGCGCACCGGGGACCTGGGCACCGTCGTGGACGGCGAGCTGTACGTCACCGGCCGGCTCAAGGACATGATCGTGGTGGCCGGCCGCAACCTCTACCCGCAGGACCTGGAGCGCACGGTGCAGCGGGTCAGCTCGCTGTTCGGGGCCGCCACCGCGTTCGCGGTGCCCGGCGAGCGGGACCGGATCGTCGTCGTCCAGGAGCTGCGCGCCCGCGGCCGGTACGACATAGACCTGGCCGCGCTGACCGCGGCGGTGGGCAACCGCCTGACCGAGGAGTTCGAGGTGCGCCCCGGCGGGGTGCTGCTGGTCCGCCCCGGCACGGTGCGCCGCACCACCAGCGGCAAGGTGGAGCGCGCCGCGATGCGCGGCCTGTTCCTCCGCGGCGAACTGCGGCCGCTGCACGAGGAGATCCTGCCCGAGGTCAGGGAACTGATGACGGCCGGGGCACGGTGATGGGGGCGTACGAGGACCGCGCCGACGCGCTGGAGCGCGCCTTCGGCCCGCTGGACGACCCGGCCAACCCGCTGGGCCGGGAGGCGATCCTGACCGCCGACGCGGCGGGCAGGACGCCGGCCGGGGCGGAGGAGGTCCTCGACGCCCACCGCTTCAACGCCGAGTTCGTGCCCGTGGAGCTGGGCGGCGCGCTGTCGCGGATGGACGGCCTGGGCCGGGTGCTGCGGCCGGTCTTCCGCCGGGACGCCTCGCTCGGTTTCGGGTACGGGCTCAACTGCTTCTTCGCCGCCGCCCCCGTCTGGATCGGGGGCAGCGCCCGGCAGCGGGCCGAGGTGGCCGGGCACCTGCTGGAGGACCGCCGCGTCGCCGTGGTGCGGCACGAGGTGGCGCACGGCAACGACTTCGTCCGCGAGGAGTTCACCGCCCGGCCCGCCGCCGGCGGCGGGTTCCTGCTCGACGGCAGCAAGCCGGTGATCGCCAACGCCTCGCGGGCCGCCGGGCTCGTCGTCTTCGCCCGCACCTCCGAGGGGGGTGGCGGACGCAGCCACTCGGTGCTGCTGCTGGACCGGGCCGGGCTGCCCGAGGGCCGGCTGACCGACCTCGCCCGGCGTTCCACCAACGGGATGCGCGGCACCGAGTTCGGCGGGCTTCGGGCCACCGGCTGCCCGGTGCCGGCCGGGGCGCTGGTCGGCGGGCTCGGCGGCGGCTACGAGCTGTCCCTGCGCTCCTCGCTGCTCATCCGGGGCCTGATCCCGTCCATCGTGCTGGCCGGGGCGGACACCGCGCTGCGCACGGTGGCCCGGTTCGCGGTCCGCCGCCGGGCCGGGGGGCGCTCCCCACTGGACGTCCAGCACGTGCGCGACGTCCTCACCGGCGCCTTCCTCGACCTGCTGCTGAGCGACTGCCTGGCCCTGGTGGCCACCCGCGGACTGCATCTGATGCCCCGGCAGACCAGCGCGTACGCCGCCGCGGCGGCGTATCTGGCTCCGAAGATCATCGCGGAGTCGATGGACGAGATGTCCGCGGTCCTGGGCGAGGAGAGCCTCGCCCAGGACGGCGCGTACGCGATGTTCGCCAAGCAGTTGCGCGACCTGCCCGTCACCTCGCTGGGCCACGCCGGCAGCGCGGGCCGCCAGGTCAGCCTCCTTCCCCAACTGCCCTTCTTCGCGCGGCATGTGTGGTTCACCGACGCCGAGGCGCCCGCCGCCCTGTTCCGGCTCCACGGCGACCTGCCGCCGCTGGACCCGGCCGGGGCCGCCCTGCTGGGCGACAGCGACCCGCTCGCCGCCACCCTGGTGGCCACCGACGGCCTGCTGGGCTCCGCGGACCTGCCCGGGGACGCCCGGGGGGACCGGGGGGCGCTCGGCGCGCTCACCCGGACCCTCGTCGCCGAACTGGGCGAGCTGCGCACGGCCTTCGCCGGGATCGGGGTGGACGACCGGGCCGCCCTGGTCGATCCGCGCAGCTTCGCGCTGGCCGACCGGTACGCCCTGGTGCTGGCCGCCGCCGCCTGCCTCGGCGTGTGGCGGGAGCAGCGGTCCGGCGCCGGCGGGCCCGCCGGCGCGTTCCTCGCCGATCCCGCCTGGCCCACCGCGGCCCTCTACCGCCTGTGCCGGCGGCTGGGCCTGCCGCTCCCGGAGCGTCCGGCCGCGTGCGAGAGCCGGGTGCTCGCCGAGGCCCTGGCACGGCTGCACGGACGGCGCAGCTACGACCTCTACGGCACGGACCTGGCCTGACCGCCCCCCGCGCCACCCCCCTTCGAGCCGCTGAAAAGGAGCGCGAGATGTCCGTACCCCCCCGCCGGGTGCGCGAGCAGGCGTACGCGGACTGGCTGACCGAGCGCCTGGCCCACTACCTCGACCGGCCGGTGGAGGAGGCCGTGTCGTTCACCGAGCACGGCCTGGACTCCGTGGCCGCGCTCAGCCTCTACGGCGACATCGAGGAGAGGTTCGGCCCGCTGATCGACCCCACCGACATCTGGGCGTACCCGACCGTGCGCGCCCTGGCGCGGTACCTGGCGCTGCGGGATCCCCGGCCCGGCGGGGACGGCCGGGTGCGCGCGGCGTTCGTCTTCACCGGGCAGGGTTCCCAGCACCCCGGCATGACCGCCGGCCTGTACCTGCACTCCACGGGCTACCGCACGCATCTGGACGAAGCGGCCGACGCGCTGCTGCCCTACACCGGCCTGTCGGTCGTCGACCTGATCCTCAGCGGCGACGCGCGGATCCACCAGACGGCGTTCGCCCAGCCCGCCCTGTTCGCCGTCGAGTACGCCCTGGCCCGCACGCTGGAGGAGTCGGGGGTGTGCCCGGTGGCGGTGCTGGGGCACGGCATCGGCGAGTTCGCCGCCGCCACCGCCGCCGGGGCGCTGACGCTGGAGGCCGCCGCCCAACTGGTGGCGCTGCGGGGCGCCTTCATGCAGTACCTGCCCTCCGGCGGGGGGATGACGGCCACCTGCGCCCCCGCCTACGAGGCCGCCGAGCTGCTGTCCGACGAGCCCGGGGTGAGCATCGGGGCGGTCAACGCGGCGAAGGCCACCGTGCTGTCGGGTGAACTCGCCGGTCTGGAGCGGGTCCAGGAGAAGCTGGCCGCGCGCGGTATCGCCGCCACCCCGCTGAAGGTCACGCACGCCTTCCACTCCCCGCTGATGGCGCCGGTCCTGCCGCGGTTCGAGCAGGTGGCCCGGAGGCTGCCCGGCGGCGCGCCGCGGGTGCCGTTCTACTCCACGGTGCGGGGCGGCTACACCGGCGAGCCGCTCTACGCCCCCTACTGGTCCCTCCAGATCACCTCCACGGTGCGGTTCGCCGACGCCGCCCGGCAGTTGCTCGCCCAGCAGACCCCGACCCATGTCGTCGAGATCGGCCCCAAGGCGGTCCTCACCCCCTTCGTGCGGCGCATGGGCGGCAGCCGGGGGCCGGTCTGCCTGGCCGTGTGCCGCGGGCCGGAGAGCAACGCGGTGGACCTCGCCGGAGTGCTGTCCGAGCTGGACGCCGGTCCGCTCTCCGCGTCCCTGGCGGAGGGCTGAGATGGCGCCTTCCGCGGAGGCCGCGGGAAGCGGGGAGCACGGGGGAGGGGCGCCGGTCCTCCTGAAGGCCGCGGGCCCCCGCGGTCTCTGGGAAGGGGTCCGCGGGGAACTGGCGCACCGGGGGAGCGCGGTGGTGACCGGACGGCTGCCCGACTGGCGGCCGCCGGGCGGGGACGCGGCGCTGCGCCGGATGCTGGGCCGGGACTGGCACCGCTACGAGGCGATGTCGCGGCCCCTCATGAAGGAACGCTTCGCCGCGTCCCGGCTGCTGCTGCGGCATGTGGTCGCCGCGGCGATCGACACGGCTCCGGAGCGGGTGGACCTGGCGTACCAGCCCGGCGGGCGGCCGTATGTGCGCGGCTGCGACCAGATCGACGTCAGCCTGAGCCACACCCGCGAGACGCTGGTCGTCGGGATCACCCGCAGGGGACGGATCGGGGTGGACGTCGAGTCGGCCGACCGCCGGATGGCCGGCACCGGTTCGGAGTCCCAGGGCTGCACCCCGTACGAGCTGGCCCGGCTGGACGAGGGGGAGGCGGGCGCCCGCAACGCCACACTGGTGCGGCTGTGGACCCTGAAGGAGGCGTACAGCAAGGCGCTCGGCCAGGGGCTGCGCTTCCGGTTCACCGAGTTCGGCTTCGACCTGGGCGCGGACCGGATCCGGCTGGTGCGGCCCGACGGCACTCCGGCGGGCGGCGGCGAGTGGACGTTCGGCACCGGCGTGCTGGGCGGCGACCGGAACGGCGGTGGAGACGCCGGGGACACGGGGGACACCGGGGAGTACGTGGTCGGCACCGCCGTGTGCGACTCCGGGTTCGGCGAGGCCTCCGACCTGTCGGTGCGCACCGCCCTGGACGCCGGCCTCCTCGACGCGCTGCTCGGCGCGGCGGCTCCGCCGGCCGCCCCCGGGGCGCGGGCGTGAACGGCCGGTACCCGGGGGGGCGCGGCTTCAGGGGATCCAGCCGGCCTCCTCGGCGATCCGCACGGCGTCGATGCGGTTGCGGGCGTTGAGCTTGGCGACGATGGTCGTCAGGTAGTTGCGGACGGTCCCCTTGGACAGGTAGAGGGTGCCGGCGATCTCGGCGGCGTCGGCACCCTGCGCGGCGAGCCGCAGCACCTCCAGCTCCCTGGGGGAGAGGGGGTTGTCGGGGCAGTCCCAGGCGGACAGGGCCAGCTGGGGGTCGATGACGCGCTGGCCCTGGGCCACGGAGCGCACGGCGTGGGCGAGCCGGTCGGAGGGGGCGTCCTTCAGCAGGAACCCGGTGACGTGCGCGGCCAGGGCCCGGCGCAGGGTGCCCGGGCGGCCCAGGCTGGTGAGGATCAGGGTCCGGCAGTCGGGAAGCCGCTCGTGCAGCTCGGCCGCCGCCGTGAGTCCGTCGACACCGGGGAGGTCGACGTCCAGAACGGCCACGTCGGGCCGGGTCTCCAGGGCGCGTTCCACGACGACGTCCCCGCGGTCCACGGCGGCCACGACGCTGAAGTCGGGTTCCAGCTCCAACAGGGCGACCAGCGCCCCCCTGATCATGTGCACATCCTCGGCGAGCAGGATCTTCACCGACAGCATTGGCCCCCCAGACCAGGATGGTGTCCGGCCCCCGGACCGGAACGCTCGTGTCAGGCCGCGTATCTCGCGGCGTCCGCCGTGCCCAGCCCCCCGGCCTCCGGCGTATGCGCCGCCGCGGCGGGGTGCGCGGGCGCCCGGGCGACGAGGTGGAACCGGCCGTCCTCGCGGACACCCGCCTCCACCCCGCCGCCGATCGCCGCGAGCCGGGTGCGGAGGTTGCCCAGACCGCTGCCGCTGTGCGGGGAGCGGTCCGGGCGCTGCCCGGCCACCCCGTCGTTCACCAGACGGAGCACCACCGTCTCCCCGTCGGACTCGACCGAGATCACGCAGGTCTGGGCCTTGCTGTGGCGGAGGATGTTGGTGACGCCCTCCCGCAGCGCGGTCGCGAGCACGGTGTCGGTGACCGGGTGCAGCCGGCCGCAGGGGACGTCCGTCTCCGCCCGGATGTCGGCCGTCGCGAGGATGGCGGCGGCCGACTCCGCCTCCGCGGCCAGCGACATGTCGCGGTAGCCGCTGGCGACCAGCCGTACGTCCGACAGCGCCTGCCGGGAAACCTCCAGGACGGAGGCGATCTCCTCACGCGCCCGGTCGGGCCGGGAGTGCACCAGACGGTAGATCAGCTCGCTCTTGAGCGTGATGGCCGACAGGCTGTACCCCAGCAGGTCGTGCAGGTCGCGGGCGAACCGCAGGCGCTCCTCGGTGACCGCCATCCGGGCCATCTCCGCCCGTGAGGCCTGGACCTCGGCCACCAGGTCGCTCAGCCTCGCCGTCCCGTAGAGGATCAGCCCCGCCATCATGGTCGAGGTCGTCAGATAGGCGATCGTCACCCAGTCCAGACCGGCCGAGACGGTCATGGCCAGCATGGTGCACGCGATCACGGCGTAGGAGGGCCAGGCCACCCGGCCGGGCAGCAGGAGCAGCATCGAACCGGCCAGCGGGCCGGCCATGCTCCCCCAGTTGAGGCCGAAGAAGAGGAACGGCAGATAGGTCAGCACGGCCTGCGTCAGCAGGGTCGCGCAGCGCCGCCGTAGCGACCAGCGCTGCGCCCGGGGGGATATGTGGAGGAACTGGAAGACGAAGACCGCGGCCACACACCCCAGGCACAGCAGCACCTGGCTCCGCTCGGCGCCGCTGCGCAGGACGTTGAGCAGCGAGATCCCCGAGTAGTACACCAGCGTGGCGACCGCGATGGTCCTGGCCAGCTTCGGTGCGGGCAGTTCCCGGTGGCGTGCCTGCGACCACCGTGAATACGTGCTCCGGGCTCCCGCTTGAGCGGGAGCCCGGAGGGAGGAGGCACTGTCCGGGGTGTCGTGCACCTGGCTGCTCCTCGGTCAGAAGCCATGAGTTGAACCATGAGTTGACCGCATCGTATTGGCCATGGCTTGACTCTGGCCACCAAGGAGGAGCAGCGTCCGAAATCAGACGAACAGTGGGATCGGGTTCAGATTCTCGTAGGCCGTCGGGCGTGTGAGTCGGCCGAGTGTCACCGGTATGTCGAACAGACGGCCCGGCGCGAAACGCGCCCAGAAGTGGCGCAGACCGGGAGCGATCACCCTGACCACCGGAACACCCACGTCAGGACGTGTCTGGTCGAGCACCAGCAACTCCGTCCCAAGGGCTTGGAGGAGGGACCGGGCTGTCTCCACATCGTCGTACAGATCGTGACGAGGGGTGTGCGTGTAGTCGGAAGGGATCAACGGTGTCGTTGACTGGTCCGGAGCCAAATATGGCTGATTCCTTACGGTCGCACGGGTCCACCACGACAACAGCTCGGGAGGTGCGGCACCGTACCCGGCCCCGTTCTCCCCGACGCGGGCCACCGAGGCGGCCAGCTGCCCCATCTCCGTCAGCGCGCGGCGCAGCGCCAGCCGGGGATCGAAGTGGGCGCCGAACCCCAGGACGATGTCCTGCGCGGGCTTGTCCGTGCGTCGCGACAGCGCCGCCATCACGGGAATGCCCAGGTCGGCGGTGAGGTCCAGGACCCACAGCTTCCGCTTCATCCGCGCGTAGACGTCCCGCAGCCCGGCGAGCCAGGGCTCGTCGAAGGCGTCCAGGTCCACGGCCGGCTGGCGGGTGCGGTTGTACCACCACAGGGCCACCGCGTCGCGCTCGACCAGTTCCAGGAAGCCCTGGACGACGGCGTCCTCCAGACTGCCGCCCGCCGCGTTCCCGTTGGAGTCGGCGCGGGGCTCGCCCGAGCCGGGGGAGGTGCGGTGGCCGAAATACAGCATGGAGGTGGGCAGCAGCCGGTGGACCCGGTCCGTCAGGGACCACACGGGCGTCCACTCCACCGGGCGGTCGGCGTCGAAGGGCGCGCACACCTGGTGGAAGGGGGAGGCGGTGGCGTTCCAGCGCTCCCGGTCCCGGAACTGCCGCTCGTCGAAGAGCTGGCACGCGTTGGGGTGGATCGCCCGCTCCCCCAGGCCCCGCAGACTGTCGTACACCACGGGCTCGTCGCCCTGGCGGGTGGCGCAGTAGCGCTCCACCGCCTCGCACAGTGCGCCGACCTCGGCCTCCAGCGCGGTGACGCCCTTGCCGCCGCTGAGACTGCGCAGCCCGCCGCGGAGATCGGCGAGCGTGTGGGCGTCCAGCGCCAGGTTGTGGCCCGAGACGTAGGAGTTGAGGCCGTCGGGCAGCCGGGCGTCCCGCCGCACCTCGCGCACGATCCCGGTGACCGGGTCCACCAGGTGCCCGTACCGCTTCAGGACCTGCTCGGGAGTGAGGGCGCGGTCGTTGCTCCCGCTCCGCGCCGCCTTCGGCCGGGCCGCCAGGGCGACCGGCCGCCGTACCAGGCCGGAGACCAGCGACGGGTCGCCGCACTCCGGGCACTGGGGGCGCCGGTGCGCCGTGTGCTGGCCGGTGCGCAGGGTGAGGGTGTCCAGTACGCGGACGGCGTCCTGGCCCTCGTTGCGCACCCCCGCCAGCCACTTCGCCGCCTCCAGCACCGCCATCCGCAGTCCCATCCCGCGCCCGGCCGCCAGCGAGGCGGACGGGCGGGGCAGGGGCGCATCGCTGCCGATGGCCCGCTGGAGCGGCACCTCCGAGCGGCGGTGGATGCGGATGCGGTGCGCCAGGCAGGACCAGCAGGGCCCCGAGTCCGGCCGGAACACCGGCCCCACCCAGGGCTCGGGGCCGTACGGGCCGGCCAGCAGCCAGGGCAGCCCCCGCTCGCGGTGCCAGGCGTCCACGGACCGCAGCCCGGGGGCCAGGTAGTCGTCGCAGAGCACCAGCGAGAAAACGTTACTGCCGGACCCGCCGTCACTGCCGCTGTCGCCGTCGGCGCCGCCCGGTCCCCCCTCCGGCGCGGGGAGCGGACCCAGCACCCTCAGACCGGACTCCTCGCAGGCCGCGCGGGCCTGGTCACCGTCCACGCCGCCGACGGTGACCAGCCGTACGTCGGTGTGGGCCAGCGCCGCGTCCGCGGCGCCGCCGTCCAGGCCGGCCAGCTCCCAGTAGGCCGCCGCCGAGACGTCGGTCCCCTCCCCCGGAGCGGACCGGTAGCCGACGAGGTTGGCCCGCGCCAGTTCCCCGATGATCCGCCCGGCCTCCGCCGGAGGGACCAGGGCGCCGGCCTCGCGCAGCACCCCGGCCACCGTGCGGGTGCCGTCCAGCAGCGGGGCGAGCACCTCGGCCCGGCTGCCGTACAGCGCCCTGACCCCGCGCGGCGAGAGCAGGTACACCGCCTCGCCGGGCACCACCTCGGCCCGCAGATGGCGACGGAAGCCCACGAAGGGGCCGCCGTCGGCAGCCTCTTCGCGTTGTCTCACGCCCCCACCGTTCCCGGAACCTCCAGGTGGAAGGCGTCCGCGCGGGTGCAGCCGAAGCAGGCCAGCTGCTCGGCGTCACGGGTGTCGAGCTGCTCCAGGTCCTCGATGAGCAGCGGATCGCCGGCGTAGACCGGCTCGGAGGCGCACAGGCCGAGCTCCGCGAGGATCGCCACGGAGTCCGGCACGCCGCCGTAGGGCGTCTCGGCGGCGGACAGGCCGAACTCGGCCAGCACCGCGACCGGGTCGGCGGTGTAGCGGGCCTCCAGGCCGGGCTCCAGCCCGGTGCGGACGGCCAGCTCGGCGAAGCGCCGGTCCTCCGTACCGGTGTGCTCCGTCGAGGCGGTGGCGGGCGTGTTGGTTCGCATCTGAAGACCCCCATATGAGTCGGACGACCGGGCGTTCGAATCAATCGTGATGATTGTGTGATCCATGCCACCGGGGAGCCCAGTGCGGCGTTCACCACCGACCCATGAGATTTTCACGACCGCGCTCATGAGCGCCTCACTGTGCGCCGCTCCCGCACCGTGCGAGCCTCACTCAATGCTCCGAGAGGAACCGCCAGGCGGATTGCCGGCGGGTAAGGCTCGACAAGGGGAGAGCACACCATGGAGATCAAGGTTCTGGGTCCGCTCGCGGCGGTGGAGCGGGGAGTGTCTGTGGTTCCGAGCGCCGCCAAACCGAGGCAGATCCTCGCACTGCTCGCCCTCCAGGCCGACCACGTGGTGACCGTGCCGACCCTGATGGAGGAGATCTGGGGCGAGAACGTCCCGCGCAGCGCCGCCACCACCCTGCAGACCTACATACTCCAGCTGCGCCGCAGGATCGCGGTGGCCCTGGAGGACGACCCGGCGCGGGAGGCCAAGGACGTGCTGATCACCCAGCACGGCGGCTATCTGCTCCAGGTGCAGCCCGGCCAGGTGGACGTCCAGGAGTTCGAGCAGCTCGCCGCGTCCGGCCGGGCCGCCTACGACGCCGGCGACGACCGCACGGCCTCCGAGCTGCTGGGTCGCGCGCTGAAGATGTGGCACGGCCCCGCACTGGTGGACGTGAGGGTCGGAAGCGTCCTGGAGCTGGAGGTCCTGCGCATGGAGGAGGACCGGATGGCGGCCCTGGAGCGCCGCGTCGACGCCGACCTGCGGCTCGGCCGGCACACCGAACTCGTTCCCGAACTGCGGGTGCTGTCGGCCCGTCACCCCATGCACGAGAACTTCTGCGCCCAGCTGATGGTGGCCCTGCACCGCTCGGGCAACTCCTGGCGGGCCCTGGAGTCCTACCAGAGGCTGCGCAGCACACTCATCGACGAGCTGGGCATGGAGCCCTCGCCGAAGCTCCAGCGGCTGCACCACGCGGTGCTCTCCGGCGACCCGCAGCTCGACGCCACGGCGCACGCGGCGCGCTGACCGGCGCGGCCGGGGCGGAAAGCGGCCCGGCTGCTCCAGCCGACCTCTAGGCGGCGTTCCTACGTTCGGCCGATGACGATCCTCGACGACATCACGACGAGCGCACCGGCATCGCGGACCGCCCCGGACCAGGTGGTGGAACCCGGTCCCGACCTGCGCCGGGCCACCGCCGAACTGCTCCGGCTCAAGGAGGAGGTGGGCCGGGGCCCCGATCCGGAGGCCACCCGCCGGCAGCACGCCAAGGGCAAGCTCACCGTCCGCGAGCGGCTGGAGGTCCTCTTCGACGAGGGCACCTTCACCGAGATCGAGCCGCTGCGCCGCCACCGCGCCACCGGCTTCGGCCTGGAGGACCGCAAGCCGCACGGCGACGGGGTGGTCACCGGCTGGGGAACCGTCCACGGCCGCACCGTCTTCGCCTACGCCCACGACTTCCGCGTCTTCGCCGGCGCCCTGGGCGAGGCCCACGCCGCCAAGGTCCACAAGGTGATGGACCTGGCGCGGGCCGCGGGCGCGCCGCTGGTCTCCCTCAACGACGGGGCCGGCGCCCGCATCCAGGAGGGCGTGACCGCGCTGGCCGGCTACGGCGGCATCTTCCGCCGCAACACCGCCGCCTCCGGCGTCATCCCGCAGATCTCGGTGATGCTGGGCCCGTGCGCGGGCGGGGCGGCGTACTCCCCGGCGCTGACCGACTTCGTGTTCATGGTCCGCGAGACCTCGCAGATGTTCATCACCGGCCCCGACGTGGTCAAGGCGGTGACGGGCGAGGAGATCACCCACGACGGGCTGGGCGGCGCCGACGCGCACGCCGCGGCCTCCGGGGTCGCCGGCTTCGCACACGACGACGAGACCGAGTGCCTGGAGGACGTGCGCTACCTGCTGTCCCTGCTGCCGTCCAACAACCGCGAGCTGCCGCCCGCCGTCCGCGGCGGCGACCCGGCCGACCGGCGCTGCGAGGCGCTGGCCGGCCTGGTGCCGGCCGACGGCAACCGGGCCTACGACGTGCGCGCGGTGATCGAGGAGATCGTCGACGACGGCGAGTACTTCGAGGTGCACGAGGCCTGGGCGCGCAACGTGGTGTGCGCGCTGGCGCGCATCGACGGCCAGGTGGTGGGCGTGGTGGCCAACCAGCCCCAGCAGCTGGCCGGGGTGCTGGACATCCACGCCTCCGAGAAGGCCGCCCGCTTCGTCTCCACCTGCGACGCCTTCAACATCCCGCTGGTGACCCTGATCGACGTGCCCGGCTTCCTGCCGGGGGTGGACCAGGAGCACGGCGGGATCATCCGGCACGGCGCGAAGCTGCTGTACGCGTACTGCAACGCCACCGTGCCGCGCGTCTCCGTCGTGCTGCGCAAGGCCTACGGCGGTGCGTACATCGTGATGGACTCCCAGTCCATCGGCGCGGACCTGACCTACGCCTGGCCGACCAACGAGATCGCGGTGATGGGCGCCGAGGGCGCGGCGAACGTCGTCTTCCGGCGGCAGATCGCCGCCGCCGACGACCCCGAGGCCACCCGGGCGGAGCTGGTCAAGGAGTACAAGGCCGAGCTGATGCACCCCTACTACGCGGCCGAGCGCGGCCTGGTCGACGACGTCATCGACCCCGCCGACACCCGGCGGGTCCTGGCCCGCTCCCTGGCCATGCTCCGCCGCAAACAGGCCGACCTGCCCGAACGCAAGCACGGCAACGTCCCGCTCTAGCGCCCGAAGGCCCCCGGAAGCGGTGGCCGCCGGTCCGTCCAGAGGGGCGCGAGTCCCCGTCTAGGGACGGCTTCAACCATGGGGTCACCGGAAGCGGCGGCGCGTCACGAGCGGGCGGTCGCCCGGCCCGGCACCGGGGCGGCAAGGGACCGAACCCCGAACCGCCCCGGCCGCCGAAACCCTCAGCAAACGCCACGAGAGCGTCACGGACGAAGGGAACGGCAGTGGCCCGCACAGTTCCAACCGCCGGATGCCGAAAGCGGCATCCGGTCCCGTCGAAGGGGAGGTAAGCGGTGGTACGCAGAGTCGTGATCACAGGTCTGGGCGTCGTTGCCCCCGGCGGGGTCGGCGTCAAGGAGTACTGGGAGCTGCTCACCGCGGGACGCACCGCGACCCGCGCGATCTCCTTCTACGACGCCTCCCCCTTCCGCTCGCGGGTCGCCGCCGAGTGCGACTTCGACCCCGCGGCCGCGGGCCTGAGCCCGCAGGAGATCCGCAGGCTCGACAGGGCCGCCCAGTTCGCCGTGGTCTCCACCCGCGAGGCGCTGGCCGACAGCGGCCTGGACGTCTCCGCCCTGGACCCGTCCCGGATCGGCACCTCGCTCGGCAGCGCGGTGGGCTGCACCACCAGCCTGGAGCGCGAGTACGTGGTGGTCAGCGACGGCGGCCGCAAGTGGAACGTCGACCACGAGTACGCGGTGCCCGAGCTGTACCGCCACTTCGTGCCCAGCTCCATGGCCGCCGAGGTGGGGCAGGAGGCCGGCGCCGAGGGCCCGGCGGCGGTGGTCTCCACCGGCTGCACCTCCGGCCTGGACTCGCTCGGCCACGCGGTCGAGCTGATCCGCGAGGGCACCTGCGACGTGATGATCGCGGGCGCGACGGAGGCGCCGATCTCACCCATCACCTCGGCCTGCTTCGACGCCATCCACGCCACCACGCCCCGCAACGACACGCCCGAGAGCGCCTGCCGCCCCTTCGACCGGACCCGCAGCGGCCTGGTCCTGGGCGAGGGCGCGGCGATCCTGGTCCTGGAGGAGCTGGAGAGCGCCCGCAGGCGCGGGGCCCACATCTACGCGGAGATCGCGGGCTTCGCCGCCCGCTGCAACGCGTACCACATGACCGGCCTCAAGCCCGACGGCCGCGAGATGGCCGAGGCCATCGACGCGGCCCTGGACGAGGCCCGCCTCGACCCGACGGCGATCGACTACATCAACGCCCACGGCTCCGGCACCAAGATGAACGACCGCCACGAGACCGGCGCCTTCAAGCGCAGCCTGGGCGACCACGCGTACGCCACCCCCATCAGCTCCATCAAGTCGATGATCGGCCACTCGCTGGGCGCCATCGGCTCCCTGGAGATCGCGGCCTGCGCGCTGGCGATGGAGCACGGCGTCCTGCCGCCCACCGCCAACCTGCACGAGCCGGACCCCGAACTCGACCTCGACTACATCCCGCTGACCGCCCGGGAGAGGAAGACCGACACGGTGCTCAGCGTCGGCAGCGGCTTCGGCGGCTTCCAGAGCGCCATGCTGCTCGCCCGGCCGGAGAGGAGTGTCCGATGACCGCATCACCGACGGCGCCCGCGGTACGGCCCGCGGCGGCGACCGCGCCGGCCGTACGGACCACCGCGGTCGTGACCGGCCTGGGCATCGCCGCCCCCAACGGCCTCGGCACCGAGGACTACTGGAGGGCCACCCTGGCCGGCGAGAGCGGCCTGGGGCGCGTCACCCGCTTCGACCCGTCCCAGTACCCCTCCACCGTCGGCGGGGAGGTGCCCGGCTACGTCGCCGAGGAGCACATCCCCAGCCGGCTGATGCCGCAGACCGACCACATGACCCGCCTGGCGCTCACCGCGGCCGACTGGGCCGTGGCCGACGCCGGGATCGTCCCCGGCGACCTGCCCGAGTACGGCATGGGCGTGGTCACCGCCGCCTCCGGCGGGGCGGTGGAGTTCGGCCAGCGCGAGCTGCAGAACCTGTGGAGCCAGGGCAAGGAGTACGTCAGCGCGTATCAGTCCTTCGCCTGGTTCTACGCCGTCAACACCGGCCAGATCTCCATTCGCCACAAGATGCGCGGCCCCAGCGGGGTGCTGCTGACCGAGCAGGCCGGCGGCGTCGACTCCATCGGCCACGCCCGCCGCCACGTCCGCAAGGGCGTGCCCGTGGTCGTCACCGGCGGCGTCGACGCGGCCCTGTGCCCCTGGGGCTGGGTCCCGCAGATCGCCTCCGGCCTGATGAGCACCGAGTCCGACCCCTCCCGCGCCTACCTGCCCTTCTCGGCGGAGGCGAGCGGATACGTGCCGGGCGAGGGCGGTGCGATCCTCATCGTGGAGGACGCCGAGTCCGCCCGGGAGCGCGGTGCCGGGCAGGTCTACGGCACCGTCGCCGGCTACGCGGCCACCCTCGACCCCGCGCCCGGCAGCGGACGGCCGTCCGCGCTGCGCCGGGCCGCCGAGAACGCCCTGGCCGACGCCGGACTGGTCCCCTCGGACGTCGACGTCGTCTTCGCCGACGCGGCGGGCACCCCCGAACTGGACCGGGCCGAGGCCAGGGTGCTGGAGGAGGTCTTCGGCGCCCGCGGCGTACCGGTCACCGCGCCCAAGAGCATGACCGGGCGGCTGCTCGCCGGAGGCGCCGCGCTGGACGCGGCCACCGCGCTGCTGGCACTGCGCGACGGCGTCATCCCGCCGACCGCGGGCGTCGCCGAGGCCGACCCCGGCCACCGGATCGACCTGGTCACCGGCGCCCGCGAGGCCGACCTGCGCACCGCGCTGGTGCTGGCCCGCGGCCACGGCGGCTTCAACGCGGCGCTCGTCCTGCGCCGCGCCGACTGAGCCGCGCCGACCGAGCCGGGCCCGCCGGGCCGTACCCGCCAAGGCCGTACCCACCGGCCCCCCGCCCCCCACACACGCACCACCGCATCCACGCACATCACAGAGAGGAACCAACATGTCCACGACCACCACGAAGACCGAGGTGACCCTGGCCGACCTGACCCGGATGCTGCGCGAGAGCGCCGGCGAGGAGGAGGGCGTGGACCTGGACGGCGATGTCCTGGACACCCCTTTCATCGACCTCGGCTACGACTCCCTCGCCCTGCTCCAGGTCATCGGCCAGATCCAGCGCGAGTACGGGATCGCGATACCGGACGACGCGGTCGTCGACGCCGAGACCCCGCACGCCCTGCTGGACCTCATCAACTCCGGCCAGGCCTCCCCCGCCTGAGCCGGCCCCGGGCCGCCCTGCCGAACGCTCTCCGGCAGGGCGGCCGCCCCGGCTCTCCGCGTTCCGCTCTCCCGCACCCCGTTCTCCCGCACCGCTCCTGACACCCGCCGCCAGCCGCCCGCCGCCAGCCGTCCGCCTCCCGCTTTCCGAAGCCATCCGCCGCCGGGGATCCGGCCGCCGACAGGAGGGCCCATGCCGCTCACCGAACACACCGCCGTGGTCCGCAGACTCGTGGTCAGCACCAAGGGCGCACCGGCCGGGGAGGCCGGCCGCGGCGAACCGGTCACGGCCACCGCCGCCGCCGTCTCCGCGGTGCTGCGCGCCTTCGGCCGCTCGCCGGAGGACCTGCCCGCGCGTACGGCGGTCTTCGTCGGCGCCGCCCGCACCGCCGAGGGCCTCGGCACGGAGCACGAGGGCTTTCCCGTGCACACCGCGTCCTCGCCCGGCAGCGCGCTGCGCCGAGCGCACCGCGAACTCCTCGCCAAGAACGTCGACCTCGCGCTCGTCGCCGGATTCGGCGAGCCCCGGTCGGAGGCGGTCACCGTCCACGCCGTGCGGCGCGCGGCCGAAGCCGTCGCGGACGGCGACCGCGTGCTGGGCGTACTGGACGTACCGGACCTCCCCGGCGTCCCCGGCGCCTCCGATGCCTCCGGCGCTCTCGACACCTCTGACGGCGAACCAGTGGTCCGCCCCCTGCGGCACGGCGGCCGGAGCACCGACCCCGGCGGCGTACGGCTGCTGCTGTGGTCCGGCCGGGACGAGGCCGACGAGGCCCGGGTGCGCGGTGAGCTGCGCCCCATGGTCGACCGGCTCTTCCCCGAGGCCTTCCCCGTCCTGCCCACCGCGGTGCCCTGCGGACAGGAGCCCGGCCCGGTGCGCGCCGCGGCGGTCACCACCGCCGACCGGGCCGCCCGGGCCGTGCTCGGGGCCAAGGCCGTCGCCACCGGCCGGCCGCGCCCGGTCGCCCTCCTCTTCCCCGGGCAGGGCTCCCAGCACACCGCGATGGCGGCCGGGCTGTACGGCCGGGAGCCGGTGTTCACCGCCGCCGTGGACGCCGTGCTCGACCTGTTCGGCGAGGACGGCGAGGACGTCCGGGCCGACTGGCTCGCCGACGGGACCACCCGCACGCCCGGGATCGGCATCGACGACGTGCGCCGCGCCCAGCCGCTGCTGTTCGCCGTGGACTACGCGCTCGGCCGCACCGTCCTCGGCTGGGGCGTGCGCCCCACCGCCTTCCTCGGCCACAGCGCCGGCGAACTGGTCGCCGCGGTCTTCACGGGCGTGGTGTCGCTGCCGGACGCCGTCGGCATGATGCGCGAGCGGGTGCGGTACGCGGTGGAGATCCCGCCCGGCGGGATGCTCGCGGTCGCCGCCTCCGAGAAGGAGCTGCGCCCGTACCTGCGCGGCGACGTCGCCATCGCCGCGGTCAACGCGGGCCGGCAGACCATGCTGGCCGGCTCCTGCGCGCCGCTGGACGAGGTGGCGGCGCGGCTGCGCGCCGACGGCCACACCGTCGTCGCCGTCCCCGCCACCAGCCCGTTCCACTGCCCGGCGATGGCGCCGGCGTCCGAGGCCGTCGAGCGCGCCTACCGGGGCGTACGGCTGCGCCCGCCCGCGCTCCCCCTCTACTCCGGCTACACCGGGGGCCCGCTCGGCCCCGACGACGCCCTGCGGCCGGACTTCTGGGCCCGTCAGCTCACCGACACCGTGTACTTCAGGCCCGCGCTGGACGAACTGCTCGCGGCCGACGACATGCTGCTGGTCGAGGCGGGCCCCCGGCAGACCCTCACCGCGTTCGCCCGCCGCCACCAGGCGGTGCGGCTGAAGGCCAGCGCCGTGGTGCCGATGCTGCCGGCCCGCCCCGCCGGTCCGGAGGAGGACCGGCGGTCGGTGCTCACCGCCGCGGCCCGGCTGTGGGAGGAGGGGCACTCCCTGGACCTGGACGCGGTGAGCCGCCTGTGGAACTGGAGCGCCGACGCCCCGCCCGCACCGGAGGAACCCGGTCCGGAGGCTTCCGCGGCGGACGGCCGCTTCGAGGGGCGCCGGCCACTGACGGCCGTATGAGCACCCGTACGGCCCCGGCGAGCATCTGGTGGGGCGTGTACCGGTCGCTGGCCGCGGCGGGGAACGCCTGGACACCCCCGCCCCACCTCGCGCTCCCGGCACCCGGCCACCACGGCTGGCTCCTCCCCGACGTCCCCGACGTCCCCGGTGGTCGCGGCGTCCCCGGCGTCCCCCGGCCGGCGGAGCTCCCGCGGACGTAACCCGAACGGCTCCCGACCGCAGGACACCGGGAGCGCACGCCTCCAGCCTGGCTGTGTAGAGGTGGGCCCGGACGGGCCGGGGTGTTCGGCCGATCGCGCGGCCGGCGCTGTCGCTCGCTGGAGGTGCCGGATGCCGCAGGTGCGGGTGTACGTGTCCATACCGCTGCCGGTGGAGGAGGTGTTCTGGCGCCTGGCCGACGGGTGCGGGCTGGCGGCCTGGCACTCGGGCGTGGTCTCGGCGCGTCCGGTGGATACCCGGGAGGGGGAGTACCGGTACCGGTTCCCGGGGCGGCGGCGGGAGTGCGTGCTGCGCCGGGTGGTGTGCGAGCCGCCGGCGAGGGTGTCGTTCGAGGGGCAGCGGATGTGGACGCCGCTGGGATGGCAGGTGCCGCGGTTCGACTTCCGGCTGTGGCCGTGGGAGGGGGGCGGATGCCGGGTGGAGGTGGGGGTGAGGTGTGCGCTGGGGGGCGCGATGGTGCTGCTGTGGCCGGTGGTGGCGTGCGGATGGCGGCGTGATCTGCCGGCTGACGCACAGGCGCTGTACGAGCGGCTGACGGGCGCGGGGGAGCGGGAGGCGGAGGCGGCCGTGACCGAGGAGGTGGGCTCCGCCGCGGGCAGCGGCCCGGCCGGCGGCGACTCCGGGCGGGATCCCGCCGGGGCGGCCTGGGACCGGGGCGCCGGTCCGCTGCCGTCCGTATCCCCCCGGCCGCCCCGCTCCGCGCGCCGCTTCCGCTTCCCGGCCCCGAACGGCTGACCGCCCCGGCCGCCCCGGCCGCCCCGGCCGCCCCGGCCGCCCCGGCCGCCCCGACCGCCCCGGCCGCCCCGGGCGGCCGGGGCGGCCGGGGCGGTACGGATAGGGTGCGGCCGGGAGCACCGAGACGGCCCGGGGGGATGGATGCCGTTCACACTCAGCCACGTCGCCGCCGCGCTGCCGGGGATCCGCGCGGACGGAAGGGGACGGGGCCCGCTGGTGGCGTCCGCGCTGGTCGCCGGGACGCTCGCCCCGGACACGCTGTACTACGCGGCCAGCGCCGACCCGCGGATCATGCGGCTGGGCGAGTACACCCACTCGGCGCTCGGCACGGTCACCGTGGACGTCCTGCTCGCGGCGCTGCTGGGGATGTGGCTGCTGCTGCGGGAGCCGCTGCTGGCCCTGCTGCCCGAGGGGGCGCGGGGGCGGGCGTACGCGCTCACCCGCGGTCGTCCCTGGCGCGGCCGTCCGCTCGCCGGCCTCCTGCCGTGGTGCTGGGTGTCCGCGGCGCTCGGGGCCGCGACCCATGTCCTCTGGGACTCGTTCACGCACATGGACCGGTGGGGCGTGCGGTGGATCCCGGTGCTGGACGATCGGGTGCTGGGCGTGCCGCTCTACCACCAGCTCCAGTACGGCGGTTCCGCCGTGGCCCTGGTGGCCGTCGCGGCCTTCCTGGTCCGGGCGTGGCGCCGGCTGCCCCACTCCCCGGCGCCCGCGCTGTCCGTGTTCTCGGTCCTGCCCGCGCGCGGGCGGGCGGGCGCGGTGGCGCTGCTGGGCGCGGCGGCGGTGGCGGGCGCCGTCCACCGCTGCGCGAGGCGGGCGGGGGCGGAGCCGGAGGCGGTCCCGTGGGAAGGGTACGTGCCCACCGTGCTGTTCGGCGCGGGCGCCGGGGCGGCGCTCGCCCTGCCGCTGTACGCGGTGGCGCTCCGGGCGGTGGCGGCGGCGCGGGACCGCCGTGCGTCCCGTACACCCGGTGCCGGTGCGCCCTGTGCGGAGGAGCCGGCGGGCCGGCGGCCCGTCAGCGGCTGAGCGGATCGCGGTGCAGCAGCCGCACCCGTCCCTCCAGCATCGCGCCCAGGCCCTCCACCGCGCAGACGGCCGGCTGCTCGGCGACGTGCACCGGCATCCCGGTGGCCTGCCGCAGCATCGAGTCCAGCCCCGGCAGCATCGCGCTGCCGCCCACCAGCATGATCCCGCGGTCGGCGAGGTCGGCCACCAGATCGGGCTGGCACTGGCGCAGCACGCCGCGGATGGCGTCCACCATCGCCGTCAGCGGGGGCCGGATGGCGGCGCGCACGCTCTCGGTGTCCACGTTCACCGTGCGGAACAGCCCGGTGGACACGTCCCGGCCGTACACCTCGGCCTCGGTCTGCCCGGGCGGGGCGACGGACATCGCCAGGTGCAGGGGGTGGACCGCCTGGTTGGGGAGCATCAGTTCGTGCTGGTTGCGCAGATGCTGGATGACGGCGCGGTCGATGATCTCGCCGCCGACCGGCACCGTCTCGGAGGCGACGATCGACCCCAGCGAGAGCACCGCGACGTGCGAGGTGGCCGCGCCGCACATCACGATCATGGTGGCCTCGGGCTCCTCCACGGGCAGCCCGGAGCCGACGGCCGCGGCGATGAGGCTGTCCACCAGTTCGACCCGCCGCGCGCCCATCCCGGTGAGCGTCTCGATCGCGGCGCGCTGGACGAGCGGCTCGGCGTCGTGCGGGATGCACACGGCGGCGCGCAGCATCGGCTTGCGCCGCCAGGCCCGGCGGATGCGGTCGCCCACCAGGGCGCGCAGCATCCGCCGGGCCATGTCGATGTCCACCACGGTCCCGCCCGACACCGGCCGCACCACCCGGATGTGCTCGGGGGTGCGGCCCACCATCCGCTCGGCCGGGGCGCCGACCGCGATCAGGGCTCCGGAGCGGGTGTTGACGGCGACGGCCGACGGCGCGTCCACGATGACGCCGAACCGTTTGAGGTAGACCCGGGTCCTGGCCGCGCCGAGGTCGACGGCTACGGAACAGCGGCTCAGTTGCTCAAGACTGACGGTCACAGCGGCATCTCCCCGGACATGGCTCGATACGGGCCGCCGCCCGGCGGCCCCGCTCCTCATCGTGGGGGCCGGACGGCGGTCCCGCGCGCTGGACTGATCCGGATGGGCGAGGGCCGCCACGGGTGCCGCGGCCGCCGAGTTCCGCGTACCGCCGGGAAGGTGATGGCCGGTCAGGAGACGGAGCCGGGCACGGCGGGCTCCCCGGCGCCCCGTCCGGGCGGCTTGCCGTCCGGGCCGCCGGAGGGCCCGTGGGAGGGTCCGCCGGAGAACTCCCGGGAGGAGGCGCCGGACTGCGCGCCGAACTGGGTGCGGTACAGCTCCCGGTAGCGCCCGCCCGCCGCCATCAGCGTCTCGTGGGTGCCGCGCTCGACGATCCGGCCGCCCTCCACCACCAGGATCAGGTCGGCGGCCCGGACGGTGGAGAGGCGGTGGGCGATCACCACGGAGGTGCGGCCGCGCAGCGCCTCGGCCAGCGCCTCCTGGACGGCCGCCTCGGAGGTGGAGTCCAGGTGCGCGGTCGCCTCGTCGAGGATCACCACCCGCGGCCGGGCCAGCAGCAGCCGGGCGATGGTCAGCCGCTGCCGCTCGCCGCCGGACAGGCGGTAGCCGCGCTCGCCGACGACCGTGTCCAGCCCGTCGGGCAGGGAGGCGACCAGCTCGTCGAGCCGGGCGCGGCGCAGTACGTCCCACAGTTCGTCCTCGCTCGCGCCGGGCCGGGCGAACAGCAGGTTGGAGCGGATCGACTCGTGGAAGAGGTGGCCGTCCTGGGTGACCATGCCCAGCGTGGCGCGCAGTGAACGGAAGGTCAGGTCCCGTACGTCCACGCCGCCCAGCCGCACCGCGCCGCCGTCGGCGTCGTAGAGCCGCGGCACGAGCTGGGCGATGGTGGACTTGCCCGCGCCGGAGGAGCCGACCAGCGCCACCATCCGCCCCGGCTCGGCGCGGAAGGACACCTGGTGCAGCACCTGCTCGCCGCCGCGCGCGTCGAGGACGGCGACCTCCTCCAGGGAGGCCAGGGAGACCTTCTCGGCCGACGGATAGGCGAAGTCCACGCTGTCGAACTCCACCGACACCGGGCCGTCGGGCACCTCGCGGGCGTCCTCGCGCTCCTCGATCAGCGGCCTGAGGTCCAGTACCTCGAAGACGCGCTGGAAACTGACGAGCGCGCTCATCACCTCCACCCGTGCGCCGGCCAGCGCGGTCAGCGGGGCGTAGAGCCGGGTGAGCAGCAGGGCCAGGGCCACCACCGCGCCGGGGTCGAGCCGGCCGCGCAGCGCGTACCAGCCGCCGAGCCCGTAGACCAGGGCCAGCGCCAGGGCGGAGACGACGGTCAGAGCGGTGAAGAAGACGTGCTGGACCATGGCGGTGCGCACCCCGATGTCGCGCACCCGCCGGGCCCGCGCCGCGAACTCCTCCGACTCCTCCCGCGGCCGTCCGAACAGCTTGACCAGGGTGGCGCCGGGGGCGGAGAAGCGCTCGGTCATCTGCGTGCCCATGGCCGCGTTGTGGGCCGCGGCCTCGTGCGAGAGGCGGGCCAGCCGGGAGCCCATGCGCCGCGCGGGCAGCACGAACACCGGCAGCAGCACCAGGGCGAGCAGTGTGACCTGCCAGGACAGCCGCATCATGACCACCAGGGTGAGCAGCAGGGTGACGAAGTTGCCGACCACCGAGGACAGGGTGTTGCTGAAGGCCCGCTGGGCGCCGATGACGTCGTTGTTCAGCCGGCTGACCAGCGCGCCGGTGCGGGTGCGGGTGAAGAAGGCGACCGGCATCCGCTGGACGTGGTCGAAGACGGCGGTGCGCAGGTCCAGGATCAGCCCCTCCCCGATGCGCGCGGACAGCCACCTGGCCAGCAGTCCGATCGCCGCCTCGGCCACCGCCACGAACGCGATCAGGACGGCGAGCCGGCCCACCGTGCCGGCCGCCGCGCCCTCGACGATCGCGTCGACCACCCGGCCCGCGAGCACGGGGGTGGCCACGGCCAGCGCCGCCGAGGCGGTGCTGAGCAGCAGGAAGAGTGCCAGCCGCCGCCGGTGCGGGCGGGCGAAGCCCGCGATGCGGCGCAGGGTGGCACGGGACAGCGCGGAGGAGGAGCCCTGTCGCCCCTGCGGGGCGTGGCGCGCCTGGTACAGGGCGTTCCACGCGGCGGATTCCATACTCATCGCGGATCCTCACGTCGTCGTTGCGGTGATCAGGACGTTAGGACCTGAAGTCGACTTGAGGTCAAGGGCGGGTGGAGCCGGACGCCGCCGTTCAGCGGGTGGGACAGGGTTCCGCTACGGGCGCCCGCCGGGGGATCATTCGGTGACCACCGATACAAGCGGACTGCGAGCGGCCCGGCGCCGCCGACCGGCGGCGCCGGCTTCCCTCCTCTCCGCCACTGCCAACTGACCACTGGCTCGCAAGGGGGAAACATGAGCGCCATCGACGTACCCGAGGACCGGCTCCGTGAGGACCGGCTCTTCTCCGCCCTCGCCAACCCGACCCGGCGCGAGGTGCTGAGGCTGCTCCGGGTGGAGGGGCCGCAGCCCGTGCAGCGGCTGGCCGACCACTTCGACATGCGGAGGCCGAGCCTCTCGGAGCACCTGAAGGTGCTCCGGGAGGCCGGCCTGGTCAGCGAACGGCGCAAGGGGAGGGAGAGGCACTACCGGCTGGAGGCCGGACCGCTCAGCGAGGTGCAGCACTGGCTGAGCCCGTACGAGCGGTTCTGGCGCGGGATGGGGGACCTGGGGGACCTGCGCGGTCTCCTGGAGAGGGGGTCCGGCGACCCCGGCGTGTGAACGGCGCGGCCGACGCGCGTGCGGCGGCCGGGCGCGGTGTGCGCCCGGCCCCGCCGCCCGCACGCGAACCGGCCTTTCGACAGGTTGTCATGACACTGTGACAGGCTGTCGTGCACGTGCATCTTCACGTGCATCGGCACGTGAACGGCGTTATGATCCGGGCTGGTCGACCGATTCAGCCCCTGACCGCACCCGACCGCCCCCGACCGCACAGCCGGGAGAGTCCGATGCCCCACGCATACAACGGCATGGCAGCCAGGGACCTCCAGGGGGTCCTCTGGCAGAAGAGCAGACACAGCAACTCGCAGGGAGCGTGCGTGGAGTTCGCCAAGCTCCCCGGAGGAGAGGTGGCCGTGCGGAACTCGCGCTATCCGGACGGCCCCGCGCTGGTCTACACCCCGGCCGAGGTCGAGGCGATGCTGCTCGGCGTCAAGGACGGCGAGTTCGACCACCTCATACAGGACTGACGCCGGCGCCCCGTTCGGGGTTCAGTCTGAACAGTGCCCAGACCACTTTTCCGGGCATGGCACCGGCCATCGGCTGCCATCCCCAGTCGTCGCTGAAGGACTCGACGAGGAAGAGGCCGCGCCCGGACTCCGCCGTGTCGTCGAAGAGCGCACCGGGGAACTCGTCGCCGAGATCGCCGAGATCGCCGAGATCGCCGAGATCATCGCCGAAATCGCAGCCGATGCCGCCGAGTCGCCCGCTGAGGTCCCCGCCGGGCCTCTTCGCCACGGGCGCCTTTCCGCTGGGGTCGCGCACGGCGCACACCAGGCGGCCGGACCAGTGCATCAGATGGAGCCGCACGGGCGGATCCAGGGTTTCGCCGGGGACGGCGCCCGGCACGCCGTGGCGCAGGGCGTTGGTCACCAGCTCCGAGACCACCAGGGCCACGGTGTCGAAGTTCCCGGCCAACCGCCAGCGCAGCAGTACGTTCCGGGTGAACTCACGGGCGGTCTTGACCGCTTCGTAGCGCGGCTGGAGCGCGCAGGAGGCCGAGCCGGAGAGCGTGTCGGGGTCGAGCGACGGGAAGTCATGCCATAACCGGTCGAGCACGGTCGGTCCTTCGGTCCCCATGACGAGACACTCCTGGCATTGCGGCGGTCATGGCCCTGGCGGACCCCGTCAGCGGTGGTGCTCCGTATCGCGTTCCGCTCGTTGCGCTGCATCGGTGGATCGTGTACATGCGCAAGTGCCCTGACCCCGCGTGCACTTGTGCTTTCCCCATGGTTCCCAATGCCCACAGCAGATGCAAGGGCAGATGCACGTGCACGAGCGACTTTCGATTGTGTGTAACCGCCTGGGCACGCAACGAAGGCATTGGTGGCAGACTGCTGCTGGTGCAGGGGTGGAGAGCTGAATACAAACAGGAGCATTCCCGGTGAAAAACGGAGTGAACGGGGCCAACGGGTCGAGTGGGTCCATGGTGCGCCGCATCCTGCTCGGTTCCCAGCTGCGGCGGCTGCGCGAGTCCCGCGGAGTCACCCGCGAGGCGGCCGGATATTCCATCCGGGCCTCCGAATCGAAGATCAGCCGCATGGAGTTGGGGCGTGTGAGCTTCAAGGCGCGGGACGTGGCGGACCTGCTCACGCTCTACGGCATCACCGACGACGCCGAACGCGAGCCGCTGCTGAGCCTCGCCCGCGAGTCCAGCGTGGCGGGGTGGTGGCACAACTACAGCGACGTGCTGCCGAACTGGTTCCAGACGTACGTCGGACTGGAGGGCGCGGCCTCGCACATCGGCGTCTACGAGGTGCAGTTCGTCTCCGGGCTGCTCCAGACGGAGGACTACGCGCGGGCGGTCGTCACCAGCGGCCACCGGTCGGGGCTGTCGCGGGAGGAGGTCGACCGCCGCGTCGCACTGCGCCTGGAGCGGCAGAAGCTGCTGCTGTCCGAGCAGGCCCCCACATTCCGCTGTGTGCTGGACGAGGCCGCGCTGCGCCGCCCCTACGGCGGCCGCGAGGTGATGGACGCCCAGCTGCGGCACCTGGCGGAACTCTCCGAGCTGCCCCACGTCACGCTCCAGGTGATGCCGTTCGACACCGGCGGGCACCCGGCCGAGAGCGGGGCGTTCACGCTGCTGCGCTTCCCCGAGTCGGAGATCTCCGACATCGTCTACCTGGAGCACCTCACCAGCGCCCTCTACGTCGACAAGCCGGAGGAGGTCGCCCAGTACGAGGACGTCCTCGACCGCCTCCTGCGGGACAGCCTCGGCCCGGAGGACACCCGCGCGCTCCTCCACGAGGTCCGCAAGGAGATCTGACCGGCCCGTCCGGCGGACGGCGTCCCGGCCGGGGCGCACGGGACGCCGCCGGCTCCGGCTCCGGTGCCGGAAAACGGAAAACGGAAAACGGAAAAAGGAGCCGTCGGAAAAAGCGCCGGGAGGGCCTTGAGGACAGAATCCGTCCTCAAGGGCTCATAGCGTCGTTGTCGGTGAAGGGCCGGAAGGCGGCCCGACGACCGACCTGTGAGGAGAACCACCCATGCCCGTTCCTGTCGTTTCCGAGAACCGCGGCGACGAGCGCGGAGCCCTGCTCGCCTATCTGGACGCCCAGCGCGGCGGCATCCGCCGGGCCCTCCACGGCCTCACGGACGAGCAGGCGCGCAGCAGGCCGACCGTGAGCGCGTTCTCCCTGGCCGACATCCTCAAGCACGTCGCGGTGGGCGAGCAGAGCGCGCTGGCGACGATGCGCGGCGAGCCCTTCGACTTCGAGGCCGGCGTGAAGCGTTGGGAGGACGGCCTGGCCGTCAGGGACGACGAGACGGTCGAGGAGCTGCTGGACCTCTACGCGCGGGTGGCGCGCGAGACCGAGGAGGCGGTCCGGTCGGTGCCCTCCCTCGACGACACCTTCTCGGCCCCCAAGATGCCCTGGGACGAGGGCGGACCCCGCTCCTGGCGCTGGGGCCTGCTCCACCAGATCGAGGAGACCGCCCGGCACGCCGGGCACGCGGACGTCATCCGCGAGACGATCGACGGCAAGGGCGCCTTCGACCTGGTCTTCGAGACGGGTGCGCTGCCGGAACCGGACTGGTCGTCCTTCCGGTGACCTGCCGTCCGGCGACCTGCCTCCCCCGGCGGCCTGCCGGTGCCCGCCGCCGCCCGTCTACGCTGGTCGGCGGCGGGTACGGGCAAGGCCCGGAAGGGAACGGTGAGGTCGGCGGTGTCGGCGATCCGGTTGCTGGTGCTGGGAGCTGTCCGCCAGCACGGGCGGGCGCACGGCTACCAGGTCCGCAACGACCTGGAGTTCTGGGGCGCGCACCAGTGGTCCAACGCCAAGCCGGGCTCGATCTACCACGCGCTCAAGCAGATGGCGAAGCAGGGCCTGCTGACCGCCCACGACACCGAGCCGAGCACGGCCGGCGGCCCGCCGCGCACCGAGTACGAGCTGACCGGCGCCGGCGAGGCCGAGTACCACCGGCTGCTGCGCTGGGCGCTCACGGCGCACGACGAGAAGCCGGACGTGCTCACGGCCGGGGTCGGCTTCATCGTCGACCTGCCCCGCCGGGAGGCGATCGAACTGCTCAGGCGGCGCGTGGCGGCGCTGGAGGAGTGGAGCGCCGAGGTCGCCGGGGAGTGGACGCCCCCGGGCGCCCCGGACGAGTGGGGCCACATCGGCGAGATCATGAGGCTGTGGGTGCACAACGCCGCCAGCGGCGCGGAGTGGACCCGGGGCCTGATCGAGCGCCTGGAGGGCGGCGCGTACGTGATGGCGGGCGAGGGCGAGCGGTCGGTGGAGGTGCTGCCCGCAGACGCGGACGACCCGCGCGCCGGGCGTCCGCACGACCGCCCCCGCGGGTGACGGCGGGGCCGGCCGCCGGGCCCCGGCGGCTGCAACGCATCTCACACCGGACGGACACCTCCACGTCCCCTCCCGGCAGGGCGCCCGGCCGTATCCTCGCTGAGGGAAACGGACATCTCCCGCCGTGATCGGGAAATCCGAGGTCCGTGCGAGAAGACGACTGGAGGCGTGAGGAGCGGCGAGTTTGGCCCCGGAGACCACGAGGAACAGCACGGTGACCGAGACCGTCCGTCCGGAGGACCGCAGGTCCGCACCGGAGGAGAGCCACAGCGCCTTCGCCCCGCCCTCCGGCGTACCGCTGTCGTCCCCGTACTCCGAGGACGAGCACCCCACTTCCGAGTTCGCCGTGCCCGAGGGGCTGAGGCCTCCCGCGCCGCCACCGGAGGACGAGCACCCCACCTCCGAGTTCGCCGTGCCCGAGGGCGTGCGCAGGGCGGCGTCCCCCGAGCCCGGGTCCGCCTTCACCCCGCCCGACGGCATCCCGGTGATCGACAACCTGGTGCGGCCGGGCGCGCCCTGGCAGGACCGGATGCGCACCATGGTCCGGATGCCGCTGGGCGAGCGGCCGGTGCCCGAGCGCCCCCGGCGCACCGACGAGGAGGACACCGACACCGGGCCGTCGGCGCCGCGCGTACTCGACCTGACCCTGCGCATCGGCGAACTGCTGCTCGCCGGCGGCGAGGGCGCCGAGGACGTCGAGGCGGCGATGTTCGGGGTGGCCCACGCGTACGGGCTGGACCGCTGCGAGCCGACGGTCACCTTCACCCTGCTGACGATCACCTACCAGCCGTCGCTGGTGGACGACCCGGTCTCGCTGAGCCGTACGGTCCGCCGCCGCGGCACCGACTACAACCGGCTGTCGGCGGTCTACCGCCTGGTGGCCGACATCACCGACGGCGACGTGACGCTGGAGGAGGCGTACGGCCGCCTCGCCGAGATCCGCCGCAACCGCCACCCGTACTCCAAGGGCACGCTCACCGTGGCCAGCGGTCTGCTGGCGGGCGCGGCGTCCACCCTGGTGGGCGGTGGCTGGGTGGTCTTCCTCCTGGCCGCGCTCGGCGCGATGCTCGGCGACCGGCTCGCCTGGTTCTTCTCCCAGCGCGGAATGCCAGAGTTCTACCAGTTCGTGGCCGCGGCGATGCCGCCCGCGGTGCTGGGGGTGCTGGTCCAGCTGTTCGCGGCGGACCTCGGCCTGGCCATCAGGGCCTCCGCGGTCGTCACCGGCGGCCTGTTCCCGCTGATCCCCGGTAGAGCGCTGGTGGCCGCCGTGCACGACGGGCTGACCGGCTTCTACATCACGGCCTCGGCCCGCCTGCTGGAGGTCGTCTACTTGGTCGTCGGCATCGTCTGCGGCGTGCTGCTGGTGCTCTACATCGGCGCCGAGATGGGCGCCCAGTTCGACCCGGAGGGCCTGGACATCCGCAGCCGGCCGCTGCTCCAGCTCCTGGCGGCGATGCTGCTGGCCCTGACCTTCTGCGTCCTCCTCCAGCAGGAGCGCTCCACCGTGCTGCTCGCCACGCTCAACGGCGGCGTCGCCTGGCTGGTGTACGGCGCGATGGCCGACACCGGCGGGATCGACCCCGTCGCGGCGACCGCGGCCGCGGCGGGCCTGGTGGGCCTGTTCGGGCAGCTGATGTCGCGCTACCAGTTCGTCTCGGCGCTGCCGTACATCACGGCGGCGATCGGCCCGCTGCTGCCCGGTAGCGCCATCTACTTCGGGCTGATCGGCATCGCCCAGGGCGACCTGGACCACGGACTGCAGAACCTGTCGCGGGCCGCGGCCCTGGCGCTGGCGATCGCGATCGGCGTCAACCTGGGCAACGAGCTGGCCCGCCTGTTCATCAAGGCGCCGGGGCAGGAGAGCCCGCTGCCGGGGCGGCGCGCGGCCAAGCGCACCCGCGGCTTCTGACCCGGCCCGGGACGTACGCCCCGCGGGACGCGTACGGCCCGGGGCGTACCCCGAAACGGAACGCGCCCCGGGACGTACGCGGCGCGGCGGCCGTGTTCGTCCCGGGGCACGCGGGGGCCGGGCCCGGCGGCTCGGTGCCGGCGGCTCAGTGGTGGCCGCCGCCCGACGCCTCCAGGCGCTTGATCGAGGCCTCGACCTCGGCCTCGGCCTCGGCACGGCCGACCCAGTCCGCGCCCTCGACCGACTTGCCGGGCTCCAGGTCCTTGTAGACCTCGAAGAAGTGCTGGATCTCCAGCCGGTCGAACTCGCTCACGTGGTGGATGTCGCGCAGGTGCTCCATGCGCGGGTCGGACGCGGGCACGCACAGCAGCTTGTCGTCGCCGCCGGCCTCGTCCGTCATGCGGAACATGCCGATCGCCCGGCACTTGATGATGCAGCCGGGGAAGGTCGGCTCCTCCAGCAGCACCAGCGCGTCCAGCGGGTCTCCGTCCTCACCCAGGGTGTTGTCGACGAAGCCGTAGTCGGCCGGGTACACGGTGGAGGTGAACAGGTGCCGGTCGAGCCGGATGCGACCGGTCTCGTGGTCCACCTCGTACTTGTTCCGCGAACCCTTCGGGATCTCGATGACGACGTCGAACTCCAAGGGAGACTCCTCCGTATGCTTCAGCACTCGTCAGTGGCCCGGGGGCTTCCCCCGGAGAGCGGCGATGTGGTGGTTAAGTGTCCCTCACGCAGGCGTGTGGTCGCGAAAGGGGCTGGTCCGAGGTGCGGGACACATGGCGGGTGGCGGCCGGTTCCGCCGCCGCCGGACTCGCGGTCGCGGTGACGGCTGTGGCCGCCGCCGGACCCTGGGACTCCGGCCAGCGTACGGCCGAGCGGGCCCGCGCCGCCCACTGGGACCGCCACAGTGGCGCGGAGCACATCGGCGCGGGCCTCCCCGGCGGCCCCGCCCCGGCGCCCAGCGCCGCCGAGGTGCTCACCGCGCTGGGCGCCGCGCCCGCCGGTGAGGGCGGGAGCGGCGGGGACGGCCGGGGCGGCCGGGGAGGGAAGGACGCGCCGGACCCGGGCGAGGCCCCCGTCCCCGCGCCCGCCGCGCTCGCCGACGCCCTCCATCCGCTGCTGGAGGACGGCGCCCTGGGCACGCTCCGCACCGCCTCGGTGCTGGACGTGGCCACCGGGCGGGAGCTGTACGGGGCCAGGGCCGACCGGGGCGTCGTACCCGCCTCCACCGTCAAGGTCGCCACGGCGGTCGCCGCGCTGTCGGCCCTGGGACCGGACCACCGCATCCCCACCCGGGCGGTGTGGGACGCGGAGGGCGAGCGGGTCTTCCTGGTCGGCGGCGGCGACCCCACGGTCACCCCCGCCGCCCTGCGGAGGCTGGCCGACGCCACCGCCCGGGAACTGGCGGAACGCGGCGCGAAGCGGATCGCACTGGCCCACGACACCTCGCTCTACTCCGGCCCCGCCCGCCATCCGATCGGACCGAACGAGAACATCGCGCCGGTCAGCGCGCTGATGGTGAACGCGGGCCGCCTCGACGACAGCACCCGCGGGCCCGCCCCCCGCTCGGACGACCCGGCCCGGGACGCCGCCGAGGTCTTCGCCGACCGCCTGCGCGAGCGCGGCGTCGACGTCGAGCACCCCGAGCACCCCGGGCGCGCCCGCAAGGCTCCGAAGGGCGCCGACGAGCTGGCGGTGCACCGCTCCGCGCCGCTGGCCGAACTGGTCGAGCGGATGCTGCTCCACAGCGACAACGACATCGCCGAGGCCCTCTTCCGGCAGACCGCCGTCGCGCGCGGCGAGCCCGCGAGCTTCACCGGCGCCGGACGCGCGGTGCGCGCACAGCTCGCCGGATACGGCGGGGCGCTGCCGCTCAAGGGCGCCCGCTTCGCCGACGGCAGCGGGCTCGACCGGAGCGGCAGGATCTCCGCGGGACTGCTGACCCGGCTGCTGGCCCTCGCCGCCGACCCCGCCCGCCCCGAGCTGCGGCCCGTGCTGACGGGGCTGCCCGTGGCCCGCTTCAGCGGCACGCTCGGCGGCCGTTACGACGGCGAGGCGACCCGCACCGGCGCGGGCCTGGTCCGCGCCAAGACCGGCACGCTGACCGGGGTCAACACCCTGGCGGGCACGGTCGTGGACGCCGACGGCAGACTCCTGGCCTTCGCGTTCACGGCGTCGGGCACCACCGACCGCCAGGGTGCCCACGAGGCCCTGGACCGCCTCGCCGCCGTCCTGGCCGGCTGCGGCTGCCGCTGACCGGCCGGCGGTCCCACGGGCCCCGCCGTCCGGTGCCGCCGTCCGGGTCAGGCGTGACCCGCCGCCACGCGGGCACCCTTGCCCGGGCACCGGTCCGCTCCCGTTCGGGGGCACCGGCACGTACGGTGAAGTCATGACGAGCCTCGGTGGTGTGGAGATGGTCGACTGGAATCTCGCGGTGGCGACCGCGACCCGGCTCGTGAAGCCCGGGCCCGAAGTGAGCCGTGAGGAGGCGCGGGAGGCCGTGGCCGAGCTGCGGCGGCACGCCTCGGCGGCCGAGGAGCACGTGCGCGGCTTCACACGGATGACGCCCGACGGCGCCGCGGACACCCCCGTGCTCGTCGTGGACCGGCCCGGCTGGATCCGGGCCAACGTGGCCGGTTTCCGCGAGCTGATGTCGCCCCTGCTGGGCAAGATGCGGGCGCGGCGCGGAGACGGCCCCGGCAACGCGGTGCTCGGCGCGGTCGGCGGCAAGGTGACCGGCGTCGAGGTCGGGATGCTGCTGTCGTTCATGGCCTCGCGCGTCCTGGGCCAGTACGAGACCTTCGCCCCGCCCACCCGCGACCTGCCGGGCGCCCCGGGCGAGGGCGGCGGGCGGCTGCTGCTGGTCGCGCCGAACATCGTGCACGTCGAGCGCGAGCTGGACGTCGACCCGCACGACTTCCGGCTGTGGGTGTGCCTGCACGAGGAGACCCACCGCACCCAGTTCTCCGCGGTGCCGTGGCTGCGCGACCACATCGAGGGGGAGATCCACGCCTTCCTCGGGGAGACCGACATAGAGCCCTCCGCGCTGCTGGAGCGGCTGCGCGAGGCCTTCCAGTCGCTGGCCGGGGGCGGCCGCCCGGAGTCCGGGGACGACGGGGAGCGGGACGGGGGGCGAAGCTTCGTCGAGCTGGTGCAGACCCCGGCGCAGCGCGAGGTCCTCGGCCGCATCACCGCCGTGATGTCGCTGCTGGAGGGGCACGCGGACTACGTGATGGACGGCGTCGGGCCCCAGGTGGTCCCGTCGGTCGCCGAGATCCGCGAGAAGTTCCAGAAGCGCCGCGCGGCCGGCGCCGGCCGCCTCGACCAGGCGCTGCGCAGGCTGCTGGGACTCGACGCCAAGCTGCGCCAGTACCGCGACGGCGAGCGGTTCGTGCGGGCGGTGGTGGAGGAGGTCGGGATGGACGGCTTCAACCGTGTGTGGACCTCCCCCAACACACTGCCCACCAGGGCCGAGATCGCCGAGCCGGAGGAGTGGATCGCGAGGGTGCACCGGAAAGCGGACTGATGACCGCCGAACGCCGGGACAATCACTCTTGCGAGGGACCGTCGGCGACGGGCGCGCGTGCGATGCTCAGGGATACAGCACTTCTCTGTCACCATCGACGCACTCAGCGTAGTCACCGACTGCGCGGTCACGACTCCCCGAGGAAGTGAACGGACATGGGTCCCCATCCCGCGGTCGCCGCGATACGCCTGGCGGTTCGCCGCACACTCCGTGACGTGCTCCAGGACGTCCCCGGCGGTTCCCCCGATTCCCCCGGTTCCCCGGGTTCTCCCGGCCCCCTCGCCCCGCGCCGGCGCCCTCCGCTCGTACTCGTCGCCTGCTCCGGCGGCGCCGACTCGATGGCGCTCGCCTCCGCCCTCGCCTTCGAAGCCCCCCGCCTCGGTCTGCGGGCCGGGGGCCTCACCGTCGACCACGGCCTCCAGCCCGGCTCCGACGACCGGGCCCGGGAGGTCGTCTCCCGCCTCGCCGAACTCTCCCTCGAACCGGCCGAGGCCCTGACCGTGGCGGTCGGCCGCGACGGCGGCCCCGAGGCCGCCGCCCGCACCGCCCGCTACACCGCCCTCGACGAGGCCGCCGACCGCCTCGGCGCCGCCGCGGTCCTCCTCGGGCACACCCGCGACGACCAGGCCGAGACGGTCCTGCTCGGTCTGGCCCGGGGCTCCGGCACCCGCTCGCTGTCCGGGATGGCCGCCGTCTCCGGCTCGCCGGCCGGGCGCCGGGGCGTCCGGCACCGCTATCTGCGGCCGTTCCTCGCCGTGGACCGGCAGACCACCCGCAAGGCGTGCATGGTGCAGTCGCTGCCGGTCTGGGACGACCCGCACAACGCCGATCCCGCGTTCACCCGCTCCCGGGTGCGCCACGACGCCCTGCCCGCCCTGGAGAAGGCGCTCGGCAAGGGCGTGGTCGAGGCGCTGGCCCGCACCGCGCAGCTCGCGCGCGACGACGCCGACGCCCTCGACGCCTGGGCCCGCGAGGCCGAGCGGGAGGTCCGCGCGGAGCTCCCGCCGTCCCGGGCGGACGGGGACGGCGGAGGCGGCAGGGGCGGTGATGTCGCGAATGTCGTGAATCTCACAGGGGGATCCGGATCCGCCCTGGACGTCGCCCGGCTCGGCGCCCTGCCGCCCGCCGTCCGCCGGCGTGTGCTGCGCCGCGCGGCGGTCGCGTCCGGCTCCCCGGCGGGCTCGCTGTTCGCCCGTCACATCGAGGAGGTGGACCGGCTGGTCACCGGCTGGCACGGCCAGCGGGCCATCAGCCTGCCCGGCCGGGTGGCCGCCCTGCGGCAGGGTGGCACACTGGTCATCCGGCAAGTGTGATCCCCGACCGAGAGCAGCAGGGTGGACGACAAGGACATGGGCGCCGACCTCAAGTCGGTGCTCATCACCAAGGAAGAGATCGACGCGAAGCTGGCCGAGCTGGCGGAGGCGATCGACGCGGAGTACGAGGGCGAGGACCTGCTCCTGGTCGGGGTCCTCAAGGGCGCGGTGATGGTCATGGCGGACCTCGCCCGGGCCCTGTCCTCGCCGGTCACCATGGACTGGATGGCGGTGTCGTCCTACGGCGCGGGCACCCAGTCCTCCGGTGTGGTCCGGATCCTCAAGGACCTGGACACCGACATCAAGGGGCGGCACGTCCTGATCGTCGAGGACATCATCGACTCCGGCCTGACGCTGTCCTGGCTGCTGTCGAACCTCGGCTCGCGCGAGCCCGCCTCGCTGAACGTCTGCACCCTGCTGCGCAAGCCGGACGCGGCGAAGGTGGCGATCGACGTGAAGTGGGTCGGCTTCGACATCCCCAACGAGTTCGTCGTCGGCTACGGCCTGGACTACGCGGAGAAGTACCGCAACCTGCCGTTCGTCGGGACACTGGCGCCGCACGTCTACGGAGGCTGACGGCCCCGGGCGGGCCCGGGGCGCCGCACGGGAACGTTCGGGGGGCCTCCCGGCGTTGGAAAGGGCGGACGGGACACCCAGCCGTCCGCCGGCGGCGCCCGCCTCGGCGGTGCTTCGGGCCGTGATCCTGGGGTACCGTCCGAAGGTCGGTCTGTTGAGGCAATCTGTTCGTAGGCCGAGCAAGCCGGAGTAATACACCGTACGCACAGGCGACCTCACCCGGGGTCGCGGTGCCTCACTGTGGCAGGAGGGACGGGGCGCGCGCCGCCCCGTGTGGATGGACGTGAAGCGCTACTTCCGTGGTCCCGTCATGTGGATCGTGCTGGCCGCCCTCGCCGTGGTCGTGTTGATGAACGTCGTCGGCTCGTCCGGCGGCTACAAGACGGTGGACACCGGCCAGGTCGTGCAGGCGATCAACGAGAACAAGGTCAGGTCCGCCGAGCTGACGACCGGCGACGAGCAGACCGTCAAGGTCGAGCTCGCCGAGGGCACGAAGATCGAGGGCAGTGACAAGATCAAGGCCAGCTACATCGGCGACCAGGGCGTCGATCTGGCCAAGCAGTTGCAGTCCAAGTACCAGGACGGGCAGATCAAGGACGGTTACACCGTCTCGCCGCAGAAGCAGAACCCGTTCCTCGGGATGCTGCTTTCGCTGCTGCCGTTCGTACTGATCGTGATCGTCTTCCTGTTCCTGATGAACCAGATGCAGGGCGGCGGCTCCCGGGTGATGAACTTCGGGAAGTCCAAGGCGAAGCTGATCACCAAGGACACCCCCAAGACGACCTTCGCGGACGTCGCCGGCTCGGACGAGGCGGTCGAGGAGCTCCACGAGATCAAGGAGTTCCTCCAGGAGCCCGCCAAGTTCCAGGCCGTCGGCGCGAAGATCCCCAAGGGCGTGCTGCTCTACGGCCCGCCCGGCACCGGCAAGACGCTGCTCGCGCGCGCCGTCGCGGGCGAGGCGGGCGTCCCGTTCTACTCGATCTCCGGCTCCGACTTCGTCGAGATGTTCGTCGGCGTCGGCGCCTCGCGTGTGCGCGACCTGTTCGAGCAGGCCAAGGCGAACGCCCCGGCGATCGTCTTCGTCGACGAGATCGACGCCGTCGGCCGCCACCGCGGCGCCGGCATGGGCGGCGGCCACGACGAGCGCGAGCAGACGCTGAACCAGCTCCTGGTCGAGATGGACGGTTTCGACGTCAAGGGCGGCGTCATCCTGATCGCCGCCACCAACCGCCCGGACATCCTCGACCCGGCGCTGCTGCGCCCGGGCCGCTTCGACCGGCAGATCGCCGTGGACCGCCCCGACATGCAGGGCCGTCTGGAGATCCTCAAGGTGCACGCCAAGGGCAAGCCGATGGAGCCCGACGTGGACCTGTCCGCGGTCGCCCGCCGCACCCCCGGCTTCACCGGCGCGGACCTGTCCAACGTGCTCAACGAGGCGGCGCTGCTCACCGCGCGCAGCGACAAGAAGCTGATCGACAACCACTTCCTGGACGAGGCGATCGACCGCGTCGTGGCCGGACCGCAGAAGCGGACCCGGATCATGAGCGACAAGGAGAAGAAGATCACCGCGTACCACGAGGGCGGCCACGCCCTGGTCGCGGCGGCCTCGCCGAACTCCGACCCCGTCCACAAGATCACCATCCTCTCCCGCGGCCGGGCGCTGGGCTACACGATGGTCCTGCCCGACGAGGACAAGTACTCCACGACGCGCAACGAGATGCTCGACCAGCTCGCGTACATGCTGGGCGGGCGCGCGGCCGAGGAACTGGTCTTCCACGACCCGACCACCGGCGCCGCCAACGACATCGAGAAGGCGACCGCCACGGCCCGCGCCATGGTCACGCAGTACGGCATGACCGAGCGGCTGGGCGCGATCAAGTTCGGCTCCGACAACTCCGAGCCCTTCCTGGGCAAGGAGATGGGCCACCAGCGCGACTACTCCGAGGAGGTCGCCGGGCTGGTGGACGAGGAGGTCAAGAAGCTGATCGAGACCGCCCACAACGAGGCGTGGGAGATCCTCGTCGAGAACCGGGACGTCCTGGACAACCTGGTGCTGGCCCTCCTGGAGAAGGAGACCCTCGGCAAGGAGGAGATCGCCGAGATCTTCCGCCCGGTCGTCAAGCGCCCGCCGCGCCCGGCCTGGACGGGCTCCGCGCGCCGGATGCCCTCCACCCGCCCGCCGGTCTCCACTCCCAAGGAACTGGCCCTGACCAACGGCTCGCAGCCGGGCCAGGAGAAGGGCAAGGAGATCGGCCCGACGGACACGGCGCTCTCCAAGGAGGCCCGTCTGCCGTCCGACGAGCCCCGGCCGGAGAGCTGACCGCGCCTCCCCGGCGCCGGCCCCCGGGCCGGCGGTGAGGCCCCGAGGAATGCCCGCCGCGCCCCTCCGGTTGACTACCGGAGGGGCGCGGCTTTTCGCCACCCGCAATCGAGAAAGAGGACCACATGATCGACCCGGTGACGCTGGAGGGCGAGGGCTCCGTCGGAGAGTTCGACGAGAAGCGCGCCGAGAACGCCATACGGGAGCTGCTCATCGCGGTCGGCGAGGACCCCGACCGCGAAGGACTGCGCGAGACCCCGGCCCGGGTGGCCCGGGCCTACCGGGAGATATTCGCGGGCCTGCGGCAGCGGCCGGAGGACGTCCTGACCACCACCTTCGACCTCGGCCACGACGAGATGGTCCTGGTGAAGGACATCGAGCTGCTGTCCTCCTGCGAGCACCACCTGCTGCCCTTCCACGGAGTGGCGCACGTCGGCTACATCCCGGCCGACTCCGGCAAGATCACCGGCCTGTCGAAGCTCGCCCGGCTGGTGGAGGTCTTCGCCCGCCGCCCCCAGGTCCAGGAGCGCCTGACGACGCAGATCGCGGACTCGCTGATGGAGATCCTGGAGGCGCGCGGCGTGATCGTCGTGATCGAGTGCGAGCACATGTGCATGACGGTCCGCGGCGTCCGCAAGCCCGGGGCCAAGACCATCACCTCCGCGGTCCGCGGCCAGCTCCGCGACTCCGCCACGCGTGCCGAGGCGATGAGCCTGATCATGGCCCGCTGACCGCGCGCCGCCCGACGGGGCGTCGGCGGGGAGGGGCCCGTGGAACGCCTACGCTGGACTGCATGAGTACCTTGCGCGTCCCCCGCGGGGAAGTGGCCGGACTGCCGGCATGGGACCGGTGCGCGGTCATGGGCGTGGTCAACGTCACGCCGGACTCCTTCTCCGACGGAGGCCGCTGGTTCGACGCCGGGGCCGCGGTCAAGCGCGGTCTGGCCCTGATCGCCGAGGGCGCCGACCTGGTCGACGTGGGCGGCGAGTCCACCCGGCCCGGCGCGACCCGAGTGGACGAGGCCGAGGAGCTGCGCCGGGTGATCCCGGTGGTCCGCGAACTGGCCCGCGAGGGCGCGGTGATCAGTGTGGACACCATGCGGGCGTCCGTCGCCGAGCGGGCGGTGGAGGCCGGCGCCCGGCTGGTCAACGACGTCAGCGGCGGGCGCGCGGATCCGCGCATGGTCCCGGTGGTCGCCGCCGCCGGGGTGCCGTACGTGGTGATGCACTGGCGCGGCCAGAGCATCGACATGAACGACCGGGCCGTCTACACCGACACCGTCGCCGAGGTGATCGGCGAGCTGCGCGCCGCCCTGGACCAGGCGGTGGCCGGCGGGATCGCCCCGGAGCGGATCGTGGTCGATCCCGGGCTGGGTTTCGCCAAGCAGGCCGTCCACGACCTGGCCCTGGTGGACGCCACCGCCCGGCTGCGCCGGGAGCTGGGGCGGCCGGTGCTGGTCGCGGCCTCCCGGAAGCGATTCCTGGGCCGGGTGCTGGCGGGCGACGGCGGCGAGGCGCCGCCCGCCCGGGAACGGGACGCGGCCACCGCCGCGGTCTCGGCGCTCGTGGCGCGCGAGGGCGCCTGGGCGGTACGGGTGCACGAGGTGCGGGCGAGCGCGGACGCGGTCCGGGTGGCCCGGGCCCTGGAGGGAGCCAGGTGAGCGGAGAGGCCCGTACGGACGTCGAGGCCGTGGAGGCGGCCAACGCCGCGCTGTACGACGCGGTGGAGCGCGGCGACCTGGACGCCCTGGCCGACAGCTGGCTCGGCGGCGAGATCAGCGTCGTGCACCCGGGCTGGCCGGTGCTCACCGGGCGCGACGAGGTGCTGCGCTCTTACGCGCTGATCATGGCCAACACCGAGTACATCCAGTTCTTCCTGACCGACGTCGAGGTCTCCGTGGCGGGGGACACCGCCCTGGTGACCTGCACCGAGAACATCCTCAGCGGCGGCCCCGCCGAGGAGGACGGCTCGGCCGGCCCCCTGGTCGGCGGCCTGGTGGTCGCCACCAACGTCTTCCGCAGGACGGAGGACGGCCGGTGGCGGGTGTGGGCCCACCACGGCTCCCCGGTCCTCGTGGAGGAGGAAGAGGACGACGCGGCCGGCGGGGACGAGGGCATCGACGGTGTCGGCGGCGAGGGCGGGACCCTGCTCTGAGCGCCGGTCTGAGAGAGTGGCCTCGTGTCCGGTGGGACCGGCACCGGCTCCGGCCGGTGCCGGTCCCACCGGACACGAGGGCGCGGGGCGCGGAGGCCACCGGCCCGCCGCCGCATCCGTACGACCGACGGGAGTGAGAGCGCGTGGACCGTGTCGCGTTGCGCGGACTGAGGATCCGCGGGCATCACGGGGTGTTCGAGCGGGAACGGGAGCAGGGACAGACTTTCGTGGTGGACCTGGCGATGGGCCTGGACACCCGCCCCGCGGCCGCCGGGGACGACCTCGCCAAGACGGTGCACTACGGCATCGTCGCCGAGGAGGTCGCCGCGATCGTCGGGGGCGAGCCTGTCGACCTGATCGAGACCCTCGCCCAGCGGATCGCCGACCAGTGCCTGACGCACGACGCGGTGCGCGAGGTGGAGGTCACCGTCCACAAGCCCGAGGCCCCCGTCACCGTCCCGTTCGACGACGTGACCATCACCATCAAGCGGAGCCGCGTATGACGCCGAACAGCGACCCGACCGTACAGCCGGTGCCCGCCTCGGTGGTGCACCAGGTGGACGCGGCCGATGTGACCCTGCACAACCCCAAGCGTGCCGTCGTGGCGCTCGGGAGCAACCTGGGCAACCGCATGGAGACGCTCCAGGGGGCGATCGACGCGCTGGAGGAGACCCCGGGGGTGAGGGTCAGGGCCGTCTCGCCGGTGTACGAGACCGAGCCGTGGGGCGTGGAGCCGGGCAGCCAGCCCTCCTACCTCAACGCCGTCGTCCTGCTCAGGACCACCCTGCCGCCCGGTTCGCTGCTGGAGCGGGCCCACGCCATCGAGGAGGCCTACGCGCGGGTCCGCGACGAGCACTGGGGGCCGCGGACGATCGACGTGGACATCGTGGCGTACCAGGACGTCGTCTCCGACGACCCGGGACTGACCCTGCCCCACCCCCGGTGCCACGAGCGCGCCTTCGTCCTGGCGCCGTGGCACGATGTGGACCCCGGGGCCGAGGTCCCCGGGCACGGCCCGGTGGCGGACCTCCTCGGCGCCGTGGGCCGGGAGGGCGTGGTGCGCCGGGGGGACCTGGAACTGAGCCTGCCGGAGTGACCGGCCGCGGCGCGGCCGGGGCCCGGCGGGTACGGGCTCCGGGAGTGTGGACGGCGCCGTACGGGCAAGGTTCTCCGGCGGCTTCGACGCGGTTTCGACGATGCTGTTTGGGCGGTGCCGCCCCCAGGGGGCGCCGAGTGACGTGGGGAGTCCCGTGAGGGAGCTACGTATCAGGACGCTGGCCGGCATCTTCGCGCTCGCGCTGGTGCTGTCCTGGGCAGGGGCCCGGATGTGGGACGCGCTGGGCACCCTGCCCGCCGTGCCCGTCGCGGCCCCGATCGTGCTGGCGGTGATCGCCACGGTCCTGACCGCCACCGCGCTGTCGATCCGCGCCCGGCTGCGCGCCCAGCGCGAGCGGCGGCCCGGTGCGAAGGGCGTGGAGCCGATGATGGCCGCACGCGCCGTCGTCCTGGGCCAGGCCAGCGCGCTGGTGGCCGCCCTGGCCGCGGGCGCGTACGGCGGCGCGGGCCTCTATCTGCTCCTCGGTGCCATGGACGTGCCCGCCCGCCGGGACCAGGCGGTCTACGCGGGCCTGTCGGTGCTGGCGGGCGCGGCGGTGGTGGCGGCCGCCGTCTTCCTGCAGCGGGTGTGCAGGCTCCCGGAGAACGACGAGGAGCCCCCGCCCCCGGCCGCCGCGGCGGCCTGAGGACTCCGGGAGACCTGGGGACCCGGGGGCCTGGGGACCCGGGCCCCCGGGGGGACGGACGGGTGATGGACGAGGACGTGTACGCGGAACTGCCGGCGGTGGCGATCGCCCGTGCGGTGACGCGGCGCGAGACGTCCGCCGCCGAGGTGGTGGAGGCGGCCCTGGGCCGGATCGCCCGGCTGGAACCGGCGCTGTGCGCCTTCCGGGAGGTGTGGGCGAACGGGGCGCGGGCGCGGGCGGCCGAGGTGGACCGCGGGGTCGCGGCGGGCGAGCGGCTGCCGCTGGCGGGAGTGCCGATCGGGGTGAAGGCGGGGGCGGGAGGCCCGGGCGGGAAACCGGCCGAGCCGGTCCGGCGGCTGCTGGCGGCCGGATGCGTACCGGTCGGGGCGACCTCCGTGCCCGGGCCCGGTACGCCGTGGCGGACCTGGGGCCTGGGCGCCTGCGGCCGCACCGTCAACCCCTGGCGCCGGGACCGGTCGCCCGGGGGGTCGTCCGCGGGTTCGGCGGTGGCGGTCGCGGCCGGGATGGTGCCGATGGCCACCGGGACCGACGGCGCCGGCTCGGTGCGCATCCCGGCGGCGTGGTGCGGGGTGCTCGGGCTGAAGACGACCAACGGGCTGCTGCCCGTGGCGGACCGCTCGGGCCTGGCCGCGCCCGGTGTCCTCGTCCGGTGCGCCGCGGACCTGGAGGCATGGCTGGAGTGCGTGCCCGGTGTACGCGCCCGGGGCGTGGGCGGCAGCGCCGGGGAGAGGGCCGGCGGGCCGTTGGCGGCGGTGTGGTCGCCGGACCTGGGGTTCGCCGGGAGCGACCCGGAGGTCGTCCGGGTGGCGAGGGCGGCGGCGGAGCGGCTGGCCGCGGCGGGCGCCGTACGCCTGGGGCCCCCGGCGGCGGAGGCCGTGCTGCCGGACCCCGGCCCGGCGTGGCTCGCCCTGCGCTCCCCGGGCGGGGACCGGGCGGCGGCGGAGCGGACGCGGGCGGAGAACGGCGCGCGCCTCGACGCGCTCCTCGCCGGCGCCCGGCTGCTGCTGACCCCGGCCACCCCCAACCGGCCCCACGGCCACGACGGTCCGGGTGACCGGTACAGCACGGCGCTGACCTGGTCCTTCAACCTCAGCGGCCATCCGGCGGTCAGCGTCCCGGCGGGTTTCACCGGCGACGGCTGCCCGGCCGGGCTCCAGATCACGGCCGCCAGGGGAGGGGAGGCGCTGCTCGCCTCGGTGGTGCGGGCGGCCGAGGGCGCGGGCCTGCGGGCACTTCCGCCCCGGGGGGCGTGAACCGGTGCCGGGGCACCACCTGTCCAATGGTGCGCGCCCCCGGTTATGGTCCCTACGTGGAGGACATCCTGGAACCACCGGACCTGAAGGCCGAGGCCCACCCCAGCCGCCGCTTCCAGGAGCGACTGCTGGAGGACCCGGGAGACCGGGCGGCCTGGCAGGGCCTGCGCGCCTCCTACGACCGGATGGCCGAGGAGTGGCGGGAGTGGACCGACGAGCAGCGCGGATACGACCTCCCCGTCCGTGAGGGGCTGCGCCGTGTCCGCCCCGCCGAGTGGGCCGTGGAGATCTGCTGCGGCACCGGCGAGGCCACGGAGGCGGTCGCCGGCGCCGTGCCGTCGGTGGTCGCCTGCGACCTGAGCCTGGAGATGCTGCGCCGCCGCGTGGACGTGCCCGGGGTGCGCTGGGTGGCGGCCGACGTGCGGTCACTACCCCTGGGAACGGGGCGTGTTCCCTTGGTAGTGTCGCTCAACGGGGTCTTCAACCCCTCCGAGATCGTGCGGGTGGTCAGGCCCGGCGGCCAGTTGCTGTGGTGCACGTCCTTCCGCGCGGGGACACCGCTGTACGTACCGCCGGAGCGGATGCACCGGCTGCTGGGCGGGGGATGGACGGCCGAGGGCGGTCGCGCCGGGCACGGGGAGTGGACGCTGTTCACCGCGCCCGGGTGAGCCCCGGGCCGTACGCGCCGGGCACGCCGTACGCGCCGCGCAGGCTGTCCGTGCGCCGGGCGCCGTACGCACGGTCCGGACGTGAACGGGGGACACAGGGGGCCTGGTCGTCGTGCAGGTGGTACTCATCGCGCCGTTCCTCATGCGGTTCCGGTTGTGCGCCAACACCTTCGGGGGCGAGGTCGGCAGGGCGCTGAGGGAGGCGGTCGCCGATGCCGTGCCGGGCTTCTCGCCCCAGGCCGAGGGGCCGGACTCCCCGCTGCTGTTCGACTACCACATGTCCACCGGCGGCTCCCGGCTCAGCGGCAAGAGGACCGTCGGCACGGTCGAGGTGGAGGGCGCCGGGCTGCTGTGGTGCCGCTTCGAGCCCAGCGGCTACTGCTACGTCATGCAGACCGTGGAGGTGCCGGACAAGGGGGAGATGCACCGCCGCGAACGCGAACTGGTGGAGCGGGTCAACCCGCACATAGCGCGGTGGACGGAGGGCGTATCGGAGCGCATGCTCGCCACCGGGCTGGTCGACCCCGTGGACGGGGCGGAGATGGACCCCGGCCGGCTGCTGTGGTGGCACCGGGTCCTGATGGACCCGCCGCGCGGCCAGGAGCCCGGCGCCACCCGCGTCTACGGCGTGGAGCGCAAGATCCACGACGAAGCGCACCTGCGCTTCGGGGACGGCTTCACCACCCTCGTCCGCCTGCCCCGACACCGGATCAACGAGGTGCTGGAGGGCGTGATGGCGGCCACCAGCGAGTGGATCGCGGTGGACGAGGCCAACCGCCTGGTGTCGGCCCGGATGCTCCGGCTCAACGACACCCGCTGGGACCGGGTGGCCGACGTGGACCGGCAGTTCACCGCCTCCCTCAAGCTCAGCAAGGACCTGGCCCTGCGCGAGATGGTGCGGCTGGAGGAGAGCCGCTACACCGTCAACGCGGGCGCGGTGGTGGTGGACGCGGCCATGGAGCGGTGGGCGATGGAGCGCGAGCGCGGGGTGCTGGAGGTCCAGCTCCAGTCGCTGCGCGACATCCTCGACTTCCACCGCAACATGACGCAGTACCGGCGCGACGAGCGCCGCAACCGGCTGCTGTTCGTCTTCACGGCGATCGCCCTCTTCCAGTCCGTGCTGGTCTGGTACGACTTCGCCCACGAGGCCAACAACACCCTGGGCCCGGCGGCGCGGTTGACCGTGGTCAGCACCATCGCCGTGCTCACCGTGGTCGTGGTGGTCTCCTCGCTGGCGGTACGGCGCCGGGAGTGAACCCGGGCCGTCCGGTGGCCGCCGGCCCGGGGGCGCGACCGTGACGACCGGTGCTCCCCCGATAACGAATGAGGGACGGACAGTGCCTCGGGAGGCGGCGTACAAGGTAAATTCCAGGCCATGCCACGAGGACGCCACCGCCACGCGCCGCCCCTGCACCGGATGCTCGTGCCGTCCGCCGTGGCGGCCGTCGCACTCGTCAGCGCGGGGGCCTCATGGCTGATCGGCGACACGGCCGATCCCGGCGTGGTGGTACTGCGCCTCCTGGCCGCGGCGGCCGCCGCGGCGGCCGTCACCGGGGCCGTGCTGCTGCGGCGGTGGGACAGAGAGGCCGGCCGGCGGGTCGGCGAGGTCAGGGCGGCCAAGGCCACGGCCGAGTGGCGGGCCGAGGAACGCCAGGCCGAGCTGGAGACCGAACTGGAGGAGTCCCTGGAGATACGCCGGAAGACGGAGGACACGCTCCGGCGCAAGCGCACCGAACTGGAGAGGCTGCGCACCGAGCACGCCGCGCTGCTGCGCCGGTACGCCACCGCCGAGACCGAGCGGGCCAGCGCCCTGGAGGGGCGGCGGCAGCTCGCCCTGGAGGCCGCCGGGCCCGCGAAGGCGCTCACCACCGGGGCGGCCGACCACCGCAGGGCGTCGGGCGCGCCCACACCGCTCACCTACCTCCAGGCGGACGAGGCGCTCAGGCGGCTGCGGGTCAACGCCGCCCGGCAGCGGGAGCGGGAGGAGCGCGGCCGGGGCGGGGCGGCGCGGGAGGCCGCGGCCGTGACGGCCGCCGAGCCGGACGCCCCGCGATCGCCCGAGCCGCCCCTGTCGGTGCCGCCCCGTACGGCACCACCGCGGTCGCAGCCGGCGTCGCAGCCGGCCCCGCGGCCCCGGACGCCGCAGCGGGGCGGTACGGCGGGAGCGGGGGAGCCGTACGGGCAGGGCCCCGGGAGCCGCGGGAGCGGCGCCCCCAAGCGCGGCGGATTCGACTTCTTCGGCACCCAGGGCGCCCGGAAGCGGCGCAGGGCGCCGGAGACGCAGGACCCCGCGGCCGGCTCCTCCGAACAGGAGGACGACCGGGGCCGGGGCGGCACCCTCGGCGGCACCCCCGGCGACGGCGGCCCGGACGACGGCTCCGCCCCCGGGAGCACGCACCCCGGAACCACGGCCCGCGCCGCCTCGCCCGCTGTCGCGGGCAAGGTCATCGACCTGGGCGAACCCGGCGGCGACGAGAGCGAGGACGGGAGCTCCCCTCCCGCGGACGGAGACGGAGACGGCGGTACGTCGCGGCATGCGGGCCCGGCCAGGGGCCTGCGCCGCGCCCGGCCCGCCTGACCCGGCCGCTCACCCGGCCGCCCGCCGGGCCGCCCCGCCCGGCCGGCACCTAGGTCAGCCAGCGCTCCGGCCGCGCCCGGCGGCGCCCGGTGCGGGAGCGCTCGGCCTGGGCGGCCACCACCGCACGGGCCTCCCCCACCGCCCGCAGCCGGGCCGCCACCGTGCCGTTCGCACCGTGGTCGACGTGGACGTCCGCCAGCTCGAAGGCCCGCTCCCAGGGGCCCTGGGTGAGGCGTACGCTCTGCACCTTCGCGTGCGGGACCAGCGACAGCGTGCGGCACAGCAGCCCCTTGCGGGAGGCGAACACCGTCTCGGTCACCCCGTGGCCGTATCCCCGCCACCACAGCGGGACGACCCAGCGGGCCCGGCGCGGCACCGGCGCCAGGGACGCCGCCGCCTCGGCCGGGTCGACGCCGGGAAGCACCCGCGCCAGTACGCCCCGGGCCGTCTCACGGGTGGCGACCGGCAGCAGCAGGCCGCCCTCGTTGCCCCCGGCGGCCACGTCCAGCTCCACCCGCACCCAGCCGCGCCGCCGCCACAGCCACGGCTCGACGATCCGGACGGCCTGGACGCGGCCGGGCGGGACGGTGGCGTGGGCGCGGTCCAGCAGCCCGTGGTCCAGCCGCATCCCGTCCGGCGACTCGGCGACGACCCAGTCGAACTCGGTGAGGAAGCGGCCCACACCGCTGCGCCACACACCGCTGAGCAGCGGCACCGCCACCGCCAGGCCGGGCCAGAGGCTGCCGCTCGCCCACCAGACCAGCGCGGGCACGGCCACCGCCGCGGCCAGCGTGCCCCAGACGCTGCCGAGCAGCAGCAGTGAGACGACCAGCATCCGCGTGCCGACCCGCACCAGCTCCCGGGCGGGCGCCTCGCCCGCCTCCGCCGCCGCCTCGGGGGCCATCCCCGCGGCCCGCGCCAGCAGCTCGGCGCGGAGCGCGACGGCGTCCCGCTCGCCCAGGAACGCCAGCTCGTCCTTCTTGGCCGTGCCGACCACGTCCAGCTTGAGCTTGGCCACGCCCACGACGCGGGCCAGCAGGGGGCGCCCCACGTCGATCGCCTGGAGACGGTCCAGCCGGATGTGGGCCACGCGCCGGAAAAGCAGGCCCGTGCGGATGCGCAGCTCGGTCTCGGTGACGGTGTAGCTCGTCATCCACCAGGACAGGAAGCCGTACGCGGCCGTCGCCGGCAGCAGCAGCGCCAGGACCGCCAGCAGCCGGCCGGCCGTCAGGGACTCCACGCCCTGCCGGGCCCGCTCCGGGTCCTGCGCGGCGAAGGCGAACAGCGCGGCCAGCGGCGCCCACGCCCGCCGCCACGGGGTGACCGGGTGCAGCCGCCTGCCCTCCGGGCGCTGGAGCAGTGCCATCACAGCCCCGCCGAACGGGCCTCGCCCAGCTCGGTGAGCCGGTCGCGCAGCCGCTCGGCCTCCTCGGGGGCGAGTCCGGGTATGTGCGCGTCGGTCGTCGCCGCGGCGGTGTGCAGCTGCACCCGGGCCAGCCCGAAGTGCCGCTCCAGCGGCCCCGAGGTGACCTCCACCAGCTGCATCCGGCCGTAGGGCACGACGGTCAGCTCGCGCCATATCACCCCGCGGGCGATCAGCAGGTCGTCGTCACGCTCGGCGTACCGCCAGGAGGCCCAGTTGCGGGCGATCGCCCTCCATCCCCACAGCGCGACCGCCGCCGGCGCCGCGGCGAGGACGGCCCACCACGGACCGGCGGCCAGCCACAGGACCGGCCCCAGCACCGCGGCGAGCGGCACGGACACGGCCGCCAGCAGCGTTCTGCGCATCCGCAGCAGCCCGCGCTCGACGCCGCGCCACCGCTCGGCGCCCTCCGGCTCCCCGGTCCGCGCGGCCTGCCCGGCCTGCCCGGTCCGGTCGGTCTCCCCGTCGGACGGCCCCCCTGTCAGCTGACTCATGGGACAAGGGTAGGCGGCGGTGGTGACGGTGCGTATCCACCGCGGGGAGGAGGGGGCGGGGCGGTGGGACCGGGGAGGGGAAGGGGAGAGGGGCCGCCCTCCCGGCGGAGCTGCCAGACTGAGGACCATGAGCGATCCCGGTACCAACGCCGAGCCCGCCGCGTCCGCCGAGCGCCCCGGCAGCGCCGCCGCCGTGACCACCGTCGGCATCGGCGGCGCGGCGGAGAGCACCGACATGGTGCTCAACATCGGTCCCCAGCACCCCTCCACCCACGGCGTGCTGCGGCTGAGGCTCGTACTGGACGGCGAGCGGATCAGCGCGGCCGAGCCGGTGATCGGCTACATGCACCGCGGCGCGGAGAAGCTGTTCGAGGCACGCGACTACCGGCAGATCATCGTTCTGGCCAACCGCCACGACTGGCTGTCGGCCTTCTCCAACGAACTCGGCGTCGTCATGGCCGTCGAGCGGATGCTGGGCATGGAGGTCCCCGAGCGGGCCGTGTGGGCGCGCACCCTGCTGGCGGAGCTGAACCGGGTCCTCAACCACCTGATGTTCCTCGGCTCCTATCCGCTGGAGCTGGGCGCCATCACGCCCATGTTCCACGCCTTCACCGAGCGCGAGGACCTCCAGCGCGTCATGGAGGAGGTCTCCGGCGGGCGCATCCACTACATGTTCAACCGGGTCGGCGGCCTCAAGGAGGACCTCCCGGCGGGCTGGCTCGGCCGCACCCGGCAGGCGGTGGCCGCCGTCCGCGCGAAGCTGGGCACCTACGACCGGCTCGTCCTCGGCAACGAGATCTTCCGCGGCCGCACCCGCGGCGTGGGCGTGCTCACCCCCGAGGCCGTCCACGCCTACGGGGTGAGCGGCCCCATCGCCCGCGCCTCCGGCGTGGACTTCGACCTGCGCCGCGACGAGCCCTACCTGGCGTACGGGGAGCTGGCGGACGTGCTGCGGGTCGTCACCCGCGCCGAGGGGGACTGCCTGGCCCGCTTCGAGGTGCTGCTGGAGCAGACCCGCAACTCCCTCGACCTCGCCGACGCCTGCCTGGACCGCCTCGCCGGCCTGCCGCCCGGCCCGGTCAACCAGCGGCTGCCCAAGGTGCTCAAGGCCCCGGAGGGCGCCACCTACGCCTGGACGGAGAACCCGCTCGGCATCAACGGCTACTACCTGGTCTCCAAGGGGGAGAAGACCCCGTACCGGCTCAAGCTCCGCTCCGCCTCGTACAACAACGTCCAGGTGCTGTCCGAGCTGCTGCCGGGCACGCTGGTGGCCGACATGGTGGCGATCCTGGGGTCGATGTTCTTCGTCGTCGGCGACATCGACAAGTGACGGGCCCGGCGAGGGGGGCGGCGAAGGGCCCGGTGAAGGGCCCGGTGAAGGGGCCGCGGCGCTGGCGGGAGGCGGCCGAGGAGGCGCTCTACGGTCCGGAGGGCTTCTTCGTGCGCCACGCCCCCGCCGCCCACTTCCGCACCTCCGTGCACGCCTCGCCGCTGTTCGCGGGCGCGGTGGCCGAGCTGCTGCGGCGCGTGGACGAGGTGCTGGGGCACCCCGGCGAACTGGCGCTGATCGACTACGGGGCCGGCCGCGGCGAGCTGCTGACCGGCGTGCTGGCGGCGCTGTCCGGGCGGCCCGGCTCGCTGGCGGCCCGGGTGCGCCCCCACGCCGTCGAACGCGCCCGGCGCCCGGACGGGCTCGACCCGGCCATCGCCTGGTCCGCCGACCCCCCGCGCGGCGTGAGCGGGCTGCTGTTCGCCAACGAGTGGCTGGACGACGTCCCCGTGGACGTCGCCGAGACCGGCGGGGACGGCGTCCCCCGCCACGTCCTGGTGGACGCCGACGGCACCGAGCGCCTGGGCGGGCCGGTGACCGGCGAGGACGCCGAGTGGCTGGCCCGCTGGTGGCCGCTGCCGCCCGAACCGGGACTGCGCGCGGAGATCGGCCGCCCCCGCGACGCGGCCTGGGCGCGGGCGGTGTCCTGCCTGGAGCGCGGGCTGGCCGTCGCCGTCGACTACGCCCACACCCGCTCAGCCCGCCCCCCGCTGGGCACCCTCACCGGCTACCGCGACGGCCGCGAGGTGCGGCCCGTCCCCGACGGCCGGTGCGATCTGACCGCCCACGTGGCCCTCGACGCGTGCGCGGCGGCGGCCGAGCGCGCCGGCGCCCCGGGGACCGGCCCGGGTCTGCCGCTCTCCCAGCGCGAGGCGCTGCACGCCCTGGGCGTGAGCGGCGCACGGCCGCCGCTCGCCCTGGCGTCGAGCGACCCGGCCGGGTACGTGCGGCTCCTGGGCCGCGCGGGCGAGGCCGCCGAGCTGACCGACCCGGCGGGCCTGGGCGCCTTCACCTGGCTGCTCCAGCCCCGCGGGGCCCCGCTGCCTCCACCCTGGGGAGTACACGGGGAGGCGGGGGATCGGCCGTCCGGTTGACCCCGGCGCGTGCCCGGTCTGCCTACGCTGGGTTATGTGCACCGGCTCTACGAGTTCCTACGCAGGCATCCCACCCTGGTCGACGGGGCGTGGGCCGCCGTCCTGCTGGTGATGTCGGCCATGTGGCTCGTCGGGATCATGGCGCACCCGTCGTCGGCCGAGTCGCTGGGGCAGGGGGGCGTGCAGCAGGCCGCCTCCGTCCCGATCGCCCTCGCGCTGTGCACCGTGGTGGCCCTGCGCCGCCGGGCGCCGGAGAAGATGCTGCTGCTGGCCACCGGGGCGGGGCTGGCGGAGGTGGTGACGGGCGCGTTCCCGGTGCCGGCCAACTTCGCCCTGCTGGCGATCGTCTTCACCAACGCCTCCGGCAACATCCGCTGGGCCTCCCGCTTCGCCCTCGCCGGAGCCCTGACCGCGCCCACCGTCCACACCCTGCGCTGGCCCAACGAGGGCCAGGGCACCGCCGCCGCGGTGCTGGGCACGGTCTTCCTCACCGCCACCTTCCTGCTGGCCTGGGTGCTGGGCGACTCGCTGCGCACCCGGCGCGCGTACTACGCGCAGCTGGAGGAGCGGGCCGCCCGCCTGGAGCGGGAGCGCGAGGCGCAGGCCAAGGTCGCCGTCGCCGCCGAGCGCGCCCGGATAGCGCGCGAGCTGCACGACGTGGTCGCGCACAACGTCTCGGTGATGGTCGTCCAGGCCGACGGCGCCGCCTACGTCATGGACACCGCGCCCGAGCAGGCCCGGCAGGCGCTGGAGACCATCTCCGGCACCGGGCGCCAGGCGCTGTCGGAGATGCGCAGACTGCTGGGCGTGCTGCGCACCGGGGAGCACTCCGAGAGCGGCGAGTACGTGCCCCAGCCCGGTGTCGAGCAGCTCGCCGACCTCGTCGAGCAGGTGCGCGGCGCGGGCCTGACCGTGGACTTCCGCGTCGAGGGCACCCCCCGGCCGCTGCCCAGCAGCGTCGAGCTGACCGCGTACCGCATCGTGCAGGAGGCGCTGACCAACACCCGCAAGCACGGCGGCCCGGACGTCGGCGCGACGGTGCGGCTGACCTACGGCGCCGACGACCTGACCCTGCTGGCCGAGGACGACGGCCGCGGCGCGCAGCGCGAGCTGTACGAGGTCGGCGGGCTGGACGGCCTCGGCCAGGGGCTGATCGGGATGCGCGAGCGCGTCGGCATGGTCGGCGGCAGCCTGGACGCCGGGCCGCGGCCCGGCGGCGGCTTCCGGATCAGCGCGGTGCTGCCGCTGAAGAGCACCGGGTGAACGGCCCCGCGCGGAGCGCACCGCCCGCCGCCGCCGCGCCGCCGCGCCGTCCGACGGCACCGCCCGCCGCGCCGTCCTGCCCGACCGAACAGCCCCAGGGGAGACCATGACCGTCCGTGTGATGCTCGTCGACGACCAGGCGCTGCTGCGCACCGGCTTCCGCATGGTGCTGGACGCCCAGCCGGACATGGAGGTCGTCGCCGAGGCCGGGGACGGCGCCGAGGCGCTGGAGAAGCTCCGTGCCACGGCCGTGGACGTGGTGCTGATGGACGTGCGTATGCCCCGCCTCGACGGGGTCGAGGCCACCCGCCGCATCTGCGAGGGGGGCGAGGGCGGCCCCGGCAGCCCCCGGGTGCTGATCCTGACCACCTTCGACCTGGACGAGTACGCCTTCTCCGCCCTGCGGGCCGGGGCCGGCGGCTTCCTCCTCAAGGACGTGCCGCCCGGCGAGCTGCTGGCCGCCATCCGCGCCGTCCACAGCGGCGACGCGGTGGTCGCGCCCTCCACCACCCGCCGCCTCCTCGACCGCTTCGCCTCCCTGCTGCCCGCCGCCTCCGAGCGGCCCGCCCCCAAGGAGCTGGAGCGGCTGACGGACCGCGAGCGCGAGGTGCTGCTGCTGGTGGCCCAGGGGCTGTCGAACGGCGAGATCGCCCGGCGCCTGGTGCTCTCGGAGGCCACCGTCAAGACGCACGTGGGCCGCATCCTCACCAAGCTGGAGCTGCGCGACCGGGTGCAGGCGGTGGTGCTGGCGTACGAGACGGGGCTGGTGCGGGCGGGCGGCGGGGGCGTCTGAGGGCCGGCGCTCCCGGAAGATCCCGGGCCCGGGGGCCCGGACCCGGGAGATCTCAGGCACCGGCGGCCCCCGGGCCCCCGCCGGCCGCACCCCGCTCCGGGACGCGGGCGAGGAAGCCGTACAGCGCGTCGCGCACGTCCTGCGGACCCCAGCGCAGCCCCGGAGCGCCCACCGTCACCTCGGTCACGGCCGTCCCCGGCGGACCGGGCGCACCCGGCGCGTCCCAGACGCGGAACAGCACCGTCCCGTCCTCCTCGGCCTGCCGCACCCCCGCCTCCGTCAGCCCGTCGGCGCCGTACGGCAGCCACACCTGGAACTGGTGGGTGTGCGGCTCGGCCGGATGGATCCGGAACCACGGCATCCCGGCCTCCGCCAGCCCCTCCCGCAGCGCCGCCGCGACCATCGTGGCGTGGGCGGCGTACCGGGGCAGCCGGGGCAGTTCCCGCTCCAGCCCCACCAGGGCGGACAGCGCGGCGGGCCACTGCTGGAAGACCTGCCCGCCGTAGCGGTGCCGCCAGGCGCGCGCCTCCGCCACGAAGTCCGCGGGCCCGGCCAGGGCGGCGCCCGAGAGGCCGCCGAGGGACTTGTAGAAGGACACGTACACGCTGTCGGCCAGAGCGGCGATCTCCGGGAGCGTGCGCCCGAAGTGCGCGGTGCACTCCCACAGCCGCGCGCCGTCGAAGTGCACCACCGCGTCCCGCTCCCGCGCGGCCTCGGTCACCGCCACCAGCTCGTCCCACGTCGGCAGCACGAAGCCGGCGTCGCGCAGCGGGAGTTCGAGCATCAGCGTGCCGAAGGGCTCCTCCAGCTCCCGTACCTCCTCGGCGGTGGGCGGGCGCGGCTCGGTGGTGGGGTGCACGGTGCCCAGCCCGCTCAGCCGCCCCAGCGCGCCCCGCTCGTGGCGCTCGGGGTGCGCCGCCGGGTGCAGGGCGACGACCGGGTTGCCGGTACGGCCCGCCCAGCAGCGCAGGGCGACCTGCTGGGCCATGGTGCCGGTGGGGAAGAACGCGGCGGCCTCGCGGCCCAGCGCGGCGGCGGTGCGCTCCTCCAGGCGGGTGACGATCCCGTCGCCGTAGATGTCGGGGCTGCCGTCCAGGTCGTACACCTCGGCGCCCTCCTCCGCCAGCCGGGCCAGCCGCCCGGCGAGCGTGCCGTCCACCGGGCCGTCGGACAGCTTCCGCCGCGCCGCGGTCCACGCCGCGAGCCTGCGGGCCCGCTCGGCCTCGGCATCCCCGGCCTCGGCATCCCTGGCCTCGGCGTCCCCGGCCTCGGCATCCCTGGCCTCGGCGTCCCCGGCACCGGAGCCCCCTGACCCGGTGCCTCCGCGCGCTTCCTCTGCTTCCCCGGTTGCCTCGTCAGCGGTCATGCGCCCGATGATCCCCCACCGCGCAGGCCCGGCGCCGGTCTTTTCCCCGCCGGTCCCCGGCGGCCCCCGCCGGCCCGGCGAGGCCCCGAGCCCCGCGCCGGCCCGTCCCGCGCCCGTCCCGCCCGGTGGGCGGGCGGGACGGGGAGCCGGTGAGTCCGCGTAGCATGGCAGCAATCGTCCGGTACCGGGTCCTGCGGACTGGAACGGAAGGCCGAGCTCACGTGAACCAACCCCCCTCCGGCGCCGCCGGGGACCGTCCCGCGCGCCTGACCGTCGGCGTCGTCGGCGCGGGCCGCGTCGGCCCCGCCCTGGCCGCGGCCCTGGCCCTGGCCGGGCACCGCCCGGTGGCCGCGTCCGGCGTCTCCGACGCCTCCCGCCGCCGGGCCGATGCCCTGCTGCCGGGGGTGCCGCTGGTGGAGCCCGCCGAGGTCCTGGCCCGCGCCGACCTCGTCCTGCTCACCGTCCCCGACGACGCCCTGCCCGCCCTGGCCGCGGGCCTGGCCGAGACCGGCGCCGTACGCCCCGGACAGCTGCTGGCGCACGCCTCGGGCCGCTACGGCACCGCCGTCCTCGGCCCCGCGACGCGGGCCGGGGCACTGCCGCTGGCGCTGCACCCGGTGATGACGTTCACCGGCACGCCCGTGGACGTGCAGCGGCTGGCGGGCTGCTCCTTCGGCGTCACCGCGCCCGAGGAACTGCGCCTGGCCGCCGAGGCCCTGGTCATCGAGATGGGCGGGGAACCGGAGTGGATCGCCGAGGAGGCCCGCCCGCTCTACCACGCGGCCCTGGCCCTCGGCGCCAACCACCTGGTCACACTGGTCGCCCAGGCCATGGAACTGCTGCGCACCGCCGGGGTCTCCGCACCCGACCGGATGCTCGGCCCGCTGCTCGGCGCGGCCCTGGACAACGCCCTGCGCTCCGGCGACGCCGCGCTGACCGGCCCGGTCGCCCGGGGCGACGCCGGTACGGTCGCCGCCCACATCGCCGAGCTGCGCCGCCACGCCCCGCAGGCGGTGGCGGGCTACCTCGCGATGGCCCGCACCACCGCCGACCGGGCCCTGGCCGGCGGACTGCTCAGGCCGGAACTGGCCGAGGATCTGCTGGAGGTCCTCTCCGACGGGGGTACCCGGTGACCGGACCGACCGCCGACCACAGGAGCCCAGCCGTGCCCGCGCCCACACCCGTACCCGTCCTGCACACCGCCGCCGAGCTGCGCGCCCTGCCGCGCCGGGGGCGGCGGGCGGTGGTGATGACGATGGGCGCCCTGCACGAGGGCCACGCGGCCCTGGTCCGCGCCGCCCGGGAGAGGGCCGGGGCCGAGGGGCAGGTGGTGGTCACCGTCTTCGTCAACCCGCTGCAGTTCGGCGCGGGCGAGGACCTGGACCGCTACCCGCGCACCCTGGACGCGGACGTCGTGGTGGCCGCGGGCGCGGGCGCCGACGCCGTCTTCGCGCCGCCGGTGGAGGAGGTGTACCCCGGCGGGGAGCCGGAGGTGAGGATCAGCGCGGGCCCGATGGGCGAGCGCCTGGAGGGCGCCAGCCGGCCCGGCCACTTCGACGGGATGCTCACCGTCGTCGCCAAGCTGCTCCACCTCACCGCCCCCGACCTGGCGCTCTACGGGGAGAAGGACGCCCAGCAGCTCGCCCTGATCACCCGGATGGTGCGCGATCTGAACTTCCCCGTGGAGATCGAGGGCGTCCCCACCGTGCGCGAGCCCGACGGACTGGCCCTCTCCAGCCGCAACCGCTACCTGTCGGAGGCCGAGCGCACCACCGCCCTGGCCCTCTCGCGCGCCCTGTTCGCCGGGCGCGACGCGGTGGCCGCGGGCGGGGCGGGTCCGCGCGAGGTGCGCCAGGCCGCCGAGGCCGTACTGGCGGAGGCCGGGCGGGCACGGCCGCCGCTGGTGCCGGACTACCTGGCGCTGGTGGACCCGGCCCACTTCACGGAGGTCCCGGCGGAGCCCGGCGCCTACGAGGGCGAGGCCGTGCTCGCGGTCGCGGCGCGGGTGGGCACCACACGACTGATCGACAACGTCCGGCTGCGCCTCGGACGCCCCGGAGGGGTTCGGTGAACGGGATGACGGCAGGCCTGCGGCTGGACGCGCCGCGCTCCGGCTGGGCCATCGCCGCGGACGTGGTGGTGGTCGGCTCCGGAGTGGCCGGCCTGACCGCCGCGCTGCGCTGCGCGGCCTCCGGCCGCAAGACGGTGATCGTCACCAAGGCCCGGCTGGACGCCGGCTCCACGCGCTGGGCGCAGGGCGGGATCGCCGCCGCGCTGGGCGAGGGCGACACCCCCGGCCAGCACCTGGACGACACCCTGGTCGCGGGCGCGGGCCTGTGCGACGAGGAGGCGGTGCGCACCCTGGTCACCGAGGGGCCGGACGCGGTACGGCGGCTGATCGCCGCCGGGGCGCGGTTCGACACCTCCGCCGAGACCGGCCGGATCGCCCTGACCCGCGAGGGCGGCCACCACCGCCGCCGCATCGCCCACGCGGGCGGCGACGCGACCGGCGCGGAGATATCCCGCGCCCTGGTGGCGGCCGTACGCGACGCCGGGATAGAGACGGTGGAGAACGCCCTCGTCCTGGACCTGCTCAAGGACGCCGGCGGGCACGCCGCGGGCGTCTCCCTCCACGTGATGGGCGAAGGGCGGCACGACGGCGTGGGCGCCGTCCACGCCCCGGCGGTGGTGCTGGCCACCGGCGGGATGGGCCAGGTGTTCTCCGCGACCACCAATCCGCCCGTCTCCACCGGCGACGGCGTCGCGCTGGCGCTGCGGGCGGGCGCGGAGGTCTCCGACCTGGAGTTCGTCCAGTTCCACCCGACCGTGCTCTACCTGGGCCCGGGCAGCGAGGGCCAGCAGCCGCTGGTGTCGGAGGCCGTGCGCGGCGAGGGCGCGCACCTCGTCGACGCCGAAGGCGAGCGCTTCATGGCCGGGCAGCACGAACTGGCCGAGCTGGCACCGCGCGACATCGTCGCCAAGGGCATCATGCGGCGGATGCGCGAGCGGGGCGCCGACTGCATGTACCTGGACGCCCGGCACTTCGGCGCCCGGATGTGGCAGGAGCGGTTCCCCACCATCCTCGCCGCCTGCCGCGCCCACGGCATCGACCCGGTCACCGAGCCGGTCCCGGTGGCGCCCGCCGCGCACTACGCCTCCGGCGGGGTGCGCACCGACCTGGCGGGCCGCACCACCGTGCCCGGCCTGTACGCGTGCGGCGAGGTCGCCTGCACGGGCGTGCACGGCGCCAACCGGCTGGCCTCCAACTCCCTGCTGGAGGGCCTGGTCTTCGCCGAGCGGATCGCCGCCGACATCGCCCGCACCCCCGTGCGGACCCCGGTTCCCGCGGACCCCGGCGACCTCGCGGACACGCGGACCGTTCCGCTGCCGCCCGCCGAGGCGCGGCACGCGATCCAGCGCACCATGACCGCCGGCGCCGGGGTGCTGCGTTCCGCGGAGAGCCTGGCGCGGGCCGCGGAGGAGCTGGCGGCGCTGGCGCCGGACGGGACCGGCAAGCCGGCCGAGCCCGGTGTCGAGACCTGGGAGGCGGCCAACCTCCACCTCGTCGCCGGCGTCCTGGTCGCCGCCGCCCTGCGCCGTACCGAGACCCGCGGCTGCCACTGGCGCGAGGACCACCCCGAACGGGACGACGAGTCCTGGCGCCGGCACCTGGTCGTCGCCCTGCGTCCCACCGCCGGGGGCTCCGAGCTCGCCGTCGGTACGACCGACTCGACCGCGTTTCCCCCGGTCACGGGCGGAGGGACACCATGAGCGTCGCACGCGCGGCCGCCGGGCCGCATGTCATCAGGAGCCTGCGCTGTGGCCGCGCGGGCGGAGAAGCTCACGAGGAGATGGTGAGCGTCGCACGCGCGGCCGCCGGGCCGCATGTCATCAGGAGCCTGCGCTGTGGCCGCGCGGGCGGAGAAGCTCACGGAAAAGATGCTCTGAGCGTCGCACGCGCGGCCGCCGGGCCGCATGTCATCAGGAGCCCGCGCTGTGGCCGCGTGGGCGGAGAAGCCCACGAGGAGACACAGTGACCACCCCCAAGCCCGACGAACTTCCGCTGCTCCAGATCGGTTTCGGCCGTCCCGGCGAGGCGGTGAACGGCACCGGCGGGGGCTGCGGCGACGCCTGCGGCTGCGGCGGTGCGGACGACGGTCCCGACCTGGATCCGCTGGAGTGCGGCCTGGACCCGGACCTGGCCGCGCTGCTGGCGGACGCGGGCCTGGATCCGGTGCAGGTCGAGGACATCGCCCACATGGCGATCGAGGAGGACCTCGACCAGGGCGTGGACGTCACCACCGTCGCGACCATCCCCGAGGACGCCGTCGCCACCGCCGACTTCACCGCCCGGGAGGCGGGCACCGTCGCCGGGCTGCGGATCGCCGAGGCGGTCCTGTCGGTGGTCTGCACCGAGGAGTTCGAGGTCGAGCGGCACGTCGAGGACGGCGACCGCGTCGAGGCGGGGCAGTGCCTGCTGTCGGTGCGCGCCCGTACCCGTGATCTGCTCACCGGCGAGCGCAGCGCCCTCAACATCCTGTGCCGGCTGTCCGGTGTCGCCACCGCCACCCGCGCCTGGGCCGACGCGCTCGAGGGCACCGGCGCGAAGGTCCGCGACACCCGCAAGACCACCCCGGGGCTGCGCTCCCTGGAGAAGTACGCGGTGCGCTGCGGCGGTGGGGTCAACCACCGGATGTCGCTGTCGGACGCCGCGTTGATCAAGGACAACCACGTGATCGCCGCGGGCGGGGTGGCCGAGGCGTTCAGGCGGGTGCGCGAGGAGTTCCCCGGCGTGCCGATCGAGGTGGAGGTGGACCGGCTGGACCAGATCGAGCCCGTCCTCGCCGAGGGCGCCGACCTGATCCTGCTGGACAACTTCACCCCCGGGCAGACGGCCGAGGCGGTCGCGCTGGTCGCCGGCCGGGCGAAGCTGGAGTCCTCCGGCCGCCTCACCCTGGCGAACGCCCGCGCGTACGCGGACACCGGCGTGGACTACCTGGCGGTCGGAGCGCTCACCCACTCCTCCCCGATCCTCGACATCGGCCTGGACCTGCGCGACGAGGCCCGCGGCGGCGCGGACGGACAGGGGCGCGACTGATGCTGCTCACGATCGACGTCGGCAACACCCACACCGTCCTCGGCCTGTTCGACGGCGACGAGATCGTCGAGCACTGGCGGATCTCCACCGACCCCCGCCGCACCGCCGACGAGTGGGCCGTCCTCCTCCAGGGCCTGATGGGCATGCATCCGCTGCTCGGCGAGGACCTGGGCGACGGTGTCGACGGCATCTGCATCTGCTCCACCGTCCCCTCCGTCCTGCACGAGCTGCGCGAGGTGACGCGCCGCCACTACGGCGACATCCCCTCCGTCCTCGTCGAGCCGGGCGTCAAGACCGGGGTGCCCATCCTGATGGACAACCCCAAGGAGGTCGGCGCGGACCGGATCATCAACGCGGTGGCGGCTGTCGAGCTGTACGGCGGCCCGAGCATCGTCGTGGACTTCGGCACGGCCACCACCTTCGACGCGGTCTCCGCGCGGGGGGAGTACACCGGCGGCGTCATCGCCCCGGGCATCGAGATCTCCGTCGAGGCGCTCGGCGTGCGCGGCGCGCAGCTGCGCAAGATCGAGCTGGCCAGGCCGCGCAGCGTCATCGGCAAGAACACCGTCGAGGCGATGCAGTCCGGCATCCTCTACGGCTTCGCCGGACAGGTGGACGGCGTGGTGGAGCGGATGGCCCGCGAACTGGCCGACGATCCGGACGACGTGACCGTCATCGCCACCGGAGGCCTGGCCCCGATGGTGCTGGGCGAGGCGACGGAGATCGACGAGCACGAGCCGTGGCTGACGCTGATCGGGCTGCGCCTGGTCTACGAGCGGAACATGGCGCGGGGCTGAGCGCGGGGCCGGGGACGGGGGCAGGGAGCGGGCGGGGGAACGGGCCGGGCGCGGGACCGAACACGGGCCGGGACACAGTGATGTGGTGGTATGTCGGCTTTGCCGACTTCTGTCGTAATGTCACCGTATGCCCACGCCCTACGGTTCCCGAGGCGCCATGGTCCTCAGCCCGGACGAGCTGCGCGTCCTGCGCAGCGCCCTCGCCCTCGTCCTCCAGCCCGCCCGCGCCCGGCCGTCCCCGCGCGCCGGCGGGCGGCGGCCGCAGGGGCCGGAGGAGGAGCGTGCCGAGGCGGTGCGCGCGTGTCTGTGGCTGGCCGACGCACTGGACGAGGCGAGCCGTGAGGCGGACCGGCTGAGGGCCTTCCTGCGGGCGGACCTGGACCGCTACCGCGCCGCGCTGCCGGGCTCGGCCCCGGGGTACCTCGCGCGGCTGGAGGAGGCCGTCGCGCTGGGCTGTACGCCGCGCACGGAGGATCTGAGGGTGCTGCGCGAGCTGTGCGGCCACGGGTCCGGCGAGGCGGAGGGGGAGCGCCGCGCCGGGCTGCTGCGGCGCTGCGAACGGCTGGCGGCGTCCTCGGAGCGCTCCCGTGCCGCCGGGTCCCCGGGCCGCGGCCCCGAGCCCCCGGGCCGTGCCCGGCCGATGGCCGTGCCGCGCCCGGTCCCCACCCCGGCCGAGGTCTTCCCGCCCCGCGGCCCGTACCCGGCGTGCCGCCGGGCGCTGCCGGCCTGACGCGCGGCCGGGCCCCCGCCGGGGGTCCGGCGGAGCCGCCGGTACGCTGGAGGTCCGGTATCCAAGGAGGCTGATCCGGCATGGAGTACATCGCCGCACTCACCCCGTCCGTGGTGATGGCCGTGGCCTTCACCGCCCTCATCGTGACGATCGTCAAGAGCCAGGGCGGTGCCAACAAGTCCAAGGAGGACGCCGCGGTGGACGGCGCCCTGGCGCGTGCCGAGGCCGCGCGCGGCGCGTCATCGGCCGACGGCGCGCCCAGGGCCTAGCGGCCCGCACCGGCGGCGTGTACCGCCGGACGGCGGATGCCGCGGCGGCGCGGGAGCGCGCGCCGGGAGGTTCATCTCCCCGGTGTGCGCTCCTCTTTGTTTACCATCCGGCCAAAACAAAGCGCTCAATACCGTTCATATGCGGCTATCGTTCTTGGTGTGCCTCGGCCACTGGGAGAGCTGGAAGACGCGGTGATGACGCGGGTATGGCAGTGGAACCGCCCGGTCACGGTGAGAGAAGTGCTCGACGACCTCAGGCGTGAACGGCCGATCGCCTACACCACCGTCATGACCGTAATGGACAACCTGCGGGAGAAGGGATGGCTGCGGCGAGAGCGCGAAGGCCGGGCCTATCGATATGAGGCCGTCTCCACCCGGGCCGCCTACTCCGCGGCACTCATGAACGAAGCCTGGGCGGCGAGCGACAACCCCGCGGCGGCACTGGTGGCCTTCTTCGGGATGATGTCGCCGGAACAGACGGAGGCACTGCGGGACGCCTTGCGCGTCGCACATCTCGACGACACGCACCCCGGCGCCCCCGCCGAGAGCCCCGGTTCTCCGGAGCGATAGCGTCCCCGACATGCCAGAAGCCGTAAGTCGCGTAAGCCCCGCAAGCCCCGTAAGCGAGGTCACCGTCCGCAGGGCGAGAACAAGCGATGTGCGCACCGTGCGCCGTCTCATCGACGCCTACGCGCGCGACCGCATCCTCCTCGACAAAGCGACGGTGACGCTTTACGAGGACATCCAGGAGTTCTGGGTCGCCGAACGCGACCACGACGGCGAGGTCGTCGCCTGCGGGGCCCTCCACGTGATGTGGGAGGACCTGGCCGAGGTCCGCACGCTCGCGGTCGACCCCGCGCTCAGGGGCACGGGAGTGGGACACCTGGTGCTGGAGAAGTTGCTGCAGACCGCACGCTGGCTGGGAGTCCGGCGCATTTTCTGCCTCACCTTCGAAGTGGACTTCTTCGCCCGGCACGGCTTCACCGAGATCGGCGAGACACCGGTGGACGGGGATGTCTACAGCGAGCTGCTGCGTTCCTATGACGAAGGTGTGGCCGAGTTCCTGGGGCTCGAACGAGTGAAACCCAACACCTTGGGCAACACTCGGATGCTGCTGCACCTATGAGGCGCCCACGCCGTGCGCCCTATGTCCGAAAGATCCCTCCAATCCGGCCGGACCGGCCCGGCAATGTTCCCCGAGGGTTTGTGTTTTCCCGGGAAAAGCGGTTTGCTTTCGTCGTCAGTATCAGTAATCGGTTTTCGGTGACTGACCACACACGACGAATGGGAGTAACCGGTGGCGCAGAAGGTTCAGGTCCTTCTTGTCGACGACATCGACGGCGGTGAGGCCGACGAGACCGTGACGTTCGCTCTCGACGGCAAGACCTACGAGATCGACCTCACCACCGCCAACGCGGACAAGCTCCGCGATCTGCTGGAGCCTTACGTCAAGAACGGTCGTCGCACCGGTGGCCGTTCGGCTCGCGGAAAGTCCCGCCCGTCCGCCGGCGGCGCGAGCCAGGACACCGCGAAGATCCGCGCATGGGCGAAGGAGAACGGTTACGAGGTCAACGACCGCGGCCGCGTCCCCGCCAACATCCGCGAGGCCTACGAGAAGGCGAACGCCTGAGGCGCGCGGGCGAGCAGTGTGCGGTGAGCGCTCCGTCGCCGCCGCGCTCACCGGACCGGCGGGATCCGCCTCGCGCCCCGTCCGGGAGGCCGCAGCCGTGCCGCGGCCTCCCCGGGGACGTCTGCGGCCGGGGCGGCCGGGTGTTCCGGGGCGCCCCGTGTGCGCCGCGTGCGTCGGTCGCGTACGTCACATGCGCCGTGCGCGGAACGGCCACCGGCCCGCGCTCCGTTCACAGAGGGTCGCGCACCGCTACTCCGAGTGCCCGTCGAGCGGGTGGGGAAGGTGCCGTGCGTCACGCAAGAGTGTTCGCCAGTAGCGGATGCCCCCGCCCTGCCCGGCATGGACTGTCGGTGTCCCGGGGTAAGAAGTCGGTGAAGAAATCCCACGTGGAACGGGGGTGCGGCACCGGCGATGGAGCGGTGGACGGACGTGGCGGCCCAGGAGCGTTCGCCGTCGGCGTAGTGGAAGCGGGCGGATATGTCTGGCCTGCGGGAACATCGTCTCGCACCATCGGGTTGGAACTGTTGTCGGCTGTTCGGGACGAGGGCGAGAGGTAACGGGCTCTCCTCCCCGCCAGCGCGGGAGCGATCCGGACGGGTGTCGGCAGTTGGAATGAGCGGTCCCCGCTTGCGGGACTAAGCTGCGGAAGGACAGGGAGGGGACCGACCCCTTACTGCCTGACCGCTCTGAGGAGCGATTAACGATGTTCGAGAGGTTCACCGACCGCGCGCGGCGGGTTGTCGTCCTGGCTCAGGAAGAAGCCCGGATGCTCAACCACAACTACATCGGCACCGAGCACATCCTCCTGGGCCTGATCCACGAGGGTGAGGGTGTCGCCGCTAAGGCACTGGAGAGCCTCGGGATTTCGCTCGAGGCGGTCCGCCAGCAGGTGGAGGAGATCATCGGCCAGGGCCAGCAGGCCCCGTCCGGCCACATCCCCTTCACCCCCCGTGCCAAGAAGGTCCTGGAGCTGTCGCTCCGCGAGGCCCTTCAGCTCGGCCACAACTACATCGGCACCGAGCACATCCTGCTCGGCCTGATCCGCGAGGGCGAGGGCGTCGCCGCCCAGGTCCTCGTCAAGCTCGGCGCCGATCTCAACCGGGTGCGGCAGCAGGTCATCCAGCTGCTCTCCGGCTACTCCGGGGGCAAGGAGGCGGCCACCGCGGGCGGCCCCGCCGAGGGCACCCCCTCGACCTCCCTGGTGCTGGACCAGTTCGGCCGCAACCTCACCCAGGCGGCCCGCGAGTCCAAGCTCGACCCGGTCATCGGGCGCGAGAAGGAGATCGAGCGGGTCATGCAGGTGCTGTCCCGCCGCACCAAGAACAACCCGGTCCTCATCGGCGAGCCCGGCGTCGGCAAGACGGCGGTCGTCGAGGGCCTGGCCCAGGCCATCGTCAAGGGCGAGGTGCCCGAGACGCTCAAGGACAAGCACCTGTACACGCTGGACCTGGGCGCCCTGGTCGCCGGGTCCCGCTACCGCGGTGACTTCGAGGAGCGCCTGAAGAAGGTCCTCAAGGAGATCCGCACCCGCGGCGACATCATCCTGTTCATCGACGAGCTCCACACCCTGGTGGGTGCGGGCGCCGCCGAGGGCGCGATCGACGCCGCCAGCATCCTCAAGCCGATGCTGGCCCGCGGGGAACTCCAGACCATCGGCGCGACGACGCTGGACGAGTACCGCAAGCACCTGGAGAAGGACGCGGCCCTGGAGCGCCGCTTCCAGCCCATCCAGGTCGCCGAGCCGTCGCTGCCGCACACCATCGAGATCCTCAAGGGTCTGCGCGACCGCTACGAGGCGCACCACCGGGTGTCCATCACGGACGCCGCCCTGGTGGCCGCCGCGCAGCTCGCCGACCGCTACATCTCGGACCGCTTCCTGCCGGACAAGGCGATCGACCTGATCGACGAGGCCGGCTCGCGGATGCGCATCCGCCGCATGACCGCACCGCCGGACCTGCGCGAGTTCGACGAGAAGATCGCGAACGTGCGCCGGGAGAAGGAGTCCGCGATCGACTCGCAGGACTTCGAGAAGGCGGCCTCCCTCCGCGACACCGAGAAGCAGCTCCTGGCTGCCAAGGCCAAGCGGGAGAAGGAGTGGAAGGCCGGCGACATGGACGTCGTCGCCGAGGTGGACGAGGAGCTGATCGCCGAGGTCCTGGCCACGGCCACGGGCATCCCGGTCTTCAAGCTCACCGAGGAGGAGTCCTCGCGCCTGCTCCGCATGGAGGACGAGCTGCACAAGCGCGTCATCGGGCAGGAGGACGCCATCAAGGCGCTGTCCCAGGCCATCCGCCGTACGCGGGCCGGTCTGAAGGACCCCAAGCGCCCCGGTGGCTCGTTCATCTTCGCCGGCCCGTCCGGTGTCGGTAAGACCGAGCTGTCCAAGACGCTGGCGGAGTTCCTCTTCGGCGACGAGGACGCCCTGATCTCCCTCGACATGTCGGAGTTCAGCGAGAAGCACACCGTCTCGCGGCTCTTCGGCTCGCCCCCCGGCTACGTGGGGTACGAGGAGGGCGGCCAGCTCACGGAGAAGGTGCGCCGCAAGCCGTTCTCGGTCGTCCTGTTCGACGAGGTCGAGAAGGCACACCCGGACATCTTCAACTCGCTGCTGCAGATCCTGGAGGACGGTCGTCTGACCGACTCCCAGGGCCGGGTCGTGGACTTCAAGAACACCGTCATCATCATGACGACCAACCTCGGCACCCGGGACATCTCCAAGGGCTTCAACTTGGGCTTCGCCGCCCAGGGCGACGTCAAGACCGGCTACGAGCGGATGAAGGCCAAGGTCAACGAGGAGCTCAAGCAGCACTTCCGGCCCGAGTTCCTCAACCGCGTCGACGACACCGTCGTCTTCCACCAGCTCACCGAGGAAGACATCATCCGGATCGTCGACCTGATGGTCGCCAAGGTGGACGAGCGGCTCAAGGACCGCGACATGGGCATCGAGCTCAGCGGGGACGCCAAGAAGCTGCTCGCCAAGAAGGGCTACGACCCCGTCCTGGGCGCCCGGCCGCTGCGCCGGACGATCCAGCGGGAGATCGAGGACGTGCTGTCGGAGAAGATCCTCTTCGGCGAGCTGCGCCCCGGTCACATCGTGGTCGTCGACACCGAGGGCGAGGGCGAGGCGAAGAAGTTCACCTTCCGCGGCGAGGAGAAGTCGGCCCTGCCCGACGCACCTCCGGTGGAGTCGGCGGCGGGCGGCGGCCCGAACCTCTCCAAGGAGGCGTGAGGCGTAAGGACGTGTGAGGCGCTCCCGCCGGCCGGCGGGAGCGGCGCACGGCATCGCCGAGCCGCACGGCGGCAACACGGGCGCGGGGATCCCGCGCGGGCTTTCCGTCCGGCCCCCGACGGCCCCGTGCCGCGCCGCACTGTGGACGGACCGCCGCGCACGGCGCGATCCTGGAGGGACGGGCCGGTGGGCGCGCTGCCCACGGTGGGACCGCACGTCCGCGACCATGGGAGGCACCATGATCAAGGGTCTGGCCGCAGCCACCGTCTGGTCCACCGACCAGGAGCGGGACCTGAGGTTCTTCACCGAGAAGCTCGGCTTCGAGGTGCGCGGCGACGTCACCGAGGGCGGAACGCGCCGGATCACCGTCGGGGCCAAGGACCAGCCGGACGTCGGGCTGACGCTGGTGCCGACGGACGGCCCCGGCATCGACTCCGGTTCGGCCCGGGCGCTGGCCGGGCTGGTCCGCAAGGGGATCCTGGGAGCGGGCGTACTGCGGACGGACGACTGCCGCTCCGCGTACGAGTGGCTGGTGGAGCGGGGCGTGGAGTTCCTCCAGGAGCCGCGCGAGGGACCGCACGGCACCGAGGCGGTCTTCCGCGACGAGTCCGGCAACCGGTACTCGCTGGCCGAGGAGCGCGGGAGCGGGCCGGTCCTGAGCCGGGAGTGGTCGGAGGTCTGCGACTGACCCGCGCCCGCCGGCCGGTGCTCCGCCCCGTCGGTCCCGCCGCGGGTGCGGGCGGGCCCGGAGGGATCGCGGAGCCGCCGGAACGGCGGCGGGTACGGGCACGGCGGGGAGCGTGTGCGGGGTGCGGCGGCCCGCCCGCGCACGGCGGTCCGCCGCACCCCGCCTCACATGGCCGGGCTGCGGCCCTGGGGCAGCCGGTAGACGCCGTTCTCCAGCGGCTCGACCAGCCCGTCCGCGACCAGCCCGTCCAGCGCGCGCGCCCGCTGGACCGGCTCGTCCCACACCGCGTCCAGCGTCGCCTGCGGCACCGGCCCCACCGCGTCGCGCAGCACGGCCAGCAGCCTGCCGCGCACCTGGCGGTCGGTGCCCGCGTAGCTCTGGCCGCGGCGCGGCGGACCGTCGTGCGCCGGCGAACCGGCGCGGCGCCAGGCGCACAGGTCCATGATCGGGCAGTTCTCGCAGTCCGGCTTGCGGGCCGTGCACACCAGGGCGCCCAGCTCCATCGTGGCCGCCGCCCACCGTGCCGCCGTCGCGTCCTCCTCGGGCAGGACGGCCCGGGCGAGTCTGCGCTCGGCGGCGGTGGTGGCGGTCGGCGGGAACTCGCGGCCGCCGAACGCGCGGGCGAAGACCCGCCGGACGTTGGTGTCCAGCACCGCGTGCCGCTGCCCGTAGGCGAAGGAGGCCACGGCCGCCGCCGTGTACTCGCCCACCCCCGGCAGGGCCAGGAGCTGTGCGTGCTCCTTGGGCACGTCGCCGCCGTGCCGTTCCGTTATGGCGGCGGCGGCGCCGTGCAGCCGCAGGGCCCGGCGCGGATAGCCCAGCCGGCCCCAGGCGCGCACCGCCTCGCCGGGCGGCTCGGCGGCCAGGTCGGCGGGGCGGGGCCAGCGGGCGAGCCACTGCTCGTACACGGGCAGCACCCGGCTGACAGGCGTCTGCTGGAGCATGAACTCGCTGACCATCACACCCCAGGCGCCCGCCTCGGGGCGGCGCCAGGGCAGGTCGCGGGCGTGCTCGCCGAACCAGTCGATGACCGGTCCGTGGAGGTCGGAGGGGGCGGGGGACTCGGGGGGACGGAAGCCGGTCGCGGTCAGACCGGTGGCGCTGTGCTCGGATGTGGTCGCAGTCATGGCGTCTCCGATCCTGACACGGAGGAGCGCGGCAGCGAAGCGGCCCGCGCCGATGGGCGGCAGGCACCACCCGTCCCGATGTGCCCCTTTCATCCGAGGGGAGCGATATCCGGCTTCCGGTGGGAGCGCGGACCGCCGGCGGCCATCGCCTACGAGGCGGGGCCGGCGCGTCCGAGCCCGGCCCGCACCCGGTCCGTCAGCACGGTCGCGGGCCCGGCCGCCGACCGGGTCACCAGCAGTACCGCGGCCGCGCCCAGCAGTGCGCCCGCCGCCACGTCGTGCGGGTAGTGCACCCCGATGAACACCCGGGAGAAAGCCGTCAGCGCCGCCAGCGGCAGCACCAGCCAGGCCGTCGCCCGCCAGGCCAGTACGACGGCCACCGCCGCGGCGGCGGCGATGGTGGCGTGGTTGCTGGGGAAGGACCAGTCGCCCGGCTCCGGGCAGGGCGCGATCGGGGCCGGTGCGCCCGCCACGGCACGGCACGGCCGCTCCTCCCGCACGGTCAGCTTGACGGCCTCGCTGGCGCCGTACGCCACCGCCACCGCCGCCCCGCCCAGCAGGGCCCGCGCCAGAACCCCCGGCTCGGCACGCCGGACCCGCCAGCACGCCGCCGCCAGCAGCGCGAGGAGGACCAGCAGCCCGCCCTCGGTGCCGTACTCGGCGAGCGAGTGCGCCCAGCCGGGGGTGTCGCGGGCGAAATCGGTGACGCCCCGGTAGAGCTCGCTGTGGAGGCCGTCCCGGGAGCCGTCCACTGGTGTGCCGGGGGCTTCGCTTCGGAGATCACTGCTCATGTGTGAACGGTACGGAAGGAAACCGGTCGATCACCTTCTGCGATCACCGGGCGTCGCCCCCGACGATCGTCGGCCCCGCAGGACCGTTCATCATAAAAGTTGACCTCCTGCGCGGCGGGTAAGACCGTACGGGGCACTTGATGTCTCGTAAGGTTTGCGCGTGGGATCTCTGCGCAATCCGGTTGGGCCCCTTCCCTCTTCCATCTACTGGAGGCGAAGGGCGGTCGTGCTTGCGCTCCTGCTGGTCCTGGCACTGCTCGTCATATGGGCCGTCAGGTCCGGAGGGCCGGGCGGCGACGGCGGGAGCGACCAGGGCGGGAAGCAGGGCGGCAGCGAGGTGCCGGGCACCATCACCCCCGGGCCGTCCTCCTCCGAGTCCCTGATCAGCGAACGCCCCGGCGGGCGCGAGGAGTCCGACGGCGGCACCGGCGGCTCGGGTGGACCGGGCGGGTCGGGAGACGCGGACGGCACCGGCGGCGACACGGCAGGGTCCGCCGGCACCGGGTCCGGCGGCGGGGGCGCGGACGGCGAGGGCGAAGGCGGCGCGAACGGTTCCGGTTCCGGTTCGGGCGGTTCGGGCGCCGGAGGAGCGGGCGGCGGCCCCGCCGGCGCCGCCTCGGGCGGGGTCGAGGCCGTGCCGGCCGACTCTACCCTCCCCGACTGCCGCCCCGGCTCGGTCGAGGTGACGCTGCGCAGCGAGAAGAACCGTTACGCGCCCGGCGAGGAGCCCGTCTTCCGGCTGACCGTGCGGAACGGGGGCGGCGGCGCCTGCAAGGTCGACTTCGGCACCGGCGCCACGGCCTTCACCATCATCGAGACCGAGGACGGCGACGAGAAGGTCTGGAAGTCCGAGCACTGCCCGAAGGGCGCCCGCTCGGCCCTCTACAAGGTCCCGGCGGGCGGTACGGCCGTGCGCACCCTGGAGTGGGACCGCAGGCACAGCACTCCCGAGTGCGGCACGCCGGGCGCCCGGGCGAAGGCCGGTACCTATCTGGTCGAGGCCGAGGTGGAGGGCCTGGAGAAGTTGCGCACCTCGTTCGTCCTCACCAAGGACTGAGCCGCCCGCGCCGCTGACCGAGGGGGCCGAAGGGGGCCGGACGGAGCCGGAGAGAGCCGGGCCGGGCTGAACAGGGCCGGGCGGACCAGGGCCGCCGTGCCGCCCGGAGGCCGGGCGTACGCGTCAGACGTACCGCTCCAGGATCGACGACTCCGCCAGCCGCGACAGGCCCTCGCGGACCGACCTGGCCCGCGCCTCGCCCACCCCGTCGACGGTCTGCAGGTCGTCCACGCTCGCGGCCAGCAGCTTCTGCAGTCCGCCGAAGTGCTCGACCAGCCGCTCGATCACGGTGTTCGGCAGCCGGGGCACCTTCGCCAGCAGGCGGTAGCCGCGCGGCGAGACGGCCGAGTCCAGTGTCTCCGGCGATCCGCTGTACCCCAACGCCTTGGCCACCGTGGGCAGTTCGAGCAGCTCGGTGTGGGTCAGCCGGTCCAGCTCGGTCAGCGCCTCGGTGACGGTGCGGGACCGCTTGGCGGTCGGCTCGGGCACGTAGTCGCGGGCGACCAGCTCGCGTTCGGGCTCCACACCCGCGATCAGCTCGTCGAGCTGGAGGGAGAGCAGCCGCCCGTCCGTGCCCAGTTCCACCACGTACTCGGCGATCTCCGTGGCGATCCGCCGCACCATCTCCAGGCGCTGCGACACCGCGGAGACGTCCCGGACCGTCACCAGGTCCTCGATCTCCAGCGCGGAGAGCGTGCCCGCCACCTCGTCCAGGCGAAGCTTGTACCGCTCCAGCGTCGCCAGCGCCTGGTTGGCCCGGGACAGGATCGCCGCCGAGTCCTCCAGCACGCGCCGCTGGCCGTCCACGTACAGCGCGATCAGCCGCATCGACTGGCTCACCGACACCACCGGGAAACCGGTCTGGATCGACACCCGCTGCGCGGTGCGGTGCCGGGTGCCCGTCTCCTCCGTGGGGATCGAGGCGTCCGGCACGAGCTGCACGCCCGCCCGCACGATCTTGGTGATGTCCCTGTCGAGGATCAGCGCGCCGTCCAGCTTGCACAGCTCGCGCAGCCGCGTCGCGCTGAACTCCACGTCCAGCACGAAACCGCCGGAGCACAGCGCCTCGACGGTCTTGTCCATGCCCAGGACGATGAGCCCGCCGGTGTTCCCCCGCAGGACGCGCTCCAGGCCGTCGCGCAGGGCCGTACCAGGCGCGACCGCGCTCAGTGAGGCGCGCAACAGGCCGTCGGCGCCGGTTGCTGCCCGGTCGTTGGCTGCCACGGCACTCCTTCGGGTCGTGCGTACGTACGGGCGAGACCAGGGCAAAGTCTACCGGCGGCTCCGGCCCTCGTGTGGCGTGCTCCGGTCGGACCCGTCGCGGCCGGGCTGTTCGGGCCCGTCGCGGCCGGACCGCTCCGACCGCTCCGACCGCGCCGGCCGGGCGGGCAGGACCCGCAGCGCCTCCCCTATGTCAGCCACCTCCCGCACCCGCATCCCCGCCGGCACCCTGCCCGGATCGGTGGGCACCAGAGCGTGGGTGAAGCCCAGCCGCGCGGCCTCCGCCAGCCGGCGCTGCACGCCCGTCACCCGCCTGACCTCGCCGGCCAGCCCCACCTCGCCGATGGCCACCAGATTCTTCGGGAGCGGGGTGTCGCTGGCGGCGCTGGCCAGCGCGAGCGCCATCGCCAGGTCGGCCGCGGGCTCCGACAGCCGCACCCCGCCGACGGTGGCGGTGTAGACGTCCCGCTTGCCCAGCGCGTTGATCCGGCCCCGCTGCTCCAGCACGGCCAGCATCATCGACACGCGCGAGGTCTCCAGCCCGGACGTGGTGCGCCGGGGGGAGGGGATCTGGGAGTCCACCGTCAGCGACTGCACCTCGGCCACCAGCGGGCGGCGGCCCTCCAGGGTGACGGTCAGACAGGTGCCGGGCACGGGCTCGTCCCGGCGGGTGAGGAAGAGGCCCGACGGGTCGGCCAGACCGGTGATGCCCTCGTCGTGCAGCTCGAAGCAGCCCACCTCGTCGGTGGCGCCGTAGCGGTTCTTCACACCGCGCACCAGCCGCAGCCGGGCGTGCCGGTCGCCCTCGAACTGCAGGACCACGTCCACCAGGTGCTCCAGCAGGCGCGGACCGGCGATGGCACCGTCCTTGGTGACGTGGCCCACCAGCAGCGTGGACATCCCGCGCTCCTTGGAGGCCCGGATCAGCGCCCCGGCCACCTCCCGCACCTGGGCCATGCCGCCGGGCGCGCCGTCGATCTCGGGGGAGGCGACCGTCTGCACCGAGTCCAGGACGAGCAGCGAGGGCTTCACCTCGTCCAGATGGCCCAGGACGGCCGACAGGTCCGTCTCGGCCGCCAGGTACAGGTGGTCGCTTATCGCCCCGATCCGGTCCGCCCGCAGCCGCACCTGCCCGGCCGACTCCTCGCCGGTGACGTAGAGCGTGCGGCGGTCGGCGTCGGCCGCCTTGGCCGCGACGTCCAGCAGGAGCGTGGACTTGCCCACTCCGGGCTCGCCCGCCAGCAGCACCACCGCGCCCGGCACCAGACCGCCGCCCAGCACCCTGTCCAGCTCGGGCACGCCCGTGCTGCGCGCGGTGGCCACCTGCCCGTTCACCTGGCCGATGGGCAGCGCGGGGGACGAGACCCGGCCGGGCGCGGTGGTGCGGACGGCCGGGGTGCCGCCGGTCTCCTCGACGGTGCCCCAGGCGTGGCACTCCGGGCAGCGGCCGAGCCACTTGGCGGTGGTGTAGCCGCACTCGGTGCAGCGGTAGGCGGGGCGGTCCTTGGCGGACGACTTGCGGGCAGCCATGGGCCTCACGGTAGCCGGAGCCTCTGACAACCGGGCCCCGGCGGGCGCGGGGCGGACCGGGCGGCGGGACCGGGCGGACGGGCGCGGCGGACCGGTGGGGCGGACGCCGCACGGGCCCGGTCCCCGTGCGCCCTCGCGCAACCCCCTGCCGCCCACCACTGAGCGTTTGTGCGTTTTACCGCAGATCGTCACCCGTAAGGGTTAAACCCGTGCAAGCATCACCAGCGATGCCCGGCCTTCCGCCTACGGTCGGCTGGGTGATGAGCACTCGGCGCGAGCACCCCACGCACACCACCGGCGTACACCGGGCGCACCGTGGCACGCACCGCGCCGCGGCCCGGCCGCCGGCGCCCGTCGATCCCTACCGGGACCATCTGGACGGGCTGTTCACCTACTGCCTGTCCGTCATGTGCGAGCACGAGGCGGCCATCTCCGTCCTCGGCGAGGCCCTGGCCGTCGCCGAGCGGCAGCGCCGCCGCGGCCGCACCCCCGCCGACACGGCGCTGCACCGGCCCTGGCTGTACGCGCTGGCCCGCTGGTCCTGCCTGCGGCTCCTGGCCGAGCGGCAGGGCGTCCGCCCCGAGCCCCCGGAGCTCCCCGGCCCCCTGGCCACCGCGCGCCGCCGCGAGCTGGCCGCGCTGGCCTGGCCGGAGGCCGCCGGCACCGGCCCCGAGCAGCGCGAGGCCCTGGAGCTGGCAGTACGCCACCATCTGCCGGTCCACGAGGTCGCGGCCGTCCTGGGCACGGACCACGACGGCACGGAGCTGCTGCTGTCCAGCGCCGCCTGCGAGGTGGAGCGCACCCGCACCGCGCTCGCCGTCGTCGACCGGGGCGGCTGTCCGGCCGTCGCCCGGCTCGCCGGGGACCGGGAGGTGCTGCTGGGCAGCGCGCTCCGCCGGGAGCTGGTGCGGCACGTGGACGAGTGCCCCGAGTGCCGCCGCACCGCCGAACGGGTGCTGGCGGGCGGCCCCTGGCCGGGCACCGCCCCCGCGGACGTCGGCGCGCTCACCGTGCTGCCCGCACCGCGCGCGGAGGTGCACGCCGCGATGCTCGCCGCGCAGCGCGCGCGGGCCCAGCACACCCCGCGTTTCGACCGGCGCGGCTTCCCCGTCACCACCCGGGACCGCGCCGAGCGCTTCGACCGGCTGCGAAGCCGCGCGGTGACCACCACGGTCGTCGCCACCGTCGTCGCCGCGCCGCTGCTGGCGCTGTGGGCCGCGTACCGCGGCGCGCCGCTGGCGGACGGCGGCCCGGGCGGCGCCCCCGTCTCGGCGTCCGAGCGCCGGGATCCGGGCGGCCTGTACGGCGGCCCCCGGGGCGACGGGGGCCGGGCGGGGGGCGCCGGAGCCTCCCGCGACGGGTCCGGCCTCCGTATCGACGTGACCGGCACGGACGGTGCGGAAGGGCGGGGCGCCCCGTCCTCCGGCACGGACCGCCCGGACGGCGCGGACGGGGAGGGCCCGCCGCGCGGGGAGGACGGCACGGGACCGGGCCGGCTGACGGTCGAGGCCCAGCCGTCCGGGGACGCCACCGTCGTCACCCTCACCGCCTCCGGCGGCTCCCCGGTCCGCTGGACGGCCTCGGCGGACGCCTCCTGGCTGCGGCTGGACCGTACGCACGGGACGCTGCGGCCCGGCGAGTCCGCCGCCTTCGCCGTCACCGTCGACCGGTTGCGGGAGCCGGCGGGCGCGTGGACCGCGCGCATCTCGATCGCCCCGGCGAAGGCGGTGATCACCCTCCAGGGGCACGGCGCCGAGGCGCCCGCCGAACCGCGCCCCTCCGAGCCCCCGGAGCCGGAGCCCTCCGAGCCGCCCGCGCCCGAACCGGCCCCCGAGCCGCCGTCGAGCACACCCCCGCCGGAGCCCTCACCGCCCCCGGCGGGGCAGCCGGACTAGCGGCCGGGCCGGCGCCGCCGGGCGGCGTGCACCCGGGCGCCGCTCACCCGGGCATCGTGTGCCCCGGCTCCGCGTGCCCCGGCTCGTTACGGCCCGCCGGAGGCCCCGCGGCACCCGCCGCGACGCCGCCCGCGGGCCCGTCCGCCGGGTGCGGGGCCACCATGGGCAGCTCCGCCGCCAGCCGCTCCTCGCACAGCTCGGCCAGCCGCGCGTACCCGGCCGGGCCCATCAGCTCCGTCAGCTCCGGCCGGTACGAGACGTACACCGGCTCACCGGCCCCGTGCGCCGACGGCGCGCCGGTGCACCACCAGTGCAGGTCGTGCCCGCCCGGCCCCCAGCCGCGGCGGTCGTACTCGCCGATCGACACGTACAGCCGCTGCTCGCCGTCCGGCAGCTCCACCCACTCGAACGTCCGCCGGACCGGAAGCTGCCAGCACACGTCCGGCTTGGTCTCCAGCGGCTCGCGCCCCTCCCGCAGGGCCATGGTGTGCAGCGCGCAGCCGATGCCCCCGGGGAAGCCGGGGCGGTTGAGGAAGATGCACGCGCCCCGGTGCAGCCGCGTCTGGCGCTCACCGTCCTCGTTCACCTCGACCCAGCCGCGCTCGGAGGCGCCCTCCGCGTGGAACTGCCAGCTCTCGGGCGTGAGCCGGGCCACGTGCGCCGCCACGCGCTTCTCGTCGTCCTCGTCCGAGAAGTGCGCGCCCAGCGTGCAGCAGCCGTCGCTCGCGCGCCCCGCGCTGATGCCCTGGCACCCCTGGCCGAAGATGCAGCCCCAGCGGGAGGTCAGCCAGGTCAGGTCGCACCGGAACACCTGCTCGTCGTCCGCCGGGTCCGGGAACTCCACCCACATCCGGGCGTGGTCCAGCTCGACCTCCTCGCCCGCGGCCCGCCGCCGCTCCCCACCCGCATTCGCCTCTTTGTCCGGCTTCACCGTTTTCGTCTTCGCCACGCACCCAGGGTATGCACCACGGGCCGGGCTCCAGGACACCGTCCGGCCGCAGTAGCGTGGCTCCCCATGAGACTCGGTGTCCTCGACGTGGGTTCCAACACCGTTCACCTGCTGGTGGTGGACGCACACCGGGGCGCCCGCCCCCTGCCCGCCTACTCCCACAAGGCGGAACTGCGCCTGGCCGAACTCCTCGACGAGGACGGGTCCATAAGCCCGGCGGGCGTCGAGAAGCTCTCCGCGACCGTCCGGGAGGCGATGGTCGTCGCCGAGGACAAAGGCGTGGAGGACCTGCTGCCGTTCGCCACCTCCGCCGTGCGGGACGCCGCCAACGCCGACCACGTGCTGGAGCGGGTCGCCGCCGAGACGGGTGTGGAGCTGAAGGTGCTCTCCGGCGAGGACGAGGCGCGGCTGACCTTCCTCGCGGCCCGCCGCTGGTTCGGCTGGTCGGCCGGTCGGCTGCTGGTCCTGGACATCGGCGGCGGCTCGCTGGAGATCGCGTACGGCATCGACGAGCAGCCCGACGCCGCCGCCTCGCTGCCGCTGGGCGCCGGCCGCCTCACCAACTCCTGGCTGCCCGGCGATCCGCCCGACCCGGCCGACGTCCGCGCGCTGCGCCGCCATGTGCGGCACGAGATCGCCCGGGTCGTCGGGGACTTCAGCAGACTGAGCGCCCCCGACCACGTGGTCGCCACCTCCAAGACCTTCAAACAGCTCGCCCGGCTGGCGGGCGCCCCCCGCTCAGCCGAGGGCCCCTACGCCCAGCGCGAGCTGGTACGGGCGTCGCTGGAGGAGTGGGTGCCGAAACTGGCCTCCATGCCCGTCGCCGAACGCGCCGCCCTCCCCGGCGTCTCCGAGGGCCGGGCCAGGCAGCTGCTGGCGGGCGCGCTGGTGGCGGAGGGCGCCATGGACCTGTTCGGTGTGGAGCGGCTGGAGGTCTGCCCCTGGGCGCTGCGCGAGGGCGTCATCCTGCGCCGGCTGGACGCCCTGTCCGGCAACGGAAACCCGTGACCTTCCCCACACCCCGCCCCGCAGGCCCCGTGACGCCCTCCGTAACGCCCTCCCGCTCGCCGTAGGCTGTTGTGCGTGGCCGATCCAGCGATGTCCCTCCCGGTACCGAAGGTCGCCCTCTCCACGGCCTCCGTCTACCCGGAGACCACGGCGACGGCCTTCGAGATCGCCGCACGCCTGGGTTACGACGGGGTGGAGGTCATGGTGTGGACCGACCCGGTCAGCCAGGACGTCGAGGCGCTGCGCAGGCTCTCCGACTTCCACGGCGTCCCGATCCTCGCCGTCCACGCCCCCTGCCTGCTGATCACCCAGCGCGTGTGGTCCAAGGACCCCTGGACCAAGCTCCAGCGGTCCCGCGAGGCCGCCGAGAAGCTGGGCGCGAGCACGGTCGTGGTGCACCCGCCGTTCCGCTGGCAGCGCTCCTACGCGCGGGAGTTCGTGCGCGGCGTGTGGCGGATGGCGGACGAGACCGACGTCCGCTTCGCCGTGGAGAACATGTACCCCTGGCGCTACCGCGACCGCGAGATGCTCGCCTACGCCCCCGCCTGGGACCCGACCGAGGACGACTACCGCCACTTCACCCTCGACCTCTCCCACACCGCCACCGCCCGCAACGACACCCTGGCGATGGTGGACCGCATGGGCGACCGCCTGGCGCACATCCACATCGCCGACGGCACCGCCTCCGCCAAGGACGAGCACCTCGTCCCCGGGCGCGGCGACCAGCCGTGCGCGGAGGTCCTGGAGCACCTGGCGGCGGGCGGCTTCGACGGGCACGTGGTGGTCGAGGTCAACACCCGCCGCGCGATGTCCCCGGCCGAGCGCGAGGCCGACCTCGCCGAGGCCCTGGCCTTCACCCGCCGCCACCTGGCCTCCGTGCCCCGGAAGGCCGGCCCGTGAGCGGGCGGGACGCCGGCGCCCGGCCCGCGCAGGGCGCGGCCCGGTCCGCGGAGGACGCCCCGCGTCCAGCGCGCCGCCGCGGCCGCCCGGCGTCGGCCGACCGGGCCGGGGCCGGGAAGGCGGCGCGCGACCGCATCCTGGCCTCGGCCCGGGCGGAGTTCGCCGAGCGCGGCTACGACAAGGCGTCCATCCGCTCCATCGCCCGCGGCGCGGAGGTGGACCCGGCTCTGGTCCACCACTACTTCGGGACCAAGGAGCAGGTCTTCGAGGCCGCCGCCGAGGTCTCCTTCGCCCCCGCCGCCGAGGGGCTGGGCCGTCTCGCCCCCCGCGGCCCGGAGGGCCTGGGCGAGGAGCTGGTCCGCTTCTTCCTGGGCGTCTGGGAGAACCCGGCCAGCCGTGCGCCGCTGCTGGCCGTCGTCCGCTCGGCGCTCAGCAACGAGACCGCCGCCCGGATCTTCCGGGGCATGGTGACGCGGCAGCTGATGGCCCGGGTGGCGCGCCGTCTGGACGCCCCGGACCGGGAGCTGCGGGTGGAGCTGGCCGGCGCGCAGATGGTGGGCGTGGCGATCATGCGGTACGTCCTGGGGATCGAGCCGCTGGCCTCCGCGGAGCCCGAGGACCTGGTCGCCCGCCTCGCGCCGGCCGTCCAGCACCATCTGACCGGCCCCTCCGGACCCGCCGCACCCCTCGGCGAACAACCGCGCGGAGGGTGAATCCAGCGCCCCTCATGTCTTACGATCCGGACTTTTCGTCCAGATCTTGAGCGGGAGGCGTACGCTCGTCAGCCATGGCCCGAAGGCCGCGCCCGACGGTCTTCCCACGGTTCACGAAGGAGTGGAGCACCATGCCCCAGCTGAGGTCCCGCACCGTCACCCACGGCCGCAACATGGCGGGCGCCCGCGCCCTCCTGCGGGCCGCCGGCGTAGCGCGCGAGGACTTCGGCAAGCCGATCATCGCGGTGGCCAACAGCTTCACCGAGTTCGTGCCCGGGCACACCCACCTCCAGCCGGTCGGCCGGATCGTCAGCGAGGCGATCAAGGAGGCGGGCGGCGTCCCGCGCGAGTTCAACACCATCGCCGTGGACGACGGCATCGCCATGGGCCACGGCGGCATGCTCTACTCCCTGCCCTCCCGCGACCTGATCGCGGACTCCGTGGAGTACATGGTCGAGGCCCACTGCGCCGACGCCCTGATCTGCATCTCCAACTGCGACAAGATCACCCCGGGCATGCTGATGGCCGCGATGCGCCTGAACATCCCCACGGTCTTCGTCTCCGGCGGGCCGATGGAGTCCGGCCGCGCCACCCTCGTCGACGGCACGGTCCGCAAGCTCGACCTGATCAGCGCCATCGCCGACTCGGCCAACGACGCCGTCTCGGACGAGGACATGGCCCTCATCGAGGAGAACGCCTGCCCCACCTGCGGCTCCTGCTCGGGCATGTTCACCGCCAACTCGATGAACTGCCTCACCGAGGCCATCGGCCTCTCCCTGCCCGGCAACGGCTCGGTGCTGGCCACCCACACCGCCCGCCGGGCGCTGTACGAGAACGCCGGCCGCACGGTGGTGGAGATCACCAGGCGCCACTACGAGCAGGACGACGCGACCGTCCTGCCGCGCGCCATCGGCTCCCGCGCCGCCTTCGAGAACGCCATGGCCCTCGACATCGCCATGGGCGGCTCCACCAACACGATCCTGCACCTGCTCGCCGCCGCCCAGGAGGCCGGGCTGGACTTCGGGCTGACCGACATCGACGCCATCTCGCGCCGCGTGCCGTGCCTGTCCAAGGTCGCGCCCAACGGCTCGTACTACATGGAGGACGTCCACCGGGCCGGCGGCATCCCCGCCATCCTGGGCGAGCTGTACCGCGCGGGCCTGCTCAACGAGGACGTCCGCACCGTCCACTCCGACTCCCTGGCCGAATGGCTCAAGACCTGGGACATCCGCGGCGGCTCCCCGTCCCCCGAGGCCGTCGAGCTGTTCCACGCCGCCCCCGGCTGCGTCCGCTCCGCCAGCGCCTTCTCGCAGTCCGAGCGCTGGGAGTCCCTGGACACCGACGCGGCCGGCGGCTGCATCCGCGACGTGGAGCACGCCTACTCCAAGGACGGCGGACTGGCCGTCCTGCACGGCAACCTCGCCGTCGACGGCTGCGTGGTGAAGACCGCCGGCGTCGACGAGTCCATCCTGACCTTCAGCGGCCCGGCCGTGGTCTGCGAGTCGCAGGAGGAGGCCGTCGAGAAGATCCTGGGCAAGCAGGTCAAGGAGGGCGACGTCGTCGTCATCCGCTACGAGGGCCCCAGGGGCGGCCCCGGCATGCAGGAGATGCTCTACCCGACCTCCTTCCTCAAGGGCCGCGGCCTGGGCGCCAAGTGCGCGCTGATCACCGACGGCCGCTTCTCCGGCGGCACCTCGGGCCTGTCCATCGGCCACGCCTCCCCGGAGGCGGCCGCGGGCGGCACCATCGCCCTGGTCGAGGACGGCGACCTGATCAGCATCGACATCCCCTCCCGCACCATCGAGCTGAAGGTCGACGAGGCCACCCTCGCCGCCCGCCGCGAGGCGCTCGGCGGCCGGTACGCACCGGCGGCGCGCGACCGCAAGGTCTCCGCCGCCCTGCGCGCCTACGCGGCCATGGCCACCAGCGCCGACAAGGGCGCGGTGCGGGACGTCACCAAGCTCGGCTGACCCCGCCCCCGGCACCCCCCCGGGCCCCCGCGCGCATAATCGACACCATGAGCGAGAAGCGGGAGCGCCCCGAGCCCGAGCCGATCCGGTTCTACGGCACCACCTGGGTGGACCACTCCGGTGGCTACCTCCTGCGCCGGATCGCGCTCGGACTCGGCGCGCTGCTGCTGGCCGCCGCCGGAGCCTGGACGCTGCGGCTGGCGTACGAGGGAAGCACCTTCGCGGGCGGCGGCGTGGTCGGCGTCCTGCTCGTGGTCGCCCTGGGACTGTCCAGCTCCATGGCCTTCAGCCGAACCCTCACCGACTACACCCGCGAACCCGGCGAGGCCCGCTCCGACGACGCGGCGATGCGCCCGATCAAGATGATCGGCTTCCTCGGCGTCCTGCTCGCCTACGCCGCGCGCAGTCTGGTCGAGGCCCCCGGCGAGAAGCTGCGGCGCGCCGAGTACGACCGGGCCGTCGCGCGGCACGAGCGCCGCGATGCCGTCCGTGCCGCGCGCCGCGGCAACCCGGCCGCCCGCCGCGGCTCCGGGAGGCCCGGCCGCAGGCGCTGACGGAGACCGCGACCGGGGCACGTGAGCGGTCGCGGTCCCTCACGCAGCTCCCCCGGCTTCTCCGGCGGCGCCCCGGGTGCCCGCCCCGGGTGACCCACTCCCCGGCACCACCACAGCGCCCCCGTCCGTCCCGGACGGGGGCGCCGGCATGTCCGGTCCCACCCCGCTTGACGCCCGGGCCGGCGCGAGAGCATTATTCAACGCATGGTGAATTCTGATGCGGGGCCTGCCGTCCGGGCCGACGGCCTCACCGTCGTCCGCGGTGGCCGCACCGTCGTCGACGGCCTCTCCTTCGAGGTCCCACGCTCCACCGTCACCGGTCTGCTGGGCCCCAGCGGCTGCGGCAAGACCACACTGATGCGCGCCGTCGCCGGCACCCAGGCGAAGGTCACCGGCACCCTCGACGTGCTCGGCCACCCGGCCGGAGCCGCACCACTGCGCTCCCGCGTCGGATACGTCACCCAGGCCGCCTCCGTCTACACCGACCTGACCACCCGCCAGAACCTGGAGTACTTCGCGTCCGTCCTGGGCCTGCCCCGCGCCGAACGCCGCGGACAGGTCGAACGCGCCCTCGCCGACGTCGACCTCACCTCCCACGCCGACGCCCTCGCCGGCAACCTCTCCGGCGGGCAGCTCTCCCGGGTCTCCCTGGCCGTCGCCCTGCTCGGCTCCCCCGAGCTGCTCGTCCTCGACGAACCCACCGTCGGCCTCGACCCCGTCCTCCGCCGCGACCTGTGGGGCCTCTTCCACCGCCTCGCGGCCGAACGCGGCACCACCCTGCTCGTCTCGTCCCACGTCATGGACGAGGCCGACCGCTGCGAGCGCCTGCTGCTGATGCGCGCCGGCCGCCTCCTGGCCGACGGCACCCCCGACGCCCTGCGGGCCCGCACCCGCACCCGGAGCGTCGAGGACGCCTTCCTCCGTCTGGTCGACACCGCCCGCGACGGGGACGGCGGGGACGGCGAGGGCGGGAAGGACGAGAGGACCGACACGGAGGAGAACCGGTGAGCGCGACCCGAACCCTGGCCACCGCCCGCCGCGTACTGCGCCAGCTCGCGCACGACCCCCGCACGATCGCGCTGCTGCTGCTCGTCCCCGTGCTGCTGACGGTCCTGCTGTACTACGTCTACGCCGACGACCGCGAGCTCTTCGACCGCATCGGTGCCTCGCTGCTCGGCGTCTTCCCGATGATCACGATGTTCCTGGTCACCTCCATCGCCACCCTGCGCGAACGCACCTCGGGCACCCTGGAGCGACTGCTGTCCATGCCGCTGGGCAAGGCCGACCTGATCCTGGGGTACGCACTGGCCTTCGGTCTGCTGGCCGTCGCCCAGGCGGCCCTGGCCACCGGGGTGACCATCTGGTTCCTGGACCTGGACTTCGCGGGCTCCCCCTGGCTGCTGCTCCTCATCGCCCTGCTCGACGCCCTGCTCGGCACGGCACTGGGCCTGTTCGTCTCCGCCTTCGCCGCCACCGAGTTCCAGGCCGTCCAGTTCATGCCCGCGCTGATCCTGCCGCAGCTCCTGCTCTGCGGCCTGCTCACACCGCGCGACACCATGCAGCCCGTCCTGGAGGCCGTCTCGAACGTCCTGCCCCTGTCCTACGCGGTGGACGGCATGAACGAGGTGCTGCGCAACTCCGGCGTCACCGGCGACCTCGTCCGCGACATCGCGATCGTCGCCGGAAGCGCCCTCCTCGTCCTCCTCCTCGGCGCTGCCACCCTCCGCCGCCGCACCCCCTGACCGCCAGATGGACGGACCGGCGGAGGCGCCGCCGAGAGTGCGAGGATTGCAGCGCAGCACGCACCGAGTGCAGCACGCACGCACTGGACCCGGACAAGGTGAGCCGTCCCATGACCCAGAAGATCGCCGTCCTCGGAGCCGGCAAGATCGGTGAGGCCCTGCTGTCGGGCATGATCCGCGCCGGCTGGTCCCCGTCCGACCTCCTGGTCACCGCCCGCCGACCGGAGCGCGCCGAGGAACTGCGCACCCGCCACGGCGTGACCGCGGTCACGAACGCCGAGGCGGCCAAGACGGCCGACACGCTCATCCTGACGGTCAAGCCGCAGGACATGGCGGCCCTGCTCGACGAGCTGGCTCCCCACGTCCCCGCCGACCGCCTGGTCGTCAGCGCCGCTGCCGGCATTCCGACGGCCTTCATCGAGGAACGCCTCGCCCAGGGTGCTCCGGTCGTCCGCGTCATGCCCAACACCCCGGTACTGGTGGATGAGGGCATGTCCGTCATCTCCGCCGGCACCCACGCCACCGAGGCCCACCTCGTCCGCACGGAGGAGATCTTCCAGCCGGTCGGCAAGACGCTGCGCGTTCCGGAGTCCCAGCAGGACGCCGCCACGGCGCTCTCCGGCTCGGGCCCGGCGTACTTCTACTACCTGGTGGAGGCCATGACCGATGCGGGCATCCTGCTCGGCCTCCCCCGGGACAAGGCGCACGACCTGATCGTCCAGGCCGCCGTGGGCGCCTCGGTGATGCTCCGGGACAGCGGTGAACACCCGGTCAAGCTCCGCGAGGCGGTCACCTCCCCGGCGGGCACCACGATCAGCGCCATCCGCGAGCTGGAGCGGCACGGCGTACGCGCCGCCCTCATCGCGGCCCTGGAAGCGGCCCGCGACCGCAGCCGGGAGCTGGCCTCCGGCGGCAACGGCTAGGGCTGTTTGATGGACCGCTCGCGGTCGTGTACTGTTCTCCGAGCTGCCACGGAGTCGATCCGACACCGGGCAGCTCTTCTGTCGCCTTCGGTGGCGGCCACTCACTCAGCGTGAATCCCTTCCGGGGGTGAATTCCGGCGTGCCGGAATTCGGGTCCGGGCGGCTCGATTAGGAGCCGGACGGGAAATCCGCTACGGTGGTGGAAGCGCCGGAAACGGCGCGAGAGGAAATAGAGCAGGACCCCGCCGGCCGGGGATGCGGAGACCGAAAAGGGATCTGATAGAGTCGGAGACACCGAAGGGAAGCGCCCGGAGGGGCCCCGGGAGGGGTGCCGAAGGAAGCGTCCGTTCCTTGAGAACTCAACAGCGTGCCAAAAGTCAACGCCAGATATGTTGATACCCCGTCGCTCCTCCGGTCCGGAGGAGTCGATGAGGTTCCTTTGAAACACACAGCGAGGACGCTGCGCACCGCGGAGACCATTCCTTTCCGCCGGTGCCGCTCTGCGCGATGTGCCCCGGAGTTCCGGGACAGCATTCACGGAGAGTTTGATCCTGGCTCAGGACGAACGCTGGCGGCGTGCTTAACACATGCAAGTCGAACGATGAACCACTTCGGTGGGGAAGAGTGGCGAACGGGTGAGTAACACGTGGGCAATCTGCCCTGCACTCTGGGATAACTCCGGGAAACCGGAGCTAATACCGGATACGACTCTCCAGGGCATCCTGGAGGGTGGAAAGCTCCGGCGGTGCAGGATGAGCCCGCGGCCTATCAGCTGGTTGGTGGGGTAACGGCCCACCAAGGCGACGACGGGTAGCCGGCCTGAGAGGGCGACCGGCCACACTGGGACTGAGACACGGCCCAGACTCCTACGGGAGGCAGCAGTGGGGAATATTGCACAATGGGCGCAAGCCTGATGCAGCGACGCCGCGTGAGGGATGACGGCCTTCGGGTTGTAAACCTCTTTCAGCAGGGAAGAAGCGCAAGTGACGGTACCTGCAGAAGAAGCACCGGCTAACTACGTGCCAGCAGCCGCGGTAATACGTAGGGTGCGAGCGTTGTCCGGAATTATTGGGCGTAAAGAGCTCGTAGGCGGCCTGTCGCGTCGGATGTGAAAGCCCGGGGCTTAACCCCGGGTCTGCATTCGATACGGGCAGGCTAGAGTTCGGTAGGGGAGATCGGAATTCCTGGTGTAGCGGTGAAATGCGCAGATATCAGGAGGAACACCGGTGGCGAAGGCGGATCTCTGGGCCGATACTGACGCTGAGGAGCGAAAGCGTGGGGAGCGAACAGGATTAGATACCCTGGTAGTCCACGCCGTAAACGTTGGGCACTAGGTGTGGGCGGCATTCCACGTCGTCCGTGCCGCAGCTAACGCATTAAGTGCCCCGCCTGGGGAGTACGGCCGCAAGGCTAAAACTCAAAGGAATTGACGGGGGCCCGCACAAGCGGCGGAGCATGTGGCTTAATTCGACGCAACGCGAAGAACCTTACCAAGGCTTGACATACACCGGAAACGGCCAGAGATGGTCGCCCCCTTGTGGTCGGTGTACAGGTGGTGCATGGCTGTCGTCAGCTCGTGTCGTGAGATGTTGGGTTAAGTCCCGCAACGAGCGCAACCCTTGTTCTGTGTTGCCAGCGTGCCTTTCGGGGTGACGGGGACTCACAGGAGACTGCCGGGGTCAACTCGGAGGAAGGTGGGGACGACGTCAAGTCATCATGCCCCTTATGTCTTGGGCTGCACACGTGCTACAATGGCCGGTACAATGAGCTGCGATGCCGTGAGGTGGAGCGAATCTCAAAAAGCCGGTCTCAGTTCGGATTGGGGTCTGCAACTCGACCCCATGAAGTCGGAGTCGCTAGTAATCGCAGATCAGCACTGCTGCGGTGAATACGTTCCCGGGCCTTGTACACACCGCCCGTCACGTCACGAAAGTCGGTAACACCCGAAGCCGGTGGCCCAACCCCCTTGTGGGGAGGGAATCGTCGAAGGTGGGACTGGCGATTGGGACGAAGTCGTAACAAGGTAGCCGTACCGGAAGGTGCGGCTGGATCACCTCCTTTCTAAGGAGCACTTCTTGCCGGTGTCCCGTGAGGGGGCCGGCCAAGGGGCCAGTACATCGGCGCACGTCCGGTGCTGGTTGCTCATGGGTGGAACGTTGACTAGTCGATGCTGCCGATCGGCAGTGGCTGCCAGTACTGCCCCTCTTCAGGGGCGTGGACCGCAGACCGCTGGGGGTCGGGGGTGTCGGGCGCGCTGTTGGGTGTCTGAGGGCACGGCCGCACCGGCCGGGTCTTCGGTGCCGGCCCCGGTGTACTCCACCGTCTGGTGGGGGTGGCGGGTGGCTGGTCGTTGTTTGAGAACTGCACAGTGGACGCGAGCATCTATAGGCCAAGTTTTTAAGGGCGCACGGTGGATGCCTTGGCACCAGGAACCGATGAAGGACGTGGGAGGCCGCGATAGGCCCCGGGGAGCTGTCAACCGAGCTGTGATCCGGGGGTGTCCGAATGGGGAAACCCGGCAGTCGTCATGGGCTGTCACCCGCTGCTGAACACATAGGCAGTGTGGAGGGAACGCGGGGAAGTGAAACATCTCAGTACCCGCAGGAAGAGAAAACAACCGTGATTCCGGGAGTAGTGGCGAGCGAAACCGGATGAGGCCAAACCGGTCACGTGTGAGACCCGGCAGGGGTTGCGTGGTCGGGGTTGTGGGAGTTCTCTGCAGTCGTCTGCCGGCGGCTGGACGAGTCAGAAACCGTAGGGATAGGCGAAGGGCATGCGAAAGGCCCGGCGTAGAGGGTAAGACCCCCGTAGCCGAAATTCCTGCGGCTCGTTTGAGGACCACCCAAGTAGCACGGGGCCCGAGAAATCCCGTGTGAATCTGGCGGGACCACCCGTTAAGCCTAAATATTCCCTGGTGACCGATAGCGGAGAGTACCGTGAGGGAATGGTGAAAAGTACCGCGGGAGCGGAGTGAAATAGTACCTGAAACCGTGTGCCTACAAGCCGTGGGAGCGTCGCACGCCGGCTTGCCGGTGTGTCGTGACTGCGTGCCTTTTGAAGAATGAGCCTGCGAGTTTGCGGTATGTTGCGAGGTTAACCCGTGTGGGGAAGCCGTAGCGAAAGCGAGTCCGAACAGGGCGACTGAGTAGCGTGCCCAAGACCCGAAGCGGAGTGATCTAGCCATGGGCAGGGTGAAGCGGCTGTAAGAGGTCGTGGAGGCCCGAACCCACCAGGGTTGAAAACCTGGGGGATGACCTGTGGTTAGGGGTGAAAGGCCAATCAAACTCCGTGATAGCTGGTTCTCCCCGAAATGCATTTAGGTGCAGCGTCGCGTGTTGCTTGCCGGAGGTAGAGCACTGGATAGGCGATGGGCCCTACCGGGTTACTGACCTTAGCCAAACTCCGAATGCCGGTAAGTGTGAGCGCGGCAGTGAGACTGTGGGGGATAAGCTCCATGGTCGAGAGGGAAACAGCCCAGAGCATCGACTAAGGCCCCCAAGCGTGTGCTAAGTGGGAAAGGATGTGGAGTCGCAGAGACAACCAGGAGGTTGGCTTAGAAGCAGCCATCCTTGAAAGAGTGCGTAATAGCTCACTGGTCAAGTGATTCTGCGCCGACAATGTAGCGGGGCTCAAGCACACCGCCGACGTCGTGTCATCGGCACATGGACCTCCAACGAGGGTGTCGATGGGTAGGGGAGCGTCGTGTGCCGGGTGAAGCCGCGCCGGAAGGCAGTGGTGGACGGTTCACGAGTGAGAATGCAGGCATGAGTAGCGATACAGGAGTGGGAAACTCCTGCGCCGATTGACCAAGGGTTCCTGGGTCAAGCTGATCTGCCCAGGGTAAGTCGGGGCCTAAGGCGAGGCCGACAGGCGTAGTCGATGGATAACCGGTTGATATTCCGGTACCCGCTGTGGAGCGCAAGGGCCGAGCCCGGTGATGCTAAGTCCGTGAAGCCGCCCGCATCCTTCGGGGTGCGGTGCTGGTGGAGCCGACGGCCCGATCCGGTAGTAGGTGAGTGATGGGGTGACGCAGGAAGGTAGTCCAGCCCGGGCGGTGGTTGTCCCGGGGTAAGGGTGTAGGGCGCCAGGTAGGTAAATCCGTCTGGCACGAGAGCCTGAGACCTGATGCCGAGCCGATGTGGTGAAGTGGATGATCCTATGCTGTCGAGAAAAGCCTCTAGCGAGTTGCACGGCGGCCCGTACCCTAAACCGACTCAGGTGGTCTGGTAGAGAATACCGAGGCGTTCGGGTGAACTATGGTTAAGGAACTCGGCAAAATGCCCCCGTAACTTCGGGAGAAGGGGGGCCACGCCTGGTGATCCGTCTTGCACGGTGAGCTGGGGGTGGCCGCAGAGACCAGCGAGAAGCGACTGTTTACTAAAAACACAGGTCCGTGCGAAGCCGTAAGGCGAGGTATACGGACTGACGCCTGCCCGGTGCTGGAACGTTAAGGGGACCGGTTAGTGGTGCTTCGGCGCCGCGAAGCTGAGAACTTAAGCGCCAGTAAACGGCGGTGGTAACTATAACCATCCTAAGGTAGCGAAATTCCTTGTCGGGTAAGTTCCGACCTGCACGAATGGCGTAACGACTTCTCGACTGTCTCAACCATAGGCCCGGTGAAATTGCACTACGAGTAAAGATGCTCGTTTCGCGCAGCAGGACGGAAAGACCCCGGGACCTTTACTACAGCTTGATATTGGTGTTCGGTTCGGCTTGTGTAGGATAGGTGGGAGCCGGTGAAGCATGCACGCCAGTGTGTGTGGAGGCGTTGTTGAAATACCACTCTGGTCGTGCTGGATGTCTAACCCGGGTCCGTGATCCGGATCGGGGACAGTGTCTGGTGGGTAGTTTAACTGGGGCGGTTGCCTCCCAAAGGGTAACGGAGGCGCCCAAAGGTTCCCTCAGCCTGGTTGGTCATCAGGTGGTGAGTGTAAGTGCACAAGGGAGCTTGACTGTGAGACTGACGGGTCGAGCAGGGACGAAAGTCGGGACTAGTGATCCGGCGGTGGCTGGTGGAAGCGCCGTCGCTCAACGGATAAAAGGTACCCCGGGGATAACAGGCTGATCTTCCCCAAGAGTCCATATCGACGGGATGGTTTGGCACCTCGATGTCGGCTCGTCGCATCCTGGGGCTGGAGTCGGTCCCAAGGGTTGGGCTGTTCGCCCATTAAAGCGGTACGCGAGCTGGGTTTAGAACGTCGTGAGACAGTTCGGTCCCTATCCGCTGTGCGCGTAGGAGTCTTGAGAAGGGCTGTCCCTAGTACGAGAGGACCGGGACGGACGAACCTCTGGTGTGCCAGTTGTTCTGCCAAGGGCATGGCTGGTTGGCTACGTTCGGGAGGGATAACCGCTGAAAGCATCTAAGCGGGAAGCCTGCTTCGAGATGAGGACTCCCACCCCTTGAAGGGGGTAAGGCTCCCGGGAGACGACCGGGTTGATAGGCCAGAGATGGAAGCCGGGTGACCGGTGGAGTTGACTGGTACTAATAGGCCGAGGGCTTGTCCGTAGATGTTCGCGTCCACTGTGTGGGTTCTGAGACCACGACCCGTCTGGCCGGCGGTGCGTGTGTGTCATGGTGTTTCGGTGGTCACAGCGTGAGGGAAACGCCCGGTTACATTCCGAACCCGGAAGCTAAGCCTTTCAGCGCCGATGGTACTGCATGGGGGACCGTGTGGGAGAGTAGGACGCCGCCGAACGATTGTTCAGCCTCGGTCTTCGAGTTTCGACTCGGAGACCGAGGCTTTTTCACGTTCACGGAACTTCTGGTGTGTTCGGGTTGGGTGGCGTATGCGTTATGACCTGGTGATCTTCGACAACGACGGTGTCCTCGTGGACAGCGAGCCGATATCCAACCGGATTCTCGCCGCCTATCTGACGGAGCTGGGGCACTCGACCACGTACGAGGAATCCATCCGGGACTACATGGGTTCCGCCATGCACCGGATCCACGACCTGGTCCTGGAGCGTTCCGGGCAGCGGCTGCCCGATGACTTCGACTCCGTCTTCCACGGCCGCGTCTTCGAGGCCTTCCGGCGTGATCTGCTGCCCGTGCCCGGTGTCAGCGAGGTGTTGCGGAACCTCGATGCCGAAGGCGTGCCGTACTGCGTCGCCTCGTCCGGCGGCCATGAGCGGATCCGGGTGGCGCTGGGGAAGACGGGGCTGTACGAGCGATTCGGGGAGAAGCGTGTGTTCAGCGCACAGGACGTCGGGCGGGGGAAGCCCGCACCGGACCTCTTCCTGCACACCGCCGAGGCGATGGGAGTGCCGGCCGGGCGCTGCGCCGTGGTCGAGGACAGCCCGCTGGGGGTGCGTGCGGCCGTAGCGGCGGGGATGGACGTGTACGGATTCACCGCCATGACGCCGGGGGAGAGGCTGTCGGGGGCGACGGCGCTGTTCTCCACGATGGACGAACTGCCCGCGCTCCTCCTGGCCTGAGCCGGCCGGTGCCCTCCGGGGCAGGCCGGGAAGGCCCCGGACGCGGCGGTGCGGGCGGCTGTGTGGTTTCCCCGGGCCTCCCGATACGGTGGCGGGTATGAGCGGCGGCGCACAGTTGATGTGGGACGAGGCGGTCACCGGATACGACTTCGGGCCCGGGCATCCGATGGACCCGGTGCGCCTGAAGCTGACCATGGAACTCGTCGAGGCGTTCGGGCTGCCCGGCGCCTCCGGGTTGAAGGTGGTCGCCGCGGCGTCCGCGGGGGACTCCACGCTCAGGCTCGTGCACCGTTCCGACTACATCGACACCGTGCGCAGGATCTCCGCGGACCCCCGGTCGGCGGACGGGTCGTACGGCATCGGAACCGAGGACGACCCGGCCTTCGAGGGGATGCACGAGGTCTCGGCCCTGATCGCCGGGCAGTCGGTCGGAGCCGCCGAGGCGGTGTGGCGCGGGGACGTCCTCCACGGCGTGAACTTCGCCGGCGGACTGCACCACGCGATGCCGGGCGGGGCGGCCGGTTTCTGCGTCTACAACGACGCCTCCCTGGCCATCGCCCGGCTGCTGGAGCTGGGCGCCGAACGGGTCGCCTACGTGGACGTCGACGTCCACCACGGGGACGGAGTCCAGGCGGCCTTCTGGGACGATCCGCGGGTGCTGACGGTGTCGCTGCACGAGCATCCCCGCATGCTCTTCCCCGGGACCGGCTGGCCGGAGGAGACCGGCGGGGAGAAGGCGGAGGGGAGCGCGGTCAACATCGCGCTCCCGCCCGGCACGTCCGACGGCGGATGGCTGCGGGCGCTGCACGGGGTGGTGCCGGAACTGCTGCGCTCCTTCCGGCCGCAGGTGCTGGTGACCCAGCACGGCGCCGACACGCACATCGAGGACCCTCTCGCACATCTGGCGGTGACCGTCGACGCCCAGCGGGTGGCCGCCGAGGCCTGCCACGACTGGGCGCACGAGTACGCGCAGGGGCGCTGGGTCGCGCTCGGCGGAGGCGGTTACGCGGTCGTCGACGTCGTACCGCGCTCCTGGACGCATCTGGTGGCGATCGCGGCGGGCGAGCCGATCGCCCCGAAGACCGTGATCCCGGAGGACTGGCGGCGGCAGGTGTACGCACGCACCCGGCAGGACGCTCCGCGGCGGATGACGGACGGGCGCGAGCCGGTGTGGTCGGACTGGGAGGCCGGCTACGACCCGGCGAGCGTCCTGGACCAGGCCGTGCTGGCCGCGCGGCGCTCGGTGTACCCGGCGCACGGACTGCTGCCCTGAGCAGCCGCGGGGCCGGTTCCGAGCCGTGTCCCGGCACTGCCGGACACCGGGCGCGCCCCGCGGGTTCCCGGGCTTCTACGCTCCCTGTCCGGTACCCCGTCGGCGGGAGGACCCCCCGCCCTCGCACCGGTGCGGGGGAGATGTGTCGACATGGCGACCCGGTTCGGGGTACGTCCTCGTCTCCTCCGGTGCGTACGGGGGGTCGCGCTGATCCGGGTGTAGGGAGCGCGCCCCTCGCCCGGTGCGCCGGGCGCGCGCTCCCGCTCGCTCTCCCCCGTGCGCACGGTCCTCGACGCCGCGGTGACGGCCGGAGGCCGCGGCGGGGCCGGCCGCCGGGGGGTGTGAACGGGCTGCGGGGCAGGTCAGCCGGGCGATGGGAGACGGGGCCGAGCGGCAGGGGCGATCCCGCGGTGTGCGTCGCCGGAGTGGAGGGGCGGGCACGGACGGCCGCCCCGGCTGGTGACCGCAAGACGTCGGACGGCTACCGTCCGCTTGCTCGCTATGTGCTCAATCGTTCCTGTCTGTCACATTAGGAGCCCGATGGCTGCTCCTCTTCCCCACTTGCATCACCCGCCCCTAATCTGGGGAGGAGCGCGCATGCGAGCAGGAGACACCGGAGGGGAAGCCGGTGCCCGACATGTGCGGAAGGTTCAGGTGTGACATGGCTGCTGCCGAGAGGCCTCTGAACGAGGTCGTGTTCCTGACCGTGGCGGAAGTCGCCTCGGTGATGCGAGTGTCCAAGATGACCGTGTACCGCCTGGTGCACAGCGGTCATCTGCCGGCGATCCGGGTGGGCAGGTCCTTCCGGGTGCCGGAGCAGGCCGTCCACGAGTACCTCCGCGGGTCGTACGTGGAGGCGGAGAAAAGCGCGTAACCGCAGAGCGGCGGGCTTGTCGCCCCCTCGTGTCACGAGCACTACCCGGCGCCGGGTAGGCTGGGCCGACGTAGGTCGTGTGGGCTCGGACGCCCCGCACCGAGTGACGAAGTGAGCGAGGGTAAGTCGTGGGCTCTGTTATCAAGAAGCGGCGCAAGCGGATGGCCAAGAAGAAGCACCGCAAGCTGCTCAAGCGCACGCGCGTTCAGCGCCGCAACAAGAAGTGAGCGGGCGCGCCGCACACTGACCACCGCCCTCCCACCGCCGTGTCGGTGGGAGGGCGGTGGCGTTCCACCGGGGAGGGGCGGCCAGCCGATACGGTGGCCGGAAACCCGCCCGCAACCGGTTCGGGTGACGGGCTGCGAGGAACGACGAGGAGTACGGAGGGCTGCCGGGACCCGTGGCAGGGCCTCCCGGAGGCGGCCCACCGCGCGCTGAGAGGGAGCAACGTTGGGCAAGGTCGTGCTCGTCACAGGCGTCGCCCGCCGGCTCGGCGGGCGCTTCGTGCGGCGGATCCTGCGCGAGCCCGACGTCGACCGGGTCGTCGGGGTGGACGCCGTGCCGCCCGGACACCACCTCGGCGGGGCCGAGTTCGTCCGTGCCGACATCCGGCAGCCCTCGGTCGCCGGGGTGCTGGCCGAACACGACGTGGACACCGTCGTGCACCTGGACGTCAGCGGGGTGCAGCTCCTGCCCGGCAGCCGTGCGTCGGTCAAGGAGACCAACGTCATCGGCACCATGCAGCTCCTGGGCGCGTGTCAGAAGGCGCCGTCCGTGCAGCGGCTGGTGGTGAAGTCCAGCACGAACGTCTACGGCTCCTCGTCGCGCGACCCGGCGGTGTTCACCGAGACCACGCCGGCCAAGGCGCTGCCCGGCGGCGGCTTCACGAAGGACATCGTGGAGGTCGAGGAGTACGTGCGCGGGTTCGCCCGCCGCCGCCCCGACGTGGCGGTGGCCGTGCTGCGCTTCGCCAACATCCTCGGCCCGGACGCGGACACGCCGCTGGCGGAGTACTTCCGGCTGCCGGTGCTGCCGACCGTCCTCGGGTACGACCCGCGGCTGCAGTTCGTCCACGAGGACGACGTCGTCGAGGTGCTGCGGCTGGCGGCCGGGGAGCCGCGGCGCGGCACGCTCAACTCGGGGACGTTCAACATCGCGGGCGACGGGGTACTCCTGCTGTCCCAGGCCGCGCGGCGGCTGGGACGGCCCACGCTGCCCCTGCTGCTGCCGGCGATCCGGTGGACCGGGACCGCGCTGCGCACGGTCGGTGTCACGGACTTCTCGGCCGAGCAGATCCGGCTGCTGACGCACGGCAGGGTCGTGGAGACCACACAGATGCGCGAGGTCCTCGGCTTCGAGCCGCGGTACACCACGGCCGGGACCTTCGCCGACTTCGCGCGCGCATGCGGCCCGGGGCTGCTGCCGCCGGAGAAACTCGCACAAGCGGTGGACCGCATCGAGGAGGTCGTCCGCCATGACTGACGCCAAGGTCATTCCCTTCGACGAGGACCGGTCGCGCGGCGGCCCGGGACGGACCGCCCGGGGGCGGACGACGGGCGGTGGGCGCCGTACGGGGGGCGACGGCGGCCGTACCGCCCAGGAGGAACGGGGCGGCGCGCAGACGCCGCTCGCGGCCGTGCCGGAGGCCGGTCCGCAGGCCGGTCCGGCGCGCGCTTCCGTGACGGGGGCGGGGGGCCGGGAGGCGCCCGAGGCGCCCGCGGAGGGCCGGGCGGGCCGGGGCGACTGGGACCGCAGGATCGCCGAGGGGCTGGCCTTCCTGCGGCGGCGGATCACCGGGGACTACGAGGTCGACGAGTTCGGCTACGACGCCGACCTCACCGACCACGTGCTGATGTCGATGCTGCGGCCGATGTACGAGAAGTACTTCCGGGTCGAGGTGCTCGGCATCGAGAACATCCCCTCCGAGGGCGGCGCGCTGGTGGTCGCCAACCACTCCGGGACCCTGCCGCTGGACGCGCTGATGCTCCAGGTCGCCGTGCACGACCACCACCCGGAGGGGCGGGCCCTGCGGTTGCTGGCGGCCGACCTGGTCTTCATGCTGCCGGTCGTCAACGAGCTGGCCCGGAAGGCCGGGCACACCCTGGCGTGCGCGGAGGACGCCCAGCGGCTGCTGGAGCGGGGCGAGGTCGTCGGGGTGATGCCGGAGGGTTTCAAGGGACTGGGGAAACCATTCTCCGAGCGCTACAAACTCCAGCGGTTCGGGCGCGGCGGCTTCGTCTCCACGGCGCTGCGGGCCGGGGCGCCCATCGTGCCGTGCTCGATCGTCGGGGCGGAGGAGATCTACCCGATGGTGGGCGACTTCAGGACGCTGGCGCGGCTGCTGGGCATTCCGTACTTCCCGGTCACGCCCACCTTCCCCTGGCTGGGACCGCTGGGGATGGTGCCGCTGCCGACGAAGTGGACGATCCAGTTCGGCGAGCCGGTCCCGATGGACGACTACCCGCCGGAGGCGGTCGACGATCCGATGCTGATGTTCAACCTCACCGACCAGGTGCGCGAGACGATCCAGCACACCCTCTACAGGCTGCTGGTGAGGCGGCGTTCGGTGTTCTTCTGAGCGGTGCCGCGGCGGTGCGTGCCCCGGTGGCGCGCGCCTCGGCGGTACCTCTTCCCGCGGTGTGCGCTTCGGGCGGCCGGTGCTCCCGCGAACACCGGCCGCCCGTCCGCTAGTCGGAGTCGTCGCCCGCCTCGATGCCCAGTCCCGGCAGGAGGTTCGGGAGGAGCGGCGGGATGGTGATGTCCGGCTCGGGGAGCCGGGGGGCGCCGTCCGGTGACGCCGACGCGCCGTCCTCACCGGGTGAGGGTTCCAGCAGGTCGCCGGGGGCGGGCAGGAGCCTCTCCCCGCCCGGCTCGGCGGAGCCGGACGAACCGGACGGACTGGGCCGCCGTTCGCCGTCCCGGTCACCCTCCTGCGTGCCGTCCGCGCCGCTCCCGCCGGGTACGGGCGAAGACGGCGGGACCGTACGGCCGGTGCCCGGCCGGTCGCCGCCGTCGGTGCCGGCGGCGGAGTCCGCATCCTCCTGCCCGGAGTCCAGCAGGGGCCTCAGCGGGCCGACCTCGTCCTCTATGGCGTCGAAGAGCGAACTGACCTCGTCGCCGACGTCGGTGAGCTGGACGGGAAGGCCCGCGCGTACCTCGTCCCACTTGGATCGGTGGGACTGGGAGAAGGACGACAGCGAGCGGATCGGCGCGACATCGCCCTCGCGCTCGTACGCCTGGCTGAGCAGCCGGTGGCCCTCGGAGACGTCGTCGCGCATGAGGGAGAGCGTCCTGCGGATGTCGCCGAGCGACTCGTGGTCCAGCGGGCCCGACCGGCCGCGCTCCAGCAGACGCCGGGCCTCGTTCAACCGCGTGGAGGCGTGGTTCAGATGGACCCTGCCGCGGTCGGCCTCGTCGCCCGCCATGCCGAGCTTGAGGTCCTCCATGCCCAGTTTGAGGCCGTAGAGGGTGTCACCGGGCAGGGCGTCGGTGCTGGCCACGGCGGCTCCGCTGAGGGCGCCCGCCGCGACACCGAAGCCCAGACCGCCCGCCGCCAGCCCCTTGGTGAGCCTCGTCCTGGGACGCAGTCTGCTCAACGGACCCGGCGGGGAGGCCCGGTGGGCCCCGCCGCGACCCGTGCGGGCGGAACGCGGGCCGGGGACCGGGGCGCCCTCGCCGCTTCCGGCGAAGGCGTTCTCCACGGCGGCGAGGAGCTGTGCCCGCTGGGCGGCTTTGACATCGGGGTCCATGACCGGCTTCGGCAGGGCGCCGAGCCTGTCGGCCAGCGCCAGCAGTGCCGTCGGCTCCTCGGACGGTCCGCCCGTCAGCGCGGCTCCGGCTCTCGTCTCCCCCGCCGCCCCGGCCGGGGCAGCGGGGGAGACGGGGGTGGCACCCCCGGACCGGTCGGCCGCCGTACCCTCGGACTCGCGCTCGTCGAGGGCCTGGGCGAAGGCGTTTGCCCGCCGGCTCGGCGATACGGCTCCCATCACGGGCGGCACCTCCTCTCGTCAGCACAGTCGACTCCCTGCCCCACAGGAGGGTTGCGCGGCCGTACGGGAGCGGCGGCTCGGGCGCCGCAGTCCGGACGCGACGGGCCGCGGGGAGTCTGCAAACCGCACAACGACCACCGGCCGACGGGGTTACGCCCCGAGGGGGGCGCGATCGCCCCGCCGGCTCCCGCGAAACGGAAAGTCACCGCACGTCACCGCATGTCATCGACTGTCCTCCGGCAGCAGTCGGGCCAGGGTCCGCACCGCCCGGTACTGGAGGGTCTTGATCGCGCCCTCGTTCTTCCCCATGACCCGCGCGGTCTCGGCGACCGACAGGCCCTGGAGGAAGCGGAGCGTCACGCACTCCTGCTGCTGCGGGTTGAGCCGGCGAACGGCCTCCAGCAGGGCCGCGTTCGAGAGGGACTCCAGGACCGAATCCTCCGGGCTGCGCTCCACCTCGTTGGCGTCGAGCATCTCGCCGGTGGTCACCTCGAGGCGGAAGCGGCTCGACTTGAAGTGGTCGGCGACCAGGTTGCGCGCGATGGTGACCAGCCAGGCGCCGAAGTCCCGGCCCTGCCAGGTGAAGGTGCCGATCCGGCGCAGGGCGCGCAGGAACGTCTCGCTGGTGAGGTCCTCGGCCGTGGCCCGGCCGCCGACGCGGTAGTAGATGTAGCGGTAGACGGTGTCGGAGTACTGGTCGTAGAGGTGCCCGAAGGCCTCGGCCTCGCCGCCCTGGGCGCGCTCGACGAGGTCCATCATGCGGCGGCTGTCGCCGTCCACCGGACGCCGGGCGGTGCCCGGGGCGGCCGCGGTGCGGGCGCGCCGGCCCACCGCGGCGGTGCCGGCGGCTCCCTCGGCCAGGGCGTAGACGGGGCCTGCGGGGACAGGTGCGGCGAGGGCGGGGACGGCGTGCGCGGAGGGGACGAGGACGCGCAGCTGGTCGATGACCAGCGTGCGCAGCGCAGCCAGGCCCGAGGCGTCAACCCCGACGTGTGGGTACACGGGACTCCCAGAGGCAGAGCTTCCATCACGTGCAGTGCGGGACCGTCCGCCCGTCACAAGGGCGTGTGGACACCGGATTGCGTCTGAGGAGAATAACGCTTCGTACAGACCGTGCTACACCTAGTTGCCGAAATCGCCGGTTAGGTTTGCTCTGTTATGCGTTTACGGTTGCCCGGGCGGCGAACCGGGATGTCGATCCGACCGGTTCGTGTCACTTCCTGATCGATCGGCGGTTCGCTTGTGCCCGGAGGGCGGTCCCCGGCCGAACTGGCGACCGGTGCGGCCGTGCCGGGGGCCGCCTCAGCGGCGGCGGCGCTGGATCGCCATGGCCGCGGCGGCGCCTCCGGCCACCGCGCCCACCCCGGCCGCGGCCGGGATGCCCACCTTCGCGGCCTTCCTGCCGGTCCGGTAGTCGCGCAGCCGCCAGCCCCGCTCGCGCGCGTGGGCGCGCAGCCTGCTGTCGGGGTTGATGGCGTACGGGTGCCCGACCAGCGAGAGCATCGGGATGTCGTTGGCCGAGTCGCTGTAGGCGGCGCAGCGGGACAGGTCCAGGTCCTCGGCGGCGGCCAGCGCGCGCACCGCCTCCGCCTTCGCCGGGCCGTGCAGCGGCTCGCCGACCAGGCGCCCGGTGTAGACGCCGTCGACGGACTCGGCGACCGTGCCCAGGGCGCCGGTCAGCCCCAGTCTGCGGGCGATGATCGTGGCGGTCTCCACTGGGGCGGCGGTGACCAGCCACACCTTCTGGCCCGCGTCCAGGTGCGCCTGGGCGAGCGCGCGGGTGCCCGGCCAGATCCGGCCGGCCATGTACTCGTCGTAGATCTCCTCGCCGATCTCCATCAGCTCCGAGACGCGGTGGCCCTTGACGATGGACAGCGCGCTGTCGCGGGCGTCCTGCATGTGCTCGGCGTTCTCCGAGCCCGCGAGCCGGAACCAGGCCTGCTGCCAGGCGAAGCGGAACAGTTCGCGCTTGTGGAAGAACTTCCGCTTGTACAGGCCGCGGCCGAAGTGGAACAGGGCCGCGCCCTGCATGATCGTGTTGTCGAGGTCGAAGAAGGCCGCGGCCCTGGTGTCCCCGTGGACCGGGAACTCCGGCTCCGCCGGTTTCCCCGCCTCGCCGGGGGCGAGCGCGTCGACCTCCCGCGAGGTCTTGCGCGCCGCCTCGGCGGCGGCCTCGCCTGCGAGAACGCTGCGAGCCGTCGCCGAACGCCTGCGGGGAACGAGCCATCCAAGTGCGGCCATGCCGCGAGCATAGCCAGTGTTCCGTGGGGTTCCGGTGACGGAGGGGTGTCGGCAGGGCGGTGACTGCGCCAACCGGGGAAAGCGCGTTCCGGGTCCGGCCGGCGGCCCCGTCCCCTCCGGCGCCCCGGGCCCGCGGAGGGCGCCCGCGCGCGGTGCCGGAAGGGGATTCTGGAGGAAGTTTCCGGAGAGGGCGCCGGAGAGGGCGCGGCCCGGGGACGGGAGCGGGTGCGGCGGGGGGAGTGCGCGGCGGCACAATGGCGGTCATGAAGACCGTCACCCTCATCGGCAGGCCCGGATGTCATCTGTGCGACGACGCACGCGCGGTGGTCAGCGAGGTGTGCGCGCAACTGGGCGCGCGCTGGGAGGAGAAGGACATCACGCAGGACGAGGAGCTGTACCGCAGGTACTGGGAGCAGATCCCGGTGGTGCTCGTGGACGGCGCGCAGCACGACTTCTGGCGGGTGGACCCGCGGCGGCTGCGCGCGGCGCTGGAGGCCTGACCGCGGCGGGGAGCCGCTGCCGGGGCCTGTGCGGGGAGGGTCCGCGGCAGGGGGTTCGACCGCGTCTCGACCGCTTCTCAGGACGTTCCACGGCCGGCGGGCGTATACGTGGGAGGTGTGCCGGGCGGGATCCGGTTCCGTCCGGCGCGTGTGGCACCGGTCACTTTGGCCGGACAAAGCGGACACCGTCTTTGTGCACACGTTCACAAAGACATAGCCTGGTCGGGACGGAGCGGTCCGGACGCATGTCCAGCGGGTGTCCAGCGGGGCCGCTCACCGTTTCGCGCAGACGGCAGGAGCACTGTGGCAACTGGCCGAACACACCGACCGGCGACCCGTAGCCGAGGGATCCCCGAGGCCACCGTCGCCCGGCTTCCGCTGTACCTGCGGGCGCTCACCGCGCTCTCCGAGCGCTCGGTGCCCACGGTCTCCTCGGAGGAGCTGGCGGCCGCCGCCGGCGTCAACTCCGCCAAGCTGCGCAAGGACTTCTCCTACCTCGGCTCGTACGGCACACGCGGTGTGGGCTACGACGTCGAGTACCTCGTCTACCAGATCTCCCGCGAGCTGGGCCTGACGCAGGACTGGCCCGTCGTGATCGTCGGCATCGGAAACCTGGGGGCCGCGCTCGCCAACTACGGCGGCTTCGCCTCCAGGGGATTCAGGGTCGCCGCGCTGATCGACGCGGACCCGACGATGGCCGGGAAGCCGGTCGCGGGCATACCGGTGCAGCACACCGACGACCTCGAGGCGATCATCGAGGAGAACGGCGTCTCCATCGGCGTCATCGCCACCCCCGCCGGAGCCGCCCAGCAGGTCTGCGACCGGCTCGTGGCCGCCGGGGTGACCTCCATCCTCAACTTCGCGCCGACCGTGCTGTCCGTGCCCGACGGTGTGGACGTGCGCAAGGTCGACCTCTCCATAGAACTGCAGATCCTCGCCTTCCACGAGCAGCGCAAGGCCGGTGAGGAGGCGCCCGGCGAGGGCGGTGCCGACACCACCCCGCCCGCCGCGGCCGTGCGCCGCCGCGGCGAGGAAAGCGAACCGGGGCCTGACGGGGACGTGCCCGCCGTGATGCCCGCATGAACGAACGAGCGACCGTGAGACACGTCACGCGCGCACCGCACGCCGTACGGTCCGAGCGGAGCGGAGGACGCGCATGAGTCTGCTGGTAGTGGGGCTGAGCCACCGCAGCGCACCGGTGAGCGTCCTGGAGCGGGCCTCGCTGGCGCCCGAGGTGCGCGGCAAGCTCCTGCAGGACGCGGTCGGCGCCGAGCCCACCTCCGAGGCCGCGGTGCTCTCCACCTGCAACCGCACCGAGCTCTACGCCGACGTCGACAAGTTCCACGCCGGCGTCGCCGAGCTGTCCTCCCTGCTGGCCCGCTACAGCGGCGTCGACCTGGAGGAGCTGACCCCGTACCTGTACGTCCACTACGAGGACCGGGCCGTCCACCACCTGTTCTCGGTGGCCTGCGGGCTGGACTCGATGGTCGTCGGCGAGGGCCAGATCCTCGGCCAGATCAAGGACGCGCTGGCCGTGGCGCAGGACCAGCACACCGCCGGGCGGCTGATGAACGACCTGTTCCAGCAGGCGCTGCGGGTCGGCAAGCGGGCGCACAGCGAGACCGGCATCGACCGGGCCGGGCAGTCCCTGGTCACCTTCGGCCTGGAGCAGCTCGCCGCCGGGCGCCCGGTCGCCGAGTGGGTGCGCGGCCGGCGTGCCCTGGTGATCGGCGCCGGCTCGATGTCCTCCCTGGCCGCGACGGTGCTCGCGCGCGCCGGCGTCACCGAACTGGTGATCGCCAACAGGACGCTGGAGCGCGCCCGGCGCCTGGCCGCCGGGCTCCACGGCGGCGGGCTCACCGCGCGCGCCGTGCCCGCCCACGACATGCCCGCCGAGCTCCCGCACGCGGACGTCGCCGTCTCCTGCACCGGCGCCACCGGGCTGGTGCTGACGGCCGACGACCTGGCGGCGGCGCTCGCCGCGCGCGCCGAGTCCCGCGGCTCCCGCGAGGAGCCGATGGCGCTGCTCGACCTGGCCATGCCCCGTGACATCGACGCCGCCGCGCACCGCCTCGAAGGCGTACGGTTGGTGGACATCGAGTCGCTGGCCGAGGCCTCCGCCGACGCCCCCATGGCCGCGGACGTCGACAAGGTGCGCGGCATCGTCGCCGACGAGGTCGCGGCCTTCGGCGCCGCCCAGCGGGCCGCGACGATCACGCCCACCGTGGTCGCGCTGCGCGCCATGGCCGCCGACGTGGTCGCGGCCGAGATGGCGCGCCTGGACGGGCGCCTTCCCGGACTCGACGCCAAACAGCGCGCCGAGATCACCCAGACCGTGCGCCGGGTCGTCGACAAGCTGCTGCACGCGCCGACCGTGCGCGTGAAGCAGCTCGCCGGCGAACCGGGCGGCGCCGGATACGCCGACGCGCTGCGAGAGCTCTTCGACCTCGACCCGCAGACCGTCGCGGCTGTCAGTAACCCCGAACAGGAGCGGCAATGAGCACCAACGCACCCCCGCCGCTGAAGCTGGGCACCCGCCGCAGCCGACTCGCCATGGCCCAGTCCGGGCAGGTGGCCGAGCGGGTCCGGCGCCTCACGGGCCGGCCCGTCGAGCTGGTGGAGATCACCACCTTCGGCGACGTCTCCCGCGAGCACCTCGCCCGGATCGGCGGCACAGGGGTCTTCGTCTCCGCGCTGCGCGACGCGCTGCTCGGCGGCGGGATCGACTTCGCCGTTCACTCGCTGAAGGACCTTCCCACCACCCAGCCCGAACAGCTGGCGCTGGCGGCCGTGCCCGTCCGGGAGGACCCCCGTGACGCGCTGGTCGCCCGTGACGGCCTCACCTTCGAGGAGCTGCCCGACGGGACGCGGGTCGGCACCGGCTCGCCGCGCCGCATGGCGCAGCTGGCCGCCTGGGCCCGGTCGCTGGGCCGGGACATCGAGATCGTGCCGATCCGGGGCAACGTCGACACCCGCATCGGGTACGTGCGCTCCGGGGAACTGGACGCGGTCGTCCTCGCCGCCGCCGGCCTGAGGCGCGTCGGCCTGATCGGCGAGGCCACCGAACTGCTCGACCCCGGCGCGGTGCTCCCCGCACCCGGCCAGGGAGCGCTGGCCATCGAGTGCGCCGCCTCGCGCACGGACCTCGCAGCCCTGCTCGCCGAGCTCGACGACCCGCGCACGCGGGCCGCCGTGACCGCCGAGCGAACCCTGCTCGCAGCTCTGGAAGCCGGTTGCAGCGCGCCCGTCGGCGCACTGGCCGACATCCCGGAGGAGGGGCAGGATGTCACCGAACTGCGTCTGCGCGGTGTCGTCGGCACGACCGACGGCACCACACTGGTGCAGTTGTCCACCACCGGTCGCGTACCGGCGTCCGCCGGTGAGGCGCTCTCCCTGGCCCAGGCCATGGGGCGCGAACTCGCCGACGAGATGCTCGCCAAGGGCGCGGCCGGTCTGATGGGGGAGCGAGCACATTGAACCCCACCACCGATCACTCGTACGGCGCCCACGGGCACGTCACCTTCCTCGGCGCCGGGCCCGGGGACCCGGGACTGCTGACGCTTCGCGCCGTCGAGGCGCTGGCGCAGGCCGATGTACTGATCGCCGACCCGCAGGTTTACGACGTCGTGCGGGCGCACGTGCGGGCAGGTGTCGACACCCCGCTCCAGACAGCAGGTGACGACACGTCAACAGCATCCGCGGGTGCCGACGATGCCGTAAATCTTGTCATGCGGGCCGTGCGCGGCGGCAAGCGGGTCGTCCGTGCGGTCGCCGGCGACCCCGGGCTCGACGCGGACGCGGCGAGCGAGATGCTGGCCTGCGCCTCCGAGGGGGTCACCTTCGAGGTCGTGCCGGGCGTCGCCAACGCCGTGGGGGTGCCGGCCTACGCCGGTGTGCCGCTGCGCAACGGCCACGGCGCGGACGTGCGGTTCCTGGACGCGCGGACCGCCGACGCCCAGGCGTGGAACGAGGTCGGCGCCAGCGACGCCACCCTGGTGGTCTCCACCACCCTGGAGGCGGTCGCCGCCACCGCCGCCGAACTGGTCACGGCGGGCCGCAAGCCCGACACCCCGCTGACCGTCACCGTCGACGGCACCACCACCCGGCAGCGCACCTGGACGGCGACGCTGGGCTCCATCGCCCAGACCCTCAAGGCCGCCAAGGTGCTGCCCGCGGCGAACGGCTCCCGGCCGGCGATAGCCGTGGTCGGCGAGCTCAGCGCCGCCGCGCAGCGCGACCGGCTCGCGTGGTTCGAGTCCAAGCCGCTGTTCGGCTGGCAGGTGCTGGTGCCCCGGACCAAGGAGCAGGCCGCCTCGCTCTCCGACCAGCTGCGCTCCTACGGCGCGGTGCCCAGCGAGGTGCCCACCATCGCGGTGGAGCCCCCGCGCACCCCGCAGCAGATGGAGCGCGCGGTCAAGGGCCTGGTCACCGGGCGCTACGAGTGGATCGCCTTCACCTCGGTCAACGCGGTCAAGGCGGTGCGCGAGAAGTTCGAGGAGTACGGCCTGGACGCCCGCGCCTTCGCCGGGATCAAGGTCGCGGCCGTCGGCGAGCAGACCGCGAAGGCGCTGGTCGACTTCGGCGTCAAGCCCGACCTGGTGCCCAGCGGCGAGCAGTCCGCGGCCGGGCTGCTGGAGGACTGGCCGCCCTACGACCCGGTCTTCGACCCGATCGACCGCGTCTTCCTGCCGCGCGCCGACATCGCCACCGAGACGCTGGTGGCGGGCCTGATCGAACTGGGCTGGGAGGTCGACGACGTCACCGCCTACCGGACGGTGCGCGCCTCGCCGCCGCCGGCCGAGACACGGGAGGCGATCAAGGGCGGCGGGTTCGACGCCGTGCTGTTCACCTCCTCCTCCACCGTCCGCAACCTCGTGGGGATCGCGGGCAAGCCGCACAACGTGACGGTGATCGCCTGCATCGGCCCGGCGACGGCGAAGACCGCCGAGGAGCACGGGCTGCGCGTGGACGTCATGGCGCCGGAGCCGTCGGTGCACAAGCTGGCCGAGGCGCTGGCGGAGTTCGGCGCCAGGCGCCGGGACGCGATGCTCGAGGCCGGCGAGGCGGTGCAGCGGCCCAGCGAGAAGCGTCCGACCAGGAGGAGGGCACGGACATCGTGACGATCGGCAAGAGCACCTACGGCAGCGGCTACGACGGGGGGCGCGGCGGCTACGGGGACTTTCCCGTGGTGCGCCCCCGGCGGCTGCGCACCACCCCGGCGATGCGCCGGATGGTCGCCGAGCACCGGCTCCACCCGGCCGATCTGATCCTGCCCGTCTTCCTGCGGGAGGGCATCACCGAGCCGGTCGAGATCTCGTCGATGCCGGGCGTGTACCAGCACACCCGCGAGACCCTGCGCAAGGCGGCGGCCGAGGCCGTGGCGGCGGGCGTGGGCGGAATCATGATCTTCGGCGTGCCCGAGGAGGGGAAGAAGGACGCGACCGGGTCGTGCGGCACCGACCCGGACGGCATCCTCCAGGTGGCGCTGCGCGACGTGCGCGCGGAGGTCGGGGACGACCTGGTCGTCATGTCCGACCTGTGCCTGGACGAGTTCACCGACCACGGCCACTGCGGCGTCCTGGACGAGCGCGGCCGGGTGGACAACGACGCCACGCTGGAGCGGTACGCCGAGATGGCGTGCGTCCAGGCCGAGGCGGGTGCGCACGTGCTGGGACCCAGCGGGATGATGGACGGCCAGGTCGCCTTCGTCCGCCGCGCACTGGACGAGGCCGGCCACCAGGACGTGGCGCTGCTGGCCTACACGGCCAAGTACGCCTCCGCGTTCTACGGCCCCTTCCGCGAGGCGGTGGACTCCTCGCTGACGGGCGACCGCAAGGCCTACCAGCAGGACCCGGCCAACGGGCGGGAGGCGATGCGCGAGCTGGCGCTCGACCTCGCCGAGGGCGCGGACATGGTGATGGTCAAGCCCGCGCTGCCCTACCTGGACGTGCTGCGCCGGGTGGCGGACGCGGTGGACGTGCCTGTGGCGGCCTACCAGGTCTCCGGCGAGTACGCGATGGTCGAGGCCGCCGCGCAGCGCGGCTGGATCGAGCGGGACCGGGCGATCATGGAGACGCTCACCGGCGCCAGGCGGGCCGGCGCGGACGTGATCCTGACCTACTGGGCCACGGAGGCGGCCCGGCGGCTGCGCTGAGCCGCCGGGTGCGCCCGGACCCGGGCGAGGCCCGGATGCGGAGCCGTGCCGCCCGGCCGTGCCGCGCGGACGCGTCAGCCCTTGACGCAGACGACCTGCCGCAGTTTCGCGACCACCTCGACCAGATCGCGCTGCCGCTCGATGACCTGCTCGATCGGCTTGTAGGCGGCCGGGATCTCGTCGACGACGCCGGAGTCCTTGCGGCACTCCACACCCCTGGTCTGCTCCTCCAGATCCCGCGCGGTGAACCGCTTCTTCGCCGCGTTGCGGCTCATCCGCCGCCCCGCGCCGTGGGAGGCGGAGTTGAAGGAGGCGGTGTTGCCCAGGCCGCGCACGATGTAGGAGCCGGTGCCCATCGAGCCGGGGATGATGCCGTACTCGCCGCCGCCCGCGCGGATGGCGCCCTTCCGGGTGACCAGCAGGTCCATGCCGTCGTAGCGCTCCTCGGCCACGTAGTTGTGGTGGCAGGAGATGACCGGCTCGAAAGAGGGGGCCGCCTTCCTGAACTCCCTGCGGATCACGCCCTTGAGCAGGCTCATCATGACCGCCCGGTTGCGCTTGGCGTACTCCTGCGCCCAGAACAGGTCGTTGCGGTAGGCCTCCATCTGGGGGGTGCCGGCGACGAACACGGCCAGGTCGCGGTCGACCAGGCCCTGGTTGTGGGGCAGCCCGCGGGCCACGCCGATGTGGTACTCGGCCAGCTCGTTGCCGATGTTGCGGGAGCCGGAGTGGAGCATCAGCCAGACGGCGCCGTCCTCGTCCAGGCAGACCTCGACGAAGTGGTTGCCGCCGCCGAGCGTCCCCATCTGCCGCGCGGCCCGCTCCCGGCGGAAGTGGACGGCCTCGGTGACGCCGTCGAAACGGGACCAGAAGGCATCCCAGCCGGAGGCGGGGGCGTCGGGCAGGCCGCCCGGGTCGACGGGGTCGTCGTGCATGCCGAAACCGACCGGGATGGCCTGCTCGATGCGCGAGCGCAGCCGGGAGAGGTCGCCGGGCAGGTCGTTCGCGGTCAGGGAGGTCCGTACCGCCGACATGCCGCAACCGATGTCCACGCCGACCGCCGCGGGGCAGACCGCGCCCTCCATGGCGATGACCGAGCCGACGGTGGCGCCCTTGCCGTAGTGGACGTCGGGCATGACCGCCAGGCCCCTGATCCACGGCAGCGTCGCGGTGTTGCGCAGCTGCCGCATCGCGCCGTCCTCGACGCCGGACGGGTCGGCCCACATCCGGATCGGCACCCGTGCCCCGGGAACCTCGGTGTACGACATGTTCGTTCATCCCCCTGACGAAGAAGTGCGGGCACGCCCTGCCACATGCGTGCGAATCGCGTACGGATCGGGTGCGAACCGCGTACGTCCGTGCACACAAGGCGGACGTATTACTGCATATGCACCGATGAGCGTAGGTCCCGCGGCGCGCGTGACGGACATCGTGCGATAGACATTGTGTTCCGCCGTGGTCGTACGGCGGCAACGTGTTTTCGAGCGTTCGCGCGGACGAGGGAGTTGGGCAGTGCAGCGGAAGGCATACGCCACCGGCACGGCGCTCGTCGCCGTGCTGGCCGTCGGGACCGTCGGCTGCACCGGCGGCTCCGGCACGGGCGGCGCCGCGGCCGACAGCAAGCCCGGCACGGTCGGCGCCGCCGCCACGGCTCCGCCCGGCACCTACCGCGATCTGCCCGAGCCCTGCGGCGCGGTCGACGCCGGCCTCCTGCGGGCGATGCTGCCGGGCGCGGAGAGCGCCTCCCCGAAGGACGGCGCGGAGAGCGGCGACGGGACCCCGGCGGCCTACGAGGGCGAACAGACCGTCACCTACGACAACGACCGCCGGGTCGGCTGCCGCTGGAAGAGTTCCACCGGCATGGGCAGCCGCCACCTCCTGGTCGATTTCGAGCGGGTCGTGTCGTACGACCCCGCCGTCAGCGACGACGAGCGTGCGGTGCGCCTGTACGAGGACATGGCGCTGGAGGCCGGCATCCCCAGCTCCCCGCCCGCGGGCGGGGAGTCCTCCGGCCCCGGGGAGGGGGCGGACGGGGACGAGGCCGGCGCGGAGGAGGCCGGGGACGGGGGCGAGGACTCCGGCAGGGCGTCGAAGAAGAGCGGCGCGCCCGCCGGAAGCGGCGGCGGTGACGGCGAGGAAGGTGACGGCGGCGGGGAGGACGCCGGCGGCGAGCCGGGGACGGCCGTACCGCAGCCCGCGCCCAGCGCGGCGCTGGCCCCGCGTCCCCTGGAGGCCGTCGGGGACGCCGCGTACATCGACGACGAGCTGGTCACCGCGGACTCGGGCGTCCACCGGGACATCACCCTGGTCTTCCGCACCGGGAACGTCATCGTCACCGTCGAGTACGAGCAGTGGGTGACGGACAAGCGCAGGCTGCCCGACAGCGCCGAACTGCAGGAGAAGGCGCTGAAACTGGCCGGCCAGCTCGCCGGGGTGTTCCGGGACTGACGCCCGTTCGCGGGCCCGCCCGGCGCCCCGCCGGAGCCGGGACGGAACCGGGGCGACGGACCGGGACGACGTACTGAGACGACGGACCGGGACGACGGACTGAGACGACGGACACACCCGGCCCCGGCGCCGCCCTCCGGAGACCGCGGCCGTCCTAGGCTGCTGCGGTGTCGTCGCCCGAGTGGCGTACCGTCGTGCCGTCCGACAGGGCGTGCCCGGCGCCCAGCACATCCGGAAGCGAAGGAACCATGCACCGTAACGCCACGCGCACCGCCGTCCGCACCCTCGCCTGCGCCGCCGTGCCCATGCTGCTGGTCGCGGGCTGCTCCTCCGGTTCCGATGGCGAAGACTCCGCCAGGCCCTCGCCCAGCGCCTCCGCCTCCAGCGCGTCCCCGACCCCGGCGCCGGTGAAGTTCACCACCCTGCCCGACCCCTGCGAGACCCTCTCGGGGGACACGGTCGGCGACGTGGTGCCCGAGGCGAAGAAGAAGGGCAAGAACCTCGGCTCCAAGGACGCCGACGGCTACGGCACCTGCCTGTGGAGCGGTCTGGACGACTACCAGTACCGGGCGCTGACCGTCTCCCTCAAGCGGTTCGACTCCGACGTGACGCTCGGCAGCGGCAGCGAGCGGGCAGCCGAGTACGCGGGTCGGCAGGTGGCCGCCGTCTCGCAGGACGAGGAGAACAAGAAGGTCGAGGAAACCCCGCTCGACGGGGTCGGCGACCAGGCGACGTCCATAGCCTTCGAGACGGAGAAGAAGGACGGCGAGAAGACCGAGGAGTACCGCGAGCAGCGGATCGTCGCCGTCACCGGCAACGTCGTGGTGACCGTGGACTACCAGGGCGCCGGCTTCGAGACCGGCAAGACGCCGAAGGCCGAGGACATCCGCAAGGGCGCGGAGAAGGCGGCGAAGGAGGCCGTCAAGGCCGTCAAGTGACCGGGCCGACCGGGCTGACGCGGCCGACCGGGCCGGGGCCCTCCGTATCCGCCACCCGCCGCGCGTAACCTGTCTTCCCCTCGGGGACCTGCCGCTCCCCGTCCCTTCCGCCGCCCCTCCCGCCGCCCCGGCCGGGCGGCGGGCACCGGCGCCGACGACGATCTCGCGAGGACACAGCAGTGGACCTGACACGCACTCACCGAATACTGATCGGCGTGGTCGTCGCCGGGGCGGTGGTGATCGCGGCGATCGGCTTCGCCGGATCGTACGCCGCCGTCCGCGACCTCGCCGAGCAGAAGGGCTTCGGCGGCTTCGCGCCGTTCTTCCCCATCGGCATCGACGCCGGGATCGTGGTGCTGCTCGCCCTGGACCTGCTGCTGACTTGGATCCGCATCCCTTTCCCGATGCTGCGGCAGACCGCCTGGCTGCTGACGGCCGCCACCATCGCCTTCAACGGCGCCGCCGCCTGGCCCGACCCGCTGGGGGTCGGGATGCACGCGGTGATCCCGGTGCTGTTCGTCGTCGCGGTCGAGGCCGCGCGGCACGCGGTCGGCCGGATCGCCGACATCACCGCCGACAAGCACATGGAGGGCGTGCGGATCTCGCGCTGGCTGCTGGCCTTCCCCTCCACCTTCCGGCTGTGGCGCCGGATGAAGCTGTGGGAGCTGCGCTCCTACGACCAGGTGATCCGCATGGAGCAGGACCGCCTCATCTACGAGGCGCGGCTGCGGGCGCGCTACGGGCGCGGCTGGAAGCGGCGGGCGCCGGTGGAGGCGCTGATGCCGCTGCGGCTGGCGCGGTACGGGGTGCCGCTGGCGGAGACCGGCCCGGCCGGGCTGGCCGCTGCCGGCATCGACCCGCAGGGACTCCCCGCCACGGGCGGGAAGGCAGCGGCCACGGGCGGGAAGGCAGCGGCCACGGGCGGGAAGGCAGCCGCCACGGGCGAGGGGGGCGCGGTCACGGGCGGGAAGGCCGCCACGGTCGAGGCGCTGCCTCCGGGGACGTCCGCGGAACAGGAGCCCGCGCCCGGCAGGGCGTCCCGGGGCGCGGAGGCGCCCGGCGAGGGGGTCGGGCAGGAGGCGGTCCCGGTGGAGGCGGCCGTGCGGGACGGGCACGAGATCCTGCCCCCTTCCTGGAGGTCCGCCGAGGAGGAGGCGGCCGTGCGGGAGGCGGCCGCACAGCCGCACCCCGGTCCGGTGCCGTGGGAGACCGCTGCGCAGGCGGCCGTACAGGACGCGCGGGCCGTGCCGGTTGAGGCGCCGGCTGAGGTGCCGACCGAGGCATCCGCCCCCGTGTACGCGGCCGAGGCGGCGGCCCGGAACGGGGTGACGGTGCCGGTCAACGAGGGGGGCCGCCGCCGCCCGATGGGCCGCCCCGGCTCCGGCGCCGACGTCCGGACCGCGCCCGCCCCCGTGCCGGCGCCGCGCCGGGAGGCGGCGCCGGAGCCGGACGCCACCAGGCCGACCGGCATGCCCAGCGGCACCCAGTACACGGAGGTGTACTACCACGCGTTCCGGGAGTTCATGGCCGAGCACGGCCGGCGCCCCAACGCCCGGGAACTGGCCCGTGCCCTCCACGAGCACCACAACGTCACCGACGCCGACGGCAGCCTGCTGAGCGAGGGTCACCTCCGCCCGTACCTGCGGGAGTTCCGGGAACGGTACAACGACGAGATGGGCCTGGGGGGCTGACCGCCCACCAGGCCCGTCCGCGTCCTTCCGGTGCCGCCCGGCGCGTACGGCGCGGGCCGGCGGGTTACGCGCCCAGCAGCTTGCGGACCCGGTCCGCGCCGACGGCCAGCAGCAGCGTGGGCAGCCGCGGGCCGGTGTCGCGGCCCACCAGCAGCCTGTACAGCAGCGCGAAGAAGGCGCGCTGGGCCACCTTCAGCTCCGGTGTCGGCTTGGCCTCCGGCGTAAGGCCCGCCCGGACCTTGGGCACGCCGTATACCAGCGTGGTCAGCCCGTCCAGCGACCAGTGGTCGTCCAGGCCGTCCAGCAGCAGCCGCAGCGACTCGCGCGCGTCGTCGTCGAGCGAGGCCAGCAGCTCGGTGTCCGGCTCCTCGCGCACCCGGGTGCGCTGCTCGGCCGGTACGTGGGTGCTGATCCAGCGCTGCGCGCAGTCCAGGCGCGGACGCGTCTCGTCCAGGGAGCGGACCGGGTTGTCCGGGTCCAGCTCGCTCAGGATGCGCAGCGTCTGCGCCTCGTCCCCGGTGGTGATGTCCGCCACCGACGCCAGCGTGCGGTACGGCAGCGGGCGCGGGGTGCGGGGCAGTTCGCCGGCGGCCGTGGTGGTGGCGCGGAGGTACGCGGCGGCGTCCGCGGGCTGCGCGGTGCCCTCGGCGACCTTGCGCTCCAGGGCGTCCCACTCGTCGTAGAGCCGCTGGATCTCCTGGTCGAAGGCGATCTTGAAGGACTGGTTCGGGCGGCGGCGGGCGTACAGCCAGCGCAGCAGCGGCGCCTCCATGATCTCCAGCGCGTCGAGCGGGGTGGGCACACCGCCCTTCGAGCTGGACATCTTCGCCATGCCGCTGATGCCGACGAAGGCGTACATCGGGCCGATGGGCTGCTCGCCGCCGAAGACCTCCCGCACCAGCTGCCCGCCGACGACGTAGGAGGAGCCGGGGGACTGGTGGTCCACGCCGGAGGGTTCGAAGACCACGCCCTCGTACGCCCAGCGCATCGGCCAGTCGACCTTCCAGACCAGCTTGCCGCGGCGGTGCTCCGACAGCAGCACCGTCTCCTCGTTGCCGCACCGGCACACGTACGTCATCCGCGTGCTCTCGTCGTCGTACGCGGTGATCGTCGTCAGGTCGCGGTCGCAGACGGAGCAGTACGGCTTGTACGGGAAGTACCCGGCGCCGCCCGCGCTGCCGTCGTCCTCGCCCGCGGCGCCCGAGCCCTCGGCGGCCTCGATCTCCGCCGCGGACATCTCGGCGTCCTTCGGCCTGCTCTGCTTCTTCGCGGCCTTGGCCGCGCTCTCGGGCGTGACCTTGGTGCGGTAGCGGTCCAGGACGGCGTCGATGCGGGCGCGCTCGCGCATGGCGAAGAGGATCTGCTCGCCGTACGCGCCGGAGGTGTACATCTCCGTCTGGCTGATGCCGCGCACCTCGACGCCCAGCTCTTCCAGCGCCCGCACCATGGCGGCCTTGAAGTGCTCGGCCCAGCTCGGGTGCTCGCTGCCGGGGGGCGCGGGCACCAGGGTGAGCGGCTTGCCGATGTGCTCGGACCACGAGGCGTCGACGCCCTCGATGCCCGCCGGGACCTTGCGGAAGCGGTCGTAGTCGTCCCAGGACAGGATGTGCTCGCAGGGCACACCGCGCCGCTTGATCTCGTCGGCGACGAGGTGCGGCACCATCACCTCGCGGAGATTGCCCAGGTGGATGGGGCCGGAGGGGCTCAGGCCCGAGGCGCAGACGACCGGTTTGCCGGGGGCGCGGCGCTCCGCCTCGGCGATGACCTCGTCCGCGATGCGGGAGACCCAGTCGGCCTCTGTGCTCTGAGCCACGGTCGGCACGTCCCTTTCCTGGCTGTTCCTGGCTGTTCCTGATCGTTCTCGGCTGTTCCCCGCGCTGCTTCGCGCGCCGGTCGCCTGCTTCCGCGCCCGGGACGGCGGCCCACGGGGGCGGTGGTCCCATTGTTTCAGACGCGGTGCCGGCCGTGCGCCCGTGATGAACGCGCGCGCCCCGGCGGTGGGCCGCGTGGGATACTGGACCGATCCGGAAAACCCCACTCAGAGGAACGGCACTCCTTCATGGCCTCGGTCCCCTCTCTTGCCGCAACCGTCCACCAGCGCGTCGCGGACGCCCTCTCGGCAGCCCTGCCGGAGGCCGCCTCCGCGGATCCGCTGCTGCGACGCAGCGACCGGGCGGACTTCCAGGCCAACGGGATGCTGGCGCTGGCCAAGAGGCTCAAGGGCAACCCGCGGGAGCTGGCGGGCCGGGTCGTCGCCGCGATGCCGGAGACGGACGAGATCGCCGGCATCGAGGTCTCCGGGCCCGGCTTCCTCAACATCACCGTCTCCGACGCCGCGATCGTGCGGACGCTGGCGGCACGGGCGGCCGACGAGCGGCTGGGCGTGCCGTACGCGGAGCGGCCGGGCACGACGGTCATCGACTACTCGCAGCCCAACGTGGCCAAGGAGATGCACGTCGGGCACCTGCGCTCGACGGTGATCGGCGACGCGATCGTGCAGATCCTGGAGCACCGGGGCGAGAAGGTGATCCGGCGGCACCACATCGGGGACTGGGGCACGCAGTTCGGCATGCTCATCCAGTACCTGGTCGAGCACCCGCACGAGCTGGACCACTCCTCCGGCGAGGAGGCCGGCGGCCCCGGCGCGTCCGGCGAGGCCGCGATGTCCCGGCTGAACCGGCTCTACAAGGCGTCCCGGACGCTGTTCGACTCCGACGAGGAGTTCAAGGCGCGCGCCCGCGACCGGGTGGTGCTCCTGCAGAGCGGGGACGGGACGACGCTGGAGATGTGGCGGAGGATCGTCGGCGAGTCGATGATCTACTTCCACGCGGTCTACGACCAGCTCGACGTGGAGATCCGCGACGAGGACGTGGTCGGCGAGAGCGCCTACAACGACGATCTCCAGCAGGTCGTGAAGGAGCTGGAGGACAGCGGCGTCGCGGTCCGCTCCGAGGGCGCGCTGTGCGTGTTCTTCGACGACGTCAAGGGCCCCGACGGCAAGCCCGTCCCGCTGATCGTGCAGAAGTCCAACGGCGGCTTCGGCTACGCCGCCACCGACCTGGCGGCCATCCGCGACCGGGTCGGGAAGCTGGGCGCCGACACCCTGCTGTACGTGGTGGACGCCCGGCAGGCGCTGCACTTCAGGATGGTCTTCGAGACCGCGCGCCGGGCCGGCTGGCTGCCCGAGGACGCCGCGCGGCAGCTCGCCTTCGGCACGGTGCTGGGCAAGGACGGCAAGCCGTTCAAGACCCGTGAGGGCGAGACGGTCCGGCTGGTGGACCTGCTGGACGAGGCGGTCGAGCGGGCCACGGCCGTGGTGCGGGAGAAGGCGGAGCAGGGCGGTCTGGAGCTGACGGAGGAGGAGATCGCCGAGCGCGGCGCCCAGGTGGGCATCGGCGCGGTGAAGTACGCCGACCTGTCGACGTCCATGTCGCGCGACTACGTCTTCGACCTGGACCGGATGGTCTCCCTCAACGGCGACACCAGCGTCTACCTCCAGTACGCCTACGCCCGGATCCAGTCGATCCTGCGCAAGGCGGGCGACGCGAAGCCCGCCGCGCACCCGCAGGTGGGGCTGGCCCCGGCCGAGCGGGCGCTGGGCCTGCACCTGGACGAGTTCGCCGAGACGCTGGCGGGCGTGGCCGAGACGTACGAGCCGCACAAGCTGGCCGCCTACCTGTACCAGCTCGCCTCGCTCTACACCACGTTCTACGACCAGTGCCCGGTGATCCGGGCCGAGTCGGAGGCGGTCAGGGAGAACAGGCTCTTCCTGTGCGACCTGACGGCCCGCACCCTGCGGCAGGGCATGGCGCTGCTGGGCATCCGCACCCCCGAGCGGCTCTGAGGCGTACGGACCGGAACGGCCGGGCACGGGCGCCCGCCCCGCGGAAGCGGGGCGGGCGCCCGTGCCCGTCTCGTGCGGCGCCCGGACGTTCAGCCGCTCACCGCTCGCGGTGCACCTTGGTGTTGGACGCCTGGGCGCGGGGGCGGACGACCAGCAGGTCGACGTTGACGTGCGGAGGGCGGGTGACGGCCCAGACGACGGTGTCGGCCACGTCCTCGGCGGTCAGCGGCTCGGCGACGCCCTCGTAGACCTTCGCCGCCTTGTCGGCGTCGCCGCGGAAGCGGGTGAGGGAGAACTCCTCGGTGCGCACCATGCCGGGCGCGATCTCGATGACGCGCACCGGCTGCCCGCACAGCTCCAGGCGGAGGGTCTCGGCCAGGACGTGGGCGCCGTGCTTGGAGGCGACGTATCCGGCGCCGCCCTCGTAGGTGCCGTGGCCCGCGGTGGAGGAGAGCACGAGCACGGTGCCCTCACCGGAGGCGGTCAGTGCCGGGAGCAGGGCCTGCGTCATGTGCAGCGTGCCCAGCACGTTGACCTCGTACATCGACCGCCAGTCGGCGGGGTCGGCGGTGGCCACCGGGTCCAGCCCCAGGGCGCCGCCGGCGTTGTTGACCAGCACGCTGCCGGGGGCGAGGGGGCCGAGCCGGGAGGCGAAGGCGTCCACGGCGGCGCGGTCGGTGACGTCCAGGGGGTGTGCCTCGGCCCGGTGACCGTCACCGTTCAGCTCGGCGGCGAGTTCCTCCACGCGGTCGGCGCGGCGGGCGGTGAGCACGGCGCGGTAGCCGGCGGCGGCCAGCCGGCGCGCGGTGGCGGCACCGATGCCGCTGCTCGCGCCGGTGACGACGGCGGTGGGCTGCTGCTCGGCGGGCAGGGTCATGAAGGGCTCCTCGCAGGGCGGTGGACGTGGTGGTGCCACGTGCGGATGAACGCGGATGAACGCGGATGAACATGGTGGCGGGTGCCGCGGCGGCATCCCCGGCCGGGTCCCCGCAGGACGGGCGGCCGGTTCACCCGCCCCGCGGCGCGTACATGCTGTGCCGTCCCGGGGGCGCCCCCGGACCCCGGCCGGTTCACCCGCCCCGCGGCGCGTACATGATCAGTGCGACCCCGGCCAGGCAGACCAGCGCCCCCGCGACGTCCCAGCGATCCGGCCGGAAACCGTCCACGACCATGCCCCAGGTCAGGGAGCCCGCGACGAAGACCCCGCCGTACGCCGCCAGCACACGGCCGAAGTTCGCGTCCGGCTGGAAGGTGGCGACGAAGCCGTAGGCGCCCAGCGCGATCACCCCGGCGCCGATCCAGGCCCAGCCGCGGTGCTCGCGCACCCCCTGCCACACCAGCCAGGCCCCGCCGATCTCCAGAAGGGCGGCGAGGGCGAACAGCAGGACGGAGCGTGCGACGGACACGGGAGCGCGGGCCGGTACCGGTGCCGGCCCGTCAGGGCCAGACCAGGCAGTACGGCTGGTGGCCGGCCTCGTGGAGCCGGTGGGAGAAGTCCTGCCACTCGTGCAGGAGCCGGTAGACGTCGAAGGCGTCGCGCGGGCCGCCCCGGTCGGGGACGGTGGACCAGATGAATGCGGCGGCGCCCACCGACTCCTCCCCGATGCCGCGCAGCGGGTCGACGACCGTCATGGGGAGCCTGACCACCGCGTAGTCGGAGTGGAGCACGACCAGTTCCAGCGGCGGCACCTTGTGCAGGGGGACGCCCTCGATGCCGGTGAGGACCATGGCGGCCACCGTCTCCGGCTTGATCCTGGTGAACATCCCGTGGCCCAGTTCGTCCCCGCCGAGCTCGTCCGGGCGCATCGTGATGGGCACCCGGGCGGCTGTGGCGCCGTCCGGCGCGCCGAAGTACTTGTAGGTCACCCCCACCCGGCCACCCTTGCTGCTCCTCGTCTCCGTGCTCTCGGCCCCGGCGGCTCCGGCGGTCCCGGCCCCGGCGGTCTCGCCGACCGCTCTCGCGTCGCGGTCCCGCCGGTGACGGCCCCGCGCCCGCCTGGGCCCCCGGCCCAGGTCCCCCGTGCCCTCGCCCAGTCCGCCACCGCGCTGCATGTCACCACCCGACCACTTGCGGCCCCCGCCGCGCAACCAGATCATCGTCTCAGAGACTTCCAGAGACCTCCCCTTCTGGCGGGCTGTGAAACGCCCGGCCGCACATGCGCGCGAGGCTCTGAGACCATGGCTTGCGTGAGCTATCCGTACGATGCCCCAGTATCGCAGTCGCTGTACGACCGTGCCGCCGTCGTGACGCCCGGAGGCGTGAATTCTCCGGTGCGCGCCTTCCGCGCCGTGGGCGGTACGCCCCGCTTCATGGTGTCCGGTGCCGGTCCGTACCTCACCGACGCCGACGGCCGTGAGTACGTGGACCTCGTGTGCTCCTGGGGCCCGATGGTCCTCGGACACGCCCACCCCGCCGTTGTGGAGGCGGTGCGCGCGGCGGTCGCGCGCGGCACGTCCTTCGGCACGCCCGGCGAGGGCGAGGTCGAGCTGGCCGAGGAGATCGTCGCCCGCATCGCCCCCGTCGACCAGGTACGGCTGGTCTCCTCCGGCACCGAGGCCACGATGTCCGCGATCCGCCTGGCGCGCGGTTTCACCGGGCGGGCCAAGGTGGTCAAGTTCGCCGGCTGCTACCACGGGCACGTCGACGCCCTGCTGGCCGCCGCCGGCTCGGGCGTGGCCACCTTCGCCCTGCCCGACACCCCCGGTGTGACGGGCGCGCAGGCCGGGGACACGCTGGTGCTGCCGTACAACGATCTGGACTCGGTCGCCGCCGCCTTCGCCGCGCACCCCGGCGAGATCGCGTGCGTGATCACCGAGGCGTCGCCGGGCAACATGGGCGTCGTGCCGCCGCGCGACGGCTTCAACGCCGGGCTCAAGCGCCTGTGCGAGGAGAACGGGGCGCTGTACGTCTCGGACGAGGTGATGACGGGCTTCCGCGTCTCGAAGGCCGGCTGGTACGGCCTGGACGGCGTCGTGCCGGACCTGATGACCTTCGGCAAGGTGATGGGCGGCGGCTTCCCGGCCGCGGCCTTCGGCGGCCGGGCCGACGTGATGGCGCACCTCGCCCCCGCCGGGCCCGTCTACCAGGCCGGCACCCTCTCCGGGAACCCGGTCGCCACCGCCGCCGGCCTCGCCCAGCTCCGCCTGCTGGACGACGCGGCGTACGAGCGGCTGGACGCCGTCTCGGCGCGGATCCGCGCCCTGGTCGCCGAGGCGCTCACCGAGGCGGGCGTGGCCCACCGGCTGCAGAACGCGGGCAACATGTTCTCGGTCTTCTTCACCGACGAGGACGTGGCGGACTACGACGCGGCCAGGCGCCAGGAGTCGTTCCGCTTCACCGCCTTCTTCCACGAGATGCTGGCCCGGGGCGTCTACCTGCCGCCCTCGGCCTTCGAGTCCTGGTTCGTCTCCACCGCCCACGACGACCGGGCCGTCGAGCGGATCGCCGCCGCCCTGCCGGCGGCCGCACGCGCCGCCGCGCGGGCCACCGCCGGGGAGGAGGGGGCATGACGGACGAGCCGAAGGCGGGCGCCCCGAACCCGGCGGAGTCCGCGGACCCCGCGGGCATGACGGACCCGGCGGACGTGGCGGTCACCGGCGAGACGGCGGGGGAGCGCGAGCAGCACGGCGGCGGGAAGCGCACCGTCGTCCACCTGATGCGGCACGGCGAGGTGGAGAACCCCGAAGGGATCCTCTACGGGCGCCTGCCCGGCTACCACCTCTCCGACCTGGGCCGCCGCATGGCCGAGCGGGTCGCCGAGCACCTGGCCGGGCGCGACATCACCCATGTCGTCGCCTCCCCGCTGGAGCGCGCCCAGGAGACCGCCTCGCCGATCGCCAAGGCCCACGGTCTGGACGTGGCCAGCGACGAGCGGCTGATCGAGGCGGAGAACATCTTCCAGGGCAAGACCTTCGGCGTCGGGGACGGGGCCCTGCGGCGGGTCGCGAACTGGCCGCACCTGCGCAACCCCTTCCGCCCGTCGTGGGGCGAGCCGTACATCGACCAGGTGGTGCGGATGATGGCGGCGCTGGAGGCCGCCCGGGACGCCGCCCGCGGCCACGAGGCGCTGTGCGTCAGCCACCAGCTGCCGATCTGGACGGTGCGCAGCTTCGTCGAACGCCGCCGGCTGTGGCACGACCCGCGCAGGCGGCAGTGCACCCTGGCGTCGCTGACCACCTTCACCTTCGTCGGGGACCGGATCGTCTCGGTCGGCTACAGCGAGCCCGCCCGCGATCTGGTGCCGCCGCACCTGAGGGCCGGGGCGAAGCCGGCCAGGGGGCAGGCGGGGGGCAACGGCCCGGGGTTCGGGGCCTGAGCGGCTCGCGCCGCCGTCCGGCGGGAGGCCGCGGGGCGGTGGCGGAGAGGTCCGCGGCCGTCCGGCGACGCCCGCCTGGTGTGAGGCGGATCACGTCAGGGAGGGGGGAGTTGTCGGGTTATCGCCCGGTGGGGCCTTTTGACGGGGGCGGGGGAACGTCCGCGCGGGGCGCATGGGAAACTTTTCACATGTTTCTTCGCTCCATCGGCTCTCCGGGCCGCTCCCGGCTGTCCGCGGCCGTCACCGCCGCGGTGGCCTGCGCGCTGCTCCTGTCGGGCTGCGGCGGGGACGGCGGTCAGCAGCAGAGCGGCGGTTCCGGCAAGAACTACGTGGAGGGGACGGGCGCGGTCACCAGGGTGAAGCCCGCCGACCGCGAGCCCGCCCCCGAGCTCTCCGGCGAGACGGTCGACGGGGAACGGCTGGACGTCGCCGACTACCGGGGCGAGGTCGTGGTCCTCAACGTCTGGGGATCGTGGTGCCCGCCCTGCCGCGCCGAGATGCCGCATCTGGTGAAGGTGGCCGAGGAGACCGAGGACCAGGGGGTGCGGTTCGTCGGGATCAACACCCGGGACCTCGACCGGGTGCCGGCCCAGCGCTTCGAGGAGGAGTACGAGGTCCCCTACCCCAGCCTCTACGACCCCTCGGGCAAGCTCCTGCTGCGCTTCCCCAAGGGCAGCCTCAACCCGCAGGCCATCCCCTCCACCCTCGTCCTCGACCGGGAGGGGAGGATCGCGGCCCGGGCCCTGAAGCCGCTCGGTGAGGAGGAGCTCCGCTCCATCATCGACCCCCTGGCCAAGGAGAAGTGAGGCGGATGCTCCACCTCGCCTCCGCCACGGGGATCAACGAGACCGTCCTGTCGGGCGGTCTGCTGCTGGCGATCCCCGTCGCGCTGCTGGGCGGGCTGGTGTCGTTCTTCTCCCCGTGCGTCCTGCCGCTCGTCCCCGGCTACCTCTCCTACGTCACGGGAATCGGCGGCGCGGACCTGGCCGAGGCGCGCCGGGGGCGGATGGCGCTCGGCGCCTCTCTGTTCGTCGCGGGCTTCACGGCGGTCTTCGTCTCGGGCGGAGCCCTCTTCGGATACTTCGGCCAGACGCTCCTGGAGCACCAGGAGACGATCAGCCGCGTCCTGGGCGTGGTCCTGATCGCGATGGGCCTGCTCTTCGCGGGCCTGCTGAAGGGGGTCGGGCAGCGCGAGTTCCGCTTCCACCGCAGACCGGCCGTGGGCCTGACCGGCGCCCCCGTGCTCGGCGTGCTCTTCGGCGTCGGCTGGACCCCGTGCCTGGGGCCCACGCTGACCGCCGTCAACGCGCTGGCGCTCAGCGAGGCGAGCGCGGGGCGGGGAGCGCTGCTGACGGTCGCCTACTGCCTGGGCCTGGGGCTGCCGCTGATACTGGCGGCGGTGGCCTTCCGGCGGGCGATCGGCGCCTTCGCCGCGGTCAAGCGGCACTACGCGTGGGTCATGCGGATCGGCGGGGGGATGCTGATCGCGCTGGGGGTCCTGATGCTCACCGGGGTGTGGGACCTGCTGCTGACCGAGATGCGCACCTGGACCGACAGCTTCACCGTAGGGATCTGAGATGCCCACAGCCGATGTCGGGAACGCTCCCGAGAACACCCGGACCGGCGCCGACGAGCAGGAGGCGGGCGGCCGGATCTCCACCGCCCCCCGCGAGGACCCGGGCACCGACGTACCCGCCCTGGGACCGGTGGGCTGGGCCCGCTGGTTCTGGCGGCAGCTCACCTCGATGCGGGTCGCGCTGATCCTGCTCTTCCTGCTCTCGCTCGCCGCCGTGCCCGGCTCGCTGGTCCCGCAGAACAGCGCGAACGCCTTCGCCGTGCGGGACTTCAAGGAGCGCAACGGGACGCTGGCGGAGGTCTACGACAAGCTCCAGCTCTTCGACGTCTACAGCTCGGTGTGGTTCTCCGCGATCTACATCCTGCTGTTCGTCTCGCTCATCGGCTGCATCGTCCCGCGCAGCTGGCAGTTCGTCGGCCAGCTCCGCTCCCGTCCGCCGCGCGCGCCGCGCCGGCTGACCAGGATGCCCGCCCACACCACCTGGCGCACCGACGCCGAGCCGGAGCGGGTGCTCCGGGCGGCGCGGACGCTGCTGCGCGGGCGCCGCTTCCGCACGTCCCTGACCGAGGAGCCCGGCGGGCCGGACGGTTCCGGCGGAGCCGGCGGGTCCGGTCCAGGGGGGTCGGTCGCCGCCGAGAAGGGCTATCTGCGCGAGGCCGGGAACCTCGTCTTCCACGTCTCGCTGATCGTGATGCTGCTCGCCTTCGCGGCGGGGCAGCTGTGGAACTCCGAGGGCGGCAAGCTCGTCGTGGAGGGCGACGGGTTCTCCAACACGCTCGTCCACTACGACGACTTCACCTCCGGCTCGCTGTACGACACCGACGACCTGGACGTCTTCGGCTTCACGCTGGAGGAGTTCCACGCCTCCTTCGAGCGCACCGGCCCGCAGCGCGGCACCGCGCGCACCTTCCGCGCCGACGTCTCGTACTGGGAGGGCACGGACGGCGCGGAGAAGAAGACCTCCATCGAGGTCAACCACCCGCTGAAGGTCGGCGACTCCAAGGTCTTCCTGGTCGGCCACGGCTACGCGCCGGTCGTCACCGTCACCGACGGGCAGGGGAAGACGGCGTACCGGGGCCCGGTGCCGTTCCTGCCGCAGGAGAGCCTGGGCCTGACCTCCACGGGCGTCATCAAGGTCACCGACTACCGGAACAAGGACGGCGAGAAGGAGCAGCTGGGCTTCCAGGGCATCTTCACGCCCACCTACGGGATCGACGCCGAACGCGGCCCGCACTCGACCTTCCCCGAGCTGGACTACCCGGTGCTCTCCCTCAACGCCTTCCACGGCGACCTGGGCGTCAACGCCGGGCTCCCGCAGAACGTCTACCAGCTCGACACCGACAAGATGGAGCAGTTCAGGTCCGAGGACGGCGACCTGTTCCGGGCCGACCTGCGCCCCGGGGAGTCGGTGGAGCTGCCGGACGGCGCGGGCACGCTGACGTTCGACCGCGTCGAGCAGTGGGCCAGCTTCCAGGTCTCCCAGGAGCCCGGGGAGGGCTGGGCGCTGGCCGGGGCCACCGCCGCCGTGCTCGGCCTGGCCGGCTCGCTGTTCGTGCGGCGCCGCAGGGTGTGGGTCCGCGCCCGGCGCGGCGCGGACGGTGTCACCGTGGTGGAGATGGCCGGGCTGGGCCGCAGCGAGTCCGCACGGCTCCCCGAGGAGCTGGGCGACCTGGCCTTCGCCCTCCAGGACGACGCGCCGCCCGCGGCGGATCCGGGTGAGGGGGATCCGGACGGGCAGGACCCGGCTGCCGGGCAGGGCACCGGGGGGAGCACGGGGGGGACCGCAGAAGACGTACCGGCTGCCACCGAGGACGCCGGCCCCTCGTCACGAGGAGAGAACCAGTGAACCCAGTGGACATCGCCGTCGCAGCGAACGAGAGCCTCGCCGAGTTCAGCAACCTGCTGATCAAGTCGGCGATGGCCGTGTACGCCCTGGCCTTCGTCGCGCACATCGTGGAGTGGGTGTTCGGCAGCCGCAGCAAGGTGGCCCGCACGGCCGCCGCGCTGACCACCCCGGGCGCCCAGGGCGCCGGCAGGACCGGGGACCCCGCGAGCGCCGGAGGGAAGGAGGCCGGCAAGGTCTCCGTCACCGTGCGCACCTCCGGCGGCACGGAGGTGCTGGAGCGCCCCAGGGTCGTCACCCGCTCCGCCCCGGGCCGCCGGGCCGGCGTGCCGGACGGTCCGGGCGCGGCCGGCGGCGACGAGCAGGGCGACCTGTACGGCCGGATCGCCGTCTCGCTCACCGTGCTGGCCTTCCTGCTGCACTTCGGCGCGGTGCTCACCCGCGCCCTGTCGGTGCAGCGCGCCCCCTGGGGCAACATGTACGAGTTCTCGACGGCCTTCTCGATGGTCGCCGTCGGCGCCTACCTGGCCTTCCTGGTGGCGAAGAAGAACATCCGCTGGATCGGGCTGCCGCTGGTCACCACCGTGCTGCTCGACCTGGGCCTGGCCATCGTGGTCTTCTACACCGAGAGCGACCAGCTCGTCCCGGCGCTCGACTCGTACTGGATGTGGATCCACGTCTCGCTGGCCATCGTGTGCGGCGCGCTGTTCTACCTCGGCGCGGTCTCCACGCTGCTGTACCTGTTCCGGGACCGCTACGAGGCCAAGCTGGAGGCCGGCGGCAGGCCGGGCGCCATCGCCACCTCCGTGCTGGAGCGGCTGCCCAGCTCCGCGTCGCTGGACGGCTTCGCCTACCGCATCAACGCCGCCGTCTTCCCGTTCTGGACCTTCACCATCATCGCGGGCGCCATCTGGGCCGAGAACGCCTGGGGCCGCTACTGGGGCTGGGACCCCAAGGAGACCTGGTCGTTCATCACCTGGGTCGGCTACGCGGCGTACCTGCACGCCCGTGCCACGGCGGGCTGGAAGGGGCGCAGGGCGGCGTACCTGGCGCTGATCGCCTTCCTGTGCTTCCTGTTCAACTACTACGGCGTCAACATCTTCTTCGACGGCCTGCACTCCTACGGCGGGGTGTGACCGTCCCGCCGTGGTGTGACGCCGTGGTGCGACGCGGGAGCGGACCTCTCAGGAGGCGGCGGGCGGAGTGGTGTCCTCCGGCCCGCCGTTCTCCTTGTCGGCCTCCCTGGCCTTCTTCCGGTCGTCCTTCCGGTCGTCCTTCCGGCCGTGCTCCTCGCCGGGCTCCTGCTCCTGCTTCGGTTCCGGCGCCTCGGGCCGCTGCCGCCCGCGCTCGTTGATCGACTTCAGGAAGTCGGGGTTGTCGTCCGGCGCGACCCAGCGGCGCTCGTCGGGACGGGTGGCGCCGTAGGGCGCGTTCCTGCGCGGCCGCCCGGCCAGGAACCAGGCGATGGGCCCGAACAGCACCGAGCCGAAGAGGACGATGATGAAGACCCACGCCAGCTTCGGCAGCTTGCGGACCTCGTTCTCGGGGGTGTTCAGGCAGTCGATGAAGGCGTAGATCCACACCGCCAGGATCAGAACGGTCGGAAGAAGCCTGAGCATTGGGCAACGCCCCCTGGAAGCGTGTAGTGCGGCAGGTGCCGGACCCTGCGCGGGCCCGTGGTCCGGGGTGCCGGGCCGGAGTCGGAGGAGGCCCCGTGACACGCCCAGGGTAATCGGTGTCGGATACTTGCCCGTATGGCATACGACGATCTCCGCTCGCTGCTGCGGGCCCTGGAGCGCGACGGCGACCTCGTACGGATCAAGACCGAGGTCGATCCCCACCTGGAGGTCGGGGAGATCGTCGACCGGGTCCAGAAGTCCGGCGGCCCGGCGCTCCTGTTCGAGAACGTCAAGGGCTCCGGCATGCCGCTGGCGATGAACGTCTTCGGCACCGACCGCCGCATGCTCAAGTCGCTGGGCCTGTCGTCCTACGACGACATCAGCGAGAAGATCGGCGGACTGCTGCGGCCCGAACTGCCGCACGGCTTCGTCGGGGTGCGCGAGGCGTTCGGCAAGCTGGGCGCTATGACGCACGTACCGCCGAGGAAGGTCAGGGACGCGCCCGTCCAGGAGGTGGTCCTCACCGGCGACGACGTCGACCTGGAGAAGCTGCCCGCGCTGTTCACCTGGCCGAAGGACGGCGGCTCCTTCTTCAACCTGGGCCTGACCCACACCAAGGACCCCGACAGCGGCATCCGCAACCTCGGCCTGTACCGGCTCCAGCGGCACGACAGGCGCACCATCGGGATGCACTGGCAGATCCACAAGGACAGCCGCAACCACTACCAGGTCGCCGCGCGCCGCGGCGAGCGGCTGCCGGTCGCCATCGCCTTCGGCTGCCCGCCCGCCGTCACCTACGCCTCCACCGCGCCGCTTCCGGGCGACATCGACGAGTACCTGTTCGCCGGCTTCCTCCAGGGCAAGCGGGTGGAGATGGTGGACTGCAAGACCGTGCCGCTCCAGGTCCCCGCCCGCGCCGAGGTGGTGCTGGAGGGCTGGCTGGAGCCGGGCAGGATGCTCCCGGAGGGGCCCTTCGGCGACCACACCGGCTTCTACACGCCGCAGGAGGACTTCCCCGCGCTGACCATCGACTGCGTGACGATGCGCAGACGCCCGGTCTTCCAGTCCATCGTCGTGGGCCGCCCGCCGACGGAGGACGGGCCGCTGGGCCGGGCGACGGAACGCTTCTTCCTGCCGCTGCTGAAGATCATCGTCCCGGACATCGTGGACTACCACCTCCCCGAGGCGGGCGGCTTCCACAACTGCGCGATCATCTCGATCGACAAGAAGTACCCCAAGCACGCGCAGAAGGTGATGTCCGCCATCTGGGGCGCGCACATGATGTCGCTGACCAAGCTGATCGTCGTGGTGGACTCCGACTGCGACGTCCACGATCTGCACGAGGTCGCCTGGCGCGCCCTGGGCAACACCGACTACGCCCGCGACCTCCTCCTCACCGAGGGGCCGGTGGACCACCTGGACCACGCCTCCTACCAGCAGTTCTGGGGCGGCAAGGCGGGCATCGACGCCACCGCCAAGTGGCCCGAGGAGGGCTACACGCGCGACGGGGGATGGCCGGACATGGTCCTGTCCGACCCCGACACGGCCGAGAAGGTCAGCCGCCGCTGGCGGGAGTACGGGCTGTGAGCTCCCTCACCGAGGGCGTCGCCGGGCCGCAGCCCGCCCGGCCCGCCGGCAGGGTCAGGGCGTTCCTGCGGCTGGTGATGATCGAGCACTCGGTCTTCGCGCTGCCCTTCGCCTACATCGCCTCGCTCACCGCGATGTTCCTGGACGACGGCACCGTCCACTGGTGGGAGCTGTTCCTCGTCACCGTCGCGATGGTGGGGCTGCGGACCTTCGCGATGGCCGCCAACCGGATCATCGACCGGGAGATCGACGCCCGCAACCCGCGCACCGCGGGGCGCGAGCTGGTCACCGGGGCGCTTTCGGTGCGCACCGCCTGGGCCGGGGCGCTGGCCGCGCTGGCCGCCTTCCTGGGGGCCGCCGCCCTGCTGAACCCGCTGTGCCTGGCGCTCGCGCCCGTCGCCGTGGTGCCGATGGTGGTCTACCCGTACGGGAAGCGGTTCACCGACTTCCCGCACGCCATACTCGGGCTCGCGCAGGCCATGGGGCCCGTGGGCGCCTGGATCGCGGTCACCGGCGCCTGGTCGTGGGATGCGGTGGTCCTGGGCCTCGCGGTGGGCGTGTGGATCGGCGGCTTCGACCTGATCTTCGGCTGCCAGGACGTGGCCGCCGACCGGGCCCACGGAGTGCGGTCCGTCCCCGCCCGATTCGGCATAGCCGCCGCGCTGTACGGGGCCCGCGGCTCCCACGCCGTCACCGTGGCGCTGCTGGCCTGGTACGGAGTGCTGACCGGGGCCGGTGCGCCGTACTGGGCCGGGCTGGCGGTCGTGGTGGCGGCGTTCCTCTACGAGCACTCCATCGTGCGGCCCGGCGACCTGTCCCGGCTGAACCGGGCGTTCTTCACCGTCAACGGCTTCATCGGGATGGCGCTGTTCGGCTGCGTCCTGCTCGACCTGGTGCTGCGCGGCCTGACGGTGTGAGGCGCGGCGGCGGCCCGGCCGGCGGCGCGTCCGGCCGGGCGAGCGGGTCAGGGTATCTGCCGCCGGACCCGCGCGGCCGGTGCCGAGCGGCGGAACCAGAACGCCGCCAGCACCCCGCCGATCAGCCCGAACAGATGGCCCTGCCAGGAGACGCCCTGGGCGGTGGGCAGCACGCCCCACAGGATCGAGCCGTAGAGCAGTACGACCGTGATGCCCACGGTGATGTCGAGTGCGTCCCGGTCGACGAAGCCGCGCACCAGCAGATAGCCGAAGAGGCCGAAGACCACGCCCGAGGCTCCCGCCGTCAGGGAGTTCTCCGGCGCGGTGAGCCAGACGCCGAGGCCGCTGACGACGATGATCGTCAGGCAGACGGCCAGGAAGCGGCCTATCCCGCGGACGGCCGCCAGGAAGCCCAGCACCAGCAGCGGCAGGCTGTTGGCCGCCACGTGGTCCCAGCCGAAGTGCAGGAACGCCGCCGGCACCACGTCGGCCAGCTCCTCCGTCTCGCGCGGCGAGATGCCGTAGGAGTCCAGGGAGTTGCCGGTGGCCACGTCGACGGCCTCCAGCACCCACAGCAGGGCCACCCAGGAAACCATCAGCACACCCGCCGACACGGCCCTGGAGGCGCGTGAGGAGCGGGCCGCCCCGGCCGCAGATCCGTACACCATCCGGTCCCTTCCGTTCGATACCGCAGTCGCAGTCGCCGTCGCTGCCACCGCGGCCGCCGGCCGCGACCGCGGACGGCGCCGTCTTCGGTCTGCCCGTTCCGCCGCCGCGTACATCCTGAGAACGTCACCGAACGTGTCGGGAGTTCCGGGCGGGGGTCCCGGGGGCCGGAGCCTTCACGGCCGCGGCGAGCCCAGCTCCTTGTAGAGCACCGCGGCCATCACGTCCTGGGGGGCCAGCCACCTGGCGCCCTCCGGCGCCTTCACCGGGACCGCCGAACCGGGCGCGAAGGACATGGCGAGGGGGATCTCCACCGGTTCCCCGGCACCCGTCTCCCCGGTGAACTGCGCCAGGTCCACCGTCATTCCCGACAGGACGCCGTCGCGCAGCGTCAGCTCCGCCGTGACCCGCCGCTCCGGCGCCCGCTCCAGCCAGGAGAACCCGATCCCGTCGAAGCGGTCCTCCAGCGGGGCCAGCGTCCGCGCGAGGCCGTCGGCGGCCTCCCGGGCCGGGAGGGTCACCCTGACCCGCTCGGTGCCGTCCGCCCGCCCGGCGTCCCGCAGGACGGCGTGGTCGTCCAGGGCCCGGCGCACCGCGCCGATCACATGGTGCTGGGCCCGCGCGCTCTGCAGGATGTCCACGCTGTTGGCCAGCCGCTGGGCGCGCTCGCCGTACTTGCCGCCCACCGCCCGCGCGAAGTGGTCGAACTCCTCGGGATCGATCTGCACCCACCGGCCCTCGAACATGTCCCGGGCCGCGGCGAGGGAGGGCGGCAGCTCGTCCGCCGAGCGGGCCAGCTCGGCCGCCTGCACCACCGTGTCGCGGCTCCGGTTCGTCTCGTGCGCCAGCCGCGTCCAGTCGGCGCGTACGTAGAAGTCGGCGCCCACCGACTTGTAGGCGGCCACGTCGCGGTTGCCGAAGTTCACGGCCGCGGCCGTGTCGAGCCGGTCCTTCTCGCCGAGGTCCTTCAGCGGCCTGTCCGCGCCGAACACGAGCGCCGTCTCCATCCGGGACAGCAGCAGCGCGTCGGTCCGGGAGACCGCCGGGCCTATGCCCCGCTCGTGGTTGCGCCGCAGGAAGGCGTGTATCTCGTCGGCCGGGGCATCGACGCGCACGGTGACCGACACCGTCTCCCACTCGCCGAGCCTCTCGGCGGACTGGCGGACCCTGGTCTCGGCGTCGGCCCTCCCGGGGCCCCCGCAGGCGGTGGAGGCGGCGATCAGGAGGGCGCAGCCGGCCGCCGCCAGGCCCGCGCGCCCGGTGCGCCCGGCGCACCCCGTGCGCCGGGTGCGTCCTGCGCGCCGGGTGCGCGGGGTGCTGCCGGTGTCCGGGACGTGCCTGGAGTGCTCGACGTGCTCGATGTGCTCGGTGGGCGTGCGGGGCATACGGGACATGCGGCGATCCAACTACTTCGGGGGCGGAGACGGCCAGGGTCCAGGGTGCCCCGGCCGGCGCGGGAGGGCGGTGCGGCGGCCGTTAGGCTCGGTGCCGTGAGTGACAGTGTGCGACGGCCGTGGATCGTCGGTGTGTCCGGGGCGTCCGGAACGCCGTACGCCGCGTCGGTGATCCGCGCGCTGCTCGCGGCGGGCGAGGACGTGGACCTGGTGGTCAGCCGGGCCTCCCGGCTGACCCTGCTGGACGAGACCGGCCACCCCTTCCGCGACGCCCACTGGCGCGAGGACCTGCGGCGCTGGCTGGCCCGGGGAGCGGACGGCACCCCGGACGCGTACGACGTGGCGATCCCCGAACCCGGCCCGGGGACGGGCGAGGAGGCGGGCACCCGCACGGAGACGGGCACGGGGACGGGTACGGACACGGGCGGCGGGACCGTACGGTACTGGCCCGCCGGAGACCTGGCCGCGGGGCCGTCGTCCGGCTCGTACCCGGCCAGGGGCATGATCGTCGTACCGGCCTCCACCGCGTCCGTGGCGGGCATCGCCCTGGGACTGTCCAAGGACCTGCTCCAGCGCACGGCGAGCGTCACGCTCAAGGAGCGCCGCCCGCTGGTCGTCGCCGTGCGCGAGACACCGCTGAACGGCCAGACGCTCAGGCATCTGGTCACCCTGGACGAGGCCGGGGCCGTGGTGCTGCCGGCCTCGCCCGCGTTCTACGCGGGGGCGGCCCACATCCAGGAACTGGTCGACTTCGTCGCCGGCCGTGCGCTGGACGCACTGGGCGTTCCGCACGCTCTCTACCGCCGATGGGAAGGCGAGCTGGGGGGCGCACAGAGGCAGTCGTAGGGCGGCGGGCCCGGATGCCTTAGATTCGATTACGGAAAGCTCTTGCGGTATCCGACAGCCGGACAGCCCGGACGACGGCCCGAACGACGGAAGGCACCAGGACGCATGGACGCGGTGGACAGACAGCTCATCCAGGCGCTGCGCGAGAACGGCAGGGCCTCGTACGCGGAGCTGGGCCGGCTCGTCGGCCTCTCCGGCCCCAGCGTGACCGACCGCATCAACCGGCTGGAGGCGGCCGGCGTCATCACCGGCTACCGCGCGACCGTGGACGCCCCCTCCCTGGGCCTGGGCGTCACCGCCCTGATCGGCATCCAGCTCTCGGACTCGGTGGACCACGAGGACGTGGTGGAGCGGCTGAGGGAGCTGGCGGAGATCGAGGACTGCTGGTTCATCGCCGGGGACGACTCCTTCATGCTGAAGGTCCGCGCCACCGACGTGGACGGCCTGGAGCGGACGATCCGCAGGCTCTCGGGCACCAAGGGCGTCTCGCGGACCCGCACCACCATCGTGCTCTCCACCAAGTGGGAGAACCGGGTCGGCGTACTGCCCGCCGAGGAGGAGTGAGCGCCTCCGCCGTGCGCCCGGGGTACCGCCCGGGCGCGCGGCGGAGCAGGCGTAGGCTCGACGGGTCGCCCGCAGAGGACGGCCCGCAGGACCCGCGACCCCACACAGGAACAAGGAGGCGGCGACGCATGGACGCTGGGCTCAAGCGCGAGCTGGAGGAGAAGGTCCGCGCCGGCGAGCGGCTCAGCCGTGAGGACGGCATCGCCCTGTACGAGTCCGACGACCTGGCCTGGCTGGGCGGCCTCGCCCACGAGGTGCGCACGAGGCTCAACGGCGATGTCGTCTACTTCAACGTCAACCGCCACCTGAACATGACCAACGTGTGCACGGCCTCGTGCGCCTACTGCTCCTTCCAGCGCAAGCCGGGGGAGAAGGACGCGTACACCATGCGCATCGAGGAGGCCGTGCGGCTGGCCAAGGAGATGGAGGGCGACAACCTCACCGAGCTGCACATCGTCAACGGCCTCCACCCCACCCTGCCCTGGCGCTACTACCCGCGCTCGCTGCGGGAGCTGAAGAAGGCGCTGCCGGACGTCTCCCTGAAGGCGTTCACCGCCACCGAGATCCACCACTTCGAGACGATCTCCGGCCTGCCGGCGTCGGAGATCCTCGACGAGCTGATCGACGCCGGTCTGGAGTCGCTCACCGGCGGCGGCGCGGAGATCTTCGACTGGGAGGTGCGGCAGCACATCGTCGACCACCGCACCCACTGGGAGGACTGGTCGCGCATCCACCGCCTCGCCCACTCCAAGGGCCTCAAGACGCCCTGCACCATGCTGTACGGGCACATCGAGGAGCCCCGCCACCGCGTCGACCACGTGCTGCGGCTGCGCGAGCTGCAGGACGAGACCGGCGGCTTCCAGGTATTCATCCCGCTGCGCTACCAGCACGACTTCGTGGACATGAAGGACGGCAAGGTCCGCAACCGGATCCAGTCCCGCACCACCATGGCCACCGGCGCGGAGGCGCTCAAGACGTTCGCGGTCTCGCGGCTGCTGTTCGACAACGTGCCGCACGTGAAGGTGTTCTGGGTGATGCACGGCGTGCAGACCGCCCAGCTCGCCCTCCAGCACGGCGCGGACGACATGGACGGATCGGTGGTCGAGTACAAGATCACCCATGACGCGGACAACTACGGCACCCCCGACAAGCTCACCCGCGAGGACCTGCTGGAGCTGATCCGCGACGCCGGCTTCCGCCCCATCGAGCGCAACACCCGCTACGAGATCGTCCGCGAGTACGACGGCCCGGACCCGGCGCGGCGCGAGTCGCCGCAGCCGATGCGGCTGTGACCCGGCGGCGGACGTGATGCGGAACACACCGGTGAGGACGGCTCGATGACGCTGCGGTACGTACTCGACCCTCCCGTCGACCGGCGGCTGATCGACGGGATCTGTGACCTGTGGGCGCAGGTGACCAACGCGGGCGGAGCCGTCGGCTTCGTACCGCCGGTGACCGACGCGGACGTACGGCCCGAACTGACCCGGCACCTGACCGCGATGGCCGAGGGGCGGGCGCGGCTGCTGGTGGCGTACGACGAGGAGGAGCGGGTCGCGGGCACTGCCTTCCTCACGCCGAACACACACCGGCTGATGCGACACTGGGTGTGGCTGTACACCGTGATGCTGCGCCCCGACCGCCAGGGCCGGGGCGAGGGCCGGGCCCTGATGGCCGCCGTGGAGGAGGCCGCCCGGGGCATGGACGGCGTCCGGGGCATCCGGCTCACCTGCCGCGGCGGGCTCGGGCTGGAGCACTTCTACGGCTCGTGCGGCTACAAGGAGGTCGGACGCGTACCCGACGCCATCCGCGTCGCGGACGACGACCTCCGGGACGACATCACCATGTGGCTCCGGCTCAGCTGACCCGGCCACGCCGAAAGGATCCACCACCGTGACCAGCACTTCGGAGACCGGCAACAAGAACACCGGGCCGGACGCCGGGCCGGACACCGCGTCCGGCGCCGTGCCGGGCCGCACGCCGCACGCGACGCTCCGCTACACGGCCATGCGGCTGGGCGTCTTCCTCGCCTGCTTCGTGGTCGTCGCGGTGCTCGCCTACGTCGGCGTACTGCCCGAGGCCATCGGCAAGGCCAACCCGCTGTGGCTGCTGATGCTCGCCATGGTCGTCTCCGCGCCGCTCAGCCTGGTGCTGCTGCGCAGGCAGCGCGACGAGATGTCCGTGCAGATCGCCGAGCGCGTGGACCGGGCCAAGCGGAAGCTGGCCGCCAACCAGAGCCAGGAGGACTAGGCGGGAGGACCGGGCCGGAGGCCGGGCAGGACGGCCGGGCCGGAAGCGCGGCCCGGCCCCGGTCCCCCTCGCGCCGCGTAACCATCGTCACACCCCCTCACGACGCCCCGCCGGGAATGCCTTTGCCCGGCGGGGCGTTGTGCGTCGGCGGAAACCGTTCCGCCCAGGCGGCCCCCGGGAAGACCCGGAGCCCGGTGTTAGCGTGAGGACCATGACGACCGCAGCCCGCACCACCTCCCAGGCCAGGAGCACGATGCTCGTGGCCCGGCTGCACGTCGACCTCTGCCGCTGCCTGTCCGCGGCCTGTCGCATCGGCTGAGTCCCGCGCGACCACGGCGGCCGGGCCCCTCCGGTGCGCCCTTCCCTCTTTCCGGGTTCTCCGGCACCGTCGTCCCGACGCACGCACAGAACGCGCAGAACCCAGAGAACCCAGAGAATCCAGTCCCCGTCACATGTCCCACCGGAGTGTGTCCGTGTCTTCCAACACGCCATCCAGCGCGCCCGGCGAGTCCGGCGAGACCGCCGCGTCCACCGCTTCCACCGCTTCCACCGCGCCCGCCGCTTCCACCGGGCCGAAGCGCCGCACCGGCCTTTCCAGGGTCCCCTTCTGGGCCCAGATACTCCTCGGCCTGGTCCTGGGAGCCCTGCTGGGCTGGGTCGCCCGCAGCGGCGACGTCGCCTGGCTCAGCACCGCCCTCGACAGGATCGGCGGCACCTTCGTCCAGTTGCTGAAGCTGGCCGTCGGCCCGCTGGTCTTCTTCGCCATCACCGTCTCGATCACCAACCTGCGGAACGTCTCGGGCGCCGCCCGGCTGGCAGGCCGAACCCTGCTGTGGTTCATGGTCACCTCGCTGATCGCCGTCGGGATCGGCCTGACCATCGGTCTGCTCACGAACCCGGGCGCCGGCACCGGGCTGTCCCCGAACGACGGCGCCCGGCCCGAACAGGCCGGCTCCTGGCTGGACTTCCTCACCGGGATCATCCCCACCGACGTGGTCACGCCGTTCACCGAGCTGAACGTCCTGCAGATCGTCTTCATGGCCGCCGTCGTCGGCATAGCCGCCCTGCGGATCGGTGAGCGGGCCGCACCGCTGCTCTCCTTCTCCGAGGCGGCCCTCGCCCTGCTGCAGAAGGCCCTGTGGTGGGTGATCCGGCTGGCCCCGCTGGGCACCCTCGGCCTGATCGGCCGCGCCATCGACCAGTACGGCTGGGACCTGATCGGCCAGTACGCCACCTTCACCGCCGACGTCTACATCGGCTCCCTGCTGGTGCTGTTCGGCGTCTACCCGCTGCTGCTGGCGCTGGCCGCCCGGGTCAGCCCGCTGCAGTTCTTCCGCGGCGCCTGGCCCGCCATCCAGCTCGGCTTCGTCTCCCGCTCCTCGGTCGGCACCATGCCGGTGACCCAGAAGGCCATCGAACGGCTCGGGGTGCCCAGGGAGTACGCGTCCTTCGCCGCGCCGTTCGGGGCCACCACCAAGATGGACGGCTGCGCCGCGGTCTACCCGGCGCTCGCCGCGATCTTCGTCGCGGAGATCTTCGGCGTCTCCCTCGGCGTCGGCGACTACGTGCTGATCGCCTTCGTCTCGGTCATCGGCTCGGCCGCCACCGCCGGCCTCACCGGCGCCATCGTGATGACCACGCTGACCCTCTCCACCCTCGGTCTGCCGCTGGAGGGCGTGGGTCTGCTGCTGGCGATCGACCCGGTCCTGGACATGATCCGGACGGCCACCAACGTCGCCGGCCAGGCGGTGGTCCCGGTCGTCGTCGCGGCCCGCGAGAGGATTCTCGACCTGGACGCCTTCCGCAGCGCCCGGAGCTTCGACATCGCCGACGCCGACGCCGATGCCGGCGCCGGTTCAGGCGCGGCCTCCGCCGGAGGCACGGGAGGCACGGGAGGCCGCCGGGGCGGCGAGCCGGCCCCCGCCACCGCCTGACCGGCGGCTCGCAACGCCCACGGGCCCCTGTCGGCTCCCGCACCCGGGAGCCGACAGGGGCCCGTGGCCGTCCCGGCGTGGAGGTGTGAACGGCCCGCTCCCGCCCCTCGGAGGACCGCTCGCCGGCGTACCCGCCGGCGGCCCTCCCGGCCCGGGCCGGGAAAGGCAGGAGCCCCCGCCGTGGCGGGGGCTCCTTGGGTACTGCTTATCCGGTCGTCTGCCGACGCCGTACCGCCCTCACGGGCGGCCGTACGCCGTCACGGCCAGGAGGTCTGGCCGAGCCGGGCAACTCAGGCCGCGGTGACGTTCTCCGCCTGCGGGCCCTTCGGGCCCTGCGTCACGTCGAAGGTGACCGCCTGGTTCTCCTCCAGGGAACGGAAACCGCTCGCGTTGATCGCGGAGTAGTGAACGAACACATCGGGACCGCCGCCGTCCTGGGCGATGAAGCCAAAGCCCTTTTCGGCGTTGAACCACTTGACGGTTCCGGTAGCCATAAGCCCTCCTTGGGCCTATAAGGGTTGCCCTGCTCCAGAAGCCGATTAAGAACTCTGAAAACGACGAGAGCCCGCGGTCACATGCTCCGCAGGCTCTGTACTGCAAGGGAAACCAAACTGCAACTTGCTGTGAGCGTAGCACGGTGCCCACCGGAGGGGAAGGGTGATCATGTTCCGGCGCGTCCGTCCGGGTGAGCACCCCCGAGGGGGTGGGCCGCACCTGCGGGGATAGCCTCGCAAGGTGGACACCAATGACGCTGACCGGCCCGTCGCCGAGCCCCCGCGGAGGCGGCCCCGCGTCGGGCACATCCAGTTCCTCAACTGTCTGCCCCTCTACTGGGGCCTCGCCCGCACCGGCACCCTGCTGGACCTGGAGCTCACCAAGGACACCCCCGAGAAGCTGAGTGAACAGCTGGTGAACGGGGATCTCGATATCGGCCCGATCACCCTCGTGGAATTCCTCCGCAACGCCGGCCGGCTGGTCGCGCTGCCGGATATCGCGGTGGGCTGCGACGGCCCGGTGATGTCCTGTGTGATCGTCTCCAAGGTGCCGCTGGACGCCCTGGACGGCGAGCGCGTCGCACTCGGCTCCACGTCCCGCACCTCGGTGCGGCTGGCCCAGCTGCTGCTCGCCGAACGCCACGGTCTCGCCCCCGACTACTACACCTGCCCGCCCGACCTCGGCCTGATGATGCAGGAGGCCCAGGCCGCGGTGCTGATCGGCGACGCCGCGCTGCGCGCCTCCCTGCACGACGCGCCCCGGCTCGGCCTCCGGGTCCACGACCTGGGGCTGATGTGGAAGGAGTGGACGGGCCTGCCGTTCGTCTTCGCCGTCTTCGCCGCCCGCCGCGACTACCTGGAGCGCGAGCCGGAGACCGTGCGGGAGGTCCACCGGGCCTTCCTCGCCTCCCGCGACCTGTCCCTGGAGGAGGTCGGCAAGGTGGCCGAGCAGGCGGCCCGCTGGGAGGCCTTCGACGCCGAACTGCTGGAGCGCTACTTCACCACCCTGGATTTCCGGCTGGGCCCCGAACAGCTGGGCGGTATCGCCGAGTTCGCCCGCCGGACCGGTCCCACCACCGGATTCCCGGCCGACGTGCGCGTCGATCTGCTGAGCTGAGGCCGTACCGCTCCGGGGCCGTCCGGAGCGGCGGCCGGGCGGGCCGGGCGAGCCGGACTGACCTGCCGAAAGGCCGCCCAGGCGCTGGCGTACGCTGGACCGGACGCCGTGCCGCCGCGCGCCGACCGGCCGGCCGCCAAGCCCGACCGCCCCGACCGCCAAGCCCGAGAGGACCGCCCGGTGACCGATAACGCCGACCTCCAGTCCGTACTCGACCGCGCCGCCGGGGGCGGGCGGATCAGCGCGGAGGAGGCGTTGGAGCTCTACCGGCACGCCCCGCTGCACGCGCTGGGCCAGGCCGCCGACGCGGCACGCCGCCGCCGGTACGCGGGCACCGAGCACATCGCCACGTACATCATCGAGCGGAACATCAACTACACCAACGTCTGTGTGACCGCCTGCCGGTTCTGCGCCTTCTACGCGGCCCCCAAGGACATGGAGAGGGGCTGGACGCGGGACCTGGACGACATCCTGCGCCGCTGCGAGGAGACCGTGGCGCTGGGCGGCACCCAGATCATGTTCCAGGGCGGGCACCACCCCGACTTCGGCGTGGAGTACTACGAGGAGCACTTCTCGGCGATCAAGGAGCGCTTCCCCGAGCTGGTGATCCACTCCCTGGGCGCCTCCGAGGTCGAGCACATGGCCCGGATCTCGGGCGTGACGGTGGAGGAGGCGATCCGCCGCATCCACGACGCCGGCCTGGACTCCTTCGCCGGAGCCGGCGCCGAACTGCTCCCCGAGCGCCCGCGCAAGGCGATCGCGCCGCTGAAGGAGTCCGGCGAGCGCTGGCTGGAGATCATGGAGACCGCCCACCGGCTGGGCGTGGAGTCCACCTCCACCATGCTGATGGGCACCGGCGAGACCAACGCCGAACGCATCGAGCACCTGCGGATGATCCGCGACGTACAGGACCGCACCGGCGGCTTCCGCGCCTTCATCCCGTACACCTACCAGCCGGAGAACAACCACCTGAAGGGCCGCACCCAGGCCACGCTCTTCGAATACCTGCGCATCCTGGCCGTCGCCCGGCTCTTCCTGGACAACGTCGCCCACATCCAGGGCTCCTGGCTGACGACGGGCAAGGAGACCGGCCAGCTCTCCCTGCACTACGGCGCGGACGACCTGGGCTCGGTGATGCTGGAGGAGAACGTCGTCTCCTCGGCCGGGGCGAAGCACCGCTCCAACCGCATGGAGCTGATCGACCTCATCCGCAAGGCCGGACGCGTACCGGCGCAGCGCTCGACGACGTACGAGCACCTGGTCGTCCACGACGACCCGGCGAAGGACCCGGTGGACGACCGCGTCGTCTCCCACCTGTCCTCCACCGCGATCGAGGGCGGCACCGCCCACCCCGAGCTGAAGCTCATCGACGCCGGCTGACCCCGCCGACCGCCCCGCCCGCCGCCGTGCCGACCATCCACACCCCGCTCGCCGTCCGCCCCACCGAGGGCGGCGAGCGGCTGGACGGGTACGCGGTGGCGGTCGAGGGCGACCGGATCGCGGCGATCGGCCCGGCGGACGAACTCACCGGGACGTACCCGGCCGCCCGCGTCCGCCACTGGCCCGGTGAACTGGCCCCCGGCCGCTGCGCGGTGGACGCGGCGGCGTGGCTGGAGGCCGCCTACCACCCGGACCCGCGCGAGGTGGGCCTTCCCGGCATCCCCGACACCGAACCGCTGACGGGCGAGGCTCTGGCCGCCCTGGAGATGGACGAGGTGCGCTGGGGGCACAGCGCCCGCCGCGGCCTGCAGCGCCTGCTGCGCGAGGGCGTCACCTCCGTCGTCGGCCCCTTCGGTCACCCCGCGGTCCGCAACGCCGTCCAGCGATCTGGTCTGACCGTCCTGCCCGCTCCCCGCCCCGCCACCCTCGCCGCGGGCGCCCGCGCGGACTTCGCCGTCCACACCGCCGACGGCCGCTGCCTCGCCACGGTCCTCGCCGGCCGCCTCCTCCACCGCCGCGCCTGACTTACCAGGGCTCGTCCCGCTCGGGGATGTCCCCGTAGTTTTCGCACCCCAGTCCCCCCGCGACATTGCGCGCCACATGTTGAAGTATGTCCATATTCAATTGGATTGCATCCAAACCGCCCTCCCCTCCTACGAGTCGAGGGCCGTAGGAAAGCCTTCCATGCACTACAGGGTGTTCTCTGTCATTTCTTTCTTTGTTGATTCGGCACTCGAAATATACGTCAGCAGATGTGTAGGTGGAAATCGCCTGCAGAGCGAACGGGAAATCTTCCTCGCCGATGACTTCCGTTTCTTTGTCCGGGGGAATGCCGTCTCGATCCCGTATCCCGAAGTGAATTCTTGGAATGGATGACTCTTTTTTCCCCTCGGGGTGGACTCGGCAGAACTCTCTCCCCTTGATTTCCTTTCCTCTCTTCAGGTCGGACAAGAGGGCATCTGTGAACTCCCCTTCGTCGCTGACGGAACTCTTTCCGAACTTCTCTGCCGCCGTTATCTTTTCCATGGCGGAGGCGGCGGTCTCTGAGAGGCCGCCGCATACGTCCTGTGCGGTGACTGAATCTCCTCCGTCTCCGTTGAAGCAAGATGATGTCATCAAAGCGATGCTGCCGAAGGCGAAGGCGATGCGCAATCGAAAAAGTTTCTTTTCCATCGGGTCGTCTCTCTGGTGGTTCTCTCTTCAGGGCGAGAATATTGCTTACCCGCCGGAGCCTGGTCGGGCGCTTCCGTTTGGAGCCGTGCCTGTCCGTGTACTGGCTCTTTCGTCGGCGGATCAGGCTACTGTCGGAACAGCGGTGTAATATCGTTGCGTCCGGTGTCGTACCTGTCCTCGAGGTTGATCTCCTGGAGCCAGGGGTTGTCTGGTGAAACTCCATGAGCGATCACGAAAGCGTCGAGCGGGTCCACGGACCGGGCCTTCCCTCGATCGTGGAATTCCATGACATCTACCCTGTTTTCCTCCTCGAATTTATCCATCCTTTCCTTTAGCTGGCGATTCAGTGATACTTCGTATTGGGTTTCCGTGGCACTCGCCACCCCTTCCACCACGGCGGGAACCGCGAAAGCTACCGCCGCAGAAGTGGTAGGCCCGCCAAAGGGAAGGGTTAGAAGCCCGACGCCCAATCCGATTCCCTGGCTGACGGCAAATTTTTCCCACTCTGCAGCCTCGGTCAATTTTCGCTCTGCCTCTTCTTTGTTGTCCCCGTATGTGTTCATGATTTCGAGGGTTCGCGCGCCGTCAATCACTCCGTTGAACTTGGATCCTGCTTCGAGGATCAGCTTGGCCTCGTCGTTCGGTTCAGGTTGCACTCTCATCAGGGAGGCGACGTACTCCTGCTGAGCTGCAGCAAGTATTTCGTATCCTCCTTCGCTTCCTCCAACAGAAGCGAGGAACTTTTCGGCCGTGCTGGCATTTACGCTGAAATGGCCGTCCCCTTCTCTGTGGTGGAAAGCGGAGTCTCTTGCTTCTTCTGTGTAGTCCGCGCCCCCGAAGTCAGAGATCGCCCAGTGCAGGTCGTCGATGTAGCCAGCCCCCATCTTTGCCAAACTGTCTCCCACTCCGGGCCTGTCGGAAGCGAAACTCACGTCCGTGCTGACGACTGCGACAACTTGGCTCATGATGTTCGATGTCATGTCGTCGCGTTTCAGGCCGAGATCGGGACGGTCGTATGGGATTCCGAGGGTTGCCGACTCCAGTGCGTGCCCAAACTCGTCGTACCCGTACCCCTTGTGAGCGTCTTCGCCTGCCGTCGGGTCCTGGAACCAGTCACGTTCGCGCATCAGGTAGTCGAGGAACGGGCTGAGGTTGTTTTCGTGGTTTCCGTTTGCAGCCCAGGGTTCTGAGTTGAACATTGCCTTGGCGGCTTCCGGATTGCGACCGAGGGCCTCCAAGTAGCCGGCCATGGGGTCGTTGCCTTCGTCGGATCCAAAATTGAGGCGGGCTTTGTGGTCGTCGACATACCAAAGATCCTTGAGGTCGCCCTTGTGTTCCTTTTCGAAGTAGTAGAGCTCGTTGCCGTACTCTTTGAGGAACTCGGTTTCGTACTCACCATGGCGCATCAGGCTACTCATGATGGAAAAACCGTAGGATCCCTGGCTCGGAAGGTTCGCTGCCGCGCCTGAATGAGTGAATTGGATGCGGTCGTCCCCGAGCCTGATCATCTCCCTCTTCCACTCCCGCATGGCGTCGCTCTCGGAGTGGGAGGCGGTGGCGAGTGTGTGGGACAGGGACTTCTGGATGTCCGCCAGGGTCTTCACCGCGTCCTTGTCGGAGTGGCGCCGCTGATCGGCGATGCCTTGCCAGAAGCGCAGGGTTCCCTCGGGGCCGACCTTGGTCGCGTAACGCTCGGCGAAGTAGGGATCACCCTCGTGTTTCCTGGCCAGACGGTTGAACTGCGTGAGTTGCTCGTCGGTCATTTCCCTTCCGAGAGCAGTGAGCTTGACGAGGGTGTCGGCGTCCTTTCGGGCTTCGCGGCGTCCCTGCTGAGCGTCCCTGACACTGTTGAACATGTCAGGGTGGAATCCGGACGAGCGCCCGTTGGGGTCCTGCGAGAGGGCCCAGTGCAGCGCTGTATCCGCCTCGGTGGCGTCAGCGAGCGCCGTCTTGATCTTTTCGTTGTAACCGCGGACCACATCCTCGTATGCTTGCTTGAGGGTGGCGAGCCGACCGGGCTCTTTTTTGTCATCCGGGTCGAGGTACACCAGGCCGCTGGAGGAAATCTTCAGATTCTTGTCCTCGGCAACCTCGTTTGTGACGTCACGGATTCGTTTCTGGGCGGAGCGGAATTTCTCCAGCGCGCTGTCGAGCAGGCGATGAATGTCTTTGGCCTCCTCCGAAGCATTCTTGAACTGCTTCTCCACCTCGTCGAACTTCTTGAAGGCCGCTTCCGCCGCTTTCCCATCCCAGTCGGAGGTGCGCAGAGCCTTGGACACCCCGTTCCTGAAGGAGGCGGCGATGGTGTCGAACTGACCGGGCAGGTTCCGCCACTTGGTGACAGCCTCGGCCAGCGGGGCGAGATCGGCGTTCTTGACGATGCTGTAACCGAGCGTCATTTCTTTCCCGTCTCATCTTCTTCGAGTTTCAGCCCGTCGATCACCTTGGCCCGGTGCTCGTCCTCGCGTTGGAAGTCGTTCGCTGCCGTGCGCAGTGGCTTCGCGACGCCGTCGCTCAGCAGGCCTTGCAGGTACTTCATCTGCTCTTCCCAGCGCTCTGTGAAGGTTGCGAAGGCTTCTGCGGACTTGAAACCGGTCAGTCCGGCCGCTACCTGTGCCGTCTCCCTCATCGTGGCGTCGTCCGCCTTGCCGAGGTCGCCTCGGACGGTGTCGGCCTTGCCCGCACGTTCGGTGAGCTCGCTCGGGGTGACGCGGAGCTTCTCCCCGCCGCCCCCGCCGCTGTCCCCGTTGAGGCGGGTGCGGACCTCCCGCTCGCGTGTGGCCTTGGCCACGAGTTGGGCCCACTCTTCGTCGAACGACACGATTCCCCCGTGGTGGCATTCGGTGTGTCTGTGGAAGCAGTGTGTAACGCAATCGTCGGTGGCATCGCAAAGGGCTTGGGCGTGGCCTGGCCGGATCGGCCGGATCCGAACGGTCGCGGCCCCCGCGGTGGCCGGCAGGTTCGCGGTGGTGCCCGAAAGCTCTGTGCGCCCGTGCGCCGGGGAGCCGGGGCGGGGGCAGGGGGGTGGGACTGGGAGGATGGGCGTATGACGCGCGCATCCCTGGACAAGCAGCCCAACGAAGTCGCCGCGATGTTCGACAAGGTGGCGGCCCGGTACGACATCACCAACGACGTGCTGTCCCTCGGGCAGGCCCGGCTGTGGCGGCGCGAGGTCGCCCGCGCCGTGGACGCGCGGCCGGGGGAGCGGGTGCTGGACCTGGCGGCCGGGACGGGGACGTCGTCGGTGCCGTTCGCGACGGCCGGGGCGTACACCGTGCCGTGCGACTTCTCCCTCGGGATGCTGCGGGAGGGCAAGAAGCGCGAGCCGTGGATGCCGTTCACGGCCGGGGACGCGACCCGACTGCCGTTCGCCGACGACGCGTTCGACGCCGTCACCATCTCCTTCGGGCTGCGCAACGTCCACGACACCGACGCCGCGCTGCGCGAGATGCTGCGGGTGACCAAGTCCGGTGGCAGGGTGGTGATCTGCGAGTTCAGCCACCCCACCTGGGAGCCCTTCCGCAAGGTCTACACCGAGTACCTGATGCGGGCCCTGCCGCCCGTGGCGAGGGCCGTGTCCAGCAACCCGGACGCCTACGTCTACCTCGCCGAGTCCATCCGCGCCTGGCCCGACCAGCCCGGCCTGGCCCGCCGGCTCCAGGAGGCGGGGTGGGAGAAGGTCGCCTGGCGCGATCTGACGGGCGGGATCGTCGCCCTGCACCGGGGGTTCGCCCCGTAGGACCGCGACCGGGAACGGGAACGGGAAAGGGGCGGGGCGCGGGAGACGATCGGCGGTGCGTGAGGGGGAGTTCGCGCGCACATCCCTTTCCCGGCGGGCCGGAGGCGCCCACATACACTGCACTCGTCCAGTGCCCGGCGCGACCGGCACGTTGAATACCGAGTCTTGCGGGAGTCCGTCGTGACCGAGTCCCCCTCGAAGGCAGCCTCCGAGCACAGCGCCGATGTGATCGTGGTCGGGGCCGGCCCCGCCGGGTCCACCACCGCCTACCACCTGGCCCGTTCCGGGCTCGACGTACTGCTGCTGGAGAAGACGGCCTTCCCCAGGGAGAAGGTCTGCGGTGACGGGCTGACCCCGCGCGCGGTCAAGCAGCTCGTGGCGATGGGGATCGATGTCTCCGAGGAGGCGGGCTGGCTGCGCAACAAGGGCCTGCGGATCATCGCCGGCGGCACCCGGCTCCAGCTCGACTGGCCGGAGCTGGCGAGCTTCCCGGACTACGGACTGGTCCGCAGGCGCGACGACTTCGACGAGCAGCTGGCCCGGCAGGCCGAGAAGGCGGGGGCCCGGCTGTACGAGCGGTGCAACGTCGGTGCGCCCATCACCGACGGGCGCACGGGCCGGATCACCGGTGTGGAGGCGAAGCTGGGCGAGGAGAAGACGCCGGTCTCCTTCCGCGCCCCGCTGGTGGTCGCCGCGGACGGCAACTCCACGCGGCTGTCGCTGGCGATGGGCCTGCACCGGCGCGAGGACCGCCCGATGGGCGTGGCCGTGCGCACGTACTTCACCTCACCGCGCCACGACGACGACTATCTGGAGTCCTGGCTGGAGCTGTGGGACCGGCGGGGGGCACAGGACCGGCTGCTGCCCGGCTACGGCTGGGTCTTCGGGATGGGCGACGGCACCTCCAACGTCGGTCTGGGCGTGCTCAACACCTCCTCGTCCTTCAAGGAGCTGGACTGGCGCGAGGTCCTCAAGGTGTGGTGCGCCTCGATGCCCGAGGAGTGGGGGTACACGCCCGAGAACATGACCGGCCCGATCCGCGGCGCGGCCCTGCCGATGGCCTTCAACCGGCAGCCGCACTACACGCGGGGGCTGCTGCTGGTCGGCGACGCGGGCGGCATGGTCAACCCGTTCAACGGCGAGGGCATCGCGTACGCCATGGAGTCCGGGCAGATCGCGGCCGACGTCATCGTCCAGGCCCACGCCCGGCGGAGCCCGGCGCAGCGCGAGCTGGTGCTGCGGCGCTACCCGAGGATCCTCAAGGACACCTACGGCGGCTACTACACGCTGGGCCGCGCCTTCGTGAAGCTGATCGGCAATCCCAAGGTCATGAAGCTGGCCGCCGAGCGCGGTCTGACCCACCCGGTGCTGATGCGCTTCACGCTGAAGCTGCTGGCGAACCTGACGGACCCGACGGGCGGCGACGCGATGGACCGGATCATCAACGGGCTGACGAAGGTCGCCCCGCGCGCGTAGCGCGCCGCCGGGCGCCGCTGCGTGCGGCGGCGCCCGGGAGAGTGCGCCGAGGAGCGTGCGAAGGGCCGTCCGGTCTCCCGGACGGCCCTTCGCACGCTGGGCGCCTGACCGTGGCCGTGCCCGGCGCCGAGCGGCGTCAGAGCACGCGCACCGCGCCCGTCGGCATGTCGTAGCCCATGTCGCGCTCGACGACGCCGGTGGAGGGGTTCTGGGCGCCGACGAAGCGGCCGTCACCGATGTAGACGGCGACGTGGTAGGCGTTGCCGGCGCTGCCCCAGTAGAGGATGTCGCCCGGCCGCACGCTGCTCAGGGAGACCTGGGTGCCCGCCGTGGACTGCGGCTGCGAGGTCCGCGGGAGGCTGATCCCGATCTGGCGGAAGGCGGCCTGGGTGAGGCTGGAGCAGTCGTAGGCGCTCGGGCCGGTGGCACCCAGGACGTACGCCTTGCCGACCTGCGCGCGCAGGAAGCCGACCAGGGTCGCCACGTTGCCGCTGCCGGCCGGTGGGGAGGCGGCGGGGGCGCCGGTCGCGGCGGGGGCGGCACTGAGGGTGGTGCGCTGGGAGTCGCGCGCCGCACGCTCCCGGGCGGCGCGCTCGCGCTCGGCCTCGGCGGCTTCGGCGGCCTCCGCCGCCCTGCGCTCGGCCTCGGCCTTCTTCCTCTCGGCCAGTTCCCCGGCCCGCTCCATGGCCTGCTCGGCGGCCAGGATCCGCGCGGCCTCGGTCTCGTACCGGGTCGCGACCGTCCGGTTGGCGTCGGCGGCCTGCAGGGCGCCGGCGGCCGCGTCGGGGACGAGCACGGGCATCTCCGCGGTGTCGGCGGCCGTCTTCCGCTCCTCGGCGGAGGTGGGGGCGGCCGCGGCGGTCACCGCGAGGGTGCTGAGGACGCCACCGGCGACGCCCGTGCGCAGCAGGGGGTTCCTGCCGGCTCGACGGGGTTTCCGGTGGCTGGGTATGTGGGCGGTCTGGGACATGCCACCACGGCTATCAGCCGTGGGAGGTTCCGTTCAACAAAGGTGTGTTACGCCACACTCGGCGTGTACGCGCCCACTTTGGGCGGAGCATGGCGCTCCGGTGCCCTCTCCCGGAAGTCGATCATTGCCCCGTTAAGAGGCCGTGACCATGACATTGTCCGATTGATCCACTTCGCCCCGCGCGCCTAGCACGGGTGGCCCTCCCCGTGCAAAGGCGGGCTCGCGCCGCGGGGGCCGGCCGTGGTGGAGGTCACAGATTGAGCACGGATTCACGATCTTGCCGTGCCGGGTCCCCGGAGGGGTGCGGAGGCAGCTCCGGAGTCACCCCTTCCGGTCTCGCCCGAGATGCGTTCCGCGCCATTTACCAAGTCCGGATGTCCAGGGCAAATTTGCCTGTAGCGGGCATCGTTTGATACGGGCCCACCCACTCCGACCAGGGAAGACGCGCTGGAATGTCACGTGTGGTGATCAGTCGGCCGCTTCACGTGTGAAGATCGCCGTCCATCCGGCTTCATGATCATTCGTCAGGTGGTGGAGATCACAAACTTGTTGCCGACCCCGTGTCGCAGATCACAGAAGGACGGGCATAGGATGCAGTCGACTCGGGCTTGTGAACTGCCTCACATATACGCGATCTTCGTGAACGGAACACCGGTCCGAAAACGGCCCGCAACGGCCCGCCGGCAGCGTCGTCGACTGGAAGGAGCGAGGAGCGGTGAACGTCTACGCGCCCATCCTCGTACTGGGAGCGCTCGGGGCAGCCTTCGCTGTCTTCTCCGTGGTCATGGCCTCGATCGTCGGCCCCAAGCGTTACAACAGGGCCAAGCTCGAGGCGTACGAGTGCGGCATCGAGCCCACCCCGCAGGCAGCGGGAGGCGGGCGCTTCCCGATCAAGTACTACCTGACGGCGATGCTCTTCATCGTCTTCGACATCGAGATCGTCTTCCTCTACCCCTGGGCCGTCACCTTCGACGCCCTGGGGCTGTTCGGGCTCGTGGAGATGCTGCTCTTCGTGCTCACCGTCTTCGTCGCCTACGCCTACGTCTGGCGGCGCGGCGGCCTGGAATGGGACTAGGGGCGTACACATGGGTATCGAAGAGAAACTGCCGAGTGGCTTCCTGCTGACCACCGTCGAGCAGGCCGCGGGCTGGGTGCGCAAGTCGTCGGTCTTCCCGGCGACCTTCGGCCTGGCCTGCTGCGCCATCGAGATGATGACCACCGGCGCCGGCCGCTACGACCTCGCCCGCTTCGGGATGGAGGTCTTCCGCGGCTCGCCGAGGCAGGCGGACCTGATGATCGTGGCCGGCCGGGTCAGCCAGAAGATGGCGCCGGTCCTGCGGCAGGTCTACGACCAGATGCCGAACCCCAAGTGGGTCATCTCCATGGGCGTGTGCGCCTCCTCGGGCGGCATGTTCAACAACTACGCGATCGTGCAGGGCGTCGACCACATCGTGCCGGTCGACATCTACCTGCCCGGCTGTCCGCCGCGCCCCGAGATGCTGCTGGACGCGATCCTCAAGCTCCACCAGAAGATCCAGGGCGAGAAGCTCGGGGTCAACCGGGAGCAGGCCGCCCGCGAGGCGGAGGAGGCGGCGCTCAAGGCGCTTCCGACGATCGAGATGAAGGGGCTGCTCCGATGAGCGACGAGCAGAGCAACGGTGGCGGCGGCAACGGCGCCGTCCCCTCGCCGCGCGGTGAGACGGGCGAGGTGATCGACGTCCGCCGCGGCATGTTCGGTGCCAAGGAGGGCGGCGACACCTCCGGCTACGGCGGGCTGGTGCGCACCGTCCGGCTGCCGGGCGCGGCGAGCCGGCCGTACGGCGGCTGGTTCGACGAGGTGGCCGACGAACTGGAGGGCGCGCTCGAGGAGCAGGGCCTGGTGCCGGAGGAGGTGATCGAGAAGACGGTCGTGGACCGCGGCGAGATCACCTTCCACATCGCCCGCGACCACCTGCCGGTCACGGCCCGCGTCCTGCGCGACGACCCCGCGCTGCGCTTCGAGATGTGCACCGGCGTCAGCGGTGTCCACTTCCCCGGCGACTCCGGGCGCGAACTGCACGCCGTCTACCACCTGCGTTCGATCACCCACAACCGGTTGATCCGGCTGGAGGTCAGCGTGCCCGACGGCGATCCGCACATCCCGTCGATCGTCTCGGTCTACCCGACCAACGACTGGCACGAGCGCGAGGCGTACGACTTCTTCGGCATCGTCTTCGACGGCCATCCCGCGCTCACGCGGATCATGATGCCCGACGACTGGCAGGGCTTCCCGCAGCGCAAGGACTACCCCCTCGGCGGCATCCCCGTCGAGTACAAGGGCGCCCAGATCCCGGCTCCCGACCAGCGGAGGTCGTACAGCTGATGAGCACCTCGCACGCAACCCCGCACGCGACGGACCCCACGGCGTCGCAGGCGAGCGCCCGCGAGACCACCGAGGGCACCGTCTACACCGTCACCGGCGGCGACTGGGACGAGATCGCCACCGCCGCCGCCAGGGGCGACGACGAGAAGATCATCGTCAACATGGGCCCGCAGCACCCGTCCACGCACGGTGTGCTCCGGCTCATCCTGGAGATCGACGGCGAGACGGTCACCGAGGCCCGCTGCGGCATCGGCTACCTGCACACCGGCATCGAGAAGAACCTCGAGTACCGGACCTGGACGCAGGGCACGACCTTCGTGACGCGCATGGACTACCTCACGCCGTTCTTCAACGAGACGGCGTACTGCCTGGCGGTGGAGAAGCTGCTGGGCATCGAGGACCAGGTACCCGACCGCGCCAGCGTCATCCGCGTGATGATGATGGAGCTCAACCGGATCTCCTCCCACCTGGTGGCCATCGCCACCGGCGGCATGGAGCTGGGCGCCACCACGGTGATGATCTACGGCTTCCGGGACCGCGAACTGGTCCTGGACCTCTTCGAGCTCATCACCGGCCTGCGGATGAACCACGCCTACATCCGGCCCGGCGGTCTCGCCCAGGACCTGCCGGCCGGCGCGGTGGACCAGGTCCGCGAGTTCGTGAAGAAGATGCGGAAGAACCTGCCGGAGTACGACAAGCTCTGCACCGGCAACCCCGTCTTCAAGGCACGACTGAAGGACGTCGGCTACCTGGACCTGGCCGGCTGCATGGCGCTCGGCGCCACCGGCCCCATCCTGCGGTCCACCGGACTCCCGCACGACCTGCGCAAGGCGCAGCCGTACTGCGGCTACGAGACCTACGACTTCGACGTCCCGACCGACACCGCCTGCGACTCCTACGGCCGCTTCCTGATCCGGCTGGAGGAGATGCGCCAGTCGCTGCGGATCGTCGAGCAGTGCCTGGACCGGCTGGAGCCCGGCCCGGTGATGGTCGCCGACAAGAAGATCGCCTGGCCCGCGCAGCTCGCGCTCGGCCCCGACGGGCTCGGCAACTCGCTGGACCACATCAGGAACATCATGGGCACCTCGATGGAGGCCCTCATCCACCACTTCAAGCTGGTGACGGAGGGCTTCCGGGTGCCGCCGGGCCAGGCGTACGCCGCGGTGGAGTCCGCCAAGGGCGAGCTGGGCGTGCACGCGGTCAGCGACGGCGGCACCCGCCCGTTCCGGGTCCACTTCCGCGACCCGTCCTTCACCAACCTGCAGACCATGGCGGCGATGTGCGAGGGCGGCCAGGTCGCCGACGTCATCGTCGCCGTCGCGTCCATCGACCCCGTGATGGGAGGCGTCGACCGGTGACAGACGTATCGCTCGGGATGCCCCAGCTCCCCGCCCCCGACTACCCGGCCGACGTCCGCGCCCGGCTGGAGGCGGACGCGAAGGAGATCATCGCCCGCTACCCCGGCAGCCGCTCCGCACTGCTGCCGATGCTGCACCTGGTGCAGTCCGAGGAGGGGTACGTCACCCCCACCGGGCTGCGGTTCTGCGCCGAGATGCTCGACCTGACCACGGCCGAGGTCACGGCGGTGGCCACCTTCTACACCATGTACCGGCGCAAGCCCTCGGGCGACTACCAGGTGGGGGTGTGCACCAACACCCTGTGCGCGGTGATGGGCGGCGACGCCATCTTCGAGGCGCTCCAGGAGCACCTCGGCGTCGGCAACGACGAGACCACCGAAGACGGCAAGGTGACGCTGGAGCACATCGAGTGCAACGCGGCCTGCGACTTCGCGCCCGTGGTGATGGTCAACTGGGAGTTCTTCGACAACCAGACGCCCGAGAGCGCCAGGAAGCTGGTGGACGACCTGCGCGCAGGGCGCGAGGTGCGGCCCACCCGCGGCGCCCCGCTGTGCACCTTCAAGGAGACCGCCCGCATCCTCGCCGGGTTCCCCGACGAGCGGCCCGGCGCCGTCGAGGCGAGCGGCAGCGCGGGCCCGGCGTCGCTGGCCGGACTGAGGCTGGCCAAGGGCGAGAAGGGCGGGCCGAAGGTGGTCTCGCCGCGCGGCGGGGAGGCGCCCGCGTCGGCCGGGCAGCCCGTCACCGAGACCGGCGAGGCGCCCGACCCCCACCCCAGTTCCCACGACGCGCCGCGCAGGACGGCCGCCTCCGACCCCGACAACCCGGCCGGTCCGGTGGCGAAGGAGGGCAAGTGATGACCGCCGAATCAGCGGAGAAGCTGCTGGCCCCGGTGCTCTCGGCCTTCTGGGACGACCCGACGTCCTGGACGCTTCGGACCTACCGGGCGCACGAGGGCTACGAGGGCCTGCGCAAGGCCCTGGCGATGAAGCCGGACGACGTCATCGCCTACGTCAAGGAGTCCGGTCTGCGCGGCCGGGGCGGCGCGGGCTTCCCCACGGGCATGAAGTGGCAGTTCATCCCCCAGGGCGACGGCAAGCCGCACTACCTGGTGGTCAACGCCGACGAGTCCGAGCCGGGCACCTGCAAGGACATCCCCCTCCTCTTCGCCAACCCGCACTCGCTGATCGAGGGCATCGTGATCGCCTGCCACGCGATCCGCTCCAACCACGCCTTCATCTACCTGCGCGGCGAGGTCGTCCCCGTGCTGCGGCGTCTGCACGCCGCGGTGCGCGAGGCCTACGAGGCGGGCTACCTCGGCAAGGACGTCCTCGGCTCGGGCCTGGACGTGGACATCACCGTGCACGCGGGCGCGGGCGCGTACATCTGCGGCGAGGAGACCGCCCTGCTGGACTCCCTGGAGGGCCGGCGCGGCCAGCCGAGGCTGCGTCCCCCCTTCCCGGCCGTCGCGGGCCTGTACGCGTGCCCCACCGTCGTCAACAACGTCGAGTCCATCGCCTCGGTTCCCGCGATCATGAACCGGGGCAAGGAGTGGTTCCGCACGATGGGCAGCGAGAAGTCCCCGGGCTTCACGCTGTACTCCCTCAGTGGCCACGTCGCCGGGCCCGGCCAGTACGAGGCGCCGCTCGGCATCACCCTGCGCCAGCTGCTGGAGATGAGCGGCGGCATGCGCCCCGGCCACCGGCTGAAGTTCTGGACCCCCGGCGGCTCCTCGACCCCGCTGCTGACCGACGAGCACCTCGACGTCCCGCTGGACTACGAGGGCGTCGGCGCCGCCGGGTCGATGCTCGGCACCAAGGCGCTCCAGTGCTTCGACGAGACCACCTGCGTGGTCCGCGCGGTGACCCGCTGGACGGAGTTCTACGCCCACGAGTCCTGCGGCAAGTGCACCCCCTGCCGCGAGGGCACCTACTGGCTGGTCCAGCTCATGCGCGACATCGAGGCCGGCAAGGCGTCGATGTCCGACCTCGACAAGATCGCCGACATCGCCGACAACATCAACGGCAAGTCCTTCTGCGCCCTCGGCGACGGCGCCGCCAGCCCGATCTTCTCCTCCCTGAAGTACTTCCGCGAGGAGTACGAACAGCACGTCACCGGGCGGGGCTGCCCCTTCGACCCGGCCAAGTCGACCCTGTGGGCCGACGACAGGACCGCACACCTGGAGGTGAACGCGTGACCGTCACCACCGACGCCAAGGCCTCCGGAGGCGGAGAGGCCGAGCCGCCCAAGGCTCCCGAGGACGCGGTGACGCTGACGATCGACGGCATCGAGGTCAGCGTGCCCAAGGGCACCCTGGTCATCCGCGCCGCCGAACTGCTCGGCATCGAGATCCCGCGCTTCTGCGACCACCCCCTGCTGGACCCGGCCGGGGCCTGCCGCCAGTGCATCGTCGAGGTCGAGGGCCAGCGCAAGCCCATGGCCTCCTGCACGATCACCTGCACCGACGGCATGGCCGTCAGGACGCACCTGACCTCCCCGGTGGCCGAGAAGGCGCAGCGCGGCGTGATGGAGCTGCTGCTCATCAACCACCCGCTGGACTGCCCGGTCTGCGACAAGGGCGGCGAGTGCCCGCTGCAGAACCAGGCCATGTCCCACGGGCAGGCCGACAGCCGCTTCGAGGGCCGCAAGCGCACCTTCGCCAAGCCCGTGCCGCTGTCGACCCAGGTGCTGCTGGACCGCGAGCGCTGCGTGCTGTGCGCACGCTGCACCCGCTTCTCCAACCAGATCGCGGGCGACCCGATGATCGAGCTGCTGGAACGCGGCGCACTGCAGCAGGTCGGCACCGGAGAGGGACCGCCCTTCCAGTCCTACTTCTCCGGCAACACCATCCAGATCTGCCCGGTCGGCGCGCTCACCTCGGCCGCCTACCGGTTCCGCTCCCGCCCCTTCGACCTGGTCTCCTCGCCGAGCGTGTGCGAGCACTGCTCCACAGGCTGTGCCACCCGCACCGACCACCGGCGCGGCAAGGTCATGCGGCGGCTGGCCGCCGACGACCCGGAGGTCAACGAGGAGTGGATCTGCGACAAGGGCCGCTTCGCCTTCCGCTACGCCCAGCAGCGCGACCGGCTCACCCACCCGCTGCTGCGCAACGCCGACACCGGTGAGCTGGAGCCCGCGAGCTGGCCCGAGGCGCTGGACGCCGCGGCCAGGGGGCTGGCCGCGGCCCGCGGCCGCACCGGCGTGCTCACCGGCGGGCGGCTGACGACCGAGGACGCCTACGCGTACGCCAAGTTCGCGCGGGTCGCCCTCGACACCAACGACATCGACTTCCGCGCCCGCGTCCACAGCACCGAGGAGGCCGACTTCCTCGCCTCCCACGTCGCCGGACGCGGACTGGACGCCGACGGGAGCGGCGTCACCCACTCCGCGCTGGAGAAGGCCCCGGCCGTGCTGCTGGTCGGCTTCGAGGCCGAGGAGGAGGCCCCCGGCGTCTTCCTGCGGCTGCGCAAGGCCCACCGCAAGCACGGACAGCGCGTCTTCTCGCTGGCCACCCACGCCACCCGGGGCCTGAGGAAGGCGGGCGGCACACTGCTGCCGGCCGCGCCCCACACCGAGACCGAGTGGCTGGACGCGCTGGCCGGCGGCGTCGGGCTCGACGAGACCGGGCAGAAGGCCGCCGAGGCGCTGCGCGCCGAGGGATCGGTGATCATCGCCGGGGAGCGGCTGGCCGCCGTGCCCGGAGGGTTCACCGCCGCCCTGCGGACGGCCACCGCCACCGGCGCCCGCCTGGTGTGGATCCCGCGCCGGGCCGGCGAGCGGGGCGCGGTCGAGGCCGGAGCGCTCCCGACGCTGCTGCCCGGCGGACGTCCCGCCACCGACCCGAGCGCCCGCGCGGAGACGGCCGCCGTCTGGGGCGTGGCCGCTCTGCCGACCCGCTTCGGCCGCGACACCGGCCGGATCGTCGAGGCCGCCGCGAACGGCGAACTCGCGGCCCTGCTGGTCGGGGGCGTGGAGGTCGCCGACCTGCCCGACCCGGAGCTGGCCCGCAGGGCACTGGACGAGGTCGGCTTCGTCGTCAGCCTGGAGCAGCGGCCCTCGGAGGTCACCGAGCGGGCCGACGTGGTCCTGCCCGTCGCCGCGGTCGTGGAGAAGGCGGGCTCCTTCCTCAACTGGGAGGGCCGCTCGCGGCCGTTCGAGGCCGCCATCAAGCCCGACCAGATGACCCGCCGGCTCGTCCAGTCCGACCACCGCGTGCTGCACATGCTCGCCGACGCCCTCGACGTCCACCTCGGGCTGCCGGACGTACGCACCGTCCGCGCCGAGATGCGGCGCCTGGGCGTCTGGGACGGTCCCCGCGCCGACGCGCCGGAGGCCGGCGTCCGGCAGGTCCCGCGGCCCGCCGCGGGCGAGGCCGTGCTCGCCGGCCACCGGCTGCTGCTCGACCGGGGTCGTCTCCAGGACGGCGACGAGGCGCTGGCCGGCACCCGGCACGCCGCCGTCGCCCGGCTGTCGGCCGCCACGGCCGCCGAGGTCGGGGTCGCGGGCGGCCGGGCGCTGACCGTCACCGGCCCGGCCGGGACGGTCACCCTGCCGCTGGAGATCACCGAGATGCCCGACCGCGTGGTCTGGCTGCCGCTGAACTCCACGGGAGCCGGCGTCCTGGACGACCTGGGCACCGTGCCCGGCCGGCTCGTGAAGCTGTCGGCGGCCCCCGCGACCGCCCCGGCCGCGGCGGGCCCGGAGGAGACGAAGGGGGTGGAGGCGTGATGAGCCCGTCCGTCCTGGCCACCGGGGCGACGGTCCTCGCCGAGGAGGACCTGTCGATGTTCGGCACCGATCCCTGGTGGCTGATCGGCCTCAAGGCGGTGTTCTGCTTCGCGTTCCTGATGGTGACCGTGCTGATCTCCATCGTGATGGAGCGCAAGGTCGTCGCCTGGATGCAGCTGCGCATCGGCCCCAACCGGCACGGCCCCTGGGGGATGCTCCAGTCGCTGGCCGACGGCGTCAAGCTGATGCTGAAGGAGGACGTCAACGTCAAGGCGGCCGACAAGGCCGTCTACATCCTGGCCCCCATCATCGGCGCGATCCCCGCCTTCATGGCCATCGCGGTGATCCCCTTCGGCCCGCCCGGCAACGAGGTGTCGATCTTCGGCACCCGCACCGCGATGCAGCTCACCGACCTGCCGGTGGCGATCCTGTACATCCTGGCCACCGCCTCCATCGCCGCCTACGGCACGGTGCTGGCCGGCTGGTCGTCGGGCTCCACCTACCCGCTGCTGGGCGGTGTGCGCGCCACGGCCCAGGTGATCTCCTACGAGGTCGCCATGGGCCTGAGCTTCGCGGCGGTCTTCCTCTACTCCGGCTCGATGTCCACCTCGACGATCGTCGGAGCGCAGGCCGACACCTGGTTCGCGCTGCTGCTGCCGGTGTCGTTCCTCATCTACATGGTGGCGATGGTCGGCGAGGCGCACCGCGCGCCCTTCGACATGCCCGAGTCCGAGGGCGACCTGGTCGGCGGCTTCAACACCGAGTACTCGTCGATCAAGTTCGCGATGTTCATGCTCGCCGAGTACATCCACATGGTCACCGTCTCGGCCCTGGCGGTCACCCTCTTCCTGGGCGGCTGGCGCGCCCCGGCGCCGATCAGCACCTACTGGGAGGGCGCCAACCACGGCTGGTGGCCGCTGCTGTGGTTCGTCGTCAAGGTGAACCTGCTGCTGTTCCTCTTCGTCTGGCTGCGCGGCACGCTCCCGCGCGTGCGCTACGACCAGTTCATGAGGCTGGGCTGGAAGGTCCTCATCCCCGTCTCGCTGGCCTGGCTGATGCTGGTGGCCACCGTGCGGGCACTGCGCAACGAGGGCTACGAGTTCGGCGACATCGTGCTCTGGGTCGCCGGCGCGGCGCTGGTGCTGCTCCTGCTGTCCTTCGTCTACGACGCCGTCCGCGAACGCGGCGAGCGCGCCGGGGAGAAGGAGGAGGCCGGGAAGGCGGCCGGACCCGAGACCTTCGACCCGATGGCGGGCGGCTACCCCGTACCGCCGCTGCCGGGACAGACCCTGCCGCCCGTACCGCGCCGGCGGCCGCGCCGCGAGCGGGAGACCGCGGGCGTGGGGGCCGGCGCGGACGGCGAGTCCAGCGAGACCGGCAAGGCCAGGGAGGCCGACGATGCCTGAGTTCGAGAACCCGGTGGCCGGCTTCGGCGTGACCTTCAAGGCCATGTTCAAGAAGCGGCTCACCGAGCAGTACCCCGAGGAGAAGAAGCCCACCGCGCCGCGCTTCCACGGCCGGCACCAGCTCAACCGGCACCCGGACGGGCTGGAGAAGTGCATCGGCTGCGAGCTGTGCGCCTGGGCCTGCCCGGCCGACGCGATCTACGTGGAGGGCGCGGACAACACCGACGAGGAGCGCTACTCGCCCGGTGAGCGCTACGGGCGCGTCTACCAGATCAACTACCTGCGCTGCATCCTGTGCGGCCTGTGCGTCGAGGCGTGCCCGACCCGGGCGCTGACCATGACCAACGAGTACGAACTGGCCGACCGGACCCGCGAGTCGCTCATCTACACCAAGGAGGAGCTGCTCGCCGGGCTGGAGGAGGGCATGGTCGACACCCCGCACGCGATCTTCCCGGGCATGACCGAGAAGGACTACTACCGGGGGCTGGTCACCGAGGCCGCTCCGGGGACGGTCCGGCAGGAGGCCCGCTCCAAGAACCCCGGGAACGAGGCGCCGCAGGCCGCCGCCGACACCTTCGGCCCCGACGAGCCGGCCTCCGAGGCGGTGAGCGAGAAGTGAACGGCACCCTGCTGGCCGCATCCACCACCTCCACCGGCGAGGCGGTGCAGTTCTGGATCCTGGGCACCGTCGCGGTGCTGGGCGCACTCGGGACCGTGCTGATGAAGCGGTCGGTGCACTCGGCGCTCTGCCTGGCCGGGACGATGATCGTCCTGGCCGTGTTCTACCTGGCCAACGGCGCCTACTTCCTGGGCATCGTGCAGATCGTCGTCTACACCGGCGCGGTCATGATGCTCTTCCTGTTCGTGCTGATGCTCGTCGGCGTCACCGCCGCCGACTCGCTGAAGGAGACCATCAAGGGCCAGCGCTGGATGGCGGCCCTGTGCGGACTCGGCTTCGGCATCCTGCTGGTCGGCGGCATCGGCAACGCCTCCGTCGGCACCTTCACCGGCCTGGCCGAGGCCAACGCGGGCGGCAACGTCCAGGGCCTGGCCCGGTCGATCTTCACCGACTACGTGTTCGCCTTCGAGATCACCGGCGCGCTCCTGGTCACCGCGGCCGTCGCCGCCATGGTGCTCACCCACCGCGAGCGCACCGAACGCCGCGACACCCAGCGCGAACTGGCCGAGAAGCGAGTCCGCGAGGGCAAGCACCTTCCGCCGCTGCCCGCGCCCGGCGTGTACGCCCGGCACAACGCCGTGGACATCCCCGGCCTGCTGCCGGACGGCACTCCCTCCGAGCTCACCGTCAGCGACACGCTGCGCTCCCGCGGCCAGGTCCGGGACGTCTCCCGCAAGGCCCTGGCCGACCTGGCGGCGCTGGAGCGGCGCACCGGGGAGTACCTGGGCCGGGGCGAGAGCACCGCCCGCGGCGGCCCGGGCGGAGGCGGCGGCCGGGAGGTGCGCGACGCGGCGGACGTACGCAAGGACGTCTCGGACGACTCCCCGGCCGTGGACGGGGACGGGGACCGCGACGGAGACCGTGACAGGGAGGCCGCCAAGTGAACCCGGTCAACTACCTCTATCTGGCCGCGCTGCTGTTCACCATCGGGGCCAGCGGGGTACTGCTGCGGCGCAACGCGATCGTCGTGTTCATGAGCGTCGAGCTGATGCTGAACGCGGCCAACCTCGCGCTCGTCGCCTTCTCCCGGCTGCACGGCAACCTCGACGGCCAGATCATCGCGTTCTTCACGATGGTCGTCGCCGCCGCCGAGGTCGTGGTCGGACTGGCGATCATCGTGACGATCTTCCGCTCCCGCCACTCGGCCTCGGTCGACGACGCCAGTCTGATGAAGCTGTAAGGGGTAGCGAACAGTGGAGACTTTGATCGGACTGCTCGTCGCGGCGCCACTGCTCGGCGCGGCGGTGCTGCTGTGCGGCGGCCGGAGGCTGGACCGCACCGGCCACTGGATCGGCACGGCGCTGGCCGCCGCGTCCTTCGTCCTCGGCGCGGTGCTCTTCGCCGACATGCTCGGCCGCGAGGCCGAGGACCGCACCCTGAGCCAGCACGTCTTCAGCTGGATCCCGGTCGGCGGCTTCCAGGCCGACGTCGCCTTCCGGCTCGACCAGTTGTCGATGACCTTCGTCCTGCTGATCACCGGCGTGGGCACGCTCATCCACGTCTACTCGATCGGCTACATGGAGCACGACGAGCGGCGGCGCCGCTTCTTCGGCTACCTCAACCTGTTCCTCGCGGCGATGCTCCTGCTCGTCCTCGCCGACAACTACCTGCTGCTGTACGCCGGCTGGGAGGGCGTGGGCCTCGCCTCGTACCTGCTGATCGGCTTCTGGCAGCACAAGCCCAGCGCGGCGACGGCGGCGAAGAAGGCGTTCATCGTCAACCGCGTCGGCGACATCGGCCTGTCCATCGCCATCATGATCATGTTCACCACGTTCGGCACCTTCGCCTTCTCCCCGGTGCTGGAGTCGGTGGGCGAGACGAGCGAGGGCACGGCGACGGCCATCGGGCTGATGCTGCTGCTGGCGGCCTGCGGCAAGTCCGCCCAGGTGCCGCTCCAGTCCTGGCTGGGCGACGCGATGGAGGGCCCGACCCCGGTCTCCGCCCTCATCCACGCCGCGACGATGGTCACCGCCGGCGTCTACCTGATCGTCCGCTCCGGCGCGATCTTCGACGCCGCCCCCGCCGCGCAGACCGCGGTGGTCACCGTCGGCGCGGTCACGCTGCTGTTCGGTGCGATCGTCGGTTGTGCCAAGGACGACATCAAGAAGGCCCTGGCGGGCTCGACGATGTCGCAGATCGGCTACATGGTGCTGGCCGCGGGCCTCGGACCGATCGGCTACGCCTTCGCGATCATGCACCTGGTCACCCACGGCTTCTTCAAGGCCGGGCTCTTCCTCGGCGCCGGCTCGGTGATGCACGGCATGAACGACGAGGTGGACATGCGCCGCTACGGCGGTCTGCGCAAGTACATGCCGATCACCTTCGCCACCTTCGGGCTCGGCTATCTGGCGATCATCGGCTTCCCCGGCCTGTCCGGCTTCTTCTCCAAGGACAAGATCATCGAGGCGGCCTTCGCCAAGGGCGGCACCGAGGGCTGGATCCTGGGCGGCGCGGCCCTGCTGGGCGCGGCCATCACCGCGTTCTACATGACGCGCGTGATGCTGATGACGTTCTTCGGCGAGGAGCGCTGGCGCAACGCCCCCACCCCCTCGCCGAAGGAGCCGGGCGTGGAGCCGGCCGCCGAGACCAGGGGCGAGTACGAGGTGCCGCACCCGCACGAGTCCCCGAGGTCCATGACGATCCCGATGATCGTCCTGGCCTTCGGATCGGTCTTCGCCGGCGGTCTGTTCAGCTGGGGCGAGGCGTTCGTCCACTGGCTGGAGCCGGTCGTCCCCTTCGAGCACGGCCACCCGCCGGTCAGCGCGCTCACCGTCACCGCGGCCACGGTCGTCGCCCTGCTCATCGGTGTCGGCGCCGCCTGGCTGCAGTACGGGCGCAGGCCCGTGCCCGCCGTGGCCCCGCGCGGCTCGCTGCTCACCCGGGCCGCCCGCCGCGACCTGCTCCAGGACGACTTCAACCACGTGGTACTGGTCAAGCCCGGCGAGTACCTCACCCGCGGACTGGTCTACCTCGACCACAAGGTCGTCGACGGCGCCGTCAACGGCACCGCCGCGGCGGTCGGCGGCCTGTCCGGCCGGTCGCGGCGGATCCAGAACGGTTACGCCCGCAGTTACGCGGTCTCGATGTTCGGCGGAGCGGCGATCCTGGTCGCCGCGACCCTGCTGATGAGGGCGGTCTGATCCCATGTCATTTCCCCTGCTGACGGCGGTGGCCGCGCTGCCCGCGATCGGCGCGGTCGCCACCGCCGCCGTACCCGCCGCCCGGCGCACCGCCGCCAAGTGGCTGGCGCTGGCCGTCTCCCTGGCCACCCTGGTCCTCGCCGCGGTCGTGGCCTTCCGCTTCGACCCCGGCGGCGACCGCTACCAGCTCACCGAGTCCCACGCGTGGATCTCCGACTTCGGCGTCCGCTACGAACTGGGCGTGGACGGCATCGGGGTCGCCCTGATCGCGCTGACCGCCCTGCTCGTGCCGTTCGTCGTCCTGGCGGGCTGGCACGACGCCGATCCCCTCGAAGGCCGGACGCCCGACCGGCGCTGGCGGCCCACCCAGGGCTTCTTCGCGCTGATCCTGGCCGTCGAGGCGATGGTGATCATCTCCTTCGCGGCCACGGACGTCTTCCTCTTCTACGTCTTCTTCGAGGCCATGCTCATCCCGATGTACTTCCTCATCGGAGGCTTCGGGGACCGGGCGGGCGCCCGCGACGAGGACGAGGCGGCCAAGCAGCGCTCCTACGCCGCCGTGAAGTTCCTGCTCTACAACCTCGCCGGCGGCCTGATCATGCTGGCCGCGGTCATCGGCCTGTACGCCGTCACCGCCGACCAGCTGGGCGAGGGCACCTTCTCCCTCCAGGCGATCATCGAGGCCCGCCAGTCCGGCGAGCTGGCGATGGCGCAGAACACCGAGCGGCTGCTGTTCCTCGGCTTCTTCCTCGCCTTCGCGGTGAAGGCGCCGCTGTGGCCGCTGCACACCTGGCTGCCCAACGCCATGGGCGAGTCCACCGCGCCGGTCGCGGTCCTCATCACCGCCGTCGTGGACAAGGTCGGCACCTTCGCGATGCTCCGCTTCTGCCTCGGGCTCTTCCCCGAGGCCAGTGCCTGGGCCACCCCGGTGGTGCTGGTGCTGGCGCTGGTCAGCATCATCTACGGGGCCCTGCTCGCCATCGGGCAGCGCGACATCAAGCGGCTGATCGCCTACGCGTCGATCTCCCACTTCGGCTTCATCATCCTGGGCATCTTCGCGATGACCAGCCAGGGCCAGGGCGGCGCGACGCTCTACATGGTCAACCACGGGATCTCCACCGCCGCCCTGATGCTGGTCGCCGGCTTCCTGATCTCGCGCCGCGGCTCCCGGCTCATCGCCGACTACGGCGGAGTGCAGAAGGTCGCCCCGGTGCTGGCCGGCACCTTCCTGATCGGCGGGCTCGCCACCCTGTCGCTGCCGGGCCTCGCGCCGTTCGTCAGCGAGTTCCTGGTGCTGGTGGGCACGTTCACCCGCTACCCGGCCGCCGGGATCGTCGCCACGTTCGGCATCGTCCTGGCCGCGCTGTACGTGCTGGTGCTCTACCAGCGCACCATGACCGGACCGGTCGGGCCCGAGGTCGAGCGCATGCCCGACCTGAGGAAGCGCGAACTGGCGGTGGTGGCACCGCTGATCGTCCTGCTGGTCCTCCTCGGCGTCTTCCCCAAGCCGCTGACGGACATCGTCAACCCGGCGGTCGAGCACACCCTCTCGGACGTGCAGAAGACCGACCCCGATCCTGAGGTGGAGGCCGCCAAGTGAGCACCACCACGGAACTCACCCTGCGGGCGCAGGAGATGGTCCCCGCGCCCGACATCGAGTACGGGCAGCTCGCCCCGGTGCTGATCGTCGTCGGCGCCGCCGTCGTCGGCGTCCTGTTCGAGGCGTTCCTGCCGCGCCGGGCGCGGTACGCCGCCCAGGCGCTGCTGGCGGGCCTGGCCCTGGCGTCGGCCTTCGCGGCCGTCGTCGGGCTGGCCGCCGCCGGGAGGGCCACCACCGAGGCGGGGCTGGTCGCCATGGGCGCCCTCGCCGTCGACGGACCGGCACTCTTCCTGCAGGGCGTGATCCTGCTGGTCTCGCTGGTCGCGGTGCTCACCTTCGCCGAGCGCAGGCTCGACCCGCGGGCGCACGGCAGGCACGTGGACTCCTTCGCCGCCGAGGGCGCGGCCGTGCCCGGCGGCGAGGGCGAGAAGGCGGCGGTGCGGGCCGGGTTCACCACCACCGAGGTCTACCCGCTGCTGCTCTTCGCGGTCGGCGGCATGCTCGTCTTCCCGGCCGCCAACGACCTGCTGACGCTCTTCATCGCGCTGGAGGTCTTCTCGCTGCCGCTGTACGTGCTGTGCGCGCTGGCCCGCCGCAAGCGGCTGATGTCGCAGGAGGCCGCGCTCAAGTACTTCCTGCTGGGCGCCTTCTCCTCCGCCTTCCTGCTCTTCGGCATCGCCCTGATGTACGGCTACGCGGGCAGTGTGAAGTACGCGGAGATCGCTTCGGTCGTCGCGGACACCAACCGCGGCACGACCGAGGCGCTCGCCGGGACGACGGGCAACGACGTACTGCTGCTCGTCGGCGGCGCACTGCTGGTGATGGGCCTGCTGTTCAAGGTCGGCGCCGTGCCGTTCCACATGTGGACGCCGGACGTCTACCAGGGCGCCCCGACCCCCGTCACCGGCTTCATGGCCGCCGCCACCAAGGTCGCCGCCTTCGGCGCCCTGCTGCGGCTGCTGTACGTCGTGCTGCCGGGGCTCACCTGGGACTGGCGGCCGGTGATGTGGGGCGTCGCGATCGTGTCGATGCTGGTCGGCGCGGTCATCGCCATCACCCAGACCGACGTCAAGCGGCTGCTGGCGTACTCCTCGATCGCGCACGCGGGCTTCATCCTCGCCGGTGTGATCGCGGCGACGCCCTCCGGCATCTCGTCGGTGCTGTTCTACCTGGCGGCCTACTCCTTCGTCACGCTCGGCGCCTTCGCCGTGGTGACGCTGGTGCGGGACGCGGGCGGCGAGGCCACGCACCTGTCCAAGTGGGCGGGGCTGGGGCGTCGTTCACCGCTGGTGGCGGCGGTCTTCGCGATCTTCCTGCTGGCCTTCGCGGGCATCCCGATGACCTCCGGGTTCGCGGGCAAGTTCGCGGTGTTCAAGGCGGCGGCGGAGGGCGGCGCGGGGGCGCTGGTGGTCGTGGGTGTGATCGCCTCGGCCATCGCGGCGTTCTTCTACATCCGGGTCATCGTCCTGATGTTTTTCAGCGAGCCGAAGGTGGAGGGACCGTCGGTCGCGGTGCCCAGCCCGCTGACCACCACGGCGATCGCCGTCGGCGTGGCGGTCACCCTGGTGCTGGGCGTGGCCCCGCAGTACTTCCTGGACCTCGCCTCCCAGGCGGGGGTGTTCGTCCGCTGAGGACGCGCGCACGTACGACGGCCGCCCGGCATCCGTGCCGGGCGGCCGTCGTACGTGCGCGCCGGGGGCGTTCCGCGCTCCGGAACCCGCTGTGGGGTCCGCCGCGGGGGCGCCCCTGCGGAGCCGTGCTCCGCAGGGGCGCTCACTCCGTGGGGAGCTTCAGGTCGCTGGGCAGGCCGCTGGGCAGGTCGCCGATCTCGGGGATCTCGGTGGACACTTCGGGGACCTCGACCTTGGTGAAGGTGTCGGTGGTGCCCGACTCCCAGGCGACGGTGAGCCTCTCGCCCTTCACGCTCTTGACCGTCCCCTTGGTGCGGTCGGTGCTGCCGTCGGTGCACTTGAGGGCGAAGGTGACCGGATCGGCGTCGGTGTCCGCCGTGCCCGTGCAGGTGGTCTCGCCCAGCAGCGCCGCCTGGTCGCCGCTGACGCTCAGCACCATCGCCTTGCCGCCGCCCTCGGCGCTCCAGGTGCCGTTCACCCCGCCGGTCGCCGCCTCGCCGCCGGGGCTGCCGGTGGGCTCGGCGGTCTGCTCGGAGCTCGGCTTCGGCTCGGTCTCCCCCGAGCCGCCGTCGCTTCCGCAGCCGCTCACCAGCAGGGCTGCGGCCAGGACGGCGGCCGCTCCCGCGTACCGTGCTGACGTGCGCACGTGGTCCCCCTCCATGCGTGTTCACTGCGTATTGCAAGGACAGGTCAAGCTAGCAGGTGGGGCCGGAGGGCGCGCCGGTCCGGAACGGATCCCGGACCGGCGCGCCCTCCGGCGGAGACCGGTCCGGTCACCGTGCGCGGTCACCGTGCCGCGGCCGCCGGAGGACGGACACCGGCCGGCTCCGGCCGACGCGCTACCGCGTCACCACAGCTACCGGTCGGCGGCCGGGTGGATGCGGCCGGACACCTCGCCCAGGCCGATGCGGGAGCCGTTCGGGCCCGGCGCCCAGGCGGTGATGACGACCTCGTCGCCGTCCTCCAGGAACGTCCGCCTGCCATCGGGGAGCTCGACCGGGTCGCGGCCGGACCAGGTCAGTTCCAGCAGGCAGCCGCGCTGGTGCACCTCCGGGCCGCTGACGGTGCCGGAGGCGAAGAGGTCTCCGGTGCGCAGCGAGGCGCCGTTCACGGTCATGTGGGCGAGTTGCTGGGCGGCCGTCCAGTACATCGCGGAGAACGGCGGCTCGGCGATGGTGTGGCCGTTGAGGGAGACGGAGATCCGCAGATCCAGTCCGCCGGGCTCCCCGCCCGCGGAGTCCTCCAGGTAGCCCAGCAGCGGGTGGGTGCGCTGCGGCGGCTCGGTGCGGGCGGCGTCGAGGGCGTCCAGGGGGGTGACCCAGGCCGAGACGGATGTCGCGAAGGACTTCCCCAGGAACGGGCCCAGCGGCACGTACTCCCAGGCCTGGATGTCGCGTGCCGACCAGTCGTTGACCAGGCAGACGCCGAAGACGTGCTCCCGGAAGGCCGCCTGCGGCACCGGCTCGCCCAGCCGGGAGGGGGTGCCGACGACGAAGCCGACCTCCGCCTCGATGTCCAGGCGGCGGGACGGGCCGAAGGAGGGGGAGGCCTCGTCGGGGGCCTTGCGCTGCCCCTGCGGACGGACGACGGGGGTGCCGGAGACCACGACGGTGCCCGAGCGGCCGTGGTAGCCGATCGGCAGGTGCTTCCAGTTGGGGGTGAGCGGTTCGCCGCCGGGACGGAAGATCCGCCCGACGTTGGTGGCGTGGTGCTCGCTGGCGTAGAAGTCGACGTAGTCGGCCACCTCGAAGGGGAGGTGGAGGGTGACGTCCTCGAGCCGGACCAGGCTGTGCGTGACGGTGCCGGCGTACTCGGGGGAGGTCAGCCAGGAGCGCAGTTCGGCGCGCACCGCCTGCCAGACCGGGCGGCCCGCCGCCATCAGGGGGTTGAGGTTCGGCTTCTGGAGCAGGCCGGTGTGGGGCGAGCCGTAGGCGTCGGCCGCGGAGCCCGCGTCCAGGACGTAGTCGCCGTAGCGCACGCCGATCCGGGGCAGATCGGGGTCGTCCTCGGTGGTGAAGACGCAGTAGGGCAGGTTGTCCGGGCCGAAGAGGTGGTCTCCGGGCAGTTCGAGCGGGGTCGCGTCGGACATGGGTGAGGTGCCTCGCCTTCGAGGTCGTCGCCGGTCAGGGCCGCGAACAGGCTACGCGGTGGTGATCCGCGGCAGAAGCGACCCGCTGCGGGCCCGTGGAGGGCCGGGGTGCGGCCTCCGTCACAGAGGCAACGCGGCGGCTGTGATCGTCTCGGAACCGGCTACGCTGCCAGGGATGATGATGGTGACAGTGGCCCGGCGGTACGGCGACACACCGCGAAGGCCGCGACGAGCCGCGTGATCGTTCGCTGATCGTACGGAGACAGGAGTACCCCTCGTGACCGTCGTCGGGCCCTTCGGGCTGAGCGTGCGGGACCATGCGCTGGAAACCGATGTCCAGGCGGGGTTGGCGGCTGTCGAGGAGGGCCTCATCGAGGCCACCAAGAACGGCGTGCCCTTCATAACGGAAGCCGCGCAGCACCTGGTACGGGCCGGCGGGAAGCGATTCCGCCCGCTGCTGGTGATGCTGGCGGCGCAGTTCGGTGATCCCCACGCCCCCGGGGTGGTCCCCTCGGCGGTGGTCGTGGAGCTGACGCACCTGGCGACGCTCTACCACGACGACGTGATGGACGAGGCGGACGTGCGGCGCGGGGTGGCCAGCGCCAACGCCCGCTGGGACAACTCCGTGGCCGTCCTCACCGGCGACTTCCTCTTCGCCCGGGCCTCGCACATCCTGGCCGACCTGGGCCCGGAGGCGGTCCGGATCCAGGCCGAGGCGTTCGAGCGGCTGGTGACCGGGCAGATCCTGGAGACGGCGGGACCGCAGGAGGGCGACGATCCGATCGCCCACTACCTCGACGTGATCGCGGGCAAGACCGGCTCGCTGATCGCGGTGGCCGGACGCCTCGGCGCGACGATGTCGGGCGCGGACGAGAACGTCGTCGACACCCTCACCCAGTACGGGGAGCGGATCGGCACCGCCTTCCAGCTGGCCGACGACGTGCTCGACATCGCCAGCGACTCCCACGAGTCCGGCAAGACACCCGGCACGGACCTGCGGGAGGGCGTCGTGACGCTGCCGATCCTGCGCCTGCGCGCCCGCGCGGCCCGCGACGGTTCGCCGGAGGACCTGGCCCTGTGCGCGCTGCTGGACGGCGATCTGACCGATGACGCCCGGCGTGCGGAGGCACTGGCGGGGCTGCGCACCCATCCGGCGCTGGAGGAGGCGCGGCGCGACACGATCCGCTATGCGGACGAGGCCCGCAACGCCCTGGCGCCCCTGCCGGACTGCGCGGCCAAAGAGGCCCTCTCCTATCTGTGCGACTCGGTGGTCCACCGCGCGGGCTGATCGCGGCGGGGGTCCCGTTTCCCCTGGCCCGGCCGGGTCCGTACGCCTCGGGGAGGGTGCGGCGGGCCGTACGCGCTGCCGGTGGGACGAGGTGGCGCCGGTGGTGTCATACCTCGGGAGTAGATCGGCTTGACCCTGTCGTCTGACGCCCTGTCCGGAGCAATTTGGTGGGATTGACACCGTCACCCCGCACCGGAATGGGTGAGAATGGCGGCCAGGGGTTGACGAGTGCGACGTACGGACCGACCGCCGCCGATCACGGAGGTAAGGGCACACATGGCACGGACCCGACCGATGAAGAAGGCATTGCGTTACGCGGTGCCGGCCACCGTGGCCGGAGCGGCGGTGGCAGCCGTCGGCCTCGTACCGGCACTGGCCAGTTCCGGCGGCAGCCCGGATCTGCCGGAGATCAGCGCCGAGGAACTGGTCGCGAAGATCGCGGCCTCGGACACACAGCAGCTGTCCGGGACGGTGAGGATCACCACCGATCTCGGTCTTCCCGCCCTGCCCGGCATGGGCTCGGGCGGTCACGGCGGCGGCAAGGAGGAGGGCGACGGGGACGGCGCCGGGAACGCCGACCCGCGCGGAAGGCTCGCCGAGCTGGCCTCCGGCTCCCACACCCTGCGCGTGGCGGTGGACGGACCGGACAGACAGCGCCTCTCGATCGTGGAGAAGGCCGCGGAGTACAGCCTCATCCGCAACGGCGGCGACGTGTGGGCGTACGACAGCGCCACCGGAACCGTCCACCACACCGTTCTCCCGCAGGAGGCCGAGCGGGGCGCCGGCCGGGGCGAGACCCCCGGAGGGCTGGAGAAGGCCACCCCGCAGAAGGCCGCCCAGGAGGTCCTCAAGGCCGTCGACGCCACCACCTCGGTCACCGTCGACGGTACGGCGAAGGTCGCCGGGCAGAACGCCTACCAGCTGCTGATCGAGCCGAAGCAGCCGGAGAGCACGGTCGGGTCGGTGCGGATCGCGGTGGACGCGGACAGCGGCGTGCCGCTGAAGTTCACACTCACCCCCAAGGGCGGTGGAAAGGCCGCCGTCGACGTGGGCTTCACCGAGGTGGACTTCGCCAAGCCGGACGCCGGCACCTTCGACTTCAAGCCGCCGAAGGGCGCGAAGGTCACCGAGGAGAGGCTCGACGGCGGACCGAACGGCTTCGGTGAGATGCCGCACAAGGATGGCAAGGGAGGCCACGGCAAGGGCCCGGACGGTGCCGGGGGGCTGCCGTCCGGCCTGGAGGTCATCGGTGAGGGCTGGGGCTCGGTCGCCAGGATCGAACTGCCCGGCGGGGGCCCGGTGCCCGGTACGGACGCCGGTCGGGAGGCGGCACCCGAGGCGCGGAGGCTGCTCGACGGCCTCACCGAGGAGGTCAAGGGCGACTTCGGCACCGGCCGGTTCTTCGGCACCCGCCTCGTCAACGCCCTGATCACCGACGACGGCACCGTGTACGTCGGAGCCGTCACCCGCGAGGGCCTGGTCAAGGCGGCCGGCTCCGCCGACGGGGGCAGGTAGCGCGCCTGCCGCCCGGTCCCGCGGCCCACCGGCGAGGTGGCGCGGCGGGACCGGTGCGGCACTGCCCCACCGCACCCTCCACTCGACCCGGGGAAGCACCATGCAGTCATCGCCCGCTTCGGACGCGGTCGTCGAGGCCCGCGGCCTCACCAAGCGGTACCGCGGTGGACAGCTCGCCGTGGACGGCCTCGACCTGGCGGTGCCGCGCGGCAGCGTCTTCGGCTTCCTGGGGCCCAACGGCTCGGGCAAGACGACCACGATCCGGATGCTGCTCGGGCTGATCGGGCCCAGCGGCGGCAGCGCGCGGCTGCTGGGCGAGCCGATGCCTGACGCGGCCCGGCGGGTGCTGCCGCGGGTGGGCGCGCTGATCGAGGGCCCGGCGCCGTACGGCTTCCTCTCCGGCCGCGACAATCTGCTGCGCCTGGACGCGGCCGACCCGACCGCCGATCCCCGCACCCGTGCCGCCCGGGTGGGAGAGGCGCTGGAGCGGGTGGGGCTCACGGCCGCCGCCCGGAAGAAGGCACGGGCGTACTCGCTGGGCATGAAGCAGCGCCTCGGTCTGGCGGCGGCGCTGCTGCGGCCGCGTGAGCTGCTGGTGCTGGACGAGCCGACCAACGGGCTGGACCCCCAGGGGATGCGCGAGATCCGCTCCCTCGTGCGGGAACTCGCCGGCGACGGCACCACGGTCTTCCTCTCCTCACATCTGCTGGACGAGATCGAACAGGTCTGTACGCATGCGGCGGTCATGGCCCAAGGGCGGCTGCTGACGCAGGGGCCGGTGGCCGAACTGGCGGCCGGAGCCCGGGGCCGCCTGGCGGTCACCACCCCGGACACCGCGGACGCCGCACGGGTCCTGAAGGAGTACGGCGTGACCGATCCGACCGTCATCGGCGACCGCGTCACCGGTGAGCTTCCGCCCGCCGACCCGCCCGACCCGGCCGAGGTCAACGCCGCCCTGGTGCGGGCCGGGGTCCGGGTGAGGGCCTTCGGCACCGAGCGCGCCTCCCTGGAGGACGCCTTCGTGGCACTGACCGGGGAGGGCTTCGATGTCGCGGGCTGAACTGCCGCAGGACGAGCAGACGGGACGTGCGGGGCACCGGGAGCGCCCTGGCCGCCCAGGGCCTCCAGGGCTTCCGGAGCGCGAGACGGCGCGCGGTGAACCGGCACCGGCCCGGGACCGGGAGTTGGATGAGACCCGGCGCCGCCCCGCTCCGCTGTGGACACTGGGCCTGTTCCGCAGCGAGCTGACCATCACCTTCCGCCGCTGGCGCACCCTGGCGCTGCTCGCCGTGCTGGCGGCCGTCCCGCTGCTGGTCGGGATCGCCGTGAGGATCGAGACCGGGGACGGCGGCTCGGCGGGCGGAGATGGCGGTGAGGGGCCCCCGTTCATCGGCCAGGTGACCAACAACGGACTGTTCCTGGTCTTCACCGCACTCGCGGCCACCCTCCCCTTCTTCCTCCCCATGGCGGTCGGGGTCGTCGCAGGTGACTCGGTCGCGGGCGAGGCGAGCGCGGGAACCCTGCGTTACCTGCTGGTCGCTCCGGCCGGCCGCACGCGGCTGCTGCTCGCCAAGTTCACCGCCATCCTGGCCTTCTGCCTGGCGGCGACCCTGACCGTGGCGGTCTCCGCACTGGCCACCGGAGCCCTGCTCTTCCCCCTGGGCGAGGTGACCCTGCTGTCCGGGACCACGGTCTCCCTCGCCGATGGGATGCTGCGAGCGATGGCCATAGCGGTCGCCGTCGCCGTCTCACTGGTCGGTCTGGCGGCGCTGGGTCTGTTCGTCTCGACCCTGACCAACAGCGGTATCGCCGCCATGGCCACCACCGTCGGCCTGTTGATCACCGTGCAGATCCTCAGTGCGATCCCGCAGTTGGACGCGATCCACCCCTACCTCTTCCCCCATCACTGGATGTCCTTCGCCGACCTTCTGCGCGACCCCGTCCACTGGGACGACCTACTCGACAACCTCCGCCTACAGGGGCTGTACGCGGCCGTCTTCGGCTCCGCCGCATGGGCCCGCTTCACCGGCCGGGACATCGCGGTCTGAGTGGTGCCCCGGCCGGCGGCCGGGCCTCCTCGTGCCACGCAGACTCATGCCACGCAGAACTCGTTGCCCTCGGGATCGGCCATCACCGTCCACTCGCCACCCGGCTCTCTCACCTGCCGTATGACCGTCGCGCCCAGGCCCTCCAGCCGGGCGACGGTCTCCTCGCGCCGCCCGGGGCCCGAATGGACGTCGATGTGCAGGCGGTTCTTGACCGTCTTCGGCTCCGGGACGCGCTGGAAGAGCAGGCGCCGCCCCAGCCCCGCGCCGCTGTCGGGGTCGGCCGGGTCCTCCGGATGGCGTGCCGCCGCCAGGTCGCGCCAGGCACGGCGGCCGTGGTGTTCGACCAGGATGTCCTCGCTCACGGCGCCAAGGCCGAGCAGGCGCTCGATCAGGGTGCTGTTGTCCTCCACCCGGTAACCCAGGGCCGCGGCCCAGAAGTCGGCCTGCCGGTGCGGGTCCGCGCAGTCGATCACCAGCTTCCAGCCCAGCACCTCCTGAGCTCCGCCCGCTGCGGCGGCCTCGTCCGCCGTGACCGCCCTGCCCGATGTCTCCGTCATCGCCCCGTCTCCCGTTCGCCGGACTTCCCTCTGGCCTGTAACCAGTTATATTGGTTACGTGACGGAGTCCGCAACGGGCCTGGTGCTGCACTCACCCGAAGGAGTGCCCTACCGCTTCGATCCGGGATCCCTGTGCCTCGAGCTGCTGCCGACGGGCGGACCCGGGAGGTACGCGCGCCACGAGGTGCTGCACGAGCCGGCGAACCTCGTGGTCTGGGCCGCCCGCTCCCGGCTGCGCCCCGCGCCCTCGATCGAGGTGACGGAGGCGGAGCTGGCCGCGGCCAAGGAGCTGCGTGCCGCGCTGTGGCGGATGGCGGTGGACCGGGCGCACGGCCGCGCACCGCGCCCGCAGGACGTGGCGGCGGTCAACGAGGCCGCGTCCCGCCCGCCGCTGCCGGTGCGGTTGCGGCAGGACGGCGGGCGGGGCTGGGCCAGGGAGTGGGGGCCGGGCGCGACCGGTGCGCATCTGCTCTCGACCGTCGCGCGCGACGCCGTCGACCTGTTCGGCGGCCCGTACGCCCACCGGGTACGGGAGTGCGCGTCGGACGACTGCTGTCTGGTCTTCGTGGACACCTCGCGTCCCGGCCGCCGCCGCTGGTGCTCGATGGAGCGCTGCGGCAACCGTCACAAGGTCCGGGCGCTGCGCGCCCGCCGCGAGGAGGGGGAGGCGGCCGGGGGCTCCCCGGACTCGGGGTCCGGGGAGCCCGGGAGGTGAAGGGGGCCGGACGGGTCAGAAGGTGAGCCGCCAGCTGTCGATGTAGCCGGAGTCGGAGCGGTAGACGTCCTGGACGCGCAGCTTCCAGGTGCCGTTGGCCGCCTCGGAGGAGGCGTTGACGGTGTAGGTGGTGATCACGTCGTCGCCCGAGTCCCAGGAGCTGTTCTTCAGCCGGTAGCTGCTGCCGTCCGGGGCCACCAGGTCGATGACGAGGTCACCGCGGTAGGTGTGCTTGATGTCGACGCCGACCTCGAGGTCGCCCGGGGCGTTGCCGGAGAGGCCGGTGACGGAGATCGGGGACTCCACCGTGCCCGGGTCGGGGATCCGGTGGTCGTCCGTGTTCTCGAAGACGCGGCCGTCCGGCGGCGGGGTGGCGGTGCCCGAGCTCAGCGTCCACACCGCGTGGGCGGCGGCGTCGCTGTTGCGGTCCAGGGCGGTGTCGTTGATGTTGGAGGTGGTGTCGCAGGAGGAGTGGTAGCAGCGGTCGAAGGCCTGCCCCGCGGTGCCGCCCCACTTCTGCGCCTGAGCGCTGGTCTTGACGCGTCCGGCACCGGTGAACAGCCCGCCGACGGGGACGCCCGCGCTCTTGAACGGGGCGTGGTCGGACCGTCCGTCGCCCTCCGTCTCGATCTCGGTCGGGATGCCCTTGGCGGCGAACCAGTCCTTGAAGACCTTCTCGATGGCCGGGTCGTCGTCGTAGACGAAGTAACCGGCGTTCGGGGAGCCGATCATGTCGAAGTTGAGGTAGCCGTCGATCTTCGACCGCTCCGTGGCGGGGAGGCTGTTGACGTAGTGCTTCGAGCCCACCAGCCCCAGTTCCTCGGCTCCCCACCAGGCGAACCGCAGGTGCTTGTCGGGCCGGTACCCGGCACGGGCCACGGCCAGGGCGGTCTCCAGGACGGCGGCGGAGCCGGAGCCGTTGTCGTTGATGCCGGCACCGCTGCTGACCGAGTCCAGGTGCGCCCCGGACATGAGGACGGCGCCGCTGTCGCCGCCGGGCCAGTCGGCGATCAGGTTGTAGCCGGTGGTCCCGTTGTAGGTGAACTGCTGGAGGGTGGTGGTGTAGCCGGCGGCGTCCAGCTTGCCCTTGACGTAGTCGATCGAGGCCCGGTAGCCGGGGCGGCCGTGGGCGCGGTTTCCGCCGTTGGCGTTCGCGATCGTCTGGAACTGCGAGAGGTGCGCCTTGACGTTGCTGAGCGGGATGTCCGGTGCCGCCGCGGCCGAGGCGGCACCGGCCGGGGTGGCGCCGGCCGCGGCCGGCGCGGTCGTCGCGGTGAGCAGCCCGGCGGCGAGCGCACCGGCGAGTCCGGCCCCGAGAACGGCGCGGTGGAGGGGGGATCTTCGGGGGAGCCGTCGTCCAGCGCGAGTGGGCATCATGCCTCCTGTGGGGGTTGACGTGAGCATGATGCTGATGTGGTGTCGATGCGCCGTCAAGGGCGGAATTCGGACACAAGTGTCCGTATAGCGGACGATTGTGTACTGACGTGCGGCCGGTCGGCGGCATATCACGGAATGGCTGATTCCGGACGTTCCTCCTTCGGGGGCTCCCGCGAAGGTTCTCCGAAGGAGGGAACGGCCGGAACCGGCCGCGGCGGGTCTTCCGGAATCAGCCCTTCGCGGCGTCCGACGGCGTACCGGCCACCGCCGGGCGGTCCGCCCGGCGGCCGGGTTCCCCGGTCTCCCCGGTCTCCTCGGGCTCCGAGTCCCCGGCCTTCCCACCGCCCGTCCGCGATGTCCGTGCGGACGCCGCCGCGGCCGCCGCCCGCAGCCGTGCCCGCGAGCGGCGCGCGGTGCGCAGGGCGTCCCAGGTGAGCAGGCACAGCGCGGCCCAGACGAGCAGGAAGCCGGCCCAGCGCTCGGGCGGCATCTCCTCGTCGAAGGCCAGCAGGCCCAGCAGGAACATCGAGGCGGGTGCCAGGTACTGCAGCAGGCCGATCGTGGACAGCGGCAGCCGTACGGCCGCCCCGCCGAAGAAGATCAGCGGCAGCGCGGTCGCCAGTCCGGCGAGGGAGAGCAGCAGCGCGTGCCCGGTGCCCTCGGTGGCGAAGGTGGCCTCGCCCCGCGAGCCCAGGAAGACCAGGAAGGCGGCCGCGGGCAGGAACTGCACGGCAGTCTCGGCCCCGAAGCTCGCCACCCCGTCCAGCCGGACGCCCTTCTTGATCAGGCCGTAGAGCGCGAAGGTGACGGCCAGGACGAGCGAGAGCCAGGGCAGCCGGCCGTACGCGACGGTCATCACCCCCACCGCCAGCGCCCCGATGCCGACGGCCACCCACTGGGCGGGCCGCAGCCGCTCGCGCAGCAGCAGGACGCCGAAGGCGATGGATATCAGCGGGTTGATGAAGTAGCCGAGCGACGCCTCGATGACCTTCCCGGTCCCCACGGCCCAGATGAACAGGCCCCAGTTGACCGAGATCAACCCGGCCGCCAGGACTATCAGTCCGAGCCTGCGGGGATCGCGCAGCAGCGGGCGCACCCACGCCCAGCGGCGCAGCGCGGCCAGGATGACCAGCGCGGTGGGCAGCGACCACACCATCCGGTGGGCCAGGACCTCGGTGGCGCCGGCGGGCTCCAGCAGCGCCCAGTACAGGGGGAGCAGGCCCCACATCCCGTAGGCGGCGAAGCCGAACAACAATCCCGTGCGCTGCTCGCCCTGCGACTCCAACGTTCCTCCTCCGGGGGCGGCCGGTCCGGCCGGACCGGCCTGTCTTGCCGACCTCAAGACGGTAGCGCCGTACGCCCCTGCTGTCATTCCCGTTCCGGCATACGGTGCTTACGTATCGTGCTCCTCCCCGCACACTCGGCGCACTCCGGCCGGACCCCGCGCCGCCGGAACGGCCGAGGGGCCGGTCCCGCCAGGCGGGACCGGCCCCTCACGTGGGCGGATGTGCCGTCAGCCCACGACCGTCCAGGTGTCGTTGCCGGACAGGAGCGCGCCGAGGTCGCCCTTGCCGTTCTGCACGACGGCCTTCTCCAGCTGCTCGGCCATGAGGCTGTCGTAGACCGGGCGGCGTACGTCGCGCAGGACGCCGATGGGGGTGTGGTGCAGGGTGTCGGCGTCGGCGAGCCGGGAGAGGGCGAAGGCGGTCGTCGGGGAGGCGGCGTGGGCGTCGTGGACCAGGACACCGTCGGTGCCCTCCACCGTGACGTCGATCACCTTCAGGTCTCCGGTGGCCTGGTCGCGGACCACGCCCTTGGAGCCCAGGCCGTCACCTCCCCGCTCCGCCCCGAACGGCGCGCCGAAGCGGATCGGCTGTCCGTGCTCCAGCCGGATCACGGCCTCCAGCGCCTGATCCTTGTCCTTCAGCACCTCGAAGGCGCCGTCGTTGAAGATGTTGCAGTTCTGGTAGATCTCCACCAGGGCGGTGCCCGGGTGGTCGGCGGCCGCCCGCAGCACGCTCGTCAGGTGCTTGCGGTCGGAGTCGACGGTGCGGGCCACGAAGGACGCCTCCGCGCCGATCGCCAGCGACACCGGGTTGAAGGGCGCGTCCAGCGAGCCCATCGGCGTCGACTTGGTGATCTTGCCCACCTCGGAGGTGGGGGAGTACTGGCCCTTGGTGAGCCCGTAGATCCGGTTGTTGAACAGCAGGATCTTCAGGTTCACGTTCCGGCGGAGCGCGTGGATGAGGTGGTTGCCGCCGATGGACAGCGCGTCGCCGTCACCGGTGACCACCCAGACCGACAGATCCGGCCGGGAGGAGGCCAGCCCGGTGGCGATGGCCGGGGCGCGGCCGTGGATGGAGTGCATCCCGTAGGTGTTCATGTAGTACGGGAAGCGGGAGGAGCAGCCGATGCCGGAGACGAAGACGATGTTCTCCTTCGCCAGCCCGAGCTCCGGCATGAAGCCCTGGACGGCGGCCAGAACGGCGTAGTCACCGCAGCCGGGGCACCAGCGGACCTCCTGGTCGGACTTGAAGTCCTTCATGGTCTGCTTGCCGTCGGCCTTGGGGACCAGGGAGAGCGCCTCGAAGGTGGGCGCCTCCGTCGTGGTCTCAGCCATCGATGGCCTCCTTCAGAACGGTGGCGAGTTGCTCGGCCTTGAACGGCAGGCCGCGGACCTGCGTGAACGACTGGGCGTCGACCAGGTACTTCGCCCGCAGCAGGGTGGCCAGCTGTCCGAGGTTCATCTCGGGGACGATCACCTTGTCGTAGCGCTTAAGCACCTCGCCGAGATTCCCCGGGAAGGGGTTGATGTGGCGCAGGTGGGTCTGGGCGATCTTCTCGTCGGCGGCGCGCAGGCGGCGCACCGCGGCGGTGATCGGCCCGTATGTCGAGCCCCAGCCCAGCACCAGCACCCTCGCGTCGCCGGTGGGGTCGTCGACGGCGGCGTCCGGCACCTCGATGCCGTCGACCTTGGCCTGGCGGGTGCGGACCATGAAGTCGTGGTTGGCCGGGTCGTAGGAGATGTTGCCCGTGCCGTCCTGCTTCTCGATGCCGCCGATGCGGTGCTCCAGGCCCGGAGTGCCCGGGACGGCCCAGGGACGGGCCAGGGTCTGCGGGTCGCGCTTGTACGGCCAGAAGACCTCGGTGCCGTCCTCGGTGGTGTGGTTCGGCCCGGTCGCGAACTGCACCCGCAGGTCGGGCAGCTCGTCGGGCTCCGGGATCCGCCACGGCTCGGAGCCGTTGGCCAGGTAGCCGTCGCTCAGCAGGAAGACCGGGGTGCGGTACGTCAGCGCGATCCTGGCCGCGTCCAGCGCCGCGGTGAAGCAGTCGCCGGGGGTGGCCGGGGCGACGATCGGCACCGGGGCCTCGCCGTTGCGCCCGTACATCGCCTGGAGCAGATCGGCCTGCTCGGTCTTGGTCGGCAGACCCGTGGAGGGGCCGCCGCGCTGGATGTCCACGATCAGCAGCGGCAGCTCCAGGGAGACCGCGAGCCCGATCGTCTCGGACTTCAGCGCGACGCCGGGACCGGAGGTGGTGGTCACGGCCAGCGCACCGCCGAAGGCGGCGCCCAGCGCGGCGCCGATGCCCGCGATCTCGTCCTCGGCCTGGAAGGTGCGCACGCCGAAGTTCTTGTGGCGGCTCAGCTCGTGGAGGATGTCCGAGGCCGGGGTGATCGGGTACGAGCCCAGGTACAGCGGAAGGTCCGCCTGCTGGGACGCGGCGATCAGTCCGTAAGACAGCGCCAGGTTGCCGGAGATGTTGCGGTAGGTGCCCGGCGGGAAGGCGGCCGAGGCCGGGGCGACCTCGTAGGAGACGGCGAAGTCCTCGGTGGTCTCGCCGAAGTTCCACCCCGCCCGGAAGGCGGCCACGTTCGCCTCGGCCACCTGCGGCTTCTTGGCGAACTTCCTGCGCAGGAAGGATTCGGTGCCCTCGGTGGGCCGGTGGTACATCCAGCTCAGCAGGCCCAGCGCGAACATGTTCTTCGCCCGCTCGGCGTCCCGGCGGGCCAGACCGGAGTCCTTCAGCGCCTCGATCGTCAGCGTCGTCAGCGGCACCGGGTGGACGCGGTACGCCTCCAGCGAGCCGTCCTCCAGCGGGCTGGCGGCGTAGCCGACCTTGGCCATCGCGCGCTTGGTGAACTCGTCGGTGTTGACGATGATCTCCGCGCCCCGCGGAAGGTCGCCGATGTTCGCCTTCAGCGCGGCCGGGTTCATCGCCACCAGCACGTCGGGCGCGTCACCGGGCGTGAGGATGTCGTGGTCGGCGAAGTGGAGCTGGAAGGACGACACCCCCGGCAGCGTCCCGGCGGGCGCCCGGATCTCGGCCGGGAAGTTGGGCAGCGTGGAGAGGTCGTTGCCGAACGACGCCGTCTCCGAGGTGAACCGGTCACCGGTCAGCTGCATACCGTCACCGGAGTCGCCGGCGAAACGGATGATGACCCGCTCCAGTCGCCGGACCTCCTTGGCCGGTGAGCCGGGTGAGCGCTGCTGATCGGCTGGGCTACTGACCTGGCTGGTCACTGGACTGGTACCTCCCTTGAGGCGGCGGCTCGTCAGCCATCGTACGTGGGTAAGGGTGACCTTCCTGCGGCCGGTCACATGCTGGACGTTCGGATGAGACGACACTCAGGGGCGTGCGCATATTCCGGCGGCGTCCTGGAGCCCCTCTGGAGCCCCGGCACGGTTGCGCCTCCGGCGGCGGTTCCCTGCCCGGCCGCGCCGCCCACCGGGCCGGGACCGCCGCCGGACTACGACTTCAGATACGTCAGCACGGCCAGCACCCGGCGGTGGTCCTCGCCGCCCGGTGCCAGACCCAGCTTGAGGAAGATGTTGCCGACGTGCTTCTCCACCGCTCCGTCGCTGACCACGAGCTGCCGGGCGATCGCGGAGTTCGTACGGCCCTCGGCCATCAGCCCCAGCACCTCGCGCTCGCGCGGTGTGAGCCCCGCCAGCACGTCCTGTCTGCGGCTGCGGCCCAGCAGCTGCGCGACCACCTCCGGGTCGAGCGCCGTGCCGTCGCGGGCCACCCGGACCACCGCGTCCGCGAACTCGCGGACATCGGCGACCCGGTCCTTGAGCAGATAGCCCACACCCCGGCCCGAGCCCGCCAGCAGCTCGGTGGCGTACTGCTCCTCCACGTACTGCGACAGCACCAGAACCGCCAGGCCCGGATGGCGGGCGCGCAGCCGGACGGCCGCCCGCAGCCCCTCGTCGGTGTGCGACGGCGGCATCCGCACGTCCGCCACCACCACGTCCGGCGGCTCGCCCGCGTCGGCCAGCTCGCCGACGACCTTCACCAGCGCCTCGCCGTCGCCGACGCCCGCGACGACCTCGTGGCCGCGGTCGTCCAGCAGACGCGTCAGTCCCTCCCGGAGCAGCACCGAGTCCTCGGCGATGACCACCCGCACCCTGTCCTTCACGTCCCCCACGGTTCCCCGCTCCCCCGTCGTCCGAGTCCTGTGCACAGCATCCCAGGACCGGGACCCGGCGGCGCGGGGGCTGTGGAAAACCGGGGTCAGCCGCCGGCCGGATCGCGCCAGGGCAGCTCGGCGGTGACGGTGGTGGGCCCGCCGTCGGGAGAGTCCACCAGGAGGAGGCCGTCGACGGAGCCCAGGCGCTCGGTGAGGCCGGCCAGGCCGGTGCCGCGATCGGCGCGGGCCCCGCCGCGGCCGTCGTCGGCGACCCGGATGAGGAGGCGGTCGCCGGAGCGCCACACGTCGACCGAGGCCCCGGTGGCGCCGCTGTGCTTGCCGACGTTCTGGAGGAGTTCGGAGACGGTGAAGTAGGCGATGCCCTCGATGGCGGGCGCGGGGCGGGCGGGGAGGTCCACGGAGACGGTCACGGGGACGGTGCAGCGGGCGGCGGCGTCGGACAGCGCGGGATCCAGGCCGCGATCGGTGAGGATGGCGGGGTGGATGCCGCGGGCGAGGTCGCGGAGCTCGGCGAGGGCGAGTTTCACCTCGCCGTGTGCCTCGTCGACCATCCTGGCGGCGGCCTGCGGGTCCTCCGGCAGCTTCTCCCTGGCCAGCCCGAGGCCCATGGCCAGTGAGACCAGGCGGGCCTGCGCCCCGTCGTGGAGGTCGCGCTCGATACGGCGCAGATCGGCGGAGGCGGTGTCGGCCACCGCCCGCCGGCCCGACTCCAGCTCCGCGATGCGCCGCTCCAGCTCGTCCGAGGGCGACAGCAGCGAGCGCACCATCACCCGGTCCACATGGGTCAGCCCGCGCGCCAGCCACGGCAGGACGGGCCAGGCGACGAAGAGCGAGGCGAGGCAGACGGTGAAGGTGGCGATGCCCCAGGGCAGGCGGACGAATGAGTAGAGCGCGTGCCGCCAGCCGACCGGGTCCTTCAGGCTCGTCCACAGCCAGGGGAAGAAACCGCCGTGCACCCGGTGCCGGATCGGCGTCGGCTCCTCGACCCGCACCCCGAGCAGCAGCCGCGCGCGGGCCCGTTCCGCCCTGCCGAACAGGCGGCAGCCCGCCAGGCCCAGAGCCAGCACCGGCAGCCCCACGACCGTGACCGACAGCAGCAGGCCGCAGTAGACCCACACGGAGACGTAGAGGAAGCCCGCGATGTCCATCGGCAGGTTGAGCAGGAGGTGCGCGATCTCCTTCCAGGTCCGTGCGCCGAGCGGGGCCCGCGGCGGGGGCAGCCGGTCGTCCTCGCCGGTGCGGGGGGCCTCGGCGGCCCCGCCGGCCCGCGGGCCGTGAGGGGTGTCCGGCACACCCGGTGTGACCGATGTCTCCGAGGCGTCCGCGGTCTCCGCGGCGGCAGGGGCGTAGGGGGCGTGCGGGCCGTCGGGCGCGGCGCGGCCGGAGGTCGGGGGGCTCGCGGTCATGGGCACAAGACTGCCGGGTGCCGGGGGCGCGCCACCATGGGGTTCGTGGGGGGTGCGCGGTGGGGTTGGCCCCACCACCGGGCGAGGGCGCGGCCGAGGCCGGGCGCGGGTGTGGTGGAGGCCCGCTCCCGTGCGCGGGCCCAGGGCCTAGACTCCCCTTCCGAACGGAGCGTCGTAACCGATGCGAACACCACACAGCGAGGGGCGGACGTGCCGGACTACTTCCACGGCTACGCGGTCGTCGGACTGGTCGCGGTCGTCGGGGTGCTCTTCGTGGCGGCGGCCTTCGGCGCCGGGCGGCTGCTGCGGCCCGTGGTGCCGACGCCGGAGAAGCTGCTGACCTACGAGTGCGGGGTGGATCCCGTCGGCGAGGGCTGGGCGCACACCCAGATCCGCTACTACGTGTACGCCTTTCTCTACGTCGTCTTCGCCGTCGACTCGATCTTCCTCTTCCCCTGGGCGACGGTCTTCGCCGAACCGGGTTTCGGCGGAGTGACACTGGTGGAGATGTTCGTCTTCCTCGGCTTCCTGGCCGTGGGACTGCTCTACGCCTGGAAGAAGGGCGTTCTGGCATGGACGTGAACCCCCGGACCCCCCGGACCCCCGACACCCCCGGCGCACCCGGCATCCCCGTCTCCGCAGCCCCGCCGGAGCCCCGCCGCCTGGGCGGGCTGGCCCGGCTCGCCCCCGAGCCGATGAAGGTGGTCCTCAACTGGGGCCGCCGCTACAGCCTGTGGGTCTTCAACTTCGGGCTGGCCTGCTGCGCGATCGAGTTCATCGCCGCGTCGATGTCCCGCCACGACTTCATCCGCCTCGGCGTCATCCCCTTCGCGCCGGGACCGCGCCAGGCCGACCTGATGGTCGTCTCGGGCACGGTCACCGACAAGATGGCCCCGGCGATCAGGCGTCTGTACGAGCAGATGCCCGAGCCGAAGTACGTGATCTCCTTCGGCGCCTGCTCCAACTGCGGCGGCCCGTACTGGGACTCGTACTCCGTCACCAAGGGCGTGGACCAGATCATCCCGGTCGACGTCTACGTGCCCGGCTGCCCGCCCCGGCCCGAGGCGCTGCTCCAGGGCATCCTCAAGCTCCAGGAGAAGATCGCCGGCGAGTCGACGGCCGAGCGCTACGGGAACGCCGCCGGGCCCGCGCCGGCAGGGCCGGCCGCCCCGGACGGCCCTGCCGGGCAGCCGGGCCCCTCGGCAGCGGCCCTGACCAGCGGCCTGGTCGCACCGCCCCCGCCTCCGGGCCCGGCACCGGGGGAGGGGCGCGCATGACCGGGCGGAACCCACCGGACCCGCGGCCGTCCGCCGCCGGATGGCTGCCCCGGCCCGCCGAGGAGATCTTCGGCGAGGGCGCGAGCGCGGCCGAGGCGTACGGGCTGCTGACCGCCGACGTGCCGGCCGCCCGCTGGACCGAGGCGCTGACCACCGCGCGCGACGAGCTGGGCTGCACGTTCTTCGACTGGCTGAGCGCCGTGGACGAGCCGGGCGAGGGCTTCCGCGTCTGCGCGCACCTGGCCGCGCTGGGCACACCGGTCCGGCGGCTGCTGCTGCGGACGACCGTGCCGCACGAGAGCCCCGAACTGCCCACCGCCACCGGTGTGTACGCCGGGGCCGCCTGGCACGAGCGGGAGACGCACGAGATGTTCGGCGTCTCCTTCACCGGCCACCCGAACCCGGCCCCGCTGCTGCTGCCCGACGGTTTCGAGGGGCATCCGCTGCGCAAGGACTTCGTGCTGGCGGCCCGTGTCGCCAAGGCGTGGCCCGGCGCCAAGGAGCCCGGCGAGCCCGCGGAGGGCGGCCCGAGGCGGCGGCAGACACTGCCGCCCGGTGTGCCCGACCCGAACGAGTGGGGTCCGCTCAAGGGGCAGCTCCCCGCGCCCGCCGCCCGCCCGGCACGCGGCCGGGCGGCGGGCGCCGCGGGGAGCGACCCCCGCGGCGCACCCGCAGCGCGAGCGCCGGCTCCGCGAGCCAGCGCGCCGCCGGAGCGGCCTCCCCGGAGGCCGCCGCGCCGCGCCGCTCCCGCAGCGCGAGCGAAGGATCGGCCAGTCAGCGGGCGGAGTCGGCCCCGGCGGCCCGTACGCCGCGCCGCTCCCGCAGCGCGTCGGAGGGCTCGGCCAGTCAGCGGGCCGCCGCGGAGCCGGGACGGCGCAGCACGGACGCGCCCTGGCTCAAGCCGGTGGAGCCGTCCGGCGAGACCTCGGCCGAGGCCGCCCGCCGCGTCCACGCGACGGACGAGCGGACGGAAGTCCCGCTCGGCGAGGGCGGCGGCGCCTCGGTGGCGAACGCCCCCGAGGGCGACGCCCCGGAACCGGAACGCGAGGCCCCGCGGGAGCCCGGCGCCGGCGGCGCCGACAGTGGCAGCGACGGCACCGGCAGCGGTGATGACGGCAGCGGTGACAGCGGTACCGGTGACAGCGGCACCGGGGGCGGAGCGACGGGAGGCGGTGCCTGATGGACGTGCTCGACGTCGCCTGGCGGCTGCTCGCCGTCCTGCTCGCCTTCCTCGTCCTTCCCCTGGTGGTGGGCCAGGCCGAGCACAAGGTGATGGCCCACATGCAGGGCCGCGTCGGCCCGATGTACGCGGGAGGCTTCCACGGCTGGGCCCAGCTCGTCGCCGACGGCGTGAAGTTCGCGCAGAAGGAGGACGTCGTACCGGCCGACGCCGACCGCCGCGTCTTCCAGCTCGCGCCGGCCGTCGCCCTGATCCCCTACCTCCTCGTGCTGATCGCCATCCCGGTCGGTCCGGACGGCATGGTCGGCCAGGCGATCGACGCGGGGATCTTCTTCGTGCTCGCCGTGATGGGCGTCGGTGTGCTGGGCTCCCTGATGGGCGGCTGGGCCTCGGCCAACAAGTTCTCCCTCCTGGGGGGTCTGCGCACCGCCGCCCAGCTCATGGCGTACGAACTGCCGCTGCTGCTCGCCGCCGCCTCCGTCGCCATGGCCGCCGGGACGCTCTCGCTGCCCGGCATCCTGGAGGCGTTCGAGTGGTGGTGGGTGCCGTGGCAGATCACCGGCGCCCTGGTCTTCTTCACGGCCGGGCTCGCCGAGCTCCAGCGTCCGCCCTTCGACGCCCCCATCGCCGACTCCGAGATCATCTTCGGCGCGTACACCGAGTACACGGGTCTGCGCTTCGCGCTCTTCCTGCTCGCCGAGTACGCGGGCATCGTCGTGCTGTGCGCCCTGACCACGGTGCTGTTCCTGGGCGGCTGGCACGGGCCGTTCGCCGCCGACCTCGGCTGGCTGTGGACACTGCTGAAGACCTCCGTCCTCGCCTTCGTCGTCATCTGGCTGCGGGTGAGCTACCCCCGGCTGCGCGAGGACCAGCTCCAGAGGCTCGCCTGGACCGTGCTCGTCCCCCTGGCCCTCTTCCAGATCGCGCTCACCGGCGTCGTCAAGGTGGTGATCCAGTAATGGCCGTCCCCGGCAGCGGCCTGGCCAAGGGCCTGGCCGTCACCCTCCGCACCATGACCCGGCGCTCGGTAACCGCGCACTACCCGGACGTCCAGCCCGAGCTGCCCGCCCGCAGCCGCGGGGTGATCGGGCTGTTCGAGGAGAACTGCACGGTGTGCATGCTGTGCGCCCGCGAGTGCCCGGACTGGTGCATCTACATCGACTCCCACAAGGAGACGGTGCCGCCCGCCGCTCCGGGAGGGCGCGAGCGCAGCCGCAACGTCCTGGACCGCTTCGCCATCGACTTCTCCCTGTGCATGTACTGCGGCATCTGCATCGAGGTCTGCCCCTTCGACGCGCTTTTCTGGTCCCCGGAGTTCGAGTACGCCGAGACGGACATCCGCGATCTCGTCCACGAGCGGGACCGGCTGCGCGAGTGGATGTGGACCGTACCCGCCCCGCCGCCGCTCGACCCGGCCGCGGAGGAGCCCAAGGAGATCGCCGCCGCCCGCAAGGCCGCCGAGAAGCAGCTCGCCGCCGGAGCCCGCAGCCGTGAGGCCGGGCAGCAAGAGGCCGGTCGGCACAGGACCGGGCAGCCGGGGACACCGCAGCGGGACGGTGACGCGTGAGCGCCACCGCGAACCTCGCCGCCTCCGCCTCGGCCGCCTCCGGCACCCCCGGCTTCCTGTCTCCCACCGGTGTCGAGATCCTCTTCCTGCTCGTCGGCCTCCTCACCCTCGGCGCCGCGATCACCGCCGTCACCACCCGGCAACTGGTGCACGCCGCCCTGTGGCTGGTGGTGGCGCTCGGCGGGATCGCCGTCGAGTACCTGCTGCTGTCCGCCGAGTTCATCGCCTGGGTGCAGGTGCTGATCTACGTCGGAGCCGTCGTCGTCCTCCTCCTGTTCGGACTGATGCTCACCAGGGCGCCCATCGGCCGCTCGCCGGACGCCGACTCCGGCAACCGCCCCGTCGCCCTCGCGGTCGCCATCACCGCCGCGGCCGTCCTGGTCACCGTCGTGGTGGACGCCTTCCGCACCACCTGGATCGACCTGGAGGACGGCGCCCCGCAGGGCACCACCGACGTCACCGGCAGGATCCTCTTCCAGCACTGGGTGCTCCCCTTCGAGGCCCTCTCCGTCCTGCTGCTCGCCGCCCTCGTCGGCGCGATCGTCCTGTCCCGCCGCGAGAACGGGCGGAACGGGACCGGCGGCGACGGCGACGGCGGTGGCGGGAGCGGAACCCGGGCCGCGGGCGGGGGAGAGCGCTGATGCATCTCGCCTATCCCGCCGTCCTGGCGGTCCTCCTCTTCTGCACCGGTCTGTACGGCGTCCTCGCCCGGCGCAACGCGATCCTCGTCCTGATGTCGGTCGAGCTGATGCTCAACGCCGTCAACCTCAACCTCGTCGCCTTCGACGTCTGGCTCCGCGACACCCTCCACGCGGGCCAGGCCCTCACCCTCTTCACCATCACCATCGCCGCCGCCGAGATCGGCATCGGCCTCGCCATCGTGCTGCTCGTCCACCGCAACCGGGGCACCTCCCACATCGACCGACTCCGCGACCTCGCCGAAACCGACCGGACCGCTACCGAGAGTGACGGGACCACTGTGGCAGACGCCACCGACAACCCCGTCGGCAGCCCTGTGCGCGACCCCGCCGGAAGACCCACCGACACGCGTCTGACCAGGGGAGAGGCCACCGCGTGAGCACCACGACCCTCGCCGTCCTCGTCCCGCTGCTGCCCTTCCTCGGCGCCCTCGCCGGGCTCCTCCTCGGCCGCCGCGCCCCCGCCTACGTCCGCCCCCTGGCCGTCCTGCCCACCCTCACCTCGGCCGCCCTCGCCACGGCCGTCGCCGTACGCCAGGGCGGGGAAGGCGCACTGACCGGCTCGACCCGGCTGGCCCCCACCGGCAACGACGCCCTCCCCGTCGAGCTCGCCTTCCACCTCGACGGCTTCGCCGCCCTCGTGGCCGTCCTGGTCGCCGCCGTCGCCTCCTGCGTGCAGATCTACTCCACCGGCTACCTCCGCGACGACCCGCGCTACCCCTCCTACGCCGCGCTGGTCTCCCTCTTCACGGCCGCGATGCTGCTGGTCGTCTACAGCGACGACCTGATCGTGCTGCTGGTCGGCTGGGAGGTCATGGGCATCTGCTCGTACTTCCTGGTCGGCCACTACTGGGAGACGGCCGCCGCGCGCTCCGCCTCCCTCAAGGCGTTCCTCGTCACCAAACTCGGCGACGTGCCGTTCATCATCGGCATCCTGGCGCTGGCCTCCGAGGCCGGCACCTTCCGGATCAGCACCATCGTGACCCGGCTGACCTCTCCGCTGTCCGGCTTCGAGCTGGAGCACCCCACCGTCGTCGCGCTGCTGCTGCTCGCGGGCGTCGCGGGCAAGTCCGCCCAGTTCCCGCTGCACACCTGGCTGCCGGACGCGATGGCGGGACCGACGCCGGTCTCCGCGCTGATCCACGCCGCCACCATGGTCGCGGCCGGCGTCTACTTCGTCGCGCGGCTGCTGCCCGTCTTCACCTCCTCCGCCGCCGCGCTCGCCGTCCTGGCCGCGATGGCGGCGGTCACCATGGTCGGCTCGGCGCTCGCCGCCCTCGCCCAGGACGACATCAAACGGGTCCTGGCCTACTCCACCGTCGGCCAGCTCGGCTACATGACCGGCGCCCTGGCGGTCGCCGACCGCGGCGCGGCCGTCTTCCACCTCATCTCCCACGGCGTGTTCAAGGCGCTGCTCTTCCTCGCGGCGGGTGTGCTCATCCACGCGGCCGGCACCAACTCCCTGGCCGCGATGTCCCGCACCGGCGGTCTGGCCGGACGGGCGCCGGACGCCTACTGGACGACGACCGTCGCCCTGCTGGCGCTGGCCGCCGTGCCCCCCTTCGCCGGTTTCTTCTCCAAGGAGGCGGTCCTCGCCGCCGCCGAGCACGCCGCCCTCGACCCCGCCGGCGGGGCCGCCCACGCGGTCCCGCCCGCCGTGGGCTGGACGGTCCTGCTCGCCGGGCTGCTGACCGCCGCGCTCACCGCCGCGTACGCCACCAGGCTGTGGCTGCTGGCCTTCCACGGCCGCGGCTTCGCCGCGTCCGGGGAGAGCACCGCGTCCGGGGGGAGCGCCGCGCCCGGCGGGAACACCGCGCCCGGCCGCGCCAGGCAGCCGGCGGTCATGAACGCGGTGCTGTGGGCGCTGGCCGGGCCGACCATCGCCGCCGGGCTGCTCTACGGCGCCCTGCCCGACTGGTTCGACGGCCGCTCCCTCGCCCCCACCCTCACCACCTCCGTGCTGGGCACCGGTCTGGCAGCCGCCGGCATCGTGGTGATGTACGCGGCCTGGCGGCACAGCACCGCCACCGCCGCCGCCCGCGCCCCGCTCGGAGCCGTCGCCGCCCACCCGGAGGCCGAGCCGGCGGTCTCCGAGGCCGAGGCCATCGCCACCCACCGGGCGGTCTACGGCGACATCGCCGCCGCCGACGACCCGGCCGACCCCGGCCGGCTCCTCCTGGGCCCGCTGCACCGCCACGCCGCCCGCGGCTTCCACCTCGACGCCCTCTACGCGGCCGTCGCCGTACGCCCGGTCCTGGCCGCGGCACGGCTGGTGCGGTTCCTCGACCGCGAGGTCGTCGACACCTACGTGCGCGGCGCCGGCGGCACCGCCCGGCTGCTGGGCGCGGCCGTGCGCCGCGCCCAGACCGGCAACGTGCAGACCTATCTCGGTCTCCTGCTCGCCGGCTCCCTCGTCCTGGCCGTGGCCGCCGCCCTCGTCGCCGCCGGAGCGTGACCAGTGATCCCCCTGAACGACACCGCGATGCGGCTGCTCCTGGCGGCCGTCGTCGTCCTGCCCCTGCTCGGCGCGGGCGCCGCCCTGCTGCCGGCCCCGCCCGGGCTGCGGGGGCGCAGCCCGGAGCAGGCCGTGCTGCGCCACGGTGTCACCGTCACCGGCGCCGTACTGGCCGCCACCGCGGTGCTGGCACTCGGCTTCGACCACGACCGGCCCGGCACCATGCAGGCCGAGACCGACATCGGCTGGATCCCGGCGCTGGGCGTCCGCATCCACCTCGGCACCGACGGCGTCTCGCTGCCGCTGCTCGTCCTGACGGCGCTGCTGACCTTCCTGTGCGCCCTGTACAGCTACCACCGGCCCCCCGAGGGCCCGCGTCCGCAGGCGTTCGTCGCGCTCGTGCTCCTGCTGGAGGCCGGCACCCTGGCGACCTTCGCCGTGCTGGACCTGATGCTGTTCTTCCTGGCCTTCGAGACGGTCCTGATCCCGATGTACTTCCTCATCGCCCGCTGGGGCGGCGCGGGGCGGGAGCGGGCCGCGTGGAGGTTCATCCTCTACACGCTGCTGGGCTCCGTGGTGATGCTGCTGGGCCTGCTGCTGGTCGGACTGGGCGCCGAGGGCGGCCCGACGTTCGACATGACGGCGCTCGCCGAGGACGGCGGCCGGGGCCTGACCCACACCACCCAGCTCCTCGCCGCACTCGCCATCGGCATCGGCCTGGCCGTCAAGACGCCGATGTGGCCGCTGCACAGCTGGCTCCCCGACGCCCACACCGCCGCCCCGACCGTCGGCTCGGTGCTGCTGGCGGGCGTCCTGCTGAAGATGGGCACCTACGGCTTCGTCCGGATCGTCCTGCCGGTCGTCCCCGACGGCATCCACACCCTCGCGCCGTACCTGGCCGCCTTCGCGGTCACCGGCATCATCTACGGATCGCTGGCCTGCCTCGCCCTGTCCCGGTCCGGTGCGGGAGGCGACCTCAAGCGGCTCATCGCCTACTCCTCGGTGGGCCACATGGGCTTCGTGCTGCTGGGCGTCGCCACCCTCACCCGCACCGGCGTCAACGGCGCGCTGTTCGCCAACATCGCCCACGGTCTCATCACCGGCCTGCTGTTCTTCCTCGTCGGCGCGGTCAAGGACCGCACCGGCACCACCGACCTGGACCGGCTCGCGCTCGGCGGCGGCGGGGAGCGCGGCGGGGGCGCGGCGCTGTACGGACGCGCCCCCCGGCTCGGCGGGCTGCTCGCCTTCGGCGCCGTCGCCTCCCTCGGCCTGCCCGGACTGGCCGGCTTCTGGGGCGAGATGCTCGCGCTGCTGGGGGCGTACCACCCCGCCGACGGGCTCAGCCGGCCCGCGTACCTGGTCTTCATGGCCCTCGCGGCCCTCGGCACCCTGCTGACCGCCGCCTATCTGCTGGTGGTCGTGCGCCGGGTCTGCATGGGGACGCCGCACGCCCCCGGCGCCGCCCCCGCCCCGGGCACGGTCCTGACGGACGTACGCGGCCACGAGTTCGCCGCCTGGATCCCGCTCGTCGTCCTCACCGTCCTGGCCGGACTGTGGCCCGCGGTCCTCCTGGGGCTCACCGATCCGGCCGTGCAGAACCTCCTGCCGGGAGTCAGCCGATGAACGCGCTCGCCCAGGACCCCGTCCGGTCGGTCGTCCAGTCCGTCGACTGGCTCACCATCGCCCCGCCCGCCCTCGCCGCACTGGGGGCGCTGGCCGTCCTGGTCGCCGACCTGTTCCTGCCCGAGCGCCGCAAGCCGCTGCTCGGCCCGGTCGCCGTCGCCGTCCTCGCGCTCGCCGCGCTCAGCCTGCTGCCCCTGCGGAGCGGTGACCGCACCACCTTCTGCCTCACCGCCGATCCGGCGGTGTGCTCCTACGTCGCCGACCCGTTCACCCTGGCCGTCCAGTTCCTGGTGCTGGGCGCCGCCCTGATCGCCGCCCTGCTGTCGATGACGGCCGTACGGGACGAGGCGCTGCCGCGCGGCGAGTACTGGTTCCTGCTGCTGGCCTCCGCCGCCGGCGCCGCGCTGCTGCCCGCCGCCCGCGACCTGGCGACCCTGATCGTGGCGCTGGAGGTCGCCTCCCTGCCCTCCTTCGCCCTGGTCGGACTGCGCCGCGCGGACGGGCGCTCCTCCGAGGCGGCCCTGAAGTTCTTCCTCTCCTCGGTCACCGCCACCGCCGTCAGCCTGATGGGCGTCAGCTTCGTCTACGCCGCGACCGGCTCCCTGCACCTGGACCGGGTCGCCGAGAGGCTGCGCGATACCGCCCCGGGGCTGGACACCCTGGCCGCCACCGGAGTCGCCCTCACCCTCGTCGGCTTCGCGTTCAAGACCGCCGCCGTCCCCTTCCACTCCTGGGTGCCCGACACCTACGCGGGCGCCCCCCTGCCGGTGGCCGCCTACCTGTCGGTGATCGGCAAGGCGGTCGGCTTCTCCGGGCTGATCCTGGTGACCGTCCAGGCCTTCCCCTCCTACGGCCACGTCTGGGGCCCGGCGCTCGCCGTCCTGGCAGCCCTCACCATGACCGCCGGCAACGTCGCCGCCCTGCGCCAGCGACCGGAGCGCGCGCACAGCGCGGTGCGGCTGCTGGCGTGGTCCTCCGTCGGCCAGGCGGGCTACCTGCTGGTGCCGATCGCCGCGGCGGCGTACGCCGACGAGCCGGGGCGGGCCGTCGGCGCGACCGTCGCGTACGCCCTGATGTACGCCGCCGTGAACCTCGGCGCCTTCGCCGTGGCCGCCCACGTCGGCCGGACCGCCGCCGCCAACCGGATCACCGACTACCGCGGCCTGTACGCCGCCCACCCCCCGGCCGCCCTCGCCCTCGCCTTCTTCCTGCTCTGCCTGGCCGGGCTGCCGCCGGGGATCATCGGCCTGTTCGCCAAGGTCGCGGTCTTCTCCGCGGCCGTGGACGCGGGACTGGGCTGGCTGGCGGCGGTGATGGCGGTGAACGTCGTGATCGCCCTGTACTACTACCTGGCGTGGACGGCGCAGCTCTTCCGGGCACCCGCACCCGCACTCGCCGCCGCGCCCGCGCCCGCCCCCGTACGCGTCGCCGCGCCGCTCACGGCCGCGATCGCCCTGACCGGGCTGATCGCCGTCGGCCTTTCGGGTGCTCCCCAGCTCGCCCTGCGCTTCGCCGCCGACGTGCTGCTTTAGACCGGGGCGGCCCGGGAACCCGGCGCCTTCACGTGGCGTTGACCTCATCGGAAGGGTCCACGAATCCGCCTTCGGACGGAGGCACCGCCACAACGAAGGGCCACACGGGGGATCCCCCCTGACGCACCACCTGGAGGGCGTACCGTGCACCGCCGGCACAACGGGCTGAAGACCGCCCTGCTACTCGGGGGACTGTCCGCACTCATCATCGTCATCGGCGGTTTCTTCGGCCGCACCGGGCTGCTCGTCGCGGTCGTCCTGGCGCTCGGCACCAACGCCTACGCCTACTGGAACAGCGACAAGCTCGCCCTGCGAGCCATGAGAGCCCGCCCGGTCAGCGAGTTCGAGGCCCCGGGCCTGTACCGGACGGTCCGCGAACTGTCCACGGCCGCCCGTCAGCCCATGCCCCGTCTGTACATCTCGCCGACCCAGGCGCCCAACGCCTTCGCCACCGGCCGCAACCCGCGCAACGCCGCCGTCTGCTGCACCGACGGCATCCTGCGCATCCTGGACGAGCGGGAGCTGCGCGCAGTCCTCGGACACGAGCTGAGCCACGTCTACAACCGCGACATCCTCATCGCCTCCGTCGCGGGCGCGCTGGCCTCGGTGGTGATGTTCCTGGTCAACTTCGCCTGGCTCATCCCGATCGGGCGCTCGGACGACGACGAGGGACCGGGCCTGGTCGGGCTGCTGCTGATCATGCTGCTCGGCCCGCTCGCCGCGTCCCTGATCCGGCTCGCGGTCAGCCGCTCCCGGGAGTACGAGGCGGACGCCTCCGGCTCCCAGCTCACCGGCGACCCGCTGGCCCTGGCCTCGGCCCTGGCCAAGCTGGAGGCCGGCACCAAACAGCTGCCCCTGCCTCCCGAGCCCCGGCTGGAGACCGCGAGCCACATGATGATCGCCAATCCCTTCCGCCCCGGGGACGGCCTGTCCAGGATGTTCTCCACCCACCCCCCGATGGCCGAGCGCATCGCCCGGCTCGAGCGCATGGCCGGGAGGCGCCTGTGAGGACGCTGCTCAACATCCTGTGGCTGGTCTTCTCCGGCCTCTGGCTGGCCCTGGGGTACGCGATCGCCGGCCTGGTCTGCTTCCTGCTGGTCGTCACGATCCCCTGGGGCATCGCCTGCTTCCGGATCGCCGTCTACGCCCTGTGGCCCTTCGGGTACACCGTCGTCCAGCGGCCCGGCGCGGGCGCCGCCTCCGCCGTGGGCAACCTCGTCTGGCTGGTCTTCGCCGGGATCTGGCTCACCCTGGGGCACATAGCCGCCGGCATCGGCTTCTGCCTGACGGTGATCGGCATCCCGTTCGGCATCGCCCACTTCAAGATGGTGCCGGTCTCGCTGATGCCGCTGGGCCGCGAGATCGTCCGCAGCGACGCCGCGTACCCGTCGTACCGCTGGGGCCCGGCCCCCCGCTAGGCCGTTCCGCCGGGCCTCAGGGCCGGGCGGCCCCCTCGTCGTACAGGCCGTCCCGGCCGTACACGCCGTCGCACGGGCCGCCGTGCCGGCCGGCCCCGGCCGGCGGCTCGTCCGCGCCCTCCCGCGCCGCCTCCCAGGGAGCCGGTCCGGTGCCGTCGCTCCAGGCGGCCAGCGCGTGCCGGTCGAAGCACAGGATCCCGCACTGCCCCGCGTACTCCGCGGCGGGCGCGGTGAAGTCGCCGGTGGTGACCACGGCCGCCACCTGGGCCTCGTGGACGGTGTAGCAGGTGCCGCCGAAGCGCTGCACGTCCTGCGAGCCGACCTTGTTGGTGCCGCTGTAGCGCTTGCACTGGATGACCACGCGCCGCCCGTCCGGGGCGGTGGCGACGACGTCGGCGCCGAGGTCGCCCGCGCCGCCGACGACCTCCACCTCCCGGCAGCCGTCCCGCTCGCACAGGGCCGCGACCGCCTGCTCGAACTCCTCCGCCCCCATGGCGTCGTAGTCGGGCCGGCCGGGGCGGACCGCCGCCCCCGGGCCTCCGCCCGCTTCCGCGTACTCCGCCGGCTCCGCGTACTCCGCCGCTTCCGCGTACTCCGCCGGCTCCGGAGGGCGCCCCGCGCGGTCCCCGCTCCCCGGCCCGCCCGGGACCTCCTCCTCCAGCGTGTCCAGCGCGGTCTCGGCGGCCTCGGTCAGGACCGTGGCCGCCCGCCGCGCGGCCCTGGACGCCCGGAAGCGGCGCCCGCTGCGCAGACCGGCCACGGCGGCGGGCACGGCGATCAGGCAGACGGCCACCGCCGCGACCGGATGCCGCCGGGCCGCGTCCAGCGCCACGCGTCCGGCGAACCACACACCCAGCAGGACGACGGCGGCCAGCACGAAGGCCAGGGCCGTCACCCGCAGGTCGAAGACGGGCTTGCGGTCCGGCGTACGCGTCCGGCGCGCGGATACGGCCATCGGTGCGGATCCCCCCTGGCGGTTCGGCGTGGAACATCACTGCTCACCACTGCCGTCTGCCCCGCCCCGCCGGTTTCAACAGGCCGCCGGGAGCGGCCCGCTGCACGAAGGTCAGCAGCCGACGCCGATGCAGTTCTCCCGGAAGACCTGCTCGCCGTCCACCGTGCCGACGATCGTGAAGCCCTCGAACGTGACGCCGCCCTCCGTCTCGATCCGGGGGTCGCTGCCGGCGTCGGCCACCATCCGGGCCTGCCCGCCGTCCACGGTGGTGCCCTCGCAGGTGACCTTCAGGTTCTCCCCGGTGCCCTCGTCGGTGCACGTGAGGTCGCCGTCGATCTCGTGCCCGGCCTGGTCGAAGGCGAGTTCGCCGGATTCGGCCGCGCTGTTGCGCGCCAGGGTCCCGGAGATCTCCTCCCCGGTGCCGCCGTCTCCGCAACCCGAGAGCGAGAGCGCACCGAACAGCAACGCGGCCGGCAGAGCGGCCCGCACGGCCTTCTTTCCCATACGTCCTCCTGGGCCCGTACGCGTGGAAGTTCCCGTCTCCGGGTGCCCGCCGTGCGGTGCCGCCAATCTCCCGGCGCCCTCCCCGCCGCCCCGGAGGGACGCGGAGGGGCACCCGCCGTCCGGCGGGTGCCCCTCCGTCCTCGCCCAGCGGCCGGCGTCCACCGCCGGCCCGGTGCTCAGCGGTAGTTGGTGAACTGGATCGCGAAGTCGAAGTCCTTGCCCTTGAGGAGGGAGATGACCTCCTGCAGGGCGTCCCGGCTCTTGTGGCTGACGCGCAGTTCGTCGCCCTGCACCTGCGCCTTGACGCCCTTGGGGCCCTCATCGCGGATGATCTTCGCGATCTTCTTGGCGTTGTCCTGGGAGATGCCCTCCTGGACCGACGCGAAGAGCTTGTACTCCTTGCCGGACACCTGGGGCTCCCCGGCGTCCAGGGACTTCAGGGAGATGCCCCGCTTGACCAGCTTGGTCTGGAAGATGTCGAGGATGGCCTTGACCCGCTCCTCGGAGTTGGCCCGCATCTCGATCTTCTCGCCCGACCAGGCGATGGAGGCTCCCACGCCCTTGAAGTCGAAGCGCTGGGAGATCTCCTTGGCGGCCTGGTTGAGGGCGTTGTCGACCTCCTGCCGCTCGACCTTCGAGACGATGTCGAAACTGGAGTCGGCCATCGTGGATTGGCTCCTCGTGCGTAGATCCGTCAGGGTGCGGCCCGGCTCGGCCCGCGCCGTCAGCCTAGTCATCCGCGGCGGTGATCCACTGCCGGACAACCAGGTGGCGGACCACCCCCCACCATCGGGTATGGTTGTGCGCGTTGCCAGGGAGCGAACGCCCCCGAGGCGGCAATCCCAGGCGGTGTGCCCGAGTGGCCAAAGGGAGCAGACTGTAAATCTGCCGGCTCAGCCTTCCTAGGTTCGAATCCTAGCGCCGCCACAAGACTGAAAGGGTCTGTGACCAGCAGCAATGTTGATCGCAGACCCTTTCGGCGTTCACAGGCGCACCTTGGCTGCTATGCGTGCTTTTTCCCAGTGTGTCTCACCCTGATTCGGGTGCTGACCAGTCCGTGTGGGGCAGGCGTGGGGCAGCTTCCGGCCCTCCTAGTTGCCGTTCTTCAGCGCCCGCTCGATCCGGGCGTTCGCTGTGGCGGCGCCGCCGTCCAGACACTTCGCGTAGACCCGGAACAGCACGGCCACGCTGTGGCCGGCGCGTGCGGCTACCTCCTGCGGTTCCACCCCGGAACTGAGCCACGTGGACACGACGGCGTGGCGAAGATCATATGGGCGCTTCGCCAGCAGCGACGCGCACTGATCAGGCGTGAGAGCACGCGCACGGGCTTCCGCCCGCACCTCGCCGTATCCGGTGTCCTGGATGAGCCCGCCGCGTTGTGTCCGGAACAGCCGCCCGTCGGGGGCGACGCCGTACGCGGTGACGTGCCACCGAAGCAGGTTCACGAGATCGGGCGGGATCGGAACGGTGCGGACGGCTTTCCGGGGCCGGTGCTTGAGCCCTCGCCGGTCGTGCGCTTCGCCGCTGTCCGTCCAGGCCGACCCGGAGCGCGGGAGAGTCTCCCGGAGCCGCAGAGTGCCCCACCCTCGGCGGGGCAGGTCGCAGTCCTGCAGGCGCAGGCCGATGACTTCCGCCGGCCGTGCCGCCGCGTAGTACATGCAGCCGAAGAAGGCGACCAGGCGGCGGCCACGGGGACTTTGGTCCCGTACAGAAGCCAAGAGCTTCGCGGCCTGCCCGGGGTCCGGCACGCACGCCGGATCCACCTCCTCTTCGTTTGGATCAGTCGGTCGTTGGTCCGGGTGTGCCGTTGACCGATGCGCAGTGGGCGCGGATCGAGCCGTTGCTCCCGGACCGGACACCGAAGCGGGGTGGCCGCTGTGGCGGGATCATCGTGAGGTGATCGACGCGATCGCCTACAAGTTCCAGACCGGTACCCAATGGGTGCACCCGCCGGAGAGGTACGGCAACTCACGGGGCGTCTACAACCGGCTGTCGATGGCATCTGGCAGCGGGTGTTCACCGCGCTGGTGGCCCAGGCCGACGCGGACGAGTACCTGGCCTGGACGGTCTCGGTGGACTCCACGATCGTGCGTGCTCACCGGCACGCTTCCGGGGCTCGCAAAGAGGGGCCCTGGCGGTGAGCCGGACGACCACGCCATAGGCCGCTCCCGCGGCGGACTGACCACGAAGATCCATCCTGCGGCCGACGGCCGGTGCCGGCCCCTGGCGTTCGTCCTCACCGCCGGACAGGCCGGCGACGCACCCGCCTTCACCGAGGTGATGGCCAGCCTGCGTGTGCCTCGCCGCCGTGGACGGCCCCGCGCCAGGCCGGAGGTGGTCCTGGTCGACAAGGCGTACTCCTCGCGCGAGGTCCGCATCCACCTGCGCAGACGCGGTATCCGCGCGGCGATCCCGGAACGGGCCGTCCAACGGGCCAACCGGATGCGGCGCGGAAGAGCCAGTGGCAGACCGCCTGCCTTCGACCGGGAGGCGTACAAGCAGCGCAACACCGTCGAGCGGTGTATCAACCGCCTCATGCGGTGACGCGGCATCGCCACCCGCCACGAGAAGACCGTGATCATTTACCTGGCCGGACTCCACGTCGCAGGCATCTTCCTCTGGTCCGCCCGACGATCCAACTGACCCTCGCCGCCGGCCAAGAGCAGTGTCCGTCCCGGTGAGACTCTCAGCGTTCTCTCACACAACGCTCACGGTGCTGCCAGGCCACTCGCCTAGCTTGCGGCGCATGTTCTTCACCTATCTGCGCCGCGAGCTGCGCCGCCGGAGGAAGTCGGCGCTGGTCGTCGCCTCGGGGCTGGCTCTCGGTATTGCTCTTGTCATCGTGGTCAACGCTGTCTCGACCGGCATGGGGAAGGCCCAGGACCAGGTACTGGAATCCCTCTACGGGCTCGGTACCGACATGACCGTCACCAAGGCTCCGGAGCCGCCGTCGGAGACCGGTGGCGAGCGGCCGCGGTTCCGCTTCGACGCGCGTGGTGACGGGGAGGACGGTGAGCGGCAGAGCAGTGACCGGGTCATGGTGCAGGGCTTGCAGACCTTGGACGCCGCCACCGTCTCCGCCGTGGCGGAGGCGGATGGTGTGGCGAACGCCGTGGGCGGGCTCAGCCTCAATGTGGTGAAGGTCGACGGCGAGTTCAGCCGCGGCCAGTTCCAGCAGCGGCCAGGCGGCGGCCCGGACGGTGAGGTAACGGGCGGCGGCGCCGACTTCTCCATCGACAGCTTCACCGTGTACGGCACCGACGTCACGCATCCGGCGATGGGCCCGCTGTCCTCCTCGGAGATCACCGACGGACGCGGCTTCGAGACGTCCGAGACATCGGCGAAGGTGGCCGTGGTGGACAACGCCTACGCCAAGGAGAAGAAGCTCGCGACCGGTGACACGGTCACGGTGAGCGACACCAAGTTCGAGATCATCGGCGTGGCCACGGCGACCAGTGGGGCCGCCGCCGCCAATGTCTACCTGCCGCTCGCCCAGGCGCAGACCCTGGCCGACGCCAAGGACAAGATCACCACCGTCTACGTGCAGGCCGACGACGCGCAGCAGCTCGGTGCGGTGGAATCCGCAGTGCTCAAGGCCGTTCCGGACGCCACCGTGACCACCTCCGAGGACCTGGCGGACACCGTCTCCGGGTCGCTGTCCACCGCGTCCGGCCTCGCCGAGACGGTCGGCCGCTGGCTGTCCGTGGTGGTCCTGGCCGCGGCGTTCCTGGTCGCCGGCCTGCTCACCTCGTCCGCCGTCGCCCGGCGTGTCCGGGAGTTCGGCACCCTCAAGGCACTGGGCTGGCGCTCGCGCCGGGTCACCGGGCAGGTCGTCGGCGAGGCCGTCGTGACGGGCCTGGTCGGTGGTGCGCTGGGCATCGGGCTGGGCCTGGCCGGTGCGTGGACGGTCACCGCGTTCGGGCCGTCGCTCTCCGCGGAGCTGGGCGCTTCCGGTGGCGGCATGAGCGGCCCCGGTGGAGGTGGCGGCATGGGCGGTCCCGGTGGCGGCCCCGGCGGCGCCGCACGCGAAACCGCCGCACGGACGCTGGATGTGGTCCTCACCGCGCCGGTCAGCCTCTCCGTGATCACCCTGGCCGTCGGCCTCGCCGTCGCGGGCGGCCTCGTCGCCGGGGCCTTCGGCGGGTGGCGTGCCTCCCGGCTCCGCCCCGCCGACGCCCTCTCCCGCGTCGCCTGACCGGTCCTCGTCCCTCTCCGCAGGAGCAACCACACCATGTACGAACTCACCGGCGTCACCCGGCGCTACACCCGCGGCAAGGGCGTCGTCGACGCGCTCGCCGGAGTGGACCTCACCATCGCCACCGGCGACTACCTGGTCATCAAGGGTCCCACCGGCGGCGGCAAGTCGACTCTCCTCCAAATGCTCGGCGGCCTCGACCGGCCGACCTCCGGCAGTGTGCTGCTCGACGGTGTCGACCTGGCGAAGCTGCCCGAGGCCCGTCTGACCCGCCTGCGCAGCGAGAAGATCGGCTTCGTCTTCCAGAGCTTCAACCTCATCCCCACCCTCACCGCCCAGGAGAACGTCGAAACGGCCCTCGTACCACTGGGCATCAAGCCGAAGGAGCGACACGAACTGGCCGCCGAGGCCCTCTCCTCGGTCGGGCTGGGAGAGCGGCGGGGCCACGTGCCGAGCGAGCTGTCCGGCGGCCAGCAGCAGCGGGTGGCCATCGCCCGAGCACTGGTCAAGAAGCCGCAAGTACTACTCGCGGACGAGCCGACAGGTAACCTCGACGAGTCCACCCGCGACGAGATCATGGACGTCCTGCAGATCCGCTGCAAGGAGGACGGACTCACCTTCGTCATGGTCACGCACGACTCCCACCTAGCCAAGCAGGCCCCCCGGGCGGTCACGCTCCGCAAGGGCACCCTGTCGTCGTCCTGACCTCACGCGAAGTGCCACGACACCTCTGGCCGACCCCGCTTTGCCCCGCACCGGGCCCGGCGCGTCTCACACGCCGACGGCGCACCAGACCCGGTGCGGGGGCACCTCCAGGACGGGACGGCGAGTGCCGGGGCCCGCTGGGAGAACGGATCGTAGTGCCGACATGACCGAGCGGACCGAAGAGAAGCGGCAGCACCGGCTTCTCGTCGTCGAGGACGAGCCCAGCATCCGCACACTGCTCGAGTCGACGCTGAGCCTCACCGGTTACCAGGTGAGGAGCACCGACACGGGAGTCTCCGCGCCGACCGAGGCCGCGCGCTAGCCACGGGGCAGCGGACCGTTGGCCGGCCTCCGCACGCCCCGCTCACTGCGCCGGCGTCTCCTCCTCGGGGTCACCGTGCTGGCCACCCTGTGGCCGTGCTGGCCGCCGAGCTGATCGGCTTCGTCGTCCTGCGGTCCTGGCTCCTCGACGGGGTCGACCAGTGGCTCGCGGACTTCCGGCCGGCGCCCGCCTTCCTCGACACGCGCCGTCCCGGGGAGCCGGAACCCGGGGCGCTGCCGTCGGACTTCCGCGTCTACTTCTACGACGCCCGCGGCAACCGCCTGCTCCAGACACTCGGCTCGGACGACAGGCAGGGCCCCGGCTCCCCGACAGCATCGACCGTCTCCTGCCGACGGAAGGCAGCCCGGCCTCGGTGGCGGCCGACGCCGGGGACGGGAACTGGCGCGTCCTGCGCCGGGCCGGACCACACGATCTGACCGTCGTCGCGCTGCCGCTCGACACCGTGGACGGGGCGACGTCGAAGATCCTCTGGCTGAACGGCCTGCTGCTCGTCGTCACCGTGGTAGCCCTGTGGGTGCTGGGCCGTGAGGTGGTCCGGCTGAGCCTGCCGCCGCTGACCCGGATGGAGCGCGCCGCCGAGGCCCTCACGGCCGGGCAGCTCGACCTGCGGTTGCCGGACACCGATCCGCGGACCGAGATCGGACGGCTCGGCGCCGTACCGAACACCATGCTCGACCGACTGCAGCAGGCCCTGCAAGAGCGTGAGGCGTCGGAGGGGCGGCTGCGCCGGTTCGTCGCCGACGCCGGGCACGAACTGCGTACCCCGCTGACCGCCATCCAGGGGTTCGCCCAGCTCGCGCTGCGCTCCGACCGCCGCACCGCGAGGGAGCGGCAGGAAGCCGACCGACACATCGCGCAGAACGCCGAGCGGATGAGCCTGCTCGTCGACGACCTCCAACTGCTCGCCGGACTGGACCGGCACCCCGATTACCAGCAGGAAAACGTGGACCTGCTGTCCCTGGCGGCAGACGCGGTTAGCTCGGCAGCCCTGCAGCGACCAGGCCACCCCGTGAGCCTGTCCCCCTGCCCGACCGCCCCGCCGACGCCGGGGAAGGGGAAGGGGAACTGGATGTGGTGGAAGTCGTGGGAGACCCCCACCGCCTCCGGCAGATCGTCGAGAACCTGCTGTCGAACGCCCACACCCACACCTCACCCGGCACCCGCATCCACGTCCGCGTGGGGGCGGGCCGGGCTGGCACCCGTACCGGTGGCACCAACGCGCCGGGACGCGTCAGCATGGCACCGCCCTTCCCAGCCGGAACCCGGGTCGCCGTCATCGAGGTCGAGGACGACGACCCGGGGCTGACGGCCGCCGACGCGGAGCGCGTGTTCGAGCGCTTCTACCGGGCGGACCCCGCGCGCACCCGGGCGCGAGGCGGCTCCGGACTGGGCCTGGCCATCGCCACGGCCATCGCCGAAGGCCACGGAGGCCGACTCGAACTCGACCCGGGCCAAGGCTGCGGTGTCACTTTCCGCCTCGTCCTGCCACTCCCCGCACCGAGCTGATCGCGCTCCCTTGGCAGTCCGGCCGACCGGCAGAACGCTTCGGCCCGAGCTGAAGTCCCGCTGAGCAGGCCCGCAACGGCTCCCGCACGGCGGCCACGGTCTGCTCGCTCGCCACCCGCTCCCACTCAGCAACTCGGCCGCGCACCCGAAGCTGGCGCATCAACCGTCATAAGCAGTGGCGCGGCACCGCCACCCGCTACGAGAAGACCACGACCATCTACCTGGCAGGACGCCACAGCCAGACGCCTTCCTCTGGGCCACCCGATGATCCAGACGAAACCGCCTAGGCGCGGTGGCGGAGCTGTCGTATGGACGAGGTGTGGACGACTGGCCCACTACGACTTGTTGCTGCTCGTGTCTTCGCTGATCAAGGTAGCTATGTCCGGCCAACCAAAGGGAGGCTGTAAATCTGCCGGCTCAGCCTTCCTAGGTTCGAATCCTAGCGCCGCCACACGAGGGAGACGGCCCCCGACCAGTCCACTGGTCGGGGGCCGTTCGCCGTTCCGCCCGGCGTGGAGGCTAGTCCGGCACCTCCGTCGCCTCCGAGCCCAGTTCCGCGACCGCCTGGTCGATCGGGACCTCCCCGGAGACCAGCTCCAGCGTCACCCGCGCCGCGCGCGGGTCGTCCAGGAGGGCGAGGAGGACGGCGGCCACGTCGTCGCGGGAGATCTCGCCGCGGCCCGTGTGCGGCTCCAGCCGCACCCGCCCGGTGCCGGGGTGGTTGGTGAGGCGACCGGGGCGCAGGATCGTCCAGTCCAGGTTGACGCGCCGGCGGATGTCGTCGTCCGCGGCGCCCTTGGCGCGCAGGTAGGCGGCGAAGACGGGCTCCATGTCGGCGGGGGGCTCGTCGTCCGCGCCCATCGCGGAGACGACCAGGAAGCGGCGTACTCCGGCGAGTTCGGCGGCGTCCGCGAGGAGGACCGCTGCCGCGCGGTCCACCGTCTCCTTGCGGGCCGTGCCGCTGCCCGGGCCCGCACCCGCCGCGAAGACCGCGGCGTCGGCGTCCCGCAGGTGCCGGGCGACCTCCTCCGCGGACGACGACTCCAGGTCGCAGACGATCGGCTCGGCTCCCGCCGAGCGCAGGTCGTCCGCGTGTTCGGGCCGCCGGATGAGCCCCGCGACCTCCTCACCGCGCGCGGCGAGCAGACGCTCCAGCCGCAGCGCGATCTGACCGTGTCCTCCAGCGATGACTGTGCGCATACCCCGACCGTACGCCGCCGGACCCGCCCTCCGCCGTGTACGCCGCCGTCAGCGCTGCGACTGGCGGGGGAGTCCCAGCTCGGCGGCGGGGCCGCCCGGCTCCGGGGCCGCCGTGTCCGCGGGGCCGCCCGGGTCCGTGGCGTCGCAGTACTCGCGCACCGCGCTGGTGCGGGCCACCACCCGGCCGCGGTGGACGACCAGGCGGCTGTACGCCAGCGAGAGCGTCCCGGCGAGCGTGCGGCCGCGCACGGCCAGCAGCTCCGCCGGGAAGCCGGCCTCGATCCTCACCCGTGGCAGCCCCATGGCCTCCCGCGCCCGCGCGCTCACCGCCTCGTAGGCGTCCTCCGGGTCGGCCTGGCCGTGCGAGGCCAGCAGGTAGGCGGCCTCCAGCGGGTCGCCGCGGCCCACCGGGTTGGCCGTGTCGCGCAGGGCGCCGCTGCCCGCGGCGACCCGCACCCCCGCCGCTCGCAGCAGCCGCACCGGCGCGGTGCGGGGCCGCGGTCCGCCCGCGGCGGCAGGCCGCAGCCGCCCTGCGGCAGGCAGACCACCGTGATCCCGGCCGCCGCGAGGGCCTCGGCGGCGCGGGCCGCGGTCTCCCGGGGCAGCCGGGCCAGGCCGTCGCACGGTCCGACGGTCACCCTGGGCCGCAGCCCGCCGGCCACCGAGGCGAGGCGGGACAGCCGGACGGGGTCGGAGCCGTCGGTGTGCAGGTCCACCGCGCAGCCGTGCTCGGCCGCCACCTCCAGCACGGCCTCCGTGTAACCGGCCGGGTCGGGGTCGAGGTCCGGGCAGCCGCCCACCGCCGTTGCCCCCATGCCCACCGCCTCGCGCAGCATCGCCAGGCCGTCCGCCCCCGCCGCGCCGGTCAGCAGCCGGGGTACGGCGACGGCGGTGAGGTCGGTCAGCCCGTGCAGGGCGCGCCGGGCCCGCAGCACGGCCCGCAGGGCGCGCAGTCCGGCGACGTCGCCGACGCGTACATGGGTGCGCACCGCGGTCGCGCCGTGGCCGAGCTGGAGCAGCGCGGCCTCGGCGGCGCGCCGCTGGACGCACCCGGGGTCGTACGGGTCCCAGGGGCCGTACGGGGAGACGCCGGGGGCGCCGTGCGCGTCGCCGTCCGCCGTCAGCGCGGTGTCGTAGTGGGCGTGGGGCTCGGCGGGCGCGGGCAGCAGCAGATAGCCGTCGAGGTCGATCCGGGTGGCCCACGGAGGGGTGGGGGAGGAGAGGCTGCCGGCGGTGCCGACCGCCTCGATCCGCCCGCCGCCGATCCGCACGTCCACGGTGCGGCCGTCGGTGAGCCGGGCGCCGCACAGTACGAGTGAGGCCGGCGGCGGGACGCCCTCCGGAGCGGCGCCCGGGGCGGTGCCGCGGGGGCCGCCGGGAGGGCCCGGGGGAGGGGGTGCGTCGCGATCGGGCTGCGCCGGTTCCTGCGGCTGGCTGTCGGGCATGGGGCTCCCGCGTTTCGCTCATGATCGCTGGGGTGCACCGAAGCCTAGGACCAGGGCGGGCCCGGGGCGCGCCGCCATCACGTGGGGACCCAATAGTCGTACCGGTGGCCGCTCCGCTACGCCGGAAGGAGGGTGCGAGCCCCCGGACGGCACCGCCGTACGGAGGTGCGGCCGATACGGATTTCACGTTCGGAGCCCGGAGCGTGTAATGTCTTCATCGCTCGCCCCAATAGCTCAGTCGGCAGAGCGTCTCCATGGTAAGGAGAAGGTCTACGGTTCGATTCCGTATTGGGGCTCTGGTGTGTGATGCTCCCCGTCGAGAGGCGGGGGGTGCCCGCATCGCGGCGGTGTAGCTCAGTCGGTAGAGCAAACGGCTCATAATCGTTGTGTCACCGGTTCGAGTCCGGTCACCGCTACCAAACCCAGTAGCCGATTGCGGGGTCGGTCCTCCGATCGGCTACTCTTTCTGCGTTAAACCCGTCCCAGCCGTCAAGGAGCACTCACGTGGCTGCCACCGACGTCCGCCCGAAGATCACGCTGGCCTGCGTGGAGTGCAAGGAGCGGAACTACATCACCAAGAAGAACCGGCGCAACAACCCGGACCGTCTTGAGATGAAGAAGCACTGCCCGCGCTGCAACGCGCACACCGCGCACCGCGAGACGCGATAAACGCCGCGACCGGCCAGGCCGCCGCGCGCAGACACGCAAAGCCGTGAGGCCGTCCCCGTTCGCGGGGGCGGCCTCACGGCTTTGCGCCCGTCCGAGCCGTCCGATCAGCAACCACCAGCAAGCCGTATGGAGGTACCGGGCCATGGCGCTCGACCAGTCCTTCGTGGGGCGGAGCTATCCGCCCACCGCGCCGTACGAGGTCGGCCGGGAGAAGATCCGCGAGTTCGCCGAGGCCATCGGTGACACCCATTCCGCGTACACCGACCCGGAGGCGGCCGGGGAACTCGGCCATCCCGACGTGATCGCCCCGCCCACCTTCGTCTTCGCCATCACCTTCAAGGCGGCCGGGCAGGTCGTCGCGGACCCGAAGCTGGGACTGGACTACAGCCGGGTGGTGCACGGCGACCAGAGGTTCGCCTACACGCGGCCGGTGCGCGCCGGCGACCGGCTCACGGTGACCTCCACCATCGAGGCGGTCAAGTCCCTGGCGGGCAACGACGTCCTGGACATCCGCGGCGAGGTGCACGACGAGGCGGGCGAGCACGTGGTGACCGCCTGGACCAAGCTGGTGGCCCGCGCGGCCGACGACACGGCCGGGAAGCAGGGGGAGTGAGGCGGATGACGGCGAGGATCGCGTACGCGGACGTCGAGGTCGGCACGGAGGTGCCCGCACAGAGCTTCCCCGTGACCCGCGACACGCTCGTGCGGTACGCGGGCGCCTCCGGCGACTTCAACCCGATTCACTGGAACGAGCGGTTCGCACGTGAGGTCGGTCTCCCCGACGTCATCGCGCACGGCATGTTCACCATGGCCGAGGCCGCCCGCGTGGTGACCGACTGGACCGGCGACCCCGGCGCGCTCGTGGAGTACGGCGTGCGCTTCACCAGGCCCGTCGTCGTCCCCGACGACGGCGCGGGCGCCGTGATCGAGGTCTCGGGCAAGGTCGCCGCCAAGCTCGACGACGAGGCCCGCACCGTCCGGGTGGACCTCACGGTCACCAGTGCCGGGCAGAAGGTGCTGGGCATGTCCCGCGCGGTGGTCCGGCTCGCCTGAGCGCCGCCGTGCCGGGGCATCGCCGCACCTGAGCGCCGCCGCCGCGGGTACACGCCGGGGAGGAGCGGCCGTACGGTCGCGCGTACGGCCGCTCTCGTACTCTTGAGCGCGTGCAGGAACTCCACGACGCGCCCCTCGCCCCGCTGACCACCTTCCGCCTGGGCGGCCCCGCGGCCCGCCTGGTCACGGCCACCACCGACGAGGAGGTGACCGAGGCGGTACGGGCCGCCGACGCCGACGGCACCCCGCTGCTGGTCGTCGGCGGCGGCAGCAACCTCGTCATCGCCGACGAGGGGTTCGCCGGCACCGCCCTGCGCATCGCCACCACCGGCTTCCGTCTGGAGGGCACCCGCCTGGAGCTGGCGGCGGGCGAGAACTGGTCCGAGGCCGTCGCCCGCACCGTCGAGGCCGGGCTCGCGGGCATCGAGTGCATGGCCGGCATCCCCGGATCGGCGGGCGCCACGCCCATCCAGAACGTCGGCGCGTACGGCCAGGAGGTCTCCTCCACGATCACCGAGGTCGTCGCCTACGACCGCCGCTCCGGCGAGACCGTCACCGTCCCCGCCGCCGAGTGCGGCTTCTCCTACCGGCACAGCCGCTTCAAGGCCGACCCCACCCGCTTCGTCGTGCTGCGCGTCCGCTTCGAACTGGAGGACGCCGGCGGCCTCTCGGCGCCCCTGCGCTACGCCGAGACCGCCCGGGCGCTGGGCGTGGAGACCGGTGAGCGGGTGCCGGTGGAGCGGGCCCGCGAGACCGTCCTGAAGCTGCGCGCGGGCAAGGGCATGGTGCTCGACCCGGAGGACCACGACACCTGGTCGGCCGGCTCCTTCTTCACCAACCCCGTCCTCACCGAGGCCGAGCACGCCGCCTTCCTCGCCCGTGTCGCCGAACGGCTGGGGCCGGACACCGTCCCGCCCGCCTATCCGGCCGGGGACGGCCTGGTGAAGACCTCCGCCGCCTGGCTGATCGACAGAGCCGGCTTCACCAGGGGCTACGGCGACGGCCCGGCCCGGATCTCCACCAAGCACACCCTCGCCCTGACCAACCGGGGTTCGGCCACCACCGCCGACCTCCTCGCCCTGGCCCGGGAGGTCCGCGACGGCGTACGCGAGGCCTTCGGGGTGACGCTGGTCAACGAGCCGGTGACCGTCGGCTGCTCGCTCTGAGGGCCCTGCCCGGACGGTCTCAGGCGACTCCCGGCGACGGGTGCGGGGAGAGGGACGGATGCGAGGGCGGGGCCTGCTCCGGCTCCTCCACCAGCCAGGCGTCGATGTCCGCCAGGATCGCCTTCCGGACGTCCTCCGGCGCGCGCGAGCCGCGCACCGACTGGCGGGCCAGCTCCGCCAGTTCGTCGTCCGTGAAGCCGTGGTACCGCCGCGCGATCTCGTACTGCGCGGCCAGCCGGGAACCGAACAGCAGCGGGTCGTCGGCGCCCAGCGCCAGCGGCACCCCCGCCTCGAACATGGCCCGCAGCGGTACGTCCTCGTGCCGGTCGTACACCCCCAGCGCCACGTTGGACGCCGGGCAGACCTCGCAGGTGACGCCCTGCGCGGCCAGCCGCGCCAGCAGCCGCGGGTCCTCGGTGGCACGCACCCCGTGCCCGATGCGGCCCGCGCGCAGATCGTCCAGGCAGTCGGCGACGGACTCCGGTCCCGACAGCTCGCCGCCGTGCGGGGCCGCCAGCAGGCCGCCCCGGCGCGCGATGGCGAAGGCCCGGTCGAAGTCCCGGGCGAAGCCGCGCCGTTCGTCGTTGGACAGGCCGAAGCCGACCACGCCGCGGTCGGCGTAGCGCACGGCCAGCCGGGCCAGGGTGCGGGCGTCCAGCGGGTGCTTCACGCGGTTCGCGGCGACCAGCACGCGCATGCCGAGCCCGGTCTCCCTGGACGCGCTCTCCACCGCGTCCAGGATGATCTCCATCGTCGAGATCAGCCCGCCCAGGCGCGGCGCGTACGAGGTCGGGTCCACCTGGATCTCCAGCCAGCGCGAGCCGTCCCGCACGTCCTCCTCGGCGGCCTCGCGGACCAGCCGGCGGATGTCGTCGGGCGTGCGCAGGCAGGAGCGGGCGGCGTCGTACAGCCGCTGGAAGCGGAACCAGCCGCGCTCGTCGGTGGCCCGCAGCTTCGGGGGACGGCCGCTGCTCAGCGCGTCCGGGAGGTGGACGCCGTGTCTGTCGGCGAGCTCCAGGAGTGTGCCCGGGCGCATGGACCCGGTGAAGTGCAGGTGGAGATGGGCCTTCGGGAGCTTGCGGACGTCACGAGCGCTTTCCATCCGAAGATTTTGCCGCACCCGCGACACGCCCGGAAGTCACCGGCCACGATCGGGGGCGGGCCGGAACACGCGAGCGGGCCCGCGGAGGCCGTGCTCCGCGGGCCCGCCCGTGCGTGTTCGGGGCTCCGCAAGGGCCCGGGCCGGGTCAGACCGGATCAGGCCGGATCAGGCCTTCGCCTCGGCCAGCAGCTTCTGGATCCGCGAGACGCCCTCGACCAGGTCCTCGTCGCCCAGCGCGTAGGACAGCCTCAGGTAGCCCGGGGTGCCGAACGCCTCACCGGGGACGACCGCGACCTCGGCCTCCTCCAGGATCAGCTCGGCCAGCTCCACGCTCGACCGCGGACGCCGGCCGCGGATCTCCCGGCCCAGCACGCCCTTGACCGACGGGTAGGCGTAGAAGGCGCCCTCCGGCTCGGGGCAGGTGACGCCGTCGATCTCGTTCAGCATCCGCACGATCGTCCTGCGGCGGCGGTCGAACGCCTCACGCATGCGCGCCACGGCCTCCAGGTCACCGGAGACGGCGGCCAGCGCCGCGGCCTGGGCGACGTTGGAGACGTTGGAGGTGGCGTGCGACTGGAGGTTGGTGGCGGCCTTCACCACGTCCTTCGGGCCGATGATCCACCCCACCCGCCAGCCGGTCATGGCGTACGTCTTGGCCACGCCGTTGACGACCACGCACCGGTCGGCCAGCTCGGGCACGACCACCGGCAGCGAGGAGAACTCGGCGTCGCCGTAGACCAGGTGCTCGTAGATCTCGTCGGTGAGCACCCACAGACCGTGCTCGGCGGCCCAGCGGCCGATCTCCTCGACCTGGGCGCGGGAGTAGACGGCGCCGGTCGGGTTGGAGGGGGAGACGAACACCAGCACCTTGGTGCGCTCGGTGCGGGCCGCCTCCAGCTGCTCCACCGAGACCCGGTAGCCGGTGGTCTCGTCGGCGACCACGTCCACGGGGACGCCTCCGGCCAGCCGGATCGACTCGGGGTAGGTGGTCCAGTACGGCGCGGGGACGATGACCTCGTCGCCCGGGTCGAGGATGGCGGCGAATGCCTCGTAGATGGCCTGCTTGCCGCCGTTGGTGACCAGCACCTGGGACGCCTCGACCGAGTACCCGGAGTCGCGCAGCGTCTTCGCCGCGACGGCCTCCTTCAGCTCGGGGAGCCCGCCGGCCGGGGTGTAGCGATGGAAGCGCGGGTTCCGGCAGGCCTCCACGGCGGCTTCGACGATGTAGTCGGGGGTCGGGAAGTCGGGCTCGCCCGCGCCGAAGCCGATCACCGGCCGCCCGGCGGCCTTGAGGGCCTTGGCCTTGGCGTCGACGGCGAGCGTGGCGGACTCGGAGATCGAGCCGACGCGGGCCGAGACCCGGCGCTCGGTGGGTGACTGGTTGGAAGGGGTTGCAGCGGTCATGGGGGCATCGTCGCAGAAGGGGGGTCGCCGGGGCACGCGGGCCGGAGGGGGCCCGGAGGGGGAGCGGGCGGCGGAGGACGCCGGCGGACGGGCGGGAGGAACCGGAGGTTCGGGGGCGATACGGGTTACGTGTTCGACGGCGGCGCGGGAAGCACGTACACTCACCGTCGTTGGTCCCGGCCGATCACCGACGGGCCGCGCACTCCGCGGCACCGATCGGATGCGGTAGGTTGGGAACGGCAAAGGGTCGTAGCTCAATTGGTAGAGCACCGGTCTCCAAAACCGGCGGTTGGGGGTTCAAGTCCCTCCGGCCCTGCTTCACGCATCTGGACCAGGGATGCGTGCACGTGTACGTAACTGGACGCACCGCCGTACGGCCGGGCCGGACGCGGCACGGCACGCGGCCAGGACCCGGATCAGGTGAGGACGAGTGGCGGAGATCACGGACTCCATCGAGGTCCCCGAGCCCGGGCGGTCGCAGGACGACAACAAGCCCCGGCGCGGTGGCAAGCGCGCGAAGAAGGGCCCGCTGGGCCGTCTCGCCCTGTTCTACCGGCAGATCGTCGCCGAGCTGCGCAAGGTCGTCTGGCCCACCAAGAAGCAGCTCTCCACCTACACGACCGTGGTGATCATCTTCGTCCTCGTCGTCATCGGCCTGGTGACCGTGATTGACTGGGGGTTCACCGAGGTCGTCAAGTTCGTCTTCGGCTGATCCGCCCGCGGAGTGCCCCTCCGGGGCACTTTTCCGCATGTTCGACCCCTTGAAGCCAGGAAGAAGCAGCCACCGTGTCTGACCCGAACCTGAACGACGCCGTCGACCCCGTCGAGGGTGACGACACCGCGCCCGACGCCGTCGAGACGGCGGACGAGGCGGCGGACGGCGTCGACCAGGCCGAAGCTGCCGACGCCGCCGGGGAGGACGAGTCGGCCGAGGCTGCGGCCGCCCCCGCCGAGTCCGCCGACGAGGCCGAGACCGAGGCGGCACAGGAGGCGGAGGAGCCGGTCGACCCGGTCGCCGCCCTCCGCGAGGAACTGCGTCACCTCCCCGGCGAGTGGTACGTCATCCACACCTACGCGGGCTACGAGAAGCGCGTGAAGGCCAACCTGGAGCAGCGCGCCGTCTCGCTGAACGTCGAGGACTTCATCTACCAGGCCGAGGTCCCCGAGGAAGAGATCGTCCAGATCAAGAACGGCGAGCGCAAGAACGTCCGCCAGAACAAGCTCCCCGGCTATGTGCTGGTGCGCATGGACCTGACGAACGAGTCCTGGGGCGTCGTGCGCAACACCCCGGGCGTCACCGGCTTCGTGGGCAACGCCTACGACCCGTACCCGCTGACCCTGGACGAGGTCGTCAAGATGCTCGCCCCCGAGGCGGAGGAGCGCGCCGCCGCGGAGGCCGCCGCCGAGGCCGGTCTGCCGGCGCCGAGCCGCAAGGTCGAGGTCCAGGTGCTGGACTTCGAGGTCGGGGACTCGGTCACCGTCACCGACGGCCCGTTCGCGACCCTCCAGGCGACGATCAACGAGATCAACCCGGACTCGAAGAAGGTCAAGGGCCTCGTCGAGATCTTCGGCCGCGAGACCCCGGTCGAGCTGAGCTTCGACCAGATCCAGAAGAACTGACGCGGTTCTTCCGGTCACCGATTTCCGGCCAGGTCGGGCAGCCCTCCGGGGCCGCCCGGCCTGGCCGGTTTCCGACCGCACCGTGATACGGGCTATCGTGGTGCGGTATGCCTCCGTACGGGTGGATCAGCCCGCCGGAGGATTCGACACCTCTCACCAGGACCCGGAGAGAACATGCCTCCCAAGAAGAAGAAGGTCACGGGGCTGATCAAGCTCCAGATCCAGGCCGGCGCCGCGAACCCGGCCCCGCCGGTCGGCCCCGCGCTGGGTCAGCACGGCGTGAACATCATGGAGTTCTGCAAGGCCTACAACGCCGCGACCGAGTCGCAGCGCGGCTGGGTCATCCCGGTGGAGATCACGGTCTACGAGGACCGCTCCTTCACCTTCATCACCAAGACCCCGCCGGCCGCGAAGATGATCCTCAAGGCCGCGGGCGTGGAGAAGGGCTCCGGCGAGCCCCACACCAAGAAGGTCGCCAAGATCACGCGCGAGCAGGTGCGTGAGATCGCCACCACCAAGATGCCCGACCTCAACGCCAACGACCTGGACGCCGCCGAGAAGATCATCGCCGGCACCGCCCGGTCGATGGGCGTCACCGTCGAGGGCTGAGCGGCTCCGCTCGCGGTACCCGCCGGGCACGCCCGGTTCTGTCCCTCCCCCTCGGGGCGGGCGAGCCGGACAGGCGGCCGGGCACAGACAGATGGAAGTGGCAGGGTCAGGCGCTGGCCCCCTGGACCACGACTCCGTACACCAGAAAACTGGAGCAGAAGTGAAGCGCAGCAAGGCTCTCCGCAACGCGGACGCCAAGGTCGACCGGACGCGGCTCTACGCCCCGCTGGAGGCCGTCCGTCTCGCCAAGGAGACCTCCCCGACCAAGTTCGACGCGACCGTCGAGATCGCCATGCGCCTGGGTGTCGACCCGCGCAAGGCCGACCAGATGGTGCGCGGCACCGTGAACCTCCCGCACGGCACCGGTAAGACCGCCCGGGTCCTGGTCTTCGCGACCGGTGAGCGTGCCGCGGCCGCGGAGGCCGCCGGCGCCGACATCGTCGGCTCCGACGAACTGATCGACGAGGTCGCCAAGGGCCGTCTGGACTTCGACGCCGTCGTCGCCACCCCGGACCTGATGGGCAAGGTCGGCCGCCTCGGCCGTGTGCTCGGTCCGCGTGGTCTGATGCCGAACCCGAAGACCGGCACCGTCACCCCGGACGTCGCCAAGGCCGTCACCGAGATCAAGGGCGGCAAGATCGAGTTCCGCGTCGACAAGCACGCCAACCTCCACTTCATCATCGGCAAGGTCTCGTTCGACGAGAAGCAGCTGGTGGAGAACTACGCGGCGGCGCTGGAAGAGGTCCTGCGGCTGAAGCCGTCCGCGGCCAAGGGCCGGTACATCAAGAAGGCCGTCATCAGCACCACGATGGGTCCCGGCGTCCCCGTCGACCCCAACCGCACCCGGAACCTCCTCGCCGAGGAGGATGTCGCCGCCTGATCCGGCGCGCGTCCCCGAGGGCGGTCCAGTACGGCGGCCGGGCCCCGCTTCCGAGAGGGAGGCGGGGCCCGGCCCTTTCGCGCGGACGGTGCGGGGCTCCGGAGCCGGTGACGGGCGGTCTGCCGGACGCGGACCGGGATCCCGCCCGGCAGACGGCCCTGCTCCCGGCCCCGCCCGTCATCGAGCGGGTCGGCGAGGAGGCGGTGACTGCGTCACCCCGCTCTCCGTGAAGGCGCCTCCGGCGGGCGGCCCGGCCGGCCCGGCGGAGGTCTTCGAGGGCGTGGGCGGAGTTCCGGGAAGGGCGGCGGCGGAGTCCGGCCCCTCGGATTTGCCTGCCGTGACGGCGTTCGCGTACTCTTCCACAGAAGCCAAAGACCGCTGGTCGTTGCCGTGCTCCAGATCTTCCGCAGATCCGGGGCCGGTGGCCGAAGGATCCGCTTGGAGCGGGCGACCTGCGCAGGTGACAGTGGAGGACTCCCGGCGTGTGTGCCGGTCGAGTCACGCCCCGTGCGCCTGCGCCGGGGCGTTTCGTTTTGCGCAAAACCCCTTCCTCGTGCGCCCGACGTGGGCGGTCCGGCGTCATGACCCTGCCGAAAGGCACGGTCGAGGATCGCATCACCCGGAAAGGAGGGCCGAGGCTCATGGCGAGTCCCGACAAGGTCGCAGCTGTCGAGGAGATCAGGGAGAAGTTCCAGAACTCCAACGCCGCCGTTGTGACCGCGTACACCGGTCTCAGCGTCGCTCAGCTCAAGGACCTGCGCCGTTCTCTCGGTGAGAACGCTCAGTACCGTGTGGCGAAGAACACGCTTACCAAGATCGCGGCCAACGAGGCCGGGGTCACCGAGCTCGACGAGTTCTTCGTCGGCTCCACCGCCGTCGCCTTCGTGACCGGTGACCCGGTCGAGGCGGCGAAGAGTCTGCGTGACTTCGCCAAGGACAACCCCCAGCTCGTCATCAAGGGCGGTGTCCTCGAGGGCAAGGCGCTCAGCGCCGACGAGATCAAGAAGCTCGCGGACCTCGAGTCCCGTGAGGTGCTGCTCGCCAAGCTGGCCGGTGGCATGAAGGCGTCCATGGCCAAGGCCGCGGCGACCTTCCAGGCCCCGCTGTCGAAGTTCGTCCGCACCGCGGACGCCCTTCGCGCCAAGCAGGAGCAGGGCGGTGCCGGTACGCCGGCTCCCGCCGAGGCCGAGTAACCCGCCCCAGGCGCACTCGGTCGCAGCGGGCCCCTGTACGCCCGCCGACATGAACAACCCGGCACCAGCCGACTTAGTGGAAGGACCGCCATCATGGCGAAGCTCAGCCAGGAAGAGCTGCTCGAGCAGTTCAGCGAGATGACCCTCATCGAGCTCTCCGAGTTCGTGAAGGCCTTCGAGGAGAAGTTCGACGTCGAGGCCGCCGCCCCGGTCGCCGTCGCCGCCGCCGGTGGCGCCGGTGCCGCCGCCCCGGCCGAGGCCGCCGAGGAGAAGGACGAGTTCGACGTCATCCTCACCGGCGCCGGTGACAAGAAGATCCAGGTCATCAAGGTCGTGCGCGAGCTGACCTCCCTCGGCCTGAAGGAGGCCAAGGACCTGGTCGACGGCACCCCGAAGCCGGTCCTGGAGAAGGTCAACAAGGAGACCGCCGACAAGGCCGCCGAGTCCCTCAAGGGCGCCGGCGCCTCCGTCGAGGTCAAGTGAACCGAGTGACCCGGGTCACTTCGGGAGTCCGCTGACTCCCCTCCTTCCGAAGGCGATCACCCGTGCGGGTGGTCGCCTTCGGTCGTTTCCGCGATGGCCGTATCGCCTGGCGAGGGCCTGCGGGTATGGTGATCAACGCCGTCGGGCCGTACGCTCCCTGTGGTTCGGAAGAGGGTGGGGCCTTGACGAACCGCACGTAGCGCGCAATTCTCAGGACGCGTCGTCACACCGATCCACAATCCGAGGCATGGATCGCCGGCGAAGTGGGAAACCTTGCGGCAGGCGTTGAACAACTGGCGAGGGGCTCGCCCCTCCGGAGGGAGAGATTGGTACCGCGTGCCGGTCTCCGGATACCGCACTGGACATCAGTGGGCCTTGTGGCTACACTGACCCTTTGCGCTGCCTATTAACTGTCCCCTGCCCGTCACCAGGGGCACGGCGCGCGTAGTGAGTCCGAGCCCTCGGAAGGACCCCCTCTTGGCCGCCTCGCGCAACGCCTCGACCGCCCATTCGAACAACGGCGCCAGCACCGCCCCGCTGCGTATCTCCTTTGCGAAGATCAAGGAGCCCCTCGGGGTTCCGAACCTCCTTGCGCTGCAGACCGAGAGCTTCGACTGGCTGCTCGGCAACGACGCCTGGAAGGCTCGCGTCGAGGCGGCGCTGGAGCGCGGTGAGGATGTCCCCACCAAGTCCGGTCTGGAGGAGATCTTCGAGGAGATCTCCCCGATCGAGGACTTCTCCGGGTCGATGTCGCTCACCTTCCGCGATCACCGCTTCGAGCCGCCGAAGAACTCGATCGACGAGTGCAAGGAGCGCGACTTCACCTACGCCGCGCCCCTGTTCGTCACCGCCGAGTTCACCAACAACGAGACCGGCGAGATCAAGTCCCAGACGGTCTTCATGGGCGACTTCCCGCTCATGACCAACAAGGGCACCTTCGTCATCAACGGCACCGAGCGTGTCGTGGTCTCCCAGCTGGTGCGCTCGCCGGGCGTCTACTTCGACAGCAACATCGACAAGACGTCCGACAAGGACATCTTCTCCGCCAAGATCATCCCGTCTCGCGGCGCCTGGCTGGAGATGGAGATCGACAAGCGCGACATGGTCGGTGTCCGCATCGACCGCAAGCGCAAGCAGTCCGTCACCGTCCTCCTCAAGGCGCTCGGCTGGACCACCGAGCAGATCCTGGAGGAGTTCGGCCAGTACGAGTCCATGCGCGCCACCCTGGAGAAGGACCACACCCAGGGCCAGGACGACGCGCTGCTCGACATCTACCGCAAGCTGCGTCCGGGCGAGCCGCCGACGCGCGAGGCCGCGCAGACGCTGCTGGAGAACCTCTACTTCAACCCCAAGCGCTACGACCTGGCCAAGGTCGGCCGGTACAAGATCAACCGGAAGCTCGGCGGCGACCAGCCGCTGGACGCCGGCGTGCTGACCGTCGACGACGTCATCGCCACGATCAAGTACCTGGTCAAGCTGCACGCCGGCGAGACCGAGACGGTCGGTGAGAACGGCCGGACGATCGTCGTCGAGACCGACGACATCGACCACTTCGGCAACCGCCGCCTGCGCAACGTCGGCGAGCTCATCCAGAACCAGGTCCGCACCGGTCTGGCCCGTATGGAGCGCGTCGTCCGCGAGCGGATGACGACCCAGGACGTCGAGGCGATCACGCCGCAGACCCTGATCAACATCCGGCCGGTCGTCGCCTCCATCAAGGAGTTCTTCGGCACCAGCCAGCTGTCGCAGTTCATGGACCAGACGAACCCGCTGTCGGGCCTGACCCACAAGCGCCGTCTGTCCGCGCTGGGCCCCGGCGGTCTGTCCCGTGAGCGGGCGGGCTTCGAGGTCCGCGACGTGCACCCCTCGCACTACGGCCGCATGTGCCCGATCGAGACCCCCGAAGGCCCGAACATCGGCCTGATCGGCTCGCTGGCCTCCTACGGCCGGGTCAACGCGTTCGGCTTCGTGGAGACCCCCTACCGCCGCGTGGTCGACGGCGTGGTCACCGACGAGGTGAACTACCTGACCGCCGACGAGGAGGACCGCTACGTCATCGCCCAGGCCAACGCGCCGCTGACCGACGACATGCGGTTCGCCGAGGACCGCGTCCTGGTCCGCCGCCGCGGCGGCGAGGTCGACCTCATCCCCGGCGACGAGGTCGACTACATGGACGTCTCGCCGCGCCAGATGGTGTCGGTCGCGACCGCCATGATCCCGTTCCTGGAGCACGACGACGCCAACCGCGCGCTCATGGGCTCCAACATGATGCGCCAGGCCGTCCCGCTGATCCGGGCCGAGGCCCCGCTGGTCGGCACCGGCATGGAGTACCGCTGCGCGGTCGACGCCGGTGACGTGATCAAGGCCGAGAAGGACGGCGTGGTCCAGGAGGTCTCCGCCGACTACGTCACCGTGGCCAACGACGACGGCACGTACACCACGTACCGGGTCGCCAAGTTCTTCCGCTCCAACCAGGGCACCTCCTTCAACCAGAAGGTCGTCGTGGACGAGGGCGACCGCGTGGTGACCGGCCAGGTCCTCGCCGACGGCCCCTCGACCGAGCAGGGCGAGATGGCGCTCGGCAAGAACCTGCTCGTGGCGTTCATGCCGTGGGAGGGCCACAACTACGAGGACGCGATCATCCTGTCGCAGCGCCTCGTCCAGGACGACGTCCTCTCCTCGATCCACATCGAGGAGCACGAGGTCGACGCCCGCGACACCAAGCTGGGTCCCGAGGAGATCACCCGGGACATCCCGAACGTCTCCGAGGAGGTCCTGGCCGACCTCGACGAGCGCGGCATCATCCGCATCGGCGCCGAGGTCGAGGCGGGCGACATCCTGGTCGGCAAGGTCACCCCGAAGGGCGAGACCGAGCTGACCCCGGAGGAGCGGCTGCTGCGCGCGATCTTCGGCGAGAAGGCGCGCGAGGTCCGCGACACCTCGCTGAAGGTGCCGCACGGCGAGACCGGCAAGGTCATCGGCGTCCGCGTCTTCGACCGCGAGGAGGGCGACGAGCTGCCTCCGGGCGTCAACCAGCTCGTCCGCGTCTACGTGGCCCAGAAGCGCAAGATCACCGACGGTGACAAGCTCGCCGGCCGCCACGGCAACAAGGGCGTCATCTCCAAGATCCTGCCGATCGAGGACATGCCGTTCATGGAGGACGGCACCCCGGTCGACGTCATCCTCAACCCGCTGGGCGTCCCGTCCCGGATGAACCCGGGCCAGGTCCTGGAGATCCACCTGGGCTGGCTCGCCTCCCAGGGCTGGAAGGTCGAGGGGATCGAGGAGGAGTGGCAGAAGCGGCTCGCCTCGATCGGCGCCGACGACGTCGCCCCCGGCACCAACGTCGCCACCCCGGTGTTCGACGGCGCCCGCGAGGACGAGATCGCCGGTCTGTTCACGGCGACCCTGCCCAACCGCGACGGCGAGCGGATGGTCCTGCCCTCGGGTAAGGCCCGGCTCTACGACGGCCGCTCCGGCGAGCCGTTCCCGGACCCGATCTCGGTCGGCTACATGTACATCCTCAAGCTGCACCACCTGGTCGACGACAAGCTGCACGCCCGCTCGACCGGCCCGTACTCCATGATCACCCAGCAGCCGCTGGGCGGTAAGGCTCAGTTCGGTGGCCAGCGCTTCGGTGAGATGGAGGTGTGGGCGCTGGAGGCATACGGCGCCGCGTACGCCCTCCAGGAGCTGCTGACCATCAAGTCCGACGACGTCACCGGCCGCGTGAAGGTCTACGAGGCCATCGTCAAGGGCGAGAACATCCCCGAGCCCGGCATCCCCGAGTCCTTCAAGGTGCTCATCAAGGAGATGCAGTCCCTGTGCCTCAACGTGGAGGTGCTGTCCAGCGACGGCATGTCCATCGAGATGCGCGACACCGACGAGGACGTCTTCCGCGCCGCGGAAGAGCTCGGCATCGACCTGTCCCGGCGAGAGCCGAGCAGCGTCGAAGAGGTCTGACGGGCCGGCCGGGGCGCCGCACCTTCCCGCCCGAGGCGGAAGGGCGGCTCCCCGGCCTCCCCGGGACCCCCGTTCAGACCACCACAGAGCTCCTCGGTCCCACCGACGCGAGGGGCACAAACCCTGAGAGGGATTGACGAGAGTGCTCGACGTCAACTTCTTCGACGAGCTGCGAATCGGCCTGGCCACCGCTGACGACATCCGTCAGTGGTCCCACGGCGAGGTCAAGAAGCCGGAGACCATCAACTACCGCACCCTCAAGCCGGAAAAGGACGGGCTCTTCTGCGAGAAGATCTTCGGTCCGACCCGGGACTGGGAGTGCTACTGCGGCAAGTACAAGCGCGTCCGCTTCAAGGGCATCATCTGCGAGCGCTGCGGCGTCGAGGTGACCCGCGCCAAGGTGCGCCGTGAGCGGATGGGCCACATCGAGCTCGCCGCCCCCGTCACCCACATCTGGTACTTCAAGGGCGTGCCCTCCCGTCTGGGCTACCTGCTCGACCTCGCCCCGAAGGACCTGGAGAAGGTCATCTACTTCGCCGCCTACATGATCACGTGGGTGGACGAGGAGCGCCGCACGCGCGACCTGCCCTCCCTGGAGGCCCACGTCTCCGTGGAGCGCCAGCAGATCGAGCAGCGCCGCGACGCCGACCTGGAGGCCCGGGCCAAGAAGCAGGAGGCCGACCTCGCGGAGCTGGAGGCCGAGGGCGCCAAGGCCGACGTGCGCCGCAAGGTGCGCGAGGGCGCCGAGCGCGAGATGAAGCAGATCCGCGACCGCGCCCAGCGCGAGATCGACCGCCTGGACGAGGTCTGGAACCGCTTCAAGAACCTCAAGGTCCAGGACCTGGAGGGCGACGAGCTGCTCTACCGCGAGCTGCGCGACCGCTTCGGGACCTACTTCGACGGCTCGATGGGCGCCGCCGCGCTGCAGAAGCGGCTGGAGACCTTCGACCTGGAGGAGGAGGCGGAGAAGCTCCGCGAGATCATCCGGACCGGCAAGGGCCAGAAGAAGACCCGTGCGCTCAAGCGCCTCAAGGTCGTCTCCGCCTTCCTGCAGACCCGCAACAGCCCCAAGGGCATGGTGCTGGACTGCGTGCCGGTCATCCCGCCGGACCTGCGTCCGATGGTGCAGCTGGACGGTGGCCGCTTCGCGACCTCCGACCTGAACGACCTGTACCGCCGTGTCATCAACCGCAACAACCGTCTGAAGCGGCTTCTCGACCTCGGCGCGCCCGAGATCATCGTGAACAACGAGAAGCGCATGCTCCAGGAGGCCGTCGACGCGCTCTTCGACAACGGCCGCCGCGGCCGCCCGGTCACGGGCCCCGGCAACCGTCCGCTGAAGTCGCTGTCCGACATGCTCAAGGGCAAGCAGGGCCGCTTCCGCCAGAACCTGCTGGGCAAGCGCGTCGACTACTCGGCGCGTTCGGTGATCGTCGTCGGCCCGCAGCTCAAGCTGCACCAGTGCGGTCTGCCCAAGGCCATGGCGCTGGAGCTGTTCAAGCCGTTCGTGATGAAGCGCCTGGTGGACCTCAACCACGCGCAGAACATCAAGTCGGCCAAGCGCATGGTCGAGCGCGGCCGCACGGTCGTGTACGACGTGCTCGAAGAGGTCATCGCCGAGCACCCGGTGCTGCTCAACCGCGCGCCGACCCTGCACCGCCTGGGCATCCAGGCCTTCGAGCCGCAGCTGGTCGAGGGCAAGGCCATCCAGATCCACCCGCTGGTGTGCACCGCGTTCAACGCGGACTTCGACGGCGACCAGATGGCCGTGCACCTGCCGCTGTCCGCGGAGGCGCAGGCCGAGGCCCGCATCCTGATGCTGTCCTCGAACAACATCCTCAAGCCGGCCGACGGCCGCCCCGTCACCATGCCGACCCAGGACATGGTGCTGGGCCTGTTCTTCCTCACCACCGACGAGGTGGAGGGCGAGGTCAAGGGCGAGGGCCGGTCGTTCAACTCGGTCGCCGAGGCGATCATGGCGTTCGACGCCCGGGAGCTGTCGCTCCAGGCGAAGATCGACATCCGCTTCCCCGTCGGCTCGGTCCCGCCCCGCGGCTGGACCCCGCCGGTCGCGGAGGAGGGCGAGCCGGAGTGGCAGTCCGGCGACCCGTTCCGGCTGCGCACCACCCTGGGCCGCGCGCTCTTCAACGAGCTGCTGCCCGAGGACTACCCGTTCGTCGACTACACCGTGGGCAAGAAGCAGCTCTCCGCGATCGTCAACGACCTCGCCGAGCGCTACCCCAAGGTCGTCGTCGCCGCGGCGCTGGACAACCTGAAGTCGGCCGGTTTCCACTGGGCGACCCGTTCCGGCGTCACCATCGCGATCTCCGACGTCGTGGTCCCCGAGGCCAAGAAGGAGATCATCGCGAACTACGAGGCGCAGGACGAGAAGGTCCAGAAGCAGTACGAGCGCGGTCTGATCACCAAGGACGAGCGCTCCAACGAGCTCATCGGCATCTGGACCCGTGCGACCAACGAGGTCGCCGAGGCCATGGCGGAGAACTTCCCGAAGACCAACCCGATCTTCATGATGGTCGACTCGGGCGCCCGCGGAAACATGATGCAGATGCGCCAGATCGCCGGTATGCGCGGTCTGGTGTCCAACGCCAAGAACGAGACCATCCCGCGGCCGATCAAGGCGTCGTTCCGCGAGGGTCTGTCCGTGCTGGAGTACTTCATCTCCACGCACGGTGCCCGTAAGGGTCTGGCGGACACCGCGCTGCGCACCGCCGACTCCGGTTACCTGACCCGTCGTCTGGTGGACGTCTCGCAGGACGTGATCATCCGCGAGGAGGACTGCGGCACCGACCGCGGCCTGAAGCTCGTGATCGCCTCCAAGGGCGCGGACGGCGTGCTGCGCAAGGCGGACGACGTCGAGACCAGCGTGTACGCGCGCTGCCTCGCCGAGGACGTCACCGTCGACGGCAAGGTGCTGGCCCCGGCCGGCACCGACCTGGGCGACGTGCTCATCGACGAGCTGGTGCGGCACGGCGTGGAGACGGTCAAGACCCGCTCGGTCCTCACCTGCGAGTCCGCCGTCGGCACCTGCGCCATGTGCTACGGCCGCTCGCTGGCGACCGGCAAGCTGGTGGACATCGGCGAGGCCGTCGGCATCATCGCCGCCCAGTCCATCGGTGAGCCCGGCACCCAGCTGACGATGCGCACCTTCCACACCGGTGGTGTGGCCGGTGACGACATCACCCAGGGTCTGCCGCGTGTCGTCGAGCTCTTCGAGGCCCGCACCCCCAAGGGTGTCGCCCCGATCTCCGAGGCCGCCGGCCGCGTGCGGATCGAGGAGACCGAGAAGACCAAGAAGATCGTCGTCACCCCCGACGACGGTTCCGACGAGACCTCCTACGGCGTGTCCAAGCGCGCCCGCCTGCTGGTCTCCGAGGGCGACCACGTCGACGTCGGCCAGCCGCTGACGGTCGGCGCCACCAACCCGCACGACGTGCTGCGCATCCTCGGCCAGCGCGCGGTGCAGGTGCACCTGGTGGGCGAGGTCCAGAAGGTCTACAACTCGCAGGGTGTGTCGATCCACGACAAGCACATCGAGATCATCATCCGGCAGATGCTGCGCCGTGTGACGATCATCGAGTCCGGCGACGCCGAGCTGCTGCCCGGCGAGCTGGTCGAGCGCTCGAAGTTCGAGGGCGAGAACCGCCGCGTCGTGGCGGAGGGCGGCCAGCCGGCCTCCGGCCGTCCGCAGCTGATGGGCATCACCAAGGCCTCGCTGGCCACGGAGTCCTGGCTGTCGGCGGCGTCCTTCCAGGAGACGACCAGGGTCCTGACCGACGCGGCGATCAACGCCAAGTCGGACTCCCTGATCGGCCTCAAGGAGAACGTCATCATCGGTAAGCTCATCCCGGCCGGTACGGGCCTGTCCCGCTACCGCAACATCCGGGTCGAGCCGACCGAGGAGGCGAAGGCCGCGATGTACTCGGCCGTCGGCTACGACGACATCGACTACTCGCCCTTCGGCACCGGCTCCGGCCAGGCGGTCCCGCTGGAGGACTACGACTACGGCCCGTACAACGGCTGAGCGAGGCCGTGCGGTCCGTTGACACGGCCCGTTGACACGGGCTGTCGGACAAGCCCGCGGGGCGGTCCCTCCTCGGAGGGGCCGCCCCGCGGTGTTCTCCGCCGTTCCCGCCGTTCCCGCCGTTCCCGCCGTTCCGGTCGGTCCAGCCGGTGCGCGCGGTGTGTTCCGGGCGGCCTGGAACTCCCCAAGGGGCGCCGGCGTCATGGATGATGGGGGCAGCCCGAACGTGGGGAGGTGGAGCCGGTGTCGTACCAGCCATGGGGACAGCCGGGTCAGCAGGGCGGGTACGGCGGGCCGCCGAGGCAGGCGGGGCCGCACCTGCCGCAGCCCTCGCAGGCCGCGCACCAGGCGTCGCAACTGCCGATGATGCGCGCGTCCCACGCGGACCGGGAGCGCACCGTGGACGTGCTCAAGGCCGGTTACGCCGAGGGCCGGTTGAGCCTCGCCGAGTACGAGCAGCGGATGGGCCGGGCCCACCAGGCGCAGACGTACGGGGAGTTGCACGCGCTCATCGCCGATCTGCCGCAGGGGCCGATGGCGGTGCCCGCGCCCGCGCCGCAGTACGCTCAGCCGTACCAGCCTGCGGTGCCGCGCACCTTCCTGCCGCCCCCGCCCCAGACGAACAACTCCGCGGTCGGAGCCCTGGTCTGCGGGGTCCTCACGCCGTTCTACGGGGTGACCGCCATTCCCGCGGTGATCCTGGGGCACAAGGCGCGCGCCGAGATCCGCCGCACCGGCGAGAAGGGCGACGGGATGGCCATGGCCGGCCTGGTCCTGGGCTGGCTGACGATCGGGTTCGCCGCGCTGGTACTGCTGGCGATCGTGGTGATCGCGGCCGCCTCGCCGTGAGCGTTCCGGCGGGCCGGCCCGCTGTGCGGAGGGGGTCGTGAGAGGGAGCCGGAAGGCGGTTCGCGGGAGTCGCGGGGGACTTCGGGCGCTCTTCCACTACCGCTCCGCGCCCACTACGGTGGCATGGGCATTTGTTTTGACCGGAGCCGATGCGGTAGGTACGCTCTGACCTTGTGCCTGGGGTATCCCCTGCGCTCTCGTGTGCGCCAAGACGCCGCGGGATGTGAGGACGGGGACACCGAAATCTGCATGCTTCTCACCCAGTGGGCCCCGCATCGCGGGAGTGTGCAGCCTTCGACACACCCGACCGCGTGGGTCGGAGAGTGGCCCGGGTTAGTTGTACCGAGACTGGCACACAGAAACCGGAGAAACGGTGCCTACGATCCAGCAGTTGGTCCGCAAGGGCCGACAGGACAAGGTCGAGAAGAACAAGACGCCGGCACTCGAGGGTTCGCCCCAGCGCCGCGGCGTCTGCACGCGCGTTTTCACCACCACCCCCAAGAAGCCGAACTCGGCCCTGCGTAAGGTCGCGCGTGTGCGTCTGACCAGCGGCATCGAGGTCACCGCTTACATTCCGGGTGAGGGCCACAACCTGCAGGAGCACTCCATCGTGCTCGTGCGCGGTGGTCGTGTGAAGGACCTGCCGGGTGTTCGCTACAAGATCATCCGCGGCTCCCTCGACACCCAGGGCGTCAAGAACCGCAAGCAGGCTCGCAGCCGCTACGGCGCCAAGAAGGAGAAGTAAGCATGCCTCGTAAGGGCCCCGCCCCGAAGCGGCCGGTCATCATCGACCCGGTCTACGGCTCTCCTCTGGTGACCTCCCTCATCAACAAGGTGCTGCTGCACGGCAAGCGCTCCACCGCCGAGCGCATCGTGTACGGCGCCATGGAGGGCCTGCGCGAGAAGACCGGCAACGACCCGGTCATCACGCTCAAGCGCGCGCTCGAGAACGTGAAGCCGACCCTCGAGGTCCGCTCCCGCCGCGTCGGTGGCGCCACCTACCAGGTTCCGGTCGAGGTCCGCCCCGGCCGTTCCTCCACTCTCGCGCTGCGTTGGATCGTGGGCTACGCCCGCGCGCGCCGTGAGAAGACGATGACCGAGCGTCTGATGAACGAGCTGCTCGACGCCTCCAACGGGCTCGGCGCCGCCGTGAAGAAGCGCGAGGACACCCACAAGATGGCCGAGTCCAACAAGGCCTTCGCGCACTACCGCTGGTAGTCGCTTCCCCCATCGAGAACCGAGAGAAGACTGAGCCTTATGGCTACCACTTCACTTGACCTGGCCAGGGTCCGCAACATCGGGATCATGGCCCACATCGACGCGGGCAAGACGACCACCACCGAGCGGATCCTGTTCTACACCGGTGTGAGCTACAAGATCGGTGAGGTCCACGACGGCGCTGCCACCATGGACTGGATGGAGCAGGAGCAGGAGCGCGGCATCACCATCACGTCGGCCGCGACGACCTGCCACTGGCCGCTCGACAACGTCGACCACACCATCAACATCATCGACACCCCGGGCCACGTCGACTTCACCGTCGAGGTGGAGCGCTCCCTGCGCGTGCTCGACGGTGCCGTGACGGTGTTCGACGGGGTGGCCGGTGTCGAGCCCCAGTCCGAGACGGTGTGGCGCCAGGCGGACCGCTACGGCGTTCCGCGTATCTGCTTCGTCAACAAGCTCGACCGCACCGGCGCGGACTTCTTCCGCTGCGTCGAGATGATCGTGGGCCGCCTGGGTGCGCAGCCGCTGGTCATGCAGCTCCCGATCGGCGCCGAGTCCGACTTCCAGGGCGTCGTGGACCTGGTCCGCATGAAGGCCCTGGTCTGGTCGGCGGAGGCCGCCAAGGGCGAGATGTACGACGTCGTCGACATCCCGGCCGACATGCAGGAGCAGGCCCAGGAGTGGCGCGGCAAGCTGCTCGAGACCGTCGCCGAGAACGACGAGGAGCTGATGGAGCTGTACCTGGAGGGCGAGGAGCCCTCCGAGGAGCAGCTGTACTCGGCGATCCGCCGTATCACCATCGAGTCCGGCAAGGGCGAGGGCACCACCGTCACCCCGGTGTTCACCGGTACCGCGTTCAAGAACAAGGGCGTCCAGCCCCTGCTCGACGCGGTCGTGCGCTACCTGCCGTCGCCGGTCGACATCGAGGCGATCGAGGGGCAGTCCCCCTCCGACGCCGACGAGGTCATCAAGCGCAAGCCGTCCGAGGACGAGCCGCTGGCCGCTCTCGCCTTCAAGATCGCGAGCGACCCGCACCTCGGCAAGCTCACCTTCATCCGGGTCTACTCGGGCCGCCTGGAGTCCGGCACGCAGGTGCTGAACTCCGTGAAGGGCAAGAAGGAGCGCATCGGCAAGATCTACCGGATGCACGCGAACAAGCGTGAGGAGATCGACAGCGTGGGTGCCGGCGACATCGTCGCCGTCATGGGTCTGAAGCAGACCACCACCGGCGAGACCCTCTGCGACGCGTCCGCTCCGGTGATCCTGGAGTCCATGGACTTCCCGGCCCCGGTGATCGAGGTCGCCATCGAGCCGAAGTCCAAGGGCGACCAGGAGAAGCTGGGTGTCGCCATCCAGCGTCTGGCCGAGGAGGACCCGTCCTTCCAGGTCAAGACGAACGAGGAGACCGGGCAGACCATCATCGCGGGCATGGGCGAGCTGCACCTTGAGGTGCTGGTCGACCGGATGAAGCGCGAGTTCAAGGTCGAGGCGAACGTCGGTAAGCCGCAGGTGGCCTACCGCGAGACCCTGCGCAAGGCCGTCGAGAAGGTCGACTACACGCACAAGAAGCAGACTGGTGGTTCCGGCCAGTTCGCGAAGGTGCAGATCGCGGTCGAGCCCCTCGAGGGCGACGGCTACGAGTTCGTCAACAAGGTCACCGGTGGCCGCATCCCCAAGGAGTACATCCCCTCGGTGGACGCCGGCTGCCAGGAGGCCATGGAGTTCGGCGTGCTGGCGGGCTACCCGCTCACCGGCGTGCGGGTGACGCTGCTGGACGGCGCCTACCACGACGTCGACTCCTCCGAGATGGCGTTCAAGATCGCCGGCTCCATGGTCTTCAAGGAGGCCGCCCGCAAGGCCAGCCCGGCCCTGCTGGAGCCGATGATGGCCGTCGAGGTCACCACGCCCGAGGACTACATGGGCGATGTGATCGGTGACATCAACTCCCGCCGTGGCCAGATCCAGGCCATGGAGGACCGCGCCGGCGCCAAGGTCGTCAAGGGCCTGGTTCCGCTGTCGGAGATGTTCGGTTACGTCGGTGACCTGCGCAGCAAGACCTCCGGTCGCGCGAGCTACTCGATGCAGTTCGACTCCTACGCCGAGGTTCCCAGGAACGTCGCCGAGGAGATCATCGCGAAGGCCAAGGGCGAGTAGCGCACGTTTCGTGGCGCTATCCACCCATTAGGCTGGAGCACAACAAGGCCTTCGGGGTCTCCCGTCACCGGGCGCGCGCCGCGCGGTGACGGGCCCCGGCAGCCCGCCCACCCAGATACGAAGCGGTCAAGGGCGTCCCCTCGGGGTCCTGACCGATTCGGCACGACCACCTGAACCCCTCCGCGGAGCGCGGGGGAGTACAGCACCAGTCCACAGGAGGACCCCAGTGGCGAAGGCGAAGTTCGAGCGGACTAAGCCGCACGTCAACATCGGCACCATCGGTCACATCGACCACGGTAAGACCACCCTTACCGCGGCGATCACCAAGGTGCTGCACGACGCCTACCCCGACCTGAACGAGGTCTCGGCGTTCGAGAACATCGACAAGGCTCCTGAGGAGCGTCAGCGCGGTATCACCATCTCCATCGCGCACGTCGAGTACCAGACGGAGTCCCGTCACTACGCCCACGTCGACTGCCCGGGTCACGCGGACTACATCAAGAACATGATCACCGGTGCTGCCCAGATGGACGGCGCCATCCTCGTGGTCGCCGCCACCGACGGCCCGATGCCGCAGACCAAGGAGCACGTGCTCCTGGCCCGCCAGGTCGGCGTTCCGTACATCGTCGTCGCCCTGAACAAGGCCGACATGGTGGACGACGAGGAGATCATGGAGCTCGTCGAGCTCGAGGTCCGTGAGCTGCTCTCCGAGTACGAGTTCCCGGGTGACGAGGTTCCGGTCGTCCGCGTCTCGGCGCTGAAGGCGCTCGAGGGCGACGAGCAGTGGGCCCAGTCCGTCCTCGACCTGATGAAGGCCGTGGACGAGTCCATCCCGGAGCCCGAGCGTGACGTCGAGAAGCCGTTCCTGATGCCGATCGAGGACGTCTTCACGATCACCGGTCGCGGTACGGTCGTCACCGGCCGTATCGAGCGCGGTGTCCTGAAGGTCAACGAGAACGTCGACATCATCGGCATCAAGCCGGAGAAGACCTCCACCACGGTCACCGGCATCGAGATGTTCCGCAAGCTGCTCGACGAGGGCCAGGCCGGTGAGAACGTCGGTCTGCTGCTCCGCGGCATCAAGCGCGAGGACGTCGAGCGCGGCCAGGTCATCATCAAGCCGGGTTCGGTCACCCCGCACACCGAGTTCGAGGCCCAGGCCTACATCCTGTCGAAGGACGAGGGTGGCCGTCACACCCCGTTCTTCAACAACTACCGCCCGCAGTTCTACTTCCGTACCACGGACGTGACCGGCGTGGTGACCCTCCCCGAGGGCACCGAGATGGTCATGCCGGGCGACAACACCGAGATGAAGGTCGAGCTCATCCAGCCGGTCGCCATGGAGGAGGGCCTGAAGTTCGCCATCCGCGAGGGTGGCCGGACCGTGGGCGCCGGCCAGGTCACCAAGATCGTCAAGTGACCCGGTCCGCCTCTTGAGGCACCGCTGACCTCCCGGTCGGCGAAAGGGCCCGTACGACGTGAGTCGTACGGGCCCTTTCCGTTGCCCGCCGACCCCTTCCGGCGCGAGCCGGTTCCACTGCTGCTCCGGCCGGCGAACAGGCCCGCCCTCCAAGGCCGTTCGGCCGGTCCCGGCTGACTAGGATCGCCGGTGCGGTCCGGGGACGCCCCGGGCGGTTCCGATTCGCGAGGGGAGCGGGGATGCGCAGGACGACCGCCGGACTGGCCCTGATCGTGTCCGGTGTGCTGCTGACGGGATGCGGCGGCGGGGACGACGGGGGAGCCGAGGGGAAGCCCGCCCCGTCGGCCTCCGGGAGCGAGGAGCCGGGCGGTGGTACGGGCGGCGGAGGCGCGGGCGAGGGCGGCGAGGTGGTGCGCGAGGTGACCCTTGAGGTCCAAGGCACCGGAAAGACGCAGATCGCCTACACCGCCGACGGGAACAGGACCGAGCAGGTCACGCTCCCGTGGAAGAAGACGGTCGAGCTCTCCCTGACGAAGGCGGAGCAGGAGGTCGGCGTCCTGGTGTCGGTCGTACCCGGCTCGGTCCCGGGCGACGACGGCATGCTCAGGCCCGCACCCTGCACCATCACCGTCGACGGCGAGAAGGTCGACGACAACCAGGACGGCAAGGACGTCCTGGGCTGCAAGCACAAGGTGAAGTGAGGGCCCTGCCGCGCCTTCCGCGATCCACCCCCGGCCCGGGCTAAGGCCGGCACGGCCGTTGCCCGTTCAGAGAGCTCGAAGGGCCGCGGCTGCGGCGACCATGCCGTCTCGTTCCAGCCGTCCGAGCACGTCCTCCACGGTTCCCGGCGGGTTCTTCCATCTGTCCGCGATCTGCCGCACCGCCGCATATACAGCGGCCGGATCCAGGTCGATCTGGTCCTCGATGAAGGCGTCGGGGTGCTTGGCCTCCACGTCTCACGCCGACAGGACGTCGGAAGGGAAGTCCTTGAGGTTGAACGTGACGATGACCTGGGCTTTGGCCCGGACGGCCGCCGCGAGGACGTGGCGGTCATCCGGGCCGGGGAGCTCGACGGCCCCGATGAGGGGCTCGTAACCCCTGACCATGCAGTCGCCCACGGCCCTCATCATCGCCTGTCTGGTCCGGTCGAGCCGGGCGGAGTCGAGATCGGGTCGCTTGGCCTTCAGGTTGCCGAACGTCTCATCGAGGACGCGATCGGTCCACTTGGCCTGCACGAGGCCGTCCTGCGCTATGGATATGAGCAGGTCACGCAGGGTGCTCGGGTACAGCACGCTGGCGTCGTACAGGGCGACGAAGGCCATGCTTCGGATCAGTCCCATCTCCTGGCCCAGTTGGGTGAGCTCATCGGCGGCTTGACGGCGGCGTTCGTCTTCACCCCGCGCCGCGACGGCGACGACCCGTCCGGCGGGAACGCCCCGACCGGCCGCCCCCTCCGCCGCCTGAGCGGAGACCCCGCGGGCGCCGCACGGGCCGCCGGGTCAGGAGGGCCGGTGGACCTCGTCGCGGTGGGCGATGCGGACGACGTGCACCTGCTGCCGGCGGTCGTGGACGGTGTAGACCACGCGGTGGTCGCCCGCGTGCAGCCGCCGCTCGCTCTCGTACGAGCCGGGCAGGGCGGTGGTGTCCGGCGCGTACGGGTCGGCGAGCAGGTCGGTGAGTCGGCCCAGGATGCGCAGGGCCCGTTCCCGGTCGAGTGCGCGGAGCCGGTCGCGGGCGGTGGCGGCGAGGCGGACGTCGTACGTCATCGGGCGCGCTCCAGCGTCTCGCGCAGCACCTCGTCAAGGGCGTAGGCGGGCTCGTGGAGGGCGTCCAGGACGGCACGGCGGTCGGCTGCGTCCTCCAGCAGGCGCAGCCTGCGCAGGAGGGAGACGGGGACGACGGCCGCGGCCTCCTTGCCGTTGCGGGTGATCACGGTGTGCTCGCCGCGCAGCGCGCGGTCGATGAGGTCGCCGAGGCGGTTGCGCGCGGCGCGGGCGGTCTCACTGGTCATCGGGTACGTGTCCATGGCGGTGCGTGGGCGGTACGTGCGGATGGCGCGGGTGCGGTACATGCGGTGGGGTCAGGGGCGGAGATCGAGTTCGGCCCAGACCGTCTTGCGTGGTGGCGGCCAGGTCTCCACGCCCCAGCGGTCGGCCAGCGCCTCGACGAGCAGCAGCCCGCGCCCGCCCTCCGCGTCCTCGGGCGCCGGCGGACCGGGCACGGCCGGGAGGCGGTCGCCGCGAGCGTCGGACACCTCGATGCGCAGTGTGACGCCGCCACCGTCACCGCCGTTCCCGGTGACGCGCAGGCCCAGCCGGAAGTCCCGGCCGGGCACGCGCCCGTGCAGGACGGCGTTGCCCGCCAGCTCGGCGGTGATCTGCGCGGCCACCTCGGTGGGCAGCCCCTGGTCGGCCAGGTGCGCGACGGTCAGGAGCCGTGCCAGCCGGGCTCCCCGGCGGGTGGGGGAGAGGAGCACGGAGAGGCCCTGGGCGGGGGCCGGGGCGGGGCTCTCGGTTCGGGTGGTCTCTGGAGTCACGTCACCCAGCGTGTCCACTCGTGTCCGCCCCGGCCAGACCTGACGCGTGCTCAGGAGCTTCCTGTCCGGCTCGTGTACCGGTCTGTACGGCCGGTACGTGAGCGCTGACCCGTCCCGCCCCGCTGCGCGCGGCATTCGACCCTCGGCGCTCGAAACGGGTGAGAACCGGTTTTGCGTATCGCCTGCCCCGGGAGGCTCCGCCCGGCTAGCGTTCGCCGCACGAACGGCACTGCCAGGGGGGCGGAATGACGTTGTTTCACGCTGCGCGGAAAATATCGCGCGGACAGCAAGCGCATGATCGGCGGATGATCCGGAGTCTTCCGGGACGGGGAAAGCGGACGGGGGGTCGCGCCGCGATCCGCGGGAGGTTCATCGCCTTCGGCGTGTTCGGCGCGTTCGTGCTCGGGGCCTGCTCGGACGGCGGCGCCGGGGCGGAGCCGAAGGAGACCGTCACCGTCACCGCGACCGCGACCGCCACCGTGACGGCGGAGCCGGAGCGGATCTCCTCCCAGAGGGGCGAGGCCCTGCAGGCAGCCAGGGAAGCCGCCGAGGACGCCGGTTACGAGGTCTCCGTCCACAACGCCAACAAGGGCGACGCCGAGCCTTCCGGGAAATGGAAGGTGTGTTTCGAGGAGATCGGCTACGGCACCGTCGACTACGGAGCCGTCCGGGAGGGCGCTCTCTGCCCGAAGAAGGACGGCGGCCCGCTCACCTGGCCCCGGATTCCCGACGTCACCGGAGAGGTTTACGCCAAGGCCGTCAAGGCGCTGGCCAAGGTGGGCTTGGACGAGGACGACATCGACGTCGAGTCGGCGTACAAGGACGTGTCCGTCTCCGCCTCCGACGTGGAGGGCGACGCGGACGGTTACAAGGTCTGCTTCCAGTCGCCCTCGGCGGGCAAGGACGTCAAGCCCGGCACCGAGGCGGTGCTGACCCTCGTCGAGGGCGGCTCCTGCCCATCGGACGAGGGCACCTACAAGGACCGGAAGAACGACCCCGACTACACCCCGCCGCCTCCGGCCAACAGCGGTTCCGGCGGCGGTTCCGGTTCCACGGGCGGTCCGGGCGGGACCGGCGGTGCCGCCGAGTGGAACGGCCAGTGCGAGCTGACCTCCCCGGCGGGCAACTGCTACCAGGCCGGCCAGTTCTGCGCCAACAAGCACCTCGGTATGCAGACGCACAACTCCGCCGGCCGGATCATCTACTGCAAGCAGCGCGCCGACGGGCAGCGCTGGAACTACTCGTAGGGCGTGACCCGGTAGGGGACGCCGACCACTGAGGCCCCTGTCCGAAGTGCTGGTGGACGCGACCACCGGCACGGCGGGCAGGGGCTTCGCCGTCGTGTCGTCTCCGGTAGAGCGACTGTCTGAAGTGGAATTTCCTGTTCGAGGGATTTTCCGCCGGATGAGTGCGGTAACGGACCCCCTGTGCCTAATGTGACTCTCGGTGACGGCGTTCGAACGGGGAGTGGCTGTGCGAATGCGGGACGGGACTGTGCGGCTTGTATGGCGTGACGGCTCCGGTTCGGGCGCTGTTGGACACGGGCACGGCGAACACGGAGGGGCTGGTGCACATGGCTGTGGACAACGAGGGCGCGGCACGCGGGAGCCACACGACGGACAGTGCGGACGGCACGCCCTGGGAGCCGGACTGGGACGACGAGTACGCGCCGGTGGTGAAGGCCGCCGGCCGCCAGGTCAAGCTGTGGCGGGAGTCGGCCGGGCTGACGCAGCAGGAGCTGGGCGACGCCATCGGCTACAGCCTGGGCATGGTCTCGGCGGTCGAACGGGCCAGGCGCCTGCCGCACCCGGAGTTCCTGGGCAAGGCGGACGAGGTCGTGGGCGCGGGCGGCAAGCTCGCCGCGATGAAGAAGGACGTGGAGGAGGCCCGCTACCCCAAGAAGGTGCGGGATCTGGCCAAGCTGGAGGCCGATGCCGTCGAGCTGGGCGCCTACAACGAGCACAACATCCACGGGCTGTTGCAGACGGAGGAGTACGCCCGCGCACTGTTCGACATGCGTCGCCCCGCCTACTCCGAGGATGATTTCGAGCGGTACATGGCCGCACGCATGGCCCGACAAGAGGTCATCGTGCGGAAGTACGCGCCAACTCTGACTTTTGTCCAGGAAGAGGTGACCCTCCGGCGCCCGATCGGGGGCAGAATTGTGCTGCGCCGCCAGCTCGAACATCTGCTGGAGATCGGCCGGTTGCGGCACGTCGAGATTCAGGTGATGCCGACGAACCGCGAGGACCATGCGGGGATGGCGGGGCAGATTCAGGTGCTGAAGCTCAGGGACGGCACGGCGGTGGGCTACTCCGAGGCGCAGCTCAGCACTCGCCTGGTGGTCGATCCCAAACAAGTGCAGGTCCTTGAGCTGCGGTATGGGATCATCCGGGCCCAGGCTCTCAGCCCACGGGAGTCGCTGGCCTTCATCGAGAAACTGCTGGGAGAGATGACATGACGCCCAAGCCCTCTGCTGGAGACGGTTCCGTGCTGGAGTGGGTCAAGAGCAGCTACAGCGGCAGCAACAACAACGACTGCGTCGAGGTCGCGGCCACCCCTGGCGCCGTCCACGTTCGCGACTCCAAGGACATACAGGGCCCGCAGCTTGCCTTCGCGCCGGGTGCGTGGGCCGACTTCCTGACGCGCACGGCAGGGCACTGACCTCAACGGCGACGCGTCCCGCACCCGGCCGGGTGCGGGACGCGTCGCCGTGCGACGGCTGGGAGAGCCCGTCCCGCCTTGTTCAGGCGTCCGCCCAGGCACCGAAGGCGCGGGCGGCGGCCGACACCGCGGCTTCGGCAGTGCCGGCGGACGCCCCGGGGCCGGCGGCCAGGTCGAGCGCGAGGGGCGCGGCGTCCGCCGAGCCGTCCACGGCGATCCGGCAGTCGACCGAGGCCAGGGGCATCGCCGTGTCCGGCGGCGGGAGCACCAGGACGGCGAGTTCCGCCCCGCGCAGGGCGGCCCCGGCATTCTCCAGGGAGCCCGATACCTCCCGAGCCAGGAGGCCGGCGTTCTCCTCCAGCGAGGTGGGGTGCAGATCGAACCGCTCATCGAAGGACACGGCCCCGAAGCCGCGCAGCGCCGTGACGCGGACGCCCAGCGTCCTGGCGCTGCGAACGCCGTGGCGGTGCAGGACGTAGACGGCGGTCATGGCCGCTCGCAGCGCCTCGGCCACCGGGCCGTCCCCGCCGCGGGGAATCCACCACCGCCACCGGCGGCTCTCCAGGCGGTGCGGCGCATGCCCGTGCGCCAGTGCTTCGAGCCCGGCACCCGGAGAATCGCCCAGCAGCCACCATCCGCCGTGGTCCACGGCGAACAGGCGGCCCGCCTCGTCCACGGCGAGCAGCGAGTCGCCGTCCGTGCGGCCGAAGGGGAAGAGCCGTAGGCCGAGTGCCCCGGCCAGTTCGCCGAACGTCCGGTGGGCGTGCCGGGCCAGAGCCGGATCGACGACGGCCCCGGTGGCCGCACAGTCCCTCCCCGCCCCGGCGGGCGGTATACGCAGGCCGTGGAACTCCCGGAGCGCCCGCTCCGCCGCAGGGAAGAGCTCCCATCGGGCCGGGTGCGGGCCCGAAGCAGGGGAGACCATGCTCAGCACTTCCAGCAGCGCCGTCATCGCCTGATCCTGCACGTCCCGGCCGGGACTCCAGCCGCCGGCCCGCAGCGCCGGGTGCTCCTCCACGGGGTCCATGGCGTCCATGAGATCCACGGGGTCCGGCCTCACGCACTGAGGATCTGCACGGACAGCCTCTCCAGGAGGGCGGTGCACGAACGACAAGGCGGGGTCGGCTGCCCGTGCTCGGGGTCGCCCTGCTCGCGGATCTTCCGGGACATGATCGCCGAGCCCTCGAAGTGCGGGAGCGCCTTGTCGAGGGTGGTCGTACGGCCGTCCGCGCGCTCCTGGTCCAGACGCCACAACTGGTCGGAGACGAGCGCGGACTCGGCGCAGTGGCCGATGAACGGCTCCCGGTGCTCAGGGGGGAGCGAGTCGAAGAACTCCCGTACCGCCGGGTGCAGTTCGGGCCGCCCGTCCCCGGTCAGGTTCGTCTGGCTCACGACCGTGCCCCGGACGAGCAGGGAGGCGGCGACACCGGGAACGCCGTCAGACATAGAAGTCCTCCGCATCCTGCATGTCCGCCGTCATGAAATTCGTGACGGCTTGCAGCACATCATCGCCCAGGTAGTAGTTGCCCGTGTGGTGCATGAGGAAGAAGCGCCCTCTGCCGTCCACCAGCATGACGGCACCGTCATAGGTGTCGAAGCCCAACGGGAAGAGACTCTCCCCCAGCTCCCCGGAGAACTCCTCGATTCCTTCGGCGTCCCCCTTGTACGCAAAACCCGGCTTCGCCACGAAGTGGTTCTCGGGGCTGTCGTCAAAGAGAATCCTGAGCCCCCCGAAGCTCCGGATGAAGTCACGCGCATACTCGGAGACGACATAGGAGACGCCGTATTCGGCGGCCTGTTCCCGAGCCTTTTGGACGAGTGCGTCCGCTTCGGCGCCGATGTCGCGCTCAGGACTCCATCCGTACTGGCGGAACCATGCCTCGGCCTCTTGCCGAGACGAAGGAAATCTCATCGCCTCTCCGTCTTTCTCTTTCCTCACTTGTGGGCCGTCACCCCGAGGATGGGGAGCATGTGCTCACAGGAACGACATGGCTTCTTGTAGTCACCATGAGCGAGGTTTTCCTCGGAGGTCACGGATTCACCGATCTGCCGGGTGTGGACCATGGCTCCCGACAGCGCTTCGCGCGCGTCCTCCACCGTACGGATCCTCGCCCCGTCAGGATCGATCTGGTGCAGCCGGTCGGAAATGAGTGACACCTCAGCGCACTTGCCATGCCCGGCTCCCGTCCTCTTCCCCTTTTCGGTGAGTTCGGTTTCCACCTGCTTCAACGCTTCCGCGACGGCGGGGTGGGTATCGGGAATCTTCATGCCGTGCTTCTTGGTGGTGCTGGTGTGTGAAGTGATGACCCCGTCGTGCAGGAGGCTACCCGAGCATGCCTTGGAGATCCGGTCCTTTCCGACCGGGTAGTCGCCCTTCTCCCTCACCGGTTCGTCGCGCGCCGCATTGGCCAGGGTCAGCGACTCCTCCTCCAGAACCCGTACGCGCTCTTCCCGGGGCAGGTGGTCCACATGCAGCGCGTCGCCCCGGTGGTGCCGCATCTTTCCGGCGCTGCGCCCGTGCCAGTCGGGCTGCGGGTTCATGGGGCGGCGCTCGGGCCGCCCGTCGTCCCCGCCTCCGCCGCCCGGCGGCCCGCCTCCGCCCGGCCCGCCCCCGCCCGGGCCCTTCCCCCTGCCGCCGTCGGTGCCGTCGCCGGTCTTGATCCTGTCGAAGGAGTCCTTGGTGCGGCGGTCGTTCTCCTTGTGGGAGTCGGCGATGCCGCGCACCCCCCTGGGCAGGGCCCCGCCGAGGTGGTCGCCGAGCTGTTTGGTGGCCTTCTCCAGGGCGTCCATGCCCCGGTCGGCGACCTCGTTGACGAGGTTGGAGATCTCGTCCCGGCCGCGGGTGCGGCCCTGGTGCCCGCGCGCCTTGCCCAGCCTGCCGGAGGTGCGGCCGTTGAGGGAGGTGGCGGCGGTGTTGAGCCTGGTCGCGGCCCGGTCGTGCTCGCCCTCGTCGATGTCCAGGGTGCCGATCAGCCCTCCCAGCCGCGGCAGGCCGGAGCCCGGGCCGCCGCCGTCGGCGGAGGCCAGGTTCCACCCCTGCTGGAGCCCTTCCTTGCCCGCGTCGCCGACCTTGTCCATGTCGACGCCGTCCTGGGTGCCCAGCCCGTTGGCGGCCAGTTGCACCACCAGCTCGGCGGCCATGTTCTCCAGCGCGGCCACCGCGGGTTCGGACATCGCGGTGACGATCTCCTCCACCGCCAGGTCCGCGGCCTCCTTCAGCGCCCGCTTGACCGCGACGCGGCACGCCTGGATCGCGCCTGCGCTCAGCAGGGTGGACAGTCCGGCGGTGAACGGGGCGGCGGCCAGTCCGATGCCGATGGAGGCGGCCAGCGCGATCAGCTCGCCGACCGCCACCGCCTTGCGGCCCGCGATCAGGCCGGCCGCCCCGTCCAGCGCGTCGGCCAGCACCCGGGCGGCATCGCCCAGATCCTTCAGATGCTTGCCGTTGACCTTGCCCCAGTAGCCGTTCAGCGCGCTCAGCGCCTCGCTCTGCCCGGAGGAGATCAGCCGCTCCATGCCCTTGTGCGCGGCCTGGGCGTCCTCGTCGACGCCATCGGCGAAGTCCCGCAGCTCCCTGGCCATGTCGCGGTAGTCGTCCTCGTCGACGTTGGGCCAGCCCACGCCGATGATGTCGAGCATTGCGTCGGCGCCCTCGGGCAGCACATACCCCACGGCCCAACTCCCCCCGCAAATAGGCCAGTCCGCGCTGTGGCCGTACGGTCATCATGCCGCAGAGGGGTGACACGGAGCTCCCGGGAAACCTCCGGGGGCCCGGAGCCACGGACCCGGGCGACGGTCCGGCGAACGCCGGGGCGGGGCGAGCCGTCGCGGAGACTGCGGGGAGAAGATTGCCTGCTCATACGGCCTGCTGGGATTCTTCCTCCCGGAGCGTGCGGCAGGTGGTGCGAGGCGCTTCCGCCGGAGTCGTTTGCAGGGGTGGGCGGATGCCAGGGGTGGGGTTCTTCGTCTTCGTGGGGTGCGCTGTGCTGTCCGGCCTGCTGGTCGGGGCCTGGGCCGACCGTCGCGACGGGCCTCCGCGCCGCGCGCCGGGCGGCGCGGAGGCGGTGCGGACACGCGCCCTGTTCAGCGGGAACGGCGTGTCGTATCCGGCCCGCCGGGTCGGGGGCGACCTGTGGTTCCCCGCCGGAGGGGACGGCGGTCCGCTGTACTTCGTCGGCGGCGTACGGCCTCCGGTGGCGGTGGCGCGCGGCGGCCGGGTGATGGACGCGGCCCGCTTCGGGCGGGCCGGCGGGGGTCTGCTGCGCACCGACTGGGCCACGGTGGTCTACGAGATGCCGGGCGGCGCGGGCACCGTGCGCATCGGTGTGCCGGGCGACCGGCTGGACACCCTGGTGGCCGAGCTGACCGCCGCGCCGGGCGCGGGACGGGCGGGACCGGAGGCGTTCCGCGTCCCGTGGTGGCGGTCGCTCCGGGTGCCCGGGGTCGCCGCCGCGGGGCTGGGGCTGGCGGTCGTGCTCGGCGTCCTCGGCCTCCACACCTTCGTCCTGGGCGAGGAGGTGACCGCGGAGGTCACCGGCAGGCGCGACGGCGTCTGCTCGGTCCGCTGGGAGGACCCCTGGACGGGCGGTACGCGGACCGCCGGCGTCGACTGCTACGGCGGCGAGCGCGCCGGCGACCCCCTGCGGATCGCCGCCCGGCCGTGGCCGCTGCGCGGCGAGGCGGCCGATCTGGAGGACTCGCCGTTCATGCTGACGCTCGCACTCACCGTCACCGGCGCGGTGGGGCTGGCGGGCACCGCCTCCGCGTCCCTGGGCGGAGCCGCACGGCTGCGCAGACTCCGCCGCCATCTGCGCGACGGCGGGAGCCCCGAGCCGTCCGCCCTGCGGCGGGCGGCGGCCGTGGTGCCGTGGTGGAGCGCGACCGCCGGAGCGCTGGGCCTGGTCGGCGCCGGCCTGCTGGTCTGCGCGTACGGGGCGGGGGCGACGGTGCGTGCGACGGTCACCGGCACCGAGGAGTTCACCTGCCACGTCGCCTGGACCGACCCCTGGGACGGCACCCGGCGCACCGCCGGGGTGGACTGCGACGACGATGCGGTGGAGGAGGGGCAGTCCCTGGAGGTCAGCGCGGCGGCCTGGCCGCTGCGCGGCGCGGCGTTCGACCGGGAGGCGAGCCCCTGGCTGCTCGGCGGCGCCACCGCCGCCTGCCTGGGACTCGCGGCGGCGGGCGTCGCGAGCCGTGCGCTGTCCGGCCGGGGTCTGACGACGCGCGTCCGCACACGCCCCCGGCCCGCCCCGGCCTCTCCCGTGTCTGTGGCCCCTCCCGGATCTCCGGTTTCCTCCGCTGCCCCGATGCCCCCGGAGAAGGCCTTGGGGGCGGCCGCGTCCCGGCCGGGCGAGACGCCGGACCCACTGGACCGGGAGCACCTCATGGCCCTGGCCCGGCTGCTGCGCTCCCGTCTGGACACCCCCGTCCGGACCCCGCCGCGCGAACCCGACGTCCGCGCCGTCGCCTGGTGGCGCTCGCCCCGGCTGCGGGGCATGGTGCTGACGACCGGGGTGCCCTGGATCGGGCTGCTCGTCCTGGTGGCCGCCGCGGCGCTCTCGGGCTGGTGGTGGATCTCGGCGGTGAGGCTGTGGGGCGCGGAGACGGCGACCGCACGGGCCACCGTCGAGTACCGCTACGAGGACGCCCCGCTCGGGCCCTGGCTGGTACCGGGCGACGCCGAGGTCGCCTTCCGCACGGCGGACGGCCGCACGGTCACCACGGACGTCGCGCACGAGGATCCGGGCCCGCGCGAGGGCGACGAGGTCACCGTGGAGTACGCCGTGGACTCCCCGTCGGCGGCCCGCATCGCCGGTGACGAGGGGCTCGGGCAGGGCCTGGTGGTCAGCGGCACGGTCGCGGCGCTGGTGCTGATACGCGGCGTATGGTGCGCGGCGCATGCCGCGCGGCGCCTGCGCCGGCTGGTGCGGGCGGCCCGCGGGAGCGGCGCCCGGACCGCCGACTACCTGCTGCTGCCCGACGCCGGGGACCCGCGCACCGCACCGCAACTGGTGTTCTTCGAACCGGGCGGTGGCAGGCGGCCGTTCGCCCTGCTGGAGGCGGACCGCGGCCCGCGTCGCGCGCCGACGGCGGCCCGGCTCCCGCTGGAGGGGACGGCGGAGCTGCGCTGGGCGTCCGACGAACCCGGCACCGTCGTGCCCTGGATCGGCGGGCGGCCGCTGTGGCCGGACAGTCCGCTGTTCGACCTCTCGGACCCGGACGAGGAGAGGGACTTCCGGGAGTACGTGGAGGAGGAGCTGACGCCGCCGGGGGTCGAGCTGCCGCAGGGGAAGGAGACCGTCCGATGAGGGGGGTGCGACAGAAGTCCCGGGAGGCCCGGCGGGCCCGGCGGCTGGAGCGGGAGCGCCGGCTGGCCGAGCTGCTGCCGCACATGCCGCCCGCGAACGGACCGGTGGTCCTGCGGGCCGGGTGGGGTGGCCGTGCCGCGGGGGCCGCGTTCGCGGCGGGCATGCTGCTGTGGGGTGCGGAGCCGGGCTCCGGGGAGTCGCCGGGGGACTGGATCGCCCGGGTGTGGGCCGCGCTGGTCTGGGCGTGGCTGTGCTGCCGGATGGCGCTGTGGCGGATCACCGCGGACGCGGACGGGGTGCTGGTGCGCCGCTGGCTCGGGCCGCGCCGGCTGCCCTGGGGCTGGATACGCACGGTGGAGCACCGCCGCGACGGCGCGCTGGAGTTCGGGATGGCGGACGGCGAGAGGGTGATCGCCGGGGCGTTCGCACCGCCGGCGCTCCGGCGGTTGCTGCGGCTGCCCGCCACCGGGCAGCGGGCAGCCGACCGTCTCGCGCTGATGGCCCGGCATCCGGCGTTGCGCCCGCCGCGCGCGGCCACGGGACGGGGGGCCGGGCTGCCGCTGCTGGTGTGGAGCGCGGTGCCGCTGGGGCTGCTGGTGCTGGACTGGCTGCCGGTGGGCTGAGGGCGGCCCCGGCCGGACGGCGGGGTGCGGAGACAGGGGCAGAGCCGCCATTGCGCCGCCGCCGCGCCGCCGGTGTGCCGCCGTCGTGCCGGAGGACGGTGGAACCGGCATGGTTCGGCGGTGCCCCGGCGGGGTACCGTCATGGGTCCGATTGGCATCGGCGATGCCCCGTGTGGCAGACTGTCCGGGTTGCTCGGTTGAGTGCCGATGCTGCGCGCCTCCCGCCGGGAGGACCGGAAGCGAGTCCCAATGTATTCGTCGCCCCTCGTCAGGGGCGGAAGTACGGGAATCTTCCGGGAAGCGTGGGCGGGGTACCGACCAGGCGCCCGGTGGGTTTCCTCCCCCGGTTCCGCGGTCTCGCGCACCGCATCCCCAAGCAGGGAAATTCAAGGATTTCCATGGTGGCGGGAATGCGACACGCCCGACCGCGTGGGTCGGAGGAGAGCGTGGTCCCGCCGGGTCCCAGAGCGTGACGAGAGACAGGACTACGAAGTAGCCATGGCGGGACAGAAGATCCGCATCCGGCTCAAGGCCTACGACCACGAGGTCATCGACACCTCGGCGAAGAAGATCGTCGAGACGGTGACCCGTACTGGTGCGTCGGTCGCGGGCCCGGTGCCGCTGCCCACAGAGAAGAACGTGTACTGCGTCATCAAGTCGCCGCACAAGTACAAGGACTCGCGCGAGCACTTCGAGATGCGCACCCACAAGCGCCTGATCGACATCCTCGACCCGACGCCCAAGACCGTTGACTCGCTGATGCGCCTGGACCTGCCGGCCGGCGTCGACATCGAGATCAAGCTCTGAGAGGCCCGGTAGAGATGACCACCAAGCAGATCAAGGGTGTCCTGGGCGAGAAGCTCGGCATGACCCAGGTCTGGGACGAGAACAACCGTGTCGTCCCGGTCACCGTCGTCAAGGCCGGCCCCTGCATCGTCACCCAGGTGCGCACCGCAGACAAGGACGGCTACGAGGCCGTCCAGATCGCCTTCGGCGAGATCGACCCGCGCAAGGTGAACAAGCCCCTCAAGGGCCACTTCACCAAGGCCGACGTCACCCCGCGCCGCCACCTGGTGGAGCTGCGTACCGCCGACGCCGGCGAGTACACGCTCGGCCAGGAGATCACCGCCGAGGTGTTCGAGTCGGGCGTGAAGGTCGACGTCACCGGCAAGAGCAAGGGCAAGGGCACCGCCGGTGTCATGAAGCGCCACGGCTTCGGCGGCCTCGGCGCCGGCCACGGCACGCAGCGCAAGCACCGCTCCCCCGGTTCCATCGGTGGCTGCGCCACCCCGGGCCGCGTGTTCAAGGGCCTGCGCATGGCCGGCCGCATGGGCAACGAGCGGGTCACCACCCAGAACCTGACCGTCCACGCCGTTGACGCGGAGAAGGGCCTGCTGCTCATCAAGGGCGCGGTTCCTGGTCCGAACGGCGGCCTCGTCCTGGTCCGTACCGCGGCCAAGGGGGCCTGAGGTAACCGATGAGCACCATTGACATCCTTTCGCCGGCAGGCGACAAGGCCGGGACCGTCGAGCTCCCCGCGGAGATCTTCGACGCGCAGGTCAGCGTTCCGCTGATCCACCAGGTCGTCGTCGCGCAGCTGGCCGCTGCCCGCCAGGGCACGCACAAGACCAAGACCCGCGGCGAGGTCCGCGGCGGCGGCAAGAAGCCGTACCGCCAGAAGGGCACCGGCCGCGCCCGCCAGGGTTCGACCCGCGCCCCGCAGTTCGCCGGCGGTGGCGTCGTGCACGGCCCCGTGCCGCGCGACTACTCGCAGCGGACCCCCAAGAAGATGAAGGCCGCCGCCCTGCGCGGTGCCCTCTCCGACCGGGCGCGCCACGGCCGCGTCCACGTCGTCACCGGCGTGGTCGAGGGCGAGATCTCCACCAAGGCCGCCAAGACCCTGTTCGGCAAGATCAGCGAGCGCAAGAACGTGCTGCTGGTCGCCGAGCGGAGCGACGAGGCCGCGTGGCTGTCCGCCCGCAACCTGCCCCAGGTCCACATCCTGGAGCCGGGCCAGCTGAACACCTACGACGTGCTCGTCTCCGACGACGTGGTCTTCACCAAGGCCGCCCTCGACAGCTTCGTGGCCGGCCGCAAGGCCGCCCAGCACGAAGGGAGCGAGGCCTGATGGCCGAGACCACCGTCACCAGCAAGACCTTCTCCGACCCCCGCGACATCCTCGTGAAGCCGGTGGTCTCCGAGAAGAGCTACGCGCTGCTGGACGAGAACAAGTACACGTTCGTCGTCGACCCGCGTGCCAACAAGACCCAGATCAAGCAGGCCGTCGAGGCGGTCTTCTCGGTCAAGGTCACCGGGGTCAACACGATCAACCGCCAGGGCAAGCGCAAGCGCACCCGCACCGGTTACGGCAAGCGCGCCAACACCAAGCGCGCCATCGTGACCCTCGCCGAGGGCGACCGTATCGACATCTTCGGCGGTCCGGTCTCCTAACGGAGGTCGCACCGTCCGATATCGGACGAGGACTGAGAAATGGGTATCCGCAAGTACAAGCCGACGACCCCGGGCCGTCGTGGCTCCAGCGTCGCCGACTTCGTCGAGATCACGCGGTCCACGCCGGAGAAGTCGCTGGTCCGCCCCCTGCACAGCAAGGGCGGCCGTAACAACGCCGGTCGTGTGACCGTCCGCCACCAGGGCGGCGGCCACAAGCGCGCCTACCGCGTGATCGACTTCCGTCGTCACGACAAGGACGGCGTGCCGGCCAAGGTCGCGCACATCGAGTACGACCCCAACCGCACCGCGCGCATCGCGCTGCTGCACTACGTCGACGGCGAGAAGCGCTACATCCTCGCGCCGGCCGGCCTGAAGCAGGGCGACCGCGTCGAGAACGGCCCCGGCGCCGACATCAAGCCGGGCAACAACCTCGCGCTGCGCAACATCCCGGTCGGTACCACCATCCACGCCATCGAGCTGCGGCCCGGCGGCGGCGCGAAGTTCGCCCGTTCCGCGGGTGCCTCCGTGCAGCTGCTGGCGAAGGAGGGCCGCATGGCCCACCTGCGCATGCCGTCCGGTGAGATCCGCCTGGTCGACGTCCGCTGCCGCGCCACCGTCGGCGAGGTCGGCAACGCCGAGCAGTCGAACATCAACTGGGGCAAGGCCGGCCGTATGCGCTGGAAGGGCGTCCGCCCGACCGTCCGCGGTGTGGTCATGAACCCGGTCGACCACCCGCACGGTGGTGGTGAGGGCAAGACCTCCGGTGGTCGTCACCCGGTCTCGCCGTGGGGCAAGAAGGAAGGACGTACTCGCTCGCCGAAGAAGGCCAGCAACAAGTACATCGTCCGCCGCCGCAAGACGAACAAGAAGCGCTAGGAGGCGGGTTTTCGATGCCGCGCAGTCTCAAGAAGGGGCCTTTCGTCGACGACCACCTGATCAAGAAGGTGGACGCACAGAACGACGCAGGCACCAAGAACGTCATCAAGACCTGGTCCCGCCGCTCGATGATCGTCCCGGCCATGCTGGGCCACACGATCGCGGTGCACGACGGCCGCAAGCACGTCCCGGTGTTCGTCACCGAGTCGATGGTCGGCCACAAGCTCGGCGAGTTCGCGCCGACCCGCACCTTCCGCGGCCACGAGAAGGACGACCGCAAGTCGCGTCGTCGCTGATCTGCGGAAGTAGCGAAGACCAATGACTGACACCGAAGGGACAACCATGGAAGCCAGGGCCCAGGCGCGGTACATCCGCGTCACGCCCATGAAGGCCCGCCGCGTGGTGGACCTCATCCGTGGCATGGACGCCACGGAGGCTCAGGCGGTCCTGCGTTTCGCCCCGCAGGCCGCGAGCGTGCCCGTCGGCAAGGTGCTCGACAGCGCCATCGCCAACGCCGCGCACAACTACGACCACACGGACGTCGACAGCCTCTACATCTCCGAGGCCTACGTCGACGAGGGCCCGACCCTGAAGCGGTTCCGGCCGCGCGCCCAGGGCCGCGCCTACCGGATCCGTAAGCGGACCAGCCACATCACGGTGGTCGTCAGCAGCAAGGAAGGAACCCGGTAATGGGGCAGAAGGTCAACCCGCACGGGTTCCGGCTCGGCATCACCACGGACTTCAAGTCCCGCTGGTACGCCGACAAGCTGTACAAGGACTACATCAAGGAAGACGTCGAGATCCGCCGCCTGCTCACGCAGGGCATGGAGCGGGCCGGCATCTCCAAGGTGGAGATCGAGCGCACCCGTGACCGCGTCCGCGTCGACGTTCACACCGCCCGTCCGGGCATCGTGATCGGCCGCCGCGGCGCCGAGGCGGAGCGCATCCGCGGTCGGCTGGAGAAGCTGACCGGCAAGCAGATCCAGTTCAACATCCTCGAGGTGAAGAACCCGGAGACGGACGCTCAGCTGGTGGCCCAGGCCGTCGCCGAGCAGCTGTCCTCCCGCGTCTCCTTCCGCCGTGCGATGCGCAAGTCGATGCAGAGCACGATGAAGGCCGGCGCCAAGGGCATCAAGATCCAGTGCGGTGGCCGCCTCGGCGGTGCCGAGATGTCCCGCTCGGAGTTCTACCGCGAGGGCCGGGTCCCCCTGCACACCCTGCGCGCCAACGTCGACTACGGCTTCTTCGAGGCCAAGACGACCTTCGGCCGGATCGGTGTGAAGGTCTGGATCTACAAGGGCGACGTCAAGAACATCGCCGAGGTCCGTGCCGAGAACGCCGCCGCCCGCGCCGGCAACCGCCCGTCGCGCGGTGGCAACGACCGCCCGCGCCGCGGTGGCGAGCGCGGCGGCCGCGGCCGCAAGCCGCAGCAGGAGCGGACCGAGGCGCCCAAGGCCGCCGAGGGCGCCGCTGCCGCTCCGGCCGCCGAGAGCACCGGCTCTGCCGGGAAGGAGGCCTGACCGTCATGCTGATCCCCCGCAGGGTCAAGCACCGCAAGCAGCACCACCCGAAGCGCAAGGGCATGGCCAAGGGCGGCACCGAGGTTGCTTTCGGCGAGTACGGCATCCAGGCCGTGACCGGCGCCTACGTGACGAACCGGCAGATCGAGGCAGCTCGTATCTCCATGACCCGTCACATCAAGCGTGGCGGCAAGGTGTGGATCAACATCTACCCGGACCGTCCGCTGACCAAGAAGCCCGCCGAGACCCGCATGGGTTCCGGTAAGGGTTCGCCGGAGTGGTGGGTCGCGAACGTCAAGCCCGGTCGGGTGATGTTCGAGCTGTCCTACCCGAACGAGAAGATTGCTCGTGAGGCGCTCACCCGCGCTGCTCACAAGCTTCCGATGAAGTGCCGGATCGTGCGGCGCGAGGCAGGTGAGTCGTGATGGCGGCCGGTACCAAGGCGAGCGAGCTGCGCGAGCTCAGCGACGAGGAGCTCGTCGTGAAGCTGCGCGAGGCCAAGGAGGAGCTGTTCAAGCTCCGTTTCCAGGCGGCGACCGGACAGCTGGAGAACAACGGCCGGCTGAAGGCCGTCCGCAAGGACATCGCCCGGATCTACACCCTGATGCGTGAGCGCGAGCTCGGCATCGAGACGGTGGAGAGCGCCTGATGAGCGAGACGAATGTGACTGAGACTGCAGAGCAGAACCGCGGCTTCCGCAAGACCCGCGAGGGTCTGGTCGTCAGCGACAAGATGGACAAGACCGTTGTCGTCGCCGTCGAGGACCGCGTCAAGCACGCCCTGTACGGCAAGGTCATCCGCCGTACGAACAAGCTCAAGGCGCACGACGAGCAGAACGCCGCGGGTGTCGGCGACCGCGTTCTCCTGATGGAGACCCGGCCGCTGTCCGCGACGAAGCGCTGGCGCGTCGTCGAGATCCTCGAGAAGGCCAAGTAATTCCCGAGATCCCTTCTCGGGACGAGTTCCGCCAGGCTCGGCGGGGTGCGCGCGGCGAGCGCGCACCCGCCGGGAACCGGCAGACGATCAGGAGATAGACGTGATCCAGCAGGAGTCGCGGCTGCGTGTCGCCGACAACACGGGCGCGAAGGAGATCCTTTGCATCCGTGTTCTCGGTGGCTCCGGCCGCCGCTACGCGGGCATCGGTGACGTCATCGTCGCCACCGTCAAGGACGCGATCCCCGGTGGCAACGTGAAGAAGGGCGACGTCGTCAAGGCCGTCGTCGTGCGCACCGTCAAGGAGCGCCGCCGCCCCGACGGCTCGTACATCCGCTTCGACGAGAACGCCGCCGTCATCCTCAAGAACGACGGCGACCCCCGCGGCACCCGTATCTTCGGCCCGGTGGGCCGTGAGCTGCGCGAGAAGAAGTTCATGAAGATCATCTCCCTCGCGCCGGAGGTGCTGTAACCGATGAAGATCAAGAAGGGCGACCTGGTCCAGGTCATCACCGGCAAGGACAGGGGCAAGCAGGGCAAGGTCATCGAGGCCTACCCCCGCGAGGACCGTGTCCTGGTCGAGGGTGTCAACCGGGTCAAGAAGCACACCAAGGCCGGCCAGACCGCTCGCGGTTCGAAGACCGGCGGCATCGTGACGACCGAGGCCCCGATCCACGTGAGCAACGTTCAGCTCGTCGTGGAGAAGGACGGCAAGAAGGTCGTCACCCGCGTCGGTTACCGCTTCGACGAGAACGGCAACAAGATCCGCGTTGCCAAGCGGACCGGTGAGGACATCTGATGACTACCGCCACGAACGTGCAGCCGCGTCTGAAGACGCGCTACCGCGAGGAGATCGCGGGCAAGCTGCGTGACGAGTTCAAGTACGAGAACGTCATGCAGATCCCCGGTCTCACCAAGATCGTGGTCAACATGGGTGTGGGCGAGGCCGCCCGCGACTCCAAGCTGATCGAGGGCGCCATCCGCGACCTCGCCACGATCACCGGCCAGAAGCCGGCCGTGACCAAGGCCCGGAAGTCCATCGCGCAGTTCAAGCTGCGCGAGGGCCAGCCGATCGGTGCCCACGTCACCCTGCGGGGCGACCGGATGTGGGAGTTCCTGGACCGCCTGCTGTCGCTCGCGCTGCCGCGCATCCGCGACTTCCGCGGTCTGTCGCCGAAGCAGTTCGACGGCAGGGGCAACTACACCTTCGGTCTCACGGAGCAGGTCATGTTCCACGAGATCGACCAGGACAAGATCGACCGGGTCCGAGGCATGGACATCACCGTGGTCACCACGGCGAACACCGACGAGGAGGGTCGCGCCCTGCTGCGTCACCTCGGATTCCCCTTCAAGGAGGCGTGAGCCGTGGCGAAGAAGGCTCTGATTGCCAAGGCCGCCCGCAAGCCGAAGTTCTCGGTGCGCGCGTACACGCGCTGCCAGCGCTGCGGCCGACCCCACTCCGTCTACCGCAAGTTCGGCCTGTGCCGTGTGTGCCTTCGTGAGATGGCCCACCGCGGCGAGCTGCCGGGCGTCACCAAGAGCTCCTGGTAAGTCCGCGCCAGCGGACCGCAGGAACTCTCGGTAAGAGCATCCTGGCCGGCGAACGCCCTCCCCGCGTGCCCTAGGCTTGTGGGTTGGGCGCTCGCCGCCCATGACCGTCTTACTACGCCGTAGGTCCCCGCACCGCACCCGTCCCGTCGCGTTCCGCGTACGGGGAGAGGGACGGAGCAGACAGGAAACCCCGGCGAGAGAGGCCGAAGGCCATCACATGACCATGACCGATCCGATCGCAGACATGCTGACGCGTCTGCGAAACGCGAACTCGGCTTACCACGACACCGTCGTGATGCCGCACAGCAAGATCAAGTCGCACATCGCGGAGATCCTCCAGCAGGAGGGTTACATCACCGGCTGGAAGGTCGAGGACGCCCCGGTGGGCAAGAACCTCGTCCTGGAGCTCAAGTTCGGTCCGAACCGCGAGCGTTCGATCGCCGGCATCAAGCGGATCAGCAAGCCGGGTCTGCGGGTCTACGCAAAGTCCACCAACCTGCCGAAGGTGCTCGGCGGCCTGGGCGTGGCGATCATCTCCACCTCCCACGGGCTCCTCACCGACAAGCAGGCTCAGAAGAAGGGCGTGGGTGGGGAAGTCCTCGCCTACGTCTGGTAACGGAAGGGAACGGAGGTAAAGCTCATGTCGCGTATCGGCAAGCTCCCCATCCAGGTTCCCGCCGGTGTGGATGTCACCATCGATGGCCGGACGGTCAACGTGAAGGGGCCCAAGGGCAACCTTTCGCACACCGTCGCCGCGCCCATCGAGGTCGCCAAGGGTGAGGACGGCGTCATCAACGTCACCCGCCCGAACGACGAGAGCCGGAACAAGGCCCTGCACGGTCTGTCCCGCACGCTGGTGGCGAACATGATCACTGGCGTGACCCAGGGGTACAGCAAGCAGCTCGAGATCAGCGGTGTCGGTTACCGCGTCCAGGCGAAGGGCTCCGACCTGGAGTTCTCCCTGGGCTACAGCCACCCGATCACGGTGAAGGCTCCCGAGGGCATCTCCTTCAAGGTGGAGTCCCCGACCAGGCTGAGCGTCGAGGGCATCGACAAGCAGAAGGTCGGCGAGGTCGCCGCGAACATCCGCAAGCTGCGCAAGCCCGACCCGTACAAGGCCAAGGGCGTGAAGTACGCGGGCGAGGTCATCCGCCGCAAGGTCGGAAAGGCTGGTAAGTAAGCCATGGCATACGGTGTGAAGATCGCGAAGGGCAGCGCGCGCAAGGCCGCCGCTGTCAAGCGGCGCCACATCCGCGTCCGCAAGAAGGTGTCGGGCACCCCCGAGCGTCCGCGCCTGGTGGTGACGCGCTCCAACCGTCACATGGTGGCGCAGGTCATCGACGACATCGCGGGCCACACGCTGGCCTCGGCGTCGACGCTGGACAGCTCGATCCGCGGCGCCGAGGGCGACAAGACCGCCCTGGCCAAGCAGGTCGGGTCCCTGGTCGCCGAGCGCGCCAAGGCCGCGGGCATCGAGGCCGTCGTGTTCGACCGCGGCGGCAACAAGTACGCCGGGCGGATCGCCGCCCTGGCCGACGCCGCCCGCGAGGCCGGGCTCAGGTTCTGAGCCGGTCCCCACGCAAGCGGACGCATAGAGAGAGGTAATTCCAATGGCTGGACCCCAGCGCCGCGGTGGCGGCGCCGGTGGCGGCGAGCGGCGGGACCGACGGGACCGGCGGGACGGTGGCGCGGCCGCCGAGAAGACCGCGTACGTCGAGCGGGTCGTCGCGATCAACCGCGTCGCCAAGGTTGTGAAGGGTGGTCGTCGCTTCAGCTTCACCGCGCTGGTCGTGGTGGGCGACGGTGACGGCACCGTGGGTGTCGGTTACGGCAAGGCCAAGGAGGTGCCGGCCGCCATCGCCAAGGGTGTGGAGGAGGCCAAGAAGCACTTCTTCAAGGTCCCCCGGATCCAGGGCACCATCCCCCACCCGATCCAGGGTGAGGAGGCCGCGGGTGTCGTGCTGCTCAAGCCGGCCTCGCCCGGTACCGGTGTGATCGCCGGCGGCCCGGTGCGCGCCGTGCTGGAGTGCGCGGGCATCCACGACGTGCTGAGCAAGTCCCTCGGCTCGTCGAACCCGATCAACATCGTGCACGCCACGGTGGCCGCTCTGCGGGGCCTGCAGCGCCCCGAGGAGATCGCCGCCCGCCGCGGCCTGCCGCTGGAGGACGTTGCTCCCGCCGCTCTGCTGCGGGCGCGGGCTGGGGTGAGCGCCTGATGGCACGCCTGAAGGTCACCCAGACCAAGTCCTACATCGGCAGCAAGCAGAACCACCGCGACACCCTGCGTTCCCTCGGCCTCAGGCGAGTGAACGACTCGGTCGTCAAGGAGGACCGTCCCGAGATCCGCGGCATGGTGCAGACCGTCCGCCACCTCGTGACGGTCGAGGAGGTCGACTGACATGGCGGAGCAGAAGCCGCTGAAGGTCCACAACCTCCGGCCCGCCCCGGGCGCCAAGACCGCCAAGACCCGTGTCGGTCGCGGTGAGGCGTCCAAGGGCAAGACCGCCGGTCGTGGCACCAAGGGCACCAAGGCCCGTTACCAGGTTCCGGAGAGCTTCGAGGGCGGGCAGATGCCGCTGCACATGCGGCTGCCCAAGCTCAGGGGCTTCAAGAACCCCTTCCGCACCGAGTACCAGGTCGTGAACCTGGACAAGCTGGCGGACCTCTACCCCGAGGGTGGCGAGGTCACCGTCGAGGGCCTGGTCGCCAAGGGTGCGGTTCGCAAGAACCAGCTCGTGAAGGTGCTGGGCAACGGGGAGATCTCCGTGGCGCTGCAGGTGACCGTGGACAAGGTCTCCGGCTCCGCCAAGGAGAAGATCACCGCTGCCGGAGGCACCGTCACCGAGCTCGTCTGAGCACGGTGAACTGAGCAACCGGGGGCGCCCAGGAACGGGCGTCCCCGGTTGGTCGTTCCAAGGGGGGCACGGTCGCCGGTAAGGTGTCGTGCGTTATTGACCTCCACAGGGCCCCTCCTGTGGAATCTGAACCGTTTTATCCGTTGATCCTCACGACCGTAACCTCTCGCGTGCGACGCGGGGGGCGCAGGAGGCACCGTGCTCACCGCGTTCGCCCGGGCGTTCAAGACGCCCGACCTGCGCAAGAAGCTGCTGTTCACCCTTGGCATCATGGTGCTCTTCCGCCTCGGGGCACACATCCCCGTCCCGGGTGTCAGCTTCGAGAACGTCAACCAGTGCGTGAAAGAGGCCGAGGGCGCCGGCGCCGGCCTCTTCGGCCTGGTCAACATGTTCAGTGGTGGCGCGCTGCTGCAGCTGACCGTCTTCGCGCTCGGGATCATGCCCTACATCACGGCGAGCATCATCCTGCAGCTGCTGGTGGTGGTGATCCCGAGGCTGGAGGCCCTCAAGAAGGAGGGGCAGTCCGGCCAGGCGAAGATCACGCAGTACACCCGCTACCTGACGGTGGCGCTCGGTGTGCTCCAGGCCACCGGCCTGGTGGCGACGGCCCGCAGCGGCAGCCTCTTCGCGCAGTGCACCGTCCGTGACCAGATCATCCCGGACGACTCCATCTTCACCACGATCACCATGGTGATCGTCATGACCGCCGGCACCGCGCTGATCATGTGGATGGGTGAGCTGATCACCGACCGCGGCATCGGCAACGGCATGTCGATCCTGATGTTCGTCTCGATCGCCGCCGGCTTCCCGGGTCTGCTGTGGGCCATCAAGGTGCAGGGCCACCTGGCGGACGGCTGGATCGAGTTCGGCGTGGTGCTCCTCGCGGGTCTGGCGATGGTCGGCCTGGTGGTCTTCGTCGAGCAGGCGCAGCGGCGCATCCCCGTGCAGTACGCCAAGCGCATGATCGGGCGCCGCTCCTACGGCGGCACCTCCACCTACATCCCCCTGAAGGTGAACCAGGCGGGTGTGATCCCCGTCATCTTCGCCTCGTCCCTGCTCTACATCCCGGCGCTGATCGTTCAGTTCAGCGGTTCGCAGGCGGGCTGGGCCGACTGGATCAACCGGCACCTCGTCACGGGTGACCACCCGTACTACATCATCACGTACTTCGTGCTGATCGTGTTCTTCGCCTTCTTCTACGTCGCCATCTCCTTCAACCCCGAAGAAGTTGCCGACAACATGAAGAAGTATGGTGGTTTCATTCCGGGCATCCGGGCCGGACGTCCCACCGCGGAGTACCTGAGCTACGTGCTGAACCGCATCACGTGGCCCGGTTCGCTGTACCTGGGTCTGATCGCTCTGGTGCCCACCGTCGCGCTGGTGTTGTTCAACGCGAATCAGAACTTCCCGTTCGGCGGGACCAGCATCCTGATCATCGTGGGTGTCGGTCTGGAGACCGTGAAGCAGATCGAGAGCCAGCTTCAGCAGCGCCATTACGAAGGGTTCCTCCGCTGATGCGAATCGTCCTCGTCGGACCGCCTGGCGCGGGCAAGGGCACGCAGGCCGCGTACCTGGCCGAGAACCTGTCCATTCCGCACATCTCCACAGGCGACCTCTTCCGCGCCAACATCAGCCAGGGCACCCAGCTCGGGCAGAAGGCGCAGGAGTACATGCGGGCCGGCAAGCTCGTACCCGACGAGGTCACCATCGGCATGGCCCGGGACCGGATGGAGCAGCCCGACGCCGCCGACGGCTTCCTGCTCGACGGCTTCCCGCGGAACATCGGCCAGGCCGAGGCGCTGGACGGCATCCTGCGCGAGTCCGGCACCCGGCTGAACGCCGTGCTGGACCTGGAGGTCCCCGAGGACGAGGTCGTGAAGCGGATCGCGGGACGGCGGATGTGCCGCAACGACAGCGGCCACATCTTCCACGTCGTGTACACCCCGCCGGAGACCGAGGGCGTCTGCGACGTCTGCGGCGGCGAGCTCTACCAGCGCGAGGACGACCATGAGGACACCGTCCGCAAGCGCCTGGAGGTCTACCACACCGAGACCGAGCCGATCATCGACTACTACAAGGCCCAGGGCCTGGTGGTGACGATCTCGGCGCTCGGCAAGGTGTCCGAGGTCACCCGGCGCGCGATGGAGGCGCTCGGCCACGCGGCCGGGCAGCCCGGGGCCTGACCCCGGCGAGGAACGGCGAGAAGGCCGCGGTGCCCGGGGCGGGCACCGCGGCCGTATCGTGTAGTGAACGGGCCCGGCGGCAGCGCGCCGGGCCGGATGTGCCACAGACAACCGCGAGCTGGAAGGCGTCAGCCGTCATGGTGGAGATCAAGACCCCCGAGCAGATCGCGAAGATGCGCGCGGCCGGGCTGGTCGTCGCCGCGATGCACGCGGCCTGCCGCAAGGCCGCGGTGCCCGGCGCGACCACCAAGGACCTGGACGAGGTCGCCGCGAAGGTGCTCGCCGACCACGGCGCCAAGCCGAACTTCCTCGGCTACGGGGGCTTCCCCGGCAACATCTGCACCTCGGTGAACGACGTCGTCGTCCACGGCATCCCCGACCGGGAGACGGTGCTGGAGTCGGGCGACATCATCTCCATCGACGCGGGCGCGATCGTCGACGGCTGGCACGGCGACGCGGCGATCACCGTCTTCGTCGGCGAGGGCCACTCGCCCGAGGTGCACGAGCTGAGCCGGGTCACCGAGGAGTCGATGTGGGCCGGCATCGCGGCGATGCGCAAGGGCAACCGGCTGGTGGACATCTCCAAGGCGATCGAGGGCTACATCCGCCGCCAGCCCCGCCCGGCCTCCGGCCGCTACGGCATCATCGAGGACTACGGCGGCCACGGCATCGGCAGCCAGATGCACATGGACCCGCACCTGCTGAACTACGTGGACCGCCGGCGCGGCCGGGGCCCGAAGCTGGTGCCGGGCATGTGCCTGGCGATCGAGCCGATGGTCAGCCTGGGCACCGCCAAGACCCACGTCCTCGAGGACGAGTGGACGGTCAAGACGAACGACGGCACCTGGTCCTGCCACTGGGAGCACTCCGTCGCGCTGACCGAGCAGGGTCCGCTGGTGCTGACGGCGCCGGACGGCGGCCGGGCGAAGCTGGCGGAGTACGGCATCACCACCGCCCCCGACCCGCTGGACTGACCGGGCCCCCGGGCCCCGCGGCCCCCGGCCGTCGTCCACCCTCGCCGGGGTGTACGGAGCGCACACCCCGGCCGCGCCACCACCGGTCCCGCGGTGAGCCGGGCGGTGAGCCCGGGAAGTTCCTCCGGACCGCATAAAGATCTCCCACGATGGGCATACATCCCCGATTCGTCTTTCCCGGAGCCGTGCCGTAGACTGGCTCGTCGGTCCATGTGTGCCTGCGCGCACCCACGGGCTGACCCAGGTAGCCGATCCCGGAAGGTGAAGCGCTCAAGCATGGCCAAAAAACAAGGGGCCATCGAGATCGAGGGCACCGTCGTCGAGTCTCTCCCGAACGCGATGTTCAAGGTGGAGCTCCAGAACGGGCACCAGGTCCTCGCGCACATCAGCGGCAAGATGCGGATGCACTACATCCGTATCCTTCCCGACGACCGTGTCGTGGTGGAGCTGTCCCCCTACGACCTGACGCGCGGGCGGATCGTCTACCGCTACAAGTAGATCTCGCCCTCACTCCGCCCGTGCGGAGTGGTGGCCTGACCCGGAGAACCTCACATCCCATGAAGGTCAAGCCGAGCGTCAAGAAGATCTGCGACAAGTGCAAGGTGATCCGCCGCCACGGCCGGGTCATGGTCATCTGCGACAACCTGCGCCACAAGCAGCGCCAGGGCTGACGCAAGACCTCCACGCCTCGCACCTCTCGCGGTTCTTCGCGCGACGCAAGCGACATGTAGATACGCAGACACCCGACCCCCCGCCGTGACACCTGTTAACGCCGGTGGGGACGACACCCCCGGACGGAGGCCGGGGACCCGGCTCGTACTCGCTACGGGAACGGTGCTGCGGAAGACCTCCAACGAAACCAGGAGCCACGTTCATGGCACGCCTCGAAGGCGTCGACCTCCCGCGCGACAAGCGCGTGGAGGTCGCTCTCACCTATGTCTTCGGCATCGGTCGCACGCTCTCCAAGCAGACGCTTGCGAACACCGGTGTGAACCCGGACACCCGCGTCCGCGACCTGACCGAGGAAGAGCTCGTCAGGATCCGCGAGTATGTCGAGGCCAACATCCGCACCGAGGGTGACCTCCGCCGCGAGATCCAGGCCGACATCCGCCGCAAGGTCGAGATCGGCAGCTACCAGGGTCTGCGCCACCGCCGCGGCCTGCCCGTCCGGGGCCAGCGCACCAGCACCAACGCCCGCACCCGCAAGGGCCCGCGTCGCGCGATCGCCGGCAAGAAGAAGCCGGGCAAGAAGTAGTCCTCACCGGACACCGCCAGTGGTCCGGATCGCAGGACCGACCACCTCCATAGGAGTATTTTTCTATGCCTCCGAAGGGCCGTACGGCCGGCGCCAAGAAGGTGCGCCGCAAGGAGAAGAAGAACGTCGCCCACGGGCACGCTCACATCAAGAGCACGTTCAACAACACCATCGTTTCCATCACCGACCCCACCGGCAACGTGATCTCCTGGGCTTCCGCCGGTCACGTGGGCTTCAAGGGTTCGCGCAAGTCGACGCCGTTCGCCGCGCAGATGGCCGCCGAGTCGGCCGCCCGGCGTGCGCAGGAGCACGGCATGCGCAAGGTCGACGTGTTCGTCAAGGGTCCCGGCTCCGGCCGTGAGACCGCGATCCGCTCCCTCCAGGCCACCGGCCTCGAGGTGGGCTCGATCCAGGACGTCACCCCGACCCCGCACAACGGCTGCCGCCCGCCGAAGCGTCGCCGCGTCTGATCCAGCTGAAGTAGGAGATACACGAACATGGCGCGTTACACCGGGGCCGACTGCAAGCGTTGCCGTCGGGAGAAGCAGAAGCTCTTCCTCAAGGGAGCCAAGTGCGAGAGCGCGAAGTGCCCGATCGAGATCCGTCCTTACCCCCCGGGTGAGCACGGACGCGGGCGCACCAAGGACAGCGAGTACCTGCTGCAGAAGCGTGAGAAGCAGAAGGCCGCCCGCATCTACGGTGTCCTCGAGAAGCAGTTCCGCGGTTACTTCAACGAGGCCAACCGCAAGCAGGGCAAGACGGGCGAGAACCTGCTCCAGATCCTGGAGTCCCGTCTGGACAACGTGGTCTACCGGGCCGGCTTCGCCAAGTCCCGCGACCACGCCCGCCAGCTCGTCCGCCACGGGCACATCACGGTGAACGGCCGCAAGACCGACATCCCGTCGGCCCGCGTCGTTCCCAACGACATCGTCGAGGTCCGCGAGTCCTCCCGCAACCTGACCCCCTTCCAGGTGGCGCAGGCGGAGGCCGGGGACAAGACCGTGCCCGCGTGGCTCGAGGCCATCCCGTCGAAGATGCGGATCCTCGTCCACTCGCTGCCCGAGCGCCAGGTGATCGACACCCAGGTGCAGGAGCAGCTGATCGTCGAGCTGTACTCCAAGTAATCCGGAGTACCGGCTCACGGTCACGGGCGGTGCGGCCCGCACGGGCCGCACCGCCCGTACCCTTGCAGTAGACGACCGGGCTCCCGCCCGGTGCTCGGCATCAAATAGCGGTTGCCGAAGACTGGAGGCACATCCCCATGCTGATCGCTCAGCGCCCCTCACTGACCGAAGAGGTCGTGGACGAGTTCCGTTCCCGGTTCGTGATCGAACCGCTGGAGCCGGGCTTCGGCTACACCCTCGGAAACTCCCTGCGCCGCACGCTCCTGTCCTCGATCCCCGGTGCTGCCGTGACCAGCATCCGGATCGACGGGGTCCTGCACGAGTTCACCACCGTGCCGGGCGTCAAGGAGGACGTCACCGACCTGATCCTCAACATCAAGAGCCTGGTCGTCTCCTCGGAGCACGACGAGCCGGTCGTGATGTACCTGCGCAAGCAGGGCCCGGGTCTGGTCACCGCCGCCGACATCGCCCCGCCGGCCGGTGTCGAGGTGCACAACCCCGACCTGGTCCTCGCCACGCTGAACGGCAAGGGGAAGCTGGAGATGGAGCTGACCGTCGAGCGCGGTCGCGGCTACGTCTCCGCCGTGCAGAACAAGCAGGCCGGCCAGGAGATCGGCCGCATCCCGGTCGACTCCATCTACTCGCCGGTCCTCAAGGTCACCTACAAGGTCGAGGCGACCCGTGTCGAGCAGCGCACCGACTTCGACAAGCTGATCGTCGACGTCGAGACCAAGGAGTCCATGCGCCCGCGCGACGCCATGGCCTCCGCCGGCAAGACCCTGGTCGAGCTGTTCGGCCTGGCCCGCGAGCTGAACGTCGACGCCGAGGGCATCGACATGGGCCCGTCCCCGACGGACGCCGCGCTCGCCGCCGACCTGGCCCTGCCGATCGAGGAGCTGGAGCTGACCGTCCGCTCCTACAACTGCCTCAAGCGCGAGGGCATCCACTCGGTGGGCGAGCTGGTGGCCCGCTCCGAGGCGGACCTGCTCGACATCCGCAACTTCGGCGCCAAGTCGATCGACGAGGTCAAGGCGAAGCTGGCCGGCATGGGCCTGACCCTCAAGGACAGCCCGCCCGGATTCGACCCGACCGCCGCCGCGGACGCCTTCGGCGCCGACGACGACGCGGACTCCGGTTTCGTCGAGACCGAGCAGTACTGACCGGCACCGAGCGGTACTGACGCCGGTCCCCACCGGCATCCCGACCGGGCGCGGCATCCGCCCGCGCCCGGTCGGCCCACGCTTTCCGGAGCGTACGACCGGCCACGACCGCGGTCGCGCGCCCCGGCTCCGGCGGGCACAAGCCCGTACGGACACTGACACCGGTACCTGATACGGCCGGTGCAGACATCGAGGAGAAGAACCATGCCGAAGCCCACCAAGGGCGCCCGCCTCGGCGGCGGCGCCGCGCACGAGAAGGCCATGCTGGCGAACCTCGCCACCGCCCTCTTCGAGCACGGCCGCATCACCACCACCGAGGCCAAGGCCCGCCGCCTGCGCCCGGTGGCCGAGCGTCTGATCACCAAGGCGAAGAAGGGCGACCTTCACAACCGCCGCCAGGTGATGCGGACGATCCTCGACAAGAGCGTCGTGCACACGCTCTTCACCGAGATCGGCCCGCGCTACGAGAACCGCCCCGGCGGTTACACCCGCATCACCAAGATCGGCAACCGTCGCGGCGACAACGCGCCCATGGCGGTCATCGAGCTGGTGGAGGCCCTGACGGTGCAGCAGGAGGCCGTCGGCGAGGCCGAGGCCGCCACGAAGCGCTCCGCCAAGGACGCCGCGGGCGACGAGGCCCTGAAGGACCTCAAGAAGGACGAGGCCGCCGGCGAGTCCGAGGCCCCGGCCGAGGAGAAGTCCGAGGCCTCCGAGACCGAGGCCGCCGGTGAGTCCGAGGCTCCGGCCGAGGAGAAGAAGGACGCCTGAGGCGCTCCTTCCGCTCCGGGGCACCCGGAGCACGACGCGGCGGACCCGCCTCCTCCCGGGAGCGGGTCCGCCGCCGTTCAGGCGCTTTCCGAGAGGATCACGGTGTGAGCGACGAGGTGGAGCCCGGGTACGTACGGGTCCGGCTGGACCTGTCGTACGACGGCAGGGAGTTCTCCGGCTGGGCGCGGCAGCGCGGGCGGCGCACCGTGCAGGGCGAGCTGGAGGACGCGCTGCGGGTGGTGACCCGCTCGGAGGAGGTCTTCGAGCTGACGGTCGCCGGCCGCACCGACGCGGGCGTCCACGCCCGCGGCCAGGTGGCGCACGTCGATCTGCCCGCCGCGCTGTGGGAGGCGCACCGGGAGCGGCTGCTGCGCCGGCTGGCCGGGCGGCTGCCGCACGACGTACGGGTGCACCGAGTCGGTGAGGCCCCGCCCCACTTCAACGCGCGCTTCTCGGCGGTCTGGCGCCGCTACGCCTACCGCGTCTGCGACCACCCGGGAGGGGTGGACCCGCTCCAGCGCGGTCACGTCCTGTGGCACGACTGGCCGCTGGACGTGGAAGCCATGAACGAGGCGGCCGAACGGCTGCTGGGGGAGCACGACTTCGCCGCCTACTGCAAGCGGCGCGAGGGCGCGACGACCATACGGACGCTCAGGGAGCTGAGCTGGCGGCGCCGCCCCGACGGCATCGTGGAGGCCCGGGTGGTCGCCGACGCCTTCTGCCACAACATGGTGCGCTCGCTGGTGGGCGCGCTGCTCTTCGTCGGCGACGGCCACCGCCCTCCGTCGTGGCCGGGACGGGTGCTGGCGGCCGGGGTGCGGGACTCGGCGGTGCACGTGGTGCGGCCGCACGGGCTGACCCTGGAGGAGGTCGGCTACCCGGCCGACGGGATGCTGGCCGCGCGCAACGCAGAGGCGCGCAACCGCCGCACCCTCCCGGGCGCCGGTGCGGTGGCCGGGGCGGGGTGCTGCTGACGGTTGGCCGGTTCCGGTGGGCAACCACCGCCGCCGCTCGGTCGTCCAGTAGTCGGGCCCGCGCCGTGCGGGCCCGACGACCACTGATGACGGAGCATCCATTGAGACTTCGCACAAGGGGGATCCGCAGGGCGGGCGTGGTGCTGGCGGCGGCCTGCGCCGTACTCCTCGCGGGCCCGACGGCGGCGCCCGCCCAGGCGGCCGGGGGACCGTCCGGGATAGCCGCCAAGGGTGCCTTCCTGCTGGACAGCGGTCCCAACAAGACCCTGTGGGGCAAGGGCGCCGACACCCGGCGCGAGATGGCCAGCACGACCAAGATCATGGCCGCGGCGGTCGTGGTGACCACCAAGGGCGTCGACCTGGACCGCAAGGTCACGGTCAAGAAGGCCTACCGCGACTACGTGACCAGGTACGGGGCCAGCACCGCGGACCTGAAGACGGGCGACAAGCTCACGGTGCGCCAGCTGCTGTACGGGATGATGCTGCCCTCCGGCTGCGACGCGGCGTACGCGCTGGCGGACACCTTCGGCAGCGGGAGCACGGTGGCCGCCCGCACCAAGTCGTTCATCTCCAAGATGAACAAGAAGGCCGCCGACCTGGGGATGAAGAACACGAAGTTCGACTCCTTCGACGGCATCTCAAAGAGCGGAGAGAACTACTCGACCCCCCGCGACATGGCGAAGCTGGCGCGGCACGCGCTGGCGAACTCCACGTTCAAGACGGTGGTCAAGTCGACCAAGACCGTCCAGAAGGCGACCAACGGCCGCACGTACACCTGGTACAACACCAACAAGCTGCTCGGCTCGTACAAGGGCGTGATCGGCATCAAGACCGGTACGGGCTCCAAGGCCGGCCCCTGCCTGGTCTTCGCGGCGACGCGTGACGGGCGCACGGTCGTCGGCGTGATACTCAACAGCTCCGACCGGTACCGGGACGCGACGAGGATGCTCGACTGGGCCTTCCAGCAGAAGACGGCCACCAAGGTGACCCTGCGCACGCTCCCGCCGGGGGCCCAGCAGGACTGACGTCGCGGGACCGGCGTCCCCGCGCCGCCCCGGGACGGGCCCGGGGCGGCGCGGCGTTCCGTCAGCCGCCCGTGACCGAGGCCGCCGCCTGCTCCCGGCCGCGTTCGAGGATGCGGGCGAAGGCGAAGTCGGCGGCGTCCAGGCCGGCCTGGCGGGCGGCGGTCTCGGATGCGGTGACGTCCTTGCCGCTGGTGTAGCCGGAGACGGTGAAGTACGCGTAGCGGCCCAGCGCGTTGGCGGAGGTGCGGCACGTCACGCCGCCCCGGCAGAAGGTGGGAACACCCGATCCGGGCAGCGAGGCGATGTTGGGCCGGGACTGCTCCTTGGCCTTCCGTGCGGCCCCGGCGTCGTCGAAGACCGCGACGCCGACGGTGACGGCCACCCCCTCGCGCGTGTACGTCACCCGGATCAGCTCGCGGCAGCCGTTGTCCGTCAGCACCGCGCCGAGCGCGCCCTGGGTGCCGGACGCGCAGCTCTCGGTGGTGGCCGTGGCGCCCCTGTCGTAGGCGCGGCCGTTGGCCTTCATGGAGTCGCCGGGGAAGAGCGTGTCCGCGCCGAGCGGGGCGGTGTCCTTCTCGGCGCTGGAGAGGAAGTCCCGCGGGTCCGGCGGCGGGGGAGGGGGCTCGGAGGAGAAGGTGGGCTCGGGCTGCTCGGGTCCGGGCGGCGCCTCGGCGGCCGACGGCGTCGGGGAGGGGGCGGCGGAGGGCCTGGAGCCCGAGCCGCCCTCGTTGACGACGGCGACCGCCACGATCGCGGCGACGACGGCCGTGGCCACCGCCCCGCCGCCGATCACCAGCCAGCGGCGGCGCCGGGCGCGGGCGCGCTCGCTCCGCTCGGCCAGCGCCGCCCAGTCCGGTGTGGACGGGTCCGACGGCCCGGGTGGTCCTGAAGGCCCCGGCCGTCCGAACGGCTCCGGCGGACCGGACGGCCCCGACGGTCCTCCCGGGCCCCAGCCCGGCCCCCCCTGCCCAAAGCTCATGCCCCGCATCTTATTCGCTGACGTCGCCCGGACCGGCCAGTGGAAGCTGGGCGCGAGGGTGGTGCCCGGCCGCTTCGCCCAGAGGCTCTCCCGGCTACCGCCGGGAGGTGCCCCCGTCCACCCGGAGCCGGAGGGCTGGACGAGCCGACCGACGACCTGGACCTGGAGAGCGCCGAGGCGCTCCAGCAGGGGCTGGAGGCGTACGAGGGGACGGTGCTGGCGGTGACGCACGACCGCTGGTTCGCCCGCACCTTCGACCGCTTCCTGGTCTTCGGCGCGGACGGCAGGGTGCGGGAGGCGCCGGAGCCCATGGGGGCACCTCCCATGCCCGGAGGGCCATGGGGGAGGGACGAAGGGCGGGTGGCGCGGGCGTGCTGAGGGGGTTCGCGGGAGGGCGCGGGGGCGCTCGGCGAGGGGCGTTTTGACCCATGCGGAGGACGGCCGGTATCCTGCTGGTTCGTTGTGCGTATTGGCTTGCTCGTTCTCACGTGAGAGGCCGCTACGCCTGGTCCACCAGGACGATGACCAGCGACCCGCATCGGCTTGCGTCACCGGCGCGAGGTCAGGGCTGTCGTGATCTCCGGTGACCTTGTCAGGAAACACTCACTGAAGAAGCGAAGGCTACGACCGTGCGTACGTACAGCCCCAAGCCCGGCGACGTCCAGCGCCAGTGGCACGTCATCGACGCCACCGACGTCGTCCTGGGCCGTCTGGCCTCCCAGGCCGCCACCCTTCTGAGGGGCAAGCACAAGCCGGTGTACGCGCCGCACGTTGACGCTGGTGACTTCGTCATCATCATCAACGCCGACAAGGTGCACCTCTCCGGCAACAAGCGGACCCAGAAGCTGGCCTACCGCCACTCCGGCTACCCCGGCGGTCTGCGGTCCGTCCGCTACGACGACCTGCTGAAGAACAACCCGGAGAAGGCCGTGGAGAAGGCCATCAAGGGCATGCTCCCGAAGAACTCCCTGGGCCGCCAGATGCTCTCGAAGCTGAAGGTCTACGCGGGCGAGAACCACCCGCACGCCGCCCAGCAGCCGGTCCCGTTCGAGATCACCCAGGTCGCGCAGTAGTCCGGCCACAACCAAGACTGAAGAGAGCTGAGGAGAACCGTGGCCGAGACCACCGCCGAGACCCCGATCGAAGAGGTCGAGCAGTACACCACCGAGACCCCCGAGGGTGTCGAGGAGTACACCACCGAGTCCCTCGCGTCCCGTTTCGGTGAGCCCCAGCCGGGCGCCGGCACCGGGCGCCGGAAGAACGCCATCGCCCGCGTGCGCATCGTGCCGGGCAGCGGCCAGTGGAAGATCAACGGCCGCACCCTGGAGGCCTACTTCCCGAACAAGGTGCACCAGCAGGAAGTCAACGAGCCGTTCAAGGTTCTGGAGCTGGACAACCGCTACGACGTCATCGCCCGCATCAGCGGCGGCGGCGTCTCCGGCCAGGCCGGCGCGCTGCGCCTGGGCGTGGCCCGCGCCCTGAACGAGGCGGACGTGGAGAACAACCGCGGCCCGCTGAAGAAGGCCGGCTTCCTGACCCGCGACGCCCGCGCGGTCGAGCGGAAGAAGGCCGGTCTGAAGAAGGCCCGCAAGGGCACCCAGTACAGCAAGCGCTGATCCGCGCCCGGCTGTCCGCTGGAACCCCTGGGATCCGCTGGCGAGCGCCCCGACAGCACCGTCACGGTGCGTCGGGGCGCTCGTCTTCGGGCCCGCCGCTCGTCCCCGGACCGGCGCGTCCGGTGGGGCGACCGTCGGCATGCCGGGCGCACGGCCGTGCCGCATCCGCCGCCAAGGGGCGTATATCTGGATGGACCGGGCCCGCGGCAGGCCCGGAGAGCTCAGCTCGGAACTCGGAGGAACCACGGTGGGACGACTCTTCGGTACGGACGGTGTGCGCGGAGTCGCCAACGCCGACCTGACCGCCGAAATGGCGCTCGGTCTGTCGGTCGCGGCGGCGCACGTGCTCGCCGAGGCGGGCACGTTCAAGGGCCATCGCCCGGTGGCGGTGGTCGGACGTGATCCGCGCGCGTCCGGGGAGTTCCTGGAGGCCGCGGTGGTGGCCGGGCTGGCCAGCGCGGGCGTGGACGTGCTGCGGGTGGGCGTGCTGCCGACCCCGGCCGTGGCGTACCTGACCGGCGCGCTCGGCGCCGACCTGGGCGTGATGCTGTCCGCCAGCCACAACCCCATGCCCGACAACGGCATCAAGTTCTTCGCCCGCGGCGGCCACAAGCTCGCCGACGAGCTGGAGGACCGCATCGAGCGGACCTACCGCGAGCACGCCTCCGGCGAGCCCTGGGACCGCCCGACCGGTGCCGGGGTGGGCCGGGTGAAGGAGTACGACGAGGGCTTCGACAAGTACGTCGCCCACCTCGTCGGCGTCCTGCCCAACCGGCTCGACGGGCTCAAGGTCGTCATCGACGGCGCGCACGGCGCGGCGGCGCGGGTCTCCCCGGAGGCGTTCGCGCGGGCGGGCGCCGAGGTGGTCACCATCGCCACCGAGCCCGACGGGCTCAACATCAACGACGGCTGCGGCTCCACCCACCTGGAGGGCCTGCGCGCGGCCGTCGTCGAGCACGGCGCCGACCTGGGCGTCGCGCACGACGGCGACGCCGACCGCTGCCTGGCCGTGGACGCGGACGGCAACGACGTCGACGGCGACCAGATCCTCAGCGTGCTGGCCCTGGGGATGAAGGAGGCCGGGACGCTGCGGGGGAACACCGTGGTGGCCACGGTGATGTCCAACCTGGGCTTCAAGCTGGCGATGGAGCGCGAGGGCGTGGAGCTGCTCCAGACGGCGGTCGGCGACCGCTATGTGCTGGAGGAGATGAAGCGCGGCGGCTACTCGCTGGGCGGCGAGCAGTCCGGGCACGTGATCGCCCTGGACCACGCCACCACCGGCGACGGCACCCTGACCGGTCTGATGCTGGCCGCGCGGGTGGCCGCCACCGGCCGGCCCCTGGCGGAGCTGGCGGGCGTCATGCGGCGGCTGCCGCAGGTGCTGATCAACGTGCGGGACGTGGACAAGACCCGGGTCGGCTCCTCGGCCCGGCTGGCCACCGCCGTGAACCAGGCGGAGAAGGAGCTGGGCGAGACCGGCCGGGTGCTGCTGCGCTCCTCCGGCACGGAGCCGCTGGTGCGGGTGATGGTCGAGGCGGCCGATCTCGAACAGGCCCGTGCGGTGGCGGAGCGGCTGGCGGACGAGGTCAAGTCGGCGCTGGGCTGACGTCCGGCGCGGTCCGCGCGGGCGCGCGGCCCGCTACGGCGGCGGGAGGCGGGGGCGGCCACCGGCCGTCCCCGCCTCCCGGTGTCGCGCGTCCGGCGTCCGGTCAGAGCTTGCGCAGCGACAGGCGCTGGACCTTGTGGTCCGGCCCCTTGCGCAGGATCAGGCCGGCGCGGCCCCGGGTCGGGGCGATGTTCTCCTCCAGGTTCGGGCGGTTGATCGTCCGCCAGATCCCGCGCGCGTAGTCCAGCGCCTCCTCCTCCGACACCTGCGTGTACCTGCGGAAGTAGGAGAACGGGTTCTGGAAGGCCGTCTCGCGCAGCTTGCGGAAGCGGCCCAGGTACCACCGTTCGATGTCCTCGGTGCGCGCGTCCACGTAGACGGAGAAGTCGAAGTAGTCGGCCACGGCCAGCCGGGTGCGGCCGTCCTTGCCCGGCAGGGCCGGCTGGAGGACGTTGAGGCCCTCGACGATCAGGATGTCGGGGCGGCGCACCGTCAGCACCTCGCCGGGGACGATGTCGTAGATCAGGTGCGAGTAGACGGGGGCGGTGACCTCCTCCCGGCCCGACTTGACGTCCGCGACGAACCGCGTGAGGGCTCGGCGGTCGTAGGACTCGGGGAAGCCCTTGCGCGACATCAGCCCGCGCCGGTGCAGCTCCGCGTTCGGGAACAGGAAGCCGTCCGTGGTCACCAGCTCCACACGCGGATGCTCGGGCCAGCGGGCCAGCAGCGCACGCAGCAGCCGGGCCACCGTGGACTTGCCGACCGCGACGCTGCCGGCGACCCCGATGACGAACGGGGTGCCGCGCTGGGCGCCGTGCCCGCCGCCCGCGTCGCCCAGGAAGGTGTTGAGCGCGCCGCGCAGCCCGTGGGTGGCGCCGACGTAGAGGTTGAGCAGCCGGGACAGCGGCAGGTAGACGTCCCGCACCTCGTCGAGGTCGATGACGTCGCCGAGCCCGCGCAGCTCCTCCACCTCCGCGGCGGTCAGGGGCAGCGGGGTCTTCTCCCGCAGGGCGCTCCACTCGGCCCGTCCCAGGTCGACGAAGGGGCTCGCGTCGGACGGCCGGCCGCGGCGCTGCTGCGGCAGGGCGCCGGACGCGGCGGAGGGCCAGGAGGCGGTGACGGGGGTGGACACGGGCCCATTGTCGGGCCGCGCGCGGCCGGTCTCACGGCCGTTCCCATGTGATCAGCAGCACAGATGTGTGTGCGAGGGGGGTGTACGTGGCGGTCCGGCGCGGATACGTTGACCGCATTCGCACGCTTGCTCCATGTGTGTGCACCCGCCGCGCGGGCTCCTGCCCGCTCCGGCGGGGCCGCGTACCACCGGTCCGGAGGGGATCCGTATGCCGTTGCCGTTCCGGCGCTCCCGCACAGCGCGGCGCCGCTTCACCGTGCGGACCTCCGCCGAGGCGTGCGACGCCCGGGCGTGGGAGGAACTCCTGGACGAGCTGCCCGAAGAGGACCTGGGAGAGCACCCGGACGACGTGCTGGACACCTACCGGCCGGGCGGCAGGCCGGGGTGCGAGGAGGCGGAGTACCTGGAGATCGTCAAGCGGGCGGTCGGACGAATAGGGCGAGGGCGCTGACACTTCCCGCCCCCGACTGCCCTTAGGCTGCATCGCATGTGCGGAATCGTTGGTTATGTAGGAGGGCAGTCCGCCCTCGACGTCGTCATCGCGGGACTGAAGCGGTTGGAGTACCGCGGTTATGACTCGGCGGGCGTTGCCGTCCTCGCCGACGGCGGGCTGGCCGCCGCGAAGAAGGCCGGGAAGCTGGGCAACCTCGGCAAGCTGCTGGACGAGCGCCCGCTGCCGGCCGGCGCCACCGGCATCGGCCACACCCGGTGGGCCACCCACGGCGGACCGACCGACGCCAACGCGCACCCGCACCTGGACAACTCCGGGCGGGTCGCGGTCGTCCACAACGGCATCATCGAGAACTTCGCCGCGCTCCGCGCCGAACTGGCCGAGCGCGGCCACGAGCTGGCCTCCGAGACCGACACCGAGGTCGTGGCCCACCTGCTCGCCGAGAACTTCTCCTCCTGCGGCGACCTGGCCGAGGCCATGCGCCAGGTGTGCCGCCGGCTGGAGGGTGCCTTCACCCTCGTCGCCGTCCACGCCGACGAGCCCGACACCGTCGTCGGCGCCCGGCGGAACTCGCCGCTGGTGGTCGGTGTCGGCGAGGGCGAGAACTTCCTCGCCTCCGACGTCGCCGCGTTCATCGCCCACACCCGCGAGGCCATCGAGCTGGGCCAGGACCAGGTCGTGGAGCTGAAGCGGGACCGGGTGACGGTCACCGACTTCGACGGCGCCCCCGCCGACACCCGCGCCTACCACGTGGACTGGGACGCCTCGGCCGCCGAGAAGGGCGGCTACGACTACTTCATGCTCAAGGAGATCGCCGAGCAGCCCAAGGCGGTCGCCGACACCCTCCTGGGCCGCATCGACGAGGCCGGCCGGCTGGCCCTGGACGAGGTGCGCATCCCCGACCACGTGCTGCGCGAGGTGAACAAGGTCGTCATCGTGGCGTGCGGCACGGCCTACCACGCCGGGATGATCGCCAAGTACGCCATCGAGCACTGGACGCGCATCCCCTGCGAGACCGAGCTGGCCAGCGAGTTCCGCTACCGGGACCCGATCCTGGACCAGCGCACGCTCGTCATCGCCATCAGCCAGTCCGGCGAGACCATGGACACCCTGATGGCGCTGCGCCACGCCCGTGAGCAGGGCGCCAAGGTGCTGGCCATCTGCAACACCAACGGCTCCACGATCCCGCGCGAGTCCGACGCGGTGCTCTACACCCACGCCGGGCCCGAGGTCGCGGTCGCCTCCACCAAGGCGTTCCTGACCCAGCTGGTCGCCTGCTACCTCGTCGCCCTCTACCTGGGCCAGGTGCGCGGCACCAAGTGGGGCGACGAGATCCACTCGGTGATCCGGGAGCTGTCGCAGATCTCCACGGAGGTCGAGAAGGTCCTGGCCACCATGGAGCCGGTGCGGGAGCTGGCCCGCTCCCTGGCCGACAAGGACACCGTGCTCTTCCTCGGCCGCCATGTGGGCTTCCCCGTCGCCCTGGAGGGCGCGCTCAAGCTCAAGGAGCTGGCGTACATGCACGCCGAGGGCTTCGCGGCCGGTGAGCTCAAGCACGGCCCGATCGCGCTGATCGAGGAGGACCTGCCGGTGGTGGTGGTCGTACCGTCGCCGCGCGGCCGTTCCGTGCTGCACGACAAGATCGTCTCCAACATCCAGGAGATCCGGGCCCGGGGCGCGCGGACCATCGTCATCGCCGAGGAGGGCGACGAGACGGTCGTGCCGTACGCCGACCACCTGGTGCGCATCCCCGCCACGCCCACCCTGCTCCAGCCGCTGGTGGCCACCGTGCCGCTGCAGGTCTTCGCCTGCGAGCTGGCCACGGCCCGCGGCAACGAGGTGGACCAGCCGCGCAACCTGGCCAAGTCGGTGACGGTGGAGTGAACCCGCGCAGCGGTCGGACGGCGCGCAGCGGGTGCGCCCGGCGGGCGGGGGGACGCGGATGATCGTCGGGGTGGGAATCGACGTCACCTCGATCGACCGCTTCGCCGGCGCGCTGGCCCGCACCCCCGCCATGGCCGAGCGGCTGTTCACCCCCGCCGAGCAGACCCTGCCCGGCGGGGAGCGGCGCTCGGTGGCCTCCCTGGCGGCGCGGTTCGCCGCCAAGGAGGCCCTGGCCAAGGCGCTGGGCGCGCCCGGCGGACTGGTGTGGACGGACGCGGAGGTGCACGCCTCCGAGCACGGGCAGCCGCTGCTGCGGGTGACCGGCACCGTCGCCGCCCGCGCCGCCGAACTGGGCGTGCGCCGCTGGCACGTCTCCCTCAGCCATGACGCGGGGGTGGCGACGGCCGTCGTGATCGCCGAGGGCTGATCGCGGGAGGCAGAACGCCGGGGCAGGCCACCGGGGACCGATCGCCGGGAACCGGCCGCCGAAGGGCGGCCGGTTCCCGGGTGGGCCCGGCGGCGGGCGGTCACACTGAGGGCATGAGAGATGCCTACAGCGTGCAGACCGTACGGGCCGCCGAGCGGGAGCTGATGGCGCGCCTGCCCGCCGGGACGCTGATGCGGCGCGCCGCCGCCGGGCTGGCCGCCGCCTGCGCCGGGATGCTCGGGCGCGTCTACGGCACCCGGATCGTCCTGCTGGTGGGCAGCGGCGACAACGGAGGGGACGCGCTCTTCGCCGGGGCGTACCTGGCCCGGCGCGGCGCCGGGGTGACCGCCGTACTGCTCAGCCCGGAGAGGGTCCACGCCGGCGGGCTCGCCGCGCTGCGGGCGGCCGGAGGCCGGGCCGTCGCGTCCCCCACCGCCCACACCGTGCTGGAGGGCGTGCCCGCCGACGTGCCCGCGCTTCTGCGGCGGGCCGATCTGGTGGTGGACGGCATCGTCGGCATCGGCGGCCGGGGAGGCCTGCGGCCGGACGCGGTGGAGATCACCGACGCCGTCGTGGCGGCCGGGGTGCCCGTCGTCGCCGTGGACCTGCCCAGCGGCGTGGACGCCGACACCGGCGAGGTGCGCGGTGTGGCGGTGCGGGCGGCGGCGACGGTGACCTTCGGGGCGTACAAGCCGGGCCTGCTGGTCGACCCCGCGCGCGAGCACGCCGGGGCGCTGCGGCTGGTCGACATCGGCCTGGGCCCGTATCTGGAGGCGGCCGAGCCGGTGGTGCGCGCCGCGCAGCACGCGGATGTGGCCGCCCTGCTGCCCCGCCCGTCGGCCGAGAGCGACAAGTACCGGCGCGGCGTGGTCGGCGTCGCGGCCGGCTCCGCCCGCTACCCGGGCGCGGCGGTGCTGGCGGTGGCTGGGGCGCTGCGCGGCGGCGCGGGCGCCGTGCGCTACGCCGGACCCGCGGCCGAAGCGGTGATCGCCCGCTTCCCCGAGACGCTGGTCTCCTCCGGCCCGCCCTCGCAGGCGGGCCGGGTGCAGGCGTGGGTCGTCGGGCCGGGGCTCGGCGACGGGGACGAGGCGCGTGAGAGCGTGCGCGAGGCGCTGGCCTCGGACGTACCGGTGCTGGTGGACGCCGACGGGCTGCGGCTGGTGGACGCCGGGCGGCTGCGGGGGCGCACGGCCCCCGTCCTGCTCACCCCGCACGCCGGTGAGGCCGCGGCCCTGCTGGGCATCGGACGCGCGGAGGTGGAGTCGGCACGGCTGGCCTCGGCGCGGGAGCTGGCGCGGCGGTACGGGGCGGCGGTGCTGCTCAAGGGCTCGACCACGGTGGTCGCCCCGCCCGGCGGGGACGGCCCGCTGCGGGTCAACCCCACCGGCACCGGCTGGCTGGCGACGGCCGGGAGCGGCGACGTGCTCTCCGGGCTGGCCGGCTCGCTGCTCGCCTGCGGTCTGGCGCCCGTGGACGCGGCGGTGGCGGGCTCCTACGTCCACGGCCTGGCGGGCCGCCGCGCGGCACCGCTGACCAGTGCGCTCGACGTGGCCGAGGCACTGCGCCCGGCCTGGCGGGACGTCTCGGACACCTGAGGCGCCGGAGGCGCCCCCGGTCTCGCGGCGGTGAACGGTGGCCGGCCCGGGCGCCCGGCGCCTCGCCGGGAGCGGGCCGCACACGCCGGACGGGCGGGGCGGCGGCGGGAAGGGGACCTGAGACACTGGGGGCGATGGACGTCGCAAGTGAGCCCTCCGCCCCTCGCGCGGCAGCGCGGCCCCGCCCCGGCCTGCACCGGATCGGGGCCGAGATCGACCTGGCCGCGCTGCGCGCCAACGTCCGCGCCCTGCGCGAGCGCGCGGCCGGGGCCGAGCTGATGGCCGTGGTCAAGGCCGACGCGTACGGCCACGGCATGATCCCCTGCGCCCGCGCCGCGCGGCAGGCGGGCGCGGGCTGGCTGGGGACGGCCACCCCCGAGGAGGCGCTGGCGCTGCGCGCCGCCGGGGACCGGGGCCGGCTGCTGTGCTGGCTGTGGACGCCCGGCGGGCCCTGGCGCGAGGCGATCGAGGCGGACGTCGACGTGTCGGCGAGCGACCCGTGGGCGCTGCGGGAGATCACCGCCGCCGCCCGCGCCTGCGGCCGTACCGCCCGCGTCCACCTGAAGATCGACACCGGGCTGGGCCGGAGCGGCTGCCCGCCCGCCGGCTGGGAGGCGCTGACCGCCGCGGCCCGCGCCGCCGAGACCGAGGGCACGGTGCGGGTCGCCGGGGTGTGGTCGCACTTCGCCTGCGCCGACGAGCCCGGCCACCCCTCCATCGCCGCCCAGCTCGCCGTCTTCCGGGAGGCCCTGGCCACCGCGGCCCGCGCCGGGCTCGACCCGGAGGTGCGGCACATCGCCAACTCGCCCGCCGCCCTCACCCTTCCCGAGGCGCACTTCGACCTGGTCCGCACCGGAGTGTCGGTCTACGGGCTCTCGCCCTCGCCCGAGGTCGGAGTGCCGGCGGACTTCGGACTGCGGCCGGTGATGACCCTGCGCGCCCGTCTCGCCCTGGTCAAGCGGGTGCCCGCCGGACACGGGGTGAGCTACGGCCACCACTACACCACCCCCGGCGAGACCACCCTGGCACTGGTCCCGGCCGGCTACGCCGACGGCGTCCCCCGGCACGCCTCGGGGAGCGGACCGGTACTGGTGGCGGGCAAGTGGCGGACGGTCGCCGGCCGGGTGGCCATGGACCAGTTCGTGGTGGACCTGGGCGGCGACACGGCCGCGGAGGGCGACGAGGCGGTCCTGTTCGGGCCGGGCGACGCGGGTGAGCCGACGGCTGAGGACTGGGCGCGCGCGGTGGGCACCATCGGGTACGAGATCGTGACCCGGGTCGGCGCCCGGGTGCCGCGCGTCCACCTGAACGCGGAAGCATGACGCAGGCATGACGGACGTGGGCGGCAGGGGGTGGGCGCGCCGCGCGGGAGTGGCCGGCGCGGTGCTCGGACTGACCGCGGCCACAGTGGCCGCGGGAGTGGCCGTCGAGCGGCTGACCGTGCACCGGGCGGTGCGCCGCAGGGCGCGCCTGGCCCTGGACACGGCCGGTCCGTACGGCTCGCTGCGCGGCACCCCCGGCCGGGCCGTGGCCGACGACGGCACCGAGCTGTACTACGAGGCCGACGAACCGGAGGGCGGAATACCCGAGGGCGCGCCCACGGTCGTCTTCAGCCACGGCTACTGCCTCGCCCAGGACGTCTGGCACTTCCAGCGCGCCGCCCTGCGCGGCGCCGAGCCCACCGCGCCCCCCACCCCCGCCCTGCGCGCCGTCTACTGGGACCAGCGCGGCCACGGCCGCTCCGGGCGCGGGCGGGCGGGCGAGACGGTCACCATCGACCGGCTCGGACGCGATCTGAAGGCGGTGCTCGACGCCGCCGTCCCCACCGGGCCGGTCGTCCTCGTCGGCCACTCGATGGGCGGGATGACGATGATGGCGCTCGCCCACCAGCACCCCGGGTACGTCGCCGAGCGCGTCGCCGCGGTGGCCCTGCTGGGCACCTCGGCGGGCAACCTCACGGAGGTGACCTACGGGCTGCCCGCCGCCGGGGCCCGGGCGCTGCGGCGGATGGCGCCGGGGGTGCTCAGGACGCTGGCCGCGCGGGCCGATCTGGTCGAGCGGGGGCGGCGGGCGACCGCCGACCTCTTCACGGGGCTGGTCAAGCGGTACTCGTTCGGCACCCGCGACGTCGACCCGGGGGTGGCGCGCTTCGCGGAACGGCTGATCGAGTCGGTCCCGGTCGACGTCGTCGCCGACTTCTACCCCGCCTTCGCCGAGCACGACAAGACGGCCGCGCTGGCCGCCTTCGAGGAGGGCCGGCCCGCGCTGATCCTCACCGGCGACCGCGATCTGCTCACCCCGCGCGAGCACAGCGAGGCGATGGCCGGGGCGCTGCCGCACGCGGACCTGGTGGTCGTGGAGGGGGCGGGGCACCTGGTGATGCTGGAGCACCCCGAGGCGGTCAACGACCGCCTGGCCGAACTGCTGACGCGTACCATCCACCCACATGGACACACCGCACCACCGGGCCGCGGGGGCCACCCCCGGGGCCGTTCCGGAGAGCCGGCAGAACCCCCCGGGTCCCCAGGAGACCCCGAGTCCCCGGGAGACCCCGAGTCCCCGGGAGACCCCGAGTCCCCGGGAGACCGGGGACTCCCGGAACCCCGGGCGGACCGCGAGGATCCGCGTCGCGACCCCTGACCGGATGCGGGAGCTGGGCCGGCGTCTGGCCCGGCTGCTGCTGCCCGGCGACCTCGTCCTGCTCACCGGTGAGCTGGGCGCGGGCAAGACCACCCTCACCCGCGGGCTGGGCGAGGGGCTGGACGTGCGCGGCGCGGTCACCTCGCCCACCTTCGTCATCGCCCGGGTCCACCCCCCGCTCGGCGACGGCCCCCCGCTGGTGCACGTGGACGCCTACCGGCTCGGCGGCGGCCTGGAGGAGATGGAGGACCTGGACCTCGACGTCTCGCTGCCGGAGTCGGTGGTGGTCGTGGAGTGGGGCGAGGGGAAGGTCGAGGAGCTGTCGGAGGACAGGCTGCACGTGGTCATCGAGCGCTCGGTGGGGTCGGAGACGGCCGGCGGCGCCGAGGACGGAGCGGGGGACGGAGCGGGGGACGGCTCCGGGGAGGACGCGCGGACGGTGACGGTGACCGGCGTCGGCGGGCGCTGGGCGGACCAGGACCTGTCCGTCCTCGCGGAGCCGGGGGAGAACGGGTAGGGGCCGGAGCCCGCACGGACCGCACCCGCACCCGCACCCCCGCCCGTACCCGCACCCCCGCACGGCACGGCACGCGGCGCGTACCGGGCAGGGCCCGGGTTCCGACACCGTGTCGGCAAGATGTTGCGCGCGGTGCCTCCGGCGTGTTCACATGGAGGCCGGAGAGGGTGGTTAGGTACGCCTTACCACTCCCGCCCCATGAGCCACGGGAGGACCCATGGAGGCCGAGGAACGAGAGTCCGGGACGACCGCCGAGGAAGCGCGCGCCGGAGCGCCCGGGCGCCCGCCGGGCGCCGGAGCGGTGCCGATGCGCGATCTGCTGGCCTCGTGCGCCGCGGCCGACGCGATCTCCACACCGCCGGCCCCCGAGCGCCGTACCGCGCTCGAAGGACGCCCGGACGACGAGGGCCCCCGGGCCGAGGCGGCCTGAGGGCCCGTACGGGTGGCAGGGGCTACGCGCGCCCCTTCTGCTCCCCCTGCCGCGGGCCGACACGCCGGGCCCAGGCCGGCAGCAGGAACCAGGCGCCCACGAACCACATGAACAGCGCGCCGACTATCCACCAGGCCAGGCCGTCGTGCAGCACCACGCGCAGGATCAGCAGCAGGGCGCAGGTGACCGTGCACAGCAGCAGGATCAGCCCGGTGATGGTGAGGCGGGAGGCCCACTCCACCGTCTGGGGCTTCATCCGGTGCCCGGTGACGAAGCGGTGCAGTGCCACCGGGGCGATCAGGGTGCCGGTCGCGGCCGAGCCGAGGACGACGGTGACGACGTAGATGTTGCGGTCCACTGCTCCCAGATCGGTGAACCGCTCGGTGAAGGCGACGCTCAGCAGGAAACCGAGCAGGATCTGGATGCCCATCTGGGCGACCCTGACCTCCTGCAGGAGTTCCGTCCACCGCCGGTCGGCCCGCTCCTTCTCGGTCTCCCGGTACTCCTCCCGGACCACCTGACCGCCGCCGTCCCTGTCCGGTGCCATGTCCGTTCCCAGCGCCATCCCGCCGCCCCCTTCTGCGGTCTCTCCGGTGCCCGTCCGCTTGTTCACCATCTGTTCGAAAGAGGAGGGGGCAAACGTGGGCGGGGCTTCGGCGGGCCGGTGCGGGCCTCCGCCCTCCGGAGCCCCTCGGAGCTCCCCCGGAGCCGGGGGTTCCCGGGATCAGGGGGGCGCGGGCCCGGGGCCCGGGGCCATGGGCGCAGGACTCAGGGAACGACGACGACCTTCGTGCCCGCCGTGGCGAACCGCCACATCGCCTCGCCGTCCGCGGCCCTGGAGCGGATGCCGCCCGTGCCCTCCTTCGGCGGCCCCTCGGGCAGCGAGCCGTCCACGGCGGCGCTGAAGCCCACCACGACCCCCTCCACCTGTGTGAACAGCACCACATGGGCGACGGGCACCCCGTCGGAACCGGTGACGCGCTCGGTACGGCCGCTCTCGCTCACGGTGTACTCGCCCGGCAGCGGGTCCACCGCACCGGGGACGACTCGGTAGGTCCGGGTGACCTGCTCGTTCGCGCCCACCAGCCAGACCCGGTCGCCGCGCAGGGAGTACACGACGCGCTCGCCGGCACCGGAGCCGGCCGGCAGCGCGGCCTCTTCCCGGTCCTCGGGCTTCTCGCGGTCCTCACGGCCCTTCTCCGCGGCGCCGGAGGACGGGGAGGCCGACGCGGCGGCCCCGCGGTCGTCGGCGGGGCCGCGCCGGTCCTGCGCGGCGGAGGCCTGGTAGGCCAGGAAGCCGACGGCGGCCAGTGCCGCCGCGGTCAGCCCGGCCACGAACGTACCCGCGCTGTTCCGTGCCACCGTCTCGCCCGCCTCCGGTACTCGCCGCTTCCCCGCCGGTCCTCGGAGCCCTGGAAGACCGGTGTGATCGTAAGCCCGACGGTAGCAGTCGGTAGTGGGCGCCGTGCTGCGGGCGGGCACCGGCGGTCCGCGGCGCGCCGTAGGCTGAGAGCGTGCTCCTGCTCGCTCTGGATACCGCAACCCCCGCCGTCACCGTCGCCCTGCACGACGGGACGAGGACCCTCGCAGCCGCCGACGAGGTGGACGCCCGCCGCCACGGCGAACTGCTGCTCCCGGCCGTCGACCGCGTCCTGGCCGAGGCGGGCGCCTCGCTCGGCGACGTGACCGGCATCGTCGTCGGCGTCGGCCCCGGCCCGTACACCGGCCTGCGGGTCGGCCTGATGACGGCGACGACCTTCGGGGCCGCCCGCGGCATCCCCGTCCACGGCCTGTGCACGCTGGACGGCATCGCCTACGCCGCCGGGGCGGCCGGAGTGGAGGGCCCCTTCGTCGTCGCCACCGACGCCCGCCGCAAGGAGGTGTACTGGGCGCGCTACGCCGACGCCCGCACCCGCCTCGGGGACCCGGCCGTGGACCGCCCGGCCGACATCGCCGAGCTGGTCGCCGGCGTACCCGCGGCCGGCATGGGGGCCCGGCTGTACCCGGACACCTTCACCGGCGTGCGCGACGACCTGCCCGAACACGTCTCGGCGGCCGCGCTGGCGGCACTGGCCGCCGAACGGCTCGGCTCCGGCGGGGGCGAGGAGGCCGACGGGGGGGCCGCGGGAGGGGCCGGGGGCTTCCTGCCGCCGCTTCCGCTCTACCTGCGGCGCCCGGACGCGAGGGTGCCCGCCAACTACAAGGTGGTCACACCCCGGTGACCGCGCCCGCCGAGCAGGCCCGCGAGCAGGTCGCCCTGCGCGAGATGCGCTGGTGGGACATCGAAGCGGTGCTGGAGCTGGAACGGGAGCTGTTCCCGTACGACGCCTGGTCGCCCGCCCTGTTCTGGTCCGAACTCGCCCGTGCGCGCGGCCCGCACGCCACCCGCCGCTACCTCGTCGCCGAGAACGGCGAGGGCCGCGTCGTCGGCTACGGCGGACTCGCCGCCGCGGGCGGCACCGGGGACGTCCAGACCATCGCCGCCGCCCGCGACCACTGGGGCACCGGACTGGGCGCCCGGCTGCTCACCGCGCTGCTCACCGCCGCGACCGACTTCGAGTGCCGCGAGGTCCTGCTGGAGGTCCGGGTGGACAACGACCGCGCCCGGCGCCTGTACGAGCGCTTCGGCTTCGAGGCCGTCGGCCTGCGCCGCGGCTACTACCAGCCCGGGAACGCGGACGCCCTCGTGATGCGCCGCCCCGCCGACCCCGCGCCGGACCCGGCACCCGGCCCCGCACACGACCCCGCGACGGATCCCGCACCGGAACACCAAGGAACGACGACCCATGGCTGACGAACCCCTGGTCCTCGGCATCGAGACCTCCTGCGACGAGACCGGCGTGGGCATCGTGCGCGGGCACACGCTGCTCGCCGACGCGGTGGCCTCCAGCGTGGACGAGCACGCCCGGTACGGCGGGGTGGTGCCCGAGGTCGCCAGCCGCGCCCATCTGGAGGCGATGGTCCCCACCATCGAGCGCGCCCTGAAGGACGCCGGCGTCGCCGCGGGCGACCTGGACGGCATCGCCGTCACCGCCGGCCCCGGCCTGGCCGGCGCGCTGCTGGTGGGCGTCTCCGCGGCCAAGGCGTACGCGTACGCTCTGGGCAAGCCGCTGTACGGCGTCAACCACCTCGCCTCGCACATCTGCGTCGACCAGCTCGAACACGGCGCGCTGCCCGAGCCGACCATGGCGCTGCTGGTCTCCGGCGGCCACTCCTCGCTGCTGCTGTCGTCCGACATCACCTCCGACGTGCGCCCGCTGGGCGCCACCATCGACGACGCGGCGGGCGAGGCGTTCGACAAGGTCGCCCGGGTGCTGAACCTCGGCTTCCCCGGCGGACCGGTCATCGACCGCTACGCCCGCGAGGGCGATCCGGACGCCATCGCCTTCCCGCGCGGGCTGACCGGCCCGCGCGACGCGCCCTACGACTTCTCCTTCTCCGGTCTGAAGACCGCCGTCGCCCGCTGGATCGAGGCGAAGCGGAACGCGGGCGAGGAGGTGCCGGTCGCCGATGTCGCCGCGTCCTTCCAGGAGGCGGTCGTCGACGTGCTGACCCGCAAGGCCGTACGCGCCTGCCGGGACGAGGGTGTGGACCACCTGATGATCGGCGGCGGCGTCGCGGCCAACTCGCGGCTGCGCGCGATGGCCGAGGCGCGCTGCGAGGCGGCCGGGATCACCCTGCGGGTGCCGCGCCCGAAGCTGTGCACCGACAACGGCGCGATGGTCGCGGCCCTGGGCGCCGAGATGGTCTCCCGCGACCGGGCGCCCTCCGACTGGGACCTGCCGGCCGACTCCTCCCTGCCGGTCACCGAACCGCACGTACCGGGCGCCTCGCACGCGCACGGCCACACGCACGACCGTGTGCACGAGACGAGCGCGGAGAACCTCTACTCATGACCGTCGCGCTGATGTGGGAGGCCCGCGCGGCGGACGGCCGGGGAGCCGAGCTGCTGGAGTGGGTCCGCGCCCGGCGCCTCGACCCCGTCCCCCTACGCCGTGAGACGTTCACCGCCCCGGCCGACCGGGTCCTGGTCATCACCTGGTGGGACGCCCCGTACGACGCCGAGCTCCCCGAACTGCCCTCGCCTCCCGAGGAGTTGCTCCACCGCCCGGTCCACCGCTGGCGCTTCGAGAGCGCGGACGCCGCGGGAGGTTCATGAGCGCGACGGCTGTCCGCTCGACCGGCCCGATCACCCGGAGGCATGGCTCACGCCGCCGTCGCTCGCCGCCCCGCGGGCCCGCGGCCACGGGATCGGCGCGCTGCTGATCGCGCGGGCCGCCGCGGAGGCACGGGAGCGCCGTCCGCATCCGGTGCTCGACGTGGCGGCTTCCGGCATCGCGGCGGAGCCCCGGGAACGCGTGACCGTCACCCGTACGGGTGCTCTCTCAGCGGATCGGGTGGCCCAGGAGCATCGTCGGGGCGCCCGCGACGCGGGTGAGGAAGACCGTGGCCGCGTTCGGGCCGGACGGCTTCACCTTCCGGCGCAGCTCCTCCGGTTCGACCGCCGAGCCGCGCTTCTTGACCGTCAGCGTCCCGACACCGCGCTCGCGCAGCAGCGCCTTCAGCCGCTTGACGTTGAAGGGGAGGGTGTCGGTGATCTCGTACGCGGCCGCGTACGGCGTCGGACGGTGCTCGTCGGAGGTGACGTAGGCGATGGTCGGGTCGATCAGGCGTCCGCCGACCCGCGCGGCCACCTCCGCGACCAGGTGCGCGCGGATCACCGCGCCGTCCGGTTCGTAGAGGTAGCGGCCGACCGGGCCGGTGCCGGGGGCGCCCGCCGGGCCGCCGGAGTCCAGGGTGCGGGGACCGGGCAGCAGGGTGGCGCGCACCCGGGGCGCCCCGCGCGAGGCGGCGCCGAACCACAGCACGGCCTCCTTCACGTCCCCGCCGTCGGAGATCCACTCGGCCGCCGCGTCCGGCGGTACCGCCTCGTGCGGAATGCCGGGAGCCACCTTCAGCGCGGCGAGCGGGGCGCGCCGGGCGGCCTCCACCGCCCAGGACAGCGGCGGCGAGTACGCCTCGGGGTCGAAGATCCGGCCGCGCCCGCCGCGGCGGGCCGGATCGGCGAAGACGGCGTCGAAGCCGGACGTATCCACCTCCGTCACGTCCGCGCAGCGCACCTCGATGCGGTCGGACAGGCCCAGCGCCCCGGCGTTGGCGCGGGCGACGGCGCAGGCCAGCGGGGAGCGGTCGACGGCCAGGACCTCGATCCCGGCGCGGGCCAGCGCGATGGCGTCGCCGCCGTTGCCGCAGCACAGGTCGGCCAGGCGCCGCGCCCCGAGGGCGGCGAAGCGCCCGGCGCGGTACGCGGCCACACTGGCGCGGGTGGCCTGCTCCACGCCGTCGGGGGTGAAGTACATCCGTGCCGCGTCCCCGGCCCCGAACTTCGCGGCCGCCCGCTGCCGCAGCCGGGCCTGGGCGATGGCCGCCGAGACCAGCTCGGCCGGGTGGCGGCGGCGCAGCCTGGTGGCGACGGCCAACTCCCGCCCGGGGTCGTAGGACCGCAGCTCCGCCAGCAGGGCCTGCCCCTCGTCGGTCAGCAGGCGGTGGAAGACGGAGACGGGGTCGCCGAGATCGTCGTCGGTCGGAGCGTGCACCGGCCCATCATCGCAGCGGCCGTCCTCAGCGGGTGAACAGCGTGGTGAGGTCGATCTCCATGGGGAAGGGCACGGGGACGACGAGCTTGCCGCGGTGGATGCCGGTGGCCGGCCTCCGCATCACTCGGCTGTGGAACGAGGTCCGCGGGGACACCATCACAAGGGCTCCGTCGATCAGTTCGAAACGCGGTGCGTCCGGCGGCAGCCGGTCCAGCCGCCGGGCAGAACCAGTCGGGCAGGGGCTCTGCGGTCATCGGCGGTACTCCTTGACGGGCGGGCACCTGTGACGCGGTACGGGGTCAGCGAACCGGCGCACCGGCGCGCAACGCGCCGTGCGCTGGCACTCCGGTTGACTGAGTGCTAACGCCCGCATAGTCTCGGCATTGGCACTCCCCCATGGAGAGTGCCAATCCAAGCGACGGGCAGATCCGGCACCCGCGACGACGGATCTACCAGGTCGCCACCCCAGACATCCAAACCCCGCTGAGATCTCCGAAGGGGGAGGTCGGATCGTGACGACCGCCACTAGCTCCAAGGTTGCCATCAAGCCGCTCGAGGACCGCATCGTGGTCCAGCCGCTCGACGCCGAGCAGACCACGGCCTCCGGCCTGGTCATCCCGGACACGGCGAAGGAGAAGCCCCAGGAGGGCACCGTCCTCGCCGTCGGCCCGGGTCGCTTCGAGGACGGCAACCGTCTGCCGCTCGACGTCAAGGTCGGCGACATCGTGCTGTACAGCAAGTACGGCGGCACCGAGGTGAAGTACAACAACGAGGAGTACCTCGTCCTCTCGGCGCGCGACGTTCTCGCGATCATCGAGAAGTAAGCCACCGCGAAGACTGCCTGTGATCCGCGCCCTGGTACCCGCGTCCGAGACGTCCGGGGCCGGGGCGCGGCTCCTTTGACGAGGATTCCGAGAGGACCCAAGCAACCATGGCGAAGATCCTGAAGTTCGACGAGGACGCCCGTCGCGCCCTCGAGCGCGGTGTCAACAAGCTCGCCGACACCGTGAAGGTGACGATCGGCCCCAAGGGCCGCAACGTCGTCATCGACAAGAAGTTCGGCGCCCCGACCATCACCAACGACGGTGTCACCATCGCCCGCGAGGTCGAGGTCGAGGACCCGTACGAGAACCTGGGCGCCCAGCTCGTCAAGGAGGTGGCGACCAAGACCAACGACATCGCGGGTGACGGCACCACCACCGCCACCGTGCTGGCCCAGGCGCTGGTCCGCGAGGGCCTGCGCAACGTCGCCGCCGGCGCCTCCCCGGCCGCCCTGAAGAAGGGCATCGACGCCGCGGTCAAGGCCGTCTCCGACGACCTGCTGGCCACCGCCCGCCCGATCGACGAGAAGTCCGACATCGCCGCCGTGGCCGCGCTGTCCGCCCAGGACAAGCAGGTCGGCGAGCTGATCGCCGAGGCGATGGACAAGGTCGGCAAGGACGGCGTCATCACCGTCGAGGAGTCCAACACCTTCGGTCTGGAGCTGGACTTCACCGAGGGCATGGCCTTCGACAAGGGCTACCTGTCGCCCTACATGGTCACCGACCAGGAGCGCATGGAGGCCGTCCTCGACGACCCCTACATCCTGATCCACCAGGGCAAGATCTCCGCCATCGCGGACCTGCTGCCCCTGCTGGAGAAGATCATCCAGTCCAACAGCTCCAAGCCGCTGCTGATCATCGCCGAGGACGTCGAGGGCGAGGCCCTGTCGACCCTGGTGGTCAACAAGATCCGCGGCACCTTCAACGCCGTGGCCGTCAAGGCCCCGGGCTTCGGCGACCGCCGCAAGGCGATGCTCGGAGACATGGCGACGCTGACCGGCGCCACCGTCATCGCCGAGGAGGTCGGCCTCAAGCTCGACCAGGCCGGTCTGGACGTGCTGGGCACCGCCCGCCGCGTGACCGTCACCAAGGACGACACCACCATCGTCGACGGCGGCGGCAAGGCCGAGGGCGTGCAGGCCCGCGTCGCGCAGATCAAGGCCGAGATCGAGACCACCGACTCCGACTGGGACCGCGAGAAGCTCCAGGAGCGCCTCGCGAAGCTGGCCGGCGGCGTGTGCGTGATCCGCGTGGGCGCGGCCACCGAGGTCGAGCTCAAGGAGAAGAAGCACCGTCTGGAGGACGCCATCTCCGCGACCCGCGCCGCGGTCGAGGAGGGCATCGTCTCCGGTGGCGGCTCCGCGCTGGTCCACGCCTCCAAGGTGCTGGAGGGCGGTCTGGACAAGGACGGCGACGAGGCCACCGGTGTCGCGGTCGTCCGCCGGGCCCTGGTCGAGCCGATGCGCTGGATCGCCGAGAACGCCGGCCTGGAGGGCTACGTCATCACCTCCAAGGTCGCCGAGATGGAGAAGGGCCACGGCTTCAACGCCGCGACCGGCGAGTACGTCGACCTGGTCAAGGCCGGCGTCATCGACCCGGTCAAGGTCACCCGTTCCGCCCTGGAGAACGCCGCCTCCATCGCGTCGCTGCTGCTGACGACCGAGACCCTGGTCGTCGAGAAGCCGGCCGAGGAGGAGCCGGAGGCCGCCGCGGGCGGTCACGGCCACGCCCACTGAGGCACGGGCCACCGCGGTACGTCCCGCCGACACGACGAGGCCCGGCTCCCCGGCACAGGGGGGCCGGGCCTCGTCGCGTCCCCGCGCGGAAGCGGGGAAGGAGGGGGAGGGGGAACGGGACGGACAGGACGGACGGGACGGAGGGGAGGGGCCGTAAGAGCGGCGGTGCGTCCGTCACCTCGGGCTGAAGCGCCCGGTGGTGGAGGAGGCACGCGAGACCAGGCCGCGCGGCGCCAGCCGGGCCAGGCCCAGCAGCGCCTTGTAGCGCGGGTCCGGGACGGACAGCGTCTTCCCCCTGGCCAGGTCGTCCAGGGCCGCGTCCACCACCCGGTCGGCGTTCAGCCACATCCAGCCCGGCACGCTCTCCGCCGACATCCCCGCGCGCCGGTGGAACTCGGTGCGCACGAAACCCGGGCACAGCGCCATCAGCCGCACCCCCGTCGGTCCCAGGTCCCGTGCCGCCCCCTGGGTGAACTGCACGACCCACGCCTTGGACGCGCCGTAGGTGCCGCGCGGCACGAAGGCCGCCACCGAGGCCACGTTGACGATGCCGCCGCGGCCCCGCTCGCGCATGCTCTCCGCGGCGGCCGAGGTCAGCCGCAGCACGGCCTCGCAGTGCACCTTGAGCATGCGCAGCTCGTCCGCCATCGGCACCTCCAGATAGCGGCCCCTGTTGCCGAAGCCGGCGTTGTTGACCAGCAGGTCCACCGGGTGCTTCCGGTCGCCGAGCCGCTCCTCGACCGCCTCGATGCCCTCGTCGGTGGCCAGGTCGGCGGTGATTATGGACGCCTCGACGCCGTGCCGGTCGTGCAGTTCGGTGGCGTGCCGCCGCAGCCGCTCGGTGTCCCGGGCGACCAGCACCACGTTGTGCCCGTCGCGTGCCAGCCGCCGGGCGAAGGCGGCGCCGATCCCGGCCGTGGCCCCTGTGATCAGTGCAGTCGTCATACGGGCACGCTATCCGGCCGGGGCCGACGGGCCGCGTGCCGGATGCGTCAGGAGGCGTACTTCGCGGTGTACTCCAGCGCCTCCTCGCGGGCGGCGGCGGCCAGCGCGTCGCCGGCGTCCAGGACGCGGGGCAGCAGTGACCGCTCGGTGGTCAGGGCGCGGAAGAGGAGGGAGACGGTCACCTCGTGGTCCGGCCGGTGCAGGATCTCGATCCGGTCCCCGGCGCGGATCTCGCCGGGCTCGGCCACCCGCAGGTACGCCCCCGGCGCGGCGGCCCGAGTGAAAGCCTTCATCCACCCCGCCCCCCGCTCCGACGGCAGGACGCCCATCTCCCCCAGCCGGCCGGCGAAGGTGCGGCAGGGGGTGCGCGCGCAGGAGACCTCCAGCACCGTGTCCGGCCCGATCCGCCAGCGCTCGCCGATCAGCGCTCCGCTGACGTCGGCGCCGGCGGTGGTGAGGTTCTCGCCGAAGACCCCGTTGGGCAGTTCGCGGCCGAGGACCTCCTCCCAGCCGTCCAGGTCCTCCCGGGCGTAGGCGTACACCGCCTGGTCGTCGCCGCCGTGGAAGAGCGGGTCGCCGATGACGTCCCCGGCGAGTCCGCTGCCGCCGCCGGAGCCGGGGGCGGTCACGGCGACCGGGCCGTCGGCCGGGCGCTTGTCGATGCCGGTGAGGCCGCCCGGGGCGTTGGTGTAGCCGACGGAGCGGGGGCGGGCGAGGTTCACGGAGAGAAGCCGCATGCCGCGCAGACTAGAAGGGCGCCTTCAAGGGGCGCGAACGGACACCGCGGTCCCGCGCCGGGGGCGCTTATGGTGGGGGAGTGATCGAGGCACGCCATCTCCGTGTGCTGCGCGCGGTGGCCCGCACCGGTTCGCTCTCGGCCGCCGCCCGCGCGCTGGGCTGCACACAGCCCGCCGTCAGCCAGCAGATGAAGGCCCTGGAGCAGACCGCGGGCACCCCGCTGCTGGTGCGCGCCGGCCGCGAGACGCGGCTCACCGAGGCCGGTGAGGCGCTGGTCCGGCACGCGGCGGGCATCCTGGCCGGGCTGGCCGCCGCCGAGGAGGAGGTGGCCGCCATCGCCGGGCTGCGGGCGGGCCGGGTCCGGTTGGTGTCCTTCCCCAGCGCCAGCTCCGCGATCGTGCCCGCGGCCGTCGCCGCGATGCGCGCGCAGCACCCCGGCGCCCGGGTGTCGCTGGTCGAGGCGCAGCCGCCGCGTTCGGTGGAGGCGCTCCGCGAGGGCGAGTGCGACATCGCCCTCGCCTACCGCTACCCGGACGCCGCCGGGCCGGTGGAGGGCGATCCGGAGTGGGACGACCTGGTGGTGCGGCCGCTGCTGACCGAGCGGCTGGTGGTCCTGGTCCCGCAGGACCACCGCCTGGCGCGGGCGGCGGAGGCGGGGGAGGAAGTGGGGCTCGCGGAGCTGGCCCGGGAGCCCTGGATCGCGGGCTGCCCGCGCTGCCGCGGCCATCTGGTGGAGGTGTGCGAGAGCGCGGGCTTCACGCCGCGGATCGACTTCGCCACCGACGACTACCCGGCCGTGGTGGGGCTGGTGGGGGCGGGTCTGGGCGTGGCCGTGCTGCCGGGGCTGGCGGTGGAGTCGGTACGCCCCCGGGGCGTGCGGACGGTGGGCATCAGCCCGGAGGTACGGCGCGAGGTGGCGGCGCTGACCCTGCCGGACCTCGCCCGGGTGCCTGCGGTCGCCGCCATGCTCGACCGGCTGTCGGACGCGGCCCGCCGCTGACGCGGGCCGCGTCCGGCACCCGGCGCGTCCGGCGTCCGGGCCCACGGGGCGCCGGGGGAGCGGCCGAAGGGCGCGCGGAGAGCGGCCCTACGCCCCGGCCGCGCCGACCAGCCTGGTGCGGGCCCGGCCCATGAGCTCCTCGCGCTCGTCCTCGGTCAGCCCGCCCCACACCCCGTACGGCTCACGCACGGTGAGCGCGTGTGCGGCGCACTCCGCCCGGACCGGGCAGCGCATGCACACCTCCTTGGCGGACGCCTCGCGTGCGCTGCGGGCCGCTCCGCGCTCCCCTTCGGGGTGGAAGAACAGCGAGCTGTCGACTCCTCGACAGGCGGCCAGCAGCTGCCAGTCCCACAGATCGGCGTTGGGACCCGGAAGGCGGGAGAAATCTGCCATGGCTTGTCCTCTCGAAGCGAACTGATGCTGGTGAACCAGTCGAGAACAGTCACGACCGTACATCCACGGTATGAGTAGATGTAAATATGCATCTTCGAGATTTTCGGGACATACGCGAGTAATAAAAAGAAAACCCGCCAAACAGGGCAAATGACGACACGGCTGCTGATCTGCGCGGGATACCCCCTCCGTGTCGACCCCATCACGTAGGGTGTTGAAAGCGGGCGCCGAAGACCGTAACTCTTTCGGGTGACCGTCGTTGAGTGTGCGGAGGCGGTTGACACAGACAAGTGCCGGACGGATGTCCGGGGCGGTCAACCGCACAGGTGACGATTCGTACCAGCCCTGGAGGCCTAAGGTGATGCGCATGAGCTGCGGAGGGCGATCATGACTTCCGTCCTCGTCTGCGACGACTCCCCGCTTGCCCGAGAGGCGCTGCGCCGCGCGGTCGCGACCGTGCCCGGCGTGGAACGTGTGACGACGGCTGCCAACGGCGAGGAAGTCCTCCGCCGCTGGGGCGCCGACCGATCCGACCTCATCCTCATGGACGTCCGGATGCCCGGCCTGGGCGGTGTCGAGACCGTACGGCGCCTGCTGTCGGCCGACCCCGGCGCCCGCATCATCATGCTGACCGTGGCGGAGGACCTGGACGGCGTCGCGCTCGCCGTCGCCGCCGGCGCCCGCGGCTATCTGCACAAGGACGCCTCGCGCGCCGAGCTGCGGGCCACGGTCACCCAGGCACTGGCCGACCCCACCTGGCGGCTCGCGCCGCGGCGGCTGCGCTCGGCCGAGATGGGCGCCGCGCCGACGCTCACGGCCCGTGAGATCCAGGTACTGGAGGGCATGAGCCACGGCCGCTCCAACGCCGAGATCGGACGCGAGCTGTTCCTGTCCGAGGACACGGTGAAGACCCATGCGCGGCGGCTGTTCAAGAAGCTCGGCGCCTCCGACCGCGCGCACGCCGTGGCGCTCGGCTTCCGCTGGGGCCTCGTCCGCTAGCCCCGGCGGGGGCGGCTTCGCCGCCGGTCCGTCCGCCGGTCCGGCGTCCGACCGGACCGCGGACACCCGACGGCGCCGGCGCGGTGAGCCGGCGCGCTCCCCCGTCCGCGGCCGGCCGTACGTGCCGAGCGCGCCGCGCCGCGTGCCGTGTGCCGTGTGCCGTGTGCCCGGAAGGGTCCCGCCGGTCCCGGAGCACCGGGAGGCGGGGCCTTCCGGAGACGGTCCGGTGCCGTAATCTCCGGTGTGCCGCATCCTGGATGTATGGAGTTCCTCGGGGACGTGACGGCCAGGCGTGAGGGGAGGGCGCGGGACGTGACAGCGAGTGCCCCTGCCCATAACGCTTCAGTGCACAACCACGGACGGGGTGCGGCCGAACGGGCGGGCCGGGTGCACCATGGACCGATGCGTGACGACGAGACGCCATCCGCGGCCGACGGCCGCGGCGAGATCGGTGCCCTCGTCCAGCGCGCGGTGGAGGGCGACGAGCGCGCCACCCACGACCTCCTCGCCCGCGTCCACCCCCTCGCCCTGCGCTACTGCAGGACCCGGCTGACCCGGCTGCCCGGGGACGCCCGGCACTTCGTGGACGACCTGGCCCAGGAGGTCTGCCTGGCGGTGCTGTGCGCACTGCCGCGCTACCGCGACACCGGCAAGCCCTTCGAGGCGTTCGTGGTCGCCATCGCCCAGCACAAGGTCGCCGATCTCCAGCGGGCCGCCATGCGCGGACCGGGCAGTACGGCGGTGCCCTCGGACGAGATGCCCGAGCGGCCCGACGACTCGCTCGGGCCGGAGGAGCGGGCCCTGCTGAGCAGCGACGCGGAGTGGGCCAGGAAGCTGCTGGCCAACCTTCCCGAGCACCAGCGCGAACTGGTGCTGCTGCGGGTGGCGGTCGGGCTCACCGCCGAGGAGACCGGGCAGATGCTCGGAATGTCCCCGGGGGCCGTACGCGTTGCCCAGCATCGAGCCCTGTCGCGGCTGCGCGCTCTCGCGGAGCAGTGATCCGGGGCCGTTCACGGCCATCCGGCGAGCGGTCCGGCGGCGATCCCGCCGGCGGACCCGCGGGCGGTACGGCGCCCCTTCCGGGCCCGTTAGCATGGACGTCCGCGCCGGGCAAGAGTATTGGGGAAGGTGCCATGGAAGGCGTCATGACGGACAACGTCGGCAGTGCGGGCAGCGCCGGCAGTGCTGACGGGGTTCCCGCGAAGTTCGCCGCACTCGGGCTGACCTACGACGACGTGCTGCTGCTGCCGGGCGAGTCGGACATGGCCCCGCAGGACATCGACACCTCCTCGTACGTCTCGCGCAACGTCAGGGTGAACATCCCGCTGATCTCCGCGGCGATGGACAAGGTCACCGAGGCCCGCATGGCGATCGCCATGGCCCGGCAGGGCGGCGTCGGCGTGCTGCACCGCAACCTGTCGATCGAGGACCAGGCCGACCAGGTCGACCAGGTCAAGCGGTCGGAGTCCGGCATGGTCACCGACCCGATCACCATCCGCCCCGACGCCACGCTGCGCGAGGCCGACGAGCTGTGCGGCCGCTTCCGCATCAGCGGCGTGCCGGTCACCGACGCCTCCGGCAAGCTGCTGGGCATCGTCACCAACCGCGACATGGCCTTCGAGACCGACCGCAGCCGCGAGGTCCGCGAGGTGATGACGCCGATGCCGCTGGTCACCGGCAAGGTGGGCATCTCGCGCGCGGACGCCATGGAGCTGCTGCGCCGCCACAAGATCGAGAAGCTGCCGCTGGTCGACGACGAGGGCGTGCTCAAGGGCCTGATCACCGTCAAGGACTTCGTCAAGGCGGAGAAGTACCCCAACGCCGCCAAGGACTCCGAGGGCCGCCTCATCGTCGGCGCGGCGGTCGGCGTGGCCGGCGACGCCTTCGAGCGGGCCCAGGCGCTGATCGAGGCGGGCGCCGACTTCATCGTCGTGGACACCGCGCACGGCCACTCGAAGCTGGTCGGCGAGATGGTCGCCAAGATCAAGTCCAACTCCTCGGTCGACGTGGTCGGCGGCAACGTCGCCACCCGCGACGGGGCCCGGGCGCTGATCGACTCCGGCGCCGACGGCGTCAAGGTCGGTGTCGGACCGGGCTCGATCTGCACCACCCGCGTCGTCGCCGGCATCGGCGTCCCGCAGGTCACCGCGATCTACGAGGCCGCGCTCGCCGCGAGGGAGAGCGGTGTCCCGGTCATCGGCGACGGCGGGCTGCAGTACAGCGGCGACATCGCCAAGGCCCTGGTCGCCGGCGCCGACACCGTGATGCTCGGCAGCCTGCTGGCGGGCTGCGAGGAGTCGCCGGGCGAGCTGCTGTTCATCAACGGCAAGCAGTTCAAGTCCTACCGCGGCATGGGCTCGCTGGGCGCGATGCAGTCGCGCGGCCAGGCCAAGTCCTACTCCAAGGACCGCTACTTCCAGGAGGCGGTCGCCGCCGACGACAAGCTCGTCCCCGAGGGCGTCGAGGGCCAGGTCCCCTACCGCGGCCCGCTGGGCGCGGTGGTGCACCAGCTCGTCGGCGGCCTGCGGCAGTCGATGTTCTACGTCGGCGGCCGGACGGTGCCGGAGCTGAAGGCCAGGGGCCGCTTCGTGCGCATCACCGCGGCCGGGCTCAAGGAGAGCCACCCGCACGACGTCCAGATGACGACCGAGGCGCCGAACTACTCCCGGCGCTGAGACGGCAGGCGCCCCCGGTGCGCGCCCCCGGTGTCCCGCTCGGGGATACTGGGGGCGTAGACCGTAGGAAGGGCACAGCACGTGACTGAGATCGAGATCGGCCGCGGCAAGCGCGGGAGGCGGGCGTACGCCTTCGACGACATCGCGGTGGTGCCCAGCCGCCGCACGCGGGACCCGAAGGAGGTCTCGATCGCCTGGCAGATCGACGCCTACCGCTTCGAGCTGCCGTTCCTGGCCGCCCCGATGGATTCGGTCGTCTCGCCGCGCACCGCGATCCGCATCGGCGAGCTGGGCGGCCTGGGGGTGCTCAACCTCGAAGGCCTGTGGACGCGTTACGAGGACCCCGAGCCGCTGCTCCACGAGATCGCCGAGATGGAGGACGCCGCGGCCACCCGCCGGCTCCAGGAGATCTACTCCGCCCCCATCAGGGAGGAGCTGATCGGGCGGCGGATCAAGGAGGTGCGCGACTCCGGCGTGGTGACGGCCGCCGCGCTGTCGCCGCAGCGCACCGCGCAGTTCTCCAAGGCGGTCGTGGACGCGGGCGTGGACATCTTCGTCATCCGCGGCACCACCGTCTCCGCCGAGCACGTCTCCTCGGCGGCCGAGCCGCTCAACCTCAAGCAGTTCATCTACGAGCTCGACGTCCCCGTCATCGTCGGCGGCTGCGCCACGTACACCGCCGCGCTGCACCTGATGCGCACCGGTGCGGCCGGCGTGCTCGTCGGCTTCGGCGGCGGCGCCGCGCACACCACCCGCAACGTGCTGGGCATCCAGGTGCCGATGGCCACCGCCGTCGCCGACGTGGCGGCGGCCCGCCGCGACTACCTGGACGAGTCCGGCGGCCGGTACGTCCACGTCATCGCCGACGGCGGCGTGGGCTGGTCCGGCGACCTGCCCAAGGCCATCGCCTGCGGCGCGGACGCGGTGATGATGGGCTCCCCGCTGGCCCGCGCCACCGACGCGCCCGGCCACGGGCACCACTGGGGCATGGAGGCCGTCCACGAGGACGTGCCGCGCGGCAGGCGCGTCAACCTCGGCACGGTCGGCACCACCGAGGAGATCCTGCTCGGCCCCTCGCACAGCCCCGAGGGCCACATGAACTTCTTCGGCGCCCTGCGCCGGGCCATGGCCACCACGGGCTACTCGGAGCTCAAGGAGTTCCAGCGGGTGGAGGTCACGGTCTCCCGCTGAGCGCGGGCGCCCGTACGGCGGAAGCCGCACGGCGGCAAGGGGCCGGGCCCGGCGGACGGACAGTCCGCCGGGCCCGGCCCCTTGCGGCACACGGGCGCACCGGACGCGGCGGGCGCCCGCGTCACAGCCGGTGGGCCGCCCCCGTGGGGCTGGCGCCGCGGGTGTCGAGCAGGAGCTGGGCCTTGGCCGACAGGCTCTGCAGGTCGTAGACGCGGTGGTGCTGGAGGAGCAGGGTGAGGTCGGCCGCGGCGGCGGCCTCGTAGAGGGAGTCGGCGCGCGGGACGGGGCGGCCCGCCACCCGCCACTGCGGCACGTGCGGGTCGTGGTAGCCGATCTGCGCGCCCAGCTCCATCAGCCGCAGGGCGATCTCGGGGGCGGGGGAGCCGGTCCGGTCGGCGAGGTCGGGCTTGTAGGTGACGCCCAGCAGCAGGACGCGGGCGCCGCGGGCCGACTTGCCGTGCTCGTTGAGCAGGGTCGCCGCGCGCTGGGCCACGTAGCGCGGCATCCGGGCGTTGGCCTCCTGGGCGACCTCGACCAGGCGCAGCGGATAGCCCGGGGTGCGCCCGCCGCGGTCCAGGCAGGCGGGGTCGACGGGGATGCCGTGGCCGCCCACGCCCGGACCCGGCCGGAAGGCGTGGAAGCCGAACGGCTTGGTCTCCGCGCAGCGGATCACGTCCCACAGGTCCACGCCGAGGTCGTGGCAGAGCACGGCCATCTCGTTGACCAGGGCGATGTTCACGTGCCGGAAGTTGGTCTCCAGGACCGCCGTCGTCTCGGCCTCGCGCAGGCCGCGGGCCCGCACCACCTTCTCGACCAGCCGCCCGTAGAAGGCGGCGGCGGCCTCCGTGCAGGCCGGGGTCAGTCCGCCGATCACCCGCGGGGTGTTGGAGTAGCCGTGGGAGCGGTTGCCGGGGTCGAGGCGGGAGGGGGCGCAGGCGAGGTGGAAGTCGTGTCCGGCCCGCAGCCCCGAGGCCTTCTCCAGCAGCGGGGCGACGTACTCCTCGGTGCCGCCGGGGTGGACGGCGGACTCCACCACGACCGTGGTCCGCGGGCGCAGCCGCTCGCCGAGGGTGAGCGCCGCCGCCCGTACCGCGCCCAGGTCCGGGGCGCGGCCCTCGCCCTGCGGGGTGGGGGCGCAGATCAGGGCGGTGCGGACCCGGCCCAGCACGGAGGGGTCCGAGGTGGCGCGGAAGCCGGCCGAGGCCATCCGGCGCACCTCGGCCGCCGACAGCCCGCCGTCCGCCGGCGGGCGCCCCGCGCCCAGCTCGCGCACGGCGTTCTCGTCGGGGTCGTAGCCGATGGTGCGGATACCGGCGGCCGTGGCGGCCTGGGCCGCGGGAAGACCCAGATGACCCAGACCGAGGACGGCGAGATCTGCGGGCATGAGGCGGCGTCCCTTCCCCTGTCGACGGACTCGTGGGGCTGGCTGGCTTGTGGGGCGATGTCAGGTTAAGCGCATATATGACAGATATGGTGGATTGCGTGCGGAGCGGTGTCCGCCCGGGTCGAAGTCGTGCGATCGGCGGACGAACGGGTAGGGGCCAGGGCAGGTACGGACGGGCAATCGACCGGGGCATCGGCATATCAGGGAGGCAGTGGTGAGGACAGCGGCACTGGGACCGGCCGAGCGGGCCGAGGCGCTCGCCCGCATGTCGGAGCGCGAGCTGGACATACTGGTCGTCGGCGGCGGGGTGGTCGGCGCCGGCACCGTCCTGGACGCGGTGACCCGCGGCCTGTCGACGGGCATCGTCGAGGCGCGGGACTGGGCATCGGGCACCTCCAGCCGCTCCAGCAAGCTCATCCACGGCGGGCTGCGCTATCTGGAGATGCTGGACTTCGCGCTGGTGCGCGAGGCGCTCAAGGAGCGCGGGCTGCTGCTCCAGCGGATCGCCCCCCACCTGGTCAAGCCCGTCCCCTTCCTCTATCCGCTGCGGCACCGGGGCTGGGAGCGGCTGTACGCGGGCTCCGGCGTGGCGCTGTACGACGTGCTCGCCACGGCCTCCGGACGCGGCCGCGGCCTGCCCCACCACCGGCACCTGACGCGCCGCCAGGCCCTGCGGGTGGCGCCCGCCCTGCGCAAGGACGCGCTGGTGGGAGCCCTGCAGTACTACGACGCGCAGATGGACGACGCCCGCTACGTCGCCGCCCTGGTGCGCACCGCCGCCGCCTACGGGGCCCACGCCGCCAACCGGGCCCGCGTGGTGGGCTTCCTGCGCGAGGGCGAGCGGGTGGTCGGCGCCCGGGTGCAGGACCTGGAGCAGGGCGGCGAGTACGAGATCCGGGCCAAACAGGTCGTCAACGCCACCGGTGTGTGGACCGACGACACCCAGCGGCTGACCGCCGAGCGCGGCCAGTTCCACGTCCGCGCCTCCAAGGGCATCCACCTGGTGGTGCCCCGCGACCGCATCCACTCCACCACCGGGCTGATCCTGCGCACCGAGAAGAGCGTGCTGTTCGTCATCCCCTGGGGCCGGCACTGGATCATCGGCACCACCGACACCGACTGGGACCTGGACAAGGCCCACCCGGCGGCCTCCAGCGCCGACATCGACTACCTGCTCGACCACGTCAACTCGGTGCTGGCCGTGCCGCTCACGCGCGACGACGTGGAGGGCGTGTACGCCGGGCTGCGCCCGCTGCTGGCCGGGGAGTCGGACGCCACCAGCAAGCTCTCGCGCGAGCACACCGTCGCCCACCCGGTGCCGGGCCTGGTGGTCGTCGCGGGCGGCAAGTACACGACGTACCGGGTGATGGCCAAGGACGCGGTCGACGAGGCCGTCCACGGGCTCGACCACCGCGTCGCCGAGTGCACCACGGAGGAGGTGCCGCTGGTCGGTGCCGAGGGCTACCACGCGATGTGGAACGCCCGCGCCCGCATCGCCGCCCGCACCGGGCTGCACGTGGCGCGCGTGGAGCACCTGCTGGGCCGGTACGGCTCGCTGACCGACGAGGTGCTGGAGCTGATCGCCGAGGACCCGAGCCTGGGCGAGCCGCTGCCGTGGGCGGACGACTACCTCAGGGCGGAGGTGGTGTACGCCTGCACGCACGAGGGCGCGCGCCACCTGGACGACGTCCTCACCCGCCGTACCCGCATCTCCATCGAGACCTTCGACCGCGGCACGCGCAGTGCGCGGGAGTGCGCCGAGCTGATGGCGCCGGTGCTCGGCTGGGACGCCGGCCAGATCGACCGCGAGGTGGAGCACTACGAGAAGCGGGTCGAGGCCGAGCGGGAGTCCCAGCTCCAGCCCGACGACCAGACCGCCGACGCCGCACGCCTGGGCGCGCCGGACATCGTGCCGCTCCAGCCGCTGTGACGCTCCGGCGGAAGTGACGGTCCGTCACCGTCCTTCGCCGCGCGGCCGGTACGCGCCCGTCGCGCGGGCGCGCCGGCCGCGCCGCGGGTGCCGGGGCGTCAGCCCCGGGCCCGCGCACCGCCGTTCCGGTTGTGTGTCCCCGGCCGAGTGCACCGCGGTCCGCCCCGTGGGGGAGAATGGGGCCACTGCTGGGGCGGGCTGAGTGTGAGGGGACGCATGAGCGACGTGGACGGCCGCGGCAAGAAGGCCGGACGGCTGCTGGGCGGGCGTTACCGGCTGGGCGACGTCCTGGGCCGCGGCGGAATGGGCACCGTGTGGCGGGCCGAGGACGAGGTCCTGGGCCGCACCGTCGCGGTGAAGGAGCTGCGCTTCCCCTCCAGCATCGACGAGGAGGAGAAGCGCCGGCTGGTCACCCGCACACTGCGCGAGGCCAAGGCCATCGCGCGCATCCGCAGCAGCAGCGCCGTCACCGTCTACGACGTGGTCGACGAGGACGACCGCCCCTGGATCGTCATGGAGCTGATCGACGGCCGCTCCCTGGCCGACGTGCTGCGCGAGGACGGCCCGCTGGAGCCGCGGCGGGCCGCCGAGGTGGGTCTGGCGATCCTCGACGTGCTGCGCGCCGCCCACCGCGAGGGCATCCTGCACCGCGACGTGAAGCCCTCCAACGTCCTGATCGGCGACGAGGACGGCCGGGTCGTCCTCACCGACTTCGGCATCGCCCAGATCGAGGGCGACCCCTCCCTCACCTCCACCGGCATGCTGGTCGGCGCGCCCTCCTACATAGCGCCGGAGCGGGCGCGCGGTCAGCGTCCCGGCCCGCCGTCCGACCTGTGGTCGCTGGGCGGGCTGCTGTACGCGGCGGTGGAGGGCCACCCGCCGTACGACAAGGGGTCGGCGATCGCCACCCTGACCGCGGTGATGACCGAGCCGCTGGAGCCCCCGAAGCGCGCCGGGGCACTGGAGGCGGTCATCCACGGCCTGCTGGACAAGGACCCGGACAAGCGGCTGGACGAGCCCGGCGCGCGGGCGCTGCTGGAGCGCGCGGCCCGCGGGCCGCAGGCCGGGGCCGCGGAGGCGAAGGAACCGGAGGGCACCCGTACGGCCGTGCTCCCGGTGGCCGGCACCGGCGCGTCCGGTGCGGCCGGCACGGGCGACTCGCCCGGCACCTCCGGCACGGGCGGTGAGCGGCTGCGCGAGGCGCTGCGGTCCGTACGCGCCGCCGCGGCCGCCGCCTCGGCCGGGCGCGGCGCGGAGGGGAAGGCCGGGGACGAGGCGGGCCGGAAGGGTGCCGCGGGCGGCCCCGGGGCGGCCGGCGGCGGGGCCGCGGCCACCACCGCGGCCCCCGCCCGGGTGGCCCGCGCGGCGCGTATGGCCCGGCAGCCCGCCGGGCTCGCGGTGGTCGCCGTCGTGGTGCTGGCCCTGCTCGGCACCGTCCTGGCCGTCGCGTTCGCCGGGGGCGACGAGGGCGGCGGCGAGCGGGCCGGATCCGGGCGGTCGGCGGCCCCGACCGCCGGGCAGGACGGCGGCGGCGACGAGCAGGACGGCAAGGACGGCGGAGGAAGCGACGGCGGATCCGGCGGGCCGTCCGCCGAACCCTCCGCGGAGCCGTCCGGCGAGGACGGCCGCGAGGAGGAAGGCGGCAAGGGCAGCGGCAAGGGCGGACAGGGCGGCGAGGGGCTGCCCGAGGGCTACGAGACGGTCACCGACGACCGCTTCCACTTCTCGATGGCCATGCCCGAGGGCTACGAGCGCGCCGGGATAGCGGGCCGCAACTCCGGCGGCAAGTACGCGCCGCGCGGCGGCGGCTACCCCAAGGTCCAGGTCGACTTCAACGGCAGCCCCGGGGACAGCGCGGCGGGCGCCTGGCGCTCCCTGGAACCCGCCGTGCGCGGCAGCAGCACCGGCTACTCCCTGATCGCCATCAAACCCGTGGAGTGGCGCGGCTACCCGACCGTCGCGGACTGGACGTTCGAGCGCGTGGAGAGCGGGAAGCGGGTGCGCGTCCTCAACCGCGGCTTCCGGGTGGACGGCACCCACGGCTACGCCATCATGATCACCTGCGAGGCGGACGAGTGGGACGGCGAGGAGTGCCGCACGGTGCGGGAGACCGCTTTCCGGACGTTCCGTCCCCGGGACTGAGACGGGCAACCGGGTCGACGGGCGACGCGAAGCCGCTCCGGCACGTATCGTGATAGTACGCAGACCCTGCGCTTCCGCGATCCGGCCGGTGGGAACGGGTCTTGACGGACCGTAGGGCATCAGGCCGTGTGGGGAGGGCGCCGTGGACGAGTACTCGGGTCGGCTGCTGGCCGAGCGGTACCGCTTGCCGCGTCCGCCTTCCGACGAGTACGAGCTGGTGGAGTCCCGCGCGTACGACACCGCCAGCGGGCAGGAGGTGCTGGTCCGCCAGGTGCCGCTGCCCGAGGTCGTCGAGGCCGAGTTCGTCGGCGGGGACGGCTACGGGCACGACCGCACCGGCCGTGCCACGCGGCGCCCGGCCGATCCCGCCGTGCGGCGCGCGGTGGAGGCCGCGCTGGCCGCCTCCCGGATACCCGACCACCCGCGGCTCGACCAGGTCTTCGACGTCTTCGTCGAGGGCGACGGGCTGTGGATCGTCAGCGAGCTGGTCGCGGCCCGGCCGCTGGCCGCCGTGCTCGCCGAGCGCCCGCTGAGCCCCCACCGGGCGGCCGAACTGGCCGCCGACCTGCTCACCGCCCTGCGCGCGGTCCACGCGCACGGCTGGGTCCACCGCAACATCACCCCCCGCACCGTCCTCGTCTGCGACGACGGCCGCGCCGTGCTCACCGGGCTGGCCGCCGGCGCGGCGGAGGAGGCGCTGTGCGGGTACGACCCCCTCCCGGCACCGCCGAGCGTGCTGCCGCGCGGCCACGTGGAGGGCTCTGCGGACGGGCATGCGGACGGGCACGCGGACGGCCGTGCGGACGACGCGCCCGCGGCCCGGCGGGGCGAGGACGGCGGCGTCCCCGGGCTGCCGCCCGGCTACCAGGGGGCGGACCAGGGTCCGGCGGGCGGTGTGCCCCGCCAACTGGCCGGTCCCGGCACCGACGAGGACCGGGGGGCGGGGGAGTACGAGGCGCACGGCCACTACGCCCCCCACGACCGCGGCGGGCAGCCCGGGCAGGGCGGCCCGGCCGCCGAACGCGCCGCGCGCAGCGGCGCCATCGCCGCGTACCGGGCCGGGACGCGCGCCGCCGCCGCGCGGGCCGAGGTCGAGGCGCGCAGGGACGAGGCCGGCCGGCAGGCCGGGGACCTGCGCCCGGTCGCTCCCGGTGCCTCGCACCCGTACGGCGGTGAGCCGTACGGCGGGCAGAGGCCGCCCGCGCGGAGCTGGGGCGGGGAGGACGGCGACCGCTACCGCGGTCCCACCACCGCGCTCGCCGCCGAACGCGCCCGCCAGACCAGGATGGCGATCGTCGGCGCCGTCACCGAGCGCTGGGCCCCCGAGCAGGCCGGGCCCGTCTACGAGAACTGGCGGCTGGCCCCGCCGGTCGGCCCGGCGGCCGATCTGTGGGGTCTGGGCGCGCTGCTGTTCCGGGCCGTCCAGGGGCACGCTCCCTACCCCGAGGAGTCGGTGGCCGAGCTGGTTCAGATGGTGTGCGCCGAGCCGCCCGCGTTCGCCGAGGAGTGCGGTGCGCTGCGGCCCGTCGTGGAGTCGCTGCTGCGCCAGGACCCGACCGAGCGGCCGGACTTCGAGGAGCTGGGCGGCTGGCTGCGCTCCCTGGTCCGCTCCGCGCCCGAGCCCGAGGTCGGGCTGCACACGGTCACCGCGCCGCTCTCGCTGGAGGCCGGCCCGCCCGCCGACCCCAGGCGGCTGCCGATCATAAGGCGCCGGGGCGAGCTGGTGCGCAGGAAGCGGGCGGAGCGTTCCCCGGTGGCCACCCACGCCCGGCACCGGCGAGCCCGGAAGCAGGGGTCTCCGCGCCGGCTGGGCGTGGTGCTGGTCGGGCTGATCCTCCTGCTGCTGACCGGGACGCTGGTGTACGCCGCCGTGTACATGCCCGAGGGCGGTTCGGGCTCCTCCGGGAACAGCGCCGACCAGCGGCCCGGCAGCGTGGGCGCGCAGCCGGAGCGACCGCAGGAGGAGCGGCAGCGAGAGGGAGCCCCGCGAGAGGAGGCCCCGCGAGAGGGAGCCCCGCGGGAGGAGGCGTCCGAGGGCGGGGAGTCCGGCGGGCCCGGGGCCTCGGAGGCGCCCGGCAGCGAGCGGCCGCAGGCCGGCGACCCGGTGGAGGGGCTCGACGGCTACGTCCTGCACAAGGACGCGGCCGACTTCCAGATCGCGCTCCCCGAGGGCGCTCGGCGGGCGGGGCCGGACGGCCGGGGGCGGACGGTCTTCACGCACGGGGATCTCGAGATCGTCGTGGTGCCCGGCCGGGACACCACCGAGAAGTACGGCTCGGACGTGATGGCGTACCTCACCGACGACCAGCGGGAGCTGGACGCCTACCGCGCCGCGGACTGGGCGACCAACTCCGGGATGCGGCGGATACAGGTGGGCCGGACGGTGATGGCCGAGGGCCGGTTCAGCTGGCGCGAGGGCGCGGACAGCACCTACATGTGCGACCGGGCGGTCATCGTCGACGGCCGCTACCACTCGGTGCTGGTCAGGGGTCCGGAGAGCCGGAAGGACGACATCGACCGCGTCTTCGACGCGATCGCCGACACCTACCGCGCCACCGGCTGAGGCCGCGCCCGGCCCGGACGACCCCGGACGTCCCAGAAGCTCCGGCCGTCCTCCGGGCCGCCGTCCGTATGCGCGTACGATCTGTGCCAGTGATCACTGGCGGATTCCGTGAAAAGTGGTTACCGACGGGTACACAGCAGGTTTCCCACGCCGTACCCTCCCCGGTATGACGGATTCGCCAGGTACCGCCGCCACCAGGGCGGCGCAGACGACGGGCACCGGCCCCGACGCTCCCGCAGCCCCTGACGCCCCCGCGGCCCCCGCGGCGGCCGGCGGTAACCCGGTCGCCACCGCCCCCGCCGACGCCCGCACCGCCGCCGACGTGGTGACCGGCGAGCTGGTCGCCCGGCTGACCCGGGGCCTGGCGGGCAGCGGCCGCACCGCGTGCCACACCCCCTTCACCGGTGAGAAGCTGGCCGACCTGCCCGAGTCCAGCCCCGCGGACGTCGCCGAGGCCTACGCCCGGGCCCGCGAGGCGCAGCGGACATGGGCGGCACGGCCGGTGCGCGAACGCGCCGCCGTGCTGCTGCGCTTCCACGACCTGCTGCTCGCCCGCCAGTCGGAGGCGCTGGACCTGGTCCAGCTGGAGACCGGCAAGGCGCGGCTGCACGCCCACGAGGAGGTGCAGGCGGTCGCCGTCGCCGCCCGCCACTACGGCCGCAGGGCCCCGGCGTACCTGCGCCCCGCGAACCACACCGGCGCCATCCCGGTCCTCACCCGGGTGCGGGAGCTGCGCCACCCCAAGGGCGTGGTCGGGCAGATCGCCCCGTGGAACTACCCGCTGGAGCTGTCGGTCGGCGACGCGCTGCCCGCCTTCGCCGCGGGCAACGCCGTCGTCATGAAGCCCGACACCGAGACCGCGCTGACCGCCCTGTGGGCGCGCGACCTGCTGATCGAGGCCGGGCTGCCCGCCGACGTCTGGCAGGTCGTGATCGGAGAGGGGCCGGTCGTCGGCCCGGCCGTCGTCGACCACGCCGACTACGTCTCCTTCACCGGCTCCACCCGCACCGGCCGCGAGGTCGCCCAGCGGGCGGCGTTCCGTCTGGTGGGGGCCTCGCTGGAACTGGGCGGCAAGAACGCCATGCTGGTGCTGGAGGACGCCGACCTCGACAGGGCGGCCGAGGGCGCGGTGCGCGCCGCGTTCTCGTCGGCCGGGCAGCTGTGCATCTCCATCGAGCGGCTCTACGTCCACGCCTCGGTCGCCGACGCCTTCCTGGAGCGGTTCACCGCCCGCACCAGGGCGCTGCGCCTGGGCTCGGCCCTGGCCTACGGCGCCGACATGGGATCGCTCGTCTCGCGGCGGCAGCTCGAGAACGTGGTGCGGCACGTGGACGACGCCGTCGCCAAGGGCGCGAAGGTCCTGACCGGCGGCAGAGCGCGCCCCGACGTCGGCCCGCTGTTCTACGAGCCGACCGTCCTGGAGGGCGTCACCGCCCCCATGGCCGTCTGCGGCGAGGAGACCTTCGGCCCCGTCGTCTCCGTCTACCGCTTCACGGACGAGGACGAGGCGGTCGCGCTGGCCAACGCCACCCCCTACGGCCTCAACTCCAGCGTCTGGACGAAGAACGCCCGCCGGGGCCGCGAGATCGCCGCCCGGCTGCGCACCGGCACGGTGAACGTCAACGAGGGCTACGCCGCCGCGTACGGCAGCGTCCAGTCGCCGATGGGCGGCATGGGCGACTCCGGGCTGGGCCGCCGGCACGGCTCGGAGGGCATCCTCAAGTACACCGAGGCGCAGACCGTCGCCACCCAGCGGCTGCTGCCCATGGCCCCGTCGCTCGGCATGGACGACGCGAGGTACGCGGCCTTCATGAGCGCCTCCCTGCGCGTGATGAAGGCCTTCCGCTTCCGCTGACGCACCCTCCCCCCGCTCGTCCCCCCGCTCGTCCGTCCGCCGCCCCCGTCCCCACCGCTCCCTTCCGCCCCCTTCCGCCTCCTTTCCCCGAACCGATACGCACCACCGGAGGTCCCCGTGTCCCGACCGCAGGACGAAGCAGCACAGCAGCCGTCCGGCCCGCCGCGGCCGTACGACTACGACGTGATCGTGGTCGGTTCCGGTTTCGGCGGTTCGGTGGCCGCGCTGCGGCTGACCGAGAAGGGCTACCGGGTCGGGGTGCTGGAGGCGGGGCGGCGCTTCACCCGCCGGACGCTGCCGAAGAACTCCTGGGACCTGCGGAACTACCTGTGGGCCCCGGCGCTGGGCCTGTACGGCATCCAGCGCATCCACCTGATGGACAAGGTGATGATCCTGGCCGGCGCGGGGGTGGGCGGCGGTTCGCTGAACTACGCCAACACCCTCTACGTGCCGCCGCCGGCCTTCTTCACCGACCGCCAGTGGGGCCGCATCACCGACTGGCAGGAGGAGCTGAAGCCGTACTACGACCAGGCGAAGCGGATGCTGGGAGTGCGGCTGAACCCCACGGTGACGCCGTCGGACGTCCATCTGAGGGCCGCGGCCGAGAAGATGGGCGTGGGCGACACCTTCCACCTGGCGCCGGTGGGCGTCTTCTTCGGCGACGGCGAGGACGCGCGGGGTGAGGTGACGGCCGCCCCGGGCGCGGAGGCGCCCGACCCCTACTTCGGCGGCGCGGGTCCTTCCCGCCGGGCGTGCACCGAGTGCGGCGAGTGCATGACCGGCTGCCGGCACGGGGCCAAGAACTCCCTCACCGAGAACTACCTGTACCTCGCCGAGAAGGCGGGCGCGGTCATCCACCCGATGACCACCGTCACCGAGGTGGCCGAGGACGGCACCGGGGGCTTCACCGTGACCACGGTGCGCACCGGGAAGCGCCGGGGGAGGCGCACGGTGCTGCGTGCCGGGAAGGTGGTGATCGCCGCCGGCACCTACGGCACCCAGACGCTGCTGCACCGGATGCGCGACGAGGGCGTCCTGCCGCGCATCTCCCCGAGGCTGGGCGAGCTGACCCGCACCAACTCCGAGGCCCTGGTCGGCGCGATGACCTCTCCGCGCCGCTACCGGAAGAAGCACGGGCCGGACGCGGAGCCGGACTTCACCAGGGGGGTGGCCATCACCTCCTCCATCCACCCGAACGACAACACCCACATCGAGCCGGTGCGCTACGGCAAGGGCTCCAACGCCATGGGCGCCCTCTCCGTCCTCCAGGTGCCGTACGGCCGCGCGCCGAGGCTGCTGGCCTTCCTCGCGCACTGCCTGCGCCACCCCGTGCAGGCCGCGCGGACGCTGTCCAACTACCGGTGGTCGGAGCGGACGATCATCGGTCTGGTGATGCAGTCCCTGGACAACTCCCTGACCACCTACCGCAAGCCCAAGGGGCTGGGCAAGGGCCTGCTGACGGCGAAGCAGGGCCACGGCGCGCCCAACCCGGACCACATCCCCGAGGGCGCCGAGGCCGCGCGGCTCGTCGCCGAGGAGATCAACGGCTTCCCGGGCACGAACGTCGGCGAGCTGATGGGCACTCCGCTGACCGCGCACTTCCTGGGCGGCTGCCCGATCGGCGCCTCGCCCGAGGAGGGCGTCATCGACCCCTACCACCGGCTCTACGGCCACCCGGGCATCTCGGTCGTGGACGGCTCGGCCGTCTCCGCCAACCTCGGCGTCAACCCGTCGCTGACCATCACCGCCCAGGCGGAGCGGGCGATGTCCCTGTGGCCCAACAAGGGCGAGGCCGACCCCCGCCCCGAGCAGGGCGCCGACTACGTACGGGTGCCCGTGGTGCCTCCCCGGGCCCCGGCGGTGCCCGAGGAGGCGTTCGCGGCGCTGAGGCTGCCGGTGCTGCCGGTCCCGGCCGTTCCGCCGAGGCGGACGGCGCCGGAGGCGGAGACGGCGGGCGCGGCGGAGGTCACCGGGGCGGCCGAGGCCTGAGCGACCACGCGAGAGGGGGAGCGGCCGGGCCGCTCCCCCTCTCGGCGCGTGTGGCGCGCCCGCACGTTCAGACGATCACGCCGTTCGCGGCGTTCACACCGTCACAGCCGTCACGCGGCGGCGGAGGTGTCCACCCCGGCGCCGTTGCGGCGGCGCACGACGTACATCGCACCGGCGCCCAGCGCCACGGCCGCGGCGCCCGCGAGACCGAACATCGGCAGCGCGGAGGACGAACCGGTCTCGGCGAGCTGGCCGGCGGTGTCGACCTTGGTGACCTTGTCCGAGCTGATCGGCTTCGTGCCGCCGGTCTGCGGCTTGGGCTTGGACTCGCCGGGCTTGGGAGCGGCCGCGCCCTTCCCCAGGACCTCGAAGAAGTAGACCCAGCCGTTGTCGTCGTCGGAGACCCAGCAGCCGCGCTCGTCGGAGTACTCGCCGGCGCCGATGGCGATGCCCAGGGAGTCGGGCACACCGCCGTCGATCTTCATGCGCAGCTTGAGGGTGCGCGTCTCCCCGGCGTTCAGCGTGACCGGCTCGAAGTAGCCGCCCGCGCCGAGCTCGTCGGCCACGACCTGCCAGGTGCCGGTCTCGGCCTTGTGGACCTCGAGGGTGAAGCCGGCGGAGTAGTCGTTGTTCTCGTCACCGGAGAAGACGGTGATGTACGGCGCGACGTCCTTGATGGCGCCCTTGCCGCTGTTGTGCATCCGGAACTCGAAGTTCTTCCAGCCGGTGCCCGCCACGACGGTGTCGGGGAGACCGGCCAGGGAGGTCTTGAGGTCCTCGCTGATGTCGTAGATCTCCTCGCCGTCCTCGTCGACGGCGCACTGGAAGGGAGCCTCGTCCTCGTCCTTGCCCTCGTCGTCGCCGGGGGCGGGGGTCTCGGTCTCCTTCTCCTCGGTCTCGTCCGGGGCGGGGGTCTCGGTCTCCTTCTCCTCGGTCTCGTCCGGGGCGGGGGCTTCGGCCTCCTTCTCCTCGGTCTCGTCCGGGGCGGGGGTCTCGGTCTCCTTCTCGGTCTCCTCCAGGACCGGGGTCCCGGTCTCCCCGCTGTCGGTCTCCTCCGGGGCGGGGGTCTCGGTGTTCTCCACGGAGGTGGTCTCGTGGTCGTCGGCGTACGCGGCGGGCGCCGCGATCAGCGCGACGGGGGCGATGACGGCCGTGGCGGCGGCGGCCGCAAGGGCACGGCGAAGCTTCATGGGTACCTCATCTGCTTTGAGGCGAAAGGGAGAGTAAGGGGCCTTCGCGCAGACGGCGCGTCGGGCTGGCAGCAGAGTACGGGCGGAGCGGGGTTTTCCGCGGAGGTGTTTCCGGGCCCGTGACCGGCGCCGCATCCGGACCGGCGCGGCATAAGGGGCGGAAGCGAGCAGTTGCCCACTCTCACCCAGGTTTCGGTGTGCCGTATATCACAAGAGGGCGTGTTGTTTGTGTGACCAATCCGCAACGGAAGGCCGTACAACCCTTCCGAACCCTCATTGGTCCGGGGTGTTCCCGCAGGTGGAAGCGGTGAAGGCGGAACCGCGGAGCGGTCGGTCCCCGGCGTCCCGGGAACCGACCGCTTGGTCGTGACCGGACCGCTGTCCCCTGCCGTCCGGCCACTGCACCGGAGCGAGGTCCCACGACGCCCGGTCCTCACCTCCCGAGGGAGGACGGCGTCTCATCGCTCCGATGCGCTCCCCACGCCTCCGGGCGCCCGGCCGGCTCTGGGGTCGTCAGGTCCAACGACCGTGCCCCGCGGCAGTAATGCGCCGTACGGGTGGTCGTCCCGGTGACGCGGAAGGGAGGCGCGGGAGGGGAAGCCGGCGGCGCGCGGGCCCGGCGGGCTCAGACGCGTCCGCGGCACAGCTCCAGCAGGGTCATGGCCAGGGAGGTGCCCGGCCGGCCCAGCCGCTCGCGGTAGCGGGTGAGGATCTCCATCTCGCGCGAGAGGTTCACCCGGCGTCCGCCCGCGCCGATCCGGGCCTGCTGGATGCGGGCGGAGACCTCCATGCGCTCTCGCACCAGACGGATGATCCGGCGGTCCAGTTCGTCGATCCGCTCGCGGTCCTCCGCGATCCGCTCATCGGCTCCGGCTCCGGCTCCGGTGGCGGCGGGGGTGGGGGTGGTGGTGGCCATGGCCGTACGTCCCTCCTGGGGTCGTCGCGCCCAGTGCCGGTCGCGCCCGGGGACACGGCAGGCGCCCCGGGCCTTGACCGGCCCGGGGCGCCTGGGAAGTCGCTCGTCAGTCGTTCACGCAGCGCGCGGGATCCCATGGCGGCCGGCCGGGCCGGTGCCATAGGTAAACCAGAAGCTCTGCGCGAACATGCGGTCCAGTATGCACTCGGAGGCGGAACGGGGTGGGCGGATGGCCGGATGGTGAGACGGCCGATCGGGTGCACCCCCCCGGTAGACTGGGCTTTCCCAGCCCAGATCCACGCCGAAAGGCAGCCAGCCCCGTGGCATCAGAGCCCACCGAGCCCACCGCGCCCGCCGAGTCCACGGCCGCTCCCGACGCACCGGACACCGTCCTCGTCGTCGACTTCGGCGCGCAGTACGCCCAGCTCATCGCCCGCCGCGTACGCGAGGCCCGGGTCTACAGCGAAGTCGTCCCCTCCACCATGCCGGTGGAGGAGATGCTCGCCAGGGACCCGAAGGCGATCATCCTCTCCGGCGGCCCCTCGTCCGTCTACGCCGAGGACGCGCCCGGCATCGACCGCGCGCTGTTCGAGGCCGGGGTGCCCGTCTTCGGCATGTGCTACGGCTTCCAGCTGATGGCCCAGACGCTGGGCGGCACCGTCGACAACACCGGCCGCCGCGAGTACGGCGGCACGGCCCTGACCGTCACCCGGCCCGGCTCCACCCTCTTCGAGGGCACCCCCGTCGAGCAGTCGGTGTGGATGTCGCACGGCGACGCCTGCTCGGCCGCCCCCGAGGGCTTCGCCGTCACCGCCTCCACCGACGGCGTCCCCGTGGCGGCCTTCGAGGACGACGAGCGCAGGCTCTACGGCGTGCAGTACCACCCCGAGGTGATGCACTCCACGTACGGCCAGCAGGTGCTGGAGCACTTCCTGTACCGGGGCGCGGGCCTGAGGCCGACCTGGACGGCGGCAGGCGTCGTCGAGGAGCAGGTCGCGGCCATCCGCGCCCAGGTCGGCACCAAGCGCGCCATCTGCGGACTGTCCGGCGGAGTGGACTCGGCGGTGGCCGCCGCCCTGGTCAACAAGGCCATCGGCGAGCGTCTGACCTGCGTGTACGTGGACCACGGGCTGATGCGCAAGGGTGAGTCCGAGCAGGTCGAGAAGGACTTCGTGGCCGCCACCGGCGTCCAGCTCAAGGTGGTGGACGCCGAGAAGCGCTTCCTGGACGCGCTGGCGGGCGTCTCCGATCCGGAGGAGAAGCGCAAGATCATCGGCCGGGAGTTCATCCGCGTCTTCGAACAGGCCGCGAGCGAGATCGTCGCCGAGGCCGGCTCCGGCGAGGAGGCCGTGGAGTTCCTGGTGCAGGGCACCCTCTACCCGGACGTGGTGGAGTCCGGCGGCGGCACCGGCACCGCCAACATCAAGTCCCACCACAACGTCGGCGGACTGCCCGAGGACCTCCAGTTCCAGCTCGTGGAGCCGCTGCGCAAGCTGTTCAAGGACGAGGTCCGGATGGTCGGCCAGGAACTGGGCCTGCCCGAGGAGATCGTCCACCGCCAGCCGTTCCCCGGTCCCGGCCTGGGCATCCGCATCGTCGGCGAGGTGACGAAGGAGCGCCTGGACCTGCTGCGCGAGGCCGATGCCATCGCCCGCGAGGAGCTGACGGCGGCCGGGCTGGACCGCGACATCTGGCAGTGCCCGGTGGTGCTGCTCGCCGATGTCCGCTCCGTCGGCGTCCAGGGCGACGGCCGCACCTACGGCCACCCGATCGTGCTGCGTCCGGTCTCCTCGGAGGACGCGATGACGGCCGACTGGACGCGTCTGCCCTACGAGACGCTGGCCCGCATCTCGACCCGCATCACCAACGAGGTCGCCGAGGTCAACCGCGTGGTGCTGGACGTCACCAGCAAGCCGCCGGGGACCATCGAGTGGGAGTGACGCCCCCCGCGCCCTCCTGAACGTCAACGCCCGCGCCGCCGCTCACCCCTTCGAGCGGCGGCGCGGGCGTTCCCGGGTCGATACGCTGGGGCGAGGCCGAGAATCCCGTGCATGGGAGGAACCATGACCGCCGAGCCGCTGCCCACCTCTTCGTGGCCCGTGCCGCCGCCGGACGGCTACACCGCGGACGATCTCGACCGTATCCCGGACCTCCCGCCCCACACGGAGTTGATCGACGGGAGCCTGGTCTTCGTGAGCCCGCAGAAGTACTTCCACTCGATGGCAGTGGACCTGCTGGTGATGAGCCTGCGGCAGCAGGTTCCGGACGAGCTGCGGGCCTGCCGGGAGATGAGCGTCGTACTGAACGGACGGAACCGGCCGGAGCCGGACGTCATGATCATCCGGGCTGAGGCGGTCACCGAGGAGGCCGAGGAGACCGGCTTCCGGGCCGAGGACGTCGTACTCGCCGCGGAGGTCGTCTCGCCGGACTCGGAGGAGCGGGACCGCAAGCGCAAGCCGCAGCTCTACGCGGAGGCGGGCATCCCGCACTTCTGGCGGATCGAGAAGGGGACGGGACGCCGCCCGGTCGTCTACGTCTTCGAGCTGGAGCCCGCGACGCGCGGCTACGTGCCCACCGGCATCCACCACGACCGGCTGAAGCTCACCGTCCCCTTCGGCATCGACATCGACCTCACCGCGATCGACCGGCTGTAGCCCGGCCGGTCAGCCGACCCTGGTCATCACCGAGTCGTAGCCACCGCCGCCGGGGTAGACCCAGGCGCCGGTCAGGACGTCGCCCGCGGCGTCGAAGGTGCCCCGGAAGTACGCGGGGGAGCCCTTCTCGCCGGCCCAGATGGTCAGGGTGTCGCCGTCGAGTTCGTAGACGTAGTCGAAGGTGTTGCCCTGGCCGTCGTAGAAGCGGGAGCGGATGTCCTCGCCCGGCTCCTCGGCGCCGAAGGGCTTCTCCCGGCCGATCACCTCCAGCCCGGTGACGCGCTGCCCGTACTGCTCCAGTTCGACCTCCTGGAGGAGGAAGAACCCGCCCTCCATCCAGCGGTAGACGACGGTGCCCTCCGCACCGCCGGTCACCCGCCAGGAGCCGGTCAGCCGGTCCAGTCCCCTGATCCCCTCGTCGGGCCGGGGGGCCGGGGCGCCGCCGGTGCTCTCCGTGTGCTCAGTCATGCCCGTTCCCTTCCTCCGGTGCGTCCCGGAGCTTCCGCGCTTCCGTGGGGCCGCCCGTATGACCGGAGGGGCGGGAAAAAGTAATCGGCCGGTCGGAGCGCTGCGCGTGCGCCGCACCGCGGGTTCCGCCCCGGCGGCGGTAAACGAAGCCCTCCCGTCAACGCCCGCGCCGCCGCTCACCCCTTCGGGCGGCGGCACGGGAGTTTGCGGCAAGTCGTACCGGAGGGGTGATCACCATGGCGGCATGGACGATGTGGCGACCGCAAACGGAGTCGACGACGAGCCGTTCCCCGAGTGGCTGCGGCCCCCGCACCGGGGCTTCGCCGTCGACGACCTCTTCCGCCTGACCGACCTCCCGTCCCACACCCAGCTCGTCGACGGCGCCCTGGTCTTCCGCGCCCGGCAGAGCGCGTACCACTCGCTGGCCAACTCCCTGCTGGTGGAGGGCTTGCGCCGTACCTGCCCGGCACATCTGCGGGTGCGGCGGGAGATGATCGTGGTGCTCGGCCCCGGGCAGGCGCCCGAGCCGGACGTGTCCGTGCTCCGCGCCGAGGCCGTACAGGGACTGGAGGCCAACCGCTACGATGCCAGGGACGTCGTGCTGGCCGTGGAGACCGTCGCCCCCGACTCGGCGATCCGCGACCGCGAACGCAAACCCCAGCTCTACGCGCGGGCGGGCATCCCGCACTTCTGGCTGGTGGAGGAGGGTACGGGCCGCCGCCCGGTGGTCCACGTCCACCGGCTCGACCCGGGGGCGGGGGCGTACGTCCTCACCGGCGTCCACGAGGGGCGGCTGACGCTCTCCGAGCCGTTCGGCATCGACATCGACCTCACCGCGATCGACCGGATGTGATCCGCGTACGGCCTGGTCGCGGGCTGTCCCGGGGCCGTTGTCAGTGGCCGCCGCTAGCTTCTCCCCCGACACGAGATCAGCCCGAGCGGTTCCGGAGGGAAGCAGCCATGCGCAGGTTCAAGCTCCAGGTCCAGGTGAGCGTCGACGGCTGCATGGCCGGGCCGAACGGCGAGATGGACTGGATGACGTTCCCCTGGACCGACGACATCAACACCTACATCGACGCACTCACCAAGCCGGTCGACCACATCGTGCTGGGCCGCCGCCTCGCCGAGGGGTTCATCCCGGCGTGGGCCGCCGGGCCCGAGGGCGAGTCCGAGGAGACCATCGCCTGGATGAACGACACGCCCAAGACCGTGATCTCCGACTCCCTGACCGAGTCGCCCTGGGAGAACGCCACGGTCGCCGGCGGCGATCTCGCCGAGGCCGTCAACCGGCTGAAGGCGCAGCCGGGCGGGGACATCATCACCTACGGGGGCGGCACCCTCGTGCGGAACCTGATCGCCCGGGGCCTGCTCGACGAACTCCACCTTTTCGTCAACCCCGTCGCGCTCGGCGCCGGGATGCCCGTCTTCCCCGACACCGGCGCGCACCGGCGGCTCCGCCTCGTCACCGCCCGGCCGTTCGACTGCGGGATCACCGCGCTGCACTACGAGCCGGAGCGGTCCTGACCCCGGCGGGGGCGGAGTGCCGCCGGGGTCGCCGCAGAGGACGAGGGCCGTACGGCGGCCACCGCGGTCGCACTGGTCACACCGGGAACGGGCGCGGAGCCCGGCGGAGAGTCCGCCTCCCGGTCACGACCACGCGCCGGCAGCCGCGGCCCGGGATGCGTAGGCGCCGAAGTCGGACGGTTCCCGTCCGAGCACCCGCTGCACCCCGTCGCCGGGCTCGGCGAGGTGTCCGGCGCGCATCATGGCGAACATCGCGTCGAGTTCCCCGACGGCCTCCTCCGGCACGCCCTCGGCCAGGAGTCCGGCCCGGTACTCCCGCGGCGTGAGCTCCTCGTAGCGGATGGCCCGGCCCGCGGCCTCGGCGATCGTCTCCACGGCCGCGCCGAAGGTGAGGGCACGCGGGCCCGAGAGGTCGTACACCCGGCCGTGGTGGCCCTCCGAGGTCAGCAGCACCGCGGCGACGTCGGCGATGTCCTGGGCGTCGACGAACGGCTCCGGCACGGAGCCGATCGGCAGGGCCAGCCGCCCGGCCCGCAGCGGGGCGTGCCACAGGTCCTCGTCGAAGTTCTGGCTGAAGTTGTTCGGGCGGATGACCGTCCACTCCGCGCCGGAGTCGCGTACGGCCCGCTCGGCGGCGGCCATGCCCCGGAAGACGCCCGCGGGGACCTGGTCGATTCCGCGCCCGGACAGCACCACGAAGCGTCGGACACCCGCTTCGACCGCCTGCCCGACGAAGGGCCGGACCGGTGCCGGGTCTCCGGGAGCCACCAGATAGACGGCCGCCGCCCCGTCCAGGGCGGTGGCCCAGGTCTCCCGGTCGAACCAGTCGAACCGCACCTCGCCGGAGCGGGAGGCGGCCCGCACGGGGCGGTCCGCCGCCCGCAGTATGCTCACCAGGCGGCGCCCGGTCTTGCCCGTCGATCCCAGGACCAGGATCGCGTCCGTGTGTGTCGTCATAACCGCCAGTCAACCGGCGCGGCAGTGGAGGGGACATGGCCCGTCGTACGCGGACCATGTCCGATCGTCCGGCGCGCTACCGTGAACCGCATGGATCCGTTCGACGACCTGTTACGGGGTGTCCGCGCGGACGGCGCCGACTTCCGACGGGTGGAGCTGTCGCCGCCGTGGGCGCTGCGGTTCACCGGCGGGGCGCCTCTGACCCTGTGCGCGCCGTTGCGGGGCGAGGTCTGGGTCTCCGGCACCGGGACCGGGGCGGAGGCGGGGGAAGGCCGCGGGGAACCACGGCGGGTGCGGGCCGGTGACGCCGCGGTCGTGCGCGGGCCGGAACCGTTCGTCCTCACCGACCGGCCCTCGCCGCCCGGGACGGCGGCGGCCGGAACGGCGGTGGACGCGGAGCCGCCCGGCCGCACGGTGCTTGTGACCGGGACGTACCGCGCGCGGGGCGCGATGGTGCAGCGGCTGCTCGGAGTGCTGCCGCCCGTGCTGGTGGTGCCCGGCGGCGAGGAGTGCCTCGCCCTTCTGGAAGCGCTGGAGGCGCAGGTCGCAGCGGCCTGCCCGCCGGGCCGGCGGGTCGTGCAGGACCGGCTGCTGGACTGGCTGCTGGTGTGCACGCTGCGGGGCTGGTTCGACCGGCCGGAGACCATGCCCGACGGCTGGTTCCGGGCGCTGGGCGACGAGGTCGCCGGTCCGGCGCTGCGGGTGATGCACGCCGCACCGGACCGGCCCTGGACGCTCGCCGCCCTGGCCGCCGAAGCGGGGGTGTCGCGCACGACGCTGGTCGGCCGGTTCACCAGGCTGGTGGGCGAGCCGCCGCTGACGTACCTGACGGACCGGCGGATGTCCCTGGCCGCCGACCTGCTGACCGCGGAGCCCACCGCGACGGTCGCCGCGGTGGCACGCCGGGTCGGCTACGCGGACGCGTTCGGCTTCAGCGCCGCCTTCAAACGGTTCCACGGGGCGAGCCCCAGCGAGTACCGCAGGGCCTGCCGCCCGGGCGCCGACCGTGCCGGCGCCGAGTGCTCACCGTGCTCACCGGCGTAGCCGGCGAGGGCGGTGCCGTGCCGCGGCGGTTTCCGGGCCGGATCGCGGGCCCGGGGGACCTCACACCAGGCGGCGGGCCGTGGCCCAGCGGGTGAGTTCGTGGCGGTTGGAGAGCTGGAGCTTGCGCAGCACCGCCGAGACATGGCTCTCGACGGTCTTGACCGAGATGAACAGCTGCTTGGCGATCTCCTTGTAGGCGTAGCCGCGCGCGATCAGGCGCAGCACCTCGCGCTCGCGCTGGGTGAGGCGGTCCATGTCCTCGTCCACCGGCGGGGCGTCGGTGGAGGCGAAGGCGTCCAGGACGAAGCCCGCCAGGCGCGGGGAGAACACCGCGTCGCCCTCGGCGACCCGGAAGACGGCCCTGACCAGGTCCGCGCCGGTGATCGTCTTGGTGACGTAGCCGCGGGCGCCGCCGCGGATGACGCCGATGACGTCCTCGGCCGCGTCCGAGACCGACAGGGCCAGGAAGCGCACCGGGCGCTCGGGGTCGGCCATCAGCGCCGCGCTGCGGCGCAGCACCTCCACCCCGCCGCCGCCGGGCAGGTGGACGTCGAGCAGGACGACGTCGGGACGGGTCGCGGTGATGACGGTGACGGCCTGGTCCACGTCGGCGGCCTCGCCGACGACCTCGACCCCGGTCTCGGCGGTGTTCCCGATCTCCGCCTGGACGCCCGTGCGGAACATCCGGTGGTCGTCCACCAGGACCACCCGGGCCCGGCGCTGCTCCCGGTGCTGCTCCTCGTTCATGTTTCCGCCCTCTCCATCTCCAGCTCCACCACCGTGCCGCCCTCGGGGGCGGAACGCAGCACCGCCGTACCGCCGTTGCGCCGCATCCGGCCGATGATCGACTCCCGTACGCCCATCCGGTCCGGCGGCACCGAGTCCAGGTCGAAGCCGGGGCCGTGGTCGCGCACGGAGACGAAGACCGTACGCCCCTCGACCTCCGCGAAGACCTGCACCGGGCCGCCCTCGCCACCGTACTTGGCGGCGTTGACCATCGCCTCCCTGGCGGCCTGGAGCTGCGCGCCCAGCCTCTCGTCCAGCGGGCAGTCGCCGACGCAGACCACCTCCACCGGCACCCCGTGGTGGTCCTCCACCTCGGCGGCGGCCGCCCGCACCGCGTCGGCCAGGGTGTCCGGCTCCTCCTCCTCGTCCCTGCCCGTGCCGGTCGGCTTGTAGAGCCAGGCCCGCAGCTCGCGCTCCTGGGCGCGGGCGAGGCGGGCCACCTCGCGGGGGTTGTCCGCGTTGCGCTGGATCAGGGTGAGGGTGTGCAGGACGGAGTCGTGGACGTGGGCGGCCACCTCGGCCCGCTCCTGCGCCCGGATGCGCATCAGCCGCTCCTGGGACAGGTCCTGGGTGAGGCGGATCAGATACGGGCCGGCCAGCAGCGCCGTGCCGACCAGCAGTGCCAGAGACGCCTGGAGCACAGTGCCCAGATGCGGGCCCAGACCCCGGGTGACGGCGAAGCCGGTGATGCCCACACCGACCAGGAGGGCGCCGGCCGCGCTGCGGGCGATGGGCAGCAGCCGCCTGCGGCGGCTGACCTCCGCCCAGTGGGCCCGCCGGGAGTTGTCCGCCTGCCGCCAGACGACGGCCACGCCGATCCCGGCCAGCAGCAGCGGCCAGACGTAGGCGTTCGCCGCGCCGAACTGGAGGTTGGAGCCCAGGGCTCCCAGCGCCACGACCAGCGCCAGCACCGCCAGGAGCTGGCCCTTGTCGGGCCTGCGGACGTGCCGGGGCCCGTCCGCCCTCCTCGGCGCGGCCTCGACGCCGCCCGCGCCCAGCGGCACGAAGAACCAGAAGGCGGCGTACAGCAGGGCGCCCAGGCCGTTGGTCATGAACAGCACGAGGAAGACGATCCGCACCCAGGAGACCGGAACGCCCAGGTGTCCGGCCAGGCCGCGTGTGACACCGCCGAGCAGCCGTCCCTCGGAGCTGCGGTAGAGCCTGCGCAGCGGCGGGGACTCGGCAGCGGGAGGCGGGGCGGTGGTGGTCATGCCACGATCGTCACACGGGTGTGCGGCGCGGGGCATCAGGGTCGGTCCCTGATCCGGCCCGGAGAACTCAGGGTCGCCTCCGGGACGCCCCCTGATGTCCGGGAGCGGGCGGCACGCCACCATGGTCCCCATGAAGGACGCCCAGCCGCCCGCCGGCGAGCCCCAGACGGACGCGCCGGAGAATCCGGAGGCCGGAGCGCGGCTCACCCGCAGCCGCCGGCACAAGGTCGTCGCCGGGGTGTGCGGCGGCCTGGGCCGCCACTACGAACTCGATCCGGTGATCTTCCGCGTGCCGCTGGCCGTGCTGTCGGTCGTCGGCGGTCTCGGCCTGCTCTTCTACGGCTTCGCCTGGCTGCTCGTCCCGCTGGAGGGCGAGGACGAGAACGAGGGGCGGCGGCTGCTGTCGGGCCGGGTGGAGGGCACCACGCTGAGCGCGGTGCTGTGCGCGCTCGTCGGCAGCGGGCTGTTCCTGAACTCGCTGGGCGGCGGCGGCGACGGCGGGACGCAGACGTTCTCCGTGCTGCTGGCCGGATCCGTCGCGGGCGCGGCCTACTGGTCCCGGCACCGGCGCCGCGCCGCGGCCGCGGAGGAGCAGGGGAGCCCGGCCGATCCGGTGACGGCGCACGCCGTCGCCGACGCGCCCCCCGAGGCGCAGGCCCCGCCCGCACCGGCCGGGCCGTCGTGGTGGCGCGAGCCGCTGACGAAGGACGGGCCGCCGCAGACGCCGCGGGACACCGGGTACCTGTGGGGGCCGGAGGACGAGCCGTCCGTCGGCCCGGACGCGGGCGCGCCTCCGTACGCGAAGGAGGCGCCGGGCGGGAGCGGGGACGGTGGCGGCCCGGAGCGGTCCGGTACGCCGCGCGGGCGCAGACCGATCGGCGGCCCGGTCTTCCTGCTCGCGCTGGCCGCCGCGGTGATCGGCGCCGCCGCCGTCTGGCACACGCAGCCGCTGGGCGTGGCGCTCTCCGTGGGCCTCGGCTCGGCGCTGGGCGTCTTCGTCCTGGGCGCGCTGGTCAGCGTCTTCTACGGGCGGATCGGCGGGGGGACGTTCTTCGCGATCATGTGCACCGGCCTGCTGCTGGCGGGTTCGATGCTGCTGCCGAGGGACATCACCACCGACTGGGCCGACCGGGCGTGGAGCCCGGTGAGCGCCGCCGCGGTCGAGGAGCGGTACGAGCTGGGCACCGGTTCGGCCCTGCTCGACCTGTCGGAAGCGAGTCCGGGCGAGGGGCGGACGCTGAGCACGGTGCTGGACCTGGGCGCGGGCGAGGCGCGGATCACGGTCCCCCACGACGTCGAGGTGGAGCTGACCGTCGACGTGGGCGTCGGCGGCTACCGGCTCGCCGGACTGCCCGGGGCCGGCGGCTGGGGGAGCGCGCAGGGCGGCGGGATCGGAATCGCCGAGCGGCGCACACTGCCCCCGGCCGAGGACGGCCGCCCGGGGGGCACGCTGCGGCTGACCGTCCGCGTCGGGGTGGGCGAGGTCGTGATCGTGCAGCACCGGCCGGACGGGGCGGCCGGGGAGGGGGACGGCTCCAAGGGGCCGGAGGAGCCGGAGGAGCCGGAGGAGCCGGGGAAGGGGACGGTGCAGGAGCCGACCGGGAGCGCGGGCGGCGAGGCGGCGCGCGCCCGGCCGCCGGCCGGCCGTCAGCCGGACGGGCTCCGGAACGAACCCCGGACCGTGTACTCGCCGTCCGCCGCCGCGGCGGTCGCGGTGTAGCCGTCGCCCGCCGCCTCCCGCGCACCGGCCGCATGGTCGTACTGGGCGGCGAAGACGTGCCGCCCGGCGGGGACGGTCCGGCCCTCCTTCAGCGCCCAGCGGTAGACCAGCGCGCCGCCGGCCTCGCGGGCGGTGACGGTGAAGTCGGCCTCGGGCAGGGTCCGCCAGCTCCCGGTGTGCCGTACGCCGCCGGTCTGGGCGATCCGCACCTCCAGCACGAGCGAGGTGAGGGGCTCGCGGGTGGTGAGTGTGACGTTGCTCTGCGCCCAGTAGGCGTTGCTGTGGGGGTCGACGGCGCCCTCGGAGCGCAGGGGCCCGCTGCTCGGCGCGTCCGGGACCCGTCCGGCGGGGGAGGACTGCGCGGCGTCCGGGTCCGGCGGCGCCGGGAGCGGGGCGGTGGCCACCTCCCGCGCCGGGCCGTCCTCGCGGACCAGGGAGGTGAGGGTGTGGGCGCCGGCCAGGAGCGCCGCGGTCGAGGCCACGGCGACGAGGGCGACCCGGGGCCGCGACATGCCGCGCACCCGGACGCGGAGGCGGCCGGGACCGCCGTCCGGCCCGGCGGAGACGGCGTGGCTCACCCGCGCGTACATGCGCGCCCGGTCCGGCCGGTAGGAGCCGGCCTCTTCCCGCAGCAGTTCGTGCAGGGGGTCCATCGATTCAGTGCTCTCTTCCCACCAGCTCGCCGGCGGTCCGTGTGCCCAGCAGCCGGCGCAGTTCCGCCATGCCCTTGGAGGTCTGGCTCTTGACGGTACCCACCGACACCCCGAGGGCGAGCGCGGTCTCCTTCTCGGAGAGGTCGAGGGCGTGACGGAGCACCACGCAGGCGCGTTTGCCGAAGGACAGCCTCGCCAGGGCCGTCCGCACGTCCACGACGGCCGCCACGTCCGGATCGTCCACCCGCTCGGAGCGGTGGAGGCGGAACAGGGCGATGCGGCGCCGCTCGCGCACCGCGCTGCGGATGCGGGAGCGGGCCTTGTTGGCGACGACGCCGCGGGCGTAGGCGACCGGGTGGTCGGCGCGGCGTACGCGGTCCCAGCGGTGCCAGAGTTCGACCAGCGCGTCGGCCGCCAGGTCCTCGGCCGTGTCCGGCTCGCCCGTCAGCATGTAGGCGAGGCGGGCGAGTTCGGCGTGGTGGTGCTCGAAGAAGTCATGGAACTCGGCCGACGCGTCGTCCAGGACCATGGCGAGCCTCCGTTTGGTGTGCTCATGCCCGACGTGGGGCGCTGAGCATAGTAACCGCTTGCGAAACCTTGTTGCGTAAGTCCGCGGGTCCTTGTCGCACCGGTGCGGGGAATTCCCCTTCGGGCGGCAACCTCCCGGGCCCCGGCGGCGACAGGAGGCTGAAAGCAGACCCCCACGAGAGTCGGAAACCCCCTATGAACCAGAGAACCCATCAACGCGGCGGCCACCGCAGGCGGTTCACCCGCCGCCGTACCGTCGCGGCCCTGACCGCCGCCGTGGCGACGGGAGCGGCGGTCGCCACCGGCGCCGTGCTGACCTCGCCGGCGGGCGCCGCCGCCACCTGGCCGACCGCCAAGGGCACCCAGGCGGTCTCCTCCACCATCGAGGTGTCGGGCACCCTCGACGGCGGCATGAAGCGCTACCACGGCAGCGGCGAGCTCGGCGGCGACGGCCAGGACGAGGGCCAGGACCCGGTCTTCAAGCTGAAGGACGGGGCCGTCCTGAAGAACGTGATCCTCGGAGCCCCCGCCGCCGACGGCGTGCACTGCACGGGCAGCTGCACCCTGCAGAACGTGTGGTGGGAGGACGTCGGCGAGGACGCCGCCACCTTCAAGGGCACCTCGTCCTCGGCGAAGTACACCGTCACCGGCGGCGGCGCCCGCAAGGCCTCGGACAAGGTCTTCCAGTTCAACGGCGCGGGCACGCTGACGGTGAGGAACTTCGACGTGGCCGACTTCGGCAAGCTGGTGCGCGCCTGCGGCAACTGCAAGAAGCAGTACACCCGGCACGTCGTCGTCGACGGTGTGACGGTCACCGCGCCCGGCAAGTCCCTGGTCGGCATCAACAGCAACTACGGGGACACCGCCACCCTGCGGAACGTCACGATCACCGGCGACCCCAAGAAGAAGATCACGCCGTGCGAGCGCTACCAGGGCAACAGCAGCGGCAAGGAGCCCTCCAGGATCGGCAGCGGCCCGGACGGCAGGCACTGCCTCTACTCGGCCTCCGACATCACCTACGAGTGAGCCGCCGCTGAACAGCCGCTGAAGCGGCCCCCTCCGCCCGTCCGCGTCCGCCGGTTCCCCTCCCGGCGGGCGCGGATGCGGTTTCCGGTCCGGTCCGGCCCGGTTCAGTCCAGGACGTCGATGGAGTAGCGGTTGGTCTCCACACCCGCCGCGGTGATCACCTGCACCTCGACCCGGCCGGGCTCGACATCCACCGGCACGGGGACGGTCAGCACGGTGTCGGCCGGGTTGGCGAAGCCCCCGGCCACCGGGACCAGCGGCACGTGGACGTGGACGGTGCCGATGCGCACCGTCGTCCGGGCCAGCAGGTCCGGCGCCTCCGCGCCGGGCGGCACGAAGCCCGAGCCGCGGATCTCGATGTCGTCGCCGGTGCGGATGGGCGCGTCCAGGTCGCCCACCTCGCGGGAGCGGACGACGGACAGGATGACGGGCCGGCCGCCCTCGGAGTACTTCCCGGCCAGGTACGTCAGCGCCGAGATCGCCACCAGCAGCGCCAGGCCCCAGGGCAGGTCCGGCAGTTCGCCGGGCCGGCGGGCCAGCCGTACCGCCGCGAAGACCGCCGCCACCGAGCACACCGCCACGTACTGCACGTCCGTGAAGGAGCCGCGCCCGCTGTCGTCGGTGAGCAGGTCGGCGGCGCGCGGCCGGTCGGCGCGCACCTTCTGCAGCCGCTGCGCCCGCACCCGCAGCACGACGGTCCGCCGCACGGTGACGGCGACCGCGCAGCACAGGGCGAGGACGGTCAGCAGCCCGGCGCCGCGCCCCAGGTCCAGTCCGGCGAGCAGCCGGGCACGCGCGTCCGCGCCGGGCGCGAGGGCCAGTCCGGCGGCGACGGCCAGCACGGAGTACGAGGCCAGCAGCACCCAGACGGCGGCGACCGTACGCGAGGTGGACAGCCGTCCGTCCTCGCCGGTCACCGGCGCCAGCACCCCGCCGCGCGCCCGGTGCAGCCGGGCGGCGGCGGTCAGCGCGGCCGCGCACACCAGCGCGGCGGCCAGTGCGGCGGTGCGTCCGGCCGTCCAGCCCGCGCCGAGCACCGCCGTGGCGGCCTGGGCGGCCAGCAGCAGCGCGACCGCGCCCCAGACGGCGGCGGCGGTGTGCCGCCACAGCCTGCCCAGCCGGAAACCGGCCTCGGCGCGGGTGCGCTCGGCGACGGTGCGGGCCGCCTGGGTCAGCTCGTCGGAGACCCACTGGCGGGACGCGCCGGGCGAGTGGGCGAGGGCGGCGGGCACTCCGCCGCCCGCCGCGAGTTCGTCGCGCCGCCGCCGGAACTCGGCGAGCGCGCGGCGGCGGCCCTCCCGCACCCCGTGCGGGCAGTCCGTACAGGCGCAGCCGCCGCCGTGCCCGGCCGGCGGAGCGCCGCCCGCCGCGCCGGACGGTCTCGCCGTCCCTCCCGGGGGCGCGCCCGCCGTACCGCCGCCCCGCGCCGTGTCCACGGCCACTGTCGACCCACCTCTCCCCGGCTCTCCCCGAGCCGCCGACTCTCCGGCAACGGGAGGGAATTGTGCCCTACGGGGAGGGGGCCGGGGCGGTGTTCGGGGCATGTTCCCCGGCCCGTCCCCGGCCCGTCCTCCCGGGCGCGGGAGCCGGTTCGCGGCAGTGGCGCGGAGGGGGACGCCTCCAGGGGCGCCGTGCGTTCACCACCCGGACGAGTGAGCCGCCCCGGCGGGCGGTGCGCCCCCGAGGGTGAAGGGGCCGTTCAGTCCTCCTCGGCCGGTTCGTCGGCCGGTTCGTCGCGTGCGGTCAGCGCGGCCGCCCACAGCGGCAGCAGCCAGTGCGCGACCAGCAGGACGAGCACGGTCCCGGCCAGGGTCCGGACGGATACCGCCTCCTCGCCGCCGAACGCCAGGAGCAGCCACAGCAGCGCGGCCAGGTGCAGGACGAGGGAGGTCCGGTGGGCCAGGACGAAGGCCCGCCCGCGCTCTGCGCGCTGGCGCTCGTCCAGCATCCGGGCGCGCAGCTCCATCAGGCCGTGGGTGGCGAGGTTGAGCGCCCCGGTGACGACGCACCACGCCGCCGTCAGCAGGAGGAGGGCGGCGAGCGCGGCCCAGCGCGGGCCGGTGTCCGCCGAAGGGGCCGCCACCGGCGCCAGGACGGCGAGTACGGCGGCGGTCAGGGCGACGTGCGCGGCGACGAGGCCGCGCCGGCGCGCACGGGTGGCGTGGAGGCGCCGGTGGCGCGGGTCGTTCATCAACCGCAGCATGCGCCGGTCGTGGCGCGTGGTGGTCCTCATACCGGTTTCCTCCCGTAGACCTCGTCGGTGAGCGGGCGGAAGGGCTCCAGGGAGAACAGCGCCTCGACGGGCAGCCCGAAGAAGGCGGCGATCCGCAGAGCCAGGTCGAGACTCGGGTTGTAGTCGCCGCGTTCGATGTAGCCGATGGTCTGGTAGTGGGCGCCGACCGCTTCCGCCAGGCGTCGGCGGGAGACCTTCCGCTCCGCCCGCACCATGGCCAGCCTGTTGTGCACCTGCTCGCTCATGTATAAGAAGTACTACATATTTGAGTGCACCGGCAACAAGGCGGCGAGGGAGGGAGGCTGCGGGAACCGGACGGAGGGGCGGAAGAGCGCCCTGGCCGGCGGGGGTGGGGAGGCCCCCGGATACGCTCGCGTGCCATGGAGGCACTCACCCACTTCTTCGTCGGCCTGCACATAGTCGGCATCGGCGCCCTGCTCGGCGGCTTCATGACACAGATGAAGGCCATGGGCGCCGGCGAGGCCCGCATCGTCCCCGCGATGCTGCACGGAGCCCTCACCATGCTGGTGACGGGCGTGGCCCTGGTGGGCCTGAACGAGGCGGACGGCCAGACCGTCAACCACATCAAGATCGGTGTGAAGCTCGCCCTGCTGGTGGTGATCCTCGGCCTGGTCTACGTCAAGCGGGACGAGGAGCGGCTGCCCGCGCCGCTGTTCGGCACCATCGGCCTGCTCACCGTCGCCAACATCTTCATCGCCGTCATGTGGACGTAGGCGGCTGTGCCGACGGCCGACGGCGGGCGGCGGCCGTCGGGCGGGCGGCGGTGCGGAGGCACGGCCGCCCGCCGTCCCGTCTCAGGCCGGCCGGACCGCGCTGTGGAAGGGCATGTGGTCGACGGACTCGTAGCGCACCTCGGCGCCCGGCTTCGGCGCGTGGATCATCTGGCCGCCGCCCGCGTAGACGCCGACGTGGCTGATGTCGTCGTAGAAGAAGACCAGATCTCCGGGCCGCATGTCGGCCTTGGCGATCCGGGCGCCCGCGTTCACCTGGTCGTAGGTGGTGCGCGGCAGTGAGACGCCCGCGCTGAGCCAGGCGGCCCGGGTCAGCCCCGAGCAGTCGTAGGAGTTGGGGCCGGTGGCGCCCCAGACGTACGGCTTGCCGAGCTGGGCCTCGGCGAAGGCGAGCACCTTCTGTGCCTTCGCGGCGTACGAGTCGTCCGCGGCGCCGCCGGTTCCGGTGTCCGTGCCGCCCGTGCCCGTGCTGCCGCCGCCGGTGTCCGTGCCGCTGTCCGCCGGCGTCTCGTCCCGCTTCTCGCGCTCGGCGGCCGCCTCGGCCTCGGCCTGCCGCCTCTCGCGCTCGGCAGCGGCGGCGGCGGCCTTGCGGCGGGCCTCCTCCTGCCGCCTGCGCTCCTGAGCGGCCAGGCGCGCCTTCTCCTCGGCGGTCAGCTCCGACAGCAGCTTCCGGGCCTGCGCCAGCTTGCCCTGGACGGTCTTCCTGCTGTCCGCCAGCTCCTTCTGGGCGTCGGTGAGTTCGGCCAGGCTCGCCGACGCCTCCGAGCGCTTCTTCCGAGCCGCGCGCTGCTCGTCCCGGTAGTCGTCGACGGCCTGCCGCTGGCGGTCGGTGATCCGGTCCATCAGGTGCTTGCGGCCGAAGAAGTCCTGGGGGTCGTCGGACAGGAGCAGCACCGCGGTGTCGGAGACCCCTCCGCTGCGGTACTGCGCGGTGGCGTAGCCGCCCAGCTTCCGGCGGGCGTCGTTGAGCCTGTCCGCGCGCTCGGCGGCCTCGTCGAGGAGCCGGTCGACCTCCTCGCGCTGCTCGTCCGCCTTCTCCTTGGCCGCGTTGTACTTCTGCGTCGCGCTGCCCGCCTCCCGGTACAGCGCGTCCACCCGCTTGCGGACCTCCTCGATCGAGGGCCTGCCGTCCTCGGGCGCGGCCTGGGCGGGACCTTGGGAGAGAAGGGTCGCGGAGGCGATGGCCGCGGTGGTGAGTCCGACCGCTCCGCGACGGGAGGCGGGGGACAGCAGGGGGGTGCGCGGTCTGCGGTGCGACGCCAAGGCGGGCGCTCCTTCCGTGGAACACCGCCTACCGGGTTAGCTGACGGGTTCGGGCGTCGGAAGTCCGCCCTACGGGCCCGCGGGCCCGATTCACCCCGGTGGGGAGTGGGTCCCCGGCCCCGGCCGCACGGCCGGGCTCGGCGGAGGCCGCCCGTGCCGACGCTGTCGCCGGCGAGGGGTCCGGGCCGCCTGACGCTGGACCGTAGAGCACTGGTGGGGCTCCTGTGAAGGCCGGTGTTCGGTATATCCCGAAACCGATTCGTTATCGGTCGGTTATCGTCCGTTTCGGGGGCCCGCCGCCGGGACCTGCCGCTCCGGGGGCGGCGGCGCTCAGTCGCGGGAGCGGCGCCCGGGCCAGCGGTACGGGTGGCGCACGACGATCGTCCCCACCTTGGAGCCGCCGCTGATCCGCAGCACCGGCATCCCGGGCACGGGCGGTTCGGTGGCCCGGTTCCGGACGGACCCCATTCCGGAGGTCACCCCCTCGGCCCGCACCGTCCAGCCGCGCGGCACGACGACCTTGATCTCGCCCATTCCCGCGTCGAGCTCCAGGCGGACCTCCCGGTGGCGGCACTCCGCCCGCGTGAAGTCGATCACGATCCGCCCCAGCGTGGTCTTGGCGGTGATCCGCTCCGGCACCATCCAGTGGCCGTCCTGCCGGATGTCGCCGGCGACCGTCCTCAGCGCCAGCGGCTCCTGGGCGCTCGGGGCCAGGCCCGCCGCGTCCTGGCCGGGCAGGTCCGCGACCAGTGCCTCCAGTTCGCCGTAGGTCTTGGCGGCGAACGCCCTCTCCAGCCGCTCGTCCAGCTCCTCCAGGTCGATGCGGCCGTCGCCGGCGGCCTCGCGCAGTCGCTCGGCCACCGCCTCACGGTCGGTGTGCCCGGCGCGCAGCTCCGAGCCGGGACGGGGGCGGGGCGCGGGGGCGTCGGTCATGCCCGCCATCTTAGGAGGGCCGCCCCGGCCGCGGGCGCGGCGTCCTAGACTCGACGGCGATGAGCAGCCTCTTCGACGACAGCTTCCTGGCCGACCTCGAGCCCTCCGGGGACGAGGAGCCGCCGCCCCCGCCGGAGGAGGCGTCCGCGCCGCCGGAGGACGACGTCCCCGACGACCTCTTCGCGGGCGCCTTCGGCGGAGGCGGGGCGCGCGACGCCTACTACGGCAACGGCGCGGCCCGTCCCGTCGTCGATCCGGCCGCCCTGCTGGAGGGGCTCAACGACCAGCAGCGCGCGGCCGTGGTGCACACCGGCTCGCCCCTGCTGATCGTCGCGGGCGCCGGGTCCGGCAAGACGCGGGTGCTCACCCACCGCATCGCGCACCTGCTGGGCGCGCGCGGCGTCCACCCCGGGGAGATCCTCGCGATCACCTTCACCAACAAGGCCGCGGGCGAGATGAAGGAGCGCGTGGCGGAGCTGGTCGGCCCGCGCGCCCAGTCGATGTGGGTCTCCACCTTCCACAGCGCGTGCGTGCGCATCCTGCGGCGCGAGAGCAAGAAGCTCGGCTTCACCTCCAGCTTCTCGATCTACGACGCCGCCGACTCCCGCCGTCTGATGGCACTGGTCTGCCGGGACCTGGACCTGGATCCCAAGCGATTCCCGCCCAAGTCGTTCAGCGCGCAGGTGTCGAACCTGAAGAACGAACTGGTCGACGAGGAGGACTTCGCGGCCAGGGCGTCCGACGGTTTCGAGAAGACGCTGGCCCAGGCGTACGCGATGTACCAGGCGCGGCTGCGGGAGGCCAACGCCCTGGACTTCGACGACATCATCATGACGACGGTCCACCTGCTCCAGGCGTTCCCCGACGTCGCCGAGCACTACCGCCGCCGCTTCCGCCATGTGCTGGTCGACGAGTACCAGGACACCAACCACGCCCAGTACACCCTGATCAGGGAGCTGGTGGGCGTGGACGGCAGCGAGGAGGGCGCGGCCGCGGGCGGGCGTGCCGAGCTGTGCGTGGTGGGCGACGCCGACCAGTCGATCTACGCCTTCCGCGGCGCCACCATCCGCAACATCCTCCAGTTCGAGGAGGACTACCCGGACGCGACCACCATCCTGCTGGAGCAGAACTACCGCTCCACCCAGACCATCCTCTCGGCCGCCAACGCCGTCATCGAGCGGAACGAGAACCGCCGCCCGAAGAACCTGTGGACCGACGCCGGGTCCGGGGCCCGCATCACGGGCTACGTGGCCGACACCGAGCACGACGAGGCGCAGTTCGTCGCCGAGGAGATCGACCGGCTGACGGACGCGGGCGAGGCGAAGGCGGGCGACGTCGCCGTCTTCTACCGCACCAACGCCCAGTCCCGCGTCTTCGAGGAGGTCTTCATCCGGGTCGGCCTGCCGTACAAGGTCGTCGGCGGAGTGCGCTTCTACGAGCGCAAGGAGGTCCGCGACGTCCTGGCGTACCTGCGGGTGCTGGCCAACCCCGAGGACGCCGTACCGCTGCGCCGCATCCTCAACGTCCCCAAGCGGGGCATCGGCGACCGGGCCGAGGCGATGATCGAGGCGCTGGCGCTGCGCGAGCGGATCACCTTCCCGCAGGCGCTGCGCCGCGTCGACGAGGCGTACGGCATGGCGGCCCGCTCGGCCAACGCCGTCAAGCGCTTCAACGCGCTGATGGACGACCTGCGGACGGTCGTGGAGTCCGGCGCCGGGCCGGCGACCGTACTGGAGGCGGTGCTGGAGCGCACCGGCTACCTGGCGGAGCTTCAGGCCTCCACCGATCCGCAGGACGAGACCCGCGTGGAGAACCTCCAGGAACTTGCCGCCGTGGCGCTGGAGTTCGAGCAGGAGCGCGGCGAGAACCCGGGAACGCTCGCGGAGTTCCTGGAGCAGGTGGCCCTCGTCGCCGACTCCGACCAGATCCCGGACGAGGACGCCGAGGGCTCGGGCGTGGTGACGCTGATGACGCTGCACACCGCCAAGGGCCTGGAGTTCCCGGTCGTCTTCCTGACGGGGATGGAGGACGGCGTCTTCCCGCACATGCGGACCCTGGGCAAGACCAAGGAACTGGAGGAGGAGCGGCGGCTGGCGTACGTCGGCATCACGCGGGCGCGCGAGCGGCTCTACCTCACGCGCTCGGCGATGCGCAGCGCGTGGGGGCAGCCCGCCTACAACCCGCCCTCCCGCTTCCTGGAGGAGATCCCGGAGCAGTACCTGGAGTGGAAGCGCACGGGGCCGACGGCCGCGCCGGGCGGAGGCCGGGGGAGCGGCGCCGGAGGGCTGTCGCCGACGGCGTCCTCCCTGTCGTCGTCGCTGTCCTCGTCGTTCCCGTCGTTCCCGTCGGGACCGGCGGCGTCGCGGCGGCGCGGTCCGAGCGGCTTCGCCACGGGACGGGCCAAGGACCGCCCGGTCGTCGCACTGGAGGTGGGGGACCGGGTGACGCACGACAGCTTCGGGCTGGGCAGGGTCGTGGCCGTGAAGGGCAGCGGGGACAACGCGGAGGCGACGATCGACTTCGGCGGCGACAAGCCGAAGCGGCTGCTGCTGCGCTACGCCCCGGTGGAGAAGCTCTGAGGAGGCCCTGACCCCGCGGCCGGCGCGAGTCGGGGGCCGGGGCTTTCCGCGCCCCGGGCTCCCTGCGACCGGCCCCGGCCGGCCCGGGGCCGGAAGTCCAGGACCGGGCCGGAGGCGGGATCAGGTGGGGTCGAGACCCTGGGCGCGGAACCAGGGCAGCGGGTCGATGGCCGCGCCGCCGGCCGGCCGCACCTCGAAGTGCAGATGGGGACCCGTGGAGTTCCCGGAGTTGCCGGAGTAGGCGATGGTGTCGCCGGCCTTGACGTAGCCGGAGCGGATCCGGGTGCTGCTCAGATGGCAGTACCAGGTCTCGGTGCCGTCGGGCGCGGTCACTATCGCCATGTTGCCGTAGGCGCTGTTCCACTGGGTCCTGACCGTGCCGTCGGTGGCGGCCATGACCGGGGTGCCGTAGCTGACGGGGAAGTCCAGGCCCGTGTGCAGCGACATCCAGTTGATGCCGGCCTGCCCGTAGTACGCGCTGAGCCCATGCTGGGCCACCGGGAGCGCGAACTTGGGGCGCATCGCCTCCTTGCGCGCCGCCTCGGCCGCCTTGCGCTTGCGCTCGGCCTCCTGGCGCTCCTTGAGGTCGATGCGCTCCTGGGTGCGGCTGGCCCGGTCGGCGAAGCCCTCGACCTCGTCGGAGAGCCCGGCGAGCTGGGTGTCGAGCTTGCTGTTGGCCGCTTCGGACTTGACCGCGGAGGCGGCGTCGGGGGCGGCCTGGGCGGCGGTGTCCTCGGCCTCGTCGCCGACGCCGCTGACGGAGGCGGCGGCCACGGCGGTCACGCCCATGACGCAGACGGACGGCACGGCGACGGTGAGCAGCGCCGAGCGCTTCGGCCGTGCAGAGCGGCGGCGGCGCGAACCGGCCGGACGTGCCGGCGGCCCGGACCTCCGCGGATCCTCCTCGTGCTCCTCCGGCCGGGCCGGGCCGGGGAGGTCGAAGGGTTCGGAGGCACCGGGCCGCTCTGTGGAATCGGCGGACTCGGCGGGTCCGGGACCGGGTTCGGGTTCGGGCGCGGGAAAGGCGCCGGATCCGTCCGTGTCGGCGGAGGAGTGGGCGCCGTACTCGGAGTGTTCGGAGTACTGGCCGTACTGGCCGTACTCGCCGTAGGGCTGTCCGTCGCCGGCCTCGGGCTCGGGCCCCACCGCGGGGTAGGAGCCGGAGTCGTCCCAGGAGGCGGCCGGGTAGCCGTCGTACGCGGCGTGCTGCCCGGTGTCCCCTGTCCAGATGGCCTCGGGGGAGGCCGCCTGGCCGGTGTGGGCGCCCGTGCCGTAGCCGGTCTCCGTCCAGCCGTGGCCGCCGCCGTCCGGGGACTCGGCGGGCTGCGCCGGGGCGTGCGTCCAGGAGGCGGCCGGGTAGCCGTCGTACGCGGCGTGCTGCCCGGTGTCCCCGGCCCAGCCGTCGCCCGAGGGGAACCGCTGGTCGGCGGGGGCCTGGGAGGTGTCGCCCGGCAACGCCCCGAAGAGGGGGTCGCCGTCGCCGTACGCGGCGCCGAATGCGTCGGAGGTGCCGGTGACGTAGCCGTACGGGGTGTCCTGCGAACCCTGGTGGCCGTAGGCGGACTGGTCGTACGGGGAGCTGTAGGAGCCGTACGAGGAGTCGGCGGGGGAATCGGCGGGGGCCGAGACTCCCGACAGGTGACGGTCGTTCACCACCAACTTCTCTTTCGCCTCGACGACAGGGGCGGAGCAGTGCGGCGACTGTACCCGGCGGTACGCGACGGCGACAATCTTCGGCAGGTTTCGGACGGCCGGGAAACGGGCATTCGGTCGTCTTTCGGTGGACTACGGATCAGTACTTGGCCGCGCGTTCGAAATGAGTTCGAATAAAGCGAGTGCGGGAAAGTGCCGAACCGGCGCCGGAGGCCCGGGAATTCCCGTGCGGGGATACGGAGATGCACGGATACGGGGATGCGCGGACGCGGGGGCGCCGGGGAGACCGGTGAGGGGGAGTGTCCCGGGATGCGGCGGCGGACAGGGCCGCCGGCCGGGGCCGGTCAGGCGGCCCCGGCGGATCCCCGGTCCGTCCGCTCCGCCCGTTCCCCCCGGCGCGGCGCCCCCGCGGCCAGCTCACGCCGGATCCCGGCGGCGACCTCCCAGTGCGCGGGAAGCGTCAGATGTCCCAGGCCGCTCACGCGCACGTTGCGGGAGTCCAGGTCGGGGTGGTCGAGCCGGGCGGTCTCGACGGGGACCATGAGCTGGTCCAGATCGCTCCAGAAGGCCACGAAGCGGGTGCGGCAGCCCGGTGCCGGGCCCGCCAGCTCCTCGATCACATCGGAGTCCGGCCGGAGCTGACGCACGATCGGATGGGCCGACATCAGCGGTGCCACCCGGGTCCCGGAGTGCGGGGTGCCCAGGGTCACCAGGGTGCGGACGCGGGCGTCACCGCCCATCCGCTGGACGTAGTGGCGGGCGATCAGGCCGCCCAGGCTGTGGCCGACCACGTCGATGCGGCGGCCGGTGCTCCCGCAGACCTCCTCGACGCACTCCGCCAGGCGCTCCGCGGCGCAGCGGACGTCGCAGGTGAGAGGGGAGTAGTTGAAGGCGCGGATGTCGCGCCAGCCGTTGCGCACCAGTGAGCGGCGCAGCAGCGTGAACACGGAGCGGTTGTCGACGAAGCCGTGCAGCAGCAGTACGGGCGGGCAGTTCTCCCCCTCGCGGCTTTCCGTGTCGCCGGCGCGCCCCTTCCCCTGCCTCCCTCCGGGCGGGGAGCCGGGGCGCACCCGCTCGTCCTCCCCGCCCCCGCCCGCCGGCGGAGCCGGTGCGTAGCGTTCCTGCGCCATGCCCGCGGGGTAGAGCAGGGTGCGGCTCGCCAGGGACGCCGCCTCCAGCGCGGCTGCCCGCAGCTCACGCGGGGCGAAGGGGATCAGGGACAACGGCAGGGCGCCGAGGAACGAGTCGGAGGAGAAGGGCAGCGCCCTGGTGACCCGCATGGCCGATGACCTCCTCCCCGGTGGCACGCGCCGGACATATATGGTCGTATGCCCCCCGATTGGGGGCCTGATGCAGAGTGGACGCGGATCGCTGGGCCGCGGGGTCGCGGACCACCCTGGGCCCACTGCCGGCTCCTCCCCGGGACCCGGCCGCGACGGCCGGTTTTCCGTGTGATTTCCCCCTCCCTCCTTACCGCGGAACTGCCGGGTGGGGGATGCTGGCGATAACGTTCGTTCACCGGGTAACCGCCCGCTGACAGAAGGTCGGGCGGACCAGCCGGCCGCAGTCGTTATGGGAGGCAGTGATGGGTGTGTCGGGTCCGATCCGCGTGGTGATCGCCAAGCCGGGTCTCGACGGCCACGACCGCGGCGCCAAGGTGATCGCACGGGCGCTGCGCGACGCCGGTATGGAGGTCATCTACACCGGCCTGCACCAGACGCCCGAGCAGATCGTGGACACCGCGATCCAGGAGGACGCCGACGCGATCGGGCTGTCCATCCTCTCCGGCGCCCACAACACGCTCTTCGCCAAGGTCCTGGAGCTGCTGCGGGAGCGCGACGCCGAGGACATCAAGGTCTTCGGCGGCGGCATCATCCCCGAGGACGACATCCCCCCGCTCAAGGAGCAGGGCGTCGCGGCGATCTTCACCCCGGGCGCGCCCACCGGCGAGGTGGTGGAGTGGGTGCGCTCCCACGTGCGTTCCGTGGCGGCCTGACGCCGGTCGCCGTACGGGCCGGGCACGCCCGCCGTCGGGGCGGTGGGGCGGGTGCGCCTCATCCGCCGTCCGCGGCGGCCCGGCCCTCCGCGGGCCCGCCGCCCCCCGGCGGCTCGAGCTCCGCGAGCATCGTGGCGCGGAGGCGGAGCGTGGCCACCAGCCGCTGGAACGCCTCCGCCCAGTAGCCGCCCGCGCCCGGTGAGCCGTCCTCCGGTTCGTCCGGGACCGCGGCCAGCGGGGCGAGGCGGTCGGCTCCGCCCGGATCAAGGCAGCGTTCGGCCAGGCCCAGCACCCCGCTGAAGCTCCACGGATAACTGCCCGCGTCCCGGGCGATCTCCAGCGCGTCCACCACGGCCCGCCCCAGTGGCTCGGCCCAGGGGACCGCGCAGACGCCCAGCACCCGGAACGCCTCGGACAGGCCGTGGGCGGCTATGAACTCCGCCGCCCACTCCGCCCGCTCCCGGGCCGGCAGCACCGCCAGCAGTCTCGCCGGATCGCCCGGGGCCGCGGCCATCGGGGCGCACGGCTTCCTCAGCAGCGCCCGCGCCCATGCGGCGTTCCGCTGGCGCACGGCGGCCTGCGCCCAGGCGGCGTGCAGGTCCGCCTCCCAGTCGTCGGCGACCGGCAGCGCCGTGATCTGGGCGGGTGTACGGCCGCCCAGATGCGCCGGCCAGGTGTCGAGCGGCGCGGCCTCCACCACCTGGACCAGCCACCACGACCGCTCGCCGCGGCCCGGGGGCGCCCCGGGCACCACGCCGTCGCGCCGCATGCCCGGGTCGCACTCGTACGGCGCCTCGACCACCAGCCGGTCCGGCCGGCCGGTGCGGTCCAGCGCGACGCAGGAGCGGGCCCGGGCCGCCATCCGCGCCGCGAGCGCGGAGGAGGGCAGGGCCGACAGCAGCTCGGCGGCGGTGGCCCGTACGTTGCGGCTGCGGTCGGCCAGCGCGCGCTCCAGGAACTCCTCGTCCTCCGGCGACAGGCCCTCGCGCAGCGAGTCCAGGAACATCAGCCGGTCCTCGGCCCGCTCCGCGGCCCAGGTGCCGGCCAGCAGCTCGCGGGCCGCCGACGGATCACGGCGCCGCAGGGACAGCAGCAGTGCCGACCGCTCGGCGAACAGGCCCTCCTCCCACAGCCGCCGTACGGCGCCGTCGTCCGCCCGCGGTGTGCCGTCCGGCCCGCCCGCGCCCCCGGCGGGCAGGCCGGACCCGTACCCGGAGCGGCCGCGCAGCGCGAACCGCCAGTCCGGGTTGAACCGCGCCAGCCACAGGGCCCGCGACCCGCCCAGGTCGAGCGCCCGGGCGCGCAGATCCGTGCGGGCGCGGGCCGCGTCCAGCAGGGCGGGCAGCAGCTCGGCCGGGGCGCGGTAGCCGTGGGCGCACGCGGCGGCCAGCCACTGCGGCAGCAGTTCGGCGAGGTCGGGCGCGGTACCGCGGCGCCCGCCGCCCGCGCCGGGGCGGTCGGCGAGCAGTACGGACAGCCGCCGGGCCGCGGCCGGCGGCAGCGGCGGACGCGGATCCCCGGACGCGGGCTCCGGCCGGGGGCCGCGGCGGCGGGCCGCAGCCCGGCCCGCCGCCGCACCGTCTCCACCGCGGCGGCGTCCAGCAGCGCCTCGACCGAGCCGCCGGGCGGTGTGCGCCGCTCCGCGCCCAGCAGCGCGGCGCCCACCAGCTCGCCCCAGCTCACCGCGCACCGCCCGGCGTGTCGGCCGAGGTGAGCGGAACCGCCGGAGCCCGCGCCGAAGGACCCGTCCCCGAGGCCGCCCCCGGGCCCGGCCAGACGGTGTACGGGGTGAAGCCCCGGTGGCCGCACTCGCCGAACACGGTGACCGGCTCACCGCCCGAGACGGCGGCGAGCCGCCACATCCGGGAGCGCACCCCCGCCGTCCCCGCCACCGGCAGCGCGAAACCGCTCTCGTCGGCCAGTTGCCAGCCCTCCCCGACCGGCACGGGCACCACGCCGGCCAGGATCGCCGGCCAGCCCTCCAGCCAGGGGTCGCCGCACAGCGCGGCGCCGTAGGAGGCCAGTGCGTCGTGCACGCCGCCCCCCGGCGGTCGCCCGCCCGGCCCGGGCTCCGCGTGCCGCTCGCCGAGAGCGGCGCGCAGCGCGGGGGCGCCGGGGTAGTAGGCGAGGTCGGCGGCCACCGAGGCCCCCACCGGGAGGGACGGCTCCGGTGGCGGGCCGGCGGTGAACGACAGCACCAGCGCCGTGCGCCCGGTCCGCCGCCCGTGCAGCCAGACGCGGCGCGCCGTCACCCTCCCCTCCTCGGTGTCGTGCCGGCCCAGCACCAGCCAGTGGTCGCGCACCAGCGCGTCGCGGTCGGCCAGGACCCCGGCCGCCTCCGTGGTGATCCCCACCCGGGTCCGCACGGTCGCCGCCAGCGGCTCCGGCAGCCCGCCGATGTTCAGGAACCCCCGGTCCAGCAGATGCAGCAGGGCGCACTCCTCCAGCAGACGGGACGGCCAGCCGGGGCCGGAGCCGGGGACGGTCCCCAGCTCCCGCACCCGGGCGGCCAGCCCCGGAGCCTGGGCGTCCACCATGCGGGCGGCCGTCTCCTCCCAGACACCGCGGCCCGCCTCCCCCGCCGACCCCTCCATGTCCGCCAGACCGGCGCGCAGCAGGTCCGCCAGCCGCTGCTCCAGTTCGGTGGCGCCCGCCGAGATCCGTTCGGCCCGCCGCTCGGCCCGCCGCCGCGCCGCCTCCGGGCCGGCCGGGGCCTCCGCCCGCTCCCCGGCGCGGGCAGCGGCATCCCTCCCCCCGGCTCCTCCGGACTCTCCGGTCCCTCCCGGCTCCCCGGCTCCCCCGGCCCCTCCGGCACACGGCCGGCCCGCCCCCGCTCCCGTGCACTCGGCGTCAGGCGCCGGAGCCTGACCCCGCTCCGCGGGCCGCCGCGATCCCCCTGTGCTCATGTGCCCCTCGCTCTCCCCGTACGGACGCGTGGTTGTCGTCGCCACCGATGCCGCAGCCCTCACCGACCGGAAACACAAGCTCGCTCTCTGTGCGGTGAACCATGCGATCGACCGTACGAGCCGCCACTGACAATCCCCCTCCCAAAGGTGTCCGCGCAGGTGGGAAGGGCCGCCACGGGACCGCCGCGGGGATTGTCAGTGGCCCCGTGCATCGTGGGACCGACACGCGAAAGCCGCCTGCGAGGGGGAAACGTGACCGCCACCACCAGCGCACCGGCCGCTCTGCGGCCCCACGCCGAGGAGGCCTTCGCCGAGGAGCTGGACGCCCTGGCCGCGGCGGACGACCGGCCGCGCCCGGAGCGGTGGAGGCTGTCGCCGTGGGCCGTCGCCACCTACCTGCTCGGCGGCACCCTGCCGGACGGCACGGTCATCGGCCCCAAGTACGTCGGCCCGCGCCGGATCGTGGAGGTGGCCGTCGCCACACTGGCCACCGACCGGGCCCTGCTGCTGCTCGGGGTGCCCGGCACCGCCAAGACCTGGATGTCGGAGCATCTGGCGGCGGCCGTCAGCGGCGACTCCACACTGCTGGTCCAGGGCACGGCGGGCACCGCCGAGGAGGCGGTCCGCTACGGCTGGAACTACGCGCGGCTGCTGGCCGAGGGGCCCAGCCGCGGGGCCCTGGTCCCCAGCCCCGTCATGCGTGCCATGTCCGGCGGCGCGGTCGCGCGGGTCGAGGAGCTGACCCGCATCCCGGCCGATGTGCAGGACACCCTGATCACGATCCTGTCGGAGAAGACGCTGCCGATACCGGAGCTGGGCGAGGAGGTCCAGGCAGTCCGCGGCTTCAACCTGATCGCCACGGCCAACGACCGCGACAGGGGCGTCAACGAACTGTCCGGCGCGCTGCGCCGCCGTTTCAACACCGTCGTCCTGCCGCTGCCCGGGACACCCGAGGAGGAGGTGGACATCGTGGCCCGGCGCGTGGAGCAGATCGGCCGCTCCCTGGACCTGCCGGGCGTCCCCGACGGCGCCGACGAGATCCGGCGGGTGGTCACCGTCTTCCGCGAGCTGCGCGACGGCGTCACCCTCGACGGCCGCACCAGGGTCAAGTCGCCCTCGGGCACCCTGTCGACGGCCGAGGCCATCTCGGTGGTCACCGGAGGACTGGCCCTGGCCGCCCACTTCGGCGACGGGGTGCTGCGCGCGGACGACGTGGCCGCCGGCATCCTCGGCGCGGTCGTCCGCGACCCGGCCGCCGACCGGGTGGTGTGGCAGGAGTACCTGGAGGCGGTCGTCCGGGAGAGGGAGGGCTGGAAGGACTTCTACCGGGCCTGCCGCGAGGCGGGCGCATGAGCGTGCGCGGCGCGGCCGCCGCCGGCACCACCGCTGAAGCCGCCGCCGGCACCGCCGCGGTGGCCGCGCCGCCACCGGGGCCGCTGCTGATGGGCGTGCGCCACCACGGCCCCGGCTCGGCACGGGCCGTCCTGGCGGCGCTGGAGGCCCACAGGCCGGCGGTGCTGCTGGTGGAGGGGCCGCCGGAGGCCGACGCGGTGGTGGACCTCGCGGCGCACGAGGAGATGCGCCCGCCGGTCGCGCTGCTGGCGCACGCGGCGGACGACCCGGGCCGTGCCGTGTTCTGGCCGCTGGCCGGGTTCTCCCCGGAGTGGGTCGCCATCCGCTGGGCGCTGGAGCGCGGGGTGCCGGTGCGGTTCTTCGACCTGCCCGCGGCCCACACGCTGGCCCCGGGTGCGGCGGGCGGCGCCCGGGAGGAGGGATGGGAGGAGGAGGCCGGGGAACCGCGCCTCGACCCGCTGCGGGTGCTCGCGGAGACGGCCGGCCACGACGATCCCGAGCGCTGGTGGGAGGACGTCGTCGAGCACCGCGGCACGCCGGCCCGTGCCGCCGGGGGCCGCCCCGCCGATCCGTACGCGCCCTTCGCCGCCCTCGCCGACGCCATGACCGCGCTGCGCGAGGCGCACGAGGGCACCCCACCCGGCACCGCACCCGGCACCCCACCCGGCACTGCGTCCGACGGCGCGGGCCGGTGGCGCGACGCGGTGCGCGAGGCCCACATGCGGCTGCGGCTGCGGGAGGCGTGCAGGGAGTTCGGCGACGACCGGGTCGCCGTGGTCTGCGGCGCCTGGCACGTACCGGCCCTCACCGCGCGGACGACCGCCACCGCCGACCGGCGGCTCCTCAGGGGCCTGCCGAAGGCGAGGGTGGAGATCACCTGGGTGCCGTGGACCAACGAGCGGCTGGCACGGCGCAGCGGCTACGGCGCCGGGATCACCTCGCCTGGCTGGTACGGCCATCTGTTCGCCGTGCCCGACCGGCCCGTGGAGCGGTGGATGGCCGAGGCCGCCCGGCTGCTGCGCGAGGAGGGCCGCGCTGCGTCCTCGGCGTTCTCGGTGTCCCCGGCGCACGTCATCGAGGCGGTACGGCTCGCCGGTGCCCTGGCGGCCCTGCGCGGACGCCCGCTGCCGGGGCTCGGCGAGACGGTCGACGCGGTGCGGGCCGTGATGTGCGACGGCTCGGACCTGCCGCTCGCCCTCGTACACGACCGGCTGGTCGTCGGGGACGCCCTCGGCACGGTGCCGCCGGACGCCCCCGCCGTCCCGCTCCAGCGCGACCTCGCCCGTCTGCAGAGGTCGCTGCGCCTCAGGCCCGAGGCGCGCGAGCGCGAACTCGGCCTCGACCTGCGCGAGGCGAACGCCGCGGCGCGCAGCAGGCTGCTGCACCGGCTGCGGCTGCTCGGCGTCGACTGGGGCGAGCCGGTGCGCACCCGCACCGGGGGCACGGGCACCTTCCGCGAGACCTGGCGGCTGCGCTGGCGGCCTGAGCTGTCGGTGCGGATCGCCGAGGCCGGGGTGTGGGGCACCACCGTGGCCGCCGCGTCCCGCGCCAGGGCCGAGGCGCTGGCCCGCGACGCGGCCTCGCTGGCCGAGACCACCGAGCTGGCCGAACGCTGCCTGCTCGCCGGGCTCGGCGAGGCGCTGCCCGCGGTGATGCGCGCCCTCGCCGACCGCGCGGCCCTGGACGCCGACGTCGGCCATCTGGCCCGGGCCCTGCCCGCGCTGGTGCGCTCCGTCCGCTACGGCGACGTGCGCGGCACGGACGCCGCCGCGCTGCGCGAGGTCGCCGAGGGGATCGCCGAGCGGGTGTGCGTCGGGCTGCCGCCCGCCTGCGCCGGCCTCGGCGCCGCCGGGGCGGCCGAGATGCGCGGCCATGTGGAGGCCGCCCACCGGGCGGTCGTCCTGCTGGGGAGGGAGGAGCCGCTCACACGCTGGCGGTCGGTGCTGCGCACCCTGGCCGGCCGCGACCGGCCCCCCGCGGTCCCGGGGCTGCTCCGGGGCCGCTGCGCCCGGCTGCTGCTGGACGACGGGCGGCTCCCCGAGGACGAGGCGGCCCGGCTGATGGGCCTGGCGCTCTCCCCGGGGGCCCCGCCGGAGGACGCGGCGGGGTGGATCGAGGGGTTCGTGGCGGACGGCGGGATGCTGCTCGTCCACGACGAGCGGCTGCTGGCCCTGGTGGACGGCTGGCTCGCGGGGATACCGGAGGAGGCGTTCACCGGCGTACTGCCGCTGCTGCGGCGGACGTTCGCCGCGTACGAGCCGGGGGTGCGGCGCACCGTCGGCGAACTGGTACGGCGCGGTGCGCGGGCGCCGGGCGGTCCGGCGGCTGCGTGGGAGGCCGCCCCCGGTTTCGGGGAGGAACCGGATCCGGAGCGGGCCGACGCCGTACTGCCCACCCTGCGGCTGCTGCTGGGGGAGCGCGGGGCCGGCGGCGGACGAGACGGCACGGCGGGGGAGAGGGTGACCGCACGGTGAACGACCCGACCACGGACACGACCGCGCACACGGACACGACCGCGCACACGGCCGCGCACACGACTGCGCACACGGCCATGAACACGGACACGGCCGCCGGTACGGGCGAACGGGACGCCGACGAGCGGCTGCGGCGCTGGCGGCTGGTCCTGGGCGGCGGGGAGGGGGCCGACGGCACCGGACGGGCTCTGACCGGCCGGGACGCGGCCATGGACCGCACCCTCGCCGCCCTCTACGGGGACGGTGAGGCCGCCGGTGCCCGGCCGGGGCCGCGCTCCGCCGGGCTGGGCGCCTCGGCGCCGGGCGTGGCCCGCTGGCTGGGCGACGTCCGCGACTGCTTCCCGGCCTCCGTCGTCCAGGTGATGCAGCGGGACGCCATCGACCGGATCGGCCTGTCGGCCCTGCTGGCGGAGCCGGAGATGCTGGAGGCCGTCGAAGCGGACGTCCACCTCGCCGGCGCACTGCTCTCCCTGGGCAAGGCGATGCCCGAGGAGAGCCGGGAGGCCGCCCGCGCGGTCGTCCGCGAGGTCGTCGGGGAGCTGGAGCGCCGGCTCGCGGCCCGCACCAGGGCGACGCTGACGGGCGCCCTGGACCGGTCGGCGAAGGTACGCCGCCCCCGCCACCGGGACATCGACTGGAACCGCACCGTCCGGGCCAACCTGGGGAACTACCTGCCCGAGTACCGCACGGTCGTGCCCGAACGGCTCGTCGGCCACGGCCGCGCCTCCCGGTCGGTGCGGAAGGACATCGTCCTGTGCGTCGACCAGTCCGGCTCGATGGCCGCCTCGGTCGTCCACGCCTCCGTCTTCGCGGCCGTGCTCGCCTCGTTGCGGTCGCTCTCCACCCGTCTGGTCGTCTTCGACACCTCCGTCGTGGACCTCACCGACCTGCTCGACGACCCCGTCGACGTCCTGTTCGGGACCAGGCTCGGCGGCGGCACCGACATCAACCGCGCGCTCGCCTACTGCCAGTCGCGCATCACCCGGCCCGCCGAGACCGTCCTCGTCCTCGTCAGCGACCTCCACGAGGGCGGCATACGCGGCGAGATGCTCAAGCGGGTCGCCGCGATGAGGAACGCGGGCGTGCGGGTCGTGGCACTCCTGGCCCTCTCGGACGAGGGCGCCCCCGCCTACGACCGGGAGCACGCCGCGGCGCTGGCCGCGCTCGGCGCGCCCGCCTTCGCCTGCACCCCCGACCACTTCCCGGAGGTGATGGCGGCGGCCATCGAGAAGCGCCCCCTGCCGATCCCCGGGGAGTGACCGAACGGGGGGAGTCGTGGGCCACCGGTGACGGGGAAGAGGGGAATTCGCGCACACACCGCGATGCACGGGGAATTCCACGCGCCGGGAAAGCGGAAATCATCTGCCGCCTCCGGGCCGTCCTCCCGGGCGAAGGCCGGGAGCCATGGCGGGGCGCTTCGCGGACCGGTCCGCCCGGAAGGCGCCGGACCGTTTCCCGGACGGCGGCCGGTGCCGCCCGAAGGGAACCGGGCGCCGTGCTCGTAGAACTTTCACACGGTGCGCGGACGCCGATTCCCCCATATCGCCGTCGCCCGCCATGTCCGGTATGCCGGGCCGTGTGCGGGGGAGGGAGTGTCCGGTTATGCCTGGCGGAAAACACGCTCCCATCCGGTCCGTCGCTCAATCCTGTGCAGATCCTGAAACTCTTCGGTGGCCGAAAGTGGATATGCGTCAACCTGTTTTCCGCAATCCGCCGGTGGCGGTCGCCGGTGAGTTGGCCAGGTCAGTCGGGTGCGTGTTTTCATCGTCCGCACCACGGCGGCTCTGCGAAAGGTGGCCGGTTTTCGGTCACCAGGCCGTCGTGAGTGGCCGGGCCGCCCTTCCCGTCGGCCCGTTCCACGCCATCGAGAAACTCCTCCACCGACGAAGGGAAACGCGCCATGCGTGAGCACCTCGAGACCCGCGAGATCGACGACGCCGAGCTGGACGCCGTCTCCGGCGGCATCGTCAGCATCTCCGGCGGCGTGGCCGGCGCCGCCCTCAGCGACGCCTCCGGCGTCGTGGGCGCCGTGTCCTCCCTCAACACCGTCCAGGCCGCGACCGGCATCGCCGGCACGCTCCCGGGCAGCGTCTCCGGTGTCACCGGCGTCCAGGCCGACGCCGGCATCGCCGGTCTCTGACAGCGGCGCCCGCACGGACCCGCCGGCCCCGTGCGCCGTACGGCCCCGCAGGTGCGCGTGCGCGCCGCTGGGCCACCCCGAACCCCGGAGCTCCCCCTGGTTCCGGGGTTCACGGCTGTCCGCCCGGACCCCGCCGGGGCGCCCCGCCCCGCCCCATCCCGCCCGCCCCGCCCCACCTCGTCCCGCACCACCCGCACCGCCCCGCGCGCCGCCCGGAGTCGCCCCCGCGCCGCCGCCCGCCCGGGTGCCGGCGCCGGGACCGTCGCCGTACGCCTCGGCCCGCCGCGATGCCGCCTCCGGAGCAACCCGGGGGAACGCAGTCGAAGGAGTAGCCCGTGCAGTTCCGGAAGAAGGCGCTCTCCAAACTGCAGTCGCCGGAGGAACTCGACCTCCCCGTGCGCTTCGCGCGCCCCCAGGGCCTGCTCGCCCTGGCCGTCACGGTCGTCGTCATGGCCGTCGCCGGCCTGTGGGCGGTCAACGGCTCGGTGTCCGCCAAGCTGGACGCCCCCGGCCTCCTCGCCCGCCCCGGGGGCAGCTACACGCTGCAGAGCCCGATCTCCGGCCAGGTCACCGAGGTCTTCGCCGAGGAGGGCGAGCTGCTGCGCCCGGACGCGCCCCTGCTGAAGGTCCGCACGGCACAGGGCGACCGGGCCGTCCGCGCGGTGGCCGGCGGCCGGCTGACGGCCCTGGTCGCCGGAACGGGCTCGGTCGTCAGGACCGGCGCGGACGTGGCGACCGTGGAACGGGTGGACGACCCGGACGACCCGCTGGTGGCCGTGCTGTACGTCCCCGGCGACAGCGGCGCGGCGATCACCGAGGGCGCCCGGGTGGATCTGGAGGTCCGGTCCGCGCCTCAGGAGGAGTTCGGCGTGCTGCGCGGCCGCGTCGGACAGGTCGGGCGGGCGCCCCAGACGGAGCGGCGGATCGCCGCCTTCCTGGGCGACGCCCGGCTCGCCGCCGAGTTCGCCCGGCAGGGCAGCCCCGTGGCGGTGCTGGTGGAGCTGGAGCGCTCCTCCGCCACCGAGTCCGGCTACCTCTGGTCCTCGGAGGACGGCCCCCCGCACGCCCTCGAGTCCAGGACACCGGTCACCGGCGCCATCCACCTACCGGCCCAGCGCCCCGTCGAATGGCTCCTCCCGTGAACGCCCCTTACGAACCGGCCCCTTACGAACCGGCCCCTTACGAACCGGCCCCGCAGGAACCCGTGGCACAGCAGCCCGCCCGCCCCCGGCCCGACCGGCTCCCGCCTCCCGGCCGCCGCCGCAGGAGCGGCGGCGGAGGCGGTTCCCGCCGAGCCCCGCGCGGCCGGGCCGCCGCACGGGGGGCGGCCGTACGCGGCAGGACCCCCAGGGCCGTACGCACCCCCACCGTGCTCCAGATGGAGGCGGTCGAGTGCGGTGCCGCCGCGCTGGCCATGGTGCTCGGCCACCACGGCCGCTTCGTCCCCCTGGAGGAACTGCGCATCGCCTGCGGCGTCTCCCGCGACGGCTCCCGCGCCGGCAACATCCTCAAGGCCGCCCGCGGCTACGGACTGCGGGCCAAGGGCATGCAGATGGACCTCGCGGCGCTCGCCGAGGTGCGCGCCCCGGCCATCCTCTTCTGGGAGTTCAACCACTACGTCGTCTACGACGGCATGGGCCGCCGCCTCGGCCGCCGCGGCGTGTACGTCAACGACCCGGGCAAGGGGCGGCGGTTCGTGCCCCTGGAGGACTTCGACACCAGCTTCACCGGAGTCGTCCTCACCTTCGAGCCCGACGCGGGCTTCCGCGGCGGCGGCCGCAGACCCGGTGTCATGCGCGCCATGCCCGCCCGGTTGCGCGGCACCCGCGGCACCCTGCTGGCGGCCGTGCTCGCCAGCCTGCTGCTGGTGGCCGTCGGCGCGACGGTGCCCGCGCTGAGCCGCACCTACATCGACGTGTTCCTCATCGGGGGGCAGTCCTCCCCGCTGGGCGTGCTCTTCGCGTCGATGGCGGCCGCCCTGGTGCTCACCGCCGTCCTCACCGGGCTCCAGCAGGCCAATCTGCTGCGCGGCCACATCATCTCCTCCACCCTGGCCGGCGCCCGCTTCTTCCGGCACCTGCTGCGCCTGCCGGTCTCCTTCTTCACCCAGCGCAACCCCGCCGACCTCGTCCAGCGGCTGCAGTCCAACGACACGGTCGCCGAGACCCTCGCCCGCGACCTGGCCGCCGCGGGCGTGGACGCCGTGGTGGTCGTGCTCTACGCGGTGCTGCTGTGGACCTACGACCCGCAGCTGACCGTCGTCGGGATCGGCGTGGCACTGCTCAACGTGGTGGCCATGCGCGTCGTCCTCCATCTGCGGTCCACCGGCACCCAGAAGCTGCGCGCCGACGTGGCCCGGCTGACCAACACCTCCTACAGCGGCCTCCAGCTCATCGAGACGATGAAGGCCACCGGCGGCGAGCAGGGCTTCTTCCGCCGCTGGGCCGGACAGCACGCGGCCACCCTCGACGTGCAGCAGCGGCTCGGCGTGCCCAGCGCGTGGCTGGCGGTCGTCGCGCCCGTGCTGGCCACGCTCAACAGCGCGCTGATCCTGATGATCGGCGGCCTGCGGGCGGTCGAGGGGCATCTGACGGTCGGCCTGCTCGTCGCCTTCCAGACCCTGATGACCAGCTTCACCGCGCCGATCACCCGCCTCAACGGGGTGGCGGGGCGGATCCAGGACTTCGCGGCCGACGTCGCCCGTCTGCGGGACGTTGAGGACTTCCCCGTCGACCCGCTCTACACACGGCGCGAACCCGTCCCCAGCACCCGCCGCCTGACGGGCCATGTGGAGCTGGAGGACGTCACCTTCGGCTACAGCCCCCTGGACCCGCCGCTGCTGAAGGGCTTCTCGCTCACCGTCGGCCCCGGCCGGCAGGTCGCGCTCGTCGGCGGCTCCGGCAGCGGCAAGTCCACCGTCTCCCGGCTGATCTCGGGCCTGCACACCCCCTGGGAGGGGACCGTCCGCATCGACGGGATGCGGCTGGAGGACATCCCGCGCGGCGCGCTGGCGGCGTCGGTGTCCTTCGTCGACCAGGACGTCTTCCTCTTCGAGGGCACCGTCCGCGACAACGTCGCGCTGTGGGACCCCTCCATCCCGGACGAGGCCGTCGTCGCGGCCCTGAAGGACGCCGCCGTGTACGACGTGGTCGCCCGCCGCCCCGGCGGCATCCACAGCCGGGTCGAGCAGGGCGGCCGCAACCTCTCCGGCGGCCAGCGCCAGCGGCTGGAGATCGCCCGGGCACTGGTGCGCCGCCCCAGCGTCCTGGTCCTGGACGAGGTGACCAGCGCGCTGGACGCGGTGACCGAGCAGACCATCATCGACAACCTGCGGCGGCGCGGCTGCGCCTGCGTGGTGATCGCCCACCGGCTGAGCACGGTGCGCGACAGCGACGAGATCGTCGTACTCGACCGGGGCGCGGTCGTGGAGCGCGGCCGCCACGAGGACCTGGTCGCCGCGCGGGGGCCGTACGCCGAACTGGTCAGGGAGCACTGAGTTGACGTCCCCGCACATCCCGTACGCCCCCCGCGCGGCCCAGGCCCCGTACACCCCCCACGTCCCGCATCCCCCGCGCGCCCCGCGCACCGACCCCGTCGTCGCGGCCCTGGGCGGGCTGGGCACGGCGGTCGACTGCACCGGTGTGCGCAGCCTCCCCCTGGAGGGGCCGCACGTGCTGTGGCTCGTCGTGGACGGGGCCCTGGACCTGTTCGCCGTCGGCTCCGCGAGCTCGGGCCACTGGCACTTCCTGGGCCGGCTGGAGGCGGGCACGCTGCTGCTGGGCCCGGTCGAGGGCCCCGAGCACACCCTGGTCGGCCGCCCGCTGGAGGGCTGCCGGCTGCACCGCGTCGAACTGCGCGAGCTGCCCCACCCCGCCCGGACCGCTCCCTCCCGGGGCACGGACGGATGGGGCACGGACGGATGGGGCACCGGGCAGTGGACGGCGGGCCGGTGGGGCACGGATCAGTGGGACGGGGCCGCGCCGGCCGACGGCCGGGGGAGCGGCGGAGCCGGCTCGTGGGACGGGGCCGCCGGCCGGCTCAGCCCGCTGGAGCAGGCGTTCGCGCTCGGCATCGGCCGCGGCCTGCGGGTGCTCTACCAGGCGCCGCTGGACGGCCCCGCCGTCACCGGCGAGCACCCGGCCGACGACGACGTCCTGTGGATGCAGCTGGCCCCCGGCAGCGTGCAGTACGGCGCCGCCTACCAGGCGGAGGCCGTCGGCACGCTGCTGGTCGACACGGCGATGTGGCAGGGCATGGTCGACCAGCAGTACCGGCTGCTGTACGCCCTGGACCGCCGGATCGAGGAGCTGGAGCGCACCCACGAGGACCGCACCGCGGCCGGCATCGAGGCCGGCGAGGCCGCCCGCACCCAGGCGGACCAGGCACTGCTGGCCTCCATCGGCCGCTCCGGCCGCACCCCCCGGCGCGGCGCGGGCGACGACGCGGTCCTCGCCGTCTGCCGGCTGGTGGCCGGACGGGCCGGCATCACCCTGACCGAGCCGGGCGGGGCGGGCACCGTCTCCGAGCGCACGGATCCGGTCGAGCGCATCGCGATCGCCTCAGGCGTCCGCACCCGCACCGTCCGGCTCGGCGGGCGCTGGTGGCAGGAGGACAGCGGCCCCCTGGTCGGCCGGCGCGTCCGGGGCGTCCGGGGCGCCGCGGGGGCGGAGTCCGGGGAGGGCGCGCCCGTGGCGCTGCTGTGGCGGCGCGGCGGCTACGAGGCGGTGGATCCCGCGACCGGCGAGCGCGAACGCGTCGGCAGGTCCAACGAGGCCGGCTTCGAGCCGCGCGCCGTGATGTTCTACCGCCCGCTGCCCGACCGCCCGCTGGGCCTGCTCGGACTGCTGCGCTTCAGCGTGCGCGGCACCCGCGCCGAACTGCGCGACCTGGCCCTGGGCGGCCTGGTCGCCGTCGGCCTGGGCGCACTGGTGCCCATCGCCACCGGCAAGGTGCTCGGCGAGTACGTGCCCGGCGGCGAGACCGGGCTCATCGTGCAGACGGCCCTGGCGCTCATCGCCGCCGGCGTCGTCTCGGCCGCCTTCATGCTGATGCAGAACACCGCCGTCCTGCGGCTGGAGGGGCGTGTCGAGGCGACGCTCCAGCCCGCCGTGTGGGACCGGCTGCTGCGGCTGCCGACGACGTTCTTCGCGGGCCGCTCCACCGGCGAGCTGGCCGGAGCGGCCATGGGCATCGGCGCCATCCGCCGGGTGCTCTCCGGCATCGGCACGGTGGCCCTCCAGGCGACCACCGTGGGCGCGGTCAACCTCGTCCTGCTGCTCGTCCACAGCGCGCCGCTGGCACTGGCGGCGATCGCCCTGCTGCTGGTCGTCGCCGCGGTCTTCCTGGCGCTGGGGCTGTGGCAGCTGCGCTACCAGCGGCGGCTGGTCAGGCTCGGCCACAAGATCAACAACCGTGCCTTCCAGACCCTGCGCGGACTGCCCAAGCTGCGCGTCGCCGCGGCCGAGAGCTTCGCCTACGCAGCCTGGGCCCGGGAGTTCGCCCGCACCCGCGAACTCCAGCGGCGCGTCGGCCGGATCGGGAACGCCGTCGCCGTGCTCAACGCGGTCTACCTGCCGCTGTGCACGCTGACGATGTTCATGCTGCTGGCCGGACCGGCCCGCGGCGGCATGTCCGCCGCCGAGTTCCTCACCTTCAACACCGCCGTGACGATGATGCTGTCCTCGGCCACCCAGCTGACCGGCGCGCTGATCTCGGCCGCCGCGGTGCTGCCGATGTTCGAGCAGGTCAGGCCGATCCTGAACGAGCTGCCGGAGGTGGGCGGCGGCAGTGTGCCGCCGGGCGAGCTGAGCGGCGCCGTCGAGGCCCGGCAGCTCTCCTACCGCTACGGCGACGACGGCCCGCTGGTCCTGGACGACGTCTGCTTCCGGATCCGGCCGGGCGAGTTCGTCGCGATCGTCGGGGCCAGCGGCTGCGGCAAGTCGACGCTGCTGCGGCTGCTCATCGGCTTCGACAGGCCGCTCTCCGGCAGCGTTCTGTACGACGGCCAGGACCTGGCGGCCCTGGACCGCACGGCCGTGCGCCGGCAGTGCGGCGTCGTGCTGCAGAACGCCCAGCCGCTGACCGGCTCGATCCTGGAGTGCATCTGCGGCGCCGAGGCGTTCTCCCCGGAGGAGGCGTGGGAGGCGGCCGCGATGGCCGGGCTGGCCGAGGACATCAAGGCCATGCCCATGGGCATGCACACCATGCTGTCGGACGGCGGCGGCACCATCTCCGGCGGCCAGCGCCAGCGGCTGATGATCGCCCAGGCGCTGATCCGCAGGCCGCGCATCCTCTTCCTCGACGAGGCCACCAGCGCGCTGGACAACGAGACCCAGAGCGTGGTCATGGCCTCCACCCGCGCCCTGCGCTGCACCCGCGTCGTCATCGCCCACCGGCTGTCAACGGTCATGGACGCCGACCGGGTGATCGTCATGTCGGAGGGCAGGGTGGCGCAGGAGGGCGCTCCGGCGGACCTGCTCGCCGACACCGGAGGCCTCTTCCACGAGCTGGTCCGCCGCCAGCTGGGGTGACCGGGCCCGGCCCGGCGACGGCCGGATCCCGTCCCGCCGCGGCGCCCCTTACCCAGGTGGGGAGGGCGGTGTCTGTGACGGTTGTCACCGCACGGGTGTGAGCTGCGATTTATGCCGGGCACACCGACGGGACTAACCTGCAAGGCGGACATGCCGCGCGCTCCGCAGACGCCGCGGCCACGCGGCACGCCCACGCTGACAACGAACCGCGACACCACAACTAGGGACGGACGCGCGTGGACCTGTTCGAGTACCAGGCGAGGGATCTCTTCGCCAAGCATGACGTACCGGTGCTGGCCGGTGAAGTCATCGACACGCCCGAGGCGGCGCGCGAGGTGACCGAGCGACTCGGCGGTCGCGCGGTCGTCAAGGCGCAGGTCAAGACCGGTGGCCGGGGCAAGGCCGGTGGTGTGAAGCTGGCCTCCGACCCGGACGACGCCGTCGAGAAGGCCCGCCAGATCCTGGGCATGGACATCAAGGGCCACACCGTCCACAAGGTGATGCTGGCCCAGACCGCGGACATCGCGGAGGAGTACTACGTCTCCTTCCTGCTGGACCGCGCCAACCGCACCTTCCTCGCGATGGCGTCCGTCGAGGGCGGTATGGACATCGAGGAGGTCGCGGCCACCAAGCCCGAGGCCCTGGCCAAGATCCCGGTGGACGCCGTCGAGGGCGTCACCGAGGCCAAGGCCCGCGAGATCGTCGAGGCCGCGAAGTTCCCGGCCGAGGTCGCCGACGCGATCGTCGACGCCGTGCAGAAGCTGTGGACCGTCTTCGTCAAGGAGGACGCCCTCCTCGTCGAGGTGAACCCGCTGGTCAAGACCGGCGACGGCCGGATCATCGCGCTGGACGGCAAGGTGTCCCTGGACGCCAACGCCGAGTTCCGCCAGCCGGACCACGCCGCCCTGGAGGACAAGGCCGCGGCCAACCCGCTGGAGGCCGCCGCCAAGGCCAAGGGCCTGAACTACGTCAAGCTCGACGGCCAGGTCGGCATCATCGGCAACGGCGCGGGCCTCGTCATGAGCACCCTGGACGTCGTGGCCTACGCCGGTGAGAACCACGGCGGCGTCAAGCCCGCCAACTTCCTCGACATCGGCGGCGGCGCCTCCGCCGAGGTCATGGCCAACGGCCTGGAGATCATCCTCGGCGACCCGGACGTCAAGTCCGTCTTCGTCAACGTCTTCGGCGGCATCACCGCCTGCGACGCCGTCGCCAACGGCATCGTGCAGGCCCTGGAGCTGCTGAAGTCCAAGGGCGAGGACGTCACCAAGCCGCTGGTGGTGCGCCTCGACGGCAACAACGCGGAGCTGGGTCGCAAGATCCTGACCGACGCCAACCACCCGCTGGTGCAGCAGGTGGACACCATGGACGGCGCGGCCGAGCGTGCCGCCGAGCTGGCCGCGAAGTAACGAAGGACGAGGACACCGACAACAATGGCTATCTTCCTCACCAAGGAAAGCAAGGTCATCGTCCAGGGGATGACCGGCTCCGAGGGCCAGAAGCACACCCGGCGCATGCTGGCCTCCGGCACCAACATCGTCGGCGGCGTCAACCCGCGCAAGGCGGGCACGACCGTCGACTTCGACGGCACCGAGGTGCCCGTCTTCGGCACGGTCAAGGAGGCCATGGAGGCCACCGGCGCCGACGTCACCGTCGTCTTCGTCCCGGAGAAGTTCACCAAGGGCGCGGTCATCGAGGCGATCGACGCCGAGATCCCGCTCGCCGTGGTGATCACCGAGGGCATCGCCGTCCACGACACCGCCGAGTTCTGGGCCTACGCGGGCTCCAAGGGCAACAAGACCCGCATCATCGGCCCGAACTGCCCCGGCCTGATCACCCCCGGCCAGTCCAACGCGGGCATCATCCCGGCCGACATCACCAAGCCGGGCCGCATCGGCCTGGTCTCGAAGTCCGGCACGCTGACGTACCAGATGATGTACGAGCTGCGCGACCTCGGCTTCTCGACCTGTGTCGGCATCGGCGGCGACCCGATCATCGGCACCACCCACATCGACGCCCTCAAGGCGTTCGAGGCCGACCCCGACACCGACCTGATCGTGATGATCGGCGAGATCGGCGGCGACGCCGAGGAGCGGGCCGCGGACTTCATCAAGGCCAACGTCACCAAGCCGGTCGTCGGCTACGTCGCGGGCTTCACCGCCCCCGAGGGCAAGACCATGGGCCACGCCGGCGCCATCGTCTCCGGCTCCTCCGGCACCGCCCAGGCGAAGAAGGAGGCCCTGGAGGCCGCGGGCGTGAAGGTCGGCAAGACGCCGTCCGAGACCGCCCGTCTGGCGCGCGAACTGCTCGCCGGCTGACACGGCGCACGACGCCGGACGGCGCGGGCCCGCACCCCTCCAAGGGGCGCGGGCCCGCGCCGTCCGCGCGACCTCCGCCAGGTCCCGGGCCGTCCTCAGCCGGCCGCCCGGTCCCCCCGCCCGTCCGGGGAGGACTCGGACACGGCCGGGGTCCCGGTCTTCTGCGGCGCCTGCCGCGCGGAGTCGTGCGCCTGGGGTCCGCCCAGCGAGGCCAGCAGCGCCGCCGCGGCCACCAGCGCGGTGGCCCCGAAGGACGCGCCCGTCCGCAGCCGGACCGTCCGCTCGCTGCCGTCGCGCGCCGTGCCTGCGGACGGGAGCTCCGGCAGGGGCTCGGCGTCCGCCAGCTCCTCCAGCAGGGAGCGGATGATCTCCCTGCGCCGGGCCGGTGCGACACGGCGCAGGACCGGCACGTACTCGGCCAGCGCCTCGCGCGCGTGCATCAGCCGTGCGGCCGTGGCGGCGGTGCTGGCCTCGCTCTCGGCGGCCGTCTCCGACAGCCCCAGCCCGAGACCGTCGTGCAGGAGCAGCGTGCGGCGGTAGGAGGGCGGCAGGTCCAGCAGGGCTTCCGGCGGCAGCCCTCCACCGCTCCCGTTTGGCCCGCCCCTCCCCGGCCCGTCCTTTCCCGTTCCGCCCCTCCGGGCCGCGCGGCGGCGGGGGTCCAGCCGGTGCCAGGGCGAGAGCGCGTGGTCGTACGCCGCCGTCCGCACCCAGCCGGCCGGGTCCCGGTCCACGGCGACCTCGGGCCACCGCTCCCACGCCTGCCGGAAGGCGTGGCGCACGGCCCGTACGGCCAGCTTCCGGTCGCCGGTGAGCAGATACGCCTGGCGCAGCAGCGGCCGCGCCAGGCGCTCGTAGAGCAGGTCGAACGCCTCGGCCGGTCCGTCCGCCGCCGCCGGGCGGGGGTGGTCCGCGGCCTCCGCGAGCCCGGACGGCGGCCCGGCGGCGGGCTTCACGTCCGCGGCGGTTTCCGGGGCCGCGCCCTCGGCGGGTGCGGGAACGGAGAGTGTCTCGGTCATGCTGGCCGCCCCCTACGGGTCGTCATGATTGCGGCGGTATGGGTGCCATACCGCCGCACTGTATGAAAAAACTGCATAGCGTACTGTGTGCGACACATCGACTGTTTCCCTGCTCCCCGGACGAATCGGGCGTTGTTGGCAGCATGTCGGCGTGCATCCGATGACCCGCCGCGACGCGTCGCCCTCCCCACCGCCCCCGCATGCCCTCGTGCTCGTCCGTCATGCGCCGGTCCCTCCCCGTGACCGTCTTCTCGACGGTGTGATGGCAGCGGGCCTGGGCCTGGGCGGGATCGCCGTCCTCGTCATGCTGCTGTGGATCACCTCGCCCCACCCCGACGACGGCCCCGACGGCGCGCTGCGCATCGCCGCCGACCTCTGGCTGGTGGCACACGGTGCCCCCCTCGTCCGCACCGAAACCCTCAGCGGTTCCCCCGCGCCGGTCGGGCTGGTGCCCCTGCTGCTGTGCGCCGTGCCGGTGTGGCTGCTCCACCGCACGGCCCGCGGCGCGGCCCGGGGGCCTGCCTCCGCCCGCGTCCCCGCGTACGCCCCCGCCGGTGTACCCGGCGGTCCCGGTGCGGGTTCCGGCGGGAGTTCCGGGGCGGGGGACGCGGGCGCGGCATGGCGTGCCACGGGCTGGATCATCGCGGGGTATCTGCTGGTCGCGGCGCTCGTCACCGTCTACGCGGCCTCCGGCCCCATCCGGGTCGATCCGCTGGGAGCCGCGCTGCGCCTGCCCGTCGTGGTGGCCGCGGCGGCGGCCGCGGGAACGTGGACGGGCCTCGGGCGGCCGCTGCCCGAGACCCCGCCGCCGCTCCCGCGCCGGGTGCGGCGGCGGACGGAGCGGCCGGCGCTCACCCGCGCCGGAGCGTCGGCCGCCCTGCGCGGCGCCGCCGCGGCGACCGCGGCGCTGTGCGCCGGGGGCGCGTTGCTGGCGGCGGGCGCCCTGCTCTGGCATGTCGCCACCGCCCAGCGGGCCGCCTTCCCGCCGCCGGAGCCGCCGGCCCCGACCACGTCGGGGCTGGCGGCGGTCCTGCTGCTCGCCCTGGCGCTGACGCCCAACGCGGCCGTCTGGGGCGCGGCGTACGGCCTCGGCCCCGGGTTCACGCTCGGCGGGGACAGCGTGGTGCGGCCCTCGGCCGTGGCCGGCCTGCCGCCGCTGCCGGACTTCCCGCTGCTGGCCGCCGTACCGGCCGAGGGGCCGGGCACCGCCGCGGCCTGGGCCGCGGCGGCCCCGGTCCCGCTGGCGGGCGGGCTGCTCGCCGCGTGGTGCGTGGCGCGCGCGGCCGTGCCCGCCAGGGAGGCCTCGCGGCGCTGGACGGACGGGCGACCGCCTGCGCGGCGGTGCTGGCCGCCTGCGGCTGCGGCGCGGCGATGGCGGTGCTGGCCGCGTGCGCGGGCGGCCCGCTGGGCACGGGGGAACTGGCCCACCTCGGCCCGGACTGGCGGCTCACCGGGGCCGCGGCGCTGGGCTGGACGGCCGCCCTGGGGGCGCCGGCGGCCATGGCCCTGCGGTCCTGGCGGCTGCGCCCGGCCCGCGGGCGCTGACCTGCGCCGGCCGCGAAGCCTCCCGCGGCCCCGCGGCCGTGGCGGCCGCGCCCGGCCTCACTCTCCTGTCCGGTCTCACTCCTGCCCGGGGTCGCCGAACAGCGGGCGCAGCTCCTCGGGCAGATGCCGTTCGCACGCCTCGCGGGAGGAGGTGGTGAGGGCGTCCTCGACGCAGACGAAGTAGTCGCGGTAGACGAGCTGGACGGTGAACTGCGCCGCGATGATCACCAGCGCGAGGATCCCCGTGACCAGCCCGGTCACCGCCGCCGCGAGCTGGGGCCGGCCCGAGCGGCCGGCCTCCGGGCGGGAGGGGCCGGGCGCCCGGCCCGCGCCGGGCTCGGGCGCGGTGGAGCGGTCGGCGCCGGCCACGTCCTCGGGCCGTGCGGCCGCCCGGCCGGTCTCCGCGCCGGAGCCGGTGCCGCCGCCCGCGCCGCCGCCGGTGCCCGGCTTGCCGCGGATGGCACCGATGCCCCAGTAAACAGCCAGCGCGCCCAGCGGCACCGCAAGCCAGGGGAAGCCGAAGAAGGCGAAGATCAGCCCCCAGCCGCCGATGACCAGGGCGTACCGGGCCCGGCGCTGGACCGGGTCGGTCGGGTCCCAGCGCATGCCGCCGGGCCCGCCGCCGGGTCCGCCGCCCTGCTCCGGACGGCCGCCGCTGCCGAAGCCGCCGCTCTGGCGGCCCGGCTGGCGGCTGCTCCACCGGCTGCCCCAGTCGGGCGAGGAGCCCTCCGGCCGGTCGCCGTTCCCGTCGCCCCGCGGGGAGTCCGGCGAGTCGGACGAACCGGAGGAGCCGGATGAGCCGGACGAATCCGCTCCCTGGGACCCGCGCGGGCTCCAGGGCTGCTCGGGGCGTCCCTCGGGGGGCGCGGCGAAGGGGTTGTCGTCCTCCCGGCCGCGGGAGAGCAGTCCGTCGGAGAGCAGTCCGCGGGAGAGCCGGCCGGGAGAGGAGGACGGACCGGAGGGAGGCCGCCACCGGAGCGGGCCCGGGGCGGTACCGGTCGGGATCCCGGTCGAGTTCTCAGGGGCCGCGCGGCGTCGTCGGTCCGTCATGTGCTCTGTGTCTTCCCCTAGATGTCGTCCCGGCCCCGGGCCGTTCGCCGATGTGTGGCCCAGACGCTACCGGGCGGCCGTCCCCCCGTCCCGAGGGGGCTGCCCGGTGTGCCGGTATCGTTGCTGACGGTCGGCCGCTTCGTAGGGTTCCCCGGATTCGTCCGCCCCATGGATTCGTACGACCGTACAAAGCCGCACCGTCCCATCGAGAGATCCGAGAAGAGCCTCGTCGTGGCTTCCGCTTCCCGTTCCTTCGCCGCCCACTCCCCGGCCCGCGTCGTGGTGCTCGTATCGGGTTCGGGTACGAACCTCCAGGCCCTCCTCGACGCCGTCGCCGAGGAGCGGCCGGACGCCTTCGGCGCCGAGATCGTCGCCGTCGGGGCCGACCGCGGCGGCATCGCCGGGCTGGAGCGCGCCGAGCGCGCCGGGCTGCCCACCTTCGTCTGCCGCGTGCGCGACCACGGCACCCGGGACGCCTGGGACCGCGCGCTGACCGAGGCGGTGGCGGCGTACGAGCCCGATCTGGTGGTCTCCGCCGGCTTCATGAAGATCGTGGGCAAGGAGTTCCTCGCCCGGTTCGGCGGGCGCTTCGTCAACACCCACCCCGCCCTGCTCCCCAGCTTTCCCGGCGCCCACGGTGTGCGCGACGCGCTCGCGTACGGCGTGAAGGTCACCGGGTGCACCGTCCACTTCGTCGACGACGGCGTCGACACCGGCCCGATCATCGCCCAGGGCGTGGTCGAGGTGCGGGAGGAGGACGACGAATCCACGCTCCACGAGCGGATCAAGGAAGTCGAGCGGCGGCTGCTCGTCGACACGGTGCGACGCATCGCCCGCCACGGCTACCGCATCGAGGCAAGAAAGGTCATTCTCGGTCATGACTGAAGGCTCCGAGACCACCGAGGCCACCAGGCGGCCCGTCCGCCGCGCGCTGGTCAGCGTCTACGACAAGACGGGCCTGGAGGAGCTGGCCCGCGGCCTGGACGCGGCGGGCGTCAAGCTCGTCTCCACCGGCTCGACGGCCGCGCGGATCGCCGCCGCGGGCGTGGAGGTCACCCGGGTCGAGGAGCTGACCGGCTTCCCCGAGTGCCTGGACGGCCGGGTGAAGACCCTCCACCCGCGCGTGCACGCCGGCATCCTGGCCGACCTGCGCCTGGAGGACCACCGCCGGCAGCTCGACGAGCTGGACGTGGAGCCCTTCGACCTCGTCGTCGTCAACCTCTACCCCTTCCGGGAGACCGTCGCCTCCGGCGCCTCCCCGGACGAGTGCGTGGAGCAGATCGACATCGGCGGTCCGTCGATGGTCCGCGCCGCCGCCAAGAACCACCCGTCCGTGGCCGTCGTCGTCAACCCCGGCCGCTACGGCGAGGTGCTGGAGGCCGTCGCGGGCGGCGGCTTCGACCTCGCCGCCCGCCGGCGCCTGGCCGCCGAGGCGTTCGCGCACACCGCGGCCTACGACGTGGCCGTCGCCTCCTGGTTCGCGGACGACTACGCCCCGGCCGACGACTCCGGCTTCCCCGAGTTCCTCGGCACCGCCTACCGGCGTTCGAACGTGCTGCGCTACGGCGAGAACCCGCACCAGGCCGCCGCCCTCTACAGCGACGGCACCGGCGGCCTGGCCGACGCCGAGCAGCTGCACGGCAAGGAGATGTCCTACAACAACTACACGGACACCGAGGCCGCGCGCCGGGCCGCCCACGACCACACCGAGCCGTGCGTGGCGATCATCAAGCACGCCAACCCCTGCGGCATCGCCGTCGGCGCGGATGTCGCCGAGGCCCACCGCAAGGCCCACGCCTGCGACCCGCTGTCCGCCTTCGGCGGCGTGATCGCGGTCAACCGCCCCGTCTCCGTCGCCATGGCCGAGCAGGTCGCCGAGATCTTCACCGAGGTCATCGTGGCCCCGGACTACGAGGACGGCGCGGTGGAGGTGCTGGCCCGCAAGAAGAACATCCGCGTGCTGCGCTGCCCCGAGGCCCCGGCCGCCCGCCTGGAGCACAAGCCGGTCGACGGCGGCGCGCTGCTCCAGGTCGCCGACCGCCTCCAGGCCGACGGCGACGACCCCGCCGCCTGGACGCTCGCCACCGGCGAGGCGCTGGACGCGGCGGAGCTGGCCGAGCTGGCCTTCGCCTGGCGCGCCTGCCGGGCGGTGAAGTCCAACGCGATCCTGCTGGCCAGGGACGGCGCCACCGTCGGCGTCGGCATGGGCCAGGTCAACCGGGTGGACTCCGCCAAACTCGCCGTCCAGCGCGCCGGCGAGGAGCGGGCGCGCGGCTCCTACGCGGCCTCCGACGCCTTCTTCCCCTTCCCCGACGGCTTCCAGGTCCTGGCGGACGCGGGCGTGCGGGCGGTCGTCCAGCCCGGCGGCTCGGTCCGCGACGAGCAGGTGGTCGAGGCCGCGAAGGCGGCGGGTGTGACGATGTACTTCACGGGCACCCGGCACTTCTTCCACTGAGGTGGACGCGCGTCAGGCCGCGCCCCGGAGGGGGCGCGGCCTGCGGCGCGCGCGGGCCGGGTCAGGCCCGCGGGCGGTTGAACCAGGCCGCCGACTCGGCGGAGGACAGCAGCACGATGCAGACGATGCCGAGCACCAGCCACAGCAGTCCGAGCGGCAGCGTGGCCAGGCCGATCAGCACCAGGACGGCCGACCAGGCGATGCCCGCGATCCGCAGTCCGTTGCCTCCCTGCGGGAACTTCACGGCCAGCACGATGCCGGCGATCGCGTGGAGCAGGAAGAAGACGAACATCGCGTAGTAGATGCCGGTGCTCACGCCGAGGTCGCCGTAGGTCTCCTCAAGGTCCTCCTCGGCCGCGGCGAAGGTGATGATCGCCAGCAGTGAGAAGAGGGCCTGGATCCCGCCGGTGATGAAGAAGATCATCCGGGACGAGCCGACCTTGCGCGGCATCGCCCCGGGCGGCCCGCCGGGGGAGCCCAACGGGCCGGGCGGCGGAGCCAGCGGGTGCTCCTCGGCGCCGCCGAAGGGGCCGTAGTGCCCGGCCGGCGGGCCGCCCGGCTGTCCTCCTGGGGGCCGGTCGTACGGGTTCTTCCGGTAGGGGTCGTTCGGGGTGTTCGGGTCGGAGCTGCTCATGGCGTTTTCCTCCGGTTCCTCCGGTTCCTCCGGACGGTCTGTGCGGCGACCGGACGCCGAGGGGCCGCACCGCGGCCCCCGCGGTGCGGCCCCCGATGCCTGCGCCCTTGCGCGACGCCCGCCGGGCGGGCCGCGCCACTCCCTCAAGACCACCCTTCCCCGTACCGGCCCGTGCATCCCCCGGCCGTTGCGGGGACCGCCGGTACGGGTGGGGATCCACCGGGCCGGATCGCCCGGGGCTACCGCTGCTGCTTCACGACGACGCTGTTGATCACCTTGTCGGCGAAGGTCTGCTTCTTGTCGTCCCACAGCGGCCACAGATAACCGATGTAGCAGGCCGCGCCGTCCAGGAAGTGCGCCAGCCTCCGCACGAAGGCCATGCCGAAGCCGAGCGGCTGCCCGTCGGCCTCCCGCAGCACACTGATCTTCAGGGCCTTCTTGCCCGGGGTCTGCCCGGTCTTGCCCTCCTGGTGGGTCAGCCAGAGCTGGCCGGCCAGGGAGAGCAGGATGCCGATGACGATCAGCGGCCAGGTGCTGCCGGGCACCTCGGCCGCGTTCTGCGCGCAGATCGTGTCACCGATCGGGCAGCCGTCGGCCGCGTCGATGATCGCTCCGAGGAACTGCGCGTAGCCGATGCCGATCAGGATCATCGGCACCAGGCCGGCGATCAGGCCGTCCAGCAGGGTCGCGCCGACCCGGGCGCCCCAGCTCGCGTACGGCGGCGTGCCGCCGTATCCGGGCTGCTGGGGGTAGGGGGCGTACGCCCCGCCGGGCTGCTGGGGGTACTGCGGCTGCTGGGGGTACGCGCCCTGCGGCGGCACACCCTGCTGCGGGTAGCCGTAGCCGTAGCCGGGCTGCGGAGGCTGCTGGCCGTAGGGGTCCTGCGGCCGGCCGCCGGGCTGCTGCGGGTAGCTCATGAGCGTCTTCCTTACGAGCGGACGGGTCGGGGCCGAGGGGATGTCCAGGGGGGCGTCCGGAGGAACACCGCGGCGCCCCCGCAGCTCCGCTGCGCGAGGAACGGGTCGTACATGAGCGTGCCTCCCCCGTGCGCCGCACCCGTCGGCCCCTGCGGGCACGGCACCCGCGACCATGCTGGTGGGCGAGGATGACGCTGTCCAGACAAGGCAGGGGACTGTGGCGAATCCGCAACGCCCGGCCCCGCCGCACCGGGGGCGAGGCGTTCCGCGACGCTCCGGTCGCTCTCCGTGCCGGAGGTGCCGCGCGGTGCGGACGCGATTGGAGACCGGGCCTCCGTATCCGGGAGGATGGCCCCATGACCGCCCAGATTCTCGACGGCAAGGCCACCGCAGCCGCGATCAAGACCGAACTCGCCGCCCGCGTAGAAGCCCTGAGGGCGCGCGGCATCCAGCCCGGCCTGGGAACGCTCCTGGTCGGTGACGACGTCGGCAGCCAGAAGTACGTCGCGGGCAAGCACCGCGACTGCGCCCAGGTGGGCATCGCCTCCATCCAGCGCGAGCTGCCCGGCACCGCCTCCCAGGAGGACATCGAGGCGGTCGTCCGCGAACTCAACGAGGACCCGGCCTGCACCGGCTACATCGTGCAGCTCCCGCTGCCGCGCGGGATCGACACCAACCGCGTCCTGGAGCTGATGGACCCGGCCAAGGACGCCGACGGGCTCCACCCGACGAACCTCGGCCGCCTGGTGCTCAACGAGCGGGCCCCGCTGCCGTGCACCCCCAACGGCATCGTCGAGCTGCTGCGCCGCCACAAGGTGGAGATCGACGGGGCGGACGTGGCCGTCGTCGGCCGCGGCATCACAGTCGGCCGCTCCATCGGGCTGCTGCTCACCCGCCGCTCGGAGAACGCCACGGTGACCCTGTGCCACACCGGCACCCGGGACCTGGGGGAGCACCTGCGCCGGGCGGACATCGTGGTGGCGGCGGCCGGGGCGGCGCATCTGGTCCGCCCCGAGCACATCAGGCCGGGCGCGGCCGTGCTGGACGTGGGCGTCAGCCGGGACCCGGTGACGGGGAAGATCGCCGGCGATGTGCACCCGGACGTCGCGCAGGTCGCCGGGTGGCTCTCGCCGAACCCGGGCGGCGTCGGCCCGATGACGCGGGCGATGCTGCTGGCCAACGTGGTGGAGGCGGCGGAGCGCGCCGCGGGTGCGGACCGTGTCGGCTGAGACGGGGACGGGGACGGGGAAGGCAGGGGAGGCCGAAGGCGCCGTGGAAGCCGGAGGGGCCGGGGGCAGCGGGCAGGCCGGGCAGGCCGGGCAGGCCGACGGCGCCCGCCGGCGTCCCTCCCGGCGGTTCCCGCTGATCACCCGTGACACCGCCCGCCCCGAGGGGGGCGGGCGGGCGGCCCCCGGGGACGCCCCCGCGCCCGCGCGGCAGTGGCCGCTGCTGTGCGTGCTGACCGGGACGGCCGCCGGCCTGCTGGTGACGCTCGGCCACTTCCGTGCGGGCCTGCTGACCGTCGGCCTGTCCGTGCTCGCCGGCGCCGTGCTGCGCTGGGCGGTGCCGTCGGTGGGGATGCTCGCGGTGCGCTCCCGCTTCACGGACGTGGTGACGTACGGCGTGCTGGGCACCGCCATCGTGCTGCTGGCGCTGATGGCGCAGCCCGCGCCCGTGCTGGAGATCCCCTTCCTGGAGGACATCGTCCACTTCACGATCCGCTGAACGGGCCGGAAACCGCCCGCCGCCGCGCGGCGTGATCCGGCCGGTTCCGGACGGCATGACGGCATGACGGCGGGAATCCGGGGCATGCGGATGCCGTACCCCCCACGGGTGCGGTACGTCCCCCGCAGCCGCCCGCCGCTCCCCCCTCCGGCGGGCGGCTGCCCCCCGATGTGGGGCCGTCGGATAGCCTGACGCCAGGTCTCTTGACGTAGAGATACGTTGGAGACCCAGCCGCCACTGTCAGGTAAACGGAGACCGCCATGACCCGCACTCCCGTCAATGTCACCGTCACCGGCGCCGCCGGCCAGATCGGCTACGCGCTGCTGTTCCGCATCGCCTCCGGCCAGCTGCTGGGCCCGGACGTGCCGGTCGCGCTGCGCCTCCTGGAGATCCCGCAGGGTCTCAAGGCCGCCGAGGGCACCGCGATGGAGCTGGACGACTGCGCCTTCCCGCTGCTCAGCGGCATCGAGATCACCGACGACCCGAACAAGGCGTTCGACGGCGCCAACGTCGCCCTCCTGGTCGGCGCCCGCCCGCGCACCAAGGGCATGGAGCGCGGCGACCTGCTGGAGGCCAACGGCGGTATCTTCAAGCCGCAGGGCAAGGCCATCAACGACCACGCCGCGGACGACATCAAGGTCCTGGTCGTGGGCAACCCGGCCAACACCAACGCCCTGATCGCCCAGGCCGCCGCTCCGGACGTACCGGCCGAGCGCTTCACCGCCATGACCCGCCTGGACCACAACCGGGCCCTGTCGCAGCTCGCGAAGAAGACCGGCACCCCGGTGTCGGAGATCCGCCGCCTCACCATCTGGGGCAACCACTCGGCCACCCAGTACCCGGACGTCTTCCACGCCGAGGTCGCGGGCAAGAACGCCGCCGAGGCCGTGAACGACGAGAAGTGGCTGGCCGAGGACTTCATCCCGACCGTCGCCAAGCGTGGCGCCGCCATCATCGAGGCCCGCGGCGCCTCCTCGGCCGCCTCGGCCGCCAACGCCGCCATCGACCACATCCACACCTGGGTCAACGGCACCCCGGAGGGCGACTGGACCTCCATGGGCATCCCCTCGGACGGCTCCTACGGCGTCCCCGAGGGCCTGATCTCCTCCTTCCCGGTCACCTGCTCCGGCGGGAGGTACGAGATCGTCCGGGGTCTGGAGATCAACGAGTTCTCGCGGGCGCGCATCGACGCCTCCGTGAAGGAGCTGGAGGAGGAGCGCGAGGCCGTCCGCGGTCTCGGCCTCATCTGATCCGGCCCCGCCCCGATCGATCCCGTTCCGGACCCGCTCCGGAGCGCCTGCGCACCGAAGGCCCCCGGCTCCCGCAGCCGGGGGCCTTCGGCGTTCCCGCACCGGGCCGCTCCCCGTGCCCGCCCGGGTGCGCCATGTAGTGCCCGCAATGCCCTCCATATCCCGCCATCACCTTAAATCCATTTAAATAGAGACCAAGTGATCATGGTTTCCTGTGTGAAGCGCGCCACTTGACTTGGATTAAAAGAATGAATTCCTCGGTATGGGGCATGGGACCGGGTCGCTCGGGCCGCCGGGCGGCAACAGCACCATGCGAGGAAGGCAGTACGGAACGTGTCGGCAATCGAGACCATGCACATCGACGGGGAGTGGCGCCCCTCCCTCTCCGGAAGAACCAGGGAGGTCCTCGATCCCGCCGACGCGACGGTGCTCGCGGTCGTCTCCGAGGGCGGCGCCGAGGATGCCGACGCCGCCGTCGAGGCCGCCCGCCGCGCCTTCGACACCGGCGTCTGGCCCCGCACCCCCGTCGCCGAGCGGGCGGCGCTGCTGCGGCGCACCGCCGACCTCCTCCAGCGGGACCGCGAGCAGCTCGCGCTCACCGAGTCCATGGACACCGGCAAGACCGTCGAGGAGGGCCGCGTCGACGTCGACGACGTCACCGCCGCCTTCCGATACTTCGCCGACCAGGCCGTGGGCACCTCCGGCGGACGCGTGGTGGACGCGGGCAGCCCGGACGTGCACAGCGTCGTCGTCCACGAACCGGTCGGCGTCTGCGCGCTGATCACCCCCTGGAACTACCCGCTGCTCCAGGCGAGCTGGAAGATCGCCCCGGCGCTGGCGGCGGGCAACACCTTCGTCGTCAAGCCCAGCGAGATCACTCCGCTGTCCACCGTCCACCTGATACGGCTGCTGGCCGAGGCCGGCCTGCCCGCGGGCGTGGCGGGCCTGGTCACCGGCGCGGGCGACCCGGTCGGCGCCCGGCTCTCGGAGCACCCCGGCGTGGACCTGGTCTCCTTCACCGGCGGCCTGGCCAGCGGCACCAAGGTGGCCGCCGCCGCGGCCGCCACGGTCAAGAAGGTCGCCCTGGAACTGGGCGGCAAGAACCCCAACGTCGTCTTCGCCGACGCCTGCGCCACCGAGGAGGGCTTCGACACCGCCGTCGACCAGGCCCTCAACGCCGCCTTCATCCACAGCGGCCAGGTCTGCTCGGCCGGCGGGCGCCTCATCCTGGAGGAGTCCGTCCACGACCGCTTCGTCACCGAACTCGTCCGCCGCGCCCGCCGCATCCGGCTCGGCCGGGGCACCGAGCCCGGCGTCGAGTGCGGCCCGCTCGTCTCCCAGCAGCAGCTCGACAGGACCGAGGAGTACGTCGCCTCCGCGGTCGCCGAGGGGGCCGTCGTGCGCTGCGGCGGAGAGCGCCCGGAGCCCTCCGACACCCTCCCGGCCACCGGCTACTTCTACCCGCCGACCGTCCTGGACCGCTGCGACCGCACGATGCGCGTGGTGCGCGAGGAGGTCTTCGGCCCGGTCCTGACGGTGGAGACCTTCCGCACCGAGGAAGAGGCCGTGGCCCTGGCCAACGACACCGAGTACGGCCTGGCCGGCGCCGTCTTCTCCGCCGACACCGCCCGGGCCCGCCGGATCGCCGCCCGGCTGCGCCACGGCACCGTGTGGATCAACGACTACCACCCCTACCTGCCGCAGGCGGAGTGGGGCGGCTTCGGCCGCTCCGGCGTGGGACGCGAACTCGGCCCCTCCGGGCTGGACGAGTACCGCGAGACCAAGCACGTCTACGAGAACCTGCGCCCCGCGCCGGTGCGCTGGTTCGCTGGCTGACCCCGCCCGCGCCCGGACGCCCCCCGCGCGCGCCCGCTCACTCCCGCGCACCCCTGACGCGACACCCCTGTAGGAGCACCACCTTCATGCCCAGCAAGACCACCTACGACTACGTGGTGATCGGCGGCGGCACGGCCGGCTCGGTGATCGCCTCCCGGCTCGCCGAGGACCCCGGCACCACCGTCGCCCTCATCGAGGGAGGCCCCTCCGACGTCGACCGCCCCGACGTACTGACCCTGCGCCGCTGGCTCGGCCTGCTCGGCGGCGACCTCGACTACGACTACCCCACCACCGAGCAGCCACGCGGCAACTCCCACATCCGGCACAGCCGCGCGCGGGTGCTCGGCGGCTGCTCCTCGCACAACACCCTGATCTCCTTCAAGCCGCTGCCCTCGGACTGGCAGGAGTGGGAGGACGCCGGGGCGAGCGGCTGGAACGCCATCGCGATGGAGCCCTACTACCACCGGCTGCGCAACAACATCGTCGCCGTGGACGAGAAGGACCGCAACGCCATCGCCCGCGACTTCGTCGACGCCGCGCAGGCGGCCCTCGGCGTACCGCGCGTGGAGGGCTTCAACGCCAGGCCGTTCACCGAGGGCGTCGGCTTCTTCGACCTCGCCTACCACCCGGAGACCAACAAGCGCTCCTCCGCCTCCGTCGCCTACCTCCACCCCCACATGGAGGCCGGCGACCGGCCCAACCTGGAGCTGTGGCTGGAGACCTGGGCGTACCGGCTGGAGTTCGGCGGGGACGACGGCCGCCGCGTCACCGGCGTCCACGTCCGCACCGCCGACGGCGAGGAGACGCTGGTGAGCGCCCGGCGCGAGGTCGTGCTGTGCGCGGGCGCGGTGGACACCCCGCGGCTGCTGCTGCACTCCGGCGTCGGACCGGCCGCCGATCTGGAGGCCCTGGGCATCCCGGTCGTCCACGACCTGCCGGGCGTCGGCGAGAACCTGCTGGACCACCCCGAGTCGGTCATCGTCTGGGAGACCGACGGCCCCATCCCCGAGAACTCGGCGATGGACTCCGACGCGGGCCTGTTCGTCCGCCGGGACCCGGACTCGCCCGGCCCCGACCTGATGTTCCACTTCTACCAGATCCCCTTCACCGACAACCCCGAGCGGCTGGGCTACGAACGCCCCGCCCACGGGGTGTCGATGACCCCCAACATCCCCAAGCCCCGCAGCCGCGGCCGGCTCTACCTCACCAGCGCCGACCCCTCGGTCAAACCGGCCCTGGACTTCCGCTACTTCACCGACGCCGAGGACTACGACGCCCGCACCCTCGTCGACGGCATCCGCATCGCCCGCGAGATAGCGGGGACCGCGCCGCTGGCCTCCTGGCTCAAGCGGGAGGTCTGCCCCGGCCCGGACATCACCTCCGACGAGGAGCTGAGCGAGTACGCCCGCAAGGCCGCCCACACCGTCTACCACCCCGCCGGCACCTGCCGGATGGGCGCGGCCGACGACGAACTGGCCGTCGTGGACCCGCGGTTGCGCATCCGGGGCCTGGACGGCGTCCGTGTCGCCGACGCCTCGGTCTTCCCCACCATCCCCGCCGTCAACCCCATGATCGGCGTGCTGATGGTCGGTGAGAAGGCCGCCGACCTGCTCCGCGACGACCGCGACGACCGCGACGAGTCCCAGGACGAGCCCGACGACACCACGACACCGGGAGGTGCCGCGTGACCGCAGCCCCAGCCACCCCCTCCGGAGCCTTCCCAGCGCCGGACGCAGTGACGCCGGAGACCGACGACCCGGTGTTCTCCGTCCGGAACCTGTGGAAGGTCTTCGGCCCCAAGGCCGACCGCGTCCCCGGCGACACGTCCCTGACCGGGCTGTCCGCCGCCGAGGTGCGCGAGCGCACCGGCTGCACCGCCGCCGTCCGCGACGTCTCCTTCGATGTCGCCCGCGGCGAGGTCTTCGTCGTCATGGGCCTGTCCGGCTCCGGCAAGTCCACCCTGGTGCGCTGTCTGACCCGGCTGATCGAGCCCACCGCCGGCACCCTCCACATCGACGGCGAGGACGTGCTGGCCATGGACCGGTCCCGGCTGCGGGAACTGCGCCGCACCCGCGCCGCCATGGTCTTCCAGCACTTCGGCCTGCTGCCGCACCGCACCGTCGTCGACAACGTCGCCTACGGCCTGGAGATCCAGGGCGTGGGCAGGGCCGAACGCCGCGCCCGCGCCGCCGAGATGATCGAGAAGGTCGGCCTGGCCGGACTCGGGGAGCGCCGCCCCGGCCAGCTCTCCGGCGGCCAGCAGCAGCGCGTCGGCCTGGCCCGCGCACTCGCCGTCGACCCCGAAGTCCTGCTGTTCGACGAGCCGTTCAGCGCGCTGGACCCGCTGATCCGCCGCGACATGCAGGAGGAGGTCATCCGCCTGCACCGCGAGGAGGGCCGCACGATGGTCTTCATCACCCACGACCTGGCCGAGGCGCTGCGCATCGGCGACCGCATCGCGCTGATGCGCGACGGCGAGATCGTCCAGCTCGGCACCCCCGAGGAGATCGTCGCCGCCCCGGCCGACGACTACGTGCGCGACTTCGTCCGCGACGTGCCGCGCGAGCAGGTCATCTCGGTGCGCCGCGCGATGCGTCCGGCGCTCGCCGGCGAGGCGGACACCGGTGTCGCCCTCGCCCCCGGCGCGGTGGTCGCCGAGGCCGTCGAGGCCGTGGCGCGCAGCGGCGGGCACGTCCGCGTGGTGGAGGACGGCCGCACCCTCGGCGTCGTCGACCACGCCCGGCTGCTGGCCGTCGTCGCCGGACTGGACCCGGACGCCGCCGGACCGGCCCCCGGCGCCGCCGACTCCCATACCACCGGCGGGGAGGTGGCCGCCGTATGACGACCGCCACCCCCGCCCCCTCCGCTCCGACCCCGGAACCGGAGAAGCCGGAGAACCAGCACAAGGCCGGCAAGACCGGGAAGGCCGGGAAGATCGGCAGGCAGAAGGAGCCCGGGGAGCCCGGGAAGACGGCCTCCACCGCCCCCGGATCCGGCCCGGAACACGAGGGACCCCCGGGCCGCCCCGGCGCCCTGCGCCGCCTGGCCGGCGGAGCCTCCGGCCGGCCGGCCGCCCGCAGACTGCTCGTCCTCGCCCTCCTCGCCCTCGTGGCGGTCCCCGCCGCGGCGTCGGCGTGGGGCAGCGGAAGCTGGCCGGACGCCCTGACCCACGACGTCCGCGCGCCGCTGGACGAACTGGACGCCTGGCTGGTCGACAACCGCGAGTCGCACTGGCTGTTCCTGTACTTCCTGCTGCACATCAGCAACAACGCCGTCTCCGCCGTCGACGGCGTCCTCGCCCTCCTCCAGGGGCTCGGCTGGACGGGCGTGACGGCCGCCGCCACCGTCCTCGCCTGGCTGGCGGGCGGCGCGGACCTCGGCCGCCGCGCCCTGCGCACCGCCGCGACCGCCCTGGGCACCTTCGCCGTGATCGGCCTGCTGGACCTGTGGGCGCCCGCCATGGAGACCCTGGCGCTGATGGTCGTGGCCGTCGCCGCCGCCGCGCTGATCGGCGCGACGCTCGGCCTGGCCGCCGGGCTCTCCGACCGCTGCGAGCGGCTGCTGCGCCCGGTGTTCGACACCATGCAGGTGATGCCGGCGTTCGCCTACCTGCTGCCGTTCGTGCTCCTCTTCGGCATCGGCACGCCCTCGGCCCTGATCGCCACCGTCATCTACGCGGCACCGCCCATGGCCCGCCTCACCTCGCTCGGCCTGCGCGGCGCCGACCCGGCCGCGCTGGAGGCGTCCGCCTCGCTGGGCGCGAACGCCTGGCAGCGGCTGGTCACGGCCCGGCTGCCGCTGGCCCGCAGGCAGATGCTGCTCGGCCTGAACCAGACCATCATGATGTGCCTGTCGATGGTCGTCCTCGCCTCGGTCATCGGCGCGGGCGGCCTGGGCGACGAGGTCTTCACCGCCCTGTCGCGGGTGGACGTGGGCCAGGCGCTCGGCCCCGGCATCGCCATCGTGCTCATCGCGATCTGGCTGGACCGCACCACCGCCGCCGCCGGCGCGCGCCTGGACGACGCCTCCGCCCCCGCGAGCCGCAGGCGCGCCTGGTCGGCACGGGCGGCCGCCGCGGCGTTCGTCGCCGCGGCCTCCGCGGCCGGCTCGGCCGCCCTGGGCCGGGAGTGGCCCGAGCGGTGGACCGTGAGCATCTCCGGCCCGGTCAACACCGCCGTCGGCTGGATCACCGAGAACCTCGGCTCGGGCATCCCCCTGGTCGGCGGCACCGCCACCTGGTCGGAGAACTTCGCCCGCTGGGTGCTCAACCCGCTGCGCGACGGACTCCAGGGCGCCCCCTGGTGGCTGCTGCTCCTGGCCGCCGCCGCCCTCGCCCTGCTGACGGGCACCTGGCGCACCGCCCTGACCGCCGTGGCCGCGCTGGCGGCGATCGGCGCGATGGGACTGTGGCCCACCTCGCTCAACACCCTCTCCCAGGTGCTCGCCGCACTGGTGGTCACCCTGCTGCTGGGCGTCGCGATCGGCGTCCTGGCCGCCCGAGTGCCCTGGGTGGACCGGGCCATCCGGCCGGTGCTCGACGTGATGCAGACGATGCCGCAGTTCATCTACCTCATCCCGGTGGTGGCGCTGTTCAACGTCGGCCGCACCGCCGCGATCATCGCCGCGGTGGTCTACGCGCTGCCCGCGGTCGTCCGCATCACCGCCCAGGGCATCCGGGAGACCGACCCGGGCGCGCTGGAGGCCGCCCGCTCCATGGGCGCGTCCACCGGCCAGCAACTGCGCCACGTCCAGCTCCCGCTGGCCCGGCCCGCCCTGCTGCTGGCCGTCAACCAGGGGGTCGTCCTCGTCCTGGCCATCGTCGTCATCGGCGGCCTGGTGGGCGGCGGCGCGCTCGGTTACGGCGTCGTCTACGGCCTGCAGAAGAGCGAACTGGGCATCGGCCTGACCGCCGGCGCGGCGATCGTCTGCCTCGGCGTGCTCCTGGACCGCATCACCCAGCCCGCCGCCTCCCGCGACCGGCGCTGACCCGGTCCCCGGCACCCCACCACCCCCACACACGCACAGGTACACACCACAGGAAGAGAGATCAGGCATGAACACCGGCAAGAACAGCAGACGCGTGCGCACCACCCTGGCCGCCGGATCGGCCGTCCTCGGCATGGCCGCGCTCAGCGCCTGCGGCGCCGCCGACACCTCCGCCTCCGCCTCCTCCGGCGGCGGCGACACCGTCACCATCGCCGTCCCCTCCTGGGTCGGGGCCGAGGCCAACGCGGCCGTCGCCAAGCACATCCTGGAGGAGGAGCTGGACGTCAAGGTCAAGCTCCAGCAGATGGACGAGCCGGTCGCCTGGGACGCGCTCGACAGCGGCAAGGTCGACGCGATCCTGGAGGACTGGGGCGGCGTCCCCAAGAAGGAGAAGCGCTACATCGAGGAGCGCAAGACGGTCGTGGAGGCCGGCGACCTCGGAGTGACCGGCCACATCGGCTGGTTCGTGCCCAAGTACTTCGCGGACGAGAACCCCGACGTCACCGACTGGAAGAACCTCGACAAGTACGCCGACGAGCTGAAGACCACCGAGAGCGGCGGCAAGGGCCAGCTCCTGGAGGGCTCGCCGTCGTACACCACCAACGATGACGCGATCATCAAGAACCTCGACCTGGACCTGAAGACGGTCTACGCGGGCAGCGAGGCCGCCCAGATCACCCAGATCAAGAAGTACGTCAAGGAGAAGAAGCCCTTCCTGACGTACTGGTGGACGCCGCAGTGGCTGAACGCCGAGATCGACTTCGTCGAGGTGAAGCTGCCGGAGTACACCGAGGGCTGCGACGCCGACCCCGAGAAGGTCGCCTGCGCCTACCCCGAGACCCCGCTGCAGAAGTACCTCAACGCCGACTTCGCGAAGGACGGCGGTGACGCCGCGCAGTTCCTGAAGAACTTCAACTGGTCGACCGAGCAGCAGAACCAGGTCGCCAAGTGGATCGCCGGCGACGGCATGTCCGCGGAGGACGCGGCGGCCAAGTGGGCCAAGGAGAACAAGTCCACCTGGGAGAAGTGGCTCCCGTAAGGACCGGCCCCGCAAGGGGTGGTCCCGTACGGCCACGGGCCCGGAACGCACACGCGTTCCGGGCCCGGCGTTCTGTCGGCGGACCTACTCCTTGGGCTCGGCCACGAAGCTGCCGAGCCCCGGCACGGTGTACGTGGCGCCCTCCGCGCGCAGCCGGCTGAGCACCTTCTGCGCGGTGGCCTGTGCGATGCCGAACTCGGCCTGCAACTGGATCACCGAGGGCACGCGGGTGCGCGGCGGGTAGGTGCCGTCGGCGATCCGCTGCCGGATCACGTCGGCCACCTGCATCCACCGGGGTACGTCGGAGGCGAAGTCGATCACGGAGCCACATTGACACTCACTGCACATCAGTGCGAGCTATAGACCTGTATGGCATCCCTAGCATGCTAGGGATATGCTCGGCCATACGAAGGACCCCCGCGACCGCTGGAACCGGCCCGGGGGCGTGGCCACCAACTACACAGGAGTTGATGACGTGCGCGACCTTATCGCGCGTGCCCTCGGACGGGCACGCCGTCCTGTCCTCGCAACACTGCTCGCCCGGCTGCTTCCGGCCAGTGGCCGGCACCGCAGGACCCCCGTCCCGGCCCCGGCGCGCCTGCGCCGGACGGGCTCCGCCCGGCCCGCGCCGACCGGCGCGAGGGCCGTCGGCCGGATCCCGGCGCCGCGCTCGCCGTACAGCCGCGAGCAGGCCCGGCCGTTGGACGGGGCGGACTCGGCGCTGGTGCGGCCGTACTGGGCGGCCCATGAGCGGGTGGCGCGGCGACGGAGGCGGGTGCTGTGGCTGGCGACGATGGGGCTGGACCTGGACACCCGGAACATCCACGCGGCGGCCGGGGGTGCCCGGTGGTGAACGAGGCGGAGTACCGCTCCCCGTCCTGTGTGATCGGCCGGCACGGGCACTGCGCCGACGGCGAACCGCGCGACAGCGGCGTCCCCGGCGTCCGCCACCTGGTGTGCGCCTGCCCGTGCCACCCCGCGCCGGAGGCGTGGGAGCCCGCCGTCGCGCCGTCCCCCGGCGCCGGGCACTGGTACCGGCTGTGCTGGACCGTACGGCCGGAGCAGGACCCGCACCGGTTCCTGCCGCGTGTGCTCCACGGCGTACTGCTCGGGCAGGACGTGCCCGCGATACTGCGCGGGATGCGCGGCTGCCTGGCCCCGCCGGCCTTCCACGACCCGGCCCGCGTCCGGGCCGAGGCGGACACCGGGCGCGGCTGGACGTACGAGACCGCCGCCCTCACCGCCCACGCCCGCCGCATCGCCGAACCGGCCGGACCCGCCGACCGCGTGGCTCTGTTCGGCTGCCCGGACCGGAGGGGGTGCCGGACGTGATGTCCCACCGCACGCGCCGCAGGCGCCTGGAGTCGTGCACCTGGACCACCCTCCTGGTGGCCGTCTCCACCGTGGCCGTGGTCCTCCTCGTCCAGGCCGCCCACCGCGGCTGACCCGTACGCTCCCACGCACACCGCTCCGGGTGGGAACAACATCCCCGCCCGGGGCGGCCCCTCGGACAGCGGGTCGGCTCAGACCCGTTCCGCCCGCTCCCGTTCGCCGGTGCGGGCGGGAGCGGGACCGGGGGCGGGGCGGCGAAGCAGTTCGGGCAGGACGGTGGCGAGGCCGGTAAGTGCCATGGCGGCGCCCAGCCAGAGGGGCGCGCGCAGACCCCAGGTGTCGATGGCGACGGCTCCGAGGGAGGAGCCGAGGACGACGCCGAGGGTGATGAAGGAGGAGTGGACGGTGTTGACCAGCGGACGGGCGTTTCCGGTGCGCTGGACGCGGGTGACCATGGCCGGGTTCATGGTGACGCCCACCAGGCCGATGCCCGTCATGCAGGCGACGGCGGGGACGGGCAGGCCCGCGAGGAGCGCGAAGCCGGCGAGGAAGAGGGCGTTGAGCAGCAGGCCCCAGACCAGGACCGGCAGTGCGTGACGGTCGGCGAGGCGGCCGACGACGGTGTTGCCGACGACGGTGGCGGCCCCGTACGCGATCAGGAGGTAGGGGACGGCGGCGGTGGGGAAGCCGGTGACCTCGGTGAGGATGGGGTTGAAGTAGCTGAAGGCGGAGAAGGTGGCGCCGATGACCAGGGTGCTGGTGCTCAGGGCCAGCCACAACCGTGGGTTTCCGAAGACGCGGATCTCCTGGCGGAGGTCGCCTTCGCCCTCCGCGCGGCCCACACGGGGCACGCCCGCCAGTGTGGCCAGGGCGGCGGCGAGGGCGAGCGCGGAGATGGCCCAGAACGCGGCGCGCCAGCCGAACCGCTCACCGACCAGGGTGGACAGGGGGAGACCGAGCAGGGTTCCGAGCATGAGGCCGTTCATGACCACCGCGATCGCCCGGCCCCGGATACCGGGACGGGTGAGCTGCGCGCACAGCGAGACGGCGACACCGAAGAAGGCCTGGGAGGCGACGCCGGTGACGATCCGGGCGGCCAGCATGGTGGAGTAGCCGGTCGCGGTGGCGGCCAGTACGTTGCCGGCCAGGAAGACGGCGAACAGCACCATGAGCGCCCTGCGCGGTGGAACCCTCAGCACCGCGACGGTCAGTAAGGGCCCGCCGACCGCCATGGCCGCCGCGAAGGCGGTGATCAGGTACCCGACCTGCGGGACGGTGGCGTCCAGCCCTTCGGCCAGCTGCGGCATCAGCCCGGCGACCGCGAACTCGCTGGTCACCATGGCGAAGATGCCGAGCGCCAGTACGTACACGGCACGTGGCACGGTCCGACTCCTTCGGACAGACGCTCCGGGGAGCGTTATGGATTGGTCAGTTCAAAACCCGGACATGCGAACGCGCCGGATCGCGGCGATCGCGCCCCTGCCGGGGATCAGGGTGTCAGGGCGTCCATGACGACCTCGGCGACGGACTCCAGGGCGGCGCGGTCGGCCCCGCCCTGACCGGAGACCCGCATGCCGCCGATCGCGGCGTCGACGAAGCGGGCCAGTGCTTCCGGAGTCCGTGCGGAGGTGATGCTCCCGTCGCGTCGGCCGGCCTCCATAGCGGCTTGGAGGGCGGCCAGTCGCCGGGCGGTGTGGCGCTCCAGGATCCCGGCCACCCGGGCGTCGCGGGCTGCCAGTTCGACGGTGGTGTTCACCGTCAGGCACCCCATGCTGCGACCCTCGGTCCGGTACTCCGTCTCGTTCTCGACGATCCTGGCGAGCAGGTCGCGGACGCGGTCGGCCGCAGTCCGCCCGGGGTTCTCCAGAATCGCCACCTGAGCGCTCGTCATGGTGTCGATGTAGCGGGCCAGGGCGCGTTCGAACAGGTCGTGCTTGCTCCTGAACGTGTTGTAGACGCTGCTGCGGCCCAGGCCGGTGGCTTCGCACAGGTCCTGAGTGGAGGTGGCCTCGTAGCCCTTCTCCCAGAAGGTGCGCATCGCCGCGTCCAGGGCCCGTTCCTCGTCGAAGGTCCTCGGTCGGGCCATGGCGGGACCGTACCAGTTTTGAATCGGCCGGTTCAATATCACCGGAGCGCACGCCGCCCACCACTCAGGACGTGTTCGGCGGTACGCGGCGCACCGCCGACCGCCGACCGCCGGGTGGTGAGGGAATGCCCTCCCCACCCGGTGCGGAGCGGGGGGCGAGGACGCATGTCCGAGCCGTCGGAGCAGTCGTACGCCGATAGATTGAGCACATGTCACGCAGGGTCGAGAGCATCGCCGTCACCGGTCACAAGTCGATCAGGGCGACCGGGCTGACCCTGGGACCGATCACCGTCCTCGTCGGCCCCAACGGCGCGGGCAAGAGCAACTTCATCGACGCGGTCGAACTGCTCGGACGCATTGCCGACGGGGACCTGCGGATGGAGGTCGGCCTGCGCGGCTGCCGCGTCCACCACTTCCACGACACGACCCGCAACGCACCGGTGAAGCAGGCGGGTTACGCCTCCGACTCCGAGGCCCTGCGCCCGGACGCCGGCAACCTCGCGGCCTTCCTGATGAGATTGAGGGAGGGGCACTCGGCGGAGTACCGGAAGATCGTGCGCACGGTCCGTTCCGTCGCGCCGTTCTTCCGCGATTTCGTTCTCACCGAGGACTCCGGCGGACGGGTGCGCCTGCGGTGGAAGCAGTTCGGCTCCGACACCGTCCTCCCGGCGGAGGCCCTGTCCGACGGCACCCTGCGGTTCGTCTGCCTGACGCGGCTCGAACCGGAGGGCGCCTGAGCGCCGTCCCGGACGGGACGGTCAGTCGAGGCAGAACTCGTTGCCCTCGATGTCCTGCATCACGATGCACGAGTCGTGGCCGTCGTACAGGAGCTGTACGCGTACCGCGCCGAGCGGGACCAGCCGTGCGCATTCGGCCTCGAGCGCGGCCAGGCGCTCCTCGCCCACGAGACCGGTGCCGACCCGCACGTCGAGGTGCACCCGGTTCTTGGCGGTCTTGCCCTCGGGGACGCGCTGGAAGAACAGCCGCGGGCCCACACCGGAGGGATCGACGCAGGCGAACCACGAGTCCCGCTCCTCGGGCGGCAGCGAGCCGCTGTAGTCGTCCCAGGTGGCGAACCCCTCCGGGGGCGGCGGTACGACGTACCCCAGCACCTCGCACCAGAAGCGGGCGAGGCGCTCCGGTGCCGCGCAGTCGAAGGTGACCTGGACCTGTCTGACCGATGCCATCGGCTCACCGTAACAGGGGATTTCGCCGCCCGACATCGAATAAGGACGGGTGCGTTGGTGACTGCGTCGTCACCGTGCCTTTCAGGGCTGATCCCCTTCTGCGGCTGTGCACGCTCGTGCCGGTCTGCCTGCCTCACGGGGGACGCCACCATCATGCGTCAGCCAAGGGCGCCGATGCCGGAACCCGCCCCCCGCCGGGGCAACGACCCGGCGGGGGGCGGGACACGGGCGGGGAGGCAGAGGAGGCTCAGAAGTCGGCGCGCACCTGCTCGTCCACCCGGCCGACGGACTCCAGGTCGTACATCTCGGTGTACCGGTCGCGGAGGTACTCGATGTCGGCGTCGCGGGCCTCGGCCTTCTCGCGGGGGTAGAGCAGGATCAGCTCGTAGGAGCGCTCGCCGTTGATGGAGCCGGTCTTGTCACGCCACTGGCCGTAGCCCTCCTGGAGGGTGAGGCCGTCGGGGAAGCGCGGGGTGACGTACTCGTCCAGGAAGTCCATGAACTGCTCCTCGGTGATCGGCGGCTCGCCGCCGTGGCGGCCGGTGCCGAAGAAGAGCTGGGTGCGCACGTACGGCTTGGTGTGGGGGGAGTGATACATCCCGGATGCCTCGGCGCGGACGGCCGCGGGTCTGGCGTCCCGCTCCTGGAGCGTGGTGGCGAAGGCGGTGGAGGCGCCGGCCGCGCAGAGCAGGGCGGTCAGGAGGACGGCGAGACGGATGCGGCGGCCGGGGCGGGCGGGACGGGAGGTGTGCGGTGTCATCGGGACTCCGGTGGTTGGGCGGGCGGGGGGTGGACTTCTCCTTCACCGGACCGCTCGCGCGGGAAGTTCCCGCGCGAGCAGCCCGGCCAGGTCTCTGGTGGTGCCGCGCAGTGCGCGGGGCACACGGCGGCCCTCCCCGACGGCGGCGACCGCCTGCCGCAGGGAGTTCAGGGCCCGTACGGAGCCCATGCCGGGAGCGCTCTCGGCCAGGGCGGACAGCCAGGCGTCCGTGTCCCGCCACGCGCCCGCGCGCGCCAGGACGCGGGCGAGGTCGGCGGCGAACAGGGCGCGGTAGGCGGGGCCGCCGTCGGACGACACGGCCGCGTGGAGCAGGGTCGCGGCCCCCTCCGCGTCTCCCAGGTCGGCCAGGACGAGCCCGTGGTGGCCGTCGAGTTCCGCGCGGTCGAACCACCAGCTCCAGGCGGGATCCCGGTCCGAGGGGCCGTCCGCGGACATCTCCCGGGCGGCGTCCAGGGAGCGCAGCGCCTGCGCCCTCCTGCCGAGCTGGGCGTACGCCCGCGCCTCGCGCACATGGAACAGTGCGGCCACCCGCGGCGGCAGGCCCTTGCGGGCCAGGACGGAGGAGGAGGTGAGCAGGGACGCGCGGGGGCGCATGAGGTGGGCCTGCTGCATGCTCAGCACGGACAGCACCAGCAGCTCGATGGAGCGATCCTCCTCGGGCAGGCGGCGGACCAGGGCGAGCGCCCGCCGGTTGAGGCGGCGGGACAGCCCGTGCCGTTCGGCGTCGAACAGGATCCACGCGGCGACCTCGAAGAACTCCGCGAGGTCCGCGACGGCCGTCCCCGCCGTGCCGACGGCCCCCAGCGCCTCGGCGGCCTCGACCGCCCGCACCGACCGCATCGCCACGGGGGCCGCGTGGCGCGCTCCCAGCGTCCGGTCGAGCGCGAGGAGTTCGGCCGTCATGGCGCGGACGTTCGGGGGAGGGGGTGTGCGGGGTTCCATCGGTTTCCTGGCGGGATCGGTCCTGGCGGAGTCAGGGATCGGGAGTCAGGGGATCAGGAGTGATCGCTTCCCTGCGGTGCGGCGGCCTGTGCGGCGGCGGTCCGCGAGGCGGCCGGGAGGGTGGCGGGGAGCCGGGCGAAGGCCCTCGCCACCTCGGACAGCCACGCCACCTCCTGGGCGAAGTCGCCGGAGTCGCCACGGCGTTCGGCCGGCGGGGGCGGCGCGGCGGGTAAGGAGGGCGGGGCGGCAGCCGGTTCCCCGGCCCGCGCGTCGAGAGCGGCCCTCAGCAGACGGGCCTCGTCGGCGGGGGAGCCCTGCTCCGCACCGCGGGGCAGGTGCGGGCCCAGGGCGTGGTAGCCGTCGAGGATCTCGATGACGCGCCGGTGGAGCCGGTAGTCGAGGTCGGCCGGCGGGAGCAGGTCCAGCGGCCGCCTGGGCGGCGGTTCGAGCGCGATCGCCGGCACCGCCTCGTACAGGGCCCACCACAGTGGGCGCAGCCGCAGGTAGGAGCGGTAGCCGCGCAGCCGGCCGGAGAGGGCGGGCCCCCAGGACGGCACCGTCCAGCCGAACACCTGCAGCAGCGCCCCCACGCTCCCGGCCAGCCAGTACGCGGGCTCCCAGGCGCTCATGTCGTGGCCGAGCTGGGTGCCGGCGATCTGGGTGTAGCGGATGGCGCAGTAGACCAGGATGAGCGAGGCGCCCGCGGTGACCGTCCACATGCCCGCGCGCAGCCAGGTGCGGCGGGCGATGCGCGCGTAGCGGTAGGACAGCCGTACGGCTCCGACCTGTCCCACCGCGCAGACGGTGATGTAGAGGAGCAGGTATCCCGCGTAGCCGGGGTCCTGCATGTTGCGCAGCAGGGTGCCCTCGGCGGAGGCGGTCTGCCGGTAGGGCTCCACGACGAAGAACAGCACGACCAGGACCGCCAGCGCGGCGGAGAACGCCAGCACGCGCCGCCTGGCCAGGACCGCCGCCCGCTCGGGCGGACGCGACCAGTGGACCAGTACGACCTGCTGGGCGGCCGTCAGCACGACCACGGCGGCCTGCGTCATGAGCGTGGTGAGGTTCGGATAGCCGAACAGGCGGGAGACGTCGTCGCGCAGCCAGTTGAGGTCGATGAGGAAGCTGAGCCCGGAGCACAGGAAGTAGGTCTCCAGGGCCCACAGGGCCGGATCGCCTCTGCGCCGCAGGAGTTCGGGGAGCTTGTAGCAGAACGCGGCGAGCCCGACGAGGGCGCACAGGTGGGACAGGGCGTCGTAGATCATCCGCGGCCGACGACGCTTTCCACGCGGGCCATCACGGTGGCGTCCTCGGGAGGCAGGGCGTCGGCGTCCTCCGGGTCCGGGGCGGCCTTGCGGCGGGCGTGCGCCAGGATGAGCGACGCCATCATCTCGGCCTCCTGCTCGGCCCGGTCGTCGTAGGCGGAGCGCTTCAGCGACCTGCGGACGAGGTCCGGATCGGCCTCCGGGAAGAGGTGCGCCGGGACGGCCGGCCCGGGGAGCGCGCCGAAGTCGTGTTCGCAGATGATGTGGGAGAGCTCGTGGGCGATGATGTGCTCCTGGTGGGGCCTGCTGGTGTTCGCCCGGTAGACGATGACGTCCGTGTCCGGCAGGGCGATCCACAGGCCGTGGAGCAGTGGCTCGTCCAACTCCATGGGGACGAGGCGGATGGTGCGCCCGCGCCGCCGGCCCACCTGTTCGCAGACGGCCGTGATGCCCGCGGCGCCGGTGAGGTCAGCGGTGTCCGCGGCGCCCGCGGCGCCGTCCTGCCCGGGGGCGATGCCGATCTCGGCGAGGCGTCTTTCGCAGGCGCGCTGCATCTCCCGGAACCGGGCACGGCGGCGGCCCGGTAAACGCAGGAGGGACGCTGCCACCGTGTGTCCTTTCCGGCTCCGCACCGCGTCGCCTTCGGGGTCCTGGAGGGGACGGCGCCGTGGGGCGGTCGGCGGGTGTCGGTTTTCGGCGCCTCCTGAGAGATCGTCACCAACTGCCGGGCTGTGCGCAACCTCTCACCGCGATCGCGCCGGGGCCGCCGTCAGGTTGGCTCAAAGACGCCCCCGTCCGCCGTGCGGTCCGGTGGCCGGTTCCGCGACGGCGGCGGCGACGCGGTCGTGGAGCGAGCCGCCGAAGGTGACGCGGGCGGCGCGGGGAAGCCCGCGCCGGCGAAGGCGCGGGCGCTCACCGCGTCCCACACGCTGGGCAGTACCGGGGGCGCGTCGCCGCGGTGGAGCGCGCGGAAGGCGTCCGCCGCGCCCGCGGCACGGCCGGTCACCCCGCTCCGCTCTCCTTGTTCTCCTTCAGGGAGGCCGGGACGGCGCGGGTGGCCACCTGGAAGCGGTTCCAGGCGTTGATGGAGACGATCTGCGAGATCAGGTGGGCCAGTTCGGTCTCCTCGAAGTTCTTCGCCGCCCGCTCGTAGACCTCGTCCGGCACGTAGTGCCCCTGCGGTGTGCCGCCGTCCAGTCTGGTGACCGCCTCGGTGAGGGCGAGCGCGGCCTGCTCCTTGTCGGTGTAGAGGCCGTGGGCCTCCTCCCAGGCGTCGAGCAGGTCCAGCCTGAGCTGGGAGATGCCCAGCTTGCGGGCGTCGGCGAAGTGCATGTCGAGGCAGAAGGCGCACTTGTTGAGCTGCGAGGCGCGGATCTTGACCAGTTCGGCGATGACCGGGTCCAGCCCCTTCGACGCCGCGGCCTCGAAGGCGGCCATCCCCTTGTACACCTCGGGGACGAGCTTCCACAGGTTCATGCGCGGACCGTGTTCGTGCACTGTCGTCATGGTGACGACCCTAGGCAGGCGGTAGCCCAGGGGTATGGTCCACTTCCATGCGGGATTCCTGGGCCAATTCAGGTGGGAGCCCGGACGGGAGTTCAGGCGGCGGTCCGGACGGCGGTCCGGACGGAGGCGCGCGGGGCGGTTCGGCCGGCGGTGCCGGCGGCGACCTCCATCTGGACCTCGGCGGGCCGGGCGGGCTGCGCGCCTCGCTGATGCGCGCCCTGCGCGACGCCGTCCGCACCGGCCGCCTCGCCCCCGGCACCCGGCTGCCCTCCTCCCGCTCGCTCGCCGCCGACCTGGGCGTGGCCCGCAACACCGTGGCCGACGCGTACGCCGAACTCGTCGCCGAGGGCTGGCTGACGGCCCGCCAGGGATCGGGCACCCGTGTCGCGTCGCGCGCCGAACCGGCCGCGCCGGGCGGCCGGCCGGGCGCTCTCCCCGCCGTGCCGCGCCAGTCCCCGCACCCCGCCGCGCCCGCCCGTACGCCTCCGCGGATCCTCCACGACCTGCGCTCCGGGCGGCCGGACGTCTCCGCCTTCCCCCGCGCCGCCTGGCTCACCTCCGCCCGCCGCGCCCTGGCCGCCGCGCCCAGCGCCGCCCTCGGCTACGACGACCCGCGCGGCCGGCCCGAACTGCGCCGCGCGCTGGCCGGATACCTCTCCCGCGCGCGGGGCGTGCGCGCCGACCCCGAACGGATCGTGGTCTGCGCCGGGTTCGTGCGCGGGCTGGCGCTGCTGGGGGAGGTGCTGGGCACCACGGTGGCGGTGGAGACGTACGGCCTGTGGATCCACCGCGACCTGCTGGCCCGCGTCGGGGTGCGCACCGTACCGCTGCCGGTGGACGACCGCGGCGCCGACGTGTCCGCCCTGTACACCTCGGGGGCCCGTGCCGTCCTCCTCACCCCCGCCCACCAGTACCCCACCGGTGCGCCCCTCCACCCCGACCGGCGCACGGCGGCCGTCGACTGGGCGCGGGCCACCGGCGGACTGGTCCTGGAGGACGACTACGACGGCGAGTTCCGCTACGACCGCCAGCCCGTCGGCGCGCTCCAGGACCTCGACCCGGAGCGGGTGGTCTACCTCGGCACCGCCAGCAAGAGCCTGGCGCCGGGGCTGCGGCTGGGCTGGATGGTGGTGCCCGAGGCGCTGCTCGGCCCCGTCCTGGCCGTCCGCCGCGAGACGGCCGAGACCTGCGGCGCCCTCGACCAGCTCACTCTCGCGGACTTCGTGGACTCGGGGGCGTACGACCGGCATGTGCGCGCCATGCGGCTGCGCTACCGGCGCCGCCGCGACCAGCTGGTGGCAGCGCTCGCCGAGCACGTCCCCGCGGTACGCGTCACGGGCATCGCGGCCGGACTGCACGCCGTGCTGGAACTGCCGCCGGGCACCGAGGGGCCGGTGCTGGAGGAGGCGGGGCGTGCGGGGGTGGCCGTGGAGGGGCTGGCGCGCTTCCGCCACCCGGCCGCCCCGGAGCCCGGGGCCGGGCGGCCCGGCCCCGGGCGCGACGCGCTCGTCGTCGGCTACGGCACCCCGCCCGAACACGGCTTCTCCTCCGCCGTGGAGGCGCTGTGCGCGGTGCTGCGCCGGGTGCTGGGCGGGTGCCCGGCGCTCAGGCGCCCAGCACCGCGCCCAGCCGCTCCAGCCCCCAGTCCAGGTCCTCCTTGGAGATCACCAGCGGCGGGGCGACGCGGATCGTCGAGCCGTGGGTGTCCTTGACCAGGACGCCCCGCTCCATCAGCCGCTCGGAGATCTCCCGGCCCGTGCCCAGGGACGGGACGACGTCCACGCCCGCCCACAGCCCGCGCCCGCGCACCGCCTCGACCGCGCCGCCGCCCGCCAGCAGGCCCAGCTCGTGGTGGAGGTGCTCGCCCAGTTCGGCCGCCCGCTGCTGGAACTCGCCGGTGCGCAGCATCGCGACCACCTCCAGCGCGACCGCGCAGGCCAGCGGGTTGCCGCCGAACGTCGAACCGTGCTCGCCGGGCCGGAAGACGCCCAGCACGTCCGCCGAGGAGACCACCGCCGAGACCGGCACGATGCCGCCGCCGAGCGCCTTGCCCAGCACGTACACGTCCGGCACCACGCCCTCGTGCTCGCACGCGAACGTCCGGCCCGTGCGGCCCAGGCCCGACTGGATCTCGTCCGCGACGAACAGCACGTTCCGCTCGCGGGTCAGCTCGCGCACGCCCGCCAGATAGCCCGGCGGCGGCACCAGCACGCCCGCCTCGCCCTGGATCGGCTCCAGCAGCACGGCGACGGTGTTGTCCGGGTCCTCGTCGAGCGCGGCCCGCATCGCCTCCAGATCGCCGTAGGGGACGATCTCGAAGCCCGGTGTGTAGGGGCCGTAGTCGGCGCGGGCCTCGGGGTCGGTGGAGAAGCTGACGATCGTGGTGGTGCGGCCGTGGAAGTTGTTCTCCGCCACGATGATCCGCGCCCGCCCGTCGGGGACGCCCTTGACCCGGTAGCCCCACTTGCGGGCCGTCTTCACGGCCGTCTCCACCGCCTCCGCGCCGGTGTTCATCGGGAGCACCGCCTCCATGCCGCACAGCTCGGCCAGTTCGGTGCAGAAGGCGGCGAAGCGGTCGTGGTGGAAGGCGCGGGAGGTGAGGGTGAGCCGGTCCAGTTGCGCGTGGGCGGCGGCCAGCAGCCGGGGGTGGCCGTGGCCGAAGTTGAGCGCCGAGTAGCCGGCGAGCATGTCCAGGTAGCGCCGGCCCTCCACGTCGGTCATCCACGCACCCTCGGCCGAGGAGACGACGACCGGCAGCGGGTGGTAGTTGTGCGCGCTGTGCGCGTCGGCGGCGGCGATCAGTTCGGCGGAGGCGGTACGGGCGGCTGCCGGAACGGCGGTGGCGGACGATTCTGCCGAGGTGGCCATGGGAACGCTCCGTGTCGGGTGGGCGGAGTGGACGTTGTGCACCGGCGATCGTGCGGCGGTCGCCGCGTGTGATGCCTATCTCTATCGTCGTACGCCCGCTTCGCACCGAAACCCTCCGGCGCGGCGCGTTCCGGTGCGCCGATACGCCTGTCCGGCCCATGTCCGGGGCCGTGTCCGGCCTCGCACGGGAGGCGGAACACGGGTGATCCCGGCGGCGGCCCTCTGCGAGAATGACGCCATGGCCACTGACCGTCCCCGTGTACTCTCCGGCATCCAGCCCACCGCGGGCTCCTTCCACCTCGGCAACTACCTCGGTGCCGTCCGCCAGTGGGTCGATCTGCAGGACACCCACGACGCGTTCTACGCCGTCGTGGACCTGCACGCCATCACGATCCCGCAGGACCCGAAGGAGCTGCGCGCCTCCACCCGGCTGGCCGCCGCCCAGCTCCTGGCCGCGGGGCTCGACCCGGAGCGCTGCACCCTGTTCCTCCAGAGCCATGTGCCCGAGCACACGCAGCTCGCCTGGGTGATGAACTGCCTCACCGGCTTCGGCGAGGCCTCCCGGATGACCCAGTTCAAGGACAAGAGTGCGCGGCAGGGCGCCGAGGCCACGACGGTCGGCCTGTTCACCTACCCCGTCCTCCAGGTCGCGGACATCCTGCTCTACCAGGCCGACAGCGTCCCCGTGGGCGAGGACCAGCGCCAGCACATCGAGCTGACCCGCGACGTCGCCGAACGCTTCAACAGCCGCTACGGCCACACCTTCACCGTCCCCTCGGCCTTCATCCTCAAGGAGACGGCGAAGATCTACGACCTCCAGGACCCGACGGTCAAGATGAGCAAGTCGGCGGCCTCCCCCAAGGGCGTGGTCAGCCTGCTCGACGAGCCGAAGGCCTCCGCCAAGAAGATCAAGAGCGCGGTGACCGACACCGGGACCGAGATCCGGTACGACGAGAAGGAGAAGCCCGGCATCAGCAACCTGCTGGTGATCTACTCCACCCTCACCGGCACCGGAATCCCGGAACTGGAGCAGCAGTACGCCGGCAAGGGCTACGGTGCCCTCAAGACCGACCTGGCCGAGGTCGTCGCCGCCTGGGTGACACCGTTCCGGGAGCGCACCCAGGAATATCTGGACGACCCCGAGACGCTGGACTCGGTGCTGGCCAGGGGGGCCGAGAAGGCGCGCGAGGTCGCGTCGCGGACCCTGGCCGCCGCGTACGAGAAGGTGGGCTTCGTGCCCGCCAAGCACTGACAGGGCACCGGACGACCAGGGGGAACGGAAACGAGAGGGACGAGGAAGGAGAAGCACGTGGGGACCGTCACGCTCGGCGTATCGATCGCGGTCCCGGAGCCCTACGGCAGCCTGCTCCAGCAGCGGCGTGCCGGCTTCGGTGACAGCGCGGCCCACGGCATCCCCACCCACGTGACCCTTCTGCCGCCGACCGAGGTGGACGCCGCGCGCCGCCCCGAGATCGAGGAGCACCTCGCCGGGGTCGCCGCGGCGGGACGGGCCTTTCCGATGAGGCTGTCGGGCACGGGCACCTTCCGCCCGCTGTCGCCGGTGGTCTTCGTCCGGGTCGTCGAGGGCTCCTCGGCCTGCGGACGGCTCCAGGAGTGGGTCCGGGCGGAGGACGGCCCGCTCGCCCGCGAGCTCCAGTTCCCGTACCACCCGCACGTCACGGTCGCCCACGGCATCGCCGAGGAGGCGATGGACCGGGCGTACGCGGAACTGGCCGACTTCGAGGCCGCCTGGACGGCGACGGGCTTCGCGCTGTACGAGCAGGGCGAGGACTGCGTGTGGCGGCTCCAGAGGGAGTTCTCCTTCGGCGGTGCCGCGCACCTGCCCCTGCCCCCGCAGCCGAACTTCTCCAGGCCTCCGGCCCCCTCGCTCTGACGCGCCCCCGCGCGCAGACCAGGGGGCCGGTCGCGGCCCGCTCGGGGCCGCGGGGCTCCTCGGGTTCCTCAGGCGCCCCGGGTGCCTCAGGGCGTCCCGGCGCCCTCAGCCGGGGGCGCCGGGGGCTCGATCCCACCGGAACCGGTGGCGGGCCCCTCCCCGGAGCCCTCCGGGTTCCTCGCGTCCTCCGGGGCCCCGGGCGTCCCGGGGCCCTTCGGAGCCCGGACTCCGGCCCCGCCCGCCCCGCCCGCCCTTCCGGTGCTTCCGGGCGCGGAGGCGGCGCCCTCCGGCCTCCCGGGGGCCGGAGGCCTCGTCACGATCCTCTCCAGGGCACCGGGGTTCCCCGGGCCGCCCAGGACCGCCGGGCCCTGCGGGCCGCGCCCCGGGTGCGGCAGACCGGTCACGCCCGGCAGCGGCCAGCGCCGGCGTACCCCGTACGCCCCCGCGCCGAGCGCGACCAGGACCGCCGCCACGATCATCAGGGCCGTACCGGCGCCGTCCGACGGCCCGTGCGTCCTGGCCGCGTTGGGCGTGATGGGCCCGGCCGGCTGGGCGTCGGTCCCGCCCGCCTGGCTGCCGGGCCTGTCGTCGGCGTTCTTGCCGCTCCCGTACGCGGCCCCCTCGGGCGGCACCAGCTCGCCCACGGGCTCGGTCTTCCCGGCGGCCTCGAAGCCCCAGTCCAGGAGGTCGGCGGTCTCCTCGTAGACGCTCAGGCCGCCCCCCTCGGGGTGCATGGCGGTCACCAGCAGCACCCGGTCGCCGCGCTGGGCGACGCCGGTGAAGGTGGACCCGGCGTTGGTGGTGTAGCCGTTCTTGACGCCCGCGATGCCCTCGTACGGCTCCAGGCCGGGGGCGCCGGTCAGCAGGCGGTTGGTGTTCTGGATCTCGAAGGTGCCGCGCTTCTTCTTCCCGTCCTTCCCCTTCTCCACGTCCCCGGGGAACTGCGCGCGGACGGTGGCCGCGTACGCGCGGAAGTCCGGCTTCTGCATCCCCGAGCGGGCGAACAGGGTGAGGTCGTAGGCGGAGGAGACGTGCCCCTCGGCGTCGTAGCCGTCGGGGCTGACGACGTGGGTGTCCGTCGCGCCGAGCCGTCTGGCGTGCTCGTTCATCTCCCGGACGGTCTTGTCCACGCCGCCGTTCAGCTCGGCCAGCGCGTGCACCGCGTCGTTGCCCGAGCGGAGGAAGACGCCCTTCCACAGGTCGTCGACCGTGTAGGTGAGGCCCTCCTTGAGGCCGACCATGCTGCTGCCCGGACCGACCCGGAGCAGTTCCTCCCGGGAGACCCGGTGGACCCGCTCCTTGTCGAACTTCGGCAGCAGGGTGTCGGCGAACAGCATCTTGATGGTGCTGGCCGGGGCGAGCGGCCAGTGCGCGTTCTTGGCCGCCAGCACGTCACCGGTCTCGGCGTCCGCGACGATCCAAGCGCGCGAGGTGATCGAGTCGGGCAGTTCGGGGGTGCCGGCCCCGGCCCGCGGTTCTATCTGGACGCCGGGCAGGCCGAGGCGTTCCCCGCCGACGGCGGACATCCGCGCGGGCGGGGACGGCTCCCGGGGCTTGTCCGCCACGGCGCGCGCCGCGGCCGGAGTGCCGGACAGGCCGGGCAGGAAGCACGGCAGGAGCAGGGCTGTGGCGGCGGCGAGGCCGCGGGCGCTGCGCACTCGGCGCGCGCGGGCGATTACGCAGTGGGTCTTCGACACGGAGCGAACGTATCGGCTCCGCGCCCGTACGGAACCTCCGAGAGGACCATCGCGGTGGCGGGAGACGCCCCTGCCAGTGATTCCATTGGGCCGATAGACATACTTGTAGGTGTGAAACTCTCTCGCCCCGTCTCGTGGTTCCTGCTCGGCTTCGGGGTGTGGAGCTGGTTCGTGTGGACCAACTTCACCAGGAACCTGTGGAAGGACAGCGGCGGCCTGGCGTTCGACGACGCCGGCGACCCGACCGCGTACTTCTGGATCCATCTGGTGCTGGCCGTGGTCTCGCTGGCGCTGGGCACGGCCATCGGGATCATCGGGCTGCGCGGTCTGCGGGCCCTGCGCGCCCCGCGCGACGGCTGAAGGAACACATGACGGCCGCCGGTACGTTCGGCTGAGGACAGGCAATCGGGCAGGGGAGTGGAGCGGGGCATGGCCGTGGTGTTCGTGGGCGTCCTGGTGCTGGTGGTCGCCGTCCTGGCGGCGGTGCACTGGTACCTGTGGCGGCGTCTGGTGCGCGACGTGGCGGCGCGCGGTACCTGGTACAGACGGGTGGGCACGCCCCTGCTCGTCCTGCTGCCGCTGACCGCCGTCGCGGCGCAGACCGCCGGACGGGCGGACGTGCCCTTCGTCCTGAAGCAGACCCTCGCCTGGCCGGGCTTCCTCTGGCTCGCCATGGTGCTGTACCTGACGCTGGCCCTGCTCGCCGGGGAGGCGGTGCGGCCGCTGCTGCGCCGCTTCCTGGAGCGGCGGGACGCGAGGCGGGCGGCGCACGGGAACGCCGCCGGGGAGGGCGTCGCGGAGGGCGCCGGAGAGAACGGCGGTGAGGCCGCCGGGGGCGCGGTGCGCACCGCGCCCCCGCCTCCGCGCCCGCTTCCGCATCCGCCGAGGAGGGCGCGGACGGCGGTACGCGGGCCGGGACGGCGCGTACGGCCGTCGCCGTCCGCGACGGCGCGGGCCCCGGCTCCGGCCCCGGCTCCGGCCCCGGCTCCGGCCCCGGCTCCGGTGCCGGGACCGCGGCCGCGGCCGGATCCGCCCCCGGGGAGCAGCCGCCGGCCGGTCCGTCACGGCGGCTGTTCGTGGCCCGCACCGTGGCCGCCGCCGCGGGCGTCGCGGCGGCCGGGACGGTCGGCTACGGCACGTACGGCGTGCTGCGCGGCCCGAAGCTCAAGCGCGTCACCGTCCCCCTGGCCAAGCTGCCCCGGGCCGCCCACGGCTACCGCATCGCCGTCGTCAGCGACGTCCACCTGGGCCCCGTCCTGGGCCGCGCCCACACCCAGCGGATCGTGGACACCATCAACCGGGCCGACGCCGACATGGTCGCCGTCGTCGGCGACCTGGTGGACGGCACCGTCGCCGAGCTCGGCAGCGCCGCCGAGCCGCTGGCCCGGCTCCGCTCGCGCGACGGCTCCTACTTCGTCACCGGCAACCACGAGTACTTCGGCGACGCGGCCGAGTGGATCGACCACGTCCGCGAGCTGGGCCTGGAGCCGCTGGAGAACGCCCGCCGCGAGCTGCGCCACTTCGACCTGGCCGGAGTCAACGACCTCGCGGGCGAGGAGGAGGGGCAGGGGCCGGACTTCGAGCGGGCGCTCGGCGACCGCGACACCTCCCGCGCGGTGGTCCTCATGGCCCACCAGCCGGTCATGATCCACGACGCCGTGGACCACGGCGTGGACCTCCAGCTCTCCGGCCACACCCACGGCGGCCAGATGTGGCCCGGCAACCACCTCGCCGGCCTGGTCAACCCCACCCTCGCCGGCCTGGAGCGCTACGGCGACACCCAGCTCTACGTCAGCCGCGGCGCGGGCGCCTGGGGCCCGCCGGTGCGGGTGGGCGCGGAGTCGGACATCACCGTCGTCGAACTCGTCTCCAAGCAGGCCTGACACCCCCGCGCACGAGGTCGCCGACGTGGCCGCCGACGTGGTCACCGGCGTTCCCGTGAAGTACCGGCGTTCCCGTGAAGTGGTGCCGCCGCCGGGCTCCGGCGGCGGCACGGCGGAGCCCGGACCCGCCGGCGGTTCACGCCGGTGCGCCGCGGACGTACCCCGCCTCCCGGCCCCGGAGCGACGCATGCGTGAGGGCCCGCACCCCAAGGGTGCGGGCCCTCACCGCGATCCGTGCCCCGGCCCGCCCGCGGTGGGCGGGACGGGAGCCGGGTCTCAGTAGCGGCGCGTGATCAGCGCGCGCTTGACCTCCTGGATGGCCTTGGTGATCTCGATGCCGCGCGGGCAGGCCTCCGTGCAGTTGAAGGTGGTGCGGCAGCGCCAGACGCCCTCGCGGTCGTTGAGGATCTCCAGACGCTGCTCACCGCCCTCGTCGCGGGAGTCGAAGATGAAGCGGTGCGCGTTGACGATCGCCGCCGGGCCGAAGTACTGGCCGTCGTTCCAGAACACCGGGCACGAGGAGGTGCACGCGGCGCACAGGATGCACTTGGTGGTGTCGTCGAAGCGCTCGCGGTCCTCGGCGGACTGCAGGCGCTCGCGGGTCGGCTCGTTGCCCTTGGTGATCAGGAAGGGCATGACGTCCCGGTAGGCCTGGAAGAACGGCTCCATGTCGACCACCAGGTCCTTCTGGACCGTGAGCCCCTTTATCGGCTCGATCGTGATCGGCTTCTCCGGGCTGATGTCCTTGATCAGCGTCTTGCACGCCAGCCGGTTGCGGCCGTTGATGCGCATCGCGTCGGAGCCGCAGATGCCGTGCGCGCAGGAGCGCCGGAAGGTCAGCGTGCCGTCGATCTCCCACTTGATCTTGTGGAGGGCGTCCAGGACGCGCTCCTTGGGGTCGATCTCGAGCTGGAAGTCCTGCCAGGTGACCTCGTCGGAGACCTCCGGGTTGAACCGGCGGATGCGGAAGGTCGCGGTGATGTAGGGGGAGTCCGTCGCCGTGCCGTCGGCACCGGCCCCGGACTTCTCCATGACGGGAGTGGCCATCAGTACTTACGCTCCATCGGCTGGTAGCGGGTCTGCACGACCGGCTTGTAGTCCAGCCGGATCGACTCGGTGCCGTCGTCGCCCACCTCACGGTACGCCATGGTGTGGCGCATGAAGTTGACGTCGTCGCGGTTGGGGTAGTCCTCGCGGTAGTGGCCGCCGCGGGACTCCTTGCGGGCCAGCGCGGAGACGGCCGTCACCTCGGCCAGGTCGAGCAGGTTGCCCAGCTCGATGGCCTCCAGCAGGTCGGTGTTGAACCGCTTGCCCTTGTCCTGGACCGACACGTTCAGGTAGCGCTTGCGCAGGGAGGCGATCTCCTCGACGGCCTCCTTGAGCGTCTGCTCGGTGCGGAAGACCATGACGTTCTTGTCCATGGTCTCCTGGAGCGCCTTGCGGATCTCGGTGACCCGCTCGCTGCCCTCCGAGGAGCGCAGCGCCTCGACCCGGTTCACGACGAACGCGGCCGGGTCCTCCGGCAGGTCCACGTAGTCGGCGGTCGCCGCGTACTCGGCGGCGGCGATGCCCGCCCGGCGGCCGAAGACGTTGATGTCCAGCAGCGAGTTGGTGCCCAGGCGGTTGGCGCCGTGCACGGACACGCAGGCGACCTCGCCGGCCGCGTACAGGCCCGGCACCACCGTGGTGTTGTCGGCCAGCACCTCGCCCATGACGTTGGTCGGAATGCCGCCCATCGCGTAGTGCGCGGTCGGCTGGATCGGGATCGGGTCGGTGTACGGCTCGATGCCCAGGTAGGTGCGCGCGAACTCGGTGATGTCCGGCAGCTTGGCGTCGAGCTGCTCCGGCGGCAGGTGGGTGAGGTCCAGGTAGACGTGGTCGCCCTCGGGGCCGCAGCCGCGGCCCTCGCGGATCTCGGTGTAGATCGAGCGGGAGACGACGTCTCGCGAGGCCAGATCCTTCATGACGGGCGCGTACTTCTCCATGAAGCGCTCGCCGTCCTTGTTGCGCAGGATGCCGCCCTCGCCGCGGGCGCCCTCGGTGAGCAGGATGCCCATGCGCCAGATGCCGGTCGGGTGGAACTGGAAGAACTCCATGTCCTCCAGCGGCAGACCCCGGCGGAACGCGGCGGCCTGGCCGTCGCCGGTCAGGGTGTGCGCGTTGGAGGAGACCTTGAAGAACTTGCCGTTGCCGCCCGAGGCGAAGACGACGGCCTTGGCCTGGAAGACGTGGATCTCACCGGTGGCCAGCTCGTAGGCGACGACGCCCGCGGTGCGCTTGACCCCGTCGACCTCGCTGAGCAGCAGGTCCAGGACGTAGAACTCGTTGTAGAACTCCACGCCCTCCTTGACGCAGTTCTGGTACAGCGTCTGGAGGATCATGTGGCCGGTGCGGTCCGCGGCGTAGCAGGACCGGCGCACCGGGGCCTCGCCGTGGTTGCGGGAGTGGCCGCCGAAGCGGCGCTGGTCGATGGTGCCGTCCGGGGTCCGGTTGAACGGCAGGCCCATCTTCTCCAGGTCGAGGACGGCGTCGATGGCCTCCTTCGCCAGGATCTCGGCGGCGTCCTGGTCGACCAGGTAGTCACCGCCCTTGACCGTGTCGAAGGTGTGCCACTCCCAGTTGTCCTCCTCGACGTTCGCGAGGGCCGCGGCCATGCCGCCCTGGGCCGCGCCGGTGTGGGAGCGGGTGGGGTAGAGCTTGGTCAGCACCGCGGTGCGGCTGCGCTTGGTCGCCTCGATGGCGGCGCGCATCCCGGCGCCGCCGGCGCCGACGATGACGGTGTCGTACTTGTGGATCTTCATGATGAAAGCGCCTCAGCCCCGGCTCTAGCGGATGTTCGGGTCGAAGGTGAAGATCACCAGCGTGCCCAGCAGGACGGTGAACACCGTGGCGGTGTACAGCAGCATCTTCAGCCAGAAGCGGGTGCCGTCCCGCTCGGCGTAGTCGTTGATGACGGTCCGCAGCCCGTTGGCGCCGTGGAGCATCGCCAGCCACAGCATCAGCAGGTCCCAGGTCATCCAGAAGGGCGAGGCCCAGCGACCGGCCACGAAGGCGAAGTTGATCTTGCTGACGCCGCCGTCCAGGACGAGCTGGATCAGCAGGTGGCCGATCACCAGCAGGACGAGCACGATGCCGGACAGCCGCATGAACAGCCAGGCGTGCATCTCGAAGTTGCCGGGCGTGAACTTCCTGGGGGTCCGGCTGGTCCGGGCGCGGGGCGGCTCGATGACGGGGGCGGGGTTGTCTACGTCGTAGGCCATGTCGTCAGCTCCCGAACAGCTCGCTCACGGCGTGCCCGAGGACCGGGTACAGCGCCCCGATCATCAGCACGATCCAGATGCCCATGACGGTCCACAGCATCTGGCGCTGGTACTTGGTGCCCTTCGACCAGAAGTCGACGGCGACGACCCGAAGGCCGTTGAGCGCGTGGAAGAGGATGGCGGCCACGAGGCCGTACTCCAGCAGCGCGACGATGGGGGTCTTGTAGACCGCCACGGTGTCGTCGTAGGCCTCCGGGGAGACGCGGACGAGCGACGTGTCCAGGACGTGCACGAACAGGAAGAAGAAGATGAGGACGCCGGTGACTCGGTGAGCCACCCAGGACCACATGCCTTCCCGGCCGCGGTACAGCGTTCCAGCCGGCACGGAAATACCCTCCGGGAGCGGTTACGGGGCCGGCCGGCTTCGGTGTCGGTCTGGCCCGGCCGGGTACGGTCCACCGGCCGATGGCCATGGTAACGATGTCCCGTCGGCGCGGTTCCCCCGGGGGTCCAGATGTGATCAATCAGGCACGGACGGGCTAGGAGCCCGGCCGGGGGCCGTGGTGGCGGCCGGGGCCTGCGCGGAGGCGTCCGGCCCGGCGGGGTGGCCCGGCCGCCGCGTCCGCCACGGGGGCGTCCCCTCCCGGGCCAGCCGCAGCAGCCGGCCGCGCGCGATGCGGCGCAGCTCCTCGGCGGCCACGGCGCGCTCCCGCTCGGCCTCGTTGCCCAGCCGGGTGCGGATCGCGGCGAGGACGTGGTCGAGCGCCTCCTCCTCGCGCACCCCGTCCACGCACAGCACGAAGGCGTAGCCGAAGCGGCTCTCGTACGCGGCGTGGGCGGCGCGCAGGGCGGTGTGCGCGGCGAGCGCGCCGGGGCCGGTGATGGCGATGTGCCGCCCGCCGTACAGCGGGCCGCCGTACCCGGCGCCGGCGGCGGACTCCCCGGTCAGGGCCTCGGACAGGTCCTCGTCGGTGAGGTCGTAGCTGGCCTCGTCGGCGGCGGCGAGCAGCGCCTCCACGTCCGGGTAGGGGCGGTGGGCGGCGATGCTCTCCGCCCACCGCCGGCTGCCGCAGCAGGCCAGCAGGGCGCCCCGGAGGTCGGCGGGGGAGGCGGTGTTGAGGCGGTGGAGCGGCGTTGCCTCGCTTCGCTGAGGGGGCAGGCGCATGGGCTCCTCGGGCGCGGGGAGACGTCAGGGACGTCGCGGGACACGGGAGTGCGGTTGACGGTGGTGGCCGGGGTGGTCCGGGTGACCGGAGTGACCAGGGTGACCGGAGTGATCGTGTGACGGAGGATGACGTCACGGTAACGATAAGTGGGAGAGGGTGGTTGGTGGGCAGATTCTTTTCACCCGGACGAGACGAGTTCCGGGCGCATGGTTGACGGACGAGGACTGGAAAGGGGCAATACGGTCACCCCATGGGACGCAGGCGCAGACGCAATCCCCGCAGGAAGACCGCCGCCGTCGCGGCCGTGGCCGGAGTGGCCGCCGCCGTCACGGCCGTCACCCTCCTCGTGCTGCCGGACGGCGCGGGGGACGGCGGCGGGGAGCCGGGCGAGGGCCCCCGCAGGACCCCCGGCGTACCGGCCGTCACCCTGCCCGCCGCCCCCGCCGCCGTCCCCGCCGTACGCCGGTGGACGCCCGAGCCCGGCATCGGCTGGCAGCCCGCCCCCGGCACCCGCGTCGTGGCCGACCCCGGCGGACCGCTCGCCGACGAGGCCGAGCTGCTCGCCGGGGAGCTGGACGTGGAGCACTCCGGCGGACCGGCCGGGCCCGGCGACATCGAGCTCAGACTGGACTCCACCGCCTCCGACAAGGGGTACGGAGGCCGCGAGGGCTATGTGCTCAGGGCCGACACCGGCCGGGTCACCGTCACCGGCCGCACCGACGCCGGCGTCTTCCACGGCACCCGCACCCTCCTCCAGGCCCTCCGCGAGGGCGGCTCGATCCCCCGCGGGACCGTCCGCGACTGGCCCGACCGCCCGCAGCGCGGCCTCATGCTCGACATCGCCCGCAAGCACTTCAGCGCGGAGTGGATCGAGGACCGCATCCGCGAGATGGGCGACCTCAAGCTCAACCAGCTCCAGCTCCACCTCTCCGACGACCAGGCCTTCCGCGTCGAGAGCGACTCCCACCCCGAGGTCGTCTCCGACCCCCACCTGACCAAGGACGAACTGCGCCGGATCGTCGAGCTGGCCAACTCCCGGCACATCACCGTCATCCCCGAGATCGACTCGCCCGGCCACCTCGGCGCGGTGCTCGACGCCCACCCCGGCCTCCGGCTGCGCGACGCCGACGGCGACCCGGCGCCCGGCGCGATCGACATCTCCGACCCGCGCTCGGCACGCCTGGTGGACGACCTGCTGCGCGAGTACGCCCCCCTCTTCCGCGACCAGCCCGGCCCCGGCCCCTACTGGCACCTGGGCGGCGACGAGTACCGGGCGCTGATGCGCTCCGACCCCGAGGCCGCCTACCCGGAGCTGGCCGAGGCCGCCCGCCGCGAGCACGGCCCCCGGGCCCGGGTGCGCGACCTGGCCGCGGCCTGGCTCAACGACCGCGCCGAGACCGTGCGGAAGGCGGGCTTCACACCCCAGGTGTGGAACGACGGCCAGCACGCCGGCGGGGTCGTCGAACCGAGCCGCCCCAGGCAGGTGGCCTACTGGACGGGCAAGGAGATCGGCGCCCGGCCGCCCGGGGAGTACCTGCGCGAGGGCTGGGAGGTGGTCAACCTCAACGACGAGTACCTCTACTACGTCCTCGGCGAGCCCAACGAGTTCACCTATCCGACCGGAGAGCGGATCTACGAGGAGTGGACCCCGGCCGTGCTGCGCGGCACCGAGCCGGAGCCGGCGGAGCTGACCGGGCCGGACCGCGTGGTGGGCGGGCGGCTGGCCGTCTGGTGCGACCTGTCGGGCGCGCAGACGGCGGCCGAGGTCGCCCGGGGGATCCGGATGCCGCTGCGGGCCGTGGCGCAGAAGCTGTGGGACCCCTCCCCGCCCGCCCTGGAGTGGGAGGACTTCCGCGACCTGTCGGACCGGGTGACGTAGGGGCCGGCACCCCGGGGGAGGGGGAGAGGCCGGCACCCCGGGGGGCCCGTACCGCTCGGGAGGCGGCCCGGGAGGCGGACCGTGATCGCGAGGCGGCTCGGGGACGGACCGGAGCGCGAGGTTCAGGAAACGATGTCCTTGGTGCGGAAGTGGCGGAAGGCCAGGGCGAACAGCACCAGCGCGTACGCCACGGACACCGACGCGCCCCGCAGCATCCCGCCCGTCTCCAGCTCCGGCTGGAAGACGTCCGCCCAGGCGAACTGCCAGTGCGCGGGCAGCAGTTCGCGCCAGTCGCCCAGCGCCGTGACAGCGTCCAGGATGTTGCCCACGATCGTCAGCCCGATCGCGCCGCCGACCGCGCCCAGCGGTGCGTCGGTGACCGTGGACAGCCAGAACGCCAGCCCTGCCGTGACGAGCTGGCCGACGAAGACGTACGCCACCGCCAGCGCCAGCCGGCCCAGCGCCTCGTCCGCCGGCAGCGTGCCGCCGGTGGGCAGCTCCAGCGGGCCCCAGCCGTACGCCGCCGAGCCCGCCGCCAGCGCCACCAGCGGCAGCAGCGCCATCGCCGCCGCGCTGAACACCAGCGCCACCACCAGCTTGCTCAGCAGCAGCCGCCGGCGCGGCACCGGGGCCGCCAGCAGATAGCGCAGCGAGGACCAGCTCGCCTCGGAGGCCACCGTGTCGCCGCAGAACAGCGCCACCGGCACCACCAGCAGGAAGCCGGCGGAGACGAACAGCGCCATGGCGGCGAAGTTCAGCCCGGAGGCGGTGGCGGTGTCCATCAGGTTGATGCGCCGGCCGCCGCGCTCGGGCTCGCCGCCGATCGCGAAGGCCGCGATCAGCACGAGCGGCAGCGCGGCCAGCACCAGACCGGTCACCAGGGTGCGGCGGCGGCGCAGCTGGCGCACCGCCTCCACCCGCAGCGGCAGGGTGCGCCGCGGGTGGTAGCCGGGCGCCGCACCCGACGGGTCCACGCCCGGCCGGCCCGGCGCGGGCGGGGAAGGGGGAGTGGGGCCGGGGGCGGTGGCGGTCATCGCTCTCCTCCGATCAGGGTGAGGAAGGCGTCCTCCAGACGGCGGTGCGGTCCGGCGCGCTCCACCGGCACCTCCAGCCGCAGGAGCTCGGTCAGCAGTCGCGTGGTGGTGGCGCCGTCGAGCCGCACCAGCAGCCCCTCGTCGACGGCGACGGCCGAACCCACACCGGGCAGGGCCGCCACCTTCTCCGGCAGCGCCTCCGGCACCGGGCCCCGCACCCCGACGAGCACGGTGTCGCCGGAGCCGGTGATCTCCTCCACCGGGCCCGCCTGCACCAGCTCGCCGCGGTCCATGACCACCAGGTGCGTACAGGTCTGCTCGACCTCGGCCAGCAGGTGACTGGAGACGATCACGGTACGGCCGGCCGCCGCGTAGCGGATCATCACGTCCCGCATCTCGCGGATCTGCGGCGGGTCCAGGCCGTTGGTCGGCTCGTCCAGGATCAGCAGGTCCGGCAGGCCCAGCATGGCCTGGGCGATCGCCAGCCGCTGCCGCATGCCCTGCGAGTAGGTGCGCACCGCGCGCTCCAGGGCGTCGCCCAGCCCGGCGATCTCCAGCGCCTCCTCGATGTGCGCGTCCCCCTCGGGGCGGCCGGTGGCCCGCCAGTACAGCTCGAGGTTGTCCCGGCCCGACAGGTGCGGCAGGAAGCCCGCGCCCTCGACGAACGCGCCGACCCGCGACAGCACGGGCGCGCCCGGGCGGATCACATGGCCGAAGACCCTGATCTCACCGCTGTCGGGGGTGATCAGGCCCATCAGCATCCGCAGGGTGGTGGTCTTGCCCGCGCCGTTGGGACCGAGCAGGCCGAGCACCTGCCCGCGCTCCACCCGGAAGGACAGACCGCGCACCGCGTAGCGGTCGGCCGAGCCCGCGTACCGTTTGGACAGGCCGGTGATCTCCAGCGGGACGTCCTCGCGTACGGGATCCGCCTCCGGTGCGGCGGCGGGCGCGGTGGAGGTGCCGGATGCGGTGGAGGTGCCGGACGCGGCCCCGCGGCGGCGTCCGGTCAGCAGCAGCACGGCCGCCACGGCCGCGCCGGCCGACGGCAGGCCCCACACCCACCACGGGGTGCCGGCCGCCTCGACGGCCAGGCCGGGCGCGGTCGGCACGCTCAGCCCGCCCTCCCCGAGGGAGACGGTGTAGGCGGCGGGCTCGACCGGCGAGGCGTAGGCCAGGTCGGTGGCGGAGAACACCACCCGCATGCGGTGCCCGGCCTCGAAGCGGTGGTCGATCGCGGGCAGCCGCACCTCCACGCTCCGGCCCTCCCCGGCCCCGGTGACCCGCAGCGGCGCCACGAGCTGCGAGGGCAGGACCTGGCGCCCGTCGGGACCCACGTCGTAGACCTTGGCGAACAGCACCGCCTCCCCGGACGTGGAGGCGACCTCCACCCGCACCGAGGGGGCACCGGTGACCTGGACGGCCTCGGCCAGCGGCGCCGACTCGAAGCGTGCGTGCTGGCCGGGGTAGTCCACCGACAGGCCGACGCCCAGGTCCGACAGCCCGCCGCCCACGGCACTCAGACCGGGGACGGCGGAGACGGCGGGCGGGCCGCCGCCGGCCGGGTTGGCGAAGGTCTGCTCGCGCCCCCGCAGCCCTACGGCCCGGTCGCCGGCCGCCAGGCCGGGGTAGCGCTCGGCGGTGGCGGCCCGCAGCCGCGTCTCGCCGTCGGTGGTGTCCATGCCGCCGGTACGGGTGACGCGGAAGGCCGGGCCGGTGTCCACCCCCTTCTCGTTCTTGAGGTGGCGGTCGAACCAGGCGCGGGTGCGGTCGTCCAGCCGCTCCGTCTCGTCGGGACCGCCGTCGTGGCCGCCCGCGATCCACTCCACCGCCACCGGCGCGCCGTTGGAGCGGATCGCCTCCGCCATGGCGTCGGCGTGGCCGAGTGGGAAGAGGGAGTCGGAGCGGCCCTGGACGATCAGCGCCGGCACGTCGATCCGGTCGGCGACGGCCACCGGGCTGCGCTCGCGCAGCAGCTCGCGCGCCTCCTCGTCCGGCTCCCCGGCGACGGCGACCCGCTCGTACATCGCGCACAGCTCCGTGGCGAACCGGCCGCAGCCCGCCCGCTCGGAGGCGGGCCCGGCGGTGGGGGCGCCGGCGCCCGCGACAGTGGAACCGGTGGTGAAGAAGATCCCGGTCCACAGCTCCTTGAAGACGCCGTCCGGGAAGAGCGCCTCGGACAGGTCCCAGTAGGTGATGCGCGGGGCCACGGCGTCGACCCGCTCGTCGTGCCCGGCGGCCAGCAGCGAGACCGCGCCGCCGTAGGAGGCGCCCGCCACGCCCACCCGGGGGTCGCCCTCGGCGTCGAGCCGTACCTCGGGCCGCTTCGCCAGCCAGTCGATCAGGGCGCTGACGTCGGCGACCTCGCGGTCGGGGTCGTTCAGCCCGATCCGGCCGGTGGAGGCGCCGAAGCCGCGGGCCGACCAGGTCAGCACCGCGTAGCCGGAGCGGGCCAGCTTCTCGGCCTGGCCGCGCAGTTCGGCCTTGCTGCCGCCGAAGCCGTGGCCCAGCAGGACCGCCGGGCGGCGGGTGTCCGGGTCGCCGGCGGTGAAGTAGGAGGTGTCGATCCGGACGGTGTCCCCGCCGTCCCGGCCTTCCCCGCCGTTCCCGCCGCCCCCGTGCTCCGGCGATTCGGGCAGGGTGAGCTTCTGCTCGGTGTGGCGTACGGCGGGCGCGTCGTCCGGAAGGGCCGCCCACACACCGCCCCCCGCGAGGACGGCGGCGGCGGCGATCGCCGCGAGCAGCCGTCGGCGGGGCCTGGGCAGTCGGAGATCCATGGCCCGACCCTACGCGGTGTCCCGCCCGGCACACCGGGCGCCCCGGGGCGGGATCAGGGGGCGGCGCCGCCCGCCGGGGCGGCCGCGGGACGGTTCGCGGGGGCGCCCCGGTCCCGCGCGGCCTCGGCCCGGGGGCCGGCGCCGTTGTCGTTGCCGCTGCCCGGGTTTCCGTCACCCCGGGCGCCGTCGCCACCGCCGTTGCCGGGGTTACCGGTGTCCCGGCCGCCACCGCCGTTGCCGTCGCCGGGGCGGGTGCCGGCCTGGTCGGCGTTGCCCCGGCCGGCTCCGTTGCCCGGATTCCCGTTCCCGCCGTTCCCGCTGCCGGGACCGCCGGAGCCGGCGTCCTGACGGCCGCTGCCGGGCGTGCCGGGATCGGCCGGTGCTTCACCGGGCCGGTTCGGGGTGTCCGGCGCCGAGCCGTTGCCGCCCGGGTTCCCGCCGCCGTTGCCGCCCGGGTTCCCGCCGCCGTTGCCGCCCGGGTTCCCGCCGTCGTTCCCGCTGCCGCCGCTGTTGCCGTCACCGCCGCTGCCCGGGTTCGCGCCGCCCCGGCCGCCGTCGGCGGGGGGCGGCAGGGCCGCCGGGCCCTCCAGTACCGCGTCGCAGTACTCGGCGACCCGGTCGCGTCCGCCCGCGGCGGTGACCAGCGGCTTCCGCGCGGCCCCGGCCGGGCTGCCCGGATTCCGCTCCTGGGCCCGGCACAGCGCGACGATCCGCGGCGACGCCTCGGAGGGCGGTACGGCCCCGGGCCCGGAGCCGTCGGGGTGCGGCCCGGCCGGGCCGGCCTCCCCGGTCGTGGGCGCCTTCGGGGACGCGGGGGCGGGAGGCGTCGAGGCGGCGTCCGGCGCCTGGGAGGTGCCGGGCGCGCCGTTCGGACCGCTCCCGGGCAGGAACGGGACCCCGACGGAGGCCACCGCCACCCCGCTGCCGAGCACGGCGGCCACGACCACGCCGAGCGCGCCCGTGCGCGTCCGGCCCAGGCGCCGCGCCAGCCGGGCGAGACGGCCCCGCAGGCCGGCCGCCGCCGGATCGGCGGCCGCCCGCTCGTCGCGGGCCGCCCGGAAGGCGGCCAGGGCCTCCTCCTCGCCCTTGAGCACGCCGGAACCCGGCGGCGGCACCGCGGCGCCGAGGACCGCCGCGAGGGCGCGCAGGCTGTCGTCCGACGGCAGGTCGCCCGAGCCCCTGGAACCGGAACCCCGCAGGCCGTTGCCCGGCCGGGAGCCCTCGGCGATCAGACGGCGCAGCGCGGCCTCGGTCACCCGGGCGCCTTCCTCCCCGTCCCGCATCGGGTCGTTCACCTCCGTACCGCCGTTGCCTCGGGCCGTTCCACCAGCCGGGCCAGTTTCTTCAGACCGCGTGACAGCGCCATCGCCACCGCCCCCGGCCGCTTGCCGAGGATCTCGGCCGTGCTCTTCGTGTCCAGGTCCAGGACCACCCTCAGAAGTACCGCCTCGGCCTGCGGAACGGGCAGAGTGCCGATGAGGGAGACGATCTCACGTGTCGACAGCTTCGCCCCGGCCACCTCCGCCGTGTCCGGGGCGGCCTCCCCGCCGGGGGTGCCGGCCGCGCGCGGTTCGGGCAGCTCGTCGGTCGGCACGGTGATCTCCTGCACACGCCTCCTCCTGCGACGCAGGACGTCACGGGCCCGGTTCCGTGTGACGGCCAGGGCGAAACGGCGGAAGGAGGCGCCGTCCCCCTCGAAGCGCAGCACGTCCCGGGCGATCTGTAACCACGTCTCGGCCACGACGTCCTCCGCGTCCTGACCGACGATGACGGCCGCGTAGCGCAGGAGTTCGGGGTTGAGGCAGCGGTAGACGGCGCGGAAGGCGGCCTCGTCTCCCCGCCGCACACCGAGAACCGCAGCGTTCAGATCCCCGGTGCGCTCCGGGTGGATCCCGTTGCCGCCGTCCGCCGAATCACTCACGGACGGGATCCTTCCACGCTCCCGTGCGACACGTCGACACGGCGGCCCCGCGTCGGCGGGGACGGCCCGACGCGAACGCGAACACCCGTACGCCGCCCGGGAGAAGGAGGAAGGGGCCGGACGGGGATCCCGTCCGGCCCCTTGTGCCGCCAACCGGCGGCCGGCCGTTCACCGGCCGCCGTTCACCGGCGAGCCGTCCGCCTGCTCACGGCCCGCTCACGGCTCACTCGGGGCTCGTTCACGGAGCCAGCGGATAGCCCAGCCAGGCGCCCGCGGGCGTACCCATGGCCGAGCGGCCGTAGTAGACGGCGCCCGAGGTGGAGACGCCCCGGCTGCCGGCGTCGAACTGGAGGATCGTCCCGTCGAAGGAGTTCTCCCCCGGCGCGCCGACGGCCAGATCCGCCCGCCCCCAGCCGGACATGTCGGCGAGCAGGACGCCCGCCCCGAGCCGGTCGTCGGTCTCGGAGACCCCGGGGACGCCCGAGGTGTCCTGGTGGAGGCTCATGGCGCCGGAGGTGCCCAGCCCCGAGGAGGTGCCGTACAGCAGGAGCGCCATACCGGCGTCCTTGCGGTTGGCGCCGTCGCGGGTGATGTCCTCGAAGGGCAGGCCGGCGAGGACGTCGGCGCGCCCGTCGCCGTTGACGTCGCCCGCCGAGACCGACCAGCCCATCGCGTCGCCGGCCTCGGCGGCCCCGGGAACGCCGGAGGTGTCCTGGTGGATCACCTTCCGGCCGGTGGTGGTCGGCCCGTCCGGCGAACCGGGCAGCACGGTGATCTGGCCGCCGCGGAAGGCGCTGGACTCGGAGGCGTACGGCTGGCCGACGATCAGGTCCGTGTACGCGTCGCCGTCGATGTCCGCCGCGGCGACCGAACGGCCGCCCTTGACGGACGACATGCCCACGTAGGTCAGGCCGCCGGCCGACCCGTTGAGGAGCGTGAGCCGGCCGGTGCCGCCGGAGTCCCGGTGGTTGAGGACCACGTCGGTGTAGCCGTCGCGGTTGAAGTCACCGGTGGTGGAGGCCAGGGAGTCGATGGTGCCGGTGGTGCCGGTCTTCAGGGCGCCCTTGCGCACGGTGCCGTCGGCGACGTCGAACGCCCACCAGCCGGCCGGGCCGCGGGTGGAGGCGGTGAAGACGTCGGCGGTGCCGTCGCTGTCGAAGTCGCCGACGGCGACGGTCGAGCCGAACCGGGCTCCGCCGGTGCGGTCCGCGGTGGCCGCCTCCAGCCACTTGGCCTTGGTGAAGCCGGGGCCGTACAGGACGGTCACCGCGCCGGAGTCGGTGTTGCCCACCGTGTCGTCCTCGCCGGGCGCGCCGACCGCCAGGTCCGCGTGCCCGTCGCCGTTGACGTCGCCGTACGCGACCGCCGCGCCCCAGCTGTCACCGGTCTCGGAGGCCCCGGGGACACCCGGGCTGGACTGGGAGAGGGTGACCCTGGTGGAGGCCACCGGGCCGTCCACGCCGCCGGGCGCCACACTGACGGTGCCGGCCTTGGCCTTGCCGCCCACGGCGGCGCGGGGGGTGCCCACGGCCATGTCGCCCATGCCGTCGCGGTTGAAGTCGGCGGTGGGGGCCGCGGAGCTCGCGGCCGGGCTCGCGGCGAAGCGCCGGATCTCCGGCAGCGCGTCGTACAGCGCCTGGCCCGGGCACGCGGTGTTGTAGCCGTCGCGGTGACCGGAGACGGTGCGCAGGGTGGCCTGCTCGCCCTCCTTCCACACGCCGGTGTTCCCCATGGCGGTGAGCGTCACCCTGCCGGTGGGGTCCACGCCGTACTGGCCGAGCTTCCAGGCGGCGACCCTGGCGACGGCGCCGGTCACATCGGGGGTGGGCACGTCGCCCGCGGCGTAGTTGCCGATCACCGCGATGCCGGTGGAGTAGCTGTTGAAGCCGTAGGTGTGCGCGCCCACCACGGGCAGGTCGACGCCGCCGTGCCGGCCCTCGAAGATCGTGCCGCACTTGTCGACCAGGAAGTTGTAGCCCAGGTCGTTCCAGCCGTTGCTCTTGACGTGGAACGTCATCAGCGACCGCACGATCGCGGCCGAGTCGGAGCAGGTGTAGTTGATGTCCTCGAGCGCCGTGTGGTGGACGAAGGCCGCCTTGATGCCGTCCTCCAGGTACGCCGAGGGCTCCTCGACCATGGACTCGTCGGCGCCCCAGGCGGCGCGCGAGACGATCGGCGGCCGGGTGACCGTGGACTCGGGTGCGGCCGGCACGGTCGGGGTCGGCGACGGGTCGGCCGTCGGGCTCCCGGTGGCGCCCGGCTCGGTGGGCTCCGTCCCGGTGGGAGTGGGCTCGGTGGTGCCCGGAGCGGTGGACTCCGTCCCCGTGGGCGCCGGTTCGGTGGGCGACGGCTCACCGGGCGACGCCGAGGCGCCGTCCGCCGGGTCGCTCGCGGTGGCGGTGGGCACCGGGTCCTCGGCGACGTAGGCGGCGGGCCGCATGCCCGTGTCCACGGCCGTCTCGAAGGCCGCCGGGCCGAGGTCGGCCGCGTTCGCCTTCTCGGCCTCGCGCGGCGTCACGCCCGGGTCGACCAGGTCCAGCCGCATCCCGGCGGGGAACTCGTCACCGGTCTGCCCGTCGGCGGAGACCACCCGGGCCTCGACGCCGTCGGAGGGGCCGACCCAGCGGGGCGCGGTCGCGCCGCGGGCCGTGGCCTCCCGGCCCTCCTCGCCCTCGGGGACGTGGATGTCCAGGTCCAGTTCCTGCCACGGTGTCCACTCGCCGGTCTCGATGTCGCGGGTGCGCACCTCGGCCCGGCCGCCGATCTCCGCGGTCGCCCGGGGCCAGGAGATGCCCAGCAGGCTGAACGGCTTGGTGTCGCGGCGGGTCACGCCGCTGTGCCCCTCGCCCCTGGTCTTCAGGTTCACGGAGTACACCTTGACCGGCGACGCGGTCACGGGATTCCCGTTGTCCTCGGGCGGGTTGGCCACGGCGACGGTCACCACGCCGGCTCCGCCCACCGCGACGGCACCCAGGGTCAGCCAGGTCCGCCTCTTCAGACTCAATGTTCTGCGCGCTCGTGTTCTTCGCGGACTCAAATGTCCCGCCCCTTGTCGTCTGGATCGTTCGTCCGGAGACTCGCTCGCCCCGCGTCCGTCACGGGACCCTTCGGTGAACGCTCACCGTAGAGGAGGTGTCACTCCGGGAAAGCGGGGGGTGCTCAACCGTTACAGGACCGGGCCCGTGACCGGGCCGGGCATGCGAAGACGGCCGGGGTCGCCACCCCCCACAGGAGAGACCCCGGCCGTCGTCGAGTGCGGACCGCCGCGCCGAGCGAGGCCCGTCACAACCCTCAGCGCCGGGGGGCCGAAAACTGTTACTCCCCCCGCGTCCCCTGCTCCCACACTCCCTCCGCCCGGTCTCCGCCGCCCGTCCGCGTGTCCTCCCCGCCGTCTTCATCTCGGTAACTACCGCCCCGCCCGCATGGACGGGAGCGCACACTAGGTCGTAGCGTTCTGCTTCGCATCGACGCAGATCGAAGCATCATGGCGGGACCGCGCTCGGCCAGGAGCGCGGGCGAGCGCTACATCGCGAAGTGGGGCAGGACTAAGGCGTGCAGGGGGAAGACGCGGAACTCACCGCAGCGGTGCGGGCGGCGCGGGAGGGGGACGAATGCGCCTTCCGCACCGTCTACCGCGCCGTGCATCCCCGCCTGCTGGGGTACGTGCGGACGCTGGTCCCGGATGCGGACGCGGAGGACGTCGCCTCCGAGGCGTGGCTGCAGATCGCCCGGGACATCGGCCGGTTCGACGGGGACGCCGACCGCTTCCGCGGCTGGACGGCGCGGATCGCCCGCAACCGCGCGCTCGACCACATCCGGGCGCGGGGGCGGCGGCCCGCCTCCAGCCCGGTCGACGACGACAACGAACTGGCGGTGCTGCCCGCCGGATCCGACACCTTCGACGAGGCTCTGGAATCGATCGGCACCGGGCGCACCATGGCCCTGATCTCCCGGCTGCCGCGCGACCAGGCCGAGGCCGTCGTGCTCCGGGTGGTCGTCGGTCTGGACGCCAAGGGCGCCGCACAGGTGCTGGGCAAGAGGCCGGGCGCGGTGCGCACCGCCGCGCACCGGGGTCTGCGGAAGCTGGCGGAGCTGCTGGAGGGGGAGGAAGGGGTCGGCGACGGGGTGCCCGCACTCAGGGCCGGAGCCGCACGGAGTGTGACGGAAAAGGCCAGACGGACGCTGAGGGAAACGTGAGGGCCGACGACCGGTACGACTGGCTGGACGAGGAGACCGCGGAGCGTCTGCTGCGCGGACGGTCGGCCCACCCCCCGCTGTCCGCGGACGAGCCGGGCGCATCGGCACTGGCCGAGGCCCTCGAAAGACTCGCCGCCGTCCCCGCGACCGCTGCCGCCACAGCCGGTCCTGCCGCCGTGCCCGGCGCACGTGACGACGGTGAGCTGCCCGGGGAGGCCGCCGCGCTGGCGGCCTTCCGGGCGGCCCGCGCACGGCCCGGAGCCGCGGCCGCCGAGCGCCGCGGCCGTCTGCGGTCGCTCGGCCGCCCCCTGAGGACGGGCCTCGCCGCGCTGGCACTCGGCGGAGTGCTCGGCGGGGTCGCCATAGCGGCCGGCAGCGGGGTGCTGCCCGCGCCGTTCGGCGGAGGGAACGGATCACCCGCCCCGGCGACGAGCGTGTCCGCCGAGCCGGACGGGCTCCTCCCGCCGCCGGCCGGCACCGCCGACTCCCTCTCCGGCCGCCCGGGCGCGGACGGCGGACGGGAAGGCGAGGAGCGCGGCGGCCCGGGAGCCCCGGGCGAAGGCGATCCGGCCGGCGCCGGCCCCGGCCCCGGCGGCCGGCCGGCGGAGAGCGGCCCGCCCGTCCCGGGGAGGGACGGCGCGGGCGACCGGGCCGGGGTTCCCACCGTCCGGTCCCCCCAGGCGGAAGCACGCCTGGAGGAACTGTGCGGGAAGTTCCTGGACGGCGAGCTGGCCAGGCGGGAACGGGCCGAACTGGAGCGGGCCCTGGGAGGCCCGGACCGGGTGGACGGCCACTGCCGCCGGTCCGGCGCGGCGACCGGCGGCACCGGCGGCGGTACGGGCGGCGGTTCCGCCTCGGGCGGATCCTCCGGCGGGAGCACGTCCGGTGGATCCTCCGGCGGGTCTTCCGGGGGATCGTCCGGCGGGTCCTCCGGCACGGGCGATTCCGCGGGGCCCGCCACGGGTGGCCGGGACGGCACCGGGGACGGCGCCGAGGGCGGGGACGCCGTCCCCGAGGAGAGCGGCGACACGCTGCCCGAGGAGGAGGGCGGCGACACCTTCCCCGCCGACACCGGGAAGGCCGGCCCCACCGGCCCCGCGGCGCCCACCGGTCCCTCCGAGCCCGGAGGGATCCCGCGGGCACCGGACGCGTCCCGGGGCTCCGCGACGGCCGTTCCCACGTCCTGAACCCTGGCCGGATCCACACCCCGGAGCGCGTGCCGGGAGCCGTGTGACCGGCGTCACCGCGGCCGCCGCCCGGGGGGTGTGACACTTTTCGGGTCGCGGACGCAGTACAGAACAAGCCGACTGGTCATCGGCGAGCGCGCCACCCAAGGTTCCCCCCGTACCTGCGGGATGCGCGTAGCGCGGGCGGGGCACGTTCCCCCGGCCCCGCCCGCGCCTCTTCACACCGGCCCGCGCCCCGTTCCGCAGGGCGCCGGCGACGTCAGTAGACGATCACCTTCTCGCCCACCCTCACCTGCTCGAAGAGCGCGGCGATCTTCTCCTTGTCCCGTACGTTGACGCAGCCGTGCGAGGCGCCGTTGTAGCCGTTGGCGGCGAAGTCCGCGGAGTAGTGCACCGCCTGGCCCCCGCTGAAGAACAGCGCGTACGGCATCGGGGTGTCGTAGATCGTGGAGTGGTGGTCACGGCTCTTGAAGGTGACGCCGAACTCGCCCTCGCGGGTCGGGGTGAGCTCCGAGCCGAAGCGCACGTCCATCGCGGAGACGACCTTCCCGTCGATCATCCAGGCCAGCGTCCGGCTCTCCTTGCTGATGCACAGCGCCCGGCCCGTCAGGCACCTCGGGTCGGGGTCGGATATCGGCCGGGTGGTGGGCGGGTACAGCTCCGCCCGCGTGGGGGTCCTCGTCCGCGCCGTCAGAGCGCTCCAGGTGTCCCGGGTGACCTGGCCGTCCGCCGTCAGGCCGCGCCGCTTCTGGAAGGCGGAGACGGACGCGGTGGTGACCGGGCCGTAGTAGCCGGTCGGGTTGAGGTCGAAGTGCCCGGCCTGGCGTAGCCGCGCCTGGAGTTCGCGGACCCTCTCGCCCTGCGCGCCCTCGCGCATCATCGGCGCGGGGGCGGACGGCGGAGCGGACGCCGACGGCGCCGCGGGCGGCGAGGCGGTCGCCGGCGGCGCCGCGGCAGGCGGCGCCGAGGTGCCCCGCGCCTCCTCCCGGCTCGCGGACGGAGCGGACGGTGTGGACGGCGCCGTTGTCGTGGGCGTCGGCGCGGGCGCGGGCGTGCTCCGCGTCACGGACGGTGCGGGCGGCGGCGCCGTTACCGCCGCGGGCGCCCGCGACTCCGTGCCCGTCTGCTGCGCCGTGCACCCCGCCCCCAGCAGCACCGCGGCCGCCGCGGCGAGTGCGGTGCGGCCCACCGATCTGTGCGACATGGACTCCCCCCGGGACATCGAAACCCCCTCGAATCGCCGGACCTTCACCGGTCTTCCCCACCTGTGTGGGTTCCCGGCAGCCAGACTGCCCGAACCGCGGACGTCCGGCCACCCCCCCCGGCGGTTCCGCGCGCGGCACCCGCGCGAGCCCGTCCGCGCACCACCCCGCTCGTTTGTGAGCAAGGTCCCAGGCTGTGGCTCTCCCGCCGCTCTCCCGCCGATCGCTACAGTCCGTATCGGACAGGGCGACGAAACGGGAGGCACCGAACATGGCACGCGAGACTGGCCGCGGAGCTGGCAGGGCCCGGCTCACCGAGAGCGGGCTGCCGATCGAGCCGGTCTACGGACCCGACTCGCTCCGGGACTGGGACGCGGAGGCGAAGCTGGGCGAGCCGGGTTCGTACCCGTACACGCGGGGCGTGTACCCGACGATGTACACCGGGCGGCCGTGGACGATGCGCCAGTACGCCGGCTTCGGCACGGCGGTGGAGTCCAACGCCCGCTACAAGCAGCTGATCGCCAACGGCACCATGGGCCTGTCGGTCGCCTTCGACCTGCCGACCCAGATGGGCCACGACTCCGACGCCCCCATCGCGCACGGCGAGGTCGGCAAGGTCGGCGTGGCGATCGACTCGATCGACGACATGCGGGTGCTGTTCGACGGCATCCCGCTGGGCGAGGTCTCCACCTCGATGACGATCAACGCCCCCGCCGCCGTCCTGCTGCTGCTCTACCAACTGGTGGCCGAGGAGCAGGGCGTGCCGTCGGAGAAGCTGACGGGCACCATCCAGAACGACGTGCTCAAGGAGTACATCGCCCGCGGCACCTACATCTTCCCGCCCAAGCCCTCGCTGCGGCTGATCGCGGACATCTTCAAGTACTGCAGGGCCGAGATCCCGCGCTGGAACACCATCTCCATCTCCGGCTACCACATGGCCGAGGCCGGGGCGACGCCCGCGCAGGAGATCGCCTTCACCCTCGCCGACGGCATCGAGTACGTGCGCACGGCGGTGGCGGCCGGGATGGACGTGGACGACTTCGCCCCGAGGCTGTCGTTCTTCTTCGTCGCGCGCACCACGATCCTGGAGGAGGTGGCCAAGTTCCGCGCCGCCCGCCGGATCTGGGCGCGGGTGATGAAGGAGGAGTTCGGCGCCAGGAACCCCAAGTCGATGATGCTGCGCTTCCACACCCAGACCGCGGGCGTGCAGCTCACCGCGCAGCAGCCCGAGGTGAACCTGGTGCGCGTGGCCGTCCAGGGCCTGGGCGCGGTGCTGGGCGGGACCCAGTCGCTGCACACCAACTCCTACGACGAGGCCATCGCGCTGCCCACCGACAAGTCGGCCCGTCTGGCGCTGCGCACCCAGCAGGTGCTGGCCTACGAGACCGACGTGACCGCGACCGTCGACCCCTTCGCCGGGTCGTACGTGGTGGAGTCGATGACCGACGAGGTCGAGGCCGCCGCGCTGGAGCTGATGGGCAAGGTCGAGGAGATGGGCGGCGCGGTGGCCGCCATCGAACGCGGCTACCAGAAGGGCGAGATCGAGCGCAGCGCGTACCGCATCGCCCAGGAGACCGACTCCGGCGAGCGGGTCGTCGTCGGCGTCAACCGGTTCCAGCTCGACGAGGAGGAGCCGTACGAGCCGCTGAGGGTGGACCCGGCCATCGAGGCCCAGCAGGCCGAGCGGCTGGCGCGGCTGCGCGCCGAGCGCGACCGGGCGGCCGTGGACGGGGCGCTGGCCGAGCTGCGCAAGGCGGCCGAGGGCAGCGACAACGTGCTGTACCCGATGAAGGAGGCGCTGCGGGCCCGCGCCACCGTCGGCGAGGTCTGCAACACCCTGCGGGAGGTGTGGGGCGCCTACGTTCCCACCGACGCCTTCTGACCGCGCCCCGTCGCGGGGCCCGCCGTCGCGGGCCCCGCCGGGGGTGCTAGAGCAGGCCGAGCCCGGTGACGATCACGGAGACCAGCACGGTGAGCGTCCAGCCGAGCGCCTGCTCGACCAGCTTCTCGCGGTCCTCCTCGGAGGGTCCGCCGGTACGGAGCCAGGGTGCCGGGATCCTCGCCGCCGTCGTGTGGCCCATGGTGTGTCCTCGTCTCGCCTCGTGGCGCGCCGGTGTGCGGGGCTCCGGTGCGCCGTTGGTGTGCCTGTGTCCGTGATCGCCGCGAATGGGCGTCGCGGATCTCCAGGATGAGGGGAGCCGCACCGTTTAAACAGAGACGCAGATCACCCCGCGGCCGGGCACCGGTGGGCGATCCGCCCCCAACACACCGTCCACCCTGCGGGGATGGGCCCGGCGGAGCCCGGGCGGCCGTACGGCTGTGACGAACGACACGCGCCGCGCCGGCCGTACGAGCCGCTGCGCGGACCCCCGTACGAGCCCCCGTGCCGGTCCCCGGAAGGATGCCTTCCGCACGGTCGGTTCACCGGCGGGCCCTCCGTCCCAGCGCGCGGGCCCGCCGCGCCGCGCGCCGTACGGCCGGATTGCGGACGACCGTCCCCAGCCCGGTGGGGAGCCCGCCGGGCAGGGCGAGGGAGGCCAGCAGCCGGCGCGGGAACCAGCGCCGCACGCGCTCCTCGGGACGGGCGGCCAGGAATCGCTCGGTCTCACCGCGCAGCCCGGGGTTGACCCGCGGCTGCGCGCAGAAGGCCACCGCCCGCACCAGCCCGGCCAGTTCGGCCAGTTCGGCCGTATCGGCCGGCCCGGGCCCGTCCGGCCCGCCGGCCCCGTCCGGCAGCAGCGCGTCCGCGATCACCGCCGCGACCGGCCCGCCCCCCTCGTACGCGGCCGCGCCGGCGGGCGGGACGGCCGTACCGCCGTGGGAGGCGGGCAGGCCGTGGAGCGTGCTCGCGGCCAGCAGCGCCCCGAAGGAGCGTCCGGTCACCAGCGCCGGGCGCAGCCGCTCGTACAGCGCCTCCACCGGCTGCGCGTCCTGCGGTTCGTACAGCTCCAGGCCCAGCTCCGCCGCCCGCCGCGCGACCCCCCGCACCCGGTGCGCGGGGGCGGCGGGATGGGGCGCGAGGACCACCGCGCGGTGGCCCGCCTCCCGCAGACCGTCCAGCAGCCGCCCGTACACCCGCTCCTCCTCGCCCGGAGGGAGTGCGCCGGGAGCGTGCGGGTCCTGTCCGAGCAGCAGCGCCGCCCCCTCCGGCGCGCCCGGGTCCGGCAGTTCCCGTGCCGCCCGGGCGGCGACGGCCCGCAGCGCCCGGCCGGGCACCTCCTCGGCCGGGACGCCGAACTCCGCCAGCAGCAGCGGCCGCAGCCCGGGCACCAGGCCGGGGTGGAGCAGCCGCCGCACCCGGGTGCCCACCAGCGGGTCCAGCCGGCCGGGGGTGGGCCCGTAGGCCGACAGCCCGGTGGCGTACACATCCAGCGGGGCGTCGGGGAAGATCCGGGCCAGCGCCTGCCCCGGGCCGGCCTCGACGCGCTCCACCACCAGCTCGACCGCCGCGTCGCCCAGTCCCCACAGGGAGCGCAACTGCCTCTCCCACAGGGGCGCGTCGTCGGGGCGCGGTGCCCAGGCGCCGGGGTGGAGCGGGGCGACGGCGGCGTTCCAGGACAGCACCCGGCCGAAGCGGTCGCGCAGCGGCCGGAAGCCGGGCAGGGCGTCCGGGGCGGGGACGGTCTCGGGGACCGGGGCGGTGTTCGCGACCAGCAGCAGCCGCTCGCGGACCGTCCCCAGCAGGCCCGCGTCCGCCGCGGCGGCCAGCAGCGCCGCGCCGTGCGGGGTGGAGGCCACCAGCAGCCGTACGGGGGAGGTGTTTCGCGGCGCGGTCATCGGGCGGCCTCCACCGGGGACGCGGCGGGGCGGCGGCGCAGCCGGCGCAGCCGCGCGGCGCGCTCGGCGTCCATGGAGTCCAGCGCCTGCGAGACCAGGTCGCCGGGCATCCGGCGCAGGGCCGCCGCGCAGCGGGCGCGCAGGGTGCGGCGCAGCCGCGGCTCGAAGCGGTCACCGGTCAGATGGTGGTGGATGACCGCGCAGTAGGTGCGCACGGCCTTCGGCAGCAGCGCGGCGGCCTCCCGGTCCCGGGAGGTCTCCTCCACCAGCAGGTCGTAGGCGCGCAGGAAGTCGAGCTGCCGCTCGTCGCCGGTCCGGGTGAGCGAGGTGGCCACCCCGCGCCGGTAGAAGACGCCCGTCAGGCCGACCACGGCGAAGGACGCCGCCTCGCGGTGCAGCCGCCAGATCCAGGGCCGGTCCTCGGCGGTGTGCAGGCCGTCGTCGAAGCGCAGCAGGCCGCGGTCCAGCAGCCGCCGGTGGTAGACGCCCGCCCAGGCGTAGGCGTAGTCGACGGCGGTGGTGCGGTGCGCGGGGAGGATGGCGTCGCGCGGGTCCAGCACGGTGCCCCGGCGGCCCTCGGGGACCCGGGCCAGGGTGCGTCTGCGGCCGGTGCTGCGCACATGGTCGGTGCGCAGGAAGTCGCAGCCCAGCGACTCGGCGGCGGCGAGCAGTTCGCGGTAGTGGCCGGGGGCCGCCCAGTCGTCGCCGTCGAGGAAGGCGACGTACCGTCCGCGCGCCGCGTCCAGGCCGGTGTTGCGGGCGCGGGCCACGCCTCCCTGCCGCCGGTGGCGTACGACGACCGCGCCGGGGATTTCCTTTTCCGCGTGCTCCAGGAGTTCCGAGGTGCCGTCGGTCGAGAAGTCGTCGACCAGAATGAATTCGATGTCCCCCTTTCCGAAGTCCGCCGAGTTGGCGCGCAGACTCCGGAGCGTGTCGGGGGCGTACGGCCGAACATTGCGGAACGGCACGATGACGGAGAGCTTGACCACTCCGGAGAGGTTAGGGGGCCGATCGCCATCGGTGCTGTCCAGGGGCGTACGGGCGGGTGAAATCGCGGTGGCGGAACGGTGAACCCCGCTTTCCGGAAGGCTGGTTGGCCTTCCGTCGGTGTGCTGTTAACCGTCTGTTGTATTCGCGTTGGGCCGAGAATCGGAATGTCTTTCTAGCGTCATCGACGTGCCATCACGTACCGCTTCGGATTCCCCGGACAGCGCCTCGGACGGCGTCTCGGACAACGCATCGGACAACGCAACGCGTATCGCCGTGCTCGCCGATTCCGACACCCGCTGGAAATGGGGTGCGCTCACCGCGCACCGCATCGCCCCCGGCGCGCGCATCGACGGACTGCTGCTGCGCGGCCGGGCCACCCCGACCGCCCGCCAGCTCGACGAGGTGGGCGTGCGCGCCGCCTCGCTGCGCGAGGTGACGGCCGCGGAGTTCCTGCGTGAGGCCGACCGCGACGCGTACGACGTGGTGGTGCTCTCCTGCGTCGGCGGCACCGTCCAGGCGATGCTGCACGGCCTGTCCCACCGCCTAGGCGGGAGCGGGCGCCGCCCGGTCACCGTCACCGGCTACGTCGGCGTCGTCTACGAGAAGCTCGCCGACGGGCTGCTGCTGCGGCACGGCGCGGATGTCGTCCTGGCCAACTCCGCCCACGACGCGGAGCGTTTCCGCGCGGTCTACGAGGGGGTCGGCGCCGACGCCGGCGGCGTCGTGGAGTGCGCGCTGCCCTTCCTCGGCGGCGAGCCGTACCGGGAGTCGGACGAGCGGCCGTACACGGTCGTCTTCGCCGTCCAGCCGTCCGTCCCCGCCTCCCGCGCCGACCGCGAGTACCTGCTGCGCCGCGCCGCCGGGCACGCCCGCCGCCACCCGGACCGCGAGGTGCTGGTCAAGCTGCGCAGCAGGCCGGGCGAGCACACCACGCACATCGAGGAGCAGCCCTACCAGAAGCTCGCGGCGCGTATCCCCGGCGGACTGCCGGACAACTGCCGCCTGGTCTACGGCCACATGGGCGAGGTGCTGGACCGCACCGACCTGCTGGTCACCGTCAGCTCCACCGCCGCCCTGGAGTCGCTGCACCGGGGCATCCCCACCGCCGTCCTCACCGACCTCGGCGTCCGCGAGGCGCTGGGCAACCACCACTTCGTGGGCTCCGGCTGCCTGGCCTCCTGGGACCAGCTCGACTCCGGGCTGCTGCCGAAGGCCGACCCGGCGTGGACGGCCCGTCAGGGCGTCGCCGCCGACGGCCCCTACGAGGCGGCCTTCGACGCCGCCCGCGAACGCGTCGCGGACCTCCTCGCCCGCCCCGCCCTGCCGCCGATCACCCCCTACTACACGCTCGCCACCGCACCCGGCTACCTCCCCGGCATCCTCGCCCGCCACGGGCTCGACCCCTCGGGCGCGCCCCGGGCGGGAGGGGAGGCCGGCCGGCCGGCCTCCGGGCTGCGCCGGGCCGTCCGGGCGGCCGTGCGGGACGCGGCGCGCGGGGCGTACCGCCACGGCGTCCAGCGCGTGGCGCCGGTCATCCGCCGGATGGGGGAGCTGTGAGCGCGCCCGACACCCCCCGAACCCCAGACCGGCAAGGAGCCGCCCCCGTGTCCCCCGCAACCCCCGCCGCACCCGGCACCCCCGTCGTTCTCGCCGTGATCCCCGCCCGCGGCGGATCCAAGGGCGTGCCCGCGAAGAACCTCGCCCCCGTCGGGGGAGTGCCGCTGGTCGTCCGCGCGGTACGGGAGTGCCTGGCCGCGCGGGGCGTGACGCACACGGTCGTCTCCACCGACGACGAGGCCATCGCCGAGGCCGCCCGCGGCGCGGGCGCCGAGGTCGTGCGGCGGCCCGCCGGCATAGCGGGCGACACCGCCACCAGCGAGGCCGCCGTCCTGCACGCCATGGACGTCCACGCCCAGCGGCACGGACGGGAGGCCGAGGTGGTGCTGCTGGTGCAGTGCACCAGCCCCTTCCTGACCCGCGAGGACGTCGAGGGCGTGGCCGCCGCGGTGGCCGGCGGTGCCGACAGCGCGCTGACCGTCGCCCCCTTCCACGGCTTCGTCTGGCGCGACGGCGGTGACGGCACGGAAGGCGGGCACGGCGTCAACCACGACAAGGCGTACCGCCCCCGCCGCCAGGACCGGCCGCAGGATCTGCTGGAGACCGGTGCCGCGTACGCGATGCGCGCCGGCGGCTTCCGCGAGGCCGGGCACCGCTTCTTCGGCCGCACCGAACTGGTGCGGACCGACCCGGCGCGCGTGCTGGAGGTCGACGACCCGCACGACCTCGCCCGCGCCCGCGCGCTCGCACCGCTGCTCGACGGCGGGACGGACGGGCGCCCCGGCGCGCTTCCGGCCCGCGACGACGTCGACGCGGTCGTACTCGACTTCGACGGCACCCAGACCGACGACAGGGTGTACGTCGACTCCGACGGACGGGAGACGGTCGCGGTCCACCGCGGCGACGGGCTCGGCATCGCCGCCCTGCGCCGCGCCGGACTGCCGCTGCTGATCCTGTCCACGGAGGAGAACCCGGTGGTCGCCGCACGGGCCCGCAAGCTGCGGATCCCCGTGCTCCACGGCGTCGACCGGAAGGACCTCGCCCTCAAGCAGTGGTGCGAGGAGCAGGGCATCGCGCCGGAGCGCGTGCTCTACGTCGGAAACGACGTCAACGACCTGCCGTGCTTCGGCCTGGTCGGCTGGCCCGTCGCCGTGGCCGGCGCCCACGACGTCGTACGCGGCGCAGCCCGCGCGGTCACCTCCACTCCCGGAGGGGCCGGTGCGATCCGCGAGATCGCCTCGTGGATCCTCGGAAAGGAACTGTCTTGAGCATGACCAGCCCCCGCCTCCGTACCCTCGGCGCCAAGACCGTGGGCCCGGGCCACCCGGTCTACGTCACCGGCGAGATCGGCATCAACCACAACGGCGACCTGGAGAACGCGTTCGCGCTCATCGACGCCGCCGCCGACGCCGGCTGCGACGCCGTGAAGTTCCAGAAGCGCACCCCGGAGGTCTGCACCCCGCGCGACCAGTGGGACATCGAGCGCGACACCCCCTGGGGCCGGATGACCTACATCGACTACCGCCACCGCGTCGAGTTCGACGAGGAGGGCTACCGGGCCATCGACGCCTACTGCAAGAAGAAGGGCATCGACTGGTTCGCCTCCCCGTGGGACGTGGAGTCCGTCGCCTTCCTGGAGAAGTTCGACGTGCCCTGCTACAAGGTCGCCTCCGCCTCCCTGACCGACGACGAGCTGCTGCGCGCCATGCGCGCCACCGGCCGCACCGTCATCCTCTCCACCGGCATGTCCACGCCGAAGCAGATCCGGCACGCGGTGGAGGTGCTGGGCAGCGAGAACATCGTGCTGTGCCACGCCACCAGCACCTACCCGGCCAAGGCCGAGGAGCTCAACCTGCGGATGATCCACACCCTGCAGGCCGAGTACCCCAACGTCCCGATCGGCTACTCCGGCCACGAGACGGGCCTGCAGACCACGCTGGCCGCCGTCGCGCTGGGCGCCGCCTTCGTCGAGCGCCACATCACCCTGGACCGCGCGATGTGGGGCTCGGACCAGGCCGCCTCCGTCGAGCCGCAGGGCCTGCAGCGCCTGGTGCGCGACATCCGCACCATCGAGGAGTCCCTCGGCGACGGTGTGAAGCGGGTCTACGACAGCGAGATCGGGCCGATGAGGAAGCTGCGCCGGGTCAAGGGCGTCGTTGCCGAGGCCGAGGAGGCCGCCGCCGGCCGCGAGCCGGCAGCGGTCTGACGGGAACGACGGGCTGACGGGGCGATCACGGTGAGCGCAGGCGCAGTCCCCGGCGGGACCCCGGGAGGGGTCCCGCCGCAGCCGGCCCGGAGGACGGGCGCGGCCGAGGCGCGTCGGGGGGCGCGTCCCGGCCGCTTCCCCCGGGGTCCCGAAGACCCCGGCCGCCCGGGGCGCACCGGGCGCCGCTCGGGCACCCTCGCCTTCGTCGAGAGCCCGGTGCAGCTCCTCAACGTCCTGGAGTGGGCCCACACCGCGTACCGGGGGGCCCGCCCGGAGGGTGCGGGGGAGGGGAGCGGCGACCTCACCGTCGTCGTCCTGCCGCCGCGGGAGGCGATGACGCGCGGCCAGCTGCGGCGGATGGCCGAGCTGGCGCGCGACGAGGGGATCGCGGTCCGCTGGGAGGAGGCGCGCGGCGGCGCGGGCGCGCCGCTGAGGACGGTCGCCTCCCTGCTGGGCCCGCTGCGCCGCGCCGAGCGGATCGTGGTGGGCGACCCGTTCTCGCGGTACGTGCAGCTGCTGCTCTCCCTCGCCCGCGCCGAGGGAACCGCACCGGACGTACCGGGGGGTGTGGTGGTGGTCGACGACGGGACGGCCACCATGGAGTTCGTCACCCAGCTCGCCCGCGGCGAGCGCCTGGTGCGCTGGCACCGCAAGGGGGCGGGAGGAGCGCGCGCCGCGCTCTTCGCGCCCGTCTCCGCCTCCGCCCGCCGCCGGATGACGCCGTCGGCACACCGGCGGGTCGAGGTGTTCAGCTCGATGCCGGTCGAGGCGCCCGAGCACGTGCCGGTCGTCCGCAACGACTTCGCCTGGACCCGCGCCCGCTTCGGCCCGCCCGCGCTCACCGGCGGCACCGATCTGGTGGGCACCTCGCTGGTCGAGACCGGTGTGGTGGACCCCGAGCGATATCTGGAGGCCGTCGCCTCCCTGGCCCGGGCCCACGGCGCCACCCGCTACTTCGCCCACCGCCGCGAGAGCGCGCGGAAGCTGCACCGCATAGCCGCCGGGACGGGGCTTGAGATCGTACGGCCGGACCTCCCGCTGGAACTGGTCGCCCGCCGCGGCCCCATCGGCCGCACCATCCTGAGCTTCCCCTCCACCGTCGTCCACACCCTCCCGCTGGCCCTGGCCGGCACCGGGGTGACGGTGGCGGTCTGCGACGTGGACCCGGCCTGGCTGACGGAGGGCGCCTCGCCGCGCGCCCGGGGGTTCCTCTCCGGCGTCACCGGAACCGCGCGGGGGGCGCGGCGGCTGCCGTCGGCCCCGCCCGCCTCGTGATCGCGTTCCGTCCCACATACCGGAACGGGCCGGGCCGGACGGAATCCGAGGTCATACCCATCCGCACCAGGCCGTATGCGGTCCCCGATCCGTTTTTTCTCCCCTACGGAGGGTGAACTTTCATCGTTCTCCCTGCACACGGCTGTCACCTGGGCTTACCCTCGACAGGGTGAGCCAGTTGTTGTCGCCAGAGTCCAGTATCCGGACCACCGGTGAGACGCCGCTGCCCGGCGCCGTGCCGGAGGCCCTCCGTGCCGAGCTCATCGCCTTCCGCCGGGACCTGCACATGCACCCCGAGCTGGGCCACCAGGAGTTCCGGACCACCGCCGCCCTGAAGGAGCGGCTGGAGAAGGCCGGGCTCACCCCCCGGGTACTCCCCGGCGGCACCGGGCTGATCTGCGACATCCACCCCGGCGGGGTGGACGCCAAGCGCGGCGTGCGCCCGATGCTGGCGCTGCGCGCCGACATCGACGCGCTCCCCATCCCCGACACCAAGACCGTCCCGTACCGCTCGACGGTCCCGGACCGGGCGCACGCCTGCGGCCACGACGTGCACACCACCGCGGTGCTCGGCGCCGGCCTCGTCCTGGCCGACCTGGCGCGCCGCGGCGGGCTGCCGCACTCGGTGCGGCTGCTGTTCCAGCCCGCCGAGGAGGTGCTGCCGGGCGGCGCGACCGACGCCATCGAGGCCGGGGTGCTGGAGGGCGTCGGCCGGATCGTCGCCGTCCACTGCGACCCCAAGGTCGAGGCCGGGCGCATCGGCCTGCGCGCCGGCCCCATCACCTCCGCCTGCGACCGGCTGGAACTCTCCCTCGACGGCCCCGGCGGGCACACCGCGCGCCCGCACCTGACCACCGACCTGGTCACGGCGGCGGCCAAGATCGTCACCGAGGTCCCGGCGGTGCTCTCCCGCCGTGTGGACACCCGCGCCGGGCTCGCCCTGACCTGGGGGCGGCTGGAGGCGGGGCACGCCCCCAACGTCATCCCGCAGCACGCCGAGCTGTCCGGCACCATCCGCTGCCTGGACCTGCCCGCCTGGCGGATCGCGCCCGACCTGGTGCACGCGGCGATCGACGAGGTCGCGACGCTGCACCGCGCCAAGTTCGAGCTCAACTACATCCGCGGCGTCCCCCCGGTGGTCAACGAGCGGACCACCGCCGAGCTGCTGCGCGATGCCATGGTCGCCCGGCGCGGCCACGGCTCGGTCGAGGACACCGAGCAGAGCCTGGGCGGCGAGGACTTCTCCTGGTACCTGGAGCACGTGCCCGGCGCGATGGCCCGGCTGGGAGTGCGCCCCCCGGGCGATCGCGCGCCGCGCGACCTGCACCAGGGCGACTTCGACGTCGACGAGAGCGCGATCGCCGCGGGCGTGGAGCTGTTCACGGCCGCCGCCCTGCTCGACGCCGAACGCGAGTAGGGCGCGGACGCCCGGGGCCGTACGGCGGGGCGGGACGGCCAAGGGCCGCCGCCCCGCGGGCGGTTGCCCGGCCCGGGCCGGGAAGGAGCCGGCACGTGATCAGTCTCACGCCGGTGCCCGGCCGCCGGCCGGCGGGGCGCCCCGGCCCCGGCCGCCGCTCCTCCCGCGCGGTGTCCGGATCCGCGGCGTCCTGCCGTCCGGTCCCTGTAGCGGCAGGGAAAGCGCAGGTGGGACGGGGGCCGGACGGAAAGCCGGGGCCCGGCGCCCCCACCGGCGGACCGGGACGGCGCACTCCGTCCGAGGCGCCCGGCACCCCGGAGGAGACCCCCGCGTCACCCTCCACAAGGGTGCGGGCACCAGCTGTTAACACCGAACTGATAACGGCTCCGCAAGAGCCCTTTTCCTGGCATCTACGCGCGTTACGATGCGGCGGAAGCCAGCGCCAACGGAGGCGCTTCGAGCGAAGGGAAGTCCTCTTGCGCCGGGTAAGCAAGCTCGCTGCCGCGGTCGGCACCGCCGCGGCCCTCGCCCTCAGCGCCACCGCGTGTGGCAGCACATCCACGGAGTCCTCTTCCTCGGACTCCTCCGACTCCGCCAAGAAGGGCAAGGGCATAGCCCTCGCCTACGACGTCGGCGGCCGCGGCGACCAGTCGTTCAACGACGCCGCCTACAACGGCTTCGAGAAGGCGAAGAAGGACTTCGGCATCGGCGGCGAGGACGTCGAGCCCTCCGACGGCGAGTCGGACGCCGACAAGGTCCAGCGCCTGACCGACCTGGCCCGCCAGGGCTACAACCCCGTGATCGGCGTGGGCTTCGCCTATGCCAAGCCGATCGAGGAGGTCGCCGAGAAGTTCCCGAAGACCACCTTCGGCCTGATCGACGACGACACCGTCAAGGCGGACAACGTCGCCAACCTGGTCTTCAGCGAGGAGCAGGGCTCCTACCTGGCGGGCGTGGCCGCGGCCAAGGCCACCAAGTCCAAGGTCGTCGGCTTCGTCGGCGGCGTCGAGGTCCCGCTGATCAAGAAGTTCGAGGCGGGCTTCGTCCAGGGCGTGAAGGACACCGACAAGTCCATCCAGGTCAAGACCCAGTACCTGACCCAGCCGCCGAACATGGACGGCTTCTCCAAGCCGGACCTCGGCAAGGAGGCCGCGCGCGGCCAGCTCGACGCCGACGCCGACGTGATCTACCACGCCGCCGGCCTCGCGGGCCAGGGCGTCATCGAGGCGGCCGCCGCCAAGGACAAGTGGGTCATCGGCGTCGACTCCGACCAGTACGAGCAGAAGACGCTGGCCAAGTACAAGGACAGCATCCTGACCTCCATGACCAAGGACGTCTCCGGCGCGGTCTACAACCTGGTCAAGTCCGTCCAGGACGGCGAGCCGATGAGCGGCGAGAGCCGCTTCGACCTGGAGTCCGGCGGTGTCGGCCTGGCCGACTCCAACCCGGCCTTCACCGAGATGACCGAACTCCAGGAGGCCGTGAAGAAGGCCAAGGAGGACATCATCAGCGGCGAGATCAAGGTCGGCACCGGGTCCTGACCCCTCCCGCCCGACCGATCCGGCCCGGCGCCGGAGCGGAAGCGGGGCCGGACGCCCGCCCGGACGTCCGGCCACCGCCCGCGCGGCCCGGCACGGGCCCGGCCGAGGAGGGCCGTACCGCTCACGGCGGCGGCCCTCCTCCGGCCGGGCCCGCTGCACGGAATGCGCTCTACGCGCGTAGTCAACCGTCGAGGCGGTAGCGTCGCCCTCACCCGCACGGCCCGGCGGCCCACCCCCGGCCCATCCCGTGGCCATCCGTCCCCGCCGCCGTGCTCCCTACGAGCCGCTCCTTAGCCCGAGGAGAGTGCACCATCAACGCGTCCAGCAGTCCTCCCGCAGTCGAACTGACCGGGATCACCAAGCGCTTCCCCGGTGTCGTCGCCAACCACGACATCCACATGTCCGTCCGCAAGGGGACCGTGCACGCCATCGTCGGCGAGAACGGCGCGGGCAAGTCGACCCTGATGAAGATCCTCTACGGCATGCAGAAGCCGGACGAGGGCACCGTCGCCGTCGACGGGCAGGAAGTGGGCTTCTCCGACCCCGGTGACGCCATCGCCCGGGGCATCGGCATGGTCCACCAGCACTTCATGCTGGCCGACAACCTCACCGTCCTGGAGAACACCGTCCTGGGCAGCGAGAAGCTGTACGGGATCGGGGCGAAGGCCCGCGCCCGGATCAGGGAGATCTCCGACGCCTACGGCCTGGGCATCCGCCCCGACGCCATGGTGGAGGACCTCGGGGTCGCCGACCGCCAGCGCGTGGAGATCCTCAAGGTCCTCTACCGCGGCGCCCGCATCCTCATCCTCGACGAGCCGACCGCCGTGCTCGTGCCGCAGGAGGTGGACGCGCTCTTCGCCAACCTCCGCGAGCTGAAGGCCGAGGGACTGACCGTCATCTTCATCTCGCACAAGCTGGGCGAGGTGCTCTCGGTCGCCGACGACATCACCGTCATCCGGCGCGGCACCACCGTCGCCTCCGTCAGCCCCCGCGACGTCACCGTCAAGCAGCTCGCCGAGCTGATGGTCGGCGCGGAGCTGCCCTCCCCGGAGACCCGCGAGTCCACCGTCACCGAGACCCCCATGCTCCGGGTGGACGGCCTCACCCTCACCGGGTACGACCCGGTCGACGGCGCCCGCACCGTCCTGGACGGCGTCTCCTTCACCATCCACAAGGGCGAGGTGCTGGGCCTGGCCGGTGTGGAGGGCAACGGCCAGACCGAGCTGATCGAGGCGCTGGTCGGCATCCGCCAGGCCGACGGCGGGACCATCGTCCTCGGCGACGAGGACATCACCGGCTGGCCCACCCGCCGCCGCCGCGAGGGCGGCGTCGGCTACATCCCCGAGGACCGCCACCGCCACGGGCTGCTGCTGGAGTCCCCCCTGTGGGAGAACCGCATACTCGGGCACGTCACCGAACCCCCCAACAGCCGGGGGCCCTGGCTGGACATCAAGGCCGCCCGCGCCGACACCGAGCGGATCGTCGCCGAGTACGACGTGCGCACCCCCGGCATCGACGTCACCGCGGCCTCCCTGTCCGGCGGCAACCAGCAGAAGCTGATCGTGGGCCGCGAGATGAGCCACGAACCCCGGCTCCTGATCGCCGCCCACCCCACGCGCGGCGTGGACGTCGGCGCGCAGGCGCAGATCTGGGACCAGATCCGCACCGCGCGCCGCGCCGGCCTGGCCGTCCTGCTGATCTCCGCAGACCTCGACGAGCTGATCGGCCTGTCCGACACCCTGCGCGTGATGTACCGCGGCCGACTGGTCGCCGAAGCCGACCCCGCCACGATCACCCCTGAGGCCCTGGGCTCCGCCATGACCGGCGCGGCCTCCGGCCGTCTCGACGACGAGGCGGCGGTCGAGGCCGCCGCCGCAGCCGCCGGGACCGCCGCCACGGGCCGGGACGGGGGAGAGGACCGATGAAGAAGTTCGACAAGGACCGGCTGATCCTGGCCGTCGGCGGACCGGTGCTGGCCATCGTCGTCGCCGTGCTGCTGACCTCGGTGGTGCTGGTCGCCTCCGGTCTGAACCCCGTCCAGCCGTACGTGCTGATGGTCGAGTACGCGATGCACGCCGACATCCAGGTGCTCATCGTCAACCAGGCCGCCACGTACTACCTGGCGGCGCTCGCGGTGGCCGTCGGCTTCCGCATGAACCTGTTCAACATCGGGGTCGACGGGCAGTACCGGCTCGCCGCGATGGCCGCGGCCCTCGTCGGCGCCTCGGTCACCCTGCCCGGGCCCCTGCACATCGCGCTGATCCTGGTCGTCGCGATGCTGGTGGGCGGCTTCTGGGCCGGTATCGCGGGCATCCTGAAGACCACCCGCGGGGTGAGCGAGGTCGTCTCGACGATCATGCTCAACTCCATCGCGACCAGCATCATCGCCTACCTCGTCCTGCCCGCCCAGTTCGGCGAGCAGCGCGGCAACAACCTCACCACCGGGCTGATACCGGAATCCGGCTGGTTCCCCGGCATCGACCTGGGCGAGGCCGGCGAGATCTACGGCTTCACCGCCGTCGCCGCCCTGTGCGGCCTGCTGTACTGGCTGGTCCTCAACCGCACCCGGTTCGGCTTCGACCTGCGCGCCACCGGCGCCAGCGCCAGCGCCGCGAGCGCCAGCGGTGTCGACGCCAGGCGCATGGTGCTCACCAGCATGCTGATCTCCGGCGCGGTCGCCGGTCTGGCCGGCATGCCCGTCCTGCTCGGCGACGCCCACACCTACAGCCTGGACTTCCCCGCGGGCGTGGGCTTCACCGGCATCACCATCGCCCTGCTCGGCCGCAACCACCCCCTCGGCATAGCCCTCGGAGCGCTGCTCATCGCCTTCCTCGACAAGGCCTCGCCGACGCTCGACTACAACGGCTACGAGAAGGAGATCGCCACGATCATGCAGGGCCTGATCGTGATGGCGGTCGTCATCAGCTACGAGTCCGTGCGCCGCTACGGTCTGCGCCGCCAGCAGCAGAAGGTCGGCGAGGAACTCGCCGCCGAGGCCGCCGCCGCAGGCGAGGGCGACGGCACCGGTCCGAAGAACCGCAAGGAGGTGTCGGCATGAGCACCGTCCTCGACAAGCGGCCGGCCGCACAGCAGCCGAAGAAGCCCGCCCGCCGCCGGCTGACCCTGGCCGAGTGGATGCTCGTGATCGCCGGCCTGCTGGTGCTGGTCTCCGCCGTACGGCTGATCACCGGGGCCCACGGCATAACCTCCGTCGGGCAGACCTCCACCGCCCTGCGGCTGGCCGTGCCCATCGGGCTGGCCGGACTGGGCGGCCTGTGGGCCGAGCGGGCCGGTGTGATCAACATCGGTCTGGAGGGCATGCTGATCCTGGGCACCTGGTTCGGCGCCTGGGCCGGCGTCCAGTGGGGCCCGTGGACGGGCGTGGTCATGGGCATCGTCGGCGGCGCGCTGGGCGGTCTGCTGCACGCGATCGCCACCGTCACCTTCGGCGTCAACCACATCGTCTCCGGTGTGGCGATCAACATCCTCGCCGTCGGCGCCACCCGCTACCTGTCCAGCTTCACCTTCGCCGAGATGGAGAGCGGCACCAGCAAGCAGTCCCCGCCCATCGAGTCGATAGGGCAGATCACCGTCCCCGGGGTCTCCGACGCGCTGACGGCGCTCAACGCCAAGCACTGGTTCGTCGTCTCCGACGTCGCCGGGCTGCTGGGCGGGCTGGTCACCAACCTCTCCCTGCTGACGATCGTGGCCGTGGCCATGATCCCGCTCAGCCGGTGGGTGCTGTGGAACACCGGCTTCGGCCTGCGGCTGCGCTCCTGCGGCGAGAACCCGATCGCGGCCGAGAGCCTGGGCGTCAACGTCTACAAGTACAAGTACATCGCCGTGATGATCTCCGGCGGCTTCGCCGGCATGGGCGGCGCGTTCCTCGCCGAGGTCGCCTCCAACATCTACCTGGAGGGCCAGACCGGCGGACGCGGCTACATCGGCCTCGCCGCGATGATCTTCGGCAACTGGATGCCGGGCGGACTGGCCCTGGGCGCCGGCCTCTTCGGCTACACCGACAGCCTCAACCTGCGCGGCGGCGGGCAGAACGTCCACGCCCTGCTCCTGCTGCTGGCGATCCTGCTGGTGCTGGCCACCGCATGGGCGATCTACCGGAAGAAGTACCTGACCGGCGCGGTCGCGGCGGTCACCGGCCTGGTGCTGTTCGTCTGGTACTCCTCGGTGGACCAGGTGCCCAGCCAGTTCGTCAGCGCCGCCCCGTACGTCGCCACGCTGCTGGTGCTGGCCATGTCCGCGCAGCGGCTGCGGATGCCGAAGGCCAACGGGCACGCCTACCGGAAGGGCGAGGGCAAGTAGGTGAGCGAGTCCCGTACGACAGGCGCCGGCCGGGCCGACTGGCCGGCGCTGCGGGAGCGGGCCCGGGAGCTGATGTCCCGGGCCTACGCCCCGTACTCCAAGTACCCGGTCGGCGCCGCCGCGCTGGTGGACGACGGCCGGATCGTCGGCGGCTGCAACGTGGAGAACGCCGCCTACGGCGTCGCGCTGTGCGCCGAGTGCGGCCTGGTCTCGGAGCTGGCCGCCACCGGCGGCGGCCGGCTGGTGGCCTTCACCTGCTGCGACGGCCGCGGCGAGATCCTGATGCCGTGCGGCCGTTGCCGCCAGCTGCTGTGGGAGCACGGCGGCCCGGACCTGGCGGTCGACACCGCCTCCGGCGTCCGGCCGCTGTCCGACCTCCTGCCGGACGCCTTCGGCCCCGACGACCTCGCCGACGCGGACGGCCGCTGATCCCCGGCCGCTGATCCCCGGTCGCCGTCCCCGGCCGACCGCCGGCCGGTCACCGAGCCCGTGCCCCCGACCCCTCCCGAGGAGGACCACCGACCGATGGACGCCATCTCCGTCATCCGCACCAAGCGCGACCGGGGCCGTCTCAGCGACGCCCAGATCGACTGGGTCATCGACGCCTACACCCGCGGCGAGGTCGCCGACGAGCAGATGTCGGCCCTGGCCATGGCGATCCTGCTCAACGGCATGGAGCGCCGGGAGATCGCCCGCTGGACCGCCGCGATGATCGACAGCGGCGAGCGGATGGACTTCTCCGCCCTGCCCCGGCCCACCGCCGACAAGCACTCCACCGGAGGCGTCGGAGACAAGATCACCCTGCCGCTGGCCCCGCTGGTCGCCGCCTGCGGCGCGGCCGTCCCCCAGCTCTCCGGGCGCGGCCTGGGCCACACCGGCGGGACGCTGGACAAGCTGGAGTCCATCCCCGGCTGGCGGGCGCTGCTGAGCAACGACGAGATGATGGACGTCCTGCGCTCGGTCGGAGCGGTGATCTGCGCGGCCGGCGACGGGCTGGCCCCGGCCGACAAGAAGCTCTACGCGCTGCGCGACGTCACCGGCACCGTCGAGGCGATCCCGCTGATCGCCTCCTCGATCATGTCCAAGAAGATCGCCGAGGGGACGGGCTCGCTCGTCCTGGACGTCAAGGTCGGCTCCGGCGCGTTCATGAAGAACCTCGAAGACGCCCGGGAGCTGGCCTCCACCATGGTCGGGCTCGGCACCGACCACGGGGTGCGCACCGTCGCCCTGCTCACCGACATGTCCACCCCGCTCGGCCTGACCGCGGGCAACGCCCTGGAGGTCCGCGAGTCGGTGGAGGTCCTGGCCGGCGGCGGCCCGGCCGACGTCGTCGAGCTGACGCTGGCGCTGGCCCGCGAGATGCTCGACGCCGCCGGACTGCCGGACGCCGACCCGGCCAAGGCGCTGGCCGACGGCTCGGCGATGGACCACTGGCGCCGCATGATCGCCGCCCAGGGCGGCGATCCGGACGCGCCCCTGCCCGTCGCCCGCGAGCGGCACGTCCTGCGCGCCGAGACCTCCGGCGTCCTCACCAGGCTGGACGCGTACGCCGTCGGCGTCGCCGCCTGGCGCCTGGGTGCGGGCCGCGCCCGCAAGGAGGACCCGGTGCAGGCCGGGGCCGGGGTGGAACTGCACGCCAAGCCCGGCGACCGGGTCACCGCCGGGGCCCCGCTGCTGACCCTCCACACCGACACCCCCGAGCGCTTCGACTACGCGCTCGAAGCGCTCACCGGCGACGCGGTCGGCATCGCCGGGGCCGGCGCCCCCTTCGAGCCCACCCCCCTGATCCTCGACCGCATCGCCTGACGCCTGCCCGTCCCGGCCACCCGCCCCCCGGCACGCTGTGCGGGGGGCGGGTGGCATCCTTCCTCGGGTGGAACACCGCTCCCGTGCCCGGGTCCGGCGGCGGCTGCGGTCGCTGGCCGCTCTGGAACTGCTCAACGTCCCGCTCCAGGCCTTCGTCTGGTCCGGTGTGCTCGGCCTCCCGGCGACGGCCGTGAACGCCGTGGGTTTCGGGCTGTTCGCGCTCCTCCTTCTGGAAGGCGCCGGGTACTGGCTGGCGAAGCTGCGCCAGATCGCGGTCCCGGGAGCGCCGCTGCCCGCCGCCGGGGCCTTCGCCGCGGCCCGCACGGTCAACGCCGTACTGCTGGCGGCCGGAGTGCTGTTCACCGCCCGGGCCGTGGCCGACGACCCCGGGAGCGGCACCTGGCCGGGGCTGGGGTTCGCGCTGTTCGCTGTGCTGGAGCACGTGAACTACTTCCACCTCCAGCTCATGTACGACACCGCCGAGGATCTGCGCATGCTGCGCCGGCACGGCCCGCGCCGCTCCCACCTCGCGCGCGATCTGGCCGCCGCCCGGGACCGCCGCTCGCGGAGGCCGTCCCCGGCGACGCCGGAACCGTAGCCCCGCGCCGGCGGCGGGGCGCGGCCACGGGCGCGGAAACCGTTCACCGCGCGGGGCGTTGACGGCCGTACCGAAGATGCCTATCTTCACGTTCGAAGTTCTGGTCAGCGTACGAGATTTCGAACGACGAAGAGTCGGGAGCCTCATGCCGCGCACACGACCCAGACCATCCCCCCTCATCCCCCTCCTCACCGGCGTGCTCCTCATGGGCACGCTCGCCGCCGCGCCCGCCGCCGGAGCCCCGGCCGCCGACCCCGTCGACCACACCCTGGACGTCGACCGCACCCGCAACGGTCCCGAGATCGGCGAGCGGATGTACGGCGTCTTCTACGAGGACATCAACCGCGCCGCCGACGGCGGGCTGTACGCCGAACTCGTCCAGAACCGCTCCTTCGAGTACGCCCCCGCCGACAACCCCTCCTACACCGGCCTCACCGCCTGGACCGGGGCCGCCACCGGCGGCGCCACCGGCACCGCGCGGGTCGTGGACGACGAGCACCGGCTGAACGAGCGCAACCGCAACCACCTCCGCCTCGACCTCGGCGGCACCGGCGGCGCGGGCGCCCGCTACGGCGTCACCAACACCGGGTACAACTCCGGGATCGCCGTGGAGGAAGGCGGGAAGTACGACTTCTCCGTGTGGGCCCGCACCGATGCCGGGCGCGGCACCCCGCTGACCGTCACCCTCCACGACGCCTCCGGCCAGGCCCTGGCCGCCCCCCTGCGCCGCACCGTGCGCGGCGATGACTGGACGAAGTACACCGGCACCCTCACCGCCCGCGCCACCAGCACGGAGGGGCGCCTGACCGTGGCCGCCGGCGGCGCCGGCACGCTCCGCCTCGACATGGTCTCGCTCTTCCCCCGCGACACCTACAAGGGCCGCGCCAACGGACTGCGCAAGGACCTCGCCGAGAAGATCGCCGCCCTGGAGCCCGGCTTCCTGCGCTTCCCCGGCGGCTGCCTGGTCAACACCGGCAGCCACCGGGCGTACGAGGCACCGGGCTGGGAACGCCGCCGCTCCTACCAGTGGAAGGACACCGTCGGTCCCGTCGAGGAGCGGGCCGTCAACGCCAACTTCTGGGGCTACAACCAGTCCTACGGCCTGGGCTACTACGAGTACTTCCAGTTCGCCGAGGACATCGGCGCGATGCCGCTGCCCGTCGTCCCCGCCCTGGTCACCGGCTGCGGCGAGAACCGGGCCACCGACGACCCCGGACTGCTGCGCCGCCACGTGGCCGACACCCTGGACCTGATCGAGTTCGCCAACGGCCCCGCCACCTCCACCTGGGGAGCCCTGCGCGCCGAGATGGGCCACCCCGAGCCCTTCGGGCTCACCCACCTCGCCGTCGGCAACGAGGAGAACCTGCCCGACGCCTACTACGAGCGGCTGGCCGCCTTCCGCGAGGCCGTCGAGGCCGAGCACCCCGAGATCACGGTCATCGCCAACTCCGGCCCCGACGACTCCGGCGCCGTGTTCGACCGCGCCTGGGAACTGGCCCGCGCCTCCGGCGTGGAGATGGTCGACGAGCACTACTACAACAGCCCGGGCTGGTTCCTGGAGAACAACGAGCGCTACGACTCCTACGACCGCCACGGGCCCGAGGTGTTCCTCGGCGAGTACGCCTCCCAGGACAACCGCTTCCGCAACTCCATGGCCGAGGCCGCGTTCATGACCGGCCTGGAGCGCAACGCCGACATCGTGAAGATGGCCGCCTACGCGCCCCTGCTGGCCAACACCGGCTACGTGCAGTGGAGCCCGGACCTGATCTGGTTCGACAACGCCCGCTCCTGGGGCTCGACCAGCTACGAGACCCAGAAGCTGTTCATGACCAACACCGGCGACCGCGTCGTGCCGAGCCGGGCGTCGTCCACCCCGGTCGCCGGCGGCCCGATCACCGGCGCGGTCGGCCTGTCCACCTGGGCCACCGGCGCCGCTTACGACGACGTCCGGGTCGTCTCGGCGGACGGCGAGGAGCTGTTCGCCGACGACTTCTCCGGCGGCGCGGGCAGGTGGACCGAGGCCGCCGGGCGCGGCAGCTGGGCGGTGGAGGGCGGCGCGTACGTCCAGAGCGACACCGCCGCCGAGGACACCCTGGTCACCGCCGGAGACCCCGACTGGAGCGACTACGACCTGCATGTGAAGGCCACCAAGCGCGAGGGCCGCGAGGGCTTCCTGATCGCCTTCGGCGTCAAGGACACCGGCAACCACTACTGGTGGAACCTCGGCGGCTGGAACAACACCCGCTCGGCGGTGGAGAAGTCGGCCGGGGGCGGCAAGCAGACGATGATCGAGGACGGCACGGTGATCGAGACCGGCCGCACCTACGACATCCGGATCGAGGTCCGCGGCCGCCAGGTGACCCTCCACCTCGACGGCCAGGAGTGGGGGAGCTTCACCGACGACGCGGTCGCCGAGCCCTTCCGCCAGGTCGTCACCCGAGACGAGGCGACCGGCGAGCTGATCGTCAAGGTCGTCAACGCGCAGGAGGCCCCGGCCCGTACGAGGATCGACCTCGGGCCGGGCGCGGCCGTCGGGCCGACTGCCCGCCTGACCGTCCTGCGCGGCGACCCGGACGCGGTCAACACCGCCGACGAGCGGCCGATCGGACCGGAGGAGTCGGTGATCGGCGGTGTGGACACCGCCTTCACCCACACCTTCCCGCCCCACTCGATCACGTTCATGCGCATCGCGGAGCACACGCGGTAGGCCGGGCTCGCAAGGAGGTGCCCGTACCCCCGGGACGTGGGGTACGGGCACCTCCGGTCCGGCCGGGCTCAGGCGCCCAGGTCGTACAGGACGAACTCCTCCCAGGAACCGCCGATCTGGGCGGAACGGGCACGCAGCGCGTACTGGAGCGAGCCGGTGTAGCCGTTCTCCATGGCGACGAAGAGGCCGTTCAGCGTGGACTGGAGGGCCCAGCGGTCCAGCGTCTCGTTGTAGTACACGACGAACCGCTCCCAGCCGCCCACACCGGTGGAGCGGGCGCGCAGCAGGTTCTGGGAGCTGCCGGTGAAGTTCTTCTCCACCGCCACGTAGCGGTCGTTGGCCAGCGACCTCAGGGCGTAGGTCTCGGTGGTCTGGTCCCACTCGAAGGCGAAGCCCTCCCAGCCGCCGACGGTGGCGGAACGGGCGCGCAGCGCACCGGTGTTGGGGGCCGGGTAGTTCTTCTCGGCAGCGACGAACAGCTCGTTGCGGACCGACTGCATCGCGATGAGGGAGACCTCGTCCGCGGCGGCGTCCTGCGCGGTGAGGCCCTGGGCGGCGGAGGAGCGCTTGCCGTTCAGAGCGGCCATCTCATCACCCTCGACCACCTCCCAGCCGGCCGGTACGGCGGTCTGCGCGGCGGCCGGGCGGCCGGTCTGCGGGGCGGCTCCGGCCGCCGGGGCGGTCAGCGCGGAGGCCCCCACCAGAGCGCTCAGGGCCAGAAGAACGGAGGTCATGCGTCGCACGGGTCGTCCTCACCTTCGGTGAATCGGCGGTGATGATTCCGGGGCGGCGGAAAAGCGGATTCGGCGCCTTCGGGCGTCTGCGCGCGCCGGAAGGCGCGGCCGTCCGCGCGATGAACTTCCCCCTGCTTTCGCTGATCCCCCCGGAACCGCGATCGGAGCCCCCTCTCCTCGGGCGCTCCCGCGGCTGCCCCGCTCTGCTCCACGAGGCGGCGCCAGCCTATCGGCGGACGCCGTCCTTCAGCGGGCTCATTCCGTTCGACTTCCGAATCGGAAAGGAATTCCCCCGGTGAGACCGATTCCGCAACCCCGGATTAACGCGGAGGAGGGCGTTCGTTCTCCGGGCGCCCGCCCCCACCACGCGCCGGCGCACGCCGGAACCCCCTCCGACCCGGAGGCCGACACGGGCGTCCTCCCCGCCGGCCGAACCGGCCGGAAAGACACCCGCGGGACGGGGCTCAGCAGCCGCGGGCGACCTCCAGCCGCCGCCGGACCACCGCGCGGCGCGTGGCGTAGAGGGTGACGCCCGCGGCGAGGACCAGGGCGGTCAGGGAGAAGGCGACCGTCGCGCTCCAGCCCGCCGCGTGGTAGGCGATCGCGCCCAGTGTGCCGCCCAGGGAACTGCCGACGTAGTACGCCATCTGGTACAGCGCCGAGGCCTGGGCCCGGCCCGTCTTCGCCGTGCGGCCCACCGAGCCGGAGGCGACCGCGTGGCCCGCGAAGAAGCCCGCCGTGACCAGGACCAGGCCCAGCAGTACGGCCGCGAGGGTGTCGCCGAGGGTCAGCAGCAGGCCGGTGGCGGTGGCGCCGATGGCCAGGTAGAGGGCGCCGCGGCGGCCGAGCCGTCCGGTCAGGCGCCCGGCGGCGGCCGAGGAGACGGTGCCGACGAGGTAGATCACGAAGACCGAGCCGGCCAGGCCCTGGGAGAGGCCGAAGGGCTCGGACGTCAGCCGGTAGCCGACCACGGTGTAGACCGCGCCGAAGACGGCCATGAACAGCAGGCCGAGGGTGTACAGCCGTACCAGCAGCCCGTCGGACAGGTGGCCGCGCACGGTGTTCAGCAGCTCGGCGGGACGCAGTGAGGCCGGGGCGAAGTTGTGCGCCCGGGGGATCAGCAGCCGGTAGGCGAGGGCGCACAGCAGGGCGAGCGCGCCGACCGCCGCCAGCCCGGTGCGCCAGCCCCAGCCCTCGGCGACCCAGCCGGTGAGGACGCGGCCGGTCATTCCGCCGACGCTGTTGCCCGCCACGAACAGGCCGATCGACCCGACCAGCGCGGCGGGCCGTACCTCCTCCGCCAGGTACGCCGTCGCCGAGGCCGGGATGCCCGCGATCGCCGCGCCCTGCAGGGCGCGCAGCGCGATCAGGACCTCCATGCTGGGGGCGAAGGGCAGAGCCAGCGCCACCGCGACCGCGACCGCCAGGGAGCCCGTCATCAGGGTGCGCCGTCCGAAGCGCTCGGAGAGGGCGGACAGCGGCAGCACGGCCACCGCCAGGGCGATGGTGGCGGCCGAGACGGTCCAGCTCGCCTGCCCCGGCGTCACGCCGAAGTCGGCGGAGAGCGCGGGCAGCAGGGGCTGGGTGGAGAACAGCAGGGCGAAGGTGGCCAGGCCCACGGCGAAGAGGGCGAGGCTGATGCGCCGGGGGGAGGACGGGAAACGCTCGGGAGAGGCACCTGTGCGGGCAGGTGCCCCGGTATCGACGGAAGGCATGCCTCGAACGTACGATCAACGACCTGATGCGTCCAATGCACAAAGGCCCTGGTCTTCATGCAGAGACGCATAAGGCGAGATGGGAGGGTGTCGTGTCACCGGTCGGCAACGGAAAAGACATCTCGGTTACATCCGACACATCCAGCGGTGCCCCCCACATCGACCCCGGCTCCTGGGCCGCCGTGCTCACCCCGAGGCTGGCGCAGTTCGTCGCCGTGGCCCGGCACGAGCACGTCACGCGGGCGGCCGGCGAGCTGGGGGTGCCGCAGTCCACGCTCAGCCGGGCGATGGCGCGGCTGGAGGGCGATCTGGGGGTCGCGCTGTTCGCGCGGCGGGGGCGGACGGTCGCGCTGACGCCCGCCGGGCGTACGTTCCTGGCCTCGGTGGAGCGGGCGCTGGCCTCGGTGGAGCAGGCGGCGGAGGCGGTGCGGGCGGACGCGGACCCGGCTTCGGGCAAGGTGGCCTTCGGTTTCCTGCACACGCTGGGGTCGGAGACCGTGCCCGGGCTGATCCGCTCCTTCCGCGCCGACCACCCCCGGGTTCGCTTCTCGCTGGTGCAGACGTACGGCGAGGCGATGATCGAGCGGCTGCGCGCCGGGGATCTGGACCTGTGCCTGACCTCTCCGGTGCCGGACGCCCCGGATCTGGCCGCGCGGCGGCTGGACGAGCAGCGGCTGCGGCTGGTCGTGCCCGAGGAGCACCCGCTGGCGCGGCGCAGGCGGGTGCGGCTGGCGGAGGCGGCGGAGGAGCCGTTCATCACCCTGGAGCCGGGCTACGGGATGCGGCGGATCTTCGACGCGCTGTGCGCCGAGGCGGGCTTCAAGCCCCGGATCGCGTTCGAGGGGGAGGAGGCCGAGACGCTGCGCGGGCTGGTCGCCGCCGGACTGGGGGTGGCCCTGCTGCCGCCCCCGGCCGTGCCCCGGCCGGGGGTGCGGGAACTGGCGGTCACCCAGCCGCGGGCGGTGCGGGAGATCGGGGTGGCCTGGGTGGACGGCCGCCCGGACACCCCGCCGGTGGCGGCGTTCCGGGCGTTCCTGCTCAGCCGCCGGGGGCGGCTGCTGGCGTAAGGGGCCCGTGGGGGGCCAGGAAGCCCGTGGGGCGGCCGTACGCGCCGGAGAGCGCGCTCAGTGGCGCAGGGAGCGGCCGAAGCCGGCCGCCAGCGGCATCCGCAGGCCCAGTGGGGGCGGGGCCGCCAGCGCGTCGGCCACCGGGCGGGCGAAGCCCCGGTCGCACAGCGAGCCCAGGGCGAAGTCCTCGACCAGCGCGAGGACTTCCGCGCGGTGCTGGCGCAGCGCGTGGCCGTCGGTGTGGACCTCGAAGCGGCAGACGTCCGGGTTGATCTTCTTGGCCTGCACGGCCAGCCGGTAGGAGAGGTCCGGCCCGGTGTGCTCGTCGTCCGTGCCGTGCACTATCAGCACCCGCCGGCCGGCGAGCTGCCGCACCGGTTCCTCTCCGCCGTCCTCGGACGTCTCCGGCAGCCAGGGGGCGAGCGCCAGGACGGAGACCACCGCCGGGTGGCCCGCGGCCCGCAGCGCCGCCCGGGCGCCCATGTCCCGGCCCACCAGGCACACGGGGACGTCGCCGTAGCGGTGTACGACCTCCTCCAGCGCCCACTCGACGTCCCGTGCGGGGTGGGCGTCCGCGCCGTTCCAGCCGCGGTAGCGGTAGTGGAGGACGTGCGCGGCCACGTCGTGTCCCTCCCCCGCCCGCGCCAGCCGCCGCGCCAGCGGCATCATCGCCGCCGCGGCCCGGCGGGAGCGGCCGCGCGTGCTCGCGGCCATCCCTCCCGGGAGCAGCAGGACCACGCCCTGTACCGCGTGGTCGTCACCGAACGCCCGCCCCAGCCGCGCATCCCGACGCGGCAACGCCTGCTGAGTCACGGCGAAAACGATGGCAGAAGAGGGGGTGTACGAGCGGTGCCGGGCGGTCACCGTTGGGTATCGAAAGCGTCCGAGTGCGCGTGCGGGCTGTGTGCGAGCGGCGTACGGGCGGGGACGGCACCTGCCGAGGGTGATATCTACGCGCGTAGGCGCTAGAGTGCGGCAATGACGAGCGAGACTGTCACCACCGCCCCCACCCCGGACCAGATCCGCCGCGCCCCCAAGGTGCTGCTCCACGACCACCTCGACGGCGGCCTCCGCCCGGCCACCGTCGCCGAACTCGCCCGCGAGTGCGGCTACGGCGGTCTGCCCGAGACCGACCCCGAGGCGCTGGGCACCTGGTTCCGCGAGGCGGCCGACTCCGGCTCCCTGGAGCGCTACCTGGAGACCTTCGCCCACACCTGCGCCGTGATGCAGACGCGCGAGGCGCTGGTGAGGGTCGCGGCCGAGTGCGCCGAGGACCTGGCCGCCGACGGCGTGGTCTACGCCGAGGTGCGCTACGCCCCCGAGCAGCACCTGGAGGCGGGGCTGACACTGGAGGAGGTCGTCGAGGCCGTCAACGAGGGCTTCCGCGAGGGCGAGCGCCGGGCCCGCGAGGCCGGTCACCGCATCCGCGTCGGCGTCCTGCTCACCGCCATGCGGCACGCCGCCCGCTCGCTGGAGATCGCCGAACTGGCCAACCGGTACCGGGACGCGGGCGTCGTCGGCTTCGACATCGCGGGCGCCGAGGCGGGCCACCCGCCCACCCGCCACCTGGACGCCTTCGAGTACCTCAAGCGCGAGAACAACCACTTCACCATCCACGCCGGCGAGGCGTTCGGGCTGCCGTCCATCTGGCAGGCGCTCCAGTGGTGCGGCGCCGACCGGCTCGGTCACGGGGTGCGCATCATCGACGACATCCACGCCGCCGGCGACGGCACGGTGAAACTGGGCCGGCTCGCCGCGTACGTGCGCGACAAGCGGATCCCGCTGGAGCTGTGCCCCACCTCCAACATCCAGACCGGAGCGGCCTCCTCGTACGCCGAGCACCCCATCGGGCTGCTGCGGCGGCTGCGCTTCCGCGCCACCGTCAACACCGACAACCGGCTGATGAGCGGCACCAGCATGAGCCGCGAGTTCGGGCACCTGGTGGAGACGTTCGGCTACACGCTGGACGACATGCAGTGGTTCACCGTCAACGCCATGAAGTCCGCGTTCATCCCTTTCGATGAACGTCTGGCCATGATCAACGAGGTGATCAAGCCCGGATACGCCGAGCTGAAGGCCGAGTGGCTGTTCCGGGAGGCCGCCGCCAAGGGCCTGTGACCAGCGGTTCCTCCGGTCGGAGACGGCCGGGGGAGGGGATGGGAGGCGGCCGGGCGCGACGGCGGAGGCGGGCGTCCGGCCGTTTCGGGGTGTTTGCGGCGAGTGCGGCGCCCTGGCTACGTTCGCGAGGCCGCTCAAGCCATCCACACGAGGACGTACCAGCTGATGAAGCAGCGAACGATGAAGACGATCGGTGTCGCCGTGCTCGGCGCCGCCTTCGCCGCCGCCGGTGCCGGGACCGCCTCCGCGGCGGACACCCTGGGGCTCGGCAAGACCGCCGGAGGCGCGGTGAAGAGCCTGCCCGTGCAGGAGGTCGCCAGGACGCTGCCCGCCCCCGACGCGCCCCAGCAGGCCAGGACGCTTCCCGCTCCCGCCGAGGGCAGGGCGGGGCAGCAGCCCGACACCAAGAAGCAGGACCCGGTGCGTGACCTGCTCGGCGGCCTGCCGCTGGGCAGCCCGGAGAAGCCGACGATGCTCAACCTGCCGACGGGCAAGCTCACCGGCGCCCTGCAGACCGGCAAACTGCTGGGCTGACGCGCCTCCCCCTTCTCCCCTTCCGGCGCCTCCCCCCTCCCTCCACCCCACCCACGGGAGGCGCCACGGGCCGCGCACCGGGCCGTCCCCGGCGCGCGGCCCGTTCCCCTGTGCGCGGGCGTGTGCGGGCGAGCGCGTCACCAGCCGGTGCGGTGCGCCTTCCGCTCGTCGGGCAGCAGGGCCCACAGGGCGATGTAGAGCAGGAACTGCGGCCCCGGCAGCAGGCAGGAGGCCAGGAAGATCACGCGCATCGTGTTCGGGGTGGTGCCGAAGCGGCGGGCCAGTCCGGCGCACACACCGCCGATCATCCGGTCGTCGCTGGGGCGGACGATTGCTGCCATGGCGGGACTCCTTCGCTCTTGACGGAACGCCGTCGCTCGGCGGGGACAGATCCACCGTAGGCGAGCGTTACGGGCGAAAGCCTCCCTCTAAGGTGCGATCCCGACCCTGGAAGTCCTCGGGGGCGCACCCTGATCCCCCTTCCCGGGGGAGCCGGGCCGCCGTGCGCCGGAGCCCTCCTGCCGCGCCGCCGCACGCAGCCGGGCGCGCAGCGCCGGGTAGCACAGCAGATGGACCAGGGCCACGCCCGTGGTGTTGAGCAGCAGCGCGTCCACGTCCGCCACCTGCCCCGGCACCGCGGGCTGCACCAGCTCGATGCCGAGCGAGATCATCGCCGCGGCGAAGACCGTACGCGCCCACGAGCCCAGCCGCGATGCCACCCGGCCCGCCGCCATCGGCAGCAGCACCCCCAGCGGGGCGAGCAGCGCCAGCCCGCCGCCGATGCCCTCCAGCGCCGCCCGGGGGCCGTCCGCCAGATCGGCGTGGATCGAGGCGAAGGGCCGCAGGTTCGCGGGGGAGACCCAGGGAACGGACAGGGGCCGCAGCGTCAGCCAGCCGACGAACAGCAGGTGGCAGCAGAGGAGTACGAGGCCCGCTGCACGGATGCGGTGGGCGGCGGAGCCGCCGGGGTGATGACGCTGCACGGCGACACAGACGCACACGGCGCACGCGGCGGTTCCGCACTCTCGGACACGCCGGTGCGCGGCGCGGGCACCGGGCGCGGAGACGGGCGCGGGCGGCCGGCGCCCGGCGCCTACGGGAGCGGAGTGCCCGCGGTCTTCGCCGCCTCCGGGCTGCCGCGCAGCGCTTCGGTGCAGGAGTAGCGCAGCGGCGGATCCCCGCCGCCGTCCCGCGCCGGGCCGCCGAGCACCACCGAGTCCTCCTGGCCGGCGGCGGCCGTGCCCGTGAGCGTGCAGACGATCTGGGCCAGCGCGAAGGACGGCAGTCCGCCGGGGTCCCGGCTCAGCCGCAGCGTCCCTTCGGGGTCGCCGTCCCCGGGCCCGCCGATCTCCAGTTCCCCGGGGACCGAGCTGCCGAAGCCCGCCTCCCGTTCGGCCCGGGACGGGTTCTCCCGCAATTCGTCCAGCAGCTCGCGGGCCGTCTCCAGCCGGGTGTCCGGGCCGGGCTCCGAGCCGCCCAGCGGCACGGTGCGCTCCACCGCGGAGACGGCGCCGCCGCAGACCAGGAAGACGTCCGCCCGGACGGTCCCGTCGCCGGGGCGCCGCTCCTCCTCGGCGGCGGGGGCCGCGCACGAGGCCCGCGACGGCGCCGGGCCGGCGTCCACCGGCACGGGCGTGGAACGTATGCCGCACCCGCCCAGCGCGAGCGCGGCCAGGGCCGCGGCGGTCGCGCGGAGGCCGGGGGCCGTACGGCGCGTGGTGCTCATCGTCCGTCCTCCCGGTGCTCCCCGCCGCCGTCCGGGCCCGGGGCGGCGTCCGTGTCCCGGTCCCTGTCCGTGGCCGTGTCCGTGTCCGTGGCCGTGGCCCGGTCCCGGTCCCTGTCCTGCTCCGGCGCGAGGTGGCTGGCGTCGCGCGGCAGCCGCAGGGTGAAGACCGCGCCCCCCTCGGGCGCGTTCCCGGCGGTGATGGAACCGCCGTGGATGTGGGCGTTCTCCATGGCGATCGACAGCCCCAGCCCGCTGCCCTCGGAGCGGGGCCGGGAGGCGCTGGCCTTGTAGAAGCGGTCGAAGACGTGCGGCAGCACGTCCTCGGGGATGCCGGGGCCGCGATCGGCGACCCGGATGACCAGCTCGTCCTCGCCCGGTCCCTCGCCCGGATCGCCGTCCGGCTCCGCGCCCTCCGCCGCGGATTCGCGGGTGCGCACCGACACCCGCACCGGGGAGCCGCCGTGCTTGAGCGCGTTGCCGATCAGATTGGCCAGGATCACGTCCAGGCGGCGCGGGTCGAGCCGCGCCGTGATGCCGCGGTCGGCGTCGAGCTCGACCGCGTCCAGCCAGGCCCGGGCGTCGATGCAGGCCGTCACCTGGTCCGCGACGTCGACGTCGTCGAGCACCAGGCGGGCCGTCCCCGCGTCGAAGCGGGTGACCTCCATCAGGTTCTCCACCAGGTCGTTCAGCCGCCGGGTCTCGCTGACGACCAGGGTGACCGCGGGCGCGACCATCGGGTCGAGCGAGTCGATCTCGTCCTCCAGGACCTCGGTGACGGCGGTGATCGCGGTCAGCGGAGTGCGCAGCTCGTGCGACATGTCCGCCACGAAGCGGCGGCTGGACTCCTCGCGGGCGCTCAGTTCGGCCACCCGCTGCTCCAGCGCCTCGGCGGTGCGGTTGAACGTCCTGGACAGCTCGGCCAGTTCGTCCTTCCCCGACACCCTCAGCCGGGTCTCCAGCTTCCCCTCGCCCAGCCTCCGCGCCGCCTCGCCCAGCTGCTGCACCGGCCGCAGCACCGTGGTGGCGGCGGCCTGCGCCAGCAGGGCGGAGCCGACCAGGGCCAGCGCGGTGGCGATCCCCAGCGACCAGGCCAGGGAGTTGAGGTCGTCCCGCTCGGGGGCGAGCGACTTGAACATGTAGCCCGTCGGCCCGCCGCCGATCACGGTCGCACCGCCCACCAGATACGGCTCGCCCCCCACCGTGATCCGCTGCCAGTACAGGTGGTACGGGGCCTTGTTGACGGCGTCGACCGGGCGCTTCTCGGCGACCGCCGAGCGCAGCGCCCCGGGCACGTCCTCCAGGGTGAACTCCGGGTCGGACACCGCCTCGCACCGCGAGCCGTCGGCCTGCTCCCCGATCAGCACCACCTCGTACCGCTGGGTGGTGTTGGCCATGGCGCCGGCCGTGTCCCGCAGCGCGTCGCAGGGCGGACGGCGGGGCATGGCCCCGGCGTTGTCGCCCAGCGACTCGCGGAAGTCGTTGAGCGCCGCGTTCTGCGCCCGGGTCAGGACGGCGTCGCGGTTGATCCAGTACGCGATGCCGGAGACGGCCACCGCGGCGGTCAGCGCGACCAGCGCGAAGACCACCACCAGCCGCAGCCGCAGGCTCGTCAGCCGCAGCGACCCGGCGATCCTGTCCCGGGAGCCGCTCACGGCACCTCCCGGCGGGCTCGGCCGCGCCGGGGCGCGGGCGCGGGCCGGGGTATCGGCGCCGGACGTCCGCCGGCCTCGTGCGCCCCTGTCACGCGGGGGGATCCAGCCGGTAGCCGACGCCGCGCACCGTGCGGATCAGCGTCGGCGAGGAGGGGACGTCCTCGACCTTGGCGCGCAGCCGCTGGACGCACGCGTCGACCAGCCGGGAGTCGCCGAGGTAGTCGTGCTCCCACACCAGCCGCAGCAACTGCTGCCGCGACAGGGCCTGTCCGGGGCGGCGGCTCAGTTCCAGCAGCAGCCGCAGCTCGGTCGGGGTGAGCTGGAGGTCCCTGCCGTTCTTCGTCACCGTCATCGCCGAGCGGTCGATGACCAGCGCGCCGAAGGTCGCCGAGTCGTTCGCCTCCCGCTCGCCGCGCCGCATCACCGCGCGGATGCGGGCGTCCAGCACCCGCCCCTGCACCGGCTTGACCACGTAGTCGTCCGCGCCGGACTCCAGGCCGACCACGACGTCGATGTCGTCGCTGCGCGCGGTCAGCAGGATGATCGGCAGCTGGTCCGTGCGCCGGATGCGGCGGCACACCTCGAAACCGTCGATGCCGGGCAGCATGACGTCCAGCACGATCAGGTCGGGCCTCTGTTCGCGCAGCAGCTTGAGGCCGTCCTCGCCCGACGCAGCGGTCACCACGCGGTGGCCCTGCCGGGTCAGCCCCATCTCCAGGGCGGTACGGACGGCCTCGTCGTCCTCGATCAGCAACAGGAAAGGCACGCGCGCCATTCTGGCGCATCCGGTGCCCGTGCTTCGACCGGCCGGTGAACGGAGCGCGAACACGGACGGGTCACGGTCCAACCCGTCTCTGTGACACCCCTGTGACAGACGGCGGACCCGGCGATGAAACTGCCCCGGCAGTGTATTCCGCGTACTCGGCACGGATCGAGCACACAGGCCGGTTCCACAAAGGGGGGCGCGAGATGAACACACTGCACCGCAACATCACCAGCGCGGTTATCCACACGCGTCTGCACACTCCCGTGGTTCCGGCGCAGGGCGGGGAGAAGTCCGGCTCGGCGGGGGCTCCGGGGTGCGACCGGGGTACCGGCCGCAGGCGGCCGGCGCACATCGCCGCCGCGCCCGAGCCGGTCCCGGGGGGGATCCGGGGGGAGGAAGCGCACGGGGAGGCACCGGGGGAGCGGCGCCGGGGGGGTGTGACGGAAGCGGAGTTCACCGCCTACGTCCGCGAGCGCCGCGCCTCCCTGTACGCCACCGCGTACCACCTCACGGGGGACCGCCACGAGGCCGAGGACCTGCTGCAGAGCGCGCTGTTCTCCACCTACCGCGCCTGGGACCGGATCACCGACAAGGCCGCGGTCGGCGGATACCTGCGCCGCACCATGACGAACCTGCACATCAGCGCCTGGCGGCGCCGCAAGCTCAACGAGTACCCGACCGAGGAGCTGCCCGAGGCGGCCGGCGAGAGCGACGCGATGCGCGGCACCGAACTGCGCGCGGTGCTGTGGCAGGCGCTGGCGCGGCTGCCCGAACTCCAGCGCACGATGCTGGTCCTGCGCTACTACGAGGGCCGTACCGACCCGGAGATCGCGGACATCCTGAACATCAGCGTCGGCACGGTCAAGAGCAGCATCTGGCGCTCCCTGCGCCGGCTGCGCGGCGACGAGGCGCTCAGCTTCGGGCGCGATCTGGAGGAGAGCTTCGGCGAGCTGGTCGCCTGACGCACCGGCGCCGAAGGAAGACGGGGGGCACGGGGGACAAGCGGGGGGACACGGGGGAGAGCACGGGGGTGCTCCGTGAGCGGGCCGGGCCGGCCGGGGGTCCGGCCCGGCCCGCTCTCACACGCGCACGACCCCCGGGCGCTCACGTCCGCGCGTACGCCTCCCGGGCGCACCGAGCGCCTCGATCCGCGCCAGTGCCTCGTCCCGGCCGCAGGCATGGGCGCCCAGGGCGACATGGCGCGCGACGATCGAGCCCTCGGCGCGCATCAGGGTCCAGCCGCGGCGCACCAGGACGGGCAGCGACTTGCGGCCCTCGCGCACATCGCGCACCAGCCGCCGCCGGAAGGTTGTGGAGGGGCGGCCGCGCAGGCACAGCGCGTCGGCCAGCAGGCCCAGTCCGAGGCAGCGTGCGACGATCTCGGCGGCGAATATCCCCTCGGCGACGAACAGGCGCGCGCCGCGCAGGTCCAGCGCGTCCTCACCGGTCCGGGCGCTCGTGGAGATGTCGTAGACCGGGACGGTGGCCCGGCCGCTCCCGCACAGGGCGGCGATCGCCGCCACCGCCGCGTCGGCGTCCCAGGAGCCGGGGTGGTCCCAGTCCACCGGGCCGCCGCCGGCGAGCCGGGGGAGGGTGGGGTCGCCGGCCTCCTTGTAGAAGTCGTCCAGGCGCAGTACGGGCAGCCCGGTGCGGGCGGCGAGCGAGGACTTGCCGGAGCCCGAGGGGCCGGTCAGCAGGATCACGCGGGCGGTGTCGTGGGAGCTCACGGATGACCATTGTCGGCCATCCACAGGGGCGCCGGTACGCGTGTGCGTGTGACGCCCGGCTCGTATACGCTGCGTGACCGTACAGTCACAGTCTTCGAGTTCTCTTGGTAGGTGTACCGATGACCGCTCAGCGCCGCCGTCACGCACGGGAGAGGCAAGCGGGGAGCAGCGGCGTCCGGCGCGCCCTGCTGCGGGCCGGGTTGACCGTCTCCGCGGCCGGGGCCGCGGTGGCCGCAGGCGCGGGGGCGGCGGCCGCGGCTCCCGGGCAGGGCGCCGGGGCGCCCGTACAGCTCTCGGGCCTGACGTCGGCGCTCTCGCCGGACTCGCTCGGGTCGAGCGTGCACGGCCTGGCCGAGGGCGTGGGAGCCGCCGAGCACGCGACGGCCGGTGCGGCGCGCCCGGTCAAGGACGCGCGGATCGACCCGCTGGCGGGCACGGGCGTCGACCCGCTGGACAACACGGTCGGCACCCAGATCGCCGACTTCCGGCCGGTGAGCAGCGGGGCCGTCACGGGGCCGATCAGCGAAGGGGGCACGGTCCGCACCCTTCCGGTGACGGGCCCGGTGGCGGGGCTGCTGCCCGGCTGAGCGGGCGTCCGGCCCCGGACGGACGGCCCGTCAGACGCCGACGGGGTGCCAGACGGTCTTGGTCTCGACGAAGGCCAGCATCCGCTTGGTGCCCGGGTCGGCGGACCAGTCGGAGGCCGCGTCCGCCGGGCGCAGCACCCGCTTGAGGTTGTCCGCGGCGGCCGTCTCCAGCTCCCTGGCCAGATCCGCGTCCGCGCCCGCCAGGTCGATCGCGTTGACGTCCTGGTGGGCGGCGAGCGGCGCGGCGATCTCCGCGGTCCGCCCGGACAGGACGTTGACCACCCCGCCGGGCAGGTCGGAGGTGGCCAGCACCTCGGCCAGCGACAGTGCGGGCAGCGGCGCGCGCTCACTGGCCACGACGACGGCCGTGTTGCCGCTGACGATCACCGGGGCCAGCACCGAGACCAGGCCCAGGAGGGACGACTCCTGCGGGGCCAGCACGGCGACCACACCGGTCGGCTCGGGCGTGGAGAGGTTGAAGTACGGGCCTGCGACGGGGTTGGCGCCGCCCGCGACCTGGGTGATCTTGTCGGACCAGCCCGCGTACCACACCCAGCGGTCCACGGCCGCGTCCACCCGGGCCGCGGCCTTCGCCTTCGACAGCCCCTCGGCGGCGGCCACCTCGGCGGTGAACTGCTCGCGGCGGCCCTCCAGCATCTCGGCGATCCGGTAGAGGACCTGACCGCGGTTGTAGGCGGTCGCCCCCGACCAACCGCCGAACGCCCTGCGGGCCGCGACCACCGCGTCCCGGGCGTCCTTGCGGGAGGCGAGCGGGGCGTTGGCCAGCCAGTTGCCGCGTGTGTCGGTCACCTCGTACACCCGTCCGCTCTCGGACCGGGGGAACTTCCCCCCGACGAACAGCTTGTAGGTCTTCAGGACGCCCAGCCGCGTGCGCGCGGCGCCGCCGGGGTTGCCGGACTGCTCAGACATCGAGGTACGCCTCCAGACCGTGACGGCCGCCCTCGCGGCCGAAGCCCGACTCCCTGTAGCCGCCGAACGGCGAGGTCGGGTCGAACTTGTTGAACGTGTTGGCCCACACCACGCCGGCCCGGAGCCTGTTCGCCATCGCCAGGATGCGCGAGCCCTTCTCCGTCCACACGCCGGCGGACAGGCCGTACTGCGAGTTGTTGGCCTTGGCCACCGCCTCGTCGGGGGTGCGGAAGGACAGCACCGACAGCACCGGGCCGAAGATCTCCTCGCGGGCGATCCGGTGGGCCTGGGTGACGTTCGTGAAGACCGTCGGCGCGAACCAGAAGCCCCGCTCGGGCAGTTCGCACGCCGGGGACCACCGCTCGGCGCCCTCGGCCTCGCCGCTGTCGGCGAGTTCGGTGATGCGGGCGAGCTGCTCGGCGGAGTTGATCGCGCCGACGTCGGTGTTCTTGTCCAGCGGATCGCCCACCCGCAGGGTGGACAGCCTGCGCCGCAGCGCCTCCAGCAGCTCGTCCTGCACCGACTCCTGGACCAGCAGGCGCGAGCCCGCGCAGCACACCTGGCCCTGGTTGAAGTAGATGCCGTTCACGACGCCCTCGACGGCCTGGTCGATCGGCGCGTCGTCGAAGACGATGTTGGCGCCCTTGCCGCCCAGCTCCAGGGTGAGCTTCTTGCGCGTCCCGGCGACCGTGCGCGCGATCTGCTTGCCGACGGCCGTGGAGCCGGTGAAGGCGACCTTGTCGACGCCCTCGTGCGCCACCAGCGCCGCTCCCGTGGAGCCGTCGCCGGTGAGGATGTTGACGACGCCCTTCGGCAGCCCCGCCTGGCGGCAGACGTCCGCGAAGAACAGCGCCGACAGCGGGGTGGTCTCGGCGGGCTTGAGGACCACGGTGTTGCCGCAGGCCAGCGCCGGGGCGACCTTCCAGGCCAGCATCAGCAGCGGGAAGTTCCACGGGATGACCTGGGCGGCCACGCCCAGCGGCCTCGGGTCCGGCCCGTATCCGGCGTGGGCGAGCTTGTCGGCCCAGCCCGCGTGGTAGAAGAAGTGCGCTGCCACCAGCGGCAGGTCCGCGTCGCGGGTCTCGCGGATCGGCTTGCCGTTGTCCAGGGTCTCCAGGACGGCCAGCTCGCGCGAGCGCTCCTGGATGATCCGGGCGATCCGGAACAGGTACTTGGCGCGCTCGGAGCCGGGCAGCGCCGACCAGGAGGCGAAGGCGCGGCGGGCGGCGGCCACGGCGGCGTCCACGTCCTCGGCTCCGGCGTGGGCGACCTCGGCCAGGACCTCCTCGGTGGACGGCGAGAGGGTCTTGAAGGACCTGCCGCCCGCGGCCTCGCGGAACTCGCCGTCGACGAACAGGCCGTAGGAGGGGGCGATGTCCACCACGGCACGGGACTCGGGCGCGGGTGCGTACTCGAACATGGGGCTCATCGTGATCAGTCCACCGTCACGTAGTCGGGGCCGGAGTAGCGCCCGGTGGTCAGCTTCTGGCGCTGCATCAGCAGGTCGTTGAGGAGACTGGAGGCGCCGAAGCGGAACCAGTCGGGGTGCAGCCAGTCGTCCCCGAGGACCTCGTTCACCATCACCAGGTACCGAACCGCGTCCTTGGTGGTGCGGATGCCGCCCGCGGGCTTGACCCCGATCCGCGTGCCGGTGGCGGCGCGGAAGTCGCGCACGGCCTCCAGCATCACCAGGGTGTTCGCCGGGGTGGCGTTGACCGCGACCTTGCCGGTGGAGGTCTTGATGACGTCGGCCCCGGCGAGCATCGCCAGCCAGGAGGCGCGGCGGATGTTGTCGTACGTGGACAGCTCGCCGTTCTCGAAGATCACCTTCAGGTGCGCGTCCTCGCGGCCGGGGCGGGCGCAGGCCTGCTTCACGGCCCGGATCTCCTCGAAGACCTTCATGTAGCGGCCGGAGAGGAAGGCGCCCCGGTCGATCACCATGTCGATCTCGTCGGCGCCGGCCGCCACCGCGTCGCGGGTGTCCGCCAGTTTGACGTTCAGCTCGGCGCGGCCGGAGGGGAAGGCGGTGGCGACGGAGGCGACCTTGACGTCCTGCCCGCCGGCGGCGGCCAGGGCCTCCTTGGCGGTGGCCACCATGTCCGGGTAGACGCAGATCGCGGCGACCTTCGGCACGGTGCGGTCGGTGGGGTCGGGGTTGACGCCCTTGGCGCACAGCGCCCGGACCTTGCCCGGGGTGTCGGCGCCCTCCAGGGTCGTCAGGTCGATCATCGAGATGGCGAGGTCGATGGCGTACGCCTTCGCCGTGGTCTTGATCGAACGGGTGCCGAGCTGGGCCGCGCGGGCTTCCAGGCCGACGGCGTCGACCCCGGGCAGGCCGTGCAGGAAGCGGCGCAGCGCGGCGTCGGAGGCGGTCGCGTCCGCCAGTGCGGAGGGCGCGGCGGGAGGCGGTGCGGGAGGTGCGGTGGGAGACGAAGCAGACATGGTCACCAGATGAGCATATCTACGCGCGTAGCAAACTGTCATCCCCTCCCCGTATCCCGGCCGGGCCCCCACGGGCGCACGTCCGGCCCGTGAGGCGCCCCACCGGCCGGACGCCCGTGCGGCGGTGTCGTGCAGAATCGGAGGCATGAGTGAGCAGACCGGGTACGCGGACCACACCTACCGCTCGGCCATGGGGATGGTGGGGGGCACGCTGCTGCTGGCGCTCGTCGTGCTGCTGGCCGCCGACGGGATCGCCAACGGGGAGGGCCGCACCCGGTGGATCTCGCTGGCCGCGCTGGTGGCGTTCGTGCCGCTGATCTTCGCCTTCTCCCTGCGGCCCGCCGTGTACGCCGGGCGCGAGCGGCTGCGGGTGCGCAACCCGTTCCGCACGATCACGCTGCCGTGGGCGTCGGTCGAGGGCGTACGGGCGGCTTACTCCGCCGAGGTCTTCGCGGGCGACGGCAAGTACCAGATGTGGGCGATCCCGGTCTCGCTGCGCCAGCGCAAGAAGGCGCTCCGGCAGAGCCGGGGCGGCGGCGCGGCCTCGGCGAACCTGTCGGGCCCCGGGGCGGTGTTCGCCCCGGGGATGTCCGACACCGGCGGCTACCGGGCCCAGGCGGACCAGGCGGTGGACGAGATCCGCGTCCTGGCCGAGCGCCACGCCTCGGACGAGGCGGCGCAGGGCGCCCCGAGCGTCCGCTGGGCCTACGAGATCATCGTCCCGGCGGCGGTCGGCGGAGCGGCCCTGCTGGTCCTGCTCTTCCTGGGCTGAGGTCCCGGACCGCCCGCGCGGCGCCGCGCGGGCGGTCGACGGGGCTTCCCACGCCGCCGGGCGGCCGGCCCCGGCCGGCGTACGTCAGATGCCCGCGGCGGCGGCGAGATCCGTCCTGAGGGCGCCCAGCACCTGCTCCGCCGTGGCGCGGGCCGCGCTCAGCTCCGAGGCGTCCGCCACGGGGACGACCACCTCCAGGTAGCACTTCAGCTTCGGCTCCGTGCCGCTGGGGCGGACGACGATCCGGGCGCCGGCCACCCGCTGCCGGGGATCGCCCGCCAGCCGGTAGCGCAGGCCGTCGGTCGGCGGCAGGTCCCCGGCGCCCCGGCTCAGGTCCTCGGCCGCGAGCACCGTCAGGCCGGCCAGGCCGGCCGGCGGCGCCTGGCGCAGCCGGCGCATCGCTCCGGCGATCACGGACAGGTCCTCCACCCGCACCGAGAGCTGGTCGGTGGCGTGCAGGCCGTACTCCACCGCGATGTCGTCCAGCAGCTCGGTCAGGGAGCGCCCGCTCCCCTTCAGCTCGGCGGCCAGTTCCGCGACGAGCAGCGCCGCCGTGACGCCGTCCTTGTCGAGCACGCCCTCGGGGTCCACGCAGTAGCCCAGCGCCTCCTCGTAGGCGTAGCGCAGCCCGTCGACGCGGGCCAGCCACTTGAAGCCGGTCAGCGTCTCGGTGTACGGCACGCCCGCCGCCTCGGCGATGCGCGACAGCAGGGAGGAGGAGACGATCGTGGTGGCGAAGGTCCCCCGCGCCCGCTTGTGCACCAGGTGGGTGGCCAGCAGCGCCCCCACCTCGTCGCCGCGCAGCATCCGCCAGCCCGCGTCCGCATCCGGGTCGGGGACGGCCACCGCGCAGCGGTCGGCATCGGGGTCGTTGGCGATCACCAGGTCCGGCCGGTGCTCGCGGGCCGTGGCGAAGGCCAGGTCCATCGCCCCGGGCTCCTCCGGGTTGGGGAAGGCCACGGTGGGGAAGTCCGGGTCGGGATCGGCCTGCTCGGCCACCGGCACCGGGACGGGGAAGCCCGCGCGCTCGAAGGCGGCGGCGACCGTGGCGCCGCCCACACCGTGCAGCGAGGTGTGGACCGCCTTCACGTCCCGGGGACCGCCGGGGGTGAGGACGGAGACCGCGCGCTCCAGGTAGGCGTCCACGACCTCCTCGCCCAGCACCTCCCAGCCGGACCCGGCCAGGGGGACGTCCGCGAGGGAGCCGACGGAGGCGATCTCGTCGGCGATCTCCCCGTCGGCGGGCGGCACGATCTGGGAGCCCCCGCCGAGGTAGACCTTGTAGCCGTTGTCGCGCGGCGGGTTGTGGCTGGCGGTGACGGTGACGCCCGCGACGGCGCCCAGGTGCCGGACGGCGAAGGCCAGTACGGGCGTGGGCAGGGGGCGCGGCAGCAGGGCCGCCCGCAGGCCGGCGCCGACCATCACGGCCGCGGTGTCGCGTGCGAAGTCCTCGCTCCGGTGGCGGGCGTCGTAGCCGACGACGACCAGGCCGCCGCCGTGTCCGTGCGCCCGCAGGTACGCCGCGAGCCCGGCGGCCGCGCGGATGACGACCGCGCGGTTCATCCGCATCGGGCCGGCGCCCAGCTCCCCGCGCAGCCCGGCGGTGCCGAACCGGAGGGTGCCGGAGAAGCGGGCCTTCAGCTCCTCCAGGTCTCCCGCCTCGATGAGGGCGGCCAGTTCCGCACGGGTCTGCGGGTCGGGGTCCTCGGCCAGCCAGGACCGCGCCTGCGCGGTCAGGTCCTCGTGCACGGTTGCCACGGTCTCTCCGCCTCTCGCGTGTCGCCTGTGGGCGGCGCCGTACGCCGCTCCTGCTTCGCTGCGCTCCGCGCCGGTGGGCGCGGGCTCCTCCGATGTCCACCGGTACCCGGGAAGCCGGCGGGACCCGCCGCGGGGTGGGCTGTCCGAGGGGCCCGGTGGGGGCCCGTACCGAGGGGTGCGCCGGACCGGATCAGATGAGTCTGAGGACCCGGTCCAGCAGCGAGCCCATCCGGGTGGCCGAGTCGCGGCCGGCCCGGAGGACCTCCTCGTGGTTGAGCGGTTCGCCGGTCATGCCCGCGGCGAGGTTGGTGACCAGGGAGACGCCCAGCACCTCGGCGCCCGCCTCGCGGGCGGCGATCGCCTCCAGGACGGTGGACATGCCCACCAGGTCGCCGCCGATCGCCCGGACCATGCCGATCTCGGCGGGCGTCTCGTAGTGCGGGCCGGGGAACTGGACGTAGACGCCCTCCTCCAGGGTGGCGTCCACCTCCTGGCACAGCGCGCGCAGCCGCGGCGAGTACAGGTCGGTGAGGTCGACGAAGTTGGCGCCGACGATCGGCGAGACGCCGGTGAGGTTGATGTGGTCCCGGATGAGGACCGGCTGGCCGGGGCGCATTCCGGGGCGCAGTCCGCCGCAGCCGTTGGTCAGCACGACGGTCTTGCAGCCCGCGGCCACGGCCGAGCGGACCCCGTGGACGACGGACGCGACGCCACGGCCCTCGTAGTAGTGGGTGCGGCCGAGGAAGACCAGCGCCCGCTTGTCGCCGAGGCGGTGCGAGCGGACCTTTCCGGCGTGGCCCTCGACCGCCGGCGGCGGGAAGCCGGGCAGGTCGGTGACCGGGAACTCGTGTTCCGGCTCCCCGAGCGCATCGGCGGCCGGCACCCAACCCGAGCCCATGACCAGGGCGACGTCGTGGGTCTCCGCGCCGGTCAGCTCGCGCAGGCGGGCCGCTGCGGTGCCCGCGGCGGCGTACGGGTCGCCGGAGTAGTCGGTGGTGGCAGAAGCGTTCACGCCGATGAGGGTAGCCGGTAATCGCCTACGCGCGTAGACGGGTGTCCGGGAGTGGTCCCGGAAGCGGCTGAAAGTGGACCCGGGCGGACCGGAATGCCCTTAAGTGTCCGCAGGCGGCCGGCGGAGGGCCCGTGCGGTCCGTCCGCTCCGTTCAGCAGGGGCGCTTGCGCAGTTCCGTCACATAGTCGTGCGGGGCCCCGGCGGACTCCGCCGCGTCGGCGATCTCCCCCAGGTAGCGGGCCGAGGGCAGCCCGCCCTCGTAGCCGTTGAGGACGTAGCACCAGGCCGGCTCCTCGCCGTCCAGGGTGTGCACCCGCACCCGCATGCGGCGGTAGATGTCCATGCCGACGCCCTCCCAGCGGTCCATGGAGTCCTCGTCCATGGGCGCGATGTCGTAGAGCGCGACGAAGACCGTCGCCTTCGGGGCCTCGACGATGGTCGCCAGCGAGCCCTCCCAGCCCATGTGCTCGCCGCCGAAGGTCAGCCGCCAGCCGCTGAGCCACCCGGTGCCGCGCAGCGGCGAGTGCGGGGCGCGGCGGGACATCAGCCGGGCGTCGAGGTTTCCGGCGTATGCGGCGTAGAGCGACATGCGACGAGGGTATAGGCAGCGGCCTCCGCCACCCGGGCGGACCGCCGCCGTGTGCACCGCCGTGTGTCCTGTCATGCGCACCGCCGTGTAAGCCGTCATGCGCACGGCGGGTGGTGGCGGCCGCCGGAAGGGCGCGTGCGAGACTGGAGTACGTGACTCGGATCGTGATCATCGGTGGTGGACCCGGCGGCTACGAGGCGGCGCTGGTGGCCGCGCAGCTCGGAGCGGAAGTGACCGTCGTCGACCGCGACGGTCTGGGCGGCGCGTCGGTGCTGACCGACTGCGTCCCCTCCAAGACGCTCATCGCGACCGCCGAGGTGATGACGAACTTCGACTCCTCCTACGAGGAGCTCGGCATCATCGTCGAGGACGGCACCCCCGACCCCGACAGCCCGGCCCGGGTCGTCGGCGTGGACCTGGGCAAGGTCAACCGGCGCGTCAAGCGCCTGGCGCTGGCCCAGTCGCACGACATCACCGCGGCCGTCACCCGCGCCGGCGCCCGCGTGCTGCGCGGCCGCGGCCGGCTGGAGCCGGGCCAGGCGGCCGACGGCACGCGGCAGGTCGTCGTGGAGACGGCCGGGGGCGAGGAGGAGCAGCTGACGGCCGACGCCGTGCTCATCGCCACCGGCGGCAAGCCGCGCGAGCTGCCCGACGCCCGGCCCGACGGCGAGCGCATCCTGAACTGGACGCAGGTGTACGACCTGGAGGAGCAGCCCGAGGAGCTGATCGTGGTCGGCTCCGGCGTCACCGGCGCCGAGTTCGCCGGCGCCTACCAGGCGCTCGGCTCCCGGGTGACGCTGGTCTCCTCGCGCGACCGCGTGCTGCCGGGCGAGGACCCGGACGCGGCGGTCGTGCTGGAGGACGTCTTCCGTCGCCGCGGCATGAACGTGATGTCCCGCTCCCGGGCCGCCTCCGCCAAGCGCGTCGGGGACCGGGTGGAGGTCACCCTCTCCGACGGCCGGGTCATCACCGGCAGCCACTGCCTGATGGCCGTCGGCGCCGTCCCCAACACCACGGGCATCGGCCTGGAGGAGGCGGGGGTGACGCTGAAGGACTCGGGCCACATCCGCACCGACCGGGTCTCGCGCACCTCCGCGCCCGGCGTCTACGCGGCCGGCGACTGCACGGGCGTGTTCGCGCTCGCCTCGGTCGCGGCCATGCAGGGCCGGATCGCGATGTACCACTTCCTGGGCGAGACGGTGGCCCCGCTGGACCTCAAGACGGTCTCGGCGAACGTCTTCACCGATCCGGAGATCGCCACCGTCGGTTACACCCAGGCCGACGTGGACGCCGGCCGGATCGACGCCCGCGCCGTCAAGCTGCCGCTGCTGCGCAACGCGCGGGCGAAGATGCAGGGCGTGCGGGACGGTTTCGTGAAGCTGTTCTGCCGTCCGGGCACGGGGATCGTGGTCGGCGGCGTGGTGGTCGCGCCGCGCGCCAGCGAGCTGATCCACCCGATCTCGATCGCGGTCGACAACAACCTGACGGTCGAGCAGATCGCGAACACCTTCACGGTCTACCCCTCGCTGTCGGGTTCGATCGCCGAGGTGGCGCGGCAGTTGCAGACGCGGAAGGCGGCCGAGGGCGGCTGACCGGCGGCCCGGGTTCCACCGGGCCGTCCGCGTATACCACGGCAGGGTTCCGCCTACGAACAATTTCCGTTATTCAGCGGAAACAGCTGAAAGCAGACGGTCGCGCGGGTTACTGTCTGTTCCGTGTTCGCTGCAGAACGTCGTCAACTGATCCTCGAAATGGTGCGGGCCAACGGAGCCGTGTCGCTCCGCGAACTCGCACGTGTCGTCCAGACCTCCGAAGTGACCGTGCGTCGTGATGTCCGGGCGCTGGAGGCGGAAGGGCTGCTGGACCGCCGGCACGGCGGTGCGGTGCTGCCCGGCGGCTTCTCACGTGAATCCGGCTTCCCGCACAAGGCGCACCTGGCGACCGCGGAGAAGAGCGCGATCGCCGACGTCGCCGCGGGCCTCGTGGAGGAGGGTGAGGCCGTCGTCGTCGGCGCCGGGACGACCACGCAGGAACTGGCCCGCCGCCTGGCGCGCGTTCCCGGCCTGACGGTGGTCACCAACTCCCTGCTGGTGGCGCAGGCGCTGGCGCACGCCAACCGCGTCGAGGTCGTGATGACCGGCGGCACGCTGCGCGGCGCCGACTACGCGCTGGTCGGCAGCGGCGCCGAGCAGTCCCTCCAGGGGCTGCGGGTCTCGCGCGCCTTCCTGTCCGGCAGCGGGCTGACGGCCGAGCGCGGCCTGTCGACCTCCAACATGCTGTCGGCGAGCGTGGACCGGGCGCTGGTGCAGGCCGCCGCGGAGGTGGTCGTCCTGGCCGACCACACCAAGCTGGGCGTCGACACGATGTTCCAGACCGTTCCCCCGGAGGCCATCGCCCGCCTGGTGACCGACGAGCCGCCGCCGCACGAGGACCGGGCGGCGGCCGAGCTCCAGGCGCTGGCGGACCGGGGCGTCCAGATCACGGTGGCCGGTGCGGCGGGTGCGCCGTCCGGTGCGATGGGCGCGGTGCCGGGCACCGCGGTGGCGCATCCCGGGCCGGCCGGAGCGGCGGGGCAGAGCGGCCAGGGCGGGCAGGCCGAGGGCGCGGCCGGCGGCCCGGGGGCGGCCGCGGCGCGAGGTGCCGCTGCCGGGCCAGCGCGGCAGGCACCACCCGCCGGGCGGCGGGGGCGGCGCCCAGCTGCGCGCGGCCCCGCCGGTCGCCCCGGGCGAGGGCCAGACGATGGGCCGGGTCGCGGATCTGGCACCCCGCCGCCACTGAGCCGCCCGCCCGCGGCGTGTACCGCGCGTACGAGCGGAAGGGGGCGGGACGGCCCCGGCCGTCCCGCCCCCTTCCGTGTGCCGGGGTGGTGCGGGCTCAGTCCTTGATCTCGCAGATGACGGCGCCGGAGCTGAGAGAGGCGCCGACGGTGGCGTTCAGGCCCTTGACGGTGCCGGCGCGGTGGGCGTTGATGGGCTGCTCCATCTTCATCGCCTCCAGCACCACGATCAGCTCGCCCTCGGCGACCGTCTGACCCTCCTCGACGGCGACCTTGACGATGGTGCCCTGCATCGGGGAGGCCAGCGCGTCACCGGAGGCGGCCGGGCCCGACTTCTTGGCCGCGCGCCGCTTGGGGCGGGCGCCGCCGGCCGCGGCGGTGCGGGCCAGGGTCATGCCCAGCGAGGCGGGCAGGGAGACCTCCAGGCGCTTGCCGCCGACCTCGACGACCACCGTCTCGCGGCCGGGCTCGTCCTCCTCCTCGTCCGCGCCGGGCGCGGCGAAGGGCTTGATGTCGTTGACGAACTCGGTCTCGATCCACCGGGTGTGGACGGTGAACGGGTCCTCGGGGCGGCCGTTGACCTCGGGGGCGAAGGCCGGGTCGGCGACCACCGTGCGGTGGAAGGGGATGGCGGTGGCCATGCCCTCGACCTGGAACTCGGCCAGCGCCCGGGCGGCGCGCTGGAGGGCCTGCTGCCGGGTGGCGCCGGTGACGATCAGCTTGGCCAGCAGCGAGTCCCAGGCAGGGCCGATGACCGAGCCGGACTCCACGCCCGCGTCCAGGCGCACGCCCGGACCGGTGGGCGGGTCGAACTTCGTCACGGTGCCCGGAGCGGGCAGGAAGTTGCGGCCGGGGTCCTCGCCGTTGATGCGGAACTCGAAGGAGTGGCCGCGCACCGGCGGGTCGTCGTAGCCCAGCTCCTCGCCGTCGGCGATGCGGAACATCTCGCGCACCAGGTCGATGCCGGTGACCTCCTCGGTGACCGGGTGCTCGACCTGCAGGCGGGTGTTGACCTCCAGGAAGGAGATGGTGCCGTCCTGGCCGACGAGGAACTCGCAGGTGCCGGCGCCGACGTACCCGGCCTCCTTCAGGATGGCCTTCGAGGCCCGGTACAGCTCGGCGTTCTGCTCCGGTGTCAGGAACGGCGCGGGGGCCTCCTCCACCAGCTTCTGGTGGCGGCGCTGCAGCGAGCAGTCACGGGTGGAGACGACCACCACGTTGCCGTGCTTGTCGGCCAGGCACTGGGTCTCCACGTGCCGGGGCCGGTCCAGGTAGCGCTCCACGAAGCACTCGCCGCGGCCGAAGGCGGCCACCGCCTCGCGGACGGCCGAGTCGTACAGCTCGGGGACCTCCTCCAGCGTGCGGGCGACCTTCAGACCGCGTCCGCCGCCGCCGAAGGCGGCCTTGATGGCGATCGGCAGGCCGTGCTCCTTGGCGAAGGCCACCACCTCGTCCGCGCCGGAGACCGGGTCGGGGGTGCCGGCCACCAGCGGGGCGCCTGCGCGCTGGGCGATGTGGCGGGCGGCGACCTTGTCGCCCAGGTCGCGGATGGCCTGCGGAGGCGGGCCGATCCAGTTCAGCCCGGCGTCGATGACGGCCTGGGCGAACTCGGCGTTCTCCGACAGGAAGCCGTAGCCGGGGTGGACCGCGTCCGCGCCGGAGTCGGCGGCGGCCTTCAGCACCTTGGCGATGTCCAGGTAGCTGGTGGCGGGGGTGTCACCGCCGAGCGCGAAGGCCTCGTCCGCCACCCGCACATGGAGTGCGTCCCGGTCCGGGTCGGCGTAGACGGCCACGCTCGCGATCCCGGCGTCCCGGCAGGCCCGGGCGACCCGGACAGCGATTTCACCGCGATTGGCGATGAGCACCTTGCGCACGATGGCTTCCTCCTTGGCGCTGGGCCGCAACAGTATGAGCGATGTGAGTTTAGGTATCGGCGACACCGCAGGCCGAGTCGCCCAGGGGCGTGAGCTTGCCCACACGGAATGTGATCCCGGGAGACCCGGGGAGCCCAAATCCCTTGTGGGTACACGTTACGCCGGGATCTCGCATCCGGCTGGAGATCTTCGGTGTGGTCAAGGTTACTGTCCAGGCGTGAAGCGAGCGTCTCTGACTTTTTGTGGGATTCCTACGAACGGCGGGGTGATTCTTTGCCGGGGCGCGGGGTCTTTCCCGAGCCATTACCCGTTAGTAGCATGCGCGCTGTCGAAGGGGCGGCGCACCGCGCGCCCACGGGACGGCGGGTGGGGGACGGGATGGCGCACAGAAGGCCGGTGGCCCTGACCGCGGCCGCGGTGCTCGCGGCCGAAGCCGTCGGCGCCGGGTGGCTGCACTGGGTCCTGGGCCTCATGGTCGACCGTCAGGACATGTCCCTGGCCGGGCTCGACCCGCGTCTGACGGCCCTCTCCACCTGGATCGGCGGCGCGGTCCTCGGCGCCTACCTGCTGCTGTGCGCCTGCCTGCTGCTGCGTACGGGGCTGGCCGACCGGCCGCCCGCCCGCTTCGCCCGCGCCCTGCTGGTCGGCGCGGCCGTGGTGCACGGGGTGGTCGGCGCCCTCACCGTCGGACTGGTGGGCTGGGCGGCGTTCGCGGCCATGATGCTCGTGCTGGGACTGCTGGTGCTGACCCTGGCGGCCTACGCCCCCCGCGGCCGTACGGCGGAACAGGACGCGCCGGGTGGGCCGGACGCGCCGGGTGGGCCGGCCGGGCCGCCCCTCAGGCCCACAGCTCCGTGATCGGGACGCCCAGTTCGGCCAGGAGGCGGCGCAGCAGCGGCAGCGACAGCCCGATGACGTTGCCGTGGTCGCCCTCGATGCCGTCGACGAAGGGCGCCGAACGGCCGTCGAGGGTGAAGGCGCCCGCGACGTGCAGCGGCTCGCCGCTGGCGACGTAGGCGGCGATCTCCTCGTCGCTCGGCTCGCCGAAGCGGACCGTGGTGGCGGCGGTCGCCGAGGCGCGGCGGCCGGTGGCGGTGTCCACCACGCAGTGCCCGGTCACCAGGACGCCGGCCCGCCCGCGCATGTCCTTCCAGCGGGCGGTGGCCTCCTCGGAGTCCGCCGGCTTGCCCAGCGGCCGCCCGTCCAGCTCCAGCACCGAGTCGCAGCCGACGACGAGCGCGCCGGCGGCCTCGGGCCGCCCGGCCACGGCGCCGGCCTTCGCCTCGGCCAGCAGCAGGGCCAGCTCGCCAGGGGTGGGGGCGTCCAGGGCGTCCTCGTCCACACCGCTGACGATCACCTCGGGAGCCATCCCCGCCTGCCGGAGCAGCCCGAGCCGGGCGGGGGACTGGGAGGCGAGGACGAGACGGCGGCGGGGCGCGGTGTTGTGGGCCATGGGCCCATCCTAGGAAGCCTCCCGGCCGCCCCGGTCCGGGGCCGCGCTCACAGCAGCAGGAAGACCGCCACCATGGCGACGGCGAGCAGCCAGCCGGCGCGGCGGAGCATCGCCTGGGTGGTGCGCAGCTCCTCGGGGGGTTCGTCGGCCGGGTCGGACCAGAGCATGCTCCCGATCCTGCGCCACGGCGGGCGGGGGCGCCTGAGTACGCGTACTCAGGCGCCCCCCCCCGCCCGTGTGCGGCGCGTGCCCCCCCGGCGCGGGCCGGTTCAGGCGGGCCAGTACGCCGTCCGCCAGGCCCGCGGGCCCGGGTGCGGCAGGCGGCGGCCGGGGACGGTGCGGGCCGGGTCCGACCACTCCGAGCCGCGTTCGGCGCCGGACCCGCCGGACCCCGCCTCCGCGAGGGCCGCGGCCCGGGTGCGCACCACAGCCAGGGCGGCGGCCAGTTCCTCGGGGGTCGGGTTGCCGCGTACGACCTTGATCACGTCACGGTCTCCTCGCTGTCGCGGGCGGTCAGAGCGGGATGTTGCCGTGCTTCTTCGGCGGCAGCGACTCGCGCTTGTTGCGCAGCGAGCGCAGGCCCCGCACGATGTGGCGGCGCGTCTCGGAGGGCACCACCACCGCGTCCACGTACCCGCGCTCGGCGGCCACATACGGGTTGAGCAGCGTGTCCTCGTACTCGGCGGTGAGCTTGGCCCGCAGCTCCTCGCGCTCCTCGTCGCTCTTCGCCGCCGCCAGCGTCCTGCGGTGCAGGATGTTGACCGCGCCCTGCGCGCCCATCACCGCGATCTGGGCGGTGGGCCAGGCGAAGTTGAGGTCGGCGCCCAGGTGCTTGGAGCCCATCACGTCGTACGCGCCGCCGAACGCCTTGCGGGTGATGACGGTGATCAGCGGCACCGTCGCCTCGGCGTAGGCGTAGATCAGCTTGGCGCCGCGCCGGATGATGCCGCCGTACTCCTGGTCGGTGCCGGGCAGGAAGCCGGGCACGTCCACGAAGGTCAGCACGGGGACGTTGAAGGCGTCGCAGGTGCGCACGAAGCGCGCGGCCTTCTCGGAGGCGTCGATGTCCAGGCAGCCGGCGAACTGCATCGGCTGGTTGGCGACGATGCCGACCGGGTGGCCCTCCACCCGGCCGAAGCCGGTGAGGATGTTCGGCGCGAACAGCGGCTGGGTCTCCAGGAACTCGCCGTCGTCCAGCACGTGCTCGATCACGTCGTGCATGTCGTACGGCTGGTTGGCCGAGTCCGGGATCAGCGTGTCCAGCTCGCGGTCGGTCTCGGAGGTCTCCAGGTCCGCCTCCTCGGGGAAGGCGGGCGGCTCGGAGAGGTTGTTGGAGGGCAGGTACGACAGCAGCGCCTTGACGTACTCGACCGCGTCCTCCTCGCCGGAGGCCATGTAGTGCGCGACACCGGAGGTGGAGTTGTGGGTGCGGGCGCCGCCCAGTTCCTCGAAGCCGACGTCCTCGCCGGTGACCGTCTTGATGACGTCGGGGCCGGTGATGAACATGTGCGAGGTCTGGTCGACCATCACCGTGAAGTCGGTGATCGCCGGGGAGTAGACCGCGCCGCCCGCGCACGGGCCGACCACCAGCGAGATCTGCGGGATCACCCCGGAGGCGTGGGTGTTGCGGCGGAAGATCTCGCCGTAGGCGCCCAGGGAGGCCACGCCCTCCTGGATGCGGGCGCCGCCGGAGTCGTTGATGCCGATGACCGGGCAGCCGGTCTTCAGGGCGAAGTCCATCACCTTGACGATCTTCTGGCCGAAGACCTCGCCCAGCGCGCCGCCGAAGACGGTGAAGTCCTGGGAGAAGACGGCCACCGGGCGGCCGTCGACCGTGCCGTAGCCGGTGACGACGCCGTCGCCGTAGGGGCGGTTGGCGTCCAGTCCGAAGTTGGTCGAGCGGTGGCGGGCGAACTCGTCCAGCTCCGTGAACGAACCCTCGTCCAGCAGCAGTCCGATCCGCTCGCGGGCGGTCAGCTTGCCCTTGGCGTGCTGCTTCTCCACCGCGCGCGCCGAACCCGCGTGCGTGGCCTCCTCGATGCGCCGCCGCAGATCCGCGATCCTGCCCGCGGTCGTGTGACGATCCTGGTCCTCGGGGGCTGGGCTCTGCTGCTCGGACACGGGCTGCGGCTCCTCGTCGTGGCGTCTGGTTCGTCATGGCGTCTGGCTACCGACTCGTAGCGTATCGGCGCGGGAGTGATCCGGCGGTGCGGCGTTTGCCACACCTAACCTGTCTTGCATGACACCGAACGACCCGTCGGACAGTCCCTGGTCGGACCTGGAACGCCCACCGCTGAACGCCGCCTCGCTGAGCCGTGCGCTGGTGCGGCCCGAATCGCTGTGGACCTCGCTGGAGGTGGTGGACTCCACCGGCTCCACCAACACCGACCTCGCCGCGCGGGCCGCCCGCGGCGAGGCGCGCGAGGGGCAGGTGCTGGTCGCCGAGCGGCAGACGGCCGGGCGCGGGCGGCTGGAGCGCACCTGGACGGCGCCCGCCCGCTCGGGGCTGTTCCTCTCCGTGGTGCTGGCCCCCGAGGTGCCCGCCGAGCGGTGGAGCTGGCTGCCGCTGCTCGCCGGGGTCGCCACCGCCTCCGCGCTGTCCCGCGCCGCCGGGGCGGATGTGGTGCTGAAGTGGCCCAACGACGTCCTGGTGCGCTCCGGGGACGAGGAGCGCAAGATCGGCGGCATCCTCTCCGAACGGGTCGAGCGCCCCGGCGGCCCCGCCGCCGTGGTGCTGGGCATCGGGCTCAACGTCACACTGCGCGAGGAGGAGCTGCCGGTGCCCGGGGCCGGCTCCCTGGCCCTGGCGGGCGCGCGCGTCACCGACCGCGACACCCTGCTGCGCGCGGTGCTGCGCTCGCTGCAGGAGTGGTACGGCCGCTGGCGGGACGCGGACGGCGACCCGGAGGCGAGCGGGGTGCGCGAGGCGTACACCGCCGGCTGCGCCACGCTGGGCCGGCGGGTGCGCGCGGTGCTGCCCGGGGAGCGGGAGCTGCTGGGCGAGGCGGTCGCGGTGGACGGCGGCGGACGGCTGGTCCTGGCCGGCGGCGAGGGCGTGCAGCAGCCGGTGGGCGCGGGCGACATCGTGCACCTCAGGCCCGGTCCGGAGGGGGCGTAGGGGCGGTCGCCGGGACGGCCGCGGGAGCGGTCGCCGGGAGAGTGAGCCAGGGCACACCTGCCGTATCGTTGAGTCGACCCAGCGCGGCGGGCGCGGCGGCAGTGAGTGGATCGGAAGGGCAGTGGACGACTCGGGCACCCCAGCCGAAGAGCCGACGACGGACGGCGAGGCGGCCGGCGACCCGGCCCATCCGGAGGAGGACCCCCTCGCGCTCCGCATCGAGCAGCTGATCCTCGGCGCCGGGCGGCAGTACACGCCCTTCCAGGCGGCCCGCGCCGCCGACGTCCCGATGGAGCTGGCCGCCCGCTTCTGGCGCGCGATGGGGTTCGCCGACATCGGCCAGGCCAAGGCGCTCACCGAGACGGACGTGATCGCACTGCGGCGGCTGGCCGGCCTGGTGGAGGCGGGGCTGCTCAGCGAGGCGATGGCGGTGCAGGTGGCGCGGTCCACCGGGCAGACCACCGCGCGGCTGGCCGAGTGGCAGATCGACTCCTTCCTGGAGGGCCTGACCGAGCCGCCCGAGCCGGGCATGACCCGCACCGAGGTGGCCTACCCGCTGGTCGAGCTGCTGCTGCCGGAGCTCCAGGAGTTCCTGGTGTACGTCTGGCGGCGGCAGCTCGCCGCCGCCACCGGCCGGGTGGTGCAGGCGGCGGACGACGAGGAGATGGTGGACCGGCGCCTGGCGGTCGCCTTCGCCGACCTGGTCGGCTTCACCCGGCTGACGCGCCGGCTGGAGGAGGAGGAGCTGGGCGAGCTGGTCGAGGCGTTCGAGACCACCGCCGCCGACCTGGTCGCCGCGCACGGCGGCCGGCTGATCAAGACGCTCGGCGACGAGGTGCTCTACGTCGCCGACGACGCGGGCACCGCGGCCGAGATCGGGCTGCGGCTGATCGAGACCCTGGCCAACGACGCGACGATGCCCGAGCTGCGGGTGGGCATGGCCCTGGGCACGGTCACCACCCGGATGGGCGACGTCTTCGGCAACACGGTCAACCTGGCCAGCCGGCTGACCTCGATAGCGCCCAAGGACGCGGTGCTGGTGGACGGCGCGCTGCGCGCCGAGCTGGTCGCCGCCGGGGATGCGCCGGAGTCGGAGAAGGAGACGGACGCCGGCGCGTCGTACCGCTTCGCGCTCCGCCCCCTCTACCAGCGCCCGGTGCGCGGTCTCGGCGTCATCGAGCCCTGGCTGCTGACCCGCCGCTCCTCCGGCTCCTGACCGCCGTCCCGCCTCCCCTCCCCTTCTCCCCGCCTCTCCGCACGCCCGTCGCCCGCCGCTCGCCCCTGACCGCCGGGCGGGGCGGATGGCATGATGCGCCCGTACACCAGTGAGCGATCGTTAACCGGAAGGGCTGTGTGGACGACGTGAGCGTGCGCGAGGGCGAGGGCGTGGGCGAGGAGCGGTTCGGCGAGTGGGTCGCGGTGCGGCGGGAGCCGGACGGGCACGTCGCCGAGCTGGTGCTGGACCGGCCGAAGGCGATGAACGCCGTCTCCACCGAGATGGCCCGCAACATCGGGGACGCCTGCGCCGCGCTCGCCGCGGACCGGCGGGTGCGAGCCGTGGTGCTCTCCTCCACCCACGAGCGGGCCTTCTGCGTGGGCGCGGACCTGAAGGAGCGCAACTCCTTCAGCGACGCCGACCTGTCCCGGCAGCGGCCGTACGCCCGCGCCGCCTACACCGGGGTGCTGGAGCTGCCGGTGCCGACGATCGCGGCCGTGCACGGGTTCGCGCTCGGCGGCGGCTTCGAGCTGGCCCTGTCCTGCGACCTGATCGTCGCCGACCCCACCGCGGTGGTCGGCCTGCCGGAGGTGTCGGTCGGGGTGATCCCCGGCGGCGGCGGCACCCAGCTGCTGCCGCGCCGGGTGGGCGCCGCCCGCGCCGCCGAGCTGATCTTCACCGCGCGCAGGGTGGAGGCCGAGGAGGCCCGCGAGCTGGGTCTGGTCGACCGTCTGGCGGCCCGTGGCGAGGACCGCGCCGAGGCGCTGGAGCTGGCCCGGCGCATCGCCGCCAACTCCCCGGTGGGCCTGCGGGCGGCCAAGCGGGCGCTGCGCACCGGATGGGGGATGGATCTGCGCGCCGGTCTGGAGGTCGAGGACGCGGCCTGGCGCTCGGTGGCGTTCTCCGGCGACCGGGCCGAGGGCGTGGCCGCCTTCAACGAGAAGCGGGCCCCGCGCTGGCCGGGGGAGTGACCCGGAGTTGAGCGGGCACGAGCCCGGTGAGCCGGAGCGGGCCGGTGCGAGCCGGTCGGCGACCCGGAGTGAAGGCCCATAACCTGGGTCGTGTGGATCGGGTACGGCATGGGTGACGACGCGCGGCTGAGGACCGTGGTGGGGCTGGCGCAGGAGATGGCCGCCGCCCACACCCTGCGCGACCTCGCCCGCACGGCCGCCGAGGGCGCGCGGGCCGCGCTGGGCGGCTCCTTCGCGGCCCTGTCCGTCTGGGAGCGCGAGCGCGGCCTGCTGCGGGTGCTGGTGAACGCCGGCGAGCGGCGCGGGGACGAGGAGGAGTTCCCCGAGGACGAGACGTACCCGGTCCACGACTTCCCCGAGATCACCGGCCTGCGCCCCGGGAGCGGCCCGGGAGCCGGGACGCGCGCCTGGGTGGAGACGGCCTCCGGCGGGAGCCGGACCTCCCGGTACGGTCCCGGGACGCCCCACGAGCGGCGGCCGCCGGCGCTGCGCCGGCGGGGGCGGGGCTGCTGCGTGGTCGCCCCGGTCGTCGTGGACGGGCGGGCGTGGGGCGAGCTGTACGTGGCGCGCGAGACCGGGCAGCCGGTCTTCGACCGTGCCGACGCGGACTTCGCCGAGGCGCTGGCGTCGGTGATCGCGGCCGGGATCGCCCAGGCCGAGCGGCTGGAGGAGGTGCGCCGGCTGGCCTTCACCGATCCCCTCACCGGCCTGGCGAACCGCCGGGCGGTGGACGCGGGGCTGGACGAGGCGCTGGAGCGGCACCGTGCGGACGGGACGGTGGTCAGCCTGCTGGTCTGCGACGTCAACGGGCTGAAGAGGGTCAACGACGTCCTGGGCCACGAGGCGGGCGACCGGCTGCTGGAACGTTTCGCTTCGGTGCTGTCCCTGTGCGGCGCGATGCTCCCGGACACCCTGGCCGCCCGGCTGGGCGGGGACGAGTTCTGTCTGCTGGCGGTGGGGCCGTCGGCGGACGAGGTGGTCCGGGTGGCGGACGAGGTGTGCCGCCGGGCCGCGGAGCTGGAGACCGGGCAGGGGGTGGCCTGCGGGGTCGCCTCGACGGGCGACCCGATAGGCCCGGTCCGCTCGGCCCGCCGGCTGTTCCGCCTCGCCGACGCCGCCCAGTACCGGGCCAAGGCCGCCCGCACCGACAAGCCGGTGGTGGCCGGGCGCGAGGGCGGCGCGGACGCCGGGGCGGCCGGGGGAGAGGGCGGTGCGGGCTGCGCAGGGGACGCCGTGGTCCGCCTGGCGGACCAGGCCGAGCAGGGGCGGATCGGGGCCCCGGGCGACCGCCGCCGGCTGCGCGGCCTGGACGTGTGAGCACCGGTGCGCGGACTCGGCGGCCCACGCGGACCGGCGCGGTTCCGGCAGGGTCGTGACAGAACTCGATTCACTCTTTAGTGTTCCTGAATATGGATATGCAGAACCGCGTGGTGATCGGCCCCTCCGGCACCACCGCCGAGGACGTCGTCGCCGTCGCCCGCGGCCTGGCCCGCGTCGAACTGTCCGACGAGGCGCTGGCCGCCCTCGCCGCCGCCCGCCGGATCGTCGAGGACCTGGCCGCGGCCCCCGACCCCGTCTACGGCGTCTCCACCGGCTTCGGCGCCCTGGCCGTGCGCCACGTCCCCGCCGGGCTGCGCGTACAGCTCCAGCGCAACATCGTCCGCTCGCACGCCGCCGGCATGGGCCCGCGCGTGGAGCGCGAGGTGGTGCGGGCGCTGATGTTCCTGCGGCTGAAGACGCTGGCCTCGGGCCGCACCGGGGTACGGCCCGAGGTGGCCCGCGCCATGGCGGACCTGCTCAACGCGCGCATCACGCCCGTCGTCCACGAGTACGGCTCGCTCGGCTGCTCCGGCGACCTGGCGCCGCTGTCGCACTGCGCGCTGGCCCTGATGGGCGAGGGGGAGGCCGAGGGCCCCGACGGGCGGGTGCGGCCGGTGGCCGAGCTGCTGGCCGAGCACGGGCTGGCCCCCGTGGAACTGCGGGAGAAGGAGGGGCTGGCCCTCCTCAACGGCACCGACGGCATGCTCGGCATGCTGGTGATGGCCTGCGACGACCTCGCCCGGCTGTTCACGTCCGCCGACATCACCGCCGCCCTCACCCTGGAGGCGCTGCTGGGCACCGACCGGGTGCTCGCGCCCGAGCTGCACGCCGTCCGCCCCCACCCCGGCCAGGCCGCCTCCGCCGCCAACATGCTCAAGGTCCTGGCCGGCTCCGGGCTCACCGGCCACCACCAGGACGACGCCCCGCGCGTGCAGGACGCCTACTCGGTGCGCTGCGCCCCCCAGGTCGCCGGTGCCGGGCGCGACACCCTGGCGCACGCCCGCACCGTCGCCGAGCGGGAGCTGGCGGCGGCCGTGGACAACCCGGTGGTGCTTCCCGAGACCGGGCGGGTGGAGTCCAACGGCAACTTCCACGGCGCTCCGGTCGCCTACGTGCTGGACTTCCTCGCCATCGCGGCGGCCGACCTGGCCTCCATCGCCGAGCGCCGCACCGACCGGCTGCTGGACCGCAACCGCAGCCACGGGCTGCCGCCCTTCCTGGCGGGCGACGCGGGCGTGGACTCGGGGCTGATGATCGCCCAGTACACCCAGGCCGCCCTGGTCAGCGAGATGAAGCGGCTGGCGGTCCCGGCCTCGGTGGACTCGATCCCGTCCTCGGCGATGCAGGAGGACCACGTCTCGATGGGCTGGTCGGCCGCCCGCAAGCTGCGCACCGCCGTCGACGGGCTGACCCGCGTGGTGGCCGTGGAGCTGTGCGCCGCCGCCCGCGCGGTCGAGCTGCGCGCGGCGGACGGGCTGACCCCCTCGCCCGCCGCCTCGGCGGTGGTGGCCGCGGCGCGCGAGGCCGGGGTGCGGGGCCCGGGGGAAGATCGTTATCTGGCGCCGGAGTTGGCGGCGGCGGAGGCGTTCGTCCGCGGGGGAGGGCTGGTGGCGGCGGCCGAGGCCGTCACCGGGCCGCTGGCGTGAGACCCTCGCGGCCGGCGCGGACGCGGGCGTTGACCAGCAGGACGGCGCCCGCGCCGAGGAAACCGAGGCCGCCGACGAGGTAGGGCGTGGTGTCGAAGCTGCCGGTGTCGGCCAGCAGCACCTCGCCCCCGGAGTCGGTCCGGGTCTGGACCTGCGCCCCGGCCTGTGCCCGGGAGGCGGCGGCTCCGGCCGGCTCGCCGTCGCCGGTGGCGTTCGCGGACGGTACGAACCACAGACCGCACAGGAGGCCGCCCGCGACGGCGGCGGTCACCAGCGGTCGACGGTGTGCTCGCACGGAAGGGCCCCCTCGGTACAGCGGACAGGCGGTGCTGCGACCGATGCTAACGACGGGAGGGGCGCCGCGTGAAGGGCGGCCGGCTTCCGCGGCCCCCGCCGCGCGACCACCTCATGCGAAATCGGTCACATTGCCACATAAGCGCCGTGACAGGAGGAAAACGCTGTGATGTGATCGGGTGTCACAGGAGGCGGACCTGCCGGTAACGATCCGGAACCGCGGGGGAATTCCCGCCCGCCAGTGCAACCCCTGGTGACGGAAGGGTGTCTTACCCCACAGTCTTACCCTGGGTGGAACGGGTCACAGTTCCCTCGCGTTCTCGTTGTGTGCGGCCGTGGGGCGGACGTCCCGCTTCGCCTTCACCGGACGGCGTGGGACGCGGAACGGGGAGCCAGAGGTTCGTAAGCGGATGGAGAAGCGTGTGATGAGGGACGGCAAGCGCCGCAGGGGTGTCGTGGCGGCGGCCGCGCTGCTCAGTGGAGTGCTCACACTGTCGGCGTGCGGGGGCGAGAGCGGCGGCGGCGAATCCGAAGCCGACTCCGCCAAGAAGCCGGACAAGGGGCAGGCCCAGGTGGACAGGGCGGCGGCGGAGAAGTCCTCCGAGGCCCGAATAGTCATCAAGCCCGAGAACGGCGCGGACAACGCCAGCATCCACGCGGCCCGGGTGGAGGTGAAGGGCGGCAAGCTCACCTCGGTGACCATGAAGGCCACCGCGACCGGCCAGGAGGTCGAGGGCACCCTCGCGGCCGACGGCAGCGGCTGGAAGCCCAACGGCCAGCTGGAGCGCGCCACCCGGTACACGATCTCCGCCGAGGCCGAGGACGCCGAGGGCCGCAAGGCGCTGGAGAACTCGACCTTCACCACGGTCTCGCCCGACAACAGCTTCATCGGCTACTTCACGCCCGAGGACGGCTCGACCGTCGGCGTCGGCATGCCCGTCTCCATCAACTTCGACAAGGGCATCTCCAACAAGAAGGACGTCCAGGCCGCGATCGAGGTCAACACCACCAGCGGCCAGGAGGTCGTGGGCCACTGGTTCAGCGACACCCGCCTGGACTTCCGGCCCAAGGACTACTGGAAGGCCGGCTCCAAGGTCACCGTCGACCTCAACCTCGACGGCGTCGAGGGCTCCGACGGCATCACCGGCGTCCAGGACAAGAGCTTCAGCTTCACCGTCGGCCGCTCGCAGATCAGCACGGTCGACGTGAAGACCAAGACCATGGAGGTCGTCCGGGACGGCAAGACCGTCAAGACCTTCAAGATCTCCGCGGGCGCGCCCGAGACCCCGACCTACAACGGCCAGATGGTGATCTCCGAGAAGTACAAGGAGACCCGGATGAACGGCGCGACCGTCGGCTTCACCGACGACGACGGCAAGGGCGAGTACGACATCCCCGACGTGCCGCACGCCATGCGGCTGTCGACCTCCGGCACCTTCATCCACGGCAACTACTGGGGCGCCGACTCGGTCTTCGGCAACGTCAACACCAGCCACGGCTGCGTCGGACTGAACGACGTCCAGGGCGCGAACGACCCCAGCCAGGACGGCGCCTGGTTCTTCGACAACTCGCTCCTGGGCGACGTGGTCATAGTCAAGAACTCGCCCGACAAGCAGATCACCCCGGACAACGGTCTCAACGGCTGGAACATGTCCTGGGAGGACTGGAAGGCCGGATCCGCCCTCTGATCCCTTCCAGGGCCCCGTGACGGCCCGCTGACGGCATCCCCCGCTCCCGGGAGCACAGCTCCACCGGAAGGCGGCGGGGAACGGCGCACCGCGCCGTTCCCCGCCGCCTTCCGCCGTCTCCCGCCGCCCTCGCCGGGCGGTCCGCGGCCGGGCACCGGAAAACCATGGAAGAGCAAAATCACGGGGGATGCCGCAGAAGACCGGACCGAAGGTGAACCCGGAGGAGCCCCGGAGGCGTCCTCACCACCGCGAGAGCCGGAAGTGCCCCGCGCCGACCACCCGGACCGAGGGGGGACCGACGCGGCGTCACACCCAGAACACCTGTCCCATACGAGGCCGTATGGTGCGGGCGTCCCGGCCTCCCGCAGACTGATCGCGCCGGGGGGCCGCAGGGGTCCCCCACGCATGGTGATGAACTCACCAGGGGGAAAATTGACACAACGTAAGAGAGCGGGCGCCGCCGCGATAGCCACCGCCGTGGCCGTCGCACTGACGATGGGGCTGACCACCGCATCGTCCGCCGCCCCGAAGAGCGGTCCGAACGACACCCCGAACGCACAGCCGTCCAGGGCGGGTTCACCGCAGGAGGCCGACCGGACAGAGCGCGGCCGGCACTCCGTCACCCTCGTCACCGGCGACCGGGTCGTGCTGGACGGGCGCGGCAGGGTCACCGGGATGGTCCGAGCCGAAGGACGCGAGGACGTACCCGTCCGGGTCGTCCGCACCAAGGGCCACACCTATGTGATCCCGCAGGACGTCACCCGGCTCATCGCCGAACGCAGGCTCGACCGGAGGCTGTTCGACGTCACCGAGCTGAGCCGCGAGCAGTACCGCGCAAGGACCGGCACCGACGTACCGGTCATCGTCACCTACCGCGGCGCGAAGCCCGCGGCCAGGGCCGAACTCCACGCCGAGGCGGACCCGACCGTGCGCGCCACCCTCCGGTCCGTCAACGGCGAGGCGCTGTCCGTGGCCGAGAACCGGGCCGCCGAGGCGTGGAGGGCCCTGACCCGCCCGTCCGCGGCCGGACAGCTCGCGGCGGCGCCCGGGGTCGCCACCGTCTCCCTCGACGGCATCCGCAAGGCGGCGCTCGACAGGAGCACCGCGCAGATCGGCGCCCCGGCGGCGTGGAAGGCCGGCTACGACGGCAAGGGCGTCACCATCGCCGTCCTCGACACCGGCATGGACACCACCCACCCCGACTTCGCCGGGCGGATAGCCGCGGAGAAGAACTTCTCCGCGTCCAAGGACACCAAGGACCGCTACGGGCACGGCACCCACGTCGCCTCCATCGCGGCCGGCTCCGGAGCGAAGTCCAAGGGCCGGTACAAGGGCGTGGCCCCCGGCGCGAAGCTGCTCAACGCCAAGGTCCTCGACGACGACGGCTACGGCAACGACTCCGAGATCATCGCCGGAATGGAGTGGGCCGTCGCGCAGGGCGCCGAGGTGGTCAACCTCAGCCTCGGCGGCGGCGACACCCCCGAGATCGACCCGATGGAGGACGCCGTCAACCGGCTGTCGCGCGACAGCGGCGCCCTCTTCGTCATCGCCGCCGGCAACGAGGGCCCCTACGCCTCCAGCATCGCCAGCCCGGGCAGCGCGGACGCCGCGCTGACCGTCGGCGCCGTGGACAAGCAGGACGCGCTCGCCGACTTCTCCTCCATCGGCCCGCGCACCGGAGACGGCGCGGTCAAACCCGACCTGACCGCCCCCGGCGTGGACATCGGCGCCGCGGCCGCCAAGGGCAGCCTCATCGAGCAGGAGGGCGACCCGGTCGCCGCCGGCTACGTCTCCATCTCCGGCACCTCCATGGCCACCCCGCACGTCGCGGGCGCGGCGGCACTGCTGGCCCAGCAGCACCCCGACTGGACCGGTGAGCGGATCAAGGGCGCGCTGACGGCCTCCGCCAAGCCCGGCAAGGGCTACTCCGCCTTCCAGCAGGGCTCCGGCCGGGCCGACGTGAACAAGGCGCTGAAGCAGACGATCGTCGCCGAACCGGTGTCGATCGCCTTCGGCACCGCCCAGTGGCCGCACGGCGACGACAAGCCGATCACCAAGGACATCACCTACCGCAACCTGGGCACCGAGGACGTCACCCTCTCCCTGACCGCCACCGGCACCGACCCCCGGGGCAAGGCCGCGCCCAAGGGCATGTTCACCCTGGCCGCCGACGAGATCACCGTCCCCGCGGGCGGCACGGCCGCGGTCGGCATCACCGCCGACACCCGGCTCGGCGGCAACGTGAACGGCGGCTACAGCGTGGCCGTCACCGCGACCGGCGGCGGCCAGAGCGTCCGCACCGCGGGCGCCGTCGACCGCGAGGTGGAGTCCTACGACCTGACCGTGCGCGCACTCGGCCGCGACGGCAGGCCGGCTCCCCTGTGGAGCAGCATGCTCATCGGCTACCGAACCGACATGTTCAAGAGCCTGACGGGCAAGGACGGCACCACCACCGTCCGGGCGCCCAAGGGCACCTACGTCCTGTCCACCGACATCGCCCTGCCGGGCAGCACGGAGGAGGAGTACGAGGGCAGCGACTGGCTCATGGCCCCGGCGGTCGAGATCGACCGCGACACCACCCTCACCTTCGACGCCCGCAAGGCCAAGGAGGTGAGGATGACGGTGCCGGACCGCAAGGCGAAGCAGATCGACCTGTCCGTCGAGTACACCGGCGCCCTCGGCGACGACGGCTTCGTCGGCGTCTACGGCGGCACGGGGGGCGGCGACCGGGGCCTGCGCACCGCGCAGGTCGGCGGCACGGGCCGGGTCGAGGCCACCTCGACCGCCAGCACCGTGTGGACCCGCAAGGACACCGACTACAACACCTTCCACGTCCGCGAGGGCGGCTTCTACACCGGCCTGAAGACGCACACCGAGAAGTCGGAGATGGCCAGGCTGAACGTCCGCCAGGGCGCCTCGGCCCCCGGCCGCCTCGGCGTCCTGGCCACGGTGCCGTCCCACACGGGCTCGTTCACCGGGGCCGAGCGCAAGCTCCCGCGCACCACCACGGTCTACGTCAAGGCCAAGGGCGCCCGGTGGTCGCAGTACTTCATGCAGTTCGACGCCAAGGGCGACTTCGAGGCCGGCTACTACGCCGACGAGCGGAAGTTCACCGCGGGCAGGACCTACGAGCGCACCTTCAACAACGGCGTCTTCGGACCCCACCTGGACGAGTACAGCGGCATCTTCCGCGACGGCGACGACCTCTACGGCACGCTGAACCCGCTCGCGGACGGCGCCGGCAACCACGGCGACAGCCTGTACGACTCGGCGCGGACGACCCTGTACCGCAACGGCAAGAAGTACGCCGAGGAGAAGGAGATCCTCGACTACACCGGCTTCACCCTCCCCAAGGGCAAGGCGCAGTACAAGCTGGTCACCACCCTCAGCCGCGGCAAGGTCTCCAGGCTGAGCACCAAGGTGAGCACCTCCCACACCTTCACCTCGGCCCGCACCTCCCAGGAGACCGCCCTCCCGGCGACGGCGGTGCGCTTCACGCCGAAGCTGGCCCTGGACGGCACGGCCAAGGCGAAGGCCACCATGCCGGTACCGGTCACCGTCCAGGGATCGGCCGCGGGCAGGAACCTGAAGTCGCTGACCGTCCACGTCTCCTTCGACGGCGGCAAGAACTGGAAGAAGACCGCCGTCAAGAAGGGGAAGATCACCTTCAAGAACCCCGGCAGGAAGGGGACGGTCTCCTTCAAGGCGAACGTGAAGGACAAGAAGGGCAACACCCTGTCCCAGACGATCGTCAACGCCTACCGCACCAGGTGACCTCCGCTGTCACCCGGGCGGCACCGTGCCCGTGAGCCACCGGTGACAAGGCGGCCCGCGACACGGGCGACGGCCCGCCGGAGCATCCGCTCCGGCGGGCCGTCCGCGTCTCCGGGCGGGACGGGCGGGGCGCAAGGTGGCGGTGGTGCCGGCGGTCTGGAAGGGACGGGGATATTCCGCCCGGAAAGGCGGGGAAAGCGGCATAAGGCCGCCTCCGGCGGAAACCCGTACCCGAGTACGGGGGAGTACAGAGCATGCACCGAGGACCCGAGCTGCCGAAAGGACGTGGCAGAAGTGAAGGTCGCCTTTCTCGTCGCCCCCGAGGGCGTGGAGCAGATCGAGCTGACCGACCCGTGGCAGGCCGTGATCGACGCCGGAGGCACCCCGAGCCTGCTGTCCACCACCGGCGGGCGGATCCAGGCTTTCAACCACCTCGACAAGGCCGACACCTTCGAGGTGGACGAGCAGGTCGGCCAGGCCGCGGTCGAGGACTACGACGGGCTGGTACTACCCGGCGGCGTCGCCAACCCCGACTTCCTGCGGACGGACGACGGCGCCGTCTCCTTCGTCCGGGAGTTCTTCCAGACCGGCAAGCCGGTGGCGGTGATCTGCCACGGCCCGTGGACGCTGATCGAGGCGGACGTGGTGCGCGGCAGGAAGATCACCTCCTGGCCGAGCCTGAGGACCGACCTGCGCAACGCCGGCGCCAACTGGGTCGACGAGCAGGTCTCCGTCTGCACCGAAGGACCGAACACCCTGATCAGCAGCCGCAAGCCGGACGACCTCAAGGCGTTCGACGAGGCGTTCGTGCGGGAGTTCCAGACCGTCTCGGCCTGACCCCGCCGCACGGCCCCCGACCGGTGTGGGCCGCCCGCCGCGCGCGGGCGGCCCACACGCGCGCCCACCGCCTCCGCCCCGTCCGTCCGGCCCCCGGGGCCATTACCCGGCAGGTCATCGACCGCCGCGCCGGGAGGCGGCAGCATCGCCGGTGCCGGGCGCGTCCCACCGGCGGGGCCCCGTGGGACGCGCCCGGCACCGAGGACCGACAGCGCCCGAGGAGGAGCCGTGACCGCCTACGCCATCGCCCACTTCCGCAACCACCCCGGCCCCCACCCGGACATCGTCGCCTACCTGGAGCGCATCCAGGACACCCTTGACCCCTACTCCGGCCGCTTCCTCGTACACGGCGGCCGGATGGAGGTCCGGGAAGGCGAGCCGCCGGCGTCCGTGGTGGTGATCGGGTTCCCCGGGCCGGACGAGGCGCGAGCCTGGTACGACTCGGCCGCCTACCAGGAGATCCTGCCGCTGCGCACCGCCCACATCGACGGCGGAGCCCTCCTCGTCGAGGGCGTCGGGCCGGACTACCACCCGCGGCAGAGGATCGACGCACTGCGCGCGGCGGCCGGGGCCTGAACCGGCCCGCGTCCGGTGCCCGGCGCGGCGGGTGTGACCGACCGCGACGGGGCGCGCCCACCGCACCGCAGCCCGCCCGCCGCCCCACCCGATCCCGGGCGGGGCGGCGGGCGGCCGGTTGTCAGGCGCCGGTGGTGTAGGCGTCCCTGGCCAGCTCTCCCAGGTACTCGCCCAGGGGCTGGTGGGTCGGGGGGAAGTGCGGCCCGCTGCCGTCCTTGGGCACGACCACCACGCGGACGAAGGGCGCCAGCGCCATGTTCCCGGTGTCGATGTGCTCCTGCGAGTCGAACCGCACCGCCCACGCCACCGGATGCTCCTGCGTCAGCTCGGGCTGCACGACGATCGTGAACTCCCCCTCGGGGAACGCCTCGTCGAGGAACCGGCGTGCCGAACCGATGGCTTCGTCCCGTGAGAGCACTGGAAGTCTCCTTGGTGTCGCTCAGAACCTTCGGGGAACCGGCGGACCCCGGCGCTCGGACGGCGTGAACCCGCTTCCGGACGGCCGCACCGCCATGACTGCGCGCAGCATAGGACGATACGACCGGACCGCGCCCCCCGACCCCGCTCCGGCGTACGGAGACCCCGCTCCGGCGTACGGACCCACGGACCTCCCCGGACCCGGCCGGCCTCCCCCAGCGGCCTCCCACCCGCGAAATCGCCGTCCTCCGCCTGCCACCGTCGTCTCCGGCGGACCGGCGGCGGCTCCGGTTCCCGTCCGTCAGGCGCTTTCGGCGGACCGCGGTCCCTTCCTAGACTTCTCGAGCAGCGCGAGGCGAACGGCAACCTGGGGAACCGGTATGGCGATTGAACGGGTGTCGATCATCGACGCAGCACAGCCCGTGAAAGCGGAGGAGGCCCGGTTGGCCGATCTGGGACTGCGGGAGCGGGCCGATCTGCAGAAGTGGATCATCGCCGATCCCTCCCTCATCGAGCCGGGCCTGCTCATCCTCACCGAGGAGTACGACAAGTGGGCCACGTCGGGCGGGGACAGGGTCCGCGACCGGCTGGACCTGCTGGCCCTCGACTCCGAGGGGCACCTCGTCGTCATCGAGCTGAAACGTGACGACGCCCCGGACGACGTGCACCTCCAGGCCATCACCTATGCGGCCATGGTGTCCCGCTTCACCGAGGAGGACCTCGCCCGCATCCACGCGGACTTCCTGCGGCGCTCCGGTGAGGAGCACGAGGTGTCGAAAGCGATGCAGGACATCCGGAGACACTGCGGTGACGAGCTGGACGCCGCACTGCTCAAACAGCCTCGACTCGTGCTGGTCGCCCGCTCCTTCCCGAAGCAGGTGACCTCGTCGGCCGTATGGCTGAACGAGATGGGGCTCGACGTCAAACTGGTCCAGTTCCGGCTCTGGGCCGCCGGCGGGAAACATGTGATGACGACCTCGGTGCTCTACCCGGTACCGGGGCTGGAGGAGTTCACCGTGGTCCCCGCCCGTGCCGAGAAGGCCGAGACGGCGCAGCGCGCCGCGAACAGCACCCGCAACCGCAAGGCGGTGCTGCGCATCATCGACAACGGCTCGGTCGAGCCCGGCCAGACACTCCGCTTCCGCGCCTTTCCGGAGTCCGTGGCCTGGGACAACAACGAGATCGAGAGGTGGGTCGCCGAGGACCCCAGGCGCGGCCGCGCGACCTGGACCGGCGACCGCAGCCGCCCCCTGCGGTGGGAGTACGACGGCCAGTGCTACGCGCCGACGTCGCTGGTGAAGGAGATGGTCGAGCAGCTGACGGGGAGCCGGCCGGGCTATGCCTCCGGCCCCAGGTACTGGCTGGACTCCGACGGACGGGACCTGGCCGAACTGGCGGACCTCCCCGGCGAGCCCGCCCCCGACACCCCCTGAACACCGAAGGCGCCACGTCCGCTCCCAGCACCCCGGGCGCCGACGCATGCGCCGGAACGGCGACCAACGCCGAGAAGACGGACGAGCACGTACGCGACACGATCCTGACCGCGCTGGACTCGCCCGCGCTCCGGAAGCGGCTCCAGCGGCCGGACGAGGACGGCAGCGGCTTGCCGAGGAGACCCGGGCCGGCGAGGAGGAGTCGGAGGAGCTTGCCCGGGACTTCGGCAACCGCAAGGTCAGCCGCAAGGAGTGGATGATCGCGCGCCAGTCGGTCGAGGAGCGGTTGGAGCGCAACCGCGCGAAGCTGTCGAAGACGTCGAGGGCGGCCGTTCTGCTGGAGTTCGTGGGCGGCTACGAGGACATGCGGGAGTGATGGGAGAAGATGAACGACTCCCAGCGCCGCGCGATCGTCACAGCGACCGTACGGGCCATCGAGGTGGCCCCCGCCAACCCGCGCAAGCGCTGGGACCCGGACCGGTTCGTCTTCGACTGGATCGCCTGGGAAAGCGGCACGGGACCGGCGCGTGAGCGGATCACTGCGGCTGTTTGCTCACACGCCGGATCTCGTAGCCGTACATCTTGTCCACGTTGACCGAGAAGTACATCCTCGTTCTCCCGTCCTCCTCGATCGACTCGAGCGAAGCGATCTCGGGGTCGGAGAACGAACCGCCGGCTTCGATGCGGAGATGGATACCGGTGCTGGGCTCGTCGTACGCGAACTCCCAGGTGCCTTCTCCGGAAAGCGGCCCTCTCCCGGGCGGAGCTTCGTTGAAGCCGGAGTCGATGGCACTACGGGGGATACCGGACATCTCGAACCGGCCATCAGCGTGGAAGTCGACCCGTCCCCGGCCGTCATCGCCGCGCCAGGAACCGACGACATCGGCCTTCCCCAGGGGCACCTGCTCCGGGTCGAATGCCACCAGGAGAGCGAAGACCGCCAGGAACACCAGGGGCAGCGCCGCCACCGCGGCCAGCACGGAGCATCCCACTTTCCAGGGAGACCAGCGTCTCACGGACCCGCGCCCCCTTACTTCCGCCCACCCTCCAACGCTGGGAGACTACCGGCCCGTGAAGTTCCCCGAGCAGGGACCGCGGCACGGGAGCGAGTCCCAGGCCTCACTAGGGTGAGGACTCGCGCCACGCGCTCCATCACCGCCAGGTCCTCGATGACGGGCGGAAGCCCCTGCCGGGCACGGGACACGGCCACCCGCTCTCTCAGTTCCTCAGGCGCCAAAAGCGCCCCCAGAGGTGGGTCCCAGAGCATCCCGGGCAGCTTCTCTGTCGGCTGCCAGGTCTTCGGCGGTGCCCGCGGCGATGGGCGCGGCGCCGGGGGAGCGGCCGGAGCCGACGTGGCGCCGGTGGGCATCGGTGACCGTGTCCGGGCCGGGGACGGTTCCGCACCCCGAGCGGCCCGCTCGTACTCGGCACGGTAGGCGCGCAGGGCCGCGTAAGTGGTGGGGTACGCACGGGACTTGGTCAGGACGTGGCCCCGGTGGCCGAGGGCGCCGGCCCAGGCGCGCAGCCGCAGCGGTTCCAGCCCGGGCAGGCGCCAGCAGGTCGCCATGAGGGTACGCACGTGCGGGGAGACCGGGGCGGTGCGCAGGCCGTCGGGGCCGGATCAGCCGTCGACCGGTGCGGTGCCGGTGGGGCAGGAGCGGCCCCGGTTCGTCTCGGACGGGGCATCCAGCTTGACGCCCGTGCCGCAGTAGCCGTTCTTGTCACGGCGTGGAGCGGGCCTCGACGCGATGTCCGCCGTCCTTTCCACGCGCCGGATCTGCCGACTCTGTCCGCGAGGTCTCGGGGAACTGCTGATGGTCCGGCGCGAAGGGCGGGCTGGGCCCCCCGCGCTGATGGCCGCGCTCGACCACGTACCTGCTCAGCGCGGTTACCGTGCTTCGGCGTCGTTTCCGATGGGCGCGGTCGGCGGGGGAAGGCGGAGAGGGCTGTGTGACCCCGTAGGACGACGAACGCCGCCGACCCCGAAGCGAATCCGGGATCGGCGGCGCACTGTCCGGCGGCGATTACTGCACGTCGACGAAGTCACCCGCGGCGTTGATCGCCGGGGTGGTCGAGGTGCCCGCGAAGGAGTAGCGGAAGTAGCCGTCGGTGGAGGCGGTGACGGTGGTCTTCAGATCGCCCGTGGAGTTCGACTTGATGGTCTTGAGCGTGGTGTAGGTGTCGGTGCCCTTCTTGCGGAACTGGAGCTTGACGGACTGGTTGGTGTAACCCGCGTACTTGAAGGTCTGCCAGTTGGCGCGGGACAGCTTGCCCGTGACCGTGATCGTCTTGCCCTTCTTCACCGGCTCGGGCGAGGCGTTGGCGGTCAGCCTGGCTGCGCGCTGGACCTTGTGGGTCGTGAAGTAGTCGTTCCAGAAGACGGTGCCGTCGCCCGCGAGCACACCGGCGGTGACATGCCAGGTGCCGGCCAGCGCGTTCATGTACAGATCCGTGCCCGGCTCGGCCGTGATGGTGAGCTTGCAGGTGGAGGTGGTGGCGCTGGAGGCGCTGCAGGTGGCGGTCTCCTCGTTCGGCCACAGCAGGCCATCGATGTCGGTCTCGACGTCGGTACCGTGCCAGAGGTCGATGTAGGCGTCCTCGATACCCGAGGCGTGGCTGGCGGTCAGCGACACCGTGAACGTCTTGGCGTACGTGGTGCCGACGACGACGCTCTTGCCAGAGTTGACCGTCACCTTGGACACGACGGGCTCGTCGGCCGCGGCGGCGGCGCTGAAAGCCGACTTGGCGGAGGAGACGCCGAAGCGCTCGGCGGCGCTCGGCTTGTCCAGGTCAGCGGCGCCGCGAGAGTCGGACTGCGCGGCGGGCGCGACGAAGACGGAAAGGGCCAGGGCGCCGGAGACGACGGCCACAGTGGCGCGAATACGCATACGTTCCCCAAAGTGGAGAGGGGCCCGTGCGCCGACTTCCAACGGCTCATGGTCGCACCGGGCCCAGATGACCATGGAGTCTTCTGACTCGTGTAATAGATCATCGGTGTCGGCAAATGGTTGTACGGAGGGTGAGGAATTGTCACCGCCGTTCCTCGCCCGGCCTTCACGGCGCGTTCCGCGCGGGACCGCCGAGGCGCCGCCCACTCCCCGGCAGGCACGACGCCCACCGGCCAGGAGACGCCTGTGCCCGCGGTTGTGTGCTGCCATGTGATCCATGGGCGGCAGCCGTTTGTCCGGCGAGCGTGCCCGGTCACGAACGCAGGTGGGTCATCAGTTCATCACTGACGGGGTATGTCCGCTCCTTGGGCAGCAGTCGAGCCGCGGAGTCCGGGTCGCCGCTGCTGACGAGTGTGTGGATCTCGTGGGCGAGCGGAGTCACATCGCTGATGGAGACCGTCCACTCGTCTGCGTATCGTCGTACGGCCTCGCCTGAGAGCCCGAGTTGCAGCGAGCGGTGGGGCAGCGGCTGGAGACGCAGATCGCGCTCGGGATCCCACTGGACGCGGGTCGGGGCACGTTTCAACTGGCGTTGCCAGGCGCTGCGGTCGGAGTGCAGTCCACGTACGTAACTCGACAGGCATGCGTGGCGCAGCGCCCACTCGAAGCCGTCGCGAGTGACCTCGACAGCAAGAACGGTCTCCTGCCCCGTCTTCGTACCCCAGCCGGAGCGGTACATCATCCATAGGAACGACGGCTTGACCCACGTCATCCGGTCCCGCTTCCACGCAGTGGGGAAACGGCCCTGACGAACCGCAGGCACGCCGATCTCCGGGGGGTATGCCTGGTAGACGGTGACCGTGGATACCGTGTGGAGCGCGCGGATCCTGTGCTGCGGTTCTTCCATGGCGTCCAGGGTGAGGCCGATCGGTTCCTGTAAGCCATTGATTTTCGGATGCGGCAGAACCGGCGTCTCCGGCCTCGGCGGGTGCGATGCCAGTCAGATGCGTCGTAATCTCTACGACCAGTGCTTTTGCGGCTGGTGCCACGCACAGGCAGCTCGGCCGCTCAGGCGAGCCGACCCGGCCGTGGCACCGAGCGGGTGGCGATCGATGCCATGGCCGGTCGGGCACCAGCCCCGGGTCGGCGGACCGGCTACTTCTCCGACACTTCCGGAGCCGGGGCGATACCGGTGGGGCAGGAGCGGCCCCAGTTCGTCTCGGACGGGGCATCCAGCTTGACGCCCGTGCCGCCGATGCCGCAGTAGCCGCCGGGGTTCTTGTCGAGGTACTGCTGGTGGTAGGCCTCGGCAGGGTAGAAGGGGCCGGCGGGGAGGATCTCCGTGGTGATCTCGCCGTAGCCGGAGGAGGTCAGGACGGCCTGGTAGGAGTCGCGCGACGCCTTCGCCGCGGCCTCCTGCTCCGGGGAGTGCGTGTAGACCGCCGAGCGGTACTGGGTGCCCACGTCGTTGCCCTGGCGGAAGCCCTGGGTGGGGTCGTGGGACTCCCAGAAGACCCGCAGCAGCTCCTCGTAGGTGACCTTCGAGGGGTCGAAGACGACGCGGACGACCTCGGTGTGGCCGGTCAGGCCCGAGCAGACCTCCTCGTACGTCGGGTTCTCGGTGTGGCCGCCCTGGTAGCCCGCCAGGGTGGTCCACACCCCTTCGGTCTGCCAGAACTTCCGCTCCGCTCCCCAGAAGCAGCCCAGGCCGAAGTCGGCGGTCTCCAGCCCCTCCGGGTAGGGGCCCAGCAGGGGGTTGCCCAGGACGGTGTGGGTCCCGGGGACGGTGTAGGGGCGCTCCGGGCGGCCCTTGAGGGCCTCCTCCGCCGTCGGGAGGGACTTCTTGAAGTGGCCGAACAGCATGCTCAACTCTCCTCGTGGCCTCGGCGGGCCCGGTGGGCCCGGTGCCGCCTCGGGCGGCGTACGGCGTGTGTCGTCCGCCGTACGCCGCCGTACGTCTCTCAGTGCGCCGGCGGGGTGTGCGCGGCGTCGCCGCCCAGGCTCTCGTAGCCGGCGACCGCCAGGGCGCGGTACGCCGCGTACTCCGCCGCCGGGTCGCCGCCGTCGACCCAGGGCAGCGCACCGACATAACCATCGACGGCCCGCACCTGTTCCAGGGCCTCCGCGTACCGCTCGGCGCGCACCAGGAAGCACAGCAGCAGATGGCGCACGTGCGGGGCGACGGGGTGGCCGGCGGGGGCGTGGTGCAGGGCGTACCGCGCGCCCTCGATCGCCTGCTCCACCACCGCGCTCCGGTAGAGGCCGCGCACCATGTTGGCCTCCGGCAGGTGGTCGTAGACCGCGAAGAGCGGCAGGGCCGGCAGCAGGCTGCCCTCGGGGGCCTCGCCCGCGGCGCGCTGCGCGAAGGCGTAGGCGTCCTCCTTGGAGCCGTGGCCCTTGGCGGACCAGTACGGCAGCGCCACCAGGTGCGCGCCCATGTGGTGCGGCGCGCGCCTGCGCACCTCCTCCCACCGCTCCTCGAACTCGGGCCGGCGCACGCCCAGGGCGCGGGCGGCGAACAGGTCGGTGATGTACGCGGTGGGGTCGGCCGGGGCGAGCCGGATCGCCTCGCGGGCGATCTCGCGGGCCTCCTCCAGGATGATCCGCCGGTCGGCCGGGCCGGTGTCGCCCAGCGCCTGCCAGACCAGGAACTGCGCGTACACCTGTGCGCAGCCGACGTCGCGCGGGGAGGCGGTGCGCCAGTTCCGCAGCCAGCGCGCGTCCGGGGCGGGCGCGGGGGCCGGCTGCTCCTTGGTGAGGGAGGGGGGCCGGTCCGCCGAGGGGGCCGGGCCCGCCGGAGCCTCGGGGGGCGCGGGGGTGGTGCGCGAGCGCGCCAGCTCCACGGCCGCGGCGCCCGCCAGCGACTGCACGCGCTGCCAGCGCAGCTCCCAGTCGTCGCCGGTCAGGGCGAGCAGCCGGGCGACGGGCTGCCAGTCCTGGGTCCGCTGGGTCTCCTCCAGCGCCTCGACCAGCTCCGGGTCGGGGCCCGGCAGCCTCACGTCGAGCCGTTCCGGCGGTACGAGGCCGTAGCGGTCCGGATCGCCGGCGGCCCGGACCCCGGGAGAGCCACCGGAGCCGTTCAGCTCCCGGCGGCGGCGGACCGCGGGCACGATGAGCAACCCGACGACGGCGGCGATGGCGATGAGGAACAGCAGGGCTTCCATGCCTCCACCGTACGGCCAGCGGTACTAGGCTCGTGGCCATGAGTGACGAGCACGCAGCACGGGACGAGGCGCGGAACACCGCGCGGACCCCGGCGCAGCACTTCGAGACCCTCGCCATCCACGCCGGGCAGGAGCCCGACGCCGCGACCGGGGCGGTGGTGCCGCCGATCCATCAGGTCTCCACGTTCAAACAGGACGGGGTGGGGGGCCTGCGCGGCGGTTACGAGTACAGCCGCAGCGGCAACCCGACCCGCAGCGCCCTGGAGGAGAACCTCGCCGCGCTGGAGGGCGGTCGGCGCGGGCTGGCCTTCGCCTCCGGACTGGCCGCCGAGGACTGCCTGCTGAGGACCCTGCTCACCCCCGGTGACCACGTCGTCATCCCGAACGACGCCTACGGCGGCACCTTCCGGCTCTTCGCGAAGGTCGCCGAGCGGTGGGGCGTGGAGTGGGACGTGGCGGACTCCTCCGATCCGGCGGCCGTACGCGCCGCGCTGCGCCCGCGCACGAAGGCGGTGTGGGTGGAGACGCCGTCCAACCCGCTGCTGGGCATCGCCGACATCGCGGCGCTGGCCGACGTGGCCCGTACGGGGGGCGCCCGCCTGGTGGTGGACAACACCTTCGCCAGCCCCTACCTCCAGCAGCCGCTGGAGCTCGGCGCGGACGTGGTGGTGCACTCCACGACCAAGTACATGGGCGGCCACTCCGACGTGGTCGGCGGTGCGCTGATCACCGCCGACTCCGGGCTGGGCGACGAACTGGCCTTCCACCAGAACGCGATGGGGGCCATCGCGGGGCCGTTCGACTCCTGGCTGGTGATGCGCGGTGTCAAGACGCTGGCGGTGCGCATGGACCGGCACTGCGCCAACGCCGCGCGGGTCGTCGAACTGCTCGTCTCCCACCCCAGGGTCGCCCAGGTGTACTACCCGGGGCTGGAGACGCACCCCGGGCACGAGGTGGCGGCCAAACAGATGCGCGACTTCGGCGGCATGGTCTCCTTCCGGGTCGCCGGGGGCGAGGAGGCGGCGGTCGAGGTGTGCAACCGGACGGAGCTGTTCACGCTCGGGGAGTCGCTGGGCGGCGTGGAGTCCCTGATCGAGCACCCGGGCCGGATGACGCACGCCTCGGCGGCGGGCTCGGCGCTGGAGGTGCCCTCGGATCTGGTGCGCCTGTCGGTCGGCATCGAGGCGGCCGACGATCTGGTGGCGGATCTGGCGCAGGCGCTCGGCTGAACCGGGCCGGACCGAACTCGGCGGGGATCGCGGCGGGGGCCGCGGTCCCCGCCGTCTTGCACGGGAGGCGGAGGGGCGGCGGCCCCTGGTGTCACCGCCGCGTCTCTCCGGTCCGCCGGCAGTGCGCGCAGTACCGGGTCTGCGGGACGATCTCCAGCATCCGCGCGGGGATGGGGCGGGAGCACAGCAGGCAGCGTCCGTAGCCGCCCCGGTCCATCCGTTCCAGGGCGGCCTCCACATCCGCCAGGACCATCCGGGCGGACTCCGCGAGCCGGGCGTCGACCTCGGCACGCGCCGTTTCGGCACGCGCCGTCTCGGCCCGGGCGGGTCCCTGCCGGGGAGCGGAGGGGGAGACGGGCCGGTGGCGGCCGAACTCCCGCAACTGGTCGAGGCGGAAGCGGCGCTGCTCCTCCAGGTCCTCGCGCAGCGCGGCCAGTTCCCGTTGGGTGAGGGCGGCGTCGTGGACGCCGGCGGCCTGGTCGTTCAATGCGTCATGTCCTCTGCGGGCGCGGGTGGTACGCGGGGGCGGGTATCACGGGGGCGCGGGCGTACGGTGTCCGCGCCCCCGGCGCCCCCCATGCCGTCAGGTGGTGCGCTGCTGGCAGCCGACGCAGCGGCTCGCGTACGGCAGGATCTCCAGCCGCTCGGCTGGGATGGCGCTGCCGCAGCCCTCGCAGACTCCGTAGGTGCCGTTCTCCAGCCGGGCGAACGCCAGGTCGATCTCCCCCAGCACCCGGCGGACGGCGTCCGTCCGGACGGCCAGCAGGTCCGCGGACGCCTGGTCCGCGGCCTCCTCGGCGGCGTCGAGCTGGGAGAGGCGGGATTCGCGCTCGTGTTCCAGGCGCAGGCGCACGTCGTGCGCCCGGAGGCGTTCGGGAGGGTCCGCGGAGCGGCCCGCGTCGATCGTCATCGCGGTCGTGTTCCTTCCGTGCTGAGGGTGAGGGAGACCGATGGCATACGGGAGGGCGCGCGGCCCGTCCCCGAAGAGGGGCCACGCGCCCCTGCGCTCCCCACCATGGACGGCGCGCCGCGCGCGGTCCATCGGTGGCATCACCCATTCCGGGGTGGGGGAGGGCTGCACGCACCGGATGGGGGAGAGGGGCCGGACCCGGAAGGGATGGCCCGTGCCACCGATCGACCGCGCCGCCTCCGCCGCGGCAGGCTGGCGGGGAGGGCCGGGCGAGGCCGGCCGGACCGCGCCGGTGGCGGATAGTGGTGGGGACGCAGGTGATCGAGGAGGAAGTGCACGCCGTGTCCCTGTTCTGGCGGATCTTCGGGCTCAACGCCCTGGTGCTCGGTGCGGCCACGGCACTGCTGCTGTGGGCGCCGGTGACCGTCTCGGTGCCGGTGCTGCTCACCGAGGCCGTCGTCCTGGTCACCGGCCTGGCCGTGATGCTGGTGGCCAACGCCGCCCTGCTGCGCGTCGGCCTGGCGCCGCTGGAGCGGCTGACCCGGCTGATGACCGAGGTCGACCTGCTCAGGCCCGGCCACCGGCTGCCGGTGGCCGGGCACGGCGGGGTGGCCGATCTGATCCGCACCTTCAACGACATGCTCGACCGGCTGGAGGCCGAGCGGGCCGCCAGCAGCGCCCGGGTGCTGTCCGCGCAGGAGGCCGAGCGCCGCCGTATCGCCCAGGAGCTCCACGACGAGGTCGGCCAGAGCATGACGGCCGTGCTGCTGGAACTGAAGCGGGCGGCCGACCGCACCCCGGACGAGGAGCTGCGCTCCGAGCTCCAGCACGCCCAGGAGACCACCCGCGGCAGCCTGGACGAGGTGCGGCGGCTGGCGCGCAGGCTGCGCCCCGGCGTGCTGGAGGACCTCGGCCTGGTCAGCGCCCTCACCGCGCTGGCCGTCGACTACTCCACCCACACCGGGCTGACGGTGCGCCGCCGCTTCGACGGCGGGCTGCCGCCGCTGGACGGCGAGCGGGAGCTGGTCCTGTACCGCGTGGCCCAGGAGAGCCTGACCAACGTCGCCCGCCACGCCGGCGCCGACAGCGTCGAGCTGCGGCTGCGGCGCGCCGCCGGCGGCGTGGTGCTGAGCGTGCGCGACGACGGCCGGGGCATCGGCTCCGCCCGGGAGGGCGCCGGGATCCGCGGCATGCGGGAGCGCGCGCTGCTCGTCGGCGCGGACCTGGACATCGGCCCGGCGCCGGAGGGCGGCACCCGGGTACGCCTGGCGGTGCCCGTGGACGGCGGGCACCCGTGCGCGGCACCGCCGGCCGGCGGCACGGACACGGCCGGCGGCACGGACACGACCGGAGAGGAGGCGGCCGCGTGAACGCGCCCGAGCCCGCCGTCACCCGCATTCTGCTCGCCGACGACCACGCACTGGTGCGCCGCGGGGTGCGGCTCATCCTCGACGGCGAACCGGACCTGAGCGTCGTCGCCGAGGCCGGCGACGGTGCCGAGGCCGTCGCCGCGGCCCGCGAGCACCCCGTCGACCTGGCCGTCCTCGACGTCGCCATGCCCCGTATGACCGGTCTGCAGGCGGCCCGGGAGCTGTCCGCCCGCCATCCCGGCCTGCGCATCCTGATCCTGTCGATGTACGACAACGAGCAGTACCTCTTCGAGGCGCTCAAGGCCGGGGCCTCGGGATACGTGCTGAAGTCGGTGGCCGACCGGGATCTGGTGGAGGCGTGCCGGGCGGCGGTGCGCGGCGAGCCGTTCCTCTACCCGGGTGCGGTCACCGCGCTGATCCGCAGCTACCTCGACCGCGTCCGGCAGGGCGGGGACGTCCCCGAACGGGTGCTCACCGCGCGGGAGGAGGAGGTTCTCAAACTGGTCGCCGAGGGCCACTCCTCGAAGGAGATCGCCGAGACACTGGTCATCAGCGTCAAGACGGTGGAGAGGCACCGTGCGAACATGCTGCACAAGCTCGGGCTGCGCGACCGCCTGGAGCTGACCCGCTACGCGATCCGCGCGGGGCTGATCGAGCCCTGATCCCGGTTCCGCGCCCGGCCGGGGATGCGGGAGGATGCGGGCGGGCACCGGCGGCGCCGGCGGCACCGGAGGGTGCCGCCGCAGGGCGGCCGAGGACGGCGGAGGAGGAGGCGGCATGGACCAGCGGTCCGCCGTGCTCCGCGCCGCGCCGGTCCGGGCCCTGCTGGCGGTGGCGGCCCTCCTGCTGGGCGCCCTGGCGCCCACCGCCTCCGCACTCACCCCCGCCCCGCCCGCCGCGCCGGGCGCCGCGGGCACGCAGACCGCCGACGGGCCCTGCGCGGCCGAGTGCGACCGCACGCCCCTGCTGCACCGGGACACCGCGGCCGAGCGGCACGCCCCGCACCCCGCGGGGGCCGCCCTGCCGGTCCGGGCCCGCCCCGCTCGGCCCACCGCGGGCATACGCCCGCCCGCGCCCCCGCCGCACACCGCCGGCCGTCCCCCGTACACCGCACGCCATCAGGGCCGGGCGCCGCCGCCTTCGCCGGGCAGTTGACGTTTCCCGTCGTCCCACCGCCGCGGCCGGCACCCGGCCGCGGCGCCCTGCTGGAGGCATACCTTGAAACGCGCCACCCTGGTGCGGGCGCTCCTCGCCCTCGCCGTGATCGCCCTGTCCGTCTACGCCGCGGTGACCTCCTCCCCGCGGCTCGGCCTCGATCTGCGCGGCGGCACCCAGATCGTGCTGGAGACCCGCGACTCGCCCACCACCGAGGCCGACCGCGAGGCCACCGACCGCACCCTGGAGGTGCTGCGCCGCCGCGTCGACGCGCTCGGCGTCGCGGAACCGAACATCACCCGGTCCGGCGACAACCGGATCATCGTCGAACTTCCCGGCCTGCAGGACCCGCGCGAGGCCGCCGACGTCCTCGGCCGCACCGCGCAGCTCACCTTCCACCCCGTCCTCGGCGCCGCCGCCGAGGGGGAGGAGGCCGAGGAGGGCGAACGCGTCCTGCCCGACACCTCCGGCCAGCGGCTGCGCCTGGGGCCCGCCGAGCTGACCGGCGAGGGGGTGGAGGACGCCGAGGCCGCCATCGACCAGCAGACCGGCGGCGGCTGGTACGTCACCGTCGACCTGCGCGGCGGCGGCGAGGCGGCCTGGGCCGAACTGACCGGCCAGGCCGCCTGCGCCCCGCCCGGCGACCCCAGGCGGCGGGTGGCGATCGTCCTGGACGAGGAGATCATCTCCGCGCCGCAGGTCGATCCCTCGGTCGCCTGCGAGCGGGGCATCACCGGCGGCTCCACCCAGATCACCGGCAACTTCTCCCAGGAGGAGGCCAAGGAGCTGGCCCTGCTCATCGACGGCGGCGCCCTGCCGGTGCCGGTGGAGATCATCGAGCAGCGCACCGTCGGCCCGACCCTGGGCCAGGAGGCCATCGAGGCCAGCGCCCGGGCCGCGGTCATCGGCACCGCGCTGACCGCGTTGTTCATCATCGCCGTCTACCGTCTGCTGGGCGCACTCGCCGCCGTGGCCCTGGCCTGCTACGGGCTCATCTCCTACGCCGCGCTGGTCGCGCTCGGCGCCACCCTCACCCTGCCGGGACTGGCCGGTTTCGTGCTGGCGATCGGCATGGCCGTGGACGCCAACGTGCTGGTCTTCGAACGCGCCCGCGAGGAGTACGCCGCCCGCCGCGGCAAGAACCTGCTCAGGGCCCTGACGGAGGGCTTCCGCAACGCCCTCAGCGCCATCGCCGACTCCAACGTCACCACGCTGCTGGCCGCCGGGCTGCTGTTCTTCTTCGCCTCCGGACCGGTGCGCGGCTTCGGCGTGACCCTGTCCATCGGTGTGCTCGCCTCCATGGTCAGCGCCCTGCTGATCACCCGGGTGCTCACCGAGTTCGCCGTCTCCCGCGACGCGCTGCGCAGACGGCCGGGGCTCACCGGCATCGCGGGCGTGGGCCGGGTGCGGGAGTGGATCAACCGCCGCGAGCCGGACCTGATGCGCCGGCGGCGGCGCTGGCTGGCGGTCTCGCTGGCCGCCGTCGTCCTGGCGGGCTCGGGCATCGTGGCCCGCGGGCTGGACTTCGGGGTGGAGTTCACCGGCGGGCGGCTGATCGAGTACTCCACCGCCTCCCCCGTCGACCCGGAGCAGGCGCGCTCGGCGCTGGCGGACGCGGGCTTCCCCCGCGCCGTCGTCCAGACCTCGGGGGACGGCGACCTCACGGTGCGCACCGACGAGCTGTCCAACGCCGAGGCGGCCGAGGTGGCCGAGACGATCGAGGAGCTGGGAGGGGAGACGGAGAAGATCCGCGACGAGCTGATCGGCCCCAGCCTCGGGGACGAGCTGCGCAGGGGCGCCCTGATCGCCCTCGGCATCGCGCTGGCCGCCCAGATGCTCTACCTGGCGATCCGCTTCCGCTGGACCTTCTCGGTGGGCGCGGTGCTGGCGATGGTCCACGACGTGCTGATCCTCGTCGGGATCTTCGCCTGGCTCGGCAAGCCGGTCGACGGGGTGTTCCTGGCCGCCCTGCTCACCGTGATCGGCTACTCGGTCAACGACTCGGTGGTGGTCTTCGACCGGGTGCGCGAGCTGTGGACGGCCCGGCGCAAGGAGCCCTTCGCAGGGGTCGCCAACGCCGCGGTCCTCCAGACCGTGCCCCGCACCGTGAACACCGGCATGGGCGCGCTGTTCATCCTGGCCGCGCTGGCCCTGCTCGGCGGCGACACCCTGACCGACTTCGCCGTCGCGCTGCTGATCGGCATCGTCGTGGGCACCTGGTCCTCGGTGTTCACCGCGACGCCCCTGGCCATCGAGCTGGAGGCGCGCAGCAGCGCGCCGCCGCCGAGGCCGGCGCGGTCCCGGTCGTCGGCGCCGGGACGCTCCGGGACGCGGGACGGGCGCGAGCGGGGCGACAGCGGCGCACAGGTCTGACGGACCCGGGCGGCGGGTCCGGGCGCGGCGCCACGGCCCGCCGGGGCACACCGGAGCGCCGCCGCACACCCGAGGGGTGTGCGGCGGCGCTCCGGCCTGTGCGCGGTGTGCGTCGCGTGTGCGGTACCCGGCCGCGCGGCCGGGCCGGTGTGCGGGGTCTGTACGGGGCGGTGCCGGACGGGGTCAGGACCGCCCGGTGTCCGGGGCGGACGACTCCTCGAAGTCGACCTTCCCTATGTGGCGGTTCAGCGACTTCATCAGCATCCAGACGGCCAGCCCCAGCGCCGCGAAGACGAGGAAGCCGAGGATGCCGGGCGTCACCTTGGTCTCGTCGAACTCCTTGGCGAGGTCGGCGAGGCCGGGGGCCTGGGTGAGGGCGAGAGTGGTCGGGCTCATGGCATCAATTGTCGCGGATGCCCGCGAAGAGGTCGTCCTCGGGGAGGGACGTGTCCACCAGGGACTTGGCCAGCTCGTACTCCTCCGTCGGCCAGACCTCCTTCTGGAGCTCCATCGGGACCTTGAACCAGCCGCCGTCGGGGTCGATCTGGGTGGCGTGGGCGATCAGCGCCTTGTCCCGGACCTCGAAGAAGTCCGCGCAGGGCACATAGGTGGTCAGCGTGCGCTCGGGACGCTGGAACTCCTCCCACCGCTTGAGCCACTCCCCGTAGGGGGACTCCAGGCCGCGCTCCAGCATCGCCTCGTGCAGGGCGAGGGTGCGGGGGCGGTTGAAGCCCTGGTTGTAGTAGAGCTTCAGGGGCTGCCAGGGCTCGCCCGCGTCCGGGTAGCGGTCGGCGTCGCCCGCGGCGTCGAAGGCCACCATCGTGATCCGGTGGGTCATGATGTGGTCCGGGTGCGGGTAGCCGCCGTTCTCGTCGTAGGTGGTGACCACATGCGGCCGGAAGGCGCGGATGCTGCGCACCAGCCGCTCGGCGGCCTCCTCCACGTCCTGGAGCGCGAAGCAGCCCTCCGGCAGCGGCGGCAGCGGGTCGCCCTCGGGCAGACCGGAGTCGACGAAGCCCAGCCACTCCTGCTTCACGCCCAGGATCTCGCGGGCCTCGGCCATCTCCCTGGCCCGCACCTCGTGGATGTGCTCCTCGATGTAGGCGTCGCCCTGGAGCTTGGGATTGAGGATGGAGCCGCGTTCCCCGCCCGTGCAGGTCACGACCAGCACGTCCACCCCCTCGGACACGTACTTCGCCATGGTCGCCGCGCCCTTGCTCGACTCGTCGTCGGGGTGCGCGTGCACGGCCATCAGTCTGAGCTGTTCAGTCAAGGCTCGATCCTCGTTACATGGTCATGGGAGACGGCTTCTATAGTGACCGAAGCGGTATCCGCTTGTATTCCCGACAGGACTGACAGGACCGACAGGACATGGCGACGAGTTCGGCCGACCCCACGCGCCCGGGACTGCCCCAGGGGCGCTACGGGCGTTCCGGGGACGCGCGCTCGGACCGCCGCCTGATGGCGGTCGGCGCGGTGCTGGGCGCGGTGTTCCTGGCGCTGATCGCCTGGTTCGGGGTGTCCTACGTCGCCGGGACGAAGGTCAGCGGCGAGCTGATCAAGTTCGAGATCGTCTCGGACCGCGAGGTGGCCGTTCACCTGGAGGTCCGCAAGGACGAGGGCGTCACCGGCGTGTGCACCGTCAACACCCTCGCGGAGGACGGCGGGGACGTGGGCCGCGCCGACTTCACCTTCGACGGGCCGCAGAGCCGCATCGACGAGGTCGTCACCGTACGCACCACCAAGCGGGCCACCAGCGCCCAGCTGGTCGGCTGTACGGCGGCCGGCGGAAACTGACGATCTTCCCCGAGCCCTGAAGGTTTAACCTTCTTCCCTTTTCCGGCGGAATTGTTAGGCTCGTGGTTTCGCCCACCCATGAAGGCGCACCCTTCGGGTAGGGCGTTGCTTTATATCCCGAGAGTACCTACGAGGAGCACCTGTGACCCAGACCAGCGACAACGTCACCTGGCTCACCCAGGAGGCGTACGACCAGCTCAAGGCCGAGCTGGAGTACCTGTCGGGTCCTGCCCGCATCGAGATCGCCAAGAAGATCGAGGCGGCCCGCGAGGAAGGCGACCTCCGCGAGAACGGCGGCTACCACGCGGCCAAGGAGGAGCAGGGCAAGCAGGAGCTGCGGGTACGTCAGCTCACCCAGCTGCTGGAGAACGCCAAGGTCGGCGAGGCTCCGGCGGACGACGGCGTGGTCGAGCCCGGCATGGTGGTCACCGTCGCCTTCGACGGTGACGAGGACGACACGATCACCTTCCTCCTCGCCTCCCGCGAGTACGCGAGCTCGGACATCGAGACCTACTCCCCGCAGTCCCCGCTGGGCCGGGGTGTGAACGGCAAGAAGGTCGGCGACGACGCCGAGTACGAGCTGCCCAACGGCAAGACGGCCTCGGTGCGGGTCCTGGAGGCCAAGCCGTACCGGGGCTGAGCCCCGCGGGACGGCGGCGCGGCGGCCGGGACGGCCCCGCCCCGTCCCGCTCCGGACGACGCGCGGCCCCCGGCCGCCACGGAAGCCTTCCGTGGCGGCCGGGGGCCGTTTCGCCGTGCTCCCGGCGTGCCCGGGAACGGGCCGGGCGCGCGGGCCGGGCGGTCAGGCCGCCGAGCGGTACTTGCGCACCGCCAGGGTGCGGAAGAACGCGATGATCAGCGCCGACCACAGCAGCGAGGCCAGTACCGGGTGCTGCATGGGCCAGGCGTCGGGCGCCTGGTAGCCGGGCGGGAGGTTGCCGAACAGCTCGCGGGCCGCCAGCACGGTCGCGCTGAACGGGTTCCACTCGGCGACGTGCTGGAGGAACGACGGCATGTTCTCCGAGGGCACGAAGGCGATCGAGATGAAGGTCAGCGGGAACAGCCAGATCAGCCCGCCGGAGGTCGCCGCCTCCGGGGTGCGCACCGACAGGCCGATCAGCGCGCCGATCCAGGTGAAGGCGTAACCCAGCAGGAGCAGCAGGCCGAAGCCCGCCAGCGCCTTGAGGACGCCCTCGTGGGCCCGCCAGCCGACGATCGTCGCCACGACGGCCAGCACCACCAGGGTCAGCGCGGTCTGGACGAGGTCGGCGAGGGTGCGGCCGGTCAGGACCGCGCCGCGCGCCATCGGCAGGGAGCGGAAGCGGTCGATGAGGCCCTTGTGCATGTCCTCGGCGATGCCCGCGCCCGCGCCGGCCGTGGCGAAGGTGACGGTCTGGGCGAAGATGCCCGCCATGAGGAACTCGCGGTAGGCGCCGGCGTCCACACCGGCGCCGGGGACGCTGATCGAGCCGCCGAAGACGTAGCTGAACAGCACCACGAACATGACCGGCTGGATGAGGCCGAAGACCACCATCTCCGGGATGCGCATCATCCGCAGCAGGTTGCGCTTGGCGATGGTCAGCGAGTCCGTCACGGACTGCCCGATGCCGCCGCCCGCGCGGGGCGCGCGGGTGGCGGGCGCGGAACCGGTGTCGGTGCTCACTTGGCGGTCTCCTTCCGGTCCGCGGCCTGCGCGTCGGCCCGGTCGCCCGCGCCGTTCCCGCCGGCCCCGGCCTCCTCGGCCGCGTGGCCGGTCAGCGAGATGAACACGTCGTCGAGGGTCGGGCGGCGCAGGCCGACGTCGTCGATCTCCACGCCGCGGGCGTCCAGCTCCCGGATGGCCTCGGCCAGGAGCTTGGCGCCGCCGACGACCGGGACGGTCAGCCTGCGGGTGTGCTCCTCCAGCGCGACCGCGCCCCGGCCCAGGCCCCGCAGGACCTCCTCGGCGATGCGGATGCCGTCGCGCTCGTGCACGACGACCTCGATGCGCTCGCCGCCGATGCGGGCCTTGAGCTCGTCGGAGGTGCCGCGGGCGATGACGCGGCCGTGGTCGACCACGGCGATGTCGTGGGCGAGGCGGTCGGCCTCCTCCAGGTACTGGGTGGTCAGCAGCAGCGTGGTGCCGCCGGCGACCAGCTCCTCGATGACCTCCCACAGCGCCTGGCGGTTGCGCGGGTCCAGGCCGGTGGTCGGCTCGTCCATGAACATCACGGGCGGGCTGACGACCAGCGCGGCGGCGAGGTCGAGGCGGCGGCGCATGCCGCCGGAGTACGTCTTGGCGGTCCGGTCGGCGGCGTCGGCGAGGTTGAACCGCTCCAGCAGCTCGGCGGCCCGCCGCTTGGCGTCGCGTGCGGACATCTGGTAGAGGCGGCCGACCATCTGGAGGTTCTCACGGCCGGTCAGATACTCGTCGACGGCGGCGAACTGCCCGGACAGGCCGATGGAGCGGCGCACTTCCTGGGGATGCTCGAGCACGTCGATGCCCGCCACGACCGCGCGGCCGCTGTCGGGCCGCAGCAGGGTGGTCAGCACTCGTACGGTGGTGGTCTTACCGGCGCCGTTGGGTCCGAGCAGGCCCAGCACGGTGCCTTCGGGGACGTCGAGGTCGACACCGTCCAGAGCCCTGACGTCGCCGAAGGTCTTGACCAGCCCTTCGGCGTGGATGGCACCTGGCATGGAGGTCTCCCATGGGTGTGGGGGTCGGAGGATTCGATGAATCCGGAGAGGACGGGCGGCGCGAGGTGCGGAGCCGTTCCGCGCCGAATGCGACGGTGCGGGCGGGTGCGCCGCGGGCGTGGTGCGGGTCAGCACTATGCGGCAACGCGATATATCGCTTCAAGCGATTTATGGTGTGTTCCGTGGGCGTGTCGCCCGGCATGTCCGCTCCCGGGAGGCGGCGGCCCGTTCCGCGCCGCCCCGCGCGGCCGGCCCCGCGCCTCAGCCCGTCACCGTGTAGCCGGCTCTGACCAGCGACGCCTTCACCTCGGCACAGTGCTGCGGGCCCTTGGTCTCCAGGTGCAGATCCACCTCCACCTCCGTCAGCCCGAGCCGGGGATCGGTCCGCACATGGCTGATGTCCAGGACGTTGGCGTCCGCCACCGACAGCTCCGCCAGGAGCGCCGCCAGCGCTCCCGGGCGGTCGGTCAGCCGCAGCCGCAGCGACAGGTAGCGGCCCGCCGCCGCCATGCCGTGCCGCAGCGTGCGCTGCAGCACCAGGGGATCGACGTTGCCGCCGGAGAGCACGGCCACCACCGGCCCCTCGAAGGTCTCCGGAGCCGACAGCAGCGCCGCCACCGGACTGGCGCCGGCCGGCTCGACGACGAGCTTGGCCCGCTCCAGGCAGAGCAGCAGCGCACTGGAGAGCGCGTCCTCGCTCACCGTACGGACCTCGTCGACCATCTCGGCGATGATCCCGAACGGCACGTCACCGGGCCGCCCGACCATGATCCCGTCGGCCATCGTCGAGACCGCCTCCAAGGTCACCGGGTGCCCGGCGGCCAGCGAGGGCGGGTACGCCGCGGCCCCCTCGGCCTGCACCCCGACCACGCGCACGTCCGGCCGCAGCGACTTCACCGCCAGCGCCAGCCCCGCCGCCAGCCCGCCGCCGCCGATGCCGACGACGACCGTGCGGACCTCCGGGCACTGCTCCAGGATCTCCAGCCCCACCGTGCCCTGGCCGGCGACGATGTCGGGATGGTCGAAGGGGTGGATGAAGACCGCACCGGTCTCGGCCGCGTACTCCTGCGCCGCCCGCAGCGTCTCGTCCACCACCTGCCCGTGCAGCCGCACCCGGGCGCCGTAGTCGCGGGTCGCCGCCACCTTCGGCAGCGCCGCGCCCACCGGCATGAAGACCGTCGAGCGGACCCCCAGCAGGGACGCGGCCAGGGCGACGCCCTGCGCGTGGTTGCCCGCGGAGGCCGCCACGACCCCGCGGGCGCGCTCCCCGGCGGACATCCCGGCTATCCGCACGTACGCGCCGCGGACCTTGAACGACCCGGTGCGCTGGAGGTTCTCGCACTTGAGGTGGACGGGCGAGCCGACCAGCTCGCCGAGGTGGCGGCTGCCCTCCAGCGCGGTCGTCCGGGCCACCCCGGAGAGCGTCTTCTGGGCGGCGCGTACGTCGTCGAGGGTGAGCGCCGGCGCTTCGTCGCGGCCGGCGTGCTGGACAGTGCTGGCGACCATGCAGCCAGTCTGGCAGCCCGGCTCGCGGGCGGCTCGCGGGGACCTGGCCGGGTCCCGCGGTGTCCCGCGGCGGGAGCCGCTCATTCGTACGGTGCCGGTACGGGGCGGACCCGGGGCGCGTACTCTGTGGCACACCCTCAGCCCGTCGTACCCCGTATTCACGAAGAAGCGAGCAACCGGCCATGCCCACGCACCCGGACATGACGACCGCCCACCCCCACGACGAAACGAGCGAAGAGAGCGTGCAGGCCAGCATGCCCCCCACAGCAGGCCGCCCGGACCCCGACCAGGACCGGACCGGCTCCGCACCCCTTCTCGACACCCTGCAGCACCAGGTGGCCCTCTTCGCGCGCCGCGCGGAGCAGACCCGGCTCGGCGGCGTCGGACAGGCCCGCAACTCCATGGACCGCGCCGCCTACCTGCTGCTCAACCGGCTGGACAGGGACGGGCCCACGGGCGTCAAGGCGCTCGCCGCGGGCATGGGGATCGACTCCTCGACCGTGACCCGCCAGGTGGCCCCGCTGGTGGAGTCCGGCCTGGTCAAACGCACCTCCCACCCCGACGACGGCCGCGCCGTGGTCCTCCAGCTCTCCCCGCGCGGCGTCTCGCGGCTGGAACAGGTGCGCGCCTCGCGGCGCGAGCTGATGGAACTGCTGACGCGGGACTGGAGCGAGGAGGAGCGGACGGTCTTCTGCGAACTGCTCACCCGCTTCAACCAGGCCCTCTCCGACTTCCAGGCGGAGGGTTCCTGACGCCGTCCGCCCCCGCCCGCCCCCGGAAGGCGTCCGGGGGCGGGCCTCCGCGCTGCGGCCGCGACGCGGCTGCGACGCGGCGTTTGCCCCTCCCGGGCACACAGGAGGCAGGATGGGGACATGGCCAACCGACTCGCCGCCGAGACTTCCCCCTATCTCCTCCAGCACGCGGACAACCCCGTCGACTGGTGGCCCTGGTCGCCGGAGGCGTTCGAGGAGGCGCGGCGGCGCGACGTCCCGGTGCTGCTCAGCGTCGGCTACAGCTCGTGCCACTGGTGCCACGTGATGGCGCACGAGTCCTTCGAGGACCGGGCCACCGCCGAGTACCTCAACGCCCACTACGTGTCCGTCAAGGTCGACCGCGAGGAGCGCCCGGACGTCGACGCCGTCTACATGGAGGCCGTCCAGGCCGCCACCGGCCAGGGCGGCTGGCCCATGACCGTCTTCCTGACGCCGGACGGCGAGCCGTTCTACTTCGGCACCTACTTCCCGCCCGAGCCCCGGCACGGGCTGCCCTCCTTCCGCCAGGTGCTGGAGGGGGTGCGCGCCGCCTGGACCGACCGGCGCGAGGAGGTCGCCGAGGTGGCCGGGCGGATCGTGGGGGACCTGGCGGGGCGGAGCATCGGCTACGGCGACGGCGGGGACGCCCCGCACCCGCCCCGGCCGGAGGAACTGGGCGCGGCGCTGCTCGGACTGACCCGCGAGTTCGACGCGCGGCACGGCGGCTTCGGCGGCGCGCCGAAGTTCCCGCCGTCGATGGTGCTGGAGTTCCTGCTGCGCCACCACGCCCGCACCGGTTCCGAGGGCGCGCTGCAGATGGCGGAGGCGACCTGCGAGGCGATGGCCCGCGGCGGCATCTACGACCAGCTCGGCGGCGGGTTCGCCCGCTACTCGGTGGACGCCGCCTGGATCGTGCCCCACTTCGAGAAGATGCTGTACGACAACGCCCTGCTGTGCAGGGTGTACGCGCATCTGTGGCGCGCCACAGGCAGCGAGCGGGCGCGGCGGGTCGCACTGGAGACGGCCGACTTCATGGTCCGCGAACTGCGCACCCCCCAGGGGGCCTTCGCCTCCGCGCTGGACGCCGACAGCGACGACGGCACCGGGCGGCACAGGGAGGGCGCGTACTACGTGTGGACGCCCGCCGAGCTGCGCGGGGTCCTCGGGGAGGAGGACGCCGAACTGGCCGCCGCCCACTTCGGGGTGACCGAGGAGGGCACCTTCGAGGAGGGGGCCTCCGTCCTCCGGCTCCCGGACGCCGACGGCCCCGCGGACGCCGGGCGGATCGAATCCGTACGGAGCAGGCTGCTGGCCGCCCGCTCCCGGCGCCCGCGCCCGGAGCGGGACGACAAGGCCGTCGCCGCCTGGAACGGGCTGGCGATCGCCGCGCTCGCCGAGACCGGCGCCTACTTCGACCGTCCCGACCTCGTGGAGGCGGCCACCGCCGCCGCCGACCTGCTGGTCGCCGTCCACCTCGATACGGGCGGGCGCCTGGCGCGCACCTCCCGCGACGGCGCCGCGGGTTCCGGCGCCGGGGTGCTGGAGGACTACGGCGACGTGGCCGAGGGCTTCCTCGCCCTGTACTCGGTGACCGGCGAGAGCTGCTGGCTGGAGCTGGCGGGCACCCTGCTGGACACCGTGCTGAGGCGCTTCACCGCCGCCGACGGCACCCTGTACGACACCGCCGACGACGCCGAGCGGCTCATCCGCCGCCCCCAGGACCCCACCGACAACGCCGCGCCCTCCGGCTGGACGGCAGCCGCCGCGGCCCTGCTGTCGTACGCCGCCCACACCGGCTCCTCCCGCCACCGCGAGGCGGCCGAGCGGGCGCTGGGCGTCGTGACGGCGCTGGCCCCGCGCGTACCGCGCTTCATCGGCTGGGGGCTGGCCGCGGCCGAGGCGGCGCTGGACGGACCGCGCGAGATCGCGGTGGTCGGCCCGGCCGGCGACCCTGCCACCGCCGTGCTGCACCGCACCGCACTGCTGGCCACCGCGCCCGGCGCGGTGGTGGCCGTCGGCGAGCCGGCGGCGGACGGCGCCGGGGGCGCGGACGGTGGAGGCGGCGCGGACGCGGACACGCCCGCGCTGCTGCGCGGCCGGCCGCTGCTGGACGGCCGCCCGGCCGCGTACGTCTGCCGGCACTTCGCGTGCGACGCCCCCACCGCCGACCCGGAGCGGCTGGCGCGGACGGTGGGAGCGTCCGCCGGGGCGTGAGGGCGGGCGGCACCCCCGCGGCGGTCCGTACGCCCTCCCGCGGCGGTCCGTACGCCGCCCGTGGCGTCACCCGTACGGCGTCCACGTGGGGAAAAACACGGAGCGCCTCGCCGGAGGTGTCCGTACAGTGGCCGTCATGCAGGTGATCCAGTCGACGAAACTCGCCAATGTCTGCTACGAGATCCGGGGTCCGGTTCTCGAGGAGGCCATGCGGCTGGAGGCGGCGGGTCACCGCATCCTCAAGCTCAACACCGGCAATCCCGCGCCCTTCGGCTTCGAGTGCCCGCCGGAGATCCTCGAGGACATGCTGCGCAACGTCGGGTCGGCGCACGGCTACGGCGACGCCAAGGGGCTGCTGGCGGCCCGGCGCGCGGTGATGCAGTACTACCAGACCAAGGGCATCGAGCTGGACGTCGAGGACGTCTACATCGGCAACGGCGTCTCCGAGCTGATCCAGATGTCGATGCAGGCGCTGCTGGACGACGGCGACGAGGTGCTGGTGCCGGCGCCGGACTACCCGCTGTGGACGGCCTCGGTCTCGCTGTCGGGCGGCACCGCCGTGCACTACCGCTGCGACGAGCAGTCCGACTGGATGCCGGACCTCGCCGACATCGAACGCAAGGTGACCGACCGCACCAAGGCGATCGTCATCATCAACCCCAACAACCCCACCGGCGCCGTCTACGGCGAAGAGGTGCTGCGCGGCCTGACGGACATCGCCCGCCGCCACGGCCTGATCGTCTACTCCGACGAGATCTACGACAAGATCCTCTACGACGGCGCCACCCACACCCCCACCGCCGCCATCGCGCCCGACCTGCTGACCGTCACCTTCAACGGGCTGTCCAAGTCCTACCGGGTGGCCGGGTACCGCTGCGGCTGGATGGCCGTCTGCGGGCCGAAGACGCACGCCGCCAGCTACATCGAGGGCCTGACGATCCTGGCCAACATGCGGCTGTGCGCCAACATGCCGTCCCAGTACGCGGTGGCCACCGCGCTGGGCGGACGCCAGTCGATCAACGATCTGGTGCTGCCGGGCGGGCGGCTGCTGGAGCAGCGCGACACCGCGTACGACCTGCTGACGTCCATCCCGGGTGTGACGTGTGTGAAGCCCAGGGGAGCGCTGTACCTCTTCCCGCGGCTGGACCCCCAGGTCTACAAGATCAAGGACGACCGGCAGATGGTCCTCGACCTGCTGCGGGCGGAGAAGATCATGGTCGTCCACGGCACGGGCTTCAACTGGCCCGAGCCGGACCACTTCCGCATCGTCACGCTGCCTCCCGCGCAGGACCTGGCGGACGCGGTGCGGCGGATCGGGAAGTTCCTGGACGGCTACGGCCAGCACTGAGACACGCTGAGGAGCCGCCCGCGCCCGGTGGGCGGTGCGGAGCGACCGGAGTCCGGACGGCTGGAAAAGGCCTGGCGGGAGCGGGGAAGAAGCCGGGAAACCTTCTGCACCCGCGACAACTTTAGACAGAGTCCAAGTTAAGATGGACTCCTGCATCAGCCAGGAGGCCATCCCATGTACGAACCGATTCGCACGCCGTCGGTCCACACCATGGCCGATCCGGCCAGGACCGAGGGACTCCTCCCGCGCCGCTCCCGTGAGGAGGAGCTGGACAACAGGCTCGCCGGTCATCTGACCGCGCTGCTGACCGTGACCGACGAACTCCGTGTCCACACTCCGGACGCGGAGCTGGACGACGCCGCGCAGCGGCTCGACGCCCAGGTCACCCGGTTGTGCGGAGGGCGTGCCCCGCTGCGGGCCGAGCCGTCCGCCGCCGGGGCCGGCGCCTCCCGCGTCGCGGCCCTCCACCAGCGGGCCCACACGCTCGCCGGGCAGGCCCTCGTCGTGGCCACCTCCCGCTCGGACTCGGCGGCCGCCGAGCTGGCCGCCGAGCGGATGGAGGCCCACGCCAGGGCGCTCGGCCTGGCCGAGGTCGGCTGACCGGCGCCGGTACGGCGAGACCCGCAGGCCCGCCGTGCCGGCGCCGCCCGGAGGACGGGAGGCCCGCGGGCCCCGTCCCGGCATCCTGTGCCGGGACGGGGCCCGCGGGCCTCTCACGGGGCGGGTTCACTCCGGCCGCCCCCGCTGGCCGCTCAGCCCAGGCGCTCGACCAGGGCGCGGTACTCGTCCCACATCGCCTTCGGGGTGTGGTCGCCGAAGGTGTTCAGGTGCTCGGGGATGAGGGCGGCCTCCTCGCGCCACACCTTCTCGTCCACCTTCAGCAGGAACTCCAGGTCCGCCTCGGCCAGCGCCAGGCCGTCGGTGTCCAGGGCGCTCCTGGTCGGGACGATGCCGATGGGCGTCTCGGTGCCCTCCGCCTCGCCGTTCAGGCGCTCGACGATCCACTTGAGCACCCGGCTGTTCTCGCCGAAGCCCGGCCACACGAACCGGCCGCCGTCGTCCTTGCGGAACCAGTTCACGTAGTAGATCCTCGGGAGCTTCGCCGGGTCGGCCTTGGCGCCGACCTCCAGCCAGTGGCCCATGTAGTCGCCCATGTTGTAGCCGCAGAACGGCAGCATGGCGAACGGGTCGCGGCGCAGCTCGCCGACCTTGCCCTCGGCCGCCGCGGTCTTCTCCGAGGCCACGTTGGCGCCGAGGAAGACGCCGTGCTGCCAGTCGAAGGACTCCGTCACCAGCGGCACCGCGCTGGCGCGGCGCCCGCCGAAGAGGATCGCCGAGATCGGCACGCCCTTGGGGTCCTCCCACTCCGGCGCGATGATCGGGCACTGCGAGGCGGGCACGGTGAAGCGGGCGTTGGGGTGCGCGGCCGGGGTGCCGGAGTCGGGCGTCCAGTCGTTGCCCCGCCAGTCGGTCAGGTGGGCAGGGGGCTCCTCGGTCATGCCCTCCCACCACACGTCGCCGTCGTCGGTGAGCGCGACGTTGGTGAAGATCGCGTTCCCCCACAGGGTCTTCATCGCGTTGGCGTTGGTGTGCTCGCCGGTGCCCGGCGCCACGCCGAAGAATCCGGCCTCGGGGTTGATCGCGTAGAGGCGGCCGTCCTCGCCGAAGCGCATCCAGGCGATGTCGTCGCCGATCGTCTCGACCGTCCAGCCCGGGATCGTCGGCTCCAGCATCGCCAGGTTGGTCTTGCCGCAGGCGCTGGGGAAGGCGGCGGCGACGTACTTCGACTCGCCGCGGGGCGGGGTGAGCTTGAGGATCAGCATGTGCTCGGCGAGCCAGCCCTCGTCACGCGCCATCACCGAGGCGATGCGCAGCGCGTAGCACTTCTTGCCCAGCAGGGCGTTGCCGCCGTATCCCGAGCCGTAGGACCAGATCTCGCGGGTCTCGGGGAAGTGGGAGATGTACTTGGTGGGGTTGCACGGCCAGGGGACGTCCTCCTGGCCCGGCTCGAGCGGGGCGCCGACGGTGTGGACCGCCTTGACGAACCGCCCGTCCTCGCCCAGCTCCTCCAGGACGGCGCTGCCCATGCGGGTCATCGTCCGCATGGAGACGGCCACGTACGCGGAGTCGGTGATCTCCACGCCCAGTGCGGAGAGCGGGGAGCCCAGCGGGCCCATGCAGAAGGGGACGACGTACATCGTCCGGCCGCGCATCGAGCCGCGGAAGATGCCGCCCTCGCCGCCGGTCCCGGTGAAGACCTCGCGCATCTTCGCGGGGTCCATCCAGTGGTTGGTGGGGCCCGCGTCCTCCTCCCTCTCGGAGCAGATGAAGGTGCGGTCCTCCACGCGTGCCACGTCGGAGGGGTCGGAGGCGGCGTAGTACGAGTTGGGGCGCTTGATCGGGTCGAGTTCGGTGAAGGTGCCCTTCTCGACCAGCTCCGCGCAGAGCCTGTCGTACTCCGCCTCCGAGCCGTCGCACCAGACGACGCGGTCGGGCTGGGTGAGGGCTGCGATCTCGTCGACCCAGGTGGTCAGCTCCTGGTGACGGGTGGGGGTCGTGTTGCCGGGAGCCGCAGTACTGCGCGCCACAATCGCTCCAGATGTCGAGGGTTTCATGCCGGATACCGCACGTGTATCCGTTTTGTTCATCCGTACTTCAGACACGGCCCCGTGGGGGCTGCGACCCGGATGCTGCGGCGTTGCTCATCCGGTGCCGACCACGCTCATTTGATATTCCGCCTTCGGGGCGATTCTGTCCAGACGGCCGTATGGTGAGCATGGCCACGCGGCGGGGAAACCTACGGTCACGTAGGTACGATGAGACGCATGACCGCCGCAGTGCCCGAACCCCCCAGGACTCTGCCCGCCGACGACCGCGACGGCCGTGAGGACCACGAGAACCGCGCTGCCGAGAGGTTCGTCCACCCCGTCAAACCCCGTCTGAGGGGCTGGCTGCACGCCGGGATGTTCCCGGCCGTGCTGATCTCGGGAATCTTCCTGACCGCCCTGGCGCAGACCCCGCGCGGCCGTCTGGCCTGCGCGGTCTACACGCTGACGGCCTGCCTGCTGTTCGGCGTCAGCGCCCTGTACCACCGCGGGAACTGGGGCCCGCGCGCCAACGCGGTGCTCCGCCGCCTCGACCACGCGAACATCTTCCTGATCATCGCGGGCACCTACACGCCCCTGACGATCCTGCTCGTCCCCGGAGGCCGCGGCCAGTTGCTGCTGTGGGGCATCTGGGCCGCCGCCGTCGCCGGCATCGCCTTCCGCGTCTTCTGGGTCGGCGCGCCGCGCTGGCTCTACACCCCCTGCTACATCGCGATGGGCTGGGCCGCGGTGTTCTTCCTGCCCGACTTCCTGCGCGCGGGCGGCGTCGCCGTCCTGGTGTGCGTGATCGTCGGCGGCCTCCTCTACAGCGTGGGCGGCCTCGTCTACGGCATCAAGCGGCCCAACCCCTCACCGCGCTGGTTCGGCTTCCACGAGGTCTTCCACTCCCTCACGCTGGCCGCCTTCGCCGTCCACTACGTGGGGATCTCCCTGGTGGCCTACAACGCCACCTGACGCCTGACGCCTGACGCCTGACGCCTGACACCCGGCCCTGCGGCCCCATCCCTGCCCCGGCCGGACGTCAGCCGCCGCGCCGCACCGAGCGGCCGGCGAGCACACCGGTGCGGCGGCCGTCCTCGACGGCGAACCGGCCGCCGACCAGCACATGGGGGATGCCCAGCGGCGGGGTGCGCGGCGCGTCGAACGTCGCCCCCGCCGCCACCGTCTCCGGATCGAACAGCACCAGGTCGGCGTGGTACCCCTCGCGCACCAGCCCCCGGTCCGGCAGCCGCAGCCGGGCGGCCGGCCGGCCGGTCAGATGCGCCACGCACTCCTCCAGCGACAGCACGCCCAGTTCGCGCACATAGCGGCCCAGGTAGTGCGGGAAGGCGCCCCACGCCCGCGGGTGGGGCCGTCCGCCGACGAGGATGCCGTCGCTGCCGCCGGTGTGGGCGCGGTGCCGCATGATCGCCCGGACGTTCTCCTCGTGCCCGACGTGCTGGAGGACGGTGGTGCCCAGCCGGTCCGCCAGCAGCAGCCGCCGCGCCACCGCGAACGGCTCCTCGCCGCGCTCGGCCGCCGACCGCGCGACCGTGCGGCCCACGTATCCGGCCAGGGCGGGGTCGGTCACCCCGGAGACCTCCACGGTGTCCCAGCCGACCGGCACCCCGTGGCAGCCGTCCGAGCCCTCGGCCTCCATCGCGTGCCGGATCCGGGCGCAGGCCGCCGGGTCCCGCAGCCGGGCCAGGGTCGCGTCGGGGCCGCCCTCGGCGGCCCAGCTCGGCAGCAGCGCGGCCAGGGTGGTGCAGCCGGGCAGGTAGGGGTAGCTGTCCAGCGTCAGGTCCACGCCCTCGTCCAGGGCCGCGTCCAGCAGGGCCAGCAGCTCGGGGGCGCGTCCGGCGTTGACGGAGAAGTTCACGGTGGCGTGCGCCAGGTGCAGTGCGCACCCCGAGGCGCGGGCGACCTCGACCATCTGCGCGTACGCCTCCAGCGCCCCGGCGCCGTAGGAGCGGTGGTGGGGGCAGTGGTAGCCGCCGTAGGACGCCACCACCCGGCACAGCTCGGTCAGCTCGGAGTCCGGGGCGTACATCCCCGGGGTGTACGTCAGACCGGACGACATCCCCATCGCGCCCTGCTCCAGCCCCTCGGCCACCAGGCGCCGCATCTCCTCCAGCTCCCCGTCCGTGGCGGGCCGGTCCTCCCAGCCGACCACCAGCGCCCGCACCGTGCCGTGGGGGACGAGGTAGGCGGCGTTGACGGCGGTGCCGCGGTCGAGCCGGTCCAGGTACTCCCCGACGGTCCGCCAGTCGAACTCGACGTCCGAGCCGTCCCCGTTCCAGCCGGTGATCGCCTGCCGCACCCGCGCCAGCGTGCGGTCGTCCACCGGCGCGTACGACAGGCCGTCCTGCCCGAGCACCTCCAGCGTCACGCCCTGGGCGACCTTGGCAAGGTGGGCGGGATCGCGCAGCAGCGCCAGATCGCTGTGGGCGTGCATGTCGATGAACCCGGGCGCGAGGACGAGGCCGTCCGCCTCCAGCACGCGCCGCGCGCCGGGACGCGGTCCCGGGTCCCCCTCGCGGTGGACCACGGCGATCCGGCCGCCGTCGACGCCGACGTCGGCCCGGTGGGCGGGGGACGGGGTGCCGTCGGCGACGCGTGCGCCGCGCAGGACGAGATCCACGGCGGACTCCGGTTCCGTTCGGGGACAGGGCAGGGGCAGCAGGGGCGGGGGCGGGGGCGGGTGTCAGAAGAAGGTGCGGACGAAGTCGGTGACGGTGCCGTCGGCCTCGGCGACCGGGATGAGCTGCCACCGGTCGAAGACCGTGCACGGGTGCGACAGGCCCAGCGCCACCCAGTCGCCCACCTCCAGCTCCGCGCCCGGTGCGAGGCGGACGAAGGCGTGCTGGTCGGCCAGCTTCACCACCTCCACCCCGTCCGCGGCCCGCTCGGCGCCGCCGGCGGTGCGGACGGCCACCGGCTGGGGCAGGTCCAGGTCGTAGGAGGCGTCGCGCTTGCCCGCGTTGAGGAAGGCCAGGTGCGGCTCGGGCCGGGAGACCACCTGTGCCCACAGCCGGAACGCCGGCAGCAGCGAGCCCTGCCCGGGAACGCGGTTGAACGGGGTCGCGCGGTGGTAGTGGCCGTCGTCGTGGGAGACGTACGCGCCTGAGCGCAGCAGCCTCAGCACCGGCCGCGACAGCTCGGGCACGCGCCCGAACACCTCGGCCACCACGTCGAACCAGGCGCTGCCGCCCGCGCTCACCACGATCTGCTCCTCCGGCCCCAGAGCGGCGAAGCGGCCCGCCGCGTCCAGGTCGGCGGCCAGTGCGACCAGGTCCTCCAGCCAGGCGCGCACCCGCCCGGCGTCGGCGTCCGGCACCTCGCCCTCATACCCGGCGACACCGGCCAGCCGCAGTGATGCCGTCTCCGCCACCGCCTGTGCCACCCGGGCCGCCTCCTCGGCCGTGCGCACACCGGTGCGGCCGCCGGGGACGCCCAGTTCGACGACGACGTCGAGGGGGCGCCGGGCGGGGGAGGCGCCGCGGGCCGGGGCCAGGGCGGCGTCCATCAGCTCCACGCCGCGCACGGAGTCCACGTAGCAGACGATCACCGCCTCCGGGTCCGCCGCCAGCTCGGCGGCGATCCAGCGCAGCGCGGCGGCGTCCACCACCTCGTTGGCCAGGAAGACCCGCCGCACCCCGAAGGCCCGGCAGACGCGCACCTGGGAGGGCACCGCCGCCGTGATGCCCCAGGCGCCGTGGTCGAGCTGGCGGCGGAAGAGCTGCGGGGACATCGAGGTCTTGCCGTGCGGGGCGAAGGCGAGACCGTGCCGGGCGGCGTAGGCGCCGAGCTGCCGCAGGTTGTGCTCCAGCGCCCCGGCGGCCAGCGTCAGCACCGGGGTGGTGAAGCCGCCGGTGAACAGCGGGCGGCGCTCGGCCGCCAGCTCGCCCACGGTCAGTCCGGCCGCGTCCGGGGGCAGCCCCTTGAAGCGGTGGTCGACGACCTCGTCGGCGAGGCGGGCGACGGGGTCCGCGTGCCCGGGGGATCCGGGGCCCCCGGTGCGCCGGGGGCGTTCGGGACGCTGGAGGTGTTCGGGGTGCTCGGGGTGCTCGGCGGCCATGGTGAACTCCGGACTCCGGGACGGGCCCCGGGGCTGACCCAGGGACTGGTATTGCGTCATGTGCAACGCTTGTTGCGCACAGTGCTCGCTGCTGTCTAGCATCCCCGCGAACGCCCGGTCAACGGACGGCCGGGACGGGAGCGGCCCGCGAGCCGCCCGGAAGCCGGGGAGGGAGGGGCGACCGTGGCAGTGCCTTCCGGGTCTCCCCAGCCTTCCCAGCCCCCTGTGCCCCCCGCGGGCCCCACACCCCCCGCGCCCTCCGTACCCCGCGCCGGGGCCCCTTTCGACGTGGTCTGCCTGGGGGAGACCATGGCGGCCTTCCGGCCCGCCGGCCCCGGCCGGCTCGCCGACTCCCCGGTCTTCGTCCGCGGCGTCGGCGGCGCCGAGTCCAACACCGCCTGCCTGCTCGCCCGCGCCGGGCACCGGGTCCGCTGGATCGGGCGTGTGGGCACGGACGGTTTCGGCGACCACGTTCTGGCCGAGATCGCCGCCCACGGCGTGGACGTCTCCGCGGTGCGCGACCCCGACCGCCCCACCGGCGTCTACTTCCGCACCGGCGGCGAGCGCTCCACCACCGGCGAGCGGCCCACCGACCCGGCCCTGGCCGAGGTGCTCTACCACCGCACCGGATCGGCCGCCTCCGCGATGTCCCCGGCCACCGTCGACCGCGCCGCCGCCGACTCCGGCCGGATCCTCCACCTCAGCGGCATCACGGCGGCCCTGTCCGACGACTGCCTGGCGCTGCTGTACGAGCTGACCGCGCCCCGGCCCGGGCGGCCGCTGCTGTCCTTCGACGTCAACTACCGCGTGGGGCTGTGGAAGAGGCGGGACCCGGCCGTCTTGCTCGACCTCGCCCGCCGCTGCGACCTGGTCTTCACCGGCGCGGACGAGGCGCGGGCGGCCTGGGGCGCGGCGGGGCCCGCCGCCGTACGCGAGCTGCTGCCGGAGCCGTCCGTGCTCGTCGTCAAGGACGGCGCCCGGGGCGCGGCGGCCCACACCCCCTCGGGCTCCTGCCAGGTGCCCGCCCTGTCCGTGGAGACCGCCGACCCCGTCGGCGCCGGGGACGCCTTCGCCGCCGGGTTCCTCTCGGCCACCCTGCGCGGACTGCCCCTGCGGACACGGCTGCGGCACGGCCATCTGGCCGCCGCCGCCGCGCTCACCTGTCCGGGCGACCTCGCCGAGCCGCCCGCCCGGGCCCTGGCCGACCGGCTGGCCGCGCTCGACGACGCCGCCTGGGGCAGACTGCGGCTCACCCCCGGCTGGACCACACGGAAGGCGTGAGACAGATGAGCCAGACCGTCGACCGGGCGCTGAGCATCCTCCCCCTGCTCGCGCGCGGGCCGGCAGGCCTCGAACAGGTCGCCCGGCACCTGGACGTCCACAAGTCCACCGCCCTGCGGCTGCTGCGCACCCTGCACGAGCACGGCATGGTCCACCGCCAGGGCGACCAGCGCTACCGCCTGGGGGCGCGGCTGATCGCGCTGGCCCAGGAGGCCGTGGAGAACATCGACGTGCGCGCCGTCGCCCACCCGTACCTGACCGAGCTGAACGAGGCGTGCGGGCACACCGTCCACCTGGCGGTGCGGCAGGAGGACGAGGTCCTCTACATCGACAAGGTCGAGAGCCGCTACCCGGTGCGGATGTACTCGCGCATCGGCAGACCGGTGGCGGTCACCGTCGCCGCGGTCGCCAAGGTCATCCTCGCCGACCTGCCCGAGGACGAGCGGCGCGCGCTCGCCGAACGCCTGGACTACCCCCGCCACACGCCCCGCTCCACGCCGGGGCCGGCCGCCTTCCTGAAGGAGCTGGCCCGGGTGCGCGAGCAGGGCTGGGCCACCGACCTGGGCGGCCACGAGGAGACGGTCAACTGCGTCGCCGCCCCCGTGCGCGGCGCGGACGGCCGGGTCGCCGCCGCGCTGTCGGTCTCCGCGCCCGCCGCCGTCGCGGGCGCCGACGAACTCATGCGCCTGCTGCCCCTGGTGCGGCGTACGGCCGACGCCGTCAGCGCCGAGTACTCGGGCAGGCCGCCCGCCTCCTGAGCCCCCCTGAGTCCCGCGGAACACTGTGAACGCCCCCATCCGGAAGGACGACCGTGAGCGACACCCCCGCCCAGGCCCCCGCCAAGACCGCCTTCACCCCGCCGACCCACACCGCCCCGCCCGCCCGCTTCTCGCACGGCGTGCGCAAGGGGAACATCCTCCAGGTGGCCGGACAGGTCGGCTTCCTGCCCGCCGTCCCCGGGCAGCCGCCCACCCCGGCGGGGCCGACCCTGCGCGAGCAGACCCTCCAGACCCTCGCCAACGTCGAGGCGGTCCTGAGGGAGGGCGGCGCGAGCTGGGAGGACGTGGTGATGGTCCGCGTCTACCTCACCGACACCGGCCACTTCGCCGAGTTCAACGAGATCTACGACGAGTACCTCGCCGGCACGGCGGGCCTCACCGGGCCTCCGGCCGCGCGGACGACCGTCTACGTCGGCCTGCCCGCCGGCCTGCTGGTCGAGATCGACGCCATGGCCGTACTGGACTGACGCCCGAGGCACGGCAAGCGACGCCCGAAGCCTGACGGCCGGTGCCTCGAACGGCCCAGGCGCCCGCGCGCACCGACGCGCCCTCTTGTGCCGACCGGCGGCGCGCTGTTGTATGCGCCACGCCGGTTGCGGGGACGAGAGCGGAGGTCGTACATGGCCAGTACGGGCGAGAGGGACGGAACGGGCGGCGCGGACGGGGCGGAGACCGCCGCGGGGACCGCCGCGGCCCCGGCCGAACGGAGGGCGAGCTGGCGGCTGGTCGGCCCCGGCATCGTGGTGGCGGCCACCGGCGTCGGCGCCGGAGACCTGGTGGCCACCCTCGTCGCCGGCAGCAGGTTCGGCTACACCCTGCTGTGGGCGGCCGTCGTCGGCTGCCTGGTGAAGATCGCGCTGGCGGAGGCGACAGGCCGCTGGCACCTGGCCACCGGCCGCACGATCTTCGACGGCTGGCGCAGCCTGGGCGCGTGGACCACCGCCTACTTCGCGGTCTACGTCACGGTGTGGGGCTTCGTCTACGGCGCCGCCGCCATGTCCTCCAGCGCGCTGCCGCTGGTCGCGCTCTTCCCCGGCGCCCTCGGGCTGAAGACATGGGCGATCCTGTGCGGGCTGGCGGGCCTGGCGTTCGTCTGGTTCAACCGCTACGCGGTCGTCGAGAAGATCATGATGGTCTTCGTCGGCGTGATGTTCGTGGTCGTCGTCTACGTGGCGGTCCGCGTCACGCCGCACCTCGGCGACGCCGTCGCCGGGCTGCTGCCGGTGCTGCCGGACGGCTCGCTGCTGTACACCCTCGGCCTGGTCGGCGGCGTCGGCGGGACGATCACCATGGCCGCGTACGGCTACTGGGTCAACGCCAAGGGCTGGACCGACAGCGGCTGGATGCGGATGATGCGCCTGGACAACCGGGTCGCGTACCTGACCACCGGCGTCTTCGTGGTGGCGATGCTGATCGTCGGCGCCGAGCTGCTGCACGCCGCCGGCACCGCCATCGGCTCCGGCGACCAGGGGCTGCTGGACCTGGGCCGGATCCTGGAGGAGCGCTTCGGGGCCGTCACCGCCAAGCTCTTCCTGATCGGCTTCCTCGCCGCGTCCTTCTCCTCCCTGGTGGGCGTCTGGCACGGCGTCAGCCTGCTGTTCGCCGACTTCGTGGAGCGTACGCGCGCGGCACGGGCGCAGGGCACCGGCGGCGAGCCCCCCGTCCTGGAGGTCGCACGCGGGCAGCGCGAGCGATCCTGGCCGTTCCGCGGCTACCTGCTGTGGCTGACGTTCCCGCCGATGGGCCTGCTGTGGCTGGACCAGCCCTTCGGCCTGGTCATCGCCTACGGCGTGCTGGGCGCATTCTTCATGCCCTTCCTGGCGGGGACCCTGCTGTGGCTGCTCAACTCCGGCCGTACTCCGCGCCAGTGGCGCAACGGGCCGCTGAGCAACGTGATGCTGGCGGTGGCCGGGCTGCTCTTCGTGGTGCTGTGCGTCCAGCAGGTGCGCGAACTGCCCTGGTGACCGCCCTGCCGGGCGCCCGTGCGGGAACGGCACGGGGCCCGGTCCGCGTCCGCCGCGGACCGGGCCCCTTTCTCGTTGTCCCGTCGTCCCGTTGTCCCGTTGTTCCGCTGTTCCGACGTCTCGCCGCTTACGGCAGCGCGTGGACGTGCGGGCCGACGGTGTCCGACCACCGGTTGCCGTTGAGCGCGTCCCAGTTGGTGGACCAGGTCATCGCGCCGCGGATGCCCGGGTAGGTCCGCGCGGGCTTGAACGAGCCGCACCTCGTCCCCCTGGCCAGGCAGTCAAGGGCGGCGTTCACCACGGAGGGGTCCACGTAGCCGGAGCCCGCGCCGCGCGTGGAGGCGGGGGTGCCCAGGCCGACCTGGGACGGGTCGAGGCCGCCCTCGAGCTGGATGCAGGCGAGCGCGGTGAGGAAGTCCACCGAGCCCTGCGAGTACACCTTCCCGTCGCAGCCCAGCATCGAACCGCTGTTGTAGTACTGCATGTTGACGACCGTGAGGATGTCCTTCACGTTCAGCGCCAGCTTGAAGTACTCCGTGGACGTGGACTGCATGTCGATGGTCTGCGGGGCCATCGTGAGCACCATGGAGGGCCCGGCCTTCGCCGACAGCGAGCGCAGCGCCTGCGTCAGCCAGGTGGAGTTGATGCCGTGCTCCAGGTCGATGTCCACGCCGTCGAAGCCGTACTCCTGCATCAGGCGGTGGGTGCTGTCGGCGAAGCGCGCGGCCGAGGCGGAGTCGTTGACGATGACGTTGCCCTTCTCGCCGCCCACCGAGATGATCACCTTCTTTCCGGCGGCCTGCTTGGCGGCGATGTCGTTCTTGAACTCCTGCACGGAGGAGTAGCCGAGCGCCGGGTCGAGGTTGAAGGTGATCTCACCCGTCCTGGCCGTGGAGTCGGCGAAGGAGACGGCGATGATGTCGTACTGGTCCTGCACCTCGCGCAGCTTCTGCACCCGCGCGCCGTTGTCGAAGTTCTGCCAGTAGCCGGTTACGGCGTGCTTGGGCACGCCCGTGCCGGGGTTGTGGCCGCCGTCGTCCCGGCTGCGGGTGGTGGCGGTGACGGGGGCGGACTTCGCCGACTCGCCGGCGCCGTTGACCGCGCTGACGCGGAACTCGTAGGAGGTGGCGGCCGCGAGCCCGGTGACGGTCGCCGAGGTGCCCTGCACCGACAGCGCCTTGGTCCCGTCCCGGTAGACGGTGTAGCCGGTGGCGCCGGCGACCGCGTTCCAGTTCAGGGTGGCCGAGGAGGAGGTGGTCGTGCCGACGGTGAGTCCGCCGGGCGCGGCCGGGGGCTCGGGTTCGGGGTCGGGTTCGCCCGGGTCGCCGCCGGGGCCGGTGAGGGAGAAGTCGTCGGCGAGGTAGGCGCTCTGGCCGTACCAGCCGTGGGTGTGGACGGTGACCGAGGTGGTGTTCGGGCCGGTGGTGAAGGAGGTCCTCAGCTGCTGCCAGCCGGAGGAGCCCGGGGTCCAGGTGGAGACGTCGGTGGTGCCGGTGCCGGATGCGCCGAGGTAGACGTACGAGCCCTGTACCCAGGCGCTCAGTTCGTACTTCGAGCCCGGTCGCACGGTCACGGTCTGGGAGCATTTGGCGTTGTCGCTGCCGGTGGGGGTGGCCTTCAGTGCGGCGGTGCCGCCGTGGACCGGGGAGGAGACGGTCGTGCCGCTGCCGGCGGAGCAGGTCCAGCCGCTCAGGCCGGACTCGAAGCCGGCGTTCCGCACCAGGTTCGGCTCGGCTGCCCCGGCGCTGCCCGAGAATCCGCCGAACGCCACGGCGCCGACCGCGACCGCCCCCGCGCCGAGCGCCGCGACGATTCTGGAGCGGATGCGCGCGGTACGGCGCGCGCCGGGCGCCGCGTCTCTCCCGCCGCCCGTGGTGTCTGTTCGCGTCCTGCGTTCCACTACTGCCTCCGTGCGTTGGGGGGTGAGCGCGCGTGGGGAGACGGTGGCCACCGTGCTGAGCCGGAAGAATGGTTCAGACCAATGAGGATGTCAAGGGGGGCGGACTTTTCCGTGACACCGGGACGGGCCCGCGGACGGTCTCCGCAACGGGGCACAACGGGACGTAACCGGAACGGGGTTCAGAGGGTCATGGCGAACGCCAGGGCGAGCAGGACGGCGGCCGCCCCGCAGCCCGCGGCCAGCACCGCCGGCATCACCACGGGCAGCAGCCGGCCCGGACCGGCCACCGTCGCCCTGCCGGGGCGGGCGGGGTCGTAGCGGACCGGCACCCGGTCGCCGACCCGCACCCCCGAGACGTACTCCTCGAACTCCACCGGCCGCCCGTCCGGCGTGCGGAAGGCGAAGTGGTACAGATCCGTGCCGGTCGGCCGGCTCGCCCTGGAGACCCGTACGCACTCGGCCTCCGCCCGCGCCCCGGCGCGCAGCGCCCGCACGGCGGCGAGCAGCCGTACGGCGCCGCGTACGGCCAGTGCCCCGAAGAGGGCGGCCGCCATGGCGAGGAAGAACCGCTCGCCGCCCGGTACCTCCATGCCGGCCGCCCTACCGGACCGTGACGCTGCCGACGATCCTGTCCAGATCCGCCTCGGACAGCCCGCCCTCGACGGTGTCCACGGTGACCAGGAAGGCCTTGTCGTGCGAGTCCAGCCCGGCCACCATCACGCCCCTCATCCGGGTGCCCTTCGCGGGTGTGCCGCGCTCACCGCCGGAGGTGAACTCGTAGTCGATGCGCCGGGCCTCGTCCGTCCCCTCCACCTCGGCCTCCTCGCGTCCCGTGGGCGTCGCGCCGAGCTGGATGCGGGCCTCCGCGCCGGTGGCGGCCATGTCGGCGTCCCCCGCCTTCATGAAGTCGAGCTGGACGGAGACCATGCCCGTGGTCCGGCCGCCGTCGGTGAGGACCGCCGCGGCGTCGTTGTGCTCACCGCGCTCCGCCTCGCCCAGCTCCCGGTATCCCCCCGGGTAGGCGACGGAGAGCCGCTCGGTCTCCAGCGTCCCCCAGCCCTCGGGCACCGCGGCGCTCCCCGCCTCCTGCCCGCCGCAGCCGGCGAGGAGGGGCAGCAGCGCGGCGGCGGCGAGCGCCGGGAGGGCGCGTGCGGCGGTCCGGGCGATGGTGCTCATCGGGTACTCGCTCTCCTGGTCGGGCTCTCCTGGGCGGACTTCTGCGGCCGGGCTCTCCTGGGCCGGCTCTCCCGGCCGGGCCCTCCCCGGGCCGGGGCCGCGGAAGCGGCGGGCGCCGGGAGGCCGCTCAGTTCGCACAGTAGCTGTAGGGGACGTACTCGCGCCTGCCGTCCCTCGGCGCACCGAGGAACCGCGCGTCGCCCAGGGTCTCCTCCTTCTGCTCGGTGGAGACCGAGAAGCCCAGGCTCATCCCCAGGTTCACCTCGAAGCCGTAGGCGGCGGCCTCGGTCTCCCCTTCGTAGGACATCCTGCTGGACATGCCCTCGTCGAACATCAGCTGCCCGAAGGGGTCGTCGGAGCCGGGCCGGGTGGTCGGGGCGCGGTCGCCGAACATGTAGGCGAAGGGCGCGGTGTTGTCCCCGTTCCCGTCCAGCCACCGCTGGGCGGTCTCACGGGCGGCCTCCCCCTCCGCGCCCGGGGGGAAGGAGACCATGTTGGTGACGACCTCGATCCCGGAGGCTCCCGAGTCGTCGGTGACCGAGGCGCTTCCGCCCCGCTTGCCGCCGCCCTCCTCGCCGTTGCTCCCTCCGGCCTCCCCCCTGTGGCCGCCGCCCCCGGTCTCGATGGTCTGGGTCATCACGATGCGCAGCAGTTCGCCGGTGCCGTCGTCGCGGACGACGGTCATCGAGCCGGTGCGGGCGGTCTCCCCGTGGTGGTCGCCCTTGAGGAACCCGGCCTCGTAGCCCGTACCGCCGCCGTAGGTGAGCCTGGCGGTGTAGGTGTACGACCTGGTGCCGCGGAACCTGTCGTTGGCGACGGTGGCCTCGGGGGCGAACTCCACGTTGCCGCCGAGCCGCGCGGAGAGCTTCCTGTCGTCCCCGGCGGAGAGCTTGAGCCCGGCCGCGGCGGTGCCGTTGAGCCCGATCGTGCCGTAGCTGATGTGCCGGTCGCCGATCCGCTCCTCCAGCCGTTCGCGCAGCCGCTGCTCCTCGGCGATGGGCCCCTTGCCGAAGATGGCGAGGATGGCGTTGCCGGCGCTGGCCTCGCCCGCGTGCCGGTTGGTGAGCTCGTAGGTCTTCAGCATCTCGATGTCGTCGCGGAAGCTCTGGGCCTCCTCCTCGCTCCTGAAGACCCAGGTGTCGCCGTTGGTGACCTTGAGCCCGGCGCCGAGGGAGACGTCCTCCGTGCCCAGCTTGCCGACCTTGAGCCCGGTCCTGACGGAGCCCTTGGCGCCGACGGAGGCGGCGTCGGTGAAGGTCATGTAGACCAGCCTGTCGTCCCCGTCGACCCGGCCGTCCTCGTTGACGTCGGTGTTGGCGCGGTGGGTCTGCTGTCTGAAGCCGTACTCCTCGCCCCACTCGATCCACATGAACCTCCCCCTGGCGCCGGCCTTGTCGGAGAAGTTGTGGGTGTTGCACATGGTGGGCTCGTACTCGGCGTCCGTCCTGGGCGCGGCCCGGTCGCCGCCCTCGCTCCCGCAGCCCCCGCCGCCACCGCCGATGCCGGCGACGACGCATCCGATGCGCTCGCCGAGGGCCTGCCCGACCCCGGTGGCCGACACGGCGGCGAGGACCGCGACGGCCACCACGAGCATGCCGAGGTACTCCGTCGCGGTGGCGCCCCGGTCGCCGAACCGTATGCCCGACCCGCCGTCACCTCTCGGCGCCATGCGACGGCCCCCTGTCCTGTGTCTGTCCTGTGTGCCGTGGGCTTTCGACCGAACGCCGGTGAGGCTAGGCAGGCGGGAGGAGGGGGGCGTGGGCCCGTGGGCCCAAAAACGGGCCCAAAGCTTCCGCGATGACGGAAAGTGCGCGGGGAAGGGGGGTACAGTCCGGTGCCGGGTCAGGGACCTGGCCTTTTATCGGACCGGATCGGTACCGGGGGTGATCGATGTTACCGTCAGTGTAAATTCATGGTTCAACTGATTATGCTTCACGCGGTGGGCCGGCGAAAACGGAAGTCCGGGGAATTCCCCCGCGGCCCTGCGCGGGAAGCGGTCGGCAGGGCGGCGTTGCGTCACCTTGTGTCCGCCTTTGACCCGGGGAAGCGGTGGAAGCGCACCCACTGGTCTTCGGTGAGTATTCTCTGCCGCTTAAGGCGCGGATAAGCTGCTGAGTTGACGAGCCGTATAGAACTCGGCAGGCCGGAGCAGTTTTGAACGGGGAACCTCGGATGCCCACCGCGATAGCTGTCACCAGCGCCGATCTGGTGCTGCCACCGCCGGATCCGCACACGCCGACGGCGCACGTCCTGACGCCTCCCGACCGGCAGCCGCTGGACGCCGCCCTCGCGGAGATGCAGGTCCTCGTCGAGCAGCACGGCTACGTCGTCGTGCTGTACCAGTCCTCCCTCCCCGCCCCCTTCGTGCGGCGGCTGCACACCGTTCGCTCGGTGCTGGAGAGCGACCGCATCGCCCTGCTGGGAACGGACCTGCCGCCGCTGGCGACCGGCGTCCTGGTGCACCAGATGCGCCAGCTGTCCACCTGCGGCTTCAGCCCCGGAGTCCTCGGCGCCACCGCGCGCCTGCTGGCGCACTACATCCACGCCGGCGCGCTGCTGAACTCCGTCACCAGGCTCGACCACGTCCCGGTCGGCCTCAAGGAGCACGCCAAGTCCTGGATGCCCGGCACCCAGTTCGGAGTGCTTGCCGCCCCCGCCTCCCGGCTGGTCCGGATCGGCGACGGCGGCACGCTGCCCGGCCCGGAGTTCCCCACCCGGCTCACCTACGCCGCCTCCCAGCTCTCCCCGGACTGGGTGACCGGCACACTCGCCCCGCAGTGGCGGGTGACGGGCACCCAGGAGGCGCGGCTGCCGGCGGACTCGCCGCGCTGGTGGGGCACCGGGAAACTGGTCGAGTTCGCCGCGTCCATCCCGGACGTGTCCGTCCTTTACCAGCTCGTCAGCTCGGTGCGGCGCGACGAGTGCCGCTGGTGCGGTCTCGAACTGATCGGCGACCGCTGTGTCTTCTGCTCCTCACCCGTGACACCGCCGGAGAACCGGAGCGGACCCGCCGACGTCGTCAGTCAGGGGGCCTCCGCTTCCGGCCGGCCGCACTGAGACGCGCCGCCGCCGGCCGCACCGGAAGGCCCGTGGCCTCCGCCGCACGCGGCCCGCACGAACCGCCCAACGCCAACGTCCCCGAACGAGGTAGCCCGCAACCATGAACTCACGCCAGCGTCGCGGCGTCATCCTGCTGCTGCTGTCCGTCCTGTGCGCCTTCGCCGCCTTCGCGGGCGTCCTGTCGGTGATCAGCGACGTGGAGTCGAAGGTCGGCCCGGAGGTCACGGCGTACCGCCTGTCGAAGAACGTACCGGCCTACCGGGCCCTGGACGAGAGCGTCGTGGAGAAGGTGCGGATACCCAGGCGCTGGCTGCCGAAGACCGCGGTCACCGCGACCGACGAGTTCAGCGGCAAGATCGCGACCAATCCGCTGAAGAAGGGGTCGCTCCTCCAGAGCGACATGATCACCGATCAGCCGGAACTCCGGGAGGGCGAGCAGGAGATCGCCATCATGATCGACGCGGCCACCGGCGTCGCGGGCAAGATCCGGCCAGGCTCCACGGTCAACATCTACGCGACCTTCCAGGACAAGAAGGAGAACGAGATCTCCCGGGTGATCGTCAGCAACGCCCGCGTCATCGACGTCGGCGAGCTCACCCCCATCACCAGGAACGACGAGGTCAACCGCGAGTCCGAGGCGGTGCCGATCACCTTCGCGCTCAACACCCTCGACACCCAGCGCGTGGCCTTCGCCGAGTCCTTCGCCGTCAACGTCCGGCTCGCCCTCGTCGCGCCCGGGAGTGACACGACCATCTCCGAGGAAGAACGCACCTACACCCTCGTCGGAGACAGGTGAGACAACGGATGGTCACGAGAATCCTCCCGGCCGTCGGCGACGCCGACGCGGCCCGCTCCGTCTCCGCACTGCTGAGCCAGCTTCCCGACGCCGAGCCGGCCCAGCCGGTCGGCGACTCCACCCTGCTCCTGGACACCCTCGCGGCACTCGCCGGCGAGTCGGTGGGCGACCTCCCCGAGGTCGTGCTCGTCCACGAGCGCATCGGGCCGGTCCCCGCGCTGGAGCTGATCCGGGAGGTCGCGCTGCGCTTCCCGGCGGTCGGGGTGATCCTGATCAGCGCGGACGCCGGCCCCGGGCTGTACTCGGCCGCCATGGACTCCGGCGCGCGCGGACTGGTCGGCCTGCCGCTGTCGTACGACGAACTCTCCGCCCGGGTCTCCGCCGCCGCCCAGTGGGCCGTGGGGGTGCGGCGCCACCTGGGCTCCGGGGGCGAGGTCTTCAGCGGCCCCGGCGGCACCGCGGTCACGGTCAGCGGCGCCAAGGGCGGCGTGGGCGCCACCCTGCTCTCCGTCCAGCTGGCGCTCGCCGCCCGCGCCTCCGGCAGGAGCGTGGCGCTGGTCGACATGGACCTCCAGGCGGGCGACGTGGCGTCGTACCTCGACGTCCAGTTCCGCCGCTCGATCGCGGACCTGGCCAGCATCACCGACATCTCGCCGCGCGTCCTCCAGGACGCCCTCTTCTCCCACCCCACCGGCCTCGCCCTGCTCCTCGCCCCGGGCGAGGGCGAACGCGGCGAGGAGGTCGACGAGCGCGCCGCCCGCCAGATCATCAGCGCGCTGCGCTCCCGGTACGAGGTCGTGGTCGTCGACTGCGGCACGCAGATGAACGGGGCGAACGCCGCGGCCGTGGAGATGGCCGACACGGCGTTGCTGGTCACCACCCCTGACGTCGTCGCCGTCCGGGCGGCCAAGCGCATGATCCGGCTGTGGGACCGGCTGCAGATCCGCAAGGCGGAGGAGACGCTGGCCGTCGTCAACCGGCACACCCGCAACACCGAGATCCAGCCCCCGCTCGTCCAGCGGATCGTGGGCACCCCGGTCGCCCGCGGCGCGATCCCGGCCGGCTTCAAGGAACTCCAGGCGGCGGTCGACTCCGGCCGTGTGCAGGACCTGGACTCCCGCGGCTCCGTCAGGCAGGCGATGTGGGCCCTGGCGGGGGAACTCGGACTGGTCGACGCGGCCAGGACGCAGCAGGGCAAGGGCGGCAGGTACGGGGACAGGGGATCGATCGGCCTGCGCCGCCGCCGCGGCGGCGGACGCCACGACAACGACACCACCGAACCGAGCGGGAGAACCGGCTGATGGGGGAAGTCGACACGGGGACGGGCCAGGACCGGACCACGGCGCGCTCACGCACCGGCGGCGACCAGGGGCAGGTGGCCGTCGAGTTCGTCGGCATGCTGCCGATCATCACCGCCACCCTCGTGCTGCTGTGGCAGTGCGCGCTGCTGGGCTACACCTACACCCTCGCCGGCGACGCGGCCGACAGGGCGGCGCACCAGGCGGCCGTGGCCGACCTCCGCAGGGAGAGCCGGGGCGAGGCGTGCGAGCGGGCGGGCAAGGAGGGTCTGGAAGGCGACTGGAGGAAGTCGGCGAGGACCGAATGCTGGGTCGACTCCGGCCTGGTCAAGGCCGAGGTCGCCCTCAAGGTGCCCGTCCTCTTCCCCGGGATCGTCGACTTCCCCTTCTCGGTCACCGGAAACGCGGCGGCGGCGAAGGAGAACTGAGACATGGTGCTGCGCAGACGACGCTCCGACAGGGGACAGGTCGCGGTCGAGTACATCGGCATGCTCCCCATCCTGATCCTGGTCGGGCTGGCGCTGATCCAGTTCGGCCTCGCCGCGTACACGATCCAGCAGGCGGGCACGGCGTCCCGAGCCGCGGCCCGCATGGCCTCGCACGACCGCCCCGAGATGCCCCCCGCGCAGGCCGGCCGGGAGGCGATGAGCGACTGGCTCGCGGACGGCGCCCGGTTCCGGCAGTGGGCCGGCGCCCACGACGAGGTGAAGGTGACCGCCACGGTCAGGATCCCCTCGATCATCCCGGGGGTCTCCTTCGGCGACACGGAGCGGACGACCACCATGCCCCGCGACTGAGGCGGCCGGCGGCGTCGGCCGGCGGGGACCGGAAGGAGAACTGAAACCATGAGCCTGAGGGCACGCATCAACGCCCCCGAGGCGCCCTCCAACCAGCAGGAGGAGAGTCACCTCGTCGCGGTCTACCGGGCCAAACTGCTCGAGGAGATCGACCTCGCCGAGATGTCCTCCCTCGCGGCGACGGAGCGCCGCGTCCGGCTGGAGCGAGTGCTGGGGCACATCATCAGCCGGGAGGGCCCCGTCCTCTCCACCCACGAGCGCGCCATGCTCATCCGCCGCGTCGTGGACGAGGCGCTCGGCCTCGGCATCCTGGAACCGCTCCTGGAGGACGCCTCCATCAGCGAGATCATGGTGAACGGCCCCGACCAGATCTTCGTGGAGCGAGGCGGCCGCCTGGAACTCCTCCCGATGCGCTTCGCCTCCCACGAGCAGCTGATGCAGACCATCGAGCGCATCGTCTCCACCGTCAACCGCCGCGTCGACGAGGCCAATCCGATGGTCGACGCCCGGCTGCCCTCCGGCGAGCGCGTCAACGTGATCATCCCGCCGCTCGCGCTCTCGGGCGCGACCCTGACCATCAGGCGCTTCCCCAGGGCCTACACCCTGCAGGAGATGATCGGGCTCGGCTCCCTCGACGAGCACATGACGATGCTGCTCGCCGGACTGGTCCGGGCCAAGTTCAACGTGATCGTCTCCGGAGCCACCGGCACCGGGAAGACCACGCTGCTCAACGCGCTCTCCGGGCTGATCCCGGAGGGGGAGCGCATCATCACCATCGAGGACTCGGCGGAGCTCCAGCTCCAGCAGACCCATGTGATCACGCTGGAGAGCCGGCCCGCGAACGTCGAGGGCAAGGGCCGGATCACCATCCGCGACCTGGTCCGCAACTCCCTGCGCATGCGCCCCGACCGGATCATCGTCGGCGAGGTCCGCGGCGGGGAGACGCTCGACATGCTCCAGGCGATGTCCACCGGCCACGACGGTTCCCTCGCGACGGTCCACGCCAACAGCGCCGAGGACGCCCTGATGCGCCTGCAGACCCTGGCGTCCATGTCCGAGGTGGAGATCCCGTTCGCCGCGATCAAGGACCAGATCAACAGCGCCGTGGACGTCATCGTCCAGCTCGCCCGCAACGCCGACGGTTCCCGCAAGATCAGCGAGATCGCCGTCGTCGACTCGCACGGACGGGAGGACTACAGGATCGTCACCGTGTGCCGCTTCGACGCCCGGCCCATGGGCGGCGACGGCAAGGTCCACGGGGAGTTCTCCTACTTCCCGCTGCCGCGCCGGGTCGCCGAACGCCTCCGCATGAAGAACGAATCCGTCCCGCCCGCCTTCGGAGTCGCCGACAGCGACGAGCAGCTCGCCACGCGCAGGACCACCGCCTGACACCACCACGGCCCACCCGTACCGCCCCGCCGCCCGATCCCGCCGCCCGACACCGAGGAAGCCCGCACCGGACATGGACAATCTCGCACTGCTGACGATCGGCGTCACGCTGCTGTGCTGCGTGCTCGCGGTCACGGGTGTGCACGCGTACGCCTCGGGAAAAGCGCAGCACGCCGAGCTGATCGACCGGCTCTCCCACACCGGGCAGACGCAGACGTCCGGCCGTCGGCGCAACTTCCAGGGCGTCGACCGGCGGCTGCGCGGCACCCGGTTCGGCAGGAGGATCGAACTCAGGCTCGCGGCCACCGGCCTCGACCTGACCCCGGGCGAGTTCTTCGTCTACATGGTCGGTTCCGTCATCGGCCTGTGGCTGATCGCCTCCGCCCTGCTCGCGCCCTTCTTCGGCCCCATCGCGGCCGCCGTCGCCCTGTGGGGCTCCTTCACCTTCCTCAACTGGCAGCGGCAGAAGCGCACCGAGCGGTTCATCGGCCAGCTCCCCGAACTCACCCGCGTCCTGGCCAACGCCACACAGGCGGGACTGGCGCTCCGCACCGCCATCACCATGGCCGCCGAGGAACTGGAGGACCCGGCCGGCGAGGAACTGAGCCGGGTGGCCGACCGGCTCGCCGTCGGCCACACCCTCGACGACGCGCTCGGCGAACTCGCCGAACGCCTGCCCTCCCGCGAACTGGCCGTCCTGGTCACCACGCTCGTGCTGTCCAACAGGGCGGGCGGCACGCTCGTCAGCTCCCTGCACAACCTCACCCAGACCCTGGAGGACCGCAAGGAGACCCGGCGCGAGGTCAGGACCCAGCTGTCGCAGGTCACCGGCACCGCCTACATCGTCCCCGCGATGGGCCTGGGATCCATGCTGCTGATGGACAACATCTGGGACGGCGCCCTCGACAAGATCACGGCCTCCCCGCTGGGCCAGGGAGCGCTGATCGTCGCGATGGCCCTGTACGGCATCGGGTTCTTCCTCGTCCGCCGCCTGGGCAAGATCGAAGTCTGAGAGGAGACGGACACATGGGAATCCTCCTCGCCGCCGTCATCGGCCTCTGCGTCTACGGAGCCATCGCCGGCATACGGCTCTACCGCTCCGAGGCCAAGCTCCCCGGGGACCTCGCCATCGCGCTGGAGGTCGGCTCCACACGGACCGGCGCCGTGGGGTCCGGCATCGACCGCATGGGCATGCGCTACGCGCCCATGGTGCTGCGCATGATGGGCCCCGACCGGGTCAACAAGGTCCGCAAGAGGATCGACATGGCGGGCAACCCCGGCGGCCTGACCATCGACCGCTACGCGGCCCGCCGTGCCGTCTACGGCTTCCTCGGCGGGCTGGGCGCCCTGGCCATGCTGGTGAACGGGCACACCGTCCTCGCCGTCGGCATGATCGCCTTCGGCGTCTTCTGGGTCGAGGTCGGCATCTGGTCGGCCATCCGGGAGCGCCGCAAGGCCATCGACCGCACCCTCCCGGACTTCCTCGACGTACTCGCCGTCGTGGTCTCCGCCGGACTCGGCTTCCGCCAGGCACTGGAGCGCACGGCCGACAAGTACCAGGGCCCCTGGGCCGACGAGGTCCGCATCACCCTGCGCCAGATGGACATGGGGGTCAGCCGACGGCAGGCGTTCGACGAACTGCGCAGACGCAACGACTCCGAACAGGTCGCCCAGTTCGTCACGGCGCTCCAGCAGGGCGAGGAACTGGGCGCCCCGATCGTCGAGACGCTCATCCAGATCGCCAACGACATGCGGCGCACCGACGCCCAGAACGCCCGCCGGGAAGCCGCCAAGGCCGTGCCCAAGGCCACGTCCATCGTCACCATGCTCATGGTGCCCGCCACCATCCTGCTGCTGGGCACGGGGATGTTCCTCGGCACCGGCACCGGCCTGTAGACGCACGCGCCGCCAGGCCGCCGACCAGTGAGAGGGGGAACCGTGCCGATGCCGTTCACTCCGGCGGGGCCGCCGGGAGCCGCCACCGCGGGCGGCGGTACCGCGCCGCGGGAGGAGCCGGCGGCCGCGCCCACGCTCAGGATCCAGCTCAGCGCGCTCCAGGCGCTGTGCCGCCAGGTCTTCGGCTTCCGGCTGGGCATGATCGTGCTGACCACCCCCTTCGCACTGAGCGGCACGGGCCCGGGATGGCCCACCTGGCTGGTCGGCGCGGCGATCGTGTTCACCTTCATGGGCTCCTACCTGCTCTTCCGGGACTGGGAGCGCTTCGGCCCCCTGCTGCTCCGGCACCCCGCGCTCCTCGGCGTCGACGCCGGTTTCGGAGCCCTCCTGCTGTTCACGGCCACACCGGCGAGTCCGCTGAGCTACGTCACGATCTGCACCCCGCTGCTCGCCGGACTGGTGTACGGGTGGCGGGGCGCGGGCTTCTTCACCGCCCTCACCCTGCTGATCGTGGCCGTCGCGTACGCCGGCAACGGCATGCTCGGCGCGTCGCTCGCCGCCACCGCCTTCCTGCCCGGGGTCTGCGTCCTCGCGGGCGCGGTGGGAGTCACGCTGCGAGGGCTGATGCTGCGCTTCGGCAGCGCCACCGAAGCCCTGCTGGAGATGCAGTCCAGACTGGCCGTCAACGAGGCGGTCGCGGGCGAACGCGCCCGGCTGGCCCGCGAGATGCACGACTCCGTCGCCAAGACCCTCCACGGCCTCGCCCTGGCGGCGGACGGACTGGCCGGCTCCGCCCACCGCCTGGACCCCGACACCCTCAGACGGCAGGCCGAGCTCGTCGCCCGCTCCGCGCGCCGCGCCGCGGTGGAATCCCGGGAACTGCTGTCCGACCTGCGACGCGAGTCGGGCCTGGACGGCGGGGTGGACATCGCCGGCGAACTGTCCGCCCGCACGGCGGACTTCGCACGCCGGACGGGCCTGGAGGCCGCCTTCCGCCCGCTGAACGGCACCCCCGTGCCGGCGGTCCCCCAGGCGGTGGCCGGACAGGTGCTGACCATCGCCTCCGAGGCCATGGAGAACGCGTACCGGCACGCGCACCCCACCCGCGTCGACGTCTCGATCGGGGTCGTCGACGACTCGCTGCGCGTCAGCGTCTACGACGACGGACACGGCCTGCCCGCGGGCACGGACCTCGAACAGCTCAGGCGCGCCGGGCACTTCGGCCTCGTCGGCATGGTGGAGCGCGCCGCGGGGATCGGCGCGCGCATCCGCATCGGCAGGGGGAGGGCGGCCCGCGGAACCGAGGTGCGCCTCGACCTCCCGATGGCCGCCCTGCTCCCGGAGGGCCTGGCCGCCGTCGCACAGCGGCACCGGTACATCCATTCCTGACCGACCGTTTCCCGCCCCCACACCCGAGAGGAGGCCGCACCATGCCGGACGACGTTCCCCCCGCTCCGGGACGGCACTGCCCCGAGTCCCCGTACGGCACCGACCACCCCCGGCCGGGGAACACCCCGGACCGCGCCCCCGCGCCCCCGCCGGCGGCGGCACCCGAGAACTGCCCGCTCCCGCCCCTGCCCCCGGCGCCCGCCGCCGCACCATTGCGGATCGTCGTCGCCGACGACAACCCGGTCGTGCGGGCGGGCCTGACCGTGCTGCTCCAGGGGCGCGACGACATCCGGGTGGTCGCCGAGGCGGCCGACGGCCGTGAGGCGTACGAGGCCACCCGGCGGCACCGGCCCGACGTGGTGCTGCTGGACGTCCGCATGCCGGGCGTCGACGGCATCTCGGCCCTGCCGCACCTGGTCCGCCTGGCACCCGTGCTGATGCTGACGTACAGCCGCGAGAGCGAGGTCGTCCACGAGGCGCTGCGGCTGGGGGCCGGAGGCTATCTGGTCCACGGGGAGTTCACCGCCGACCAGTTGGTCGCGGCCGTCCGCGACACCAGGGAGGGCCGGGCCCACTTCACGTCCACGGCCTCCAACGCGCTCCTGGCGGGCCTGCGCGGCGGCGCGGCGGCCGCTCCGGGGCAGCCGCTGCCCGAGGGGCTCGGCACGGCCTTCACCGGCTCCGGCTACCGGCCCGCGGTTCCGGGACGGATACGTGCGACCGCACACGATGATTCTGAGCAAATCCCCCGTCACTCGACGAATCAACTGCGCTTGTCCGAAGGGGGTTCGGCATCTGATGCGCCACATTCATTCCGAAGTACTTCGCACAAGCAATCTCATGTGGCACAGTCTGTTCCTGTCCCGGGGGCTTCCGGGGCGGAGCGGTTCGGCCTGAGCGGCAGGGAGGCGGAGGTGATGGAGCTGATCGCATCCGGCATGGCCAATCCGCAGATCGCCGCCGCCTGCTTCATCAGCGAGAAGACGGTCAAGAACCACATCAACCGGATCTTCGCCAAACTGCACGCCGGAAGCCGCAGCGAGGCCATCGCGGTCTGGCTGGGCACGGCGCGAAGGGGGGCGGGCGGCCGTGGCTGACCACATGGCGGACCCCGGAGCCCGGGCAGCGGCGAAGGAGGCCGGACTCCGGTTTTGGGCCCGCACTTGGGCCCACGGACCCATGCGGGCCGGTGGTGTTCCGGCGTACGTTCCCCATGTCGCAGGCGAGACCGGCCGGGAGGAGGCCGGAGACGCCTGCGGCACCGCAGAGACCTATCCGTCGGCCGTCGACCGGTCGACCGGACTTGGAGGGGAACACCATGAAGAACACCGCTCTGAAGCTGGCGACCGACACCAGGATCCGCGTGAACGGCTGGGCCGAGACCACCGTCGAGGCCATCGCCCGCCGGGGCGACAAGGGCCAGACCGCGGTCGAGTACATCGGCATGCTGGTCGCGATCATCGCGATCATCGCCGTGGTGGCGAGTATGACGGACATCGGCGAGACCATCGGCAACAAGATCAGGGAGGTTGTCGGCACAGCCGGCTGACTGGGTCTGTGACTGCTCGGAAGCGCCGCGAGGCAGGGCAGGCCGTCCCCATCTACATCACGGTGGTGGCGAGCCTGCTCTTCCTCGCGCTCGCGTATTTCGTGGTCGGTCAGGCATCCGCCTCCCGCAGCGGGGCTCAGTCGGCGGCCGACGCCGCCGCCCTGGCCGCTGCCCAGGACGCACGGGACCAGCTCCGCCGGGGTCTGCTCGCCTCGGTCCTGAATCCCCGCAACTGGAGCGATCTCCTCAACGGCAAGGGGTTCGGAACGTACGGCGCCTGCCAGGAGGCCCGGCGTTTCGCGGCGCGGAACGAGTCCGACGTGTCCCCGGACGGCTGCCGTCGTCTGGCCGACGGACGGCTGGGCTTCACCGTGAAGGTGAGGACTCAGGAGCCACTCGGGAAGACCGTCGTCCCGGGCACGGAGAACATCCACATGACGGCGGAGGCCACCGCGGTCATCGAGCCGCGCTGCACCTTCAGGCCCGACGAGGAGAAACCGGAGGACGGAGAGGACCCGGACAACGGGGGCGGCAACGACAAGCCCGTCTTCCCCGGCAGACTGACGTGCGACGGAAGGGACCGGTTCATCGACCCCGAGAACCTGGACTTCTTCCCCGACGCGGCGGACCTCTTCACCGTTCGGCTTTCAGGCTGACCGACAATGCGATCCATGAGCAGAGGACCAGTATTAATGATCAGGTGGCAGATCCCCCGAATCCGTCGGACAGCGGTGGCTATCACGGCATCGCTGACTCTGGCCTTCACGCTGGCCGGTTGTGGAGGAGGTGAAGACGGTGGTGGAGACAAGACGACGGACAAGCCCTCGGCCGGGCGGACTGCCGACTCCCAAGAGGGCGGAACGGGAGGAAAGGGCAGGGTTGCGGACGACAGTGAGGTCATCGTCTCGGTCAAGGGGCCGGAGAGCATTGTCCTTGATATCAACTCCGTGGTCAGAGACTCCGGAGGGTTCGTCACAGTCAATGGAGTACTCAAGAACACGTCGGACGAGGATTTCGTTGGTGCTACCCGCTGGACGGGGCCGGAACTGGAACTGATCAGAGCCGCTGGCGGTTCTCTGGCTGGCGCCACTCTTGTCGACAAGGCGGAGAAGAAGCGTTACTACGTCCTGCGTGACACGGAGAACCGTCCGTTGGCCACGATGAAGATCGGCACTGTCAAGGCGAACTCCGAGCAGAACGTCTTCATGCAGTTCCCCGCGCCGCCGGAGAGCACCGCCGAGGTGGACCTCCAGATCCCGACCTTCCAGAACGCCACCCTTGAGATCACGGGTGAGTGACACGATGATGATCACCCGTACCGCTGCTCTCGTGAGAGCACATCGGCACGCCGTCACGCTGACGTGCTCGGCCGTACTCGCTGCCGGCCTGAGCGTCGCCACCGTACCCACCGCACTCGCCGACGATCCGACACCTTCGGCCGGCTCGGTGTTCGAGGGCGAGATCGACGCGGGCGATCCCGATCTCATGTTGGGCGACGGAGGAACCCTCGCAGAGCCCAAGGTCCTGGAGATCAAGCAGATCGTCGGTGACGAGGCCGGCGAGGAGCAGCGGGAGGACTCACCGTCCAACACCAAGTTCACGCTCCAGGCCGAAGTGCTCTTCGGCAGGGACAGCGCCAAGCTCAGCTCCGAGGCGAACGACAGGATCAGGGGCATCGCCGAGGAGATCGAGGAGCAGGGTGCCACGGAGGTGAACGTCTTCGGGTACACGGACAACCTCGGCTCGTACGAGCACGGCAAGGTCCTGTCCAAGAAGCGCGCCGAGGCGGTGCACAAGCAACTGCTGAAGGACCTCGGCTCGGGCATCACGTTCAACATCCGCGGATACAGCGAGGACAACCCGATCGCCGACAACTCCACGGAGGAGGGGAGGAAGAAGAACCGCCGGGTGGAGATCTCCTTCCCGCGCGGCGACTGATTCCACGGCCGGCCCGCCCGCGGCCGGTGTCGCACCCTCCACGGATCCGGACCGGTCGCCGTACCGGCGGACCGGTCCGGGCGTACCGCCCCTTTCACCGCCCGCGCCCCCGCCCCGCCGCCGTGAAGCCCATGTGCACAGGAGCACCGTCACCGTGAAGACACACATCTCCCGTCTCCTGCCCGCTGCCGCCGCCGTGCTGGCGCTCGGCTTCGCCTCCGCCTGCGGCGGCTCCGGTTCGGGGGCCGCGGACGGGGAGGACGTGAAGGAACCCGGGCAGACCGGCACCTCTTCGTCCGCCGCCCCGACCCCGGCGCGGACCACCCCGGCGGAGCCGGCGAGGACCCTGTCCCGGGAAGAGCTGGAGAAGGCGGCGCTGAGGACGGCGGACGTGTCCGGCTACACCGTCAAGACGCCCTCGAAGGAGGAGGTCTCCGGCGCGGGCCGGGAGAAGGCCGACCGGGCCGAGTGCCAGCCGATCGCCTCGGTGATCGGGGGCGTGCCCCAGCCGGAGCCGGCCGAGATGGTCTACCGGCAGTTCATCACCACGTCCAAGGACGAGGAGGCCGGCGGGCTGATCCTCTTCGAGATGCTCGGGGCGTACGAGCAGGAGTCCGCGAACCGCCTGATGGAGGGGCTGCGCAAGGCGGTCAAGGCGTGTGCGGGCGGCTTCACCACCAAGACCGGTGGCGACACCAGCAGGTACTCCGGCGTCAGGGAGCTCACCGCCCCCACCGGCGCCGACGACGCCCTGGCCTATCAGGTGGACGGCGACTTCGAGGGCGACAGGGTGCCGCTGCTGTTCAAGGCGGTCCGCTCGGGCTCCAGTGTGGCGATCTTCTACTCGATGAACCTGATGGACTTCGCCGAGCCCGGGATCCCGCAGTCGGTGGTCACCGCCCAGGTCGAGAAGCTCGAGAAGTTCGAGACGCCGAAGCGGTAGAGCGGGGCGGAAGGCGGCGGGGAACGAACGGGGGCGGGACATGCGGGGGTGGAGGGCACGGACGCGGCGGCGTCCCAGGGGCTTCTCCCCGGCGCGGATGCTGCGGTTGCGGTGTTCGGAGGGTGGTCAGACCTCGACGGAGTACGTCGGGATGGTCGTGGTGGTGGTCGCGATCGTCGGTGGTCTGGTGGCGGCGGGGGTGACCACCGAGCTGGGGCAGTCGGTCGGTGCGAAGATCTGCCGGGTCGTGGGCGGGCAGTGCGGTTCCGCCGACGGCGGGGACGGCGGGCAGCAGCCCGTCGCCGACGGCCCCGACGGCGGTCAGGCGCCGGCCGGTGACACCAGGACCCGGGAGGAGAAGGAGTACGAGCAGGCGGTCAGGGACCTGGAGGCCGCCAGGAAGGCGCTGGAGGGGGACGAGGAGAAGGCGAAGGAGGCGGCGAAGGAGCTGGCGAAGATCCTCGCCGAGGAGTTGGGGATCACCGATGCGCTGGACTGCATCACCGAGGGGGACGGTGCGGCGTGTACGGAGACGCTGATCAATGTGCTGACGTCGTTGATCGGCGGTGCGGTGGGGAAGCTGGCGGCGAAGTACGGGGCGCCGTGGAAGTGGAAGAAGGCCGCCGAGCTCGTCAGGAAGATCAGGAAGCACGGCGGTGACCTCTACGACGGCCTCAAGGGGATCATCGACGGCTCGAAGAAGGTCGACCGGCTCGAGGACAAGGTCGAGGAGCTGGGGAAGAAGCTCCCGGACAGGGACAGGAAGCCCGGCGAGCCCGGTACGAGGAAGCCCGTGGCCTGCAGGAACCACAGTTTTCCGCCGGGTACGCCGGTGTTGCTGGCGGACGGGAGCCGTCGGCCGATCGAGGAGGTGCGGGCCGGGGAGCTGGTGACGGTCACCGATCCGTACCGGGGGCTGACCACGGTCCGGCCGGTGGCGGGGACGATCACGACCGAGGACGACAAGGACTTCACCCGGCTGACGGTGCTGGTCGGGGGGCGTGCGGCCACGCTGACGGCGACCGACACCCATCCGTTCTGGCTGGCGGACGAGGCCCGTTGGGCGGAGGCGGGCGGGATCCGGCCCGGGGACGAGCTGCGCACTCCCGGGGGAGCGGCTCTGCGGGTGGTGGAGGTCGAGCGCTACGAGCGGCGGCAGCGCACCCACGACCTGTCCATCGAGGACATCCACACCTACTACGTGGGCGTCGGGACCGAGAACGCCCTGGTCCACAACTGCAGTTGGAGCGAGTCCTTCGACAAGCTGCCGGACGGCAAGCAGAAGGGGTCGGTCAAGGTGGTCAAGGACGTCGGCGAGCTCCGGAAGCACTTCGACGAGTGGACGAAGGGCGCCGAGAAGCTCCCCCCGCGCGGTGAGAAGATCCCGGACGTCTACAGGCTGGAGGACGGCACGGTCATCCAGTGGCGGAAGACCTCGGCGTCCGGTGGTGAGACGATCGACATCTTCCCACCGGGGCAGAAGCCGAAGAAGGTGCACATAGACCATGGGAGCTGACGAGAAGGGCGAGGCCGGTGGCCGCGCCGGGCTCGTGGACCGCGTACTGGCCGAAGCGGTCGACGACTGGATTCCGGTCGACATGCTGCTCTGGCACGCCCGGGAGGAGGCGAAACGGTCGGGGGAGGACTTCAGACAGGTCGCCGTCGCTCTGCTGGGGGTCCTGCTGGAGGAGCACCTGATGGAACTCGGAGACCTGGGCGAGAGCGGCTTCGAGGCGTGGAGCTCCCCGGTGGGGGAGCAGGTGCGGCGGTTCGCCGACGGCTGCGAGTCGGTCGGCTGGGAACCGTTCGGCGCCCTGTGGTGGCTGGCCATCACCCCCGAAGGGCTGCGGCGCGTGGGGTGAGGGCGGCTCCCGCAAGCTGTGGCGGCCGGCCGGATCGCCGGCCGGAGGGCCTGCCCGGGGACGGGGACGGGGACGGCCGGGGGCGACGGTGAGCACGGCAGTGTCCCCGGGGCCGGCTGGTGCTTGGCAAAACCGCCTGCCGTAAAGGGAGTTGGGCCCGGTTTTGGGCCCCCGGGCCCATGCCTCCCCGGGGGTTGCTCAATAGCCTCCCCGGTATGTCGGGACTCGTATCCTCAGCGCCTTCGGACCATGGGTACGCCGGGCGCACACCGATGCCGAGCGCGGTGGTCGCGGCGAGGCTCGTGCTCCTGGCGCTGCTCGGCCTGTCGGTCGCTGACGCGGCAGCCGGTGCGGCGGGCCGGGAGGCGGTGTACGCCCTGGCGCCCGGGGTGGCCGGGGTCCTGCTGGCCGGCGGGATGCGGACGGCCGGACGCCGGGCGTGGGCGGGCGTCTTCCCCGTCCAGGCCTGGGTGCTGGTCCGGGCGTGGCAGAACACCGGGGACGGCCTGTGGTGGGGGCCGCTCCACATCCTCCTGCCGCTGCTGGTGGTGGCGCTGCTCTCGACGCCGCGTGCGCGCTCCTGGTTCGCCCTGGCACGGGAGCGGAGGGCCCTGCGGCGGCGTCCCAGGGGCTTCTCCCTGGCGCGGATGCTGCGGTTGCGGTGTTCGGAGGGTGGTCAGACCTCGACGGAGTACGTCGGGATGGTCGTGGTGGTGGTCGCGATCGTCGGTGGTCTGGTGGCGGCGGGGGTGACCACCGAGCTGGGGCAGTCGGTCGGTGCGAAGATCTGCCGGGTCGTGGGCGGGCAGTGCGGTTCCGCCGGTGAGCAGCCCGTCGCCGACGGCCCCGACGGCGGAGACCCCACCGGAGACCCCACCGGCGACCCCGGCGGGGACGACGGCTACACCGGCGACGATCCCGACGCCGATCAGGCCGCCGCGGACGAGCCCTACTCGGAGGGCGAACTGCCCGACTCCCCGGAGGACAAGGAGTACCAGGAGGCCCTGAAGCAGGTCCAGGACCTCGAGGAGGCGCTGGAGGGGGACGAGGAGAAGGCGAAGGAGGCGGCGAAGGAGCTGGCGAAGATCCTCGCCGAGGAGTTGGGGATCACCGATGCGCTGGACTGCATCACCGAGGGGGACGGTGCGGCGTGTACGGAGACGCTGATCAATGTGCTGACGTCGTTGATCGGCGGTGCGGTGGGGAAGCTGGCGGCGAAGTACGGGGCGCCGTGGAAGTGGAAGAAGGCCGCCGAGCTCGTCAGGAAGATCAGGAAGCACGGCGGTGACCTCTACGACGGCCTCAAGGGGATCATCGACAAGTCCGGGAGGCTCAAGAAGGCCCGGCAGCGGCTGAAGAACGCCGAGGACGCCTGCGACCACAGTTTTCCGCCGGGTACGCCGGTGTTGCTGGCGGACGGGAGCCGTCGGCCGATCGAGGAGGTGCGGGCCGGGGAGCTGGTGACGGTCACCGATCCGTACCGGGGGCTGACCACGGTCCGGCCGGTGGCGGGGACGATCACGACCGAGGACGACAAGGACTTCACCCGGCTGACGGTGCTGGTCGGGGGGCGTGCGGCCACGCTGACGGCGACCGACACCCATCCGTTCTGGCTGGCGGACGAGGCCCGTTGGGCGGAGGCGGGCGGGATCCGGCCCGGGGACGAGCTGCGCACTCCCGGGGGAGCGGCTCTGCGGGTGGTGGAGGTCGAGCGCTACGAGCGGCGGCAGCGCACCCACGACCTGTCCATCGAGGACATCCACACCTACTACGTGGAGGTGGGCTCCGCCGCGGCCCTCGTCCACAACTGCCCGGTCAAGAAGCCCGGAACCGACAAGCCCGGCGACCACCGGAAGTGGCCGAAGCCGTCCTGGCACAAGAACCTGAAGAATCCCAGGCTCGGCTCCAAGGACAAGGGCGACGGCGCGTGGGGTTCGAGGAAGCGGGCCGCGAACTCCGCGGCCGCCGAGCGGTGGATCCGGTACCAGGAGCAGGTGTCGGGGGTGAAGCGGGGCAAGGAGTACCTCGTCAAGAACCCCAAGGGCGGCCGGGACGTCGAGTTCGACGGCTGGGACTCCCAGCGGCAGACGTACCTGGAGGCGAAGTTCGGCTACGGGAAGTACGTGAAGGACGGCGAACTCCCCCAGGACGTCCGGGACCGGTGGATCAAGCAGGCCCAGAGCCAGGTCAACGCCGCCGGCGGGAAACCCGTGGAGTGGCACTTCTCCAACAAGAGCGCCGCCGAGGCCGCGCAGGAGGCATTCGAGGACGCGGGTATTAACGTGAAGGTCGTCCACACGCCCGTGAGGAAATAGGACCGAAACCATGATCAATGTCACGGTACGGGGCTTCTGGGGACCGAGGAAGGAGAGCCCGCGCGAACTGGCCGACCGCTGGCTGGACTTCCTGGGGCGGCTGAAGGAGGTCGACGAGGAGGTCTTCTCCGACTGGCGGGAGGTCGCCGGGACCGGGGCCGATTCCCCGCGGGCCGCGCTCGACCCGGAGGGGTTCGCGGCGTACATCGTCCGCAGCGACCCGGACCTCGACGCGTATCCCGTCGGATACCGGACCAGTGTGTGGACGCGGCGCGAGGGGAGGCCGAAGGCCGAGATCGGGGTCTCGGCGGGCGGTGTCGCCGACGGCGTCCCGCAGAGCGTGGTGCTGAAGCTGCGCTCCGGGGAGACGGACGAGGACGATCCGCTGATCGGCCGGCTGCCGCACGCGCTGGCCGCCCTCGCCGACGCCTGGGACACCGACTGGGGGGACTTCGCCGACCGCGCCCTGATGTCCGCGGTCCGGGACGCCTTCGGCCTGGACAACTCCAGTCCCCGGTGCGGCCGGGCCGTCCACCTCTCCGCCGGGCGCGCGGCCCTCGTCCCCGGCGACCTGCCGGGCAGGAGGCTGCCCGTGGCGCACGGCGGGGTGGTCGTGGACCTGTCCGGCCCGGACGGGGAGGCGCCGGGGACGGACCTGGTGCTCTCGGTGAACGAGGCCCTGCGCGGGACCGGGGCGCTGGCGCCCCTGCCGCTGCCCATGGACCGGCCGAAGTTCTGAGGAGCGCCCGGGCCCGGACCCGCGCCCGGGTTGGACCCGCGCCCGGGTTGGGCCCGGGCTTGGGCCCGCGGGCTCATGGCCGGCCGTCGGATACGCCCTAGCGTCGTGCGGCGAGGGGGGTGTACACGACGACGGTAAGGCGGTTGGGCATGGATTTCGGTGGCGGACACAGGAGCGGGGCCGGCCACCCGTACGGCGCGCCGGCGCGCGGGGACGGCGGGGCAGCGGGGTCCGCGCTGCCGGCGGTGCTCCGGTCGTGGGCGGCGGGGATCGTGGTCCTGCTGGTGGCGCAGTCGCTCGTCGACCGGACGCTCGGCGAGTACGCCGTCACCCCGGAGCGCGTCGAGTCGTTCGGCTGGCGCATGGCGCTGTTCCACATACCCGCCGCCCTGTGCGTCGCGCTGGCCACCCTCGCCGCCGCGCGACTGCACCGCGAGCCCTTCCGGGGCTCGCCCGCCGCGCATCTGACGGCCGCGCTGACCGTACCCCTGGTGGCGTACGGCGCGAGCCTGCTGATGATCGGTTCGCGGACGGACATGTCGGGCCAGGGGATCGCGCTGTCCGGCGCGGCCACACTGGCGGGATGCGCCGCCGGGATGGCGGCCGACCTGGTGATGGACTCCCGGCGCTGACCGGCGGCGCGGGCGCCCGGCGTCACGCCTCCAGCGTCACCCGCACGCCCGGCCGCAGCCCCCAGCGCGCCATGGCTCCCGCCTCGGCCTCCAGTACGTGGCGTGCGCGCGGCCTCGGGAGGCCGAGGCGGCCGGGCCGCATCGTCCGTACGGCCAGGACGTTCAGCCGGCGGTCGAGGTAGGCGACGTCGATCGCGAACCGCATCCGGAAGGTGTGCACGCTGTTGGCCGGGGTCAGCAGCAGCGCCCCGGCGATGCCGTCGCGCCCCAGCAGGCCGCGGGTGCGGGCCCGGTAGGAGGCGGCGATCTCCACCGGCACACCGGCCCGGTCCGCCCGGTCCGCCGTGCCCTCCTCCGCCACGCACAGCGTGCCCCTGCCGTCCTGCCAGCGCCCCATGTCCGGCCTCCCTGCCGCGCCGCCCGTCCGTCCGTCCGCGCAGCTCACCTGCTTGTGCCGTCCGTTCCCCGCAGTCCGCGCAGCGCCGTTCTACCAGAAGGAGCGGGCACGGGACAGGAGATGGGCCCGGGCATGGGCCCCAGGGCCCATGCCCGGTGCGGCCGTCCGCCGTACGCTCGCCGCGTGCGCCTCACACTGATCGTTCTCGCCGCCGTCTACGGCACCGCCGCCGGGCTGCTCGTGCCACGTGCCGCCTACCGGCTCGCCGTCGAGGCGGGAACGCCGTGGCGCGCGCACTGCCCCGCCGGGCACAGGCTGCCGGGATGGCTCGGGCCCGCCCGGTGCGGGGAGTGCGGGAGCGGGCGGGACGGGCTGTACGGGCCGGGTGCCGCACCGGCGGCCGCCGTCACGGCGGCGGCGTGCGCGCTGGTGGCTGCGGCCGTCGGGGGGCGGCCGGAGCTGGGCGTGTGGCTGCTGCTGGTGCCGTGCGCGGTGCTGCTGGCGGTCGTGGACCGCAGGGTCCACCGGCTGCCGGACGTGGTGACCCTGCCGCTCGCCGCGTGCAGCGCCGTCCTGCTCGGTGTCGCTGCCCTGCTGCCCGGGGCGGGCGGCAGCTGGGTGCGCGCCCTGCTGGGCGGGGCGGCGCTGGGCGGGGCGTACCTGGTGCTGTTCCTGGTCAATCCGCGCGGCATGGGCTTCGGGGACGTCAAGCTGGCGATCCCGGTGGGGGTAGCCCTTGGGTGGTACGGCTGGGGCGTGCTCCTGGGCGGAGCGTTCGCGGGCTTCCTGTTCGGCGCGGTCTACGGGATGTCGCTGGTCCTCGCCCGGCGGGCGAGTCGCAAGACGGCCATGCCGTTCGGTCCGTTCATGGTGGCGGGGGCCCTCGTGGGACTGCTGGCGGGGGGACTGACCGTGTGAATGGGGCCGCGGGTGCGCGCGGTACGGCGCGGCAGGGGCTATGGTGGAAACCCCCTCGGGCCGGTCCGTATCCCCCCCCCACGGACCGGCCCGCTTCCCGTTCCCGCCCGCTCCGGGCCCGCCCAGGCGCCCCCTTTCCGGCCCCCGGCCGCGGCGCCCCGGGGCGCCGCGGCCGGCCCTCAGCTCTCGCTGCTGAGGGCCCAGATGTTCGCACCGGGCGCCGAGACGGCGTACGCGTCGATCTCCGCCAGCTCCTCGTCGGTCAGCTCCGGGCCCCGCACCGCCGCCACGTTCGCCTCCAGCTGTGCCACACTGCTCGCGCCGATCAGCGCCGACGTCATCCGCGGATCCCGCAGCACCCAGCTCAGCGCGAGCTGGGCCAGGGTCTGGCCGCGCCGCCCGGCGACGGCGTCCAGGGCGCGCAGCCGCCCGACGACCTCCTGCGTCAGCAGGCCCGGGTCCAGGGAGGTGCCCCGGGCCGCGCGGGAGTCCTCCGGGACGCCGCCCAGGTACTTGTCGGTGAGCAGCCCCTGGGCCAGCGGGGCGAAGGAGATGCAGCCCATGCCCTCCGCCTCCAGGGTGTCCAGCAGGCGGTCGTCCTCCGTCCAGCGGTTGATCATGGAGTAGGACGGCTGGTGGATCAGCGGCCGCACCCCCATCTCGCGCAGGATCCGCGCCGCCTCGCGCGTGCGCCGCGCGCTGTAGGAGGAGACGCCCACGTACAGCGCCTTGCCCTGGTGGACGGCGGACGCCAGCGCGCCCATCGTCTCCTCCAGGGGCGTGTCGGGGTCGTGGCGGTGGGAGTAGAAGACGTCGACGTACTCCAGGCCCGTCCGCCTCAGCGAGGCGTCCAGGGAGGACAGCAGGTACTTGCGCGATCCCCACTCGCCGTACGGGCCGGGGTGCATCCGGTAGCCCGCCTTGGTGGAGATCACCAGCTCGTCGCGGTAGGGGCGGAAGTCCCGGGCGAGCAGGCGGCCGAAGTCGGCCTCGGCCGCTCCGGGGGGCGGGCCGTAGTTGTTGGCCAGGTCGAAGTGGGTGACGCCCAGGTCGAAGGCGCGGCGCAGGATCGCCCGCTGGGTGTCCAGCGGCCTGTCGTCGCCGAAGTTGTGCCACAGGCCCAGGGAGATCTCCGGGAGCAGCAGTCCGCTGCGGCCGGTGCGGCGATAGCGCATGGTGTCGTAGCGGGAGCCGTCCGGGCGGTACGGGGACGCGTCGTTCATGGGTCCCTGCCTATCACTGTCTTATCGCCGTTCTGTGACATTCCCGGCTCGTGCGCCGCACGGCGGCGCAGTAAGGTGCTGAGGGCCTGTCCGTACCGGTCTTCGCGGCCCGCCCCGGCCGGGCGGCCCGAACCCGGTCCGGGTTCCGCACGGCGCCACGGCACCGCGCGGGTACGGCCGGGCGCGAACCGCGGTCTCCCCCACACCCCTCCCGGGTTCGTCCGGGCGGAAGCGCCGTCGGCGGGGAGGAGCCGGAGAGACCGGGGAGACCCGGATGAGGGGCCACAGGGTGTCGCGGGCCGATCCGCGAAGACGCGACCGGACAGGACCTGGCGCTCGGGACCTGCATGGAGGGGCTGAACAAACCGATGCTGCAATCTTCCCGGGGACGCACCCGGTATCCCCGGTGGCTGCGCCGCCTGGTCTACAGGCTCTACGCCCACCGGGTGGAAGGGCGTCTCGACCACGAGCAGGTGCCCAAGCACATCGGCGTCATCCTCGACGGCAACCGCCGCTGGGCGCGGGCCTCCGGAGGCACGACCGAGCAGGGCCACCAGGCGGGGGCCGAGAAGATCCGCGAGATGCTGGGCTGGTGCGCCGAGACGGACGTCGAGGTGGTCACCCTGTGGCTGCTGTCCACCGACAACCTCAGCCGGCCGGCCGAGGAGCTCAGGCCGCTGCTGGGCATCATCGAGGACGCGGTGCGCGACCTGGCCTCGGACGGCCGCTGGCGGGTGCACCACGTCGGTACGCCCGACCTGCTGCCCGACCACACCCAGCGCGTGCTGAAGGAGGCCGAGGAGAGCACCCGGGGCAACCGGGGGATCCTCGTCAACGTCGCCGTGGGCTACGGCGGCCGGCAGGAGATCGTGGACGCGGTGCGCTCCCTGCTCGCCGACCGGGCCGCGCGGGGCGCGACCCTGGAGGAGCTCGCGGAGGACCTCGCCCTGGAGGACATCGCCGAGCACCTGTACACGCGCGGGCAGCCCGACCCGGACCTGGTGATCCGCACCAGCGGCGAGCAGCGGCTGTCGGGCTTCATGCTCTGGCAGAGCGCCCACTCGGAGTACTACTTCTGCGACGTGTTCTGGCCCGCCTTCCGGAAGGTGGACTTCCTGCGCGCCCTGCGCGACTACGCGGCCCGCCACCGCCGCTACGGGGGCTGACGGACGCGAGACCGGCCGCGGCCGGTGTCCCCCTCACGGGGGATACCGGCCGTTCATCGCACCGTAGGCATATGCCGGGGCATGGGGGCGGTCCCGGCAGGGAATATCCCCTCCAGGCCGGCTCCCGACGCAGGGAGGCGGCCCCGGGAGGCCCTTTGCACACCACGGACGACCGTGCGGGCAGACGCACGCGAGGACGCGGAGGGCCGGTGCCCGGCCCGTGCACGGGACCGGAGCCCGGCCTCATCCCCCGCGACGCCGTCGCACCCCGACCTCTTCCGAGGGGGTAGGTCCATCCGTGGTGACCAGCACCAAGCGCCGGGAAGACCGGCGCACCTACGTCATCGACACCAGCGTCCTGCTCGCCGATCCGGCGGCCATGACCCGCTTCGACGAGCACGAGGTCGTGCTCCCGGTGGTCGTGGTAACGGAGTTGGAGGCCAAGCGCCACCATCCGGAGCTGGGCTACTTCGCCCGCCAGGCACTCAGGCGGCTGGACGAGTACCGCGTACTGCACGGGCGGCTGGACGCACCGATCCCGATCGGCGAGCTGGGCGGCACGCTCAGGGTCGAGCTCAACCACTCGGATCCGGCCGTGCTGCCCTCCACCATGCGCGGCGACCACGGCAGGCCGCTCGACAACGACTCGCGCATCCTGGCGGTGGCCAGGAACCTCCAGGCCGAGGGGTACGACGTCACGGTCGTCTCCAAGGACCTGCCGCTGCGCATCAAGGCGTCCTCCGTCGGCCTGCTGGCCGAGGAGTACCGGGCCGAGCTGGCCGTCACCGAGTCCGGCTGGACGGGGATGACCGAGCTGACCCTGGCGGCCGAGGACGTGGACGAACTCTTCGCCGCGGAGAGCGTGTACGTGCCCGAGGCCGCCGAACTGCCCGTGCACACCGGTCTGGTCCTGCAGTCCGAGCGCGGCAGGGCCCTGGGCAGGATCACGCCCGAGGGGCGGATCGGACTGGTGCGCGGGGACCGCGAGGCGTTCGGCATCCACGGGCGCAGCGCCGAGCAGCGCATCGCCCTGGACCTGCTGCTCGACCCGGAGGTCGGCATCGTCTCGATGGGCGGCCGGGCCGGCACCGGCAAGTCCGCGCTGGCGCTGTGCGCGGGCCTGGAGGCCGTGCTGGAGAGACGGCAGCACAGCAAGGTGATGGTGTTCCGGCCGCTGTACGCGGTCGGCGGCCAGGACCTGGGCTATCTGCCGGGCACCGCCGACGAGAAGATGAACCCCTGGGCGCAGGCGGTCTTCGACACCCTCTCGGCGGTGACGATGCGCGAGGTGGTCGAGGAGATCACGGCCCGCGGCATGCTGGAGGTGCTGCCGCTCACGCACATCCGCGGCCGCTCCCTGCACGACGCCTTCGTGATCGTCGACGAGGCCCAGTCGCTCGAGCGGAACGTGCTGCTGACGGTCCTTTCGAGGATCGGGCAGGGCTCACGGGTCGTCCTCACCCACGACGTCGCCCAGCGCGACAACCTGCGCGTGGGGCGGTACGACGGGGTGGCCGCGGTGGTCGAACGGCTCAAGGGCCACCCGCTCTTCGCGCACATCACCCTCACCCGGTCCGAGCGGTCGCCCATCGCGGCGCTGGTGACCGAGATGCTGGAGGACGGCCGGATCTGAGCCGGCCGTCGAACGGCCCCGCGCGGCGAAGCGCAGCAGCCTAGCCGTGCGGGGCTTTTCGCGCGCCCTTTCCTTCCAACCGGTGCGCGAAACGGGGTGTGAGCTTTCCCACGTGTCACAGAATTGCATCCACCGTTCCGTCTCCGGCAGTGTGTGGGTCCTGTCAGGCCCCGCATACGGCACCCAGGCACCATCCGCACCACCCGGCGCGGATCCACAAGTCAACAGCAGCGCGCCGTATGCCGCCCGAAGCACCATGCGGCCCCTCCTCCCCGGGAAGGGCCCGGCCGGGCCAGCGCCTCCCGTGGCCAGTACTTGGGGAGGCCCGTGCCAGGGGCACGATTGCGCCCGCGAGGTCACCTAAGCGGGCAGTGTGGAAGGAAACCGTGTGACTCGGATCTCGGTCCGGGGGTTCGCAGTGGCGTCCGCCACCGCGGTCACCACCGTCGGCGCCGTCGTCGGTGTGGCCTCGGGCAGTGAGCAGGGAACGGCCGAGCCGGTCGAGGCCACTGCCGCTGACGCGACGCTCCTCGCAGACATACCCGCAGGCCAGCAGGCCCAGACCGCTTCCCTCACACAGCAGGCGGACAACGCCGCCGCCGCCGCCGACGCCGCGGCGAAGAAGGCTGCCGAGGAGGCCGCCCGCAAGCAGGCGGCCAAGGACGCCCAGGCCAAGAGGGAGGCGGCCGAGAAGGCCGCCAAGGCCGCCGAGGAGGCGAAGAAGCGGGAGGCCAGGCAGCAGGCCGCCAGCCGCTCCGCGGAGCGCACCGACTTCGCGGTGCAGAGCTCCTACAGCGTCGCCGAGGTCAAGGCGATGGCCCAGCAGATCGTGGGCGCCGGCCAGTTCCAGTGCTTCTCCAACATCGTCGAGCGCGAGAGCGGCTGGAACTACAAGGCCCAGAACCCCTCCTCCGGCGCGTACGGCCTCGTCCAGGCGCTGCCGGGTTCCAAGATGGCCTCGGCCGGAGCCGACTGGCAGACCAACCCGGCCACCCAGATCAAGTGGGGCCTGAACTACATGAACGAGCGCTACGGCAGCCCCTGCGGCGCCTGGGACTTCTGGCAGGCCAACCACTGGTACTGAGCCTCCGTGCCGAGCCGCCCAGCGGCCGTTCCGGCTTCCGCTCACGAACCCCCCGCCCACCGGCGGGGGGTTTGGCATGTCGCCCGAGGAGCAACCCTTTACCCCGGTAGCGTCGTCCCCAGATGGGACGGACCGATACGGCGGACACGCCGGATCGGGGTGAACGGGCCATACTGGGTCCGGTCGGACAGAACACCGGGGGGCGAAGGAAGCGGCATGTCGAGACTTCGGAGTCTTAAGGCGGGGGTGTCGCGTGCCGCCACCCGGCTGTCCGAGCGGCTGGCACGCGCCGAGGAGGAAGACGGCGCCGACAGGCCGGCGCCGCCCGCGGCCCCCGCCGGGCCGCCTCCGGACGATCCGGGCCCCGCACCCTTCCGGCTGGCTCCGCCCCCGCCCGAGACCATGGTGCCGTGGGGGGTGAGGGTGGCGGCCGAGGCCGGCTGGCGGCTGCTGATCCTGGCCGGGGTCATCTACGTGCTGATGAAGGTGATCAGCACCATCAGCCTGGTCGTCCTCGCCTTCACCATCGGCCTGCTGCTGACCGCGCTGCTCCAGCCCACGGCCGCCTGGCTGCGGCGGCTGGGGATAGGACGCGGGCCGGCCGCCGCGATCACCTTCGTGACGGGCGTGGCGATGGTGGGCCTGGTGGGCTGGTTCGTGGTCTGGCAGGTCCTGGAGAACCTCGACGACCTCACCCGGCAGGTGCAGGACGGCATCGAGGAGTTGAAGACCTGGCTGCTCAACAGCCCCTTCCACGTCACCGAGGCGCAGATCAACAACATCGCCGACGGTCTCAACGACTGGCTCGGCAGCAACAGCCAGGAGATCACCAGCGCGGGGCTCCAGGGCGTGACCGTGGTCCTGGAGTTCTTCTCCGGCGCGCTGCTGGCGATGTTCGTGACGATCTTCCTGCTCTACGACGGCCGGACGGTGTGGAACTGGTCGCTCAACTTCGTGCCCCTGGCCGCTCGCGACGCCGTCGCGAGCGCCGGGCCCAAGGCGTGGATGACGCTCACCAGCTATGTGCGCGGCACGGTGCTGGTGGCCTTCATCGACGGCTTCTTCATCGGCGTCGGGCTGTACTTCCTGGACGTGCCGATGGCCGTGCCGCTGGCCGTGATCATCTTCCTGTTCTCCTTCGTCCCCATCGTCGGTGCGGTGGTCTCCGGAGCGCTGGCGGTGGTCGTTGCGTTCGTGGCCAACGGCGTGGTGTCCGCCCTGCTCGTCCTGGCGGTCGTGCTGGCCGTGCAGCAGTTGGAGGGGCATGTGCTCCAGCCGCTCATCCTCGGCCGGCTGGTGCGGGTGCACCCCCTCGGCGTGGTGCTGGCGGTGACCGGGGGCAGTCTGATCGCGGGCATCCCCGGCGCGGTGACGGCGGTTCCGCTGGTGGCGGTGCTCAAGTCCGTCGTCGCCTCCCTGCGGTCGTACGCCGCGGGCCACAGCGTGCCCGCCGGCACCGCCGATCCGTCGTCGGCCGCGCCGCCGCCCGCCGTCAAGGCCCCCGAGTCGCCCAAGTCGCCCGGAGCGGCGCCGCCTCCGCGGCCGGGGGAGGGCGGGGAGTCCGCCGGCCCGCCGCGGAACGGAGGGCGTTAGACCGTCCCGAAGCGCACCGAGCGCACGACTTCCGTCCCGGGCCCCGCCGCACGGCGGGGCCCGGGACGTTTCCGCACCCCCCTTCCGCAAGGGCGCGGCGCCACGATAAAGTGATATCACTTTGCTAGAGAACTTCTCATGGAAACGGGGGACCGCCATGTCCGTTGAGACCGCGCAGACCGCCAAGGACCTTCCCGAGATGCCCGCCCCGCAGGTACGCGAGAGGCCCGCGCACTCCGTCCCCGGCGGACTCGCCCTGCTGCTGGGCCTGCTGGGGCTGCTGGCCGGAGCAGGCGCAGTGGTCGGGGGAGCCGGGCTCGTGGAGGGCGGTACGGGCGGCGCCGGGGCGGCGCTGATCGTCGCCGGGGTGCTGCTGGTGATCGGCTCGGTCTTCGCGATGGCCGGGCTCAACATGGTCGCGCCGGGGGAGGCCCGGGTCGTCCAGCTCTTCGGGCGCTACACCGGCACCATCCGCAAGGACGGCCTGCGCTGGGTGAACCCGTTGACCACCCGCAAGAAGGTCTCCACCCGGGTGCGCAACCACGAGACGGCGATCCTCAAGGTCAACGACGCCTACGGCAACCCGGTCGAACTGGCGGCCGTCGTCGTCTGGCAGGTGGAGGACACCGCCCAGGCCACCTTCGAGGTGGACGACTTCGTGGAGTTCGTCTCCACCCAGACCGAGGCGGCCGTGCGGCACATCGCCATCGAGTACCCCTACGACGCCTACGACGAGAACGGTCTGTCGCTTCGCGGCAACGCCGAGGAGATCACCGAGAAGCTCGCCGTCGAGCTGACCGCCCGGGTGCGGGCGGCGGGCGTGCGGATAGTCGAGTCGCGCTTCACGCACCTGGCGTACGCCCCCGAGATCGCCGCCGCCATGCTCCAGCGCCAGCAGGCGGGCGCGGTGGTCGCGGCGCGCCGGACCATCGTGGAGGGGGCGTGCGGCATGGTCGAGGAAGCAGTGGAGCGGATCGCCTCACGGGACTTCGTCGAGCTGGACGGGGAGCGCAAGGCCGCCATGGTGAGCAATCTACTGGTGGTGCTCTGCGGCGACCGCTCCCCGCAGCCGGTCCTCAACACGGGGTCGCTCTACCAGTGAGCGCCCGGCCGGAGGGGTCGCCGGAGGACGGCGGCCCCGAGCAGGAGCGGCGGCAGCGGGCCCGGCGCGAACGCCGCCAGGTGCTGCTGCGGCTGGATCCCGCCGTCCACGACGCGCTCGCGAAATGGGCGGCGGACGAACTGCGCAGCACCAATGCCCAGATCGACTACCTGCTGCGCAGGGCCCTGGCCGAGGCGGGACGCATGCCCCGCGACGCACGCCCCCAGCCGCGCCGGGGCCGCCCGCCGCGCTCGGAGGGATAGCCCGCAACCCCCGCCCCAGCCCACGCCGGACCCGGTCCGGGCTGGGGCGGGGGCGTATGCGCCGCACGTATACATCGTGTGTATACGCATGGTGTACAGTCGTCGGCATGTCCATAGGCCACACCCTGCTGGCACTTCTCGAAACCGGGCCCCGCCACGGCTACGACCTCAAGCGCGCCTTCGACGAGCGCTTCGGTCACGACCGCCCGCTCCACTACGGGCAGGTCTACTCGACCATGTCCCGGCTGCTGAAGAACGGCCTGGTGGAGGTCGAGGGCATCGAGCCCGGCGAGGGCCCCGAGCGCAAGCGCTACGCCATCACCGACGCCGGGATCACCGACGTCGCCGGATGGCTCGGCCGGCCCGAGAAGCCCGAGCCGTACCTCCAGTCCACCCTCTACACCAAGGTCGTCCTCGCCCTGCTGACCGGGCGCGACGCGGGGGAGTTGCTGGACGTCCAGCGTTCCGAACACCTGCGCCTGATGCGGGAGCTGACGCAGCGCAAGAGAATCGGCGATCTGGCCGACCAGCTCATCTGCGACCACGCACTGTTCCACCTCGAAGCCGATCTGCGCTGGCTGGAACTGACCGCCGCGCGCCTCGGCCAACTCGCCCAGGAGGTACGCGGATGACCACCGCCGACCCGCTGCTGAGCGCCGCCGGACTGCGCAAGTCCTACGGCCCCACCCCCGCCCTGGACGGCGCGGACTTCACCGCCGGCCCCGGAGAGGTCGTCGCCGTGATGGGCCCCTCCGGCTCCGGCAAGTCCACCCTGCTGCACTGCCTGGCCGGGATCATCCGGCCCGACTCCGGCACCGTCCACTACCGGGGCCGTGAGCTGTCGGCCATGTCCGACGCCGAACGCAGCGCCCTGCGCCGTTCGGAGTTCGGCTTCATCTTCCAGTTCGGCCAGCTCGTGCCCGAACTGACCTGCACCGAGAACGTCGCCCTGCCGCTGCGGCTGACCGGCATGGGCCGCAGGGAGGCCGAGAAGCGGGCCGCCGGGTGGCTGGAGCGGCTGGAGGTGGACGATGTGCGCCACCACCGCCCCGGACAGGTCTCCGGCGGCCAGGGGCAGCGCGTCGCCGTCGCCCGGGCCCTGGTCACCGGGCCGCGCGTGATCTTCGCCGACGAGCCGACCGGCGCGCTGGACTCCCTCAACGGCGAGCGGGTGATGCAGCTGCTGACCGACGCCGCGCGCGACACCGGCGCGGCCGTCATGCTGGTCACCCACGAGGCCCGGGTCGCCGCGTACTCCGACCGCGAGATCGTCGTCCGCGACGGCAGGGTGCGCGACATGGCGAGCGCCCTGTGAGCACACTGGACTCCAGGACGCCGCAGGCGCCCCCCGCACCGGAGCCCGCCCCCGAGCCCGCACCGCCCACCGGCCCCGGGGGAGCGGCCCGTTGGGCGGCCGACCTGGCGATGGGCGCCCGCTTCGCGCTCACCGGAGGCCGCGAGAGCTGGATACGCACCGTGCTCACGGCCGTCGGCGTCGGCCTCGGCGTCGCCGTGCTGATGGTCGCGGCCTCCGTGCCGAACATGCTGGGGGCCCGCGAGGCGCGCGGGGAGGCCCGGGAGAACTTCGGCTTCGGCCCCGTCGAGCGTTCCGACCGCAGCGCCCTCTACACCTGGAGCGACACCGAGTTCCGCGGCGAGGGCATCCGCGGCCGGTACATCGAGCCGGAGGGGGGCAACCCGCCGGTGCCGCCGGGCGTGGAGCGGCTGCCCGGCCCCGGCGAGATGCTCGTCTCACCGGCGCTGGGGGAACTACTCGCCTCCCCGGAGGGGGAGCTCCTCAGGGAGCGTCTCTCCCAGCGGGTCGTCGGCACCATCGGCGACGAGGGCCTGCTCGGCCCGAGGGAACTCACCTTCCTGGCGGGCAGCGACACCCTCTCCGACCTCCCGGACAGCGCGATGCGGATCGACCGCTTCGACGAGGTCGGCGAGCCGGAGCCGTTGGACGCCGTACTGCTGCTGCTGGTGGTCGTCGTCTGCGTGGTGCTGCTGTTCCCGGTCTGGGTGTTCATCGCCACCTCGGTGCGCTTCGGCGGTGAACGCCGCGACCGCCGGCTGGCCGCGCTGCGCCTGGTCGGCGCCGACAGCCGGATGGTCCGGCGTATCGCGGCCGGCGAGTCGCTGGTCGGCGCGCTCCTCGGACTCGCCGTCGGCGCCGCGCTGCTCCTGCCGGTGCGCGGGCTCATCGGGCGGGCGGAGTTCCTCGGCATCAGCGTCTTTCCCGCCGACGTACAGCCCAGCGCCCCGCTGGTCGCGCTGATCGCGGCGGCCGTACCCGTCTCCGCCGTCGTCGTCACCCTGTTCGCGCTGCGCGGGGTCGCCATCGAACCGCTCGGCGTCGTGCGCGACGCGGGCGTCCGCAGGCGCCGGCTGTGGTGGCGGCTGGTGCCGCCCGGGATCGGGCTGGCGCTGCTCCTGCCACTGGTCGGCGGGATCGACGCGGAGCGGGGGGCGATCGACACCTACCGCATCGCCGCGGGCATCGTGCTGCTGCTGGTCGGTGTCACGACCGTGCTGCCCTGGCTGGTGGAGTGGGTCGTCAACCGGATGCGCGGCGGCCCCCTGGCCTTCCAGCTCGCCGTCCGCCGCCTCCAGCTCGACAGCGGCCCCGGAGCCCGGGCGGTCAGCGGCATCACCGTCGCGGTCGCCGGCGCCATCGCCGTCCAGATGCTGTTCGGCGGGGTCGAGGGCGACTACACGCGGTCCACCGGCCACGACACCTCCCGTGCGGACCTCCGGATCATGCGGGATCTCCGGGACGGGCGCCAGGCATGGGAGCTGACCGGGCGGCTGGAGGACACCCGGGGGGTGGACCGGGTGCTGGGGGCGGCGGTCCTGCACGCCCCGGAGGCCGGGACGGACCCCAACGGCGACCTCTCGTGGACGAGGATCACCGTTGCCGGGTGCGCCACCCTGGAGCAGCTGGCCCGGCTGCGTTCCTGCGAGGAGGGGGACGTCTTCCTCGCGCCGCCGACCGAGGACGGGGCGGAGGAGCCCGGCGCCCGCCCCGGTGCGCGTCTCGACCTGAACATCCCGGCCTACTCGCAGGAGAAGGAGGCGTACGAGTGGACGGGCGAGCCCCGCCCCTGGTCCGTCCCCGCCGACGCCCCCGTGGTCGTGGCCCGGCCGGACGTCATGGGCCGGTACACCGCGGGCGTCCTGGCCACCCCCGGGGCGCTCGACCTCACCCGGGTGACACAGGCCCACGCCGACGTCTCCGTCAAGCTCGACCCCGCCGTGCCGGACGCGGCCGAGCACATCCGCAACGCGGTGGAGACCGGATCCCCCGAAACCCGGGTCATGGCGCTGAGCGCGACCGATCAGTCGGACAGGTTCGCCGCCGTCCAGCGGGCGCTGTACGCGGGGGCGGCCGGGGTGATGCTGCTGATCGGCGCCAGCATGGTCGTCTCCACCCTGGAGCAGCTGCGCGAGCGCAGGAAGCTGCTGTCGGTGCTGGTCGCCTTCGGCACCCGGCGCTCCACGCTGGGCTGGTCGGTGCTGTGGCAGACCGCGCTGCCCGTGGCCCTCGGACTGGCGCTGTCGGTCATCGGCGGGATCGGGCTGGGCACGGTGCTGCTGAAACTGGTCTCCACCCCGGTCACCGTCCACTGGACGAGCCTGGGCGCCATGACGGGCATCGGCGCCGGGGTGGTCCTGCTGGTGACCGTCCTCAGCCTGCCGCCGCTGTGGCGGATGATGCGCCCGGACGGACTGCGCACGGAGTGACCGCCCGCGCGCGGTGCCGGGCGCCGGCCCGCCGCACGACGCCCGTACGGCCCGGACAGGGGGAGGGCCGTACGGGCGTCACGCACCCGCGCGTCCCCGCGGCGGGCCGGAGGGCGGGGCAGAGCGTCAGCGGCGCAGGTCCCGCAGGCGCTTGCCGCGCTCCGCCTTCGCCTCGACACCGCCAAATACCGCCGCGCCGCGCACCACGACCACCGGGGCGTCCGGATCCGCCGACTCCCTGGCCTCCACGTCGTAGCCGCCCATGATCCCGCTGCCCGAGCCGCGCAGGGTCACGTTCTCCGGGACCTTGATCTCGATGCCGCCGAAGACCGCCGTGGCGTTGACGACGAGTTCCCGCCGTTCGAAGAGCGCCTCGGTCAGGTCGATCTCGACCCCGCCGAACAGCGCGAAGGCGTTGGTCCTCGCCCCCACCCGCCGGCGCCCCCTGCGGGAGGCCCCGCCGAAGACCGCGATCACGTTGTCGCCGTCCGCGCCGTGCGCAGCGGACGCCGAGCGGCCCGGGAGGGGGGCCTCCGGGTGCCCGGCCGGCAGGTCGCGCACCAGCGGCCGCAGCTCGCCCATCGTCCTGGCCCGGTACACCGCCTCGATCCGCTCGGCGTGCTCGTCGGCGTCCAGCCGCCCCTCCGCGAGCGCCTCGCGCAGGACCTCCGCCACCCGGTCGCGATCGGCGTCGGAGGCGCGTACGTCCGACCCGGCCGCCGGGGACGCGGCGGGGGGCCGTGCCGTGTGCCGTGCCGCGGACCGCTTGCGCAGGGGGGTCTTCTCGTCCACGCCGCCACCCTAGCGAACGCGATACATCGCGACCAGCCCGCATCGGCCGGGGAGTCCGGCCCGCCGGCTGAGCCGCACCTCACACCGCCGCCACCGGTCCGGGAGTCATACCCTGTGAGGCGCCATCGTCGAGAGGAAGAGACCGTCCATGCCTGCCGACCCCCGCCCGTCCCACGCGGCCGCCTCCCGCCCGGCCTCCGAGGAGTTCGCCTACACCGAGCTCCTCCCCCTGGGCGAGGACACCACCCCCTACCGCCTGGTCACCGCCGAGGGCGTCAGCACCTTCGAGGCGGGCGGGCGCACCTTCCTCAAGGTCGAGCCGGAGGCCCTGCGCAAGCTCGCGGCCGAGGCGATGCACGACATCTCCCACTACCTGCGCCCGGCCCACCTGGCCCAGCTCCGCCGCATCCTGGACGACCCCGAGGCGTCCCCCAACGACCGCTTCGTGGCGCTGGACCTGCTGAAGAACGCCAACATCGCGGCCGCGGGCGTCCTGCCGATGTGCCAGGACACCGGCACCGCGATCGTGATGGGCAAGCGCGGCCAGAACGTGCTGACCGAGGGCGACGACGAGAAGGCCCTGTCCGGCGGCGTCTTCGACGCCTACGACCAGCTGAACCTGCGCTACTCCCAGATGGCCCCGCTGACCATGTGGGAGGAGAGGAACACCGGCACCAACCTGCCCGCGCAGATCGAGCTGTACGCCACCGACGGCGACGCCTACAAGTTCCTGTTCATGGCCAAGGGCGGCGGCAGCGCCAACAAGTCCTTCCTCTACCAGGAGACCAAGGCCGTCCTGAACGAGGGCGCCATGATGCGCTTCCTGGAGGAGAAGATCCGCTCCCTGGGAACGGCCGCCTGCCCGCCGTACCACCTGGCGATCGTCGTCGGCGGCACCTCGGCCGAGTACGCGCTCAAGACCGCCAAGTACGCCTCCGCGCACTACCTGGACTCCCTGCCCACCTCGGGCTCCCCGGCCGGCCACGGCTTCCGCGACCTGGAGCTGGAGGAGAAGGTCTTCGAGCTCACCCAGAAGCTGGGCATCGGCGCCCAGTTCGGCGGCAAGTACTTCTGCCACGACGTGCGCGTCGTCCGCCTGCCCCGCCACGGGGCCTCCTGCCCGGTGGCCATCGCCGTCTCCTGCTCCGCCGACCGCCAGGCACTGGCGAAGATCACCGCCGAGGGCGTCTTCCTGGAGCAGCTGGAGAGGGACCCGGCGCGCTTCCTGCCCGAGACCACCGACGCCGACCTCGACTCGGACGTGGTGAGGATCGACCTCAACCGGCCGATGGACGAGATCCGCGCCGAGCTGTCCAAGTACCCGGTCAAGACCCGGCTGTCGCTGAGCGGCCCGCTGGTCGTCGCCCGCGACATCGCCCACGCCAAGATCAAGGAGCGGCTGGACGCGGGCGAGGAGATGCCGTCCTACCTGCGCGACCACGCCGTGTACTACGCGGGCCCGGCCAAGACCCCGCAGGGCTACGCCTCGGGCTCCTTCGGACCGACCACCGCCGGCCGCATGGACGCCTACGTCGAGCAGTTCCAGGCCGCGGGCGGCTCCTTCGTGATGCTGGCCAAGGGAAACCGCAGCAAGCAGGTCACCGACGCCTGCGCCAGGCACGGCGGTTTCTACCTCGGCTCCATCGGCGGCCCGGCCGCGCGCCTGGCCCAGGACTGCATCAGGAAGGTGGAGGTCCTGGAGTACGAGGAGCTGGGCATGGAGGCGGTCTGGCGGATCGAGGTCGAGGACTTCCCCGCCTTCATCGTCGTCGACGACAAGGGCAACGACTTCTTCACCGACCCCGGCCCGGCCCAGCCGTTCGTCACCTCCATCCCGGTGCGCTCCGCGGACTGACGGCCCGCCCCGGTTAGATTCGTCCCCATGACCGGGACGAGCGACGACAAGCAGCAATACCGGATCGAACACGACTCCATGGGCGAGGTGCGGGTGCCCGCCCACGCCAGGTGGCGGGCGCAGACGCAGCGCGCCGTGGAGAACTTCCCCCTGTCGGGCCGGCGCCTGGAGCGCGCGCACATCCAGGCGCTGGCCCGGATCAAGGCCGCCGCGGCCCGGGTCAACGCCGAGCTCGGCGTCCTGGACGCGGACCTGGCCCGGGCCGTCGAACAGGCCGCCGAGGAGGTCGCCGAGGGCCGCTGGGACGACCACTTCCCCGTGGACGTCTTCCAGACCGGCTCCGGCACCTCCTCCAACATGAACATGAACGAGGTGCTGGCCACGCTCGCGAGCGAGCGGCTGGGCACGCCGGTGCACCCCAACGACCACGTCAACGCCAGCCAGTCCTCCAACGACGTCTTCCCCTCCTCCATCCACATCGCGGCCACCGCCGCCGTCACCGGGGACCTGATCCCCGCACTGGAGCACCTGGAGCGGGCGCTGGGGCGCAAGGCGGAGGAGTTCGCCGAGGTCGTCAAGTCCGGCCGCACCCACCTGATGGACGCCACGCCCGTCACGCTCGGCCAGGAGTTCGGCGGCTACGCGGCGCAGGTGCGCTACGGGGCGGAGCGGCTGCACGCCTGCCTGCCGCGCCTGGCCGAGCTGCCGCTGGGCGGCACCGCGGTGGGCACCGGCATCAACACCCCGCCGGGTTTCTCCGCGGCCGTCATCGCCGAGGTCGCCCGCACCACCGGGCTGCCGCTGACCGAGGCCCGCGACCACTTCGAGGCCCAGGGGGCCCGGGACGCCCTGGTGGAGACCTCCGGGCAGCTGCGCACCATCGCCGTGAGCCTGACCAAGATCTGCAACGATCTGCGCTGGATGTCCTCGGGCCCGCGCACCGGGCTGGCCGAGATCCGCCTGCCCGACCTCCAGCCCGGCTCCTCGATCATGCCCGGCAAGGTCAACCCGGTGGTCCCCGAGGCGGTCCTGATGGTCGCCGCGCAGGTCATGGGCAACGACGCCACGGTCGCGGTGGCCGGCGCGTCGGGCAACTTCGAGCTGAACGTCATGCTCCCCGTCATCGCCCGGAACCTGCTGGAGTCGATCCGGCTGCTGGCGAACGCCTCCCGGCTGCTGGCCGACCGAACGGTCGACGGCATCGAGGCCGACGCGGAGCGGGCCCGGGAGTACGCCGAGTCCTCCCCGTCCGTGGTGACCCCGCTCAACCGCTACATCGGCTACGAGGAGGCCGCGAAGGTCGCCAAGCGCTCCCTGGCCGAGCGCAAGACCATCCGCGAGGTCGTCCTGGAGGCCGGCTACGTCGAGCGGGGCGTGCTCACCCCGGAGGAGCTCGACCGGGCCCTTGACGTACTGCGCATGACCCGCCCCTGACCCATCCCTGACCCGCGGCACGGGGCCGGTACCGGGCGCGGATCCTGGGCCCGGCCCCGTGCGCGGGCCTAAGATCCGTGCATGACGGCGGACACGGCGGATCACACACACGCGGCGGGCGGCACCCGCTGGAGGGCCGGCGAGCACATCCTGTGGCGGTACCGGGCCAACGGCGGCGACGCCCTGCACATCTGCCGTCCCGTGACCGTCGTCCGCGACGCCCCCGAACTGCTCGCCGTGTGGATGGCGCCGGGGACCGTCTGCGTCAAGCCGGAGCTCGCCGACGGCACGCCCGTGCACCGCGAGCCGCTCGCCACCCGCTACACCAAGCCGCGCCGGACGGTGCGGTCGCGGTGGTTCGGCACCGGGGTCCTCAAGCTCGCACGGGCCGGCGAGCCCTGGTCGGTGTGGCTGTTCTGGGACCGCGGCTGGCGGTTCCGGAACTGGTACGTCAACCTGGAGGAGCCCCTGCGCCGCTGGGCGGGCGGGGTGGACTCCGAGGACCACTTCCTGGACATCACCGTCAACCCCGACCGCACCTGGCGGTGGCGGGACGAGGACGAGTTCGAGCAGGCGCAGCGCGCCGGCCTGATGGGCGCCGCCCAGGCCGAGCGCGTACGGGCCGCCGGGCGGCGCGCGGTGGAGGTGGTCCGCGCCTGGGGCAGCCCCTTCCGGGACGGCTGGGAGGACTGGCGGCCCGATCCCGCCTGGCGGATTCCCCCGCTGCCGCGCGACTGGGACCGCGAACCTGCACGGATCGGATGAAAGGGCTGGTGGGGTGGCCGCGCGTCTCGCATGATGGCGGAGGACGTTCCGCAGTCCCTTGCTGCGCACCCGGGCGTCGAAAGTAGGATCACCCCCGGACTCGGCGGAACGCCCACCACAGCGAACTCCCCTTTTCCACAAGGGATTTGGCGCACCGCCGCGAGAGGAGCCCCAGCGTGAGCGACACGGAAGGCCACCAGGTGTACACGGGCTACGACAGAGCGGCGATCGACCGCGCCGGCCAGGCCGAGGCGTTCGACGCGATCGGCGACCGCTACGACGACGTCTTCCCCCACAAGGAGGGCCAGCTGGCCGCCGGCGCCTGGCTGGCGAAGGAGCTGCCCGCCGGTTCGCGGGTGCTCGACGTCGGCTGCGGCACCGGGGTCCCCACCGCCCGCCAGCTCGCCGACGCCGGGCACCGGGTCACCGGCATCGACATCTCGCCCGGCATGGTCGAGCTCGGCCGGGCCAACGTCCCCGGCGCCGACTTCCGCCTGATGGACCTGGCCGACCTGGAGGCCGCCGGCCTGGGGCCCTTCGACGGCGCCACCGCCTTCTTCTCGCTGCTGATGCTGCCGCGCAAGGAGATCCCCGTCGCCCTGCGGATGCTGCACGGGCAGCTGCGCCCCGGCGGGCTGCTGGCGCTCGGCATGGTCGAGGCGGACGTGGACGACTTCGCCATCCCGTTCCTGGGCCACACGATCCGGGTATCGGGTTACCTGCGGGAGGAGCTGCGCCAGGTGGTGTCCGACGCGGGCTTCGAGATCGAGGGGGAGGAGTCGTTCGCGTACGCGCCGGCCAGTACGGACGTATCCCCCGAGATACAGGTCTTCCTGAACTGCCGACGTCCTTGAGTCCCCAAGCGCTGGGCCCGCCCGATGCACGGCGCGGCCCCGGACGGATGGAAACCCAACGCGTGACGGAGTACCCGACCCCCCGACAGTCCGCTGCCCGGCCGACGGGCGGCGGTGCTCGTACGGCCGCGCCCGCGCCGGAACGAACGGCCGGGCGCGCCGACGCCGCGCACGCCGCGCTTCCCGATCCCCGGGACGAGCCGGGCGCGTCGGACCTGGCGGCCGCCGCGCCCCGGGACGCCCCCGCCCCGCCGGAGGTGCCCGCACCGGCCGCCGGATGCCGCCCGCACACCGGCCACGCCCGGCCCGCGGGCGGCGACGAGCCCGCCGGCCGCAGCCGTCCCGCCGCGCCGGAGCCCGCCGACCGGGACGCCGGGCCGGTGGCGGCCGGGCACCCCGGCGCGGAGGAGCCCGACGAGCGGGCCGAGCGGGAGCGGCGCGGGGGCGACCGGCTGCGCTTCGTCGGAGCCGCCACCCGGCGGATCGCCCGCGGCGTCGATCTGGACGAGACCGTGCTCGGTCTGTGCCGGGCCAGCGTCCCGGCGTTCTCGGACGCGATCCTGGTCTATCTGCGCGATCCGCTGCCGGTGGGGGACGAGCGGCCCACCGGGCCCTTCCTGCTGCGGCTGCGCCGCACCGACCGGCTGCCCGACTACGCCGCCCCGGCGCCCGCCGACGCCGACCCCTCCGACACCGGGGAGTTTCCGCTGCCCCTGCTCGCCCCCCAGCCGGAGGGCGTGGCGAGCGGGACGCCGGAGCTGATCGAGGTACGCGGCGGAGGCCCGCTGGCCGAGGTGCTGCGCGGGGTGCGCCCGGTCTTCGGCGACGCGCCCACCGTCCGCGAGGCGCTGCCGGAACTGCTCGGCCCCGCCCGCGAGATCCCGGCCGGGCGCCGGGCGATCCTCGCCCCGCTGCGGGGGCGCCGCCGGGTCATCGGCGCGGCCGTGTTCCTGCGCCGCCCCGACCGTGCCGCCTTCGAGGGCGACGACCTGCTGGTGGCCGCGCAACTGGCCACGCACACCGCGCTGGGCGTGGACAAGGCGGTGCTCTACGGGCGTGAGGCGTACATCGCCGACGAGCTCCAGCGCACCATGCTCCCCGACGAGCTGCCCCAGCCCACCGGGGTGACGCTGGCCAGCCGCTACCTCCCGGCGGCCGAGACCGCGCGGGTGGGCGGCGACTGGTACGACGCGATACCGCTGCCCGGCGGCCGGGTGGCCCTGGTCGTCGGGGACGTCATGGGGCACTCCATGACCTCCGCGGCGATCATGGGCCAGCTGCGCACCACCGCCCAGACCCTGGCCGGCCTCGACCTGCCGCCGCAGGAGGTGCTGCACCACCTCGACGAGCAGGCCCAGCGCCTGGGCAGCGACCGCATGGCGACCTGCCTGTACGCCGTCTACGACCCCGTCGCCCACCGGATCGTGGTGGCCAACGCCGGGCACCCGCCGCCGGTGATGCTGCACCGCGACGGCCACGCCGAGGTGCTGCGCATCCCGGCCGGGGCGCCCATCGGGGTTGGGGGCGTGGACTTCGAGGCGGTGGAGCTGGACGCCCCGGCCGGTGCCACGCTGCTGCTCTACACCGACGGCCTGGTGGAGTCCCGTCACCGGGACGTGTGGACCGGCATCGAGCAGCTGCGCGAGAAGCTCACCGACACCGCGGGGCTGACCCGCCCCGACACCCCGCCGCCGCTGGAGCCGCTGTGCGACGAGGTGCTGGACATCCTCGGCCCCGGCGACCGGGACGACGACATCGCGCTGCTGGCGGCCCGCTTCGACGGCATCCCGCCCAGCGACGTCGCCTACTGGTACCTCGACCCGCGCGCCCAGACCGCGCGGCAGGCCCGCCGCCTGGCCCGGCGGGCGCTGGAGCGCTGGGACCTGACGGACCTGACGGACTCCGTCGAGCTGCTGGTCAGCGAGGTGGTCACCAACGCCGTCCGCTACGCCGAGCGGCCCATCACCCTGCGGCTGCTGCGCACCGACGTACTGCGCTGCGAGGTCGGGGACGACGTGCCGCAGCTCCCCAGGCTGCGGCAGGCCAGAGCCACGGACGAGGGCGGGCGGGGCCTGTACCTGGTCAACCGGCTCGCCCGGCGCTGGGGCGCGACCCGGCTGAGCACCGGCAAGGTGGTGTGGTTCGAGCTGCCCATGCCGTAGCGCGGCCGCGGCGGGCCGGTTCCGGCCGGGTCCCGGGCGGCCGGCGGACGGCCGCGGAACGACCGGGCGGGCCCGCACCACTCGGGGTGCGGGCCCGCCCGGCTGCGCGCCGGTCCTCGGGGCCGTGCGCGCGGAGGTCTCCGGCGGGTCGTCAGACCGCGGCGGCCTCGGCGGCCGGGGCATCCGCCTGCGCCCCGGCCAGCGTGGCCTCGGCGTCCAGCACCGTGCCGACGGCCTGGAGGACGGAGGCGATCTTGAAGGCCTCCTGGATCGTCTCGCGGTCCACACCGGCCTTGCGGAGCACCTGCTCGTGGGAGTCCAGGCACTGCCCGCAGCCGTTGACCGCGGAGACGGCCAGTGACCACAGCTCGAAGTCGGCCTTGTCCACGCCCGGGTTGCCGATGACGTTCATCCGCAGGCCCGCGCGCAGGGTGCCGTACTCCGGGTCCGACAGCAGGTGCCGGGTGCGGTAGAAGACGTTGTTCATCGCCATGACGGCCGCGGCGGCCTTGGCGGCGGTGTACGCCTCGGGCGAGAGGTTGGCCTTGGCCTCCGGCTCCAGCTCGGTGAGCACCTTCGGCGAGCGCGAGGCGATCGCGCAGGCCAGCACCGTGCCCCACAGCTGCTGCCGGGGCAGTTCGGAGTTCCCTATCACCGAGCCGAGGTTGAGCTTGAGGTCCTTGGCGTAGCCGGGCAGGGCCGACTTCAGGTCGTCGAGAGCCATGTCGTCGTCCCAGTCCTCACTCGCCCGCGAGCAGCTTGACCGGGTCGAGGGTCTCCTCGCCCTTGGACCAGTTGCAGGGGCACAGCTCGTCGGTCTGCAGGGCGTCCAGGACCCGCAGGACCTCCTTGGGGTTACGGCCGACGGAGCCGGCGGTCACCATGGTGAACTGGATCTCGTTGTTCTGGTCGACGATGAAGACGGCGCGCTGGGCGTAGCCGTCCTCGCCCTCGACGCCGCAGGCCCGCATCAGCTCGTGCTTGGGGTCGGCCAGCATCGGGAAGGGCAGGTCGCGCAGGTCGGCGTGGTCCTTGCGCCAGGCGTGGTGCACGAACTCCGAGTCGCCCGAGACACCGAGGATCTGGGCGTCACGGTCGGCGAACTCGTCGTTCAGCTTGCCGAAGGCGGCGATCTCGGTCGGGCAGACGAAGGTGAAGTCCTTCGGCCAGAAGAAGACGACCTTCCACTTGCCCTCGTACGTCTTGTGGTTGATCTGCTCGAACGCCTTGTCGGCGTCGAGGTCCACACAGGCGGTCAGATCGAACTCGGGGAACTTGTCACCGACAGTGAGCACGCTCGCTCCTTGTTGCGTGGAAACGCCCCGGAACGGGGCTTTCCTGAGGGTTGGACGCGATCCACACTGCCACAGCCGACATTGATCAAAGAAATAGCTAGACTCGCTGGCATTGATCGGAGGTGGTTATCAGTGACCCTGCCGGCGCACAGGCCGCGCCAGGAGTCCCGCGGGCGCCCCCACCAGGGGCCGGCACCGCACGGCCGGCGGACCCGTCAGCCCACGCTGTCCCAGTTGCGGGCGTTCACCGCCGTGGCGGACAACCTCCACTTCCGGGAGGCCGCCGCGGAGATCGGGATGAGCCAGCCGGCCCTGTCGGGTGCCGTCGCGGCGCTGGAGGAGTCACTGGGGGTGAGGCTGCTGGAGCGTACGACGCGAAGAGTACTGCTCTCCCCGGCGGGTGAGCGTCTGGCGTCCAGAGCCCGGACAGTGCTGGACGCGATGGAGGAACTGCTGGAGGAGGCGGAGGCGGCGCGTGCGCCCTTCACGGGCGCGCTGCGACTGGGAGTGATCCCGACCTGTGCCCCCTACCTGCTGCCGACGGTCCTGAGGCTCGTTCACGATCGCTATCCGGCACTGGATCTGCAGGTGCACGAGGAGCAGACCGCCTCGCTGCTCGACGGCCTGGTGGCCGGACGGCTCGACCTGCTGCTGCTCGCGGTGCCGCCCGGCGCACCGCAGACCGCGGGCGCCGGCGGGGTGGAGACGGTGCCGCTGTTCGACGAGGACTTCGTGCTGGTGACTCCGAGCGGACACGAACTGGCCGGCCGGGACGGCCTGCCCCGCGAGACGCTGCGCGGCCTGGACCTGCTGCTCCTGGACGAGGGGCACTGTCTGCGCCAGCAGGCCCTGGACGTGTGCCGCGAGGCCGGGCGGACCGACGGGGTGCCGGCCACCACGAGCGCGGCGGGCCTGTCCACCCTGGTCCAGCTCGTCGCGGGCGGACTGGGCGTGACGCTGCTGCCGCGCACCTCGCTGCACGTGGAGACCGAGCGCAACGAACTGCTGGCGACCGCGTGCTTCGCCGACCCCGCGCCCTCGCGGCGGATCGGCCTGGCGATGCGGGCGGGAACGGCCCGGCGGGACGAGTTCGCGGTGCTCGCCAAGGATTTGCGGGAGGCAATGCGTCCGCTTCCGGTGCGCATCGTGGACTGACGGTGCGCCGGATTCGCACGCCGGCCCGGCCCGCCGCACGTCACGCTGCGCACACGGCGGCCGTACCCCCGCCGGGCCCCGCCGCCCGGGCGCGCGGCGGGCCGCCCGGCGGTACGCCACCGTATGCATAAGCGTGCGCACAGTGGGTAGAGCCGATGCATCGTCTCTCGTACGGCCGCAGCGCGAACTGCCGTGCGCAGCAAGGCGGGTCAGGGTGACTCAATCGAAAGATCGAACAGCCGTAGCCGTCGTCAGGAGTGGACCGTGCTGCAAACGCCGCATCAGTCTCCGCAGGCCGCCGTCGTCCCAGTCCAGCGCACCTCCTCGCGCGAGCAAACCGGACCGTGGCACTCCGAGGCGGTCTGCCGCAGGGACGAGGCAGGCCTGTTCTTCGCGCCCTCCAAGGAGCCCACGGCGGCCCGCCTTTCGCGCGAGCAGGCGGCCAAGCGGGTCTGCGCACGCTGCCCGGTGCTCGTCGAGTGCCGTGAGCACGCGCTGCTCCAGCCCGAACCGTACGGAGTGTGGGGCGGGTTGACCGCGGCCGAGCGCAGAGTGATGCTCGCCCGCCGCCGTCGCCGCGACGCCGACCTGGGGCAGTCCGCCCAGGTGCCCCGCATCGCCTGACGGCTCCCCGCCGTTCCAGCCGTTCCCGCCCCCCGCCCCGGTACCGGTCCCGGCGCCGGCTCAGCCTTCCGGCCGGCCCCGGGACCTTCCGCGCCCGTACCTCAGCGGGCCCGGTCGAAGTCGACGGCGCTGTAGGCGCGCAGCTTCGACAGCTTGTGGGTGGAGTCGATCTGGCGGATGGTGCCGGACCTCGACCGCATCACCAGCGACTGGGTGGTGGCCGTCTCCGCGCGGTAGCGAACCCCCCGCAGCAGGTCGCCGTCGGTGATGCCGGTGGCGACGAAGAACACGTTGTCGCCGCTGACCAGGTCGTCGGTGGTCAGGACGCGGTCCAGGTCGTGGCCCGCGTCGAGCGCCTTGTGCCGCTCCTCGTCGTCCTTGGGCCACAGCCGGCCCTGGATCACACCGCCCAGGCACTTGATCGCGCAGGCGGCGATGATGCCCTCCGGCGTACCGCCGATGCCCAGCAGCAGGTCGACGCCCGTGCCCTCGCGGGCGGCCATGATCGCGCCGGCCACGTCGCCGTCGGAGATGAACTTGATCCGGGCGCCGGACTCCCGGACCTCCTTGACGATGCCGTCGTGGCGCGGCCGGTCCAGGATGACGACGGTGACGTCCTCCGGCGCGCCGCCCTTGGCCTTGGCGACCCGGCGGATGTTGACCGAGGGCGGGGCGGTGATGTCGACGAACTCGGCCGCCTCCGGGCCGGTGACGAGCTTGTCCATGTAGAACACGGCCGACGGGTCGAACATCGAGCCGCGCTCGGCCACGGCCAGCACCGACACCGCGTTGCCCATGCCCTTGGCGGTCAGCGTCGTGCCGTCCACCGGGTCCACGGCCACGTCGCACTCCGGGCCGGTCCCGTCGCCCACGCGCTCGCCGTTGTAGAGCATCGGGGCCTCGTCCTTCTCCCCCTCGCCGATGACGACGACGCCGTTCATCGAGACGGTGGAGACCAGGGTGCGCATGGCGCGGACGGCCGCCCCGTCCGCGCCGTTCTTGTCGCCGCGGCCGACCCAGCGGCCCGATGCCATGGCGCCCGCCTCGGTCACGCGGACGAGTTCGAGTGCGAGGTTGCGGTCGGGTGCCTCGGGGCTTACTTCGAGCGGGGAGGGCAGGTGGTTGTGATCGGTCATCGTGACGCACCTTTCTGCACGTCTGTACGGCGTCCGAACGCGACGGCCGAAGTGTTGAGGGTGCCTTCGACCCTATCCGGAGCAGTGGCAAAGTGAGCAGAGTGCCCCACGGATGAGCGGAAAGGGGGTGGTGGTCCGGGCGGAAACGGGCATGGGGGACCATGGAACCGTGGCAAGCACGGAGAACAAGCGCGGTAGGCAGACGGCCCGGGACATGGTGCTGTCGTTGCTGGTGATCCTTCTGGGCGCGGGGTTCGTGTACCTGCTCGTCCCGCACGACGACTCGCTCGACCCGGTGCGCCCGATCAGCTACGACATCGAGCTGGTCACGGCGCGGCGCGCGGCGCCGTATCCGGTGGCGGCCCCCGTGGGCCTGCCGGACACCTGGCGCGCGACCTCGGTGGACTACAAGCGGCAGAGCGACCTCGGGGCCGTGTGGCGTCTGGGCTTCATGGACCCCGACGACCAGTACGCGGCCGTCGGGCAGAGCGACGGCGACCCGGAGAAGTTCATCAGGAGCGTCACCCACGGGGCGGAGCCGGCCGACCGCACCCGGACGGTCGACGGCGAGGAGTGGGAGCGCTACGAGGGCGCCAAGTACGACGCGCTGGTCCGGCGGGAGTCCGGGGTGACCACGGTGGTGACGGGCACGGCGTCCTTCGACAGCCTCGCGAGGCTGGCCGGCGCGCTGGAGGCGGAGCCGGCCGGGGGCCCGGAGCGGGCCGGCGGGACCGGGGAGTCCGGCGAGCCACTGGAGACCGCGGCGCCCGGCAGGGACTGAGCGGAGGCGGGCCGCCGGACCGGAAGTCCGGCGGCCCGCCGCGCGTCCCGGACGGTGGTGAGGACGCCCTCGCAGGCCGGGTGGTCCGGGCGCGGCAGGGCCGGGGCCGTCCCCGTCACCCCGGGCCGTCCGCGGCTCCCGTGTCGTCCGACGGCCCCTCCTCGTCCTCGGCCAGCACCGCGTCCAGCCGCGCACGGGCGCCCTCCAGCCAGCGGCGGCAGACCGCGGCCAGCTCCTCGCCCCGCTCCCACAGGGCCAGCGACTCCTCCAGCGTGGAGCCGCCCGCCTCCAGACGGCGGACCACGGCGACCAGCTCGTCGCGCGCCTGCTCGTAGCCCATCTCCCCGGCCGGCGGGGTGCCGGTGCTCGTGTCTTCCATGGGCCTCAGCCTAGGCCCGGGGCCTGACAGCGCGGATCCCTCACCCGTCCTCGCCGCGCCGCGCGACCACCGTCAGCTCCCCCTCGGCCACCCGGGCGCGCAGCCGCTCGCCGTCGGCCACCTCCCGTGCCGCCCGCACCGCGCTCCCGTCGGCCCGCTGCAGCACCGCGTAGCCGCGTGCGAGCGTCGCGGCGGGGGAGAGGGCGACGACCCGGGCGGCGGTGTGCTCCAGCTCCGCCTCGGCCCGCGCCAGCAGATGCCCGAACGTCCGCCGGGCGCGGTCGAGCACCGCCGCGACCTGCTCCTCGCGCTCGGCCACCATCGCGTGCGGCCGGGCCATCACCGGGCGGCTCATGGTGTCCGCCAGCCCCCGCTCCTGCCGCTCCAGCATCCCCTCGACCGCCCGCAGCGCCCGCTCGCGCAGCTGCCGCACCCGGTCCAGCTCCTCGCGCACGTCCGGCACGACGTCCTTGGCGGCGTGGGTGGGCGTACGGGAGCGCAGGTCGGCGACCAGGTCCAGCAGGGGGGTGTCCGGCTCGTGCCCGATGGCCGAGACGACCGGGGTGACGCAGTCGGCCACCGTCCGCACCAGGCGCTCGTCGGAGAAGGGCAGCAGGTCCTCCACGCTGCCGCCGCCCCGGGCCACGATGATCACGTCCACCTCCGGATCGGCGTCCAGCTCCCGCACCGCGTCGATCACCTGCGCCACCGCGTGCACGCCCTGCACGGCCACGTTGCGCACGGCGAAGCGGACGGCGGGCCAGCGCTGCCGCGCCGTCTCCAGCACGTCCCGCTCGGCCGCGGAGGCGCGGCCGGTGACCAGACCGACCAGGCCGGGCAGGAAAGGCAGCGGCTTCTTCCGCTCGGCCGCGAACAGGCCCTCGGCCGCCAGCGACTTCTTCAGCTGCTCCAGCCGCGCCAGCAGCTCGCCCATCCCCACCGGCCGGATCTCGCTCACCCGCAGGGAGAGCTGACCGCGCGGCGCGTACCACTCCGGCTTGCCCAGGGCCACGATCCGGGCGCCCTCGCCCACCACGTCCGCCACCTTGTCGAAGACGGCGCGGTAGCAGGTCACGGTCAGCGAGACGTCGTAGGAGGGGTCGCGCAGGGTCAGGAACACCACCCCCGCGCCGGGGCGCCGGGAGAGCTGGGTGATCTGCCCCTCGACCCACACGGCGCCGAGCCGGTCGATCCATCCGCCGATCAGCCGCGACACCTCGCCGACGGGGACCGGCGCCTCGGGCGACGTGTTGAGAGCCATGGAAGGAGGCTAGCGGCACCCCCCGACAGCCTCCGCCCCGCCGGGGGCCCGCGTCCCGGGCCCGTACGATGGCCCCATGACTGCTACGACCGCACGCCGGGTCCTCCTCGCCGCGCCCCGCGGCTACTGCGCGGGCGTCGACCGCGCCGTGATCGCCGTCGAGAAGGCGCTGGAGCAGTACGGCGCGCCGATCTACGTGCGCAAGGAGATCGTCCACAACAAGTACGTCGTGGAGACCCTGCGCAAGAAGGGCGCGATCTTCGTCGACGAGACGGAGGAGGTGCCCGAGGGATCCATCGTGATCTTCTCCGCCCACGGGGTCGCCCCGGTCGTCCACGAGGAGGCCGAGCGGCGGAAGCTTGCGACCATCGACGCCACCTGCCCCCTGGTGACCAAGGTGCACAAGGAGGCCGTCCGCTTCGCGAAGGAGGACTACGACATCCTCCTGATCGGCCACGAGGGCCACGAGGAGGTCATCGGCACCAGCGGAGAGGCGCCCGACCACATCACGCTGGTCGACGGCCCCGGGGACGTGGAGAACGTCGAGGTGCGCGACCCGGACAAGGTCGTCTGGCTCTCCCAGACCACGCTGTCGGTCGACGAGACGATGGAGACGGTCGACGCGCTCAAGGAGCGTTTCCCGGGCCTGGTCAGCCCGCCGAGTGACGACATCTGCTACGCCACCCAGAACCGGCAGACCGCGGTCAAGCAGGTCGCCGCCGAATCCGACCTGGTCATCGTCGTCGGCTCGAAGAACTCCTCCAACTCCGTCCGCCTGGTCGAGGTCGCCCTCGGCGCGGGCGCCGGGGCCGGCCACCTGGTCGACAACGCCTCCGAGATCGACGAGGCGTGGCTGGAGGGGGTCGCCACCGTCGGCGTCACCTCGGGCGCCTCGGTGCCGGACGTGCTGGTCGAGGGCGTCCTGGAGTGGCTGGTCGAGCGCGGCTACGGCGATGTGGAGGTCGTCCAGCCGATGGAGGAGAAGCTGACCTTCTCCCTCCCCAAGGAGCTGCGCCGGGATCTGCGCGCCGAGGCCGAGCGCAAGGCCGCCGGCTAACCGGCGGGCTGCTGGGCGGGCCGGTCCCCGCCCTCCGCGCGAGCGGGGGCGGCGGGGGCCGGAGGCCGCTTCCGCGTTCCGGCGGCCCTCCGTGCTCCGGTCCTCCCCGCCCCGCGGGGCCCGGCACGCCTGGTGCCGGGTCTGCGGCCGGCCCGTCCGCGGGCTACGGCGACGGCCACGGCGGTCAGCGTGCCCCCGTAGAGCCATCCGGCGTGCACGGCCAGCGCGGTCACCAACTCCACCAGCCGCTCCACCGGCCCGCCCGAGCCTCCGCTGACGAACAGCAGTCCGGCCGTGAACGCGATCGGTGCGGCGATCGGTGCGGTGGCCAGGTCGGCCGGTCGCACCCACAGCGCGCACACGGCGCTCACCAGCACGAAGGAGATCCCGTAGACGGCCGGCCGGCCGTCCAGCAGCAGAGCGTCCAGCCCGCCGGCCAGCAGCATCGCGCCCGTGGCCAGCAGCCCGCAGCCGAGCCCGGTCAGGCGCGCGCCCGGCGGCCACTCGCGCCGGGCGGCCCCGGCGCCCGCGCGGGGCGGGCCCGGCGCGGGCCGCGCGGGAGCGCGCCGGAGCGGGCCCTCCTCGGCTTCGGGGGACGCGGGCTGCGCCGTCCGGCGTCGCGGACGGAGACGGGGGGTGCGCGCACTGTGTTGCTCCACCACACCAACGTAGGCCGGAGACCGGCCCGGAGCCCGGGACGGACACGCCAGGGCCGCCCTTTGGAGTGCCCGTAGACTGGTGGATCGGCCCCCATCCGGGCCGGTCCACCAAGATCCTCTCGCTACGGGAAGTCGCCACGTGTCGCTCACGATCGGAATCGTCGGCCTGCCCAACGTCGGCAAGTCGACCCTGTTCAACGCCCTGACCAAGAACGACGTCCTGGCGGCCAACTACCCGTTCGCCACCATCGAGCCGAACGTCGGCGTCGTCGGCGTCCCCGACGCCCGGCTCGCCCGGCTCGCGGAGATCTTCGGCTCCCAGCGCGTCCTGCCCGCGACCGTCGACTTCGTCGACATCGCCGGCATCGTGCGCGGCGCGAGCGAGGGCGAGGGACTGGGCAACAAGTTCCTGGCGAACATCCGCGAGTCGGACGCGATCTGCCAGGTCATCCGCGCCTTCGACGACGAGAACGTGGTCCACGTCGACGGCCGGGTCTCGCCGAAGGACGACATCGAGACGATCGACACCGAGCTGATCCTCGCCGACCTCCAGACCATCGAGAAGGTCCTGCCCCGGCTCCAGAAGGAGTCCCGGATCAAGAAGGACGTCCAGCCCAAGGTCAAGGCCGTCGAGGAGGCCAAGGCCATCCTGGACGAGGGCCGCACGCTGTTCTCGGCGGGCATCGTCCAGGGCTCCGAGCGGGCCGAGCTCCTGCACGACCTGCACCTGCTCACCACCAAGCCCTTCCTCTACGTCTTCAACGTGGACGAGGAGGAGCTGACCGACGAGGCCTTCAAGGAGGAGCAGCGCAAGCTGGTCGCCCCGGCCGAGGCGATCTTCCTCAACGCCAAGCTGGAGTCCGACCTCGCCGAGCTGGAGGAGGACGAGGCCCTGGAGCTGCTCCAGTCGGTGGGCCAGGAGGAGCCGGGTCTGGCCACCCTCGCCCGCGTCGGCTTCGACACCCTCGGCCTCCAGACGTACCTGACGGCGGGCCCGAAGGAGGCCCGCGCCTGGACGATCAAGAAGGGCGCCACGGCCCCCGAGGCGGCCGGCGTGATCCACACCGACTTCCAGAAGGGCTTCATCAAGGCCGAGGTGATCTCCTTCGAGGACCTGGTCGAGGCGGGCTCGGTGGCCGAGGCCCGCGCCCGCGGCAAGGCCCGCATGGAGGGCAAGGACTACGTGATGCGCGACGGCGACGTGGTGGAGTTCCGCTTCAACGTGTAGGGCGTGGCATGTCACCACGTGGCTGATCTGGCAAACGTGCAGGTCAGGAGCGGAAGCCGTACCGGGCGCGGGTTCGCAGCGCGTGCGGCGGGATGCGGCGGCACTCCCGGTCGAGGATCTCGGCGGCGGCCTTGGGGCGACCGAGGTCGTGCAGGTACCAGCCGGTCGTCATCGCCGCCGGATCGCTCAGGTTGGTGGTGCCGATCACGGGATCGGCGCCGCTGCGGGCGTCGTCGCTGCCGAGCAGCTCCCGCGCCCTGTCGAGGCTGCGGAGGCAGTCGCGTTCGTCGCCGACGAGGGCGTGTCCCTGCGCCTCCCGCTGGGCCGCGAGTCCTCGGACGCGCGGCGGGAGTTCGTCACTCTGGGCCCGGCGGGCCAGGGCGACGGTGCCCGCGGCGTCCCCGCCGTAGAGCGTGACCAGGGCACGGCGCACGAGCGCGTAGGAACCGAGGTACGGATCGCCGCCGGCGCGCGCCGGTTCGGCGGCCTCACCGGTCCAGTCGAGCACCGCGCCGCTGTCCCCGGCCTCCTGGGCCATCCAGCCGGTGAACTCCGCGAACCGCGACGCGAGCAGGAGCGCGGGGGCCCGGGCGGCGGACGGAGTGTCGGCCACCAGCCCGGCGGCCGTGCGTGTCTGCGTCTCCAGCAGGGGAAGCAGGACCCTCGGCGCGGTGGACTGGCCTAGCATTCGTAGCTGGTCGAACTGTGCGCGGAAGGAGGGAAGGAGGGGGCCGCCGGCAAAGGACGCCCGACCGCTGAGTTTCAGGCCGAGGTCGATCAGCGTGCCCGTGCCCGCCGAGAGGACCGCCCGGCGCCCGACGAGCCGGAGGCTCGGGGTGGCGGGGGTTTCGGCGGTGCCCGAGTCGGTCTCGGGGCGGATCACCAGGCGCTGCAGCTCGCCGTTCGCGCCGAGGAAGGCGTCGCACCGACGGGCCGGTTCGGGGGACGCGGAACGCTCCCCGCGCTCGACCTTGCTGAGGTGCCCCTTGTCGTAGTTGAGTGCCACCGAGAACTCGGTCAGAGTGAGTCGCGCTTCCTGTCGTAAACGGCGAAGCTCCGGGCCAGAACGTAAATCTGCACTCATCAGCAACCTCCCCTTGAGCAGCGACCGTAGAGCCGTGAGCCCTCACAGGGATGTTCGTTCGGCATTCACCGGCCGACGCGAAGGCCGACGGTGAACACTCTTCGTGATGGAGCCGTTTCGTTTCGCGTCCGATGGTGGGTTTGGCACGAGGGGCGCTTCAAGAACTGTGGTCCGGTGGGGTTGCCCGTTGCGTCTTCTGTCCTCCGCTGCTCTCCGTCTGCTCCCTGCTGTGGCTGGGGCCGACCACGCTCGGGGTAGGGCGATCGAGCATGGCGGGAGATGAGGTTTTGTCGATCGCGCCGCAGAGCGGACTGCAAAACGTTCGGTGTGGCTCCCAATCGAGGGGGATGCACCGATAACCAGTGGCTACGTGGCCGAGGCCGCGACTGATGTGAAGATCGCCGACGACGCCGGCGCGGCAACCGGTGACGACGCGTTCGGCCGGGAGCCGGCCCTTGCCCCGCTTTACGCGACCGGGCCCGGCGCGGCACGGTCCTCGAGACGTAGGTCCATGGCTCGCGATCGTGGGCGGCGACCGGCGAGTCCATCTGCAAATCCCTATGTTAGTAACGCTGTCGTTACTAACATATCCGTTAGTCTCGTGTGTGGAGGTCGGCGACATGGTGGAATTTGTAGGTCGGCGGCAGGAGCTGACGGTATTCGAGCGCGAGCTGCAGAAGGTGGCGGCAGGGGTTGGCGGGGAGCGGCCCGGACGGTGCGTGATGCTGCGCGGGCGGCGCCGGGTGGGCAAGTCACGGTTGGTCGAGCGGTTTGTGGAGCGCTCCGGGGCACCGTTCTTGTTCTACGCGGCCACCGGCGCGTCCCCTGCGGACGATCTGGCACGGCTGGCCCGGGACGCTCAGGCATCGACGCTGCCGCTGGCGCGGCTGGTGACCGCTGCGCGGCCGGAGAGCTGGGACGCCGCGTTCGATGTGCTGGCCGCGGTGCTGCCCGCCGACCGGGCGAGCGTCCTGGTCATAGACGAGGTGCCGTACCTGATGGATGCGGGCGGGGCCTTCGAGGGGATGCTGCAGCGGGCCTGGGACCGGGTGCTGGAGACCAAGCCAGTGCTGCTGGTCCTCATCGGCTCGGATCTGTCGATGATGGAGGCTCTGAACAGCTACGGCCGCCCCTTCCACCAACGCGGCCGGGAGATGGTGCTCGGGCCGCTGAACCCCGCCGAGGTCGGGCGGATGCTGGGACTGGATCCGGCCGAGGCGTTCGACGCCGCGCTGGTCACGGGCGGGCTGCCGCTGATCTGCGCGGAGTGGCCGCACGGCGCGGGGCTGTGGGACTTCCTCGGCGAGGCGTTGAACGACCCCGTCTCGGCACTACTGGTGTCCGCCGAGCGCTCGCTGGCCGCGGAATTCCCGCCGCAGGCCCAGGCCCGTGCGGTGCTGGCGGCGATCGGCAGCGGTGAGCGGACCTTCACCAACATCGCCCGCGCGGCCGGCGGGATCGGGGCAACACCGCTGCAGCGAGCACTGGAGCTGCTCACGGACAAGCGGATCGTCGCCGCGGAGCTGCCCGTGTCCCTGCGACCGTCGAAGGACCGCCGCTACCGGGTGGCGGATCCCTACCTGCGGTTCTGGCTGCACCTTCTCGGTCCCTCCATGCAGGAGATCGAGCGGGGACGGGGTGACCTGACTCTGGCACGGATCCGGGAGAACTGGACCAGCTGGCGCGGTCGGGCTGTCGAGCCGCTCATCCGCGAGGCACTCGCCCGGATACTGCCCGACGACCAGCTGCCCGCGGCCCCCGCGGTGGGCGGCTACTGGACCCGTACGAACGACGTCGAGATCGACATTGTCGGGGCCGACCGCTCCCCGATCGCCAAGGAACTGCTGTTCGTCGGTTCCATCAAGTGGCTGGAGAAATCACCCTTCGACCGGCATGACCTGGCAGCCCTCCACCGCCACCGGGCTGCGCTCACCGCCGAACCCGTCCCGGTCGTGGCGGTCTCGCGCGGCGGGGTCGACTGCCCGGGGCTCGATGCCGCCTATGGCCCCGGCGATCTGCTGACCGCCTGGCCGCTGTAGGCAGCGGATCACAGGTGCGGCTGTCGTGTGCCGTGAACGGCGCCGCGCCTCTCGTGCTTTGTCACCCTGCCCGTGCTGGGAAGCGCCCGCACACCCGCAGGTCAAACGAGTTGCCGTGGAGTTCCGCTTCAACGTGTGAGGGACCGCGGTACGGGGGCCGGACCCGGAGGTCCGGCCCCTTCCCGTCTCCCCTGCGCCGCCGTGGGGAGCGGCGTTCCGCAGGGCCCTGTCTGATGCCTCCGTACGCCAGTACGCTGTGCCCGGAGCCACGGACCGTCGTGAAAGGCGCGTGGATGGGGGATCCGACTTTCGGGGTGCTGGGGCCGCTGAGGGTACGGGCGCGGGGCGCCGAGGTCCGTATCGGGGGCCCCAAGCCGAGGGCGGTCCTCGCCACGCTGCTGCTGCAGCCGGGGGCCTTCGTCTCGCTCGACATGCTGGTCGAGGTCCTGTGGCCCGGCGGCGCTCCCCGTTCCGCCGTCGCCAACGTCCGCACCTATGTGCGTGCGCTCCGCCGGGCCCTGTCGGAGGCGGGGGTCGCCACCGGCGGACTGCGCACCCGGCCGTCGGGGTACGCGTTCGACGCCGCGCCCGGCGACATCGACATGTCGCTCTTCGAGCAGCGGCTGGAGCAGGCCCGCGCGGAGCGCGACCGCGGCGAGGACGACGCGGCGCTGCGCCACTACGAGTCGGCCCTCGGCCTCTGGCGCGGCGGCGTGCTGCAGGACGTGCCGTCCAGCGTGGTGTGGGATCCGGTGATCGCCAGGGCCGAGGAGGCGCGGTCGGCCGCGGTCGGCGAGTGCCTCGAAGTGCGGCTGCGCATGGGCGAGTACGCGCCGCTGGTCGCGGAGCTGCGCTCCCGTCTCGCCGAGGACCCGTTACGGGAGGACCTGTGGCAGATGCTGGTGCGGGCGCTGCACGGATCGGGCCGCACCGCGCGGGCCCGGGCCGCGTACGCCGAGGCCGAGCGGATCCTGGCGGCCGAACTCGGCGTCGAACCGGGCGCCTCCCTGCGCCGCACCGGGGAGGAGGTCAACGGCTACACCGGCCGGCGCCGGCCCGTGCCGGCCGAGCCGGTGTGCCAGCTTCCGATGGACGTGCCGGACTTCACCGGCCGGTCCGAGGAGGTCGCCGCGCTGGAGGGGCTGCTGTCGGCGGCCGGCCGGCAGCCGGTCGTCGCCGTCCTGTCGGGCCCGCCGGGCTCGGGGAAGACGACCCTGGCGGTCCACGTGGCGCACCGGGTACGCCATGCCTTCCCCGACGGCCAGCTCTTCGTCGACCTGGGCGGGATGAGCGACCGGCCGCGCGAGCCGGCCGACGTCCTGGCCGAGATGCTGCGGGGGCTGGGCGTCATCGACAGCGCCGTCCCCGGCGAACCGGCCGAGCGGGCGGCGCTGCTGCGTTCGCGCATGGCGCAGCGCCGCTTCCTCGTCGTCCTCGACGACGCGGCGGGCGGCGCGCAGGTGCGCCCTCTGCTCCCGGGGACCGGCGGATCGGCGGTGCTCGTCAGCTCGCGCCGCCGGATGCCGGGGCTGCCCGCGCACCACTTCCCCATCGGTGTGATGAGGCGCGACGAGGCCCGCGCGCTCCTCGGCGCGATCGTGGGGGAGGAGCGGCTGCGCCGGGAGGGGACCGACACCGACCGGGTGCTCGCCGGCTGCGGCTCGCTGCCGCTGGCCGTACGGATCGCCGGCTCCCGGCTGGCCAACCGGCCGGGCTGGAGCGTCGGCACGCTGGCCGACTTCCTGCACGACGAGCGCGGACGGCTGGACCAGCTCCAGACGGGTGAGATGGAGGTGAGGGCGAGCGCGGAGCTGAGCTACCGGCACCTGCCCGAGCAGGCGGCGACGGCCTTCCGGGCCTTCGGGCACCTGACCGGCGACGCGGTGCCCGGCTGGCTCGTCGCGGTGGCGATGGGCCGCCCCGACGGGGCCGCCGGGGAGCTGGAGACGCTGGCCGACGAGCACCTGGTCGAGGTGGTGGGCACCGACCGGCTGGGGCTGCAGCGATACCGGATGCACGACCTGCTGCGCTGCTACGCCCGGGAGCTGGCCGAGGAGGACGGCACGGACGTGCTCCTGCGGCGCCGGCTGCAGGTCGTCGACGCCCTGATCGCGCTCGCCCGCTGTGCGAACTCGGCCATGCCCACCCGCTTCCTCGGGGTGCTCGGGGAACCGGCCCGGCCGACCGGGCCGGCCGCCGCGGTCGTGCGCGCGGTGCGCGCACGGGCCGTCGAGTGGTTCGAGACCGAGCGCCGGCTCCTGGTCCGGGCGGTGGAGTCGGCGCTGCGGCTCGGCCACGTCTCCCGGGCCGCCGATCTCGCCATCGAGCTGGCGGGCTTCTTCGACATGCGCGGCTACTACGGCGACTGGCTGCGGACGCACCGGCTCGTACTCGACGCGATGCCGGAACCGGCCGGCGCCCGGGCCGCGGCGCTGCTGCGCAACCTGGGCCAGCTCCACCTCTACCAGGACCGGTACGCCGACGCCCTCGCGGCGTTCGACACCTCGCGCGCCCTCTTCGCCGGGCTGGGGCACCCGTCGGGCGAGGCGGTCGCCGCGGTGGGGGCCGGTTCCGTGCACCGGGTCGTGGGCGATCTCGGCGCAGCCCTGAAGGCGTTCACCGACGCGCTGCGCGGATTCGGCGGGGTGGGCGACCGGCACGGGGAGGCGGTCGCGCACAACGCGATCGCCTCGGTGTGGCTGGAGCGCCGGGACCCGGACGCCGCGGCGCCGTGGCTGGACGGCGCCCTGGAGCTGTCCCGCGGCATCGGCGACCGGCACCGGGAGGCGCAGGTGCGCCGCCGGATCGCGGTGCTGCACGAGCTGCGCGGCGAACCGCACGCCGCGCGGGCCGAACTGGAGCACGCGCTCGGCATCTTCGACGAGCTGGCCGACACGCACTGCGCGGCCTACGTGCAGCAGAGCATCGGGGAGCTGTGCCTGCGGCAGGGCGACGCGGGCCAGGCGTCGGTGCTGCTGGTGGACGCGCTCGCCGTGCAGCGGCAGCTCGGCGACCGCCGGGCGGAGGCGCGTGTCGCGTGCCTGCTGGGCGAACTGCACCGGGCGACCGGCCGGGAGCAGACCGCCAGGCGCTACTTCCACCGCTCCCTGTCCACGTGGCGCCGGCTCGAAGCGTGCGACCAGGCCGAACTCGTGGACGCGAAGCTGCGTTCGCCGCGCTGACGCGTTCCGCGGGGCGCGCCGTCCTCGGCGCCGAGGGCGGTGCGCCCCGCGGAACGGGGGCCGGGAGGCGCGGCGGCCCGGCCCCCGTCACCGCGCGGACGTCAGGTCAGCACCTGTTGGTGCTCGTCTGGTAGCGCGTCGTGTAGTCGGGGTAGCCGACCCCCTGCACGACCGCGGTGACGACCGCCCCGTTGTGGATCTGCTCGTAGTGCAGGTGCGGGGAGAGGCTGTAGGTGGCGGACGACTTGCCGACCCGGCCGATCAGCTGGCCGGCGCTGACCTTGTCGCCCTTGCTGACCTCGCGGTTGTACAGGTGCGCGTAGCGCGTCCGCCAGCCGTCCCCGTGCCCGATCACGATGGTGTTGCCGTAGCCGGTGGTGGTGGAGTAGTGCGAGGAGAGGACGGTGCCGCCGGCGCTGGCGAACACCCGGCGCTTGAAGTCGTCCGGATTGCCGTTCGCGTCGTAGTGGTTCCAGTCGACCGAGTGGGCCGGGCTGTGTCCGTTCCAGTTGCTGCCGCGCCAGACCTGGCCGCAGGCGAAGGGCATCTTGAAGGCGGGCCGGGACAGGGTCTGTACGGCGTCCGGCGAGGTCTCCTGAGGTGTCGCGACGGCTGCGGGAGCCGTGGCCGCGAGGGCGGCGACCGCGCTCGCGGCCGCGAGTATCCGACGGGAACGTCTCTGCATGGGCTTCCCCTTGTGGTCGGTGACGGGGCGATTGAAGGGGGCGCCCATACAAAGCGGATACAACCGCCGGGCCCTGCTCCGCCCCGCGGTACGGGGCGGGGCGGGGCGGTGCGGCCCGGACCGGACCGGCACGTCCGAGCGCCGTGGCCGGAAACGTGTTGACGGCATGTGACATGTACGTGTCTTTGTGCACGCACCCTTGTGTCTTTCCTATGGATCGGCGAATCTTTCGAGCGGCGAATCGTTCCGGCACCCCGCACCTCCCGGTGCTTGATTTGTCATGCTCATGCGCATCCCCTCAGTAGCGCACCCCACAGGAGGAGGACCCCCCATGGCAGCGATGCGTCCCACCCGACGCAGACGTGCCCGAGTGGCCGCGGTCACCGCCGCGGCCCTGGCCATCGGTTTCGTGCCCGCGGCGGCCGCCGCGGCCGCGCCGCCGGCCGAAGGCGTGATCCAGAACGCCGGCGCCCCCGGAGCGATCAAGGACAGCTACATCGTGACCCTCGACGAGGACGCGGCCGACGCCGGTTCCTCCAAGGGCAGGTCGCTGGTGGAGAAGTACGGCGCCACCATCAAGCGCACCTACCGCGAGGCGCTCAACGGCTACGCGGTCCGGCTGACCGAGGCCGAGGCCAGGAAGCTCGCCGCCGACCCGTCCGTGGACGCGGTGGCGCAGGACCAGAAGGTCTCCATCGCCGGCACCCAGACCAACCCGCCGTCCTGGGGCCTGGACCGGATCGACCAGCGGGCTCTGCCGCTGGACAGCCGCTACACCTACCCGGACTCCGCCGGTCAGGGCGTGAACGCCTACATCATCGACACCGGTGTGCGGATCAGCCACAGCGACTTCGGCGGCCGGGCCGTGAACGGCTACGACGCCGTGGACGGCGACAACGTCGCGCAGGACGGCAACGGCCACGGCACCCACGTCGCCGGCACCGTCGCGGGCACGTCCCACGGCGTCGCCAAGAAGGCGAGGATCGTCGCCGTGCGCGTGCTGGACAACAACGGTTCCGGCACCATCTCCGGCGTGGTCGCGGGCGTCGACTGGGTGACGCGGAACGCCGTCAAGCCCGCGGTGGCCAACATGAGCCTGGGCGGCGGCGCCAACTCCACCCTCGACACCGCCGTGCGCAACTCCATCGCCTCCGGCGTCACCTACGCCGTGGCCGCGGGCAACTCCAACACCAACGCCTCCACCTCCTCGCCCGCCCGGGTCGCCGAGGCGCTCACCGTCGGCTCCACCACCAGCTCCGACGCGCGCTCGTCCTTCTCCAACTACGGCAGCATCCTGGACATCTTCGCGCCGGGCTCGTCCATCACCTCCGCCTGGCACACCTCGGACAGCGCCACCAACACCATCTCCGGTACGTCGATGGCCGCGCCGCACGTCGCCGGCGCCGCCGCGCTGTACCTGGGGGAGAACCCCGGCGCCACCCCGTCCCAGGTCGCGGCCGGCCTGGACTCCGCGGCCGTCACCGGCGTGGTCTCCAACCCCGGCACCGGTTCCCCGAACAAGCTGCTGAACGTGGGCGCGGGCGACCCGGGCGACCCCGGTGACCCGGGCGAGCCGGGCGGCCGCTTCGAGAACACCACCGACTACCCGATCCGCGACAACTCCACCGTGGAGTCCCCGATCACCGTCTCGGGCGTCAGCGGCAACGCCCCCTCCGACCTGAAGGTCGAGGTCGACATCCGGCACACCTACATAGGCGACCTGCAGATCGACCTGGTCGCCCCCGACGGCACCGCCTACCGCATCAAGAGCTACGGGACGGGCGGCAGCGCCGACAACGTGATCGGCACCTACACCGTCGACGCCTCCTCGGAGACGGCGAACGGGACCTGGAAGCTGCGGGTCAGCGACAACGCCTGGTGGGACACCGGCTACATCAACTCCTGGGCGCTGCAGTTCTGAGCCCGGGCGAGGCGGCTCTCCGGCGGTCCTGACCGCCCGTGCGCCGAACACGCACCGCCTCGTGCGCAACCCGTGCACAGCGCCTGCCCCCACGGCCCCGCCGTGGGGGCAGGTTCGTGCTCGAAACCTGCTCTGAGCAGCACTTCATCACATCGGGTGAAACCCAGGCCGATTGTTGCGGCGTACAACCTTCCGTTGCCAAGCTGTTGCACACCGTCAAGCCGTTGGGAGGACATGTGCCTTTCGGTGAGCAGCCCGCATATCTGCGTGTGGCCGGAGATCTCCGCCGGAAGATCGCCGACGGCACGCTTCCGCCGCGCACCCGGCTGCCGTCGCAGGCCCGTATCCGCGCGGAGTACGGCGTCTCGGACACCGTCGCGCTGGAGGCCCGCAAGGTGCTGATGGCCGAGGGACTGGTCGAGGGCCGCTCCGGGTCGGGGACGTACGTGCGCGAGCGGCCCGTACCGCGCAGGGTGATCCGCACCGGCTACCGGCCGGCCGGCGAGGTCGGCCCCTTCCGGCAGGAGCAGGCCGACGAACGGGTGTCGGGCACCTGGGAGTCGCACAGCGACCAGGAGGAGGCGGGCCCGGCGATCGCGGAGCGGCTGCGGATCAAGGAGGGGGAGCGGGTGATGCGCACCCGCTACCTGTTCCGTGTCGACGGGGAGCCCTCGATGCTCTCCACCTCCTGGGAGCCGCTGGCCATCACCGGGCGCACCCCCGTGATGCTGCCGGAGGAGGGGCCGCTCGGCGGACGGGGGGTGGTCGAGCGGATGGCGGCCATCGACATCGTCGTGGACAACGTGGTGGAGGAGGTCGGGGCCCGTCCCGGCCTGGCGGAGGAGATGCTGGTGCTGGGCGGGGTGCCCGGGCACACCGTGCTGGTGATCGAACGGACGTACCGCGCCGGCGGGCGCCCGGTGGAGACCGCGGACGTGATCGTGCCCGCGGACCGCCACCGCGCGGTGTACCACCTCCCCGTGCGCTGAGGCGCTCCCGTGCGCCCCTCCGGGAGCCGCGGCCACTCGCACACATGGCCGAAATCATGCCTCATTGTGCCAACACGAATGCGCTGAGTGAGGCCCGGGCGTAGGCTCGGGCATATGCAGACCGGTGGATCGCTGGGGGAAGTCGCACGGCGCGGGGCGCCGGGCGGGAGGGGCGCGCGATGAGTGAGAGCAGAACCGCGCTCCCCTGGATGGTCATACGGCAGGATCCGAACGGCAACCGCTACCGCGTCGGCCGCTATGCCACCCGGGCCGAGGCCCAGAGCATGGCCGAGCGGCTGAGCGGGCACCGGGCGGGCGGCGCCGGAGCGGAAGGGGCGGACGGGAGGGCGGGAGAGCGGCGCTACCTGGTCGAGCGCATGCGCCGCGGAGGCGGTGATCACGCCTGACCCAATGCACAATCGGGTATACGGACAAACAGTCCCAAAGTGCCCGGGCGTGCGCCCGGGCGAGGGCCCGAGCGTGGACGAGGACGGCGTGAACGACCCACCCAAGGCATTCCACGGCGCGGTCGAGGGCGTGACCACCTCGCTGCTCGACACCCTGCGCGTCGGTGTCGTCATGTTCGACACCGACGGCTACATCATGCTGTGGAGCCCCACGGTCGAGGAGATCCTCGGGTGGCCCGCCGAAGCCATGGTCGGCCACTACTACGGCGGCTACCTCGCCGAGGATCCCGCCGAGGCATCCTCGGGCGCCCCCGTCCCGCGCGGCGGGATCTACCGGGCCATCGAGGAGAACAGGTACTGGCGCGGGAAACTCCGCGTCCGCCACCGCGACGGCTACACCGTCGAGGTCGAGGCCCGCGCCTCCCTGCTCACACCGCCCGACTGCAAACCGTTCGTTCTGGCCAACATCGTCGAGACCTCCCGGCTGCGCGCCGTCGAACAGGACCTCGCCGCACTCGACGCCCTCTTCGCCACCTCCCCGCTCGGCATCGCCGTCTTCGACAACGAGTGCCGCTACGTCCGCGCCAACGAGGCACTGGCCCGGCTCAACGGGAGGCCGGTCCACGAGACCCTCGGCAGGACCGTCCACGAAGTCCTGCCGCAGGCCATGGCCGACACCCTCGCCCAGATCCAGTCCCTCGTGCTGAGGACCGGCCGCCCCGTGGTGGACACCGTCCTGGCCGCACCCGACGGGCACGGCTGGCGCTCGGTGTCGTACGGCAGGCTCACCAGCCCAGACGGACGCGTCCTCGGCGTCAGCTCCACGGTGATGGACGTCACCGAGCGGCGTGACGCGATGGAGAAGATCGAGCGCGCCCGGCAGCGGCTGAAGCTCCTGGACGACGTCGGCGTGGCCCTCGGCGACCTGCTCGACGTCCCCAGGATCGCCAGGACGCTGGCCGGCGCCCTCGTCCCGCGCTTCGCCGACTACTCGAGCGTGATGCTCTACGGCGCCGTCGCCCACGGCGGCGAACTGCCCCGCGCCGACCGCCCGCCCGGCGCCCCACTGCTCCAGCTCGGCGCCGCGGCCAAGGACCGCGGCCCGGTGGTGGAGCGGATGCTGAGGGTCGGTCAGGACATCGCGCTGGAGAGGGGGTCCATCTTCGAGAGCGTGCTCAACTCGGCCGTCCCCCACCTGGTGATGTCCCGCGAGGAACTGGTCTCCGCCTCCTATCCGGGCGACCCCAAGGTCCAGGCCGCCCTCGACCTGGGCATCCACTCCCTGATGGTCGTCCCGCTGCGCGCCCGGGGCACCGTCCTGGGGCTGCTGCTGCTCAACCGCGCCGAGGGCCGCGCCGCCTTCGACCGCGACGACCTCGCGCTCGCGATGGAACTGGCCGGGCGCGCCGGCATCAGCCTGGACAACGCCCGCCTCTACGCCCGCGAGCGCGAGAGCGCCCTGATGCTCCAGCGCAGCCTGATGCCCCAGCAGGTGCCCTCGCCCCCCGGTGTGCAGATCGCCTACCGCTACGTTCCCGGGGGCAGCCACGCCGAGGCCGAGGCCGAGGCGGGCGGCGACTGGTTCGACGTGATCCCCCTGGCGGGCGGCCGGGTCGCCTTCGTCGTCGGCGACGTGATGGGCCACGGGCTGCGCGCCGCGGCCACCATGGGGCAGCTGCGCACGGCCGTGCGCACCCTGGCGGCACTCGACCTGGCGCCCGACGAACTGCTGCGCCGCGTCAACGACCTGGCCGACGACCTCGCCCAGGGCCCCGACGAGCCCCTGATGGCCACCTGCGTCTACGCCGTCTACGACCCCTCCACCCGCCAGTGCACCCTCGCCATCGCCGGGCACGTGCCGCCGCTGCTGCTGACCGGCCGGGGCGGCGGCTGGGACGTCACCCCGGTCGAGGCGCCCTCGGGCGCCCCGCTGGGCGTCGGCGGGGTGGAGTTCGAGCCCGTGAGCCTGGGGGTGGAGGACGGATCGGTCCTCGTGCTCTACACCGACGGGCTGATCGAACACCGCGGCGAGGACATCACCGAGGGGCTGGACCGCCTGATGTCCCTGCTCGCCGACCTGCCCGCCCAGCCGTTCCTCGAGGACGTCTGCGACCGGGTGCTCGGCGACCTGGACCAGGGCACCGGGCCGGACGGCCGGGGCACCGCCTCCTCCGGTCCCGCCGGCTCGGCGCGTTCCGCGGGCCCGGTGGGCTCGGTGGATGACGTCGCGCTGCTGCTGGCCCGGCTCGGCGGCCTCCCCGAGGGCAGCTCCGCATCCTGGACCTTCCCCGCCGAGACGTACGCCGCACGCCGGGCCCGCGACGCCGTCCGCGGCGTCCTGCGCGGCTGGGGGCTTGAGGCGCTGACCGACGACACCGTGCTGCTCGTCAGCGAACTGGTCACCAACGCCCTGCGCCACGCCCACGGGCCCATCGGCGTACGGATGGTGCGCGGCACCTCCCTGCTGGTGGAGGTATCCGACCCGCTGCCCGCCCCGCCCCGCGAGCGCAACGCCGCCGTGGACGACGAGGGCGGGCGCGGCATCCAGCTCGTCGCCCGCGGGGCGCGCCGCTGGGGGACCCGCCACGGCCCGATCGGCAAGACCGTCTGGTTCGAACTGAGCCTGCCGTGACGGCGGTGGGCTCGATCCCATTTCCGGACACCGCAACAGCGGCCTCACCTGCGCCTTGACGCTGTGTCCAACGCACCGGAAAAATTACGCCACGCCACATCGCGCGCCTCCGCTCCCAGCCGCGGTGCCGCCGGGCCCGGTCGGGGACGGTCACGCCGCCACGGCGCGTGGTTCGAGCGGACTCCGCCTGGTTAGGAGAGAGAGGGAACGGGACTGGCCCGGGTCCCGCCGGAAGTGGCGGAAACCGTGCGGTGGGCGGGACCAGCGGGTTCCGGGCGGACTGTGCCCGGGGGATGCTGGACCGGAACAGGAAGGGGCGGCGTTGAGCGACATTCCGGCCGAGGCGGGAAAGCCCGACGACGTACGCCGGGCCCTGGCGCTGCTGAACGCCGCCGGGGCCCGGATAGGCAACTCCCTCGATCTGGACACCACCGCCCGCGAACTCCTCGACGTGGCCGTGCCCCAGTTCTGCGACCTGGCCTCCGTGGACCTGTACCCCGAGGTGTTCTCCGGAGAGGACCCCCGGGCGGTGGACGGACTGGACGGCACCCGTCCGCTGCGGCGCGTGGCCTTCGCCAGCGCCGTCTCCGACGGCCCGATCAACCTCGGCCACCACACGGGCGGCGCCCCCGACCCGGACCACGTCGAACCCGGCAGCATCCACCGCTACCCCGCCGGCTCCCCGTACGCCGACGCGCTGCGCACCGCCCGCGTCCAGCGGGCCACGGGCACCCTGGTGCAGTCCACCCTCGCCGTGCCGATGGTCGCGCGCGGCCGGGTGCTCGGGCTGGTGCAGTTCTCCCGGACCAAGGGCAGCGAGCCCTTCGGCGAGCGGGACGCCGCCCTCGGCGCGGAGCTGGCCGCCCGCGCGGCCGTGTGCGTCGACAACGCGCGGCTGTACCGCAGGGAGCACGAGCGCGCGCTCATACTCCAGCGCAGCCTGCTGCCCCCGGACGACCCCGAGGCCGCCGGACTCGACATCGCCTGCCGCTATCTGCCGGGCAGTACGGCCAGCGAGGTGGGCGGCGACTGGTTCGACGTCATCGAACTGCCCGGACACCGCACCGCCCTGGTGGTCGGCGACGTGATGGGCCGCGGTCTGCGCGCGGCCGTGGCCATGGGCGAACTGCGCACCGCTGTGCGCACCCTGGCCCTGCTGGACCTGGAACCGGCCGAGGTGCTGGGCGCGTTGGACGAGATCGCCCAGGGGCTGGGCGCCTCCCGCGGCGGCCGCGGCGACCAGTCCGGACGGGCCGCGGACCTCTCCGAGGTGTATCTGGCGACCTGCGTCTACGCCGTCTACGATCCCGTCACCCGCCGCTGCACCTTCGCCAACGCCGGGCATCTGCCGCCCGTGCTGGTCGAGCCGCGCGACGACGGCGGCGAGCAGTCCGCGCTGCTGCTGGAGGTCCCCAAGGGCGTGCCGCTGGGCGTGGGCGGCGAGCCGTTCGAGGAGACCGAGGTCGAGCTGCCGGACGGCGCCCTGCTCGCGCTCTACACCGACGGCCTGGTCGAGTCCCGCCACCAGTCCCTGGACGAGGGGCTCCAGGCGCTGCGCACCACCCTGTCGGGCCCCGACCGCCCGCTGGAGGACGTCTGCGACGAGGTGCTGGGCACGCTGGAGACCCACCACGGCGAGGACGACATCGCCCTGCTGCTGGCCCGGATCCAGGGGCTGCCCGCCGGGTCGGTGGGCGACTGGCGGCTGCCGGCCGAGCCCCGTTCGGTCGCCCGCGCCCGTGACCTGGCCCGCCGCCAGCTCGCCGCATGGGACCTGGACGATCTCACCGACACCACCGAGCTGCTCGTCAGCGAGCTGGTCACCAACGCCCTGCGCCACGGGGTGGGGGTCTCCTCCGCGGAGCCGGGGGCATCCCCGGCCGGACGCGCTCCGGGAGGAGAGATACGGGTGCGCCTGCTGCTGGACCGCACCCTGGTCTGCGAGGTGTGGGACTCCGGGCTCGTCCAGCCCCGCCGCCGCCGTGCCCGCGACACCGACGAGGGCGGTCGCGGCCTGCAACTGGTCGACCTGCTCTCCTCGGGCTGGGGCAGCCGCCGCACCCCGCGGGGGAAGACGGTCTGGTTCGAGCTCGCCCTCCCCCAGGAGGGTGAGCCCAAACCACCGGACTCGGCCGAGGCCCTGCTGAGCATGTTCTGAGGGAACCGGCCGGGACGCCGGGTTCGGCGCCGCCCCAGGGCCGTCGTGCGCTCACGCGGCGCGGGCGGGAGTGCCGCACGTCACACCGCCCTCGCGGGAGAGCCGCGGCCCGCACCCCGGCACGGGGCGAAGCCCCCGGTCGGCGGGCGGTCGCCCCGGCGTCACCGGGCGGACGCGCGCGCGGTCCGCGCTCGCACGCGGAGCGGGCCGGGGGCCGCTGGGAGCCGCCGGGCCCCGTACACCGGCGCCGGGCCCGTAACATGGAGGGACGACAGGCCGTGGCGATGATCAGCCCGGCGGGCGCGCGACGCACCGGTCGCGCCGCCATCCACGATTCCGGGAGAAGCGCCCCCAGTATGCCCACGCGCCACGACATCCGTAACGTCGCCATCGTCGCCCACGTCGACCACGGCAAGACGACCCTGGTCGACGCCATGCTCAAGCAGGCCGGCGCCTTCGCCGCCCACCAGCTCGACCAGGTGGACGACCGCGTGATGGACTCCAACGACCTGGAACGCGAGAAGGGCATCACCATTCTCGCCAAGAACACCGCGGTCAAGTACCACCCCAAGGACGGCGGCGCCCCCGTCACCATCAACATCATCGACACCCCCGGCCACGCCGACTTCGGCGGCGAGGTCGAGCGCGGGCTGTCCATGGTGGACGCGGTGGTGCTGCTGGTGGACGCCTCCGAGGGCCCGCTGCCGCAGACCCGCTTCGTGCTGCGCAAGGCGCTCCAGGCCCGGCTGCCGGTCATCCTGTGCATCAACAAGACCGACCGGCCCGACTCCCGCATCGACGAGGTCGTCGACGAGGCCTACGACCTCTTCCTGGACCTGGACGCGGACGAGGAGCAGATCGAGTTCCCCATCGTCTACGCCTGCGCCCGCGACGGGGTGGCCTCGCTGACCAAGCCGGCCGACGGCACCGTCCCGGCCGACAGCGACAGTCTGGAGCCGTTCTTCTCCACGCTGCTGGAGCACGTCCCGGCGCCCTCCTACGAGGAGGACGCCCCGCTCCAGGCCCATGTGACCAACCTCGACGCCGACAACTTCCTGGGCCGCATCGCGCTGCTGCGCGTGGCCCAGGGCGAGCTGCGCAAGGGCCAGACGGTCGCCTGGATGAAGCGCGACGGCTCGGTCCAGAACGTGCGCATCACCGAGCTGCTGATGACGGAGGCGCTCACCCGCAAGCCGGCCGAGGTGGCGGGCCCGGGCGACATCTGCGCCGTCGCCGGCATCCCGGACATCACCATCGGCGAGACGCTGGCCGACCCGGAGAACCCGGTGGCGCTGCCGCTGATCACCGTCGACGAGCCGGCGATCTCCATGACCATCGGCACCAACACCTCGCCGCTGGTCGGCCGGGGCGGCACCGGCAAGGGCGCGGACGCCAAGGCGGCCGTCAAGGACCGCAAGGTCACCGCCCGCCAGGTCAGGGACCGCCTCGACCGCGAGCTGGTCGGCAACGTCTCGCTGCGCGTGCTGGACACCGAGCGCCCCGACGCCTGGGAGGTGCAGGGACGCGGGGAGCTGGCACTGGCCATCCTGGTGGAGACCATGCGCCGGGAGGGCTACGAGCTGACCGTCGGCAAGCCGCAGGTGGTGACCAAGGAGGTCGACGGCAAGGTCCACGAGCCGGTCGAGCGCCTGACCATCGACGTGCCCGAGGAGCACATGGGCGCCGTCACGCAGCTCATGGGCGCCCGCAAGGGCCGGATGGACAACATGTCCAACCACGGCTCGGGCTGGGTGCGCCTGGAGTTCGTCGTGCCCTCCCGCGGTCTGATCGGCTTCCGCACGGAGTTCCTGACCCAGACCCGCGGCACCGGTATCGCGCACTCCATCCACGAGGGCCACGAGCCCTGGTTCGGCGAGCTGAAGACCCGCAACAACGGCTCGCTCGTCGCGGACCGCGCGGGTGCCGTCACCGCCTTCGCGATGACCAACCTCCAGGAGCGCGGCGTGCTCTTCGTCGAGCCGGGCACCGAGGTGTACGAGGGCATGATCGTCGGTGAGAACTCCCGCTCCGACGACATGGACGTCAACATCACCAAGGAGAAGAAGCTCACCAACATGCGGTCCTCGACCGCCGACGTGGCCGAGTCGATCGTCCCGCCGCGCAAGCTGTCGCTGGAGCAGTCCCTGGAGTTCTGCCGCGACGACGAGTGCGTGGAGGTGACCCCGGAAGCCGTGCGCATCCGCAAGGTCGTCCTCGACCAGAAGGAGCGCGCCCGCGCCGCCTCCCGGGCCAAGCACGCCTGACGCGCCCGGCGATCCGTCCGAAGGGGCGCCCGGACCGAACCGGTCCGGGCGCCCTTCGCGCCGCCGGGGCCGTACGGCTCCGGCGGCCGTCCGGCATCCGGGCGGCCGCCGGAGCGCTCCGCGGGCCCGGTCGGCGTAGCGGCGATGAAAGTCTCTTATGAGGTGATATGGCTCCGGAGAGAGGATGCCCAGGCCCCGAGGAGGCGCTCGTGCGAGGAGCTGTTCCCCCCGCCGCCGCGGCGGCGGTCCGCCGTGCCCCCGGAGCGCCGCCGTGCGGCCGGCGGCCCTCCCGCCCGCCCGCGGGCTCGGGGACGGGCCCTGCGGACACCTGCGGGGAGCGTGCGGCGGACGGGTGGAGCGGGCGATTCCGCGGGGCTGCGCGCCCGTCGGGGCGGCGGCGGGGAGCGGGCTCCGTGAACATGCCAATGTTTGCTATCGCAACAGCTTTGACGGCCGCCGCCGCGGGGCGGATCTACGCGCGTCCGTGCTTTCGGGGGGCGTTCCCAGGGTTGCGAGCATGTCACGAGAGGTCCGTACGCAGTTCAGAACGGCGCGTTCGTATATCGGCGCAGCGACGGCTAGGTTGCGGATTCATTAACTCCTTATGGGACCAAAGTGGCTATATGTCCGACTCTTCTGGAGTCTGTCAAGCACGCTGGGACCTCAATCTGCAAAACCTTCGCTCAAGATGTGCGGAGGGTGGCCAACCGAGGGCCAAGACCTCTTGACTGAGCTGGGAACCGATTGCAAAAGTCCGCTCAGCCCATGGCATTTCCCAGTGCCGAAGAAAGAGCGGGTTCCGCCAACACCCACAGCGCGGGGGCGCAACGCGATGACGAGTCCAACCCAGGCTGCGACAGCCCAGGCCGACAACCCTGGCCCGGACGCCGAGAGCCTGAGCAAAGAGCAGACCGCCGGCAGTGGCGGCCAGCTCGCCGGCCGTTCACCCGGCCAGCTGATGTGGCTGCGCTTCAAGCGCGACCGCGTCGGTGTGATCAGTGCACTTGTGGTGATCTTCTTCTTCCTGATCGCCGCCCTCGCACCGGTGATCTCCTGGCTCTACGGCAAGGACCCGTACACGCTGTACGGACAGGAGCGGTACGAACTGCTGGACGAGTTCGGCTTCCCGGTCGGCCCCAACGGAGGCATGTCCTCCGAGTTCTGGTTCGGCATCGAACCCGAGCTCGGCCGCGATGTCTTCATGCAGCTGCTGTACGGAATGCGGACCTCGCTGTACACCGCTCTTCCGGTGACCCTCCTGATGGTGGCCACCGGTGTGCTGATCGGTCTGGTCGGCGGTTACTTCGGCGGGAAGGTCGACTACTGGATCGGCCGGGTCACCGACTTCATGATGGCCCTCCCCAGTCAGCTCACCCTGATCGCGGCGATGCCCGTGGTGGTGGCCGTGTTCGTGTCGCCCGTCGACGAGACCCCGGTCTACGTCCGGGCGTCCGCGATCATCATCGTCCTGTGGCTCCTCGGCTGGATGGGTATGGCGCGCCTGGTGCGCAGCCAGGCCCTCACCCTGCGCGAACGCGAGTTCGTGGAGGCCGCCAAGGTCTCGGGGGCGTCCCCCTGGCGGATCATCCGCAAGGAGCTGCTGCCGAACCTGGTCACCCCGATCCTGGTGCAGGCCACCTACATGCTCCCCTCGACGATCCTCTCCGTGGCCTTCCTGTCCTATGTGGGCGTGGGCTACGTGGAGCCGACGCCGGACTGGGGGCGCATGTTCAGGACCGCCGCCACCATCTACGAGAACGATCCGACGTACATGTTCTTCCCCGGCATCGCCATGGTGATCTTCGTGGTGGCCTTCAACCTTCTCGGCGACTCCGTGCGGGACGCCTTCGACCCCAAGTCCGGACGCTGATCACGTCCATCTGAGGGGGGCTGCCACCCCCGCACCCGGGCGACCGGAGGCGACAGGGCAGCAGACGGATCCCAACTGACAGGCAGGTGCACAAGCATCATGAATCCCACCCGATCGCGCACACTGAGGGGCGCGCTCGTCGCCCTCGCGGCAGGCTCGCTGGTGCTGACCGGTTGCAGCGGCGGCAGCGACAACGGCAACAAGAGCGAGGAGAGCGCCAAGGACAAGGAGGCCGCCAAGGCCCAGTCCGCGGCGGTCGAGTACGGCGACGCCGCCGCCTCCAAGGGCCCGGCCAAGGCCGTCGAGGGTGCCAAGGAGGGGGGCACCATCCGGGTCTACCAGGAGGACGACTTCTCCCACCTGGACCCGGGTCAGATCTACGTCAGCGACGCCGGTCAGCTCGCCGGCCTCATCCACCGCGGCCTGACCACCTACACCCAGGCCGAGGACGGCAGCCTGACCGTCGTGGGCGACCTCGCCACCGACTCCGGCAAGCAGTCCGACGGCGGCAAGACCTGGACGTACACGCTCAAGGACGGCATCACGGACGAGGAAGGTGACCCGATCACCTCCAAGGACGTCCGCCACACCATCGAGCGTCTGTACGCCAAGCACATCACCGACGGCCCGACCTACATCCAGCAGTGGCTGTCCGGTGGCCCCGGCTACCGCGAGGCCCTGCCCGACGGTCCGTACGAGGGCAAGCACCTGCCCGACTCCGTCCTGGAGACCCCGGACGAGAAGACGATCGTCTTCCACTTCGAGACCGCGCAGCCCGACCTGCCGCAGGCGCTCGCGATGCCGGGCTACTCCATCGTCCCCGAGGAGGACGACACCAAGGCGAAGTACGACCAGAAGCCCGTGGCGCTCGGCCCGTACAAGATCGCCGACTTCAAGCCCGGCAAGTCCATGAAGCTGGTCAAGAACACCGAGTGGAAGGCGGAGACGGACCCCGCTCGCCACCAGTACGTGGACGGCTGGAACATCACGTTCAACCACGACCGCGCGGACCAGACCGAGCGCATCCTGTCCGACCGCGGTGAGTCCGCCAACGCCATCCAGCTGAGCGGCTCGGTCGACTCCACCAAGATCAAGCAGGTCATCGAAGAGGCCGATGACCGCACGATCAAGGGCTACCAGCCCTACGTGTGGCAGCTCAACATGAACATGGACCGCCTCAAGGACAAGAAGATCCGCGACGCGATCACCTACGCGCTGCCCAACGCCCAGATCCTGCGTCCCGACGGCGGCTCCTACGCCGGTGAGCCGGCCGGCGGTCTGCTCGCCCCGACCCTGCCGGGCTACGAGGAGGGCTACGACCCGTACGGCAAGCTCGACAAGCCCAACGGCGACATCGAGAAGGCGAAGCAGCTCCTGAAGGAAGCCGGCAAGGAGGGCATGAAGCTCACCTACGCCTACGCCAACGCCCCGCACCGCCAGAAGCAGGCCGTCATCATCGAGACCGCCCTGGAGAAGGCCGGCTTCGACGTCCAGAAGAAGGACATCGACCCCGCCACCTGGTACGAGCAGGTCGGCAAGGTCGACAACGGCCTGGACATCTACATGACCGGCTGGGGCCAGGACTGGCCGTCCATCTCCACCGTCATCCCGCCGGTGTACGACGGTGACCAGATCGCCGACGGTGCGTCGAACTACTCGCACATCAACGACAAGCACGTCAACGACGAGATCGACCGGATCTCCAAGATCCAGGACCCGGAAGAGGCCACCAAGGAGTGGGTCGAGCTGCACAAGTACATCGTGGAGAAGGTCAACCCGGCCGCTCCGCTGTACTACACCAAGCAGCTGCAGATCTACGGCTCCAACGTCGGTGGCGCCCGGTACAGCACGGTCAAGAGCTACATCGACCTCACCCAGCTGTACCTGAAGAAGTAACCGGCTCATGAGGTGGGTCCCCGGGGGAGAACCCCCCGGGGGCCCGCCCACGGGCTTTCGCTTCGCACGTCCCACCCCCGTCGTCGTTGTCGCCGTGCTGAGAGCTGCGAACCACCACCATGTTTAAATTCCTCCTTCGCCGGTCGGTCGGCGCCTTCGTCATCCTGATCCTGATCAGTGCCTTCACCTTCGCCATGTTCTTCGCCATCCCGCAGGACCCGGCCCTGCTGGCGTGCGGCAAGAACTGCACCCCGCAGAACCTGGCGATCATTCACGAGAACCTCGGACTGGACAAGCCGATCACGGCGCAGTACTGGGAGTTCATGAAGGGGATCGTGGCGGGGCGGGACTTCGCCGTCGGCCACTGCGACGCCCCCTGCTTCGGTGTGTCGTTCAACAACGACCAGATGGTGTGGGACACGATCATCGACCGGCTGCCCCTGACGATCTCCCTCACGGTCGGCGGCCTCGTCCTCTTCCTCACCCTCGGCCTCGGCGCCGGCATGATCGCCGCCCGCAACAAGGGCACGATGATCGACAAGACCTTCAGCTCCGCCTCGCTGGTCCTCAGCTCGATGCAGATCTACTTCCTGGGCCCGATCGTGCTGGGAGCGCTGGTCTACAGCACCGGCTGGCTGTCGGCCCCGAAGTACGTGCCGATCACGGAGAATCCGGCGGCCTGGTTCGTCGGCCTGCTGATCCCGTGGTTCGTGATGTCGCTGATCTTCACCGCGAACTACACCCGTATGTCGCGGTCCACCCTGATCGAGCAGATGCAGGAGGACCACGTCCGCACGGCGAAGGCCAAGGGCATGTCCGAGCGGTACGTCTTCTTCCGCTACGCCTGGCGCGGTTCGCTGACCCCGATCGTCACGATCCTGGGCATCGACCTGGGCGCGCTGCTCGGCGGCGCGATCGTGACGGAGCTGACCTTCAGCCTCGCCGGCGTCGGACGCCTGGCCGTCGACTCGGTGCTGTACAAGGACCTGCCCCTGACCATGGGCGTCATGCTGGTCAGCGCCGCCTTCATCCTGCTCTGCAACCTCGTCGTGGACGCCGTGTACGGGTTCATCGACCCGCGTGTGCGTCTGTCCTAGGAGAACGACCGTGACCACACTCACCAAGACCGAGGGCGCGCCGTCCCCGACCGGGGCGGGTTCCTTCCTCTCGGTTCGCGACCTCCACGTCCGGTTCTCCACCGAGGACGGCATCGTCAAGGCCGTGAACAACCTCTCCTTCGACGTGGAGCGCGGCAAGACGCTCGGCATCGTGGGTGAGTCCGGTTCCGGGAAGTCGGTGACCAACCTCGCCATCCTGGGCCTGCACAACCCGAGGTCCACGGAGATCACCGGCGAGATCACCCTGGACGGCCAGGAGCTGACCGGCGCCTCCGAGAAGACGCTGGAGAGCCTGCGCGGCAACAAGATGGCGATGATCTTCCAGGATCCGCTGACCGCGCTGTCGCCGTACTACACCATCGGCCGCCAGATCGGGGAGCCCTTCCGCAAGCACACGGGCGCCTCCAAGCGCGAGGCGCGCGAACGCGCCATCGAGATGCTGGAGAAGGTGGGCATCCCCCACCCCAAGACCCGGGTCGACGACTACCCGCACCAGTTCTCGGGCGGTATGCGGCAGCGCGCGATGATCGCCATGGCGCTGGTGTGCGACCCCGACCTGCTGATCGCGGACGAGCCGACCACCGCCCTGGACGTCACCGTCCAGGCCCAGATCCTCGACCTGCTCAAGGACCTCCAGCAGGAGTTCGGGTCGGCGATCATCTTCATCACCCACGACCTCGGCGTGATCGCGAACATGGCCGACGACATCATGGTGATGTACGGCGGCCGGGCCGTGGAGCGGGGCACCACCGGCGAGGTGCTGCGGGCCCCCCAGCACCCCTACACCTGGGGTCTGCTCAGCTCGATGCCCCGGCTCGGCGGGGACGTGAACCAGAAGCTCCGGCCGATCGAGGGCACTCCGCCCAGCCTGCTCAACCCGCCGTCGGGCTGCCCCTTCCACCCGCGCTGCGAGTTCAAGGACAAGGTCCCCGGCGGTGTGTCCTGCAGCGGCGACAGGCCTCTGCTGCCCGAGGGCCGCGGAGCCGCCTGCCACCTGACGCCGGAGCAGAAGCGGACGTACTTCATCGAGCAGATCAAGCCCCGGCTGGGCTAGGGAGCAACGAGACATGAGCGACGAACTCACCCTGACCAGGCCGGCGGAACCGGCCGCGGGCACAGGCGAGCCCCTGCTGGAGGTCAAGGGGCTGACCAAGCACTTCCCGATCAAGGGCGGCTTCCCGATCAAGCGGACCGTCGGCGCGGTCCAGGCCGTGGACGGGGTCGACATGACCGTGCTGGCGGGCGAGAGCTTCGGCCTCGTCGGCGAGTCCGGCTGCGGCAAGTCCACCACCGGCCGGCTGCTGACCCGTCTGCTGGAACCGACGGGCGGCACGATCAACTACCGGGGCCAGGACATCACCCACGCCAAGCGCAAGCAGCTGGCGCCGATCCGGTCCGAGATCCAGATGATCTTCCAGGACCCGTACTCCTCGCTGAACCCGCGCCAGACGGTCGGCAAGATCATCGGCGGGCCGATGGAGATCAACGGCATCAACCCGCCCGGGGGCCGTGAGAAGCGGGTCCGCGAGCTGCTGGAGATCGTCGGGCTCAACCCCGAGCACTACAACCGCTTCCCGCACGAGTTCTCCGGCGGCCAGCGGCAGCGCATCGGAGTGGCCCGCGCGCTCGCGCTGGAGCCGAAGCTGATCGTGGCCGACGAGCCCGTCTCGGCGCTGGACGTCTCCATCCAGGCGCAGGTCGTCAACCTGCTCCAGCAGGTGCAGCGGGAGATGGGCATCGCCTTCGTCTTCATCGCGCACGACCTGGCGGTCGTCAGGCACTTCTCGCAGCGTGTCGCGGTGATGTACCTCGGCAAGATCGTGGAGGTCGGGGACCGCGAGTCGATCTACACCCGGCCGCGGCACCCCTACACCCACGCGCTGCTGTCCGCCGTCCCCGAGGCGGTGCTGCGCGACGAGGACGAGACCGAGGGGCGCGAGCGCATCCGCCTCGCCGGCGACGTGCCGTCGCCCATCTCGCCGCCGTCCGGCTGCCGCTTCCGCACCCGCTGCTGGAAGGCGCAGGACAAGTGCGCGACGGAGGTGCCGCCGCTGGTGCAGATCGAGGGCAACGTCCCGGGCCACCTGACGGCGTGCCACTTCCCGGAGGAGGGGACCATCGAGGGCGGCAAGGAGATCGTCCTCGACCCGGGCCTGGCCGCCATGGAGAACAAGGGCGCCGACGCCGCCGACTCGGGCAAGGACTCCTGAGCACCGCGCCGCCGTCCCCGGACGCCGCCGCGCCCCCGCGAGGGGCGCGGCGGCGTCCGCGTTGTGCGGGGCCGCGGACGGGGTGCGGGCGCGGGACGTGCGCGTGGGACGCGGGCGGGGAGCCGGGACGCCCGGTGCGGCGGCCCGGCTCCCGGGGCGGTCACGCCACGCCCAGCGACCGCTTGAGGAAGGCGACCTGGAGCAGGAGCAGGTTCTCGGCCACCTGCTCCTGCGGGGTCATGTGCGTCACCCCGGACAGCGGCAGCACCTCGTGCACGCGGCCCGCCGCCAGCAGCGCCGAGGACAGCCGCAGGGTGTGGGCGGCCACCACGTTGTCGTCGGCCAGACCGTGGACGATCATCAGCGGACGGTGCGGCTCGGCCGGCGCCGACAGCCCCTCGTCGGTGACCAGCGAGTTGGCCGCGTACGCCTCCGGCCGCTCCTGGGGCAGGCCGAGGTAGCGCTCGGTGTAGTGGGTGTCGTACAGCCGCCAGTCGGTGACGGGCGCGCCCGCCACCGCCGCGTGGAAGACGTCCGGGCGGCGCAGCACGGCCAGCGCGGCCAGGTAGCCGCCGTAGGACCAGCCGCGGATGCCGACCCGGCCCAGGTCCAGGGGGTGGTCCCCGGCCAGCGCGTGCAGGGCCTCGACCTGGTCCTCCAAGGTGGTGCCCGCCAGGTCGCCCGCCACCGCCTTCTCCCAGGCGGGAGAGTTGCCGGGGGTGCCGCGGCCGTCCGCGACCACCACGGCGAACCCCTGGTCGGCGAACCACTGCGAGGTCAGGTGCGCGTTGTGCGCGGCCACCACGCGCTGGCCGTGCGGGCCGCCGTAGGGGTCCATCAGGACCGGCAGCGCCCCGTCGCCGTCGCGGTACCCGGTGGGCAGCAGTACGGCGGCCGGGATCCGCCGCGCACCCGCGCGCAGCAGCCGGGGACGGGCGGTCAGCACGGGCGTCTCGGCGTGGGAGGCGATGACGGCCAGCGGTGTCGGGGCGCCCTTGCCGGTCTCGGGCAGGCGCAGCGCCTCGGCGCGGGCGCCGGGGCGGTCCGGGGCCGCGGTGGACAGCACCACGGTGTCCCCGCCGCGGACGGCGGAGGCGATGTGCGCGCCCTCGGGGGAGACCCGTTCCCAGCCGCCCTGGTCGCCGCTGCCGCGGAACCAGGCCCGGTAGACGGCGATCTCGCCCACCGGTGAGTCCTCGGGCGCGTCCGGCCCGGCCGAGGCGGAGAACAGCACGTCCTCGTCGCCGACGTCCAGCACCGCCCGCACGTGCAGGGCGGCCGAGGTCAGCGGCCGGTCCCCGACCACCAGGACGCGGGCCCCGCCCTCGTCGGCGATCCGCACCAGGCGCCCGTCGGGCGTCCAGACGGGCACGCCGGCGAAGAGTTCCAGCCATGCCGGATCCTCGTCCGCGTGCAGGGGCGCGGTGCGGCCGGTGACGGTGTCGACGGTCAGGTAGAGGTGGCTGCGCTGGTCGCGCGACTGGACGAGCAGCAGGGGCGGCCCGGCGGCCGACCAGTGGACGCGCGCGAGGTAGGGGTAGCGGACGCGGTCCCAGACCACCTCGGTGCGGCCCCCGCCCCCGTCGCGGGCTTCCTCCCCGTCACGGGCTTCCTCCCCGTCGCGGGCTTCCTCCCCGTCGCGGGCTTCCTCCCCGTCGCGGGCTTCCTCCCCGTCGAGGACGTCCTCCCCGTCGGGGACGTCGAGCAGATGGAGCGTCACCTCGGCGTTGTCCGTCCCGGCTGCCGGGTAGGCCACCTCGGCCGGCTCGCTCCCGGGATTGGCCGGGTCGGCGATCCACCAGCGGCGCACGGGCGAGTCGTCCACCCGGGCGGCCAGCATCCGGGTGCCGTCCGGGGACCACCAGAAGCCCCGGGAGCGGTCCATCTCCTCGGCCGCCACGAACTCCGCCAGACCCCAGGTCGTACGGCCGCCGCGGGTCTCCTCCGGCTCGGCCAGCACCCGGTCGTTCCCGCCCTCGCGGTCCACCACGCGCAGGGCGCCGTCGGCCACGTAGGCGACGCGCCGGCCGTCCGGTGAGGGGCGGGGGTCCACCACCGGGGTGGGGGTGGGCACCTCGCGCACGGCGGCCGTGCGCAGATCGGCGGTGAACAGCCGCCCGGACAGGGCGAAGGCCGCCGTCTCCACCGCGGAGTCGGTCGCGTAGCCGACCACCCCGGCCGACCCCTCGCGGCTCCGCTCGCGCCGGGCGCGCTCCTCGGGCGACAGCTCCTCGTCCGCCCCGCCGAGCAGCTCCGCCGGGTCGGCCACCGCGCGCTCCCCGTCCCCGTCCGGGCCGGGCCCGCCGGCGCCGCCGAGGTCCCGCACCCACAGCAGGTTCGCCCGGTCGGTGCCGCCGCGGGAGCGGAGGAAGACGGTCCGGGAGCCGTCCGGGGCCACGGTGAAGGCGCGCGGCGCCCCCAGGGTGAAGCGCTGCGTTCTGGCGTACTGGCGTGGAAACGACATGACCATGGGGCGAGCGTACGGCGTTCCGGGGCCGTTTCCCCGTGTGCGCCCGCCACCGGTCCCCGCCCGTCCTCCAGAGGCTTCCAGGGGCCTGGAAGGCAGTCCGCAGAAGGGAACGTGTCCAAGGTCACACGGGTGTGCGCCCCTCTTCTGCACCCGTGCACCGATCCGTGCCGACTCACGGAAAGTTATGATCCGTTGCGCATGGTTCGCGATGGGGTATGTAGTTTCACAACTGCCCTGTCGTACAAGCATCCTGATTCCGTGTCGACCGCGCGCTCTTGGAGGTGAACCGCCGTGGCACTCTCGATTTCGGCGGTGGTGCTGCTGGCGATCATCGTCTTCCTGCTGATCAAGAAATCCGGACTGAAGACCGGCCACGCACTGGTCTGCATGCTCCTGGGCTTCTACATGGCCAGTTCGTCGATCGCTCCCACCATCAGCGAACTGACCTCGAATGTCGCGGGCATGATCGGCAGCATCAAGTTCTGACACCGGCGGCGTAGGCTCGCCCTCATGACCGAGCTTCCCGCGCGCCGCCTGATGCTGGTCCACGCGCACCCCGACGACGAGTCGATCACCAACGGCGTCACCATGGCCCGATACGCCGCCGAGGGTGCGCTGGTCACCCTGGTGACCTGCACGCTGGGGGAGGAGGGCGAGGTCATCCCGCCCGCCCTGGCGCATCTCGCGGCCGACCGCGAGGACGGGCTGGGGCCGCACCGGATCGGCGAACTGCGGCACGCCATGCGGGAGCTGGGCGTGGCCGACCACCGTTTCCTGGGCGGCCCGGGCCGCTACCGGGACTCGGGGATGTTCGGCACCCCGGCCAACGAGCGCGCCGGCTGCTTCTGGCGGGCGGACGTCGACGAGGCGGCCTCCCACCTCGTCGCGGAGATCCGCCAGGTGCGCCCCCAGGTGCTCGTCACCTACGACCCGAACGGCGGATACGGCCACCCCGACCACATCCAGACCCACCGGGTCGCGATGCGCGCGGTGGAGCTGGCGGCCGACCCCGCGTACCGCGCGGAGCGGTACGGGGAGCCGCACCGGGTCGGGCGCGTCTACTGGAACTGCGCGGCGCGCTCGGCGGTCGAGGAGGGCTTCGCCCGCCTGCGCGCCGCCGGCGGCCCCTTCCCGGAACTCGCCTCGATCGAGGACGTCCCCGGCGTGGTGGACGACGCCGAGGTGGACGCCGTCATCGAGGGCGGTGAGGCCGAGGCCGCGGCCAAGGCCGCGGCGATGCGCGCCCACGCCACCCAGATCGTGGTCGCCGACTCCCCGTCCGGGCCGCCCGGGTCCTTCGCCCTGTCCAACCGGCTCAGCCAGCCGCTGCTGCGCACCGAGCACTTCCGGCTGGCCGACGGCGCGGAGGCCCCCGGCACGCCGCTGCGCGACCTCTTCGAGGGGCTGGTGGGGACGGCCGGAAGCGCGGAGGGCCCCCGGTGAGGGCGCGCGGTGCACGGATCGCCGCATACGCCGTACTGACCGTGCTGGGCGCGCTGGTGGCCGTCGCGGGCGCCCTCGTCCAGGCTGGCTGGTTCCCGCTGGGGCTGCTGCTGGCGCTCGGCGCGGCCATGGCGCTGTTCCACGGCGGCGCGCGGCTGACGGGCACGAAGGTGGGAGCGGCGGCCCCGGCGGGGGGCTGGATGCTGGTGGTGCTGCTGCTGACCGCGTCGCGCCCCGAGGGCGACTTCGTCTTCGGCACCGGGCTGGGCTCCTACGTCTTCCTGCTGGGCGGGACGTTCGCCGCTGTGATGTGCGCCACGGTCGCGCCCTCCGGGCACCTCCCGCCCGCGGGAACCACGGGCCCCGCGGATCTCGTGAAGGGAAGGTGAAACGACCGGAGGCGGTCGGCCTCCGGTCGACAACCGGCCCCGAAGTGGCCGAGAATCCGCGCGGCGATATGCCGGCGCGGCATCCGCACATGGTCCGCCGGGGCGGTGATTCGGCACTCCCGGGACCCGGGGCGGCGGCCCCCAGTAAGGTGGTGCGCGCCGGCGAGCCGCTCGTGCGAGCCGATCGGAACCATGACGGGCGGCGAATCCAACCGGGAGATCCTGCATTGAGCCGTGAAACTGACAGTCCGTCCTCCGGGCCCGGGGCGCGGGGCGGCGCCGCCCGTCCGCCGGGGAACGAGCCGTACGCCGCACCGGCGGGCGAGCCCACCGCGCGGCCGGGCGAGCCGAAGACCGAGACCACGCTGACCACCCGCATCCGGATCAACATCCCGGGTTCCCGCCCCATCCCGCCGGTCGTCGTGCGCAAGCCCGTAGGCGAGGCCGGTGGTGGGACCGGCGACGAGACGTCCGGCGCCGGTGGGAGCACGGCGGGGCCGGACGGCCTGTCGGACGCCCCGGGTGGCGCGGCGCCGTCCGCGGCGGGCGCACCGGGACCGAACGGGGCGCCGGCGAAGCCGGGCCCGGCCGGGCCGGGGGGCTCCTCGGCCAACGGCGGCGGAAAGCAGACCAGTTCGTGGTTCGCCCCGCGCAAGCCCCCGTCCGGCGGCGCACAGGGTGCGCCCGGTGGTGCGAACGGCGGCGCGCCCGCCCCGGGGGCCGCGGCCCCCGCGGGACCGCCGCGGCAGCGCACCGGCACCCCGCCGCACGGCTTCCCGGCCGGAGGGGCGGACGCCACCGGCCCGATGGGAGCCGTCCGCCCGGGCGGTACTCCGCCGCACGGGCCGGACGGCACCCCGCCGCACGGCTTCCCCGCCGCGCCGCCGTCGGCCCGGGGCGACGGCCCCAGCGGGCCGACCACCGGACCGGCCACCGGGGAGATGCCGTTGCTGCCTCCGGGGTTCCGGCAGCAGCACGATGGCCCACCGCCCGGTCCGCCCGGTCCGGGCGACACCGGGCCGCAGCCCACCGTGTCCGAGGCCACCGGTCCCGCGTCCGGCCCCGTCACCGGCCCCGGTCCCGTCACCGCGCCCGAGCCGCCGCGCACCGGCGGACCGGCCCTCGACCTCGGCGGCCCCGCCGCCGGACCGGACTTCCAGGCGGGCCCCGGCCCCTCCAGCGGCAGGGTCTCAGGCGACACCCTGGTCAGCGGCATCCCGCGGGTGCCCGCGGCCGACGACGACGGCCGGTCCGCCCCCTCCGACGAGGACCACGACGCCCGGCCGCCTGCACCGGCTCCCGCCAAGCGGGGCCGCTCCAAGCTGGTCCTGCTCGGCGTCGCCACCTTCGGTGTGCTCGGCGTCGCGTACGGCGCCGGCCTGCTGCTGGACCACGCCGACGTGCCCAACGGCACCACCGTGCTCGGCGTGGACATCGGCGGCACCGGCAAGGACGAGGCGATGAACAGGCTCGACGCCGTTCTCGGCGAGCGGGCCCGCACACCGCTGGTCCTCGAGGTGGAGGGCGAGCAGAAGACGCTCAAGCCGAGTGTCGCGGGACTGTCGCTGGACACCGAGAACACCGTGCGAGGCGCCTCGGGGCGGGACTACAACCCCGTCTCCGTCATCGGATCGCTCCTCGGCGGCGCCCGGCAGGCCGAGCCGGTCTTCAAGGTCGACGAGGAGAAGCTCACGGCGGCTCTGAGGGACCTCACCGGATCGTCCGGCGGCGGTGCGCCGCAGGACGGGATGGTGAAGTTCGTCGACGGCAAGGCCGTCGGCGTCCCGGGCAAGCCGCACAAGCAGGTCGACGTCGACAAGGGCGCCGGTCTGCTGGAGGACGCCTACCGGGCGCAGGTGGCCACCGGGAGGAGCGAGGCGGTCGAGTTGCCGGTCGCCCTCCGGCAGCCCTCGGTCGACCAGGAGGAGATCGACCGGGCGATCCGGGAGTTCGGCGAGCCGGCGATGTCCGGACTGGTCACGGTGAAGGCGGGCGACAGGTCGATCCCGTTCAGCCCCACCGGGTCGCTGCCGAAGTTCCTGTCCATGAAGCCGGTGAACGGCAAGCTCGTGGACACCTACGACCTCAAGGTGCTCAAGGACCTGTACGGCAGCACCTTCGACGGCGTCCTGATCGCCCGCGGCAACGGGTCCAAGACGCCGGTCACCCCCCAGGACGTCGCGGGCGCGCTGCGCGAGGCGCTCCGTCAGACGGACCCGGCCAAGCGGGTCGGCGTCATCGAGCTCGACCCGCGGTAGACGGCTGCGGGTCCGCCTCCGGCCGGTGCCGGTGCTGTTTCGGCACCGGCACCGGCCGGCCGGGGTTCCCCCGGCCGGCACGGCGCTAGTTGAGCCGGGAGCGGGCCGCCCGCGCCTCGCGGCGCACGGCGACCGCGGCGTTGGGCTCCATCGCGGCGACCATGTCGGCGTACGCCTCCATCTCCCGCGCGCCGCCGACGAAGTCGCCCCGCTCCACCAGCAGCCGCGCCCGCTCGTAGCGCAGCCGGGCCGGGTGGTGCGGCAGCAGCAGGGACAGTTCCACCGCCCAGAGCTGGACGTCGGTGTGCTCGGGGCGGGCCGCCGCCCACGCGCGGATGTTGTTCAGCACCCGCAGCACGATCTCCACGGGGCCGGCCGGCTGGAGCATCGCCTCCGACAGCGGCGCTCCCGCCGTGCCCGCCACCAGCAGCTCGACGTCCTGCCCGGTCAGCGGCAGACCGCCCGCGAAGGGGTCGGCGAGGACGTGCTCGCCGCGGGGATCGCCGAAGCCGACCACGAAGTGCCCGGGCAGGGCGACCCCGTACACCGGCGCGCCCGCCCGGCGCGCGACCTCCATCCACACCACCGACAGCAGGATCGGCAGCCCCCGCCGCCGCCTCAGCACCTCGCTCAGCAGCGAGGACTCCAGCCGGCGGTAGTCGGCGGGCGTGCCGTGGAAGCCGTGGCGCCCGCCGAGGAGCTCGGCCAGGGCGTGCGCCCACTGCGCGGGGGTGCGCGAGGGCGCGTACGGCAGCAGACCCGTCAGCCGGTCCAGCTCGATCTGGGCGGCGTCGACGAGACCGTCCACGCCCTTGCCGCCCTCCGCGCGTACGGCGGGGTCGGCCTCGGCGTCGACCAGCAGGCACAGCAGTGCCAGATCGGGCCGCTCGGCCCGCGCGGCCCGTGCGAAGCGCTCCCGCACCGAGTCGGCGCCCGCGGTTTCCGAACTGTCCATCAGGCCCTCCCTGCCCGGTTCAGCCGCGCGGTGCCCGGCGGTAGTGGTAGGAGTGGTGATCGGCGAAGCCCATCCGGGCGTACATCGCCCGTGCGGCGGTGTTCTCCGGCTGGACCTGGAGGTACGCGGCCGAGGCCCCCTCCGCCAGTGCCGTGCGGGCCAGCTCGGCCATCACCGCCGTGGCCAGCCCCTCGCGCCGCCGCTCCGGGGCGGTCTCGACGGCGGCGAACCCCGCCCACCGGCCGTCCACCACGCACCGCCCGACGGCCGCCGGGGCGCCTTGCGGGTTGTCGCCCGGCACGGTGGCGAACCACACCGACGGGCCGCCCGCCAGCACCTTCAGCGCGTCGCCGGCCGGCCCCGAGGCGCCGCGGCCGTACGCGGACAGCCAGGCCGCGTCCGGCCGCCGCGACAGCCGCACCCGGCCGTCCGGCTCGCGGTCGGCCAGCGGCGCGAGCGCCCCGGTGCAGAAGACCGCGAACCGCTCGGCCGTCCAGCCGCGCCGCTCCAGCTCGGCGGCCAGCAGTTCGTCGCCTCCAGCCGCGCCCGTGGCGATCTGCACCAGTGCGGGCAGCCCGCGCTCGCCGTACCAGCGCACGGTCTCGGCCAGGGCCGCGTCCAGGCCGGTGCCGGGGTCGCCCAGGGGGAGGACGGAGTTGGCGCGACCGGTGAAACCGCCGGAGGCGCGCAGCAGCCATCCGCCCAGGCGGGCGGTCTCCACAGCGGGCCAGCCGCGCGCCGCGACCTCCACCAGCTCCCGCACCCCCGCCGCCGGGCCGCGGCGGCGGGCGGGCTCGGCGGGCACGGTCTTCCCCGCCACCAGGGCCGACTCCTCGATCACCACGCTCTGCCCGCCACGCCGTGTGATGGAGAGCACACCGTCCTCCCAGGATGTGAGAACGCCGACCGTGTCGGTGAAGGCGGCACCGGCGTCCGCGGATCCGGTCAGACTGCGCACCGAGACACGTTTCCCCACGTCGTCGGCGCTGATGCGAAGCTCAAGTCGTCCGCCCACGGTGAACTCCACGTTCGTGACCACCCCTCCTGTTCGTCTCCTGCCCGGGAACGGAGATACTAGAGGCGGGCATCGACGACGCCGCGCTCCCGCGCGCCACGCGGCTCAGCCACAACCGGACCGGCTGCCCGCGCCCTACCGAGGAGGAACGACAGCGTGACCTACGTCATCGCGCAGCCTTGTGTGGACCTGAAGGACAAGGCATGCATCGAGGAGTGCCCCGTCGACTGCATCTACGAGGGCCAGCGGTCCTTGTACATCCACCCGGACGAATGCGTCGACTGCGGGGCCTGTGAGCCGGTCTGCCCGGTCGAGGCGATCTTCTACGAGGACGACGTCCCGGAGGAGTGGAAGGACTACTACAAGGCCAACGTCGAGTTCTTCGACGAGCTGGGCTCGCCCGGCGGCGCCAGCAAGCTCGGCCTGATCGAGCGCGACCACCCCTTCGTCGCCGCGCTCCCTCCGCAGAGCCACGACGAGTGACCCCGCGCCACCCGCAGCACTGACCCCGGTCCCGTACGGCCCCGCAGCCGTGCGGGACCGGGGCTTTTCCAGGAAAGAGAGCGAAGCCAAGTGCCACCCCTGTCCTCCCGCCTGCCGGTCTTCCCGTGGGACCGGCTGGAGCCGTACAAGAAGACCGCGGCCGAACACCCCGACGGCATCGTGGACCTGTCCGTGGGCACCCCCGTCGACCCGGTGCCCGAGGTGGTCCGCCGGGCGCTGGCCGGGGCCGCCGACAGCCCCGGCTACCCGACGGTCTGGGGCACGGCGGAGCTGCGGGACGCGATCGTCGGCTGGAGCGAGCGGCGGCTGGGCGCGCGGGGACTGGCGCACACCCACGTCCTGCCGGTCGTCGGCTCCAAGGAGCTGGTGGCCTGGCTGCCGATCCAGCTCGGCATCGGGGCGGGGGGCGCGGGCGCCGGCGGGAGCGCCGGCGCCGACAAGGTGGCGTACCCGCGGCTGGCCTACCCGACGTACGAGGTGGGGGCGCGGCTGGCGGGCGCCGAGCCGGTCGTCTACGACGACTCGCCGCGTGAGCTCGACCCCGAGGGCCTGCGGCTGCTGTGGCTCAACTCCCCCTCCAACCCCACCGGCCGGGTGCTGCCCAAGGAGGAGCTGAAGGCCACCGTCGCCTGGGCGCGCGAGCACGGGGTGCTGGTCTTCAGCGACGAGTGCTACCTGGAGCTGGGCTGGGAGGCCGAGCCGGTCTCCGTCCTCCACCCGGACGTCTGCGGCGGCAGCCACGAGGGCATCGTCGCCGTCCACTCGCTGTCCAAGCGGTCCAACCTGGCGGGCTACCGGGCAGCGTTCCTGGTCGGGGACGAGGCGATCCTGGCGGAGCTGCTGCGGGTGCGCAAGCACGGCGGGATGATGGTGCCCGCCCCGGTGCAGGCCGCCACGGTGGCGGCGCTCGGCGACGACGCGCATGTGGCCGTGCAGCGCGAGCGCTACGCGGCACGGCGCGCGGCGCTGCGCACGGCGCTTCGGGCGAGCGGTTTCCGGATCGAGCACAGCGAGGCGTCGCTGTACCTGTGGGCGACGCGCGACGAGCCCTGCTGGGACACGGTCGGGGAGCTGGCCCGGCGCGGGGTGCTGGTGGCGCCCGGCGACTTCTACGGCCCCGCGGGCGAGCGGTTCGTACGGGTCGCCTTCACGGCCACCGACGAGCGTGTGGGGGAGGCGGTGCGGCGCCTGACCGCGTGAGGTGCGCGGGGAAGCGGGCGGGGCCCGGGGATCGCGCGATCCCCGGGCCCCGCCGGCCGTGGTGCGTGCGCCTGCCGGCGCCGGACCGGCGCCGGACCGGCGTCAGAGCAGCGGCAGGTTCTTTCCGACCGGCGGCAGCTTGCCGGCCCCCGGCAGGCCGTCGGTCAGGGAGTCGGCCTTCGCCTGCTTGCCGACGGCGGGCATCTTGCCCTTGGCGGACTTGACGGCCTTGCCCGCCTTGGCGGCCTTGCCCTTGCCGCCGGTGGCGGGCTTGGAGGCCTCACCGAGGAGGGAACCGGCGGTCCCCACCGTGTCGTCGGCGGTCTTCTGCACGGCCGGGACGGCGGCCTTGCCCGCGGCCCCGACGGTCCTGCCCGCGGTCGGCACGGTCTTCTCGACGGCCTTGCCGCCGGTTTCGGCCACCTGGGTGCTCGCCCTGCGCGAGGTGTCGTCGATGGTGTCGCCCAGGTTCGCGCCGTCCAGGTTGCTCACTCCGCCCAGGTTCTTGGCGGGCGGCAGGAGTTCGGCGGCGTTCGCGGAACCGGCCGCACCGACTGCGGAGGCGGCACCCGCTGCGACCAGCAGCGCGGTCCGTGCGATCCGGCGCGAGAGGGGGAGGGACATGTTGCTCCTTCGACGGAGAAGAGGCTTGCTGAGGTTTCCCGCGGGCCGTCGGGCCCGGAGGGCGTCGTTGCTCATCCGGCCGGGGCGGCGCCCCCCGGACGCTGTGCCTATCGGGCCGGGAGGCTCGGAGGTTGCGGTCGTCCGGGTAAAGGATTTGCAATGCGCCGGTCGCCCCGGTGGTGGGGGAAGCGGAGGGAGGGGCCGCCCCGAGGGGGGCCCGGAAAGCGCCGGACCCCGGTGCGGCCAAGGATTTTCCGTGACTTCACCGGGCCCGGCGAGGGGCCGCGCCGACGGCTTTCGGGGACTCGGCCGCCGGGGTGTAAGACCCCCGTTCGGGTGACGGGGGGAGACGCCGTGCGGTGACGCGGCGGCGCGGAGCCTTCGCCGTATCGTCGTATCACCGCGCCGCCGCACGGCGCCGGGGCGGAGGTCAGCGCGAGGCGGCGATGACGACCTCGGTGCCGGTGCCGTCCCCGGCCGTACGCCAGCCCTCGGCGGCCCGGTCGGCCTCCCAGACCCGCTTCCCGTAGGAGACGCGCTCGATCCCCAGCTCATGGGAGTGGGCCACGGCCCAGTGCGCCAGTTCCCAGCCGCGGCGGTCGGCGTCCGCCTCACCGGCGCGCGCCGGGGTGCGGACGGGGACGGAGACCACCGGGCCGGGCGCGCTGCGCCCGGCGCCGCCGCCGTCGAGACCGGAGGACTCGGGCAGGACGTCCGCGCCGAACTCGCGGACCAGCCGCTCGCGCACCCGCACCGGGTCTCCGGCGGCCGCCTCCCCGGAAGCGGCCTTCGCGGGCACGCAGTTCAGGGCGGCGGCCCGGCGGCCGGTGAGCGCGGCGGCCAGCAGCGCCGCCCTGGACTCGTGCTTGGCGTAGGCGTCGGGGAAGCCGCTGCGCTGCACCCGCTGCGCGGCGACGGTCAGGGGCAGCCGCGAGTAACCCGGGATCTCCACCAGGTGCTCGTAGAACTTTCCGGCCGAGTACACCGGGTCCATGATCTGCTCCGCCGTCCCCCAGCCCTGGGAGGGCCGCTGCTGGAAGAGGCCGACGGAATCGCGGTCGCCGTAGTCGATGTTGCGCAGCGCCGACTCCTGCATGGCCGTGGCCAGGGCGATGGTGACGGCCCGCTCGGGCAGTCCGCGGGCGGAGGCGACGGCCTGGATGGTCGAGGCGTTGGCGGCCTGCTGCGGCTCGATGACGTACGGCTCGCCGCCGGCCGCGGTCACGGTGCAACGCGCCGGTCCGGACCCGCCGGGATCGTGGCGCACGAGGAGGTACCCGGCGAGTCCGAGCAGTACGACGCACGCGGCGGCCAGGCGCAGCAGCCTGCCGCGGCGCGGAGTTGAAGCTCGCTCGGACACGCGACAAAGGTACCGGGCCCACCGCGTCCGGGACCCGGACGTGATGCGGATCCCACGGACGGACGCCAGGTAGGGTCGGCCGCATGGAGCGTGCCCCCGAAATCCCAGGACCCGCCCCCGAGGAGGGCCTGGACCTGACCCTGGACGCGGCGTCGCTGACCGCGCGCCTCGTCGACATCCCCTCGGTCAGCGGCGGCGAGAAACCGCTCGCGGACGCGATCGAGACCGCGCTGCGCGCCCTGCCGCACCTGCGCGTGGACCGGTACGGCAACAACGTCGTCGCCCGTACCGCACTCGGCCGGGCCGAACGGGTCGTCCTCGCCGGGCACATCGACACCGTGCCGATCGCCGGCAACGTGCCCTCGCGGCTGGAGGACGGCGTGCTGTGGGGCTGCGGCACCTCCGACATGAAGGCGGGGGTCGCCGTACAGCTCAGGATCGCCGCCACCGTGCCCGAGCCGAACCGCGACCTGACCTTCGTCTTCTACGACAACGAGGAGGTCGCCGCCCACCTCAACGGCCTGGGCCACCTGGCGCAGGCCCACCCCGACTGGCTCGCGGGGGACTTCGCGGTGCTGCTGGAACCCTCCGAGGGGCAGGTCGAGGGCGGCTGCCAGGGCACGCTGCGGGTCGGGCTGCGCACGGCCGGGCAGCGCGCCCACTCGGCGCGCGGCTGGACGGGCGCCAACGCCATCCACGCCGCCGCGCCGATCCTGGCCCGGCTGGCCGCGTACGAGCCGAGGCGGCCGGTGGTCGACGGGCTGGAGTTCCGCGAGGGCCTCAACGCCGTGGGGATCACCGGCGGCGTCGCGGGCAACGTCATCCCCGACGAGTGCACCGTGACCGTCAACTACCGCTACGCGCCCGACCTCACCGAGGAGGAGGCGCTCGCCCACGTGCGGGAGGTGTTCGCCGACTGCGGCGTGGCGGAGTTCGAGGTGGACGACAGCTCCGGTCCGGCGCGGCCCGGCCTGACGCACCCCGCCGCGGCGGCCTTCGTGGAGGCGGTCGGCGGCGAGGTGCGGCCGAAGTACGGCTGGACCGACGTCTCCCGGTTCAGCGCACTGGGCGTGCCCGCCGTCAACTACGGCCCCGGGGACCCGAATCTGGCGCACAAGCGCGACGAGAGGGTCGAGACCGCGCTGATCGGGCACTGCGAGGAGCGGCTGCGCGCCTGGCTTACCGCCTGATCCGCTGGGTATCGGCTGATCCGCGGGGCCGCGCCGCCGGTGCGGCCCCGCGACATCCGGTGGCCGCCGGTGCGTCCGGGGAAGTTCCGCTCCGCGTGATCCGGACCTGCGTACCCTGGCGGCCTGTACATCGGCGTCGACAAGGGAGTACGGCATGGCCAGTGCGGAGGAGTTCGAGCAGGGGGACGCGCCGCGGGAGCAGCGCCTCGGACCGGTGGTGCGCCGCCACGGCCAGGTGCAGCACAGCACCACCGACCAGCGTCTGCTGGACACCGCCGGCCCCTCGGACTGGCTGCACCAGGATCCGTGGCGGGTCATGCGCATCCAGTCGGAGTTCGTCGAGGGCTTCGGCACCCTGACCGAGATCGGCCCCGCCATCAGCGTCTTCGGCTCGGCGCGCACCCCTGAGGGTTCACCCGAGTACGAGGCCGGGGTGCGGATCGGGCGGGCGCTGGTGGAGGCCGGCTTCGCGGTGATCACCGGCGGCGGCCCGGGCGCGATGGAGGCGGCCAACAAGGGCGCCAGGGAGGCGGGCGGCACCTCGGTCGGCCTGGGCATCGAGCTGCCCTTCGAGCAGGGGATGAACCAGTACGTCGACATCGGCGTCAACTTCCGCTACTTCTTCGTGCGCAAGACGATGTTCGTGAAGTACGCCAGCGGCTTCGTCGTCCTGCCGGGCGGCATGGGCACGATGGACGAGCTGTTCGAGGCGATCACCCTGGTCCAGACGCGGAAGGTCACCCGCTTCCCGATCGTGCTGTTCGGCACGGACTACTGGCAGGGGCTGGTGGACTGGCTGCGCGCCACCGTCGTGCCCAGCGGGAAGATCAGCCCCCACGACATGGAGCTCTTCCACCTCACCGACGACGTGGACGAGGCGATCGCGCTGGTCACCAAGGAGACCTCCGGCAAGGGCGCGCCGGGGGACGGCTTCCGGGCGGAGGACCCGGACTGACCGGCCCGGCGCACCCCGGCCGGCGCCACCGACCGGAGCGGCACTCCCGGCCGGCGCGGCCCCGGCCGGAGCGCGGCTCAGGCCAGACCGCGGCGGGCCACGGCAGGCGGGCGCAGACCCGCGATGGAGGCCACCATGTCGAGCACCTGCCGGGTCTCGGCCACCTCGTGGACGCGGTAGACCCGCGCGCCCAGCCAGGCGGAGACCGCGGTCGTGGCCAGGGTCCCGGTCAGCCGCTCCTTGACGGGCCGGTCCAGGGTCTCCCCGACGAAGTCCTTGTTGGACAGAGACACCAGCACCGGCCATCCGGTGGCCACCATCTCCTCCAGCCGCCGGGTGACCTCCAGCGAGTGGCGGGTGTTCTTGCCGAAGTCGTGCCCGGGGTCGATCAGCACCGCGTCGCGCCGCACCCCCGCCGCGACCGCGCGCTCGGCGAGCGCGACCGTACGGCGCAGCACATCGGCCATGACGTCGTCGTACGCCACCCGGTGCGGGCGGGTGCGCGGCGCGGCGCCGCCGGTGTGGGTGCACACCAGCCCGGCGCCGTACCGCGCCGCCACCTCGGCCAGCTTCGGATCCACGCCGCCCCAGGCGTCGTTGAGCAGGTCCGCGCCCGCCTCGCAGACCGCCTCGCCGACCTCGTGCCGCCAGGTGTCCACGCTGATCACCACGTCCGGCCAGCGCCGCCGCACCTCGGCGACGAAACCCGCGGTGCGCCGCACCTCCTCCTCGGCGGAGACCTCCTCGCCGGGACCGGCCTTCACACCCCCTATGTCGATGATGGCGGCGCCCTCCGAGACCGCCTGGCCGACCCGGTCCAGCGCCGGTCCGTCGCGGAAGGTGGCGCCCCGGTCGTAGAAGGAGTCCGGAGTCCGGTTCACGATGGCCATGACCACCGTCTCGTGCTCGCCGAACTCGCGCCGTCCCAGCCGCAGCATCCGCTGTCCTCTCCTCCCGCGGTCCCCCGGCACCGCACAGTGCCCCGCAGCCGACCCTAGCCCTCCCGCCGTGGCACGATCACAGGAGACCTGTACCTGCCGTTTGGCGTGTCGGACCCGGGGAGATGGCGTGTTCTGGTTTCTGCTGATCGCGTTGGTCGTGGTGGTCGCCGCGGTCGCGCTGGCGGTGGTGGGGAGCGGCGACGGGCCGGGCCGCACCGCGACGGGCGGACTCGCCGACGCCCTCCCGGACCGGACCGACGCCTGGCTGCCGCCCGACCGCCCCCTGAACCGCTCCGACCTGGACGCGCTGCGGCTGCCGCAGGCCGTACGGGGCTACCGGATGGAGGAGGTGGACGACGTGCTGGACCGGCTCGGCGCCGAACTGGCCGAGCGCGACGCCCGGATCGCCGAGCTGGAGGCGTCGCTGGCGGGCACGCAGGCGGCCGCGCTGGGCGGGCCCGACATGTTCGGCAGGCCCGGCGAGGACCCCGGGGACCGCCCCGGCACGGCTCCCGGCGACGGCTCCGGGGAGCGGCGGTGACCGCCGGGGGTGCGGCGCTCCCCGGCCCGGACGGGCGGCTGCGCTGCCCGTGGGGCCTGTCCGCGCAGGACTACACCGCCTACCACGACACCGAGTGGGGCCGCCCGGTGCACGGCGACGACGCGCTGTTCGAGCGGCTGTCCCTGGAGGCGTTCCAGTCCGGGCTGTCCTGGCTGACCATCCTGCGCCGGAGGGAGGGCTTCCGGGCGGCGTTCGCGGGCTTCCGGATCGCTCGGGTGGCGCGGTTCACCGACGCCGACCGGGAACGGCTGCTCGCCGATCCGGGCATCATCCGCAACCGCGCCAAGATCGACGCGACCATCGCCAACGCGAAGGTCGCGGCCGAGTGGGAGCCGGGCGAACTGGACGCCCTGGTGTGGTCCCACGCCCCCGACCCGGCCGGCCGCCCCGCGCCGCGCACGCTCGCCGAGGTGCCCGCGGTCACACCGGAGTCCACGGCGCTGTCCAAGGCGCTCAAGAAGCGCGGCTTCCGCTTCACCGGCCCCACCACGGCCTACGCCCTGATGCAGGCGTGCGGCCTGGTCGACGACCACCTGGCGGACTGCTGCGCCCGCGCCCCCCGCGCCGCCGGCTGAGCCCGGCGCCCCGCGCGCCGCGCCGGGGGGCGCGGCGCGCGCTCCCCGACGGGGCGTCAGCGGCCGCGGTAGACGGGCTTCTCCTTGGCGACGAATGCCTCCACCGCGGCCCTGTGGTCCTCCGAGGAGCCGGCCCTGGCCTGGAGTTCGGCCTCCTTCTCCAGCGTCTCGGCCAGCGAGTGCGAGGAACCGTGGGCCAGGGACTCCTTGAGCGCGGCGTACGCGACCGTCGGACCCTCGGCGAGCCGCCGCGCCACCTCCTCGGCCTCGGCCGCCAGCCGGTCGGCCGGGACGACCCGGTTGGCGATGCCCAGTTCCAGGGCCTCCTGAGCCTTCACGCTGCGCGGGAAGAGCAGCAGTTCGGCGGCGCGGCTCGGGCCGACCAGGCGCGGCAGGGTCCAGGACACCCCGGAGTCGGCGGTGAGCGCCACCCCGGCGAAGGAGGTGTTGAAGGCGGCGGTGTCGGCGACCACCCGGTAGTCGGCGGCGAAGGCGAAACCCGCCCCGGCACCGGCCGCGACGCCGTTGACGCCCGCCACCACCGGTTTGGGCATGGACGCGATCGCCAGGGTGATCGGGTTGTAGTGCTCCCGCACGGTGTCCAGAGCGCCGCCGCCGCTGCGCCGCAGCGCCTCGACGTGCTCCTTGAGGTCCTGCCCGACGCAGAACGCCCGCCCGCTGCCGGTCAGCAGCACCGCGCGTACGGCCGGGTCGCCGGCCGCCTCCCGCAGGGTGTCCCGCAGCGCCTCCTTGAGCGCGGTGTCGAGCGCGTTCATGGCGTCGGGGCGGTTGAGGGTGACGGTCGCCAGCCCCCCGGACACTTCGTAGACCACGTTGTCTGACATGGGGGCCAGCATGGCAAGGAACGGCGGGGGCCGGTACGGGTCCGCATCCGAGCCGCGTGTGACCTGCGTCAAACGGCCGCGGCACCCTCCGGGGGGAGAAAGGGCGCAGTATTGCAGCCCGATCCCCGAATTGGGTGGTTTTGCGCGAGGGCGTTGCGCAAGGGATACGGACCGATGTTGGTCATGAGGTCGCGCGATGCGGGATAATGACCGGGAAGCAATGTGTTCGACGCCGGCGACACCTGGGTTGCCCGGCTGAGATCAGCTGGTTTCAGGAAGGGGAACGAGCATGGCGGCCATGAAGCCGCGGACGGGCGATGGCCCGCTCGAGGTGACCAAGGAGGGGCGGGGCATCATCATGCGCGTTCCGCTCGAAGGCGGTGGACGACTCGTCGTCGAGCTGACCCCTGACGAGGCGGATGCACTCGGCGAAGCTCTGAAGAAGGCCTGCGGCTGAGGAGCCATACAAGACCTCTGGCGCCACCACCGCCTTCGCACCACCACCGCCGCCCCCGGAGAGCACGGCCCCGGGGGCGGCGGTGTGCTGTCGGCCCCCCGGGGCCGTGCTCTCCGGGGGCTCTCCGGGGGGCGGCGGGTGCCGCGGTCAGTGGTCGCGCTTGACCGCGCACAGCAGGCCGTCGCCCACCGGCAGCAGCGAGGGCAGCAGCGAGGTGCTGTCCCGGACGGTGCGCAGCAGCTCGCGCAGTCTGAGGACCTCCGCGGGCTGGGACGAGGAGTCGACGGTGCGGCCGTCGGCGAAGACGCCCTCGAAGCAGACCAGCCCGCCCGGGCGCAGCAGGCGCAACGATTCACCCAGGTACTCCAGGCACTCCATCCGGTCGCCGTCGCAGAAGACCAGGTCGTAGCCGCCGTCGGCGAGCCTGGGCAGGACGTCCAGGGCGCGGCCCGGGATGAAGCGGGCGCGGTTGGCCGCGAAGCCCGCGGCGCGGAACGCCTGGCGGGCGATCTGCTGGCACTCCGGCTCGGTGTCCACGGTCGTCAGCACGCCGTCGGGCCGCATGCCGTGCAGCAGGTGGATGCCCGACACCCCGGTGCCGGTGCCGATCTCGGCCACCGCCTTGGCGTCCACGGCCGCGGCCAGCAGCCGCAGCGCGGCGCCCGTGCCGTCCGACACCGCGCGCAGGCCCGCCTCCCGGGCCCGGTCGCGAGCCCAGCGCAGCGCCGCCGAGTGCTCGGAGCGCTCGGCGTGCTGGACGTTCTCCGCGCCGTACGCGTCGGCGAACGCCCAGCTCGTCTGCCGGTTGCCGGTAATCGCCCTCTCCTGTCCCCGTGGTGCCCGCAACCGTGACTGTATCCGTTGGCGTCGGGAACCCGCAGATGGGACCGCGCGTTGGTTCTGCAGAGGCCGTGCGGCGAGTGGCGGGGAACGTACATGGCACATGGCCGCAAGAGGGTCAAAGAAGCTTATCCGGAGCTAACGGGCGAGGTGGCTATGGTAGGGACTCCACTGGACACCACCAGAGCCGACAGGGGAGGTGCGGCTGCGGCCGGGGACCGGGGGGTGCTCAGGCGCCTCCTCAGGTCGTCCGGCGAGCCGAAATCCGTGAACGACACCGCTGACCACCGCCACGCCGCAGACTCCGTGACCACCGCGACCTTCGCAACCGACGCGGACGCTCCGGCGTGGACGCCTCCCACCTGGGAGGAGATCGTCAGCACCCACAGCGCACGGGTCTACCGCCTCGCCTACCGCCTCACCGGGAACCAGCACGACGCCGAGGACCTGACCCAGGAGGTCTTCGTCCGGGTCTTCCGCTCGCTGTCCACCTATACCCCCGGTACCTTCGAGGGCTGGCTGCACCGCATCACCACGAACCTCTTCCTGGACATGGTGCGGCGCAAGCAGCGCATCCGCTTCGACGCCCTCGGCGACGACGCGGCCGAGCGGCTGCCCAGCCGCGAGCCCTCGCCGCAGCAGCACTTCAACGACACCCACTTCGACGCCGACGTCCAGCAGGCGCTGGACACCCTCGCCCCGGAGTTCCGGGCCGCGGTGGTGCTCTGCGACATCGAGGGGCTGTCGTACGAGGAGATCGCCGCGACGCTCGGTGTGAAGCTCGGCACGGTCCGCAGCCGTATCCACCGCGGCCGCTCCCACCTGCGCAAGGCCCTCAAGCACCGGTCCCCCCGGGCGCGCTCCGGGCAGCGCGCTCTGGCCGGGGCGCTCCCCGGTGCCGTGGGAGGGGAGGGCGGCACCGCGTGAGCGGCACATACGACGGCGTACCCGATCTGGAGCCGACCCCGGCCGAGCAGCACCTGGGCGACCGGCTGGCGGCCCTGGTGGACGGCGAGCTGGGGCACGAGACGCGCGAGCGCGTCCTGGCTCACCTGGCGACCTGCCACACCTGCAAGGCGGAGGCCGACGCACAGCGCAGGCTGAAGAGCGTCTTCGCGGACGCCGCGCCCCCGCCGCCCTCGGAGGGGCTGCTCGCCAGGCTCCAGGGGCTGCCCGGGGGCCTGGCCGACGAACCCGGAGGGGGCAGGGGCGGGCCGCCGGACTCCTCCGCGTCGCCCTGGGACTTCGAGTACCTGCCGGCCGGCAGCGTGCTCACCTCCGACCGCGGATTCCGCATCCACCGGGCCCACGAGACGGACCGGCCGTCATCGCGCGGCCGCCGCTTCGCCTTCGCGGCGGCGGGTGCGGTCTCACTGGCGGCCTTCGCCATCGGCGGCGCGCTCACCTCCGCGGCCACCGGCGGCTCCACGGTCACCGCGGGCGGGGACGGCGGTACGAGCGCCCGCTCGCCGCGCACGGCGGCCGTCGGGACGGAACGCGGCGGGGAGCGCGGCGGCAGACAGGGGGAGGGAACGGGCAAGGGGCGGACAGGCGCGCCCAGCGGACCGGCCGTGGCGCCGACACAGCCGCCCGTACTGTCGGTCTCGCCCCTGGAGGCCGCCTACGCCCCCCGGCACCACAGGCTGACGGTGGTGCCGGTGATCGATGTGCTGCCCACCCTGCACCCGCCGCGGATACACCCCACCCAGCACCAGGCGCCGCCCGGCGGGGGGCAGCCGGAGCAGTACCAGTCCGTCAGGCAGCCGCTCATCGCGGCGAGCCCCATGGCCGCGGCTCCCACGGCCGCGGCTCCCTCGGCCTCGGCTCCCTCGGCCACGGCCACGGCCTCGGTCTCGGCCACCGCTCCGGTGGGCACCACCACCCCCGCGCCCACGCTCCCGCCGGGCCGCTGACCGGCCCCGGCCCCGGCCCCGCGCGGCCCGTCCGTCCGCGCCTCCCATGAGCCTCCGCCGCCCGGTGTGCCGCCGGGGTGCCGCGACGCACCCCGGCGGCGCACCGGGCGGCTCCCCGTGGACACCCCGCGGGGTCCCGGCCGGTCCGGCTTCGCCGGCAGGGGCGGAACTGGTTCAATCGTGGGGATGTGGTGCGAGTCCGCGCGAAGCGCGACGCGGGCCGATGCTGGGGAGGACATGGACGAGGGCAGGGCCGCCGGACAGCGGCCGACGTGGTGGAGCCGTCCGCGCGGGGTCTCGGCCCCGCGTCCGGCGGCGGGAGGCGCCCCTACGGCCCGGGGAGCACAGGCACCGCTGCACGGGGAGGACCCGTACGGCACGCCGCCCTACGGCGGCCTCGGCCCCTGGGCCCCGGCCCCGCCCGTCCAGCGGCCCACGGCGACACCGGCCCGGGGCACCCCGCTGCCGGCCGGGCCGCAGGCCACCGGGCACGCCTTTGAGCACACCGCCGGGCACGCCTCCGAGCACACCGCCGGGCACGCCTCCGAGCACACCGCCGGGCACACCGCGCCGCCCGGGGTCTTCGCGCGCTACGACCCGTGGGCCCCGCCGTCCGCCGCGGCGCCGGGCCCGCACCCGCCGCACATCCCGCACCCGCCGTCCCCGGGACCCCCCTCGCCGCGCCGGGGCTGGACGGTCGCCGCGGCCGTCGTACTGGCGCTGGTCGCCGGGACGGTGGGCGGCGGCATCGGGGCGTACGCGCAGCGCCACGGCGACATCGGCACCGTCCGGCTCTCCCAGGCCCCGGCGCAGGACACCGGCCGCGCCCCGGACAGCGTGGCCGGGATCGCCGAGCGGGCCCTGCCGGGCGTGGTGACCGTCCAGGTGCGCGGCACGGGAGAGCAGGGCACCGGCACCGGTTTCGTCCTGGACGGCCGCGGCCACCTCCTCACCAACCACCATGTGGTGGAGTCCGCCGGGGACGGCGGCGGCGTCAGGGTGATCTTCCACGGCGGTGAGACCGCCGCCGCCGAGATCGTCGGCACCGACAGCGGCTACGACCTCGCGGTGCTGAGGGTGGAGAAGGTCCGCGGTCTCAGCCCGCTGCCGCTGGGCAACTCCGACTCCGTGCGGGTGGGCGATCCGGTCGTGGCGATCGGCTCGCCGTACGGCCTGGCGGGCACGGTCACCACCGGGATCGTCAGCGCCACGCAGCGCCCCGTCACCGCGGGCGGCGAGCGCGAGGGCGGCGGGGGCAGCGACATCAGCTACGTGGAGGCGCTGCAGACCGACGCCCCGATCAACCCCGGCAACTCCGGCGGCCCGCTGATGGACGCCGGCGGCCGGGTGATCGGCGTCAACAGCGCGATCCGCTCCGCGGGCGGCGACCTGCCCCGGACGGGCGCCGGCGGCAGCATCGGCCTGGGCTTCGCCATCCCCGTCAACCAGGCCAGGCGGGTGGCCGAGGAACTGATCAACACCGGACGCGCCACCCACCCCGTGATCGGTGTCACCGTCGACATGGGGCATCCCGGAGAGGGCGCCCGGGTCGGTCTGCCCGCCGGGGAGGAGGGCACGGCGGTCGTGCCGGGAGGACCCGCCGACACGGCCGGCATCGAGGAGGGCGACGTGATCACCGAGGTGGACGGCGTCCGGGTGCGCAGCGGTGAGGAACTGATCGTCAGGATCCGCGCCCGGCGCCCCGGCGACCGGCTGGAGCTCACCGTCGAGCGCGGTGGCGGCCGGCGCTCGGTGGAGGTCGTCCTCGGCTCGGCGGCCGGCCCGTGACCCTCGTCACCCGGACCGCCACGACGGCCGTTGTTCGCCCCGCCGACTCCCACCCCGCCGCCGCGCCGGGTACCGTGACTGTGGCCGCACGGGTCGTGGACGCACATGAGGGAGCTGAACGGTGTTCTTCGACATAGGACCCCTCGAGCTGATCGCTCTCGTCATCCTCGCGATCCTCGTCTTCGGCCCGGAGAAGCTGCCGAAGGTGATCCAGGACACCGCCCGGTTCATCCGCAAGGTCCGGGAGTTCTCCGACAGCGCCCGGGACGACATCCGCAGGGAACTGGGACCGGAGTTCAAGGACTTCGACTTCGAGGACCTCAACCCGAAGAACTTCGCGCGCAAGCACCTGCTGGAGAACGAGGACCTGGGCCTGAAGGAGATCCGCAACGGCTTCGACCTGCGCCAGGAGCTCGCCGAGGTCACGGACGCGGTCAACGGCCGGGAGATCGCCCCGGGCGGCTCGGCCGCCTCCGGGACGGGCACGGCCGCGCCCTCCGCGGGCGGATCCGGGGTCGATCTGCACAAGCCCGGCCAGGCGCCCAGGACCGACCCCCCGCCGTACGACGCCGACGCGACCTGAGGCCTCCCGCCGGTGAACCGGGAGGGCCACCTCCCGTACTCCGCAGCCGGTCCTGCCCGGCTCGGCGCACAGGGGTGGCTATCCTCCCTGTGTCCGGGGTCGGGCCGTCCGAGGGGGGCGGGCCTCCCACGACACGGGGCACACGAGGAGGCGTCGCACAGATGGAGACGACGGGCCGGGTAGAGCCGAGAGAGGTACCCGCGTCCGGGGCGGACGGGGTGATCGACGGCTACCTGATGGCCGGCTTCCCCTGGTACGGCCTGGACGAGGCCTTCACCGGCCCGCGCTGGCTGATGCGGGTGGGAGCCGCCTCGGACGGCACGGTCGAGCACGGCTCGACCGGCCACGGGGACGAGCCCTCCTTCCGGGCCGAGCCCGGCCCGGAAGGCCAGCGCTTCGCCGTCGTCGTGACGGTCGCCGACCGTCCGGTGCGCAGCAGCCCGGACGGCACGGGGGTCCTGGAGGCCACCTCGGTGTCGTCAGCCGCCTGGCTGGCCGGGTCGGGCCTGCTGTCGTGCACCTGGCCCGCCCGGATGGAGCGCGGGCTCAGACAGAGCTGGCTCGACCAGCAGACGGCGATCGCCTGGGAACTGGCGGACGACCTGGAGGGCTCCGCCTGGTCCACCCTCTCGCTGCCGGTCGACGGCGCCCCCACCGACTTCCGCTACCGGGAGTCGGAGTACGGATGGGTGCTGGCCGGACCGGCGCACGAGGGGGTGCACATCGGCGCGTACGGGCGGGGGATGAGCGCGTACGGGCTGGGCTTCTCGGTGATCAAGGACCTCGGCGAGTACGGGCACTGAGGCGGGCCGCCGGCCGCCCGGAGCCGTACGCGCGGCGCGGGTGCGCGCACGCCGCGCGGGGGCGTACGGGAGGGCGGCGATGCCACCCGGGGCCCACCGCCCTCCCGCACGCCCCCGACGGAGCCCTCAGAACTTGTTGCGCGGGGTGATCCCCAGCGACATGCCCGCCAGCCCGCGCCGGCGCCCGCCCAGCTTGCCCGCGACCGAGCGGATCGCGGAGCCCGCGGGGGAGTCCGGGTCGGTCAGCACCACCGGCCGGCCCTCGTCGCCACCCTCGCGCAGCCGCACGTCGATCGGGATGGAGCCGAGCACGGGCACGGTGGTGCCGGTGGTCCGGCTCAGTCCGTCGGCGACGCGCTGGCCGCCGCCGGTGCCGAAGACGTCCACCATCTCGTCGCAGTGCGGACAGGGCAGTCCGGACATGTTCTCGACCACGCCCACGATCTTCTGGTGGGTCTGCACCGCGATGGACCCGGCGCGCTCGGCCACCTCGGCGGCCGCCTGCTGCGGGGTGGTCACCACCAGGATCTCGGCGTTGGGGACGAGCTGCGCCACGGAGATGGCGATGTCGCCCGTGCCCGGCGGCAGGTCCAGCAGCAGCACGTCCAGGTCGCCCCAGTAGACGTCGGCCAGGAACTGCTGGAGGGCGCGGTGCAGCATCGGCCCGCGCCACACCACCGGGGCGTTGCCCGGGGTGAACATGCCGATCGAGATGACCTTCACGCCGTTGGCGGACGGCGGCATGATCATGTTCTCGACCTGGGTGGGGCGGCCGTCGGCGCCCAGCATGCGCGGCACCGAGTGGCCGTAGATGTCGGCGTCCACGACGCCCACCTTCAGACCGTCGGCCGCCATCGCCGCCGCCAGGTTGACCGTCACCGAGGACTTGCCGACGCCGCCCTTGCCGGAGGCGATCGCGTAGACCCGGGTCAGGGAGCCGGGCCTGGCGAACGGGATCTCCCGCTCGGCCTGGCCGCCGCGGAGCGTGGCCGCCAGCTCGCGGCGCTGCTCGTCGCTCATCACGTCCAGGGAGACCGCCACATCCGTGACGCCCGCCACGCCGCGGACCGCCCGGGTCACGTTCTCGGTGATCGTCTCGCGCATCGGGCAGCCGGAGACCGTCAGGTAGACGGTGACCGCGACCGAGCCGCCGTCGCCGATCTCCACCGACTTCACCATGCCCAGATCGGTGATGGGACGGTGGATCTCGGGGTCGTCGACGGTCGCGAGCGCGGCGCGGACCGCGTCCTCGGTGGGGGCGGGGCTGGATGCCGCGGACGTGTCAGTAGCCATGCCCCGATGGTACGGCGCACCGGCGGCGGCGCCGAAGGCGGCGGATGAGACGCGGGTCACCGCCCGAGGGCACCGGGACGGGGCGGGGCGGGCCGGGGGCAGCCGGGGGCAGCCGGGAGACGGGGCCGGATCACCGCTCGCGGTCGGGCGGCGGCTCCAGGGCGCCGCGCTGCTCCAGCTCCTTGAGCAGGTCCTGGAGCTCGGAGCGGATCCAGTCCCGGGTGGCGACCTCGCCCATGCCCATCCGCAGTGCGGCGATCTCCCGGGTGAGGTACTCGGTGTCGGCCATGGAGCGCTCGCTGCGCTTGCGGTCCTGCTCCAGGTTCACCCGGTCCCGGTCGTCCTGCCGGTTCTGGGCCAGCAGGATCAGCGGGGCGGCGTAGGACGCCTGGAGGGACAGGGCCAGGGTCAGGAAGATGAACGGGTACTCGTCGAAGCGCAGGTCCGGTGGGGCCACGATGTTCCAGATGACCCACACCACGATGGTGAACGTCATCCAGACGATGAACCGGCCGGTCCCCAGGAAACGGGCGATCCGCTCCGACAGCCGCCCGAACGCCTCCGGGTCGTACTCCGGCAGCGGACTGCGGCGCGGCACCATCGGCTGGTCCAGCCGGGCGCGGGCCGCGCGCCCGGTGGCCGGCGGAAGGCTCCGCTCGCGTTCCCTGCGCGCCATGCGCTCGTCCCGTTCCCTGTCAGCCATCGGCGGTCCCTGGGCCGTACTGGCGGTTCTCCGTCTGTTCGTGCACTGCGAACGTCTCCCGGGCGGCGGCCTCCCGCCAGTCGTCGGGCAGCAGGTGGTCCAGTACGTCGTCGACGGTGACGGCGCCCAGCAGCGATCCGCTCTCGTCCACCACCGGCACCGACACGATGTTGTACGCGGCCAGGTAGCTGGTCAGCGTGGGCAGCGGGGTGTCCGGCGGCAGCGGCCGCAGATCGGTGTCCACGACCGAGCCGACCAGGGTGCCGGGCGGCTCGCGCAGCAGCCGCTGGAAGTGCACCAGCCCCAGGTACTTGCCGGTCGGGGTCTCCTCCGGCGGGCGGCACACGTACACCTGGGCGGCCAGCGGCGCCGAGAGGTCCTGCACACGCACCCGGGCCAGCGCGTCGGCGACCGTGGCGTCGGGGCGCAGCACGATCGGATCGGTGGTCATCATGCCGCCCGCGGTGCGCTCCTCGTACGTCAGCAACCGCCGCACCGGGGCGGCGTCCTGCGGCTCCATCAGCTCCAGCAGCCGGTTCATGTCCCCCTCCGGCAGCTCGGACAGCAGGTCGGCGGCGTCGTCGGGGTCCATCGCCTCCAGGACGTCGGCGGCGCGCTCCTCCTTGAGCTTGCCGAGGATCTCCACCTGGTCGTCCTCGGGCAGCTCCTCCAGCACGTCCGCCAGCCGGTCGTCGTCCAGCGCGGCGGCGACCTCCGCCCGCCGCTTGGGCGACAGATGGTGCAGGACGTTGGCCAGGTCGGCCGGGCGCAGCTGCTCGAAGGTGGCCAGCAGGTTGGCCGCGCCCTGGCCCTCCTCCTCCAGTGACAGGCCGGTCACCGCCGACCACTCCACGGTCAGCGTCTCGCCCGCCCGCCGCCGGCGCAGCCCGCCGCCGCCGCGGCGTACGAAGACCTTGTCGATCAGCCAGTCGCGGCGCCCGGGGACCTGGGTGAGGCCGATGTCGAGCACGGTGACCTTCTCGCCCGTCTCGACCAGCGTCACCTGGCGGTCCAGCAGTTCGCCCAGGACCAGCGTCTCGGTGGGCCGCTGCTCGAAGCGCCGCATGTTGACCACACCGGTGGTGATCACCTGGCCCGACGCGACGCCGGTCACCCGGGTCATGGGAAGGAAGATGCGCCGCCGGCTGACCACCTCGACGACCAGCCCGAGCACGCGCGGCGGACGTCCGCCGACGCGCAGCATCGCCACCACGTCCCGCACCCGGCCGACCTGGTCCCCGACGGGGTCGAAGACGGCCACGCCGGAGAGGTGCGAGACGAAGACCCGCTGGGCGCCCAGCACCATGGTCCATCCTCCGCTTCCCACTCGGTCCGCCGCGTGCGGCAGGTTCCGCATCCGCCGTACGCGCCGTACCTGCCGTGTGTGCCGTGTACCCGCGTGTGGCCGAGTGCCCGCATGCGGGGCGTAACCCGAATGCGGTTTTCAGGCTAACGCGCCCCGTTCCGGCCCCGTGCGGCGGCACCGGCCGTACGGTCGCCCGCGACCCGCTCCGGGTGCCCCCGGTAGGGTGCCGTCGTCCTGCCCCGGCATCAGGAGGAAGAGCTGACGTGACTGCGTGGGTCCACGGTGTTCGCGCCCGGAGCAAGGCCGTGTCGGTGGGGGCGGTCTGCGCGGTCCTGCTGACCCTGCTCACGGGATGCGGGTCGAAGGACCCGAACGAGGGGACCAACGGGGTCGGCAGACTCCCGGCCGCCGAGATCGAGGAGAGGGCGGCCAAGGCCGCCCGGGCGGCGCAGTCCGTACGGCTGTCGGGCAGCGTGGTCAGCAAGGGCCGCACCTACCGGCTGGACATGCGGCTGAAGGACAACGGCGGTCTGGGCGAGGTCTCGGCCAGGGGCGGCCCCCGCTTCGAGCTGCTGCGGGTCGGCGAGGACCTCTACATCAAGGCGAACGCCGACTTCTGGGCCGACCAGGGCAAGGGCGACGAGAAGCCGGACGACGCCGACCTCACGGCGGCCCGCAAGCTGGAGGGCAAGTACGTCAAGGTGCCCTCCGGCGACCCCGCCTACAAGCAGCTCAGCGGATTCACGGACAAGGACGTGCTGCTCGACGGGCTGCTCACCCTGAACGGCGAGCGCGGGACCGGTGACCACGGCGAGGTCGACGGCGTGCGGACGGTCGAGGTGCGGGCCGCCGAGGGCGACGGCGGGATACTCAGCGTCTCGCTGATCGGCACGCCCTACCCGCTGCGGCTGGAGCGCGGCGGCGACGCGGGTGTGGTCCAGATGCTGGAGTGGGACAAGGAGTTCACGCTGCGCGCCCCGGAGAAGGACCAGATCGTCGACTACGGCAAGAAGATCTCGGCGGCGGAGTGACGGCGGAGTGACGGAGCCGGGCGCCCGCCACCCGGTTCCCTCCGGTCGGTTCCGTCCCGTCCCCCGGCGCCGCTCCCCGGCGTCCTACCGGCCCTTCCTCCCAGGCCGGCCGCGGCGCAGCAGCTTCGGCAGCCCGGCCGGGACCGGGCGGCGCGTGGTCGCCGGCGTCGTCGGCGGGACGGCGGCCCGCAGCCCCTCCGGCATCGAGCCGGGTCCCTCCAGAAGCGCTCCGGCGGGCTCCAGGCGCAGCACACGGCACTCGCGGGCCCAGCGCTCGGCGATCGTCGTGGTGTCCGGCGCGTTGAGCCGCCTGCCCGCCAGTTCGGCCACCGCCTCCCGCCACTCCTCGCCGCCCGGCGGCAGCTCCACCACCCGGGCCGGCCAGACGGCCAGCAGCCCGCCCTTGTCCTTGCTGCGCACGGAGACCGTGGCGGCGGCGCCGCCGGTGAGCCCCAGAGGCTCCAGCGGCTGCTCCGCGGGGCCGTCGCCCACCAGGTGCACGGCGCCGTCGTGCCAGACGTGCCACAGCGCACGCTCCGGCCCCCGGGGGCCGCGCACCCACACCAGCGCGGACTTCTTCGCCGACTCCTCGATCAGCGCCCGGTCGGACACGGGAAGGGGCGCCGGGGACATCCGGGAGCCGGCGGGAACGGACGGATCGGCCATGGGGCGACCCTACCGCCGCGCCGGCCGCCCCGGCCGCCCCGGCCGTGCCGGAGGCCCGGGGGCGGGTCCGGCAGCCGGACGGTCAGTACCGCGGCATGGTCACGCGCCTTACGCTGGTGGCCGGCGGCGCGGCCCACCGGCGCCCCGACCCGTTCCGGTCCCGAACCGGGTCCCGAAGACCCCGGTCGGGACCTCAGCAGCCCCGGAGAGGAGCCCAGTGCGCGCCGTCAGGACCCGTACCGCCGCGCCCCGACAGGCAGCCGGAGCCGTGGCGGGACGGCACCCGGGCACCGGCCTGGACCTGTTCCTGCTGGCGGTCGCCGTGTCCGGCATCTCCCTGTCCGCGCCCCTGATCGCGGCCACCGCCGCCCCGGCCCTGGCCATCGCATTCTGGCGCAACGCCATGGCGGTCGGCGCCCTCACCCCGCTGGCCCTCCTCCGCCACCGGGCCGGACTGCGAGCCATGGGACGCCGCAACGTGCTGCTGGCCGCCGCCGCCGGCGCGCTGCTCGCGCTGCACTTCGCGCTGTGGCTGCCCAGCCTCCACATGACCTCGGTCGCCTCCTCGACCGCGCTGGTCACCACCACCCCGATCTGGACCACCCTGCTGCTGCGGCTGCGCGGCCAGAGCTCGCCCGCCCTGGTCTGGGCGGGCACGGCGGTCGCCTTCGCCGGAGTGGTGATCCTCACAGGGGTCGACCTGTCGCTCTCGCCGCGGGCGCTGGCGGGCGACGCCCTGGCGCTGGGCGGCGGCATGGCGGCGGCCGGGTACGTCCTGCTGGGGGCGGAGGTGCGCCGCACGGTCTCCACCACCGCCTACACCTACGTCTGCTACAGCACCACGTCCGTGCTGCTGCTGGCCGCCTGCCTGGTCTTCGGCGCCGACCTCGGCGGCTACAGCGGCGAGACCTGGATCAAACTCGCCGTCCTCACCGTCACCGCGCAACTGCTGGGCCACTCGCTGATCAACCGGGTGGTGCGAGGGCTCGGACCGTCGGTCACCTCCACGGCGATCCTGCTGGAGACACCGGGCGCGGCTCTCATCGCGGCGCTCTGGCTGGGCCAGAACCCGCCGGCGGCCGTCTACGGGGCGCTGGCGGTGATCCTGCTCGGCCTGGCCCTGGTGGTCCGGGGCAACGCCGGGCCCGCGCGCCGCGCGCGGACCTGACGCCCCGTCCGGTCTCCGGTCCCCGCCCCCGGGCCCCGCGGCGGGCCGTTCCTACAGCCAGCCGTTGCGCTTGAAGCCTCGGTGGATGGCGTAGCAGATCCCGACGATCACGGCCATGACGGCCGGGTAGCCGTAACGCCACTGGAGTTCCGGCATGTACTCGAAGTTCATGCCGTAGATCCCGGCGATCATCGTCGGGACGGCGAAGATCGCCGCCCATGAGGTGATCTTCCGCATGTCCTCGTTCTGCGCGACCGTCGCCTGGGCCAGGTTCGCCTGGAGGATGGAGTTGAGCAGGTCGTCGAAGGAGAGCACCTGCTCGTTGACCCGGGTCAGGTGGTCCGCCACGTCGCGGAAGTACTTCTGGATGTCGGGGTCGACCAGCCGCATCGGCCGCTCGCTCAGCAGCTGCATCGGCCGCAGCAGCGGCGAGACCGCCCGCTTGAACTCCAGCACCTCGCGCTTGAGCTGGTAGATCCGCCCGGCGTCGCGGCCCCGGCGGCCCTTGCCCGCGCTCTCGGAGAAGACCTGGATCTCCACCTCGTCGATGTCGTCCTGCACCGCGTCGGCGACCGCCAGATAGCCGTCCACCACCTGGTCGGCGATGGCGTGCAGCACGGCCGAGGGGCCCTTGGCCAGCAGCTCGGGGTCGTCCTCCAGCCGGTGGCGCAGGGTGCGCAGTGAGCCCTGACCGCCGTGCCGGACGGTGATGATGTAGTCCCGGCCGGTGAAGCACATCACCTCGCCGGTCTCCACCACCTCGCTGGAGTCGGTGAGTTCGGCGTGCTCGACGTAGTGGATCGTCTTGAAGACGGTGAACAGGGAGTCGTCGTACCGCTCCAGCTTCGGCCGCTGGTGCGCGTGCACCGCGTCCTCCACGGCGAGCGGGTGCAGGCCGAACTCGCGGGCGATGCCGGAGAACTCCCGCTCGGTGGGCTCGTGCAGACCGATCCACACGAACGCCCCGCCGCCCGGACCCCCTTGCGGCCCCTGGGGCCCCTGCTGCTCCCCGGCGCGCAGGGAGCGCAGGGCCTCGGCCGGGGTCATGTGCCGCGACTCGCGGCGGCCGTCGCGGTAGACGGCGCAGTCCACCACCGCGCTGGTCGCGGTGGTGTCGACGCCGGAGGCGTCGTGGGCGTAGGGGGAGCGGCCGCCCCGGCGCAGGGTGGGGCGGACCGCGGCGCGCAGGTCACGGATCATCGACATGCTGGGCTCCTTCGCGTGCCGAGCCGCCGGTGAACGGGCGCAGCGCTGCCCGGAATGGGGGCCTACGGGGCCGTCGACGGGAAGTCCACGGGCCGGAGGTCTGCAAAGCGGGCACCACGCGGGACCGTACGCACAGGCGGCATTCGCTGAGAACGTCGGTCGAGCAGGGGACTCATGCGCTCTTCCGCGAAGCCGGTCCGCAGGAGAAAAAAGGGACTTCCAGGGTTTCACCGCTCGGCGGTGGGGGGAGGAAGGCCCTCAGGCAAGGGGACGTGGCTGCCGTACGGAAGAGCGGCTGGTACTGCACGGTCGACTCGGATCCATCGCAGCCCCACCTCCTCCGGCCGGTCCCCGCTGGGGGAAATCTGTGTACACGCCTTGACCAGCAGTCAACGGTAGCACCCGCGGACGCTCCTCACCTCCCGCTCCGGGGCCGACTCGTACCCTCTTTGCCTGATCAATACACGATCTATGCTCGCCGTATGGCACACGTTCTGGAACTGGTCGAGGCCCGGCTGCGCAGCGCCCTGGGCGAGCCCGACGCACGGGCGGCGGTGACCTTCCTGGGCGCCGACCGGATCGAGGTGCTGCGCTTCCCGGACACCCGGGAGGGTTCCGGCGGCGGGAACGGCCTGGTGCGCTACGCCACCCTGGGGATGTCCGCCGCTCCCATGGCCGACCCCGCCGCCGTACTGGCCGACCCCGAACGAGGGCCCCGCGCCGAGCTGGTGCTGACGGTGCGCGCCGGTCTGGCCGACACCGACAAGGTGCTGCGCCCGCTCGCCGTGCTCGCCGCCTCCCCCCAGGTCGAGGGCGTGGTCGTGGCCCCCGGCGCCTCGCTGGACGTGGGCGAGCCGCTGTGGCCGGGCGCCCCCTTCACCTCCGTGCTGGTCGCCGAGCCCGGAGGACTGGTGGAGGATCTGGAACTGGATCCGCCGATGGACCCGGTGCGCTTCCTCCCCCTGCTGCCGATGACGCCCAACGAGGCGGCCTGGAAGCGGGTGCACGGCGCGGCGGAGCTACAGGAGCGCTGGCTGGCCCGCGGTACGGACCTGCGCGATCCCCGGCGGGCGTCCGTCTCCCTGACGGACTGAGATCCCGCCCGGACCCCGTCCGGAGCACCGTCCGCGCCCTCCGGCCGGCCGCCGCCGGGCGCGCCCCGGACGATCCGTACGAGTGATCGTCCTTGACGCCGGGCTTCCCGGGGAGGACCGTGGGCCCCATGAGGGGCGAACCCACTTGCCCGAAGTGCGGCGGCCGTGTCAGGGCGCCCGGTCTCTTCGCCGACTCCTGGCAGTGCGATGTGCACGGCACGGTCCATCCGCTGCAGCCGGTGCTCCCGCCGAGCGTCGAGGCGCTCGGCGTGGTCCTCCACAGAGCCCAGGTCCCGGTGTGGATGCCCTGGCCGCTGCCGATCGGCTGGCTGTTCACCGGGATCGCCTACGCGGGCGACGACCGCAGCGGCGGCCGCGCCACCGCCGTGGCCTGTTCCGGGCCCGGCCCGCTCGGCGGCCCCGGCGAACTGCTGCTGGTCGCCGAGGAGCTGGGCGTCGGACTGGGGGCGCGCTACGCCGGAGTGCCCGGCCCCGACCCCGGCCCGCTGATCGACGTGGACCGGCCCCCGCACGCGAAGGTCCTGGCGGCCGGACGGCCCACCCCGCTGTGGCTGGTGGACGAGGCGCCCGAGGACCGGGCGGTGTTCGCGGGGGAGGCCCGCGGCCTGTGGCTGTGGGCGATCGTCTGGCCCGAGCAGTCCGGGATGCTGATGTACGACGAGCTGGTGCTCACGGATCTGCGGGAGGCGGGGGCCGAGGTGGAGCTGGTGCCGTGCGGGGCGCTCTCCCCCCAGCTGCTCACCCGCCCAGGGGCCTGACCGGCGGCCGGGCCGGGGGCGGGACGGGCGCGGGGCGCGGCAGGGACCGGGCGGGGGAGGGGCCGGGCGCGCGCCTGTTCTACTCTGGGGTGTCCGCCTCAGCCGTCCGCCGTGGGAGTCACATACCGTGCGCATCGACCTGCACACCCACTCCACCGCTTCGGACGGCACCGACACCCCCGCCGAGCTGGTGCGCAGAGCCGCCGCCGGACTGGACGTGGTGGCGCTGACCGACCACGACACGGTCGCCGGGTACGCCGAGGCGATCGCCGCCCTCCCCGCGGGCCTCACCCTCGTCCCCGGCGCGGAGCTCTCCTGCCGCCTGGACGGTGTGAGCCTGCACATGCTGGCCTATCTGTTCGACCCGGCCGAGCCCGAGCTGGCGCGCGAGCGCGAACTCGTCCGCGACGACCGGGTGCCGCGGGCCCAGGGCATGGTCGCCAGACTCCGCGAGCTGGGCGTGCCGATCACCTGGGAGCGGGTCGCCCGGATCGCCGGGGACGGCTCGGTCGGCCGTCCCCACATCGCGAGCGCGATGGTGGAGCTGGGCGTCGTCGAGACCGTCTCCGACGCCTTCACCGCCGAGTGGATCGCCGACGACGGCCGGGCCTACGTCGGCAAGCACGAACTGGACCCCTTCGAGGCGGTCCGGCTGATCAAGGGCGCCGGCGGAGTCGCGGTCTTCGCGCACCCCCTGGCCGTCAAACGCGGGCGGTGCGTACCGGAGAGCGCCATCGCGGAGCTGGCCGCCGCCGGGCTCGACGGCATCGAGGCCGACCACATGGACCACGACGCCGCGACCCGCGAGCGGCTGCGGGGCATGGCCCGCGACCTCGGTCTGCTGGCCACCGGCTCCAGCGACTACCACGGCAGCCGCAAGACCTGCCGGCTCGGGGAGTACACCACCGACCCCGACGTCTACGCCGAGATCGCCGCCCGCGGGTCGGGCACGGCGCCCGTCTCCGCCTGAACCGCCCTCAGATCCGCACCGCGCGCACCGCGCACATCAAGCAAGGCAGCACCGTGTTCGACGTCGCCCTCTTCGGATCCGTCTTTGTCACGCTTTTCGTGATCATGGACCCGCCCGGCATCATCCCGATCTTCCTCGCCCTCTCTTCCGGACGCCCGGTCAAGGTCCAGCGCAGGATGGCGCTCCAGGCCACCGCCGTCGCCTTCGGCGTGATCGCCGTCTTCGGTCTGCTGGGGCAGCAGATCCTGGACTACCTGCACGTGTCGATCCCCGCGCTGATGGTCGCGGGCGGTCTCCTGCTGCTGCTGGTCGCCCTGGACCTGCTCACCGGCAGGGCCGAGGAGCCCACGCAGACCAAGGACGTCAACGCCGCGCTGGTGCCGCTGGGCATGCCCCTGCTGGCCGGGCCCGGCGCGATCGTCTCCGTCATCCTGGCCGTGCAGCGGGCGGACGGGCCGGCCGACCACGCCGCGGTGTGGTCGGCCATCGTCGTGCTGCACATCGTGCTCTGGCTGGTGATGCGGTACTCGCTGCTGATCATCCGCGTCATCAAGGACGGCGGCGTGGTCCTGGTGACCCGGCTCTCGGGCATGCTGCTGTCGGCGATCGCGGTGCAGCAGATCGCCAACGGCGTCACCCGGTTCATCCAGGGCGGCTAGACGGAGCCGGCCCCGGACCCGGGCCCCGTCCCGCTTTCCGCCCCGTCCCCGCAGTCGTGCCAGAAGGCGGCCAGCGCCTCGGCCGTCTCCGCGGGACGCTCGGCCCCCGGCGAGTGCTCGGCCCCCGCCACCACCGTGCGCCGGGCGTCCAGCCGCCGCGCCATCTCGTCCATCAGCGCGACCGGCCAGGCGTAGTCCACCTCGCCCGACAGCACGTGCTTGGGCAGGGGCACGGCCGCCAGCGGGCCGACCCGGTCCGGCTCGGTCAGCAGCTGGCGGCCGGTGGCGACGAGCTGCTCGGGGACGGTGGCCAGCCAGCGGCGGTGCAGGAACTCGCCGACCGCGGGGTCGGTGGCCTCGTCCGCGGCCTCGGGCGGGTCCAGGTCGCGCATCGCCCGCCACACGGACTCCATGTCCAGCACCGCCAGCGCCTCGATCAGCATCCTGGTGCGCTCCTGCTGGAGGTGTGCGATGGCGGCGGGGCCGGAGCTCATGATCGTCAGAGAGCGGAAGGGCGCCGCGTCCCGCAGCACGGCGGCCCGGGCGATCAGCCCGCCCAGGGAGTGCCCCAGCAGGTGGACGTTCCCGCCGAGCGCCTCCGCCTGGACCAGTACGTCCTGGGCCAGCTCGTCCTGGGCGTACGCGCCGAGCTCGCGCGGCCCCTCGGTCTCGTACTGCCCGCGGCCGTCCACGGCCACCACACGGAAGCCCGCGCGGGCCAGCGGGGCGAGCAGGGCGATGAAGTCCTCCTTGCTGCCGGTGAACCCGGGCACCAGCAGGGCCGTACCGGCGCGCGGCTCACCCGCGTCGTGAACGGCGAACTCGCCGCGCGCGGTCTTCAGGCGGTACGCCCGGGCGCCGGGCGGCAGGGTCAGGGTCGGCGGCTTGCTCATGGAGGCGAGGCTAGCGGCCACCGCCCGCGCCCATACCCGCACCCATGACGGCGCCCGCCCCCGCCGCGGGTGCGGCGGGGGCGGGCGTCCGGTGTGCGACGGCGCGCCCGGGGGCGCGCCGTTTGTGCCGTCAGCTCTCCGGGGTGGTCTCCGGAGTCGCCGAGCGGGCGCCGGCTCCACCGCGCGTACGACGGCGCCGGCGCGGCCTGCGGGCATCGCCGGAGGCGTCCGCCGCCCGTCCGCGGGTGCGCCCTCGCCGCCCTGCGCGGCCGGGGCCCCGGCGTGCGCGGACTGCTCGGCCCGGCCTGCCTGGGGAGCGGAACCGGCGCGGGTGCGACGGCGGCGGCGCGGCCTGCGGGTCTCGCCGGAGGCGTCCGCCGGCGATCCGGCGTCCTCGGCCTCGCCGGCCGGGCCCGCCGGCTCCGGGGCGGTGTCGGCGCCGGGGTGCTCCATGGACAGGCCGCCGCGGGTACGGCGGCGCCGGCGCGGGGTGCGGGTGCGCGGCGCGCGCTCCTCGGTGGCGGTGGCGGTGGCGGTGGTCGCGGCCCCGCGGCCGCGGCCCCTGCCCCGGCCTCCGGTCTCGCCCAGGTCCTCGACCTCCTCGGCCGCGAGCCCGGCGCGGGTGCGCTCGGCGCGCGGCAGTATCCCCTTGGTGCCCTCGGGGATGTCCAGCGCCTCGTACAGGTGCGTGGAGGTGGAGTACGTCTCCGGCGGGTCGTTGAAGTCCAGGTCCAGCGCCTTGTTGATCAGCTGCCAGCGCGGGATGTCGTCCCAGTCGACGAGGGTGACGGCCGTACCCGTGTTGCCCGCGCGGCCGGTGCGGCCGATGCGGTGCAGATAGGTCTTCTCGTCCTCCGGCGTCTGGTAGTTGATCACGTGCGTGACGCCCTCGACGTCGATGCCGCGGGCGGCGACGTCGGTGCAGACGAGCACGTCGATCTTGCCGTTGCGGAAGGCGCGCAGCGCCTGCTCGCGCGCCCCCTGGCCCAGGTCGCCGTGCACCGCGCCCGCGGCGAAACCGCGGTGCGAGAGCTGGTCGGCCACATCGGCCGCCGTCCGCTTGGTGCGGCAGAAGATCATCGCCAGTCCGCGGCCGGTGGCCTGCAGGATCCGGGAGACCATCTCCACCTTGTCCAGCGAGTGCGCCCGGAAGACGTGCTGCGCGGTGTTGGCCACCGTCGCGCCCTCGTCGTCCGGCGCGGTGGCGCGGATGTGGGTGGGCTGCGACATGTAGCGGCGGGCCAGGGAGATGACCTGTCCCGGCATGGTCGCGGAGAACAGCATCGTCTGCCGCTTGACGGGCAGTTGCTGGATGATCTTCTCGACGTCCGGCAGGAAGCCGAGGTCGAGCATCTCGTCGGCCTCGTCCAGCACCAGCGTGCGGATGTGCGCCAGGCTCAGCTTGCGCTGGCCGGCCAGGTCGAGCAGCCGGCCCGGGGTGCCGACGACCACGTCGACGCCCTTCTTCAGCGCCTCGACCTGGGGCTCGTAGGCGCGGCCGCCGTAGATCGCCAGCACCCGGACGTTGCGGACCTTGCCCGCGGTCAGGAGGTCGTTGGTGACCTGCTGGCACAGCTCGCGGGTGGGGACGACCACGAGCGCCTGCGGGGCGTCGGTCAGCTGGTCCTGCGTGGCCCGGCCGGCGTCCACGTCGGCGGGGACGACGACGGAGTCCAGGAGCGGCAGGCCGAAGCCGAGGGTCTTGCCGGTGCCGGTCTTGGCCTGGCCGATGACGTCCGATCCGGACAGGGCGACCGGGAGGGTCATCTCCTGGATGGGGAACGGGGACGTGATGCCGACGGCTTCCAGGGCCTCGGCGGTCTCGGGAAGGATCCCGAGCTCTCGGAATGTGGTGGTCAGGATGCTTGCCTCTTCCGTGAGACGCGGGACGGGGGAGCGAGGGCGCACCCCGGGGGAGCGGGGTGGGTCGTACCGCGCCGGACGCCGGCTGCCTGTCGGGCGGCCTCGCGGCGCAGGACCACGGGCTCTCGCTCAAGCGCTCGTACCGCGCGAGCGGGCCCCTCACCGCGGTCCGTACGGAACGCCCGGCTGCGTGTCTCCGCAGCCGTCGCTCCGCATACGGCCCGCGTGGAGGGCGGTCGTGTCGGAGCCGATCGGGCCACCGACCGGGCATCCGTTGCGGGCCCGGGGAACGTCCCCGGAGCCCGGATAACACAGTATGCGCAGAACCCGCTGTCAGGAAGCGGGCCTAATATCACTGTACCCCCTGATCCCGCATCCGCGCCCGGCCGATCTTCGGTTCCGGGCCGCCGCGGAGGCCGCCCCGGACCGTGCCGGGCACCTCCCGGGCAGGTCGGACGGCCTGGCGGCGGGCTATTGTGCCCGGCATGGAGACGTCTGACACATCCCCCGCCGGCCCCGAGGGACCCGAGAAGGCCGAGAGGACCGGAGGAGTCGAGGAGACCGAGGAGACCGCCGTCCAGGACTGGGCCGCGGCCTCGGCCGACCCCCGGTACCGGGCGGCGGTCGTGGACCTGCTGGGCGCGCTGGCCTACGGGGAGCTGGCCGCCTTCGAAAGACTCGCGGAGGACGCCAAGCTGGCCCCGACCCTGGTGGACAAGGCGGAGCTGGCCTCCATGGCGTCGGCGGAGTTCCAGCACTTCGAGCGGCTGCGCGGCCGGCTCGCGGAGATCGGCGAGGACCCCGCCGCGGCGATGGAGCCGTTCGCCGCCGCGCTGGACGAGTTCCACCGCCAGACCGCGCCGTCGGACTGGCTGGAGGGCCTGATCAAGGCGTACGTCGGCGACTCGATCGCCTCCGACTTCTACCGGGAGGTCGCCGCCCGCCTCGACTCCGACACCCGCGCCCTGGTGCTGGGCGTGCTGGACGACACCGGGCACTCCGGCTTCGCGGTGGAGAAGGTGCGCGGGGCCATCGAGGCCGACCCCCGTGTCGGCGGCCGGCTCGCCCTGTGGGCCCGCCGCCTGATGGGCGAGGCGCTGTCGCAGGCCCAGCGGGTGGTCGCCGAGCGCGACGCGCTGTCGACGATGCTGGTCGGCGGGGTCACCGCGGGGTTCGACCTGGCCGAGGTCGGCCGGATGTTCTCGCGGATCACCGAGGCCCACACCAAGCGCATGGCCGCGCTGGGACTGGCGGCCTGACGGGCGCGCCGCGCCGCCCGGGCGGCACGGCCTTCGGGCCGCGCCGCCTCAGGCCGCGCCCACGCGCGGCCGGCCGGCCGCCGGACCGCCGCGGTGGCGGGGGCGGACCAGCAGGGACAGCAGGGCCGCCGCGACCAGGGCGGCGACCACGAGGGTGGGAAGCGCGTACCCGGGGCCCAGCACCACGCGCGTGATCACGCCGCCGCCGAAGGCGGCCGCGGGTCCGGTGACCAGAACCAGGGACCGGTCGCGGAACCGGTCCGCGAAACGGTGGCCGGCGACGAGGGCGACGGCGAGACCGACGAGCGCCGAGCCGAGCACTTCCCAGAGCATTGGGTCCTCCTGCGGGCCGGTGGGGTGCGCATCGGGCTACTCGGTCCTACCCAGGGCGCGCGGAGGACGAAACGGAGGGCCGGGCGGGAATCCCGCCCGGCCCTCCGTACACCGCTCCCACGAACCTCGCGGCCGGTCCCGTCGCCGGGTTCCGGAGCGCCGCGGATCCCTGCGGGTCCTTACAGAGCCCCGAAGCCCACCTTGCGGCCGCTGGGCTCGCCGATGTCCACGTAGGCCAGCCGGTCGGCCGGGACGACCACCCGGCGACCGTGCTCGTCCACCAGGCTGAGCAGCTGCGACTTGCCGGTCAGCGCCTCGGCGACGGCGCGCTCGATCTCCTCGGCCGTCTGCCCGCTCTCCAGAACGATCTCGCGGGGCGCGTGCTGCACGCCGATCTTGACCTCCACGGCTATGTCCCTTCCGAACGGTTGGTGATTCTCCCTGGCTGAGCCGGGGCGGGGTGCGCGGGCAGGCCGCGCCGTCATGCCAGCAACATTAGCCCTCGCGGGGGCGGTGGGCCGCTCGCGACCGCACGCCGACAGCGAACACCGGACGGTCGCGCGGCGGAGGGCGGCCAGGGGTCAGCCGTGCATCGGGAAGCCCGCGATGCCCCGCCAGGACAGCGAGGAGATGAGCCTGGTGGCGGTGTCGCGCGGGACCTTCTGCCCGGCGCTCAGCCAGTACCGGGCGGTGATCTGCGCCATGCCGCACAGCCCGACGGCCAGCAGCATCGCCTGGTCCGGGGGCAGGTCCGTGTCCTCGGAGATCACCTCGCTGACCGCCTCGGCGCAGTCCAGGCTCACCTTGTCCACGCGGTCGCGCACCGCGGGCTCGTTGGTCAGGTCGGACTCGAAGACGAGCCGGAACGCCCCGCCCTCGTCCTCCACGTACGCGAAGTAGGCCTCCATCGTCGCCGCGACCCGGTGCTTGTTGTCCGAGGTCGAGGCCAGTGCCGCGCGCACCGACTGGACCAGCGCCTCGCAGTGCTGGTCGAGCAGGGCCAGGTACAGGTCGAGCTTGCCGGGGAAGTGCTGGTAGAGCACCGGCTTGCTGACACCCGCGCGCTCGGCGATGTCGTCCATGGCCGCGGCGTGGTAGCCCTGGGCGACGAACACCTCCTGTGCCGCACCGAGCAACTGGTTGCGTCGGGCCCGGCGTGGCAGCCGTGTGCCACGCGGGCGTGCCTCGGTCTGCTCGATGGCTGTCACGCTCGCCTCCTGGGGTCTCCCTGGAACGTCTCCCGGGCAGGGCCCGGACCGAGCCCCGGGGGTCCGGGGGCCCGGGGAATCCGGGGAGAGGTCGTCGATGCTTCCGCGCGCGGGGTGCGCTGCGTCCGCCATCGTACTTTTGGGTAAACCGCCTGTGCGTCCGGCGGGCACGGAAATCCGCGCCTCGAACGCGCGATGTATCGGTTTAGCGGTAATCGTCCTCGTCCAGTTCGACGACGCGCGCCTGCTCGGCGGCGTCCGCGGGATTCACCTCCGGTGAGGCGGTGGCCAGCGGCGGCGCGTCCCCGCGGGGCAGGACCTCCGCGTGCTGTTCGGCCGCGTCCGCCTCGGGAGCCTCGACTCCGAACCGCTCGGCCGCGGGCCTCTCCTCCTCGTCCTCGAACCGGTCGAAGGTGTCGGGGTCGGTGGGGTCAACAGACATGACGATCCTCTTTCCAGGCTGAAGGGGTTCCACACGAGCCTAGGAGAGGAGAATCGCGGAGGCGAGGAAGGTGTGACCCCGAACACGTGAGAGCGGCAGTGATCGTCTCGTAACATTGCCCCATGTCATCGACCGAGCAGCCGCAGCCGCAGGCGGCGGCCCCGATCGAGGTCCCCCCTTCGGGTCGGTCGCGCGCCGGGGAGGGCGAGACGCACAGGTCCGTGTCGCTGCCCGGCCTGACGCTGTCGGTGCGCGGACGGCCGGGCCGGCGCGCGGGGCTGCCCGCCGCGCTGTACGTACACGGCCTGGGCGGATCCTCCCTGAACTGGTCCCCGCTGATGCGGGAGCTGGCCGACGAGGTCGAGGGCGAGGCGCTCGACCTGCCGGGCTTCGGCCACTCGCCGCCGCCCGACGACGGCGACTACTCGGTCTCCGCGCACGCGCGCGCCGTCATCCGCTACCTCGACGTCCGCGGGCGCGGCCCGGTGCACCTGTTCGGCAACTCCCTGGGCGGCGCGGTCGCCACCCGGGTCGCGGCGGTCCGGCCCGACCTGGTGCGCACCCTCACCCTCGTCTCGCCCGCCCTGCCCGAACTGCGCCCGCAGCGGACCGCGATCCCCACCGCCCTGCTGGCGGTGCCCGGAGCCACCAGGCTCTTCGGGCGGATGACCCGCCACTGGACGGCCGAGCGGCGCACCCGGGAGCTCCTGGCGCTGTGCTACGGCGATCCGGCGGCGGTCTCGCAGGAGGAGTTCGAGGCGGCCGTGGCTGAGTACGAGCGCCGGCTGGCCCTGCCGTACTTCTGGGACTCGCTCTCCCGGTCGGCGCGCGGCCTGGTGAACGCCTACACCCTCGGCGGCCAGCACGCGCTGTGGCGCCAGGCCGAGCGGGTGCTGGCGCCGACGCTGCTGGTGTACGGCGGGCGGGACCTGCTGGTCTCGTTCCGCATGGCGCGCAGGGCCGCCGCCGCGTTCCGCGAATCGCGGCTGCTGGCGCTTCCCGACGCGGGGCACGTCGCGATGATGGAATATCCGGAGGCGGTAGCGAGCGCCTTCCGGGATCTGCTGGGAGAAACCGATACGGGCAGGGGTTGACAGTCGTGGGACGTCACAGTCGCCGGGGCCGGCCGGGCAGCGGCAAGCCGACGGCCACGGCCGACGGGCAGCGGCCCGCGGCCCGGCCGGCCCCGGAGGAGGCCCCGCACCCCCGTCCGGCCCCGCCGCACCTCCAGCCCGACGGGCGCGTCGCCGGCCCGCACGGCGCGCCACGGGTCCGCGGTGGCCATCCCGAGCAGCGCGAACCGGGCGGCGGCTGGGGCCTGCCGCCGCGGCGGCCCCCCGCCCCGGGCGCCGGGCACGGGCCCGCCGGACCGCCGCGGGAGACGGTGTACGGGACGGGGCGGATGCCGCGCCGGGAGTACGTCGAGGCGTTCGACGACGGCGTCTACGGCTCGCCGGGCGTACCGCGTGCGGACGGGTCCGAGCCGGAGCCCGGAGCCGGGGCCCGGGGACGGGCCGGCGGCCTCCGCGCGGACGAGCCGGACGGCGAGGACGGCCGGAACGGCGAGGACGGCCGGAACGGCGAAGACGGCCGGAACGGCGAAGGCGGTGGCGGCCGGGACGGGCGCGGCGCACGGGGCGCGCGGGGCGGGCGCGGCCGGGCCTTCACCGGGGTCGCGGCCGCGGCCGTGACGACCGTGCTGGCCGTCGTGGTGGCCGGGCAGGTCGCCGACGGCCGGAGCGGCATGGACCGGCAGTTGCGGGCCGGCGGGGACGCCCCGCGGGCGGGCGCCTCGGACGCCTCCCGCTCCGAGGCACGTCCCACCCCCTCGGACGGAGCGGACGAGGGGAAGGCGCGGTCCGGGACGCGGGCCTCCTACGGCGAGCGGATGGGGCGGCTGTTCGACCTGGCCCCGGACTTCGAGGGATCGGGCCGGCTCACCGCCGTCGCCGGACGGGACGAGGCGCCCGGCAAGGGGGAGGTCGTCCGCTACCGGGTCGACGTCGAGGACGGGCTGCCGCTGGACGGGGAACTGTTCGCCGAGGCCGTCCACCGCACCCTCAACGACGAGCGGAGCTGGAGCCACGGGGGCGCCCGCACCTTCGAGCGGGTCTCCGGGAAGCCCCGGGGGTCCGGAGGCGTCGCCCCGGCCTTCGTGATCACGCTCGCCTCGCCCTCCACCACCGCGAAGTGGTGCGCCAGATCGGGTCTGGACACCACGGTCGACAACGTCTCGTGCGACTCGGCCTCGACCGAGCGCGTCATGATCAACGCCTACCGGTGGGCGCGCGGTGCGGACACCTTCGGCCCGGACCGGATCCGGGAGTACCGGGAGATGCTCATCAACCACGAGGTGGGCCACCGGCTCGGCAAGGGCCATGTGAACTGCCCGAAGGAAGGCGCCCTGGCGCCGGTGATGATGCAGCAGACGAAGTACCTGACGGTGGGCGGGGCGACCTGCCGGCCCAACGCCTGGCCGTTCCCGGACGCCTGACGGCCCCTCCGGCCCGCCGTAGACGACCGAACGTTCAATCGCGCCGAAAGTCACGGTAGTTCACCCCTTCCGGTGGTGTGGCGGACAACCGTCCGCCGCGCCGCCCCGCCTCGCGCATAACGTCTTCCCGCGACGCCACGGCGACGGCCGGTGGCCCGGAGGAGGAACGGGGGTGGACAGGTGCGCATCGCACTGCTCACGGAGGGTGGCTATCCCTATCCGCGCGGTGACTCGTCCGTGTGGTGCGACCGGCTGGTGCGCGGTCTGGACGGCCACGACTTCGAGGTCCACGCGCTCGGCCGCGACGAGCGGCACAGGGACGGCGCATGGCCCGCGCTGCCGGTCAACGTCCGGAGGGTGCGCACCGCCCCGCTGTGGGGCCCCGCCCCCGGGGGCGACGGGCGCCGCAGCGGATACGGGCGGCGCCCGAGGCGCCGGTTCGGCGAGCACTTCGCGGACCTGGCCCGCGCGGTCTGCGCGGGTGCGGGCGGCGCGGTGGTGGAGGGCGCGGAGGGCGGGGACGGAGGGGCCGCCGCCGAGGCGGACCGTTTCGCCGACGGCCTCCACGGGCTGGCGGACCTGGCCCGGGAGCACGGCGGACTCCCCGCGGCCCTCCGCTCCGAACAGGCGGTCCGGCTGCTGGAGAGCGCGTGCCGCGCCCCCGGTGCGCTCCGGGCCGTGCGCTCGGCGACACCGGCCGACCTGCTCACGGTCGCCGAGCAGTTGGAGAGGGCGCTGCGGCCGCTGTCGCTGGACTGGTACGGGGACGGGAGCGGGGGGAAGACCTCCGGTCTCGCGGCCGCGGACCTCTGCCACGCGGTGGGCAGCGGCCCCGCCGCGCTCCCCGGCCTGCTGGCCCGGCGCCTCTTCGGCACGCCCCTGCTGGTGACCGAGTACGGCGTGCGGCTGCGCGAGCACTACCTCGCCAGTGCCGCTCACGCCGTCGCGCCGGACGCCGTGAGCGCGCCGGTGCGGGCCCTGCTCGCCTCCCTCCACGGGAACCTGGCGCGCGAGGCGTACCGCCGAGCCGAGCTGGTCACCTCCGGCAACACCCACGCCCGGCGCTGGCAGGAGAGGTGCGGGGCGGACCGCGGGAGACTGCGCACGGTCTACCCGGGCATGGACGCGACGGAGCTGACGGAGCTGACGGAGATCGGGGAGGACGCGGGGCGGAAGCGGCCGGACCCGGTGCTGGTGTGGGTCGGGCGGACCGGTCCCGCCAGGGATCTGGTCGGCCTGCTGCACGCCTTCGCCGAGGTGCGCAGGGCCGTGCCCGGCACCCGGCTGCTGATCGCCGAACGGCCCGGCGGCCCGGCCCCGGAACGGGACCCGGAGTCGGCGCGGTACCTGGCGCACTGCCGGGCGCTGGCCGCGCAGCTCTTCCCCGACGAGGCCGCCGGCCCCCTCAGCGTCGGGGAGAACCCGGTCTGCTTCGCGCGGATCGGCGACCCCGCGCTTCCCCGGCTCGCCGACGCCTACGCCGCCGCCGACGTCGCCGTGCTCTCCAGCGTGGTGGAGGGCTTCCCGGTCTCACTGGTCGAGGCGATGTTCGCCGGCCGGGCCACGGTCTCCACGGACGTCGGCGCGGTGTGCGAGGCCATCGGAGGCACGGGGCTGGTGGTGCCGCCGCGCAATCCCCGCGCCCTGGCGGACGCCTGCACGGCCCTGCTGCGCGACCCGGCCCGCCGTGCCCGGCTGGGCGCCGCCGCGCGGGCCCGGGCCCAGGAGCTGTTCACCGCGGAGCGGAACGCCGCGTCGTTCCGCGGCATCTACCTGGAACTGCTCTCGCGGCGTCCGCGGCCCGCCGACCCGGCCTCCGCCGCGCTGCCGTTCGCCCGCCCGCCCGAGGCCCACCTTCCCGGCCGCTGGACCGCTCCCGCCGCGCCCGCCGCCCCGGCGGCCGCCCGATCCGGCGGGCGTCCGGCCCGCGCCCCGAGCTGGGCCCGTACGGCCGCGGCGGGCGTGCCCGCCGGACGGGGGAGGGGGCGCCGGTGAACGTCCCGCCGTATCCGCACCGGCCCGCCGACCCCGTGCGCTCGCTGCTGCACCACCACCGGGAGCTGTGCGCACGGGCCGTGGACCCGCTGGAGATCGCCGCGGCCCTGGAGGCGCACGGGATCACCGACCGCACCGCGGCCCGCTACCGGCACCGGGACGTGTTCTCCCTCTCCGAGGAGCTGTACGCCCGCACTCCCCGCGCCGACGGAGCCGGCGAGGTCCACGGAGCGGACGGAGCCGGCGCCGGAGGACCCCGGGACGAGGCGCCCGGCGCACGGACCCTCCGGCACAGCCGGGGGGCCGGACGGGCGCGCTCGGCGGTCGCCGCGCTGCTCCCCCTGCTACCCGGCGGACTGTGCGCGGCGGCACCGGCCGCGTACGCGCTCACCGAGAGCCTCCCGGCGCCCGCCCGTGCCGCCGCCGGCGCGGCCGGAGCCCTGCTCGTCCTGCTGTCGGTACGGCTGTGCCTGCGCGGTACGGCGCTGAGCGGGACCGCCGTGCTGGGCGGCTGCCTGCTGGCCGGACACGCTCTGGCCGGCGGCCGCCCTCTGGCCTGGGCGCTGGACGGCCGGGTGCCCGTGGTGGACGTTCTCCCCGGCGAGTGGTGCGTGCCGCTGGGCCTGGCGCTGGCCGTCGCGCCCGCCGTGTGGTGCGCGCGCTGGTTCGCCGCGCGGGCGAGGCCGCGGCTCGGCGACAGCCGCAGCCTGGAGGAGTTCGCGGCCCGGACGCGCCCGCTGCTCGCCGCCGCCGTCGCGCTGTTCGCGGCCACCCTGCTCGCCGTGCTGGCCGCCGCGCACGCGCTCGTGGACGGCGGCCTCACCGGCGGCCCGTCCGGCGGTGTGATCGACGGCGTGATCGGCGGCGTGACCGGCCCGGAGGGCGCGCGGATCGCCGAGGCGGCCGCGCTGGGCACCCTGCTGTTCACCGCCCTGCTGCTGTCCGCCCACGGCTTCCCGGCCGCCGCCGCGGGCGGCGTCGTCGCGGCCTGCGCGCTGGAGGCCGCGGCGCTCGCCGCCGCCGCGGCCTCCGGGCACACCCGCCTGACGCTCCCGGGCCGCCCCGTGGAGGCGCTGGCCACCGCCTGGGGGCCGGCTGCCGTACCCGCCGCGGCCTGCGCCTGCGCGGCCCTGGCCCTGTCGGCCGTCGCCGCCTCCCGTCTCACCGGCGCGTCCGCCCACCACCGGGAGGAGCCGTGATCCGGCGCCCGGCCCCTTCCGCCCCTCGACCGTCTCCGCCGGCGCACACGACCCTCGCGCGCCGCGCACCATCGACCAAGGAGCACACCCGATGACCGTTTCGCGCGCCACCGGCGTCACCACAGCAGTGCGGGAGGACGCCCGATGAGAGTGCTGCTGATCGGCGCGAACGGATACCTCGGCCGCCATGTGGCCGACCGCCTGCTCGCCGACCCCGCCGTCCAGCTCACCGCGCTGGGCCGGGGCGACGACGCCGACGTCCGCTTCGACCTGTCCACCGGCAGTCCCGGGGCGCTCACCCGCTTCCTGGACGCCGTCCACCCGGGCGTCGTCGTCAACTGCGCCGGCGCCACCCGCGGCGGCGCACGGGACCTGATCCGGCACAACACCGTGGCCACCGCCACCGTCTGCGAGTCGCTGCGCCGCAGCGGCTGCGGGGCCCGGCTGGTCCACCTGGGCTGCGCCGCCGAGTACGGGCCTTCCCCGGCGGGCTCCTCCACCGGGGAGGACGCGGTGCCGCGCCCCGGCAGTCCGTACGGCGTCAGCAAGCTCGCCGCCAGCGAACTGGTGCTGGGCTCCGGGCTGGACGCCATCGTGCTGCGCGTCTTCTCCCCGGTCGGTCCGGGCACGCCCACCGGTTCGCCGCTGGGACGGCTGGCGGAGGCGATGCGCCGGGTGATGCAGCAGGGCGACGGCGAGCTGAGGCTGGCCGGGCTGGCCGTCCAGCGCGACTTCGTGGACGTGCGGGACGTGGCCAGGGCGGTGCACGCCGCCGCCCTGTCGGCCGCCCAGGGCGTGGTCAACATCGGCTCCGGCCGCGCGGTGCGGCTGCGCGAGGTGGTCTCCGTGCTGGGCCGGGTGGCCGGCCACACCGGCGCGGTGCACGAGATGGACGACCAGCACCAGGCGGGCGGCCCGCAGGCGCCCCCGTACCCCGACGGCTGCGGCCCCTGGCAGCAGGCGGACGTGCGCAGCGCGCGCGACCGGCTCGGGTGGCGGCCCCGGATCGGCCTGGAGGAGTCGCTCGCGGACATCTGGATGGAGGCGGCATGCCGTATCTGACCAGTTCCGGCCGGCGCAGACCGGCCGCCGGAGTACCAGGCCGCCTCGGCGTCGGGGTGCCCGGCTACGCGCACCCGATGGTGGCGCCCGTGGAGTGGACCGAGCTGACCCGGCCGGGCGCGCCGGTGCACTGGGCGGTGCTCAACGTGGCGCGCGGACCGGGGGAGCGCTCCGACCCGTACTGCGCGGCGGCGGCCGCCGGGCTGCGCGAGGCCGGGGTGCGTGTGCTGGGCCACCTGGACCTGCGGCACGGCACCCGTGACTTCGGCCCGCTGGTCCACGACGCGCACCGCTTCCTCGACTGGTACGGGGTGGACGGCTTCTACCTGGACCGCTGCCCGGGCGACCGGGCCGCCCTGCCGGAGGTGTGCCGGGTGGTGGCCGCGCTGCGCGCCCTGGGCGAGGAGGCCCACATCGTCCTCGGGCACGGCACCCACCCCTTCCCCGGCTACGCGGAGGCCGGCGACCAGCTCGTGACGTTCTCCGGGTCGTGGGCGGACTACCGCTGGTCGCAGGTGGCCGAGTGGACGGCGGAGCACTCGCCGGAACGCTTCTGCCACCTGGTGCACGGGGTGCCGCGCACCCATCTGGAGGAGGCCGTGCGCATCGCGCGCTGGCAGGGGGCGGGCACCGTCTGGTTCACCGACCGCACCCGCCGCGGGCGCCGGGGGGAGGCCGTGGACCCCTGGGAGGCCATGCCCGGCTACTGGGACGAGATCGTCTCGCGCCTCGGACCTGGTGTCTCGGAATGAGATAGGGCGTGGCAGTGTTACGGAAGGAACAACCGTCCACCGACCAACCCTGTTGAGGTCTCCGTGTCGCTGCCACCCCTGGTCGAACCGGCCTCCGAGCTCACCGTCGACGAGGTCCGCAGATACTCCCGCCACCTGATCATCCCGGACGTCGGGATGGACGGGCAGAAGCGTCTGAAGAACGCCAAGGTGCTCTGCGTGGGCGCGGGCGGCCTCGGCTCGCCCACCCTGATGTACCTGGCCGCCGCGGGCGTGGGCACGCTCGGCATCATCGAGTTCGACGAGGTCGACGAGTCCAACCTCCAGCGCCAGGTCATCCACAGCCAGGCGGACATCGGCCGCCCCAAGGCCGAGTCCGCGCGGGACACGGTGCTCGGGATCAACCCGTACGTGAAGGTCAACCTCCACACCGAGCGGCTGGACTCCTCCAACGTGATGGAGATCTTCGCCGAGTACGACCTGATCGTGGACGGCACCGACAACTTCGCCACCCGCTACCTGGTCAACGACGCCTGCGTGCTGCTGAAGAAGCCGTACGTGTGGGGCTCGATCTACCGTTTCGACGGCCAGGCGTCGGTCTTCTGGAGCGAGCACGGGCCGTGCTACCGCTGCCTGTACCCCGAGCCCCCGCCGCCGGGCATGGTCCCGAGCTGCGCCGAGGGCGGCGTGCTGGGCGTGCTGTGCGCGTCCATCGGTTCGATCCAGACCACCGAGGCGATCAAGCTCCTGGCGGGCATCGGCGAGCCGCTGCTCGGCCGTCTGATGATCTACGACGCCCTGGAGATGAACTACCGCCAGGTCAAGGTCCGCAAGGACCCCGAGTGCGCGGTCTGCGGCAAGAACCCGACGGTCACCGAGCTGATCGACTACGAGGCGTTCTGCGGCGTCGTCTCCGACGAGGCCCAGCAGGCCGCGATGGGCTCGACCATCACCCCGCAGCAGCTCAAGGAGTGGATCGACGAGGGCGAGAACATCGACATCATCGATGTCCGCGAGCCCAACGAGTACGAGATCGTCTCCATCCCGGGCGCGCGCCTGATCCCGAAGAACGAGTTCCTGATGGGCAACGCGCTGGGCGAGCTGCCGCAGGACAAGCGGATCGTCTTGCACTGCAAGACGGGTGTCCGCAGTGCGGAAGTCCTCGCGGTCCTGAAGAACGCGGGCTTCTCCGACGCCGTCCACGTCGGCGGCGGCGTCGTCGGCTGGGTCACCCAGATCGAGCCGGAGAAGCCGGTCTACTGACCCACCCGCGAGCGGGCGCGGAACGAGCGCGGAACGAGCGCGGGAGCGGCCCCGGGGACGGCATGTCCCCGGGGCCGCCGCGTGCGTCAGCGCGAGTGGCCCAGCCACCGTCCGCGCAGCGCGATCAGGACGGCCGCCGCCACCGCGAGCAGCAGCAGCGAGACCGAGGTCGCGGCGGCCGGGTCCTGCTGGAGGAGCAGGTAGACCTGGAGCGGCAGGGTCTGGGTGACCCCCGGCAGATTGCCCGCGAAGGTGATCGTCGCACCGAACTCCCCCAGCGCCCGCGCCCAGCACAGCGCGGCGCCCGCGGCCAGGGAGGGCGCCACCATGGGCAGGGTGACGTACCGCAGCGTCTGGGGGAGGGTCGCGCCCATGGTGGCGGCGGCCTCCTCGTAGCGCGGGTCGATCCCGGCCAGCGCCCCCTCCAGGCCGATGACCAGGAACGGCATCGCCACGAAGGCCGCGGCGACCACCGCGCCCGCGGTGGAGAACGGCAGCGTCACCCCCACAGCCTCCAGAGGCCCGCCGAGAAGGCCGCCGCGCCCGAAGCCGCGCAGCAGGGCGACGCCCGCCACGGTCGGCGGCAGCACCATCGGCAGCAGCACCAGGGAGCGCACCAGCGCCTTGCCGGGGAAGTCGGCGCGGGCCAGCAGCCACGCCAGCGGCACGCCCAGGACGAGGGAGAGCAGCAGGGCCAGGGCGGAGACCAGCAGGGACAGCCCCAGCGCCCGGACCACGTCGGGTGAGGAGAGCTGCCCGGCCAGGTCCCGCCAGGGCGTGTGGGTCACCACCCCGGCCAGGGGCACGGCCAGGAAGGCGGCCGCCAGCGCGGCAGGACCGCCGAGCGCAGCGGGTGTACGGGTGCGCGCCGCGGGCGTGCGGGTGCGTACGCGGGACAGGAGGCGCGGCCGGGCGCGGGGTGCGGTGCGGTGGTTCACGGCAGCAGGAAACCGGCCTCCCGCAGCAGGCGGCGGGCCGGTTCGGAGCCCAGCCAGGCGATGAAGTCCGCGGCCCGCCCGGGGTGGGCGGCGTCCTTCAGCGGCGCGGCGGGGTAGCGCACACCGGCTCCGCCGCCGGGGACGGGCACCGCCTCGACGCGCCCCTCGGAGGCGGCCGCGTCGGAGGCGTACACCAGCCCGGCGTCCGCCTCGCCCAGCTCCACCTTGCTCAGCACGGCCCGCACGCTCGGCTCCCGGGAGACCGGGCGCACGGTGACGCCGTGCCGCTCCAGCAGCCGCTGCCCGTACCGCCCGGCGGGGACCTCGGGGGCGGCGAGCACCACCTTCACGTCCTGGCGGGCGAGGTCGCCCGGGGAGCCGACGCCCAGGGGGTTGCCGGGGGCCGTGGCGATGACGAGCCGGTTGCGGGCGATCACGGTGGACGGGCCGGTGAAGTCCCGCAGGGTCTCCATCGTCGCGGTGTCGGCGGTGACGACCAGGTCGGCGGGCGCGCCCTGGCGGATCTGCGCGGCCAGCTCCTGGGAGCCGGCGAAGGACAGGCGCAGCCGTACGCCCGGGTGCTCCTCCTCGTACGCGGCGCCCGCCTCGGCGAGGACGTCGGTGAGGGAGGAGGCCGCCAGGACCGTCACGGTGGCCTTCGCGCCGCCGTCGCCGGTGCGGCCGAGAGCCCCGCCCCCGCAGGCCGCCGTCAGGGCGGTCAGCGGGACGAGGACGGCCAGGAGCAGGGCGCCCGCCCCGGTACCCGCGCGCGGGCGCCGGGGCGGGCGCCGGAGCGCGCGGGGCGCACGGGGCGCGGGCGTACCGGGCATGTCGGGCCGCCTCACGCCCGGTCGATGTGCACGCTGGTGGACTTCACCCGGGCCACGGCCTCCATGCCGACCGCCAGTCCGAGTTCCTCCACGGCCTCCCGGGTCAGCAGGGAGACCAGCCGGTGGGGCCCGGCCTGGATCTCCACCTGGGCCGCGACGTCGCCGAGGCGGACGGCGGTGACGATTCCGGGGAAGGAGTTGCGGACGCTGGTGTGCGGTCCTTCGTCGTCCCTGTCGGAGCCGCCGGAGCCGCCGGGGCCCTCCGACGCGAGGGCTACGGCGAAGGCGGCCAGGTCCTCGCCCGCCACCAGCCGCCTGCCGCCCTCGTCCCGGCTGGTGGGCAGCCGTCCGGCGTCCGCCCAGCGGCGCACCGTGTCGGGACTGACGCCGAGCAGCCGGGCCGCCCGGCCCATGGAGTAGGAGCGCATACGCGTGACATTACGGCGCACGGGCTGGCATGAGCAAGGCGAATCGGGCTACGGGGTTCGCATTCGCGGGTTCCAGGCGCCCGTGCGGCACCGTACGGTCACAGCGCCTCCCGGCGCGTGAGGTGGGTGAAGGAGAGCCAGCCGGGCAGGACCGGCAGCCAGAAGGTCATCAGGCGGAAGAGCAGGACCGCGGGGGTGGCGATCTCCTTGGGCAGCCCGAACGCGATCAGACCCGCGATCAGCGCCGCCTCCACCGCGCCCAGACCGCCCGGGGTGGGCGCCGCGGAGCCCAGCGCGTTGCCCGCCAGGAAGACGACCGCGATGCTCGCGTAGCTCAGCTCGCCGCCGAAGGCGCGCACCGACGCGTCCAGGCACAGCACGAACGACACCGTCAGCAGCAGCATGCCGCCGATGCCGCTGAGCAGCTTCTGCGGGCGCTGGACGACGTCCAGCATCCGCGGGACGACACCGGCGAACAGCGCCCGCACCCGCTCCACCACGAACTTCCGCAGCGCCGGGATGGCCGTCACGATCAGGGACAGCACCGCCACCGTCAGCAGCCCCGCGATGACCGTGCGGGACGGGGAGAGGGTCGGGGTGTGCTCCGTGCCCGTCAGATAGCCGAAGGTCAGCAGCAGGACGACATGGCTGCCCAGGCCGAAGAGCTGGGAGGCGCCGACGCTGGCGACCGCGTGGCCGGGCCGGACCCCGGCACGCTGCAGGAAGCGGGTGTTGAGCGCGACGCCGCCGACCGCCGCGGGCGCCACCAGCTTGACGAAGGAGCCCGCCACCTGGGCGACCACCGTGCGCAGGAAGGGGACCTTCTCGGGCACGAAGCCGAGCAGGCTCATCGCCGCCGCGAAGTACGTCAGGGCGGAGAACAGCAGCGAGGCGGCCACCCAGCCCCAGTCCGCCCCGGCGATGACCTGGCGGAAGTCCACATGGGTGAGCTGGGAGAGCAGGAAGTACGCGGCGAAGGCCCCGGCGATGAAGCTGACCAGCGTGCGCGGCCTGACGCGCTCCAGCCGGGCGGGCTGTACGGGGGCCTGCGGGCGGATCAGCAGCACCTGCCGGCGGATCTGCGCCAGCAGGTCCTCCTCGCGCGCCTCCTCCAGAGCCTCCATGACGGCCTGTTTCTCGGCGTGCTTCTCGGCCCGGAGCGACTTCCGGTCGCCGGCGGGCGCGTGCCCCTGGGCGTGGCGCAGCTCGCGGCTGTGGCGGGACGCCTCGATCGCCGCCTCCCGCTCGCGCTGCGCCCGCTCCTTGGCCAGTCTGCGCAGGGTGGCGCGGGTGCCGCGGCTGAGCGCGATCGGCTGGAGCAGCGGGAGGCTGTCGGCCACCGCGTCCGGGCCGAGCACCTCCACCGCCGCCGCGACCGAGCGCTCGGCGCCGACGCGCAGGCCGAAGGTGGTCAGCAGTTGTGCCACGTCCATCCGCAGCACCAGATCGCCGGCCGCGATCTCACCGGCGCTGAGGTCGGTGAGGAACACCTCGCCGGACGGGCTCACCAGCAGGGCGTCGTCCTCCAGCCGGCGGTGGGCGATCCGCCGCGACTGGAGCGCCCGCACCTGCCGCCAGACCGCGCGCATCAGCTCGTCGGTGACCTCCTGGTCGGGCAGGGAGCCCAGGCTGTGCCCGTCGACGTGCTCGTAGACGAGCATGACGGCGTCGGGGCCCAGCTCGGAGGTGGCGATCAGCTTCGGGGCGTTGGCCCCGGCGGCGATGGACGCGTACGCCAGCAGGGCCTCCTGCTCCAGCGCCTGGCGCAGCGACTGGAGGCTGCGGCGCTGGGTGATGCCGCGCAGCGCGAAGCGGCGCCAGGCGCGGTAGAAGTAGCCGTGCGCCTGCTGCTCGCGGTCAACGACGGTGACGTCGAGCGGCGGGCCGTCCTCCAGGGTGACCAGGTAGCACCGGGCCCGATCGCTCTGCTCGGCCCGTTCGGACTCCGCGGGATCGGTGGAGTCGGCGGGGTCCAGACGCAGCGCCCGGACCGGCCTGAAGCCCACCCGCCGCAGCCCCGCCAGGAGGTTCTGGCCGGTGGGACGGACGTTGGGGGAGCCGACGGCGTAGAGCGTGCCGTAGGCGACGGTCCAGCCGATCAGCACGGTGACCAGGATCGAGAACGGTGTGGTGTAGCCGCCGACCAGCACCGCGAAGGCGTCCAGCAGCAGCACCGCCCACAGCAGCACCCGCCAGCGGGGCCGGCGGGCCATGCCGACGGCCGTCATGTAGGCGATGACGGGGGCCAGGTAGCCGTGCACCGGATCGGTGAGGCCGCCTTCCGGGGCCGGGCTGGTCAGTGCGTTCCGGATGGAGCCGGGGGCCTGTCCGGCGACCCACAGGTCGGTGGCGAGCGACGCGCCGTGCGCCAGGACGGCGGCGAGCACGCCGTCGGCGATCCGCAGCCCGTCGCGTTTGATCAGCCGCTCCAGCGCGAAGGCCACCGGCACGATGAGCACGGCGACGCTGGAGGCGAAGCCGGCGAAGCTGATCAGCAGGGGAGGGGCCTGGCCCGCGCCCTTGCCGATGTCCTGCTCCAGGCCCGCGGTGGTGCCGTGCGCGAAGGCGGCGACGACCAGTACGACGGCGATGCCGAGGATCCCGAGCAGCAGCCGCACCAGATCGGAGGGGCGGTGCACCCGGGCGGGGAGGATCGGCTCGTCGCCCTCGACGTGCTCCTGGCCCGTCCCCGCGCCGGCCCTGTCGGTGTCCGGCTCCGCGGACTCCCGGCCGGGACCGCCGGTGTGCGGCGAGGAGTGAGCGGAACGGGGCTCCTCCCGCGGAGGGGGCCCGCCCTGGTCTCCGGACCGCTCGTCGGTCCCTTTTCGCTCTCGTATCACCTGTCACCGCCGGGACGATGGTGGCACGAGGAGGCGGCGGACCGGTGAGGGAGGTCGCTTTTCTCCGCGGAAAGCCGAGTTTGCGCGTGTCGCGCCGGGCCGCGCGCCGCCGCCCGTGCGGACCGGCGGCGGCATGGGGCACCATGGCCGCCATGACCGGGCCCGCCGGCGAGCTGCCGGACTACGCGGAGAGGGTGCTGGCCGTGGTGGAGAGCATCCCGCCCGGTCGGGTGATGACGTACGGCGACGTGGCCGAGTGGCTGGAGGAGGGAGGTCCGCGGCAGGTGGGCCGGGTGATGTCCCTCTACGGCGGCGCGGTTCCGTGGTGGCGCGTGGTGCGGGCCGACGGGACGCCGCCGCCCTGCCACGAGGGCCGGGCCCTGGCCCACTACCGCGAGGAGGACACCCCGCTGCGCGGGGGCCCCGGCGGTACGGCCGGCCGCACCGCCCCGGCGGTGCGCGTCGACATGCGCCGGGCCCGGTGGGACGGGGACGCCGGCGCAAGCGCGGACGGAAGCGCCGGCGGGGCCGGGACCCGCGAGCGGCCCGCCCGGCGTCGCTGACCCCCCGGCGGCTGGACTCCTCACACGTACCAGCTTCCGTCATGGCGCCGCCGTACCCGCGGTGAGCCGCCCGGACGGGACGCGGGCGCGACGCCGTGCGCCACGGCTGTCCTCTGGCGTACCGTCTGCACCATCCAGCACAGCGACCAGGACCGGCGATCCACGTGAGTTCCTCCCACAAGTCCGATACGTACCGGTTGGTGCGTACCCCGCCCGGTCCGGCGAGCCTCCCTGCCTTGGACGCAGCCCAGCGCTCGGTGGTTGACCACCGCGGCGGACCGCTGCTCGTCCTGGCCGGGCCCGGCACCGGCAAGACCACCACCCTGGTGGAGTCCGTCGCCGAGCGCGTGCGGCGCGGGGGCGATCCGGAGCGCGTCCTCGTACTGACCTTCGGCCGCAAGGCGGCGGTCGAACTGCGGGACCGGATGGCGGCCCGCCTGCCCGGGCCCGCGCCACGGACTCCGCAGATCACGACCTTCCACTCGTACTGCTACGCGCTGGTCCGCGCCCACCAGGACGCCGACCTGTTCGCCGAACCGCTGCGGCTGCTGTCCGGCCCCGAGCAGGACCTGCGCATCCGCGAGCTGCTGGCCGGCCAGGCGGAGCTGGAGGACACCGGACGGGAGCGGGCCCGCTGGCCCGAGGAACTGCGCGCCTGCCTGACCACGCGCGGCTTCGCCGACGAACTGCGGGCCGTCCTCGCCCGCAGCCGGGAACTGGGACTGGGGCCGGACGCGCTGGACGCCTTCGCCCGCCGTGCCGGCCGCCCCGACTGGCGGGCCGCCGCGTCCTTCCTGGCCGAGTACCTCGACGTGCTGGACCTCCAGGGCGTGCTGGACTACGCCGAACTGGTCCACCGCGCGGTGCTGCTCGCCGAACGGGACGAGGTGGGGGCGGGGCTCGCCGCGCGCTACGACGCGGTGTACGTCGACGAGTACCAGGACACCGACCCGGCGCAGGTGCGGCTGCTGCGCGCGCTGGCCGGACAGGGCCGCACCCTGGTCGCCTTCGGCGACCCCGACCAGGCGATCTACGCCTTCCGCGGCTCGGACGTCAACGGCATCCTCGACTTCCCCCACGTCTTCCGGCGGCGCGACGGCGCCCCGGCCCCGGTGGCGGTGCTGCGCACCGGCCGCCGCTCCGCCTCGGCGGTGCTGGAGGCCACCCGGCGGATCACCCTCCGCATGCCGCTCACCCGGCTCCCGGCCGAGACCGTACGAGCCCACCGGGAACTGTCGGCGGCCCGGGAGGGCGGCCGGGTGGAGGTGTACACCTATCCCACCCCCGGCGCCGAACTGGACAACATCGCCGACCTGCTGCGCCGCGCCCGTCTGGAGGAGGGCGTGCCGTGGCGGGAGATGGCGGTGCTGGTGCGCGCCGGCCACCGCACCATCCCCGCGGTGCGGCGGGCGCTGACGGCCGCCGGCGTCCCGGTGGAGACCGACGGCGACGACGTGCCGCTGAGCCGGGAGCCGGCGGTGGTGCCCCTGCTGACCGCGCTCCGGGTGGCGGCGCGGGCCGCCGCGGCGGTGTCCGCCGCGGCGGACCGGGCCGGCGGAGCCGGGCAGCCCGCGGAGGAGTCCGGCGGCGCGGACGGCGGTACGGACGGGCCCTGGATCGATGTGGAGACCGCGCTCACCCTGCTGGCCTCCCCGCTGGGAGGCATGGACGGCGCCGATCTGCGCCGCCTGGGCAGGGCCCTGCGCGAGGAGGAGCGCGCCGCCGGCCGCGCCGTACCCCGCCCCTCGGACGAGCTGCTGGCCGAAGCGCTGTCCGAGCCCGAACGGCTGGTGGCGCACGACCCGTCGTACGCGCGCGGCGCCCGCGAGCTGGGGCTGCTGCTGCGCAAGGCGCGCGAGGCGCTGGCCGGCGGTGCCACGGCCGAGGAGGCGCTGTGGCTGCTGTGGAACGACGGCCTGGACGGCGACCGGGACGGCCGGTGGCCCGCCCGGCTTCGGCGCGCCGCCGAGCGCGGCGGCACCGCCGGCCGCAACGCGGACCGCGATCTGGACGCGGTCTGCGCGCTGTTCGCCGCCGCCGCCCGCGCCGAGGAGCGCGTGGGCGGGCGCGGCGCGCTCAACTTCCTGGAGGAGCTGGACGCCCAGGACATCGCCGGCGACACCATCGCCCCCCGCGCGCTGCGCCCCGACGCGGTGCGGCTGATGACCGCGCACCGGGCCAAGGGCCTGCAGTGGCGGCTGGTGGTCGTCGCCGGGGTGCAGGAGGGGCTCTGGCCCGACCTGCGGCGGCGCGGCTCCCTGCTGGAGCCCGACCGGATAGGCCGCGACGGACTGGCCGAACCGCTCACCCCCGGCGCGATGCTGGCCGAGGAGCGCCGGCTGTTCTACGTGGCGGCCACCCGCGCGGCCGACCGCCTGGTCGTCACCGCGGTGCGGGCCGCGGCCGAGGACGGCGACCAGCCCTCCCGCTTCCTGACCGAGCTCGGCGTCGAACCGAAGGACGTCACCGCCCGCCCGCGCCGCCCGCTCTCGGTGTCCGCCCTGGTGGCCGAGTTGCGCGCCACCACCGTCGATCCCCGGGCCACCCCCGCGCTGCGCGAGGCCGCGGCCGAACGGCTGGCCGCTCTGGCCGCGCTGCGCGACGACGACGGCGTCCCCCTGGTCCCCGCCGCCCATCCGCACCGCTGGTGGGGGCTGTACGAGCCGACCCGCTGCGAGGTGCCGCTGCGGGACAGGGACCGGCCGGTCGCCCTCTCCGGCAGCGCGCTGCACCAACTGGCCACCGCCTGCTCGCTCCAGTGGTTCCTGGGCCGCGAGGTGAAGGCGGAGCCGCCCGCGACCGCGGCCCAGGGCTTCGGCAACGTGGTGCACGTCCTGGCCGACGAGGTCGCCTCCGGCGGCACCCCCGCCGACCTGTCCGTCCTGCTGGAGCGGCTGGACTCGGTGTGGGACTCGCTCGCCTTCGACGCGCCCTGGAAGTCGCGGCAGGAGAGGGAGAACGCCCGCGCGGCCCTGGAGCGCTTCCTGCGCTGGCACGTGATGGAGCGCGACCTCGGGCGCGAGACGGCCGCCACCGAACACGACTTCGACGTGACGCTGGAGGCGGGCGGCCACCGGGTCCGCGTCCGCGGCTCCATGGACCGGGTCGAGCGCGGGCCCGACGGCCGGGCGTACGTCGTCGACTTCAAGACGGGCAGGAGCAAACCGACCGCGGCCGAGGTCGAGCGCCACCCCCAACTGGCCGTCTACCAGCTCGCGGTGCGCGAGGGCGCCCTCGACGGGGTCGAGGGCTTCGGGGAGCGGCCGGAGCCGGGCGGCGCGGAGCTCGTCCAGCTCAGGATCGGCGCGCCGAAGCGGGAGGGCGGCGACGAACTCCCCGCCGTGCAGCGGCAGCGTGCCCTGTCCTCCTACGACGGGGACGGGGAGTGGGTCGGCGAGCTGCTGGCCGACGCCGCAGGGCGTGTTCTGGACGAGCGGTTCACGCCCTCTCCCGGACGGCACTGCGACACCTGCTCGTTCAAGGGGGCGTGCAGCGCCCGCCCCGAGGGGCGCCACATCGTGGAGTGAGCGCGGGGGCGGGCGTGGGGGGTGCCGCCCCGGCCGGGAATCCGGCCCCGGTCCCGGGAACCGGCTGTCGGCGCGGTGTGGTCCCATGTTCCGAACGGCATCGTACGAACGGGAGGCGGCGAACCGGTGGGGGAGAAGCGGGGGGTTCTGGCGGCGGCGGTGGTCTGCGCCATGGCCGTGGGACTGACGGGCTGCTCCGGGGGGCCGGGCGGTACGGGCGGACCGGAATCCGGACCGGGGGGCGGCTTCCCGCTGGGGATCGGCGGGACGGATCCGGCGGTCCCGGAGCAGGCGGAGGAGAAGGGGGACGCCCCCCTCACCGGAGGGTTCGGCAGGACGAGGCTGGAGCAGAGCTCCGCCGGGAAGATCATGGAACGGGCCGCCGAGGCGATGAGGGAGGCCGACTCGCTGCGCGTCACCGGCTGGGTGGCCGCCGCCGACGACGGGAGGATGACGATCGACCTGGCGCTCGCCGGGAACGGGGAGTGCACCGGCACCATGACGGTGGGCGGAGGCACCGCCGAGATCCTCGCCGCCGAGGGGCAGACGTACATGAAGGGCGACGAGCGGTTCTGGGAGAGCCGGAGCGACGGCGGGCCGGGGGAGGACGTGGCCGTCGAGATGCTCTCGGAGCGCTGGGTGAAGACGGGCTCCGGGGAGTCCGGCGCGGGCCCGGGCGGCTTCTGCGACCTCGACGGGCTGCTGGGGGACATGGAGTCCGGCGGGTCCGGGGAGACCGGGAAGCGCGAGCTCGTCGACCTCGGCGGCCGGGAGGCCATCCCGCTGGTCCGGGAGGAGGACGGCGAGGGGACCACCACCGCCTATGTCGCCAACGACGACGACCGGCCCTATCTGCTGAGGATGGAGAACGAGGGGAGCGACGAGCCGGGTGTGATGGACTTCACCGGCCACGGTGAGGAGGTCGTGGTCGAGGCGCCGGATCCGGACGAGGTCCTCGACCTGAGCGGGACGCGCGAGGACTCCGGCCGACACGAGTCCGTCTGAAAGGCGTTGACGCCCCGTCGGAGCCGGGTCGCCGCATCCCGGACGGCCCCCGCCCGCCCCCGCCGTACCGCGGCTGTCGGCGCGGCGCGCTAGCGTCTTGTGGGTGCCCGCACAGCTCACCGACCCCGACGACCTCCGGCGGATCCTCGGCATCCCCTTCACCGCCGAGCAGATGGAGTGCATCACCGCTCCGCCCGCGCCGCAGGTCATCGTGGCCGGAGCCGGGTCGGGCAAGACGACGGTGATGGCCGCCCGGGTGGTCTGGCTGGTGGGCACCGGACAGGTCGCGCCCGAGCGCGTGCTGGGCCTGACCTTCACCAACAAGGCGGCGGGCGAGCTGGCCGAACGCGTGCGCGGGGCGCTGCACAGGGCGGGCGTGCTCGACCCCGACCCCGCCGATCCCGAGCAGCCGCCCGGCGAGCCGCGGATCTCCACCTACCACGCCTTCGCCGGGCAGCTGCTGGGCGAGCACGGACTGCGGCTGGGCGTCGAGCCGTCCGCCCGGCTGCTGGCCGACGCCACCCGCTACCAGCTCGCCGCCTCGGTGCTGCGCACCGCGCCCGGTCCCTTCACGGCGCTGACCAAGTCCGTCAGCGAGCTGGTGCGCGACCTCCTCGCCCTCGACGGCGAACTCTCCGAGCACCTGGTGGAACCGGCTCGACTGCGCGCCCACGACCGCGAGCTGCTCGAACTGCTGGAGAGCGGCGCGGTGAGGCTCACCAACGCCGCCCTGCGGAAGGTGCCCGAGACCGCGCGGGGCCGCCTGGAACTGCTGGGGCTGGTCGAGGAGTACCGCAGGCGCAAGCGGGAGCGCGAACTGCTCGACTTCGGCGACCAGATGGCACTGTCGGCGAGGCTGGCGCGCGACGTGCCCGAGGTCGGGCGGATCCTGCGCGAGGAGTACGCCGTGGTGCTGCTGGACGAGTACCAGGACACCTCCGTGGCCCAACGCGTCATGCTGGCCGGCCTGTTCGGAGGAGGCACCGGCCATGCCGTCACCGCCGTCGGCGACCCCTGCCAGGCCATCTACGGCTGGCGCGGCGCGTCCGTGGCCAACCTCGACGACTTCCCCGAGCACTTCCCCCTCGCCGACGGCACCCCCGCCCGCCGCCACGCCCTGAGCGAGAACCGCCGCAGCGGCGGACGGCTGCTGGAGCTGGCCAACACCCTGGCCGCGCCGCTGCGCGCCCGCCACGCGGGTGTGGAGGCGCTGCGCCCCGCACCGGGCGCCGAGCACGACGGCCTGGTGCGCTGCGCGCTGCTGCGCACCCACGCCGAGGAGATCGCGTGGCTGGCCGACTCCGTCGCCCACCTGGTGAACACCGGCACCCAGCCCGGCCGGATCGCCGTGCTGTGCCGCACCGCCGGCGACTTCGCGCAGATCCAGGGCGCGCTGGTGGAGCGGGGGGTGCCGGTCGAGGTCGTCGGCCTGTCGGGGCTGCTGCATCTGCCGGAGATCGCCGATCTGGTCGCCATGTGCGAGGTCCTCCAGGACCCGACCGCCAACGCCGCCCTGGTGCGCCTGCTCACCGGGCCGCGCTGGCGCATCGGCCCGCGCGACCTCGCCCTGCTGGGCCGCCGCGCCCGGCTGCTGGTGCCCGGCGGCCCGCGTACGGGCGGCGGGGACGCCGGCGTCGAGGCGCGGCTGGCGGCGGCCGTGGAGGGCACCGACCCGGCCGAGGTGGTCTCGCTCGCCGACGCCCTCGACACCTTCCTGGGCACCGGCGGCCACGACGACCCGCTGCCGTTCTCGGCCGACGCCCGGGTGCGCTTCGCCCGGCTGGCCAAGGAGATACGCGATCTGCGGGCCTCGCTGGCCGACCCGCTGATGGACGTGCTGCACCGGGTGCTGTCCGTCACCGGCCTGGAGGTCGAACTCTCCGCGTCCCCGCACGCGCTGGCCGCCCGCCGCCGGGAGACCCTCGGCACGTTCCTGGACATCGCCGCCGGATTCGCCTCGCTGGACGGGCAGTCCACCCTGCTGGCCTTCCTGGGCTTCCTGCGCGCCGCGGCCGAGTACGAGAAGGGCCTGGACAGCTCGCTGCCCGGCGAGGAGAACACCGTCAAGGTCCTCACCGCGCACAAGTCCAAGGGCCTGGAGTGGGACGTGGTCGCCGTCCCCGGGCTGGTGGCCGGGAACTTCCCCAGCGGGCAGGCCCGCGAGTCCTGGCTCTCCCAGCCGAAGGTGCTGCCGCCCGCGCTGCGGGGCGACGCGGGGACACTCCCCGAACTGGCCGGCTGGACGGCGAAGGACCGCAAGGCCTACGACGAGGCGGTCAAGGAGCACCAGCACACCGAGGAGCTGCGGCTGGGCTACGTCGCCTTCACCCGGCCCCGCTCCCTGCTGCTGGGCTCGGGCCACTGGTGGGGGCCCAGCCAGAAGAGGCCGCGCGGCCCCTCCTCCTTCCTGGAGGCGCTGCGCGCGCACTGCGAGGCCGACCCGCGGCACGGCGAGGTCGAGCACTGGGCCGAGGAGCCGGAGGAGGGCGAGGAGAACCCGGCCCTGGAGGAGCCGGCCGAGGAACGTGTCTGGCCCCTGCCGCTGGACGAGGAGGCCCTGGCGCGCCGCCGCGCCGCCGCCGCGCGCGTCATGGCCCACCTGGACGGGCGGGCGGGGACGGACGGGCGCGCGGGCGGGCGTACGCTGCCCCGCCCCCGTACGGCCCCCGAGCCCGCCCCGGCGGCTCCGGTGGCCCCGGCGGTGGAGTCCGCCCCGGAACCGGAACCCGCGCCCGCCCCGGAGCCCGAGCCGGAACTGGCGGGGGAGGAAGCGCGGACCGTCGCCTCCTGGGACCGCGACATGGAGGCGCTCACCGCCGAACTGCGGCGGGCCCGGTCGGGCGTGCGGGAGGTGCCGCTGCCCCCGGCGCTCTCCGCGACGCAGCTCGTACGCCTGGCCGCCGACCCCGAGGGCTTCGCGCGGGACCTGGCCCGGCCCATGCCGCGGCCGCCGCGGCCCGCGGCCGCCCGCCGGGGCGCCCGCTTCCACGCCTGGGTGGAGTCCCGCTTCGAGGAGCTGGAGCTGCCCCTGCACGACCCCGAGGAGCTGCCCGGCGGAGAGGACGAGGGCGGGACGTACCCGGGCGACGGCGACCCCGGGATCGCCGACGAGAAGGACCTCGCCGCGCTCAAGGAGGCGTTCGGCCGCACTCCCTACGCACACCGCACCCCCTACCGCGTCGAGGCGCCCTTCCGGCTGGTGCTCGCGGGCCGGGTGGTCCGGGGCCGGATCGACGCGGTGTACCGCGACGAGGAGGGCCGCTTCGAGATCATCGACTGGAAGACCGGGCACTCCGGCAGGGCCGACCCGCTCCAGCTCGCCGTCTACCGCCTCGCCTGGGCCGAGCGGCACGGGCTGCCGCCCGAGGCCGTGGGCGCCGCCTTCCTCCACGTCCGCAGCGGGGAGCTGGTCCGCCCCGCCCGGCTGCCGGGCCGAGCCGCTCTGGAACGGCTGCTGCTGCACGGCGCGGACGGCTTGCACGACACGGAAGGCTTGCGGGGCACGGAAGGCTTGCGGGGCACGAGGGGCACGGACGCCCCGGATGTTCCGGACATCCCGGGCGGCCGGGGGGCGCCGGGCGTCCGGCGGGACGCGGCGGCCGATTCCGGGACGGGCGGTACGGCCGGATAGGCTCGGGACATGAGCACCACCCCGGCCGCTCGTGGACACCGCCGTCCGCGTGCGCACCGCAGGCCGGCCCGCCGTCCCCGCGGACGGTCGGCGCCCCCCTCCCCCCGGCACGGGGGAGCGGACGGGACGGCTGTGCGCGGGCGCCGCCGCGGACGGAGGGGGACGGGTCTTCCACCGCACCCGGACTGCACGGGATGGTCCGGCGGCCGTCGTACGCACCCGAACCACCGCTCACGCAGCAGGGGAAGTTGGTAGCAGCCGTGATCACCTGGCCCGACCACACCACCGCCCGCCCTCCGGTCACGCTCACCGCCACCGGCGGCATAGACCGGGCCGCCCACCACCGGCTGGACGAGGCCTGGCTCGGGGCGGCCTGGAGTCACCCGACGACCCGCTGCTTCGTGGTGTCCGGCGGGCAGGTGCTGATCGAGGACACCGGGGACGGCCGCGCCGAACTGGTGACCATGCCGTCCTTCGACGCCCCGCTGACCGAGGCGCACCGCTACTTCCTCGGCATCGACGGGGACGGTGTGCGCTACTTCGCGCTCCAGAAGGACGCGCTGCCGGGCCGGATGGACGACGCGGCCCGCCCGGCCGGTCTGCGGGAGGCGGGCATGCTGCTCTCCGAGCGCGACGCCCAGCTGATGGTGCACGCCGTGGCCCTGGAGAACTGGCAGCGCATGCACCGTTTCTGCTCGCGCTGCGGCGAGCGCACGGTCATCGCCGCCGCCGGCCACATCCGCCGCTGCCCGGCCTGCGGCGGCGAGCACTACCCGCGCACCGACCCGGCCGTGATCATGCTGGTGACGGACCCCGGGGACCGGGCGCTGCTGGGCCGCCAGGTGCACTGGCCCAAGGGCCGCTTCTCCACGCTCGCGGGCTTCGTGGAGCCGGGCGAGTCCATCGAGCAGGCGGTCGTCCGCGAGGCGGGCGAGGAGGCGGGCGTCACGATCGGCAGGGTCGAGTACGTCGCCAGCCAGCCGTGGCCCTTCCCCTCCAGCCTGATGCTGGGCTTCGTCGCGCACGCCACGTCCACCGAGATCCGGGTGGACGGCGAGGAGATCGAGGAGGCCCGCTGGTTCTCCCGCGAGGAACTGCGCGCCGCCTTCGCCTCCGGCGAGGTGCTGCCGCCGTCGGGCATCTCGATCGCGGCCCGGCTGATCGAGATGTGGTACGGGCAGCCGCTGCCCGGTCCGCTGTGACGGACCGCCCGCCGCGGGCCCGGCCGACCGGGCGCGCGGCGGGCGGCCGGCGGTGGCGCGTCAGGCGCCCAGAACGGCCTTCACCGTCGCGATCGACGGGTTGGGCAGGGCCGAGCCGTCGGGGAAGAGCACGGTCGGGACCAACTGGTTGCCGTTGTTGACCTTCTCGACGAAGGCCGCGGCCTCCGGGTCGTGCTCGATGTTGACCTCGGTGTAGGCGATTCCCTCGCGGTCCATCTGGCCCTTGAGCCGACGGCAGTAGCCGCACCAGGTGGTGCTGTACATCGTGACCGTTCCCGCCATGGGTTCTCGTGCTCCTCGTCTCGGCTTGTCGGCGTACTGGCATCGGTGGAACGTTCAAGCGGCCGGGCTCATTCCCGGCGGTCCGGGCGGCGCCGTCCGTGCCCGCGCCCTTGCCGGCTCCGGTCCGGTGCCCGGACCGGGGCTCTGCGGGCGTTCCTGCTACGAGTCCCGGCCACCTGTGGACGACGGTTACCGGCCCGCGGACCGACCTGGCAGCATGGCGGGGTGACAGCAGCAACGCCCTCCCCCCTCTTCCCACACGTCCCCGATTCGCCCGACGCGGTGCTCGAAGGACTCGATCCGGAGCAGCGCGAGGTGGCGACGGCACTGCACGGCCCGGTGTGCGTGCTGGCGGGGGCCGGTACGGGCAAGACGCGCGCGATCACGCACCGGATCGCGTACGGGGTGCTGGCGGGGGTGCTCCCGCCCGCGAGCGTGCTGGCCGTCACCTTCACCAACCGCGCGGCGGGCGAGATGCGCGGGCGGCTGCGCCAGCTCGGCGCCGGCGGTGTGCAGGCCCGCACCTTCCACTCCGCCGCCCTGCGCCAGCTGCAGTTCTTCTGGCCGAAGGCGATCGGCGGCGATCTGCCGCGCCTGCTGGAGCGCAAGGTCCAGCTCGTCGCCGAGGCCGCGGCGCGCTGCCGCATCCGTCTCGACCGCAACGAACTGCGCGATGTGACGGGCGAGATCGAGTGGGCCAAGGTCACCCAGAGCGTCCCGGAGGACTATCCGGCCGCGGTGGCGAAGTCCTCGCGCGAGGCCCCGCGCGACCCGGCCGAGATCAGCCGGATCTACGGGCTCTACGAGCAGCTCAAGCGCGAGCGATCGGTCATCGACTTCGAGGACGTGCTGCTGCTCATGGTCGGCATCCTCCAGGAGCGGCCGGACATCGCCGACACCGTGCGGCGGCAGTACCAGCACTTCGTGGTGGACGAGTACCAGGACGTCAGCCCCCTGCAGCAGCGGCTGCTGGAGTTGTGGCTGGGGGACCGGGAGAGCATCTGCGTCGTCGGCGACGCCAGCCAGACGATCTACTCCTTCACCGGGGCCACCCCGGACCACCTGCTCGACTTCCGTACCCGGCACCCCGGCGCCACGGTGGTGAAGCTGGTGCGCGACTACCGCTCCACGCCGCAGGTGGTGCACCTGGCCAACGGGCTGCTGGCCCAGGCCCGGGGCCGGGCCGCCGAGCACCGGCTGGAGCTGATCTCCCAGCGCGAGGCCGGGCCCGAGCCCGTCTACACCGAGTACCCGGACGAGCCCGCCGAGGCCGAGGGCGTCGCCCGCCGCATCCGGGAGCTGATGGACGCGGGAGTGCCCGCGAGCGGGATCGCGGTGCTCTACCGCGTCAACGCCCAGTCCGAGGTCTACGAACAGGCCCTGGCGGATGCGGGGGTGCCCTATCAGCTGCGCGGCGCCGAGCGCTTCTTCGAGCGGCCCGAGGTGCGCGAGGCCGGTGTCGCCCTGCGCGGCGCGGCGCGCGCCGGGGACAACGACCCGCTGCTGGCCGACGCCGTGGACCTCCCCTCCCAGGTGCGGGCGGTGCTCGGCGGCACCGGCTGGACGCCGCAGCCCCCGGCCGGATCGGGCGCGGTACGCGACCGCTGGGAGTCCCTGGCCGCCCTGGTGCGGCTGGCCGAGGACTTCGCGCGGGCCCGGCCGCAGGCGACGCTGGCCGACCTCGTGGCGGAGCTGGACGAGCGGGCGAACGCCCAGCACGCCCCCACCGTCGAAGGCGTCACCCTCGCCTCGCTGCACTCCGCCAAGGGCCTGGAGTGGGACGCGGTCTTCCTGGTCGGGCTGACGGACGGGACGCTGCCGATCAGCTACGCGAAGACCGACGAGCAGATCGAGGAGGAGCGCCGGCTGCTCTACGTCGGCGTCACCCGGGCCCGGCACCACCTCTCCCTGTCCTGGGCGCTGTCACGTTCGCCGGGCGGCCGGGGCGGACGCCGCCCGAGCCGTTTCCTGGCGGGGCTGCGGCCAGGCTCCTCGCCGGGCGGCGGCCGCGCCGGCGCCGCCGGCGGGGTGGAGCGCGGCGGCGGACGTTCGCGCGGGCGGCGCGGTCCGGTGCGGTGCCGGGTGTGCGGGCGCACCCTCACCGACGCGGGCGAGATCAAGCTGATGCGCTGTGAGGGCTGCCCCTCCGATCTCGACGAGGAGCTGTACGAGCGGCTGCGCGAGTGGCGCTCGGCCCAGGCGCGGCAGCTCGGCCAGCCGGCCTACTGCGTCTTCACCGACAAGACGCTCATGGCGATCGCCGAGGCACTGCCCGACAACGAGGCGGAGCTGGCGCGGATCCCGGGCGTGGGCGGGCGCAAACTCCAGAGGTTCGGCGCCGATGTGCTGGCCCTGTGCGCGGGCGAGGAGATCGGCGCGGATCCGGGCGAACCGGCGGACGGACAAACGGGCGAACAAACGGACGACGGGATTCCGGAATCTGTCACAGAGGCTGTTACGAATCCGCCGGGAAAATAGTTTGCGCGGGCCGTCCAAACCCTCATAGCCTTCCGGGCATGGACGAGGCGGGGCCTACTGGCTCCACCGAATCCATGCTGTACTGAACCCTGAACGCCCGGATCGACACACCCGATCGATCCCCCAAAGCGCCGAGAGGAGGCGAACTTCGATGACCACCACGATCACCACCATCACCACGGAACCGATCGGTCGCGAGGTCCTCGCCTCCTGCCTGCTCGGTTCCCGCCTGTCCGGCACCCGCGCCTTCGGTGCCGTGGCCGCGCGTCCGGCCTCCCTCGCGGTTTTCTCGATCCGTGAGCGGGTCAGCGAGCGACCGACCCAGGCACCCGCGGTAGTGGCGGCGGCACAGGCTGATGCCTATGCCTTCACCGGCGCGGCCAACGGTGCCGGCAACGGACAGAAGCAGGTCAAGCACCACACGATGTGGGCCTTCCGTGGGCTCGAACCCTGGAGAGATCCAGCCTGATCGGCACGATCAGGTCGGCACCTTCCAGGGCCGCGGAACCCACACCGGGATCCGCGGCCCTTCTGTTTTCCCCAAGCGGCCCGGCCACCAGCCGGGTCGAAGAGACGACACACAGACGAGGAATCCACCGCCGTGCACATCCAGACGCACGCCCCGTCCGTACAGCCCGACCCGATCCGAACGTCCGATTCCACGGAGGACTCCTTGACCCCGCTCACCACGCTCACCGAGCTCGACGACGCCATCGAGCGTCTCGGTGTGGCCGTGCCCTGCCGCAGCTACGACCCGGAGGTCTTCTTCGCCGAGTCGCCTGCCGACGTGGAGTACGCCAAGTCCCTGTGCCAGACCTGCCCGCTGCGCGAGGCCTGCCTCGCCGGTGCCAAGGACCGCCGCGAGCCCTGGGGCGTCTGGGGCGGCGAACTGTTCGTCCAGGGGGTCGTCGTCCCCCGCAAGCGGCCGCGCGGCCGTCCCCGCAAGAACCCGGTCACGGCATGAACACCGTCGGCACGATCGATCACCCCGCGACGCACGGTCCCGCGCTGCGTCCCTTCCCGAAGCCGGAATCCGCGATGACCCTCAACACCGACAACCACGCGAGCACACAGCCCGACGCCACCGCCTCGCTCCAGAACAGGACCCGCGACATGCAACTCATCCCAGAAGCCATGGCCCGTGCCCATATGCGCGAACGCATGCGGGAGGCCGAGTTGGAGCAACTCGGCCATAGGGTGATCACCGCCCGCCGTATGCAGCGCCGTGCCGAACGGGCCTCCCTGCGGGCCCGCCGCGCGCTGGCCCTGGCCATCATGCAGTGACGGCTCACCGGCCCGGCCGCTGCCGGGGCCGGTGACAGCTCCCCTCCGCCGGCCCTGATGGGCCGGAGCCGGGTCGTAGCCGGCCCGGAGCCGGAGCCGGACGGCCGGGATCAGAGGACAACGAGACAGACCTGGAGCCGGGGCGGTCACCGCCCCGGCTCCCGCCTTCTTCCGGGCGGGCTCGGCGAGGCTGGCCGCCCCAGGCCCCTCAGGCGGAGGTCTCAGTCACCTCCGCCTCCTCCTCGACACCGTCGAAGTACTCCTCCTCGTCCTCCTCCGGCAGGAAGCCGGGCACCCACGCCTCCATCTCCTCGTGCATGCGCACCTGCGCGCCGAGCTGGCACAGCACACCGATCGTGCTGAGCGTCACCCGGTGGATCAGCAGATAGGAGGGCGGCAGGTTGAGCTGCTTGCCCAGCCGGTAGGCGGGGGAGCGCGGATCGGCGATCCGCGCGGCCTGCTCCCGCATCCAGTCCCGGGAGAAGACGAACTCCTCCTCCTGCGCCGGTTCGATGATCGGCAGGAGGTACTCCAGCACCGCGTCCGGATCCAGCTCGACGGACGGCTTGATGAACCCCTCGTCGCACAGCAGCTCGTGGACCCCTTCCGCGTCGCCGTCGAGCGCCATCCGCAGCGCGACGCCGATCGTCGGCGGCAGTCCCTCCGGCAGCCGGTCGACCGTGCCGAAGTCCATCACCCCCAGCCGCCACTGCTCGGGCGGCCCGTCGGGGGCGTCACCGGTCAGCAGACGGAAGTTCCCCGGATGCGGGTCGGCGTGCAGCAGCCCGGTGCGGGCCGTGCCGGAGAAGAGGAAACGCGCCAGCAGCTGCCCGGCCCGGTCCCGCTCCTCACGGCTGCCGTCCCTGATCACATCGGCCAGCGGCACACCCTCCAGCCACTCGGTGACCAGCACCTGATCGCACTGGTACACCACGTCCGGCACCCGCACGTCCGGGTCGTCGGCGAACTCCTCCGCGTACGCCCGCTGCGCCCGCGCCTCCAGTTTGTAGTCCAGCTCCTCGCTGAGCCGGTCGCGCATCTCCGAGACCAGCGGCTTGATGTCCACACCGGGGATGAGCGGGCCCAGCAGCCGGACGAAGCGCCCCAGCTGGTTCAGGTCCGACAGCAGCGCCTCACCGGCACCGGGGTACTGCACCTTCACGGCCACCGGACGGCCGTCGTGCCAGACACCGCGGTGCACCTGCCCGATCGAGGCCGCCGCCGAGGGCTTGTCCTCGAACTCCTCGAACAGCTCCCGCCAGTCCTCGCCCATGCGCTCGGCCAGCGCGGCGTGCACCGTGGCCACCGGCATCGGCGGCGCCGCCTCCTGGAGTTTGGTCAGTGCCGCGCGGTAGGGGCCGGCCACCTCCTCCGGGAGCGCCGACTCGAAGACCGACAGCGCCTGGCCGAACTTCATGGCGCCGCCCTTCAGCTCCCCGAGGACCTTGAAGAGCTGCTCGGCGGTGCGCTGCTGCAACTCCTGCCCGACCAGGTCCGCGGAGTATCCGCCGATCCGCTTGCCCAGCCCCCAGGTCGCGCGCCCCGCCATCCCCAGCGGCAGCGTGGCCAGCTTGGCGGTACGGGTGACGGCCTTACGCGGAAGATCCGACATGTGCCCCTCCAACTTCCCGACAGCACGACCAGGTGGCAGCGCCGAGGACAGCGGTCATGTGGCCATTGTGGACCGCCGGGCCCCGTCCGCCGAGAGCGGGCGGACGCCGTGCCCGGAAGCCGCACCGCACGGACACTCCGGATGAGGCGGCACCGGCTCGCACTCGGCGCGCAGCCGCGGCAGCACCCAGTGCTGCCGCGAGTCCGTGACACAGCTCTCGTCCCCGTCCAGGAAGCTCAGCGCACAGGAGGCGGTGGCCCCCGCGACCACCGTCGCCAGCGCCACGTCGCAGGCGGGCACCGCCGACCGCCGTGCCGACCTCCACTGTGCCACCACCAGCGGCCAGGTGGGTTCCCGCTCGGCGCGCCCGAGCATCAGGCACTCGGCACAGGCCGCCGCGCCCGGCAGCACCAGCGGCCCCACGAAGCCGGTGGCCTCGACCACACCGGCGTACAGATGCGGCCGCCCGCTCCGGACCAGTTCCTCGGCCGCGGCGGGATCCGGGGCGTAGGCGGCCAGGCCGTCGCGCGGGGCGATCACCACCAGAGCGAGCCCCGGCGCGCCGTCTTCCCGGCCGGGGCGGGGCGGCCGGGCCCCGGCGGCCGCACGCCGTACCGCCCGGCCCGCGGCCGAGGCCCGCCGCTCGCCGGTCTGGTCGGGGGCGATGCCCCCGGGCGCGGTGTCCCACGGCGCCACACAGCCGCCGTCCACCACATCCACCTGCCCGACCCCGGCCGCCGACAGCAGCGCCGCCACCGTCGCCCCGACCCGTCCCGCGCCGCGCACCTGCACCCGGGCCGCCGCCCGGGCGGCCAGCCGGCGCACCCCGCCGCCCGGTTCGGGCCGGAGCACCGAGAGCGACCCCAGGTCCGGACGGAGCCGGTCGTCCACCCGGGCCGCCGCCCGCCGGTGGGCCGTGGCGTCGTCCAGCAGCCCCGCTTCCGTCAGCCGTGCCACCAGCCGGTCCGCCGCGTCCGCCCCGAGCCCCATCGCCTCGGCGGCCTGTCTGAGCTGGGGGAGGCTGCGGGTGCCGTCGAAGAGCTCCAGGAAACCGCCGGTCGCGGTGTCCACCGGGCCCAGCAGCACCGCGTGCGCGGGCGCCACCCCGTACCGCACGGTGCTCCTGTCCCGCCAGGCGCGCCGAAGCGCCGGTTTGATCATCGGATGCACGACAAGCCCCCTGGAGCGCTGCTGAACCACTGCCGAACCGTCGCCGGACCACCGCCGGCGCACCCGGCGCCGGGGGGATCGGACGGCTCCAGCCTGCGTCCTTCACCGAGGTCGCCGCGGAGAGCCGTCCACAGGGCGCGGCGTTCGTCATACCGGATGTGCGGGGGCGCCCGGGAGGCGCGCCGGCGGCTCGCACGGAGGCGTGCGTTCCCGCGAACGACCCGGAGACGGGACTTCCGCCGACGCCGCCGGGTAACGTCGTGGCATGCCCGCAGACCCGCTGAACAGCGTCGAGAAGCCGGGCCCCGGCCCGGACGGCGCGGCCGCGGGCGGCACGGCACCGCGGCCGGACGCGGTAGAGGTCCGCCGCAGCGCACGCCGCCGTCGCACGGTCTCCGCCTACCGGGAGGGCGGCCGCACCGTCGTCCTCATCCCGGCCCGGATGTCGAAGGAGGAGGAGCGGCGCTGGGTGGGCGTCATGCTCGACAAGCTGGCCGCCCAGGAGAGCAGGAGGACGCTCGGCGACGGAGAGCTGGCCGCCCGCGCGGTGCGGCTGTCCGAGCAGTACCTGCTCGGGCGCGCCCGCCCGGCCACCGTGCGCTGGGTCACCAACCAGAACACCCGCTGGGGTTCGTGCACCCCCGCCGAGGGCAGCATCCGCCTCTCCCACCGTCTGCAGGGCATGCCGGAGTACGTCCTGGACTACGTCCTCCTGCACGAGCTGGCCCACCTGCTGGTGCCCGGTCACGGGCCGGACTTCTGGCGGCTGTTGGAGGCATACCCGCGCACGGAGAGGGCCCGGGGGTTCCTGGAGGGTGTGATCGCCGCGGGCCGGCTGCCCAATCTTCCCCGCGACGGGGACGAGTGAGCCCGAGGAAGCACCGGTTAGCCTGGCGCAACGCAATTCACCGCTTCGGATGGGGGACGGTCGTTACGCATGGCCAGGGAATTCCAACGAGGCCACAAGGCCAAGATCAGCGATCTGACAGCCGGGACGGACCTGTACGTGGGCGTGCGGATCTCCGCGCCGGGGCTGTCGTTCGACATCAGCTGCTTCGGGCTCGACGCCGAAGAGCGGCTGTCGGACGACCGTTACTTCGTCTTCTTCAACCAGCCCGAGTCGCCGGAGAGGGCGATCCGGCTGCTGGGGGCCCAGGCGGGCGACACCGAGTCCTTCAGGGTGACGCTGGACCGCATTCCCGCGGGCATCCACAAGCTCTCCTTCACCGCCACCATCGACGGCGACGGGCAGATGTCCCGGATCGACCCCGGCTATCTGCGGATCGTCGCGGGCGGCGAGGAGGTCGCGCGCTATTCGTTCGACGGTTCGGAGTTCACCACCGAGCGGGCGGTGATGCTCGGCGACTTCTACCTCAAGGACGTCTGGCGCTTCGCGGCGGTCGGGCAGGGGTTCGACGGAGGACTGGAGGCGCTGCTGAAGCACTTCGGCGGTGAGGTCCTGGAGGAGGAGCCCGCCCCCGCCCCCGCACCGGCTCCGCAGGCGGTGCCCGGCTTCGCGCCGCCCGCCGGACCGGCGCCCGGCTTCGCACCCCCGGCGGCCCCCGCGGCTCCGCAGCAGGCACCCGCACCGGCTCCCGCGCCCGCCCCCGCGGCTCCGCAGGTCCCCCCGGCCCCGGCTCCCGCGCCCGTCCAGCCGCCTCCGGGGCAGCCCGCGCAGCCCGTTCCGCCCCCCTACGGAGGCGGGCCCGTCCAGCCGGGCTTCCCCGGGCAGGCGGCCCCGCCCGGGCCGCCCCCGTCCGCCCCGATACCCGCGGCCCCCACCGCCCCGGGCCAGGCCGCGCCCAGCCCCTTCGGACAGCCGCAGGCTCCGCAGCAGCCCTTCGGACAGGTCCCCGGTCACCCCGGTCACCCCGGTGTCCCGCAGATCCCCCAGGGGCCGGCGGCCGGCATCGGCGCCGCACTGGAGAAGTACCGCGAGGCGCCCACCGGACAGCGCTGGACCCTGCAGAACCCGGCGCTGATCCGCGCCGACCTCTCCCACGAAGGCCAGGGTGTCCTCGCACGCCAGGGCAGCATGGTGCTCTACCAGGGCAAGGTCGACTTCTCCTACAAGGGCGCCGGATTCGCCGGGCGGATCGTCGGCAACGCCACCGGCCAGGAGATGCAGCTGATGCGCTGCACCGGCCGCGGCCAGGTGTTCTTCGCCGAGAGCGCTGCGCACGTCCACCCCGTCGAACTCCAGGGCGACGCCATCTGCGTCTCCGCCGACAACGTGCTCGCCTTCGACGAGACCCTCCAGTACGAGGTGCGCCGGATCGACGGCCACGGCATCCCCGGCGGCGCGCTGTTCACCATGCAGTTCCAGGGCACCGGCACCGTGGTGGTCAAGACGCAGGGCACCCCGGTCGTCCTGCCCGTCACCCCGACCACCTTCGCCGACAGCCAGGCCGTCGTCGCCTGGTCCGCCGGTGCCCAGGTGATCATCTCCAGCCAGGTGAGGCTGCGCCGCAACGCCTACCCGGGCCACAGCGGGGAGACCGTGAACCTCCAGTTCCGCGGTGCTCCCGGCAACTTCATCGTCGTCCAGCCCTACGAGGTCTGAGGGAGCCCGCCATGGACCGCACAGTGATCCCGGGGGTCTCGGGCTACGCCCCGACCCCGCCCGCCGCCCGTATGGAGAACCACGGCTCGCACATGGTGAAGATCGCCATGGTCGGCGGCCAGGACGTCCTCGCCCGCTCCGGCTCGATGGTCGCCTACGAGGGCTTCGTCCAGTACGAGGCCAACCCGCCGGCCGTCCGCCAGGCCGCCTCCCAGTGGCTCACCGGCGAGGGCGCCCCGCTGATGAAGTGCAGCGGCGACGGGCTGCTCTACCTCGCCGACTACGGCGCCGACGTCGTCTGCCTGAACCTCGACAACGAGGCCCTCTCCGTCAACGGCACCAACCTCCTCGCCTTCGACGCCCACCTCCAGTGGGGGGTCGAGCGCGTCAAGGGCCTGGCGAAGTTCTCCGGACAGGGGATGTTCAACGTCGGGATATCCGGCACCGGCTGGGTCGCCCTCACCTCCCGCGGCACTCCCGTCGTCGTGGACTGCGGACGCGGCGAGGACGAGACGTACGTCGATCCCGACGCACTGGTGGCCTGGTCCTCGGGGCTGAAGATGAAGGGCAAGCGGAGCATGAAGGCGGGCGCGCTGATCGGCCGGGGCAGCGGCGAGGCGTACCAGATCGCCTTCTCCGGCCGGGGATTCGTCGTCGTACAGCCCAGCGAGGACAGCACCGACCGCCTGCGCGTCCGGGGCTGAGGGGGAAGGAAGAACCATGCAGAGTCCGCTCTTCGGCCACACCGAGGTGCAGAGCCAGGACCGCTACGCCCTGCAGAACCCGCAGCTGCTGCGGGTCCTGCTCGGCGGCCAGGACGACGTGCTCGCCCGCAAGGGCGCGATGGTCGCCTACCAGGGCCTGGTGGAGTTCGACGGGGAGTACCAGAGCGCCGGGCAGCGCCGCAGGCGGGCGCGGACCGGTGAGGGCCTGGACCTGATGCGCTGCTCCGGGCAGGGCACGGTCTACCTGGCCAACCTCGCCCAGTACATCCACATCATGGACGTGGAGTCCGAGGGGCTGACGGTCGACAGCTCCTACGTGCTGGCGCTGGACTCCTCCCTGCACTGGGAGGTGATCGCCGTGGACAGCCAGTTCGGGATCTCCGGCTCCGGCGCCTACAACCTCAACATCACCGGGCGCGGCAAGGTCGCGCTGATGACCTCCGGCCGGCCGCTGGCGCTCCAGGTCACCCCGGAGCGGTACGTCAGCGCCGACTCCGACGCGGTGGTCGCCTGGTCCAGCTCGCTGCGGGTGCAGATGCAGGCCCAGACCAGTTCCCAGAGCGTGTTCCGCCGGCGGGGCAGCACGGGGGAGGGCTGGGAGCTGAACTTCATGGGCCAGGGCTTCGCCCTCGTCCAGCCCAGCGAACTGCTGCCGCCGCAGAACGCGGCGGCGGGCCTGGGCGCGCAGTACGGCATGGGCCAGCACGGCGCACGCGGCCAGAACCAGGGCAACATCTGGTCCAACTAGGCGGCGCGGGGCGCGCGGGCCCACTTCGCAGGACGGCCCGCGCGCCCCGCCGTCACAGCAGTGCGCGAGTGCGGTCCGCCAGCCGTACGACGGAGTCGTCGGCCACGTCCGCCACCTCGTCCCAGCCGAACCAGCGCAGCTCCAGGGACTCCTCGCTCACCGCCTCCACCGCACCCTCGGGCGCCAGGGCGGCGTACTGCACGTCCAGGTGCCAGGCGCACGGGGTGAGGTGCCGGTCGAGGCGGACGGGCCCGCCCGGCAGCAGGGTGAGCCCGTCGACGCCCGACTCCTCGGCGGCCTCCCGCAGGGCGGCTCCGGCGAGGGCGGTGTCGCCGGGCTCGCAGTGCCCGCCCGTCTGGAGCCACATCCGCAGCTTGCGGTGGTGCGTCAGCAGGACGCGTCCGCGGCCGGGGTCCACCACCAGCGCGCTCGCCGTGATGTGCCCGTCCGCGCAGGAGCGCCACACGCCGTCCGGGCGGGCGGCCAGGTGGTCGCAGTACGCCAGGCGCAGCGCCTCCTGCGCCCCGTCCGGCGCGGACCACTCCTTGAGCGTCCGCGCCGCGTCCTCGTGCAGGCTCACCGGGCGCCGCCGGGCTCGTCCCCGCCGTCCCCGCGCTCGTCCCCGTCCTCCCCGCGGTCTTCGCCGCGCCCGCCGGTCCCGCCAGTCCCGCCGCCTTCGCCGTCCCCGCCACCGGACTCCTTGCCCAGCAGCCCCTCCAGTTCGGAGAAGTCCAGCTGCTCGCGGTGGACGAAACCGTCCGGGTCGTCGAGGTCCTCGGCGGTCGGCAGCATGTCCGGGTGCGCCCACAGCCCGTCGCGGCCGTCCATCCCGCGGGCGTCGGTGAGCGAGGCCCACAGCCGGGAGGCGTCGCGCAGCCGCCGGGGCCGCAGCTCCAGCCCGATCAGCGTGGCGAACGTCTGCTCGGCCGGACCGCCGCCGGCGCGGCGGCGGCGCAGCGTCTCGCGCAGGGCGGACGCGGACGGCAGATGGGGCTCGGCCGCGGCGTGGACCACCGCGTCCACCCAGCCCTCGACCAGCGCCAGCGCCGTCTCCAGCCGGGCCAGGGCCGCCTTCTGCTCGGGGGTGTCCTCGGGCTGGAACATGCCCTGCTGCAGTGCCTCCTGCAGCTCCTCCGGGCGCGAGGGGTCGAGCTGCCCGACGACGTCCTCCAGCTTGGCCGTGTCCACCTTGATCCCGCGCGCGTACCCCTCGACCGCGCCGAACAGATGCGAGCGCAGCCACGGGACGTGGGCGAACAGCCGCTGGTGCGCCGCCTCGCGCAGCGCCAGGTAGAGCCGCACCTCCTCCAGGGGCACGCCCAGGCCCTCACCGAAGGCCGCGATGTTGGCCGGCAGCAGCGCCGCCCGGCCCTTCGGCCCCAGCGGCAGGCCGATGTCGGTGGAGCCGACCACCTCGCCGGCCAGCACGCCCAGCGCGTGCCCGATCTGGGTGCCGAACATCGCGCCGCCCATGGAGCGCATCATCCCCAGCAGCGGGCCGGCCATGGCCTGCATCTCCTCGGGAAGCACGTCGCCCATGGCCGCCCCCACCCGCTCGGCGACCGGGTCCACCAGGTCCTTCCACACCGGGAGGGTGGACTCCACCCACTCGGCGCGGCTCCAGGCGAGGGCCGAACCGGAGCCCGAGGGCAGCGAGGTCACGCCGTCCAGCCACAGGTCGGCCAGGCGTACGGCCTCCTCCACCGCCTTCCGCTCCTGCGGGCCGATGCTGGCGTCCTTGGTGCCGTCCGGGGTGCCCGCGGCGACGGTCTGCCGGGCGATGTCCTTGGCCATGTCCCAGTTGACCGGCCCGCCCTCGTAGCTGAGCATCTGGCCGAGCCGCTGGAACGCGGCGCCCAGGTCGTTCGGGTCGAAACCGCCGGGACCGCCGCCCAGCGATCCGAACATCGCCGCGAGCGGGTTGTCGGCGCCGCCGGCGCCGCCGAACCCGAACGGGTTCGGCCGCCGGCCGCCCTGGCCCTGATCGCCCTGGCCGCCTTTCTTCCGTCCGTCGTCGCCCTCCTCGGGCTCCTCGGGCGGCATGCCGAATCCGAATGGGATGTCACTCACGGGGTTCCTCGGCTCTGGTGGATGGGACGCTGGGACGTCGGTGGGATGGTGTGCGATGTGGCGGGCTTTACGTCCAGCCTAGACACCTCTCGTGCAGGATGGAGCCTGCGCACGTCGTACCCAGAGACAACCGCGGGAGACACCGGGTGAGTTCCCAGGAGCCAAACGTTCGCGGTCCGCGTAACGGAGCCGCAGGGCCCGTCGTCGCGGTCACCGGCGCCGCATCGGGGGTCGGCGCGCTGCTCACCGAGCGGCTGGTCGCCTCCCCCGAGGTGGGGTGGGTCATCGCGCTCGACGAGCGCCGCGGCGCGGTGGACGGCGCGCAGTGGCACGTCCTGGACGTGCGGGACCCGGCCATCGCCGACCGGCTGCGCGGTGACGGCGAACCGGTGGACACGGTGGTCCACCTCGCCCTCGACCTGGACCTGGAGACCGACCCCGCCGCCCGCACCGCCTACAACGTGCGCGGTACCCAGACCGTGCTGACCGCGGCCGCCGCCGCGGGCGTGCGCCGGGTGGTGCTGTGCACCTCGGCGATGGTCTACGGGGCCCTGCCGGACAACGACGTGCCGCTGGCCGAGGACGCCGAGCTGCGGGCGACCGCCGAGGCCACCGGTGTGGGCGACCTGCTGGAGATCGAACGCCTCGCCCGGCGCGCCCCCCGCGCGCACCCGGGGCTGAACGTCACGGTCGTGCGCCCCACCGTCCTGGTCGGCGGCACCGACACCGCCCTGACCCGCTACTTCGAGTCCCCGCGCCTGCTGGTCGTGGCCGGCTCCCGGCCCTGCTGGCAGTTCTGCCACGTCGAGGACCTGGCCGGCGCCCTGGAGTACGCGGCGCTGGAGAAGGTGGAGGGCGAGCTGGCGGTCGGCTGCGACGGCTGGCTGGAGCAGGAGGAGGTCGAGGAGCTGTCCGGCATCCGCCGTATGGAGCTGCCCTCCGCCGTCGCGCTCGGCGCCGCCTCACGGCTCCACCGCCTGGGACTGACGCCCTCCCCGGCAGGTGACCTGGCCTACACCATGCACCCCTGGGTGGTCAGCGGCTCCCGGCTGCACGAGGCGGGCTGGCGGCCGAAGTGGACCAACGAGGAGGTGCTGGCCGCGCTGCTGGAGGAGGCGGCCGGGCGCCACGCGGTCGCGGGCCGCCGCCTGGGCCGCAAGGACGCCACCACGCTCGGCGCCGCGGGCGCCACCGTCGCACTGGTGGGCACCGCGGCCCTGGTCCGGCGCGCCCGCAAGGCCCGCCGCCGGGTGTGACACCGGGTGCGACGCCGGGCCGCGCGTCCGGCCGCCGCCCCGCCGGACCGCCGGTGCCGGTGTGTCGGCGGGCCGCCGCTGCGCGCCCCCGCGCCCGTACGGCACCATGACCCCATGGCACAGACGTACGACCACCCCGGGGAGCGGGCGGCGCCCGACCCGATCCGCCTCCTGGCGATCCGCGACACCCCGCTCTCCGTGGACGAGGTCCTCGCGGCCGTCGGCGACGCCTCGGCGGGCGGCACCGCGCTGTTCGCGGGCACCGTGCGCGACCACGACGGGGGTGCGGGGGTGACCGGGCTCGGCTACTCCTCCCATCCCACAGCCGAGGCCGAGCTCCGCCGGGTCGCCGAGGAGGTGGCGGCCGGCTTCCCCGTGCGGGCGCTCGCCGCGGTCCACCGGGTGGGGGACCTGTCGGTCGGCGATCTGGCCGTGGTCGTCGCCGTCTCCTGCGCGCACCGCGCCGAGGCGTTCGAGGCGTGCCGCCGCCTGATCGACGACCTGAAGCACCGGGTGCCGATCTGGAAGCACCAGACCTTCGCCGACGGCACCGAGGAGTGGGTGGGGGTCTAGTGCCGCGGTCGCGCGGGGTATGCCGGAGCGGTGGCCGGGAACAGTCCCCGCAGAGCCGGTGCGGGAAGCGGGCGGTTCCCCGGGGCGTGGAGTTGCGGAAGGGCACCCCTGCCGGAACGGTTGAATCATCCGGGATCTAGTCTGCTCATAGGCCGTATCTCCGGCGCACTCGAGGATCGGGAGGTCACTGTGGCGGCACTCGCCTGGTTGCTGATTCCGTTCGTCGCCGCGATCGGGGCGGCCGTGTGGTCCGTGTGGGCCTCGCGCAAACCCAGCGGTTTCGGGGACGCCGACGGGGTCGCCGGATACGAGGCCTTCCGTGCCGCCATGGAACGCCCGCACGGCCGCGGGACGGGGCGGGAGGACCGGGACGGCCGCGAGGACTCCGCCGCCATGTCCCGCACGGCCCCGGACGGACCGGCCCCCGCGGCCGACTGACGCGCGGTTCCCGTACTGTCGTGCCATGCCACGCCGGACCGCGACGATGCTCACCTCCACCCTGCTGCTCATAGCCCTGCTCTGCGCGGCGGTCCTGATCAGGGTGCCGTACGCCGAGATGTCACCGGGCCCCACCGTCAACACGCTCGGTGAGCACGGCGGCGAACCGGTGCTGAGCATCGAGGGCAGGAAGACCTACGAGCCGTCCGGGCACCTGAACATGACCACCGTCCGCGTCACCGGCGCCGACTACCGGATGAACCTCGTGGAGGCCGTCTACGGCTGGCTGGCGGAGGACAGCGCCGTCGTCCCGCACGACACCCTCTACCCCGACGACAAGTCGGCCGAGGAGGTGCGCGAGGAGAACGCCGAGGAGTTCACCCAGTCGCTGGAGAGCGCCAAGGTCGCCGCCCTGCGGGAGCTGGACGTCCCGGTCGGTGAGCGGGTGGTCGTCGCCTCCGTGGTCAAGGGCGGGCCGGCCGAGGACAGGCTGCACGCCGGGGACGTGATCACGGCCGTGGACGGCGAGGCCGTGAAGCAGCCGGGAGACGTCGCCGAGCTGGTGACCGAGCACGAGCCCGGCGAGGACGTGGTCTTCACCGTCGTCCCGGCCAAGGCCGCCCGGGCGGCCGAGAAGGCGGGCGAGAAGCCCACCGGCTCCCGGGAGGTCACCGTCACCACCGACGAGGCCGACGACGGACGGGCCGTCGTCGGGATCCGGGCGGGGCTCGACCACACCTTCCCGTTCGAGATAGAGATCCAGCTGGCCGATGTCGGAGGTCCCAGCGCCGGGCTGATGTTCGCCCTCGGCATCATGGACAAGCTCACCCCCGGCGACCTCACCGGCGGTGAGTTCGTGGCCGGTACGGGCACCATCGACGGCGAGGGGCGGGTCGGCCCGATCGGCGGCATAAGGATGAAGACCATCGCCGCCCGGGACAAGGGCGCCGAGTACTTCCTCACCCCCGAGGACAACTGCGCCACCGCCGCCCGCGACGTCCCCGAGGGCCTGACCCTGGTCAGGGTCGGCACGATCGACGACGCCCTGAGGGCCCTGGAGGACATCCGGGAGGGGGAGACGGCCGGCCTGCCGCGGTGCACGGCAGGCTGACCCGCTCCCCGCCCGCGGGCGCCCGTCCGGCGGGCACCCGTCCCGCGGTTCCCGCCGCGGGACGGACGTCAGTCGCCGAAGGTGGCGGCCAGCGCCTCGGTGAGCCCGGGCACCAGGTCGGGGCCGGTCAGCACCTCGGTCGGCGAGTCCTTCTCGCGCAGCCGCAGCGCCGACTCCCGGGCGCCGTCGCGCAGCACCGCCACGGTCATCCGGACCTCCTGGCGCTCGGGGTGCTCGGCCACCCAGCGGGCCAGCCGCTCCTCGGCGCCCTCCTCCTGGAGGTTCTCCGGGACGGAGGCCTCCGCCGAAGGCGGCAGCATCAGCCGTTCCACGGTCATCGCGCATCCGGAGACCGCGTCGGGCCAGGCGATGGTGCCGAGGAACTCGTCCAGAGGGATTCCGGCGGGCAGTTCGTCCTGCTCGACCGGGGTGAGTGGGGCCTCGCCGTCCCGGCGGTCCTCGCCGCCGAGTCCGAGCTGCTCGGCGAGGGCGGGTTCCTCGGCGCGCAGCCGGTCGGTGTCGACCAGGGCGAACAGTCGGGCGGGCTGGTCCCAGCCCAGGCCCGCGACGTACTCGTCGATCTCGAGCACGGCACGGGTCAGCGGGCTGGCGGCCAGGGGTGTGCCGTCGATTGGAAGGTTGTTCATCCTCATATCGTGCCGCCGAACCCCCCGGGAACGGGAACCGGGTAAAGGTTCAGTAAGTTGCATGGGTGGGGCCCTAGCATTCGGGGCCAGTCCCATCCGCTGCGATCTTCGAGGTGCGCACCTTGGCTTTCCAGATGCCGGACCGGGGCCCAGGCGGGCCCTCAGGACCACGGATCAGTGTCGGCAGGCCCTCCAGGCGCGCCAAGACCCTGCTCATGACGGTGGGCGCGCTGGCCGTGCTGGCCATGCTCTTCGTCATGTTCGCGGGGTTCTGGACCGACTGGCTGTGGTATCGCTCGGTCCGATACACCACCGTCTTCACCACCACCCTGTGGACCAAGATCGGCATGTTCGCCGTCTTCGGTCTGCTGATGGCCGCGGCCGTCGGCTTCAACATCTGGCTGGCCCACCGCCTGCGGCCTCCGCTGAGCGCGATGTCGCTGGAGCAGCAGAGCCTGGACCGCTACCGGATGGGCATCGCCCCGTACAAGAAATGGGTGCTCCTCGGGGTCACCGCGCTGGTGGGGCTGATCGCCGGCGCGTCGGCGGCCGGTCAGTGGCGCACCTGGCTGATGTGGGTGAACGCCGTTCCGTTCGGCACGGCCGACCCGCAGTTCGGCAAGGACGTGGCGTTCTACGCGTTCGACCTGCCCTGGTACCGCTTCCTGCTGAGCTTCGGCTTCGCGGCCGCGGTGCTCTCCCTGCTGGCCGCCGGGCTGGTGCACTACCTCTACGGCGGGCTGCGCCTGACCACCCCGGGCGCCCGCGCGACCTCCCAGGCCACCGGCCACCTGTCGGTGCTGCTGGGCGTCTTCGTGGCGCTCAAGGCGGTGGCGTACTGGCTCGACCGCTACGGCCTGGCGGTCAAGTCCGGGGACTTCAAGGCGACCGACAACTGGACGGGTCTGCGCTACGTCGACGCCAACGCCTACCTTCCGGCGAAGACGATCCTGTTCTTCATCGCCGCCATCTGCGCGGTGCTCTTCTTCGCCACCCTGTGGCGGCGCACCTGGCAGCTGCCGGTGATCGGCTTCGGCCTGATGGTCCTCTCGGCCATCCTGATCGGCGGCCTCTACCCGGCGATCGTGCAGAAGTTCCAGGTCCAGCCGAACGAGCAGGCCAAGGAGGCGCCGTACATCAAGAAGAACATCGACGCCACCCGCGACGCCTACGACATCGACGACGCCAAGGTCTCGAACTACTCGGGGGAGAGCGAGGCGAGCAACGAGGAGCTGCGCGACGCGGCGGACACCACCGCCAGCATCCGGCTGCTCGACCCGAACGTCGTCTCGCCCAGCTTCCAGCAGCTCCAGCAGGTCCGCAGCTACTACCAGTTCCCGGCCACCCTGGACGTGGACCGGTACGCCACCGAGGACGGCGAGGAGCAGGACACCGTCGTCGGCCTGCGCGAGATCAACATCAACGGCATCACCGAGCGCAACTGGATCAACGACCACTTCAAGTACACCCACGGCTTCGGCATGGTGGCAGGCAAGGGCACCGAGGTGGCCTCGACCGGCGCGCCGGCCTTCATCGAGAAGAACCTCCCTCCGGAGGGCGAACTCGCCGAGGACGGTTACGAGCCGCGGGTCTACTACGGTGAGAAGACCACGCAGTACTCCATCGTCGGCGGTCCGCAGAAGGAGCTGGACTACATCGCCGGCAGCGAGGAGAAGACCTACAGCTACAAGGGCGACAGCGGGGTCAGCCTGGGCGGTATGGTCAACCGCGCGGCGTACGCGGTGGCCTTCAACGAGCCGCAGATCCTCTACTCGGGCGCGATCGGCGAGGGCTCGCGGATCCTTTACAACCGCACGCCCAAGGAGCGCGTCGAGGCGGTGGCCCCCTGGCTGACCATCGACGGCGACCCCTATCCGGCGGTGGTGGACGGCCGCATCCAGTGGATCGTGGACGCCTACACCACGACCAACCAGTACCCCTACTCGTCCCGCACCACCCTGGGCGAGACCACGGCCGACGCACTGACCGACGGCCAGCGCGCGGTCATCGCCCAGCAGAACCGGGTCAACTACATCCGCAACTCGGTCAAGGCCACCGTGGACGCCTACTCGGGCGAGGTGAAGCTCTACGAGTGGGACACCCGGGACCCGATGCTGAAGACCTGGATGAAGGCGTTCCCCGGCACGGTCGAGCCGAAGAGCGAGATCAGCGACTCGCTGGTGGACCACTTCCGCTACCCGCAGGACCTGTTCAAGGTCCAGCGCGAGCTGCTGACGCGCTACCACGTCACCAGCGCGAGCCAGTTCTACAGCGGCAGCGAGCGCTGGCAGGTGCCGGACGACCCGACGCAGAAGGGCAACGCGGTACCGCCGTACTACCTGAGCATGAAGATGCCGGACCAGGAGGAGCAGACCTTCTCCCTGACGACGACCTTCAACCCCAGCGGCCGCGAGACGCTCGGCGCCTTCATGGCGGTCAACGCCGACGCCCGCAGCGACGACTACGGGACCATCAGGATCCTGAAGCTGCCCTCCAACACCACGGTGTCCGGACCGCAGCAGGTGCAGAGCCGGTTCAACTCCGACACCGACATCGCCAACGAGATCAACATCCTCAGGCGCGGTGACTCGGAGGTCGAGTACGGCAACCTGCTCACGGTGCCGCTGGAGGGCGGCCTGCTCTACGTCGAACCGGTCTACGTCCGCGGCGCGGGCACCAACTACCCGCTGCTGCGCAAGGTGCTGGTGACCTACGGCGAGGAGACCGCCTTCGAGGACACCCTCGGCGAGGCGCTGAACGCCGTCTTCGGGGTCGAGGGCTCCGAGGAACCGCCGGCGGAGACCGAGGAGCCGCCCGCGGGCGAGGAGGACACCACGCCTCCGCCGGCGGAGGGTTCGGGGGACGCGACGGTGCAGGAGGCCCTCCAGGACGCCCAGGAGGCGTTCGAGGCGGGCCAGGAGGCGCTGGGCAACCAGGACTGGGACGCCTACGGCCAGGCCCAGCAGGATCTGGAGGACGCGCTGGAGCGGGCCGCCGAGGCGGAGCAGTCGGCCGGCGGTGGCGGCGGATCCGACAACAGGAACGACGAGGGACGCAGGGAAGAGTGAACCGGTGGTGAGCGGGCTCCCTTCGCGCCGTGGTAAGGTTGTGAACACAACGGCGCGGGGTGGAGCAGCTCGGTAGCTCGCTGGGCTCATAACCCAGAGGTCGCAGGTTCAAATCCTGTCCCCGCTACTGATCGGGAAGGACCCGGAGTCAATGACTCCGGGTCCTTCTTCGTGTGCTGGGCATGCGAGAAAAGAGGCGCGTGGTAGCGCTTTGCGTTTGGATGGTAGCTGTATCGGGAAGTCGACAAAACGCTGAAGTGACTTCCTTGGCGGCGGTATACCAGATGTACGCGGGTTGCGGGTGGTGCGACGATGGGCCTCATGGGGGACAAGGCGAGAGATGAGGGCACGGGGGGCGGTGCGGGCCGCACAGACCTCCGCGACCACCGCGACACGAACGCCATCAGCGTGCTCGGCGCCCGGCTGCTGCGCCGGGGCGACCTGGAGGGGGCCGAGCCGTACCTGCGCGCCGCCACCGCCGCCGGCGACCGTGCCGCCGCGAACAACCTGGGGGTCCTGCTCCACCAGCTCGGCCAGACCGAGGAGGCCGCCGGCTGGTGGCGGGTCGCCGCCGTCGCCGGTTCGGCGGCCGCCGCCCACTCCCTGGGCCGCCACCACCGCGAGCGCGGCGACGAGACGGCCGCCGAGTACTGGCTGCGGCAGTCCGCCGAGTCCGGCCACCCCCTCGGCGCGTACGCCCTCGCGGACCTGCTGGAGCACCGGGGCGAGGGCGGGGCCGAGGAGTGGTTCCGGGCCGCCGCCGAGCGCGGCCACCGCGAGGCGGCCTACCGCATCGCGCGGATCCTGGCGCGCCGTCAGGACGGGGGCGCCGAGGCCGAGCAGTGGTACCGCCAGGCCGCGGCGCGCGGCCACCGGCGTGCCGCCCTGCGGCTGGGCACGCTCCTGGAGGAGCGCGGCGAGCTCCAGGAGGCGGCCCGCTGGTACCTGACGGCGGCCAAGGACGGGGAGGCGCGCGCCGCGCGGGCCCTGGGCTTCCTGCTGCGCGACGCGGGCGACACCGACAGCGCCGCCGAGTGGTGGCGCCGCGCGGCCCAGGACGGCGACGGCAGCGCGGCCAACGCCCTGGGCGCGCTGCACGCCGAGCGCGGCGAGCGGCAGACCGCGGAGCGCTGGTACCGCGTCGCGCTGGAGGCGGGCGACATCAACGGCGCCTTCAACCTCGCGCTGCTGTGCGCGGCCGAGGGCCGTACCGCCCAGGCCGAGCAGTGGTACCGCCGTGCCGCCTACGCAGGGCACCGCGAGGCCGCCAACGCGCTGGCCGTGCTGCTGCTCCAGCGCGGCGACGCGGCGGGGGCGGAGCCGTGGTTCTCCAAGGCCGCCGAAGCCGGCAGCGTGGACGCCGCGTTCAACCTCGGCATCCTGCACGCGGGCCGCGGCGAGGAGGAGACCGCCCGGCGGTGGTACGAGCAGGCGGCCGCGGCCGGTCACACCGAGGCGGCGCTCCAGGTGGGCATCGCGCTGCTGCGCGAGGGCGACGCCCACACCGCCGAGCGGCATCTGCGCCGCGCGGCCGGAGGGGGCAGCGTGGAGGGCGCCTTCCGGCTGGCGGCGCTGCTGGAGCGCCAGGCCCCGACGGCCGACGCCCTGGACGCGCACGGCCCGCCGGCCGAGTACGAGGAGTGGTACGAGCGGGCCGCCGAGCAGGGGCACCGGCGTGCGCAGGTCCGGCTGGGCATGTGCGCGGCGGCACGCGGCGACGTGGTGCGGGCCGCGCACTGGTACCGGGTCGCGGCGGAGGCGGGCAGCAGCAACGGCGCCTTCAACCTGGGCCTGCTGCTGGCCCGCGAGGGCAGCGAGCCGGAGGCCGCCCTGTGGTGGACGCGTGCGGCCGAGGCGGGCCACGGACGGGCCGCCCTGCGCCTGGCGCTGCTGAACGCCCGGCGTGGCGAGCTGGCCGCCGGCCGCCACTGGTGCGCCCGCGCGGTCGAGCTGGGGCCGCCGGAGGTCGCCGAGCGCGCCGCGCGGCTGAGCGAGGCACTCCACGAGGAGCTGACGGCCTGAGGCGGGAGCGGGGCGCGTCCGCGATTTGCACTGATCGCCGCGGTGGGGTTAAGGTCGTGAACACAACGGCGCGGGGTGGAGCAGCTCGGTAGCTCGCTGGGCTCATAACCCAGAGGTCGCAGGTTCAAATCCTGTCCCCGCTACTGATGGGCCGGGCCCTGATCCCAGTGAGGGATCAGGGCCCGGCTGTTTTCGCGTGGCCGCCATGGGTGCTGCGCGAGTGCCGTGCGCGCGATGTCATGAGTGCGGTTCGGTGCCGTCCGTGCCGTGCCGTGCCGTGGGCGGGGCGTCGGAGAGCCCCGCCTCGGGAGGACCCCGGAGGCACCGGGCCGACAGGCGGTCGCAGGCGGTCAGGCCGTCAGGCGGAGGCGCAGGAGGGGCACAGGCCCCGGTAGGTGACCGTCGCCTCGTCGAGGGTGAAGCCGTAGCGCTCCCCTTCCGGGAGCAGGGCGAGCGGGTCGCCGGAGGGGCGGACGTCGCGGATCACGCCGCACCGCGAGCACACCAGGTGCTGGTGGGAGTGGTGCGCGTTCGGGTCGTACCGCTTGGCGCGGCCGTCCGTGCTGACCTCGAGCACCTCGCCGATCGAGACCAGTTCGCCGAGGGTGTTGTAGACGGTGGCGCGGGAGATCTCCGGCAGCTTCTCGGCCGCACGCGCGTGCACCTCGTCGGCGGTGTAGTGGACATGCTCACCATCGAGGACCTCGGCGACCACTCGCCGCTGGGCGGTCAGCCGCCAGCCGCGATCCCGGAGACGTTGTAGCAGGTCACTCATGCTTCCACCTTAGCAGCGCGTGTCCATGGCCGGATCGTGTACGGTCTTCATCGTCTTCTTGACTTAGACAATGTCCAATGTAGGATCGCGTTCGGCTCAAGCCAAGGGGACAGGACAGATTCAGGAGGCGCATGTGACTGCCCAGATCGAGAACACCGGGCCGCTGACCACGGAGGCCGGTGCTCCCGTCGCGGACAACCAGAACAGCGAGACCGCCGGTTCGGGCGGCCCGGTCCTGGTCCAGGACCAGCTCCTGCTGGAGAAGCTCGCCCACTTCAACCGCGAGCGCATCCCCGAGCGGGTCGTCCACGCCCGCGGTGCGGGCGCCTACGGCACCTTCACCGTCACCGCCGACGTGACGAAGTACACCCGGGCGAAGTTCCTCTCCGAGATCGGCAAGGAGACCGAGGTCTTCCTGCGCTTCTCGACCGTCGCCGGCAACCTGGGCGCGGCCGACGCGGTGCGCGACCCGCGCGGCTTCGCGGTGAAGTTCTACACCGAGGAGGGCAACTACGACCTCGTCGGCAACAACACCCCGGTGTTCTTCATCAAGGACGCCATCAAGTTCCCCGACTTCATCCACACCCAGAAGCGCGACCCGTACACCGGCTCCCAGGAGGCCGACAACGTCTGGGACTTCTGGAGCCTGAGCCCGGAGTCCACCCACCAGGTGACCTGGCTCTTCGGCGACCGCGGCATACCGGCCTCGTACCGCCACATGGACGGCTTCGGCTCGCACACCTTCCAGTGGAACAACGAGGCCGGCGAGGTCTTCTGGGTCAAGTACCACTTCAAGACCGACCAGGGCATCAAGTGCCTCACCCAGGACGAGGCCGACATCCTGGCGGGCAAGGACCCCGACAGCCACCAGCGCGACCTGCGCGAGTCCATCGAGCGCGGCGACTACCCGAGCTGGACCGTCGGCGTCCAGATCATGCCGGCGGCCGAGGCGGCGAACTACCGCTTCAACCCGTTCGACCTGACCAAGGTCTGGCCGCACGCGGACTACCCGGTCATCGAGATCGGCAAGCTGGAGCTGAACCGCAACCCGCAGAACATCTTCGCCGAGGTCGAGCAGTCGATCTTCTCCCCGCACCACTTCGTGCCGGGCATCGGCCCCTCCCCGGACAAGATGCTCCAGGGCCGGCTGTTCGCCTACGGCGACGCGCACCGCTACCGGGTGGGCATCAACGCCGACCAGCTGCCGGTGAACCGCCCGCACGCCACCGAGGCCCGCAGCCACGGCCGCGACGGCTTCATGTACGACGGCCGCCACGGCGGGGCGAAGAACTACGAGCCCAACAGCTTCGGCGGCCCGAGCGAGACCGGCCGGGCGCTGTGGCAGCCGGTCCCGGTCGCCGGTACCACCGGTGACATCCCCGCCCCCTCGCACGCCGAGGACAACGACTTCGTCCAGGCGGGCAACCTCTACCGCCTGATGACGGAGGAGGAGAAGGGGCGCCTGATCGACAACCTGGCGGGCTTCATCGCGAAGGTCTCGCGCGACGACATCGTCAAGCGGGCCATCGAGAACTTCCGCCAGGCCGACGAGGACTACGGCAGGAGGCTGGAGGCCGCGGTCAAGGCCCTGCGCGGCTGACCCATCGGCTCCTCGCCGTATGAACCCGGGGGGACCGGACGCCAGTGGGCTCCGGTCCCCCCGGTGCGTTCCGGGGCGGGGGCGGGCGCCCTCAGGCGGCCACCGTGCCGGCGGGTGCGGCCGGCGAGTCCGCGAGGGCCGGGGACCAGCAGCGGACGATGTCGCGCACCGACACCACCCCTACCGGCTCCCGGTCGTCGAGCACGATCAGGTGGCGGAATCCGCCGCGGGTCATGGCCCGTGCGGCGTCCTCAAGGGTCCAGCCGGGGGCGGCGAAGACCACGTCGGTGGTGGTGTGCAGATGCGCGGGCTCCCGGTCGGGATCCTGCCCGGCCCCGACGGAGTTGAGGATGTCGCGTTCGGTGAGGATGCCGACGCCGCCGGCGTCGGGGTCGAGGACGACGGCCGCGCCGACCCGCCGGGCCGACATCAGCCGGGCGGCCTGGCGGAGGGTGTGGGCGGGGCCGATGGTGAGAACCACTGTGCTCATGGCGTCACGGACGAGGGTGGTCATGGCGGTTGGTGCCACCTCCTTGGCGAATCCCGCGCTGGAGAAGGGATTCACAAGCTCACAAGCGGGCGGATTCTCATGTTCACATGCCGCCGGAGCCGCAACAAGGGGCGTGCGGAGGTGAGTTGGCCGTAAGCCGGCGCTGGGTCCGGCGAGGTCCAGTGGTGGTACGCCCGGTCGCCGGTCAGCCGCCGGTCAGTCGCCGATGTAGGCGAGCAGGTCCTCGTGGAGCAGCCCGTTGGAGGCCGCCGCGTTCCCGCTGTGCGGGCCCTCGCGCCCGTCCAGCCCGGTGAAGGTGCCGCCCGCCTCCTGGACGACGATCGCGTTCGCCGCCATGTCCCACAGCGACAGCTCCGGCTCCGCGCACATGTCCACCGACCCCTCGGCGACCATCATGTACGGCCAGAAGTCGCCGTAGCCGCGGGTGCGCCAGCAGTCCCGGGTCAGGTCGAGGAAGCCGCCGAGCTTGCCGCGCTCCTCCCAGCCGCCGAGCGAGGAGAACGCGAACGAGGCGTCCTGCACCCGGGCCACCCGAGAGACCGACAGCCGGGTCGCGGACGTCAGGCTGCGGCCGGTGTACGCGCCGGCGCCCAGCGCGGCCCACCAGCGCCGGTTCAGGGCCGGGGCCGACACCACGCCGACCACCGGGCGGTCGCCCTCCTCGGTCCGCTCCATCAGCGCGATCAGCGTGGCCCACACCGGGACGCCGCGCACGTAGTTCTTGGTGCCGTCGATGGGGTCGACGACCCAGCGGCGCGGCCCGCGCCCCTCGCTGCCGAACTCCTCGCCCAGCACCGCGTCGCGCGGCCGCGCCCGCTGCAGGGAGGTGCGGATCAGCTCCTCGGCCGCCTTGTCGGCCTCGCTCACCGGCGTCATGTCGGGTTTGGTCTCGACCTTGAGGTCGAGGGCCTTGAACCGCTCCATCGTCGTGGCGTCGGCGGTGTCGGCCAGCACGTGGGCGAGACGCAGGTCATCGTGGTAGTCGGGCATGGACGAACAGTATCCAGCGGTGCGGCCGGCCAGCCACACGGGAGTGGCCAACCGGGTGTGCGGGCTTACACCCGCGGCGGTGAGGCGGTGCGAGGCGTCTTGACACCCTCCGCGACCGCACCGATGCTGTGCGCCACCCGCCGCGTCCGGGGAGGTGTTGATGACCTCGGTGATGCCCTCTGCCGGAGACTTCGCCGGAAACCGTGCCGGAAGCCGTGCTGGAAGCCCTGCCGGAAACCGTGCCGGGGCCCCTGCCGCGGGTTCCGCCGGGCCGGCCGCGGCGACCGTGCCGCAGCCCCCGGCGCGCCAGGCACTGCTGCGCGCCGCCCGTGCCGCCCTCTCCGGCAGGCCGTGGCCCCGTGTCCGCATGGTCGAGGTCGCCGCGGCGGCGGGCTTCTCCCGCCAGACCCTCTACAGCGAGTTCGGCTCCAAGGAGGGGCTGGGCACGGCCCTGGTGGCCCGTGAGCTGGAGGCCTTCCTCGACCGCACCGCCCGTGCCGCGCAGCGGGCGGCGCGGGCCGCCGCCGACCCGGCAGACGCCCCCGTCGAGGGCTGCGCCGCGGCGGCCGTCTCGGTGGTGCGCGCCGCCCACCGCGACCCGCTGGTGCGCGCCGCGCTCACCGGCTGCTGGGAGTCCCGGCTGCCCCCGCCCGGACCTGAACCGGACCGGGCGGGGGCGAGACTGCGCGACCGTACCGCCGCCGCACTGGTGTCCGCCGGGGCGGCCGCCGGTCACGGCGCGGCCGGCCCCGCCGCGCTGCGCCACGCCTGCGAGGTGGGCCTGCGGCTGGCGCTGTCCTACGTCGTGGCGCCCTGCGACGGCCCGCCCGGGGCGACGGAGGAGGCCGCGGGCGCCCATGTCACCCAGGTGCTGCGGGCACTGCTCGGCTGAGCTCGCACTCGGACGGCCGGGCCGGGCGGCGTACCCGGGTCAGTCGCCCTCCCGGCGCTCCCGCGTGGCCAGCAGGCGGCGCAGGGAGAACAGCCGGGCCGGATCCGCGTGGCCGTCGGCGACCCAGGAGTCCAGCGCGCAGTCCGGCTCGTCGTGGCTGCAGGCGCGCGGACAACCGTCCGTGCCCGGTTCCAGGTCCGGGAAGGCGTGGATCACCCGGGACGGGTCGATGTGGTTCAGGCCGAAGGACCGCACGCCCGGGGTGTCGATCACCCAGCCGCCCTCCGCCACCGGCGGGAAGGAGACCTCGCCGGGCAGCGGCAGCGCCAGCGCCGAGGTCGTGGTGTGGCGGCCGCGCCCGGTGACCGCGTTGACCCGGCCCGTCGCCCGCCGGCGGTCGGGCGGGACGAGCGCGTTGACCAGGGTGGTCTTGCCGACCCCGGAGTGGCCCACGAAGGCGGTGGTCCGGCCCCACAGGAACTCGCGCACCCGGTCGGCGGCGGCGCCGTCGGCCAGCTCGTCGCGGTCGGTCACCACAGGCCGGACCCCCAGCGGGGCGTACGTCTCCAGCAGCGCGTCGGGCGGCGCCAGGTCCGACTTGGTGAGGACCAGCAGCGGCTCGAGGCCCGCGTCGTAGGCGGCCACCAGGCAGCGGTCGATCAGCCGGGGGCGGGGCTCGGGGTCGGCCAGGGCGGTGACGATGGCGAGCTGGTCGGCGTTGGCGACGACGACCCGCTCGTAGGGGTCGTTGTCGTCGGCGGTGCGCCTCAGCACCGAGGAGCGCTCCTCGACCCGCACGATCCGCGCCAGGGTGTCCCTGGCGCCCGACAGATCGCCGACGACCGCCACCCGGTCGCCGACCACGACGCCCTTGCGGCCCAGCTCGCGGGCCTTCATGGCGGTGACCGTGCGGCCGTCCACCAGGCAGGTGATCCTGCCCCGGTCGACGGTCAGGACGAAGCCGGAGGCGGCGTCCTCGTGCTTGGGCCGGATGCTGGTGCGCGGGCGGCTGCCCCGGCGGCCCGGGCGGATCCGGATGTCGTCCTCGTCGGTGTGCTTGCCGTAGCGGCGCATGGCGGGTCCGCCTCTTATCCTCTGGCCCCGTCCCCTTCGAGCATGGCGCTCCACAGCTCGGGGAAGTCGGGCAGGGTCTTGGCGGTCGTCGCGACGTTCTCCACCTCCACGTCCTCGACGACCAGGCCGAGCACCGCGCCCGCCGTGGCCAGCCGGTGGTCCTCGTAGGTGTGGAAGATCCCGCCGCGCAGCGGGCGCGGACGGATGACCAGCCCGTCCCCGGTCTCGGTGACGTCGCCGCCGAGCCCGTTGATCTCCTTGGTGAGGGCGGCCAGCCGGTCGGTCTCGTGCAGCCGCAGGTGCGCCACGCCGCGCAGCCGCGACTCGGAGTCGGCCAGCGCCGCGACCGCCGCGATGCCGGGGGTCAGCTCGCCCACCTCGCTCAGGTCCACGTCGATGCCGTGGATCCGGCCGGTGCCGGTGAGGGTCAGTCCGTGCTCGTCCAGCTCGCAGCGCCCGCCCATCTCGGTGAAGATCTCGCGCAGCGCGTCACCGGGCTGGGTGGTGTGGGCCGGCCAGTCCGGGATGGTCACCCGGCCGCCGGTGACCAGCGCGGCGGCGAGGAAGGGCTGGGCGTTGGACAGGTCGGGCTCGACGACCAGGTCGCGGCCGAGCAGTGCGCCGGCCGTGACCCGCCAGACGTTCGGCTCGCCCCCCGACTCGGGGGTGTCCACCTGTGCGCCCGCGGCGCGCAGCATCTCGACCGTCATCCGGATGTGCGGCATGGACGGCAGCGGGCCGCCGGTGTGGCGGACCTCCACGCCCTGGTTGAAGCGGGCGCCGGAGAGCAGCAGGGCGCTGACGAACTGGGAGGACGAGGAGGCGTCGATCTCCACCGCGCCGCCGGTCAGGGAGCCGCCGCCGTGCACGGTCAGCGGCAGCGCGCCGCGCCCGCCGTCGTCGACGCGGGCACCCAGCGCGCGCAGCGCGTCGATGACACCGTGGAGGGGGCGCTCGTGGGAGCGCTTGTCGCCGTCGAAGCGGACCGGGCCGTCGGCCAGGGCGGCCACCGGCGGAAGGAAGCGCATCACGGTGCCGGCGTTGCCGACGTCCACGCCGGCGGGGCCGTGCAGCCCCGCGGGGATGACCCGCCAGGCCTCGCCGCCGGCCTCCGGGGCGGTGCGGCCGCCCGCGACGGGCGCGGAGCTGGAGGACACCGTCTCCTCGATGCCCACCCCCATGGCACGCAGCCCCTCGGCCATCAGCAGGGTGTCGCGCGACCGCAGCGGGCGGCGCAGCCAGCCGGGCTCGGAGGCGAGGGCGGCGAGCACCAGACCGCGGTTGGTGACCGACTTCGATCCGGGCACGGTGACGGTCGCGTCGACGGCGCCGGACGCGAGCGGCGCAGGCCAGACAGTGGTGTGGTCGGTCATGGGGCCAACTTTAGTGGTTCCTGCGGGACGGGAATCCTGGCCGGACACCGGTAAGGGCGCCCGGACGGAGTCCGGTCGGGCCGGGCCGGACGGGAGGAGCCGGCAAGGGCGCCCGGAGCGGGGCGTCAAAGCCCCAGCAGCCACCGTCCGCCGCCGGTCAGCGAGCACAGCGCGACGGCGTGGAAGAGCAGGAGCCACAGCGGGGCGGGCGCGTTCGTCAGCCGCGCGAGCTGGTCGGCGTCGGAGTCCGGGGCCTCGCCCCGGCGCCGCTTGGCCTGGAGTTCGAAGACGGGCCGCACACCGCCCAGCAGCAGGAACCACACCACCCCGTAGGCGAACGCCGCCTGCACCTGTGTCCCGGCGAACCACGACACCAGGAAGAACGCCCCGCCGGTGAGGACGACGGTGAGCACCCCGTAGGCGTTGCGCACCATCACCAGCATCGCCAGCAGCAGCGCCGTGGCCCCCCACAGCAGCGCGGTGACGTGCCCGGCGGCCAGCAGCCACGCCCCCGCCAGACCGAGCAGCGACGGCGCGGTGTACCCGGCGGCGGCCGTCAGCACCATCCCGATCCCGCTCGGCTTCCCGCGGGAGACGGTCAGCCCGGAGGTGTCCGAGTGCAGGCGTATGCCCTCCAGCCGCCGCCCGGTCAGCAGCGCCACGATCCCGTGCCCGCCCTCGTGGGCGATGGTCACCGCGTTGCGCGCCACCCGCCACGGCCCCCGCGCGGCGACGACGGCCAGGGCCACCAGCCCGGTGACCGCCACGACCGCGAAGGACGGGTCGGGCTGCGTCCCGACGACGCGGTCCCAGACCTCGGCGATGCTGTCCGTGTCCGTGTTCATGCCCGGCCGCCCCTCCTCTTCCCCTGCGGTCCGTCGTGCCCGCCGCGTCCGTTCCGGCCCGTTCCGCGGCCCCGCGAGCCCCGCTCCCCGGCCGCGAGGCGGTGCTCCGCAGTGTGCCACGGCCCTTCCGGGACGCCCGTACGGCCGGTCACGGTGCCGCCGGCCGCACGGGCGTGGCAGGGTGGCGGACATGTGCGGACGGTATGCGGCGAGCCGATCGGCCGGTGAACTGGCCGGGCTCTTCGGAGTGGAGAAGCGGGACCCGGCCGAGGAGCTGGCGCCCGACTGGAACGTGGCCCCCACCAAGCAGGTGTACGCGGTGCTGGACCGGCCGCTGAAGGACAGCGGCGATCCGCGTCCGGTACGCCAGCTCAGGACGCTGCGCTGGGGGCTGGTGCCCTCCTGGGCGAAGTCCCCGGACGTGGGCGTGAAGATGATCAACGCACGGGCCGAGACGGTGCACGAGAAGCCCTCCTACCGCCGCCCCTTCGCCGCCCGGCGCTGCCTGCTGCCCGCCGACGGGTACTACGAGTGGGTCACCGGGGCGGCCGAGCGGCAGGAGGAGGAGAAGGGCAGGCGGAAGCGGCCGCGCAAGCAGCCGTACTTCGTGACCCCCGCCGACGGCTCGGTGATGGCGATGGCCGGGCTCTACGAGTTCTGGCGGGACAGGACGCTGCCCGAGGACCACCCCCAGGCATGGTGGGCCACCTGCGCGGTGATCACCACGGAGGCGCAGAGCGAGCCGTTCGCGGGCGCCGGGGAGGAGGGGCCGCGCTCCCTGGCCGACATCCACCCCAGGATGCCGCTGGTGCTCACCCCCGACCGCTGGGACGCCTGGCTGGACCCGGCCCTCACCGACGCGGAGGACGTACGCGGACTGCTGGTCCCGCCGCCCGCCGGGACCATGCGCGCCTACCCGGTGCGCAGCGAGGTCAGCAACGTGCGCAACAACGGGCCCGAGCTGCTGGAGGAGCTTGACGCGCCCGAGGCCGGGACGCTGTTCTGAGCCGGTGAGCGACGACAGCGACGACAGCGGCGGCACCACCGGCGGAAACGCCGGCAGCACCGGCACCACCGGCGGGAACGGCACCGCGGGCGGCACCGCGCAGGAGGTCGCCACGCCGGACGGCCCGGCCCGGATCATCTGGCGGCGCGCCGCCCGGCCGCGCCTGGTCCTCGCGCTCGGCCACGGTGCCGGGGGCGGCATCGAGGCGCGGGATCTGCGGGCCCTGGCGGACGCGCTGCCCGCGCACGGCGTCTCGGTCGCCCTGGTCGAGCAGCCCTGGCGGGTGGCGGGGAGGAAGCTGGCGCCCGCGCCCGGGAAGCTGGACGAGGGGTGGCGGGCGGTGTGGCCCGCTCTGGCGGGGGAAGGGCTGCCGGTCGTCTCCGGGGGGCGCAGCGCCGGGGCGCGCGTGGCATGCCGGACCGCCGCCGAGCTCGGGGCGCGCGCCGTGCTCGCGCTGGCCTTCCCGCTGCATCCTCCGGGGAAGCCGGAGCGGTCCCGGGCCGGTGAGCTGCTGGAGGCGGGGGTGCCGACCCTGGTCGTCCAGGGCGGGCGCGACCCCTTCGGGCGGCCCGGTGAGTTCCCCGAGGGCACGGAGGTCGTCGAGGTGCCCGGCGGCGACCACGGCTTCGCCGTGCCGAGGAGGGCGGCGCTCGGCCAGGAGGAGGCGCTCGGTGTGATCACCGGCGCGGTGCGCGAGTGGCTGGCGCGGGAATGATGCCCCGCGCGGGTGTGTTGTGCCGGTGCAGGAAACGTACGGACCGCACGCACGCGCGAGGAGAGGGAGTCCACCCGACATGGGTTCGATCGCATGCCCGTCCCGCCCTGTGGGTACCCGTGCCACAGCCGCCCAGGTGGACTGGGCGACACTGAGGCTCGCCGGACCCGTCGGGGAGGCCCCCTTCCGGACGGCGGAGAGGACGGACCGTCGTCTATTCTCCGGTTCGAATGGGTCCGGCAACGGACTCGAAGCCGCATCGGAGGAGGTGGGTCCGGTCGCCGCGACCGACGACGCTGCGCCCAGGGAACCCGTGGAGACGGACGCCGAACGGAACGCGCGCTTCGAACGGGACGCCCTCGCCTTCCTGGACCAGATGTACTCCGCCGCGCTGCGCATGACGCGCAACCCCGCGGACGCGGAGGACCTGGTGCAGGAGACGTACGCCAAGGCGTACGCGTCCTTCCACCAGTTCCGTGAGGGCACCAACCTCAAGGCGTGGCTGTACCGCATCCTCACCAACACCTTCATCAACTCGTACCGCAAGAAGCAGCGCGAACCGCAGCGCAGCGCGGCCGAGGAGATCGAGGACTGGCAGCTCGCCCGCGCCGAGTCGCACATGTCGACCGGGCTGCGCTCGGCCGAGTCGCAGGCGCTGGACCGGCTGCCCGACTCGGACGTGAAGGAGGCGCTCCAGGCCATCCCCGAGGAGTTCCGGATCGCGGTCTACCTCGCGGACGTCGAGGGGTTTGCGTACAAGGAGATCGCGGACATCATGGGGACACCCATCGGCACGGTGATGTCCCGTCTGCACCGCGGTCGCCGGCAGTTGCGCGGCATGCTGGAGGACTACGCCCGCGAGCGCGGGCTGGTCCCGGCGGGCGCGAACGGCGCCGCCGCGCCCGAGGAGTCGCACGACCGGAAAGGCTCGGGCTCATGAGTTGCGGAGAGCCGCACGAGACGGACTGCGCTGAGGTCCTGGACCACCTGTACGAGTACCTGGACCGCGAGATGCCCGACGGCGATCTGACGAAGTTCAGGGAGCACTTCGAGGAGTGCTCGCCGTGCCTGGAGAAGTACGGTCTGGAGCAGGCCGTGAAGAAGCTGGTCAAGCGGTGCTGCGGCCATGACGAGGTGCCCGGTGACCTGCGGTCCAAGGTGATGGGCCGCATCGAGGTGATCCGCGCCGGACAGGCCGTGCCGGAGCAGCCCGTGGCGGAGTCCGCGGCGGGCCGTCCCCGCACCGCTCCCCTCGCGAGCCCGGGCGGCGAGGCCGGCGAGGGCTGCGGGGAAACGGCCTGAGGGCCGCCGGTGCGCGGCCCGCGCCCCGCACCGGCCCCGCCCCGCCGCCCCGTGCCCCCGCCACATCACCCGAACGTGCTAATCCGCCCGGCTTCCGCCTGCCGTGACACGAGCGGCCGAAGGCCCTTGCGCGCCGCCGCGCCGGGCGTGCCCCCCTGCTGCCGACCGCTCACCGTCCCTACGACCGACGGGTAATGAGCGCGCACCCGGGTGGGCATGGTTGGATGCGAACCGGGAACCGCGGCTGGAAGAAGATCGCGGCACGGACACCGCGGCGGGGACCGCGGGAAGACGGCCGCGAGGACGGTCGGGAGCAGCAGGCGGGAGTCAGGCGGGAACATCGTGAGGATCTTCGGCAAGGCAAGGCACCGGCCCTCCGCCGACTGGCGGGTGGTCACCGACCGCGCGTTCACGCTCATCGGTGACGGACGCTACGAGGACGCCGGCACGCTGCTGACCCGTGCCGCCGATCTGGAGCCGTGGCTGTCGGAGTCCTGGTTCAATCTCGCGCTGCTGCACAAGTTCCGGCACGACTGGGAGCAGGCGCGCGCCGCCGGACTGCGCGCGGTCGCGCTCCTGGACCGGTCGGCCGGAGCGCCCGACTGGTGGAACGTGGGCATCGCGGCCACCGCGCTGCAGGACTGGGCCCTGGCCCGGCGCGCCTGGCAGGCGTACGGCCTGCGGGTGCCGGATGCGCCGGCCGCCGACCGCGCCGCCGGCGGCGCCCAGCTCCATGCCGGCCCGCCGGCCGGCATGGAGCTGGGCAGCGCCGCGGTGCGCCTGTCACCGGAGGGCGAGGCCGAGGTGGTGTGGGGACGGCGGCTGGACCCGGCCCGCATCGAGGTGCAGAACATCCCGCTGCCGTCCTCCGGGCGCCGCTGGGGCGAGGTGGTGCTGCACGACGGGGTCCCGCACGGCGAGCGGACCACCGCCGCGGGCCACGCCTATCCGGTCTTCGACGAGATAGAACTCTGGGCGCCCTCGCCGGTGCCCACCTGGGTGGTGCTGCTGGAGGCGGCGACCGAGGCGGACCGGGACGCGCTGGAGACGCTGGCGGCGGACGCGGGCTTCGCGGCCGAGGACTGGTCCTCGTCGGTGCGGCTGCTGTGCCGCTCCTGCTCGGAGAGCCGGATGCCCAGCGACGAGGGCGAGGGCGCACCCCGGCACGATCCGCACGACCACAGCGTGCCCGGACATCCGGGGCCGCTGGGGCACATGACGTCGGGGGAGCTGTGGGTGCCCGAGCGCGAGTGCGGTCTGGCGGCGCCGGCCTCCCTGGTGCGCGGGCTGCTGGACGGCTGGGTCGCCGACAGCCCCGACACCCGCGAGTGGCGGGACCTGGAAGAGGTCTGCTGAGACCGGCCGGCCGCACACGGAGCCGGTGGTCTGCCCGTACTCTGTACGGGTCGTGGTGGAGCACCGAGGAAGGCGTACGGCGAAGATGGCGGAGCACGAGACCGGGCAGCGGGTGGACGACGAGGGGTTCGTCGTCGACACGGAGGACTGCGAGGAGCGGGAGCGGGCCCACCGCGAGCGCGGCACCGCCCGTCCGATCACCGTCGTCGGCAACCCGGTGCTGCACAGGGAGTGCAGGGACGTCACCGAGTTCGACGGCGAACTGGCCAAGCTGATCGACGACATGTTCGCCAGTCAGCGCGCGGCGGAGGGCGTCGGCCTGGCCGCCAACCAGATCGGTGTCGACCTGAAGGTCTTCGTCTACGACTGCCCGGACGACGAGGGCGTGCGGCACGTCGGCGTCGTGTGCAACCCCGTGCTGGAGGAACTGCCCGCCGAGCGCCGGGTGCTGGACGACTCGGGCGAGGGCTGCCTGTCGGTGCCGGGCGCGTACGCCTCGCTCGCGCGCCCCGACTACGCCGTCGTGCGCGGGCAGGACGCCGAGGGCAGGCCGATCACGGTGCGGGGCACCGGGTACTTCGCGCGCTGCCTCCAGCACGAGACGGACCACCTCTACGGCCGCCTCTACATCGACCGCCTCTCCAAGCGCGAGCGCAAGGACGTCCTGCGGCAGATGGCCGAGAACACCCCGCGCTACGAGACGGTGCCCAACGACTGAGCGGTACTGAGCGGTTCGGCTTCGGCCTCCGGCCGATGGTGAACGGCGTGTGACGGTGGGCGGGCCTTCAGAGGCCCGCCCATTGGCATTTCCGGAAGCGTGTTGACGCGGGTAGATCTCCTCCGCCACTCTCGGAGGCCCCACTGTTCCGACACGGAGGCACCATGCTCAGAGGCACCGTCCGTCTCATCCTCAGTGTTGTCATGATCGCGGCAGCCGCACTGGTCGGCACGGTCACCACCGCGGGCACCGCCCACGCCGACGAGTGCTACACCTGGAACCGCACCCTCTCCCAGGGCATGTCCGGCTCGGACGTCGCCGAACTCCAGGTTCGCGTCTCCGGCTACCCCGGCTACGGCAGCGTGCTCGCCATCGACGGCTCCTACGGCCCGGCCACCGCCGCGGCCGTCAAGAGGTTCCAGGCGGCGTACGGCCTGTCGGCCGACGGCGTCGCCGGCCCGCAGACCTTCAGCAAGATCTACGCGCTCCAGGACGCCGACTGCACCCCGGCCCACTTCTCCTACGCCGAGCTGAACCAGTGCAACTCCACCTGGAGCGGCGGCGCGGTGAGCGCGGCGACGGCCAAGCGCAACGCCCTGATCTCCATGTGGAAGCTGGAGGCCATGCGCCACGCCCTGGGCGACGCGCCGATCCGGGTGACCAGCGGCTTCCGCTCCTACTCCTGCAACAGCGCGGTGGGCGGCGCCTCCAACAGCCGCCACCTCTACGGTGACGGCGTCGACCTCGGCGCCGGCTCGCACACCCTGTGCAGGATGGCGCAGCAGGCCCGCTACCACGGCTTCAACGGCATCCTCGGCCCGGGCTACCCCGGCCACAACGACCACACCCACGTCGACCACCGCTCCAGCCGCTACTGGTCGGCGCCCAGCTGCGGCATCTGAGCCCGTCCCCCACGGCACGACACGGTCCCACCCCCCACTGAAAGGTCCCCCATGAAGAAGTCACTGTGGCGTGCGGCGATCGGTGTCCCGGTGCTGTCGCTGGCGCTCCTGGCCCTGCCGGGTGCCGCCCAGGCCGCCCAGGCCGCCCCGGCCGCCCCGGCCGCGGCGGCCCCGGGCGGGGTGTCCGCCCAGGCTCCCGCGGCGGCCCTGGTCACCAAGCTGACGCACTCCCAGGCGACCAGCCGCTTCCGGGCGGCGGGCATCACCTGGTCCTCCAGCGGCGGCTGCTCGGACCGCTACAACTCCACCTGCACATCGTTCGAGCAGATCAACCTGGCCACGGTGCAGGGGGCGGAGACGCTCAAGAGCGCCAGCGGCTGCGCCCTCAACGTCACGGGCGGCACGGAGACCGGCCACGCGAGCGGGACGTACAGCCACTGGAACGGCTACAAGCTGGACTACAGCCTCTCCACCTGCCTGAACAACTACATCACCAGCCGCTTCACCTACATCGGCGGCAGCAAGTACCAGTCGGGCTCGGGGAACGTCTACTACCGCGAGAGCAACCACTGGGACGTGACGTACTACAACTGCGGCGGCTGCTGACGGGCCACCGCTCCCCCCATCCGCGTGTTCCCGGGCCCGCGCGGGCCCGGGAACACGCGCGTCCGCGGAGTGGAGGGCTCGGAAGCGCCCTCGGAAGCGCCGTCAGAAGTCGTTGTCGAAGGAGACCGAGCCCTCCACCGCGACCTGGTAGGCCGAGGCGCGGCGCTCGAAGAAGTTGGTCAGCTCCTGGACGTTCTGCAGCTCCATGAACGGGAACGGGTTGCCGGCGCCGTAGCGGGCGGGGAAGCCCAGCCGGACCAGCCGCTGGTCCGCCACGCACCGCAGGTACTCGCGCATCGACTCGGTGTTCATCCCCGGCAGGCCCTCGCCGCACAGGTCGCGGGCGAACTGCAGCTCGGCCTCGACGGCCTCCTCCAGCATCTCCTCGACCTGCCGCCGCAACTCGTCGTCGAACAGCTCCGGCTCCTCCCGGCGTACGGTGTCGACCACGTCGAAGGCGAACGACATGTGCATCGACTCGTCGCGGAAGACCCAGTTGGTGCCGGTGGCCAGGCCGTGCAGCAGACCGCGCGAGCGGAACCAGTAGACGTAGGCGAAGGCGCCGTAGAAGAACAGGCCCTCGATGCACGCCGCGAAGCAGATCAGGTTCAGCAGGAACCGGCGGCGGTCGGCCCGGCCCTCCAGCCGGTCGATCCTCTCCACCTCGTCGATCCACCTGAAGCAGAACCCGGCCTTCTCGCGGATGGAGGGGATGTTCTCCACGGCGGCGAAGGCGGCGGCGCGGTCGTCGGGATCGGGGAGGTAGGTGTCCAGCAGGGTCAGGTAGAACTGGACGTGCACGGCCTCCTCGAAGAGCTGCCGGCTGAGGTAGAGCCGGGCTTCGGGGGAGTTGATGTGCTTGTAGAGGGTCAGCACCAGGTTGTTGGCCACGATCGAGTCGCCGGTGGCGAAGAACGCGACCAGCCGTCCGATCAGGTGCCGCTCGCCCGGCGAGAGCTTCGCGAGGTCGGCCACGTCGGAGTGGAGGTCCACCTCCTCCACGGTCCAGGTGTTCCTGATCGCGTCGCGGTAGCGCTCGTAGAAGGCCGGGTAGCGCATCGGGCGCAGGGTGAGCTCGAAGCCCGGATCCAGCAGGTTCCGGGGGCGGGTGGTGGTCACTGGCATGCCTCGCAGGACTCGGGGTTCTCCAGGGAGCAGGCGGCCGCTCCGGGGTCCGGTGCCGCCTGTGCGGGTGCGGCGGCCCGGGCCGCCCGCGCGATACGGGTCGCGGGGCGCGAGCGCAGGTAGTACGTGGTCTTCAGGCCGCGCTTCCAGGCGTAGGCGTACATCGAACTGAGCCGGCCGATGGTCGGCGACGCCATGAACAGGTTGAGCGACTGGCTCTGGTCCAGGAACGGGGTGCGGTCGGCCGCCATGTCGATCAGGGCGCGCTGCGGGATCTCCCAGGCCGTGCGGTACAGCGCGCGGACGTCCTCCGGGATCCAGGACAGCTCCGCCACCGAGCCGTTCGACTCGCGCAGCGCCTCGCGGGTCCGCTCGTCCCACAGGCCCAGCCGCTTGAGGTCCGCCACCAGGTGGGAGTTCACCTGGAGGAACTCACCGCTGAGCGTCTCGCGCTTGAAGAGGTTGGAGACCTGGGGCTCGACGCACTCGTGGACGCCCGCGATCGAGGCGATGGTCGCGGTCGGGGCGACGGCCAGCAGCAGGGAGTTGCGCAGGCCCGTGGCGGCGATCCGCTCCCGCAGCGCGGCCCAGCGCTCCGGCCAGGTGATCTCCGCGTCCGGATAGTGGTCGGGGTGGAGCACCCCGCGGGCGGCACGGGTCGCGGACCAGGCCGGGTGCGGGCCGTGGCGCTCGGCGAGGTCCGCGGACGCCTCGTAGGCGGCGAGCATGATCCGCTCGGAGATCCGGGTGGACAGCCGCCGCGCCCCGGGGGAGTCGAAGGGCAGGCGCAGCCGGAAGAAGACGTCCTGCAGGCCCATCAGCCCCAGACCCACCGGGCGCCAGCGGGAGTTGGAGGCGGCGGCCTGCCCGGTGGGGTAGTGGTTGACGTCCACCACGCGGTCGAGGAAGAGCACGGCGGTGCGGACGGTGGCGTCCAGCCGCTCCCAGTCCAGCTCCTCGCCGGGGCGCGGTTCCCCGTCGGCGCCGGTGCGCAGGTGGGCCGCGAGGTTGACCGAACCCAGGTTGCACACGGCCGTCTCGCCGTCGTCGGTGACCTCCAGGATCTCGGTGCAGAGGTTGGAGGAGTGGACGACGTTGCCCGGCTCGGCGGTCTGGTTGGCCGTGCGGTTGGAGGTGTCCTTGAACGTCATCCAGCCGTTGCCGGTCTGGGCGAGGGTGCGCATCATCCGGGCGTAGACGGTGCGGGCCGGGAGCGTCCTCACCGCCAGTCCGGCCGTCTCCGCGCGGCGGTAGGCGGCGTCGAACTCCTCGCCCCACAGGTCGACCAGCTCGGGGACGTCGGAGGGGGAGAACAGCGACCAGTCGGCGTCCGCCTCGACCCGGCGCATGAACTCGTCCGGGATCCAGTGGGCGATGTTGAGGTTGTGGGTGCGGCGGGCGTCCTCGCCGGTGTTGTCGCGCAGTTCGAGGAACTCCTCGATGTCCGCGTGCCAGGTCTCCAGGTAGACGCAGGCCGCGCCCTTGCGCCGGCCGCCCTGGTTGACGGCCGCGACCGAGGCGTCCAGGGTCTTGAGGAACGGCACGATGCCGCCGGAGTGGCCGTTGGTGCCGCGGATGAGCGACCCCCGTGAACGGATCCGCGAGAAGGACAGCCCGATGCCGCCGGCGTGCTTCGACAGGCGCGCGACCTGGTGGTACCGCTCGTAGAGCGAGTCCAGCTCGTCCCGGGGGGAGTCCAGCAGGTAGCAGGACGACATCTGGGGGTGCCGGGTGCCGGAGTTGAACAGGGTGGGGGAGGAGGGGAGGTAGGAGAGGGTGCTGGTGAGCCGGTACAGCTCGGCCACCTCCTCCAGCGCGCGCCCGGAGGACCCGTCGGCCAGTCCGCAGGCCACGCGCAGCAGGAAGTGCTGGGGCGTCTCGATCACATCGCGGGTCGCCGGGTGGCGCAGCAGGTAGCGGGAGTGGAGCGTACGCAGTCCGAAGTAGCCGAAGCGGTCGTCGGCTCCTCCGGCGACGGCCTCCTCGGCCAGCGCGTCGAGCCGCTCCGCGTGCCCGGCGACGAACGCGGCCGTGCGGTCGGAGATCAGTCCCAGGCGGTGGCCGGCAGCGACCGACGCCGGGAACGACACCGCCCCCTGGCCGGCCGCCTCCCGGCGGATCGCCTGGGCGAGCAGCCGCGCCGCGAGCCGCGAGTACTCGGGCTCCTCGGCGATGAGGCCGGCCGCGGCCTCGGCCGCCAGGGACCGCAACCGGGCCTCGTCCGCGCCGGGGTGGCGCCCGCGCAGCGCGGCGGCGGCGACCCGGCCGGGGTCGGTGGCGGGCAGGTCGGCGGCGAGTTCGGTCAGGGTGCGCAGCAGCGCGGTGCCGGGGTGGTCGTCCCCCGCCGCGGGGGCCGTGACGGGCTCCGCTGATGAGATGGTCACTTCGGTGCTCTCCCTCGTGGGCCGGCGGCCCCGGGGGCGGGTGCGACAGGCGCTTACGGGCGCACCCGGCCGTAAGGGGGCGCACCGCACGCGTCCGCCGGCCCAACCCACGAGACCCGGACGTGACTGAACACCGTCGGCAGGTGATCGGACTCGCGGCGGGCCGCGGCCCGTGCGGACGACATGGGGGCGCCCCGTCGCACACCGTTGCGGGACAGCTCCGGACTCACACCGGATTCCCCTGCGGCGACAGCGAGATGAGCATACATCTTGTGCCGCTTCGGTCCAGCACCCCTACATGTTGTGTTGAGGGGTGTCCGGGTGATGGACGCGGGGAATCCGCTGACGGTCCGCGGGGGCCCCTTGCGGGCCGGGGAGGGCGGCGACGGTGCTCCGCTCCGCCCTCTCCGGCGGGGATCTCCGCGCACTCGCCGCCGTGCACCGCGAAGGTGACGGTGCCCAGCCCCCCGCCGTCGGCGCCCTCGTCCGCGCCGGAGCCGACGGGTCCCGCGGCCACCAGCGGCTCGGTGTGCCCGGCCCGGTGCCGGGCGTCGCGCAGCACGGCGGGGCAGGGGCCCCGCGGACGGTGGCGCAACGGCTTCTCACCGGTGGCGGTCTTCGCCCTTCCCGGTCCCCGGGCGCCCCCGCCCCTCCCCGCGTTCCGCACCGCGCCGCGCCGCCCGCTCGCGCCGCACCAGTACGTACGCCACGGACGTCAGCACGGCGCAGACGGGCACCCAGAGCATCTGGTACCAGTAGAAGAAGGGCATCCCGGCGAGCGTCGGCTCCGTCCTGGCGTACGAGCCGACCCACAGCATCGCGACGAAGGGAGCGAGCAGGCAGAGACCGATCACCACGCGCGCCGGTGTGACGAGCGGGAGGGGCCCGGAGTTCTCCGGTGGTGCGGGCATCGCTGCGCTCCATCCTCGAGATCGCCGTGGACGCGTCGGGGAATCCGGGCCGACGGCCCGCCCCGTGTCACCGGTGCCGCGGATGCCGGCCGGGCGGAGGAGCGGCCCGCCTCCCCGGCCCCCGCCTTCCCGGCCCCCGGCTCACCGCCCCCGGCCGGGGCGCTGGAGGCGGGCGACGAACTTGTAGCGGTCACCGCGGTAGACCGAGCGCACCCACTCCACCGGCTCGCCCTCGGTGTCGCGCGAGTGCCGGGAGAGCATCAGCATCGGCAGTCCGACGTCCGTGCCCAGCAGGCCCGCCTCGCGCGGGGTGGCCAGGGAGGTCTCGATGGTCTCCTCCGCCTCGGCGAGGTGGACGTCGTACACCTCGGCCAGGGCCGTGTAGAGGGAGGAGTGCTTCACCAGGCTGCGGCGCAGGGCCGGGAAGCGCTTCTGCGACAGGTGCGTGGTCTCGATGGCCATCGGCTCACCGCTGGCCAGCCGCAACCGCTCGATCCGCAGGACGCGGTCCCCCGAGGGGATGTCCAGCAGCCCGGCGAGCCGGTCGTCGGCGGTGACGTAGCCGATGTCCAGCAACTGGGAGGTGGGCTCCAGGCCCTGGGCTCGCATGTCCTCGGTGTAGGAGGTGAGTTGGAGCGCCTGGGCGACCTTGGGCTTGGCCACGAAGGTGCCCTTGCCCTGGATGCGCTCCAGCCGTCCCTCGACCACCAGTTCCTGGAGCGCCTGGCGCACTGTGGTGCGGGAGGTGTCGAACTCGCCGGCGAGCGTGCGCTCCGGTGGGACCGGGGTGCCCGGGGGCATCGTCTCGGTCATCTCCAGCAGATGGCGCTTGAGCCGGTAGTACTTGGGCACGCGCGCGGTGCGCCCGGCGGCGCCGCCCCCGGCGGAGCGGGCGCCCGCGCCGGCAGCGGTGTTCGTGGCCCCGTCGCTCTCCATCGCGCGCCTTCCCGACTCGTGTCGTGACTTCTCCAGTGCCGTCACCGGCTTCCTCCGTACGTAGCGGATCACATCGTGGCACGGCAGCCGTCCCGGGGGGCGTCCCGGCTCAGATGTCGGTCCGGTAACGGATGCGACCGCGAGCTTTATACACCGTTGACAGCGATATAGGTCTAGGCCAAGCTGCGGGCACTGGTCTAAACCACTACGGCCGGCCCAGCCCCACGGGCAGTACTCGTCGCACGCCGGCGCATCCCGCGCCGCCGCGCACACGAGGTACGGCAGAAGCGGCCATCCGGCGGGAGCGGAGATCCCGAGCGGTGGGCGGGGGATTTCCGGCATCCCGAAGGAGAAGCACGTGAAGCGCAAGCTCGTAGCGGCGATCGGCGCCGCGGCGATGACGACCGGTCTCGTCGCCTGCGGCGGGGGCGGCGAGGACAACTCCTCCAAGGATCCCAAGGAGCGGAACGAGACGCTCACCGTCTGGCTGATGAACGACGCCCAGAGCACCTGGCCCGAACTGGTCAAGGACGTCAACGCCCAGTTCAAGAAGAAGTACCCGAAGGTCAAGGTCAAGGTCCAGTACCAGCAGTGGGGCGACAAGGCCAAGAAGCTCGACGCGGCGCTGGGCGGTGACAAGTTCCCCGACGTGGTCGAGCTCGGCAACACCGAGACCATGACCTACATCCTCAACGGGGCCCTCGCCGAGATCGACCCGGAGCAGTACGACAACTCCGACACCTGGATCCAGGGCCTGAAGGACACCTGCTCCTTCGATGGCAAGCTCTACTGCGTCCCCTACTACGCCGGGGCGCGCGTCGCGATCTTCAACCAGGAGATGTTCGACAAGGGCGCGGGGACCAAGGAACTGCCGCAGACCGAGGACGAGCTGAAGAAGGCGCTGGACGAGGTCGCGAAGGAGTACGGCGACGACAAGGCCTTCTCCCCCCTCTACCTGCCCGGCCGCTACTGGTACGCCGCCATGTCCTACGTCGCCGCGTACGGCGGGCAGATAGCCGAGTACGACGAGGGCAAGGGCGAGTGGAAGGCCACCCTGAGCAGCCCCGAGGCGCGCAAGGGCATCCAGCACTTCATCGACCTGGTCAAGGAGTACAACAACGGCGACCGGACCAAGGACGAGCAGGACCACGCCAATGTGATGGCCAACGAGAAGGCCGCGCTGATCTACGGCAACGGGTGGGAGGCCGGCGGCGTCGTCGAGGGCGAGAACGGCAACCCGGAGCTGGAGGGCAAGATCGCCACCGCCGGAATGCCCGGCCCGAACGGCGAGGCACTGCCGTCCTTCATCGGCGGTTCCGACCTCGCGGTGATCCAGAAGTCCGAGGTCCAGGACCTGGCCAAGGACTGGGTCTCGATGTTCACCAGCGAGAAGTCGATGGAGGTCCTGGCCTCCAAGAACATCCTGCCGAACAACACCAAGCAGCTCGAACCGCTGAAGGAGAAGCCCGAGACCGCCCCGATCGCCAACGCGGTCCCGGACGCCTGGTTCACCCCGATCGCCCCCGGCTGGACCGCGATCGAGAGCCAGAACGTGCTGGAGAACATGCTGCTGGAGGTCCTCAAGGGCACCTCGGTGGCCGACGCCACCGAGAAGGCCGACGCGAAGATCGACGAGCTGATCAACAACGAGGCCTGAGAACGCGCCGGAGGGCTCCCGACCCCGGGCCTTCCGGCACGTGCCGCGGGGGGCGGAGGACGCTCCCGCGTCCTCCGCCCCGCACCTTCGGTGAAGAGAACGAACGGAAGGCCAGCACCGTGACCGCCGCCGACACCAAAGCCGCCGACCCGCCGGCGGCCGTACCGCACCGTTCCGGGCCGAGGCCGCCCCGGCCCCCCCACTCCTCCTCCCGTCCGTCGAAGCCCCGGCCGCGAGGCGGCCGCGGCGGAGGCGCGAAGCTTCCGTACCTGCTGATCGCCCCGGCGATCGTCGCGGTCGGCGCCGTCTTCGCCTATCCGCTGGTGAAGACGGTGGTCATGTCCTTCCAGGACATGCGCCGCGCGCACCTGTGGGGCGGCACCACCCCGCCGTGGGTGGGCTTCGAGCAGTTCTCCAACATCCTGGGCGATCCCCACTTCTGGTCGGTCACCGTCCGCACCGTGCTGTTCATGGTGGTCTGCGTGACGGCGACCATGGGGCTGGGACTGGGGCTGGCCCTGCTGATGCAGCGCCTGTCCACCTGGGTGCGGCTGCTGCTGACCGGGGCCCTGGTGGCCGCCTGGTCGATGCCGCTGCTGGTGGCCACCTCGATCTTCCGCTGGCTGTCGGACTCCGACTACGGCGTGGTCAACAACCTGCTGAGCAGACTGCCCGGAGCGGACTTCCAGGGCCACAACTGGTTCCTCGAACCCTGGCAGGGCTTCACCGTCATCGGCGCGGTGGTCGTGTGGGGGGCGATCCCGTTCGTGGTGATCACCCTGTACGCCGCGCTCACCCAGGTGCCCGCGGAACTGGAGGAGGCGGCCCGGCTCGACGGCGCCAACGCCCTCGGGGTCTTCCGCCACGTGGTCTTCCCGGTGATCAAGCCGGTCTTCCAGATGGTGACCACCCTCTCGGTGATCTGGGACTTCAACGTCTTCGGCCAGATCTTCCTGATGCGCGCCAACAAGCCGGAGCCCGAGTACGAGCTGCTGGGCCTGTACTCGTTCAGCAAGGCGTTCGAGAGCGCCTCGTTCAGCCAGGGCACGGCGATCGCGCTCATCACCGTGCTGCTGCTCTCCGGCGTGGCCGTGTACTACCTGCGTCAGCTGATGAAGACAGGAGAGGTCGAGTGAGCACCTCCACCCCGCCCGCCACCACGCCCGTGGCGGCTCCCGAGGCGGCCACCGGCGACGACTCGGCGTACGAGCTGCGTCCGGACCGCAAGCGCAGCCGCCTGCTGTACGACGTGCTGGGCCTGTGCGCCTTCGCGGTGATGGCCTTCCCGGTCTACTGGCTGGTCCTCAGCGCCTTCCGGCCCAACCGCGAGATCCGCAGCTACGACCAGACGCTGTGGCCCTCCTCCTTCACCCTCGACAACTTCGTCCGCGCCACCGAGTCCCCGAACTTCTGGACCGCCATCCAGAGCAGTCTGATCATCTGCGGCACCTCGGTGGCCGGCGCCATCTTCATCGGCACCATCGCGGCGTTCGCCATCGGCCGCTTCGACTTCTACGGCCGCAAGCCGTTCATGACGGTCCTCATCCTCGTCCAGCTGCTGCCGCCGACCGCGATGCTCATCCCCATCTACATCCAGCTCAACAACCTGGGCGCGCTCAACGAGTACTGGGGCGTGATCGTCGTCTACACGGTCTCGGTGCTGCCCTTCGCCACCTGGATGATCCGCGGCTTCGTGATCAACGTGCCCAAGGAGCTGGAGGAGGCCGCGATGGTGGACGGCTGCACCCGGATGGGCGCCTTCTGGCGGGTCATCTTCCCGCTGGTCGCCCCGGGTCTCGCGGCGGCGTCCATCTTCGCCCTGGTGACCGCGTGGAACGAGTACCTGTTCGCGTACATCCTGCTGCAGGACAACGACAAGTACACGCTCAACGTGTGGCTGATGAACTTCACCACCGACCGCGGCACGGACTACGGCGCCCTGATGGCGGGCTCCGTCCTCATCGCACTCCCCGTGGTGATCTTCTTCATGCTCCTCCAGAAGAAGATGGCCACGGGCCTCACCTCCGGCGCAGTGAAGGGATGACGTCGCTCCCATGACGACTCTCACCGGCACCACCGGCAGCACCCTGGTGCGCAACGCCCTGGCCGTCCTCCAGCCGGGCTTCACCGGCACCACCGCGCCCGGCTGGCTGCTGCGCCGGCTGGACGAGGGGCTCGCCGCGGTGGGCCTGTTCGGCCGCAACATCACATCTCCCGCGCAGCTGGCCGCGCTCACCGCCCAGCTGCGCGGTGTCCGCCCCGACGTACTGGTGGCCATCGACGAGGAGGGCGGCGACGTCACCCGGCTGGAGGCGCGCACGGGGTCGTCCTTCCCCGGCAACCACGCCCTGGGCACGGTCGACGACACCGCGCTGACCCGTGCCGTCGCCCGTGAACTGGGGCGCAGGCTCGCCGAGTGCGGGGTCAACCTCAACTGGGCGCCCTCGGCCGACGTCAACTCCAACCCCGACAACCCGGTCATCGGCGTCCGCTCCTTCGGCTCCGCACCGGACCTGGTGGCCCGGCACACCGCCGCCTGGGTCGAGGGGCTGCAGTCCGCCGGAGTCGCCGCCTGCACCAAGCACTTCCCCGGGCACGGCGACACCAGCGTGGACTCCCACCACGCCCTGCCGCGCATCGACGCCGACCTGGCCACCCTGGAGAGGCGCGAACTGGTCCCCTTCCGGGCGGCGGTCGCCGCGGGCAGCAAGTGCGTGATGAGCGCGCACATCCTGCTGCCCGCCCTGGACCCGGCGCTTCCGGGGACGCTCAGCCCCGCCGCCCTGACCGGCCTGCTGCGCGCGCCCCGGAGCGAGGGCGGGCTCGGCTTCGAGGGCCTGATCGTCACCGACGGCATGGAGATGCGGGCCATCGCGGGGACCTACGGCATCGAGCGCGGCAGCGTCCTGGCCGTCGCCGCGGGCGCGGACGCCCTCTGCGTCGGCGGGGGACTGGCCGACGAGGAGACCGTGCTGCGCCTGCGCGACGCCCTGGTGCGCGCCGTGGTCGAGGGCGAGCTGTCCGAGGAACGGCTCGCCGACGCGGCCGACCGGGTCCGCGCCCTGGCCCGCTGGACCGCCGAGGCGTCCGCCCGCGCCGGGGAGGCGACACCCGCCGATCCCCGGGTCGGGCTGGAGGCCGCCCGCCGCGCGCTGAAGGTCACCGTCCGGCGGGACCACACGCCCCTGACCGGGCCGCCGTACGTCGCCGCCTTCACACCCGTGGCCAACATCGCCGTCGGCGACGAGACGCCCTGGGGCCTCGCCGCCGAACTGGCGGAACTGCTCCCGGGCACCGCGACCGGCTCCTGGAACCGCGAGCGGGCCGAACGGGCGGGGCGGGGCGGACCGGCCGCACAGGTGCTGGAGGAGGCGGCCGGCCGTAGGATCGTCGCAGTGGTACGCGACGTCCACCGGCATCCCTGGATGGCGGACGCCCTGGACGCCCTGCTCACCGCCCGGCCGGACACGGTCGTGGTCGAGATGGGCCTGCCCCAGGCACCGCCTTCCGGAGCACTCCACATCGCGACCCACGGCGCCGCCCGCGTCTGCGGACGGGCCGCCGCGGAGGTCATCGCCGGCCGGGGAACCGACGGCTGAGCTCCGTGGACCGTACGCACCACAGACAACGGGAGGCCCCCAGCATGTCCGCCACGACCCCGGCCGCGACCCCCGCACCGCACGGCGAGCGGCCGGGCCGGATCATGTCCGGCGAGATGGCCGAGCAGCCCGCCGTGCTCCGGCGGATCCTCGACGAGGGCGCGCCCGGGATCCGCGAGACCGCCGAACGCATCGCGGCGCGCGGACCCCGCTTCGTGCTGCTCACCGCGCGCGGCACCTCCGACAACGCCGCCCTCTACGCGAAGTACCTGCTGGAGATCCGGCTGGGCAAGCCCTGCGGCCTCACCTCCATGTCCACCACCACCGCCTACGAGGCCCGGCAGGACCTCACCGACTGCCTGGTCATCGCGGTCAGCCAGTCCGGCGGCTCCCCCGACCTGGTCGCCTCCACCCGGGCGGCGCGCGAGGCGGGAGCCGTCACCCTGGCGGTGACCAACAACCCCGGCTCCCCGCTGGCCGAGGCCGCCGAGTTCCACATCGACATCCTGGCCGGCCCGGAGAGGGCGCTGCCCGCGACCAAGACCTACACCGCCGAACTGCTGTCCCTGTACCTCCTGGTCGAGGGCCTGCGGGCCGCCGGCGGTGCCGGGGGCGACGGGGGTGCCGGGGGCATCGCGGGCGGCGCCTTCGGCAGCGCGGCCAAGGCGCTGCCCGATCTCGCCGAGTCGATCCTGGCCCGCCGGGACGAGGTCAGGCGGCTGGCCGCCCGCTACCGCTTCGCCGAGCGCATGGTCATCACCTCCCGCGGCTACGGCTACCCGACGGCCAAGGAGGCGGCGCTGAAGCTGATGGAGACCAGTTACGTCCCCGCCCTGTCCTACTCCGGCGCCGACCTGCTGCACGGCCCGCTGGCGATGGTCGACAACGTCTCCCCGGTGATCGCCATCGTCACCGACGGCAGGGGCGGCCAGGCGCTCCAGCCCGTCCTCGACCGGCTGAAGGACCGCGGCGCCGACCTCGTCGTCATCGGCCCCGAGCGGCAGGTGGCCGAGGCCTCCGCCGGCTTCGTCCTGCCGACCGGGGACGTGCCCGAGGAACTCCAGCCGATCCTGGAGATCCTCCCGCTGCAGATGCTGGCCTACGAGGTGACCATCGCCCGCGGCCAGGACCCGGACGCCCCCCGCGCCCTGGCGAAGGTCACCGAGACCCGCTGACCGCACCTTCCCCGGCCGGATCCCGCCTTTCCCTTCCCCGCGGGGTCCGGCCGCTCGCGCGTTCGCCTTCCGTATGCGCGCAGCGGAGCCGGGCGGGAGCGACCAGGAGACGGCGGGGGTGACGGGATGCCCCGGGAGGCTCTGGGAGACCCGTGGAACACCCGCGGGCCGCGGCGCCGGGACGGGACCCTCAACCCGTCCGGCACCGCAGCCCGGAGCGATCGGAGACCAGGCACAGTCAGGGCAGAGAGCGCCCGGTCTCGTTCCACCCTCCTGTGCGGGGAGGGCAGAAGCCTGCCGCCATTGTGGACCGGGTCTCCGACCCGTGTCCACGCCTTGAACGCATCAGCGGTTCGCTGTGGCGGCTGCCGTCAATTCTTGCGCACGACGGCGCGTATGCACAGACGTACGACCGGATCGGTCGCCGGTTAGGCTCACACCGTGCCCTCCATGAACGACCTCGTACGCCAGCACACCGCCCTCGGCGACTCCGACCTTGAGTGGCTGCACCTGCTGGTCTCCGAGTGGCAGCTGCTGTCCGACCTCTCCTTCGCCGATCTGGTGCTGTGGGTCCCGACCCGGGACGGCACGCGCTACGTCTCCGTGGCGCAGATGCGCCCCAACACCGGACCCACCTCCTACCAGGACGACATGGTCGGCCACCTCGTGCCCAGGGGACGCCGGCCGCTGCTGGACGCCGCCCTGGACGAGGGCCGGATCGTCCGCGAGGGCGACCCCGAGTGGCGCGAGGAGGTGCCGGTCCGGGTGGAGTCCATCCCCGTGCGCCGCGAGGGCCGCGTCCTGGGCGTCATCGCCCGCAACACCAACCTGCTGACGGTGCGCACGCCCAGCAGGCTGGAGCTGACCTATCTGCAGAGCGCCTCGGACCTGGCGCAGATGATCGCCGCGGGATCGTTTCCCTTCCCCGACCAGCAGGTCGACATGGACGCCTCACCGCGGGTCGGCGACGGACTGATCAGGCTCGGCGCCGACGGAGTCGTCCAGTACGCCAGCCCCAACGCGCTCTCCGCCTACCACCGGCTGGGTCTGGCCGCCGATCTGGTCGGGCTGCACCTGGGCCAGGCCACCGCCGAACTGGCGCCCTCCCGAGGCCCGGTGGACGAGTCGCTGGTCAAGCTCGCCAGCGGCTGGGCGCCGCGCGAGACCGAGATCGAGGGCAACGGCTGCGTCGTCCAGTTGCGCGCCATCCCGCTCAAACCGAAGGGGGTGCGGATCGGCTCGCTCATCCTGCTGCGCGACGTCACCGAACTGCGCCGCAGGGAGCGGGAGCTGATCACCAAGGACGCCACCATCCGGGAGATCCACCACCGGGTGAAGAACAACCTCCAGACCGTCGCGGCCCTGCTGCGGCTCCAGGCCCGGCGGATCGGCTCGGGCACCGGCGGCACCGCGCGGGAGGCGCTGGAGGAGGCCGTCCGCCGGGTCGGCTCGATCGCGATCGTCCACGAGACGCTCTCCCAGACACTGGACGAGCGGGTGGAGTTCGACGATATAGCCGACCGGGTGCTGGCGATGGTCGCCGAGATCTCCCCGGGCATGGTCACCGGGCGGCGTACGGGCCGTTTCGGCGTACTGGCGGCGGAGGTGGCCACCCCGCTGTCCATGGTCCTCACGGAGGTGCTGCAGAACGCGCTGGAGCACGGTTTCCGGCCGGGGGAGCGGGGCACGGTCGAGGTCGCGGCCGTCCGCGGCGCGGGCGCCGGCCACGGGGAGGGCCGGCTGCTGGTCACCGTGCAGGACGACGGACGCGGTCTGCCGGAGGACTTCGACGCGCGCACCGCGGGGAACCTGGGGCTGCAGATCGTGCGGACGCTGGTGGAGGGGGAGTTGGAGGGAGGCTTCGACATGCTCCCGGCTCCCGGGGGCGGCACCCGGGTGGTCCTGGACATCCCCGTGGAGCCGGAGAGGCGCTGACGACGGGCGCGGGCCCCGCACAGCACCGAGCCCCGGACCGTGGTGAGCACGGTCCGGGGCTCGACATCATCGTCTTTGCGGTGCGCACTGTGGGCACTGCGCGCTGCGGCTCGGGGGCAGCAGGTGGCGGGGTGGGCGTCAGGCAGTGGCCTTGCGCGCCCGGTTGCGGGCGGCGCGGCGCTTCATAGCGCGGCGCTCGTCCTCACTGAGGCCACCCCAGACACCGGAGTCCTGGCCGGACTCCAGGGCCCACTGCAGGCACTGCTCCATCACGGGGCAGCGGCGGCAGACGGCCTTGGCTTCCTCGATCTGCAGCAGCGCAGGACCGGTGTTGCCGATGGGGAAGAAGAGCTCGGGGTCTTCCTCGCGGCAAACGGCGTTGTGACGCCAGTCCATGGCTGCTCCATCTCCTACGCGTTGCGGTAATTGCTTGTGAATGTGAACGCTTTCACGAATCCCTCCACAAGGGAAGGGGCATCGCCCGGCTTCGCCGGGAGTGTCCCGAGGGATGAGGAGGTGGATTCGGGGCTCTCAAGGGGGTCGGCGTCGACCGTCCCGATCGCCATGAAGAGACTCGCAAACCTCGGCGGCGGATACAACCCCTTCCGGAAAGTTTTTTTTGATTCCTTGGTGTCGACTAGGTCACAGCCGTACTTCCAGGGGGTGGAACCTGGTCTAAACGTTCGAGTGAAAGGACTTTCACCACATCCACTTACACAATCACACGCAGTGCACGGCGTACGCCTGTGAACGTCACGCTCGTACGCAGCCCCAGGTGGTCACCGTCCATCTGAAACGGCAGTGGCACCTGTGATTCCAAGGTGAAGTCGGTGAGATCGTGAAGTGAGACCGCGTGCTTGCCGTGCGGGCCGCGCTCGGGCGTGGAGGTCAGCAGCTGGGTGCCGTAGCGGGTCACCGCGGAGGGGGTGAGCCGGGTCAGTCCGAGCACGTCGAGGGCGGTGTCGAAGGAGGCGCGGGGGGCCGCGTACACCGGGCGGTTGCCCAGGTAGGTCCAGGGCGCGGTGTTGCAGACTATGGACAGCGCCAGCTCCTCGACCGGCTCCTCGCCGGGCCGCCGCAGGGTGATCGTCCCGCGGCGGCGGTAGGGGTCGCCCAGGAACTGCCGCACCACCTGGCGCACGTAGAGGGCGTGCGTCGAGCGCCTGCCGCCCTCGCGCTTCTGCTCGACCCGGCCCACCACACCCGCGTCGAAGCCGAGGCCCGCGCAGAAGGTGAACCACCGGGACGGCACCTCCGCGTCGTCCGTCCCCGGCGTACCGGCCGCCAGCCCCAGGCCCACCGTGCGCTCGCCGCCGGAGTTCAGCGCGTCCAGCAGCGCACCCGTGGCCTCCACCGCGTCGTTGGGCAGCCCCAGGGCGCGGGCGAAGACGTTGGTCGAACCCCCCGGCACGACCGCGAGGCGGGGGAGGGCCTCGGGCGCGGGGCCGGCGTACAGCAGCCCGTTGACGACCTCGTTGACCGTGCCGTCACCGCCGAGCACGATGACCAGCTCGATCTCCCCGCGCTGGACCGCCTGCCGCCCCAGGTCGCGCGCGTGTCCCCGGTACTCGGTGGTGGCGACCTCCAGCTTGAGGTCGCTCGCCAGGGCGTGGATGAGGACGTCTCGGGTGCGGGCACTGGTGGTGGTTGCCGCCGGGTTGACCACGAGGAGCGCGCGCATGGTGTGCAGCGTACCCAGCCGCTCGCGGCCCAGACGGACGGCCCCGGGAGGGGCGGCCCGGGACGGACGGAGGTCCGGGAGGTCCGCCCCGCTACCCTGGCGATGTGACCACGGACGCATCCTCCGCCGACGCCCCCCGCTCCTCCGAGCCCTCCCGGCCCGGGCGGATCACCGCCGCGGCCGCCGTGGTGGCGGCACAGGGAGTGGTGGTCGCCGGCCTGGGGGTGACCATGCTGGTCATGCTGCTGACCGGCGGCCGGGCCGACGACGCGGTGCAGGCCCTCACCGGGGCCGTGACCGTGCTGGCGCTGGCCGTGCTGCCGCTGGCCGCCGCGCGCGGACTGTGGCTGCGGCGCCGGTGGAGCCGGGGACCGGCGGTGATCGTCCAGCTGATGGCGCTTCCGGTGGGCTGGCAGATGGCGCAGAACGGCGGCGTGTGGCTCGCGGGCGGAGTGGCCATCGCGCTCACCGCGCTGGCAGTGCTCGGCTGCCTGATGAGCCCGGCGGCGGCCGGGGCGCTGGGCGTCGGCCCGCGCGAGCACCGGGACGCCTGACCGGACCGGCGGGCGCCCTGCCCGCAGGCATCCCGCCCGCGGGCCCCCTGCTCCCCGCTACTCCTCGATCAGCAGCCGGTCGCGCAGCTGTGCCAGGGTGCGGGCCAGCAGACGCGAGACGTGCATCTGGGAGATGCCGACCTCCTGGGCGATCTGGGACTGGGTCATGTTGCCGAAGAAGCGCAGCAGCAGGATCTTCTTCTCACGCGGCGGCAGCTCCTCCAGCAGCGGCTTGAGCGACTCCCGGTACTCCACGCCCTCCAGGGCGTCGTCCTCCGCGCCCAGGGTGTCCGCGACGGCCGGGGACTCGTCGTCGGTGTCCGGGACGTCCAGGGAGAGCGTGCTGTAGGCGTTCGCCGACTCCAGACCCTCCAGGACCTCCTCCTCGGAGATCGACAGCCGCTCGGCCAGCTCGTGGACGGTCGGGGCGCGGCCGTGCTGCTGGGACAGCTCGGCGGTGGCCGTGGTCAGGGACAGCCGCAGCTCCTGGAGCCGGCGGGGCACCCGCACCGCCCAGCCCTTGTCGCGGAAGTGCCGCTTGATCTCGCCCACGACCGTGGGAGTGGCGTAGGTGGAGAACTCCACGCCGCGCTCCGGGTCGAAGCGGTCCACCGACTTGATCAGGCCGATCGTGGCGACCTGCGTCAGGTCGTCCAGTGGCTCTCCGCGGTTGCGGAAGCGCCGCGCCAGATGCTCCACCAGCGGCAGGTGCATCCGCACCAGGGTGTCGCGCAGCTCGGCGCGCTCCGGGGAGCCCGCCGGGAGGCCGCGCAGTCTGACGAACAGGTTCCGTGCGCCGCTGCGGTCCTGGGGATCCGGCTGGCGGTGCACATAGGCGACGCCCTCACCGGCCCCTTCGTCCTCGCGCATGTCGTGCTGCTGGTCCTCCATGGCATCCGCCCGCTCATCAGGTTCGACCGGATGGGGCCGGGCGTGCTGCTCGGGAATGACCGGACTCGCCGCCTTCTCGTGGCGGCCCGTCCGCGTTTCGCTCTCCAGGTCGTTCACACCGACCCCCTTGTCCCGTACCGGCCCGTGTGTGCCGGTCACGGCGCCCCTGGGCCGGCGCCGCGCTTCTTGTGCAGGCTGATGCTGACCGTGCGGTCCTCGGCCACGGCCGAGTCGACCTCGCCCGCCAGCGCGGAGAGCACCGTCCAGGCGAAGGTGTCGCGCTCGGGGGCGCGGCCGTCCGTGGTGGGTGCCGAGACCGTCACCCACAGGGAGTCCCCGACGAGCTTGAAGACGCAGCTCAGCACGCTGCCGGGGACCGCTTGCTGGAGCAGGATGGCGCACGCCTCGTCGACGGCGATGCGCAGATCCTCGATCTCGTCGAGGGTGAAGTCCAAACGGGCCGCGAGACCGGCGGTGGCGGTACGCAGGACCGAAAGGTAGGCGCCCGCGGCGGGCAGCCGGACCTCGACGAAGTCCTGCGTCCCGGGCTCGCCTGCGATCTGGGACACCCTCACCTCCAAGGTGGCACGAGCTGGTGGCTGCCGTGTACGCCCTCCCGACGACCCTGTCGCAACGGGTCAACGGACGGGCGGGGCAGATCGTTCGACTGCGACGCTATCGCGATCCGGGGCATGCTGTCGCCCGGGCCGAGAAGGGCACCCTTCCTGCGGTCGTCACCCATAGTAAACACATGGGTACTGTCCGTGGCTAGAGGTCTGCGGTGCCCAATTCCTCTCCGGTCGCGCCGGGTTCACAGCGCCGCGGGGCCGCCGGTCGTTCCCGGCCCCCGGGGATCCCGGCGTCCGCCCGGCCGCCAGGGCCCTCAGCGGCTCGCCGGAGAGCCTGTGGACCGTCCGCTCGTCCACCGGTTCGGCGCCGAGCGGCTCGTAGAAGCCGATGACGGGCTCGTTCCAGTTCAGTACCCACCACTGGAAACGTTCGTAACCCCGCTCGGCGCAGACGCGCGCGAGTATCGCCCGGCAGCGCCCTGCCGTGGCCCGCGCCGCGCGCGGCCGGGCGGACGTACAGGTCCTCCGGGTGCACGCCGCGGGTGCCGGTCCAGGCCGAGAAGCCGAGGAACCACAGGGCGAAGCCGACCGGTTCGCCGCCGCCGTCCTCGGCGATCAGGGCGAAGACGGCCGGGTGCTCGCGGAAGAGGGCGTCGCGGTCGCGCAACCGCTCCTCGGTGGCCCCGGCCTGCCCCGGCGGGCGCTCGTACTCAGCCGGCTCGCGGATCAAGGCGTGGAGGACCGGGACGTCGGCGGGGACGGCCGGCCGGACCGGGCGGGGAGGGCTGACCGGTGACCACGGCGGCCACCGTCGTCCCCGGGGGGAAGGCGCCCTCGCCGGCCAGGACCGCCAGGCCGTACAGCACCTTGGCGACGTACACGCGGTCCAGGCCCGGCATTCCGTGCCGGGCCGCGAAGTCCCGGGCGAAGGACTCCAGCTCGTCGGTGGTGCGGGCGAAGCCGCCGCAGTGGAAGCGGTCCTCCACCGTCCAGGCGCCGCGGCGTCCGCCGAAGGCGGCGTGCTGCAGCCGCTCCACCTCCTCGGCGAGGAAGCCGCCGCGCAGGGCGGCGAAGCCGATCGCGCGCTGGCCGCGGGCGAGTCCGGCGGCGAGCCCGGCGAGGGTGCCGCCCGTACCGCAGGCGACGGCCACCACGTCCGCCGCGCCGCGCAGCTCCCGGCCCAGCTCCGCGGCGCCCCGCACGGCCTCGGCGTTGCTGCCGCCCTCCGGTATGAGGAGGAACGGGCCGAAGCGGTCGCGCAGCCCGGCGGTCCACTCCGGGTCGTTCCTGCGGCGGTAGTCCGCCCGCGACACGAAGTGCAGCCGCATGCCGTCGGCGGCGCAGCGGGCCAGGGAGTCGTTGAGGGGCCGGCCGGCGAGCTCGTCGCCCCGCACCACCCCGATCGTGGACAGGCCCAGCAGGCGCCCGGCGGCGGCCGTGGCGCGCAGATGGTTGGAGTAGGCCCCGCCGAAGGTCAGCAGTGTGCGCTCGCCGCTGCGCACGGCGGCGCGCAGGTTGGGCGCGAGCTTGCGCCACTTGTTGCCGACGAGGTCCGGGTGGATCAGGTCGTCGCGCTTGAGCAGCAGCCGGACGCCGTGGCGCGAGAAGTGCTCGTCGGCGGCCTCCGCCAGGGGGGAGGGCAGGCGCGGGGCGAGGGAGTCCAGGGCCGTCAGGGGGGCCCGGGACACCGGGGACGCCGGAGGGCCGGCCGGGGGAGGCGGTGCGCTGCTCATCCAGCCATTGTCACGCCGGGGTGGCACCCCGTGTCACCGGTCGGCCGGGCACGGTGAAAGCCCGTACGAGCGCCGCGGCCGGCGCCCGCCCTCCGCGTACCGGCGGCGGATTGCGGTTGCGACGGAATATGCCAGTCGGCAGTGGAGGGCGGCTGCTCCCCGGGGGCGTGCGGTAGGAGGGCCCGTCCCCGCGGACGGGAGGCGCCCGGCGCGGATGTGCGGGAACGGGACTCGGCCGTCTCTCCGGGGCGGGTGTGAGATCCGTCATACGACGCATCGGACTTTTCCTTCCCCAATCCACCCCGGGTCGAGGGTCGGAGGCGTGCGAGGGGAAGGGAAGCCGAGGTCAGCGAGGCAAGGGGCGGAGAGGGCGGGGGCGTTGGGCGGACGCGCTCCCGCACGCCGTCGCCGCAGGCGGCCCGTACGCCTTCGCGAACGCGGCGACCCGTCCAGTATGAAAGCGCTTTTCCCGGGCACATGGGTGTACGCCCCGGTCGATGGAAGCTCGCTGTCGCGCCTCCCCTGGACCAGGGCTGATACGAGGTGGCTGCGTACCTCTGAGCCGACTGTTGTCAAGTTTTCTTGACCTGAGTTATACAGATGGGCGGAGGGCATTGCACTCAGTGCCGCACCGCCGACTGCCCCGTGCTCTTGGCGGGGCAGCGGGCGACGGCCCGTGCCGACCACCTCACCGGTACCAGTCAGTGCGGAAGGGGAGATGGATCATGCGGTGGAGCGAGTTCGTGGCGCAGGTACGCGAGCGGGGGCAGTACCCGACGGCCAAGGAGGCGGAGCGCGTCTCCCGGATCGTGCTCTCGGCGCTCGGCGGCCATCTCACCGGTGCGGAGCGCACGGAGCTGGCCGTCCGCCTTCCGCAGGAGGGCATGCGCGTGCTGACCGGGCAGCTCAAGGTGACCAAGCCGCTCAGCGGCGCGCAGTTCGTCGACAGCGTCGCGGCCCGCATCGAGGGCGCGACCCCGGCGACGGCCCGCTGGGACGTCAGCTCGGTGCTGAGCGTGGTCGCCGAGCTCGCCGACAAGGACCTGCTCGACCGGATCATCGACCGGCTGCCGCCCGGCTACGCCCTGCTGTTCGGACGCGCCCAGCTCACCCGCCGGGCCGGTCAGCTCGTCTGAGCGGGGACGACCGGTCGGGCCGGCGGCCCGCAGCGACTCCACGGCGCTGCGGGCCGCCGCCCGACGGCGTGTCCGGGCCCGGTGACGGGCCGGCGGGCAGAGGCCCCGGCGGCCGGCATGGCCGCATGACGTGCGCAGGGGGCCGCGAAGGGCATGGGACGGCCCCGCCCCCCGCCCGCGAACCCTCATGGACGGGCGGGGGTCACCGCAGTTCGCTGAAGCGCTCGGTCTGTCGGGTGCGGCCGGCGACGATGATGGTGTCGCCCTCCTCCACGACGGTGTCGGCCGTGGCGTAGGTGAAGCCCTCGCCGGGGCGTTTGACGGCGACGACGGTGACGCCGTGGCGGGTGCGCACCCCGCTGTTGCCCAGGGTCAGTCCGACGATGTCGGCCGGCGGGCTGGTCTTGACCATGGCGAAGTCGTCCTCGAACTCGATGTAGTCCAGCATCCGGCCGCGCACCAGGTGGGCGACGCGCTGGCCCATGTCGTGCTCGGGGTAGACGACGTGGTGGACGCCGAGCTGGGTGAGGATGCGGCCCTGCGCCTCGCTGGTGGCCTTGGCCCACACGTTGGGGATGCCGAATGAGACCAGCAGGGAGGCGGTCAGGATGCTGGCCTCCAGATTGCTGCCGATGGCGACCACGGCCCGGCCGAACTCGTGGACGCCGAGCTGGCGCAGGACCTCCTCCTTGGTGGAGTCGGCGCTCACCACGTGGGTGAGGGAGCCGGACAGGGACTGGACGACCTCGGCGCTGTGGTCGATGCCCAGGACCTCGGTGTCCTCCTCGGCCAGTTCCAGGGCCAGGGCGCGGCCGAAACGGCCCAGGCCGATGACGACCACGGAGTCGTTGCGGTCGTCGCGGCGGCGGGCCCTGGCACCGCGGCCCCTGGCCGGCGGGTTCTTCCTCTGGGGGGCGGGGTGCTTAGCCAATGACGGGTCGCTCCTCGGGCAGTTCGTACATGCGGACACGGGGGCGCAGGGCGAGCGCGGAGGCCACCGTGATGGGGCCGAGGCGGCCGATGAACATCAGCACGGTCAGCAGGATCTGCTCCCCGGCCGGCAGGTCGGCGGTGATGCCGGTGGACAGTCCGACGGTGGCGAAGGCCGAGGTGACCTCGAACAGGGACCGGTCGAGGCTGAAGTCGGTGAAGACCATGAAGGCGATCGTGGAGGCCGCGACGGCGGCCACCGCCAGCAGCACCACGGTCAGCGCCTGGCGCTGGACGTCGCCGTGCAGGCGGCGGTTGAAGATGTTGACCGCGCCCTCGCCCCGCACCTCCGCGTATATGACGAAGAACAGCACGGCGAAGGTGGTGACCTTGATGCCGCCGGCCGTTCCCGCGCTGGCCCCTCCGACGAACATCAGAACGTCCATGCCCAGCCAGGTGGCCGGGTTCATCTGACCGATGTCGACGCTGTTGAAGCCGGCGGTGCGCGGCATCACGCCCTGGAAGAAGCCGGCCAGCAGCTTTCCCCGCACGTCCAGCGGCCCCAGGGTGCCCGGATTGGACCACTCCAGGGCGGTGATGAACGCCGTACCGCCGGCCAGGAAGGCTCCGGTGGCCCACAGCACGATCTTGGTGTGCAGGGTCCAGGTGCGCGGTCGGCGCAGGCGGCGGCGCAGTTCGAACAGCACGGGGAAGCCCAGCCCGCCGGCGATGACGGCGAAGGCGATGGGCAGGCAGATCCACGGATCGGCGACGAAGCCCATCAGATTGTCGGTGTAGAGGGCGAAACCGGCGTTGTTGAACGCCGACACCGCGTGGAAGACCCCCAGCCACACCGCCCGCGGCCACGGCTCGTCGTAGCCGAGCCCGAAGCGCAGGGTCAGCATCGTGGCGGTGACCGCCTCCAGCAGCAGGCTGGCCCTGACGACACCGGCGACCACCGACCGCACCTCGCCCAGTCCCAGGGTCTTGGTCTCCGCCGCGGCCGTGAGACGGGCGCGCAGCCCCAGACGGCGGGAGACCAGTACCACGAGCAGGGAGGCGAAGGTCATGATCCCGAACCCGCCGACCTGGATCAGCGCCAGGATCACCCCCTCGCCGAAGCCGGTCCAGTAGGAGGGGGTGTCGACCACCACCAGCCCGGTCACGCAGACGGCGGAGGTGGCGGTGAACAGCGCTTCCATCGCGCTCGCGCCGCCGGGCCCCTCCCTGGCGACCGGCAGCGTCAGCAGCGCCGTTCCGACCGCGATGGCCGCGGCGAAGCCGGCCACGACGACCTGGGCCGGGTGCCGGAACCGCAGACGGCGCCACCCCAGCCCCGTCACCGCAGCGTCCCCGTTCCACCATGGGTTCGGGTCACGATCGTATGCACCAGAAGACGATAGCCACTCCGGCGCCGGAGATCGTGCCGGGGCGGCCGCCGGGGCCCGGCGCGCGTCCCCGTCCGCCGGGTGCGCGCCGCCGCCCGGCGGACCGGCGCCCGGGGCGACCGGACGGGAGGGCCCTTCAAGGCCGCACCCGGCCCGCGGCGGGTTCCGGGCGCGGAACCCGGCGGGCCGGGTGCGGAAGGAAGGACCGGTGGGTCCTGGAGGGGCCGGGCCGCGGCCCGGGGGCCCGGGTCAGGCCTTCTTGGTCTCCCAGAAGATCTTGTCGATCTCGGCGATGAGGTCCAGCAGCTTCTGGCCAGTGGCCGGGTCGGTGGAGCCCTTGGCGGCCGAGGCGGCCTTGAGGGCGTCGTTCACCAGCTGGTGGAGCTGCGGGTACTTCTCGAAGTGCGGGGCCTTGAAGTAGTCGCTCCACAGCACCGAGATGTGGTGCTTGGCGAGCTCGGCCCGGTTCTCCTTGATGTACGTCGCACGAGCCCGGTAGTGCGGGTCGTCGTTCGCCTGGTACTTCTCCTGGATGGCCTTGACCGACTCGGCCTCGATACGGGCCTGGGCCGGGTCGTAGACGCCGCAGGGAAGGTCACAGTGGGCGCTGACCTTCACCTTCGGGGCGAACAGGCGGGAGAGCATAGAGCTGTCCTTCCTCGTGATCGTCTTCTCACGTGTGAGATTACTCCGTGAGGAGCGCCTTTTCGCGTGTGCCCCCACTCGCCTGGGACAAAAGTCCGAGGGTTGCGGGGACGAGGAGGGTACACGGGCAGGGCGCTGGAGCCGAGGAAGGGACCGGAGGTGCGGCGGATGCCGGAGCGGGCGGACGAGCAGGAGGGCCGCGGGCTGCTGCGGATCGGGCTGGCCGAGGTCTACAACCCGTCGATGGAGCCGACGCTGCGCCCCGGCGATCTGCTGGTGGTCCGCTACGGGGGAGCGGTGCGGCCCGGGCACGTGGTCGTGGTGCGGCACCCCTTCCAGCACGACCTGCTGATCGTCAAGCGGGCCGTGGGGCGGCGGAACGGCGGCTGGTGGGTGGAGGGCGACAATCCGTCGGTGCGCAACGACAGCCGCGAGTTCGGAGTGGTGCCCGACGAACTCGTGGTGGCGCGGGCGTGGGTGCGGCTGCGGCCGCTGCGGCGGGTTCAGCGCACCCCCGGCGCGTTGCTGGGCTGGGTCCTCTCGGCGCTGCGGCCGCTGTTCTCCAGGCGTTTGCGGGCCCGGTAGGCGGCGACGTTGGCACGGGTGGCGCAGCGGTCGGAGCAGTAGCGCCGGGAGCGGTTGGTCGAGGTGTCCAGGTAGGCGTTGCGGCAGGGGTCGGCCTGGCAGATGCCCAGCCGGTCCACGCCCAGGTCGGTGAGGTGGAAGGCCAGGCCCATGCAGGCGATGGCCGCGTATCCGGCGGTGGCGTTGGCGGGGTGGTCGGCCAGGTGCATGTGCCAGCGGGGACGGCCGGCGTCGTCCAGGTGGTCGTGGCCGGAGATCTGCGGGCTGGCGGGGAACTCCATCAGCAGGGCGTTGAGCAGGTCCACGGCCCTGGTCTCGTCCCCTTCCGAGGCGGCCGCGAAGACCGCGCGCAACCGTGTGCGCACTCCGCGCAGCCGGGTCACGTCGGCCTCCGTGGCGCGCCGCGCGGCGCTCTGGCCCGGGCCGAAGAGGGCGCGTACGGCCTCCACGGAGGTGAGCGTGTCCTCGCCGCGCTGCGGCTGCTCGGTGTTGACCAGCCGCACGGCGAAGTCCGAGTAATAGTTCAGTTCCACTTGTGGTCCTTACGGGCGCGCTCTATGGTCATGGGGAGGGGCGAGTAAGGGTTGCCTCTCGGTACAGGCTATTACGTACCCAGGATGCGGGGGTCGTCATGACGGAGACGGAAACGGAGACCGGTATGGGGACCGGGAAGGAAGCCGGGACGGAGGGGAACGCGTCGGCGGGCGTGGCGGAGGGCGAGCGGTGGCGGCGCTGGCAGGAGAGCTGGGACCGGCAGCAGGAGTGGTACCTGCCGGACCGGGAGGAACGCTTCGGGGCGATGCTCGACGCCGTCGAGGCGCTGGTGGGGACCGAGCCGAAGGTGCTGGACCTGGCCTGCGGCACGGGAAGCATCACCGGCCGGCTGCTGCGCCGTTTCCCCGGGGCCACCAGCACCGGGGTGGACCTCGACCCGGCCCTGCTGACCATCGCGCGCGGCCACTTCGCCGCCGACCCCCGCGCCGCGTTCGTCACCGCCGATCTGCGGGACGAGCGGTGGACGGACGCCCTGCCGCACCGGGCGTACGACGCGGTGCTCACCTCCACCGCGCTGCACTGGCTGCGCACCGACGAGTTGCGTGCGCTGTACGGGCGGCTGGCGGGCGTCCTGCGCGACGGCGGCATCCTCGTCAACGCCGACCACATGCCCGACCCCGCCACGCCCCGGATCAACGAGGCCGTGGACGCCTTCCACCGGGCGCGGCGCGAGCGCGAGAAGGCCGCGGGCGCCCAGGACTGGGCGGGCTGGTGGGCGGCGGCGGCCGCCGACCCGGTGCTGGCGGAGCCTGCCGCCGAGCGCTTCCGGATCTTCGGCGACCCGGTGGCGGGGGACCACGCCGACGGCGAGACGCAGTCCGCGGCCTGGCACGTGGAGGCGATGCGGGCGGCGGGCTTCGCCGAGGCGCGTCCGGTGTGGGCGTCGCCGGCCGACGCGATGGTGCTCGGCCTGAAGTGACCGGGACCGGCGGATGACCGGTCCCTGGACCGTTCCCCGGACCGGTCCTCGGCGGAGGCGGTCCGGGGCCGGCCCGGAGGCGGGAAGGCCGCGGGGCGGTACGGGCCGGATCGCCCCGGCCCGTACCGCCCCCGCGGCCGTGTCACGCGGTGCTCAGCGCCGCGCCACGCCCTCCGCGCGGGCGGCGGCGGCGACGGCGGCGGTCACCGCCGGGGCGACCCGCTCGTCGAACGGGGAGGGGATCACGCGGTCGGCGCTCAGCTCGTCGGCGACCACCGCGGCCAGTGCCTCGGCGGCGGCCAGCTTCATGCCCTCGGTGATCGTCGAAGCCCGCACCTGGAGGGCGCCGGCGAAGATGCCGGGGAAGGCGAGGACGTTGTTGATCTGGTTCGGGTAGTCGCTGCGGCCGGTGGCGACGACCGAGGCGTACCTGCGGGCGACGTCCGGGTGGATCTCCGGAGTGGGGTTGGCCATGGCGAAGACGAAGGCGTCCTTCGCCATCCTCGCGACGGCCTCCTCGGGGACCGTGCCGCCGCTGACGCCGATGAAGACGTCGGCGCCGTCCATCGCCGACTCCAGCGACCCGCTCAGCCCCGCCTTGTTGGTGAAGCCCGCCAGCTCCCGCTTGACGTCGGTGAGGTCGGTGCGGTCGGCCGAGACGATGCCCTTGCGGTCGCAGACCGCCACATCGCCGATGCCGGCCTCCACCAGGATCCTGGCGATGGCCACCCCGGCCGCGCCGGCCCCGGAGATGACGGCGCGCAGCTCGCCGAGCGCGACGCCGCGCAGCCGGGCGGCGTTGCGCAGCGCGGCGAGCGTGACGACCGCCGTGCCGTGCTGGTCGTCGTGGAAGACCGGGATGTCCAGGCGCTCCTGGAGCCTGCGCTCGATCTCGAAGCAGCGCGGAGCGGAGATGTCCTCCAGGTTGACGCCCCCGAAGGAGGGCGCGAGCCGGACGACGGTCTCCACGATCTCGTCCACGTCGGTGCAGTCCAGTGCGATCGGGACCGCGTCCACGCCGCCGAACTGCTTGAAGAGGATCGCCTTGCCCTCCATCACCGGCAGGGACGCCTGCGGGCCGATGTCGCCCAGGCCCAGCACCGCGGTGCCGTCCGTGACGACCGCGACGACCTGTGACTTCCAGGTGTAGTCGTGGACCAGTTCCGGCTGCTCGGCGATGGCGCTGCACACCTTGGCCACACCCGGCGTGTAGGCCAGGGAAAGGTCGTCCGCGTCCCGCACCGGCACGGTCGCCCGGACCGCCATCTTGCCGCCGCGGTGCAGGGCGAACGCCGGATCGATGGCCGACTCGACGCCGCCGTCCAGCTCGCCCTGGGAATTGACGATCTCCGCTGCCACTGTTTGACCCCTTTGCTGAAATTCCTGATCGAGGGTGGCCGCTGCCTGGTCGAGGCGCGGGCGGGCACCACGTCCGCGGCCTGTCCGGCGGATGGGGCCACCGTCGAGGGGGGAACGGACGCCGGGCGCGTCGCACTCACGCCCTGGTCCCCGGGTGAGGGGTGTAACTGCTCTTTCTACCGGATGAGCGCCACCGTGCACGAATGTCTTCCGTCCCACCGGCTGCCCGCGAAGTGCGCCGGACATGGGGCATCCTGGGCAAAGAGCCTGTAGAGAGGGTGGAAGACCGCTTAACACCGCATGGGGGAGTGACGAAGCTCTCCCCCCGTGTGCGCGCCCCCGCTCATACGAGCGGAAGGGTGGCCGAGTGGGCGGTGGCGCACGCCTCGTCAGGCACCGATCGTTTCCGGTCGCCCGTTATCCGATTTTGACATGGTTGGCATCCTGGCCTCAGGTGTCCGGATGGCAAGATGCCCCCATCACGCAGTGTCGCCGCACGCCCCGGGCGTGCCCGGCCGACCACCGGACACTCCACATCACCCCGCAGGAGGACCCTTCATGACCGCACGCACCAACCGCCCCCTGCCCTCGGTGGAAGGCTCCCGCAGGCCGTCCGCGCGCCGGCGCCTGGCCGCCGCCGCGGCCGTCGCGCTCACCGGTTCCCTGCTGCTGACCGCGTGCGGGGACCAGACCGGCAGCGGCGACGAGGGCGGCGGCGGAGAGGCCAAGAGCTCCGAGGCCCCGCTGTTCGACAAGCTCCCCAAGGACATCCAGTCCGCCGGCGTCATCAAGGTCGGCTCGGACATCGCCTACGCCCCGGTCGAGTTCTACGACGAGAACGACAAGATCGCCGGTATCGACCCCGACCTGGGCGAGGCCCTGAGCAAGCAGCTCGGCGTCGAGTTCGAGTTCACCAACGGCACCTTCGACGGGCTGATCACCGGTCTGAACTCCGGCCGCCACGACGTGATCATGTCGGCGATGACCGACACCAAGCAGCGCCAGGAGGGCCTGGACGACAAGGGCGAGAAGGTCGGCGAGGGCGTCGACTTCGTCGACTACTTCCGGGCCGGCTCCTCGATCCTGGTCAAGAAGGGCAACCCGGAGGGCATCAAGTCCCTGGACGACCTCTGCGGCGAGACCGTCGCGCTCCAGCGCGGCACGGCGAACGAGGAGCTCGCCGAGGCGCAGAACGAGAAGTGCGACAAGCCGATCAAGATCCTCGCCTTCGACAAGGACACCGAGGCGCTCCTCCAGGTCAAGCAGGGCCGCGCGGTCGCCGACATCAACGACTACCCGGTCGCCGCGTACAACGCCAAGACCTCCGGCGGCGGCGAGGACTTCGAGGTCGTCGGCGACCAGATCGACGCCGCCCCCTACGGCATCGCCGTCAGCAAGGAGAACACCCAGCTGCGCGACGCCATCAAGGCCGCCCTCGACGCCATCATCGACAACGGCGAGTACCAGAAGGTCCTGGAGAAGTGGGAGGTCACCGACGCCGCGGTCGAGGAGGCCACCGTCAACGGCGGCAAGTGAGCCGCAGCGAACCTCCGTAGCTCCACAGCAAAGGTAACTCTCCGTGTCCGAACCTGAAGACAAGGCACCACCCGTTTCGGCGCCGGCCTCCAACACCGAGGGCGGCGGAACCGGGGCGGGCGGTGCGGTGCCGGTGGCCAAGAACTCCCCGGTCCCGCCCGAGGCCATCAAGGCCATCCCGGTACGCCACTACGGCCGCTGGATAAGCGCCGCGATCGTGCTCGTCCTGTTCGGCCTGGTGGTGGCGGCCTTCGTCAACGCCGACATCACCTGGCCGACGGTGGGTCGCTACCTCAACCAGGAGACGATCCTCACCGGCGCGGTCAACACCCTGTGGATCACCCTGCTCGCCATGCTCATGGGTGTGGTGCTCGGCACCGTCCTCGCGGTGATGCGGCTGTCGAAGAACCCGGTGATGTCGTCCGTGGCCTGGGGCTACATCTGGGTCTTCCGCGGCACCCCCGTCCTGGTGCAGCTGCTGATCTGGTACAACCTGGCGCTGATCTTCCCGATCCTGGACCTGGGCTTCTACCGCGACGAGATGAACGACGTGATGACGCCGTTCCTCGCCGCGCTGCTCGGCCTGGGCCTGAACGAGGCCGCCTACATGGCCGAGATCAGCCGCGCGGGCATCCAGTCGGTGGACGAGGGCCAGACCGAGGCGGCCCACGCGCTCGGCATGACCGGCTCGCGCACCATGCGCCGCATCGTGCTGCCGCAGGCCATGCGGGTCATCATCCCGCCGACCGGCAACGAGTTCATCAATATGCTCAAGACCTCGTCGCTGGCCTACGCCATCCAGTACAGCGAGCTGCTGTTCTCCGCCACCAGGATCTCCTCGCGGAACCTGGAGGTGATGGAGCTGCTGCTGGTGGCGACCATCTGGTACCTGATCCTCACCACGATCTTCAGCGTCGGCCAGTACTACCTGGAGCGCTACTTCCAGCGCGGCTCGTCCCGCAGCCTGCCGCCCACACCGTGGCAGCGGGTGCGCAGGAGCCTCACCTCGTTCCGCACGCCGAGCCAGGTGGGAGGGAAGACGATATGACCACCTCCGCTGTCCCGATGGTGAAGGCCGAGGGCGTCCACAAGTCCTTCGGCCACGCCCACATCCTCAAGGGCATCGACCTGGAGGTCGCCGCGGGGGAGGTGTTCTGCCTGGTCGGCCCCTCCGGCTCCGGCAAGTCCACCTTCCTGCGCTGCATCAACCACCTGGAGAAGATCAGCGCCGGGCGGCTGTCGGTCGACGGCCACCTCGTCGGCTACCGGCAGAAGGGCGACAGGCTCTACGAGCTCAAGGAGCGCGAGGTCGCCGCCCAGCGCCGCGACATCGGCATGGTCTTCCAGCGCTTCAACCTCTTCCCGCACATGACCGCGGTGGAGAACGTCATGGAGGCGCCCGTCCAGGTCAAGGGCGAGTCCAGGGCGGCGGCCCGGGAGCGGGCCCTGAAGCTGCTGGACCGGGTCGGGCTCGGCAACCGGACCGACAACTACCCCTCCCAGCTCTCCGGCGGCCAGCAGCAGCGCGTGGCCATCGCCCGCGCGCTGGCGATGGAGCCCAAGCTGATGCTCTTCGACGAGCCCACCTCCGCGCTCGACCCGGAGCTGGTCGGCGAGGTGCTGGACGTCATGCGCGGGCTGGCCGAGGACGGCATGACGATGATCGTCGTCACCCATGAGATGGGCTTCGCCCGGGAGGTCGGCGACTCGCTGGTCTTCATGGACGACGGCGTGGTCGTCGAGTCGGGGCACCCGCGCGACGTGCTGACCGATCCGCAGCACGAGCGGACGAAGGCGTTCCTGTCCAAGGTCCTCTGAGACACGGCCGCCGGCGCAGGGCGGTGCGGACCCCGGACCGGGGTCCGCACCGCCCTGCGCCTTTCCGGTGTCCTCCGGCGGACGCCGGTCCGGTGTCCGGCCGCCTGCGCGGCCAGCGGCGCGTGTCACACCGCCGCCCGGTTCCGCGAAGGCCCGGCGCGGCCTAGGGTTCTGATCATGTTTGCTGCCTATGCCGCGCGCATCGACCGAGACAAGCCGCTGAACGGACTCGAGTTGGGCGAGCGTCCTGAGCCGGACGTTCCGCTCGGCTGGACGACCATCGACGTCAAGGCGGCGTCCCTCAACCACCACGACCTGTGGTCCCTGCGCGGCGTCGGCCTGGGCGAGGAGTCGCTGCCGATGATCCTCGGCTGCGACGCGGCCGGGGTGGACGCCGACGGCAACGAGGTCGTGCTCTACTCCGTCATCGGCGCGACCGGACACGGGGTCGGACCGCGCGAGCGGCCCTCGATCCTGACCGAGAAGTACCAGGGCACCTTCGCCGAGCGGGTCGCCGTACCGCAGTGGAACGTCCTGCCCAAGCCGAAGGAGCTCTCCTTCGAGGAGGCCGCCTGCCTGCCGACGGCGTGGCTGACCGCGTACCGGATGCTCTTCACCAACGCCGAGGTGCGTCCCGGGGACTCCGTCCTGGTGCAGGGCGCGGGCGGGGGCGTCGCCACGGCGGCCATCGTGCTGGGCGCCGCGGCGGGCCTGCGGGTCTTCGCCACCAGTCGCGACGAGACCAAGCGCAGGCGGGCCGAGGAGCTGGGCGCCGAGGCGGCCTTCGAGAGCGGCGCGCGGCTGCCGCACCGGATGGACGCGGTGATCGAGACGGTGGGGGCCGCCACCTGGTCCCACTCGGTGAAGTCCCTCAAGCCCGGCGGCAGGCTGGTCATCTCGGGCGCCACCAGCGGTCCGAACCCGCAGGCCACCGAGCTGAACCGGATCTTCTTCCTGGAGCTGAAGGTCGTCGGCTCCACGATGGGCTCCAAGGAGGAGCTGGCCGGTCTGCTGAACTTCTGCGCGGCCAAGGGCGTCCGCCCGGTGATCGACTCCACGCTCCCTCTGGACCGGGCCCGCGAGGGCTTCGAGAAGATGGCGACGGGCGACCTCTTCGGCAAGATCGTTCTGACGGTCTGACGGTCTGACGGCGCGGTGGCCCGCCTTCCCTCCGGAGCGAGGGCAGGCGGGCCGCCCCGCGTGCCCCCTACGCTCCCGGCCCGTCCGGCCCGCCGGAGCCGGGCGACCGCAGCAGGGAGGCGATGCGTGCCGCCGCCGTCGACAGATGGCGGCGGGCCTCGCGCAGCTGCTCCTCGTCCACCCCGTGGTCGCGGGCCGCGTCCCGCACGTCGTCGCGGAACCGGTCCAGCAGCCGCTCCAGATCGCGCCGGGGGTCGCCGGACGGTGCGGCGGGCTCCTCGGCCCATTCCGGGACCGGTGCCTGTGCCGCGCCCGCCCGGTCGTCCGGTCCCGCGTGCTCCGGCCCCGTGTGCCGTGCCCTGGGCGTGCTCCGGCCGCCGGTGCCGCCCAGGTCGCCCAGGCCCCCCAGACCGCCCAGGTGCCTGCCCAGCTCCGACATGCCCGCGCGTACGGCGCCCTGCCAGTCGCCCTGCCGGGCGTGCGACTGCACCTGCTCCTGGACCTGGCGGGCGATCCGCTCGGCCTCCTGAAGGGCGGCGTCCCGCGCCTGGCGGGCCCTGCGCGCCTGGAGCCTGGCCTGCTGGGCCTCCTGGCGGGCGCGGCGGGCCTGCTCCTTCCACTGCTCACCGGCCCGGCGCATCTCCTCGCGCGCGGCCCGCAGCGCCTCCTTGTCGCCCCAGGCGCCCTCCCAGGCGCCCTCCCACGCGCTCTCCCAGGCCTTCTCCCAGGCCTTCTCCCGACCGGGCCCGGACGCACCGCCGCCCTCGGCACCCCTGGAGCCCTTGGAGCCTCCGGCCTCCGCGGTGCCCGCCGTATCCGCGGCGCCCGGAGCCCGGCCTGCGCCGCGGGCCCGCTCGGCCGCCTCGCGCATCTCGCGGCGCAGGTCCCCGGCCGCGCCGCTGACGTCATCGCGGATGTCGGCGGCCAGGGCCGCCAGCGACTGGTGGATCTCCAGCTCCAGTTCGGTCAGCTCGCCCTGCCTGTCGGCGAGCTCGGCGCGGCCGGCGTCGGTGAGCGAGTAGACCTTGCGGCCGCCCTCGGTGGTGTGACTGACCAGGCCCTCGGCCTCCAGCTTGGCCAGCCGCGGGTAGACGGTGCCGGCCGAGGGCGCGTACAGCCCCTGGAAGCGCTCCTCCAGCAGCCGGATCACCTCGTAGCCGTGGCGCGGCGCCTCGTCGAGCAGCTTCAGCAGGTACAGGCGCAGTCGGCCGTGGGCGAAGACGGGGGGCATGTCACACGTCCTTACGGGGGGAGGGCTCGGCCGGCGCGGGCGTGCCGCCGGCCGGACAGGGGTCGCCGGCCTCCTCGCCGGCTTCCGGCTCCGGGCGCCGCAGCAGGGCGATCGAGCCGGAGACGGTGGTGGCCCGCAGCAGCCCGTCGCCCGTGCCCAGGGTGCCGGTGACACGCCTGGCACCCCACTGCCCGGAGACCCGCAGATCCTCGAAGGCGCAGGAGACCGAGCCTCCGGCGGTGCCCGCCTCCACGGCGGCGTCGGCAGGTTCGGGCAGCCGCAGGGCTATCCCGCCCGACACGGAGCTCAGCCGGACGTCGGTGCGCCGCCGCTCCCGGGCCGGGGCCAGGTCGACCACCATGTCGCCGCTGACCGAGTCGGCCCGCACCGGTGAGCCGCCGCCGTCGATGACCGTCAGATCGCCGGAGACGGAGCTGAAGCGCAGGCCCCCCGTCACGCCCTGCGCCTGGACACCGCCGGAGACCGTGTCGGCCCGTACGTCGCCGCGCAGGCCCACCAGCGTGATGCCGCCGGTGATCCCGCGCACCTCGGTGCGTCCCTCGATGCCGGTGACCACCGCGTCGGCCCCGACCACGCCGACCTCGACCCGGACGCCGGCGGGCACGGCGAGCGAAACATCCGCGCTGTGCCGCCACGCCTCGCGGTCCAGGAGGGTGAGGAAGCCCTTCCAGGGCAGGTCGTCGTAGGCGACCGTGAGCGTGCCGTCCTCCAGCCGGACGGTCAGCGGAGGCCCGGTCACGGCCCCGACCTCCAGCCTGGCGGGCGGGGCGTCGGCGCCGACGACGTTCACCGCGCCGCCCACGACGCGCACCCGCAGGGTGTGGACGTCCTCCTCGAAGACGAGCCCGCACGGCGCGTCCACGGACCACTCGGACCGGCCTGGCACGGCGGCCTCCCCTGAATCGGCGTACGACGACATATCGCGTCTCTGTGAAGACACGATATATCGCGGCGTCGGGAAGTCAAGGAGAGCGCACTGCCGCGGGCGCCGCCCGCCGTCACTCGTCCTCGTCGTCCAGACGTGCCAGCCAGGTCGCCAGCCGCTCGACGGGCACCTCGAAGTCCGGGTTGAGGTCGACGAAGGTCCGCAGCTGCTCGGAGAGCCACTCGAAGGTGACCTCCTCCTCGCCGCGCCGCTGCGCCAGCTCCTCGATACCGCGGTCGGTGAAGTACATGGATGTCTCCCTGTCCGGGCCTGATGGTGTGCGTCGGTACCACGGGGTCTGCGGACGGCGGCGGGCCGCCCTCGGCCTCCGGGCCGCGGCCTCAGAGGTCGAAGACCTCGTTGACCAGCTGCTGCTGCTCGGCCTGGTGGCGCTTGGCGGAGCCCACCGCCGGGGAGGAGGACGACGGACGCGAGACCCGGCGCAGCCGGTCCGCGTTCGGAGCCTTCCCCGAGCCGATGAACAGGTCGAGGTGGTCCACCAGGTTGAGCGCGATGAACGGCCACGCACCCTGGTTCGCCGGCTCCTCCTGCGCCCACACGATCGTCGAGGCGCCGGAGTAGCGGGCCATCTCGGCCTGGATCTCCTTGCTGGGCAGCGGGTACAGCCGCTCCAGCCGGATGATCGCGGTGTCGGTCGCGCCCCGCTTGCTCCGCTCGGCGGCGAGGTCGTAGTAGACCTTGCCGGAGCAGAAGACGACCTTGCGCACCTGGGCCGGGTCCGCCGAGGCGTCGCCGATCACCGGGCGGAAGCCGCCGGAGGTGAACTCCGCCGCCTTCGAGGTCGCCGCCTTGAGCCGGAGCATCGACTTCGGGGTGAAGACGACCAGCGGCTTGTGGTGCGGGTTGTGCACCTGCCAGCGCAGCAGGTGGAAGTAGTTCGACGGCAGGGTCGGCATCGCGACCGTCATGCTGTTCTGGGCGCACAGCTGGAGGAAGCGCTCGATCCGGGCCGAGGAGTGGTCCGGGCCCTGGCCCTCGTAGCCGTGCGGCAGCAGCAGCGTGACGCCGGAGGTCTGGCCCCACTTCTGCTCGGCCGAGGAGATGAACTCGTCCACGACCGTCTGCGCGCCGTTGACGAAGTCGCCGAACTGCGCCTCCCACATCACCAGCGCCTCGGGGCGGGCCAGGGAGTAGCCGTACTCGAAGCCCATCGCCGCGTACTCGCTCAGCAGCGAGTCGTAGACGTTGAAGCGGGCCTGGTCCTCGGACAGGTACAGCAGCGGGGTGTAGTCCTCGCCGGTCTCCCGGTCCACCAGCACCGCGTGGCGCTGGCCGAAGGTGCCGCGGCGGGAGTCCTGGCCGGCCAGCCGGACGGGGGTGCCCTCCATCAGCAGCGAACCGATGGCGAGCGTCTCGCCCATCGCCCAGTCGATCCTGTCCTCCTCCACCATCGCCGCGCGGCGCTGGAGCTGCGGCAGCAGCCTGGGGTGGACGGTGATCCGCTCGGGGATGTTGACCTGGGACTCGGCGATCCGCTTGAGGACCTCCGCGCTGACGCCGGTGTCCACCGCGACCGGGAACTCCGCCTGCGGGGCCGGCACCTCCGCCGGAGCCGGCTGGCTGGTGGCGTCGCGGACCTCGGTGAAGACCTTCTCCAGCTGCCCCTGGAAGTCCTGGAGCGCCTGCTCGGCCTCCTCCAGCGTGATGTCGCCCCGGCCGATCAGCGACTCGGTGTAGAGCTTGCGCACCGAGCGCTTCTTGTCGATCAGGGTGTACATCAGCGGCTGGGTGAAGTGCGGGTTGTCGGCCTCGTTGTGACCGCGGCGGCGGTAGCAGATGAGGTCGATCACCACGTCCTTGTTGAACGCCTGGCGGAACTCGAAGGCCAGCCGCGCCACGCGGACGCAGGCCTCCGGGTCGTCGCCGTTGACGTGGAAGACCGGCGCCTCGATCATCCGCGCCACGTCCGTGGCGTACATCGAGGAGCGCGCCGACTCCGGCGGGGCGGTGAAGCCGACCTGGTTGTTGATGACCACGTGCACGGTGCCGCCGGTGCGGTAGCCGCGCAGCTGCGACATGTTCAGCGTCTCGGCCACCACGCCCTGACCCGCGAAGGCCGCGTCGCCGTGGAGCTGGACGGGCAGGACGGTGAAGTCCGTGCCGCCCTTGCCGATGATGTCCTGCTTGGCGCGGGCCACACCCTCCACGACCGGGTCCACGGCCTCCAGGTGGGAGGGGTTGGCGGTGAGGGAGACCTTGATCTCCTCGCCGTCCAGGCCGGTGAAGGTGCCCTCGGCGCCCAGGTGGTACTTCACGTCGCCGGAGCCGTGCATCGACTTCGGGTCGAGGTTGCCCTCGAACTCGCGGAAGATCTGGGCGTAGGACTTGCCCACGATGTTGGCCAGCACGTTGAGGCGGCCGCGGTGGGCCATGCCGATGACGACCTCGTCCAGACGCGCCTCGGCGGCGGCGTCGAGCACGGCGTCCAGCAGCGGGATGACGGACTCGCCGCCCTCCAGCGAGAAGCGCTTCTGGCCCACGTACTTGGTCTGCAGGAAGACCTCGAACGCCTCGGCGGCGTTGAGCCTGCGCAGGATGCGCAGCTGCTCGTCGCGCTCCAGCGAGGAGTGCGGGCGCTCGACGCGGTCCTGGATCCACTTGCGCTGCTTGGGGTCCTGGATGTGCATGTACTCGATGCCGGTGGTGCGGCAGTACGAGTCGCGCAGCACGCCCAGGATGTCGCGCAGCTTCATCAGGGACTTGCCGGCGAAGCCGCCGACCGCGAACTCCCGCTCCAGGTCCCACAGGGTGAGGCCGTGCTCGGTGATGTCCAGGTCGGGGTGCTTGCGCTGCTTGTACTCCAGCGGGTCGGTGTCGGCCATGACGTGGCCGCGGACCCGGTAGGAGTGGATCAGGTCGAAGACGCGGGCGGCCTTGGTGACGTCGTCGTCGTGGGAGACGTCGATGTCGCGCAGCCAGCGCACCGGCTCGTAGGGGATGCGCAGCGCCTCGAAGATCTCGTCGTAGAAGCCGTTCTCGCCGAGCAGCAGCTGGTGCATGATCCGCAGGAACTCGCCGGAGGCGGCGCCCTGGATCACGCGGTGGTCGTAGGTGCTGGTCAGCGTCATGACCTTGGAGACGCCCAGCTTGTTCAGGGTGTCCTGCGAGGTGCCCTGGAACTCCGCCGGGTACTCCATGGCGCCGACGCCGATGATCAGGCCCTGGCCGGGCATCAGGCGCGGCACCGAGTGGACGGTGCCGATGCCGCCGGGGTTGGTCAGCGACGCGGTGACGCCGGAGAAGTCCTCCATCGTCAGCTTGTTGTTCCGGGCGCGGCGCACGATGTCCTCGTAGGCCTGCCAGAACTCGAAGAAGGTCAGGGTCTCGGCCTTCTTGATGGCGGCCACCACGAGCTGGCGGTCGCCGTTGGGCTTCACCAGGTCGATGGCCAGGCCGAGGTTGACGTGGTCGGGCTTGACCAGCGTCGGCTTGCCGTCCTTCTCGGTGTACGACCAGTTCATCGACGGCATCGCCTTGAGCGCCTGCACCATGGCGTAGCCGATGAGGTGCGTGAAGGACACCTTGCCGCCGCGGGCGCGCTTGAGGTGGTTGTTGATGACGATGCGGTTGTCGATGAGCAGCTTCACCGGGATCGCGCGCACCGACGTGGCGGTGGGCAGCTCCAGCGAGGCGTTCATGTTCCGGGCGACCGCGGCGGACGGGCCGCGCAGCGGCACGTACTCCGGGCCGGCCGCCTGGCCGTCACCGCTCCCGGTGGACTCGCTCCTCGCGGGAGCGGCCTTGCCGGCGGGCTCGCTCTTCGCGGGGGCGGCCTTGGCCGCGGGCTCGCTCCTGGGGGGAGCGGGCTCGGCGGGCTCGGCGGGCTTGCCCGCGGGAGTCTCCGCGGCGGGCGCCGGCTGCCGCGGCTGGGGGGCCTGTGACGCCTGGGGCTCACCCGCGGGCTTCGACGCGCTGGGGGCCGCGGCTCCTCCGGCGGCCTGTCCCGGCTTGTAGTCGGCGAAGAAGTCCCACCAGGCCCGGTCTACGGAGTTCGGGTCCTGGAGGTACTGCTGGTAGATCTCGTCGACGAGCCACTCGTTGGCACCGAAACCGGCGGCAGGACTCTTTCCCTGCCCGTCCTGCTCGGTCCTGGGGGAACTCGAAGTCTTGGGGGCCTGTGGCGACACGGCGGCAACCGCCCTCTTCCGCTTACCTGTGTGGGTGGACAGCAGAAATAAAGGCTACGCCCCCCGCACCGTTCGGTGCAGTCGGCATGGTGTTTGCGTCGTCTAAGTCACATCCACGGGCGCGTTTCGGCGCTTTCCTGGGCGGGAAACGAACATGGTTCGACCGCTTCTGGGAAGGGGCGCCCCAGGGAGTGGCCCCTGCCTCGCTCCCTCACCTCGCGGCTGTTCCGAGCCTACGTCAACTCAAGTTTGGACGTATCGCCGGGAAGGGTGACACGGATCCGGCAGCCGCGCGGGGACTCGGCCACCCCGATCCGCCCGCCGTGCAGATCCACCGCCCAGCGCGCGATGGCCAGCCCCAGCCCCGTGCCGCCGTCGCCGCCCTCGGCCGAGGCGGAGCGGCCGAAGCGCTCGAAGACCCTGGCGCGGTCCGCCTCCGGAATGCCCGGGCCCTCGTCCAGCACCTCCAGCTCCAGGCTCAGCGGCGCCCGGCCGGGCCGTGCCCGCACCGTCACCCGGCCGTGGGGCGGGCTGTGCTTGACGGCGTTGTCGATCAGGTTGGCGACCACCTGGTGCAGCCGCTCGGTGTCGGCGTACGCGACCATGTCCGAGGGGGTCACGTCCAGGTGGAGGTGGACGTCGGTGCGGGAGTGCCCCTGACCCTTGGTCATGTTGGCCTCCTTGAGCACGCCCGCCAGGTAGGGCCACACCGCGAAGCGGCGGGAGTGCAGCGGCACCACGCCGTTGTCGAGCCTGGACAGGTCCAGCAGGTGCTCCACCAGGCGGCCCAGGCGCTCGGTCTGCCGCAGCGCGATGTCCATCGTCGCCGGATCGGCCTCGGAGACCCCGTCCACCACGTTCTCCAGCACCGCGCGCAGCGCCGCGATCGGGGTGCGCAGCTCGTGCGAGACGTTGGCCACCAGCTCCTTGCGGTGCCGGTCGGCGGCCTCCAGATCGGCGGCCATGCGGTTGAAGGTCCCGGCCAGCTCGCCCAGCTCGTCGCGGCGGTCGACGCGGACGCGGCGGCTGTAGTCGCCGCGGGCCATCCAGCGCGCGGCGTCCGTCATCTCGTCCAGCGGCGCGGCCAGCCCGTGTGCCACGAACTGGGTGACCACCAGCGAGGCGATCGCCGCGAGCAGGGCGATCACCCGCAGCTCGATGGCCGAGTGGACCGCGACGATGGTCAGCAGGGTGGTGATCGCCACCGTGACGATCACCAGCGCGCCCAGCGCGGCCTTCACCGAGCGGAACGGGTCCACGGGGCGCACGCCCTCCCAGAACCGGCTCCACAGGGAACGCAGGCGGCCGCCCGCGCCCGCCGCGCTCATGTCCAGTCGGAGGCCGGGGCGGGCGCCTCCAGCGCGTAACCGACGCCGTGGACCGTGCGTATCCGCTCCGCGCCGATCTTCCGGCGCAGCGCCTTGATGTGGCTGTCGACCGTACGCGTGCCCGAGGCGTCCGCCCAGTCCCACACCTCGGCCAGGAGCTGTTCGCGGGAGAGCACCGCGCGGGGGGAGTTGGCCAGGCAGACCAGCAGGTCGAACTCGGTCGGGGTGAGATGGACGTCCCTGCCGGAGACCCGCACCCGGCGCTGGGCGTTGTCGATCTCCAGCTCGCCCAGCCGCAGCGTGCCCGAGCGCGGGGAGGCGGCGGCGATCGTGGCCCGCTCCACCCGGCGCAGCAGGACGTGGGCGCGCGCGACCAGCTCCCGCATGGAGAAGGGCTTGGTCATGTAGTCGTCCGCGCCGACCCCCAGGCCGACCAGCATGTCGGTCTCGTCGTCCCGGGCGGTGAGCATCAGTACCGGCACCGGCCGCTGCGCCTGCACCCGGCGACAGACCTCCAGGCCGTCGAAGCCCGGCAGCATCACGTCCAGCACCAGCAGGTCGGGCTGCCACACCTCGGCCGCCTCCACCGCCGCCGGGCCGTCCCCGGCGGTGCGGACCTGGAAGCCCTCGGCGCGCAGCCGGGCGGCGACCGCCTCGGTGATGGTCGGGTCGTCCTCCACGACCAGGATCCGGCGCTGGGCGCCCGGGGTGGCCGCCGCGGCGGCGGTGCCGCCGTGGGACTGCGTGGTGTTCCTGTGGTCCATACGTCTCGCCCTACCGCTCGGTTTCTCGCTAGAGCGTAAACGGCGCGTGTGCGGTGCGCTACGCCGGTCGGGTGGCGAGGTGGACCACGTCCGGGACGCCTCGGGCGACGGGCACCTCTTCGGTGCGCACCCGTGTGAACCCGGCATTCCGGAGGGCCTCGCCGAAGGCGCGGGACGGCTGCGCGGACCACACGGCCAGCACCCCGCCCGGGGTGAGCCGCCGGGCGCAGGCGGCGAGCCCGGCGGGGGCGTAGAGCGAGCCGTTGTCCTCGGTGACCGTCCAGTCGGGACCGTTGTCGACGTCCAGGCACAGCGCGTCGTACGGCTCCCCGCCGCCGGGCGGGCCCCCGGACCCGCCGCCGGCCAGGTACGCCAGGAGGTCGGCGCGGACGATCCGCACCCGGGGGTCGGCCAGCGCCCCGGAGGAGACCTCGCCGAGCGGGCCGTCGCGGTGCCAGTCGATCACCGCCTCCTCCCGCTCGACCACGGTGATCCGCCCCCAGCGCGGCTCGGCCGCCGCCTGGGCCAGCGAGAAGCCGACGCCCAGCCCGCCGATCAGCACGGACGGCGAGGGCCGGCCGCCGCCGGCGTCCAGCTCCTCCAGCGCGGCCCGCACCAGCAGGCGCTCGGAGCGGCCGTCGGAGGTGTCCATCAGGAAGCAGCCGTTGGCGATGATCTGGAGCAGCCTCCCGTGCCGCCGCAGGACGACCTCGCCGTGGGGGCCGTCGCGGCGGTCCAGGACGAGGGGGGCGCCGGTCCCGTGGCCGGCCGTCGTCTCGTACGGGGGATACGGGGGCTGCCTGTCGGCCGTCATGCCGCCCATCCTGCCGCCGGCGGACGGAGCGCACCGGGCGGGCCGTGAAGCGAGGTGATCGCTCGCAGCGAACACACGGAGGGGAACACCGCGGGCCTCCCGGACATTGAAAAGGCATTGAGTCCTGTCAGCTCAACTTGTCTGCCGAGGGAGAGATCATGGCTCTGTCGCCCGCAACGCTCACCCTGCCCGTGCTGCCGCTCGACGACGAGGTGGTGCTGCCCGGGATGGTGGTGCCGCTGGACCTGTCCGACGCCGAGGTGCGGGCCGCGGTGGAGGCCGCCCAGTCCGCCGTGAGAGACGGCGCGGCCGGCTCCGGCGGCCCCGACGGCTCGGGGGACGGCAGGACCGGCGGCAAGGGGGAGAAGCCGCGGGTCCTGCTCGTGCCGCGCATCGACGGCTCCTACGCGGGCATCGGGGTGCTCGGCCGTGTGGAGCAGGTCGGCCGGCTCGCCGACGGCGACCCCGGCGCCCTGATCCGGGGCGTGAGCCGGGTGCGGATCGGCGCGGGCACCACCGGGCCGGGCGCGGCCCTGTGGGTGGAGGGCACCGAGATCGAGGAGAGCACCCCCGATCCGCTGCCCGGCGCCGTCGCCGAGCTCGTCAGGGAGTACAAGGCGCTGGCCACCAGCTGGCTGCGCAGGCGCGGCGCCTGGCAGGTCGTGGACCGCGTCCAGCAGATCGACGACCCCGGGCAGCTCGCCGACAACTCCGGCTACAGCCCGTTCCTGGGGTCCGAGCAGCGGGTGAGGCTGCTGGAGACCACCGACCCGGTGGAGCGGCTGAGGCTGGCCGTCACCTGGCTGCGCGACCACCTCGCCGAGCAGGACGTCGCCGAGGCCATCGCCAAGGACGTCCAGGAGGGCGTGGACAGGCAGCAGCGCGAGTTCCTGCTCCGCCGCCAGCTGGAGGCCGTCCGCAGGGAGCTGGCCGAACTGAGCGGACAGGCGGGCGACGAGGGCGACGACTACCGCGCCCGGGTGGAGGCCGCCGACCTGCCGCCCAAGGTCCGCGAGGCCGCCCTGAAGGAGGCCGACCGCCTGGAGCGCGCCTCCGAGCAGAGCCCCGAGAGCGGCTGGATCCGCACCTGGCTGGACACCGTCCTGGAGATGCCGTGGAACGAGCGGACCGAGGACGCCTACGACATCGCCGGCGCCCGCGCCGTCCTGGACGCCGACCACGCCGGCCTGGAGGACGTCAAGGAGCGCATCACCGAGTACCTGGCCGTCCGCAAGCGCCGGGCCGAACGGGGCCTGGGCGTGGTGGGGGGACGCCGGGGCGGCGCGGTGCTGGCCCTGGTCGGACCGCCCGGCGTCGGCAAGACCTCCCTGGGCGAGTCCGTGGCCCGGGCGATGGGGCGGAAGTTCGTCCGCGTCGCACTCGGCGGGGTGCGCGACGAGGCCGAGATCCGCGGCCACCGCCGCACCTACGTCGGCGCGATGCCGGGCCGGATCGTACGGGCCGTCAAGGAGGCCGGCTCGATGAACCCGGTCGTACTGCTCGACGAGATCGACAAGGTCGGCAGCGACTTCCGCGGCGATCCGGCCGCCGCCCTGCTGGAGGTGCTGGACCCCGCGCAGAACCACACCTTCCGCGACCACTACCTGGAGGTCGAACTCGACCTGTCCGACGTGGTCTTCCTGGCCACCGCCAACGTCCTGGAGTCCATCCCGCAGCCCCTGCTGGACCGTATGGAGCTGGTCCGGCTGGACGGCTACACCGAGGACGAGAAGGTCGTCATCGCCCGCGACCACCTGGTGCCCCGCCAGCGCGAGCGCGCCGGGCTGGAGTCCGGCGAGGTGGTGCTGGAGGAGGACGCGCTGCGCAGGCTGGCCGGCGAGTACACCCGCGAGGCGGGGGTGCGCGACCTGGAGCGGTCCGTGGCGCGGCTGCTGCGCAAGGTGGCGGCCCAGCACGAACTGGGCGAGCGCGAGCTGCCGTTCACGGTCGGCGCGGACGATCTGCGCGCCCTGATCGGCCGCCCGCACCACACCCCGGAGTCGGCCCAGGACCCGGCCGAGCGGCGCACCGCCGTCCCCGGTGTGGCCACCGGGCTGGCCGTCACCGGCGCGGGCGGGGACGTCCTCTACGTCGAGGCGTCGCTGGCCGACCCGGAGACGGGCGGCTCCGGCCTGACCCTGACCGGGCAGCTCGGCGAGGTGATGAAGGAGTCCGCGCACATCGCCCTGTCCTACCTGCGCTCACGGGGCGCCGAACTGGAGCTGCCGGTCGGCGACCTGAAGGACCGCGGCGTCCACCTCCACGTCCCGGCGGGAGCGGTGCCCAAGGACGGGCCGAGCGCGGGCGTCACCATGACGACCGCGCTGGCCTCGCTGCTGTCGGGCCGCCAGGTCCGCCCGGACGTGGCGATGACCGGCGAGGTCTCGCTGACCGGCCGCGTCCTGCCGGTCGGCGGGGTGAAGCAGAAGCTGCTGGCCGCCCACCGCGCCGGGATCACCACGGTGGTCATCCCGAAGCGGAACGAGCCGGACCTGGACGACGTGCCCGAGGAGGTGCTGCGGAAGCTGGACGTCCGCCCGGTCGCGGACGTCCGCCAGGTGCTGGAGCTGGCGCTGACCCCCGCGGCGGCGGACCTCCCGGTCGCGGTCTGAGCGGACGGGCCCGGACGGGCGTCCCCGGCCGGCGGGGCCGGGGACGCCCGGGGGCCGTCTGGTGCCGCGTCAGCCAGGGTTCACCCCGCTCGCCGCCCCGGCACGCACTCCCCGGCCTCCGGCCGGGGGTGCCCCCACGCGCCCCCACGCTGCGCCGGCCGAAAGCCCAGGTGGGACCAACTGCATGCGGCTTCCGGCCGCCTTGCGGTCGCACGCGCCCGGAAGCCTCGCCACCGGGCAAACCCCGGCTGACGCGACACTAGAACTCCACCAGCACGGCCGTAGCGTCGTCGTGCGCCTTGCCGCGCGGGAAGGCCGTGCCCGCGCGGTCGGCCGACTCGGCGGTGCGCACCCGGCCGATCAGCGACCGGGGCCCCTCCTTGCGGAGCACCGCCATCAGCGCGGTCCAGTCGCCCAGGCGGAAGGTCTCCGTCCAGCGCGTGGCGCCGTCGCTCAGCGCGGCCAGCGCGCGCACCCGTTCGCGGGGCGCCGAGCCCACCACCGCGCGCCCGGCCACCGCCGGATCGGCCGCCGCGGTGAAGAAACCGCCCTCCGTGTTGCGCAGGGACTCCAGGTACGCGGCCCGCCCGGCCGGGGGCAGCGCCCGCGCGGCGGGCCGCAGCCCGTCCAGCCGGGTGTCGAGGACGGGCGTCACCGAACCGTCCGCGTTCTCCACCAGCAGGGCCGAGTCGGAGAGCACCAGGTGCTCGACGGCCGACTCGTCCCAGCGGGCCAGCACCACCGTCGCCTGCGGGGTGCGGACGTGAGAAAGGTCACACCCCGGACCGTGGGAAGAGGCGGTCCGGCCGATGGCGGAGGCGAGGCACTCCCTGAGCGTCATATCCCGCCGTGAACCGGACAGTTCGAGCAGTGCCCCGCCCAGGCGGGCCACGTACCACGGCACGTCGTGCGCGCACCCGGTGTCCTCCGGCGGCGGAGTCACGCCGTCCAGTACCACCAGCGCCCCGCCCCTTCCCGCCGCAGGTAGGGCTACCGACGCGTAGTCCTCGTTGGGGATCCGGGGGCTCCCGGGTTCGCTCGCCATCTCGATCCGCATGCGCGCCAGTGTGCCGGAGCGGGCCCAGGAGGGGGCGGGGGAGCGGGAGACAGGTCTGGACCAGTGTCGCGACCTGCGGTTCTTCGCCGGAGTTCTACCGGAATCGTGGTGTCCGTGAAACGGTGGGCGCGAATATTGCCAAAAGGCCGGGCGGATTTCCAACCCCCGGCCGGTGTGTGGCCGAACTGGCCGCGGCATCGGAGTTGTTCGGCAACTCCCCCGTGATGTTCACTCCTTCGGGTGGCCTGGCAGGGGGACCGCCTCCGCATCCGCCGCGGCGATGGAAACGTCGGCCGCCGCGGGCAACTGTGAACGGACGGGATACGGTCCCTTGCCGCACACACTGGACTGTCGCGTCCCGGACGGATCCGGGACGGCGGAACGAGATTGCGAGCACGGGTGGGGAAGAAGCGACACCGGAGCAGCCGGCAGGACCGCCAGGACGGCACAGCCTCCACACCGCCCCCCACAGGGCGCAGGGCGCGGGTGCGCAACAGACTCCTCGTCTCCGTCGTCCTGTGCGCCGCCGCCGTACTCGCCGCGGGCGCGCCCTCGGTGGCCACCGCCTCGCGTGATCTGACCGACTCCCAGCGGCTGGTCGACCGCGCGGACCTGGGCCGCCGCGCGGTCTCGCTCTCCCACGCCCTGGCCGACGAGCGCGACGCCGTCGTCCGCTACATCGCCGCCGGCCGCACCGGCCGGGACGGCGAGGGGCTCTCCGAACGGGAGCGCGCCCGGGTGGACCGCGGCATCCGGGAACTGAGCGCCGACGCCCCCGCCGACATACGGCGGCTGCTCGACGCCTTCCCCGACACCCGTCAGCGGGCCGTGGCCGGGGAGAGCGGCGCCGCCGAGGCGTACGAGGCGTACACCCAGCTCATCCAGTCCCTCGGCGGCATCACCGCCGCCACCACCCGCGCCCTGCCCGCACGCGCCGAGAACGCGACGGCCGACGCGCTCCCCGACCTCGGGCGCGCCGTCGAGCAGGCCTCCGCCGCCCGCGGGCTGCTGCTGGCCGCGCTCGCCGGCGAGGGCGAGCAGCCGCGTCTGACCGCCGCCGCCCAGCAGGCGCACCTGCGCGAGCAGGCCGCCCTCGCCGACTTCGACCAGACCGCGCTCGCCTCCGACCGGGACGCGTACGCCAGGACCGTCACCGGTACCGACGTGACGCTGGCCGAGCGCTACCTGGCCCGCCTCACCGACCAGCCGCGGCTGGACCACCAGGACCGCGCGCTGAACCCCGACCGCGTGGAGTCCGCGCTGACCGCCCGGGTGGACCGCATGCGCAGCATGGAGTCCTCGCTGGCGGCCGCCGAGGTGAAGAGGCTGGAGGGGCTGCGCGACGACGACGTCACCGCGCTGGAGCTGCGTGCCGCCCTGCTCGGGATCTGCCTGCTGCTCGCCGTCGGCATCAGCGTGCAGACCGCCCGCTCGATGGCCCGCCCGCTGGCCGTCCTGAGGCGCGGCGGCGAGCGGGTGGCCGCCGATCCGGTGGGCGAGGAGCCGGTGGTGTACACCGGCCGCAACGACGAGTTCGCGGACGTCGTACGCGCCGTCAACCGCCTGCGGGAAACCGCCGCCGAGCTGCACGAGCGCGCCGTCCGGGCCGAGGCCGCGGCGGGTTCCGCGGCGTCCGGCTCCGCGGAGGCCGCCGGGGCGCCGTCCGCCGATCCCGCGGGTGAGGACGGAACCGCCGCAACCGCCGGACTGGCCGCCGAACTCGCCGCCGCGCGCGAGCAGTTGGCCGCGCTGACCGCCGAACACGAACGGCTGCTGCGCGACCACGAGTCCGCGAAGGCCGCCGCCGGGAGCGAGGCCGAAGCCGCCGCGCGGAGCGCCGAGGGCGAGCGCCCGGAGCGCCGGCAGGGCGCCTCCCACGGCACGTTCGTCCACCTGGGGCTGCGGACGCTGGGGCTGGTGGAGCGGCAGCTCGCCCTGATCGAGTCCATGGAGCACGAGGAGAAGGAGCCGGAGCGGCTCGCGGCCCTCTTCAAACTCGACCACCTCGCCACCCGGATGCGCCGCCACAGCGAGAACCTGCTCCTCCTGGCGGGCTCCGAGCACACCACCGGCCATCTGGAGCCGGTGCCGCTGCTGGACGTGCTGCGCGCCGCGATCAGCGAGGTCGAGCGTTACGAGCGGGTGGAGATCGCCGCGCTGCCGCCGCACGCCCAGGTGTCCGGCTCCGCCGCCGACGACATCAGCCACCTGATCGCCGAACTGGTGGACAACGCCACCGCCTTCTCGCCGCCGGACGCCGAGGTGCGGCTGTCGGGCTGGATGCTGGAGAGCGGCGAGATCATGCTCTCCGTCCAGGACGAGGGCATCGGCTCCTCCGCCGAGCGGCTCGCCGCGCTGAACGCCAAGCTGGCCGACGGAGCCTCCGCCGTCCCCGAGGACGACGACGCGCTGGGCATGGGCCTGTACGTGGTGGCCCGGCTCGCCGCGCGGCACGGGGTGCGGGTGCAGCTGCGCGAGCAGAAGCAGGGCGGCATCGCCGCGGTCGCCGTCCTGCCGCGCGCCCTGCTGCCCGACCGCCCGGTACCCGGGGCCCTCGCGGGGGCCAGGGCCGCCACCGCCGGCACGGCGCAGCCCCTGCCGGGCACGGTCGCCGAGGCCAACGGCAACGCGCTGCCGCCCCGTCCGGACCGCGCGCGCCCGGCGACGGCGGCCGGTGGTGCGGCGGGCGCGGACGCGGCGGGCACGGACGTGCCGGGGACGGGAGCGGACGGCGAGGGCGCCGGCACCGTCGACGCCACCGAGACCGCGCGGATCCCCCGGATCACCGAGGGGACTCCGCCGCCCTCCGGCGGGGGGCGCTCCCGGCCTTCCCCGGCGGCCGGCGTCACCGACGTCGCGGAGGCCGACGAGGCCGCGGCCGACCCCGCGCGCGACGCCCTGGTCCGGGCCGCGGGCCCGTACTACGTCGAGCCCGAGGACCCCCGTGAGCACAGCCGGGCCCGGGACGAGGCGCCGGCGCCCGGACCCGCCCCGTCCTCCGCCCCGGAGGACGGGACCTCCCCCGCCCCGCGGACCGTCACCGCCAAGGGGCTCCCCAAGCGCACACCGCAGACCGTGGAGACCGCGGCCGACATCCCCCGCCCCCGTACGGGCGGGCTGAAGGCCGATGAACTGCGCAGACGGCTCGGCGGCTTCCAGCAGGGCGCCCGGGACGGCCAGCGCGACGCGGAGGCGCAGATCGCCGCCGAGCAGGTCGCCGCCGGCCGCGGCGACGGCCCGGCGGACGGCCGCGCGGAGGCGACGGACACGGGTGGCACTGTCGAGGAGGCACGCAAGTGAACGCGCCCACCACCGCACACACGCCCAGCAGGCAGGCACGCAACCTGCGCTGGCTGCTGTCCAACCTGGTCGACGAGGTCCCCGGCGTACGCTCCGTCGCCGTGGTGTCCTCCGACGGCCTGCTCCTGCTCTCCTCCGAACCGGGCAGAACCGCCGCAGACGCCGGTCCCGGCGGCGGACCGGGCCGCGAGGAGCGCGGCGAGGGGGAGCACGCGGACGGCGCCGCCCCGCGCCGGGAGTCCGGAGGGCGGCCGGAGCGCGGCCCCAGGGACGCCGGCGCCGACCTGGCCACCATCGTCTCCGGCCTCGGCTCCCTCACCCAGGGCGCGTCGAAGCTGATGGACGCCGGGCCCGTCAAGCAGACCATGGTCGCGATGGACGAGGGCAGCCTGTTCGTGATGTCGATCAGCGACGGCTCGCTGCTCGGCGTCCACGCCGCACCCGACTGCGACATGAGCGTCGTCGCGTACCACATGGCCCTCTTCGTCGGCCGGGCCGGACACGTCCTCACCCCCGAACTCCGCACCGAACTGCGCACGTCGATGGAGCTGGACCAGTGACCTCCCACAGCCCGCTGCCCGTACGCAAACCCGCGCGCGTGCGCCCCTACTCCCTGACCGGAGGCCGCACCCGCTTCGGGCACGTCCTGCTGGTGGAGACCCTCGTGGCCGCCATCGAGGCCCCCGAAGCGCGCCTGGAGCTGACCTCCGGCGGGCTGCGCGACCGCGTGATGCCCGAGATGCGGGCCATCGTCGAGCTGTGCCGCAGGATGCGCTCGGTCGCCGAGATCGCCGCCCGTCTGCGGATGCCGCTGGGCGTGGTGCGCGTACTGCTCAGCGACCTCGCCGACCAGGGGCGCATCCGGGTCTACGGCACCGGCTACGACAACGACCGCCCCGACCGCGCGCTGCTGGAGAGGGTGCTGGGTGGACTCCGCAGGCTCTGACGGGCCGCCCCGCACCCCGCCCGGCGCCGTGCGGGGCACAGCGGCGCGGACGGCCGGCCGGCACACCGGCACAGGCCCCGGCACAGACTTCGACGCAGATCCCGACATCGACACCGACGCAGACCCCGAGAAAGACCCGTGGTGGACGCCGTGAACGACCCGGCACAGAGCGCCGAGAAGCTCCAGCCCTGGCAGGAGGAGCGCGGACGCGCCCCGATCTCCGTCAAGATCGTGGTGGCGGGAGGCTTCGGCGTGGGCAAGACGACCTTCGTCGGATCGGTCTCCGAGATCGAACCGCTGACCACCGAGGCGGTGATGACCCAGGCGAGCGAGGGCACCGACGACATCACCGCCACCCCCGAGAAGACCACGACCACGGTCGCCATGGACTTCGGCCGCGTCACCCTCGACGCCGACCTGGTGCTCTACCTGTTCGGCACCCCCGGCCAGCGGCGCTTCTGGTTCATGTGGGACGACCTGGCGCGCGGCGCGATCGGCGCGGTGGTGATGGCCGACACCCGGCGGCTGGAGGACTGCTTCCCGGCGCTCGACTACTTCGAGAGCTGCGCCCTGCCCTACGTCGTCGCCGTCAACCACTTCGAGGGGACGGAGTACTACGAGGCCGAGGACGTGCGCGAGGCGCTGTCCGTCCCCGAGCGCGTGCCCGTCGTCATCATGGACGCGCGCAAGCGGGACACGGTCGTCGACTCGCTGACGGCGCTCGTCGGCCACGCGCTGGACCTCACCCCCGCCTGACCGGCGGCCGGTCCCGCCCCCGTCCTCACGCCCCACACCCAGGCACCCCATCACCCAGGCACTCCAGGGGAGAACCGCCATGCGGAAGATACTCATCGTCGGAGCCGGCCAGTCCGGCCTCCAGCTCGCGCTCGGCCTCCAGTCGCACGGCTACGAGGTCACCGTGATGTCGAACCGTACGGCGGACGAGATCCGCGGCGGCCGGGTCATGTCCACCCAGTGCATGTTCGACCAGGCCCTCCAGCACGAGCGCGATCTGGAGATCAACTTCTGGGAGGACCAGAGCCCGCGCACCGAGGGCCTGGGCGTCTCGGTCGTCGGCCCCGACGGGTCCCGCGTCATCGACTGGGTGGGCCGTCTGGACTCCTACGCGCAGTCGATCGACCAGCGCGTGAAGATGGCCGGCTGGCTGGAGACCTTCGCCCAGCGCGGCGGCCAGCTCGTCATCCACGGCGCGACCGTCTCCGACCTGGACTTCTTCGCCCGCACCTACGACCTGGTGCTCGTCGCGGCGGGCAAGGGCGAGCTGGTGACGATGTTCGAGCGCGACGCCTCGCGCTCGCCGTACGACAAGCCGCAGCGCGCCCTGGCGGTGTCCTACGTGCACGGCCTGGAGCGGCGCCCGGAGCACCCCGAGATGCTGGCGGTGCGCTTCAACCTGGTGCCGGGCGTCGGCGAGCTGTTCATGATCCCCGGATACACCGTCTCCGGCGCCTGCGACATCCTGTTCTGGGAGGGGGTCCCCGGCGGCCCGCTGGACGTCTTCCAGGGCGTCAAGGACCCCGCCGAGCACTTCGACCTCACGCTGGAGCTGATGAAGCGCTTCACCCCGTGGGAGTACGACCGGGCCCGCAAGGCCGAGCTGACCGACGCGGGCGGCACGCTCGCCGGCCGCTACGCGCCGACCGTCCGCAAGCCGGTCGGCCGCCTCCCCTCGGGCGGCGCGGTGCTGGGCGTGGCGGACGTGGTGGTGGCCAACGACCCGATCACCGGCCAGGGCTCCAACACCGCGTCCAAGTGCGCCGCCTCCTACCTGGCCGCCATCCTGGAGCGCGGTGACGAGCCGTTCGACGAGGAGTGGATGCAGGCCGCGTTCGAGCGCTTCTGGGAGGACACGGCCCGGCACGTCACCAAGTGGTCGAACGGGCTGCTGGCGCCGCCGCCGGAGCACGTGCTGCAGCTGATCGGCGCGGGCATGGAGCACCAGGAGCTGGCGGACCGCTTCGCCAACGCCTTCAGCGACCCGTCCGACCTGGAGAACTGGTTCTTCGACCCGGAGAAGGCGCAGGCGTACCTGGCGAGCCTGGCCTCGGCCTGAGCCGTCCCTCCCGACGGCCGCGCGCGTCCCGCCGGCCGTAGATCTCACCAGCCGTGCTGCGCCGCCTCCGCACGGCGCAGCACGGCCAGTTCGCCGTCGCCGAGCGAGGCGAGCGCCCGCTCCACCTCCGCCAGCCGCCGCCCGGCCTCGTCCCGCCGGCGCCCGCTGTCCGCGGCGAGCGCGAGCTGCCGGTCCAGGGCGCCGCGCGCCCGGGTCGCGAGCCGGTCCAGCCGCCGCTCCTCGGACGCCAGCCGGGCCGCCGCGGCGGCCCGGTCGCCGAGCACCCGCTCCACCGCCCGCCCGTGCTCCAGCACCGTCCGCACCTCCCGCTCGTCGCGGCCGAACAGCAGCCGGAGAGAGGGCGGAAGCACGCCGGAGGCGCCCCGGTAGTGCTGCCGGGCCAGCCGCCCGGTCTCGTCGCGGGCCTCTGCCAGCCGTACGCGGGTGCCGGCCAGCTCGCGCTGGAGCCGGTCGACCTTCCCGCGCCGCTCGGCCACCTCCCGCTGGACGGCTCCGTGCGCCTCGCCGGCGTCCTCGGCCCGCCGGTACAGGTCCCGCAACCGGGTCAGCAGTTCGCTGACGGGCACGCCGCCGCCCGCCCCGGCATCCCCGAACGCCCCGTCCGCCGGGCCCGTACCCTCCGGAGCCGCCGGAGGGAACGGGGGAGGGGCGGGGGAGGGAGGGGGCGACGGGGCCGCGGCGGCGACCGTCCCCGGCCCGGCGGCGACCGCGGCACCGGTCACCGCCGCGACCACCGCCCGCACCAGACGGACCCGCACCCTCGACACCGGCTCACCTCCGCGCTCCGCACCGCCCCGCGGTCCTCCCCGCGGGGCTCCTGCGGCGATCGTGGCACGCGGGGCCCGGGCCGGCCTCCGGACCGGTGTCCCGGTTACGGCAAACGCCGTAAGACACCGCGGACCGCTGTGAAACACCGCGTACTTCCGCGGGGAACGGCGGCCGGACACCGGCCGGTGCCTCGGAGGGCTGCCTCAGACGGGCCGCTTGACGGTGATGGCCAGCGCCCAGTCATCGGGCCGCTCGGTGTACATCACCGCACCCGCCAGATCGCTCTCCTCGGTGGGTGTGACGTCGTCGTAGGGGAAGGCGTAGCCGCGGCCGTCGGCCGCCAGCTCGTGCACGGCCCGCGCGTACTCGTACCGGGGGCCGTGGGTGTAGAACTCCGCGGAGGTCGCGTCGGGCTGGGAGGGGTTGCTCAGCAGAGTGGTACGGCACAGCGCGGCGCCCAGCACGGCGGCGATGCGCCCCTGCTGGGTGGCGTTGATCCCGTGGAGGGTGCCGTCGCAGCCGAAGATGTCGGCCTCGGCGGTGGTGCCGGCCGTCCCCGGCTTGGCGAAAGAGGCGGGGGAGCCGTCCGTGATGCCCTCGAAGACCAGCCGGTCGCCGTGGGTCCGGCCGGTGACGGTCCTCCCCGGCCAGACGTCGCCCAGGGCGATCCGCAGGTCCCGGCCGCCGTCGGCGCGGTAGGCGTGCCACACCTCGTCGACGTAGGACCGGTAGTGCCCGGCGAACACCTCCGTGCCCAGGCCCGGGAGCTTGGCCGGGCTGGAGACCCGCACCAGCCGGTCGCCGTCGTACAGCGCGCACCTGCCCCAGTCGCCGCCGGCCCCCCGCAGCCGCTCGGCCAGCGCCGCGGTCCCGCCGGCGGGCATGCCGCCGACGTGCTGCACCTGCCCGCTGCCGGGGGTGAGGGTCAGGGAGATGGGGAGGGCGACGCCGTCCACGCAGGTGATGTTCCCCCAGATCCCGCTCGGGTTGTAGGTGAACTCGCAGTAGTCCCAGGCGGTGCGGTACGAGGCGTCGGCGGGGTTGGCGGCCGACGGCTGGACGAGGGCGCCGGCGGCGCCGCCCGCGTTGGGGTTGGCGAAGAAGGAGACGCTCTGCCCGAGGGACACGTACGCCCGGCCGCCGGTGAGGTGGTCGTTGAGGGGGATGTCCCGGTCGAACGGGATCCGGTGGGATTCGAGGAAGCCGCTCAGGTCGTGCATCCGCTCGGCCGGGTTGGGGATCGGGTCCAGACGGCCGGTGGAGGGGTTGAGGAAGCCCTGCCCGCCGCCGGGCACATCGGCGTGGACGTAGGCGAACGCGGTGGACTGGCCGGTCTCGTTGGCGAACCGCACGGTCGGGACGGCGGCGGCCGTACGGGCGGGCGGGCCGGCGGCGAAGCCCGAGGACGTGGCGGCGTACCCGATGACGGGAGCCGAGACGGCTGCGGCGGACAGGCCGAGGAACCTTCTGCGTGACACCACGGTGGGGATCTCCTGACGGACGTGGTACTGGCATGAGCACGACATGCAGGGCCGTGCGTCCGGCCGCCGCCCGGAGGGGCGGGAGGAAGGCCGGATGGAGCCACTGTGCTGAGAGCGCGTTCAAAGGTCAAGACTTTTGCTTGAGAGCGCTCTCATTTAAGGTTCTCTTGCAATTCCTGAAATCCCAGGGCGAGTTGAGCCCGCATTCCTCCGGGCTCACCGGCCGCCGGACAGGCGCCGTCCGCCCGGCCGGCTCCACGGCCACCTCGGTCCGCGCCGCGGCCTGCCCTCCGGCTGGTGGACGTACCGCCAGCCGCGCGGCAGCACCGACCACCTCCCGCCACCGGAGACCGCCTCCAGGCGGTAGACGTGGACGACGGGCCGGCCGCCCGCCGGGTCGGGGACGGGGATCTCGTAGTACTTCGGCGGACGTCCCGTGGGGCCGAGCAGGACGGGCAGCACCCGCCCGTCCATCGGCCCGCCGGTGAACGCCGTCTCCTCGCTTCTCACCGCTCCAGTGTCACAGCAGGTGGAGGGCGTCGCCGACCACCGGGGCCACCTGCCGGACCAGCCGGCCCGCCGGTCCGTCCGGCCGCTCCAGCGCCAGCGCGGCACGGGCGATCTCCGCCGTCCGCGGGTCGCCGGCGGCGGTGGCGGCGAGCAGGGCGAGGAAGTGGTCCACCAGCCAGTCGCGCAACTGCGGCAGCGGCGGCTGCTTGCCCTCGTCGAGCCAGATCAGCGAGGCGGCCTCCACCGCGGCGATCCAGGTGCGGACCGCCATCCGCAGCCGCGGGCCCGGCTCCAGTGCCGGCTCCACCTTCAGGTGCAGCAGGATCTGCTCGGCCGCGGCCCGCCGCACCCCGTCCACGATCGCGTCCGTGCGGGACGTCTCGGCGACGCTGCCGCCCCTCAGCAGGGCGGCGAACCCCGCGTCGTGCCCGTCGACGAAGGCGAGGTAGCGGTCCAGCGCCCGCGACAGCCGGCGGCTGAGCGGACCGCTCTGCGGCTCGGCGAAGCACCGCCGCAGCTCGTCGGCCGCGCTGCCCAGGGCGGCCTCGTACAACTGCTGCTTGCCGCCGGGGAAGTAGCGGTAGACCAGGGGGCGCGAGACGCCGGCCGCCGCGGCGACGTCGTCGAGCGAGACGTCCTCGGGGGCGCGGTGCGCGAAGAGGACCAGCGCGGTGCCGATGAGCTGGTCGCGCCGCTCCTCCACGGTGAGCCTGCGGTATGCCGGGGCGGTCATGCGGGCAGGGTAACCGCCGCCGGCCGCCTCCGTCCCGCCCGCACGGCCGGCACCGCCGTCCGTACCGCCGTCCGTGACGCCGCCCGCCCCGCCCTACGCCAGCAGCCCGGAACTCCGCCACAGCCTGCGGCCGGCCCCGCGCAGCACCCCGATCTCGTCCAGGAACTCCGTCAGCCGCCTCGCGCCCGCCTGCATCACCTCACGGCGGTGGCCGCTGGCCCTCACCTGGGCGACCGCCTCGCGGCGGTCGAGCCCGACATCGGTGTAGACCTGCGGGTTGACGAAGGACGAGGACATCACCCGGGCCGCCTGGCCGGAGCTGATCCTGGTCAGCTCCGCCTCCCAGCGTGGGCAGCTCACCATCTGGCGGCGCAGCTCCTCGCGCGCGTAGCGCACGTGCCGGGCCTCCTCGACGACATGGATGCGGGTGATGCCGCGCACCAGCGGCTGGACCCGCTCGTCGGGGAACGTCAGCCGCTGCATCCAGTCCAGGACCTCCTCGCCCAGCAGGGTCGCGGTGAACGAACCGGGCGTGGTGGAGACGGTCTTGAGGACCCGGGCCAGGTTGTGGTGGAACCGCGGGACCGGGTACGGCCGCACACCCGCCCTGGAGATGAAGCGGGTGAACATCTTGGAGTGCCGGCACTCGTCCTCGATCTCGGTGAGGGCGTAGCGCACGTGCGAGCTGTCCATGGGCTTGTCGTAGATGTGGCGCACCAGCAGCTGGATGAGGATGATCTCGAACCAGACGCCGAGCGAGGCGAGCGAGGCGGCCTCGCGGCGGGCGAGGTCCATGCGCTGCTCCTGGGACATCCGCCTCCACAGCGGGGTGTCGTAGAGGGAGACCAGCTCCGGCGGCCAGAACCACTTGCCCTCCTCGAAGGGCGCGTCCCAGTCCAGCTCCCGGTCGGGGTCGAAGGAGTGCTTGGCCGACGACTCGAGCAGGCGCTCGGCCACCTGTTCGCGGTCCCTGAGCGGCCCGAGGGCGTCCCGGAGCCGTCCGGCATCGGTCGCGGTCGTCATCGCACGGCCACCTCACTGTCGAGTTACTGACGGTCACACCTGACTCGCCTCTTATGAGACCGCTCGTCAGCAAGCCCGTCAATCCCCTGTGCACGACCGGGCGGGACGCGCTCCGGCGCCCCGCCCGCCGCGGGGCTTTCCGCCCCCGGGGCGGTCCGCGCGCGGCGGCGCCCGCCCGCGCCGCCGGGAAGGCGACGCGGACGGGCGCCGGTGGTTGGGCCGCGGCCGTCAGCGGTGGCAGTAGTGCGGGGCCGGGCCGATGTTCTTCACGTAGCGGGCGGAGACCCAGCCGTCGTGGTGGTGGTGCTTGCGGTCCAGCTTGTACCAGCGCGGGTTGCCGTCGACGTTCTGGCTGTTCACCTTGCACTCGATGTGGATGACCTTGCCGTAGGGCAGGGTCGCCAGAACCCGGCTGCGGGTGTTGGGGTGGCTGCGGACGTTCAGGCCGGAGCGGGCGATGACCTGGCCCTTGTAGGTGTGGTGACGCCTGTCGTCCATCGACTCCGGCGCCATCTCCGGGTTGCGCGTCTCGGCACCGGCGCGCGGGGCCTCGACGCTCTGCCGGCCGAGGTCGGCGGAGGGGGCGGGCGGCTCGGCGAAGGCGGGCCCGGCGGCGGTGGCGAGTGCGACGGCGCCACCGGCGGCGACCAGGGCGAGCTTGCTGAGCTTCGACTTGACCATTGTGGAGAAACCTCCTGGGAGGGGAGGGCCCGGTGCGGGACCGGGCCCGGGGAAAGGACACATGGACTGCGTCACGGCCCGTGATGAGCCGATCACTACCACGCGCAATTCACGTTAAATCGGCACATATGTGCACGCAATCCATCACGTTCGGTAGTCAAGTCGGCTAAAGCCCAGCTCAGAGCCCTTGCGGCCGCCCGGAGGCACTTCCCGCCCGGCTGCACCGCACGGGTGAGAGCGCCGGCACTCCATCGCAGGTCAGCGGCCCGCCCCACCGCCCGGACGGCCCTGCCGCGCCACGGCGGGGAGGTGAGTGCCCGTCCGGAGGCGCGGGTCGCCGGACCGGCCGAATCCGCGGGGTCCTTCCGCGTGCGCCCCCGGCGGTCCCCTCCGGCCGTGCGCACACGGAAGGGCCCCGCCGGGCGAATCCGGCGGGGCCCTGTGAGGTCAGCGCGTCCCTGGGGCGGAGCGCCTTCCGGTCACCACGTCACATTGCCGTTGCCGCCGTCGAAGACGACGTCGGAGCAGGAGTAGAAGTTCTCCTGGCTGTCGGAGCGGGTCCAGTGGATGTACATGATGTGCTGGCCGGAACGCTGCGGCAGCTGGACGTTCCAGTAGTAGTGGCCGCTCTCGGAGCCGACGCTGCCCGACTGCGGCGGGTTGGTCACGGTGTTGATCTTCTCCAGGTCACCCCAGGCCAGGGCCTTGTTCGGGGACCAGCCCTGCTTGGTGAGGTAGACGTCGAAGCGTCCCGGGTGGTGCGCCCAGTTGCTGTGCTTGATCCGGATGTTGGCGCCGGAGGTGAGGTGCGTCTTCGGCCAGTCGCTGCGGGCGGCGTTGTACGAGGAGAAGTCGAACGGTCCCCGGTCGCCGCCGCTGCACAGCTTGCCGTCCGGGATGTAGCCCGTGGTGCGTCCGCCGCCGTTGGAGTCGAGCACGGCGAACCAGTTGTACAGCCCGGTGGTCCCGTCCTCCCGGACCGAGGCCGCGCAGGCCGGGTTGGACGGCATCTGGTGCCCGCTCCTGACCAGGTCCTGGTAGCAGAGGTAGGTGCGCGAGCCCGGCATCATGGTCGCGCCGTGCGCCGTCGCCGGGGTGGGTGCGGAGGCCATGACGAGGCCGAACAGGGCAGCCCCGAGGAGGGCTAAGGAGCGGGGGGAGCGGGCCGGCGTCCTGCGCCGGGCGGTGTGCTGAACAGCCATGGTGGGGGGTCTCCTTCGGAGTCTTCCGCGTCGGCGGGCGGCCGCCGGTCCTGCCCGCGCCGGCGGGCCGGACCGGCCGCGACCCGCCGCCGGGTGTGCATCCATACCTGGAGGCGCTCCCCTCGGCGTCGGTCGGCCGGAAGGTGTGGGGTCGTCCGCGACCCGCCGCTGGGAGCGCTCCCATTGCTTCAAGGTATCGCCGTATGAAGCGCTCGTAAACGCCTCCTCGCGACATCGCTTCGAAAGTCCCGCGCGATCGGGAGGCAAACCGCCTCGAAACGGGCTTTCCGATGCCGTGTCCCGGGTGCCGTCCCCGATACCGCCCCCGGCGCCGGCCCGTGGGACCGCTCCGTGCCGCCGTGCCGCTCCCGGCCCGTGCCGGGGCCCGGAGGCGCACCGCTCCTATGCGCCCGGACCGGCGGCCTCTCCCGTGAGGTACGCGCGCATCACCTCGGTGTGCGCCGGGAAGGCCAGCTCGGCCGGCTCCTCCAGCACCAGCCACTCCGTGGCCTCGGCCGTGGGCGCCGAGGGGGGAAGGGATGCGGCGTCCCGCTCGGGCAGCAGGCCGAAGACGAGAAGGCTGGTGCCCCCGTTGTGGACGTCGAGAAGCGTCACGCCCTCCGCCGCGGCCTCGAGCCCGGTCTCCTCCCACAGTTCGCGCACGGCCGCCTGCCGCCAGCTCTCGCCCAGCTCCATGTAACCGCCGGGCAGAGCCAGTTCACCGCGGAAGGGCTCGATGTCCCGCCGCACCACCACCAGGCCCCGGCCGCCCCCGGCGGTGGCGACGGGCTGGAGCGCGACCGCGACGGGCAGGGGGTTGGCCCAGCTCGTCTCGCCGCAGCCCGCGCAGTCCCTGGGCCACCCGGCGCCGTCCGGGTAGGGCGTCCCGCAGTACGGGCAGTGGGTGATGCGGCGGCCTGGCGTGAATCCCATGTGCGGACTGCCCCTCTTCCGTGTAAGGCCGCCCGCCGGCGGCTTGGCGGCGCTCCCGTTCATCCAACCTGATGGCCGGACGGAGCGGGGACGCGAGGGGGCCCGGCCGCACGGCCGGGCCCCCTCGGCGTCCGCTCGCGCCGCGCGTCAGCAGTTCGGCACGCCCGGCAGCTTGGCGTCGGGGTGGTCGATGTAGATGTTGGAGATGAAACCGCCCTGGTCGCGGAGCTTGCTCCACCAGTTGTTGGTGTAGCCCTCGGCGTTGACGGTGTCGCCCTGCTTCTGGCAGACGACCGTGACCCGGGTGGGACCGGCCAGGGTGGTCACCACGGCCGAGGAGAGGTAGGCGTCGGCCCGGACGCGTACGCCCGAGCCCCAGGTCATGAAGCTGCTCCCGCCGCCGCAGCCGTTGTCGCTGGTGAGGTAGTACTGGTGGTAGCTGCCGGGGTAGGCCAGGGCCGAGCCGTTGATGCGGATGTTCTGCCCGACGCCGTTGTAGAGCTGCTCGTAGTGGATGTGGGCGCCGGAGGAGTTGCCGGTGCTGCCGGTGGTGCCGATCTGCTGCCCCTGCCCGACCCAGGCGCCGCTCGCCACGGAGAAGGACGCCAGGTGGAAGTAGTACGTCTTCCAGCCGCCGCCGTGGTCGATGACGATGTAGTTGCCCGCGCCACCGGCCTGGTAGTGCCGGGTCGCGGTGCCCGCCGCCGAGGCCAGGACGGGGGCGCCCGCGGTGGAGCCGCCGTCGGCGCGCACGAAGTCCAGCGCGCGGCGCACCTCCGCGGAGTGGTGGCTGTAGGTCCATCTCTGGCCGCAGGCGTAGGGGGCCTTGAAGTTGGGGGCGGCCATCGTGCCGGCCTCCGCCGCCGCGGCCGGAGTCGCGGCGAGCGTCCCGGCCAGCACGGCCAGCGCCCCGGCCAGCACGGCCAGGAGCCGCCCGAACGGCCGGCGCCGCGAGGGGGAGGGTATGGGGGATCGCGAAGACATGCGGTGGCTCCTCGTGGTGTGAGGGTGGGGGACCGCGGCCCGCGGAACGCGCCGGCCGCCGGCTGCGCGGTGGTGGGAACGTAACCGGACCGGCGCCCCCTCACAACGGGCGGCGGGAGCCTTTCGAACCAGCTTGAATGCCTTGCCCCCGACGGCATCCGGCCCCCACGATGGCCGCTCGCCCGCCGCGACCGCGGCCTCCTCCCACCCCTCCCCCCTCCCCCCTCCCCTTCCTCCTTTCCCCTGCGGCCCCGAGGAGTCGGCACACGATGCACGCACACCCCCCGACCGAGCCCCCGCCCGCACCGCGGAGGGCGGTCCGGCGGCGTACCGCCGCCCCGCGCCGCGTACGGACCCCGCTCGCCGTCCTCCTGCTCGCCCTGGGGATGCTCGGCACGGGCCTGGCCGCCCCCGCGTCGGCCGCCCGGAACGGACCGGGGCCGCAGGCCCGCATCCCGGCCGGGGTAACCGCGGGCGTCGCCGTCTTCGACCGCGGCACCGGCGCCTTCACCGAGCGGATCAACGCGGACCTGCGCTTCCGCTCCGCCTCCGTGATGAAGCTGCTCATCGTGCTGGACCTGCTGTGGGACCGCGGCCCGGACGCCCTCCCGGACGCCGACCGCACCCGCCTGACGGCCATGCTGCGCAGCAGCGACGACTCCGCCGCGAGCCACTACTGGTCCACCCGGGGAGGCGGTGCGATCGTGAACCGGATGGTCTCCCGGCTCGCCCTCACCGGCACCGCCCCGCCGCCCTCCACCCACCCCGGCTACTGGGGCTACACCGCCACCACCGCCGCGGACACCGTACGGATCTACCGCCACGTCCTCGACGCCGCACCCGTGCCCGTACGCGACTTCGTCATGGGCAACCTGCGGCAGGCCACCCGCTGCGCGAGCGACGACTACGACCAGTACTCCGGCATCGCCTCCGCCTTCGAGCGGCCCTGGGCGATCAAGCAGGGCTGGTCCGGCTTCGCCTCCGGCGGCTGCACCGCCGACACCCCGGCCGCCAAGGCCTCCGCCGCCCCCGCCGCCCCCGCCCCGGCGGGGGAGCTGGACCTGGTGAGCGAGGCCCTGCACTCCACGGGCACGGTCGGCGGCGACGACCGCGCCATCGTGGCCGTCCTCACCCTCCACCCCGACGGAACCCCGTACGGCACCGCCTACTCCCGGCTCACCGAGCTGGTCGGCTCGCTCGACGTCCCCGGAGCCCGGCGCCCGGCGGGCACCTGGGTCGGCACCTGGGGCTCCGGCGTCCGCGTCCGCACCGGGCCCACCACCGGCTCCTCCGTGGTGACCACCCTGCCCGCCGGCGTCGACGTCCTGGTCGGCTGCCAGAAGCGCGGCCAGACGGTCTCCGTGCCGCCCTACACCAACGACTGGTGGGCCTACCTGCCCCAGTACGGCGGCTACATGACCAACATCTACGCCGACACCCCGGACAACAGGATCCCCGGCGTCCCCGACTGCCCGTAGGCCCGCGCGGACCCGTCCCCGCGTGTCACCCTGCGAACGCCCGGCTCAGGGGACGGGTCCGTCCAGCAGGGCCGTGCCGAGCGGGGTGCGGCGGTGCAGCACCCGCATCCCGTCCCGCCGCGAGACGACCAGCCCCGCGTCCCGCAGTACCGCCACATGGTGGCTCACCGTCGACGGCGCCAGACCCGTACGCGCCGCCAGGGCGGTGGTCGTCACCGGCTCCTCCAGCAACTCCAGCACCCGCGAGCGCGTACCGCCGATCAGCTGCGCCACCGGTGGAGCCGCCTCGTCCTGCCGCAGCCGGGTCAGCCAGCCGGGTGCGGGGGAGAGCGGGTGCACCAGGACCGGAGGCAGCGAGTCGTCCACCAGCACCAGCGGGGTACGGACGCAGAAGAAGCCGGGCATCAGCGTCAACGCCCTTCCCTCCAGGCGCAGTTCACGCTCCAGCGGATAGGGCGCCCGCAGCGTGCGCCCGCCGTACTCCCACCCCTCGGGTGCGGCGTAGCTCGCCAGCAGCGCCTCCGCGCCCCCCGCCAGGGCGGCCTCGCCCCGCCGGGCGCGGTCGGCCGCGGCCCGCGCCCGGATGGCCGCCAGATACGGTGCCACCGCCACGTCGTGGTAGCGGCGCAGGGCGTCTCCCAGCCACCGCAGCGCCTCCGCCCCGCCCTCGGCCACCCACCGCACGCTCCGCGGCACCGGACCGCGCACGTACACCCGCGCCAGCTCGTCGGCCAGCCGCCGCCGGGGCGTGGCCAGCACCCGGTCCAGGGCCGCGTCCACGTCGTCCTCACCGCGGCCGGGGGTGAGGAAGTCGGGGAAGTACGGGGCGGGCGGGCACAGCCGCATCAGCTCCCGGACCGCCGGGAGCATCCGGTGCCGCTCCAGCGCCGCGCGCACCTCCTGCCGCCAGGGGTCGAAGACGAGCGCGGCCTGCCGGTTCTGCAGCAGGTGCAGGCTCAGGACGGCCTCCCACAGCGGGTCGGTCCGCCGCGCCACCCGCAACCGGGCCAACTCCCCGCTGTCGAAGCGCACACGCAACATGGGCACATCCCGTCGAGGTCGCGGCCCCGCCGGGCCGGGCCGATTCCAGCGGGAACCTTCCCACCGCCGAACCGAGTTGAACGGCCCCGCGCGACCACGCACCTGTCCGAGGCGGATGGCATCCTTGCCCGGTGCCGATCGACGCACACGACGACGCCCCGCCCGCCCCGAGGCCCGTCCCGCCGCGCCGGGACGCCTCTCCCCGCACCCCTCGGAGGACCCATGGACCTGCTCGCGTCACTCGGTGAGGCCGTGGCCGCCCTCAAGGCCCCTCTGGGCCCGGCGGACACGGAACAGGGCTGGACCGACGACCTCCGCCGGGAGATCCAGGAGGAGATCTCGGTCTACCGCTCGGTGCTGCGGCGGCACGGCCCGGCGATGGTCCGCCACCTGCGGCCCCGCCTGGACGAGTGGCTGGCGCGTGAGGGCGTACGGCCGGGACGCCTGCGCGATGCGGTACTGGAGGTGCAGCGGCTGCTCACCGAGGCCCGCGACGCTGTCTGAAGACCCATCCCCGGCAGCGCGCCGCGTTGGCGGGCAGATGGACCCCGACGAGGTTGCCGGGTCACCGGACGAAGAAGACGGCCGGCCCGGGAGGTATTCGGTGGCTCGGGTGGCCGAGGGGGGTGACGATGAGCCGGTGATGGTCTTCCGCTGTGCGAAGTGCCGGGCAGAGGTGACGCGCCCGGTCCGCGAGGTGCCTCTTCCGGATCCCGACGATGCCCGGGCCCCGTACGAGATGGAGGACGGGGAGGAGTGCCCGCCACGTATGGCGCCCGGAACGTTCGCCGTGGACCCCGAGCCCGCGGGGGCGCCATGGGTGGAGTCGCCGGACGAGGCCGGGGGCAGGGTCCTGGTTCCGGGCGGCCCGCGGAACAGCATCGTGCTCTCCCCGGCGGACGTCCGGGATCTGCGGCCGATCCACGGCAAGGGGCGGCGCAACGGCTGCTGCGGCCCCGACGGCCATGACGGGCCCAACCTGGCCTGCGCCGACTGCGGCGCGGAGATCGCCACCGAGTCCGGCGACTGCTGGACCTTCCAGCAGGTGGTCCTCGTCCCCACCGCCGTCGAGCCGACCGGGCCCGGCGGGGAGTGACGACGACAACGCCCCGCATCCAGCTTTCTGGCTGATGGCGGGGCGTTTCGGCACCTTCTGCGAGGTGCCCCCGGCAGGATTCGAACCTGCGCACACGGCTCCGGAGGCCGTTGCTCTATCCCCTGAGCTACGGGGGCCTGTCGGCGGCGGTCGGTTGATCGCGGCGACGGGTAGAACACTACCAGCTTCCCGGGGGTGGATCGGACAGGGTTCGCCGGTGCCGGGCGGGCGGAAAAGGGCGAAAGCCGGACGCAGGCGGAGGTGTGGGCCTAGTCTCTGGGGTGTGCCTGGCGTGTCCGGCCGGGTCCTTGTGGTGGACGACAGCAAGGTCATCCGGCAGCTGATCAGGGTCAACCTCGAACTCGAAGGCTTCGAGGTCGTGACCGCGGCCGATGGTGCCGAGTGCCTGGAGATCGTGGAGCGGGTGCGGCCCGATGTGATCACGCTCGATGTGGCCATGCCCCGGCTCGACGGCCTGCGGACCGCCGAGCGGCTGCGCGCCGACGAGCGGACGCGCGGCATCCCCCTGGCGATCGTCAGCGCCTGTACGCGGTCGGAGCTGGGGAGCGAGCAGGTGCGGGCGGCGGCGGTGGACGCGTTCGTGGCCAAGCCGTTCGAGCCGGTGGAACTGGTGCGGACGGTGCGGCGGCTGGCCGCCGGCGGGCGCGGTGACGGCGGGGCGTGCGGGACGGAGCCCGTCGTACGGCAGCCGGGGTGACACGGCGGCCGGGGCGGGCGGGATGAGCCCGCGGGACGGGGCGGTGGGCACGGACCGGTGTGAGGTGCGTGTCATCCTTCGGAACGCGTTCGCGCACCTCCACCCCCTCTCCCATACCCTTGACGCGTGACTCCCGCCCAGCTCTCGCGCACCGTGCTGCGCACCGTGCGCCGCGCGGCCGGCGACGGCGCGCTGGGCGAGCTGTCCCCGGGCGCGCTGGAGGCGCTGGACGGGCTGCCGGAGCGGATCACCGTGGGGCGTCCGCCGCGGCCTGGCTGCGGGGACTACGCCACCAACGCCGCGCTGCGGCTGGCCGCCGTCACCGGGCGGCCCGCCCGGGGCGTCGCCGAGGTCCTGCGGGAGCGGCTGGCGCGCGAGGAGGGCATCGCCGAGGTGGCGGTCGCCGGTCCCGGGTTCCTCAACATCACCGTGGCGGGCGGGGCCCGCGCGGAACTGGTGGGGGCCCTGGCGGCGCGCTGCGGGGGGTACGCGGCGGCGGAGCGCACCGACCCCGCCCGCGACATCCGCAACTGGGCCGCCGCCACCGGTGAGGAGCCCGGTCCCGGGCTGCTGGAGCAGCGCGAGTCCAACCCCCTCTTCCTCGTCCAGTACGCCCACGCCCGCTCCCGGGCGCTGCTGCGCGGGGCGCGCGCCCTGGGCTTCGCCCCCGAGGCGGGGGCCGGCGGGTACGCCTACGACGCGCCGCGCGAGGCGGACCTGCTGGGTGCGCTGGCCGAGTACGAGCGGATCGCCGCGCTGGGAGACCCCGGCCGGCTCGCCCGCCACCTGGGAACGGTCGCCGACGGCCTCCTCGGCATACACGGGTCCGTGCTGCCCGCCGGAGAGCGGAAACCCCTGGCCGCCCACCGGGCCCGGCTGGCCCTCGCCCAGGCCGCCGGGGCGGTGCTGGCCGGCGGCCTGTCCCGACTGGGCGTCACCGCACCCGTACATCTGTGATGGAGATCACGAAGCGATCATGAGCCGTTCCGCACACCCCGCCGGGCCCCGCCACGCCGACGTCCTGCCCGAGGGCCACTACACCCCGCCGCCCGCCGACCTCAACGCCCTCGACCCGCGCGTGTGGGCCCGTACCGTCGCCCGCGACGAGCGGGGGGTGACCACCGTCGGAGGGCTGGACGTCGTCGCGCTGGCCGAGGAGTTCGGCACCCCGGCCTACGTCCTGGACGAGGACGACTTCCGGGCCCGCTGCCGGGCCTGGCGCGAGGCATTCGGCGACGAGGCCGACGTGTTCTACGCCGGGAAGGCGTTCCTGTGCCGCGCGGTGGTGCGCTGGCTGACCGAGGAGGGCCTCAACCTCGACGTCTGCTCCGGTGGCGAGCTGGCCACCGCGCTCGCCGGCGGGATGCCCGCCGAGCGCATCGCGCTGCACGGCAACAACAAGTCCACCGCCGAGATCGAGCGGGCCGTGGAGGCCGGGGTCGGCCGGATCGTGCTGGACTCCTTCCAGGAGATCGCCCGCGTCGCGCACATCGCCGAGCGGCTCGGCAGGCGCCAGCGGGTGCAGATCCGGGTGACGGTGGGCGTGGAGGCGCACACCCACGAGTTCATCGCCACCGCCCACGAGGACCAGAAGTTCGGGCTCGCGCTCGCCGACGGGCAGGCCGCCGAGGCGGTGCGGCGGGTGCTGAAGCTGGACAGCCTGGAGCTGGTGGGCATCCACTCCCACATCGGCTCGCAGATCTTCGACATGGCCGGCTTCGAGGTCGCCGCGCGCCGCGTGGTGCAGCTGCTGACCGAGGTCCGCGACGAGCACGGGGTGGAGCTGCCCGAGATCGACCTCGGCGGAGGTCTGGGCATCGCCTACACCCCCGACGACGACCCGCGCGAGCCCCACGAGATCGCCAAGTCGCTGCACGAGATCGTCGCCCACGAGTGCCGGGCCGCCGGGCTGGCCGTGCCGCGGCTCTCGGTGGAGCCGGGCCGGGCCATCGCCGGCCCGACGACGTTCACCCTCTACGAGGTGGGCACCGTCAAGGAGCTGCAGAGCCTGCGCACCTACGTCAGCGTGGACGGCGGCATGTCCGACAACATCCGCACCGCGCTGTACGACGCCGAGTACTCCGTGGCGCTGGTCTCCCGCACCTCCGACGCCGCGCCGATGCTCTCGCGCGTGGTCGGCAAGCACTGCGAGAGCGGCGACATCGTGGTGCGCGACGCCTTCCTCCCCGCCGACCTGGCCCCCGGCGACCTGCTCGCCGTCCCGGCCACCGGCGCTTACTGCCGGTCCATGGCGAGCAACTACAACCACGCCCTGCGGCCGCCGGTGGTGGCGGTCTCGGGCGGGAGGGCCAGGGTGATCGTGCGGCGCGAGACGGAGGAGGACCTGCTCGGCCTGGACGTCGGCTGAGGCCGGCCGACGCAGGCCGGCACCGCCCGGCGCAGGCCGATGCCGGCCGACGCCGGGCGGTACCGGACGGCCGGACGGAGACCGGCCGTCCGGACGGCGGCCCTGACCGGGTCGTCTCAAAAGGAGAGGACGACGTCTCGCATGCTGGATGTGGCGGGGGATCCGGCCACCCGTGCGTGAGACTTGAGTCCACAGGACTGTGAAGAAGCGAGGTCTGATGATGCGTACGCGTCCGCTGAAGGTGGCGCTGCTGGGCTGTGGGGTCGTCGGCTCAGAGGTGGCGCGCATCATGACGACGCACGCGGAGGACCTCGCCGCCCGGATCGGGGCCCCGGTCGAACTGGCCGGGGTCGCCGTCCGCCGCCCCGGGAGGGTCCGCGAGGGCATAGCGCCCGAGCTGGTCACCACCGACGCCGCCGCCCTGGCCGCCCGCGAGGACATCGACGTGGTCATCGAGGTCATCGGCGGCATCGAGCCGGCCCGCACCCTGATCAACACCGCCTTCGAGCACGGCGCCAGTGTGGTCACCGCGAACAAGGCGCTGCTGGCCGAGGACGGCCCGGCCCTCCACGAGGCGGCCGAGAAACACGGGGTGGACCTCTACTACGAGGCCGCCGCCGCGGCCGCGATCCCGCTGGTGCGCCCGCTGCGCGAGTCCCTGGCCGGCGACAAGGTCAACCGCGTCCTGGGCATCGTCAACGGCACCACCAACTTCATCCTCGACCGGATGGACTCCACCGGCGCCGGGTACTCCGAGGCGCTGGACGAGGCCACCGCCCTGGGATACGCCGAGGCCAACCCGACCGCCGACGTCGAGGGCTTCGACGCCGCCGCCAAGGCCGCGATCCTGGCCGGTATCGCCTTCCACACCCGTGTCCGCCTGGACGACGTGCACCGCGAGGGGCTGACCGAGGTCACCGCCGCCGACATCGCCTCCGCGCGGCGCATGGGCTGCACGGTCAAGCTGCTGGCCATCTGCGAGCGCGCCGCCGACGGGCGGTCGGTCACCGCCCGAGTCCACCCGGCGATGATCCCGCTGACCCACCCGCTCGCCTCCGTCCGCGAGGCGTACAACGCGGTCTTCGTCGAGGCGGAGGCCGCCGGTCAGCTGATGTTCTACGGGCCCGGCGCGGGGGGCGCGCCCACCGCCTCGGCGGTGCTGGGCGATCTGGTCGCCGTCTGCCGCAACAGGCTGGCCGGCGCCCGCGGGCCGGGGGAGTCCGCCTACGCCCAGCTCCCGGTGAGCCCGATGGGCGAGGTGGTCACCCGCTACCACATCAGCCTGGACGTCGCCGACAAACCGGGCGTCCTCGCCCAGTGCGCCACCGTCTTCGCCGAGCACGGGGTCTCCATCGACACCGTGCGCCAGCAGGGCATGGACGGCCCCGGCGACGGTGCGTCGCTGGTCGTCGTCACCCACCGTGCCTCCGACGCGGCGCTGTCGGCGACCGTCGAGGCGCTGCGCAGACTGGACACCGTACGGGGTGTCGCGAGCACCATGCGGGTCGAAGGGGAATGAGAGAGATGACCGCCACCACCGCCAGTCCTGGCACCAGTACTCCTCGAATGTCCGGCACCCACCAGTGGCGGGGCATCATCGAGGAGTACCGCGACCGGCTTCCGGTCACCGACGACACCCCCGTCGTCACCCTGCGCGAGGGCGGTACTCCGCTCGTGCCGGCACAGGTGCTCTCCGAGCGCACCGGCTGCGAGGTCCACCTCAAGGTCGAGGGCGCCAACCCCACCGGATCCTTCAAGGACCGCGGGATGACGATGGCCATCAGCCGTGCGAAGGAGGAGGGCGCGAAGGCCGTCATCTGCGCCTCCACCGGCAACACCTCCGCCTCGGCCGCCGCCTACGCGGTGCGCGCGGGGATGGTCTGCGCGGTGCTGGTGCCGCAGGGCAAGATCGCGATGGGCAAGATGGGCCAGGCGCTGGTGCACGGCGCCCGCATCCTCCAGGTCGACGGCAACTTCGACGACTGCCTGACCCTGGCGCGCGGGCTGTCGGACAACTACCCGGTGGCGCTGGTCAACTCGGTCAACCCGGTGCGGATCGAGGGCCAGAAGACCGCCGCGTTCGAGGTCGTCGACATGCTCGGCGACGCCCCCGACATCCATGTCCTGCCGGTCGGCAACGCGGGCAACATCACCGCCTACTGGAGGGGCTACCGGGAGTACGCCGCGCCCGGCCCCGACGGCGGGGTCCACGCCTCCCGCACACCGCGCATGTGGGGCTTCCAGGCATCCGGCTCGGCGCCCATCGTGCGGGGCGAGCCGGTCAAGGACCCGCGCACCATCGCCACCGCCATCCGCATCGGCAACCCGGCCTCCTGGGAGTACGCGGAGGCGGCCCGCGACGAGTCCGGCGGCCTCATCGACGAGGTGACCGACCGTCAGATCCTGTCCGCCTACCGGCTGCTGGCCGCACAGGAGGGCGTCTTCGTCGAGCCGGCCTCGGCCGCCTCGGTCGCCGGCCTGCTCAAGGCGGCCGAGCAGGGGAAGGTCGACCCCGGCCAGCGGATCGTCTGCACCGTCACGGGCAACGGGCTGAAGGACCCGGACTGGGCCGTGCAGGGCGCTCCCCAGCCGACCGTCGTCCCCGTCGACGCGGACGCCGCGGCCGAGCGCCTCGGCCTGGTGTGAGGGCGCGGGGGGTGTGACGCCCCCGCGCCGGGCGCGGCCCCTGGTGGGCACGCGCCCGGCACGGGGGCGCACCGGCGGCGCGCGACACGCATCGTGCGCCTCCCGTACGCCCTGTACCGCCACCGAACCGTCCTTCGATAGGGTGGGAGTACGTCCCGACCTGTCACACGGCATGTGCCAGAGGTCAGTGGACCGGTCCGGCTCCCAGCCGCGGTTGCCCAGGACGTCGCGCAGCGCGTCCGCGACCCGCACCGGACCGGCGTCCGCCCGCACATCCGACCGAGCATCCGAGCAGCACAGTCCCCGCAGTCCCCCAGGACAGTCACACCAAGGAGAGTCAACGAGCGATGGCCGGTCCCGCGTTCCGCGCCGCCGCCGTCCGGGTGCGCACCCCCGCCACCAGCGCAAACCTCGGTCCCGGCTTCGACGCCCTCGGTCTGGCCCTCGGGCTGTACGACGACGTCGTGGTCCGCGTCGCCGACTCCGGACTGCACATCGACATCGCCGGCGAGGGCGCCGACACCCTGCCCCGCGACGAGAGCCACCTGCTCGTACGCTCCCTGCGCACGGCCTTCGACCTGCTGGGCGGCCAGCCGCGCGGCCTGGAGGTCGTCTGCGCCAACCGCATCCCGCACGGCCGCGGCCTGGGCTCCTCCTCCGCGGCCATCTGCGCGGGCATCATCGCCGCCCGCGCGGTGACCACCGGCGGCGCCGAGAAACTCGACGACACCGCCCTGCTGGAGCTGGCCACGGAGATAGAGGGGCACCCCGACAACGTGGCGGCCTGCCTGCTCGGCGGCTTCACCCTCGCCTGGACCGACGGCGGCGCCGCGCGGGCGATAAGGATGGACCCGGACCCCACCGTCGTCCCGGTGGTCTTCGTCCCCGACCGGCCGGTGCTCACCGAGACCGCCCGCGGGCTGCTGCCCCGCACCGTCCCGCACGTGGACGCCGCCGCGAACGCGGGCCGCGCCGCCCTGCTCGTCGAGGCGCTGACCCGCCGCCCCGAACTCCTGCTGCCCGCCACCGAGGACCGGCTCCACCAGGAGTACCGCGCCCCCGCGATGGAGGAGAGCGTGGAACTGGTGCACCGGCTGCGCGCCGACGGGGTGCCCGCCGTCATCTCGGGCGCCGGACCCACGGTCCTGGCACTGGCGCAGGACGCCACGGCCGACAAGGTCGCGCGACTGGCGGGCGACGGATGGGCGGCCAACCGGCTGTCCCTCGACACGGCGGGAGCCGGTGTGCTGCCGCTGGCCGGCACGGGCCGGTGACACGAATGCGGGCCTTGGAGAGGGGGAATGTTTGTTGGGTCCGGTAGTGTTAACCTCAAGTCTGCACTCGCAGCCTCCTGGGACGACCCGAGGGCGGTGCGGTGCTCTCCGTGATCCCATGGGTACAGTCCCATAAGGGGCCACTCCTTCTTCCGGGAGCCTCCAGAACTGCCTGAGCAGCCTGCCGAGCAGTGTCGAGCTCGCTCCGGAACGGCGTGATTGACGCACGTCATCCCCTCACGCCACACCGTGTATTGACTATGTACTGATTCCTCCGCCGTACATCCGGGCGGAACCACCGCCCCGGCCCGGTCGAGACGAAGACCGCAGCCGGACAGCACAACCGGTCGCCGAGCCAGACAGGCCGACGCCCGCTCCAGGGAAGGACCCTTCGTGAGCGATACCACCGATCTGATGGGCGTGGACGCCGCCGAAGCCGCCGCGCCCGCCACGGACGCCCCTGCCGCGCCCGCATCCGGTACCGCCCCCAGGCGTCGCCGCTCCGGCACGGGCCTCGAGGGCATGGTTCTCGCCGAACTGCAGCAAGTCGCCTCCGGTCTCGGTATCAAGGGCACGGCGCGGATGCGCAAGAGCCAGCTGATCGAGACGATCCGGGCCAAGCAGGCCGAGAACGGCTCGGGCTCCGCCCCCGCCGCCGCTGCCGAGGCCCCGGCCGCCCCCGCCGAGAGCAAGCCGCGCCGCCGCGCGACCTCCAAGGCGCGCACGGGCGAGAGCGCCGAGGGCGCCGGTGAGGCCGCTCAGCAGCAGATCGACATCCCCGGCCAGCCCGTCAGCGACGAGCCCGCCGGTGAGCGCCGTCGCCGCGGCGGCAAGAGCGAGGGCAGGGGCGCCGAGACCCCGGCCGCCGCCGAGACCGCCGAGGACAGGCCCGCCGAGGGCAGGGGCGACGGCGGCAAGCAGGACAAGCAGCAGGACAAGGGCGGCGACCGTCAGGGCAAGGGCCGCCAGCGCGACCGCGACCGCCGCAACAAGGACGGCGGCCAGCAGCAGGGCCAGGACGGCGGCAACCGCCAGGACGGCGGCAACCGCCAGGGCCGCGGCGACAACCGCGGTGACCGTGACAGCCGCGGCGACCGCGACGACGACTTCGAGGGCGGCCGCCGCGGGCGCCGGGGCCGCTACCGCGACCGCCGGGGCCGCCGGGGCCGCGACGACTTCGCCGCCGAGCCGCAGATCTCCGAGGACGACGTCCTGATCCCGGTCGCCGGAATCCTGGACATCCTCGACAACTACGCGTTCGTGCGCACCTCCGGCTACCTGCCCGGCCCGAACGACGTGTACGTCTCCCTGGCCCAGGTCCGCAAGAACGGCCTGCGCAAGGGCGACCACGTCACCGGCGCGGTCCGCCAGCCGCGCGAGGGCGAGCGGCGCGAGAAGTTCAACGCGCTGGTCCGCCTGGACTCGGTGAACGGCATGTCGCCCGAGAGCGGCAAGGGCCGGCCCGAGTTCGGCAAGCTCACCCCGCTGTACCCGCAGGAGCGGCTGCGGCTGGAGACCGAGCCGAACCACCTCACCTCGCGGATCATCGACCTGGTCTCGCCCATCGGCAAGGGGCAGCGCGGCCTGATCGTGGCCCCGCCGAAGGCGGGCAAGACCACGGTCCTGCAGTCGATCGCCAATTCCATCACCCGCAACAACCCCGAGTGCCACCTGATGGTCGTGCTCGTGGACGAGCGGCCGGAGGAGGTCACCGACATGCAGCGGTCGGTCAAGGGCGAGGTCATCTCCTCGACCTTCGACCGCCCCGCCGAGGACCACACCACCATCGCCGAGCTGGCCATCGAGAGGGCCAAGCGGCTGGTGGAGCTCGGCCACGACGTGGTGGTGCTGCTGGACAACATCACCCGCCTGGGCCGCGCGTACAACCTGGCCGCCCCCGCCTCGGGCCGCATCCTGTCCGGTGGTGTCGACTCCACCGCGCTCTACCCGCCGAAGAAGTTCTTCGGCGCCGCGCGGAACATCGAGGACGGCGGCTCCCTGACGATCCTGGCCGCCGCGCTGGTCGAGACCGGCTCGCGGATGGACGAGGTCATCTTCGAGGAGTTCAAGGGCACCGGCAACATGGAGCTCAAGCTCGACCGGAAGCTCGCCGACAAGCGGATCTTCCCGGCGGTGGACGTCGACGCGTCCGGCACCCGCAAGGAGGAGATCCTGATGGGCGCCGAGGAGCTGGGCATCGTCTGGAAGCTGCGGCGCGTCCTGCACGCGCTGGACCAGCAGCAGGCCATCGAGCTGCTGCTGGACAAGATGAAGCAGACGAAGTCGAACGCCGAGTTCCTGATGCAGATCCAGAAGACGACGCCGGCACCCGGCAACGGCGACTGATCTGCGCCGGCACGACACGGCAGCACGGCACGGCGAGGGCCGCCCCACCGCACACGGTGGGGCGGCCCTCGCCGTGTGTCACCGCGGTGCCGGGCGCCGTGCCACCGGCCGCCGCCGCGCCCGTCCGGCCCGCCCCGGAGGGAGGCGCGGAGTGATCAGGCCCGACGGGGGTACGTCGTCGCAAGTGGAGAGGAAGTCCCTCGCCGACCGCCGTCCGTCCGGCCCGGCCCGGCGGCTCCCACGGCGCCGGACGGCCCCGCGGCAGCCCCACACGGCAGGGGAGACGTACGGCAGACGAGGAACGACATGGCGGACGAGGACACCACCACCGGCGGTGGGGAGAGCGGTGGGCAGGAGCGCCGAAGCCCGCGCCCGCGGCGGCGCAGGGGGCTGTACGCGGCCGTGTGGGCCACGGTCGGCGCCCTCGTGCTGGCCGGGGCCGGACTCGGGCTCTTCTACCTCAGGATCGACGGCAACATCGCCGGCGTCGACATCGACTCCGTCCTGGGCCCCGACCGGCCCGCGGACGTCCCCGACGGCACGCTGGACATCCTCCTCCTCGGCTCCGACACCCGCTCGGGGAACAACTCCCGCTACGGCCGCGACGACGGCACCGCCCGCTCCGACACCGCGATGATCGTCCACGTCAACAAGGCCCACGACCGGGCGTCCGTCGTCTCCATCCCCCGCGACACCCTCGTCGATCGGCCCGAGTGCGAGAAGACCGGCGGCGGCACGGCGCCCGCCGCCCGGCGCGCGATGTTCAACCAGGCGTACGAGATCGGCGGCCCCGCCTGCACCGTCAAGACGGTCGAGTCGATGACCGGCATCCGCATGGACCACTACGTGGAACTCGACTTCACGGGCTTCAAGAAGGTGGTCGACGAACTGGGCGGGGTGGAGATCACCGTCACCGAGCCGATCGAGGACGACGACAGCCGGCTGAGCCTGGAGCCGGGACGCCACACCCTGGACGGGGAGCAGGCCCTGGGCCTGGTCCGCACCCGCAAGGGCGTGGGCAACGGCAGCGACCTGGGCCGCATAAAGCTCCAGCACGCCTTCGTCGGGGCCTTCGCCGACCGGGTGGGGGAGGTCGGGGTGTTCTCCGACCCCAAGAAGACCTACGACCTCCTCGACACCGTCACCTCCCACCTCACCACCGACGCGGCCCTGGCGTCGGCCTCCGACCTGGCCGGCCTGGCCAGGGCCGTGAAGGACATCGGATCCGAGGACATCCAGACGGTCACCCTGCCGGTGCGCTACTCCTCCGCCGACCCCAACCGGGTGGTGCCGATCGGGGTGCAGGCGGAGCGGATCTGGGACGCGCTCAAGGCGGACCGGCCGATTCCCGACTCCGTCACCAAGGGGTCCGCGGCCCAGGAGGCCGCGGAGGCCGGGGAAGCGGTGGAGGCCGAGTAGGCCGGGGAGGCCGGGAGGCCGGGAGGCCGGGGAATAGCATCCGCCGCCACCTGGTTTTGGGAGGTGCGGCCAGTAGTGGCAGACTGGTGCGTCGGTCCCGGTTCACGCGCGGGCAGACATCCCCGCAGCCCGCCCATCGGGCGCGAGGAGCCGGTGCGACCCGGAACCCTCCCGATACCTAGGAGAGACCTTGAAGCGCGACATCCACCCGGAGTACGTGGAGACCCAGGTCAGCTGCACCTGCGGAAACTCCTTCACCACCCGTAGCACCGTCACCGACGGCACCATCCGTGCCGACGTGTGCTCCGCGTGCCACCCGTTCTACACGGGCAAGCAGAAGATCCTCGACACCGGTGGCCGCGTGGCCCGCTTCGAGGCCCGCTTCGGCAAGAACGCCGGGTCGAGGAACAAGAAGTAGCGACCCCGAACGCCGGTCCTCGGCCGTCCCCCAGGGAGGGCCGGACCGGCGTTTTGCCGTCCCGGCAGCCCTCTCTCCACACGAAGGACTCAACGATGTTCGAGGCGGTCGAGGAACTGATCGGTGAGCACGCCGACCTCGAGAAGCGGCTCGCCGATCCCGCCGTCCACGCGGACCAGGCCAACGCCCGCAGACTGGGCAAGCGCTACGCCGAGCTGACCCCGATCGTGGGTGCCTACCACGACTGGAAGCGCACCGGCGACGACATCGCCACCGCCCGCGAGCTGGCCGTCGACGACCCGGACTTCGCCGCCGAGGTCAAGGAGCTGGAGGCCCGCCGCGAGGAGCTCACCGAGCGGCTGCGGCTGCTGCTCGTCCCGCGCGACCCCAGCGACGACAAGGACGTCATCCTGGAGATCAAGGCGGGCGAGGGCGGCGAGGAGTCCGCGCTGTTCGCCGGCGACCTGCTGCGCATGTACCTGCGCTACGCCGAGCGGCAGGGCTGGAGGACCGAGGTCATCGAGGCCAACGAGTCCGACCTCGGCGGCTACAAGGACGTCCAGGTCGCGGTGAAGACCAAGAACGCCACCGAGCCCGGCCAGGGCGTGTGGGCCCGGCTGAAGTACGAGGGCGGCGTCCACCGCGTCCAGCGGGTGCCCGCCACCGAGTCCCAGGGCCGCATCCACACCTCCGCCGCGGGCGTCCTCGTCCTGCCCGAGGCCGAGGACGTCGACGTCGAGATCAACCCCGGCGACCTGCGGATCGACGTCTACCGCTCCTCCGGCCCCGGCGGCCAGTCCGTGAACACCACCGACTCCGCCGTCCGCATCACCCACGTGCCCACCGGCATCGTCGTCTCCTGCCAGAACGAGAAGAGCCAGCTGCAGAACAAGGAGCAGGCGCTGCGCATCCTGCGCGCCCGTCTGCTGGCGGCGGCCCAGGAGGAGGCGGAGAGGGAGGCCTCCGACGCACGCCGCAGCCAGGTGCGTACGGTGGACCGGTCGGAGCGGGTGCGCACCTACAACTTCCCGGAGAACCGGATCTCGGACCACCGGGTGGGCTTCAAGGCGTACAACCTGGACCAGGTGCTGGACGGCGACCTGGACGCGGTGATCCAGGCGTGCGTGGACGCCGACTCCGCGGCCAAGCTGGCCGCGGCTCAGTAACCGTGCGGCGCCCCGGGGCGGGGCGCGCAGGGACGGGTGGAGGACGAGGAACGTGAACGTACTGCTCGCCGAGGTGGCCCAGGCCACCCAGCGGCTCGCCGACGCCGGAGTGCCCTCCCCGCGCTTCGACGCGGAGGAGCTGGCGGCGTACGTGCACGGCGTCAGGCGCGGGGAGCTGCACCGCGTCGCCGACGCCGACTTCGACGCCCGCTACTGGGAGGCCGTCGCCCGCCGCGAGGCCCGCGAACCGCTCCAGCACATCACCGGCCGGGCCTTCTTCCGCTATCTGGAACTCCAGGTGGGCCCGGGGGTGTTCGTGCCGCGCCCCGAGACCGAGTCGGTGGTCGGCTGGGCGATAGACGCCGTGCGCGCCATGGACGTCGCCGAGCCCCTGATCGTCGATCTGTGCACCGGCTCCGGAGCCATCGCGCTCGCGCTCGCCCAGGAGGTGCCGCGCTCGCGCGTGCACGCCGTGGAACTGGACGAGGGCGCGCTGGAGTGGGCCCGCAGGAACACCGAGGGCTCCCGCGTCACCCTGCACCACGGCGACGCCCTGACCGCACTGCCCGAGCTGGACGGCCAGGTCGACCTCGTCATCTCCAACCCCCCCTACATCCCGCTCACCGAGTGGGAGTACGTCGCCCCCGAGGCACGTGACCACGACCCGCAGATGGCGTTGTTCTCGGGCGAGGACGGACTGGACGTCATCCGAGGCATCGAACGCACCGCGCACCGCCTGCTGCGCCCCGGCGGCCTGGTCGTCGTCGAGCACGCCGACACCCAGGGCGGCCAGGTCCCCTGGATCTTCACCGAGGACCGCGGCTGGGCGGACGCCGCAGACCACCCCGACCTCAACAACCGGCCCCGTTTTGCCACAGCACGCAGGGAGGTGCCGTAAATGGCACGGCGTTACGACTGCTCCGACGCGACCGACCGCGCGACCGGCCTGCGCGAGGCAGCCTCGGCGGTCCGCCGAGGCGAACTCGTCGTGCTGCCCACGGACACCGTCTACGGCATCGGCGCCGACGCCTTCACCCCGGAGGCCGTCGGCGACCTGCTGGAGGCCAAGGGACGCGGGCGCGGCATGCCCTCACCCGTCCTGATCGGCTCCCCGAACACCCTGCACGGCCTGGTCACCGACTTCTCCGAGCAGGCGTGGGAACTGGTGGACGCCTTCTGGCCCGGCGCGCTCACCCTCATCGCCCGCCACCAGCCGTCGCTGACCTGGGATCTGGGCGAGACCGGCGGCACGGTCGCCGTCCGCATGCCGCTGCACCCGGTGGCGATCGAGCTGCTGACCGAGACCGGCCCGATGGCGGTGTCGTCGGCCAACCTCACCGGGCACCCGGCCCCGCAGACCTGCGACGCCGCCCAGGAGATGCTGGGCGACTCCGTCGCCGTCTACCTCGACGGCGGCCCCACCCCCGACTCGGTGCCCTCCTCGATCGTCGACGTCACCGGCCCGGCGCCCAGGCTGCTGCGCGCGGGCGCGATCAGCGCGGAGGAGCTGCGCAAGGTCGTACCCGACCTCGAGGTCGCCAGTTGACCCCGCCCGCCGGGGCGTCCGAGGAGCATGGCATACCGGTCTTCCGCATCCTCCACGTCTCCACCGGAAACGTCTGCCGCTCGCCCATCACCGAGCGGCTGACCCGGCATGCCCTGGTGGCCAGACTCGGCGACGAGCGGGCCGGCGGGCTGGTGGTGGAGAGCGCGGGGACGTGGGGGCACGAGGGCGCGCCGATGGAGGAGCACGCGGCGGAGGTCCTGCTGGAGTACGGCGCGGACCCGTCCGGCTTCCTCGGCCGCGAACTGCTGGACGAGCACGTCATCAGAGCCGACCTGGTGCTGACCGCCACCCGCGACCACCGGGCGCAGGTGATCTCCATGGGGCACTCGGCGGGACTGCGCACCTTCACGCTCAAGGAGTTCACCCGTCTGGTGCGGGCCATCGACCCCGCCACCCTGCCCGGACCCGACGCCGACGGCGGGGTCGTCGAGCGCGCCCGCGCCCTGGTGCGGGCCGCCGCTGCGCTGCGCGGCTGGCTGCTGGCGCCCAGCGCGGAGGCCGACGAGGTCTACGATCCCTACGGCGCCCCCATCACGTACTTCCGCAGTGTCGGCGAGGAGATCAACGCGGCCCTGGATCCGGTGGTCACGGCCCTGACGGGGGTCCCGGCGCGGGCGTGAGACCGTACCGGACGGTGCCGGGCGCGCAACCGCCGGCACCGGGCCGTTGTCTAAGGTGTGGTGTCCCGGGCGTGAGCCCGGTGAGCCCGCGAGAGTTCTGGGGAATCCGTGCGTGAATACCTGCTGACGCTGTGCGTCACGGCCGCGGTCACCTACCTCCTCACCGGCCCGGTGAGGAAGTTCGCGATCGCGGCGGGCGCGATGCCCGAGATCCGGGCCCGCGACGTGCACCGCGAACCGACGCCCCGGCTCGGCGGCATCGCCATGTTCGGCGGGCTGTGCGCGGGTCTGCTGGCGGCCTCCCAGCTCACCAACGTCGGCGACGTCTTCCGGCTCTCCGACGAGCCCCGCGCGCTGCTGGCCGGCGCCGGTCTCATCTGGCTGCTGGGCGTCCTGGACGACAAGTGGGGCGTGGACGCGCTGATCAAGCTCGGCGGCCAGATGATCGCCGCGGGCGTGATGGTCTGGCAGGGCCTGACGATCCTGTGGCTGCCGGTGCCGGGCGTGGGCAACGTCGCGCTGACCCCGCTGCAGGGCACGCTGCTGACGGTGGCGGTGGTCGTCGTCACCATCAACGCGGTCAACTTCGTCGACGGCCTGGACGGCCTGGCCTCCGGCATGGTCGGCATCGCGGCCGCGGCGTTCTTCATGTACGCCTACCGGATCTGGTACGGCTACGGCATCGAGGCCGCGGCCCCCGCGACGCTCTTCGCCGCCGTCCTGATGGGCATGTGCCTGGGCTTCCTGCCGCACAACATGCACCCCGCGCGGATCTTCATGGGCGACTCCGGGTCGATGCTCATCGGCCTGGTGCTGGCCGCCGGGGCGGTCTCCATCACCGGGCAGGTCGACCCGGACGTCATCACCGACACCACCGGCTCGGTCAAGACCACGGTCCAGACGATGGTGCCGGTCTACATGCCGGTGCTGCTGCCGCTGACGATCATCGCGGTGCCCATCGCCGACCTGGTGCTGGCGGTCGTGAGGCGCACCTGGCGGGGCCAGTCTCCGTTCGCCGCCGACCGCGGCCACCTGCACCACCGGCTGCTGGAGATCGGCCACTCCCACAGCCGCGCGGTGCTGATCATGTACTTCTGGTCGGCGCTGATCGCCTTCGGCGCGGTGGCCTTCTCGGTGCGCTCCTCCAGCCTGGTCATCGTGCTCGCGATCGTGCTGCTGAGCGCGGTGGGGCTGGTGATCCTGCTGCTGCCCCGGTTCACCCCGAGGGTGCCGCACTGGGCGCAGCGGCTCGTGCCGCCGCGCTACCGCTCCCGGCGCGGGCCGGCGCAGCGGCCCGGGGGAGAGGCGGGCGGCGCGGACGAGGGTGCCGCGCGGACCGGCCCGGAGGCCGGGCGGCGGCCCGCGGGGGCGACGGCGCTCGGCGAGTACGATCGCCTGGTGGGCGACGGCCGTCCCACGGCCGACAACCGCTCATAGCAGTCCCGCCGCCGTTCGTCATCGCGGAGCACCGCCGGCTGACCCGCTCGTGTGACAGTCCGCACACGAACTAGGTAAAGACCTCATCAAATAGTTTGTGATACCGTTCACGAGTCCGGCGAGAAGGCCGGTGGCCTCCAGTGCCCCGATCCGCGAGTCCGTGCCGCCGGGCGACCACCGCTTTCGAAGGTCACGCACCGTCCCCCGTAGACCACCCCGCTGGAGCAGCGTTTATGCAGTCGAACGACGCCCGGATCCTTCGTGGCGCCGCGATTCCCTCAGCCGGTGCCGGCCTGGTCGGCGTGATCGCCGGCGCGGTCGTCTCGGGAGGCGAGGGCGCCCTGGGAGCAGGCCTCGGCACCGTGGTAGTCCTCGCGTTCTTCGGCGCGGGGCTCCATGTGCTCGGCCGGATCGGACGGCAGTGGCCCGAACTCCTCCTCGGGGCGGGGTTCCTGGTCTACACGACCCAGGTGATCGCCATGTTCGTGGTGATGAAGCTCCTGCGGGACGCCACCTTCATGGACGGCCGTGTGTTCGGTTTCACGGTGCTGGCCTGTCTCCTGGTGTGGCTCGCCGCCCAGGCGTGGACGCAGACCCGGCTCAAGACCCCGTACGTGGAGCCCGCCGTGGCAGGCAAGGGCTCCACGGGCTCCTCCGCCGCGGAATCCCGCGCGTGATCCGGAACAGCGCGAAGGCTCAGGGCCAGGGGTGGTGGGAAGCCACACCCGCCGGGCTGCTATCGTCCGACGCCGAGAGGGCCGCGAGCCTTGGAGAAGGCGCTGTGCGGGACAGCGCCGGACGCTCCTCGCCTCTTCACGGGGCCGTCCTGTCGCATAGCCGGCCGGCTCCTTCCCGCCCACCCCAGTCCAGTGCCGCCCCGTGGCCCAGCGCCATGCCGACACCCCGAGGTAGCCGTACCCATGCGTCCGACCGAAGGAGCTCGCGGTGAGTAGTGACCAGTTGCTCGCCTTCGAGGTTGACTGCCACCTGTTCAAGGACTGTGGCTTCCAGGCCCCCAGTGTGTGGTCGTTCATCTTCGACCCGATCTTCGAGGTCGGCGGGGTCGAGTTCAACAAGCCGATGCTCCTCGCGCTCATCGGCACGGCCGCGATCCTCACCTTCTTCTGGGCGGCTTTCTCCAAGCCCAAGGTGGTCCCCGGCAAGCTGCAGATGGTCGCCGAGGCGCTGTACGAGTTCGTGCGCCGGGGCATCGCCCGGGAGGTGATGGGGAAGAAGGGCGACGCCTTCATCCCGCTCCTGGTGTCGCTGTTCTTCTTCGTGTGGATGCTGAACCTCTGGGCGATCATCCCCATCGCCCAGTTCCCGGTCAGCTCGGTCATCGCCTACCCGGCCGGCCTCGCGGTCGTCGTCTGGATCACCTACATGACGGTGACGTTCAAGACGAACGGATTCGTCGGCGGCATCCGCAACCTCTGTGTCCCCAGCGGACTGCCGAAGCCGATCTACGTGCTGCTCACGCCGATCGAGTTCATCTCCAACATCTTCGTGCGGCCCTTCACGCTGGCGGTCCGGCTCTTCGCGAACATGTTCGCCGGCCACATCCTGATCCTGATCTTCACGATCGCCACCTGGTACATGCTCGGCACCTTCCTCGGCACCCTCTACGCGACCGCCTCGTTCGCGATGACCGTGGTGCTGACGGTCTTCGAGCTGTTCATCCAGGCGCTGCAGGCCTACGTCTTCACCGTGCTGACCGCCACCTACCTCTCCCAGGCACTGGAAGAGGCGCACTGACCGGACCGGCACCACGGTCCCGCCCAGCCACCACCCGCCCAACCCCAGACGTCCGGTGGACCAACCACCCACCGGCCCACCAAGAGAAGGAACCCAAGGAATGTCTGCTCTGGAGACCCTCGCAGCTGTCGAAGGCAACGTCGGCACCATCGGCTACGGCCTCGCCGCGATCGGCCCCGGTATCGGCATCGGCATCATCTTCGGTAACGGTGTGCAGGCCATCGCCCGCCAGCCCGAGGCCGCCGGCCTCATCCGCCAGAACATGCTGCTCGGCTTCGCGGTCGTCGAGGCCCTGGCGCTGATCGGCTTCGTCGTCCCGTTCATCCTCTGACGAAGCCGCAAACGGAACCGACGAAAGGTCCATCATGATGAACCTGGCAGCTTCGGAGCCGCAGTCCCCGCTGCTTCCGGTCTGGCCCGAGGTCGTCATCGGCCTGATCGCCTTCGGCATCGTCTTCTTCGTGTTCGCCAAGAAGCTCCTCCCGGCCATCAACAAGGCCCTGGACGAGCGCCGCGAGGCGATCGAGGGGGGCATCGAGAAGGCCGAGGCTGCTCAGGCCGAGGCGCAGCAGACGCTCGAGGAGTACCGAGTCCAGCTCGCCGAGGCTCGTCACGAGGCCGCGCGCCTGCGCCAGGAGGCGCAGGAGCAGGGCGCCGCGCTCATCGCCGAGATGCGCGAGGAGGGCCAGCGGCAGCGTGAGGAGATCATCGCCGCGGGCCACGCCCAGATCGAGGCCGACCGTCGGCAGGCCGCACAGTCGCTGCGCCAGGACGTGGGCAAGCTCGCCACCGACCTGGCCGGCAAGCTGGTCGGCGAGTCCCTGGAGGACGTCGCCCGGCAGAGCCGCACGATCGACCGCTTCCTCGACGAACTCGAGGGGAAGGCGGCCTCCGCCGAGTCCTCTGGAGCCGCCCGATGAACGGAGCGAGTCGCGAGGCACTGGCCGCCGCCCGCGAGCGACTGGACGCGCTGACGGACTCCACGTCCGTCGATGCGGCCCGGCTCGCCGAGGAACTGGCCGCGGTCACCGCGCTGCTCGACCGCGAGGTGTCGCTGCGCCGGGTCCTGACCGACCCGGCGCAGCCCGGCGAGGCCAAGGCCGAGCTGGTCGGACGCCTGCTGGGCGGCCAGGTCGGCGGCGAGGCCGTCGATCTGGTCTCCGGCATGGTCCGCTCCCGCTGGTCGCGTTCGCGCGACCTGGTGGACGCGGTCGAGCAGCTCGCCGACGTCGCAGACCTCACCGCGGCCGAGCGCGACGGCACGCTGGACGACGTGGAGGACGAACTGTTCCGGTTCTCCCGGACGGTGGCCTCCTCCCCGGAGCTGCGTGCGGTTCTCGGCGGCAAGATCACCGACGACGCCCTGAAGGCGGCCAAGACCGAGCTGCTGCGGCGGCTGCTGGGTGGCCGGGCCAGGCCCGCCACCGAGCGACTGGTCGTCCGCCTCGTGCGCCAGCCGCGTGGACGTAGTCTTGAAGGAGGGCTCGAAGCCCTCTCCAGGCTGGCCGCCGAGCGTCGCAACCGCTCGGTGGCGGTGGTCACCTCGGCCGTACCGCTCAGCGACCGCCAGAAGCAGCGCCTGGGCGCCGCCCTGGCGAAGCTCTTCGGACGCGAGATGCACCTCAACCTGGACGTGGACCCGGAGGTCCTCGGCGGGATCCGGGTGCGGGTGGGCGACGAGATCATCGACGGCACCGTCTCGGAGCGCCTCGAAGAGGCGACCCGGCGGATGGCGAGCTGAGCCCACGGCCGGCGGACACCGCAGGCGGTAGGCCACACCAACTCAAGAAGCAGTACTGGCGGCCCGAGTTGGGCCGTAGCAGACACATACGGGCCCAACAAGGAGAGCAGGGAACCCAGATGGCGGAGCTCACGATCCGGCCGGATGAGATCCGGGACGCGCTGGAGAACTTCGTCCAGTCGTACAAGCCGGACGCGGCCTCGCGCGAAGAGGTCGGGACGGTCAGCCTTGCCGGTGACGGCATTGCGAAGGTCGAGGGTCTTCCCTCGACCATGGCGAACGAGCTGCTGAAGTTCGAGGACGGCACCCTCGGCCTCGCCCTCAACCTCGAGGAGCGCGAGATCGGCGCGGTCGTCCTCGGCGAGTTCAGCGGCATCGAGGAGGGCCAGACGGTGCGCCGCACCGGCGAGGTCCTCTCCGTCGCGGTCGGCGACGGCTACCTCGGCCGTGTCGTCGACCCGCTGGGCAACCCGGTCGACGGCCTCGGCGAGATCGAGACCGAGGGCCGCCGCGCCCTCGAGCTGCAGGCCCCCACGGTCATGCAGCGCAAGTCGGTGCACGAGCCGATGGAGACGGGCTACAAGGCCGTCGACGCGATGACCCCGATCGGCCGCGGCCAGCGCCAGCTGATCATCGGCGACCGCCAGACCGGCAAGACGGCCCTGGCGATCGACACGATCATCAACCAGCGCGACAACTGGCGCTCCGGCGACCCGAACAAGCAGGTCCGCTGCATCTACGTCGCCATCGGCCAGAAGGGCTCCACCATCGCCTCCGTGCGCGCGGCGCTGGAGGAGAACGGCGCGCTGGAGTACACCACCATCGTCGCCGCCCCGGCGTCCGACCCGGCGGGCTTCAAGTACCTGGCGCCCTACACCGGCTCGGCCATCGGCCAGCACTGGATGTACCAGGGCAAGCACGTCCTGATCATCTTCGACGACCTGTCCAAGCAGGCCGACGCCTACCGCGCCGTGTCCCTGCTGCTGCGCCGTCCGCCGGGCCGCGAGGCCTACCCGGGCGACGTCTTCTACCTGCACTCCCGGCTGCTGGAGCGCTGCGCCAAGCTCTCGGACGAGATGGGCGCCGGCTCGATGACCGGCCTGCCGATCATCGAGACCAAGGCGAACGACGTGTCGGCGTTCATTCCGACCAACGTCATCTCCATCACCGACGGCCAGTGCTTCCTGGAGTCCGACCTGTTCAACGCGGGCCAGCGCCCGGCGCTGAACGTCGGTATCTCCGTCTCCCGAGTCGGTGGCTCGGCCCAGCACAAGGCCATGAAGCAGGTCTCCGGCCGGCTCCGCGTGGACCTCGCCCAGTTCCGCGAGCTGGAGGCGTTCGCCGCCTTCGGTTCCGACCTGGACGACGCCTCCAAGGCGGCGCTGGAGCGCGGCAAGCGCATGGTCGAGCTGCTCAAGCAGTCGCAGTACGCGCCGTACCCGACCGAGGACCAGGTCGTCTCCATCTGGGCGGGCACCACCGGCCGTATGGACGACGTGCCCGTGGAGGACATCCGGCGCTTCGAGAGCGACCTGCTGGAGCACCTGCACCGCGAGCGCAAGGACCTGATGACCGGCATCCGCGAGGGCGGCAAGATGTCCGACGACACCCTCCAGTCGCTGTCGGACGCCATCGCCTCCTTCAAGAAGCAGTTCGAGACCTCGGACGGCAAGCTGCTGGGCGAGGTCTGAGCATGGGCGCGCAGGTCAGGATCTACAAGCGGCGGATTCGCTCCGTCAGCGCGACCAAGAAGATCACCAAGGCGATGGAGATGATCTCCGCGTCGCGCATCGTCAAGGCCCAGCGCCAGGTGGCCGCGTCGACTCCGTACGCCGACGAGCTGACCCGGGCCGTCGCGGCCGTCGCCACCGGTTCCGACACCCAGCACCCGCTGACCACCGAGACCGAGAAGCCGGCCCGGGCCGCGGTCCTGCTCGTCACGAGCGACCGCGGTCTGGCGGGCGGCTACTCGGCCAACGCGATCAAGGCGGCCGACCGGCTGACCGAGCGGCTGCGGGCCGAGGGCAAGGAGGTCGACTCCTACATCATCGGGCGCAAGGGCGTGGCCTACTACGGCTTCCGCGACCGGAAGATCGCCCAGTCGTGGACGGGCTTCACCGACCGGCCGTCGTACGCCGACGCCAAGGCCGTCTCCGGGCCGCTGATCGAGGCGGTCCGCAGGGACACGGCCGAAGGCGGCGTGGACGAGCTGCACATCGTCTTCACGGAGTTCGTGTCGATGATGACGCAGAACCCGGTCGAGAAGCGGATGCTGCCGCTCAGCCTCGACGAGGTCACGCAGCAGGTGGAGAAGCAGGAGCGGATCCGCCCGCTGTACGACTTCGAGCCGTCGGCGGAGGAGGTTCTGGACGCACTGCTGCCGCGGTACGTCGAGAGCCGGATCTACAACGCGCTGCTCCAGTCCGCCGCCTCCGAGCACGCCGCCCGCCGGCGTGCGATGAAGTCGGCGACGGACAACGCCGAGGACCTCATCAAGTCGCTCACGCGGCTTGCCAACCAGGCCCGCCAGGCCGACATCACCCAGGAAATCAGCGAGATCGTCGGTGGTGCCAGCGCGCTGGCCGACGCTTCTGCGGGGAGTGACTGACAACTATGACCACCACTGTTGAGCCGACCGCTGCGGCGGGCGTGGCCACCGGCCGCGTCGCGCGGGTCATCGGCCCGGTCGTCGACGTGGAGTTCCCCGTCGACGCGATGCCGGAGATCTACAACGCGCTGACCGTCGAGGTCGCCGACCCGGCCGAGGAGGGCGCGAAGAAGACGCTGACCCTCGAGGTCGCCCAGCACCTGGGCGAGGGCCTGGTCCGCGCGATCTCCATGGAGCCGACCGACGGCCTGGTCCGCCAGGCCCCGGTGACCAACACCGGCCACGGCATCACCGTGCCCGTCGGCGACGTCACCAAGGGCCGGGTGTTCAACACCCTGGGCCGCATCCTGAACGAGCCGGAGGCCGAGTCCGAGGTCACCGAGCGCTGGGAGATCCACCGCAAGGCCCCGGCCTTCGACCAGCTCGAGTCCAAGACCGAGATGTTCGAGACCGGCCTGAAGGTCGTCGACCTGCTGACCCCGTACGTCAAGGGCGGCAAGATCGGTCTGTTCGGCGGCGCGGGCGTCGGCAAGACCGTCCTCATCCAGGAAATGATCATGCGTGTGGCCAAGCTGCACGAGGGCGTTTCCGTGTTCGCCGGCGTCGGCGAGCGCACCCGTGAGGGCAACGACCTGATCGAGGAGATGGCCGAGTCCGGCGTTCTCCCGCAGACCGCGCTGGTCTTCGGCCAGATGGACGAGCCCCCGGGCACCCGTCTGCGCGTGGCCCTGGCCGGTCTGACGATGGCGGAGTACTTCCGCGACGTCCAGAAGCAGGACGTGCTGTTCTTCATCGACAACATCTTCCGCTTCACCCAGGCCGGTTCCGAGGTCTCCACCCTGCTGGGCCGCATGCCCTCCGCGGTGGGTTACCAGCCGAACCTGGCGGACGAGATGGGCCTCCTCCAGGAGCGCATCACCTCCACCCGCGGCCACTCGATCACCTCGATGCAGGCGATCTACGTGCCCGCGGACGACCTGACCGACCCGGCCCCGGCGACGACCTTCGCCCACCTGGACGCGACCACCGTTCTGTCGCGTCCGATCTCGGAGAAGGGCATCTACCCGGCGGTGGACCCGCTGGACTCCACCTCCCGGATCCTGGACCCGCGCTACATCTCGCAGGAGCACTACCAGTGCGCCACCCGCGTCAAGGGGATCCTGCAGAAGTACAAGGACCTCCAGGACATCATCGCCATCCTCGGTATCGACGAGCTCGGCGAGGAGGACAAGCTGGTCGTCCACCGCGCCCGCCGTATCGAGCGCTTCCTGTCGCAGAACACCCACGCGGCGAAGCAGTTCACCGGCCTGGACGGATCGGACGTTCCGCTGGACGAGTCGATCGCGGCCTTCAACGCGATCGCCGACGGCGAGTACGACCACTTCCCGGAGCAGGCGTTCTTCATGTGCGGTGGCCTGGACGACCTCAAGGCCAAGGCCAAGGAGCTGGGCGTCTCCTGACGTCCGCGCCCCACGACGGGGGGCGGGTCCACCCGCCCCCCGTCCCCGCGCACCGTTATCCTGTGAAAACCCCAGTTTCGAGGAGCCACTGTGGCTGAGCTGCACGTCGAGTTGGTCGCCGCGGACCGCAAGGTCTGGTCGGGCGAGGCCAGCCTGGTCGTCGCGCGCACCTCGTCGGGTGATATCGGCGTCATGCCCGGCCACCAGCCGCTGCTCGGTGTGCTGAAGCCGGGCCCGGTGACGATCCGTACGACCGGCGAGAGCGGGGGCGGCACCGTCGTCGCCGCGGTGCACGGCGGCTTCATCTCCTTCGCGGACAACAAGCTGTCGCTGCTCGCGGAGATCGCGGAGCTTTCCGAGGAGATCGATGTCCAGCGTGCCGAGCGCGCGCTGGAGCGGGCGAAGTCGGAGGCGGACGCCGCCGCCGAGCGCCGCGCCGAGATCCGGCTTCGGGCCGCCTTGGCGAGCGCGCGCTGAGACCCGCGCACATGTACGTGCCTCAGCCGCGGACCGCACCGGAGCATCGCTCCGGAGCGGTCCGCGGCTGAGGTGATTGCTGGCTGCTGTACGGACGGACGAGGCGAGGAGGTCGGTGAAGATGGTCCTCGCTCTCGTGCTGTCCGGGGCGGTGCTGGCTCTGGTACTGCTGGGGTTGTTCGCCTTCGGGCTGCGGCGGCGGCTGATCCAGCGGCCGGGCGGCACCTTCGACTGCAGTCTGCGGTGGAACGCGCCGGATGCCGGCGAGGGGGCCGAGGCCGGCGGCAAGGGCTGGGTGTACGGCGTCTCCCGCTACAGCGGCGACCGGATCGAGTGGTTCCGGGTCTTCTCCTACGCGCCGCGGCCGCGCAGGCTGCTGGAGCGGGAGGCGATCGAGGTGCTGGAGCGCCGCAGGCCCGAGGGGGACGAGGAGCTGGCGCTCCTGTCGGACTCGGTGATCCTGGCCTGCTCGCACCGCGGCACCCGGGTGGAGCTGGCGATGAGCGAGGACGCCCTGACCGGCTTCCTCGCCTGGCTCGAAGCGGCCCCCCCAGGACAAAGGGTGAACGTCGCCTGAGCGGTACCCCCGGTGCCTGGGGGTACCTCCGGACGGAGTCCGGGGGAGGGTGAACGCCGCCTGAGGGTGCCCCGGTGCGGGGAGGGCTTGCACGGACAGCGAACCGGGGAGACGGCGTACGGGCCGTCTCCCCGGTTCTGTCACTTCCGGTGGTGCGTGGGGCGGATCACCGCCCGGGCGTCACTTGTTCAGCCCGTTGTGGATGGCGGTGATCAGCTCGCCGTTCGCGGTGTCCCCGCTGATCTCCCAGAAGAAGGCTCCGCCGAGGTTCTGCTTCTTGGCGTAGTCCATCTTCCCCGTGATGGTGGCCGGGGTGTCGTAGCTCCACCACTCGTTGCCGCAGTGCGCGTACGCGGTGCCGGCGACGGTGCCGTTGGCCGGGCAGCGGTCCTTGAGGATCTTGTAGTCCTCGATGCCCGCCTCGTACTTGCCGGGCGCGGCGCCGGTGGCGGTGCCGCCGGGCTCCTTCTGGGTCACGCCGGTCCAGCCGCGGCCGTAGAAGCCGATGCCCAGCAGCAGCTTCTTGGCCGGGACGCCCTTGGCCTTGAGCTTCTGGATCGCGGCGTCGGAGTTGAACGCCTGGTTCGGTATGCCGGCGTACGACGTCAGCGGTGAGTGCGGGGCGGTCGGCCCGGTCTTGTCCCAGGCGCCGAAGTAGTCGTACGTCATCACGTTGTACCAGTCGAGGTACTGGGCCGCGCCGCCGTAGTCCGCCGAGTCGATCTTGCCGCCGCTGGAGGCGTCGGCGGTGATCGCGGCGGTCACGAGCTGCTTGCCGAACTCGGCGCGGAACGCCTGGGCCATGGTCTTCATCACGGCCGGGCCGCTGGTGTCACAGGTCAGACCGCAGGCGTTGGGGTACTCCCAGTCCAGGTCGATGCCGTCGAACAGGCCCTGCCAGCGGGGGTCGTTGACCAGCTGGTTGCAGGACTTGGCGAACGCGGCCGGGTTCTTCATGGCGTCGGGGAAGCCGCCGGACCAGGTCCAGCCGCCGAAGGACCACAGGACCTTGATGTGCGGGTACATCTTCTTCAGCTTCAGCAGCTGGTTGAAGTTGCCGCGCAGCGGCTGGTCCCAGGTGTCGGCCTTGCCGTCGACGCTCTGCTCGGCGGTGTAGGCCTTGTCGGTCGCGGCGAAGGCGTCACCGATGGTGCACTTGCCGCCCTGGACGTTGCCGAAGGAGTAGTTGATGTGCGTCAGCTTCTCGGCGGAGCCGGAGGTGACGATGTCCTTCACGTGGTAGTTGCGCCCGTAGATGCCCCACTCGGTGAAGTACCCCAGGTTGACGTACTGGCCCGGGGTGCCGCCCCCGCCGTCGCCGCCGGTGGTCCTGACGGTGACGGAACCGCTCGCCGGTCCGGTCTGGTCGGCGGTGTCGCGCGCCACCACCGAGTAGGTGTAGGTGGTGCCCGCCGTCAGACCGGAGTCGGTGTACGAGGTGCCGGTGACGGTGGCGACCTTGGCGCCGTTGCGCAGGACGTCGTAGTTCTTGATGCCCTTGTCGTCGCTCGCGGCGCCCCAGTTCAGCTTGACGGAGGTGTCGGTGATGCCGCTCGCGGTGGGGGTGCCGGGTGCGCCGGGCGGGGCGTCCTCGGGGTTCCCCCCGCCCGAGCCGTCGCAGGGGCGTCCGTTGACGGTGCAGTTGGAGGGGGAGCCGGTGCCGGTGCCGTTGAAGCCGAAGCTGACGCTGGCACCGGGGGCCAGGGTGCCGTTCCAGCCCATGTTCTTGGCGGTGTAGGTGTTGCCGGAGTTGGTGACGGTGGCGTCCCAGGCGGAGCCGACCTTGGTGCCGGTGGGGAAGTCCCACTTCAGCGTCCAGCTGCTGATGGTGGTGTCACCGGTGTTCTTGATCGTCCACTTGCCCTCGAAGCCGCTTCCCCAGTCGGAGGGCTTGGAGAAGGTGGCGGTCGCCTGCTCGGCGGCCTGGGCCGGGGAGGCCAGGGCGACCAGGGCGCCGAGGGGCATCAGCATCGCGGCCGCGGCCGCTATGGCTTTCCGTCTGATGCGGTGTGCGGTGGTCTTCGTTCTCAAGAGCGCTCCTCGCACAGGGCCCGGTGCCGGACCGGGCCGTTGGGGGTCTCCTGCGCCGCTCGTGAAGAGTGCCATGTGCATGGCATGGGCGTGCAGTTGACCTGGAGCGTAGATTGGTCTGGACCACCGGTCAACAGGTATGCACCAATAAGGAATTCATCCCTCGGTCACCCCCAACTCCTGGGCAAGCACCGCCGCCTGCACCCTGCTGCGCAGCTCCAGCTTCGCCAGCAACCGGCTGACGTGCGTCTTCACCGTCGCCTCAGCCATCGCCAGCCGCGCGGCGACCTCCGCGTTGGACAGCCCCTCGCCCAGGCACGCCAGCACCTCGCGCTCGCGCCGGGTGAGGACGTCGAGTACGGCGGGATCGGCTCGGCGCCCGCCTCCGGGGACCGCGGAGGAACGGGCGAACTCCCGGATCAGCCGCCGCGTCACGACCGGGGCGATCACCCCCTCGCCGCGTGCCACCGCCCGTACCGCGTCCACCAGTTGCGCCGCCTCGCTGTCCTTGAGCAGGAAGCCCGCCGCACCCGCGCGCAGCGCGCCGAAGACGTACGCGTCGAGGTCGAAGGTGGTCAGCACCAGCACGTCGGCCAGCCCCTCGCCGACCACCCGCTCGGTTGCCGAGACCCCGTCCAGGCGCGGCATCCGCACATCCATCAGCACCAGGTCCGGCCGCAGTTCACGGGCCAGCCGCACCGCCTCCTCGCCGTCCGGCGCCTCCCCGACGACCTCGATGTCCGCCGCACCGCGCAGGATCAGGACGAGCCCGGCGCGCACCGCCGACTGGTCCTCGGCCACGAGCACCCGGATGGTCATGCTCCGCCCCTTCTCCTCGTTCCGTCCCCGCCGCTTCCGCCGTCCGCGGCGTTCCGGGCGCTCTCCCCGAGGGGCAGCACCGCCCGCACCTCCCACCGTGTGCCGCCGGCCGCCTCGACCGGGCCCGCGCCGAAGGCGCCGCCCAGCAGTTCGGCGCGTTCGCGCATCCCGACCAGCCCGGCGCCCGAGCCGGGCGCGCGCGGTCCGGGGCGCCGGTCGCAGGGGCTGGTGACGGTGATGGTCAGCGCACCCTCGCCGCCGCCGTCCCCTTCCCCCTCCCCGCCGGACGAGGTCAGGGCGACGGTCACCTCTCCGGGGGAGGCGTGCTTGAGCGCGTTGGTCAGGGACTCCTGGGCGATGCGGTAGGCCGCCAGTTCCACGGGGGCCGGAAGGGGGTCGCCGGATCGCTCGTCGCGCAGGGCGAAGGAGAGCCCTCCGGCCGCACCGTGTCTGCGGGCATGGGCCAGCAGCGCTTCCAGACCGTCCAGGGTCGGTGCGGCGGACACCTCCTCATCGCCGCCGGCGGTCCGCAGCAGACCGATCAGACGGCGCATTTCGGCCAACCCCTGCACGCTGTTCTCGCGGATCACGGCCAGCGCGTCCCCGGTGGCGGCGCGGTCGTCGAGCGACTGCGCCGCGGTGGCGTGGATGGCGATGGCGGAGAGGTGGCCCGCGACCACGTCGTGCAGTTCGCGGGCCATCCGGGATCGCTCGGCGGTGACGGCCTGCACGCGGTCCATCTCCGCCAGCAGCGCGGTCTGCTCGGCGCGCAGCCGCTCGGCGGCGGCGGCGTTGCGGTGGTCGCGGACGATGACGCCCGTCCACGCCGGGCCGACCGTGACCAGCCCGCAGACGAACCCCACCAGCAGTGCCTGCGGGTCGCGGACGGCGGCCAGGGTGCCCACGGTCACGGCGGCGGTCAGCGCGGCGCTCGCGGGCGGAACGGCCCGCGACAGCCTCGGTCCGCCGTAGAGCACGGCCGCGTAGACCACGTCGGAGAACATCACGATCGTCGCCAGCAGCGACCGGGTGACCAGGTCGCCGGCCAGCGCGACCGCCCCGAACGCCAGCGCGGCGGACGGCGCGGTACGGCGCAGGGCCTCCGCCATGGCCATCACCGCCAGCGGCAGCAGCACCCAGCCGCCCCCGAGCGGGGGACGCGGGTTGTTGAACAGACCCAGGGCCCACATCGCCACCCCGCCCACCAGGCCGGCGGCGGCGATCAGCAGGTCCTCCCGGGGCGGGCGGGGCAACTGGGAACGGGTGGTGCTCACCCTGCCATCCAACACCGCCGCACCGGCCGCCCGCCTCCGCGTACGGGCCGGTACGGGAGCGGGCGGGGTACATCGAAGGATGCAGTCCGGGATCGTCGCGGCAGACGACGTGCCGGGGCCGGGCGGCGGCCAGGCTGGAGCCACAGAGGGAAGAGGAGTGGTCCGCCGTGGTCGTCACACTGATCATCGCCTGCGAGGTGGCCTTCTGGGTGCTGCTCGCCGCCGGGCTGGCGCTGCGCTACCCGGCCCGGAGGCCCCGGCTGGGCACCGCCGTGCTGCTGTGCGAGCCGCTGCTGGAGGTGGTGCTGCTGTGCGCCACCGCGATCGATCTGCGCAACGGCGCCGAGGGGAACTGGACGCACGGCATGGCGGCCGTCTACATCGGTTTCACCGTGGCCTACGGCCACTACGTGATCAGGTGGGCCGACGGGCACTTCGCCCACCGCTTCGCGGGCGGCCCGCCGCCGGCCAGGCCCCCGAGGTACGGGATGGCGCGCGCCGTCCACGAGTGGAAGATGTGCGCCCGCTCGGTGCTCGGCGCGGCGGTCGCCCTGGCGCTCCTCCAGGGCGCGGTCCGGTACGTGGGGGACGCCGGGCGGAGCGAGTCGCTGGTGCAGTGGCAGACCAAGATGCTCTTCGTCATCGGCATCAGCGTGGTCATCGCGCTCAGTTACACGATCTGGCCCAAGAAGCCGAAGACGCCCCGGGGGGAGCCGCGGGACCCCGGCGGTCCCCGGCCCGCCGAGCGGGAGACGGCCGGGCACTGACGGCCCGCGCCGGTGCGTGCGCCGGAAGCGCCCGGAGCCCCCGTCCCCCGGGGGCGGGACGCGGGCTCCGGCCGCCGGCGGGCCGCGGCCCCGCGGGTCAGCGGTTCTCGCCGGGGACCCAGAGGACGTCGCCCACCTCCTTGTTGGCGGACCTGGCCAGGATGAACAGCAGGTCCGACAGCCGGTTGAGGTAGGTCGCCGTCAGACGGTTCATGACCTCGCCGTGCTCCTCCAGCGCCGCCCACGTCGAGCGCTCGGCGCGGCGCACGACCGTGCACGCCTGGTGGAGCAGGGCCGCGCCCGGGGTGCCGCCCGGGAGGATGAAGCTGCGCAGTTTCTCCAGATCGGCCAGGAAGCGGTCGCAGTCCGCCTCCAGTTTGTCGATGTAGCTCTGCCGCACCCGCAGCGGCGGGTGCTCGGGGTTCTCCACCACCGGCGTGGCCAGGTCCGCACCCACGTCGAACAGGTCGTTCTGCACCCGGACCAGGACCTTGGTGATCTCTTCGGGCAGCCCGCCGAGCGCGATGGCCACCCCGATCGCGGCGTTGGCCTCGTTGGCGTCGGCGTAGGCCGAGATGCGGGAGTCGGTCTTGGCGGTACGGCTCATGTCGCCGAGGGCGGTGGTGCCGTCGTCGCCGGTGCGCGTGTAGATGCGTGTCAGGTTGACCATGGACCGAGCCTAGCCACGCTCCGGCCCGCCGGAGCAGAGGTGTGCCCACCGTCACGGGCCGCCGCGCGCCCCGCCCGCCGTACCCCCAACTGCGCGCGGCGGGCCGCCGGATGACCCGCGCGAGTGTGATGTCCGCCATGTGAGACGTGACGCGCATCTCTTCCCCGCCCACCACGCGCTCACGGGCGCTAGGGTCCGGCTGAGAGTCGCACCGCAAAGCCGCAGAGGGGACATGCACGTGGCCAAGAAGCTCGCCGTCATCGGAGCCGGACTCATGGGATCGGGCATCGCCCAGGTCTCCGCCCAGGCGGGCTGGGACGTGGTGCTGCGCGACGTCACCGACGAGGCGCTCAGGCGCGGCACGGACGGGATCCGGGCCTCGTACGACAAGTTCGTCTCGAAGGGGAAGCTGACCGCCGAGGACGCGGAGGCGGCGCTCGGCCGCATCACCGCCACCACCGATCTGGACGCCGCGTCCGAGGCCGACATCGTGGTCGAGGCGGTCTTCGAGCGGATCGACGTCAAGCAGGAGATCTTCCGTACGCTCGACGGCCTGGTGAGGGACGAGGCCGTGCTCGCCTCCAACACCTCCGCCATCCCGATCACCAAGATCGCGGCGGTGACGGAGCGCCCCGAGCGGGTCGTGGGCACCCACTTCTTCTCCCCGGTGCCGATGATGCAGCTGTGCGAGCTGGTGCGCGGTTACAAGACCAGTGACGAAACCCTCGCCACGGCAAGGGAGTTCGCCGAGGGCGTCGGCAAGACCTGTATCGTCGTCAACCGGGATGTCGCGGGCTTCGTCACCACCCGGCTGATCTCGGCCCTGGTCGTCGAGGCCGCCAAGCTCCACGAGTCGGGCGTGGCGACGGCCGAGGACATCGACATCGCCTGCAAGCTGGGCTTCGGGCACGCCATGGGCCCGCTGGCCACCGCGGACCTCACCGGCGTCGACATCCTGCTGCACGCCGCGGAGAACATCTACACCGAGTCCCAGGACGAGAAGTTCGCCCCGCCGGAGCTGATGCGGCGCATGGTGGACGCCGGGGACATCGGCCGCAAGAGCGGCCAGGGCTTCTACCGCTACTGAAGGGCCCGTACGGCACACAGGCGGGTCGCCCCTACGGGTGAATTCGGTGTCGATTCGGCGGCGGGCGGCAACTCCGCCGCCGAACGGGAAGTCAGTTGTGGTGAGACATAGGCAGACAACAGTCACAGACGGACCACTTCTTTTCCGGGGGAGCGGATATGCACATCAGGGGCGACCACGCTGAACTGGTCGTCGGAGGTCGCCTCGACGTCCGCAGCGCGGCGGACGCCCGTTCGGTCCTGCACACCGCGGTCGACTCCGGAGAGGGCGATCTCGTGCTGGACCTCGCCGAGCTGGACTCGTGGGACGCCACCGGCCTCGGCGTGATCATGGGCGCGCACCGGCGGGCGGGACGCTGCGGGCGCCGCCTCGTCCTGCGGGACGTGCCGCCCCAGATGCAGCGCCTGCTGGTGGCCACCCGCCTGCACCGCATCCTGGCCATCGAGGGGGGCGGGCTCGCCGAGGGCGGGACCCTGACCAAGCCATAACTATTGGGTCAGGGGCCCCGTCCGGGCTTGCCCCCACTCCCGGGCCAGGCAATAGGGTTCTGGAACCCGCCGCCTACACTGCGCTGCGGACGGCCACCGGACCACGAGCGAAGGCGAGCGTGCGGTCGGCCCTGGAGAGCTGAGCTTCGAGTACGCACCGCATCTGGGGGCACCACCATGGACCCGAACGACCGGGGATCCGAGGATCAGGACAGCGGGAGCACCACCCGCGCGATCCCGCTCATAGCGGGTGAGTACCTGCTGACCGTCAATCCCGTCGACGGCAGCGAGATCGAGCCCTGCCCGCCCGGCGAGCACCCCGGCGCACCCCGCCGGCGCACCCCCGAGTCCCGCGCCGAGCGGGAGCGCGCCGCCGTGGCACCGCTCCCCGCCGGCATCTCCCTGCCCGACCTGCCGCTGCTGGAACGCACGGCGGAGCGCGAGCGCCTCCTCCAACTGCTCAGGCGCGGACGCTCGGTCCGGCTCACCGGGGCGCCCGGCTCCGGACGCAGCTCCCTGCTGGCCGCCGTCGCCACCGAGTGCGCCGACCTCGCCCCGGACGGCGTCATCCGGCTCAGCGGCACCCAGCGCACGGCCGCGGACGTGCTGTACGAGCTGTTCGCCGCCGTCCACGACGCGCCCCGGCACCGCCCCGACCGCGCCGAGCTGGAGGAGGCGGTGCGCGGCGTGGGCGCGGTCGTCCTGCTGGACGACGTCGAGTTCGGCGGCCAGGCGCTCGACTCCCTCCTCGACGCCACCCCCGAGTGCGCCTTCCTGATCACGGCCGCGCCCGACGCCCCCGCGCCCTCCGCCGACGCGCCCCTGGAGAAGGTCGTCCTCTCCGGCATCAGCCGCTCCGCCTGCCGGGAGCTGATGGAGCACATCGTCCGCCGTCCGCTGACCGAGGACGAGGTCGGCTGGGTCGGGGACCTGTGGTTCGAGTCCGAGGGGCTGCCGCTGCGCTTCGTCCAGGCCGGCGCGCTGCTGCGGCAGCGCGACGCGGAGGCCGCGCGGGCTGCGGCCGGAGGCGACGGCAGCGGCGGCGAGGCGGACGCCGAGGACGACGAGGACGACGAGGCCGCCGGGGGCGCCGGGAACGCGGGGGGGAGCGGCCGGACCGGTTCACCGCTGCCGACGCTCGCCGAGGGCGCGGCCCCCGCCGCCCTCCTGGCCGCCCGGCTGTCCGAGAGCACCCGCGAGGTGCTGCGCTTCGCCGTGGCGCTCGGCGGCGTGCTGCCGCACCCGGCCCATCTGCCCGCGCTGGTGGACGACGCCGACGCCGACGCCTCCCTGGGCGAGCTGCTCGCCTGCGGCCTGGTCACCACCGCCGGGACGTACCACCGGCTCGCCCCGGACGTGGCCGGGCAGCTGGCCGACGCCGGATACGCCGACGGAGCCGACGACCGCGCCCGCACCGCCGCCCGGCACTACGCCTGGTGGACCGGCCACCCCTCGGTCACCCCGGAGCGGGTGGCGCAGGAGGCCGAGGCGGTCCTCGCCGCCGTCCAGGGGGCCCAGCGCGGCGGCCACGCCAGCGCGGCCGTGCTGCTGGCCCGTACCGCCGCGCCCATGCTCGCCGCCTCGCTGCACTGGGGCCACTGGGAGCGGATCCTGCGCGGCGGCCAGGAGGCGGCGCGTACGGCGGGCGAGGTCGCCGAGGAGGCGTACTTCCACCACGACCTCGGCGTGCTCGCCCTGTGCACCGGCCACCTGGACCGGGCCCGCGCCGAGCTCGAGGCCTCCATCGGGCTGCGCGGGGTGCTCGCGGACCGGCGGGGCACGGTCGCCGGACGGCGTGCGCTGGCCCTGGTCGAGGACCGCTTCGCGATCGAGGCCGAGGGCGGCCGGGACAAGGCCGCCGGGAGGCCCGGGGACGGCGGTATAGCCCTCGGCGGGGCGCTGCCGGCCGTCGCCGTGCCGCCCGCCGCGCCCGGCGCCTCCACTCCGCCCGCACTTCCCAGACGTCCGACTCCGGCGAAGCAGTCCGGGGCCTCCGTACCGCCGCCCGTGGCGCCGGCCCCGTCCGGGCCGCAGACCACCGGCAGCACCCCGAGACTCGACAAGCTCCCCCCGGCCCTGGCGGTTCCGCCGGTGACGGTGGGCAGCGCCTTCGACGAGACGCCCGGCAGCGGCACCTTCGGCAGCGAGGCGCTGACCCGGCCGACGCCGTTCGTGCGGACCGCGCACGGTGCGGGCGGCCCGGGCGACGGCCGCCGCGGCCCGCGCGGGCTCGCGATCCGCGGAGCCCGGCGCAACGTCTTCGCGGCGGGTGCGGGCGCACTGCTGGCCGCGCTGGTGGGCACGGTCGTGACGATCGGCATGACCTCGGGGGGCGAGGAGCCCGCCGGCAACGTCAACCCGGCGGTCACCTCCCGGGAGGACGACGGCATCACCGTCGACGAGTCCGCGCCGGACGACGGCGACGAGCGCGGTGAGGAGCCGGGGGCGAGCAGCGCACCGGCCGTCCCCGGTGAGCCGTCCGACAGCGGGACGGGTTCGGCCGACCCGGAGGCGTCCGGCACGGGCGAGCCGTCGGAGGAGGCGGAGGAGGAGCGCGACACGACCTCCGGGGGCGCGGGGGAGCCCACCGAGACGACGACCAGGACGAGCACGCCGACGCCCACGAGGAAGCCGACCACCAGGCCGACGGAAACGGGAAACGAGACGGACGAGCCGGCCGACCCGCCGACGGAAACGGGAAACGAGACGGACGAGCCCTCCGGGGAACCGGAGCCCCCCGGCGACTCCACGGGCAGCGGAAGCGTCACCGCCAGCGGGACGGCGTCCGACAGTGCCGCGCCGAGCAGCGGCCAGATGTCCCAGGACTCCGCGGAGAGCCCGGTCATCTGACCCGGGAGCCCGGCCGGACACGCACGCCGGGGCCGGAGCCCCGCGCCCAGCGCGCGGCTTCGGCCCCGGCGTGCGTACCGGGTGGGTGAGGGGGTCAGAACAGCCGCAGCTTGTCGTCCTCGATGCCGCGCAGCGCGTCGTAGTCGAGGACGACGCAGTCGATGCCGCGGTCCGTGGCCAGCACGCGTGCCTGCGGCTTGATCTCCTGGGCCGCGAACACCCCGCGCACCGGGGCGAGGTGGGGATCGCGGTTGAGCAGCTCCAGGTAGCGGGTGAGCTGCTCGACGCCGTCGATCTCGCCGCGCCGCTTGATCTCGATCGCGACGGTGGTCCCCTCCGAGTCCCGGCACAGGATGTCCACCGGCCCGATGGCGGTGGGGTACTCACGCCGTATCAGCGACCAGCCCTCGCCGAGGGTCTCCATTCGGTCAGCGAGGAGTTCCTGTAGATGGGCCTCCACGCCGTCCTTGATCAGGCCGGGATCGACACCGAGTTCGTGCGAGGAGTCGTGCAGGACCTCCTCCATCGTGATGATGAGTTTCTCCCCCGATTTGTTGACCACCGTCCAGACGCCGACGCCGTTCTCCTCGCCCTCTTTGAGGGTGCATGGCGGAGACATCCAGTTGAGGGGCTTGTAGGCCCTGTCGTCCGCATGGACCGAGACCGATCCGTCGGCCTTCACCAGGATGAGACGGGGAGCCGACGGGAGGTGGGCGGTGAGCCTTCCGGCGTAGTCCACGGAGCAGCGGGCGATGACGAGACGCATGGTCGGCCACGCTACTGGACGACGGGCGGTCCACGCGATTCGCCCCTGCTTCTCCCTGTTCGATCACCGTTCGAGCGTGGCTTGTTGTGTGCCCACGCGCCTGGTGCCGCGGTACGCGCAGGCATAACGTTGCAGCCTGGGGGTCGCCGTACGAGATCGTTCGGTTACGCGCAGCCCCGACATTCCGTCCCTGAGGTCCTGGTATGCCCGGGATCGCGAGAGGAGAACCCATGTCGCTCGACGTCTCACCGGCCCTCCTGGAGCAGGCCGAGCGAGGCGAGGTCGACGAGGCGGCCTTCGTCGACTGCGTCCGTACGTCCCTGCCCTACGCATGGGACATGATCAGTTCTCTGGTGGCCGAACTCAGGGTGGACGGCGGGGAGTTCGCCGACAACCAGACGCCGCCGCCGGACGAGCAGGCGCGTGGCCAGCTGCTGCGCGCACTGGCCAGCGACGCGATACGCGGCGCGCTGGAGCGCCACTTCGGTGTGAGACTGGCCTTCCAGAACTGCCACCGGGTCGCGGTCTTCCCGCTGGACCCCTCCGCGGACGAGCGGCTCGCCCGTTTCACCTCCGTCCGCGGCCAGCTCCTCAACCAGTCGCCGGAACTGCGCGACTGCTGACCGCGGGCGGGCGGCGAGCGGGCCGGTGGCCGGTCACGGCGCCTCGCCCGTCCCAGCGCCCTCGTCCGGCGCTGTGCCCGATGGTGTGCCCGAAGACGCAAGAGCTGCCGCTGCTCGGGGGAGGAGCGGCAGCACCTCGGCACCCAGGCGCTGAACGTTCAGTTCGGTGCCGGCCAGGTCGCCGGAGCCCTCGACCAGCAGCGCGAACCGGCCGATCCCGGTCCGTTCGGCGGTGGCCGCGAGCCGGTCCGCGCACAGCCGGGGCGGGCCGACCGGGTGCAGTGAGCACAGCAGTTCGGTGTACGCGAGCGGGTCGCGCATGGAGCGCGCCCGGCCGTCCACGGTCGTGTGGGCCTCCAGCCCCTGCCGCAGCCAGCCGGGCATCGCCTTGGTGAGCGTCTCCACGGCCTCGTCGCGGGTGTCGGCCACCTGCGCCACCCCGGCCGATACGTGTCCGGCCGCCGCCACGGCCTCCGGGTCGGCTCCCGCCGCCAGTGCCTCGCGCCGCCACAGGGCGACCATGTCCGCCTTCTCCGCGTCCCCGCAGTGCATGCCCAGCAGCATCGGCAGCCCGCGTGCCGCGGCCAGCCGTACGGAGGCGGGGGAGGTGCAGGCGACCAGCACGGGCGGTGCTTCCGGCCCGCCCAGGCCCTGGTCCGGGCGCGGCACGACGGGGACCTCGCGGAAGCGGTAGCGCTCGCCGTCCGCGCCGACGCGCGGCTCGCGCAGCCAGCGCAGCAGCAGGTCCAGCGACTCGGGGAAGCCCCGCTCGTACGCCTCGGCGCCGCCGCCGAAGACCTCCAGGTCCACCCAGGGGCCGCCGCGGCCGACGCCGAGGGCGAACCGGCCGCCGGAGACGAGGTGCAGCAGCGCGGTCTGCTCGCCCAGGGCGACCGGATGCACGGTGGGGAGCACACTCACGGCCGTGCCCACCTCGATGCGCCGGGTGCGCCCCAGCAGCAGTGCGGCCATGGTGATCGCCGAGGGGCAGACCCCGTAGGGGACGAAGTGGTGCTCGGCCACCCACACGGAGTCCAGTCCGGCCTGCTCGGCGGCCTCCGCGGAGCGCAGGGCGCGGTGGAGCGCCTCCCCCTGCCCCTGCCCCGGGAACTGCCCCGCCAGTACGAAAGTCCCGATGTGCATCGCCACAGCCTCCTGCCCGGTACCGGACCGCCCCGGCGCCGCCCCGCGACGGATCTCCGAGCGGTCCCCTTGAGGCGACAACGCCTGACACGTGCCAAGGGCACGGCCTGCCGGGAATTTTTTCGGACCGCACGGGAGGCGGGAAGGGGAAGGGAGCGAGGGCGTGCGGCGCGAGGCCGCCCGCGACCTGCGTAGGCTGGACGGAGCAGTCCGCCGACGGGCCCGAAAGCCCCCGAGACCACGTGAGGTGCCTGTTGTCCCCGCGTCGAAACCGCCCGCGCGGCGGTGGCAGGTCCGCCCGCCGCGACGGGGAGGCGGACGGCCGCTACGGCATGGAGCACACCGACGACTGGCGCGGCGAGGAGTGGGTGGTGCGGCAGATCAGCGGGCAGTCCGCCGCCAAGCACTACCGCTGCCCCGGCTGCGACCAGGAGATCCCGCCCGGGGTGCCGCACGTCGTGGCCTGGCAGCGCGACGGGCGGGTGGACGACCGGCGGCACTGGCACCGGGCGTGCTGGAACGCCAGGGACCGCCGGAGCGCACGGCTCCAGCGGTCCCGCCAGGCCCCGCGGTACTGACCGCGCGGGGCGGAGGCGTCCGTCAGACGTCGCGGGTGGAGATGCGGGCGTACGCGCCGAGCAGCGCGGCGAGCGTGACGCCCGCCAGCAGCCAGAGCAGCGGCCACCCGGTGTCGGCCGAACCGCCCTCGAAAGGGATGCGGAACAGCGCGGACAGACCGTTGAGCACCGAGTACTCGCGCAGCTTCTCGCCGAACTCCCGCACGCTCTCGGTGAAGAGGAACAGGGAGACGATGAAGGGCAGCAGCACCAGCCCGAGCATGGTGGTGATCGCGCCCGGGGTGCTGCGCAGCAGTGTGCCGACCGCCAGCGACAGCAGGCCCAGCAGCGCCACGTAGAGCGCGGCGCCGACCGTCGCGCCCAGCCACTCGCCGGCGGACGCGACGGCCTGCCCGGCGGCGGCCGTCTCCTCGTTGAGCATCTGCGGATCGATGTACTCGGGGACGGGCTTGCCCTCGATCATCGCCGCCTGGAGGAACGCGGTCAGCGTGCAGGCGACCAGCGTCACCGTGAAGGACAGCAGGAAGAAGACCAGCGCCTTGGCGGCGAGCACCCGGCCGCGCTGCGGGCAGGCGGTGAGGGTGGTGCGGATCATCCCGGTGCTGTACTCGGAGGTGATCACCAGCACCCCGAGCGTGATCACGCACAGCTGGCCCAGCATCAGGCCGAAGAAGCCGCCGGCCAGCACCGGCATCCCGAGGCCGTCCTGGCTGCCGAGGGCGAGGGCCATGAGCAGGCCGACGCCGACGACGAGGACGAACATCACGGCGAGCGTCCACACCGTCGAGCGCACCGAGCGGATCTTGGTCCACTCCGAGGCGACGGCATGTCCGAGATGGGTGCGCCGGACGGGGATCGGCGAGGCGTAGACGTGGCTGCCGGGGGGCGGGCCGGAGAACGCCTGCGGTGCGGTCTGCGGTGCGGCCTGGTGGGCGCCCGGCGGCACGGGGGGCACGGCCTGGCTCTGCTGGGGAGTGCTCATCGGGCGTCCTCGCTGTCGCGCTCGGTCGTCGGGTCGGCGGGGGCGGGCACCGGCGCGGACACGGGCGGCTGCGGCGGCTGCCAGGTCTGCTGCGGCGGTACCGCGTACGGGTTCTGCCACCCCGCGGCCTGCCCCGCGGCCGGCGGCGCCGCGTACCCCGCCGGCGGGCCCGCGTACCCCGCCGGCGGCTGCGCCAGGAGCCCGGCCCGCGTGTCCTCGGCGGACCGGTAGTCCACCGCGCCCTGCGTCATGCGCATGTACGCCTCCTCCAGGGAGGCCGAGTGCGGGGAGAGCTCCCACAGCCGTACGTCCGCCCCGTGCGCCAGATCGCTGATCCGCGGCAGCGGCAGCCCGGACACCCGCAGCGCGCCGTCCGGTTCCGGCCGGACGCTGCCGCCGGCCTCGGCGAGGGCGGCGGTGAGCCTGTCGCGCTGCTCCGGTGCGTCGTCGGGGGTGCGCACCCGGGCGAAGTCGGCGGAGTTGTGCGCGATGAAGTCCTTCACGGACATGTCCGCGAGCAACTGGCCGCGGCCGATGACGATCAGATGGTCGGCCGTCAGGGCCATCTCGCTCATCAGATGGCTGGAGACGAAGACCGTGCGCCCCTCCGAGGCCAGCTTCTTCATCAGGTTGCGGATCCAGAGGATGCCCTCCGGGTCGAGGCCGTTGACCGGCTCGTCGAACAGCAGCACCTGCGGGTCGCCCAGCAGTGCCGCGGCGATGCCCAGCCGCTGGCCCATGCCGAGCGAGAAGCCCTTGGAGCGCTTCTTCGCCACATCCCGCAGGCCCACGACGCCCAGCACCTCGTCCACGCGGCGCGCGGGGATGCCGGAGAGCCGGGCCAGGCAGAGCAGGTGGTTGTAGGCGCTGCGCCCGCCGTGCACCGCCTTGGCGTCCAGCAGAGCACCCACCTGCCGGGGCGCGTTGGGGAGCCTGCGGTACGGGTGGCCGCCGATGGTGACATGCCCCTCGGTGGGGGCGTCCAGCCCCAGGATCATCCGCATGGTGGTGGACTTCCCCGAGCCGTTGGGTCCCAGGAAGCCGGTGACCATCCCCGGCCTCACCCGGAAGGAGAGGTTGTACACGGCCGTCTTGGCGCCGTAGCGCTTCGTCAGGCCGACTGCTTCGATCATGCTTCTTCCGCCCCTGCTGGCCGTCGCGGTCCGGGCGCTGGGCCCCGTCTGGACTAGGAGGCTACCGGGGGGAGTTCGGTTCCCGTCCGCTCCCGGGGCGCGGCGCCCTCCGCGGAAAGAGGGCGGAGACGGCGGCGCCCCGCACCGCCGAAGGGCGGTGCGGGGCGCGGTGTCCCACCGTCTGCCGGTGCGGCCGACCCGGTCGGCGTGCCTCAGCGCGACTGCTGGGCGGGGACGCCCAGCGACTCCTCGCCGCTGTCGGTGCTCGGCTGCCCGGTCGCGGCGACGGCCGCGCCGGTGAGCGTGGCCAGCATCTCGCGGACGTTGGTGAGCTGGGCGTTGATGCTGTCGCGGCGGTTGGTGAGCGCCGCCAGCTCGCGCTCGGACTCGCTGCGGATGCGGTCGGCCTTGGCGTTGGCGTCGGCCACGATGTCCTCGGCCTGGCGCTGGGCGGTCTCCACCGTCTGGCGGGCGCGGCGCTCGGCGTCGGTGCGCAGCTTCTCGGCCTCCAGGCGGAGCTGCTCGGCGCGGTGCTCGATCTCCGCCAGCCGCTTCTCGGCCTTGGCCTGACGGGACGCCAGGTCGCGCTCGGACTGCTCGCGGCGCTTGGCCAGGTTGGTCTCGAAGTCGGCGGCGGCCTGCGCGGCCTTGGCCCGGGTGTCCTCGAAGAGGGCGTCGGCCTCCTCGCGCTTGGCCTGGGCGTCCTTCTGCGCGTCCGCGCGCAGCGTGGCGGCCTCGCCCTTGGCCTTCTCGACGATCCGGGCTCCCTCGTCCTCCGCCTTGGCCTTGCGGTCGGCGGCGTACGCCTCGGCGTCGTTGCGCACCTGCTGCGCGGCGGACTCGGCCAGCTCCCGGTGCTGCTCGGCGGCCCGGCGGGCCTCCTCGCGCAGGTCCTTGGCCTCCTCCTCGGCGAGACGGAGGATCTTCTCGACACGGGCGCCCAGTCCGGCGTACGACGGCTCGGAGTCGTTGATCTGCGCCTGGGCGTTCTGCGTCTCGAGGTGCAGCTCCTCGATGCGCTTCTCCAGCGAGGCGATACGGGCCAGCGCGTTGTCACGGTCGGCGACGAGCTTCGCGATGCGGTCGTCCACCTGACCGCGGTCGTAGCCGCGCCGCACGAGCTCGAAGCCGAAGGGAGAGGTGTTGTCGCTCATGGGGTTCCTGTCGGTCAGACGGGGTCGGACGGGAGAGTGATAGAGGGAATCCTAGGGGGGAAAACGGCGTGTCTTCGAGAAGATGCCGGTTTGATATGCAGAATGTACGCCCGTTCGAGTGGCTCAGTTCTTGCCCTGTTTGCTGCCGCCATGCGCCGCTCCCGCTCCCGCACCGGCCTTGACCGCTCCATTCGATCCTCCGTCAGAGCCCTTTCCTCCCTTGCCGTCCTTGTCGGACTTGCCCCTGCCGGGTGACTCGAAGGACTCAAGCGCCTCCAGCACGTCCTGTACGCGTGAGATCTCGGCGTTGATGTCCTCGCGACGGCGGGTCAGCACATCCAGCTCGCGCTTGCCCTTCTCCAGGGTCCGCTTCGCCTCGGCCTCCGCCTCGGCGAGCACCTTCTCGGCCTCCCGGACGATCGCGGCCTTCTTCTGCTCGGCCTCCTTGAGCAGCCCCTCGGCCTTGCGCACCGCGGCGATACGGACCCTGCTCGCCTCGGAGTCGGCCTCCGCACGGGTCTGACGGGCCTTCTCCTTCGCCTCGGCCAGCTGCTCGTCGGCGGCCTTCACCAGCTTGTCCACACGCTCGCCGGCGGACCGCACCGCCTCGGCGGCCTCCCGGCGCGCCCGCTCGTGCAGTTCCTCGACCTCGGCCTCGGTGCGCGAGCGCAGCTCCTCGGCCCGCTCCCGGATGGCGCTCGCGTCGCGGCGGGCCTCCTCCAGCATGGTGTCGGAGTCGCTGCGGGACTTCTCCACCAGCGAGGTGCTCTCCGTCCGCGCCTCGGCCACCAGCCGCTCGGCCTCCTTGCGGGCGGCGCCCACCATGGTGTCCGCCTGCTCCTCGGCGGCCGCCGCGATGCGTACGGCCTCCTCGCGGGCCTCGGCGACCAGCCGGTCGGCCTGCTCGGCCGCGTCGCCCAGCCTGCGCGCCGCCGCCTCACGGGCCTCGTCCCGTACGCGGTCGGCCTCGGCGCGCGTGCGCTCGGCCTCCTCGCCCGCCGTGGTCCGGACCCGGTCCGCCTCGGCGATCGCCTCCGAAACGGTGCGCTCCGCCAGCGACTTGGCGGCGTCCGTCTCCTCCTTCGCCTCCCGGCGCAGGGTCGCCGCGGCGTGCTCGGCCGCGGAACGCAGACCGGCGATCTCCTCCTCGGCCTGCTGGTGCATGCCCGCGACCGAGTCGCGTACCTGCTGGGCCTTCTGCTCGGCGGCGGAGACCAGTTCGGCGGCCCGCAGCTCGGCCTCGGCCACCAGCCGCTCGGCCTCGGCCTGCGCCTCCTCGACCCGCTTGCGGGCCGAGGCGAGCAACTCCTCGCTCTGCTCACGGGCCTGGGCCCGCTCCCGGTCCGCCTCCTGGCGGGCGCCGGTGAGCAGCTCCTCGGCCTCGCGGCGGCGCCTGGAGGCCTCCTCCTGGGCGGCGGCCAGCGCCTCGGCCGCCTCGGCGCCCATGCGCTCGGCGGCGGCGTTCGCCTCCGCCCGCACCCGGTCGGCCGTCTCCTGCGCCTCGGTGCGCAGCCGCTCGGCCTCGGTCGCCGCCTCGGTGCGCAGCCGCACCGCCAGGGCCTCGCCCTCGGCGCGGGCCTGCGCGGCGTCGGAGACCGCCTCCGTGCGCAGCCGCTCGGCCTCCTCCTCGGCCTGCTCCCGCAGACCGCGCAGCCGCTCCGCCGACTCCGCGCGCAGCCGCTCGGTCTCGGCGCGGGTCTCCTCGCGCAGCCGCTCGGCCTCCTCACGGGCCCCGCGCAGCTCCTCCTCGGCGGCGGTCAGCCGCTGCTCGGCCTCCGCGCGCAGCCGCTCCAGCTCCGCGTCGGCCTCGGCGCGGCGGGCGGTGACGGCCTGCTCGGCCTCCTCGCGCAGCCGGCGACCGGCCTGCTCGGCCTCCTCGCGGGTCCGCTCGGCCTGCTGCTCGGCCGCGGTCCGCAGCTCCTCGGCCTCGGCGCGGGCCCGCTCCAGGGCCTCCTCGGCCTGGCGGCGCAGGGCGGTGGCCCGCTCGATCGCCTCGGTGCGCACCCGCTCGCCCTCGGCCACCGCGGCGCCGCGGGTCTCCTCGGCGTCCGCCTTGGCCTGGCTGAGCAGCTCCTCGGCGCGGCTGGCGGCCTCCTCGATCTGCTGGACGGCCTCGCGGCGGGCCTCGCCGCGGATCCGCTCGCCCTCCTCGACCGCGTCGGCGCGCAGCTGCTCGGCCTCGCCGCGCAGCCGCCGCGCCTCCTCCTGGAGCTCGACGGTCTTGGCGCGGTACTCCTTGGTGTCGTCCTTGGCCGCGCCCTTGAGCTGCTCGGCCAGATCGTGCGCCTCGGCGCGCAGCCGGTCGGCCTCCGCCTCGGCCTCGGCGCGCAGCCGCTCGGCCTCCTCGGCGGCGGCCCGGGTGGTGGCCTTGGCCTCCTCGGACGCCTTGGTGAGCACCTCCTCGGCCGTACGCGCGGCCTCGGCGAGCTGGGCGGCCGACTCCTCGGCCGACTTGGCGCGGGCGCTCTCGCGGGCCTCGGCGATCAGCCGCTCGGCCTCGGCCCGGGCGTCGGCCCGCACCTGCTCGGCCTCGGCCTTGGCGGCCTCGGCGTCCTTGGTGGCCTCGGCGACCATGCGCGCGATCTCGGCCTTGGCGGTACGCCCGCGCTGCTCGTTCTCCGACTCGGCGTCGGCCAGCCGCCTGGCGGCGGCCTCGCGCGCCTCGGCCAGGACTCGGTCGGCCTCCGCGCGGGCCTCGCGCAGCGCCGTCTCGGCCTCCTGCATCCGCTGCTCGGCCTGGCGCGCCAGCGCGGTGGCCTCGCGGCGTGCGGCCTCGGACTCGGCGGCGGTGGAGGTGCGCAGCCGCTCGGCGTGCTCGGTGGCCTCCTGCGCCTGGGTGGAGGCGGCGTTCAGCAGCCGCTCGGCGTCCGCGCGGGCCCGGCGCAGCAACTGCTCGGCCTCGGCCTTGGCGGCCTCCGCCTCGGAGTTCAGGCGCTGCCGGGACTGCTCGGTCAGCCGCTGCACCTCGGCGCGGGCCGCGGCCAGGGTCTGCTCGGCCTCGGCGCGGGCCTCGTCCATCAGCCGCCGGGCCTGCGACTCGCTGCGGGCGCGCAACTGCTCGGCCCAGGCGACGTTCTCGTTGACGTGGGACTCGACGGTCGCGCGGCGCTCGGCCAGCTCCTCGTCCAGCCGCTGGCGGCGGGCGACCGCCTCGGCGTGCAGCTCGGCCTCCATACGGGCCTGCCGCTCGGCGTGCTCCTGCAGGAGCCGCTGGGTCTGGGCCCGGGCCTCGCGCAGCTCGCGCTCGGCGTCCGCGCGCAACTGCTCGGCCTGCGCCTGGGCGTTGCGCAGCAGCTGCTCGGCCTGGTGCGACAGGTTGTCGTAGCCGGCCGGGCGCGCGGCGAGAGCGCGGCGCGCCTCGTGCAGCTTGGCGCGCAGCACTTCGACCTGGTAGCCGAGGTCGTCGGCGTGGTCGATCGCCTTTTCCCGCTCGTCCTTCAGCCGCTTCATCTCGGCTTCGAGCTGAGAGAGGTGGTCGTCAGCCTCGTAGCGGTCGTAGCCCCGCACTGCGCGGTCCCATCCGTCCCCTGGTCGTGGTGAAGGTGAACTGACCCTTCGGAGAAATGGTGTCAGATCATCGGCGGAACATGGGACGGGCCCCTGCCGGCCCGCAGCCCCGGCCGAACGGCCACTCTACCGGCCGGGGGAGCGGGCGTCAGTGGTGTGAGGAAGCGGAGGTGACCAGTTCGGTGAGTACGCCGTGGCAGTCCTTGGGGTGGAGGAAGGTGATCCGCGAGCCCATCGAGCCGGTGCGCGGCTCGTCGTACAGCACCCGGACGCCCTTGTTCCGGATCGCCTCGGCCTCCCCGTCGACGTCCGCGGTGCCGAAGGCGATGTGGTGCACGCCCTCGCCGTTCTTCGCCAGCCACTTGGCCACCGTGGAGTCGTCGCGGGTCGGTTCCAGGAGCTGGAGGTAGGAGGCGCCGCCGTCGTCCGTGCCGTTGATCCGCAGCATGGCCTCGCGCACCCCCTGCTCCTCGTTCACCTCGGTGTGGAACACCTCGAAGCCGTAGGTGGCACGGTAGAAGTCCACCGTCTTGTCCAGGTCGAAACAGGCGATACCGATGTGGTCGATGCGCGTCAGCATGGAAGACAGTGCACCGTCCCGGAGTGTGGTTACGCAACGTGCGCACGGTCACACCGACCGACCGGTGACCCGGGACGGTACCGCTCAGTACATTGGCGATAACCCTCGTTAACTCCCTGCTCCGAAGGGGCCGCACCGTGACCGAAAAGACGAACCCCGAGACCCGTTCGGCGTCCGCCGCCACCTCCGTGATCGTCGCGGGCGCCCGTACGCCCATGGGCCGCCTGCTGGGCTCCCTGAAGACCTTCTCCGGCGCCGACCTGGGCGGCTTCGCCATCAAGGCGGCCCTGGACCGCGCGGGCATCGGCGGGGACCAGGTCGAGTACGTGATCATGGGCCAGGTGCTCCAGGCCGGCGCCGGGCAGATCCCGGCGCGCCAGGCCGCCGTCAAGGCCGGCATCCCCATGAACGTCCCCGCGCTGACGATCAACAAGGTCTGCCTGTCGGGCCTGGACGCCATCGCGCTGGCCGACCAGCTCATCCGCGCCGGCGAGTTCGACGTGGTCGTCGCCGGCGGCCAGGAGTCCATGACCAACGCCCCCCACCTGCTGCCGAAGTCCCGCGAGGGCTTCAAGTACGGCGCGGTGCAGATGCTGGACGCCATGGCCCACGACGGCCTGACCGACTCCTTCGAGAACGTCGCCATGGGCGAGTCCACGGAGAAGCACAACACCCGCCTGGGCATCGGCCGCGCCGAGCAGGACGAGATCGCCGCCCTCTCCCACCAGCGGGCCGCCGCCGCGCAGAAGAACGGTCTGTTCGACGCCGAGATCACCCCGGTGGAGATCCCGCAGCGCAAGGGCGACCCGATCCTGTTCTCCAAGGACGAGGGCATCCGGCCCGAGACCACCGCCGAGTCCCTGGGCAGGCTGCGCCCGGCCTTCGCCAAGGACGGCACCATCACCGCCGGCAGCTCCTCGCAGATCTCCGACGGCGCCGCCGCGGTGGTCGTGATGAGCAGGGCCAAGGCCGAGGAGCTGGGCCTGGAGTGGATCGCCGAGATCGGCGCCCACGGCAACGTCGCGGGCCCCGACAACTCCCTGCAGTCGCAGCCGTCCAGCGCCATCCGCCACGCCCTGAAGAAGGACGGCCTGGAGGTCGGCGACCTCGACCTGATCGAGATCAACGAGGCGTTCGCGGCCGTCGCGGTGCAGTCGATGAAGGACCTCGGCATCGACCACGAAAAGGTGAACGTCAACGGCGGCGCGATCGCGCTGGGTCACCCGATCGGTATGTCCGGCGCGCGCATCGTGCTCCACCTCGCCCTGGAGCTCAAGCGCCGCGGCGGCGGCGTCGGCGCCGCGGCGCTGTGCGGCGGCGGCGGCCAGGGCGACGCCCTGATCGTGCGGGTGCCCGGGAAGTGACGGCGCGGTCGCACGGGCCCGTACGCCGTACCCGACGGGTGCGGGCCCGTGTGACCGGCGGCACGGCGGCGCGCGAGCGGCGCGGGAAGAATGACGGCCGGACCGGGCGGTCGGCCACAGCGGCCGCCCGGTCCGGCCGACGAGGGCCGATGAAGGCCGACACGGGCCGGTGACGGCCGAGTAACGCGAGGAGCGCAGCACGCATGGCGGTGGACGTCCCCGGACTGGTGGAGCAGGCACGGCAGGGCAGGCCCCGGGCCGTGGCCCGGCTGATCTCGCTGGTGGAGGGCGCCTCCCCGCAGCTCAGGGAGGTCATGGCGGCGCTGGCGCCGCTGACGGGCAACGCGTACGTCGTCGGTCTGACCGGCTCGCCGGGGGTGGGCAAGTCCACCTCCACCTCGGCGCTGGTGACCGCGTACCGCAAGGCCGGCAGGCGGGTCGGCGTCCTCGCGGTGGACCCCTCCTCGCCCTTCTCCGGCGGCGCGCTGCTGGGCGACCGGGTGCGGATGTCCGAGCACGCCTCCGATCCCGGCGTCTACATCCGCTCCATGGCCACCCGCGGCCACCTCGGCGGCCTGGCCTGGGCCGCCCCGCAGGCCATCCGCGTCCTGGACGCGGCCGGCTGCGACGTGGTCCTGGTGGAGACGGTCGGCGTCGGCCAGTCCGAGGTCGAGATCGCCTCGCAGGCCGACACCTCCGTCGTCCTCCTCGCACCCGGCATGGGCGACGGCATCCAGGCCGCCAAGGCCGGGATCCTGGAGATCGGCGACGTGTACGTGGTCAACAAGGCCGACCGCGACGGCGCCGACGCCACCGCCCGCGAGCTCAACCACATGCTGGGCCTGGGCGAGGCCCGGGGGCCCGGCGACTGGCGCCCGCCGATCGTCAAGACCGTCGCCGCGCGCGGCGAGGGCGTCGACGAGGTCGTCGAGGCGCTGGAGAAGCACCGGGCCTGGATGGAGGAGCGCGGGGTGCTCGCCGAGCGCCGCCGGGCGCGCGCGGCCCGCGAGGTGGAGACCATCGCGGTGACCGCGCTGCGCGAGCGCATCGGCGACCTGCACGGCGACCGGCGCCTGGACGCGCTGGCCGAGCGGATCGTGGGCGGGACGCTCGACCCGTACGCGGCGGCCGACGAGCTGGTGGCGGGGCTGACGGGCGAGTGAGCCCGGCGGGGGACGGCCGTCAGCCCTCGCGGCTGTCGTCGTCCCGGTCGTCGCCGCCCTTGTCGTCGTCCCGGTCGTCGTCCTGGTCGTCGGCGTCGTCCCCGCCCCGGTCGTCCGCGTCGTCACCGCGGTCGTTCGCAGCGTCGTCCCGGTCGTCCCGGTCCTCCGCAGCGTCGTCGCCGTCGTCCGATCCGGCGCCCCGCTCCAGCACGTCGGCGCTGTCCGCGTCCACCGAGACCTCGTGCCAGGCGCCGTCCTCGCCCAGGACGTCGACGTCCCAGACCAGCCGGTCGCTGTCGTCGTCGTCCAGCTCGGCGGACTCCGCCGTGCCCGGCACGGCCTTCAGCGCGGCCGCGACGGCCTCCTGGAGGGTGACCCCGGCGCCGCGCAGCGTCTGCCGCTCGTCCCGGTCGTCCCGGCCGTCGTCGTCCCGGTCGTCCCGGTCATCGGTGTCGTCCCGGTCGCCGGTGTCGGCGCCGGCCCGCAGGCTCGCGGCCAGGGCGCTCCGATCGGTGTCGTCCTCGGCGAAGGCGAGGGTGCCACCGCCGACGGCGAGGGCGGCGGTGGCGACGGCGGCGACGACCAGCTTGCGGTTCATGGGTGTTCCTCCCTGCAGACGGGTTCCGCATCTGACGTGAACACCGTCGCAGGGTGCGGCTGAGGGCTTCCTGAAGCCGCCTGAAGATCTCTTCAGGCGGCTTTTGGCAGGCTGACCCCATGCGCGTACTGATCGTGGAGGACGAGAAGCGGCTCGCCCTGTCGCTGGCCAGGGGCCTGACGGCCGAGGGGTTCGCCGTCGACGTGGTCCACGACGGCCGGGACGGGCTGCACCGGGCGACCGAGGGCTCCTACGACCTGATCGTCCTCGACATCATGCTGCCGGGCATGAACGGCTACCGGGTCTGCTCGGCCCTGCGCGCCGCCGGGGACGAGACGCCGATCCTGATGCTGACCGCCAAGGACGGCGAGTACGACGAGGCCGAGGGACTCGACACCGGCGCCGATGACTACCTCACCAAGCCGTTCTCCTACGTGGTGCTGCTCGCCCGGGTGAGGGCGCTGCTGCGCCGCCGCACCCGGGGCGGGGCGGCCGTGCTGCGGGTGGGCGGGCTGACCGTGGACCCCGCCGCGCGGCAGGTGACCCTGGACGGGCGCGAGGTGGCGCTGACCGCCAAGGAGTTCGCCGTCCTGGAGTACCTGGCGGTGCGCGCCGGGGAGGTGGTCTCCAAGGCGGAGGTCCTCGAACACGTCTGGGACTTCGCCTACGAGGGCGACGTCAACATCGTCGAGGTGTACGTCAGCGCGCTGCGCCGCAAGCTGGGCAGCGCGGCGATCGCCACGGTGCGCGGCGCCGGGTACCGGCTGGTGCGGAACGGTGCGTAGGCCCCTGCCCTCCCCGCTGGCCCGGCTCACCGTCCGGGTGCGCGCCGCGCTCGGCGCCACGCTCGTGGTGGCGGTCGCACTGGTGGCGGCCGGTGTCGCGGTGGTCGAGGTGCTCCGCGGAGGCCTCGCCGAGAACGCCCGGCTGCACGCCGAGACCACCGCCCGCGAGGTCGCCGCCGGGGTCGCCGACGTGCCGGCGGACGAGGTGGCGGGAGTGGACGCGCTGGCGGACGACGAGCCGGTGCAGGTGGTGGACGCCTCCGGCACGGTGCTCGGGGCCGGCACCCCGCTGCGCGGACGCGGGCCCATCGCCGACTTCAACAGGCCCGCGGAACCCCGGCGGACGCCCGTCACGCCCTCTCCGGAGGACAGCGGCGACGACGACCGCGACGACGACCATGACGACAGCGGTGACGACGACCGCGACGACGATGACGGGGGCGGCGCCACCCCGGCGCCGTCCGACGAGCCCGTCGCGGTGGACCGCAACAGTGTCACCCGCACCGTCGCCCTGCCCGTCGACGAGGACGGCGAGGTGACCTACGACCGCTCCCGGGCGGCGGCGACGCAGGACTTCCGCCTGGTCGCCGTGCAGGGCGTCACCCGCGACCGCGTCCCCGTCACCGTCTACGCCGGGGCCTCCCTCGCCGAGCAGGAGGAGGCCGTCTCGACCGTCACCGGCACCATGCTCGCCGGGCTGCCCGCGCTGCTCGCCGTCGTCGGCGGCGTCACCTGGCTGGTCACCCGGGGCGCGCTGCGCCCGGTGGAGGGCATCCGCCGGGAGATGGCGGCCGTCGCGGCCGGCACCGACCTGTCCCGGCGCGTGCCCGAGCCCCCCTCCCGCGACGAGATCGCGCGCCTGGCGCGGACCACCAACGAGACCCTGAGCGCCCTGGAGGCGTCCGTCGAACGGCAGCGCCGCTTCGTCGCCGACGCCTCGCACGAACTGCGCAGTCCGATCGCCTCCCTGCGCACCCAGCTGGAGGTCGCCGCCGCCCACCCCGGGCTGCTCGACATCGACGGCGCGGTCCACGACACCGTACGGCTGCAGGCCCTCGCCGCCGATCTGCTGCTGCTGGCCCGCCTGGACGCCGGGGAGCGTCCCGGTGACGCGCGGGTGGACCTGTACGCGCTGGTGCGGGAGGAGCTGGCGCAGCGCACCGGGGACCGGATCGCCGTCGTCCTGGAGGACGGCGGGGGCGGCGGGGGCGGCGGGGGCGGCGAGGACGGGGAACCGGTGGAGGTGTCGGGCTCGCGCGGCCAGCTCGCCCGGGTGCTCGGCAACCTCCTGGACAACGCCCAGCGCCACGCGGCCTCCCGCGTCCGGGTGCGGGTGGGCCGCGAACACGGGCAGGCCGTGCTGGAGGTCGCCGACGACGGCGCCGGGGTGCCGGAGGAGGAGCGGGAGAGGATCTTCGAACGGTTCGTACGGCTGGACGACGCGCGCAGCCGGGACGACGGCGGCGCCGGGCTGGGGCTGGCCATCGCCCGCGACGTGGCGGCCCGGCACGGCGGCACCCTCACCGCCGGCCGGGCGGCCGGGGGCGGCGCCCTGTTCACCCTGCGGCTGCCCGCCGCGGCCCCGGCCCGCCCGGGGCGGCACTAGACGTTGTCGTTGCCGATCCAGTCGAGGGTGTCGGTTCCGCCCCCGTCGTCCCACTTGATCTTGATGCTCTCGCCGTCCGAGGTCTTGTTGGCGGTGCCCGCGATGTACTCCTCGTCATCGCCCTCGCCGCACTTGAGCGCGATCCGGTAGCCGCGGCTCTGGTTCTCGCCGATGCCCACGCATATGCCGTCGCCGCCGAACTCGATCCAGGAGACCGAGTTCTTCCCCTCGGCCTCCCCGCTCTCGAACACCCTGCCGACGGTCAGCGTCCTGGCGCCCTCGCCCTGCCACTGCCCCTTGAAGTCGTTCTGGGCGGGCGGGGCCCCGGCCGGTTCGTCGGCCGGTTCGTCGGTGGGCTCGTCGTATTCGTCGAGCGGGTCCTCGGTCGGCTCCCCGGCCGGCTCCTCCGGTTCGTCCGTCTCCTCGGCCGGTTCGGAGGAGACGCCGGGGGAGGGGCTCGCGGCGGTGGCGGCGGGCTCGCCGTCGTCACCGCCGACCGCAAGGTAGACCCCGCCGCCGATGAGGGCGAGCGCCACCACGGCGCCGCCGGCGATGAGGGCCACCCTGCCCTGCGCGCCCCTGGGACCGGATCCTCCGCCGCCCTGCGGCGGCGGGTAGGCGGCGTACGGGTTCGGCTGCCCGTAGGGCTGCTGGGGCGGCTGCTGCCCGGGCTGCGGGTAGGCGTAACCCGGCTGCCCGCCCTGGGGGTACGCCGCGGGCCCGCCGTAGCCCGGCGGCGGAGCCTGGGGCGGGCCGCCCTGCGGCGGCGGGGGCTGCTGCGGCTGCCCGCCCGGATACTGCGGAGGGCCGAAGCCGTCGTGCGGGGGCTGGCCCGGTGGTGGCTGGCTCATCGGCGGTTACCTCTTGGCGCGGGTCCGGCGGCAGAGGACCCTCCCGCTCGTCCGGTCCAGCGCTCCCCCGGAAAGGGCCAGTCAGCCGCGGACCCGCCGCGTCTTGTCCGTCACGGCAGTCGAGCGGGTCCCCCTCATCATTCCCTACGGACTCCCCGCGGGGCGCGGGGGTTTGGCGGGGTGCCTCAACCGCGTCCGCGCAGCGACCGCAGGTGTTCGGCGACCGGGACCAGCGAGCCGTGCAGTCCGTCGAGCGCCTCGGGCGCGAGCAGATCGATGAAGTGGCGCCGTACGGAGGCGACGTGGTGCGGCGCGACCTCGCGCATCGTCTTCCAGCCGTGCTCGGTCAGCACCGCGAACAGCCCGCGCTTGTCGGACTCGCAGTTCTCCCGGCGCACCAGCCCGGCCTTCTCCATGCGGGTGACCTGGTGGGACAGACGGCTCTTGGACTGCAGGGTGGCGGCGGCCAGGTCGCTCATCCGCATCCGGTGGCCGTCCGACTCGGAGAGGTTCACCAGGATCTCGTAGTCGTTCATGGTCAGCCCGAACGGCTGGAGGTCCCGCTCCAGTTGGTGCATGAGGAGCCTGTTGACGTCGAGGTGGACGCGCCAGGCGCGCTGTTCCCCTCCGCTCAGCCAGCGGGTTTCCTTGTCGCTCTCCATGCCCCGGACTCTACCCGGCGGCCGGAAGCGCTCCCGCCGGGGATCCTCACCCGGGGCAGCGATCCGGTCACAGCCCGAAGCGGCGCTGGATGCCGCCCAACTGGCCCGGAAGCTGAGGCAGTTGCTGACCACCATGTCCGCCGTGCCCACCGCCCGCACCGGGGACGCCCGGCTGCGACGGCGGAGGGGCGCCGGTGTCCCGCTCCTCCATCAGCACCTCGGTCGACTGGATCAGCACCGTGCCCGCCCCGGTGAAGTCGAACTGGTGCTCCTCGCCGGAGACGCCGCCGATGCCGGTCATCGCCCGCAGCCCGCCGAGCACGCCGCGCATGTACTGGTGGTCGTAGTGGTGACAGGGCGAGGGGCAGTCGGCCCAGCCGACCAGCGCCTGCGGATCGACCCGGACCGGCGGCTCCACGAAGTGCACCTCGCCGTTGGAGGCCGCCACGAACTTCCCCGTCCCCAGCAGGGTCACGAAACCGGGGACGATCGACTGCTTCAGCGCCAGGCTCGGCTCGAAGGCCAGCAGGTTGCCCGAGCGGATGGTGAGGTTTCCGTCCTCCAGGTCGTACGAGTTCACGTCGAACGCCCGGTCGGCGAGCAGCATCTTGCCCTTGCCCTCGGCGACCACCCAGTCCGAGGCGTGCAGCGGGGAGTGGAAGCTGGCGGCGACCAGCCGGTCCAGGGGGCCGTGGCCGATGCCGTTGAAGGTGATCTGCCCGTAGTAGGCGATCATCTTCCCCTTCTGCAGGAACCACCGGCCCGACAGGTCGACGCAGAACGCGTAGGGGTTGACGTTGTCGTTCGACGGCAGTGTGTGGGCGTCGTGGACCACCGGACCGTTCACAGCTTCTCCTCGCTGGCCTGTACGAACACCTCGCCCTGCCCGGACAGTTCGAGCTGGAACGCCTCGCCCGAGCCGCGTCCGACCATGTCCCGCCAGCCGAGCGCCGTGGAGAGCTTGTTCCGTACGTCCCCGTGGTGGGCGACGTACGCCTGCGGATCGACGTGGACGGGGCGGCCCGGGGCGATCGGGAGCCGGAGCACTCCGCCGTGGGCCATCACGGCCACCGAGCCGTGCCCCTTGAGCGTCGTGGTGAACAGCCCCTGCCCGGTCACCTGGCCGCGCACCATGCCCATGACCCCGCCCTGGGAGCCCATGAACATCGTGCCCTGCTCCAGCGTCCCGTCGAAGGCGAGCAGCCGGTCCGCCTCCACGTAGAGGGTGTCGCCGGACAGTTCGATCACCTCGACGTGGTGGCCGCCGTGGCCGAACAGCACGGTGCCGTCGCCCTCGACCGTCATCAGCGGAGCCGCCTCGCCGGCCAGCCGCCGCCCGATCATCGAGCCGATGCCGCCCTGGCCTCCCTGGATGCTGGGGGTGAAGGAGACCTCGCCCCTGTACGCGATCATCGCGCCGCGCTGGCTGAACATCCGCTGCCCGGGCGCCACCCGGGCCTCGACCATCTTGGAGCTGATCTCCCTGAACGGCATCAGACGTCACCGCCGATCGTGTTCCGCTCGCTGGGCTGGACGTAGACCAGTCCTTCGCCCTCGAAGCGGATCTGGAAGGACTCGCCCGACCCCTCGCCCATGAAGGTCCGGAAGTTCACGCCCGTCTGGAACTCCTGCCGCAGATCCCCGGTGTGGGCCACGTACGCCCCCGGGTCCACCTGGAGCGGCGACTGCGGTGTGACGCGCAGCACCACCGCCGGGCCGTCCGACATCAGCGCCGCCGTGCCGCTGCCCTCGACGGTGGTGGTGAACAGGCCGTTGCCCTGCGAGGCGCCGCGCAGTCCGGTGAAGGCGGTGCCGGTGCGCAGGGAGCCGTCGGCGCACAGCAGATTGCTGGACTCCACGTGGAGCTTCTGCCCCTGGAGCGCCACCAGGCTGATGTCGCTCGCGCGGTCGGCGAAGTAGCAGGTGCCCTGCCCTTTCACCTCCATCATCTCCATCTGCTCACCGGTGAGGCGGCGGGTGACCATGCCGCGCAGGCCCTCGCCGCCGCCGGTGAGCTTCTTGAAGGCCATCTGGCCCTCGTAGGCGACCATCGAGCCGTTCTTGGCCCTGACCGTGTCGCCTGCCAGGTCGACGGCGAGGACCTTGCCGCCTTGGAGTCGGAACCGAGCCACGGTGCGAATCTACCCGGACGAGGGTCTCCGGGGGGAGGCTGCCACAATGGCAGAGCTTGTGCATCCCTTCACAAAGGATCTCCCCGTGGACCTCAAGACCGCTTCAGCGCTCCGCCGCCTCCGGCTGATCTCCACCCCGGAGGCAGTCTCCTTCCTCCTGCTGCTGGTGTGCTCCGTGCTCAAGCGCACGACCGAGTTCAACGCGGTACCGGTGATGGGCGCCGTCCACGGCGCCCTCTTCGTGCTCTACGTGATCTTCTGGCTGGACGCCTGGAACCGTGCCAAGTGGCCGCTGGGCCGCGCCGCGCTCTACTTCGTGCTCTCGGTGCTGCCCGGCGGCGGTTTCTACGCCGACAGGCTGCTGCGCCGCGAGGCCGAGGCGAGCGTGATCGCCGCCCGGGCCCGCGCCGAGCGGGCCAAGCAGGCCGAGCGGCCCCGCACGGGGGCGGTGGACGCGTGATCGTCGCCTTCTCGGTCACTCCGCTCGGGGTCGGCGAGGACGTGGGGGAGTACGTCGCCGACGCGGTGCGCGTGGTGCGCGAGTCCGGGCTGCCCAACCGCACCGACGCGATGTTCACCTCGATCGAGGGCGAGTGGGACGAGTGCATGGAGGTCGTGCGGCGGGCGGTGGCCGCCGTCGAGGCCCGGGCGCCGCGCGTCTCGCTCGTCCTCAAGGCCGACGTCCGCCCCGGTGTCACCGACGGCCTGGCCTCGAAGGTCGCCACCGTCGAGCGGCACCTGGGCTGACCGCCGCCCCTCTCCCCGCCCGGCGGCGGCCGTGCCGCCGGGCGGCCCGAGTGCTGAGACGGAGCTGACCACGATATGACCGGCCGGTAAGGTCGTAACCGTGCCGAAGCCGCTCAGCCTGACGTTCGACCCGATCGCCCGCGCCGACGAACTGTGGAAGCAGCGATGGGGCTCCGTGCCCTCGATGGCCGCGATCACCTCGATCATGCGCGCGCACCAGATCCTGCTCGCCGAGGTCGACGCCGTCGTCAAGCCCTACGGGCTGACCTTCGCCCGCTACGAGGCGCTGGTGCTGCTGACCTTCTCCAAGGCGGGCGAGCTGCCGATGTCGAAGATCGGCGAGCGGCTGATGGTCCACCCCACCTCCGTGACCAACACCGTCGACCGCCTGGTGAGGTCCGGCCTGGTGGCCAAGCGCCCCAACCCCAACGACGGCCGCGGCACGCTCGCCTCCATCACCGACCGGGGGCGAGAGGTGTGCGAGGCGGCCACCCGCGACCTGATGGCGATGGACTTCGGGCTCGGCGCGTACGACGACGAGGAGTGCGACGAGATCTTCGCGCTGCTCAGGCCGCTGCGCGTGGCCGCGGGGGACTTCAAGGAGAGCTGAGCCGGGCTTTCCGCCGGAATCCGCCGGACCGGGGTCCCGGCCGGGGCCCGCGGAGCGCCGGTTACGCTCGTGTGCATGAAGAAGAGCGTGCTCACCCGCTACCGGGTGATGGCCTACGTCACCGGTGTCCTGCTGGTCCTGCTGGTCATCGGCATGATCGGCAAGTACCTGCTGGGGATGGACGGCGCCGAGGGCTTCACCAGCGTCGTCAGCATCGCCCACGGCTGGCTGTACGTGCTGTACCTGGTCTTCGCCTTCGACCTGGGCTCCAAGGCGAAGTGGAAGTTCGGCAAGCTGGCCTGGGTGCTGCTCGCGGGCACCGTCCCCACCGCCGCGTTCTTCGTCGAGCGGAAGGTGTCGCGCGAGGTCGGGCCGCTGGTCGAGGACGACGCGGCCGTTTCCGCCGAGGCCTGACCGCCGCCCCGCGCGCCGGGGCCGGTCCTCGCGCGCCCCTCGGGATCCACTGGGCCGCCCGTGTGCGCCACGCCGCACCGGGCGGTCTTCCATCGACAATTACTTGGACGTCCTAGTAAATTTGTGCGTATGGACGCTGACGCCATCGCAGAGGGCCGCCGCCGCTGGCAGGCCCGGTACGACGCCGCACGCAAGCGGGACGCCGACTTCACCACGCTCTCCGGCGACCCCGTCGAGCCGGTCTACGGCCCCGCGCCCGGCGACACCGTCGAGGGGTTCGAGCGGATCGGCTGGCCCGGTGAGTTCCCCTTCACCCGCGGCCTGTATCCCACCGGCTACCGCGGCCGGACCTGGACCATCCGCCAGTTCGCGGGCTTCGGCAACGCCGAGCAGACCAACGAGCGCTACAAGATGATCCTCGCGGCCGGCGGCGGCGGGCTGTCGGTCGCCTTCGACATGCCGACCCTGATGGGCCGCGACTCCGACGACCCCCGCTCGCTGGGCGAGGTCGGCCACTGCGGTGTCGCCATCGACTCCGCCGCCGACATGGAGATCCTCTTCCGGGACATCCCGCTGGGCGACGTCACCACCTCGATGACGATCAGCGGCCCGGCCGTGCCGGTGTTCTGCATGTACCTGGTGGCCGCCGAGCGGCAGGGCGTGGACACCTCCGTCCTCAACGGCACGCTCCAGACGGACATCTTCAAGGAGTACATCGCGCAGAAGGAGTGGCTCTTCGAGCCGGAGCCGCATCTGCGCCTGATCGGCGACCTGATGGAGTACTGCGCCCGGGGCATCCCGGCGTACAAGCCGCTGTCGGTCTCCGGTTACCACATCCGCGAGGCCGGCTCGACGGCCGCGCAGGAGCTGGCGTACACCCTCGCCGACGGCTTCGGCTACGTGGAGCTGGGCCTCTCGCGCGGCCTGGACGTGGACGCCTTCGCGCCCGGCCTGTCGTTCTTCTTCGACGCGCACGTGGACTTCTTCGAGGAGATCGCCAAGTTCCGCGCCGCCCGGCGGATCTGGGCGCGCTGGATGCGGGACGTGTACGGCGCGAAGAGCGAGAAGGCGCAGTGGCTGCGCTTCCACACCCAGACCGCGGGCGTCTCGCTCACCGCCCAGCAGCCGTACAACAACGTGGTGCGCACCGCCGTGGAGGCGCTGGCGGCCGTGCTGGGCGGCACCAACTCCCTGCACACCAACGCCCTGGACGAGACCCTCGCCCTGCCCAGCGAGCAGGCCGCGGAGATCGCGCTGCGCACCCAGCAGGTGCTGATGGAGGAGACGGGCGTGGCCAACGTGGCCGACCCGCTGGGCGGCTCCTGGTACGTCGAGGCGCTGACCGACCGGATCGAGGCCGACGCCGAGAAGATCTTCGAGCAGATCAGGGAGCGCGGCCGCCGCGCGGTGCCGGACGGCAACCACCCCATCGGCCCGATCACCTCCGGCATCCTGCGCGGCATCGAGGACGGCTGGTTCACCGGCGAGATCGCCGAGGCCGCCTTCCGCTACCAGCAGTCGCTGGAGAAGGGCGAGAAGAAGGTCGTCGGCGTCAACTGCCACACCGGCTCGGTCACCGGCGACCTGGAGATCCTGCGGGTCAGCCACGAGGTCGAGCGCGAGCAGGTGCGCGTGCTGGCCGACCGCAAGGCCGCACGCGACGACGCGCGCGTGCGCGCCGCCCTGGACGGGATGCTGGCCGCCGCCCGGGACGGCTCCAACATGATCGAGCCCATGCTGGACGCGGTGCGCGCCGAGGCGACGCTGGGCGAGATCTGCGGGGTGCTGCGCGAGGAGTGGGGCGTCTACACCGAGCCCGCCGGCTTCTGAGGCGGCGCGGCGTGCGACCGGCCGTCGGCCACCGTCCTTCCGGGGAAGGGGCCGGGCGGCCGGCCGCCGTCAGGCGCCGCCGGAGCCTTCCGGGGCGGGCCCGGGGGCGGGCCCGGCGGCGGGGGACAGACCGTGCAGCAGCAGGGCGGTCAGGGCGCGGGCCCACGCCGGGGTGGCCCTCTGCGCGCTGACCAGTGAGCGGTGGAGGACCGCGCCCGCGACCACGTCGAAGATCAGGTCCGCGGCGCGGTCCGCCGCGGCGGCGCCCTCCGGGCCGGGCGCGTCGGGCGGGAGCTCGCCGCGGGCCTGGGCGCGGCGGCGGCCCGTGACCACCAGGTGCTTCTGGCGTTCCACGATGGCGGCGCGGATGCGGGCGCGCAGCGCCTCGTCGCGGGTGGCCTCGGCGACGACGGCCATCAGCGCCGTCTTCGCCTCCGGCCGCTCCAGCAGCGCGGCGAAGGAGAGCACCACGCCCTCGACGTCCGCCCGCAGACTGCCGCGGTCGGGCAGTTCCAGCTCGTCGAAGAGGACGGCGACGGCGTCCACGACCATCTCGCTCTTGTTCGTCCAGCGGCGGTAGAGGGTGGTTTTGGCCACTCCCGCGCGCATGGCCACGTCCCCCATGGTCAGCCCGCTCCACCCCAGCTCGACCAGGGCCGAGCGCGTCGCGTCGAGGATCGCGCGGTCCGCCGCGGCGCTGCGCGGCCTGCCCGTGCGTCGAGCGGAATCGGCCATGGGGTGACTGTAGCCGGGGCCATGAGTTACGCTACGAGCCGTATCGAAACGCTGGTTCCAGTGCCGGTTGCGCGGAGCCCGGAGAGGGCCCCGGAGCGGCGGTGATCACGCGGCAACCACCGGCGCCGGACGGGGACCCGGTGCCGATGTGCGGCACGCTGCACGGAACGGTCCCGGAACGGGGGAGACTGGTCACATGCAGCCACGCAACATGTCCATGAGCGGAGTGGTCGACCTCGCCGCGGTGAAGGCGGCCGGGGAGGCCAAGCAGAAGGCCGAGGAGGCCCGTGCCCGGGCCGCACGGCAGCAGGGCGGGGCCGGTGGTGCCGGCGCGGCCGGAGCGGCCCCTGTGTCCCTGGTGATCGACGTCGAGGAGGCGGACTTCGAGCAGGAGGTGCTCCAGCGCTCCGCCGAGGTCCCGGTCGTCATCGACTTCTGGGCCGAGTGGTGCGGCCCGTGCAAGCAGCTCGGGCCGCTGCTGGAGCGGCTGGCGCACGAGTACGCCGGACGCTTCCTCCTCGCCAAGATCGATGTCGACCGCAACCAGATGCTCTTCCAGCAGTTCGGGGTGCAGGGCATCCCGGCCGTCTTCGCGGTGGTGGCCGGCCAGGCCCTGCCGCTCTTCCAGGGTGCGGCGCCCGAGCAGCAGGTGCGCGAGGTGCTGGACCAGCTCGTCCAGGTCGCCGAGCAGCGCTTCGGCATCACCGGCATCTCCGTGGAGGGCGGCGAGGGCGGCGAGCAGGCCCCGGCCGCCCCCGGTGTCCCGGAGGACCCGGCGCTGGCCGCCGCCCACTCCGCGCTGGACGCGGGGGACCTGGGCGGTGCGATCCAGGCGTACCGGAACGTGCTCGCCGACGACCCGGCCAGCACTGAGGCCAAGCTGGGACTGGCCCAGGCCGAGCTTCTGCAGCGCGTCCAGGGTCTGGACGCGGCCCAGGTGCGCAAGGAGGCGGCCGATGCGCCCGCCGACGTCCGGGCGCAGCTGAGGGCGGCTGACCTCGACCTGGCGGGCGGGCACGTCGAGGACGCCTTCGGACGGCTGGTGGAGACGGTCCGCCGCACGGCGGGTGACGACCGGGAGGCCGCACGCGTCCGTCTGCTGGAGCTGTTCGAGGTGGTCGGACACGAGGATCCGAGGGTGGTCGCGGCACGCGGTGCCCTTGCCCGTGTCCTCTTCTGACCTGCCGGTTCCACCGTCCGGGGCTTGTTGACATAACGATCAACAGCGGCCGCGCCTTTACCGAAACTTGGTAATCGCGGCCGCTGTTACTCGCAGTAAACCGCCTGGGGGGATTGATCCCGTGGAGTCCGGTTGATCCGCTCGCCCATCGTTTCTTCCGGCAACCCTGGGTGCCCGTCTGGTCACGCTCGGCGCAGGCGCGGTCATCTTCCCGTTACTCGCAAGTAACGAGCCCCTTGTGCCCCGGCCTCTCATGGACCACGATCGGCCACGCTCGGTCCATCGTCCGCAGCCCGGCACACCACATCCGGGCACAACCGGACCATGGGTCCCCACCGGGTGGGTCGGCGTCGGTGACGCCGGCCGCGGACAGGGGGGTCCCTGCCCAGAGGCAGGGCCTGTCCGGCAGGCCGCGCGAGAGCGCGGCCAGTGGTTGTCGCTCGGGGGTGATCGCCGGCGCTTCGGAATCTGGTGAATCCGGGGAACGGCGCTCTCCTTCCCGAGGACGTAGCACTTCTCCCATCCCGTCCGGGTCCGGCCCGGGCCGGAGATGTACGTCCGAGAAGGAGGAAAGTCATGGAGTCTGTGGCTCGTGGCGGGACCAGATGGAAGCGGTTCGCCGTCGTCATGGTCCCCAGCGTTGCCGCCACGGCGGCGGTCGGGGTCGCCCTGGCACAGGGTGCACTCGCCGCGTCGTTCAGCGTCTCCGGCCAGCAGGCGAAGGTCTCGGTTGACCGGCTGGACGGCAAGGGGTTCGTGCAGTACGGCACGATCGACACCGTGCACGGGGGCAAGAAGGTCCCCGTCGCGGTGTCGGCCTTCAAGAGCGCCGAGCTCAGGGGGCTGTGCCAGTCCGTCGTGATCCCCGTTCCGGTCTTCGGCGATGTCTCGGTGAAGCTGAACGCGGGCAACAACGGCAAGGTCGTCGAGGCGAAGAACCTCTACATCGACCTCGACCAGCTCGACGCCGACGCCACGTTCAAGAACATCAACATCGGCGTCTCGGCGAATGACACCAGCAAGGGCCCGGGTCTGAAGGACGGCGACACCGTGCTTCCGGGCTCCTTCGCGCAGGAGGCCGACGAGGCCGTGCTCACCGGCGTCAAGCAGACGTCCTGGGCCACCAGCGCCGGCACCTTCAAGCTCTCCGGCCTTTCGCTGAATGTCGCCAAGGGCAAGAACGAGTGCTTCTGACGCACTGAGCGGAGAGGGGGCGGGGGGCCGCCGAGCCGGTCTTCCGCCTCTCCGCAGTGCCATCGATCTTTATGGACAGTTCGGCCCTAGGGAGCTGTTTTCTGATGAGTGCCGAGTCGCCGGGAGCGCGTGAACGCATCAGCCACTGGCGGCAGTCGTTCCGTCTGTGGCGCTGGCAGCGCCCCTTCTGGGCGGGACTGCTGACGCTGCTGGGCGGCGTGCCGATCATCTGGATCCCGTACGCCGACCCCAGCCTGAGCCAGTTGTCCTTCCGGCTGGCGACCACCACGGGCTCCGGATCGCTGATCATCGGCGTGCTGCTGTTCGTGCTGGGCCTGACCCTGTGGTTCCAGCCGCACTCCCGGGTGTTCGCCGGAGTCGCCGCCATCCTGCTGGCACTGGTCTCGCTGGTGGTCTCCAACCTCGGAGGCCTCTTCGTGGGCTTCCTGCTGGCGATGGTCGGCGGCGCGATGGGCCTCTCCTGGGTGCAGAACAAGGAGCGGCCGGCCGAGCCCGCGGAGACCGGGGACGTTTCCGGTGGTCCCGCGCCCGAAGAGGCTCCGCAGGAGGTGGGCCTGGCCATCGTCGAGCAGGCCCCCGCCGGGGCGGACGACCGACAGAACGGGACGCGCCGTGATGCCTGACGAGTTGAACCGGGAGGACGCGACCGCGGCCGCGCCGCCCCGGCGTACCAGGAGCGGACCGCGCCACGCCGCCCCGAGGAAGCCGCTGCTGACCCGGCTGCACGTTCCCGCGGGCAAGGCGATAGCCCTGGCCGCCATGCCGTCGGCCGTGCTCATGGGCATGGGGCTGACCCCCAAGCTCGCGCTCGCCGAGCCGCTGCCGAAGAACCCCTTCAGGGACGGGCCGTGTGTGACCGCGCCCGACAAGGAGGCGGAGGAGGACGGCGGGCGGCAGGCGGAGAAGGAGAAGTCCGGGCAGGACGGCCGGAACGGGCAGGACGGGCAGGACGGCCGGGACGCGAAGCCCGGTGCCTCCCCCGAGCCCGAGCCCGAGCCCGGCGCCACGCCGCCCGCCGAGCTCCCGGTCGGCGGCGGAACCGGCTCCGGGCCGGGATCCGCATCCGGTGGCACCGGAGGCGGGGAGGAGAAGGACGCCGGCACGCCGGAGCCCGAGCCGAGCCTCTCGGAGACCGAGGAGCGCAACCCGCTGGACCCGCTGGGCATCGGCGACGCCATCAAGAACCTGTTCACCCCGGGCGGGAAGGGGACCGGGGCCGCGGCCGAGCCCTCCGCCTCGCCGAGTCCGTCGCCGTCCGGGGAGTCCGGGGAGTCCGGGGGCGACTCCGGCACCCCGGTGGAGGACGCCGCCGGCGACGCCGCGGATGGTGCCGTCGACGGTGTCGGGGAGGGCCTGAAGGACGCCACCGACCGCATCGGCGAGGCGGTGGAGGACACCGTCGGCGACGCGGTGGAGGACACCGTCGGCGATGCGCGTGAGAAGGCCGGCGAGGCGCGTGAGAAGGCCGCCGGGGAACCGGACGACACGGCCGCCCCCGGGGCGGACGCCTCCGGCAAGGAGCCCTTCCCCTGCCCGACCTACGACGCCGAGGCGCTGGCCGACGCGGAGGAGGAGCAGACCGAGGCGGTGCTGCCCAACGCCCCGTGGGTGCTGAAGACCAGTCTGCTCACCCTCCACGGCCTGGACTACCACGGCATCGTCAAGGTCCGCACCCACAACGGCACGGTCAAGAACGCCCTGAAGTTCACCGCCCGCTCGGTGGACATCCGGGATCTGCACCAGCTGGTGGAAGGCCCCGGCGGCAGCACCGCGCACGTCGAGGCGGCCAAGGGGAGCACCTCCACCATCCGCAACGGCACGGTGACGATGTACACCGAGGAGCTCAAGGGCAGGCTCTTCGGGCTCATCCCGATCACCTTCAGCCCCGAGTCGCCGCCGCCGCTGAACATCCCGGAGGTGTTCTTCACGGACGTGTCGGTCAGACAGGCAGGCCAGTTCGGTGGCGACCTGCACATCCCGGGCATGAACCTCTACAACGAGAACTGAGCCCGCGGAACGGCGCGGCGAACGGCGGCGGCCCGCGTACCTCCAGGGGTACGCGGGCCGCCGCCGTTCGCCGCGCCGCGGGCGAGATGCCGGGGAGCCGAGGGGCCGGGTCAGCGCTTGTCGCTGCCCAGGTGGTGCACCAGCACCATGTTGGTGGTGCCGGGGATGCCGGGAGGCGAGCCGGCCGTCATGATCATGGTGTCGCCGGTGTTGTACCGCTGGAGCTTGAGCAGTTCGGCGTCGACCAGGTCCACCATGTCGTCGGTGTGGTCCACGTGCGGCACCACGAAGGACTCCACGCCCCAGCTCAGCGTGAGCTGGCAGGCGGTGGAGGGCTCGGTGGTGAAGGCCAGGATCGGCTGGGCGGCCCGGTAGCGGGAGAGCCGCCGGGCGGTGTCGCCGGACTTGGTGAAGGCGACCAGCGCCTTGCCGTTGAGGAAGTCCGCCATCTCGCAGGCCGCGCGGGCCACCGAACCGCCCTGGGTGCGCGGCTTCTTGCCGGGCACCAGCGGCTGGAGGCCGCGCGAGAGCAGCTCCTCCTCGGCGGCCTGGACGATCTTCGACATCGTCTTGACGGTCTCGATCGGGTACTGGCCCACCGAGGACTCCGCCGAGAGCATCACCGCGTCCGTGCCGTCCAGGATCGCGTTGGCCACGTCGGAGGCCTCGGCGCGGGTGGGCCGGGAGTTGGTGATCATCGACTCCATCATCTGGGTCGCCACGATCACCGGCTTGGCGTTGCGGCGGCACATCTCGATCAGCCGCTTCTGCACCATCGGCACCTTCTCCAGCGGATACTCCACCGCCAGGTCGCCGCGGGCCACCATCACGCCGTCGAACGCGAGGACGACCTCCTCCATGTTCTCCACCGCCTGCGGCTTCTCCACCTTGGCGATCACCGGCACCCGGCGGCCCACCTCGTCCATCACCCGGTGGACGTCGCGGACGTCGGCGGCGTCGCGCACGAAGGACAGCGCCACCATGTCGCAGCCCATCTCCAGCGCGAACTTCAGGTCCTCGACGTCCTTGTCCGACAGGGCCGGGACGTTGACGGCCACACCGGGCAGGTTGATGCCCTTGTGGTCGGAGATCACACCGCCCTCGATGACGATGCAGCGCACCCGGGGGCCGTCCACGTCGATCACCTGGAGGGAGACGTTGCCGTCGTTGATCAGGACCGTCTCGCCCTTGGAGACGTCGCCCGGCAGGCCCTTGTAGGTGGTGCCGCAGATGGTGCGGTCGCCGGGAACGTCCTCGGTGGTGATGGTGAACTCGTCGCCGCGCACCAGCTCGACGGGGCCGTCGGCGAAGGTCTCCAGGCGGATCTTGGGTCCCTGGAGGTCGGCGAGCACGCCGATCGCGCGCCCCGTCTCCTGGGAGGCCTTGCGCAGACGGTGGTAGCGCTCCTCGTGTTCGGCGTGGCTGCCATGGCTCATGTTGAAGCGGGCCACGTTCATGCCGGCCTCGATCAGCGTCTTGAGCTGATCGTAGGAGTCCACGGCGGGGCCCAGGGTGCAGACGATTTTGGAACGGCGCATGGGGGCGATCCTATCTTTTGTTCAGTGGCGGAACGTTCCAGGGGGTGAGCTGGCTCACTTCCGTCCCGCGGTGCCGTCGCCCACCAGCGCATACGTCTGGCCGGCGATCTCCAGCTCCTCGTCGGTGGGCACCACGGCCACCGCCACCCGCGCGGTGGGCGGGGACACCAGCCGGGGTCCGCCGCCGCGCGCGGCGTTCAGCTCCGCGTCCACGGCCAGGCCCAGTCCCTCCAGCCCGTCGACGGCGGCCTGCCGCACCGGGGCGGCGTTCTCGCCGACCCCGGCGGTGAAGGCCACCGCGTCCACCCGGCCGAGCACCGCGCAGTAGGCGCCGATGTACTTCTTCAGCCGGTGGACGTAGACGTCGAAGGCCAGTCTCGCCGACTCCGCGTCCGGCCCCTCGCCCGCCATCCGGCGCAGGACCTCCCGCATGTCGTTGTCCCCGCACAGGCCCAGCAGGCCGCTGCGCTTGTTCAGCAGGACGTCGATCTCGTCCACCGACATCCCGGCGACCCGCGCCAGATGGAAGACCACCGCCGGGTCGATATCACCCGAACGGGTGCCCATCACCAGGCCCTCCAGCGGGGTGAGCCCCATGGAGGTGTCCACGCACCGCCCGCCGCGCACCGCCGAGGCCGACGAGCCGTTGCCCAGGTGCAGCACGATGACGTTCACCTCGGAGGGATCCCGGCCCAGCAGCTCGGCCGTCCTGCGCGAGACGTACGCGTGCGAGGTGCCGTGGAAGCCGTAGCGGCGCACCCGGTGGGCGTCGGCGACGGCGGTGTCGATGGCGTACCGGGCGGCGTACTCCGGCATCGTCGTGTGGAAGGCGGTGTCGAAGACCGCAACCTGCGGCAGGTGCGGCGCCAGCGCCATGGCCGTGCGGATGCCCGCCAGATTGGCCGGGTTGTGCAGCGGCGCGACGGGCACCAGGCGCTCGATCTCGGCCAGCACCGCGTCGTCGATCACGGTCGGCTCGGTGAAGCGGCGCCCGCCGTGCACCACCCGGTGGCCGATGGCGGCCAGTTCGGGGGAGTCCAGGCCCAGTCCGTCACGGGCCAGTTCGTCGGCGACCGCCTTGAGCGCCGCCTGGTGGTCGGGCACCGGCTCCTCGCGCTCGCGCCGGGGGCCGCCGGCCGGGGCGTGGCGCAGGTACGAGGCGCGCTCGCCGATCCGCTCGACCAGGCCGCCGGCCGGGCGGGAGCCGTCGGCCATGTCCAGGAGCTGGTACTTCACCGACGAGGAGCCGGTGTTCAGGACGAGGACGCGGGTGCCTCTCACTCGTTCGCAGCCTTCCCCTCGGGGCCGGTCGGTTCGGTGGGTCCGGCGGGATCCGCGGGACCGGCCGCCGCGTCCGCCGCCCGCCGGCTCTGCTGCGCCTGGATCGCGGTGATCGCCACGGTTGTGACGATGTCCTGAACCAGAGCGCCGCGCGAGAGGTCGTTGACCGGCTTGCGCAGACCCTGCAGGACCGGGCCGACGGCCACCGCGCCGGCCGAGCGCTGGACGGCCTTGTAGGTGTTGTTGCCGGTGTTCAGGTCCGGGAACACCAGCACGGTGGCCCGTCCCGCGACCTTCGACTCAGGCAGCTTGGTCGCCGCCACCGACGGCTCCACCGCCGCGTCGTACTGGATGGGCCCCTCCACCAGCAGGTCCGGGCGGCGTTCGCGCACCAGCTCCGTCGCCCGCCGCACCTTGTCCACGTCCGCGCCGGAGCCGGAGGTGCCGGTGGAGTACGACAGCATCGCGATCCGCGGGTCCACGCCGAACCGGGCGGCGGTGGCGGCGGACTGGACGGCGATGTCGGCGAGCTGCTCGGCGTCCGGGTCGGGGTTGACCGCGCAGTCGCCGTAGACCAGCACCTTCTCGGCCAGGCACATGAAGAACACCGAGGAGACGATCTCGGCGTCCGGCTTGGTGCGGATGATCTCGAAGGCGGGCCGCAGCGTCGCCGCCGTCGAGTGGGCCGCGCCCGAGACCATGCCGTCGGCCAGCCCCTCCTGGACCATCAGGGTGCCGAAGTACGACACGTCGGCCACCTGGTCGTAGGCCAGTTCGTAGGTGACGCCCCGGTGGGCGCGCAGCCTGGCGTACAGCTCGGCGAAGCGCTCGCGCAGCGGCGAGGTGTACGGGTCCACGGCACGGGCGGAGGCGCCCGGCCCCTCGGGCAGCTCCTCGGGCCCCAGCAGGCCCAGGTCGATGCCCAGCTCGGCGGCGCGCTTGCGGATCGCGGTCTCGTCGCCCAGCAGCGTCAGGTCGCACACGCCCCGGCGCAGCAGCACCTCGGCCGCCCGCAGCACCCGCTCCTCGGTGCCCTCCGGCAGGACGACGTGGCGGCGGTCGGTCCGCGCCCGCTCGATCAGCTCGTGCTCGAACATCATCGGGGTGACCCGGTCGCCGCGGACCACCGAGAGCCGCTCGGTGAGCCGGGCGGTGTCCACATGGCCCTCGAAGAGGCCGAGGGCGATCTCCGCCTTGCGCGGGTTGGCCGTGGTCAGCCTGCCCTCCAGGGACATCAGCTCGCCGGCGGTGGAGAACGAGCCCCCGGGCACCGACAGCACCGGGGTGCCCGGGGAGAGCCGGGCGGCCAGCGCCATCGTCTCCTCGCCGGGGTGCTCCCCGACGGTGAGCAGCACCCCGGCGATGGCGGGGGAGCCCGCGGAGTGGGCGGCCAGCGCGCCGACGACCAGATCCGCGCGGTCGCCGGGGGTGAGGACCATGCAGCCCTCGGTGAGGGCGGGCAGGAAGGTCGGCAGCGTGGCGCCGCCGAAGACGAAACCGCGCACATCGCGGGCGAGCCCGGCCGGGTCCCCCTGGAGGACCTTCGCGCCCAGCGCCTCGGAGACCTGGGCGACGGTCGGCGCGGCCAGCGCGGGTTCCTCGGGCAGGGCGTACACCGGTACCGGAAGATGCCCGTCCAGGCCGATGGCGCCCACCGCCGCGCCGTCGGGGACCCGGTTGGCGATCATCGCGAGGACCTCGCAGCCCAGCGAGGCGTACGCGTGGTAGGCGTTGCGGACCTCGGCGGTCAGCGAGTCGGTGTCCTGGCCGGTGCCGGCCACCACCGGCAGCACCGGGGCGCCGAACTCGTTGGCCAGACGCGCGTTGAGCGCCAGCTCGGCGGGCAGACCGGTGTCGGCGAAGTCGGTGCCCAGGACGAGGACGGCCTCGTAGCCGCGGGCGACCGTGTGGAAGCGGTCCACCAGCCGGGACACCAGTTCGTCGATGCCCCGGTCGGCCAGGACGGCCACGGCCTCGTCGTAGCCGAGCCCGACCACGGTCCCGGCGGGCTGGGAGAGCCGGTAGCGGCTGCGCAGCAGGTCGTAGATGGGATCGGGACCGTCGTGGGCGAGCGGGCGGAAGACGCCGACCCGGCCGGTCCGCCGGGACAGGAGTTCCATGACTCCCAGCTCCACGACCTGGCGGCCGTCCCCGCGGCCGATGCCGGTCACGTACACGCTGCGCGTCACGTGTGCTTCTCCCTGTTCGTCGTGCCCAGGGCCCCTCCGGGCCCTGCTCCCGTCGGGTACCCGGGCACGCCGTGGCGGAAAAGTGCCGGAAGCCGGGAGACGGCCCCCGGGAGGCCGCGCGGATCCGGGGGAACCCCGCGGGACCCCGCAAAAACCCGGGAAACGGTCCCGACAGGGCTTATCCGGGCACTTGTTCCTTTGACTACCCTTGACCCTACCGCCGTGGCCCGCGATGCCGCGTGCCGGTCGTGTCTCGAACGGTATGTGAGACGGGAGGCGGGAATGCGTTCAGGGCGTGAAACAATCGCGGCGGCGCACCCCCGAACCAGCAGCGAGCAGGAGAAGCGATCCCCATGCGCATCGGAGTCCTCACCGCAGGCGGCGACTGCCCCGGTCTGAACGCCGTGATCCGTTCGGTCGTGCACCGCGCCGTGGTCGACCGGCACGACGAAGTCATCGGCTTCGAAGACGGCTTCAAGGGCCTGCTCGACGGCCGCTACCGCGAACTCGACATCGACTCCGTCTCCGGCATCCTCGCCAGAGGCGGCACCATCCTGGGCTCGGCCCGGCTGGAGCGCGACCGGCTGCGGGAGGCGTGCCAGAACTCCGAGGAGCTGCTGGAGAGGCTCGGCCTCGACGCGCTCATCCCGATCGGCGGCGAGGGCACCCTCACCGCCGCCCGGATGCTCGCCGACGCCGGGCTGCCGGTGGTGGGCGTGCCCAAGACGATCGACAACGACATCTCCGCCACCGACCGCACCTTCGGCTTCGACACGGCCGTCACGGTGGCCACCGAGGCCATCGACCGGCTGAAGACGACGGCCGAGTCCCACCAGCGCGTGATGGTCGTCGAGGTCATGGGGCGCCACGCGGGCTGGATCGCGCTGGAGGCGGGGATGGCCGGCGGCGCCCACGGCATCTGCGTGCCCGAGCGGCCCTTCCAGGTCGACGACCTGTGCAAGATGATCGAGGAGCGCTTCGCGCGCGGCAAGAAGTTCGCGGTCCTCTGCGTCGCCGAGGGCGCGCGTCCTGCCGAGGGCTCGATGCCCTACGAGAAGGGGCAGATCGACCAGTACGGGCACGAGCGCTTCACCGGCATCGGCAACCGGCTCGCCATCGAGCTGGAGCACCGCCTGGGCAAGGAGGCCCGCCCCGTCATCCTCGGCCACGTGCAGCGCGGCGGCACCCCCACCGCGTACGACCGGGTGCTGGCCACCCGCTTCGGCTGGCACGCCGTGGAGGCCGCGCACCGCGGCGACTTCGGCATGATGACGGCCCTGCGCGGCACCGAGATCGTCATGGCGCCGCTGGCGGACGCGGTCACCGAGCTGAAGACGGTGCCGCAGGACCGGATGGACGAGACCGAGGCCGTCTTCTGACCGGTGCGTCCACCGGCCCGAGGCCGTTCCCGCCGCCTGCGCCACCCGCGCCCGCCGCGTGCCCCCTCCCACGGGCCGCCGCGGGCGCGGTGCGCGTCCGGACCCGGTCCCGGGGCCGCAGCGGAGGCGGCCGGCCGCCGTCAGCCGCGCCAGCGGTAGTGCAGCTCCGGCCGCCCCACCTGCCCGTACCGCGGAGCGCGTTCGGCCTGCCCGGTGCCGGCCAGGTACTCCAGATAGCGGCGGGCGGTGATCCGGTTGACGCCCACCCGCCGGGCCGCCGCGGAGGCCGTCAGCCCCTCCCCGGCGGCCGCGCGCAGGGCGGAGGTGACCGCCTCCAGGGTGGCGGGGCTCAGTCCCTTGGGCAGCGTGACGCGCCCCGGCGCCCGCAGCGCGGCCAGCGCCCGGTCCACCTCCGCCTGGCTGCGGGCCTCCGCGCCCGCGCAGGCGATCGTCTCCCGGAACCGGGCGTACCGCTGGAGCCTCTCGCGCAGTGCGGGGAAGGTGAAGGGCTTGAGCACGTGCTGGACCACCCCGAGTGAGACCCCCTCGCGTACGACGGCCAGATCGCGGGCCGAGGTGACGGCGAAGACGTCGGTGGTGTGGCCCGCCGCGCGCAGCGCCCGCACCAGGGCCAGGCCGTGGCCGTCGGGGAGGTAGAGGTCGAGCAGGACCAGATCGACGTCCAGCCGCTCCAGGGCCCGGCCGGCCTCCGCCCGGGAGCGCGCCACCCCCGCGACGGCGAAGCCCGGCACCCGGGAGACGTACAGGGCGTGGGCGTCGGCGGCCACGGGGTCGTCCTCGACCACCAGCACCCTGATCGGCCCGGGCCCCGTACCGCCGCCCCCGCCCCCGGTCCCCGCTCCCGGCCCGGTCACGCCGTCGCCCCCGCGGCGGCGCGCAGCGGCAGCCGCACGGTGAACTCCGCGCCGCCGCCGGGCGCGCCGGCCAGCTCCACGGTGCCGCCGTGCCGCCGCGCGGTCTGCCGTACCAGCGCCAGGCCCAGTCCCCGGTTCGCGGGCCCGCCGGACTTGGTGGACCAGCCGCGCCGGAAGACCTCCTCGGCCTGCTCCGGGCCGATGCCCGGCCCGGTGTCGGCCACGCGCAGCAGCAGCTCGTGCTCCGAGGCCCGTACGGTCACCGCGACCCGGGCGGCGGCGTCCCCGGTGGTGTCCCCGGACGCGGCGTCGAGCGCGTTGTCGATCAGGTTGCCCAGCACCGTCACCAGATCCCGGGCGGGCAGGCCCGGCGGCAGCAGGCCGTCGTCGACGCTGCTGTCCCGGGTGAGCACCAGCTCCACCCCGCGCTCGTTGGCCTGTGCCGCCTTGCCCAGCAGCAGCGCGGCCAGTACCGGCTCGGCGACCGCCGCGACCACCTGGTCGGTCAGCGCCTGGGCCAGCTCCAGCTCGGCGGTGGCGAACTCCACCGCCTCCCGCTCGCGCCCCAGCTCGATCAGGGAGACCACGGTGTGCAGCCGGTTGGCGGCCTCGTGCGCCTGCGAGCGCAGCGCCTCGGCGAAGCCGCGCACCGAGTCCAGCTCGCCGGCGAGTGCCTGGAGCTCGGTGTGGTCGCGCAGGGTGACCACCGTGCCGCGCAGATCGCGCGCCGAGACCGGCGAGGTGTTCACCACGATCACCCTCTCGCCCGTCAGATGGACCTCGTCCACCCGGGGCTCGGAGGCCAGCAGCGCCCCGGTCAGCGGCGCGGGCAGCCCCAGCTCGGCGACGCCCAGGCCCACGACCTCGCGTCCGGCCAGGCCGAGCAGCTCGCGGGCGCCGTCGTTGATCAGGGCGACGCGGCGCTGCCCGTCGAGCATGACCAGCCCCTCGCGAACGGCGTGCAGCGTGGCCTGGTGGTAGGCGTGCATCCGGCTCAGCTCGGCGGCGTTCATGCCGTGGGTGTGGCGGCGCAGCCGGGCGTTGATCACGTAGGTGCCCAGCCCGCCGAGCAGTACCGCGCCCGAGGCCACCGCGAGCAGGACGGCCATCTGGCGCTCCACCTCGTCGGTGATCCGCTCCACGGCTATCCCCGCGCTCACCAGCCCCACGATCCGTCCGCCGCCGTCGCGCACGGGCGTGACCACCCGCACCGAGGGGCCGAGGGTGCCGGTGTAGGTCTCGTGGAAGGTCTCGCCGCGCCGGGCGGGGCCGATGTGGCCCACGAAGCGCAGGCCGATCCGGTCCGGCTCGGGGTGGGTCCAGCGGATGCCGCTCGGGTCCATGATCGTGACGAAGGTGACGCCGGTGTCGCGGCGGACCCGCTCGGCGTACGGCTGGAGGAGCGCGCTCGGGTCCGGCGAGCCGATCGCCTCCGCCACCGAGGGCGAGTCGGCGATCGCACGGGCGGTGGCGGTGGCGCGGTACCGGGCGGCGGTCTCGGCCTGCCGCCAGTCGTTCAGGTAGGTGAACAGCGCGCACCCGGCCACCACGGCGGCCACCACCACGACCTGCATCGCGAAGAGCTGGCCTGCCAGGCTGCGGGGGCGGGACAGACGCATGGGCACCAGTCTGCCCGCTCATACGCCGAGCGGCCCTCCCCGGGACCGCGGGAGACGGCGGCCGGCCCTGCCCGCGGGAGCCGGTGCGGCCGGAATCCCGCCTTCCGAACGGGTTTTCCGTGCACGTAATGCACGCAACCGTGATCGGCCTCACAGCCGGGTGCATAGTCGCCGGGACTCCACGCGAGTCGGAGCCGCAACACGGAGGAGCCCGACGTGCCACCGCAGAACGAGCACAACGAACAGGCCGCGCAGGCCGGGCAGGCCGCCCGGCCCAAGGGGCGGGACCGCACCCACTACCTCTACATCGCCGTGATCGCCGCCGTTCTGGCGGGCATCGCGCTCGGTTTCGCGGCCCCGGGCGTGGCCAAGGAGCTCAAGCCGCTGGGCACCGGATTCGTCGACCTCATCAAGATGATGATCTCGCCGGTGATCTTCTGCACCATCGTGCTGGGCATCGGCTCCGTGCGGAAGGCCGCCAAGGTCGGCGCGGTGGGCGGGCTCGCGCTCGGCTACTTCCTGGTGATGTCCACCGTCGCCCTGGCCATCGGCCTGGCCGTCGGCAACGTGCTGGACCCCGGATCCGGACTCCAGCTCACCGAGGAGGCCAGGAGCGCCGGCGCGGCGCAGGCCGAGGGCGCCGGTGAGGGCACCGTCGACTTCCTGCTCGGTGTCATCCCGACGACGCTGGTCTCCGCCTTCACCGGGGGCGAGGTCCTCCAGACCCTGCTGGTGGCCCTGCTGGTGGGCTTCGCGCTCCAGGCGATGGGCCCGGCCGGCGAGCCGGTGCTGCGGGGCATCGGCCACGTACAGCGGCTGGTCTTCCGGGTGCTGGCCATGATCATGTGGGTGGCCCCGGTCGGAGCCTTCGGCGCCATCGCCGCGGTGGTCGGCGAGACCGGGGTGGACGCGCTGACGTCCCTGGCCGTCATCATGATCGGCTTCTACGCCACCTGCCTGCTGTTCGTCCTCGTCGTGCTGGGCGCGCTGCTGAAGCTGGTGGCGGGGGTGAACATCCTCGCCCTGCTGAGGTACCTGGGCCGCGAGTTCCTGCTGATCCTGTCCACATCCTCGTCGGAGTCGGCACTGCCGCGCCTCATCGCGAAGATGGAGCACCTGGGGGTGAGCCGGCCGGTGGTGGGCATCACCGTCCCCACGGGCTACTCCTTCAACCTCGACGGCACCGCGATCTACCTGACGATGGCCTCCCTGTTCGTGGCCGAGGCGATGGGCGACCCGCTCACGGTGGGGCAGCAGATCTCCCTGCTCGTCTTCATGATCATCGCCTCGAAGGGCGCGGCCGGCGTCACCGGCGCGGGCCTCGCCACTCTCGCCGGCGGCCTGCAGTCCCACCGCCCGGAGCTGGTGGACGGCGTCGGCCTGATCGTCGGCATCGACCGCTTCATGAGCGAGGCCCGCGCACTGACGAACTTCGCCGGCAACGCGGTCGCCACGGTGCTGGTCGGCACCTGGACCAGGGAGATCGACAAGGAGCGGGTCGGCGAGGTGCTGGCCGGGCGCGTCCCCTTCGACGAGCGGACCCTCCTCGACGACGCCCACTCCCACGGCGCCGCCCACTCCCACGGCGCTGCCCACGGCGCCCCCGACCGGACCACCGGTGACGAGACCACGCGGGACCCCGACCCCACAGGGCCCGCCGCCAAGGAGCCCGCGGGCGTGTGACCTCCCCGTGAACGCCCTGGGCCACCCGCGGCGGCCCTGTCCCGTTCCCCCGGGACAGGGCCGCCGCGGCTCGTCGCCGGTCAGGCGGGAACGAGCCAGATCGTCGCCAGCGGCGGCAGTGTCGGGGCGATGCCGGCCGGACGGCCGTGCGCCGGGGCCGCGTCCGCCTTCAGCGTCCCGGGATTGCCCACGCCGCTCCCGCCGTACCGCGCGGCGTCGGTGTTGAGCACCTCCCGCCAGGCGGCGATCCCCTCGGGGACGCCGATCGGGTAGTCGTGCCGGACGACGGGGGAGAAGTTGGAGACGGCGATCAGCGGCGAGCCGTCGGCGGCGTACCGCAGGAACGCGAAGACGTTGTCGTCGGCCGCGCCCCCCTCGATCCAGGAGAAGCCGGCCGGATCGGTGTCCAGCTCCCACAGAGCGGGCGTGGCGGTGTAGACGCGGTTGAGGTCGCGGACCAGGTCCCGCACCCCCTGGTGGTCGCCGGCGGCCGAGTACGCCGGGTCCAGCAGCCACCAGTCCGGCCCGTGCGCCTCCGACCACTCCGATCCCTGGGCGAACTCCTGGCCCATGAAAAGCAGTTGCTTGCCCGGGTGGGACCACATGAAGGCCAGGTACGCCCGGTGGTCGGCCCGCTGCTGCCACCAGTCGCCCGGCATCTTCGACACCAGCGACCGCTTGCCGTGCACCACCTCGTCGTGGGAGATGGGCAGGATGTAGTTCTCCGAGTAGGCGTACACCATCGAGAACGTCATCTCGTTGTGGTGGTACTTGCGGTGGACCGGCTCCTTGACCATGTACTCCAGGGAGTCGTGCATCCACCCCATGTTCCACTTGAAGCCGAAGCCCAGCCCGCCGAAGCCGCCCGGCCCGGTGTGGTGGGTGGCACGGGTGACGCCGTCCCAGGCGGTGGACTCCTCGGCGGCGGTGATCACGCCGGGGCAGCGGCGGTAGACGGTGGCGTTCATCTCCTGCAGGAAGGCCACCGCGTCCAGGTTCTCCCGTCCGCCGTACACGTTGGGGGTCCACTGGCCGGGCTCGCGCGAGTAGTCCAGGTAGAGCATCGATGCGACGGCGTCCACGCGCAGGCCGTCGATGTGGAACTCCTCGCACCAGTAGACGGCGTTGGCGACCAGGAAGTTGCGGACCTCGGTGCGGCCGAAGTTGAACTCCAGCGTCCCCCAGTCCGGGTGCTCGGCGCGGGCCGGGTCGGAGTGCTCGTACAGGGCGGTGCCGTCGAAGCGGGCCAGCGCCCACTCGTCCTTGGGGAAGTGCGCGGGCACCCAGTCCATCAGCACCCCGATGCCCTCCTGGTGGAGGCGGTCCACCAGGTACCGGAAGTCGTCGGGGGTGCCCATGCGCGCGGTGGGCGCGTAGAAGCCGGTGACCTGGTAGCCCCAGGAGCCGCCGAAGGGGTGCTCGGCGACGGGCATCAGCTCCACATGGGTGAAGCCCAGGTCCTTCACGTACGCCGGAAGCTGCTCGGCCAGCTCGCGGTAGGTCAGCCCGGGGCGCCAGGAGGGCAGGTGCACCTCGTAGACGGACAGGGGCGCTTGGTGGGGAGCGCGTTCGGCGCGGCGCGCCAGCCACTCCTCGTCGTGCCAGGTGTACGCCGACTCCTCCACGATCGAGGCGGTCGCCGGCGGGGTCTCGGTGCGGCGGGCCATCGGATCGGCGCGCAGGGTGTGCGAGCCGTCCGCGCGGGTGATGTCGAACTTGTACAGCGCGCCCGCGCCGACCCCCGGCAGGAACAGCTCCCACACGCCGCTGCCGCCCAGCGAGCGCATGGGGGAGGCCGTCCCGTCCCAGTAGTTGAAGTCCCCGGCGACCCGCACGCCCAGGGCGTTGGGGGCCCAGACGGTGAAGCGGGTGCCGGCCACCCCGTCGACGGTCATGGGGCGCGCGCCCAGCGCCCGCCACAGCTCCTCGTGGCGGCCCTCGCCGATCAGGTGCAGGTCCAGCTCGCCGATCGAGGGCAGGAAGCGGTACGGGTCCTCGGTCTCGACCTCGTCCTCGCCGGGCTCCTCCCCGTAGCGCACCAGCAGCCGGTAGGAGGGCATCGAGGGGTCGGCGGCCAGCGGGAGCACGCCGGAGAACAGCCCGTCCCCGTCGTCGTGCAGCTCGGCCCGCACGCCCCCGGCCAGGACGGCGACGGAGCGGGCGTACGGCCGCAGCGCCCGGAACAGCACCCCGCCGGGCACCCGGTGCGCGCCGAGCACCGTGTGCGGGTCGTGGTGGGAGCCGTGCAGCAGGCGCTGCCGCTCGCCGGGGTCGAGCGCGGCGGCGCGCCCGACGTCCTGCCCGGCCGGGGCGTCGTCGCTCCGGCGCGGTGCGGGCGGGCGGGCGCCGGGCCAGTTGGGGGCGTGGTCCTTCAGAGGCTCGTCCCGGCGCAGCGCCACGGGCTCGGACGCCGCCGGCTTCCCGGCCGCGACCTTCCTCGCCGGGGCCTTCTTGCCGGCGGTTTTCCCGGCGGTTTTCGCGGTGGCCTTCGCGGCCGTCTTCCCGGCGGGCTCGGCGGCGGCCTTCTTCGCGGTCCTCTTCGCCGCGGCCTTCTTCGTGACCGCCTTCTTCGTCACGGCCTTCCCGGCGGACCCGGCGGCGGCCTTCTTGACGGCCGTCTTCTTCGCGGCGGTCTTCCCGGCGGACCCGCCCGCGGTCTTCCTGGCGGCGGCCTTCTTCGCCGCGGCCTTCTGCACGGCGGCCTCTCCCCCGGAGGGGGCCGGGTCTCCGGCCGGGTCCTTCGGGCCGGCGGCTCCGGGGGAAGCGGCCGGGACGGCGTCCTCGTCCCGGCCGCCGGTGCGGACGGGCCGCGGGGAGGTTTCGGAGAACGGTCGGCTGTCGGGACGGGGGGTCACGGAAGGGGCCTCCTGTGCACGGAATCGTTCAGGTGTCCGCGAGCCGCCGGACGGCGGACATCGGGATGGCGAGCCAGGCGGGGCGGTGCCTGGCCTCGTAGAGCACTTCGTAGACGGCCTTGTCCGTCTCGTACGCGCGCAGCAGGACGTCCTCGTCGCGCGGGTCGGAGCCGGAGGCGTCGGCGTAGCCGGAGCAGTAGGCGTCACGGTTCTTCTCGGACCACTCGCGGGCCCACCCGGCTTCTTCGGGGGAGGAGCGGGCGTGCTGGCACGCCGCGTAGTCGAAGGAGCGCAGTATGCCCGCGATGTCCCGCACCACCGGCTGGGGACGGCGGCGTTCGGCGATGGGGCGGGCGGGCTCGCCCTCGAAGTCGATGATCGACCAGCGGCCGCCGTCCCCCGCGCACAGCGCCTGGCCCAGGTGGAGGTCGCCGTGGATGCGCTGGGCGGACCAGGACCGTCCGCCGCGGCCGAGCCCGGCGACGGCGTCGAAGACGGTGTGCAGCTTCCCCCGGTACGGGCGCAGGGCGGGCACGGCGGCGGCCGCGGCCTCCAGGCGCTCGTTCATGCCGGAGGCGATGAACTCCAGCTGGCGGCGCCCCAGCGCCGTCACCGGCAGGGCCTGCGCCAGTGTGGTGTGCACCTCGGCGATCGCCTGGCCCAGCGTACGCGCGGAGGGGGAGAAGTCGCCGTGCGACGCCAGCGAATCCAGCGCGAGCTGCCAGCCGTCGCTGGTGCCGGGGAGGAAGGGCTGGAGCACGCCCAGCGTCATCGGCTCGCCCGCCTCGCCGCCCTCGCCGGGGCGCTCGCCGGGGCGCGCCTCGAACCAGGCGGCCGGCGCGGGCACCCGGTCCGACCTGGCCCGGGCCAGAGCGAGGGGCAGCTCCAGGTCGGGGTTGACGCCGGGGCTGACGCGGCGGAACAGCTTGAGGATGTGGCTGTCGCCGTAGACCACCGAGGAGTTCGACTGCTCCACGCTCAGCGGCCTGGGCGGCAGCCCCTGCGGGATCGTGGTGCCGCGCTCCCGCTGGAAGAGCAGCGGGCCGAGCCGGCCGGGGGAGCGCAGCCGCTCCAGAAGTACGGCGGCCAGCCGCGGGTCGTGCAGGGCCTCGTACACCGTGCGGCCGGCCAGCGGCCCGTCGGCGGGGTGGCCGATCAGGGACCCGGCCAGCGGCGGCGGCAGGGCGTCGCGCACGCCGAGCAGCAACTGGTAGCAGTCGGCGGGAACCGGATGGGTCTGCTCCGGCCCTCCGGGCTGGCGGGCCCGGACGAGCAGGTGCAGCAGGCCCGGCGCGGCCCCGCTCGTGCACGGCAGCAGCTCGGTGGCGGCGACGAGGGCGAACCCGCTGACGGGCCGCCCCTTCCCGGCGAACCAGCGTTGCCGCGGAAGCCATTCGGTGAGCAGTGGCGTGAGCGAACGCAGCAGCGCCGCGCCCTCCGGCTCGCGCGTGGCGACGACGGCGGCGCGCGGCGAGGAGCTGTCCGACATGGCGTCCTTTCCCCGGGCACACGAAAGGTACGGCAGAGTGTCCCGGATTGCGGCTGTGGCTGTCCGGCGGTGCGGGACGTGTCGGGGAGTACCCACCAAGCGGGCTAGCGAACTCCTGTGAGCGGTGCGATCGGCGGTGGGAGGAATACTGCCCGCGGCGGCCCGGGCCCAATCCGTGTCCTGGCTTGTTCCCGGGCCGCCGCCGTCCATGCCTGCCCTACTCCCGCCTCACGCCTGCTCGCGCAGCCGGAACCAGTAGAAGCCGTGCCCGGCGAGGGTCAGCAGGTACGGCAGCTCCCCGATGGGAGGGAACCGCACCCCGCCGATCAGCTCCACCGGATGGCGTCCGCTGAAGGCGTTCAGATCCAGCTCGGTCGGCTGCGGGAACCGCGAGAAGTTGTTCACGCACAGCACCAGGTCGTCCCCGTACTCGCGCAGGAAGGCGAGCACCGCCGGGTTGGACGAGGGCAGTTCGGTGTACGTGCCGAGCCCGAATGCCGGGTTCTGCTTGCGGATCTCGATCATCCGGCGGGTCCAGTGCAGCAGCGACGAGGGGCTGCTCATGGCGGCCTCGACGTTGGTGACCTGGTAGCCGTGGACCGGGTCCATGATCGTGGGCAGGAACAGCCGGCCCGGATCGCAGGAGGAGAAGCCCGCGTTGCGATCGGGCGTCCACTGCATCGGGGTGCGCACCGCGTCCCGGTCACCCAGCCAGATGTTGTCGCCCATGCCGATCTCGTCGCCGTAGTACAGGATCGGCGAGCCCGGCAGGGACAGCAGCAGGGCGGTGAACAGCTCGATCTGGTTGCGGTCGTTGTCCAGCAGCGGGGCCAGCCGCCGCCGGATGCCGATGTTGGCGCGCATCCGCGGATCCTTGGCGTACTCCGCGTACATGTAGTCGCGCTCCTCGTCGGTGACCATCTCCAGGGTCAGCTCGTCGTGGTTGCGCAGGAAGATGCCCCACTGGCAGCCCGAGGGGATGGCCGGGGTCTTGGCCAGGACCTCGGAGACCGGATAGCGCGACTCGCGCCGCACCGCCATGAAGATGCGCGGCATGACGGGGAAGTGGAACGCCATGTGGCACTCGTCGCCGCCCTTGGAGTAGTCGCCGAAGTAGTCGACGACGTCCTCCGGCCACTGGTTGGCCTCGGCCAGCAGCACGGTGTCGGGGTAGTGGGCGTCGATCTCGGCGCGGACCTTCTTGAGGAACTCGTGGGTCTGCGGGAGGTTCTCGCAGTTGGTGCCCTCCTGCGCGTACAGGTAGGGGACCGCGTCCAGCCGGAACCCGTCGATGCCCAGGTCCAGCCAGAACTTCAGTGCCGAGATCATCTCCTCCTGGACCTGCGGGTTCTCGTAGTTGAGATCCGGCTGGTGGGAGAAGAAGCGGTGCCAGTAGTACTGCTTGCGCACCGGGTCGAACGTCCAGTTGGACGCCTCGGTGTCGACGAAGATGATGCGGGCGTCCGGGTACTGCTTGTCGTCGTCGGCCCACATGTAGTAGTCGCCGTAGGGCCCGTCGGGGTTGCGCCGGGACTCCTGGAACCACGGGTGCTGGTCGCTGGTGTGGTTCATGACCATGTCGATGATGATCCGCATGCCGCGCTGGTGCGCGGCGTCCACGAACTCCACGAAGTCGGCCAGGTCGCCGAACTCGGGGAGCACGGAGGTGTAGTCGGCGACGTCGTAGCCGCCGTCCCGCAGCGGGGACTTGAAGAACGGGGGCAGCCAGAGGCAGTCCACGCCCAGCCACTGCAGGTAGTCGAGCCGGGCGGTGAGGCCCTTCAGATCGCCGATGCCGTCGCCGTTGCTGTCCTGGAAGGACCGGACCAGCACTTCATAGAAGACGGCCCTCTTGAACCAATCGGGATCGCGGTCCTTGGCGGGCGTGTCCTCGAACGTGTCGATGACGGGTTCATTGACGGTCATGGTTGGGTGACCCTCCGGTCTGTGGGGACGGTCGCAGGGAGAGGATGTGCGCGGGCGCCGCGGCACGGCCCGGCTCCAGGCGCACATAGTTGTCCCTGCCCCAGTGATAGGTCTCGCCGGTGAGCTCGTCGCGCACCGGAAAAAGGTCGGCGCCACTCGCCTGAGCGGGCGTGAGGCCGAGTTCCGCCAGGTCCAACGAGACCGTGGCCTCGTGGGTGTGGTGGGGATCGAGGTTGACCACCGTGAGAACCGTGTCGGCGTACGGGTGTGCGCAGTGCTTCGAGTAGACGATGATCGACGGGTTGTCGCTGTGGTGGAAGCGCAGGTTGCGCAGCTCCTGCAGTGCCGGATGGCGGCGGCGCAGCCGGTTCAGTTCGGTGAGGAGCGGGGCGATGGTGGTGCCCGCACGCTCCGCGGCCGCCCAGTCGCGCGGGCGGAGCTGGTACTTCTCCGAGTCAAGGTACTCCTCGCTGCCCGGCCTGACCGGTGTCGACTCGCACAGCTCGTAGCCCGAGTAGACCCCCCAGGTGGGAGAGAGGGTCGCGGCGAGCACCGCACGGACCTCGAAGGCGTGGCGGCCGCCGCTCTGGAGGTACTCGTTGAGGATGTCGGGAGTGTTGACGAAGAAGTTGGGCCTCATGTACGAGGCGGCGTCCCCGGAGAGTTCGGTGAGGTACTCGGTCAGCTCGTCCTTGCCGTTGCGCCAGGTGAAGTAGGTGTAGGACTGCTGGAAGCCGATCTTGGCGAGGGTGTGCATCATCGCCGGGCGGGTGAAGGCCTCGGCCAGGAAGACGACGTCGGGATCGGTCCCGTTGACCTCGCCGATCACCCTCTCCCAGAAGACGACCGGCTTGGTGTGGGGATTGTCCACCCGGAAGATCCGCACCCCGTGGGACATCCACATCCGCAGGATCCGCACCGTCTCGGCGACGAGCCCGTCCATGTCCGCGTCGAACGCGATGGGGTAGATGTCCTGGTACTTCTTCGGCGGGTTCTCGGCGTAGGCGATCGTCCCGTCGGGGCGGTGGTGGAACCACTCCGGGTGCTCCTTGACCCAGGGGTGGTCCGGGGAGCACTGCAGCGCGAAGTCCAGGGCCACCTCCATGCGCAGTTCGCGGGCGCGCGCCACGAAGCGGTCGAAGTCCTCGAAGGTGCCCAGGTCCGGGTGGATCGCGTCGTGCCCGCCGGCGGCCGAGCCGATGGCCCAGGGGCTGCCCACGTCGTGGGGGCCGGCGGTCAGGGAGTTGTTGGGCCCCTTGCGGAACGATTCGCCGATGGGGTGGACGGGCGGCAGGTAGACCACGTCGAAGCCCATGTCGGCGATAGCGGGCAGCCGCTCGGCGGCCGTGCGCAGGGTCCCGGAGACGGGCGGCTCGCCCTCCCGCACCACCGCGCCCTCCGAGCGGGGGAAGAACTCGTACCAGGAGCCGAACAGCGCCCTCTTCCGCTCCACCAGCAGCGGCAGGGGACGGGTGGCGGTGACCGGCTCGCGCAGCGGGTGGCGGTCCAGCGCGGACACCACCTCGGGCGCCAGCGCCGCGGCCAGCCGCGCGGCGACCGGGCGGGAGGCGTCGCGCAGACCCTCCGCCGCCTCCAGGACGGCCGCGCGGCCGTCGTCCTCGGGCACTCCCGCGGCGGCCCGCTCGTGCAGCAGCGCACCCTCGGTGAGGGTCAGCTCGGCGTCGATCCCCGCCGGGACCTTGATCCTCGCGTTGTGCCGCCAGGTGCCGACCGGGTCCCCCCACGCCTCCACGGTGTAGGACCAGCGGCCCTCCGAGCCGGGGGTGACGTCGGCGCCCCAGCGGTCGGTGCCCGGCGCCAGTTCCCGCATCGGGGTCCACGGGCCCGGGTTCCCGCTCGGGTCGCGCAGGACGACGTTCGCGCCGACCGCGTCGTGGCCTTCGCGGAAGACCGTGGCCGAGACCCGGAAGGTCTCGCCTGCCACGGCCTTCGCCGGGCGGCGCCCGCAGTCGACGAGCGGATGGACGTCCAGTACGGGGATGCGACCGATCATTGGATCACCTGGTGGCGTTACGGATGGTTTTGTTCTTTCTATCTGTTCCACAGACCGTTGACGGGCCGGGGGCATGGCCGCTCCTGTCCGCTTTCACTCGGCTGGCGTGACGGTTGTTCCGGGAGAACCCGGGAAGGGCGGTAGGAGGAGAGACTGCCCGCCCGGGTGGGACGGGCATCCGCCTCAACGTGAACTACTCGTAAGCAAACGTGCCCAATCTGACCGTTCCCGCCATGGGCCGGGAAACTCCTTCCGTCTTCGCGCCGGTGGCGGCACCCGGTGCCAGGCGGCGGGCCGGGGGAGGCGGTGCGCGGGCGCACGACGAGTGCGCGCATATGCTCCTATGGAGCCGTTGGGGACGTGATTCCCGGTTACAGGGCGAAAAGGGGGGAGATCCGGCTACCGTCGAGGTGTGAAGGCCATTCGTCGATTCTCTGTACGTCCCGTCCTTCCGGAACCCCTACGACCGCTCAGCGACCTGGCGCACAACCTGCGCTGGTCCTGGCACCCCGAGACCAGAGAGCTCTTCCGCGGCGCCGACCCCGACGGCTGGGGGGCGTCCGGCGGCGATCCGGTGCGGACGCTGGGCACCCTGTCCGCCCGGAGGCTGGAGGAGCTGGCCCACGACCGCGACTTCCTGGAGCGGCTGTCCGCCGCCGCGGGAGATCTGCGGGAGTACCTGACCGAGCCGCGCTGGTACCAGCGCGCGGAGGGCGAACTGCCCGCCGCCGTCGCCTACTTCTCTCCCGAGTTCGGCATCACCGCCGCCCTGCCCCAGTACTCCGGCGGGCTCGGCATCCTCGCCGGGGACCACCTCAAGGCCGCCAGCGACCTCGGCGTCCCGCTGATCGGGGTGGGCCTGCTGTACCGCCACGGCTACTTCCGCCAGAGCCTGTCGCGCGACGGCTGGCAGCAGGAGCACTACCCCGTCCTGGACCCCAACGAGCTGCCGCTGGAACTGCTGCGCGAGCCGGACGGCGCACCGGTCCGCGTGGATCTGCGGCTGCCCGGCGGGCGCACCCTGCGCGCCCACGTCTGGCAGGCCCGCGTCGGCCGCGTCCCCCTGCTGCTGCTCGACTCCGACGTGGAGGAGAACGCCCCGCGTGAACGCGATGTCACCGACCGGCTCTACGGCGGCGGCAGCGAGCACCGGCTGCTCCAGGAGATGCTGCTGGGCATCGGCGGGGTGCGGGCGGTGCGCGCGTACTGCCGCGTCACCGGCCACCCCGCGCCCGAGGTGTTCCACACCAACGAGGGGCACGCCGGTTTCCTCGGCCTGGAGCGCATCCGGGAGATGAGCGGGAAGGGCGTCCCCTTCGACACCGCACTGGAGGCCGTGCGCGCCGGGACGGTGTTCACCACCCACACCCCCGTCCCCGCCGGCATCGACCGCTTCGACCGCGCTCTGGTCGCCCGCCACCTCGGCGACGACGGCGAGTTGCCCGGCGTGGACGTGGAGCAGGTGCTGCGGCTGGGCACCGAGACCTATCCCGGCGGCGACCCGGGGCTGTTCAACATGGCCGTGATGGGCCTTCGGCTCGCCCAGCGCGCCAACGGCGTCTCCACGCTGCACGGCTCGGTCAGCCGGGAGATGTTCGCCGGGCTGTGGCCGGGCTTCGACGCCGCCGAGGTGCCCATCACCTCCATCACCAACGGCGTGCACGCCCCCACCTGGACCGCCGACGAGATGCGGGCGCTGCCCGCCGACGCCGGCGGCGCCGGGCTGTGGCAGGTCCGCCGCACCCTGCGCGAGCGGCTCGTGCACGAGGTGCGGCGGCGCCTGCGCGCCTCCTGGCGGCAGCGCGGGGCCTCGGACGCCGAACTCGGCTGGATCGACGGCGTCCTGGACCCGGACGTGCTCACCGTCGGCTTCGCCCGCCGCGTCCCGTCCTACAAGCGGCTGACGCTGATGCTGCGCGACCGCGAGCGGCTCACCGAGCTGCTGCTGCATCCCACCCGGCCCGTCCAGCTCGTCGTCGCGGGCAAGGCGCACCCGGCCGACGACGGCGGCAAGCGGCTGATCCAGGAGCTGGTGAGGTTCGCCGACGACCCCCGGGTACGCCACCGGATCGTCTTCCTGCCCGACTACGGCATGGCCATGGCGCAGAAGCTCTACACCGGCTGCGACGTCTGGCTGAACAACCCGCTGCGCCCGCTGGAGGCGTGCGGGACCTCCGGGATGAAGGCGGCGCTCAACGGCTGCCTCAACCTCTCGGTGCGGGACGGCTGGTGGGAGGAGTGGTACGAGCCGGACTTCGGCTGGGCCGTCCCGACCGCCGACGGCGGCGGCCTGGGCGCCGCGCACGAGAGCGCGCAGGACCGCGAGCGGCGCGACGACATAGAGGCCGCGGCGCTCTACGAACTGCTCCGCGAGCATGTGGCGCCGTGCTTCTACGATCGCGGGCCGGCCGGCGACGGGCTGCCCGAGCGGTGGATCGAGATGGTCCGCCAGACCCGGGAGCGGCTCGGGCCGAAGGTGCTCGCCGACCGCATGGTGCGCGAGTACACCGAGCGGCTGTACACCCCCGCCGCCCACGCCCACCGGGCGCTGGAGGCCGACGCCGGCGCCGCCGGACGGCTGGCGGAGTGGAAGGCCCGGGTGCGCGCGGGCTGGCCGCGCGTGGCGGTCGACCATGTGGAGTCTGTCTGCGAGTCCGTCGAGCTGGGCGGTTCGCTGTCGCTGCGGGTGCGGGTGGCCCTGGGCGGCCTGGAGCCGGGCGACGTGGAGGTGCAGGCGGTCGCGGGCCGGGTGGACGAGTCGGACTCCATCGCGGGCGACGACGCCGTACGCGTACCGCTCAAGCCCTCCGGCGGGCCGGAGGAGGACGGGAGCTGGCTGTACGAGGGGCCGCTGGCGCTGGACCGCACCGGGCCGTTCGGCTACACCGTCCGCGTCCTGCCCTCACACCCGCTGCTGGCGAGCCCGGCCGAGATGGGCCTGGTGACCCTGCCGCCGGACGGCCTCGGCGCCCGGGAGGCCGCCGGGGTGCTGCTGCGCTGAGCCGGCCGGGACACGGGGAAGGGGAGCCGCGCCGATGGCGCGGCTCCCCTTCCGTCTGCGTACCCACCGCGTTCACCGGCCCGGAGGGCGGGCCGGGACGTGGGGCGGACCGTGGACCGGGATGCGGATCAGAACGTCAGCTTCCAGCTGTCGATGTAGCCGGAGTCGGTGCGGTAGACGTCCTGGACGCGCAGCTTCCAGGTGCCGGAGGCCGCCTCGGAGGAGGCGTTGACGGTGTAGGAGGCCCGGACGTCGTCGCCCGAGTCCCAGGAGCTGTTCTTCAGCCGGTAGGTGCTCCCGTCCGGGGCCACCAGGTCGATGACGAGGTCACCGCGGTAGGTGTGGACGATGTCCACGTCCACCTTCAGGGTGCTGGGCGCGTTGCCGGACCTGTTCACCGTGATCGGCGACTCCACGGTGCCCGGGTCCGGGATGGCGTGGTCGTCGGTGTTCTCGAAGACGTTGTCGCCGGGCGGCTGCTCGCTGCCGCCGTCGTCGGGCCGGGAGCCGACGTTGACCGCGGCCCAGGCGTGGGCCACCGCCTTGTGCTGGACGCTGTCCGTGCCGAACAGGTCGGCCGCGGCGGAGAGGGTGGCGGTGCGGGCGCCGGCGTAGTTGGTCGTCGACGTCATCTTCTCGGTGAGCGCCTTGAACCAGATCTTCTCGGCGGCCGCGATCCCGATGCCGGTCACCGGCTTGCCGTCGGAGGTCGGCGAGTCGTAGGCGACGCCGTTGATGGTCTTGGCGCCGCTGCCCTCGCTGAGCAGGTAGAAGAAGTGGTTGGCCGGACCCGAGGAGTAGTGGACGTCCACGCTGCCGATGCCGGAGTACCAGTAGTCCTTGGAGTTGCCGTCCCGGCTGGGTTTGTCCATGTAGCGCAGCGGGGTGCCGTTGCCGCGGATGTCGATCTTCTCGCCGACGAGGTAGTCGCCGGGGTCCGAGCTGTTGTTCGCCCTGAACTCCACGGCGGCGGCGAAGATGTCGGAGGTCGCCTCGTTCAGGCCGCCGGACTCGCCGCTGTAGCGCAGGCCCGCGGTGTTGGAGGTCAGGCCGTGGGTCATCTCGTGGGCGGCGACGTCGATGGAGGTGAGCGGCTTGGCGTTGTTCGCGCCGTCGCCGTAGGTCATGCAGAAGCAGGAGTCCGTCCAGAACGCGTTGACGTAGGCGTTGCCGTAGTGCACGCGGCTGTAGGGGGCCCTGCCGTCGTTGCGGATGCCGTTGCGGCCGTGGACGTTCTTGTAGTAGTCCCAGGTCAGGGCCGCGCCGTAGTGGGCGTCCACACCGGCGGTCTGACGGTTGGACGGCGAGCCGTTGCCCCAGAGGTCGTCGGCGTCGGAGAACAGCGTGCCGGTGCCGGAGGAGCCGCCGTTCAGGTCGTAGGTCCGGTGGTTGCCGCGGCCCGCGTCGGTCATGGTGTACGCGCCGCTGGATCCGCTGGTGCCCAGGGTGACCCGGCCGCTGTACATGCTCTCGCCGGTGCCGGTGTGCACGCCCTCCCACTCGGCCAGCTTCTCGCCGGTGGCCGCGTCGGTGACGATGTGCAGCTCGCTGGGGGTGCCGTCCTCCTGGGTGCCGCCGACCACGCGCTCCCAGGCGAGCACGGGCTCGCCGTCGGCGGCCCAGACCACCTTGCGGGGGGCACTGCTGCCCTCGGCCGCGGCCTTCGCGGGCTTCTTCGAGGCCGGGGCGGTGGTGGTGGGGACGGCGATCCTCGCCGTGGTGGCCTTGGCGACCTCGGTTATCGCACCGCCGGGCGACTCCTCGACGACCAGGTCGCCGCCGAGCACGGGCAGTCCGTCGTAGGTGCGCTCGTAGCGGGTGTGGACGGTGCCGTCGGCGTTCTTGACGACATCGCGGACGACGAGCCTCTCCTTGGCGCCCAGGCCGAGGGCCCTGGCGGTGGCGGAGCTGCCGGCCTCCGCGTCGCGGAGCAGCTCGGCCCGCTGGGAGGGCGAGAGCTTGACCGAGAGGGCGCCGGGGTCGGGCTTGGCCTGGGGCGCGGCGGTGGAGACCTGTGCCTGGAGGCCGACGGCCAGGAGCGCCGAGGCGGCGACGAGGACGCCGGCGGCGGTGGCGCGTCTGCGGGGGGTGGATCTGCCTGTCACGCTGAACTCCTCGCTGGAGAGCGGTGTGGGGACGGAGATGGTGCGCCTGCGGGTGTGGGGCCCGTGGGGGGAGGCGGCCGTGCACAGCGTGGAGAGAGTGACACCGAAACGGTGGTGATGACAGGGTCAGGTCAAGAAAATGGCCGGAACCTGTCCGCTGTCGGAAAATCGCTGTCCGATGACCGAACACGAGGGAAACGGCGGCGAAACCGGACCGTCATCGGCCCCTGCCAGGCTGACGGAGGCCGGGTGCGGGGGTGTCCCCTCCGGCGGATGCGGCCCGCCGGAGGGGACACCGTCAGGCGTCCCGCCAGGCGTCCCGTCAGGCGGTCCGCCCGGGGCCCGCCGGACGGCCCGTCAGGCCAGGCTGTCGCGCCAGGCGCGGTGGAGCCCGGCGAAGCGGCCGTCGCCCGCGATGAGATCGGCCGGCGAGCCGTCCTCGACGATGCGCCCCGCATCCATGACCAGCACCCGGTCGGCGATCTCCACCGTCGACAGCCGGTGGGCGATCACCACGGCGGTGCGCCCGCGCAGCACCGTGTCCATGGCCCGCTGGACCGCGCGCTCACCGGGGATGTCCAGGGAGGAGGTCGCCTCGTCCAGGATGAGCACGGCCGGATCGGCCAGCAGCGCCCGGGCGAAGGCGACCAACTGGCGCTGCCCGGCGGAGATCCGGCCGCCGCGCTTGCGCACGTCGGTGTCGTATCCCTCGGGGAGGGCGGCGATGAAGTCGTGGGCGCCGATCGCCCGCGCCGCCCGCTCGATCTCCTCCCGGGTCGCCTCCGGTCGGCCGATCGCGATGTTGTCGGCGACCGTGCCCGAGAACAGGAACGCCTCCTGGGTCACCATGACGACCCCGCGCCGCAGTTCGGGGGTGGCCAGCTCCCGCAGGTCGGTGCCGTCCAGCAGGACCCGGCCCGCCGTGGGGTCGTAGAAGCGCGCCAGCAGCTTGGCCAGGGTGGACTTGCCCGCGCCGGTGGAACCGACCACCGCGACCGTCTGCCCGGCCGGGATCTCCAGATCGAAGCGGGGCAGCACCTCGCCCCCCGTGCGGTAGGCGAAGCGCACCCCCTCGAAGACCACGGCACGGCCCGGGCGCCCGCCGGCCGGCCGCGGCAGCCGCCGGGGGCGTTCCGGCTCGGGGACGCCGGGCGCCTGGGCGAGCAGCCCGGCGATCTTCTCCAGCGAGGCCGCCGCGGCCTGGTAGGAGTTGAGGAACATCCCCAGCCGGTCGATCGGGTCGTACAGCCGCCGCAGGTACAGCGCCGCCGCGGCCAGCACGCCCAGTTCCAGAGAGCCGGACGCCACCCGGTACGCGCCCCACAGCACGATGGCGGCGAGCGCGGTGTTGGCCACCAGCCGGGAGGAGACCACATAGCGGGCCATCTCCAGGATGGCGTCCCCGTTGAACCGCAGATGCCGGTCGTTGAGGCGGCCGAACTCCGCCTCGCCCGCCCGCTCGCGGCGGAACGCCTGCACGGGGCGGATGCCGTTCATGGTCTCCACGAACTTCACGATCATCGCCGCGGTGGCCGTGGACTTCCTGCGGTAGACCCGCATCGAGCGGCGCCGGAAGTTCCGCACGATCAGCAGGAGCGGGACGAAGGAGAGCAGGGCCGCGCCGCCCAGGCCGAGGTCGAGCCAGAGCAGCACCGAGCAGATGTAGACCACCGACAGGATCACGCCCAGCAGCTCCTGCAGGCCCTCGTCGAGCAGCTCGCGCAGCGCTTCGACGTCGGTGGTGGCGCGGGAGATCAGCCGCCCGGAGGTGTAGCGGTCGTGGAAGTCCACGCTGAGTTCCTGGGCGTGCCGGTAGATCCGGCCGCGCAGCTCCAGCAGCACGCTCTGGTTGACTCGGGCGGCGGCGCGGACGAAGGCGTACTGCAGGCCGCCCGAGGACAGCGCGCACACCGCGTACCCCGCCGCGACGGCGGCCAGCGGCCCGCCGTCGCCGGCGCGCAGGGCGGGCACCGCCCGGTCGATGGCGTACGCGACCAGCAGCGGCCCGGCCTGTACGGCGGCCTGCTGGAGCAGCAGCAGGAGGGCGGCCACCGCGACCCGCGGCCGGAGCGGGCGCAGCAGCGAGCCGAGCAGCCGGAGCGAGGCGCCCTTCGGCGCGGGCAGCACATCGCGGTCGAAGGCGTCGGACGCATCGGGCCGCTCGGACTCCTCCGACGGGCCGGGCGGTCCGGGAGGTCCGGACGGCGCTGCCTGCGCGCCCCGTGAGTCCCGCGCGTCCCCGTCTCCGGGGGACGGCTCGGTGACGGTGGCGGTCATCGCTCCTCCTCGCACTGCCCGTGCTGCTCGCCGGACATCAGATGGCGGTACTCCGCGCTGGAGCGCAGCAGTTCGGCATGGGTGCCGACGGCGGCGATCCGGCCCCGCGACAGCAGCGCGACCCGGTCGGCCAGCAGCACCGTGGACGGCCGGTGCGCCACCACCAGGGCGGTGGTGCCGGCCAGCACCTCGCGCAGGGCGGCCTCCACCAGCGCCTCGGTGTGGACGTCGAGCGCGGACAGCGGATCGTCCAGCACCAGGAAGCGGGGACGGCCCACGACGGCGCGCGCCAGCGCCAGCCGCTGGCGCTGCCCGCCGGACAGGCTCAGCCCCTGCTCGCCGACCTGGGTCTCCGGCCCCCGCGGCAGCGCCGCGGTGAACTCCTCGGCCTGGGCGACCCGCAGAGCACGGGCCAGGTCCCCCTCCGCCGGATCCCCCGCCGCACCCATCAGCACGTTCTCGCGCACGGAGGCGGAGAAGAGCGTGGCCTCCTCGAAGGCGACGGAGACCAGCGAGCGCAGCTCCTCGCGGGACATCGCGGCGATGTCCCGGCCGTCGAGGGTGATCCGGCCGGAGGTCGCCTCGTACAGCCGGGGGATCAGGGCCGTGAGCGTGGTCTTGCCACTGCCGGTGGCACCGACCAGGGCCATGGTCTCGCCGGAGCGGATGTGCAGGTCGACGCCGTCCAGGACGGGCGGGGCGTCCGGGGGCGAGTCCGGGTGGCGGAAGACCACCCGCTCGAAGCGCAGTCCGTCCCGCGCGGCCTCCGCCTCCCCGCGCGGGTCGGGGGAGGGGCGCCCGGTGGCGAGGGTGTCCGGCGGAATCGGCTCGTCCAGCACCTCGAAGTAGCGGTCGGCCGCCGTCGCCGACTCGTTGCTCATGGCGATCAGGAAGCCGAGGGACTCCACCGGCCAGCGCAGTGCCAGGGCCGTGGTGAGGAAGGCGACCAGGGTGCCCGCCGACAGCTCGCCGTCGGCCACCTGGATCGTGCCCCACACCAGGGTCGCGCCGATGGCCAGTTCCGGCAGCGCCGTGACGGCCGCCCAGATTCCCCCCAGCAGCCGCGCCTTGCGCAGCTCGGTGCCCAGCAGCCGCCGCGAGAGCTCGCGGAAGGCACGGGCCTGGCTGCGGTGGCGGCCGAAGCCCTTGATGATCCGGATGCCGAGCACGGCCTCCTCCACGACCGTGGTCAGATCGCCGATCTGGTCCTGGGCCCGGCGGGCCTGGAGGGAGAACCTCGTCTCGAAGACCGAGCAGAACACCACCAGCGGCGCCACCGGGGCCAGCAGCACCAGCCCCAGCGTCCACTCCTGGGACAGCAGCACGGCGAAGCCGACGGCGATGGTGGTGCCGTTCACCAGCAGGAAGGTGAGCGGGAACGCCAGGAACAGGCGGATCAGATGCAGGTCGCCCGTGGCGCGCGACAGCAGCTGCCCGCTCGCCCAGCGGTCGTGGAAGGCGACCGGCAGCCGCTGCAGGTGCCGGAACAGGGCGGCGCGCATCGACGCCTCCACCCCGGCCAGCGGACGGGCCACCAGCCAGCGCCGCAGCCCGAACAGCGCGGCCTCCAGCACACCGACGGCCAGCAGCAGGGTGCCGCCCAGCCACACCCCGCCCGTGTCGCGGGCGGCGATCGGCCCGTCCACCATCCACTTCAGGATCAGGGGGATGACCAGGCCCAGGCAGGAGGCGAGGACCGCGACGAACGCCGCCGTGAACAGCCGGGCCCGCACCGGGCGGACGAAGGGCCACAGCCGCAGCAGCGAGCGTACGGCGGAACGGCTCCGCTCCCCGGCGGGTGCCGCGGGGCCGGCGGGCGCGCCGGGGCCGGGGCCGCCGGGCTCGGGGTGCGGGGGATCGGGACGCGGTGGACTGGCGGCGGTGGCAGACATCACGAGTGAGACTACGTTTCACCACTGACAGGACACACTCGGTTTTCCGCCGTAGGACTGACGGCCGGGCCCGCCTCGTTCCGCGAGCCCTGGGGTGCGATCCCCGGGCCGCGGGCGGCTGTCGGTGCGGGCCCCTACGCTGCCCGGTATGAGTCAGGCAGAGCTACGAGAGCTGCGGGCCGCGCTGCACACGGCGTCCGACATCGTCTTCACGCTGGACGGCGAGCCCTCGGCGGAGCAGGCGGACCAGCTGGCGGACGCGCTGCGCCGGGCGCTGGACGCGGCCCGGGCGCTGGGGGAGGACCGCGGCGGCACGGGCTGCCGCGAGCATCCGCGCGGAGCGGTCGATCCGCTGTACGGGGACAAGGACGATCCGCTGCCGCCGGGCTGGGGGCGGTGCCTGCTGTGCAACGACCGGCGGCGCCGGGCGGGCGCGCGGCGGTACGCGGGGCGCTGAGGCGGTCAGGGCTCCTCGGCCCGCAGCTCGAACCAGGTCGTCTTGCCCAGCGGCAGCAGGTCCACGCCCCAGCGGTCGGAGAGGTGGTCCACCAGGAACAGCCCGCGCCCGCTGACGTCGAGTTCGTGGACGGGCAGCAGGCAGGGCAGTCCGCGCGAGGGGTCGCGCACCTCCACGCGGATCCGGCCGGGCTGCCGCCGCAGCCGCAGCCCGAGGGACTGGGCCCCGGTGTGCCGTACGGCGTTGCCGACCAGTTCGGAGACGAGCAGCACGGTGTCCTCGGTGAGGGCCTCGGGCAGTCCCCAGCGGGTCAGCAGGACGGAGCGGACGAGGCGGCGCGCGGTGCGCGCGGACTCGGGGCGGTTGGGCAGCCGTACCTCCGCGGCGGCCGGGTCGCCGAACCCGGCCGTATCGGCGGACCCGGCCGGCTCGCCGAGTGAGCCGGTCCCGCCCAGTCCGCCGCCGGGGATCGCGGGGGCCGGTTCCTCCCCCGGTGCCGATGCCGTGCGCGCCGTGTCAACTCCCGCCATGGGCCCATCATGGCCGCGAAACGGCCGCCCTGCGGCCGTACAGCGCGAATTCCCGTCCGGCGGCAGGCCGTTGGGGGCTCGCCGTGCCCTCTGCGCACCGGTCGTGTGCGCCGGGGCGGGGCGCGGAACGGCTCGCGCGCCGTTCCGCGCCCCGTGCTCCGCCCGGTTCCCGCGGGCCGGTGAGCCGGTCCGCCGACCCACCGGCCCGCCGGCCCGCCGACCGGGAGTCAGCGGAACTTCGCCTTGCCCGGCCCCTCCTCGACGAAGCTGCGCATACCGGTCTCACGGTCCTCGGTGGCGAAGAGTCCGGCGAACCAGGTGCGCTCGATCGCCAGCCCGGTGTCGATGTCCGCCTCCAGCCCGGCGTCGACGCACTCCTTGGCGGCGCGCAGGGCGATCGCCGGACCGGCGGCCAGCCTCGCCGCCCAGGCGTGCGCCTGCTCGTAGACCTCGGCCGCGGGCACGACCTTGTCCACCAGGCCGATGGCCAGGGCCTCGTCCGCCTTCACCTGGCGGCCGGTGAAGATCAGGTCCTTGGCCCTGGAGGGGCCGACCAGCCGGGACAGCCGCTGGGTGCCGCCGGCGCCGGGGATCAGCCCCAGCAGGATCTCGGGCTGCCCGAGCTTGGCGTTGTCGGCGGCGATCCGGATGTCGGCGCACAGCGCCAGCTCGCAGCCGCCGCCCAGCGCGTAGCCAGTCACCGCGGCCACCACCGGCTTGGGGATGCGGGCCACGGCGGTGAAGGAGTCCTGCAGCCCCCGGGACCTGGCGACCATGGCCGCGTGGTCCATCTCGCGCATCTCCTTGATGTCCGCGCCCGCCGCGAACACCTTCTCCCCGCCGTAGATCACCACTGCCCGTACGTCGTCGCGGTGCGTCGCCTCCTCGGCCAGCTCGCGCAGCCGGTCCTGGGTGGCGATGTCCAGCGCGTTCATGGGGGGACGGTTCAGTCGGATGGTGCCGACGCCCTCGGCGACCTCAAGAGTCACAGTCATGGGGGCAGGTTAGCCCCCGTTAACGCCGTGCGGTCCCCCGCCTCCCGGCCGTGCGGGCCCCCGGGGCGGGCACGGGCCGGTCCCGCCCCGCCCTCACCCGGCCGGAGCAGGGCGGTGGAAAGAAGACGATCACACGGGTGAGGCGGGCGGCCCCAACGGGAACACTCCTGCCAGACCCGGGCGCCGGACCCGCGCGGCAGGGACGCCGTACGGGCCCCGAACCCGCCCCCGCCGCGAGCCGCCGGAGGCCACGAAGTGTCGGACGTGTCGAGCGCACCCGAACAGCAGACGCGCCGGGAGTCCCGGTACACCCGGGCCCCTGCGGCCCCTGCGGCCGCCCCCGCCCTCCGGCCCGGCAGTCCCCAGCCGCTGGGGGCCCGCCACCACATCGGCCCGGACGGGGTGGCGGGCACCAACTTCGCGCTGTGGTCGGCCGGAGCCGAGGCCGTCGAGGTCTGCCTCTTCGACGACGGCGGCAACGAGACCCGGTACCCGCTGACGGAGCACACCCAGGAGATCTGGCACGGTTTCGTCCCCGGCGTCGGCCCCGGGCAGCTCTACGGCTACCGGGTGCACGGCCGCTGGGACCCGTGGACGGGCGCCCGCTGGAACCCGGCCAAGCTGCTGCTGGACCCGTACGCCCGAGCGGTGGACGGCGACTACCTCCTGCCGCCGGAGGTCTACGGCCACGTGCGCGACTGGCCGCAGCGGCACCTGGCCGACACCGTGCGCGACGAGAGGGACTCGGCGCCGTACGTGCCCAAGGGCGTCGTCGTCGACTCGGCCCTCGGCGCGGGGCCGGGAGGCGAGGACGAGTGGGTCGACGACCGCCGCCCCAAGACCCCCTGGGCCGACTCGGTCATCTACGAGCTGCACGTGCGCGGCTTCACCATGCGCCACCCCGGCATCCCGCCCGAGCTGCGCGGCACCTACGCCGGGCTCGCGCACCCGGCCGCGATCGAGCACCTGGTGAAACTGGGCGTGACGGCGGTGGAGCTGCTGCCGGTGCACCAGTTCGCCCACGAGGACCACCTGCTCCGCCGCGGCCTGCGCAACTACTGGGGCTACAACTCCATCGGCTACTTCGCGCCGCACGCCGCGTACGCCGCCACCGGAACGCGCGGCCGGCAGGTGGGGGAGTTCCGGGAGATGGTCCGGGCGCTGCACGCCGCCGGGATCGAGGTCATCCTCGACGTGGTCTACAACCACACCGCCGAGGGCAGCGAGCTGGGACCGACCCTCTCCCTGCGCGGCATCGACAACCGCGGCTACTACCGGCTGGCCGACGACCCGCGCCACTACGCCGACTACACCGGCTGCGGGAACACCCTGCACGTCGTCCAGCCCCAGGTGCTGCGGCTGATCACCGACTCGCTGCGCTACTGGGTGCAGGAGATGGGTGTGGACGGCTTCCGCTTCGACCTGGCCGCGGCGCTGGCCCGCTCCATGCACGACGTGGACATGCTCTCCCCCTTCCTCGCGGTCATCGCCCAGGACCCGGTGCTGCGCCGGGTGAAGCTGATCGCCGAGCCCTGGGACGTGGGCGCGGGCGGCTACCAGGTGGGCGCCTTCCCGCCGCTGTGGACGGAGTGGAACGACCGCTACCGCGACACCGTCCGCGACTTCTGGCGCGGCGCCCTGCCGGACGTGCGGGACCTGGGCTACCGGCTGTCGGGCTCCAGCGACCTGTACGCCTGGGGCGGGCGGCGGCCGTACGCGTCGGTCAACTTCGTCACCGCCCACGACGGCTTCACCCTGCGCGACCTGGTGAGCTACGAGCGCAAGCACAACGAGGCCAACGGCGAGGACAACCGCGACGGTACCGACGACAACCGCTCCTGGAACTGCGGAGTGGAGGGGGAGACCGGCGACGAGGCGGTCCTGGCCCTGCGGCGGCGCCAGCTGCGCAACCTGCTGTCCACCCTGCTGCTGTCCACCGGCGTGCCGATGCTGGTGGCGGGCGACGAGATGGGCCGCACCCAGGGCGGCAACAACAACGCCTACTGCCAGGACAACGAGATCGGCTGGGTGGACTGGTCGCTGCTGGAGGAGCCCGCCTGGCGCGAGCTGTACGCCCTGGCCTCGCGGCTGATCGCGCTGCGCCGCTCCCACCCGGTCCTGCGGCGCAAGGCCTTCTTCTCCGGGCGCGCGCACGGCCCGGAGGGGCTGCGGGACCTGGCCTGGTTCACCGGGAGCGGCCAGGAGATGAGCGAGCCCGACTGGTACGCGCCCGGTGCCACGCTGGGCATGTACCTGTCCGGCAGGGACATCCCGCAGCGCGACGAGCTGGGCGGCCCGGTCGTCGACGACAGCTTCCTGGTCGTCCTCCACGCCGGACACGAGGACGGAGGCTTCAAGCTGCCGGGGCCGCCGTGGGGGCAGGCGTACGAGCTGCTGGTGGACACCGCGCGGGAGGAGCAGCGGGAGGAGCCGGGCACGGTCCACCCGGCGGGCGAGGCGGTCGCGCTCCCGGCGCGCTCGGTGCTGGTGTGGCGTGTGATGTCGTGAGATATGCGAGTGACCCGAGTGGTGGGAGTGACGACCCGCTAGGGTGTGCGCGTCACGACCGAACGAGGGAGGGGACGACAGGCGATGGCCGACATGGAGACCGCGCGCGAGGCGTTCGACCGTTTCGACCTGGACGGGGACGGGCTGGTCACCGCGGCGGAGTTCCGCAAGGTGCTGGGCGAGCTGGGGGACTACACCCTCACCGTGGACATGGCCCAGACCCTGATCGACCAGCACGACAGCGACGGCGACGGACTGCTGTCCTTCGAGGAGTTCTGGCAGGCCCGCCAGAAGGCCGCCACCCGTTCGGCGTAGGGCGCGCCGCGCCGCCCGTGGCGCGGCGGGGCGGTCACCACAGGGAGCAACCCAGGGTGACCGCCCCGCTTTTCTGTGTCATAAGTGGCTTTTGTCGGTCGGTGCACCCCATGTGGCACCGACCGGTGCGGCGGTACCGACGAACCCATCCGGTCCGCCGCGTCCACCGAACCCGCCGAGCCCGGCCCCGTCCCCCGACCGGGTCCGGGCGCGCGGCACGACACAGAAGGACCGCGATGCGCACCAGACGCCCAGCCCCCCACCGCTCCGCGCCCCGGGCCCCCCGATCGCTCCGCGCCACGCGTACCGCGCTGCCGGCCGTGGCCCTGCTCTGCCTCGGTCTCGCACCGCCTGCCGCCCCGGCCCCCGCCCCGGCCGCGCGCGAGGCGCCCGGCCCCGTCCAGACCTGGGCGGCCGATCTGTCCCGGGTGGACGCCGACGACAGCGGCGTCCGCCACGCCGGCGGGGAACTGCGCACGACCGGCGACTACGGCGTCCAGGTCCTGGCCCCGCACCGGCTCGACCGGCAGGCCAACCGGATCCGGATCAGGCCCACCGGACAGGTGCCCGACGGATCGGGGATCGCCTTCGACGTCCGCGGACGCGACGGGAGCGGCCCGTGGACCGAGTGGCGCGAGGCGGGCGGCGCGGGCGGCGGCGCCGCCGTCCTGCCGCGCGCCGTCACCACCGTCCAGGTCCGGCTGGCGATGTGGGACCCCGAGGGCGCGATCCGGCTGCGCGGCCTGGAGGTGAGGGCCGACACCGACCCGGACGCCCGGCCGGAGCCGCAGGCGGCCGCCGCGTACGGCGCCCGGGTCTTCGCCACCCGGATCGGCCTGGTCGGCCGTACCACCGCCAACGGGCACGTCATCCGGAAGAACGACCGGTTCGTGGCCCTGCCCTCCCGGCGGGGCCTGTCGCGCAAGGGCGGCAGGGAGTACTCGGTGCGGGTCTGCGGCCCGGCCCGCTGCGTGACCGCCCCCGTGTGGGACGTCGGGCCCTGGAACATCCGGGACGACTACTGGAACCCGTCCTCGGTGCGCCAGACCTTCCGCGACCTGCCGCGAGGGGTGCCCGAGGCGGAGGCCGCGTACTACACGGGCTACAACGGCGGACGCGACGGGAAGGGCCGCCGGGTGCTCAACCCCGCCGGCATCGACCTGGCCGACGGCACCTTCCGCGATGTCGGGCTGCGCGACAACGGCTGGGTGACCGTCACCTACCTGTGGACGGGCCGCCGCTGACCCGGGCCGCCGGCCGCCCGGGTCAGCGCACGATGCCGCCGTCCCGGGCGGCCCGCAGCCAGTCGGGGAACTCGCCGGTCAGCCGGTCGTACAACTCCGCGTCGGGTATGGCGCGCGGATCGGGGCCGGCCGCGAAGAACCCGGCGTTGTCCACCGCCCGCTTCCCCGGCGCGGGCAGGTCGTCCAGCTTCCGCAGGAAGCGGAACTCGTCCTCCCCGAACCCGACGAACTGCCAGAACAGCGGCAGGCGCGAGGCCTCGCACAGCACGCGCTCGGCGGCGGCCTTCGAGGTGGGGCCGCCGTCGGTCTGGAAGACCACCAGCGCCGGATCGGTGGAACCGCTCGCCCGGTAGTGGTCGATCACCGCCTCCATCGCGAGGTGGTAGTTGGTGCGGCCCATGTGCCCCAGACGGGAGTGGAGGGCCTCGACGCGCCCGGCGTAGTCCTCCAGCGCCACCTCGGCGACCCCGTCCACACCGGTGCTGAAGAAGACCACCGGCACCCGCCCGTCGTCGTCCAGGTGCGCGGCCAGTCCGAGGACCTGCTCGGCCAGGTGCTGGACGGTGCCGTCGCGGTAGTACGGCCGCATCGACCCGGAGCGGTCCAGCACCAGGTAGACCGCGGCGCGCTGCCCGGACAGCCGGTGCTTCTCCAGGCTGACCGCGGCCTGCTTGTACAGGCTCACCAGCCCGGGTGCGGTGGCCTCCACCTTCTTCAGACTGATCGCGGATCCGGACCCGGAACCAGGCCTCTTCACGTAGTCGACGGCCATGACGCCCCCCTGTGCTCGGTGTCGCGGACGCCGAGGGTACCGGCCGCGGCCTCGCAGTGCGCGATGTTGGTCTTCACGGAGCCGACCAGGCAGCGGCGGCCGGGCGGACGTCCATCGGTGAGGACCTCGTTGAGCGCGGCCAGTTCGACGGCGTCGATGCGGGTGCCGGTGCCGTGCGCCTCGACGTAGTCGACGGTTCCGGGTGGGAGCCCGGCGTCCTCGTACGCCCAGCGCATCGCCAGTTCCTGCCCGGTCCGGGAGGGGGTGGTGATCCGCTCCTCGCTGCGGCCGTCGTTGCTCACGGCGCTGCCCAGCAGGACCGCCCGCACCCGGTCCCCGTCGGCGAGGGCGCGGCCGAGCGGCTTCAGGACCACCACGCCGATCCCCTCGGCGCGTACGAAGCCGTCGGCCCTCGCGTCGCCGAACTTGCAGAGGCCGTCGGGGGAAAGCACACCTGCCCGGGCGTACATGGCGCTCGCCGCCGGGCCGAGGACGAGTGGCGCCGCAGGCCAGCGCCGGCGTGGACTCGCCGCTGCGCAGGCTGAGGCAGGCCAGGTGGACGGCGGTCAGGGAAGAGGCCTGGGCGGCGTCCACCGTCACACTCGGGCCGCGCGCTCGGTGTACTCACTTCCATCCCCCTGTGGAACTGCAGTTCCTCCCTGTCCGGCGTCAGCCGGTGTTCTTGACCGCCCAGTGCTCCCAGGGCTGGGCCTTGACCCACTCGACGATCGGGATCAGCCGGATGCCCAGCGTGTGCTCGACCCCGGTCGGGTCCGGGGCGAGCAGGTCCGGGTCCCCGCCGTCGGCGGCGTAGCGGTAGATGCCCGCGACCCCGGCAGCCGACTCGGCGCCCAGGAGCTGGGCCAGGCCGGCCTCGAAGTGGTCGACGTCGAGCTGCTGGTAGGACACCTCTCGCCCCAGGGCCGAGGAGAAGGCCTCGGCCAGCTCCGGGCCGGTGACGACCTCGGCCCCGCCGACGCCGATCACCTGTCCCGCCAGGTCCTCCCCCTCCATGGCCGCGGCAGTCGCCGCCGCCAGGTCGCCGTGCGACATCCACGCCACCGGCTGCCCGGCCGGCAGCGGGTAGGCGAGCACGCCGTCGTTGACCAGCGCCGGGCCGTTCCACGGGCTGAACAGGTTGTCCAGGTACACCGGCGGGCGCAACACCACCGTGGGCACGCCGCTCTCGCGCAGGACGGACTCCGCCGCGCGGCGGGTCTCGAACGCGGCGTACGCAGTGGTCTCCTTCGGCAGCGGGGTGTTGACGTTGTAGACGAGCCGTTCCACTCCCGCCTCACGTGCCGCGTCGGCGATATTCCGCGCGTAGCGCAGCACCGTTTCGGAGTCGTACACCAGTGGCATCACCACGGAGGCGTGGGTGACGCCCTCGAAGGCACGGCGTACCTCGTCCGCGGCGCCCAGGTCGCAGGACACGTAGTCGACGGCGGCGGACGTGGGAGCCGCCCCGGCCCCCGGGCGGCGGGCCAGGCCTCGTACGGCGTGTCCCCGGTCGGCCAGCAGCCGGGCCACGGCCCGCCCTGGAAGCCGGTGGCTCCTGTCACCAGGAACTGTTTCCGGCGAGTGTCAGTCATCTCTTGCCTCTCTGCTTCTCGGGTTGTTCCGGCCGACCTCGCGCCCCAGACCCTTCCGGCCGCCGCGCCGCGGCGCAATCAACCGAAGACCTGTGGGATATAGCGATCGTCCAGAGGTGCTGGGGAGCGGCGGGAGACCGCTCGGCGGCGCCCGCCCCGGCGCCGCCCCGGACTTCTCCGGGCGCGGGGACGCGCAGCCGCAGGGTCAGCAGGGCGGCCACCACGGCCACTCCCGCACCGACCAGGAACGCCGCGCTGAACCCGTCGGTGAGCGCGACCGGGTCCATGACCCCCTCGGAGCCGATGGGGCCCCGCGACTCCGTCCGGGCCGCCGCGACCCCGGACAGCACCGCGAGGCCGATGACGGACCCGAACTGGAGACTGGTGTTGACCAGACCGGAGGCCAGCCCCACCTCCTCCGGCGAGGTGTCGAGGGTGGCGGCGACGTTGGTGGTGACCGACACCAGCGGAAGCGCCACCCCCAGCAGCAGGCTCGGCGGCAGCACGTCGGTGACGAACGAGCCCGAGGCGGAGAGCGCGGACTGCCAGGCCATGCCGACGGCCACCATGACGAAGCCCGCGCACATGACGGAGCGCAGGCCGAACCGGCCGATGAGCCGGTCGGCGTACGAGGCCACCACCACGACCGTCAGCGACAGGGGCAGCAGGCCCAGTCCTCCCATGACGGGCTCGTAGCCCAGCACCGCCTGGAGGAACAGGCTCACCAAGAAGAACATCGGGAACAGCGACATCTGCCACATGCCGGCCAGGACGTTGGCCAACCGCAGGGTCGGACGGCCGAAGACCGCCAGCGGCACCAGGGGGGCGGCCGCGCGCCGCTCGACCAGCACGAACAGCAGCAGGGCGAGACAGGCTGCGCCGCCGGGCAGTACCGTGCCCGGCCTGCTCCAGCCGGCCTCCCCGGCGTTCACCAGCGCGTACGCCAGCAGGGCGAGCCCGGCCGTCACGGTCACCGCACCGACGAGGTCGAAACCGCGGCCGTCACGCCGCACTGTGCCCGGCGGCAGCAGCCGCGGTGCCAGAACGGCCAGCACCACCGCGACGACGACGTTCATCGCGAAGGTGGACTCCCAGCCGAGCCAGTCGGTGAGCACTCCGCCCAGCACCGTCCCCGCCGCGCCGCCCGCACCGGCCATCGCCGCGAAGATGCCCAGCGCCCGGTGCCGCTCGGGTCCGCTCTCGAAGAGCATCAGCAGCAGGGCCAGCGCCGAGGCGGCGGCCATGGCGGCGCCGACACCCTGCGCTGCGCGCGCGGTGATCAGCAGGAACGCGCTGTCGGCCAGGGCCCCGAGCAGGGAGGCGGCCGCCAGCAACCCCAGTCCGGCCACGAACAGCCTGCGGCGGCCGACGAGATCGGCCACTCGTCCGCTGAGCAGCAGCAGACCACCGAAGGAGACCAGGTAGGCGTTGGCGACCCAGGACAGCTCGGCGGGCGAGATGCCCAGCTCACGCCCCATGGACGGGGCCGCGACGTTGATGATCGCCGTGTCGAGGATGAGGACGAACTGCGTGCAGGCCAGCAGCGCCAGCGCGTGCCTGCGGTCAGGCGGGGCCATGGACGCCTCCCGGGGTGAGGGCCGGCTCGTCGTGCAGGTCGTAACCGTCGAGGCAGGAGCGCGTGAGCGCCTCCAGGGCCTCGGGGCTGCCGTTGCGGACGATGCCGGGAAGGTAGACGTGCGGGGCTCTGTGGTAGAAGCGCTCGTACTGCTCGTGGCGCCCGGCGAACTCCGAGCCGAGCGCGTCCCAGGCCAGCTTGAACAGCTTGATGCGCTGCTCGGCGGGGTGGCCGGGGGAGCGGCCGAGGAAACCGAAGCCGGCCTCCGCCCACGTCTTGAACGCCCTGCGGCGCTCCACCAGTTCGGCGTGGGAGGTGGGTTGGCGGTAGGCGCGCAGGATCCGGTCGTCCGGGCCGCCGGACTCCCCGGACGGCACCGTGAGCGTGTCCCGCAGCTCCGGCTTGTGCGCCAGGTCGTACAGACGGGCTATCGACCGGGCGGTGTTGCGGAAGGCAGGGTGCTCGGTGATGTCCTTGACCAGCTCGCCGTCGAGCCATACGGCGCGGCCGTCGCGCAGCGACTCGAGGTATTCCTGCCCGGTGCGGGTCATGTCTCTCCTCATGAAGCGGTGTCGATACGGGAACGGGAGGCGGGAACTCCCGCGGTCATGCGGTCATGGTCCGGCCACCGTCCGGCGGGCCCGTCCGCTGGGCCCGCCGCACGTCGTAGGGCGAGCGGCCGTTCGCGGTCCCCGGCTGGAAGCCGCCGGCACGCGCGTAGCGCTGGGACACCTCGGTGAGCTCCGCAGGGGAGATGACGTCGTGGACGTGGTCGAAACCGGCCGGGGCGCGCGCAGGCCAGGTCGATCACCACCTCCGGGCCCTTGGCGCGGCTGGCCAGCTGGAGCCGGGTCATGGCGGGCCGCCGGTCGCGCTCGTAGGCCGCCAGTGCGCCGGCGGGGTCGTCGTGCCGGGCGAGGGCGTAGGCCGGGGCGCGGGCGTCGACGACAGACCGGGTGGTGGCGTTGGAGCCCATCGGAGCCATGGCGTGCGCCGCGTCTCCCAGCAGTGTCGTCCGTCCGAAGGACCACCTCGGCAGGGGGTCCCGGTCCAGCAGGGGGAACTCCACCACCGGTCCGTCGCCCTCCAGCAGATCCTCGATCGACAGGTCGCCGTACCGCCGGCCGGCGAAGTGGGAGAGGAACTTCTCGCGGGGCACGGGCCGGTTCCAGTCGGTGCGGTCGACGGGTTCGCCGTCGGCGGGGGCACGGGAGGCGGCCCAGTTGATGAGGACGCGGCCGTCCGGTCCTGGGCCGGGGAGGGGGTAGGCGACCACTTTCCGCAGGCCGTCACCCATGACGACCATGGAGCACCCGGTGAGGAAGGGCTCGCTCCGGGGCGTGCCGCGCCACACCACCGTGCCGTCGCAGGCCGGACTGCCCTCCTCCGGGTACAGGAGGCGGCGTACCGCCGAGCGGATGCCGTCGGCACCCACCAGGACGTCCGCGTCCAGGGTGTCCGAGGTGCCCGCCGCGGGATGTTCCAGCAGTACGCTCAGCCGGCCGCCGGCCGTCTCGGTGAAGGAGGCGAGCCGGGAGTCGGTGAGGACGGCGTCCGGTCCCAGCCTGCGGCGCACCGCGTCCGCCAGAACCTCCTGGAGCCTGCCGCGGTGCACGGACAACTGGGGCCGGCGGTGTCCCGCGGCCTGTCCGCGGGGCTCGCGCCAGACCACGGCCCCCCGGTGGGTGCAGTAGACCAGTTCGCGGACCGGTACGGAGACGGCCGCCACCTCTCGGTACAGCCCGAGCGCGGCGAGTTCGCGCACCGCGTTGGGCAGCAGGTTGAGACCGGCTCCCAGGGGGCGGAGCGCCGGCGCGGCCTCCGCGACGACCAGATCCTCGAATCCCGCGTCGTGCGGACCCAGCGCCGCCGAGAGTCCTCCGATCCCGGCCCCGGCGATCAGGATGCGCATGCTCCAGCCCTCTGTGAGGTCGGTCGAACGGGTCGGTGCGGGTCGGAACACCGTCCCTGAACCAAGCGTTCTGCATGCGGTGATTACGATCAATAAATGAAGCGCTGTCCCGATTTAAGGATCGTCCATGGCCGCTGGTATCGATGTGCTCAGCGAGCTTCTGCGCCCCTTACGACTGCACGGCATCTTCTACAGCAAGTGGATCGCGGGAGGTCACTGGGGAGTCCAGGGCGCCGACGACAGCTGTGCCGTCCTGCACTACATGCTCAGGAACGGGTGCGTCATCTCCTTCGGCGACGGATCGGAGGCACTGCGGCTGGACACCGGGGACCTCGCGGTCTTCCCCTACGGCACCGCGCACACGTTCGCCGACAGCGAGGGCCGGGGGCGATCCGTGCTTCCGCTGAAGTCCCTCCTGCCCGACACCAGCCCCGGCTCCTCCCTGTGCGTGACGGTAGGCAGCGAGGAGCCGGACACGGAGATACTGTGCGCGAGCCTCCACTACGACCCGGCCGGTGAGCCGTCCCTGTACCGCGCGCTGCCCCGGGTGATCGTGCTGCGCAGGGACATACTCGAGGGCGAACTCCTGCTGCAGCGCACGCTGGAGTCCCTCACCACCGAGATCGAGCGGACGGCCCCGGGCACCAGGCTGGTGACGTTGCGCGCCTTCGAGATGATCTTCGTTCTGGCCCTGCGCACGGCACTGGAGCAACTCGCCGAGACCTCGCCCGCGCTTCAGGCGCTCAGGCATCCGGGCATCGGCAGGGCGCTGCTGGCGATGTACGCCGGATACCACGAGCCGTGGACGGTCGAGTCGCTGTCCCGCGAGGCGGGCATGTCGCGGTCCGCGTTCGCCCAGACGTTCCGGCGGCTCGTCGGCGAGCCGCCGGCGCGTCATCTGGCTGTTCGGAGGATGCAGGAGGCGAGGCTGTTGCTGGCGGACCCGACCGTGGCGCAGGCGGACATCCCGGAGAGGGTCGGCTACCGGAGCGCCGTCGGGTTCCACATCGCCTTCCGCAAGGAGTTCGGCGTCACCCCGGGGGAGTACCGCGCCTCCCGGCAGGCGGTCGCGCCGATGCCGCGGCCGCGGACACCACGTGCGTTCCGCGGGCGAGCATTTCCAGCTGGGTGAGGTGGAAGAATTGCTCCTCATCGGTTCCGACGGTCGGGACGAGCAGGCGGGTGTTTCCGACCCGCACCACTCGTTCCGCCGCCGGATCGCAGTGGCGCCAATTGCAGACGGCGAGATCCGAATAGGCGAGGAACGGGGTGCCGCGGCCGAGACGGCGGCACACCTCCTCCCACGGTTCGGCGACGGACCGGGGGGTCGGCGTCCCGCGCCGCGGCTCGACTCGGTGGTACGCGTGGACGAGGATGCCGAGCACGCTGGCGGCCCGCTGGAGCCAGCGGTCGGGCAGGGCCTCGGGGCCCGCGTCGAGTACGGGGAGTGCCTCCAGGCGCAGCCGGAGGGCGAGGGCGGCGTAGAGGTCGGGGAGCTCGGCGGCAACCTCGTCCCACAGGCGGTGCGAGGCGGGGAATTCTGATACCGGGGGTTCGGCGGGTATGAAGCCGTGTTCGAAGGACAGAGGACCGAGGTTTTCGTGCCCCAGTTTTCGGTTGGCCTGCTCGGATCTCCGGATCGTCTCGCTCACGGATAATTTCGGCCCGTGGCTGCGCATCAAGGCCTCCTCGTTTATCGGTGTGAGCCAAAACAATGCTCCACCGCCTCGTAAAGAGCCGCAATGAGCGATGAGACGCAGCGGCTTGATGTTCGTCCAGGACGCGACCGGGCCGGACACGGATTCCGGAGGGGCCCACGCCACGCCCTACGCTGGGGGTCAGCCAGTCACGAAAGGCCAGCATGAGCGACTCCCGGCCCCGCAGATCCGTCTCGCCGCACCAGCCCGTGCGCGAACAGGTGGCCGACGCCCTCCGCGCCGCGCTGACCGCGGGCGAGCTGCGGCCCGGGAGGGTCTACTCCGCTCCCGCTCTCGCCGCCGAGTACGGCGTCTCGGCCACCCCCGTGCGCGAGGCCATGCTGGACCTGGCACGCGAGGGGCTGGTCGAGACGGTGCGGAACAAAGGGTTCCGCGTGGCCGAGACCACCGAGCGGGACCTGGCGGACTTCACCGAGATCCGCGCACTGATAGAGGTCCCGACCGCCGCCCGGCTGGCACGGGCGGCCACCGCCGGGCAACTGGCCGAGCTGAGGCCTGCCGCCGACGAGGCCATGGCCGCCGCCCGCGCCGGCGATCTGGTCTCCTATCTGGACGCGGACCACCGCTTCCACCTCGGCCTGCTCTCCCTGGCGGGCAACCCCCGCCTCGTCGAGACCGTGGGCGACCTGCGCCGCCGCTCCCGTCTCCACGGGCTGGCCGGCGCCCTCACCGGCGCCGGTGGCACGCGTGTGCTGGTGGAGTCCGCGCGCGAGCACATCGAGCTGCTGGACCTGATGCTGGCCGGTGACGCGGACGGCGCCGAGCGGCGCATGCGCCACCACCTCACCCAGGCCCGCGCCCTGTGGGCGGTCCGCCGCCGTGAGCGTGTCCCCGGACGGGGCGGGAGCGGACGGGCCGGGCCGGGCGGGGGGAGCCCCCGGGCCCGCGGTGACGCCTGACGCCCGGTGCCTGCCGCGTGCCGCCCGCCCGTCCGGGGGTCTCCTCGTGGACGCCGTGGCGCGGCGGCCGGTGGGCCGCCGCGCCACAGGTGCGGTGCTCGGAGTGCTCTTCGGGAGCTAGCCGGTGCTGCAGGACACCGTCGGCCAGGTCCAGTTGCCGTTGTGCTTGATCGTGACCCCGAAGTTGTTGCCGCTGCCGTTGGGCCTGGCCACCAGCACCTGGCTGCTGGGCCAGGTGGCGGTGATGTTCCAGGTCGACAGGATCGTGGCGGGGGAGGGGACGTTCATCGTCACCGTCCAGTTGCTGGAGCCGGACACCGAGACGTTGAGGTTGTACCGGTCGTCCCACCTCTCGCCCGCGGACAGGGTCGCGGTGCAGCCGCCGCCACCGCCACCACCACCGCCACCACCGCCGGAGGTGCCGCCCACGGTGATGTTGGAGCTTCCGCTGCTCTGGTAGCCCTCGGTCGCCATGATCATGTAGTCATGGCTGCCCAGCTGCATTCCGGCCCGGGCCCACGCGTCGAAGTGGTTGCCGGTGGTGATGGTCCCGCCGGTCCTCTTCTGCTGCCGCACGCTCCAGTACTGGTTGAAGGTCCTGTTCCCCTCGATGGAGGGGGCGTTGTACCGCGTGGTCTGGTAGATGTCGTACGTGCCGCCGTCGGTGGTGACCGTGCCCTTGAAGGTCCCGGTGGGCCGGTAGGTGCCCCAGTTGTCGACGATGTAGTACTCCACGAGCGGGTTCCTGGACCACCCGTAGAGCGTCAGATAGGCGTTGCCGGACGGGTTGAAGCTGCCGGAGTAGGTCACGGTCCGGCGGCCGCCGGTGCTCCAGCCCTTGCCGATGACGAAGTTGCCGGTGTTGCGCCACGAGGTGCTGTAGTTGCCGCCGGAGCCCATGGTGGCGGAGACCGTCCCCGGGGCATCGGTCCAGAACGAGTAGAAGTACCCGTTGTGGTTGCCCGTCTGGTTCGAGGTGACGGTCTGGGCGTGGGCGGCACCGGGCGGGAGCGCCAGGGTCGCGAGCAGTGCGGCGCAGGCACTGGCGATGAGCAGCTTCAGCCGGGCGAACCGGCCCCTCCTCGGCAGCGGGCCGATGCGGCCGGGTCTGCGTCTCTTCCGCTGTGCGGGGGCGTCGTGCATGTGCGTGCCTCCTCGTAGGGGTTGGCGGCGATGCCAGGCAGCGCGTACGGACCGGCATGAGCTACGCCGGCCCCGGGTGGGACCGGTCACCGCACGCCGGTGCCGTACGACGACGGTGGGAGTCGATCGGTCGGTCGTCGCACGGCCGACGACCGAGGAGCCGGGCCACGGTGGGTGGCCCGGGCCGACAGCGGTCGGGGCCTGTCGACGCCGACAGTGTTGATTTGCCCTGATGGGTTGTCAACAGTTTCCGCAAGGATTACGGAAGGAGCCTGGTGCCGTGAATCTTTCCGGGTTGGCATAATCCCTGCTCAAATGCCGTGCAGCGCGGGAGGTTCTCGGCTTCTCCCGCCAGCGTCCTCGACCTTGCGGTCAGGTCTCGGGAGATCGACCCCGTAACTTCCGGATCAGTTCCGGAAGTTACGGGGTCGGGTGTGGCCGGATGCGGCGGGGGACGGGACGGAACAAGGCCGTCCCCGGTCCGGAAGAGATCCGGACGGGGGACGGAGCGAGGGGAGCGGGGCGGCCGGGGCCGCCGCCTCAGCACTCGATGACGTTGACGGCCAGCCCGCCGCGGGCGGTCTCCTTGTACTTGACCTTCATGTCCGCGCCCGTCTCCTTCATCGTCTTGATGGCCTTGTCCAGGGATACGTGGTGGCGGCCGTCGCCGCGCAGGGACATCCGGGCCGCGGTGACCGCCTTGACCGCGGCCATGCCGTTGCGCTCGATGCACGGGATCTGGACCAGGCCGCCCACGGGGTCGCAGGTCAGGCCCAGGTTGTGCTCGATGCCGATCTCGGCGGCGTTCTCGACCTGCTCGGGGGAGCCGCCCAGGACCTCCGCGAGGCCGCCGGCGGCCATGGAGCAGGCCGAGCCGACCTCTCCCTGGCAGCCGACCTCGGCACCGGAGATGGAGGCGTTCTCCTTGAACAGCAGGCCGATGGCGCCCGCGGTCAGCAGGAAGCGCACGACCGTGTCGTCGTCCGCTCCGGGCACGAACTCCATGGCGTAGTGCAGCACGGCCGGGATGATGCCCGCCGCGCCGTTGGTGGGGGCGGTGACGACGCGCCCGCCGGCGGCGTTCTCCTCGTTGACCGCCATCGCGTAGAGCGTCAGCCACTCCATGGCGCGCGCCGCGGCGTCCCCCTCGGCGCGCAGCCGCCGCGCCGAGGCGGCCGCGCGGCGGCGGACCTTCAGGCCGCCGGGCAGGATGCCCTCCCGGGACAGGCCGCGGGCCACGCACTCGCGCATCACCCGCCAGATCTCCAGCAGGCCCGCGCGGATCTCCTCCTCGCTCCGCCAGGCCCGCTCGTTCTCCAGCATCAGCGCGGAGACGGACAGGCCCGTCTCGCGGGTGGCGCGCAGCAGCTCGTCACCGGTGCGGAAGGGGTACTTCAGCACCGTGTCGTCGAGTTTGATGCGGCCGGAGCCGGCCGCGTCCTCGTCCACCACGAAGCCGCCGCCCACCGAGTAGTAGGTCTTCTCCAGCAGCGGTGCGCCGTCGGCGCCGTACGCGGCCAGGGTCATGCCGTTGGCGTGGTACGGCAGCGAGCGGCGGCGGTGCAGCACCAGATCGCGGTCGACGTCGAAGGCGATCTCACGGCCCTCACCGCCCTCGGGGTCCCCCTCCCCGCTCCCGGCGGTGAGCAGGCCCAGCCGGCCCGACCGCCGCACCCGCTCGACCTCCGCCTCCGCGGCCTCCACGTCGACGGTGCGCGGCGAGTGGCCCGCCAGGCCCAGCAGCACCGCCTTGGGCGTGCCGTGGCCGTGGCCGGTGGCGCCCAGGGACCCGAACAGCTCGGCCCGCAGCGAGGCGGTGCGGTCCAGCACGCCTTCCTTGCGCAGCCGGCGTGCGAACATCCCGGCCGCCCGCATCGGGCCGACGGTGTGGGAGCTGGAGGGGCCGATGCCGATGGAGAAGAGGTCGAAGACGGAGATGGCCACGGTGGCGGACTCCCTTGTCTGCTCGTGGTTCGCGGCCCGCCGGGCGCGGCGGGCGTGGAGCCCCGCGGGTGCGCGGGGCGGAGAACGGTGCCGGATGGTGCCGGACGGTGCCGGGGTCCGGGCGCGCCGCCGGCCGGGCGGCGCACCCGGGTGCCGCGTCCCGGGCCTACAGGCCCGGGTACAGCGGGTGCTTGTCGGCCAGCGCGGAGACGCGGCCGGCCAGCTCCTTGGCCTTCGCCTCGTCGAACGAGGGCTTCAGCGTCTCGGCGATGACGTCCGCGACCTCGCGGAAGTCGTCGGCGGTGAAGCCGCGCGTGGCCAGCGCCGGGGTGCCGATGCGCAGGCCCGAGGTGACCATCGGCGGGCGGGGGTCGTTCGGGATGGCGTTGCGGTTGACGGTGATGCCGATGGAGTGCAGGCGGTCCTCGGCCTGGCGGCCGTCCAGCTCGCTGTCGCGCAGGTCGACCAGGACCAGGTGGACGTCGGTGCCGCCGGACAGCACGGCGACGCCCGCCTCGGCGGCGTCCGGCCGCGTCAGCCGTTCGGCCAGCAGCTTCGCGCCCTCCAGGGTACGGCGCTGGCGGTCCTTGAACTCCTCCGTCGCCGCGATCTTGAAGGAGACCGCCTTCGCCGCGATGACGTGCTCCAGCGGGCCGCCCTGCTGGCCGGGGAAGACCGCCGAGTTGATCTTCTTGGCGTGCTCCTGCTTCGACAGGATCACCCCGCCGCGCGGGCCGCCGAGGGTCTTGTGGGTCGTGGTGGTGACCACGTCCGCGTACGGCACCGGGTTGGGGTGGAGCCCTGCGGCCACCAGGCCGGCGAAGTGCGCCATGTCCACCATCAGCAGCGCGCCCACCTCGTCGGCGATGCGGCGGAAGGCGGCGAAGTCGAGCTGCCTCGGGTACGCCGACCAGCCGGCGATGATCAGCTTCGGGCGGCGCTCCTTCGCCAGCCGCTCGACCTCCTCCATGTCGACCAGGCCGGTGGCGGCGTCGACGTGGTAGGCGACCACGTCGTACAGCTTGCCGGAGAAGTTGATCTTCATGCCGTGGGTCAGGTGGCCGCCGTGCGCCAGGTCCAGGCCCAGGATGGTGTCGCCCGGCTGCAGCAGGGCGAACATCGCCGCGGCGTTGGCCGAGGCGCCCGAGTGCGGCTGGACGTTGGCGGCCTCGGCGCCGAAGAGGGCCTTCACCCGCTCGCGGGCGATGTCCTCGATCACGTCGACGTGCTCGCAGCCGCCGTAGTAGCGGCGGCCGGGGTAGCCCTCGGCGTACTTGTTGGTGAGGACCGAGCCCTGGGCCTGGAGCGCGGCGACCGGGGCGAAGTTCTCCGAGGCGATCATCTCCAGGGTGGTCTGCTGGCGGCGCAGCTCGGCGTCGACGGCTGCGGCGACGTCGGGATCGACCTCGTGCAGGGAACTGTTCAGAAGCGACATCCGGGTCTTTCCGATCGTGGTGGGCTGGCGGCGGACGGCGGGTCCGGGCGCGGAGCAGGCGGGCGGGCCGCCGCTCACTGGCCGGTGAAGGCGGCGTACTCGTCGGCGGACAGCAGGTCCCCCGGCTCGTCCGCCACCCGGACCTTGAACAGCCAACCGCCCTCGTAGGGGGCGGAGTTCACCAGCGCCGGGTCGTCCACCACGTCCTGGTTGACCTCGGTGACCTCACCGGTGACCGGCGCGTACAGGTCGCTGACCGACTTGGTCGACTCCAGCTCGCCGCAGGGTTCGCCCGCGGTCACCGTGTCGCCGACCTCCGGGAGCTGCACGAAGACGACGTCGCCGAGCGCGTTCGCCGCGTGCTCGGTGATGCCGATCGTCGAGACGCCGTCCTCGGCGGCCGACAGCCACTCGTGCTCCTTGCTGTAGCGCAGCTGCTGGGGGTTGCTCATGGCGTGATTCTCCTGATCAGGGGTGCGGTGTGAGAAACGGGTCTTGCCAGGTGGGACGGTGTCCCGGGCGGGTGGTGCGGCCGGTGGTGCGGGGGCGGCCGGGGCCGTCAGCGTTCGCGCCGGTAGAACGGCAGCGCGACGACCTCGTAGGGCTCATGCGTACCGCGGATGTCCACCGCCACACCCTCGGTGCCCGGGGCGGCGTGGGCGGCGTCCACGTACGCCATGGCGATCGGCCTGCCCAGCGTGGGGGAGGGGGCCCCGGAGGTGACCTCGCCGATCACCGAGCCGTCCGCGCCGACCACCGCGTACCCCGCGCGCGGCACCCGGCGGCCGGCGGCGACCAGGCCGACCAGCTTGCGCGGCGGGTTCTCGGCGACCCGCCCGGCGGCGGCCTCCAGGGCGGTACGGCCGGTGAAGTCGCCCGGCTTGTCGAACTTCACCACGCGGCCGAGTCCGGCGTCGAAGGGGGTGGTGGAGCGGGTCAGCTCGTGCCCGTACAGCGGCATGCCCGCCTCCAGCCGCAGCGTGTCGCGGCAGGACAGCCCGCACGGCACCAGGCCCGCGTCCGCGCCGGCCTCGGTCAGCGCCCGCCACAGCGCCTCGGCGTCGCCCGGGGCGACGAACAGCTCGAAGCCGTCCTCGCCGGTGTAGCCGGTGCGGGCGATCAGCGCCTCCACGCCCGCCACCGTGCCGGGCAGCCCGGCGTAGTACTTCAGGCCGTCGAGGTCGGCGTCGGTGAGCTCGGCCAGGACGGCGGGCGCCTGGGGTCCCTGGACGGCCAGGAGGGCGTAGGCGTCGCGGTCGTCGCGCACGGCGGCGCCCGTGAGACCGGAGCCGTCGAGCCGCTCGGCGAGGGCGTCCAGCACCACCTGGGCGTTGGAGGCGTTGGCGACGACCAGGTACTCCTCCTCGCCCAGCCGGTAGACGATCAGGTCGTCGAGGATGCCGCCGGACTCGTCGCAGATCATGGTGTAGCGCGCCCGGCCCACGGGGACGGCGGACAGATGGCCGACCAGGGCGCGGTCCAGCAGCTCGCCGGCCTGCGGGCCGGTGACGGTGATCTCGCCCATGTGGCTCAGGTCGAACAGGCCGGCGCGGGTGCGCACGGCGTTGTGCTCGTCGCGCTCGCTGCCGTAGCGCAGCGGCATCTCCCAGCCCGCGAAGTCCGTCATGGTCGCGCCCAGGGCGCGGTGCACGGCGTCGAGGGCGGTGCGGCGGGGGGAATCACTCATGGTCGGCAAGCTCCCAGGCGAGGTGGCGATGTCGTACGAGGACGGCGGGAAGGACACGCCCTCCCCATCTGTCATCGGAACCTGAGAGGTTCGCCGCGAGTCCGCACGGGCGGGCCACGGCTTGCACCTTGGGTGGGACGGCTCCGCTCGGGGCCGCCCGCTTTTCAGATCTGCCTCGTCCACACGGTATCGGGGCCTGAGAGATTCAAGGGAGGACTTGCTCCTTCGGCGCCCCGGAAACCGTCGTGACCTGCGTTTTCCGGGAACTCTCCCGTGCGGACTCGATCGGCCGGTATGCAGTTGACACGCTCATCATCGCACGCCCGGCGCACACCGCCCCCGGGCGGGCGCGAAGCCGCGCCGCCACGTCCCGGACGAGAGGGGTGACGAGACGGGTACGGCGCCGTGACACACCTGGTGAGCGGCCACCTTGTCCGCCGTCATCCTTCTTGACACGCTCTGGGTGACGCCGCGAGCGCGTGGCGCGAAAGCGGGGAGGACGTATCCGGTGAGCAGCCTGGAGAGTGCTTGTACGGCACAGGGCGGGGCGCCGCCCCGGCGCAGGCCCGCGAAGGCGCCGGGAAAGGCGGTGCCGGGGAGGGCGGTGCCGGGGAAGGCGGCGGGCAAGGCGGTGCCCGCGGCGGCGGGCAGAGCGGACGGCCGCGATCTGCGCGGCACCGCGGCGGTCCGGGTCCTGCGCTTCCCCGCGGGCGACCGCGTGGTCGTCTCCGGGCTGCCGGGCAGCGGCAAGTCCACCCTGATCCGCCGCGTGGTCGCCGAGGACGACGCGGTCGTGCGGATCGACTCCCAGGACATGAGGGAGCGCTGGGAGCGGCGGATGCCCGCCCGGCTGCCGTACGCCGTCTACCGCCCCCTGGTGAGGGTCGCGCACTACCTCGCGCTGCGGCGGGCCCTGGCCTCGGGGGCCGGTGTGGTGGTGCACGACTGCGGCGCCCAGGGCTGGGTGCGCCGCTGGCTGGCCCTGGACGCGCGGCGGCGCGGGCGGGCCGTGCACCTGGTGCTGCTGGACGTACCGCCCCAGGTGGCGCTGGCCGGGCAGGCGGAGCGGGGGCGCGGGGTGTCGGCGTACGCCTTCGCCCGGCACCGGCGTGCGGTGCGCCGCCTGGTGGCGGACGCGGAGGCCGGGCGGCTGCCCCCGGGCTGCGTCGCCTCGGTACTGCTGGACCGGACGGCCGCGGGGGCGCTGCGCGGGGTGGTGTTCGACTGACGCCCGCCGTCCGCGCCCCCGTGGAGGCGGGCGCGGACGGCGGACGGACGCACCCGCCCGGTGCCGATAGGGTTTTCCCATGACCATCCCGCAGCAGTACGGACCGGGGCACGGCGGCGGCTGGCCCGGCAACGAGCTGGAGGAGACCCTCGCCGCCTCCCTCGGCGCCCCCGGAGCGGGCGCCCGGCTGCTGGAGGTGCTCGGGCGCAGCAGTCTGTGGGTGCCGCTGCCCGAGGGCGGCGGGCCGGCGAGCCCCAATCTGGACCTGCCCACGATCCAGCTCGACGGAGCGCCCTACGTCCCCGTCTTCAGCTCCGAGCAGCAGTTCCTGCAGTGCGTCGGCTCGCACCTGTCCTTCGCCGTCGCGCCCGCACGGGAGTTCGCCCGCGGCCTGCCGCCGCAGGTGGGGATCGCGGTCAACCCCGAGGGCACCGTCGGCGTCCCCCTGCCCCCGGCCGCCGTGGCCGAACTGTGCCGGGAGGGCGGGGCCGAGGGGATCCCGGGGGTGGCGAGCGGCGCCCGGGTCCGGCTCTTCGAGCCCGACTGGCAGGAGGAGCCGGTGGACTTCCTGGCCGCCGCGGCCGGGGAGTTCGCGGTGCTGCCGCAGGTCCGCACCGCGCGCCGCGGCCTGGCCAGCGTCGAGGGCGACCCGCCCGCGCTGTTCGTCGGAGTGGAGCTGGACCTGCTGGACCCGCAGGCCCGTGCGGCGGCGCACGACGCGCTCGGCCGCGCGCTGGGCCGGGAGCCGGTGCGCTGGCCGGTGCAGATGGTGCTGCTGGACGCGGCCCAGGACCCGGTCGTGGACTGGATGCGCCAGTGCGTGCGGCCCTTCTACAACCGCCAGGACCAGCCGTACTGACACCCGGGCCGGACGGTGTCCCGGGCGGCTGCGCCCGGGGAGCCGGTCCGGTCGCACTCCGGGCGTCCGTGTCCGGAGACGGTCGAGTGGTCCGGGCACTGTCGGGTGCGGACCGTAAGCTGGTTGGATGTCGGGGCGGGACGCGCGCGCGGCCCGGTGAGCGAGGACGACGCGAGAAGGGGCGGCCCACGTGAGCGCGGGTGGAAGCGTTGAGCAGCTGCTGCGGCAGGTGGCGCCCGGGCGGTACGACACCTATGAATCGCTGCTGCACGCCCTCGCCTCCGGCCGGGTGTGGATGCTGCTCTGGCACGGCCGGGCCGGATCCCCCGACGCCCAGTACGGGAACATGGAGGTCGCCGGGCACGGCTACGCGCCCTGTGTGACCTCCGAGCAGGAGCTGGCCGCCTCCGGCTGGACCAGGGAGCACGAGGTGGTCGGCGGACGCGAGATCGCCGCCGCCCTCTTCCCCGACCGCTGGGGGCTGTGGCTCAACCCGCACGCGCCCGGCGGCGGCGTCGGCGTCCCCTGGCTGGACCTGCGCCGGATCGCGGGCGGGCTGGAGAGGCTGCCGGCCGGACCGCTGCGCATCGGTGAACCGACCGTGGACGTACCGCACTTCTACGCCCAACTGGTGCACAACGCCCACCGCACGCCCGCCGTGCGCACCCTGCGCCGGGCCTGGGTGCAGCCCGCCCTGGGCGCGCCGCAGCTGGTGATCGGGCTCGACCTGTACGACTCCGCGCCGCAGGCGGTGGAGTCGGTGCGGTCGATGATGCAGCAGTCGGTGGCCGCGGTGCCGGACGGACTGGCGGTGTCCACGGTGTCGATGTCGGACGAGTACGACCCGGTCGCCATGTGGCTGCGGGCCAACTCCCGCCCGTTCTTCGACCGCGACGCCCACGCCGCCGCCCCCGCGGCGGCCCCCGGGCACGGCTACGGCTACCCCCGCCCCTACTGACGTGGAATCACCGGCCGGACGCACCCGCACCGCAGGGCTCGCGGAGGGGTCTGCGGCGGGGCCGGAGCGGTGGGGCGCCGAGGGTCCCGCAGGCGCCTTCCCGCGGCCCGCCGGCGGCCGGTTGTTTCGTCCGGTATCCACGCTTTGACCTGCGCTGTCGCCGTTTCGGGCGCCAGGGTCTCAGGTCTATATCACCGACATGCGGACAGTTCACACCGATGGTTGGGCGCAGTACTGTTCGGGCGACCAGCAGTCAAACCGTCACCGACCCCTGAGGTGGAACATGCGAATAACCGGTTCCAGGGTCGTCCAGACGATCGCGGCGACCCTCGCGGTTGGTGTGATCGCCACTGGATGTGCCAGTGAACGAGGCGAGAAGAACGAAGGCAAGGGTGGGGACACCTTCGTCTTCGGCGCCGCCGGAGACCCGGGCTCGCTGGACCCGGCGCTGGCCAGTGACGGTGAGACGTTCCGGGTCACCCGCCAGGCATTCGAGGCGCTGATCGAGCACGAGCCGGGCGGCACCAAGCTGGTCGGCGGCCTCGCGGAGTCGTGGGAGGCCGACGAGAGCGGCACCGAGTGGACCTTCAAACTCCGCGAGGGCGTGAAGTTCCACGACGGCGAGAAGCTGACCGCCGAGGCGGTGTGCAAGAACTACGACCACTGGTTCAACTGGACCGGTACGTACCAGGAGAGCGCGGTCTCCTACTACTGGCAGAAGATCTTCGGCGGCTTCGCCAAGAACGAGAACAAGGACACGCCCAAGGCCAACTACAAGGGCTGCGAGGCGAAGGACGAGCACACGGTCGTCATCAACGTGCACGAGGCCACGGCCAACCTGCCCGGCGGCTTCTCGCTCCAGGCGCTGGCCATCCACTCCCCGAAGGCCATCGACGCCTACAAGAAGCAGGAGCTGAGCGGCGAGGGCGACGCCATCTCCTACCCCAAGTACAGCCAGGAGGCCGGCACCGTCGCGGGCACCGGTCCCTTCCGGATCACCAAGTGGGACAAGGGCAACAAGGAAGTCACCCTCGAGCGGTTCGACGACTACTGGGGTGAGAAGGCCGGCGTCGAGAAGCTGGTCTTCCGCACCATCGCCGAGGAGTCCGCGCGCCGCCAGGCCCTGCAGGCCGGCAACATCCACGGTTACGACCTGGTCGCGCCCTCGGACGTGAAGACCCTGGAGAAGGAAGGCTTCCAGGTCCCGGTCCGCGGCGTGTTCAACATCTTCTACATGGGCATGTCGCAGGAGGCGAACAAGGCCCTGAAGAAGAAGGACGTCCGCCAGGCGATCACCCACGCCATCGACCGCGAGAACATCGTCAAGACGCAGCTCCCCGAGGGCGGCGTGGTGGCCACCCAGTTCATGCCGGACACCGTCGACGGCCACTCCAAGGACGTCCCCACCTACGAGTTCGACACGAAGAAGGCCGAGGACCTGCTGAAGAAGGCCGGTGAGGAGAACCTCAAGGTCACCTTCTGCTACCCGACCGAGGTCACCCGCCCGTACATGCCCGCCCCGGCCGACATGTTCGAGCTGATGAAGGCGGACCTGGAGAAGGCCGGCATCAGCGTCACGCCCAAGCCCATGAAGTGGGCCCCGGACTACATCGACGCCACCGAGGCCGGCACCTGCGACCTGCACCTGCTGGGCTGGACCGGTGACTTCAACGACGCCTACAACTTCATCGGCACCTGGTTCGCCGGCTACGACAAGCAGTGGGGCTTCCGCGACGACAAGGTCTTCGACGCCGTGAAGAAGTCCAGCGCCGAGCCGGACGTCACCAAGCGGGTCGAGCTGTACAAGAAGGCCAACGAGGCGATCATGGAGTACATCCCGGGTGTTCCGGTCTCCTCCTCCCCGCCGTCCATCGCGTTCGCCAAGGACGTCAACCTTCCCGAGGTCTCCCCGCTGACGCAGGAGAACTTCGCCGAGGTCTCCTTCAAGTAAACGCATGACCGCGCGCAGGTCCGCCCGGCCACGGCATCCGAAGTGGCCGGGCGGACCTGCCCATGAGGACCAAGAAAGGGGCATCGCGGGGTGTTGCGTCTCGTCGTACGAAGACTGCTCCAACTGATACCCACCCTGCTGGGCCTGTCGGTTCTGCTGTTCGTCTGGCTGAACCGGCTGCCCGGCGGACCCGCTGCGGCCATGCTCGGCGAGCGTGCCACAGCCGCCGACAGGGCCCGCATCGAGGCGGCCCTCGGGCTCGACCAGCCCGTGTGGGTGCAGTACGGCCGCTTCCTCAGGCGGCTGTCCGAGCTGGACCTGGGAGTCTCCACCCAGACCGGCCAGCCGGTGTGGGACGAGTTCACCCGGGCGTTCCCCGCCACGGTGGAGCTCGGGATCTCGGCCATGATCATCGCCATCGCCGTCGGTGTGCCGCTGGGCTACTTCGCCGCCCGCCGGCGCGGCAGTTGGCTGGACGTCACCGCGGTCTCCGGCTCCCTGGTGGGCATCTGCATCCCGGTGTTCTTCCTGGCCTTCCTGCTCAAGGCGGTCTTCGCCGTCCAGCTCGGCTGGTTCCCCAGCTTCGGCCGCCAGACCACCGGCATCGACGCCACCGAGGTCACCGGCTTCTACGTCCTGGACGGCATCCTGACCGGCGAGTTCGACGCGGCCTGGGACGCGGCGATGCACCTGGTGCTCCCCGCTCTGGCGCTCTCCTCGATCCCGCTGGCCATCATCACCCGCATGACCCGGGCCAGCGTCCTGGAGGTGCTGGGCGAGGACTACGTGCGCACCGCCGAGTCCAAGGGGCTGAGCCGCCAGGTGGTGCGCGGCCGCCATGTGCTGCGCAACGCGCTGCTGCCGATCGTCACCGCCGTCGGCCTGCTCACCGGCGGTCTGCTGTCGGGTGCGGTGCTCACCGAGTCGGTATTCGCCTTCGGAGGCATCGGCTCGTTCATCAAGACCGCCATCGACGAGCGCGACTACCCGGTCCTGGTGGGCTTCATCATGTTCATCGCGGCTGCGTACGTCGTCATCAACCTGCTGGTTGACCTCGCCTACAGCCTTATCGACCCGAGAGTGCGGGTGCACTGATGAGCACCAAGACCGACAAGATCGACCGGCTCGCCGAGCTCACCGCCTCCACCGAGACCTCCACGGGCGCCAGTCTGTGGGTCGAGGCCTGGCGAAGGCTGAAGGCCAGCAAGATGGCCGTGATCGGCGCGTGCATCATCGGTGTGTTCGTGGTGGTCGCGATCGTGGGCCCGTGGGTCGCCCCGTACAGCCCCACCGCGCAGCTGTGGCGCGGTGAGGTCCTCACCAACCAGAACATCTTCGTCGGCCCCCGCGCCGAGAACTGGCTCGGCCTGGACCACCTGGCCCGTGACGAGTTCTCCCGGATGCTGGTGGGAGCCCGCCAGACACTGCTGGTCGGAATCGTCGCCACACTGCTGGGCTTCACCATCGGCGCGCTGATCGGCGGTGCCTCGGGTGCGGCCCTCGTGCTGGGCGGCAGGGCAGGACGCCGGATCGACACCGCCGTGATGCGCGTCATCGACATCATGCTGGCGCTGCCCTCGCTGCTGCTGGCCGTCTCCATCGCGGCGGTCCTGGGCCAGTCCCTGACCACCGTGATGATCGCGGTGGGCGTGGTGCAGATCCCCATCTTCGCCCGGCTGCTGCGCGGTGCCATGCTGGCGCAGGGCGGCTCGGACTACGTGCTGGCCGCCCGGGCCCTCGGAGTGCGCAAGCGGCGCATCGCGCTCGGCCATGTGCTGCCCAACTCCCTGAGCCCGGTGATCGTCCAGGCCACCTTGAGTCTGGCGACCGCCATCATCGAGGCGGCGGCGCTGTCCTACCTCGGTCTGGGCAACCCCGACGCCGCCGAACCGGAGTGGGGCGTCATGCTGGCCCAGGCGCAGAGCTACTTCGACAGCGCACCGATGCTCGCGATCTACCCCGCGCTGGGCATCATCGTCACCGCGCTCGGCTTCACCCTGCTGGGCGAGGCGATGCGGGAAGCCCTCGACCCGAAACTGCGGAGTTGATCACATGGCCCTGCTTTCCGTGGACGAACTGACCGTCACCTTCACCCAGCGCGGCCGGCGCGATGTGAAGGCCGTGTCGGGAGTGTCCTTCGACGTCGACCAGGGCCAGGTCGTCGGCCTGGTCGGGGAGTCGGGCTGCGGCAAGTCCGTCACCTCGCTGGCCCTGATGGGGCTGCTGCCCTCCAGGGGCGTGAAGGTGGGGGGCCGGGCCGACTTCGACGGCACCGACCTGCTGACCCTGAGCCCGAAGAGGATGCGCGACCTGCGCGGCTCCCAGCTGGCGATGATCTTCCAGGACCCGCTGTCCTCGCTGAACCCGGTGGTCCCCATCGGGGTCCAGGTCACCGAGATCCTGAACCGGCACCGTGGGCTCAAGGGCGAGGCCGCCCGCAAGGAGGCCGCCTCCCTGCTGGACCGGGTCGGCATCCCCGACCCCGACCGGCGGCTGAAGGAGTACCCGCACCAGCTCTCCGGCGGCATGCGGCAGCGCGCCCTGATCGCCATGGCGGTGGCCTGCGCACCGCGGCTGCTGATCGCCGACGAGCCGACCACCGCCCTGGACGTGACGATCCAGGCCCAGATCCTGGAACTGCTCAAGGAACTGGTCGACCAGGAGGGCACCGCCCTGCTGATGATCACCCACGACCTGGGCGTGGTCGCGGGCCTGTGCGACCAGGTCAACGTGCTCTACGCGGGCAAGGTGGTGGAGTCCGCCGCGCGGCGTGAGCTGTTCGAGGCGCCGACCCACCCGTACGCCAACGGGCTGCTGGGGTCCATCCCCCGGCTCGACGCGCCGCGCGGCGAGCCGCTGAGGCCGGTGCGCGGTTCCATCAACGACACGATCGCCTGGGAGGACGGCTGCGCCTTCGCCCCCCGGTGCGACCACTACACGCTGGAGTGCCTCCAGGGCACCCCGGTGCTGGGCGAGCCCCGCAAGCCCGGGCACCAGGTGCGGTGCGTCAACCCGGTGCTCTCCGGGGGCGCCGCCGAACTGCGCCGGTCCGCGCTGCCCGAGCCGGACGAGGTGCCCGGGACGGACGCCGCCGACGGCGCTGGCCCGGGGAAGGCCGATTCGGTGGAGAAGGCCGATCCGGCGGAGAGGGACGTGGCGGTCGGAACGGCCGGCACGGCCGAGAAGGAGGCCGGAGCATGAGCCTGCTCCAACTGAACGGTGTGAAGGTCCACTTCCCGGTGAGGAGGGGCATCCTCTTCGACCGCACGGTCGGCCACGTCTACGCCGTCGACGGGGTCTCGCTCTCCGTCGAGCCGGGCCAGACGTACGGCCTGGTGGGCGAGTCGGGCTGCGGCAAGACCACGCTGGGCCGGGCGGTCCTGCGGCTGGTGGACGTCACCGACGGCGAGGTCGTCTTCGACGGCACCGATCTGGCGAAGCTGCCGGACGAGGAGATGCGCCGCTTCCGCCGCCGGCTCCAGATGGTCTTCCAGGACCCGCTGGGCAGCCTCAACCCCCGGCAGAACATCGAGTCGATCCTCTCCGAGGGCATGGAGGCCCACGGCATCGGCGCGGACCAGGCCGAGCGCAGGGAGAGGATCCGCGCGATCCTGGCGAGGGTCGGGCTGCCGGCCAACGCGCTCTCCCGCTATCCGCACGAGTTCTCCGGCGGGCAGCGCCAGCGCATCGGCATCGCCCGGGCGCTGGTCCTGGAACCGGACGTGATCATCTGCGACGAGCCGGTCTCCGCGCTGGACGTCTCCATCCAGGCCCAGGTGATCAACCTGCTGGAGGAGCTCCAGCAGGAGATGGGCCTGACCTACGTGGTCATCGCCCACGACCTGGCCGTGGTGCGGCACATCTCCGACGTCGTCGGGGTGATGTACCTGGGCTCGCTGGTGGAGGAGGCGCCCAGCGACACGCTGTACGCCGAGCCCCGGCACCCGTACACCCGGGCGCTGATGTCGGCCGTGCCGGTGCCCGATCCGGAGGTCGAGGACAGCCGCGAGCGCATCCTGCTCACCGGCGACCTGCCCTCCCCGGCGAACCCGCCGGCGGGCTGCCGCTTCCACACCCGCTGCCCGTGGAAGCAGGAGACGCGCTGTGCGACCGAGCGCCCCGAGCTGCGGGACCTGGGCGGCGGGCACCGGGTGGCCTGCCACTGGGCCGAGGAGATCGCCGACGGCCGGATCAGCCCCACGCACAACGCGGCCCAGGTGGTCCCGGCCGGGCACGCCGAGCACCACGACCGGCGCGCCGAGCCGGCCGCTGCCGTGAACACGGGGAGGGCCGAGCAGACGGAGGAGGCCGCGACCGCGGCCGAGTGAGCCGTACGCCCCGCTCTCCCGGCCCCTCGGGCGCCGTGTCCCCCCGCACCGCCCGCCTCCGCCCCATGAGCGCGGAGGCGGGCGGTGCGGCGTACGCGGCACCTGTTACAACCGGGGGGTGGATCTGTTCACCCCCTCCGTCCAGCACTGGCTCGACCTGGCCGGGATCTTCGTCTTCGCCGTCTCCGGCGCGCTGCTCGCCGTCCGCAAGAACTTCGACGTCGTCGGCATGGCGCTGCTCGCCTCGGTCACCGGGCTGGGCGGCGGGCTCTTCCGGGACCTGGTGATCGGGGCGGTGCCCCCGGCCGCCTTCACCGATCTCGGCTATCTGCTGACCCCGCTGGCCGCCACGGTGCTGGTCTTCTTCCTCCACCCGCAGGTGGAGCGGATCAACCGGGCGGTGATGGTCTTCGACGCGGCCGGGCTCGGCCTGTTCTGCGTCACCGGCACGGTCAAGGCGCACGCCTACGGGCTCGGCCTGACCGCCTCGGTCGTCATGGGGCTGGCCACGGCGGCGGGCGGCGGTGTGCTGCGCGACGTCCTGGCCAACGAGGTCCCCTCGCTGCTGCGCTGGGACCGCGAGGTCTACGCGGTGCCGGCCGTCGTCGGGGCGACGGCGGTGGCACTGCTGATCAAGGCCGGGGAGCTGAACGGGGTGACCAGCGGCGCGGCGGCCGCCCTCGCCTTCGTGCTGCGGCTGCTGGCCCTGCGCTGCAACTGGCGCGCGCCGAGGGCCTGGCACCGCCGCAGCCAGCGGACCGAGGGGAGCGAGGAGGAGGCGTGAGGGCTGCCGAGACCTGGCTACTAGCCGGTAATAAAAGCCTGTACCGTGTACTGCCATGACCGAGGCAACCATCGGTACCAGCGCGTTCGATCGCGACACGGCCGTCACCGCACAGGGAGAGGGCGTCTACGGCGCCGACCTCTCCGCCCAGTGGACCATCGGGCACGCCGTCAACGGCGGCTACCTGCTGGCCCTGCTCGGCCGCGCCCTCGGCGACGCACTGCCGCACCCCGACCCCTTCACCATCACCGCGCACTACCTCACCGCCTCCCGGCCCGGCCCGGCGACCGTGCGCACCACCGCCGTGCGCGCCGGCCGCACCCTGTCCACCGGCGCCGCCTCCCTCCTCCAGCGGGACGAGGACGGGCGGGAGGTGGAGCGCATCCGCGTACTGGCGAGCTACGGGGACCTGGCCGCGCTGCCCGACGACGTCCGCACCAGCGCCAAGCCGCCGCAGATCCCGCCGTACGAGAGCTGCCTCGGGGCCAGGGACGGCATGGACCCGTCCGCCGTTCCGCCCATCACCCACCAGATCGACCTGCGTCTGGATCCGGCCACCGTCGGGTGGGCGGTCGGCGCGCCCAGCGGGCGCGGCGAGATGCGCGGCTGGTTCGGGCTGGCCGACGGCCGCGACCACGACCCCCTCTCCCTGCTGCTGGCCGTGGACGCCCTGCCGCCCACCGCCTTCGAGCTGGGCCTGTCGGGCTGGGTCCCGACGGTGGAGCTGACCGTCCACGTCCGCCGGCGCCCGGCCCCCGGGCCGGTGCGGGTGGCCGTCACCACCCGCAACCTGGCCGGCGGCTTCCTGGAGGAGGACGCCGACGTCTGGGACAGCGAGGACCGGCTCGTCGCCCAGTCCCGCCAGCTCGCCCGCGCCCTGCCGGCCTGAGCGCGGTCCCGGACCCGGTCGCGGCCCTGGCCCCCTCCGCGGGGGCCAGGGCCGCGACCGCATGCGGAGGGCGGTACGGGGCACACGTAACGACGTCGCCCGAGTGCCCCGGCACCCGCCGTGACCGGCGCGAACGCGGTGCGCGACCGGGTGGGCGGGGCCGGTGGCGCGGGAGTGGCGAAGCCCTTCACGGGTAGCCTGAAAAGGGACGAAAAACGCCAAATGCGACAAATCTCCCCCGTGAGAGAAGTGAAGGTGGTCAACGGATGTACGCCGTGAAGAGCACACTGCCCGACCAGGACCTCAAGGTCGTCGGAGAGGCGCTGCAGGGCGCACTGGTGGACCTGGTCGATCTGTCGCTGGTGGCCAAGCAGGTCCACTGGACCGTGATCGGGCCGCGGTTCCGCTCCATCCACCTCCAGCTCGACGAGGTCGTGGAGACCGCGCGCACCTACTCCGACACCGTCGCCGAACGCGCCGCGGCCCTGGGCCTGGCCCCCGACGGCCGTGCCTCCGCCCTCGCCTCCGGCAGCGCCATCACCGGAGTGGAGAGCGGCTGGCACCAGGACGACAAGGCCGTCGAGGTCATGGTCGGCGCGCTGGCCTCCGTGGTGAACCGGATGCGCGAGCGCATGGACGCCACGGAGAAGCCGGACCCGGTGACCCAGGACATCCTCATCTCGATCATCGCCGACCTCGAGAAGCACCACTGGATGTTCCAGGCCGAGCACAAGGTCGACTGAGGGGCGCCCGCCCGCCCCGCGGCGTCCGGGGCGGGGCTCCGGAGCGAGGACCGGCCGTCTGGCCGGTCCTCGCTCCCGTCCCGGCCCGGGCGGCTCGTAGAATCGGTTAACCATGGCCTACCTTGACCACGCCGCCACCACCCCGATGCTTCCGGAGGCGGTGCAGGCGATGACCGCCCAGCTCGGCCTCGTCGGCAACGCCTCCTCCCTCCACGCGGCGGGGCGGCGGGCCCGGCGCACGGTTGAGGAGGGGCGCGAGGCCCTCGCCGCCGCCCTCGGCGCCCGGCCGAGCGAGGTGGTCCTCACCTCCGGCGGCACCGAGGCCGACAACCTCGCCGTCAAGGGCCTGTACTGGGCCCGGCGCGCGGCCGATCCCGTCCGCACCCGCGTCCTGGCCAGCCCCGTGGAGCACCACGCGGTCCTCGACGCGGTCCACTGGCTCGCCGACCACGAGGGCGCCCGGGTGGAGTGGCTGCCGGTCGACCGCCTGGGGCGGGTCCACCCCGAGGCGCTGCGCGAGGCGGTCGAGCGCAGGCCCGAGGATGTCGCCCTGATCACCGTGATGTGGGCCAACAACGAGATCGGCACCCTCCAGCCCACGGCCGAACTGGCGTCGATGGCGGCCGAGTTCGGCATCCCGATGCACGCGGACGCCGTCCAGGCCGTCGGCCAGGTGCCGGTGGACTTCGCAGCCTCCGGACTGGCCGCGATGACGGTCAGCGGCCACAAGATCGGCGGTCCGTACGGCGTCGGCGCACTGCTGCTGGGCCGGCAGTGGGCCCCCGCACCGCTGCTGCACGGCGGCGGCCAGGAGCGCGACGTGCGCTCCGGCACCCTCGACGTGCCCGCCGTCGCCGCCTTCGCGGTCGCCGCGCGGCTGGCGGCCGAGCGGCGCGAGGAGTTCGCCCGTGAGGTCGGCGCCCTGCGGGACGCGCTGGTGGCGGCCGTGACCGAGGCCGTGCCGGACGCGGTCCTGGGCGGCGACCCCGACCCGGCCGGGCGGCTGCCCGCCAACGCGCACTTCTCCTTCCCCGGCTGTGAGGGCGACTCGCTGCTGCTCCTGCTGGACGCCCAGGGCATCGAGTGCTCCACCGGATCGGCCTGCACCGCCGGCATCGCCCAGCCCAGCCACGTCCTGCTGGCCACGGGCACCGATCCGGAGCTGGCCCGGGGCACCCTGCGCTTCTCGCTGGGCCACACCTCCACCAAGGCGGACGTGGACGCGGTGGCCGCCGCCATCGGCCCGGCCGTGGAGCGCGCCCGCGGCGCCGGTCTGTCGTAGCCGTGAGCAGGCCGCCGGTCCGCCTCCGGCGGCGGCCCGCTCACGGCCCGCTCACGGCCTGTTCACGGCCCGCTCACGCCTTGCGGACCGGAACGTCCCGCACCATCCGCATGTACCGGTCCCAGTCCCAGTGCGGCCCGGGGTCGGTGTGGTCGGTGCCGGGCACCTCGACATGGCCGATGATGTGCTCGCGGTCCCGGGGCAGGCCGTACCGGTCGCATATCCCGGCCGTCAGCGCCGCCGACGCCCGGTAGGTGGCGTCGGTGATCGTCTCCGGACGGTCCACGAAGCCCTCGTGCTCGATGCCGACGCTGCGCTCGTTGTACTCGCGGTTGCCCGCGTGGTAGGCCACGTCCAGCTCCCGCACCATCTGCGTCACCTTCCCGTCGGAGGTGCGCACCACGTAGTGGGTCGCGGCGCGGTGGGACGGATCCTGGAAGACCTTCAGGGCCACCGCGTAGGGGCCCTGGATGACGTGGATCACCACCCGGTCGACGGTGTAGTCGTAGGGCCGGTCGGCCCGCCGCCAGTTCGCCTCGGACGCCGGCAGCCAATCCGCTCCCGGATGGTCCACCTCGCCCTCGGTGCGCGGCCGGTCCACGCCCGGCACCCTCCACCACGTCCGGGCCACCTCGTCGCGGGCCGCGTACCCGAGGGCGCCCAGCCCCACCGCCGCGCCGCCGACCAGCAGGGCGCGGCGGCCGATCGCGGTCCGGGACGTGCGGCCCGTGCCGTCCGCCCGGTGGCTCCTGCGGTGGTCCGGGGCGTTTCTCTCGTTCACAGACCGCACAACGCCCGGGAACGCCCGTACGGTTCCGCCGGGCCGCGCACGGCCCCGTACCCTGGAGGGCGCTATGACTGACACGACCGGTGCGCCCAGCCCCGCCCCCCGCCTCCGCGTCCTCGCCGCCATGTCCGGCGGCGTGGACTCCGCCGTCGCCGCCGCCCGCGCGGTGGAGGCGGGCCACGACGTCACCGGCGTCCACCTCGCCCTCTCGGCGAACCCGCAGTCCTTCCGCACCGGCGCCCGCGGCTGCTGCACGATCGAGGACTCCCGCGACGCCCGCCGCGCCGCCGACGTCATCGGCATCCCCTTCTACGTGTGGGACCTGGCCGAGCGCTTCCGCCAGGACGTGGTGGAGGACTTCGTCGCCGAGTACGAGGCCGGCCGCACCCCCAACCCCTGCCTGCGCTGCAACGAGAAGATCAAGTTCGCCGCGCTGCTGGACAAGGCCCTGGCGCTGGGCTTCGACGCGGTGTGCACCGGCCACTACGCCACCGTCGTCGTCCGCGAGGACGGCACCCGCGAGCTGCACCGCGCCGCCGACGCGGCCAAGGACCAGAGCTATGTGCTGGGCGTGCTGGACGAGCGGCAGCTCGCCCACGCCATGTTCCCCCTCGGCGACACCGCCACCACCAAGGAGGAGATCCGCGCCGAGGCCGAGCGCCGGGGCCTGGCGGTGGCGAAGAAGCCCGACAGCCACGACATCTGCTTCATCGCCGACGGCGACACCCAGGGCTTCCTGGCGAAGCACCTGGGCACCGCCGAGGGCGACATCCTCGACGAGGACGGCAACAAGCTCGGCACCCACACCGGCGCGTACGGCTTCACCGTCGGCCAGCGCAAGGGCCTGCGCATCGGCCACCCCGCCCCCGACGGCAAGCCGCGCTACGTACTGGACATCTCCCCGGTGGACAACACCGTCACCGTCGGCCCGGCCTCCGCCCTGGACGTGGTCGCCCTCAGGGCGATCCGCCCCCGCTGGTGCGGCACCCCGCCCACCGGGCCGGGCGCGTACACCGCCCAGCTGCGCGCCCACGGCGGCGAGACGCCGGTCACCGCCGAACTCGTCGGGGACGAGCTGAAGGTGGCCTTCACCGAGCCGGTGCGCGGCGTGGCCCCGGGCCAGGCGATCGTCCTCTACGACGGCACCCGCGTGGTCGGCTCGGCCACCATCGCCGCCACCGAGCGCCGCGGGGCGGCCGCCGCCACCCGGTAACCCCGGGCTGCCCGACGGACGTCAGACCATCTGCAGCGGGCGGTGCGGGCCGTCCGGCAGCTCGACCCCGATCGCGTCGCCGGGGCGCACCGTGCCGCCCGTCCGCACGACGCCCATCACCCCGGCCCTGCGCACCACGTTGCCGTCCTCGTCGCGGCCGACGACCCGCTTCAGCAGACCCCGCTGGAAGCCGTCGATCTGCGAGCACGGGTTGCGCAGGCCGGTGACCTCGACGACCGCCTCGGCGCCGATGCGCAGCAGCGTGCCGGTGGGCAGGCCGAGCAGGTCGAGACCGCGGGTGGTGATGTTCTCACCCAGTTCACCGGGCTTCACGGTGAAGCCCGCCTCGCCGACCTCGGCGAACAGCTCCTCGTGGATGAGGTGCACCTGCCGGAGGTTCGGCTGGGTGGGGTCCTTGGCGACGCGGTAGCGGTGCTTGACCGTCCGTCCGGCGTGCGCGTCCCCCTCCACCCCGAGCCCGGCCAGCAGTCTGATGCTCTCCCGGTTCGGCTTGCCGAACGAGTGCTCGCCGCTGCTGCTGACCGCGACCACGGTCCCCGTCCCGCCCATGGAGCGGCCCCCTTCGCCGGTGGCGTGTCCCGCCCGGGAGCCTAACCCGGGCGGCCCTGCCGGGCGAGACGGTCGGACGCTCCGGCCTTCGCGCCCTGGACGAGCGAGCGGAAGGCGGTGCGGTCGGTGGTGTCCCCGGGCGGGCCACCGCATCCGTCCACCCTGGTGTCCGCCGCCCGGCGGCGCGGCGGGTGCCGCGTCAGCTCCCGAGGAGCGCGGCGAGGGTGTCGCGCAGCGGGGTGGTGGGGCGGCCGATGAGGCGGGAGAGGTCGCCGGGGGTGTCGCCGAGGTGGCCCGCGGCGATGGCGGCGTCGGTCCCGGCGAGGAACCGGGCCGTCTCCTCGGGCAGCCCGGCGCCGGTGAGCGCCTTGGCGTATCCGTCCGCCGACAGGTCGCGGTAGACGACCTCGGTGCCGGTCAGGTCGGTGAGGACGGCGGCGAAGTCGGCCATGGTCCAGGCGGTGTCGCCGGACAGCTCGTACACGGCGTTCGTGTGGGTGCCGTGGCCGTCGGTTCCCTCGTCGGCCAGGACGGCGGCGGCCGCCGCCGCGTAGTCGGCGCGGGAGGCGGACGCGATCCGGCCGTCTCCGGCGGCCCCGGCGATCATCCCGGTCTTCAGGCCCTGGCGGGCGGCCTGCTCGTAGTTCTCCGTGTACCAGCCGTTGCGCAGCAGGCAGTGGGGCAGGCCAAAGTCGCGCAGGTACTCCTCGGTCTCGCGGTGCTCGGGCGCCACGGGGACGGTGGTGGTGTCGGCGTGCAGGACGCTGGTGTAGACCAGCAGTTCCGCCCCGGCCTCCCCGGCGGCGTCGATGACGGCCCGGTGCTGCGGGACGCGGCGGCCGACCTCGCTGCCGGAGACCAGCAGCACCCGCCGGGCGTCCTCGAACGCGGCGGCCAGGGTGCCGGGCCGGTCGTAGTCGGCCTCCCGCACCCGCACGCCCCGCCGGGCGAGGCCGGCGGCCTTCTCCGGCGAGCGCACGGCTGCGACGACCTGGGACGCGGGCACGCCGCGCTCCAGGAGGGCCTCGACGGTGAGACGGCCGAGCTGTCCGGCGGCTCCGGTGACGACGATCATGGTGTGCTTCCTTGCCGGGGGAGAGGGCCTGGTGCGGCCGGGTACCACGGAGCCCCGGCCTCCATGCCTTCCCCGGCCCGCCGGGCGGGGGCTTACCCGGGACGTCCGGCGGGCACCCGATCGGATCAGCCGGAGGGTGCGGCGAGGGCGCCGCGCCCATACTGACGCCACCGGCCCGACCCCGAGCGACGCGGAGGTCTCCATGGGAACCAAGACCCCATCCGACTCCAGGCTCTCCCGGAACCGCGCCACCCTCGCCCACAAGGTGCGCTACGCGATCGGCCATCCCGAACGCGTCCCCGCCCATCTGCGCCGGGCCGCCCGGGACGCCTGGCTGCGGGCGAAGTACCGTGACGACCACATCGGGTACTACCGGGCCGTGATGGCCTCCGACGCCGCCCGCAGCCCGGAGGCGGCGGTCGGCGGCAGGCCGTCGTACGAGCGCTGGCTGGCCATCGGGCGGATGCAGTTCGACTACCTGCTGGAACACGGGCTGAAGCCGGACGACCGGATGCTGGAGATCGGCTGCGGCAACCTGCGGGCCGGCCGGCTGTTCATCGGCCATCTCCAGCCCGGCCACTACTACGGGGTCGACATATCGCCCCACATCCTGATCGAGGCCGAGCGGACCGTCGTGCGCTACGGACTCCAGGACAAGCTGCCCCACCTGGCGATCGCCGACGATCTGACCTTCGACTTCCTGCCCGAGGGGCACTTCACGGTCGTCCACGCCCACAGCGTCTTCTCCCACTCCCCGCTGGACGTCATCGACCAGTGCCTGGAGAACGTGGGGCGGATCCTCGCCCCGGGCGGCTTCTTCGACTTCACCTTCGACCGCACCGAGGGCCGCGAGCACCACGTGCTGCGCGAGGACTTCTACTACCGCACCGAGACGCTGACCGACCTCGCCGCCAGCCACGGCCTGACGGCGCGCCTCATGGACGACTGGGAGCGGCTCCCGCACGGCCAGTCCAAGATCCGCGTCACCCTTCCGGCGCCGGACCGGGCGGCGGCGGGCGGGACGGAACCGGAGCGCAGTCCCGTGTAGCGCGCGCCGGGGCGGGCGGCGGCGCGGTTCACGGCGCCGGGGCCGGGCTGCCCGCTCCGGCGCCGCCCGCGCCGTGCACGCCGTCCGCACCCGCCCCGTCCGCCCCGCGCGGGTCCTCGCCGGAGAGCAGGACGCCCAGGCCCTCGCGGGTGGCGGCCACCACCACGCGGTCGCCCGGCGTCATCAGGTAGCCGTCGTGCAGCCGCCAGGCGAGGTCGCCGGTGAGGGTGTAGGTGCGGGCGCCGGAGGTGAGGGAGCCCAGATCGGCGCGGCGGCGGTCGGGCGGGGCGGTGTCCAGGGCCAGGATCCGCCAGGAGCCGGGGCGGGACGCCTCGCCTACGGTGCGGCCCTCCAGCAGCCGGTTGCCCGTCACCGACACCGCGGCGAAGACCAGCACCCGGCGGCCGACGGGTATGGCGCCCAGCACCTGGCGGCCCATCATGGCTCCGGCGAAGGCCGGGGCCGCCAGCGCGGAGACGCTGCGGCTGCGGGTCTGCGCCCCGGGATAGGTGTCACGCAGCGTGCGGTAGACGGTGGCGGCGAACTCGTCGTCGAACAGGCGCATCACCACCCGCAGGCCGGGGTTGACCTGGCGGGCGTAGAGCGTGGCCTCCAGGTTGGTGCCGCTGTCGCTGGTCAGTGCCAGCAGGGCGCGGCTGCGCGCTATCCCCGCCTCCTCCAGCACCCCGCCCTCGGTGACGTCGGCGACCAGGGTCGGCACCCGGCGCGCACGGGCGGTGGCGATGCCGCGGGCCTCGTCGTCGCGCTCGATGCACACCACGGGGATGCCCAGTTCCAGCAGCTGGTCCAGCACACGGGTGCCGACCTTGCCCAGGCCCAGCAGGACGACGTGCTTCTCGATGCCGTGCGGCGGGGGCGGCAGGGTGGCCGCCCGGCGGAAGGTGCCGTAGCTCTCCAGCACGACGGCGACCATCAGCGGCAGCAGCGCGGTGCCCGCCAGCCCGCCCAGCAGTTGCAGGACCTGCTCCCCGGTGCTGCCCTCCAGTTCGGGCTCGTTGATGGACATGACGTTGAGCAGGGTGACGTAGGCGGCGTGCAGCGGCGTCTCGCGGGTGACGTACCAGTTCGCGGCGGCGAGCAGGACGACCACCGCGGTGAGCCCGAGCAGGGCGGCCCGCAGCTTCCGGGAGAAGAAGCTGCCCACCGGTAACCGCGGCACGCGGGGAGCGGGGGCGCCGGCCCGGTCGGGGCGGCGGGTGATCGCCTCCAGGACGACGGTGCCGCGCTCGTCCGGCAGCCCTTCCAGCTCGCGCGGGTCGGGCAGCAGTACGGGGCCGTCGTGGTCCTCGGGGTCGGTGTAGACGTCGCCCTCGTCGGAGTCCGGGGAGTCGGGCAGCAGGGCCAGGGTGCACAGCGGGTCGCGGCGGTCGGCGGTGCCCACGGTGCGCTCCTTGGCCCGCAGCAGCAGCCCGCCGGCGTGGATCACCTTGCTGGTGCCGACCACGGCCGCCGCCACCATGGAGGGTGCGGCGGTGTCCGCGTCGGACAGGACGGTGGTGGAGGCGTCCACGGCCCTCTGGTCCAGGCCGGGGACGCGGGCGGCGATGGTCCGGTCGAGCAGGTCCTCCAGATAGCTGCCCAGGGTCCGGTTGAACATCCGGATGACCAGGCGCAGTTCGGGGTTGATACGGCGGGCCCGCAGTGCGGTGTGGATGTTGAGCTGGTCGTCGCCGGAGGTCAGCGCCAGCGCGGCGGCGTGCTCGATGCCCGCCTCCCGCAGCGCCTCGTCGTCGGGCGCCTGCGCCTCCACCGCCCGTACGTCCAGGCACCGGTCGCCGACCAGCGCGGCGATCTGCGGGCCCTGGTCGCCGCCGCGCAGCGAGGGCAGGACGACGGTGACCTTCTGGCCGTAGACGGAGGCGAGCTCGCGCACCAGCCGCTGGGACAGGGAGTTGTCGCCGCACACGACCATGTGGCCGGCCAGGCCGGCCGGTTCGCTCCGGCGCCCGCCCTGCGGCGGGACGGCCGGCCCCGGCACGGGGGGAGTGGGCGGAGGGGACGAGGTGGCCATGACACATCATTCGACCACGTCCGGCGGCCGCCCGGGGAACTCGGCTCCACGGACTCGTCGTGGACGTCAACCACCTGGAACGGGTGGACGGCGGCAGCCTCGCCGTGGGACGGGGAGCGGACCGGACACCGGTGCGGGTGCGGGTGCGGGTGCGGCGCGAGTCCAGGGCGGCGGCCCGGGAGCGCACGCGGCGCGGCGAGGACACCGCTCGCACGCCGGGGCTCTGCTGACGGACGCGGTGCCCGCCGGTGACGGGTGCGGTGCCCGTCGGACGGCCCGCCGGATGGGACGATGGGCCCATGGGAACGCATGTGATCACCGGGGCGGGCTCCGGCATCGGAGCCGAGATCGCCGAGCGCCTGCGGGAGCGGGGCGAGGAGCTGTGGCTGCTGGCGCGGGACGCGGGCCGCGCCAGGGAACTGGCCGAGCGCTTCCCCGGCGCCCGCACCCTCGTCGGAGACCTGGCCGAGCCCGATAGGCTGTCGTGGGCGCTGTCCCACCAGGAGCTGCCGGAGCGGGTGGACTCGCTGCTGCACGTCGCCGGGGTGGTGGACCTGGGGAAGGTCGGGGAGCTGGCGCCGAAGGTCTGGAACGCCACCCTGGCGGTCAACCTCGTCGGCCCCGCCGAGCTGACCCGGCTGCTGCTGCCGCAGATCCGCCTGGCGCACGGCCACGTGGTCTTCGTCAACTCCGGCGCGGGCCTGAACGCCAACGCCGACTGGGGCGCGTACGCGGCCAGCAAGCACGGGCTCAAGGCGCTCGCCGACTCGCTGCGCGCGGAGGAGGGCGGCGCCGGGGTGCGGGTGACCTCCGTCTACCCGGGGCGCACCGCCACGCCGATGCAGGCCAAGGTGCACCGGCAGGAGGGCAGGGAGTACGACCCGGCGCGCTGGATCCCCCCGTCCGCGGTGGCGACCGCCGTCCTCACGGCCCTCGACCTGCCGGCGGGCTCGGAGATCACCGATCTGAGGGTGAGGCCGTCGGCGTGAGGGAGCACGTGTGGGGGGAGGGGGCGGCGACCGGCGTCGGATCGATGCCCGGCACCGACGCCCGGGAGGCCGTGAAGACCGTCACCGGCAGCCTCGAGCACTTCCCGTACCTGCCGGAGCTGCCCGCGCGCGGGCCCGGCGCCGACATGATCGGGCGGACGGCCGGGCTGCTGGTGGAGCTGTACGCCCGCCTGGAGCCCAGCGGCTGGCGGGTCGGCGACGCCCCCGGGCGCGACACCCGGCGGGCCCGGTCCTGGCTGGGGGAGGACCTGGACGCGCTGGAGGAGTTCACCCAGGGCTACACCGGGGCGCTGAAGGTCTCCGCCGTCGGGCCCTGGACGCTGGCGGCCTCGCTGGAGCGCCGCGGCGGCGAGGCGATGCTCGGCGACGCGGGCGCCTGCCGCTACCTGGCCGAGTCCCTGGCCGAGGGGCTGCGGGCCCATCTCGCCGAGGTGCGGCGCAGGGTGCCGGGGGCCAGGCCGGTCCTCCAGCTCGACGAGCCGTCGCTGACGGCGGTGCTGCTGGGCAGGGTGCCCACCGCCAGCGGGTACCGCACCCATCCGGCCGTGGACCGCGGCGTGGCCGAGGGCGCGCTGCGGCAGGTGGTCGAGGCGGTGAGGGAGGCGGGGGGCCCGGCGCCGGAACCGGGGCAGGAGATCCCGGTGGTGGTGCACTCCTGCGCTCCGGGGGTGCCCTTCGGGCTGCTGCGCAGGGCGGGCGCCGCCGGGATCTCCTTCGACCTCTCGCTGCTCACAGAACGTGACGACGAGGCGGTCGGGGAGGCGGTCGAGGCGGGCACGGCGCTGTTCGCCGGGGCGGTCCCGGCGGTGGAGCCGTACTCGAGGGCACTGTCAGACCCTGCCGGTAGCGTCATGGGTGTCAGGACGCTGTGGCGCAGGCTGGGGCTGTCTCCGAAGCTGCTGGCGCGATCGGTGGTCGTCACGCCCGCCTGCGGTCTGGCGGGCGCCTCGCCCGCCTACGCGCGGGCCGCGCTCGCGCACTGTGTCCGGGCCGCACGCTCGCTCGTAAACGACCCTGAGTAACGGGAGGCTTGGATACATGGAGACGGTGAGCCCGGACAGCGAGGCGCGCGAACGGCACGCACGGCTGGCCCGGGAGGTCGACGAGCACCGCTTCCGGTACTACGTGACGACGCCGGTCGTCAGCGACGCCGAGTTCGACGCCCTGATGCGCGAGCTCCAGGAGCTGGAGGCCAGGTACCCGGAGCTGGTCACACCCGACTCGCCGACCCAGAAGGTGGCCGGCTCCTACGAGACGGAGTTCACCGCCGTACAGCACCGCGAGCGGATGCTGTCGCTGGACAACGCCTTCGACGACGAGGAACTGGAGTCCTGGGCCGACCGGATCGCACGCGAACTGGGCGGTGTGCCCTACCACTTCCTGTGCGAGCTGAAGGTGGACGGCCTCGCGGTCAACCTGACGTACGAGCACGGCAGGCTGGTGCGCGCCGCCACCCGCGGCGACGGGCGCACCGGGGAGGACATCACGCCCAACGTCCGCACCATCGCGCAGATCCCCGAGCGGCTGAAGGGGGAGCGCATCCCGGATCTGGTGGAGATCCGCGGGGAGGTGTTCATCCCCATGGAGCGCTTCGAGGAGCTGAACGCGCGGCTGGTCGAGGGGGGCAAGCCGGCGTTCGCCAACCCCCGCAACGCGGCGGCCGGTTCGCTGCGGCAGAAGGATCCCAAGGTCACCGCGGAGCGCCCGCTGCACATGGTGGTGCACGGCATCGGCGCCCGCGAGGGCTTCGACATCGACCGGCTGTCGCACGCCTACGAGCTGCTGCACGAGTGGGGGCTGCCGACCGCCGCGCACGCCAGGGTGGTCGGCTCCGTCGAGGAGGTGCGGGAGTACATCGCGTACTACGGCGCCAACCGGCACTCGGTGGAGCACGAGATCGACGGGGTCGTCGTCAAGCTGGACGAGATCCCCCTCCAGGGGCGGCTGGGCTCCACCTCGCGGGCGCCGCGCTGGGCGATCGCCTGGAAGTACCCGCCCGAGGAGGTCAACACCAGGCTGCTGGACATCAAGGTGAGCATCGGCCGCACCGGGCGGGCCACGCCGTTCGCCGTGGTGGAGCCGGTGACGGTGGCCGGCTCGGAGGTGGAGTTCGCCACCTTGCACAACCAGGACGTGGTCAGGGCCAAGGGCGTGCTGATCGGGGACACCGTCGCGCTGCGCAAGGCGGGTGACGTCATCCCCGAGATCCTGGGCCCCGTCGCCGATCTGCGGGACGGCAGCGAGCGGGAGTTCGTGATGCCCGCCGAGTGCCCCGAGTGCGGCACCGGGCTGAAGCCGGCCAAGGAGGGGGACGTCGATCTGCGCTGCCCCAACGCCCGCTCCTGCCCGGGCCAGTTGCGCGAGCGGCTCTACTACCTGGCGGGGCGCAAGTGCCTGGACATCGAGCACTTCGGGTACGTGGCCGCCACCGCGCTGACCCAGCCGCTGGAGCCGGCCGCACCGCCGCTGCGGGACGAGGGGGATCTGTTCGACCTCACCGTCGAGCAGCTGCTGCCCATCAGGACCTACGTCCTGGACCCGGACAGCGGCCTGCCCAAGCGGGACCCGAAGACGGGGGAGGAGAAGGTCGTCACCTTCTTCGCCAACCTCAGGGGCGAGCCGAAGAAGAACACCCTGGCGATGCTGGAGAACATCCAGGCGGCCAAGGAGCGTCCGCTGGCCAGGATCATCGCGGGGCTGTCGATCCGCCATGTCGGCCCGGTCGCGGCCGAGGCGCTGGCCAGGGAGTTCCGCTCGCTGGACCGGATCGCCGAGGCGTCCGAGGAGGAGCTGGCGGCCACCGAGGGGGTCGGCCCGACCATCGCCGCCTCGCTCAAGGCCTGGTTCGCCGAGGACTGGCACCGCGAGATCGTCGAGAAGTGGCGGGCGGCCGGCGTGCGGATGGAGGAGGAGGGCGGCGCCGAGGAGGGGCCGCGTCCGCTGGAGGGGGTCACCGTGGTGGTCACCGGGACCCTGCGGTCGTACACGCGGGATGGCGCAAAAGAGGCGCTGCAGGGCCTGGGAGCGAAAGTGACCGGTTCTGTTTCAAAGAAGACCGGTTTTGTTGTGGCGGGCGACAGTCCCGGGTCGAAATATGACAAGGCCGTGCAGTTGAAGGTCCCGATCCTGGACGACGACGGTTTCGCCGTCCTGCTGGAGCAGGGACCCGACGCCGCACGGGAGGCCGCCGTCGTTCCCGTCGAGCCCGCCGCGGAGCCGCCCGCACAGTGACGGCGCGTCGGCGGCGGTGGTGTCACCGCCGCCAAATCCCTTTTCGGACAATGCCGTTGACTGAGTGATGAGGAGGGGCCGCGCGGCGCTTATCAGACGGACGCGATCGACCGGTCCGCATTCGGGCAACCCTGAACGATCACTGCCCAGCCGGCCGTCCGCGCCCTACTGTTGACGGGGTGCGCCTGCCGTGGCGTGGGCACCGACGGCTGTGAGAGGGACGCGCATGCAGCACAAACCCCGGGACCGGGGACAGCAGTGGCTCCGCCACGGGCGGCCCCGGCCGGTCACGGCGCCGCCGGGCGAGAGCCCCGACGGCGCGCCGAAGCTGCAGCGCGTCGCCTCCCTGGAGGTGCCCTGGCTCGCCCGCACGGTCGTCGCGGTCGCCGCCGCCGCGCTGGCCGCCGGGGTCCACCGGGTGGTCTCCGAGGGGCACGCCCTCTTCCCCAGCGGCACGGCGGGCTGGTCCTTCGCCGTCCTCACCGGCCTCATCGTCGGACACCTCGTCGCCCTCGGCCGCGACCGCTGGTGGGGCGGCACCGGCTCCGGCGCCGCCCTCACCCTGGCCATCCTGCTGCTGTACGGCTGGATCCCGGCCACCCTGGTCAGCCTCGCGGTGGTGGTCCTGGTCGGCGCGGCCCGGCGGCACCGCTGGCGCCAGGCGCTGCGGCACGGCGCGGTGGACATCCTCGGCATCGGCGCCGCGGCGCTGTGCCTGGCGGCCTTCGGCGTGCACCCCTCGGTGGAGGAGCCCTGGCGCCCGGCCGCCTGGAGCGTGTACGCGCTCCCCGAGGTCCTGCTCGCCGCCGCCGCCTACCTGCTCGTCACCCGGACGCTGCTGTGGTACATCCTGGCCCCGCGCCAGGGAGGACTGCCCACCGTCGCCCGCACCGCCCTGGTGCGGCAGGGGCTGGTCGCCCTCGCCCTGCTGGCCATCTCCCCGCTGATCGTCGTGGTCGCCGTCCACATGCCGCTGCTGCTGCCGCTGTTCTCGGTACCGCTGATCGCCCTGGACTCCGCCCTGTGGATCGCCCGGGCCCGCGCCGAGGAGCAGCTGCGCGACCCCCTCACCGGGCTCGCCAACCGCCAGTGGCTGCTGGAGCGCACCTGGTCCGCCCTGGACGAGGCCGACCGGCTGGGCGCCCGCTCCGCCCTCGTCCTCATCGACCTCGACCGCTTCCGGTCGGTCAACGACACCCTCGGCCACCTGGCGGGCGACCGGCTGCTGCTGCAGATCGCCGACCGGCTGCGGACGGCGCTGCCCCGCGGCGCCGAGGTGGCCCGGCTCGGCGGCGACGAGTTCGCCGTACTGCTCCCGTTCGCCGACTCGCCCACCAGCGCCCAGCGCGTCGCCCGCGCGCTCGTCTGCGCCCTCGGCTCGCCGCTGGACCTGGACGGGCTGACCCTGGAGCTGGAGGCCAGCGCGGGGGTCGCGGTCTTCCCCGACCACGCCGGTGAGGCCGAGGGCCTGCTGCGCCGCGCCGACGTCGCGATGTACCAGGCCAAGCGCGACCGCAGCGGAGTGGAGGTCTACGAGGCCACCCGCGACGGCAACACACCCGACCGGCTGGGCCTGCTGGGCGATCTGCGCCGCGCCCTGGACGCGGGCGAGGTCGAGCTGCACTACCAGCCCAAGGTCGCCTTCGACGGCTCGGTCTGCGGCCTGGAGGCACTGGTCCGCTGGGTGCACCCGGAGCGGGGCAGGGTGCCCCCGGACGAGTTCATCGCCATCGCCGAGTCCTCCGGCCTGATGCCGCGCCTGACCGACTACGTGCTGGAGACCGCGCTCGCCCAGGTCGCCCGCTGGCGGTCCTGGGGCCTGACCGTGCCGGTCGCCGTCAACGTCTCGCCCCGCGACGTCCACAGCCCCGGCTTCGCCGGATCGGTGGCCGCCCGGCTGGCCCGGCACGGCGTCCCGGCCGGGGCGCTCCAGCTGGAGATCACCGAGCACGTCCTGCTGGAGGACCCGCAGCAGGCCGCCGACACCCTCGCCGCGCTCACCGGCCACGGCGTGCGGATGTCCCTGGACGACTTCGGCACCGGCTACTCCTCCCTGGTGCACCTGCGGAGGCTGCCGGTGAGCGAGCTGAAGATCGACCGCTCCTTCGTGGCACGCCTCGCGGTGGACGCCGAGGACGCCGAGATCGTGCGCTGCACGGTGGACCTCGCGCACTCCCTCGGCCTGCTCGTCGTCGCCGAGGGAGTGGAGGACGACGAGACCTGGGAGCGCCTGCGCGACCTGGGCTGCGACGCCGTGCAGGGCTGGCTGGTGTCGGCCGCGATGCCCCCGTCCGAGGCGACCGCCTGGCTGCGGGCGCGCGACGGGGCGCCGCCCCCGGTCGAGGCGGCGCACCCCGCGCTGCCGGGACCGGCCGGGAGGACCGCCCCGGGACACCGAGGACAGCCCGCGCGGTAGGCGCGCGGGCCCCTCCGGGCGCCCGGGCGGGGCGGAGGCCGCCTCCGCCCCCGTCCCCGGCACCGCCGTGCGCCGCGGCCAAACTGTTAGCATGCTGTTCTGCCCTCCGGGCAGCGGTCAGGACTTGGCCGCGCCCCGGCCGGAAGGCCGGGGGGGAAGCCGTCCCGCTCAGGAGACGGAGGAGTCACAGGATCGGGGCGGAAGGCGGAAGAGTCCGCCGAGCCCCGAAGGATCCACCACTCACCCCGAGGAATCGCTGCATGCCTGGCATCACGCGCGAGGAGGTCGCCCACCTCGCCCGGCTGGCACGTCTGGAGCTGAAGGACGAAGAGCTCGACCACTTCGCCGGACAGCTCGACGACATCATCGGCGCGGTCGCCCGCGTCTCCGACGTCGCCGACGAGGACGTACCGCCGACCTCCCACCCGCTGCCGCTGACCAACGTCATGCGCCCGGACGAGGTCCGTCCGTCGCTGACCCCGGAGCAGGCGCTCTCCGGCGCCCCCGCCCAGGAGCAGCAGCGTTTCAAGGTGCCGCAGATCCTGGGGGAGGAGTGAACGCCGTGACGCATTCGAGCGATCTGACCAGGCTCACCGCGGCCGAGACCGCCGCGAGGATCGCCTCCGGCCAGGCGAGCGCCGTCGAGGTGACCGAGGCCCACCTCGCCCGCATCGAGGCCGTGGACGAGAAGGTGCACGCCTTCCTCCACGTGGACCGCGAGGGCGCGCTGGCCCGTGCCCGCACCGTGGACGCCAAGCGCTCCCGCGGCGAGAGGCTCGGCCCGCTGGCCGGCGTCCCGCTCGCGCTCAAGGACATCTTCACCACCGAGGGCGTGCCCACCACGGTCGGCTCGAAGATCCTCGAGGGCTGGATCCCGCCGTACGACGCCACGCTCACCAAGCGGCTCAAGGCCGCCGACGTGGTGATCCTGGGCAAGACCAACATGGACGAGTTCGCCATGGGCTCCTCCACGGAGAACAGCGCCTACGGCCCGACCGGCAACCCGTGGGACCTCACCCGCATCCCGGGCGGCTCCGGCGGCGGCTCCTCGGCGGCGCTCGCCTCCTACCAGGCCCCGCTGGCCATCGGCACCGACACCGGCGGCTCCATCCGCCAGCCGGCGGCCGTCACCGGCACCGTCGGCGTCAAGCCGACCTACGGTGCCGTCTCCCGCTACGGCATGGTCGCCTTCTCCTCCTCCCTCGACCAGGGCGGGCCCTGTGCCCGCACCGTCCTGGACGCGGCCCTGCTGCACGAGGCGATCGCCGGGCACGACCCGCTGGACTCCACCTCCATCGACGCCCCCGTCCCGCCGGTGGTCGAGGCCGCCCGCAACGGGAACGTCAAGGGCCTGCGCGTCGGCGTGGTCAGGGAGTTCGCGGGCGAGGGCTACCAGGCCGGGGTCATGCAGCGCTTCAATGAGTCGGTGGAGCTGCTGCGCGAGCTGGGCGCCGAGATCGTCGAGATCTCCTGCCCGTCCTTCGACAAGGCGCTGGCGGCCTACTACCTGATCGCGCCGTCGGAGTGCTCCTCCAACCTGGCCCGCTTCGACGCCATGCGCTACGGCCTGCGCGTCGGCGACGACGGCACCCGCTCGGCGGAGGAGGTCACCTCCCTCACCCGCGAGGCCGGCTTCGGCCCCGAGGTCAAGCGCCGCATCATGCTGGGCACCTACGCGCTGTCCTCCGGCTACTACGACGCCTACTACGGCTCCGCCCAGAAGGTGCGCACCCTGATCAAGCGCGACTTCGACGCCGCCTTCGAGAGGGTGGACGTGCTGGTCTCGCCGACTACGCCGACCACCGCGTTCCCCATCGGGGAGCGGGCCGACGACCCGATGGCCATGTACCTGGCGGACCTGTGCACCATCCCGTCCAACCTGGCGGGCAACGCGGCCATGTCGCTGCCGTGCGGCCTGGCCCCCGAGGACGGGCTCCCGGTGGGCCTGCAGATCATCGCCCCCGCCATGGCCGACGACCGGCTCTACCGTGTCGGAGCGGCGGTCGAGGCCGCGTACCACGCACGCTGGGGGCACCCGCTGCTGGAGGAGGCACCCTCGCTGTGAGCGTCGCACGTGCGGCCACCGGGCCGCAGACGACATACGGAGCCGCACCTCTGCGCCGCGCGGGCGGAGAAGCGAATGGAGACAGGCTGTGAGCGCGCTGAAGAAGGCCAAGGGGTTCAAGAAGTCCCGGCCCGGCCTGTACCTGTCCATCGGCACCTCGCTCTTCGGCGCCGTCGGCGTCGTCAAGCAGATGCAGCTCGCCCGGCGGGAGGACGACAAGCTCCAGCTCCTGGACGCGATCGTCTCCGGCGCCGCGATCCTGACCAGCGTCGCCATCCTCGTCCGCGAGGTGCGGCGCCTGGACATCGACGACGTCCTCGCCGACGACTGACCGCAGCGCCTGAAAGGTTTGACTTTCCGTGACTGTCACCGAACTGGTGTCGTACGAGGACGCGCTGGCCTCCTACGACCCCGTCATGGGCCTTGAGGTCCATGTCGAACTGGGCACCAGGACCAAGATGTTCTGCGGCTGCTCCACCGCGCTGGGCGCCGAGCCCAACACGCAGACGTGCCCCGTCTGCCTCGGACTGCCCGGCTCGCTGCCGGTGGTCAACGCCACCGCGGTGGAGTCCGCCGTGCGCATCGGCCTCGCGCTGAACTGCGAGATCGCCCAGTGGTGCCGCTTCGCCCGGAAGAACTACTTCTATCCGGACATGCCGAAGAACTTCCAGATCTCCCAGTACGACGAGCCGATCGCCTTCGACGGCTACCTGGACGTCCAGCTGGAGGACGGGGAGGTCTTCCGCGTCGGGATCGAGCGCGCCCACATGGAGGAGGACACCGGCAAGTCCACCCACATCGGCGGTGCCACCGGGCGCATCCACGGCGCCGTGCACTCGCTGCTGGACTACAACCGCGCCGGCATCCCCCTGATCGAGATCGTCACCAAGCCGATCACCGGCGCAGGCGAGCGCGCGCCGGAGGTGGCCAAGGCGTACGTCGCCGAGCTGCGCGAACTCATCCGGGCCCTCGGGGTGTCCGAGGCCCGGATGGAGATGGGCCAGATGCGCTGCGACGTCAACCTGTCGCTGCGGCCGCACGGCACCGAGACGTTCGGCACCCGTTCGGAGACCAAGAACGTCAACTCGCTGCGCAGCGTGGAGCGGGCCACCCGCTTCGAGATCCAGCGCCACGCCGCGGTACTGGGCTCGGGCGGGACGATCGTCCAGGAGACCCGCCACTTCCACGAGGACGACGGCTCCACCACCTCCGGCCGGGTCAAGGAGGAGGCGGAGGACTACCGCTACTTCCCCGAGCCGGACCTGGTGCCCGTCGCGCCCGCGCGCGAGTGGGTGGAGGAGCTGCGGGCCGGGCTGCCCGAGCTGCCGCGCCTGCGCCGCAACCGGCTGCGCGAGGAGTGGGGCATCTCCGAGCACGAGATGCAGTCCGTCCTCAACGCCGGCGCCATCGACCTGATCACCGCCACCATCGACGCCGGGGCCCCGGCCGACCAGGCCCGCAAGTGGTGGATGGGCGAGCTGGCCCGCCGGGCGAACGAGCAGGGCACCGAGCTGTCCGCCCTGCCGATCACCCCGGCGCAGGTCGCCCGGGTGTGCGAGCTGGTCGCCGACGGCTCCCTCAACGACAAGCTGGCCCGTCAGGTCATCGAGGGCGTCCTCGCCGGTGAGGGCGAGCCGGACGAGGTCGTTGAGAAGCGCGGTCTGAAGGTCGTCTCGGACACCGGCGCGCTGAGCGCGGCCGTGGACGAGGCGATCGCCGCCAACGAGGCGATCGCCGAGAAGATCCGCGGCGGCAAGGTGGCCGCGGCGGGCGCCCTCGTCGGAGCCGTCATGAAGGCCACCCGCGGCCAGGCGGACGCCGCCCGGGTGCGCGAACTCATCCTGGAGAAGCTGGGCGTGCAGGGCTGACGCCCGCCCGGCCGCCGCGGCCCGGCCCCCGCACTCCCCGTCCGGGAGCGCGGGGGCCGGGCCGTCCGCCGTGTCCGGGGCCGGTGTCCGGGTCAGGCCGACTTCGGTGCGGAACCGCGGGTCCTGATCAGGACGTGCCCGGAGGAGAGGTCGATCGGGCCGCGCCCCGGATCGTGGCTGCCCTCCTCCACCCGGGTGTTCTCCAGTCGCCTGCGCTCGTCGTCGGCGTGGCGGCGCCCGGGGCTGAACAGCTCCTCGATCAGGTTGAACATCAACTGACCTCCAGCTTCAGGATGCGGTCGTCGTCCTCGGCGGGCGTACCGCGCGAGTCGGTCTCACTGGTCACCAGCCACAGCCCGTCGCCGCCGTCGGAGACGACCGTCCGCAACCGCCCGTACTCACCTTCCAGGAACGCCTGTGGCTCCGCCACCCTTTTCGCGCCGTCCAGGGGAACGCGCCACAGCCGCTCCCCCCGCAGCGACGCCATCCACACCGACCCCTCGGCGACGGCGATGCCGCTGGGGGAGGCCTCGGCGGGCCTCCACTGCGCCACGGGGTCGATGAAGCCCTCCTCGCCGGCCTCGCCCTCCACCTCGGGCCAGCCGTAGTTGCCGCCGGGCCGGATCAGGTTGAGCTCGTCCCAGGTGTTCTGGCCGAACTCCGCCGCCCACAGCCGCCCTTCCGCGTCCCAGGCCAGCCCCTGGACGTTGCGGTGGCCCCAGGAGTAGACGACCGAGTCCGCCTCGGGGTTGCCGCGGCCGGGAGGTTCACCCTCCGGCGTCATGCGCAGGATCTTGCCGCCGAGGGACTCCCTGTCCTGGGCGAGGCTCCGGTCGCCGGAGTCGCCGGTGCCCACGTAGAGCATCCGGTCCGGGCCGAAGGCGATCCGGCCGCCGTTGTGGACCATCCCCTTGGGGATGCCGCGCAGGACCGTGCTGGGCGCGCCGAGGCGGTTGCCCTCCTCCTTGCCGGCGTCGTAGAGCATGCGCACGACCCGGTTGTCGGAGGCGCTGGTGAAGTACGCGTAGACGTAGCGGTCCTCGGCGAAGTCGGGTGACACGGCGATGCCCAGCAGGCCGCCCTCGCCGCCCGGCTCGACCCCGGGCACCGAGCCCAGCTCGGTGGCCTTCCCGTCCTCCGGGTCGATCAGCGAGATCGTGCCCTCGTCCCGGGAGGAGACCAGCAGGCCGCCGTCGGGCAGCGGAGCGAGCCCCCAGGGGGAGTCCAGGTTCTCCGCCACGGTGCCGGTGACCTCGGCCGAACCCTCGGCGGGCGCTGCGGAGGGGCCGGGGGAGCGGGACCCGCCGGGGGAGGGGGAGGAGGTGGCGCCGGTGCGCTCCGGGGCGCCGTCACCGGATCCGCCGTCCGAGCAGCCCGCCGCGAGCAGGGCGAGCCCGGCGAGGGCGGCGGCGGCCTTGCGCAGCGGCGGTCGCGGGTGCGGACGTACGGGCAGGGGACGGCTTCGCAGCATCGGTGCGCCTTTCGACTACGGACAGCTCTCGGCCGGCGGTGCGCGGTCCGGTCGTGCGCGGTGTGCGCCGCCGGCCCGTACACCCGACCGTACGACGGAAAGGCGCCGGGTGTGCCCGTCTCAGTCCCACGACCCCTGCGCGGGGGGCAGCGCCGCTATCTCCGCCAGGTCCCGCGCGGTCAGCTCCAGACGCGCCGCCGCCGCGTTCTCCACCGCCCAGCGCTCCTTCTTGGCGCCCGGCACCGGTACCACGTGCCGCCCCTGGGCCAGCAGCCAGGCCAGGGCCACCTGCGCCGGGGTGGCGTCGCCGTGCCGGGCGGCGACGCGCCGCAGCCCGGCGACGATCGGCTGGTTGGCGGCCATCATCTCGGCTGTGAACCTTGGATGCCGGGCGCGTACGTCGTCGCGCTCGAAGCCGCCGCCCGGGGTGAGGGTGCCGGTCAGGAAGCCGCTGCCCAGCGGCATCGCCGCCAGGAGGCCGATCCCGCGCGCCTCGCACCACGGCAGCAGCGAGACCAGGGCCTCGGGGGACCACACCGACAGTTCGGCCTCCACACAACCGACCGGGAAGACCTGCTGGATCCGCTCCAGCTGCCGGATCGTTCCGGCGTACGCGGGCGCGTCGGAGCCGCGGCGCCGATCCCGCGCGCCCACCGCGCACAGCCCCAGCGAGCGCACCTTGCCGGCCGCGACCAGTTCGGCCATCGCGCCCCAGGTCTCCTCCACCGGCACCTCGGGATCGGCGCGGTGGAGCTGGTAGAGGTCGATCACATCGGTCTGCAGCCGGCGCAGCGAGGCGTCGCAGGCGCGCTTCACATAGCCGGGGCGCCCGTTGGCGACGATGTGCTGCTCGCCGACGAGGAGGCCGCACTTGGTGGAGACGAACACGTCCGCGCGGCGCCGCCGCAGCACCCGGCCCAGCAGCAGCTCGTTGGTGAACGGCCCGTACATGTCGGCGGTGTCCAGCAGCGTCACCCCGCTGTCCAGGGCCGCGTGCACCGTGCGCAGCGAGGACTCGCCGTCCCGCTCGGACGCGGTGTAGGCCCAGCTCATCGGCATGCAGCCGAGCCCGATGGCACCCACCTCCAGTGCCCCCGCACCGATTGTCCTGCGCTCCACCTGGACGTGCTCCCTCCTCGCCCCCGCGGGGTCGCCCCCGTAGGGCGCTCCCAACCTAACGGGTGCCTCCCGGCGCCTCCGCACAGCCTCCGGATAGCCTCTGGCCATGGCTTCCGCAGATGTCTGGCTGCCCATTCCGCCCGCCGAGATGGACGGACTGCCCGAGTCGTTCCGCTACGTCCACTGGGACGGGGAGGAGGAGTTCCCGGCGGACCCCGCGGACTGCGTCTTCTACGCCGTTCCCTATCTGAAGGGTCCGGCCGTCGCCGTACGCCCGCTGGCGCACATGCCGAACGTGCGGGTGGTGCAGACGCTCACCGCCGGCATCGACCACGTGGAGTCCGCCGTACCGCAACTGCCCCGGGGCACGCTGCTGTGCAACGCCCGCGGCGTCCACGACGCGAGCACCGCCGAACTCGCCCTCGCCCTCGCCCTCGCCTCGCTGCGCGGCATCCCCTCCTTCGTCCGCGCCCAGGACGCCGGCCGGTGGAGTCAGGCATTCAGGCCCTCCCTCGCCGACCGGACGGCGCTGATCGTCGGCTACGGCTCCATCGGGGCCGCCATCGAGGACCGGCTGGAGCCCTTCGAACCGGAGGCGGTCCACCGGGTGGCCCGTACCGCCCGCACCACTCCGCGCGGTCCGGTGCACACCCTCGCCGACCTGCCCCGGCTGCTGCCCGGGGCCGACGTGGTCTTCCTGGCCACCCCGCTCACCGACGCCACCCGCCGTCTGGTGGACGCGGACTTCCTGGCCCGTATGAAGGACGGAGCGCTGCTGGTGAACGTCGGACGCGGCGCCGTCGTGGACACCGGCGCGCTGCTGGCGGAGCTGGAGTCCGGGCGGCTGAGGGCGGCGCTCGACGTCACCGACCCCGAGCCGCTGCCCGGCGACCACCCGTTGTGGAAGGCGCCCGGCACCCTGATCACGCCGCACGTGGGGGGGCCGACGTCCGCGTTCATGCCGCGTGCCAAGCGGCTCCTCCGTGCCCAGTTGCGGCGTTTCGCGGCCGGGGAGGAACCGGAGAACGTCGTCGCGGCGGCCGGGTGACGACCCGTCCGGGCGGCGGAGGGGACGGGAAGAGGGCGGGGGCGTGAGGCGGGTGGTGTAGGCGCGGATGACCGCCCACACCGTCGCCCGCACGCTCCGGATACGGGTGGCTGCGGATTGTATCGGCAATTCATCCATTCGTCACGCTGTGTAGAAGACCTATGTCCCTGAGTGACCGACCTGGTGTATCGTCCGATCCGGGGGTGTACCAGACCAGCGAGGGGGGACGGGCGACATGCACGGCCACCGGACGAACCACCGGACGCACGAACGGTGTTGGACACGGCCCCGGCCCGCGGGGCCCGGGCCGGGAGAGGGCCTGCCGCACCCGGAGGCGGCGCGATGAGCGCCCGGGGGGCGGAGCAGCCGCGCTTCCCGCGGCTTCCCCGTACGGCCCGCCCGCACGGCGGAGCGGGCGCCGGGGAGCGGCGGGCGTTCCCGCGACTGGTGCTGGCCGCCGTGTGCGGGGTGTACGCGGTGGGCGCGGCGCTGGGCTGGGGATCGCCGGCGGTGGCGCTGTTCATGGGCGACTTCGGGCTGAGCGCCGCGGCCTTCACGGCCGCGGGGTCGTGTGTGCACTACGCCCGCACCCACCCGGACACGCCGTTCCGGCCCGCCTGGACGCTGTTCGGGATCTCCTCGGCCATGGCCGGGCTCGGCAACGGGATCTGGGGCTGGTACGAGGTCGTGCTGGGCGTGCCCGTGCCCAGCCCCTCGGCGGCGGACTTCTGCTTCCTGCTGTTCGCGCCCCCGGCCATCGTCGGACTGCTGGTCCTCGCCAAACGGCCGGTCACCCGGGCGGGCTGGACGCGCCTGGTCCTGGACACCTGGCTGGTCGGCGGCTCGCTGCTCACCCTCTCCTGGAGCCTGGCGCTGGACCACCCCTCGTACTGGCAGGGCGAGTCCCTCTCCCTGGTGGCCCTCTCGCTGGCCTACCCCCTGATGGACATCGTGCTGATCAGCATGGTCCTCGCACTCCACTTCCGCCGCTCGTCCGCCCACCGGTCCGCGGTCAACACCGTCATCGGGGCCCTCGCCCTCACCGTGCTCTGCGACGCCCTGTTCACCTCGCCCCTGCTGCGGGAGAACTACTCCTCCGGCCAGATCCTCGACGCGGGCTGGTTCGCCGGCTCGCTGCTGCTCGCGTACGCCCCCTGGGTCGGCGCCCGGGAGGGGAGCGGCGGCCGGCACGCGCCCCTGCGCCAGGCCGGCCGTCCGCCCGCGCCGGCGAACGGAGCGATGGCCGGATCGCTGGCCGCCCTCGCGCCGTACCTGGCGGCCGCCGTCTGCACCCTGGGGATCCTCTACAACGTCCGCGGCGGCGGGGCCATCGACCCGGTGGTGCTGCTCACCGGCTGCACCGTCGTCCTGGCCCTGGTGCTCCGGCAGGGCATCATGCTGATGGAGAACATCCGCCTCACCCAGGAACTGGCCCAGAAGGAGAACCACTTCAGGTCACTGGTGCAGGGGTCCAGCGACGTCATCATGATCGCCTCGCCGGCCGGGATGCTGCGCTACGTCTCCCCGGCCGCCGCCGGCGTCTACGGCCGGGAGCCGGACAAGCTGGTCGGCTCCGAACTGGCCTCCCTCATCCACCCCGAGGACCTCGGCCGGGTCCTGCACGAGTTGCGCCGCTTCCTGGCCACCCCGCCCCGGGAGGAGCCCTCCACCCGCATCGAGTGCCGCATCCGGCACGCCTCGGGCCGCTGGCTCAACGTGGAGTCCACGGTCAACCGCTACCAGGGCGGCCTGATCTTCAACAGCCGCGACGTGACCGAACGGGTGCGGCTCCAGGCGCAGCTCCAGCACAACGCCTCCCACGACCCGCTGACCGACCTGCCCAACCGCTCGCTGTTCACCGAGCGCGTCCGCCAGGCGCTCGGCGGCCGGCGCCGGGGCGACGCCGGGGCGGGCCACACGGCGGTGCTCTACATCGACCTCGACGGCTTCAAGGCCGTCAACGACACCATCGGACACCAGGCGGGGGACGAACTGCTGGTCCAGGCGGCCCGCCGGCTGCGGGAGGCCGTACGCGCGGGGGACACCGCGGCCCGGCTCGGCGGCGACGAGTTCGCCGCGCTCATCGTCGGCGACGGGAAGTGCGACCGGGCCGAGCGCGAGTACCGCGTCCTGGAGATCGCCGAGCGGCTGCGCACCACCCTCTCCCGGCCCTACCGGGTCGAGGGCGGCGAGGCGCGGGTCGCCGCCTCCATCGGAGTGGCCTTCGCCGAGCCCGGAGTGACCCCGGCCGTGCTGATGCGCCACGCCGACCTGGCGATGTACCGCGCCAAGCAGGCGGGCAAGAACCGGGTCGAGCTGTACGCCTCGCAGCCGCAGGCCGAGGCCGTCCGCCGGGCGGAGCTGACCACCGACCGGCTGCGCGGAGTGCTGGCCGAGAGCGAGTTCGCGCTGCTCCACCAGCCCGTGGTCGAACTCTCCAGCGGAAAGATCGCCTCGGTCGCGGCCCAGGCCCGCAGGCGCTCCGCCCGGGGCGTGCTGTTCCCGCCGGGCGGGCCCCAGCCCGCCCCCCAGGCCCAGACCGCGCCGCCGGGGCAGTACGGCCCGCAGCCCCCGCACGTCCCCGCCGCCGACCCCCGCGGTGACGGCGGCGCGGACGCGGGCCGCTGGCTGCTGCGCAGGGCCGTCGAGCAGGCCGCCGAACGGCACCACGCGGGCTACCGCGTACCGGTGTCCGTACGGCTGGACGCGCGCCGCCTCACCGACCGCTCCACGACCCCGGCCACCGTCGAGGCGCTGCTGTCCCGGCACGGACTGCCGCCCGACGCCCTCGTCATCGAACTGGCCGACACCGACCCCCGCGTCTCCCTGGACGAACTGGAGCTGTGGGTCACCGCGCTGCGGCGGATCGGGGTCGGCATCACCCTGGACGGCTTCGGCGGTGCCCACTCCGGCCTCGCCGCGCTCCGCAGGCTTCCCGCCGACGCGCTCAGGCTGGACCGCGCCCTGGTCGACGGCGTGCTGGACTCCCCCAGGGTGCGGAAAATCACCACAGGGCTGCTGCGGATCGCCGACGACCTCGGGATGCTCTCCGTCGCCGACGGCGTGGACCTGCCCGAGCAGGCCGCGGCGCTGCGCGCCCTGGGCTGCACCCACGCCCAGGGGGCCGCCTTCTCCAAGCCCCTGGACGAGCACCGGCTCAGGCGCGCACTGGCCCGCGGGAGCTACCCCGTCTCCGGTGAGGAGCAGCATCTCTCGGGAGTCGGCCGCTCGGTGGTGGTCGCCGGTTCGCTGCCCGCGCGCAGGAGCGGACCGGCCGCGCACGGCCCGGCGGCGCATCCCCCATTGCGCTCAAATAGTGAGACGTCCGTCCCACCCACTTGACACCTCAGGCACCGCGGGAGGAAGGTCAGTGCCATGCGCACCCGAATTCTCGTACTTGGAAAGCGCGTCGACTGACACAGGGCACGCCCGCCCCGTGGACGACATCGACGCGCTCCCCTCGCTTGCCTGACGGCACGAGGGGTTTTTTGTTGCACCGGTGCCAGCGGCACTCGAGCGCGACCCACCCACAGCCACCTACAACGAGCGTCAAACCCTCAACTCTCCGAGAAGAGACAAGTGATGACCGAGCAGGCCACCGGGGCCCCCCGCCCGCAGCCGCGGGCCCGTACCGGCGGAGCGCAGCCGCAGCCCGCCACCGTCGAGCACGTCACGGGAGCCCAGTCCCTCATCCGTTCTCTCGAGGAAGTCGGCGCCGACACGGTATTCGGCATTCCGGGGGGCGCCATCCTGCCCGCGTACGACCCGATGATGGACTCCTCCCGGGTGCGCCACGTCCTGGTCCGCCACGAGCAGGGCGCGGGCCACGCCGCCACCGGCTACGCCCAGGCCACCGGCAAGGTCGGCGTCTGCATGGCCACCTCCGGCCCCGGCGCCACCAATCTGGTCACCCCGATCGCCGACGCGCACATGGACTCCGTCCCGCTGGTCGCGATCACCGGCCAGGTGGCCTCCAAGGCGATCGGCACCGACGCCTTCCAGGAAGCCGACATCTGCGGCATCACCATGCCGGTCACCAAGCACAACTACCTGGTCACCGACCCGGCGGACATCCCGCGGGTGATCGCCGAGGCGTTCCACATCGCCTCCACCGGCCGGCCCGGCCCGGTCCTGGTGGACATCGCCAAGGACGCCCTCCAGGCGCGGACGACCTTCTCCTGGCCCCCCGCCACGGACCTGCCCGGCTACCGCCCGGTGACCAAGCCGCACGCCAAGCAGATCCGCGAGGCCGCCCGGCTGATCACCGAGGCCGCACGCCCGGTGCTGTACGTGGGCGGCGGCGTCCTGAAGGCCGGGGCCACCACGGAGCTGAAGGTGCTGGCCGAGCTGACCGGCGCCCCCGTGACCACCACCCTGATGGCGCTGGGCGCCTTCCCCGACAGCCATCCGCAGCACCTGGGCATGCCCGGCATGCACGGCACCGTCGCGGCCGTCACCGCCCTGCAGAAGGCCGATCTGATCGTCGCGCTCGGCGCCCGCTTCGACGACCGCGTCACGGGCAGGCTGGACTCCTTCGCGCCGTACGCGAAGATCGTGCACGCCGACATCGACCCGGCCGAGATCGGCAAGAACCGCGCCGCCGACGTCCCGATCGTCGGTGACGCCCGCGAGGTCATCGCCGACCTGATCGTGGCCGTGCGCGCCGAGCAGGAGGCGGGCAACACCGGCGACCACACCGAGTGGTGGCAGCAGCTGAACCGCTGGCGCGAGACATACCCGCTGGGCTACGACCACCCCGAGGACGGCTCCCTGGCCCCGCAGCAGGTCATCGAGCGCATCGGCGCACTGGCCCCCGAGGGCACGGTCTTCGCCGCCGGCGTGGGCCAGCACCAGATGTGGGCCGCCCACTTCATCAAGTACGAGAAGCCCGCCACCTGGCTCAACTCCGGCGGCCTGGGCACCATGGGCTACGCCGTCCCGGCGGCGCTGGGCGCGAAGGCCGGCGTCCCGGACCGCACCGTCTGGGCGATCGACGGCGACGGCTGCTTCCAGATGACCAACCAGGAGCTGGTGACCGCCGCGCTCAACGGCATCCCGATCAAGGTCGCGATCATCAACAACGGCGCCCTGGGAATGGTCCGCCAGTGGCAGACCCTCTTCTACAACCAGCGCTACTCCAACACCGTGCTGCACAGCGGCCCGGACGCCGTCAGCCCCGAGAACAGGGGCACCCGCGTCCCGGACTTCGTGAAGCTGGCGGAGGCCATGGGCTGCGTCGGCATCCGCTGCGAGGACCCCGCGCAGCTCGACGCGGTGATCGAGAAGGCCAACTCCATCAACGACCGCCCCGTGGTCGTGGACTTCATCGTCCACGAGGACGCCATGGTCTGGCCGATGGTCGCGGCCGGCACCTCCAACGACGAGGTCATGGCGGCGCGCGGCGTCCGCCCCGACTTCGGCGACAGCGACGACTGAGTACCCAGAGGAACGGAGCACCCAGCCCGATGTCCAAGCACACGCTCTCCGTCCTGGTGGAGAACACCCCCGGCATCCTCGCCCGGATCGCCGCCCTGTTCTCCCGTCGCGGTTTCAACATCGACTCGCTCGCCGTCGGCGTCACCGAGCACCCCGACATCTCCCGCATCACCATCGTGGTGAACGTCGAGGACCTGCCGCTGGAGCAGGTGACCAAGCAGCTCAACAAGCTCGTCAGCGTACTGAAGATCGTCGAACTGGAGCCGGGTTCCGCCGTCCAGCGCGAACTCGTCCTGGTGAAGGTCCGCGCCGACAACGAGACGCGCTCGCAGATCGTCGAGATCGTCCAGCTCTTCCGCGCCAAGACCGTCGACGTCTCCCCGGAGGCCGTCACCATCGAGGCGACCGGCAGCAGCGACAAGCTGGAGGCCATGCTCAAGATGCTGGAGCAGTTCGGCATCAAGGAACTGGTCCAGTCCGGCACTATCGCGATCGGCCGCGGAGCGAGGTCGATCACCGACCGTTCGCTGCGCGCGCTCGACCGGACCGCATAGCGAGACCCCAGCCCGTCCCCGCCCGCACCGGCATACGGTGGCTCCGGCGGCGGTTCCGGGGACGGGCCCCGCACCCCCGACCCGTACGGCGAGACCGCCGGTGCGGCAAGAACAACAAGGAGATATCCCAAGTGGCCGAGCTGTTCTACGACGACGACGCCGACCTGTCCATCATCCAGGGCCGCAAGGTCGCGGTCCTCGGTTACGGCAGCCAGGGCCACGCCCACGCCCTGTCCCTGCGCGACTCGGGCGTCGACGTCCGAGTCGGTCTCCCGGAGGGCTCCAAGTCCCGGGCCAAGGCCGAGGAGCAGGGGCTGCGCGTGGTCACCCCGGCGGAGGCCGCCGCCGAGGCCGACGTGATCATGGTCCTGGTGCCGGACCCGATCCAGGCCAAGGTCTACGAGGAGTCCATCGCCCCGAACCTCAAGGACGGCGACGCCCTCTTCTTCGGCCACGGCTTCAACATCCGCTTCGGCTTCATCGAGCCCCCGGCCGGCGTGGACGTCTGCATGGTCGCGCCCAAGGGCCCGGGCCACCTGGTCCGCCGCCAGTTCGAGGAGGGCCGCGGCGTCCCCTGCATCGCGGCCGTCGAGCAGGACGCCACCGGCGGCGCCTTCCAGCTGGCCCTGTCCTACGCCAAGGGCATCGGCGGCACCCGCGCAGGCGTCATCAAGACCACCTTCACCGAGGAGACCGAGACCGACCTGTTCGGTGAGCAGGCCGTGCTGTGCGGCGGCGCCTCGGCCCTGGTCAAGGCGGGCTTCGAGACCCTGGTCGAGGCCGGCTACCAGCCCGAGATCGCGTACTTCGAGTGCCTCCACGAGCTGAAGCTGATCGTGGACCTGATGTACGAGGGCGGCCTGGAGAAGATGCGCTGGTCGGTCTCCGAGACCGCCGAGTGGGGCGACTACGTCACCGGCCCGCGGATCATCAACGAGAACACCAAGGCCGAGATGAAGAAGGTCCTGGCCGAGATCCAGGACGGCACCTTCGCCAGGAACTGGATGGCCGAGTACAACGCCGGCCTGCCCAAGTACAACGAGTACAAGAAGGCCGACGGCGACCACCTGCTGGAGACCACCGGCCGTGAGCTGCGCAAGCTCATGAGCTGGGTCGACGACGAGAACTGAGCGGACCGCCGGGCCGGCCTGACGGCCCGGCGCCGCCCGCCCCGCCCGCAGGTGGACGCCGCGGCCCGCGACGGGACGGGGCGGCCCCGGTGATCGGCCACCGGGCCGCCCCTCCGCCGATACACTGCACACACAAGCGCGTCACAGGCTCACAGCGTCGTGCGTCTCCACGCGGCTGCCCACCTCCACCGCCCTCGGCCGTCGGGACGCGGCCGCCGGCACGGACCAGTGAGGACTGAAGACCGAAGTGAGCAAACCCGTAGTACTCATCGCCGAAGAACTCTCCCCGGCCACGGTCGACGCCCTCGGCCCGGACTTCGAGATCCGGCACTGCAACGGAGCCGACCGAGCCGAGCTCCTGACCGCCATCGCCGGCGTCGACGCGATCCTGGTGCGCAGCGCCACCAAGGTCGACGCCGAGGCCATCGCCGCGGCCCGGCGGCTGAAGGTCGTCGCCCGCGCGGGAGTCGGCCTGGACAACGTCGACGTCTCCGCCGCCACCAAGGCCGGCGTGATGGTCGTCAACGCGCCGACCTCCAACATCGTCACCGCGGCCGAGCTGGCCTGCGGCCTGCTCATCGCCACCGCCCGCAACATCCCGCAGGCCAACACCGCCCTGAAGAACGGCGAGTGGAAGCGCAGCAAGTACACCGGCGTGGAGCTGTCGGAGAAGACCCTCGGCGTCGTCGGCCTCGGCCGCATCGGCGTCCTGGTCGCCCAGCGGATGTCCGCCTTCGGCATGAAGGTCGTCGCCTACGACCCCTATGTGCAGCCCGCCCGGGCCGCGCAGATGGGCGTCAAGCTGCTCTCCCTGGACGAGCTGCTGGAGACCGCCGACTTCATCACCGTCCACCTGCCCAAGACCCCCGAGACGCTGGGTCTGATCGGCGACGAGGCGCTCCACAAGGTCAAGCCGAGCGTGCGGATCGTCAACGCCGCGCGCGGCGGCATCGTGGACGAGGCGGCGCTGCTGTCGGCCCTGAAGGAGGGCCGGGTCGCGGGCGCGGGCCTGGACGTGTACGCCACCGAGCCGTGCACCGACTCCCCGCTGTTCGCCTTCGACAACGTCGTGTGCACCCCGCACCTGGGCGCCTCCACCGGCGAGGCCCAGGAGAAGGCGGGCATCGCGGTCGCCCGCTCGGTGCGGCTGGCGCTGGCCGGCGAGCTGGTCCCGGACGCGGTCAACGTCCAGGGCGGCGTGATCGCCGAGGACGTCCGGCCCGGGCTGCCGCTGGCCGAGCGGCTGGGGCGGATCTTCACCGCGCTGGCGGGCGAGGTCGCCGTCCGGCTCGATGTCGAGGTCTACGGCGAGATCACCCAGCACGACGTCAAGGTGCTCGAACTCTCCGCGCTCAAGGGCGTCTTCGAGGACGTCGTCGACGAGACGGTCAGCTACGTCAACGCGCCGCTGTTCGCGCAGGAGCGCGGGGTGGAGGTCCGGCTGACCACCAGCTCGGAGTCCCCGGAGCACCGCAACGTGGTGACCGTGCGCGGCACCCTGGCCGACGGCCAGGAGGTCTCGGTCTCGGGCACCCTCTCCGGTCCCAAGCACGTCCAGAAGATCGTCGCCGTCGGCGAGTACGACGTCGACCTGGCGCTGGCCGAGCACATGGCCTTCCTGCGGTACGCCGACCGTCCCGGTGTGGTCGGCACCGTCGGCCGCATCCTGGGCGAGGCCGGCGTCAACATCGCCGGCATGCAGGTCTCCCGCGCCGAGGAGGGCGGTGAGGCACTGGTCGCCCTCACCGTGGACGGCCCCATCCCGCTTCCGGTGATGGGTGAGATCGCCCAGGAGATCGGCGCCACCTCGGCCCGCAACGTCAACCTGGAGGACTGATCTCAGGTCCCTCTCCCGGGTGAACTTCCGGGGGTGGGATCCGCAGACCGCCACGGCCCCGGCGCGGACGTCCGCGCCGGGGCCGTGGCGGTCCGCCGCACAGCAGCCGGCGCCCCGCGGGGGCGGCCCGTCAGCCCCGGAGCAGCCGCGCCGTCTTCAGTGCCATGTGCAGCAGCAGCCGGTCCTCGCCGTCGTCCAGGTCGAGGCCGGTGAGCTGCTCCACCCGCGACAGCCGGTAGTACAGCGTCTGCCGGTGGACGCCCAGCAGCGCCGCGGTGCGGCCCGCCTGGCCCGCGCAGTCCAGGAACGCCTCGGCGGTACGGGCCATCTCCCGGTGGCCGGGCTCCAGCAGCGCCCGCACCGACGGGTCCGGCGCACCGGCCGCCGACGGCGAGCCGGACGGGCGGGCGAGCATGGCCAGCAGCCGGTACGGCCCGATCCGGTCCCACCGCGCCACCGGCCCGAACCTGCTCTCCGCCCGTGCCGCCCGTGCCGCGGCCAGCGCCTGCCGCCAGGCGCCGGGCACTCCTCCCAGGCCCGTGCAGGGCTCGCCGATCCCCGCCGCCGCCCCGGCGCGCGGCGAGCGCAGCAGCCGTTCGGCGGCGGTGCGGGCCGGATCCATGCCGCCGGGGGTGCGCAGCCGCACCAGCACGGCCAGGCCCTCCGCCCCCGGCACCGCGCACATCGCGACCGCGCCGGGGATCCCGGGCGCCGCCGCCGACCGGCCCTCCGTCTCCGCTTCCGCCTCGCCCTCCCACGGCACCACGGCCACCACCGCCAGCGGACCCGCCGCCACCGGCCCCAGCTCCCCGGCCAGTTCCGCCTCCGCGAGTTCCGCGGCCGCCCGGTGCCCCGGTGCCGCGGTGAGCAGCGCGCACAGCAGCTCGCCCCGGCGCGCGCCCGCCCGGGACTCGTCGGCCAGCAGCGCACCGATGCGGCGCGCGACGGCCTGCACGTCCGCCAGCCGGGGATCGGACAGCTCCAGCGCACCGTCGTCCAGCAGCCAGATGTAACCCAGCACCACACCGCCGTGCCGCACCGGCACGCAGATCCGGCCCCGCAGCACCCCGGCCGACGGGTCCGGCGGAATCCGTACGGGCTCCACCGCCCGGGTGATGCCGAAGCTCTCGAACCACGCCCGCACCCGGGCGGTGGAGCGGCGCTGGAGGATCGAGCGGGTGCGCACCGGGTCCATCAGAAGGGCGCCGTCCTCTTCGTCGCCCTCCCCCTCGTGGGCACCGAAGGCGATCAGCCCGAAGTCGCGGTTCTCCAGTGTCGCGGGGGTACCGAGGAGAGCGGTCACCTCGTCGATCAGCACCTGGTAGTCCTCGCGCACCGTTTCGCGCCGCCTTTCGCACACCGCCCGCGGCACACCCGCGGACACCGCCATTGTCATACAGGTGTATGAGATCCGGGCCATGGAAGCGTGACAGCTGTCGATGGCGGGAAAGCGGAGCGATCCTTAGTTTCGACGGTGGCTCACCAGCCGCTCGAACACCGTCAGAGAACCGCCCGTGGAGGTGCCCCGTGCTGGGTCCCGTGCTCCTCGCGGCCGCGCGCAGCGACAACATCCGCCGCGTCGTGTCGGCCGCACCGGTCACCCGTCCCGTGGTGGACCGCTTCATCGCCGGAGAGCGCCTCGACCAGGCCATGGAGACCGTCCGCTCCCTGACCGGCCGGGGCCTGGAGGTCACCCTCGACCACCTGGGCGAGGACGTCACCGACCGCACCGAGGCCCTGCGCGCCCGCGACGCCTACCTGGCCCTGGCCGAGGCGCTGCGGGAGGCCGGCCTCGGGGTTCGGGCCGAGATGTCGGTGAAGCTCTCCGCTTTCGGGCAGTCCCTGCCGGACGGCGACGACATCGCCTACGAGGGCGTCCTGCGGGTCGCGGAGGCCGCCGCCGAGGCGGGCACGACCGTCACCCTGGACATGGAGGACCACACCACGGTCGACTCCACGCTGGCCATCCTGGCGAAGCTGCGCGAGCGCTTCCCCGCCACGGGCGCGGTGCTCCAGTCGTACCTGTACCGCACCGAGGACGACTGCCGCGCCCTGGCCGGCGAGGGATCCCGGGTCCGGCTGGTCAAGGGCGCCTACAAGGAGCCCGCGTCCGTCGCCCTCCAGGACAAGCGCGAGGTGGACCGGGCGTACGTCCGCTGCCTGCGGATCCTGATGGCGGGCGAGGGCTACCCGATGATCGGCTCCCACGACCCGCGGATGGTGGCCATCGCCCAGGAACTGGCCCGCCGCGCCGGCCGCAAGCCGGACGAGTACGAGTTCCAGATGCTGTACGGCATCCGCACCGCCGAGCAGGAGCGGCTGGCAGGCGCCGGCCACCGGATGCGCGTGTACGTCCCGTACGGCACCGACTGGTACGGGTACTTCATGCGGCGCCTGGCCGAGCGCCCCGCGAACCTGGCGTTCTTCCTGCGCTCGCTGGCCACCAGAGGCTGAGCGGGGCGCTACCGCGCAAGGCCCCGACGCACGACGACAGACCCGAACCCTCGAAGGAGGCACGGCTCATGGACGCTGTGACCCAGGTCCCCACGCCGGTGAACGAGCCGGTGCACACCTACGCACCCGGCACCCCGGAGCGCGCCCGTCTCGAGGCCAGGCTCAAGGAGCTGGCCGAGAACCCGATCGACCTGACGATGACGATCGGCGGGAAGCGGCGGCTCGGCGGCGGTGAGCGCTTCGACGTCGTACAGCCCCACAACCACAAGGCGGTGCTGGGCACCGCGGCCCACGCCACCCGGCAGGACGCGCAGGAGGCCATCGACGCGGCGCTGGCCGCCGCCCCGATGTGGCGCTCGCTCTCCTTCGACGACCGTGCCGCGGTCTTCCTGCGGGCCGCCGAACTGCTGGCCGGTCCCTGGCGCGAGACGATGGCCGCCTCCACCATGCTCGGCCAGTCCAAGACGGCGCAGCAGGCGGAGATCGACACCCCCTGCGAGCTGATCGACTTCTGGCGCTTCAACGTCCACTACGCACGCCAGATCCTGGCCGAGCAGCCGGTCGCCAACTCCCCGGGCGTGTGGAACCGGATGGACCACCGGCCGCTGGAGGGCTTCGTCTACGCGATCACGCCCTTCAACTTCACCGCCATCGCGGGCAACCTCCCCACCGCACCGGCCCTGATGGGCAACACGGTGATCTGGAAGCCCTCCCCGACCCAGACGCACGCCGCCGTGCTGCTGATGCGCCTGCTGGAGGAGGCGGGGCTGCCGGACGGCGTCATCAACCTGCTGACCGGTGACGGCAAGGAGGTCTCGGAGGTGGCGCTGGCCCACCCCGACCTGGCCGGCATCCACTTCACCGGCTCGACGAAGACCTTCCAGTACCTGTGGAAGACGGTCGGCAACAACATCGAGAACTACAAGACCTACCCGCGCCTGGTCGGCGAGACCGGCGGCAAGGACTTCGTCGTCGCCCACCCCTCGGCCGATCCGGCGGTGCTCAGGACCGCGCTGACCCGCGGCGCCTTCGAGTACCAGGGCCAGAAGTGCTCGGCCGCCTCGCGCGCCTACGTGCCGCGCTCCATCTGGGAGGGCGGTTTCAAGGAGGAGTTCACGGCCGAGGTCGAGGGCCTGACCATGGGCGACGTCACCGACCTGTCGAACTTCATGGGCGCCGTCATCGACGAGCGCGCCTTCGCCAAGAACAAGGCCGCCATCGAGCGTGCGGAGTCCGACCCGGCCTGCGAGATCGTCGCCGGCGGAAGCTGCGACGACAGCGTCGGCTACTTCGTCCGCCCGACCGTCATCACCTGCACCGACCCGGCCGGCGAGGTCTTCCGGCAGGAGTACTTCGGCCCGATCCTGGCCGTCCACGTCTACGAGGACGCGGAGTACGAGGCGGTGCTGGAGCAGATGGAGTCGGTCGCCCCCTACGGCCTGACCGGCTGCGTCATCGCCCAGGACCGCGCCGCCGCCGCGCACGCCTGCGAGAAGCTGCGCTTCGCCGCCGGCAACTTCTACATCAACGACAAGCCCACCGGCGCCGTCGTCGGCCAGCAGCCCTTCGGCGGAGGCCGGGCCTCGGGCACCAACGACAAGGCGGGCTCCAAGCAGAACCTGACGCGCTGGACGTCCACCCGCTCCATCAAGGAGAACCTGATCCCGCCGACCGACTACCGCTACCCCCACATGGGCTGACCTCCCTCAGCGGCCCATGAGCGGCGCCCCCGCCCGGATCCGTCCGGGCGGGGGCGCCGCCGCGTGCGGGCCAGGCGGTGTCAGGCGTTGCGGCACGGGCCGGTGATCGCCTCCCCGATCACGAAGCCCTTCGCCGCGCCGTCGAGGATCGCCACCTCGGTCCCGTACGGGACGCGGGTCTCGGCGGCGTAGACGGCCTCGCCGGGGGAGGGGGAGGTCAGCACGGTGACGGTGCCGTGGCCGTCGTGGTCGTCGTGGTCGTCGATCAGGACGTGCACCGGCACCCCTGCGCGGGCGTACGCGCGGCGCTTGTGGATGCGGTCGCGCTCGATCGCGCGGTGCCCGGGAGACCACCTCGACGACCATCTCCACACAGGACGCCTTCAGCCCCAGCCCGTCCTCGGTGACGTGCTCGGCGTCGTCCTCGGGGGGACGAACAGGCCGGGGACGCCGGAGCCCGTCCGCCCGTGCGCGCCCACAAGACCCCAACCCTCGCTCGAACGGGTGAAGTGTGCGGCGTCACAGTGACGAAACCGCAGGTCGGAGAAGGCCCCGTCTCAGATAGTAGGAAGGCCAACTAACCGGCGGGACATTACAGCTTTCAGCCCTTACTTTGGTAGGAGCCGAACGTCTCGCTCCATCAGCGAATGGCGGATGAGGCGCCGTGCCCGTCGCAGGTGACCCCTGCCGCACCGGCCGCCCCCGCCCTTACGGCGCGCTCGGGAAACCCTCCTCTTTCCACCCTCCGGTTCTTCCGTCCCCCAGGGAGTTCGCCATGGACGCGACCGCACGCCGCCGCCCCCGCCACACCGCCCGCGACCACCACGACAACGCCGACCGCCGCAACGCGGCCGCCGCCCTCCAGCGGGCGCTGGACCGCCGGGACAACGGCGGCGCCACCGGCCACTGAGGCCGGCTCCGCCGCCCGTCCGGACGCGGGCCGGACGCCCCGGGCCGTAACGCCGTACGAGCCGCGCCCGGAACCGAAGGGTCCCGGCTGCGGCTCGCACGGCGGTACGGCGGCGCTCGGGCGGTGCTCGGGCGGCGTTCGTACGGCGCCGGAGCGCCCGGTCCGCATCGCGGACAGCGTGTGTCATCTCCTGGGACGAGCGGTATGGTCCCTCCCATGTCTCGCAGCATCGACCTCGCAGTGATCCCCGGTGACGGCATCGGCCGGGAAGTCGTGGCCCAGGGCCTGAAGGTCCTGTCCGCCGTCCTCCCGCAGGACGCGAAGCTGCAGACACGGGAGTACGACCTCGGCGCGAAGCGCTGGCACGCCACCGGAGAGACCCTCCCGGACGCGGAGCTGGAGCGGCTCAAGGGGCACGACGCCATCCTGCTCGGCGCGATCGGCGACCCCTCCGTTCCCTCCGGGGTGCTGGAGCGCGGGCTGCTGCTCAAGCTGCGTTTCGCCTTCGACCACTACGTCAACCTGCGTCCCTCGAAGCTCTTCCCGAACACGGCGACCCCGCTGGAGGGCCGCCCGGACATCGACTTCGTCGTCGTCCGGGAGGGCACCGAGGGTCCGTACACCGGCAACGGCGGCTCCCTGCGCACCGGCACCCCGGCCGAGGTGGCCACCGAGGTCAGCGTGAACACCGCGTACGGCGTGGAGCGCGTGGTGCGGGACGCCTACGAGCGGGCGAAGGCCCGGCCGCGCAGGAAGCTCACGCTGGTCCACAAGAACAACGTCCTCGTGCACGCCGGCCACCTGTGGAAGAACATCTTCGACCGGGTCGGCGAGGAGTATCCCGAGGTCACCACCGACTACCTGCACGTGGACGCCGCGACGATCTTCTTCGTCACCCAGCCCGAGCGCTTCGACGTGATCGTCACCGACAACCTCTTCGGCGACATCCTCACCGACCTCGCCGCCGCCGTCACCGGCGGCATCGGACTGGCCGCCTCCGGGAACATCAACCCCACCGGCGCCTTCCCGTCGATGTTCGAGCCGGTCCACGGCTCCGCGCCCGACATCGCCGGCACCGGCAAGGCCGATCCCACCGCGACGATCCTGTCCGTCGCGCTGATGCTGCGGCACCTGGGCCTCGACCCCGAGGCGGCCCGCATCGAGGACGCGGTCTCGGCCGACCTCGCGGAGCGCTCCGCCGCCCGCACCACCGACGAGATCGGCGACGCCCTCGCGGCGCGAGTAGCCGGCTGACCCCCGGCCGTACGCTCCGTCCGGCCGGGCCGCAGGCGCCCGGCCGCTGGGCTACTCGGCGGTTGGGTGCGAACATCTACCACCAGGACCGCCCACCCGTGACCCCATGCGGTCTGCCGCCCCCGATAATCGGACATGGGGCCGCTGTACGCAGGGAAGCTCGGACGTCCTAGTACCGACCGGGGCGACGGGAGCGCGGTCCACCACGACACCCAGTGAAGGACGCGCTCACCATGACGACGCCCCGTATCGAATTCGACCTCAAGCCCTCCGCGCAGCTGCTGCCCGCCGCGGAGCGCGAGGCGGTGCTCGCCGACCCCGGCTTCGGCCGGCACTTCACCGACCACATGGTCACCATCCGGTGGACCGAGGGCCGGGGCTGGCACGACGCGCAGCTCCAGCCGTACGCCCCGTTCCAGATGGACCCGGCGAACATGACGCTGCACTACGCCCAGACGATCTTCGAGGGGCTGAAGGCGTACCGCCAGCCCGACGGCTCGGTCGCCGTCTTCCGCCCGGACGCCAACGCCCGGCGCTTCCAGCGCTCCGCGCGCCGGCTGGCGATGCCCGAACTGCCGGTGGAGACCTTCGTCGAGGCGTGCGACCTGCTGGTGCAGCAGGACAGGGCGTGGGTGCCCGGCAAGGGCGAGCAGTCGCTGTACCTGCGTCCCTTCATGTTCGCCGCGGAGGTCGGGCTCGGCGTCAAGCCCGCGAACGAGTACCTGTTCGTGGTGATCGCCTCGCCCGCGGGCGCCTACTTCCCGCGCGGCGTCAAGCCCGTCTCGGTCTGGCTGTCGCAGGAGTACGTGCGCGCCGCCCCCGGCGGCACGGGCGAGGCCAAGACCGGCGGCAACTACGCGGCCTCCCTCCTCCCGCAGGCCGAGGCCGCCGCGCACGGCTGCGAGCAGGTGGTGTACCTGGACGCCGGCGAGCGCCGCTGGATCGAGGAGATGGGCGGCATGAACATGTACTTCGTGTTCGGCTCGGGCAAGGACGCCACCATCGTCACGCCCAAGCTGACCGGCACCCTGCTGCCGGGCATCACCCGCGACTCGCTGCTGGCCATCGCGGGGGACCTGGGCTACCGCACCGAGGAGCGGCTCATCTCCGCCGAGGAGTGGCGCGAGGGCAACGCCGACGGTTCGATCACCGAGGTCTTCGCCTGCGGTACCGCCGCCGTCATCACCCCGGTCGGCGCGGTGAAGTCCGCCTCCGGCAACTGGACGGTGGGCGACGGCGAGCCGGGCGAGATCACGATGGAGCTGCGCGAGGCGCTGCTGGCGGTCCAGACCGGCCGCGCGCAGGACACGCACGGCTGGATGCACAAGCTGGCCTGAGAGTCCGGCCCGGCGGGGCGGGAGGGCCGCGAGCGTCCCGGCCCTCCCGCCCCGCCCGCTCTCTCCGCCCACCCCGCCGCCGACCGTGACCGACCACATCGTGAGACCGCCCGATCCGCGGAGCGGATTCGTGCCAGACTGTGCCCGTGCCTCACCTCGCCATGATTATCGGCAGCAGGCGCGCCGGTCCGCAGTGACCGCCTACGCACAGACCCGGTGCGGTGGCGGACACCGTGTCCCAGACCCGCGCGCAGACCTCTCGCACCCGCGAGGGGTCTTTTCGTTTTCCGGCACCACCCGGCCGGAACGAGGGCGTGAGGGATGATGGGGACAAGTAGGGCCAAGCATTCCGGACCTACATCCATCGACAGGAGCCAGACCAGCATGACCGACGCCGCGGCCTCCCGGCAGCCGGGGGACGCGTCCCCCGGCGACGCGTTCCACGTCTTCGACACCACGCTCCGCGACGGGGCACAGCGGGAGGGCATCAACCTCTCCGTCGCCGACAAGCTGACCATCGCCCGTCACCTGGACGACTTCGGTGTCGGCTTCATCGAGGGCGGCTGGCCCGGTGCCAACCCCCGGGACACCGAGTTCTTCCGGCGCGCCCGTGAGGAGATCGACTTCCGCCACGCACGGCTCGTCGCGTTCGGCGCCACCCGCAGGGCGGGCGTCGCGGCGGCCGACGATCCGCAGGTGCGGGCGCTGGTCGACTCGCAGGCGCCGGTGGTCACCATCGTGGCCAAGGCACACGACCGCCACGTCGAACTGGCGCTGCGCACCACGCTGGAGGAGAACCTGGCGATGGTCCGCGACACGGTGGAGCACCTGCGGGAGCAGGGCCGGCGGGTCTTCGTCGACTGCGAGCACTTCTTCGACGGCTACCTGGCCGATCCCGAGTACGCCAAGCAGGTCGTGCGCACCGCGTACGAGGCCGGAGCCGACGTGGTCGTGCTGTGCGACACCAACGGCGGCATGCTCCCCGCCCAGGTCCAGGCCGTGGTGCGGACGGTGCGCGCCGACACCGGCGCGCGCCTGGGCATCCACGCCCAGGACGACAGCGGCTGCGCCGTCGCCAACACCCTGGCCGCCGTGGACGCCGGCGCCACCCATGTGCAGTGCACCGCCAACGGCTACGGCGAGCGCGTGGGCAACGCCAACCTCTTCTCGGTGGTCGCCGCCCTGCAGCTCAAGTACGGCATGAAGGTCCTGCCCGAGGGCGCGCTGCGCGAGATGACGCGGATCTCCCACGCCATCGCCGAGGTCGTCAACCTCACGCCCTCCACCCACCAGCCGTACGTGGGTGTCTCGGCGTTCGCACACAAGGCCGGACTGCACGCCTCCGCCATCAAGGTGGACCCCGACCTCTACCAGCACATCGACCCCGAGCTGGTCGGCAACCGCCTGCGGATGCTGGTCTCCGACATGGCCGGCCGCGCCTCCATCGAGCTCAAGGGCCAGGAGCTGGGGATCGACCTCGGCGGCGACCGCGAGCTGGTCGGCCGGATCGTGGAGCGCGTCAAGGAGCGCGAACTGCGCGGTTACAGCTACGAGGCCGCCGACGCGTCCTTCGAGCTGCTGCTGAGGGAGGAGCTGCTGCGGGACGGGGCGGAGGGGCGTCCCCGGAGCTTCTTCACCACCGAGTCCTGGCGCGCCATCGTGGAGAACCGCCCCGACGGGTCCCACGCCAACGAGGCGACCGTGAAGCTGTGGGCCAAGGGCGAGCGCATCGTCTCCACCGCAGAGGGGAACGGCCCCGTCAACGCCCTGGACCGGGCGTTGCGGCTGGCTCTGGAGCGGATCTACCCCGAACTCGCCCAGATGGAGCTGGTGGACTACAAGGTCCGCATCCTGGCGGGCACCCACGGCACGGAGTCCACCACACGGGTGCTGGTGTCCACCGGCGACGGCGGCGGCGAGTGGTCCACCGTCGGAGTGGCCGACAACGTCATCGCCGCCTCCTGGCAGGCCCTCGTCGACGCCTACACCTACGGTCTGCTGCGCGCCGGCGTCGAGCCCCAGGGCTGACCGGCCGTCACGACACGCCCACCCAGGTCTGAACACCTTCCCCGGTGTGGACTGTGGGAACCCCACAGTCCACACCGGGGGAAACTGGGGATCCTCCCTGGTGTAACGGCGTCAGGGGCACGGTTCTGTCCAGCGTGGCCATGAATCGAGGGCTGAGACTGTACGAATCCGACGACAGCGAACAGCACGGTCGTTTCGTAGGGTCTGAACATGACCGATCTGTCCCAGACGCCGCCCGCGGCGAGCGACGCCCGTGGCCGTGTGGCGGAGTTGCACGCCATCCGTGAGCAGCTCCGGCGAGGTCCGAGCGAGCGGGCCACCGAGGCCCAGCATGCCAAGGGCAAGCTGACCGCGCGCGAGCGGATCGAACTGCTGCTGGACGAGGGGTCGTTCCAGGAGGTGGAGCCGCTGCGCCGGCACCGCGCCACCGGTTTCGGCCTGGAGGACCGCAGGCCGTACACCGACGGGGTGGTCACCGGCTGGGGCACGGTCGAGGGCCGTACCGTCTTCGTCTACGCCCACGACTTCCGGATCTTCGGCGGGGCGCTGGGCGAGGCCCACGCGAGCAAGATCCACAAGATCATGGACATGGCCATCGCGGCCGGTGCGCCGCTGGTCTCCCTCAACGACGGGGCCGGCGCCCGCATCCAGGAGGGCGTGGTGGCGCTGGCCGGCTACGGCGGCATCTTCCGCCGCAACACCAAGGCGTCCGGCGTCATCCCGCAGATCTCGGTGATGCTGGGGCCGTGCGCGGGCGGGGCGGCGTACTCCCCGGCGCTGACCGACTTCGTGTTCATGGTCCGCGAGACCTCGCAGATGTTCATCACCGGCCCCGACGTGGTCCAGGCGGTCACCGGCGCGCAGGTGAGCCAGAACGGGCTGGGCGGGGCGGATGTGCACGCCGCGACCTCCGGGGTGGCGCACTTCGCCTACGACGACGAGGCCACCTGCCTGGAGGAGGTCCGCTACCTGCTGTCCCTGCTGCCGTCCAACAACCGGGAGAACCCGCCGCGCACCGAGTGCGCCGACCCGGCCGACCGGCGCAGCGAGGTGCTGTACGACCTGGTGCCGGCCGACGGCAACCGCCCCTACGACATGCGGGCGGTGATCGAGGAGATCGTCGACGACGGCGAGATGCTGGAGGTCCACGAGCGCTGGGCCACCAACATCATCTGTGCGCTGGCCCGGCTGGACGGCCAGGTGGTGGGCGTGGTGGCCAACCAGCCCCAGCAGCTGGCCGGAGTGCTGGACATCCACGCCTCGGAGAAGGCCGCCCGCTTCGTGCAGATGTGCGACGCGTTCAACATCCCCATCGTCACCCTGCTGGACGTGCCGGGCTTCCTGCCGGGGGTGGACCAGGAGCACGGCGGGATCATCCGGCACGGCGCGAAGCTGCTGTACGCGTACTGCAACGCCACCGTGCCGCGGATCTCGCTGGTGCTGCGCAAGGCCTACGGGGGTGCGTACATCGTGATGGACTCCCAGTCCATCGGTGCGGACCTGACCTATGCCTGGCCGACCAACGAGATCGCGGTGATGGGCGCCGAGGGCGCGGCGGGTGTGATCTTCCGGCGGCAGATCGCCGCCGCCGACGATCCCGAGGCCACCCGGGCGGAGCTGGTCAAGGAGTACAAGGCCGAGTTGATGCACCCCTACTACGCGGCCGAGCGCGGCCTGGTCGACGACGTCATCGACCCCGCCGACACCCGCGGCGTCCTCATCGGCGCCCTGGCCATGCTCCGCACCAAGCACGCCGACCTGCCCGCCCGCAAGCACGGCAACCCGCCCCAGTGACACCTGTGAGGACAGCCCTGTGAACGTTCCCGCCACTGCCGCCGCCGTCACCGACGTGGTCCGTGTGGAGAAGGGCCACGCCAGCGAGGAGGAACTCGCCGCGGTCACCGCCCTGCTCATGGCCCGCGCAGCCGCCCACCAGGCCGGCCCGGCGGCCGCCTCCGGGCCGCGCCGCAGCACCGCGCCCTGGCGCCGTCTGGAGCGCACCTCCGGCTTCCGGGCCCCCCACAGCTGGCAGGGCTGACCGCAGGCCGGGGAACCGGGAGCGGAACCGGCCGCCGAGGCCGCGCGAACCGCCCCCTGAAACAGCTCGGCCCCGTACGCCTCGGGCGTACGGGGCCGACGAGGTCCGTCGTCGCGGAGTCGGTCAGCCGACGGGGGCGTCCACCAGGACGGTCCGGCGCGGGTTGGCGGTCTGGGCCGGAAGGTTCCCGGCCCCCTCCCCGCTCTCCGCACCCTCGGCCGGGACGACCGGGACCAGTCCGTCGGCGTCCCTGAGGTGGGCCAGGGTGGTGCGCTGCGGGTTGGCAACACTGCGCGTGATCATCGTGGTCTTCACCGAGTCCGCCTCGCTCGCCTTCTTGTCGTTTACATGCCTCGTGTAAAGCTGAGCGTAAGGGGCCCGTTCCCCTCCAGGGATGACCCGTATAACGATCAGTCTGTGATTTTACTCACGGAACGGCGGGCAAAAGCCGCACAACGGACCGTCAGGAGCGGTATCCCAAACGGTCATAAGCCTCACGAGCGGGTGATCCGCCCTCCGGTGTCGCTACCGGGGCAGTGAGCACTGTAGCGGCTCACGTGTGGCGCCAGCTGCCAAAAGTCCGCGATGCGCCGTATGCGTCTACACCCTCCGCCATGGACCATCTGCGTAGCGTCACGCATGTCACAGCCTTATCCACGGACCTTGTTGGAGATCCGGCACTGTGCTGGAATTCCACGGACCGCCGCAGGAGACGACCCGGCGCGCAAGGGGCGCACAGGAGCGCCGCGTGGCGGAGACTTGGGGGCGCGCCGGTCACTCACGACCGTCAGGGGGGTCCTTCGGGCCTTCCCGACTCGATACCGTTCCGCCGTTCGCGGGGGGACGCCTGGTCCAGAGGTTGCGACGCTAGTGCAGGGACGTTTCAAGAGGGATGGCAGCGCTGTGGGGGACCCGGAGCTGCGCGGTGCGACCGACCGCGGCTCCTCGCCACAGCGCGCCCAGGAGAGCGGTGGCCGGGAGCAGGCCCTCGACGCCGACAAGGGCAAGCGCGCCAAGGCGCGACCGGACGGCGAGGCCGAGGGCGCCCCGAAGCCCAAGGAGCCCGTTGCGACGGGCTCCCGTCTCGCCCTGCGCAACTGGCGCATCAGCACCCGTCTGGTCTCGCTGCTGGCCCTTCCGGTCGTCACGGCCACCTCGCTGGGCGCGCTGAGCATCAACAACTCGCTCGCCGAGGTCGACCAGCTCGACAACATGAAGCTCCTCACGGAGATGACCGAGCGCGCCACCGAGCTGGCGACGGCGCTCCAGGAGGAGCGGGACCGCTCGGCCGGCCCCCTGACCGGCACCGGCAACCCCAAGGACGACGCGGTCGTCGGCCCCCGTGAGGAGACCGACCAGGTCAAGGCGGCGTTCTTCGACGCCACCCCCGCGCTCGAGGAGGCCGACACAGGGCTCCTCTCCGGCGTCCGCGCCACGATCACGGACATCACCCGGCAGCTGAACCGGCTCAAGAGCATCCGGGAGCGGGCGTACGACAACCCGGACAACATCTCGCAGACGGTCAACGACTACAACCAGCTGATCCAGTCGCTGCTGAGCCTGTCCCAGGACATGGCGCAGGCCACCAGCAACCCGGAGATGATCCAGAGCACCCGTGCGCTGGCCGCGTTCTCCTCCGCCAAGGAGTACGCCTCCATGCAGCGGGCGATCATCAGCGCCGGTCTGGCCCGCGAGGACGGCCCCAAGCTGTCGGACAACGACCACCTGTACATCAGGACCGCCTGGGAGAGCGAGAGCGCGGCCCGCAAGCGCTTCGACGACATCTACGGCAACAACGAGGCGGCCGAGCTCACCAAGCCGCTCGACGAGGGCATCGTCAACATCACCTCGGCCGACGAGTACGCCGAGCGTGTGGTGAAGGACCCCAAGGGCATCTCGCGCGAGAACCGCTCCTACCTGGACTGGTTCGACCAGGACCAGGTCAAGATCGAGCAGATGCGGAAGATCGAGGCCTCGCTGCTCACGCAGATGGACGAGCAGGCCCGTACGCTGCGGGCCGAGGCCCAGCAGTCGGCCCTCTTCAACGGCATCCTGGTGCTGCTGGTGCTCGGCATCTCGCTGGTCGGCGCGTTCGTCGTGGCCCGCTCCATGATCCGCTCGCTGCGCCGGCTGCAGGACACCGCGCAGGACGTGGCCCACCGCCGCCTGCCCGAGCTGGTCAAGCAGCTCTCCGAGGCCGACCCGCAGGACGTCGACACCTCCGTGGAGTCCGTCGGCGTCCACAGCCGCGACGAGATCGGCCGGGTGGCCGCGGCGTTCGACGACGTCCACCGCGAGGCGGTCCGCCTCGCCGCCGAGCAGGCGCTGCTGCGGGGGAACGTCAACGCGATGTTCACCAACCTCTCGCGCCGCAGCCAGGGCCTGATCCAGCGTCAGCTCTCGCTCATCTCCGAGCTGGAGTCCCGCGAGGCCGACCCGGACCAGCTCTCCTCCCTGTTCAAGCTGGACCACCTGGCGACCCGTATGCGCCGCAACGGCGAGAACCTGCTGGTCCTCGCGGGCGAGGAGCCCGGCCGCCGCTGGACCCGCCCGGTGCCGCTGGTGGACGTGCTGCGCGCCGCCGCCTCCGAGGTGGAGCAGTACGAGCGCATCGAGCTGAACGCCGTTCCCACCACCGAGGTCGCCGGCCGGGTCGTCAACGACCTGGTGCACCTGCTGGCCGAGCTGCTGGAGAACGCCACCTCGTTCTCCTCGCCGCAGACCAAGGTCCGGGTCACCGGCCACGCGCTGCCCGACGGGCGGGTGCTGGTCGAGATCCACGACACCGGCATCGGGCTGTCGCCCGAGGACCTCGCGGCGATCAACGAGCGGCTCGCCAACCCCCCGACGGTCGACGTCTCGGTCTCCCGCCGCATGGGTCTGTTCGTGGTCGGCCGCCTGTCCCTGCGGCACGGCATCCGCATCCAGCTGCGCCCCTCCGACTCCGGCGGCACGACCGCGCTGGTCATGCTCCCGGTCGACGTCACCCAGCGCGGCGGCCAGCAGAAGAAGCCCACCGGCGACGGCGGCCAGGGCGCCGGTCCGTCCGCCACGCTGCGGCGCGAGCCGCAGGGCGGCGGTGCGCCGGCCGGTACCAGCAGGCTCGGCGCGCTGCCCACCCGCAACCAGGTCCAGGGCGGCCCCTCCTCGCGCGCCGCGCTCCCCGGCGGTCCTGCGGCGGGAGGCCCCGCAGGCGGTCCCGCGGGCGGGGGCTTCGGCGCACCCGGCCGTCCCGGCCCCGGACAGCCGTCCCGCCCCGGGCAGCCCGTCCGTCCCGCGGAGGGCGTCCCCGCGGGTGCCGCGGGCGCCTTCGGCCCCGGCGCGCGTCCCGAGCCCCGCACCGGCCAGCAGCCGCCGCAGCGGCACGACGGCGTCTCCGCCGGCGAACTGCCCGCCGGATCGGGTGAACGGCGTCCCAGCTGGGCCGAAGGTCGCGGCGAGCGGGCGTCCGGCCGGTACGAGGCCCACGACGCGCCGCGCGGTCACGAGGAGGCGGAGAGCACCTCGGAGTTCGCCCGCCCGGGCGGCCCCGGCGCCTATCCGCAGCAGCCCGCCGGGCCCGGCGAGACCGCCCAGCTTCCGCGTGTGGAGCCGCAGGGCGGCCCGCGCGGTCCGCAGGACACCGACCAGTACCCCCGGCCCCAGAGCCCGCAGCACACCGGCGAGTACGCCCTCCCGCGCGGTCCCCAGGAGACCGGTCAGTACCCGGCCGCCCAGGCTCCCCAGAGCCCGCAGGACACCGGCCAGTACGCCGTCCCCCGGCAGGGCGCCTCCACCGCCCGCGAGTCCTCCGCCTACGAACTGCCCGGCAGCAGCCCGGCCGCGACGGGTTCGGACGAGCGCACGCCGATCTTCGAGTCGATGGAGTCGAGCTGGTTCAGCGCCCGGCAGGCCGCCCAGCAGGCTCCGGCGACCGCGTCGTCGGGCGAGTCCCCGTCGCCGGGGGCGTCCGGCCCGGCAGCCCCGCGGCGGTCCGAGAGGCCCGCCCGGCCGGCACCCCAGCGGCAGTCCACCGGCGGATCCGGCGACGCCGGCGCCGGGTGGCAGGAGACCCCGAACGACGAGCGCTGGCGCCGGGCCGAACAGCTCCGCCAGCCCGCCGCCGGCGGGGTCACCACCTCCGGTCTGCCCCGCCGCGTGCCGCGCGCCAACCTCGTGGCGGGCACCGCGCAGCAGCGGCCGTCCACACCGACCGGCCCGCAGGTCTCGCGTGCGCCCGACGACGTACGCGGCCGGCTGACCAATCTCCGCCGAGGCATTCAGCAGGGCCGGCAGGCCGGAAGCGGCCAGGCCGGCGGCAGCCGCGGTACAGGCCCCACCTACCAGCAGGAGCGTTAGTTGAGTCCGATGAGCCAGGCGGCGCAGAATCTGAACTGGTTGATCACCAACTTCGTGGACAACACCCCGGGGGTGTCGCACACGGTGGTGGTCTCCGCCGACGGCCTCCTTCTGGCCATGTCCGAGGGGTTCCCGCGGGACCGTGCCGATCAGTTGGCGGCGGTCGCGTCGGGGCTGACCTCGCTGACCGCCGGTGCGTCGCGCATCTTCGAGGGGGGTGCGGTGAACCAGACGGTGGTGGAGATGGAGCGGGGGTTCCTCTTCATCATGTCGATCTCGGACGGCTCCTCGCTGGCGGTGCTGGCGCATCCGGAGGCGGACATCGGTCTGGTCGGGTACGAGATGGCCCTGCTGGTGGATCGCGCGGGTACGGTGCTGACGCCGGACCTCCGCGCCGAGCTGCAGGGAAGTCTGCTCAACTAGTCCGCGCTCCCCCCCCCACACGAGCACTACAGTCCGCATCGTTGACCACATGCCTCGCTCGGAGGAGCCATGACCCCGCCGCCCGCCTCACCCGGTCCGTACGGTGGCCTGAACGACCACGCGCCGTACGGCGGTGAGGGCGACCAGCCGCTGGTGCGGCCGTACGCCATGACCGGGGGCCGTACCCGGCCGCGCTACCAGCTCGCCATCGAGGCGCTGGTGAGCACCACAGCCGACCCGGCGCAGCTCATGGGCCTGCTCCCGGAGCACCAGCGGATCTGCCACCTGTGCCAGGAGGTCAAGTCGGTGGCGGAGATCTCGGCGCTGCTCGCCATACCCCTGGGAGTGGCCCGTATTCTCGTCGCCGACCTGGCCGAGGCCGGGATGGTGGCGATCCACCAGCCGGGCAGCAGCAGCGAGCCCGGTGGCGCACCGGATGTGACACTGCTCGAAAGGGTGCTCAGTGGACTTCGCAAGCTCTAGCCCGCAGGCCGCCTACGGGGCCTCCTCGCCGCGTGCCACCACCTCCGCGAAGATCGTGGTGGCGGGCGGGTTCGGCGTGGGCAAGACGACCTTCGTGGGCGCCGTGTCGGAGATCAACCCGCTGCGCACCGAAGCCGTGATGACCGCCGCGTCCGCCGGAATCGACGACCTGACGCACACCGGTGGCAAGACCACCACCACGGTGGCGATGGACTTCGGCCGCATCACGCTGGACCAGGACCTGATCCTGTACCTGTTCGGTACGCCGGGCCAGGACCGGTTCTGGTTCATGTGGGACGATCTGGTGCGCGGTGCGATCGGCGCGGTGGTGCTGGTGGACACTCGCCGGCTGGCGGACTGCTTCCCGGCGGTGGACTACTTCGAGAACTCGGGTCTGCCGTTCGTGATCGCGCTCAACGGTTTCGACGGGCACCAGCCGTACACGCCGGACGAGGTACGCGAGGCGCTGCAGATCGGTCCGGACGCGCCGATCATCACCACCGACGCGCGGCACCGGGCGGAGGCGAAGAGCGCGCTGATCACGCTGGTCGAGCACGCGCTCCTGGCACGTCTGCGCTGATCCGGGCACGGCCTGCGCACGGCGGGCCGGCCTGCGTACGGTGGCCGCCCGGATCGCACAAGTCGCCGACGGCGACAGCGGGTTATGGATCAGTAGCCGGGACGGACCGGGCCCCGCGCCCGGCCCGTCCCGGCCTTCATAACGTTTCGACAGAGAATTGCGGAGCGGATACCACTCGCCGCGAGCACCTCGCTCCCCAGCGCGCACAAAATTTCAGCCTTTCGTCAATCTGTGGACCATATGCCCTTTTCCTCCCCGGTGTCCGCGTGTTATTCGCCACTGGTCCAGGTGTTTGGAAAGCTTCTGTCTGCCGTGCTGAAATTCGCTGAACTCAGCAGTAGTTACGGTTTCATCGAAGACGATGGGCTGAAGCCGAGAGGTTTGGTCGAGTGAGGCGAAGCAATCCGAGCTCCCCGCCCGGGGAGCCGCGTGGCAACTTCACGCCGCCGCAGCGCGCCGTGGAGGCGCACTCCGACCTGCCCGGAAACGGCGGGGAGTCGGGCAGCGGCGGCCGGTTCGCGGTGCGCAACTGGCGCGTGGCCACCAGACTGAACGCCATTCTCCTCATCCCCGTGCTCGTCGCCCTGGTCTTCGGCGGCTTCCGGGTGCAGGACTCCCTGGACACGCTGAACGAGGCGGAGGAGGCCAACCGCACCGCGGAACTGGTCCGCGCCGCCGCCACGTACGGCCACGCCCTGATCGACGAGCGCGACCGCACCGCCGCGCCGCTGCTGCAGGGCAAGACCGAAGACCCGGTGATCCAGGAGGTGCGCGGGGTCACCGACGCCGCGCGCGAGGAGTTCTACCGCCGCGTCGACCAGATGCCAGACCACCAGAACCTCAAACGCCGCCTCGACGCCTTCCAGAAGGTGGAGCCGAAGCTCGAGGAACTGCGGCAGGCCGCCTACACCGACCGGCTGAAGGGTGTGGAGACCGAGGAGGGCTACGTCCAGGTCCAGCACCCGCTGATGGAGTTCTCCAACGAACTGGGCCTGGGCACCGGCAACATCACCTCCTACGGCCGCAGCGTCTACGCCGCCTCCCTCTCCAAGGCCGCCGAGTCGCTGCAGCGCTCGATCGGCACCCACCTGCTGATCAAGCCCGGTCCGGGCGCGGCGGACAGGCAGCGGCAGCTCACCGCCTTCAGCTCCTACGCGTACCTGGAGAACATCGCGGTCGAGGAGTACCGCGGCGGTTCCTCCCCGGAGGACTGGGAGCTGCTGCAGGAGGAGATGGCCAAGGCCGGCGACGACGCCCGTGAGCGGCTCGCCGAGGCCGAGGAGGAGGCCGAGGCCGCCGGACGGGACTTCACCGCCCCGCCCGCGACCGACAAGATGATCCAGGCCATCGCCTCCGGAACCTCCCCCCAGAAGCTGCGGGCCGGCGGCATCACCGCCGAGAACTGGTACACCGCGGCCACCGCCAAGTTCAACGCCTACCGCGAGGTGGAGAAGGAACTCACCGACCGGGCGGTGAACGAGACGGCCCAGATCGCCTCGGACGCCAAGCGGGACGCCATCGTCAACTCCGTCATCGTGCTCGCCGCCCTGGTGATCGCCTTCGTGATCGCCGGGATGATGGCCCGCTCGATGAGCAGCAGCATGCGCAGGCTGCGCACCGCCGCCTTCGACATCGCCCAGCAGCGGCTGCCGATGCTGGTCGACCAGCTCTCCCGCACCGACCCGGGCAAGGTCGACACCCGCGTCAAGCCCATCCCGATCAACAGCCGCGACGAGATCGGCGAGGTCGCCCGCGCCTTCGACCAGGTCCACCGCGAGGCGGTCCGCCTCGCCGCCGAGCAGGCGCTGCTGCGGGGGAACGTCAACGCCATCTTCACCAACCTCTCGCGCCGCAACCAGGGCCTCATCGAGGGCCAGCTCGCCCTCATCACGGACCTGGAGAACAACGAGGCCGACCCGGACCAGCTGGAGAACCTCTTCAAGCTGGACCACCTGGCGACCCGTATGCGCCGCAACGGCGAGAACCTGCTGGTCCTCGCGGGCGAGGAGCCCGGCCGCCGCTGGACCCAGCCGGTGCCGCTGGTGGACGTGCTGCGCGCCGCCTCCTCCGAGGTGGAGGACTACGAGCGCATCGAGCTGTCCGGTGTCTCCGAGAGCGAGATCCACGGCGCCGTCGTCACCGACCTGGTGCACCTGCTGGCCGAGCTGCTGGAGAACGCCACCTCGTTCTCCTCGCCGCAGACCAAGGTCCGGGTCACCGCGACCAGGCTGCCCGACGGCCGGGTGATGATCGAGATCCACGACAAGGGCATCGGCCTGACCCCCGAGGACTTCGCCGACATCAACCACAAGCTGGCCAACCCGCCGACGGTGGACGCGGCCATCTCCCAGCGCATGGGCCTGTTCGTGGTCGGCCGGCTGGCCAGCCGGCACGGCATCCGCGTCCAGCTGCGCCCCTCCGGCGAGCAGGCGGGCACCACCTCGCTGGTCATGCTCCCGGAGGAGATCACGCACGGCGGCGGCGGCCAGGACGAGATCGAGGAGGACTTCACCGTCTCCCGGATCGTCCCGGAGCAGCCGAACGCGGCCCAGCCCGCGCACCACAACCAGCAGCGGCAGCTCTCCGCCGCCGATCTGGGCTTCGACGACTCCCGCTACGGATCCCAGGCCGGTTCGCAGGACGACTCCCCCCAGCACGACCCGGTCGGGCGTTCGCTGACGCGCGAGGAGCGGCGTGCGGCGCTGGAGTCCCAGCAGCCCCAGTACCAGCGGCAGGAGGGCGACTACGGCGACGGGCGGAACGCCCAGGAGCAGTACGCCTCCCAGCAGGCCCCCTACGACCCCGAGCAGACCGGCCAGTACGGCTCACAGGCCGGATTCCCGGAGGCCACCCCCTACGGGCAGGAGACGGGATACGGCCAGGGGTACCAGGACGAGTACGGGCAGCAGTACCGGCACAGCGGTGGATACGGCCAGGATTACCAGGAGGAGTACCGGCCGGACTACGGAGCCGGGTACGACGGTAACGGCTATGACGGGAACGGCTACGGCGCCGGACAGGGGCCCCTCCGGGATACGGAAACGGAATCCTTCCCCAGCGCTCCCGAAGACGGCCGCGAACGCGTAGGCTTCGATCGACCGGGGCGGACTTCGGATGCTTCCCCCACTGTGACCGGCGCAGGACTCCCGCGCCGGGAGTCGCGGAGGCAGCAGCCCGAGGAAGTCCCGGCCCCGCAGTACCAGCCGCAAGCGGAATCTCCGGAGGTGCCCCGGCAGGCGGATCGTTCCGACGATTCCGGCTGGCGCACGGCGAACGACGAGCGCTGGCAGCGGGCGGAGGGGCTCCGCGACCCCAAGGCCGGCGGAGTCACCCCTTCCGGTCTGCCCCGCCGCGTGCCCAGGGCCAACCTGGTCGAGGGCGCCGCGGAGCAGACACCCCAGGAGGGGGCCCAGGTCTCCCGCAACCCGGAGGACGTCCGCGGCAGGCTGAGCAACCTGCACCGCGGCGTCCGGCGGGGACGCACCGCGGGCGGCTCGGACAACACCCAGAATGACCGACCGGGCTTCGGCCCCGGCAGCACCTACGATCAGGAGCGTTAGTGTGAGCCCGATGAGCCAGGCGGCGCAGAACCTGAACTGGTTGATCACCAACTTCGTGGACAACACCCCGGGGGTGTCGCACACGGTGGTGGTCTCCGCCGACGGCCTCCTTCTGGCCATGTCCGAGGGGTTCCCGCGGGACCGTGCCGATCAGTTGGCGGCGGTCGCGTCGGGGCTGACCTCGCTGACCGCCGGTGCGTCGCGCATCTTCGAGGGGGGTGCGGTGAACCAGACGGTGGTGGAGATGGAGCGGGGGTTCCTCTTCATCATGTCGATCTCGGACGGCTCCTCGCTGGCGGTGCTGGCGCATCCGGAGGCGGACATCGGTCTGGTCGGGTACGAGATGGCCCTGCTGGTGGATCGCGCGGGTACGGTGCTGACGCCGGACCTCCGCGCCGAGCTGCAGGGAAGTCTGCTCAACTAGCAATACAGGCCGTGCGTATCGCGTCTCCGCGCCATAAGGTGCGGGGACGCGGTGGGCTAGCGGCACACGGAAGACGGCGGCCCGAGTGACATCAGGCAGTGGAGGAGGAGACGTGGCAACGCCCCCAGGCGGTCCCTACGGCGGTGAGCACCAGTCTCAGCCGCAGCACGACCCGCCCATGAAGCGCTACAACTTCCCCTCCGCCCCCAGCGGGCAGCACTGGCAGGAATCCCACTCCCAGCCCGGGCCGCAGCAGTACCCCCAGTACCAGCAGCCTCAGCAGCCCCACACTCCTCGTCCTCCCCACCCGAGGCAGGCCGAGGAGCCCCCGCGGCCCCGCCGAGCCCGGCAGGCGGCCGACGACAGCGGCGGGTCGTCGCCGCTGGTGCGGCCGTACGCCATGACCGGGGGCCGTACCCGGCCGCGCTACCAGCTCGCCATCGAGGCGCTGGTGCACACCACCGCGCAGCCCGCACAGCTCCAGGGGCAGCTCCCGGAGCACCAGCGGATCTGCCATCTGTGTTACGAGATCAAATCGGTTGCCGAGATCTCCGCACTTCTCTCCATTCCCTTGGGCGTCGCCCGTATCCTCGTGGCCGACCTGGCCGAGGCCGGCCTCGTCGCCATTCACCAGCCGGGCAGCAGCAGCGAGCCCGGTGGCCAGCCAGATGTGACACTGCTCGAAAGGGTGCTCAGTGGACTTCGCAAGCTCTAGCGGTGCAACCCGCTCCACCACCTCCGCGAAGATCGTGGTGGCGGGCGGGTTCGGCGTGGGCAAGACGACCTTCGTGGGCGCCGTGTCGGAGATCAACCCGCTGCGCACCGAAGCCGTGATGACCGCCGCGTCCGCCGGAATCGACGACCTGACGCACACCGCCGACAAGACCACCACCACGGTGGCGATGGACTTCGGCCGCATCACGCTGGACCAGGACCTGATCCTGTACCTGTTCGGTACGCCGGGCCAGGACCGGTTCTGGTTCATGTGGGACGATCTGGTGCGCGGTGCGATCGGCGCGGTGGTGCTGGTGGACACTCGCCGGCTGGCGGACTGCTTCCCGGCGGTGGACTACTTCGAGAACTCGGGTCTGCCGTTCGTGATCGCGCTCAACGGTTTCGACGGGCACCAGCCGTACACGCCGGACGAGGTGCGCGAGGCGCTGCAGATCGGTCCGGACGCGCCGATCATCACCACCGACGCGCGGCACCGGGCGGAGGCGAAGAGCGCGCTGATCACGCTGGTCGAGCACGCGCTCATGGCACGTCTGCGCTGAACACGTCCGAGCCGGGCGGCCGGGAGACTCTTCTCCCCGCTTCCCATCGCTACCCCGGAGCGACACCTCCACACATGCGCACGGCAGGGCCCCGCACACCGCGAGTGTGCGGGGCTTACCCTTGAGTGTCATCTCCCACCCGCGATCAACGAGGGGCAGCACCACCCGTGCGCATCGCCAGATTCTCCATCGACGGCAACGTCGCGTTCGGAGTCGTGGAAGGGGACGCCACCAGCGGCGACGGCCTCGTCCTCGACATCATCAAGGGCCACCCCTTCGCCGAGTTCGAGCGCTCGGGCAAGAGGGTCCCCCTGGACAAGGTGCGGCTGCTGCCGCCCGTGCTGCCGAACAAGGTGGTGGCCATCGGCCGCAACTACGCCGAGCACGCCGCGGAGATGGGGGGCGGGGTCCCCGAGGTGCCGGTCGCGTTCTTCAAGCCCTCCACCTCGGTGATCGGCCCCGGCGACCCGATCGTCTACCCGTCCTTCTCCCGCGAGGTGCACCACGAGGCCGAGCTGGCCGTGGTCATCGGCCGGATGTGCAGCCAGGTGCCCCGGGAGCGGGTGGCGGACGTGATCCTCGGCTACACCTGCGCCAACGACGTCACCGCCCGCGACGTCCAGCGCACCGAGTCCCAGTGGGCCCGGGCCAAGGGCTTCGACAGCTCCTGCCCGCTGGGCCCGTGGGTGGTCACCGACGTGGACCCGGCGGACCTGGCCGTCATGTGCACCGTCAACGGCGAGCAGCGCCAGCTCGGCCGCACCGGCCAGATGGTCCGCTCGGTGGAGGACCTGGTCGTCCACATCACCGAGGCGATGACCCTGCTCCCCGGGGACGTCATCCTCACCGGCACCCCGGCGGGCGTCGGCCCCATCAACGTCGGCGACGAGGTCGCCGTCACCATCGAAGGCATCGGCACTCTCACCAACAAGGTGATCAAGCGTGGCTAGCGCATCTGACGTACGCGTACGGTTCTGTCCCTCGCCGACCGGCAACCCCCATGTGGGCCTGGTCCGCACCGCCCTGTTCAACTGGGCGTTCGCCCGGCACCACGGCGGCACCCTGGTCTTCCGCATTGAGGACACCGACGCTGCCCGCGACTCCGAGGAGTCCTACGAGCTGCTGCTGGAGTCGATGCGCTGGCTGGGCCTGACCTGGGACGAGGGCCCCGAGGTCGGCGGCCCGTACGCCCCCTACCGCCAGTCGCAGCGCATGGACGTCTACGCCGACGTCGCGCGGAAGCTGATGGAGGCCGGCCACGCCTACCGCTGCTACTGCACCGCCGAGGAGCTGGAGGAGCGCCGCGAGGCCGCCCGCGCGGCCGGGAAGCCCTCCGGCTACGACGGCAAGTGCCGCACCCTCACCGAGGAGCAGAAGGCCGCGTACGAGGCCGAGGGCCGCGCCTCGATCGTCCGCTTCCGGATGCCGGACGAGACGATCACCTTCACCGACCTGGTCCGCGGCGAGCTGACCTTCACCCCGGAGAACGTCACCGACTACGGCATCGTCCGCGCCAACGGCGCCCCGCTGTACACGCTGGTCAACCCGGTCGACGACGCCCTGATGGAGATCACCCACGTCCTGCGCGGCGAGGACCTGCTCTCCTCCACACCGCGCCAGATCGCGCTGTACCGGGCGCTGGCGGAGATCGGAGTGGGCAACGGGAGCACCCCGCGATTCGGGCACCTGCCGTACGTGATGGGAGAGGGCAACAAGAAGCTCTCCAAGCGCGACCCGCAGTCCTCGCTCAACCTCTACCGCGAGCGCGGCTTCCTCCCCGAGGGCCTGCTCAACTACCTCGCCCTGCTGGGCTGGTCGATCGCCGAGGACCGCGACATCTTCTCGCTGGAGGAGATGGTCGCCGCCTTCGAGATCGGCGACGTCAACGCCAACCCGGCACGCTTCGACCTCAAGAAGTGCGAGGCCATCAACGCCGTCCACATCCGGGACCTGGACACCAAGGAGTTCGTCGCCCGCTGCGAGCCGTGGCTGACCGCCCCGCACGCGCCGTGGACGCCCGAGAGCTTCGACCGCGCCGCCTTCGAGGCGCTCGCGCCCCTGGCACAGACCCGCCTGACGGTCCTGTCCGACATCACCGCCAACGTCGACTTCCTCTTCCTGGACGAGCCGGTCGAGGACGAGGCGGCCTGGAACAAGGCCATGAAGCCCGGCGCGGACGCCCTGCTGCGCACCGCGCGGGCCAAGCTCGCCGAGGCCGAGTGGAACGCCGAGGCCCTCAAGGCGGCCGTCCTGGCCGCCGGCGAGGAGCACGGGCTGAAGCTGGGCAAGGCCCAGGCCCCGGTCCGTGTGGCGGTCACCGGACGCACCGTCGGGCTGCCCCTGTTCGAGTCCCTGGAGGTCCTGGGCCGGGAGCGCACCCTGGCCCGCGTGGACGCCGCCCTGACCAAGCTGGAGACCGCCGCCGCACAGGCGTGAGCCGTCCATGACGCCCCCCGTTCCCGGTGCGAACACCGGGAACGGGGGCGTCAACGGCTGTGGCCGCTCCTTCGGGAGCGGCCACAGGGGCCTGGGGCAGCGGTATGCCCCGTCTTCGCCCGCCGGGCCCGGCCTCACCGGCGGCACGGCGCTTGCGCCGGAGCGGCCGCCGTGGTCACGTTCCGTACGGGAGCGGTGCCGGTGGCGGGTGTTCCCGGCAGCCGGCGACCCGGCGGGAACTCGTTTTGGAGCACGGGCTTCGATCGGGTAATGTTCTTCCCGTCGCCAGGCGGAACGGGCCGAAAGGCCGGAGACGCAAGGCGGTCACCAGGACGAAAAGTTCCGCAAGAGCTTGAGTTCCGGTGGGGTATGGTGTAATTGGCAGCACGACTGATTCTGGTTCAGTTAGTCTAGGTTCGAGTCCTGGTACCCCAGCGCGATCTTCCCAGCGAGATCCAAGCCCCCGTTGTGTAGCGGCCTAGCACGCCGCCCTCTCAAGGCGGTAGCGCCGGTTCGAATCCGGTCGGGGGTACTCGGTCCTTCGGGACCGCTGCTGGGGCCCCCGTTGTGTAGCGGCCTAGCACGCCGCCCTCTCAAGGCGGTAGCGCCGGTTCGAATCCGGTCGGGGGTACGGACGAGGAAAGGCCCTCCGCTTCGGCGGAGGGCCTTCTCCGTTGCGTCTGCGTCTCCACCTGTGTCCGCGTCGCCCCGGCGGGGCCCGGCGGCCGGGCCCCGATCCGTCCGGCGTTCAGCCGCCGTTGCGGCGCAGGGCCTCGGTGAGGCGGCCGGCGGCCTCCACGATCGCCTGGGCGTGCATCCGGCCGGGGTGGCGGGTCAGGCGCTCGATCGGGCCCGAGACCGACACCGCGGCCACCACGCGGTTGGACGGACCGCGTACCGGAGCCGAGACCGAGGCGACGCCGGGCTCGCGTTCGCCGATGGACTGGGCCCAGCCGCGCCGCCGCACACCCGAGAGGGCCGTCGCCGTGAAGCGGGCGCCCTGCAGTCCGCGGTGCAGCCGCTCCGGCTCCTCCCAGGCCATCAGGACCTGGGCCGCGGAGCCGGCCTTCATCGGGAGGGTGGAGCCGACCGGCACGGTGTCCCGCAGTCCGGACAGCCGTTCCGCCGCGGCGACGCAGATGCGCATGTCTCCCTGGCGGCGGTAGAGCTGGGCACTCTCCCCGGTGACGTCGCGCAGGTGCGTGAGCACCGGACCCGCCGAGGCGAGCAGCCTGTCCTCGCCCGCGGCGGCGGCCAGCTCGGCCAGGCGCGGACCCAGGATGAAACGGCCCTGCATGTCGCGGGCCACGAAGCGGTGGTGTTCCAGTGCCACCGCGAGCCGGTGCGCCGTGGGGCGCGCGAGCCCGGTCGCTCCGACCAGCCCGGCGAGGGTGGCCGGACCGGACTCCAGAGCGCTCAATACCAGAGCCGCCTTGTCGAGTACGCCGACGCCGCTAGAGTTGTCCATGCAACGATATTCGCGTCTCACATTACGAAACGCAAGTTCAATTTCCCCGGGAACCCGCCAAGCTGGGGTGACAGTCGCCACCCCGCTCGTGCGGGGACGGCGGCACGGATGTCGAGACGAGGCCGGCAGTGCGGCCGGTCGGAGGGAAAGCGATGGGACGGACACTCGCGGAGAAGGTCTGGGACGACCACGTCGTCCGGCGCGCGGAAGGCGAGCCCGACCTCCTCTACATCGACCTGCACCTGCTGCACGAGGTCACCAGCCCCCAGGCGTTCGACGGGCTGCGCAAGAGCGGACGCCGGGTGCGGCGCACCGACCTCACCATCGCCACCGAGGACCACAACACCCCCACCCTCGACATCGACAAGCCCATCGCCGACCCCGTCTCGCGCACCCAGCTGGAGACGCTGCGCAAGAACTGCGCGGACTTCGGGGTGCGGCTGCACCCGCTGGGCGATGTCGAGCAGGGCGTCGTCCACGTCGTGGGACCGCAGCTGGGACTGACCCAGCCGGGCATGACGGTGGTCTGCGGCGACAGCCACACCTCCACGCACGGCGCCTTCGGCGCGCTGGCGTTCGGCATCGGCACCAGCCAGGTCGAGCACGTCCTGGCCACCCAGACCCTGCCGATGGCGCCCTTCAGGACCATGGCGATCACGGTCAACGGCGAGCTGCCCGAGGGGGTGACCGCCAAGGACCTCATCCTGGCGATCATCGCCCGGATCGGCACCGGCGGCGGGCAGGGCTATGTGATCGAGTACCGCGGCGAGGCCATCGAGAAGCTGTCGATGGAGGCGCGGATGACCATCTGCAACATGTCCATCGAGGCCGGCGCCCGCGCGGGCATGATCGCCCCGGACGAGACCACCTTCGCCTATCTCGCCGGGCGCGAGCACGCGCCGAAGGGCGCCGACTGGGACGCGGCCGTGGAGTACTGGCGGACCCTGCGCACCGACGACGACGCCGTCTTCGACCACGAGGTGGTCATCGAGGCGTCCGAGCTGGCGCCGTTCGTGACCTGGGGCACCAACCCCGGCCAGGGCGCGCCGCTGAGCGCGAGCGTGCCGGACCCGGCCTCCTTCACCGATCCCAGCGAGAAGCTGGCCGCCGAGAACGCGCTGAAGTACATGGGGCTGGCCGCCGGGCAGCCGCTGCGCGAGATCGCCGTGGACACCGTGTTCGTCGGCTCGTGCACCAACGGCCGCATCGAGGACCTGCGCGCGGCCGCCGCCCTGCTCCGGGGGCGGAAGGTCGCCGACGGGGTGCGGATGCTGGTGGTGCCCGGCTCGGTACGGGTGGCGCTCCAGGCCGTCGAGGAGGGTCTGGACAAGGTGTTCACGGAGGCCGGCGCCGAGTGGCGGCACGCGGGCTGCTCGATGTGCCTGGGAATGAACCCCGACCAGCTCAAGCCCGGCGAGCGCGCCGCGTCCACCTCCAACCGCAACTTCGAGGGCAGGCAGGGCAAGGGCGGCCGTACCCATCTGGTCTCCCCGCAGGTGGCCGCCGCCACCGCGGTCCTGGGCCACCTGGCCTCGCCCGCCGACCTGTCCGACGCAACCGAGCTCGCGGGAGTCTGAGGAAAGCCATGGAAGCCTTCACCACCCACACCGGCCGCGCCGTCCCGCTGCGCCGCTCCAACGTCGACACCGACCAGATCATCCCCGCGCACTGGCTGAAGAAGGTCACCCGCGACGGCTTCGAGGACGGTCTGTTCGAGGCCTGGCGCAAGGACGGGGAGTTCGTGCTCAACCGGCCGGAGCGGCAGGGCGCCACCGTGCTGGTGGCCGGACCCGACTTCGGCACCGGCTCCTCGCGCGAGCACGCCGTCTGGGCGCTGCAGAACTACGGCTTCAAGGCCGTGATCTCCTCCCGCTTCGCCGACATCTTCCGCGGCAACTCGCTGAAGAACGGCCTGCTGACCGTCGTCCTGCCGCAGCGGACCGTGGACGCGCTGTGGGAGCTGACGGAGGCCGACCCGACGGCCGAGATCACCGTCGACCTGGTGGAACGCAAGGTCACCGCGCCCGGCGTCGAGGCGGACTTCGAACTGGACGAGAACGCCCGCTGGCGGCTGCTGGAGGGGCTGGACGACATCAGCATCACCCTGCGCCACGAGGAGGACATCGCCGCCTACGAGGCGAAGCGCCCCTCCTTCAAACCGCAGACGCTCGCCGTCTGACGCACCGGTGCCCTGGCGCCCTGGCGCCCTGACGTCCGGCGTCCGCCCGGTGCGGCGGGCGCCCGCCGCGCACTTTTCGAGCGCCCCCGGCTCCACGAGCCGGGGGCGCTCGGGCGTACGGGCGGGGACAGAGGGGAGGGCAAATCCCGCCCCGCGTCGCGCAGTTGCCTCACCCGTACGTGTCCGTCCGCGGCGTGTTGGGGCCGACCGGGGTGACAACTCACCTCCAATGGCACAATCGGAACATGGAAAGCGACGGCCAACTCCCCCTCTACGACCTCGTCGCCGTCCGACTGAAGGAGGCGCACGCCATGGTGCGCGCGCTGCAAGTGCCCGATGACGTACGGGCGGCGCTCTCCCGCAGGCTCCTGGCCGTCACGGCGGCGGCGAAGCACGACCTGGCCGGCGCGGCGCGACGGCTGGAGTGTCTGGTGGAGGACATCGAGGCGGGTAACGGCCCCTTCCCCGGAGAACGGGAAGACCGGCGCGTGGATCGAAGTGCGTGATGGTCTATTTCGTTGCGACACAAGGGTGATTCGCACGTTTCGCGTTTGATTTGCGGTAAATATCTGCCTAACGTGCGAAAAAGCTTGGACAGATTCGTTCCGGCAATGCCTCCGAAGGGGAAGACGTGAACAAGGCGCAGCTCGTTGAAGCAATTGCCGACAAGCTCGGCGGACGACAGCAGGCCGCCGACGCGGTCGACGTGGTGCTGGACGCGATCGTCCGCGCGGTCGTCGCCGGCGACCGGGTCTCGGTCACCGGTTTCGGCTCGTTCGAGAAGGTGGAGCGTCCGGCCCGCTACGCCCGCAACCCGCAGACCGGCGAGCGCGTCAGGGTCAAGAAGACCTCCGTTCCGCGTTTCCGTGCCGGCCAGGGCTTCAAGGACCTGGTCAGCGGCGCCAAGAAACTCCCCAAGGGCGGCGAGGTGGCCGTGAAGAAGGCTCCCAAGGGCAGCCTCTCGGGCGGGACCGGCGCCACCACCCGCAAGGCGGCCGCGAAGAAGGCCGCGGCCAAGAAGGCGGCCCCGGCGAAGAAGACCACGGCGGCGGCGACGAAGAAGGCCGCGGCCAAGAAGACCACCGCGAAGAAGACCACGGCCAAGGCCACCCCGGCGAAGAAGACGGCGGCGAAGAAGACCACGGCCAAGAAGACCACGGGAAAGAAGAGCGCCGGGAAGGCCGTCGCCAAGAAGGCACCGGCCAAGAAAGCCCCCGGCCGCAGGACCTCGGCGCGCAAGAGGGCGGCGACCCGCGGGAAGTGAACCGGGCACACGGACATGCGGTGACCGCGCCGGGCCGGACTCCAGGGGAGCCCGGCCCGCGGTCCGTTCGAGGGCCGCGGTCCGTGAGCACCCGGCCCGTCCGCGCCACCGCCCGGCCGGGCCGGGCGGGCCGTCCGCCCTGCCCGGCCGCCCGGCTCGTCTAGGCTCGGCGCCATGCAGGCCACCGCGTACACCTATGACCCCGCGACCCGCAGCGGCAGCGTGCTCCTCGACGACGGCACGCCCCTTCCCTTCGACGCCGAGGCGTTCGACGCGGGAGGTCTGCGGCTGCTGCGCCCGGGCCAGCGGGTGCGGATCGAGACCGAGACGGGGAACGGGGCCGAGACCGGGACCGGCGCCGAGGGCGGGCGGCGCCGGATCACGCTGGTGACGCTGCAGACGTTCTGAGCGTGTGCGGGCCCACTCCCAGGGCCAGCGCCGCGGCCAGGTCCGCACCGGTGTCCACGTCCCGCCGGACGCTGTCCACCCCGGACAGCGTGATCTCCACGGCGCCGGAGCGCAGATGACGGGCGCGCGAGGCGCCTCCGAAGGCCGGGGCCAGGGCCGCGCCGCCGGACGCGGCGAGCAGCGTGGTGCCGATCCCGGCCGCGTCGGCCAGGAAGGCCCGGCGATGCGCCCGCGCCGCGTCCAGCACCCGGGCCAGCTCCGCGGGACGCAGTGCGGGCAGGTCGGCGTTCAGCGCGGCCACCGGAGCGCCGGGGCGCTCCGGCCGTACGACCGCCTCACCGTGCTCCAGCGCGGCGTTCAGCCCGGCACCCGGCGCGTCCGGCACGATCCGCGCCCCCAGAGCGGCCAGTTCCGCCCCCGCGTGCGGATCGTCCGTGACGATCACCACATCCTCCACCGCCGGACAGCCCAGCGCCGCGGCGACGGTGTCCTGGGCGAAGGCCAGGGCCAGCCCGGACCGCAGCTCCCTCCCGGCCGCCGGGACCAGCCTGCTCTTCGCCAGCGCCAGGGGCTTGAGGGGCACCAGCAGGGTCCAGCCCCGGGCCGCCGCGGCCTGCGCCGTGTCGTCGCGATGCATCGGCACCATTCTCACCCACCGCCGGAGCCGCCCGGGGCTTTGCGGGGTTACGGTGTGCTCGACAGGGCGACGGCCCGGGGCGACACTTGTGCGGTTGTTCCCGGCGGCGCGTGTGCCGCAGCAGGCAAGAGGAGATGGTGTCCGGGTGTCCCGCCGCAGAATCGGCTTCTGGTACCGCTTTGCCGCGGTTTTGGCGAAACCGCCCCTGGTGGTGCTGTTCAAGCGGGACTGGCGCGGAATGGAGCATATTCCGGAAGAGGGCGGATTCATCACCGTGGTGAATCACAACTCCTATCTGGACCCCCTCTCCTACGCCCACTACCAGTACAACACCGGCCGCGTCCCCCGTTTCCTGGCCAAGGACTCCCTGTTCAAGGGCGGATTCGTCGGCGCGGTGATGCGCGGCACCGGGCAGATCCCCGTCTACCGCGAGACCGCGGACGCCGTGAGCGCCTTCCGCGCCGCCGTCGAGGCGATCGACAGGGGCGAGTGCGTGGCGTTCTACCCCGAGGGCACCCTCACCCGCGACCCGGACATGTGGCCGATGGAGGGCAAGACCGGCGCCGCCCGCGTCGCCCTGCTCACCAGGGCGCCCGTCATCCCCGTCGCGCAGTGGGGCGCCAACGAGGCCGTGCCGCCGTACGCGGGGATCAAGAAGATCCGGCTCTTCCCGCGCAGGACGCTGAAGGTGCTGGCCGGGCCGCCCGTCGACCTGTCGCGGTTCTACGACCGCGAACCCACCGCGGAACTGCTGCGCGAGGTCACCGACGTCATCATGGACGCGATCACGCAACTGCTGGCCGAGGTGCGCGGCGAGCCCGCGCCCGCCCAGCGATACGACCGCCGCCGGGCGCTCGCGCAGGGCCGCCGCCGCGAGACAGCCGCGAGGGCGGCCGCGGGCGGCGAGCCCGCGGGGCGCGGCGCCGGTGAGGAGAACGCCGCCGGCCTGAACACCGTCGGCCGCGCGGCAGCCGAGGGAGAGAGCGCGTGACGCGAGTCGCCGTCTACGGCACCGGATCCTGGGGCACCGCCTTCGCGATGGTGCTCGCCGACGCCGGCTGCGAGGTGACCCTGTGGGGCCGCCGCGCGGAGCTGGCCGAGGCGGTCAACACCACCCGCACCAACCCCGACTACCTGCCGGGGGTCGTCCTCCCCGAGGCCGTGCGCGCCACCACCGACCCCGCCGAGGCCGCGGCCGGGGCCCGGTTCGCGGTGCTGGCCGTGCCCTCCCAGACCCTGCGCGGCAACCTCTCGGCGTGGCGGCCGCTGCTGCCGCCGGACACCGTGCTCGTCTCCCTGATGAAGGGCGTCGAACTCGGCACCGCCAAGCGGATGAGCGAGGTGATCGAGGAGGTCGCAGGGGCCGGCCCGGACCGGATCGCCGTGCTGTCCGGCCCCAACCTGGCCCGCGAGATCGCCGAGCGGCAGCCCGCCGCCTCCGTCGTCGCCTGCCGCGACGAGGAGGTGGCCCGCAGACTCCAGGCCGCCTGCCACACCCCCTACTTCCGCCCCTACACCAACACCGACGTCGTCGGCTGCGAACTGGGCGGGGCGGTGAAGAACGTCATCGCGCTGGCGGTCGGCATCGCCGACGGCATGGGCCTGGGCGACAACGCCAAGGCCTCGCTGATCACCCGCGGCCTGGCCGAGACCACCCGGCTCGGTCTGGCCATGGGCGCCGACGCGCACACCTTCGCGGGCCTGGCGGGTCTGGGAGACCTGGTCGCCACCTGCTCCTCGCCGCTGTCGCGCAACCACACCTTCGGCGCCAACCTCGGCAGGGGCATGACCCTGGCGGAGACCGTCGCGGCGACCCGGCAGACCGCCGAGGGCGTCAAGTCCTGCGAATCGGTGCTGGACCTGGCCCGGCGGCACGACGTCGACATGCCCATCACCGAGACCGTCGTCGACATCGTCCACGACGGCAAGCCGCCGCTGGTCGCCCTCAAGGAACTGATGTCGCGCAGCGCCAAGGCCGAGCGCCGCTGACCGCCCGCCACCGTCACGTCAGGTAATCTCGCCCGGATATGAGCAGCCAGTCCTTCCCCCCAGGCCCCCAGACGCCCCCGCCGGCCGGCCGGCGGCCGCGCGTCGCCGTCGTCTTCGGCGGCCGCAGCTCCGAACACGGGATCTCCGTGGTCACCGCGGGCGCCGTACTGCGCGCCATCGACCGCAGCGCCTACGACGTCCTGCCCATCGGCATCACCGCCGACGGCCGCTGGGCGCTGACCGCCGACGACCCCGAGCGCATGGCGATCGCCGACCGCGCGCTGCCGAGCGTGGAGCAGCTCGCCGAGTCCGACACCGGCTCCGTGCTGCTGCCCTTCGAGCCGCACAACCGCGAGGTCGTCTACAGCGAGCCGGGCTCGGTGCCCAAGGTGCTCGGGGAGGTCGACGTCGTCTTCCCCATGCTGCACGGCCCGTACGGCGAGGACGGCACGCTCCAGGGCCTGCTGGACCTGGCCGGAGTGCCCTACGTCGGCTCGGGCGTGCTGGCCTCGGCGGTCGGCATGGACAAGGAGTACATGAAGCGGGTCTTCACCTCCTTCGGGCTGCCCGTCGGTCCCTACACGGTGGTCAGGCCGCGCGAGTGGGAGCAGGACGAGAAGGCCGCGCGGAAGAGGGTCGTGGACTTCGCCGCCGACCACGGCTGGCCGGTCTTCGTCAAGCCCGCCCGGGCCGGGTCCTCCTTCGGCATCACCAAGGTCGAGGACCTGTCGGGCCTGGACGAGGCGATCGCCGAGGCGCGGCGCCACGACCCCAAGATCATCGTCGAGTCGCTGCTGCGCGGCCGTGAGATCGAGTGCGGCGTCCTGGAGTTCGAGGACGGCCCGCGCGCCAGCCTTCCGGCCGAGATCCCGCCGGCCACGGCCCACGACTTCTACGACTTCGAGGCGAAGTACATCGACTCGGCCGAGGGACTGGTGCCCGCCCCGCTGACCGGGGAGCAGACCCGCGAGGTCCAGGAGCTGGCGGTGCGCGCCTTCGACGCGGCCTCCTGCGAGGGACTGGTCCGCGCGGACTTCTTCCTGCTGGACAGCGGCGAGTTCGTCATCAACGAGATCAACACGATGCCCGGCTTCACGCCCATCTCCATGTACCCGCGGATGTGGGAGGCCAGCGGAGTCGGCTACCCCGAGCTGGTCGACCGCCTCATCAGGGCCGCCCTGCGCCGCCCGACCGGCCTGCGCTGACCCGGTCGCCCCGGCGGCGCGGGGCGCGGGCCCGTGAGGGGAGCGCGGGTCCGGAGCGGACGCGCCGGGACGTCACAGAGGCTTCTCCGGGACGGCCTCCCGCACCGCGCCGGCGAGGTCGACCAGGGCGTTGACCTCGGGCGCGTACGCGTCGGGGACCGCCACCCGCACGAAGACCTCGCGTCCGAGGAGGGTGAACCGGTGGCCGCCGTCCCGCTCCTCCAGCAGCCAGGAGACCCCGTTCACCTCCACCGCCTCGGTGGCGGGGTTGTAGTGTTCACTGCCGGGTGTGAGGACCTCGGGCCGCGGTACCCCGCAGCTCAGTTCGATCGCGGGTTCGCCCCACACGGCGGCGAACCGCGTCTCGGGCTCGATCTCGCCCCGGGGCTGCCCGTCCACCTCCTCGGGCAGCGCGTCGTACAGCTCGCGGCAGATGCCGGCGGCCGCGCCCGTCGGGCTCGGCACGGGCGGACCGGGGCGGTCGCCGCCGGACGCGCAGCCGGCCGCCGCGGCGAGCACGGCGAGCACGGCGGCGGGCGCACGGAGGGCGGACGGCAGGGACCGGCGGGGCGGGAAGCTCACCGGACGAGCATACGGGGGAGCTACAGATGCACGACCGGGCAGGTCAGGGTGCGGGTGATGCCCTCCACGTGCTGGATGCGGGCCACCACCATGCGGCCCAGGTCGTCCACCGTGTCGGCCTCGGCCCGCACGATCACGTCGTAGGGACCGGTCACGTCCTCGGCCCGGACCACTCCCGGGATCGCGCCGACGACCTCGGCGACGGACGACGCCTTGCCGACCTCAGTCTGGATCAGGATGTACGCCTGTACCACGGAACCTCCAGGGCGGCCACGAGGATCATGTGGGAAGAAGGGACGCCACGGTACCGCGTCGCCCGTGCCGCCGGGGAGACCCGGACCGCGGGCGGGCGCGGCGGAACGGTGACTCGGGGGGCCGGGAGGACGGCCGCGGCGGTACCGTTCGAGCGCACTGACGAAGGGGCACGACGATGCTGAGTTCTCCCGGGGGGCAGCCTCCCCCTGGATTCCCTGGGGGCGCCCCCAGGACCCCCGGCCGTACCGTGGGGGAGCTCGGGGAGTTCGGACTGATCCGCGAGCTGACCTCGCGGATCACCCCCACCCCGGCCGTACGGATCGGCCCGGGCGACGACGCGGCCGTGGTCGCGGCGCCCGACCGGCGCGTGGTGGCCAGCACCGACCTGCTGCTGGAGGGGCGGCACTTCCGGCGCGACTGGTCCACCGCCTACGACGTCGGCCGCAAGGCCGCGGCGCAGAACCTGGCCGACATCGCCGCCATGGGGGCCGAGCCCACCGCGCTGCTGCTCGGCCTGGTCGTACCCGCCGAACTCCCCGCCACCTGGCCCACCGAGCTGATGGACGGCCTCCACGACGAGTGCCAGGTCGCGGGCGCGGCCGTGGTCGGCGGGGACGTGGTGCGCGGCGAGACCATCACGGTGGCCATCACCGCGCTGGGTGACCTGCACGGGCGCGAGCCGGTCACCCGGTCCGGGGCGCGGCCCGGCGACGTCGTCGCGGTGACCGGCTGGCTGGGCTGGTCGGCCGCCGGGCACTCGGTGCTCGCCCGCGGATTCCGCTCGCCGAGGGCCTTCGTCGAGGCCCACCGCCGCCCCGAGCCGCCCTACCACGCGGGCCCGGCGGCGGCCGAACTGGGCGCGACGGCGATGACGGACGTCAGCGACGGGCTCGTCGCCGACCTCGGGCACATCGCCGACGCCAGCAAGGTCCGCATCGACGTCCGCTCGTCGGCCCTCGACGTCCCCGCCCAGATGTCCGACATCGGGCAGGCGGTGGGCGTCGACCCGCTGCAGTGGGTCCTCACCGGGGGCGAGGACCACGCGATCGTCGCCACCTTCCCCGCGGACGCCAAGCTCCCCGCCCGCTGGCGCCGCATCGGCGAGGTGCTGCACCCCTCGGCCGCGCCGCAGGTCACGGTGGACGGCGCCCCGTGGAACCGGGCGGGCGGCTGGGACCACTTCGGGGACTGACCCGCCGTGGCTGCCGCTTTCGCGGACCCGGTTGCCCGCCGAGGGGGCCGCTCGACCGACGGCTGCCGTGAACACGGGCGCGAGCCGCCCGGCGGAGGGGCACCGGGGCGGGGCGGCTTAGGCTGCGGGGCATGCGTACACCACCACCGCGCGTCCTCACCGTCGCCGGGTCCGACTCCGGCGGCGGAGCGGGCATCCAGGCCGACCTGAAGACCATGCTCGCGCTCGGCACCCACGGGATGAGCGTGCTCACCGCCGTCACCGCGCAGAACTCCCTGGGCGTGCAGGGCGCCTGGGAACTGCCCGCCGAGGCGGTGCGGCAGCAGTTCCGCAGCGTCGTGGACGACATCGGGGTGCAGGCGGTCAAGACCGGCATGCTGGCCACCGCCGAACTGGTCGCGACGGTCGCAGGCCTGCTGGACGGCCTCACCGCGCCCGTGGTCGTCGACCCCGTCGGAGTCTCCAAGCACGGCGACCCGCTGCTGGCCGCCGAGGCGCTGGAGACGGTGCGCACCGAACTGCTGCCCAGGGCCACCGTCGCCACCCCCAACCTGGACGAGGTCGCCCAGCTCACCGGCGTACGGGTGGAACGCGAGGCCGATCTGCCGCGCGCGGCGGAGGCGGTGCTGGCGTACGGGCCCCGGTGGGCGCTGATCAAGGGCGGCCACCTCAAGGACGGCGGGGACGCGGTGGACCTGCTCACCGACGGCACCGCCGAGCACTGGCTGCGCGCGCCCCGCCACGACAACCGCCACACCCACGGAACCGGCTGCACCCTGGCCGCCGCGATCGCCGCGGGGCTGGCGAAGGGGCGCCCGGTCCCGGAGGCGGTCGCCGACGCCAAGGAGTACGTGACGGGCGCCATCGCCGCGGGCTTCGCGCTGGGCGGCGGGATCGGGCCCGTGGACCACGGCTGGCGGCTGGAACGGGAGGGTCCGGAGGAGGAGACCTGAGCCCGAGCAGCCGTTCCGGCCGGCCGCCGGCCGGAGGCCCGCAATGCCGGAAGGCCGGTCCACCCGAGGTGGACCGGCCTTCCGGTGCAACCGGCAAAGTGGCCGCGCTGGGCGTTGCGTCAGCGCGAGACCGGATCACCCCCGCCGCGCGGCGGGGGAGAGGTCATGCGCTCAGCGCGAGACCTTGCCGGCCTTGATGCACGAGGTGCAGACGTTGAGCCGCTTCGGCGTCCGACCGACCATCGCACGCACCCGCTGGATGTTGGGGTTCCAACGGCGGGACGTACGGCGGTGCGAGTGCGAGATGTTGTTGCCGAAGCCCGGCCCCTTGCCGCAGACGTCGCAGTTGGCAGCCACGGGTCACTCCAAAGACTTCAGATGCACTTACAGTGAAATCCCGGCGTCGGCAGGATCAGAGGATGACCGGCACTGCCAGGGAATTGGATAGAGCCCGAGCGGGTCGGGCAACCGGGGAAGCATACCTCGCCCCCGTCCGGACCACGAAATTACCACGGCCCCGCACCGCGGCACCGGCCCCACCCCCGGCCGCGGACCGCGCCGGGCACTAGCCTTCGCCCGTCGCAGATGTCCTTCCCGGCCGCCCGGCCGCAAGCCCCCAGGAGGCCCGTCCGTGCCGCACCCGCTCGACGCCGCCGCGGTACGGGAGTGGAGCGCCCAGGCGCTCGACGCGCTGGGCCGCGCCCGCGAGACCATCGACGCGATCAACGTCTACCCGGTCGCGGACGCCGACACCGGCACCAACCTCTACCTGACCGTGGAGTCCGCCGCCCGGGCCGTCGAGGCCGCCTGCGCGGGGGAGCCCACCCCGGCCCAGGCGGTACGGGCCATGGCGCACGGCGCGCTGATCGGCGCACGCGGCAACTCCGGGACGATCCTGGCGCAGCTGCTGCGCGGCATGGCCGAGGAGATCGGCGAGGCCGAGGCCGCCGGAACCGGGACGGACGGGGCGGCCGGAACAGGGACGGACGGGGGCGGCCGCGACGACGGGGAGCCGCTGCGGCGCGCGCTGGTCCGCGCGGCCGCCGCGGCCCGGGCCGCGGTCGCGCACCCGGTGGAGGGCACCGTGCTCACCGTGGCCGCCGCCGCGGCCGGCGCGGCGGCGGACGCCGCCGGGGACTGCGCCGCGGTGGCCCGCGCCGCATGGTCCGCGGCCCGCGCGGCCCTGGAGGCCACCCCCGGGCAGCTCCCGGCCCTCTCCCGCGCGGGTGTGGTGGACGCGGGCGGCTACGGCCTGGTCACCGTGCTGGGCGCGCTGGTGGCGGCGCTGTGCGGGGAGCGGCCCGAGGCCCCGGCCGCCGAGTCCTCCGGCCGCACCGGCGCGCCGGGCCCGCGCCCGTCCTCGGACCCGTGCGCGGAGCCCGGCGGCGGAGGCTGCGCGGCGCCCGAGGAGCCGGCCGGCCCGGCCTACGAGGTCGTCTACCTGCTGGAGGCCGGGGACGAGGCCGTGGCCGCCCTGCGCACCCGGCTCGACGCCCTGGGCGACTCCCTGGTGGTGGTCGGCGGCGACGGGCTGTGGAACGTCCACGTCCATGTGGACGACGCCGGCGCCGCGGTGGAGGCCGGGATCGAGGCCGGACGCCCCTTCCGCGTCCGGATCACGCACTTCGGCGCCCGGAGCGGTGACCGGCACACCGGCCGTACGCCCGCACACGCCCCCGACCGCGCCGCCCCCCGCGCCGTGGTCGCGGTGGTGCCCGGCGACGGACTGGCCGAACTGTGCGCCGCGGCGGGCGCCACCACCGTGACCGCACGGCCCGGGGAGCCGCCCGCCAGCGGGGAGCTGGCGCAGGCGCTGCTGCGGACGGGCGCGCCCGAGGCCGTCCTGCTGCCCAACGACCCCGAACTGCGGCACACCGCCGCCGCGGCCGCCGAGCAGGCCCGCGCCGAGGGGCTGCGGGTCGCCATCATCCCCACCCGCTCCCCGGTGCAGGGCATCGCGGCGCTCGCCGTGCACGAGCCCGGTCGGCGCTTCGACGAGGACGTCGTCGCCATGACCTCCGCGGCCGGGGCCACCCGGTACGGCGAGCTGTGCGTCGCCGAACGGCAGGCATGGACCACCGCCGGGATCTGCCAGGCCGGGGACGTCCTCGGCCTGATCGAGGGGGACGTGGCGCTGATCGGCGCACAGGCGGCGGACGTCGCCGCGGCCGTACTGGACCGGATGCTCTCGGCGGGCGGCGAGCTGGTGACCCTGGTGGTCGGCGCGGGCGCGCCCGAAGGCCTGGCCGGGCACCTGGAGGACCATGTGCGCCGCAACCACCTGGCCGTCGACACGCTCGTCTACGAGGGACGGCAGAGCGGCCCCCTGCTGATCGGCGTGGAGTGAGCAGGGTCGAGGGGAGTGGGCGGGGGAGCGGGTCGAACGGGTCGCGTGACCCGCACTGTCGGCGGCGTGGTGTGCAATGGGGGACGTGCCCGTGCTGGAAGAGAACACGCGAGATCCCCTGACGGAACCGCTGCGCAAGGTGCTCGGCGGCACCACCGCGAAGGTGATGGCCGAACACCTCGGCCTGCACACCGTCGGCGACCTGCTGCACCACTACCCGCGGCGGTACGCCGAGCGCGGTGAGCTGACCCGGCTCGCCGACCTGCCGCTGGACGAGCACGTCACCGTCGTGGCCCAGGTCGCCGACTCCCGGGTGCTCACCTTCAACCAGGGCCGCGGCAAGCGCCTGGAGGTCACCCTCACCGACGGCAGCGGCCGCCTCCAGCTCGTCTTCTTCGGCAGGGCCGTCCACCACCACCACAAGGAACTGCTGCCCGGCCGCCGGGGGATGTTCGCGGGCAAGGTCGGTGTGTTCAACCGGAAGCTCCAGCTCTCCCACCCCGCCTACGAGCTGCTGGGCGCCGGCAGCGGGGCGGACGCGGTGGACGCCTTCGCGGGCAGGCTCATGCCGATCTACCCGGCGTGCAAGCAGCTGGAGTCATGGAAGATCGCCAAGGCCGTCGCCACCGTCGTGGACTCCCTGCTGGCCACCGGCTGGGCGGGCGTCGCCGACCCGCTGCCCGCCGCCCTGCGCGCCGAACGCGGCCTGCCCACGCTGCCCGAGGCGCTGGAGAAGGTCCACCGGCCGCGCACCAAGGCGGACGTGGAGCTGGCACGGGCCCGGCTGAAGTGGGACGAGGCGTTCGTCCTCCAGGTAGCACTGGCCCGCCGCCGCCTGGCCGAGGGCCAGCTGCCGGCCGTGGCGCGCAGGCCGCGCGAGGGCGGGCTGCTGGACGCCTTCGACGCCCGGCTGCCGTTCACCCTCACCGACGGCCAGCGGGCCGTCAGCCGGGAGATCTTCGACGACCTGGCCACCGAGCACCCCATGCACCGGCTGCTCCAGGGCGAGGTCGGCTCCGGCAAGACGCTGGTGGCGCTGCGCGCCATGCTCGCGGTGGTGGACGCCGGCGGGCAGGCCGCGATGCTCGCCCCCACCGAGGTGCTGGCCCAGCAGCACCACCGCTCGATCACCGAGATGATGGGCGAGCTGGCCGAGGGCGGGATGCTCGGCGGCGCCGAGCACGCCACCAAGGTGGTGCTGCTCACCGGCTCGATGGGGGCCGCCGCCCGCCGCCGGGCGCTGCTGGACCTGGCCACCGGCGAGGCCGGGATCGTCATCGGCACCCATGCCCTGATCGAGGACAAGGTGGGCTTCCACGACCTGGGCCTGGTCGTGGTCGACGAGCAGCACCGCTTCGGCGTCGAGCAGCGCGACGCCCTGCGCTCCAAGGGGAAGCAGCCCCCGCACCTGCTGGTGATGACCGCCACCCCCATCCCGCGCACGGTCGCCATGACGGTCTTCGGCGACCTGGAGACCTCCGTGCTGGACCAGCTCCCGGCCGGGCGCTCGCCCATCGCCAGCCATGTCGTGCCCGCCGCCGAGAAACCCCACTTCCTCTCCCGTGCCTGGGAGCGGGTGCGCGAGGAGGTATCGGCCGGACACCAGGCCTACGTGGTCTGCCCGCGCATCGGCGACGAGGAGGAGCCCGCGGGCACCCGGCGGAACGGCGCGGGCGGCGCGGGTGACGGAAGCGGCGGGGACGGCACGGGGGGCGAGGGCGGAGAGGGCGCCGACGCGGGGGGCGAGCGCCGTCCGCCGCTGGCCGTCCTCGACATCGCCGGGCAGCTCGCCGACGGGCCGCTCAAGGGCCTGCGGGTGGCCGCGCTGCACGGCCGGATGCAGCCGGACGCCAAGGACGAGGTGATGCGCCGCTTCGCCGCGGGAGAACTGGACGTCCTGGTCGCCACGACGGTCATCGAGGTCGGGGTGAACGTGCCGAATGCCACCGTGATGGTGATCATGGACGCGGACCGCTTCGGCGTCTCCCAGCTCCACCAGTTGCGCGGCCGGGTCGGGCGCGGCAGCGCGCCGGGGCTGTGCCTGCTGGTCAGCGAGGCCCCCGAGGGCAGCCCCGCCCGCGCCAGGCTGGGGGCGGTCGCCGCGACGTTGGACGGCTTCGAGCTGTCCCGCATCGACCTGGAGCAGCGCCGGGAGGGAGATGTGCTGGGCCAGGCGCAGTCCGGCACCCGTTCCTCCCTGCGGATGCTCGCCGTCATCGACGACGAGGAGGTCATCGCGGCCGCCCGGGAGAAGGCGACGGCGATCGTCGCCGCCGACCCCGAGCTGGAGCGCCTGCCCGAGCTGCGCGCGGCGCTGGAGGCACTGCTGGACGCCGAGCGCGAGGAGTACCTGGAGAAGGGCTGAGGGGGAGCAGCGGGCCCGGCGCCCGTCCGCCGCGCGCGGGGGGCCGGGGGCGGGGGCCCGGGCACGCGCCTATCGTGGTGGGGCGGCGGCCCGCCGCGCCCCCGCCCGAGCACCCCGGCCCCCGAGCACCCTGGAGACGGTGAAGCGATGACCCGCGTGATCGCCGGAGCGGCCGGCGGACGACGTCTGGCGGTGCCGCCCGGCCAGGGCACCCGGCCGACCTCCGACCGGGCGCGCGAGGGGCTGTTCTCCACCTGGGAGTCGCTGCTCGGCCCGCTGTCGGGCCTGCGGGTGCTCGACCTGTACGGGGGTTCGGGCGCGGTCGGTCTGGAGGCCCTCTCGCGCGGCGCGGCCCACGTCCTGCTGGTCGAGTCCGACGCCCGGGCCGTGCGCACCATCCGCCAGAACGTCCGCGGCCTCGGCCTGCCCGGCGCCGAGGTGCGCGCCGGCCGCGCGGAGCAGGTGATACGCGCGCAGGCCCCCGGGGAGCCGTACGACGCGGTGTTCCTCGACCCGCCGTACGCCGTCGGGGACGGGGAGCTGCGCGAGATCCTTCTCACACTCCGCGCCGGGGGGTGGCTCGCGGGCGGCGCCCTCGCCACCGTGGAACGGAGCACCAGGGGCGGCGAATTCCGCTGGCCCGCCGGTTTCGAGGGGCTGCGCTCCCGCCGCTACGGCGAGGGAACGCTCTGGTACGGTCGCGCCGCCGAAGAAGCCGAAGAGGTCACCGACGCGTCATGACCCGTACGGAGAGCGAGGAAACGCCAGTGCGCCGCGCCGTCTGTCCGGGGTCCTTCGACCCCATCACCAACGGACACCTCGACATCATCTCCCGCGCCTCCAGGCTCTACGACGAGGTGTACGTCGCGGTGATGATCAACAAGTCCAAGCAGGGCCTGTTCACCGTCGAGGAGCGCATCGACCTGATCCACCAGGTCACCGCCGAGTACGGCAACGTGCGCGTCGAGGCCTTCCACGGACTGCTGGTGGACTTCTGCAAGCAGCGCGACATCCCGGCCATCGTCAAGGGCCTGCGGGCGGTCAGCGACTTCGACTACGAGCTGCAGATGGCCCAGATGAACAACGGGCTCTCCGGGGTGGAGACGCTGTTCGTGCCCACCAACCCGACCTACAGCTTCCTCTCCTCCAGCCTGGTCAAGGAGGTCGCGGCCTGGGGCGGCGACGTCTCCCACCTGGTGCCGCCGGTGGTGCTCCAGGCCCTGCGCGGGCGCCTGTCCCGCCCCTGACGGCCTCCGGCGCCCCTGCGGCGCCCCGCCCGGCCGCGGCCCGTCCCGGGGGCCGGAGGGGCCGGACGGGACCGGGCGGGACCGGGCGGGACCGCCACCGGACCGGTTCCCGCATCCGCTGTCGCACCGGCGGCCGCTGCCCGTACAGTCGCTCCCGTGGACGTACAGCAGAAACTCGACGACATCGTCGCGGCGGTCGAAGGCGCCCGCTCCATGCCCATGTCGGCCTCCTGCGTGGTCAACCGCGCGGAGCTGCTGGGGATGCTGGAGGAGGTGCGGCAGGCGCTGCCCGGCTCGCTCGCCCAGGCCCAGGAGCTGATCGGCGACCGGGAGCAGATGATCGCCGAGGCCCGGCGGGAGGCCCAGCGGATCATCGACTCCGCCCAGGCCGAGCGCGGCTCGCTGGTCTCCGGCACCGAGATCGCCCGCCGTGCGCAGGAGGAGGCCGACCGCATCCTCGCCCAGGCGCGCCAGGAGGCCGAGGGGATCCGGGCCGAGGCCGACGACTACGTCGACAGCAAGCTCGCCAACTTCGAGGTCGTCCTCAGCAAGACCATAGGTTCGGTCGACCGGGGGCGGGAGAAGCTGCTGGGCCGGGAGCCGGGCGCCGACCCCTACGGCGAGGAGGACGGCGAGGACATCCCGGAGCGCTCCGCCGACCCCGCCGAGCTGCGGGAGCGCGCCGACGCCTATGTGGAGGCCCAGTTCCGGGCCTTCGAGGCGGTGCTGACCAAGACTCTGGAGGCGGTCGGACGCGGCCGGCAGAAGCTCACCGGCCACCGGCCCGTCGACGAGCTCGGTGCCCATCTGGCGGCCCAGGACGAGCACGGGCAGCAGAGCGACGCCGACTACCTCGCTGACCTCGCAGCCGTCTCCGGCGCACCGCAGGCGCAGCAGCCGCAGCAGGCGCCTCAGGTTCCCGCGCAGCCGCCGCAGCAGCCGTCCTACGAGCCGCAGCCGCAGCAGCCCCAGCAGGATCCGTACGCCTACCAGCAGGGTGGTTACGGCTATCCGCAGCAGCAGTACGGGCAGCCGCAGCAGGACCCCTACGCCTACCAGCAGCAGTCCCCGCCGCAGCAGCCCGCGTACGAGCCGCAGGTCCAGCAGGGCGGTTACGGCTATCCGCAGCAGCAGTACGGGCAGCCGCAGCAGGACCCGTACGCCTACCATCAGGGGCAGGAACCCGGACAGCCGCCGTACCAGCCGCAGCAGGCGCAGCAGCCCGCGGCGCTCGACGAGACCAGCTTCTTCGACACCAGCATGATCGACATGGAGCGGCTGCGGCAGTACGAGCAGGGCCGCTAGCCGTATCGGCCCGTGCCGGCCCGGCACCCCGCCGGGCCGGTGTCCCGCAGGCCCGGCCGTGTCCGGTCGGCCCGGATTGGGTCCGGGGCGGCCGGTCCAGTATCCTGGCCATTCGGTCGTGGTCCGCCCGCGACGTTCGGCTGCCCAGAACGCAGGAAAACGGAGCCAGCCGGTGTCAGACCGTAGAAAGCAGGAAGCCCTGAACGCCCCCCTCGACCCCCGTTCCCCCCTCGTGCTGGACACGCGCGAGCTGGGGCGCCGTCCGGGTGCGCTCAAGGAGTTCTCCCGGACGGTCCCGGCTCCCGCAGACCTCGGCATCGAGGTCATCGGGGTGCCGCAGGGTTCGCCCATGGAGCTCGACCTCCGCCTGGAGTCGGTCATGGAAGGGGTGCTCGTCACGGGCACCGCCCGTGCACGGCTGAAGGGGGAGTGCGTAAGGTGTCTGGAGCCGCTGGAGCAGGAGTGCGAGGCGGACTTCCAGGAGATGTTCTCCTACCCCGACGCCGACGACCGGAGCCGTTTCGCGGACACCGGCGACGACGCCGAGGACGAGGAGACGTTCCGACTCGAGGGCGACCTGCTCGACCTCGAGCCCGTGCTGCGTGACGCGGTGGTGCTGTCACTGCCGCTGCAGCCGGTGTGCCAGGAGGACTGCCCCGGACTCTGCCCCCGCTGCGGGGCGAGGCTCGCGGACGACCCCGGGCACGACCACAACGAGGCCGTCGACATCCGGTGGGCGGCTCTCGAAGGACTCGCCGGCTCCATGCGGGACGGCGAGAAGGACGAAGACAACGAACCCCGCACTGCCGGGGACGATCCACAGGAGAAATAGCCGTGGCTGTTCCGAAGCGGAAGATGTCGCGCAGCAACACGCGCCACCGCCGGTCGCAGTGGAAGGCTGCGGTCCCGACCCTGGTGAAGTGCGAGCGCTGCCAGGAGCCCCGTCAGCAGCACATCGCCTGCCCCAACTGCGGCACCTACAACCGCCGCCAGGTCCTCGAGGTCTGATCGGCTGGTGACGGGCTCCATGTCAGACGCCACTACGCCCGCAGACTCCCCTCGCAACGACGGGGGTGAAACGGCGCAGAGGGCGGGTCTGGTGGACGCGGCCTCGTCCCACACGCTTCTGGAAGGGCGGCTCGGGTACCAACTCGAGTCCGCCCTTCTGACGCGTGCACTGACGCACCGCAGCTACGCGTACGAGAACGGCGGCCTGCCCACCAACGAGCGCCTGGAGTTCCTGGGGGACTCCGTGCTGGGCCTGGTGGTCACCGACACCCTCTACCGCACCCACCCCGACCTGCCCGAGGGCCAGCTCGCCAAGCTGCGCGCGGCGGTGGTCAACTCCCGTGCGCTGGCCGGAGTCGCCCGCGGTCTCGACCTGGGCGCCTTCATCCGGCTCGGCCGGGGCGAGGAGGGCACCGGCGGCCGGGACAAGGCGTCGATCCTCGCCGACACCCTGGAGGCCGTGATCGGCGCGGTCTACCTCGATCGGGGGCTGGAGGCGGCCAGCGAACTGGTGCACCGGCTCTTCGACCCCCTGATCGAGGAGTCCTCCAACCTCGGCGCCGGGCTGGACTGGAAGACCAGCCTCCAGGAACTGACCGCGGCCGAGGGGCTGGGCGTTCCGGAGTACCTGGTCAGCGAGACCGGCCCCGACCACGAGAAGACCTTCACGGCTGCCGCCCGCGTCGGTGGTGTCGCGTACGGCACCGGCACCGGCCGCAGCAAGAAGGAGGCCGAGCAGCAGGCGGCGGAGGCCGCCTGGCGCGCGATCCGGGCCGCCGCAGAGCAGCGGGACGGCCAGGCGGCCGAGAAGGTTTCCTGACCGGTCCGGAGCCTGCCCCGCACCTTCCGCCCACCCGCCCGGAATCCGGGCGGGTGGGCGCGTCGTTCCACCAGTGACCCCATCCCGCCCCCGCTGACGCGGGATCCACGTCGACGAGGAGCCGTCGTTGCCAGAGCTGCCCGAGGTCGAGGTCGTCCGGCGCGGACTCGAGCGCTGGGTCGGCGGCCGCACCATCGCCGCGGCCGAGGTGCTGCACCCCCGCGCGATCCGTCGCCACCTCGCCGGAGCGGAGGACTTCGCCGGCCGGCTGCGCGGAGCGCGCGTCGGCGCCCCCCTGCGCCGCGGCAAGTACCTGTGGCTGCCGCTGGAGGGCACCGGCCAGTGCGTCCTGGCCCACCTCGGCATGAGCGGGCAGCTGCTCGTCCAGCCACAGGACGCCCCCGACGAGAAGCACCTGCGCGTCCGCGTCCGCTTCGCCGACACCGAGGGGACCGAACTGCGCTTCGTCGACCAGCGGACCTTCGGCGGGCTGTCGCTGCACGCCACCACGGAGGACGGCCTGCCCGACGTCATAGCCCACATCGCCCGCGACCCGCTGGACCCGGCCTTCGACGAGGCGGCCTTCCACGCCGCCCTGCGCCGCCGCCGCAGCACGCTCAAGCGGGCGCTGCTCGACCAGTCCCTGATCAGCGGGGTCGGCAACATCTACGCGGACGAGGCGCTGTGGCGTTCCCGGCTGCACTACGACCGCCCCACCGCCACCCTCACACGTCCGCGCACCGCCGAACTCCTCGGCCACGTCCGCGACGTGATGAACGCGGCCCTAGCCGTCGGCGGCACCAGCTTCGACAGCCTCTACGTCAACGTCAACGGGGAGTCGGGCTACTTCGAACGCTCCCTGGACGCCTACGGCCGCGAGGGCCTGCCCTGCCGCCGATGCGCCGCCCCGATGCGCCGCAGCCCCTGGATGAACCGCTCCAGCTACTTCTGCCCGCGCTGCCAGCGCCCGCCCCGCCCGGTGCGCTGAGCACCGCCCGCCGCCGGACGGGGCGGCGGGTGCCCGAGTCCTGGCGGGAAGCCGCTCAGAAGCCGAAGTTCTGCGTCCACCAGGGGCCGCCCTCGGCGAAGTGCGCGCCCACGCCCAGGGTCCGGTAGTCGCAGTTGAGGATGTTGGCGCGGTGGCCGGGGCTGTCCATCCAGGCGTCCATCACCGCCCGGGCGTCGGCCTGGCCGCGGGCTATGTTCTCGCCGCCGAGGTTGTCGATGCCCGCCGCCTCGGCCCGGTCCCAGGGGGTGTCGCCGTTGGGGCTGGTGTGGGAGAAGAAGCCCCGGGTGGCCATGTCCTGGCTGAACTCCCCGGCCAGTTCGGCGAGTTCGGGGTCGGCGGTGACCGGCTGGCAACCGGCCTCGGCCCGTTCCAGGTTGACCAGTCTCAGCACCTCCGCCTCGGCGGCCGTCTCCTCGTCGAGGGAGGGGAGGCCGGGTGCGGTGGGTTTGCGGGAGGAGGCGGAGGGCTCGCCGGGCGTGCCGGAGGGCTTGCGGAAGACGTCGCCCGCGCCGGTCTCGCCGGCCGGGGGCGTACTGCCGCGCGGCGGGGTCGGCTCGGCCGCCTTCTCCGAGGGCGTGGCCTCCGGCTTCTTCGACTCGCGGCCGTGTGAGGGCTCCGCGCCGGGGGAAGCGGCACGGCCGTCGCCGCGGCCCGCGGCGGAAGCGTCGCCGCGGTCGTCCGGGGCCGGTGTCGCCGCGCCCTGGGTCTGCAGGTCCCGCAGGTTGCCCGGGGCCACTCCGGAGGGGGAGGCGAACCCGCCGACGGTGTAGTCGCCGCTCGGGCCGGGCAGCAGCCCCGAGGCCACCGCCACGGCGCCCATCGCCATCGCGGCCGATGCTCCGAGGAGACCGGTGCGGACGGGGGCCGCGCTCCGCTTGCGGTGCGGGCTGCGGTGGCGCCCGACCGCCGCGCGGCGGCCGGGGGTGACGGGGGCCGGTGCTGGAACCGGTTCGGCACGGCGGTGGCGTCCCATCTGCTGCAGTCCTCACGTGATCGGCGTCACTTGTGTCACTCGAAAGAGTGAGTCCCGTTGCGGCGTGACTGTACGGCATCGATGAGAGGCGCAGGAGGGAACGGTGGAAACACGGGAGCGGAAGGAGAGGGCGGGGCGCGTGGGGCGGTGCGCGTCCGGATAGCGTGCGCCCATGGGTACGAGGACGGAGGGCGCCGGCGAAGGCGCGGCCGGGGAGACCGTGCGGATGACGGCCTGGGTGCGCGGGCAGGTGCAGGGGGTCGGTTTCCGCTGGTTCACCCGGGCCGGCGCGCTGCGGATCGGCGGTCTGGAGGGTTTTGCGCTCAATCTCGGCGACGGCCGGGTCCAGGTGGTCGCCGAAGGGCCGCGCGATCGCTGCGAACTGCTGCTGGAGTGGCTCCGAACGGGTGATACGCCGGGGCGGGTCGAAGGTGTGACCGAGATCTGGGGTCCCCCGCGCGGGGGCTACGAGGGCTTCGCGATCCGATGATCCAAAGTGGTTGCCTTTCACCGCGTGACGTGCAAGGCTGCGGCCAGCGTCACCCCCACAGGACCCCGCGAGCCCTCCGGCAGATTGAGTGCCGTCGAGTCAAGGCCGCCGGGGCGCGTGGCGTGATCGTGTTGACCGCCAAAAGTTTTGGTGAGACTCTGGAAGCCCCGCGCACCGCAGCTGTTCTGCCTTCGGAATGAAGGCCGAACGGCAACCGCGGGTGCGAATCCCTCACGACCCACCACCGTTCCGGTCGGTCACTCAGTGTGGAGGACCATCCATCATGGCAAAGGCGCTTCTCGGTTACGTCGGCGGTTCCGACCCCCGAGTCCTCGCCGAGATGCGACGGCTGCAGCAGCGTGTTCAGGACCTGGAATCCGAGCTGGTACGGATCCAGGCGGAGAACGACGCGCTGTCGGCCGCCGCTGCACGGCACGGCGACTCGTTGCTGGAGAGCATCGACGTATCCAAGGCGGAGCCTGCGCTCACCTGACCTTCCGGTCCGGGGAACGCAGCGCCAGGCCGCTGGAGAAAACTGCAAGGGACGCTTCGGCGTCCCTTCGTCGTTTCCGGCCGGAGCTGTGGCGCTTACCGTGTGATGTGCCCCACCCGTTCAGCGGTGAAACTCGCTTCGGTCCTGAAACCGACACCTGGGGGTAAAGTCCGGATACGTGCACCTCAAGAGCCTGACCCTGCGCGGGTTCAAGTCCTTCGCCTCGGCCACGACGCTGCGCTTCGAGCCGGGCATCACCTGCGTGGTGGGCCCCAACGGCTCCGGCAAGTCCAACGTCGTTGACGCCCTGTCGTGGGTGATGGGCGAGCAGGGCGCCAAGTCGCTGCGCGGCGGCAAGATGGAGGACGTCATCTTCGCCGGGACGGCGGGCCCTTCGGGCCGCCCCCCGCTCGGCCGCGCCGAGGTCTCCCTGACCATCGACAACTCCGACGGCGCCCTGCCCATCGAGTACGCCGAGGTCACCATCACGCGGATCATGTTCCGCAACGGCGGCAGCGAGTACCAGATCAACGGCGACACCTGCCGGCTGCTGGACATCCAGGAACTGCTGTCGGACTCCGGCATCGGCCGCGAGATGCACGTCATCGTCGGACAGGGCCAGCTCGACTCCGTCCTGCACGCCGACCCGACCGGCCGCCGGGCCTTCATCGAGGAGGCCGCCGGCGTCCTCAAGCACCGCAAGCGCAAGGAGAAGGCGCTGCGGAAACTGGACGCGATGCAGGCCAACCTCGCCCGCGTCCAGGACCTCACCGACGAACTGCGCCGCCAGCTCAAGCCGCTGGGACGGCAGGCGGCCGTCGCCCGCCGGGCCGCGGTGATCCAGGCCGATCTGCGCGACGCCCGGCTGCGGCTGCTGGCCGACGACCTGGTGGCCCTGCGCGCGGCGCTGAAGGCCGAACTGGCCGACGAGGCGGCGCTCAAGGAGCGGAAGGAGTCGGTGGAGGCCGGTCTCGGGGAGGCGCTGCGGCGGGAGGCCGCGCTGGAGCAGCAGGTCAGGGAGCTGTCCCCGCGGCTGGAGCAGGCGCAGCAGACCTGGTACGAGCTGTCGCAGCTCGCCGAGCGGGTGCGCGGCACCGTGAGCCTGGCCGACGCCCGGGTCCGCAGCGCGTCCGCGGAGCCCGTCGAGGAGCGTCCGGGGCGCGATCCGGAGGACATGGAGCGTGAGGCGGCCCGGGTCCGGGAGCAGGAGGCGGAGCTGAGGGCCGCGCTGGAGGCGGCGAGCCGGGCGCTGGAGGACACCGTCGCGCACCGCGCGGAGCTGGAGCGGGCCCTGGCCGACGAGGAGCGGCGGCTGAAGGACGCCGCCCGCGCCATCGCCGACCGCCGTGAGGGGCTGGCCCGGCTGCACGGCCAGGTCACCGCCGCCCGCGGCCGGGCCGCCTCCGCGCAGGCCGAGATCGACCGGCTGGCCACCGCCCGGGACGAGGCGGCCGAGCGCGCGGCGGCGGCCCGGGAGGAGTACGAGGCGCTGCGGGCCGAGGTCGACGGGCTGGAGGCGGGGGACGCCGAGCTGGCCGGGGAGCACGAGGCGGCCAGAGGTGAACTGGCCGAGGCCGAGGCGGAACTGAGCGCGGCCGGCGAGGCGCTGTCGGCCGCCGAGCGGGAACGCGCGGCGACCGCCGCCCGCCGCGACGCCCTGTCCCTGGGACTGCGCCGCAAGGACGGCACCGGGGCCCTCCTCGGCGCCGGCGACCGGCTCACCGGACTGCTCGGCCCGGCCGCCGAACTCCTCACCGTCACCCCCGGCTTCGAAGTGCCCGTCGCCGCCGCCCTCGGCTCGGCCGCGGACGCCGTCGCCGTGGACGGCCCGGCCGCGGCCGCCGACGCGCTGCGCCTGCTGCGCGGGCAGGATGCCGGCCGCGCGGCGCTGGTGCTCGGGGGCGCACCGCGGGAGGAGCCCCCCGGAGCCCTGGACGTACCCGGTGCGCGGTGGGCCGCGGAACTGGTGTCGGGCCCGGAGGTCCTGCTGCCCGCCCTGCGGCGGCTGCTGCGCGGCGTGGTGGTGGTCGGCGCCCTGCGGGACGCGGTGGAGCTGGTGGCCGAGCGCCCTGAGCTGACCGCCGTCACCGCCGAGGGCGACCTGCTCGGCGCCCACTTCGCGCAGGGCGGTTCCGCCGGGGCGCCGTCGTTGCTGGAGGTACGGGCGTCGGTGGACGAGGCCACCGCCGAGCTGGCCGAACTGGACGGCCGGTGCGAGGCGCTGGCCGGGGACCGGGAGAGGGCCCGGGAGCGGCGGCGCGAGTGCGCCGCCCGGGTCGAGGAACTGGGGGCGCGGCGCAGCGCGGCCGACAGGGAGAGGTCGCAGGTCGCCGGCCGGCTCGGGCGGCTGGGCGGGCAGGCGCGGGCCGCGCAGGGGGAGGCCGAGCGCGCGGCGGCGGCCGTGGCGAAGGCCGAGGAGGCGCTGGCGCGGGCCCGCGAGGAGGCCGAGGTGCTGGCCGAACGGCTGGCGGTGGCCGAGGAGCAGCCGGGCGAGGAGGAGCCGGACACCTCGGTGCGCGACCGGCTGGCCGCCGACGGCGCCAACGCCCGGCAGACGGAGATGGAGGCCCGCCTCCAGGTGCGCACCCACGAGGAGAGGGTCAAGGGGCTCGCCGGGCGGGCGGACTCCCTGGACCGGGCGGCGCGCGCCGAACGGGAGGCGCGGGCGCGCGCGGAGCGCCGCCGTGCCCGGCTGCGGCACGAGCGGGAGGTGGCCTCGGCCGTCGCCTCCGGCGCCCGGCAGCTGCTGGCGCACGTGGAGGTGTCGCTGGCGCGGGCCGAGGAGGAGCGGGAGGCCGCCCGGAGCGCCAAGGCCGGACGGGAGCGCGAGCTGGCTGCCGAGCGCGACCGGGGCCGGCAGCTGAAGGAGGAGCTGGACAAGCTCACCGACTCCGTGCACCGCGGCGAGGTGCTGGGCGCCGAGAAGCGGCTGCGGATCGAGCAGCTGGAGACCAGGTCCCTGGAGGAGCTGGGCGTGGAGCCGGCCGTGCTGGTCCGCGAGTACGGCCCCGACCAGCCGGTGCCGCCGTCGCCGCCCGCCGAGGGGGAGGAGCTGCCCGAGGATCCCGGTCACCCGCGCAACCGTCCGGTCCCCTTCGTCCGCGCCGAGCAGGAGAAGCGGCTGCGGGCGGCCGAGCGGGCGTACCGGCAGCTGGGCAAGGTGAACCCGCTGGCGCTGGAGGAGTTCGCGGCCCTGGAGGAGCGGCACCGCTTCCTCAGCGAGCAGCTGGAGGACCTGAAGAAGACCCGCGCGGACCTGCTGCAGGTGGTCAGGGAGGTGGACGAGCGGGTCGAGCAGGTCTTCACCGAGGCGTACCGCGACACGGCCCGCGAGTTCGAGGGCGTCTTCTCGCGGCTGTTCCCCGGCGGCGAGGGGCGGCTGGTCCTCACCGACCCGGAGAACATGCTCACCACGGGCGTGGACGTCGAGGCCCGGCCGCCGGGGAAGAAGGTCAAGCGGCTGTCGCTGCTGTCGGGAGGCGAACGCTCGCTGACGGCCGTGGCGCTGCTGGTGTCGATCTTCAAGGCGCGCCCCAGCCCGTTCTACGTCATGGACGAGGTCGAGGCGGCGCTGGACGACACCAACCTCCAGCGGCTGATCGGGATCATGAAGGAGCTCCAGGAGAGCTCCCAGCTCATCGTGATCACCCACCAGAAGCGGACCATGGAGGTCGCCGACGCCCTCTACGGCGTCTCGATGCAGGGCGACGGGGTGTCGAAGGTCATCAGCCAGCGGCTCCGCTGAGCTTCCCCAGGGGCGGCCTGGGTCTTCACTCCTGCTTCACTTTCCGAACGAAAAACGTTACAGCTCGGGGCTGTTTCGGTTATCTCTCATCTATTGACTTCAACTTTTGAAGGAATAGTCTCTGCATGGTCGGCCATGCCTTCAAACGGCGGCATGCAGTTGTGCGTGCCGGGTAAAAGGCGGCAACCACTTGGCACCCCACCCGGCAACGCCGCCGGGGACCGCAGGAGTACACACCGTGACCAGCACCGCGCAGGTGAGGCCGGACGGACCGGACGCCCCGGCCGGACGGACCCAGCACCTCAGACACGTCGTCTTCATCGCCATCGCGGCGGCGATGGGGGGCTTCCTCTTCGGCTACGACAGCTCCGTCATCAACGGAGCGGTCGAGGGCATCCGGGGCAGATTCGACATCGCCTCCGGCGTGCTCGCGCAGATCATCGCCGCAGCCCTGATCGGCGCCGCGATCGGCGCCGCCACCGCGGGCCGGCTCGCCGACCGGATCGGCCGCATCCGGGTGATGCAGATCGCCGCGGCGCTCTTCGCCCTCAGCGCCGTCGGCTCCATGCTCCCCTTCACCATGTGGGACCTGGCCTTCTGGCGGACCCTGGGCGGCGTCGCCATCGGCATGGCCTCGGTGATCGCGCCCGCCTACATCGCGGAGGTCGCCCCGGCCGAGTACCGCGGCCGGCTCGCATCCTTCCAGCAGGCCGCGATCGTGCTGGGCATAGCTGTGTCCCAGCTGGTCAACTGGGGCGTGCTCAACCTCGCCGGCGGCGAGCAGCGCGGCAGCCTGCTGGGCGTCGAGGCCTGGCAGCTCATGCTCGGCATCGAGGTCGTCCCCGCCCTGCTGTACGGACTGCTGACCCTGCGCATACCCGAGTCCCCGCGCCACCTCGTCGCCCAGGGACGTACGGACGAGGCCAGGACCGTCCTCGCGGGCGTCGAGGCGGAGGGGAGCGACCTGGACGCCAGGATCGCCGAGATTCGCGAGCGCATGCGCGGCGAGCGCAGGCCGAGCCTGCGGGACCTGCTGGGAGGACGCTTCGGCCTGCTGCCCGTCGTCTGGGTCGGCATCGGCCTGTCGCTGTTCCAGCAGCTGGTCGGCATCAACGTGATCTTCTACTACAGCGCCTCGCTGTGGCAGTCGGTCGGCATCGACCCCGGCAGCTCGTTCTTCTACTCCTTCACCACCTCGATCATCAACATCGTCGGCACGGTGATCGCGATGCTCCTGGTGGACCGGATCGGCCGCAGGCCGCTGGCCCTGACCGGCTCCGCGGGCATGGCGCTCTCCCTCGGCGCCGCGGCCTGGGCCTTCTCCTACAAGAGCGGCACCGGCGACGACATCACCCTGCCCGACGTCCAGGGCACGGTCGCGCTCGTCGCCGCGCACGCCTTCGTGCTCTTCTTCGCCCTCTCCTGGGGCGTGGTGGTCTGGGTGATGCTCGGCGAGATGTTCCCCAACCGCATCCGCGCCGCCGCCCTCGGCATCGCCGCCGGGGCCCAGTGGGTGGCGAACTGGCTGATCACCGTCACCTTCCCGAGCCTGTCGGACTGGAACCTGTCGGGCGCGTACGTCATCTACACCGTCTTCGCGGCCCTCTCGATCCCGTTCGTCCTCAAGTTCGTGCCGGAGACCAGGGGCAGGGCGCTGGAGGAGATGGGCTGACCCGCCCGTGCCCGCCGAGACGAGCGCCGTTCCGGCCCGCCCCACGGGCCGGAACGGCGCTCGTCCGCGTTCTTGGCCGATACTGGGACGCGTTGTGACTCCGGCTCCGAAGGAGCTTCTCGCTCGGCCCGAACGGCTCTGCGTCACGGGCAGGCCCTGCCCGTGACGCAGGTAACTCTCTAGGGAACCATGGACATCCTCATTCTCGCTGTCGTCATCGCCGTGGTCGCCGTCGTGGCGATCGGCGGACTGGTGGTCACCGGCGTCCGCAAGAAGAAGACGCCGCGGCTGGACCGCTCCGCCCCGCCTCCGACCATCACCCCGCCCCCGACCGAACCGCAGGTCGGCGAGGAGGCCGGGCCTCCCCGCGCGGAGGAACGCCGCACCATCGAAGAGGTCGAGCTGCCGCGGCCCCCGGTCGGGGCGACGGACGCGGAGGCTGCCGCGCCCCCCGCGCCCCCGCAGCCCGAGGCACCCGGGATCGAGGTGCCCGCGCCCACCGCCGGGCGCCTGGTGCGGCTGCGCGAGCGCCTGTCGCGCTCCCAGAACACCCTGGGCCGCGGCCTGCTCACCCTGCTCTCCCGCGACCACCTCGACGAGGACACCTGGGAGGAGATCGAGGACACCCTGCTCACCGCCGACGTCGGCGTCGCCCCCACCCAGGAGCTGGTGGAGCGGCTGCGCGAGCGGGTGAGGGTGCTGGGCACCCGCAGCCCCGCCGAGCTGCGCGCGCTGCTGCGCGAGGAGCTGCTGGCCCTGATCGGCACCGACCTGGACCGCACCGTCCACACCGAGGGCGGAGTGTCCTCCGGGGGCGTGGTGCGGCCGGGCGTGGTGCTGGTCGTCGGCGTCAACGGCACCGGCAAGACCACCACCACCGGCAAGCTCGCCCGCGTCCTGGTCGCCGACGGCAGGTCGGTCGTGCTCGGCGCCGCCGACACCTTCCGTGCCGCCGCCGCCGACCAGCTCCAGACCTGGGGCGAGCGCGTCGGCGCCCGCACCGTGCGCGGCCCCGAGGGCGGCGACCCGGCGTCGGTCGCCTTCGACGCGGTCAAGGAGGGCATCGGCGAGAGCGCGGACGTGGTGCTCATCGACACCGCGGGGCGGCTGCACACCAAGACCGGCCTGATGGACGAGCTGGGCAAGGTCAAGCGCGTGGTGGAGAAGCACGGCCCGGTCGACGAGGTCCTGCTCGTCCTGGACGCCACCACCGGCCAGAACGGCCTGATCCAGGCCCGGGTCTTCGCCGAGGTCGTGGACATCACCGGCATCGTGCTCACCAAGCTCGACGGCACGGCCAAGGGCGGCATCGTCATCGCCGTCCAGCGCGAGCTGAACGTCCCGGTCAAGCTCGTCGGCCTGGGCGAGGGGGCGGACGACCTCGCGCCGTTCGAGCCGGAGGCGTTCGTCGACGCCCTGATCGGCGACTGACGAACCCGGGAAGGACACCGGGGGACGCCCCGCCGCGTACGGCCGGGGCCGCGGCGGGGCCCGGCCCCGGGCTCACGCGCCGGAGGCGCCGGAGGGCCCGGAGGGTTCAGGAGCCGGGCAGTTCGCGGTGGCAGACGTAAGCCAGGGTGCCCAGCAGCAGCCTGGCCTGCGGGGGACGGCCCGCCCCCTCCAGGGTGGGCGGCCGCAGCCACCGGACCGGGCCGAGCCCGCCGAGGTCGGAGGGCGGAGCGGTGACGTGGTCGCCCGGGCCGAGGCCGCGCAGGTCCAGTACGGCGTCGTCCCAGCCCGTCCGGTACAGCAGGCGGGGCAGGCCGGCCGCGGCGCCGGTGGCCACGAAGAACCAGGCGCGGCCGTGCGGGGCGACGGCGACCGGCCCCAGCGGCAGCCCCATCCGCTCCAGCCGGGCCAGCGCGCGGCGCCCGGCGGACTCGGGGACCTCGATGACGTCGAAGGCGCGGCCCACCGGCAGCAGCAGGGCCGCGCCGGGGACCCGCTCCCAGGCCGCGGTGGCCTCGTCCAGCGTCGCGCCGGCCGGGACCAGGAGCGACTCGTCCAGGGGATGGGCGCCGGGGGAGGGGCACCGCGGGGCGCCGCAGGAGCACTCGGTCCGGCCGCCGACGCGAGTGGCGCGCGCACCCGGGACCACGTCCCAGCCCCACAGACCGGTGTACTCGGCCACCGCCGTGCACACCGGGGCGCGGCCCCGGCGCCGGGTGCCGGACCGCAACTCCCGGAGCTCCCGGATCTCGCGGATGCTGCCGATTGTGAAGCCCATGCCCCCTCCAACGGGTCCCGCGTGCTTTCGGTTACGAAACCGTCGCACAGAGCGACGCCGGGCGGTCCGGGTCGAAGCGGGTCGACGGGATCTGTGTGAGGGGTGCGCCGGTCTTCGCGCGCCCCGGTGTGCATCGCTTCAACCGGTTGTGGCCGCCCTGGGTCAAGTGAACCGCGCCGGGCGCTGCTTGGGTTCACCCGAAGGGGTGGCGAATGGTGGCGGTTTTGCAATTTCACTCGCCGCGTCAGTGATCGTAGGATTACTTTCGGTTCACACGGCGACACAGATACACGGAAGACGTCCGACGTGCGCCTATGCCAGAGGCATGCCGAGACGGCATCCGGGGACAGGACGCGTACGGGCCGGGATGGGGGCGTTCCAGTGGGCGGCAACGGCAGCAGCGGCGGGGTCGGCACCGCCGGGAGGCGCCCGAACGGACAGCTCGCCTCGTGGTTCGCGCGCAGCGGCTGGTCCAAGGGCGAGCTGGCCCGGCAGGTGAACCGCCGCGCACGCCGGACGGGCGCGCACCACATCAGCACCGACACATCCCGGGTGCGCCGCTGGCTCGACGGCGAGCAGCCCCGCGAGCCGATTCCGCGCATCCTCTCCGAGCTGTTCTCCGAGCGCTTCGGCTGTGTGGTCGCCGTCGAGGACCTGGGGTTGCGCGCCGCCCGCCAGACGGCCTCCGACGGGGGCGTGGACCTGCCCTGGACGGGGCCGCAGACCGTGGCGATGATCAGCGAGTTCTCGCGCAGCGACCTGATGCTGGCCCGGCGTGGCTTCCTCGGCACCTCCCTGGGCATGGCCGCCGGTCCCGCGCTGATCGAGCCGATGCAGCGCTGGCTGGTGCCCGCCCCTGCCGTACCGGCCCCCGGCGAGCGCTTCCCCGGCGCGCCGCCGGCCCCTGCCCGGGGTCCCGGAGCACGGGGCGACCACCGGCTGTCGGACCCGGAGCTGGAACTGCTGGAGCAGACGATCGTGATGTTCCGCCAGTGGGACGCCCAGTGCGGCGGCGGGCTGCGGCGCAAGGCCGTCGTCGGCCAGCTCCACGAGGTCACCGACCTCCTCCAGGAGCACCACGCCGAGCCGGTGCGGCGGCGGCTGTTCCGCGTCACCGCCGAGCTGGCGGAGCTGGCCGGCTGGATGAGCTACGACGTCGGGCTCCAGCCGACCGCGCAGAAGTACTTCGTCCTCGCCCTGCACGCGGCCAAGGAGGCCGGCGACCGGCCGCTGGGCGCGTACGTGCTGTCCGACATGGGCCGCCAGATGATCCACCTGGGCCGGCCCGAGGACGCGCTGGAACTGGTCCACCTCGCGCAGTACGGCGGCCGGGAGGACGCCACCCCCCGCACTCAGGCCATGCTCCACGCGGTGGAGGCGCGGGCGTACGCCAACATGGGCCGGCCCGACAAGTGCCACCGGGCGGTGAGGATGGCCGAGGAGACCTTCGCCGAGGCCACCGAGGGGGACGCCGACCCGGACTGGATCGGCTTCTTCTCCGAGGCCGAGCTGCACGCCGAGAACGCCCACTCCTACCGCGACCTCGCCTATGTGGCGGGCCGCAGCCCCGCCTACCTCTCACTCGCGCAGCCGGCGATGCGGCGGGCCGTGGAGCTGTTCGGCCGCGAGTGCGGCGGCGGCAGGGGCCACCAGCGCTCCTACGCGCTCAACCTCGTCGGCATGGCCACGGTCCATCTGCTGCAGCGCGAACCCGAGCAGTGCGCCGAGATGACCGGCCGGGCGCTGGGGGTGGCGAAACGTCTCCGTTCGGAACGGGTCGACAACCGCATCCGCAAGACCGTGGCCACGGCCGCCCGCGAGTTCGGGCACGTCGCGGAGGTCGCCGAGCTCACCGAGCGGCTCGCCGACGAGCTGCCCGAGGGCGAGACCGCCCTCGCGAGCTGAACGGGCCTCCGCCCCACCGGTCCTCCGTCCCACCGGCCCTTCCCGGCCGCCCGCCGCACGTCCCCCGGGTTGTCATACGACCGCGCCGGCCGGGCCGCCCCGAGCCCGCCCGGCGCGGCCGTCGTGCCCGCTCAGGGCGGTGTGCCGCACGGGCGGCGGGAAGCCGGGCCGGCGACGGCGCGGTTCCGGCCCGCGGGCGTGTTCATCCGGGCGTAACAGAGAGCGCGCCTTCGTCACGGCCGTGAAACGCCGCGCCGCATCGGCGGAAACGGGGCTCCGGAAATCTGTGGCTCATCCTGACCCCCAGATCCGCCCCCACGGGTCGCGCACGCGAGGAGACGCCCACATTGAACGGCGCGGATACCGCTTTCGTACTGATCAGCGCGGCGCTGGTCATGTTGATGACACCCGGCCTGGCCCTCTTCTACGGCGGCATGGTCCGGGTCAAGAGCGCACTGAACATGCTCATGATGTCCTTCATCTCCCTGGGCATCGTGAGCGTCCTCTGGGTCCTCTACGGCTACTCGCTCGCCTTCGGCACCGACACCGGCGGCCTGATCGGCGGTTTCGAGCACATCGGCCTCAGCGGCATCGACGTCGAGACGCTGACCGGCGGTGAGGAGGGCATCCCGGTCCTCGCCTTCGTCCTCTTCCAGCTCATGTTCGCCGTTCTGACGCCCGCCCTGATGAGCGGCGCCCTGGCCGACCGCGTGAAGTTCAGCGCCTGGGCGCTGTTCATCACCCTGTGGGCCACGGTCGTCTACTTCCCCGTCGCGCACTGGGTGTGGGCCGAGGGCGGCTGGCTGTTCGAGCTGGAGGTCATCGACTTCGCCGGCGGCACCGCCGTCCACATCAACGCCGGGGTCGGCGCCCTGGCGGCCGTCCTGGTGGTCGGCAGGCGCATCGGTTTCAAGAGGGAGCCCATGCGGCCCCACAGCCTCCCGCTGGTGGTCCTGGGCGCCGCCCTGCTGTGGTTCGGCTGGTTCGGCTTCAACGCCGGCTCCGCGCTGGGCGCGAACGGCACCGCGGCCACCATGGCCCTGAACACGCAGGTCGCCACCGCCGCCGCCATCCTGGGCTGGCTGCTGTACGAGCGGATCCGGCACGGTGCCTTCACCACCCTGGGCGCCGCCTCCGGAGCCGTCGCGGGCCTGGTCGCCATCACCCCCGCCGGCGCGCACGTGAACGCCGTCGGCGCGATCGTCATCGGCCTGGTGGCCGGCCTGGTCTGCTCCTGGGCCGTCAGCCTGAAGTACAGGCTCGGCTATGACGACTCCCTGGACGTCGTCGGAGTCCACCTCGTCGGCGGCGTCATCGGCACCCTGCTGGTCGGCGTCCTGGCCACGGACGGCGTGGGCGGCCTCACCCAGCTCGGCAAGCAGGCCGCCGGGGCCTTCTCGGTGATGGCCTTCTCCTTCGTGGTCTCCTGGGTCCTCGCCAAGCTGGTCGACGCGGTCGTCGGCTTCCGGGCGAGCGAGGACGACGAGACCGCCGGGCTGGACCAGGCGTACCACGCCGAGACCGCGTACGACTTCAGCGCGGTGGGCGGCTCGCCCGCCTCCCGCGGCGCCGCGGGAGGCCACAACGACAGCGCGACGGCTTCGCCGTCCGCGAAGGAGACCGACAAGAAGGTGGACGCGTGAAGCTCATCACCGCAGTCATCAAGCCGCACCGACTCGACGAGGTCAAGGACGCCCTGCAGGCGTTCGGCGTCCAGGGACTGACCGTCACCGAGGCCAGCGGGTACGGCCGGCAGCGCGGCCACACCGAGGTGTACCGCGGCGCCGAGTACACCGTCGACCTGGTCCCCAAGGTCCGCGTCGAGGTCCTGGTCGAGGACGAGGACGCCGAGCAGCTCCTCGACGTGGTCGTCAAGGCCGCCCGGACCGGCAAGATCGGCGACGGCAAGGTCTGGAGCGTCCCCGTCGAGACGGCGGTGCGCGTGCGCACCGGCGAGCGCGGCCCGGACGCGCTGTGAGCCGGCCGGAGCGGGAGACCGCGTGACCACGGGATCCGGCGACCCCGGCAACTACGCGGCGGCCCGGCTGCGCCTCCTGGACCGGGAGGTGCGGCCCGGGCCGCCGCGCCGCCGGGCCCTGTCCGACCTCACCGACGCCTGGCTCGCCTCGCTCCTGGGCGGCGCGGGCGAGGGGGTCGCGCTCGTGGCCGTCGGCGGCTACGGCCGCGGGGAACTCTCCCCGCGCAGCGATCTGGACCTGCTGCTGCTGCACACCGGCCGCGACACGCGCGAGGTCGCCGCCCTCGCCGACCGCCTCTGGTACCCCGTGTGGGACCTGGGGATCGCCCTGGACCACTCGGTGCGCACCCCGGGCGAGGCCGAACGGGCCGCGGCCGGCGACCTCAGGGTGCAGCTCGGGCTGCTCGACGCCCGGCACGTCGCCGGAGACCCGGAGATCACCGCCGCCCTGCGCACCCGGATGCTCGCCCGCTGGCGCACCGGCGCCCACCGGCTGCTGCCCGAGCTGCGCGAGGCGGTCCGGGAGCGCGCCCACCGCCACGGCGAGCTGCGCTTCCTCCTCGAACCCGATCTGAAGGAGGCCCGCGGCGGCCTGCGCGACGCCACCGCCCTGCGCGCGGTGGCCGCCTCCTGGCTGGCCGACGCGCCCCGCGAAGGGCTGGACGAGGCCCACCGCACCCTCCTCGACGTACGCGACGCCCTCCACCTGGGCACCGGCCGCGCCACCGACCGGCTCGCCCTCCAGGACCAGGACCAGATCGCCGCCGCACTCGCCCTGCCGGACGCGGACGCACTGCTGCGCCGCGTCTACGAGGCGGCCCGGGTGATCTCCTACGCCTGCGACGTCACCTGGCGCGAGGTCGACCGGGTGCTGGGCGCCCGCCGGCTCCGCCCGGGGCGCGGGCGGCGGACGCGCACCCCGCTGGCCGAGGGCGTCGTCGTGCAGGACGGCGAGGTGGTGCTCGCCCGGACCGCGCGCCCCGAGCGCGACCCCGTACTGCCGCTGCGCGCCGCGGCGGCGGCCGCCCAGGCCGGGCTGCCGCCGTCGCGCCCCGCCCTGCGGAGGCTGGCCGCCGTGGCCCCGCCGCTTCCGGTGCCCTGGCCGGCCGAGGCCCGCGAGGAGTTCGCCACCCTCCTGGGGGCGGGCGAGGCCGCCGTCGGGGTGTGGGAGGCGCTGGAGGCGGAAGGCCTGGTCACCGCCTGGCTGCCCGAGTGGGAATGGGTGCGCTGCCGCCCGCAGCGCAACCCCGTGCACCGCTGGACCGTCGACCGCCACCTGATCGAGACCGCGGTACGGGCCGGCGCTTACGTCCGCCGCGTGCGCCGTCCCGACCTGCTGCTGGTCGCCGCGCTGCTGCACGACATCGGCAAGGGGCGGCCCGGCGACCACAGCGTCGCGGGCGAGGCCGCCGTGCGCGGCATGGCCGCCCGGATGGGCTTCGACGCCGCCGACACCGCGACCCTGGCCACCGTCGTACGCCACCATCTGCTGCTGGCCGAGACCGCCACCCGGCGCGACCTGGACGACCCGGCCACCGTACGCACCGTGGCCGATGCCGTCGGAGGCGCCGGGACCCTGGAGCTGCTGCACGCGCTCACCGAGGCCGACGCCCTGGCCACCGGGCCCGCGGCCTGGTCGGCCTGGCGCGCGGGACTCGTGGCCGATCTGGTGAGACGGACCGGCGCGGTGCTGGCGGGGGAGGCGGCAGGGACCGCGGAGGCGGTGGGGGAGCGGGAGCGTCCCGCCTCCCGGCCCGCCGCCGGGACCGAACGGCTGGCCGCGGAGGCGCGGCGCACCGGCGGGCCGGTGCTCTCCCTGCGCGCCCGGGCCGAGACCCCGGCCGGGGCGGACCTGGCCGACCGGACCGGCCGGGCGGGCCCTGCCGAGGGGGGCACGGGCCCGGAGCCGGTGGGCGCCGAACTGCTCGTCGCCCTGCCCGATCAGCCCGGCGTACTGCCCGCCGCGGCCGGCGTACTGGCCCTGCACCGGCTGACCGTACGCGCCGCCGACCTGCGCACCGTCGACCCGCTCGGCGAGGGACGGGTGCTGCTGCTGAGCTGGCGGGTGGCCGCCGAGTACGGACCGCTGCCGCAGGCCGCCCGGCTCCGCGCCGACCTGGCGCGCGCCCTGGAGGGCTCGCTGGACATCCCCGCCCGGCTCGCCGAGCGCGAGCGGGCCCACCTGGGCCGCGCCCGCCGGCGCGGAGCCGGTGCCCCGCCGCCGAAGGTGACCGTCGCCCCGGCCGGGTCACGGCTGGCGACGGTCATCGAGGTGCGCGCCCAGGACGCCCCGGGGCTGCTGTACCGCATCGGACGGGCCCTGGAGGACGCCGGCGTCACCGTGCGCAGCGCCCGCGTCGGCACCCTGGGCGCCAACGCGGTGGACGCCTTCTACGTCACCGGACCCGACGGCGCCCCGCTGCCGCCGCGCGAGGCCGCCTGCCTCGCGGCGGAACTGGAGCGGGCCCTGGGCGGCTGACCGGACCGCGGACGGGCGGATACTCTTGGAGGTCGACCGCCGACACCGCCACCAACGCGAAGGATCCGCGACCGACGTGTTCGACACTCTCTCCGATCGCCTCACAGCGACGTTCAAGAACCTCAGGGGCAAGGGCCGTCTGAGCGAGGCGGACATCGACGCCACGGCGCGCGAGATCCGTATCGCCCTGCTGGAGGCGGATGTCGCACTGCCCGTGGTGCGGGCCTTCATCAAGCAGGTCAAGGAGCGCGCCCTCGGCGCCGAGGTCTCCAAGGCCCTGAACCCGGCCCAGCAGGTCATCAAGATCGTCAACGAGGAGCTGATCGGCATCCTCGGAGGCGAGACCCGCCGTCTGCGGTTCGCCAAGAACCCGCCGACGGTGATCATGCTCGCCGGTCTGCAGGGCGCGGGCAAGACCACGCTCGCGGGCAAGCTGGGCCGCTGGCTCAAGGCGCAGGGCCACACCCCGCTGCTGGTCGCCTGCGACCTGCAGCGCCCCAACGCCGTCAACCAGCTCACCGTCGTCGCCGAACGCGCGGGCGTGGGCATCTACGCGCCCGAGCCGGGCAACGGCGTCGGCGACCCGGTGAAGGTCGCCGAGGACTCCATCGAGTACGCCCGCGCCAAGCAGTACGACGTCGTCGTCGTCGACACCGCCGGCCGTCTGGGCATCGACGCCGAGATGATGCGGCAGGCCGCCGACATCCGCGACGCCGTCCGCCCCGACGAGACCCTCTTCGTCGTCGACGCCATGATCGGCCAGGACGCGGTCAACACCGCCGAGGCGTTCCGCGACGGCGTCGGCTTCGACGGCGTGGTGCTCTCCAAGCTCGACGGCGACGCCCGCGGCGGCGCGGCCCTGTCGATCGCGCACGTCACCGGCCGCCAGATCATGTTCGCCTCCAACGGCGAGAAGCTGGACGACTTCGACGCGTTCCACCCGGACCGCATGGCGTCCCGCATCCTGGGCATGGGCGACGTCCTCAGCCTCATCGAGAAGGCCGAGCAGACCTTCAGCCGGCAAGAGGCCGAGCAGATGGCCGCCAAGCTGGCCAAGGGCCCCAAGGAGTTCACCCTCGACGACTTCCTGGCCCAGATGGAGCAGGTCCGCAAGATGGGCTCCATCTCCAAGCTGCTGGGGATGATGCCCGGCATGGGGCAGATCCGGGAGCAGATCAACGACATCGACGAGCGCGACGTGGACCGCACCGCCGCGATCATCAAGTCGATGACCCCGGCCGAGCGCACCGACCCCACGATCATCAACGGCTCGCGGCGGGCCCGTATCGCCCGCGGCTCCGGCGTGGACGTCAGTGCGGTGAAGAACCTCGTGGAGCGCTTCTTCGAGGCCCGCAAGATGATGTCCCGCATGGCCCAGGGCGGCGGCATGCCGGGGATGCCGGGCATGCCGGGGATGGGCGGCGCTGCCCGGAAGAAGGGCAAGCAGCAGAAGAAGGCCAGGGGCAAGCAGCGCTCGGGCAACCCGATGAAGCGCAAGGCCGAGGAGCAGGCCGTGGCCGAGCGCCGCGCCGCGGGCCAGGGCGGCGCCTTCGGGCTGCCCGGCGGCCAGGGGCCGGAGGACTTCGAGCTGCCCCAGGAGTTCAAGGACATGCTCCCGCCCAAGTGACCGGCCGGTGACGCGGGCCGCCCGTACGGCCGGGCGGGCCGGGCGGGCCGGGCGGGCAGCACGCGCGCGGAGGGGCGGCGCCGGGACCGTGAAGGGCCCGGCGCCGCCCCTCCGCGCGTTCGCCGCCCGCCCGGCCCGCCCGCGGTCGGCGGCACCCTCAGGTCATGGCGACCACGTAGCGGAACAGGTTCTGCATCCACACGGTGCCGTCCGGCCGTACGTGCGGGCGCAGCGCCTCGGCCAGTTCCTTGGCGACCTGCTCCTCGTCCGTCGCCCGGACGGCCGCGTCGTACAGACCGGTCGAGACCAGCCCGCGCACCGCGCTGTCCAGATCGGCGTAGCCGAAGGGGCACGCCACCCGGCCCGAGCCGTCGGGGCGCAGCCCGGCCCGCCGCGCCAGGTCCTCCAGATCGTCCCGGCCGCCCGGCCGCCAGCACCGGCCCGCCGCGCGCTCCGGCTCGGCCAGGCGCTGGGCCACCCGCAGCGCGGGGCCGCGGCGCACCGCTCGGCCCCCAGCCCGCCAGCACCACCGGCACGCCCCGGCCGGCCGCCTGGGCCACCCGGGCGAGCACGGCGGCGTCGGGCAGGGCGTCGAAGGCGGTCACCAGCGTCGGGGGCGGCCCCTCGCGCAGGGCCGCGCCGTCCGGTCCGCCGTCCGGCCCGCCCGGCAGCACCCGCGCGGTCCAGTGCCGCGCGCCCCACTGCGGCTCCGGCAGCAGCCGCTGCCGGGCCAGCTCCAGGCGTGCCTCGTCGGTGTCCGTCCCCGTGACGGTCGCGCCCCGGGCCGCCGCCATCACCAGCGCCAGGCCCGAGCCGCAGCCCAGACCCAGCACATGGGAGTGCCGTCCGACCTCGAACCGCTCGTATACCGCCTCGTAGAGCGGAACCAGCATCCGTTCCTGAATCTCCGCCCAGTCCCGGGCGGGCCGCGGGAGGTGCCGCTGTGCGAGCGTGGGTGCCATCGCAACATCCCCATTCCGATGGAAGGATCGCCGGATAACCGGCCGCCGTCTCGTCCCCCGAGAGGTCCTGAAGTCCCCGAAAGCCAGGGAACTGCGCATCTGTCCCCGAGTCCAGAGGGGCGCCGGGGTGTTTCCACCCGCGCTTGCCCGCGCGCACTCCTACGTTCCCCCGGCAGTCCGGTTCACGCATCCGCAGCAGACCGCCGTAACATGCGCGGCATGGCAAAGGCTCCCGTGCTCACCCCCCAGGCGGAGGACTTCCCGCGCTGGTACCAGGACGTGATCAACAAGGCCGAGCTGGCCGACAACGGGCCGGTGCGCGGCACCATGGTCATCCGACCGTACGGGTACGGGCTCTGGGAGCGGATGCAGCGGGAGATGGACGCCCGCATCAAGGCCGCGGGCGCCGACAACGCCTACTTCCCCCTGTTCATCCCGCAGTCCTACCTGACCAGGGAGGCCGAGCACGTCGAGGGCTTCGCCCCCGAGCTGGCGGTCGTCACGCACGGCGGCGGCAAGGAGCTGGAGGAGCCGGTGGTCGTCCGGCCCACCTCCGAGACGATCATCAACGAGTACTTCTCGAAGTGGGTGCAGAGCTACCGGGACCTGCCCCTGCTGATCAACCAGTGGGCCAACGTGGTGCGCTGGGAAATGCGTCCGAGGGTCTTCCTGCGAACGAGTGAGTTCCTGTGGCAGGAGGGGCACACCGCCCACGCCACCTACGAGGAAGCACGCGACTACGCCGCCCGCGTCCACCGCGAGGTCTACGCCGACTTCATGGAGAACGTCCTGGCCATGGACGTCGTGCTGGGCCGCAAGACCCCCAGGGAGCGCTTCGCGGGCGCCATCAACACCCTCACCCTGGAGGGCATGATGGGCGACGGCAAGGCCCTGCAGATGGGCACCAGCCATGAGCTGGGCCAGAACTTCGCCAAGGCGTTCGACACCCGCTACCTGTCGAAGGACGGCGGGCGGGAGCTGGTCTGGCAGACCTCCTGGGGCACCTCCACCCGCATGGTCGGCGGCCTGATCATGATGCACGGCGACGACGGCGGGCTGCGGATCCCGCCGCGCCTGGCCCCCGTCCAGGCCGTCGTCCTGGCCATCAAGGGCGACGACGCGGTGCTGGCCAAGGCCCGCGAGGTCGGCGACCGGCTCGCCGCGGCCGGTGTCCGGGTGAAGGTGGACGACCGCACCGACACCCCCTTCGGCCGCCGGGCGGTGGACTGGGAGCTCAAGGGCGTGCCGCTGCGCGTCGAGATCGGCCCGCGCGACCTGGAGAGCGGCACCGCGATGCTGGTCCGCCGCATCGCGGGGGGCAAGGAACCGGTGGCGGTCGACGCCCTGGCCGAGCTGTGCCCGAGGATCCTGGAGGAGGACCAGGCGCTGCTGCTGCGCCGGTCCCGCGAGCGCCGCGAGGCCCGCACCTCGGACGTGCGGACGGTGGAGGAGGCCGCCGAGGCCGCCGCCGGCGGCGGCTGGGCCCGCATCCCCTGGGCCGACCTGGGCCCGGAGGGCGAGGCGAGGCTCGCGGAGCAGTCCGTCACGGTGCGCTGCCTGGTCGGCGAGGACGGGTCGGTACCCGAGTCCGACGACGCCCCCGGTACGGTGGCCGTGGTCGCCCGCGCCTACTGAGGCGCCCCGTGACGCCCCCCGCCCCGGCCGGTCCCCGCCCGGGGCGGGTCCTCCCGGATCGGCATACCCGTCCCGTCGGCGCGCATCAACCTGAACTGACTGGTAGGTGCAAATTATTTGGGATGCCCCGTAATCGGAACACCGGGACACTCTGGCTCGTTGTGCACGACGTGAGCACGACACCACCTGTACTCGCCGCCGAGCTGGCGCTCGCGTGGGCCGACATCCAACGGCACCACCCGGAGCTGCCCGACCTGGCCGCGCCCGAATCGCTGATCGGGGAGTCGTCGTCCGCCTGCGGCGCCGAGCTCTCCTTCGAACGGCTGCTGCACGAGGCCGTCCACGGGATCGCCGCCGCCCGCGGAGTCCGGGACACCTCGCGCGCCGGCCGCTACCACAACCGCCGCTTCCTGGCGATCGCCGAGGAACTGGGCCTGGATCACTCGGAGGAGCCGCATCCGAGCAGCGGCTTCTCGCTGGTCGTGATGAAGCCCGAGACCAGAAGGCGCTACCGGCCCACCATCGAGCGGCTGCAGCGCGCCCTGCGTGCCCACAGCGCCGCCACCGCCACCGACACCTCCCGCGCCTTCCGCGGCCCCGCCGCGCGGCACGGTTCGTCGGGCGGCGGGGTGCGGGTCAAGGCCGTGTGCGACTGCGGGCGCAACGTCCGGGTCGTCCCGTCCGTACTGGCCCAGGCGCCGATCATGTGCGGGGCCTGCGGGAAGCCGTTCCGCATCCCGGACAAGGAGAAGGAGGCGGTCGGGGTGGGCTGAGGCACCGCGGACCCGCGCCGGACGGGGCCGGGGGGCCGGCTGCCCCCGCGGGGGTGCGGCGCAAGAGGTGTGGCACAATGGGCGGCTGTACTCGACAGCCGCACAGGACCCCTCTCTCCTCCGGCTGACGCGTCCACTCGGACACTCGGGTACCACAACCCCACGTGGCATCCCGCCGTGTCCAACCACGCCAAAGACCAGGAGACACCACAGCCGTGGCAGTCAAGATCAAGCTGAAGCGACTGGGCAAGATCCGTTCGCCTCACTACCGCATCATCGTCGCCGACTCCCGTACCCGTCGCGACGGCCGGGCCATCGAGGAGATCGGTCTGTATCACCCGGTGCAGAACCCCTCTCGCATCGAGGTCGACTCGGAGCGCGTCCAGTACTGGCTGGGTGTCGGCGCGCAGCCGACCGAGCCGGTCCTGGCCATCCTGAAGGTCACCGGCGACTGGCAGAAGTTCAAGGGTCTGCCGGCCCCGGAGCCGATGAAGGTCGCCGAGCCCAAGGCCGACAAGCGCGCCCTCTTCGAGGCCGCCGCCAAGGAGTCGGCGGACGAGCCCAAGGGTGAGGCCATCACCCAGAAGGCGAAGAAGGCCGACAAGAAGGCGGACGAGGCCGAGGCCGCCGCCGAGTCGACCGAGGCGTGACCATGCTGGAAGAGGCCCTCGACCATCTGGTGAAGGGCATCGTCGACCACCCCGACGAGGTGCAGGTCGCCTCCCGCAACCTGCGTCGCGGGCGCGTGCTGGAGGTCCGGGTCCACCCCGACGACCTCGGCAAGGTGATCGGCCGCAACGGCCGCACCGCACGCGCGCTGCGCACCGTCGTGGGAGCTCTCGGCGGGCGGGGAGTCCGCGTCGACCTCGTCGACGTGGACCAGGTCCGCTGAGGGCCGCAGCAGACAACGCAGAGCACCGGCACGGGCCGGGGCGGCACCGCCGCCCCCGGCCCGTGCCGTGACCGCCGCCGTGCGCGGACCGAGCGCGGGGCGGCACAAGGGAACCGGCGAGAACCTGGAGTGACGAGCAGTGCAGCTGGTAGTCGCGCGCATCGGCCGTGCCCACGGGATCAAGGGCGAGGTCACGGTGGAGGTGCGCACCGATGAACCCGAGGTGCGCCTCGCCCCCGGCGCGGTCCTGGCCACCGACCCCGCCTCCGCAGGGCCCCTGACCATCGAGTCCGGGCGCGTCCACAGCGGCCGGCTGCTGCTGCGCTTCGCGGGCGTGGGGGACCGCACCGCCGCCGAGGCGCTGCGCAACACCCTGCTGATCGCCGAGGTCGACCCGGAGGAGACCCCCGAGGACCCCGACGAGTACTACGACCACCAGCTGATCGACCTCGACGTCGTCACCCGTGACGGAACGCCCGTCGGCCGGATCGAGGAGATCGCCCACCTGCCCCACCAGGATCTGCTCGTGGTGCGCAGGGCCGATGGCGGCGAGGTGCTCGTCCCCTTCGTCGGTGAGATCGTCCCCGAGATCGACCTGGAAGGGCAGCGGGCCGTCATCGACCCGCCGCCGGGACTCATCGACGACCGTGCCGAGATCGCCGGATCCCGCACCGGGAGCGGCGCGGAGGACGGCGGGGACGGCAAGGACGGCAAGGACAGCGGGGACGGCGCCTGATGCGGATCGACGTCGTCACGATCTTCCCCGAGTACCTGGAGCCGCTCGACGTCTCCCTGGTGGGCAAGGCACGCGCCCGCGGCCTGCTCGACGTACGCGTCCACGACCTGCGGCAGTGGACCCACGACCGGCACAACACCGTCGACGACACCCCCTACGGCGGCGGCCCCGGCATGGTCATGAAGCCCGAGCCGTGGGGCGAGGCGCTGGACTCGGTCATCGCCTCGGGCGCGGACGGGCAGGAGGGGGGACCGGTCCTGGTCGTCCCCACCCCCAGCGGCAGTCCGTTCACCCAGGAGACCGCCGTCGAACTGGCCGCCGAGCCGTGGCTGGTCTTCACCCCCGCCCGCTACGAGGGCATCGACCGCCGCGTCATCGAGGAGTACGGCGAGCGCCTGCGGGTGCGCGAGCTGTCCATCGGCGACTACGTGCTGGCCGGCGGCGAGGCGCCCGTCCTGGTCATGGTGGAGGCCGTCGCCCGGCTGCTGCCCGGGGTCCTGGGCAACGCCGAGTCCCACCGCGACGACTCCTTCGCGCCCGGGGCCATGGCCGACCTGCTGGAGGGCCCCGTCTACACCAAGCCGCCGGTGTGGCGCGGCCGGGACATCCCCGAGGTGCTGCTCAGCGGCCACCACGGCAGGATCGCCCGCTGGCGCCGGGACCAGGCGTTCCGCCGCACCGTGCGCTACCGCCCGGACCTGATCGAGAGATGCGACCCCGCGGCGCTGGACGCCGACGACCGCAGGCTGCTCGCCGAGCTGGGCTGGGCCGAGCGGCCCGACGGCCGATTTGGGCCCGTGGCCGGGGGCGTGGAAGAATAGGCCGCTGCCTCGCGTCCGGCGCGCGACCCTGCCACAGGGGGACCAACGCCCGACCGGTACGGCGGCTCACCGAACCCAACGAACGATTCCGCCGATGACCTGTGGCATCGGCGAGGAAAGCAGACGGTCATGCACCTTCTCGACAGCGTCGACTCCGCCTCGCTGCGCAGCGACATCCCCAGCTTCCGCCCCGGCGACACCGTCAACGTCCACGTGCGCGTCATCGAGGGCAACCGCTCCCGTGTGCAGCAGTTCAAGGGTGTCGTCATCCGCCGCCAGGGCTCCGGCGTCCGCGAGACCTTCACCGTCCGCAAGGTCAGCTTCAGCGTCGGCGTGGAGCGCACCTTCCCGGTGCACACCCCGGTCGTCGAGAAGATCGAGGTCGTCACCCGCGGTGACGTCCGCCGCGCCAAGCTGTACTACCTGCGCGAGCTGCGCGGCAAGGCCGCCAAGATCAAGGAGAAGCGCGAGCGCTGATCCGCGGCCGGCCCGCGCGGCGGAGCACCGGGCGCCCCGGCGTCCCCCGCACCGCCCGCGGGATACGGCCCCCGCGCCGCTGTCCGCACCGGTGTCCGCCGCGCCGCCGGGTTAGGCTCTCGGCTCGATGAACACCGACGAACAGCACACGCGATCCACGGAGCGCGACCGCTCCCCCTCCCCCGTAAGGGGAGGGGGACGCCGGTCGCGTTTCGTGCGTCCGGGGGCCGCGGCCGCCGCGGTCGCCGTGCTGCTCCTGCTGGTCCACACGTTCGCGGCGGAACCCTTCCGCATTCCGAGCGGCTCCATGGGGAACACCCTCAAAGCGGGCGACCGCGTCCTGGCGAACAAGCTGGCGTACCGATTCGGCAACCTTCCGGCGCGCGGAGACGTTGTGGTGTTCGACGGCACCGGTTCGTTCGACCGGGAGCCGTCGCGGGGGACCGACTACGTCAAGCGGGTCGTCGGAGTCGGCGGAGACAGGGTCAGGTGCTGCGACGAGCGGGGGAGGATCGAGGTGAACGGCGAACCGGTGGACGAGGCCTACCTGTATCCCGGCGACCGGCCCTCGGCCGTCCCGTTCGACATCGCGGTCCCCGAGGGGCGGCTGTGGGTGATGGGCGACCACCGCTCCCGGTCGAGCGATTCCCGGGACCACCTCGGAGCCCCCGGCGGCGGCACCGTACCGGTGGAGAGGGTCATCGGGCGGGCCGACTGGATCGTCTGGCCGGCCGGCCGCTGGACCTCCCTGCGGGGCCGTGATGGGTAGGCGCGGACGGCCGCGCGGCGGCGGGCGGGGAGCCGCGCACGGTGGCGGCACGCCGGAGCCCAGGACCACGCTGCGCGGTCCCGGCGAGGGCCGGGCCGACCGGCGGCGCGCCGCCAAGCGGATCAGGAGGCGCCGACGGCTGTCGGTGACCAAGGAGATACCCATCCTGGTGGGCGTCGCACTGCTGATCGCACTGGTGCTCAAGACGTTCCTGGTACAGGCGTTCGTCATCCCCTCCGGTTCGATGGAGCAGACGATCAAGATCGACGACCGGGTGCTGGTGGACAAGCTGACACCCTGGTTCGGCGCGCGCCCCGAACGCGGTGACGTGGTGGTCTTCAAGGACCCCGGGGGCTGGCTGCCGCCGGGGGAGGAGCCGGAGCGGGACGACCCCGTGGGCATCAAGCAGGGCAGGCAGTTCCTGACCTTCATCGGACTGCTGCCCTCCGCCGAGGAGCAGGACCTGATCAAGCGGGTCATCGGCATCGGCGGGGACACCGTCGTGTGCTGTGACGAGGACGGCCGGGTGACGGTCAACGGCACACCGCTGAACGAGCCGTACCTCCACCCGGGCAACGCGCCCTCGCAGATGCGCTTCGAGGTGAAGGTGCCCGAGAACCGCATCTTCGTGATGGGCGACCACCGCTCCAACTCCGCCGACTCCCGCTACCACCTCCAGGACCCGGGGAAGGGGACCATTCCCGAGAGCCTGGTGGTGGGCAAGGCCGTGGTGATCGCCTGGCCCTACGCCCACTGGCGGCGGCTGGAGGAGCCCGAGACCTACGCGTCGGTACCGGATCCGCGCGGCGAAACCGCCACCGCGACCGCGGGCGCCGACAATGGCGGTGACGATGACATGGTGCGCATCCCGAGCCCTGCGGAACTCCCGCTCGTTATGGGAGTGGCAGGCGTGGGTCTGCACAGGCTGAGGCGCGGGCTGCAGCGCGGTAAGAGCGGTATCGGTGTGAGGAGTGGATGTGGGGGACGTGGCGGTCGGGGCGCGGTCCGACGCGGACGGGCCCGAGCGGCGGGCCGACGACGAGCCCGTGGAGCGCGGTGAGGAGACGGCCGCGGGCCCGGACAGCGGAGAGAGAGTGACGGAAAAGAAGCAGCGCTCCTTCCTGAAGGAACTGCCCATCCTCATCGGCATCGCGCTGCTGCTGGCTCTGGGGATCAAGACGTTCCTGCTGCAGGCGTTCTCCATCCCCTCCGACTCGATGCAGAACACCCTCCAGCGGGGCGACCGGGTGCTGGTGGACAAGCTGACGCCCTGGTTCGGGGCCGAGCCCGAGCGCGGCGAGGTCGTCGTCTTCCACGACCCGGGCGGCTGGCTCGACGAGTCGGTCCGGCAGGACACCAACGTGTTCCAGGACTTCATGAGCTTCATCGGTCTGATGCCCTCGGCCGAGGAGCAGGATCTGATCAAGCGGGTCATCGCGGTCGGCGGCGACACCGTGGCGTGCGAGAAGAACGGTCCCGTCACGGTCAACGGCAAGGCCCTGGAGGAGGGGTCCTACATCTACCCCGGCGACTCCCCCTGCGGCAGCGAGGGTTTCGGCCCGGTCAAGGTCCCCGAGGACCGGATCTGGGTGATGGGCGACCACCGTTCCAACTCCCTGGACTCCCGTTTCCACCAGCAGCTCCCCGGACAGGGGACGGTGCCCGTGGACGATGTCGTGGGGCGGGCCGTCGTCAAGGCGTGGCCGATCGACCGCTGGGGCACCCTCCCGGTGCCCGACACCTTCGCCGAGCAGGGCCTGGCCGCGGCTCCCGCGGCGCTGGGCCTGGTGGGCGCGGTGCCGCTGGTGATGTGGCGGCGGCGCCTGAGGGCCAGGGCCGCGGAAGGGGCGACCGGAGCGCCCGGGGCGGCGGGACCGTCCGGGACGGCGTCCGGAGCCGCGAGCGGGACGGACGGGCGGGCCGCACACTGACCCGGGAGCGTACCCGGAGGTAGGGTGCGGCGCAGACCGTCGCTGGACCCAGACCTTCCGGGAGCGTGAGTGAGCAGAGCCGAACGTACCGGGGGAGGCCCCGGCCGTCTGGGCCAGGTGCTGTCGTCGGCGGCCGTGGCGATCGGCTGCGTCCTCTTCCTGGGCGGTTTCGCCTGGGCCGCCGTCCTGTACCAGCCCTATGTCGTGCCCACCGACTCCATGGCGCCCACCGTCGAGGCCGGGGACCGGGTGCTGGCCGAGCGCATCGACGGCGACGAGGTCCGGCGCGGCGACGTCGTCGTCTTCCTCGACCCGCTGTGGGGCAACATGCCGGTGATCAAGCGCGTCGTCGGCGTCGGCGGCGACACCGTGAAGTGCTGCGACGGGCAGGGGAAGCTGACCGTCAACGGCGATCCCGTCGACGAGCCGTACCGGCTGGAGCGCGAGAGGGCCTCCTTCGCCACCTTCGAGGCCTCCGTGCCCGAGGGGCAGCTCTTCCTCCTCGGCGACCACCGGGAGGGATCACTGGACTCGCGCACGCACCTGGAGGACGCCAACAACGGCTCCGTGCCCAGGGAGGCGGTGACGGGCCGGGTCGACGCCACCGTCTGGCCGCCGGGTCACGCGGGCATGGTCGAGCGCCCCGCCGGTTTCGCGGACCTGCCAGGCGGGATCTCCCGGCCGGGGCCGCTGGGCCCCGCCCTGGCGGCGATCGGGGCCGGTGCCCTGCTGATCTTCGGCGGCGCCGGGTACGGGGCGATCGGCTCGGTCCGCGGCAAGCGTGCCAGGCTGACGCACAATGGGGGAACGCACGGCTGAAGGGGAACACGCCATGAGCGCCGAGGACCTCGAGAAGTACGAGACCGAGATGGAGCTGAAGCTCTACCGGGAGTACCGGGACGTCGTCGGTTTGTTCAGGTACGTGATCGAGACCGAACGCCGTTTCTACCTCACCAACGACTACGAGATGCAGGTGCACTCGGTCCAGGGCGAGGTCTTCTTCGAGGTCTCGATGGCCGACGCCTGGGTGTGGGACATGTACCGGCCGGCCCGTTTCGTCAAACAGGTGAGGGTGCTCACCTTCAAGGACGTGAACATCGAGGAGCTGAACAAGAGCGATCTGGACCTGCCCGAGGACTCCGACTTCAAGAGGTGAGCCCGGAGCCGGCCGCCGGTCCGTCAATGCCGCACCTGCTGATACCTCGTACGAGTGAGCGAGATGTCCACAACCGGCCGGTAGTCCACCGAACCGGACCATGATCACCCAACCGCCTCCCCAGCCGCCACAGTCGGCCCCGGAGGTGGTACCGATGAACGGCAGGAACGCACTCGGGCGCTACGGCGAGGACCTGGCCGCCCGGCGGCTGCGCGAGATGGGCATGGCCGTACTCGAACGGAACTGGCGCTGCCGCGACGGCGAGATCGACATCGTCGCCCGGGACGCCGACGCACTCGTCGTCTGCGAGGTCAAGACACGCCGGGCCGGACCTTACGAGCACCCGATGTCGGCCGTGACCCCGCGCAAGGCCGAGCGGCTGCGCAGACTCGCCTCCCGCTGGCTCGGCGAACGCTGGCTCGCCCGGTACGGCCGTCCGCCGACCGGAGGCGTACGCATCGACCTCATCGGCGTCGTCCTGCCCGAGCGCGGCGCCCCCCGGGTGCAGCACGTGAGGGGGGTGGCCTGACATGGGCTTCGCCCGTACCTGCTCGGTCGCCCTCGTGGGCGTCGAGGGCGTGGTCGTCGAGGTCCAGGCCGATCTCGAACCGGGGCTGGCCACCTTCACCCTCGTCGGCCTGCCCGACAAGAGCCTGGTGGAGAGCCGCGACCGGGTCAGGGCCGCGGTCGTCAACTCCGGTGTCGACTGGCCCCAGAAGAAACTCACCGTCGGACTCAGCCCCGCCTCGGTACCCAAGAGCGGCAGCGGATTCGACCTCGCGGTCGCCTGCGCGGTGCTCGGAGCCGCCGAACGGATCGACCCCCGCGAACTCACCGGACTGGTGATGATCGGCGAACTGGGCCTCGACGGGCGCGTCCGGCCCGTCCGCGGCGTCCTGCCCGCGGTCCTGGCCGCCGCGGACGCCGGATACCGCCAGGTCGTGGTCGCCGAGCAGACCGCCTCCGAGGCCGCACTGGTCCCCGGCGTCTCCGTCCTCGGCGTCCGCTCCCTGCGCCAGCTCGTCGCCGTCCTCACCGACGCGCCCGTCCCCGACGAGGAGGGCCCGGACGAGCACGGCGCCGGCGCCACCATGCTCGCCGGCCTCGCCGTGCCCGGCGCGGGCGGAGGGATCGCGGGGCTGGGCGGCGAACGCCGGGTGGACCTCGCAGAGGTCGCCGGCCAGAGAGCCGCCCGCAGAGCGCTGGAGGTGGCCGCCGCGGGGCGCCACCACGTCTTCTTCAAGGGCCCGCCGGGAGCGGGCAAGACCATGCTCGCCGAACGGCTCCCCGGGCTGCTGCCACCGCTCACCCCGAAGGAGGCGCTGGAGGTCACCGCCGTCCACTCCGTCGCCGGGGCGCTGCCGCCCGGCCAGCCGCTGGTCGAGCGGCCTCCCTACTGCGCCCCGCACCACTCGGCCACCACCGCGTCCCTGGTGGGCGGCGGCAGCGGTCTGCCCCGGCCCGGAGCGGTGTCCCTCGCCCATCACGGCGTCCTCTTCATGGACGAAGCGGCCGAATGCAGCGCACGGGTGCTCGACGCGCTGCGCCAGCCGCTGGAGTCGGGGCAGGTCGTCGTGGCCCGGGCCCAGGGCATGATGCGCATGCCCGCGCGCTTCCTGCTCGTCCTCGCCGCCAACCCGTGCCCCTGCGGCCGGCACGGTTCCCGGAGCGGCGGCTGCGAGTGCAGGCCCTCGTCGGTCAGGCGCTATCGCGCGCGGCTCTCCGGGCCCCTGCTGGACCGCGTCGACCTCCGGGTCACGGTCGAGCCCGTCACCCGCTCCGAGCTGACGGCCCCCGGCGCCCGCTCCGAGCCCACCGAGACCGTGGCCGCTCGGGTGCGCGCCGCACGCGAGCGCGCCGCCGCCCGCTACGCCGGCACGCCCTGGCACACCAACAGCGAGGTCCCCGGCCACGAACTGCGCACCCGGTGGCCGGGGAGCCCGGGAGCGCTCGGCCGGGCCGAGGAGGACATGGAACGCGGCCTGCTCACCGCACGAGGCCTGGACCGCGTCCTGCGGGTCGCCTGGACCCTGGCGGACCTCGCCGGGCACGACCGGCCCACGGCCGAGGACGTGGACGGCGCGCTGGAGCTGCGCACCGGTGTGCGGCGCGGCGCGGCACTCGCCGGAGGCCGGGCGTGACCGGCCGCGAGGAGCGCGTGGCACGGGCGGCGCTCACCAGGATCGGGGAGCCCGGGGACGAGGCGATGAACCGGTGGCTCGACCGGTACGGGGCGGTGGAGACGCTCGAGGCGTTCGGGTCCGACTCCCCGCTGCCCGGCGCGTCCCGGACCCGCTGGGCCGGGCTGCGGCAGCGCGCGCGAGGGCTCGACCCCGAAGCCGACCTCGCCGCGATCGGCGGACTGGGCGGGCGTTTCGTCTGCCCCGGCGACGCCGAGTGGCCGAGCCAGCTGGACGACCTGGGCGACGGACGCCCCGTGGGCCTGTGGGTGCGCGGCAGAGCCTCGCTGCGGATGTGGGCCCTGCGCTCGGTCGCCGTCGTCGGCTCACGGGCGTGCACGGACTACGGCGCCCATGTCGCCGCCACGCTCGGCTCCAGCCTGGCCGCCCGCGGCTGGACGGTGGTCTCCGGCGCGGCGTACGGAGTGGACGGCGCCGCGCACAACGGAGCCCTGGCGGCCGGGGGAGCGACCGTCGGGGTCCTGGCCTGCGGAGTCGACATGGCCTACCCGCCGGGCAACGGCGAGCTGATCCGGCGCATCGGGGAGCGGGGACTGCTGGTCACCGAGCTGCCGCCCGGCGACCACCCCACCCGCAGCCGTTTCATCCTGCGCAACCGCGTGATCGCGGCCCTCACCCGCGGCACCGTGGTGGTGGAGGCGGAACTGCGCAGCGGCTCGCTGGTCACCGCGCGGCGGGCCCTCGGGCTGGGCAGGCTCACCATGGGCGTTCCCGGTCCGGTGACCAGCGGACTGTCGGCGGGCGTCCACCAGCTCCTGCGCGGTGAGGGCATCGTCGTCACCGACGCCGCCGAGATCGTCGAGCTGGTCGGCGCCATCGGCGAACTGGCCCCCGAGCGGCGCGGGCCCATGGTGCCGCGCGACCTGCTGTCCCCGGAGGCGGCGTGCGTCCTGGAGGCACTGCCCGCCCGGGGTGCGCTCGGCGTCGGGGCGGTGGCGCGCGCCGCCGCTCTCGCGGAGGACCGCGCGCTCGTCCGCCTCCAGGAACTGCAGTCACTCGGGTTCCTCGAACGCAACGGTGACCACTGGCAGTTGGCCAGAGTGACCAACCAACACACCAACAGGTGACGAGGCGGTCCTTGACCTGGGTCGATCGAGTGAAAGGGTGAGAGGCATGATCGCTGAACGCTTCATTCCGTATGGCCCGGCCGCGCCGTTCCGGCCACCCGGGTAACCCCGGGGTGCGGGCAGCGGAACGTATCTGCGTATGCCCGGTCGACCGCTCCTCGCGCTGAGCGATGCCGCGGTCACGCTACGCTCCCAAGGTTCCCGACCCCTCCGTACGCCCACCGGCGTCAGCGCACAGATCACGGCAGAACGGCTCAAGACGACGCATGCCCCATCACATCCCCGGGCCCGACCGCACGGCCACGGCAGAACCGACTGCGGCCGACGGCGCCGCACGCCCTGCCCCGCCCGGATCGCTCGACGAACTGTGGCGGTCGTACAAGTGCACGGGCGACGAGCGGCTGAGGGAGCAGTTGATCCTCCACTACTCACCCCTGGTCAAATACGTGGCCGGGCGCGTCAGCGTCGGCCTGCCCGCCAACGTGGAGCAGGCCGACTTCGTCTCCTCCGGGGTGTTCGGGCTGATCGACGCCATCGAGAAGTTCGATCCGAGCCGCTCGATCAAGTTCGAGACCTACGCCATCACCCGCATCCGCGGAGCCATGATCGACGAGCTGCGGGCGCTCGACTGGATCCCCCGCTCCGTACGGCAGAAGGCCCGCGCGTTCGAGCGCGCCCACGCCGCGCTGGAGGCGACGCTGCGGCGCACACCCTCCGAGGCCGAGGTCGCGGACGAGATGGGGATCCCGCTGGAGGAGCTCCACGGCATCTTCAGCCGGCTGCCGCTGGCCAACGTGGTCGCCCTGGAGGAGGTGCTCCACAGCGGCGCGGAGGGAGGCGACCGGCTGAGCCTCATGGACACCCTCGAGGACACGGCCGCCGACAACCCCGTCGAGATCGCCGAGGACCGCGAGCTGCGGCGGCTGCTGGCCCGAGCGGTCAACACCCTGCCCGAGCGCGAGAAGACCGTGGTGACCCTCTACTACTACGAAGGGCTCACCCTCGCCGAGATCGGGCAGGTGCTCGGAGTCACCGAGAGCAGGGTCAGCCAGATCCACACCAAGTCCGTACTGCAGCTTCGAGCCAAGCTCGCCGATGTCGGTCGCTGAACCGCCACCGCCCTCCCTACAGTGGGACACGTGCCCAGGATTCGAGCGGCCTCCGTGGCCGAGCACCGGACGATGCAGCGCGACGCCCTGCTGGAGGCAGCACGGTCCCTGCTGTCCGAGGGCGGCACGGAGGCACTGACCTTCCCCGCGCTGGCGGCCCGCACGGGACTGGCGCGCTCGTCCGTCTACGAGTACTTCCGCTCCCGCGCCGCCGTCGTCGAGGAGCTGTGCGCCGTCGACTTCCCCGTCTGGGCGGCGGAGGTGGAGGACGCCATGGAGCGGGCCGACACCCCCCAGGCGAAGGTGGAGGCCTATGTACGGCGGCAGCTGGCGCTGGCCGGCGACCGGCGCCACCGTGCCGTCGTGGCCATCTCGGCAGGCGAGCTGGACCCCGGCGCCCGGGAGAAGATCCGTGCGGCCCACGGCGGACTGATCACCATGGTGGTGGAGGTCCTCGCGGCTCTCGGTCACGACGAGCCGCGGCTGACGGCCACCCTGCTGCAGGGCGTCGTGGACGCCGCGGTCCGCCGTATGGAGCTGGGCGCGGCCGAGGACCCGGACCGGATCACGCGGGCCGCCGTGTCGATGGCGCTCCATGGTGTCGCGGGCTGAATCCCCTCCCCCACCCCACCCCACCTGCTTTCCCTCCGGGCGCATGCGCGCCCGCCGTCCCCGCCGGCGCGCCCCGGGCGGGCGGCACACGCCTTCGGCGGGCCCGCCGGATCCAGCGGGACGCGGAAGGCGTACCGGCGGCGGCGAGAGAGCGCCGGCGGGCGTCCGGGGCGCGGACGGCCGTCGAACGCCGCGGTTCAAGGGGGCGGTTCCTCCGGGCGGAGCCGGACGTGCCGGCGCCGGGCCCAGGACGCGGCCACCGCCAGGACCAGCGCCGCACCCACTCCGGACACGCCGGTGACCGGTGAGCCCCGAGCGGCTGCCGTCCGCATCGCGTCGCCCCGCCGTCTTCCCGGGTCCGCAGGAAGCGGAACCCCCAGCACGGGAAGGAGCCGGGAGGGACCGCGGTCGAGCAGGGAGAGCGGATCCAGGTAGGCGTCACCGCGGCGCAGCCCCCAGTGCAGACACCCCGCCGGGCAGTGGAAGCCGTCCCGCTCCAGCACGCCCACCACATCCCCCGCCGCGACCCGGTCGCCCTCGCGCACCCGCGCGCCGACCGGCTCGTACGTCGTACGCAGCGGAGGGAACCCCGTGCCCGCGAGCTCGACCGAGACCACCCCGCGCCCGGCGACCTCCCCCGCGAACGAGACCCGGCCCGCGGCCACCGCGCGCACCGGCTCCCCGGGACGAGCCGCCAGGTCCACGCCGCGGTGGCCGGCCGACCACCGTTCGGGCGGGGGGTCCCAGCCGCGCCCTACCGCCCCCGGCACCGGTCTGACCCGGCCGGAGCCGGACGGGAGGTCGGGCGGGCGGCCGTCCTCGGAAGCGGCACGGGCCGCAGCGGCCCCTGCCACCAGAAGCGGCAGGAGAATCGACATGCAGAACAGCAGGCGGAGTGACAGACGGAGCGGCAGCGCGGCGCGGAGTCGGCGTCCCATGAGCACAGCGTGACGCGGAGAACGGGACGGAGTTGATCTCGGGCGAGGACTGTGGAGTACCGGCCGGTTGTGGACAACCGCGTCACCCGGTCCGGGGATGGCACCGCCCGCCGCGGCGGTGTCCGCAACCCATGCGTGTCGCCCGCCGCTTCCCCGGTCCCGTACACTTCTGGTGCGATCCGGGTCACCGGATCGACTTCGCACGCCCCGCCACCCTCCACAGGCGGCCGCGCACCTCGGTCCTCGAAGACGGTCTTCAATCCGTGAACTTCGCAGGCAAGCGCGTCGGGGCGTCAGGAGCGGCGGCCGTCCGGTCGCCGTGTACAACCGAGTGATCCAAGGAGATACGGCCATGGCCGTCGTCACGATGCGGGAGCTGCTGGAGAGCGGCGTCCACTTCGGGCACCAGACCCGCCGCTGGAACCCGAAGATGAAGCGCTTCATCTTCACCGAGCGCAACGGCATCTACATCATCGACCTGCTCCAGTCGCTGTCGTACATCGACCGCGCCTACGAGTTCGTCAAGGAGACCGTCGCCCACGGCGGCTCCATCATGTTCGTCGGCACCAAGAAGCAGGCCCAGGAGGCCATCGCCGAGCAGGCCACGCGCGTGGGCATGCCCTACGTCAACCAGCGCTGGCTCGGCGGCATGCTGACCAACTTCTCGACCGTCCACAAGCGCCTGCAGCGCCTGAAGGAGCTCGAGCAGATCGACTTCGAGGACGTGGCCGCCTCGGGCCTCACCAAGAAGGAGCTCCTGGTCCTCTCCCGCGAGAAGGCCAAGCTGGAGAAGACCCTCGGCGGTATCCGCGACATGCAGAAGGTGCCCAGCGCCGTCTGGATCGTGGACACCAAGAAGGAGCACATCGCCGTCGGTGAGGCGCGCAAGCTCAACATCCCGGTCGTCGCGATCCTCGACACCAACTGCGACCCGGACGAGGTCGACTACAAGATCCCGGGCAACGACGACGCGATCCGCTCCGTCACCCTGCTCACCCGTGTGATCGCCGACGCCGTCGCCGAGGGCCTCATCGCCCGCTCCGGCGCCGCCGGCGAGGGCAAGGGCGAGAAGGCCGCCGGCGAGCCGCTCGCCGAGTGGGAGCGCGAGCTGCTCGAGGGCGACGCCCAGAAGGCCGCCGAGTCCAAGGAGGAGGGCGAGGCCCAGGCCCCGGCCGCCGCCGAGGAGCAGGCCGCCCCCGCCGAGGAGCAGGCCGCCCCCGCCGAGGACGAGAAGCCGGCCGAGCAGGCCTGACCGACGCCGCAGGTGGTACGGCCGGGGGCAGTGCCATGAGCGCCGCCCCCGGCCGCATGCCCGTCCCGTAGATCGATCCATCCTCATCGACTTTTCGAGAAGAGATTCACCGACCATGGCGAACTACACCGCCGCTGACGTCAAGAAGCTCCGCGAGCTCACCGGCGCCGGCATGATGGACTGCAAGAAGGCGCTGGACGAGGCCGAGGGCAACGTCGACAAGGCCGTCGAGATCCTGCGCGTCAAGGGCCAGAAGGGCGTTGCCAAGCGCGAGTCCCGCACTGCCGAGAACGGCGCCGTCGTCTCCCTGATCGCCGACGACAAGAAGTCCGGTGTGCTGGTCGAGCTCAAGTGCGAGACCGACTTCGTGGCCAAGGGCGAGAAGTTCCTCGCCGTGGCCGACGCCATCGCCGCCCACGTCGCCGCCACCTCCCCGGCCGACATCGAGGCGCTGCTCGCCTCCGAGATCGAGTCCGGCAAGACCGTGCGGACGTACGTGGACGAGGCCAACGCCACCCTCGGCGAGAAGATCGTCCTCGACCGGTTCGCGCAGTTCTCCGGCGGCTACGTGGCCGCCTACATGCACCGCACCAGCCCGGACCTGCCTCCGCAGGTCGGTGTCCTGGTCGAGCTGGAGCAGGAGAACGCCGAGGTCGCCAAGGACGTCGCGCAGCACATCGCCGCGTTCGCCCCGAAGTTCCTCTCCCGCGAGGACGTCCCGGAGGAGACCGTCGCCAACGAGCGCCGCGTCGCCGAGGCCACCGCGCGCGAGGAGGGCAAGCCCGAGCAGGCCCTGCCGAAGATCGTCGAGGGCCGCGTGAACGGCTTCTTCAAGGAGAACTGCCTCCTGGACCAGCCCTTCGCCAAGGACAACAAGAAGTCCGTCCAGAAGGTCCTGGGCGAGGCCGGTGTCACGCTGAAGCGCTTCGCCCGCTTCCGCGTCGGCGCCTGACCCGTACGCCCGCTCCCGGTTAGGGTCGGGGTACGGGGGCCCGTCCCGGTGCGTCGCGCACTGAGCGCAGGCGCGTACGGACCGGACGACCGCAGTTGTGACGAGGAGGCCATTGCCGCTTTCGGGGACCGAGAGGAACCACCGGCAATGGCCTCCTCACGCGTGTGCACGAGGAGATCCGCATGAAACAGGGCAACGACCCCGGAGGCAAAGCCTCCGACAAGGACCGCGACCGCCGCCGCTTCCTGCTGAAGCTCTCCGGTGAGGCGTTCGCCGGCGGTGGAGGGCTCGGAGTCGACCCCGACGTCGTGCACAAGGTCGCCCGCGAGATCGCAGCCGTGGTCCGCGACGGCGCCGAGATCGCCGTCGTCATCGGCGGCGGCAACTTCTTCCGCGGTGCCGAGCTCCAGCAGCGCGGCATGGACCGGGCCCGGTCCGACTACATGGGCATGCTCGGCACGGTCATGAACTGCCTCGCTCTCCAGGACTTCCTGGAGAAGGAGGGCATCGACTCCCGTGTGCAGACCGCCATCACCATGGGGCAGGTCGCCGAGCCGTACATCCCGCTGCGCGCCGTGCGGCACCTGGAGAAGGGGCGCGTGGTCATCTTCGGTGCGGGCATGGGCATGCCGTACTTCTCCACCGACACCACCGCCGCCCAGCGCGCCCTGGAGATCGACGCCGAGGCGCTGCTGATGGGCAAGAACGGCGTGGACGGCGTCTACGACTCCGACCCGGCCACCAACCCCGACGCGGTGAAGTTCGACGCCCTGGAGTACGGCGAGGTCATCGCCCGCGAGCTGAGGGTGGCCGACGCCACCGCCATCACCCTCTGCCGCGACAACAAGCTCCCGATCCTGGTCTTCGAGCTGCTGGCGGAGGGGAATATCGCCAGGGCGGTCCGGGGTGAGAAGATCGGCACACTGGTGAGCGACCAGGGCTCCCGGGCCTGACGCCGACGGCGGACACGAAACGACGTCCGTACGGGAGCCGCGGTACACGGCACCGTACGGCAACTCCGTGCCGCACGATGGGCACGGTACGGGGATGGACAACAGCCTGCCGGTCGGACACCGTGCAGGAATCAGGGCTTTCCGGCTCAATTCATCGAACCAGGAGCACGTGGTGATCGAAGAGACCCTCCTCGAGGCCGAGGAGAAGATGGAGAAGGCGGTCGTCGTCGCCAAGGAGGACTTCGCCGCGATCCGCACCGGCCGTGCGCACCCGGCGATGTTCAACAAGATCGTGGCCGACTACTACGGCGCGATGACCCCGATCAACCAGCTCGCGTCGTTCTCGGTGCCCGAGCCGCGCATGGCCGTGGTCACCCCGTTCGACAAGAGCGCGCTGCGCAACATCGAGCAGGCCATCCGTGACTCCGACCTCGGCGTCAACCCCTCCAACGACGGCAACATCATCCGCGTCGTCTTCCCGGAGCTGACCGAGCAGCGCCGCCGGGAGTACATCAAGGTCGCCAAGGGCAAGGCCGAGGACGCCAAGATCTCCATCCGCAGCGTCCGGCGCAAGGCCAAGGAGGCCATCGACAAGGCGATCAAGGACGGCGACATCGGCGAGGACGAGGGCCGCCGCGCCGAGAAGGAGCTCGACGACACCACCTCCAAGTACGTCACGCAGGTGGACGAACTGCTCAAGCACAAGGAAGCCGAGCTTCTCGAGGTCTGAGGTTTTCGAGGCTGCGATTTTCGTGAACGACTCATCCTGGGGAGCACCACCGTCGGGCGCCGGGCCCTCCGGTCACCCCGGCCACCCCGCTCATCCCGGCCACTTCGGATACCGGAGCACTCCCGAACAGGGTTTCTCCTCCCCGCTTCGCGCAGAGGTGGCCCAGGCCCCGGCGGGTTACGCGCACGAGGACGCCGACGCGTCGCAGACTCGGCGTATGCCCATCGTGCCCGACGCCCCCGGCGGTGACCAGGACGATCGTGACGGCCGGGCGGCCGGGCGGCCGTTCGGCGGCGGCCCCGCCCCCGGCGGCGGCCGACCCGAACCGAGGACCGGTCCCGGACCGCGGACCGGTCCCGGAGCGGAGCCTGCCGCCCCCTCGCCCCGGGGCCGATCCTCGGGCCGCAAGCGGGCGGGCCGCGACCTGCGTGCCGCGATAGGGGTCGGCCTGGGGCTGGGCGCCGTCATCATCGCCTCGCTCTTCGTCTACAAGCACGTCTTCGTCGGCGTGATCGTCGCCGCCGTCGTGGTCGGGCTGTGGGAGCTGACCTCCCGCCTCGCCGAACGCAAGCAGATCAGGGCGCCGCTGGTGCCGCTGGCCGTCGGCGGCGCCGCGATGGTCGTCGCCGGCTACGTCCGCGGTGCGGAGGGCGCCTGGGTGGCCACCGCACTCACCGCGCTGGCCGTACTGGTGTGGCGGATGACGGAGGACCCGGCGGAGTACCTGCGGGACGTCACCGCCGGTGTCTTCGCCGCCTTCTACGTCCCCTTCCTGGCCACCTTCGTCGCCATGATGCTCGCCGCCGACGACGGCCCGCAGCGGGTGCTCACCTTCCTGCTGCTCACCGTCGTCAGCGACACCGGGGCGTACGCGGTCGGCTGGCGCTTCGGCACGCACAAGCTCGCACCGCGCATCAGCCCCGGCAAGACCCGCGAGGGCCTGCTGGGGGCGGTGGCCTTCGCGATGGCCGCCGGCGCGCTGTGCATGCACTTCCTCATCGACGGCGGCGTCTGGTGGCAGGGTCTGCTGCTGGGTCTGGCCGTCGCCGTCAGCGCCACCCTGGGCGACCTCGGCGAGTCCATGATCAAGCGGGACCTGGGCATCAAGGACATGGGCACCCTGCTGCCCGGCCACGGCGGCATCATGGACCGCCTGGACTCCCTGCTGCCCACCGCCCCCGTGGTCTGGCTGCTGCTGACCGTCTTCGCCGGCGCGGGCTGACGACCCGCATCCCGCCCGTGTCCGGGGCCCGCCGCTCGCGAGCGGCGGGCCCCGGACACGTCCCACGGCACCGTGCGGGGCGGCGCCCGGCGAGAACGCCAGGAGCGTTGCGAGACCGCCCTCGGTGCCGGGCCGGTGCGGCTCCACCCCGGCGGCCCGCCGTCCCGGCACCCCCGGCACCCCGGCTCATCGGGCGCAGGCCGGACCCTCGGCCGCTGTCGGCGGCGTCTTCTATCGTCACCCCATGGGAAGCCACTTCCAGACCGTCGTCGACCTGGACGCCACGCCGGCGGACGCTCCGTCCCTCGCAGCCCGCGGTCTCGCCTGGCTCGTCGCCGAGGGGATAGTCCGCGCCGAGCGCACCGACTGCGTTCTCGGCGCCCCGCTGGGACATCCGCCCGGTCCGCTCTGGAGCAAGGCCGTCAGGCACCGGGACTGGGAACCCGGCGACGGACTCAACATCGAGACGGGCCCAACCGCCTTCCACGGCGGCCAGGGCGATGCCATGTACGCCGCCTGCCCCCACTGCGCCGCCCACGTGGACCTGTACACCGACGAGTGGGAGGCGGTCGAGGGCGCCTGGGAGCCCTTCGAGAAGGCCATCGGCACCTGGTGCGACACCGGGCGAGCCGCCGTCGCCTGCCCGCACTGCGGCCGAGCCGGCGACCTGGCCGCGTGGAACTGGGAGAGCGACCACTACGCGTTCGGCCATCTGGGCTTCGAGTTCTGGGACTGGCCCGAGTTCAGCGCCGGCTTCCTCGAAGGACTCGCACGCGCGCTGGGCGGCCACCGTACGGTCCTGGTGGCGGGCAAGCTCTGAGGAACAACCCCTCGCACGGCCCCTCCGGGCGGCGGGCCGGCCGGTCCGGGCGGGGACGGGACAGCGCGGCGACGTCCGTGCCGGCAGCGGAAGCGGCGTGGCCGAAGGACCCCGCCGGGCCGTCCCGGGCCGTGCGGAAGCCAGCGGAAGCCACCGGGCGATGGCCGCCGACCCGCTCGCGCCCGGAGTGCCGCAGTCGATCTGCGACACTGGACGGGTTATGCCTGCACCCGGAGAACTCACCTTTGTCGCGCCGCGCGGGGCCGCCAGGCCGCCGCGGCACCTCGCCGACCTCGCCCCGGCCGAGCGGCGCGAGGCCGTCGCCGCGATCGGCGAGAAGCCGTTCCGCGCCCAGCAGCTGTCGCGGCACTACTTCGCCCGGTACGCCACCGACCCCGCCACCTGGACCGACATCCCGGCCGCCGCGCGCGAGAGGCTGGCGGGCGAGCTGCTGCCCGAGCTGATGACCGTGGTGCGGCACGTCAGCTGCGACGACGACACCACCCGCAAGACGCTGTGGCGGCTGCACGACGGGACACTGGTGGAGTCGGTGCTGATGCGCTACCCGGACCGGGTCACCATGTGCGTCAGCTCCCAGGCCGGCTGCGGCATGAACTGCCCCTTCTGCGCCACCGGGCAGGCCGGACTGGACCGCAACCTGTCCACCGCCGAGATCGTCCACCAGATCGTCGAGGGCATGCGCGCCCTGCGCGACGGCGAGGTGCCCGGCGGTCCCGCGCGGCTGTCGAACATCGTCTTCATGGGCATGGGCGAGCCGCTGGCCAACTACAAGCGGGTCATCGCGGCCATCCGCCGCCTCACCGATCCCGAGCCCGACGGCCTGGGCCTGTCCCAGCGCGGCATCACCGTCTCCACCGTCGGGCTGGTCCCGGCGATCCACCGCCTGGCCGACGAGGGGCTCAAGTGCCGACTGGCGGTCTCCCTGCACGCGCCCGACGACGAGCTGCGCGACACCCTGGTGCCGGTCAACACCCGCTGGAAGGTCCGCGAGGTCCTCGACGCGGCCTGGGAGTACGCCGAGAAGTCCGGCCGCCGCGTCTCCATCGAGTACGCCCTCATCCGGGACATCAACGACCAGGCGTGGCGCGCCGACCTGCTGGGCCGACTGCTGGCGGGGAAGAGGGCGCACGTCAACCTCATCCCCCTCAACCCCACGCCCGGCTCCAAGTGGACCGCCTCCCGGCCCGAGGACGAGCGCGCCTTCGTCGCCGGACTGGAGGCGCACGGCGTGCCGGTGACCGTCCGGGACACACGCGGGCAGGAGATCGACGGAGCCTGCGGACAGCTCGCCGCCACCGAGCGCTGAGGGCGCGCCCGCCACTGGTACGGTGGCGGGGACCTCAGCGGTCGCACACAGCAGCGAAACACCAGTAGCGAACACAGGCATCGAAACAGCGGAACCGACAGGGGAGCGCGTACAGCGCTGAGAGTGCGGTGTCGCCGGAAGCAGCCGAGAGGCCGCCCGGGGAGCCGCAGACCCTCGGACCTGATCCGGTTAGTACCGGCGTAGGGAGTCAGAAGAAAGTGCACACCAAGCTCCGCCGCGTCCTGGGCGCGGCCGTTCTCGGCACGCTCACCCTCTCCGCCCTCACCGCGTGCGGCGGCTCGCAGTCCTCCGGGGACGGCGGGGGCGAGGGCGGTAAGGACAAGACGGTCACCCTGGTCGCCCACGACTCCTTCGCGGCCTCCGAGGCCGTGCTGGAGGAGTTCACCGAGAAGACCGGCTACAAGGTGAAGGTGCTGCGCGGCGGCGACGCCGGCTCCTCCCTCAACCAGGCGATCCTGTCCAAGGACAACCCGCAGGGCGACGTCCTGTTCGGCGTGGACAACACCCTGCTCTCCCGCGCCCTGGACAACGACCTGTTCACGCCGTACGAGGCGGAGGGCCTGGCGAAGATACCGGCGCGGTACCAGCTCGACGCCGAGGAGCACCGCGTCACCCCCGTCGACTCCGGCGACGTCTGCGTCAACTACGACCGCGCCTACTTCGACGAGCGCGGCATCGCCCCGCCGAAGACCCTCGACGACCTCGCCGAGCCCGCCTACAAGGGCCTGCTGGTCACCGAGAACGCCGCCACCTCCTCGCCCGGACTGGGCTTCCTGCTGGCCACCGTCGCCGAGTACGGCGAGGGATGGCCGCAGTACTGGGAGAAGCTGAAGGCCAACGACGTCGAGGTCGTCGACGGCTGGGAGCAGGCGTACTACGACCGCTTCTCCGGCTCCTCCGGCGGCAAGGGCAAGGGCGACCGGCCGCTGGTCGTCTCCTACGCCTCCAGCCCGCCCGCCGAGGTCCTCGGCGCCGACCCCGCGCCCGAGCAGGCCCCCACCGGGGTGGCCACCGGCACCTGCTTCCGCCAGATCGAGTTCGCCGGGCTGCTCGAGGGCGCGGACAACCCCGAGGGCGGCAAGGCGCTGCTGGACTTCATGACCGGCCGCTCCTTCCAGGAGGACCTGCCGCTGCAGATGTTCGTCAACCCCGTGCGCGAGGACGCGGAGCTGCCCGAGGTCTTCACCCGGTACGGCGAGACGATCGACGAGCCCCGCACCATGGCCCCGGAGAAGATCGCCGAGAACCGCGAGGCGTGGGTCAAGGCGTGGACCTCGGCCGTCGTGCGGTCGTCGTGAGGTGAGGACGGGCATACGCGCGGGGACGGCGGCGCGCCTCGCGCTCGCTGCGGTGCCGGCCGTCTTCCTCGCGCTGTTCTTCGCCTACCCCGTCGCCGCCATCACCGCCCGCGGGCTGTACGACGGCGGGCGATGGCGCCCGGAGCGGATCGCCGCCGTCCTCACCGACCCCGACGTCCTCGGCGTGGTCTGGTTCACGCTGTGGCAGGCGGCGGCCTCCACCGCGCTCACCCTGCTGCTGGCGCTGCCCGGCGCGTACGTGCTGGCGCGCCTGGACTTCCCCGGCAGGCGGGTGCTGCGGGCGGCGGTCACCGTGCCGTTCGTGCTGCCCACCGTCGTCGTCGGCTCCGCCTTCCTGGCCCTGCTCGGCCGCGGCGGGCTGCTGGACCAGTGGTGGGGGGTGCGGCTGGACGGCGGCGTCACCGCCATCCTGCTGGCCCACGTCTTCTTCAACTACGCCGTGGTCGTGCGGATCGTCGGCGGCCTGTGGGCGCAGCTCGACCCCCGCCAGGAGGAGGCCGCGCGGGTGCTCGGCGCGAGCCGGTGGGCCGCCTGGCGCACCGTGACCCTCCCGGCGCTCGTCCCGTCGGTCGCCGCCGCCGCGCTGATGGTCTTCCTGTTCACCTTCACCTCCTTCGGCGTCGTCCAGATCCTCGGCGGTCCCGGTTACGCCACCCTGGAGGTGGAGATCTACCGGCAGACCGCCCAACTGCTGGACCTGCCCACCGCCGCCGTCCTGACCCTGCTGCAATTCGCCTCGGTCGCCGCCCTGATGGCCTTCCACTCCCGCGCCCTCCGCCGCCGCAGGACGGCCCTGGGCCTGGTCGACGCCGCCCGCACCGCCCGCCGTCCGCGCGGGGCCGGACAGCGGGCCCTGCTGGCGGGGGTGCTGGTCCAGATCGCGGTACTGCTCCTGGCCCCGCTCGCCGTGCTCGCCGAGCGGTCCCTGAGCGGCCCCGACGGCTACGGGCTGCACCACTACCGCGCCCTGGGCTCGGCCGACGCGGCCGGCGGCACCTTCACCGTCGCCCCGCTGGAGGCGGTCGGCAACTCCCTGGCCTACGCGGCCACCGCCACCGCCGTCGCCCTGGCCGTCGGCCTCCCGGCCGCCGTCGCCCTCACCCTGCGCGGTCCGGGAGGCCGGGCCGGACGGCTGCTGCGCGGCCTCGACGCGCTGCTGATGCTGCCGCTGGGCACCTCGGCGGTCACCGTCGGCTTCGGATTCCTCATCGCCCTGGACGCCCCTCCGCTGGACCTGCGCTCCTCGTGGATCCTGGTCCCGCTGGCCCAGGCCCTGGTCGGCATCCCCTTCGTGGTGCGCACCCTGCTGCCGGTCCTGCGGTCCGTGGACACCCGGCTGCGCGAGGCCGCCGCGATGCTGGGCGCGTCACCGCCGCGCGTGTGGCGCGAGGTCGACCTGCCGCTGGTGCGGCGGGCGCTGCTGGTCGCCGCGGGGTTCGCCTTCGCCGTCTCCCTGGGCGAGTTCGGCGCCACCGTCTTCATCGCCCGCGCCGACGCCCCCACCCTGCCCGTCGCCGTCGCCCGCCTGCTCGGCCGGGCCGGGGAGGCCAGCTACGGCCAGGCCATGGCGCTCAGCACGATCCTGATGCTGCTGTGCGCGGCGACCCTGCTGGCGCTGGAGGGCGTCCGCACCGACCGATCGGGGGAGCTGTAGGGATGGCCTCGCTGCGACTGGACGCCGTCACCGTGCGTTTCGGCGGCCGCACCGCCCTGGACGCCGTCGACCTCGACGTCGCCGAACACGAGATCGTCTGCGTGCTCGGCCCCTCCGGCAGCGGCAAGTCCACCCTGCTGCGGACCGTCGCCGGGCTGACGGAGCCGGACGCCGGACGGGTGCTGCTCTCCGGCCGCGACCAGCGGGGCGTGGCCCCGCACCGGCGCGGGGTGGGCCTGATGTTCCAGGACCACCAGCTCTTCCCCACCCGCGACGTCGGCGGCAACGTCGCCTTCGGACCGCGCATGCGCGGCGAACCGCGTGCGAGGACCGAGGAGCGGGTCGCCGAACTGCTGGAACTGGTCGGCCTGCCCGGGGCGCAGAGGCGGCCGGTCGCGGCCCTCTCCGGCGGCGAGCAGCAGCGCGTCGCGCTCGCCCGCGCGCTCGCGCCCCGCCCCGGCCTGCTGATGCTGGACGAGCCGCTCGGCCAGCTCGACCGGTCCCTGCGCGAGCGGCTCGTGGTGGAGCTGCGGCAGCTCTTCCGCCGTCTGGGCACCACCGTGCTGGCCGTCACCCACGACCAGGGGGAGGCGTTCGCGCTCGCCGACCGGGTGGTGGTGATGGAGGCCGGGCGGATCGCCCAGACCGGCAGCCCGGTGGACGTGTGGCTCCGCCCCGCCTCGGGGTTCGTCGCACGCTTCCTGGGCTTCACCAACCTCGCCGCGGCGACCGTGCGGGGGCGGAGCGCGGACACCCCCTGGGGCGCGGTGCCCGTACCGCCCGGCGCGCCGCAGGGGCCGTGCACCCTGCTGGTGCGCCCCGCCGGAGTACGGCTGACCGACTCCGGTGAGGGACTGCCCTGCACCGTCACCGCCCGCACCCTGCGCGGCGGCGGCTCCTCGGAGATCTCCCTGCTGCTCGCACCCGAGCGCGGGCCCGCGCTGGAGGCCTCCTGCCCCTTGCACACGGCGCCCGATCCGGGCACCGCCGTGTCCGTCGCCTTCGACGCGGAAGAGGTGGTCGTCCTGCCCGCGCGGTGAGCGCGGGCAGGGCCGATGCGCGCGGGCGGGAGAACGCGGCCGGGGGAACGGACGGGGGCGGCGGGCGGGCAGGGCGGCGCGGTCCCGCCCTCACCGCACCAGGGGCGCCGAGGCCAGTTCCGCCACCAGCCAGGCCGTCGGCACCAGCACACCCAGCAGGGCCGCCACCCGCAGCGCGGCGGCGGCGCGCAGCAGCCGCCGCGGTACGCCGAGCCGCCGCAGCCCGTCGTTGGCGGGAGCGCGGGCCGCACGGAACTCCGACGCCGCGCTCAGCGCGCCCGCCACCGCGCACACCACGACCACCGCCGTCCCCAGCGCGGCCAGCGGCCCCACGGCCGGCGCCCCGCCGCCGAGGACCGCACCCGACCCGCGCAGCCGGACCGCGGCCAGCGCCCCCGCCGTCACCGCGCACAGCACCCCCACCGGATGGCCCACACGCGGCGCCTCCTCCCGCAGCACCCGGCCCGACAGCAGCCGCAGCACCCCCGGCCGCCCGACCGCCAGCAGCAGTCCGCACAGGTGGACCAGGCCCGGACCGGCCAGCACCAGCCCCGCGGCGATCAGCAGCCAGCCGGCCACGATCCCCGGTCCCAGGGCGTCCAGCGGGCCCGGCAGCGGCATGCGCGGGCCGGCGGAGGCGGTGAACCGCTCGACGGCGTAGGCCTCCAGGGCCAGACCGGTCGCGGTGACCGCCACCCCCCAGGGCAGCCCGGCCGGCATCGGCGGCGGCCGGTGGGGGAGGGCGGCGGGCGGTCCCGGCCGGTGGCCGCCGGGCACCGCCCGCACCCGGGCGGCCACCGCGCTCGCCCCGGCCGCGGCCAGCGGCGGCACCGCCAGCAGCGTCAGCGCCGCGGCCCGCGGCAGCGGATACCCGGCACCCAGCAGCTCACCCGCCGCTCCGGCCAGCGGCGCCCCGTCCAGGGCCCCGCCGAACGCACCGCCGAGCACACCTCCGAGCCCGCCGCGCAGATGGAGGAAGACCGGCAGGGCCAGCGCACACCCCAGCGCGCAGTACAGGCCCGTGGCGAGCGCGGCCAGCAGCGGCAGCCGCGCGGGCCCCACCCCGACCGCGTCCAGCCCGGCCCGGGGGCGTACGCCCGGGTCGCTGCGGACGGCGGTGACGGCGAGGTGCACACAGGCGGCCAGCGGCACCGCGCACCACAGCAGCCGGGCCGCCGCCGCGCCGGGCCGCTCCGGGTGGGCGACGGCATGGCCCAGAGCGCTCAGCAGCAGGAATCCCACGGCTCCCGCGGTGCAGGCGACCAGCGTCCGCCGTGCCAGCGCCGAGGGACGGGAGGTGCGTACTAGGCGGAGAGCGAGCACGCTGCCCTGCCCTCCGGACCGGGTCTCACGGGCGCGTCCGTGGGCGGCGGGGCGTCGGGGCCCACCCGGCGGCCGTCCACGAGCGTGACCGCGCGGTCCGCCACTGCCGCCACCCTGGCGTCGTGGCTGGCCAGCACCACCGTGATCCCGTGCGAGCGGGCCGCGGTGGTCAGGGTGCGCAGCACCTGGGCGCGATCGGCCTGGTGCAGCGGCGCGGTCGGCTCGTCGGCGAAGACCACCGCCGGGGAGTGGGCCAGCGCGCGGGCGATGGCCACCCGCTGCCGCTGCGCCTGCAGCAGCGCGCCCGGCCGGCTGCGGGCGCAGTACCCGACGTCCAGCCGCTCCAGCCACTCGCACGCGGTGCGGCGGGCCCGGCGCCGCCCGGCGCCCGACAGCAGCAGCGGCAGCGCGGCGTTCTCCCACACCGTCAGCTCCGGCAGGAGGTGCGGTTCGCTGCCGATCCAGCCGAAGCGGTCGCGGCGCAGCCGCTCGCGGGCCGGCACGGGCAGGGTGTGCAGGGGGACGCCGTCGAACCACACCTCGCCCCGCGCCGGCACCAGCCGTCCCGACAGGCAGCCCAGCAACGTGGACTTGCCGCAGCCGCGCGGGCCGGTGACGCAGAGGATCTCGCCCTCGCGGACCCCGACGCACACGTCCAGCAGCGCGGGCGAGCCCTCGTACTCGTGGTGCAGCCCGCGCGCCCGGAGCAGGTCCTCGGGTGCGGCCACCATGACGGGCACCTCCGCTCCTCGCCTTGGGTCGTGCCTCCTCCCCGGCGGCTCGCAACGAGCGCCAGGGGGATCGGTCACTGGCACGGTACGGACCGCGGCCGCGGCCGCGGTGGCGGCGGGCGCGGGAGCCGCCCAGTTTCCTCCGAATGGTCCTTCGGGGGTTCTCCCCAGTATTTCCGCCATTCGGGTGTCCGGGGCGGAAGAAATCCCGGGCTGGCAGGTGTGCCCAACACGTTCTTCGATGGTTAGGGTGGGTGTTCCACTCATCGGACAACAGAGCAGGAGTGCGCGAAGATGGGCACCGAACTGCGTCGGCTGCGCAACTACATCGACGGGGAGTTCCGGGACGCCGCCGACGGGCGCACCACCGAGGTCGTCAACCCGGCGACCGGCGAGGTGTACGCGACGGCGCCGCTGTCCGCCGCCGCCGACGTCGACGCGGCCATGGCCGCCGCCGAGGCCGCCTTCCCCGCCTGGCGCGACGCCACCCCCGGCACCCGGCAGACCGCCGTCCTCAAGATCGCCGACGCGATCGAGCGGCGCGCCGACGAACTGCTGGCGGCCGAGTGCGAGAACACCGGCAAGCCGCTGGAGCTGACCCGGCAGGAGGAACTGCCGATGATGCTCGACCAGATCCGCTTCTTCGCCGGTGCCGCCCGCCTGCTGGAGGGCAAGTCCGCCGGCGAGTACATGGAGGGCATGACCTCCTTCGTGCGGCGCGAGCCGGTCGGCGTCTGCGCCCAGGTCGCGCCGTGGAACTACCCGATGATGATGGCCGTGTGGAAGTTCGCCCCGGCGCTGGCCGCGGGCAACACCGTCGTCCTCAAGCCGTCGGACACCACCCCGGCCTCCACCGTCCTGCTCGCCGAGATCATCGGCGGGGTGCTGAAGGAGCTGGACCTGCCCGCCGGGATCTTCAACGTCGTCTGCGGCGACCGCGACACCGGCCGGCTGATGGTCGAGCACCGCGTCCCGGCGATGGCCTCCATCACCGGTTCGGTCCGCGCGGGCATGGAGGTCGCCGGCAGCGCGGCCAAGGACGTCAAGCGGGTCCACCTGGAGCTGGGCGGCAAGGCCCCCTGCGTGGTCTTCGAGGACGCCGACATCCCGGCCGCCGTCGAGGGCATCCGCGACGGCGGCTTCTTCAACGCCGGACAGGACTGCACCGCGGCCACCCGCGTACTGGTCCACGAGTCGGTCCACGACGAGTTCGTCGCGGCCCTCACCAAGGCCGCCGCCGAGGTGAAGACCGGCGACCTCGGTGACGAGGACTGCTTCTACGGGCCGCTGAACAACCCCACCCACCTGGAGAAGGTCACCGGCTTCATCGAGCGCCTGCCCGACCACGCCAAGGTCGAGACCGGCGGCCACCGCGTCGGCGACAGGGGCTACTTCTTCGCCCCGACGGTGGTCTCCGGCCTGCGGCAGGACGACGAGATCGTCCAGAACGAGGTCTTCGGCCCGGTCATCACCGTCCAGAGGTTCACCGACGAGGCCGAGGCCGTGCGGTACGCCAACGACGTCGAGTACGCCCTGGCGTCCTCGGTGTGGACCAAGGACCACGCCCGCGCGATGCGGATGTCCAGGGCGCTGGACTTCGGCTGCGTGTGGATCAACACCCACATCCCGCTGGTCGCCGAGATGCCGCACGGCGGCTTCAAGAAGTCCGGCTACGGCAAGGACCTCTCCGCGTACGGCCTGGAGGACTACACCCGCGTCAAGCACGTGATGACGGCCCTCTGAGGCGACCGCGCCCCGGATCGCCGGCCGCCCCCGGCCCGCGCCCCTCCCGGGCGCGGGCCGGAGCCGGCCGGCGATCCGGTGTCAGCGCGGCCAGGCGGCCAGGTACGCGTCGATCTCGGCCGTCAGGGAGGACTTGACCTGCGCGGGCGCGAAGGAGGCCGCCACCGCGTTCTTCGCCAGCTCCGCCACTCCGGCCGCGTCCAGCCCCAGCAGCCGGGCGGCGATCTCGTACTCGGTGCACAGGTCGGTGCCGAACATCGGCGGGTCGTCGCTGTTGACGGTGACCAGCACCCCGGCCTTGACCATCTCCGCGATCGGGTGCTCGTCCAGCGAGGCGACGGCGCGGGTGGCGACGTTGGAGGTCGGGCAGACCTCCAGCGGGATGCGGTGCTCGGCCAGGTACGCCAGCAGCTCGGGGTCGCGCACGGAGCTGGTGCCGTGTCCGATGCGCTCGGCGCGCAGGGAGTCCAGGGCGTCCCAGACGGTCCGCGGCCCGGTGGTCTCGCCCGCGTGCGGGACGCTGTGCAGTCCCTCGGCGATCGCGCGGTCGAAGTACGGCTTGAACTGCGGGCGCGGCACCCCCACCTCAGGACCGCCCAGCCCGAAGGAGACCAGGCCCTCGGGGCGCAGCTCGCAGGCCAGCCGGGCGGTCTCCTCGGCGGCCTCCAGCCCCGCCTCGCCGGGGATGTCGAAGCACCACCGAAGGGTGACGCCCAGCTCGGCGGCCGCGGCCCGGCGGGCGTCCTCGATGGCCTCCATGAAGGCGCGCTCGGGTATGCCGCGCCGCGTCGAGCTGTAGGGGGTGACGGTCAGCTCGGCGTAGCGGATGTTCTGGCGGGACATGTCCCGGGCGACCTCGTAGGTCAGCAGCCGGACGTCCTCGGCGTCGCGGACCAGGTCCACCACGGACAGATAGACCTCGATGAAGTGGGCGAAGTCACTGAAGGTGAAGAACTCCGCGAGAGCGTCCTCGTCGGCCGGCACCGCGGAGTTCGGGTGCCGGGCGGCCAGCTCGGCCACGATGCGGGGGGAGGCCGATCCGACGTGGTGGACGTGGAGTTCGGCCTTGGGAAGGCCGGCGATGAACGCGGACAGACCGCCGCTGCCGGGGCTGGGCAAGATTCCTCCAGATGGACGGGGGCGCGGCCATGGTAGGCGGGAGCCGGGCGGGTGGCACACACGCCTACGATGGCCGGACACGCGACGAGGAGGGGACATGCCGGAGAACCCGGGCCCGGGGGAGGGCGTACCGCTCGGCAAGGCCGGCGGGCAGGAGGCCGGCGCGCCGCCGTCCGACCGGCCGACCGTGACGGCGTTCGTGCCGCCGGCCGGGCAGCCGCCGCGGACACCGCCGCAGCCGCCCGGGCAGGGTTACGGCCAGGGCTACGGGCAGGGGTACGCGCACGACGGCCCGTGGCCGGGGGCCGCGCCCCAGCCCGGCCACGGATACGGTCCGGCGGGCCCGGTGGGGCCGGTGCCCGGCTGGGCGCCGCTCCCTCCGCCACCGCAGACCAGCGGCATCTGCACCGCGGCGATGGTCCTCGGCATCGTCAGCATGGTGCTGGTGACGACCTTCTACGGCGCGGTCCTGGCCGTCGTCACCGGCCCCGTCGCCATCGGCCTGGGCGTCGCGGCGCGCCGCAGGATCAAGCGGGGCGAGGCTTACGGCAGCGGCCAGGCGACGGCCGGACTCGTCCTCGGGGTGGTCTCCTTCGCGATCTCGGCCGTGATCATCGCGCTGGCCACCTGGTTCCTCCTCAACATCGACCGGTTCGGCCCGGCGGAGGAGGACTCCTGGCACGAGGACACCAACCACACCCAGGTGGTGGACCGGATGCCCGGCGCCGGCGGGTACGGCCCGCCCGCCGGGGCGCTCTAGGAACCGTCCGGCGGGTCCGGGCGGCGCCGCCCGGACCCGCCGGACCCGCCGGACCCGCGGGAGACGGCGAGGACGGCGGCCAGCAGCGGTGCGCCCAGGCACCAGCTGCCCAGCACGTCCAGCGGCCAGTGGTACCCCCGCCACACCAGCCCCGCGCCCACGGCGGTGCACAGCAGCGCGGCCGCCGCCGGCAGCGCCCACCGGGCCCACCGCAGCCGGTCGCCCACGTGGGGCAGCACCAGCAGCGCGGCTGCGCCGTAGGCGACCACGGCCGTCGCCGCGTGGCCGGAGGGGAAGTAGCCGGTGCCGCCGAGCGGGCCGGGACGGCCGGTCAGCGCCTTCAGCGGCACCACCAGCAGCGGTACGGCGGCCATCGCCGCGGCGGCCGCCGAAGCCGCCGGCGGCGGACGGCGGCTCCGGCTCCGGCGGCGTCCGCGCACCCACGCGTACGCCAGCGCCGCGGCCAGGACGGGCAGCGCGACCTCGACGTTGCCCAGGTCGGCCAGGAGCTCGGCGAGCGCGGTCGGCGGGGCTTCCTCGCGCATCTTTTGCGCCAGGCGCTCGTCCCCCTCCGCCAGCGGGCCGCCCGCGGTCACCTGCCAGGTGACCGCGGCGAAGAGCAGCAGGGGAAGAACCACCGCCAGGAGGACCGTCAGGAGCCGAGCCGGGACCGGGAGCCGCCGCGGAACGCGGAACGGCGGCCCCGGAACAGGGGGGAGGGTTCCGGGGCCGCCGTGGCGACCGGTCACCGCTCGCCCCGGGGGGTATGGGGCGGGCGGCCGTCCGATCGGTGAGGAGTGTGCGCGAGGGCACGGCCGGGCCGGATGAGGGGAATCACCGGCTCGGCACCGTCCGCGGAAACCCGCGGGCGGGACACTGCGTTCTTCCGAGGAAGACCGTACGGCAGACGGCGGGCGGCGGACAGGCGTGTCACCGCAAGGCCATGGCCCCCGCACACGTTCTTCACGCAGCTCCTCGTTCCGGGATCATTCCGGGACCGTCCCGGGTGTCACCCCAGGCTCGCCAGGGCCTCCTCGACGACGTCCAGGCCCTCGTTCAGCAGATCCTCCCCGATCACCAGCGGGGGCAGGAAGCGGACCACGTTGCCGTAGGTGCCGGTGGTCAGCACCAGCACGCCCGCCTGGTGGCAGTGCTTGGCGACGGCGGCGGTGGCCTCGGGGTGGGGCTCCTTGGTGCCGGGCTTCACCAGCTCGATCGCGATCATCGCGCCCCGGCCGCGGACCTCGCCGATCACGCCGTGCTGCTGGGCCATCTTCTCCAGCCGGGGCTTCATGATCTCCTCGATGCGGCGGGCCTTCGCGTTCAGGTCCAGTTCGCGCATCGTCTCGATCGCACCCAGCGCGGCGGCACAGGCCACCGGATTGCCGCCGTAGGTGCCGCCGAGACCGCCGGAGTGCACGGCGTCCATGATCTCGGCACGGCCGGTGACGGCGGCCAGCGGCAGGCCGCCGGCGATGCCCTTGGCGGTGGTGATCAGGTCCGGGACGATCCCCTCGTCCTCGCAGGCGAACCACCGGCCGGTGCGGCAGAAGCCGGACTGGATCTCGTCCGCGACGAAGACGATGCCGTTGTCGCGGGCGAACTCGGCGATACGCGGCAGGAAGCCCTTGGCGGGCTCGATGAACCCGCCCTCGCCCAGCAGCGGCTCGATGACGATCGCGGCCACGTTCCGGGCCCCGACCTGCTTGGAGATCTGGTCGATCGCCTGGGCCGCGGCCTCCTCGGCGCAGTTCTCCGGGCCGGTGGGCCAGCGGAAGGGGTAGGCGACCGGCACCCGGTAGACCTCGGGCGCGAACGGGCCGAAGCCCTGCTTGTAGGGCATGTTCTTCGCGGTCAGCGCCATGGTGAGGTTGGTGCGGCCGTGGTAGCCGTGGTCGAAGACGACGACGGCCTGGCGCCCGGTGTACGAGCGGGCGATCTTCACGGCGTTCTCGACAGCCTCGGCGCCCGAGTTGAACAGCGCCGACCGCTTGGCGTGGTCGCCGGGCGTGAGCCTCGCCAGCTCCTCGCAGACCTCCACGTAGCCCTCGTAGGGGGTCACCATCACGCAGGTGTGCGTGAACCGCTCCAGCTGGGCGGCGGCGCGGCGCACCACGGCCTCGGCGCTGTTGCCGACCGAGGTCACGGCGATGCCGGAGCCCAGGTCGATGAAGGAGTTGCCGTCGACGTCCTCCAGGACGCCGCCCCCGGCGCGGGCGGCGAACACGGGCATGACCGTCCCCACGCCCGCCGCCACGGCCGCCTGCTTGCGGGCCATCAGCTCCTGCGACTTCGGACCGGGGATCGCGGTGACGACGCGGCGCTCCTGGGGGAGGGCGGGGCCTCCGGACAGTTCGGTCATGGCAGACTCCTCGGGCTCATCGGTGCGAAGGGGTGTTCAAGGGTGTGGTTTCTCGCAGGCTAGGCCGGGGGAGGGCACGTCGACATGCACCGCCGCGGAGAAGTGTCCGTGTCGTGTTGGCCGCGGTGGACATGGCCGGTCGTGTACGGCGGCCAACCGCGGTTCCCGGAGACTAGATTGGGACGGTGGACGGGCGAGGGCGTGCCGGACGAGGAGCTGGGCGGGGCATGGTGGACGGCGGGGCGCACGGGGCATGGGGGGCGGGGGATCCACGGGACCCGCGCGGGGCGCACGGTGGACGGGGGGACCTGCCGGTGATGCCGCCGGCCCCGCCCGTACCCCCGATGCCGCGGCAGGCGCCCGCGGCCGGGCCGCCCCTGGGCGAGTGGCTGCGCACCCCGCGGCCCGAGGCCGGCCCCGGGATCTGGCGGTACGGCCACCGTCCCAGGCCGCCGGAGGACCCCGACCGGATGGAGGACCGGCAGCTGCTGGGCGGTGCGGCGCTGGTGATGCTCTGCGGGCTGCTGGTGTGGTCGCTGTGCTGGAACGGCTACATCGAGTTCTGGGTGAAGCCGCTGGAATGGTTCACGCCCGACTCCTGGCGTGAGCCGGGTGGAGACCACGTGGCATTCGTCCGGGCAGCGAAGATCTACGAGTACCTGTTCACCATCGTCTTCTTCTCGGTTGTCGTCTGGATGGCCCGGGGCGGCGAGATCTGGCGGCGCCATGTGCGCCCGCGGTTGCGTCGGACGGAGAGGGCCGGGGGAGGGGCGGGCGGGTCGGCCGCCCCGGCGGCCGAGCCCCCCGGCGGGCCCTCCGACCCGGCGCTGTGGCCCCAGCTGCGGGCCGTGGGCGAGCACGCCGCGGCCGACCGGCTGGCGGCCGAGATCCAGGGCGGCCGGATGAACGACGTCGACTACGTCCGGATCGACCGCGCCTGGCAGGCGGCGCGGTCGCGGTACGAGCAGTTGCCCGCCTTCGCCGAGGCCGTGCTCGACCGGGGAGCCGCCGCCTTCGCCCACCCCTCCGGCGACCGCGACCTGCCCGTCCGGGCGGCCCGGCACGATCTGCTGACCGGACAGGTGCGGCTGGGCGCCGCGCCCGACGAGGAGCGCAACCCCTACGCCTACCGCGGCGTGCGCCTCGCCCTGGAGCCCGCGCTGCTGAGCACCTCGATGCTGGTGGTGGGGCCGTCGGCGGCGGGCAAGACCAGCCGGGTGGTGCGGCCGGTGGTGGAGTCCCTGGCCCTCCAGGCCCTCGCCGGGCGGGCCGCCGTGGTCGCCGTGGGCGCGGCGGGAGCCGGACTCGGCCCCGACGAGGCCTACGACGTGGTGATCCGGCTCGGCGACCCCGGCAGCCCCCACGACCTAGACCTCTACGGCGGCACCGACGACCCGGACGAGGCCGCCGCCGTCCTGGCCGAGGCGCTGGTCGGGGACGCGCCCGGCGGCCCGGTGGGCCCCGGCGGTGCGGGCGGCTTCGGCGGCGAGGCCGACACCCGCCGCGCCGCCACCGCCCTCGCCCAGCTCATCGGCCCCCACCGCAGTGCCCACGGCCGCTTCCCGTCCGTGCCCGAGCTGCGCGAGCTGCTCGACGGGGTGCCCGTTGCCCTCGCCGCGCTGCGCCAGGCGTGCGAGGCGGCCGGTGACGGCGCGGCCCTGCGCGAACTGGACGCCCGCGAGCGCCAGTCCGGGCGGCCCGGCGATCCGGGCCCGCTGCTCGCGGACCGGATCGCGCTGTTGGACCGGCCCGCGTTCGCCGGGTTCTTCGACACCGGTGGCACCACCCGCCCCTTCGCCGTGCGCGATCTGGCGCATCCGCTGCGAGTGCGGATCGACCTGCCCGAACGCGGCCACGCCGAGGCCTCCCGGCTGCTGGCCCGGCTGCTGCTCGCCCAGTTCACCGCCTGCGCCCGCGACCGCGACGAACGGTCCCTGTTCGCCTGCCTGGTCCTCGACGACGCCGCGCACACCCTCACCCCCGCCTCCGTACGCGCCGTCCAGCGGCTGCGGACGGCCAACGCGGGGGTGGTGCTGGCGCTGCGCAGTCTGGACGAGGTGCCCGAGCCGCTGCGTGCGGCGGCGGTGGGGGCGGTCGGCTGCCGGGTGGTGCTGTCGGGGGTGAGCACCTGGGACGGCGAGGTGTTCGCGCAGGCATGGGGCCGCGACTGGGTGAAGACCGAGGACGTCACCCACAACCCCGACTTCTCCGGCGGCACGCTCCGGCGTGCCCTGCGCGGGATCCGGACCCTGTTCACCGGGGTGCGGGCGACCACCCGCTCGGTCACCGTGCGCACGGTCCAGCGAGAGCGCTGGTCCGCCTCCGACCTGGCGCACAAGGTGCCGCCGGGCCACGCGGTGGTGTCGCTGACCACCTTCCGGGGCGAGGCGAGCCCGCCGGTCCTCACCCGGCTCGGGGAGTAGCCGGGGCGCGCGTGCGGCCGGGAACGGCGGGCGCGGGCTTCGGGGCGGGAGGCGGCGCGACGGGTGGGCGCGGGAGGGCGCACGACGGCGCGTGCGGCCGTACGGTCGGTGGCGGCGCGGCCTTATCCTTGCTACCGCACGGACAGTACCCGCCGCCCTCCTCCCCCGCCTGCCGGGCCGCCGGCCGGCGGTCGACCGCCGGAAAGGGCCTCAGGTCAGCCATGCCGATCACCCTCGCCTCGCTGGTCCAGCACTCCTCCCTCAAGCTCGCCGTCCTCGCGGGCGAGGGGCGGCTGGACGCCCCGGTGCGCTGGGCGCACGTCAGTGAGCTGGCCGACCCCGTGCCGTATCTGGAGGGCGGGGAGCTGCTGCTGGTCACCGCGATGAAGCTCGATGTCGAGGACGCGGAGGCGATGCGCCGCTACGTCGCCCGGCTGGACGCCGCCGGTGTGGTCGGGCTGGGCTTCGCGGCCGGGGTCGCCTACGACACGGTGCCGCCGGCGCTGCTGGGCGCAGCCCGCGAGGCCGGCTTCCCGCTGCTGGAGGTGCCCCGGCGCACCCCGTTCCTGGCCATCGGCAAGGCGGTCTCGGCGGCCAACGCCGCCGAGCAGTACCGCGCGGTCAAGGCCGGGTTCGAGGCCCAGCGGGAGATGACCCGCGCCGTGCTCTCCGCGCGCGGCACATCCGGTCTGCTGGCGAAGCTGGCGGCCCACGTGGACGGCTGGGCCGCGCTCTACGACGTCTCCGGCGCGCTGGTCGCCGCCGCCCCGTCCTGGGCCTCCCGCCGCGCCGCCGAGCTGACCGGCGAGGTGCGGCGACTGTGCGACCGCTCCGCCACCGCGAGCGCCGTGGTGAGCGGGACCGGCGGCCGGGCGGGCGACCGGGTGGAGCTGCAGTCGATCGGTTCCGGGCGCCGGGTCAGGGCCGTGCTCGCGGTCGGCACCGGCGCCCCGCCGGGCACCGCCGAGCGCTACGCCGTCAACTCCGCGGTGGCCCTGCTGACCCTGACCACCGAGCGCTCCCGCGCCCTGCTGGAGGCCGAGCAGAGGCTGGGCGCGGCGGTGCTGCGGATGCTGCTGGCGGGGGAGGCCGACCACGCCCGGGCGGTCGCCGGTTCGCTCTACGGCACGCTGCTGGACGAGCCGCTGCGGGTGGTCGTGGCCGAGGGCGCGGCGGGACGGCGCAGGGCGGTGGACGCCCGGGAGTCCGGTGAGGGCGGGAGCGGCGGCGCCGCGGGGGAGGCGGGGGAGCCGGAGGGCGCCCTGCCCGCCGGTGTGGAGGCGCTCGCCGAGAAGACCGAGTCGGCCGCCGCCCGGGCGGGGGAGTCGGTGCTGCTGGTCCGGCACGACCGGCGGCTGGTGGGGCTGGTGGCGGACGGCGGCGCCGCCGCGGCGGCCTGTGCGGACTTCGCGAGCCGGGCCGAGACGGCGGGCGGGGGAGGCCCGGCGGGCGCCGGCACGGAGCACACGGTGGTCGTCGGCGTGTCGGCGCCCGCCGGGCTGGCCTCCGCGGCCGTGGCCTTCAAGCAGGCCGAACAGGCGCTGTCCGTCGCCCGCCGCCGCGGCCGTGCGCTGGTCGAGCACGAGGACGTGGCCTCCGGCTCGGTGCTCCCGCTGCTGGCCGACGAGGCGGTGCGAGCCTTCGCGGACGGGATGCTGCGCGCGCTGTACGAGCACGACGCGCACGGCCGCGGCGACCTGGTCGCCTCGCTGCACGCCTGGCTCTCCCGGCACGGGCAGTGGGACGCGGCCGCCGCCGACCTCGGCGTCCACCGGCACACCCTCCGCTACCGGATGCGGCGGGTCGAGGAGATCCTCGGCCGGTCGCTGGACGATCCGGACGTGCGGATGGAGCTGTGGCTGGCGCTCAAGGCGACGGCGACCGTGCCCCCGGTCCGGAGGGACCAGGGGCGGTCCCGGAAGGACTGACTCCCGGAAGGGCCGGTGCCACTCAGGGCGTCAGTGCGCCAGTGGGTCAGGAGCAGTACTGCTGCTCCTTGCCGATCGAGCGGTACATGCAGTCGGCGTTCTCCAGCAGCAGCAGGACGGCCTCCTCGTTGCGGCTGGTCTCCCGCTCGATCACCTCGTCGGGCGGGTAGAAGCCCTCCCGCCCGTTCGGACCGGGGTACATCTCGAAGGTGTAGCTGAAGATGCGGTGCTCGGCCCACAGCCAGTCGTTGATCGTGCCGTCGGTGATGTACAGGTCGCTGGACTGCTGGGGGGTGTAGCCGTTGGACGCGGCCATCGCCCTGCCGACGGTGGCGAAGGCGTTCCGGTCGTCCTGGGTGAGCCCCGGAGCGGTGTCGCTGTAGGTGTAGCCGTACGGCCACAGCACCAGCTCGCTGTAGGTGTGGAAGTCGATGTGCGCCTTGATCTGCTGCTGCCCGCCCACCACACGGCTGCGGACGAAGTCGGCGAGGACCTTCACCTCCGGCGCGGACCCGGCGGACGGACCGCGGTAGGTGGAGCTGGAGGGGCTGGAGGAGGAGCCGCCGCAGCAGCCCCACTTGTAGTACCAGTTGCGGTTGAGGTCGGTTCCGACGTAGGAGGAGCCGGAGTTGGGCTGGCGGTTCTTGCGCCAGCTGCGGTAGGTGCCCGAGGCGATGTCGTACTCGCCGCCGTCGGGGTTCACGTCCGCGACGACCCACAGCTCACGCGCGTTCACCATCCGGGTGATGCGGGAGTCGCTGCCGTACCGCTGCCCGAACTCCCGGATCACATAGAGCGCCATCTCGACGGTCAGGTGCTCGCGGGCGTGCAGGTGGTGGGTGAACAGCACCTCCGGCTCGCTCTCGTCGGCGGAGACGTTGTCGCTGATCTTGACGGCGACGATGTCGCGGCCCTGGTAGGTCTTGCCGATGACCTTCTTGGCCATGATGGACGGGTACTTCTGCACGTACCCGTCGATGGCCGCCATGGTCTCGGCGTAGTTGTGGTAACCGGAGTCGCTCGGCGGGTAGTCGAGGGTGCGAGCACCGTCGCTCCCGGCCCCCCGCTGCGGGGGAGCGGGCAGCGCGGTGAGGCTGTGGCCGGCCTTCCGGAGCTTCTCGGCCTGCGCGGCGTCGGCGGTGACCACCACCGAGTGCTCGCGCACCGCGTCGACGGCCGCACCCGTACGGGCGATGGCCGTGCGCTGTTCGACGCCGGTGATCCCGGCGATCTCGTACTGCCGCTCGCCGGCGGGGGTGGCCCGTCGGCCGTCGTCTCCGGGAGCGGCGGTGGCCTGGGTCCCGAGCGGAACGGCCAGTGCGAGGGTGAGGAGGAGGGCGGCGGTGAGGGTCCGCCGCCCGTGAGGACGTCTACGCATCGCGTCTCCTGGGGTGTCCAGTTCGACGGGTGGGGGTGGTGCGTTCCGTGCCGTGTCATGGTCGCGGCAAAGCGGCGGGCGGGCAAGCGGGCCGTACCTGCCAAAGCGGTGCGCGGAACAACCCGAGTGATACGCGCCGGACAAGAGTCCCGTACGGCCCGGGCCCCTACGGTGGTGCCAGGAGCCGGCCGCGCAGCAGCCCGGCCCCGATCACCACCTCCACCGCTCCACCACTTCGGAAGGGCCGGGATACGCAGTGACCACAGCGACTTCCCCACACGCGTTCTGGCTCGCCGGCCGCGAGGCGACCGGCGACGAGACCCTCGAGGTCACCTCGCCCTGGGACGGCCGGACCGTCGGCACCGTCAGCGTCCCCACCGAGGCCCAGGTCGAGCAGGCCGTGGCCGCCGCGGCAGAGGTGGCCGCGGAGTTCGCGGCCACCCCCGCGCATGTGCGCGCCGCCGCCCTGGACCACGTCCACCGGCGGCTCACCGAGCGCGCCGAGGAGATCGCGCGGCTGATCTCCGCCGAGAACGGCAAGCCCGTGAAGTGGGCCCGCGGCGAGGTCGGCCGCTGCGTGTCGGTCTTCCGCTGGGCCGCCGAGGAGGCCCGCCGCTTCAACGGCGGCACCGCGCAGCGGCTGGACACCGACGCGGGCGGGACCGGCCGCCTCGCCCTGACCCGCCGCTTCCCGCGCGGGCCGGTGCTGGGCATCGCGCCGTTCAACTTCCCCCTCAACCTGTGCGCCCACAAGGTCGCCCCGGCCATCGCGGTCGGCACGCCGATCATCCTCAAGCCCGCCCCGGCCACCCCGCTGTCCGGGCTGCTCATCGGCGAACTGCTGGCCGAGACGGACCTGCCGGCCGGCTCCTGGTCGGTGCTCCCCGTGCCCAACGACCGCATGCCGTCCCTGGTGGCCGACGAGCGCCTGCCGGTCATCTCCTTCACCGGCTCCGGCCCGGTGGGCTGGTCCATCCTGGACGCGGTGCCCCGCAAGCGCGTCACGCTGGAGCTGGGCGGGAACGGCGCGGCCGTCGTGCTGGCCGACTACTCCTCCGACGCCGACCTGGACCGGGCCGCGCAGCGCATCGCGACCTTCTCCAACTACCAGGGCGGCCAGTCCTGCATCTCCGTCCAGCGCGTCATCGCCGACGCCTCGGTCTACGACCGGCTGGTGCCCAGGGTGGTCGAGGCCGTCGAGGCGCAGGTCACCGGCGACCCCGCCGACGACGCCACCGACGTCGGCCCGCTGATCAGCGAGGACGCCGCGAAGCGGGTGGAGTCCTGGGTGGACGAGGCGGTCGCGGCCGGTGCGAAGCTGCTGACCGGCGGCAAGCGCGACGGCGCCTCGTACGCCCCCACCGTCCTCGCGGACGTGCCCGCCGACGCCACGGTCTCCTGCGAGGAGGTCTTCGGGCCCGTGCTGACGCTGACCTCGGTCGACGGCGAGGAGGCCGCCTTCGCCGCGGTCAACGACTCGAAGTACGGCCTGCAGGCGGGGGTCTTCACCCACGACCTGCAGGCGGCCTTCCGCGCCCACCGTGCCCTGGAGGTCGGCGGCGTGGTCATCGGCGACGTGCCCTCCTACCGCGCCGACCAGATGCCCTACGGCGGCACCAAGGAGTCCGGTGTCGGGCGCGAGGGCGTGCTGTTCGCCATGGAGGACTACACCTACGAGCGGGTGATGGTCCTCACCGGCCTGGACCTGTAGCCCCCGCTCCGGCTGCCCGGCTGCCCGGCCGCTCGGACGCCCGGACGGCCGCCGCGGCCCGGCCCCGGAAGGAGGGCCGGGCCGCGGCGCGGGCCCGCCTGTCGTCAGGTGGCTTCGGCGGAAGAGGGCCCGCCGAAGCCCAGGCGGGCCAGTCTGAGGGAGCCGTGCAGGGCGACGCGCAGATCGCACACGCCCGAGGGCGGATCGTCCAGGACGGCCCGCACGGTGGTGTAGGCGTAGCGGTCGCCGGTGTGGGGGACGGTGAGACGGGCCAGGACGCGGCCGTCGCGGGCGCCCCCGCCGCCCTCGTCGCCGCCCTCCAGGAGCAGCACGATCTCCGCCTCGCCCGGCTCGGCGCGGGCGGCCTCCACCGTCACGGAACCGGCACCGGTTCCGAAGTCGCAGTCGCGGAAGACCAGTTCGGCCGCCTCGGAGCCGGCCGGGGCGACCGCGTCACCGCGCTCCCGGCTCAGGTCCACCAGCTCGGTCCCGCTCTGCTCGTCGTAGTCGGCGGCCCGGATCCGCGCCACCGGACGCGGGGCGCCGGGCTCGCCGTCGACGCGGAAGACCGCGCTGCGGCGGACGTCGGCGCTGGAGGCGCCGATGTCGGCGGCGTAGGCGCCCGGTGCCACCCGCCACCGGCCGTGGGCCACGTCCCAGAAGCCGAGGGCCCGGGAGACCGGGACGGTGAACTCCACCTCCCGCGACGCGCCCGGGTCCAGCCGGATGCGGCGGTGGGCCGCCAGCGCGCGGTGCGGGCGGGGCAGCCGGCGCCCGCCGATGCCGCCGGCACCGGCGGCCCCAGGGGCTTCGGTGGTTCCGGCGGCGCGCACATAGAGCTGTACGACCTCGTCGCCCGCCACCGCGCCGGTGTTGGTCACCGCGCAGCGGACGGTCAGCGTCCCGCCGTCGCAGGAGACCTCCGGCTCGCCGTAGCCGAAGGAGGCGTACGACAGGCCGTGGCCGAACGGATAGAGCGGTGTGCCGTCGAAGTACAGATAGGTGGTGCGCGCACCGATGACGTCGTAGTCCAGCAGACCGGGCAGATCGGCGTCGTCGGCGTACCAGGTCTGCGGCAGCCGCCCGCCCGGTGAGACGTCGCCGGCCAGCACGGCGGCCAGCGCCTCCCCGGCCGCCTGCCCGCCGTGGGCGGTCCACAGCAGGGCGGGCAGCGCCTCGTCGGCGTCACCCACCGCGTACGGATAGGCCGAGGTGAGCACCAGCGCGGTACGCGGGTTGGCGGCGCGGGCCGCCCGCCACAGCCGGTCCTGCTGCGGCGGCAGGGCGAGGGTCGCGCGGTCCTCGGTCTCGCGCCCGCCGATGTGCGGGTCGTTGCCCGCGACGACGACCACCACATCGGCCTCCAGAGCGGCGGCGCGCACCTCGTCCTCGCCGCGCCGGACGGTCTCCACGGCGAACACCGTGCCCGGCCCGCCGTCGGCGGCAACCCGGACGCCGTCGGCGGCGACTTCCACGTACCGGCCCGTCCCCCGGTGCCTGAGGAGGTGTCCGCCGTCGTGGGGCTCCAGCTCGAAGGTCTCCTGGACCACCCAGCCGCCCGGCTGCTCGGCCGAGGCCCGCACGAGGCCGTCGTCGGCGACCGACAGGTAGCGGCCGCAGCCCGCGCGCAGCGTCAGCACCCCGCCGCCCCAGTCCACCAGCGCGAACTCCTCACCGGCGACGGCGCTCACCGTCAGCGGGGGCAGATCGGTGCGGCCGCGCAGCAGCGCCGGGTCCAGAGCGCCCCCGGCCGCCGGGTCGCCGGACACCCGCTCACCGGGGCCGGCCTCGGGCACGGCCAGCCAGCCGCCGGGGCAGCCCAGCCGCACCCGGTCGGCGCCCTCGGCGTACACCACCCGGTCCGCGCCGAACCGCTCCCGCAGTCCGTCCAGCGGGGTGGAGCGGCGCAGCAGCGCGCCGCTGTACCAGTCGAGCTTGCACTCGTCGGCCAGCAGCCCGACGACCGCCACCCGCGCTCCGTCCGCCAGTGGCAGCAGACCGTCGTTGCGCAGCAGGACGATCGCCTGCTCGGCGGCCTCGCGCGCCAGCTCCCGGTGCCCGGGGGTGTCGAACGCGGCCTTCCCGTCGAACGGTTCGGGGTCGAACTCGCCCAGCGCGCACCGCATCGCCAGCAGCCGCAGCACCGCCGCGTCCACGTGTTCCTGCCCGATCAGCCCGCGCTCCAGCGCGCCGCGCACCCGGGCGGTGATCTGCGAGGAGTCCTCGCCGTGGTCGGTGAAGCTGTCCACCCCGGCGCGCAGGGCGGCGGCGGTGGCCTCCTCATGGGTGTCGAAGTAGCCCTGGGAGCCGGCCAGGTTGCTGGGCGCGCCGGCGTCCGAGCACACCACCAGGTCGTGGTCGCACCAGGTGCGCAACTGCTCGGCCAGCAGCGGCGAGAGGTGGTTGGGGCGGCCGTTGACCAGGTTGTACGCGGGCATCACCCCGGCCACCGCACCCGCCTGGACCGGGCCGCGGAAGGCCGGCAGCTCGTACTCGTGCAGCACGCGCGGGCGCACCGAGGCCGAGGACGTGTCGCGGTCGGTCTCGTTGTTGTGCGCCAGCCAGTGCTTGAGCACCGGGGCGGTGCGCCAGCGGGTGGGATGGTCGCCGCGCAGGCCGCGGGTGTAGGCGGTGGCGATCGCGGCGGTCAGATGAGGGTCCTCGGAGTAGCCCTCCTCGTTGCGCCCCCACAGCGGATGGCGCAGCAGGTTGACCGTGGGCGACCAGACGTTCAGCCCGACGCGCGGGTCGCGGGCCCGCATCGCGCGCACCTCCCGTCCGACGGCCTCGCCCACCCGCCGCACCAGTTCGTCGTTCCAGGTCGCCCCGAGCCCGACGGCCTGGGGGAAGACGGTGGCCGGACCCATCCAGGCCACGCCGTGCAGCGCCTCCTGGCCGGTGCGGAAGGCGGCGACGCCCAGACGCTCCACGGCGGGGGCGAACTGGTGCAGCATCGCGACGCGCTCGTCGGGCGTGAGCCGCGCCAGCAGGTCGGCGGCGCGCTCACGGGCCGGCAGCGCCGGGTCGCGGAAGGGCGGCTGGTCGGTGCTCACGTGCGGAAGGTCCCCTCCGGGAGATGGGCGGCCGCCACCGCGCGGTGGATGCGCTCGGCGGTGCGCGCGGTGGTGCGTGCGGCGATACGGCAGTACGCGATTCGAAGCGCTTCGATGCTGGCGGGGCACCGGGCCGGGTGTCAAGGAGCTGAACGGCAGACAACCGCTCGGACCCCTGAACTGCCTGTATCCAGGTCGCTTCCGGTGCTTCGGTGTTTCTTCGCCCCGACCCTTGCGCGGTATGACCCTCGCACTTAATCTCGGCGCAACATCGAAGCGCTTCGACCGACCTGCCCGACCGGCGGGGCCGCACGCCGGCCGTTCGCCCCGTCCGTCCCGCCGATGCGCCGCCACGAAGGGTTGCCGCCATGTCCCAGACCACCAGCCCCAGCCGGAGAACCTTCCTCGCCTCGACGGCCGTCGCCGCCGCGGCGGTGGGCGGTGTACCGCTGCTGTCGGCGTGCTCCTCCGAGGGCGGCGGCAACCGGAACGAGGGCACGACGACGAAGAAGGACGCGGCGAAGATCCTCCCGACGTACGTCGCCTCCAAGGTCGTCGAGCCCGACATCCCCGGCGAGAACGGCTCGCGCCCCGGCTTCACCGGCAAGGCCGAGCCGTACGACGCGCTGCCCGCCTCCGTCCCCGGGAAGATGGGCAGGGGCGGCGAGATCGCGATCATGAGCCCGCTGTGGGGCACCCCGCCGAAGAAGGACTGCGCCTACTACCGGGCCGTCGACGAGGCCATCGGCGTGAAGGTCGACTGGCAGACCCAGGACGGCAACACCTACGGCGAGAAGCTCGGCGCCGTCCTCGCCTCCAGCGGCATCCCCGACATGGTGGTGATCCCCAGCTGGGAGATGCAGGGCAAGATCCCCAGCGCCATCGACAGCCGCTTCGCCGACCTCGGCCCGTACCTGTCGGGCGACGAGGTGAAGAAGTACCCCAACCTCGCCGCGATCCCCACCGCCGCCTGGCAGATGTCCATCTTCGGCGGGAAGCTGAAGGGCCTGCCCATCCCCGCCGGCGCGGTCGACATCATCATCCCCTACTACCGCCAGGACGTCTTCGAGGACAAGGGCTGGGAGGTGCCCACCAGCCCGCAGGAGTTCACGGACCTCGCCAAGGAGATCACCGCGCCGAAGTCCAAGGTGTGGGCCTGCGAGGACATGAAGTGGACGGCGTTCAACATCTTCGGCGTGCTGCCGGAGAAGCCGTACTGCTGGCAGTGGCAGGGCGAGAAGCTCGTCCACCGCATCGAGACGGACAACTACCTCGAGGCGCTGGAGTGGACCCGCAAGCTCTACGCCGCGGGCGTCGTCCACCCCGACGCCAGGACCGGCCAGGGCGACGCCGGCACCCGCTTCACCGCCGGCCAGTCGATGATCACGAACGACGGCAACGCCAAGTGGTACGGCTGGACCTTCGAGCAGAGCGAGCAGAACCCCGGCTTCCGTGTCCAGGGCATGGACATCTTCGGCCACGACGGCGGGGACCCGCAGCTCTACTTCGCCAACCCGGCCGGCATCTGGGCCTTCATCAACCGCAAGGCGTCCAAGGAGACGGTCCAGGAGTGCCTGGCGATCGCCAACTTCGCCGCCGCCCCCTACGGGACGAAGGAGAACCGCCTGGTCAGGTACGGAGTGGAGGGCACCCACCACACGCTGAAGGACGGTGTGCCCACCAAGACCGGGCAGGGCGTCACCGAGGTCCAGGACACCTACTTCTTCACCGCCAGCGCCGAGGCCGTCGCCGCCTTCCCCGACCACCCGCAGGTCGTGCGGGACTGGTGCGGCTGGCAGCAGCGGATGGGCGCCTTCATGAAGAAGCCGCTGCTGTACGGGATGCAGGTCCGCGAACCCAACCGCTGGGCCAACCTGAGCGACCAGTTCGAGGACCTGGAGAACGACGTGGTGCGCGGCCGCAAGAAGGTCTCCGACGTGCAGAAGGCCGTCGAGGACTGGCGCCGGGCCGGCGGCGACGACCTGCGCGACTGGTACCGGAAGCTGATCGAGGACGCCGGCGAGTCCGCCGCCTGACGCACCCGCGCACACAGGCCCCCGGCCCGGCGGTGCGGCGCCCACCGCGGCGCACCGCACCGCCGGACCGGGGCCGGAACGACGCTGACGAGGAGAGTCCCGTGTCCCACAGCACGGCCCCGGGCGAGGCACCGGCCGGCGGCACCGGTCCTACGGGGATGGCCCCGGCACCCCACCTGGCACCGGTCGCCCCGGCCGACTCGCCCACCGCGGACGGGAGCCCGCCGCACGGACGCGGGAGCGGCGAGGACGGCGGAGACGGCGGAGGCGGGGGCCGCGGGAAGCCCAAGGCATCCCCGCCCCCCGGCGGCATCACCTGGCGGCACCGGCTGCGCCGCGACCGGGCCCTGGTCCTGATGACGCTGCCCGCCCTGCTGCTGGTCCTGGTCTTCGCCTACGTACCGCTGCTGGGCAACGCCGTGGCCTTCAAGGAGTTCGACCCCTACGTCGGCGAGTCCTTCACCGAGTCCTTCACCCTCAGCCCCTGGATCGGCGGCGAGAACTTCCAGCGGATGTGGGAGGACCCCTACTTCTGGTCGGCCGTCGAGAACACCCTGGTGATCTTCCTCATCCAGCTGGTGTTCTTCTTCCCCGTCCCGATCCTGCTGGCGCTGCTGATCAACAGCATCATCAGCCCCCGGGTGCGCGCCTGGGCGCAGGGCGTGCTGTACCTGCCGCACTTCTTCTCCTGGGTACTGGTCATCACCGTCTTCCAGCAGATCCTCGGCGGCGCCGGGATCATCGCCCAGAGCATGCGGGAGAACGGCTGGGACGGCGGCTTCGACCTGATGACCGACCCGGGCTTCTTCAAGTTCCTGGTCACCTTCCAGGCCATCTGGAAGGACGCGGGCTGGGGCATCATCGTCTTCCTCGCCGCGCTGGCCGCCGTCAACCACGAGCTGTACGAGGCCGCCGCCGCGGACGGCGCGGGCCGGTGGCGGCGGATGTGGCACGTCACCCTGCCCGCGCTGCGCCCGGTGATCGCCCTGCTGCTGGTGCTGCGCGTCGGCGACGCCCTCACCGTCGGATTCGAGCAGATACTCCTGCAGCGCACGGCGGTGGGCACCGGCGCGGCCGAGGTCCTGGACACCTACGTGTGGAACGTCGGCCTGGAGAACGGCGACTTCGGCTATGCGGCGGCCGTCGGCATCGTCAAGGGCGTCTTCGGCCTCTGCCTGGTGCTGGCCGCCAACAAGACCGCCCATCTGCTGGGCGAGCAGGGGGTGTACAAGAAGTGAGCGTGCTGACCGAGGACCGCGAGCGGGAGGGTGCCGGCGCCCGGATGCGCCCGGCCTGGGAGGAGCCCCCCAGCCGAGCCGGCACCGCCGCCAAGGGCGCGGTACTGGCCGTGGCCTGCCTGGCGATCCTCTTCCCGCTGTGGATCGTGGTCGTCACCAGTCTGTCGTCGGCCGAGACCATCCGCCAGGCCGGCGGCCTGGTGGTGGTGCCCGACGGCATCACCTTCGAGGCCTACCGCGAACTGCTCTCCGGCGGCCAGGTCACCCGGGCCACCGTCATCAGCGTCTGCGTCACCGTCGTCGGCACGCTGTTCAGCATGGCCGTCTCGGTGCTGTGCGCCTACGGTCTCTCCCGTCCGGGCTCCTTCGGCCACCGGCCGATGCTGATGACGCTGCTGGCCACGATGTTCTTCGGCGCCGGGCTGATCCCCACCTACCTGCTGGTGCAGTCCCTCGGCCTGATCGACACCTACGCCTCGCTGATCCTGCCCAGTGCCGTGAGCGTGTTCAACATCCTGGTGCTGCGGGCGTTCTTCATGAACACCGCGCCGGAACTGATCGACAGCGCCCGCATCGACGGCGCCGGGGAGTTCCGCATCCTGTGGCAGATCGTGATGCCGTTGTCGAAACCGGTGCTGGCGGTCATCTCGCTGTTCTACGCGGTCGGCTACTGGAGCGCCTGGTTCAACGCCTCCATCTACCTCAACGACCAGACCAAGATGCCGCTCCAGGTGGTGCTCAACCAGATCGTCCTCAAGGGCGAGCGCCCCACGGGCATGTCCCAGATCATCAACACCGGCCAGATCCACACCCTCTCGGTGCAGATGGCCGTCATGGTGCTGGCCCTGGTGCCGGTCGCCGTGCTCTCGCCCTTCGTCCAGAAGCACTTCAAGAAGGGCATGCTCATCGGCGCCGTCAAGGGCTGACCGGCCGGACCCGCCCCCGGCACCACCGCCGTTCCAGACCGACCGCCGCCGCGCACGGGCGGCCGCGGCGCCCGCTACGGAAGGCCCCTCTGTGACCCCTTCGCCCAGGCCCACCCTCGCCGACGTCACCCGCGGCCGGATCCTCTACGGCGGCGACTACAACCCCGAGCAGTGGCCCGAGTCCGTCTGGCACGAGGACGTCGCGCTGATGCGGGAGGCGGGCGTCAACCTCGCCACCGTCGGCGTCTTCTCCTGGGCCCGCCTCGAACCCCGCCCGGGCGAACGCGACTTCGGCTGGCTCGACCGCGTCCTGGACCTCCTCCACGCAGGCGGGATCGGCGTCTGCCTGGCCACCCCCACCGCCTCGCCGCCTCCCTGGATGGGCGCCCGCCACCCCGAGACCCTGCCGCGCGACGAGACGGGCGCGGTGATCTGGTACGGCTCGCGCAACCACTTCTGCGCCTCCTCGCCCGTCTACCGCGACCACGCCCTGGGCATCACCACCGACCTCGCCGACCGCTACGGCGACCACCCCGCCCTGCGGCTGTGGCACGTGAACAACGAGTACGGCACCGCCTGCCGGTGCGACACCACCGCAGCCCACTTCCGCCGCTGGCTGCGCGACCGCTACGGAAGCCTGGACGCACTCAACGACGCCTGGGGAACGGCCTTCTGGAGCCAGCGTTACGGCGACTGGGAGGAGATCATCCCGCCGCGACGCGCCCAGTACATGGTCAACCCCACCCAGGAGTTGGACTTCCGCCGCTTCACCAGCGACGCCCTGCTGGAGTGCTTCACCGCCGAACGCGACGCCCTGGTGGAGCGCACCCCGCACATCCCCGTCACCACCAACTTCATGCCCCTGTTCGTAGGCCAGGACGGCTGGGCGTGGGCGGAGCGCGAGGACGTGGTCTCCGTCGACATCTACCCCGACCCCGCCGACCCGGAGGGAGACGACGGCGCGGCATGGGGAGCGCTGGTGCAGGACCTCACCCGCTCCCAGGCGCGCGGGCCCTGGCTGCTCATGGAGCAGGCCGCGGGCCCGGTCAACTGGCGCGGCGTCAACCACCCCAGGCCCGAGGGCCTGACACGGCTGTGGTCACTGCAGGCCGTGGCACGCGGCGCGGACGGGATCTGCTTCTTCCAGTGGCGCCAGTCCAGGCAGGGCAGCGAGAAGTTCCACTCCGGGATGCTGCCCCACGCCGGACCGCGCAGCCGCACCTTCCGCCAGGTGCGCGAACTGGGCGCGGACCTGGGGCGCCTGGGCCGGATCACCGGCGAGCCCGTGACCGCGCGGGCGGCCGTACTGCACGACTGGAACGCCTGGTGGGCGACCCTCTCCGCCGGCCGTCCCTCCGACCTCCTCACCTACGAGCGGCCGCTGCGCGCCTGGCACCGCGCCCTGTGGGAGTCCCACCTGACCTGCGACCTCGCCCACCCCGAGAGCGATCTGGACGGCTACGCCCTGGTGGTGGTGCCGCACCTGTACCTGCTCACCGACGCGGCCCTGGACAACCTCGCCGCCCATGTGCGCGGCGGCGGCACCCTGGTGTGCGGCTTCTTCACCGGCGTCGCCGACACCGACGACCGGGTGCGCGAGGGCGGCGTGGACGCCCGGCTGCGGGCGGTGCTGGGCATCGGCACCGTGCACGAGTGGTGGCCGCTGGGAGAGGGCGAGACCCAGCCGCTCGCCTCCACCGGGGACGTCGCCGGGGAGGGCGCCACCGGCACCCTGTGGCGCGAGGACTTCGAGACGGACGGCGCCGAGACCGTAGCCGTCTACCGGGGCGGCGAACTCGACGGCCGTCCCGCGATCACCCGCCACAACCACGGCGAGGGCACCGCCTGGTACCTGTCCACCCTCCCCGACCCCGCCGCGCTGCGCGCCCTGCTGTCCCGCGCGGCCGACGGAGCGGGGGTGCGGCCCCCGCTTCCCGGACTGCCCGCGGGCGTGGAGGCCGTACGCCGCGGCGCCTGGCTGTTCCTCCTCAACCACCGGCGCGAGCCGGCCACCGTCCCCCTGCCCGCCCCGGCGACCGACGAGCTCACCGGGCGGCGGCACGAGCACGGAATCACGCTCGGCCGCCACGGCGCCGCCGTCCTGCGCGAGGACCCGCCCGCGCCGGGGAGCGGCCCCTGAACAACCATCCGCACGACCCACCCGTCCCCCCCACGACACGCCAGGAAGGCCCCCACCATGAGCGATCTCATGCCCTCCCGCCGCCACGGGTGCCGCACCGCCCTCACCGCCCGCACCACCCGCACAGCCAGGATCGGAACCGCCGTCGCGGCGGCGCTGGCCGTCGCCGCGTCCCTGACCGCGGCCTCCACCGCCTCGGCGGCCCCGTCGCCCCGGGCGCCGGGCAAGGCCTCCGCGAAGGCATCCGCGGGCACCTGCGACGCCTTCGGGACGATCCCGATGGGCAAGTACTACGTCAACAACAACCTCTGGGGCCAGGACTCCGGCCAGGGATGGCAGTGCGCCTGGGACACCCACCGCAGCGGCGACACCATCGGCTGGGGCACCGAGTGGCAGTGGTCCGGGGTGTCGCACGAGGTGAAGTCCTTCACCAGCGCCGTCCTGGGCTGGCACTGGGGCTGGCAGTCGGACGCCACCGAGCTGCCGGTGAGGCTCTCCGACAACCGGCCCGTGCGCACCTCGTGGCGGTACGCCGTCAGCCCCGACCCCGGCACCATGAACGTCGCCTACGACCTGTGGCTGCACGACAGGGTCGCCGAGGGCTGGGAGGACCAGCCCACCGACGAGGTCATGATCTGGACCTACCGCTCCGGCGGCGCGGGCCCCCTGGGCCAGAAGACCGGCACCGTGAACATCGGCGGCGCCACCTGGGACCTCTACCAGGGCGACATCGGCTGGAAGGTCCACTCCTTCGTGCGGACCTCCAACACCACCTCCGTCGCCCTGGACCTCAACGACTTCCTCAGGGCCCTCCAGCAGCGCGGCTCGGTGAGCCCCGCCAAGTACCTCTCCAGCGTCCAGGCGGGCACCGAGGTGTTCACCGGCGCCGGGCGCCTGGACACCTCGTCCTACTCCGTCGACGTCGGCTGACGACCCCCGCCCATCCCCGGGAGACGGACGGCGCCGGCGGATCGCGTCCGCCGGCGCCGTCCGCGCGGCACCCGCCGCCCGCCGCCTCAGTCCTCCCGCACCGGAAGCCGCGCGCCGTCCCGCAGGAACAGCGGGATCCGCTCCAGCGGCGCGGGCACGGTGACCGGCCCGCCGCCGGGGTACCTCTCGCCCGTCCAGGCGTCCGTCCACTCCGCCCCGGCCGGCAGGTGCACGGTGCGCTCCCGGGCGCCGGCCTCCAGCACGGGCGCCACCAGCAGGTCGGGCCCGAACAGGTAGGCGTCGTCCACCTCCCACGCGGCCGGGTCGCCGGGGAACTCCAGGAACAGCGGGCGCATCGGCGGCAGCCCCTCGGTGTGCGCGGCGCGCATCTGCTCCAGCACGTACGGCCTGAGCCGTTCGCGCAGCCGCAGGTAGGCCTCCAGGATCTCCCCGGCCTCCTGGCCGTAGGACCACACCTCGTTGGGGCCGCCGGTCATGTCCGGGCCCAGCGGCATGCCGGGATCGCGGAAGCCGTGCAGCCGCATCAGCGGGGAGAGCGCGCCGAACTGGAACCAGCGCACCATCACCTCGCGGTAGGCCGGGTCGTCCGGATCGCCGCCGTGGAAGCCGCCGATGTCGGTGTTCCACCACGGGATGCCCGACAGCGCGGTGTTGAGGCCGGCCGCGATCTGGCGGCGCAGGGTGGCGAAGTCGGTGCCGATGTCCCCGGACCACAGGGCGGCGCCGTAGCGCTGGGAGCCCGCCCAGGCCGACCGGTTCAGCGAGATGATCCCGGTCTCGCCCTCGGCGGCCAGGCCGTCGTGGACGGTACGGGCGTTCTCGCGCGGGTAGAGGTTGGACACCTCCAGCCCGGGGCCGGCGTGGTAGCGCAGATTGGCCGCGAAGCCCGGCTTGAGCTCCGGCTCCCCGGCGTCCAGCCAGAACGCCGTGATGCCGTACGACAGGTAGTTCTCCCGGATGCGGGACCACACGAAGTCGCGGGCGTCGGGGTTGGTGGCGTCGTAGAAGGCGACCTGGACCGGCTCGGCCACCCCCTTGTCCGGCCAGTCGGCGTGCGCCATCGGCCCGTACTCGGTGCCGATGAACAGGCCCTGCTGCTCCATCGGCCGGTGGTTCTCGCTCAGCGGCGAGACCGACGGCCACACCGAGACCACCAGCTTCACACCCAGCTCGTCCAGCTCCTTGACCATGGCGGCCGGGTCGGGCCACTCGGCCGGGTCGAACCGCCACTCGCCCAGATGCGTCCAGTGGAAGAAGTCGCAGACGATCGCCGACAGCGGCAGCCCGCGCCGCTTGTACTCCCGCGCGACCGACAGCAGTTCGTCCTGGGTGCGGTAGCGCAGCTTGCACTGCCAGAAACCGGCCGCCCACTCCGGCAGCATCGGGGTGCGGCCGGTGGCGGCCGAGTAGCGGCGCTGGGCGCCGGCCGGGTCGCCGGCGGTGATCCAGTAGTCGATCTGGCGGGCGGAGTCGGCGACCCAGCGGGTGCCGTTGTGCGCCAGCTCCACCCGTCCGACGGCCGGGTTGTTCCACAGCAGGGTGTAGCCGCGCGAGGAGGTCAGCACGGGGATGGAGACCTCGGCGTTGCGCTGGACGAGGTCGACCACCGCGCCCTTCTGGTCCAGCAGCCCGTGCTGGTGCTGGCCCAGCCCGTACAGCCGCTCGCCCTCGTAGGCGGCGAAGCGCTGCTCCAGGCGGTGGTATCCGTTGCCGGTGGCGGTGTGCAGCCGGGAGCCGGGCCACCAGAAGTGGGCGCGGTCCTCGGACAGCAGCTCGGCGCCGTCGCCGGTGCGCACGAAGCGGAGCATGCCGTCGGCGCTCACCACGGCGGTGATCGCTCCGCAGGTCACCCGGGCGTGGTCGTCCTCGATCCGGATGTCCGGCCCGGACCCGTCGGGCGGCGGATCGGCCAGGAGCGCGCCGGGCAGTCCGTCCAGGACCGGACCGCCCAGCCGGGCGCGGACCCGTACGGCGTCCGGGCCCCAGGGCTCGACGCGTACGGTCTCCTGCCGCCCGCGCCACTCCAGCGCGCCGTCGCGCGTACGGAAGGTGCCGCGGGTGGGGGAGGACTGGGCCAGTGAGGAGGGGGGAGGGGAGAAGGCGGGTGTGGACACGGGGCTCCTGAGGGGCTCGTCGGTGTGCGGACCGGTCGGGCGGAAAGAGCGGGGAGCGGTGGGCGTTGAGCGGCGAGAGCCGGGGGGAACGGCGGGTGGGGATCAGCGGGCGGCGGGGGCCGGACCGGAACTGGCCCGCACCGTCAGCCGCGGGGGCAGGAGTTCGAGGCGGTTCCCGCGCTCGCCGCGCACCCTGGCCATCACCAGCTCCACCGCGCGGCGCCCCATCTCGTGGGCGGGTATGGCCACCGAGGTCAGGCGCACGGACGCCTGGACGGCCACCTGGTCGGGGCAGATGGCGACCACCGAGACGTCCTCGGGCACGGCCCGGCCCTGCTGGCGCAGCAGGCTCAGCAGCGGGTCGATGGCGGCCTCGTTCTGCACGACGAAGCCCGTGGTGCCGGGGCGTTCGTCGAGGATGCGGGCGAGCGTCCCGGCCATCGCCGCGTAACTGCCCTCGCACGGCCGGTGCAGCAGCCGCACCCCCAGTTCGGCGGCGCGGGCGCGCAGCCCGTCGCGGGTGCGCTCGGCGAAGCCGGTGTGCCGCTCGTAGACGGCGGCCGCCTCGCCGACCACCGCGATGTCGCGGTGGCCCAGCTCGGCCAGGTGTTCCACGCACAGCGCGCCGGTGGCGGTGAAGTCCAGGTCGACGCAGGTCAGTCCGGACGGGTCGGCGGGGATGCCGATGAGCACGGCGGGGCGCCCGGTGTCGCGCAGCAGCGGCAGGCGGGCGTCGTCCAGCTCGACGTCCATCAGGATCATCGCGTCGGCCAGTCCGCTGCCCACCACCCGCCGTACCGCCTCCGGTCCCTCCTCGCCGGTCAGCAGCAGCACGTCGTGGTCGTGGGCGCGGGCGGTGGTGGCGACGGCCAGGGCGATCTCCATCATCACCGGCACGTACATGTCGGTGCGCAGCGGCATCATCAGGGCGATGATGTTGGACCTGCTGCTGGCCAGCGCCCGCGCACCGGCGTTGGGGTGGTACCCCAGCTCGCGGATGCTCTGCTCGACGCGTTCGCGGGTGGCGGCGGAGATGGAACGCTTTCCGCTGAGGACGTAGCTCACGGTGCTGGCGGAGACTCCGGCGTGCCGGGCGACCTCGGCGAGGGTGACCATGGGCTCTCCAGGGCGGTGCGGGAAGCGGCTGAGGTGAAGCGCTTCGACAGGGAATCTGCGGACCGACCCTAAACCCGACCTGACCGCCTGTCCAGATGCTCTGCGAAGGGTTGTCGAAGCGCTTCAACAAGTGGTCGCATACGGGTGCACCGCACCCCGGAAACGGTACGTACCGTGCACAACGGGTACACGCATCGCGCAGTACCCGGCAGTAGTGCTCGATGGCGCCCCGGCAGTGCGAGGTGAACCGCGATGACAGTCTCCGAACGCGAAGCGCGACAGGTGGCCGAGGCCGCGAGGGAGCAGGACTGGCGCAAGCCGAGCTTCGCCAGGGAGCTGTTCCTCGGCCGCTTCCGCCTCGACCTGATCCACCCCCACCCCCGGCCCGCGGACGCCGACGCCCGGCGCGGCGAGGAGTTCCTCGCCAGGCTCCGGGCCTTCTGCGAGGCGGAGATCGACGGCCCGCGCATCGACCGCGAGGGCATGGTCCCCGACGAGGTCGTCAAGGGACTCAAGGAACTCGGCGCGCTCGGCATGAAGATCGACCCCGAGTACGGCGGCCTGGGCCTGAGCCAGCTCCACTACAACCGCGCCCTGGCCCTGGCCGGATCGGCCAGCCCCGCCGTCGGCGCGCTGCTGTCGGCGCACCAGTCGATCGGCGTGCCCCAGCCGCTGAAGATGTTCGGCACCGAGGAGCAGAAGAAGGCGTTCCTGCCGCGCTGCGCCCGCGGTGAGATCTCGGCCTTCCTGCTCACCGAACCGGACGTCGGCTCCGACCCGGCCCGCCTGGCCACCACCGCCGTACCCGACGGCGACTCCTACGTCCTGGACGGCGTGAAGCTGTGGACCACCAACGGCGTCGTCGCCGACCTGCTGGTGGTCATGGCCCGCGTACCGGCCTCGGAGGGCCACCGGGGCGGCATCACCGCCTTCGTCGTCGAGGCCGACTCCGAGGGCATCACCGTGGAGAACCGCAACGCCTTCATGGGCCTGCGCGGCATCGAGAACGGCGTCACCCGCTTCCACCGCGTCCGCGTCCCGGCCGCCAACCGGATCGGCCCCGAGGGCGCCGGGCTGAAGATCGCGCTGACCACCCTCAACACCGGCCGCCTCTCCCTGCCCGCGATGTGCGCGGGGGCGGGCAAGTGGTGCCTGAAGATCGCCCGCGAGTGGTCCGCGGCCCGCGAGCAGTGGGGCAAGCCGATCGCGTACCACGAGGCCGTCGGAAGCAAGATCTCCTTCATCGCCGCGACCACCTTCGCCCTGGAGGCCGTCCTCGACCTCGCCTCCCAGATGGCCGACGACGACCGCAACGACATCCGCATCGAGGCCGCCCTCGCCAAGCTCTACGGCTCGGAGATGGCGTACGAGATGGCCGACGAACTGGTCCAGATCCGCGGAGGGCGCGGCTTCGAGACCGCCGACTCCCTCGCCGCCCGCGGCGAGCGCGGCGTGCCGGCCGAGCAGATGCTGCGCGACCTGCGTATCAACCGCATCTTCGAGGGCTCCACCGAGATCATGCACCTGCTCATCGCCCGCGAGGCCGTCGACGCCCACCTGTCGGTCGCGGGCGACCTGGTCGACCCCGACAAGACCCTCACCGACAAGGGCCGCGCGGCCGTCCGCGCCGGCGGCTTCTACGCCCGCTGGCTGCCCAAACTGATCGCCGGGCACGGGCAACTGCCCACCTCCTACCGCGAGTTCCACCCCGGCGGCCATCCCGACCTGGCCGTCCACCTGCGCTACGTCGAACGCGCCTCCCGCCGCCTGGCCCGCGCCACCTTCCTGGGCATGTCCCGCTGGCAGGCGAAACTGGAGGGCAAACAGGGCTTCCTGGGGCGGATCGTGGACATCGGCGCCGAACTGTTCGCCATGAGCGCGGCCTGCGTGCGGGCGGAGATGCTGCGGGTCCGGGGCGAGAACGGCCGCGCCGCCTACCAGCTCGCCGACGCCTTCTGCCGCCAGGCCCGCATCCGCACCGAGGAGCTCTTCGACCGGCTGTGGGACAACACCGACGACATCGACCGCAAGGTCGTGCGCGGCGTGCTGGGCGGCGCGTACGCCTGGCTGGAGGAGGGCGTCGTCGACCCCTCCACCCCCGGCCCCTGGATCGCCCCCGCCGACCCAGGCCCCTCCACCCGCACGGACGTCCACCGCCTCATCCCCTGAGGGCGCCGCCCCCGGTTCGCCCGGCCCGCCACCGGCAGGCGGCTAGCCCGGCACGGTGAGACCCGCGGCGCGGGCCAGGACGCGGGCCGTTGTGCGGCCGGCCTCCAGGGCGTCCGCGGCGCGGGCCGGGACGCAGCGCTTCCGTGCGGGGTCGTACTCGGTCATCACCGCGCCCGCGTGGTCGGTGCCGGTCTCGGTGAGGGTGACCGGCCACCCCCACCGGCGGAGGACGGGCACGAAGTCCCGCGAGTGACGGATGTCCGCGATGCCGTCGGCGGTGCCGTGCACCAGATGGACCGGGACCGGGGCCGCGGACGTCGCAGCCAATGCGTCACGCAGGTCGCGCAGCCCCATCTCCGGGCGCTCCCACAGGTATCTGCCCGCGATCCCGGCGACCGCCGCGGGCCGCCACCCGTCCACCGGCTCGGGCCGGACCGCGACGCTCGCCGCGGCGTACGCGCCCAGCGACCAGCCGGCCAGCACGATCCGGCCGGCGTCGCCCCCCGGCTCACCGGCCCGCTCCCGGACGAAACGCACCGACGCCCGCAGATGCCCCCAGCCGCCGTCGGGTGCGTCCGGGCGCCAGTCGGGCACCACGACCGTCAGACCCAGCGATGCGGCCTGACGGGCGAGCGGCGCGAGCACGTCCCGCTCGTCCGGCCCTCTGCCGTGCCAGAGGAGGACGATGGGCGCGGCCGCCGGGGCACGGACGGGCCGGTGGATGTCCAGTAAGCGGCCGCCGGGTTCGTAGACGACGCCTTGTTCGGTGCTGACAGCGGTCTCGTTCACGCCCGGCCGAACGGTTCGGGGTGGAAGAAGGTGCCGGGCACCTGATGGGCGGGGGGCCCGTCGGTATCACGGAAACATCCACCGCCGGGTGCCTTCCGGCTTGTGGAGGAGAGCGGTCGCGACCGGCGCACCGACGCCGGATCGGGGATATACTCGGTTTCCAGATGGATATATCCGGAGGTGTGGCCGTGGCCAAGACGCTGATCGACATCGATGAGAAGCTGCTCGCCGACGCCGCGATCGCCTTCGGCACCAAGACCAAGAAGGACACGGTCACGGCCGCCCTGCGCGAAGGGGTGGAACGCAAACGTCGTGCCATGGCGCTCGCCCGGCTCGCGGCGAAGGCGGACGCCGGAGCGTTCGACGAACTCCTGGAGAAGAAGAACTACCGACCGTGACCGCCGCCGTCTACCTGATCGACACCAGCGCTCTGGTGCGCATCCTCCGGCAGCCCGTGCGCGACACCTGGGAGAAACCCCTGACCGAGGGGATCATCGCGCGCTGCCCGGTGACCGAGGTCGAGTTCCTGTACAGCACCCGGAACGCCGAGGACCGCGCCGAACTGGTGGCGGACCTCGACGCGCTCTTCGGCTGGAGCCCTCTGGACGACCGGGCCGTGTCCCGCGCCTGGGACGTCCAGAAGGAGCTGACGAAGGTCGGCCGGCACCGTTCGGCCGGAGCCGTGGACCTCTTGATCGCCGCCACGGCCGAACTCCAGGGGCTCACCCTGCTCCACTACGACCGCGACTTCGAGACCATTGCCGAGGTCACCGGCCAGCCCACCCAGTGGCTGGTCCCACCGGGCTCGCTCTGACCCCGCGTCCGTTCACGCCCGGCCGAACGGCTCGGTACGGGCGAAGGTGCCGCGTGGGACGGTCCGTTCCTCCCGGTCCGGGGACGACCGGCCGCGAACGGCGCGACAGGGCTCCCGGCCTCGGCCGGGAGCCCTGTCGCGCGGTGACGGCCGTCGGTCTCGCCGCGATCAGAAGGAGGAGACGTCCAGCAGCCTCTCCTTGATCCCGTCGGGGTCCCCGGCGGGCCAGGTGTAGTCGGTGGTGCCGGCCGACTGCAGGGCGGACTTCACCGTGCCCGGGGAGGCGCCGGGGTGGCCGGCGAGGTACAGGGCCGCTCCACCGGCGACGTGCGGGGAGGCCATGGAGGTGCCGGAGATCGTGTTGTAGCCGCCCTTCATCCAGGTGGACTCGATGCAGACGCCCGGGGCCATGATGTCGACGTCGGCACCGTGGTTGGAGAAGTCCGCGATGGTGTCGTCGACGTCGGTGCGGCAGGTGGGCGCGCCCTCGCCGCCGGGCCTGCCGTCGAAGTCGGCCAGCGCGCTGACGGTGATGACCTCGTCGTAGGCGGCCGGCACGTGGTTGGCGGAGTCGTCCGACGAGTTGCCGGCGGCCACGACGTAGGTGACGCCGGCGGCGACCGACTTGCAGATCGCCTCGTGCAGGGCGTCCTTGTTGCTCCCGCAGGCGCTGTCGGTGCCGGAGCCGCCGAGACTCATGTTGGCGACCTCGATCCTGTCGGCGTTGGCGGTCACGTAGTCGACACCGCAGATCACGTCCGACCAGGAGCCGCTGCCGGAGTTGCCCAGCACGCGGACCGGCCAGATCCGCGCACCGGGAGCCACGCCGACGACGCCGTCGCCGTTGTCGAGCGCGCCGATCGTGCCCGCCACGTGGGTGCCGTGGCCGTTGCCGTCGTCGGCGCTCCTGCCCTTGGAGCAGTTCATGGCCCCGGCGGTGTTGACGTTGAGGTCGGGGTGGTCGAGGTCGACGCCGGAGTCGATCACCGCGACGTCGACGTCCACGCGCTCGTCCGCACCGTCGATGCCCGCTGTGGAGCTGAGTTCGGCGTTCGCCCGGTCGATGCCGGTCGGGGTGCTCTGGGCGGTGGTGGTGGCCACGCCGTCGGCCTGGACCAGCAGGACGCGGGAGTCGCGGGCGATGCGCTCCGCGGCGGTGGAACTCATACGGGCCGAGTAGCCGCGGATGGCGCTGCGGTAGACGTGGCCGACGGAGGCGCCGTGGGCGCGGGAGTGCTCGGCCGCCACCGACGGGGAGTCGGCGGTGTCGCGGAGCATGACGATGTAGCTCCCGGAGGAGGAGCCGGCGTCCGCCGGAGCGGCGCCGGCCGGAAGTGTGGCGGCGACCAGGCCGCCGGTGACGAGGGCTGCGACGGGGAAGACGGCTCGAAGCCGCTTCGCAAAGGCTCTCATGTCGGTGGAATCTGCCTTTCCTTGTCCGGATCACGGGCAACGAAGGCAAGGCGACACCCACGCCGCCCGGAGTTGCCGGGCGGCGCCTTGGCAGCGGGTGGTCAGGACGCGCCAGGCGTGCTCGCTTCGCCCTACACCCGCTAGTGATGTGTTCATGACCAGCGGGTCGCGAATATGGAACACCGGACTCTGAAAGGGGGCAAGGGGGCCGGCAGAGACGGATCGAAACTGCGGGCCGCCTCCGGGCGGGCATCGGGGCCGCGCGGACCCCGTGCACCGGATACCGCAGGTCCCTGGGGCGCGAGGCGGCTGACGACCTGGGAGGAGTCGTCGCCTCCTGAACCGGACCGCTGTCAGCGGGGCGTCCGGGGCCCGACGGCGGCGGGCGGCCGGCCCGCCGCGAACGCAAGCGGTCCGGGACGGCGGACCCGCATCGAATCGTGCGGTGCTCGGGAGCTTTCGCCTCTCCGGCCGCTCACACGCGGCTGAACGGCTCGGCGTAGGCGAAGGCGCCGCGCAGGGCGGGGTCTTCGGGGTCGTACGCGGCCAGGGCGCGGACCTGGAAGTACTCGCCCCAGGCGGGGTCGGGCGGAGTGATGCCGTACTCGGTGGAGGTGCGGAAGCCGAAGCGGCGGTAGTAGGCGGGCTCGCCGAGGAGGGCCACCAGCGGTTCGCCGAGGGCGTCGGCCGCGCCGAGCACGGTGTGCATCAGCGCCGAACCGGTGCCGCGCCCCTGGTGGCCGGGGTGGACGCTGATGGGGCCGAGCCCCAGCGCGGGCGCGGTGCCGATGTGTCCCCGGGTGCACACCGCATGTCCGACGACCTCGCCGCCGGGGTCCTCGGCCACCAGCGACAGCGCGGGCAACCACGCCTCGCGGCCGCGCAGTTCGTCCAGCAGGGTGACCTCCACCGGGACGGGCGTCTGCGACCGGGCGGCGAAGGCCGCACCGGTCACGGCGCGTACGGCGGGAACATCGGCGGGGCTCTCGCGTCGAATCAGCACCGGGGCAGTCTGCGCCGCCGCCCGGGGCACGGGCAACGGGATTGCGCCCCGCCGGTGGGCGCTCGGTCCTCCGCGCGCACCCGCTCCGGGAAGGCCGCCCGCGGCGCGGCGGGTGGAGCGGTGACGCGCCACGCGCTCGCGGTGGCCGAGACCGTCCTGGCTGTGCCCACCGCGCTGTCCGCCTCCGGTGCCGCCCGGCTGCTCGCCTCCGGGTGAGCGGCAACGGACCTGAAGAGGAAACGACTTGACGGCAACTATTCTCTCGGGGAATAGTCGCCGTCATGTCCACCGCAGCCCATGTACTGCTCGCCCTGCTGGCCGCCGGGCCGCAGCACGGCTACGACCTGAAGAAGGCGCACGACCAGCGCTTCCCCAAGGCCAGACCGATCGCCTTCGGCCAGGTCTACGGCACGCTCGGCAGGCTGGAGCGCGACGGTCTGGTGGAGAAGCGCGGGCAGAGCCGCGAAGGAGGGCCGGACCGCACCGAGTTCGCCCTCACCGACGCCGGACGCGAGAAGCTGCGCGCCTGGCTGGAGGAGATCGAGACCCCGGCCCCGTACGTCACCAGCGCACTGCTGGCCAAGGTCGTCGTCGCCCTGCTGGTCAGCGGCGTCGAACAGGCCCGCGGCTACCTCGCCGAACAGCGCCGGGCGCACACCGCGCGGCTGCGCGAGCTGACAGCCGTCAAGACCGACCCCGAGTCCTCGCTCGGCGACGTGATCGCCGCGGACTTCGCCATCGCCCACCTCGACGCCGACCTGCGCTGGTTGCGCACCACGCTGGACCGCGTCGCCGACCTGCACCGGGAGGTGCACCCATGACGCTCCTGCAAGCACGCGGGGTCGTGAAGTCCTACGGGCCGACGCCCGCGCTCCGCGGCGTCACCGTGGAGCTGGCCGAGGGCGAGATTCTCGCCGTCACCGGACCCAGCGGCTGCGGCAAGTCCACACTGCTGCACTGCCTGTCCGGAATCCTGCGCCCCGACGCGGGCGAGGTGCTGTACGGGGGTCAGCGCCTCGACACCCGCTCGGAGGCAGACCGCTCCCGGTTGCGGCGCACCGACTTCGGAGTGCTGTTCCAGTTCGGGCAGCTCGTCGCCGAACTGACGGCGGCCGAGAACGTCGCCCTGCCGCTGCTGCTGGCCGGCAAGGGGCGGCGCGAAGCCCGTACCGCCGCGCTGAACTGGCTGGAGCGGCTGGAGGTGGCCGACGTGGCCGGCTCCCGGCCCGGCGAGATGTCCGGCGGCCAGCAGCAGCGGTGCGCCGCGGCGCGGGCGCTGGTCACCGAACCGAAGGTGCTCTTCGCCGACGAACCCACCGGCGCGCTGGACGCGCTGGCCGGGGAGCGGCTGCTGGGGCACCTGACGAGGGTCGCCCAGGAGCAGCGCACCAGCGTCGTGCTCGTCACCCACGAGGCGTCCGTGGCCGCCTACGCCGACCGCGAGATCACCCTGCGGGACGGTGCGCTGGACCCGACCGGACTCGGTGTCGACGTGCCGGCGGGCGGCCGCCCGTGAAGCCCACCGCGCTGCTCGGACTGGCCCTGGCCGGAACACGTACCGACACCCTGCGGGTGGTGCTCACCGCCGTCAGCGCCGCCCTCGCCGCACTGGCGGTGCTCGCCGCGCTGACGGTGCTGGCCATCCCCGATCCCGAGCCCCGGGCCGACGCGGGTGTGCCCCTCAACGACCAGTACACCAGCACCCTTCTCCAGGAGCCCGGACTGCGTCCCGGCGTGATCGCCGCCCTGCTGCTGCTCACCATCCCCGTACTGGCCCTGGCCGGGCAGTGCGCCCGGCTCGGTGCGCCCTCCCGCGACCGGCGGCTCGCCGCGATCCGGCTGGCCGGCGGCACTCCGCGCCAGGCGATGACCGTCGCCGCCGCCGAGACGGGGGTGGCGGGCCTGCTGGGCACCTGCGCCGGACTCGCCGTCTTCCTCGTCGGGCGCGGGGTACTGCACCGGCCGGACGCAGAGGGCAGGATTCCGCTGCCCACCGACGTACTGCCGTCCGTACCCGCGCTGGCCGCCGCCGTGCTCGGGCTGCCGCTGCTGGCGGCGCTCGCCGCCGCGGTGATGCTGCGCCGGGTGATCGTGACTCCGCTCGGAGTGACCCGGCAGGCGCGGTCGAGGCGTTCACCGGGACCGTGGCCCGCCGTCCTGATCGTGCTCGGTGTGGGGGCCTCCCTCGCCCTCGAAGCGATCCGGAAGAACTACGAGGACTCCGGTGACCCGGCCTTCGTCTCTCCACTGCCGCTCCTGCTGCTCTTCGGGGGCGGACTCATGGCCGCCCTCGGCGTGGTGCTCGGCACCGGATGGATCTCCCACGCCACCGGCCGGGTGCTGCACCGCTTCGCCCGCCGTCCGGCCCCGCTGCTGGCCGCCCGCCGGCTGCTCGCCGACCCCTGGCACGGCAGCCGCACCCTCGCCGCCCTGCTGGTGGCCGTGGTCTTCGGCGCGGGAGCGCTGGCCGTACGCGCCTTCTTCGCCACCATGCTGGAGGCGCGGCAGGAGGTGCAGCGCTTCTACGACGAGGCGGCCGGGCAGGAGACGACGGGCGGATACGGCTCGGACACCTTCTACCTCGACGCCATGGACGTGGTCGACACGGCCGTCGTCGTGGGGCTGGTGATCGCGGCGGCCGGTCTGCTGGTCACCGTCGCCGAGGCCGTCGTCGCCCGCCGCCGCTCCCACGCGGCCCTGGCCGCCGCGGGCGTGCCCCGCTCGGTGATGGGCCGGGCGCTGGTGTGGCAGACGTTCGCGCCCCTGGTCCCGGCCGTGGCGCTGGCGATGACCGTGGGCACCCTGATGGGCCGGGGGTACTTCGGCGCGGAGGTGCGGGAGGGCGGCGGCCGGGCGCAGACCTGCGACGCGGCCCCGGCCCTGTGCGAGGAGAACTTCGAGAAGTACAGCCACCTGATCGAGGTCCCCGACGTGGTGCGCGCCGTCCCCGTGCCCCTGGGCGACCTCGCCCTCCACGGGCTGGGCGTACTGGTCCTCGTCGCGGCCGCCACCGGCCTCGGGCTGCTCTTCCTGCGCCCGGGCACCTCGGCGGAGGAACTGCGCACCGGCTGACGGCCGGACGACTGCCTGACGGCGGCGGGGGCGTCGGCCGGACGACGGCCTGGACGTCGGCCGGGTGGCGCGGTGCGGCGCGGCGTGACGCGGTGTCCGGGCCGTCTCGCGGACCGGACACAATAGGGGGATGACCGACAGTCCCGCCCCTCTCGCAGACCCGCATCTGCGCCACCCGGCCGACGCCCCCGCCGCGGGCGGCCCGCGCGACATCGTGATCCTGGGTTCCACCGGATCGATCGGCACCCAGGCCGTCGACGTGGTGCTGGCCAACCCCGACCGCTTCCGGGTGACCGCGCTGTCCGCCGCGGGCGGCCGGGTGGAGCTGCTGGCGGAGCAGGCCCACCGGCTGAAGGTCCGCACCGTCGCGGTCTCCGACGCGAGCAGGGCCGGCGAGCTGCGCGAGGCGCTGCGCACCCGCTACGGCTCCGCCGAGCCGCTGCCCGAGGTGCTGGCCGGAGCGGACGCGGCCACCGAACTGGCCGCGTCCGAGTGCCACACCGTCCTCAACGGCATCACCGGCTCCATCGGGCTGCGCCCCACCCTGGCCGCTCTGGAGGCGGGACGCACCCTGGCCCTGGCCAACAAGGAGTCCCTCATCGTCGGCGGCCCGCTGGTGAAGGCTCTGGCCGAGCCCGGCCAGATCATCCCCGTCGACTCCGAGCACTCCGCGCTGTTCCAGGCGCTGATGAGCGGCACCCGCGCCGAGGTGCGCAAACTGCTGGTGACCGCGTCCGGCGGTCCCTTCCGGGGACGCACCCGCGAGGAGCTGGAGGACGTCACCCCCGACGACGCCCTGGCCCATCCCACCTGGGCGATGGGCCCGGTCATCACCGTCAACTCCGCGACCCTGGTCAACAAGGGCCTGGAGGTCATCGAGGCGCACCTGCTGTACGACATCCCCTTCGACCGCATCGAGGTCGTCGTCCACCCGCAGTCCTACATCCACTCGATGGTGGAGTTCCGGGACGGCTCCACCATCGCCCAGTGCGGCCCGCCCGACATGCGGCTGCCCATCGCCCTCGGCATCGGCTGGCCGCACCGGGTGCCCGGCACCGGCCCCGTGTTCGACTGGTCCAAGGCGATGAGCTGGGAGTTCTTCCCGCTGGACGAGAAGGCCTTCCCGTCCGTGGCGCTGGCCTGCCACGTCGGCGCGCTGGGCGGGACCGCGCCGGCGGTGTTCAACGCCGCCAACGAGGAGTGCGTCGAGGCGTTCCTGTCCGGCAGGCTGCCGTTCAACGGCATAGTGGATACCGTCGCCGCGGTGGTCGAGGAGCACGGCACCCCCCGGGGAGCCGGCCTGACCCTGGACGAGGTGCTCGACGCCGAGACCTGGGCACGCGCCCGCGCCCGCGAACTGGCGGCACGTATGACGGAACGGACAGCGGAGGCACGCGCATGACGACGGTGATGACCATCCTCGGCATAGTCGTCTTCGTGGTCGGCCTGCTGTTCTCCATCGCCTGGCACGAGCTGGGCCACCTGTCCACGGCCAAGATGTTCGGCGTCCGCGTGCCGCAGTACATGGTCGGCTTCGGCCCCACCCTGTGGTCGCGGAAGAAGGGCGAGACCGAGTACGGCATCAAGGCGATCCCGCTCGGCGGCTACATCCGGATGATCGGCATGTTCCCGCCCGGTGACGACGGCGCCGTCCGGCAGCGCTCCACCTCCCCCTTCCGGGGGATGATCGAGGACGCCCGCGCGGCGGCCTACGAGGAGCTCCAGCCGGGCGACGAGAAGCGGATGTTCTACACGCGCAAGCCCTGGAAGCGCGTGATCGTGATGTTCGCCGGCCCGTTCATGAACCTGGTGCTGGCCGTGGCGATCTTCCTCGGCACGCTGATGACCTTCGGCATCAACACCACGACCACCACCGTCTCCTCCGTCTCCGAGTGCGTGGTCAGGGTCTCCGAGCGCACCGACACCTGCCCCGAGGGCGCCCCCGACTCCCCGGCCAAGGCGGCCGGCCTGAAGCCCGGCGACACCATCGTGGCCTTCAACGGGGCGGAGGTCACCGAGTGGGGCGACCTCCAGCAGCGCATCCGCGACACCATCGGGCCGGCCACCATCACCGTCGAGCGCGACGGCGAGCGCGAGGTCCTCCAGGCGAACCTGGTGAAGAACCAGGTCGCCAAGTCCGACGGGCGCGGCGGCTACGTCGAGGGCGAGTACGTCACCACCGGCTTCCTCGGCTTCTCCCCGGCCACCGGCGTGGTCGAGCAGTCCTTCCCGCAGGCCGTCGACCGCATGGGCGACATGATGATCGCCGGAGCCGAGGCGCTGACCCGTCTGCCGGAGAAGATCCCCGGCCTGTGGAACGCGGCCTTCGCCGGTGCCGAGCGCGAGCAGGACTCCCCGATGGGCGTGGTCGGCGCGGCCCGCGTCAGCGGGGAGATCTTCGCCCTGGAGATCCCGGCGGAGCAGCGGGTGGCGATCACCCTCCTCACCCTCGCCCTCTTCAACCTCTCGCTGTTCCTGTTCAACATGCTGCCGCTGCTGCCGCTGGACGGCGGCCACATCGCGGGGGCCCTGTGGGAGTCGCTGCGCCGGGGTCTGGCCAGGGTGCTGCGCCGCCCCGACCCCGGCCCGTTCGACGTGGCGAAGATGATGCCGGTGGCGTACGTGGTGGCGGGCGTCTTCGTCTGCTTCACGCTGCTGGTGCTCATCGCGGACGTGGTCAACCCCGTACGCCTGACCGGCTGACGCCCGGCGCGGGGCGGGGCGGGGGCGAACCCGCCGCCCCGCCCCGCGTACGGCGGACCACGGTGTGCCCCGGGCCCCGGGCGTACCGTAATCTCGGAGGCCGGAGCCCGCCGCCGAACGGGGCACTGGACCACAGCTTGGGGTTGCACACCACAATGACAGCCATTTCGCTCGGAATGCCGTCCGTACCGACCAAACTGGCCGACAGACGGGTCAGCCGGAAGATCCAGGTCGGCTCGGTGGCCGTCGGAGGCGACGCCCCGGTCTCCGTGCAGTCGATGACCACCACCGTCACCGCCGACATCGGCGCCACGCTCCAGCAGATCGCCGAGCTGACCGCCTCCGGCTGCGAGATCGTCCGCGTGGCCTGCCCGTCCCAGGACGACGCCGAGGCGCTGCCGGTCATCGCGAAGAAGTCCCAGATCCCGGTGATCGCGGACATCCACTTCCAGCCCAAGTACGTCTTCGCCGCCATCGACGCCGGCTGCGCGGCCGTGCGCGTCAACCCGGGCAACATCCGGCAGTTCGACGACAAGGTCAAGGAGATCGCCAAGGCGGCATCCGACGCCGGCGTCCCCATCCGCATCGGCGTCAACGCCGGCTCCCTGGACAAGCGGCTGCTCGCCAAGTACGGCAAGGCCACCCCCGAGGCGCTGGTGGAGTCCGCGCTGTGGGAGTGCTCGCTGTTCGAGGAGCACGGCTTCCGCGACATCAAGATCTCGGTCAAGCACAACGACCCGGTCGTGATGGTCAACGCCTACCGGCTGCTGGCCGAGAAGTGCGACTACCCCCTCCACCTGGGCGTCACCGAGGCCGGACCGGCCTTCCAGGGCACCATCAAGTCGGCCGTCGCCTTCGGCGCCCTGCTGAGCGAGGGCATCGGCGACACCATCCGCGTCTCGCTGTCGGCCCCGCCGGTGGAGGAGATCAAGGTCGGCATCCAGATCCTGGAGTCCCTCGGCCTGCGCCAGCGCCGGCTGGAGATCGTCTCCTGCCCCTCCTGCGGCCGGGCCCAGGTGGACGTCTACAAGCTCGCCGACGAGGTGACCGCCGGCCTTCAGGGCATGGAGGTGCCGCTGCGGGTGGCCGTCATGGGCTGCGTCGTCAACGGGCCCGGCGAGGCCCGCGAGGCCGACCTCGGGGTGGCCTCCGGCAACGGCAAGGGCCAGATCTTCGTCAAGGGCGAGGTCATCAAGACCGTCCCCGAGTCCAAGATCGTCGAGACCCTCATCGACGAGGCCATGAAGATCGCCGAGCAGATGGAGAAGGACGGCGTGCTCTCCGGGCCGCCGGAGGTCTCCGTCAGCTGACCGGCCCGCGCCCGTCCGGCCGCGGCGGCCCGGGGGTAAAGTCGGAAGACCGCTCCCCGCCACCACGGCCGTACGGTGAGGCATCCCACGTGCTGACGACCACCACCACCCGCGTCGTCGAGCCCCACGAGCTCGACGACGCCCTCGCGGTACTCGACCGCGAGCCGGTCAACAACGCCTTCGTCGCCGCCCGCGTCCGGGTCTCCGGCCTGGACCCGTGGCGGCTGGGCGGGGAGATGTGGGGCTGGTACCAGCGCGGGCGGCTGGAGTCCCTGTGCTACGCGGGCGCCAACCTCGTCCCCGTCTGCGCGGGACCGGAGGCGGTGCGCGCCTTCGCCGAGCGGGCGCGCCGCCAGGGGCGGCGCTGCTCGTCCGTCGTCGGCCCGGCCCGGCCCACCGCCGCCCTGTGGGCCCGGCTGGAGCCGCACTGGGGTCCGGCTCGCGAGGTCCGCCGCCACCAGCCGCTGATGGTCGCCGACCGCATGCCCGCGGGCATACGGCCCGACCCGTATGTGCGGCGCGTCCGCAAGGACGAGATGGACGTGCTGATGCCCGCCTGTGTGGCGATGTTCACCGAGGAGGTCGGCGTCTCACCGCTGGCCGGGGACGGCGGGCTGATCTACCAGGCCCGGGTCGCCGAACTGGTCGGCGCCGGACGGTCGTTCGCCCGCATCGAGGACGGCCGGGTGGTCTTCAAGGCCGAGATCGGCGCCGTCACGTCGCAGGCGTGCCAGATCCAGGGCGTGTGGGTTGCCCCCGACCGCCGCGGTCAAGGCCTGTCCGTCGCCGGCATGGCGGCGGTGCTGCGCTACGCGCTGACCGAGGTCTCCCCGGTCGTCAGCCTCTACGTCAACGACTACAACACCGCGGCCCGCGCCGCCTACCGCCGGGTCGGCTTCCGCGAGGTCGGCGCGTTCATGAGCGTGCTGTTCTGAGGCGTGCCGTTCCGAACGGTCCCGGACGGCTCCCCCAGGCGGCACCGGACGGTCCCGAACGCCCCGGCGTCCGCGCGGGTGTTCGCCGGATCCCGCCGGCCTCTCCAGTAGGGTCGGACACCATGGAAGACGCCCAGGTCGGTCCCCTGGACCTCGCAGCCCGCGTGGACGAGGCGCTCGCCGTACAGGCCGTCGCCTTCGGACTGACCGACGACGAGGTGGGGGTGCGCCGCCACATCGTGCTGCGGCACGCCGCCGCCCCCGGGGTCCGGGCGCTGGGTGCAACCACACCGCGCGGGCGGCTGGTCGGCTTCGTCTACGGGATGCCCAACGACCGCACGCAGTGGTGGTCCACGGTCGTCGAGCCGTACCTGCGGCGCAACGGGAACGCCGGGTGGCTCGACGACGCCTTCGTCATCACCGAGTTGCACGTGCACCCGGCGTACCAGAAGCGCGGCATCGGCCGGGAGCTGATCACCTCGATCACCGACACCGCCGCCGAGCCGCGCTCGATCCTCTCCGCGATCGACACCGAGAGCCCGGCCCGCGCCCTCTACCGCTCCCTGGGCTACCGGGACCTGGCCCGCCATGTGCTGTTCCCGAGCGCCGGGAGCCCGTACGCGGTGATGGGTGCGCCGCTGCCGCTGCGGCGCCGGTAGTCTCCTGGGCGGGGCCGCAGTACCGCCGCGGCCCGGAAACCGACCCACCGCACGCAGGAGAAACCCATGGCAGCCCGTGTCCAGCGCATGTCCCGGCTCATGCTGAAGACGCTGCGCGAGGACCCGGCCGACGCCGAGACCGTCAGCCACAGGCTTCTGGTCCGCGCCGGCTACGTACGCCGCACCGCCGCCGGGATCTGGACCTGGCTGCCGCTGGGCAAGCAGGTCCTTGAGAACGTCACCCGGATCGTGCGCGAGGAGATGGACGCCATCGGCGCCCAGGAGGTGCTGCTCCCGGCCCTGCTGCCCAGGGAGCCGTACGAGGTCTCGGGCCGCTGGGAGGAGTACGGCGACCTGCTGTTCCGGCTCAAGGACCGCAAGGGCGCCGACTACCTGCTCGGACCCACCCACGAGGAGATCTTCACCCAGGTCGTCAAGGACCAGTGCACGTCCTACAAGGACCTGCCGGTGATGCTCTACCAGATCCAGACCAAGTACCGCGACGAGGCCCGCCCGCGCTCGGGCGTCCTGCGCGGCCGGGAGTTCCTGATGAAGGACTCCTACTCCTTCGACACCAGCGACGAGGAACTGGCCGAGTCCTACCGGCTGCACCGCGAGGCGTACGTGCGGATCTTCACCCGGCTCGGCCTGGACCACCGGGTCGTCTCCGCCGTCTCGGGCGCGATGGGCGGCTCGGCCTCCGAGGAGTTCCTCGCCCCGGCCGCCGCCGGTGAGGACACCTTCGCCGACTGCCCGGCCTGCGGCTACGCCGCCAACACCGAGGCCGTCACCTTCCCGCTGAAGCCGGGCGACCCCATGGGCCACCCGCCCGTCGAGGAACTGGACACCCCCGACACCCCCACCATCGAGACGCTCGCCGACCACCTGGGCGTGCCCGCCTCCGCCACCCTGAAGAACCTGCTGGTCAAGGTGGACGGCGAGATCTGGGCCGTGGGCGTGCCCGGCGACCGCGAGGTGGACCTCGGCAAGCTCGCCGAGCACCTGGCGCCCGCCACCGTGGAGCTGGTCACCGCCGAGGACTTCACCGGCCGCCCCGCCCTGGTGCGCGGCTACGTCGGTCCGCAGGGGCTGGCCGGCACCGCCTTCCGCTACGTCGCCGACCCGCGCGTGGCCCCCGGCACCTCCTGGATCACCGGGGCCAACAAGCCCGACACCCACGCCCGCAACGTGGTGTGCGGCCGCGACTTCGAGGTCGACGAGTACCTGGACGTGGTCACCGTCGAGGACGGCGACCCCTGCCCGTCCTGCGGCGCGGGGCTCAAGCTGGACAGGGCCATCGAGATCGGCCACATCTTCCAGCTCGGCCGCAAGTACGCCGACGCCTTCTCCCTGGACGTGCTCGGCCGCGACGGCAAGCCCGTCCGCGTCACCATGGGCTCCTACGGCATCGGCGTCTCGCGCGCGGTGGCCGCGCTCGCCGAGCAGACGGCCGACGGCCAGGGCCTGTGCTGGCCGCGCGAGGTCGCCCCGGCCGACGTCCACGTCGTCGCCGCCGGCAAGGGCGCCCAGATCGAGATGGCCCTGGAGCTGGCCGAGAGGCTGGCCGGGGCCGGGGTGCGCACCCTGGTGGACGACCGTACGGGCGTCTCGCCCGGTGTGAAGTTCACCGACGCGGAGCTGATCGGCGTGCCGGAGATCCTGGTGGTGGGCCGGGGCGCGGCCAAGGGCCTGGTGGAACTGAAGGACCGGCGCACCGGCGAGCGCGAGGAGGTCCCGGTGGACGAGGCGGTGGAGCGGCTGGTCCGCTCGGCCGGCGAGTCCGCCTGAGCCGCCGAGGCGGGGCCCTCACCGGCCCCGCCCCAGAGCTCGGCACGAGCTCGGCACGGGCCCGGCCCGGGCCCCGCGGCGGCGGCTCACAGCCAGCCGGCGAACTCCAGCAGCGCCTCGCCGTCGGCGCGTTCGCCGGCGGCGAGGTGCCGCGCACCCGACTCCACCGCCCGGTACAGGCTCCAGCCGCGCAGCCGGTCGCGGTCCACCTCCAGGGAGTTCGCCAGCTTGGCCACCCGGCGCCGGGCGATCGCGGGGGCGCCGGAGCCGGCGGCCAGGTCGTGCAGCCGGTCGCGGACCAGCCGGGCCAGGTCGTACGCCCGCTCGCCCACCAGCGGATCGGGGCCGACCACCAGCCAGTGCGCCCGCCCCGGATCCGCCGACAGCACCGCGCCCTGCCGGAAGTCGCCGTGCAGCAGCACCTGTTCGGGGGCGTCGGCGAGCAGCCCGGAGCGCAGCGCCAGTGCCTCCTCGGCCAGCGGGCGGGCCTCCTCGGGCACATGCGCGCGGATGCCCTCCACCGCCCGGCCGGTGTGCTCCTCCACGGTGGTGAAGGGATGCCCGCCGTCCTCCGGGGCGCCGGGGGGCGCGGGGGGCACCCACAGCCGGTGCAGCGCCGAGACCGCCTCCAAGGTGGCCTTCGCGTCCGGCAGCGAGCGCAGCGACACATCCGCGTGCAGCCGTTCCAGCAGCAGCGCGCCGTCCTCGGGCGCGGCGTCCAGCAGCCGTACCGCGCCGTGCCCCTCCCAGCGGGACAGCGCCGCCGCCTCGTCCGCCGCACCGGCGGCGCGCAGCTTCAGCGCGGCCGGCGAGCCGTCCGCCCGGCGCACCAGGACGACCAGGCTGCCGCGCCCGCCGGGGGAGACCACCCGCTCGGCCGTCAGCTCCCAGCGCGCCAGCGACGCTTGGACCAGGCCGGGCAGCCGCGCCAGCCAGGGGGAGTCCGCGCCCTGGAAGCGCACCAGCCGCTGCGGGGGTTCGACGTGCGGAGCCGATGTCATGCCCGGGCGTCCCTTTCGTCGTCGGCGTCGCGCGGGAGAACCCCTCAGAGGGACTCCCGGCCCGCCGGCGCGGTGCGCTCGGCGAGCCCTGGGAAGGGTACGCCCGTACCGCGCCAGCGTGCCGCGCGGACCGCGGCCTCCCGCAGCGCGGCGGCCGCCTCCCGTCGCAGCCCGCCCTCGCCGGCCCGGACCAGGTCGGCGTAGACGGCGGCCACCCGTTCCTCCAGTTCGGCGGCGAGCCGCACCGCCGCGGCGCCGTCCGGCACCGCGAAGGGCAGGGAGTAGGCCGCGGCGGCGGGCTCGGGGCTGCCGCCCATCCGCCGCACCGCGCGGCGCAGGGCGTCACGGCGCGCGCGGTGGGCGTCGTGGGCCTCCCGCGCCTGCGCGCGCCGGTCCTCGGCGATCCGCCCGCCCACGACGCCGTAACCGTAGACGGCGGCGTGCTCGGCCAGGAGCGCGGCCTGCAGGGCTGCCAGCGCGGGGCCGTCCTTCGCGCCGGGCCCGCCCTCCCCTCCGGGCACACCGCCGGGGGCCGCGTCCGGTACGGCGCCGGTGGCAGGGGAGGCGGGGGACGCCGCGGAGGAGGCCGTGGCCACGGCCGGGTTCGCCACCGGGTTCGCCATCGGGTTCACCGCCCGGTCGGTCGCCTGGTTCATCACTCGCCGCCCGTGAGCAGGTAGACGTGGACCGCCCCGGCCGCCGCGACGGACGCGAGCAGCCGGGCGAGCTCGGGCGGGGCGCCGTCGAGGGCCCGGGTGAGGGCGTCGGCGGCGGTGCGTTCGGCGTTCGCGAGGGCGCTCAGCGCGCGCCCGGGGTCGGCGGGTACGCCCGCCCCGGTGCCCCGGGCGGCCTCCGGGGCGGGTGAGCCGCCGGGGCTCCCGGAGTCCTTCGGGCTCCCGGGACCACCGGGCTCCGTCCCGCCGAAGGCCCTCACGTGCCGTGCCACGTCCGCCCGCAGCGGCTCCAGCCGCCCGGCCAGGTCCGGGTGCGCGGCGAGGGTGCGGTCGTAGCGGGCCAGCAGCGCGGCACTGCCGCGCGCGGCGGCACGGCGCAGCCGCTCGTCCGCGGAGGCCAGCCTGCGCTCGGCGGCCGTCGGCCTCTCCTGCGAGCATCCGGTCAGCAGCAGCGCGGCGGCGCCCGCCACACCGGTGGCCAGCAGGCTCCGCCGGCGGGGACGCGGGTCGATCGGCACGGGCGCTCCCAGGGGAGGTGGTTCGGCGGCGCGGGGGACGGGCGGCGATCACCGCGGGTGTGAGCGTACCCGTGTTCGCACCGTCCCCCTCGGCGGGGCACCGCCGTGCCCCGCGAGTGCCCCGTGCGGGGGACGGCCGCCCGGCGCAGCGCCTCCGGCCGCCTGGTCGGCGCAGCCCGCGGCAGACGATAGGCTTGACCCCCGTAACCCCAGGACTGGACGTTCCCACAACAGCACACGCGGCCGAGGAGTCACCCGGATGAGCACCACCCAGAGCGAGAGGCTGCGAGGACTGCTGGAGCCGCTCGTCACCGCCAGGGGGCTGGATCTCGAGGAGATCGCAGTGACCCCGGCCGGAAGAAGGCGGGTGCTGCGCGTCGTGGTGGACTCAGACGAGGGCGTGCAGCTCGACACCTGTGCGGAGCTGAGCCGCGAGGCGTCCCAGGCGCTGGACGAGACCGATGTGATGGGCGGCGCCCCGTACGTCCTGGAGGTCACCTCACCCGGCACCGACCGCCCGCTGACCGAGCCGCGGCACTACCGCCGCGCCGTCGGCAGGCTGATCAGGGCGCAGCTGGCAGAGGGGGCGGGCGGCGGCGAACTGGTCGCCCGCGTCGGCGCTGCGGACGAGGACGGCGTGGACGTGGAGGTGCCCGGCGTCAAGGGACGCAGGGCCACCGCCCGCCGGCTCGCCTACACCGAGATCGCCAGGGCCCGGGTGGAGATCGAGTTCAACCGCAAGGCCGCCGAGAAGGCCGAGAAGGCGCGTCAGGCTGCGGCCTCTGACGAAGAGAGCCAGGAGGAGGCGTAGCCGTGGACATCGACATGAGTGCCCTGCGGGGTCTGGTGAGGGAGAAGGAGATCTCCTTCGACCTGTTGGTCGAGGCGATCGAGGCGGCTCTCCTCATCGCGTACCACCGCACCGAGGGAAGCCGCCGCCAGGCCCGTGTGGAGCTGGACCGCTCCACCGGCCATGTGACGGTGTGGGCCAAGGAGGATCCGGCCGACCTGCCCGAGGGCGCCGAGCCGCGCGAGTTCGACGACACCCCCTCCGGGTTCGGCCGGATCGCCGCGACCACCGCCAAGCAGGTCATCCTGCAGCGCCTGCGGGACGCCGAGGAGGAGATCACCCTCGGCGAGTACGCCGGGCGCGAGGGCGACATCGTCGCGGGAGTCGTCCAGCAGGGGAAGGATCCGCGCAGCGTCCTTGTTGACATCGGCAGGCTCGAGGCGATCCTGCCCCCGCAGGAGCAGGTGCCCGGCGAGGACTACTCGCACGGCACCCGGCTGCGCACCTATGTCGTGCGGGTCGCCAAGGGAGTCCGCGGCCCGTCGGTGACGCTCTCGCGCACCCACCCCAATCTGGTGAAGAAGCTCTTCGCCCTGGAGGTGCCCGAGATCGCGGACGGCTCGGTGGAGATCGCGGCCATCGCCCGCGAGGCCGGGCACCGCACCAAGATCGCGGTACGGTCCACCCGTCCGGGCCTGAACGCCAAGGGCGCGTGCATCGGCCCGATGGGCGGCCGGGTGCGCAACGTGATGGCCGAGCTGCAGGGCGAGAAGATCGACATCGTGGACTGGTCGGACGACCCGGCCGAGATGGTGGCCAACGCGCTCTCACCCGCCCGGGTGAGCAGGGTGGACGTCGTGGACGCCGCGGCACGGTCGGCCAGGGTCACGGTGCCCGACTACCAGCTCTCGCTGGCGATCGGGAAGGAAGGGCAGAACGCCCGGCTCGCCGCCCGGCTCACCGGCTGGCGGATCGACATCCGCCCGGACACCGAGCAGAGCGGGGAGCGCGGTGGGGAACGCCGGGAGAGCGGCGCGGAGAGGGGCTGAGAGGCCTGTCACCGTCCGTACCCCAATGGCGACCCCGCCAACGGCGCAATCCGCGCGGGGAGGTAGACTTAAGAGTGTCTGACCGGACGCGCGCCCGCGCATGCCCTGAACGCACCTGCGTGGGTTGTCGGGAGCGGTCGGGCAAGGGCGATCTGCTGCGTGTGGTGCTGGTCGGGAACAGATGCGTTCCCGACCATCGCGGTACGCTGCCCGGCCGGGGCGCTTATCTGCACCCCGCACCGACCTGTGTCGACCTGGCGGTCCGCCGCCGGGCGTTCCAGCGGGCCTTCCGGGCCGGCGGACCGCTCGATACCGCGGAGCTGCTGCAGGCAGTACCGCGGGCAACACCGTAAGACAGCAAGCACGCACGACGGCCCGTACGGCACCCCGCCGTACGGGAGAGGTACCTCGCGAGTTGGAAGTAGGTCGAGATTGCGATGAGCACTCGATGAGTACGCGATGAGTACGCCCATGCAGTAGCGAAGGTCCGGCGGAAGAATCCCCCCGGACCGTAAGGAGCGAAGTGGCTAAGGTCCGGGTATACGAGCTCGCCAAGGAGCTTGGAGTCGAGAGCAAGGTCGTCATGGCCAAGCTCCAGGAACTCGGTGAATTCGTCCGTTCGGCGTCCTCGACGATCGAGGCGCCGGTGGTACGCAAGCTGACCGACGCGTTCGACGCGGGCAACGGCGCCGGAGGCGCCAAGAAGTCCGCCGCGAAGCCCGCCGCCCCCCGCAAGGCGGCCCCCAAGCCGGGCGCCCCGAAGCCGGGTGCCTCCGCACCCCGCCCGGGTGCCCCCAAGCCCGGCGCGCCCAAGCCCCCGGCCCCCGCGGCCGAGGCGCCCAGGAGCGCGCCCCAGAAGAACGTCCCGGGTCCGGGGCCGGCGCCCGCCAAGAGCGGCCCGACCCCGCCCACCCCCGGGCCGCGTCCCGCCCCGGCCAAGCCGGGCCCGGCGCAGCCCCCCGCCCCGGCCAAGCCCGAGTTCACCGCGCCGCCGTCCGGCCAGGGCGCGCCGCGTCCGGGTGCCCCCAAGCCCGGTGGCCGTCCCGCCCCGGCGGGCCAGGACCGCCGCGGTCCGGGCGGTCCCAAGCCGGGCGGTCCCAAGCCGGGCGCCCGTCCGGCCGGCCCGCGTCCGGGCAACAACCCCTTCACCTCCGGCGGCTCCACCGGCATGGCGCGCCCGCAGGCGCCCCGTCCGGGCGGTGCCCCGCGTCCCGGCGGCCCCGGTGCCCCGGGTGGTCCGCGTCCCGGAGCCGGCCAGGGCGGTCCCCGTCCGCAGGCTCCCGGCGGCGGCCGTCCCAGCCCCGGCAACATGCCGCGCCCGCAGGGCGGCCAGGGCGGCGCCGCGGGTCCGCGTCCGGGCGGCAACCGTCCGAACCCGGGCATGATGCCGCAGCGTCCGGCCGCGGGTCCGCGTCCGGGCCCCGGCGGCCGTGGTCCCGGCGCCGGCGCGGGCCGTCCCGGCGGTGGCGGCGGCGGTCGTCCCGGCTTCGCCGGCCGTCCCGGCGGTGGCGGCGGCGGTCGTCCCGGCGGTGGCGGCGGCGGTTTCGCCGGCCGTCCCGGTGGCGGCGGCGGTGGCGGTGGCTTCGGCGGCCGTCCCGGTTTCGGCGGCCGTCCCGGCGGTCCCGGTGGCCGCGGTGGCACGCAGGGCGCCTTCGGCCGTCCCGGCGGTCCGGCGCGCCGCGGCCGCAAGTCCAAGCGGCAGAGGCGCCAGGAGTACGAGGCCATGCAGGCCCCGTCCATCGGCGGCGTGATGCTGCCGCGCGGCAAGGGCGAGACCGTCCGGCTGTCGCGCGGTGCGTCGCTCACCGACTTCGCGGAGAAGATCAACGCCAACCCGGCGTCGCTGGTCCAGGTGATGTTCAACCTGGGCGAGATGGTCACCGCGACCCAGTCGGTCTCCGACGAGACGCTGCAGCTCCTCGGCGAGGAGATGAACTACGTCGTCCAGATCGTCAGCCCGGAGGAGGAGGACCGCGAGCTGCTCGAGTCCTTCGACATCGAGTTCGGCGAGGACGAGGGCGGCGAGGAGGCACTCGTCTCGCGTCCGCCGGTGGTGACCGTCATGGGTCACGTCGACCACGGTAAGACGCGCCTGCTGGACGCGATCCGCAAGACCAACGTCATCGAGGGCGAGGCCGGCGGCATCACCCAGCACATCGGCGCCTACCAGGTCGCGACCGAGGTCAACGACGAAGAGCGCAAGATCACCTTCATCGACACCCCGGGTCACGAGGCGTTCACCGCCATGCGTGCCCGCGGTGCGAAGTCGACCGACATCGCGATTCTGGTGGTGGCGGCCAACGACGGTGTGATGCCCCAGACGGTCGAGGCCCTCAACCACGCCAAGGCGGCCGACGTGCCGATCGTGGTGGCGGTCAACAAGATCGACGTCGAGGGTGCGGACCCGACCAAGGTGCGCGGCCAGCTCACCGAGTACGGGCTCGTGGCCGAGGAGTACGGCGGCGACACCATGTTCGTCGACATCTCCGCCAAGCAGGGTCTGAACATCGACCAGCTGCTGGAGGCCGTGGTCCTGACCGCGGACGCCTCGCTCGACCTGCGGGCCAACCCGGAGCAGGACGCGCAGGGCATCGCGATCGAGGCCCACCTCGACCGCGGCCGCGGCGCGGTTGCCACGGTGCTGGTCCAGCGCGGCACCCTGCGGGTCGGCGACACGGTCGTGGTCGGCGACGCGTACGGCCGCGTCCGGGCGATGCTCGACGACAAGGGCAACAACGTCGAGGAGGCCGGTCCGGCCACCCCGGTCCTGGTGCTGGGTCTGACCAGCGTCCCCGGGGCGGGCGACAACTTCCTGGTGGTCGACGAGGACCGCACGGCCCGGCAGATCGCCGAGAAGCGCGCCGCCCGCGAGCGCAACGCCGCCTTCGCCAAGCGCACCCGCAGGGTCTCCCTGGAGGACCTGGACAAGGTGCTCAAGGCCGGCGAGGTGCAGCAGCTCAACCTCATCATCAAGGGCGACGCGTCCGGTTCGGTCGAGGCCCTGGAGTCCTCGCTGCTCCAGCTCGACGTCGGCGAGGAGGTCGACCTGCGCGTCCTGCACCGCGGCGTGGGTGCGGTCACCGAGACCGACATCGACCTGGCGACCGGCTCCGACGCCATCGTCATCGGCTTCAACGTGCGCGCCGAGGGGCGTGCCACGCAGATGGCCGAGCGCGAGGGCGTGGACGTCCGCTACTACTCGGTCATCTACCAGGTGATCGAGGAGATCGAGGCGGCCCTCAAGGGCATGCTCAAGCCGGAGTACGAGGAGGTCGAGCTCGGCACGGCGGAGATCCGCGAGGTCTTCCGCTCCTCCAAGCTCGGCAACATCGCGGGTGTCATCATCCGCTCCGGCGAGGTCAGGCGGAACACCAAGGCCCGCCTCATCCGCGACGGCAAGGTCGTGGCGGAGAACCTCAACATCGAGGGTCTGCGCCGCTTCAAGGACGACGTCACCGAGATCCGCGAAGGCTTCGAGGGCGGTATCAACCTCGGAAACTTCAACGACATCAAGGTCGACGACGTCATCGCGACGTACGAGATGCGGGAGAAGCCCCGCGCCTGACCCCCGCCGGTGGGCGCCACCGGTGAACGGCCACGGAGCCTCCCGCCCCGGCGGGAGGCTCCGTGGCCGTTATATGCGTCGATCACCGGGAACCGTTGCGTGTACGGTTTCCCGTGTCCTGCCGGGCGTCGGCAGGGCTCCGCCCCACGAGGCCTCACGGGTCGGCTGGACCCGCATCCCATGTACGTAGGCACACTCTCGTTCGACCTGCTCCTCGGCGACGTGCGGTCGCTGAAGGAGAAGAGGTCGGTCGTCCGCCCGATCATCGCGGAGCTGCAGCGCAGGTACACGGTGAGCGTCGCGGAGGTCGGGGAGCAGAACATCCACCGCAGGGCCGTGATCGGCCTCGCGATGGTCTCCGGGGACGCCGGGCACGTCTCGGACGTGCTCGACCGGTGCGAGCGGCTGGTGGCCGCCCGGCCGGAGGTGGAGCTGCTGTCGGTGCGGCGGCGGTTCCACGGGGACGAGGACTGAGCGCTTCCGGTGCACGGCCCCGCCCGGACCCGAACCGAACGATCCGAAACAGAAGGAAGCAGACACATGACCGACACCGCGCGGGCACGCAAACTGGCCGACCGCATCCGGGTCGTGGTCGCGGAGACCCTCCAGCGGCGGATCAAGGACCCGCGGCTCGGCTATGTGACGATCACCGACACCCGGGTCACCGGCGACCTGCGGGAGGCGACCGTCTTCTACACGGTCTACGGCGACGACGAGGAGCGGGCGGCCTCCGCCGCGGCGCTGGAGAGCGCCAAGGGGGTACTGCGCTCGGAGGTCGGGCGGCAGACCGGCGTGCGCTTCACGCCGTCGCTGACGTTCGTCCCGGACGCGCTCCCGGAGAACGCCCGGACCATCGACGACCTGCTGGCCAGGGCCAGGGCGTCGGACGCCCAGGTGCGCCAGGCGTCCTCGGGCGCCACGTACGCGGGCGAGCCCGACCCCTACCGCAAGCCCGCGCGCGAGGAGGACGAGGAGGAGGCGGGCGGCGCCGAGGGCAGGGGGGACGCAACGGGCGGCACGGACGGCGAGGACGCCTGACCCGTGGCACGCAAAGGAACCCAGGAACCCGGCGGGCTGGTCGTCGTCGACAAGCCCGCCGGCTTCACCTCCCACGACGTGGTCGCCAAGATGCGCGGCATCGCCCGCACCCGCCGGGTCGGACACGCCGGCACGCTGGACCCGATGGCCACCGGCGTCCTCGTCCTGGGCGTCGAGAAGGCGACCCGGCTGCTGGGGCACCTGGCGCTGACGGAGAAGGAGTACGTCGGCACCATCCGCCTCGGCCAGAACACCGTCACCGACGACGCGGAGGGCGAGATCACCTCCTCCACGCCGGCGGACGGCATCGCCCGCGAGGCGATCGACGACGGCGTCGCCAAGCTGACCGGCGACATCCTCCAGGTCCCCTCCAAGGTCAGCGCGATCAAGATCGACGGCAAGCGGTCCTACGCCCGGGTGCGCGAGGGCGAGGAGGTGGAGCTGGCCGCCCGGCCGGTCACCGTCTCCTCCTTCACCGTGCACGACGTCCGCGCCGGGAGTGCCGAGGACGGCACCCCCGTGCTGGACCTGCTGGTCTCCGTCGTCTGCTCCTCCGGCACCTACATCCGGGCGCTCGCCCGCGACCTGGGCGCCGGTCTGGGGGTCGGCGGCCATCTCACGGCGCTGCGCCGCACCCGGGTCGGCCCGTACGGTCTGGACGCGGCACGCACCCTGGAGCAGCACCAGCAGTCGCTGACCGTCGTTCCCGTCGGCGAGGCGGCCGCGGCCGCCTTCCCGCGCTGGGACGTGGACGAGCGGCAGGCGAGGCTGCTGGCGAACGGGGTGCGGATCGCCATGCCGCCGTCCGGCAGGCCCGGGCCGGTCGCGGTCTTCGGGCCTGGGGACCGCTTCCTCGCACTGGTCGAGGAGCAGGGGGGCAGGGCCAGGAGCCTGGCCGTCTTCGCCTGACTGGCGCCCGGCGGGAACCGGTGGTGCCCGGCCGGACCCGGCCGGACCCGGCGGTGGCGGTGACGCACCGTGGGCGCGGGCACCGGGTCCGGCGCCCGCGCCCACGATCCCCCTCCTGTGCGCATCCGGTTTCCTGTCCACACAGGGGCCCGGACGCACCTCGCCGGGCGGGCGCACGGAGTGAACCACGGCGCACACCGGGGCGCTTTCCGGCGGGAGCCGTACGGCGCGGGTCCCCGTGCGAACGCGACGGGGGGTCATGGCACCCTTGGACCCGGCACCATCCACTGGCATTCGGCGAGGAGCGGGCACTGTGCAGCGCTGGCGTGGCTTGGAGGACATCCCCGAGGACTGGGGGCGCAGCGTCGTCACCATCGGCTCCTACGACGGGGTGCACCGCGGGCACCAGTTGATCATCGGCAGGGCGGTCGAGCGCGCCCGCGAGCTGGGCGTACCGGCCGTCGTCGTCACCTTCGACCCGCACCCCAGCGAGGTCGTGCGGCCCGGCAGCCACCCGCCGCTCCTCGCCCCGCACCACCGGCGCGCGGAGCTGATGGCCGGCCTGGGCGTGGACGCGGTCCTGGTCCTGCCCTTCACCGAGGAGTTCTCGAAGCTGTCGCCGGCCGACTTCGTGGTGAAGGTGCTGGTCGACAGGCTCCACGCCCGTACCGTCGTGGAGGGCCCCAACTTCCGTTTCGGCCACCGGGCGGCCGGCACCGTGGAGACCCTGGCCGAGCTGGGCAGGACGTACGACTACGACGTGATGGTCGTCGACCTGTTCGAGCGCGGGGAGGCCGGGGGCGGCGAGCCGTTCTCCTCCACCCTCACCCGCCGCCTGGTCGCCGAGGGCGACGTGGAGGGCGCGGCGGAGGTGCTGGGCCGGCCGCACCGGGTGGAGGGCGTGGTCGTCCGCGGTGCGCAGCGCGGACGCGAGATGGGCTACCCGACGGCCAACGTCGAGACGCTGCCGCACACGGCGATCCCCGCGGACGGCGTCTACGCCGGATGGCTGGTGGTGGAGGGGGAGTCGATGCCCGCCGCGATCTCCGTCGGCACCAACCCGCAGTTCGACGGCACCGAACGGACTGTGGAGGCGTACGCCATCGACCGTGTGGACCTCGACCTCTACGGACTCCACGTCGCGGTGGACTTCCTGTCCTACATCCGCGGGCAGGAGAGGTTCGACACGCTGGACGGGCTGCTGGAGCGGATGGCCGAGGACGTGCGGGTGGCCCGGGAACTGCTGGGCTGAGCGTTTCGGCCCCGCGCACGGCGGACGAGCGGACGGACGGGCCCGCCGGCCCTGCCCCTCAGGGGCGGGACCGGCGGGCCCGTTCACGTCCCGCGGCGGTGCGCCGCCGCCGTCACCGCTCCGGCTGCTGCCACTGTGCGCCGGGCGCGGGCGGCCCCGCGGCACCGGGCGGCTGCTGGGAGGGACCGGCCTGCGCCTGGCCGGGCTGACCCGGGTGGCCGGGCGGGCCCGGATACGGCTGGTGTCCGGGGTGGGACTGACCGGGATGGGGCTGACCGGGCTGCTGCTGGGGGTAGTGCGGGTACGGCTGCTGGGGCTGCGGCTGCGGTTGCCCGTACGGCTGCTGGTGCTGGGGGTAGGGCTGCGGCTGGTAGGGAGCCTGGGCATGCTGCGGGGCGCCGGGATGGGGCTGACCGGGCTGGGGCTGCGGCCGGCCGGGGATGGGCGGCGCGGTCAGCGGCGGGTTCCCGCCGGGCGACCACAGGCCCTGCTCCTGCTGGTGGCGCGAGAAGTCCTCGGCGATCAGGGCGGCGAGGTTGAAGTACGCCTCGCGCGTCCTGGGCCGCATCATGTCCAGGTCCAGCTCCGCGCCGGCCGCGAGGTGCTCGTCGAACGGGACGACCACCACATCGCGGCAGCGCGTCTTGAAGTGCGCCACGATGTCGTCCACCTTGATCATCTTTCCGGTCTCGCGGACCCCGGAGATGACCGTGATGCTGCGCTGCACCAGATCGCCGTACCCGTGGGCGGAGAGCCAGTCCAGCGTCGTACTGGCGCTGCTGGCGCCGTCCACGGACGGGGTGGAGATGACGATGAGCTGGTCGGCGAGATCGAGGACGCCGCGCATCGCGCTGTAGAGCAGGCCGGTGCCCGAGTCGGTGAGGATGATCGGGTACTGCTGGCCCAGCACGCCGATGACCCGGCGGTAGTCCTCGTCGTTGAAGGTCGTCGAGATCGCCGGGTCGACGTCGTTGGCGAGGATCTCCAGTCCGGAGGGCGCCTGCGAGGTGAACCGGCGGATGTCCATGTAGCTGCTGAGGTACGGGATCGCCGTCACCAGATCGCGGATCGTCGCGCCCGTCTCGCGCCGCACCCGGCGGCCGAGCGTGCCCGCGTCCGGGTTGGCGTCGATCGCGATGACCTTGTCCTGCCGCTCGCTGGCGAGCGTCGCGCCGAGCGCCGTGGTGGTCGTCGTCTTGCCGACGCCGCCCTTGAGGCTGATCACCGCGATGCGGTAGCAGGACAGCACCGGGGTGCGGATGAGTTCGAGCTTGCGCTGCCGCTCGGCCTCCTCCTTCCTGGCCCCGATACGGAAGCGGGAGCCGCCGCGGTTGCTCTGCGGGCGGGGCTTCTTCTTCTGGTTCAGCAGGCGTTCGGAGGACAGCTCCACCGACGCGGTGTATCCGAGCGCACCGGGCTGGCTCGGAGGCTGCTGGCGGGGGTCGGGCCAGGCGGAACCGGCACGAGGGTCCTGCGGCTGCGGCTGCGGCTGCGGCTGCGGGCCGGGCGCGGCCGGGGGCTGGGCGGGAGGCAGCGGCTGGGACGGGCCGGCCTGCGGTGCGGCGGGCGGCTGGGGGAAGCCGTAACCGCCCTCCGGCTGCGGCTGGGGGCCGGGCGCGGCCGGGGGCTGCGGTTGTGCCTGCAGCTGCGGTTGGGGGCGGGGGAAGCCGTAGCCGTCCTGGGAGGCGGGCTCCGCGGGCGGCATGGGAACGCCGGCCCGGTCCGCGGCGGGCCCGGGGGCACCGGTCTGCTGTACGGCCGGAGGCTGGGGCTGGGACGGGCCGGCCTGCGGTGCGGCGGGCGGCTGGGGGAAGCCGTAACCGCCCTCCGGCTGCGGCTGCGGGCCGGGCGCGGCCGGGGGCTGGGCCTGGTGCTGGGGCTGGGCGAGGTGGTAACCGTCCTGCGGCACCGGCGGGTTGGGCGCGGCCGGAGGAGCGGCGGGCTGGAAGTGCGGCGGCAGGGGAGGCAGTCCGACCGGCGCCCCGCCCTCCGGAGCGGTCTGCCACGGCGGCTGCGCGGGGGCCTGCGGGGCGGGTGCCGGAGGAGCCGGAGGCCGCGGGGCGGAGCCGTGCGGTTCACCGGTCGCTCCGGCTTCGGGCCCAGCGGGCTCGTCGTCCCCCGCGGACTCCTCACCGGCGTCGTCCCGGGGACGGGACCGGACTTCGGAGTCGGCGGACGGCGACGGGGCCGGAGCCGGGGGTGCTTCGTCACCGGAGGACGCGCTGCCGGCCGGCTCGCCGTCCGTGCCCTCCGGCCGATCGTCTCCGCCGTCGGCGGGCTCCTTCGCCGCCTGCCGTCCGGCGATCTCCCGGCGCAGCGCGGCGGAGGAGAAACGCATGGTCGCGTCACCGCCGGGACCGTCACCGGCGGGATGCTCCCCCAGCCGTCCGTCCCGTCCGCCCTCCCCGCCGTCAGCGGCCTCCGGAGCCGGGCCGGCCGGCGGTTCACCGGACCGGTGGTCGCCGGGCTCCTCACCGGCGTCCCCCGCGGGGGGCCCGGGCGGCGTCACCGGGGGGAATGCGGGCGGCGCGCCGGTATCTGGACCGGTGCCCGCGTCCGTCCCGCCGGCCTCCGTGCCGTCCGCGAAGCCGCCGGAAGCGGCCGGCGGACGCGGGGCGGGGTCGGCGTTCCGCGTGTACCAGGCAGGTGGTGTGTAGTCGATGGTGAACTCACCCGTGGCGTCGAGTTCGTCCTTGGGCAGGTCGTCGCCGGGTGCGATCCCGTCGACGCGGATCTCGTCCCGGTCGCTGTTCACAATGCCTCCTGCTGATCTGGTCGAGCACCCCGGCCGAACCGCGCGGACCGCTCCCTGCCGGCGGGCCCGGCCGCCGGCTCCCCCGCCGCCGCGGCCTCCGGCCCGCTCCCTCGGAATGTCCTGCCGCGCGCATGTCCACCCTAGTCGCCACGGGCACCGAAACGGCATGCCGTTCCCGTCCCACTCGGACAACGGACCGGTGACGGGGCGGCGGACCGCGGTCGGTCGGCGGACCGTCAGTCCAGCCGCCGGGCCACGCCCAGCAACCCCGTCTCGGCGTCGGTGGGTCTGGTCAGCACGAACCGCCGGTCCCGGCCCGTGCACCACAGCGTCACGCCGTCGGCGAGCGTGGACAGCGCCTCGACCTCCTGCCGGGACAGGGAGAGGATCCTGCCCACCTGCCGGGCCTCCTCGGGGGAGACCTGCTGGACACCGGTGAGCGAGGCGCCCCTCAGCAGCCGGGGGGCCACCGGGCTCAGATACGGAAGCAGCGTCAGCACCGACTGCCAGGGCCCCGAGGAGACCCGGCCGCGCGGCGGCTTCATCCCGCAGTCCCGGATCACCACGACCGGAGAGACGGCAGTGGCGCCCAGCGGCGGAACCCGGCCGACGTCGTGGAGCGTCATGCACTGCTGGTCGCCGCCCGCGGCCCGGGCCAGGTTCGTCCACACCTGGGGCCGGCCGGTCTCGACGGCCACCCGCGCACCCGTGCCCGCCGCACGCAGCGCCAGCACCTGAGCCGTCCACAGACCGCCGATCAGCACCACGTCGTGGGGGGCCGGATGGTGGAGGCCGATGACGGCCGGGCGGTCCTCGACATCGACACCGGCCACCACTCCGTCGTCACCGACCGGCAGGGCGAGTGCGTCAAGCTGCTCCACGGGCAGGACGTGACGGGGCGTCCGCGGCCCGCGCAGCCCGAACCCCAGACGGGGCCGTGCGGCCGTGCGCGCCGAGTCTGCGGATCCGGGCATCAGCGCGTCCCTCCCAGCGGCAGCGTCGCCAGCACCCCGGGCACCTGCTCGCGGTCCAGCCGGGCGATTCCCACGCGGCGCTCCCGCGACAGCCGCTCCAGCACGTGCCGGGCGGCGACCAGTTCGGCGTCGCTGCGGGCGGTGATGCGCACATGCCCGCGTATCGCGACCGAACGGCTCTCGCCCCGGCTCAGGGCCAGACTGAAGGTGGTGGCCAGGGCGGGCAGCCCCGTCAGCGACGCCACCAGCGACGGCAGCGGAGCGGACCCCGGCCCCAACTCGGGCCAGCGGGCCACCGCGTACGTGGTGTGCCAGCGGTCGTCGCACCGCCAGGCACGGGCCTTCTCCTCGGTGCGCCGCGCGGGGGCGGAGTCGGGGCGCCCGGCCCGCGCCGTGGCCGCCGGGCTCGCCCCGGCCGACGTCGCCAGCGCGGTGACCAGCTCCTGCTCCGACAGCAGCGTCGCCCGGAAACCCGCACCGGCCAGCCGGCTCGCCAACTGGTCCGCGGCTCGCACCAGGCAGCGCTGCGCGCCCTCCAGACCGTCCCCGCGCGCCCGGACCGCCTCCCGGCACAGCTCCGGGTCGAGTTTGAGGGCCACCCAGGTCACACGTACGGCCGGTGCGCCGCACGACGCCTGGAGGGGGCCGTAACTGGAGGCGGCCACCGACTGCGCCGGCAGATGCGGTGCCGGGGCGGGCTGGGTGTACTGCACCGCCTGCACCGACTCCAGCCGGATGCCGTCCACCTCCAGGGCGTCGGAGAGCAGCCGCAGCGGCAGGGGCCGTTCGTCGGGGCCGGAACGCAGGGCGGAGGGGCGGGGCTCGACGCGCAGCACGGCCGTCAGGAACGTGCCGTCCCCCACCATGCCGACGCCGCGCCGCTCGCGGTCGACATAGGTCAGACTGCGCAGGGCCGGATCGCACTCGACGGCCGGGGCCAGGCCCGGGTCGGTGTCCGGCGGCAGCACCTCGGAGGCGGCCCGCCGCCTGCGGCGGCGCAGCGCCACGACGGTGCCCAGCCACTCCGGGAGCGGGCGGCCGCGCCGCCGCAGTACCGTCAGGAGCAGCAGGACGACGGCCACCACGGCCGCCGGGATCACCAGAACCTTGTGCACGGCGGCCGCGGCCAGCACTCCCGCCGCGGCCAGCTCGGCCAGAACCAGCTGGTGCAGCCGGAGCGGCCCCAGGCCGCGGTGGCGTGCCTCGGCACGCGGCGTGACCGAACGCACCGGACGCGGCCTCGCGGGCTCGGGGCGTGCGCCGTCCGGCGCCGGACTGTCGGGCGCGGACGTGGCGGTCCGGGCCCGCGTGGCGGTCCCCATCCCCTGAAAATCCCCTTGTGTCCGTAATCGCCCTGACCCTCCAGGGCGTTGGTCGGGCGATCACCCTACCGGAGCGGCGAGGGCCCATCGCCAACGGGCATAGTAGGGGCCCGGTCCGACAGCAGGCAGCAGTGGCGGTGCTCCGGAATCCCGGGGGACACCGGGCCCACCAGCGGGGAGAAGCAGCGAGAGATGGCATCACGGCGGGACGAGCTCAACGCCTACACCTTCGCCAAGAAGCGGCTGGTCTCGGCATTCCTCCAGCCCACACCGACCGGGACCGAGGAGGGGGCGCCGCGCCCGCTGCGGGCGGTGCTCCCCGGGCTGGTCGTCGGGGCCGTGATCCTGGCCGGCTTCGGGGCCTGGGGGATGTTCAAGCCCAAGGCGCCCAAGGGCTGGGACAACCCCGGCGAGAAGGTCATCATCGGCAGCGAGTCCACCACCCGCTACGTCGTCCTCGAAACCAGGGGGAAGAAGCAGCTCCACCCGGTGCTCAACCTGGCCTCCGCGAAACTCCTGCTGGACCCCAGCAAGTTCGGGATCGTCGAGGTCGACGAGAAGGTCCTCGACAGCGGGAGGATCCCGCACGGCGCCACCCTCGGCATCCCCTACGCCCCCGACCGGCTGCCCGGCAAGGAGGAGGCGACGAAGGCCAAGCGCTGGGCCGTGTGCGTCCAGCCCGGCGACGACGGCGTGCAGAAGGCGGTCTTCGTCCTCGCCGACCGGGACGAGAAGCGGGTCGAGGGCAGGAACCGGCTGCGCGGCGGCCAGGTGATGTACGTCAGGGACCCCGACAAGAAGCTCCACATCGTCGACGCGCGGGGCACCGCGTACCGCATCGAGGCGGACGACACGCTGCTGCGCACCGTCGTCGGCAGCACACGGCCCCAGGACGTCAGCGCCGACTGGCTCAGGACATTCAGGCAGGGCGACCCGATCCTGTTCCCCGAGGGGATCGACGGACTGGGCACCCCGGCCGGCGCCCCCGGCGACCTGGACGCCGAGGCCAACCGGGTCGGCATGGTGCTGCGCGCCCCCTCCGGCACCGGCCACCAGCACTACGTGGTGCTCAGGGACCAGATCAGGCCGGTCACCGACTTCATGGCCAAGCTGCTGCTCAACAGCCCGCAGGCCACCCCGCTCGGCCAGCAGGGGAAGGCCCGGGAGGTCAGCGCCGGCGCCATCCGGCCCGAGAGCACCTTCTACGGCAGCAGCCGGAATTGGCCCGAGGCGGAACCGAGCGCGGTCAACCGGACGGGCAGCGGCCGGGACGCCCTGTGCAGCGTGCTGCGCGGCGTCGACGAGAAGAAGGGCACCGCGACGCTCAGCACCTGGGCGGGCGAGGACTATCCGGCCACCCTCCCCAACGGGGCCACCAGCGCGTACGTGACCCCCGGCTCGGGCCTGCTCTTCCGCCAGGTCACGGGGCGGGACACCGGCTCCGGCGGCGTCTTCCTGGTGACCGACACCGGCCTGCGCTACGCGGTGCAGGCGAACACCGACAGCGGCCAGGACGAGTCCGAGATCGGCACGGACGGCAGGAAGGAGGACCCGGAGCGGAGCGTCCAGGAGGGCAACCAGGCACAGATCATGCTCGGTTACGAGGGAGTCCGGCCGGTGCCGGTGCCCGCCGCCTGGTCGGGCTTCCTGCCGACCGGGCCGAGGCTGAGCACGAACGCGGCGAAGCAGCCGCAGGGTTCCTGAGCCGGGGGAGCGCGAGATGACGGACACTTCGGCCACCACCACGCCCGCGCCGCTGCGGTGGGCGGCGCTCCCGACGGCCGCGGCGATCGGCCTGACGGCCCTGGGGGCCGTCACCGCCCCCCTGGCCTGGGCGCCGCCGGCTGCCGCCGACACCGGGCAGTGCACCTTCCCCGCCAAGCCCTTCGAGGGCAGGCCCTGGTCCCTGAAGCGGGTGATCCTGGACCAGTTGTGGGAGAAGACGAAGGGCGAGGGCGTCAAGGTCGCGGTCATCGACACCGGAGTGGACGACGACCACCCCCAGTTGAAGGACGCGGTCGACGCCGGGCTGGGCATGAGCAACCTGCCCGCACCCAAGAAGGACGAGTACGGCAACACCCCCAGGCCTCCCGCGAAGGACGGCACGGAGGACACCGTCGGCCACGGCACCAAGGTCGCGGGCATCATCGCCGCGCGCCCGGCGGAGAACACCGGCTTCGTCGGCATCGCCCCCGAGGCGACCATCATCCCCATCCAGCAGAACGACGCCGCCGGGAACGGGAACACCGACAGCATGGCCGAGGCCATCGACCACGCGGTCGACGTCGGGGCGAAGGTCGTCAACATCTCGCAGGACACCGCCAAGCCCCTCCGGCCCAACTCCAGGCTCGAGCAGGCGGTGAACCGCGCGCTGGCCAAGGACGTCGTCATCGTCGCCTCGGCCGGCAACGACGGCCTGGGCGGCAACGTGAAGGAGACCTATCCGGCCTCCTACGAGGGCGTCATCGCCGTCGCCTCCTCCGACCGCAACAACGAGAGGGCGCCCTTCTCCCAGTCGGGCGACTTCGTGGATGTCGCCGCGCCCGGCGTCGACATGGTCTCCACGGTCCCGGGCGGAGGCCACTGCGCCGACAACGGCACCAGTTTCTCGGCGCCCTACGTGGCGGGCGTGGCCGCCCTGCTGGTGGCCGAGCACCCGGACTGGAAGCCGCACCACGTCGCCGCCCAGATCGCGCAGACCGCCGAGCGGTCCGTACCCGGGCACGACCGCCACGTGGGGTGGGGCGTCGTCGATCCCGTCCGGGCGCTGACCGAGGACGACAGGAGGATCGAGAAGCCGGTGGCCCATGAGGGCGTGGACCGGGCCGAACCTCCCACCCCGGCCGAACTCCACCTGGGCGAGACCCCGCAGGAGCGCGACAGGCGCCTGGGCACCTACACGGTGGTCGGCGGAGGCGTCCTGGTGTCGGTGATCGCCGGGGGCTCGCTGGTGTACCGGGACTGGCGGCGCAGACGGGGGCCGGCCGGGGAGCAGGGCGGCCTCCGCGGTTCCGGGGCGCTCATGTGACGGCCCGGGGAACCGGGTTGCCGCCGTGTCACCCGCAGTGGCTAGAGTGACGGGGCACGGATCGGGATGTGCGTTGGAGCAGGCGGAGGGGGAGCCTGATGGGGGTGCCGGCCGAGAAGCTCAAGGGTGAACTCGAGTCGCTCAGGGAGTTCAAGAACCGGGTCGACAACATCCTCGACGAGCTGGAGAGTTCGCCCGCCTCCCCCACGAAGGTCGGGCAGCAGGAGGTGAAGCGCTCCTCCTTCGGGGGCGAGTTCGCCGAAGCCGACGGGATCTACTCGCAGTACGCCCGGGTCCACGCCCAGCTCACCAGGCTCTCCGGAGTCCTCGGCGATCAGATCGAGGCCATGCGCATCGCCGTCCACGGCGCCGACGTCGGCTTCGGCAACCTGGAGGACGATCTGAAGCGGCGCTTCTGGGAGCTCCAGACCAGAGCCCACCAGCACCAGCAGCAGCACGCGGCGAGCAAGCAGCCGCCCAAGGACGAGGCCACCGGGGTCACCTACTGACGGGGGAGGTACGACCGTGACCGACAAGGACAGGCAGGACGGGCAGGACAGACCCGAGGAGCCGTTCGTCGCGGGGCAGCTCGTCATGACCGACCTCAAGCGCAACGGCGCCTTCATCCCGGTCGACCTGTTCGGGGGCGTGGCCGCGCGCAACAGCGTCATGGGCACCACGGACTTCGAGAAGAAAGACCTCGAAGAGATGTTCTCCCTGGTGGACGACGCGGACCCGGCCGACATCGAGAACGCCGCCGACACCCTCTGGGACGCGGGCGGCAAGATCAGGCAGATCGGCGACGACCTCAAGAAGCACATCGACAAGGTCGACTGGGAGGGCGAGTTCGGCGACAGCTTCCGCGAGTGGGGCCGGAAGCTGAGCAAGAACACCCTCCTCCTGGCGGACTTCACCGAGAAGGCCAGCACCCAGCTGAAGGCCGCCGGAGTCGGCCTGTCCATGGTGCGCAGCGGCATGCCCGAGCGCGATCCGGCGGTCATGGCCGCGCCGCGCCTGGAGAGCATCCCGCCCGAGGAGCGCGTCGAGTCCAACGAGAAGTACAAGCTGGCCAAGAAGAAGGAGGACGACCGCCAGGAGGCCATCAACCAGATGAACCGCCTGGCCTCCTACTACAAGGTCTCGCACGACAACATGAAGGGCCTGGAGGAGCCGGAGTTCGGCCCGATGCCGAACGTCGGCATGCCGCCGGCGCCGCCGATCCGCATCAACCCGTCGCCTTCCGCAGGCGGAGACACTTCCGTTTCCGCCGGTCATGGGAATGGCGGCGGAACCGTGGGCGACACGCAGGCCGTGGGTGCGGGCCTGTCACCCTCTGCTCCGGGTGGCCGCGGTTTCGTCGAAGGAGCCTACGAGCCCCGGGAACCTGTACGCACAGACCTGAACACCGTCGCCCCCGTGTCACCTCCCGCACCCGCCGACACCGGTCCGCGCACCCCGGCCGCCCCGACGGGCGGCGGCGGGCCCGTCACACCAGGCCCCGTCCTGCCCGGTTCTCCTCCCGTTCCCACCCACAGGGGAGGGGGGAACCTCAGGCAGGTCGGTACCTCCAGAGTTCCGACCACACACGCTCCGGGCCAGGAGCCCGGCCGGCCCGGCACGGGACGTGCGGGCGGTCCGTCCACCGTTCCGCCGGCGAACAACACGAACCCCCGTCCGGTCACGGGTTCCGCCCCTCCAGCCGGAAGGGCGCCCACCGCGACGACACCGCCCATGGGGCGGGGCGGCAGCGGCATCTTCGGCGGGACTCCGCAGCAGGGCCAAGGGGCATCCAACGGCCCTCGCCTCCCGCGTGGAACCGTGGTCGGAGCGGAACACGGCATGGCGGGACGGCCCCCGGCGGGAGCCGCGGGCACAGGAGCGATCGGCTCGGGGAGGGGCGGCGGTGTCTTTGGAACTCCCCGGAGCGCCTCGGGCCAGGGGGGCGTGGTACGCCCCTTCACGCCCGGCGGCTCCGGGCTGGCCGGGGGCGGCTCAGGTGGTGCTGGTGCAAATGGGCGGAACACGACGGGCGCGGTGCCCCGCAGCGCAAACACGAGCCCCCGTGAGGAGAACCGGAAGGACTCCCGCAGGCCCGACTACCTCACCGAGGACGAAGACACCTGGCGGACGGGGCGCAACGGAATCGCCCCTCCTGTTATCGACTAACCCCACGACAGAGAGCGGCGATGACGGCAGGACACGACCACGGCCACAGCAGGTTGCCGTCGCGGCGTATGCGACGGCGCCTGATCTCCGTACTGGCTGTAACCGGTGCATGGACCGTATGCCTCGTCGGGACGGCACCTGTGGCTCAAGCGGACGATGTCCGTTCGCAACAGTGGTACCTGGAGGCCATGCAAGCCGAGGAGATGTGGAAGGTCAGCACGGGTGAAGGCGTCAAAGTGGCCGTCATCGACAGCGGCGTCAACGCCTCCACCGATGCTCTCCGGGGTCAGGTGCTGCCGGGCAAGGACATGACCGGGGCTCCAGGAGGGGCCACCGACGATTACGCAGGCCATGGAACGGACATGGCCGAACTCATCGCCGGTACGGGCAAGAACGGGAGTGTCCGAGGGCTGGCTCCCGGAGCAAAGATCATTCCCTACCGGATCTCAACGGAAGACGATGACGACAGGTTCGATGACGGCAGCTACGGAGAAGCTCTTCGAGCGGCTGCTGACAGCGACGCAAAGATCATCAGCATGTCCTTCGGAAGCCCCTATCACGACCCTGCCGGAGCAGAGGCCGTCGAGTACGCGCTGAGCAAGGGAAAGCTGCTTTTCGCGGGCGTCGGCAACGATGCCGGGAAAGGCAACAAACCGATGTACCCGGCCTCGTACCCCGGCGTGGTCGGCGTGGGCGCCACCGACGAGCAGGGCGAGGTGACGGGCTTCTCCCAGCACGGCGTCAACGTGGATCTGTCGGCTCCGGGAAGCGAGATGCCCGGATGGTGTGACGAGAGCTTCCAGAAGTACTGCGTCAGGGACGGAGGCACCAGTGCCGCCACCGCCATCGCCTCCGCCTCGGCGGCCCTGATCTGGGCCAAGAACCCCGACTGGACGGCCAACCAGGTCCTGCGTGTGCTGGTGGACACCGCCGGGCGCAAGGACGGGAAAGACGGGGCCTCCAGCGTCTACATCGGATACGGTGCCGTCCGGCCCCGCATCCACCTGCTCGAAGGCAAGGGCGATCCCGGAGACCCGGGCAGGAACCCGATCGAGGCCACGGAACCGACCCTCCCGCCGGAGGCGTCCTCCTCCGAGGGGGAGAGCGACGGCAAGAACGACCGGAACGGCGCCGGGGGAACGGACGAGGACCGGAAGGACCAGGGTGAGACCGCAGCCGCCGCGTCGGAGGACGACGGTGGTCTGTGGGTCTACCTGGGAGCGGGTGCCGCGGCGGCCATCGTGGTCGCAGGCGCATTCGTTCTCGTGCGGAGGACGATCCGCAGGACGTGACGGGGGCCCGTACGCGGAGCGCCCATGACGACCAGCCAGTGAGCACCATCAACCCATTCAAGGAGAACGGTATGTCCGGAGAAGGCGGCGGCGACTTCCAGTCAAATGATGCCGATCTCAAGTCGCTGATCGGCGAGGTCAACGACATGCAGGCCAAGCTCAAGAGCAAGATCTCCAACCTGAACGCCGTGGTCGACACGATCCAGGGCGCCTGGAAGGGCGACGCCGCGAGCTCCTACGACCGGCTTCAGCGGCAGACGAACGAGTACGCCCGGAAGCTGGACGGCAGGCTCCAGCTGATCGAGGAGGCCCTCGAGGCGAGCAAGGACGGGTTCACCGCCAACGAGATCGACCAGATGGAGAAGTTCAACCAGCTGGCGAAGGCGAGCCCGATCAGCGACTTCGCCGGTACGGGCATCACCCCGACCGTCAAGTAACGAGCCGTACAGAGAAGGTAGGGGCTGACATGACCATCAAGATCACCTATGGCACCGTCATCACCGCGGCGGAGGACGTCCGCAACGCGGCCAAGGAGCTGACGAACCAGCTCAACGCGCTCGAGGACAAAGTGATGAAGGTCGTCAACACCTGGGACGGTGAGGCGAAGCAGGCATTCAGGGCCAAGCACGCCGGCTGGAGCCAGGATGTCAGCGGCCTGAACACCACCCTCAACGCCATCGCCGACAACCTGGTCGAGTCGACCAACGGCTACCAGCGGACGGACCGCAAGGCGGCCCAGCGGTTCGAGTTCTGATCCCCGGATCGGTCGCGAACACCACGCCGGGCGCCCGGCGACCGGATGCGCATCCGGTCGCCAGGCGCCCGGCCGCTTTCCCGGCCGGTGCGGGAACCGAGTCGCGGTGCCTCAGGGCTTGAGGTCGAACTCCCCGTCACGGACCCCGAGTACGAAGGCCCGCCACTCGGCGGCGGTGTAGCGCAGCACGGTGTCGGGGTCCTTGGAGTTGCGCATGGCCACGGCGCCGCCCGGCAGATGGGCGATCTCCACCTTCTCGTCCTCCGGACCGCCGGGTGCGCTCTCCCAGACGGCGTCGGAGATGTCCATCGCGTACAGCTCGTCCTTCTCCTGCTGAGTCCCCATCAGTGTCCTTCCTCGATGGACGCCGGCGACGGGAGCGCGCTCCCGCGCCACGCCGTGCACGGGTCCGCGGTGCGGCGGCGGTGAACGTGAGGGGCACGGCGCGGCGCTCCGCGGCTCACGGCCCCCGGGCAAGATAACAGCCCGGTACGCGCTCCGAGGGGCGTCCGCGCAACCTCCCGACCACGGCGAACGCCGGTTCGAGACGGCTCGCGGACACGTCCGGAGCCGGCCGGCCCCGGAGGCGGAACACCCCGGGGCAAGGGGGTCAGCGCGGGGGCAGCCAGCCCACCTGGACCAGCGGGGCCCCGCGCTTGCGGGAGACGAAGTGGCCCCGGCCGGGCGGCATCGGCCGGCCGCGGACGTTGCCGAGGAGATCGCCCTCGCCCGGATCGGCGGAGAGGACCACGCCCTGCGCCCCGAGCTCCTTCATGCGCTGCATGAACGGCTCGTAGGAGGCCCGGGAGGCCCCGGCGGAACTGCGGGCGATGATGAAGCAGACGCCGATGTCCCGGGCGAAGGGGAGGTGCTCGGCGAGCATCGCCAGCGGGTTGCCGCTGGAGGTGGAGACCAGCTCGTAGTCATCGATGATCATGAACATCTTCGGGCCGTGCCACCAGCTGCGGTCGCGGAGTTGCTGCGGGGTGACGTCCTCCGGCGGGGTGCGCTTCTCCATCAGGTCCTTCATCGCGGCCATGTGCGTGTCCATGGCGTTGGACATGGCCGCGTACACGATGAGGTGGGAGTCGGGGATGTCGCCCAGCAGCGAGCGCCGGTAGTCGGCGACGACGATGCGCGCCTCGTCGGGCGTGTAGCGCTCGCAGATCTGCTTGGCCAGCAGGCGCAGCAGCGCCGTCTTGCCCGACTCGCTCTCGCCGAAGACCAGGAAGAACGGATCGGTCTCGAAGTCGACGAAGACCGGCTGCAGGGTGTTCTCGTCGATGCCGAAGGCGACGCCGTACCCCGGGTGGTCGCCGCCCCGCGGCAGCCGGTCGGCGGGCAGCTCGCGCGGCAGCAGCCGCACCGGCGGGGCCGCGGGGCCCTGCCAGGCGCCGGCCACCGCCCGGGTCAGCGCCGCGGTGGCGTCGGAGAGCTCGTCGTCGGAGGCGACGCCGTCGATGCGCGGCACCGCGGTCATGAAGTGCAGCTTCTCCGGCGTCTGGCCGCGTCCGGGGACGCCGGTGGGCACGTTCGCGGCGACCCTGCGGTCGAACTCCGAGTCCATGGTGTCGCCCAGCCGCAGCTCCAGCCGGTTCAGCAACTGGTCCTTCAGGGCCGGACGCACCTCCATGTAGCGGGAGGCCGCCACCACGACGTGGATGCCGTAGCCCAGACCGCGGGCGGCGATGTCGGTGACGACGGCCTCCAGCATCTCGTACTCCTGCTTGAAGGCGCCCCAGCCGTCGACGACCAGGAACACGTCGCCCCACGGCTGGTCGGTGATCTCCCCGCGGGCCCGGCGGCGCCGGAAGGTGGCGATGGAGTCGACGCCGCCGGCCCGGAAGTACTCCTCGCGCTGGTTGAGCACGCCGGCGACCTCGGCCACGGTCCGCCGCACCCGCTCCGGGTCCAGCCGGGAGGCGATGCCGCCCACGTGCGGCAGGTCCTTCACGGCCGTCAGGCCGCCGCCGCCGAAGTCCAGCCCGTAGAACTGCACCTCCTGCGGGGTGTGGGTGAGGGCGAAGGAGGCGATCAGGGTGCGCAGCAGGGTGGACTTGCCCGACTGCGGGCCGCCGACGACCAGCATGTGGCCCGCTGCGCCGGAGAAGTCGCGCAGCAGCGTCTCGCGCCGCTGCTCGAACGGCTTGTCCACCAGGCCCAGGGGCACCGTCAGCCGGCCCGCGTGCGGATAGTCCGGCTGGGTCAGGCCGCGGCCGGGCACCGCCACCAGACCGGGCAGCAGCTCGTCCAGCGGCGAAGCCTGGTCCAGCGGCGGCAGCCACACCTGGTGGGCGGCCGGGCCCTGGTTCTCCAGCCGGCGCACGATGACGTCCAGAACGGTGTCGGCCAGCGCGTCGTCGTCGGCCGGGGCGGCGGGCACGGGGGCCTGGGCGGGCTCGGCGCGCCGGGGGGCCGGCACCGGCACCGGCCTGGCGGTGAAGAGCACCGGCCGGCGCTCGGCCGGCAGCGGCCCGCCGGCGGCCCCGGCTCCGGCGGAGGTGCCGGAGCGGTAGGTGCCCGAGACGTAGGCGGCCTTGAAGCGGACCATCTCGTCGGTGCCGAACTTCAGATAGCCCGAGCCGGGCACCGACGGCAGGTGGTACGCGTCCGGCACGCCCAGCGCCGCGCGGGACTCGGCCGCCGAGAAGGTGCGCAGACCGATCCGGTAGGACAGGTACGTCTCCAGCCCGCGCAGCCGGCCCTCCTCCAGACGCTGCGAGGCCAGCAGCAGGTGCACGCCCAGCGAACGGCCGATGCGGCCGATCTGGATGAACATGTCGATGAAGTCCGGCTTGGCCGTCAGCAGTTCGCTGAACTCGTCGATGACCAGCACCAGAGAGGGCAGCGGGATCAGCGGGGCGCCCGCGGCCCGGGCCCGCTCGTAGTCGTGGATGTTGGCGTAGTTGCCGGCGTCGCGCAGCAGCTCCTGGCGGCGGTTGAGCTCGCCGCGGATGGAGTCGCCCATGCGGTCGACCAGCGAGAGGTCGTCGGCCAGGTTGGTGATGACGGCCGCCACGTGCGGCATCTGCGACATCCCGGCGAAGGTCGCGCCGCCCTTGAAGTCCGCCAGCACGAAGTTCAGCGTCTCCGAGGAGTGCGTGACCGCCAGGCCCAGGACCAGGGTGCGCAGCAGCTCCGACTTGCCCGAGCCGGTCGCGCCGACGCACAGGCCGTGCGGGCCCATGCCGTCCTGCGCGGCCTCCTTCAGGTCCAGCATGACCGGCTGGCCGGCCTCGCCCACGCCGATGGGCACGCGCAGCCGCTCGGCCGTGGACCGCGGCCGCCAGGTGCGCCGTACGTCGACCGAGGCGGCGTCGCCCAGACTCAGCAGGTCGGTGAACTCCAGGTTCGCCAGCAGCGGTTCGTCGTCGTCGCCGCCCGTGCCCACGCGCAGCGGGGCGAGCTGGCGGGCCAGCGCCTCGGCGGCCTCCGGGGAGAGGGAGTCGGGCCGCCCCTGGTACACCGCGCCGTGCGCCGACTCCAGCCGCAGCTCGCCGGGGCGTACGACCACCGACAGGCCGCCGCGCGGACTGCCGATGTCACCGGGCACGACCTCGATGACGGTGACCCCCTGCAGCCCCTCGGCGGAGGCCAGCATCGAGTCCGGCGGCACCACGGAGCCGCCGTCCAGCACGACCACCACGTGGGGCTGGTCCAGCAGCGGCGGCCCGGAGGAGTTGAAGCGGGGGCGACCCTCCAGCTTCGCGCCCAGCAGATGCTCCAGGCCCGCCGGGTCGCCGGTGATCAGCCGCCCGCTGCCCGCGCCGTCGGCGACGCCGGGCACCTGGACGTGCGGCAGCCACTTGGCCCACTCCCAGCGCTCGGCGCCGTCCCGCCCGGTCACCACGCCGACCACCAGGTCCTCGGGGGAGTGCAGGGTGACCAGGGAGGCGACCATGGCGCGGACGGCGCCGTGCACCGACTCCGGGTCGCCGCTCACCGTCAGGTGGTAGAAGGCGCGCAGGGACACGGCCATCGGCAGGTCCGCGACGGTGCCCTGCGTCTGCAGGAACTGGTGCATCGCACCGGCCGTCAGCGGCTCCAGCTCGTCCACCGGAGCCGTCTCCGGGGCCACCAGCGGGGTGGCGAGCCGCTGTTCGCCCAGGCCGACGCGCACGTGCACGAAGTCGTCGTCGCTCGCGCGCCGTTCCCACACCCGGCTGGGGGCCTCCCCGGCGAAGCGCGGGGAGGACTCGGCGACCAGGGCCCACAGCTGGTCCGGCGAGGGGTGCAGGTAGTACTGCGCGTCCCGCTGCATCCGCGCCGTCCTGCGGACCTTGCGCCTGGTCTGCGCCAGGTACTTGAGGTAGTCGCGGCGCATCTGGGCCATCTCGCCCTGGGTGCCCCGGCGGAACCGCACGATGGTGGCGATGAGCATGGCCACGGTGGACGCGATCATGATCACGCCCATGATGCGCATGAAGGGGTGCGCGTTCGGCATGAAGAAGAAGACCACCGAACCGCCCATGCCCAGCATCGGCAGGAGCTGGAACAACACGCCCTCCTGCTGCCCGCGCGGGAGTTCGGGCGGCGGTTCGAGCCTCAGATCCTCGCCGGGCACGCTGGGCGGCAGCACCCGCGGCGGACGCTTGACGACGATCTGGCTCACGGAAGCATCAATCCCTCGGGCAGAGCGGGACGGTGGTGTGCCTGCCGACGCCCCCGTGGCGACGGACCCCGTCCGCGCGGGGCGATACTACTGGCAGCCGCCGGTACCGGGGGGCGGTAGGGTGGCGCGCGACATATGCGCAGCGTGAGCGGCCGGCCGAGGGCGAAAAGCCGCGGTGGGGCGCGGAGTTCCCGGGGAGGGGCCGTGCGCATCGTGTGGAGCCAGTGAGCCAGCGAGCAGCCCACGAGGGGGATCTCAAGGTGAGTACGACTGCACCGGCAGCCGCCACCGGCTTCTGCCGGGTCACCATCGTCGCGCCCGACAGCCGCATCGACGTGGCCCTCCCCGAGGACGTCCCGGTCGCCGACCTGTACCCCGAGATCCTCCGCCTCAGCGGCCAGACCTCCGCCGAGGGCGCTCCGGTCGGCTACCACCTGGTGCGCCGCGACGGCGGCGTGCTCGACAGCGCCCGCTCCCTGACCGCCCAGCAGGTCCTGGACGGCGAGGTCCTCAGCCTCCGCCCGTTCGCCGAGTCGCTGCCGCCGGCCGTCTTCGACGACGTCTCCGACGCGGTCGCCTCCGCGGTCTCGAAGGACCGCAGGATGTGGAGCGACGACCTGATGCGCGGAGCCGGGCTGGTCGGCGGCGTGGTGCTGCTGTCGCTCATGGCCTTCGTGCTGTGGTTCGCCGACCCGGTCCGCCACGACATGCACAGCCTGCCGGGCATCCTCGCCGCGATCACCGGAGTGCTGCTGATCGCCTTCGCGGCGGTACGGGCCCGGGTGTACGACGACCGCCCCTGCGCGACGGCGCTCGGACTCGCCTCCCTGCCGCACGTGATGATCGCCGGGTCCGGGCTGCTGCCCCTGGCGGACGGCGGCGGCATCGGCAGACTGCAGTTCCTGCTCGGATGCGTCGCCGTCCTCGTGGCCTCCGTCGCCCTCATCGCCGCCACGCCCGGCGGGGACGGCCCGTTCGTGGCCGCCGCCTTCGCCTCCGCCATCGGCACCCTGGCCACCTTCACCGCCATCCTCGCCGAGCTGAGCCCGGTGCAGACCGCGGCCGTGTGCGCCCCCGTGGCGATCGGCGCCATCGCCTTCCTGCCCGGCCTGTCAGCCCGTTTCGCCCGGCTTCCCATCGGCTACAACGCGCCGCGCACCGGCGCCATGCGCTACGACGAGGACCCCGACGCCGCCCCCGACACCGCGGGGCCCGTCGACGCGGACCGCATCGCGGCCCAGGCCCGCCGCGGCCACGAGACGCTGCTCGGCCTCGTCGGCGGCTGCTCGGCCGTCGTCGTCGCCTCGGCGGCCGTCCTGGGCTTCTCCGAGTCGGGCTGGGGGCAGCTCCTCGCCCTGGCCGCGGGGCTGGCGGCGCTGATGCGCGCCCGCCTGTTCCGCTACACCGCCCAGGTCGCCTGCGCCCTCGCCGCGGGGCTGGGCGCCCTCGCCCTCCTCGCCCTCGGTCTGGCCCTCAACCCGCCCGCCGACCCGGTGCGCGAGCTGCTGGCCGGCGACAGCGGCCCGCTGGACCTGCGCACCGTCTGGCTGTCGGCCGCCCTGGCCGGCGCGGCGGCCCTGGCCACGGCCATCGGCCTGATCGTGCCGCGGCGCGGCGTCACCCCGTTCTGGGGCCGGTTCCTCGACTTCGCGGAGGGCTTCGTCCTGCTGTCGCTGGTCCCGCTGTGCCTGGCGGTGCTGGACGCCTACTCCGCCGCACGGAGCATGACCGGCTGAGGCGGGCGCCCGGGCCGTCCCGGGCGCCCGGGCCGTCCCGGCAGCCCGGCAGTCCGGCGGCGACCTGCGGTGAGCGGGCCGTCGCGCGACTGGTAGGGTTGTCGGCGGCCGTTTGTGTACGCGTCTTCCGGTGATCACCTGGAGGCAGCGCCCAGCGGACCCCGCCTCCCGAGTCATGGAAGATCCCCTGCGCGGAAGACCAGGGGCACTCGGTGGCCTCGACGAAGAATCCAAGGAGTATCGCGTGTCGCTCGACGCCGCTACGAAGAAGCAGATCATGGCCGAGTTCGCCACCAAGGAGGGCGACACCGGCTCCCCCGAGGTCCAGGTGGCGATGCTCACCCGCCGCATCTCGGACCTCACCGAGCACCTGAAGACCCACAAGCACGACCACCACTCCCGCCGGGGCCTGCTGCTCCTGGTCGGCCAGCGCCGCCGCCTGCTGCAGTACCTGGCGAAGAAGGACATCCAGCGCTTCCGCGCGCTGGTCGAGCGCCTGGGCATCCGCCGCGGTGCGGCCGGCGCCCGGTAGTACGCCGTGAAAGGGAGCGGTTCCCACGACGGGGACCGCTCCCTTCGCCGTACTCGCGGCGCCTCACAGGCACTCACGGAGACCGGAAGCTTTGTAGTCTGGTCCCACAACGACATATGAGAACGAGGCGGAGCGCCTTCACGCCGCCGGTCCTCGGTAGTGGCCCCCGGGCGAAAAGGTCCCGGGAGCTTCGATCGAAGACCGGCCCGTACGGGAAGACGCTCCACCGCCACCGTCCGCGCCACACGGGCACGGACGCAGACGAGGAGAATTCCCTGGTGGAGAACGAGACCCACTACGCCGAGGCCGTCATCGACAACGGTTCCTTCGGCACCCGTACCATCCGTTTCGAGACGGGCCGCCTGGCCCGCCAGGCCGCCGGCTCGGCCGTGGCCTACCTGGACGACGACACCATGGTGCTGTCGGCCACCACCGCCTCGAAGCACCCCAAGGAGCAGCTGGACTTCTTCCCCCTGACGGTCGACGTCGAGGAGCGGATGTACGCCGCGGGCAAGATCCCCGGCTCCTTCTTCCGCCGCGAGGGCCGCCCCAGCGAGGACGCGATCCTCACCTGCCGTCTGATCGACCGCCCGCTGCGCCCGTCCTTCAAGAAGGGCCTGCGCAACGAGATCCAGATCGTCGAGACGGTCCTCGCGCTCAACCCCGACCACCTCTACGACGTGGTCGCCATCAACGCCGCCTCCTGCTCCACCCAGCTGGCCGGCCTGCCCTTCTCGGGCCCGATCGGCGGCACCCGCGTCGCCCTGATCCGCGGCCAGTGGGTGGCCTTCCCCACCCACAGCGAGCTGGAGGAGGCCGTCTTCGACATGGTCGTCGCCGGCCGTGTCCTGCCCGACGGCGACGTGGCGATCATGATGGTCGAGGCCGAGGCCACCGAGAGGACCGTCGAGCTGGTCAAGGGCGGTGCCGAGGCGCCGACCGAGGAGGTCGTCGCCGCCGGCCTGGAGGCCGCCAAGCCCTTCATCAAGACCCTGTGCAAGGCCCAGTCGGACCTGGCCGCCAAGGCCGCCAAGCCGGTCGGCGAGTTCCCGATCTACCTGGACTACCAGGACGACGTGTACCAGGCGCTGGAGACGGCCGTCCGCGACGAGCTGGCCCAGGCGCTGACCATCGCGGGCAAGCAGGAGCGCGAGGCCGAGCTCGACCGCGTCAAGGCGCTGGCCGCCGAGAAGCTGCTGCCGCAGTTCGAGGGGCGCGAGAAGGAGATCTCCGCGGCGTACCGCTCGCTGACCAAGGCCCTGGTCCGCGAGCGCGTCATCAAGGAGAAGAAGCGCATCGACGGCCGCGGTCTGACCGACATCCGCACCCTGGCCGCCGAGGTCGAGGCGATCCCGCGGGTCCACGGCTCGGCGCTGTTCGAGCGCGGTGAGACCCAGATCCTGGGCGTCACCACCCTCAACATGCTCCGCATGGAGCAGCAGCTCGACACCCTCTCGCCGGTGACGCGCAAGCGCTACATGCACAACTACAACTTCCCGCCGTACTCCACCGGCGAGACCGGCCGCGTCGGCTCCCCCAAGCGCCGCGAGATCGGCCACGGCGCGCTGGCCGAGCGGGCGATCGTCCCGGTCCTGCCCAGCCGCGAGGAGTTCCCGTACGCCATCCGCCAGGTCTCCGAGGCGCTGGGCTCCAACGGCTCGACGTCCATGGGTTCGGTGTGCGCCTCCACCATGTCGCTGCTGAACGCCGGCGTGCCGCTCAAGGCGCCGGTCGCCGGCATCGCCATGGGCCTGATCTCCCAGGAGATCGAGGGCGAGACCCACTACGTCACCCTCACCGACATCCTCGGTGCGGAGGACGCCTTCGGCGACATGGACTTCAAGGTCGCCGGCACCCGCCAGTTCGTCACCGCCCTCCAGCTCGACACCAAGCTGGACGGCATCCCGGCCTCCGTGCTGGCCGCGGCCCTCAAGCAGGCCCGCGACGCCCGCCTGCACATCCTGGACGTGATGAGCGAGGCCATCGACGTTCCGGACGAGATGTCCCCCAACGCGCCGCGGATCATCACCGTGAAGATCCCGGTGGACAAGATCGGCGAGGTCATCGGCCCCAAGGGCAAGATGATCAACCAGATCCAGGAGGACACCGGCGCCGACATCACCATCGAGGACGACGGCACCATCTACATCGGCGCCGCCGACGGCCCGGCCGCCGAGGCCGCCCGCGCCACCATCAATGGCATCGCCAACCCGACGATGCCCGAGGTCGGCGAGCGCTACCTGGGCACGGTGGTGAAGACCACCACCTTCGGAGCCTTCGTCTCCCTGCTCCCGGGCAAGGACGGCCTGCTGCACATCTCGCAGATCCGCAAGCTCGCCGGCGGCAAGCGCGTGGAGAACGTCGAGGACGTGCTGGGGGTCGGCCAGAAGGTCCAGGTCGAGATCGCCGAGATCGACCAGCGAGGCAAGCTGTCGCTGATCCCGGTGCTCGAGGAGGACGAGAAGGAAGGCGCCGAGACCACCGACGCGAAGGACACCGCGGCCAAGTGACTCGCACGCCCCGTACGACGGCCCGCCCCACCGCCCCGGTGGGGCGGGCCGTCGCCCGTCCCCACCACGCCCCCCGCCCGGCCGGCGGCCCCGTGCCCGGTCCCGGCCCGGGGCGCTGGTCCCCGTCCGCGGCCACCGCCGGAAACGGCGCGGGCACCGTCCGCAAGACCGTGCTCCCCGGCGGCCTGCGGGTCGTCACCGAGTCGGTGCCGACCGTCCGCTCCGCCACCTTCGGCATCTGGGCGCGGGTCGGCTCACGCGACGAGACGCCCACGCTCAACGGCGCCACCCACTACCTGGAGCACCTGCTCTTCAAGGGCACCGGGCGGCGCAGCGCCCTGGACATCTCCGCGGAGATCGACGCGGTCGGCGGCGAGATGAACGCCTTCACGGCGAAGGAGTTCACCTGCTACTACGCCCGGGTCCTGGACACCGACCTGCCGCTGGCGGTCGACGTCGTCTGCGACATGCTGACCGGCTCGCTGATCCGCTCCGAGGACGTCGACGCCGAGCGCAACGTCGTCCTGGAGGAGATCGCCATGACCGAGGACGACCCCGGGGACTGCGTCCACGACCTGTTCGCCAGGACCATGCTCGGCGACACACCGCTGGGCCGCCCGGTCCTGGGCACCACCGACACCATCAACGCCCTCACCCGCGACCAGATCGCCCGTTTCTACCGCCGGCACTACGACCCCACCCACCTGGTCGTCGCCGCCGCCGGCAACCTCGACCACGACACGGTCGTACGCCAGGTGCGCGAGGCATTCGAACGGGCGGGCGCCCTGGGCCGCGCCGACGCCGAGCCCGTCGCCCCCCGGAGCGGCTCGCGCCGCATCCGCACCGCCGGACGCGTGGACCTGCTGGACCGCGCCACCGAGCAGGCCCACGTCATCCTCGGCATGCCCGGGCTGTCCCGCACCGACGAGCGCCGCTGGGCGCTGGGAGTACTCAGCGCCGCCCTGGGCGGCGGCATGAGCTCCCGGCTGTTCCAGGAGGTGCGGGAGAAGCGCGGGCTGGCCTACAGCGTGTACTCCTACACCTCGGGCTTCGCCGACTGCGGCCTGTTCGGCGTGTACGTGGGCTGCCGTCCCAACCTGGTCCACGACGTGCTGAAGATCTGCCGCGACGAACTCGACCACGTCGCCGCGCACGGCCTGGGGGACGAGGAGCTGCGCCGCGCCATCGGGCAGGTCTCCGGCTCCACGGTCATGGGCCTGGAGGACACCGGCGCGCTGATGAACCACATCGGCAAGGGCGAGCTGTGCTGGGGCGAGCAGCTGTCGGTCGACGGGATGCTCGCGAAGATCGCCTCCGTCACCCCCGACGACATCCGCTCGGTGGCCCGGGAGATCCTGGGATGGCGGCCCTCGCTGTCGGTCATCGGGCCGCTGACCGACCGGCAGAGCGCCCGTCTGGAAGAAGCCGTCGCCTGACCGGAGGCCGGCCTGGCCGGCCCCGCCGATCCGGGCCCCGCCGGGCCCGTACCCGTGAAAGGGAACACGCACATGAGCAAGCTCCGCGTAGCAGTCCTGGGCGCCAAGGGCCGCATCGGCTCCGAGGCCGCCCGCTCCGTGGAGGGCGCCGACGACATGGAGCTCGTCGCAGCCCTGGACAAGGACGACTCCCTGGAGGCGCTCACCGAGGCGGGCGCCCAGGTCGCGGTGGACCTGACGCACCCCGACTCGGTGATGGGCAACCTGGAGTTCTGCGTCGGGCACGGCATCCACGGCGTCGTCGGCACCACCGGCTGGACCGACGAGCGCTTCGGGAAGCTGCGCACCTGGCTGGAGGCCTCTCCGGGCACCGGAGTGCTGGTCGCGCCGAACTTCTCCATCGGCGCCGTGCTGACCATGCGCTTCGCCCGGCAGGCCGCCCGTTTCTTCGAGTCCGCCGAGGTGGTCGAGCTGCACCACCCGAACAAGGCCGACGCGCCCTCCGGCACCGCCACCCGCACCGCCCAGCTCATCGCCGCGGCGCGGGCCGAGGCGGGCTGCCCGGCGCAGCCGGACGCCACCACCTCCGCCCTCGACGGCGCCCGCGGCGCGGACGTGGACGGGATCCCGGTGCACGCGGTGCGGCTGCGCGGACTGCTGGCGCACCAGGAGGTGCTCTTCGGCGACACCGGCGAGACCCTCACCATCCGCCACGACTCGCTGCACCACAGCAGCTTCATGCCCGGCATCCTGCTGGGAGTGCGCCGTGTGACCGGCACCCCCGGCCTCACCGTGGGGCTGGAACACTTCATGGACCTGGACTGAGACCCATGGGCGGAAAGATCACCTATGCCTTCCTCGCCGTCTCGCTGGTCGTCGTCTTCGCGGTGGTGGCCCTGGAGGGCGTACTGCTGCTGAGGACGGGCGAGCCGGCCGCGATGGGGATGGGGGCCGTCGCCTTCGCCCTCCCGTGCGTCGGCGCCTGGTTCCTGTGGCACAACACCCGCTTCGCGCGGAACGCGAACCGCCTGGCGCGGGAGCTGGAGGCCGAGGGCGGGCTGCCGCAGGACGGGCCCGCGCGGACGGCGGGCGGGCGCGTGGACAAGGCGTCGGCGGACGAGGTCTTCGCCCGGCGCAAGGAGGAGACCGAGGCCGCCCCGGACGACTGGCGCTGCTGGTTCCGGCTGGCCGTGGCCTACCACGACGCCCGGGACACCCCGCGGGCCCGCAAGGCCATGCAGCGGGCCATCGCGCTGCACGACGGCAGGCCCGTGCGGGAGACCGCCGCCTGAACGGCGCCGGCCGCCCCCGGGCCCGCCGGACCGGCGCGGGCTAGGGGCGGCGGTTCTCCGCGGCCCAGCCCTCCACCACGTCCGCCGCCTGGTCGAAGGAGTCGGGGCGGGAGAGGAAGTCGGCGCTGTGGTCGGTCAGCACGGGCCTCAGCGCTTCGCCGTGCCGCGGTTCGACGAGCAGGGCCTGCCCCTGCACGGTCCTCGGCATGCCCAGCCACCTCACCGGCTGCTGCACGGTCCGTACGGCCGAGACGTCCCGCCAGGACAGCGTCGTGGTCGAGACCAGGCCCACCTGGCGTATCCCGCGCGCGCTGACCCACACCCCCACACGCAGCAGCCGCAGCGCGTAGGCGATCACCAGCGCCGCGACGAGCAGGAACACGGCGGCCTCCGCGGCGCTGCCCGCCATGGCGATGATCAGGGTGGACATCAGCATGTAGGCGGCGAGCAGCAGTGCCAGCGCCGCTGCGGCGACCCGCCAGGGGCCCGGCCGGTACGGTCGTCGCCATCTCTCCCGCTCCTCGTACGGCAGCGGTGCGTCGGAGGCGGTGGCGTCCAGTTCGCCGTCGGCCGTCAGGAAGTGCAGTGGCACGGGATCCTCGCTCACGGACACAGTGGGTGGGGGCCTGTGAGCGAGGAGATTATCAGCGGCTCTCGGCGGCGGTCGGCTGGTCCGGCCTGCCGTCCTGCGGCTGCGGGGTCTCCAGGGCCGGCATCCCCAGGAGCAGGGACCCCACGAGCCCGGCGACCACGACCACCCCCAGCAGCACGCGACCGGCCAAGTCCGTCCTCGACGGGCGGCGGCGCGGGGGAGTGACGTTACTGCGGAAGTGCCCGGACTCGGCGACGAAGGCGAAGGGCACGGACTCTTCGCGGCGGACCATCTGCTGCTGCTCCTCGAAAGGTGATCTGTACTGCCACGGGGAGAACGTCCGGACGTTCGAGCAAGTGCCCGTTTTCTGCTGCTTGCGCGAGAATATCAGCGACCGTCTCCGCCGCCGTGCCGGCGGGGGCGAGCCGGGGGGCGAGGTCGCCCCGCGACCGTCACCGCCATAGGCTGTGCGCCGCCCCGACTTCCCGCGCGGCACGACCGAAAGGATCCCCGGTGTCCGACGCCCCCGACATCCGCTTCCGCAGTGACATGACCGTCGAGCTGGTCAAACACTCGGCCGCAGACACCGACGTGCTGTGGGCGGCGCGGGTCTCCACCGCGGGTGAGCAGTCCCTGGACGAGCTGGAGAAGGACCCGCAGCGCTCCAGGGGGCTGATCAACTTCCTGATGCGCGACCGGCACGGCAGTCCGTTCGAGCACAACTCGATGACCTTCTTCATCAGCGCCCCGCTGTTCGTCTTCCGCGAGTTCCACCGCCACCGGGTCGGCTGGAGCTACAACGAGGAGAGCGGCAGGTACCGCGAGCTGGAGCCCGTCTTCTACGTGCCGGACACCTCCCGCAAGCTGGTGCAGGAGGGGCGTCCGGGCAAGTACCGGTTCGTCGAGGGCAGCGAGGAGCAGCACCGGCTGGCCGTGGAGACCATGGAGTTCTCCTACCGCCGCTCCTACGAGGCGTACCAGGAGATGCTGGGCGCCGGCATCGCCCGCGAGGTCGCCCGCGCGACCCTTCCGGTCGGCCTCTACTCCTCGATGTACGCCACCTGCAACGCCAGGTCGCTGATGCACTTCCTGGGGCTGCGCACCCAGCACGAACTGGCGAGGGTGCCCTCCTTCCCGCAGCGGGAGATCGAGATGGTCGCCGAGCGGATGGAGGCGCACTGGGCCGGCCTCATGCCCCTGACGCACGAGGCGTTCAACGCCAACGGGCGGGTCGCCCCATAGCGCACGGAGCCACCGTGATCCATGTCCGGATTGCGGCCTTTGGAGAGGTTCGTCTACGCTTTTCCCACGGACCCGGCACTGTCTGAACCCCCGAGCGGACAGTGCCGGGCTCCTCAACCGGCTCCCGAGAGCACACCGGACCTCAGGCTGCGAGTAGCGTGGGACCCATGGCTCCGACCTCCACACCGCAGACGCCCTTCGGGCGGGTCCTGACCGCGATGGTCACGCCGTTCACCGCGGACGGCGTTCTCGACCTCGACGGCGCGCAGCAGCTCGCCGCCCACCTGGTGGACGCCGGCAACGACGGCATCGTCGTCAACGGCACCACCGGTGAGTCCCCGACCACCAGCGATGCGGAGAAAACCCAGCTCGTGCGGGCCGTGGTCGAGGCGGTCGGCGACCGCGCCCACGTCGTCGCCGGAGCCGGCACCAACGACACCCGGCACAGCCTGGAGCTGGCCCGCGCGGCCGAGCGGGCCGGCGCCCACGGCCTGCTGGCCGTCACGCCGTACTACAGCAAGCCCCCGCAGGAGGGCCTGTACCGGCACTTCACCGCCATCGCCGACGCCACCGGCCTGCCGGTCATGCTCTACGACATCCCCGGCCGCAGCGGCGTCCCCATCAACACCGAGACCATCGTCCGGTTGGCCGAACACCCCAGGATCGTGGCCAACAAGGACGCCAAGGGCGATCTGGGGCGCGCGAGCTGGGCCATCGCCACCAGCGGACTCGCCTGGTACAGCGGCGACGACATGCTCAACCTCCCGCTGCTGTCCGTCGGCGCGGTCGGCTTCGTCTCGGTCGTCGGCCACGTGGTCGCCCCCGAACTGCGCGCGCTGCTGGACGCCCACCTCAGCGGTGACGTCACCAAGGCGACGGAGATCCACCAGAAGCTGCTGCCGGTCTTCACCGGTATGTTCCGCACCCAGGGCGTGATCACCACCAAGGCCGCTCTCGCGCTCCAGGGGCTGCCGGCAGGCCCCCTGCGCATGCCGCTCGTCGAGCTGACCCCGGAGGAGACCGAGCAGCTCAAGCGCGATCTCGCCGCCGGCGGGGTACAGCTCTGAAACAGACTTCACAACTGGATACGGACCAACAACTGCAAGTGCACGACGATCGCGCGCCACGTGCCCGCCAGGGTGCGTGGCGCGCGTGGTGAGGAGAGACTTTTGAGCCACCCGCATCCCGAACTCGGCCCCCCGCCGCCACTGCCCGAGGGCGGCCTGCGCGTCACCCCGCTGGGCGGTCTCGGCGAGATCGGCCGCAACATGACCGTCTTCGAGTACGGCGGCCGGTTGCTCATCGTCGACTGCGGCGTCCTCTTCCCCGAGGAGGAGCAGCCCGGAGTCGACCTGATCCTTCCGGACTTCAGCTCCGTGCGGGACCGGCTGGAGGACATCGACGGCATCGTCCTGACCCACGGCCACGAGGACCACATCGGCGGTGTCCCGTACCTGCTGAGGGAGAAGCCGGACATCCCGCTGATCGGCTCCAAGCTGACCCTGGCCCTGATCGA
>NZ_CP127170.1:425000-1462500 GCF_046529545.1 Streptomyces sp. KL2 | reverse complement strand
AGTGGGAAACTCCTGCGCCGATTGACCAAGGGTTCCTGGGTCAAGCTGATCTGCCCAGGGTAAGTCGGGGCCTAAGGCGAGGCCGACAGGCGTAGTCGATGGATAACCGGTTGATATTCCGGTACCCGCTGTGGAGCGCAAGGGCCGAGCCCGGTGATGCTAAGTCCGTGAAGCCGCCCGCATCCTTCGGGGTGCGGTGCTGGTGGAGCCGACGGCCCGATCCGGTAGTAGGTGAGTGATGGGGTGACGCAGGAAGGTAGTCCAGCCCGGGCGGTGGTTGTCCCGGGGTAAGGGTGTAGGGCGCCAGGTAGGTAAATCCGTCTGGCACGAGAGCCTGAGACCTGATGCCGAGCCGATGTGGTGAAGTGGATGATCCTATGCTGTCGAGAAAAGCCTCTAGCGAGTTGCACGGCGGCCCGTACCCTAAACCGACTCAGGTGGTCTGGTAGAGAATACCGAGGCGTTCGGGTGAACTATGGTTAAGGAACTCGGCAAAATGCCCCCGTAACTTCGGGAGAAGGGGGGCCACGCCTGGTGATCCGTCTTGCACGGTGAGCTGGGGGTGGCCGCAGAGACCAGCGAGAAGCGACTGTTTACTAAAAACACAGGTCCGTGCGAAGCCGTAAGGCGAGGTATACGGACTGACGCCTGCCCGGTGCTGGAACGTTAAGGGGACCGGTTAGTGGTGCTTCGGCGCCGCGAAGCTGAGAACTTAAGCGCCAGTAAACGGCGGTGGTAACTATAACCATCCTAAGGTAGCGAAATTCCTTGTCGGGTAAGTTCCGACCTGCACGAATGGCGTAACGACTTCTCGACTGTCTCAACCATAGGCCCGGTGAAATTGCACTACGAGTAAAGATGCTCGTTTCGCGCAGCAGGACGGAAAGACCCCGGGACCTTTACTACAGCTTGATATTGGTGTTCGGTTCGGCTTGTGTAGGATAGGTGGGAGCCGGTGAAGCATGCACGCCAGTGTGTGTGGAGGCGTTGTTGAAATACCACTCTGGTCGTGCTGGATGTCTAACCCGGGTCCGTGATCCGGATCGGGGACAGTGTCTGGTGGGTAGTTTAACTGGGGCGGTTGCCTCCCAAAGGGTAACGGAGGCGCCCAAAGGTTCCCTCAGCCTGGTTGGTCATCAGGTGGTGAGTGTAAGTGCACAAGGGAGCTTGACTGTGAGACTGACGGGTCGAGCAGGGACGAAAGTCGGGACTAGTGATCCGGCGGTGGCTGGTGGAAGCGCCGTCGCTCAACGGATAAAAGGTACCCCGGGGATAACAGGCTGATCTTCCCCAAGAGTCCATATCGACGGGATGGTTTGGCACCTCGATGTCGGCTCGTCGCATCCTGGGGCTGGAGTCGGTCCCAAGGGTTGGGCTGTTCGCCCATTAAAGCGGTACGCGAGCTGGGTTTAGAACGTCGTGAGACAGTTCGGTCCCTATCCGCTGTGCGCGTAGGAGTCTTGAGAAGGGCTGTCCCTAGTACGAGAGGACCGGGACGGACGAACCTCTGGTGTGCCAGTTGTTCTGCCAAGGGCATGGCTGGTTGGCTACGTTCGGGAGGGATAACCGCTGAAAGCATCTAAGCGGGAAGCCTGCTTCGAGATGAGGACTCCCACCCCTTGAAGGGGGTAAGGCTCCCGGGAGACGACCGGGTTGATAGGCCAGAGATGGAAGCCGGGTGACCGGTGGAGTTGACTGGTACTAATAGGCCGAGGGCTTGTCCGTAGATGTTCGCGTCCACTGTGTGGGTTCTGAGACCACGACCCGTCTGGCCGGCGGTGCGTGTGTGTCATGGTGTTTCGGTGGTCACAGCGTGAGGGAAACGCCCGGTTACATTCCGAACCCGGAAGCTAAGCCTTTCAGCGCCGATGGTACTGCATGGGGGACCGTGTGGGAGAGTAGGACGCCGCCGAACAATTATTGGGCCGTGGCCCCTGGAGTTAATTCCGGGGGCCACGGCCTTTTTTCTTTGTGTAACCGGGAGTTCACGTGGCGCCGCCAGCATCTCCGGCATGGGGACGACGACGCTGAGCGACACGCTGCGAGCCGGGCTCGAGGAGCAGGGCATAGGTATCGGGGACGAGGTGGTCGTGCCCGCGTACTGCGACAGCGAGGTGGCGGCGGCGGTACGGGGGGTCGGCGCACTGCCAGTCTTCGCCGACATCGATCCCGGGAGCTTCTGCATCGACCCCGCTTCCGTCGCCGCGGCGGTGAACGAGCGGACCGCCGCGGTGGTCCCCGTGCACCTCTTCGGCCACCCGGCCGACATGGTCTGTCTGCATGCCCTGGCGCAGCGCCACGGGATGAAGGTGGTCGAGTCAGGGGCGCCGGCTGCCGTCCCCTCGGTGGAGGCCGTTCGGCGCAGGCAGCACGCCGAGTTCCTGAGCGCCAGGCTGACCGGTGTGGTCGTCCCGCGCGTCGCGGCCGGAGTGCGCCACACGTACGAGCAGTACGTGGTGCGGGTGCCGGGGAACGGGCGGCCCGACAGGGACGCCTTCAAGCACGCTCTGCGGGCTCGCGGAGTACGGTGCCACGTGCCGGTGAGGACCCCGTTGCACCGCCTGCCGCAGTTCCGGACGGACGTCCGGCTGCCCGAGACCGAGCGGGCGGCGGCGGAGTGCCTGGCGCTGCCTCTGGAGGCGTCGATGACCCGCCGCGAGCTGCAGCGGATCGTCTCCGCCTGCAACGCACTGGGTGGTCTGCTGATGGAACCGGCCTGCTGAGAAGCGGAGAGGACTCCCGGAGGCGACCGGGAGGGCCGGGTGGTCAACCATGCCCCGGGATTCAGGTATGATCTATCCCGCTGGCTCGCCCCAATAGCTCAGTCGGCAGAGCGTCTCCATGGTAAGGAGAAGGTCTACGGTTCGATTCCGTATTGGGGCTCCGGAAAGGAACGAGGCCCCCGCCGCAAGGCGGGGGCCTCGTTGTTTCGGTACGGGTCCACAGGCGTGTGCCTGCCGCCGTCACTCGGGGACGCGCATGGCGAGGATCGCCATGTCGTCGGAAGGCGCGTCGGCGGCGAAACGCTCCACCGCGCGCATGATGCGCGCGGCCACCGCGCCCGCCGTCAGGCCCGTGCACGTCGTGAGGACGTCGGCGAGGCCGTCGTCGCCGAGCATGCGGTCGCCCTCGCGGCGCTCGGTCACACCGTCGGTGACGCACAGCAGGACGTCGCCCGGATCGAGGGTGACGGTCTCCTCGTACAGCTCCAGGTCGTCCATCACACCCAGCAGCGGCTGCGGCTCGGCGGCCGGCTCGACGGTGCCGTCCTGGCGCAGACGCAGCGGAAGCGGGTGGCCCGCGCAGACGACCCGGAGGACGGCGCCGCCCTCCGGCTGAGGCCACAGCTCGCCGTAGAGCAGGGTCAGGAACCGGCTGCGGGCGCCCTCGTCCAGGATCGCGGCGTTGAGCCGCTCCAGGACGGCCGGCCCTCCGAAGCCCTCACGGGCCAGCAGGCGCAGCGCGTGGCGGGCCAGCCCGGTGACGGCCGCGGCCTCGGGGCCGGTGCCGCAGACGTCGCCGATGGCGAAGCCGTACGCGCCGTCGCGGATGGGGAAGAGGTCGTAGAAGTCGCCGCCGACCTCGTTGCCCTCGCCCGCGGCGCGGTAGATGACCTCCACCTCGACGCCGGGGACGTCGGGGAGCTCGGGCGGCAGCAGACTGCGCTGGAGGGACTGGCTGATGGCCGTGCGCTCGCTGTAGAGCCGGGCGTTGTCCAGGGCGAGGGCGGCCCGGCGGGAGAGGTCCTCGGCCAGCTCCAGGATCTCCTGGCGGAAGCGCTCCTCGGTCGGCTTGCCCAGGGTGAGCATGCCGATGACGCGGTTGCGGGCCACCAGCGGCAGCACCACCGTCTCCCCGCCGACCGTGGCGGCGGTGGCGAGGGTGGTGCCGGCGGCGTTCGAGGAGATGGAGGCGGGGAGGCGGTCGAGGGAGAGGCCGCTCTGGTCCAGGCCCAGGCTGCGCAGGGAGGTGCGCAGCGCGGCGGAGTGCGCCGCGTCGCCCGGGACGGTCCACACCCGCGCGCCCGGGGTGGGCACCGGGTCGGGCGGGGGGACCTTGGACAGCAGGGCCTTGAGGCCGTCGATGCGGTCCTCGTCCTCGTGCAGGACGTAGGAGAGTTCGGGCTCGGAGGACTGGTCGGCGATGGTGTAGACGGCGCACCAGGTGGCGAGGGTGGGGACCGTCATCTGGGCCATCAGGGCGAGCGTCTGGTCGCGGTCGAGGGTGCCGGCGAGCAGGTCGGACGCCTCGACGAGGAAGGACAGCGAGCCGCGGCGCAGCCGCTCCAGTTCGGTCAGGCGCGCGGACTCCACCGCGAGCGCGATCCGGTCCGCGGCGAACTGCAGCCGCAGGGCCTCCTCGTTGGTGTAGCGGCCCGGAGCCTCGGCCGAGACGCCCAGGGAGCCGGTCAGCCGCCCCTCGACCTTCAGCGGGACGGTGACGACCGAGCGCATCCCCGTCCCCTCCAGGAGGGGGACCGCACCGGGGACCGCGGAGAGGTCCTCGTGGACCGAGGGCATCCGGGCCGAGCCGTAGCGGCCGCTGCCCGCCTCGACGGGAACGCGGGCGAAGCGCTGGCGGGCGGAGGGCAGGCCGGTGGTGGCGCGGACCTCCAGCTCGGTCTCGTCGTCGGTGGCCAGCAGCAGGAAGGCGGCGTCGCCGTCGAGCATGTCGCGGGCGCGCTCGACGGTGCGCTGGAGGAGGCCGTCGAGGTCGTCCGGGGGAGGGGAGCCGATGAAGACCTCGAAGGGGTCGGCGCCGGCCCGGTCGCGGCTCTCCGGGGCACCCGCGGAGTCGGACGCCGCACCGCGCGCGGGGGACTGCAGCACCGCGCGCTCGTGGTCGCGCACCAGCAGGCACACGGTGGACGGTTCGCCGTCGGCGTCGCGTACGCGCAGGTGGGAGGCGTAGACCGGGATGGTGCGGCCGTCCGAGCCGCGGACGCCGTACGAGCCCTCCCAGCGGGAGAGGGCCAGGGCCTCGGCGATGCCGGTGCCGATGCCGGGGGTGTGGGGCCAGGCGGCGAGATCGGTCAGCGGCTTGCCGGTGACCTGCTCGGCGGTGTAGCCGAACAGCTCGCGGGCGTCGTCGTTCCAGGCGGAGACGGCGCCGGCGCGGTCGACCTGCAGAACGGCGACGCGGACCCGGGTGTCGGTCGTGGGCAGGGCGCTGTCGGGGAGCGCGGGACCGGCGCTGCGGGTGCCGACCGGGCGCTCGGGGAGCTCCAGGCGGAACCAGACGCGCTTGTCGACGGCGGTGTACTCCACACCCCAGCGGTCGGCGAGCGAGGCGCACAGCAGCAGGCCGCGGCCTCCCTCGCGGTCGGGGTCGCCGAAGTGGTGGCCCAGGTCCTGGACGGGCAGCCCGCGGTCGGGGTAGTGGTCGGCGACCTCCACGCGTACGCTTCCGTCGCCGTCGCGCAGGCACAGGACGTCGGCGGCGGTGCCGGCGTGGACGACGGCGTTGGTGACCAGTTCGCTGGTGAGGACGACGGCATCGTCGACGATGTCGGCCAGACCCCAGCCCTGGAGGGTGTCGCGCACGAAGGCGCGGGCACTCGCGACCGAGCGTCCGACCGGCTCGAAGGTGGCCGCTGCTCGCGCCGTGATCACTGTTCTCCCCATGGATCTGTCGTCGCCGTCCGTACGCGCGGGCGGCAGGGGGCCCCGCTGGGCGCCCACCGCCGCGGCCAGCCGCTGCCCGGCATTCGCCTCGTCCACCGCAGCGCCCCTTCGAATACCCGTCGTGACCACGTGTCCTTCGCGCCCGGCGGGCCGGAGCGGATGGACAGCCGGATGCCAGGTTACTTACGTTCGCAGTACCGGCGGGCCCCGGATGCGGGTGTTTCCCCCTTGAGGCGTTCAGTCGGTGGTGTGCGATGCTGCCGAACTGTTATCGCCTGGTTCCACCATGGTGAAACACTGGGAAGGCTCGAAGTGAATGCCCGGGCGGAACGTTCGACCCAGAGGGAGGGACACGGTGCAGTCTGGCGGAGCGGCGCGAGGCGCCAGCACGCGCACAAAAAACGGACGGTCTCGGGCAAACGGGGTGATCGAGGTTGAGGTGGCCGCGGTCAACCGGCTGCTGACCGCCCTGGAGGCGATGCGGGACGGGAACTTCCGCAAGCGTCTCACCGTCGCCGGCGACGGCCCGATGGCCGAGATCGCCGCGGTCTTCAACGAGGTCGCCGACCGCAACCTCCACCTGACCAGCGAGCTGGCACGGGTGCGCAGGGTGGTCGGCAAGGACGGCAAGCTGACCGAGCGACTGGAGACCGGTGCCTGCGAGGGGGCCTGGGCCACGGCCATCGACGCGTCGAACGCGCTGGTGGACGATCTGGTGCGGCCCGTCTCCGAGGTCGGCCGGGTGCTGTCGGCGGTGGCCGAGGGCGACCTGGAGCAGCGCATGGACCTGCGGGTCCAGGGGCCGGGCGGGGTGACGCATCCGCTGCGCGGCGAGTTCCTGAAGGTGGGGCGCACCGTCAACGGGCTGGTCGACCAGCTCTCGACGTTCACCGACGAGGTGACGCGCGTAGCCAGCGAGGTGGGCACGGAGGGGAAGCTGGGCGGCCAGGCGCGGGTGCGCGGCATGTCCGGCTCCTGGAAGGACCTGACCGACTCCGTCAACACGATGGCGTCCCGGCTGACCGCCCAGGTCCGCGACATCGCGCTGGTGACCACCGCGGTCGCCAAGGGCGATCTGTCCCGCAAGGTCACCGTGCACGTGGCCGGCGAGATGCTGGAGCTGAAGAACACCGTCAACACGATGGTGGACCAGCTCTCCGCCTTCCAGTCCGAGGTGACGCGCGTCGCGCGCGAGGTGGGCACCGAGGGCCAGCTCGGCGGCCAGGCCAGGGTGCCGGGGGCCGGCGGCGTGTGGAAGGACCTGACCGACTCCGTCAACACGATGGCGGGCAACCTCACCTCCCAGGTCCGTGAGATCGCACGGGTGACCACCGCGGTCGCCAACGGCGACCTGTCGCAGAAGGTGACGGTGAACGCGCGCGGCGAGGTGGCCCAGCTCGCCGACACCATCAACACGATGACCGAGACGCTGCGGACGTTCGCCGACGAGGTGACGCGCGCGGCCAGCGAGGTGGGCACCGAGGGCATCCTCGGCGGCCAGGCGCAGGTGCCGGGGGCGGCGGGCACCTGGAAGGACCTCACCGACTCGGTGAACACCGCGTTCCGCAACCTCACGGCGCAGGTGCGGGACATCGCGCAGGTGACGACGGCGGTCGCCAACGGCGATCTGTCGCAGAAGGTCACGGTGGACGTCTCCGGCGAGATGCTGGAGCTGAAGAACACCGTCAACACGATGGTCGACCAGCTCTCCGCCTTCGGCTCCGAGGTCACCCGGGTCGCCCGGGAGGTCGGCGTCGAGGGCGAGCTCGGCGGCCAGGCGCAGGTGCCGGGGGCGGCGGGCACCTGGAAGGACCTCACCGACTCGGTGAACACCGCGTTCCGCAACCTCACCGGCCAGGTCCGCAACATCGCGCAGGTGACGACGGCGGTCGCCAACGGCGATCTGTCGCAGAAGGTCACGGTGGACGTCTCCGGCGAGATGCTCCAGCTGAAGAACACCGTCAACACCATGGTCGACCAGCTGTCCTCGTTCGCCGAGCAGGTGACCCGGATGGCCCGGGACGTGGGCACCGAGGGGCGGCTGGGCGGCCAGGCGCGGGTCGACGGCGTCTCGGGCACCTGGAAGGACCTGACCGACTCCGTCAACTTCATGGCGGGCAACCTCACCTCCCAGGTCCGCAACATCGCGCAGGTGACGACGGCGGTGGCGCGGGGCGATCTGTCGCAGAAGATCGAGGTCGACGCGCGCGGGGAGATCCTGGAGCTGAAGAACACCATCAACACGATGGTCGACCAGCTCTCCGCCTTCGCCGACCAGGTCACCCGGGTGGCCCGCGAGGTGGGCACCGAGGGGCGGCTGGGCGGCCAGGCGCAGGTGCCGGGCGTGGCCGGGGTGTGGCGCGACCTGACCGACTCGGTCAACGGCATGGCGGGCAACCTCACGGCCCAGGTCCGCAACATCGCCCAGGTCGCGACGGCGGTGGCGCGGGGCGATCTGTCGCAGAAGATCGACGTGGACGCGCGCGGGGAGATCCTGGAGCTGAAGAACACCCTCAACACGATGGTGGACCAGCTCTCCTCGTTCGCCGAGCAGGTCACTCGGGTGGCGCGCGAGGTGGGCACCGAGGGCATCCTCGGCGGCCAGGCCGAGGTGGAGGGGGTCTCGGGTACCTGGAAGGACCTCACCCAGTCCGTCAACGGCATGGCGAACAACCTCACCTCGCAGGTGCGGAACATCGCCGAGGTCACCACCGCGGTCGCCCGGGGCGACCTGTCCAAGAAGATCACCGTCGACGCCAAGGGGGAGATCCTCGCCCTGGTGACGACCGTGAACACGATGGTGGACCAGCTCTCCTCGTTCGCCGAGCAGGTCACTCGGGTGGCCCGTGAGGTGGGCACCGAGGGCATCCTCGGCGGTCAGGCCCATGTGCCGGGCGTCACCGGCATCTGGAAGGACCTGAGCGAGAACGTCAACCTGATGGCGTCCAATCTGACGGGCCAGGTCCGCAACATCTCCCAGGTCGCCACCGCGGTCGCCAACGGCGACCTGACCAAGAAGGTCACCGTGGAGGCCAGCGGCGAGGTCGCCCAGCTCGCCGACACCGTCAACACCATGGTGACGACCCTGTCGTCGTTCGCCGACGAGGTGACGCGGGTGGCGCGCGAGGTGGGCACCGAGGGAAGCCTGGGCGGCCAGGCGCGGGTGCCCGGGGTGTCGGGCACCTGGAAGGACCTGACGGAGTCCGTGAACTCCATGGCCTCCAACCTCACCGGCCAGGTCCGCAACATCGCGATGGTCACCACCGCGATCGCCAAGGGCGACCTCACCAAGAAGATCGACATCGACGCGCGCGGCGAGATCCTGGAGCTGAAGACCACCATCAACACGATGGTGGACCAGCTCTCCTCGTTCGCCGAGCAGGTCACGCGGGTGGCCCGTGAGGTGGGCACCGAGGGGCAGCTGGGCGGCCAGGCGCGGGTCGACGGCGTCTCGGGCACCTGGAAGGACCTCACCGAGTCGGTGAACGAGATGGCGGGCAATCTGACCCGTCAGGTGCGCGCCATCGCGGCGGTCGCCGCGGCGGTTACCCGCGGCGACCACAACGTGAAGATCGACGTGGACGCCGCCGGCGAGATCCTGGCGCTCCAGGACAACGTCAACACCATGATCGCCACGCTGCGCGAGACCACGCTCGCCAACCAGGAGCAGGACTGGCTCAAGGGCAACCTCGCCCGTATCTCCGGTCTGATGCAGGGCCGCCGCGACCTGGAGGACGTGGCACGGCTGATCATGAGCGAGCTGACCCCGGTGGTCTCCGCCCAGCACGGCGCGTTCTTCGTGGCCGCCCCGACCGGCGGCGGCCCGGAGCTCGGGGTGGGGGCGAGCGAGGACGGCTCGTACGAGCTGCGGATGATCGGCACCTACGGCTACTCCCCGGGCACCATGCCCACGACCTTCCTGCCCGGTGAGTCCCTGGTGGGCATCGCGGCCGAGGAGAAGCGCACGATCCTCGTCGAGCACGCGCCGCCCGGCTATCTGAAGATCGCCTCCGGGCTCGGCGAGGCGCCGCCCGCCCAGGTGATCGTGCTGCCGCTGCTCTTCGAGGGCAGGGTGCTCGGCGTCATCGAACTGGCCACCTTCCAGCCCTTCACCCAGATCCAGAAGGACTTCCTGAGCCAGATCGCCGAGATGATCGCCACGAGCGTCAACACCATCAGCGTCAACACCAAGACCGAGGTGCTCCTGCGGCAGTCGCAGGAGCTGGCCGAGCAGCTCCAGGAGCGGTCGGTGGAGCTGGAGAGCCGCCAGCGGGCCCTGCAGGCATCGAACGAGGAGCTGGAGGAGAAGGCGGAGCTGCTGGCCAAGACCAACCGCGACATCGAGATCAAGAACTCCGAGATCGAGGACGCCCGGCAGGTCCTGGAGGAGCGCGCCGAGCAGTTGGCGGTCTCGATGCGCTACAAGTCCGAGTTCCTGGCGAACATGTCGCACGAGCTGCGCACCCCGCTCAACTCGCTGCTGATCCTCGCCAAGCTGCTGGCCGACAACGCCGAGGGGAACCTCTCGCCCAAGCAGGTGGAGTTCGCCGAGACGATCCACGGCGCCGGTTCCGACCTGCTCCAGCTGATCAACGACATCCTGGACCTGTCCAAGGTCGAGGCCGGCAAGATGGACGTCAGCCCCACCCGTATCGCGCTGGTGCAGCTCGTGGACTACGTGGAGGCGACCTTCCGGCCGCTCACCGCGGAGAAGGGGCTCGACTTCTCCGTGCGGGTCTCGCCGGAACTGCCCCCCACCCTCCACACCGACGAGCAGCGCCTGCTGCAGGTGCTGCGCAACCTGCTGTCTAACGCGGTGAAGTTCACCGACAGCGGTGCGGTGGAGCTGGTGATCCGCTCGGCCGGGGCGGACGTGCCGGAGTCGATCCGCGAGCAGATGCTGGAGCACGGTTCGCTGCGCGACCCCGACTCCGACCTGATCGCCTTCTCGGTGACCGACACCGGCATCGGGATCGCGCAGAGCAAGATGCGTGTGATCTTCGAGGCGTTCAAGCAGGCGGACGGCACGACCAGCCGCAAGTACGGCGGCACCGGCCTGGGGCTGTCCATCAGCCGCGAGATCGCGCGGCTGCTCGGCGGCGAGATCCACGCGGTCAGTGAGCCGGGCCGCGGCTCGACCTTCACCCTCTACCTGCCCCTGACCGCCGGCGACCTGCCGCCCCAGGGCCACCCGCAGCCGGGGGAGGGCTCCCGGGAGGCCGCGCCCGCTCCCGCTCCCGCGGCCGAGGGGGAGCCGGGCGGCGGGTCCGGGGCCCCTGCTCCCTCCGCCGCGTCCGGGGCGTCCGGGGCTTCCGGCGCCGAGGAGGAGCAGGCCCGGGAGGCGGGCGGCACCCTGGACGTGCCCGCCGCCGAGCGCGCCGCTGCGGCCCTCGCCTCCCGCCGACGGCAGGTTCCCCCCATGCCGCGGAAGCAGCCCCCGCCGCAGGAGCCGGAGAGCGGCGGGGAGGTGTGGCAGGACACCTCCCGGAGGGCGGAGGAGCGTCCGCGGGGCGCCTTCGGCGGTGAGAAGGTGCTCATCGTCGACGACGACATCCGCAACGTCTTCGCGCTCACCAGCGTGCTGGAGCAGAACGGCCTGCAGGTGCTCTACGCCGAGAACGGGCGCGAGGGCATCGAGGTGCTGGAGCAGCACGACGACGTGGCGGTCGTCCTGATGGACATCATGATGCCGGAGATGGACGGGTACGCCACGACCGCGGCGATCCGGCGGATGCCGCAGTTCGCCGGGCTGCCGATCATCGCGCTGACGGCGAAGGCGATGAAGGGCGACCGGGAGAAGAGCATCGAGGCCGGGGCGTCCGACTACGTCACCAAGCCGGTGGACACCGATCATCTGCTGTCCGTCATGGCGCGGTGGATGCGCGGGGAGTGATGTGCGATGGTTCCGTGGTCGGCGGCGTGCCGGTGAAGTGCGACGCATTAGGTGTGGAAATGCAGCAATCGGGGAACCTTCGGGTCTCTCACAGCGTTTCAGGTACGTGCACAGTGACATCTCGGTGACAGGGTGTGGTGGGCCGCGAGGTGGGGCTACCATGACCGGCACAAGAACGGGCGGCGCAAAGGAGTCGTTGCCGGTGGCGGCGTCCAGAGCGCTGCCAGGGCGAGGAGGACGGGCCATGGTGCAGAAGGCCAAGATCCTCCTGGTCGATGACCGACCGGAGAATCTGCTGGCGCTGGAGGCCATCCTCTCCGCGCTGGACCAGACGCTGGTACGGGCATCGTCAGGGGAGGAGGCGCTCAAGGCGCTGCTCACGGACGACTTCGCGGTCATCCTGCTGGATGTGCAGATGCCGGGCATGGACGGTTTCGAGACCGCCGCCCACATCAAGCGACGGGAGCGCACCCGGGACATCCCGATCATCTTCCTCACGGCCATCAACCACGGTCCGCACCACACCTTCCGCGGCTACGCGGCCGGCGCGGTGGACTACATCTCCAAGCCGTTCGACCCGTGGGTTCTGCGGGCGAAGGTGTCGGTCTTCGTCGACCTGTACATGAAGAACGTTCAGCTGCGTGAGCAGGCGGCCCTGCTGCGGCTCCAGCTCGAGGGCCGGCGCTCCGGCGAGGACGGCGACAAGGGGACGGAGCCCTCGGGCCTCCTGGCCGAACTCTCCGCGCGGCTGGCGGCGGTGGAGGAGCAGGCCGAGGCGCTGTCCAAGCACCTGGACGAGTCCTCGGACGCCGCGGCCGTCGCCACGGCCGCGCACCTGGAGCGCAAGCTCACCGGCCTGCGGCGGGCGCTGGACGCGCTGGAGCCGGGCAACGACGGACGGCCGGCCTCGCTCCCGTCGCAGAACTGACCCGCCGCCAGGTGTGCGAGCGGCCCGACGGGGGGTCACCCCGCCCAGTCCCGGCCGGGTCCCGTGTGCCGCGGGCCGGGCACGCCCCCGTCCCGCCGACCGCACGGGCGTCCGTGTCTTGAGGGGCTCTCGCGGGTAATCTCGGCACCATGGCCTCACGTACGTCCGGCAAGGCCGCCAAGAAGGCGCCCGCCAAGAAGGCTCCCGCCAGGAAGGCCCCGGCACCGAGGTCTGCCGCGCCCAGGAAACCGGCGCCGGGGAGGGCGGCGAAGGTCCCGCCCAGACCCGCGCCTTCTCCCACCAACGCCGTCTTCCGGCTGGTCAGGGCCGTCTGGCTCGGGGTCGCGCACGCCGTCGGGGCGCTGCTGCGCGGCGTGGGCCGGGGGGCCAGGGGACTGGACCCGGCGCACCGCAAGGACGGGGTGGCGCTGCTGCTGCTGGGCATCGCCCTGGTGGTCGCGGCCGGCACCTGGTCCAACCTGCAGGGGCCGGTGGGCGATCTGGTCGGGATGCTGGTGACCGGAGCCTTCGGCCGTATGGACCTGGTGGCGCCGGTGCTGCTGGGCGCCGTCGCGGTGCGGCTGATGCGGCATCCGGAGAAGCCGGAGGCCAACGGACGCATCGTCATCGGGCTGTCCGCGCTGGCCGTCGGCGTGCTGGGGCTGGTGCACATCGCCTGCGGTTCGCCGGGGCGCGGTGAGGGCCACGAGGCGGTACGGGACGCGGGCGGCATGATCGGCTGGGCCGTCTCCCAGCCGCTGGTCCTCACCGTCAGCGCGGCCCTGGCCGTACCGCTGCTGCTGCTGGTGACCGTCTTCGGGCTGCTCGTCGTCACCGCCACCCCCGTCAACGCCGTCCCCCAGCGGCTGCGCCAACTGGGCGTGCGGCTCGGGCTGGTGGCGCAGGACACCGATTCCCGCGGCGGGCCGCAAGGGTACGCCGACCGCGATGCGTACGGCGAGGAGGAGCCCCGGCCGCGACGGGCGAGGCTGCGCAAGGACGGCGACGACGCGTTCCAGGCGGAGAAGGACGCGCTGGACGGCCGGCGCCGCTCCCGCCGCACCCCCCGGGCCGCGCGTACCCCGGACGGCTCCCCGGGCGCGGTGGACGTGGCCGCCGCCGCGGCGGCCCAGTTGGAGGGCGCCGTCCTGCACGGCGTACAGCCCTCGCCGCTGGTCGCCGACCTCACCAGCTCGGTCCGCGCCGAGCGGGACGGCGGGGGCGAGCGGCAGAGCGGGGAACGGGGGAGCGCGGAGCGGGAGAGCCCGGAGCGGAAGGAACGGACCGCTTCCGTACCGGACCTGACCAAGGCGCCGGCCGAGCCGCCCGCCGACCCCCTGCCGCCGCGTGCCGAGCAGCTCCGGCTCGCCGGGGACGTCACCTATGCGCTGCCCTCGCTGGACCTGCTGGAGCGCGGCGGGCCGGGCCGTACCCGCAGCGCCGCCAACGACGCGGTCGTGGAGTCGCTGACGACCGTCTTCTCCGAGTTCAAGGTGGACGCCGTCGTCACCGGCTTCACCCGCGGCCCGACGGTCACGCGCTACGAGGTGGAGCTCGGCCCCGCGGTGAAGGTCGAGAAGATCACCGCACTGGCCAAGAACATCGCCTACGCCGTCGCCAGCCCGGACGTGCGGATCATCAGCCCGATCCCCGGCAAGTCGGCGGTCGGCATCGAGATCCCCAACACCGACCGCGAGATGGTCAACCTCGGCGACGTGCTCCGCCTGGCGGAGGCCGCCGGCGACGACCATCCGCTGCTGGTCGGGCTCGGCAAGGACGTCGAGGGCGGCTACGTCACGGCCAACCTGGCGAAGATGCCGCACATCCTGGTGGCGGGCGCGACCGGCTCCGGGAAGTCCTCCTGCATCAACTGCCTGATCACCTCGGTGATGATCCGGTCCACCCCGGAGGACGTCCGGATGGTGCTGGTGGACCCCAAGCGGGTGGAGCTGACCGCGTACGAGGGCATCCCGCACCTGATCACCCCGATCATCACCAACCCCAAGAAGGCCGCCGAGGCGCTGCAGTGGGTCGTACGCGAGATGGACCTGCGCTACGACGACCTGGCCGCCTACGGCTTCCGCCACATCGACGACTTCAACGCCGCGGTGCGCGCGGGGAAGGTCAAGGCCGCCGAGGGCAGCGAACGCGAGCTCGCCCCCTACCCGTACCTGCTGGTCATCGTGGACGAGCTGGCCGACCTGATGATGGTGGCGCCGCGCGACGTGGAGGACGCGATCGTGCGGATCACCCAGCTCGCGCGGGCGGCGGGCATCCATCTGGTGCTGGCCACCCAGCGCCCCTCCGTCGACGTCGTCACCGGTCTGATCAAGGCGAACGTGCCGTCGCGCCTGGCCTTCGCCACCTCCTCGCTCGCCGACAGCCGGGTCATCCTCGACCAGGCGGGCGCCGAGAAGCTGATCGGCAAGGGCGACGGACTGTTCCTGCCGATGGGGGCCGGCAAGCCCACCCGTATGCAGGGCGCCTTCGTGACGGAGGAGGAGGTCGCGGCCGTCGTGGCGCACTGCAAGAAGCAGATGGCCCCGGTCTTCCGCGACGACGTCACGGTCGGGCAGGGCAGGAAGAAGGAGATCGACGAGGAGATCGGCGACGACCTGGACCTGCTGTGCCAGGCGGCCGAGCTGGTGGTCAACACGCAGTTCGGGTCCACCTCGATGCTCCAGCGCAAGCTGCGCGTGGGGTTCGCCAAGGCGGGCAGGCTGATGGACCTGATGGAGTCGCGCGGAGTGGTCGGCCCCAGCGAGGGCTCCAAGGCGCGGGACGTTCTGGTCAAGCCCGACGAGCTGGAGGACGTACTCGCGATGATTCGCGGGGAAACTCACTCGTAGGAATGAGCTAGGCAACCCTTCTCCCTGGCAAAACGTCAACGTGAGGGAGCACGCGGTCGGTGTTCACCGATGGGTGGCACGGCCATCCCTATGGCGGACAGACTCCCTCCGCCCGCTTGCCCCACCCTTCCGCACCCCCTCTAGACTGAACACCCAGCAGGTGGCTCACGCTCGAAAGGCGCCCCCGTGTCCATCGGCAACTCTCCCCCAGAAGACCGGCCTTCGGTCGGTCAGGCGATCCAGAAGGCCCGTATCGACGCGCAACTGACGGTGGACGAGGTCAGTGCGACCACCCGTGTGCGCGTCCCGATCGTGCACGCCATCGAACAGGACGACTTCTCCCGATGCGGAGGCGACGTCTACGCCCGCGGTCATGTCCGCACCCTCGCCAAGGCCGTCGGTCTGGATCCGGACGAGCTGGTGGCGCAGTACGACGCCGAGCACGGCGGCCGTCCGGCGCCCACCCCCGCGGCCGCCCTCTTCGAGGCCGAACGCATCCGTCCCGAGCCGAGCCGCCCGAACTGGACCGCCGCCATGGTCGCCGCGATCGTGGCCGTGGTGGGCTTCGTCGGCTTCACCCTCTTCAGCGGCGGTGACGAGCCGGCGCGCACCCCGGTGGCCCAGGACGGCCCGTCGCCGGATCCCGCCGGCGAGCCGGATCCCGCCAAGCCCGCCGAGCCCGACCCGGACCCGTCCGTCTCCGAGAGCGCCATCGCCGCCGCGCCCGCCGACAAGGTCACGGTCAAGCTGGTCGCCGAGGACGGCAAGAGCTGGTTCTCGGCCGAGGCCCACAACGGCCGGCTGCTGGAGGAGGGCGTCCTCCAGGACGGCGACTCCAGGACCTTCACCGACGACAAGCGGATCGACCTGGTGCTCGGCAACGCCGGTGCGGTCACCCTCTTCGTCAACGGCAAGGAGGTCGACAAGGTCGGCGAAGTCGGCCAGGTGCAGCGCGTCAGCTACACCAAGGGGGACCCGGAGCAGGGGTGATGACCCTGGCGGCGGGTGGGCCGGGTGGAACGAAGTAGGCTTAAGCCCATGCCCGAACGCCGCACCGTCGCCCTCGTCACCCTTGGATGCGCCCGCAACGAGGTGGACTCGGAGGAGCTCGCAGGCCGTCTGGCGGCGGACGGCTGGGAGCTCGTCGAGGAAGCCGCCGACGCGGACGTCGCCGTCGTCAACACCTGCGGCTTCGTCGAGGCCGCCAAGAAGGACTCCGTAGACGCCCTGCTGGAGGCGAACGACCTCAAGGACCACGGCCGCACCCAGGCCGTGGTCGCGGTCGGCTGCATGGCCGAGCGCTACGGCAAGGAACTGGCCGAGGCGCTGCCCGAGGCCGACGGGGTGCTCGGCTTCGACGACTACACCGACATCTCGGACCGCCTCCGCACCATCCTCTCCGGCGGCGCCCACGTCCCCCACGTCCCGAGGGACCGCCGCAAGCTCCTGCCCATCAGCCCGGCGGAGCGGCAGGGCGCCGCCGTCGCGCTGCCCGGGCACGGGGACGCAGCCGCGGCCGGCTCGTCCCCCGCCGACCTGCCCGACGGGGTGGCCCCGGCCTCGGGCCCGCGGGCGCCGCTGCGCAGGCGGCTGGACAGCAGCCCGGTCGCCTCGGTGAAACTGGCCTCCGGCTGCGACCGCCGGTGCTCGTTCTGCGCCATCCCCTCCTTCCGCGGAGCCTTCGTCTCCCGGCGCCCCTCGGACGTGCTGGGCGAGACCCGCTGGCTGGCGGAGCAGGGGGTGAAGGAGGTCATGCTGGTCTCCGAGAACAACACCTCCTACGGCAAGGACCTCGGCGACATCCGCCTGCTGGAGACGCTGCTGCCGGAGCTGGCCGCGGTGGACGGCATCGAGCGGATCCGGGTGAGCTACCTGCAGCCCGCCGAGATGCGGCCCGGGCTGATCGACGTCCTGACCGGCACGGAGAAGGTCGCCCCCTACTTCGACCTCTCCTTCCAGCACTCCGCCCCGGGCGTGCTGCGCGCCATGCGGCGCTTCGGCGACACCGACCGCTTCCTCGAACTGCTGGACACCATCCGCGCCAGGGCGCCGCAGGCGGGCGTCCGCTCGAACTTCATCGTGGGCTTCCCCGGCGAGAGCGAGGCGGACCTCGCGGAACTGGAGCGTTTTCTGGTCGCGGCCAGGCTGGATGCGATCGGAGTCTTCGGGTACTCGGACGAGGAAGGTACCGAAGCGGCGACCTACGAGGACAAGACCGACCCCGAGACGGTGGCCGAGCGGCTGGACCGCGTCTCGCGGCTCGCCGAGGAGCTGACCGCGCAGCGCGCGGAGGAGCGCGTCGGCGAGACCGTACGGGTACTGGTCGAGTCGGTGGACGGAGAGGACGGCCCGGTCGGGCGCGGGGCGCACCAGGCCCCTGAGACCGACGGGCAGACGTTCCTCACCGGTCTCACCGGCTCCTCGCAGCTCTCCGTGGGACAGATGGTCGAAGCGAAGGTGGTGGCGACCGAGGGTGTGGATCTCGTTGCCGAGCCGCCCCCGGACGTCGTCTGGGGGTGCTCCGAGAGTAGTGAGGAGGCGGGCGCATGACGGACATCCCGGCCTCAGCAGCGGGTGGTGGAGCCATGGCGCGACGGAAGACCGCCGCGGTCCGCACGGTGAGCCTGTGGAACATCGCGAACATCCTCACCATGGTGAGGCTCCTCCTGGTGCCGGCCTTCGTGTTCCTGATGCTCGCCGACGGGGGGCACGACCCGGTCTGGCGCGCCTTCGCCTGGGCGGCCTTCTCCATCGCGATGATCACCGACCTCTTCGACGGCGAACTGGCGCGGCGGTACGACCTGGTCACCGACTTCGGCAAGATCGCCGATCCGATCGCGGACAAGGCGATCATGGGTGCGGCGCTGATCTGCCTGTCGGCGCTCTCCGACCTGCCCTGGTGGGTCACGGGTGTGATCCTCTTCCGGGAGATCGGCATCACCCTGATGCGCTTCTGGGTGATCCGGCACGGCGTGATCCCGGCCAGCCGGGGCGGGAAGATGAAGACCCTCACCCAGGGCGTCGCCGTGGGCATGTACATCCTGGCCCTGACCGGGCCGCTCGCCACACTGCGCTGGTGGGTGATGGCCGCGGCCGTGGCGCTGACGGTCGGCACCGGGCTGGACTACGTGCGGCAGGCACTGGTCCTGCGGCGGGCAGGTCTGGCGGCGGAGCGCGCCGATGAGCGGTGAGAGGGAGGCCGAGCCCGGGCTCGGCCCCGACGGCGGTGCCGACGAGACCAGGCGGATCACCGCGCAGGCGCTGAAGCTGCTGGCGGACCGCGGCCAGACCGTCGCCGCGGCCGAGTCGCTGACCGGTGGGCTCGTCGCGGCCGAACTGACCGCCGCTCCCGGCGCCTCGGCGACCGTACGGGGCTCGGTCACCGCCTACGCCACCGAGGTCAAGCACGAGGTCCTCGGGGTGGACGGGGAACTGCTGCGGGAACGGGGCGCGGTCGACGCCGAGGTGGCCCGGCAGATGGCGGTCGGCGTCAGACGCGTACTGGGCACGGACTGGGGAGTGGCGACCACCGGGGTGGCCGGCCCCGAGCCGCAGGACGGCAAGCCGGTGGGCAGGGTCTATGTGGCGGTCGCCGGACCGGACGCCTCCGGTGCGGCGGACGCGGTGGACGCGCCGGCCGGGTCGCAGCAGGCCGGCGGGGGCGTCCGCCGCGTGGCGCTGAGACTGAGCCTGGACGGCGACCGGGCGGAGATCCGCGACGGGAGCGTACGGGCCGTCATCCAGTTGCTCTTGAGCGAACTCATGGAAAATGCGCCGGCAAAGGATACGGAACACAGTGGGGGGAATGGATGTTTGCAGCCCTGAGTGAACACAGCATCGCTCCCCGCACGGCCGCGGCCCAAGGCGGTACGGTGGGGCAAGAAGGATCCGGGTCAGCGGTCCTAGGAGGGAGCCACCGATGATTCTGCTCCGTCGCCTGCTGGGTGACGTGCTGCGTCGGCAGCGCCAGCGCCAGGGCCGTACCCTGCGCGAAGTCTCCTCGTCCGCCCGGGTGTCGCTCGGCTACCTCTCCGAGGTCGAGCGGGGGCAGAAGGAGGCTTCCTCCGAACTGCTCGCCTCGATCTGCGAGGCGTTGGACGTGCGGATGTCCGAGCTGATGCGGGAGGTCAGCGACGAGCTGGCGCTCGCGGAGCTGGCGCAGTCCGCGGCGAGCGACACGGTCCCCGCGCCGATGCGCCGTCCCGTTCTCAACCCGGTCACCGTGACGTCCGTCACGGAGCGATCGGGGGAGCGGGTGACCATCAAGGCGCCGACGGAGGCCGTGGACGTCGTCGCCGCCTGACCGGTGCGGCGCGGGCACACCCCGCGAGAGAACCACCGCGGGCCCGGCCCGGACGCGTATCCCGCGTCCGGGCCGGGCCCGCGGCGTCGCCGGGCGAGTCCGCCGCCGGGCGCGGCGGCGGACCGTGATCCGGCCGCCGCTCGGGCCGATTCGCCGTCCGGACGTGCGGATCCCTCGTTCAGAGCGGCGGGGGCGGGGGCCCCGTCTGGCAGCCGGGGCACCAGTACGCCACGCGCCGGGTGGTGGAGGGCCCGGGCACCCAGGTGCGGACGGTCGTGCCGCAGCGCGGGCACGGCTTCCCCGCACGGCCGTACACCCACAGGTTCCGGCCGGCGCGCACGTCGCCGGTGGTGACGCGGAGCGTGCGGGCCTTGTTCACCTCCAGCAGCTTCTTCGCCAGAGCCGTCAGACGCCCGGGGGAGGGGACCTCGCCGACCGGCAGCCAGGGCGTCACCCTGCCCAGGAAGCAGAGCTCCGCCGCGTAGACGTTGCCGATCCCGGCCAGGTTGCGCTGGTCCAGCAGGGCCTCGGCGACAGGGCGGGCGGGATCCGCCAGCAGGCGGCTCAGGGCCTTCGCCTCGTCCCAGTCGGGGCCCAGGAGGTCCGGGCCCAGATGACCCACGGCCCCGTCCTCGTCGGCGGTGCGCAGCAGCTCCAGGACGGGGAGGCGGTACCCCACGGCCGATTGGGCGGCGGTGGCGAGGACGGCGCGGATCTGGTGGCCGGGGCCGCCGCTCCACCGGCGGCCGGATGCGTAGACGCGCCAGGCGCCGTCCATCCGCAGATGGGAGTGGAGCGTCAGACCGCCTTCGAAGCGGGTGAGGAGGTGCTTGCCGCGCGCGACGGTCTCCAGCACCTCGCGTCCGGTGAGGTCGACGGTGGCGAGCTTGGGCACGCGCAGGTCGCAGCGGGCGAGGGGCGCTCCCGACAGCGCCCTGTCCAGCTGCCGGGCGGTGCGCCAGACGGTGTCTCCCTCGGGCACCCGGCCGCTCCTCTCCCGTCCGTCGCTTTCGGCGTCCGCTCCTCGACCGCTTCCCGCCGTCCCGGCCCCTACGCGTCCCGCGCCTCCTCGGTCCCCGCGAGTCCCGGGCCTCCTGCCGCAGCACCGTCACGCCGTCATGCGCGCAACCGCAGCCCGCGCGGGGTCGCGTGGAAGCCCGCGGCCTCCAGGGCGGCGCCGACGGGGGAGCCCAGGGCCGGGGAGCCGTTGACACGCTCCACGGTCAGAGTGCCCAGCATCCCGCGGTGCGCGGCCCCGGCCAGCGCCTCGACGGCGGCGTTCAGCGACGGCCCCTCGGTCCGCCAGGCCAGCAGCGTCCTGCCGCCGCGCTCGAGGTAGAGGACGAGCTCGCCGTCGACCAGCACCACCAGGGAACCCGCCTTGCGGCCCGGCTTGTGGGCCGCGGCCGCCCTGCCCGGGGCCGGTCCGCCGTCGGCGGCCGCGGCGGGGGAGGGCGGATCGGGCCAGGGCAGGGCGGCCCCGTAGGCGTTGGCGGGATCGGCGGCGGCGAGTACGGCGGTGCGCGGGCGGGTGCCCTCGGGCTTCTCGCGGGCCGTGCTGATCGCGCGCAGCCGGTCCACCGCGCCGTCCACGGCGAACTGGGCGGCACCCAGCCCCTCCACCACATAGCCGCGCCGGGCCCGGCCGCTCTCCTCGAAGGCCGACAGCACGCGGTAGGCGGCCGAGAAGCCGCCCTCGACCCCCTCGGCGGCGACCGCGCCCCGGGTGACCACGCCGTGCCGGTCCAGCAGGGTGCGGGCCAGGGCGTGGGCCCGGTGAGTGGGATCGGTCTCCCGGTCGGGCAGCAGCGACCAGCGGCCGGCGACCGTCGGAGGGCCGTTCCGGGAGGCGGTGGGACGGCGGGAGGCACCGGCCGGCGCGACGGGAGGCAGGGGGACGGGGGAGCCGTACCGGCCGCGGGGGGTGCTCCGCCTGGCGCGGTGCGCCGTGGCCCCCGCGGTGCGGCCGGAGCCGAGCAGGGCGCGCAGCGGGGTGAGGGTGTCGCCCGTGAGCCGCCCGGACCAGGCCAGGTCCCACACGGCCTCGGCCAGCTCGGCATCGGACGCCTCGTGCCCGGTGGCGCGCACCCGGTCGGCGATCTGCCGGAAGAACAGGCCGTACCCGCCCGAGAGCGCCTCCAGGACAGCCCGGTGGAGCGGGGTGGGCTCCAGCGGGAGGGCGTCGGGCAGCAGCAGCGGGGCGCTGTCGGCGAGGTGGAGGCGGACCCAGCCGTCCTTGCCCGGCAGCGCGCCCGCACCCGCCCAGAGGACCTCTCCGGCGGCGGTCAGCTCGTCCAGCATCGCCGGGTGGTAGTCGGCGACGCGGGACGGCAGGACCAGCTTCTCCAGGGCGGAGGCGGGCACGGGGGCGCCCTGGAGCTGTTCGACGGCGCGCAGCAGCCCGTCGACGCCGCGCAGCCCGCCGGCCTCGGCCCCCAGATGCTGCCACTGGGGCAGGAACAAGGCGAGCGAGGCGGGCGGCACCGGCTCCAGCTCCTGGCGCAGCGCGGCCAGGGAGCGGCGGCGCAGCCGCCGCAGCACACCCGTGTCGCACCACTCCTGCTCGATTCCCGAGGGGTGGAACTCGCCCCGGACCACCCGGCCGGCCGCCGCCAGCCGGTGCAGGGCGCCGTCGGCGACCGCCGTGCCCAGACCGAAGCGCTCGGCGGCCCGCGCGGTGGTGAACGGGCCGTGGGTGCGGGCGTACCGGGCCAGCAGGTCGCCCAGCGGATCGGCCACGGGCTCGGTGAAGGCCTCGGGCACACCGACGGGCAGCGCCGCGCCCAGCGCGTCCCGCAGCCGCCCCGCGTCCTCGACGGCCGCCCAGTGCTCGCGGCCCGCGATACGGACGCGGATGGCGCGACGGGCGTGCTCCAGCTCCCTCGCCCACTGCGGCTCGGCGCCCCGCTCGGCCAGTTCGTCGCCGGTGAGCGGGCCCAGCAGGCGCAGTACGTCGGCGACGCCCTCGGCGTCCTTGACCCGGGGAACCCCGCCGGCCCCGTCGCCGGAGCCGTCGCCGGGCAGCCACTGCAACTCGCGCTCCAGCTCGGCCAGGACCTCCGGATCGAGCAGCTCGCGCAGCTCGGCACGGCCCAGCAGCTCGGCCAGCAGCCGGGAGTCCAGCGACAGCGCGGCGGCGCGGCGCTCGGCGAGCGGGGAGTCGCCCTCGTACAGGTACTGGGCGACGTATCCGAACAGCAGGGAGCGGGCGAACGGGGAGGGCTCGGGTGTGGTGACCTCCACCAGGCGCACCCGGCGCGACTCGACATCACCCATCAGCTCGGCCAGTCCGGGTACGTCGAAGACGTCCTGGAGGCACTCGCGCACCGCCTCCAGGACGATCGGGAACGATCCGAACTCACTGGTCACCTGGAGCAGTTGGGCGGCACGCTGGCGTTGCTGCCACAGCGGTGTGCGCCGGCCGGGATCGCGGCGGGGCAGCAGCAGGGCGCGGGCGGCGCACTCGCGGAAGCGGGAGGCGAACAGGGCCGAGCCGCCGACCTGGTCGGTGACGGTCCGCTCCACCTCGTCGCGGTCGAACAGGACGTCGGCGGCGCCGACGGGAGGCTGGTCCGGGTCGTGGTCCGGGGCGTTCGCGGAGCCCGGGGCCGGAGCCGCGCCGAAGTCCGCGCCGAGGTCGAAGCCCATCAGATCGGTGTCGGGCAGCCGCAGCACGATGCCGTCGTCGGCGTGCATGACCTGCGCGTCCATGCCGAACCGCTCGCCGAGCCGGGCTCCCAGCGCCAGCGCCCAGGGCGCGTGCACCTGGGCGCCGAAGGGGGAGTGGACCACGATCCGCCAGTCGCCCAGCTCGTCGCGGAAGCGCTCCACGACGATCGTCCGGTCGTCGGGGACGTGTCCGCAGGCCTGCCGCTGCTCGTCCAGATAGGCCAGGACGTTGTCGACGGCCCACCCGTCCAGCCCGGCCGCCGCCAGCCGCTCCCGGGCCGCCTCCGGGGCCAGTCCGCCGATCTCGCGCAGGAACGCACCCAGCGCGCGGCCCAGCTCCAGCGGGCGGCCGAGCTGGTCGCCCTTCCAGAACGGCAGCCGCCCGGGAACGCCGGGGGCGGGGGTGACCAGGACGCGGTCGCGGGTGATGTCCTCGATGCGCCAGCTGGTCGTGCCCAGGGTGAACACGTCGCCCACCCGCGACTCGTAGACCATCTCCTCGTCCAGTTCCCCGACGCGTCCGCCGCCCTTCTTCGGGTCGGAGCCGGCGAGGAAGACGCCGAACAGACCGCGGTCGGGGATCGTCCCGCCCGAGGTGACCGCCAGCCGCTGGGCCCCGGGGCGGCCGGCGACGGTGTGGGCGACGCGGTCCCACACCAGGCGGGGACGCAGCTCGGCGAAGGCGTCGGAGGGATAGCGCCCGGCGAGCATGTCCAGCACGGCGGTGTACGCCGACTCCGGCAGCGACGCGAAGGGCGCGGCGCGCCGCACGACCGCGAGCAGCTCGTCGACGTCCCAGGTGTCCATGGAGGCCATGGCGACGATCTGCTGCGCCAGCACGTCCAGCGGGTTGGAGGGGACGCGCAGGGCCTCGATGGCGCCCTCGCGCATCCGCTCGGTGACCACCGCGGACTGCACCAGGTCGCCCCGGTACTTGGGGAAGACCACCCCGGCCGAGACCGCGCCCACCTGGTGCCCGGCGCGGCCCACCCGCTGCAGCCCGGAGGCGACCGAGGGCGGCGACTCGACCTGGATCACCAGGTCCACCGCGCCCATGTCGATGCCCAGCTCCAGACTGGAGGTGGCGACCACGGCGGGCAGGCGTCCCGCCTTCAGATCCTCCTCGACCTGTGCCCGCTGCTCCTTGGAGACCGAGCCGTGGTGGGCGCGGGCCAGTACCGGCGGCGCGCCCCCCGAGGCTCCCGACCCCCCCATCAGCTCGGCGGGCGAGTGCCCCTCGGGGACGGGCTCGCCGGTGGCCCGCTCGTAGGCGATCTCGTTGAGCCGGTTGCACAGCCGCTCGGCCAGGCGCCGGGAGTTGGCGAAGACGATGGTGGAACGGTGGGCCTGGACGAGGTCGGCGATCCGCTCCTCCACCGACGGCCAGATGGACGGCCGGTCCCCCTGGCCGCCGGGCCCCTCCCCGCCCGCGTCCCGCACCGGCGAGCCGCCCAGCTCGCCCATGTCCGGCACGGGCACCACGACCGACAGGTCGAACTCCTTGCCCGAGGGCGGCTGCACGACGTGCGCGCCGCGGCGGGGCGAGAGGAAGCGCGCCACCTCGTCCACCGGCCGCACCGTCGCCGACAGCCCGATGCGGCGGGCCGGGCGGTCCAGCAGCTCGTCCAGACGCTCCAGGGAGAGCGCCAGGTGCGCGCCGCGCTTCGTCCCGGCCACGGCGTGCACCTCGTCCAGGATCACCGTCTCCACTCCGCGCAGGGCCTCGCGGGCGGCGGAGGTGAGCATCAGGAACAGCGACTCGGGCGTGGTGATCAGGATGTCCGGCGGGCGCCGGACCAGCGCGCGGCGCTCGGCTGGCGGGGTGTCGCCGGAGCGGACGCCGACGCGGACGTCGGGCTCGGGAAGCCCCAGCCGCACCGACTCCTGGCGGATGCCCGTCAGCGGGCTGCGCAGATTGCGCTCGACGTCCACCGCCAGGGCCTTCAGCGGTGAGACGTACAGCACACGGCAGCGGCGGGCCGGATCGGCCGGGGGCGGCGTGGCCGCCAGCCGGTCCAGGGCGGCGAGGAAGGCGGCCAGGGTCTTGCCGGAGCCGGTCGGCGCGACGACCAGGACGTCGCGCTCCTCGGCGATCGCCCGCCAGGCGCCCTCCTGGGCGGCGGTGGGAGCCTGGAAGGCCCCCGTGAACCAGGAGCGGGTCGCGGGGGAGAACGCGTCGAGAGCCGGTGACCGGTCCATGGCCTCCATCGTGCACCCCCTCACTGACATCCCCGTACCGGCCTCCCGGCTCCGGCCCCCGCAGCGGCCCCCGCAGCGGCCCCGCGGCCGGAGCCGCGGCGGAGGCCTCGCGGGAGGGCCGCACAATGGAGGACATGGGCACGGAGGAGTGGGCGCGGCACTGGCGGTACGACCGGTTGCCGGACACGGACCTGCTGCGCGCCCGGTACATACGGCACACCTTCCCCAAGCACGCCCACGACGGCTACGTACTCGCCGCCGTCACCGGCGGCGTCGAGGAGATCGGGCTGCCGCAGGGCGTGGAGCGGGCCGGCGCCGGGGCCGTCGTCATGATCAACCCGGAGGTGGCGCACACCGCGCGCGCCGGTGTCCCGGAGGGCTGGGCGTACGCCACGCTCTACACCTCCTCGCGCACGGTCGCGGCCGTCGCCGCCGAGACGACGGCCATCCGGGGCACCGCGGGGTTCACCGAGCCCGTCGTGCACGACCCGGAGGCCGCGCGCCTGATCACCGAGGTGCACCGGGCCGCCGAGCAGGGCAACGCACTGGCCGCCGACACCCTGCTGCGGGTCGCCGTCACCCGGCTGCTGCACCGGAACGGCGCCGCGCTCCCCGCGCGTACGGTCCGCACGGCGGGCGCGTGCAAGGCGGCGCGCGCCCGCGAGATCCTCCTGGAGCGGATGACGGAGCCGCCCACTCTGGAGGTGCTCGCCGCGGAACTGGGGACGAGCCCGTTCTCGCTGCTGCGTGCCTTCCGCGAGCGGTACGGCATGCCGCCGCACGCCTGGCTGACCAGTGCCCGGGTCCGCCGCGCCCGCCGGCTGCTGGAGGAGGGGGCGCCGCCGGCCGAGGCGGCCGTCGCCGTCGGCTTCACCGACCAGCCGCACCTGGGACGGCACTTCCACCGGATCGTCGGCGTGCCGCCCGGCGCCTACCAGCGCGAACGCGCAAGAACGTACAAGACCGGGCGGGAGGGCCGCGCCTAGCATCGCGCCGTGCCCGAGAGGAACCAGACGCCCCAGACCGCCCCCACGGCCCAGACCACTCAGACCGCCCAGGCCCTCCGGGCCGCCCAGGCCCGCCCGGCCGGGGGGGACGCCTCCACCGCACCGCCGTCCGCCGGCGACCGCGGTGACGACCGCGGTGACGACCGCGGTGACGACAGGGCCGTGGTCCGCGACGCCCTCGGCGTCGGTGTGGCCGTGGGCCTGTCCGGGTTCGCCTTCGGGGTCACATCCGCCGGAGCCGGGCTGAGTCTCGCGCAGACCTGTGCGCTCAGCCTGCTGGTCTTCACCGGCGCTTCGCAGTTCGCCCTGGTCGGCGCGCTCGCCGCGGGCGGCAGCCCGCTCACCGCCGCTGCCGGGGCCTTCTTCCTCGGCACCCGCAACGCCTTCTACGGGCTGCGGCTGTCCTCGCTGCTGCGGCTGCCGCGCGCGGTGCGGCCGGCGGCCGCCCACCTGGTCATCGACGAGACGTCCCTGGTCGCCCTCGCCCAGCGGGACCGCCGTGCGGCGCGGATCGGGTTCGCCGTCACCGGCATCAGCCTCTACCTGCTGTGGAACCTGACCACCCTGCTCGGCGCGCTGGGTGCCGCCGCGCTCGGCGACACCGCCGCCTGGGGGCTGGACGCCGCGGGCCCGGCCGTCTTCCTGGCGCTGCTGGCGCCCATGCTGCGCACGGCGGCCGAGCGCGCCACGGCCGGGCTCGCGGTGCTGCTGGGACTTGGTCTCCTGCCGGTCCTTCCGGCCGGGGTCCCGGTGCTGGTGGCGGCGCTCGCCGCGCCCCTGGTGCTGCTGGCGCGGGGGCGGCGGGCCGGACGGCGGAACGGAGGAGAGGTCCGATGAGCCCGGAGGGCGTGTGGATCGCGATCGGGGCGACGGCCGTCGGCTGCTACCTCGTCAAGCTGCTCGGGCTGTCGGTGCCGGCCGGCGCGCTGGAGCGCCCGCTGGTGCGGCGGCTGGCGGCCCTGCTGCCCGTGGCGCTGCTGGCGGCGCTCACCGCACAGCAGACCTTCGGCGGCGAGGGCGGCGCGCTGGTGGCCGACGCCCGCGCGGGAGGCCTCGCGGCGGCGGCGGTCGCACTGGTGCTGCGCGCGCCCTTCCTGGTGGTGGTGGCCGCCGCCGTCCTGGTCACCGCGGGGCTGCGGGCCCTGGGGTAGGCCGGTTCCCCGCCCGGCCGCCCGGCTCCTCCGTCCGGGTGGGCGGATACTGGGGGGCATGCGGTTGACGGTCTTCTGGGAGCGGATGGCGGCCCACTTCGGTGAGGCGTACGCCGACTCCTTCGCACGCGATCACGTGATGTCCGAGCTGGGCGGCCGGACGGTCCACGAGGCCCTGGAGGCGGGGTGGGGGGCGAAGGAGGTCTGGCGCGCGGTCTGCGTGGCCGTGGACGTGCCCGCCGAGTTGAGGTGAGTGAGCCTCGAAGCGGCCGGGCGCGGCCTGGCGCCCGGCCGTACGAAGCACTTCCGAGCTGCTGGTTTCCCGGGTTCTCCCGGTTTTCCACAGGGAGGTGGGGCAACTTGACACAAAAATCGAACAGCCATTCTCATTGAGGAGCCGGGCTGCTGGGAACGGTGTCCGGGCCGATTGTCAGTGGCAGGCGCTAGCGTCTTTTGATGTGAAGCGATCGACTCAAGCGAACCGGGTGGCACCCATGGCAGGAAACGACCGCGAGAAGGCGCTCGACGCCGCGCTCGCACAGATTGAACGGCAGTTCGGCAAGGGCGCCGTGATGCGCCTGGGCGAGCGGCCGAACGAGCCCGTCGAGGTGATCCCGACCGGGTCGACCGCCCTGGACGTCGCCCTGGGCGTGGGCGGCCTGCCGCGCGGCCGGGTGGTGGAGGTCTACGGGCCGGAGTCCTCCGGCAAGACCACCCTGACCCTGCACGCGGTGGCCAACGCCCAGCGGATGGGCGGCACGGTCGCCTTCGTCGACGCCGAGCACGCCCTGGACCCGGAGTACGCCAAGCGGCTGGGCGTGGACGTGGACTCCCTGATCCTGTCCCAGCCCGACAACGGCGAGCAGGCGCTGGAGATCACCGACATGCTCATCCGCTCCGGCGCGCTGGACCTGATCGTGATCGACTCGGTGGCGGCCCTGGTGCCGCGCGCGGAGATCGAGGGCGAGATGGGCGACTCCCATGTGGGTCTGCAGGCGCGGCTGATGAGCCAGGCGCTGCGCAAGATCACCGGTGCGCTCAGCCAGTCCAAGACCACCGCCATCTTCATCAACCAGCTCCGCGAGAAGGTCGGCGTGATGTTCGGGTCGCCGGAGACGACCACCGGTGGCCGGGCGCTGAAGTTCTACGCCTCGGTGCGGCTGGACATCCGCCGGATCGAGACGCTCAAGGACGGCACGGAGGCGGTGGGCAACCGCACCCGGGTGAAGGTGGTCAAGAACAAGGTGGCCCCGCCGTTCAAGCAGGCGGAGTTCGACATCCTCTACGGCATCGGGATCAGCCGGGAGGGCGGGCTGATCGACATGGGGGTGGAGCACGGCTTCATCCGCAAGTCGGGCGCCTGGTACACCTATGAGGGCGACCAGTTGGGGCAGGGCAAGGAGAACGCCCGCAACTTCCTGCGCGACAACCCCGATCTGGCCAACGAGATCGAGAAGAAGATCAAGGAGAAGCTCGGCATCGGCCCGAAGACCGAGGCCCCCGAGGGCGAGCCGGGCGCGGACGCGGCCGGAGCCGAGGCCGCCCCGGCCGCGGCGGCGAAGACGGTGCCCGCACCGGCGACGCGCGCCAAGGCGGTCAAGAGCACCGCAGCGGCCAAGAGCTGAGCCGTGGCGGGGCGTCAGGGGGAGCCACCGGCGGATCCGGAGGAGCGGGCGCGGGCGATCTGCCTGCGCCTGCTCACCGGAACGCCGCGCACCCGTGGGCAACTCGCCGAGGCACTGCGCAAGCGGGAGATCCCCGAGGACGTCGCCGAGTCGGTGCTCTCCCGGCTGGAGGACGCCGGGCTGATCGACGACGCGGCGTTCGCCGATGCCTGGGTGGAGTCCCGCCACCACGGCCGGGGCCTCGCCCGACGGGCCCTCGCCCGGGAACTGCGGCACAAGGGCGTGGACTCCGAACTGATCGACCACGCGGTGGAGCAACTGGACCCGGAGCGCGAGGAGCGGACCGCCCGAGCCCTGGTGGAGCGCAAACTGCGTGCCACCAAGGGACTGGAGCGTGACAGGCGGCTGCGTCGGCTCGCCGGGATGCTGGCGCGCAAGGGCTACCCCGAGGGGCTCGCCCTCCGGGTGGTGAGGGAGGCACTGGAAGCGGAGGGGGAGGACGTGGAGGAGTACCCGCTGTACGACGCGGACTGAACCGTGCGGTACTGGCCGGCAGGATCACGGATCCGCTGCGCCCGCCTCCCCGGCCAGGGCGCCGCGTACCGCCTCGACGCAGGCGCGCAGTTCGCCGGTCCGGGCACCGGGCAGAGCGGTGACCAGATGCCCGTCCGGGCGGATCACCAGGGCGGTATGGGCGACCGCGCCCGGATAGCTCTCGGCCACCAGCAGCTCCGCGGGCACCGGCAGCCGTTCCACCACGGCGGCCAGCTCCGGCATCAACCCGGCAGACAGCCAGTGGCGGCTGTCCCACACATGGGTGCCCGGCGCGACCAGCAGCACCAGCAGCTCACTGCCCAGCCGCTCCCACAGACGCCCTCGCGCTCCGTCCAGGGCCGTCACCGGTACGTCCCGCACAGGTGATCCCGGCTCGGTCCCGACCGTGAGCGCTCCGGGGACGGTGTCCTGCCCCGGCGCCAGCGGCGAACGTCCGTAGCACGGTGACGCGCCCAGCGGCCCCCGGCCCAGATGCCCGTCCGTCAGCAGTTCCAGATGCCCTCGTGAGGCGCCGGACAGCAGGGTGCGCAGTCCTCCGCCCCCGCGTACCAGTGGCAGAGCCTGGTCCAGGGCGCGCAGCCGGGCTCCCACCGCGCCGCGCCGTTCGGCCTCGTAGCTGTCGAGCAGTTCCCCGGATGCCCGGCCGTGGAGGCACAGCGCCAGTTTCCAGGCCAGATTGACCGCGTCCCGCAACCCCTCGTCGACCGGCTGGGTGCCCAGCGCCCCCAGCAGATGCGCCGCGTCCCCGGCCAGGAAGGCCCGGCCCGAGCGCCAGTGACGCGCCAGCCGCTGATGGGCGATGTGCACACCGGTGTCCAGCAGTTCGTAGGGAGGGGCCTCCTCACACCATGCGGCCAGGGTGTCGCGTATCCGTGCCAGCAGCGCGTCCGGAGTGACCAGATCGCCGCGCGGCGGCAGCAGCCAGTCCAGCCGCCACACGCCGTTCGGCAGCGGGCGCGCCACCACCTCGCTCTCGCCGCCGGGCACGTCGCGGTGCAGCAGCGCCTCACCGTCCCAGGGCAGTTCCACGCGCAGGGCCGCCACCGCGTGCCGCTCGACGGAGGTGCGCCCGGGGAAGCGGATCCCCAGCAGCTTGCGCACCGTGGAGCGGGCGCCGTCGCAGCCCACCAGATAACTGCCCCGCCACCAGGTGCCGGCGGAGCCGGGAGCGCCGCGGGTGTGCGCCGAGACCCCCCGCTCGTCCTGCCGCAGCTCGTCCAGGCGGGCCCCGGTGACGATCTCGGCCAGTGGCTCGCGCTCCAGCGCGGCCCGCATGCCCCGCTCCAGCGCGTACTGCTGTATGTGCACCGGCGAGGTCAGAGGGTCCAGTTCGACCCGCCGCACCGGCTGCCGCCGCCGTTCGGTGCGCCACGCCGCCCACCGGGCGCCGCCCAGGGTCGCCGCGTACGCCGCCGTGTCCGGCCGCAGGACGCAGGTGCGCGCCGTGCGCTGCTCCACCTCGCCGTCACCGCCGTCCAGCACCACCGACGGCACACCGTGACGCGCCAGCGCCAGTGCCAGCGCCAGTCCGGCAGGTCCCGCGCCGACGACGATCACCGGGTCCACGACGGGCGGCCCTCGCAGTTCTCACGGTCCGGGGAGGGAAGAGGGGGTGGAGCCGATGGAGCCCGGTACACGATCACACATCGTATGCAACCTACTGCCTGTGCCCCCGTCAAGCGACGGGGGCACAGGCAGCGGGTGCGCAGCGGGCGCGGAAGGCGGGCGCGGTGCGCGGCTACTTCCGTGTGCGGGGCTCGATGTGGGGTTCGTCGAACTCCATCTCCGTGTCGGCGCCGCCGTGCAGCACGGCGCCGGTGGACCGCTTGCCGCGCCGCAGCCGTCCTTCGAGCCAGCTCGCGAAGCTGGTGAGCAGGAAGTTCAGCACGATGAAGATCAGCGCGATCACGGTGAGGGCCGCGATGGTGTTGGCGCCGTAGTTGGCGGTGATCACCCGCGTCTGGTTGAGGAGTTCGGCGTAGCCGAGCACCGCGCCGCCCAGGGCGGTGTCCTTGACGATCACCACGAGCTGACTGACCAGCGCCGGCAGCATCGCCGTGACCGCCTGCGGCAGCAGCACGTAGATCATGATCTGGCTCTTGCGCATGCCGATGGCCTTGGCCGCGTCCGTCTGGCCCGAGGGCAGGGACAGGATGCCCGCCCGCACGATCTCGGCGATGACCGAGGCGTTGTAGAGCACCAGACCGGTCACCACGGCGTACAGCGGGCGCACTTCGGAATCGATGTCGGTGAACTGCGCGTACGCCTGGTTGGCGAAGACCATCATCAGCAGCACCGGGATGGCGCGGAAGAACTCCACCACCGTGCCGACCGGCCGGCTGACCCACCGGTGCTCCGACAGCCGGCCGATGCCGAGCAGGGCGCCCAGCGGGAGGGCGATGACGATGGCCAGCACCGCGGCCTTGAGGGTGTTCAGCAGCCCGGGGATCAGATACGTCGTCCACACCCGGGAGTCGGTGACGAACGGGCTCCACTTCTCCGCGGCGAGCTGGTTCTTGCCGGCCATCGTGTCCAGGACCCACCACAGGACGAGCCCGAGGAGGACGAGGAAGACCGCCGAGTAGACCAGGTTGCGGGCCTTGGCGCGCGGCCCCGGCGCGTCGTAGAGAACGGACAGGTCACTCATCGCTTCACCGCCACGCGCTTGCTCACCCAGCCCAGCAGCATGCCGGTCGGGAGGGTCAGGACAACGAACCCGAAGGCGAAGACCGCGAAGACCAGGAAGATGGCGTCGCTCTCGATCTCCACCATCTCCTTCATCAGCAGGGCGGCCTCCGACACGCCGATGGCCGCCGCCACCGTGGTGTTCTTGGTCAGGGCGATCAGCACGTTCGCCAGGGGCGCCACGACCGACCGGAACGCCTGCGGGAGGATGATGAGGGTCAGTACCTGGAAGAACCCCAGTCCCAGCGCGCGCGCCGCCTCCGCCTGGCCGACGGGCACCGTGTTGATGCCCGAGCGCAGCGCCTCGCACACGAAGGTGGCGTGGTAGGCGATCAGGCCGAGCACCGCCAGCCGGAAACCGATCTCCTTGGAGTCGCCGCCGGCCAGTGTGATTCCCAGCGTCTGGTACAGGCCCAGGGACGTGGCCACGATGATCACCGTCAGCGGGGTGTTCCGCACGGCGTTGACGTAGACGGTGCCGAAGGTCCGCATCAGCGGCGTCGGACTGACCCGCATACCGGCCAGGATCGTCCCCCAGACCAGGGAGCCGATCGCCGAGTAGAAGGTGAGCTGCACCGTCACCCAGAAGGCTCCGAGCACGTCGTACTGCCCGGAATCAAGAAAGTCGAACACGTTCTCCCGCGCTCTCGCCTCGTCGGATGGCGTCTCGTCGGACGGCGTCGGAAGGCGCGGCACGCCGCCCGTTCGGGGGCGGCGCGCCGCGCCTGCCGTCGTCAGCTCTTCTCGGTGATCTCCGGGGCGGGCTCGTAGTCGTAGTTGGCCGGACCGAAGTGCTTGTCGGCGGCCTTCTCCCAGGAGCCGTCCTCGACCATCTTGGTGAGGGCGTCGTTGATCTGCTTCTGCAGCTCGGTGTCGCCCTTCTTCAGGCCGATGCCGTAGGACTCGTCGCTGAGGCTGAGGCCGGCGAGCTTGAACTTGCCCTGGTGCTCCTTCTGCGCCGCGTAACCGGCCAGGATGGAGTCGTCGGTGGTCAGGGCGTCGACGGCCTTGTTCTCCAGGCCGGTCAGGCACTCCGAGTAACCGCCGTACTCCTGCAGGTCGGCCTTCTGCGCGAACTTGTTCTTGACGTTCTGCGCGGAGGTGGAGCCGGTGACCGAGCAGAGCTTCAGCTCCTTGGTGTTCAGCTCGTCCTGGTTCCACGTGGAGTCGTCGTCGGCACGGACCAGGAAGTCCTGGTGGGCGATGAAGTACGGACCGGCGAAGTCGACCCGCTCCTTGCGCTCGTCGGTGATCGAGTAGGTGGCGACGATGAACTTCACATCACCGTTGGAGATCATGTTCTCCCGCTCGCCGCTGGGAGCCTCCTTCCAGGTGATGTCCTTCTCGTCGTAGCCCAGTTCCTTGGCGACGTACCTGGCCACGTCCACGTCGAAGCCGGTGTACTCGCCGTCCTGCGTCTTCAGGCCCAGGCCCGGCTGGTCGAACTTGATGCCGATGGTGATCTTGTCGCCGTCGGAGCCGCTGTCACCGCCGCCACCGCACGCGGTGGCGGTCAGGGCGAGGACGACGGCGGTGGCGGCCGCGAGGCCGGACTTGCGGAGGGTCATGGTGAACATCCCTGGAGTCGTATCGTGCAAAGGTCCGCTGAGCCGTTGCCGGATCAGTGGTGGAGGATCTTCGACAGGAAGTCCTTGGCGCGGTCGCTGCGCGGGTTGCTGAAGAACTGGTCGGGAGTGGCCTCCTCGACGATCCGCCCGTCGGCCATGAAGACCACCCGGTTCGCGGCGGAGCGGGCGAAGCCCATCTCATGGGTGACGACGATCATCGTCATGCCGCCCTGCGCGAGCTGCTGCATGACCTCCAGGACCTCGTTGATCATCTCGGGGTCGAGCGCGGAGGTCGGCTCGTCGAAGAGCATCACCTTCGGGTCCATCGCCAGCGCGCGGGCGATGGCCACGCGCTGCTGCTGACCGCCGGAGAGCTGGGCGGGGTACTTGTCGGCCTGGTTGGCCACGCCCACCCGGTCGAGCAGGGAGCGGGCCTTCTCCTCCGCCGCCTTCTTCTCGGCGCGGCGGACCTTGAGCTGGCCCAGCATGACGTTCTCCAGCACCGTCTTGTGCGCGAAGAGGTTGAACGACTGGAAGACCATGCCGACGTCGGCGCGGAGCCGGGCCAGTTCCCTGCCCTCGGCGGGCAGGGGCTTGCCGTCGATCAGGATCGTCCCGGAGTCGATCGTCTCCAGGCGGTTGATGGTGCGGCACAGCGTGGACTTCCCGGACCCCGAGGGCCCGATGACGACGACGACTTCGCCCCGCGCAATGGTCAGGTCGATGTCCTGAAGGACGTGCAGGGCACCGAAGTGCTTGTTGACATTGTCCAGGACGACCAGGTTCTCCGCCGTCGGTGCGGCGTCCTTGGTCACCGATACGTTGCTCATCGGCGTCATTCGCTCCGTCCTCGTCGGTTGAGGGGACCTTAGTGACCACCGTTGAGCAGCGTCATCCCATCTGAGCTGAACTTGAGCATAACGATTCAGCCGCAAAGGGATGTATCGCCCTAAAGGTTCACCGGTCGGCGTATCGGCTGCTTAACGTAGGGGTTCGTGCGGGCTGCGGCCCGTCGGGTCTTGACGCGCCGGGCCGGATCGGGGTGGATGACTGCCACGCCCGTGAGGGGCCGGGGAGGCGCGCGGGGGAGCACCGGGGGAGAAGAGGGGCCATGAGACTGCTGCTCGTCGAGGACGACGACCGCGTGGCCGCGGCGCTGTCCGCCGTGCTCGCCCGGCACGGTTTCGACGTGGTGCACGCCCGCGGAGGCGAGGAGGCACTGCGGCGCCTGCTCCCGGACGGCGCCGCGCCGCCCTTCGACGTGGTGCTGCTCGATCTCGGCCTGCCCGACATCGACGGCTTCGAGGTGTGCGGACGCATCCGGCGGCTGACCAGCACCCCGGTGATCATGGTCACGGCGCGGGCCGATGTGCGCTCCCGCGTCCACGGCCTCAACCTCGGCGCCGACGACTACGTGGTCAAGCCGTACGACACCGCCGAGCTCCTCGCCCGGATCCACGCCGTCAGTCGCCGCACTGCCCCCACCGCCCCCACCGCTCCGGCCGGCGCACCGGGCGACCCGGGCGCCGACCGCGCCGCGGGCGGGGAGACCGCGAGCGCCCCGGGCGCGGGGACCGGTGAGCTGCGTCTGGGGGCGCTGACCATCGAGACCGACACCCGCAGGGTCACGGTGCACGGTGAGGCGGTCCCCCTCACCCGCAAGGAGTTCGACCTGCTCGCGCTGCTCGCCCAGCGCCCCGGCGTCGTCTTCCGCCGTGAGCAGATCATCAGCGAGGTGTGGCGCACCAACTGGGAGGGCACAGGCCGCACCCTGGAGGTGCACATCGCCTCGCTCCGCTCCAAGCTGGCCCTGCCCGCCCTGATCGAGACGGTGCGCGGAGTCGGCTACCGGCTCGTCGCCCCCGCCGGCTGAGGCCGGGGCCGGGACGAAAGAGGACCGCCCGCCGTGCGCACACGCCTCCTCGCCCTCCTCATCGCCCTGATGGCCGGCGTCCTGCTCGCCCTCGGCTTCCCGCTCGCCGCGAGCATGGCCGCCGCCGAGCAGCAGAACGTCGTCATCGACCGCATCGACGACACCGCGCGCTTCGCCTCCCTGGCCCAGTACGTCACCACCCGCCCCCCGGCCCGCAGCCCCACCACCGCCGAGGCCCGCCAGCAGGACGAGCGGCTGGCGACGCTGCGCGACGAACTCGGCCGGTACCACGACCTGTACGGCATCAGGGCCGGCGTCTTCTACCGCGACGGCAGCACGATGGCCGCGGCCCCGGCGGCCTGGCGGCCCCCGCGCCAGGGGGAGGGCGCTGCGGCCTTCGCCGAGGCCCTGGCCGGGCGCCGCAGCCACGATCCGCCCCAGGTGTGGCCCTGGCAGGACGGCCGGATCGCGGTCGCCTCACCGGTCGTCCGCGACGGCGACGTCGTCGCCGTCGTCCTCACCGACTCCCCCACCGGGCCGATGCGCTCGCGCGTCCTGCACGACTGGCTGCCGCTGGCCGCCGGGGAGGCGGCCGCCATGCTCGTCGCCGTCGCCGTCGCCGTCCGGCTGACCGGCTGGGTTCTCAAACCGGTGCGTGTACTGGACAAGGCCAGCCACGACATCGCCACCGGACGGCTGACCTCCCGGGTGGCCGCCCTGAGCGGGCCGCCGGAACTCCAGCGCCTGGCCCGGTCCTTCAACGAGATGGCCGACCACGTCGAGACCGTCCTGGAGCAGCAGCGGGCCTTCGTCGCCGACGCCTCCCACCAACTGCGCAACCCGCTGGCCGCCCTGCTGCTCCGCATCGACCTGCTGGCCCTGGAGCTGCCCGAGGACAACGAGGAGATCGCCTCGGTACGGGCCGAGGGCAAGCGGCTGGCCCGGGTGCTCGACGACCTCCTCGACCTCGCGCTGGCCGAGCACACGCCCGCCGATCTGCGACTGACCGACATCGCCGCGCTCGCCGCCGAACGCGTCGCCGCCTGGCGTCCGGTGGCCGACCGCGAGGGGGTGGAGCTGCGCGCGGCCGGGCAGGGCGCGGTGACCGGCTGGGCGGACCCGGTCGCGCTCTCCAGCGCGCTGGACGCGGTCGTGGACAACGCGGTGAAGTTCACCCCCGCCGGGGAGTCGGTCACCGTCACCGTCACCGCCGGCGGCGGACGGGTGGCGGTCGAGGTCGCCGACCACGGGCCCGGCCTCACCGAGGACGAGCTGAACCGGATCGGGGACCGTTTCTGGCGCAGCGGCCGCCACCAGAACGTTTCCGGCTCCGGCCTGGGCCTGTCCATCTCCCGCGCGCTGCTCGCCGCCGGCGGGGCGGACATCTCCTTCGCCCACAACGAACCGCACGGCCTGCGCGTGGTGATCGACCTGCCGCGGAACGCGCCGGACGCGGGGTGACGCTCCAAGGCTCCGAGCGGACCGCAGCCGTGGCGCCACCGGGCGCCCCGCGTCCGTCCCGGGCCCGTCCGGGACGGGCTCCCGGGCCCGGATCAGGACTTCACGGAGCGGTAGTAGCGCTCGGCGCCCAGGTGCAGCGGGAGCGGATGGGTGTAGATGGCCGTACGCAGGTCGACCCTCTGCGCGGCGTGGACCTCGCGGCCGATGCGGTCCCGGCTGTTGATCACCGAGCGGGTCACCCCCTCGGTCAGCGCGGCGTCCGTGCCGTCCACGGTGACCAGCAGGTTCGCCACCGCGATCGTCTCCACGGCCTTGCCGTCCTGGACGGCCGGATAGGCATCGGAGGGCATCAGGGCCGCCCGGTAGGAGCGGGTCCGCGGCTCCTGCGCGTGCAGCGCCGGCACCAGGTCGCCCAGCGGGACGAGGCGGATCTCGATGGCCTCCGCGAGCTCCTCGATCGCGCCGGTCGGCAGCCCGCCCGACCAGAAGAAGGCGTCCAGCTCCCCGCGGACCAGCAGTTCCGGCATCCGGTCGATGCCCCGGAGCACCGGCTGGACGTCCTCGTCGGGGTCCAGGCCGGCGGCCTTCAGCAGCCGGCCCGCGATCAGGTTGACGCCTGAGCGCCGCTGCCCGAGTCCGACCCGCAGCCCCTCCAGGTCCTCGGCGGCGCGCACCGGCGAGTCGGCCGGTACGACGAGCTGGATGTAGTCGTCGTACAGCCGCGCGCAGGCCCGCAGCCGGTCGGCGCCCTCTCCGCCGGAGTTGACGTAGGCGGCGACCGCGTCGGCCGCGGCGATGGTGAAGGATGCCTCGCCGGAGACCAGCCGCTCGATGTTCTGCACCGAGCCCTGGCTGGGCACGAGGGTCACGTCCACCTCGGGCAGGTCGCGGCCCAGCTGCTCCTTCAGCAACTCCCCGTAGCGTTCGTAGACCCCGCCCCGGGCGCCGGTGGTGAAGACGACCTGGCCGCCGGGCGCCGGACCGCCGCCGGGCAGCAGCCACCACAGCAGCAGCGCGAGCACGGCCGCCGCGGCCGCGGCGGCCGCCGACGGCCGCCGCGCCCACGGGCGCCGCACGTGCGGAGAGACCATGCCCTCGATCCTGCCAGGACCGGTGTGCGGAAGGGAGGGGCGGGGCGGGCCCGGGAGCACGTACCCTGTCGACTGAGATGAGTGCGAAGACTTACCAGGTGCGCACCTACGGGTGCCAGATGAACGTCCACGACTCCGAGCGCCTGTCGGGCCTGCTGGAGGACGCGGGCTATGTCCGGGCTCCCGGGGACGCCGACGACGCCGACGTGGTCGTCTTCAACACCTGCGCGGTGCGGGAGAACGCCGACAACAAGCTGTACGGCAACCTCGGCCACCTCGCCCCGAAGAAGGCGTCCAGGCCGGGCATGCAGATCGCGGTCGGAGGTTGCCTGGCGCAGAAGGACCGCGACACCATCGTGCGGCGCGCGCCCTGGGTCGACGTGGTCTTCGGCACCCACAACATCGGCAGTCTGCCGGTACTGCTGGAGCGCGCCCGCGTCCGGCAGGAGGCGCAGGTCGAGATCGCCGAGTCGCTGGAGGCGTTCCCCTCCACGCTGCCGACCCGGCGCGAGAGCGCGTACGCCGCCTGGGTCTCCATCTCGGTCGGCTGCAACAACACCTGCACGTTCTGCATCGTCCCCGCGCTGCGCGGCAAGGAGAAGGACCGCCGGCCCGGCGACATCCTGGCCGAGGTCGAGGCGCTGGTCGCCGAGGGCGTCACCGAGATCACCCTGCTGGGGCAGAACGTCAACGCCTACGGGTCCGACATCGGCGACCGGGAGGCGTTCTCCAAGCTGCTGCGCGCCTGCGGGAAGGTCGAGGGGCTGGAGCGGGTCCGCTTCACCTCCCCGCACCCGCGCGACTTCACCGACGACGTCATCGCCGCCATGGCCGAGACGGAGAACGTGATGCCGCAGCTGCACATGCCGCTGCAGTCCGGCTCCGACCGCGTGCTGAAGGCGATGCGCCGCTCCTACCGGCAGGAGCGATTCCTGGGCATCATCGAGAAGGTCCGGTCCGCGATCCCCGACGCCGCGATCTCCACCGACATCATCGTGGGCTTCCCCGGCGAGACCGAGGAGGACTTCGAGCAGACCCTCCACGTCGTCCGCGAGGCCCGTTTCGCGCAGGCGTTCACCTTCCAGTACTCCAAGCGCCCCGGCACCCCGGCCGCCGAGATGGACGGGCAGGTCCCCAAGGAGGCCGTGCAGGCGCGGTACGAGCGCCTGGTGGCCCTCCAGGAGGAGATCTCCTGGGCCGAGAACAAGAAGCAGGTCGGGCGGACGCTGGAGGTCATGGTCGCCGAGGGCGAGGGCCGCAAGGACGGCGCCACGCGGCGGCTGTCCGGCCGTGCCCCCGACAACCGCCTGGTCCACTTCACCCGCCCCGACGAGGACGTGCCGCGCCCGGGGGACATGGCCACCGTCGGGATCACCTATGCCGCCCCGCACCACCTGCTGGCCGAGGGCGCGGTGCTGGGGGTTCGGCGCACCCGCGCGGGAGACGCCTGGGAGCGGCGCAACGCCGCGCCCGAGCCGAAGCCCCGGGGCGTGATGCTCGGGCTGCCGACCGTAGGGGTCCCCGAGCCGCTGCCCGCCGCGCCGGGCGGCTGCACCGCCGGCTGACGCGTCCGCCTTCCGGCGCGCACCCGCGCGCAGGCCCGGCGTACACGCTCCGACCGTGAGCCGGTTGTACGCCGGGTGTGCGCTGGTCAGGCGTGTACGAGCCCCCTGCGCGCCCGACCGCGGGAGGGCCTCGGGGCGGTAGGCTGCGCGCCATGCTTGTCGCCGCAGCCGTATGCCCCTGCCCGCCGCTGCTGGTGCCCGAGGTGGCGGGAGGCGCCGCGCACGAGATGGACGACGCCCGGGCCGCCTGCTACGACGCGGTCGCCGTCCTGGCCGCCGCGCGTCCCGACCGGCTCGTCGTCGTCGGCGCCGCGGAGCCGGCGGGCCGGGGCAGGTATCCGCAGGGCGCCACCGGCTCCTTCCGCCCCTTCGGTGTCGATCTGGAGGTCCGGCTGGGCGAGGGCCCGCCCGCCGGACATCCGCTGCCGCCGTCCCTGGCCGTCGGCGCCTGGCTGCTGGAGCGCACGCGCTGGAGCGCGGCGCCCGTGGAGGGGCTCGGCGTGGGGGAGCCGCTGCCGAGGGAGCACTGTGCGCGGACCGGGCGGGAACTGGCCGCCTCGGCGGAGCGCGTCGCGCTGCTGGCGATGGGCGACGGCAGCGCCTGCCGGACGATCAAGGCGCCGGGGTACTTCGACGAGCGCGCCCCCGCCTTCGACGCGGACGCGGCCCGCGCCCTGGGCGCCGCCGACCCCGCCGGGCTGCTGGCCCTCGACGAGGAACTGGCCTACGAGCTGAAGGCGTCCGGCCGGGCCTGCTGGCAGGTGCTGGCCGGCGCGGCCGAGGGCGCGGGGCTCCAGGGGCGGCTGCTGTACGACCAGGCGCCCTACGGTGTCGGTTATCTGGTGTCGAGCTGGTCGTAGGCCGCCCGCCCGTCTCCGCCCGCCCCCCGCACGCGGCGGGGCGGTGGCCGCTCAGGCGGCGGGGCCGGCGGTGTCCCCCTTCTCGTCCCTCTCACGGGTCATCCGCTCCCGCGCCTCCTGGATCTTCGCGTCGCGGGTCCCGGTGCTGCGCCGGTGCCTGCCTCCGGTCCCGCCGCCGGATGTCTCCCCGGCCTTCCCGCCGTGCCGGCCGACCATGTTCTTGACCCTGTCCATGATGCCCATGACGGTCACTCCGTTCTCTCGCGCTCTCCGGCGGCTCCCGCCCCGAGACGGAGCCCGTGGTCCGCTCCGGCTCCGCGGATGGGGCGGGAAGGGACGGGGACGTTCTTCCGAGCCGCCTCCGAATCACGAGGAATGAGGTGAATGATGCGAATGCCCCCATATACACCACAGACCTTACCCGCGCGGTCGCGATTCCGCGCCCCGCGGAGCGGCGCACCGGCCCGCGCTCCGGTGTCCGGCCCGGGTGTACGGAGCGCGGACCGGTGGAACACGGCGGCGGCCGCGGACGAGGGGCCGCGCAGCCCGTTCGGAGCCCTCCCCGCGTGTTTGCGAGACTTGGGCCGTGAGCAGCTCACCCCCCACTCCCCGTGTCATCGCCGTGGTCGGCCCCACCGCGGCCGGAAAGTCCGACCTGGGCGTCGCCCTCGCCAGGCACCTCGGCGGCGAGGTGATCAACGCCGACTCCATGCAGCTCTACCGGGGCATGGACATCGGCACCGCCAAGCTGACGCAGGAGGAGCGCCAGGGCGTTCCGCACCACCTCATGGACATCTGGGACGTCACGGTCACCGCCAGCGTCGCCGAGTACCAGCGCCTGGCCCGTGCCGAGATCGACCGCCTGCTCGCCCGGGGGCGCACCCCCGTGCTCGTGGGCGGGTCCGGGCTCTACGTGCGCGGCGCCGTCGACGCACTGGAGTTCCCCGGCACCGACCCGGCCGTGCGGGCCCGGCTGGAGGACGAGCTGGCCGAGTCCGGCTCCGGGGCGCTGCACGCCCGGCTCGCCGCCGTCGACCCCGAGGCGGCCCGCGCGATCCTGCCCGGCAACGGCCGCCGGATCGTCCGCGCCCTGGAGGTCATCGAGATCACCGGCCGCCCCTTCACCGCCAATCTCCCCGGCCCCGAATCCGTCTACGACACCCTCCAGATCGGGGTCGACGTCGGGCGCCCCGAACTCGACGAGCGGATCGCCCGCCGGGTCGACCGGATGTGGGAGGCCGGGCTGGTCGAGGAGGTGCGCGAGCTGGAGCGCGCCGGACTGCGGGAGGGCCGTACGGCCTCGCGGGCCCTGGGCTACCAGCAGATCCTGGCCGCCCTGGCAGGCGAGTGCACCGAGGACGAGGCGCGTGCCGAGACCGTACGCGCCACCAAGCGCTTCGCACGCCGCCAGGACTCCTGGTTCCGCCGCGACCCGCGCGTCCACTGGCTCAGCGGCGCGGCGGACGACCGCGGCGAACTCCCCGACCGGGCTCTGGCCCTCCTCGAACGAGCGGTCACAGCCTGATCACGTGATGGCATCGGGACGCCCAGCGGGCGCTGGACGGCCGTCCTGGCGTGCCATCATCGAGCATCGGCGAGCATCGACCGTCGATTGAGCCGCAGAGCCGGGAGTTGGGAGGGCACGTGGCGATGGAGGCCGGCCCTCGCAACAGCGACGAACCGGTCGTCGAGCAGCTCCGCGCCGACGGCGCGGCCGTCGGCGGCCCGGGCGGCCTGGACGGCGTGGGCCCACCGGAGGACGGGGACGGCCTCGAGGCGCTGGAGGAGGCGTCCGCCGAGGGGGACGAGTCCTACGGCGAGCTCCGCCCGCCCCGGAAACTGCGGCTGTGGCAGCTCGCCCCGATCGTGGGCCTGGGCGCGGCCGGCTCGCTGATGTTCGCCTTCCCGCTCGCCTTCGGGCTCGGCGAGGGCGGGGCGGTGGTCGCCATGCTCGGGCTTCTCCTCAGCTGCTGCGCCGCCGGCTGGGGCATGATGGCCGCCCGCCGCGTCGGCCTCGCCTGGCCGGGGTTGCCGCCGCGCGGCTCCGGCGAGCGCCCCGACTGGCGTCTGGTCGCCCTGTACGCGCTGGTCACCGCCACCCTCGTGGCGCTGGCCGTCTGGCGCGTCGCCCGGCTCCGCTAGTCCGGCCCGTCCGGCCCCACTGCCCCGGCGGCCCGTCCGGCGGCCGGGCCCGCCCCCGTACGATGGGCACCGTGAACAGCGCAGCAGGGACCGCAGGCACGCCCGTGCCGTTCCTCAAGGGGCACGGCACCGAGAACGACTTCGTGATCATCCCCGACCCGGACGGGGTGCTGGAGCTGCCCGCCGAGACCGTGGCCCGGCTGTGCGACCGGCGCGCCGGGATCGGCGGGGACGGCCTGCTGCGGGTGGTGCGCTCCGCCGCCCACCCCGAGGCGCGCTCGATGGCCGGCGAGGCCGAGTGGTTCATGGACTACCGCAACGCCGACGGCAGCGTCGCGGAGATGTGCGGCAACGGCGTACGGGTCTTCGCGCGCTACCTCCAGCGCGCCGGGCTGGCCGGGGCCGGCGACCTCGCCGTCGCCACCCGGGCCGGTGTGCGCCGGGTGCGTCTTGCCGGGGACGGCGGCGTCACCGTCCACATGGGCGCCGCCAAGCTGCCCGGCGGCACGGAGACGGACGTCACCGTCACGGTGGGGGAGCGCAGCTGGCCCGCGCTCAACGTCGACATGGGCAACCCGCACGCCGTCGCCTTCGTCGACGACCTCGCCCACGCCGGCGACCTGTACACCGCCCCGGCCGTGGCTCCGGCCGCCGCCTACCCCGAGGGCGTCAACGTCGAGTTCGCCGTCGGCCGGGGGCCGCGCCACGTGGCCCTGCGGGTGCACGAGCGCGGTTCCGGCGAGACCCGCTCCTGCGGTACGGGCGCCTGCGCGGTCATGGTCGCCGCCGCCCGCCGCGACGGCGCGGACCCGGCCGCGGACGGCACTCCGGTCACCTACACCGTCGACGTCCCCGGCGGGCGGCTGGTGATCACCGAACACCCGGACGGCGGTGTCGAGATGACCGGCCCCGCCGTGATCGTGGCCGAGGGCACGATCGACCCCGGCCTGCTCGGCTCCCCGAGGGCTGACCGCTCGAACGGGTGATCCCGGCCACTGAGGGCGGGAGGCGGCACGCGGCGTGTGGGAGGCTCGGTAGGATCAAGCCCCCCGGCGCAGTGGGAGGTGCCATGAGCGCAGTACGGAGCCTTCGCAAGCTCGGTCGTGCGGCCCTCCTGGGCCCGTCGCCCCGCCACGCCCTCCCCGACGCCATCGAGCACGTGGCCAAGGCGCACCGCGCCCACCACCCCGGCGCCGACCTCGACATCCTGCGCCGCGCCTACGTCCTGGCGGAGTCCTCGCACCGGGGGCAGACGCGCAAGAGCGGCGAGCCCTACATCACCCACCCCCTGGCCGTCACCCTGATCCTGGCCGAACTCGGCGCCGAGACCACGACCTTGACGGCCTCCCTGCTCCACGACACCGTCGAGGACACCGATGTGACGCTGGAACAGGTGCGGGCGGAGTTCGGCGAGGAGGTGGGCTACCTCGTCGACGGCGTCACCAAACTGGAGAAGGTCGACTACGGCGCCGCCGCCGAACCGGAGACCTTCCGCAAGATGCTGGTGGCCACCGGCAACGACGTGCGGGTGATGTCCATCAAGCTCGCCGACCGGCTGCACAACATGCGCACCCTGGGCGTGATGCGGCCCGAGAAGCAGGCGCGCATCGCCCGCGTCACCCGCGACGTGCTGATCCCGCTGGCCGAGCGGCTGGGCGTGCAGGCGCTCAAGACCGAGCTGGAGGACCTGGTCTTCGCCGTCCTCCACCCCGAGGAGTACGCCCGCACCCGGGAGCTGATCCGCGCCCACAACGCCGGCGCCGACCCGCTGGCCGAGATCGCCGAATCGGTGCGGGCCGTACTGCGCGAGGCGGACATCGCGGCCGAGGTCCTCATCCGGCCGCGGCACTTCCTCTCCGTCCACCGGGCCCGCGCCAAACGCGGCGAGCTGGGGCCCTGCGACTTCGGGCGACTGCTGATCCTGGTCGCCGAGAACGCGGACTGCTACGCGGTCCTGGGGGAACTGCACACCTGCTTCACGCCGATGATGTCGGAGTTCAAGGACTTCATCGCCGTGCCGAAGTTCAACCTGTACCAGTCACTGCACACCGCCGTCGCCGACACCTCAGGGCGAGTGGCCGAGGTCCTGGTCCGCACCCGCCGGATGCACCGGGTCGCCGAGGCCGGGGTGATCGCCCTGGGCGACCCGCACCGGACCTCCGGCGCCCCCCACGCCGACCCCGTCGGCGAGGCGGCCGCCGCGGACGACGGACGCGCCGACCCCACCCGCCCCGGCTGGCTGGAACGGCTGCTGGAGTGGCAGAGCCACGCGCCCGACCCGGACACCTTCTGGGCCGAGCTGCGCGACGACCTCGCCCAGGACCGCGAGATCACCGTCTTCTGCACCGACCCGGGCGGTCCCGGCCGGACCGCCGCCCTCCACCTGCCCGCGGGCGCCACCTGCGTGGACGCCGCCTACGCCCGCTACGGCGCGGCCGGGCACGCCCTGGTCGGCGCCCGGGTGGACGGACGGCTCGCGGCACTGGGCACCGTGCTGAGCGACGGCGACTCGCTGCAGCTGCTGATGGCTCCCGAGGGCACGTCCGGCCCCTCCCCCCAGTGGCTGGAGCACGCCCGCACCCCCACCGCGCGGATCGCCATCCGCACCTGGCTCGACGCCTGCGCGGAGGACGGCGAGGGGGCGGAGGGCGAGCGGACGGAGGGCACGGGCGGGGAGGCCCGTACGGCACCGCCGGCCGCGCCCCGGACGCCCCTTCACCCTCCTGCCGCTGCCGCTTCCGCCGTCGAGTCCGACGCCCCCGGCCGGACCGTGCAGCCCCGTGACAGGTCCGCGGCCGTGGTCGGGCTGCCCGGAGCCCTGGTGCGGCTGGCCCGCTGCTGCACGCCCGTGCCGCCCGACGCCGTGGTCGGCTTCGCGGTACGCGGCGGTGCGGTGACCGTGCACCGGGAGGGCTGCCCCACCGTGGCCCGGATGACCGCCGCCGGCCGCGGGACCGTGGCCGTGCGGTGGCAGGACTCCGGCGCCGGCTGCCGGGTGACGCTGCACGCCGAGTCGCTGAGCCGCCCGCACCTCCTCGCCGATCTGACCGAGGCCATCGCGGCGGAAGGAGCCGCCGTGGTCTCCGCCGAGGTCGAGCCGCCCAGGGAGCACCGGGTGCGGCACACCTACACCCTGTGGCTGGAGGACGCCGGCGAGCTGCCCCGGCTGATGCGGGCCATGCGGGAGGTGCCCGGCGTCTACGACGTCGTCCGGGCCACCCGCCCCCAGTCCTGAGGAGCCCGTTCCGGGGAGCCCGGTCCGCCCGGAAGGGCGGACCGTCGCGCAAACCAGGTGACGGCCGGGCCGCACCGTGCCACCATCATCGTGTCCGGAGCGGGCCGCGGCCCGCGTCGGCGTCCGTGCCCGCAGCGGGAATGTTCCGGGCGCCGCGCACGTTGACCCGGATACCTTCACTCCATCGACGTAAGGACTCACTTGACCTTCTCTTCCTCCCTTCCGCAGAACGGCCAGCGCCTCGCCGAGACGTACCGCCGAGCCGACGCCCTGATGGAGGAGGACGTCGCTTGGAGTCACGAGATCGACGGCGAGCGCGACGGCGACCAGTACGACCGCTCCGAGCGTGCGGCCCTGCGCCGCGTCGCGGGCCTTTCCACCGAGCTCCAGGACGTCACCGAGGTCGAGTACCGGCAGCTGCGGCTGGAACGCGTGGTGCTCGTGGGAGTGTGGACCTCCGGGACGGTGCAGGACGCCGAGAACTCCCTCGCGGAGCTCGCCGCCCTCGCCGAGACCGCCGGCGCACTCGTCCTCGACGGTGTGATCCAGCGCCGCGACAAGCCGGACCCGGCCACCTACATCGGCTCCGGCAAGGCGCAGGAACTGCGCGACATCGTGGTCGAGACGGCGGCCGACACCGTCGTGTGCGACGGTGAGCTCAGCCCCGGCCAGCTCATCCACCTCGAGGACGTCGTCAAGGTCAAGGTGGTGGACCGCACCGCCCTGATCCTCGACATCTTCGCCCAGCACGCCAAGTCCCGGGAGGGCAAGGCGCAGGTCTCGCTCGCGCAGATGCAGTACATGCTGCCCAGGCTGCGGGGCTGGGGTCAGTCGCTGTCCCGGCAGATGGGCGGCGGCGGCTCCGGGTCCTCGGGCGGTGGCATGGCCACCCGCGGTCCCGGTGAGACCAAGATCGAGACGGACCGGCGGCGGATCCGCGAGAAGATGGCGAAGATGCGCCGGGAGATCGCGGAGATGAAGACCGGCCGCGACGTCAAGCGGCAGGAGCGGCGCCGCAACAAGGTGCCGTCGGTCGCCATCGCCGGATACACCAACGCGGGCAAGTCCTCGCTGCTCAACCGCCTCACGGGCGCGGGCGTGCTGGTGGAGAACGCGCTGTTCGCCACCCTCGACCCGACCGTGCGCCGCGCCGAGACCCCCAGCGGGCGGGCGTACACCCTGGCCGACACCGTCGGCTTCGTACGCCATCTGCCGCACCACCTCGTCGAGGCGTTCCGCTCCACGATGGAGGAGGTCGGCGACGCCGATCTGATCCTGCACGTGGTCGACGGCTCGCACCCGGCGCCGGAGGAGCAGCTCGCCGCCGTGCGCGAGGTGATCCGGGACGTCGGCGCGACGGACGTGCCCGAGATCGTGGTGGTCAACAAGGCGGACGCGGCCGATCCGCTCACCCTGGCACGGCTGCTGCGCGCCGAGAAGCACGCCATCGCCGTCTCCGCCCGCACCGGGCAGGGCGTCGACGAGCTGCTGGAGCTGATCGACCGGGAGCTGCCGCGCCCGGCCGTGGAGCTGACGGTGCTGGTGCCCTACACCCGCGGCGACCTGGTCTCCCGGGTCCACGCCGACGGGGAGGTCGTCTCCGAGGAGCACACCGAGGGCGGCACGCTGCTTAAGGCCCGTGTCCACGAGGAACTGGCCGCCGAGCTCAGGGCGTACGTCACCGCGGGCACGGGAGCCTGAGCTCCCGCGCCGCACGCGGGTCCCGACACCGCCGACCGGGCCCGCCCCCTTCCCGGGGGCGGGCCCGCGGCCGTGTGGAGACCGGGGGGCATACTGAATCCATGATCAAAGTGCTGGTCGCCGAGGACATGCACGTGGTGCGGGCGGGACTGGCGGAGATCCTGGACGGACAACTGGGCATCGAGGTCGCCGGGCAGGCGGCCGACGGCCCGTCCGCGCTGGAGGCGGCGCTGCGGCACGGGCCCGATGTCGCGGTCCTAGACATCGATCTGCCCGGTCTGGACGGCATCGCGGTGGCCGGACGGCTGCGCGAGAGGCTTCCGGTGTGCCGCTGCCTGATGCTCACCGCACTGGACCGCCCCGGACTGTTACGCAGGGCCCTGGACGCGGGAGCGGCGGGCTACCTGCTGAAGACCGCCACGCCGGGCGAGCTCGCCTCGGCCGTGCGCACCGTCGCGGCCGGAGGCCGGGCCGTCGATCCCCGCCTGGCCGAGCGGAGTTCGGAGCTGGGCGAGAATCCGCTGACCGCACGCGAGGCCGAGGTGCTGAGGTTGTCCGCGAGCGGGGCGGGGGCCCGGGAGATCGCCGCGGAGCTATTCCTCGGGGTGGGGACGGTGCGCAACCGCATATCCTCCGCAGTGGGCAAACTCCATGCCCGCACCCTCGTCGACGCCGTCAGGATCGCCGAGCGCAACGGCTGGATCTAGCGGCACCACCACCGACAGCCGGAACGACTCGTCTCCGGCGCCGAAGGTCAGGGCGCCGCCGAGCGCTGCCGCCCGGGCCGCCAGGCCGGTCAGCCCCGCACCGGCAACCGGCCGGCGGCGAGGAGCGCCGTCGTTGACGACGGTGAGCTCCACCCGCCCGCCGTGCTCGGCCAGGACGATCTCGCAGTCCGTGGCCCGGCTGTGCCGCAGGAGGTTGCCGGTGGCCTCCCGCAGCACCGCGCCCAGGCAGTTGCCCACCGCGGGCGACAGCCGGCTGTCCGGCGGGGCGGTGACACGGGTGGTGATGCCGGCCTGGGTGAGCAGCCGCCGGGCGTGGACGAGTTCGGTACGCAGCGACACCGACAGCCGTCCGTGCGCCACCGCCCGCACCTCGGTGTGCGTACGGCGGGCCAGCGCAGCGGCCTCGGCCAGTGCGCGCCGTGCCGGGTCCTCCGGAGCGGACGCGTCCGCTCCGGAGGACCCGGCACGGTGGAGCGCGGACTCGCACCGCACCGCGATCGACACCAGCGAGGATCCCAGCAGATCGTGCAGGTCCCGGGCGATCCGGTCGCGTTCGCGCTGCTCGGCCAGCCGGGCGGCCTGGGCCTGCACGGCCTGCAACCGGGAGGCGAGCAGGGCCAGGTGCGCCACACCGTAGACGCTGCTGGCCGTGATCACGGTGGACACCAGCACGTTCAGGGAGCTGCGCTGGGTATCGACCAGCGTCCCGGCCAGCAGCGGTCCGCTGGCGACGACACCGGCCGCGATCACCACCGAGGAGGGCGGGGGAACGGTCAGCAGGACCGCTCCGGCCAGAAAGCCCAGCAGGCTGAGCCAGGGGCTGGGGAAGAGCAGGATCGGCAGATAGGTCAGCAGCGCCTGCGCGCCGAGCAGCCACCACCGCCAGCGGTAGGGGAGCCGGTAGGGAGGAGGCGCGTACTGGCCGAGCAGCACGGCGGGCAGGACGATCAGCAGCAGGAGACCGGTGACCACCGTGCGGCGGCTCAGCGGCTGGCTGAGCACGTCCAGCGCGACCAGGGTGAGCGACCCGGCGATCACCAGGGCGACCGTCCCGAAGGCGATCCATGAGCTCTGCGGCGCCCGGATGCGGCTCCGCTTTCCGGTGGTCATCCAACCCTCCTTGCGGCGGCGGGAGTTGAGGAGTACCCGGCACCTGTGAAGCCTGTGGGAAGTTGTACGCGGAATCGGTGAAGATCTCACTTCTTTTCCGGTCGGACCGGTGGTCGGATCAGCGGCGACCTGTGCTGTCGAGAAGAAGGACACACCCGGTGAGAGACCACACACCCCCGCCCGAGGAGTGGGAGGGGTCCGTACTGGCGCTGCAGCGCCGCAGACGCCTGCTGCCCCGTATAGCCCTGGCCGCCGCGGCCCTGCTCACCGCCGAGACGGCTCTCGTCGTCGCCACGTCGGGCCAGGCCGTCGCGCTCCCGGCGAAGAAGACCCAGGCCCCGGCCCGGCCGGAGAGCGGGAAGGGACCGCGGAGCGCCGCGGACATCCCCTCGGCGAAGGTGGCCGCCCGGTTGTCGGGGAAGCGGGTCGAGGCGCTGTCGGAGCGGACGGAGACCTCGACGACGTGGGTGAACAAGGACGGCAGCCTGACCACCGAGCTGTCGGCCGGCCCGGTCCGCTTCCAGCGCGACGGCGAGTGGGTCGAGGTGGACGTCGATCTGGTGCGGCGGTCGGACGGCTCGGTCGAGGCCGCCGCCCACCCGGCGGGGCTGAGCCTGGCGGGCAAGGGCGGCACGCTGCCCAAGTCCCTGGCGGCGGCGGAGAAGGCCCCGGCCCGCGACCTGGTGACGCTGGGGGAGGGGGAGGAGCAGATCACCCTGCAGTGGAAGGGCGGCCTGCCCGCCCCGACCCTGGAGGGCACCCGCGCCACCTACGCCGGTGCGCTGCCGGACGCCGATGTGGTCGTGGAGGCCACCCGGACCGGGTTCGAGCAGTTCGTCGAGATCAACAAGCGGCCCGCGGCGAAGGAGTACTCCTACACGCTGCCGCTGAAGACCGACGGGCTGAAGGTCAAGCAGCAAAGGGACGGCAGCCTGCTGTTCACCGACGCCGCCTCGGGCAGGAAGAAGCGGGCGGTGATGCCCGCACCGGTGATGTGGGACGCCGCCGTGGACGAGGTCTCCGGCGAGCACACCAACCGGGCGAAGGTCGACTGGAAGGTCGTCAAGACCGGCGACGGCGTCGACCTGGTCATCACCCCCGACGCCGACTTCCTCGCCGACCCGGACACCAAGTACCCGGTGACGGTGGACCCCTCCACCTCGGCGCTGTCCAACGTCTTCGACACCCTGGTCAAGCGCGGTGAGACCACCGACTGGTCCACCAACACCGAGCTGCACCTGGGCAACCCGGGCACCACCAACCCGGACGGCACCACGAGGCTGTCGCGGTCGTTCATCACCTGGAACACCGCGCCGATCTCCGACGCGCTGGTCTCCAGCGCGAAGCTGTCGCTGTGGAACGTCCACTCCGGCAACTCCGACTGCAAGCCGTACGAGTGGACGATCTGGGAGACCGGCGCCCCCTCCACCGCCACCCGGTGGGACAACCAGCCCTCCTGGATCGCCCAGCGCCACTCCTCCACCGAGACCAAGGGCCGCGCGGCCTGCGGCGGAGCGGGCTGGATCAACGCCGACGTCACCGGCCTGGTGCAGACGTGGGCGTCGGCGAAGACCTCCCGCGGTCACATGGGCCTGCGCGCCGCCACCGACGCGACGACCCACTGGAAGCAGGTCAGCTCCGCCAACGCCGCCGCCAACCCGCCGAAGCTGGTGGTGAACTACAACTACCGGCCGCGCACCGGCACCAAGCAGGAGGCCGGTCCGCCGTACTTCTCCTACAGCGGCGCCTACGTGGTCAACACCACCACGCCCACCCTGCGGGACACCTTCGTCGACGCCGACGGGGACAAGGTCAACGGCACCTTCCAGATCTACGACAACGCCACCAACACCCAGGTCGGCGACGTGATCGTCTCCAAGTACGTGCCCAGCGGGCAGGTCGCCTCCGTCACCGTCCCCGCCGGGGTACTGGCCAACGGCAAGACCTACAAGTTCCGCACCAGCCCGTACGACGGGGCGCACTACAACACCGGCTGGTCGGCGTGGAAGACCTTCACCGTCGACACCACGGCCCCCTCCGCCCCCACCAAGATCACTTCCACAGACTACCCGTCGGGTTCCTGGGTCAAGGGCGCCGGTCAGGCCGGCACCTTCACCGTCACCCCGCCCGCCGGCAGCGACCACAACTGGCTGGAGTGGACGCTGGACGGCGTGACCTGGACCAAGGTCGCCACCGGCGGCTCCAGCGCGAACAAGGCCCTCTCGATCACCCCGCCCAAGGACGGCACCCACACCCTCCAGGTGCGGGCGGTGGACAAGGCCGACAACAAGTCCGACGCGATCGAGTACACCTTCCACGCCGGGCCCGGCGGCTTCCTCCAGCCGGCCGACGGCGAGCGCACCGCCCGCCGCCTGCCGCTGGTCGCCGAGGCCGACGGGAGCAAGTACAACGCCGTGTCCTTCTCCTGGCGCCGCTCCGAGGCCGACGACTGGACGCGCATCCCGGCCGGGGACGTCACCTCCGGCGGCACGGCACTGACCGCCTGGCCGGTGCCGCTGACGGGCGGCAGGAACGCGCGGCTGGTGTGGAACGCCACCGACACCGTCGACCCCGACGGATCGGTACAGATCAAGGCCGACTTCACCGGCCCGGGCAGTGCCACCGGCGCCACCGAGCCGCTGACCGCCGTCGTCGACCGCAACGCCACCGGCGCCGCCACCAGCGAGGTCGGCCCCGGTTCGGTCAACCTCCTCACCGGCGACTACACCCTGTCGGAGACCGACGCCTCCCACTTCGACATGTCGGTGACCCGTACCGCATCCTCCCGCACCCCCGACAAGGGCGCGACGCAGGAGGGGCAGGCACCGATCTTCGGCAAGGAGTGGGTGACCGGCACGGCCGCGGAGCTGACGGAGTCCGACTACACCCACCTGCGCAAGGTCTCCGACACGGCCGTGGACGTGGTACTGGAGGAGGGCGACGCGATCCACTTCACCGCCAACGCCGCGAAGACCGGCTGGATTCCGGAGCCCGGGGCGGAGGACCTGACCCTCAGGGGCAGCGTGACCGGCTCCTTCACCCTCACCGACACCGAGGGCACGGTCACCACCTTCACCAAGCCCGACGCGGCGGCCACCACCTGGCAGGTCTCCTCCACCCTGCTGGACGGTCTGACCAACTCCACCACCACCATCGTCTCCGAGACGGTGACCGCCGGCGGCAAGAAGCTCGCCCGCCCCAAGCGGGTCATCGCCCCGACCTCGGCCGCCACGGCTGCGGCCTGCACCGCGGATCCGGCCACCAAGGGCTGCCGGGTGCTGGAGTTCGTCTACGCCACCGCCACCACCGCCACCGCCGACGCCTTCGGCGACTACAGCGGCCAGGTGAAGGAACTGCGGCTGTGGTCCACCGCCCCCGGCGCGGCGAACGCCACCGCCAAGGCGGTGCAGACCTACGCCTACGACACCTCCGGCCGGCTGCGCCAGGCATGGAACCCGCTGATCAGCCCGGCGCTGAAGACCGAGTACGCCTACGACGCCGCGGGGCGGGTCACCCAGCTCACCCCGCCCGGCCAGCTTCCGTGGACCTTCGCCTACGGCAAGGCCGGCAGCGCCTCCACCGCCGGTGAGGGCATGCTGCTCAAGGCCACCCGGCCGGGCCTGAAGCAGGGCACCGCCGGCACGGTCGAAGGCACCGCGGCCACCAGCGTCGTCTACGACGTGCCCCTGACCGGCAGCGCCGCTGCCCCCTACAACATGGGTGCGAACGACGTCAGGACCTGGGGCCAGCTGGACGCCCCCACCGACGCCACCGCGGTCTTCCCCGCCGACGCCGTCCCCGCCTCCCACACCGGCAGCGCGCTGCCCCCGGCCGCCTACCGGCGGGCCCAGGTGCACTACCTGGGCGTCTCCGGACGCGAGGTCAACTCCGCCGCACCCGGCGGGCACATCTCCACCACCGAGTACGACCGCTTCGGCAACACCGTCCGCGAGCTGTCGGCCGCCAACCGAGCCGTCGCCCTGGGACTGACGGCCGGTGACCGGGCCGTCCAGGCCGACCTGGGCATCGCCCAGCTCACCCCGGCCGAGCGCGCCGACCTGCTGGCGACGAAGTCGGTCTACAACGACACCGGCACCCGGGAACTGGAGGAGTTCGGGCCGCTGCGGCGCGTGGACCTGACCGCCGACCTGAAGTCGGGCACCACCACCCTGGCCCCGGCCGGCACATCGGTCACCGCCCGGAGCTGGACGGCCAACGAGTACGACGCCGGACGTCCGACCGACGGCACCGCCAAGGTCAAGGACCAGGTCACCAAGGTCACCACGGGCGCGCAGGTGCGCGAGCACCCCACCGTCCACGGCGAGACCCGGGTGACGCAGACCGTCTACGACTGGGCCAAGGGCCTGCCGGCCAAGACGATCCAGGACCCGGGTGGTCTGGCCATCACCACGGAGAAGACCTACGACACACAGGGCCGTGAAACGAAGGTCATCGCACCGGGTGCTACCGGCGCCGACGCCGCCACCCGCGTGACGACCTACTGGTCGGCCACCGGCACCGGCGCCTGTGCCGGGCGCCCGGAGTGGGCCGACCTCGTCTGCTCGACCTCGCCCGGCGGCGAGATCACCGGCGGCGGGACCAACCCCGCCCAGCTGCCGACCACCACCACCGAGTACGACTGGTGGGGCAACGAGGCCAAGGTCACCGAGACCGCGAACGGTGTCACCCGCACCACCACCACGTCCCACGACGACGCGGGCCGTCCCACCACGGTGAGGACCACCGGCGGGATCGGGCAGGCGGTACCCGAGGCCACCACCGAGTACGACCCGGCCACCGGACAGGCCGTCAAGACCGTCTCGCCCACCGGTGGCACGATCACCAAGGCGTACGACCGGCTCGGCCGCCTCATCTCCTACACCGACGCCGACGGCGGGAAGACCACCACCGAGTACGACCTGCTCGACCGGCCGGTGAAGGCCACCGACACCGTCCCGTCCACCGTCACCTACACCTACGACCACACCACCGAGCCCCGCGGCCTGGCCACCAGGATCACCGACTCCGTCGCAGGTGCCTTCTCGGCCACCTACGACGCCGACGGCTCGGTCGCCACCGAGAAACTGCCAGGCGGCTACACCCTCACCGTCACCGAGGACACCACCGGAGCGGCCACCGAGCGCACCTACACCCGCGACAGTGACGGCACCCTGGTCTACGCGGACACGGTGACCGAGTCCGTCCACGGCCAGAACACCAGCCACAGCGGCTGGTCCGACCAGACCTACCGGTACGACGCCACGGGCCGCCTGACCACCGTCGAGGACACCGCCGGCACGGTGTGCACCCGCCGCGCCTACACCTTCGACGCCCGGACCAACCGCAAGACCCTGACCACCGCGGTCGGCGCGCCCGGCGCCGACTGCCCGACCACCGGAGGCACCACCACCAGCCACACCTACGACAGCGCCGACCGCCTGGTCGACGCCGGCTACACCTACGACGCGTTCGGCCGCACCACCGCCGCCCCCGGCAACGGCACCCTCGGCTACTACGCCAACGACCTGGTCCACCGGCAGACCGCCGGCGGCAAGCGCCAGACCTGGACGCTGGACGCCGCGTTGCGCTTCCGCTCCTGGACGGTGGAGACCGGCAGCGGCAGCACCTGGACGCAGACCGCGTCCAAGCGCAACCACTACGACGGCGACGGCGACAACCCCCGCTGGATCGTGGAGGACACCGCCACCGGAGCCCTGACCCGCAACGTCGACTCCGCCTCCGGCGACCTGGCCGCCACCACCGGCAGGACCGGCGACACCGTCCTGCAACTGTCCACCATCCACGGTGATGTGGCCCTCCAGCTCCCGCTGGACACCACCCAGGCACCTGTCGCCCTGGACAGCGACGAGTACGGCAACCCTCGCCCGGGCCAGCCGGCCACCCGCTACACCTGGCTCGGCGCCAAACAGCGCTCCACCGAGACCCTCACCGGCCTCACCCTCATGGGCGTCCGCCTCTACAACCCGAGGACCGGACGCTTCCTGTCCACCGACCCCGTCCAGGGAGGCAGCGCCAACGCCTACGAATATGCCTACGCGGATCCGCGCAACAAGTACGACCTCGACGGCAGATGGGTTCCGCTGGTCATCGGCGCGGCTCGTCTCGGCATGGCGTGCTTCAGGTACTGCGGCAAGGTCTACCGGGGAGCCCGGGCAGGCTGGCGCGCATGGAACCACGGGAAAAAGGTACGGGCCGCTGCGCGGATTTCCCGTAAGTACAATGGAAACAGGGCCCGTGTCTCCATTACAGGCCGGAAGGGGCGGTGGCACTACGATCTCCACGGCAAGGCGCACGGCGGGGTTCGAACCCCTCATAAGGTTTACCAGCCGAGGAACCCTCGTTCTCCGCACGGTTGGGGGAAAACGCAGCGTAAAGCTTATCCCATGTCCTGGCGGAACATCGGAAGAGTGTGGTGGCATGTGCGATGGAGGAGGTGACCAGATGCTGGTGAAATTCTCCGGCATGAGCCCATGGGAGGCTGGGAGTGAAATAATATCCTGCGTCAGCGAGGAGGCAGGATACATAGACCTCCACAACTGGTCCGACTTGGTCGGCCTTGAGGAGCCCAGTTCCGAAGACGGTGGAAGGGATTTCGCTCTTGTCTTCCGCGATCTACGGGGGGGAAGAATCTTCCGGCTGGTATTCCATGGGGTCACATGTCTGAATCTGACGGAATCCCAGCCTTCCGTTCCGGAGGACGCAGGAGTCTTTCACGCCTTTGACTACCTGGGTGATGGGAAGTTCGAGTTCGAAGCGGAGAGAATCTCCGGGAGGCTGACGGCCTCGGCGGTCAGCCTCCTCCTCGAACCGAAGAGCTGAGCCCAACGGCGAGGGAGCCGGGCATTCCCCTGACGGGAGAATGCCCGGCTGCGCCGCTCCGGAGGGGCGGTAGAGCCGGGAGTCGAAGGTGTGTTCTGCCGGCCGTCGGCCGCCATGTGGCTCGCCTGCGAATGGCGGGGGGGGCGGCGGGTCTGAGCGTTCCGGGTCTCCGAGAGGGATTTCGCACTCGGCATGGCCGTCCTCGTCGACGACATGCGCCATGATGTCGTCCTGGACGGGAGAACCGGCTGGGCGCTGGTGGCCGGGGCCGCACCCACCAGCGAGGCCCTCCTGTTCGCGGAGAAACGGTGCTCGGGATCGATGACGCCGGCCACTTCAGCGGTCTGTGGATGAAACCCGAGTTCACCGGTTGATCAGCAGCAGTCATATAGGGCGGCTTCCTCTCCTGCCGGGAGGGAGCCGCGCCTCTGTAGGGCTGAGCACCCCGGCGCACCGGCAGGCCACCGGCGGCAAGACCGGCGACACCGTCCTGCAGCTGTCCACCATCCACGGTGATGTGGCCCTCCAGCTCCCGCTGGACGCCGGCCAGGCGCCTGTCGCCCTGGATGGCGACGAGTACGGCAACCCCCGCCCGGGCCAGCCGGCCACCCGCTACACCTGGCTCGGCGCCAAACAGCGCTCCACCGAGACCCTCACCGGCCTCACCCTCATGGGCGTCCGCCTCTACAACCCCGCCACCGGCCGGTTCCTGTCCATCGACCCGGTCTACGGCGGCAACCTCAACGCCTACGAGTACGCCCAGGCCGACCCGCTCAACCGCTACGACCTCGACGGCAAGTGGAACTGGCGCAAGACACTGCGCCGGGCATCGACGATCACAGGGTTCGTGGCGGTAGGGGCATGCGTGGTGGCCACCGCCGGTATGTGCGCAGCGGCAGCCGGAGCAGCCGCCCTGGCAAGCGCAGCCTGGAACGGTTACCAGGCCCACCGAGGGGAGATCAGCTGGAAGCGGGCAGCCTTCAACACCGGCATCGACGTGGTGGGAACGAGATTCCGCTCCATTCGCGGTGCATACAAGTACCGTCCGACCCGTATATATAGAAGCCACAGAGCCAGAGGACGGCACCGGGCTTCGCGGAAACGGGTGATCAACCAGAGGTTCCGGTCGGCCTGGCGCCGCCACCCCGTCCGGTCTTCATTCCGGTCAGGAGTGCAGGCTTACTACGGATACCGGGCCTATCAGAACGGCTGGTAAGTTCTGGCTGAAAGAAGGGGGGCGTCGGCCGGGATTCCCGGGCGACGCCCCTCGTCCGATGACCACTGTGATGGGGGAATTGCATGGATTTGGAGGACTGGGGGCTCGCTCTTTTGGCGGTTTTCTCCGTCGTGGCCGCTTATTCGAGGGTGGAGCAGCCATGGAAGTTCAAGTGGATCCTGCCGACGGGTGTTCTCGGTGTCCTGTTCGCGGGGATCGCCTTCGGTGACTCCGGGGCCGGGGTGTACGTTCCGTTCATCTCCCTGATCGTGGTCGGGGGGATCGTGGACGGTCTGTGGGTCTCCGGGGTGTGGCGTCCGGGTGGCCGGTCGGCGGCGCGGCGCCGGGGTCGCCGGTGAGGACCGCGGTCCCGTCGTCCTCGCGGCCTCTGTGGAGCCTCTTCCTCGAGCAGCGTGCGATCGGGGAGGCCGGGACGGCGCCTGCGAATCCGCTTACGCGGGCCCTCGCGGCAGGCGCGGCGTATACGGCAGGCGGGTTCTGCCGGCCGTCGGCCGCCGTGCCGGCCCGCCCCGCGAGCGGCGAAGTCCACGGATCGCCCGTCTCGCCCATGCGCCCGACGGACACGGTGGGATATCCGTGAACTGACGAGTTGCGGGCTACGCAGAGGGCACAGGTGGAGGAGGAGGCCGTACATGCACTCTCCTGCCGGGGGAGAGCCGCCTTTCTGCTGAGCGGACCGTTCCCGGCACACCGGCGGACCGCGGACGGCAAGCGGCAGACCTGGACCCTGGATGCCGTGATGCGCTTCCGCTCCTGGACGGTGGAGACCGGCAGCGGCAGCACCTGGACGCAGACGGCGTCCAAGCGCAACCACTACGACGGCGACGGCGACAGCCCCCGCTGGATCGTGGAGGACACCGCCACCGGAGCCCTGACCCGCAACGTCGACTCCGCCTCCGGGGACCTGGCCGCCACCACCGGACGCTTCCTCTCTACCGACCCGGTCTACGGCGGCGGTGACAACGCCTACGGCTACCCCGGCGACCCCGTCAACCGGTTCGACCTCGACGGCAAGGCCTGGTACGACAAGGTCGGACAGTGGGCCTGGCGCAACAAATGGAACATCGCGTTGACGGCGGCCACGTTCGTGCCGGGACTGGGCGCTGTGGCCTGGGGAGTCAGGGCGTATCGCGTGGTCCGCGCCTTCAACGCCGGGAAGTCGTCGATACAGGCTACTCGCGCGTCGAGCTGACTGGCCGGAAAGATGCATGTCGGCTGGCGTGGCGTCACGCGCACCCGAACCCGGAACGGCAAGGCACGTTGGTACCACAAGGGGAACAATCACTGACGCTCCGCTGCATGGAAGAGGAACCAGGGCGGGTGCGTGTCCAACATCGAGCGGTACCAGAGGGGACATCACCTGCACCGGAACCTGCACATCCAGCACCGGAAGCCGAGAAGGTGGGCGCCATAGTGGTGAAGCCCGAGGGCAGCCGGATCGGCAGAGCGACCAAGGGACAGCCGGCCGGCTGTGTTGCACTGCTGGAGCCCTATGCCGAGGGCGCATGGCTCCTCTACTGGACTGACCCTCGTATCGCCGAGGCGGAACGGGAGACCGGAAAGGACGTCGGCGGCCGGCTGATCCCCACCGAGGGCGATCTGCCGTACGTGCTCGACGAGGAGCTGGCGGTCGTCTGGGCGAACGCGGATGAAGCGGAACGGTTGAGCCGGGAGTTCTTCTCGCGTGAGGAGCCCTTGTCCCGATCCCTGTTGCAGCGGTTGTTCCGGCGCGGTCGACGCTCCGGCAGCTGACGAAGGCGTGTGCCGCGCAGTGGCCAGTTGTGGGTGAGGTTGTCCGCGGCCAGAGACGAGGAGGTGTCCGGGTGCGGGCGGACGGGTGTGTGCACGCCTGTGCCCGCGCGGGCGTAGCCGACGTCGGCCGGGGGCGGCAGGCCGCCTCGGGCCGGGCTGCCAGACCCGGCGGGCCCTCTGCTGAAAACCGTCACCCGTTTTTTGGGGGGGGGCGTGCAATACCTCGACCCCTACGTTGCAAGTCATGTCATTGCGGCGTTTCTGGATGGATACAGTTTGCTGTTGCTGATCACTTGGGGCCGCTGGATCAAGAAGACCGTCGGCAAGGCGGCCAGAGCTGCGATCGTTGTCTCCTGGCTTCTGCTCCTTTCGGTGGTTGTGTACGTCCGGAGTGCAGGAAGCGCTTGGTGAACTATGAATTCCTGGCCGATGGTCTGCCGCTGGGTCCGGCTTTCAGGAGCCGGGCCCAGCGGTCCAGCTGTTTGCGGAAGAGCGCTCCGCCTCCAGGAGGGGATAAAATGCACAGACTCGCCCAGTCTGTCGTGTATGCAGTGTCGCTCTTTATTTCATCCGTTTTCCTCCTTGATGCTTGGCTGTTTGTTCTGCCTCCAGTCGGTGCCGGTGTCGTTGGGTTTGTGCTGCTCCCATCTTTTCGCCGCAGATGGGCGGCGAGAAAGGAGAGGCGATCTGGGGGCGGGGTTCCGGCGCAGTAGGATGATCGACCGATTCCAAGGCCCGCATGGTGAGACTTTCGTCCATCGGGTTGCGAGAGCGGGTGGTCGGACAGCCTGCACGGGTGCCACTGCGGTCGTCCTGGCCGGGGGACTGAGCGGGGGTGCCGGATCTTCCGGCCGCGGTCCTGCTGGGTTACGTCCTGGTGGTCCTCTTCTTCCCGCCCGGCGTGAATCACCCGGACACGGCCGGACGGTGGCGTGAGGGGTTTCCGCGTGCCTCGGCCGCCGAGCGGTTCGCCTGGTTCCTGTCCTGGCTGGCCGCCGGAGTCGTGGTGGTGTTCGCAGTGGGGATCGTCTGCGGTCCGGTCTTCTTCGGAGGGGACCTGGCCGGCCTTCTGGACGGGGCTGTTTCCCTTCTGCTCGATCCGGTCTCCGCTGTGCCGGTGGCGGTTTTGGCGGCCTGGTGTGCGCTGTCCCCGGTGGTGTGGCCGGTCAGGGGGCGTTATCTGCGGTGCCGGAGTCTGCGCCGCGGGCCGCGGGAGGCGGCGGCCGACCGACGGTGATCCGGGCCACGGTCCGCCCCGCGGCAGGCGGTTGCCCGGACGCCGCCTTCGAGGTATCGAGAGCGGGGCAGCCTCTTCGGCGCGGACATGCGCGAAGGTGGCGAGGACGGGAACGGCTCGCGTGCGGGCGGCTGACCGCACGAACCGTTACGCCTCTCAGCAGGACTGCTCGATGTAGAGCAGTCTCCTTCCGTCGTCGGACCGTCCGCGAAAAGCCGAGTAGCTGGGGTGGTCCTCGCGGCCGAGGCGGTCTTCGACCTCGGCCCACGCCGCTTCCCTGTCCTGCGCCGCCGTCCCGACGCGGCGCAGGACATCACCCGCGCCGTCACCGATGACCACCACGTCGGCCCGGCGCATGAGCCGCCTGGCCGTCCGGGCGTCGAGCGGGTGCTTGGTCAGCACCCATGCGTCGCCGTCGTCGTCGACGAGAAGTCCCGCGGTCGCCGGAGACGGGACGAACTCGCCGCCGGTCTCCTCCGCCGGCCCCAGCGACTGCAGCATCCGCGCGAAGCCTCCGCCGCGGCGAGATGATTTCTTCGGCATGCGGACAAGTCTCCCGCCCCCGCCCCGGAGCACCACATCCACAAGCCCACCGGCATCACATGCGCTATGCCGACTCCTCGAGGACCTCCTGGGGACGCTGATCCTCTCCGGGAACCACATTCGGGGCCGGAAGGCACCGCATGGATCACCACGACTGAACGCCTCACCCATCGGCCGTACAGGCCGACAGCCAAGGAGAAACCATGTCCCTCTCGCGAATCGGCATCGTGCTGATGTCGACCGGTGCCGTAGTCACGGTCCTCGGAGCAGCTATGTACGTTCTTCCCGGCCCGGGGCTCCCCGCGCTCAGCCTGGGCCTGCTCCTCCTGGCTTCAGGAGCCGCGATGCGGGCCATTGGCGGACACCGCCAGGGGAGCAGGTGGCGAGGTCGCGCATAGTGTGGTCCCGCTGCCCTTACCGGGGGGAGGGAACGTGGGGGACATGACCGCCAGGGCGCGCGTGGCAGACCTCGTCGTCGCGTACGCGGTCCTGGTCGACGCGACCAACGCGTGCGACGCCCTGGACGAGGTGGTCGTGGCCGCCGACACCTGGGCCTCGGCCGCGGACCTCATCCGGGCCTGCGGCTATCTCAAGGTCCCAAGGCGGGCCACGAGCGGCGGGATCGCGGCAGAGGCGGTCGAAGCGGCCCTCGCGGCCCCCGGAACGGTCTTCCGGAAACGCTTCATGTCGGACACACCGTGGGTACCCGCCGCGAGGTGAGAGAAAGGCCCGCCTCCGCGGGGCGGTGCGACGGAAGAAGCACGCGTCCCCGCGTCCGGACGTCACATCGGCTGGAACGGCTGGAAACCACGAGCGTTCAGAGCCTTCCCGAAGACATCGTCAACGCACCGCACCGCCCGGCTTCCGTCGGCCGACCGTGATCCGGGTCACGCTCCACCGGGCGGCCGGGGGCGCGGCCGTACGATGGGCGGGACGGCGCGCATCCCGCCCCGGGAGCGCGACCCTACCCACCTTCGAGGAGTCGGCACCGTGCTGCGCACCATGTTCAAGTCGAAGATCCACCGTGCCACGGTCACCGAGGCGGATCTCCACTACGTGGGGTCCGTCACGATCGACGCGGACCTGATGGAGGCCGCCGACCTGCTGCCCGGAGAGCTGGTCCACATCGTCGACATCACCAACGGCGCCCGCCTGGAGACCTACGTCATCGAGGGGCGGCGCGGCTCCGGGGTGATCGGGATCAACGGCGCGGCCGCGCATCTGGTCCACCCCGGGGACCTGGTGATCCTCATCAGCTACGCGCAGATGGACGATGCCGAGGCCCGCTCCCACCGGCCCGCGGTGGTGCACGTCGACGCCGACAACCGCATCGTGGAGCTGGGCAGCGACCCGTCCGAGCCGGTGCCCGGCAGCGACACGGTGCGCAGCCCGATGGCCATGGTCTGACCACCCGGCGCACCGCCCCCGCACCCGCGTACAGGACAGAGACAGGCCGAGGGCCCCGCCGCTCCCCGTAGGGAGCGGCGGGGCCCTCGGCACGTCACGCCCGGCGCGCTCAGTTCTTGCCGGCGAACTTCTCGCTGACGCCCTCCAGGACGCCCTCGGCCTCCTCGCCCAGCCGCGGACCGGCCAGCCAGGTGTGGTCGATCGTGCCGATGGAGGTGACCGACACCAGCGTCTGCTCTCCGGAGGCCCCCTCGGCGAACCAGCCGCCGCCCGAGGAACCGCCGGTCATGGTGCAGCCGATGCGGTACATCGTGGACTCCGAGTCGCTCAGGGTCAGCCGGCCCGCACGGTCGGTGCAGGTGTGCATGGTGAGCCCGTCGAAGGGCGGGGCGGCGGGGTAGCCGTAGGCCCGCACCGGGGAGAGCGAGGCCACCGACGGCTTGCCGAAGTCGACCGGCACGGCGGTGCCGACGGTCTCCTCCAGCGACTTGCCGCCCTTGTCCTCGGCCTCCACCTGCAGCACGGCGAAGTCCTGCGAGGCGCCCAGACCGCCGGTCTCGGCACCGTTGGAGATCCAGTGCTCGGTCGTCTGCGCCCAGGTCGCCCAGAACACGCCGTGCGGCGCGACCTCGGCCGGGGACGCCTGCTCCAGCTGTGAGGCCTTCAGCGCCGAGTCGTTGTACGCGGGCACGAAGACGACGTTGCGGAACCAGCCGCCGGCCGAGCCCGCGTGCACGCAGTGCCCGGCGGTGGCCACCAGGTTGGACTTCCCCGGGTTGCGGGGGTCCTCGACGACGGTGCCGGAGCAGACCATGGGGCCCTTGGGGGTGTCCATGAACACCTTGCCCACCGCCGGGGCGTTCTCGTGGTACGGCGTCGCGACCGGCCGGGCCTTCCTCGGCGCGGGGTCGGGGTCGGTGATGCCCTCGTCCCCCTCACCGCCCGTGCTCTCGTCGCCGGCGTCGGGGTCGACCCTGCGGTCGTTCTCCTCGGCGTCCTTCATCCGGTCCGGGTCCCACAGGCCCTCGATGATCGGGTTGACGAAGTCCCTGGCCTCACGCAGCCAGTCGTCCTTGTCCCAGTTCCGCCACTCCCCGTTCTTCCACTTCTCGGGATCGAAGTCCTTCAGGGCGGCGGGCAGTTCCTTCGGCAGGCGGAGACCGTCGATGCCGGGTCCGCCCTCCCCGTCCGGCTCGGTGGCGCTGGGACCGGCCTGCGCACCGGACTCGTCCTCGGCGGGGCCGCACGCGGTGGCCGTGACGGCCAGGGCCGCGGCTATCGCCGCTGCGGCCAGCGCGGGCCGCCTCCTGCTCGTAGCTGACATGGACTGAGAATCCCCCTGAGACGGAACGCTGCACCTACCGGCCTGCCATGGGCCCCGCCGAACGAGGCGGGCCCCACTATGCCGGTGCTGCGGGGGACGGCGCACGGCGGGTCCGCGGTTCCAACCCGCCCGGGAGGCAACGATCTCGCCCCGGACCGTGATCCGGCGGGGGCGGCGTCGTTGGTACGGGCGGAGATGCGGCGCGCTCGTACCGGCGACGCCGTGCCACGGGAACCGGACGACCACGCACCGGTGCGGTGCCCTCACCCCCAGGGAGACTTCCGTGAACGCATGTCCCGCTCCGGACGGGAGGACGACGCAGGAGGCGGCGGCCCCGGCGGGAGGGCGGCCCGCCGTGGTCGCGGAACCCGCCGTGGTCGCGGAACCCGCCGTGGTCGCGGAACCCGCCGTGGTCGCGGATCCCGCGGACCCCGTCGTACCCCGGCAGCCGAGCCGTGCCGTGCCACAGGCGCACACCGGGGAGAGGAAGGCGGACGACCCGCTGGAGCACCCCGACCCGGTCGCGGCCGCCGACGCCGCGGCCGCCGAGAATCTGCTGCGCTGCTGGGTGAGGGAGAACGACCTGCCCCGGCCCGGCGGCTCCGGTGGCGGGAGCGCCCTCCGCGTCGCCCTGGCCTCCTGCGGCCTGGTGCTGCGGGTGCCGGTCCGCCACTGGTCCGCCACCGGCTGGCACCGCTTCGGCCCGCCGGCCCTGGAGGGCGCGGCGCCCGGTACCGCCCCCGTCGACGCGGTGACGCTGGCCGCCCTGCTGGCGCGGGAGGCCGCGCACCGCGGCCCCGCGGTACCGGGGCCCGTCGCGGGGGAGGGCGCGGAACTGGTCGGCCGGGTCGCCGACTCCGTACGCCGTACCGCCGTCTTCCTCGCCGACCGCCGTGCCCGCCCCGAAGCGCCGCCCGCCGCCGACCCGTTCCTGGACGGCGAGCAGTCCCTGATCCTCGGGCACCCGCTGCACCCGGTGCCCAAGAGCCGCGAGGGGCTCACCGACGCGGAGGCGCGCGCCTGGTCCCCCGAGCTGCGCGGATCCTTCCCCCTGCACTGGATGGCCGTCGACCGCTCCGTCCTGGCCTGTGACTCGGCCTGGACCGACCGCGGCCGGACCGTGCCCGCCGAACGGATCGCCGCCGAGCTGGCCGGGCCCGGGCTGCGCCTGCCCGAGGGGACGGTCCCCCTTCCGCTGCACCCCTGGCAGGCCCGCGAGGTACGGCAGCGCCCCGCCGTCGCGGCGCTGCTGGAGGCAGGCGTGCTCCACGATCTCGGCCCGCACGGCGACCCCTGGTACCCGACCTCCTCCGTGCGCACCGTCCACCGGCCCGGCGTACCGGCGATGCTCAAGCTCTCGCTGGGTCTGCGGATCACCAACTCCCGCCGGGAGAACCTCCGCAAGGAGCTGCACCGGGGAGTGGAGGTGCACCGGCTGCTGCGCACCGGCCTGGGCGCGCGCTGGCGGGCGGCCTTCCCCGGCCGCCCGGGCTTCGACATCGTGCGCGACCCCGCCTGGCTCGCCGTCGACGACGGCGGCGGGGAACCGGTGGCAGGGCTGGACACAGTCATCCGGCACAACCCCTTCGGGCCCGGCGACGACGCCGTGTGCCTGGCCGGGCTGACCTCCCCCCGGCCCTGGCCCGGCGACCCCCGCGGCGCGCTCCGCTCCCGGCTGGCCGACGCCGTCGCCCGGCTCGCGGCCCGTACGGGGCGGCCGGTGGCCACCGTCGCCGCCGAGTGGTTCCTGCGCTACCTCCACACCGTCGTGCGCCCCGTGCTGTGGCTGGACGCCGAGGCGGGCGTCGCCCTGGAGGCACACCAGCAGAACACCGTGGTCCTGCTCGACGGCGACGGCTGGCCGGTGGGCGGACGCTACCGCGACAACCAGGGGTACTACTTCCGCGAGTCCCACCGCGAGGCGCTCCGGCGGCGCCTGCCGGGCATCGGGGCCGACAGCGACACCTTCGTCGCCGACGAGGTCGTCGACGAGCGCTTCGCCTACTACCTGGGCGTCAACAACGTGCTGGGCCTGATCGGGGCGTTCGGCTCCCAGGGCCTGGCCGACGAGAGGCTGCTGCTCGCCGCGCTGCGCCGCTTCCTCACCGACGCCGACCGCCCCGCCGACGGCTCCGGCGGGAGTGCCGGCCGCTCACCGCTGCCCGCCCTGCTGCTGCACTCCCCGATCCTGCGGTGCAAGGCCAACCTCCTCACCCGGCTGCACGGACTGGACGAGCTGGTCGGACCGGTGGACACCCAGTCCGTCTACGTCACCGTCACCAACCCCCTGGTGAAGCCCTGAACCGCACAGGAGGCACCGCCATGACCACCGGTGTTCCACCGGCCTGCCCCGCACCCGCCGCACCCGCCGTATCCGCTGCCGCGACGCGCGCGGCAGCGGATACGGCGGCCCCGGTGACCCCGGCCGCCCCGTCGGCCGCCGGCACCGACGACACCCTCGACCTGCGACTGCCCGCCGGCCCGTACGGCACACCGTACGGGCCGGTGCCGGAGCCCGCGGCGCGGCCGGACCTGCTGGACACCGTCGCCGACTGGGGACCGGCCACCACGGCCGCCGGAGTCTTCCGGCTCGTCCCCGTCCGCATCGAACGCGATCTGCGGCTGATCACCGCCTGGATGAACGACCCCGCGGTGGCGGCCTTCTGGCACCTGGCCGGCCCCGCCGAGACCACCGCCGCGCATCTGCGGGCCCAGGTGGACGGCGACGGGCGCAGCGTGCCGTGCCTGGGGGTGCTCTCGGGCGTCCCCATGAGCTACTGGGAGGTCTACCGCGCCGATCTCGACCCGCTCGCCCGGTACCACCCGGTGCGCCCGCACGACACCGGGCTGCACCTGCTGATCGGCGCGGCGGCGGACCGGGGGCGCGGTGTCGGCACGGTGCTGCTGCGGGCGGTCTCCGACCTCGTCCTGGACCGGCGGCCGACGTGCGGCCGCGTCATCGCCGAACCCGACATCCGCAACGTCCCGTCCGTCGCGGCCTTCCTGCGGGCGGGTTTCCGGCTGGCGGCCGAGGCGGAACTCCCGGGCAAACGGGCCGCCGTGGTGGTCCGCGACCGGGCGCTGCGCCATGCCCTGTGACTCCCCAGGTGAGCTGTGGGCCGTACCGGCCACGGCTGTCGGCGACGCCGCGTAAGGTGGCGTTCCTATGACCAAGCCCGCCCTCACCGATCTCCTCCACGCCGCGGTCACCGCCGTCGGAGGCACCGAGCGACCCGGCCAGGTCGCCATGGCCGAAGCCGTGGCCGAGGCCATCGACAGCAACGTCCACCTGCTGGTCCAGGCGGGCACCGGGACCGGCAAGTCGCTGGGCTACCTGGTGCCCGCCCTGGCGCACGGCGAGCGCACGGTCATCGCGACCGCGACGCTCGCCCTGCAGCGGCAACTGGTCGAACGCGACCTGCCGCGCACGGTGGAGGCGCTCCATCCGCTGCTGCGCCGCCGCCCGGAGTACGCCATGCTCAAGGGACGTTCCAACTACCTGTGCCTGCACCGCCTCCACGAGGGGGTGCCGCAGGACGACGAGGACGGCCTCTTCGACCCCTTCGAGGCCGCGGCCCCCACCAGCCGGCTGGGCAAGGACCTGCTGAGGCTGCGGGACTGGGCGGACGAGACCGAGACCGGCGACCGCGACGACCTCACCCCGGGCGTCTCCGACCGTGCCTGGTCCCAGGTGTCGGTCTCCTCGCGGGAGTGCCTGGGTGCCACCCGCTGCGCCTACGGGGCGGAGTGCTTCGCGGAGGCGGCGCGCGAGCGGGCCAAGCTCGCCGAGGTGATCGTCACCAACCACGCGCTGCTGGCCATCGACGCCATCGAGGGTGCGCCGGTGCTCCCCGGCCACGAGGTCCTGATCGTCGACGAGGCGCACGAACTGGTCTCCCGGGTCACCGGGGTGGCCACCGGCGAGCTGACGCCCGGCGGGGTCAACCGGGCGGTGCGCCGTGCGGCCAAGCTGGTCGACGAGAAGGAGGCCGACCGGCTCCAGACGGCCGCGGAGGGCTTCGAGCGGCTGATGGAACTGGCGCTGCCGGGCCGGCTCGAGGAGATCCCCGAGGACCTCGGGTACGCCCTGACGGCGCTGCGCGACGCGGCCCGCGCGGTCATCACCGCACTGGGCAACACCCGCGACCGGTCCGTCCAGGACGAGGACGCCGTCCGCCGCCAGGCCCTGGCGTCGGTGGAGAACGTCCACGCGGTCGCCGAGCGCATCGTGCAGGGCTCGGAGTACGACGTCGTCTGGTACGAGCGCCACGACCGCTACGGAGCCTCGCTGCGGGTCGCCCCGCTGGCGGTCTCCGGCCTGCTGCGGGAGAAGCTGTTCGAGGACCGGTCGGTGGTCCTGGCCTCCGCCACGCTCAAGCTCGGCGGGGACTTCGACGGGGTCGGCGCCTCCCTGGGGCTGAGCTCGGAGGGACGGGTCACCGAGGCCGGTGGCGCGGCCGAGCGCTCCGGTGGTGCCGCGGAGGCCGGGGGCGCGGGCGCCGCCGGCGGCGAGGACGGGGACGGGGGGGACGGGCACGGCTCAGCGGAGGCGGACGCCGGGGTTCCGCAGTGGCGGGGGCTGGACGTCGGCTCGCCCTTCGACTACCGCAGGCAGGGCATCCTCTATGTCGCCCAGCACCTGTCACCTCCCGGCCGGGAGGGCGGCCGCGGCGACATGCTGGACGAGCTGACCGAGCTGGTCCAGGCGGCCGGAGGGCGCACGCTCGGACTGTTCTCCTCGATGCGGGCCGCCCAGGCGGCCGCGGAGGAACTGCGCGGACGGCTGGACGTACCCGTGCTGCTGCAGGGCGAGGAGACCCTGGGCGAGCTGATCCGCCGCTTCGCCGAGGACGCCGAGACCTGCCTGTTCGGGACGCTGTCGCTGTGGCAGGGGGTGGACGTGCCGGGTCCGAACTGCCAGCTGGTGGTGATGGACCGCATCCCGTTCCCGCGCCCCGACGATCCGCTGATGAGCGCCCGGCAGAAGGCGGTGGAGGAGGCGGGCGGCAACGGCTTCATGGCGGTGGCCGCCACTCACGCCGCCCTGCTGATGGCGCAGGGGGCGGGCCGTCTGGTGCGGGCGACGGGGGACCGGGGCGTGGTCGCGGTGCTGGATCCGCGGCTGTCCCGGGCCCGGTACGGGAGCTTCCTGCGGGCCTCGATGCCGGACTTCTGGTACACCACCGACCGCAACCAGGTGCGCCGTTCACTGGCGGCCATCGACGCCGCGGCCAGGGAGGGCGCGTAGGGGCGCGTAGGGCAGAGCAGCCGAGCAGGGCAGGTGGGGGCGGGCGGGCAGGAGCCCGGCGGGGCCCGGAGCCTTGAGCTCCCGCCGGGGTGCGGCCGGGCCCCGGGACCGGCGCAGTGGCCCCGGGGCGGTCTGTTCCGGCCTCCGTGAGGCCGTCTCGTGAGGTCGGCGTGAGGCCGGGGCGTCAGACGCGCCGCAGCACCGCGACGACCTTGCCGAGGATGGTGGCCTCGTCGCCGGGGATCGGCTGGTAGGCGGAGTTGTGGGGGATCAGCCACACATGCCCGTCCTCGCGCCTGAAGCGCTTGACGGTCGCCTCGCCGTCCAGCATGGCGGCGACGATGTCGCCGTTCTCCGCGACCGGCTGGCGGCGCACCGTGACCCAGTCGCCGTCGCAGATCGCCGCGTCGACCATGGAGTCGCCGACGACCTTGAGCACGAACAGCTCGCCGTCGCCGACGAGCTGGCGGGGCAGGGGGAAGACGTCCTCCACCGACTCCTCGGCCAGGATCGGGCCGCCGGCGGCGATCCGGCCGACCAGGGGGACGTAGGAGGCGGCGGGCTTGCCGGTGGTGTCGGTGGTCTGGCTGGTGGGCGCGTCCGAGGCGCGCACCTCGTAGGCGCGGGGCCGGTGCGGGTCGCGCCGCAGGAAGCCCTTGCGCTCCAGGGCCATCAGCTGGTGGGCCACGGAGGAGGTGGAGGACAGGCCGACGGCCTGGCCGATCTCCCGCATCGACGGCGGGTAGCCGCGGCGCTGCACCGAGTCGCGGATCACCTCGATCACCCGGCGCTGCCGGTCCGTCAGCCCGGAGCTGTCGGCACGGATCCCCGGTGGGCGGCCGGGCAGCGAGCGGGCGGGCTTGGCGGCCCCCGCGCCGTTCGCGTCGCCGGACGTGCCGGGAACGGCGTTTGCTTCCTGCACATGATCGGCCCGGCCCCGGGAACTGTCCCGTGGGGTGATGGTGGCGCTCTCTGCGGTGGTGGTCACGTCGGCCCCTCTCAAGCGGTTCTCCCTGGTTGGACAACGGTAGGTGCTTTCGAAAGGTTGCGCCAAACACACGTTCGAGTGAAATTTCGCAGATTAGCTGACGTGATCGATGAGGGCGGTGTATGGCTCGCGGATCGCCTCCGATCACTACGGTAGCCTCTCGTACGTTTGCCGTTCCGGCGTTTCCGACACGCAAGGCGTGTTCGTCGAGCAGCCACCAGATGTAGTGGTTAGATGTTCGGCAGCCACCCAGAAGTTGTGGTCCCCCGGTCCTGAAGAGCGGCGGGCATCACCTATGCTGGTGGCCGCTTCGGGGCCCGCTCGCCGGGTACTCGAACGCGTGTCCAATGCTGTTCTGCTGCGCCGCTCATGCTGCGCCACCGAGGGTGAAGGAGGGTGGGAAGCGATGCACTGCCCCTTCTGCCGGCACCCCGACAGCCGCGTCGTCGACAGCCGCACCACCGACGACGGCACCGCGATCCGCCGACGCCGCCAGTGTCCGCACTGCTCCCGCCGCTTCACGACGGTGGAGAACGCGTCGTTGATGGTCATCAAGCGGAGCGGGGTCACCGAGCCCTTCAGCCGGGACAAGGTGATCGCCGGGGTGCGCAAGGCGTGCCAGGGACGCCCGGTCACCGAGGACGCGCTCGCCAAGCTGGGCCAGCGGGTCGAGGAGGCGGTACGCGCCACCGGGAGCGCCGAGCTGTCCACGCACGACGTCGGGCTGGCCATACTCGGCCCGCTGCGCGAGCTGGACCTCGTGGCGTACCTGCGCTTCGCCTCCGTCTACCGGGCGTTCGACTCGCTGGAGGACTTCGAGGCCGCGATCGCCGAGCTGCGCGGAGAGCGGGCGCCGGCGGGCGGCGACGGCTCGGGCGGAACCACGGCCGCGGGAGCCGGAGACCGCGGCGGAGCCGGGGAGACCGGAGACGGAAGTGACGGCGGGGGCGGACGTGACGGCGGGGGCGGACGTGACGGCGGGGGCGGCGAGAACCCCGCCGCCCCGCCCGCGCCACTGGCCGCCGGAAGCTGAGCGGCCCCGCACGGACCTGACCGGAGCGCGACGTGCTCCGGCCATCGAAACGAACACCACACCCCGGGAAGTGCGGGGTGTGTCAGGGCGTTATGCCTGTACAGGGAGGCGGAATGACAGAGACGACGAGCGACCCGGCACGAGGGTCCCGGTCCAAGGGGACCAAGGCCGGCAAGGGTCTGCGGATCGAGCGCATCCACACCACCCCGGGGGTGCACCCGTACGACGAGGTGGTCTGGGAGCGCCGTGACGTCGTCATGACCAACTGGCGCGACGGCTCGGTCAACTTCGAGCAGCGCGGCGTGGAGTTCCCCGACTTCTGGTCGGTGAACGCGGTCAACATCGTCACCAGCAAGTACTTCCGCGGCGCCGTCGGCACCCCCCAGCGCGAGACCAGCCTCAAGCAGCTGATCGACCGCGTGGTGAAGGCCTACCGCGCCGCCGGCGAGAAGCACGGCTACTTCGCCTCCCCTGCCGACGCCGAGATCTTCGAGCACGAGCTGGCCTACGCCGTGCTCCACCAGGTGTTCTCGTTCAACTCCCCGGTGTGGTTCAACGTCGGCACCGCCCAGCCCCAGCAGGTCTCCGCCTGCTTCATCCTCTCCGTGGACGACTCCATGGAGTCGATCCTGGAGTGGTACAAGGAAGAGGGGATGATCTTCAAGGGCGGTTCCGGCGCCGGCCTGAACCTCTCGCGCATCCGCTCCTCCAAGGAACTGCTCTCCTCCGGCGGCAACGCCTCGGGCCCGGTGTCCTTCATGCGCGGCGCCGACGCCTCCGCCGGGACGATCAAGTCCGGCGGCGCCACCCGCCGCGCGGCCAAGATGGTCGTCCTGGACGTCGACCACCCCGACGTCGAGGCGTTCATCGAGACCAAGGTCAAGGAGGAGGAGAAGATCCGCGCCCTGCGCGACGCGGGCTTCGACATGGACCTGGGCGGCGACGACATCACGTCCGTCCAGTACCAGAACGCCAACAACTCCGTCCGCGTCAACGACGCCTTCATGAAGGCCGTCGAGGACGGGCGGAAGTTCGGCCTGCGCGCCCGGATGACCGGCGAGACCATCGAGGAGGTCGACGCCAAGGCGCTGTTCCGCAAGATGGCCGAGGCCGCCTGGGCCTGCGCCGACCCCGGCATCCAGTACGACGACACCATCAACCACTGGCACACCTCGCCGGAGTCGGGCCGCATCACCGCCTCCAACCCGTGCAGCGAGTACATGCACCTGGACAACTCCTCGTGCAACCTGGCCTCGCTGAACCTGATGAAGTTCCTGCGCGACGACGACGCCGGCAACCAGTCCTTCGACGCCGAGCGCTTCGCCAAGGTGGTCGAGCTGGTCATCACCGCGATGGACATCTCCATCTGCTTCGCCGACTTCCCCACCGAGAAGATCGGCGAGACCACCCGCGCCTTCCGCCAGCTGGGCATCGGCTACGCCAACCTCGGCGCCCTGCTGATGGCCACCGGCCACGCCTACGACTCCGACGGCGGCCGCGCCCTGGCCGGTGCGATCACCTCCCTGATGACCGGCACCTCCTACCGCCGCTCCGCCGAGCTGGCCGCGATCGTCGGCCCGTACGAGGGCTACGCCCGCAACGCCGACGCCCACCAGCGCGTCATGAGGCAGCACGCCGACGCCAACGCCGACGCCAAGCGCATGGACGACCTGGACACCCCGGTGTGGGCCGCGGCCACCGAGGCGTGGCAGGACGTGCTCCGGCTGGGCAAGAAGAACGGGTTCCGCAACGCCCAGGCGTCCGTGCTGGCCCCCACCGGCACCATCGGCCTGATGATGGACTGCGACACCACCGGCATCGAACCCGACCTGGCCCTGGTCAAGTTCAAGAAGCTGGTCGGCGGCGGCTCGATGCAGATCGTCAACAACACCGTGCCCAAGGCGCTCAAGCGGCTCGGCTACCAGCCCGAGCAGGTCGAGGCGATCGTCGAGCACATCGCCGAGCACGGCAACGTCATCGACGCCCCGGGCCTGCGCCAGGAGCACTACGAGGTCTTCGACTGCGCCATGGGCGAGCGCTCCATCTCCCCGATGGGGCACGTGCGGATGATGGCCGCCGCCCAGCCCTTCCTGTCCGGTGCGATCTCCAAGACGGTCAACATGCCCGAGTCGGCCACCGTCGAGGAGGTCGAGGAGATCTACTTCGAGGGCTGGAAGCTCGGCCTGAAGGCGCTGGCGATCTACCGCGACAACTGCAAGGTCGGCCAGCCGCTCTCCGCCAAGAAGAAGGAGGGGAAGGCCGAGGAGCGGCAGTCCGAGGCCGAGAAGGTCGTCGAGTACCGCCCGGTGCGCAAGCGCCTGCCCAAGGGCCGGCCCGGCATCACCACCTCCTTCACCGTCGGCGGCGCCGAGGGCTACATGACCGCCAACTCCTACCCGGACGACGGCCTGGGCGAGGTCTTCCTGAAGATGTCCAAGCAGGGCTCGACCCTCGCGGGCATGATGGACGCCTTCTCGATCGCCGTCTCGGTGGGCCTGCAGTACGGCGTGCCGCTGGAGACCTACGTCTCGAAGTTCACCAACATGCGGTTCGAACCGGCCGGCATGACCGACGACCCGGACGTGCGGATGGCGCAGTCGATCGTCGACTACATCTTCCGCCGCCTGGCGCTGGACTTCCTGCCCTTCGAGACCCGCTCGGCCCTCGGCATCCACTCCGCCGAGGAGCGCCAGCGCCATCTGGAGACCGGTTCCTACGAGCCGGCCGACGACGAGCTGGACGTCGAGAGCCTGGCCCAGTCGGCCCCGCGCCAGGTGGAGCCTCCCAAGGCGGTGAGCAACACCTCCGAGCCGCAGGCCCCGGTCCCGGCGCCGAAGGAGGCGCACAGCTCCACCGAGCTGGTGGAGATGCAGCTCGGCCTCAACGCCGACGCGCCGCTGTGCTTCTCCTGCGGCACCAAGATGCGCCGCGCGGGAAGCTGCTACCTGTGCGAGGGCTGCGGCTCCACCAGCGGCTGCAGCTGACCCGCGGTGCGGCGGGTGTCCTGCGCCGCACCGCGGGGCGACCGGAGGGCGCCGACCGGAGCGGTCGGCGCCCTCCGCGCCGCCCGGTGCCTCCTGCCCCGGCCCGCCGCGCGGCGGGCCGGGGCAGGTACGGGCCGGTACGTCAGACGGGGGCGCCGCCCATCAGACGGATGAACGACTCCGGATCGGCGTCGAACCCGCGCAGGTGCTCACGGAACTCCCAGGCACCCGTGCCGTTGCGGGTGAACTCCGCGACGGTGGCGGCCGTCGCCCCGGACACGCCCGAGAAGTCGTGCTCGGCCAGCTCGACGTACCCCTCCCTGATCCGCACACCGGTGCGCGCTATGTCGCCGAACGTCCGGCGTCCGCTGTGCTGCTGGACCGCCACGCCCACCACCACCCGGGCGTAGGAGGAGGCCAGCCGGCCGAGTTCCAGGGTCATGACCTCGTCGTAGCCGAGCCCCAGGCCGGTCCGGCTGTCCCTGCTGAGGCTGATGGTGCCGTCGGGCGAGCGGCTGTCGAAGTGCACGATGTACGTGGGCTCACCGTGCGGGTCCTCCGCGCTGTAGGTCGCGGCGATGATGTCGAGGTCGTGGGGCGAGGACTCGGAGGGGCTGGGGTCCCACCTGATCGCCACCTCGACCTTCTCCATCCCCTTGTTGGGACTGCTCACCAGGCTCCCCTTCCTAGGAACTGAGCTGCTGCGGGACGCGACCGCCCCCGGGCCGGGGACCGACGCGTGCGGCCGTCGTGACAGCACATCAACTCTCCCGGCTACCAGGCGGTTTGTCCACGGCACCCGGTCTCCGGTCCCGGTGGGTGTTGGGGCGGACGGGCGAGATGCCGTGTCCAGGGGTGCCCGCCCGCCCCGGACGGGGAAGGGACGTCACGGGCGCCGTGGACGGCGCCGCGTCGCTGGCGGCGGGAACGGCAGGGAAGGCGGACGAGTGGTGGAACCCGTGGAGCCCGGAACGGATGCCGAGGCCCTCGTACTGGTGACCGGCGGCACCGGCACACTCGGCCGCGCCGTGGTGCGCGGGCTGCCGGCGCGGGGGCGCGCGGTGCGGGTGCTCAGCCGCCGCCCGCGTCCGGCGGGTGATCACGGACCCTGCCGGTGGGCGACCGGCGACCTGGCCACGGGCGAGGGCGTCGACGCGGCGGTGTCGGGCGCCGGTGTGATCGTGCACTGCGCGACCACGCTCGGAGGCGGCGACGTGGCCGCGACCCGGCGCCTGGCCGACGCGGCGCACCGCGCGGGGAGCCGTCCGCACCTGGTGTACATCTCCATCGTCGGAGTGGACCGGGTGCCGCTCCCCTACTACCGCGCCAAGCTGGCGGCCGAGCGGGTCGTGGCGGAGTCGGGCCTGCCCTGGACCATTCTGCGGGCCACCCAGTTCCACGACCTGATCGCCAGGATCACCGACGCGCAGCGCCTGTCGCCGGTGGCACTGGCGCTGGCAGGGGTGCGCTTCCAGCCCGTCGACGCCGGGGAGGTGGCCGAGCGGCTGGCGGACCTGGCCGTCGGCGAGCCCGCCGGACGGGTGCCCGACATGGGCGGGCCCCGGGTACGCGACCACGCGGAGCTGACCCGGGTGACGCTCAGGGCGCGCGGCCGCCGCCGCCCGGTGCTGCCGCTGCGGCTGCCAGGGGCGGTCTTCCGCGGTTACCGGGCGGGCGGCCATCTGGCGCCGGACCACGCGGTGGGCCGGATCACGTACGAGGAGTACCTGGCGGGTGCGGTGCGGTGAATCGGGGTGCCGCCGGGGCCACCGGGAGCCCGCTGGGGCCCGGCCGCGGCGCAGTCGCCTCCCGGCGGACGCAGAGGGGGCGAAGCCATGCGATCAGTCACCGATATGGCCGTACGATGGCGCGGTGCTGGTCAAGTGGATGCGCTGCACGGTGGTCGACCGACGCGGCTTCGAGAGGGGGCAGCGGAAGTGGGCCGGCCTGCTGGGCGAGCCGGGTTTCCGCGCGCAGGGCGGCGGCTGGAGCCGGTCCCGGCCGGGCGTCGCGCACCTGTTCGGCTTCTGGGAGAGCCGGGCCTTCTACGACTCGTTCATGGCACGCTCCCACGACCGGCTGGCGGCGTCGCAGAACGGCACCTACAAGGACGCCCAGGTCCGGCTGTTCGAGTACCGCTTCGATGTGAAGGTGGGGTTCCGGCCGCAGTTCACGGACGCGGACCTGCTGCGCGTCGCCCACTGCCGGGTGCGCCGCGAGCGCATCGAGCACTACACCCTGATGCAGGAGAAGGTGTGGAACCCGGCGATGGCCGGGTCGCCCGGGATGCTGCGAGGGGTCTTCGCGCAGGCGCAGGCCGAGGACGAGTTCCTGGTGCTGTCGATGTGGGACTCGGCGGCGGAGCACGGCAAGTACCGCACGGAGCGGATCGAGCGGTTGGCGCTCCGTGCCCAACTGGGGGCGGATGTCACGGCGGTCGGCGGGGACGTGATCGACCTCGAACCGTCCTGGACGGTCTGACGCCCCTGTCCCCGCCCCCGCCCCCGCCGGAGTCGGCACCGGAGCCGTTCCGACACCGCCGCGCCGGCTGCGGTTGGGCTGTTGAGCCGCCGCGCGCCTAGGGTGGGGTGCATGGCACGACCCCGGCGCATCGTCCTGGTCCGGCACGGCGAGTCGGAGGGGAACTTCGACGACTCGGTCTACGAGCGGGTGCCCGACCACGCCCTGAGCCTGACCGAACGCGGATTCCGGCAGGCCGAGGCGGCGGGGGAGCGGCTGCGGGCGCTCTTCGGCGACGAGCGGATCTCGGCCTACGTCTCGCCGTACCGCCGCACCCACCAGACCTTCCGCGCGCTGCGCCTGGATCCGACGCGGGTGCGGATGCGCGAGGAGCCCCGGCTGCGCGAGCAGGACTGGGGCAACTGGCAGGACCGCGAGGACGTACGGCGGCAGAAGGCGGCGCGCGACGCGTACGGGCACTTCTTCTACCGGTTCGCGCAGGGCGAGTCGGGTGCGGACGTCTACGACCGGGTGGGGGCCTTCCTGGAGAGCCTGTGGCGCAGTTTCGAGTTCCCCGACCACCCTCCGAACGTGCTGCTGGTGACGCACGGGCTGACCATGCGGCTGTTCTGCATGAGGTGGCTGCACTGGACGGTCGCGGAGTTCGAGTCGCTGTCCAACCCGGGCAACGGGGAGATGCGGACCCTGGAACTGGGAACGGACGGGCGCTACCACCTGGACCGGCCGTTCGAGCGATGGTGCACCCCCGAGTCGTACGCCGGGCCCTACGAGGGGGAGTCCGGGGAGACGTACGGGATGTCCGGGGTACGCGGGCGTCCCGGCAGGCTCCGGTGAGGCGCTGACGCAGCGGCGGGCGGGCACGGCGTCTTCGGCCGGTCGCCGGGCGTACGCCGGGTGCGCTCCCTGCCGCCGCCCTTGTCACCGCTCTGTCACAGAGCGGCGCTCGGGGCGGAGGTGCGCGCCGGAGGCGCACTACGGTGGCGCCCGAGTCGTCGCGTTGATCACCGCAGGGCGGTGGGGGGAAGGCGCGGTGGGGGAGGGGGACCCATGTCCGATCAGCCGTCCGGCGTGCCCGCGGCGAACGAGGCGGATGACACCCCGCGGAAGGCTGCCGTACGGCAGGAGGGCGGGCACGATGATGCCCCGCGCCGGGAGGCCGCCCCCGGCGACGCCGGGCCGCCGCGGAAGTCCGCCCGTACGGCGAAGCAGGACGCCGCCCCGGGCGGACGGCGGTCCGGCGCGCCCCACGGCGCGTCGTCCTGGGCCGCGTACGAGCCTCCGCCCCCGCCCGCCTGGGTGACGGCCGCGAGGCCGGAGGAACCCCCGCCGATCGGCGGGGGTTCCCTCTGGGCCGTGCTGGCCACCGGAACGCTGGCCGGACTGCTGCTCGGTGACGGGCTGGGCCTCAACGTGCTGCTGACCGCCCTGCCGGCCGCCCTGGCCGCGTACCTCGCCGGGCGGGCGGCGGGGCGCGGGATCCACCCGTGGTCACTGGTGTGGGCCGCGGGCGGGACGGCGCTGCTGCTGGTGCCCGCGCTGCGGGACGCGGGGTGGCCGACCTTCCTGGCGCTGGCGGCCGCCCTGGCGACGGGATCGCTGGCGCTGCACGGCACGCGCACCTGGCGCGGGACGCTGATCGGATGCGCCGGTGTGTTCGGCGAGGTCCTGCCGGGCGTCCTCTGGGCCTGGCGCGGGCTGCGCGAGCGGGCGGACGGCTCGCGCGACCGCTGGTGGCCCGTCGTCCGGACGGCCGGTGTCGCGGCCGTGCTGCTGGCCGTCTTCGGTGCGCTGTTCGCGGGGGCGGACGCGGCCTTCGCGGACCTGCTGGCCGGGCTGGTGCCCGAGGTGTCGGTGTCGGACGGGCCGGCGCACGCCCTCCTGTTCGTCCTGGGGGTGGCGGCCGCGCTGGGAGCGGCCCGCACCGCCGCGGCCCCCTGGCGATGGGACCGCGTCGAGGGCGGCCGCGGGCGGCCCCGGGGGCGCGTGGAGTGGGCGCTTCCCCTGGTCGTGCTGAACGGCCTGTTCGCCGTCTTCATCGCCATCCAGCTCGCCGTCCTCTTCGGCGGTTACGACAAGGTGCTCAGCGAGACCGGGCTGACCTACTCGGAGTACGCCCGCCAGGGCTTCTGGCAGCTGCTGACCGTCACCCTCCTGACCCTCGTCGTGATCGCGCTGGCCCTGCGCTGGGCGCCGCGCGGCGCGGCCCGCGACCGCACACTGGTCCGCGCCGTCCTGGGCGTCCTCTGCGCGCTGACCCTCGTCGTGGTGCTCTCGGCGCTGCGCCGCATGGAGTTGTACGTCGACGCGTACGGCCTGACCAGGCTGAGGGTGTCCGTGGCCGGGATCGAGCTGTGGTTCGGCATCGTCATCGTCCTGATCATGGCGGCCGGGGTGTTCGGCGGGCGCTGGCTGCCGCGCGCGGTGGTGGCGAGCGCGGCGGCCGCCGTGCTGTGCTTCGGGCTGGTCTCGCCGGACGGGCTGGTGGCCGAGCAGAACGTGCGGCGCTTCGAGCGCACCGGGCAGATCGACCTGGCGTATCTGCGGGGGCTCTCCGCGGACGCCGTACCGGCCCTGGACACCCTGCCCGAGCCCCAGCGCTCCTGCGCCCTGCGGGACATCGCCCGGAACGTCCTGGACGGGGACAAGCCCTGGTACGCGACCAGTTACGGCGAGACGCGGGCCCGTGCCGTGCTCACCGACCGCCCCGCCGACCGGGCAGAGCTCCCCTGCGGGAGGCTGGACCGGGAGGGGCGGACTCCGGAGTCCCGCTGAACCGCGCCGTGCCGTGCCTGGCCGGGCGGGCCGGGTGGGCTGGGCGGGCTGGGCCGTGCCGTGCGGGGGAGGGGGACGGCCCTCTCCGGCCCCCGGGGAACGCCTGCCGGGCGGAGGGGCGTACCCTGGCTGGCGCCATGCCGTACGAGCCTCCCACCCACCGCGTCGAACGTTCCCTGCGGGCCACCACGGGGGCGAAGGTCGTCGCCGGGATCGACGAGGTCGGCCGGGGCGCCTGGGCGGGGCCCGTCACCGTCTGCGCGGCGGTCACCGGGCTGCGCAGGCCGCCCGAAGGACTGACGGACTCCAAGCTCATCGGGCCCGTCCGCCGCACCGAACTCGCCGGAACGCTCACCGACTGGGTCACAGCCCACGCGCTCGGGCACTCCTCTCCGGAGGAGATCGACGAACTGGGGATGACGGCCGCCCTCCGGCTCGCCGCCGTACGCGCGCTGGAGGCGCTGCCGGTCCGTCCCGACGCTGTGATCCTCGACGGCGGGCACGACTACCTGGGGGCGCCCTGGAGGGTCCGCACGGTGGTCAAGGGCGACCGGTCGTGTGTCCCGGTCGCCGCGGCGTCCGTGATCGCCAAGGTGCACCGGGACTCCCATATGGCCGAACTGGGCGCCGATCACACCGAGTTCGGCTTCGACCGCAACGCCGGTTACCCCTCGCCCGTCCACCGTGCCGCCCTTGAGGAGTTGGGGCCCACACCCCACCACCGGCTGTCGTGGTCGTACCTGGACGCGCTGCCGCGCTGGCGGCACCTGAAACGGGCACGTGCCGAACGGATCGAGCAGATCGGCCTCTTCTGAGCCGAAACCGAATCTTTTTCCGAACCCGCTGGCGCGTTACGCACCGGCGTTTGATAGACAACACCCCATGCCGCACAGCTCCGAGGAGCCCAAGATCCACCCGAATGTCCCCGGCCCCCGCAACACGACGGGTACCGCCCGGGCCCCACAGATTCCCCACCCCTCCGCACCCGTTCCCGGTCCCCGGCCCGGCCCCCGGCCGACGCCGCAGCGGGCCGACCGCAGCCGTCCCGCTCCCGGCAGGCCGGTGCCGACGCGCACCGCCGGGCCCTCGCGCCCTGCGGCGGAGGCAGCGGAGGCGAGGACGGCCCCGGGGAAGGACGCTCCGGGGAAGGACGCACCGCAGATCCAGCTCGTCGATGCCACCGATGCCACCGCGGTCGAGGTCGCGGACGAGACCGTCGACAGGCTGCTCGACGAGGGCCGCTCGCCCGCCGACGTCCTGGTGTTCACCACCGGTGAGCAGCACCCCTGGGCGCAGCACGAACTCACCTTCGGCGAGGACGCCTACTGGCGCCAACAGGCCGAGGGCGAAGACGTCTTCTACGCCCACGCGTCGGCCGCGGACCGCACCACCGGCCGTCCGGTCGTCGTGCTCGCGGTCAACGGCGGGACGGACGAGCAGGCTGCCCGGGCGCTGCCCGCGGCCCTTGCCAGGACGGGGTCGCGGCTGATCGTCTGCGGCGATCCGGGACGGCTGCGCACCCTGCTCTGAACCGGTGCCCCGGCCCGCGGCCCGCGGCCCGGCGGGTCAGCGGGCCGTCGTACCCCGCCGCGCCCCGGACGGTTTCCGGGCCCTGTCCCACGGTCGCCTTACTCCGGGGCCCCGTCTCCCGGGCCTCCGTTTTCCGGCCGTGTGTCCCAGGCGGCGGGGCCGCCGACGTACGGCCGTCGTCCGCCGCGGTCCTCGCCGAGCACCTGCCAGCCGCCACGGGTCAGTGTGATGTACGCCCCGCACCGCAGGCCGTGCAGGATGCAGGCGTCGCGCAGTCCCCACATCCACGCGCCGTCCTCGTCCCTCCAGCCCGGGCCGTCCCCCCGGCAGCACAGCAGGACGGCGGTCCGCGAGGGCCTGCGGCGGCGCAGGTCGTGCGGGACGATCCTGCGCAGCTGGGACAGCAGGACGTTGCGGCACTCCCAGCCGTCCGGAGCGGAGTTGGCCCGGGAGAACGACGCGCTGGCGACGATCCGCTCATCCGGGTCGAGCACCGCGACGACGGAGGTGGCCGGTCCGGGCCGGTGGCGGGTGTGCAGACCGGCGACCAGTTCGCGCGGACTGCGAAGCAGAGGGATCCCGGCGGCGGCCCACTCGGCGGGTTCGAGAGTGCGTCCGGCGCGGGACGGGGTCTCGGCGGGCGGCGGTGAGACGAAGCCGACGGTCATGGTCCTCCCTCCGTGGCACCACATCAATTCTCACGGGTGAACACGGTTGCGGCAATGGAACAAAGAGTCGCCCCGGTCACGCCGGAGCCTCCCGCGGCGGTGGGCGTGCGTACCGGCGGGCGGCTCAACCCCGTATGGCCAGCACCAGCGGCATCACCCCCTGGGCTCCGGCCCGGCGCAGCAGCCGCGCGGCCACGGCCAGGGTCCAGCCGGTCTCCGTGAAGTCGTCCACCAGCAGTACCGGGCCACCGGCCGCCGCGACCGCCTCCGCCAGCGGCTCGGGCACGGTCAGCGCGCCGTGCAGGGCCCGGAGGCGCTGCGCGCTGTTGCTGCGCGGAATACGGGTGTCCGACGCCGCGTCGGCGTACTCCACGGTGCCCAGCAGCGGTATCCGGCCGACCGCCGCGATCCGCTCCCCGAGAGACCTGATCAGCTGCGGCCGGGTCCGCGAGCTCATCGTCACCACCCCCACCGGGCGGGCCGGCGCGCCTTCCTCTCCGGAGGCCCAGCCGCCCGGCCCCCGCGCCCAGTCGGCGAGTACGGAGACCACGGCGCCGGCCACGTCGTCGGGCACCGGCCCGTCCTGCGAGGGCGACTCCAGCAGCGGGCGCAGCCGGTTGCCCCATCCGATGTCGGACAGCCGGCCCAGCGCCCTGCCGGGAGCCGCCTGCTCGCCCGGAGGGACACGGCCCTTGAGGTCCAGCCCGATCGCGGGCAGCCCCGTCGGCCACATCCTGCGGGGCTCCACCTCCACGCCGGGGCGCCCCAGTTCCCCCCGGGCGGCCTCCAGCGCCGCCGGATCGACATCGGCGCCGAAACGCGGGCCCGCGCAGTTGTCGCACCGCCCGCAGGGCGCCGCCTCCGTGTCGTCCAGCTGCCGCCGCAGGAACTCCATCCGGCACCCGGAGGTGGCGGCGTACTCCTTCATCGCACGCTGCTCGGCCTCCCGCTGCCGCGCCACCCAGGCGTACCGCTCGGCGTCGTAGGACCAGGGCTCTCCCGTGGAGACCCAGCCGCCGCGCACCCGCCGCACCGCCCCGTCCACGTCGAGCACCTTGAGCATCATCTCCAGCCGCGAGCGGCGCAGTTCCACCAGCGGTTCCAGAGCCGGCAGCGACAGTGGCCGGTCGGCCGACGCCAGCACGTCCAGGGTGCGCCGCACCTGTTCCTCCGGAGGAAAGGCCAGGGAGGAGAAGTACCGCCAGATCGCCTCGTCCTCAGGGCCGGGCAGCAGCAGCACCTCGGCGTGCTCCACACCGCGCCCGGCCCGGCCCACCTGCTGGTAGTAGGCGATGGGGGAGGAGGGGGAACCGAGGTGGACGACGAAGCCCAGGTCCGGCTTGTCGAAGCCCATGCCCAGCGCGGAGGTGGCCACCAGCGCCTTGACCCTGTTGCCGAGCAGGTCCGCCTCGGCTGCCTCCCGGTCGGCGTTCTCCGTCCGCCCGGTGTAGGAGGCCACCGTGTGCCCACGCTGCCGCAGGAACGCCGCGACCTCCTCGGCCGCCGAGACCGTCAGCGTGTAGACGATGCCGGAGCCCGGCAGCTCGTGGAGATGACCGTCGAGCCAGGCCAGCCGGTGTGCCGCATCCGGCAGGCGCAGCACCCCCAGGCTGAGGCTCTCACGGTCCAGCGGGCCGCGCAGCACCAGCGCGTCCGTCCCCGTCCCGCCGGTGCCCAGCTGCTCGGCCACGTCGGCCGTCACCCGCGCGTTGGCCGTCGCGGTGGTGGCCAGCACCGGGACGCCCGGGGGAAGCTCGGCGAGCATCGTCCGCAGCCGCCGGTAGTCGGGCCTGAAGTCATGGCCCCAGTCGGAGATGCAGTGCGCCTCGTCGACCACCAGCAGTCCGGTCGTGGCGGCCAGCTTCGGCAGGACCTGGTCACGGAAGTCGGGGTTGTTCAGGCGCTCCGGACTGACGAGCAGTACGTCGACCTCGCCCGCGGCCACCTCGGCGTGGACGGTGTCCCACTCCTCGGTGTTCGCGGAGTTGATCGTCCGGGCGCGCACGCCCGCCCGCTCCGCGGCCTCGACCTGGTTGCGCATCAGGGCCAGGAGCGGGGAGACGATCACGGTCGGCCCCTCACCGCGCTCGCGCAGCAGCGCCGTCGCCACGAAGTACACCGCCGACTTGCCCCAACCCGTGCGCTGGACCACCAAGGCCCGCCGGCGCTCCACCACCAGAGCCTCGACGGCCCGCCACTGGTCGGTGCGCAGCCTCGCCGTACCGGTGGTGTCGCCGGTCAGGCGGGCCAGTACGGCGTCGGCCGCGGCACGCAGATTCTCCTCGCTCATGCGTCCATGCAACCCGATGACACCGACACCGTGCGAACCGCCTGTGGACAACCAGACGTCCATACAGCCAATGTGATCATCGGTATATCGACATATATGCCTGTTGAGGCCGCCTGTGGACGGAGCCGCACGGCGCCCCGTCCGTCCGCGCCAATGTCGGGGCATGACACAGCACAGCGGATCCACCCGGCAGCCGTCCGCCACCACACAGGTCACCCTGCGCGGTCCGGCCGAGCTGATCGACTCCCTTCCCTACCTGCTCGGCTACCACCCCGACGACTCCATCGTCCTGGTCGGCCTCCACGGTCCGAGCGGCCGCTTCGGCGGCCGGCTCCGCGTGGGCATTCCCGCGCGGGAGGAGGGATGGCCCGGACTGGCCGAGCAGCTCGCCGACTGTCTGCGAGGCAGCGGCGTCCCGCGCGGTGACCGCCCCGACGCGGCACTCGCCTTCCTGTGCCAGGATCCCGCAGACGGCGAGAGCGGCCGGGCCGTCATGGAACGGCTCCGTCCTCTCGCCCAGCGGCTGCGGACCGCCTGCGGAGCGCTGGACATGCCGGTGTACGAGGCACTGTGCGTCTCCGACGGCCGCTACTGGTCCTACTGCTGCCCCGACGCCCGGTGCTGCCCCGCCGAGGGCACACCGCTGGGCGTTCCCGGCACCTCCGCCATGGCGGCCGCGGCGGCGTACGCAGGGCTGCGGGTGGAGGGCACGCTGAAGGAGATGACGGCCAGGCTCGCGCCGCTGGGTCCACCGGCCGCCGGACCGCAGGAGCAGGCCCTCGACATCGCGGGCACGGCCCTGGTGCCCCGGATGCTGGGCGAGGCCGACCGCGCGACGGTGCGTGCCGAGACCCTGGCGCTCGCCGGGCGGCTGCTCGACCGCTACCGGGACGCGGCGACGGCGGACCGGAGGGAGGGAGTGGCCGGAGCCGACGCCAGGGACGACCGCCTCCTCTCCCACGAGGAGGCCGCCACCGTGATCCTCGGCCTCCAGGACCGGATCACCCGGGACTGGGCCGCGGAGTGGATGGAGGGCGAGGACGCCGCCCCCGCGCTGCGGCTGTGGCGGGCGCTGGCCCGGCGGTGCGTCGGGGCCTACGCCGAGCACGCGGCGGCCCCGCTCACCCTGGCCGGCTGGGTCGCCTGGTCCGGTGGGGACGAGCCCGGCGCGCGTGTGGCGCTGGGCCGGGCACTGGAGCTGGATCCGGGGTATGTCTTCGCACGGCTGCTCCACGGCGCGTGCAACAGCGGGCTCGACCCCGAACCGTTGAGGCGGTGTCTGCGGAGGCAGCGGGCCGCGCGCGGCCTCGGAACCGCGGCGGTCCAGGGCTGACGGCGGAGCGGCGCGAGCCTCTGTTTATCGTCAGGCAGACGACTATGATCACGTCATGCCCTACGACCCGTCGGCCTTTCCCCCCTTCGCCGTCACCGTCGATCTGGTCGTGCTCACCGTGCGAAGGCACGCCCTGTGCGCGCTGGTCGTACGCCGGGGCGAACCTCCGTACCAGGGGCGGTGGGCACTGCCCGGAGGTTTCGTGCGCATCGACGAGGATCTCGGGGCCGCGGCCGCCCGCGAACTCACCGAGGAGACCGGACTGCGCGTCCAGGGGCCGGACGACCGGCACACCGGCGCCCATCTCGAACAGCTCGCCACCTATGGTGATCCGGGGCGGGACCCGCGGATGCGGGTGGTCAGCGTCGCCCATCTGGTACTGGCCCCCGACCTGCCCACCCCCACGGCCGGCGGCGACGCCGACAGCGTCCGCTGGGCGCCGGTGGACACCCTGCTGCCTTCCGGGGGCGGCCCGGACCGAAGCGGCGAGCAGCCCGCTCTGCTGGCCTTCGACCACTCCAGGATCCTCGCGGACGGGGTGGAGCGGGCCCGGTCGAAGATCGAGTACTCCTCGCTCGCCACCGCCTTCTGCCCGCCGGAGTTCACCGTGGGGGAACTGCGGCGGGTCTACGAAGCGGTGTGGGGCGTCGCACTCGACCCGAGGAACTTCCACCGCAAGGTCACCGGCACCCCGGGCTTCCTGGTGCCCACCGGCGGTACGACGACCCGTCAGGGCGGTCGGCCCGCACAGTTGTTCCGGGCCGGTGGCGCCACGGTGCTGAACCCGCCGATGCTGCGCCCGGAGGTCTGAGGGGGGAAGGGGGCCGGATTCCCGTCCTCCCCCGGAGCGGCGCTTGACCCGCAGACCCTTCCGTCGACGAGCCGGCACGCCTCTCACCAGCGGATCCGGGGCCATCAGTGGTCCCGCGCCGCCACAGGTGCGCGCCATCTGCCGCATATGCCCGATCGGAAGACCGTTTCTTTCCGATAAGGCGTCAATCGCGAGGAGACCACTGATCACCCTTTCGTGTGCTTTTCACCAAAGCCCTCAAGGCCGTCCGGAGCACCGCCGACAAAGGATGCGTGACTACCCTTGCGCACACCATGATGACCTCGGCTCGCTCCGCCGACTCCGGCCTCACGGGTTCGGGCGAGCCGGACCGTTACGCCTATGCCGAGTCGACCGGCGCGACCCGTGCCACCACCGTCCCCGCGTGGGACGGCGGCGAAGCGGACATGGCCCGGGCCGGACGACGTGCCGCCGGAAGCCGGGGGCGCGGGCTGCACGGCCAACTCGTACAGCAACTGGGACAGATGATCGTCTCCGGAGACCTCGGCGCCGACCGTCCCCTCGTACCCGAGGAGATCGGCCAGCGATTCGAGGTGTCGCGCACCGTCGTCCGAGAGTCGCTCCGGGTCCTCGAGGCCAAGGGCCTGGTCAGTGCCCGCCCCAATGTCGGAACGCGGGTCCGGCCGGTCAGCGACTGGAACCTCCTCGACCCCGACATCATCGAGTGGCGCGCCTTCGGCCCGCAGCGCGATGACCAGCGCCGCGAGCTGTGCGAGCTGCGCTGGGCCATCGAGCCGCTGGCCGCCCGCCTCGCCGCGGACCGCAGCGGCGACGAGGTGCAGCAGCGACTCGCGGACATGGTCGAGATCATGGGCCACACACTCGCCCAGGGCGACACCCTGACCTTCTCCCGGGCCGACGCCGAGTTCCACGCCCTGCTCCTGCAGGCCGCAGGCAACCGGATGCTGGAGCACCTCTCCGGCATCGTCGGCGCGGCTCTCCAGGTCTCCGGGGCGCCCGCCGCCGGATGTGAGCGTCCCACTGAGGCGTCCCTGGCGCACCATCGCAGGATCGCCGAAGCCGTAGCCTCCGGGGAGGCGGCCGCCGCGGAGAACGCGGTGCGCCAGCTGCTCGCGGTCCCCTCCGAGGTGGCCGTCCCCGCGATGCCCGGTGCGCCCGCTCCGGCCGCCCCCGTCGTGCCCTCCGACGCCCAGGCCTCCGCTGCGGCTCCGGCCGCGGGCGGCGGCTCCGACCACGTGGTGCCGGCGCCCCGCGAGCACTGACGTCCGGTACCGGCCGCACCGGCACGGTGTCGCCGGATCCCGCCCGGCGGGGTCCGGCGACGTCCTTCCGGCCGGTTCGCCCGCTTCCGCGGCGCCGACCCGCGGCGCCGACCACCCCGGGCCGCGGCCGGTGATAAGTCCCCGTATGGGGATCTCTGTCCTTCTATGTCATGTGACCCGGGACACTCCGGTTGGGCGTAACGCTTCGCGTGGCAGCGCGATGACTCAAGAGGTGGCAGCTACCGGGGGAATACGGACGCCGCATCCGGCGCTGTAGTCTCCCCTGTCGCTCCGCCCGAGCCGCCGGTCATCCCCGCCGGGGCTTGCAGGTCCCGGATCCCCTCGTGGGCGGGGCCGAAGCCGTTTCCATCGTTCCGAGAGGTTGTTCGTGTCGGCCAGCACATCCCGTACGCTCCCTGCGGAGATCGCCGAGTCCGCGTCTGTGATGGCGCTCATTGAGCGGGGAAAGGCCGAGGGGCAGATCGCCGGCGACGATGTGCGTCGGGCCTTCGAGGCCGACCAGATTCCGCCGACCCAGTGGAAGAACGTCCTGCGCAGTCTCAACCAGATCCTCGATGAGGAGGGTGTGACGCTGATGGTGAGTGCCGCGGAGGCCCCCAAGCGCACCCGGAAGAGCGTCGCAGCGAAGGCCCCGGCCAAACGCACCGCGACCAAGACGGTCGCCGCCAAGAAGACCGCCGTCAGGAAGGCCGCTCCGGCCGCCGCCTCCGAGGACCCCGCCGAGGACGCGGAAGGGACCGCCGAGGAGACCGCGGCCAAGCCCGCCAAGAAGACCGCCGCCAAGAAGGCGCCCGCGAAGAAGGCCGCGGCCAAGAAGACCGCGGCCAAGAAGGCGCCCGCGAAGAAGACCGCCGCCAAGAAGGCGGACGTCGACGAGCTGCTCGAGGGCGAAGAGGACGCCATCGACGAGCCTCCGATCAAGGGCGGCAAGGTCGCCGAGGACCCCGCGGCGGAGCCCAAGGGCGAGAACGAGGGTTTCGTCCTGTCCGACGAGGACGAGGACGACGCCCCCGCCCAGCAGGTCGCCGCGGCGGGCGCCACCGCCGACCCGGTCAAGGACTACCTCAAGCAGATCGGCAAGGTCCCCCTGCTCAACGCCGAGCAGGAGGTCGAGCTGGCCAAGCGCATCGAGGCCGGTCTCTTCGCCGAGGACAAGCTCGCCAACAGCGACAAGATCGCCCCCAAGCTCAAGCGCGAGCTGGAGATCATCGCCGAGGACGGCCGCCGGGCCAAGAACCACCTCCTGGAGGCCAACCTCCGTCTGGTGGTCTCGCTGGCCAAGCGCTACACCGGCCGGGGCATGCTCTTCCTGGACCTGATCCAGGAGGGCAACCTGGGCCTGATCCGCGCGGTCGAGAAGTTCGACTACACCAAGGGCTACAAGTTCTCGACCTACGCGACCTGGTGGATCCGCCAGGCCATCACCCGCGCCATGGCCGACCAGGCGCGCACCATCCGCATTCCGGTGCACATGGTCGAGGTGATCAACAAGCTCGCGCGCGTCCAGCGCCAGATGCTTCAGGACCTGGGCCGCGAGCCCACTCCGGAGGAGCTGGCCAAGGAACTCGACATGACCCCGGAGAAGGTCGTCGAGGTCCAGAAGTACGGTCGCGAGCCGATCTCCCTGCACACCCCGCTGGGCGAGGACGGCGACAGCGAGTTCGGTGACCTCATCGAGGACTCCGAGGCGGTCGTCCCGGCCGACGCGGTCAGCTTCACGCTCCTGCAGGAGCAGCTCCACTCCGTGCTCGACACGCTCAGCGAGCGCGAGGCCGGCGTGGTCTCGATGCGCTTCGGCCTCACCGACGGCCAGCCCAAGACGCTGGACGAGATCGGCAAGGTCTACGGCGTGACCCGCGAGCGGATCCGCCAGATCGAGTCCAAGACGATGTCGAAGCTGCGCCACCCCTCCCGTTCACAGGTTCTGCGGGACTACCTCGACTGACCCATCGGGTCCGTCCGCGGATGCCGGAGGGCCCGGAACCCCGCAGCGGGGTTCCGGGCCCTCCGGCATCCGTGCCGTGGCACGCGGGTGCGGGCGGTTCTCCGGATGCGGAAGTAGCCCGCATGGCTCACCCTGGGGTGAGGGCGGGGACGATCGCAGGCTCAGGGAGGTCCCATGCGCCTGTCTCCCGGCGTGCGGGAGCCCTCGTGCCCTCCCCGTCACGCCGCTGCCCGCCGCGCCCGCCTGTGCCCGGATACGGCAAACGGGCGACCGCCCCGCGAGGGGGCGACCGCCCGTGGCGTCCGGCCCTGGGCCGGTCCGAGCTCGTCGGATGGGGACGCGTTCGCCGTCGGTCGGCAGGTCAGTGCTCGCCGCCACCCGCCGTCGCGGGGGTGGCGTTGAGCCGTTCGGTCTCGTCCTGTATCTCCGCAGCGATCTTCTTGAGTTCCGGCTCGAACTTGCGGCCGTGGTGGGCGCAGAACAGCAGCTCTCCACCGCTGACGAGCACAACACGCAGGTATGCCTGGGCGCCGCAACGGTCGCAGCGGTCAGCGGCCGTCAGCGGGCTCGCGGGGGTCAGAACAGTAGTCACGTCGCCTCTTCTCTAGCTCGACGAGCTGTCGTACCAGGGTCAACATCCAACCAGGCCGAAAACGTTCCCGCTCGTGGCTTTTCCTCGAAAATCTCTGTGTGAGGTGGCTGACATGTTGCCGGTTGGCGGCGAATGAGCCGTTTACAGAGATGTGTTGATCTTTGTCGTCTTCATGTTGTGTGTTCGGTTGTCTCCTCCGGCGCCGGTCTCGCCGGTGTCGTTCCAGAGGACGTGCCCGGAGCCTAGATGGTTCATGCCCGGAAGGGAACGTGATGTACACGTCACCCGGACGAGTTATCGAACGTTTGGTCGACGCTGGTTTAGCATGGGCCTTCTCCTGGGTGGCTTCACCTTGGCTCTCCATGGCCTCGGTACCCTCTGACCCGCAAGACAGCCATCCCCAGCGAAATTCAGCGAGGAGCGAACCGCGTGACCGCCGAGACTCCCCTGGCCTCCGGCAGGGGAAACCCCATGCCGTCCACCGCCCTGCTCACGGGCGCGGACCGTGACGGTTCCAACTACACCGCGCGGCACCTGCTCGTCCTCGAGGGGCTGGAGGCGGTGCGCAAGCGGCCCGGCATGTACATCGGCTCCACCGACAGCCGCGGCCTCATGCACTGCCTCTGGGAGATCATCGACAACTCGGTCGACGAGGCCCTCGGAGGGCACTGCGACCACATCGAGGTCATCCTCCGGGAGGACGGCTCCGTCGAGGTGCAGGACAACGGCCGCGGCATCCCCGTCGACATCGAGCCCAAGACGGGGCTGTCGGGCGTCGAGGTCGTGATGACCAAACTGCACGCCGGCGGAAAGTTCGGAGGCGGCTCGTACGCGGCCTCCGGCGGTCTGCACGGCGTCGGCGCGTCCGTCGTCAACGCCCTGTCCGCCCGCCTCGACGTCGAGGTCGACCGCGACGGCCGCACGCACTCCGTCAGCTTCCGGCGCGGCGTCCCGGGCATCTTCACCGAGTCCGGCCCGGACGCCCCCTTCGACCCGACGAGCGGCCTGCGCAAGGGCAAGAAGATCCCCAAGGCCCGTACCGGCACCCGTGTGCGGTACTGGGCCGACCGCCAGATCTTCCTCAAGGACGCCAGGCTCTCCCTGGAGAACCTGCACGCACGTGCCCGCCAGACCGCCTTCCTGGTGCCCGGCCTGACGATCGTCGTCCGCGACGAGCGCGGGCTCGACGGCGCGTCGCCCGGGAAGCCCGAGGAGGAGGTCTTCCACTACGACGGCGGCATCAGCGAGTTCTGCGAGTACCTCGCCCCGGACCGGCCGCTGTGCGACGTGCTGCGCCTGACGGGCCAGGGCACCTTCAAGGAGACCGTCCCGGTCCTGGACGAGCGCGGCCACATGATCCCCACCGAGGTCACCCGCGAGCTGGGCGTGGACGTCGCGCTGCGCTGGGGGACGGGGTACGACACCACGGTCAGGTCGTTCGTCAACATCATCGCCACCCCCAAGGGCGGCACCCATGTCGCCGGCTTCGAGCGCGCGGTCACCCGCACGGTGAACGAGGTGCTGCGCTCCACCAAGCTGCTGCGCGTCGCCGAGGACGACATCGTCAAGGACGACGCCCTGGAGGGCATGACGGCGGTCGTCACCGTGCGCCTGGCCGAGCCGCAGTTCGAGGGGCAGACCAAGGAGGTGCTGGGCACCTCGGCCGCCTCCCGGATCGTCGCCCAGGTGGTCTCCAAGGAACTCAAGGCCTTTCTGACCTCCACCAAGCGCGACGCCAGGCAGCAGGCCCGCTCGGTGCTGGAGAAGGCCGTGGCCGCGGCCCGCACCCGCATCGCCGCCCGCCAGCACAAGGAGGCCCAGCGCCGCAAGACCGCGCTGGAGTCCTCCGCCCTGCCGGCCAAGCTCGCCGACTGCCGCAGCGACGACGTCGAGCGCAGCGAGCTGTTCATCGTCGAGGGCGACTCGGCACTCGGCACCGCCAAACTCGCCCGGAACTCCGAGTTCCAGGCGCTGCTGCCGATCCGCGGCAAGATCCTCAACGTCCAGAAGTCGTCCGTCTCCGACATGCTGAAGAACGCCGAGTGCGGCGCGATCATCCAGGTCATAGGGGCGGGCTCCGGCCGGACGTTCGACATCGACCAGGCCCGCTACGGCAAGGTCATCTTCCTGGCCGACGCCGACGTCGACGGCGCGCACATCCGCTGCCTGCTGCTGACGCTCTTCCAGCGCTACATGAGGCCGATGGTCGAGCAGGGCCGGGTCTTCTCGGCGGTGCCGCCGCTGCACCGGATCGAACTGATCAATCCCCGGCGGGGCCAGGCGAAGTACATCTACACCTACTCCGACAACGAGCTGCGCCAGACCCTGCTGGAGCTGCAGGGCAGGGGAATCCGCTTCAAGGACTCCATCCAGCGATACAAGGGCCTGGGCGAGATGGACGCCGACCAGCTCGCGGAGACGACGATGGATCCGCGCCACCGCACCCTGCGGCGCATCAACATCAGCGACCTGGAGGCCGCCGAGAAGACCTTCGACCTGCTGATGGGCAACGAGGTCGCGCCGCGCAAGGAGTTCATCACCACCTCCGCGGCCACCCTGGACCGCTCCCGGATCGACGTCTGACCCGCGGAGTCCCGGGCCTTCCGCCGCCTTCGCCGCGCCTCCGCCCCCGGCCCGCCCGGGGGCGGAGGCGCGGCGCGGCTCTTTCGGCCCAGGTCACGACCCCGATCCAGGTCACGGCCCGGGCGTCCGGCGGCCAGGCCCGCCGGGGGCGCGGGAGCGGATCGGTGAATCCTCCCCTGAAAGGGTGAAGAGTCCGGATTGGTCTGCCGCGGGGCCCGGGGCCCTGCCCATCCTGGGACATGCGGATCGACGACCCCTGGCACGACACCCTCGCCTCCGGCTGGGGGGAGGAGCACGGCGCCACCGCGGCGCCCTTCCCCCGGCGGGCCGCTCCCGGCACGGCGGCCGCCACCGCCGCCCGCCCCCGCGGAGCCGCCCTCCGGGGGACGCGCGGCCGCCACCGCCGCCTCGTCCTGTCCGCCGGCGCCGCCCTCCTCGCCTGCCACCTGGCGTATCTGGTCGCGGTCACCGCCGTGCCCGCCGTTATGGGCCGGACGCTGGGCGGCGGCCCCGTCACGGCGGGCACGGCCGCCGGGTTCGCGCAGTTCGCCGCCGTCTGCCTGCTGGTCCGGGCGTACGCCCGCCACACGCGTTTGCCCCGGGACGGTCGCGTGGAGGTCTCCGGGCCGTGCCGGTGCGGACACGAACCGTTCCGCGCGGCGGGCACGGCGGCCCGGTGACCGGCGCGCGGCCGGGCCGCCGTGCCCCGCCGCGGCCCCGGGGGTGCGGGTCAGAGCGGGGTCACGTCCACGGCCGTCATGCGGGGCTGTACGGCGGGGACGGCCCCGCAGCTCGCGGCCACGGGCGGGACGCCGGTGTCCTCGGCGACCGTGACACGCCAGGAGCGGCCGTCGTCGTGGGCCACCGTGACGCTCCACCGCGGGGCGGCACCCGTAGTGCCGGTGACCGCCAGGGCGTCGGCGCCCGCCTCGCCCGTCAGCTCGCGCACCGCCAGATCGGCGGCCTGGCCCGGCCGCTCCCAGGCGGACCGGCCCCGGCAGCCGTCGGTGGCGATCCGGCCGCGCCGCAGCTCGTCCAGCACGCCCTTGACGGCGTGGCCCCCCAGCCTGCCGTACACGTAGCCGTACGGCAGGACCAGCAGGGTGGGGGCGAAGCGATGGCCACCGATGTGGGTGGTCTCCCACACCTCGCAGGTCCCTGAGGCCGCCAGTTCGGCTGCCAGCGGGCGGCCCAGGGTGGCGCAGCAGCGGTCGCGCCTGCCGTTGGTGCACACCAGGGCCAGGGGATCGCCGCCGTACGGCTCCCACAGCCCGCCGTGGTCGCCCGCGCCCAGCGAGGTCATGGCGGCCGCGTCGAGGCCGTACAGCTCGTCCGGGCCGGTGAGCAGGGCGGTACGCACCCAGGACCGGCCGGGGAGGGTGTGGGCGAGGTAGACGCGGCGGAGGGCGGGCCCGTGGCGGTCCGGATGGCGGCCGGGGCGGCGGATCAGCGCGACCCGTACGCCGGTGCCGTCGGCGGCCCGCTCCAGCGCGCGGCCGAGCACCGGGTCGAGGCGGCTGTCGGTGAGGGCCTTGGCCCCCCAGGGCCCGGGCTGCTCGACCAGCAGCCACGTCCGGGCGGTCGCGGCGGTGGCGGCCGGCGGTTCGGCCAGCGCTCGGGAGGCGGTCGAACAGGTGCTCACACAGGGGAGCCTAACCGCTCGCGCCCGGGGAGTCCCGCCGACGGAACGGTGAGGCCGGCCAGGGCCCCGCAGAGCCGTGCGGGCGCGGGGTGCGGGCGGGATCGGGGACGGGAGGGCCGTCGGCTACCATCGGCAGCCGTTCCGGTACGGCTGCCACCCGCACGATGGAGGCGCGAGCTTGGTCAGGAAGCGGATCCCGGTCGTCGTGCTCGCCGGTTTCCTCGGGTCCGGGAAGACCACCCTTCTCAACCACCTCCTCGCCCACAGCGGGGGCACCCGCATCGGTGTGGTCGTCAACGACTTCGGCAGCATCGAGATCGACGCCATGTCGGTGGCCGGGCAGGTGGACTCGATGATCTCCCTGGGCAACGGCTGCCTGTGCTGCGCCGTCGACACCAGCGATCTGGACGCCATGCTGGAGCGCCTCGCGCGCCCCTCGGCCCGCATCGACGTCATCGTGGTGGAGGCCAGCGGCCTCGCGGAGCCGCGGACCCTGATCCGCATGATCCTCTCCAGCGCCGAGGAGAACATCGTCTACGGCGGGCTGGTGGAGGTCGTCGACGCCGCGGAGTTCGAGGTCACCCGTGCCAGGCACCCGGAGCTCGAACGGCATGTGGCGATGGCCGACCTGGTGGTGCTCAACAAGGCGGACCGGACCGGCGAGCAGGAGCTGTCCGCCCTGACCGCTGAGCTGCGGAGGATCGGCCGGGGCGTGCCCGTCGTCCGCGCCTCCCACGGGCGCGTCGACCCGGAGCTGCTCTTCGACCCGCGCCCCCGCGACGACGGTGCACAGGGGGTGCGGCAGCTCTCCTTCGAGGACGTGTGGGCCGAGATCCGCGAGGCCGGGCACGGATGCGGCGAAGGGCACGACGGGCACCTCCACGCCGCCTACCAGAGTGTGGAGTTCACCACCGACGAGCCGGTGGACCCGCGCAGGCTCATGGAGTTCCTGGACGGCAGGCCCGACGGCCTGTACCGGATCAAGGGCTTCGTCCACTTCGGCGTGCCCGGCCACCGGGAGAAGTACGGGCTGCACGCGGTCGGGCGCTTCCTGCGCTTCAGTCCCGGGGCGTGGGGGAGCGGCGAGCCGCGTCTGACCCAGCTCGTGCTGATCGGTTCCGGCATCGACGCCGACGCGGTGCGTGAGGAGCTGGCCTCGTGCGCGGCCTCCGGCTCGCCGGAGGAGGCGAGCCCCGACAGCATGTGGGGCGTCCTGCGCTACGTGCGGCCCTGAGCGCGCCGCTTCGCGGGGCGGTGCGGCGGCCCGGCCACGGGCCGGGCCGCCGCACCGGGAGATCACACCGGCCCGGCGACCACCGAGACCGGCTTGGCCAGCGGAGTGCCCGAGCCGTCGCGCCGCGGGTCCGGTTCCGGCAGGTCCACCGGCGAGCCCTTGGCGTCCGCCGCGCGAGCGGGCGCGGCGCCCGCCCAGGCGAAGGTCAGATGGTCCTCGCCCTTGAGGAATCGCTGGCAGCGCACCCCGCCCGTGGCGCGGCCCTTGCGCGGATACTGGTCGAACGGCGTCAGCTTGGCCGTGCCCACCTCGCCGACCAGCGTGTCGTGCGAGCCCGCGACCGTGAAGACCACCGCGTCGGCGGCCGGATCGACGGCGGTGAAGGAGATCACCTTCGCCCCCTGGCCCAGCTTGACGCCCGCCACACCGCCGGCCGGGCGCCCCTGCGGCCTGACCTGCCCGGCGGGGAAGCGCAGCAGCTGCGCCTCGTCGGTGATGAAGACCAGATCCTCCTCGCCGGTGCGCAGCTCCACCGCGCCGACGATCCGGTCGCCTTCCCTGAGGGTGATGACCTCCAACTCGCCCTTGTTGGAGGGGTAGTCGGGCACCACCCGTTTGACCACGCCCTGTTCCGTGCCCAGCGCCAGCCCCGGCGAGGACTCGTCCAGAGTGGTGAGGCACACCAGCTCCTCGCCCTCCCGCAGGGACAGGAACTCCGTGAACCGGGCGCCGCCCGCCAGGTTCGGCGCGGAGTTCTCCGGGAGCTGCGGCAGGTCGATGACCGAGATCCGCAGCAGGCGCCCGGCGGAGGTCACCGCCCCCACCTCGCCCCGGGCCGTCGCGGGGACGGCCGAGACCACCACGTCGTGCTTGCGGCGCTTGGCGGAGGAGTCGAAGGCCGGCTCGCCTCCCGCGGTGCGGGCCAGCAGCCCGGTGGAGGACAGCAGCACCCGGCACGGATCGTCCGCCACCTGGAGCGGGACGGCCGCCGCCGGGACGTCGGCCGAGGACAGCAGCTCGGTGCGGCGCGGGGTGCCGTACTTCCTGGCGACCGCGGACAGCTCCGAGGAGACCAGCTTGCGCAGCTCCGCGTCGGACTCCAGGATGCGGGTCAGCTCCTCGATCTCGGCGTTCAGCCGGTCGCGCTCGGCCTCCAGTTCGATGCGGTCGAACTTCGTCAGCCTGCGCAGCGGGGTGTCGAGGATGTACTGCGTCTGCACCTCGGACAGGCCGAACCGGGCGATCAGCGACTCCTTGGCCTGTGCGGCGTTCTCGCTGGAGCGGATGATCCGGATGACCTCGTCGATGTCGACCAGCGCCACCAGCAGGCCCTCGACCAGGTGCAGCCGGTCGCGCCGCTTGCCGCGCCGGAACTCGCTGCGCCGCCGCACCACGGTGAAGCGGTGGTCGACGTAGACCTCCAGGAGCTCCTTCAGCCCCAGCGTCAGCGGCTGGCCGTCGACCAGGGCGACGTTGTTGATGCCGAAGGACTCCTCCATCGGCGTCAGCTTGTAGAGCTGCTCCAGCACGGCCTCGGGGTTGAAGCCGTTCTTGATCTCGATGACCAGCCGCAGCCCGTGCTCGCGGTCGGTGAGGTCCTTGACGTCGGCGATGCCCTGGATCTTCTTGCCGTTGACCAGGTCCTTGATCTTGGAGATGACCTTCTCGGGGCCGACGTTGAAGGGCAGTTCGGTGACGACCAGGCCCTTGCGCCGCGCGGTGACGTTCTCCACGGAGACCGTGGCGCGGATCTTGAAGGTGCCGCGCCCCTTGGCGTAGGCGTCCTTGATGCCCTCCAGCCCGACGATCCGGCCGCCGGTGGGCAGGTCCGGGCCCGGCACGAAACGCATCAGCGTCTCCAGGTCCGCGCCGGGGTGCCTGATCAGGTGCCGGGCGGCGGCGATCACCTCGCCCAGGTTGTGCGGGGGCATGTTGGTGGCCATGCCGACCGCGATGCCGGAGGAGCCGTTGACCAGCAGGTTCGGGTAGGCCGAGGGCAGTACGGACGGTTCGGACTCGCTGCCGTCGTAGTTGGGCGCGAAGTCGACGGTGTCCTCGTCGATCGACTCGACCATCAGCCCGGCCGCCGGGGCGGAGCGGCACTCGGTGTACCGCATGGCGGCGGGCGGGTCGTCGTTGCCCAGCGAGCCGAAGTTCCCGTGCCCGTCCACCAGCGGCAGCCGCATGGAGAAGGGCTGGGCCAGGCGCACCAGGGCGTCGTAGATGGCGCTGTCGCCGTGCGGGTGGAGCTTGCCCATCACCTCGCCGACGACGCGTGCGCACTTGACGTAGCCGCGCTCCGGCCGCAGCCCCATCTCGTGCATCTGGTAGAGGATCCGCCGGTGGACCGGCTTGAGTCCGTCGCGCGCGTCGGGCAGGGCGCGCGAGTAGATGACCGAGTAGGCGTACTCCAGGAAGGAGCCCTGCATCTCGTCGACGACGTCGATGTCGAGGACGCGCTCCTCGAACTCTCCCCCGGGCGGCGGGGTCTTCGTGCTGCGGCGGGCCATCGCGGCTGCGACTCCTTCTTGCGTACTGCGGACTGTGTGTCCCCGTACCGGGGCAGGGGGCGGACGGGCACCATTGTGGACCTCGGCACCGACAGTCCGGCCCCCGCCCCGAACCGTACGGGAACTTCGCGCTTTGTCCGGTCGCTTGCATACAGTGACCACACACGCGTTGTGAGAACGCGGTCCGCGATCGCGATCGAAGGGACTCCCTGCCCATGGCTCACACGGCCTCCCCTCCGCCCACCGCCGGCGGCCTGACGGCGACCGAGCACCGGCTGGCCAACGGCCTGCGCGTGGTGCTCTCCGAGGACCACCAGACGCCGGTCGCCGCGGTCTGCCTCTGGTACGACGTCGGATCGCGCCACGAGGTCGCCGGGCGCACGGGTCTGGCACACCTCTTCGAGCACCTGATGTTCCAGGGATCGGCACAGGTGAAGGGGAACGGCCACTTCGAGCTGGTGCAGGGAGCGGGCGGCTCGCTCAACGGCACCACCAGCTTCGAGCGCACCAACTACTTCGAGACGATGCCCGCCCACCAGCTGGAGCTGGCGCTGTGGCTGGAGGCCGACCGCATGGGGTCGCTGCTGGCCGCCCTGGACGAGGAGTCCATGGAGAACCAGCGCGACGTGGTGAAGAACGAGCGCCGCCAGCGGTACGACAACGTGCCCTACGGCACGGCGTTCGAGAGGCTGACGGCGATGGTCTACCCCGAGGGCCACCCGTACCACCACACCCCCATCGGCTCCATGGCCGACCTGGACGCCGCCTCCCTGGAGGACGCGCGGGACTTCTTCCGCACCTACTACGCGCCGAACAACGCCGTACTGGCGGTCGTCGGCGACATCGACCCGCAGCGGACGCTCGCCTGGGTCGAGAAGTACTTCGGCTCCATCCCCTCCCACGAGGGCAAGCGGCCGCCGCGCGACGGCTCCCTGCCGGAGGTCATCGGCGAGGAGGTCAAGCAGATCCTCCACGAGGAGGTGCCCTCCCGGGCGATGATGGCCGCCTACCGGCTGCCGCACGACGGAACCCGTGAGGCGGACGCCGCCGACCTGGCGCTGACGGTGCTCGGCGGCGGCGACTCCTCCCGCCTGCAGACCCGCCTGGTCCGCCGTGACCGCACCGCCGTCACCGCCGGTTTCGGCATGCTGCGGCTGGCGGGCGCGCCCTCGATGGGGTGGCTGGACGTGAAGGCCTCCGGCGACGCCGAGATCGCCGACATCGAGCGGGCGGTCGACGAGGAGCTGGCCCGCTTCGCCGAGGAGGGACCGACCCCGGCGGAGATGGAGCGCGCCCAGGCGCTGCTGGAGCGCGAGTGGCTGGACCGGCTGGCCACGGTCGGCGGCCGCGCCGACGAACTGTGCCGCTACGCGGTGCTGTTCGGCGACCCCCAGCTCGCCCTGACCGCTGTGGAGCGCGTGCTCCAGGTCACCGCCGACGAGGTGCGCGAGGTGGCCGCGGCCCGGCTGCGCCCCGACAACCGCGCGGTGCTGATCTACGAGCCCACCCAGGTGACCGCCCCCGACACCGGGGCCGACGTCTCCGAGGGCGCCACCGTCTCCGAGACCGGCTCCGCCGCCGACACCCACGACCAGGAGGCCGCTCAGTGAGCGACGCCACGGCCCAGAACGGAATGTCGATGGAGTTCCACCCCCAGCCCCGCGGCGGCGAGCCCCGGCCGTGGGCGTTCCCCGCCCCCGAGCGCGGCGAACTGCCCAACGGGCTGACCGTGCTGCGCTGCCACCGCCCCGGCCAGAAGGTCGTGGCCGTCGAGGTCAACCTCGTCGCGCCGCTGGAGGCCGAGCCCCGGGACCTGGAGGGTGTGGCCGGGATCATGGCCCGGGCGCTGAGCGAGGGCACCGACCGGCACAGCGCCGAGGAGTTCGCCGCCGAGCTGGAGCGGTGCGGCGCCACCCTGGACGCGCACGCCGACCACCCCGGTGTGCGGGTCTCCCTGGAGGTCCCCGCCTCCCGGCTGACCAGGGCGCTGGGTCTGCTCGCCGACGCACTGCGCGCCCCCGCCTTCCCCGAGGGCGAGGTCGAGAGGCTGGTGCGCAACCGCCTGGACGAGATCCCGCACGAGCTGGCCAATCCCGCCCGCCGGGCGGCCATCGCACTGTCGAAGGAGCTGTTCCCGGCCGACTCCCGGCTCTCGCGTCCCCGCCAGGGAGCCGAGGAGACCATCAGGGACATCGACGCCGCGGCGGTGCGCGCCTTCTACGCGGAGCATGTGCGGCCCTCGACGGCCACGGCCGTGGTGGTCGGCGACTTCACCGGGGTGGACCTGGACAAGGCGCTGGCCGAGACCCTCGGGGACTGGAAGGGCGCGGCTGCCGGGCCCCGCCCGGTCCCGCCGATCACCGCGGACGACACCGGCCGGGTGGTCGTCGTGGACCGGCCCGGAGCGGTGCAGACCCAGCTCCTCATCGGCCGGATCGGCCCCGACCGGCACGACCGGGTCTGGCCCGCCCAGGTGCTCGGCACGTACTGCCTGGGCGGCACGCTCACCTCCCGCCTGGACCGGGTGCTGCGCGAGGAGAAGGGCTACACCTACGGCGTACGGGCCTTCGCCCAGGTGCTGCGCTCCTCGCCCGAGGGCACCGGCGCCTCGATGCTGGCGATCAACGGCTCGGTGGCCACCGATGTGACGGGTCCCGCACTGGAGGACCTGTGGCGCGTGCTGCGCACCCTGGCGGAGGAGGGCCTCACCGACGCCGAGCGCGACACGGCCGTGCAGAATCTGGTGGGGGTCGCCCCGCTGCGTTACGAGACGGCGGCGGCTGTGGCCGGCACCCTCGCCGACCAGGTGGAGCAGCACCTCCCCGACGACTACCAGGCGAAGCTGTACGCCCGCCTGGCCGAGACCGGCACCGTGGAGGCGACGGCGGCGGCCGTGGCCGCCTTCCCCGCCGACCGCCTGGTGACGGTGCTGGTGGGAGACGCGTCACAGATCGCCGACACGGTGCGCGACCTGGGCATCGGAGAGGTGACGGTCGTCACGGACCAGTGATCCCCGGCCGCGCCGCGGCGGCTGTGCGACGGAAGGCCCTTGGTGGGATTGCCACACCAAGGGCCTTCCGTATGTCCGGTTTTGGGCTGTTCCGGTGGGTGGCCTGTGTGGTGTGGCCTACAAAAGGCGCTATTTGCTTGCTCGCTCAAATTTGTCCGTTTAGCGTCGACCCCGCTGGCCGTCAGAAGTGACCGCGACCGCGGCCGACGGCAGTGATCGCCGAGTCCCCCGAGCGGGGGAGCCGGGGACCCACCCTCCCGCCCTTCTGCGCGGGAGCGGTCCTCTTCCGAGGCACCTGGGGTGAATCGGGCCGTGCGCCCGTAGGAGACCTTCCTGCTCCGAACCCGACAGCTAACCCGGTAGGCGAGAAGGAAGGAAAGGAGTACGCCACCCATGGCGTTCACCCGTGCCACCGCGCAGCTCGCCGAGAAGCTGACCGAGAAGCTCACCGGGCTCACCGAGAGCCTCACAGAGAAGCACCACCTCTCCAGCCGCTCCGTGCGCACCCGCGCCGGTCTGGTCGGAGCCGCCGCCGTTGCCGTCACCGGCGTGGTCGGCGCCGCCGCCACCCCCGCGATCGCCGCTCCGGGCGAGGGCTCGCGAACCTACGCCCTGGGCTTCGTCCAGGCCATGGCCGTCGGCGACACGATCGCCGACGACGTCAGGGCCCAGGCCCGGGCCCAGCAGCGCGTCGCCGACGCCGCCGCGGAGAAGGCGGCCGAGGAGAAGGCCGCGAAGGAGAGGGCCGCGAAGGCCGCCGAGAAGGCTGCGAAGGCTGCCAAGGCCGCCGAGAAGGCTGCGAAGGCTGCCAAGGCCGCCGAGGAGCGCGAGGCCGCCCAGAAGAAGCGCGCGAACGAGCGCGCCGGCCGCTCCGCCGAGCGCCGCTCGGCCACCGGCTACGCCGACCCGGTCGCGGGCGTGGACACCACCACCACCTACAAGCAGGCCGGCGCCTCCTGGTCCTCCGGCAAGCACAGCGGCATCGACTTCCCCGCCAACACCGGCACCCCGGTGCGGTCCGTCGGCCCGGGCACCGTGGTGACGGTCGGCTGGGGCGGCGCGTACGGCAACCAGATCGTCATCCGCCACGACGACGGCAAGTACACCCAGTACGCCCACCTGTCCGCCACGAAGGTCTCGGCGGGCCAGAAGGTCGACGGCGGCCAGCAGATCGGCGCGGTCGGCTCCACCGGCAACAGCACCGGCCCGCACCTGCACTTCGAGGCCCGCAACGGCGCCTACTACGGCTCGGACTTCAACCCGATCACCTATCTGGCCGGCAAGGGCGTCGACGTCTGACGGACCCGGCCCGCAGGGCACCCGGCAGTCACGCACCGGCATCCGCCGCGCGGCCCGCGAGGTCGCGCGGCGGATGTTTTCACGTCTGTTTTCCGACGGGCATCGGAAAACGTGTGGCAGTGGAATACAGTTCGTCCCTGCGGCACTTCGGGAAACATGGAGACGGCGGCGGAGGTCGGCCCATGCGCATTTCCGCGCACATGGTGTGCAGCGCGGTCCGTGACGACATCGTCTCCGGTGTGTTCCCGCCCGGGGCCCGGCTCACCGAGGAACTCCTCGCCAGACGCTACGGCGTCTCGCGCGTCCCGGTGCGCGAGGCCCTGCGGACCCTGGAGTCGGAGGGCTTCGTCGTCTCCCGCCGCCACGCGGGCGCCTGCGTCGCCCAGCCCACCGAGCAGGAGGCCGCCGACCTGCTCGACATCCGCGCCCTGCTGGAGCCGCTGGGTACCGCGCGGGCCGCCCGGCGCCGCACCGAGGCGCAGCTGAGGGTGCTGCGCGGGCTGGTCCGCCTGGGCCTGCAGCGCGCGGAGAGCGGGCGGCTGTCCGATCTGGGGGCCCTGGAGGACTGGTACCACGAGACGCTGGCCCGGGCGTCGGGCAGCCCCAGCCTGGCCTCGCTGCTCACACAGCTGCGCCGCAAGATCAACTGGGTGTACGCCGCGGAACCGCCGCTGCGCGCGGTCGCCGTGTGGCGGGAGCACGGAGCCGTCGTGGACGCCGTCGCGCGCGGTGACGCGGAGCGGGCGCGCGCCCTGGCGAGCGAGCACGTGGAACGCTCCGTCGCGGTGCGCCGCGAGCAGCGGCCGGTGGCCGCGCGCGACGGCCGCCGGAAAGGCCCGGTGAGAAGAGCGAAACACGCCGTAAACACGCCGTGTGACAATTCGTAACAGGAATTGTGTATGCAGGACGGGAGTACGCGGGGAATGCGTTCCCGAAATGCTTCGGGTGCGGAGAAAGGCTGCGGGGCGTTCGCCCCGCAGCCTTAGCCGGTGTCTTCCTCCGGTGCTTTCCGCCGCGTTTCCACGCCGGGTCCGTATCCAGTGCCGTGTACGGGCCCGGTCCGGCGCGGCCGGGTGCCGGACCGGGTGGCTCAGACGGCTCCGGGCAGCTCGTCCAGCCCCTCGGAGACCAGCTTCGCCAGCCGGTCCAGGGCGGTGTCGGCGTCCTCGGCCGCGGAGGCCAGCACGATCTCCTGGCCGCCCTCCACCCCCAGTCCCAGTACCGAGAGCATCGAGGCGGCGTTGACCGGTTCGCCGTCCGGCCTGGCCACGGTGACGGGGACGCCCGAGGAGGTCACGGCGCGGACGAAGATCGCGGCGGGGCGGGCGTGCAGGCCCTCGGGCCAGCCGACGGTGACACGGCGCTCTGCCATGGTGTTGCCCTTCGGGTCGAAACGGATCGGAGCGGACCGGGCCGGGTCCGGTCGGGACCGGGGCGCATGTCCGGGGCCCAGCCCAGCTTCGCACAGGCGGGCGCCCGGGAAGGGGAGCCGACACCTCCGCGATCTGGGGCCCGGTGACTAGGCTGGCCCCCATGCGGACGCCGAGCGAGCCTGCCTACCCCGCCCACTGGGAAGCCGACGTGGTGCTGCGCGACGGCGGCACGGCCCGGGTCCGCCCCATCACGCCCGACGACGCCGAGCGCCTGGTCAGGTTCTACGAGCAGGTCTCCGACCAGTCGAAGTACTACCGCTTCTTCGCCCCCTACCCCCGGCTCTCCGACCGCGACGTACGCCGCTTCACCCACCACGACTACGTCGACCGGGTCGGCCTGGCCGCCATCGTCGGCGGCGAGTTCATCGCCACCGTCCGCTACGACCGCATCGACTCCTCCGGCCGTCCCGCCTCCCTGCCCGCCGACGAGGCCGAGGTCGCCTTCCTCGTCCGCGACGACCACCAGGGCCGCGGGGTCGGCTCCGCCCTGCTGGAGCACATCGCCGCCTGCGCCCGCGAGCGCGGGGTGCGCCGCTTCGTCGCCGAGGTGCTGCCCGCCAACACGAAGATGGTCAAGGTCTTCACGGACGCCGGCTACTCCCAGAAGCGCAGCTTCGAGGACGGCGCGGTCCACCTCACCTTCGGCATCGAACCGACCGAGCAGTCCCTGGCGGTCATGCGGGCCCGTGAGCAGCGCGCCGAGGCCCGCTCCGTGCAGCGGCTGCTGTCCCCCGGCGTGGTCGCCGTCATCGGCGCCAGCCGCAACCCGGGAGGGGCCGGGCGCACCGTCCTGGAGAGTCTGCGCACGGCCGGTTTCACCGGCCGCGTCCACGCCGTCAACCGCGCGCTGGAGGAGGGCCGCGCCGAGATCGACTCGGTGCCCGCCCACCGCTCGGTGCGCGACATCCCCGAGCCCGTCGACCTCGCCGTCGTCGCCGTCCCCGCCCGGGAGGTGCCGGGGGTGGTCGCCGAGTGCGGGGAGCGGGGCGTGCAGGGACTGGTCGTCCTCTCCGCCGACTTCGGCCGCGACGCGCAGCGCGAACTGGTGCGGCAGGCCCGCTCGTACGGGATGCGCATCATCGGGCCCAACGCCTTCGGCCTGATCAACACCGCCCCGGACGTCCGGCTCAACGCCACCCTGTCGCCCGAGACGCCCGAACGCGGCCGCATCGGGCTGTTCACGCAGTCCGGGGCCATCGGCATCGCCGTGCTCGCCGGACTGCACCGCCGCGGCCGTGGGGCCGGCGGCGTCTCCACCTTCGTCTCGGCCGGCAACCGCGCCGACGTCTCCGGCAACGACGTGCTCCAGTACTGGGACGACGACCCCGACACCGATGTCGTCCTGATGTACCTGGAGTCCTTCGGCAACCCCAGGAAGTTCAACCGCCTGGCCCGGCGCACCGCCGCCCGCAAGCCGATCGTCGTGGTCAAGGGCGCCCGCCACAACGCCAGCGCCCCTCCCCCCGGCCACGCCGTCCCGGCCGGCCGCACCCCCGACGCCACGGTCTCCTCGCTGCTGCGGCAGGCCGGGGTCATCCGCGTCGACACCGTCACCGAACTCGTCGACGCCGGCGTGCTGCTGGCCACCCAGCCGCTGCCCGCCGGCCCGCGCGTGGGCATCCTGGGCAACGCCGAGTCGCTGTGCCTGCTCACCTACGACGCCTGCCTGGCCCGGGGCCTGCGCCCGCAGCCCGTCACCGACCTGACCACCGAGGCCACCCCCGAGGACTTCCGGCGGGCCCTGGCCGCCACCCTCGCCGACCCGGCCACCGACGCCGTCGTGGTCACCGCCATCCCCTGGGTGGACGCCAGCCACGGCCCGAAGGACGCGGCCCTGCTGGCCGAGTCGCTGGCACAGGCGCTGCGCGAGCCGGCCGGTGGCGCGAGCGGCGGTGAGGACGGCGGCCGGAACGGCGCGGGAGCCGCGAGCGCCCCGGCCAAGCCGGTGGCCGTGGTCCATCTGGCCATCGAGGGCCTGGACGCCGCCCTCGCCGAGCACCGCCTGCCGGCCTACCCCGCCCCCGAGCGCGCCGTGGGCGCCCTGTCGGAGGCGGTCCGCTACGCGCAGTGGCGGCGCGACGCGGCCGAACCGGGCCGGGTGCCCGAGTACGACGACATCGACGAGGCGGCGGCCGCCGCCCTGCTCACCCGGGTGCGCGAGCCGGACCGCGGCACGCTCCGCAGCACTCCCCTGAGCGGTGGGGAGGCGGCCGAACTGCTGGGCCACTACGGAGTCCCGGTGCAGCCCGTCCTGCCCGCGCCCGACGCCCGCGCCGCCCGCGCCGCCGCGAAGAGGCTGGGCTACCCCGTGGCCCTGAAGACCACCGCCCCCCACCTGCGCCACCGCCCCGACCTGGGAGGCGTACGGCTGGACATCGGCAGCGAGGCAGGACTGCGGCGCGCCTACGCCAGGATGACCGAGCAGCTGGGCGATCCCGCCGAGCTGCGGCCCGTCGTCCAGGCCATGGCGCCCCGCGGCGTGGACACCGCGGTGAAGGCCACCGTCGACCCCGCCATCGGCGCGGTGCTCTCCTTCGGGCTGGCCGGCCCGCCCTCGGAACTGCTGGGCGACGTCGCCCACCGGCTCGTCCCCGTCACCGACCGGGACGCGGCCGAGCTGGTCCGCTCCATCCGCTCCGCGCCCGTGCTGTTCGGCTGGCGCGGTGCCCAGCCGGTGGACACCGCCGCCCTGGAGGAGCTGCTGCTGCGCGTCTCCCGGCTGGTCGAGGACCATCCCGAGGTCGTCTCCGTGGACCTGGAACCGGTGGTCGTCGCCGCCCGCGGGCTGACCGTCCTGGACGCGGCCGTCCGCGTCGCCGAGCCGCCCGCCCCCTTCGGCACGGCCCATCCGGCCTGGGCCGACCTCGGCCCCCGCCGCCTGCCCGCGTACTGATCCGCCCGCTCCCCGTAGGATGGGCCGCATGGCGAAGACCGGTACGACGACCCAGGGGCTGCGCGCGGCCATCGAGCGCAGCGGCTACTACCCGGCTCTCGTGGCCGAGGCGGTCGAGTCCGCCGTGGGCGGCGAGCCCGTCTCCTCGTACGTGGTCCACCAGGAGACGACCTTCGACTCCAACGAGGTCCGCCGCCATGTCACGGTGCTGGTGCTCACCGACACCCGGTTCATCGTCAGCCACACCGACGAGCAGCCCGCCGACGGCACCTCCCCCTCGCCGTACGCCACCACCTCCACCGAGTCGGTGAAGCTGGAGCGGATCTCCTCGGTCGTCCTCAGCCGCGTCGTCGCCAACCCCGAGTCCTACACCCCCGGCACCCTGCCGCGCGAGGTCGTCCTCACCATCGGCTGGGGCGCCGTCTCCCGCCTCGACATGGAGCCCGCCAACTGCGGCGACCCCAACTGCGAGGCCGACCACGGCTACACGGGCTCCCTGACCGCCGACGACCTCTCGCTGCGCGTCAGCGAGGCGGGCGACGGACCGGACACCGTCCGCCAGGCGCTCACCTTCGCGCAGGCGCTGTCCGAGGCGACCGCGGCCACCGCCGGCACCCGCTGATGGTCCAGTCCCTCCCGCACGGTCCGGCCGCCCACGACCCCGTCCCCCTGGACCCGCGCACCGCGCCCGTGCCGCGCTACGGCGACGCGTCGCTGGCCGACCTGCTGCCCGCCGTCGCCGCCGGGCAGGGCGTGCCCGGACTCTCCTCGGGCCTGGAGCTGGAGCCCGCCGACCGGGTGTGCGTCTTCCTGGTGGACGGCATGGGCTGGGAACTGCTGGCCGCCCATCCCGGGGAGGCGCCCTTCCTGGCCTCCCTGCTGCCCACCTCGCGCGGCGGCACCGGGCAGCCCCTCACCGCGGGCTTCCCCTCCACCACCGCCACCTCGCTCGCCTCCGTGGGCACCGGCCAGGTCCCCGGCGCCCACGGGCTGCCCGGCTACACCGTGCTCGACCCGGCCACCGGCGAGCTGATGAACCAGCTGCGCTGGCAGCCGTGGACCGACCCGTACCTGTGGCAGCCGTACCCCACCGTCTTCCAGCTCGCCGACGCCGCCGGCGTCACCGCCTGCCAGGTCACCGCCCCCCACTTCGAGCACACCCCGCTCACGAAGATCGCGCTGTCGGGGGGCTCCTTCCTCGGCCGCCTGCCGGCCGAGGAGCGCATGGACCTGGCCGCCGAGCGGCTGGGCTCGGCCGACCGCGCGCTGGTCTACACGTACTACGCCGAACTCGACGGCAGCGGCCACCGCCACGGCGTGGACTCCGACGCCTGGCGCGGCCAGCTGATGTACGTCGACCGCCTCGCCCAGCGCCTGGCCGAGCGGCTTCCGCCGCGCTCCGCGCTCTACATCACCGCCGACCACGGCATGGTGGACGTCCCGCAGGACCCGGACGCCCGCTACGACTTCGACCACGACTGGGAACTGCGCGCCGGCGTCGCACGGCTCGGTGGCGAGGGCCGGGCCCGCCACCTGTACGCGGTGCCGGGCGCCGCAGGGGACGTCCACGCCGTCTGGCGCGAGGTCCTGGCGGACCGGGCGTGGGTGGCCACCCGGGACGAGGCGATCGAACTGGGCTGGTTCGGACCGCGCGTCGACGACCGGGTGCGCGCCCGGATCGGTGACGTGGTGGCCGCGATGACCGGCACGGTCGCGGTCGTCGCCACCGAGACCGAGCCCAACGAGTCCGAACTGATCGGCATGCACGGCTCGATGACGCCGGCCGAGCAGCTGGTCCCCCTGCTGGAAGTCCGCACGTAGCCCGGGGCCGCCGGGCCCGCCGGATCCGCCGGCCGCCGCGCGGGTCCGCCCGCCACCGCCGTACGCCGACCGCCGAAAGGTTTCGCCTCCCCATGCCCGAACTGGTCTTCTTCGCCGGAACGATGGACTGCGGGAAGAGCACCCTCGCACTCCAGATCCAGCACAACCGCTCGGCGCGGGGACTGTCGGGGATGATCTTCACCCGCAACGACCGGGCGGGGGAGGGGCGGCTCTCCTCAAGGCTCGGCCTGGTCACCGAGGCCGTGGAGGCGGGCGAGGGCTTCGACTTCCACGCCCATCTGGTGCGGCATCTGACATCCGGTGGCCGCACGGACTACGTGATCGCGGACGAGGCGCAGTTCCTGGATCCGGGGCAGGTCGACCAACTCGCCTGCGTCGTCGACGACCTGGGCATCGACGTCTTCGCCTTCGGCATCACCACCGACTTCCGCACCAGGCTCTTCCCGGGCTCCCGGCGGCTGATCGAGCTGGCCGACCGGATCGAGTCCCTCCAGGTCGAGGCGCTGTGCTGGTGCGGCGCACGCGCCACCCACAACGCCCGCACGGTCGGCGGCCGTATGGTCGTAGAGGGGGCACAGGTCGTCGTCGGGGACGTCGCGGGCCCGCAGGGCACCGCGGGGGAGGACGTCGGCTACGAGGTGCTGTGCCGGCGCCACCACCGGCGCCGGCTCACCGCGGCCGCGGCCCGGGCGGGGGTGCTGTCCCCGGACGTGCTGCCCGTGGACGGTGCGGACGCCCCCGCCCTGCACCACGGCTGAACGGCCCTCAACGGGCGCTCTCCGCAGGGGGTCTCACGAACCCCGGCGGCCCGTGTGGACCACCGCGAAGGGCGCGCCCTCGCGGTCGGCCACCCGCGCCGTCCGCCCGTACGGCGTGTCGTGCGGCGGGAGCAGGACGCGTCCGCCCAGTTCGGCCACCCGGCGCGCCGCCGCGTCGGTGTCGGCCACCTCGACGTACATCAGCCAGTGCGAGCCGCGGTCGTGCGGCAACTCGCCCCCGACGCCGCGGACACCGCCGACGATCCGCCCGTGCGCCGTCAGGGTCAGACGGTCCGGCTCCGCGTCCGCACCGCCCGCTCCCGGGCGCTCCCCGGAGGGCTCGCTCTCCAGGCCGAAGACCGTCTGGTAGAACTTCTCGACCGCCGACGCCCGGTGGGTGACCAGCTCGTTCCACACCACCGTGCCCGGGCCGCCGCCCATGCGGGCCCCGGGCCGCGTGTCCGTCTGCCGTATCCCGAAGGAGGCCCCGGAGGGGTCCGCCGCGATCGCCACGCGCATCGTCCCCTCCATGTCCAGCGGCCCCACCCCGACCGTCCCGCCGCACAGCCGGACCAGTTCCGCGGCCTTGTCGGCGTCGTCGGCGGACAGGTACGGCAGCCAGGCGGGCAGGCACTGCCGCCCCCGCGGCATCTGGCCGATGCACGCGACCTCGCTCCCGTCGAGCAGCGCACGGAAGTGCGGGCCGGCCGACCCCGGCCCCGGCCCCTGCCGGTACTCCCAGCCGAACAACTCGTGGTAGAACTCCTGGCTCGCCGCCGGGTCGTGGGCCAGCAGGCTCAGCCAGGAGGGGGTGCCCGGAGCGTGTGGTGCCGCTGCCTCGGTCATCTCTTCACTTCTCTCCTCGGGACCGTCGTCGATGCGGTCGTCCGGTGATCTTCCGTGCACTGTCGGTGCCCATGGTCTCATTCGACGCCCATGCCGCGCACGGGGCCGTCCCGCCCGTAAGGGGAGAGGCGGTCCTCCGGGGAGAACAGCGGACATCTCGCCCCCGGCCCCGCTCCGCGCGCCGACACGGACGGGCCGTGCCGGGCGGTGGCCAGGACATACGGGAACGGCCGCGCGAAGATACGGCCATGGCAGTCATCGTCTCCCCTACCCAACTCGCGCGCGAACTCACCGGTTCGCCTTCCCCACCGCATACCCCGCCAACGCTGCTCGATGTCCGCTGGGATCTGGCCGGTCCGTCCGGGCGCCCGGACTACGAGGCGGCGCACCTGCCCGGAGCCGTGTACGTCGACCTGGAGACCGAGCTGGCCGGGCCGGTGGGGGAGGGAACGGGTCGTCATCCGCTCCCGGACCCGGAGGTCTTCGGGGCGGCCATGCGCCGGGCCGGGGTCCGGCAGGGGCACCCGGTGGTGGTCTACGACGGCGGCCGGGGCTGGGCCGCGGCCCGTGCCTGGTGGCTGCTGCGCTGGGCGGGCCACGAGGACGTGCGGGTGCTGGACGGCGGCCTCGCGGCCTGGGAGGGCCCGTTGACCGGAGAGGTGCCGCAGCCGCCCGAGGGCGACTTCACGCCCCGGCCGGGCGCGCTGCCAGTGCTCGACGCCGACGGTGCGGCGGCCCTGGCCCGCACCGGGGTGCTGCTCGACGCCCGCTCGGGCGAGCGCTACCGCGGCGAGGTCGAGCCGATCGACCGCGTCGCCGGTCACATCCCGGGCGCGGTGTCGGCGCCCACCACCGAGAACACCGCCGAGAACACCGCCGAGAACACCGCCGAGGGCGTCTCCGGGAACGCCGCCGGGGGAGTTCCCGGCGTCTTCCGTCCCGCCGCCGAACTGGCCGCCCGCTTCGCCGGACTGGGCATCGACGCGGACACCGAGGTCGGCGTCTACTGCGGTTCGGGGGTCTCGGCGGCCCACGAGATCCTGGCGCTGGCGATCGCGGGCATCGACGCGGCGCTGTACCCGGGCTCCTGGTCGCAGTGGTCCGCCGACCCCTCCCGCCCGGTGGCCACGGGCCCCGAGCCGGGCTGAGGGCCGGGCCGGCGCGCGGCCGGCACACGCGCCGGAGGGCGGCGGGGCCCGGCCCCGCCGCCCTCCGGGCCCGCTTCCCGGGCCACGCTGCCGCCGCCCTACTCCTGCTTCTTGCGCCGCGTGCCGAAGACGATCTCGTCCCAGCTGGGGACCGCGGCGCGGCGGCCCGGGCGGACGCCGTCCGCCTCGGCCTGGCGGTCGGTGCTGCCGGTGAGCCGGTCGCGGTGGCCCGCCACCGAGCGCGGCATGAGCACATCGGCGTAGGCCGCCCCCGCGCTCGCCGCGGGAGCGGGCGGCTCCACCGCCTCCGGCTCCTCGGCCTCGTCCTCCGGCGCTCCGTCGGGCGAGGAGGACTGCTCCGGCACCACCAGATCGCCCCGGAAGCTGGGCACCGCTTCCAACAGGCTGGTCAGGGAGTCACGTTCGGCACCGGCGTCCTGGCCCGCGGCCTCCGGCGGCTCGGACTCGGAGGCGTCGGACCGCTCCGCCCGGTCGAAGCGGTCGCGCGGCAGCCGCGCGATGCGCGGCACGAACGGGAAGCTCGGCTCGGGGGTGTCGTCGCTCTCGCCGATCAGCGCCCGCGCCTCGTCGTCCACGGCCTGCACCAGCCGCCGCGGCGGGTCGTACGTCCAGCTCGCCGAGTGGGGCTCGCCGGCCACCCGGTAGACGAGCATCACCTCCCAGGTGCCGTCGTCCCGGCGCCAGGAGTCCCACTGCACGGTCTCCTTGTCGGCGCCGCGCAGCATCAGCCGCTCGGCCACGGCCTCGCCGAGCTGCGGGCCGGTGCTCTCGCCGGGGCGGCGCACCGGTGTCTTGCGGGCCCGCTCGGCCATGAACGCGCGCTCGGCGAGCACCGGCCCCTCGAACCGCCGTACACGGTCCACGGGGATGCCGGCGAGCTGGGCGACCTCCTCGGCGGTGGCTCCGGCCCGTATGCGGGCCTGGATGTCGCGGGGGCGCAGATGGCTCTCGACCTCGATCTCGATCTGGCCGAGCCTGGCGCGGTCGTTGCGGACGGCGGCGCGCAGCCGCTCGTCGATCGGGAGTGTGTACTCCGTGTTGTCGGCAGCCTTGAGCACCAGCCGTGTGCCGTCGTTGCTGACGGCCACGACACGCAGTTCGGGCATGGGAACCTCCCGGGTGGTGCCTGCCGACGTCACGTGCGTCGCTGCTCCCGCTAGACGAGTGTGGCGTGCCCGGGCGCAGCCTGCCACAACCTTGCCGACCTGCCCGGCGTGTCGGGCCCGCGCCCTGATCCGCCACTGTGGCACGGTTGCCTGTTGACCACGGAAAGTGACCGAGGTGGTGACTGTCCGTGGTATCGGCTGACCGGGGCCAAGGTCAGGGCTCGCCACACTACTCCATTGGGGCCACGCCGTTGGATCGGCACGCCGCCCAAGTTCTCACAGCGCCGGGGAGTTGAACACCGCGCCGGCCGTAAAAAGACGGCATCGAAGGTGTGGATCTTCACGGAATCCGCCGAAACGGAATCACCACCTTGGCCGGAAACCGCTCCGCGGGGGCGGAGAGGAAGATATGTGCGACCCGGCCCGGTAGGGGGACGCGCGGGGCGGCGGGCTGACGGCGGTGAACCGGCGGTGGCGGGGCGGCGGAGGGGCGGCGCCCGGCTCAGTCGCCCAGCACCCGCCGCAGGTGGTCGTTGCCGAACACCCGCTGCGGGTCGAGGCGGTCGCGCAGCGCGGTGAACTCCGCGAAGCGCGGATAGACCTCGGACAGGTACCCGGCGTCGCGGCTGTGCAGCTTCCCCCAGTGGGGGCGCCCGCCGTGCGCGACCATGATCTGCTCGGCGGCCGTGAAGTACCGCTCGTGCGGGGTGCCCCGGTAGACGTGCACCGCTATGTAGGCGGTGTCGCGGCCCGAGGCCGTGGACAGCGTGATGTCGTCGGCGGGCGCGACGCGCACCTCGACGGGGAAGTTCACCCGCAGGCCCGAACGGCCGACCGCCGCCCGCAGTTCGCGCAGCGCCTCCACCGCGGCCGCCCGGGGCAGGGCGTACTCCATCTCCACGAAGCGCACCCGGCGCGGCGAGGTGAACACCTTGTAGGGGATGTCGGTGTAGGTGCGGGCCGACAGCGCGCGGCCGGCGATCCGCGCGATGCCGGGCACGGCGGCGGGGAAGGCCCGGCCCACCGAACAGGCCGCCTGGAAGACGCCGTTGGAGAGGAACTCGTCCTCCAGCCAGCCGTCCAGGCGCGGCAGCGGGTCGGCCGGACCGTCGCTGCGGTTGTTGCGCTTGGTGACGCAGCGGTCGGTGTGCGGGAACCAGTAGAACTCGAAGTGCTCGTTGCCGCGCACCAGATGGTCGAAGTCCGCCAGCACCGCGTCCAGGCGCATGGGCTCCTCGCGCGCGGTCAGCAGGAACAGCGGCTCCACGGCGAAGGTGATCTCGGTGATCACCCCCAGCGCCCCCAGGCCGACGCGGGCCGCCGCGAACACCTCCGGGTTCTCGCCGGCCTCTCCCCCGGAGCACCGCAGGACCGAACCGTCGGCCAGGACCATCTCAAGGGCGCGGATCTGGGCGGCCAGGGAGCCGGAGTCGCGGCCGGTGCCGTGGGTGCCGGTGCCGACCGCGCCGGAGACGGTCTGCTCCATGATGTCGCCCATGTTGGTCAGGGACAGGCCCTCGGCCGCCAGCGCCTCGTTGAGCTGCCTCAGCGGCGTCCCGGCGGCCACCGTCACCGTCCCGGCCCCGCGGTCGATCCGGCGGATGCCGGTCAGGCGGTCGGGGCGTATCAGCACCCCCTCGGTGGCGGCCACGGGCGTGAACGAGTGCCCGGTGCCGGCGGCCTTGACCGTCAGCCCGTCCTCGGCGGCGCGGCGCACCACCTCCGCGAGCGCCTCGGTGGTGGAGGGGGCCGAGGTCCGCAGCGGGCGGGCGGTGGCGTTGCCCGCCCAGTTGCGCCACGTCGGCGGTGCGGGCCGCTTCGTACGCCGTGCTGTGCGCGTGCTCATCGCTGACGGCCCTCCCCATGGCTGGCGTACCGCGCGGGCGCTGGACCCGGCGGGTCGGAGGGGGATCATACTCACGCGGGCCGTTCCCGGCCCCACCGCGGGTCCGGGCGGTGTGCCCCGCGGCCGGATGGCAGGATCGAGACATGTCCGACGCAACTGACGCCCGCCCCTACGACGCCCTGCTGCTGCTGTCCTTCGGAGGACCGGAGGGCCCCGACGACGTGGTGCCGTTCCTGGAGAACGTCACCCGTGGAAGGGGGATCCCGCGGGAGAGGCTGGAGGAGGTCGGGCAGCACTACCACCTGTTCGGCGGCGTCAGTCCGATCAACGCCCAGAACCGCGAGCTGCTCGCCGCCCTGCGCGAGGACTTCGCCGCCAACGGGCTGGACCTGCCCGTCTACTGGGGCAACCGGAACTGGGCGCCGTATCTGACCGACACCCTGCGCGAGATGGCGGCCGACGGCCGCCGCCGGATCCTGGTGCTGGCCACCAGCGCGTACGCCTCGTACTCCGGCTGCCGCCAGTACCGGGAGAACCTCGCCGAGGCCCTGGCCGCCCTGGAGGCCGAGGGGCTCCCGGTGCCGCGGGTGGACAAGCTGCGGCACTACTTCAACCACCCCGGCTTCGTCCGCCCCGTGACCGACGGGGTGCTGGCCTCACTCGCCGAACTGCCCGAGGACGTCCGCGCGGGGGCGCACCTGGTCTTCACCACCCACTCCATCCCCCTCTCCCAGGCCGAGACCTCCGGGCCCGCCGGAGGCGCGTACGTCGCCCAGCACCTGGACGTGGCCCGGGTGATCGCCGACGCGGTGCGCGAGGAGACCGGGGTGGACAGGCCCTGGGAGCTGGTCTACCAGTCCCGCAGCGGCGCCCCGCACATCCCCTGGCTGGAGCCGGATATCTGCGACCACCTGGAGACGCTGCGCGGGCAGGGCGCGCCGGCCGCGGTGATGGTCCCGATCGGCTTCGTCTCGGACCACATGGAGGTCCTGTACGACCTCGACACCGAGGCGATGGCCAAGGCCGAGGAGCTGGGCCTGCCGGCGGTGCGGTCGGCCACCGTCGGGGCCGACCCGCGCTTCGCCGCGGCCGTGCGCGACCTGGTGACCGAGCGCGCCGCCGCCGAGCGCGGCGAGCGGCCCGAGCGCTGCGCGCTGGGCGCGCTGGGCCCCAGCCACGACGTGTGCCCGGTGGGCTGCTGCCCGGCCCGTACGCCGAAGCCCGCCGCCGCGGGCGCCGACAGCCCGTACGCCTGACCCCCGGCCCACCCCCGTCCTACAGCCGCCCGACACCCGTCCGACACCCGTCCGACACCGCCGAGGAGAGCCGTGACCGACGCCGCAAGTTCCGCCGGGACCCCCGCAGGCGGCCCCGCCGGGGCCGGAACGGAGACCGACCGCGCGACCGCCGCCGTGGCGGATCCGCTCAGGAGGGAGCTCCTGGGCCTCGCGCTGGAGGCCGCCCGCCGGGCGGGCGCGCTGCTGAGCGAGGGCCGCCCCGCCGACCTGGGGGTGGCCGCGACCAAGAGCAGCCCCGTCGACGTCGTCACCGAGATGGACCTCGCCTCCGAGAAGCTGATCACCGGCTTCCTGGGCGACCACCGCCCCGAGGACGGCTTCCTGGGGGAGGAGGGGGCCTCCACCGAGGGCGGCAGCGGGGTGCGCTGGGTGATCGATCCGATCGACGGCACCGTGAACTACCTCTACGGGCAGCCCGCCTGGGCCGTCTCGATCGCCGCCGAGCACCGGGGCGAGACGGTCGTCGGCGTGGTCCACGTCCCGCCGCGCGGCGAGACGTACCACGCGGTGCTGGGCGCCGGCGCCTGGCTGAACGGGGAGCGCGTGCGCTGCCGCCCCTCGCCGCCGCTGGAGCAGGCGCTGATCGGCACCGGCTTCAACTACGTCGCCGGGCGGCGGCAGGCCCAGGCCGAGGTGGCCCGCCGACTGCTGCCGAGGGTCCGCGACATCCGCCGCTCCGGTTCGGCCGCCATCGACCTGTGCGACGTGGGCGGCGGGCGGTTGGACGGCTTCTACGAACGGGGGCTGCACCCCTGGGACTTCGCCGCGGGCGATCTGGTCGCCCGCGAGGCGGGCGCCCTCACCGGCGGGCGGCCCGGCTCCCCGCCGACGGGCGAACTGACGGTGGCCGCCTCGCCCGGGGTCTTCGGCGTGCTCCAGCCGCTGCTGGAGGAACTGGGCGCCTGGCACGACTGAACGGCTCCGGCCGGGGCACCAGGGGCACCGGCCCCTCCTGCGCCCGGCACGCGGCAGCGCCCCGGAGGGGAGAACCCTCCGGGGCGCTGCCGTATGCTGCCGGGTCAGGCGCTGGTGGCGCCGACCTCCACTCCGTACTCGGCGGCCAGACGGCGCAGATCCTCGAGCTCGGCCTGCTCGACGTCCACCAGGAAGTCGTCGCCCGACTCACGAGCGCGGATCAGGTCGGACTCCGTGGTCCGTATGCGCTGCAGAATGCCTGCGGTGAACGCGTCCATGGTGCGCCCCCTCGTCGTGGGTCGTCGGCACGGGGGTGTGCCGGGGGTGGGGCGATCACGGTGTACTCCCCGAGCGGTCGGCCGACGGCTCTTCCGGGGCTGGGAGGACTGGGAAGAGGGGTCGTGAGATGCCGCCTACAGGGCGTGATCGCGGGTGTACTGCCGTCCTCCCCACCTCAAACCTCAGAGAAACCTCAAGAGGGACGAAAATTCGGTGAACGGCTGCGACGGGAGTCCCTTACGGCCCGTTTACTGAGGTCGCGGGCACGATGGACCACGATGGACAGGGGTGGAACAGGACGCGGCGCGCCCCGGTCCGCCGGGCCGGGGCTCACCCCGTCCCCGCTCCGCACCGCTGCCGCGCCGCCCTCGGACACCCCCGGGGCGGTTCCCCCGCCCGCGAACCCAGGAAGGACACCACCCGTGCGCGTACTCGTCGTCGAGGACGAGCGGCTGCTCGCCGATGCCGTGGCCACCGGACTGCGCCGGGAGGCCATGGCCGTCGACGTGGTCTACGACGGCGCCGCCGCCCTCGAACGCGTCGGGGTCAACGACTACGACGTGGTGGTGCTCGACCGCGACCTGCCGCTGGTCCACGGTGACGACGTGTGCCGCGAGATCATCCGGCTGGGCCTGCCCACCCGGGTGCTGATGCTCACCGCCTCCGGTGACGTCAGCGACCGGGTGGAGGGCCTGGAGCTGGGCGCGGACGACTACCTGCCCAAGCCCTTCGCCTTCAGCGAGCTGACCGCCCGGGTGCGGGCGCTGGGCCGCCGCAGCACCGCCCCCCTGCCGCCGGTGCTGGAGCGCGCCGGCATCCGGCTGGACCCCAACCGCCGCGAGGTCTTCCGGGACGGCCGGCAGGTGCAGCTGGCCCCCAAGGAGTTCGCGGTGCTGGAGGTGCTCATGCGGGGCGAGGGATCGGTGGTCTCCGCCGAGCAGCTCCTGGAGAAGGCCTGGGACGAGAACACCGACCCGTTCACCAACGTCGTACGGGTCACCGTGATGACCCTGCGCCGCAAACTCGGCGAGCCGCCGGTGATCGTCACCGTGCCCGGCTCCGGATACCGCATCTGAGCCCCTCATGACACCCAGCACGCCCGGTACCCCCGGCCCCCCGCCCCAGCCCCCGGCGACCCCGCCCAAGCCCACCTGGGACCCCTTCCAGCCGGGCCGCTCCCATCCCTGGCTGCGGCCCACCATCCGCATACGCCTGACCCTGCTGTACGGCGGGATGTTCCTGATCGCCGGGATGGTGCTGCTGGCGATCATCTACCTGCTGGCGGCCCAGGCGCTGAAGGACGGCAGCCACCTGCCCTTCCAGATCATCGGCGTGCGGGACCAGACCACCGACGCCGTGTGCAGCCTGCCCAGCCGGGCGGACGGCGGGGAGCTGACCCCCCAGGAGCTGACCGCCGCCGTCCAGCAGTGCATGGAGAACCAGCGGCAGGTGGCCCTGGAGGCCCTGCTCAACCACTCACTGCTCGCCCTGCTGGGCCTGGCCGTGGCCGCCTTCGCCTTCGGCTACGTCATGGCCGGCCGGGTGCTCTCGCCGCTCGAGCGCATCACGCGCACCGCCCAGCGGGTCGCCGGTTCCGACCTGCATCGCCGCATCGAGCTGGACGGACCGGACGACGAGCTCAAGGAGCTGGCCGACACCTTCGACCAGATGCTGGACCGGCTGGACCGGGCGTTCACCGCCCAGCAGCGGTTCGTCGCCAACGCCTCGCACGAGCTGCGCACCCCGCTGGCGATCAACCGCACCCTGCTGGAGGTCCAGCTCTCCGATCCCGGCGCCTCGCCGGAGCTGGTCCAGCTCGGCAAGACGCTGCTCGCCACGAACGAGCGCAGCGAGCAGCTGGTGGAGGGTCTGCTGCTGCTCGCCCGCAGCGAGAACGAGATCGTCGACCGCAAGCCCGTGGACCTGGCCGAGGTCGCCTCCCAGGCCGTGGAGCAGGCGCGCGGCGAGGCCCAGGAGCGGGGCGTGGAGCTGCGGGGCGTGCGCCAGCCCGCCTATGTGCAGGGCAGCGGGGTGCTGCTGGAACGGGTCGCGCTCAACCTGGTGCAGAACGCCGTGCGCTACAACGTCCCCCGTGACGGCTGGGTCTCGGTGGACACCCGGGCCCAGCCCGGGCAGGCGGTGCTGGTGGTGGAGAACACCGGCCCGGTGGTCCCGGCGTACGAGGTGGACAACCTCTTCGAGCCCTTCCGCAGGCTGCGCACCGAGCGCACCGGCAGCGACAGGGGGGTCGGCCTGGGCCTGTCGATCGTGCGGTCGGTGGTGCGCGCCCACGGCGGGGCGGTCGCGGCCAGGCCGCGCGAGGAGGGCGGACTGGTGGTCCGGGTCACGCTCCCCGTCTGACGCCCGGGGCGCGGGGCGGAAAGGACGATCATGGAATATCTCCGCGGGGCCCGGTGTTATGGGGCGAAATCCGGGAATTCCTCCATGGTTCGACCCGGTTGTGATCGATCACACACACGATTTTTCGGTCACACGCGTACAGCATCCCAGGGCCTGCCGAAAAATGCCGGAAAATCCATGTTTTCGCAGGTCGCGATCGTGGAAAAGAGGGGAGGCGGTAGGCGCAAAGTGGACACGGGGGCCGTCCCGGGCCCTCGGTCGACGGCCGACTCGGTCACCCCATCAGGGGCGCGGTTGGGTGTCGATTGAGTAACAGGGCTTGATGTGAGGCAAAATCTCCGCCTCAGGTCGGGCACAAGTCCGGCCTCTCGCGCGTTACGTGCGCTGGAGACACCACAGACACCCAGAGGGGGAGAGCGACATGGCGACCGACTACGACACTCCACGCAAGACCGATGACGACGTCAACGAGGACAGCATCGAGGAACTGAAGGCCCGGCGGAACGACAAGTCCGCCTCGACCGTCGACGTCGACGAGTTCGAGCAGGCCGAGGGTCTGGAGCTGCCCGGAGCGGACCTCTCCAACGAGGAGCTGTCCGTGCGGGTGCTGCCCCGCCAGGCCGACGAGTTCACCTGCATGAGCTGCTTCCTCGTCCACCACCGCTCGCAGCTCGCGGCGGAGAAGAACGGTCACCCCATCTGCCGCGACTGCGCGGCCTGAGCCGGGGCCGGCTGATGACGGCCGAGGAAGCACGCGACGCCGAGCGGGGCCAGGACGGCAAGGCCTCGCTCGCGCCCGTACCCGCACCCCGTTCCGCGCCCGCAGCCGCCCTCGGCCGCGGGCTGCGGCGGCTCCGTCCGCGCCGGACAGGCGGCGCGGACGGCGCGGACGAAGGCAGAGCCCGGGAGCCGCACGAGCGCGGCACGGTCAGGGCGTTCCTGGGCGTGGTGGCCGACCGCATCGTCGACCTCGCGCCCAGGATCCCGGTGAGGGACCTGGAAACGCTCCGCCGGCAGTTCCCGGGCCTGGGGCCCGAGGAGATGGCCGACAGGCTGATATCGGGCGCCATGAAGGGCAGCGCGACCGTCGGCGCCGGAGTGGGCGCCTCGGCGATGCTGCCCGTACCGCCGGCGATGCCCGCCGAGCTGGCCGCCGAGGTCGTCGGGGTGGCCGCGGTCGAACTCAAGCTCATCGCCGAACTGCACGAGGTCTACGGACTGCGCCCGCCCGGCAACGTCCGGGAGCGGGCCGCCGCCTACCTCGCCGAGTGGACCCAGGAGCGCGGGATAGAACTGGCCGTGCCCGCGACGTTCGGCGCGGCGTTCGGCAACCACATGAGACGCCAGCTGCGCCAGACCCTCCTCAAGCGCACCATGCGCAACCTCCCCAATCTCACGCCGTTCATGATCGGCGCGGCGGTGGGCGCCCTGATGAACCGGCGCGACACCAGGAAGCTGGCGGAGACGATCCGCGACGACCTGAGAAGACGGCAGATCCCCTGGGACGCCGTCCCCCTGGAGGACCGCCCGGGGAAGGTCATCCCCTCGCAGCCCACACGCGCGCCGGACGAGGACGGCTGACGCCCGCCGTCCCCTCGCCCCCGGCGTCCCCTCGCTACCGCCGGACCTCCGCGGCCGCCCGTACGGCCGGCCGCGCTACCGGCGCGCCGCCTCCAGGGCGTCGGCCAGCGCCCGTGGGCGCCGTGTGGACAGGTACAGGTACGGCGTGGGGTCCTCGGGATCGGTGACCTCGACGCGCAGCGCCGTCGGCACGTAGCCGCGCAGCAGCATGTAGGCGCGCGGATCGGCGCGGTGGGTGCGCCAGGCGCGGGCCTCCTCCTCGTCCAGGACGTGCGCCTCGCCCAGCGCGGAGACCGGCACCCGGGCCTCCCCCGCGACCAGCGAGTCCGCGACCACGCGGATGCGGGCCGAACCGTAGGCGCTCACCGCCACCGCGCCCAGCGCCGTCCCCACCACCAGACCGCCCAGCAGGGGCATCAGGCCCAGGGGGAACAGGATCAGGCCCAGGGAGACCCCGGACAGGGCGGCGATCAGCCACCAGGGGCGGGGCGCGGTCAGCCGCTCGTCGTACAGCACGCCGGGAGGAAGCATGTCCCCAGCTTGGCACGCCCGCGACCGGCTCACTGACCCGGCGGTAAGGTCAGCATCCGTGAGTGCCACCAAGACATCCCTGACCCCGCCGGACGACGCCGTTCCCCCGGAGCGTCACCCCGACGCCCCCGCTCCCGGAGAGCCGCTGGGCGCCCACTACGCGCAGTGCTTCGGCTGCGGCACCGAGCAGCCCCACGGACTGCACCTCGAGGCCCGGGCGGGCGAGGGGGTCAGCGTCACCGCCGAGTTCACCGTCCGCCCCGAGCACCAGGGCGCCCCCGGCCTCGCCCACGGCGGACTGCTGGCCACCGCCATGGACGAGATCCTGGGCTCCCTGAACTGGCTGATGCACACCATCTCGGTCACCGGGCGGCTGGAGACCGACTTCCTCCAGCCCGTCCCCGTGGACTCCGTACTGCACCTGACGGCACGGGCCACGGCCCGGCACGGACGCAAGATCTACTGCACCGCCACCGGACGCGTCGGCGGCCCCGACGGCCCCCTGGCGGTGCGCGCCGACGCCCTCTTCATCGAGGTCAAGGTCGAGCACTTCGTCGACCACGGCCGCAAGGACGAGATCGAGGCCGCGATGGCCGACCCCGACACCGTCCGCCGGGCCCGCGCCTTCGAGGTGAACCCGTGAGCCGCGCCGGCCTGCCCGGGCGCGATCCCGTCGAGGTGCTGATCCGCCGCCTCGACCCCGAGGTGCCGCTGCCCGCCTACGCCCACCCCGGCGACGCGGGCTGCGATCTGGTCACCACCGAGGCGGCCGAACTGGCCCCCGGGGAACGGGCCGTTCTGCCCACGGGGGTTTCCATCGCACTGCCCGACGGGTACGCCGCCTTCGTGCATCCGCGCTCCGGTCTGGCGGCCCGCTGCGGGGTCTGTCTCGTGAATGCCCCCGGAACCGTCGATGCCGGGTACCGTGGGGAGATCAGGGTGATCGTGGCCAACCTCGATCCGCGCGAGAGCGTGCGGTTCGAGCGGTTCGACCGCATCGCCCAGCTCGTCGTCCAGCAAGTCGAGAAGGTGCGCTTCCACGAGGTGGAGGAACTGCCGGGATCGGCGCGAGCGGCGGGGGGCTTCGGCTCCACGGGCGGCCACGCCGCACAGGACGGCGCCGCACAGGACCACGCTGCACAGCACAACCATTACGCTGCGGTCGCGGCCGACGAGGCCGCCGACCTGAAGGGACAGTGACGTGTTCGGACGTCGTCGCAAGAAGAAGGTAGGGCCCGAGGGCGCCTCGGACGAGTTCGAGACGGAACGATCCGACGAGGGCACCGACACGTCGGACGGGTCCGCCGACGGCACCGGTGGCGAGCAGTCCAGGGTCAAGCTCCCCCCGGCCCCCCGGCCGGACGGCCCCTGGGACGTGAGCGAACTGCGCGCGCCGGGCGAGGGCCGGGTCGACCTGGGCGGCATGTTCGTGCCCGGAGTGCCGGGCATGGAGCTGCGGGTGGAGGTCGCCGGGGACGCCATCGTCGCCGCGACGATCGTGCTCAAGGACAGCGCCGTCCAGCTCCAGGCCTTCGCCGCGCCCAAGCGCGAGGGCATCTGGGACGAGGTGCGCGAGGAGATCGCCTCGGGCATCACGCAGAAGGGCGGGATCATCGACGAGGTCGAGGGACCGCTGGGCTGGGAGCTGCGTGCGCAGGTGCCGGTCAGGCTGCCCGACGGCAACAGCGGCATGCAGGTCGTGCGCTTCGTCGGCGTGGACGGTCCCCGCTGGTTCCTGCGCGGTGTCATCTCCGGCCAGGGCGCGGTGCAGCCGCAGGCCGCCGGACTGCTGGAGCAGATCTTCCGCGACACGGTCGTGGTGCGCGGCGACGCCCCGATGGCCCCCCGCGACCCGATCGTCCTCAAGCTCCCCGACGACGCGCAGATGGTGCCCGACGGCGTCCAGCAGGAGCAGGCGCAGGAGGGCTCCCGCTTCGCCGGCGGCATCGACAAGCTCCAGCGCGGCCCGGAGATCACCGAGGTCCGCTGACCGGGACGCCGCCTGGAGCCCTGCCGCCGTGCGAGGCGGCAGGGCCGGAGCCCCCTCATGCTCCTGCGGCCCGACGACGGCTGCGGACGGGGTGTGCCGCCGTGGGCCCGTTCCGGAGAGTCCGCGGGGACCGGGGGCACCGTGCCGATGAACGGGCCGGATCGCCTCCGTCCGGCTGGGGAGAAGACCGGGGCCGGCCACGCGGCCGAGACCACCGCCCGGGAGAAGTGGCGTCGTTCCGCCCGGCCGGAACGGCCCGCGGGGGCGCTAGGCTCGGCACCGTCCGGAGCCGTCCGGAAGGGGAGGCCGTATGGGCGCCGTGGTCGTCGTCGAGGACCTGCACCACTCCCACGGTCACGCACCCGCCGCGGTCCCCGTACTGCGCGGTCTGTCGCTCACCGTCCGGCGCGGCGAGCTGGTCGCGGTCACCGGACGCCCCGGCGCGGGCCGTACGACACTCCTGGGCCTCGTCGGCGGACTCGACACCCCCGTCTCGGGCCGGATCACCGTCGACGGCGTACGGCTGGACGGAATGGGGGAGCAGGAGCGGCTGAGGCTGCGCCGCGACCGCATCGGCATCGTCTTCCCCTCCCCGGGACTGCTGCCGGTCCTCACCGTCGCCGAGAACGTCGGCGTTCCGCTGCGGCTGCGCAACGTCCCCGCGCACGAACGCGAGGAGCGCGTCTCCCGGCTGCTGGCCGAGGCCGGCCTTGCCGAGCTGGCCGGGCGGCGGCCCGACGAGATCGGCGGCGTCCAGCGCCAGCGCGTCGCCGTCGCCCGCGCGCTGGCCATCCGGCCGGCGCTGCTCGTCGCCGACGAGCCCACCGCGCTGCTCGGCCCCGATGAGGCCGCCGGGGTGCTGGAGCTGCTGTACACCGCAGTCCGCACCCGCGGCGCCACCGCACTGGTCGCCACCCGCGACCCCTGGCTGCTCTCCCGCTCCGACCGCGTCCTGGAACTGCGCGACGGGCGGCTGCGCGAGGCCGGCCCGGAGCTCCGCCCGCTGCCGGCCCGGCCCTGAGCCCTGGCCCCGAGCCGTGGACCCGTGCCGTGGACCCGTGCCGTGGACTCTGAGCCCGCTGTGCATCGCGGGGCGCCGGTGATTCCTGGGGCTTCCGGGGCGCCGGGGGAGAGCCTTCGGTCACATCCGGTTCCGGGGCCCTCAGGGGCATTACGGGGGGTGACGGGCGCGGGTAGGCTGGCCGCATGAGTGGCGTTACCCGACTCGAGAGGCAGGGCGGCCGGCTGCGGCGCCTCCTCGGGCGTCTGGCCTCCTCCCAGGAGGATCTGCTCTCCGCCGAACTCCGGCAGGACACCGAGGAGAGCGGCTGCACCCGCATCTGCGACTGCGGCGACCGGCAGATCGTCACGGTGACCGGTACGCTGCGCACGGTGACGCAGCGCCCCAGGGCGGGCGTGCCCGCGCTGGAGGCGGAGCTGTTCGACGGGTCCGCCCCGCTGGACGTCGTGTGGCTCGGCCGCCGGTCCATCGCGGGCATAGAACCGGGCCGCAGGCTGATCGCCCACGGGCGGATCGCGATGAACCGCGGCCGCCCGGTGCTGTTCAACCCCAAGTACGAGTTGCGACCCATCGGACAGGACAGCGGACAGGAGTAGCGGGTGACCTCTCTCGACAAGCCGGCCGCCGGCGTGGACGGAACCGGGTCCGGGGCGGAGGCCGGCGCGTCCGGTCCGACGGTCACGGACAAGGCGCTGATGGAGGCGTTCGGCGGAGTGCGGGGCATGGTGGACACCACCGTGCCCGGGCTGGTCTTCGTACTGGTCTACACGATCAAGCGGGACATCCACCTCGCGGCCGTCGCCGCCCTGGGCCTGAGCGTCCTGCTCGCGCTGTCCCGCCTGGTGCAGCGCGAGACCCTCAAGCACGCCTTCAGCGGCGTCTTCGGGGTCGGGATCGGCGCGGTCTTCGCGATGATGTCGGGCGACGCCAAGAACTTCTACCTGCCGGGCATGCTCTACACCCTGGGGCTGGCGGTCGCGTACTGCGTCTCGGCGATGGTGCGCTTCCCGCTGATCGGGGTGCTGCTCGGACCGCTGATGCGCGAGAACCTCTCCTGGCGCACCCGCAACCCCGGCCGCCTGGCCGCCTACACCAAGGCGACCTGGGCCTGGGGCATCGTCCTGCTGGCCAAGTCGGCCATCCTCTTCCCGATCTACTTCTGGGGCGACGCCACCCAGCTCGGCTGGGTGAAGGTCGCGCTCGGCATCCCGCCGCTGCTGCTGTGCGTCTACCTGACCTACGTCTTCCTGGCCAAGGCCCCGCCGCCGATCGACGTGATCGCGGAGATGGAGGCGGAGGAGGCCGCCGAGGCGGAGAGGAAGCGGGCCGGGGAGCGGGAACGCGAGCGCGTGGCGGGCGAGGCGCGGACGGACTCCTGAGCCCGGTACGGCCCCGCGGCCGTAGGGCGCACGATGAGGGCGGCGGCCCCGGCCGACCGGCCGGGGCCGCCGCCCTCGTACGTACGGAGCGCCGCTACCGGGACTCCCCCTCCGGCTCCCGCCGCACCGACAGCAGCTCCTCCAACTGCTCCTCACGGGACTGGGCGGCGACGAACAGCAGCTCGTCGCCCGGCTCCAGGGAGTCCTCGGGGCCCGGGGTGAGGACCCTGCTGCCGCGGATTATCGTCACCAGCGCGGTGTCCTCGGGCCACTGCACATCGCCCACCCGCGTGCCGGCCAGCGCCGACTCGGGGGGCAGGGTCAGCTCGACCAGGTTGGCGTCACCCTGGCTGAAGCGCAGCAGCCGCACCAGATCGCCGACGCTGACGGCCTCCTCGACCAGCGCGGACATCAGCCGCGGGGTCGAGACGGCCACGTCGATCCCCCAGGACTCGTTGAACAGCCACTCGTTCTTGGGGTGGTTCACCCGCGCCACGACCCGCGGCACGGCGTACTCCGTCTTGGCCAGAAGGGAGACCACGAGGTTGACCTTGTCGTCGCCCGTCGCGGCGATCACGACGTTGCAGCGCTGGAGCGCGGCCTCGTCCAGCGAGGTGATCTCGCAGGCGTCGGCCAGCAGCCACTCGGCCTGCGGCACCTGCTCCACCGAGATGGCGCCGGGCGTCTTGTCGATCAGCAGCACCTCGTGGCCGTTCTCCAGCAGTTCTCCGGCGATGGAACGGCCCACCGCGCCGGCCCCGGCGATCGCGACCCTCATCGTGTCTCTCCCTCGGGACCGCGCGAGAACGCGGCCTCCACGTCGCCGACCCGGTCGCAGCGCATCATCACGTGCACCAGATCGCCCTCCTGGATCACCGTTTCGGAGGTGGGCAGCATCGCCTCGCCCAGCCTGGTGATGAAGGCGACCCGGGTGCCCGTCTCCTGCTGGAGGCGGCTCACCCGGTGCCCGACCCAGGCGGTGGAGGCGTGCACCTCGGCGAGCTGTACGCCTCCGGTCGGGTCCAGCCACAGCGGCTCCGCGCCCGAGGGCAGGAGCCGCCGCAGCATCTGGTCGGCCGTCCAGCGGACCGTGGCGACGGTCGGGATCCCCAGCCGCTGGTAGACCTCGGCGCGGCGGGGGTCGTAGATGCGGGCGGCCACGTTCTCCACGCCGAACATCTCGCGCGCCACGCGGGCCGCGATGATGTTGGAGTTGTCGCCGCTGCTGACGGCGGCGAACGCCCCGGCCTCCTCTATGCCCGCCTCGCGCAGGGTGTCGCGGTCGAAGCCGATCCCCTCCACCCGGCGTCCGCCGAAGGACGAGCCCAGGCGGCGGAAGGCCGCCTCGTCCCGGTCGATGATCGCAACCGTGTGACCCCGTTGCTCCAGGGTCCGGGCGAGCGCGGCGCCCACGCGCCCGCACCCCATGATGACGATGTGCATGAGGCCGCTACCCCGTGCCTTCCTGTGCCGTGACGACCCGGGCCCGCATCGCGCGTCATCCTTCCCGCCCCGACCGGGGCCCCTGCCGATCTGTCCTGCGCCGTAACGCTACCCGGCATCCGGCGCGGGGTGCCCCTCCCGGTCCCCTCCGGGCCGTGTCTCCTCACCGCGGCGGCTCAGCGCGCTGGGCCACCACACGGCCGGTCCGATGTCCCTGGCGAGGGCCGGGACGAGCAGGGAGCGTACGAGGACGGTGTCCATGAGCACGCCGAAGGCGACGATGAAGGCGATCTGCACCAGGAAGGACAGAGGGATCACCACCAGTGCCGCGAAGGTGGCGGCCAGCACCACCCCGGCCGAGGTGATCACCCCGCCGGTGGCGGTCAGGCCCTTGAGCACGCCCATTCGGTTGCCGTGCAGCAGGGTCTCCTCGCGGACCCGGGTCATCAGGAAGATGTTGTAGTCCACTCCCAGGGCCACCAGGAACACGAAGCCGTACAGCGGGATGGAGGGGTCGGTGCCGCTGTAGCCGAGGAGGCCCTCGAAGACCAGGGCGGCGATGCCCAGGGTGGCCAGGAAGTTCAGGGCCACGGTCGCCACCAGCAGCACGGGCATCACCACCGACCGCAGCAGCCCGATCAGGATGATCAGGATGATCACCAGGACGACGGGGATGATCAGCGCGCGGTCCTCCCGGGCGGTGTCGCGGCTGTCGAGCTGCTGGGCGGTGTAGCCGCCGACCAGGGCGTCCGCGCCCTCCACCGCGTGCACCGACTCCCGCAGCCGCTCGACGGCCCGCAGGGCCTCGTCGGAGTCGGCCCCGGCCGACAGGGTGGCCTGGACGCTCACCCGGCCGTCGACGACCAGCGGCTCGCCCCCGCCGGGGCGGCCGGAGGAGGTGACCGGGGCGGCCGAGGCGACCCCCTCGGTGTCCTGCGCGGCCGCGGTGACCTCCCGTACCCGGTCGGCGTCCGCGATGATCACGGCGGGGTTGCCGGAGCCGCCGGGGAAGTGCTCGTTGAGCTTCTCCTGGGCGGTGACGGACTGGGCCCCGCCGACGAAGATCTCCTTGGTCGGCACACCGGTGGACGACAGGGTCGGGAAGAACGCGGCGGCGACGGCCAGACCCGCCAGCGACACCGCCCACACCCGGCGCGGGGAGCGGTCCACCAGGGCCGCCACCCGGCCCCACACGCCCCGGGCGGCGGACGGGTCGGACGGGTCCGCGGGAGGCTTGGGGCGGGCGGGCCAGTACGCGGACCGGCCGAGCACCGCCAGCACCGCGGGCAGGAAGGTCAGGGCGCTGAGCATCGCGCAGGCGATGCCGATGGCGCCGACCGGGCCCAGGGCGCGGTTGTTGCGCAGATCGCTCAGCAGCAGGGCCAGCAGGCCCAGGGCGACGGTGGAACCGCTGGCGACGATGGCGCCCAGGGAGCGGCGCAGCGCGGTACGCGCGGAGCCCAGTCGGTCGCCGCTGTGGGCTAGCTCCTCGCGGAAGCGGGCCGACAGCAGCAGTCCGTAGTCGGTGGCGGCGCCGATGACCAGGATGAACAGGATGCCCTGCACCTGGCCGTCCACCCGTACCACGTCCCGTTCGGCCAGCAGGTAGACGATCGCGGTGGCCAGTGCGAGGGCGAAGACCGAGCCGAGGATGATCGCCAGCGGCAGCAGCACGCTGCGGTAGACCAGCAGCAGGATCAGCAGCACCACGCTGAGCGCCACGCCCAGCAGCAGCCCGTCGATCCCGGCGAACGCCTCGGACAGGTCGGCCTGGGTGGCGGCCGGGCCCGCGACGTGGGCCTCGGCGCCCTCCACCTGCCCGGCGGTCTCCAGGATGGCGTCGATGACGTCGCCCATCCCCTCGTCGAGGTCGGAGGAGAGCGGGATGACGGCCTGCAGGGCCTCGCCGTCCTCCGAGGGCTGCACGGGGGAGGGCCGGCCGGCGACGCCGGGGGCCTGGGCCAGCTCGGCCAGCGCCTGCTCGGCCTGCTGCCGCTGGCCGGCGCCGATGCCGCCCTCCTCGGCCTCCCAGACGACGATGGCGGGCACGGTCTCGGAGGTCCGGAAGTCCTCCTGCGCCTCGATCACCCTGGTCGACTCGGCGTTCTCGGGCAGGAAGGAGGCCTGGTCGTTGGTCGAGACCTCGCTGATCTTCCCGGCGTACGGGCCGAAGGCGCCGCCGACCGCCAGCCAGACGACGATCAGCGCGGCGGGCACCAGCCACCTGAGGACACGTGGTGTGGGTTTCATCGACTCCCCTGGAACAAGGACGTGGGCACCGCCTGCGCGGGCAGGAATCTTTTTCGTTGAGAAACTTGGCGATCGAGATTGTATATCGTGGGGGAGTGCGCGACTCAGACGACCCCACCGGCGGCCCCGCCGAGCCCTCCGACGCCCCGGGCGGCGACCCGACCGGGCTCCAGGCGTTCGCCGTGCTGCTCCGCCGCATGAACGGCGAGTTCAGCCGGACCGCGCACGACTTCGCCCACTCCCAGGGACTGCACCCCACCGACGTCCAGGCCCTGGTGGAGATCCTGGACAGTGAGCGGGACGGGCCCGTCACCCCCGGAATGCTGCGCGAACGCCTCCAGCTCACCTCGGGCGCCGTCACCGCATGCCTGGACCGCCTGGAGCGCGCGGGCCACATCCGGCGCACCCGGGACTCGGCCGACCGCAGGATCGTCCACCTCCACTACGCCCCTCGGGGCCGCCAGGTGGCCCGCGAGTACTTCCGTCCCCTCGCGCGCGCCACCGACACCGTGCGGCAGCGCTTCAGCGACGCGGAACTCCGCGCCGTCGTGCGCTTCCTGGCAGCCATGAACGAGGAGCTGGCCGCGCTGCGCCACCGCCCCGACGGGGACCCGGCCCGGAGGTGACCGCGCGCCGCCGCCCGACACCCGCGGCGCCCGCCTCGGCCGCCGAGGCGATGTTGCGGGCCATCCCGCCGAACACCACCGCGTGGAACGGCGAGACGCCCCACCAGTACGCCTGCCCCAGCAGGCCGTGCGGATGGAACAGCGCCCGCTGCCGGTAGACGGTCTCCCCCTCCGGCCCCCGGCCCGCCATCAGCTCCAGCCAGGCCAGTCCCGGCAGCCGCATCTCCGCCCGCAGCCGCAGCAGCCGCCCCGGCTCGATCTCCTCCACCCGCCAGAAGTCCAGCGAGTCGCCCGCCCGCAGCCGCTCGGCGTCCCGCCGCCCCCGCTGCAGCCCGATCCCGCCCACCAGCCGGTCCAGCCAGCCGCGCACCGCCCAGGCCAGCGGCGCGGAGTACCAGCCGTTCTCGCCGCCGATGCCCTCGATCACCCGCCACAGAGCCTCCGGCGAGGCGGTCACGGTGCGCTCGCGTTCGTCGGTGTAGAGGCTGCCGCCCGCCCAGTTCGGGTCGGTGGGCAGCGGGTCGCTGGGCGCGCCGGGGACGGAGGCCGAGGACCAGCGGGTGACCACGTCCGCGTCCTTGATCCGCTTCAGCGCCAGCCGCAGCGCCCGGTCCAGGCCCAGCAGGCCGCCGGGCGGGTCGGGGACGTGGCGGGCGATGTCGTGCTCGGCGCAGACCACCTCGTGCCGCAGCGACTCGGCCAGCGGCCGGGCCAGTGCGCGCGGAACGGGGGTGATCAGGCCGATCCAGTGACTGGACAGGGTGGGGGAGAGCACCGGCACCGGGACGATGACCCGCCGGGGCAGCCCGGCCACCGCGGCGTAGCGCTGCATCATGTCGTGGTAGGTGAGGATCTCCGGGCCGCCGATGTCGAAGGTCCGGTTCACCTCGGGCGGCAAGGAGGCGCAGCCGACCAGGTAGCGCAGCGCGTCGCGCACCGCGATCGGCTGGAGCCGGGTGCGCACCCAGCTCGGGGTGACCATCACCGGCAGCCGCTCGGTCAGGTAGCGCAGCATCTCGAACGACGCCGAACCCGAGCCGATGATCACCGCCGCCCGCAGCACGGCCGTCGGCACGCCGGAGGCCAGCAGCAGCCGTCCCACCTCGGCGCGGGAGCGCAGGTGCGGCGACAGCTCCCCCTCGGGCACCCCGGCAGGAGTCAGCCCGCCCAGGTAGACGATCCGGCCCACCCCGGCCGCCCGCGCCTGCTCACCGAAGATCCTCGCGGCCTCGCGGTCGGTGCTCTCGAAGCGGGAGCCGCCGCCCATGGAGTGCACCAGGTAGTAGGCGACGTCCACGCCCTCCATCGCCGCGCGCACCGACGCGGCGTCGGTGACGTCGCCGCGCACCACCTCCACCCGTCCGGCCCAGGGGTGGTCGCGCAGCTTGGCCGGGGTGCGGGCCAGGCAGCGCACGGTGTGGCCGACCGCCAGCAGCTCGGGCACCAGCCGGCCGCCGATGTAGCCGGTGGCCCCGGTGACCAGGCAGCGCAGCGGCCTGCCCGCCCGCCCTCCCCCCTCCCCGCCCGTGCTCCCGCTCTCCTTCCCGGAAGCGCCCGTACCGCCGCCGCTGCCGCCGTCCATGTGCCGGCCCGTCCTCTCCGCCATACGGCCATGCTTGGCCCCGCCCTCATCGGCCGCAACTCGCGGGGACGGGTGCCGAGGTTGCGCCTTCCCGCCGTGACCTGCCGCACTCCGGCCCGGCGGCGGTTGGGTGGGCCGGGCAGGGGAGGCTTACGATCCTCTGCGTGTCCAAGCTGACCGACGTGTCCAAACGGATCCTGATCGGCAGTGCGCTGCGCAGCGACCGGCTCACCCAGACGCTCCTGCCCAAGCGCATCGCCCTCCCGGTCTTCGCCTCCGACCCCCTGTCGTCGGTCGCGTACGCCCCGGGCGAGGTCCTGATGGTGCTGTCCATCGCCGGGTTCTCCGCCTACCGCTACGGGCCGTGGATCACCCTCGCCGTCGTCGTGCTCCTGTTCGCGGTGGTGGCGTCGTACCGGCAGAACGTCCGCGCCTACCCCTCCGGCGGCGGCGACTACGAGGTGGCCACCGTCAACCTCGGCCCCCGGGCCGGACTCACCGTCGCGGGCGCCCTGCTGGTGGACTACGTCCTGACGGTGGCGGTGTCGGTCGCCGCCGGGGTGGAGAACCTCGGCTCCGCCATCCCCTTCGTCTCCGAGAACAAGACCGGCACGGCGGTGGCGATCATCGCGCTGCTGGCCGTGCTGAACCTGCGCGGCGTACGCGAGTCCGGCACGATATTCGCCGCCCCCACCTACCTCTTCGTCGCCTGCGTACTGGCCACCATCGCCTGGGGCGCCTTCCGCGGCCTGGTCCTGGGCGACGAGATGTCGGCCCCCAGCGCCGGATACGAGGTCAGCGCCGAGACCGCCGAGCTGACCGGCTTCGCCCTGCTCTTCCTGCTCCTGCGGGCCTTCTCCTCCGGCTGCGCCGCCCTCACCGGCGTCGGCGCCATCAGCAACGGAGTCCCCGCCTTCCGCCGCCCCAAGAGCCGCAACGCCGCCACCACCCTGGCCCTGATGGGCGGCCTGGCCGCCACCATGTTCGGCGGCATCGTCGCCCTGGCCCTGGCCACCGGCGTGAAGATGTCCGAGACGCCCGCCACCGACATCCTCATCGACGGCCGTCCCGCCGGGCCCGACTACCACCAGGATCCGGTCATCGCCCAGGTCTCCGCGGCCGTCTTCGGCTACGGGTCCCTGCCCTTCCTCCTGGTTTCCGCGGCCACCGCGCTCATCCTCTTCCTGGCCGCCAACACCGCCTACAACGGCTTCCCGGTCCTCGGCTCGATCCTCGCCCAGGACCGCTACCTGCCCCGCCAGCTGCACACCCGCGGCGACCGGCTGGCCTTCTCCAACGGCATCGTGCTGCTGGCCGTCTTCGCGGGCGTGCTCGTCTACGCCTACGACGCCGACTCCACCCGGCTGATCCAGCTCTACATCGTCGGCGTCTTCGTCTCCTTCACCTTCAGCCAGACCGGCATGGTCCGGCACTGGAACCGCCACCTCGCCCAGGAGAGCGAGCCCGCGGCCCGCCACCGGATGAAGCGCTCACGCGCCATCAACGCCTTCGGAGCCTTCTTCACCGGCCTGGTCCTGGTCGTGGTGCTGGTCACCAAGTTCAGCCACGGGGCCTGGGTCGCCCTGATCGGCATGGCGCTCTTCTACGCGATGATGACCGCCACCCGCCGCCACTACGACCGGGTCGCCGAGGAGCTGGCGCTGCCGGCGGAGGCCGGACGGGAGGAGATGGCCAAGCCCTCGCGGGTGCACTCCATCGTCCTGGTCTCCAAGGTCCACCGGCCGACGCTGCGGGCGCTGGCGTACGCCAAGATGATGCGCTCCGACGTCCTGGAGGCCCTCAGCGTCAACGTCGACCCCGAGGAGACCCGCGCCCTGTTCGAGGAGTGGAACCGGCGCGGCATCGACATCCCGCTCAAGACCCTGGACTCCCCCTACCGCGAGGTCACCCGGCCGGTCGTGGAGTACGTCAAGGGCCTGCGCCGCAGCGACCCGCGCACCGTGGTCAGCGTCTACATCCCCGAGTACGTCGTCGGCCACTGGTACGAGCAGCTGCTGCACAACCAGAGCGCCCTGCGCCTCAAGGGCCGCCTGCTGTTCACCCCGGGCGTGATGGTCACCTCCGTGCCCTACCAGCTGGAATCCTCCGAGCGCGCCAGGCTGAGGGCGCGCAGGCGCTCCGAGTGGAGCGCGCCCGGCGCGGTGCGCCGCGGCCCCGCCGGGCCCGCGGGCCGGGGGGAGCGCGACGGGCGGCAGGAGTGACCCGGACGGACCGGTAGGCTGGAGGACTGCCGTCCATGCGCCCCGCCGTCCGTTGGAGCCGCTCCCCATGCCCCCCGCAACACCCCCCGCCGCGTCCTCCGAAACCGCACCGTCGCTGGTGGGCCGGGAGTACGAGGTCGAGATCGGCCCCGTCGCGCACGGCGGCCACTGCATCGCCCGCACCGAGGAGGGACGGGTGCTGTTCGTGCGCCACGCCCTGCCCGGCGAGCGGGTCGTCGCGAAGGTGACCGAGGGCCGGGAGGACTCCCGCTTCCTGCGCGCCGACGCGGTCGAGATCCTGGAGCCCTCCAAGGACCGCGTCGAGGCCCCCTGCCCGTTCGCCGGCCCCGGACTGTGCGGCGGCTGCGACTGGCAGCACGCCGCCCCCGGAGCCCAGCGGCGGCTGAAGGCCTCCGTCATCGCCGAGCAGTTGGCGCGGCTGGCCGGGCTCACGGCCGAGGACGCCGGCTGGGACGGCACCGTCGAGCCCGCCCCCGGCGACAAGGTGCCCAAGGGCGAGGTCCCGGCCTGGCGCACCCGCGTCCACTACAGCGTGGACGACGAGGGCCGCGCGGGGCTGCTGCGCCACCGCTCCCACGAGGTGCAGCCGATCGACCGCTGCCTGATCGCCGCGCCGGGGGTGAGCGAACTGGGCGTCGAGAAGCGCCGGTGGCCGCAGATCGCCACCGTCGACGCGACCGCCGCCACCGGCTCCGGAGACCGCCAGGTCGTGCTCACCCCCCGCCCCGGCGGGCGCCTGCCCCTGGTGGAGCTGGACCGGCCGGTGTCGGTGCTGCGGGGCGAGGAGCACCGCGGCCGCGGCGCGGAGCGCGGCGGCGAGCGGGCCGTGCACCGGGTGCACGGCCGGCCCTTCGTCCGCGAGCGCGCCGCCGACCGCACCTGGAGGATCAGCGCGGGAGGTTTCTGGCAGGTCCACCCCAAGGCAGCCGACCTGCTGGTCGAGGCCGTGATGACCGGCCTGACGCCGCGCAGGGGCGAGATGGCCCTCGACCTGTACTGCGGCGCCGGGCTGTTCGCCGGAGCCCTGGCCGAGCGCGTCGGGGAGAAGGGCGCGGTGCTCGGTATCGAGTCCTTCAAGCGCGCGGTGGAGGACGCCCGCCACAACCTCGCCGACCTCGACCGCGTCCGCATCGAGCGCGGCAACGTCGAGCAGGTCCTGCCGCGTACCGGCATCACCGAGGCCGACATCGTCGTCCTCGACCCGCCCCGCTCCGGCGCCGGGCGCAAGACGGTGCGGCAGGTGGCCTCCCTCGGCCCGCGCCGGATCGCCTACGTCGCCTGCGACCCGGCCGCCCTCGCCCGCGACCTGGCCTACTTCCGCGAGGAGGGCTACGTCCCGCACTTCCTGCGGGCCTTCGACCTGTTCCCGATGACCCACCACGTGGAGTGCGTCGCCATCCTCAAGCCCGCCCCGAAGCGCTCCTGACCTGCGGTTTTGTGCGTGCGCATTATGTGCGGTGTGGGCGTTACTCTCTGCGGAAACCGCAGGTCACAGAAGGGATCGCCCATGACCGCGGGCCTCGCTCAGCCCGGCTTCTCCACCACTGTGGAGGCGCTGTGGTTGCGGAACTGGTCACTCGGTGCCGATCAGCCGGTCCTCGTGTTGGACCGGTTCGGCGACGAGGACTTCAAGTTGGTCGTCGACGACCGCGCCGACGTCCACATCAACAGCAAGGACGGACGTTTCTACCTCGGCTGGTTCCCGGGCGGCCGCCCCGGTGCGGAACGAGAGGGCTGGGGAATCGCCGTCGCCGGGACTGCGGCGGTCCCCGGCTACCACGTCTTCTTCGACACCGAGACTCCGGCCGAGGTGTCGCCTCCCGGTTGCCGTACCACGCCTCCTGAGCGCGCACCCCACCTCCCCCCCTCCTGCTCTGTCCCTTGTGCGAAACCACTCCCCTGTGAAGGAGACCTGCCGTGATCCTCGACTTCCCTCCGCAACCAGGATTTCTGCGCTGCGGGGGAAGGCTTGACCACGCGCCTCACCCGGACTCGTACATACCGATCCAAGATCCTCGGCCCGCACTTCGAGGACCTCGCCTGCACCTTCGCCCGCCGCTACGCCCGTACCCTGCTCCCCGGCGGTCTGCCCGGTCCGGTCGGTACCACCGAGGTTGCCGACCCGGCGGCCTGCACCAAGCACGAGGTTGACGTCATCGCCCTCGCCCCGGGCGAGCGTCCGCAGGCGCCGCGCGCTCGGATCGCCCTGATCGACGAGGTCAAGGCCACCCCCTGCCGCCGCCCGCCTCCCGCTGCTACCGCCCCCGTGGCCCGTACGGCTGTCGGTGCCGCCGGGTAGTCTCGGACACGTCATCAACGCGGCCCGACGGGCTTCCGCTCCACCCCGGTGGAGTCTTAAAGGACATGCCCCCACCCGCACGAGTCCCTTCGTGCTGCCTGGGGGAAGTCCTTGCTGTTCCGCGCGTCCGCGAAGACGGTCGCCGCCATGGCGCTCGACGGTTCGCTGTTCCTGCACCTCACCGACCAGTTCGCCCATATGCACGGTCACCGGCCCGGCGCCTCGGAGGTGCGCTCCTGGGAGCGCAGCATCCCCGTCCTGGCCAGCGCGCTGGTCGAGGCGGGCCTGGGCGACGTGGAGATCATGCTGGAGTACGCGCTGCCGCTGAACAGCAAACGCGCCGACGCCGTGCTCGCAGGCGTCCACCCTTCCACCGGAGAGCCGTCGTACGTCGTGGTGGAACTGAAGCAGTGGAGCGAGGTCCTGCCCCATGAGGACGATCCCACGCTGTGCCACGTCGAGCGCTACGCCCATCCGGTTCTCAATCCCATCGAGCAGGTGCGCCGTTACTGCGACTACCTGGTCAACTTCAACGGAGCGGTGGCCGGGCACGGGCACCGGATCAGCGGAGTGGCGTTCCTGCACAACGCCACGGAGCCCGGCGTGGCCGGCCTGCGGGAGATCGAGCGTGACGGCCGTGGCCTGCTCTTCACCGGACAGCGCCGCGGCGAGTTCCTCGCGCATCTCCGCTCGAAGCTGAGTGGGGAGCATTCCGGCGCGGGGGCGGCGGACGAACTGCTCTCGGGCACCACGGCGCCGTCGAAGCAGTTGATGTCCGTTGCCGCCCAGGAGGTGCGGGAGCGCCGGCAGTTCGTGCTCCTCGACGAGCAGCAGGTCGCCTACCGCATGGTGCTCAACGCGGTGGAGAGGGCGAAGCGCGCCGACCGCAAGGAGGTCGTCGTCGTCACCGGCGGCCCCGGTACCGGTAAGAGCGTGATCGCCCTCCAACTGCTCGGCGAGCTGTACCGGCGCGGGATGCCTGCCTTGCACGCCACCGGCTCCCAGTCGTTCACCAAGACGATGAGGAAGGTCGCCGGATTCCGCAAGCGGGAGGTGCAGGACCTGTTCAAGTACTTCAACAGCTTCATGAAGGCTGAGAAGAACAGCCTGGACGTCCTGGTCTGCGACGAGGCCCATCGCATCCGGGAGACCTCGGCCAACCGCTACACGCGCGCCGAACACCGGACCGGCAGGGCGCAGATCGACGAACTGATCGACGTCGCCCACGTGCCCGTCTTCCTCCTCGACGAGCACCAGGTCGTGCGCCCCGGCGAGATGGGCACCGTGGCCGACATCAAGGAGGCGGCGGCGAAGCGGGACATCCCCTGTCACGTCGTCCCGCTGGACAGCCAGTTCCGCTGCGGCGGCAGCGACGCATATCTGCGCTGGGTGGTCCGCCTCCTCGGTCTGGAGCCGGGCGGGCCGGTCGTCTGGGAACCCGACGGCCGCATGCAACTCCTGGTCGCCGACAGCCCGCAGGAGATGGAGGCGTTCCTGGAGGACCGTCGTGCCCAGGGCTACGGTGCCCGCATCTCCGCCGGTTACTGCTGGCGCTGGTCCCCGGAGCCCAAACCCGGCGAGCCCCTCCCCCCGGACGTGGTGATCGGCGACTGGGCGCGCCCCTGGAACCTGCGCGGCGACCGCGCCGTCTCCGGCGCGCCCCCGGCCGCCCTGTGGGCCACCGACCCGGCCGGTTTCGGGCAGGTCGGCTGCGTCTACACCGCCCAGGGATTCGAGTACGACTGGTCGGGCGTCATCATCGGTCCCGATCTGGTCTGGCGCGGTGACCGGTGGGTCACCGACCGCACGGCCTCCAAGGACCCGGTCTTCAAGAAGTCCACTCCGGAAGACGACGTGGACCGCCTGATCCGCAACACCTACAAGGTGCTGCTGACCCGGGGCATGGTCGGCACGATCGTGTACTCGACGGACCCCGAGACGCAGGAGAAGCTACGCCAGATCGCGGGAGGTCCGGTGCGGGAGTTGGCTTCGGTCTGAGCGGCCGGACAGCCAACCCGTTCGGGATCCGGACAGACCCTCCCATGGGCAGGCCGAAACCCGATCGTCGTTTTCGGTCCGAGCCGGAGCCTGTCTAAGATCCCCCGGAAACGGTTGCGGCCCGACGGGCTTCCCGCAAGGACACGCCCCCACCCGCACGAGTCACTCGTGCCCTGGGGGATCCTCCTCGTGTCCATGCTCCTGCTGCGGTTAGCAGCACGGGACCTGCTTGCTCTGAACGCCCGGCACCGCCTGGTGCCTCACTTGGCGGCCCGCTGGGTGCATTTCCAGCGGGGCGATTCCTCCGACGGCGAGCGCTCCGCGTGGGCGCACAGCCTCGTCTCACTGGCGGAAGACCTGGTCGCTGCCGAACGCGGCAACGTCGAAATGATCGTCGAGTGTTCGCCCACCGTGGACGCGTCGGAAGGGGCGGCGAGGACCCACGGCCAGATCGATGTGGTCCTCGTGGGCAGGCACCCGGCAGAGGGCACCCTCTCAGTTCAGCTCGTCGAGCTGAAGCAGTGGTCGTCGGTGACGAGGGTGGAGGCCGCCACGGCCGACCTCGTGTATGTGCCGGGGATCGAGGACCCCGTCACCCATCCCGCCCTTCAGCTCGGTGAGTACCACGCGCTGTTCACAGGCCCTAATGGTCCGTTGAGCGGACTGCGGTTCGAATGCGGCGGATTCGCCTACCTGCACAACGCCACGGACGAATCCGTCCGGCCACTGCTCGGTGCCGACGCGCCCACGGGGCCCTATGCCCACACTTACACCAAAGACACCCGGGCCAGGCTCCTCGAGGATCTGCAGCGTCACTTCACCGACGAGGACGACCATTCCGCTGCCGAGTACATCCTGCATCGGATGAACCTGCGCAACACGCCGCTGCTCGACGCCATGGTCAAGTCGAATGGTGAGGACACGGTCTTCACCTTGAGAGGCCGGCAGAAAAAGGTCGCCGACGACGTTCTGAAGGCCTCGGAACTGATCCTGGACCCTCCGCACAGGGAGGCGCTCGTCCCCCGTCCGCAGCGTGCGGTCTTCCTGGTCACCGGCGGAGCCGGAACCGGCAAGAGCGCCATCGGACTGCAACTGCGAGCCGACCTCGAGGCCGCCGGCCGAAGGGTGAAGTACGCGAGCGGATCCCGGGCCTTCAACGCCGCGATCAAGGAGAACGTCGGATACACCGAAGCCGAGTTCCGTGAGCGCTTCGCGTACTTCAGCAACTTCGTGAATCCGCCCGAGCCACCGCTGGACGTACTGATCTGCGACGAGGCGCACCGGCTGCGGGACAGGACCACGCACTGGCGGCTGCCCGCGGAGAAGCGGGGTACCAAACCGCAGGTGGACGAACTCATCGAGGCGTCCCGCCTGACGGTGTTCTTCCTCGACGGGGCCCAGACCGTGCGACCGTCCGAGGTGGGAACGGCGGAGCTCATCGAGGACGCCGCGCAACGGCATGGTGCTCTCTTCCGTCGCTACAGTCTGGTGGAGCAGTACCGGTGCGGAGGCAGTGACGCCTACATCCGCTGGGTCCGCGCACTGCTCGGTGTGTCGCCGCAGGAGGCGCACAAGTGGGTTCCGGACGGACTCATGCACATCGAGGTCGTCGATTCGCCCGACGAGATGGAGCGCATCGTCCGCACCGAGTTCGACGCCGGTGCGACCGCCCGGATGGTGGCGGGATACTGCTGGCCCTGGAGCAAACCGGACAAGGACAAGAACCTCCAGAACGATGTGCGCATCGGTGACTGGCACCGCCCTTGGAACGCTTCGAGTGAGTCCTTCTGCGCCAACGGCGAGCCGCCGTCGAGGATCTGGCCCGTGCACGACGCCGGTATCGGACAGATCGGCTGTGTCTACACGGCACAGGGGCTCGAGTGGGACTGGTGCGGGGTGATCATGGGCGATGACATGGTCTGGCGTACCGACCGCTGGGTTTTCCAGCGGGGGAAGCAGCGCAAGGACCCGGACAACGGGGTGATGCGGGTGGCGAAACCGGGATCGCTCGACCCAAAGGTCCGCGCGAGTACGCTCGGCGACGACGACTTCGCCCGCTGCGTCCGCCACGCCTACCACGTTCTGCTGACCCGGGCGAGCCGGGCGACCGTGCTCTACTCCACCGACGAGGAGACCCGGTGCCATCTCAGGGAACTGGTCGGGGAGACCGACGTGCACGGGCTTCGGCCGACGCAGGAGTCCATCCCGCCCGAACTGAGGACCACTCGGCACGGCGGGGGCGCGCGGAGCCGCAGAGCACGGCGGGCGCGGAACAGGGCGAAGCGGAAGAACGAGATGACGTTGTTCTGAGCCTTCGGCTCGAAGTGGAGTGGCGGGCTCCCGGAAGCCCGCCACCGGCCTGCTTCAGAAGAGCAGGTGCGCTGCCGACATCATGGCGGCCACCAACAGGTTGGCGACCACATTGACGGCGACGTCCGCCAGGATCTTGCGGAACCGGGCGTAACGCGCGGGCTGGTACTCGACAGGGTCCATGGGTGACCACTCCTTGGTGGTGAGCAGGAATGGTGGGGGGACGACCCACCGGGCATCCGCTCACACACCGCACGCACGCGCACGGCGATTCACCATCACTGCTCACATGCCGCCGAGGGCCGCATGAACTCCGCACTCGTACCCCTCCGGGTGGATGCGCAGCACAAGTCACTTTACTTCACGCACAGTTGTACGGCCCTCTGGGCGAGGACCCATCCCCGGCCGGACCGTCTTGCCGGCGGGTGAGCGCGGTTCCGCGCGAGACACCGGCGGAGAGTGCGGTGGCCGGTGGAGCCACAGAGCCACCGCGGTCCTCGGTGGCGCGGGGCGGTGTCAGACTCGACTGCAGCGATCCCGAAGTTCGGATATGACGGCCTTCTCGAGTTTGTTGACGTCACCGTCCACAGCGGCCACCCGGTCGGCCGCGTCGAGCACGTCGCTCAGATCCCCCGGCTCGGCGTCCATGCGCCGCCACACCTCGGCGGGATCGATGTCGACAAGGTGGGCGAGTTGTTCGTCGACCACTTGGTGCTGCTCCCGGACCAGCCTCACCAGATGCCGCATCAGCAGCGTCTCGTCGTCGGTGATCTTCTTGTCCGCCTTGATGACGAGCCATGCGACCCACAGCATCAGCTGCGGGTGCCGGCTCCGCTCGCTCAGGTTCCCGGCGAGTTCGATCACCCGCGCCTCGTTCCGGAAGACTGCCTGCGCGTGCCGCCCGGCGAGCAGCGTCGTGTAGCGGTTCAGCACCACCGCGAGGGGGACGCCGATCAGGGGGATACCGATCTTGATGACGTTCTTCTGCAGGAGGTACTTCCCGACGACGGGGAGTGCCTTCGCGGCGTTGAGGACATCTCCGGAGTAGAAACGCTTGATCAACGGTCGGACGATGGCCGGGACCGCCTTGGCCACGCCTTCCCGGGCCGCTTCCCCGCTCTTGATCGTGAAGGCCACACGAATGAGCTTCCACATATCTTCGGGGTCGGACAGGTCGAGCGGGACCCGGTAGAGGACGGCGATGTCGTAGGCCAGGCGGAGCTGGAGCCGGGTGACGAACGCGACGTCGACCATCATGGTCGCGACGGCGGCCGGGACGGTCGCTGCCGAGGCGCCGCCGAGGCTCCCGAGGGTGGCGACGACGGTCGCCGTGTAGGCCCCGGCGGAGAGTCCGCCTTCGAGCGCGGCGTACCGGGCCGCCATCTTGATCCGCTGATCGATGACGGCGTCCGCGGGTACGCCCGCGTACCGCTCCTGGAAGTACTGCCAGTCGACCTTGGCGGTGTAGGAGCTCATGGCCTCGGCGCTGAGCTTGGTGAACCAGCCGCCCGACTTGATGTCGTCCGTGCTCAGCCCCTTGATGAACTCCTTGAGTTCGGCCCGCTCCTGTTCGACGGCCTTCCGGGCGGCATCGTCGTCGCCGTCGGTATCGGCGGCGTTGATCGGATCTTCGACCATGGCGAGTTCCCCCCTCGCTGACGTTTCGAAACGGTGACCCGGTGACCAGCACGGCTGTCGACGGGTGTCCCGTGGGCCGCAACCCTAGCGGCTGGCCATGCGGGCGGGGCCCGTTGCGCCGATCTCCGTTCCGAGCGCCTTCACCGTCTTCTCGCGCACTGTTCCTCCTCCAAGCCCGGGGCGACAGGGCCGACGCCGTTGCAGAACGCGTTGTGCGAGTGGGGGCCGTGGACTGGGCCGGTGCGCGGCGTGACGGCGACGGGCCTGTGCCGTTGGGCAGGGGGCAGGTCCACGAAGCGGTACGGAGGGGGGGAGGCGGTGGCCACGACGGCGGACAACGGTGCTGTCGACAACGGCGGCGCGGAGCTGTCGGACAGCCTGAAGACGTTCGGCGCGGTACTGAAGGTGCTGCGCGAGGAGGCGGGGCTGACGCAGGAGGGACTCGCCCCACGCATGCGGTACTCGGCGCACTACATCGCCAAGATCGAGCAGGGCAGGCGGTATCCGCCGAAGGACCTGCCCGGCCGCGCGGAGGAGCCCCTGGGCCACATCGCCTCCCGCGTCCTGGCGGCGGCCTACCGCAGCCTGACCCGCCGGACGGGGCTGGCCTCGTGGTTCCACCAGTGGGCGGGCATCGCGGAGGAGGCGCTGTCGCTGTACGCGTACGAGTGCAGGGCGATTCCCGGGCTGCTGCAGCCCGAGCCCTACATCCGGGCGATCTTCGAGCGCCGCCTGCCACCCGTCACCGAAGATCGGCTCGAGCGAGAGGTCGCCGCTCGGCTCGACCGGCAGCGGATCGTCGAGCAGAGACCGAATACCGAGTTCAGCCTCGTCATCGAGCAGGCCGTACTGGAACGGAACGTGGGCGGTGATCAGGTGACGCTGGCCGTCATCGATCATCTGTTGACCGTGAGCAGACGGCGCAATGCCGAGATCCAGATCATGCCTCTCCGCCAGGAGGACCACTGCGGAGTCGACGGGCACATGTACCTGGCGGCGACTCAGGGCCACAGACGGGTCGGCTACACCGAAGGGCAGCGGCCGAGCAACCTGCTCACCGCGCCCAGGGACGTCCAGCGGCGGCCGCTGTCCGTGTCCCCGGCCGCCTGGGCGGACTTCCTCGGCCGCGCCGCCCACTGAGCCGCAAGTGCCCAACCGCCTGTGCGGCGGGGCCCCGGCTCCGCTGCACAGGCATGCCGGGACGGCCCCGGCCGTCGCCCCAGACGGTGAGCGCACCCGACGAGAGTCCTGTTGAAAACTCAGTCAAAGCTGTTGACGTTCGCTGGCGCCTGCGTAGGCTGGTTGGTGGCGGTCGACGTGATGTCGGCGTCAACGGCGTCTCGGGGGTGGGGCTGAGTGAACGGAACCAGGTGTGCGCGGTGTGAGCTTCTGATCGGCATGGGATGCACCTGTCCCTCTCTGAAGAAGAGGCGGCAGACGCAGCCGGTCACGGTCCGGCGGACCCCGGAGTCCAAGGCCCGGCAGGGCGGGAAGCGGCCGAACTCCGCCCGCCCGCCGAGGGACGACGCGTTCTCGTACGGCGACTACGGCGACGACCGCGCGGCCGAGGAATTCCGGGAGGAGCTCCGCGACATCACGGAGCGCGGCAGCAGTGTGCGGACCGTCTCGGGTGGGCTGCCCACCCTCGGACGCCGCCGCTGACCCTGCCCGGAGCCCTGGCCCGTCACCTCTGCCGGCCAGGGCGAACGTCCCATAGGTGTGATCCGTGATTCCTCCGCCCATGTCGGACCGACCCGTTAGGATCCCGCCCGGGGACCGGCCCGCGGGACGGACAGTCCCGGCAGGCCGGGGCAGTGGAGACGACGAGCGAGGACAGCGCATGCGGGAAGGCCGGTGGACCACGGTCACCGAGTCCGAGTTCGACCACGAGCGCCGGGGCCTGGAGGCAGTCCGGGAGAGGCTGCCGGACGCCGATCCGTGGCGGGCCTGGTCGAACTTCACCTTCACCGCGGGCACCGGGCACGTCCGCGAGGTCGATCTGCTCGTCGTCGCCCCCGGCGGCGTCTACATGATCGAGCTGAAGGACTGGCACGGCTCGGTCACCTCCGTCGGCGGCACCTGGGTGCAGACCACGCCCGGCGGCCACCGCCGCACCCACTCCAACCCCCTGCACCTGGTCAACAAGAAGGCCAAGGAACTGTCCGGGCTGCTCAGGCAGGCCGGACAGCTCGGCAGGCGGATCTGGGTCGGCGAGGCCGTCTGCTTCACCGACGACTCGCTGCGCGTACGACTGCCCGCCCACGACCGGAACGGTGTCCACACGGTCGCCGAGCTGGTCGAACTGCTCAAGCGTCCCCCGCGCGACGAGCGCAGCAGGATCTCCCCGGGCGACTCCCGGCAGATCAAGGCCGCGCTGGAGAAGATCGGCATCCGCCGCAGCGACGCCGAGTACAAGGTCGGCCCCTACGAGCTGGAGCGCCGCCCTTTCGACTCCGGCCAGACCTGGGCCGACTACGAGGCGCGCCACAGCGAGCTGCCCGAGCGCGCCCGGGTCCGCGTCTATCTGAGCGAGCGCGGCTCGGACTCCTCGCTGCGGCAGTCCGTGGAGAACGCCGCCCGCCGCGAGGCGGCCGTCCTGCAGCGCTTCCGGCACCCCGGCGTCGTCCCCTACCGGCAGTACTTTCCGACCGGGCACCCGGCGGGCCCCGCGCTGGTCTTCGACTACGACCGGCGGACGATGAAGCTGGACGAGTACCTGGTCCAGTACGGCGCGAAGCTGGACATCCTCGGCCGGATGGCGCTGGTCAGGCAGCTCGCCGAGACCATGCGCTCCGCGCACGCCCGGCGCATCCACCACCGGGCCCTGGCCGCCCGCTCCGTCCACGTCCTGCCCCGCCCGGACGGCGGGCCGGGGAAGGCGGTCGGTGAGGAGGCGGCCTGGCTCAGCCCGAGGCTGCAGATCTCCGACTGGCAGATCGCCACCCAGCGCGGCGCGGACTCCTCCCAGGGCGGGGGCGCCACGCGCCTGGCGCCGACGGCCCTGTCCGCGATGAACCTGGCCGACGACGAGGACCCCTACCTCGCGCCCGAGCTGACCGCGCTCCGCCCCGACCCGGTCTCCCTGGACGTCTACGGCCTCGGCGTCCTCACCTATCTGCTGGTCACCGACCGGGCCCCGGCCGCCAGCCAGGCCGAGCTGCGCGCCCGCCTGGAGACCGGGGAGGGGCTGCGGCCCAGCTCCCTGGTGGACGGCCTGTCGGAGGACGTCGACGAACTGGTGCAGGCGGCCACGGCGTACAACCCGGACCGGCGCCTGTCCAGTGTCGACGACTTCCTGGAGATGCTGGAGGTCGTCGAGGACTCCCTCACCGCCCCCGCTTCCGAGGCCGCGGCCGACACCGCCTCCGAAGCCGCCGTGCCCGAGAAGGACCCGCTGGAGGCCGTCCCCGGCGATGTGCTCGACGGCCGCTGGGAGGTCCGCCGCCGCCTGGGCACGGGCTCCACCAGCCGCGCCTTCCTCGTCCGTGACCTTCAGGCGGAGGCGCGCAGGACCCGCCCGCTGGCCGTGCTGAAGGTGGCACTGTCCGACAGCCGGGGCGACATCCTCGTCCGGGAGGCCGAGGTAATGGGCCGCCTGCGCCCCCACTCCGGCATCATCCGCCTGGTCGAACCGGAACCGCTGCGCATCGCGGGCCGCACCGTCCTGGCGCTGGAGTACGTGGGCGACGAGCGCGACGACGCCGGAGAGCCGGGCGAGCGCAAGACCCCCCGCCGCCGCGAGGAGACCGTCGCCCGCCAGCTCCGCGACGACGGCCGGCTCCCGGTCGACCAGCTCGAGGCGTACGGCGACTACCTCTTCGGCGCGGTCGACTTCCTGGAGGGCGAGGGCGTCTGGCACCGCGACATCAAGCCGGACAACATCGCCATCCGCATCCGCCCCAACCGCACCCGCGAACTGGTCCTCATCGACTTCTCGCTCGCCGGATACCCGGCGAAGAACACCGACGCGGGCACCGACGGCTACCTCGACCCGTTCGTCGACGTCATCACGCGCGGCAGTTACGACTCCCACGCCGAGCGGTACGCCGTGGCCGTCACCCTGCACCAGATGGCCTCCCGCGAGCTGCCCAGGTGGGGCGACGGCAGCGTCCCGCCGCGCATGACCGACCCGGAGGAGTGGCCGTACCCGACCATCGCGGCCGAGGCGTTCGACCCGGCCGTGCGCGAGGGGCTGGTCGCCTTCTTCCAGAAGGCCCTGCACCGCGACGTGAGCAAGCGGTTCCCCGAGCTCAAGCCGATGCGGGACGCCTGGCGCAAGGTCTTCCTCGACGCCTCGCAGACCGTCCCCTCCAGCCACCGCACCCGCCACCCCGTCCCGGCCGCCACCGGCTCCGCCGCGGGTCCCGGCACGGCCGGGGCGGCCCCTCTCGGCGTCATCGCGGACGCCGAGCCGGAGAGCGCCGAGCAGCAGCGCGACCGCCTCGCCGCCGAGGTCACCCGCGACACCCCGCTGACCGTCTCCGGTCTCACGGGCGCGGCCCAGTCCTTCCTCTACGGCCTGGGTATCGGCACCGTCGGCGAACTCCTCGACTACAGCCGCCGCAAGCTCGTCAACGCCCCGGGCCTGGGCGCCAAGACCCGCAACGAGGTGCAGCGGCGGCAGCGGGAGTGGGGCGAGAGGCTGCGCGGCACACCCGTCTCGCCGCTCACGCCCGAGGGCCGGGCGGAGGCGAAGGAGGAGCTGGACCAGCTCACCGCCGCCGAGTCCGCCCTCGTGGGCGACCTGGCGGCGGCCGACGCCGCCGGCGGGCTGTCGGCCCGCGCCCTGCGCTCGGTCAGCCTCGACGCCCTCGCCACGATCTTCGTGCCGGTCGTCAACAACAACGGCTCCAACCGCAACAAGGCCGAGATGGTGCGGCTGCTGCTGCGCCTGCCCGACGAGCACGGCGTCCTGCCGGACATCGGGGTATGGCCCAAGCAGAAGGACGTCGCCGAGGCGCTGGGGCTCAGCGCCGGGCGCATCCCGCAGATTCTCAAGGAGGAGCGCAAGCGCTGGAAGGGCGACGCGGCCGTCCGCGCCCTGCGCGACGAGATCCTCGACCTGCTCGCGGGCATGGGACGGGTCGCCTCCGCCGTCGAGATAGCCGACGCCCTCGCGGTGCGGCGCGGCAGCCAGCTCTCCGAGCGCGAGCAGCGGCGTGCGCTGGCGCTGGCGGCGGTGCGCGCCGTGGTCGAGGCCGAGCAACTCGCCCCCGATGAGGCTGAGTTCCAGCACCAGCCCAACCGCAAGGCCACCGAGGAGTCCCTCGGCGCGGGCCTGCTGGCCTTGGACGTGCGCGAGGACGACGCGCCGGACACCCCGACCGCGCCCGGCCTGCTGGACTACGCGACCAGGCTCGGCAGGACCGCCGACCGCCTCGCCAAGCTGGACACCCTGCCGACGGCCGCGACCGTGCTGGCCGAACTGGGCGCGGTGACCGTGCCGCCCGGCACGGTCGACTGGGACGAGCGGCGCATGGTCGAACTGGCCGCCGCCGCCTCCGTCAACGCAGCCGCCACCCCGCGCCTGGAGATCTACCCGCGTGACCTGCCGCTCGTCCGCGCCCTGCGGCTGACCCAGGCCGGACTCGTCCGCTGGATCCCGGGAGTGCCCGAGGGCAGGCAGCCCGGCCTGACCGGCGAGGAGATCCACGAGCGGATCCGCGCCCGCTTCCCTGAGCTGGTCGCCCCCGACGGGCGCGGCGGCACGACGCACGACCTGCCGGCCGGCGGCCCGCTCACCAGGGCGCTGCGCGACGCGGGCTTCGAGCTGTCGCTAAAGACGCGCGAGGACACGGGCACGCTGCGCTACCTGCCGACGCGGGTGGACGAAGCCTCCAGCTACCTCACGACGGGCGTCTGGCGGCAGTCCACCCGCATCGGCACCGTGACCCGGTACGCGGACGACCCGCAGCTCGCGGGCGCGGTGCGCGCGGAGGAACGGCTCACCGCCTCGGCCCGCCGGGACGGCTACCGGGTGCTGACGGTCCGGCAGCAGCTCGTACGGGACGCGGTGCGGGAGCTGAGCGCCGTACGCCTGGGCGCGCGGGTCGTCTCGGTGACCGAACTGTTCCTTCAGGGCCTGCGCGCGCAGGTCACACCGGGCACCAAGCCCACCTGGGAGACCCTGCTCAAGGCGGACGCCGCCGAGCCGGGCTCGAAGGGCGCGGTGCGGTTCGCGGAGTACGCGCGGACGGCCTGGGGGTTCGTCGAGCCGCGGATCGCGGAGCTGCTGGGCGACGGCGGTGACGGGAGCGGCGGCGCGGCGGGCCCGGTCCTGCTGACGGAGGCCGGGGCGTTCGCCCGGTACGACGCGATGGGCGTCCTGGACCGGCTGGCGTCGACGGCCCGGCGGGGCGGGCGGGGCCTGTGGCTCCTGGTCCCGCAGGCCGACCCCTCGCGCGAGCCCAGGCTCGGGCAGGTGGCCGTGCCGTACCAGGCCGGCCTGGGGGAGTGGATCCAGCTTCCGGACACCTGGGTGGGCAACGCCCACAGGGGATCCGGCGAAATCGTGGCGAGTGGTGTCGAGGGAGACGCGAAGTGATCGACCGCAAGGCTCTGTTGGACGACCTGAAGCAACAGGTCAAGGCGGTCGAGACCGACCTCGGCAAACAGGTTAAGGCGCTCGGTGAGGTCGGGGCGCGGCTGCGGGCCGAGTACGACCAGGCCCGCAAGCTAGGCCGTACGGCGGCGACGTGGATCTCCTGGCTGGACGAGCGCGTCACGCAGGTGGCGGTGGCGTGGGTGCTGGGCACGGTGTTCGTGCGGTTCTGCGAGGACAACCACCTCATCCCCGAGCCGTATCTGACCGGTCCGGACGCCGACCGGCGCGAGCTGGCCGAGGCCCGCTACGACCACTACGTGGAGACGGACGACAACCCCACCTACCGGGGCTGGCTGGAACGCGCCTTCGAGGAGCTGGGCGCCGGGCAGGCGGGCCGCCTGCTGTTCGACCGGCGGCACAACCCGCTGTACCAGATCCCGCTCTCCCACGACGGCGCGCGGGAGCTGGTGGACTTCTGGCGGCAGCGCAACGAGGCGGGCGTCCTCGTCCACGACTTCGCCGACCCGCTCAGCGAGGACGGCACGTCCGGTTGGGACACCCGCTTCCTGGGCGATCTGTACCAGGACCTCAGTGAGACGGCCCGGAAGACGTACGCGCTGCTGCAGACCCCGGAGTTCGTCGAGGAGTTCATCCTCGACCGCACCATGAACCCGGCGGTACGGGAGTTTGGGTACGAGGGCCTGAAGATGATCGACCCCACCTGCGGGTCGGGCCACTTCGTGCTCGGTGCCTTCCGCCGCCTGGTGCGGCTGTGGGCTGAGGGGCAGCCCGGGCGTGACGTGCACGAGCGGGTCCGGGCCGCGCTGGACTCCGTGCACGGCGTGGACATCAACCCCTTCGCCGTGGCCATCGCCCGCTTCCGCCTGCTGGTCGCCGCTATGGCGGCGGCGGGGATGCGGACGCTGGAGGAGGCGGCCAAGTACGAGTGGCCGATCCACCTGGCGGTGGGCGACTCTCTGATCAAGGCCCGTCAGTTGGAGCTGACCCTGGGCGGCGACGAGGACGGCACCGACGACCCACTGGCCTCCTTCGCCTACACCACCGAGGACATCCACGAACACCCCGGCATCCTGGAGCCGGGCCGCTACCACGTGGTGGTCGGCAACCCGCCCTACATCACGGTCAAGGACAAGAACCTCAACGCCCTGTACCGGGAACTGTACGCCTCCTGCGCGGGCAAGTACGCGCTGTCGGTGCCGTTCGCCGAGCGGTTCTTCCAACTGGCCAAGACCGGTGAACCCGACGGCAGCGGCTACGGCATGGTCGGCCAAATTACTGCGAGTTCGTTCACGAAGAGAGAGTTCGGACAGAAGCTGATCGAGGACTACTTCGGCCATCGAGTAGAACTCACTGAGGTGATCGATACCTCGGGAGCTTACATTCCAGGGCATGGGACTCCCACGGTGATTCTGATCGGGAGGAGGCGTGAGGGAAGCCTGCGCTCCGAGATCGTTCGTGCTGTGCGCAGCGTGCAGGGCGAACCAGGAGTGCCGAGTCGCGGAGAAGAGGGTCTGGTTTGGCAGGCTATTCTGGCCGACATCGACAACCCGGGCTCCATTGGCCAGTGGGTGTCAGTCGACGACCTGAGTCGAAAGCGATATTTCAGTAAGCAGCCGTGGATGCTCGCGGATGGCGGTTTGGAGATTGTTGAGGGGCTTTCGAACGGTTCCTCTGGTAATCTATCCGGTCAATCTTCAAGTATTGGTATGACGGCTCTCACCGGTGAGGACGAGGTATTCCTGCTCCCTGAGTCATTCTCTAGGAGGCGTGGCCTTGATGGTGATTGCGCTTATCTGGTGAATGGGGACGAGGTTCGTGATTATTCGATCCGCTCCCCCCAGTACGTGCTTATGCCGCGTGACTGGCGTGGCAGTGCACGGGATCTGAGCCAGGCGGCCATGGAGTATGTTTGGCCTTATCGGACCACGCTACGGACACGCCTTTACTTCGGCAAGGCTCCTGAAGAGCGTGGTCTTCGTTGGTTCGACCTTGCCATGTTTTTCTATGAGCGCCACCAAGTTCCATTGTCGATTACGTTCGCCTTCGTGGCCACCCATAATCATTTTGCTCTTGATCGAGGCGGTAAAGCTTTTAAGCAGTCGGCGCCTGTGATCAAATTGCACGAGGGTGCTAGTGAGGAAGAATATCGGCGCCTGCTTGGTCTTCTGAACAGTTCCGTAGCCGGCTTCTGGATGAAGCAGGTAAGTCACAATATGGGAAGCACGGTGGACTCGAAGGGGGCCCGTCAGAGCACGCTTCCATTTGAAGACTTCTATCAATACAATAGTACGCCACTCAAGGATTTCCCAATCCCTGCGGAATATCCTGTTGCGCTTGGTGGCGCGCTCGACATTCTCGCCGGAGAAGTGTCCGAGGCCAGTCCGTCTGCTGTGGTATGCCGTGGGACACCCAATGCCGGATTCCTTCGTGAAGCTCGCAGCCAGTGGGAATCAAGCCGCGCTCGCATGATCGCCCTTCAAGAAGAGCTGGACTGGCAGGTCTACGCTCTTTACAAACTGCACGATGAGGATCTGCGGGTCTCCGAGGACCCCGACGACCCGAACATCCCAGAACTTACTCTTGGGGAGCGGGCGTTTGAGATCGTGCTCGCCCGGCGCGTCGAGAAGGGCGAGGCATCCGACGAGTGGTTCCGGCGGCACGGCTCCACGCCCATCACTGAGATTCCCGCCCACTGGCCAGCCGCTTACCGCGAGATCGTGCAGAAGCGGATCGAGGTCATCGAGTCCTCCCGCGCGATCGGGATGATCGAGCGGCCGGAGTACAAGCGGCGGTGGGCCACCGAGGGCTGGGACGCGTTGCAGGAGAAGGCGCTGCGGTCCTGGCTGCTGGACCGGATGGAGGCCCGCGAGCTGTGGTTCGACGAGAGCGGCCAGCCCACCATCCTCACTCTGGTCCGGCTGACCGACGCGCTCTCCCGGGATGAGGACTTCACCTCCGTCGCCAAGCTCTACGCCCCGCGCAAGGAGCTGGCGGCGGTGGTGGCGGAGCTGGTCAGCGGCGAGCATGTGCCGTTCCTGGCCGCCTTGCGCTACAAGCCGAGCGGGCTGAAGAAGCGCGCCGACTGGGAGCACGTGTGGGAACTGCAGCGCCAGGAGGACGCCGCGCCGGACGAGCCTGCCAAGCGGAAGATCCGCGACTCGATCCCGGTGCCGCCGAAGTACACCTCGGCCGACTTCCTGCGCCCCTCCTACTGGAAGGCGCGGGGCAAGCTGGATGTGCCCAAGGAGCGGTTCATCTCCTACGGTCAGACCAACGCCGCCACCCCGGAGCTGTACGGCTGGGCGGGCTGGGACCATCGCGAGCAGGCCCAGGCGCTGGCCACGTACTTCACCAACACCGCGCTGTCCACCGAGGAGATCACCCCGTTCCTCGCGGGCCTGCTGGAGCTGCAGCCGTGGCTGAACCAGTGGCACGGTGAGTTCGACATGCTCTACAGCGGCTCCCCGGCGGACTTCTTCGCCGGCTACCGGCAGACCAAGCAGGGTGAGCACGGTCTGACCGACGACGACCTGCGCGCCTGGCGGCCTCCGGCCGCCACCCGAGGCCGCCGCGCCGCCGCGAAGAAGTAGCGGAAGCAGCAGGAACAACAGAAACCGGAGGCGAGCCGGGGCCGGACCTCCGGCCCGGCCCACCCCCGACGCCCGCCCGTACACCGCAGAGCCGCACACCGCACGTCCGCAAGGAGAGCGAGAAAACCCGATGGCCCAGCAGCCCCTCCTCCGCGATGTCATCGACATCAAGGAGTCCATCTCCACCTCGGACTTCGTGCTGTCCCTCGCCGAGGCGACGACGCCCGAGGGCGCCCGGCACGCGCTCAGGGACTACGTCGTCACCGAGCGGCTGCTGGAGAACTTCGACGAGGCGCTGGCCCTCATCAAGTCCGCGCTGGACGGCCACCGCTCCAAGGCGGCGTATCTGCACGGCTCGTTCGGTTCCGGTAAGTCGCACTTCATGGCCGTCCTCTACGCGCTGCTCAGCGGCAACCCGGCCGCCCGCGCCCGCACCGAGTTCGACCCGGTGCTGACCCGGCACGAGTGGCTGGGCACGGACGGCAAGAAGTTCCTGCTGGTGCCGTACCACATGCTCGGCGCGAAGGCCCTGGAGCAGCGCGTCCTCGGCGGCTATGTGCACCACGTCAAGAAGCTGCACCCGGACGCGCCGACCCCGCAGGTGTACCGGACCGACTCCCTCTTCGACGACATCCGTGCCAACCGCGCCAGCTACGGCGACGAAGCCGTCATCCGGAGTCTGGGCGGTAGCGATGCGGGCGACGGCGAGGAGGACGAGTGGGGCGAGGGCTTCGCCTGGACCCCGCAGCTCCTCGACATCGCGCTCGCCGCCGAGGAGGACCACGAGGCGGGTGTCCCGCTCAACCTCCTCAACCCCTCCACCCCGGCCGAGCTGCGGGCCAAACTGGTCAACGACGCGAGCACCAACCTCTTCCCCGGCTTCGCGAAGAACGCCGCCGAGGACGAGCACGGCTTCATCTCCCTGGACGCCGGCCTGTCCGTGATCGCCGAGCACGCCAAGTCGCTCGGCTACGACGGCCTGATCCTGTTCATGGACGAGCTGATCCTGTGGCTGGCCACTCTCATCCACGACCAGAAGTTCGTGGCCCGCGAGGCCAGTAAGATCACGAACTTCGTGGAGGGCGGCGACGCCCGCCGCGCCATCCCCGTGGTGTCGTTCATCGCCCGCCAGCGCGACCTGCGCGAGCTGGTCGGCGAGGAGGTGTCCGGCGCGGCCGAGTCGTCCATCCAGGACACCCTGAACCTGGCCTCCGGCCGGTTCGACAAGATCACTCTGGAGGACCGCAACCTCCCGCAGATCGCCCACGCCCGCCTGCTGAAGCCGAAGGACGCCGAGGCGGCCAGGCTGGTCGACGAGGCGTTCGCGCAGACCAAGAGGGCCGGTGCGCAGGTCTGGGACACCCTCCTGGGCTCCGACAAGGGCACCACCGGCGCGGACGAGGAGTCGTTCCGGCTGACGTACCCGTTCTCGCCCGCCTTCATGGACACCCTCGTCCACATCTCGTCCGCGCTGCAGCGCTCCCGCACCGGTCTGAAGCTGATGGGCCAGCTCCTGGCCGACCACCGCAACGAGATCCGCCTCGGACAACTCGTCCCCGTCGGCGACCTCTACCCGGTGATCGCCGAGGGCGGCGACAAGCCGTTCACCGACAGCCTCAAGGTCGTCTTCGAGGCCGCCGACAAGCTCTACAGGACCAAGCTGCGGCCCTATCTGCTCAGCTCCTACGACATCACCGAGGACGACGTCGAGCAGTACCGCAACCGGCCCGAGTCCATCACCGACCCCAGGCGGCTGGCCGGCTGCCGGATGTTCACCGGCGACAACCGGCTGGTGTGCACGCTGCTGCTGTCGGCGCTCGCGCCCAGCGTGCCCGCGCTGTCGGAGCTGACCATCCGGCGGCTCGGCGCGCTCAACCACGGCTCTGTCCTCGCCCCCATCCCGGGCGCCGAGGTCGGCATCATCAAGAACAAGGTCGCCGAGTGGGCCGCCCGGTTCCCCGAGATCAAGGAGACCGGCACCGAGGCCAACCCCGGTGTGCGGCTGGAGCTGTCCGGCGTCGACGTGGACTCCGTCATCGCCAACGCCCAGGTCAACGACAACCCCGGCAACCGGGCTGCGCTCGCCAGGCGCCTGCTGTCGGAGGAACTGGGCGTCGAGCACGGCCAGTTGAGCGACCAGCTCGGCTTCACCTGGCGCGGCACCGCCCGTACCGCCGAGGTCGTCTTCGGCAACGTCGCCGATGAGGACGAGGTGCCCGACCACGACTTGATGCCGCAGCAGGACGGCCTGTGGCGCATCGCCATAGACCTCCCCTTCGACGAGGGCGAATGGGGCCCGGTCGAGGACGCCAACCGCATCCAGCGGCTGCGCGAGCGGCAGCAGGGCGAGCGGTCCCGCACCGTCGCCTGGCTGCCCGCGCACCTGTCCGCGCAGCGCTTCGCCGACTTCCGGCGCCTGGTCGTCATCGACAAGGCCCTCGCCGACGAGCACCGCTTCGACACCCAGTACGCCGGCCACCTCAACGCCGACAACCGCAGCCGCGCCAAGGGACTGCTGGAGACCCAGCGCGAGGCCCTGCTCAAGCAGGTCAAGGGCGCCTTCAAGCAGGCCTACGGGCTCGCCCAGAAGCAGGCCGCCGACGTGGTGCCCGACTTCGACGACCATCTGGTCGCCCTGCCCGACGTGGACGACCTGACCCTGTCCTTCGGGCAGAACATGTACGACGGCATCCGGCACGTCGCCGGCAAGCTGCTCGCCCACCAGTACCCGGCCCACCCCGACCTCGACCCCGAGGAGACCGGCACCGCCGTCAGGCCCGCCGACACCAGGAGGGTGTTCGCCCACGTCCGGGCCGCCGCCGAGGCCCGCGACGGGCGGGTGGAGGTCCCGGCCGGCGACCGCGGGCTCATGCAGCGCATCGCCGGGCCCCTGCGCCTGGGGCAGCAGAAGGAGGCGTACTTCGAGCTGTCCCGCTACTGGGCCGACCACTTCCGCAAGCTCGCCCGCTCCCGGGGTGTCACCGGGGACCTGTCCCTGGTGAAACTGGCCGACTGGACGGACGAGCCGGACCCGCGCGGCCTGCCCGACTTCCTGGTCCGGCTCGTCGTCGCCGCCTTCGCCGAGATGGACGACCGGGTGTGGGTGCGCGGCGGCACCGTCCTGGACCCCGCGCCCGAACTGAACGCGATCAAGGACCACGACGGGCTGCGCAGCCAGCCGCTGCCCGCCGAGTCAGACTGGGAGGCCGCGCGGCAGCGCTTCGAGACGATCTTCGGGCAGAAGCCGCCCGCTCTGCGGCGCGGCCGGATGGTCAACCAGTTCGCCCACCAGATCATCGGCGCCGCCCGTACCCACCGCGACCACGCGGCCGACCTGGTGCACCAGTTGGAGGCACACGCCGCCTTCCTCGGTCTCGACCAGACCGCCGACACCGGACGGCTCGCCCTCGCCCGCCGCGCCCTGGAACTGCTGGACGCCCTCACGGCGGAGGCCGGCAAGGGCGCGGCCGGGGCGAAGCGGACCGTGGAGGCGCTGGCCACCTTCGACCTGGGTGAGACCAGCGCCGACCGGTACGGCACCTCCATCAAGAAGGCCCGCGCCGTCGCCGAGGCCGTCGCCTCCGCGCCCTGGAGCACCCTGGAACTCGCCGCCGGGCTCGGCCCCGAGGGCGAGGCGCTGCTGGACTCGCTGCGCAACGTCGCCCGCGACGACCAGCGCACCGCCGACCTGCGCGACGCCCTGGCCCGCACCCAGCGCGAGGTCGTCGCCCTGGTCAAGCGCCGCCAGGCCGCCGCCGCCCCGCCGCCCGCGCCCGCCGCGACACCGCCCTCCACGGCCGACGGCCAGTCCCTGGACACGCCGACGAGCGACCCGCGCATCCCCTACACCCAGCCGCGGGAGACGCCCTCCCCGGCGGGCGGCGCCGCGGCGGGGAAGTCCGGGGGCCGCCGCACGACCGCGGCCCGGGCCGCCGCCGATCTCCGGGCGGAACTGGCCGAACTGGCCGCCCGCAACCCCGAAGCCACCATCGAGATCACCTGGCGGGTCGTCGAATGACGGACACCCCTGTCGCCGTCCCCGGAGCCGTCCGGCTGAACACCGCGACCGTCACCCAGTACCTGTCCTCGCAGTCCTCCCTCGCCGCCTCCCTGACGGGCGGTGGCGGGGGCAGGCGGCGGGTCGTGCTGCTGCGCTCCGAGCCCCGGTGGGACGGCCCCGCCGAGCCCGCCTGGGGGGAGGGCCGCACGGCCGGGATCGCGGCGGCGCCCTCCCCGCTGGCCGTCCACGAACTCGTCCTCGACCACCTGGCGGGCCGCCGCCCGGGCCCCGCCGTCCTGGTCGTCCTCACCGACCGCGAGCAGAACGAACTCGACCCGGCCGTCCTCGCCCGTGTCCACAAGCAGCGCATCGACACGGTCGGCGGCTGGGACGTCGTCCGCGAGGCGTTCGGTGCCCGGCAGACGGACCCCCGGCTCAGGGACGCCGACTGGGCCGCCGAGGCACTCCTGGACGCCACCCCGCCCACCGCGGGCGGCTGGCCGCCGGTGCCCGGCGGCTGGCTGTCGAGGCAGCACGCCCTCACCGCGCTCGCCCAGCGCCGCCTGCGCCTGGGCCGCTACGACACCGAGGGCGGCCGGCGCCGCCCGGGCGACGACCGGCTCGACGCCCAGGCACTGCTGCACTGGTCGACCCGGCCCGGCGCCTCCGAACGGTTCCTGGCCCTGCGCGGCCCCGAACGCGCCGGACTGGCCGCCTTCCTCGCCGAGGAAGAACAGGCGGGCCTCGCCGGACGCGCTCTGCTCGCCCTCGTCGACGCCGAGCGCGGCGCGGACGCCGCCGCCTTCGGCCTGGTGTGCGCGGTGCTGTGGCAGCACGCCGAACCCACCCCCGAGACCTACCGGGCCCGGGGCCGGGCCGAACGCTACTTCGGCGAACAGCCCCCGGCGGCCGGTGAGCAGCTCGATGCCCTGGTGACCGTCTTCGGTCGGGCCGCCGAGGAGTACGTGACCGGGCTGCTGGCGGCCGGACACCGCACCGGCGGCGCGGACGCCGACCAGGCCCGCGAGGCACGCCGCACCACCGGCGCCGTGCTCGACCGGGCATCCGCCCTGGCCAGCCAGTTCGGCGCCGAGCAGGCCGTGGAGGCCAGCCCCGTCCTGCGCGACGGTCTGGAAGCACGCTTCACCGCCGTCGGCCACGCCCTCACGGCGGGCGACACGGCCGCGTCGGCGGACGCCGTACGCCGCCTGGAGGAGCACCGGCTGGCCGCCGAGCCGGAGGAGTCCGCCCGCATCGAACGCGCCCGCATGGGCCAGCGACTGGCCCGCTGGCTGGCCACCGACCCGCCCGCCGACGCCCCCACCGTCGCCGACGCCATACAGCGGCACGTCGCCGAGACCGGCTGGGTGGACCTCGCCCTGGAGCACGTCGAGGCAGGCGGCGACCCGGACCCCGTCCTGAAGGCCGCTTACGACGCCCTCGGCGCGCGCGTCAGGGACCGGCGCAGGCTGATCGATGCCTCCTTCGCCCGATCGCTGGCCTCCTGGACGCAGGCCGGCACCCAGCCCGGCTCCATGCTCACCGTCGAGACCTTCCTCGATCGCGTGGTCGGGCCGGTCGTCCGGCGCGGGGAGGCACGACGGGTGCTGCTGCTGGTGCTCGACGGCATGAGCGCGGCCATCGCAAACGAACTCGCCGAGGAACTGCGTGGCTCCTGGGCGGAGTTCGACCCGCTGCCCGAGGGCGGCGCCCCGCGCCGGCGGGCGATGGCCGCAGCCCTGCCCACGGTGACGGCCGTGTCCCGCACCTCGCTCCTCACCGGCAGGCTGATGAAGGGCACCCAGGCCGACGAGAAGCGGCTCTTCCCCGCGCTGAAGCTGTGGGGCGGAGCCCCGGCCGCCGTGTTCCACAAGGACGACCTGCGCACCGAGACCGCAGGCGAGACCTTCGGCCCGGCGCTCACCGAGGCGCTGGCCGACGGCATGACCCATGTCGCCGTCGTCCTCAACGCCATCGACGACCGGCTCGCCAAGGAGCAGAAGCTCGGCGACGGCGCCTGGCGGATCGACGACGTGCCCGGCCTGCGCGACCTGCTGCGGGCGGCCGCCACCCAGGGCATGGCGGTCGTCCTCACCAGCGACCACGGCCACGTCGTCGACCGGCACGGCACGAAGGTCGGCCCCGCCACCGATCCCGCGTCCGCCCGCCACCGCCTGCCCGGCGGTCCCACCGCAGAGCGGGAGATCGCCCTGTCCGGGCCGCGCGTGGTGTGGCCGGAGCCGGGCGCGGCCGTCGTCGCCCTGTGGGACGCCGACTCCCGCTACACCGCCCTCAAGGCCGGCTACCACGGCGGGGCCTCCCTGGCCGAGGTCGCCATCCCGGTGCTCGCCTTCCTGCGGCTCGGCGCGGAACCGCCCAGGGGCTGGCGGGAGCTGGGCGACCAGCGGCCCGTGTGGTGGGCCCCGCAGGAGAGCGGGAAACCGGCGCCGGACGACCGCACCGGCCGGCCGCCGGCTGCCACTCCCGCAGCCCCCGCCGCCCCCAGGAGGACGACGGCGAAGGCCCAGAAGAAGCAGGCCGAGATCGCGCAGACCCACGAGGCGCTCTTCGACGTGGGACTGACCGCCGGAGGCGACGACGCCCTCCTCACCCCGGCTCTCGTCTCCCGTACCGATGCGCTGGTGACGGCACTGCTCGACTCCGAGGCGTACCGGGCGCAGCTCGGCGGACTGGCCCGCAAACCGCAGCAGGAGCAGGTCCGCAAGGCGCTCACCGCCCTGTTGGAGGCGGGCGGCACACTGCCCGTGACCGCTCTCGCCCAGCGCGCGGGCATGCCCACCACCCGCGGCGACGGCTTCGCCGCCGTCCTGCGGCAGCTCCTCAACTACGACGGCGTACAGGTCCTGGAGACCCTGCCCGACGGCCGCACCCTGCGCCTCCACGAGGCACTGCTGCGCGAACAGTTCGGCCTCGGGCCGGGCTGACGGCCGGCACTCCGGCCGACGCCTGTCGCATGTGGCACGGCAGGCGTCGGCCGGGGCACCGTCGCGCGGACGGCGTCACGAGGCGAACGCCCGCAGCAGCTTCGCGAAGGTCGTCAGCTCGTCGATCATCTCCCTCGGAAGCGGCTTCTCGTCGAAGTGGGCGATCCGGTTACGGATGTCCTTCACCCGTTTCAGCAGGCCGACGAACTGCTCCCGGGGCATGTTGGGCCACCTCAGCGCCTCCCAGTTGCGGTCGGCGCGCTCGGCGAGGGACTGCTTGGCCTGGTCGCCGTCCAGAAGCCTCAGATAGTCGCCGAACATCAGGTCCGACACCTGGCCGGTGCGGTGCTCCGGCTTCTTGTTCGTCTGCACCGCCCTGATGGCCTCCTTGTCCAGTGCCGCGCCCAGGCAGCGGCGCAGCAACGACTCGATCTCGCCCACGATGAAGAAGGGGCGCGCCGCCCCCTCGAAGCGTTCCGTGACGTCCGCCGCGGTGACGATGCCCGACAGGCAGCCGTCGTCGCCGCGGACGAGCAGGTAGCCGTGCTCACGGATGACCGGGAGGGCGGCGAAGAACTCCTGACGGGCGTCGGCTACGGGCAGTGAGTCCTTCTCCATCGCGTTGTCCAGCGTGGCCGGCTTCCCCGCCTCGTACATCTTGGCCACCGACCCCCAGGTGACGACCCCGTGGACCTGCGCCATGCCGGTGGTCACCGGCACCTGGGATATGCCCTTCGTGCGCATGAGGAAGGTCGTCTGGGACAAGGGGGTGCCGGGGCCGACGGACACCAGGCCGCGCCGCGCCGCCGGAATGTCGCCGAGCAGCAGCCGCTGCGGCAGGGCGTGCGAGGGCAGCGCCTCGTCCGTCGCGTCGGCCCCGTCCTCCGTGCCGGCAGGTGTGCTCTGCGCGGGAACGGATGCCAGCGGCACGACGTCGACGGTACTGCGCTGACCGCAGACGGCGAAGTCCGGCAGTGTGGTCAGCCCGGCGTCCGTCAGCGCCTGCGAGATCCGGTGCACCGTCCTGTGGTCGCGGACCCTGACCTGGAACAGGTCGAGGATCTCCTGCACGGACACGGTCCTGCCCTTGAGGGAGGCGATGTCCCGCTCATGCGGCCTGGCCGTCATCGGGCGTCGTCCTCCGGCAGATCGCGGAGCATCGTCTTCTTGCCCATGGCGGAATGCACCAGGTCCCGCAACTGTACTGAGCGGTCGCGGTAGAAGCGCTCGTAGTCGTTCTCGCGCAACGCCTCCGGATCGATCAGATGCGTGGTCAAGACATCGTCGAACCACTCGGGACGCATGTCGGACGCGGCGACCATCGTGGACAGGTACGACGACGGCGCCCCCGTCATGTCCATCGCGGCACGGTAGGACAAGGGGGTCTTGTTCACGATCGAGTTCGTGGGCAGGCCGTGGCTATCGCCCCGCCGGAACCACGTCCTGGGGAAGATCTGCCGCACGTCCACGCCGTACTCGTCCAGCCTGCCGGGGCTGAGGGGGGCGTCCGTGTGGTGCCAGTCCACTGCCCCCTGCTTGATCAGCAGAGCGTAGATCCCCTTGTAGGCGGCACTGTTCCGGGTGGTGAGGGTGTCGAGGCGGTCGGCGAAGAAGAACGCCTCCGTGACCGTCTCGGGCGGCCTCTCGTCCTGTCCGATCCAGGGGACGAGCTGTTCGACGTCCTTGGTGAAGCGCGTCTCCGTGGAGCCGCCGTACATCTCACCGAGCACCCCGCACCAGTACCACTGCTCGATCTTCTCCTCCGCTCCCAGGCCGTCGGTCGCCGTGTCGAGGATGGCGCGGACGGCTGCGAGCGGGACGAGCTGTGTCTTGTACGGCAGGTCGTTCGGTCGGACGATGCACTGCCGCTCCAGGAAGTCGCCCACCCAGGCGAAGGCGTCGGCGAGCTTGGGCGCCAGGCGCACGAAATCGGCCAGGGGAAGATCCAGCAGGTCGCGGCGCTTGCAGGACACCGTGGCCCCGATGCCCTCCTGCTTCCGTTCCCAGGTGCGTACCAGCGCGATGGCCTGCAGGAAGTCGATGCTGCTCAGCCCGTTCTCGAGACCACTCTCGACGCGGCCGAAGACCGGGTACTTGCTCGCCAGACCCTGCTTGATCTCCCGCCACACCTCGGGCAGCTGATAGTAGTCCCCGGTCCGCTCCACGTAGTCGCGGTCCCCGGCGTAGGTCGCGGTGAGCAGCTCGAAGACGTTCAGGGGCACGCCGCCCGTGTTGACCCGCTCGAACACCGCGCAGACTGCGTCCATCGAGGTGGAGGCGGCCAGCCGGATCATCGGGACCTGGAAGGCGCGGACCTGCTGGAGGACCGCCTCGTCGAACTGGCCCCACAGGTCCCAGTTCCGGTCCTCGTCGGCCTTGATGTACGCCTTCTTCCACTCGTTCACGCGCTGGGCGTCGAAAACGAAGTGCAGGGGGAAGAGACCGGCCGCGCACTCGGCCTCGGTGGTGCTCAGATCCAGCACCACGGTGCGGTTGAAGTCCGTCCGGAGGACCTTGTCGGCCGGGACGGACACGATGGCCTCGTCGCGGTCCGCGGACGGTCCGACGGCCTTCGCGATGTCGACGTAGTACCACCGCTGGATGGGCTTGCCCCGGGCGTCCGCCGTCTCCACCGGGGCGTCCACCCAAAGGGACTGGAAGAGGGAGGTGAGGCGCTGCTGTCCGTCCAGCAGCAGGAGGTCGGCCGCCGGATCTCCGTCAGGCCGGGCGCCGGTGAGGGTTCGGGAACGGAACCGGGTGGCGCCGCCGGTCTGCAGCGTCATCACGACACCCAGCGGATAGTCCAGCGTGACCGTTGCGATGATCGCCCGGATCCGGTCGTCGTCCCACTTCCAACTCCGCTGGAAGTCGGGCAGTTGTAAGGAGCCCGAGGCGACATCCGCCAGAACGTCCTTCAGCTTCACGTTGTCGAGGGCCGCCATGTGACTCCACTTCCCACCCTGTTATCCGTACGGAGAGTGATTTCAGCAGTGCTTTCCGGTGATCGTCAACCGGTTCGCCGAAGAACCTGATCACTGCGACCGCCGTCCGGCCGGGGTTTCGAGGTCACTGCTTCGGAGAGCGACGGGCGGGCTCGATGCGTCCTGCGCCGAACGCTGCGGACAGGGCGGCCTGCTCTTTCGGCAGGCCGCCCCGCAAGCGCTACACGTCGCGCTACACGTGGTGAAGCACGTTCATCCCCACGCTGAGGACGGCGATGAACGCACCACCGCTGCCCGTGAGCGTCGTTGGCGGCAGGGACGTGCTTCTTGCCCATCTCGATGATCAGGTCGGCGGCCTTGAACGTGTGGTTGAGAGCGACGGTCTCGGGAACCTGTCGGCCGGAGCCGAGGTGCTCGGTGATGTAGTCGCCCATCTGGACATCTGGGTCCAGACGCTTGAGGACCGTGTAGGCGATGGCCTCGGCCTCGACCTCGTTGCGCGCATGGACCTCCGCGGTCTTCGGCAGGAACCGGCTGGGCCACAAGTCTCTCCGGGGCCCGCGCCGAGGTGTCCGCAGAACAGGTGGCCGAGTTCGTGGGCAAGCGTGGCGTACCGGTCCAGCAGTACAGGTTCCGGTTGACCTCGGTCTCGAAAAGAGTCGGGTACGTCTCCGGCCGGCCCCCGGGCCTGCTGCCGGGACGCTCGACGGAACCGCCGGACCTGCTGGGGTACACGCGCCCGCAGGAAGAGGCCCCCGTGGCCGATCAGGGTGAGCCGGATCCCCAGGGGCGAGGTTGGTCTCGATTCGGGATCGTGTCCTCCCTGCGAATCGAGCTCACTGACAGGTCGCTTGACGACGCCGAACTCGACGCTTCCCGCACCGCTTGGCAGCACGACGACGGCTGTGGTGTCGGTCTGGGAGCGATCGTCCTGAACAGCGAGAGCGGTGGTGTGCAAGGCGCCGTGTTCGACCCCATGGTCGTGAACCGGGCACCGTGCCCCTTCGCCGAGGCTCCGGTGCGCAGGAGGATGAAACACTGGTCCCCGTGAGTACCACCGGATCCAAGGGCCCCGCACAGGTCAGCGCAGCCCGCCGCCGTACCGTCGTCGACGCCCTGCGCCGCGGGGCCGTGCCCGAGAGCGGGCTCGACCTGCTCGCCACCGGGCTCGACCGGTTCGAGGCGGCCCTTGACGCGGAACTGGACGCCGTCGCGTCCGGTGGATCCGTGTTCAAGGCTGTGCGGGGCGAGTACGGCTCCGGCAAGACGTTCTTCACCCGCTGGCTGGGGGAGAGGGCCAAGCGCCGCAACTTCGCCGTGGCCGAGATCCAGGTGTCGGAGAACGAGACGCCGCTGCACAGGCTGGAGACGGTCTACCGGCGGCTCACCGAACGCCTCACCACCTCCAGTTTCCCGCCCAGCGCCCTGCGCCCGGTCGTGGACGCCTGGTTCTACGCCCTGGAGGAGGACGCGCTCGCGGCCGGTGCGACCGAGGACGAGCTGCCCGGCGAGGTGGAGAAGCTGCTCGTGGCGCGGCTCGCCGAGGTCTCCCGGCACGCCCCGTCCTTCGCCACCGCCCTGCGCGGTTACCGGGCCGCCCTCGCCGACGGTGACGAGGCGACCGCCGCGGCCGTCCTGGCATGGCTCGGCGGTCAGCCGCACGTCGCGGCCTCCGCCCGCAGGTCCGCCGGGGTGCGCGGCGACCTCGACCACTTCGGGGCGCTCGGCTTCCTGCAGGGCCTGCTCACCGTGCTGCGCGACTCCGGGCACACCGGGCTCTTCGTCGTCCTCGACGAGGTGGAGACGCTGCAGCGGGTCCGCTCCGACGCCCGGGACAAGGCCCTCAACGCGCTGCGGCAACTCATCGACGAGGTGCACTCCGGCCGCTTCCCCGGTCTGTACCTCGTCATCACCGGCACCCCGGCCTTCTACGACGGCCAGCAGGGCGTCCAGCGCCTGGCCCCGCTCGCCCAGCGGCTCGCCACCGACTTCACCACCGATCCGCGCTTCGACAACCCCCGCGCCGTGCAGATCCGGCTGCCCGGCTTCACCCAGGAGTCCCTGGTCGGCCTCGGCCGGACCATCCGGGACCTGTATGCCGATGCAGCCGTGTCGCCCGAGCGGGTGCGGACGGTCGTCGACGACGCATACGTCGCGGACCTCGCGCGGGCCGTCGGCGGGGCGTTGGGCGGGAAGGTCGGGGTGGCGCCGCGGCTGTTCCTGAAGAAGCTGGTGGGGGACGTGCTCGACCGCGTGGACCAGTTCGACGACTTCGACCCCCGCCTGCACTACAGGCTGACCGTCGCGAGCAGTGAACTCACCGACGTGGAGCGGAACCTGGCCACCGCGGTCAGCGGCGGTCCCGTGTCCGCCGACGACATCGACCTGGAGCTGTGATGGCAGACGCCGGCAGCCCGGACGGGGAGGAAGAGGGCGGGGAGGGATCGGCCGGGGGAGGAGCCGACGTGCTCGACCGGCTCGACCCCGTCGTCCTGCACCACATCGTCAACACCCTCGGCTGGCCCGACCTGCGTCCCCTCCAGCGGGCGGCGATCGCCCCGCTCATGGACGGGCAGGACGCCGTCCTGCTGGCCCCGACAGCCGGCGGCAAGACCGAGGCGGCCTGCTTCCCGCTGTTGTCGGCGATGGCCGCACAACGGTGGACCGGCACCTCGGTGCTCTACCTGTGCCCGCTCAAGGCGCTCCTCAACAACCTCGTCGGCCGTGTCGACGCCTACGCCCAGTGGCTGGGGCGGCGCGCCGCCCTCTGGCACGGCGACACCAGGGAGTCGCAGCGGCAGCGCATCCGCACCGAGGCTCCGGACATCCTGCTGACCACACCCGAGTCGCTCGAGGCGATGCTGATCGGGGTCAGGACCGACCACGCGCGGCTGCTGGGGAGCGTCCGGGCCGTCGTCGTCGACGAGGTGCACGCCTTCGCGGGCGACGACCGCGGCTGGCACCTGCTCGCCGTACTCGAGCGGCTGGAGCGGATCACCGGCCGCCCAATCCAGCGCGTCGGGCTCTCGGCGACCGTCGGCAACCCCGGGCAGCTGCTGCGCTGGCTGCAGGGGGCCGGAGCCGGCAGCCGCACCGGGCAGGTCGTCGCCCCGGGCGTCCACCTGCCCGCCACCGGCGCGGCCGGACACCGGGAGCGGGCCGCCGAAGACCCGTCCCGTAGACCCACCGGTGAGGTGGAGCTCGACTACGTGGGCTCTCTCGACAACGCCGCCAAGCTCATCGCCGCCCTGCACCGCGGAGAGAAACGCCTCGTCTTCTGCGACTCGCGCCGCCAGGTCGAGGAGCTGGGCGCCGCGCTCCGCGCCCGCGAAGTGACGGTCTTCCTGTCCCATGCCTCCCTCTCCGTCGACGAACGCACCCGCTCCGAGCAGGCGTTCGCCGAAGCGCGCGACTGCGTCATCGTCTCCACCTCCACCCTCGAACTCGGTATCGACGTCGGAGACCTGGACCGCGTCGTACAGATCGACTCACCGGCCTCCGTCGCCTCCTTCCTGCAGCGCATCGGCCGCACCGGCCGGCGCCCCGGCACCGTGCGCAACTGCCTGTTCCTCACCACCCGCGAGGACACCCTGCTGCAGGCGGCGGGACTGCTGCTGCTGTGGTCGCGCGGCTGGGTCGAGCCGGTCCTCCCGCCACCCGAGCCGCGCCACCTCGTGGCCCAGCAGCTCCTCGCCGTCACCCTGCAGCGGCACAAGCTCGGCGACCGGTCGTGGGACCGGCAGTGGAACGGCCTCGCCCCCTTCGACCGGTCCGCCGCTCCGATCCTGCGCCACCTCACCGAGGAGGGTTTCCTCGACAGCGACGGCGGCATGCTCTTCGTCGGTCCCGAGGCGGAACGCCGTTTCGGCAGACGGCACTTCATCGAACTCACCGCGTCCTTCACCGCGCCGCCGCAGTTCACCGTGCTGTCCGGCCGCACCGAGATCGGCCGCACCGATCCGAGTGTGCTCACCGAGGAGCGCCCCGGCCCGCGACGTCTGCTGCTCGGCGGGCGGAGCTGGCAGGTCGCCTACATCGACTGGAAACGCAAACGCGTCTTCGTCGAACCCGCCGACGGCGGCGGCGTCGCCAAGTGGACGAACGGCGGCATCGCCGGGCTGTCGTACGCCCTCACCCGCGCCATGCGCGAGGTGCTGCTGGGCGCGGACCCGCCCGTCACCCTCACCCGGCGCGCCGAGGCGTGCCTGGCCGGGCAGCGCGAGACCGACGCACCCGACACCGTATGGCCGGACGGCACACTGATCATCCGCGTCGGCAGCGACGTGCGCTGGTGGACCTGGGCCGGCTACCGGGCCAACGCCACCCTCGCGGCCACGCTCCAGTCGGTCGCCGACCCCCTGCAGCGCCCCACCGACTGCTGGCTGCGCCTGCGCGAGGACCTCACCCCGGCCGACTGGCGCACGGCCCGCGAGAGCGTCGGCGAGAGCCTCGTCCTGCCCGACGTGGACCGCCGGGCCGTACGCGGACTGAAGTTCTCCGTCGCCCTCCCCGAACGCCTCGCCGCCGCCACGGTCGCGGCACGCCTGGCCGACTTCGACAGCGCCCGTGCGGTGCTGTCGGAGCCTGTGCGTCTGGCCGACCTGAGCGGCTCCACCTGAAGCGGCCGTCACCCGGCGGTGGGGAGATCAGAAGTGGACTTCGTGCTCGCCGCGCTCCAAGTGCTCCGTCACCATCTGGTGCGCCCGCCATCCGTCCGGGAACTTCGGCGGCGCGTCCAGGTAAACCGGGCTGTTGCGAGGGTGGCGGTCCAGCAGGTCGGTGATGCCGACGCGGGCCACCACGACACAGGCGAAGCGGTGGCGGGAGAGCAGTACGCACGGGCGGCCGGTCTCCATGTGGAAAGCGGAGGCGTCCTGGCGGCCGGAGAGCGGATGCCAGACGAGGGTCACGTCGAACTCACGGCCCTGGAGGCGGTTGGCGGTGTCCATCGTGACGGCGGTGAGCCCGCGCGCGGCGAGCCGGGCCGCACCGCGCCCGCCTGGACGGTGCGGGCGGCACCGATCGCGATGGGGTCCTCGGCGAGCGGCTTTCCGTTTACCAGGGCGCCGCGCTCCAGGAAGCGCACGGCCGTCGCCGCCGGGGCGTCGGCGACCTCGGGGTCGTCGTCGAGGGTGTGGCGGGCGGGCAGTTCCAGCAGGCCCCAGCCCGACTCCGCGGCGCGGGCCAGAGCGGTGTCCTGCGTTCGGGGAGGGTGAGGGTGCTCGCGTGCAGACGGCCGAGCGCGAGACCGGGGTACTCCTGCGCGATGTTGTGGCCGGGTCGTCCATCTGCTCATTGGTCTGCGCGACGACCATCAGATGGTGGCCGGCCGCGGTGAGGTGGTCGGCGGCGCGCTTGACGAGCGTGGACTTCCCGGTGCCGGGCGGGGGTCCACGACCACGCCCCGGCCGGTGGCCGTGTCCAGGCTCGACAGGATGCCCGCGACCGTGCGGTCGGCGAGCACGCCGGGGGGATCGGTGTCCGGGGCCGCCGTCATTCCCAGGTCTCCTCCGCGTCCTCGTCGGTCGGTTCGCAGGGTTCGGGCGGGCCGCCGTGGGTCCACGGCGTGTCCTCTTCGGCGGGCAGCACGGACGGCATGGCCTTGGGGGCGACGGAGGTGTACGTGACGGTCTCGCCCACTCGGCGAGCGTGCCCGGCGGGGCGGGTGGCTTGCGCTTGCTGCCGAAGCCGCCGTTCAGCTGGATCACCACGGTATGGCCCTCGCCGTCCGGCACCACCTCGAGGATTTCCGCCTTCTGGCCGGGGCGCACCGGGCTCTTGACCTCATTGCCCGCGGTGAGGCGTACCGGCAGCGCGCTGCGCACGGTCGATGGGCTCTGCCCGGTAGCCCAGTTGGCGGCGAGCAGCCGTGTCATGGCCTGCAGCAAGCAGGAGCCTGGGAACTCCGCCCGGTCGGTGAATCAGGTCAGCCACTTGCCGAGGGCGGGCACGGACGGGTCCACGGCGTACGGTCCCTCGACGGCGCGCAGCCTGGTCAGCCGGCCGGGCAGCCGGAGGTAGGCGACGCCCTCGCCACCCGGCACCAGGGGCTGTGGCGCACGTAGGTAGCGCAGGCGCTCCTCCCTGGCCTTGCCGCGGCCGGTGGTGTACGCCTCCGTCTCCGGGGTGCGGCACCGCTCGATGTACGGCAGCGGCAGCGCGGCGAGGCGCTCGACGAAGAGGAAGCGCTCGGCCCGGTCACGCGGTCGGCGTACCGTCAGCAGCACGGGGCCGTCCGGGTCCGTGCCGGCGAGGGCGGCCAACGGGGCGCAGGCCTCCCCGGCGAGCGTCAACGGCACCAGGACGAAGGGGTGATCCGCCCAGAAGCTCGTGGCGGCTGGCACCAGTTCACCGTCCGGCTCGACCGCGGGAGCGGGGCTGGATGGCAGCCGCTCACCAAGAAACCGCACGGCGCGCTTTCCCACGGGGAGAAGGCCATCGCCCTGTCACCTTCCGTTGTTCGCCACCGTATCCGCCCACTACGGGGCCGTGCCCGAGGCACCCCGGCTGATCCTGCTGGACGAGGTCTTCGTCGGGGTCGACACCGTCAACCGCAGGCAGGTCTTCGCCCTGCTCGCCGCGCTCGACCTGGACCTCATGCTCACCTCCGACCACGAATGGTGCACTTACGGGGAGCTGCCCGGCATCGCCGCCCACCAGCTTCTCACCGGCACGGACGATGCCGCGGTCACCAGCGCCCGCCTCGTATGGAACGGCACCGACCTGGAGGCGGAATGACGCACGCGGGACCGACCTCGGGCGATCGAGCCCTGCGCCGCCCCGAGCTGCGTCCGCTCCGGCAGGTGGTCCACGACCGTCTCTCGTCCGGCCGACCCGTTACCCGAGTGCGCCTCTGGCCGCTCGACGGCACCCAGCGTGAGGCTCTCACCGATCTCCTCGGTTTGGACCTCCTACCGGACGTCCGGCCCTCTGCCAGCCTGGCCCGCCCGGAGGAGGCGGTCATCGAACTCTGCGGCCGCACGGTACGCGAAGCCGTCACCGAACCGGTGGGCCCGTCGGCCGACCGTACTGCCGAGCGGTGCCGCCAAAAGGAAGAGCGAGCCGAGCTGTGGAACTGGCTGGATACTCACGACACCGTACGGGCCCGGCCCGCGCTCGCCGACTGGGTCGTCTCCCGCAGGTCTGCCGGCCTGGTCGGTGGCTCACCGAGACGTACCCGCGCTTTGCTCACGGACGCACTTGCGGTGCTGGCGGCGCTCCCCGCGCAGGCGGACCCCCTGCCCATCTTCGCCGCCCGGGTCCTGAAAGGCGACTCCCACGCGCTCGACGACGGCACCCGTCTGCCCTCCCTCGTCCTGCGTGCCCTTGCGGCCCTCCATGACACCGCCCCGCCGCAGTCCGCATTGGAAAGACGCGCACTGTGGGCCCGCGCGGGCATCGCGGACGACGAGCTGTCCTCCGCCGTCCTCGCCGCCGGACTGCGCCCCCGCGGCAGCAGCCCGCTCGCCCGCGTGGCACGCGTGTGCGCCGACGCCGGTCAGGCCGCCAGCCTGACGCTCGCCCAGGTGCGGGCCCCGGGCGCGTTCATACTTCCGGCAGAGCCCGCGTCCGTCGTTCATGTCGCAGAGAACACCAGTGTCATGGCGCTGGCGCTACGGCGTTTCGGCACGCACTGCCCGCTCCTGGGCTGCACATCCGGCTGGCCCAACAACGCGGCCGTTCACCTCCTCCGTCTGCTCGCGGACCACGGCACCACCCTCCTCTACCACGGCGACTTCGATGGTGAGGGCATCCGCATCGCTGCGTATGCGTTCGACAAAACGCTGGCTCGCCCATGGCGCATGACAGCGGCGGACTACCGTGGCGCTCTCGTCCGCACCTCCGAAGGCCCTCCGCTCGGCCGTCTCACCGGGGCGCCGTGGGACCCGGAGCTAACTGCCGCCATGGCCAGCCATGGCACCGCCGTGGTCGAGGAGTTGGTCACCGATCCGCTCCTGGAGGACCCGGCCGTTGCTGCACTCGGCGGCACAGCACGCGGGGGCCGACTGCGAGCTGCCCGGTGGGAGTTCCGGACGCTGTGACGCTCGGACGAGACTCCGGGCGCCCGAGCGCCTGCGTGACAGCTTAAGAACGGCCTTCTGACCTGCCGTTCTCCTTCCCGTATCTTGTGGCCTGTTCTCGATGGCCCACCACGTTGAGCGCGTCTTGGTTCTCAAATCCATCGAGGAGTACTCCTGACCTGTGCTTCTGCGGTGAAGCGGCCCCGTGCCGACCCTGGCACGAGGGCATCGCCCGGGTTCTTGCAACTCCAAACTCCTCAGACCCACTTCGAGGACCTCTGGCTTGCTGCGGCCCGATACCCCGGCCTTCGGTGGATCCCCTCGTGGGACCCGCCGAAGGCTGGACTCCGCCTCCTGTCCGCGGCCCTGCGAAACGCTTCGGTGTCGGTGGCGGCACCCGCCAGAGGTATTGACGCCGCCCGCCGGCTCCCTATCATTCAGGTTGCCCGACAATCCGACCGTTGTTCGATATTACGAACACATTGGGCTACTTCATCGCACAGCAGGGCATCTCCGGGCCGCCCCCGAACGCCGAGCCGCAAGGAGCCTGCCGCATGCGTATGCCATGGCCTCATGAGCCCTTGTCCCGTCGTCGCGCGCCGGCGAACGCCACCGGCCTCGCCGCTGGCGCGGTCCTCCCTGTGACGGGAGTCCCCCACGCCTCGGCCGCTCCCGCCCAGGGGGCGACCCGCGCCACCGCCGGGGAGCACGCGAACCCGGTGATCTGGCAGGACTTCGCGGACATCGACGTCATCCGCGTCGGAGACACCTACTACGCCTCGGCCTCGACCTTGCACTACTCGCCGGGCGCGCCCGTCCTGCGCAGTTACGACCTGGTGCACTGGGAGATCACCGGCCGCTCGGTACCGGTCCTGGACTTCGGCGCCAAGTACGACCTGAACGGGGTCCGGGGCTACGTCAGGGGGGTCTGGGCGTCGTCGCCGGCCTGTCTTCCGAGCAACAGGACATTCCACTGGCTGGGCCAGATCGACTTCGCCCGGACGTATATCTACACCGCGACGGCCGTCGAGGGGCCGCGGAGTCGGCTGACGGCGATCGGCACGCCCTACTACGACGCGGGGCTGCTGGTCGACAGCGACGACACCCTGTACGCGGCGTACGGCAACACCACGATCAGCGTGGCTCAGCTCTCCCCAGGCGGCCGCACCCGGGTCCGCGCGCAGGAGGTGTCCACGGCCCCGCCGAGCGTCGGCACCCTCGGGGGCGCCCGCTTCTACAAGATCAACGGTCAGTACTACGTCTTCCTGACCCGACCAGCGAACGGGCAGTACATCCTGAAGCCGTCAGGCGGCCCCTTCGACCCGTACACGATGCGGCAGGTGCTCCTCGACCTGCGGGAGCCGATCCCCGGCGGAGGCGTCCCGCACCGGGGCGGCCTGGTCCGGGCGCAGAACGGCGCCTGGTATTGCCTCGCGTTCGTCGACGTCTGCCCCGGCGGCCGGATGCCCGTGCTGGCCCCGGTCCCGGACCCGCCGGCCGAGACGGTCCCGACGACACCCGGGACCGCGACGGACTCACCCGGCGCCGTCCGGGCCTTTGCCGCGGGCGCCCATGCGGTCCGAAGGCGCCGGGCGCCACCGGTCTTCCGGAGGGCAGCGGAGGACCGGCAGGTCACGAGCGGTCTGCCGCGGTGCCCGCGGACCGCAGCACACCTCACCACACCGACAGTCCGGGCGACCTCTGACGAGGCCGACCGGAACCGCCTACTCAAGGTTGGGAAAGTCCCCATGCACAGAGGAAGTTCCATCCGCAGGCATCCGTCCGCGGTGCTGGCCGCAGCGGTCGCGGCCCTGGCCGCGCTGGCGGCGATGCTCGTCGCCCCCTCGGCGCAGGCGGCCACCAGCGGCGCCTTACGCGGTGTCGGCTCGAACCGGTGTCTCGACGTGTCGGGTGCCGGCCGGGCCGACGGCACCCAACTGCAGATCTACGACTGCTGGGGCGGGGCCAACCAGCAGTGGACGCTGACGGACGACAACCGGCTGACCGTGTACGGCGACAAGTGCCTGGATGTTCCGGGCCACTCCACCACGGCCGGCACCCGGGTGCAGATCTGGACCTGTTCGGGCGGCGCGAACCAGCAGTGGCGGGTGAACTCCGACGGCACGGTCGTCGGCGTCGAGTCCGGGCTGTGCCTGGAGGCCGCGGGCGCCGGTACGGCCAACGGCACGGCGGTGCAGATCTGGACGTGCAACGGCGGCAGCAACCAGAAGTGGACGGGCCTGTCCGGTACGCCGCCGACGGACGGCACGTGCTCCCTCCCCTCGACGTACCGCTGGACGTCGACGGGGGCGCTGGCGCAGCCGGCGCACGGGTGGGCCGCGGTGAAGGACTTCACCGCCGTGAAGCACAACGGCAGGTACCTGGTCTACGCGACGAACTACTCGGGGTCGTCGTACGGCTCGATGATGTTCAGTCCCTTCACGAACTGGTCGGACATGGCGTCGGCCGGCCAGATCGGGATGAACCAGGCCGCGGTGGCGCCCACGCTGTTCTACTTCGCGCCCAAGAACATCTGGGTGCTGGCGTACCAGTGGGGCCAGTGGCCCTTCATCTACCGCACGTCGAGCGACCTCACCAATCCCAACGGCTGGTCCTCCCCGCAGCCGCTGTTCACCGGGAGCATCTCCGACTCCGACACCGGCCCGATCGACCAGACCCTGATCGCCGACGACCGGAACATGTACCTGTTCTTCGCCGGTGACAACGGCAAGATCTACCGGGCGAGCATGCCGATCGGGAACTTCCCGGGGAACTTCGGCTCGTCGTACACGACGATCATGAGCGACACGAAGGCCAACCTGTTCGAGGGCGTACAGGTCTACAAGGTCAAGGGCCAGAGCCAGTACCTCATGATCGTCGAGGCGATGGGCGCGAACGGGCGCTACTTCCGCTCCTTCACGGCCTCCAGCCTGAACGGCTCGTGGACCCCGCAGGCCGCCGGCGAGAGCAGCCCCTTCGCGGGCAAGGCCAACAGCGGCGCCACCTGGACCAACGACATCAGCCACGGTGACCTGGTCCGCGACAACCCCGACCAGACCATGACCATCGACCCCTGCAACCTGCAGTTCCTCTACCAGGGCAAGGACCCGGGCGCGGGCGGCGACTACAACCGGCTGCCGTGGCGGCCGGGCGTCCTCACCCTGCGGCGCTGACCTTCCGATTCCCGGTTCCCGTTTCCCGGTGACCGGCATCCGCCGATCGAGGGCCCCGGCCGCGCGGCCGGGGCCCTCCCGGGCACCCTTTCCGGGTGTTCCTCTGTGGAGGGACTCAACCCGCAAGGCATGCCGCCGTGGTCACCGAAGGTGCCCGAGGCGGGAAACCTCCGGGATGCCTCCGCCCCGTGCATCGCGAGACTCCGCGCCGAACTCCCCTACTTTTCCAAGAGATTTACTAGGGATGCTTGACGCCGTGTCCCGGGAGCCAGCAGGATGATGGGCATGTCCCGCGCGCAGCAACCGCTCGTACGCCGCCGGCACGTGGACCTCCACCGCGTGGCCAGCGCTGCCTGTCGGCGCGCTTAGCCGGCGCCCAGACCGGGCAGGGCCCGCCCGCCGGGACCGGTGTCCGGCGCATGTGGCCGCGGGGTGGCCGGAAGCGTCCGTAGGGGGTCTGCCTGTTCTCCCGGCCGGCGCGACCGCGGGTGTGCCACCGGCCTCGGTGCCCAGGAGCGCACTCCGCCCGCCGTCGCGGCAGGGCGGCCCCTGACGGCGGGAGGGCGTCGGGGCGGCGGCGCCGCTTCTCCTCCCTTTCTCACTCCCTCCCTTCCGGGCCCCCAGTCGTGCCCGTTGCCACCGTGCCGCGTTCCGGGACCGGACGACGTCCGCCCCCATGCCTCCTCCCGCTCGGTGGACCTGCCCCGCCCCCGCCCCCGCACACAACGAAAGGACCACTCCCATGACCGTGGCACCGCAGGCCCGCGCCCTCCACGCCGATGTCCCCCTCCTCCCGTCCCACCAGCACCTGCGGTTGGTCCGGGAGGAGAGCCCCGACAGCACGGAGGACGGCGATACGGCGCCGCTCATCGGCTACCTCCTCTTCCTGCCCGAGGACGTCGATCCCGCGGCGCTCTTCGGCGAGAGCGGGCTCAGGCCCCGCATCCAGCCCGCCGCCCAAGACACCGGGCGGCCCTCGCCGTTCCGGGGCGACGACCGTGTCCGCATCGACGCGGAGCGGCACACCGCCGAGGTGGACGGGCGCGAACTCGACCTCACCTACCTGGAGTTCGCACTGCTGGCCCGGTTCGTCACACACCCCCACCGCGTCCACTCCCGCGAACACCTGGTCAACGGTGTCTGGGGCCACGCCCACGTCGGGAACGGACGCACCGTCGACGTCCACGTCGCACGGCTGCGCCGCAAGCTCGGGCAAGCGCACCGGCACCGCATCGTCACCGTGCGGCGGGTGGGCTACAAGTACGTGCCCGACGCGCGGTAGAGCCCGTACGGCGACCGCACCGCGCCCGTTCACCGCCCCGGTGCCGTTACCGCCGAGGGCGTGCGGGACCGGCACCGCGTCGTCCCGGCCGGGCGCCGCATGCCGGACAGGTCAGGGGTTCCGCCAGGCGGCGGGGTTGTCCACCAGCCCGGAGACCTCTCCGGGCAGCGCACCCGAGGCGACGTCCGCCAGCGACACCCCGTCGAGGATCCGGCGGACGTTGACCCGCAGCGCGACCCACAACGGCAGCAGCGACTCGGCGGCCCCCGTGTAGGAGAGCTCCGGCGGGCGCACCCCGCGCACCGACACCAGAGGGCCGTCCACGGCCCGGATCACATCGGCGACACTGATCGACTCCGGCGACCTGGCCAGCCGGTAGCCGCCGCTGGAGCCGCGCCGGCTCACCACCAGCCCGCCGCGGCGCATGTCACCGAGAATGCCCTCCAGGAACTTGTGCGGGATCTCCTGGGCCTCGGCGATGGCCTCCGCCTTCAAAGGACCGGCATCCCGGGCCGCGGCGAGGTGCAGGGCGGCACGCACCGCGTAGTCCGCCTTCGCCGAGATCCTCATGGCCGTATTATCCCGCACCCGGCGCGCCGAGCGATTCGGGGGCCTCCGCCGCCTGCTCCTTCTCACGCGTGCTCCCGCAGGTCCCGCCGGCTGTGCTGACACTCCGCGAACCGCGAGGCCCCCGCGAGGCCCGCACCCGCCGGGCCCCCCGCCCTGTCCCGCCTTCGGCAACTTGACGCCGCATCGGCTACCGTTCCGGTCCGATGGGCTGATTGGTCGCTCTGATCCGACAAGGACACAAGAAAACAGGGTGCGGTATGAGATCGCGTCGAATATGGGGCACGACCGCCGCGGTGGCGGCGGGGGTATCGGGGGTGCTGGTGCTCCAGGGGGTGATCGGCTCTCCCGTGGGGGGTGCCGGTGACGACGGGAAGTCCGCGGGTTCGGGGGAGCCGGTCCGGGCCGGTGTCCACTCGGCCGCGCTGAAGGTGACCGACGGCGGCCGGGCCGCGGAGTCGGGGCGGCGGGAGGTGGAGCCGTTCAGTCTGCTGGGAGTGACCTGGACCGATCCCGCCGCCCGCGTGGAGGGCACCGTGGAGGCCCGCACCCGCAGCACGGCGACGGGCCGGTGGTCGCGCTGGCTGGTGCTGGACGGCGACAGCGGGCAGGGCGAGCGGGGCGCCGAGCGCGGCGGTACCGAACCGGCCTGGGTGGGCCCCTCGGACGGGGTCGAGGTGCGGGTGCGGGCCGGAGGGAAGTCCTCGGCCGGTCTGCCCGCGGGGCTGCGGCTGGACATGATCGACCCCGGCGGCACCGCCACGGGCATGGAACCGGCCGCGTTCACCGAGGACGACCCCGCGGCCGATCCCTCCCCCACCCCGGAGCCGTCCGAACCGGAACCGGGCGGGTCTCAGCCGGCCACCGAGCCGGCACCGGAGCCGCCGGCGACGCAGAGCGATCCGGCCACCGAGCCGGCGCCGGTGAGCACGCCGCCCACCGCGTCCGCCCCGCCCACCCCACCGCCTCCCAGCGCGTCCGCCTCGGTGAGCCCGTCGCCCTCGGTGAGCGGGCCGCCGGCTCCGCCGTCCACCGTGCCGCGCCCGCCGATCACCGACCGCGCGGGCTGGGGGGCGGACGAGTCCGCCAGTCCCGAGGAGCCGGTCTACCTGCCCGGGGAGAAGATCAAGGCGGTGGTGGTGCACCACACCGCCGAGTCCAACTCCTACACCTGCGACCAGGCCCCGGCGGTGGTGCGCGGCATCTACGCGTACCACGTCAAGACGCTGGGCTGGCGGGACATCGGCTACAACTTCCTGGTCGACAAGTGCGGCAGGATCTACGAGGGCCGCAAGGGCGGCGTGGACCGCCCGGTGATGGGGGCGCACGCCTACGGCTTCAACGCCGAGACCACCGGCATCTCGATCCTGGGCACCTACACCGACACCGCCGCCTCCACCGCCGCGCTGACCTCGGTCGCCCAGGTGGCCGCCTGGAAGCTGGGCCAGTACGGCGTCGCGCCGAAGGGCACCGCCACCCTCACCGCCGGCGACGCCGGCCGCAACTACTTCGGCAAGACCTGGGCCAAGGGCGCGCAGCTGTCCTTCCCCGCCATCCACGGGCACCGCGACGGCTACAACACCCAGTGCCCGGGCAACCGGCTCTACGACCAGCTCGCCACCGTCCGCACCTACGCCGCCGGCCCGGTCGGCGGCCTGGCGATCACCTCGGTCACCGGCGCCGGGCAGTCGGGGACGACCTACTACACCAAGGCCGCCGTCACGGTGAACTGGAAGGCGAGCACTCCCACCGCGCTGATCTCCCGGTACGAGCTGCTGGTCGACGGCAAGGTCGCCGCCACCGCGGCGAACACCGCCACCTCGGCCAAGACCACCCTGGCCCTGGGCAGCCACACCGTGGCCGTCCGCGCCGTCCACATCTCGGGCAAGGCCGCCACCACCGCGGCCGCGACCGTGGTCGCCGAGACCACCGCCCCCACCTTCACCACCAAGCCGAACCTGGCCCTGCGCACCGGCACCGTCGACACCGGCGCCGTCCCCGTCACCCTGAAGTGGAAGGCCACCGACGCCGCCGCCCTGAAGGAGGTCAAGCTGACCAAGCCGGTGGCCAAGACCTACGGGCCCACCACCACCAGCGCCTCCCACACCGCCGCCTCGGGCACGGCCACCACCTGGTCGCTGACCGCCCGCGACCAGGCCGGCAACACCGCCACCGCCTCGGTGGCCGGCACCCCGGTGATCCTCCAGGAGACCTCGGCCACCAGGACCGGCACCTGGACCACCAAGTCCTCCACCAGCTACCTGGGCGGCAAGTCCTACTCCAGCTCCGCCAAGAACGCCTCGCTGAGCTGGACCTTCACCGGCCGATCGGCCGCCTGGATCGTCTCGCGGGCCACCGGCTCCGGCCAGGCCCACATCTACGTCGACGGCACCAAGACCGCCACCGTGGACCTGAAGTCCTCGACGACCAAGTACCGCCAGGCGATCTGGACCAAGACCTGGGCCGGCAGCGCCAAGCACACCATCAAGATCGTCGTCGTGGGCACCAGCGGCCGGCCCACCGTCACCACCGACGGCCTGGTCTACCTCAAGTAGGCACGGGCCGGCCGCAAGGACGACACCCCGGGGCCGGGGCCCTCCGCACGAGGCGGAGGGCCCCGGCCCCGGCCGTGGGCGCCGCCCACGGACCCCGCCCGCGGCGGGGCCGCCGGGCCGAACCGCGGGGAGGACGAGACCGTCGGTGCCTCGAACCTCCGGAGCGGGTTCACCGCTCGGCCCGTCCGCGGTGAGCGGGTGACCGAGGTGACGAGGATTCTCGCCGCCGCGTCCGGCCGGTGTGCCGCATGCGAGGATGGAGCCCGTGACCGAACCGTCCCCCTCGCCTGTCGTCCAGGGAGCGCCTCGCGACCGCGGTCTGGGGCCCCGTGCCGCCGCTGTGCTCGTGTTCGGGTCCTCGGCCGCGGTCCTGGTGGTCGAGATCGTCGCCCTGCGGCTGCTGGCCCCCTACCTCGGCCTCACCCTCGAGACCAGCACCATGGTGATCGGCATCGCCCTGACCGCGATCGCCCTCGGCTCCTGGCTGGGCGGGCGCATGGCCGACCGGATCGATCCGCGCCGGCTCCTGGGCCCCTCGCTCGGGGTGTCGGGAGCGGTCGTGGCGCTCACCCCCGCCGTGCTGCGCGCCACCGCGGAGTGGGCTCCGGCGGTGCTCCTGTCGATCGCGTCGCTGACCGTCCTCGTGCCGGGCGCGCTGCTCTCCGCGGTGACGCCGATCGTGACCAAGCTGCGTCTCACCAGCCTCGCCGAGACCGGAACGGTCGTCGGCCGGCTGTCCGGCGTCGGCACCGTCGGCGCCATCGTCGGCACCGTCCTGACCGGCTTCGTCCTCGTGTCGCGGTTGCCGGTCAGCGGCATCCTGATCGGCCTGGGGACACTGCTGGTGGCCGGCTCGGCGCTCGTCGAGTGGCGAACGCGCGGGTGGAGCGGCGCCCCCGCCCTGGCGCTCGCGGTCGTCGCCGGCGGCCTGGCCACCGCGGTCGTGCCCGGTGGCTGCGACGCGGAGACCCGGTACCACTGCGCACGGGTGGTCGCCGACCCCGACCGGGACAGCGGCCGCACACTCCTCCTGGACGGAGTGCGGCACTCCTACGTCGACATCGAGGACCCGACCTTCCTGAAGTTCACGTACGTGCGCGCCATCGCGTCGGTGGTCGACGCCGCCTTCCCCGAAGGCGAGCCACTCGCCGCCCACCACCTGGGCGGCGGCGGGCTCACCTTTCCTCGCTACCTCGCGGCCACGCGGCCCGGGACGCACAGCGTCGTGTCCGAGATCGACAGCGGGGTCGTGCGCATCGACCGCGACCGGCTCGGTCTGGGTTCCGAAGCCGGCGTCGACGTACGCGTCGAGGACGGCAGGCTCGGCCTGCGGCGACTGGACACCGGCAGTCTCGACCTCGTCGTCGGCGACGCGTTCGGAGGCGTCAGCGTGCCGTGGCACCTCACCACGGCGGAGGCGATGGCCGAGGTGCGGCGGGTGCTCGACGAGGACGGTCTGTACGTCGCCAACCTCATCGACCACGGTGACCTGGCCTTCGCACGTGCCGAAGCGGCCACCCTCGCCGAGACCTTCGAGCACGTCGCCCTCGTCGGCGAACCCGCCGACATCGGCCTCGACCCGGCCGCCGTCCCCGAGGGCGGCAATCTGGTGGTGCTCGCCTCCGACCGGCCGGTCGACCTGCGTGCGGCCCAGGAGGCGCTGGACGCCCGGCGGACCGGCTGGAAGATCGCCTCCGGCGACGACCTCGCCTCCTGGATCGGCGACGCCCGAGTGCTCACCGACGACTACGCACCCGTCGACCAGCTCCTCCAGCCCTACGGCTCACGGGGCGGCCGGTGAGGGAAGGCGCGTCAGGGCCGCCCTGCCGGCGCGCTCGAACAGGCCGTCCCGCGCCCGCGTACGGTTCCCCGCCCCCGACTCCGGCGCCTACCGGGGCTCCTCCGGTCCCTCCGGTTCCGTGCCCGGGGCGAAGAGCGCGGCCAGTTCCTCCGGGGTGCGGGGCGCGGCCGCGGCGGCGGGCAGGTCCTGCGACCGCAGCAGCCGCGCCACCGCGACGCCCCAGGGCAGCCGCAGCCCGGCCTGCCGCAGGAGTCCGGTGCGGGCCAGCATCGCGGCCGCCGGACCGCAGCGCACCCCCTCGGGGGTGAGCAGCGCCGCGTCGTCGGCCCAGAGCAGGGCGAGGTCGACGTCGTGCGTGGCCATCACCACCGTCGTGCCGCCCTCGCGCAGTCCGTCCAGGGTGGCGAGCAGCCGCTCCCGGCCGTCCGGGTCGAGCCCCGCGGTCGGCTCGTCGAGGACCAGGACCTTCGGCCGCATCGCGACCGCCCCCGCGATCGCGGTCCGCTTGCGCTGGCCGTAGGAGAGCAGATGGGTGGGACGGTCGGCCAGGTGGCCGATGTCCAGGGCGGTCAGGGCCTCGTCGACCCGCGCCCGCACCTCGGCGTCCGGCAGTCCGAGGTTCAGCGGCCCGAAGGAGACGTCCTGGGCGACGGACGCGGCGAAGAGCTGGTCGTCCGGGTCCTGCACGACGAGCTGGACGGTCGTCCGCAGCCGGGTCAGCCCTTTGCGGTCGTAGGCGACGGGCCGCCCCCGGAGGGCCAACTCGCCGGTGTCCGGCCGCAGTCCGCCGCTCAGCAGCCGCATCAGCGTGGTCTTGCCGCTGCCGTTGCGGCCCAGCAGGGCGAGCGCGCGCCCCTCGCGCACCTCGAAGTCCAGGCCGCTGAGCACGAGCGGCCCGTCCTCGTAGGAGAAGGACACGTCCCGCAGGGCGACGAGTGCCGGCTCGCTCATGTCAGCGGCCCTTCCAGAACGAAGGTGAGGGCGGTCACGGAGCCGAGGAGCGCGACGCTGCCGCAGGTGAAGCGCGCCGAGACGCCGGCCTCGGGCACCAGCACCCGCAGGGCGCCGTCGTAGCCCCGTCCGGCGAGTCCGTCCTGGAGCCGGGCGGCCCGGCCGAAGGCGCGGACGAACGCGGTGGCGCCGAGGGAGGCCAGGGAGCGCCAGGCCGCGGCCCGGGTGGTGTGCCCGAGCCGGGCGGCCTGTGCCTCGCGTACGCGGCGCACCGAATCCAGCAGCAGGAAGCTCATCCGGTACGTCACCAGGGCGACGTCCACGACCGGCGCGGGTACGCCCGCCCGCACCAGCCGGGGGAGCAGGTCGGACATCGGGGTGGTGAAGGCGAACAGCAGCACGCCCAGGGAGGCCGCCGAGGTGCGCAGCAGCACCTCCCCGGCGCGGGCCGGGCCGTCGTCGGCCAGGGACAGGAAGCCCTCCGGGCCGGCGACCTGGAACAGCAGCGTGGCCGCGCCGGTCACGCAGAAGCCCAGTGGCACCCGGCAGGCGCGCCACAGCCTGCGGCCGGGCACGCCCGCCGGGCCCAGCAGCACGGCGAGCGCGGTGAGGGCCACCAGGGCCGCGCCCGGCCAGGGCGGCAGGCAGAGCGCCAGCGCGGTGAGGCCGAAACCGAGCACGGCCTTGTCCGCGGGGTGGCGGCGGCGCCAGCGACTGCTGTGCGCCGCCGCGTCGATCGGCAGCACGGGGCTCAGGCCTCCCGGGTCTCGAGGTCCCCGGTGGCGTCCGCGGCGCTCCCGGCTTCCCCCGGCCGGGCTGCCGGCCGCGTTCCGGGCCGTGCTCCCGGGTGCGCTCCCGGGTGCGCTCCCGGTTGTGCGTCCGGCTGTGCCGCCGTGGCGCGCCGCTCGCCCTGGCGGCGCCCGTGGCGCAGGCCGAAGTAGTAGGCGAGAACGCCCGTGCCGAGCGCGGCCTGCAGGGCGAACAGCGCCGACTCCACCTCACCGGACGGCGGCTCGTACAGCGGCGCGAACCACGGCTCGTAGTCCGGCTCGATCTCGGTGATCGCCGTCTCCGCCTCGGCGTCCGCACCGGCGAACGGCTCCTCCTTGTGGTCTCCGAGACCGAGGGCCAGGGGCAGGACCGCGAGCGCGGCCACGGCGAGCAGCAGCAGGGTGTTGACCGCGGTGTTCCTCTTCATCACGCCACCGCCTCGCTGTCGGCCGTCTTCCCGGTCCCGGCCCTTCTGCCGGGCAGGAGCACGCCCAGCCGGACCAGTTCGCCCCGGCTGGACTGCACCAGCAGCCGCATCACGAACACCGTCAGGAGCCCCTCGCTCACCGCGAGGGGGATCTGGGTGAGGGCGAAGATGGAGCCGAACTTGCCGAGCGCGCCCCAGAACCCGCTGACCGGATCGGGGAAGGCCAGCGCGAGCTGCGCGCTGGTGACGCAGTAGGTGGACAGGTCGGCGGCGAAGGCGCCGAAGAAGACGGCCGCCATCAGCGGCGCGCCGTATCGCCGCAGCAGCCTGTAGAGGGCGTATCCGGTCCAGGGGCCGACGATCGCCATCGAGAAGGCGTTGGCGCCCAGCGTGGTCAGGCCGCCGTGCGCGAGCAGCAGTGCCTGGAAGAGGAGCGTGATGGTGCCCAGCACCGCCATCATCGGCGGCCGGAACAGGATGGCGCCCAGCCCCGTGCCGGTGGGGTGCGAGCAACTCCCGGTCACCGAGGGCAGTTTCAGGGCCGACAGGACGAACGTGAAGGCACCGGAGGCGCCCAGGAGCAGAGTGCTCTCGGGGTGCTCCCTGACCTCACGGGTGAGACTGCGGACTCCGTGGACGATGAACGGCGCGGCCGCGACGCCCCAGGCGACCGCGTGCGCGGGGGGCAGGAAGCCCTCGGCTATGTGCATGACCGGACAGACCCTCTCCAGCACCTCGTGGATGGTTGACGCGCCTTGGCCGGTCTCCTGGCTGACGGGTGACACCGCCCGGGCTCCGCCTTCCCGGGTCCCGGAGGACCCAGTGGCCGCCCGCGAGGGCTGGAGCCGGACTTCCCGATCACAGTGGCGAGGGCCGCACCGGTATCGCACCGGATTTCCCGTTCACCAAGGCGTGGCGACAGTAGTGCGCGGGCGGAAGCATTGGCAAGCAGGCCTTTTCCGCACATGAGCCCCACACGGGCTCCGCGTGGGTCCCCCGCGGGCCCCTTCCTCCGCACGGCCGGCCGGTGACGGGCCGCACACCGGGTGTTCCCCGGGCGGGGCGTCCACGCGGAGGCGGCCCGCTGCTTCGCCGGCGGCGTGACGTGATCGACACGGCGGGACGGGAGGGGGCCCGTACCGCGCGGGGAGCGCCCGACTCGCCCGCGGGCTACCCTGCCGGGGTGACGCAGCAAGCCGCGCAGGAGGAACGGCGGCCCGTGAACCACGGGCCGCGGTCCGCCGCCCGCAACCGGGCCGCCCTCGTCGCCGCCGCCCGGGAGATCTACGCGGAGCACGGCCTGGACGCACCGCTCTCCGCGATCGCGCGCCGGGCCGGGGTCGGACAGGGCAGTCTGTACCGGCATTTCCCCGACCGGGCCGCCGTGGTCGCGGTGGTCCTGGAGGAGAACGTGCGGCAGATCGAGCAGGCCGCCACGGCCGAGGACGCCGGCTTCGAGGACGTCCTCGGTGTGCTGACCTGGCACCTGACGGAGTCGGCGGCCTTCATCGCCTTCCTGCGCGCCGACGAGGCGAGCGTCCGCCCCGACGTCCGCGCGCACGCCCTGGCCCTGGCCGGCCGGGTCGAGCGCGCCCTGCTGCGGCATCTGCCCGGCGGCCGTCCGCCGGACGCTCGCCGGCCGGCCGCGGCGGACGACGTCATGCTCGCCGTCGCCATGGTCTCCGGCGCCGCCACCGGACCAACCCGGCAGGAGCGGGAGCGCCGGGCCCTCAAGGCCTGGCGGCTGCTCGGCGTCGAGGTGGGGCCGGTGCGGCCCTTCGAGGAGTGAGCGCGGCGGGACGGGCACGGCGGGGCGGGCGCGGCATCAGCCGCCGTTCGACTGCCGGATGCCCTCCGCAAGCGCCTCGAAGGTGTACAGGTAGCCGCCGGAGGGCCCGCTGACGGTCATGCACGCCGTGGTCCCGCCCGGCGTGATCGCCACGTTCGTCGCCGACTCCAGGCCCTCGGCGGCGCCGGCGGGTACCTCGACGGTCGCCAGGTGCTCGCCGTACCGGTCGAACACCGCCATCGCGGGTCGGCCGTGCAGTCCCTGGTAGAGGTTGCCGTCCGCGTCCACGGCGATCGAGTCGGTCTGCGCGACGCCGCCGTCGTAGCGGATGGCGGTGTGCCGTGAGGCCACGCCGCCCTCCCGGTCGAGGAGGAGGTAGGAGATCCGGTTCCGGGTCAGCTCGCTGATCCACAGCCCGCGGTGGTCCTCGTCGAACGAGATCCCGTTCGTCGCGGCCAGCTTGTCGGCCAGGACGGCGGCCTTCTTCCCGTCGCGGTCGATCCGCACCACGCGGCCCAGTTCCCGGCCCTCGGTCAGGCCGCGCGAGTCGCTGACGTACAGGTTGCCCTCTTCGTCGAAGGCGATGTCGTCGGGGTTCATCCGCGCTCCGGCGACCTTGCGGGAGAAGAAGGTCCGCGGGTCGCCTCCGTCCGGGGCGAGGCTCACGATCTCGCCGTGGGCGAAGTCGGTGAGGTAGAGCCGTCCGTCGTACGGGCTGAACTGCGCCGAGGTGTAGGCGCCGCGCCCGTCGGTGTGGACCTTCCGCGAGGTCTTGTTCCCGATGTCGACGCGCATCACCTTCGGCTTGCCCTCGGGTGCGGTGACGTCGACGACGAACAGGTTGCCGTCCTCGTCGAGAACCGGCCCCTCCAGCAGGGTCATCCCGGTCTCCTCGTGCACCTGCGTCAGCCGCATGACCTCCTGGGCGGGGATGGTGCGGCCCGCGCCGGTGGCCGCCGGGCCGTCGGCGGAGGCGACCGTGCCCGTGCCGCAGCCGGTGAGGGCGAGCACGCCGATCGCGGCGAGCCCGGCGAGAGACCGGATCGGGAGTCGTTGCATGGGGGAGACCACTCTTCCTGTCCGCTGTGAGCTGTCCGCCGTGCACGGGTGCCGCAGCGCCCCCGCCATCCAACCGGACACCACTGTCCGGTAGAGGGTACGGTAACGAAGGGCTGGCCAACTCCCTTTCCCCTGAACGGATTTGTGCGTACAGGGCGGCCGGCCGCAGCGGACCCACAGGATCGAGGTTTCCCCCGCATGACGACTTCGCAGGCGCCGTCCCCCGAGGAGCTCGCCGAACTGAGAGAGCGCTACCGCCTCGAGCGCGAGCGGCGTGTGCGGCCCGACGGGGCGCGGCAGTACCGCGGCGCCGAAGCGGAGTTCGGCTACTACGCCGCCGACCCGTACGCGGGGCAGGCCCCCGAGCGCGAACCGCTGCGCGACACCGTGGACGTCGCCGTCGTCGGCGGCGGATTCGGCGGCATCCTCGCCGGGGCGCGGCTGCGCCGGCAGGGCGTGGAGCGCATCCGGATCGTGGAGAAGGGCGGCGACTTCGGAGGCACCTGGTACTGGAACCGGTACCCGGGCGTCCACTGCGACATCGAGTCCCACGTGTACCTGCCGCTGCTCGACGAGACCGGATACGTTCCGCGGTGGAAGTACGCCCCCGGCGAGGAGATCCGCCGCCACGCGATGCGGATCGCCGAGCAGTACGACCTCTACTCGGGCGCCCTGTTCTCCACCGCCGTCACCTCGCTGACCTGGGACGAGGCATCCGAGGTGTGGATCGTGGCCACCGACCGGGGCGACGAGTTCCGGGCCGCGTACGTCATCACGGCCACCGGCACCCTCTCCGAGCCGAAACTGCCCGGCATCCCCGGGATCGAGGACTTCAGGGGCCACACCTTCCACACCTCGCGCTGGGACTACGCCTACACCGGCGGCACCCCCGAGGGCGGCATGACCGGCCTGGCGGACAAGCGGGTGGGCATCGTCGGCACCGGCGCCACCGGCGTCCAGGTCATCCCGATGCTGGCCGAGGACGCCCACCACCTCCACGTCTTCCAGCGAACCCCCTCCACCGTGGACGTACGCGCCAACCGCCGCACCACCGGGAGGGACGTCGGCGCCGGCCGCGCCGGCTGGGCGCGCGAGCGCCGCGAGAACTTCCTGCGCATCGTCTCGGGCGAGGGAGCCGAACAGGACCTGGTGGCGGACGGCTGGACCTCCTCCGCCGTCCTCCTGGAGAAGCTCCTGCCCAGCTTCCGCCGCCAGGGCGACCGGGAGGCATTCGAAGCCGCCTACGAGATCGCCGACGCCGCGAAGATGAACGAGATCCGCGCCCGCGTCGAGGCGACCGTCACCGACCCGGACGCGGCGGAGAAGCTCAAGCCCTGGTACCGGTACGCCTGCAAGCGCCCCACCTTCTCCGACAGCTACTACCAGGCGTTCGACCGCGACAACGTCACCCTGGTCGACACCGCGGACAGCCACGGCATCGAGCGGATGACCGAACGCGGCGTCGTGGTCGGCGGCACCGAGTACGGACTCGACTGCCTGGTCTTCGCCACCGGATTCTCCGTCGGGGTCTCCGGCGTCCTCTCCGGCAAGCTCCCGGTCCACGGCCGCGGCGGCGTCCAACTGCTGCACGCCTGGGCGCAGCACGGGCCGCGCACCCTGCACGGCTTCACCGCCAACGGCTTCCCCAACCTCATCCAGATGGGCTCCCTGCAGAACGCCAGCAGCGTCAACTTCACCCACGTTCTGGACGAGCAGGCCGTTCACGCCGCGGCCCTGGTCGCCGCAGCCGAGGCCGCCGGCGCCCTGATCGAGCCTGCCCGCGAGGCCGAGGACGCTTGGATCGCCGCCCTGGCCGAAGGCGCGCCCGACCACGAGTGGTTCCACGCCGAGTGCACCCCCGGCTACTACAACAGGGAAGGGCTCGGCCGCCCGAACGGCCCGACCGCCTACCCCCGCAGCGCGGTCGCCTTCCACGACCTGCTGCGCCGGTGGCGCGAGGAGTCCATGGGCGAGGTCCTCCGGCCCAGGACCACCGCCCGGGCCTGAGCCGCCGCAACGCCCGCAGCACCCGGGACCGCCCTCGCACCGGCCGCGACGCGGCCGGTGCCGCCGCCTTGTGGGCCTTCGCCGTGAAAGGGAGAAGTCGTGCGGATCGGGGAGCTGGCCGAGCGGACCGGTGCGAGCCGCCGGTCCATCCGGTACTACGAGCAGAAGGGGCTGCTGCGAGCCCACCGCACCGCCAAAGGGTGGCGGGAGGCGGGTCACCCGACGGCTGAGGCGGCGGCCGCCCCGGGTCCCGCTCCCGCCCCGCACCCCGCTCCGGCTCCCGGGCTCAGCCGGCGGTGGCGGGCCCGAACCACCTGGGCAGGTGGTCGAGCAGCTCGGCCTGGTCCTCACCCGCCCACGCCACATGGCCGTCCGGCCGCAGCAGCACCGCGGGCGCTTCCAACTCCTCGCTGACGTCGGCGACATGGTCGACCCGGTCCGTCCAGCCCTCGGCCGACAGCCGGCCCGTCTGGTCCAGCAGCAGCCCGCGCCCGCCGTGCATCAGCCCGTACAGGCGGCCCCGCTTCAGACCGATGTCCCGCAGCCGCCGCCCGAGCAGCCCGTGGCCCCCGCCGAAGTCGTAGCGGACCGAGATCGCGGTGATCTTCTCGGTCAGATGCCGGTTGACCTCCTCGAAGTCCATCAGCTCCGACACCAGCCGGCGTACCGACCGGGGGCCGGGCTCGGTGGACATCAGCACCATCTGCGCGCGGGTGTTGTCCAGCACGTCGGCGGCCACCGGGTGCCGTTCGGCGTGGTAGCTGTCCAGCAGCCCGTCCGGTGCCCAGCCGCCGACCTCGGCGGCCAGTTTCCAGCCGAGGTTGAACGCGTCCTGGATGCCGAGGTTGAGGCCCTGTCCCCCGACCGGCGGGTGGATGTGGGCGGCGTCGCCTGCCAGCAGCACCCGGCCTGTCCGGTAGCGCTCGGCCTGCCGGGTGGCGTCGCCGAAGCGGGAGAGCCAGCGCGGCGAGTGCACGCCGAAGTCGGTGCCGGCCACCGCCCGCAGCCGCTCCCTGACCTCCTCCAGGGTCGGCGGTACGGTGCGGTCCTCGGCCAGCCCCTCGGCCGGCACGACGACGCGGTAGACCCCCTCCTCGACGGGCCCGACGCCGAACCGCAGCTGGGTCCTGCGCACATCGGCCACCACGGACGCGATCACCGCCGGGTCCTCGGTCGCCTCCATCTCGCCCAGCAGTGTCTCGACCCCGGCGGGCTCACCGGGGAAGCCGACGCCGAGCAGCTTGCGCACCGTGCTGCGGCCGCCGTCGCAGCCGACGGCGTAGCGCGAGCGCAGCCGCGCACCGTCGGCCAGTTCGACGGTCACCCCGTCCTCGTCCTGCTCCAGCCCCGTCACCTCGCAGCCGCGCCGGATCTCGGCGCCCAGCTCGGCGGCGCGCTCGGCCAGCAGGCGGTCTGTGACCGGCTGCGGGATGCCCAGGACATAGGCGTGCGCGGTGTCCAGCCGGCCGGGCGAGGGCTTGGGGATGCCGGCGAAGAAGCCGCCGACCGGGTACTGCCTGCCGTGCGCGAGGAACCGGTCCAGCAGACCGCGCTGGTCCATCACCTCGATGCTGCGCACGTGCAGGCCGAGTGCGCGGACGACCCCGGTCGGCTCGGTCTCCTTCTCCAGCACCACCACGCGCACGCCGTGCAGCCGCAGCTCGCAGGCCAGCATCAGACCGGTCGGCCCGGCGCCGGCGATGATCACGTCGATCACGGATTCCCCCATGTGAAGAGTGTCGGTCCGGGCCGGACGCTCCGTGCGCCCCATAGGCATGCAGAAGCGCACGTACCGTGTTGAACCCGTCGTTTGCGCAGGTTCCGGCCCAGGGCGACGATTCTGCGGCAGGACCCGGGTCTTGCCGCAAGGCCCCCCATGCGCTATAGGTTGAGAGTGGCGGAGAGTGGATCTCCTCCTTGCTCCGACCCCGTCCGCCCCGACCGTCCGCCCCGACCGTCCATGCGGGCGGACGTCCCCTCGCGAAGCGTCGGTCATCGCCGTCACACCGGCCGCTGTTGACCTTCGACCTGCTTGAAGCCCGACGATGACGGGGTGCCGAATTCCGAGCTGATGCCCATCGGGGTCTTCGCCCAGCGCACCGGTCTGACCTCCAGCGCGCTGCGGTTCTACGCCGACTCCGGGCTGCTGCCGCCCGCCGAGACCGATCCGGCCTCGGGCTACCGCTACTACAGCGTCCACCAGGTGCCGCGGGCCACCACCCTCCGCCGGCTCCGCCGGATCGCCATGCCGCTGACCACCGCCGGGGCGGTGCTCGACGCCGGGCCCGACGAGGCGTCCCGGCTGATCGACGAGCACGTCGCGAAGGTCCTCGGGGACGCGGCGGCGGTACGGAGGGGAGCCGCCGCGCTCAGGTCGTCGCTCGGCGGCGTGCCGAGCCGGCCGGTCGCCGCGCTGAAGGGGCCCGTACTGGCCGACGCGGTCGAGCAGGTCCTGACCGCGACCGCGTGCGATCCGGGGATGCCGGTGCTCGGCGGGCTGCGCGTCGAGGCGACCGCCGAGGCGGTCACGCTGACCGCGACCGACCGGTACCGGCTCTCGACCCGGACGCTCGTCCCCGCCGAACCGGCGGCCACGGCCTGGGCCGCCACAATCGACGGCGACGAACTGCGGGCCGCGACCGGCGAGATGCGCCGCAGCGCGCTGGTACGGATCGAGGCGACGCCGCACGGCGTCCGGCTGTGCATGGCGGGACGGGAGGACCGTCACTGCCGGCTGCTGACGGAGGAGTTCCCCGACCACCATCTGATGCTCGCGTCGCTGCCGGAGGCCACCACCCGCGCGACGGCGGCGAAGGACGCGCTGCTGCGGGCCCTGGAGGAACATCCGGGCGAGCGGGTCGAGTTGCACGCCACCCGGCACGGCCTGACCCTTCCGGGGGCCGGCGAACACCCCGGCACCCTGCTTCCGGCCACCGTGACGGGACGGGAGGTGCGGATCTCCTTCGAGCTGACCACCCTCTACCCGGCCGTCGGCACCGCCATCGGCCCCGACGTGATGCTCGACCTGCGCGGGGCCGACCTGCCCGTCACGGTCCGCTCCGCCGACCGCGGCGACCTCACCACCTGGGCCATGCCAGTCAACCCCGACCACCGCGCCTGACCGAGAACGACAAGGAGAACCCCAGTGACCACCACCTCCACCACCTCCACCACCCCCGACCCGACGATGGAGGCCATCGGCGCCGCCGTCGCCGAAGGACAGACCGGCGAGGCGGAGGCCGCCCGCCGGAAACTCCTGGACCTGTGGTCCGCGATCGGCCCCACCGGCGACCCGCTGCACCGCTGCACCCTCGCGCACCACCTGGCGGACCTCCACGAGGACCCGGCCCAGGCCCTGGCCTGGGACGTCCGGGCCCTGGACGCCGCCGACGCCGTGACCGAGCAGCGCCTGAAAGAGCACCACGCCGGTCTGCGCATCGCCGCCTTCTACCCGTCCCTGCACCTCAACCTCGCCGACGGCTACCGCCGGCTCGGGTCGTTCGACGCCGCCGCCGAGCACATCGACGCGGCCCGCGGGCACACCCCCGACCTCCCCCAAGGCGCCTACGGCGACCTCCTGCGCACCGCTGTCGAGCAGGTGGCCGAGGCCGTCACCCGGCGGGACACCACCCGGCGGTCCTCCGCCCCGGGCCCCACCGCATGACGCACGGGCAACGCGCCCCCGCCACGCGGGGAGACGCCGCTCCGCCGAACGTCGCCGGATCAGGGCTTGCCGGACCGGCAAACGGACTCGCCCTCAGGGCCGGGTCTCCCACATGATCGGAGCCGAGCCGCCGGAGGGCCGGAGAAGACCGACCCGCACCGCGGCGGCGCCCCACGGCGCTGGAGGAGGCCCCATGCCGCAGCACGACGGGCGACACACCACGGAGACCACCCATCGGTCGGTGCCCTCGCCGGGAGGCCGGATCCACCTGGCGGAGCAGGGAAGCGGACCGCTGGTGCTGCTCGTCCACGGCTTCCCGGAATCCTGGTACTCCTGGCGCCACCAGTTGCCGGCCATCGCGGCGGCGGGATACCGCGCGGTCGCGATCGACGTGCGCGGCTACGGCCGCTCCTCCAAACCGGTCGCGACGGACGCCTACCGGATGCTCCATCTGGTGGAGGACAACGTCGCGGTGGTACGCGCCCTGGGCGAGGAGACGGCGGTGGTCGTCGGCCACGACTGGGGTTCGCCCATCGCCGCGAACTCCGCGCTGCTCAGGCCGGATGTCTTCCGCGCCGTGGGGCTGCTGAGCGTCCCCTACACCCCGCGCGGCGGGCCGCGCCCCGGCGACGTCCTCGCGCGGATGGGAGGGGAGGAGGAGCTCTACGTCTCCTACTTCCAGCGGCCCGGTCGCGCCGAGGCCGAGATCGAGCCCGATGTGCGCGGCTGGCTCGCGGGCCTCTACGCGGCCCTGTCCGCCGACACCATGCCCGCGCCCGGCGCCCCCGACCCGCACTTCGTCGGCAGGGGCGCGACGATGCGGGAGCGGTTCCCCGCCGGCTGGCTGCCCGCCTGGCTGGGGGAGAAGGAACTCGACTTCTACGCCGGGGAGTTCGAGCGCACCGGCTTCACCGGAGCACTCAACCGCTACCGCAACATGGACCGCGACTGGGAAGACCTCGCCACCTTCGACGGCGCCCCCGTCACCCAGCCGTCGCTGTTCATCGGCGGCGGCCTGGACGCCTCCACGACCTGGCTGGCCGACGCGATCGAGGCGTACCCGGTCACGTTGCCCGGTCTGGTCTCCTCCCACATCCTCGACGGCTGCGGCCACTGGATCCAGCAGGAGCGCCCAGCCGAGGTCAACCGCCTGCTGACCGACTGGCTCGCCACCCTGCCCGCCTGACCCGCGCCTCCTGCCGTACCTCCGCCCGCACCACCTGGGCGGCGCCCCCGTCCGCCCTTGCCTCCGCGCGGGCGGGGGCAGGCGGGTCAGTGCGGCTCGTGGTGGGCGAGGACCCGGCCCAGCAGGCGGGTCAGAGTCCGCCGGTCCTCGGCCGGAAGGGGCCCGAGCAGGTCGTCCTGCACCCGGTCGAGCACCTCGTCCATGCGCCGCAGTTGCCGCAGGCCCTCCTCGGTGAGCGTCACCCTGTTGCGCCGCCCGTGGCCCGGGTCCGGTGTCCGGTCGACGAAGCCCCGCCCGGCCAGTTCGCCGACGGCCGCCACGACGTCGCTGCGGTCGACGCGGCACCGGCGGCCGAGTTCGGCCTGGCTCGCGGGCCCGAACTCGTGGAGGGCGGCCAGGATGCGGTAGTGGTATCCGCGCGCCCCGGCGGCGGCGAATCCCTCGAATGCCAACCGGCGTGCGTGCACGGCCAGTTGGCTGATCAGCCAGCTCGGCTTCGTCGTCAGGCGTTCGGGGGGCTCGTCCATGGCGGCCACTCTAAACGGTGTTGGTCGAACCAACACACTGCCCTAGTGTTGGTGTCACCAATATTGGGTCTACCGCAAGGGGGATGCCGTGTCCGATGCCACCAGGACCGCCGACCGCATCGAGATCGCCGACCTGTTCGCCCGCCTGGCCAACCTTCTGGACGAACACCGCCACGACGACGCCCACACCGTCTACAGCGACGACGTCGTGGTGCGCGGGCCGCGCGGCGAGCTGCGCGGCCTGGACGAGGTGACCGCCCTTCTGCGGCGGAGCCGGGTCGAGGGGGAGCGCACCCAGCACGTGCACGGGGACGTACTGGTGCACGTGGACGGCGACCGCGCGGAAGCCACCGCGAACCAGATCGTCTACTTCCACCGCGACGGTGAACCGCCCCACCGCACGAGCGGCCTGCGGGTGGCGGGCACCGCCGTGCGGACCCCGGCGGGCTGGCGGTTCGGCGGCATGCGGATCACTCTCGCCTGGACGCAGGGGAGTTGAGTGGAGGGGGCGGGCCCGGAGCCCGCCCCTCCACTCTCCCGACTCGGGTGCTGAGCGGACCGGGGCTTAGCGTGGTGCGGTGAACGAGGGCGCGGGCGGACCCGCGACCGCCCGGCGGCGAGGGATGCGGGGATTCGAAGGTGACGGGGAAGGCGGGAGCGCGGGCGCGGCGCAGGATCGCCGGCGCGGGAGCGGCGGCGGCCGTACTGGCGGTCCTGGCCACGGCGGGGTGGTACGGCTATGTGTGGCTGGCCGCTCCGATGGACGTCCTGTCACGGGCCGGCGAGGTCGACGCGGCCAGTCGCGAGGCCGGGCCGGAGGGCGAACGCCGCCTGGAGGAGATCGTCGACGGTCTGCCGGGCGTGTCACGGCAGCTCGGCACCGCGGCGAAGGACCACTGCCTGCGCCACCCCGCCTTCGAGGGCGAGCCGCCCGGCCCGCTGAGCTGCCAGTGGCGGCTGGAGCGGTACGTCGTCCTCGACGGCGACCCGGACGAGGTCGGCGAGAAGTGGACGGAGGCGCTCGGCGAGGACCGGTGGACCGGCTCGCGGGAGCCGTTCCACCCCGACCACGCCTCCTCCGCCGAACGGTACGGGTACCGCGACGCGCGCACTCGCGACCGTCTCGTCGTCACACTGGTCCGGGACGGCGCCGACCTGCCGCTCCTGTACGCCCCGCCCGCCATCGAGCCGTTCGTCGAACACGAGCGGGAGCGGCGGGACTTCACCGGGCGGGAAGCGGCGCGGGACGCGGTGGCGGAGGGGCGCCGGGTCGCCCGGATCTCGCTGCTGCACGCCTACTACGGCCAGGAGGGCGAGGCCCCCTTCGAGCCGCTGCGCTGACCGCCCGTGCCCCGGTGGACGTGTACGAAGGGTGACCGTAGGCGCACTCCGGGTGGAAGTCATGCGGCCCTTTCGGTCAGCCTGGGCGGGTTCGGCCGCGGAGGGGGCCGTGCGTACAGCGCAGCAGCGGGAGGGCTGCCCGTGACCACGGGTGACGTCTGCGCCGCGGAGGAAGCGGACCTGGGAGGGAGTCGAGCCCTGGAGCGGTCTGCGCACCTTCGGGGCCGTCGCCCAGGCCCTGCGCGACGGCCTCCGGCCGTCACGGCTTCCGCAGCGGGTGAACCGGCCGCGCCGGGCTTCGCTTGACTTGGGTCGACTCAAGTTTTATGCAGGAAGTGTAGGCAGAAGATGCCCGGTTCCCGTATCCGCGCGCCAGTGGGCGGCGGTGGCGAGAGGAGGGACCAGAGGTGGCACGAGCGGTAGGCATCGATCTGGGCACCACCAACTCCGTGGTGTCCGTGCTGGAGGCCGGCGAGCCCACGGTCGTCGCCAACGCCGAGGGCGCCAGGACCACGCCCTCGGTGGTGGCGTTCGCCAGGAACGGCGAGGTGCTGGTGGGCGAGGTCGCCAAGCGGCAGGCGGTGACGAACGTGGAGCGCACCGTCCGCTCGGTCAAGCGGCACATGGGCGAGGAGGGCTGGCGCTTCCCCGCGACGGGGGACGTGGACGGCAAGCGGTACGCCGCCCAGGAGATCTCCGCGCGGGTGCTGCAGAAGCTGAAGCGGGACGCCGAGGCGTACCTGGGCGAGAAGGTCACCGACGCGGTGATCACCGTCCCCGCCTACTTCAACGACGCCCAGCGCACGGCGACGAAGGAGGCCGGCGAGATCGCGGGCCTGAACGTCCTGCGGATCATCAACGAGCCCACGGCCGCGGCCCTGGCCTACGGTCTGGAGAAGGAGGATCAGACGGTCCTGGTCTTCGACCTCGGCGGCGGCACCTTCGACGTCTCGCTGCTGGAGATCGGCGAGGGCGTGGTGGAGGTGAAGGCCACCAACGGCGACACGCGGCTCGGCGGCGACGACTGGGACCAGCGGGTCGTCGACCACCTGGTCAAGCAGTTCAAGAACGCGTACGGCGTGGACCTGTCCAAGGACAAGATGGCCGTCCAGCGGCTGCGCGAGGCGGCGGAGAAGGCGAAGATCGAGCTGTCCTCCGCCACGGAGACGACCATCAGCCTGCCCTACGTCACCGCGTCGGACGCGGGTCCGCTGCACCTGGACGAGAAGCTCACCCGCGTCCAGTTCCAGCAGCTCACCGCCGACCTGCTGGAGCGCTGCAAGGGGCCCTTCCACCAGGCCGTGAAGGACGCGGGGATCGAGGTCTCCGACATCGACCACGTCGTCCTCGTCGGTGGGTCCACGCGGATGCCCGCGGTGACGGACCTGGTCCGCGACCTCACCGGCAAGGAGGCGAACAAGGGCGTCAACCCGGACGAGGTCGTCGCCATCGGCGCCTCGCTGCAGGCCGGTGTGCTCAAGGGCGAGGTCAAGGACGTCCTGCTGCTGGACGTCACCCCGCTGTCCCTGGGGATCGAGACCAAGGGCGGCATCATGACCAAGCTGATCGAGCGCAACACCACGATCCCGACCAAGCGCTCGGAGATCTTCACCACCGCCGAGGACAACCAGCCCAGCGTGCAGATCCAGGTGTACCAGGGCGAGCGGGAGATCGCCGCGTACAACAAGAAGCTGGGCATGTTCGAGCTGACCGGGCTGCCGCCGGCGCCGCGCGGGGTGCCGCAGATCGAGGTCACCTTCGACATCGACGCCAACGGCATCATGCACGTCTCGGCCAAGGACCTGGGCACCGGCAAGGAGCAGCGGATGACCGTCACCGGCGGTTCGGCGCTGCCCAAGGACGACATCGAGCGGATGATGCGGGAGGCCGAGCAGTACGCGGAGGAGGACCACCGCCGCCGGGAGGCGGCCGAGACCCGCAACCAGGCCGAGCAGCTGGTGTACACCACCGAGAAGTTCCTCAAGGACAACGAGGACAAGGTGCCCGGTGAGGTGAGGAGCGAGGTCGAGGCGTCGGTGGCCGACCTGAAGGAGAAGCTCAAGGGCGAGTCCGCCGAGGGCGACAGCACAGCCGCCATCCGCGAGGCCTCCGAGAAGGTCGCGGCCACCAGCCAGAAGCTGGGCCAGGCCCTGTACGCCGACGCCCAGGGCCGGCAGGCCGCGGGCGGCGCCGGAGCCGGAACCGGAGCCGATGCCGATGCCGATGCCGGTGCCGGTGCCGGTGCCGGTGCCGAGGGTGCCAGGGCCGGCGGCGCGGACGACGACGTGGTGGACGCCGAGATCGTCGACGAGGACCGTGACGACAGGGGCAAGGCCGCCTAGTCCCGCCCCGCCCGCGCCCGTGGCCGGGCGGACCGGAACCCGCCGGCCCGCCCGAACGGGCGCGGGGTGCGCGGCACGGGGGATCGAGGGCTTCCGGCGCTTGCTGGACTTACCGCAGCCCGTGCCGGAGGATCGAAGTGCCGCCCGTTCGAGGCGGCCGCGGTCCGGGCCGGACCCGGCCGTCGGCCAGGGCCGGAACGGGCCGCGGGGCCGGCCTGTACGGGTGGGCCCGGGCTCGCAGCGAAGTGGGGAGCGCCGATGAAGGGGCAGGCGACGCGGAGGACCACCGCGATGGGCGGGGCCGCCGCGGAGCCGGTGGACGGTCCGCGCCCCGGCCCGCCCGGCGACGACGAGACGCGTGTCCTGTTCCGCGCCTCCGACGCCGTCTTCGCCGAGCTGTCGGGCCGGCGCCATGTCGTGGAGACGGCCAACCCCGCCTTCTTCCGGGCCCTGGGCCGGAAGGAGAACACCGGCGTCCCCCTGGCCGAGCTGGCCCCCGAACTCGTCGGGCAGGGGATCATGGACCTGCTGGACGCCGTCCACCGCACCGGCCGCCCCTACACCGCCCAGGACGCCAGGGTCCTGCTGGGCCCACCGGAGGCGATGAACGAGGCGTACTACGACTTCACCTACGAACCGCGCCGGGAGCCGGACGGGAGGGTGGTCGGCGTCACCGTCCTGGGCGTGGACACCACCGCGATCCGGCACGCCCGGCAGTTCGCCGCCGAGCAGCGAGCGCTGCTGGAGCAGATCGCCCTGGACGCGCCCATAGAGGACGTCCTGCGCGCCATGACCACCGCCATCGAGGAGCTCAACCCCGGGGTCCTGGTCTCGGTGCTCCTCGCCGACCCCGACGGCCGCCACCTGCGCCACGGCGCCGCGCCGAGCCTGCCGGACTTCTACAACCGGGCCATCGACGGCATCGCCACAGGGGAGGGCGTCGGCTCGTGCGGCACCGCGGCCCACCGCCGCGAGACGGTCGTCGTCGCCGACATCGCCACCCACCCGTACTGGGAGGAGTTCCGCGAGACGGCCCTGCGGGCGGGGCTGGCCGCCTGCTGGTCCGCCCCGATCACGGGGACGGACGGACGGCTGCTGGGCACCTTCGCGATGTACCACCGGGTCCCGCTCATGCCCCGCGAGACGGATCTGGCCCTGGCCGCCGCCTTCGCCCGCACCGCCGCCCTGGCGTTGGAGCGCCACGAGACCAAGCAGGCCCGCGAGCGGGCCGAGGCCAAGGAGCGGGCCGCCCGGCAGGAACTCGCCTTCGTCCTGGAGGCCAGCACCCGCATCGGCCGCGACCTGAACCTCCACGACAGCCTGCACCGGCTGGCCGAACTGAGCGTCCCGGCGCTGGCGCCGATGAGCGCGGTGGACGTACTCGACGGCGGGCGGCTGACGAGGGTCGCCGCGGCCGTCGCCGAAGGCCGCGGCGAGCGGTGGCCGGAGGCGGCCGAGCGGACCGCGGTCTGCCCGGACGACGAGACCGTCGCCCGGGTGCTGGCCACCGGGGCGACGGAGGTCGCCCGCCGCGTCCCGCCGTCCCCGGGCCCCTGGCGGGAGCTGGGCGTCACCGGCTACGTGTGCGTCCCGCTGAGCTGGCGCGAGGGCCCCTTCGCCGTGCTGACCCTGCTGTTCACCGAGGACCACCCCCTCCAGGGGCGCGCCGTCGCCCTCTCCGAGGAACTCGCCCGCCGCACCGCCGTCATCGCCCACAACGCGCGCCAGTACACCGAGCGCGTGCGGATGGCCCGCGACCTCCAGGCCGGCCTGCTGCCGCCCGAGCCGCCCGCCGTCCCCGGCGTCGAGGTCGCCGCCTACTACCGGCCCGCCGGTGAGGGGCTGGAGGTCGGCGGCGACTTCTACGACGTCTTCCCGCTGGGCGGCGGCCGCTGGGCCTTCATGATCGGCGACGTGTGCGGGCGGGGGGCGCCGGCCGCCACCGTCACCGGACTGGTCCGCCACACCGCCCGCGCCGTCGCCCGGCTCGTCGACGACCCCGCCAGGGTGGTCGCGGAGGTCAACACCGCCCTGCTGGAGGGCGTCCGGCACGGCAGCGCCTTCGTCACCCTCGTCTACGGCCGGATGACCCCCGGGGAGCACGGGCTTGACGTCGAACTCATCCGGGCCGGCCACGTCCCACCCCTGGTACGGCGCGGCCGACGGGTGGAGGAGGTCACGGCCGGGGGCATGCTGCTGGGCGTCGCCACCGATCCGGCCGTCCGCACGGTGCGGCTGGCCCTGCGGCCGGAGGAGACCCTGTTCCTGGTCACCGACGGCTTCACCGAGGCCCGGTCGGCCGACGGCCGGTTCCTGGGCGAGGACGGCCTCGCCGCCGCCCTCGCCCGCGCCGGCCGCGACGGCGGCGCGGGCGCCCGGGAACTCCTCGAGGAGGTGGTCGCCTCCGTCGACCGGTTCTCGGACGACGCCGCCCCCAGCGAGGACGACAGCGCGGCGCTGGTCATAACCGCCCGCTGACCACCCGCCGACCGCCCCGCCGGCGGCCGTCCCCGGCGTGTCGCCGGGGCCGCGCACGGATGCCGGAAAACCTTTCCTCGCAGGGGAATTGGCGGGGTGCGGCATCGGTTGCACGAGCCGTGCCGCGCCGCACCCGGGCGCAGCCCTCCGACGACCGAAGGCGGATCCCCATGACCGACAGCCCGTCCGCGCGCGCCCGGAACACACTCGGCCGCCCCTTCTCCCTGGGCGGTCTGACCCTCCGCAACCGCGTCGTGATGGCACCGATGACCCGCCAGTTCTCGCCCGGCGGCGTACCGGGCCCGGACGTGGCCGAGTACTACGCCCGCCGGGCCGCCGCCGAGGTGGGCCTGATCGTCACCGAGGGCACCTACGTCGACCACCCGTCGGCCGGCACCAGCGACCGGGTGCCCCGCTTCCACGGCGAGGACGCGCTCGCGGGCTGGGAGAAGGTGGCCGACGCGGTCCACCGCGCGGGCGGGGCGGTCATGCCGCAGCTGTGGCACGTGGGCATGGTGCGCGCCGCCGGGGCGCCGCCGTTCCCCGACGCTCCCAGAACGGGCCCCTCCGGCATCCCCCTGGAAGGCACTGAGACCGGCCGTGCGATGACACGCGCCGACATCGACGACGTGGTCGCCGCGTTCGCCGCCGGAGCCGCCGCGGCCGAGGCCCGCGGCTTCGACGGTGTCGAGATCCACGGCGCCCACGGCTATCTGGTCGACCAGTTCCTGTGGTCGCACACCAACCGGCGCACCGACGCCTACGGCGGCGACCCGGTCTCCCGCGTCCGCTTCGCCGCGGAGATCGTGGCAGCCTGCCGCGAGGCCGTCTCCCCGCACTTCCCGATCAGCTTCCGCACCTCCCAGTGGAAGGCCGGCCACTACCAGGCCAGACTCGCCGAGACGCCCGGGGAACTGGAGGCCGTCCTGACCCCGCTGGCCGAGGTGGGGGTGGATGTCTTCCACTGCTCCACGCGCCGCTACTGGCTGCCGGAGTTCGAGGGATCCGACCTCAACCTGGCGGGCTGGGCGAAGAAGCTGACCGGCCGCCCCGCCATCACCGTCGGTTCGGTCGGTCTGGACAACGAGTTCTTCGCCGCGTTCCAGGGAGCGGACGGCGGCGTCACGGACATCGAAGCGCTGCTGGAGAGGCTGGAGCGCGACGAGTTCGACCTCGTGGCGGTCGGCCGCTCCCTGCTCGGCGACCCGGAGTGGGCGGCGAAGGTGCTGGCCGGCCGCTTCGGTGACCTGCGTCCCTTCGACGCGGCCGGGCTCGCCGTCCTCCACTGAGGCCCGCGGGCGCGGGCCGGGCGGCGGCCGGGCGGGGGAAGGTCCTCACTCCTGCGGCGGCAGCGCGTAGCCGGGGACGGACGGCCAGCGGACCGTCAGCAGCGTCGAGTCCTCCTCGGCGACCCAGGAGTGGTCCACGCCCCGGCCCCACACCACGTAGTCGCCCTGCTCGGCCAGGACGACGCTGCGGCCGGGGAACTCGACGCGGAAACGGCCGCCGATCAGCACCTGGAAGGTCGTGCGCTCCTCGCCGCGCACCCACTGCCGCCGCCGCTCGCCGCGCGGGTGGACGCCCCACTTGATCTCCAGCGCCCCGCTGTGCCGGAGGTCGCCCGCTTCCTTGAAGTGGCCCAGCAGCCAGCCCCGGTCCATCGCCGCGTCCGGCCCGGCCTTGCCCGTGTACACGTTGCCGTCCATGTGCTCGGACGTTAACACCCGCGCCGGGCGGGCCGGTTCTCCGCCACTCTCCAGAAAAGTGTGCCAAGCGGCTTGTGACACTCTGAGGATCTCCCGGCGGGCAGCGGCCACGTCCTCCCGCGCCGCGCGTCAGCGCGGAAGGGAGCGGGCGAGGCGGAAGCCCACGTCGTCGATCCGCAGGGACGGGTGGCTGCGGCGGCGCACCGAAGCCCGGCAGCTCCAGGGCTCGTCGAACCACCCGCCGCCGCGCAGCACCCGGTAGGCGCCGTAGACCTCGGGGTCGTAGCGGTCCCAGCACCACTCCCAGACGTTGCCGAGCATGTCGTACAGACCCCAGTCGTTGGGCCGTCTGCCGCCCACGGCGTGGACGCGCTCACCGGAGTTGCCGCGATGCCAGGCGATCTCGTCGAGCGGGCCGTAGCGCGGACCGGCCGTACCCGCGCGGCAGGCGTACTCCCACTCGGCCTCGGTCGGCAGCCGGTAGCCGTCGGAGCGTTCGTCCCACTCGACGCCCGTGCCGTCCCCGTCGTCGTCGCCGTCCGGGGGCAGGCGGTAGGCGGGGGCCAGCCCTTCACGCAGGGACAGGGCGTTGCAGAACCGGACCGCGTCCAGCCATGAGACGCCCTCGACGGGCAGGCGGCCGTCGTGCCCGGCGTCGGGCGGCGAGCCGGTGACCTGCGCGTACCGGGCCCGGGTGACGGGAAGGGGCGCGATCCGGTAGGGCGCGAGGTCGACCGGCCAACTGCGCTGTGTGCGGCGGTCCGACAGCGTCACCCGCCCCGGCGGTACGGCGATCGGCGCGCCTTCCTCCGTGTCGGTGTCCATGGGCCAGCGAGCCTAGCAAGGCCTTGCCGGGGGCCGGTGTCCCAGCGGATGCCGCGTGCGACGGTTTCGGTCACAGCTTGCTGCGGAACCCAGGATTCCGTGCACTGCGCGGGAGTTGGCGGCATGTGAGGGGCGACGGTTCTGAACGCGGGCATATTTGATGTGGTTTGTGGTGATTACGTCAGGGCGGGTCGGGCACCCGATGTTGCGAAGGGACCTGCAGGACAACGAGTGAAGGGAGCAGTCATGACTGCGTCCAGCAACTCCAACAACCCCGGTAACTTCGCCAACGACCGTGAGCGCGCGGCCGAGGCGGGCCGCCAGGGCGGTCACGAGAGCGGCGGCAACTTCGCCAACGACCCGCAGCGTGCGGCCGAGGCCGGTCGCAAGGGTGGTCACGAGAGCGGCGGCAACTTCGCCAACGACCGCGAGAAGGCATCCGAGGCCGGCCGCAAGGGCGGCCAGAACAGCGGCGGCGGGCAGCGGTAACTCCCGCCTCGCTCGAACCGCGCCCGCGGGCGCGGACGCGCACCACGGGCCCGGCTCCTCCGGCAGACCGGAGGAGCCGGGCCCGAGCGTTGTCCGCCGCGGCCCGCTGCCTCGTACGGGTGAAATGCGCTTACCGGGCCGTTCCGCTCCCGGCCGGGCCGTGCCGAGCCACAAGGATGGGGCGCGGAAGGGGGCCGGTTCCGGCCGGCCCGAGTTGAGCGCGCGAGGAGGCCCGATGGGCAAGGCATACGGCGTCGTTGCGGACATCCTGGTCGGCAAGTTCCAGTTCACCGAGGGCGAGCTGTCGCCCGGCGCCACGCTGGAGGAGATCGATCTGGACTCCCTGGGGCGGGTCGAGTTCGCCCTGACCCTGCGGGAGAGCACCGGCGTGCCGTTCGGTGACGACCAGATCACCCTGGACACGACGCTGGGGGAGATCGCCGACGCGGTCGAGGCCGCGTGGGGCGCGGGTACGGCGGTGGCTCCGCGGTGACCCGCGCGGACATCGCGGTGACCGGCCTGGGGGCGGTCACCCCGGCCGGGGCCGGGGTGGAGGAGACCTGGCGCCGGGTCTGCGCCGCCGCTCCCACGGCGTCCCGCGACGCCGAACTGGTCGGCCTGCCGGTCGACTTCAGCTGCCGCGCCCCCGAGGTGGAGGTCGCCGACCGGGCGCGGCGGCGGCAGTTGTGGCGCCAGGACCGGTTCACGCGGATCGCGCTGGCGGCGGCCGACGAGGCGCTGCGGGACGCGCGGCTGGACCCGTCCGCCTGGGACGGTGTCCGGGTGGGCACGGCCGTCGGGTGCAGTCTGGGCGGCGCCGGCACCTGGGAGGCGGAGTTCGCCCGGATGCGGCGGGAGGGGGCCGAGGCGGTGTCGCCGGTGGTCATCCCGAGGCTGCTGCCGAACATGGCGGCCGGGGAGGTCGCGCTCGCCCTGGGGGCGCGCGGGCCGAGCCTGGCGGTCTCCACCGCCTGCGCCTCGGGGGCCAGCGCGCTGGCGGTGGCGCGCGACTGGCTGGCCGCCGGTCTGTGCGACGTCGTTCTGGCGGGCGGTACGGAGGCCGCGGTCACGCCCCTGGTGGTGTCCGGGTTCCAGCGGGCCGGGGCGCTGTCCGCCCGCACCGGTGATCCGGCGGCGGCGTCGCGGCCGTTCGCGGCGGACAGCGACGGGTTCGTCATGGCCGAGGCCGCCGCCGTCCTGGTGCTGGAGCGGGCGGCGGACGCGCGGGCGCGCGGTGTGCGCCCGCGCGCCCTGCTGGCCGGCTGCGGCACCAGCACCGACGCGCTCCACCCCACCGCGCCGCACCCCGAGGGCCGGTTCGCGGAGCTGGCGGTGACCGCGGCGCTGGCGGACGCGGACCTGGGGCCGGGGGACGTCGACCACGTCAACGCGCACGCCACCTCCACCCCGCTGGGTGATGCGGCGGAGGCGAGCATGATCGCCAGGGTCTTCGGACACGGTCCGAGCGTGACGTCGGCCAAGGGGGTCCTGGGGCACTCGCTGGGCGCCGCGGGCGCGGTGGAGGCGGTGCTCACGGTCCTGAGCATCGAGCGGTCCGCCGTGCCGCCGACGGCCAACACCGACGCGCCCGCGCCGGAGTTCGACATCGACCTGGTGACCAAGGCGGTGCGCGAGCAGCGCGTCGGCGCGGCCGTCAGCAACTCCTTCGGGTTCGGCGGCCACAACGTGTCCGTGGTGCTCCGGACGGCCTGAGGCCGTCCGGTCCCCGGTCCCGCTCCTCGTTCCGGCTTCCGTCACGGGCCCGCGTCCGCCGCCGGGCGCGGGCCCGGCGTCAGCTCGCCGCCGCCCCGCCCGCCGGTCCGCCCGCCGCCGTACGCCCCGGCGCGGTGCCGAAGACGTGGTCCCAGTAGGGGCAGCTCACCCCGAAGCCGCGGCTGTCGTCCTGGAAGTGGTGCCGCAGGTGGTGCCTGCGCAGACGGCGCCCGAGCGCGGTGGGCGGGCCGGGGCGGTGCAGGAGGAAGTGCAGCTCGTCGTAGAGGACGTATCCGGCGGTGAATCCGGCGGCGACGGCGTTGGCCGCGCCGCCGTCCAGGGCCAGGTGGAGGGCGGCGAAGGGGATGCCGGTCAGCACCAGGCTGGCCAGGGGCGGCATGACCAGGCGGCGCGGGTCGTCGGGGTGGTCGTGGTGGACGCCGTGCACCAGCCGGTGCAGCCGCCTGCCGCGCGCGCTGCGGGGGGTCAGGTGGAAGAGGGCCCGGTGCACCCAGTACTCCGTCAGCGTCCACAGCACGTAGCCGAGCAGGGCGTACCCGGCCAGGGCCGCCCAGCCCAGGCGGGGCGCGGCCAGGACGGCGAGCAGGACGGCCAGGGGGCCGTACAGGGCGGCGGGAACGGCCGGGTGGACGCGGGTGAGGCGGTCCAGGAACGGGGAGCGGAACAGGGGCGGGGAGGCCCGCAGGTGTTCGGCTCGGCCGGTGCGGGGCCGGGTGGTGCGGTGCTGGGGCGTCAACGCTGGTTCCTTTCGGGGACGGATACCGGTGCGGGGGCGGTGCCGGGCGGGCCGGGCACGGTGACGGGCAGGGCGCCGGGCGCGGGACGCAGGGCGTCGGCGAGGCCCGCGGGCCAGAGGTTCTCGGGGGTGAAGCCGAGTTCGCGGGCGGCCCGCTCGTGGCCGCAGATCCAGAAGGGGCGGGCCAGTTCGCGGACCTTGTCGCGGCAGAGCGCCGACGGCCGCCCCCGTACCCGCGCGGCCGCCTCGGCGCCCCAGGCGGCGGCGTACGCCACCGGGCGGGGGAGGGGGACGGTGGCGGGCGGGCGGTGGCCGGTCAGCTTCGCCACGGCCGCCGCGAGGTCCTGCCAGCGGTGCCCGGCGCCGTCGCCGGCGTGGTAGATCCCGCGGGAGGAGGGGCGGGGGGCGACGGCGGAGCCGCGGTCGGCCGCGGCGAGCAGGACGCGGCACAGGTCGTCGACGTGGATCAGCGAGCAGCGGCGCGGGCCGAAGCCGCACACGGGCAGCACGCCGCCGCGCACCGCGGCGAGCAGCGCGGGCAGGAAGTCGGTGTCGCCGGGGCCGTAGACGATCGGCGGGCGGACGACGGTGCCGGGCACGGCGGCGGCCACGGCGCGCAGTTCCTTCTCGCCGGCGAGCTTGCTGCGGCCGTAGGCCGACACCGGTGCGGGCGGGTCGTCCTCGCGGCGCGGCCGGCCGGGCGGGGAGGGCCCGGCGGCGGCCAGGGAGGAGCAGTAGACCAGGCGGGGCGGGCGAGGCAGGGCGGCCAGGGCCCGGCACAGGCGGCGGGTGCCGCCGGCGTTGACGGAGGCGTAACCGCCGCAGCCGCCCCCCGGAGCGGCCCGGACGGCGCCGGCCAGGTGGATCACGCGGTCGGCGCCCCAGGCGGCGGCCCGGCTCAGGCCGCGGCCGTCCGCGAGGTCGCCGTCCAGCGGCTCCACCGCCGCCGGGAGCCGGGCCCGGGCGGGGTCCCGTACCAGTGCGGCGACGGTGTGGCCCTCCTCCAGCAGCCGGCACACCAGACGGGTGCCGACGAAGCCGGTGGCGCCGGTGACCAGATATCTCACCGGCGGGCTCCGGGTACGTGCGGGGCGGTCGGCGCGGGGACGGCCGCAGGGGCCGGACGCGGGGCGAGACCGCGCCGGTAGAGGCGGTGCCTGCGGTGGAGGACGCCGCCGAATGCCTCGGCGTATCGGTTGGCGTCGCGGTTGTCCTCCAGGAGCCAGGAGAACTCGCTCTCGGTGTACCCCAGGCGGAAGGCCGCCCGCTGGGCCTCGGCGAGCAGCGCGGCGGTCAGCCCGCGGGCGCGGTGGGCGGCCCTGACACCGGTGAGGATCACCCGGGCCCGGTCGATGCGGCGGGCGGCCCGGGCCGTGCGCAGCCGTCCCAGGGGCATGTCGCGGGCGGCGCGCAGCGCCTGGTTGGCGTCGGGCAGCCAGAAGGTGAAGGCGACCGGTTCGCCGCGCACCTCGGCGAACCACACCAGCTCCGGCCGTACCAGCGGCCGCAGCCGCTCCATCGCGTGGGAGAACTCGCGGCCGGTCATGGGGACGGAGGCGTAGTTGCCGGACCAGGCGTCGGTGTAGATGTCGCGGACGGCGGCCAGGTCGGCCTCCCGGCGGCAGGGGTCCAGCGGCCGCAGCCTTACGTCCGGCGCGTCCGCGGCCCACCGGGCAGCGCGGGCGACGGCCTCGGGCGGCTCGCCGCCGGGCGGCACCGGGACGCGCCAGGACAGCAGGTCCTTGGCCTTGGACAGACCGCAGGCGGCGTACAGGGCCGGGTAGTAGGCGGGGTTGTACGGCATCATCACGGTGGGCGGGCCGTCGAAGCCCTCGACGAGGACCCCGCACTCGTCGTGGACGGAGAAGCCCAGCGGGCCGAGCATCGTCTCCAGCCCGCGCTCGCGCAGCCAGGCGGCGGCCGCGTCGAAGAGGGCGGCCGCCGCGCGGGGGTCGTCGGCGCACTCGAAGAGGCCGAACAGGCCGCCGCGCGCGTCGTGGAGGGCCTGGTAGCGGGAGTCGACCGCGGCGGCGATCCGTCCGACCGCCTTCCGGCCCCGGCGGGCGAGGAACAGCTCGGCCGTGCCGACCTCGAAGAACGGGTTGCGCCGCCGGTCGACCAGAGCCCGCCGGCCGCTCCTGGCGGACGGCACCCGGTACGGGTCGCCGCGGTGCAGGGCGTCGGGGAGGGCGGCGAAGGCGGCGGTGTCCGCACGGCCGCGCACCGGGCGGACGGTGAGGGGCGCGGAGGAGACGGGAGGGGCGCTCACGGTGGACGCGGGGCGCGCAGGGCGCGCGGGGGAGGCGCTCACGCCACCACCGCCTCGGGTCGCCCCGGGACGCCCGGCGCCGGCGGGAGCGGGCCCAGCCCGCGCCGTACCCGGGCGAAGGCGTCCAGTACGCGGCTGATGTGGTCGTCGGTGTGGATCGCCTGGGGGGTCACCCGGATCAGCGCCCGGTTGCGGGCCACGGCCGGCGCCACCACGGCGTTGGTGAACACCCCGGCGTCCAGCAGCTCCTGCCACACCCGCAGGCACAGCCGCGAGTCGCCCACGTACACCGGCACCACCGGTGTGGTGGAGTCGCCGGTGTCCCAGCCGAGCGACCGCAGCCCCGCGAGCAGCCGCCGGGCGTGGCCGAACACCCGCCGTCGGCGCTCCGGTTCGGACTCGATGATGCGGAGCGAGGCCAGGGCGGCGGCCGCCGAGGCCGGCGGCATCGCGGCCGAGAAGAGGACGGAGCGGGCGCTGTGGCGCAGGTGCTCGACGACGGAGGCGGGGCCGACCAGCATTCCGCCGACGGAGCCGAAGCACTTCGACAGCGTCCCGGTGACCAGGTCCACCTCGCCGGTCAGCCCGAAGTGCTCGCTCACGCCGCGTCCGCGGGCGCCCAGCAGGCCGATGTCGTGGGCGCCGTCCACCACCAGCCGTGCGCCGTGGCGCCGGGCCAGTTCCACGATGCCCGGCAGCGGGCACAGGTCGCCCTCCATGGAGAACATGCCGTCGGTGACGATCAGCCTGCCGCGGCCGGGCTCGGAGGCGGCCAGCAGACGGCCGAGATGACCGAGGTCGCGGTGGCGGTAGCGGTGGTGGGCGGCGCCGCCCAGCCGTACGGCGTCCACCAGCGAGGCGTGGTTGGACATGTCGGCGAACACGGCGTCGCGCTCGTCCAGCAGGGCGGCGAGCGCGAGGTTGGCCTGGAAGCCGGTGGTGGTCACCAGCGCGGCCTCGCCGCCGACGAATGCGGCCAGCCGGCCCTCCAGTTCCTCGTGGAGCGCGAGCGTGCCGTTGAGCACGCGCGAACCCGAGCAGGAGACGCCGTACCGGCGCAGCGCGCGGGCGGCGGCCTCGGTCACCCGGGGGTCGGCCGACAGCCCCAGGTAGTCGTTGCACCCGGCCATGACCACCGTGCGGCCGTCGAGTTCGACCTCCGCGCCCCGGGCCGTGAGGGGGCGGTAGTAGGGCCGGGAGGCGCTCTGCGCCACCAGGCGGTGGAGAGCCGACCGTTCTTTGCCGAAGACATCCGCCATGCTGTTCCCCGAGGAGGTTGCGTCGGTTATCCGACAGGTTTTCGTGTTCTTGTGCGACCGGCGTCCGCGATTCCACGGGGAAACGGCCCCGGATTCCCTCCGATGGATCCGTGGACCGGGGCCGGTGCGGCGGCGGGCGGCTTTCGCGGGGCGCTCCCGGCCGCGCGTTCGCCGGTCCGATCGCTGAGCCGTCCGGGGCCGGAGGGGCGTCGGTCCTTTTCTCGCCGGACGTTCCGCCAGAATACTGACACAGGATCAGAAAAGGCGCGGACAGGTGACTCGTGCGTTTTCCGGGCGAGCCGTCGAAGATCTGCGCGAGTTCTCGATGAGTGAGCGAGAAGGCGTATGGAGAGAAGCATCGCCCTGTCACCGGTGGAGGAAGTCCACTGCGGTGCGCGCGGAGTTCCCGAAACGGTCGGGATGGCGGCGCTGTTCACCGGCCGGCCGCCTGGGGCGGACGCGCTGCGCGCCCGGGTCGGGGAGCGCTGGGGCGGGTTTCCCCGGCTGCGGCGGGTACTGCTGGCCCCGGCGCCGCCGGCCCGGCTGCGCGGGCACCGCTGGCTGCCGCTCGACCGTTTCGACGCCCGCCGCCACGTCACCGTCGTCCACGCCGCCGACGGAGGTGGCGGCGGCGACCGCGCGGCGTTCACCGCGCTGCTCGGCCGGCTCGTCGCCCGCCCCCTGCCCGCCGGACTGCCGCCCTGGCGGCTGACGCTGGTGGCGGGCGCGGACCGGGGGCGGTTCGCCGTCGTGCTGACCGCCCACCACGCCCTGCTGGACGGCCGGTCCCTGGAGATCCTGCTCAGCTCCCTGTTCGACGGCACCCCCGGGCGCGGCGGCCGGAGCGGCACCGGCGTGCGGGCGGTGGAGGCGCTCAGCGCCGCCCACCCGGACCGTGCCCGCCCCGGCCTGTCCCGTCCCTCCGCGGCGCTCGGCCCGGGACGGGCCCTGCCGCTGCCCCGCGGCCGCCGCCCGGAGCCGGACCTGGCCTGGACGGAGGTGGACGCGGACGCGGTACGGGCCGCCCGCCGCGCCCTGCCGGGCCTGGGCGCCACCCTCAACGAGGTGCTGCTGGCCGCGGCCGCGGGCGCCCTGCGCACCGTCCACGGGGACCCGGAGCGCTGGCCCGGCGCACCGCGCCCGCTGTACGGGGCCTTCCCGGTGGACCTGCGCGCGCCGCGGGAGGACCGGATGCTCGGCACCGCCGTCTCGGCGGTGCGGGTACCGCTCCCCGTGACGGCCGCGGACCCCGGGGAGCGGCTGGCGGCCTGCCGGGGCGCGCTGGCCGCCTTCGGGCCGCTCCGCGGCGGCGCGGACACCGTCCGCCGCGCGGTCGGCGCCGCCGCGCTGCTGGGCCCCTGGGCGGTGCGCCTGCTGGCCGCGCTGAGCTGCTCGCCGGGCTTCTGCCCCGTGACCTGCCTGGCTTTCGGCTGGCCGCGCGGCCCGTGGTCCCTGGACGGACGGCCGCTGGAGCGGATCGTCCCCCTGCCGCCCGTACTGGCTCCCGGCAGCGTCTGCCTGGCCCTGACCGACCACGCGGGCGCGTACACCCTCACCGCGGTCACCCACACCCTCCCCGGCATCGCCCGGCCGCTGGCCGACGCACTCGCCCGCGAACTGACCGGCCTCGCCCGGCCGCCCGAGCCCGAGCCCGCGCACGCGCCCGGTGCGCCGGGGCGCTGACGGCCCCGCTCCGGGCCGAACGTTCCGCGCCGGGCGGTTCGCCGGCGCGATCCGTGGAACGCGGAACGGGCCGCCGAGGTGATGTCCGCCGACCGATGAGGAGGGGTGGCCGATGAGGTACGACGAGTTCCTCGCCCGGGTCCGCGAGCTGGGGGAGTACAGGGACCGGCAGGAGGCCGAGGAGGTGACCACGGCCGTGCTGGAGGTGCTCGCCTCCCGGATCACCCCGGGGGAGACCGAGGACCTGGCCGCCCAGCTGCCCGGCCCGCTGGGCGACTTCCTGGTGGAGAGCAGCCCGGACCGGCCCGAGACGTACGGCGTGGAGGAGTTCTGCCGACGGGTGGGCGAGCGGACCGGGTCGCGGCCCAGGACCGCGGAGTGGGACGCCAGCGCCGTGCTGTCCACCACCGCCGGGGCGATCTCCGGGGGCGAGCTCAACCAGGTCCTGAGCCAGCTCCCCTCCGGCTACGCCGCGCTGTTCGGCAAGCCGGAGCTGAGCGACTGAGCCCGCGGTCGAGCCACCGGACCCACCGGGCACCGGACCCGCCGGGCACCGGGTCCCGGGCTCTCCGCCCGGGCCGCGGCGGCGGGAGGTGAGAGGCGGCGGAGTCGCGGCGCGACGGCGCGCGGCGCGTACCGCGCCACCTCCCGGCGCACACAACAACCTCATTCGCTCTGCGTAATCACTTGTAACGCTGAGCTATCACGGTCACCGTGGGGGCGTGACGAACGAACCCGCGACCGCCTCCGTCCGCTCCGACCGCCCCGCCGGGCCCGTACGGCACCTGCCGCGCCCCGGTGCGCGCCCCGCCGTGCCCGGCCCGGCGCGGGCCGTGCTCCGCCCGGGCCGGTGGGGCGGGCGGGTGCGCGCCTACCGGGCCGACGTCACCGCCGAGGGGCCGGTGGACGGCGTCCCCGTCGCCGTGCTGCTGGGCAGGTACACCGGTCCCAGCGGCGGCCTCGCGCTGCGGTGGCTGCGCGGTCAGGCCCGCCGGATCGCCGACGGGCTCGACCCCGACCCGGTGACGGCCCGCTGGGCGGCGGAGGGCACGCTCGGCCGCGTGCCGGACCGGCCCGGGCGCAGTGCCGACGTACCCGCGGAGCTGCGGCGGTGGTGCGCGGACGAGGAGCGGCAGCGGGCCGCGGCCGAACGGCTCGCCGAGGGGCTTTCGTTCCGGCTCACCGTCGCCGACCACACCGGAAGCTACGCGCTGCGGGTGTGGCCCGTCGGCGTGGTCGTCCCCCGCTCGGGCACGTCGCCGCTCACCTATGTGCGCTGGCCGCACCAGCTCCCGCCCTGGTCGCCGGAGCCCCGTCCCGCCGCGGCCTCCCCGCATCGGGGGGCGGGCTCGCACCCCCTGCCCCGGTGACCGGGGCGGGCCCGGCGTCCGCCGCCCGGACCGCGCGGGGGGCCGGTCAGAGCCCGAACTCGTGGAGCGGCAGGTCGAGCAGGTGGCAGACCTCGCGGACCACCACCAGCTCGGCGGCGTCGAAGTAGCCGTCGGCCGCGCCGACGGCTATGCCGATCCGGACGACGGCGCGCGCCTCGGCGGGTCTGCGCGCGGCTTTGGCGACCTCCCGCAGGGCCTCGGCCCGGTTGAGGTCGAAGTCGGTGGTGAGCCGGTCCAGCCAGCCCTCGAAGCGGCCGCACAGCTCGCCGGCGGGGAAGGCCCTGAGCACCTGGTCGTGTTCGATCAGCTGGGCGACGCGACGGCGCTCGGCCGGTTCGATCGTTCCGTCGGCCGCTGCGACGAGCGCGCACATCGCCATGCTCGCGTCGCGGAACGCGCCGCCTCTGAGTTCGTTCCTCTTCGCGGCCAGCCGGCCCCGCACCGTCCGGGCGGACTCCGCGAGGCGGTTCCACAGGGCCATGAACACTCCGGGTGTCGGGAGGATCTCGGGCCGTGCCGACGCGGCCCGGACGGAAATCGTAAGGGCCCGGGTCCGCCCCGTCGTCCCCGCTTCCAATGTTTCTACAAAATTGTAGAATCACTGGAGCGCCCCGATGCCGCGGGGTCCGGAGGGGGTGGAGCGCGCCCCCGCGCCCGGGGTCGCCCGGGGGCGCGGGGCCGGGACCGGAGCCGGGTCGGGGTTCCGGCCGCGGCAGCGGCGCTTTGCCAATCCTTTACACTTCATCGGGAGGCCTCGGCCCGACCCGAGGTACCCGGCCCCCGACCGACCCAGAAGGAGCAGCACACCCACCATGGGCGAACCTCCCAGTACCAGCCGTGTCACCCGCGGCCGCTCCGCGACGAGTCCGGGAGCGGGGGTGGCACGGTGACCGAGGTACTGCTCCTGCTGGCTGCCATGGCCCTCGTCCTGGCCTGCGCGGTCTTCGTGGCCGCCGAGTTCTCCCTGACCACCGTCGAGCGGGGCGAGCTGGAACGCGCCGCCCGCCAGGGGGAGCGCGGCGCCGGGAGCGCGCTCAAGGCCGTCCGCCAGCTCACCCTCCAGCTCTCCGGCGCCCAGCTCGGCATCACCGTCACCTCGCTGGTCATCGGCATGCTCGCCGAACCGTCCCTGGCCGCACTGCTGCGCGGACCGCTGCGCGACGTCGGGCTGGGCCCGGCCGCCTCCTCGGTGGCCACCGTGCTGGGCGTGGCCGTCTCCACGGTGGTGCTGATGGTGGTCGGTGAACTGGTGCCCAAGAACTGGGCGATTTCCAGCCCGCTGACGGTCGCCCGCGTCGTCGCCGGGCCGCAGCGCGGCTTCACCGCCGTCTTCGGGCCCTTCATCCGCCATCTGAACGGCACCGCCAACCGCTTCGTGCGCCGCTTCGGCCTGGAGCCCACCGAGGAGCTGGCCTCCGCGCGCAGCCCGGACGAACTGGTCTCCCTGGCCCGCCGCTCCGCCAGGGAGGGTGCGATAGAGGAGGACTCCGCCGAACTGTTCGTGCGCACCCTCCACCTGAGCGAGCTGAGCGCGGAGAACGTGATGACCCCGCGCGTGGACGTACGCGCCCTGGAGGCGCACGCCACCGCCGCCGACGCCGAGAACCTCACCCTGGCCACCGGCCTGTCGGTCTTCCCCGTCTACCGCGGCACCCTGGACGAGGTGATCGGCACCGTCCACATCCGCGACGTCCTGGCCCTTCCGGCCGACCGGCGCTCCGCCACCCCCGTCACCGAACTGCTCGGCGAACCGCTGCTGGTGCCCGAGACCCTCCCGGTGGACAGGCTGCTGGAGCGACTGCGCGCCCGCCGCACCATCGCGGTCGTCATCGACGAGTACGGCGGCACCGCGGGAGTCGCCTCCGTGGAGGACATCGTCGAGGAGGTCGTCGGCGAGGTCCGCGACGAGCACGACCCGCTGGAGGAACCCGACCTGCGCCCCGCCGCCCCCGCCCCCGACGGGCGGGCGCGCTGGGAGGCCGGCGGCGGCGCCCGCCTGGACGTGCTGGCCGCGATCGGACTGGCCGCGCCCGAAGGCCCCTACGAGACCGCCGCCGGCCTGATCGCCGCCCGCCTGGAGCGCATCCCCGTACCCGGCGACACCGTCCAGGTCGCCGACTGGGAGCTGTGCGTCCTCGACGTCGAGCACCACCGCGCCGACCGCATACGGATCACCGCCCCCGCGGGGGCCGCCTCCGCCGGAGCGGCCGGCCGCGCCCACCGGGAGGACGCCCGATGACCGCCCTGCAACTGACCATCGGCGCCCTGATGATCCTGGTCAACGCCTTCTTCGTCGGCGCCGAGTTCGCCCTGATCTCGGTGCGCCGCAGCCAGATCGAGCCGCACGCCGAGAAGGGCGTCAGGCGGGCCCGCACCACGCTGTGGGGCCTGGAGCACCTGTCGGCGATGATGGCCACCGCCCAGCTGGGCATCACCGCCTCCTCCCTGGTGCTGGGCGCGGTCGCCGAACCGGCGATCGCCCATCTGCTGGAGCCGCCCTTCGAGGCCGTCGGCGTCCCCGGCGCACTGGTCCACCCGATCGCCTTCGTCATCGCGCTGGCCCTGGCGACCTATCTGCACATGCTCATCGGCGAGATGGTGCCCAAGAACATCGCCCTGGCCGCCCCCGTGCCCACCTCCCTGCTGCTGGGGCCGCCGCTGGTCGCACTCACCCGCGCCCTGCGACCGGTGATCTTCGGTGTCAACGCCTTCGCCAACGCCCTGCTGCACCTGCTCAGGGTCGAGCCGAGGGGCGAGGTCGCCTCGATCTTCACCGACGCCGAACTCGCCCGCATGGCACGGGAGGCCAGCGAGGCCGGGCTGATCGAGCCGGGCGGCCACGAGCGGCTGCGCGAGGCGCTGGAACTGGGCAGCCGCCCGGCGGCCGAGGTGCTGGTGCCCCTGGCCGAGATGCACACCGTCGATCACACCGTCACCCCCGACGAACTGGAGCGCACCGCCACCACGGTCGGCTTCTCCCGGCTGCCGGTCACCGGCCCCGGCGGCACCGTGCTGGGGTACCTGCACGTCAAGGACGCCATCGGCGTCGTGCACCGCGACCGGCCCTTCCCGCCCGAGGCCCTGCGCACCGTCGTACGCCTGGGGGCCGGCACCCCGCTGGACGACGTCCTCACCACCATGCGCGCCGCCGGCACCCACCTGGCCGCCGTCACCGGCGAACGCGGCGAGCTGCTGGGCTTCGTCACCATGGAGGACGTCCTGGAGAAGCTGGTCGGCCCGGCCCCGGCCGCGCACTGAGCGGCCGTCCGGGCGCCCTGTCCCGAGCCGGTTCCGGGCCGGTCCCGAGCCGGTTCCGGGCCGGCCCGTACCGGCCGCCGTCAGCCGTCCTCCCCCTCCCACGGCTCCCCGGTCTTCGCCAGGTGGATCACCGCGTGACCGTAACCGGGCCAGTCGGTGGGGCAGGGCGGCCCGACATGGACCTGGACGGTGATGTCGGAGCGGTCGTCGGGCCCGCCCATCAGCAGGAGTTCCAGCTCGGAGGCGATGTCGCACAGGTCCTCGGCCACCTCGGGCGTCTCCCTGGCCACCGCCGCGTGGATGACCACCTCGCCGGGGCGCGGTTCCACCGACAACCCCAGGACGTCCCCGCCGACACGGCCCAGTGCGGCCTGGCAGGTACGCAGCAGCAACTGGTCGCGGCGGAGCAGCGCCCGCACCTCGTCGGGCGGCAGACTGGGCGCGTAGTACAACTCGGCGGGGTGGCGCATGCGCGTACGGTAAGGGGTCGCCGCGCGCTCCGCCACGGGAACGCCCTCATCCGTATCGCACCGTCACCGAGCCCGTGCCCGGCTGCCCGAGCCGGCGCCCGGCTACCGGATCCGCGCCCGGCACAGGGCGGCCAGCTCCCGGGCCAGCGGCCCGCTCCCCGCCACCAGGACCGGGGCCCCGAAGGCGTACGGCCGCCCGTCCCCGTCCAGCACCGTCCGTCCGCGGCGGCGCAGCAGTGCCGCCCCGGCGGCCACGTCCCAGGGCTTGGCGCCGACGCATACGCAGGCGTCCAGCCATCCCTCGGCCACTCCGATCAGGTCCAGGCTCATGCAGCCCTGCATCCGCACCCGGTACGCCCGCTCCAGCAGGGCGGCCAGCAGTCTCCCGGACGGGGAGCCGCCCCCTCCCGCCCCCGTGACGCCGACCACCGCCCGGGACAGCTCCCGGGCGCCGGACGGCTCCGGGACGTCCGGGCCCACCGTGTCGGTGTCCGGGGCCGAGTCCGTACTCCACCGGCGGCCCAGGGCCGGGGCGTGGACCACGCCCAGCGCGGGCTCGCCGCCGTCCACCAGCCCCAGGGAGACGGCGTGCAGCGGGGCGCCGCGCGTGAAGTTCATCGTGCCGTCGATCGGATCCAGCAGCCAGCAGCGAGGCGGCACCGAACCCCCCTCCTCCCGGTCCGTCTCCTCGCCGACGACCGGGATGCCGGGCGCGTGCTCCCGCAGCACACGCGTGATGCGCCGCTCCACCTCGGCGTCGGCGGCCGTGACCTCCTCGCCCGAGGCCTTGAACCGCCGCCGCGACCACTCGTCCCCCGCCTCCGCGAGCCACCGGACCCCGGCGTCGACGGCCGCCTCGGCGACGCCGAGCAGACGGGCGAGCGGCTCACGGTCGGATCCCACAACAGGTTCGGTGCGCATTCCCCCAGTGTTTCCGCGGACTCGTCTCCCATCCGCGGCGGGCGGGCCGTATGAGCGAGGGAGGCCCGGCGCGTGGTTCTGCGTGCGCGCGCCGATCCCATCGAGGTGTGGTTGATGAAGCGCGCTTACAAGTGAGTTGTGAACTCAGTTTCCGTGTCATATGGTTGTTCGCGGAGCGCGCGCCCATGGCCCGTCGGTCGACCCGGCCGGGTGGGGCGTGCCGGGGTCCGGCCCGGCCGAGCGCCATGCCTCTGAGGTCCGGAGGCAGCAGCATGAGAAGAGGGGGGTCTGATGGCCCAGCACAATCCCGGTCCCCAGTACCAGCAGTGGGGCCCCGGCCGGCCGCAGCAGCCGGTGCCGCAGGCGCCACCGAAGAAGTCCGGCGCGGGGAAGATCATCGGCTTCGGCTGCCTCGGCGTCGTCGCCTTCTTCGTCGTGATCGGCGTCATCGGTGCGGCTCTCGGCGCGGGCGGTGACGAGAACGCGGGGAAGCCTCCCGCGTCGTCGGCCCCGAAGGAGCCCGGTGGCGAGGAGGGGAAGGGGGAGGGCGAGGAGAAGCCGCGGGAGGAGCCCGAGGAGGAGCCCGAGGAGGAGGCTCCCGCGCCGATCCGGATCACGGCGGAGACCACAGACTTCCGGCCCACCATCCTCACCAACGGCGAGGAGCACACCTCCGTGCTGGTCACGGTCGTCAACAACAGCGCGGAGAAGGTCGACGTCAACCCGCTGTACTTCGACGTCACAGCCTCGGACGGTTCCAAGTACGACGCCGAACTCGCCGCGGACGAGCGCCAGATCGACACGGTCGAACTGGCCAAGGGGGAGAAGGTCACCGGCACCGTCACGGTCAAAGGGAAGATCGAACCGAAGACGGTCACCTTCACCAACGGCCTCTTCGGCGACTCGGTCAGGGCGGACGTCGGATAGCGGCCGAGCCGCGCCACGAGCGCGGAGCCGGGACCGGAACCGAGCCCGGTCCCGGGCGGTGACGGGCAAGTGGTGCGAGAAGTGGTGCGGGAACCGGCGGTGGACACGCTGGTGTGGCGCCCCGGGGGGAGCGCTCGACCGGGGGCCCGCCCGGGAGGACGGCGCCGGCCGGCCGTCCGCCCGGCGCCGGGCGGACGGCTGCGGTGGACAGCGCGTACAGCGCCGCCCGCGGATGCGTACACCACCCGCCTGGACGTGCGTGGTCGCCTGTCCCTCCCGGTGGCGGGAGCCACGGTGGAGAGCGTGATCAACATTCCCGGATCCCGCACCCGCGCCGGCCGCCCCCCGGGGCCGCCCCGGGGACGGGGGGCGCCCGGGGCCCGGCTGGTAGACCTGGGGGCGTGAACGACGGACAGATGCACGGAAGCGGCGGGACCGGCGGGAACGCCGGAGACAGCCGGGAGGAGGCGCGCCACCCGGCGCCGTACGGGCGGCCCGGGGGCAGGATGGGCGAACTCCAGCGCAGGCTGGCCGAGTTCGCGGCGGCGCGACGGTGGGAGCCGTACCACACGCCGAAGAACCTGGCGATGGCGCTGGGCGTGGAGGCCGCCGAACTGGCCGAGATCTTCCAGTGGATGACACCCGAGGAGTCGGCACGGGTGATGGACGACCCGGGTGCGGCGGGGCGGGTCGCGGACGAGGTCGCCGATGTCCTCGCCTACCTGCTGCAGTTCTGCGAGGTGCTGGGGATCGACGCACTGGCCGCGCTGGAAGCCAAGATCGAGCGGAACCAACAACGCTTTCCCGTTGCGGAGAGTGACGGGCGGACCGATGGGGGAGTCGGCGAGACGGACGGCCCCGGCGGCGCGCAGGGGAAGGCCAATCGTCACTCTTCGGAGTGAAGGCGTTCTCCACAGTGTCGAGTTTTTCCACAGTTTTCCCGAACCCCCTAGCCAAACGCGACTGCGGGTATCACGCTGGGTAGCGGATTATCGCGGAGGGAAAAGGTGGATGGATGCGGTACCACTCATTGAGATCACGCGGCGAGCGCTCGCACACAGTGAGGAAGCGGCTGACGTCGTTACCGAGGCGTGGCAGGCGCAGGCGCTCGCGGAGGCGGTAGGGGTCCACCTGGCCATGACGGGCCCGCCCGAGGTGCGGGCCCAGGCCGGTGGACTGCGCGAGGCGAGCGGACGCGCCTGCGGTTCGCTGCGCGGCCCCGGGCAGCGGTCCGACGGGGCGCGTGCCGCTCACCTGACGGAGATGAGCGACCCCCTGTCGGCCCTGCACGAACTGGGCGATCTGCTGGGCGAGGCCGGGGGCGCCCTGGTGCGGGTGGCGGTCGACGCGGAGGAGGAGGGGCTCTACTGGAGGTGCATAGAGGGCATCGACGCCGCCGACGAGTGCGGTGACAGGGTGACGGCGATCCTCAGACGGCTCGCCCTCAGGCCCCGGCCGTTCCGCCGGGCCCCGCCGGTGGGCGGGGCCCCGGCCCCGCCCGTGGGCGAGGGCGCCGCGCCGGTGTGCGGGGACGGCCTGCCGGTACGGGAGGGCGCGTAGCGAAGGTGCAGGATGGAGGGCATGGATCTGCGCATCTTCACCGAACCCCAGCAGGGCGCCTCCTACGACACCCTCCTCACGGTCGCCAAGGCCACCGAGGACCTGGGCTTCGACGCCTTCTTCCGCTCCGACCACTACCTGAAGATGGGCGATGCCGACGGGCTGCCCGGCCCGACGGACGCCTGGATCACCCTGGCCGGCCTCGCCCGCGAGACCAGGCGCATCCGGCTGGGCACCCTGATGACCGCGGCCACCTTCCGCCTGCCGGGCGTCCTGGCCATCCAGGTGGCACAGGTCGACGCCATGTCGGGCGGACGCGTCGAACTCGGCCTGGGCGCCGGGTGGTTCGAGGCAGAGCACACCGCGTACGGCATCCCGTTCCCCAGGCAGAAGTTCTCCCGGCTGGAGGAGCAGCTGGAGATCGTCACCGGGCTGTGGGCCACCGAGCCGGGCAAGACGTTCACCTACGACGGCGCCCACTACAAGCTCGCCGACTCGCCCGCGCTGCCCAAGCCCGCACAGGCCAAGGTCCCCGTGCTCATCGGAGGCATGGGAGCCAAGCGCACCCCGGCTCTGGCCGCGCGCTTCGCCGACGAGTTCAACGTCCCCTTCGTCTCCGTCGAGGACAGCGAGCGGCAGTTCGGCCGGGTGCGGGCCGCCGCCGAGGAGCACGGCCGCGCCGCGGGCGATCTGATCTACTCCAACGCCCTGGTCGCCTGCGTGGGCCGGGACGACGCCGAGGTGGCGCGGCGCGCGGCGGCCATCGGCCGCGAGGTGGCGGAGTTGAAGGAGAACGGACTGGCCGGCTCCCCGGCCGAGGTGGTCGACAAGATCGGCCGCTACGCCGAGGCGGGCTCCTCCCGGATCTACCTCCAGATCCTTGACCTGCACGACCTGGACCACCTGGAGCTGATCTCCTCCCAGGTGCAGAGCCAACTGGGGTGAGCCCGGCATGAGCACGCCGCCCGCGCCCGCGCCCGCGCCCGTGCCCGCGCCAGGGCTTCCACTCGCGGACGCCCTGGCACGCGGCCCCCTCGTCCTCGACGGCGGGCTGTCCAACCAGCTCCAGGCACAGGGCTGCGACCTGTCCGACGAGCTGTGGTCGGCCCGGCTGCTCGCCGACGACCCCGCCCAGGTCCGGGCGGCCCACACCGCCTACGTACGGGCGGGGGCGCGGGTGCTCATCACCGGCAGCTACCAGGCCTCCCATCCCGGTTTCGCCCGGCGCGGGCTGGACCGGAAGGAGACCGACGCCCTGCTGCGCCGCAGCGTGTCCCTGGCCCGCGCCGCCGCGGGCACGGCCGGCGAGCCGGTGTGGGTGGCCGCCTCGGTCGGCCCGTACGGCGCGGTGCTCGCCGACGGCAGCGAGTACCGCGGCCGGTACGGGCTGACGGTCGCCGAGCTGGAGCGCTTCCACCGGCCCCGCGTCCAGGCGCTGGCGGCCGCCGCCCCGGACGTCCTGGCACTGGAGACGGTGCCCGACGCCGACGAGGCCGAGGCCCTGCTGCGCGCCGCGGCCGGCTGCGGGGTGCCGGTGTGGCTGTCGTACACCGTCGCCGGCCGGCGCACCCGCGCCGGCCAGCCGCTGGCGGACGCCTTCGCCGTCGCCGCGGGGAACGACCAGGTGATCGCGGTCGGCGTCAACTGCTGCGATCCGCGCGACGCCGCGCCCGCCGTACGCCTGGCGGCGCGGGCCACGGGAAAGCCGGTGGTCGTCTACCCCAACAGCGGCGAGGGCTGGGACGCGGCGCGCGGCGCCTGGACGGGCGAGGCCGCCTTCGACCCGGCCGCCGCCCGCACGTGGGTACGCGACGGCGCCCGGCTGGTCGGCGGCTGCTGCCGGGTGGGCCCGGCGGAGATCGCCGCCCTGGCGGCGGAAGCCGGGACGGGGGCGGGGCGCGAGACCGAACCGGGCGAGGGGCAGGGAGCGGAGCCGGAAGGGTAGCCGGGCGCTCCGCCCCGCCGGAAAACCGGTGGGGCGGCACACCCGAACGGGCCATACTCGCTCAGGTGTTCCTGACGATGACCACCACCGGCAGCGCCGAGCGGCCCGCCACCGACCTCGGATTCCTGCTGCACAAACACCCCGACCGGGCGCAGGAGTTCTCCACCTCCCACGGCACCGCGCACGTCTTCTACCCCGAGGCGGAGGCCGGGCGATGCACCGCGGCGCTGCTGCTGGAGGTCGACCCCGTCGCCCTGGTCCGCCGCGGCCGGGGCAAGGGACGCGGCGGCGCACCCGACTCGGCCCTGGCCCAGTACGTCAACGACCGCCCGTACGCGGCCTCCTCGCTGCTGGCCGTGGCGCTGGGCGCGGTGTTCTCCAGTGCGCTCAAGGGCCAGTGCCGGGCCCGCCCCGAACTGCCCGGGCGCGAGCTGCCCCTGCGGATCGAGGTGCCCGCGCTGCCCGCCCGCGGCGGCCCCGAGCTGGTCCACCGCCTCTTCCGGCCGCTGGGCTGGACCGTCGGCGCCGAACCGGTGCCGCTGGACGCCCGCTTCCCCGAGTGGGGCGACTCCCGCTACGTGTCGCTGGTGCTGGAGGGCGAGGCGCGGCTGGCCGACGCGCTGCGCCACCTGTACGTCCTGCTGCCGGTGCTGGACGACGCCAAGCACTACTGGGTCGCCCCCGACGAGGTGGACAAGCTGCTGCGCGCCGGCGAGGGCTGGCTGGAGCACCACCCCGAACAGGAGCTCATCGCCGGCCGCTACCTCAGCCGCCGCCGGAGCCTCACCCGCGAGGCCCTGGAGCGCCTGGAGCTCGCCCGTCTCGCCGAGGCCGACGGCAGCGAGCCCGAGGAACTGGACAACGCCGTGGACGAGAGCGCCGACACCGACGAGCGCCCCGCACCGCTGGCCGTCCTGCGCCGCGAGGCGATCCTGGCCGCCCTGCGCGAGACGGGTGCCGCCCGTGTCCTGGACCTGGGCTGCGGACAGGGCCAGTTGGTGCGGGCGCTGCTGAAGGACGCCCGCTTCACCGGGATCACGGGCGTGGACGTGTCGATGCGAGCTCTGCACGAGGCACGGCGCAGACTGCGCCCGGAGCGGATGTCCGAGCGGCAGGCCGCCCGCGTCACCCTCACCCAGGGCTCGCTGACGTACACCGACCCACGGCTGTCCGGCTACGACGCGGCCGTGCTCAGCGAGGTGATCGAGCACATCGACCCGCCGCGTCTGCCCGCTGCCGAGTACGCCGTCTTCGGCGCGGCCCGGCCGGGGACGGTCGTGGTCACCACCCCCAACGCCGAGTACAACGTGCGCTGGGAGACCCTGCCCGCGGGCGAGGTGCGCCACCACGACCACCGCTTCGAGTGGACCCGTGAGGAGTTCCGCGCCTGGGCGCGCGCGGTGGCCGAACGGCACGGCTACACGGTGGAGTTCCGGCCCGTCGGCGACGACGACCCCGAGGTCGGCCCGCCCACCCAGCTCGCCCTGTTCCGCCTCGCCACCGAGGCGCCGGCCACCGGGGCTCCGAACACCGGGGCCCCGAACACCGAGAAGGAGGCAGCCGCATGACGGACCGCATCCCGGCGCCCGCCCCGGCCGGTACGACGGAACCCGCCCCGGCCCGTACGAAGGCCCTCGCCGTGCCCGACCTGTCCCTGGTGGTGCTGGTCGGCACCACCGGGGCGGGCAAGTCCACCTTCGCCCGCACCCACTTCGCGCCCACCCAGGTCGTCTCCTCCGACTTCTGCCGCGGCCTGGTCGCCGACGACGAGAACGACCAGAGCGCCACCCCCGACGCCTTCGACGTGCTGCACTACATCGCCGGCAAGCGGCTGGCCGCCGGACGCCTGACCGTGGTGGACGCCACCAACGTGCAGACCGAGGCCCGCCGGCAGCTCGTGAAGCTGGCCCGCGAGCACGACGTGCTGCCCGTGGCGATCGTCCTCGACGTGCCCGAGGACGTCTGCGCCCGGCGCAACGCCGTCCGCCCCGACCGCGCGGACATGCCCGCCCACGTCATTCCGCGCCAGCGGCGCGAACTGCGCCGCTCGCTGCGCTCCCTGGAGCGCGAGGGCTTCCGCAAGGTGCACGTCCTGCGCGGAGTGGAGGAGGTGGCCGCCGCCCGGATCGAGCTGGAGCGGCGCTACAACGATCTACGGCACCTGACCGGCCCGTTCGACATCGTCGGCGACGTCCACGGCTGCCGCGCCGAACTGGAGGCCCTGCTGGGCAGGCTCGGCTACGCGATCGAGCGGGACGCGGCCGGCCGAGCGGTGGACGCCCGCCACCCGGAGGGGCGCACCGCCGTCTTCGTCGGCGACCTCGTCGACCGCGGCCCCGACAGCCCCGGGGTGCTGCGCCTGGTCATGGGCATGGTCGCCGCCGGGCACGCGCTGTGCGTCCCCGGCAACCACGAGAACAAGCTCGGCCGGTACCTGAAGGGCCGCAACGTCCGGCACACCCACGGACTCGCCGAGACGATCGAGCAACTGGAGAGGGAGGCCGCCGCCGACCCGGAGTTCCCCGCGCGGGTGGAGGAGTTCATCGGCTCGCTCGTCAGCCACTACGTGCTCGACGGCGGCGCGCTGGTCGTCTGCCACGCCGGGCTGCCCGAGAAGTACCACGGCCGCACCTCCGGCCGGGTCCGCTCGCACGCCCTGTACGGCGACACCACCGGTGAGACCGACGAGTTCGGCCTGCCCGTGCGCTACCCGTGGGCCGAGGACTACCGGGGCCGGGCCGCCGTCGTCTACGGCCACACCCCCACCCCGCGCGCGACCTGGCTCAACAACACCATCTGCCTGGACACCGGCTGCGTCTTCGGCGGAGCCCTGACCGCCCTGCGCTGGCCCGAGCGCGAACTGGTGGACGTCCCCGCCGAGCGGGTCTGGTACGAGCCGGTGAGACCGCTGACGGCGGACGCGCCCGGCGGGCACGAGGGCCGCCCGCTCGCCCTGGCCGACGTGCACGGCCGCCGCGTGGTGGAGACCGGCCACGCCGGCCGCGTCGCGGTGCGCGAGGAGAACGCCGCCGCCGCGCTGGAGGTGATGAGCCGCTTCGCGATCGACCCGCGCCTGCTGCCCTACCTCCCGCCGACGATGGCGCCCTGCGCGACCTCGAAGCTGGAGGGCTACCTGGAGCACCCGGCCGAGGCGTTCGCCGAGTACCGGGCGGCGGGCGTGGCGAAGGTGGTGTGCGAGGAGAAGCACATGGGCTCGCGCGCCGTCGCCCTGGTCTGCCGCGACGAGGCCGCCGCGGCCGAGCGGTTCGGCGTGACCGGCGGGGAGACGGGCGCGCTCTACACCCGCACCGGACGCCCGTTCTTCGACGACCGGGCCCTCACCGAGGAGGTCCTCGCCCGCCTGCGCGCCGCCGCCGACGGCGCCGGGCTGTGGCGGGAACTGGACACCGACTGGCTGCTGCTGGACGCCGAACTGCTGCCCTGGTCGCTGAAGTCGGCCGGGCTGCTGCGCCGGCAGTACGCGGCGGTCGGCGCCGCCGCGGGAGCCGCCTTCCCCGGCGCGCTGGCCGCGCTGGAGGCGGCGGCCGCCCGGGGCGCCCAGGTGGACGGGCTGCTGGCGCGGCAGCGGGAGCGCGCGGCGGACGCGGCGGCGTTCACCGAGGCGTACGGCCGGTACTGCCGTCCGGTGGACGGGCTGGAGGGCGTGGAGCTCGCGCCCTTCCAGATCCTCGCCTGCCGCGGCCGCAGCCTGGCCGCCGTACCGCACGGCGACCAGCTCGCCTGGCTGGACCGGCTGGCCGACGCCGACGGCACCGGGCTGCTGCGCCGCACCGGGCGGCTGGTGGTGGACACCGGCGACGAGGCGTCCGTCGCGGCGGGCACCGACTGGTGGCTGGAGCTGACGGCGGCCGGGGGCGAGGGCATGGTCGTCAAGCCGCTGGAGGCGCTGGTGCGCGGCCCGGACGGGCGGCTGGTCCAGCCGGGTGTGAAGTGCCGGGGGCGGGAGTACCTGCGGATCGTCTACGGCCCGGAGTACGTCCGCGAGGAGAACCTGCGGCGGCTGCGGGTGCGCCACCTGGGCCACAAGCGCTCCCTGGCGCTGCGCGAGTACGCGCTCGGTCTGGAGGCGCTGGACCGGCTGGCGCGGGGCGAGCCGCTGTGGCGGGTGCACGAGGCGGTCTTCGCCGTCCTGGCCCTGGAGTCGGAGCCGGTCGACCCCAGGCTGTGACCGCGTCCCCGGGTGTAGCCGCCCGGCTCGGGGTGAGGATGGTGGCATGGGATTCCACGTCGACTCCGAGGCCGGGCGGCTGCGCCGCGTCATCCTGCACCGCCCCGACCTGGAACTGAAACGGCTCACGCCGACCAACCGGGACGACCTGCTCTTCGACGACGTGCTGTGGGTGCGGCGGGCCCGCCAGGAGCACGACGGCTTCGCCGACGTCCTGCGCGACCGGGGCGTGGAGGTCCACCTGTTCGGCGACCTGCTGGCGGAGTCCCTGGAGATCCCCGCCGCCCGCGCCTTCGTCCTGGACCGCACCTTCCACGAGAAGGAGTACGGGCCGCTGGCCGCCGACCACCTGCGGGCCGTCTTCGACGAGATGTCCGGGGCGGAGCTGGCCGAGGCGCTGGTGGGCGGGATGACCAAGCGGGAGTACCTGGAGCGGCATCCCGAGCCGGTCTCGGTGCGCTTCCACGTGATGGACCCGGACGACTTCCTGGTCGCCCCGCTGCCCAACCACCTGTTCACCCGTGACACCTCCGCCTGGATCTACGACGGGGTCTCCATCAACGCCATGCGCTGGCCCGCCCGGCAGCGCGAGACGATCCACTTCGAGGCGATCTACCACCACCACCCGCTGTTCGCCCGGTCCTCCGGCGCACCGGACCCCGGCGCACCAGGCCCCGTCGCACCGGGCTCCAGCCCCTCGCGGGAGGGCTTCCACATCTGGTCCGAGGGCCAGGGCGCCTACCCCTCCACCATCGAGGGCGGGGACGTGCTGGTCATCGGCAACGGCGCGGTGCTCATCGGGATGAGCGAGCGCACCACCCCGCAGGCGGTGGAGATGCTCGCCCGCGGCCTGTTCGCGGCGGGCTCGGCCAGCACCATCGTGGCCCTGGACATGCCCAAGAAGCGTGCCCTGATGCATCTGGACACCGTGATGACGATGGTCGACGGCGACACCTTCACCCAGTACGCGGGCCTGGGCATGCTCCCCTCCTACACCATCGAGCCCGGGGCGGCCGAGTCGGAGCTGAAGGTCACCGACCACCCGCCCGAGCACATGCACCGCGCCATCGCCGCGGCCCTGGGCCTGGACGGCATCCGCGTGCTGACCGCCACCCAGGACGTGCACGCCGCCGAGCGCGAGCAGTGGGACGACGGCTGCAACGTGCTGGCCGTCGAGCCGGGGGTGGTCATCGCCTACGAGCGCAACGTCACCACCAACACCCATCTGCGCAAATGCGGGATCGAGGTCATCACGATCCCCGGCAGCGAGCTGGGCCGGGGCCGGGGCGGGCCGCGCTGCATGAGCTGCCCGGTCGAGCGCGACGCGGTGTAGGCGCGGCACGGGTGCGGGCACGACCGCGACCGCGGGCCGCGGTCGCGGAGAGTCCGGGGTCTTGAGGCGTACGGGGGCGTCCGGCGGCGTATGGTGCGGCCGGGGGGCACCCTGTCTGCATAGTGATGCGAGGGTGTGTATATACTTCCGGCTTTCCCGCCGTATCCGACGCGACAGTCCCTAGGAGCCCCCATGGCGATCGATCTCACGGGCCGCCACTTCCTCAAGGAGCTGGACTTCACTCCCGAGGAGTTCCGCCATCTGGTCGAGCTGGCCGCCGAGCTGAAGGCGGCCCGGCGGGCGGGCACCGAGGAGCAGCGGCTGCGCGGCCGCAGCATCGCGCTGATCTTCGAGAAGACCTCCACCCGCACCCGCTGCGCCTTCGAGGTCGCCGCCGCCCAGCAGGGCGCCCACACCACCTACCTCGACCCGTCCGGCTCCCAGATCGGCCACAAGGAGTCGGTGCGGGACACCGCCCGGGTGCTGGGGCGGATGTACGACGCCATCGAGTACCGCGGCAGCGGCCAGGAGGCGGTGGAGGAACTGGCCGCCCACGCCGGCGTCCCCGTCTACAACGGGCTGACCGACGAGTGGCACCCCACACAGATGCTCGCCGACGTGCTCACCATGACCGAGCACTGCGACAAGCCGCTGAACGGGACCGCCTACGCCTACCTCGGCGACGCCCGCAACAACATGGGCAACTCCTACCTGGTCACCGGAGCCCTGCTCGGCATGGACGTCCGCATCGCCGCGCCGCGGGGCCTGTGGCCGGAGGAGTCCGTGGTGGCCGAGGCCCGCTCCCTGGCCGAGCGCACCGGCGCCCGCATCACCCTCACGGAGAAGGTGGAGGAGGGCGTGCTGGGGGCCGACTTCGTCGCCACCGACGTGTGGGTGTCGATGGGCGAGCCCAAGGAGGTCTGGGAGGAGCGCATCGAGCTGCTGCGGCCGTACGCCGTGACCATGGACGTCCTGCGCGCCACCGGCAACCCGCACGTCCGCTTCCTGCACTGCCTGCCCGCCTTCCACGACCTGGGCACGGCCGTGGGCCGGGAGATCCACCAGCGGTACGGCCTGGAGTCGCTGGAGGTGACGGACGAGGTGTTCGAGTCGGAGCACTCGGTCGTCTTCGACGAGGCGGAGAACCGCATGCACACCATCAAGGCCGTCATGGTCGCCACCCTCGCGGGGGCGTAGGCGCTGCCACCCTCGCGGGGGCGTAGGCCCGCCCCGTGCCCTCCGCGGGGGGCGTGGGCGGGGCCGCCCCCGCGGAGGGCACGGGGCCTTGTCGGCGGGCGTTGTCAGAGGGTGCGCCTAGGCTGCGGACGACACCTTCCGCCCGGACCGGAAAGGCCCCCATGCCCGCCCAGCGAAGCCCGCGGACCTCACGGATCCCGCCGACCCCGCCCGCCCCGCGCGAACTGGCCGACCTGCCCTACGCGGAGTACCTCCGGCCCTTCGACGGCGGCGGGCGGCTGGAGCGGGACCGCACCTACGACACCGTCCACTTCGACGGGGAGGGCTTCCGGGGCGCGGACGCCGGCGGCGCCGGCTTCGTCGAGTCCGCCTTCACCTCGGTGGAGTTCGACGGCGGCCGCTACCGGCGGGCGCGCTTCAACGACGTGTGGCTGCACACCGTGCGCTGGGTGGGCGCGGATCTGGCCGAGACCGACTGGACGGACGCCGAGGCCGTCTCCGGCGCGCTGGCCGGGGTTGAGGCGTTCGAGGCGCGGATGCGCCGCGTGACGTTCTTCAACTGCAAGTTCGACTCGGTCAACCTCCGTGCCGCGCGCCTGCGCGACGTGTGCTTCGCGGACTGCCTGCTGCGCGACGTGGACTTCGGGGAGGCGGCCCTGGAGGGTGTCGCCTTCCCCGGCTCGGTCCTGGACGGGGTGCGGCTGGAGAAGGCGAGGCTCGCGCGGGTCGACCTGCGCGGCGCGGCCGGGCTGGGGATCACGGCGGGCCACGACTCGCTCAGGGGTGCGATCGTCGGCGCGGCGCAGCTACTGGACCTCGCTCCCGCGCTCGCCCGGGCGCTCGGCATCGAGGTCCGCGACGACTGAGGAGGCGCACTTTGCCGGCACATCCGTTACGAGCCCGGAGACCGGGCGGACCCGGGTCTCCCGGGGAATCCGGGAGACCCGGTGGGAGAAACCCCCGGGAAGCGATGAGTCCGGAGCCCCCGGACGGTCCGATGGTCGAGGGAAACCGCAGAACTGCCGAGCGACGAGGACGACGGAACATGGGCGAGAACGCATCCGGCCTGGCGATCGAGACATCGGGGCTGGTCAAGGTGTTCGGGGAGACCCGCGCGGTGGACGGAGTGGACCTCGCCGTTCCGGCGGGCACGGTCTACGGGGTCCTCGGCCCCAACGGGGCGGGGAAGACCACCACGGTCAGGATGCTCGCCACCCTGCTGCGCCCCGACGGCGGCCGGGCCCGGGTCTTCGGGCACGACGTGCTGCACGAGGCCGACGCCGTACGCGCCCGGGTGAGCCTGACCGGGCAGTACGCGTCGGTGGACGAGGACCTGACCGGGGTGGAGAACCTGGTCCTGCTGGGCAGGCTGCTGGGCCACCGCAAGCCCGCGGCCCGGCGCCGGGCCGAGCAACTGCTGGAGGCGTTCGGGCTCGCCGAGGCGGCGGGGAAGCAGGTCAAGCACTACTCGGGCGGCATGCGGCGCCGCATCGACATCGCCGCGTCCATCCTCAACACCCCAGACCTGCTCTTCCTGGACGAGCCGACCACCGGCCTGGACCCGCGCAGCCGCAACCAGGTGTGGGACATCGTGCGGGCGGTGGTCGCCCGTGGCACCACGGTGCTGCTGACCACCCAGTACCTCGACGAGGCCGACCAGCTCGCCTCCCGCATCGCCGTCATCGACCAGGGGAAGGTCATCGCCGAGGGCACCAAGGGCGAGCTGAAGGCCTCGGTGGGCGCCGGCGCGGTGCACCTGCGGCTGCGGGACGCCGACCGGCGGCCCGAGGCCGAGCGGCTGCTCGCCCGCGTCCTGGGGGCGCGGGTCCAGCTCGACCCCGACCCGGTCGCCCTGACCGCCCGCGTCGGCCTGCACGGCGACGGTGCGGGCGCGGCCGAACAGGCCTCCCGGGCGCTGGCGGAGCTGGCCCGATCCGGCATCACCGTCGACACCTTCTCGCTCGGTCAGCCCAGCCTGGACGAGGTCTTCCTCGCCCTCACCGACCGCCCCGCCGCCCGTACCGGCGCCCCCGCGAACGAGGAAGAGGAGATCCCGGCATGAGCACCGCCACGACCCGCGGACAGCGCACCGACGAGACCGGCGAGCAGGCTCCCGCGGCCGCCGACGCCCTGGCCGGCCTGCTGGTGTCCGGGGAGCGCCCGCCCCGCCCCAGCGCCTGGGCCGCATCCGCCGCCTTCGGCTGGCGGGCGGTGCTGAAGATCAAGCACGTGCCCGAGCAGCTCTTCGACGTCACCGTCTTCCCGATCATGATGGTGCTGATGTTCACCTACCTCTTCGGGGGTGCGCTGGCCGGGTCGGCCGACCAGTACGTGCAGTTCCTGCTGCCGGGCATCCTGGTGATGAACATCGTGATGATCACGATGTACACCGGGGTGGCGGTCAACATCGACATCGCCAAGGGCGTCTTCGACCGGTTCCGCACCCTGCCGATCTGGCGCCCCTCGGCGATGGTCGGCTACCTGCTCGGCGACATGCTGCGCTACACGATCGCCTGCGCGGTGATGCTGGCCCTCGGCCTGGTGCTGGGCTTCCGCCCGGCAGGCGGCGTCACCGGGGTGGCGGCCGGAGTGGCGCTGCTGATCGTCTTCGCGTTCGCCTTCTCGTGGATCTGGACGATGTTCGGCCTGATGCTGCGCACCGAGAAGTCGGTGATGGGCGTCAGCATGATGGTGATCTTCCCGTTGACGTTCCTCAGCAACGTCTTCGTCGACCCGGCCACCATGCCCGGCTGGCTCCAGGCCTTCGTCAACAACAGCCCCGTGACCCATCTGGCCTCGGCGGTGCGCGGCCTGATGGCCGGCGACTGGCCCGCCACCGAGATCGCCTGGTCGCTGGGGTGGGGCGCGGCGCTGGTGGCCGTCTTCGGAACGGCCACCATGCGCCTGTACAACCGCAAGTGAGCGCTCGTGCCGCCCCTGGGCGGAGGGGAGACATCAGCCCCCGTCCGCCCAGGGGCCGCCCGGGGCGCAGGTCTCGTCGCAGATGGGCAGCGGCGGGGGCGGGGCCGCCGGGGCGGCCTCCTTGACGGCCGCGACCTTCTCCGCGTGGTGCGCAGGGTCGGCCAGGCGCCCGCCCGGCAGCCCGTCCTCCAGGCGTGCCCGGGGCGCCGCGCGGCAGGGGACGGGCGGGTTCGGCGGGTGCGGTCGGAGGAGTCCATGACGCCCACCATGCGGGCCGGGTCGTTTCGGCGGGCACCGAAACGACCCGGCCGGAGAAGGCACCGGCAAGACCGTCCCCCGGCCGCCCTCAGACGGTCGACTCCCTGATCGCCACGCTGTAGCTGGAGGGCGTGGGCGAGGTGACCTCGATCTGCGAGCGGAAGGACTCGCCGGTGAAGACCACGGTCAGCTCCCGCGGCCCACCGCGCTGCATCGCCGCGGTGAAACCGCCGGCCGGCAGCGCCGAGACCAGGCAGGCGCCGCTGCCGCCGAACCGTATGGACGCCCGTCCCCCCGTGGTCTGGAAGGTGCGCACCTCGGCGCCGGCGGTGTGGCAGCCCTGCTCGCCGCCGGTGTTCGCGGAGGGGGACGGGGTGGGGCGGGCGGCGGGACGGGTGGTGGGGGAGGCGGTCGGTTTCGGCGGGGGAGCGGGGGAGGAGGCGCGCCGGGTGGGTGAGGGGGTGGGCGAGGGGGTGGGGGACCTGCTCGGTTCGGCGCTCGCCGTCGGCGAGGAGACGACCGTCCCCGGGGTGTCGCGGGCGACGGGCGGGGTGGGCCGGGTCGTCCCGACCACGAACTGGACGGTGAGGCTCACCGTCGTCACGCTGAGGGACGTGCACGACAGCCACAGCAGTACGTAACGCAGGTAGCGGGGCACCGCCCCATACTGCCCGACCGCCCGCGACGGCCCGTGCGAGGGCCGGTGAAGACCCCTCGGCGGGACGCTGGTTGCGGACGCGGCGGCGGCACCCGTTACCGTCCCTGGCCATGGCATCGGTACTTCTGGTCGAGGACAACCCCGTGATACGGGCCAGGCTCATCGACGTCCTGTCCCGGCACGACCACGTGGTGCGCAGCTCCCCCTACGGCTTCGAGGCCCTGCGGGAGGTGACGCGGCAGCCGCCGGACGCGGTGGTGCTCGACCTGGGGCTGCCCGACCTCGACGGCGTCGACGTCCTGCGCATGCTGCGCAGCATCTCGCAGGTGCCGGTGCTGGTCGCCACCGCGCGCGACGACGAGGCCGAGATCATCCGGCTGCTCAACGCCGGCGCCGACGACTACCTGGTCAAGCCCTTCTCCGGCGGCCAGCTGGCGGCCCGGCTCGGGGCGGTGCTGCGCCGCTCCTCCGCCGCGGCCGAACGCCCCGCCGCGCCGGAGGCGGAGCCCCGGGACGCCGCGATACGCGTGGGCGGCCTCGCCATCGACCGGCAGGCGCGGTCGGTCTCCCTGGACGGTCACGAACTGCGCCTGACCCGGCGCGAGTTCGACCTGCTGGCCTACCTCGCCGAGCGCGCGGACCGGGTGGTGCCGCGCCGCCGCGTCCTGGCCGACGTGTGGCGGCAGTCCTACGTCGAGGAGCAGACCCTGGACGTGCACGTGTCCTCACTGCGCCGCAAGCTGGGCGAGCGGGCGAGCCGGCCCCGCTATCTGCACACCGTGCGGGGCGTGGGCATCAAGCTGGTGACGCCCCGATGAGACGGACGCTGGCCGGCGTCGCGCTGGCCGTCACCTCCATGGTCGCGCTGTCCTTCCTGATCCCCCTGGCCCTGCTGGTCAAGTCCGAGGTGAGGTCCCGGGCGATCACGGTGGCCGAGCAGCGGGCGGCGGCGCTGGCCCCCGTGCTCGCCCTGACCACCCGCCCGGACGAGGTCCAGCAGGCCGTGGCCGAACTCGACGGCACCGGCCGGCTGGGCGTCCACCTGCCCGGCGGACGGCTGGTGGGCACCGCGTACGCGCCCGCCGACGCATGGCGGCGGGCGGCCCGGCAGCAGCGCACCTTCGCCCTGGGCACCGACGACGGCTGGGTCCACCTGCAGCCGGTGGTGCTGGCCAGGGACCGGGTGGCGGTGGTGGAGTCCTTCGTGCCGCGCGCCGAGTTCGAGCGCGGCGTGGGCACCTCCTGGCTGGTGATGTCGGCCCTGGCGCTGGCCCTGGTGGCGGGGTCGGTACTGGTCGCCGACCGGCTGGGCGCACGGGTGGTCCGCGCCTCGCGGGACCTCTCGCGCGCCGCCAACGCCCTGGGCGAGGGGGACCTCGACAGGCGGCTGGAGCCGAAGGGTCCTCCCGAACTACAGGAGGCGGGGGCGGCGTTCAACACCATGGCCGACCGTGTCGTCGAACTGCTGGCGATGGAGCGCGAGTTGGTGGCCGACCTCTCGCACCGCCTCAGGACCCCCCTGACGGCGCTGCACCTGGAGTCCGAGCGCATCGCCTCCGGTCTGCGGCGGGAGGACGCCGACCGGCTGGAGGCGGCCGTCACGCACCTGGAGGAGGAACTCGACTCCATCATCAAGGCGGCGCGCACCCCCCTGTCGGCCGCCCTGGCCGTTCCGGCCCCACCCGGGCCGAAGGCGCCGTGCGAGGCGGCGCGCGTGGTGTCCGCACGGATGGACTTCTGGTCGGTCCTGGCGGCGCAGCAGGGCCGGGAGTGCGCGGTGACGGTGACGGACGAGCCCACCCCCGTCCTGCTGCCGGAGGAGGACCTGGCCGCGGCCGTCGACGCCCTGGTCGGCAACGTCTTCCGGCACACTCCGGAGGGCACGGAACTGGCGGTGGGAGTGCACCGCACGGCGCACGCGGTGGTGGTGACCGTGGACGACGCCGGCCCCGGCATCCCCGATCCCGAGCGGGCCCTGGCCCGGGGCGCGAGCGTCGGCGGCTCCACCGGCCTGGGCCTGGACATAGCCCACCGCGCCGCCGACACCGGCCGCGGCCGGCTGGAGGTCGGCCGCGCGCCGCTGGGCGGGGCGCGGGTGCTGATGGAGCTGGAACTGGCCCCCGAACGTGCCTCCGGCGGCGAGCGCGCCTCCCACGGGAGGCGGCGCCGTGCCTGGCTCCGCCTCCCCCGGCTTCCCCGCCTGCGCTCCCCCCGTCCCGGAAGACCGCGGGGAGCGCAGGCGGGGAAGCCGGGGGCGGGTGGCCCGCCTTAGCTGTTCCTCAGCTGCCCCTAAGGGCTCCTTGAAACCCGCTCACCTCGCTGATCTGCGGCGATAGCGTCCCCCCGGACGTCGCCGCAGGGCGATCCCCCCACGAATGAACGGAGCGGATCTGTGAAGGTGAAGCAGCGGCGAGGACGGCGGGCGCGCAGACGGCCGATGGTCCTGAAGACGGCCATCGGCGCCGCCGCCGCGTCCGTGGCGGCCACCGCGATCGTCGTGCTGCAGCCCGAGGCGGACGCCATCCCCGCGCCCTCGCTCCTCAGCGCGGCCCAGGCGAGCGCCCTGGCCCACCGGCTGGAGGCGAAGCTGGGCGGGGAGGCGGCCGGGTCCTACTACGACCCCGCCACCAGGAAGCTGGTCGTCAACGTCGTCGACGGCGGCGACCTGACGGCGGTCCGCGGGGCGGGGGCGGTCGCGAAGGAGGTCGACAGCACCACCGAGGAGCTGATCAGGGCCAAGTCGTCGCTGGACCGCAGCACGCGCACCCCGGGCACCTCCTGGGCCGTGGACCCCCGCACCAACAAGGTGCTGGTCACGGTGGACTCGACCGTGACCGGGGACAAGTGGCGCGAGCTGCGCGAGAAGGTCGCGAAGCTGGGCGGCAAGGCGCGGATGGAGCGGGTGGAGGGCGTCTTCGAGCCCTTCGTCGCGGGCGGGGACGCCATCACCTCCGGCGGGTCCCGCTGCTCGGCCGGGTTCAACGCCCGCAGGGGGGACGAGTACTTCATCGTCACCGCGGGCCACTGCACGCGGAAGGGCGCCACCTGGAGCAGCGGGGACTCCTCGCGGCAGCGGGTGGGCAAGGCCGTGGAGAGCAGCTTCCCCGGCGACGACTACGCGCTGATCCGGTACGACGACCCCGGCGTCCCGCGCCCCGCCGCCGTGAATCTCTACAACGGCGGGAGCCAGGAGATCACCAGTGCCGGCGAGGCGTTCGTCGGCCAGCGCGTCCAGCGCAGCGGCAGCACCACCGGCCTGCACGGCGGCACCGTCACCGGGCTGAACGCCACGGTCAACTACCCGCAGGGCAGGGTCCACGGCCTCATCCGCACCAACGTGTGCGCCCAGCCCGGCGACAGCGGCGGAGCGCTCTTCGCGGGCAGCGTCGCCGTCGGCCTCACCTCGGGCGGAAACGGCGACTGCGGCAGGGGCGGCACCACCTTCTTCCAGCCCGTCACCGAGGTCCTGGACAAGTTCGGCCTGACCGTCGACCTCGGCTCGCGGCCCCCGGCGGACGGCGGGGCCGGCACCCCGCGGCCCACCGCGCCGGAGCAGACCCCCGCGCCCGAACCGACCGCCTCCCGGCCCGCCGAGCCGGAGCCGGAGACGGGCGGTACGGCCGCGCGGCAGGTGCTCCGGCTGGTCAACGCCGAGCGGACGAAGGCCGGCTGCCGGCCGCTGACGGCGGACGAGAGGCTGGCCCGCGCCGCCCGGACCTACGCCGGGACCATGGCCGAGCGCGGCGTGCTCTCCCACGTCGGCCCCGACGGCTCCACCATGGCCTCGCGGGTCGAGGCCGCCGGATACCCCTGGTCCGCGCTGGCGGAGAACATCGCCAGGGGGCAGGAGACCCCCGAGCAGGTGATGAACGGCTGGATGAACAGCCCCGGCCACCGCAGGAACATCCTCAACTGCGCCTACCAGGACATCGGCGTCGGGGTGAGCGAGAAGGCCGGGGGGCCCTGGTGGGTCCAGAACTTCGGCAAGCGCCGCTGACCCGCTGATCCCGCCGCCGCCCCGCCTCGTCCCGCCCCAGGCCCCGGTGCCACCGCGCCCGGGGCCGGAGCCGGGGCTTTCGCGGCGGGTGCCGCGGCCGTCCAGTACAACCGAAGGCCCGCCCCGGCGCTCCCGGGTGCGGGGACGGACGGCAGCCGCCGTCGCACGGCCCGGGCTCCCGGCCGGCCGAACGCGGTGGCGGGGGCGGCGCGCACGCGGAGGTCACCGAAGCCGGCAGGGGCGGGACGTCACCGCGCAGCCGGCTCCGGCGGCCGCGGGCAGGGCGCGGGGTACGAACTCCGGGTCGCCGCGTACGGCAGGCACGCCTTCTTCTCGGGCGCGTACGCCATGAGGTGGGCCCGCACGCGCTCGGTGTAGGGGCGGATGCGGCCCGGGACGCCGTTCTCCTTCTGCACCACGAACGTGGCGGTCCGGTACGCCGCGGCGAGATTGAGCACGGGATCGCCCGCCACGCCCTCGAGCTGGGGGGCCAGTGTGCACAGCATCCGCCCCAGGGCCAGGATGGACTCCCTGGGGTCCAGGGGAGGCACCGGTACCCGGTGCTGCTGGTCCTCGGGTAAGTAGTACCGGAGGACCCGCGGTGTCCAGCGCGCGATTCCGTACTCCTGCGCTGCCGGATCGTACAGGCCGGCGTCGAAGTTGCTCTCCACCTTCAGCATGGCCGCGACGAGTGCCGGCGTCACCTGGGGCGCGGTGCACATGGTGCCCGCCTCGACGATCACGGACCGGTAGCGGTGCGGTACGTCCGCGGCGGGGTGGAGCCAGGCGGAGAAGTCCTTCTCCGCCGCGGCGGGCGTGTGGCGGGACTGGGATGCCGTGCCCGCGGTCAGAAGCAGTGCCACGGCGACCAGTCGCAGGAGGAGGGAGCGGCGCCGCGAACCTCCGCCCGCCGTCCGCGCCGTCCCGGCCGGCGGGTGGGACCCCGGCGCGTCGGCTGCGCCGGCGGTCCCCTGCCGGGGCACGGCGGCCCCCGGCTCCTGGCGCACGGCGTCGGCGGCCGGCTCGGCGGCCGCCTTCCCGGAAGGCGCTTCCCCCGTGTCGAGCTGCGAGCGCGTCCGCAGACGGCGCTTCTCCCATTCCTCGGTGTCGCCTCCGCAGGCGGAGACGTAGGCCGCGAGAACCGCGGCGCTGGGAAGCCTCTTCCCCGACGCCGAAGCGGCCAGCGTGGACGCGGCGAAGTGTGTGCGCCGTGCGAGTTCCTGGTACGACGGTGATCCGGCGGACCGGCGCAGCGCGCGCAGGTCATGGGCGAATTGCTCCAGTGGTCCGCCACGCGGATCAATAGGCCTCTCGCGCCTTCCCATGTGCATCCCTCGAATGTCGACCCCGCCGCCTGCCGCGGTGGGCGATGTCTGCGGATTGTCCATCGATTGTCTGCGGGGCGGCAACCGGCCTTCTCCGCGCCGCCGTTGGGGTTTCATGGGTCTGTCGCCGCTGGGGTCGGGCGATCCGGCGGCGGCCGGAGGCCGTCTCCGCTTTCTGTTCACGGGGGGAAGACGCGGAATGAGAGTCTGGCGAAGAACGACGGGGAGAGCCGCGGCGGTGCCGGCGGCGTACGCGGACTCGCCACGCCGACCGGTGGCGAGCGTCGACGCGGTGGCCTGCGCGCCGGGAGGCTGACGGACCTCCGCGCGGGGGAGCGAACGCGCCGCGGTCCCTGATCCCGAAGACCGCCTCCGCCCGCCCCGGCGCCGGGCCGACCGTGCCCGCAGCGGTTCCGGCCGCGCCGGCGAGGACCGCGTCGCGACCGCGGTACGGCCGGCGGGCGGCGCACCACGCCGCAGGTGCCCGGGACAGCGGGCCCGGACCTGCGGTGCCGGAACATCCGGTGGGCGCCCGCCCCGGCGACGCGCCGGGCGTCTCCCGCTCCGCCCGGCCCCCGTTCCCTCTCGCCCTGCCCGCACTTCCTGCCCTGCCCGCACTTCCTGCCCTGCCTGCACTTCCTGCCCTGCCCGCACCGCGCCGTGGCCGGACCTCGGCACGCTCCCGGCCCGGCGCGGCGGTACGTCCGCGAGCGGGCGCCACGGCGTCAGCCGCCGTCACGAGTCCGACCCTCCGCGCGTCCCTGCGGACGCCTGAGGTTCTTACCGTTTTGGGGGATTGCATGGACGCATCACATGCGCTGCCCGGAGTCCGGGCGGCCCGGTCCGGTACCGGGCGTACGCGCATCGCTTTCGGAATCCGGGACCGTGCCGTACGGGAGGGGCTGCGGGCCGACCTCTGCGTGAACGCGGAGATCGAGGTGGTCGGGGCCGTGGGCCGTCCCGGGGAACTGACGGCCCTGCTCCGGACCCGCGCCGTCGACGTCGCCGTGGCCGACATCGCGCTGCGCTCCGGGAACTTCACCGACTGGCTCGGCGGGCTTCGCGGGCTCACGGAGGCGACGGCGGCCGAACTGGCCCTGTTCAGCCTGACGGTTCCTGCGGTCGAGGTGGTGGAGTACGCGGCGGAGGCGGGCGTACGGTCCTTCGTCTGCGGCGACGACCTGCGCTGGGACGCTGTCGCGGTGGTCAGGATGCTGCGGTCCGACGCCGGCTGGGTGAGCCCGGCGGTCGGCGCCGCGCTCCTGCGCCACCGGTCCGGCTCCCGGGCCGGCCGGGCGGCCGTCGACGAAAGCCGGCAGTTCATGGAACTGACCGGGCGCGAGCAGGCGGTTCTGCCCCTGATCAACGAGGGGTTCACCGACGCCCAGATCGCGCGGCGGCTCCATGTGAGCGAGAGCACGATCAAGTACCACGTGGGAAACCTGCTCTCCAAGTGGGGAGCCCGCAACCGCACGCACCTGGTCCACCTGGCCGGACAGTCGGCCAGGAGAAGGGCCGTGACCTGTTCGAACGACTAGTCCGAGTATGGCCGGTCGACCGGGGACATCTGAACGCCCACGGACAAGGATTGCCGATCGCAGGCCCGATGGATTCGGGACACCTCATTCTCAGGGAGCGGCCCGTGAAAAGAGGAACGGGAAGAACAGCGGCGGTGATCGTCAGTTTCAGCGCCGTGGCGGGGCTGGCCATGGGCATGGCACCGGCTGCCTCCGCCGACCAGGGTGACGGATACGTCATCTGCAATCGCGGCGAGATCTGCTTCAAGGAATGGGCGCACGACAGCGGTGGGCCCGGCAGGCGGCACTTCTACTGGAACGACTCCAACCACCACGACGACTCCTGGCACAAGGGCGGGGCGTTCTGGGACGACGCCACGTACATCCTCAACCGGGACACACAGTGCTCGGTCCGGGTGCACGAGCACGTCGGGTACGGCGGCTACCAGCAGACGTTCCTGCCGAAGCCGGGCAACGAGGACTACCCGGTGAACTACGAGCACTTCCTGCCCGGGCTGTACGAGAAGAACTCCGCGCACCAGCGCATCTGCTGACCGGCCCGGAAGCGTCCGCAAACGCTCCATCCGTCTTTCCGAAGGGATTTCGATGAGTCGCCTCCTGAGAAAGCTGACCGCCACTGTGGCGGCCGCTTTCGCGTTCGCCGCCATGCTGATCGGCGGGGCGGCACCCGCACAAGCCGACACCGGCAACGGCTGGCTCAACTGCGTTCCGGGGGAGATCTGTTACTCCTCCACCTGGAGCAACTACTGCTACGGCTCGGGCAACTACGAGAACGTCTGGACCAAGGCGTGCGGTCACCAGCGCCACTACTACTACGACGACTCCAGCCACCACGACGACCAGTGGAGCAGCGGGCAGGGCCACATCGGCACCTGCAGGGAACTCAACAGGACCACCGGGTTCTGGGACTGCGCCGAGGCCATCGCGAACCGGGACACCGCGTGCTACGTGCGGGTGTACGCGGAGGTGGGCTACTGGGGCAACTCCGACTGGGTCGCCAACGACCCGAACAACTACGGCGTCCGCAAGCTCATCGACGGGGTCTACGAGCAGAACTCCTCGCACAAGCGCTGCTGACGAGCCGTACGGGGGCCGGCGGCACCGCCCGCCGGCCCCCTCACCTGGGAGAACAGATGTCACCTCAGCCACGCACTCCGAAGAGGCTGCTCATCGCCGGAGCCGTCGCGACGCTCGTGGCGTCGTCGGCGTGCGCTGCCGACGACGGCGGCGAAGCCGCCCCGCTGCCTGCCGCCTCGCCCGGATCGACCATGCCGTTCGATCTCTACCTGGGGCAGGACGTCACCTTCATCCTGTACGCCGAGCGCCAACTCCAGGCGAGCTGCATGGAGGATGCCGGCTACCCCCAGTTCGTCGACACCGGGGACCGGCTCGGGGAGAACATGTTCGCCGATCTGGTGAAGCCGCCGTTCCGTCCCAGAACCGAGGACGAGGCCCGCGCGAACGGTTTCCACGGTCCGGTGCCCGGAGCGCCCGCGCCGGTGGTCAGCTTCGACGTGGGGTTCGACCGGGCGCTGGACGCCTGCAGGGCCCGGGGCGAACGCACCCTCGGCACGAGCCGGGACCTGCTCGCCACCTACGTCGAGCAGCTCGGCAACTCCCTGAACAGGGAGATCTGGCAGAAGCTGCAACCGGTCGAGGTCAAGACCGCCGACCGCCTTCTGGACTGCCTGGCCGCCAAGGGTTTCGAACCGGACAGCCGGGACGCGTACAAGAAGGACCCCAACCCCCACGAGCGCTTCGACGTCCCCCTCGGCGCCTACGAACCGGAGGCCCCGCGGTGGAAGCCGCGCCGGAAGCCGGGAACCGTCGCGGTCGGACCGCCGGACCCCGACCGCAGGTACGTACCGACGGAAGGGGAGTCCCGTCTGGCGGTCGCCATGGTGCGGTGCCGCAAGGAGACCGGCTTCTTCACGGAGATCGACCGGGTCAACCGCGAGGCGCAGCAGAAGATCGTCGAGGACCACGCCGTCGAGTTCGGCGAGCTCAATCCGAAGATCAAGGCGGCGGCCAAGCGCGCGGCGAAGGCGCTGGACGGATGACCGGGCCCGTGGAGATGGGAGCGGGGGAGGACCGGGACGAAGTCCTGGGCGGGCCCCCGGACACGGCTCGCCCCCGCCCTCGCCGCCGGACCTGGGTGGTCGGCGTCGTCGGGTTCACCGCGGTGACGGTGGTGGCCGGCCTGACCGGCGTGATGACCGGTTCGGGGCTGAAGTCCCCGGAGCAGGCCGTGGCCGACGCACGGCCGCCCGAGGCGTCCCTCGTGACGACCGAGGTGGAGCGGCGGGTGATCCGTACCTCGGTGCTGCTCCGGGGGAAGGTGGAGCCCGGCCCCTCGGAGCCGGTACGGGCCCCGGTCGAGCTTCCGGGCGATCCGGCGGTCGTGACGGCGGCCCCGCTGCGGCCGGGCGCCCGGCTGGCGGAGGGGGCCGTCGTGCTGGAGATCGCCGGTGAGCCGGTGTTCGCGGTGGTCACGGACTTCCCGATGTACCGGGACATCACCGCCGGGATGTCGGGGCCGGACGTGCGGGAGGTCCAGGCCGTGCTGGCGAGACTGGGCTACACCGTGCCGCGGGGAGGCGTGTTCGACCAGGCCACGCAGGCCGCCGTGAGCCGCTTCTACCGGGACCGGGGCTATCCCGTCCCCGCGTGGGACGCGCCGCGGGGCGGTCCCGCCTCCGGGGACGCGGACGGGCGGGACGGCGCGAGGAACGGCGCGGACGGCGGTGCGGAAGCCGGTGCGGACGGCGGCGCCGCGGAGCCCCCTCCCGCGGCGACCGCCGAACCGTTCCTGCCCAAGCGGCACCTCGCGCGCATCGACCGGCCCGGCCGCGCCGTCTCCGCCGTACGGGTGCGGGTGGGGGACACCGTCGACCGGCCGGGCGCGACCATCCTGTCGCTGGACGCCGGCCGGAACGTCGTCAGGGCGACGGTCTCGGCCGACCAGCTTCCCGGCGTGCCGGTCGGCGCCACGGCCGAGATCGCCGACAAGGTGTCGGGCGGCAGGACCGCACGGGCCACGGTGAAGTCGGTGGGAGACAGGCCCGGTGGCGGGGAGACGGGCGGAGGCCACCCCGTACTGCTGAAGTTCACCGGCAGGCCGCTGGCGGCCACGCCCAACCACACCGTGCAGATCTCGGTGGGCGGCACCTCCGCACCGGAGAAGGCCCTCGCCGTACCGGTGACCGCCCTCTACGCGCGGCACGACGGCAAGCAGTACGTCACGGTGCTGGACGGGAACGCCACGGCCGACGTCGAGGTGCGCACCGGAGCGGCGGGCGACGGGTGGGTCGCCGTCACCCCCGTCGGGGGATCGCTGCCCGCCGGGACCAGGGTCGTCGTCGGCGTGGCCGGGGGGACGACGGGGGAGAGGAGCACACCGTGAGCGCCGGACAGCCGGTACTGGAACTGACCGGCGTGAGCCGGACGTACGACGACGGGGTTCCCGTGCACGCCCTGCACCCGGTGGACCTCGTGGTCCGCTCCGGGGACTACGTGACGATCACCGGGCCCTCGGGAGCGGGGAAGTCGACCCTGCTGAACGTCCTAGGGCTGCTGGACAGCCCGTCCACGGGCAGCTACCGGGCGGCGGGCGTCGAGACCACCGACGTGGACGAGCGGACACGCGTCACGATCCGCAGCCAGTTGTTCGGCTTCGTCTTCCAGGCCTTCCACCTCCTGCCCGGCCGGTCCGCCAGGGAGAACGTCGAACTGAGCATGGTCTACGGCCCCTGGCCGGTGAAGGAGCGCAGGAAGCGCGCGGCCGAGGCGCTGGACCGCATCGGGATGTCGGCGCGCGGGGACGCGGATCCGCGCACGCTCTCCGGAGGAGAGCGCCAGCGGGTCGCGATCGCCCGGGCCATAGCCGCGCGGCCCGCCGTGCTCTTCTGCGACGAGCCCACCGGAAACCTGGACTCCGTCAACACGGCCAACGTGCTGTCGGTGCTCGACGAACTCCACCGCGACGGGATAACCGTCGTCGTCGTGACGCATGACGACGAGGTCGCCGCCCGGGGCACGCGCGGACTCGACGTCCGGGACGGGACCGTGCTGGAGAGCCCGGCATGCGGAGGGTGAAGCGCGGCGGAACGGGGCTGGCGAAGGGCAGGTTCCGGCTCCGGGACCTGCTCACGGAGTCGTTCCGCTCCGTCGGAGGACATCCCGTCCGGTCCCTGCTCACCACGATGGGGACGGTTCTGGGCGCGGCGGCGTTCGTGGCGACGCTCGGCCTGTCGTCCACCCTCTCCCAGCAGGTCACGGCGACGTTCGACGTCAAGCGCGCGACCGAGGTCACGGTGACGTACCGCGACGACACCGCCTCGGACACTCCCGGCCCGCCGGGCGGCGATGCGCAGGGGGTACCGGAGTGGCAGAGCGACCGGGCGCTGCGGCGCCTCCTGCCGCTGGCCGGGGTGGAGGCGGCCGGCCGCCGGGTCCTGCTGGAGGGACGCGCCGTCGCGGCCGGCGCCGACCCCGCCGCCCCGTCGGTGAGCGGCACCGTGATCGGGATGGACTCCGGCGCGTTCGGCGCGGTGGAGCCGCACATCACCGTGGGCAGGACGTTCGACGCCTTCCACGACCGCACGGGCTCGCGGGTGGTCCTGCTGCCCGCGGGGATGGCCGACCGGCTCGGTGTCACCCGTACCGGGGGCGCGGTGTTCATCGGGGACAGGGCGTTCACCGTGATCGGCATCTTCGACGACATCGAGCGCAGGCCGGAGATGCTGCCCGCGGCGCTCGTGCCGTTCGACCCCGCGCAGCCGCTCGCCGCGAGCACGGACGGCCAGCCCCCCGAGCGGGACGTGATCGTGCGGACCGCACCGGGCGCCGCTCAGCTGATCGGACGGCAGGCGCCGCTCGCACTCGCCCCGGCGGCCCCGACGGACCTGCGAGCCCTCGCACCCCCGGACCCGCAGAGCCTGCGCAGGGACGTGGAGGACAGCGTCACCCGCATGGCCGTCGTGCTGTCGGCCGTCGCGCTGGCGATCGGCGCGGTGTCCATCGGGAACGCGGCGACCGCCGGGATCACCGCACGGGTCCCCGAGATCGGCCTGCGCCGCGCGCTGGGGGCCAGGCGCGTCCACGTCTTCGCGCAGTTGATGACCGAGACCACCATGCTGGGCGGAGTCGGCGGGCTCATCGGGGCGCTGACCGGCGTCCTCGTCACCGTGTCGGTGTCGCTCCTGAACTCCTGGCAGCCCGTGCTGGGCGTGTGGAGCGCCCTGGCCGCCACCGGGGGCGGTGTCGTGGCCGGGCTCCTGGCCGGGCTGCTGCCCGCGGTCCGCGCCGTACGGATCCAGCCGGTGACCGCGCTGCAGCGCTGAACGGCCGGTGTCGCGAGCCGGGGCCGGGCCCTGGCGCGGGCGCACGGCCCCGGAGAAGTCCCAGGGATGCCGCCGCAGCCCTTCCTGACCCATTGCATCGCAGGTCAGAACGGGTGCGGCGGCACTCGGTCATCAAATGTCGCGGAAGATGTCGATGCGCGCGCCCACCGAGTTCAGCCGCTCGGCCAGGTCCTCGTAGCCGCGGTTGATGACGTAGACGTTGCGCAGCACCGAGGTGCCCTCGGCCGCCATCATCGCCAGCAGCACCACCACTGCCGGGCGCAGCGCGGGCGGGCACATCATCTCGGCCGCGCGCCAGCGGGTGGGGCCCTCGACCAGGACGCGGTGGGGGTCCAGGAGCTGGAGGCGTCCGCCGAGCCGGTTGAGGTCGGTCAGGTAGATGGCGCGGTTGTCGTAGACCCAGTCGTGGATGAGGGTCTTGCCCTGGGCGCTGGCGGCGATGGCCGCGAAGAAGGGCACGTTGTCGATGTTGATGCCGGGGAACGGCATCGGGTGGATCTTGTCGATCGGCGCCTCCAGTTTGGAGGGCCGCACGGTGAGGTCGACCAGGCGGGTGCGGCCGTTGTCGGCGCGGTACTCCGCGCCGCGGTCGTGGTCCAGCCCCATCTCCTCCAGCACGGCCAGCTCGATCTCCAGGAACTCGATCGGCACCCGCCGCACCGTCAGCTCAGACTCGGTGACCACGGCCGCGGCCAGCAGGCTCATCGCCTCCACCGGGTCCTCGGAGGGGGAGTAGTCCACGGAGCGGTCGATGTGGGGGACGCCGTGGACGGTCAGCGTGGTGGTGCCCACCCCCTCCACCCGCACTCCCAGCTCCTCCAGGAAGAAGCACAGGTCCTGGACCATGTAGTTGGAGGAGGCGTTGCGGATGACGGTGGTGCCGTCGTGCCGGGCGGCGGCCAGCAGGGCGTTCTCGGTGACGGTGTCCCCGCGCTCGGTCAGCACGATCGGGCGGGTGGGGCGGACGGAGCGGTCCACCACCGAGTGGTAGGTGCCCTCGGTGGCGGTGACCTCCAGGCCGAAGTGCCGCAGTGCGCTCATGTGCGGCTGCACGGTGCGGGTGCCCAGGTCGCAGCCGCCCGCGTAGGGGATGCGGAAGTGGTCCATCCGGTGCAGCAGGGGGCCGAGGAACATGATGATGCTGCGGGTGCGGCGGGCGGCGTCGGCGTCGATGCCCTCCAGGTCCAGCTCGGCGGGCGGGACGATCTCCAGGTCGGCGCCGTCGTTGATCCAGCGGGTGCGCACCCCGATGGAGCCGAGCACCTCCAGGATCCGGTAGACCTCCTCGATCCGGGCGACCCGGCGCAGCACGGTGCGGCCGGAGTTCAGCAGGGAGGCGCACAGCAGGGCGACGCAGGCGTTCTTGCTGGTCTTGACGTCGATGGCGCCGGACAGACGACGGCCTCCGACGACCCGCAGATGCATCGGACCGGAGTAGCCCAGTGAGACGATCTCACTGTCCAGGGCTTCACCGATACGGGCGATCATCTCAAGACTGATGTTTTGGTTGCCGCGCTCGATGCGGTTGACCGCGCTCTGGCTGGTGGCCAGGGCCTCCGCCAGCTGGGCCTGGGTCCAGCCTCGGTGCTGGCGGGCGTCGCGGATGAGCTTGCCGATGCGCATGAGGTAGTCGTCGGTCATGGGGGTGATGTTATCTCAGATATGAGATGTCAACATCTGGGGCTTGGGTGTCTTCCTGTTTTCTTCGTACTTTCACTCGTTTATCGGGCATGCGCCGGTCCGCTCCATGGCCGACTCGTGCCCGTGCCGACGCTTGGGGCCGCTTGCACGGGTACCCGGAGCGGGGCGGGGCATGACCGTGGAGCCGCCATGTACTAGAGTTATCTCGACATCGAGATATCTACCGAGAGACGTACCGCCGCCGCGTCCGCCGAGGCTTCGCCGGGCGACCCCCGACTTAGGTGAGCCTGAGCGAAGCGGTCGGGGCCCGGGGCGGCAGGATCGCGGTGGTACGCGCGAACCCATGCACTTGAAGGAGACTGTCGTGTCGGCGAACAGCTTCGACGCCCGCAGCACGCTGCAGGTGGGCGACGAGTCGTACGAGATCTTCCGGCTGGACAAGGTCGAGGGCTCCGCCCGGCTGCCGTACAGCCTGAAGGTTCTCCTGGAGAACCTCCTCCGCACCGAGGACGGCGCGAACATCACCGCCGACCACATCCGGGCCCTGGGCGGCTGGGACTCCCAGGCCCAGCCCAGCCAGGAGATCCAGTTCACGCCGGCCCGCGTGATCATGCAGGACTTCACCGGTGTGCCCTGCGTGGTGGACCTCGCCACCATGCGCGAGGCCGTCAAGGAGCTCGGCGGCGACCCGTCGAAGATCAACCCGCTCGCCCCGGCCGAGCTGGTCATCGACCACTCCGTCATCGCCGACAAGTTCGGCACCCCGGACTCCTTCGCGCAGAACGTGGAGCTGGAGTACGGCCGCAACCGCGAGCGCTACCAGTTCCTGCGCTGGGGCCAGACCGCCTTCGACGAGTTCAAGGTCGTACCCCCCGGCACCGGCATCGTCCACCAGGTGAACATCGAGCACCTGGCCCGCACCGTCATGGTGCGGAACGGCCAGGCCTACCCCGACACCCTGGTCGGCACCGACTCGCACACCACCATGGTCAACGGCCTCGGCGTGCTGGGCTGGGGCGTCGGCGGCATCGAGGCCGAGGCCGCGATGCTGGGCCAGCCGGTCTCCATGCTCATCCCGCGTGTGGTCGGCTTCAAGCTGACCGGCGAGCTGCCCACCGGCACCACCGCCACCGACCTGGTGCTGACCATCACCGAGATGCTCCGCAAGCACGGCGTGGTCGGCAAGTTCGTGGAGTTCTACGGCGAGGGCGTGGCCGCCACCTCGCTGGCCAACCGCGCCACCATCGGCAACATGTCGCCGGAGTTCGGCTCCACCGCCGCGATCTTCCCCATCGACGGCGAGACCCTGAACTACCTGCGCCTGACCGGCCGTTCCGAGCAGCAGATCGCGCTGGTCGAGGCGTACGCCAAGGAGCAGGGCCTGTGGCTGGACCCGGCCGCCGAGCCGGACTTCTCCGAGAAGCTGGAGCTCGACCTCTCCACCGTCGTGCCCTCCATCGCCGGCCCCAAGCGCCCGCAGGACCGCATCGTCCTGGCCGAGGCCGCCCAGCAGTTCAGGAAGGACGTCCGCAACTACGTCTCCGCCGGCGTCACCGGCGGCGACGACCGCAAGCCGGGCGTCCCCCAGCAGGAGCGGCCCGCGGGCGTGGCCTCCCCGGTGGACGAGGCCAGCGCCGAGTCCTTCCCGGCCTCCGACGCCCCGGCCTACGGACACCAGGAGAACGGGGCCGGCGCCCCGCAGCACGCCGACGGCCCGGCCGACGACGTGCCCTCCAACCCGGTCACCGTCACCGCCCCCGACGGCACGACCTACGAGCTGGACCACGGCGCCGTCACCGTCGCCGCGATCACCTCCTGCACCAACACCTCCAACCCGTACGTCATGGTCGCCGCCGCCCTGGTGGCCAAGAAGGCCGTGGAGAAGGGCCTGACCCGCAAGCCGTGGGTCAAGACCACCCTTGCCCCGGGCTCCAAGGTCGTCATGGACTACTACGACCGCGCCGGCCTCACCCCGTACCTGGACAAGCTGGGCTTCAACCTCGTCGGCTACGGCTGCACCACCTGCATCGGCAACTCCGGTCCGCTGCCGGAGGAGGTCTCCAAGGCCGTCAACGACAACGACCTGGCCGTGACCTCGGTGCTCTCGGGCAACCGCAACTTCGAGGGCCGCATCAACCCCGACGTCAAGATGAACTACCTGGCGTCCCCGCCGCTGGTCGTCGCGTACGCCATCGCGGGCTCGATGAAGACCGACATCACCCGCGAGCCGCTGGGCACCGACAAGGACGGCAACCCGGTCTTCCTGAAGGACGTGTGGCCCTCCGAGCAGGAGGTCAACGACGTCGTCGCCTCCGCCATCGGCGAGGACATGTTCGCCACCTCCTACCAGGACGTCTTCGCGGGCGACGCCCAGTGGCAGGCGCTGCCGGTCCCCACCGGCGACACCTTCGAGTGGGACCCGCAGTCCACCTACGTCCGCAAGCCCCCGTACTTCGAGGGCATGGGCATGGACCCGGAGCCGGTGCAGGACATCTCCGGCGCCCGCGTCCTGGCCAAGCTGGGCGACTCGGTCACCACCGACCACATCTCCCCGGCCGGCGCCATCAAGGCCGACACCCCGGCCGGCAAGTACCTCACCGAGCACGGCGTGGAGCGCCGCGACTTCAACAGCTACGGCTCGCGCCGCGGCAACCACGAGGTCATGATCCGCGGCACCTTCGCCAACATCCGCCTGCGCAACCAGATCGCGCCGGGCACCGAGGGCGGCTACACCCGCGACTTCACGCAGGAGGGCGGGCCGGTCTCCTTCATCTACGACGCCTCCCAGAACTACCAGGCCGCCGGCATCCCGCTGGTCGTCCTGGCGGGCAAGGAGTACGGTTCGGGCTCCTCGCGCGACTGGGCGGCCAAGGGAACCGCGCTGCTGGGCGTCAAGGCCGTCATCGCCGAGAGCTACGAGCGCATCCACCGCTCGAACCTGATCGGCATGGGCGTGCTGCCGCTGCAGTTCCCCGAGGGCGCCTCGGCCGAGTCGCTGGGCCTGACGGGCGAGGAGACCTTCTCCATCAGCGGCATCACCGCGCTCAACGAGGGCGGCATCCCGAGCACGGTGAAGGTGACCACCGACACCGGCGTGGAGTTCGACGCCACGGTGCGCATCGACACCCCCGGCGAGGCGGACTACTACCGCAACGGCGGCATCATGCAGTACGTGCTGCGCTCGCTGATCCGCAAGTGATCCGCAAGGTGACCCGCGAGTGAGAGGCCGCTGCCCGCCACCCGGGTGACCGGGCGGCGGGCAGCGTTCAAGCGGTGACGGCGGGGCCGTACCTCCCATGGTGGGAGGTGCGGCCCCGCCGCGTTTCCCGGAGGTCTCAACTCGGGAAAGACTGGCACCCGAACGCGCACCGATCTTGCCCACCGGAAGGAAAGTGGACTATACCTGTCGGCGTCCGAGCGGTCATATGAGAAGACGAAGGCCGGAGGGTCGTGGCACCGGGGGAGGGCGGGCATCGGCGAGACCCGGCGCAGCTCCGCACGACCCGGCGTTACATCCCGCACAACTCAGCTTCAACTCACAAGCGGTGTCCGAGGTTCCGGCACACCGCCTGAGTCCTTTACAGAAGGCGAGGACTTGAGCATGGGATCCACCGATGTCAACCGTCGTGATCTGATCAAGCGGGCCACCGCGGCCGGCCTGATCGCCGTCCCCGCCATGAGCGCGCTCTCCGCCTGCGCCAGCAGCGACAGCGGGAGCGACACCGAGGTCGCCAAGGGCCAGAAGACCAAGGACAACCCGCTGGGCGTCAACAAGGACGCCGGCCTGGACTTCGTCATCTTCGACGGCGGCTTCGGCACCCAGTACGGCAAGGACGCCGCCGAGATCTACGAGAAGAGCTACGGCAAGGTCAAGCTGACCGCCACCCAGAAGATCCGCTCGGTCCTCCAGCCCAGAATGGTCGGCGGCAACCCGCCCGACCTCATCGACAACTCCGGCGCCGAGCAGATGGACGCGGCCACCCTGATCGCCAAGGACCAGCTCGCCGAGCTGAGCCCCCTGCTGGACGCCCCCTCCGTCGACGACCCGGACACCAAGGTCCGCGACACCCTCCTGCCGGGCACCATCGAGATGGGCCAGTACGGCGACGAGAAGGTCTGGCGCCTGAACTACGCCTACACCGTCTACGGCCAGTGGTACTCCAAGAAGCTGCTGGCCGACAACGACTGGGAGTACCCCAAGACCTGGGACGAGATGCTGGCCCTGTGCGCCAAGGCCAAGAAGAAGGGCATCGCGGGCTGGACGTACGCCGGCCAGCACCCGTACTACATCCCCTTCACCCTCTACCCGTTCATCGGGAAGATCGGCGGCAGGGAGGTCCTGGACGCCATCGACAACCTGGAGCCGAACGCCTGGAAGCACGGCGCGGTCAAGAGCGCGTTCGAGGCCTACCACGAGCTGTCCGCCAAGGGCTACATCCTGCGGGGAACCCCCGGCCTGGACCACATCCAGTCCCAGACCCAGTGGACCAAGGGCAAGTGCATCTTCATCCCCAACGGCTCCTGGGTGGAGAACGAGGCCGCCGACACCACGCCCGCCGACTTCGACATGGCCTGCGGGGCGGTCACCGGCCTGGACGACTCCGACAAGATGCCCTTCGGCACCCTGTGGGCGCAGGCCGGCGAGCCGTTCATCGTGCCCGCGCAGGCCAAGAACCCGGCCGGCGGCATGGAACTGCTGCGGATCATGCTGAGCAAGGAGTCGGCGCAGAACTTCTCCCGGCTGGTGAAGTCGCTGACCTGTGTGGCCGGCGCCACCGACGGCATGGAGATGTCCCCCGGTCTGGCCTCCTCCAGCCAGGCGCTCAAGGACGCCGGGGACAACGTGGTCAACCCGCGCATCTTCGACTGGTACCAGACCCTCCACAAGGAGCAGATCGGCTCGGTGCTCGCCGAGCTGCTGGCCGGCCGGATGAAGCCGGCCGAGGCCATGAACAAGTGCCAGGAGTACGCCGACCGGACGGCCAAGGACGACTCCGTCAGGAAGTACAAGCACGCGTGAGCCGGGCCCGCTGAGGGTCGGCTCCCGGCAGGCCCCGGGAGCAGCCGGAACAACCGGAACACGGAGATTGGGACGAGGGCGGCATGGCCAGTGACAGCCCGGCGGTTGCCGAGGCCACCAAGGAAGCGGAGCCCCCGCCGGGAGGGCCCGGCGGGGGCCGGGGCGAGCGGCGCGTCTCCCCCCACCACCGGACCTATCTGAAGTACCGGTTCGTCGCGGGCTTCCTCGCGGTGCCCCTGGTGCTCTACGGCGTCCTGGTCGTGTCGCCCTTCTTCCAGACGTTCTACTACTCGCTGACCGACTGGACGGGCCTCAGCAGCGACTTCGCCTTCGTCGGGCTGGACAACTTCGGCCGGCTGATGGAGGACGAGATCTTCCGCAAGGCGCTGTGGCACAACGTCCTGCTGCTGCTGGTCCTGCCCGTCATCACCCTCGGCCTGGGCCTGTTCTTCGCCTTCATGCTCAACGTCGGCGGCCGGCACCGGCGGGGCGAGGCGGTGGCGGGGGTGCGCGGCTCGCGCTTCTACAAGATCGTCTACTTCTTCCCGCAGGCGCTGTCGATCGCGATCGTCGTGGTGCTGTGGAAGTACATCTTCAACCCCGCCGGCGGCCTGCTCAACGGCATACTGTCGGCCGTCGGCCTGGGGGAGTGGCAGCAGAGCTGGCTCGGCGACCCCCGGCTGGCCTTCTGGTGCGTCGTGGTCGTGATGGTGTGGGCGAACGTCGGCTTCTACGTGGTGCTCTTCTCCGCGGCCATGGGCTCCATCCCCCGCGAGATCTACGAGGCGACGCTGCTGGACGGCGCCGGCCGGACGACCACGTTCTTCCGCGTCACCCTGCCGCTGATGCGCGACACCGTGCAGACCGGCTGGGTGTACATGGGCATCATGGCGCTCGACGCCTTCGCCGTGGTGCACATCCTGACGGTGAACGCGGGCGGCCCCGCCTACTCGACCATCGTCGCGCCGGTCTACCTGTACAACAAGGCGTTCCAGGACGGACAGGCCGGCTACGCGACCGCCGTCGCCGTGGCCCTGCTGATCGTCACCATGGTCTTCTCCGTGGCGGCGATGGCGTTCGGGCGGAGCAAGGACCGGATCGAGTTCTGACAGGCCAGCGGGAGAACCAGCCATGACCACTGCCGAACCGTCGCCGTCCCTGAGGCCGGGGGACCCCGAGGAGACCGCCGTGGCCCTCACCAAGGGCACAGCCGGCCCGCAGCGGCCCGCGAACCCGCCCGGCACGGGCGCCGGGCGGGCCGGGGACGGCACGGAGGGGCGCACCCTCAACGCCTTCTCGCACGCCTTCCTGGTCCTGTGGGCCGTGATGGCCGCCGGGCCCCTGCTGTGGGCGGTGATGAACTCCTTCAAGTCCTCCGGCGCCATCCTGGAGGACCCCTGGTCGCTGCCGAAGAGCCTGCACTGGGACAACTGGTCCTTCGCCTGGAACGAGGCGAACATCGGCCAGTACACGATCAACTCGGTGATCGTGGTGGGCGGCTCGGTGGTCGGCACCATGCTGCTGGGCTCGATGGTGGCCTACGTCCTGGCCCGCTACGACTTCCCCGGCAACCGGCTGGTCTACTTCCTGTTCGTCGGCGGCATGGCCTTCCCGATCATCGTCGCCCTGGTGCCGCTGTTCTTCGTGATGAAGAACTTCGCGCTGCTGGACACCTACCACGGCCTGATCCTGGTCTACATCGCCTACTCGCTGCCGTTCACCGTCTTCTTCATGTCGGCCTTCTTCCGCACCCTCCCCTCCTCGATCGCGGAGGCGGCGGAGATCGACGGCGCCTCGCACAGCCGGATCTTCTTCCAGGTCATGCTGCCGATGGCCAAGCCCGGCCTGATAAGCGTGGGGATCTTCAACTTCCTGGGGCAGTGGAACCAGTACCTGATCCCCCAGGTGGTGCACGTCGGCGACGCCGACAAGTACGTGCTCACCCAGGGCCTGGCCAACCTGGCGGCCCAGACCGGCTACCGCGGCAACTGGGGCGGGCTCTTCGCCGGCCTGACCCTGGCCGTGCTGCCCATCCTCGTCGTCTACGTCGTCTTCCAGCGCCAGGTGCAGGCGGGACTGACCGCGGGCGCGCTGAAGTAGGCGCCCGCCCGCCACTGCCGGCCCCGCCGTCCTCTTGAGGCGGCCACCGCATCCCGGTGGCCGCCTCCTCGCCTCCCCCACCCCTCTCCCGCCCCTCCTCGCGTCTCCTTGCGCCGAGGGCGTCACCGTCCGTGCGCAGGTAACATCCGAGCGCCCACCCCGCTCAAGGTCTTGACGGGAGATAACGCTTCAGGCTGTGCTTATGGTTCACGTATTGGAGACAAGCCGCACCTCGTCGGCGTGGTGCGGCCGACGGGCAGGTCGTCGAGCCGCCCGTCGAGGCGGGAGTGGATGAGTCGTGGAGACTCCGGGGTCGCAGTCCTCTCTGCACCGGGCCAATCTGGAGCGGGTGGTACGGGCCGTGCGCATCGCGGGCTCGCTCACCCAGGCGGAGATCGCGCGGACCACGGGGCTGTCGGCCGCGACGGTCTCCAACATCGTCCGGGAGCTGAAGGACAACGGCACGGTCGAGGTCACCCCGACCTCCGCCGGAGGGCGCCGGGCCCGCAGCGTCTCGCTGTCGGGGGACGCGGGCATCGTCGTCGGCGTCGACTTCGGCCACTCCCACCTGCGCGTGGCCGTCGGCAACCTGGCCCACCAGGTGCTCGCCGAGGAGTCCGAGCCGATCGACGTGGACGCCTCCGCATCCCAGGGCTTCGACCGGGCCGAGCGGCTGGTGGAGCGGCTGATCGAGGTGACCGGCTTCTGCCGGGAGAAGGTCATCGGGCTGGGCCTGGGCGTCCCCGGCCCGATCGACGTCGAGACCGGAGTACTGGGCTCCAGCACCATCCTGCCGGGCTGGGCCGGGACCAACCCGCGCGAGGAGCTGGCCTCCCGCCTCGGTGTGGAGGTCCACGTCGACAACGACGCCAACCTCGGTGCGCTGGGCGAGCTGGTGTGGGGCAGCGGGCGCGGCGCGCGGGACCTGGCGTACATCAAGGTCGCCAGCGGTGTGGGCGCGGGCCTGGTGATCGACGGTCAGATCTACCGGGGCCCGGGCGGCACCGCGGGTGAGATCGGCCACATCACGCTGGACGAGTCCGGCCCGGTGTGCCGGTGCGGGAACCGGGGCTGCCTGGAGACGTTCACCGCGGCCCGCTACGTCCTGCCGCTGCTGCACTCCAGCCACGGGCCCGACCTGACCATGCCCGAGATGGTCAGGCTCGCCCGGTCCGGGGACCTCGGCTGCCGCCGGGTGGTGGCCGACATCGGGCGGCACGTGGGCAGCGGCGTCGCCAACCTGTGCAACCTGCTCAACCCCAGCCGCGTCGTGCTCGGCGGTGATCTGGCCGAGGCCGGCGAGCTGGTGCTCGGCCCGATCCGCGACTCGGTCTCCCGGTACGCCATCCCCAGCGCGGCCCGGCAGCTGACGGTGGTGCCCGGCGCCCTGGGCGGCCGTGCGGAGGTGCTGGGCGCGCTGGCGCTGGTGCTGAGCGAGATGGGCGACTCTACGCTGCTGGACGGTTCGCTGAACGGCGCCGGGCGCGTGCCGGCCGTCGCGGCGTCCGCCGGGGCCTGAGCCGATTCCGGGTCGGGGGACGCGGAAAACAAACGAAGAGAAGGACGGGACGGATGGAGGCCGGATGCGCCGCCGTACCCGTGTCATGAGGGCGAGAGCGCTCTCGTTGCCACTCTGCGTTCACTTTGTTCACGCATGGCATCGTTGCTGTCTCGTTAAGAATTTACTTCTTGACGGCAGGTGTTACTACGAGTTGACTTCCTGCCACCTCGGCCGCAGTGACGCGGCCTCGTCAGGGAGGTTCTGGATGAACACGCAACTGCGCCGTGCCGCCGTGGCCGTGGCCGCCACCGCCATGGCCGTCTCGCTCGCCGCCTGCGGCAGTGCCAAGGAAGCCGGAGGCAACGGCTCGGGCGGCGACGACAAGAAGAAGGACGGCCCGCTGACCATCGGCCTGCTGCTGCCGGAGGACCAGACGGCCCGCTACGAGAACTTCGACAAGCCCCTCATCGAGAAGAGGATCAAGGAGCTCTGCTCCGACTGCGAGGTCAGCTACGTCAACGCCAAGGAGGACGCGTCGACGCAGCAGCAGCAGATGAACTCGATGATCACCAAGAAGGTGGACGCGATCATCCTGGACGCGGTGGACGCCAAGTCCATCGCCGGCTCGGTCACCAAGGCGGACGAGGCCGGCATCCCGGTCGTCGCCTACGACCGCCTCGCCGAGGGCCCGATCTCCGCCTACACCTCCTTCGACAACGAGCAGGTCGGCAAGGTCCAGGGCACCGCGCTGCTGGAGGAGCTCGGCGACAAGGCCGAGGACGGCCAGATCGTCATGATGAACGGGTCGCCGACCGACCCCAACGCGGCCATGTTCAAGAAGGGCGCCAAGTCCGTCCTCGACGGCAAGGTCAAGGTGGGCAAGTCCTACGACACCACCGGCTGGAAGCCCGAAGAGGCCAACAAGAACATGAGCGGCGCCATCGCCTCCCTGGGCAAGGGGAACATCGTCGGCGTCTACTCCGCCAACGACGGCATGGCCGGCGGCATCATCACCGCCCTCAAGAGCGCCGGCGTCGACCCGCTGCCGCCGGTCACCGGCCAGGACGCCGAGCTGGCGGGCGTCCAGCGCATCGTCTCCGGCGACCAGTTCATGACGGTCTACAAGCCCTTCCAGCCCGAGGCCTACGCCGCCGCCGAGATGGCCGTCGCCCTGGCCCGCGGTGAGGAGCCGGAGACCGAGACCACCGTCGACAGCGCGACCACCAAGGACGTTCCCGCGACCCTGATCGAGCCGATCGCGGTGACCGTCGAGAACCTGAAGGACACCGTGGTCAAGGACGGCCTCTACTCGGTGGAGGAGATCTGCACGGCCAAGTACGCCAAGGCGTGCGAGAAGGCCGGCCTGAAGTAACGGTCCGGCAGTCCGCCGGCCCACCGGTGCCCGCGCCCCCTCGACCCCGCCGGGCGCGGGCACCGGACGGTCCCCACCCCGTCCCGTCCTAGGAGTTGGTTCACGTGTCCGCTACGCCTGTACTGGCGTTGCGCGGAATCTCCAAGCGCTTCGGTGCCGTTCAGGCGCTCACCGACGTCGATCTGGAGGTCCACGCCGGCGAGGTGGTCGCCCTGGTGGGCGACAACGGCGCCGGAAAGTCCACCCTCGTGAAGACGATCGCCGGCGTCGGCCCCGCCGACGAGGGCGTCTTCGAGTGGCAAGGCAGAGCCGTCGAGGTCAACCGGCCGCACGACGCCCAGGAGCTGGGCGTCGCGACCGTCTACCAGGACCTCGCGCTCTGCGACAACCTCGACGTGGTCGGCAATCTGTTCCTCGGGCGCGAGATCCTGCGCTCCGGCGTCCTCGACGAGATCGAGATGGAGCGCCGCGCCCGGGAACTGCTCGACACCCTGTCGATCCGCATCCCCAGCGTCCGCATCCCCGTCGCCTCCCTCTCCGGCGGACAGCGGCAGGTCGTCGCGATCGCCCGCTCGATGCTGGGCGAGCCCAAGCTCGTCATCCTCGACGAGCCCACCGCGGCCCTCGGCGTCGAGCAGACGGCCCAGGTCCTCGACCTGGTCGAGAGGCTGCGCGAACGCGGCCTGGCCGTCATCCTCATCAGCCACAACATGGCGGACGTCAAGGCGGTCGCCGACAAGGTGGCGGTGCTCCGGCTCGGCCGCAACAACGGCGTCTTCGACGTCGCCAGCACATCCCAGGAAGAGATCATCTCCGCCATCACCGGCGCCACGGAGAACGCCGTGACCCGCCGCAAGGCGCGTACCGCGGGGAGCCGACCGTGAGTGAAACCAAGCTTTCCAAGAACTCCGAGAACTCCGAGGACGCCAGGAACACAGCCCCGGCCTCCGGCAACGGCGCGGCCGCCGCGGGCGCCACGCCCGCCGTCGACCCGCGGCTGCTCGTGCGCGAGGAGGGCCTGGCGGGCTACTGGACCGACTTCAAGCGCAAGATGCGCACCGGCGAACTGGGCTCCGTCCCGGTCGTCGTCGGCCTGATCCTCATCTGGGCGATCTTCCAGATGCAGGACTCGGCCTTCCTGTCCGCCGAGAACCTCTCCAACCTGTCGGTCTACATCGTCGGCACCGGCCTGATATCGGTCGGCATCGTCTTCGTGCTGCTGCTGGGCGAGATCGACCTGTCGGTCGGCTCGGTCAGCGGCCTGGCCTCCGCCGTCTTCGCCGTGCTCGCGGTGAACAACGGGGTGAACGAGTGGCTGGCGGTCGTCCTGGCGCTGCTCACCGGCGCGATGGTCGGAGCCTTCCACGGCTACTTCTTCGCGAAGATCGGCGTCCCCGCCTTCGTCGTCACCCTGGCGGGCCTGCTCGCCTGGAACGGCCTGATGCTGCGGGTGCTCGGCACCGACGGCACCATCAACCTGGACCGCGACGGCCTGGTCGGCACCCTCTCCAACCACTACTTCACCGACATCGCGGTCGCCTACGGCACTGCGGCGGTCGCGGTCGGCGTCTTCTTCGCCGTCCAGTTCCTCGGCGCCCGGCGCCGCACCGCGGCCGGCATCCCCGCCCGCCCGGTGAGCGAGATCGCCGTGCGCACCGCGGTGCTGGCGCTGCTGGCCTTCGGCGCCGCCCACATGCTCAACCAGTACCGGGGCATGCCGCTGGCGCTGCTGATCTTCCTGGTCGTGCTGGTGGCGCTGGACTTCGTCCTCAAGCGCACCTCCTACGGCCGCAAGGTCTTCGCGCTCGGCGGCAACACCGAGGCGGCGCGCCGCGCCGGCATCAACGTCGAGCTGGTGCGCATCTCGGTCTTCTCCATCGCGGGCACCATGGCCGCCTTCGGCGGACTGATGATCGCCTCCCGCATCCTGGCCGCCAACCAGGGCGCGGGCAGCGGCAACCTGCTGATGGAGGCCATCGCCGCGGCGGTCATCGGAGGCACCAGCCTCTTCGGCGGACGCGGCTCGGTGTGGTCGGCGCTGCTGGGCATGCTGGTGATCGGCTCGATCGCCAACGGCATGGCGCTGCTGGGCATCGCCGCCGCCGTCCAGTACATGATCACGGGCGCGGTGCTGCTGGCCGCGGTCGTCATCGACTCGGTCTCCCGGCGCACCCAGCGCTCGGCGGGCCGGAGCTGACCGCACGCCCGCCCTCCCGCTCCGCCCGGTGCCGGGCCCCCGCTCCGGGGGCCCGGCACCGGGCGTACGCGCCCCGGTCCCGCGAGGGCCCGGGGCGCCCCGGGCATCCCCGCACCTCCCCGTGCCGCACCGCGACACGCCGCGACACACCCGGACGGCGGCAACGCGGTGGCCGTCGCACGGCCGGAGGATCGGAACATTAGACTCATCGGATCGGCACAAGCCCGTACGGCTCGACCAGCAAGGAGGCACGGGTGGCTCTGCTGACCCGCATCACGGGACCGCGCGATCTCGACCGGCTCACCCCCGAAGAGCTCGACCAGCTCGCCCGGGAGATCCGGACCTTCCTCGTCGAGGCGGTCTCGAAGACCGGCGGTCACCTCGGGCCCAACCTGGGCGTGGTCGAGCTGACCATCGCCCTGCACCGGGTCTTCGAGTCGCCCAGGGACAGAATCCTCTTCGACACCGGACACCAGAGCTACGTCCACAAGCTGCTCACCGGGCGGCAGGACTTCTCCAGGCTGCGGGCCAGGGGCGGCATCTCCGGCTACCCCTCGCGGGCCGAGTCCGAGCACGACGTCATCGAGAACTCCCACGCCTCCACCGTGCTGGGCTGGGCCGACGGACTGGCCAAGGCCAACCAGGTGCTGGGCCGCGAGGGCCACCACGTGGCCGCGGTCATCGGCGACGGCGCGCTCACCGGCGGCATGGCCTGGGAGGCGCTCAACAACATCGCCGCCGCCAAGGACCGCCCCCTGGTGATCGTCGTCAACGACAACGAGCGCTCCTACGCGCCCACCATCGGCGGCCTGGCCAACCACCTGGCCACCCTGCGCACCACCGACGGCTACGAGCGCTTCCTCGCCCGCAGCAAGGAGCTGCTCAACCGCACCCCGGTCGTCGGCAGGCCGCTGTACGAGACCCTGCACGGCGCCAAGAAGGGCATCAAGGACGTCATCGCCCCGCAGGGCATGTTCGAGGACCTGGGCCTGAAGTACCTCGGCCCCATCGACGGCCACGACATAGCGGCCCTGGAGTCCGCCCTGACCCGCGCCAAGCGCTTCGGCGGCCCGGTCATCGTCCACTGCCTGACCGAGAAGGGCCGCGGCTACCAGCCCGCCGTCCAGCACGAGGCCGACCGCTTCCACGCCGTCGGCGTCATCCACCCCGACACCGGGCTGCCGGTGGCCGCCTCCGGCGCCGACTGGACCTCGGTCTTCGGCGACGAGATGGTGAAACTCGGCCGCGAGCGCACGGACGTCGTCGCCATCACCGCCGCGATGCTCCAGCCGGTGGGCCTGCAGAAGTTCGCCGAGACGTTCCCCGACCGCGTCTACGACGTGGGCATCGCCGAGCAGCACGGCGCCGTGTCGGCGGCCGGACTGGCCACCGGCGGACTGCACCCGGTCTTCGCCGTCTACGCCACCTTCCTCAACCGGGCCTTCGACCAGGTGCTGATGGACGTCGCCCTGCACCGGTGCGGCGTGACCTTCGTGCTGGACCGGGCAGGGGTCACCGGCACCGACGGCGCCTCCCACAACGGCATGTGGGACATGTCGATCCTCCAGGTCGTCCCCGGGCTGCGGATCGCCGCCCCGCGCGACGCCGAGCAGCTGCGCGCCCAGCTCCGCGAGGCCGTCGAGGTGAAGGACGCCCCGACGGTGGTGCGCTTCTCCAAGGGCGCCGTCGGCCCGTCCGTACCCGCCGTCTCCACCGTCGGCGGCATGGACGTGCTGCGCGAGGCGCGGACGGAGGAGGGCGAGCGGCCGGACGTGCTGCTGGTCTCGGTCGGCGCGCTGGCCCCGATGTGCCTGGAGGTCGCCGACCTGCTGGACAGGCAGGGCATCTCCGCCACCGTGGTGGACCCGCGCTGGGTCAAGCCGGTCGACGAGGCGCTGCCACCGCTGGCGGACCGCCACCGCGTCGTCGTCACGGTGGAGGACAACAGCCGGGTGGGCGGCGTCGGTTCGGCCGTCGCGCAGGCGCTGCGCGACGCGGGCGTGGACGTGCCGCTGCGCGACTTCGGCATCCCCCCGAAGTTCCTGGACCACGCCTCCCGCGGCGAGGTGCTCGCCGAGATCGGCCTGACCGCGCCGGACATCGCCCGGCAGGTCACCGGCCTGGTGGCCAAGCTCGACGGCCGCTACGGCACCGAGCGTACGGCCGGCCTCGGCACGGAGAGCACCCGCGACTGACCCCGCCCGCGACCGATCCCCGGCCCGCTCCCGCACGGCTCCCGCCGTGCGGGAGCGGGCCGGGCGGATCCGGATAGGTTGAGCCCATGCCGACCGCCCCCGAACCGCCGCGGTCCACGCTGCCCGCGCGGCCCCCGGCCCCGCGGGCGGAGCGGCCGGCGGCCGCGCGCCGTCCCCGGCCGCTGTGGCCCCGGCTGCTGCCCGTGCTGGTGCTGCTGGCCGCGCTCACCCGCCTCCCGTCCTTCCTGCGCCCGCTGTGGAACCCCGACGAGGGCTTCCTCGCCACCCAGGCCCGGATGCTCGCGGACGGCGGAGTGCTCTACGACACCGTCGTGGACCGCAAACCGCCCCTGGTGCCCTGGCTGTACCAGGGCGCCTTCGCCCTCTTCGGCGACGCCTCGCTGTGGCCGGTCAAGGCGGCGGCGGTGGCGGCCGTGGCGGCGACCGCCGCGCTGCTGGCCTCCCTGGCCCGCCGTCGCTGGGGCGAGCGGGCCGCCTGGGCCGCCGGCGTGCTGTTCGTCCTGGCCTCGGTGGGCCTGAACCCCGAGGACGCGCAGGCGGCGAACTTCGAGGTCTTCATGCTGCCGTTCACCGCGGCGGCCTTCTGGTGCGCCGACCGGCGGCGCTGGACGGCCGCGGGCCTCGCGGTCGCCGGCGCCTTCCTGGTCAAGCAGACGGGCGGCGCGGTCCTGCTGCCGGTGCTGTTCCTGCTGTGGCGCTCGGTGCCGTCCGGCGACCCGCGGCGGGCGGCGCTGCTCCGGCTGGGCGCGGGCTGCGTACTGCCGGTGGCGGCGGTGGCCGCGGCCTGCGGCTGGTCCCGCTTCCTGTTCTGGACGGTCACCGGCTCCGGCGCGTACGCCTCCTTCACCGGTTCGGAGCTGCACGTGCTCGGCCGGGGCCTGGGCAACACCGCCATCGCGGCGGCGGGGTCCGCGGGGCTGCTGGTGCCGCTGGCGGCGGCGCTGCGGCGACGCCCGCCGGGACGCCGGCAGGTCCTGACGGCCGACCTGTGGACCTGGCTGGCGGCCTCCGCGGTCGCCGTGGTCTCCGGCTTCCACTTCTTCGGCCACTACTACCTCCAGCTGCTGCCGCCGCTGGCCCTGCTGGGGGCGGGCGCCCTGCATCTGCTGGGCGGCCGGTGGGCGCTCCGGTCCGCGCTGTGCGCGGCGCTGTCGTGCGCGCTGTTCCTGGGCTGGAGCGCGGTCGCCGGCAGCGGGGAGCTGGACCACGCCCGGAAGGTGGCCGACGCCGCCCGGCGGCACGCCGGGCCGCAGGAGAAGGTCCTGCTGTGGGGCATGCACCCGGAGGGCTACTGGCTGGCCGACCGCACCCCGGCCAGCCGCTATCTCACCGCCGGTCTGCTCACCAACTTCAGCGGCGGCCGGGACGGGCACCGGGTGGGCCAGCGGTACGGCGTCGAGGGCGGCTGGCGCACCTTCCACGCGGAGCTGTCCGAGGACCCGCCGAAGGTGATCGTCGACGACTCGCGCGGCAAGCCGTACGCCCCCTCCCGGATGCCGACGCTGCGCTACCTGCTCGCGGCGCACTACGAGCGCGTGGAGCGGGTGGACGGGGCCGTGGTGTACGTGCTGCGACCGGAGCGCGGGGAGAGCAGGGAGACCGGGGAGCGTCAGGAGCGCGGAGGCGGGGGCGCGGCCGGCGCCCGCTGAGCCGCGAGGGGAGTCAGCGCACCGAGCGCGGACCGGCCGCCCGGGCGCCCAGCGCCGCCACCCGCTCGCGCAGCCCGCGGTCGGCGGTGACCACCGTGCAGCGTCTGCCGCGGCCCTCGGCCGCCACCAGCTCGACGATCCGGTCGTCCCCGCTGCCGGGCGCCTCCACCACCCGTACCCCGGGCACGGAGGCCACCCCGCGGGCGGCGCCCTCCACGACGAGCACGATCTCCTCGCCGTCCCCGCCCTCGCCGTCCCCGCCCTCGCCGTCTCTGCCCTCCCCGACCTCGCCCGTTGCGCCGTCCGGGTCCGCCGCCCGTGCCGCGAGCCGGTCCCGCAGCCGCTCGGCGGCGCCGCGCCGGTCCCGCCACCAGCCGTCCGGCACCGAGCCGACCACATTGGCGGCGTCCACGACGAGCAGGGGGCGCAGGCGTTCGGGCATGGCCCAAGGGTGCCACGGCCACCGCCCGGCCACGGCCTGAACACCGCCCGGCCACCGTCCCGGAGCCCTGTCCACGCGCCTGACCCCCGCGCACGCGGCGGCGCCCGCCCGCACTCGGGGTGCGGACGGGCGCCGTGGGGCGGGGCAGCGGGGAGCCGCCCCGGTGCGTCAGTTCGGGACGCTCGCCACGCCCGGCTCCAGGAACCGCTTGCCGGCGACGCGCTCGGAGACGCCCTCGCGGTCCAGGTACGGCGTGATGCCGCCCAGGTGGAAGGGCCAGCCCGCGCCGGTGATCAGGCACAGGTCGATGTCCTGCGCCTCGGCGACGACGCCCTCGTCGAGCATCAGGCGGATCTCCCCGGCGATCGCGTTCAGCGCGCGCTCGCGGACCTGCTCCTCGGTCAGCACCGTGTCACCGGTCTCGAACAGGGCGGCGACCTCCGGGTCCAGCTCAGGCTTGCCGGAGTCATAGACGTAGAGGTTGCGCTTGCCCGCCTTGACGATGCGGCCCAGGTTCTCCGAGACGCCGAAGCGGTCGGGGAACGCGGCGTTGAGGGTGCCCGCCACATGGTGGGCGACGGCCGGGCCGACCAGCTCCAGCAGGACGATCGGCGACATGGGCAGGCCCAGCGGAGCCAGCGCCCGGTCGGCGACCTCGACGGGGGTGCCCTCGTCGATGGAGCGCAGCACCTCGCCCAGGAAGCGGGTCAGGATGCGGTTGACGACGAACGCCGGGGCGTCCTTGACCAGTACGGCCGTCTTCTTCAGCGACTTGGCGACCGCGAAGGCCGTCGCCAGCGAGGCGTCGTCGGTCTGCTCGGCGCGGACGATCTCCAGCAGCGGCAGCACGGCGACGGGGTTGAAGAAGTGGAAGCCCACGACCCGCTCGGGGTGCTTGAGCTTGCCCGCCATCTCGGTGACCGACAGCGAGGAGGTGTTGGTGGCCAGGATGGCGTGCTCGGGCACGACCGCCTCGACCTCGGCGAACACCTGCTGCTTGACGCCCATCTCCTCGAAGACGGCCTCGATGACGAAGTCGGCGTCGCCGAAGGCGGCGGCCTTGTCCAGCGAGCCGGTGACCAGGGCCTTGAGCCGGTTGGCCTTGTCCTGGTTGACGCGCCCCTTGAGCAGGAGCTTGTCGATCTCCTCGTGGACGTAGGCGACGCCCTTGTCGATCCGCTCCTGGTCGATGTCGGTCAGCACGACCGGCACCTCCAGGCGGCGGGCGAACAGCAGCGCCAGCTGGGAGGCCATCAGACCGGCGCCGACGACGCCGACCTTGGTGACCGGGCGGGCCAGCTTCTTGTCCGGCGCGCCGGCCGGGCGCTTGGCGCGCTTGTTGACCAGGTTGAAGGCGTACAGGCCGCTGCGCAGCTCGTCGCCCATGATCAGGTCGGCCAGGGCGCGGTCCTCGGCGTCGAAGCCCTGCCGCAGGTCGCCGTTCCTGGCCGCCGCGATGATGTCCAGCGCGCGGTAGGCGGCCGGGGCCGCGCCGTGCACCTTGGAGTCGGCGATGGAGCGGCCGCGGGCGACGGCCCGGTCCCAGGCCTCGCCGCGGTCGACGTCCGGGCGCTCGACCTCGAGCTCGCCGCGGAGCACCGAGGCGGTCCAGATCAGCGACTGCTCCAGGAAGTCGGCGCCGTCGAAGATCGCGTCGGCGATGCCGAGCTCGAAGACCTGCTCGCCCTTGAGCTGCTTGTTCTGGTTGAGCGAGTTCTCGATGATCACCGAGACCGCGCGGTCGGCGCCGATCAGGTTCGGCAGCAGGGTGCAGCCGCCCCAGCCGGGGACCAGTCCGAGGAAGACCTCGGGGAGGGAGAAGGCCGGGATGGCCCGCGAGACGGTGCGGTAGGTGCAGTGCAGGCCCACCTCGACGCCGCCGCCCATCGAGGCGCCGTTGTAGTAGGCGAAGGTCGGCACGGCCAGGGAGGACAGCCGCTTGAAGACGTCGTGGCCGCCCTTGCCGATGGCCAGCGCGTCCTCGTGGCGCTTGATGACCTCGACGCCCTTGAGGTCGGCGCCGACGGCGAAGATGAACGGCTTGCCGGTCACGCCGACGCCGGCGATCTCGCCCCTGGCGGCCTCGGCCTCGACCTGGTCGATCGCCTTGTCGAGGTTGACCAGCGACTGCGGGCCGAGCGTGGTGGGCTTGGTGTGGTCCAGGCCGTTGTCCAGGGTGATGAGCGCGAAGCGGCCCGCGCCCTGGGGGAGGTCGAGGTGGCGTACGTGGGCGCTGGTGACGACCTCGTCGGGGAAGAGCTCGGCTGCGCCCTTCAGCAGTTCGGCGGTGTTGTTCACTTGCCCTCCCAGTGGGGGTTCTCCCAGATCACGGTGCCGCCCATGCCGAAGCCGACGCACATGGTGGTCAGGCCGTAGCGGACGTGCGGCTGCTCCTCGAACTGCCGCGCGAGCTGCGTCATCAGACGCACGCCCGAGGAGGCCAGCGGGTGGCCGAACGCGATGGCGCCGCCGTACTGGTTGACGCGCGGGTCGTCGTCGGCGATGCCGTAGTGGTCCAGCAGAGCCAGCACCTGGACGGCGAAGGCCTCGTTGATCTCGAACAGGCCGATGTCGCCGATCGACAGACCGGCCTTGGCCAGCGCCTTCTCGGTGGAGGGGATCGGACCGACGCCCATGACCTCCGGCTCCACACCGGCGAAGGCGTAGGAGACCAGGCGCATCTTGACCGGCAGGCCCAGCTCGCGGGCCACGTCCTCGGCGGCGAGCAGGGAGGCGGTGGCACCGTCGTTGAGCCCGGCGGCGTTGCCCGCGGTGACCCGGCCGTGGGCGCGGAAGGGGGTCTTGAGGTTCGCGAGCTGCTCCAGGGTGGTGCCCGGGCGCATGGGCTCGTCGGCGGTGGCCAGGCCCCAGCCGGTCTCCCCGGCCTCCTCGTTGGTGCGGCGCACGGAGATCGGCACCAGGTCGGCCTGGATCTTGCCGTCGGCGTACGCCTTGGCGGCCTTCTCCTGGCTGCGCACGGCGTACTCGTCGGCGCGCCGCTTGGTGATGTGCGGGTAGCGGTCGTGGAGGTTCTCCGCCGTCATACCCATGAACAGGGCGGACTGGTCGACCAGCTTCTCGGAGACGAAGCGCGGGTTGGGGTCCACGCCCTCGCCCATCGGGTGGCGGCCCATGTGCTCGACACCGCCCGCGACCACGACGTCGTACGCGCCGAAGGCGATCGACCCGGAGGTCGTCGTCACGGCGGTCATGGCGCCGGCGCACATCCGGTCGATGGAGTAGCCCGGCACCGTCGTCGGCAGTCCGGCCAGGATGCCGGCGGTGCGGCCCAGGGTCAGGCCCTGGTCGCCGATCTGGGTCGTCGCGGCGATGGCGACCTCGTCGATGCGCTCCGGGGGCAGGTCCGGGTTGCGGCGCAGCAGCTCACGGATGCACTTGACGACCAGGTCGTCGGCGCGCGTCTCGTGGTAGATGCCCTTCGGGCCCGCCTTGCCGAACGGGGTCCGGACGCCGTCGACGAAGACGACGTCCCTAGCGGTACGAGGCACGTTGGCTCTCCTCCAGGGGTGCGGTGGTACGCCGTACGGCGCGCTTCCCGGAGCTTATGCTACTTGCCGGTAACCCCAAGGTGGACAGCCCCTCTCCCAGGGAGTCGCACGTCACACTCCCGGGTGTCCGGTGGGCCGGTCCGCCGGGTGGTGAAGCACGGGCCCGCCCCGGAGGGGGCGGGCCCGGAGAGGCGGTGCGCGGCCGGCCTCGGACGCCGTACGCGCCCGGGGAACTCAGACGCCGTACATGCCCTGGAAGGCCACGATGCCCAGGATCACTCCGACGACCAGGCCCGCGGCGGAGACCCCGATGGCGGTCTTGGCCAGCCGCTCGCCCTTGGAGTTGGCGATCACACCGCAGACGATCCCCGCGATGCCGAAGAGCGGCGGGCAGAAGAGGAAGGCGACGCAGCCGAGCACGATGCCGACGATGCTGAGCGTGTTGGACGGGTTCGGCGGCTGCGGCTGCGGCGGGTACGGCTGGTTCGGATAGTTCGGATAGGACATTCCTCATCCCCCCTGGGTTGTCAACGGGGATCACCCTATGTGGGACCCGTGTGCGAGCGGAAGCCCGGCCCCCCTCCTTCCGCCGGGCGGGGGAGGGGACCGGGGACCGTCAGACGTCGGAGGGGACGGCCGACAGCGCGGCCGTCAGCAGCGGCGCCGTCTGCTCGACCTGCCACTGACGGGCGCCGAGGGCGCGCAGCGCCCGCTCGACCGCGGCCTCGGACGCCTCGCCCGGGGGCTCCCAGCACAGCCGCCGCACCGTGTCGGGGGCGAGCAGGTTCTCCTGGGGGAGGTTCAGCTCCTCCGCGCGCGCCGTCACCGCCGCCCGCGCCGCGGCGAGCCGGGCCGCGGCGGCCGGGTCCTTGTCGGCCCAGGCGCGCGGGGGCGGCGGTCCGGCCGGGGTCAGGGCGGGCTGCGGCAGCTCCGACTCGGGCAGGGCGCGGGCGCGCTGGACCGCGGCCAGCCACTGCTCGAGCTGCCTGCGCCCCATCCGGTGCCCGTACCCCGGCAGCGCGGCCAGCGCCTGCACGGTGGCGGGCATCGCCAGCGCGGCCTCCACGATGGCCGCGTCGGTGAGCACCTTGCCCGGCGAGACGTCGCGGCGCCGCGCCACCTGGTCGCGGACCGTCCACAGCTCCCGCACGGCCGCCATCTGCCGCCGCCTGCGCACCTTGTGCATGCCCGAGGTGCGGCGCCAGGGGTCCTTGCGGGGGGCGGCCGGCGGGGCCGCCGCTATGGCGGCGAACTCCTGGCGCGCCCACTCCAGCTTGCCCTGGCGCTCCAGCTCCTCCTCCAGGGCGTCGCGCAGGTCGACCAGCAGCTCCACGTCCAGCGCCGCGTACCGCAGCCAGGGTTCGGGCAGCGGACGGGTGGACCAGTCCACGGCGGAGTGGCCCTTCTCCAGGGAGTAGCCCAGCACGTTCTCGACCATCGCGCCCAGGCCGACGCGGGCGAAGCCCGCCAGCCGTCCGGCCAGCTCGGTGTCGAACAGCCGCGTGGGGCGCATGCCCGTCTCGCGCAGGCAGGGCAGGTCCTGGGTGGCGGCGTGCAGCACCCACTCGGCGTCCCCGATCGCCTCGCCGAGGGCGGTCAGGTCCGGGCAGCCGACCGGGTCGACCAGTGCGGTCCCCGCGCCCGCGCGGCGCAGCTGGACGAGGTAGGCGCTCTGGCCGTAGCGGTATCCGGACGCCCGCTCGGCGTCGACGGCCACGGGGCCGCGGCCCGCGGCGAACGCCTCCACGACCCCGGCGAGCGCCTCGGGGGTGGCGGTCACGGGCGGGATGCCCCCGCGCGGTTCCAGCAAGGGGACCGGCGCCGGACCTTCCTCCCGTGCGGGAGGCCGAGCTGCGTTGCTTATGGAGGTCTCTTGGGCGTCGGTCACGCGACAAGGGTATCCATGCGCACGCGGTGCGCGTCGTCCGTCTACGGAACGTCACGTCGGCGGACGACGCGCGCCCGCCCGCCCGGCCGGGAGCCGGCCGGGCGGGCGGGTGGGGTCGGAGCGGGAAGGGGATCGCGGTGTGTGGGGGGAGTGGGGGCGGGGGAGCGCCGCGGGCAGCCGGGGCCGGCGGGCGGTCAGTGGATGATGCCGGTGCGCAGGGCGACCGCGACCATGCCCGCGCGGTCGCCGGTGCCCAGCTTGCGGGCGATCCGGGCGAGATGGCTCTTGACGGTCAGGGCGGACAGGCCCATGGACACGCCGATCGCCTTGTTGGACTGGCCCTCCGCCACCAGCCGCAGCACCTCGATCTCCCGGCCGGAGAGCTCGCGGTAGCCACCGGACTGGCCGGGGGCGCCCGGCGGGCGGCGGTGCATACGGGCGGCGGCGGCGCCGATGGGTGCGGTGCCGGGGCGCCCGGGGTGGCCGGGGGTGCCGCGGGTGCCGGTGACGACGTAGCCCTTGACGCCGCCCGCGAGGGCGTTGCGCACGGCGCCGATGTCGTCGGCGGCGGAGAGGGCGAGGCCGTTGGGCCAGCCCGCCGCCCGGGTCTCGGACAGCAGGGTCAGGCCGGAGCCGTCGGGCAGGTGGACCTCGGCTACGCAGATGTCGCGCGGGTTGGCGACACGGGGGCGGGCCTCCGCGATCGAAGACGCCTCGATCACGTCCCGGACACCGAGCGCCCACAGGTGGCGGGTGACGGTGGAACGGACCCGGGGGTCGGCGACGACGACCATGGCCGTCGGCTTGTTCGGGCGGTAGGCGACCAGGCTTGTGGGGTGCTCAAGAAGAACGGACACCGGGCCTCCTGGGGAGTGGAGAGCGGACGGAAGCCGACTATGGGGGAAGTCGGGATGGGATGAGCCCCGTGAGGGGTCACAGAATCCTTCGGCACTCCGCCGGTCCGTCTTTAGGGAATGATCACGAATGAGTGAGTGGAAAATTCCGGCAAATCGGACAGGGGCTCGATCCGGGGAACCATCAGAGTGGCTGCGGGCCGCGGCGCTGCGGCAGTGGTACGACGGCCGCCCCCTCGCCCTCCTCCGGCGGCAGCCCCGCGCACTGGCACAGCAGGTCGCACCAGGCCGCCAGATGTCCGGCCGCCGCCTCCCCCAGCCCGTCCCGCGGAGTCCACGAGGCGCGGATCTCCAGCTCCGAGCGCACCGCCCGCCCCGCCAGCTCCCCGAAGGAGTGGGAGTCCGCCCGCGTCACCGTGCCGCCCTCCGCGGCGTACCCCGCCGACCGCGCGTCGAGCGCGCCCGTCAGCCACGACCAGGTGACCTCCGGCAGCAGCGGGTCCGCCGCCATCTCCGGTTCCAGCTGGGCGCGGGCCAGGGTCACCACCCGGAACGAGCCCCGCCACGCGTCCTGCCCCGCGGGATCGTGCAGCAGCACGAACCGCCCGTCGGCCAGCTCCTCGCCCTCGGCCTCGACCGACGCCTCCACCGCGTGCGCGAACGGCGCCAGCCTGCGCGGCGGCGGCAGCGGGCCCAGCCGGACCTCCGGGCGCGGCCGCACCCCCGCCAGTGCCGCCACGGCCTGCCGGAAGGGCCGCGGCGCCTCCTCACCGCCGGGACCCGCCGTACCGTCCGCCTGGTGTGCTCGCGCCGCTGCCATGGGCGGCAGCGTAGGCGGAACGGGTGCTCCGGACGGGTAGGGACACGTGCGAGACTTCTGGTTGTGACCGCCGACGACCGAACCGCAGCCCAGCCCCCCTCCGCCGCGGGATCCGCCGCCCCCGCGGCCGCCGACCCCGCAGTCGCCGACTCCGCCTTCCTGCGGGCGTGCCGCCGCGAGCCCGTGCCGCACACCCCGGTGTGGTTCATGCGGCAGGCCGGACGCTCCCTGCCGGAGTACCGGAAGGTGCGCGAGGGCATCGGGATGCTCGACTCCTGCATGCGCCCCGACCTCGTCACCGAGATCACCCTCCAGCCCGTCCGCCGCCACGGGGTGGACGCGGCCATCTACTTCAGCGACATCGTCGTACCCCTCAAGGCCATCGGCGTCGACCTCGACATCAGGCCGGGGGTGGGCCCCGTCGTCGAGCGGCCCTTCCGCTCCCGCGCCGACCTGGAGCGGCTGCGCCCGCTGGAGCCGGACGACGTGGCGTACGTGACCGAGGCCGTCGGGATGCTCACCGCCGAGCTGGGGGCCACCCCCCTCATCGGCTTCGCCGGCGCCCCCTTCACCCTCGCCAGCTACCTCGTGGAGGGCGGGCCGTCCCGCAACCACGAGCACACCAAGGCGATGATGTACGGAGCCCCGGAGCTGTGGGCCGACCTGCTGGACCGGCTCGCGGACATCACCGCCGCCTTCCTCAAGGTGCAGATCGAGGCGGGCGCGAGCGCCGTACAGCTCTTCGACTCCTGGGCCGGCGCCCTGGCCCCCGCCGACTACCGCGCCTCGGTGCTGCCGGCCTCCGCCAAGGTCTTCGACGCCGTCGCCCACCACGGCGTCCCCCGCATCCACTTCGGCGTCGGCACCGGCGAGCTGCTGGGCGCGATGTCCGAGGCGGGACCGGACGTCGTCGGCGCGGACTGGCGGGTGCCGCTGGACGAGGCGGCCCGCCGGATCGGCCCGGACAAGGCCGTCCAGGGCAACCTCGACCCGGCGGTGCTCTTCGCGCCGCGCGAGGCCGTCGAGACCCAGGCCAGGCGGGTGCTGGACGCCGCCCGCGGCCTGCCGGGGCACATCTTCAACCTCGGACACGGCGTGCTGCCCGACACCGACCCCGACGCGCTCACCCGCCTGGTGGAGTACGTGCACGAGCAGACCGCGCGCTGAGACCGCCGGGACGGAGCGGGAGCGGGGCCCCGGCGGGCCGGCCCTCGGGCAGGGGGCCGGCCCGCCGGGGTTCCCCTCACCCCTTCTCCGAAGCCCCCGGGACCTCCGGGTTCTCCGGACCCGCCGGGGTCCCCCGGTCCTCCGCGGGACCCTCCGCACGGCCGCCGTCCTCCCGCGCCGCGCCAGGTGCGGCGCCCGGCGCCGCGCCCGGTGCGCCCGGCGCCGTCACGGGCCCCGGAACCGCCACCGGGGGCGGCACGGCCGGCCCGGTGCGCCGCGGCAGCGCCCCCTCCGGCCGCCGCGGCAGCCAGGGACGTACCAGCCGCCACAGCAGCGCCGCCAGCAGCGCCGCCGCAGCGAAGGGCAGCAGCACGCCCAGGACGACCGTGATCCAGCGGACCGTCGAGACGAAGGCCTGCCAGCCGCCCGCCAGGGCGTCCAGGAAGGACGGCGCGCCGTCGTCCTCCCCCTCGGCCGGCTCCGCGTCCGGCTCGCGCAGCACCAGCGTGATCGTGGCCATCCCGGTGCGGCTCTCCAGGGACTTCAGACGCGCCTGGAGTGCCTCGAGATCCGCCTGCCGACTGCTCAGCTCGGCCTCCAGGGTCACCACGTCGGACAGCGCCTCGGCCTCGTCCATCAGCTTGCGCACCCGCTCCACGCTGGCCTTCTGCGTCTTGATCCGGCTCTCGACGTCCACCACCTGGTCGGTGACGTCCTTGGCCGAGACCTTCCGCTCGACCTGCTCGCCGAGCCCGGCCAGCTCGTCCAGCACCCCCTGGTACTCCTCGGGCGGCACCCGCAGCGTCATACGGGAGCGGTCGTGCCCCTCGGAGTCGCTGTCGGTGTCCTCACCGGCCACGTAGCCGCCCGCGGTCTCCACCACCGCGCGGGCCCGGGCCAGCTTCTCCGGCACGTCCTCGGCCGTGACGGTGAGCGACGCCGTACGGATGACATGGGTCGCGGCGAGGTCGGGCGCGTCGTCGGCGGCCCTCCGGTCACCGGCCTCCTCGCGGTCCGCCTGCGAGGCGCCCTGCTCATGGGCCCCTACCTCCTGCTCCGCCCCCTGTCCCGCCTCCTGGCGGGCCGCCTCGGGCGCCGCGACACCCCGGTCCGCCTTGGCGCCGGCACCACCGTCGCCGTCCCCCGCCACGCCGCAGCCGGCGACCGCCAGCGCCGCGGCCAGCAGCACCGCGGCCGACGCCCCGCGCCGCGCCGGCGTGCCGCCGCCGGCCGTGGACGTGAACCTGCGTGTGAACATCAATGCCCCCCAACACATCGGTGGATGTCGGGAGTTGGACGGCCTGCCGTACGGGCCGGTTGCCGTTCCCCGGTAGCGAAGCGGTCACGGTCGGGACTCGGGAAGGCCACCGCACGGCCGGAGCCCTCCCGGCCGGGGCGGCGCGCGGGAGCCGGCGGCGGTCTGCGAGAGTGGAGCCATGCACGTCATCGTCATCGGCGGCGGCATCTCCGGGCTCGCCGCCGCCCACCGCCTGCTGGAGGGCGGCGCGCGCGTGACCGTCCTGGAGTCCTCCCCCCGCCTCGGCGGCAAGCTGTACGCCGGACGGATCGCGGACGCCGCCGTCGACCTGGGCGCCGAGTCGATGCTCGCCCGCCGCCCCGAGGGCCTCGACCTCGCCCGCGCCGCCGGTCTCGGCGACGCCCTCCAGCCGCCCGCCACGGGCACCGCGGCGGTCTGGACCCGCGATGAGGTGCGCCCGATGCCCACCGGCCACGTCATGGGCGTACCCGCCGACCCGGCCGTCCTGGCCGGGGTCGTCTCGCCCGACGGCCTGGCCCGCGCCGCCGAGGACGCCGAGCTGCCGCGCACCGAGGTCGGGGAGGACGTGGCCGTCGGCGAGTACGTGGCCGCCCGCCTCGGCCGCGAGGTCGTGGACCGGCTCGTGGAACCGCTGCTGGGCGGGGTGTACGCCGGGGACGCCTACCGGATCTCGATGCGCGCCTCCGTGCCCGTCCTGTTCGAGGCGGCCCGGCGGGAACGCTCGCTGCTGGCCGCCGTACGCGGCGTCCAGGAGCGCGCCGCGGCGGGCCGGCAGGACGGGCCCGTCTTCATGGGCATCGAGGGCGGCATGGGACGGCTGCCCGGCGCCGTCGCCGACACCTGCCGCGCCGCGGGCGCGGACATCCGCACCGGCGCCCCCGTGAGCGAACTGCGCCGCACCGGGAGCGGCTGGACGGCGGTCGCCGCGGGCCGCCGGCTGGGGGCGGACGCGGTGCTCCTGGCCGTACCCGCCCCCGCCGCCGCACGGCTGCTGGCCGACCTCTCCCCGGCCGCCGCGGCCGAGCTGGAGCGGATCGAGTACGCCTCCATGGCCCTGGTCACCATGGCCTTCCGCCGCCGCGACCTGGCCCGGGTGCCCGAGGGCCGGGGCTTCCTCGTCCCCGCCACCGACGGCCGGGCGATCAAGGCATCCACCTTCTCCACCAACAAGTGGCGCTGGAACGCCGCCCAGGACCCCGGCCTGTTCGTCCTGCGCACCTCCTTGGGCCGCTACGGCGAGGAGGAGGTCCTCGGCCGCGACGACGCCGACCTGGTGGAACTGTCCCTGGGAGACCTGCGGACCGCGATCGGGCTCACCGCCCGCCCCGTCGCCTCCACCGTCACCCGCTGGAACGGCGGACTGCCGCAGTACCCCGTCGGCCACCTCGACCGCGTCGCCCGCGTGCGCCGCGACCTCGCCGCCCTGCCCGGTCTGGCGGTGTGCGGCGCGGCGTACGACGGGGTGGGCATCCCGGCGTGCATCGCGAGCGCCCGTACCGCCGCCGAGTCGGTGCTCCACTCCGGATCGAGGGCCCGGCCACCGGCCGCCCCGGACGCCGCGCGAGAATGAGGCCATGACTGCTGAACCCCGCAAGACGCCCAACGCGGGCAAGAGGGCCAAGGACCTCAACGAGGTCATCCGCTACACCCTGTGGTCCGTCTTCCGCCTGCGCGAGGCGCTCCCCGAGGACCGCGCCGGCCACGCCGAGGAGGTCCGGGAGCTGTTCGACCGGCTCGCGGCCAAGGACGTCACCGTGCGCGGCACCTACGACGTCTCCGGGCTGCGCGCGGACGCCGACGTGATGATCTGGTGGCACGCGGAGACCGCCGACGCGCTCCAGGAGGCGTACAACCTCTTCCGGCGCACGAAGCTGGGCCGCGCGATGGAGCCGGTGTGGTCCAACATGGCGCTGCACCGGCCCGCCGAGTTCAACCGCTCGCACGTCCCGGCCTTCCTCGCCGACGAGGAGCCGCGCGCGTACGTGTGCGTCTACCCGTTCGTGCGCTCCTACGACTGGTACGTCCTGCCGGACGAGGAGCGCCGCGAGATGCTGGCCGAGCACGGGAAGATGGCGCGCGGCTACCCGGACGTGCGCGCCAACACCGTCGCCTCCTTCGCGCTGGGCGACTACGAGTGGCTGCTGGCCTTCGAGGCCGACGAACTGCACCGCATCGTCGACCTGATGCGCCACCTGCGCGCCTCCCGCGCCCGCCTCCACGTCCGCGAGGAGATCCCCTTCTACACCGGCCGCCGCAAGGACCTGGCGGAGCTGGTGGCGGGGCTGGCGTAGCGCCCGCGCCACGAGCGGGGTGCTCGGTGCGTCCCGGCCGGGCCGGGACGCCGCCGTCAGCTCACCGTGATGTTGGAGCTTCCGCTGCTCTGGTAGCCCTCGGTCGCCATGATCATGTAGTAGTTGAAGCTGCCCATCCGCAGCCCGGCGCGGGACCAGGCGTCGAAGTGGTTGCCGGTGGTGATGGTGCCGCCGGTCTTCTTCTGCTGGCGGACGCTCCAGTACTGGTCGAAGGTCCTGGTGCCCTCGACGGAGGGCTGGTTGTACCGGGTCGTCTTGTAGATGTCGTACGTGCCGCCGTCGCTGCTGACGGTGCCCCGGTACTCCCCCGTGGGCCGGTAGGTGCCCCAGTTGTCGACGATGTAGTACTCCACCAGCGGGTTCGACGTCCAGCCGTACAGGCACAGGTATCCGTTGCCCGACGGGTTGAAGCTGCCCGAGTAGCGCACGGTCCGGCGGCTGCCGTTGGCCCAGCCCTTGCCGCAGACGAAGTTGCCGGTGTTGCGCCACGAGGTGCTGTAGTTGCCGCCGGAGCCCATGGTCATGGAGACCGTTCCCGGGGCGTCGGTCCAGAACGAGTAGTAGAAGCCGTTGTGGTTGCCCGTCTGGTTCGAGGTGACGGTCTGGGCGTGGGCGATGCCGGTGGTCGGCAGCATCAGCCCGGAGGTGGCCACCGCCAGGGCGCCGGCGCGGCCGATGAAGCCGCGGCGGCTCATCGGCTGGGGGGTGGGGGCGTCGATCCTGTCCATGCTTCGCTTCCTCCTCGCGAAGGCCGGCCTGGGGCCGGGCAGCGCGACACGACCCGGCGTACCGCCGGCGGCCGTGGGGCGGCCACCGTGCGCCTGTGTCGTGTCGACGACGGTGGGGGGACGGCCGGCCGCCGTGGGGGTGGCGACCGGAAGGTCCGGGACACGGCGGGTGACCCGGCTCGACAGCGGTGGGGCCTGTCGATGCCGATAGGTTGGTCCGACGCCCTTGGGTTGTCAACAGTTCCCGGAAAATTTACGGGAGTTGACTATCCACCGAGTCCTCGCAGGGGGAGAGTCATGCCTGGTCAATCGGGCTTGCTGGCGTCTCGCCTCCGGGTCCGCTCGACGAATCCCTGAGGCGTAGAGGCAACAGGAAGGCCATCGCCTTAAAAAGTTCCGGAAATCTTCCGGGGTGCTGATCATGGCGCGACGAGCCTGCGTCCAGCCGGTGCCGGGGAGCAGGGCGCGCCACCGCGCGGACCTGTCTGCCCTGCCCACTCCAGCGACAGCGGCGTCCGTCACCAGTTCCCGTAGTCCTCGATCATGCGGATGACGAGCCGGTGCGGGAGCTCGGCTCTGCGCCGGTCCTCCCACTGGTTGCGCAGGACCCGCTCGGCCGTACGCAGCCGGTGCCAGGCGCCCGGCTCCTTGTCCGTCACCTCGTCGACCAGGGGCCGGGTGAACAGGGCCGGGCACTCGGCCGGCCGCCGCCGGGTGTCCGGGGAGGGCGGGGACTGATCGGGGGCCGTGTACCCGCTGGTGAGGTAGCGCGCCGGTCGGCCGGAGTCCATCCCACGACGGCGCCGTCCTGAACGAGCAGCGCCAGTCCGGGGGCGATGCCGATGCGCGCCTCCAGGGACGCGTCCGGGACCGCAAGGTCCCGCAGGCAGACCAGCTCGGCTGCCTCGGTGTCGCAGTGCAGCACCGCGCGATTCACGGCGAGGACGCTGATGCCCGATACGGTCGAAAGCGGGAGATTCGGGCTCGCTCGGCGGTGAAAGAGGTTTTTTCCCCGTTTCCAAAGACCTCCACGTCGATCGCTCCCTCTGGACTCCGCGACAACGTGATGAGGCACTCCAGGCTCCTTGCCCACCCGTCGATTTTTACGTTTCGCACGCGGGTGAATTCGAGTGAGACCTCGAATGCGTTGAAATCTTGCTCCCTCCATTTCTTTGGGGCTTCCTCGGGTGGCACTCTGAAGTCGAACCCCATCGCTGCGACAGCCCCTTCATGTCGATCATCGATATGGAGATAGGAGAGGGCTGTTCCGTCCAGCTCAGGGATGTTTTCGATAATTTCTCCAGGTGCATCAGAATCCTCAAGGATTCTCCGCCATTCTCTGTCATCCATAGAAGGTCCTCTCGTCGATCCACGGTAGTTCACCGTTGAACCTCTTGCGGTCCAATGGGCTGGCGAAGAATTGCCTACCCTGCCCCTCGGAAGAGCGATAAGCGCTCACATGTCTGACCGTAACGGAGTCGCTGCAAGTGAATCCGCATCGTACCGTTGGTCCTTCCAAGTGAACCTTCAGCCGTCGCTTATCCATGATGGGGGCCACCGCAGTCTCTGCCTCCCCCGACCCGAGCCAGTACTCCAACCGGAATTCCCTCGTATCCAGGAAAGCGACATGGCACTGAAGTCGATCGCATTCGGCCTTGGCCCAATCCGGATCCGGAGAAGTGGGCGGCTTTGCCATGTCCAGGCGGAATACGGCTGTAGGGCCTCGTCGGTTGAGGTTGATCGAACGGATGACCACGGGGTCCGAGGGGAATCCGTCGGGATAGAGTTCGGTCAGTGCGTTCGCGTTCCTGATGAACTCACTCAATTTTTGGATCATAATAGTAGTGTTCCTCGCAGCCCGGGAGTTGGCCGTTTCGCGGGTCGTCGAACGGCCTTACGTGCACATGGGACGGCTGGTAACCGGGCTCCCCCGGCTTCTGGTGACCGAACCAGTGGTCCTGGTACACGATCAGGTCACCGGAAGGCGTCTCGTAGTACTCCTCGCGGTAGAAGATCGGTTGGTGGTTGTCGTCCAGAAGCTGCTTGCCTCCTTGCCAGTCAGGTTTGGTAGCCGGCACCCAGTCGTTCACTTCGATGGGCTCCGTCCCCTCCGGAATGCCGGCGTCCCGCAGCGCCTGGGCTTTGGCGTCCTTCAGTGACCGCCGAGGGTAGTCCGGCGCCAGGCCGAGGGGGTCGGTCCAGGTGTGGGGGTTGTGGACGTAGGTGGCCGGGTTGGGGGCGGGGGCCAGGCCGAGGGGGTCGGGGGTGGTGTAGCGGGCGGTGGCCGGGTCGTAGTAGCGGAAGTAGTTGTAGTGCAGGCCGGTCTCGGGGTCGTGGTACTGACCGGGGAACCGCAGGGGCGTGTAGGTGGTGGCGTCGCGGTTCCAGGTGGTGGTGCCCCACAGGGTGGTGCGGGTGTGCCAGGCGATGCGGCCGGTGTCGTCGACGAGTTCGGTGGGGGCGCCGACGAGGTCGGTGACGATGGCGAAGAACCGCCGGTCGATCTCGGCCTGGTCGCCGGGGCCGAGGAGGCGCTCGGTCTGGGCCAGGGGGGTGAGGCCGTCGTGGTCCCAGGTGAGGGCGACCGGGTGGGGCAGATCGGGTGAGGTGGTGGTCTGCTCGACGAGGACCGGGCCGTCCCAGGTGAAGTCCACCTGTTCGGTGACGGTCGAGCCGTCCGGCGCCAGGCGCTGTTTGGCGATGCGGCGGCCCAGTGGGTCGTACAGGTAGCGCCAGACGGTGCCGTCCGGGGTGGTGACGGTGGTGAGGCGGTCCTCGGCGTCCCACTCGTAGCGCCAGGTGTCGGGCTTCTTCGACAGCCGGACGTGCTGCCGCAGGACGGTGCGGCCGGCTCCGTCGTACTCGTAGCGGAAGCGCCCGGCCCGGGTGAGGCGGGTGCCGGTGTAGGCGCGCTCGCCGGTGGCGTCGGCGGCGGCGTGCCCGGCGGGCCAGGAGGCGGAGGTCTGGTTACCGGCCGCGTCGTAGGCGTAGGTCTCGCTCCAGTCGGCCGCGGTGACGGCGGTGACGCGGCCGGCCGGGTCGAGGTCGAAGGCGCGGTGGCCGGTCAGGAGGTCGTCGACGGCGGTGAGGTAGCCGTCCGGCCGGTAGTGGTACGTGCGCTGCTGGACGGTGGCCGCATCCGGACCGGCGGTGAGGGTCTGGCCTGTCAGGCGCCCGGCCGGGTCCCACCACTGGGCCAGGGTGAGGTGCTCGCCGATGCGGCGGGCGGTCTCGCGCCCGGCGGCGTCGTGGGTGAAGTCCAGCGTGCGGCCGGAGGCGGTCAGGGCGGTGCGGTTGCCGGCCGCGTCGTAGGCGAGGGACGACACCGCCCCGGTGGGGGTGGTGCGGCGGGTGCGGCGGCCCAGCGCGTCGTAGGAGAGGGACAGAGCCCGGCCGTTCACCAGCTCGGTCTTCACCCGCCCCAGCCGGTCGCGGTGCCAGCGCACCTCCGCGTCGGGCCCGACGGCCTCCACCGGCCGTCCGGCCGCGTCGTAGGCGAAGGTGGTGACCCGGCCCCCGGCCTCCTTGCGGACCAGGCGGCCCAGCTCGTCGTGGGCGAAGGCGACGGTCTCGCCCAGCGGGGTGGTGCGGGCGGCCAGTTGACCGGCCGCGTCGTAGGCGTAGGAGAGGGTACGGCCGTCGAAGTCGGTCTCGGATATCAGGCGCCCGGCCGGGTCGTACTCGTACGACCAGCTCAGCCCCTGAGGGTTGGTGACGCGGGTCAGGCGCAGCTCGGCGTCGTGCTCGAAGGTGTGGCGCGCCCCGTCCGGGCCGGTGCGGGCGGCGAGCAGGTCGAAGTGGGTGTACTCGTACGTGGTCACCCCGCCGGCCGCGTCGGTGTGGCGGACGCAGTTGCCCTCACCGTCGTACTCCCACGACTCCTCGGCCCCGTCCGGGCCCGTGCGGCGGGCGAGTCTGCCCTCGACCGTCCACTCCAGGCGGGTGACCGCGCCGAGGGGATCGGTGATGGCGGTGGGACGGCCGAAGGCGTCGCGGGTGTAGCGGGTGACGGTGCCCAGGGGATCGGTGATCTCGACCGGCAGCCCGGCCGCGTCGCAGCGCACGGACGTGATCCGGCCCAGGGCGTCGGTGACCGAGGCCAGATGGCCGCGCCCGTCGTAGGCGTAGCGGGTGGTGTGACCGGCCGGGTCGGTGGTGGCGGTGCGCAGGCCGCGCTCGTCGTGGGCGTGCCGCCACACCGCCCCGTCCGCCTCGCGGACCTCGACAGGCAGTCCGAGGCCGTCGCGGGTGACGGCGACCCGCCGCCCGTCCGGGCGGGTCAGGCCGGTGAGGCGTCCGTGCTCGTCGTAGGCGAAGGCGGTGGTACGGCCCAGGGGATCGGTGACGGTCAGCGGCTGCCGGTGGTCGCCGTAGGTGTAGCGGGTGGTGTGGCCGCCCGGGTCGGTGGTGGCGATCGTACGGCAGCGGTCGTCGATCACGTGGCGGGTGGCGTGCCCGGCGGCGGTGGTCAGCGTGGTGACCTTGTGGCCGGTGTCCGGGTCGGTCCCGTCGTAGGCGATGCGGACCTGCATGTGGCCCTCGGTGCCGCCTTCGGCGACGCACCGGTGCAGGTTGTCGTAGACGTAGTCGTAGCGCCGGCCGTTGGAGTCGACCCAGGCGGTCACCCGGGCCTCGTCGTCGTACTCGAACCGCAGCGGCCGCCCCGAGGAGTCGGCGACCTCGGTGAGGTGGCCGTCGGTGTAGCCGTATCGCTTGATCACCCGGTCGCCCAGCGACAGGGCGGTGACGCGGCCCTCCTCGACGGCCAGGTGCAGGGTGTAGCCGCCGCTGTGCTCGATCCGCAGCGGGGCGCCGGTGGTCTCGTCGTGGACGAAGAGGATCTGGTGCCCGGCCCGGTCGGTGATCTGCTCCAGCCGCGCCACACCGTCCGCCCCGCCGCCCTCGCCCCCGGCCGGCGGGGCGAAGTGCCGCACCCGTCCGGTGTCCGGTTCGGTGAGGGTGTAGCCGCCGTCCGGGGTGCGCTCCAGCGGCATCCGCGCCGAGCCGGCCGACGGCAGCGTGGGTACGCCGGGGGCCGGGTGCGGGTACGCCAGCAGCCGCCCGTCCTCGGCGACGAACACCACGCCCTCGGCGTCCACCTCCAGCCGCTGGTCGACGGTGGAGGCCCACGACGGCCCGAACCACCGCCCGGCGGTGTACCCGGACTCCACGTACCGCCGGAAGACCAGTGGCATCGCGCCGGGCAGGGAGACGTCCGTCTGCGGCAGGAACATCCTCCCCGTGGCCAGGTCCACCGGGTCCGTGCCGCCGGAGTTGCGTTCCTCCGGCTTGCTGCCGTGCTGCTCCGGGCCGTCGTTCTCCAGGGCGCGGCGGGCCTTGCCTGCGTCGGCGGCCGCGTCGGCGGCGTCGGCCGCGACCCGGACGCCCTTGACTCCCGCCCCGGCGCCTCCGGTCGCGACGGCCAGCGCCGCGTCTGGCACCAGCCGCCCCAGCCCCTCGGCCGGGTCCTTCATGAAGTCGGTGACCATCTGCCGGCCCGTGCCCCACGGGTCGTTGGCGGCCTGGACCAGCCCGGCGACCGTGCTGTTGAGGGTGGTGGCGTACTCGCCCGGGTGCGCGATGTTGTACGGATCGGTGGGGCTGATGCTGCGGGCCAGGGAGACCAGTCCGGTGGTGCCCTTGATGATCCCGCCCAGCACATGCGAGTTCTCCAGGTGCATCCCGGCCATGCCGTACTTGACCTGCTCGGCGTACGACGGCTTGGGCGGCGCCGCGTCCCGCGCCGCCTTCACGGCCGAACGGGCCTTCTCCGCCGCAGCATCGCGCTGCCTGCGCGCCTCGGCGAGGATCTCCTCGGCCTCCTCGGCCTTCGCCGGACCCGGGTCCTTGAAGGCGGCCGGGCACACCGGCGGCGTACCAGGGTCGTCGCCCGCCTTCAGCTTGGCGTTGTAGGCGTCGACGGCCTTGTTGTACGCGTCCACCTTCTCGTTGTGCGCCGTCCGCGCGTCCTCGGAGGCCTTGACGGCGGCCTTGTACTTGGTGATCGCCTCCTTCGCCCGGCCCTGCGCCCACTCCACGGTGTCGGCGAAGTCCTCCAGGGCGCCCGCGGCCTTCTCGCACGCGTCGGCCGCCTCGAACCACCGGGGAGGCTCCTTGGCGGCCTTCGCTCGGAAGGCGTCGGCCGCCTCGCCCCTGATCCCCGAGGAGTCCAGCCCCTTGATGCCCTTGCCGACGTTGTCGAAGGCCCTGGCGAAGTCCTTCAGATGGCCCGCGGTCGAGCGGAGCTTGCCCGCGCTGCCGTAGACCAGCTTCTCGGGATCCTCGGTCTGCCCGAGCTGGAGTTCGTCGGTGTCCGCGCCCATGGCGTTCGCGGCGGAGCGGGACTTGTCGCGCACCCAGTCCGCGCCGGACTCCCAGCCGGCCTTGTCCAGCCCGTCGGCCGTCTTGCCGCCCAGCCACTCGACGCCGTCGCCGAGCTTCTGCACACCCTTCTCGAAGCCGTCCTCGATGCCGTCGGGGATGAGGTCCCAGCCCATCAGCCCTCGCCCCCGTCACCCTGCCGCCCGCCCTGCTGCTGCGCTTGCTGTGCCTGCTGCTGGGCCCGCTCCTCCGGGGAGGGCCCGAACATCACGTCCCGCACCGTCTCGCGCTGGTGCTCCTCGACCCCGGCCGCGTCCATCGCCAGGTCGTTCAGGAAGCCGCCCTGGCCCTGGCCGGTCACGTTCCGGGCGGTGTCCTTCCAGGTCTGCGCCATCTCCTGCTGGGCGGTGCGGAACGATTCGGCGCTGTAGTCGGGCCGGTAGTTGTCCAGCGAGATCAGCTCGTCCCACTCCCGCTGGGCGATCTCCTGCTCGGACAGGTGCGGGTTGCCGGCGAACGCGTTGGCCGCGACCTTGAAGGTGCCGTCCCAGTACCGGTCCTCGGCGTGGACCATGCCCGCCGCCAGATCCAGCCGGGCAGCCAGCGCGTTGGCGTCCATGACCAGGGCGCGTACGCCCCACTCCCAGTCCTCGCAGAAGCCCTCGAACTCCCCGGCCAGACCCGGGTGGCCGGCCTCCATGGCCGTCAGCACCATCCCGTCGAAGCCCGCCCCCTGGAGGGAGTCGGTCTCCGAGCCGCCCACCTGCTTCAGCTCGTCGATGGCCCCGTTGAGGCCCTTGGCGATGAGGTCCAGGGCCTCCTTGGAGAACTTCAGATCCCCGTCGCCGCTCATCGCGCGCCCCCGTCCCGCTCCGCGCCACCCGCGCCACCCGCGCCACCCGCGCCGTCCGCGCCACCCGCGTCCGTGTCCACCGCCGCCGCGTCCGGCACGATGCCCCTCACCGGCGGGAACAGCATCGAGCCGTCCTCGTCGGCGGCGTTGACCGCCACCCCGGCCGGACCGTCCATCCGAGGCACGACCACATCCAGCAGCCGGGCCCCCAGCAGTGCCGCGTACTCCCACTCCTCGCCGGGCGCGGCGCCCTTCAGGCGGGCGAAGCGGGCCATGGCCGCCTCGTCGGTGAACGTGTGGATCCAGCGGATCCCGCCGTGCACGGCCGTCGTCAGCCGGCCGTCCACCAGCGGCACCAGCACGGCGGTACGGCGGAACTCGCCCACCATCGCGCGGGGGTTCCCCCGCCCCGCGCGCACCGCGGCCATCTCCCCGACGAGCCCCACCCCGTACCCCCGTTCGACTCCCACCCCGGCCGGTCGGCCAATACTGTACTTCTGCAAAGCGGTTGATCGATCGGAATACGACAGCACTGCTAAGGCCGTCGCCTCGCAGGCCGGTTCCCTACGCCTCGTCGGCCCGGCCGGCGGCCTGCGCCGGGCCGTCCGCCACCCGCAACAGCACCTCCGCCCAGACGGTCTTGGTGAACGCGTCCCGCACCTCGCACCCCCAGTGCCGGGCGTACACCGCGACCAGGAGCAGCCCCCGCCCCGACACCTCGCCGGGCGGCCCCGGATCGGCCGCGGGGTGGCGGGGGAGGCGTTCGGGCCGGGTGTCGGTCACCTCGATCCGCATGACGGCCGGTTCCTGCGGGACGGGCTCGGGCGGCAGGAGCAGCGTCAGCCGGAAGTCCCGGCCGGGGAGGCTGCCGTGGGTGACGGCGTTGGCCGCCAACTCGGCCGTCACCAGGGCGACGGCGTGCGCGGTGTCGCAGCCGTGCGGCAGGCCGGTCCACTCGGCGAACTGCTGCACGGCGAGCCTGCGCGCCAGCCGCGCGCCCCGCCGGGTACCGCTGAAACGGGCGGTGAACCGCGGTACGCCGACGGCCTGTTCGGCGGTCTGTCCGGCGGGACGGTCGTCGGGGCGTGTGGTGGGCCGCCCGGCGGCGGAACTCTGGTGTCGCATGCCGTAACCGTCTCGTCACGCGGGGCGCGCGGCCAGGTCGGACCGCCGTACACGCCCCTGCGCGAGCCCCTTGTACGGCGGCTGTACGGCCGGTGCCCGTGACCGGTCCGGCACCGGCGTGGTTCGCCATGGAGGTGCACCCGCGACGGACCAGGGGGAACGATGGGCAGGAACAACGAGCGTGCCAGGCCCGCCGCAGACGGCGGTGGGGACCGGCCCGGTGCGTGGAGCGCCTACGGCAAACTCGTCCGCCTCTTCCGCGAACGCGAGGGCCTCACCCAGCAGTCCCTGGCGGACGCCATCGGCAGGGGAGACATGAGCATCGAACGGCAGGGCGGGGACGCGCCCGGTGAGCTGTCCTGGACCAGGAGCAGCCACAGCGGCCCGAACGGCGGGGACTGCGTGGAGGTGGCCGCCGGGCCGGAGGCCGTGTACGTGCGGGACTCCAAGGCGGCCGGCGGTCCCGTGCTGCGGGCCGGCCGCGACGGACGGGCCGCTTTCCTGGCGTTCACCACTGGTTGGCCGATCATGTGGTGCCGCAGTCCTCGTTCCGGGAGGATGTCTGCCATGGCGAAGACCACACAACTGCGTACGTATACCGTCCGGGACGGGATGCTGGACGAGTGGGTGGAACGGTGGCGCGAGGAGATCGTCCCACTGCGCCTGGAATTGGGTTTCACGATCGACGGGGCCTGGGTGGACAGGGGAAGCAACCAGTTCATCTGGCTGATCTCCTACGACGGCCCTGAAACGTTCGCGGAGCGCAACGCCGCGTACTGGGCCTCGCCCCGACGCAAGGCCATGGGCCTCGACCCGGGCGACTACCTCACCCACACCGAGGAACGCGTGGTCGAGCGGTCCTACTGACTACTCCCTACCGATCACTGGGTTTCGAGCGGCAGCAGGTGGTGCCGTCGCTCCTCCTCCGTGAGCGTGCGGAAGACCCTGCTGCGCGCCCGTGCCTCAAGGCTGTCGTAGTCAGGCCCCGCCTCCCACACCCGAGCCGTTCCATCGGCGGATCCGGTCAACAACCGTGCACCGTCGTGGGACCAGGCCACCGAGGTCACCTTGCCCTGGTGGACGCCGACGACCGCCACCTCCTCGAGGGTTTCCGCAGACCACACCCGTACCGTCCGGTCGTCGGCCCCGGTGGCGATGTGTCTGCCGTCCGGAGACCAGGCGACCGCGCGGACCCGGCCTTCGTGCCCTTTCAGGACGTCGACGCGACGGCCAGTGGCCGCGTCCCACACGGCGGCTGTCCAGTCGCCCGACGCCGTGGCGACCCGCCCCTCGTCGGGGGACCAGGCGGCGTCCTCCACGTAATTGTCGTGCCCGCGCAGGACGGTGAGCTGACGGTTCTCGGCCGTGTCCCACAGGCGGCAGGTGCGGTCGTCGGAGCAACTGGCGAGCAGACGGCCCCCCGGTGCCCAGGAGATTCGCCCCACCCAATCCTGGTGTTCGGCCAGTTTGGCCAGCTCGGTCCCGTCGAGCGCGGACAGCACCCGTACGGTGCCGTCGTGCCCGCCGGTCGCGATCCGCCTGCCGTCCGGAGACCAGGCGCATCCCTCGACGACCTCACCGCGCTGCTCGAACAGCGTGCCGCCGTGTCCCTCCATGACGCGGAACAAGCCGTCGTTGGTGCTCAGAGCCAGCCGGTCGCCGTGCGGTGCCCAGGCCACGCTCCACACCCGCTCGCCGAGCGTCGTCACGGGGCCGACCGGGGCTCCGGAGTTCGCGTCCCAGAGCCGTACGGTGCCGTCGTCGGAGGCAGTGGCGATACGACTGCCGTCGTTGGACCAGGCGGCCTGGTTCACCGGGCCGTCGTGTCCGTCGGCGAGTACAGTCTCCGCGCCGCGCGGCCGCAGGTCCCATACGAGGCCGGTGCCATCGGTCGAGCAGGTGGCCAGCCGAGTACCCGGCGGTGACCAGGCGACTTCCCACACGGTGTCCGCATGACCGCGCAGTACGGCCAGCACCTCGGCGTCCGAGGCGCTGACGATGCGCACCGTCCTGTCGGAGGAAGCGGATGCGAGCATCCGGCCGTCCGGAGACCAGGCCAGGTTCCACACGTAGTCGTCGTGTCCGCGCACGAGTAGGCGGAGCCCGCCTGTTTCCGCGTCCCAGATGCGCACGGTGTGATCGCCCGAACCGGTGGCCAGGGAACGCCCGTCCGGTGACCAGGCGACTCCTTCGACGAAGTTCGTGTGCCCGGTCAGGGTCAGAGCCGCCGTCCCCGCCTCCCAGTCCCACACGATCACCGTCTGGTCGTGGGATGCGGTGGCGATGCGTCTGCCGTCCGGTGACCAGGCCACCCCCCAGACATCGTCGCCGTGCCCGCGCAGCTCCCGCAGGGGCGGACCGGTGCCGGAGGCCTCCCATACGCGCACGACGCGGTCCTTGAAGGTGGCGGCGATATACAGCCCGTCCGGTGACCAGGCCACCTGTCTGCCGATGTCCCCGGCCCCGCTGAGCAGCCGCTCCGGCTCACCAGTGGCCGCGTTCCAGATCCGTACGACCTGGTCGCGGCCCGTAGTGGCCACTCGGGCCGAGTCGGGCGAGAAAGCGACCGATTCGACCATCACCCCGTCGCACGGCAGGACGAGTAAGGACCGCCCCGAACCGGCGTCCCAGATGCGGGCCGTACCGTCCCGGGAGGCCGTGGTGAGCAACCGGCCGTCGGGTGACCAGGCGATGTCCCGGACGGTGTCGGTGTGTCCGTCGAGCCGGGCCCGTTGGTGAGAGGCGGCCAGCGCGGCCATCAGCCCGCGCCGCGCCGATGGGGTCGGCACGCACTCGCCCAGTGCTGCCAGTGACAGCAACAGGGCGCGCTCCGGCTCACTCTCCGCGCTGCGGAGGACCTGCCGCCCGATACTGTCGGAGACACGGCTCAGAAAAGCGATGTCACGGCGCTGCGAGGCTTCGACGAGGGCGCGGACCCGCGCCGGTGCCTGCCCGGCTTCCTCCAGGGCTTCCAGGCGGCGCCGGGCGGTGGCCAGCCGCTCGCCGGTGAGGAGGTAGTCGGTGCTGCGTCCGGACCGCTCCCAGTCCTCGGCCCACCTCTCCAGTTCGGCGCGCTCGCGCAGCCGCTCGGCACGGGCCTCGACCTCCTGCCGCAGCGGTGCCCACTGGCGGAACAGGGCCTCGTGCGTCACCTGCGCGTATGGTTCCTGGTGGGCCGCCGCGCCCCCGGGCACATCGGATCGCAGCAGCCGGGCGTCGATGAACGCTTCCACCACGCGCCGTTCCCGGTCGGTGAGTTCGGACAGCGGCACACGGCGGCGGGCGACCTCCCGCCCTTCCACGGTGACGAACTTCAGCAGGACGCGGAGGACGGAGTCGATGCCGTCGGCCGCACCGAGAGCCGCCACGGTGCTGTCCGCCTGCCGTGCCAGGGCGCCTGGAACACCGCCGAGCCGGCGGTACGCCTCCTCGGTGACCGTTCCGCCGGGGCCGCAGGTGAAGTACAGCTCCTGGAGGAGGTAGGCCAGCAGCGGCAGGGAGTCGTCCGTCCCCGTCTCGTCCACGATGGTGTCGACCACACCGGGGGCGAAGGAGAGGCCCACCAGCACCCCGGGCCGCTCCACCACCTCGGCGAGCTGGGCCCTGCTCAGGGTGCCGATGGCGATGGGATGCTGGACGAGTTCGGCGTGTCCGGTGCTCAGAAGTCGGCCCAAGAGGTCCACGCGGAGCGTGGCGAGCACCCGGACCGACGGCTCACGCTCCAGGCAGATGCGCAACGCGTCGAGGAACTGGTCCCGTTCCCGCTCTCCCGTGAGGGTGACGATCTCCTCGAACTGGTCGACGACGAGCAGCACACGCCGGAAGCCCGTACCGCGCAGTCGGGCCAGCTCTTCCCGCAGGGCGTCCGGTCCGTGCCGCAGACGCCGCAGGATCGCACCCGTCCGCTCCTGCCCCCCAGTTGCGGCGGCAAGGGAGGCTGCCAGGGCGCCGAGCGGGTCGGGTCCGGGGGAGAACGCCGGGACGACCTTCCAGCGCCTTCTGCGCAGCCGGGGCACCACCCCCGCCCGGACAAGCGAGGACTTCCCGCTGCCGGACGCCCCCACCAGGAGGAGGAAGCGGTCGGCGGGCCGTGCCGCTGTGGCGTGGAGTCTGCGGGTCAGTTCGGCGGCCTGCGCCTCCCGGCCGAAATAGGCGGTCGCCTCGTCTTCGTCATAGGCGTCCAGCCCCGGGTACGGGGTGCGGTCTCGCGGCCAGTCGACCTGTGGCGGCGCGGGGTTCTCCAGCCGGTACACGACGATCTGGCCGACCACCATGGCCAGGACCAGGAGCCCGATGGCCGGTACTGAGACACGCTGGATGACCTCCAGTATCCAGGGCGCGTCGTCCGTGCTGGTGGCGTAGTTCGTGGCGATGCCGAGTAAACAGGCGACCAGCGCCAGCATGATCTGGAGCATCACCTGCATGCGGTTCCTCACGCCGCCCCGCCTCCGAACCGGCGGTCTCCGTGTCTCCGCGGCACCAGCGCCCCCCGTATCGCCTGCGTCCCGAACCGTCTCCGCCGCCGCGTCCGTGACAGGTGGACGGAGCGGGCAGCTGCGGTGCCCGAACATCATCAGGGGGTGCTCAAGCCTGTTTCAACAAGGCAGGGCAGAACCGGCCACCGCCGCCGCGCCGCATGGCATGCTGCGGACGCAGGCCCTCAGCACCGAGGAGTCGCACGTCTCATCGAGCGAGTGGCAGGGGAGCTATGACCACCGACCAGCCTGACGGACGCGTCTGGACCAAGAGCAGCCACAGCGGCCCGAACGGCGGGGACTGCGTGGAGGTGGCCGCCGGGCCGGAGGCCGTGTACGTGCGGGACTCCAAGGCGGCCGGCGGTCCCGTGCTGCGGGTCGGCCGCGACGGATGGGCCGCTTTCGTCGCGCTCGCGGCGGGGCGCTGAATCCGGTCCCGTACCGCTGCGGCCCGGACGCCGTCCGGGCCGCAGCGGTGTGAGCGGGCGGGGCTACGCGGCCTCCGGCTCCTCCCTGGAGGCCCCTGAGTCCCCGGTGCCCTCCGGGGTGCCGTCCGCGGACGCCTCGGCGGCCACCGCCGTCTCCTCCGGCCCGTCCCCGTCGTCCAGCACGATGCGGACGGTACGGCGTCCGTCGCCGGGCCCGGCCTCGGTCAGCCGGTCGCGGATGCGGTCGTAGAGCACGGCGGCCATCGCCCAGTCCGCGTCCACCTCCTCGCTCGGCTCCTCGCGGGTCTTCCAGAGGCTGATCAGGGCGGCGATGAGGGACGGCCCGGACAGGTGCGTCCACACCAGGCCGTGTTCGGCGTCCTCCTCGACCGTCCCGGGAACGCGGAAGCGCGGGTGCCGCGCGGCCTGTACGAGCAGGAACTCCCAGGTGTCGCGGTGGCAGACCAGTTCGGCGCGCGACACCCCGGCGGCGTTCAGCAGCAGCTCCGCGTGCTCGGCCAACGGGTCGCGCGGCGCCCCCTGGCCGCTGCCCTGCCGTCCCGGCCGCTGCCCGTCTCCGCCGTCCGCGTGTACGCCGTGGAGCCGCCGACCGTCCGCTGCCGGGGACGCCGCGGTGCGGTCGGTACGGCCGCGGGAGTCTCTGGAACGGTTCCGGAGGGCCTGCTCGGCGGCCTCCTTCACCTTCCTCACGCGCTCTTCCGGCGTCTCCTCGGCCTCCCGGGAGGGAGCCGCCCCGTCCGGGGACCCCGGTACGCCGTCCTGCTCCCGCTCCATGCGCTCCTCCTGCCTTCGGTTGTCCTGTGTCTCGGGGGCTTCGCTCGACGGGGCCAACGGCGGGGCCTCGGCCGTCTCCGCCGTTTCACCTCCCGCCTCACCGGCGTCGTCCGCCCCGCCGGGCTCGTCGGCGCCGGGGGAGCCCGGGGCGGGTGGCGGGTGTGCCTCGGTACGGCCGTCGGTGATCTCCAGGCGCAGTTCGCCCAGGCGGCCGAGGATCTCCTCCTGCCGCCGTAGCTGCGTCTGGTTCTCCTCCTGGAGGATCCTGGTCCCGTCGGAGACGGTTCTCCGGAGTCTGTGGAGCTCTCCGCTCATCGCCTGCGACGGCGACTTCTCCGCCGCCTCGGCGAGCGTGGTGCGGATCTCCGCGATCTCGCGGCTGATCCGGCCGATCCCCTCGCCGAGAACGCCGAGCCTCTCGTCGCAGGCGCCGGACTCCTTTTCGAGCGGCTGTTTCCGCCACAGCGTGAACCGCACGCAACCCCCTTGTCGCCTTGAGTGACGAGCGCATCCTTTCCCTGGGCCTGATCGGGCGACGCAGGCGTTTTCCGGCCAGGACCGGTTCGTGCCGCCGGTGTTCACGGGACGGACGGCCTCACGCTGGGCGGTTCCGTTCTCGCACCCCCGGAGGGGTGACTGCCTGGACATATGTGCCCCGAGCCTTCCTCCCGATCCCGCGAAGCGGAAGGCGGCGGGTGGCGGACGTATGGCCGGGGCTCCGCCGGTCGACGGGGACCCGTACAACGGCCTCTTGTACGGGTGTTGTACGGGTCCCGGGCCGTGCCCCGGCCCGCGCGGGCCGCGTTGGACATGGCCCCGGCGGTGACGGACGGCGGAAGCCGCCGGGGGCTCGGACGAGCGGGATGCACTCGGGGACGAAGGGGCGTGAGGGTGGTGCGGGACACGCGGAACGGTCGCGCGGTACGGGTGAAGGAGGACAGCGGCGACCCGCCGGGGGTGTGGTCGGCCTACGGCAGGCTGCTCCAGCACCTGCGCAGGCAGGCCGGGTTGAGCCAGCAGAAGCTCGGGGACGCCATCGGCTACTCGCTGGAGCAGGTCGCCTCGGTCGAGCAGGGACGGCGGCCGGCGAAGGCCGCGTTCACGATCGCGGCGGACCGCGCGCTGGAGGCGCGGGGCGTCCTGGAAGTCCTCCAGGACGACGTGGAACGGGCCAAACTGCCGCGCTTCTTCCGCAACTTCGCGCTCATCGAATCGGAGGCGCTGAGCCGCTTCTCCTACGATCCGCTGCTGGTGCCGGGGCTGCTGCAGACGGAGGGCTACGCACGGGCGGTCTTCGGCGGGCACTGCCCGCCGCTGAGCGAGGAGACCATCGACCAGCACACCGAGGCCCGGCTCAGCCGCCAGAAGCTGCTGACGCGCGTACCGATGGCGGAGCTGTCGTTCATCATCAGCGAGGAGGCGCTGCGCGATCCCGTGGGCGGCCCGGAGGTCATGCGCGAGCAGTGGCGACGTCTGCTGGAGGTCAACGCACTGCGGAACGTCGAGGTGCAGGTCATGCCCGCCGGGCGCGGATTCCACCCGGGGAAGAACGGTCCGTTCGTGATCCTGGAGACGAAGGAGCACCGCGACATCGGCTACTTCGAGTCCCAAGGTGTCGGGTGCGTCGTATCGGATGTCTCCGAGGTCAGAGCCTTCTCCCTGCGTTATGGCAAGCTGCGATCGCAGGCCCTGAACGTCGAGGAGTCTGCACGACTCATCGAGCGGCTGGTGGGAGAGACATGAGCGCGGAACAGGTGACCGACAACATGGGCGAGCTGCACTGGTTCAAGAGCAGCCACAGCGGATCGGACGGCGGGGACTGCGTCGAGGTGGCCGCCGGGCCGGAGGCCGTGTACGTACGTGACTCCAAGGCTGCGGGCGACGGGCCCATACTCCGGGTCGGCCGGGACGAGTGGGCCGCGTTCCTGGTGCTCGCGGCGGAGCAGAGCTGATCAGAGCCGTTGTCCCCGGCCGGTGACGGCCGGGGCGGTACGGGACTGCGGGCCGCCCGCTACGCTCCCGGCCGCGTACGGTGCAGGCGGCGGGGGAGGAGACCGGCCAGGCCCCACCCCCGAGGGGCCCGGCCGGAGCGTTCGCGGTACCAGCGGCGCAGGCGGCGCCGCCGGCGCCGGGACAGCGTGGGGTCGGAGTCCAGCAGGTGGGCCACGAAGCGCATGGCGTCCGGGCGGTACCCGCCGGTCATGGGGCGGCCGCGGGCGTAGGCGGCGAATGCCGGGCGGTATTGATCGCCCAGGACGTCCGGCAGTTCGGGCGCGATGCCGGCGATGACGGAGGCCCGCTTGGCGACCAGAGCCCGGCGCTGGACCTCCAGTCGCTCGGGGTCGAAGCCGGCGGGCACGGGGCCGTCCGCGACCAGTGCGCCCAGCAGGGCGGCCTGGGCGGCGGCGAGGCGGCGGCGTGCCGCGTCGGTGCCGGAGCCGGGGTCGGTGACAGGGCGGGCGTCGGGGCCGGTGTCAGACACGGGCACCTCCCGCGTCCCGCGCCGAGCCCTCGAACACACCCCGTATGGCGGCCAGTTCGGCGGCCAGCTCCTCCGTCGCGGGGAAGTCGTCGTCGCGTTCCAGCAGCACGCCCGGCGGATCGGTGCGCGCGCACAGCTCGGCCAGCAGCTCCAGCACCGGCTCCGGCACCGGGTGGGCGTGGCTGTCGTGCCACACCCCGTCGCGCTCCACGCCGCCCGCCACGTGCACGTAGGCCAGCGCGTCCAGCGGCAGGCCGTCCAGGACGGCCAGCGGGTCCTCGCCGCGGTTGACGCGGTTGGTGTGGAGGTTGGCGACGTCGACGAGCAGGCCGACGCCGGTGCGGTCCACCAGCCCGGTCAGGAACTCCGCCTCGGTCAACTCCTCGCCGGGCCAGGTGAACAGGGCCGCGACGTTCTCCAGTGCCAGCGGCACGGGCAGCGCGTCCTGGGCGATCATCACGTTCTCGCAGAGCACGTCCAGCGCGTCGCGGGTGCGCGGCACCGGCAGCAGGTGCCCGGCCTCCATCACCGGCCCCTCGACTCCCGGCCCCCCGGTCCCCGGCCCCCCGGCCCGTACGAACGCGATGTGCTCGGTGACCAGCGGCGCCTCCAGCGCCTCGGTCCGGCGCGCCAGCGCCGCCAGCCGGGTGGGGTCGGGCCGCTGCGCGCCCCCGAGCCCGAGCCCCACCCCGTGCGGCACCACGGTGGTGCCGCGCTCGCGCAGCCGTACCAGCGCCGGCGGCAGGTGGTCGGGGCAGACGTTCTCCGCGACCACCTCCACCCAGCCGACGTCCGGCAGCGACTCGATCGCGTCCGCGATCTCCGGCCGCCAGCCGATCCCCGTACCCAGTCGTGCCACGCCCGCCCCCCTCGACGGCTCCTCCCCGTGTGGGGTTGTCATCTCCGGGCAGAGGGATCACCAATCCCGCGCGGTGGAGTTCAGAGCTTCACCTGAGCTTTCGCCGGGGCCACGCCCCGGTCCGTTCGCGGCCGCCGCCCGTGTGTCGCGCCCGTATCGGGCCGGGGAACGACGAAGATCGGACCAGTCCTCCAGGGAGAGGTACATGCTGGAAAAGCTGCAGCGCCTACTGGGGCTCCGTACCGATCCGGTCATCTTCTTCACCTCCGCCGGGCTCACCGTGCTGTTCGTGGTGGCGGCGATCTCGCTGACGGAGCAGGTGGACCGGATCTTCGCCGCGGCCTCGGACTGGCTGCTCACCAATCTGGGCTGGTTCTACATCCTGGGCGTGACGACCTTCCTGGTCTATCTGCTCTGGATCGCCGTCAGCCGCTACGGCCACATCCGCCTGGGCGCCCAGGACGACCGCCCGGAGTACAGCAGGCGGACCTGGTTCGCGATGCTGTTCGCCGCCGGGATCGGCACGATCCTGATGTTCTGGGGCGTGGCCGAGCCGATCAGCCACTTCGCCGAGCCGCCCCAGCAGGGCGTCGAGCCGCAGAGCACCGAGGCCGCCCGGATGGCGATGGCCTACTCGCTGTACCACTTCGGCCTGCACACCTGGTCGATCTTCTGCCTGCCGTCGCTGACGTTCGCCTACTTCGTCTACGTGCGCGGGATGCCGTTCCGGGTCAGCTCGGTCCTGTACCCCCTGCTGGGGGACCGGGTGTACGGCACGGCGGGCCGGATCGTGGACATCGCGGCGGTGATGGGCACGCTCTTCGGCGTCGCGGTCTCGATCGGCCTGGGGACGATGCAGATCAACAGCGGACTGGCGCGGTTGTTCGGCCTGCCGGAGAACTCGCTGGTCCAGGTGCTGCTGATCACCGTGATCACCGCCATCGCCACCACCTCGGTGGTCTACGGCCTGGACAAGGGCATCAGGCGGCTGTCGAACATCAACATCGTCATGGCCGTCGGGCTGATGCTCTTCGTCCTCGCCACCGGGGCGACGCTGTTCCTGGCCAAGGGGATCATCGAGAACGTCGGCGTCTACCTGTCCTCGCTGGTGTCGCTGGCCTTCTGGAACGACACCTTCGCCGACACCGGCTGGCAGGGCACCTGGACGGTGTTCTACTGGGCCTGGACGATCACCTGGTCGCCGTTCGTGGGCATCTTCATCGCCCGTATCTCCAAGGGCCGCACGATCCGGGAGTTCGTCCTGGGCGTCCTCGCGCTGCCCACGGCCTTCACCATCGTCTGGTTCAGCGTCTTCGGGATGTCCGCCATCGACATCGAGCTGAACGGCGCGGGCGGGCTGGTGCGGGAGGTGGTGGAGGAGGGGGACATCCCCGGCGCGCTCTTCACCTTCCTGGAGAACTACCCGCTCACCACGCTCGCCTCGGCCCTCTCGGTGCTGATCGTGGTCATCTTCTTCACCACCTCCTCGGACTCGGCGTCCCTGGTGGTGGACATGCTCAGTGCCGGGCAGCGGGAGGAGGGCGGGCCGACGCGGCAGCGGGTGTTCTGGGCGATCACCGAGGGCGTGGTCGCGGGAACGCTGATCGCGGCGACCGGCAAGAGCGGCCTGGACGCGCTCGCCGAGGTGATCACGGTGCTCGGCCTGCCGTTCTTCGTCCTGGCGTTCTTGATGATGTACTCGCTGGTCCGCGCGCTGCGGACGGACTTTCCCGAGCTCACCGGCCCGCCCGCCGCGCTGCGGCGGCGGATGGAGCGCGAGCGCAGGACGCGGGAGTGGGGCGCGGGGAAGCGGGACGGTGAGGACGCAGAAGGCGGCGAAGGCACCGGGGGCGGCGAAGGCGCCGGGGGCGCGGGGGGAGTGGCCCCGGAGGGCGCCGGGGGAGGGGCCTCCGAGGGCGGACGGTAGCCCTGTCAGCCGCGCGGCGCCGGACGGACCGGGCGCGCCGGGAGCGCCGGGTGCTCGGCCACGACCGTGGCCGAGCCCGGGGCGATCTCGGTGAAGCCGGCGTCGCGCACCACCGGCAGGCCCGACTCCGTCAGCCGCTCCCACCGCCCACGCGGGGCGGTACGGACCGCGAGCGGGAAGCCGGCCGCGCGCCAGGCGGCCCGTGCCGCGCCGTCCAGCGCCCACCAGGCGAGCTGGGCGCCGTGGCCGGCCTGGGCCATCGCCTTGCCCGCGGACATCTCCAGTTCCGGATTGAGCCACAGCACGGGCGTGCCCGGCTCCGGCGCTACGGGCGGTACGGGGTCCTCCAGTTCGGTGCCGGAGACCTGGAGGCGGGCCAGGTCCTTCGGCCAGCCGTCCAGCGGTACGGGCGGGAACACCCGCACCTCGGCCGGATGCCCGCCATCGCCGGTCACCGTGACACCCGGCAGCGCGCAGGCCCGCCGCCACTCCGCGCCGCGCGCCCGGCGCACCACCTTGCGGATGCGCCCGTCCTGCCAGTCGCGCACCGCCTGGTGCCAGGGACCGCCGGGGTCCGTCGCGCGCTCGTCCGACAGCATCACCAGCACCGCGCGCGCCGCCGTCCGGAGGGCGTCGGTGCGGGCGGGCGGTCCGGGGGGAGCGGACCGCTCGATCCGGACGACGAGCGGCAGGACGTACTGCGGGGCCGCGTCCCGGGCGGCCGCCCCGCGAGTGGCGGCGGGGTCGGAGGAGGCGTCGGAGGAGGAGTCGGAGGTGCTCACGGGGCCAGTGTGCCAGCCGGCGCACCGGCGTCCGCGCCCGCTTCCGTACGAGGTCCCGGGCGTGCGGGGCCGGGAGTACCCTCGGCCCCATGGAGTTCGTATCCGGCTGGGCCCCACCCGAGACGGCGGCCGTCCGCGACGGTGGCGCGGAGCGAGTCGAGGGCACCCCCGACGGCGCCGGGCGCGAGGAGCGGGCCGTGTGTGTGCAGTGCGGCGAGCCGACCGAGTACCCGGCGAGCACGCGCGGCGCGACGCTGTGCCCGGTGTGCGAGTGGCACGAGGCCGAGCGCGTGGCCTGCTCCTGCTGAACGGAGCCGAACAGGACCGCCCGGGGGCCGGGGGTCAGTCCCGGCCCATGGCCGAGGCGATCATCTCCGAGACGTGCACGATGCGGTATCCGCGCTCCCGCAGCTCCGGGACGATCCGGCGGACGGCCTTCTCCGTGACCGGCGCCTTCTCGCGGTCGCAGTGCAGCACCACCACCGAACCGGGCCTGATGTCCTTCAGCACCCGCTCGGCCACCTTCCCGGGATCCTTCTCCCCGGCGTCCGGCGCCACGACGTCGCCGGCCACCGCGGTCACCCCCGCCGGGGCGACGGCCCGCCGGGAGCGGTCGTCGAAGCAGCCCCCGGGGAAGCGGAAGTAGGGCGTCAGGTTCTTCACCCCCGCCGCACGGATGGCTTTCTGCCCCTTGCGCACGTCCGCGAGCTGCTTGTCGGACGAGAGCGCGGGGAGGTCGCGGCAGTCGCGGGTGAAGGCGCGGTGGGAGTGGGAGAGGTTGCCGACCTCGAACAGGTCGTCACGGCCGATGGAGCGCGCCTGGTGCTTGTAGGTCTGCGCCCACAGGCCCGACATGAAGACGGTCGCGGGCACCTTCTCGCGGCGCAGCGCGGCGATCAGCCCGGGGTTGTCGTGGCGCTTGCCGTCCCCCTCGGCGCGCTCGCGGTCCTCGGCGGACAGGGCGGCGTCGAAGGTCAGCGCCACCACCTTGTCCCCCTTGTCGCCGCTCTTCTCGGTCTTCTCCGCCTTCTCGGCCTTCTCGGCTTTCTCCGTCTTCTCGGCGTTCTCGCTCTTCTCCCGCTTCTCGCGGTTCTCGCCGTCCTCCTCGGCCTTCTCCTCCCCGCGGGCGTCCCGCGGGGCCTCGGTGCGCGGGCCGTGCCGGAAGACGGGCACACGGCCGCTGATGGAGGCGGGCAGGGTGGCGTACCGGCCGGAGGACGACGCGTCCCGGTCGTCGCCCTCGGGGCGGGAGACGGAGGAGCGGGGGGAGGCGGAGAAGTCGCCCTTCCCGGAGGTCTTCTCCTCCGACTCCTGCCCCGATCCCTCACCGGCTTCCTCCGAAGCGGCCGGTGAGGAGGGCGCGGCCGGGGAGGCGCCGGCCCGGGTGGTATCGCCACCCGGGCCCGCGCAGCCCGCCGCCGCGGCGGCGACCAGGGCGAGAGCGGTCAGGGGACGGGCGGTACGGCGCACGGAGACGGTCATGATCGGAACGTAACGACGTTCCCGGGCGACCGCTCGGGATGCTGCTCTTGTCGGACTACCGCCACCCCCGGCCCGGGTGACACCCGGCCGGGTGGCGGCGCGTCGGCTTCGCCCCCGGCCCGCGCACCGGCCCGCGTGTCAGGTCGCGCGCCAGTAGCCCAGCGCGTGCACCCTGTCCTTCGGCACGCCGAGCTCCTTGCGCGCGTACGAGGCGAGGGCGCGGGTCGTGGCGGTGTCGCAGGCGATCCAGACGTAGGGGGCCGGCTCGTCCTCCAGCAGTTTCGGCAGGGCCGCGGTCACCTCGGTCACCAGATGGGCGCCGGAGTCCCGGCGCGGGATCCACCGCGCCTCGCGCGGGCCGGGCCCGAGCCGCAGCGGCAGTCCGGCGTCCTGCGGATGCGCGGTTTCGAGCCAGACGGTCGCGGGCGTGCCGGGGAAGGCGTCCAGCAGCGAGTTGACCGCCGGCAGGGACGCCGGGTCGCCGACGGCCAGGAGCCGGGAGGGCTCGGGCGACGGCGCGGTGAACCCCGTGCCCTGGACGGTGGCCTCGATCGTGTCGCCCGGCCGCGCGCCGCGCGCCCAGTCGCAGGCGATGCCCTCGTGCAGCGCGAACTCCAGGGCGAACGTCCCGGCGGCGGGGTCGGGATCGACCAGGGTGTAGGCGCGCTGGTGCGGTTTGCCCCCGCTCCCGAACCAGAGGCGGACCCACATCGTCGGGTGGACGCCGGTCGAGGCGAGCATCCCGCCGTCCGTCATCCGGATCCTCCGATAGTGCTCGGTGACCTGTTCGGTTCCGGTCACGGTGAACTCGAAGTCCCTGCCCCGCAGCAGTCTGAGGACCACACCCTCCCAGCCATGCCCCACGGTCTCTCCTCCCCGGTCCCGGGGTGTCCCCGGACAGCCGCCACTTTGGTTAGGTTAGCCTAACCTAAAGATCGGGGGGTGCTCGCGGCGCCCCCTGCTCCGACCTGCCCGACCCCGTCCCCCTTCGGAGATAACGTGTCCAGACCCACCGGCGCCACCGCCGTCCCGACCGCCCCCGGCACCCCCGACGCCCCGCGCGGACCTGTCCACGAGCGGACCGTCGAGGGCTTCGGGACCCTGCGGATCACCCCCGTGGACCCCGAGCGCGACGCCGTCGTGATCCACGGCTGGGTCACCGGGGAGCGCGCCGCGTTCTGGGGGATGGGCGGGATGGACGTCCGGGAGGTCCGCGAGGTCTACGCCCACATGGACGCCCTCGCCACCCACCACGCCTTCCTCGTCCGCCGCGACGGAGAGCCCGTCGCGCTTCTCCAGACGTACGACCCCGCCGAGGACCGGGTGGGGCTGTGCTACGAGGTCCGGCCCGGCGACGTCGGGGCACACCTGCTGCTCGCCCCCGCCGCGGACGCCGGCGAGCCGGGGTTCACCGGCCGCCTGGCGTCCGCGATCCTGGAGTACCTGCTGGCCGACCCGGACTGCCGCCGGATCGTCGTCGAGCCGGACGCCCGCAACGGGAAGGCGATCGCGCGCATGCTGCGCACCGGGTTCGAGCAGGGGCCCGAGGTGGTGCTCCCCGCGGTCGAGCTGCCGGAGGTCAGCCTCCCCGAGAAGCGCGCCCGGCTGGCCTTCCTGCCGCGGGAGGCGGCAGCCGGCTGACCCCTGGCCGGTGCGGTCCCGCCGGCCTCAGTGGCGCCACGGCCCGGTGACGGCGAACGTGGTCCCCGGTTCGTAGCAGTTGACGTACATGGTGCGGCGGTCGGGCGAGAAGGTGACGCCCGCGAACTCGCCGTACTCCGGCTCCCGCGCGGTGCCGGTGTTCTGGGCGTTGCGCGCCAGGGCGTAGATCTCGCCGTGGCGCGTGAGGCCGTAGACGTGCTGGGCGCCACCGCCGTCCTCGCAGAGCATCAGACCGCCGCCCGGGGCGAGGCAGATGTTGTCCGGCGACTCGCCGGGGGTGTCCACACCGGTGTCCGGCCCGAAGATCACCGCCAGCGTCAGCCGGCGGCGGCCCGGCTCGTACCGCCACACCTGGCCGAAGTGGTCGGCCGCCGAGCCCTCGGAGCTGCGCGCGTAGCTGGAGACGAAGTACACCGCGCCCTCGCCCCGGTGGCTGCCCCAGTAGCAGCCCTCCAGCTTCTGCGCGTGGGTGGCGCCGCCGCGGCCGAAGTCCTGCAGGCGGATGGGCGTCCGCTTCGCCAGCGGATCGGGCACCGGCAGCCACTCGACGCCGTCGAAGTGCGTGCCCGGCTCGGTCACGGCCGACAGGTCGGGGACGCCGGGTACCCGCATGGCCTCCAGCCTCCCGCCCGCGCGCAGCGAGTCGAAGCCGCCGCGGGGCCGGTGCGGCAGGAAGCGGTAGAACAGGCCGAAGGGGTGGTCGAAGGCGTCCTCGGTCTCGTAGACCACGCCCTCGCGGGGGTCGACGGCGATGGCCTCGTGCTGGAAGCGGCCCATCGCGGTCAGCGGTTCGGGGACGGTGCGGTGGCCGGGCCGCAGGCCGACCTCGAAGATGAAGCCGTGGTCCCTGGTGTACCCGTTGGTGCCGGCCTTGTCCTCGGTCTCCTCGCAGGTCAGCCAGGTGCCCCAGGGGGTCGGGCCGCCCGCGCAGTTCACCGCGGTGCCCGCGATGCCCACCCGCTCGTCCAGTACGCGGTCGCTGCCGGAGAGTTCCAGCACGGTGCAGCCGCCCATGCCCTGCGGGTCGTACGTCAGCCCGCGCACGGCGGGGACGCGGCGGGGGGCGTTGTGGCGGTTCTCGTGGTTGCGCACCAGCTGTACGTGCCCGGGACGCGGACCGGGCAGGGCGGTCATGCCGTCGTGGTTGCCGGGGACCGGGCCCTGGCCCGAGAGCATGGGTTCACCCTCGCGCGACAGCACCCGGTAGCGGAAACCTTTCGGCAGGTCGAGCAGGCCGTCTGGGTCGGGCACGAGGGGGCCGTACCCGCCCCGGCCGCCGGCCGGGGCGGCGTGGGCGGCGTCCGTACCGGCGAACAGCTCGGAGAGGGATCCGGCGAAGGCGACCCCCGCCCCGACGGCGGCGGCACTTCCCAGGACCCGGCGTCGCGTTGCTGACATGGGCGACTCCCTGCTGGCGGACAGGTTGATGACCCGGTTGTGTGTACCACGCTGCCCGCTCGGCGGGAACCAGGCGCGGCACGGACGGGTCCCGTCCGTGCCGCGCCGCGACCCTCCCGGCGTACGGATCCGGCCGTTTCCGGGAGACCGGCTCCGCCGTCGCACCCCGCCGTCGCACCCCGCCGTCGCGCCCCGCCGTCGCGCCCCGCCGCCGGGGCCCTGCTTCCGCCGGGCCCCGGCGCGGTGGGGCGCCGCCTCCGTCAGGCCCCGTCCCCGCCGCTCTCCCCGGTCAGGCGCCGCGCGTCGCGGGCGAGCGCGGTGAGCCGGGATATCGCCCGGAAGTACTTCTTGCGGTAGCCGCCCCTGAGCATGTCCTCCCCGAAGAGCCGGTCGAACGGCACCCCGGAGGCGAGCACCGGCACCTCGCGGTCGTAGAGCCGGTCGGCCAGAACCACCAGGCGAAGCGCGGTGGACTGATCGGGCACCGGCCGGACATCCGTGAGGCAGACCGCCTCCACGCCGTCGCACAGCGCGCCGTAGCGGCTGGGGTGCACCCGGGAGAGGTGGTCCAGGAGGGAGGGGAAGTGGTCGAGGGAGGCGCCGGGCGTGCGGTGCGCGGCGGCGGTCACCGCGTCGTCGCCGGCCGGCGGCGGGGCCTCGGGCAGACCGCGGTGGCGGTAGTCCTCGCCGTCGATGCGCAGCGTGCGGAAGTGCGCCGACAGGCCCTGGATCTCCCGCAGGAAGTCGGCGGCGGCGAACCGGCCCTCGCCGAGCTTGCCGGGCAGGGTGTTGGAGGTGGCCGCCAGCGCCACGCCCTCCTCGACCAGACGGCTCAGCAGGGTGGAGACCAGCACGGTGTCGCCCGGGTCGTCCAGCTCGAACTCGTCGATGCACAGCAGCCGGTGCCCGCCGAGCGTGGCCACCGTCTGCTGGAAGCCGAGCGCGCCCACCAGATTGGTCAGCTCCACGAACGTGCCGAACGCCTTGCGCTCGGGCGGGGCGTCGGTGGCGTGCCACAGAGAGGCCAGCAGATGGGTCTTGCCGACGCCGTAGCCGCCGTCGAGGTACACCCCGCGCGGCCCGGACGGCGCCGCCTGCCGCCCGCCGCGGCGGAACCAGCGCCGGATGACGCCGCCCTCGCCGTCCGCCCGCTCCCCGCCGAGCCCGTCCGCGAAGCCGCTCAGCACCTTCACCGCCTCGGACTGGCTGGGCTGGGACGGGTCGGGGATGTAGTTGTCGAAGCGCACCGAGTCGAAGCGCGGCGGCGGCACCATCTCCGCGACCAGCCGGTCGGCCGGGACGTGCGGCTCGCGGGCGCACAGGGACAGCGGGGCGGCGGCGTCGCCGGCCGCCGGACGCTTCGGTCCGGCGTTCGGGTCGGGCTTCTGGGCGGGAGAGGACGACACCCTTATCACTGTACGTGGCGTGGCGGGGCACGAAACACGCCGGTGGCACGTGCCACACTGCGCCGTATGCGACGCCTGTTCCCCCCTTTCGACTACCCCGCGGCACCCACGGCCCCCGGACGGCGGGAGCCGTCGTCAGCCGACCGGCCCTGGACGCTCGAGGAGATCGCCGACGCGTACGCCTACCCCGCCGCGACGGCCGGGGAGACCGGGGAGACCGGGGAGGCCGCGCGGCCCTGGCTGCGCGGCAACATGGTCGCCTCCCTCGACGGCGCCGCCCACCACGGCGGACGCTCCCAGCCGCTGTCCTCGGACGCCGACATGCGGATCTTCGGGGTGCTGCGCGCCCTGGCGGACGCCGTGGTCGTCGGCGCCGAGACGGTACGCCGGGAGGGGTACCGGCCGGCCCGCCGCCGCGAGGCGTTCGCCGCCCGGCGCGAGGCCGCCGGGCAGGGGCCGGCCCCGGCCATCGCGGTCGTCAGCGCGAGTCTGGACCTGGACTTCTCCCTGCCGCTGTTCACCGAGCCGCTGGTGCCCACCCTCGTGCTCACCGGCGCCGCCGCCCCGGCCGGCCGCCAGGAGGCGGCGCGCGAGGCGGGTGCGGTGGTGTTGCACGCGGGGGAGGGCGCCGAGGTGGACCCGGCGCGGGTGCCCGGCCTGCTGGCCGGGCACGGCCACACCCGTCTGCTCACCGAGGGCGGGCCGCGCCTGCTGGGCCGTTTCGCGGCCGCCGGCGTCCTGGACGAGCTGTGCCTGACCGTCTCCCCCCGGATCACGGCGGGGAACGCGGCGCGGATCCTGGACGGCCCCGGCTTCGAGACCCCCGTGGAGTACGAGCTGACCTCCCTGCTGGAGGAGGACGGGTTCCTCTTCTCGCGCTACCGCCGCCCCCGCGAGGCGGTTCGGAAATGACCGGATCTGTTTGTCTGCGCCAACAAGGTGTGACGTGCACAGAATGAGATACGCAGAGTGAAATGTGCAGTCCCGCACCAGAGCGGGACGGGATAGTCGTCGTACGGGTCGCCGACCCGTCAGGAGGAAGGGCACCTGCCGTGTTCACGTCCGTACTGATGATCGAGAAGCCGCTGGTGCCCACCGATGTCGAACTCGTCACCACGCTCCACGGCGACGAGCCCGTCTCGTTCGTCGTGCTCATGCAGCCGCGCGGCGACCAAGACCGGCTGCTGCGCGCCCTGGACGACGTGGCGCTCGGCGAGCTGGACGACGCCGTCCGCGAGGCCACCGGGCGCGACGACGAGGAGGAGGACCGGTCCGACAGCCCGGTCTCCCCGGCCGAACGGGCGCTGGAGCACTCGCTGGGCGCGCTGCGCGCGGCGGGGGCCGAGGCCGTCGGCCAGATCGTCCAGGACCACCCCCTGGACCTGCTCACCTCGGTGGTGGAGGAGACGGGCGCCGACGAGGTGATCGTGCTGACCGCGCCGCACCTGGTGGAGGAGTTCTTCCACCGCGACTGGGCCTCCCGCGCCCGCCACAAGGTCGGCGTCCCCGTGCTCAAGCTGTTCGCCCACGGCGAGTAGGGCGAGCAGACCGGGCGGGCGGGGGCCGGGGCAGCCTCCGGGCGCACCGGCCCCGGTGCGCCGCCGCACGCCGTCCGCGGGCACCCGGCCCGCTCGCATAGGCTGGGGCCGGGTGCCCGCGGACGGCGCGCGCGGCCCGGCCGCACCGCCGTACGGACACCCCGGAACCCTCCCGGGTCCCGGGTCCCCCTGGGTCCCCCGGGACCCTCCAGGACACGACACCGGCGGACACACCGCCCGGAGCACCCTTCGAAAGGACACCGCATGGCGCCCGGCCTGCCGACCGCGATGGAACGACCGCACTTCATCGGCATCGGCGGAGCCGGAATGTCCGGCATCGCGAAGATCCTCGCCCAGCGCGGCGCGAAGGTCGCGGGCAGCGACGCCAGGGAGTCCGCTACCGCCGAGGCGCTGCGCGCCCTCGGGGCCACCGTCCACATCGGCCACGCCGCCGGCCACCTCGCCGCCGACGCCACCGCCGTCGTCGTCTCCAGCGCCATCCGCGACGACAACCCCGAGCTGGCCGCCGCCCGCGAGCGCGGCGTGCCCGTGGTGCACCGCTCCGACGCGCTGGCCGCCCTCATGGAGGGCCTGCGCCCCATCGCCGTCGCCGGCACCCACGGCAAGACGACCACCACCTCGATGCTCGCCGTCGCCCTGGACGCGATGGGCCTGGACCCCTCGTACGCCATCGGCGGCGACCTCGACGGCCCCGGCACCAACGCCCGCCACGGCGGCGGGGAGATCTTCGTCGCCGAGGCCGACGAGAGCGACCGCAGCTTCCACAAGTACGCCCCCGAGGTGGCGATCGTCCTCAACGTGGAGCTGGACCACCACGCCAACTACGCCTCGATGGAGGAGATCCACGAGTCGTTCCTGACCTTCGCCGGCCGCGTCCGCCCCGGCGGCACCCTGGTGGTCGGCGCCGATCACGAGGGCGCCCGCGAGTTCACCGCCCGCCTGCGCGCCCGCGGCGCCGGGGACCTGCGGATCACCACCTACGGCGAGGCCGAGGACGCCGACGTACGGATCGCCAAGGTCCTTCCGCAGGGACTGGCCAGCGAGGTCACCGCCGTCCTCGACGGCACGCAGCACACCTTCACCGTCTCCGTCCCCGGCCGCCACTACGCCCACAACGCCGTCGCCGCCCTGGCCGCCGGAGCGGCGCTGGGCGTCCCGGCCGGCGCCCTGGCCGCGGCGCTGGCCTCCTACACCGGCGTCAACCGCCGGCTCCAGCCCAAGGGCGAGGCGCGCGGGGTGCGGGTCATCGACTCCTACGCCCACCACCCCACCGAGATGACCGCCGACATCGAGGCCATCCGGGGCGCCGCCGCGGGCGGCCGGGTGCTGGTCCTCTTCCAGCCGCACCTGTTCAGCCGCACCCGGGAGCTGGGAGCGGAGATGGGGCAGGCGCTGGCGCTGGCCGACTCCTCGGTCGTCCTGGACATCTACCCGGCCCGCGAGGACCCGATCCCGGGCGTCACCAGCGCCGTCATCACCGACGCGGCCCTGGCCGCGGGCGCGCAGGTGCGGCCCGAGTCCGACAAGAGGGCCGCCGCGGCCCTGATCGCCGGAATGGCCGAGCCCGGCGATCTCGTTCTCACCATGGGAGCGGGCGACGTCACCGAACTCGGCGCGACGGTGCTGGAGCGGCTGGCCGCCCGCCCGGCGAACTGAGGAGGCACCCATGGGTTACGAGATCGACAAGAGCGAGGAGCAGTGGCGGCAGGAGCTCAGCCCCGCCGAGTACCACGTGCTGCGCGAGGCGGGCACCGAGCCGGCCTTCACCGGTGAGTACAACCACACCAAGACCACCGGCGTCTACCAGTGCCGCGCCTGCGGGGCCGAGCTGTTCCGCTCCGACACCAAGTTCGAGTCCCACTGCGGCTGGCCCAGCTTCTTCGACCCGGCCGACTCCTCGGCCGTCGAGCTGCTGGAGGACCGCTCCCACGGCATGGTCCGCACCGAGGTGCGCTGTGCGCGCTGCGGCTCCCACCTGGGCCACGTCTTCCGCGGCGAGGGCTACCCGACCCCGACGGACGAGCGCTACTGCATCAACTCCATCTCCCTGAAGCTCGTGCCCGAGGAGGGCTGACCGGCACCACCGGCGCCCCGCGCGCCGCGCCGCCCTCCGGCACCCCGCCGCGCCCGCCCTCCGGGCCCCGCGAGGTCCGGAGGGCCGAACGCGGCACCCCGCCGCCGCGCCCGGCGCGGACGGGCGGATGATGGCGGCCATGTACCAGACGCTGCTGCCCTTCCTGGGCGCCTGCCTGCTGATCGCCGCCTCCCCGGGGCCGAGCACCGTCCTGATCATCCGCCGGTCGCTGATCGGCCACCGGCACGGCATGGCGACGGTCCTCGGCAACGAGACCGGGGTCTTCGTGTGGGGCGTTGTGGCCGCCTTCGGCCTCACCGCGCTGCTGGCCGCCTCCCAGCTCGCCTACGACGCGCTGCGCGTGGTGGGCGCGGTGGTCCTGGTGGTCTTCGGCCTCCAGGCGCTGCGCGCCGCCCGGCGGACGCGGGGCGCGGCGGTGGCGGACGGCGGCGAGCCCGCGTCCGCACCCGCACCCGCACCCGTACGGGAGTCGGCGTGGCGGTCGTACCGGGCCGGTCTCGCCCTCAACCTCGCCAACCCCAAGGCCGCGGTCTTCGCCCTGTCCTTCCTGCCGCAGTTCGTCCCCGCCGGGGCCCCGCAACTGCCCGCGATGGTGGCGCTGGCGGCGGTGTGGGCGCTCTTCGAGACCGGCTACTACGCCTGCTACGTGTGGGGCGTGGGCCGGATGCGGCGCCTGATCGACCGCGCGGCCGTACGCCGCCGCCTGGAGCAGGTCTCCGGCGGCGTGCTGATAGCCCTGGGCCTGCGGATGGCACTGGAGGGCTGACAGCGCATCCCGTGCCCGGCCCCGAGCGGCGGCCGGGCACGGCCCGGCGGCCCGGCCGGACTACCGCAGCACCGCCGCCGAGTGCGGGCCCAGCCGCAGCAGGCCGTCGCCCTCGGGGGCCTCGCACTCGCCCCAGGAGGCCAGCTCGGCGGCGGTGTGCACCGACAGGGGGATCTCGGCGGTGCCCTCCTCGGCCAGGTTCACCGCCACGTGCAGCCCGCCGTGGCGCATGCACAGCCAGCGCCGCTCCTCGTCGTAGGCGACATGGACGTCCACCAGCCGGGTGCGGGGCGAGACGTGGGCGCGGCGCAGCGCGATGAGCGCGCGGTGCCAGGCGAGCAGGCCGGCGTGCGGCTCGCGGTGCGGCTCGTCCCAGTCCAGGCAGGAGCGCAGCCGGGTGGCGGGGTCCTGCGGGTCCGGCACGTCCGCCTCCGACCAGCCGTGCGCGGCGAACTCCCGCCGCCGCCCCCGCCGTACCGCCTCGGCCAGTTCCGGGTCCTGGTGGTCGGTGAAGTACTGCCAGGGGGTGCGAGCCCCCCACTCCTCGCCCATGAACAGCATCGGCGTGTACGGCCCGCACAGCACCAGCGCCGCCGCGCAGGCCGCCAGGCCGGGGGAGAGGTGGGAGGCCAGCCGGTCGCCCCGGGCCCGGTTGCCGATCTGGTCGTGCGTCTGGGCGTAGGCGACGAAGCGGTGCGCCTCGGCGGCGGTGCGGTCCACCGCCAGGCCGTGGCGGCGGCCCCGGAAGGAGGAGTAGGTGCCGTCGTGGAAGAACGCCCCGGTCAGCGACTTGGCCAGGGCCGCCAGCGGTGCGCGGGCGAAGTCGGCGTAGTAGCCCTGCGCCTCACCGGTCAGCGCGGTGTGCAGGGCGTGGTGGATGTCGTCGTCCCACTGGGCGTCCAGGCCCAGCCCGTGCTCCCCGCGCGGCGCGGTGGTGCGCGGGTCGTTGCGGTCGGACTCGGCGATCAGGAACAGCGGACGCTCCAGCTCGGCCGACAGGGCGTCCACGGCCGCCGACAGCTCGGCCAGGAAGTGCTCGGCCCGCTCGTCGATCAGCGCGTGCACCGCGTCCAGCCGCAGCCCGTCCAGCCGGTGGTCGCGCAGGAAGGCCAGCGCGCTGCCGATGAAGTACGCGCGCACCTCGTCCGAACCGGGCGCGTCCAGGTTGACCGCCGAGCCCCACGGGGTGTGGTGCCGCTCGGTGAAGTACGGGCCGAACTCCGGCAGCCGGTTGCCCGACGGGCCCAGGTGGTTGTGGACCACGTCCAGGACCACGCCCAGCCCGTGGCCGTGCGCGGCGTCCACGAAGCGCTTGAGACCCTCGGGCCCGCCGTAGGGCTCGTGCACCGCCCAGGGCGCCACACCGTCGTAGCCCCAGCCGTGGGTGCCGGGGAAGGGGCTGACGGGCATCAGCTCGACGTGGGTGACGCCGAGGTCGGCCAGATGGCCCAGCCGGCCGGCCGCCGCGTCGAAGGTCCCGGCCTCGGTGAAGGTGCCGACGTGCAGCTCGTACAGGACCGCGCCGTCCAGGCCGCGCCCCTCCCAGTCGTGCCGCCAGACGTACGCCCCCTGGTCCACCACCGCGGCGAGCCCGTCGGGGCCGTCGGGCAGCCGGCGGGCGCGGGGGTCGGGCAGCACGGGCCCGTCGTCGACGGAGAAGCCGTAGCGGGTCCCGTGCCCGGCGGACGCCTCGGCCCGCCACCACCCCTCGCGCTCCGGGTCGCGGTGCATGGGATGCTCCTCGTCCCCCGCGTGCAGCGCGACCCGTCGCGCCTGCGGCGCCCACACCTCGAACAACACCGGAGATCTCCTTCGGCCGACGGCACCTCAGGGCTCCAGCATGCCCGCTTTGGTGCGTGTCAGCCCATGCAGACGCGGCGCTGCACCACCGGATACCCGGCTCGGGCGAAGTGGGCGGCCATCGGGGTGTTGCCCGCATCGGTGGCCGCCGCGACCGCCCCGGCCCCCTCGGCGGCGAGCTGACGGGTGCACTCCACCAGCAGGTCGTAGGCGTATCCGCGGCCGCGCTGCTCGGGCACCACCCCGATGAACCCGACGCAGGGGCCGGACGGGTTGCGCGCCGGTACCTGAAGGCCCACCAGCTCGCCCCGCGGCGTGTACGCCAGCCGCCACCAGTCGCGCGGCGAGGGGCACCAGCGGAAGAAGTCCAGCTCCTCCCGCGCCGCCTGCTCCACACCGCCGGCGGCGATCGCGCGGCGGGCGTGTACGTCCAGGGTGGCCGAGTGGATGCGGCGCAGCACCTCCAGGACCGCCTCGTCGCCTTCCGGCACCGGGCGGAACTCCAGGCGGCCGGGGCGCTCGGGCAGCCCGCACTGCGGGGTCCACACATAGCGCAGGCGCTCCACCAGGAACGCGTACCCGGCGGCCTCCGCCGCCGAGATCCGGGCCTCGGCGGCGGCCCGCACCTCGTCCCGGCCGCGCCAGTCGGGCGGCAGTATCAACTCGTACTCGGCGCGCAGCGGAACGCGCCGCAGCAGATCCACCGCGGCGTCGCGGTCGGTGAAGTCGAACGAGTCGAGCACGACCGGCTCGGTGTCGCCGGGCCCGCCCCAGAAGGCGGCGCGCGCGACCACCTCACCGTCGCGCAGGGCCACCCAGGTCCACTCGGGACGGTACTCGCCGCCCTCGGCGACGGTGGCGTACGGCCGCCCCAGCAGGGAGCGGCCGAGCAGGGACGCGGTCGGATCGGGCAGGGAGGTGAACAGCTCGCGCGCCTCGCCCTCGGCGAGCGCGCGGACGACCGTGGAGGTCATGATGTGGTTCCTTCGCGGAAGACGCGGACACCGCCGCGCTCCCGGTCAGGGAAGGAACGCCCGGCGGACGGGGCGGGAGCGCGTGACGGCAGGGGTACGTACGGCGTGCACGGCTCTCACCTCCTCTTCCGGTCCAGGGGCGTGACGGCACCGTAGCCCGGCGGACCGGCGGGCGTCCACACGTTTCCCGGCCTCCCGCCGGGCCGCTCCACGGCCGTGGGGCCCGGCCCGGGTGACGGGAGGGCGGGAGACCGTAGGCCGGGCCCCGGCAAGCCCGGGTCCGCCGCGCGGCCCCGCCCGGGGTCCTCGCCCGGAGCGGGCTGGACAGCCCCGGCGCGGGTCCGCAGAATGACGGGTCATGGCATCTGCGGAGTCCCGGGCGGTCCCGCCGCGTCCGTCGGACGAGGACCGGGAACGGGCCATGGAGCTGCTGCGCGAGAGCGCGGTCGCCGGCCGCGTGTCGCACCGGACGTTCGAGCACCGGATGGAGCTGCTCCTCACCGCGCGCCGCTTCGACGAGATCGAGGCGGCGGTGCACGATCTGCGCCCCCTGCCGCCGGAGCCGGCCCTCATCAGGTTCGTCGGCGCGGTCTCGGCGCTGCCCGGCCGGCTGCGGCGGGCCTGGCGGACGGCCCGGCTGCCGGAGCTGATGCTGCCCGCGCCCGGCCCGTATCCGATGAGCATCGGCCGCGCGCCCGGTTCGGTGCTGCGGCTCAACGACGAGACGGTGTCCCGGACGCACGCCCAGCTGCACAGCTCGGCGCGGGGTTGGACACTGCGCGATCTGGGTTCCTCCAACGGCACCTGGGTCAACGGCCGCCGGGTGACCGGATCGGTGAGCGTGCGTCCGGGGGACCATGTGCGGTTCGGGCAGGTCGGCTTCCGCCTCGGCAGTCGCTGACCCGCCCTCACCGGATGCCCGTGGAAGGCGGGTGCCGTGGCTCAGCGCGGCATGCAGTGCGGTGCGGAGGGCCCGCCCGCTCCGCCGTTCACCACGTAGCCGAAGGTCGCCGACCTCCCCGGTTCCAGGGTCGAGCCCTGCAGGCTCTGGGCGTAGACGTTGGCGCCGTCGTAGGTGGGTGTGGCGTTCCACAGGCTGTCCACCCGCTGGCCGGAGGCCAGTTCGAAGTGGACGGTCCAGCCGCGCAGGACCGTGTCACCGCGGTTGGTGACGGTCACCTCGCCCTGGTGGCCGCTGCCCCAGTCGTTGACCTTGCGGATGACGGCGGCGCAGGAGGCCGTGCCCGGGTCGGTGGGCTCCTCGCCCGGGCCGCCCGGGCCCTCGCCGCCGTCCGTACCGGGGAAGACCACCTCGCCGTTGCCGCCGTCGAAGACGACGTCGGAGCAGCTGTAGAAGGTCTCGTTGCTGTCCGAGCGCGACCACACCATGTAGATGATGTGGCGGCCGCTCTTGTTCGCCGGGAGGGCGCTGGTCCAGGTGTACTTGCCGTCGATCGTGCCGACCGAGCCGGACAGCTGCGGGTCGGTCACCGAGGCGAAGGGCCGGTCCTCAAGGTCGTCCCAGCCCAGCGGCCGGTTCGGGTCGTAGCCGTCCTTGGTGACGTAGAGGTGGAAGGTGCCCGGGTGGGCGGCCCACGCGTTGTAGGCGAACCGCATCTGGGCGCCGGAGGTCAGCCGGGTGTACGGCCAGTCGGAGCGCGGCTGGTTGAAGGCGGTGAAGTCGTACGGGCCGCCGGTGCCGCCGCTGCACAGCTGGCCGTCGGGGATGAAGCCCTTGGTGCGCCCGGCGCCGTCGGAGCGGAGTACGGCGAACCAGTTGTAGAACGGGGTGGACCCGCCCTGGTCGAGGGCGGCCCTGCAGGCCGGGTTGTCCGGCTGGAGCGCGCCGGAGGAGGTGTGCGCGTTCTCCCAGCACAGGTAGGTGCGGCTGCCCGGGTTCATGGGGGCGCCGTGCGCCTGTGCCTCGCCCGCGGGGAGGAGGAACACCAGGCACAGGGCCGGCAGCGCGGCCAGCAACGTCAGCAGGGCGCCTCTGCGGGGGCGGCTCGGACTTGGTGTGGACATGCCATTCATGACGGGCGTGCCGCCTAAGCGTGATGTCATCGTGCCGGAGGTCCCTTCAAGCACGTGTGGGGGTGGGGCTGCAATCGATGGGAGCGCTCCCATCTCCGGTGAAGGTAGCGCGGGGCCCGACGTGTGTAAATGCTCCGTTCACATCACGACGGAAATTCCCTACCGAGGGGCCGCGCGGCCGAGGGGGCGGCGCACCGCCACCGCGAAGTCCGGCGCCTCGCGGCGTGCCCTCAGCCGCGCACCAGCAGCGCCACCGGCCGCTCGGCCAGCAGTTCCGCCAGCTTCACGCTCCCCTCCGCCTCCCGGCCGCCCAGCAGATCCCGCCACCGCCCCGGCGGCAGCTCCAGAGCGGTCTCCCGCCAGCCGCCCGCACCGGCCAGCCGCAGCGAGAGCCGCGTCGCGACGCAGACCACCGCACCCGAGCGCGCGTACGCCACGCAGTGCCGGGCCGCCGGACCGGCGGCCCGCAGCGGCTCGTACGACGCCGACGCGCCGAACCACGCCGGGTGTTCCCGCCGCAGCCGCAGCGCCGCCTCGGTCAGGGCCCGCTTCTCCTCGGGCAGGGACTCCGGCAGCCAGGCCGCGGCCTCCTCCCGGGCCTCGGCGGTCTCCTCCGGCACGCCCGTGCGGAAGGGCGGGAAGTCCGGCAACCGCCGGTTGTCCGGATCGACCAGCGCGGCGTACACCCGCTCGGTGCCCATGTAGAGGTCCGGCACGCCCGGCATGGTCAGGTGCAGCAGCGCCGCGCCGAGCACGTTGGCCCGCACCGGCCGGGCCAGCTCCCGCGCGAAGGCGGCCACCGTGTACAGCGGCGGCCCGCCCGGCCCCGCCACCGCGAAGCGCTCGACGGCCTCCTCGTACGCCGCGTCCCGCTCCGTCCACGTCGTGCGCAGCCCCGCCTCCCGCACCGCCTTCAGCAGCGCGGGCACCAGCCGCTCCTGGTAGGGGAAGCCCATGCCGTACGCCGTCTGCCAGGCCACCCACGCCACATGGCGGTCCGGGGCCTCCGCGCCGGAGGCGCGCAGCGTCTCGTGCGTCACCCGGTCCAGCAGCTCCGCCCACCGCTCCGGGCACTCGGTCAGCACCGCCAGCGCCGCCCGCACGTCCGCGCTGCGCTTGGTGTCGTGCGTGGACAGCACGGTGCCGGTGGCCGGCCAGTCGCGCTGGAGGCGGGCGCAGTACGCGTGGAACTCCTCCGGGGCCACCTGCGGGCTCCCCGGGTCCCCGCCCACCTCGGCGGCCGACAGCAGCGGCGCGTAGCGGTAGAAGGCGGTGTCCTCCTCCGACTTGGCCCGCAGAGCCGCGCAGACCTGTGCGAACCGCGCGCAGAAGTCCCGCTGGGCCCCGCCGTCCCCCAGCTGCCCCAGCGCCAGGTCCCGCACCACGTCCACCGCCGCGGCCTCCTCCGGCACCGCGAACGCCGCCCGCGCGCCCTCGGCGGCCTCCTCCAGCATCGCCCGGTCCTCCGCGCCCACCGGGCCGCCCGCGGTGACGTACGGCCGGTACACCGGCACCCGCACCAGCACCTCCTCGATCGCGGTGCGCAGCGCCCAGGGCGCGTGGTCGCGCAACGCCAGACCGGGGGCGGCCTCGCACACGGCGGCGGCGGCGCGGGTCAGCCGCCCGACCTCGGCGGCCAGGTCGTGGGCGACCACCTCCCGGGCGGCCCGCCGCACGGTCGGCCCCCACTCGCCGCCCAGGTCCGGCGCGGCGCCGGTGAAGCCGCGGTAGACGGCGGCCAGCTCCGCCAGCCCGTCCGGGTCGACGAAGAGGCCGTCGACGTGGTGCAGCGCGTCGTATCCGGTCGTCCCGGCCACCGGCCAGGACACCGGCAGCCGCTCGCGGGGGCCGAGGATCTTCTCCACCACCGTCCAGGCGCCGCCGGTCTCCTCCTCCAGCCGCAGCAGGTACGCGCCCGGATCGGCCAGTCCGTCCGGGTGGTCGACCCGCAGGCCGTGGACCACGCCCTCGCGCAGCAGCCGCAGCACGCACGCGTGGGTGGCGGCGAAGACCTCCGGCTCCTCCACGCGCACCCCGATCAGATCGGCGATGGTGAAGAAGCGCCGGTAGTTCAGCTCGGTGCGGGCCAGCCGCCACCAGGCCAGCCGGTAGTGCTGGGCGTCCAGCAGCTCGGGCAGCGGCAGGTGCTCGGTGCCCTCGCGCAGCGGGAAGCGGTGGTCGTGGTACGCCAGGACGCCGCCCTTGACCGACAGCGCACCCAGCTCCTCGCCCAGCCGCCCGCCCAGCACCGGCAGCAGCACGCGCCCGCCGCCCGCCTCCCAGTCGATGTCGAACCAGCGCGCGTACGGCGAGGCGGGGCCCTCGCGCAGCACCTCCCACAGCGCCTCGTTGAGCCGTTCGGGGACGGGGACGCCCATGTGGTTGGGGACGATGTCCACCACGATGCCCATGCCGTGCTCCCGTGCGGCGCGCGACAGCGACCGCAGCCCCTCCTCGCCGCCCAGCTCCTCGCGGACCCGGGCGTGCCCGGTCACGTCGTAGCCGTGGGCGGAGCCGGGGGCGGCCTCCAGCACCGGGGACAGGTGCAGGTGCGAGATACCGAGCGAGGCCAGGTACGGCACGGCCTTCTCGGCGGCGGAGAACGGGAAGCCGGGCTGGAGCTGGAGCCGGTAGGTGGCGGTCGGCACGGCGGGCGGGAGCGGCGCCGACGGCGCGGCGGACGCGGAAGGGGGCTGAGGGGACATGTGGTGCATGTTCCCTCCGGGTGCCCGCCGAACCCGCCGCCTGTCGGGCGACGCCCCCGCCCGGGGGAGGCGTGCCGGACCGGCCGCGGGGGCGTACCGGGCAGGTCAGGCGGACCAGGCGGTTCAGGCGGGGCGCTGGAGCACCGTCAGACTGCGGTCCACCAGGGTGATCCGGGAACCCGCCTTCACCATGGGGCCGGTGCCCGGCGGCACCCCGTCCTCCCGCGAGGTGTCCACCACGACCTGCCACTCCCGCCCGTGGTCCGCCGGCACGGTGAACTTGCGCGGGGTCGGCTGCGCGTTGAACATCAGCAGGAAGGAGTCGTCGGTGATCCGCTCGCCGCGCTCGCCGGGTTCGGAGATCGCGTTGCCGTTGAGGAACACCGTCAGCGCCCTGGCCTGGGCCTCCTGCCAGTCCCGCTGGGTCATCTCCTCGCCCTCGGGCGTGAACCAGGCGATGTCGGACAGCTCGTCGTGGGTGCCCTCCACCGGCCGCCCGTGGAAGAAGCGGCGCCGGCGGAAGGCCGGGTGGTCGCGGCGCAACCCCACCATGGCCTGCACGAACTCGCACAGCGGATGCTTCTCGCCCGCCTTGGGCCAGTGCACCCAGGACAGTTCGCTGTCCTGGCAGTAGGCGTTGTTGTTGCCCTTCTGCGTGCGGGCGAACTCGTCGCCGTGGGAGAGCATCGGCACGCCCTGGGAGAGCAGCAGGGTGGCGATGAAGTTGCGCATCTGCCGGCCCCGCAGGGCCAGGACGTCCTCGTCGTCCGTGGCCCCCTCCACCCCGCAGTTCCACGAGCGGTTGTGGCTCTCGCCGTCCCGGTTGCCCTCGCCGTTGGCCTCGTTGTGCTTGTCGTTGTACGACACCAGGTCGTGCAGGGTGAAGCCGTCGTGGCAGGTGACGAAGTTGATCGAGGCCAGCGGGCGGCGCCCGTCGTCCTGGTACAGGTCGGAGGAGCCGGTCAGCCGGGAGGCGAACTCCGCGAGCGTGCGCGGCTCGCCCCGCCACAGGTCCCGCACGGTGTCGCGGTAGCGGCCGTTCCACTCCGTCCACAGCGGCGGGAAGTTCCCCACCTGGTAGCCGCCCTCGCCCACGTCCCAGGGCTCGGCGATCAGCTTCACCTGGCTGACCACCGGATCCTGCTGCACCAGGTCGAAGAACGACGACAGCCGGTCCACCTCGTGGAACTGGCGGGCCAGGGTGGCCGCCAGGTCGAAGCGGAAGCCGTCCACGTGCATCTCGGTGACCCAGTAGCGCAGCGAGTCCATGATCAGCTGCAGGACGTGCGGGGAGCGCATCAGCAGCGAGTTGCCGGTGCCGGTGGTGTCCATGTAGTACCGGGGGTCGTCGGTGAGCCGGTAGTACGAGGCGTTGTCCAGGCCCCGGAAGGACAGGGTCGGCCCCAGGTGGTTGCCCTCGGCGGTGTGGTTGTAGACCACGTCGAGGATGACCTCGATCCCGGCCTGGTGCAGCGCCTTGACCGCCTGCTTGAACTCCAGCACCTGCTGGCCCCGGTCGCCCCAGGAGGCGTAGGCGTTGTGCGGGGCGAAGAAGCCGATGGTGTTGTAGCCCCAGTAGTTCGCCAGCCCGGCGTCGGCCAGCCGGTGGTCGGTGACGAACTGGTGGACCGGCATCAGCTCCAGCGCGGTCACCCCCAGCCTCGTCAGGTGCTCGATGATCGCCGGGTGGCCCAGTGCCGCGTAGGTGCCGCGCAGGTCCTCGGGCAGCTCCGGATGGAGCATGGTCAGGCCCTTGACGTGCGCCTCGTAGATGACCGTCTGGTGGTAGTCGGTGCGCGGGGGCCGGTCGTCGCCCCAGTCGAAGTAGGGGTTGACCACCACCGACGCCATGGTGTGCGGGGCGGAGTCCAGGTCGTTGCGCCGTTCGGGTTCGTCGAAGTGGTAGCCGTAGACCGCCTCGTCCCAGTCGATGGCGCCGCTCATCGCCCTGGCGTAGGGGTCCAGCAGCAGCTTGGCGCTGTTGCAGCGCTTGCCCTTCTCCGGTTCGTACGGCCCGTGCACGCGGAAGCCGTAGCGCTGGCCGGGCATGACGCCCGGCAGGTAGGCGTGCCGCACGAACGCGTCGGACTCGCGCAGCTCGATCGCCGTCTCCGACCCGTCGTCGTGCAGCAGGCACAGCTCGATGCGCTCCGCCGCCTCCGAGAACACGGCGAAGTTCGTCCCGGCCCCGTCGTACGTGGCGCCGAGGGGATAAGCCCGTCCAGGCCAGACCTGCATGTCGACTCTTCCTGTCGCGGTCTCTACCCGTTACCCGTTTTCGCTGCATCCTTGCGCAGTACTGGTGCGGGAGGCGGCCACCGGCTGGGCACAGCATCCATCTTCCCCCGGATGAGCGTACGGGCAAAGGAACTTGGTGGCGGGATACTGCTGCATCCCCTCCCGGGAGGGCAGTAGGCTCCTTGATCGAACAGCAGGTCCGGAAGGCGGTGCACAGGTGGGCTCGGGAGGGCTTGAGCTCCCCTCGGGGGACGGGGGCGGCGAGAGCGGTGCCGCCGGGGCGCCCGGAGCGGTGCCGCCCGGCACGGTCTCCCTGGCCCGGCCGATGGAGATCGGCGCCGATCTGGCCTGGGGCGCGGAGGAGTGGGCCGAGGTGCGGCTGCGCGCCCAGCGGGCGGGACGGGCCTACATCTGGCTCAACCTCGTCGAGCAGCGGCTGCGCGCCGTGGTCGCGGCGGTGCTGCGGCCGATCTACGAGCCGGTGCACGGCGAGGAGTGGGTCGTGGCCGCGGCCGGCCCGACCGGGCAGGAGTGGGTCCAGCGGGCCGCGGCCGTACGCGAGGTCAGCCGCCGCAAGGGCTATCTGCTCGACCCGGCCGACGACACCCTGCTGTCCTTCCTCACCCTGCCGCAGCTGCGCGAGCTGGTGGTGCAGCACTGGCCCTGCTTCGAGCCCTACTTCGACGGGCGGCGCGAGCTGGAGCTGGCACTGGACGAGCTGGAGGTCGCCCGCAGCGCGGTGGCGCGCAACCGCGCGCTGTCCCCGGCCGTCCTCGCCCAGGCCGAGCGGATCTCGGCCAGGCTGCTGGACCTGCTGGGCGCCGGCCGCGACATCCCCTCCGCCCACCGGCTGCCGGTGGACGCGGTGGAGGAGCTGGTCGGCGACCGCTTCGCCGACGTCGTCGGCGTCCACCCGGACCGGGTGCGCCTGCAGCGCCAGCTCCCGGCCGAGGACCTGTTCGGCGGAGCGCGCCGGCTGGACGCCATCGGCATAGGCCTGAACCTGCTGGTCCAGAACTACTCCGGGCGCCGTCTGGTGCGGCTGGCCGAGTCCGGCTGCCGGGTGCGGCTGCTCTTCCTCAACCCGGCCAGCAGCGCGGTGCGCCGCCGGGAGCGGGAGCTGGGGCTGAAGAAGGGCGAGCTGAGCCGTTCGGTGGAGATGAACATCCTCCACATGCGGCGGGTGCGCTCCCGGCTGCGGGACGCCGACGCCTTCCAGATCCACGTCTTCGACGAGACCCCGCGCTTCACCGCCTACCTCGTGGACGGCGACGGGCCGGACGGCATAGCGGTGGTCCAGTCCTACCTGCGCCGCATCCGGGGGATGGAGGCGCCGGTCTTCGTGCTGCGCGGCGGCGGCCGGGACATCATCCAGGGAGGAGCCCGGGCGGGCGCCCCCGGCGGGAGCCCGCCGGCGGAGGGCGCCGAGGGCGGGCTGTTCCACCTCTACCGGGAGGAGATGGAGTCGGTGTGGGCCGACTCCCGGCCGGTGTCCTGACCGGCCCCGGCCGCAGCCGGCGCATGGTCACCAGGCTGCTGGAGACGGTGTCCCGACTTCTCGGAGGCACCCCGGCCGGGGTGCCTCCGAGAGGGCCGGGAGCAGAGGCGGGTCACTCGTCCTTGAGGACGTCCTTGCCCTTCTCCTTGGCCTGGCGGGCGTTTCCCTTGGCCTCCTGGAGACGCCCCTCGCCGGCCTTGTCGGCATCGCCGGTGGCGCGCCCGGCCTTCTTCTTCGCCCGGCCGATCGCCTGTTCGGCCTTGGCCCTGGCCTTGTCCGCGGCGCTCATACCGTGGTCACTTCCTTTCGGAATGCCCTGTAAGTCGTTTTCCGGCTACCCGGAGGTACCACAGGGAAACCCGGCCGCCCTCACGCGCCGACGGGCACGCTCGCGCGCCCGGCCCACCGGACCAGCGCCTCGTCGTAGCGCCGTGCCATCAGGCGGGCCAGCTCCGGGGCGTCGCCCAGCACCGGCGCCAGCAGGTCCGCGCCCGCCTCGCGGGCGCCGGCGGCGATGCGGTCCGGGAGGAAGCCGGGCGCGACGACGTACGGGGCGACGGCCACCCGCCGCGCCCCCCGCGCGCGCAGCTCCCGCACCGCATCCGCGGTGCGGGGAAGGGATGCGGAGGCGAACGCGGGCCGCACGGCACACCAACCGGAGATGTGCCGCCACTCCCGCGCGATATCTGCGATCACCGCGATCGCCTCCGGGTCGGAGGAGCCCGCCGAGGCCAGGACGACCCCGGTCGAGCGTTCGTCGCCGGGCCGCAGCCCGGCCTCGCGCAGCCGCCGCTCCAGGGCGGCCGTCAGCAGCCGGTCCGGGCCCAGGACGTCGGCCTGGTGCACCGCCAGCCGCGGCAGCCGCGACACCGCCTCGCCCAGCACCGCGGGGATGTCGGCCTTGGCGTGGAAGGCGCGGGTGAGCAGCAGCGGCAGGGCCACCACACGCCGTACGCCGTCGGCGTGGAGACGGGCGAGCACCTGCGGCACCGAGGGGGCGTTGAAGTCCAGATGGCCCACCTCGACCCGCAGTTCCGGGCGCAGCCCGCGCAGCCGGGCGCACAGCGCGGCCACGGTCGCCGCGTGGCGCGGGTCGCGGCTGCCGTGCGCGACGACCAGCAGGGCGGGACGGCCACAGGGGGCCGGGGGGTGGAGGGCGCGCACGGGCCGGCTCACCGCCCGGCCGCCGACGCCAGGCCGCGGTTGCGCAGCACGCGGCGCTCCACCGGTGAGAACAGCGCCGACTCCACCAGCACGCCGACCGCCAGGATCAGCACCACCGAGGCCAGCACCAGGCTCAGCTCACCGCCCTGCCGGCCCGCGTCCAGCATCCGGCCGATGCCGGGCAGCGGAGTGGCGGTGATCAGCTCGGCCGTCATCAGGGCGCGCCAGCCGAAGGTCCAGCCCTGCCGCAGCGCCGCCACGAAGCCGGGCAGCGCGGCGGGGACGAGGACGTGGACGGCGCCGCGCAGCCCGCCGGCGCCCATCGACCGGCCGGCCCGCAGCAGCAGCGGCGGTATCTGGTCGACGGCGGTGGTGACCCCGACGGCGATGGAGGGCACCGCGCCGAGCAGCACCACGGCGTACACCGCGCCCTCGGAGTTGCCCAGCGCGATCACCGCCACCGGCACCAGCGCGGCGGCCGGCAGCGACTGCACGGCGGACAGGATGGGACCCAGGACCGTGCGCAGCGGCGCCATCCGGGTGAGCAGCAGCCCCAGGGGGACGCCGATGGCCGCGGAGGCGGTGAAGCCGACCAGGCAGCGCAGCAGGCTGTGGCCGAGGGCGGGCAGCAGGGTGCCGTCCGACCAGGCGCCGGCCAGCTCGCCCCACACGGCGGCGGGGGAGGGCAGCGTCGCCGACCAGTTCAGCGCGTACGCCGTCTGCCACAGGGCCAGCACCAGGGCGACGGCCGCCAGTGGCGGCGCGGCCTTGGCCAGCAGCCGCCGCGAGGTGGCGGCGGTCGCGGACGCGGGGGACTCCAGGGCGTCCAGACCGGACGCCATCTCGTCGGAGTCGTCGGGACCGCCCGCGCCGCCCGCGGTCCGGCCCGCGGTCCGGCCGATGTCCTGCCCGGAGGGCTCGGGGAGCCCGGGGGGCTCGTGCCGGGGACCCCGCCGGGAGTCCTCGGTGTCAGTGGCGGGCATGTCGGACGATCTCCTCGTGCAGATGGCCGGTGATCTCCCGGGCGAGGGAGGTGACTCCGGAGTCCTCGATACGGCGGGGGTAGGGGAGGTCCACGTCCCACTCGCGCGCCACGCGCCCCGGGCGCGAGGACAGCAGCACGACCCGCTGGCCGAGCCGTACCGCCTCGCGCACGTTGTGGGTGACGAACAGCACCGTCAGCTCCCGCTCGCGCCACACCCGGGTCAGCTCCTCGTGGAGCAGGTCCCGGGTGATGGCGTCCAGCGCGGCGAAGGGCTCGTCCATCAGCAGCACCCGGCTGCCCTGGGCCAGCGAGCGGGCCAGGGCCACGCGCTGCCGCATCCCGCCGGAGAGCTGGTGGACCCGCTTGCCGTACGCGTCCGGCAGCCGCACCAGCCGCAGCAGCTCCTCGGCCCGGCCGCGCCGCTCGGGCCGGGGGACCCCGGCCAGCTTCAGGGCCAGCTCCACGTTGCGGCCGGCGCTCAGCCAGGGGAAGAGCGCGTGGTCCTGGAACATCAGCGCGGGCCGGCCGTGCGGCACCCGCACCTCGCCGGAGGTCGGGTGGTCCAGTCCGGCCACCAGGTTGAGGAGCGTGGACTTGCCGCAGCCGGAGGCGCCCAGCAGGCAGACGAACTCCCCGGGCGCCACCGTCAGGCCGATGCCGTCCAGCACCTGCTGGCGGGTGCGGGGGGAGGAGCCGAAGGACTTCGAGACGCGGTCGAGCCGCACCGCGTACGGGCGGGCCTGCCCGGCCCCGGCACCGGTGACGGACGGCGCCGGGGCGGGGGTGGCGAGTTCGGTGGACACAGCGGGGTCCTCTCGTGGTTCGCCACCCTGCTCGGGCGGCTACGGCGGGGGAGAGCCGGCGTGTGCGGCGGGGACGTGCCGCGCTTGTGGGACATATGGGGCGTCCCGGAGGCGCGGGTCGTACGGGTCGTGCTGGAGGCGCCGGACCTGCGGGTGGCGCGGCCGGGCGTCGGGCGTCACCGGCGGCATCCCGCCAGTCCGCCCTGCCCGCTGCCCCGGACACCGCTGCCGATCCGGCCGCCGGTGTGGTCGAAGGTGGAGAAGGCGTCGTGCACGGCGGCGCCCGCCGCGCTCAGAAGTCCCATCCGTCCTCCTGCGCGGTGTCGCCCGCGGCGGCCCGTACCGCCCCGGCGGCCCCCGTGAAGGCGTCGCCGGACATGCCGGCGGTGAGGGTGGAGCCGTCGGCCGGGTCGATCAGCAGGAACGAGCCGGTGCGGCGGGAGAGGGCGTAGGGGTCCAGCGGCAGCGGTTCGGCGGTGCGGACACGCACCCGGCCGATGTCGTTGGCCACCAGCTCGCCCGGCTCGGGGTGGGGCGAGAGGTCGTCCAGGGTCAGCCGGGAGGGGATCTCCTTGACGATCGCCTTGACCGTGCGGGTGGTGTGCTTGAGCAGCACCCGCTGCCCCACCCGCAGCGGGGTGTCGTGCAGGTGGCAGACGGTGGCGGTGACGTCCTGGCCGGTGGCCGGGGCGTCGTCGGCCGGGGCGATCAGGTCGCCGCGGGAGACGTCGAGGTCGTCCGCCAGGCGGACGGTGACCGACTGCGGGGCCCAGGCCTGCCGGACCGACTGGCCGAGCAGATCGATGCCCTCGATCACCGAGGTGCGGCCCGAGGGCAGCACCGTCACCCGCTGGCCCACGCGCAGCACGCCGGAGGCGATCTGGCCGGCGTAGCCGCGGTAGTCGGGGTGCTCGGCGGTCTGCGGGCGGATGACGTACTGGACGGGGAAGCGGGCCACGTCCCCGGCCGGGTCGTGGTCGACCTCGACGGTCTCCAGGTGCTCCAGGACGGTGGGGCCGCTGTACCAGTCCATGTGCTCGGACGGGGTGACCACGTTGTCGCCGACCAGCGCCGAGATGGGCACGGCGGTGATCTCCGGCACGCCGAGCGAGGCGGCGTAGGCGGTGAACTGCTCGGCGATCCGCGCGAAGACGGGCTCGGAGTAGCCGACCAGGTCCATCTTGTTGACGGCCAGCACCACGTGGGGGACGCGCAGCAGGGCGGCGACCGCGGCGTGGCGGCGGGTCTGCTCGACCACGCCGTTGCGGGCGTCGACCAGGATGATGGCCAGCTCGGCGGTGGAGGCGCCGGTGACCATGTTGCGGGTGTACTGCACGTGGCCGGGGGTGTCGGCCAGGATGAACCGGCGCCGCGGCGTGGCGAAGTAGCGGTAGGCCACGTCGATGGTGATGCCCTGCTCGCGCTCGGCGCGCAGCCCGTCGGTCAGCAGCGCCAGATCGGGGCCCTCGGCGCCGCGGCTGCGGGAGGCGTGCTCGACGGCCTCCAGCTGGTCGGCCAGGACGGACTTGGAGTCGTGCAGCAGTCGTCCCACCAGGGTGGACTTGCCGTCGTCGACCGACCCGGCGGTGGCGAAACGCAGCAGCGAGGTGTCCTGCAGCAGCCGGCCGGCGGCCTCGCCGGCGGCAGCGGCGCCGGCACCGGCTGTGGAAGTGGTGGCAGCGGTGGTCATCGGTCAGAAGTACCCTTCGCGCTTGCGGTCCTCCATGGCGGCCTCCGACAGCTTGTCGTCGGCCCGGGTCGCGCCCCGCTCGGTCAGCCGGGAGGCCGCGATCTCCGCTATGACCTGCTCGATGGTGGTGGCGTCGGAGTCCACCGCCCCGGTACAGGACATGTCGCCGACGGTGCGGTAGCGCACCTGGCGCTCCTGGACCGTCTCGCCGTCCCTGGGGCCGCCCCACCCGCCCGGCGCCAGCCACATGCCGTCTCGCTTGAAGACCTCGCGGGTGTGGGCGTAGTAGATGGCGGGCAGCTCGATCTTCTCCCGCCCGATGTACTGCCACACGTCCAGCTCGGTCCAGTTGGACAGCGGGAAGACGCGCACGTGCTCGCCCGGCGCGTGGCGGCCGTTGTAGAGCTGCCACAGCTCGGGGCGCTGGCGGCGCGGGTCCCAGCCGCCGAACTCGTCGCGCAGGGAGAACACCCGCTCCTTGGCGCGGGCCTTCTCCTCGTCGCGCCGCCCGCCGCCGAAGACCGCGTCGAAGCGGTTCGTCTCGATGGCGTGCAGCAGCGGCACGGTCTGCAGCGGGTTGCGGGTGCCGTCCGGGCGCTCGCGCAGCTCGCCGCGGTCGATGAACTCCTGCACCGAGGCGACGTGCAGGCGCAGCCGGTGCTCGGCCACCACCCGGTCGCGGTAGTCGAGGACCTCGGGGAAGTTGTGGCCGGTGTCCACGTGCAGCAGCGCGAAGGGCACCGGCGCCGGGGCGAAGGCCTTCAGCGCCAGGTGCAGCATCACGATGGAGTCCTTGCCGCCGGAGAAGAGGATCACCGGCCGCTCGAACTCGCCCGCCACCTCGCGGAAGATGTGCACCGCCTCCGACTCCAGCGCGTCCAGATGGCTCAGCGCGTACGACGCACCGGGGCTCTCGGCGGCCCGGTCCGGCGCGGTCACGTGCCCGGTGGTCGGTTCGGTCGAGGTCGTCACGCCAGTCCCCTCTCGGCGAGCAGTGCGTACAGCCGGGCGGCGGAGTCGTCCACCGGCTCGGTGTGCGCCTCGATCCGCAGGTCCGGATCGGCCGGCGCCTCGTACGGGTCGTCCACCCCGGTCAGCCCGGAGAGCTCTCCCGCGGCCTGTCGGGCGTACAGCCCCTTCACGTCGCGCTCGGAGCACACCTCCACGGGCGTGGCCACGTGCACCTCCAGATAGGCCGTGCCCTCCGCCTGGTGGCGCTTGCGGACCGCCTCGCGGCTGTCGGCGTACGGCGCGATCACCGGAACCAGGGCCTTGACCCCGTTGGAGGCGAGCAGTTCGGCGACGAAGCCGATCCGCTGCACGTTGGTGTTGCGGTCCTCGCGGGAGAAGCCCAGGCCGGCGGAGAGGAACTCCCTGATCTCGTCGCCGTCCAGCACCTCCACCCGGTGCCCCTCACTGCGCAGCCGCCCGGCCAGCGCGTGGGCGATCGTGGTCTTGCCCGCGCTGGGCAGGCCGGTGAGCCAGATCGTGGCTCCGGTGCCGGTGCCGTCGGTACTGCCGGTTCTGTCCGTGCCGGAGGCGGTCGCCCCGCTCATCTGACGCTCCTCAACTGTCTGGGCCCGTACGGCCTTCGGGTTCGCCATCAGCCATGCAGTCCGCACTCGGTCTTGCCGCGTCCGGCCCAGCGGCCGGAGCGGGCGTCCTCGCCCTCCAGCACCCGCCGAGTGCAGGGCGCGCACCCGATGGAGGGGTAACCGTCCATCAGCAGAGGGTTGGTGAGGACACCGTGCTCGGCAACGTAGGCGTCCACGTCACCCTGCGTCCAGCGTGCGATGGGCGAGACCTTGACCTTGCCCCGCCTCTCGTCCCAGCCGACGACCGGAGTCGCCGCCCTGGTCGGGGACTCGTCGCGGCGCAGCCCGGTGGCCCAGGCGTCGTACCCGCGCAGGCCCTCCTCCAGCGGCCTGACCTTGCGCAGCGCGCAGCACAGGTCGGGGTCGCGGTCGTGCAGGCGCGGCCCGTACTCGGCGTCCTGCTCGGCCACGGTCTGCCGCGGGGTGAGCGTGACGACGTTGACGTCCATCACCGCCGCCACCGCGTCCCGGGTGCCGATGGTCTCCGGGAAGTGGTAGCCGGTGTCGAGGAACACCACGTCCACACCGGGCGCCACGCGCGAGGCCAGGTGCGCGACGACGGCGTCCTCCATGGAGGAGGTCACGCAGAAGCGCGGGCCGAAGGTGCCGGCGGCCCAGCGCAGGATCTCCAGCGCCGGGGCGTCCTCCAGTTCGCGGCCCGCCTTCTCGGCGAGCCGCCGCAGCTCGCCGGCGTCCGCCCGCAGGTCGTGCCGGTCCTCGGCGGCGTTCATCGTGTGTTGTCTCCCTCGGTGGAACCGGACCGCCGCAGGCCGTCGGCCAGCAGTCCGAGGAACGAGAGCTTGAAGGCGCGGTTGCAGGAGGCGCACTCCCACGCGCCGTGGCCGTCCTCGGACGGCCGCAGGTCCTCGTCGCCGCAGTACGGGCAGTAGAACGGCGCGGCGCGTTCACTCACGGTGCCTCCCTGCGGGCTTCTCCGCCCACGCGGTGGCGGTGCGGGTTTGTGGTGAGGTGCGGGGTGGTGGCCGCGTGTGCGTCGCTCACTGCCTTCCTGTGAGCTTCTCCGCCCACGCGGCGGCGGTGCGGGTTTGTGGTGAGGTGCGGGGTGGTGGCCGCGTGTGCGTCGCTCACTTCAGGGCACCCTCGTCGGCCCGCGCCGCCCACTGGGCGAAGCGCTCGCCGTCCTGCCGCTCCTCGCGGTAGCGGGTCAGGAGGCGCTCGACGTAGTCGGGCAGCTCGGCGGCGGTGACCTTCAGGCCGCGCACCTTGCGGCCGAAACCGGGGTCCAGCCCCAGAGCGCCGCCGAGGTGGACCTGGTAGCCCTCGACCTGGTTGCCGTCCGCGTCGGTGACGAGCTGGCCCTTGAGCCCGATGTCGGCGACCTGGATGCGGGCGCAGGCGTTGGGGCAGCCGTTGATGTTGATGGTGACCGGCTCGTCGAACTCCGGCAGGCGGCGCTCCAGTTCGTCGATGAGGGCGGAGCCGCGGCCCTTGGTCTCGACGATGGCCAGCTTGCAGAACTCGATGCCGGTGCAGGCCATGGTGCCGCGCCGGAAGACCGACGGACGCGTCGTCAGGTCCAGCGACTCCAACCCTTCCACCAGGGAGTCCACCCGGTCCTCGGCCACGTCGAGAATGATCATCTTCTGCTCGACGGTGGTGCGGACCCGGCCCGAGCCGTGGCCCTCGGCCAGCTCGGCGATCTTGGTGAGGGTGGCGCCGTCGACGCGGCCGACGCGGGGGGCGAAGCCGACGTAGTAGCGGCCGTCCTTCTGGCGGTGGACACCGACGTGGTCGCGCCAGCGCCGGGCGGGGGCCTCGGGGGCGGGGCCGTCGGCCAGTTTCCGCCCCAGGTACTCGTCCTCCAGCACCCGGCGGAACTTCTCCGCGCCCCAGTCGGCGACGAGGAACTTCAGACGGGCGCGGTTGCGCAGCCGGCGGTAGCCGTGGTCGCGGAAGATCGACACGACGCCCTCCATGACGTCGGCGACCTCCTCCACCGGCACCCAGGCGCCCAGGCGGACGCCGAGCTTGGGGTTGGTGGACAGGCCGCCGCCCACCCACACGTCGAAGCCGGGGCCGAGTTCGGGGTGACGGACGCCCACGAACGCCACGTCGTTGATCTCGTGTGCCACGTCCAGCAGCGGGGAGCCGGAGACGGCTGTCTTGAACTTGCGGGGCAGGTTGGAGAACGCCTTGTTGCCGATGACGCGGCGCTGGATCTCCTCGATCGCGGGCGTGCCGTCGACGATCTCGTCGGCGGCGATCCCGGCGACCGGCGAGCCCAGGACGACGCGCGGGGTGTCGCCGCACGCCTCGGTCGTGGACAGGCCCACGGCCTCCAGACGGCGCCAGATCTCGGGGACGTCCTCGATCCGGATCCAGTGGAACTGGACGTTCTGGCGGTCGGTGATGTCCGCGGTGCCGCGGGCGAACTCCTGGGAGATCTCGCCGATGACGCGCAGCTGCCCGGTGGTCAGCCGTCCGCCGTCGATGCGGACCCGGAGCATGAAGTGCTCGTCGTCCAGCTCCTCCGGGGCCAGGACGGCGGTCTTGCCGCCGTCGATCCCGGGCCTGCGCTGGGTGTACAGGCCCCACCAGCGCATCCGGCCGCGCAGGTCGCTGGGGTCGATGGAGTCGAACCCGCGGTGGGCGTAGATCGTCTCAATGCGTGTCCGCACATTGAGACCGTCATCGTCCTTCTTGAACTGCTCGTTGGCGTTCAGCGGGGTGAAGTGCCCGGCGGCCCACTGGCCCTCGCCGCGGTGGCGGCCGGCCTTGCGGCGGGTCGGGGCAGCGCTGGCTGGCTTGGGGGTGTCGGCCATGGCGGTGTGTTCGTCCTTCTGCTGGACTCGGCTGCGCGGGAAGCGGCCCGATTCCGTCCGGGCGCGCTGACGTGCGCGGATCCGTGCGGAAAACGGGAAGTGGAGCCGCCTGCCCGCGACGACGGGGGCGGCGGATGTGCGGCGGTGCTGGGACTGTCAGCCCGCCGGACAGATGGCGCTGGACATGCGGCCGAGGTCGACGTGCCGCCGACTCACCAAGGCAATTCCAGCTCGAGACATGGCAGAAGCGTGGCATGAGCATCTCGCGGCAGTCCACCGTTATCCACAGTTCGGACAAAGGTGTCCCGCTCTGCGAGACGCAGTGATATCGGTCACGGACTCGCCGGAGCCGCGGGGGCCCCGGCGGGGCTCACACCCCCGCTCCCGGCCAGGGGCCCGGAGCGGGAACGTCCGGCTCGTCCTCCGTCCTGGTGTCGAACAGGCGGAAGCCGCGCCGCCGGTAGTTCGCCAGCGCGTGGGGGCCGTCCTTGCTGCAGGTGTGCACCCACACCCGCCGGGTGGGCTCCCGCTCCGGCCAGCGCTCCGCCAGGTCCCAGGCGCGCGCGGTCCCGTACGACAGCAGGTGCCCGCCGATGCGCCGGCCGCGGAAGGCGGCGATCAGACCGAAGTAGGTGATCTCCACCGTCCCCCCGGGCTGCGGTTCCAGCTCGATGTACCCGGCCGGGGTCCCGCGCTCGTACGCCACCCAGGTCTCCACGCCGGGGCGCTCCAGGAACTCCCGCCACCGCTCGTACGTCCACTCCAGCCGGTCCGTCCAGGTGACGTCCCCGCCGACGGCGGTGTAGAGGAAGCGGCTGAACTCCGGGCTGGGCACCTCCGCCCGGACGATCCGGATGCCGGACCCGCTGTCCGGAACGTGGGCGGGGGAGAGGTCGGAGGGGGAGGTCTGCTCCAGTGACCAGGTGGTGACGGCGACGGTGGTGCTCATGCCGGGCAGTGAAGCACGACGGCGCCGGCGGCCGGGAGGCGGCCCCGCGGACCGCCCCCGGCCACCGCGCCGTACCAGAATGCCACCCATGGCCGCGACCAGCAGCCGCCCCGGCGGCGTCCCCGAACCCACTGCCCCCGAACCCACCGCTCCCGTCGCCGCGCCGCCCGTCGTCGTGCTCGGCGAGTGCGTGGCCGACGCCTTCACCGTCCCGCCGCCCGGCGGCGGGGCACAGCCGTCCGCCCCGTCGATCGGACTGGAGGTCCTGCCCGGCGGCGGACCCGCCAACACCGCCGTGGCCCTCGCCCGGCTCGGCACCCCCACCCGATTCCTGGGCAGGCTGTCGCGGGACGTCTTCGGCCGCCTCTTCCGCGAGCACCTGGCCGCCTCCGGCGTGGACCTCGGCGCGGCGGTCGAGGCGGCCGAGCCCAGCACCCTGGCCGTCGCCGACGTCGACGCCGCCGGCCGCGCCGAGTACTCCTTCCACGCCGAGGGCACCGCCGACTGGCAGTGGACGGACGGTGAGCTGGCGGCGGCCGCGTCCGGCCCCGCGGCCTGCGTGCACACCGGATCGCTGGCACTGGTGCGGCCGCCGGGCGGCGAGGCGGTGGAACGGCTGCTGGAGAGGGTGCGGGGGCGGGCCACCGTCTCCGTCGACCCCAACGTCCGGCCGCTGCTGGTGGAACCGGCCGTCTACCGCGAGCGGCTGCCGCGCTGGTGCGCCGCGGCCGACATCCTGCGGCTGTCCGACGACGACCTCGGCCACCTCCTGCCCGGCGCCGGCGTGGAGGAGGCCGCCGGCGTCCTCCACGGCCACGGCGCGGCCCTGGTGGTCGTCACGCTCGGAGCGGCGGGCGCGTACGCCTCGCTGGAGGGCGCGGGCGGCGCGGGGCGCGTACGGCTGAGAGTGCCCGCCCCGCCCACCGCCGTGGTGGACACCGTCGGCGCGGGCGACGCCTTCACGGGCGGCCTGCTGCACTCCCTCCACAGCGCCGGGGCCCTCGGCGGGCGCCTGGACGGGCTGACCGCCGGCGTCCTGGAGCAGGCACTGGCCACCGGCGCCGCCGTCGCCGCCGCCACCTGTGCGGTACGGGGCGCCAACCCGCCCCGGGCGCATCGGATGGGCCGCCATACGCCCGGGTGAGCGCCGTACCGGCCGGTACCGGGACCTTCGGCCCGCACCCCCTGCCGGGGCGGGACCTTCGGCGGCCGGGCGGGGCCCCTTCGGCGACTGCGCCGGAGGCCCCGGGCGGCGTGCAATGGAGTCACCGAGGCCCCCATCCAGAGGTGATCCCCATGGCAGAAGCCACCGCACGTCCCGCAGCACGCTCCGCAGCACGTCCTGCCGCACGCTCCGCCGCGCCGGCGGACGCCGAGCGCGCCGAGACCGCCCGGCACGCCGTCGACACCCTGGTCGCACACGCCGTCAAGTCCCTGGAGGAGTACGCCTCCTTCACCCAGGAGCAGGTCGACCACATCGTGCGGAAGGCATCCCTGGCGGCCCTGGCGAACCACTGCGAGCTGGCCGAGCAGGCCGTCGCCGAGACCGGCCGGGGGGTGTTCGAGGACAAGGCGATGAAGAACCTCTTCGCCTGCGAGCACGTCACCCACTCGATGCAGGGGCTGAAGACGGTCGGCGTCGTCCGCCGCGACGAGCTGAACGGGATCACCGAGATCGCCGAGCCCGTCGGCGTGGTGTGCGCCATGACCCCGGTGACCAACCCCACCTCCACCACGATCTTCAAGGCGCTCATCGCGCTCAAGACCCGCAACCCGATCGTCTTCGCCTTCCACCCCTCGGCCCAGCGGTGCAGCGCCGAGGCGGCCCGGATCGTACGGGAGGCGGCCGTGGAGGCGGGCGCCCCCGAGCACTGCGTGCAGTGGATCGAGGAGCCGTCGATGGAGGCCACCCGCCTGCTGATGAACCACGCGGACGTCTCCACCATCCTGGCCACCGGCGGCAACGCCATGGTCCGGGCCGCCTACTCGTGCGGCAAACCGGCCCTCGGCGTCGGCGCGGGCAACGTCCCCGCCTACGTCCACCGCACCGCCGACGTCCCCCGCGCGGTGCACGACATCGTCCTGTCCAAGGCCTTCGACAACGGCATGATCTGCGCGTCCGAGCAGGCCGCCGTCCTGGACGCCGAGGTCTACGAGCAGGCCGTCGCGGAGTTCCGCAAGCTCCACGCCCATCTGGCCACCGCCGAGGAGAAGGAGAAGCTGGAGCGGTTCCTGTTCGGCACCACCGCCCGGAGCGCCAACTGCGCCGGGGCGAGGCTGAACGCCGACGCCGTCGGCCGGCCGCCGCACTGGATCGCCGAGCAGGCGGGCTTCACCGTCCCCGAGGACACCTCCGTCATCCTCGCCGAGATCGCGGCCGTCGGCCCCGCCGAGCCGCTCAGCCGCGAGAAGCTCTCCCCGGTGCTGGCCCTGCTGCGCGCCGAGACCACCGAGCAGGGCGTCGAACTGGCCGCGCGGATGGTCGAGTTCGACGGCCTGGGCCACAGTGCGGTGATCCACGCCGACGACGAGGAGCTGACCGAGGAGTTCGGCCGCCGAGTCAAGGCCGTGCGCATCATCGCCAACGCGCCCTCCAGCCTCGGCGGCATCGGCGACGTCTACAACTCCTTCCTGCCCTCGATGACCCTGGGCTGCGGCTCCTACGGCCACAACTCGGTCTCCGGCAACGTCACCGCCGTCGACCTGCTCAACATCAAGCGCATCGGGCGGCGCAACACCAACATGCAGTGGTTCAAGGTCCCGCCGAAGATCTACTTCGAACGCCACTCCCTGCGCTACCTCGGCGACATGCGCGGCATGCGGCGCGTCACCGTCGTCACCGACCGCACCATGGACCGGCTGGGCTACCTCACCCGCGTCAAGGACATCCTGCGCTCCCGCCGCGAGCCGGTGAACCTCCAGATCATCGACGACGTCGAGCCCAACCCGGAGCTGGCCACCGTCGAGCGGGGCGCCGCGAAGATGCGCGAGTTCGAGCCCGACACCATCGTCGCCCTCGGCGGCGGCTCGCCCATCGACGCCGCCAAGGTGATGTGGCTGATGTACGAGCACCCCGAGATCGCCTTCGCCGACACCAAGGAGAAGTTCTCCGACATCCGCAAGCGCGCCTTCACCTTCCCGCCGCTGGGGGAGAGGGCGAGGCTGATCGCGGTCCCGACCACCTCCGGCACCGGTGCCGAGGTCACCCCCTTCGCCGTCATCTCCGACCCGGCCGCCGCCCGCAAGTACCCGCTGGCCGACTACGCCCTCACCCCCGACGTCGCCATCGTCGACCCGGTCCTGACCGCCACCCTGCCGCCCGCCGTCACCGCCGACTCCGGCTTCGACGCCCTCACCCACGCCACCGAGGCGTACGTGTCGGTCTACGCCAACGACTACACCGACGGGCTGTGCTTGCAGGCCATCCGGCTGATCTTCGAGAACCTGGAGCGCTGCGTCACCCACGGCCCCGAGGACCCCAGGGCCCGCGAGCGGATGCACAACGCCTCCACCATCGCCGGCATGGCCTTCGCCAACGCCTTCCTCGGCCTGGTGCACGCCATGTCCCACACCCTCGGCAACACCTTCCACATCACCCACGGCCGGACCAACGCGCTGCTGCTGCCGCACGTCATCCGCCACAACGGCCGCATCCCCACCAAGCTGACCGGCTGGCCCAAGTACGAGACCTACCGGGCCCACGAGCGCTTCCAGGAGATCGCCAGGATGCTCGGCCTGCCGGCCGCCACCCCCGAGGAGGGCGTGGAGTCCTACGCCCGCGCCGTGGAGGAGCTGCGCGCCCGGTGCGGTGTCCCGGCCTCCTTCCGGGAGGCGGGCGTGGACGAGAAGGAGTTCCTCGCCGCCCTGCCCGAGCAGGCCCGCAACGCCTACGCCGACCAGTGCGCCCCCGCCAACCCCCGGATGCCGATGCTCGACGAGATGCAGGCGCTGATGCGCCAGGCCTACTGCTGATGCGCCAGGCCTACTACGGCCACGCCGCCAGGGCATGAGCACCGCCGCCCGACCGCCCCGCACGGCAGAACCCCAAGGGAGACCAGCCATGACCACCATCCCGCAGCCGCAGACCCCCCACTCGCCGGACCGCACCGGCACCGGCGCCTGGCAGGGCTTCAAGGGCGGCCTGTGGCGGGACGCGATCGACGTCCGCGACTTCGTCCAGCACAACTACACCCCCTACGAGGGCGACGGTTCCTTCCTCGCCGGCCCCACCCACCGCACCACCGCCGTGTGGAACAAGCTGCTGGCGATGTTCCCCGCCGAGCGCGAGCGCGGCGTGTACGACGTGGACACCGCGACCCCCTCCACCATCACCGCCTTCGGGCCCGGCTACATCGACAAGGACCTCGACCTGATCGTCGGCCTGCAGACCGACGCCCCCCTCAAGCGGGCGATCATGCCGATCGGCGGCTGGCGGATGGTCGAGGCGGCCCTGAAGGCCTACGGCCACGAGCCCGACCCGGAGGTGAAGAAGATCTTCACCACCTACCGCAAGACCCACAACGACGGGGTCTTCGACGCCTACACCCCCGAGATCCGGGCCTGCCGCTCGGCCGGCATCATCACCGGCCTGCCCGACGCCTACGGCCGCGGCCGCATCATCGGCGACTACCGCCGCGTCGCCCTGTACGGCGTGGACCGGCTGATCGCCGACAAGCAGGCCGACCGGGCACTGCTGGACGAACGCCGGCCCACCGAGGACGTCATCCGCGACCGCGAGGAGAACGCCGAGCAGATCCGGGCGCTGCGCGAGCTGAAGGAGATGGCCGCCTCCTACGGCTACGACGTCTCCCGCCCGGCCGCCACCGGACGCGAGGCCGTCCAGTGGCTGTACTTCGCCTACCTGGCCGCCGTGAAGGAGCAGAACGGCGCGGCCATGTCCATCGGCCGCATCGACGCCTTCCTCGACGTCTACCTCCAGCGCGACATCGACCGCGGGCTGCTGACCGAGAGCGGGGCCCAGGAGCTGGTCGACGACTTCGTGATCAAGCTCCGCATCGTCCGCTTCCTGCGCACCCCCGAGTACAACCAGCTCTACTCCGGCGACCCCACCTGGGTGACCTGGTCGCTGGCCGGGATCGGCGAGGACGGCCGCCCGCTGGTCACCCGCACCGCCTTCCGCGCCCTGCAGACCCTGTACAACCTCGGCCCCGCGCCGGAGCCCAACCTGACGGTCTTCTGGTCGCAGGCGCTGCCCGGGGGCTTCAAGGAGTTCGCGGCGAAGACCGCCGTGGACACCAGCGCCCTGCAGTTCGAGTCCGACGAGCTGATGCGCCCCAAGTACGGCGACGACACCGCCATCGCCTGCTGCGTCTCCGCGATGGCCGCGGGGAAGCAGATGCAGTTCTTCGGGGCGCGCGTCAACGTCGCCAAGGCCCTGCTCTACGCCGTCAACGGCGGCCGTGACGAGATGACCGGCGAGCAGGTCGTGCGCGGGTTCCGTCCGATCGAGGGCGAGTACCTGGACTACGCCACCGTCGCCGAGCGCTACGACGCGATGCTGGAGTGGCTGGCCAGGACCTACGTCCACGCCCTCAACGTCATCCACTACATGCACGACAGGTACGCGTACGAGCGGCTGGAGATGGCCCTGCACGACCGCGAGGTGCTGCGGACCATGGCCTGCGGCATCGCCGGGCTGTCGGTCGCCGCCGACTCGCTCTCGGCGGTCAAGTACGCAAGGGTGCGGGTGATCCGCGACGCCACCGGGCTGGCCGTCGACTACGAGGTCGAGGGCGACTACCCGGCGTACGGCAACAACGACGACCGGGCCGACGAGATCGCCCGCGGGCTGGTGCACGGCTTCATGGAGAAGGTGCGCCGCCACCCCGCCTACCGGGGCGCCGTCCACACCCAGTCGGTGCTCACCATCACCTCCAACGTCGTCTACGGGAAGAAGACCGGCAACACCCCCGACGGCCGCCGCGCCGGCACGCCCTTCGCCCCCGGAGCCAACCCGATGAACGGCCGCGACCGCCACGGCTACATCGCCTCGGCCCTGTCGGTGGCCAAGCTGGACTACGACGACGCCGAGGACGGCATCTCGCTGACCAACACCATCACCCCCGACGCCCTGGGCCGCACCCCGGCCGAGCGCGCCGGGAACCTCGCCGGGGTGCTGGACGGCTACACCGCCGCCGGGGGCTTCCACATGAACGTCAACGTCCTGGACCAGAAGACGCTGGTGGACGCCATGGAGCACCCGGAGAAGTACCCGCAGCTCACCGTCCGCGTCAGCGGCTACGCGGTGAACTTCGTCAAGCTCACCCGCGAGCAGCAGCTCGACGTCATCGCCCGCACCTTCCACGGGGCGCTGTGATGGGCCGCCCGACGCACGGGGCGGCCGCGCCGGCGGGGGCCGCCACCCCCGCCGGGGCGGCCACCCGCCGCCCGGTCACCGGATCGGTGCACTCCTGGGACCTGTCCACCGGCGTGGACGGCCCCGGCACCCGTTTCACCGCCTTCCTCGCCGGCTGCCCGCTGGCCTGCCTGTACTGCCACAACCCCGACACCTGGCGGCTGCGCAACGGCCGCCGCACCACCGCCGACGAGCTCGTCGCCGAGGCGGCGAAGTACACCGCCTTCATCCGGGCGGCGGGCGGCGGCGCCACCCTCAGCGGCGGCGAGCCGCTGCTCCAGCCGGTCTTCGCCGGGGAGCTGCTGCACCGCTTCAGGCACGAGCTGGGCCTGCACACGGCCCTGGACACCTCCGGATTCCTCGGCGCCCGCGCCTCCGACGCGCTGCTGGCCGACACCGACCTGGTGCTGCTGGACGTCAAGTCCTGGGAGCCGGGGCTGTACCGGAAGGTCACCGGGGGCCGCGGCGAGATCGCCCCCACGGTGGCCTTCGCCCGCCGGCTGGCGCTGCTGGGCAAAGAGGTGTGGGTGCGGTTCGTGCTGGTCCCCGGCCTGACCGACGGGGCCGACAACATCGAGGGCGTCGCCGCCTTCGCGGCCTCCCTCGGCAACGTCTCCCGCGTCGACGTGCTGCCCTTCCACAAGCTGGGCGCCGCCAAGTGGGAGGCGGTCGGCCGCACCTTCCCCCTGGCCGGCACCCCGGTGCCCACCCCGGAGCAGGTGGCCGGCGCCCGGGAGGTCTTCGCCGCCCACGGCCTGTACGCGGTGTGAGCCCCGTGCCGGAGCGCGCGTCCGCACCGGTGTGCGAACCGCGCGGCCCGCGGGGGAAACCGGCAGGCCGCCCCGCAGGCCACGGTGTGAGTCGGGATCGCGGGGCCGGATACGTTAAGGACGTGCAACCGGCCCCCTCCTCCCCGAAGCAGCCCTCGAACCCGCTGCGCAGGGCACGCGCCCTGTACCGCAACGTCCCCAAGCGGAAGCTCGCGTGGCTGCTGCTGAAGGACACCGTCAACTCCGCGATGGAGTACCGGATCCTGGGGCTGGCCGCCGAGGCGGCCTTCTTCACCCTGCTGTCGCTGCCGCCGCTGCTGCTGGGTCTGATCGGGCTGCTCGGCTACCTCGACGCCTGGATCGGCACCGACACCATCGACAGCGTCCGCGCCAACATCCTGAACGCCTCCGCCACCGTCCTGTCCGACCGCGGCGTCAGCCAGATCGCCGAGCCGCTGATCGACGACGTGATCGAGGGCGGGCGGCCCGACGTGATCTCCTTCGGCTTCGCACTGGCGCTGTGGTCCGGCTCGCGCACGATGAACGTCTTCATAGACACCATCACCGTCATGTACGGCCTCGACGGCCACCGCGGCATCGTCGCCACCCGGCTGCTGGCCTTCGGGCTGTACCTGGTCGCGCTGCCGCTGGGCGCGGTCGCCCTGCCGCTGCTGATCGTCGGGCCGGACGCGGTGATCGGCTGGGTGCCGCAACTGGAGCCACTGGTCGAGGCCTTCTACTGGCCCGTGGTGGTGGTCGTCTCGATCGCCTTCCTCACCACGCTCTACCACGTCTCGGTACCGGTCCGCTCACCCTGGGTGGAGGACGTCCCCGGCGCGCTGGTCGCCCTGCTGATGTGGATCGCGGGCAGCTTCCTGCTGCGCCTGTACCTCACGCGGACGGTGGACGGGCCGTCGCTGTACGGGTCGCTGGCCGCGCCCGTGGCCGTGCTGCTGTGGATCGGCGTCTCGGCCTTCGCGGTCCTGGTGGGCGCGGCCGTCAACGCCGCCATCGACCATGTGTGGCCCTCGGTCACCACCGCCGCCGCCCGCCGTGCCAGCGAGCGGGCCCGTGAGCAGGCCGCCGCCGAGGTCGTCGCCGCGGCGGCGGCGCGGCGCGCGATGCGGGGGGCCGAGGGCGGCGGGGACGACGGGGAACCCGTCGAACCGCCGGCGGAGTTCCCCGAGCGCTGGACGAAGTTCCTGCCGCCTTCCGACATACGCTCCCGGCTGCGCTCCCGCCGCCGGGACTGACGGCGGGACTGACGGCGGGACTGACGGCGGGCCCGGGCGCCTCGCGGCGTCCCGGGCCCGCCGTGCGTCAGCGGTCCCGAGCCGGGTCACCCCCTCTTGTGCGCACGGCTCCCCTTGCCGCTCCTCCTGCCGATGGCCACCAGTGCCAGGCCGAGGAGGAAGACGATTCCTCCGGTGATCACATTGGTGAGGATCGTCCTGGCGGTGTCCACGTTGCCCGCCACCAGCCAGGGGGATATCACCGTCCAGGCACCGATCGCGCAGACGGCCATGCTCAGACCGTAGGCCCGCTCGAAGGCCACGGCGAGCGCCAGGCCGATCACGGCGAGCGCGATGCCGGTGACGAAGTTGTTGACGGTCAGCGAGTTGAACTGGCTGAACCCGACGATCCATGGCGAGGCCAGCAGGAAGATGCCGGCCAGCACGGTCAGCGCCTCCATTCCCTGCGTCGTCGGCGACGCCGAGGCCTCCGCGTAGCGTGCACGCATCCCGATGAGGTCAGGGTGTTCCTCGATGCGTGACGTCGGTGTGGCCATCTGAGCCACCTCCTCTGGGACACTTTCACCCTTATGCTCTAATTTTCCACCAAATGACCCGTTGTGTCTCCCTGGAGGGCGCCCGCGTTCCCCGCGGTCCGCGACGCCTCCGCCCGGAGCGGAAGGGGCCCGGGAAAACCGGTGGCACGCGAGCCCTCCGGCGTCCTAGGGTCGGCGGCGCGAGGCCTGAGAGGCCCTGGAAGGGGCTGAGGACACGGCCCCGGAGAAGCCGTCGACGATTCGGGAACGGGAGGTGGGGTCCATGGCCGCCAACACCGCCGCCGCGGGCGCAGCCCGCGGCAACGAGCCAGTCCGTCCCGCCTCCGCGGCCTCCGGCTGACCACGTCCGGCCCGTCCTCCGGGCCACCACGCCGGGGCCGCCCTTCCCGAAGGGCCATCCGCGTTGAGTCCTCTCGACGTATCCGCACACCACCCCGCACACCCGCTCGCCCGCTACGGCTGGGACGAGCACACCGCCGAGGCCTTCGCCCCGTACGGGCGCCGGGGCCTGACACCCGCCCGCGTGGTCCGCGTGGACCGCGGGCGGTGCGACGCCGTGACCGCCGACGGCCACGTACGGGCCGACACCGCGCCCGTCACCTCCCCGGACCCGCTGCTCACCGTCTGCACCGGCGACTGGGCCGCCCTCGAACCCGACGGGCGCCGGACGCCGTGGACGGTCCGGGCCCTGCTGCCCCGCCGTACCGCCTTCGTGCGCTCCACCTCCTCCAAGCGCTCCGAGGGGCAGGTGCTGGCCGCCAACGTCGACCACGCCGTCGTCGCCGTCTCGCTGGCCGTCCCGCTCGATCCCGGAAGGCTGGAGCGGTTCCTCGCACTGGCCTGGGAGAGCGGCGCCCGGCCGCTGGTCGTCCTCACCAAGACCGACCTGGCCCCGGACGCCGCCCATGCCGCCGCCGACGCCGAGGCCGCGGCGCCCGGTGTGACGGTGCTGTCCGTCAGCGCCGTCACCGGTGAAGGGCTGGACGTGCTCGCGGCCGTGCTCGGCGGCGGCACCGCCGTGGTGCTCGGGCAATCCGGGGCGGGCAAGTCCACCCTGGTCAACGCGCTGGTCGGGCAGGAGGTGCTGGAGGTGCGCGAGACCCGCGCGAGCGACGGCAAGGGCCGCCACACCACGGTCACCCGCGAGCTGTTCGCACTGCCCGGCGGCGGGGTCGTCATCGACACCCCGGGGCTGCGCGGCGTCGGGCTGTGGGACGCCGGGGAGGGCGTCGACCGGGCCTTCGCGGACATCGAGGAACTGGCGCGCGCCTGCCGCTTCCACGACTGCGCGCACACCACCGAACCGGGCTGCGCCGTACTGGCCGCCGCCGAGGACGGCACCCTGCCGCCGCGCCGGCTGGACAGCTACCGGAAGCTGCTGCGCGAGAACCGGTACCTCGAAGCCCGCACCGACGCCCGGTTGCGGGCGGAGCTGCGGCGCGACTGGAAGCGCAAGCAGGCGCTGGGCCGCCATGCGGCGGAGCGCAAACGCGGCCCGCGCTGACCCGCACCGGGCGGGCACGGGGCGGCGGGGCCGGTTGCTAACGTCGTCCCGTGCCCAACCGGAACGACGCCCCCGCCCAGCCGTTCGGCCCCCGGCAGTTCCAGCTCGTCCTGCTGCGCCGGATGGCCGACTTCCAGCCGGAGCTGGTGCTCGACGCGCTGCGCGAACTGGGCGCCGACCGGGCCGAGATGCGCGAGGCCAACCGCCGCTGGCAGGCGGCCTGCCGCTCGCCGCGCTCCCGGGGCGCGGCGAGCCGGTACCGCTCGGCGCTCGGCGAACCGGAGGCGGACGAGCCGCGCCGCGTCGGCGACCTGGACTGCCGGGCGCTGCGCTGGCCGGTGCCGCTCTGGCCGGACCTGCGCCTGGAGGTGCTGACCGCGCCGGGCGGCGCGGTGTGGAACGAGTGGCTGGTGCGCGCTCCGGGAGCACCCGGCCCCGAACCGCGCACGGTGGGGGACCTGCTGCCGTGGACGTGCACGGTGGACGAGGTCGCCCGCGCCTTCGCGCCCGCCCGCCCGATGGAGGGCTCGGCGCCCACCCGGTGGCGGCTGGCCTTCACCGCCCCGGACCGCGCGGGGGAGCGGCACGAGGTGATCGCCGAGTTCACCTGGGGGCTGCTCCAGAGGCTTCCGGAGCGCTGACGGCGCCGACGGCCGTGTGCCGTCCGCCGTGCCCGCGCCCGGGGCGTGCGGCGGACCGCCGAGCGCCGTCGGGGCTCGCAGGCGCCGGAGGCACCGCACCCCGGCGCGGGCACGGGCGTCCGGCGGTCACGGCGCCGTCGTCGCGCTCCGGCCCGACAGGGCCAGGCGCAGCCCCGCCTCCACCAGGGCCCAGCCGACCCGGCGGCGTACCGCGCCGGCCCTGCGAGGAGGCGGCGCCGTACACCGGGCGGAGCGCGCCAGGCGCCGGTCGTCCACCTCGCGCCGTAACGCGGCGGCGTGGTCCCGGGCGAGGCGGAGGCGGATCTCGGGGTGCGGAGGGTGCACGGATGCCTCCGGGGTTCGGGCCGGCGCGGCCGGCGGTTCGGTCAGTCCTCGGCGCGGGGGAAGGAGTGCAGATGGACGCGGACGCGCTCGGCCCGCTCGTCGCCGGCGGCCTTCTCCCGGTAGCTCTCGACCAGTTCGTGGAGCCTGGTGTTGAGTTCGCCCGCCAGCTCGGGGGTGAGCCGCAGGGTGAAGCTGCTGAGGTCGGACGCCTCGCGCCACTCCTCGGGCCAGTCCCGCATCGTGCCGAGCCAGGTGCTCAGATCGCGGGCGTGGCGGGTGGCGGTCTCGTGCATGAGGAGGGACAGCGCTCCCCGCACCTCGGGGTCGGGGTGCCGGTCGATCTCCCCGATGCCGTCCAGCCGCGTGCCCCGTTGCGCGGCCCGCCACCAGCGCTCGCGCGCGGTGCCGCGCGCGGTGTCCTCCTCGACGAAACCGTGCGCGGCGAGCTGCCGCAGGTGGTAGCTGGTCGCCCCGCTGGACTCGTCGAGCCGGCCGGCCAGCCGGGACGCGGTGGCGGGGCCGTACTCGTGCAGGGCGTCGAGGATGCGGATGCGCAGGGGGTGGGCGAGAGCCCGCAGGGAGCGCGGGTCGAGCGAGCGGATGGGGCGCCGGGCGTCCGTCATACGGCGACCGTAACAATGCAAAAGATCCTTTGCAACGCATTCTTTGCAATGGTTTCTTTGGAAGGAGCGGGCGGACCGTCACCACTGCGTCCGATTTCCGCCAGTGGCGGCCCGCCGCGCGGCGCACACTGGATCACGTGATGGACGACGAGGCCAGGTACGAGGCGGTCCGCAGCCGCGACGAGCGGTTCGACGGCGTGTTCTTCACCGGTGTGCTCACCACCGGCATCTACTGCCGCCCAAGCTGCCCGGCGGTCACCCCCAAACGGGGCAACGTGCGGTTCTTCCCCTCGGCCGCCGCCGCCCAGCGGGCGGGCCTGCGGGCCTGCCGCCGCTGCCGCCCCGACGCCGTGCCGGGCTCGGCCGAGTGGAACGCTCGGGCCGACCTCACCGGCCGTGCGATGCGGATGATCGCCGACGGGGTCGTGGACCGCGAAGGTGTCGAGGGGCTCGCCCGCAGGCTGGGCTACAGCGTCCGCCAGATACACCGCCGGCTCACCGCAGACCTCGGCGCCGGCCCCGTCGCCCTGGCCCGCGCCCAGCGGACGCACACCGCCAGGGTGCTGCTCCAGACCACCGCGCTGCCGGTCACCGAGATCGCCTTCGCCTCCGGATTCGCCAGCGTGCGGCAGTTCAACGACACGATCCGCGAGGCCCACGCCTGCACCCCGCGCGAACTGCGCGCCCGAGGCCGCGCCAAGGAGGCGGCCCGGGCGGCTGCCGAGGGCGGGGGAGTGGCGCTGCGGCTCGCCCACCGGGGCCCGTACGCCGCCGCCGAGATCTTCGGCTTCCTCCGGCGGCGGGCCGTCCCCGGCATCGAGGAGGTCACCGGGGAGACCGGTGACCGCACCTACCGGCGCACCCTCGCCCTGCCCCACGGCCACGGCGTCGCGGAGGTCCGCGAGAGGGCGGACGGGACGGGCGGCGGCCCGGGCGGCTGGCTGCCGTGCCGGCTGCACCTGACCGACCTGCGGGACCTGACCACCGCCGTGCAGCGGATGCGGCGGCTGTTCGACCTGGACGCAGACCCGTACGCCGTCGCCGACCGCCTGGGCTGCGACCCGCTGATCGGGCCCCTGGTCCACCGGCTGCCGGGGCTGCGCTCGCCGGGCGCCTCCGACCCGCACGAGGCGGCGGTGCGCGCCGTACTCGGCCAGCAGGTCACCGTGGGCGCGGCCCGTACGCTGACGGGCGCGCTCGTGGCGGCGTACGGCAAGCCGCTGCCCGCCCCCGACGGCTGTCTCACCCACCTCTTCCCCGACCCCGGGACCCTCGCCGGGGCGCCCCTGGACGAACTGCGGATGCCCGACTCCCGCCGCCGGGCGGTGCGCGCCGTCGCGGCCGCCCTCGCCGACGGCGCCCTCGTCCTCGACCCCGGCGCCGACCGGGACGAGGCCGAACGGGCCCTGCTCGCCCTGCCCGGCATCGGCCCGTGGACGGCCGGCTACGTCCGGATGCGCGCACTGGGCGACCCCGACGTCTTCCTGCCCGGCGACGCGGGGGTGCGGCACGGGCTGGAGCGGATCGGGGCCCGCGCAGGGGACGCCGAGCGCTGGCGGCCCTGGCGCTCCTACGCCCTGCACCACCTGTGGAACGCCACCCTCACCCCATCCGGAACCGAGACCGCGGAGAAGCGATGAGCACCCTCTACACCACCTGCCCCAGCCCGCTGGGCGAGCTGCTGATCGCCGGGCCCGAGCCCGGCGCACTGGCCTCGGTCAGCGTGCCCGGCCAGAAGGGCGGCGCCCGCGTGCTGCCCGGCTGGCGGCGCGACGACGCGGCCTTCGCCGATGTGGTGCGGCAGTTCGACGCCTACTTCGCCGGGGAGCTGAAGGAGTTCGACCTCGACCTGGCCACCAGGGGGTCGGACTTCCGCGAGCGGGTCTGGGCCGCCCTGGAGCGCATCCCCTACGGCGCCACCGTCACCTACGGCGAACTGGCCGCCATGGCGGGCCTGGAGCCGCGCTCGGTGCGGGCCGTCGGGGGAGCGGTCGGCGCCAACCCGCTGACGGTGGTGCGCCCCTGCCACCGCGTCATCGGCGCGAGCGGGTCGCTGACGGGGTACGCGGGCGGGCTGGAGCGCAAGAAGCTGCTGCTCACCCTCGAAGGGGTGCTGTGAGGGCGTCTTGAGGGCGCTGCGATCCGCGGTGCCGCGGGCCTGCGTGCCGTGGGCCGCCGGTGAGCGCCGGTGAAACGGTACGGCCGCCGCGGTCGGTGGGCACCGACCGCGGCGGCCGCGGGGAGAACCGTGAGGATCAGCCGAACTGCTTCTCTATGGCGGCGAGTTTGGCCTCCAGCGAGTCCAGCCGGGGACTGGTCAGGCTCTCGTCGGAGCCGAACGGGTCCGCCGGGCGGGGCGGGTCCACCTTGCGCAACCCGTCCGCGCCCAGCGCGCCGCCGCCGGCGTCGTCCGAGCCGGCCCGGAGCGCGGCGCGCGGCCGGGCCGGCTGCGGGGAGCCCGCGCTGACCTCCAGCTCCACCTGCTGCGCTTCGGCGCCGCGGCCCAGCCGGCTGATCGCCCGCAGCCGGGCCCGCTCCAGCTTCCGCTGCTCGCGCTTGCGGGCGCGCTCCTCCTCCTTGCGGCGGCGGTCCTCGCGGACCTCGTCGACCGCCTCGTCCAGCGTCCGCACGCCCTCCAGCAGCATCAGCGACCAGGCGGCGTAGGTCTCGCGCGGCGCGCGCAGCCAGCGCACCACCCGGATCTGCGGCAGCGGACGCGGCACCAGGCCCTGCTCGCGCAGGGCGGCGCGCCGGGTCTGCTTGAGCGCCCGGTCGAAGAGGATGGCCGCCGCGATCGACATGCCCGCGAAGAACTGCGGGGCGCCGGCGTGCTCGTCGCCGCGCGGGGCGTGCACCCAGTTGAACCACGCCGCGGCGCCCGCGAAGAGCCACACCAGCAGCCGCGAGCCGAGGGAGGCGTCACCGTGGCTGGCCTCGCGCACGGCGATGACGGCGGAGAACATCGCGGCGCCGTCCAGGCCGAAGGGGACCAGGAACTCCCAGCCGCCCGACAGTCCCAGGTTCTCCCGCCCGAAGCCGACCAGGCCGTGGAAGGAGAGTGCGGCGGCGACGCCGGCGCAGCAGAAGAGCAGGACGTAGGAGGCGATGGCGTAGACCGTCTCCTTGCGGCGGCGGCGCTCCTCCATCCGCTCCCAGGAGTCCGCGTTCTGGTCTTCCTCGGTCCTGTGGCGGCCTTTTCCACGGCCCATCAACATGACCGCGACCAGGGCGCCGACGAGCAGTACGGCACCCGCCAGCACCCAGTTCATCGATATGTCCGTCAGTCTCATCCGGGGGTGTCCCTTGCCTGGCGGCATGCCGTGAAGACGGCCCCGCCGTGCTCGCGTTGGCTTCGTTGACCCGCAGCATCCTGGCGGAAAAAAGATTGTGTGGCAGGCCCTTTGAGCCTGAAAACCGCCGATGGTGGCCAGAACGTGCGAACAGGAGTGTAGCGAGCCGCAATCACCGCCGATAACCGGTCAGGCGATCGAATCCCCGGGGAAGTTCGTCCTGCCCGTCCCGCCCGGCCCGTGCGAAGGCCCCGCTCCGCCCCGTCCGGGGGCGGGCGGCGGGTCAGGCGCGCGCGGCGCTCAGCCGCTCCACCCGGTCGGCGTCGCAGGTGCGCGGACAGGTGACGCAGGTGTCCTGCGGGCGCAGCGTGTAGAACATGCAGCAGCTCGCCCGGTCCCGGGTGGGGTACCTCTCGCCGTCCGGCCCGGACAGCTCCCGGAAGGCGGCGCCCCGCGGGAAGGGGGCGACCGAGCCCGGCAGCAGCAGCTCCGCCTCGGCCATCGCGCGCCGCTCCTCGCCCAGCAGGTGGCCGACGTACCACAGGCCCTCGGTGATCTCGTCCGTCGCCATGCCCCACAGCGCGCGCGGCCCGCGGCGCATCCGCGGCCCGAACGCCTCCAGGACGGGGCCGAGGTGCTCGGCCACCGCCTCCCGCACGGCCGCGCGCAGCGCCTCCTCGCCGTGGACGACCCGGGCTCCGGGCAGGGCGGCGGCCGGATCGCCGGGCAGGCAGGAGAACTCCCCGGCACGCACCGCCAGCCGGCCCGAGGCGCGGTCGTAGGCCACCGAGCCCACCGGGACGCGCGGCACCCGGCGGTGCAGGAACCAGGGAAGGGTCACCAGCAGGCAGGCCGACCAGGCGTAGCGGTGCAGACCGAAGCCGGCGACCACGTCGGGCCGGGCCTGCTTCCCGTAGTCGCGCCGCACCTGCTCGTCGTCCCAGGCCAGGAAGGCGTCCAGGACGGCGCCGCCCCCGGCCAGCTCCGCAGACCGCACCCAGCCGCCGCCGCGCGGCAGGTCGCCGGTCTCCCGCACCTCGGTGACCCGCAGACTGGGGAGGACCTCGGCCAGGCGGTCGTAGGCCGCGGCCAGCGGCGAAGGCGCGGTGGGCGCCTCGGGGGCGGGGGCGAGGGTGCTCATGGCCATGCGGGTACCACCGAATCGACGGCTATAACAGGTAAGGCTTACCTTAGCTCACGTGATCGGTGCCGGACAGCACCCGCCCGTACGAGTGGCGCGCGTCACTCCGCCGAGTCTCCCGCGGGGCCCGGACCCGGCGCCGGGGACGGCTCCCCGCTCTCACCCACCAGCCGGTCGGCCAGCCAGCTCGGCACCCCGCCCAGCAGGCGGAACAGCCGCCGCGCCTCGGCCCGCAGCCGCTCCGCCTCCGGCTCCGGCTGGACGTCCGCCAGGGCCACCAGGGCCGGTGCCATGCCCACCAGGTAACCCAGCTCCTCGCGCAGCCGCAGCGACTCGGCGAAGCCGTGCCGCGCCTCGGCCAGCTCCCCGCCGCGCAGGGCCAGCCCGGCCAGATGCCGCCAGGTGAAGGAGCACAGCAGCGCGTCCTCCTGGGCGGTGGCGGCGGCGTGCGCCCGGCGGTACGCCGCCCGCGCCGCCTGGGGACTGTCGCCGAAGTGCTCGGTCATCAGGCCGCGCCGGAAGTCCAGCATCGCCCGCCGGGGGGAGTCGGGCGGCAGCAGCGCGGCGGCCCGCCCCAGCGCGGCACGGGCCTCGTCGGCCCGGTCGCGTACGGCCAGCACCGTCGCGGCGTAGGCCAGATGGCCGCGCTCGCAGGCAGCCGCGCCCCGCTCCTCGTCCGTCGCGGCCAGGGCCTCGGCCACCCGAAGCGCCTCCTCGGCGCGCTCCCAGCCGTCGGCGGTGAACATGCAGCGCTCCACCAGCAGTCCCGCCCGCCGCAGCGCGGCCCCGGCGTCCTCCCGCGCCACCCCCGGCTCCAGCAGGGCCGCCGCGTCCTCCCAGCAGCCGCGCGACCTCAGCCGCCACACCGCGTGGTCGAGCGGACCGCCCTCCGCATCCGCGCCCGACCCGGCGCCCGACCCCGCACCCTCCAGCCGTACCGAACGTGACATGGCGGTCTCCGCCACAGTGCCCTCCCCAACCAAGCGCGCCGTCGAGCCGGATGTGAGCGAATCCCAGCACGAACACCGGGGCCCCGCCAAGGGGTAAGTGTGAACGGTTTCACAATCTTGGTCAGCTCTTGACACGCCCCGGGCGGCATGCTCGGCCGACTGCCGGAGTCACTCGTCCCACCAGCGGTCGTCCGGCTCGCGCCGGTTGGCGACGACCGCCGCGACCGGTGGGATGACCATGGCCACCAGGCACATCGCGATCGCCAGCGGGACCGACCACAGGCGCACGAAGGCCCACGCGCCGACGAAGAGGGCCAGGCACAGACCCATCAGCGCGAAGTAGCGGCGCCGCCTGCGCGCGTACACCCTTCCAGGGTAGGGCGGGCCCCGCCGCGGGCGGGGCGGGAGAGGGCGGCCGGGCGGGCGGCGGGGACCGGGCGGGGCCTCAGCGCATGCGCAGGGCCAGGAAGAAGTCCACCTTGTCCTCCAGCCGGGACAGGTCGCGGCCGGTGAGCCGCTCGATGCGGCCCACCCGGTAGCGCAGGGTGTTGACGTGCAGATGGAGGAGAGCGGCGCAGCGCGTCCAGGAGCCGTCGGAGGCGAGGAACGCCTCCAGGGTGGGCACCAGCTCGGCGCGGTGGCGCCGGTCGTACTCGTACAGCGGGTCCAGAAGCCGGGCGGTGAAGGCACGGCGCACGTCGTCGGGCACGAAGGGCAGCAGCAGGACGTGCGAGGCCAGCTCCTCGTGCCCGGCCGCGCAGACCCGCCCCGGCCGGGCGGCGGCCACGCGCCGGGCGTGGCGGGCCTCCTCCAGGGCCCCGCGCAGGCCCTCGGGGGAGTGGACGGCGGCGCTGACCCCCAGGGTCAGCCGTCCGTCGGGCCCGCCGAGGCCGTCCAGGCCGCGCTCCAGCGGGGCCCGCAGGCAGTCGAGCAGAGCGGTGGCGGCGAACGCGCCCTCGGCCCCGGCGGGCGGCCCGGCCGCCTCACCGGCCGCTTCCCCACCGGCCGCCCGGTCGGCGGCTTCCTCGCCGGCGGCCTTCCCCTCGGCGGTCTCCTGCCCGGGAGACGCGGGAAGCGGGACGAGCGCGACGGCCTCCCCGCCGGCCGGTACCACCGCGACCCCGTCCGCCGGGGCCCTGCCGCCGTCCGGGCCGGCCAGTGCCTCCTCCAGCAGGGCCCCGGCGGCCCGGGCCCGCTCGTCCTCGGGCAGGCCGGGGCCGCCCTCCCAGTCCAGCCGCGCGACGGCCACCTGCCACAGGGGCGCGGCCCCGGCCCCGGGCAGCAGCGCGGCGGCCGTCACCCGCAGCCGGGCGGCGACCTCGGCCGACGGCGCGCCGGCGCGGAGCAGCTCCAGCACCTCCCGGGCCAGACGGCGCCCCACCGAGCGGGCGGCGTCCCGCCGTTCGCGCTCGGCCCAGACCAGCCGGGTGACGCCGTGCAGCAGGTCCAGCCGCTCGGCCGGCCACTCGTCCGCGTCGGCCTCCACCGCCAGCAGCCAGCCCGAGAGCGCCGACAGCACCGCCTCCCGGCTGTCGGCCCCCTCCGCACCGGCCGGCGGGCCGCCCACCGGGAACAGCGAGTACACCGTCTCGCCCGCCACGGCTCGGTGCGGGCCCGGACGCCCCGCCCGTACCGCCGCCAGGTGCTCGCCCGCCAGGCGGGTGCGGACGGAGGCCGGCAGCCGGTCCGCGCCGGCCCCGGCGACCGGGCGGCCGGTGGGGGAGAGCACCCACGCCCGCAGGTCCAGGTCGGAGCCCAGCAGGTCCAGCACCACGTCCGGGCCGCCGCCCGCCGGGCCCGGGGACATCAGCCGCCGGTGCCGCTCCACCACGGCGGCCAGATCGCCGGCCCGCTCGCCGGAGACCTGCCGCACCACGTGCTCGGTGACGGTGGCGAAGGCGACCTTCTCGTCCACCGAGAACAGCGGCATCCTGTGCCGCGCGCAGGCCGCCACCAGGTCCGCGGGCACCGGGCCCAGCTCCGCCTCGCCCGCCGCCAGCGCGGCCACGCCCGCGGCGGCGAGGATGCGGACGAACGGCTCGGAGTCCTCGGGACCGCGCCGCCAGGCCAGTCCCGTCAGGACCAGCTCGCCGCCCGACAGATAGCGGCTCGGGTCGCGCAGGTCGGTGGTCATCACGCCCCGCACCGGCCGGTCGAGCCCCTCCTCGCCGCTCAGGAGCCGCAGCCCCAGGGAGGGGCTGTCCAGGAGTGCGCGCAACCGCATCGTCGTCGTCCGCCGATCTTTCCGTACCGCTCGTGTGGGGCGCGCGTACGGCACCCCGGCCCCGACGGGCCTTCGTTCGAATCTACAAGAACCGGTCGTGGGCCGTACGGGTGCTTCGCGCCTCCGGTGACCGCACCGGCCGGGTGACGGGCCGGTACGCCGCGGGCACGCGGTGTAGTACGGGGATAGCCGCCCGATCCCCCGCCGTCCGCCCGCCCGGCACCGGATCCCGCCGCGGGCCGGCGGCGGGGGAGCCCCGCGACCGACCGAGAAGAGCCGACGCCATGGACTTCCCGCGCCCCGCCGACCGGGAGGCGGCGCCCGCCGCCGGCGCCGAGCGCCTGAGCGGCCCATGAGCCCGAAGGACCCCGGCGAACCCGGACGCCCCGGGAGGCCGGAACCCCCCGAGGACCCCCGGGAGGTCGGCCCCACGCCTTCCGGGGGGTCGCCCGTCGACCGCTGGTTCCACATCTCCCGCCGCGGCTCCACGGTCGCGCGGGAGGTGCGCGGGGGCGTCACCACCTTCATGGCGATGGCGTACATCCTGCTGCTCAACCCCGTGCTGCTGTCCGTCCCCGACCGCTACGGGAACCGGCTCGACCCCGCCGAGGTGATCACCGCGACCGCGCTGGCCGCGGCCGTCACCACCGTCGCCATGGGCCTGATCGGACGTGCTCCGCTGGCCCTGGCCGCCGGGCTGGGCGTCTCGGGGGTCCTGGCCACCCAGGTCGCCCCCGAGGTGAGCTGGCCGCAGGCGATGGGGATGTGCGTGATCTACGGCTCGGTGATCATCCTGCTGGTGGTCACCGGGATGCGCGAGCGGATCATGAACGCGATCCCGACGGCGCTCAAACACGCCATCACCATCGGCATCGGCCTGTTCATCGCGATGGTCGGCCTGGTCAACGCGGGCTTCGTGGGCCTGGGCGAGCCGGGCTCCCCGGTCACCCTCGGCCAGGGCGGCCGGCTGACCGGCTGGCCGGTGCTGGCCTTCTGCGTCACCCTGCTGCTGATCTTCATGCTGCTGGCCCGCGGGGTGCCCGGCGCCCTCCTCATCGGCATCGCCGCCGGCACCGCCGTCTCGATGGCCGCCACCGCCGCCCTCGGCATCGGCGGCGAGGAGTGGGGCGGCGCCGTTCCCGAACTCCCCGAACGGCTGGTCTCCGCCCCCGACTTCGGCCTGCTGGGGAACGTGGAGATCGGCGGCCTGGCGGGCCTGGGCGTCACCGGCTTCACCATGATCGTCTTCACTCTGGTGCTGGCCGGGTTCTTCGACGCGATGGCCACCATCATCGCCGTCGGCCACGAGGCGGGGCTCACCGACGAGCAGGAGCGGATGCCGGGGCTGGGCCGGGCGCTGCTGGTGGACGGCGCGGGCGGGGTGGTCGGGGGCGTGGCGAGCGCGTCGGGCCAGACGGTGTTCATCGAGTCGGCCACGGGTGTGGGCGAGGGCGCCCGCACGGGGCTGTCCGCCGTCGTCACCGGGCTGCTGTTCGCGGCGGCGCTGCTGTTCACGCCGCTGGCGCTGATCGTGCCCGGCCAGGTGGCCTCCGCCGCGCTGGTCGTCATCGGCGCGATGATGATGCAGAACTCCCGGTACGTGGACTGGACCGACCGCACCACGGCGATCCCGGTCTTCCTCACCGTCGTCCTGATGCCCTTCACCTACTCCATCACCACCGGCATCGGCGCGGGCGTCATCGCCTACACCGCCGTGCGGACGGCGGTGGGGCGCTGGCGCGAACCGGGGCTGCTCATGTGGCTGCTGACGGCGGTCTTCCTCGTCCACTTCGCGGTGGGAGGCACGGGGGCGGAGGGGTGAGCCGGCCGGTGCCGGGCCGGACCGGAGCATCCGGCCCGGCCCGGTCCGGCACCGAGGGGAGCGCCGTCAGTCCCGCCGCTCCTCCAGCATCCCGGCCCAGCCGCCCTGGACCATCGTCTGGAAGCGCCAGACACCGTCCCGTCGCACCAGGATGTCGGCGTAGCGCATGCGGTGCTCCTCGCCGCCGGCCGTCGTCATCACCGAGTCGGTGAACACCACGGCGAGGCAGGGGGAGAGGAGGAACGGGGTGCGCGCCGACTCGAAGCGGACCCCCTCCTCCCCTCCGCCGCCCATCACCGCGTTCATCGTCCCGGTGTACCGCTGCCGGTCCCACTGGGCCGTCCGGCCGTCGCCGTCGGAGCCGTCGGTCACCAGATTGAGCGGGAAGACGGCCATGTCGGCCATGCGCTCGATGTTCTCGGGGGTGGGCGAGGAGGCGAGTCCGTCGTAGGCGGCGAACCACTCCTCCAGGCTCCGCAGGTCCTCCTCGGTCGGGGTGTAGCCGGTCAGGGCCGCGGCGGTCTCGGTGTTCTGCAGCAAGACTCTCCATTCATCAAACTTGACTAGTCGCAGAGGAGGGTAATGCCCGGGATCTCGCTAGTCAAACTTGATTAGGTGAGCCTCCGCGCATCCCGCGCACACCGGCGGGCTCCGTCCCCGCCGGCCGCCGCCTCCCGGCGGCCGCGGACCTTGCGCGCGCCGCACGCGGCACACGGGCCGACGCGAGTGGGCAGCGGTCGGCGCGGGCATCCGTCCCTCCGACCGACGCCCACTTCTCCACGGAGGCGGCATGAGCGAGATCCCGCACGGCCGGTCACCGCAGCGCCCGCACGAGACGGCCCGGAAGGACGGCGTCCCCAGGGCGCTCTCCGGCGTCGTCCTGGACGCGCCCGATCCCCGCGCCCTCGCCGCCTTCTACCGGCGGCTCCTGGGCTGGGAGACCGTCGAGGACGAACCCGACTGGGTGAGCCTGAAGGGCCCGGGCACCACCAAGCTCTCCTTCCAGACCGAGCCGGAGTACCGGCCGCCCACCTGGCCGGGCAGGAACGACCGCCAGCAGATGATGCTCCACCTGGACTTCGAGGTCGGCGACCTGGAAGCCGCCCACGAGCACGCCGTCGCGGCCGGTGCCACCCTCGCCGACTTCCAGCCCCAGGACGACGTACGGGTCTACACCGACCCGGTCGGGCACGTGTTCTGCCTCTTCACCGGCGACTGACACCGCGCCGACCCCGTGCCCCCGGCGGGCGGCCCCGTCGGGGAGCGCGGGGTCAGCGCGGGCCCCCGGCGCCGAGCAGCGCGTGCGCCGCCTCGTTGACCGGCTGCGGGGTGCCCGCCAGATCCAGCGTGAAGAGCGGGAGACCCAGGCCGTCCGCGCGGCCGAGCGCCTCGCGGGTGTAACCCGCCAGGGAGAAGCAGACGGCCACGGCCGACTCGTTGAGGCCGTGCAGCCACAGCGTCTCGACGGCCTCAGGCCCGGTCGGCGAGGTGGTGGGGTCGACACCGGCCAGGACGTCGGGCCCGCGCAGATCGACGCCCGAGGCCGGATGGGCCCCGATCACCGGGCGCACCCGCTCGAAGCCCAGCCAGTCCAGATAGAGCGCGGCGGCCGTCACCGCGTCCCGGGCGGTGCGGATGGCGACCGGCTGGAAATCGGGCCGCTCGCGGACCGCGGCCGGCCGGGGCGCGTCCGCCGCCTGCCCGCCCGCCGGCACGGCGGACGGGCAGGCGACCCCGGAGGACGGGTCGGAGGGCTGGGCGAGGGGAGGCCGCAGCAGCGCGCCGCACGGGCAGCCCAGCTCCGGCCGCGGCCACTCGTCGTGCCGTCCGCAGGCCGCGCAGCGCAGCGTCAGCCAGGAGTCGGCCCACGCGCGGTGCCGCACCCTCACGGGAATCCCGCCGCGCAGCAGCTCGGGCGCCACCGGGGCGCCGCAGCGGCACGGGTAGGAAGGCACGGTGTAGAGGTGCTCACGGCGGCACTGGGGGCACCGCACGGGCACGGTCTCTGCCATCTCGGCTCCAGGCGGAGGATCGGGCCGAAGGCCACGGGAACGGGGGCTTCGCGCGCTCATCGTCCCCGATGCGCGCGGCCGCCGGGAACGGGTTCGCGCGGCCGTGTCACCCGGCGGCGGAGCGGAGGGGCGACTTCCGGTCATATTCCCCCGGCGGCCTCGCGGCCCGCCGCCCGGCACGGCTCAGTCCAGCAGCTCGTACGCCGGCAGGGTCAGGAACTCCACGTAGTCCTCGTCCAGCGCCACCCGCAGCAGCAGGTCGTGCGCCTGCCGCCACCTGCCCGCCGCGTACGCCTCCTCGCCCAGTTCGGCGCGGATGTCCGCCAGGTCCGCGGCGGCCAGCGAGCGCACCAGTCCGGGGGTGACCTTCTCCCCGGTGTCCAGCACCACGCCGGCGTCGACCCACTGCCAGATCTGCGACCGCGAGATCTCGGCGGTCGCGGCGTCCTCCATCAGCCCGAAGATCGCCACGGCGCCCTGGCCCCGCAGCCACGCCTCGATGTAGCGGATGCCGACCCGGACGGCGCCCACCAGCCCCTCGCGGGTGGGCCTGGCCTCCAGGGAGTCGACGGCGAGCAGGTCGGCCGCGGTGACGCGCACGTCCTCGCGCAACCGCTCCTTCTGGTGCGGCCGGGCGCCGAGCACCGCGTCGAAGGACGCCCGCGCGACGGGCACCAGGTCGGGGTGGGCCACCCAGGAGCCGTCGAAACCGTCCCCCGCCTCGCGGTCCTTGTCGGCCCTGACCCTGGCGAAGGCCCGCTCGTTGGCTTCCGGGTCGCGCCGGTCGGGGATGAAGGCGGACATGCCGCCGATGGCGTGTGCCCCGCGCTTGTGGCAGGTGCGCACCAGCAGCTCGGTGTAGGCGCGCATGAAGGGCGCGGTCATGGTCACCGCGTTGCGGTCGGGCAGCACGAACCGCTCACCGGCGTCCCGGAAGTTCTTCACGATGGAGAACAGGTAGTCCCAGCGGCCCGCGTTGAGACCGGAGGCGTGGTCGCGCAGCTCGTAGAGGATCTCCTCCATCTCGAACGCGGCGGTGATCGTCTCGATCAGCACGGTGGCGCGGACGGAGCCCCGCGGGATGCCGCAGTGGTCCTGGGCGAAGACGAAGACGTCGTTCCACAGCCGCGCCTCCAGGTGCGACTCCAGCTTGGGCAGGTAGAAGTACGGGCCCCGGCCCGTCTCCAGCAGCAGACGGGCGTTGTGGAAGAAGTACAGGCCGAAGTCGACCAGCGCGCCGGGCACGGCGCGGTCGCCGACCCGCAGGTGGCGCTCGTCCAGATGCCAGCCGCGCGGCCGTACCACGACGGTGGCCGTCTCCCCGTCGGGCCGCAGCTCGTAGCGCCTGCCCCCGGGCGCGGTGAAGTCGATGCGGCGGCGGTGGGCGTCCATCAGGTTGATCTGGCCGCCGATCACGTTCCCCCAGGTGGGGGCGGAGGCGTCCTCGAAGTCGGCGAGCCAGACGCGGGCGCCGGAGTTGAGGGCGTTGACCGTCATCCTGCGGTCGACCGGACCGGTGATCTCCACCCGGCGGTCCCGGAGCGCCTCGGGGGCCGGCGCCACCCGCCAGTCGCCCTCGCGGACGTGGGCGGTCTCGGGCAGGAAATCCAGGGTGGCGGTGCGGGCGATCTCGGCGCGGCGCCCGGCCCGGCGGACCAGCAGTTCGTCGCGGCGCGGGGTGAACCGGTGGTGCAGCTCACCGAGGAAGGCGAGGGCGGCATCGGTGAGGACCTCTCCGTGACGCCCCCGGTGCCCGTCGGGCGTCCGGGCGGGGTCGGCGCCGGTGACGACGGCGGGCGGGGGCGGCGCTGCTGCGGACATGGGCGTGTCACTCCTTCGTCGGGGCGGCGGGCAGGGGCCGCTGCCACCGGCACGTTCCGCCGCCGCGGACCAGTCTCCCCGTAGCCGGGGCCCGCGGTCCGCCGGGCCCCGGGACCGTCCGCCACCCGCCGTCCGTCTGCCGGGCCGACGGGTTCCGGTGGCCTGAACCATGCCCCGGGTCTCGCCCTCCGTGTAGCGCGATGTGCGGAGAGTGGCGTTTACTGTGCGCACCCCTCCCCGGCCGCGCGGCTCCGGGAGGGGCCGGGCCGGGAGCCCGCACGGCTGGGGAGCGGCGGCCGAACGGCACGACGGCGCCGCGGAGAACCGGGAACGGGAAGACGGAGCACGACGGAGCACGACGACAGACGACGAGGAACACAGCATCCGTGTGGGGGGAGCTGCGTTGCGGAGGGAAGCGGTAGGACGCCGGGCGGTCGTCCACGGACAGGACGACCCGCGGGTCATCGCACTGCACCGGGCCGTGACCCGGCTGCACCGGGAACTCGCCGGCTACCGGGCACAGTTGGCGGACCGGCAGATAGCCGAGGACGAACTGGCCGCCGTGGAGGCCGCGCTCCGCGCGGGCGCTCCCGAGGTCGTACGGCTGCGCCACTCGCTGCTGCTGATCGCGGGGGCGATCGGTTCGGTGAGCGCGCTGGCCGAGGCGCTGGCGGAGGTGCGCAAGGCCGTCGAGCTGTTCGGCGGCCCGACGCCCTGAAGGGCGGCCCGTTTCGGCCCACCTGCGGCCGTCGGCCCGCCTGGCCGGATAACGATGTCACCGCGGGACCCCCCGCCGGCATCATCGGCGGCGGAGGGCCACACAGGGGGAGGCGCGGATGAGCACGGACGAGCGGGCACCGGTCGACCTGGTGGCCCTGGGCGAGGACTTCGTCCGCGACCCCTACCCCGTCTACGCCGGGCTGCGGGCCCGCGGCCCGGTGCACCGGGTGCGGATGCCCGAGGGCGCCGAGGCGTGGCTGGTCGTCGGATACGAGGAGGCGCGGGCCGTCCTCGCCGACCCGCGCCTGTCCAAGCACTGGAGCAACGCCTCGCCCGCCCTGCCGGTGGGCCCCCCGGCGGCCGGGGTCAGCATGCTCAGCACCGACCCGCCGGACCACACCAGGCTGCGCAGGCTCGTCGCCCGCGAGTTCACCGCGCGGCGCGTGGCGTCCCTGGAGCCGAGGGTGCGGGAGATCGCCGACGGATTGCTGGAGGCGATGCTGAAGGAGCCGGACCGGCGGGCCGATCTGGTGGACGCCTACGCCTTCCCGCTGCCCATCACGGTCATCTGCGAGCTGCTGGGCGTGCCGTTCCTGGACCGGGAGGCGTTCCGGGCCTGGTCGGCCACCGTCGTCGGGGACGCGGGCTTCGAGGAGAAGCGGGCCGCGAACGAGGCCGTCACCGCGTATCTCACGGGACTGCTGGAGGAGAAGCGGCGGCAGCCGGGCGAGGACCTGCTGAGCGCCCTGCTGCACACCGCCGACGAGGACGGCGACCGGCTGTCCGCCGAGGAGCTGCTCGGCATGGCCTGGCTGCTGCTCATCGCGGGCCACGAGACCACCGTCAACCTGATCGCGAACGGCACCCTCGCCCTGCTCACCCACCCCGACCAGCTCGCGCTGCTGCGCTCGGACCCCTCCCTGACCGAGGGCGCGGTCGAGGAGATGCTGCGCTACGACGGCCCGGTCGAGACGCCCACCTACCGCTTCACCACCGAGCCCGTCGAGATCGGCGGGACGGTGATCCCCGGCGGTGGGGAGCTGGTGCTGGCGGCCCTCGCCGACGCCAACCGCGACCCGGGGCGCTTCGCGGACCCCGGCCGCTTCGACATCCGCCGCGGATCCCGGGGCCACCTCGCCTTCGGGCACGGCATCCACCACTGCCTGGGCGCCCCGCTGGCCCGGCTGGAGGGCCGCGTCGCCGTCCGCGCGCTGCTGGAGCACTGCCCGGACCTGGCCCTCGACATCCACCCCGCGGCCGTCTCCTGGCGGCAGGGCATGCTCATCCGCGGCCCGCACCGCCTGCCGGTGCGCTTCTGAGGCACCGCTCCGGGACACCGCCCGCCGGTCCGTCCCCTCCGGCCTCCCCACACCCTCCGCCCCGCCCTCCGTCCAGCCCTCCACGGACCCTCCGCGGGCACCTCCACGGGTCCTCCCCGGCACCCCCGCTCCCCCCGCGAGCTGCGGTGACGGATACTTGTGCGGCCGGGGCCGGGCACCGCCCGCGCCCCGCACGGCACGGAACCGGCCGCCAGGCCGGCACTCACGCAGCGAGAGGGCGGAAACCGCGTGACCACGGCAGGAGGGGTACGCAGGGGCGTACTTACCGGCATACGGGCCGGCACACGGACGAAGGGCGCGGTGCTGGCGACGGTCCTCGCGCTCGCCCTGGCCGGATGCAGCAGCACCGGCGGGAAGCGGGCCGAGGAGGAGCGCGAGCGCGCCGGAGGCCGCGCCGCGGTGGACACCCCGCGCTGGACGTTCGCGATGGTCACCCACTCGGGAGACGGCGACACCTACTGGGACATCGTCCGCAGCGGCGCCGAGCAGGCGGCCGTCAAGGACAACGTGGAGTTCCTCTACTCCCACGACAAGGAGGCCGGCCGCCAGGCCCAGCTCGTCCAGACCGCCATCGACCAGAAGGTGGACGGGCTGATCGTCACCCTCGCCAAGCCCGAGGCGATGGAGGCGGTGGTGCGCAAGGCGGTGAAGGCCGGGATACCGGTGGTCACGATCAACTCCGGTCAGGACGAGTCCCCCGGCCTCGGCGCCCTCGCCCACATCGGCCAGGACGAGTCCGTCGCCGGGGAGGCGGTCGGCCGGGAGCTGAACGAGCGCGGCCACGCCAAGGCCCTGTGCGTCGTCCACGAGCAGGGCAACGTCGGCCACGAGGAGCGCTGCGCCGGAGTGCGCAAGGCCTTCGACGGCAAGGTGGAGAACCTCTACGTGGACGGCACCAACATGCCCTCCGTGGAGTCCTCCGTCGAGGCCGAGCTCCAGTCCGACCGGGACGTGGACACCGTCGTCACCCTCGGCGCCCCCTTCGCCGCCACCGCCGCCAAGGCCGTGAAGCAGGCCGGCAGCGGCGCGGAGGTCAACACCTTCGACCTCAACGCCCGGGTCGCCGAAGGCCTGCGGGACGGCACGATCGGCTTCGCCGTCGACCAGCAGCCCTACCTCCAGGGCTACGAGGCCGTCGACCTGCTGTGGCTGCACCGCTACAACGGCAACATGCTCGGCGGCGGACGGCCGGTCCTCACCGGCCCGCAGCTGGTGACCCGGGACGACGCCGCCGACCTGGAGAAGTACACCGAGCGGGGCACCCGGTGACCGCCACCCCCGCGGCCCTGGCCGGGGACGCCGCCGCGCGCGGACCGGTGGTGCGGCGCCTGCTGGCCCGCCCCGAGCTGGGCGCGGTGGTCGGGGCCGTGGCCGTCCTGGTCTTCTTCGCCGTCGCCGCCGACGACTTCCTGCGCCCCGCCGGCCTGGGCACCGTGCTGTACGCCTCCTCCACCATCGGCATCATGGCGGTGCCGGTGGCCCTGCTGATGATCGGCGGGGAGTTCGACCTGTCGGCGGGCGTGATGGTCACCAGCTCGGCACTGGTGTCGTCGATGTTCAGCTACCAGATGACGGCGAACGTGTGGGTCGGCGTCGCGGTGTCCCTGCTGGTCACCCTCGCGATCGGCGTCTTCAACGGCTGGACGCTCACCCGCACCCGCCTGCCGAGCTTCATCATCACCCTGGGCACCTTCCTGATGCTCACCGGCCTCAACCTCGGCCTCACCAAGCTGATCGGCGGCACGGTCTCCACCAAGGCGATCGGCGACATGGAGGGCTTCGCCTCCGCCCGCGCGGTCTTCGCCTCCGAACTGACCGTCGGCGGCTTCCAGCTGAGGATCACCATCGTCTGGTGGCTCGCGCTGGTCGCCGCGGCCACCTGGATCCTGCTGCGGACCAGGGCGGGCAACTGGGTCTTCGCCGTCGGCGGCAACGCTGAGGCCGCCCGCGCGGTCGGCGTCCCCGTCGACCGCACCAGGATCGGCCTGTACGCGGGCGTGGCCCTGGCCGCCTGGATCTCCGGCCAGCACCTGCTGTTCAGCTACGACGTGGTGCAGTCCAGCGAAGGGGTGGGCAACGAGCTGATCTACATCGCCGCGGCCGTCATCGGCGGCTGCCTGCTCACCGGCGGCTACGGCTCGGCGGCCGGCGCCGCCGTCGGCGCCCTGATCTTCGGCATGACCAGCAAGGGCATCGTCTACGCGCAGTGGGACCCCAACTGGTTCAAGTTCTTCCTCGGGGCGATGCTGCTGCTCGCAACACTGCTCAACGCATGGATCCGAAGGCGGGCGGAGGCATCCTCGTGAACGAGTCACCCACGGCGCCGGCCGGCTCCTCCGCGGCACTGGTGGAGCTGGAGGGCGTCGGCAAGCGATACGGCAACGTGACCGCGCTGGAGGGCGTGTCGCTGGCGGTCCGCCCCGGCGAGATCACCTGCGTGCTCGGCGACAACGGGGCCGGCAAGTCGACCCTCATCAAGATCATCTCCGGGCTGCACCGGCACGACGCCGGCGCCTTCCGCATCGACGGCGAGGAGGTCCGCCTCACCTCGCCCCGCGAAGCCCTCGACCGCGGCATCGCCACCGTCTACCAGGACCTGGCGGTCGTCCCGCTGATGCCGGTGTGGCGCAACTTCTTCCTCGGCTCCGAGCCCGTCACCGGACGCGGCCCCCTGCGCCGCCTGGACGCCGCCGCCATGCGCCGCACCACCCGTGAGGCCCTGCTGCGCATGGGCATCGACCTGCGCGACGTGGACCAGCCCATCGGCACCCTCTCCGGCGGCGAGCGGCAGTCGGTCGCCATCGCCCGCGCCGTCCACTTCGGCGCCCGGGTGGTCGTCCTGGACGAGCCGACCGCGGCCCTGGGCGTCAAACAGGCCGGGGTGGTCCTGCGCTACGTCGCCGCCGCCCGCGACGAGGGGCTGGGCGTCGTGCTGGTCACCCACAACCCCCACCACGCCCATCTGGTCGGCGACAGGTTCGTCCTGCTCAAGCGCGGCTCCATGGCCGGCAGCCACGCCCGCGAGGAGATCGGCCTGGACGAGCTGACCCGCCAGATGGCGGGCGGCAGCGAACTGGACGAGCTCGGCCACGAACTGGCGCGCACCCGTCCCTCGGAGCCGGGCCGCGAGGCTTCGTAGGGCACAATCGACGGTGATGAGTACGTACCGTGACCGGACGCACCGCGGCTCTGCCGGAACCACCGCCGGAACGACCGCCAGGGCGACCGCCAGAGCGACGGTGTTCAGGACCGTGGCCATGCGCGAGCGGCGTTCGTACGTCTCCGCGCCGCGCGTGCCCACGGTGGGCATCGACATCGGCGGCACCAAGGTGATGGCGGGCGTCGTCGACGCCGACGGCCGCATCCTGGAGAAGGTCCGGGCGGAGACCCCCGACAAGTCCAAGAGCCCGAAGGTGGTCGAGGACACCATCGCCGAGCTGGTCCTGGACCTCTCCGACCGCCACGACGTGCACGCCGTCGGCATCGGGGCGGCCGGCTGGGTGGACGCCGACCGCTCCCGGGTGCTGTTCGCCCCCCACCTGGCCTGGCGCGACGAGCCGCTGCGCGACGCGCTGACCGCCCGCCTGGCCGTGCCCGTCATGGTCGACAACGACGCCAACACCGCCGCCTGGGGCGAGTGGCGCTTCGGCGCCGGCCGCGGCGAGGACCACCTCGTCATGATCACCCTCGGCACCGGCATCGGCGGCGCCATACTCGAGGACGGCCAGGTCAAGCGGGGCAGGTACGGCGTGGCCGGGGAGTTCGGCCATATGCAGGTCGTGCCCGGCGGCCATCGCTGCCCCTGCGGCAACCGCGGCTGCTGGGAGCAGTACAGCTCCGGCAACGCGCTGGTCCGCGAGGCCCGCGAACTGGCGGCGGCCGAGTCGCCGGTCGCGTACGGGATCATCGACCGCGTCGGCGGCAACGTCCGCGACATCACCGGGCCGCTGATCACCGAGCTGGCCCGCGAGGGCGACGCGATGTGCACCGAGCTCCTCCAGGAGATCGGCGAGTGGCTCGGCGTCGGCATCGCCAACCTGGCCGCCGCGCTGGACCCCTCCTGCTTCGTCGTCGGCGGCGGGGTCAGTGCCGCCGACGAACTGCTGATCGGCCCCGCCCGGGACGCCTTCCGCCGCCATCTCACCGGCCGCGGCTACCGTCCCGAGGCCCGTGTCGTGCGCGCCGAGCTCGGCCCGGAGGCCGGCATGGTCGGCGCCGCCGACCTCGCCCGGCTGGTCGCCCGCCGCTTCCGCCGCGCCAACCGCCGCCGGGTGGAGCGGTACGAGCGCGCCGGGATCGGCCTGCTGCCGTCGCGCGGATGGGGGGCGGGCCGTTGACCGCCCTGACGTCCCTGCCGCAGCCCGGCACCCCGCCGCACCGGCCCAGGCACCGCTGGCTGGCCGCGATCGTGGTGGTGCTGCTGATCGCGGTCCCCGCCGGCTACCTGGTGCTCTCCGCCTACCAGAGCCGCGACAGCGGCAAGGACAAGCAGCGCGCCGCCGCCGCCACCGGCCTGGTGTGGCAGTGGCCCAGCAAGCTGGAGAGCCGCATCTACGAGGTGCCCGTGCCCGGCGGGTCCACCTATGTGGCGCACTACGAGGCCAACAGCTGGCAGCGCAGCACCTTCTACGTGCAGTTCCGCACCTCCCGGCAGGGCCTGGAGAGGTTCATCGAGGAGGCCGGCGGGGATCCGCGCGCCCTGCGCGAGGGGGCCCCCGGGGTCACCCGGCGGCAGGCGGAGACGGTGGGCTGGGACCTGGACGCCCCCGGCCGCCGCTACGCGGGCACCAGGATCGAGCGGCCCGGCGAGCGGCCCGACCTGGTGGTCACCGTGGACGTCACCAGCGAGGACCGGCTGCGGGTCTACGCGGTCTCCACGGTCGAGTTCTGACGGCCTCCCCCGCCCGGTCCGGGAGGACCGGGCGGGAGCGGGCGGAGCGGCGCAGGCGGTGCCGTTGAGGGTGTAGGAGCCCGGCGGGGCCCGGCATGTCGAATGCGGTTCGGGATGCCGGAATGCCACGGATGCCGGAGAGGCGGCCGACCGTGTCAACGCCGCCCGCGGAACCGGCTCCGCTCCGGCGTCGAAAGGGGGTGGTCCGGCCGCCACGGCCCGCCGGCCGCCTCGCCCGCGGCCCGCGGCCCCTGCCCCCGGGCCCGGGCGTCAGGCGCTGGCGCGGACGACCAGCCGGGTGGGCAGGAGCAGCGGGGTGGGGTCCTGCCCGTTGACGAGGGCGATGAGCATGCGCGCCATCTCCCGACCGAGGGCCTGTATGGGCTGCCGGACGGTGGTGAGCGGGGGGTCGGCGATCCGGGCGACGGCCAGGTCGTCGAAACCGACCACGGCGACGTCGCCGGGGACCGCCCGCCCGGCCTCGCGCAGTGTGCGCAGCGCTCCCGCCCCCATGTTGTCGTTGGCGGCGAACACCCCGTCCACCCCGGGGTGGTCCGCCAGCAGCGAGGCCATGGCGGCGGCCCCGCTGGACTCGGTGAAGTCCCCCTCGTACGGCGGGAACGGATCGAGGCCGGCCGCCAGCAGGGCGTCCCGGTAGCCGCGGTACCGGGCGCGCCCGGCCTCGGTGTCCAGCCGCCCGCAGATCGCGGCCACCCGGGTCCGGCCGCGCGAGACCAGGTACTCGGTCGCCTCGCGGGCCCCGCCGACGTTGTCGATGTCCACGTACCACCGGGGAGCCGGACCGATCGGGCGCCCTCCGAACACGACGGGCATCGCCGCCTCCCCGGCCGTACGGATCAGTGGGTCGTCCTCGCGCAGCGCCATCAGCATCACGCCGTCGGCGCCCTTGGACCGAAGGAGCTCCTCCACCCGCTTGCGGCCCCGGTCGGAAGCGGCCAGGCACAGCATCAGGTGCAGGTCGGCCTCCTCCAGGGCGCCCGACGCCCCCACGATCACCTGGGCGAAGAACGGATCCGCGAAGATCGACGGATCCTCTCCCGAGACGACCAGGGCGGCCACCCCCGTCTGGCGGGTGGCCAGCGCCCGGGCGGTCGTGTCGGGGACGTAACCGAGTCGCCGGACGGCCCGCTCGACCGCCTCGCGTTTGGCGCGGCTGACGTGCGGCGCGTTGTTGAGGGCGCGGGAGGCCACGGAACGGGACACGCCCGCGAGTTCGGCCACCTCGTCGAGCGTCGACCGCCGACGCGGCGCGTCCTCTGCCATGGGCCTCGAGCCTCCCCCTGCCGACCGGACGGGAAGCGTCTCATCCCCGCCCGCGCGGCTGCCACCCGCCCGGCGGGCGGGGCGGACAGGGGCGAAGGCCCCGGCCAGGCACTGGAAGCGCTTCCAGCCCGGGACAGGTTTCTCCGCCGCGCGAACGGCGTTGCCCGCTCGGGCACTTGACAGTCCAGCGAGCACGAACACACGATACCTGTCACACCTCGGGGCTCTCAGCGGCTGGGACCGCTTCCAATGGGAGCGGTCCCAGTGACCCTGCCGATCCCTTGCGCGTGTTCTCCCCGCCGGAGAGCCCGTCTTTGGCGGGGAGGCGTACCACCGCACTTCCTCCAGCGCGTCGCACGCCCGGGACGAGGGCGCACGACGCACCCCCCACCAGGAAACCGAGGTACCGTCATGCGTCGCAGCATCCGCGCCCTCACAGCAGCGCTCCTCGCCCTGCCGCTGGCGCTCGCCGTCGCACCGTCCGCCCACGCCGCCGACCCCACCACCATGACCAACGGGTTCTACGTGGACCCCGACTCCAGCGCGAAGCGGTGGGTCGCCGCCAACCCCGGCGACGGCCGGGCGTCCGCGATCAACGCCTCCATCGCCAACACCCCCACGGCCCGCTGGTTCGGCTCGTGGAGCGGTGCCATCAACACAGCCACGGGCGCGTACACGGGGGCGGCGGACCGCGCGGACAAACTGCCCCTGCTCGTCGCCTACAACATCTACAACCGCGACTACTGCGGCGGGCACTCCGCGGGCGGAGCCTCCTCGCCGTCCGCCTACGCGAGCTGGATCGCGCAGTTCGCCGGCGGAATCGGCAACCGCCCGGCCGTCGTGATCCTCGAACCGGACTCGCTCGGGGACTACGGCTGCATGACGCAGGCCCAGATCGGCGAGCGCGAGCGCATGCTCACCGGGGCCCTTGCCGAGTTCAACCGCCAGGCCCCCAACACCTGGGTCTACCTCGACGCCGGCAATCCGGGCTGGACCAGTCCGGCGACCATGGCCCAGCGCCTGCACGGGGCGGGCCTCCGGCAGGCCCACGGCTTCTCGCTCAACGTCTCCAACTACTTCACCACGTCCGAGAACACCTCCTACGGCAACGCCGTCAACAACGAACTGAGGACCCGCTACGGCTACACCAAGCCGTTCGTCGTGGACACCAGCCGCAACGGCAACGGCTCCAACGGCCAGTGGTGCAACCCCGCGGGCCGCCGCATCGGCACCCCCACCCAGCTGGGCGGCGGCGCCGAGATGCTGCTGTGGATCAAGGTTCCGGGCGAGTCCGACGGCAACTGCGGCGTCGGGGCCGGCTCCTCGGCCGGCCAGTTCCTCCCCGAGGTCGCCTACAAGATGATCTACGGTTACTGACCCTCTGACCCCGTGGCCCGTGCCCGCTCCGCGACCGGGCCGGGCCACGGGCACCGGCCGTCTCCCGCACCCGCCACCGGCTCGTCCCACCGGCCGGAAACCCTTCCGCCCCGCCCACCCCCCGCCTGTGAAGATTGTGAGATGTGGGAACGTGAACGGGTGAGCGAGACGGAAGTCAAGACCCTGCAGTACCGCGTCGACGGGCCGGAACACGCCCCGGTCCTGATCCTGGGACCCGCGCTCGGCACCACATGGCACATGTGGGACCGCCAGGTCCCCGAACTCAGCCGCCACTGGCGGGTGCTCCGCTACGACCTGCCCGGCCACGGCGGCGCCCCCGCCCACCCCGCCACCTCCGTCGGCGACCTCGCCGCCCGGCTGCTGGCCACCGCCGACGCCGCCGGCGCCGACCGCTTCGCCTACGCGGGCTGCTCCCTGGGCGGCGCCGTGGGCGCCCGGATCGCGCTGGACGCGCCCGGCCGGCTCACCTCCCTGGCGCTGATCTCCTCCGCCCCGCGCTACGCCACCCCCGACACCTGGCGGCAGCGCGGTGTGGTGGTGCGCACCAACGGGCTGGACCCCATCGCCCGCTCCACCCCCGAACGCTGGTTCACACCCGCCTTCGCCGCCGCGCAGCCCGCCATCGTCGAGTGGGCCGTCCAGATGGTCCGCACCACCGACCCCGGCTGCTACATAGCCGCCTGCGAGGCGCTGGTCTCCTTCGACATACGCCAGGAACTGGCCCGCATCGGCGTGCCCACCCTGGTCGTCGCCGGGGCCGAGGACCGGGTCACGCCGTCCGCCGACGCCCGCGCCCTGGTCGCGGGCATCCCCGACGCCCGGCTCGCCCTCGTCCCCGACGCCTGCCACATGGCCCCCGTGGAACGGCCGGGCGAGGTCACCGAGCTGCTGACCGGGCACTTCTCGGCCGCCCTCCCCGCCGGCCGGCGGGACGCCCCGGCGGCCGTCCCGGTCCCCGCCCAGGCGCCCGCCGCCACGGACCGCGCGCCGGACGCCCTGCCCGCCGGCGCCGCGGTCGCCGCCCTGACCGCCGGCGAGCAGCACAGGCACCACCCCGGCGCCGCGTACGACACCGGTCTGAGGCTCCGCCGCGACGTGCTCGGCGACGCCCACGTCGACCGCGTGGCCGAGGAGACCGACGACTTCACCGGTGACTTCCAGGACCTCCTGACCCGCTACGCCTGGGGCGAGGTGTGGGCCCGCAACGGCATCGACCGCCGCACCCGCTCGGTGGTCACCCTCACCGCGCTCACCGCCGGCGGGCACCTGGAGGAGCTGGCCTCCCACACCCGCGCCGCGCTGCGCAACGGGCTCACCCCGCAGGAGATCAAGGAGGTCCTGCTGCACACGGCCGTCTACTGCGGGATGCCCGCCGCCGGCGCCGCGTTCGCCGTCGCCCGGCGCGTCATAGCGGAGGAGACGGCCCCCCGCGACTGACGCGGCCGGCGGCGGCGGACGCGGCGCGGCCCGCACGGCGGACGGCGCCGGCGCACCGGCGGCACAGGCGCCGCGGAGAGCACAATGGCCCCATGAAGCTCACCAAGAAGGGCCACGCCTGCGTCGCCCTGCACCGCGAAGGACGCACGCTCGTCATCGACCCCGGCGGCTTCAGCGAGGCGGACGCCGCCGTCGGCGCGGACGCGATCCTGGTCACCCACGAGCACCCCGACCACTTCGACGAGAGCCGGCTGCGCGCCGCGCTGGAGGCGAACCCGGCCGCGGAGATCTGGACCCTGCGCAGCGTCGCCGAGCGGATCTCGGCCGCCTTCCCCGGGCGGGTCCACACCGTCGGCGGCGGGGACGCCTTCACGGCCGCCGGTTTCGAGGTGGAGGTGCACGGGGAGCTGCACGCCGTCATCCACCCCGACATCCCGCGCGTCACCAACGTCGGCTACGCCGTCACCGCGGCCGGGGCCGGCACCGTCTTCCACCCCGGCGACGCCCTGACCGTCCCGGGCCGCCCGGTGGACACCCTGCTGCTGCCGGTGCACGCGCCCTGGAGCAAGGTCGCCGAGGTCGTCGACTACGTGCGCGAGGTACGGCCGCGCGTGGCCCACGACATCCACGACGGGCTGCTGTCGGACTTCGGGCACCTGGTCTACGGCCGGCTCCTCGGGCCGAACGGCCCCGGTACCGCCGGTGCGGAGCACACCCGGCTGGAACCCGGGCAGAGCGTCGCGCTGCGGGAGGGCTGAGCCCCACCGGAAGGAGCGCCCCGCCGGCAGCCGGCTGCCGCCCGCCGTCCGCCGGCTGTCGGCGCCGGGCGGTAGATTCGCTGCCATGCGTATCGCCACCTGGAACGTCAACTCGATCACCTCGCGGCTCGAGCGGCTGCTGGCCTGGCTGGAGAGCAGCGGCACGGACGTGCTGTGCCTGCAGGAGCTGAAGTGCACGGCGGAGGCGTTCCCGGCCGAGCCGCTGCGCGAGCTGGGCTACGAGGCCGCGGTCAACGCCTCGGGCCGGTGGAACGGGGTGGCGGTGCTGTCCCGGGTGGGCCTGGAGGACCCGGTGATCGGCCTGCCCGCGGGACCCGACTACGAGGGCGCCACCGAGCCCCGCGCGGCGGGCGCCACCTGCGGTGGAGTGCGGGTGTGGTCGGTGTACGTGCCCAACGGCCGCGAGGTGGGCCATCCGCACTTCGAGTACAAGCTCCGCTGGTTCGCCGCGCTGCGGGAGCTGGCGGTGCGGGAGACGGCGGGGGAGGCGGGAGGGCGGCCCTTCGCCATCCTCGGCGACTACAACGTCGCGCCGACCGACGAGGACGTCTACGACCCCGCCGTCTTCGAGGGCGCCACGCACGTCACCCCGGCCGAGCGCGAGGCGCTGGCCGGACTGCGCGCGGCGGGCCTGGCCGACGTCGTGCCGCGCCCGCTGAAGTACGACCGCCCCTACACCTACTGGGACTACCGCCAGCTGGGCTTCCCCAAGAACAAGGGCATGCGCATCGACCTGGTCTACGGCAACCCGGCCTTCGAGGCGGCGGTGAAGGACGCCTACGTCGACCGCGAGGAGCGCAAGGGCAAGGGCGCGTCCGACCACGCACCGGTCGTCGTCGACCTGGAGGTGTGAGGGTCCGCCCGCGTGCCTTGTGCCGTTCGCCGCGCCGGTGATGTCACGCTGAGGTGTATGAACATCCCCTTCCTGGACAACTGGCGCAAGAGGCACGGCGGGTCCCGGGGGACGGCGGTGATGGAGGCCGCCCCCCACGACGCCGAGGGAGTGGCGCAGCTGCTGTCCGAGTGCGAACTGCTGCGCAGGCAAGCCGAGTCGGCGGGGATCGATCTGGCGGACACCCCCGAGTCCCTGGCGGCCCTCGACCAGCTCCTGCCGCGCTGGCGCGACGACGGCCCCGAGGCGCTCGCCCGGCTGGGCAACGACGCGGGCCTGTATCTGGGCACCGTCGTCGTCCGCACGGTGCCGGGCGCGGTGTGGCAGGTGTGGCCGAGCGGCCGGCCGGTGGTGCGTCTGGCCTCCGGCCGGGAGATCGACGTGGTCGGGGCGGGCCTGGACTGGGCCCTCGACGGCGCACCGGAGCTGTCGCAGGTGTACGCGGAGGCCTCCGAGGCGTGAGCGGGCGGCGGCCGGATCGGCGCCGGGCGGATCGGCGGCGATGGGCGGCGGACGCCGGGCGAGGTGCGGCCGGGCCGGGGCCCCGGTCGCGGCCGGTCCGTCAGCCGGGGAAGGCGATGTGGTACTCCAGCCGCCACCGGTCCGCGCGCAGCACGATGTCGGAGGTCTCCACGGCCCGGCCGTCCGCCGTGTGGTGGGTGCGCTCGATGACCGTCACGCACTGCCCGGGCGAGCAGCCCAGGGCCTGTGACTCCGTGCTGGTGGCCGACCGCGAGCCGACCAGCTCGGTGGCCTTCGCCACGGGGAGGCCGATGGCCGCGAACCGCTCGCGCACTCCGCGCCGGGCGTACGGGCCGCGCTCGGGGAAGACCACCTCGGTGCCCTCGGTGAGCGCCAGCGGCTCCCAGCTGGTGGCGAGCTGGAGCGGGCGCCGGTCGGCGAGGTACTCGTACCGCGTGCACATCACCCGTTCGCCCGCGCCGATCCCCAGCCGCTCGGCTATGCGCGGCGGGGCCCCGGTGGCGGTGGAGGTGGCCTCCCACAGCAGCGGGGGAGCGGCCGAGGAACCGGTCAGCAGCCGGGCCGCGAACGGGGAGTCCACCACCTCGCCGGTGCGCAGCAGGCTGCCGACGGGGCTGCGGTCGGTGACGAACACCCCTCGCCCGAACTGCCCCTCCGCGTAGCCGGCGGCCTTCAGCACGCGCACCGCCCGGTCCACGGTCTGGTCGCTGGCGGCGTAGGTGCGCTTCAGCTCCGAACGCGAGGGGATGCGGGAGCCCACGGCCAGGACCCCCTCGTCGATCTGCTGCCGCAGATCGTCGGCGATCCGCTGGTAGACCGGTCTGCTGTCGCCCATCCGGGACTCCTCTCCGTGCTGCCGCCTGCGGGGGGTGGGAACGTCTCCGTACCTGGGTCAACAGGGTAGGAGGAGGGCCTCCGCCGCATGAGGCGTCGTGGGCAACATCATCGGGAACACCTCGGCGACATCGGTACCCGGTTCCGCAAACTCCTTGCGCAATCAGATACTTGACCGGATCAGCCCTCGGTCCGGCTGCGCGCCCGGTGCTGGCGGCGGGCGGGCGGGGGCACGGGCGCGGGCTCGGACGGCGCGGTGGTGGCGGCCCGGGTGACGTCCGCGACCAGTTCGACGACATCGGGTCCGTACGCCTGGGAGTTGACCACCTTCAGCAGCAGGCAGAAGTCGCCGTCGGTGCCGTACCTGCGCGCCAGCCGGACGTGGTGGCGGGCGAGGTGGCGGGCGGCGGCCTGGTTGGTGACGGCCCGCTGGCCGCAGAAGACGAACACCGGATGGGAGCCCTCGCCCGCGGTGAGCCGGGCGAGCAGGACGTACTCCACCGATCCCCGCTCCATCCGGTAGCGCTCGCCGCCGATGGTGAACGAGGCCTGGTCCGGGCCCGGCTCGGGGGTGGTGTCGATTCGGACCCCCGGCAGCAGGGAGTGGAGATGGGCCGCCGTCCGCCGGTTCGAGGCGGGGCCTCCCACGCAGAACTCGGTCCGCTCGCCGAAGCCCTGGCGGGCGTTCTCGTGCGACAGCACCTGCGCGTTCGCGCCGCAGTCCTTGATCAGGGCGGACAGCTCCAGCAGGGCGAACACATCGTCGCGGGAGACGGCGCCCTCCCCGGTGGCGGCCTTGCGGCCGACCACCAGCAGGCACTCGGAGTGCTCCGGCAGGCCGAAGAAGCGCTGTTTGCGGCGGAGTCTTCGGCGCCACAGGTAGGTGCGGCCGAACCAGCCGAGCGATGTGGTGACGCCGGCCGCGAACACGCCCAGCACGATCTCGCGCAGGTTGTCATCCATGGGGCGGAAGCGTATAGCCGGATGCCGTATCTGTTCGAGACATGACAAGGGAGTGGGAAGCGGGGAAGACGCGAAACCCGTTCGTAGCGCGGCGGTGACGGCCGACGAAACACGGCCGGTGTGCCATGGCCCCATGCCAGTGCCGCAACCGACCGGCAGCATCCACCGGGCCGCTGCCGGCCTCGACGTACCCGGTGGTCCGGACGTGCCCGAGGCCGCCGAGTTCGCGGCCGCGCTCACCGCGCTCACCGCCGAACTCGACCCGGCCGCCGGATGGTACGGGGTCTTCGCCCGACGCGACCCCGAGGGGCTGGCCGCCTGCCTGGCGGGCCGCCGGATCCCGCCGTGGGACGTGGTCGCCTCCCTGCTGGACGACCTCACCGTGCGCCGCGGCCCCCGGCGGGCCCGCTCCCGGGCCGCATGGCTGAGGACGCTGTACCTGGCGTCGCTCACCGCCTGCGACGAGGCGGCCGGCGACCCGCGGCGGCGGGCCGCCGAACTGCGGGAGGTGCTGATGCGGACGCTGCGCGAGCAGCGGCACGCGGCCCACCGCGAACAGGCCCTGGCCCGTGCGCTGGTGGCGGGCGGCCACCCGGCGGGCGCCGGCCGCCTGGCCGCCGACCTCGCCTGGGCACGCGACGACCGGGCCCGCGCCACGGCCCGCTGCCGGGAACTGCGCGAGCGCCTGGCCGCCCTGGCCGCCCTGGCGGCCCGTACCGGGGCCGATCCGGGCCACGAGCACGGCCACGGATCCGGCCACGTCCCCTCGCCCCCGCCGCCGTCCGGCCCCGTGCGCGCCCGGCCGCGCGGGGCCCGGTTCGCCGGGCTGGAGACCGGAGCGCGGGCCGACCCGGCCGCCGCGCCGGCCGGTCCCGTACTCGCCGGGGCCCCGGCGGTACCCGCCCCGCGCGGGGCCCGGTTCGCCGGGGCGGGGGACGAAGGGGGCGGGAGGACGGCCCGGCCGAAGGACCCGGCCGAAGCCGCGGCCCGGGCGGCCCGGGTCCGGAGGGAGTGCGACGAGACCGTCGCCCGGCTGGCCGGGCTGCGCGCCCGGGGCCGCACCGGGGAGGCGCACGCCCTGCTGTGCGAGGCCGCGGGCCGTCCCGCCGCCCTTCTGCCGGTGCTGGTCGAACGTCTGGAGCAGGCCGGTATGGACGCCGATGTCGCGGACCTGCTGTGGGAAGCCGCGTGCCTGCCGCCCGGCCCCTTGGCCGGGGCCGCCGGAGCCCTCGCCGCCGCGGGCCGGGCCGAGGACTGCGGACGGCTGCTGCGGCAGGCGGCCGCGCGCCCGGCGGAGGAGGTTGCCGCAGCCGCGCTCGCCCTGCACGGGGCGGGCCTCGACTCCGGGGCCGTCGAGCTGCTGTCGGCGGTGGTCCGGGCCCGGCGCCCGGAGGAGGCGGCCGAGGCCGTGGCGGCCGACCCGGCCGCCCTGACGCCCCTGCTGCTGGCGGCCGCGGCACGGGTCTCCGACCGCCGCCGCAGGGACATCGAGGGGGTGCTGGCCCGGGGACGCCCCGCCGCGGGCCGGTGACCGCCCCGGCCGAGCCCGCCGGCGTCCGGGACGCCCGGCGCGTCCGCGCCGCCCCGCCTCCACGGCCCCGCCTCCGCCGCCGCACGGCCTAACAGCACTGTGTGCCGACCCCTCGACCGGGGCACGCTGTGCCGGGAGGTTCGCACATGGACGCAGCGCAGACCGCAACCGTACGCCCCCCGTGCGGGGCGGGCGTCACCGACCGTGAGCCGACGGCGCCCGCGCGGGGCCGAAGGCGAGCCCGGCGCCCGGACACCGGACAGGAGGTGTGCCCCGCATGACCCGCTACGGCTTCCACGCCTCCCACGAGCAGTTCCCGCCCGCGCGGCTGCTCTCCTTGCTGGAAGCGGCCGAGGAGGCCGGGTTCTCCTCGGGCATGTGCTCCGACCACTTCGCACCCTGGAGTTCGCGGCAGGGGCACTCCGGGCACGCCTGGGCCTGGCTGGGGTCGGCGCTGGCCGCCACCTCGCTCCCGCTGGGCGTGGTCACCGCCCCCGGCCAGCGCTACCACCCGGCCGTCCTCGCCCAGGCGGCGGCGACGCTGACGCAGATGCATCCCGGCAGGCTGTGGGTGGCGCTCGGCACCGGACAGGCGCTCAACGAGCACATCACCGGCGCCCCCTGGCCCGGCAAGGAGGAACGCGTCCGCCGCCTGGAGGAGTGCGTGGACGTCATGCGCGCCCTGTTCGCGGGGGAGACCGTCTCGCACGACGGCCTGGTCCGCGTCGACCGCGCCCGCCTGTGGTCGCTGCCGGAGAGGCCGCCCGCCCTGCTGGCGGCGGCGGTGAGCCCCGCCACCGCGGCGCGGGCGGCGCGGTGGGCGGACGGGCTGATCACCGTCAACCAGCCGGACGACGCCCAGCGGGAGACGCTGACCGCCTACCGGGAGGCGGGCGGTGAAGGCCCCGCCGTGCTCCAGGCGCACCTGTCCTGGGCCCCGGACCGGCGGAGCGCGCTGGAGGCCGCGCACGACCAGTGGCGGGAGGCGGTGCTCGGCAGCGACGTCGGCTGGGAGATCCCGCTGCCCGAACACTTCGAGCAGGCGGCGCGGTTCATCGAGCCCCACCAGGTCGAACCCCATGTGCACGTCTCCGAGGACCTGGCACGGCACACCGCCTGGCTGGCGGCCCAGGCCGAAGCGGGGTTCGACGAGGTGATGCTGCACCAGGTGGGGCTGGACCAGGACGGTTTCGTCGAGGCCTTCGGCGCCCGCGTCCTCCCGGAGCTGACCTCGTGACGGGCCGGAGCGGGGCGGACACGGGGGCGTACCCGCCGATCGGCGAGTACGCCTTCCTCTCCGACTGCCGTACCGCCGCACTGATCGGCCCGGACGCCGCCGTGGAGTGGCTGTGCGCCCCGCGGGTGGACGCCGCCGGCGTCTTCGCACGGCTGCTGGACCGGGCCGCGGGCGGGGCCTGGGAGCTGCGGGTGGCGGACGAGGGTCCGTCCGAGCGGCACTACGCCGGTACGGCGCCGATCCTGGAGACCCGCTGGGAGTCCTCGGCGGGCACGGCGGTGGGCCACGACTTCCTGGCGGTCCGCCCGCCCGGTGGAGAGGAGCACCGCGGCCTGGTGCCCACCGGTTTCCTCGTCCGGCTCCTGCGGTGCGAGCGCGGCCGGGTGCGGGTACGGCACCGGCTGTCGGCCAGGCCCGACTACGCGCGCCGTGCCGCCGAGTGGACCGAGGCCCCGGACACCGGCGGTCTCGCCGAGGAGGGGGCCGTTCTGTGGCTCGCCGCCGCGGGCCCCGACGGCGGGAACGGCCCGCGCCCGCACGTCACCGCGGACGGCGACGCGGAGGTGACCGCCGAACTCGGCGCCGGGCAGACCCTGGCGGTCCTCCTCTCCTACGACGGGCGGCGGAGCGGCCCGCTGGACCCCGGATACGCCCGCCGGCTGCTCCGGGAGACGCGCGACGCCTGGCACGCCTGGTCCTCGCCGGTCCCGTACGACGGATACGGCGCGGACCACGTGCGGCGCAGCGCCATGGTGCTGCGCGCCCTGATGTCCAGCGACACCGCCGCCCTCGTCGCCGCGCCCACCACCTCCCTCCCCGAGTGGCCGGGCGGCGAACGCAACTGGGACTACCGCTACATGTGGCACCGGGACGCCGCCCTGGTGGTCCTGGTCCTCATGCGGCTGGGCCACCGGGTGGAGGCCGGGGCCTACCTGCGCGGCCTGCTGCGGCACTGCACCGCCTCGCGCGGCGTGCTCACGCCCATGCTGGACATCGACGGCCGCACGGACAGCACCGAGCGGACGCTGGACCACCTGGAGGGTTACCGGGGCTCCCGCCCCGTACGCGTGGGCAACGCCGCACACGAGCAGAGGCAGCTGGACGTGTACGGCCAGGTGCTGGACGCGGTGCTCGTCTTCCAGCAGGTCACCGCCGGCTCCGGCGACGGCTCCGGGGCCGGGGCCGGGCTCGACGAGGACGAGCGCGCCACCGTCTACGGGGTGGTGGACACCGCGTGCGAGCTGTGGCGGGAACCGGACCACGGCATCTGGGAGATCCGCAGCGAACCCCGGCACTGGACCAGCTCCAAGCTCTACCTGTGGGTCTGCCTGGACCGCGGCATCCGCCTGGCAGAGCTGGCCGGTGACCGGGGGCAGCCGCTGGAGAAGTGGCGCGCGCAGCGGGACGAGCTGCGCGAGAGCATCCTGACCCACGGGTACGACGACGGCGTGGGCGCCTTCGTGCAGTCCTACGGCTCCCGGAACCTCGACGCCTCCCTGCTGCGGATCCCGCTGCTCGGGTTCCTCCCCGGGCACGACCCCCGGGTGCTGTCCACGCTCGACGCGATCGCGGAGGGCCTCGGGGAGGGCCCGCTGGTCCACCGCTACGACCCGCGGGCCACCGCGGACGGGATCGGCGGCCCCGAGGGCGGCTTCCTGCTGTGCTCCTTCGACATGGTCTCGGCGCTCGTCCTGGCCGGGCGGCTGGAGGAGGCGAGGGAGCGCTTCGAGGCGCTGTGCGCCCGGGCGGGGCGCTTCGGGCTGTTCGCCGAGGAGCAGGCCGCCGACGGCACCATGCTCGGCAACTACCCGCAGGCGTTCACTCACCTCGCGCTGATCGAGGCGGCGATGAACCTGGACGAGGCGGGCCAGGAGGAGTCGCTGCACGCCTGGGCCACGCGCGGCGCCGGCCGGCCGGGTTGAGGCGCCGGCCGGGTCCTCAGGGCATACGGCCCGCCGCCAGCTCCTCCAGCAGGGCCGGCAGCGCCCGTCCGATCGGCTCGCGCACCACCCGCCGGGCCAGCGGGTCGTACGGCGTGGGCTCGGCGTTGACGATCACCAGCCGCGCACCGTGCTCGGCGGCGATCCCGGCCAGCGAGGCGGCCGGCTGCACCTGCAGGCTGGTACCGACCGCGACGAACACCTCGCACGCCCTGGCGATGGCCAGTGCCTCGCCCAGCACCTGCGGGTCCAGCGCCTCGCCGAACATCACGGTGGCCGACTTCAGGATGCCGCCGCACCGCAGGCACTCGGGGTCCGCGACCCCGGCCCGCACCCGCTCCAGCGCCCGCTCCATCTCCGAACGGGCACGGCACCCGGTGCACACCACGGCCCGCGCGGTCCCGTGCAGCTCCAGCACCTTGCGCTCGGGCATCCCGGCCATCTGGTGCAGCCCGTCCACGTTCTGGGTGATCACCCGCACCGGCACCCCGGACCGCTCCAGCCGCACCACGGCCTCGTGCGCGGCGTTCGGCCTGGCCCGCAGCGCCGGGCCGTCCAGCCGCATCCGCCAGGAGCGGCGGCGGATCTCCGGGTCGTTGACGTAGTACTCGTAGGTGACGAGCTTCTCGGCCTCGGGGTCCTTGCGCCACACGCCGTTCGGACCGCGGTAGTCGGGGATTCCGGAGTCGGTGGAGATCCCCGCGCCGCTGAGGATGGCCACCAGCGGCCTCCCGCCCGCCCCGCCCTTCCCGTCCCCGCTCTTCCCGTCGGAGCGCTGTGCGCTCCGCCTGCCCTGCGTGCTCATGGCTTCGAGCCTACGCACCCGGGCCCCGGACCTCGACCGCGTTTCCGTCCGGCTGCGGTGGTGGCACACTGCGCCCGGACACGCCGCGCCCGCGGACCGTGCCCACCCGCCGACCGCCTGCCCCCGGGAGCCGAGCCGATGACCTTCACCACCCGCCCGACCCTTCAGGGCACCTTCGGCATGGTCTCCAGCACCCACTGGCTGGCCTCCGCCTGCGCCATGGCGGTGCTGGAGGACGGCGGCAACGCCTTCGACGCGGCCGTCGCGGCGGGCTTCGTCCTCCAGGTCGTCGAGCCGCACCTCAACGGCCCCGCCGGAGAGGTGCCGGTCATCCTGGCGCCCGCCGGCGGCCCGGTACGGGTGCTGTGCGGGCAGGGGCCCGCGCCGCGCGGCGCGACGGTGGAGCACTACACCTCGCTCGGTCTGGAGCTGGTGCCCGGCACCGGCCCGCTGGCCGCCGCCGTCCCCGGCGCGTTCGACGCCTGGATGACGCTGCTGCGCGACCACGGGACCCGGGAGCCCGCGGACGTGCTGAAGTACGCCATCGGCTACGCCGAGCACGGCCACCCGGCCGTACCGGGGATCGGGGCGACGGTGGAGCGGGTGCGCGAACTGTTCGAGACGGAGTGGACGACCTCCGCCGAGCTGTATCTGCCCGCCGGGCACTCCCCGGCGCCCGGCGCGCTGCTGCGCAACCCCGTCCTCGCCGCCACCTGGCGGCGGCTGCTGGCCGAGGCGGAGGCGACCGGGAGAGGACGCGAGGGGCGCATAGAGGCCGCGCGGCGGGTGTGGCGCGAGGGCTTCGTGGCCGAGGCGCTCGCCGACTTCGCCGCCCGCCCCGCCATGGACACCTCCGGCGAGCGCCACGCCGGCACCCTCACCGGCGACGACATGGCCTCCTGGTCCGCCTCCTACGAGGAGCCCGTCACCTACGACTGGAACGGCTGGACGGTCTGCAAGGCCGGCCCCTGGTCGCAGGGCCCGGTGCTGCTCCAGCAGCTCGCCCTCCTGGCGGACCTGCCCGGAAGCGGACCGGAGTACGGCACAGGGGAGTACCTCCACACCCTGATAGAGGCGAGCAAGCTCGCCTTCGCCGACCGCGAGGCCTGGTACGGGGACGCGCAGGGGGACGGCACCGTACCGGTCGAGGACCTGCTCTCGGACGCCTACACCGCGCGGCGCCGGGCCCTCATCGGCGAGAACGCCTCCCACGAGCTGCGCCCCGGCAGCCCCGGCGGGCGCGCCCCCCGGCTCGGCGCCCACGCCGCCGAAGCCGCCGCACGGGCCGGGGACCGGGCGGCGGGCACCGGCGAGCCCACCGTGGCCCGCGACGGCGCGACGGCCGGCGACACCTGCCACCTGGACGTGGTGGACCGCTGGGGCAACATGGTCAGCGCCACGCCCAGCGGCGGCTGGCTCCAGTCCAACCCCGTCGTGCCCGCCCTCGGCTTCCCGCTCGGCACCCGGCTCCAGATGGCCTGGCTGGAGCCCGGTCTGCCCAACACCCTCACCCCCGGCCGCCGCCCGCGCACCACCCTCACCCCCTCGCTCGCGCTGCGCGGCGGGGAGCCGGTCCTCGCCTTCGGCACGCCCGGCGGGGACCAGCAGGACCAGTGGCAGACCCACTTCCTCCTCGCCGTCGCCCTGCGGGAGCCGGTGCGCGGCGGATACGACCTCCAGGGCGCGATCGACGCACCGAACTGGCACCACGAGGGCTTCCCCGGCTCGTTCTGGCCGCGCGCCATGCGGCCGGGCGCCGTCACGGTGGAGTCCCGCGCCGGGGAGGAGGCCGTCCGCGAGCTGAGGCGGCGCGGGCATCTGGTGACCGTCGGCGGCCCCTGGACGGAGGGGCGGCTGTGCGCGGTCGCCCGCGACCCGGAGACGGGTGTGCTGTCGGCGGCGGCCAACCCGCGCGGCATGCAGGGCTACGCGGTGGGCCGCTGACGGCCTCCGGCGGTGGCGGCGGCAGAGACGGCGGCGGACGGACGGGCGGACCGGGGGATCCGTTCACCCCGCGGCCATCCGCCGTCCGGCGGGAACCCCCGGTGGCGTGTTTCCATGGAGTGGTGATCGACGACGAACTGCTGACAGGGGTCGAGGAGGCCGTGCGCAAGGCCGCGGCCGCCGAGATCATGCCGCGCTGGCGGCAGCTGGCCGCTCACGAGGTGACCGAGAAGAGCGGCCCGCACGACCTGGTGACCATCGCCGACCGGCGCGCCGAGGAGCACCTGACCGGGGCCCTGACCGCGCTGCTGCCCGGCTCGGTGGTCGTCGGCGAGGAGGCGGTGCACGACAACCCGGCGGTCTACGGCGCGCTGGGCGGCGAGGCGCCGGTGTGGATCGTGGACCCGGTGGACGGCACGCGCCAGTTCGTCCACGGCGACCCCGGCTTCTGCACCCTGGTGGCCCTCGCCCGCGGTGACGAGCTGCTGGCCTCCTGGACGTACGCGCCCGCCCGCGAGGAGCTGGCCGTCGCCCTGCGCGGCGAGGGCGCGCGCCTCAACGGCGAGGAGATCCGCTCCGGCAGCCCCGCGCCGGACGCGCCGTTGGAGGTCGCCCACTCGCACCCGGACTTCACCACCGACGCGCAGAAGCGCTCCCTGGAGGGCCTGCGCGCCGAGGGGATCAGGCCCAGGCCGTGCGGCTCGGCGGGCCTGGAGTATCTGAACGTGGCGCGCGGCGCGCTCGACGCGGTGGCCTTCACCTGGGAGAACGCCTGGGACCACGCCGCCGGGCTGCTGCTGGTGGCCGAGGCGGGCGGCGGCCACGCCACGCTGGAGGGGAGGCCGTTCCGCCTGGCGGGCGGCAACGCGCTGCCCTTCACGGCGGCCCGCGACGCCCTGACGGTGCGTCGTATCCTCTCCCTGCTGGCCTGAGCCGGTCAGACCTCAGCGCCGAGGGGAGAATCCGACGTGGCGTCGATGCGGGACGTGGTCGTGGTGGGAGCCGGTCCGAACGGGCTGACCGCCGCGGTGGAACTGGCCCGGCGGGGCTTCTCCGTCGAACTGTTCGAGGCGATGGAGTCGGTCGGGGGAGGGGCGCGCACCGAGGAGCTGACGCTGCCCGGTTTCCGGCACGACCCCTGCTCGGCCGTACATCCGCTGGGCGTCGGCTCGCCCGCCTTCTCCGCGATGCCGCTCACCGAGCGGTACGGCCTCGAGTGGCTCCACCCCGAGCTGCCCCTGGCCCACCCCTTCCCCGACGGCACGGCCGGGGTGCTGGCCCGCTCGCCGGCCGAGACGGCCGCCTCGTTCGGGCCGCGCGACGCGGGGACGTACCGACGGCTGGTGGCACCGTTCCTGGGGCGCTGGAAGACCCTGGTCGGCGACTTCTTCAAGGTGCCGTGGGACGGGCTGCCGCGCGACCCGGTCACGCTGGCCCGCTTCGGGCTGCTGGGGCTGCAGCCGGTGGACTGGCTGGCGCGCCGCTTCCACGACGACAGGGCCCGCGCGCTGATGTTCGGTCTGGCCGCCCACGCCATCGGCCCGACCACCTCGCCCGCCACCGGCGGCATCGCCCTGGTCTTCGCGCTGGCCGCGCACGAGGTCGGCTGGCCGATGCCGCGCGGCGGCTCGCAGTCCCTGTCCGACGCGCTCGCCGCCTACCTGCGCGACCTGGGCGGGCGGATCCACACCGGGGTCGAGGTGCGGCGGCTGGACGAACTGCCGCCCGCCCGCGCCTACGTCTTCGACACCTCGCCCACCGCGCTGGCGCGGATCGCCGGGCTGGGCGACGCCTACCGGCGCTTCCGCTACGGCGCCGGCGTCTTCAAGATCGACTACGCCCTGGACGGCCCGGTCCCGTGGACCTCCGAGGCCGCCCGGCGCGCCGGGACCGTCCACCTGGGCCCCTCCAGCGGCGATATCGCCGCCGCGCTGCGCGCCGCCTCCACCGAGGGCGTCCAGCCGGACCCGCCGTTCCTGATCACCGCCCAGCCCACCGTGGTGGACCCGGGCCGGGCACCGGAGGGCCGCCACGTGTTCTGGGCGTACGGCCATGTGCCGCGCGGCTGGAGCGGGGACGCCACCGAGGCGGTCGAGCGGCAGATCGAGCGCTTCGCGCCCGGCTTCCGCGACCGGGTGCTGGCCCGCGCCACGGCGGGCCCGCCGGAGCTGGCCACCCGCAACGCCAACTACGTCGGGGGCGACATCGCCTGCGGCGCCTTCACCGGGCTGCAGACCCTGCTGCGCCCGGGGCTCGCCCGCATCCCGTACGCCACCGCCCACCCGGCCGTCTTCCTGTGCTCGTCGGCCACCTGGCCGGGCCCGGGCGTTCACGGCATGTCCGGACACAACGCGGCGAAGGCGGTCTGGCGCCGCCTGCGGCAGCGCGCGTAGCGCGGCGCGGGCGGGGGGAAGGCGCTTCCGGGGAGTGGTGCGAGGGGCGGCCGCCGGCCCGTGCGACGGGCTCCCCGCCCCGGCGGGCGGGGGCTAGAGTGCCGCCATGGCGAAGACGGAGATCGCACTCGACACCGAACTGGTCGTCGAGGTCATGGTGTTGAGCGGGATCGGCAACCCCCGCGACGCGATCGAGGCGGTCGTGCGCGACTACGTCGCGCGCGGTCACCGCACCGAGACGCGCACGGGTGAGGAGGCGGAGGTCCGGCTGCGGGAGATCGACACGACGCCCAGGATCCAGGAGGGCTGACGCCCGGAGCGGGCCGCCGCCGGCGCGCGGGGCCTTCCCGACGACCGGGGACGGCCGGAAGCGCTCGCGGCAGGACCGCTGCGAGCGCTTCCCCCGCCGCGGCCGGGGCGCCGAGGCCGGCGAGCCGCCCGGCCGGAGGCCGAGGGTACGCCGGCCCTCTTTGGAGTGGGCCGTGAGGAGCGTCAGAAACCCTGCGAGTCCTCCCCGTCCCGCGCCGACGCCTTGCCGCCCTCGGCCGCCCGCCGCAGCCGCGGATGGCGGCGGGCGCTGCGCTGCTCGCTGACGGCCTCGCCGACCATCGCCCGGATGGCCTCGCGCGCCCCGTGCAGCGGATGGTGGCGGGGCGGCCCGGCGCCCGGGTCCTCGCGCAGCTCCTTCACCAGCGACCAGCACAGCGCCAGCATCACCAGCACGAAGGGCAGCGCCACCAGGATCGTCCCGGTCTTCAGCCCGTCCAGGCCGCCCGCCAGCAGCAGCACGGCGGCCACCGAGGCCATCAGCACACCCCAGAGGACGACCAGCCACTCGCGCGGGTGCAGCGCACCGCGGGAGGTCAGCGAGCCCATCACCAGGGAGGCGGAGTCGGCGCTGGTGATGAAGTAGGTCATCACCAGGATCATCGCGATCACCGAGGTGACCGTGCCCAGCGGCAGGGCCTCCAGCAGGCCGAACAGCGACGCCTCCACGCCCTCCTCCAGCCTTCCGGCCAGGTCGGCCTCGCCGGTGTCGTCCATCCGCATGGCGCTGCCGCCCATCACGCAGAACCAGACGATCGTCGCGCCGCCGGGCACCAGCAGGACGCCGGTCAGGAACTCGCGGATGGTGCGGCCGCGGGAGATGCGGGCGATGAAGGTGCCCACGAACGGGGCCCACGACAGCCACCACGCCCAGTAGAAGATCGTCCAGGTGCCCAGCCATTCCTTGTTGCCGAACGCACCGGTCCGGCTGGACAGCACCAGCAGGTCCTGGAGGTAGGCGCCGACTCCGGCCGGGATCGCGTCGAGGATGAACACGGTCGGGCCCAGCAGGAAGACGAAGCCCATCAGCGCGGCGGCGAGCACCACGTTCATGCTGCTGAGCCACTTGATGCCCCGGTGCAGCCCGGAGAACGCCGAGACCACGAACGCGGCCGACAGCACCAGGATGACCAGCAGCTCCAGTTCCCGGGTGTCCTCCCAGCCGACCGTCAGGTTCAGGCCCTTGGCCACCTGCAGGGCGCCCAGGCCCAGACTGGTGGCGGTGCCGAAGACCGTGGCGAAGACGGCCAGCAGGTCGATGATCCGGCCGGGCCAGCCGTTCGCGCGGCGCTCGCCCAGCAGCGGGACGAAGACCGAACTGATGCGGTTGCCGCGGCCCTTGCGGAAGGTGACGTAGGCCAGGGCGAGGCCGGCCACGCCGTAGATGGCCCAGGGGTGCAGCGTCCAGTGGAAGAAGGAGTACTCCAGCGCGACGCGCTCGGCGGCGCCGCTGCCGCCCTGGACGTCGCCGAAGGGCGGCGGGTCGACGTAGTACGTCAGCGGCTCGCCGACACCGTAGAACATCAGGCCGATGCCCATGCCGGCGCTGAACATCATCGCGATCCACGCCAGGTTGGAGAACTCCGGCTCGTCGGAGTCCTTCCCGAGCCTGATCCGGCCGAAGCGGCTGACCGCGATCACCACGCACAGGACCAGAAAGAGGTTGGCGGCCAGAGTGAACAGCCAGCCGAAGTTTCCCAGCACCCAGTTCAGCGCGGTCGTGGAGACGGAGGAGAAACCGTCCGTGCCGATGGCCGCCCAGGCCACCACGACCAGCACGACCGTCACTCCGATGGCGATCATCCCGGTGTCCGGGGGAGGGTCCTCGCGGGCCGTCTCCGGGGCGGGTTCTCGGGGCGGCTTGGTCACATCGGTGCTCATATCACCCAACTATGAAATGGTTCATACGGTTCCATGCACGGACGCGCCGTGCGGGCGGGGGGACGCCCGACGGTACGCCGTGGTCCCACATGCCCGCCATCGGTAGGGTCTAGACGGCGCGACAGCCTGTTCGAGACACAAGAGAGACCGCGTGGATACGACACACACCGAGACAGGCCGCGTGCTGATCGCCGCGGACAAGTTCAAGGGGTCGCTCACCGCCGCCCAGGTGGCCGAGCACACCGCGGCCGGGATCCGCCGGGCCCGCCCCGGCGCCGCGATCGAGGCGCTGCCCGTCGCCGACGGCGGCGACGGCACCGTCGACGCGGCGGTCGCCGCAGGGTTCGCGCTGCGCCGGACGGCGGTGACCGGGCCGCTGGGCAAGGCGGTCACCGCCTCCTACGCCCTGCGCGGCGACACCGCCGTGGTGGAGATGGCCCAGGCCTCCGGCCTCCAGAAGATGCCCGAGGGCGTCTTCGCCCCGCTGTCGGCCACCACCTACGGCACCGGCGAGGTGCTGCTCGCGGCGCTGGAGGCCGGAGCGCGCACCGTCATCCTCGGGGTGGGCGGCTCCGCCACCACCGACGGCGGCGCGGGCATGCTGACCGCGCTCGGCGCCCGCTTCCTCGACGCCGGCGGCAGGCCACTGCAGCCCGGCGGCGGACCGCTGCGCCACCTGGCGACGGCCGATCTGTCGGGACTGGACCCGAGGCTGAAGGACATCGAGGTCGTCCTGGCCTGCGACGTCGACAACCCGCTCACCGGGCCCCACGGAGCCGCGGCCGTCTACGGACCCCAGAAGGGAGCGCGGGAAGCGGACGTGGAGACCCTGGACGCCGCGCTCGCCCACTACGCCCGCGTGCTGGAGACCGTCCTCGGCCCGCGCGCCGCGCACCTGGCCCGGCGGCCCGGCGCGGGCGCGGCCGGCGGCGTCGGCTACGCCGCCCTGGCCGCGCTCGACGCCTCCTTCCGGCCCGGCATCGAGGTGCTGCTGGAGGTGCTGGGCTTCGCCGGCGCCCTGGAGCGCGCCGATCTGGTGATCACCGGCGAGGGCTCGCTGGACGCCCAGACCCTGCGCGGCAAGGCACCCGCCGGGGTGGCCGCCGCCGCCCGCCGGGCGGGCCGGCCCGTGGTCGCGGTGTGCGGGCGCCTGGCCATCGGCGAGGACGAGCTGCGGGCCGCCGGGATCGAGGCGGCGTACGCGCTGACCGACCTCGAACCGGACCCGGCCGTCTGCATGGCGCAGGCCGGGCCGCTGCTGGAGCGGGCGGCCGAGCGGCTGGCGGCCGACCGCCTGTGACCTGCCCCGAAGGCCCGGACCGCACCGCGCGGTCCGGGCCTTCGGCCTGCCCGGCGCGGCCCCCCTCCCGCCCTCCTCCGTGACGCCGCACCGTCCGCCCGGGAGCGGAGGCCGCGGATCCGCTGTGCCCGTGCACAGCCGGGCCCCCGCACCTCTGGTCACCGGCAGCGATTCGCCCACCGGCCGTGGACGGCCCTTCGCGGCCGGTGCTGGGGTGAGCGCCGTGATCCCGGTGGAGCCCACCGGGGGACAGGACGGAAGAAGAGGAGGGCCGATGACGGCCGCTTCGCTGGAGGTCCGGGGGGTGTCCGTGGGCTACGGCCCGGTACGGGCGCTGAACTCGGTCTCCGTTGATGTACCCGAGGGCGCGGTGGTCGCCGTCCTCGGCGGCAACGGCGCCGGCAAGACCACCCTGCTCCGCGCCGTCTCGCGCACCCTGCGCTTCCACGGCGGGACGATCGGCTCCGGCACGGTCTCCTTCGCCGGACGGCGGCTGGACGGCCTCACCCCCGCCCAGGTGGTGGCCGCCGGAGTCGTGCAGGTGCCCGAGGGGCGGCAGGTGTTCGCCCGGATGACCGTGGCCGACAACCTCCGCGCCGGTGCGCTCGGCGCGGCCGGCGGCCGCCGGGCGGCCGCCGAGGCGCAGGCGCGGGTCCACGAACTGTTCCCGGTGCTGGCGCAGCGGGCGCACCAGCGGGCCGGACTGCTCTCCGGCGGCGAGCAGCAGATGCTCGCCATGGGCCGTGCCCTGATGGCCCGTCCGAAACTGCTGCTCCTGGACGAACCCTCCCTCGGCCTCGCCCCCCTGATGGCCGACCGGATCGCCGAGACCGTACGGGAGATCAACGCCCAGGGCACCTCGGTGCTGCTGGTCGAGCAGAACGCGGCGATCGCGCTGCGGCTGGCCTCCTCCGCGGTCGTCCTGGAGGTCGGGGAGGTGGTCCTGGCGGGGGACGCGGACGAACTCGCCGCCTCCGACGAGGTGCGCCGCCGCTACCTGGGCATCACCGACGACCCCGGGCACCCCGGAGCGCCGGAGGGCGCCGGTGCCGAGGGCGTCTCCGAGGGGGCCCTGCACCCGGCCGCTCCCCTGCGCAGGTGGTCGGCGTGACGGCCTCCGGCACCCCGGCACCGGCATCGGGACCGGCACCGGAAGCGGCACCGGCGGAAGGTGAGGTCCCTGCGCTGCGCGTGAACGACCTCACCGTGCGCTTCGCCGGACTCACCGCGCTGGACGCCGTCTCCTTCACCGTCGAGCCGGGCAGCGTCCACGCGGTCATCGGCCCCAACGGCGCGGGGAAGTCCACCACCTTCAACGTCCTGTCCGGCGTCTACCGCGCCACATCCGGCAGCGTCCGCTTCGGCGACGAGGAGCTGACCGGGCTGGCGCCGCACGCGATCGCCTCCCTCGGTGTGGCCCGCACCTTCCAGAACATCGCGCTCTCCCCGTACACCACGGTCGCCGACAGCCTGATGCTCGGCCGCCACCGGCTGACCCGCACCGGCTACCTGGCCGCCGGGCTCCGTCTGCCGAGGGCCGCGCGCGAGGCGGCCCGGCACCGCGAACGGGTGCTGGAGATCGCCGAGTTCACCGGTCTGGAGCCCTATCTGGACCAGCCGGCCGGCTCGCTGCCGTACGGGCTGCAGAAGCTCGTCGAACTCGGCCGCGCGCTGTGCATGGAACCCCGGCTGCTGCTCCTGGACGAGCCCGTGGCCGGCATGACCGCCGACGAGCGCCGCCGCACCGCGTCCCTGATCGCGGGCGTGCGCGAGGGGCTCGGCATTTCGATCGTCCTGGTGGAGCACGACATGGGAATGGTGATGCGGCTCGCCGACGCGGTGACCGTACTCGACTTCGGCCGCAGGATCGCCGACGGCACACCCGACGAGGTCCAGCGCGACCCCGCGGTCGTCCGCGCCTATCTGGGACAGGAGGCGGCGAGCGCATGACGACCTTCGTCGAACTGCTGCTGAGCGGGCTGTCCATCGGCTCGGTCTACGCGCTGATCGCCCTCGGCTTCGTGATCATCTTCAAGGCGACCGAGGTGGTGAACTTCGCCCACGCCTCCCTGCTGCTGGCCGGCGGCTACCTGACCGCCGTGCTCCGGGACGACATCGGGTTCTGGGCGGCCCTGCTGGTGGGCGTCGCGGGCGCGGCGGCGGTGGGCGCGCTGGTGGAGTTCCTGGTGATCCGCCGCTACCGCGGACACGACCACAGCGTGCTGGCCATCGTCACCATCGGCGTCGACATCGTGCTGGTCACCGAGCTGACCCGGCAGATCGGCGCCCGCGTCCTGCCCATGGGCGATCCGTGGGGCGACGAGGTGCTCACTCTCGGGGCGGTCAGCATCCCGCAGACCCGGGTGGCCGCCTTCGTCACCGCCGCCCTCATCATCGGCGCCTTCCTGCTGGCCTTCCGCTTCACATCCTGGGGCGTGGCGATGCGGGCGGTGGCCGAACACCCCGAGACAGCGGCGCTGATGGGCATCCGGCTGGGGCGGGTGTCCTCCTCGGCCTGGGCTGTGGCGGGCGGACTGGCCACGGTCGCCGCCCTGTTCCTGACCGTCTTCCCCACCCCCGGCCTGGAGCGCGGCACCTCCCTGGTGGCGCTCAAGGCATTCCCCGCCGCGATCCTGGGCGGACTGGACTCCACCACCGGAGCCCTGGCCGGCGGGCTGATCATCGGAGTCACCCAGTCCATGGCCGCCGGCTACCAGAGCGACCTGACCTTCCTGGGCCGGGGCATCGGCGACCTCGCCCCCTATCTGGTGATGCTCCTGGTCCTGCTGGTGCGCCCGGCGGGCCTGTTCGGAACGAGGGAGCTGTCCCGTGTCTGAGCCCGCCGAGACCTCCGTCTCCGCCGCCCCCGCACCCGCCGGGCCCGCGGCCTCCACGGCCCCTTCGTCCACATCCGCCGGCTCCGGCAGCGGGCGGCACGGCCGCCGCGCACGCGCCCGTGTCCTGCCGCCGCGCCGCACCACCGCCTACACGGCGGCCGCTGCGGGCCTGCTGCTGCTCGCCCTGCCCTTCTACCTCGACCGCTTCTGGCTCCAGGCCGGACTGCTGGCCATGGCCGCCGCCATCGGCGCGATCGGGCTGAACCTGCTGACCGGCGCCACCGGCCAGCTCTCCCTGGGCCACTCCTTCTTCCTCGCAGTCGGCGCGTACGGCTACTGCGTGCTGGCCGGCGACCGCGACGGGGAGCTGACCGGCCTGGGCCTGCCCGGCTGGCTGGCGGTGACCGGCGCGGTGGCCCTGGCCGGTCTGGCGGGCGGGCTGTTCAGCCCGATCGCCGGACGGCTGCGGGGCGCGTACCTGGGCATCGCCACCCTGGCGCTGGTCTTCATAGGCCAGCATGTGCTGCTCAACGCCCACGATCTGACGGGCGGTTACAACGGCCGCCCCGTCCCGCCGCTGTCGCTGTTCGGTCTCAGCTTCGACGACACCGAGACCGTGGTCGCCGCCGTGCCGTTCCAGTCGATGGAGAAGCTCTGGTACGCCGGGCTGGTCCTGCTGGCGGTGTGCGCCTTCTTCGCGCACGGGGTGCTGCGCGACCGCCCGGGCCGGGCGCTGAACGCCATCCGCGACCACCGGATCGCGGCCGGGGTGATGGGCGTGCCGGTGGCCCGCCAGCGGGCGGGGGTGTTCGTCCTGTCCTCGATGTACGCGGGCCTGGCCGGGGTGCTGCTGGCGCTGGTCTTCCAGCAGACCGTGCCCGAGTACTTCGGCATCGTGCTGGCCCTGGAGTACCTGGCCATGATCGTCATCGGCGGTCTGGGCTCGGTCTCCGGGGCCGTCACCGGGGCGGTGTTCGTCACTTTGCTGCCCCAGATCCTCACCCGCTACAGCGAGGCACTGCCCCTGGTCTCCGCCCCCGGAACGGGCGGGGTCGCACCGGGGGAGATGTCCCGCTACCTGTACGGCGCCGCGATCGTGGCGATCGTGCTGTTCCTGCCGGGCGGCCTGGTGCGGCTCGCCGCCCGCCGCGGTCACACTCAGAAAGACGAGGCATGAAGACTGTGAAGACGCAGAAGAAGCACACGGCACGCGCCGCCGCGGTGGTCGCCGCGACCGCCCTCGCCCTCATCGCCACGGGATGCAGCTCCAAGGCGGGCGGTGGCGACTCCGGCGGCACCGGCACCGGCACCGGCGCCGACGGCGTGCGGACCGACAAGGGCGTGACGGACGAGACCATCCGGATCGGCGCCCTCACCGACATGACCGGTGTCTACGCCTCCCTGGGCAAGAGCGTCACCCAGGCGCAGCAGCTCTACATCGACCAGATCAACTCCGACGGCGGGATCTGCGGGCGGAAGCTGGAGCTGACCGTCCGCGACCACGGCTACGACGCGGGCAAGGCGATCCCCGCCTACACCGAGCTGCAGCCCAAGGTGGTGGGCTTCGTGCAGTTCCTCGGCTCGCCGTTCGTCAGCGCGGTCAAGGAGCGGATCGACGGCCAGCACAAGGTGCTGGTGCTGCCGCAGGCCTGGTCCGCGGACCTGCTGGGCAGCGAGTACATCCGGGTCATCGGCGCCACCTACGACGTGGAGACGGTCAACGCGATCGACTTCCTGCTGAAGGAGGGGAAGATCGCCGAGGGCGACACGATCGGACACGTCTACTTCGAGGGCGACTACGGCGAGAACGCCCTGAAGGGCGCCGAGCACGCGGCCCAGAAGGCCGGACTGACCCTGGTGGAGCAGAAGATCAAGCCGACCGACGAGGACATGTCCCCGCAGGTGGCGGCGTTCAAGAAGGCCGGTGTGAAGGCCATCGTGATCAGCGCCGGGCCGCGCCAGGCGGCCTCCCTGGTCGGTGTGTCGGCGGCCGCCGGCCTGAACGTGCCGATCATCGGCAACAACTCGGCGTTCGCGCCGCAACTGCTGAAGACCCAGGCCGGCCCGGTCCTGCAGAAGGACTACTACGTGGCCGCCTCGACCCTGCCCATCGGATCGGAGGAGCCGGAGCCGGCCAGGCTGGCCCGGAAGTACGCCGAGGCCTACCCCGACGACATCCTCGACAACGGCGTGGCCGCGGGCTGGAGTGCCGCCTCCGTCTTCGGCGCGGCGCTGAAGCAGGCGTGCGACGACAAGGACCTCACCCGGGAGGGCGTGGTCAAGGCGCTGACGTCCATGGAGGACCACGACGGGGGCTTCGGCATCCGGCACGACTTCTCCGACCCCGAACTGCCCTCGACGCGGGAGAGCTTCATCCTCAAGCCGGACGGGAAGACCGAGGGCGGGCTGAAGGTGTACCGCGAGGCGGAGGCCTCGGAGAACGCCCAGGCTTTCTCCTTCGGGGAGTGACCGCGCGCTGACCGGGCGTCCGTGCCCGCCGTGACGGGGGCGGCGGCCGGACGGTGCGGGCGGGGCCCGGACTCCTACGAGTCCGGGCCCCGCGGCGTTTTCAGGGCGCGAGGCCGCCCGCGCCGTGTACCGCTCGCCCGCGCCGTGCCCGCCCTGCCCGGAGCGCTCCCGGGGCTCCGTCCCCCTTCCGGCCGCCCGCGCCGGGCCCCGGTACGGCCCGCCGGTGTCTCCCGGCAAATCCGCTGGTGTATTCCGGCGCGGGCCGGGAAGGCGCGGAAAAGGAGGAGAAGGCGGGAAAACACCGGGCGCCGGACGGATTCCATGGAATCCGTCCGGCGCCCGAGGTATGAACCGGCCGTCGCCGTCGCCGTCGCCGTCGCCGTCGCCGTCGCCGCCGGCTAGGGCTGGGCCGCGGCCCGTGCCTCACGGCGGTTGTCGCGGAAGGTGTTGACCCGGCGCGCGGTGGCGAACAGCGGGATCACCGCGCCCAGCACCAGCTGCAGCGCGCAGCCGGTCTGCAGCAGCAGCTCACCGCCCGGGGCGTCGAACGCCCAGGCCGTCAGCAGGCCCATGCTCAGCACGATCCAGCCGAGCATCGCCACGGCCAGCAGCCCGCGCGGCTTGGGGTACTCCACCCGGCTCACCATCAGCCAGGCCACACCGACGATGGCCAGCAGCGTCGGGACGAACGGCAGCTCCAGCAGGACGATCGAGACGACCGTCAGCGCCCCGAAGGGGCTGGGCATGCCCTGGAACACCCCGTTGGGCAGGGTGACGCAGGAGAACCTGGCGAGCCGCAGCACCACCGCCAGCAGCACCACGACGCCGGCGAGCGCCGAGACGCCCTGGTACGCGTCGTTGGCCACCATCCCCCAGACCAGCACGAAGTACGCGGGCGCCAGCCCGAAGCTGATCAGGTCGGAGAGGTTGTCCAGCTCCGCGCCCATCGCCGAGCTGCGCAGCTTGCGTGCCACGAGTCCGTCGAAGAGGTCGAAGACCGAGGCCAGCAGCATCAGCATCACGGCGGTCGCGGCGCTGTGCCGCGCCATGCCGCCGTCGCCGTTGCCCGTCAGATGCGGGATCAGGACGCCGGTGGTGGTGAAGTACACCGCCAGGAAGCCGCAGGTGGCGTTGCCCAGGGTGAGCGCGTCGGCTATCGACAGCCGCATGGACAGCGGCATGTCGCCCATCTCGTCGCCGTCGTCCTCCGGACCGGCCTCGGGGACCCACTGGGTCTTGGGGTCAGTCACGGTCAAGGCGAGTCACCCCCGCGGTCGTGGGCTGGCCGACCTCGACGGCGACCTCGACGCCCTCCGGGAGGTAGAGGTCGACGCGGGAGCCGAAGCGGATCAGGCCGATCCGCTCACCCTGTTCGACCTTGGCGCCCTGCTCGATGTACGGCACGATCCGCCGGGCCACGGCGCCGGCGATCTGGACCATCTCGATGTCGCCCAGCTCGGTGTCGAAGTGCCAGACGACCCGCTCGTTGTTCTCGCTCTCCTTGTTGAACGCCGGAACGAAGCCGCCGGGCACGTGCTCGACGGACGTCACCGTGCCCGCCAGCGGAGCGCGGTTGACGTGGACGTTCAGCGGGCTCATGAAGATCGCGACGCGGGTGCGCCCGTCCTTCCACGGCATGATGCTCTGCACCACGCCGTCGGCCGGGGAGATGACGCGGCCCTGGGCGATCTCTCGCTCGGGGTCGCGGAAGAACCACAGCATGCCCGCCGCCAGGGCGGTGGCGGGCACTGCCGCCACCGCTGCGCCTCTCGAGCGCCTGGCGCGGGCCAGGCTGAGGGCTGCGGTGGCGACGGTCGGGAGGAGCCACGGCGATGCTCCGCGCGCGAGACGGATACGGCCGCGTTGTGCAGAGGATGGGCTGTGGGGCATGGATGACCTTCGTAGCGGAGGGTGCCGCGTAAACACGGGGGACGGCGGCTTTCCCGGGATGCTATCGGTTACCGGTGGCAACTGGGCAAGCCAGAGCACCTGTCGGGACCGTGGGCTACCCGGAAGGCCTTGGTTCGGGGTGTTGTCCCTTTGGAGGGAAAACGCCCCGAATAATGCATTCTACCCCTGGATCTTGTACTCCTCCAGGAGTCGGCGCCCCACGATCATCTTCTGGATCTCGGCGGTGCCCTCGCCGATCAGGAGCATCGGGGCCTCACGGTACAGCCGTTCGATCTCGTACTCCTTGGAGAAACCGTAACCGCCGTGGATGCGGAACGCGTCTTCCACGACCTCCTTGCAGTACTCCGAGGCGAGGTATTTGGCCATCCCCGCCTCCAGGTCGTTGCGCTGCCCGGAGTCCTTCTTCCGTGCGGCGCCGACCATCAGGGCGTGCGCCGCCTCCACCTTGGTGGCCATTTCGGCCAACTTGAACTGAATTGCCTGGTGCTGGGCGATCGGCTTGCCGAAGGTGTGCCGCTGCTGGGCGTAGGAGACGCCCAGCTCGAAGGCGCGCTGGGCCACACCGCAGCCGCGCGCGGCCACGTTGACCCGGCCGACCTCGACACCGTCCATCATCTGGTAGAAGCCGCGGCCGGTCCTGCCTCCCAGAACCCGGTTCTCCGGGACGCGCAGGCCGTCCAGGATCAGCTCGGTGGTGTCGACGCCCTTGTAGCCCATCTTGTCGATCTTGCCGGGGATCGTCAGCCCCGGCTTGACCTCGCCGAAGCCCGGCTCCTTCTCGACCAGGAAGGTGGTCATCGACTTGTGCGGGGCGGTGCCCTCGGGGTGGCCCTCGTCGGTGCGGCACAGCACCGCCACCAGCGAGGAGGTGCCGCCGTTGGTCAGCCACATCTTCTGGCCGGTCAGGACGTACTCGTCACCGTCGCGCACGCCCTTGGTGGTGATGGCCGACACGTCCGAGCCCAGGCCCGGCTCGGACATCGAGAAGGCGCCGCGGACCTCGCCGGCCGCCATCCTGGGCAGGAAGTACTCCTTCTGCTCGTCGGTGCCGTGCTGCTTGAGCATGTACGCGACGATGAAGTGGGTGTTGATGATGCCGGACACGCTCATCCAGCCGCGGGCGATCTCCTCCACGCACAGCGCGTAGGTGAGCAGCGACTCCCCGAGACCGCCGTACTCCTCCGGGATCATCAGGCCGAAGATCCCCAGCTCCTTCAGGCCCTCCACGATCCGGGTCGGGTACTCGTCCCGGTGCTCCAGCTCGGTGGCGACCGGGATGATCTCCTTGTCGACGAAGTCGCGGACGGTGGAGACGATCTCCCGCTGGATGTCCGTCAGGCCCTCGGTCTGCGCCAGGCGCCCCATGTCACTCGCCTCCCTTTCCGGAGTCCCGCCCGTCCGTGCGCAGCTCGGGGCGGCCGGGCTGCTCACCTCCGCGCGCCTCGATGTACTCGGCGGTGGGCACCATCACCTTGCGGCGGAAGACGCACACCAGGGTGCCGTCCTGCTTGTAGCCCTTGGTCTCGACGTGGACGATGCCGCGGTCGGACTTCGAGCGCGACGGCGTCTTGTCCAGGACGGTGGTCTCGCCGTAGATCGTGTCGCCGTGGAAGGTGGGCGCCACGTGCCGCAGCGACTCGATCTCCAGGTTGGCGATCGCCTTGCCGGAGACGTCCGGCACGGACATGCCCAGCAGCAGCGAGTAGATGTAGTTGCCGACCACCACGTTCCTGCCGAAGTCCGTCGTCTTCTCGGCGTAGTTGGTGTCCATGTGGAGCGGGTGGTGGTTCATGGTCAGCAGGCAGAACAGGTGGTCGTCGTACTCCGTGACCGTCTTGCCGGGCCAGTGCCGGTAGACGTCCCCGACCTCGAACTCCTCGTAGGTGCGGCCGAACTGCATGGTGTGACTCTCCGTGGTGTGGTGGACGAACGGGTACCGGACCGGGCCGCCCCCCTCCCCGGCCTCCCCCTTCGCCCCGTGGAGGGGGAGCGGAAGGAGGGGGCGGGGAGCCGGGAGCGGCCCGCGGTGGTGGGGCTCAGGCGGCGGGCGGCTCGAACTTCGAGGTCCGCTCCATGCCGGCGGCCCGGCCCTTGCCCGCGATGACCAGGGCCATCTTGCGGCTGGCCTCGTCGATCATCTCGTCGCCGAGCATCGCCGAGCCCTTCCTGCCGCCCGCCTCGGAGGTGAAGTACTCGTAGGCGTCCAGGATCAGCTCCGCGTGGTCGTAGTCCTCCTGGGAGGGGGAGAAGACCTCGTTGGCCGCCTCGACCTGGCCGGGGTGCAGCACCCACTTGCCGTCGAAGCCGAGGGCGGCGGCGCGCTCGGCGACGGCCCGGAAGCCGTCCACGTTCTTGATCTGCAGGTAGGGGCCGTCGATGGCCTGCAGGTTGTGGGTGCGGGCGGCCATCAGGATCCGCATCAGGATGTAGTGGTAGGCGTCGGCCGGGTAGCCGGGCGGCTGCTCGCCCACGACCAGGGACTTCATGTTGATGGAGGCCATGAAGTCGGCCGGGCCGAAGATGATGGTCTCCAGCCGGGGCGAGGCGGCGGCGATCTCGTCGACGTTCACCAGGCCCTTGGCGTTCTCGATCTGGGCCTCGATGCCGATGCGGCCGACCTCGAGGCCCATGGTGGTCTCGATCTGCGTCAGCAGCATGTCCAGCGCCCTGACCTGGGCGGCGTCCTGCACCTTCGGCAGCATGATGCAGTCCAGGTTCTGGCCCGCGCCCTCGACGACCGTGATCACGTCGCGGTACGTCCAGTGGGTGGTCCAGTCGTTGACGCGCACCACCCGGGTCTTGCCCGTCCAGTCGCCCTCGTTGAGGAACTTCACGATGGTGTGCCGGGCCTCGGGCTTGGCCAGCGGGGCGCAGGCGTCCTCCAGGTCCAGGAAGACCTGGTCGGCGGCCAGCCCCTGGGCCTTCTCCAGGAAGCGGGGGTTGCTGCCCGGCACCGCGAGGCAGGAGCGGCGGGGACGCAGCCGGTTGACGGGCGTGGTCATGCGGGGACCTCCAGGGGGTCGAGCTTGTTCGCGGTGCGGATCTCGTCGACGATACGGCCGATGATCTCCGTGATGCCGAAGTCCTTCGGGGTGAAGACCGCCGCCACCCCGGCGGCGCGCAGTGCGTCGGCGTCCGCGCGCGGGATGATGCCGCCGACGATGACCGGAACGTCGTCGACGCCGGCCCGGTGCAGCCGGTCCAGTACGTCGGGCACCAGCTCGGCGTGCGAGCCGGAGAGGATCGACAGCCCCACGCAGTGCACGTCCTCGGCGACGGCCGCCGAGACGATCTGCTCGGGGGTCAGCCGGATGCCCTGGTAGACCACCTCGAAGCCCGCGTCGCGGGCCCGTACGGCGATCTGCTCGGCCCCGTTGCTGTGCCCGTCCAGACCGGGCTTGCCCACCAGCAGGCGCAGCTTGCCGCAGCCCAGCTCGGCGGCGGTGGCCTCCACCTTCCGGCGCACCTCGGCCAGCCGCGAGCCCTCCTCGGCGGGGGTCGCCACCGGCGCGGAGCTCACGCCGGTGGGGGCCCGGTACTCGCCGAAGACGTCGCGCAGGGCCCAGGCCCACTCACCGGTGGTCACCCCGGCCCGGGCGCACTCGATGGTGGCCGGCATCAGGTTGTCCCTGCCCGCCGCGGCCCGCTTCAGCTCGGCGAGCGCCCGGTGGGCGCGGGCCTCGTCCCGCTCGTCGCGCCACCGCTGGAGGGCGGCGACGACGTTCCGCTCCACCGCCGGGTCCACGGTCATGATGGCCGTGTCCAGGTCGGCGGTGAGCGGGTTGGGCTCGGTGGACTCGAAGCAGTTGACCCCGACGATCTTCTCCTCGCCGGACTCGATGCGGGCCCTGCGTTCGGCGTGCGAGGCGACCAGCCGCGCCTTGAGGTAGCCCGACTCCACCGCCGCCATCGCGCCGCCCATCTCCTGGATGCGCTCGATCTCGGCGAGGGCGCCCTCGGCCAGTTCGGCGGTCCTGGCCTCGACCACGTGCGATCCGGCGAACAGGTCGTCGTACTCCAGCAGGTCGCTCTCGTGGGCGAGGACCTGCTGGATGCGCAGCGACCACTGCTGGTCCCAGGGCCTGGGCAGGCCGAGCGCCTCGTTCCAGGCGGGCAGCTGCACGGCGCGGGCGCGGGCGTCCTTGGAGAGGGTGACGGCCAGCATCTCCAGCACGATGCGCTGGACGTTGTTCTCCGGCTGGGCCTCGGTCAGCCCCAGGGAGTTGACCTGGACGCCGTAGCGGAAGCGGCGGTGCCTGGGGTCCTCGATTCCGTACCGCTCGCGGGTGATCCTGTCCCAGATGCGGGTGAAGGCCCGCATCTTGCACATCTCCTCGACGAAGCGGACGCCCGCGTTGACGAAGAAGGAGATGCGCCCGACGACGTCGCCCATCCGCTCGGCGGGAACCTGCCCGGAGTCGCGCACCGCGTCCAGCACCGCGATGGCGGTGGACATCGCGTAGGCGATCTCCTGCACCGGCGTGGCCCCGGCCTCCTGCAGGTGGTAGCTGCAGATGTTGATCGGGTTCCACTTGGGCATGTGCGCCACGGTGTAGGCGATCGTGTCGGTGGTCAGACGCAGGGAGGGGCCCGGCGGGAAGACGTGCGTCCCGCGCGAGAGGTACTCCTTGACGATGTCGTTCTGCGTCGTCCCCGAAAGCCTGGAGATGTCCGCGCCCTGCTCCTCGGCGACCACCTGGTACAGCGCCAGCAGCCACATGGCGGTGGCGTTGATGGTCATCGAGGTGTTCATCCGCTCCAGGGGGATGTCCTGGAACAGCCGGCGCATGTCACCGAGGTGGCAGACCGGGACCCCGACCCGGCCGACCTCGCCGCGGGCGAGGACGTGGTCGGGGTCGTAACCGGTCTGGGTGGGCAGGTCGAAGGCGACCGACAGGCCGGTCTGCCCCTTGGCGAGGTTGCGCCGGTACAGCTCGTTGGACGCCTCGGCCGTGGAGTGCCCGGCGTACGTCCGCATCAGCCACGGACGGTCTTTCTGGCGCTCAGCCATGGGGGTGCCCTCTACACGTTCCGGAAGCGGTTGATGGCGTCGATGTGCTTGGCCCGCATCTCCGCGTCGCGCACGCCCATGCCCTCGCGCGGGGCCAGGCACAGCACGCCGACCTTGCCCTGGTGCGCGTTGCGGTGCACGTCGTGGGCGGCCTGGCCGGTCTCCTCCAGGGAGTACGTCTTCGACAGCGTGGGGTGGATCTTGCCCTTGGCGATCAGGCGGTTGGCCTCCCACGCCTCGCGGTAGTTGGCGAAGTGGGAGCCGATGATGCGCTTGAGGCTCATCCACAGGTAGCGGTTGTCGTAGCTGTGCATGTAGCCGGAGGTGGAGGCGCAGGTGGTGATGGTGCCGCCCTTGCGGGTGACGTAGACGGACGCGCCGAAGGTCTCGCGCCCGGGGTGCTCGAAGACGATGTCCACGTCCTCGCCGCCGGTCAGCTCGCGGATGCGCTTGCCGAAGCGCTTCCACTCCCTGGGGTCCTGGGTGTTCTCGTCCTTCCAGAACCGGTAGCCCTCGGCGTTGCGGTCGATGATCGCCTCGGCGCCCATGGAGCGGCAGATGTCGGCCTTGGCCGGGGAGGAGACCACGCAGATGGGGTTGGCGCCGCCGGCCAGGGCCATCTGGGTGGCGTAGGACCCCAGACCGCCGGAGGCGCCCCAGATCAGCACGTTGTCGCCCTGCTTCATGCCGGCGCCGTTGCGGGAGACCAGCTGCCGGTAGGCGGTGGAGTTCACCAGACCCGGCGCGGCGGCCTCCTCCCAGGACAGGTGGGCGGGCTTGGGCATGAGCTGGTTGGACTTCACCAGCGCGATCTCGGCCAGGCCGCCGAAGTTGGTCTCGAAGCCCCAGATGCGCTGCTCGGGGTCGAGCATGGTGTCGTTGTGGCCGTCGGCGTTCTCCAGCTCCACCGACAGGCAGTGGGCGACGACCTCGTCGCCGGGCTGCCAGGCGTTGACGCCGGGGCCGGTGCGCAGCACCACGCCCGCCAGGTCGGAGCCGATGATGTGGTACGGCAGGTCGTGGCGCTTGGCCAGCTCCGAGGTGCGCCCGTAGCGCTCCAGGAAGCCGAAGGTCGACACCGGCTCGAAGATCGAGGTCCACACCGAGTTGTAGTTCACCGAGGAGGCCATGACCGCCACCAGGGCTTCGCCGGGACCCAGCTCCGGCAGGGGCACCTCGTCCAGGTGCAGGGACTTGCGCGGGTCCTTCTCCCGGGTGGGCAGGCCCTCGAACATGTCGGCCTCGTCCTTGTGCACGGTCACCGCGCGGTAGGACTCGGGCAGCGCCAGGTTGGCGAAGTCGGCGGGCTTGCTGTCCGACGCGAGGATCGCGTCCAGGATTTCCTTCACTGTGGCCTCCGGCGAGCGTTCGGGGACGCTTGAGGGGTCGCTGGGGTCTTCTTCGGTCTTGTGTGAGCTGCTGGTGCCGTCGGTTCGGCGGTGATGCTGCGGCTCGGCGCGGTAGCGCTGAAGGTGCCTGTGACGCAGGCGTCCGGACGCACGGCAGTGACCGCGGGGACAGTGCCCGGACACCGCTCACGTTATGGCACTGCGTGCCAGCACACAAGACACTGCGTGCCAAGAATTTCTCTCAGTTGTCACCAGGTGTGCACGCATGAGCGGGGTGCGCGCACGGAAACGGCCGCCTCCTTTCGGGAGGCGGCCGTTTCCTTTTCCTTCTGTGCGGCTGTACGGCTGTGCGGTCTCAGGTTCGTTCCCTGCGTGCCCGCCAGGTGCCCGCCGCGGTGCTCAGTCCTGCCGCAGGGCTTCCTCGATCGTGCGCATCACCTGGTCCAGCGGGGCGTCGGTGCGTGCCACCGCCACCAGCACCCCGCGCTCCCGTTCGGCCGCCCCGTTCGCCCCGTTCGCTCCGCCCGCCCCGGCGGCCGCGGCCGGCCGGTCGGCCGCCGCCCGGCCGGCGACGAAGCCGGTGCCGAAGGTCCGCCGCACGGTGGCGAAGGCCCGGTCCAGCTGGGCCTCCACGTCGCCCTGGCCGCCCGCGCGCAGCCAGCGCCGCAGCACGTGGTTGTGCGCGGTGACCACCGCCGACGCCGCCACCTCGGCCAGCAGCGGCTCGTCGAGGCCGTCCTCGTCGCCGTCCCGGTGGGCCACGGCGGACTCGTCGAAGTGGCCCAGCAGATACCGGGTGAACAGCCGCTCGTAGCGGGCCACGGACGCGATCTCCCGCTCCCGCAGCGTGGGCACCTCACGCGTGAGCCGGTAGCGCTCCACCGACACCGCCGGGGAGGCCGCGTACATCCTCATGACCTCCTTGATGCCACGGCACACGGTGTCCAGCGGGTTCTCGTGCGCGGGCGCCGCGTCCAGCACCGCCTTGGCGCGCTCCAGGGTGTCGTCGTGATCCGGGAAGATCGCCTCTTCCTTGGAGCGGAAGTGCCGGAAGAAGGTGCGCCGGGCCACCCCGGCCGCGGCCGCGATCTCGTCGACCGTCGTCTCCTCGTAGCCCTTGGTGGCGAAGAGCTCCATCGCGGCGGCGGCCAACTCACGGCGCATCTTCAGGCGCTGGCTGGGCACGTTGGGACGGGCGGACCGTACGGACTGCGACATGTGTGGAACGTTACACGGCGCACCGCCGCCGGCGGGCGGGCCGCCGGGGTCCAGCAGCCCACCCCACCCGGAGTCCGCCCGGGGCGGGAACGCCGGGTTCGCCGCGCTCACCGCCTCGCGTACTCGCGGAAGCCGCGTCCGCTCTTGCGGCCCAGGCAGCCCGCCGCGACCAGGTGCTCCAGCAGCGGAGCCGGGGCCAGGCCCGGCTCGCGGAACTCCTCGTGCAGCACCTTCTCGATCGCCAGGGAGACGTCCAGGCCGACCACGTCCAGCAGCTCGAACGGGCCCATCGGGTAGCCGCCGCCGAGCTTCATGGCCGCGTCGACGGCGTCCATGTCGGCGTAGTGCTCCTGCACCATCTTGATGGCGTTGTTCAGGTACGGGAACAGCAGCGCGTTGACGATGAAGCCCGCGCGGTCGCCGCAGTCCACCGGGTGCTTGCGGATCCTCGCGCACACCTCGCGCACGGTGGCGTGGACGTCGTCGCCGGTCAGGACGGTGCTCACCACCTCCACGAGCTTCATCGCGGGCGCGGGGTTGAAGAAGTGCATGCCGATCACGTCCTGCGGGCGCGAGGTCGCGCGGGCGCAGGCGACCACCGGCAGCGAGGAGGTGGTGGTGGCCAGCACCGCGCCCGGCTTGCACACCTCGTCCAACGTCGCGAACAGGCCCTTCTTGACCTCCAGGTCCTCGGCCACCGCCTCGACCGCCAGGTCCACGTCCGCCAGCGCGGACAGCGAGCCGGCCGGGGTGATCCTGGCGAGCGTCTCGTCGCGGGCCTCGGCGCTCATCCGGCCCTTCCTCACCGACCGCTCCAGCGAGGAGGAGATCCGGGCCCTGGCCGTCCCGGCCTTCTCGTCGCTGCGCGCGACCAGCACCACGTCGTAGCCGGCCTTGGCGAACACCTCGGCGATGCCGCCGGCCATGGTCCCCGAGCCCGCCACGCCGACGGAGCGCACCTGGCGCGGGGTGCCCCGCAGTCCGCCCTCGCGCGGGGTGAGCGCGTCCGGCACCACCGTCGCCGAACCCGGCGCCTCGTAGGTGTAGAAGCCGCGCCCGGCCTTGCGGCCCGTCAGACCGGCGGCGCTGAGCTGGCCCAGGATCGGGGCGGGGGCGTGCAGCCGGTCGCGGGACTCGGCGTACATCGCCTCCAGCACGGTGCGGGCGGTGTCGACGCCGATCAGGTCCAGCAGGGCGAGCGGGCCCATCGGCAGACCGCAGCCCAGGCGCATCGCGGCGTCGATGTCCTCGCGGGTGGCGTACTTCGACTCGTACATCGCCGCGGCCTGGTTGAGGTAGCCGAACAGCAGCCCGTCGGCGACGAAGCCGGGCCGGTCGCCGACCGGGATCGGCTCCTTGCCCAGGTCGACGGCGAGATCGGTGACCGCGGCGACCGCCTCGGGAGAGGTGAGCACGCAGGAGACGATCTCCACCAGCTTCATCGCGGGCGCGGGGTTGAAGAAGTGCATCCCCAGCACGCGCTCGGGGTGCGCGGAGTCGGCCGCGAGCCGGGTGACCGACAGGGCGTTGGTGCCGGTGGCGATGACGGCCGCCGGCTTGACGATGCCGTCCAGCTCGTTGATGACGCGCTGCTTGAGCCCGTAGTCCTCCGGCACCACCTCGATGACCAGATCGGCCTCGGCCGCGGCCTGGAGGTCGCAGAAGGTGCGGAAGCGGGCGAGGGCGTCGCGCCGCTCCTGCTCGGTGATCCGCTCGCGCTCCACGGCGCGGGCGGTGGACGCCTCCAGCGCGGCGACGGCCCGGCGGGCGGCGTTCTCGTCGGTGTCGATGCCGATGACCTCGCGGCCGGCGCGGGCCAGGACCTCGGCGATGCCGGTGCCCATGGTGCCGAGGCCGACCACGGCGACAGTGGTGAGGGTGGGACGGTCCATCACGGGACTCCAGGGAAGAGGAAGAGAGGGTGACGACTGAGAGGGAGAAGGAGGGGAGAGGGGCGGGCGAGGGCGCGAGAGCGCCGGGCCCGCGTCGTACACAGGTGTGGAACGAGCGAGAGCGGCCCTGTCCCGGGGCCGTGCTCGACCTGCGTGTACGCGTGCTGAACCGACTGCACACCGGACGGCTGCGTCACCAGGCCGTCCGACTGAGCGGGGGTACCGCTCCGATGAGCAGGCTAACCTGCGGGTAACCCGAATGCCAGAGGGTAGACCGCTTCCAGGAATGTGGCACATACCACAGGGAGGTGACGTGCCGGTGGGCAGGGCGGGCACGGTGGACCGCGAAATGGTGGATCGGCTGCGGGCCGAGGCGGATCCGGAGGAGTACGGGCGGCTGCTCGCCCTGGCCCGGCGGGACACGGCCGCCGCCCGTGACGCGCTGGCAGCCGAACTCACCGCCCCCGCCCGCCCCTTGTGGGCCCGGGAGCTGGCCGCCTGCACCCTGGGCCGGGCCGGGGACCCCCGGGCCTTCGAGACGCTGGTGTTCCTGCTCAACCACCGCGACCCGGCCCGCTGCGCCGCCGCGGCCCGCGCCCTGCTGCGCCTGGGCGACCCGCGTACCGCCCGCGCCGCGGCGGCGCTGGCGACCAACGAGCTGCGCACCTCCTACGCGTTACACCCCGTACGGCTGCTGGCCGCCCTGCGCGCGCCGCAGTCCGCGCCGACCCTGATCCGCGTCCTGGACCGGCTGCTGGCCGGCCCCGTCCACCACTGGCAGGTGGCCCGCGCCTGCGTGGAGGGGCTCGGAGCGCTGGGCGACCCGCGGGCCAGGCTGGTGCTGCTGGCCGCCCGGGAGCGCGAGGAGCTGCGCGCGGCGGCCGACGAGGCGCTGCGCAGGCTCTGACCGCGGCGGGGCCGGCGCCGGCCCGGACGGAGGGTGCGCGGCATCGCTCCCGGCTGCCCCCCGCCGTGCCCCGGGGCCTTTCCGGAGCGGTGGAACCCTTCCCCGGCGTAAGGGATGGCGCGGCTTTCGGGCTGCGAAACGCAGGCCGCCTCCGCGTCATGCCTTGTGAAGTGCGCCACAGAGGGTTTAGGAGATGTCGCTTCGAAGGTGGAGGCGGGTGCGCGGTGTGCTCCGGGCGCCCGGTCCCGCGGCCCGGGCCGGAGCGCGGGCCGAGGAGGTCCTCAGTAGCTCCACCAGCTTCCCTCGGAGGGCTGCGGAATCCAGGTGTAGATGCCGCTCTCGGCGGGGCCGCGCCGCCACACCGCCCTCACGCGGTCGGCCGGATACTCCTCCAGGCAGTCCCACACGCCCAGGGCGTCTGTGTCCTCGATGACGATCTGGCCGTCGGCGGTGCGCCCGGCGCGCCCGGCCTCGACCAGTCTCTCCCGGCCATCCGTGAGTTGCAGCTTGAAGACGGCCATCCCTGATGCCTTTCCCCCGGCGGGACCGCCGTACGGTGGCGGCGGACCGCGGGTCTTCCGGTGTCTGCGGTGTGGTTGGGGGCGGGCCACCCCCGAGGCTCCGGACGACGACGGAGCGGTGGCCCCGGAGGTGGCGTGGAAGCAGGCCGACCATGTCGGCGAGCGGCTTTACTCTAACGCAGGGGGAGGGTTGCACCGACTCCTCGCACCCCGGTGGAGGCGTCCGAACGGAGCAGTGGAACGGGAAGTGAGGGAGCGCCGGTGAGCGCAGGGGAGTCCGTGTGCGTGCGGGAAGCGGTCGAGGCGGATCTGGAGGCGGTGGCGGCCCTGCGGGTGCGGGGCTGGCGGTGCGCGTACCGCCACCTGATGCCCCGTGAGTACCTGGAGGGGATGGACGCCGCCGCGTACGCCGCCCGGCGCCGGGCGGACTTCGCCGCGACACGCGAGACGGTCACCGACCTGGTCGCGGTGGACGGCGGAGGCCGCATCACCGGCTGGGCGGCCCTCGGGCCGTGCCGGGGGGGCGGCGGCAGCGGCGGGGGCGACTGCGGAGAGGGCGGGGACGGCGAGGGCTGCCGCGACGGCGAGCTGTACGCCCTGTACGTCGAACCGGAGCGCATCGGCTCGGGCCTCGGGCGCGCGCTGCTGGCGGAGGTGGTGCGGCGGGCGGAGGCGCGCCGGATGCGCCGGCTCCGGCTGTGGGTGGTGGAGGGCAACGCGCGGGCCCGCCGCTTCTACGAGGCGGCGGGCTTCGCCCCGGACGGGGTGAGGTCGCTCTCCGACGCGGGAGGGACGCCCGTGGCCGAGGTGCGCTACTCGCGCGGGCCGGGTGGGGCGGACCTCACAGCAGGGTGAGCTGGGTCGGGCCCGCTTCGGGCTCGGGGGCGCACCGCGGTGCGCCGACGCCCCGGTGCGCCCCCGGCCGGGACGGCCCGATGCCGTACTCCTCCGCCAGCTCGTGCACCTGCCGGGTGATTTGGCGCTGGTACCACTTCGGGGCGTAGGCGCCGTCGGCGTACAGCCGCTCGTAGTGGCCCACCAGGCCCGGGTGGTGCCGGGCCAGCCAGGAGGTGAACCACTCGCGCGCGCCCGGCCGCAGATGCAGGGCCAGCGGCGTGACGGAGGTCGCCCCCGCCGCCGCGATCGCCCGCACCGTCGCGCGGAGCTGGGCGGGGCCGTCGGAGAGGAACGGGATGACCGGGGCCATCAGCACACCGCAGCCGATGCCGTGGTCGGTGAGGGCGCGCACCACGTCCAGGCGCCGCTCGGGGGCCGGGGTGCCGGGCTCCACCGTGCGCCACAGCTCCTCGTCCAGGAAGGCCACCGACACCGAGACGCCCACGTCCGCCACCGCGCCGGCCGAGCGCAGCAGGTCCAGGTCGCGCAGGATCAGGGTCCCCTTGGTGAGGATGGAGAACGGGTTGGCGTGGTCGCGCAGGGCGGTCAGGATGCCGGGCATCAGCCGGTAGCGGCCCTCGGCGCGCTGGTAGCAGTCGACGTTGGTGCCCATGGCTATGTGGTGGCCCGGCCAGCGGGGGGAGGACAGCTCCCGGCGCAGCAGCCGGTCGGCGTTGGTCTTCACCACGATCTGGGTGTCGAAGCCGATCCCGGTGTCCAGGTCCAGATAGCCGTGGCTGCGGCGGGCGAAGCAGTACACGCAGGCGTGGGAGCAGCCGCGGTACGGGTTGACGGTCCATTCGAACGGCATCCGGGAGGCGCCCGGCACCCGGTTGATGATCGAACGGGCCCGTACCTCGTGGAAGGTGATGCCCGCGAACTCCGGGGTGTCGACCGTACGCGTGACCACGCCCGGGCCGAAGAGGGCGGCCGTGCCGCTCGCGTCCGGTCCGTCCCGGTGCAGATTGTCCCAGCGCATGCGACCTCCTCGTTCCGCCCGCACAAGAATAGAACATGTGTTCCCGTCGGTGGTAACCCCGATTTGGGCGGGCGCGTCGCGGGTGGTTGGCTGGCGGAAGCGGCCGCCGCGACGGTCGGCGGAGCGCCGGGACACCAGGACCACCGGAACCACCAGGGAGAAGCCATGGCGCAGGTCGAGGCCACCACGCAGCGCGAGATCGCGGCCCGCCCGGAGGACGTGTTCGACGCGCTCGCCGACTACAGCGGCACCCGCGGCAGGCTGCTGCCCGGGCAGTTCGGCGAGTACGAGGTGCGCGAGGGCGGCGACGGCAAGGGCACGCTCGTCCACTGGAAGCTCCGGGCGACCTCCAAGCGGGTGCGCGACTGCCTGATGGAGGTGGACGAGCCCATGGAGGGGCAACTGGTCGAACGCGACCGCAACTCCTCGATGGTCACCACCTGGACCGTCACCCCGGGCTCGGCCGAGGGCACCTCGCGGGTCACCGTCGCCACCGCGTGGAAGGGCGCGGGCGGCGTCGGCGGTTTCTTCGAGCGCGCCTTCGCGCCCAAGGGGCTCGCCCGCATCTACGACGAGCTGCTCGCCAACCTCGCCGCCGAGACCGAGGGCCGGGCGGGCGCCTGACCGCCCGGCTCGCCCCGCGCACACCGCGAGCACCCCGGCGCACGCACCCTCCCGGCGCCCGCCGCCCGGACCGGACGCGCCCGGATGCACGAACCGCGCCGGACGGGGTAGGCGGGCTCTCCCGGCGGCCGTGACCCCGCGGCCCGCAGACGGACGAGGGAGAGACCCCGTGAACGCCACGCTCGAAGACGGCGGCTCCTCGCAGGGCATCTGGAGCACCGACCCCGCGATCACGGCCGCCGTGCACATGCCGATCTTCGAGAAGTACTTCGCCCCGGACCTGCCGCTGGTCGACGCCGACTGCGGCAACGGGGCCCAGACGGTCTTCCTGGCCGGCCGCTTCCGCCCCTGCGTCGGGATCGACCGCTCGGCCGCCGTACTGGAACGCGCCCGGACGGTGGTGGGGGAGGGGGAGGGCGGCCGCAGTGCCCCGGACTTCCGGCAGCTCGACGCCGCCGACCCCGACGCGATGCGGCGCCTGCACGACGAACTGGGCGACGCCAACGTCTACCTGCGAGGCGTCCTCCGGCGCAGCGGACCCGCCGGCCGCGCCCGTGTCGCCGAGTCCGTCGCCGCGCTCGTCGGGGAGCGCGGCCGCGCCTTCGTGGTGGAGGCCGCGCCCGAGGCCAGCGCGGCCCTGGCGCAGGGGGCGGGGGCCGCCCACCCCGCCGAGCTGCCCGGCCCCCTCGACACACCCGGCCTCTCCGATCTGCCGCACATGTCGAACGCCCCCCGGGACCACACCGGACCGGGCGCCCCGCAGGGCCCCGGACGGGAGCCGGCCGAACCGGCGGAACCGGCCGGGCCGTTCGTCGCGGCCGGGCTGCGGGTGCTCGCCGGCGGCTCGCTCCCGCTGTCCACGACCGACTTCGAACCCGACGGCTCGCGCCTCGATCTGCCGTCGAACTGGCTGGTGGTGGGCCGCGGCGAGTGACGCCACAGGTTCGGACCGGTGACACCCGCCCGGCGGCCCACCCTGGTCTTGGACGCCGCCGGGGCTGCGCGTAACGTGGCCTTCCATGACGAAGATCCTGATCAGCGCCGACATGGAGGGCGCCACGGGGGTGACCTGGCCCGCCGACGTCCTGCCGGGGACCCCGCAGTGGGAGCGCTGCCGTCCGATGTTCACCTCCGACGTGAACGCGGCGATCGCCGGTTTCCTCGACGGCGGCGCGGACGAGGTGCTGGTCAACGAGGCGCACTGGACCATGCGCAACCTGCTGCTGGAGAAGCTGGACGACCGCGCCCAGATGCTCACCGGCCGCCACAAGTCGCTCAGCATGGTCGAGGGCGTCCAGCACGGCGACGTCGACGGCATCGCCTTCGTCGGCTACCACACGGGCGCCGGAGCCGAGGGCGTCCTGGCCCACACCTACCTCGCCAACTCCCTCACCGGCGTGTGGCTGGACGGCGAGCGGGCCAGCGAGGGCCGCCTGAACGCCGCGGTGGTGGCCGAGTACGGCGTCCCCGTCGTCCTGGTCACCGGCGACGACCGCACCTGCGACGACGCACGCGGCTACGCCCCCGCCGCGCGCGGCGTCGCCGTCAAGGACTACGTCTCCCGCTACGCCGCCGTCTGCCGCACCCCCGCCCGCACCGCCGCCGACATCCGCGCGGCGGCGAAGGAGGCGGTCGCCCTGGCGGTGCGCCACGAGCCCACCGGGCCCCGGCCCCGCACGGTCGAGATCGAGTTCGACGCCGAGCACCTGGCCGGCGCGGCCACCGTCGTGCCCGGCGTGGAGCAGACGGGTGAGCGCCGGGTGGCGTACACATCGCCGTCCATGTACGAGGGGATCCGCACCTTCAAGGCGGTCACCACCGTCGTCTCTGCCGCAGTGGAGGAGCAGTATGGCTGAGCGCATCGACAACCAGGCACTCGACGAGGCGGTCGCCTTCACCTCGGAGCTGATCCGCATCGACTCCGTCAACCTCGGCAACGGCGACGGCACCGAGCGGAAGGCCGCCGAGTACGTCGCCGGGAAGCTGTCCGACGCCGGGATCGAGCCGGTGGTGCTGGAGAAGGTCCGCGGCCGCACCAACGTCGTCGCCCGCATCGAGGGCACCGACCCCTCCGCCGACGCGCTGCTCGTCCACGGCCACCTGGACGTGGTGCCCGCCGAGCCCGCCGACTGGACCGTCCACCCCTTCTCCGGCGAGGTCCGCGACGGCGTGGTCTGGGGCCGCGGCGCGGTCGACATGAAGAACGCCGACGCGATGGTCCTCTCCGTCGTCCGCGCCTGGGCCAGGGCCGGGGTGCGCCCCCGCCGTGACATCGTCCTCGCCTTCACCGCCGACGAGGAGGACACCGGCCAGTACGGCGCGGACTTCCTCGCCCGCGAGCACCCCGAGCTGTTCGAGGGCTGCACCGAGGGCATAAGCGAGTCCGGCGCCTACACCTTCCACGCCGGCGGCGGCCTGCAGCTCTACCCGATCGCGGCGGGCGAGCGCGGCACCGCCTGGATGGAGCTGACCGCCACCGGCCGGGCCGGGCACGGCTCCAAGGTCAACCGCGCCAACGCGGTGAGCCGGCTGGCCGCCGCGGTGCACCGCATCGGCGAGCACGACTGGCCGGTGCGGCTGTCGAAGACGGTGCGCGCCGCCCTCACCGAGCTGTCCCGCCTCAACGGGCTGGACGCCCCCGACTTCGACGCCCCCGACTTCGACGTGGACGCCCTGCTGGCCAAGCTGGGCCCGTCCGCCAAGCTGGTCGAGGCCACCGTGCGCAACAGCACCAACCCCACCGGCCTCAAGGCCGGTTACAAGATCAACGTCATTCCCGGCACCGCCGAGGCGCATGTGGACGGGCGGATGCTCCCCGGCACCGAGGAGGAGTTCACCGCCACCATCGACGAACTCACCGGCCCGGACGTGGACTGGAGGTTCTACCACCGCGGCCCGGCCCTCCAGGCGCCGGTCGACTCGCGCACCTTCGCCGTGCTGCGCGAGTCCCTGGAGCACTTCGACCCCGACGCCCACGTCATCCCGTTCTGCATGACCGGCGGCACCGACGCCAAGCAGTTCGCGGAGCTGGGCATCGTGGGCTACGGCTTCACCCCGCTGAGGCTGCCCGAGGGGCTGAACTACCAGGCGATGTTCCACGGCGTCGACGAGCGCGTCCCCGTGGACGCCCTCCACTTCGGCGTCCGGGTCATGGACCGCGCCCTGTTCACCCTCTGAGCCCGGGCCCGCCTCCGGCCCGACGCCCCACCGCCCCCTGCCTTCCCCGAAGAACCCGCCGAGCCCGCGAGGAGCCGCGCACGATGACGTACGCCACCACCCCGTACGGCACCTGGGAGTCCCCGATCGACGCCCGCCTGGTCGCCGCGCACGACGGCCACCCCGAGTACGCGGGCACCGTCGGTGCCGAGGTGTGGTGGACCGAGCCCCGCCCCGCCGAGGGCGGCCGGCGGGCGCTGATGAGGCTGCGCCCGGACGGAACCGGCCCCGCCGAGTCGGTGCTGCCCGAGCCGTGGAACGTCCGCAGCCGGGTGATCGAGTACGGCGGGCGCCCCTGGGCCGGGGCCGCGCGCGCGGAGGGCGGGCCGCTGGTCGTCTTCGTCCACCACGCCGACCAGCGGATGTACGCCTTCGAACCGGACGCCCCCCGAGCCGAGCCGCGTCCCCTCACCCCCGTCTCGGCGGTCGGCGAGGGCCTGCGCTGGGCCGACCCGGTGGTGCTGCCGGAGCGGGGCGAGGTGTGGTGCGTGCTGGAGGAGTTCACCGGGCAGCGGCCCACCGACGTGCGCCGGGTGATCGCGGCCGTGCCCCTGGACGGCTCGGCGGCCTCCGACCGCTCCCGGATCCGCGAACTGACCGGCGACGCCGACCGCTTCACCACCGGCCCCCGCCTCTCCCCGGACGGGCGGCGGGCGGCGTGGCTGGTGTGGGACCACCCCCGGATGCCCTGGGACGGCACGGTCGTCCGCCTGGCCGACGTCACCGCCGAGGGCTCCTTCGACAACGTCCGCGCCGTCGCCGGCGGCGCCCGGGAGTCGGTGGCGCAGGCCGACTGGGCGGCGGACGGCTCGCTGCTGTACAGCGGCGACGCGAGCGGCTGGTGGAACCTGTACCGACTGGACGCCGCTGCCGCCGACGGGACGGGCGCCGCGGGCGCGGCCACCCCCCTGTGCCCGCGCGAGGAGGAGTTCGGCGGACCGCTGTGGAAGATCGGCCACCAGTGGTTCCAGCCGCTGGAGGACGGCACGGTCGCCGTCCTGCACGGCCGCGGCTCCCTGCGCCTGGGCATCCTGGACCCGGCCACCGGCGAACTGGCCGACGCCCCCGGCCCGTGGACGGAGTGGGCCCCGGCCCTGGCCGCCGCGGGCACCCGCGTCATCGGCATCGCCGCGAGCCCGCGCAGCGCCTACGAGGTCGTGGAGCTGGACACCCGCACCGGCCACGCCCTGGTCGTCGGCTCCGCCCACAGCGACCTGGTCGACCCGGCCTACTACCCCGAACCCGCCGAGCGCGTCTTCACCGGCCCGGACGGCCGCGAGATCCACGCCCACCTGTACCCCCCGCGCCACCCCGCCGCCGTCGCCCCCGACGGCGAACTGCCGCCGTACGTGGTGTGGGCCCACGGCGGGCCCACCGGGCGGGCGCCCCTCGTACTGGACCTGGAGATCGCCTACTTCACCTCGCGCGGCATCGGCGTGGCGGAGGTGAACTACGGCGGCTCGGCGGGCTACGGCCGCGCCTACCGCGACCGGCTGCGGGAGCGCTGGGGCGTGGTCGACGTCGAGGACTGCGCCGCCGTCGCCCGCGCCCTGGCCGCCGAGGGCACCGCCGACCCCGCCCGGCTGGCCATACGCGGCGGCAGCGCGGGCGGCTGGACCACCGCCGTCTCCCTCACCTCGCCGCTGACCGAGGGCCTGTACGCCTGCGGGACCATCAGCTACCCCATCCTCGACCTGGCCGGCTGGGCGACCGGCGAGACGCACGACTTCGAGTCGCAGTACCTGGTCTCCCTCGTCGGCCGCGCCGAGGAGCACCCCGAGCGCTACCGCGACCGCTCGCCCGTCCACCACGCCGACCGCGTCACCGCCCCCTTCCTGCTGCTCCAGGGCCTGGACGACGTGATCTGCCCGCCCGCCCAGTGCGACCGCTTCCTGGCCGAGGTCGCCGGGCGCGGAGTGCCGCACGCCTACCTCGCCTTCGAGGGCGAGAGCCACGGCTTCCGCAGGGCGGAGACCATCACCCGGGCCGTGGAGGCCGAACTCTCCCTGTACGCGCAGGTCTTCGGCTTCGACCGGCCGGACGTCCCCAGGCTGGAGCTCACCACGTGACATCTGCATCCCCCTCACCACCGCGCCCCGCCCTCACCCGGCCCCGGCGGCTGCGCCCCGGCGACCGGGTGGCGATCGTGGCGCCCAGCGGACCGGTGGAGCGCGAGCGGCTGGACGCCGGGGTGGACGTACTGCGCGGCTGGGACCTGGACCCGCAGGTCATGCCGCACGTCCTGGACGTCCACCCGCGCCTGGACCACCTGGCCGGCACCGACGCCGACCGCGCCCGCGACCTGACCGAGGCCTGGTGCGACCCGTCCGTCGCGGCCGTCCTCGCCGCCCGCGGCGGCTACGGCGTGCAGCGGATGGTGGACCTGGCCGACTGGGACGCGATGCGCGCGGCCGGCCCCAAGCCCTTCGTCGGCTACAGCGACCTGACCGTGCTGCACGAGGCGTTCGCGACCCGGCTGGGCCTGGCCACCCTGCACGGCCCGATGCCCGCCACCGTCTCCTTCCTCAAGGACGGCCCCACCCAGGAGCATCTGCGCGCCACCCTCTTCGCCCCGGAGACGGTCACGCGGATCACCTCCCCGGCCGCCCGCACACTGGTGCCCGGCCGGGCGTCCGGCACCACCTACGGCGGCTGCCTGTCGCTGCTGGCCGCCCAGGCCGGCGTGCCGGGGCGGGACGGCGCCCGCCCGGACGGCGGCATCCTGCTGCTGGAGGACGTCGGCGAGCCGCCGTACCGCCTCGACGGCTACCTCACCCATCTGCTGCGCTCCGGCGAACTGGACGGTGTGGCGGGCGTGGTGCTCGGCTCCTGGCACGACTGCGGCCCGTACGAGAGGGTCCGCGAGGTGCTGCTGGACCGGCTCGCCCCGCTGGGGGTGCCGGTGGTGGAGGAGCTGGGTTTCGGACACGGCCCGGCGACCCTGACCCTGCCGCTCGGGGTCCGTGCCACCCTGGACGCCGACGCGCGCACGCTCACGCTCGAGGAGCCCGCCCTGGTCTGAGCGGCGCCCGGCCCGAGCGGCGCCCGGCCCGAGCGGCGCCCCGCTCTCCCGCCGGGCCTCGCGGCTCAAAGCCCCGCGAGGTCCGCCAGGGTGCGCACCTGGGCCATCATCGCCGTGCCCGCCTCCAGGTCGCCGCCCTCGGCCACGGCCCACAGCGCCGACTCCACGCGCCGCGCCACCGCCCACGCCATCAGCCGTCCCGCGTCCTCGCCGAGCGCGCCGGCCACCAGCGAGCACCGTGCGGCGACCACGTCACGCGGGACGGGCCGCCCGAAGGCGTAGCCGATCTGCTCGACCAGCGGCCAGGGGTCGTACAGCGGATCGCCGGTCATCGGCTTGGCGTCGATCGCCAGCCAGGGCCGCCGTCCGGCGGACAGGACGTTGCCGGGGTTGAGGTCGCCGTGCACCACCGCCTCGCGGGCGGCCGTCCCCGGCAGCTCGCGCAGCAGCCGCACCCCCAGCGCCACCAGGGCCGGATCGAAGCCGGCGGGCCGCAGCCGTGCCATCCGCCCCTCGGCCAGGTCCGCCCACCCGGCGGTCACCTCCGCCACCGTCTCCAGCCCCGCATCCGGCGGAACGGGCGTGCTCCACAGCTCGCGCAGCACCTCCGCCCCGGCCAGCAGCCGCTCCTCGGCGGGCAGTTCCGCGGCCCGGCCCAGCTCGGTGCCCGGTGCGCAGCGCTCCAGCAGCAGCGCGTACCGCCCGGCGTCGTGCTCGTACAGCCGCACCGCGCCCCGACCGTCCCACAGCCGCAGGGCCTCGCCCTCCCCGGCCGCCTCCCGGTGCGGCCAGCTCACCTTGAGCACCGCGTCGGAGCCGTCCGCGCGCCGCACCGGCGCCACCCACGAGACGCTGCCCCCGGCGAACGGCTCACCGGGCACCAGCTCCCACCGCTCGGCCAACTCCCCGATCAGGGCGGGCAGTCGGCCCAGCCACTCGGGCCCGCCCGGGTAACCGGAGACGGTCCTCACCACGGGCAGGCCGGGCGGCACCAGGTCGGCGGGCGTCATGGGGGCGAGCATAGGCGGGCCGCCGCCCCGCCGCCCCCACCACCGAACGCGACGTCCGAACGCCGCCGGACTCCCGGGCCGTGCCGCGCCAGGATCGATCCATGCCCACCCGGGCCCGGCCGACACCGGGAGGAACCCCGCCGACGGGCCGGACGCGGAGTACCGGAGCGGGCTGACGGCACTGGACCGCCACGGGCGGCCCGAGGAGATCGCGGCGGCGGTGGCGCATCCGGCCGGCGCCCGGGGCCGGTACATCACCGGTGCCTCCATCGCCGTTGACGGCGGCCTCACCGCCTGAACCGGCGGCGGGCGGCAGGGGGCGGGACAGATCGCGGGCGTGCGCGACGGCGCCCCCGTCCCCTGGCCGTGCGCCGACCCCGGCCCCGCCCGGGTGGACGCCCTGCGCGCCGAGGTGGGCATCGCGCCCTTCGCCGAGCACACCGCCCGCCACGCGCCCGGCGGGCCGCGCTGAAAACCCGGGGCGGACCGTACGCGCCGCATGCCACGATCGGTCCATGACCGCCGCCGAGCCCTGGATGATCGACGAACTCGCCCATGCCGGTCCCGAGCACCTGGACCCCGCCTTCGTGGCCGGGTTCGACCGCAAGCAGGGGCACCCCGACCCGGCGCCGGACATCGACGCGCTGCGCCGCCACGGTGTGGGGAGGGACGCCGCCGTGGTCGATCTGGGCGCCGGGACCGGGCGGTTCGCGCTGGCCGCGGCCCGTGAGTTCACCCGGGTGGTGGCCGTGGACGTCTCGCCCGCGATGCTGGACCACCTGCGGGCGCGGGCCGGGCGGGAGGCGGCGGCGAACCTGGAGTGCGTCCGGGCCGGCTTCCTCACCTACGAGCACACCGGGCCGCCCGCCGACGCCGTGCACACCCGGCACGCCCTCCACCAGCTGCCCGACTTCTTCAAGGCGCTGGCGCTGGAGCGCATCGCCCGCACACTGCGGCCCGGCGGTGTGCTCCGCCTGCGCGACCTCGTCTTCGACTTCCGGCCGGATGAGGCCGGGCAGGTGCTGGAGGAGTGGATGGCGGGCGCGGCCGGCGATCCCGCGCTCGGCTACACCCGCCGGGACTACGCCGAGCACCTGCGCACCGAGTACAGCACCTTCCGCTGGCTGCTGGAACCGATGCTGGAAGCCGCCGGGTTCGAGATAGTGGAGGCGGAGTACGAAAGGCGCCTCTTCGGCGCCTACACCTGCGTCAGACGTCCCTGACGGGCGGCGCGACACCCAAGGAGGCGGGTTGAAGCTGCACGTACTGCGCGTGTCCGAGCACGCGGCCGGCGTACGCGACGGGGCGGTGCTGTCCGAGGAGGAACGCGCCCGCTGCGCGGCGTTCGTCCGGGAGGCCGACCGGGACCGCTACCGGGTCGCCCACACGGCCCTGCGTCTGGAACTGGCCGCGGTCCTGGGCACCGACCCCGCCGCCGTCCCCCTCACCCGCGAGCCGTGCCCGCTGTGCGGCGGACCGCACGGCCGCCCGGCCGTGCCCGGCAACCCGGTGCACTTCTCGCTGTCGCACGCCGGCGACGTGGTGCTGATCGCCCTGGACGGCGCTCCCGTCGGCGCCGACGTGGAGGCGTACCCCACGGCCGCTGTCGTCGCGGAGACCGTCTCCGCCCTCCACCCGCGCGAGCGCGCCGAGATCGGCAGGCTGGCACCGGCCGACCGCCCGGCCGCCTTCGCCCGCTGCTGGACGCGGAAGGAGGCGTACCTCAAGGGCACCGGCGCCGGCCTGGGCGAGGACCCGGGCGCCACCTACGTCGGCAGCCTCGCGACCCCTGCCGGGATCCCCGGCTGGGAGCTCGCGGACGTGGCCGCGCCCGAGGGCTACGCGGCGGCCGTGGCGCTCGCCCTCCCCCGTACGGGGGAGGAGGGCACCCCCTAGGGACGGCCCGCCGGGCGGGCCGCGGCCCCCGCGCCCATGGTGGTGGCATGAGCACACACAGGAGAACGCGCGACGGGGGCGCGCGCGGCTTTCCGTCCCCGGGCAGGGTGCTGGTACTGCTGCTGCTGGCCGCCACCCTGGTCTTCGTCTTCCAGAACACCGCGCGGACCGAGATCAGGCTGCTGGTCCCGATCGTCACCATGCCGCTGTGGGTGGCGCTGCTGATCCCCGGTGTGATCGGGCTGCTGTCCGGGATGTACCTGGTGCGGCGCAGATAGCGGGCGGCGCGGTGCCGCCGTTCGCGCGCCTGCCGGGCGGACGGGGGAATGATCTTCTCGGGCGGGGAAGTTGTGCGGGGTATGAAGGCAATCGTTCTGAACGAGTACGGCGGACCCGACGACCTGACCCTCACCGACCTGCCCGAACCCAAGGTGGGGCCCGACGCGGTCCTGGTACGGGTGAAGGCGGCCGGGGTGAACCCGGTGGACTGGAAGGTCGGGGCGGGCTACCTCGACCCGGTCCTCGACGCCCACTTCCCGCTGGTGCCCGGCTGGGACGTGGCAGGCGTGGTGGAGCGGACCGGCCCGGACGCGAAGGAGCTCGCCCCCGGCGACGAGGTGATCGGGTACGTCCGCAAGGACTGGGCGCAGAACGGCACCTACGCCGAGCTGGTCGCCGCGCCCGTGCGCACCCTGGCCCGCAGGCCCGCCGCGCTGAGCTGGCAGCAGGCGGCGGGACTGCCGCTGGCGGGGCTCACCGCGTACCAGTCGCTGAAGCGGCTGGGCGTGGGCGAGGGCGACACCGTGCTGATCCACGCCGCGGCCGGCGGCGTCGGCTCGCTGGGGGTGCAGATCGCGGCCGCGTGGGGTGCGCGGGTCATCGGCACGGCAAGCGAGCGCAACCACGACTTCCTGCGGGAACTGGGAGCCGAGCCGGTCGTCTACGGCGAGGGGCTGGCCGACCGGGTGCGCGAACTGGCGCCCGGCGGTGTGGACGCGGCCTTCGACTTCGTCGGCGGCGAGTCGATCGACGTGTCGCAGCAGGTGCTCAAGGACTCCACGCGGGTGCTGTCGGTCGTCGACGCCGAGGTGATGGCCAAGGGCGGCCACTACCTGTTCGTAAGGCCCGATCCGGCCGACCTCGCCGCCCTGGCGGACCTGGCCGACGCCGGGAAGCTGACGGTCGGCGTCGACCGTGCGGTGCCGCTGGCCGAGACCGCCGAGGCGTGGCGGCTCAGCCAGTCCGGGCGGACCAGGGGGAAGGTAGTCATCGACGTCTCCTGACGCGGCTTCCCGGGGTGAGCCCGCCGGTAGGCGGGCTCCCCTCCCGTCCGCCTACCGGCGGGCTGCCTCTCTTCGCCCTTCGCCCGCCTACCGGCGGACTCTTCTCTTCGCCCGCCTACCGGCGGGCTGCTTCTCTTCGCCCGCCTACCGGCGGGCTGCCTCTCTTCGCCCGCCTACCGGCGGTCGACGTACTCGAAGACCGAGCCGTCGGGGTGGCGGGCCACCAGGTTCCGGCCGATCGGGGTGGACTGCGGGCCGGCGATGATCTCGGCCCCGACGGCCCGGAGGTCTGCCGCCGCCTCCTCCACGTCCCGCACCGCCAGCGTGGCGGTGACCTTGCTGAGGACCTCCATCGGCCCGGGCGGGCCGCTCATCAGCAGGAAGGGGCCGACCGCGGCCGCCGAGACGGGGCCCTGCGCGAACCGCATGGCCTCGGCACCGGTGAGCCGCTCGTACACGCCCGCCGCCGCGTCCAGGTCGTCGACACACACGCGCAGCGCAGTACCCAGAATCTCCATGCGGGGGAGCCTAGTTGGGAGCGCGTACGGAGTCAGGCGCGCCCCGCCGGGCATCCCGTCCCGGCTCAGGGCCGCGCCGGATCCGTGTCAGGACCGCCTCAGGCCCGGCACAGGATCTCCCCGTGCGAGACCGAGAACCATCCGCCGGGGCGCCCGCCCCACTCGTGCCGGGCGGCGGCGATCCGCTCCAGCCCCGCCCGGTCCGTGTGCCCGCCCTCGACGGCTCCCAGACCGCGGGCGGAGGCGGTGGACCGGGCCTCGGCCAGTACGTCCTCGGCCCGGTCCACGCCCACCACCTCCCCGGGCGCGACCAGGGCGGCCAGATCCGCGGTGACGGCGCCCGGGCCGCGGCCCACGTCCAGCACCGACGGGCCCGAGGCGAGGGCGGGCAGGAGGTGGGCGGCGGTATTGGCGGCGGTGCGCCGCCGGTGGGAGCGCAGAACGGACTCGTGGTGGCCGTGGGTGTACACGGCGTCCGGTCCCGGCATGCGCGCACCGTGCCGCGTTGTCTTGCCACGTGAGCAGAACTGTTCCGGAATATGGAACCAAGCGGTGCGGGCGGCCCGCCGTCCCGGTGCTCTACGACGGGGCCGAGCCGCCGGTCGAGCCCTCCGCCGGAGGCCCGCCGTAGGGCCAGCGCAGCAGCGCGCCGAGCCCGCCCACCGGCAGCCCCTCGGGGGTGCCGGGCTCCTCCGCGAGCGGCCCCACGGAGATCACCTCGGCGCCGGTCGCCACCGCCGACCGCAGCAGCGCGTCGTCCGCGCGGGCGCTGACGGGACGGGTCTCGCCCAGGTACTGCATGTCGGTGCGGCGCACCGCCACCTGGTCGGGCTCGTCGCCCACCCACACCTCGCGGTGCAGATCGGGCCCGTCGGGGCGGACCAGCAGGGTGGAGATGCGGTGCTCGCGGGCGGCGTCCACCAGCGCGGGCACCCCCTCGGCGGCGCCCACCCTTCCGTCGTCGGTCGGCACCCGCCCGGCCTGGAACCGCTCCATGGCCTCGGCGATGTGGCGGTGCGCGTGGGAGGCGCGGGCCGCCTCCACCTCCTTCTCCAGCTTCTCCTCGCCGGCCGCCGCGTTGCGGCCCGGTGCGCGCACCCCGTGCTCGGCGATGACGGCCGTGCCCCGGAACTCCGGGGCCAGCCGGTCGTGCACGGCGTGGCACTCGCGGGTGTCGCCGGCCAGGACCAGCACCTCCGCGCCCGTCTCGGCCTGGCGTGTCCTCAGGCTCTCGGCGATGAGGGCGGCGTTGTGCTCCCAGGTGTTCTCCACCGAGTTCTGGAACCGCCGCTCGGACCAGTCGGCGTTCGGGGTGCGGTGCATCGGCCAGTCCTCCCCCTGGATCTGGCCGGCCTCGCGCCTGCCGAACGAACCCCGCAGCTCCAGGTCCGCACCGGTGCGGTCGATGCGGGCCAGCAGGCAGGTGGGGGCTGTGTCCATCAGCTCCAGCAGTGGCGTGGTGTGCGGCAGCGGCCCCCAGGTGGCGTGCGGGCCGCCGCCGGGCACCCGGGCCAGCGCCGGGTCGAGCACCACCTCGCCCGCGGTGGCGAACAGCGCCCGCCCCGGCGAGGCCGAACTGCGCGGCAGCGCCAGGAGGGCGTCGTACACCGCCTTGCGGGTGCGCTCGTCCGCTCCCTGGCTCTTGAGCAGATCGTGGACCTCGCGGGCGGCGAGTTCGTGGCGGGCGGCCGCGTCCTCGGTCCTCCACGAGGTGTCGAAGTAGACCGAGGCCCAGGGGCCGGGACGGTCGAAGATCGGGCTCAGGAATCCGAGTTCCATCAGTCTCCTAACGAGGGGACCACCGGTTCCGGCCGGTGGGGGAATCGCTTCCCTGGCTTGTGGTGACTTCCTTTTCTCCCGCAAGGGACCGGTTCGGACCGGACCGCAGCCTTCGGGGCGGAGGCTCCCCCTCCGGGCGGGGGAGCGGAGTCACTGGCTCCCTCCTTGGAATCGCCGGTTTTCGGGTACCCGAACCGGTGCAAAAGACACAGGACGATGACGGAGAGCGCCGACCAAGGAGGCGATCGGACCATGGGCATGGGAGTCGACCCGGAGAAGCTGTCCGAGACCGAGCTGATCGAGGAGCTGGAGTCCCTGCACCGGACCCGCCACGACACCCTGCTGCACGGCTCGTCGGACGCGCTCGCCGCGCACACCCGGCGCACCGCCGAGCTGGAGGGCGAGTACCTGCGGCGCCACCCCGACCGGGCCGTCTCGGCGGGCCGGACGAGGGAGGGCGCCCGGGCGCGCACCGAGTGAGGAACGCTCCGGCGGAGCGGGCCGGTTGCGGCGGCGGTGCGGCGGCGGTGCGGTGGCGGCATGGTGGCGACCCCGTGACGGCCGGGTGAGCGGGTGTTTGCCCACCGGGGGCGGGGGCACCCGGACCGCGGCCGAGCGAGCGGCCCTGTGGGGGAGTGAGAAGGCTCCGGGCACGGAGGTCAGGGACCGTGCCCGGAGCCGCTCCCGAACCCGGGTACCGCCCTTTTCCGGGCGGTACCCGTGGCCGCCGGCAAGGCCGTCAGGGCCCGCCGCCCCCGGGCACGCGGAACGCATGGGCGGCGAAGCGCACGAGCACGGCGGGCGAGACGAGCGCGACGAGCGCGGTACGCGCGGCGGCAGCGGGCGCGAGGAGCGCGTCTCGGCCGCGGACCTGATCCCCGGCGGGGTCCCGGGCCGGCCCGCGACCCCGCCCAGGGTCCCGCCCGCCGGGGCCCGTCGGCGGCACCAGGCCCCGCAGCCGCCCGGAAGCGGACGAGGAGGCGCACGGGACGGACGGCGGGGGAGCGGCCGGCGAAGGGCGGTAGCGCCGCCGCGCGACCACACCAGCGGCGCACCCGAAAACCGGGTGCGCCCCGTTCGCGCGTCGGGGAGGGTGGGCCCATGAGCGATCCGCGCCCCCGCCCCGGAACCCCCCTGCCGCCAGGCGGCACGGTGACCGTCGTCCTGCTCAAGTCCCGGGGCCGGCAGGTCCGTTACCCGGCGACGGTGGAGCGCGACGACGGCGTCCACGCCGTCGTGCGGGCGCCCTGGGCCGGCCCGCCGGTGCGGGACTTCGGCTTCGTGCGCTTCGAGAGCGGCGACGTGTTCACCGAGCACTACTGGCGCGACCGCTGGTTCTCGGTGAAGGAGGTGCGCGGCCCGGACGGCGCCCTCAAGGGCTGGTACTGCGACGTCACCCGCCCCGCCGCCGTCGCGGGGAGCACGCTGACCACATGGGACCTGGAACTGGACCTGTGGGTGTCGTCCGACCGGTCCGCCGTGCTGCGCCTGGACGAGGACGAGTTCGCCGAGAGCGGGCTGCCCGAGAGCGATCCGGAGACGGCCGGCAGGGCCCGCCGTGCGCTGGACGAGCTCGAACGGCTCGTCCACGAGGGTGGTTTCGACGCCCTGCTGAGCTGATCCCGGTCTTCGCGGGGGTCCGGTGCGGCCCCTGGCCGGGGCCCGGGGCGGGCGAAGGGGGCGCGGAGAGCCGCACCCTCTCCGCGCCCCCGTCCATGGGGCCCGCCCGCCGCCGGTTCCCGCGCCCTCCCGGGCCGCCGGCCCGGCGGTCGCCCGGTCAGTCCTTCAGCCGCGGCAGGACGTCGGTCCGGTAGAAGTCGAAGAAGCCCCGCAGATCGGGGCCGATCTGGTTGACGTGCACCACGTCGAACCCGGAGTCGGCGAACTCCCGCAGGGCGCGTACGTGCTCGTCGGGGTCGTCCCCGCACGGCAGCCCGGAGCCGGCCACCGCATCCTCGGTCACCAGTCGCGAGGCCTGCTCGAAGTGGGCGGGGGTGGGCAGGATCTGCCCCAGCTCGCCGGGCAGGAACATGTTGGGCCAGCGGTGGTGGACGGTGCGCACGGCCTCGTCGCGGTCGGTGCCGTAGCAGACCTTCGTCCCCGCGAAGGCCGGGCCCTGCCCGGAGCCGCGGCCCCCGCCGCTGCGGCGGAAGCGCTCCAGGCCCTCCACGTCGGGCATGGTGGTGATGAACCCGTCGCCCACCCGCCCGGCCAGTTCGATGGCGGCCGGGCCGAAGCCGGAGACGTCGATCGGCACCGGCTCGTCGGGCACGTCGTACAGCCGGGCGTTCTCCACGGTGTAGTGCCTGCCGTGGTGGCTGACCTCCTCGCCGGTCAGCAGGCGCCGGATGACGCCGATGGCCTCCTCCAGCATCTCCATCCGCACCGACGCCTGGGGCCAGCGGTCGCCCAGGATGTGCTCGTTGAGCGCCTCGCCGGTGCCCACGCCCAGCCGGAAGCGGCCGTCCAGCATCACCGCGCTGGTGGCGGCGGCCTGGGCGACCACCGCCGGGTGGAGGCGCACGGTCGGGCAGGTGACCGCCGTCTGGACGGGCAGCGAGGTGGCCCGGGAGATCGCGCCGATGACGGACCACACGAACGGACTGTGTCCCTGGACGCCGTTCCAGGGGTGGTAGTGGTCGGAGATCCACAGCGAGGTGAAACCCGCCTGCTCGGCCATTCGGGCCTGTTCCACCAGCTCGTTCGGTCCGTGGTCCTCGCAGGCCAGGAAGTAGCCGTACTCGGTCATCGAAGAGGTCCTCCACAGGTGCGCCGGTGCGGGCACCGGGTAACCGGGTGCCGGTGTGAAAAACATCGTTTGAAGGGGTGGGCCCCGGGCATCCGAACCCTCGTGCTTCGGACCGCAGGCACATCCGCGGGAGCGGTGACATTCCCCCCCCCGGGTGCTTCAGCCCCGGTCCCCCCTGTGCCCGGTCCCGCGGTAATCCCCACAGAGCCACAGTCCACAGTTCGGGAGAGACCGCACATGACCCCCGTACGAGCACGAGCAAAGCACGCGCGGCACCCGCACGACGACGCCCCTGACACCACCGCCGAGTTCCAGCGCATCGCCGAGCTTCCGGACGGCCCGGAGCGAGAGGAGCTGCGGCAGCGGGTCGTGCGGGCCTGGATGCCGATGGCCGAGCGCCTCGCCCGGCACTTCCGCAACCGCGGCGAGTCCCTGGAGGACCTGGAGCAGGTGGCCGCCCTGGGCCTGGTGAAGGCGGTCACCCGCTACGATCCGGCGCGCGGCAGCGCGTTCGAGAGCTTCGCGGTGCCGACCATCGTCGGCGAGATCAAGCGGCACTTCCGCGACCACATGTGGGGCCTGCACGTGCCTCGCCGGGTGCAGGAGCTGCGCAACCGCGTACGCGCCTCCAGCCGCCAGCTCAGCCACTCCCTCGACGGCCGCACCCCCGGCATCAGGGAGATAGCGGAACACAGCGGCCTGACGGAGGAGGAGGTGCGCATCGGCTCCGAGGCCCTGGAGAGCTACAGCACCCTCTCCCTGGACGCGGAGCTGCCCGGCGCCGACGACGGCTACGCGCTGGTGGACACCCTCGGCAGCGCCGAGCCCGGCTTCGACCTCGTCGTCTACCGCGAGTCGCTCAAGCCCCGGCTGCGCAACCTGCCCGAGCGCGAGCGCAAGATCCTCTACCTGCGCTTCTTCTGCGACATGACCCAGAGCCGGATCGCCGAGCAGCTCGGCATCTCCCAGATGCACGTCTCCCGGCTGATCAGCCGCACCTGCAACCGCCTGCACGCCGAGGTCGAGGCGGATCTGGAGCGGGAGCAGGCCGCCCCGGAGAGGGAGCGCGAACGCGAGCGCGCCTACGCGGGCTCCCGGGCCGCCTGACGCGTCGCCGGCCGGACCGGTGGCGGACCCTCCGCACCTCCGGCGTCCGCCGTACCCGCCCAGGCCGCGCGGGTACGGCGGACGCATGCCCGGCACGCCGGACGCGCCCGGCGTTCCGCGGCCCGGCTCGCGGAGCGCCTCACAGACCGCGCAGCGCCAGGGCGATGTGCCGTGCGATCCGCTCCACGGCGCCGGCCTCCGCCAGCCCGAAGGCCCGGCGGCCACCGGTGCGCAGCAGCGTCAGCGCGCCGAGCACCGGGCCCTCCGTGCCGTCGGACAGCGGCACGCACAGCAGCGAGCCGACCTCGGCCCGTACCAGGACGGGGGTCCCGGCGGCGTCCCGGCCCAGGAGCCCGGGATCCTCCGGACGCACCCGCAGCGACGTGCCGCCGTGCCGCACCGCCTCCACCACCGGCGGCCAGGAGGACGGATCCTGCTCGGCGACCGTGTCGCGCAGCCGTCCGGCCGGGGCCAGGACGGCGGCCCGGCGCAGCGCGCCGCCGGGCACGGCGGCGTCGACGACCACCCAGTCGGCGAACCGGCCGTAGAGCACCTCCGCCACCCGCTGCGGCACCTCCTTGGGGGAGTCCGCCGCGAGCAGCGCCGTCGTCGTCCCGTCCAGCAGGTCCATCAGTTCGGCGCCGCGGGCGGCCTCGGACAGGTCGGGGCGGGGCGTCCGGCTCTCCGCGGCCGGCAGCGGCCCGGCGGGGCCCGCGCCTGCGTGGGCGCCGGGCCCGGCGGGCTGGAGGACGGCGAGGACGATCGTGCCCGGCTCGTGCGGGGGGTGCAGCGCCGTCAGGGTGGCCCGCAGCGTGCCGCCGCCCTGCCGGGACCGCTCCGGGGGGCCCGGCAGGCGGACGGTCAGGCCGCGGTCGCCCTCGCCGCGGGCGACGGCGGCCACCTGGGAGCGGAAGGCCGCCCGGGAGTCGTGGGCCAGGGAACCGGTCAGCGCCCGCCCGGTGGCGTACCCGGCACGCACTCCCAGCAACTGCCCGGCGGCGGGGTTGCACCGCCGCACCACCGCGTCCCGGTCCAGCAGGGCCACCGCCACCGGCAGCCGCTGGAACAGGGTGCGCAGCAGCCGGTGCTCGTGGTGCTCCTCCCGGCCGCCGCGGTCCCGTTCGGCGGCCAGCTCCTCGAAGCGCGGCCACAGCACCTCGGCCGCGTACCGGAGTTCCAGGAGGGCGGCCTCCAGGGCGGGCAGCCGGTCGGCCTCGGGCAGAGCACGCGCCGACCGCAGTTCCTCCACCCGTCGGCGGAAGTCCGCCAGCTCGGTCCCGAACTCCTCCGCCTGCGCCATGTACTCAACGTAACCCGCGGGCAGCCGGAGGTCTCGCCGGTCGCACGGAAAAAATATTACTCATCACTCTTTGTTGGGATGATGGTGGCGGGAGAGGGCGCGCGGGAGTGATCCCGGGCGGCCCGTGCCCGCCCGGGCGGCCGGTCGCGCCGGCCGTTTCCCGGTCGTCGTGCGGGGCAGCCGATCTCTCGGAACCGGACGTTCGACGACCGGCCGGAACCGGCCGGAGAACAGGGAAAGGACCGGACAGCGCCATGCCGGACCGATGCGATGCGATGCCGTTCGAGTCCGCTCCGACCCGGCCGGAGCCGGAGCTCGACGCCGCCTCGCCCGCCCGGAGCCTCGCCCGGCTGGCCGAACAGGTCGTCCACTCCACCCCAGGCTGCTGCGGCGCCACCGCCACCGCCCACACCGGCGGCGACCCGGCCGAGGGAACCACGGCCGTCACCCATCCGGACCTGTCCGCGCTCATCGCCGTCCAGTGGGAGGACGGGGACGGCCCCGTGCCGCAGGCCCTGCGCACCGGACGCCCCGCCGGCTCCGACGATCTGCTGCTGGACGACCGCTGGCCCGGCTACCGCGCCCGGGCGCTGGAGATGGGGCTGCGCTCCGGCGCCGCCCTGCCGTACCGCCGGGACGGCCTCACCCTCACCGTCACCGTCCACGGCTTCCGGCCGCGCCCGCTGGAGGAGACCGTCCGCTGTCCGGCGGCGCTCCTGGGCGACCTGGCCGCCACCGGACTGGCCCGCGACCGCCGCCACCGTGCGGCGCTGGTGGAGACCGAGCAGCTCAGGGGCGCGCTGCGCAGCAGACCCGTCGTCGACCAGGCGTGCGGAATCGTGATGTACGTGCTCGGCTGCGACGCGGAGGAGGCGTTCGCCCTGCTGCGCGGGATCTCGCAGCACACCAACCGCAAGCTCTCCGACCTGGCCGGTGCCCTGGTGCGCACCCGGGGCCACGGCCTGGAGCAGGAGCTGCGGCGGTTCCGGGAGCGGGCCCGGCGGCCCTGACCCGCCCGGCGGCGGGGCCGGAGCGCAGCGACGACCAGGAGCGGAACCAGGCAGGGGCGGCCGGCGGGCCGTCCCCGGACACGGCGGAGGCACGGATGCAGCAGACCCGACCCGACGGCCCCGCGGCCGTGCCCGCACCGGACCCGCGCGGCACCCGGGACACCGGGGACGGCCACGCCGCGTACGGCGCCGTGGCCGAGGCGGCCTGCGGGTACTGGGGGCGGCGCGGCCTGCCCACCGAGCCCGGACAGGTCGTGGCGGCCCCCACCGCGCCCCTGCTCCTGCTGGCGCTGCTCGCCGCGGCCGAGCCCGAGACCGAACCAGGCGGGAGGCAGGACGGCGGTGGAGTGGTGCTGCCCCGCCCGGGCCCGGCCTGGCACGCCGACCAGGCCCGGCTGCTGGGCCGGCCGCTGCACCCCGTGCCCGTACCCGCCGAGTGCGGCGGGGTGCCCGACCCCTTCGCGCTGCTGGAGACCGTGGGCCGGGCCCGCGCGGCCGGCGGCGACCCGCGGGTGCTGCTGCTGTCCGTGGCCGACGGGCTGACCGGGACGGCCGCACCGCCCGAGCTGCTGCACGAGGTGTGCGAGGCGGCAGTCCAGGAGGACCTGCTGATCATCAGCGACGAGAGCTGGCGCGACACCTCCCACGATCCCCACGACACGGTGATCGTCAGCCCCGCCGAGATCCTGCACCGTCCGGCCCGCCACACCGGCGCCGGCACCCACGCCCACACCGTCCACGCCGCCCACACCCTCCGCGCCCGCGCCCCCCACGGGGTGCGGGGCGCGTACGGCCGCTCGCCCGGCGCCACCGACGAGGGCGGGGACCACGACTGCGTCGTGGTCCTCGTCGACCTCGGCGCCGACCCGGAGTACGCCTTCCGGCCGGGCACCGCCACGGGCGTGGCCCGGCTGCCGGCCACCGGGCGCGGGCGGGAACTGGGCGAGCGCGCCCGCGCGGTCCTGGCCGCCCTGCGCGCACGCCCCCGCGGCCGCGACGTCACCGCCGCCGCCGAGGCGCTGGGCGAGGCGGAACCGCTGCGCGAGCACCGCGCCGTCGGCAACCGCGCCCACGCGGCACGCGCCGCCGCGCTCCATCAGGTCCTGACCGCCGCCGGCGCGGTCTGCCGGCCGCCGCACGCCGGACGCCACCTCTACCCCGACTTCGAGGCGCTGCGCCCCGCGCTGGCCGCCCGCGGCATCGAGGACGCCCTCCGGCTGGAGGCGGAACTGGTGCGGCGGCTGGGGCCGTGCGCCCTGGGCGGCCACCGCTTCGGCGACGATCCGCGCGCCCTGCGGGTGCGGCTGTCCACCGGCGTGTCGGCCACCGATGTGCCGGCCACCGACGTGCCGGCCACCGACGTGCCGGCCGCAGGCACGTCGGCCGCCGCCGGCCCCGCGGGGGCGCGGGCGTCGCTGGAGACGGCCCTGCGGGAGCTGACGGCCGGCGGTCCGGCGGCCTTCCACCCCGTGAAGTCCCCGGACGCAGATGGGAGCCCCGCATGACCGAACAGACGGAGAAGCCCGCCCAGGCCGTGCTCGACGCCCCCGCCGCCGGCTCCCCCCGGCGGCCTCCCGCCCTGCCCGCGCCCCGCCCCCTGGGCGAGCGGCGCACCTGGCCGGGCAACTTCGCCCACCGGCTCACCGAACCCCTGCCCGGCCTGCGCTCCCTGTCCCGCATAGCCAGGGAGGGCAGCACGCGCCCCGACCCCGAGACGCTGAGCGAGATCCCCCTGCTGCCCTGCGAACCGGCCCCCCTGCCGCCCGTCGACGCCGACACCGCCGCCGTCACCTGGGCCGGGCACGCCAGCTGGGTGGTGCGCATCGGCGGCCTCACCGTACTGACCGACCCCGTCTGGTCCCGCCGTATCCTGGGCACCCCGGCGCGGGTCACCCCGGTCGGGGTCCCCTGGGAGGACCTGCCGCGCGTCGACGCCGTGGTGATCTCCCACAACCACTACGACCACCTCGACGCCCCCACCCTCAGGCGCCTGCCGCGCGACACCCCGCTGTTCGTACCCGCCGGGCTCGGCGCCTGGTGCCGCAGGCGCCGCTTCACCTGCGTCACCGAGCTGGACTGGTGGGAGGCGGCCGAACTGCCCTCACCGGGCGGCGGCGCCGTCCGCTTCGACTTCGTGCCCGCCCACCACTGGTCCCGGCGCACCCTCACCGACACCTGCCGCTCGCTGTGGGGCGGCTGGGTGCTCACCGACCGCCACGGGCAGCGGATCCACTTCGCCGGCGACACCGGGTACGGCCACTGGTTCGGCGAGATCGGCCACCGCTACCCCGGTATCGACCTCGCCCTGCTGCCGATCGGCGCCTACGCGCCGCGCCGGATGCTCCGCCCGGTGCACACCGACCCGGAGGAGGCCGTACAGGCCTGCCTGGATCTCGGCGCCCGCCGTATGGCCCCCATGCACTGGGCCACCTTCCTGCTCTCGGCCGAGCCCCCGCTGGAGCCGCTGAGCCGGGTACGGGCCGCGTGGGCCGCGGCGGGCCGCCCGCGCGAGGACCTGTGGGACATGCCGGTCGGGGCCTCCAGAATCCTGGACTGACCGGACCGCCCCCCCGGCCCGCACCGGCCCCCGTGCCCGCGCCCTACCGCGGGACCTGCACCGGGCGCAGCCACCGCCACGCCGAGGGCGCCGCGCCGACCAGCAGCGTCAGGCCGACCGCCGCGGCCACGCCCTGCCACGGCTCGGGGAACAGCGAACCGCCCAGGACCCCGATCACCTGGTAGGTCGCCGTCCACACCAGGCAGGCCGGTGCGGCACCGCGCACGAACCGCCGCACCGGCACCCGCGACAGCAGGCAGGCCACCATCACCGGGATCCGGCCGGCGGGCACCAGCCGGGAGACGACCAGCACCGTCACGCCGTGCTCGTCCAGCTTCCGCCGCGCGGCCTCCAGCCGGTCCGGCTCGGCCCGCTCGCGCATCCGCTCCAGCCAGCGCGACCCGCTCCTGGAGCGGCCGCCGCGCTGCCCGAGCCAGTACAGCAGCAGATCGCCCAGGAACGCGGCCAGCGCCGCGACGGCGAACACCAGCAGCAGGGGAAGGGCCGGAGGACTGCGGTGGAACGCCACCGCCGACGCCGCGCTGACCAGCGCCCCCGTCGGCACCACCGGCACCAGCGCGCCGAACGCCACCAGCAGGAACAGCGACGGGTAGCCCACCGCGCCGGGCGCCACCTGCGCCGGTATCTCCCGCACCGCGCCGAGCAGCGCCTCCATCACCCCGCCGCCTCCAGCCGTACGCTCTCGCCGTGCCCCAGCAGGTGCACCGCCGCGGCGGGGGCCGAGCGCGCCGCCAGCCGCGCGAACTCGTCGCCGGGGGAGTGGAACTCGTGCGGCCGGACCGCGTCCAGACCGATCGGCCAGTACGTCCCGTAGTGCACCGGCACCGCCAGCGGCGCCCCCAGCCGGGCCAGCGCCTCGGCGGCCCGGCGCGCGTTCATGTGCCCGTCGCCCAGCTTCGGTCCCCAGCCGCCCACCGGCAGCAGCGCCGCGTCGACGGGGCCGACCTCCTCCGCCATGGAGTCGAACAGCCCGGTGTCCCCGGCGAAGTACGTTCTGGACTCCCCCTCGACCACATAGCCCAGGGCGGGCGCCAGGCGCGGCCCGTAGGGCAGCCGCCGCCCGTCGTGCTCCGCGGGCACCGCGCGGACGGCCACGTCCTTGGCCCGCACACGCTCGCCCACGTCCACCTCCTCGATCCGCAGCCGCCCCGCCAGCCGCCGCAGCCCCGCCACCGAGGCGAGCGCGCCGCGCGGCACCACCACACGGGTGCCGGGCGCCAGACGGGCCAGGGAGGGCAGGTGCAGATGGTCGGCGTGCAGATGGGAGACCACCACCAGATCCACCCGCGCCGCCGACTCCGGCGGCGGCTGTCCGCGCCGCCTGCGCAGATGGGCCAGCCGCCGGACGAACACCGGGTCGGTGAGCACCGTCACCCCGCAGTCGCGCACCGTCGCCGTGGCATGGCCCCACCAGGTGATCTCCGCAGGCACCGGCCCTCCTCCCGTCCGCTCGCCCCTTCCCCGTACCGATCCTCTCATCCCGCCCCCGTGCTTCCGGGAGCCTTCGCCAGGAGACCGGGCACGCCCCCGGCCGGGGGAGCCACTGTGGAAAAGTGGGACGTGCCGGGCAGGGTGCGGCGGTTGCCGGCGCGCGGACGCATGGACGTGCCCGGCGCGGAGAAGGCGGACGGCGGGGGCCGGTCCCGGGCCCCGGAGGAGGAAGGGCGGACGGCGTGCGGATGGCGGCCTGGCGCAGGGCGGGCGGCGCGGTGCTGCGCGTCCTGGTGGTGTGGGCGGTGAGCACCCTCACCATGCTGGTGCTGGCCGCCGTGCTCCCCGACTTCCGGCTCCAGTCCGCCGACGGCGACAGCGCCACCAGCGTCGGGATCACCGCCGCCCTCGGGGCCGGCGCCTTCGGCCTGCTCAGCGCCCTGGTGTGGCCCCTGCTGGTCAGAGCCCTGCTGCTGGTGCCCGCCCTGGTACTGGGCCTGCTGGTGTTCTTCCTCAACGGCTCGCTGCTGCTGCTGGCGCTCGCCCTCCTGCCCGACTACCGGGGCGAGGCCGGCCCGCAGACCGCCGTGGTCGTCGCCGCCGCGATGTCCGCCGCCTCCTCGGCGGCCAACACCTTCCTGGCCGTCCGCGACGACCGGGCCTACCGGCGGCGTCTGGCCCGGCTCGCCGACCGCCGCTGGCGCCGCTCGGGACGCTGGCTGACACCGGCCACCCCCGGCACCGTCTTCCTGCAGCTCGACGGGATCGGCTACGACGTACTGCGCGACGCGACCACCGCCCCGGCCGGCGGCGAGCCGCTGATGCCGGTCATCGCCGCCATGCTCCGCGACACCCACCGCCTCGTCCCCTGGCACACCGACTGGTCCAGCCAGACCGGCGCCAGCCAGCTCGGCATCCTGCACGGCTCCAACGAGGACGTGCCCGCCTTCCGCTGGTACGAGAAGGAGACCGGCGAGGTGGTGATCAGCAACCGGCCCTCCAGCGCCGCCCGGCTCCAGCGCCGCGCCGCCGAACACAGCGGCGAGCCCGGACTGCTCGCCCACGACGGCGCCAGCCGCGGCAACCTCTTCAGCGGCGGAGCCGCCCAGGCCGCCCTGGTGCTCTCCGTCTCCGCCCGGCGCGGTCGGCACAACCGGTCGCGCGCCGGGTACTTCGCGTACTTCTCCGACCCGGCCAACGCCACCCGCACGGCCGCCTCCTTCGTCGCCGAGGTGGTCCGCGAGATCGTCCAGTCCACCCGCGCCAGGCTGCGCGGGGACAGCCCGCGGGTGCCGCGCGGCGGGCTCTACCCGTTCATCCGGGCCTTCGCCACCGTCGTCCAGCGGGACGTGGTGGTCGCCTCCGTCCTCGGCGACATCCTCAACGGGCGCACCGCCGTCTACGCCGACCTCGTCGCCTACGACGAGGTGGCCCACCACTCCGGGCCGCGCAGCCGCGACACCCATCAGGTACTGCGGAGGCTGGACCGGTCCGTCGGCCTGATCGCCAAGGTCGCCGCCCAGGCACCCCGGCCCTACCGCCTGGTGCTCCTGTCCGACCACGGGCAGAGCCCCGGGGAGACCTTCGCCTCCCACTACGGGCTGACCCTGGAGGACCTGGTCCGCGCCGGATGCGGGCTGCCGGTCTCCCGGCGGGCCAGGCACTCGGCCAGCGGCGCCGAGGCCCGCGCCGCCGCACGCGCCGCCCTGCACCGGCCCGAGGACGGACACGGCGCCGAGCCCCACTGGCCCGCCCCCACCTCCGACCCGGTGGTGCTCGGCTCGGGCAACCTCGGACTGATCTCCTTCCCCGGCATCCCCGGGAGGGCCACCCGAGAGGAGATCGACCGCCGCCACCCCGCCCTGCTGCGCACCCTCGCCAACCACCCCGGCATCGGCTTCCTGCTGGTGGACACCGAGCGCCACGGGCCGGTGGTACTCGGCCCCGGCGACAGCGAACACCGCCTGGACACCGGCGAGATCGTCCGGGCCGACCCCCTGGAGCCCTACGGGCCGCGGGCCGCCGCGCTCGTACGGCGCACCGCGCGCTTCCCGCACGCCGCCGACATCATGGTCAACTCGGCCCTCGACCGGACCACCGGCGCCGTCCACGCCTTCGAGGAGCAGATCGGTTCCCACGGGGGCCTGGGAGGTGAGCAGTCCCGGGCGTTCCTGCTCTACCCGCGTCTGCTGTCCCCGCCGGACGCGGACGGCGAACCGGTCGGCGCCGAGCAGATCCACCGGGTGCTGCGCGGCTGGCTGCGCGAGGCGGAGGCCGCCCAGGCGGTGACCACGCCCTTCGTCCCGGCCCGCGCGCACCTGCGCTGACCTGTACGGACAGCAACCCCCCAGCACCGCCCGCTGTCCATCCGGGAGATCACCTCCTCCCACACCGAGATCACCACGGCATGGGACGAGCCGTCACCCGCGTGGAATGCATGGCAGGACCGCGGCCATGTCCCTCAACGCGGCGATGAGGACCGCGAGCCGGTGGTAGCGATTCGGGTCTCCTCGTCGGGCGGTCCCGACGCCTGCAGGGCCTGCAGCACCTCTCCCATGACCGGCCGGGAACCGGCGCCGCCTGACGCGTACCGTCCCCAGACCGCGGCGAGCCGGGGCTGCCGGCCGAGCGCCTCCCGCACGCGCAGGGCCACCAAAAAGTGTGCCAAGCGTCTTGTATTACCTCGGCGGTAATCGACCCTCGCGCGGACCGGCGACAGGGTGGGGGCACCGGGTCCCGGCCGGCGCACTCCGGCCGGAACCCGGCCTCCGGCCCATGCGTACGGCCGGAGCGTTCCGTACCGCGCCCGAGACGACGGAGGCCGATCCGCCATGTCCGCTACCTCGCCGGAGACCTTCGGCACCGCCCGCCCCGCCCGCTCCGCGCTGCCCCTGCTGCGCCGGCTCCTCGCCCTGGACGCGGCGGTCACCGCCGCCAACGCCGTCGCCTACCTGGCTCTGTCCGGTCTCCTCGGAAGGCTGCTGGGAGTCGGCGACGGCCTGCTGCTGGGCGCCGGCGCCTTCCTGCTGCTGTACGGCGCGGGGGTCGGCCTCCTGGCGAGCCGCCCCGTTCCGCCCGCGCCCTGGGTGCGGGTGGTGGTGGAGGGGAACCTGCTGTGGGCGCTGGCCGGCGCCGCCGTCCTCGCGCTCGGCGTGCTGGAGCCGTCCGCCGCGGGATGGGTGTGGATCCCGCTGCAGGCCGCGGTGGTCGCCGCCCTGGCCGTGGCCCAGCACCTGGCGCTCCGCGCGGTGCTCCGCGGCCCCGGCCGGTCATGACCGGCGCCGACCGGGATCCGTCGGGCCCCCGCGGGCCCCGGACCGGACGGTTAGCCGAGCAGCTCCGGCAGCAGGGCCGCCGTCTCCGGGTCGGCCGGGACGAAGGTCTCCATCGCCAGCTCGGAGACGGTCACGTCCATGGGCGTGTTGAAGGTGGTGATGGTGGAGAAGAACGACAGGACGTGCCCCCGGTGCCCGATCACCAGCGGCAGGGCGAAGGGGCCCGGGGCGCAGGCGCCCTCGGAGCCGCGCCGTTCGGTGCGCCCGGTGTCCGCCCCGGGCAGCGGGTAGGCGGCGACCTCCTCGTACAGTTCGCGCAACGGCGCCGACCGCAGCGGTGCGAGCTGCCGCCTCATCTGCTCCAGCAGATGCCCGCGCCACTGGGGGAGGTTGCGGATGCGCGGGGCCAGGCCTTCGGGGTGGAGGGTCAGGCGCATGGCGTTCAGCGGGGGGCGCAGGAGGTGTCCGGCCACGCCCTCCAGCAGGGCGGCGACACCGCGGTTGGCGGCCACCACCTCGTACCGGCCGTCGACCACCAGGGCGGGGAATGGCTCGTACGCCGTCAGCATCCGCTCCAGGCCTTCGCGCAGGGCGGCCAGTGAGGGGTCGTCCACGGGGGTCTCGGGGTAGTGCGGGGCGTGTCCGGCGGCCAGCAGCAGCGCGTTGCGCTCGCGCACGGGGACGCCGAGGTGCTCGGCCAGCCGGAGCACCATCTCAGGGCTGGGCCGGGTGCGTCCGGTCTCGACGAAGCTGATGTGCCTGGTGGAGGAGTCGGCGCGCAGGGCCAGTTCGAGCTGGCTGAGCCCGGCGCGCTCCCGCCAGTGCCGCAGCAGGGGCCCCACCCCGTTCGCCGATCTGTTCGCCCCCGTGCTCGTGTCGGCCGCAGTGGATCCCATGCCGCGACCCTAGGCTGGGAGGGTCGTCCACGGGAAGTGAGATATTCGTGCCATGGCGCCCCGACCGCTGACCTCGCAGGAGATCGACGCCGCGCTGGCGGATCTGCCCGGCTGGGAGTTCGAGGAGGACCGGCTGAGGAGGACGTACTCCTTCGCCGGGCACTTCCCGGCCGCGGCGATGGTGCTCCATGTCGCGCAGATCCAGGAGGAGATGAACCACCACGCGGATCTGCTGCTGGGCTATGACGCGGTGGGGGTGTCGGTGAACACCCACAGCGTGGGCGGGAGGGTGACGGAGCTGGACGTGCGCCTGGCGCGGCGGATCGAGGAGATCGCCCCGTCGCACGGCGCGCGCCCGTAGCCCGCGGCCCGTACGTGTACGGCGGGAGCCGCCGCCCGGTCGGCCGGGCGGCGGCTCCGCTTGTTCGTCCGCGGCGGAGGGTTACCGCTTGAGGGTGAGGCCGTAGGCCGACAGGATCTCGTTGACCGGCTGGTGGTAGGTGGTGCCGCCGGTGCGGCAGTTGCCGGAGCCGCCGGAGGTGACGCCCTGGGCCTGGTTGCCGGAGATGTAGGAGCCGCCGGAGTCGCCGGGTTCGGCGCACACGGAGGTCCGGGTCACGCCGGTGATGGTGCCCTCGGGGTAGGTGACGCTGGTGTTGTGCTGCTGGATGGTGCCGCAGTGCCAGCCGGTGGTGGAGCCGGAGCGGCAGATGGAGGCGCCGACGGTGGCCTGGGTGGAGCCGGCGACGGTCACGTTGGCGCCGCCGGAGCCCTTGACGTACGGGGTGGCGGTCCAGTTGGAGTTGGTCGCGACCCAGGCGTAGTCGTTGCCGGGGAAGGACGAGCCCTGGAAGGTGCCCTGGGCGGCCCGGTTGTAGCCGGTGGTGGAGCTGCCGGTACGGCCGCAGTGGCCGGCGGTGACGAAGCCCTGCTGGCTGCCCTTGGTGACGGCGAAGCCGACCGAGCAGCGGCCGGAGCCGTTGATGTAGTAGGCGTCGCCGCCGCGCAGGTCGTACAGCGGGCGGGGCTTCTCGGCGGACTTCACCACGCGCACCAGGTCGCTGTCGGCTCCGGCGGCCTCGGCGAAGGCGCGGGCCTTGGCGGTGTCGGAGGCGTGGACGACGACGGAGTTGGTCCTGACGTCGACGTACCACACCGGCGCGGCGGTGGTGGAGTTCTTCTCGGCGGCGCGGTCCAGTCTGGCCTTGGCGGCCTCGAGCTCGCCCATGGTGTGCTCGACGACCTTCGCCCGGGCGCCGGCCTCGGTGATGGCGGGGGCCTGGGCGGGGTCGGTGGTGGCCACGACGAGGGTGGAGGTGTCGCCGGTGGTCCAGGCGCCGGCGAAGTCGCCGGCGAGGTCCTTGGCGAGGACGGGGGCGATCTTTCCGGCGCGGTACTCGCTCGCGACGCGCTCGCGGGCCTGCTCGGCGGTTATGCCGAAGTCGCGCTGCATGGCCTTCAGCGCGCCGGCGGGCATCTCCTCGGCGGCGCGGAGGGCTTCGGCGGTGAGGGCGGTCCCGGCGGCGGTCTTGGCGGGGGTGTCGGTGGGGGGCGGTGTGACCGCGCCGGCGATGGAGGGCAGGGCGGTCAGGGCGAGTGCGGTGGCGGCGAGTGCCGCACCGGTCGCGATACCACGGCTGTGGCGCATTCGTTCTCCTCTGTTGTGGGGAAAAGAGGGTGGGGGTGAACGGCACGCCGTTTTTCATGAAGGTGGCGTGCGCCTGTCAAGCTAGACGTTTCGCGGTGTGCCGGTGTCGCATACCGGACACCACGGGAAAGTGGTCACAAGAACTTCACGCGTGATCACAAGTGCTGCACCGGGCCGCGGTGGCGGACGCGTGGCGGTGAACTCCTGGCGGTGAACTCCTGGCGGTGAACTCCTGGTGGTGAACTCGCGTCGGAGGACTCACGGCGGCCCGGGGACGGCCGGCCCGCGGGGGCTGGGAGCTGCCCGCCCGACCATGTGACTGCCGGATGACTCGCGGAGGGTGTTCTTCCTCCCGTGTCGGCGACGTTGTGACCGCCGCGTTCCGGTCAAGTGTCCAGCCTGGCTGGTTCACTCCGTTCGGAACGGCCTCATTGACGGCCAGTCGGTGAGGGGGCGCGGTTCTTGGAGGCGGCCCTTGCCGGAGCGGTCGCCCGCGATGTGGACGAGCAGGTACTGGTCGCCGGAGAAGACCCAGAAGCGATGGTCGTCGCCGGGAACCGGCAGGACCGCGTCGATCCTGTCCGTGAAGCGGTCCAGCCCGCCGAACGTCTTGCGCCACTGCGCGATCGGGGCGGGCCCGCTGATCCGCCGCGCCGACGCCGGGTCCGCACCTGTCTCGACGACCATGTACTCGCTGCCGGAGAACACCCAGAACCTGCCCCGCACACCCGGAACCGGCATCACCGCATCCACACGATGCGAGAAGCCCGGGGCCCCTCCGATGCTGTCGCTCCAGTCGGTGAGGGGGCGTGGTTCTTGGAGGCGGCCCTTGCCGGAGCGGTCGCCCGCGATGTGGACGAGCAGGTACTGGTCGCCGGAGAAGACCCAGAAGCGATGGTCGTCGCCGGGAACCGGCAGGACCGCGTCGATCCTGTCCGTGAAGCGGTCCAGCCCGCCGAACGTCTTGCGCCACTGCGCGATCGGGGCGGGCCCGCTGATCCGCCGCGCCGACGCCGGGTCCGCACCTGTCTCGACGACCATGTACTCGCTGCCGGAGAACACCCAGAACCTGCCCCGCACACCCGGAACCGGCATCACCGCATCCACACGCAGGCCTGCATGGGCACCGGCGGACGTCTGCCCGGGCCGGTTGGACGATCCAGAGCCGGGGTCGTCTCCGGCGACGTATGCGGTCACGCCCGCTCCGCCGAGGAGCACCAGCGCGGCGATCATCCCCGTGATCGCCGTGCGGCGCCGGTTCGCCCCTGCGGCCGGCGTGCGGCGCCTGTTCGCGCGTGCGGGCGGCACCGGCTGCCGCAGTGTTGCCTGCGCTGTTCGGGGAGCGCCGTCAACGATCGACTGCAGCGCGTCCGCGAGGTGCGCGCCGGACGGGCGCTTGGCCGGGTCCTTGTCCAGCAACTGCTCGATGACGTCGCCCAGCGGGCCCTGGACGTGGACGGAGGGCGGTTCGAAGGCGACGGCGAACGAGGTGGCCGTGAGGTCCGCGCGGGCGAAGGGAGTCTGGCCGGAGGCGAGGAAACACAGGGTGACGCCGAGGGAGAACAAATCGCTGGCCGGTCCGGCGGGTTGATCGCGCAGGCGTTCCGGGGCCATGTACTCGGCCGATCCGACCACGCCCCCCGTGCCGGTGAGACCTGTGTGACCGGACAGGGCGGCGATACCGAAGTCAGTGAGCACGCTGCTGCCGTCCGCGCGCAGGAGCACGTTGGCCGGTTTCACGTCACGGTGCAGCGCACCGGCCGCGTGGACCGCGTTCAACGCGGACAGGACCTCCAGGCCGACGCGGGCCGTCTCCACCGGTGACAGGGGCCCGCTCGATCGCACTCTCTCGCTCAGCGAGCCACCTGGCACCAGTTCCATGACGATCCACAGACCGCCGTCGAACTCCACCAGATCGTAGATGTCGATCACATGCGCGTGCGTCACCCGGGCGATCGCCCGGGCCTCCGACAGCACACGCCGCATCGCCGTCTGCTGCTCGTACCCACCGCCGACGGCGTGGACCTCCTTGACGGCCACCGTCCGCTGCAATAGATGGTCCCAGGCACGCCACACCGTGCCCATCCCGCCGCTGCCCAGTCGGTCGGCGAGTACGTACCTGTCGGCGACGACTCGCCCGCCCACACTTTCGATCACGACGAGACAATGTACATGTCGACTTCCGGGGCGATTCGGGTGATCACGTGCGGAGCCAGGTGACGAGGGCTGCTGCGACGATGGTGCCCGGGTAGACGTAGTGGCGCTTGTCGTAGCGAGTGGCCACCGCCCGGTGTTGTTCCAGTCGGTTGATGGCTCGCTCGACAGTGTCGCGTTTTTTGTACCGCTCCTCGCCGAAGCCGGGCGGCCGTCCGCCGCGCGACCCTCCGCGCAGTCGGGCGGTCTGGCTGTCGGCCTTCTCCGGAGTCGTGTGCCGGATGGCCCGGTGCCGCGGGTACTCGCGGCACCGGGCCGTTGCTGTAAGCCTTGTCCGCCGCGAGGCTGTCAGGTTTCCCGCCCGGCCCGATCCGCGGGACGTGAATCCTTTCCGGCACGGGCTTGAACTGAGCGCAGTCCGCCCGCTGTCCCGGTGTGACGATCAGGGACAGCGGGCGGCCCAGGCCCTTACCTCCTGCGCCACCTCCACCAAGCGGACGACGAGGCCCTGCCACGGCGTTTCGCCCGCACGATGGTGGAGCCGACCGAGACGTCCCGGTCGATCCCCCCCCGGCCGCGCCGGCCTCGGCCTGGACCTGCCGGAGCAGGCGTTCCCGGGTTCCGTCGGCCGACCACAGGCGGTGGCGTTCACAGACGGTCTTCCATGGGCGGAGCCGTTCGGGCAGGTCACGCCGCTGAACGCCGGTCCCGCACCCGGTGCAGAACCCCGTCGATCACCTGCCGGTGATCCCTCCACCTGCCGCAGCGCCTGTTGCTGACCGGCAGGAACGGCCGCAGCCGTCCCCACTCGACATCCGTCAGATCGCCCCGCCCCATGTCCACATCGACGACACGACCACGCGGCAGCCACATGACCGACCGGGCAAGTCCTAGCCGGTGACGAGGGTGAGGCCGTACGCCTCCAGGACCGGTTCGACCGGCTGGTAGAAGGTGGTGCCGCCGGTGGTGCAGTTGCCGGAGCCGCCGGAGGTGACGCCCTGGGCCTGGTCGCCGGAGATGTACGGGCCGCCGGAGTCGCCGGGTTCGGCGCACACGGTGGTCCGCGTCAGCCCGTCCACGTCGCCCTGCCCGTACTGGACGGTGACGTCGTGCTGCTCGATGGTGCCGCAGTGCCAGCCGGTGGTGGAGCCGGAGCGGCAGACGGACGAGCCGACGGGCGCCTGGGCGGAGCCGGCGACGGCCACGTCGGCGCCGCCGGAGCCCTTGACGTACGGGGTGACCGTCCAGCCGTCCGCGGTGGCGACCCAGCCGTAGTCGTCGCCGGGGAAGGACGAGCCCTGGAAGACGCCCTGGGCCGAGCGGTCGTGCCCGGCGGTCGTGTCGCCGGGGACGCCGCAGTGGCCGGCGGTGACGAAACCCTGCCGGGTGCCGTCGGTGACGGCGAAGCCGACCGAGCAGCGGCTGGTGTCGTTGATGTAGTAGGCGTCGCCGCCGCGCAGTTCGGCGTACGGGCGGGGCTTCTCGGCGGACTTCACCACGCGCACCAGGTCGGTGTCGGCTCCGGCGGCCTCGGCGAAGGCGCGTGCCTTGGCGGTGTCGGAGGCGCGGACGACGACGGAGTTGGTCCTGACGTCGACGTACCACTGGGAGACGGAGGCGGGGGCGTCGTGCCGGGCGGCGCGGTCCAGGGCCTCCTTGGCGGCGCCGAGTCCGGCCAGGGTGTGCTCGACGACCTTCGCCCGGGCGCCGGCCTCGGTGATGGCGGGGGCCTGGGCGGGGTCGGTGGTGGCCACGACGAGGGTGGAGGTGTCGCCGGTGGTCCAGGCGCCGGCGAAGTCGCCGGCGAGGTCCTTGGCGAGGACGGGGACGATCTTTCCGGCGCGGTACTCGTTCGCGACGCGCTCGCGGGCCTGCTCGGCGGTTATGCCCAGGTCGCGCTGCATGGCCTTCAGCGCGCCGCTGGGTAACGCGCCGGCGGGCGACCGGCCGGCGTCCTGTCCGGCGTCGCCGGCGATGATCGCGGCGGGCACCCCGGTGGGGGAGGGGGCGGCCGCTTCGGCGGCGGCGGGCAGGACGGTCAGTACCAGGGCGCCGATCGCGAGGGCCGAGCCGGCTGACGCACCACGGCTGTGCCGCATGTGGACTCCTACGTCTTGTGTGGGGGGATCGGGCGCCGGGCCGCCGTCGGCCGCCCGGCGCACCTGGAGGCTGTCCACCGCGCGGCGCGGCGGAACCGGGAACGGGGCCGCCTTCACCGAAGGGCCACAGCCTCCAGCGGACCGTCACACCGCCGTCCGCACCGCGGCCCCCGGCGTCCGGTGGGCGGAACGCCGGGGCCCACCGGGTCCTGGGCGGCTCCCTGGTTCAGGAGGTCGCTCGGGCATCGGCGCCGTGTCGACGAGCGGACGGTGGCGTTGGCGGCCGGCACGTTGCCGCAGGCGACCTTCGAGGCGTCGTTGACCGTGTAGGACCCCTCGGAGCCGGAGACGGTCGGCTCCTTCTTCTCCAGCAGCGCCGGGTGGGGCCGGGGGGAGGAAGCGCGCACGCGCGGCGCGCCGCAGTGGGCGCGCCGCGCGTGCGCGTACGGTGCCGGGCCCGGCTCAGCCCATCTCGTCGGGGTCGGGGCCCAGCCGGGTGCCGTTGTCCAGGGTGGACACGCCCGTCATGTCGTCCTCGTCCAGGACGAAGGAGAACACGTCGATGTTCTCCTCGATCCGGGAGGGGGTGACGGACTTGGGGATCACCACGTTCCCCGTCTGGAGGTGCCAGCGCAGCACCACCTGGGCGGGGGTGCGGCCGTGCTTGCGGGCGATCTCGGCGATCACCGGGTCGTCCAGCAGGTCCTTGCCCTGACCCAGCGGCGACCAGGCCTCGGTGGCGATGCCGTGCTCGGCGTGGAAGGCACGGGCCTCGGCCTGCGGGAAGTTGGGGTGCAGCTCGATCTGGTTGACGGCGGGGACGACCTCGGTCTCCTCCATCAGCCGCCGCAGGTGGGTGGGCTTGAAGTTGGACACGCCGATGGCCTTGGCCCGGCCGTCGGCGTGGATCTCCTCCAGCGCCTTCCACGTCTCGACGTACCTGTCCTGCTTCGGCGCGGGCCAGTGGATGAGGTAGAGGTCGACGTAGTCCAGGCCCAGCCGCTCCAGCGAGGCGTCGAAGGCGCGCAGCGTGGCGTCGCGGCCCTGGTCGTTGTTCCAGACCTTGGTGGTCACGAAGAGCTCTTCGCGCGGCAGCCCGGACTCGGCGATGGCCTTCCCGGTGCCCTTCTCGTTCTGGTAGATCGCGGCGGTGTCGATGCTGCGGTAGCCCGAGGCGAGCGCGTGCCCGACGGTGGCGGCGGCCTCCTCGTCCGGCACCTGCCACACGCCGAAGCCGAGCTGCGGCATCCGGACGCCGTTGTTGAGGATGATGTTGGGGACGTTGCTCACGAGCGATCGGTCCTTGTCAGTCGGTTGGCGACACGTGTACCCGGGGTCCCAACGATCATGGCAGCGTTGTCATTCCCGCTTCGCCGCATCTCCCCCCGTCGCGCGGCTCCGCGCCCGGCGGCGCGGCACCCGCCCCGCCCGCCCCCGGGTCCGGCCAGCTCAGCGCTGGTAGAGGGCGTCGATCTCGGCCGCGTAGGCCTTCTCCACGGCCTTGCGCCTCAGCTTCATCGAGGGGGTGAGCAGCCCGTCCTCCTCGGTGAACCGCGATCCCAGTATCCGGAAGGTGCGGATCGACTCGGCCTGGGAGACCTGGGTGTTGGCGGCCACCACCGCCCGTCTGACCTCGGCCTCCAGATCGGGGTCGCGCACCAGCTCGGCCGGGCCCAGGAGCGGCTTGTTGCGCATGGTCAGCCAGTGGTGCACGGCGTCCTCGTCGAGGGTGACCAGCGCGGCGACGTAGGGCCGGTCGTTGCCGACCACGACACACTGCGCCACCAGCGGGTGCGCCCGCACCCGGTCCTCCAGGACCGTCGGCGAGACGGTCTTGCCGCCGGAGGTCACCAGCACGTCCTTCTTCCGCCCGGTGATCGTCAGGTAGCCGTCCTCGTCCAGCGAGCCGAGGTCGCCGGTGGCCAGCCAGCCGTTGTGCAGCACCTCGGCGGTGGCGCGGGCGTCGCCCAGGTAGCCGGCGAAGACCTGGCCGCCGCGCAGCCACACCTCGCCGTCCTCGGCGATGTGCACCGTGGTGCCCGGGACGGGGACGCCGACGGTGCCGAAACGCGTCTGCTCGGGCGGGTTGGCGGTGGCCGCGGCGGTGGTCTCCGTCAGCCCGTACCCCTCGAAGACGCGGATGCCGGCGCCGTCGTAGAACAGCCCCAGGCGCCGCTCCATCGCCGAGCCGCCCGACACGGCGTACCGGCAGCGGCCGCCGAGCGCGGCGCGCAGCCGGGAGTAGACGGCCTTGTCGAAGAACCGGTGCTGCATCCGCAGGGCCGGGCCGGGGCCGCGCCCGGTTCCGAAGGCCCTGTCCTCCATCGCCTCGGCGTAGCGGACGGCGACGTCCACCGCCTTGTCGAACGGCTCCAGCCTCCCCTCCGCCTCGGCCCTGCGCCGCGCGGTGTGGAAGATCCGCTCGAAGATGTAGGGCACGGCCAGCAGGAAGGTGGGACGGAAGGTCTCCAGGTCGGGCAGGAGGGCGGCGGCGGTCATGTTGGGCTGGTGGCCGAGCCTGACCCCGGCGCGTACCGCCCCGACCTCGATCATCCGCCCGAAGACATGGGCGAGGGGGAGGAAGAGCAGGGTGGATGCCTGCCCTCCGCTCCCGGAGGGGAAGAGGGCCTCGTAGCGCCGGACGAGGTTGTCGCACTCGGCCATGAAGTTGCCGTGGGTCAGCACACAGCCCTTGGGGCGGCCGGTGGTGCCGGAGGTGTACAGGACGGTGGCGGGGGTGTCCGGGGTCAGTGCGAGCCGGTGCCGGTGCACCACGTCGTCGTGGATGTGCGCCCCGGCGGCGGCCAGCGCGCCCTCGGCGTCGGCGTCGAGCTGCCACAGCCGCTTCAGGCGCGGCAGCCGGTCGATGACCGAGCCGACGGTCATCGCGTGCTCCTCGTGCTCCACGACGGCGGCCGAGACCTCCGCGTCGTGCAGCATCCAGTGGACCTGCTCGGCCGAGGAGGTGGGGTAGACCGGCACCGGCTGGGCGCCGACCGACCACAGGGCGAAGTCGAACAGCGTCCACTCGTAGCGGGTGCGGGACATGATCGCCACCCGGTCGCCGAAGCGCACGCCCTCGGCGAGCAGCCCCTTGGCCAGTGCCAGCACCTGGTCGCGGAACTCCGCGGCGGTCACGTCCCGCCAGGCGCCGGAGGCGTCCTTGCGCGCCATCACCACCTGGCGCGGGTCGGCGTCGGCGCGGTCGAAGACGGTGTCGGCCAGCCCTCCGATCTGAGGCTCCGTCGCCAGGGCCGGGACGGTGAACTCGCGCACGTGCCGCTCCTCGTCGCGCTGTGGCGTGGGGGACTCACAGCGGGCCGACCGTATCGGATGCGCGGGCCGCCCGGGAAGGGATGTGATACGGCCTGACGGTGTGAATGCGGTCGTTTCGGGAAGTCCGTGCCGGGCCGTCACCGTTCATCCCGGCCCTCTCCACCGAATCTCCCGTGCGGTGCCCCCTCCTCTCCGGTGGGACGTGCCCACGGGCGCGCCGGTTTCGCCGCCCTCAGGCACGCCGCGCGCCGGGCGCGCCGGGCGCGCCGGACACACCGAGCGCGACGCGGTGTTCACCGGCGTAGACGTTCATCGACGCCCCCCGCAGGAAGCCGACCAGGGTCAGCCCCGTCTCGGCGGCCAGGTCGACGGCCAGGGAGGACGGCGCGGAGACGGCCGCCAGTACGGGCACCCCGGCCATCACCGCCTTCTGCGCCAGCTCGAACGAGGCGCGCCCCGAGACCAGCAGCACGGTGCGCGACAGCGGCAGGTCCCCCCGGGTCAGGGCGCGTCCGACGAGCTTGTCGACGGCGTTGTGGCGGCCGACGTCCTCGCGCAGGTCCAGCAGCTCCCCCTCCGGGGAGAACAGGGCGGCCGCGTGCAGGCCGCCGGTGCGGTCGAACACCCGCTGGGCGGCGCGCAGCCGGTCGGGCAGCGCGGCGAGCACCTCCGGCTCCAGCGGAGGGAAGCCCCCGCCCTCCCCGCTCCCGTCCCCGTCACCGTCCTCGTGCCCGCCGCCGATGGGCCAGCGGGCGGTGGTGCGTACCGCGTCCAGGCTGGCCTTGCCGCACAGCCCGCACGAGGAGGTGGTGTAGACGTTGCGTTCCAGGGTGATGTCGGGGATTGGCACGCCGGGGGCCAGGCGCACGTCGACGACGTTGTAGCTGTTGCGGGTGGTGCCGTCGGCCTGCTCGGTGGCGCCGGCGCAGTAGACGATGTTCGCCAGCTCCTCCGGGCGCCCCAGCACGCCCTCGCTGACCAGGAAGCCCGCGGCCAGGGCGAAGTCGTCGCCGGGCGTGCGCATGGTGATCGCCAGCGGTTTGCCGTTCAGGCGGATCTCCAGCGGCTCCTCGGCCACCAGGGTGTCCGGGCGCTCGCTCACCACGCCGTCGCGCAGGCGGACGACACGGCGGCGTTCGGTGACTCGGCCCATGGAAATCAGTCCTGCCTCGGTCGACGCTTCACGGCCGCGGCGCCCTCCGCCGCGGCCGTTCCCATTGTGCTGCCGCACCGCTTCCGCCGTACCCTCACCCGCCGCCCGGCCGTCCACGTCCGTAAGCGGGGCGCGGGCCGCCGGGCTGCCGGACCCGGCTCCGACGACCCTGGCCCGGCCGCCCCGGCACCCCACCGGACCACGGCTTATGCATGTGAGAGGCGCCGTGAAAACTTGGTATGGTGTTCCCCGTCGCCGCGGCCGTGAGGCCGCTGGTCGCACACCGGTCCGGGTGGCGGAATGGCAGACGCGCTAGCTTGAGGTGCTAGTGCCCTTTATCGGGCGTGGGGGTTCAAGTCCCCCCTCGGACACACATCGAAAACCCCGTGGCCTCGTCGAGCCCGCGGGGTTTCTGCTTTCGAAGGACGCCGGGTACGGGACTGATCGTCACCCGTACGGTCTGCCGGCAGGGGGCGTAGGCGAGCTGAAGCCCGAGGCGGCGGTAGAGCTCGGCCTTGTCCTCGGGGTCGGCCTGACGGACGGCAGCGGCGAGATCACTGACGGAGTGGACCAGGGCGGCGATGTCGTCGCGGGACATGCGAGTGCCGGTGCCCTGGGTGGCCGTGTGCAGCTGGGATTCGGCGCGTGCGCGTTCAGCCTGGGCCTCGGTGATCCACCGGGCCACCACGACGGGGTCGGCCCCCGCCTCCAGCGCGGTGCGGTACCGGGTGAGCTTCGAGTCGCACTAGGCGATCCGAGCGCGGGCCGCTTCCGCGGCGGCGACCTCGGCGCGGGCGCGGGCGGGGGGGGGCTTCGGCGGAGGCCATCAGATCGATGGTCCCGTCCAGACGATGAGGCTGGAACACTCTGGTCAGCCAGTCGTCGAGCGGGGGGGACCCACTTCTCGCGCAGATAGACGTTGCGCGGGTGGGCCACGCGGTTGGCCAGCGCTTACTGCTCGGGGAAACGGCAACGATAGTAGGCGTCGCCGTGAGACCACTGAGCCTGCATCCGTCGCGTGCACGCCTCGCAGACGATGCGGTCGCGGAAAAGGTACGGGTTGCGGGTGCGGTGAACGACGTGAGCGGTGCCGGTGCGGGCCCGGGTGCCCAGGACTCTTGGACCCGGGCGAAGGTGTCGTCGTCGATGAGCGGGGTGTGGACGATCCGCTTGGGGATGATCCACTTGTCCTGGGTGGTTCCATCGCATCGAGGTGGTGTAGCCGAGGGAGATGTCGTGGATGGCTCTCGACCCCGAATCCTGACCGGCACCACCCGCACCCGCCCCGGCAGGACCGTCGCTCAGGACCTCACCTGGTCCGGCGAAGGCCGGCTTACCCAGCTCACCGAGGACACCACCTCCACCGACTACCTCTACGACGCCGACGGCACCCTCCTCATCCGCGACACCGAGGACGGCGAGCGGGTGCTGTACGCCGGCGCCACCGAACTCCACCTCCGCGCTGACGGCACCACCTGGGCCCAGCGCCATTACGCAGCCGGTGACCTGACCGTCGCCATCCGTACCAACGCCTCCGGCACCAACAAACTCACCTACCTCGTCAGCGACCACCACAACACCTCCAGCCTGGCCATCACACCTGGCACCCAGAAATTCACCAAGCGCTACACCTCCCCCTTCGGGGCCGAACGCGGCACCCCCACCGGCGGCACCTGGCCCGACGACAAGGGGTTCCTCGGCAAAACCGACGACGCCACTACCGGCCTCACCCACATCGGCGCCCGCCAGTACGACCCGACCATCGGCCAGTTCATCAGCGCCGACCCCCTCCTGGAAACCGACAAGGCCCAAACCCTCAACGGCTACAGCTACAGCATCAACAACCCCCTCACCTTCACCGACCCCACCGGACTCGGACTTGACTGCGGCGGAGGCAGATAGGCATGTCCCGACGACGGTGACCCTATGCCCGAGCCTCCCCACCATGGCGGGAACGGAAAAACCCTCGGGAACGCACCAGCCCCCACAAGAAACCACCCATGCAACAGCAATTGCGGCGGCGGAAACTCCTTCTCTAGTGCTGGTGTGACTTGGTTCGAAACCCTGCAAATTCCTGGTCCCGAACCGGATGGTTTCGAGTAGGCTTTCAGTCGTGCTTGCAAGGCTATCTCGGTAGGTCACGCTTACGCTGGTCTAGCCCCTATCCAGCGTACTGCTATAGCGGGGACTGATGTTTGTTATGCCGTACTGGAGTGCACTGAAGAGCGGCGCGCTTTCTTTGCTTTTGAACTCTTTCATGCTCCCCCTGGATTTGTTGAATCCCTAGTGGGGCATGATGGCGGAGGCATCACGGCTGGCCCTGTTGCAGGGGCGGGTATAGCCGGGGCTGGCGCAAGGGGTGCAGGATCACGCAAGAGGTGGCGTGTCGGTGATGACCACTCTCTCCCTGGTAGAAACGGAAAGCCTCCAACGCTCTCGACCATGCTGAATCGGTTCTGGAAGAATGAGGCTGCAGAGCCGGATGCAGCGGATCAGTGGGAAGCAGCAAACGTGCTCGTATAAGCGTGGTTCAGCTCCGCAGCGTATGACACCAGACGGCGCCAAGGAGTCTATGGAGTTGAACCACGAGCTGATACCGAACCGAGATGGCGGAATGCTGTCGACGCTGCGTTGGCCCGATGAACATGCACTCTTTGACCCATACCGCCAACTGAAAAAGAGGTAATGATGAGCGAGGGAGATTTCCCCCGATTGGATGAATTGTTTCGCGCATCGGAGGGGAAGCCTGTCAATGTCGGCGGGCGAACCGTTCGAATGGCGTACGAAATTCCAATTGAAGAGGGGGAGGGTTCTGGGTCTATTTTCGTTCGGAGCTTTAAGCGTGAACCAGTGCAGGGAATTTGTCTGGAAGTCAAGGGAGGCGAGTTGGAGGTTAACAGCGTGCGTCACTCCGGAATTGCCCTCTGGATGGATTCAGCTCCTAGGGAACTTGATTTTCGGGTCACTGGAAGAGGGGGAGTCGGTCTTTCTGTGTGGAATTGTTGGCGTGGTCGATTCGGTGAAAGGGAGGCATGGCTTGGTAGTGCGGGGCTCGTTTGTGAAACCCGCAGTCGCAGCCGTTATAAATTCTTCTGTAGTGATGGGCCGGGGGCGATGGAATTCGATGCAGTTGAATTTGACGTCACCATCCGTGAGGGTGCGGAGTAGGTCTTAATTAAGGGGTTCTCGTGTCAGGCGCTTGGGAGTCGACCTTGCTCGCCGTGTCACTCGGAGGATCTCTGCTCGCCTTCTGGTTATTGAAACATGAAGGGCTTGCCTATTGAATAATTCGACGCAAAATCATCAGGATGGTCGATCTGATGAGGATTGACTCAGTGAAGTTTCCTCAGTGCCTTTCGGTCTAGCCTCGATCTTTCGTGATGGTCCGCCGACGGAGTCGGCGGACCATCACGCGTTCTGTCCCTGAGTCCAGGCAGTCCGGTACGGCAGCCGACCACATCACCACCGCCCAGCTCGCCCTGGCCCAACTGCCGAAGACCTACCGGCGCGGGCGGCAGACGCTGATCCGCACGGACTCCGCCGGCGGCACCCACGGCTTCGTGCCCTGGCTCGCCAGGTGAGGACGATGGCTGTCCTACTCGGTCGGCATGACGGTCACCGAGGCGATCCACGAACACGTGCTGAAGGTCCCCGCCTCGGCCTGTACGGCGGCCGTCGAGACCAATGGTGAGGTCCGTGGCAGGGCCTGGGTCGCCGAGCTCACCGGCAAGCTGCAGGACGGCTGGCCCACGGGCATGCGACTGATCGTCCGAAAGGAACGGCCTCATCCCGGCGCCCAGTTGAGAATTACGGATGCGGACGGCATGCGGATCACGTGCTTCGCGACCAACACCGTCGGCCGGCCGATCGCCGAGCTCGAGCTCCGTCACCGGCTACGGGCCCGGGTGGAGGACCGGATCCGGGCCACCGGCCTGCGTAACCTGCCCCTCCACACCACAGTCCAGAACAAGATCTGGCTGGAGATCGTGCAGCTCGCCCTCGACCTGCTGGCTGGGGGTATCCCCGGACGAAGTCTGGGGGAGGATGCTCATGCTCGCGCTCACCGGCAAGGCCAGGCTCTGGGAGCCCCGCTGCCTGCGGCTGCGCCTGTTCACCGCGGCCGGACAACTCGTCACCACCGGCCGCCGGCGGATCCTCCTCCTGGCCCGGCACTGGCCCTGGACCGGCTACATCACCGCCGCACTCGAACGGCTCGCACTCCTGCCGAACTCCGTCTGACCAGCGGATTCACCCATCCCTACGGCAGCCCTTCACCACCCGGAGCAGTGGAACCCGGCGCCACCCCGAGACGACACTCGGGCCCTCGGCCTGCCCACCCTCAGCGCACGGCACGAAAACGGGCCACCGACTCCGTCGGCGGCCCGTCACGAAACTTCGAGGTTAATGACACAGACGATGAGTGACCAGCGCGGTGGCTGGTAGAGAACAGACTGCTTGGGCAGCTTCAGCATGCGCCGGTCGGTGCATGCACAACGAGAGATGACTTTGAAGTCTGGAACAGTTCGCAAGACGGTCGGGGATGGGAGCGATGGGCGTCAGGTTTCCCCTGAAGCGGGAGGTTCGCTGTCCTCTTCCAGTTCGGTGGTAAGCGGCGCCGCCCGTGGGGTATCCGTCCAATTCCCCCTCGGACACGAGCGATCCAGCAACGGAGTGCGGGTCGGGGTCCATCCCGGTCCGCACTCTGTGTTGTCCGGGCTCGCAGGACGTACGCCGCTCGATCCTCCGGTGCAGACGGTACTTCCGCCGGCGTCGTGGAGCGTCTCGGCGATGTCCGGCACCGGATCGAGGGCCCGCCGTCCGGGTGAGGGGAGGGTCCGCCTACGTGCCCACGACCAGGCCATGGTGGCGGCCCGGCGGGGTTCGGCCCGGTGATCCAACGGGCGGCGGTTCCGGACGACGACCGCCCCTCGCCTGGCACATCGTGGACCGACCTGCGGAAACCGCGCTTGGCGCCCGCGGTCGGCGGCGGCTCTCCTGGTGGAGCCGGGACGCGGGCTGCGCTGCGCCACCACGAGAACGACCCGGCCCGGCTCGACGCGCTCATGCGAGTCCTGGAACGGCTGTCGGCCGGCATGCTGATCCGCCGTGTCCACACGACCCTTCGCGTCACACATCAGGCGGGTCTCGCCCATGCGCTCAACGTGCTCGCGCGGTCGTGTGCGGAGCGTCCCGACACCGCCGGGGCGGTGTCGGTGCGACCTGCCGAAGAGACACTCCTACCCGGCGGGCCCGGTGGCATCCTCCGCATCATCTGTCCAGCCGTCCCAGCCGGCATCGATGCGGGCGAGAAGGTCCCGTGCGTGCTCGCGTCCATGGTCGGCGGCCCGTGAGGCCACGGCACGCGCCCCTTCCCGGTCGCCGTTCCGCAGGAGCACGAGGCTGAGTGGGACCATGGCTGCCTTGTCTCCCGCCTCCACAGCCGAGTTGAGCAGTGGTTCGGCCTCCTCGTCACGGTTCTGGAGCAGCAGCAGCCTGCCCAGTTCTCCCGCGGCACCCGCCGACCGACCGTCCAGGGCCGCGCGTAACCAGCGCTCCGCCTCGGCGTAGTCTTCGTCCAGGTCCCTCAGATACATGCCGTGCAGCAGCATGGCCCGCGGTTCGCCGGTCTCCGCCCCCCGCCTCATCAGCTCCCGCGCCGTGTTCAGCGGTGAGCCCGAGGCACCGGCCGAGGACCGCTCCCGCTCGTCGGCGTCCACAGCGCCTTCCTCCCGCTGCTTCTTGCGACCTGACAGGGCACGCCACCACGAGCGGTCGTCTCCCACCGCCATCCCCTCCCCTGTGATCCCCGCCTCCGTCCCGGCTCCCATGTTGACGCCGCCCCGCCCCGGCGGCAATCCCAGCCCACGACCGGGCGTGAGCGGACTCGCCCTCACCTCCCGGACCGTGCTCCACCTCGCCGCCATGCTCGTCCGGGCAGGGCGCCGGCCGGAGAGACGGAACCCGGGGCGTCCGGCGGCGCGGCGCGCGAGGGACGCGCCGCGCCGCCGGACGCCCCGGTCAGCGGTCGGCGGTCAGGCGAAGGGGATGGCCAGGACGGAGCCCGAGCCCACCTGGACGGTGGACGGGCCGTTGCCCGGGGCGCTCCAGACCTCGACGCGTACGGTCCCGCCCTCCAGGTCGCCCGGCTCGCCCGAGGCCGAGTGCGGCCGCACGGTTTCCGGCCATGGCCGAGGGGCGCCCTTCCAACCCGCCCTCCCCGCTGTCCAGACTGCTGCGCGGATCGCGGGGGAGAGGGGGCCGGGATGGCTGCTCGTAGTGGAGGCGGCGGTGGGGGCCGTGGTGGCCGTGGAGGTCGCGGACGCGGCTCGGCGGCGCGGCGCAGACGCGAGGCCGCCAGGCGGAAGGCGGCGGTCGCCGGTGGCGCGGCGGTGCTGCTCCTGCTCGCCGCCTCCTGGTCGGCCGTCTGGCCGTACCTCCTGGGGACCGCGATCGCCGCGAGCCTCGGCGGCCTGGTGTGGTGGCTGTGGCGCACCGACCGGATCGTCCGGGGCGGGGACCGGGAGTGGCGCCGGGCGGACGCGGTGGCCGCCGGACGCCGGACGCTGGCCGAGGTGGACGCGATGTCCGGCACCGAGTTCGAGGAACTGGTGGCCGGGCTGTGCCGCCGGGACGGCTGCACCGAGGTCCGGCGCGTGGGCGGCTCCCACGACAACGGCGCGGACGTGGTCGGCCGGCTCCCGGACGGCCGCACGATGGTCGTCCAGTGCAAGCGGTACGCGCCGACCCGCACCGTCGCCAGCCGCGAGATGCGCGACCTGATGGGAGCGAAGGTGCACTTCGGGGCCGATGTGGCCGTCTTCGTGACGACCTCGCGCTTCAGCGGGCCCTCCCAGGCGCTGGCAGTGGAACACGGCATCCTCGCCGTGCACCGCGATCACCTGGGCCTGTGGAACAACGGCACCTCCCTGCCCGCCCTGGCCGGTGTCAACGGCGCGGGTCAGGGCGACCGGGAACACCGCGCACGCTGGAGGAAGACCTACGGGGCGTAGAGCGGGAGCGGTCGGCGGCGGGGCGACGTCGGCGTCCCGGTCCGGAAGACCACGGCGGCGCCGCCCCGGAGAGAACTCGGTGGCGGGCACGGGCCGTCACGGACGAGCATGGGGAGCATGAGCGACCAACCCGCGCGATGGACCCAGGCGACCGTCCACCCCGACATGTGGGCCGACCCGGACGACGACCCCCGCGACAGAGAAGGCCCCGGCCCGGAAGGTGAACTCGCGACACTGCGGGAGTTCCTGGAGGATTACCGCACCACCCTGCGGATGAAGTGCGAGGGCCTGGACGCCGAGCAACTGGCCCGCCGCTCGGTCCCGCCGTCGACGATGTCGCTGCTCGGTCTGCTCCGGCACCTCGCCGAGGTGGAACGGGACTGGCGCAACTGGATCGGTGACGGCGAGCCGCTGCCGAAGCTGTACGGCGAGAAGGACGCGGACTTCGACGGAGCCGTCGCCGACCAGGCCGTGGTCGACGCCGCGTACGCCGACCTGGAGCGCGAACAGGCAGCCACCGACGCCGCGCTGGCCCAGCACCCGGACCTGGGCGAGCGCGTGGGCAAGGACGAGATCGCGGTCCGGGAGCTGATGGTGCACAGGATCGAGGAGTACGCCCGCCACTGCGGGCACGCGGACCTGCTGCGCGAGTGCGTCGACGGGCGGGTGGGCCAGTGACGCAGGCCGATGGCGGCGGGGGGCCGGCCCGGTGCGGTTGACAGGGCTGCGCCCCGGCTGCCGGACACCGACGGCCAGGGCGGGTGGGAATCGAACCCGTCTGCCCTAGCCGAGGTGCTCGCTCCGCCGGCGGCTCAGGAGTCAGAGACGCGCGCGCCCCTTTATCCCTTCCACGAAGGCGTCCCACGCCCGCCCGGGGAAGACCAGTGCCGGGCCGCCGGGGTTCTTGCTGTCCCGTACGGGGACCGCGCCGGGAAGCCCGTCGGCGACCTCGACGCAGTCGCCGTTGCTCGCCCCGCTGTAGCTGGACTTGCGCCAGATCAGGCTGTGCTCGTTGATCATCGCTTGTACTCCTCCGACACGGCCTCTAGCAGGGCCAGTGACTCCTCCGACGACAAGGCATCGCCCAGGGCGAGGTCGTAGGCCGACTGGCAGGCCTCGACCATGTCCGGGTCATCCATGACACGCCCGGTGCGCAGGCCTTCAACGTAGGCCACAGGAGGGGCGTCGGTGAACCGCATAAGGGTGACCATGCTCTCCAGCAGTGCGTGCGCACCTGCGGAGAAGGGGAGCACATGGACCCGTACCCGTCCGCTGCGCCCCATCTCGGCGACGTGCTCCAACTGCTCCGCGATCACGCCGCGTCCGCCGATGGGACGCCGGAGGATCGACTCGTCCAGCAGGGTCCACAGAACCGGGGAGTTGGGGTCGTCGAGGATGCGGGCACGCTCCATCCGGTTGGCGACCCGTCGCTCTACATCCTTGTGTGTATAGACCGGGGTACCAGCACGGAAGACGGCCCGCGCGTACGCCTCGGTCTGGAGGATGCCGGGGACGAGCGACGCTCCGTAGGTCTTGATCACGCAGGCCAGCTTCTCCATCTCGGCGGCAGCCGCGAAGTGATCGGCGAAGCGCCCCTCGTCCAGTGAGCGGCGCATGCGTTCGAAGAAGCCGTCCGTGCCCAGTGCCTGGTCGATCCGGCAGGCGTCCTCCGGCCGGGGCTTGCGCCTGCCGGCCTCGAAGTGGGCGATCATCTGCGGCGAGATGACGACCATCTCGCCGAGTTGGGCCTGCGTGAGGCCCTTGTTCTCGCGCTTGCGCTGAAGCTCCGCACCGTAGAACTCCTGTGGCGAGTAAGGACGGTCGATCCCGCCGCCGCGTCGCATGTGCTCAACACCCCTTCTCTCCAGCTCTCTCTGGAGAGCTGGAAGCCCTGTTGAGCGTACCGCCGCGGCAGCAATCTGTGAGTGGGTGGATACGGAAAGCCACCGCACACAGCACAGGAGCAGGCATGGCGACGTACCTCGTGGACACCACGCGCGACCGGATCGGCGAGCTGATGGGCAGGAGCGGCGGGCGGTACTTCCTCCGCCCGCCCGGCGGAGGCCGGGAGTGGGAGTGCCTGCCGGAGAACACCCGCCTGCCCACGCCCGAGGAGCAGTTGAGCGCGGGGGTGCGGGCGGCGAACCGGCACAGCGAGCAGCGCTGCCGGTGAGGCCCCGCACCTGGACCACCGGGCGGTGCTGGCTCTACTGCCTCCGGCCGCAGGTGCCGGTGGTGTGGCTCGGGCCGGTGCAAACCGAGGGGCAGCAGGCCGAGCTGTACGCCTGCGAGGACTGCGTCCGGAAGCTCAACGCCCTGGTGTGGGAGGCCCTGCGGCAACGGGACCGCGCCCCTGCCCGATAGACCCCGGCCTCGTTCGGGGCCGGGTCCGGAAACACATGACAGCGAGGAGAGGGAACATGACGAACCGGACGCAGCACAACGGCCATGCCGCCATCGGTGCCGACGGCGGCGGCGACAAGCTGCCGGGGGAGCCGTACCCCGGCCCGCACCAGCCGCCCACTCCGGATGGCGGCCCCGGCGTCCCCAATCCGCCCAAGGCGGTCACCGGCCGATGAGCACCGAGCACACCGAAAACGCGGAGAGCGCGCAGAGCGCGGGGGACGCGGAAAGCACCGGCACGGCCGGGCAGCGACCCGGCCGCCTGGAGTTGGCACGCTCCCTCATGGCGGGCGGCGTCCTCTCCTCGGACTGGGCGCCCGCCTTCGCGGCCGTGCCCAGGCCGGCGTTCCTGCCGGAGCTGATCTGGCCCTACGACATGGAAGCGGGCCGCAGCGTCGCCGTGTCGATGGCACAGGACCCGGACGCCTGGGCCCGGTACGCCGACGCCGACGTACCCGTCGTCATCCAGTGGGACGACGGCCGGCACACCGGCACGGCGCCGGGGCGGGAGCCCACCTCCTCGGCGTCCATGCCGTCCGTGGTCTTCCGGATGCTCCGGGACCTGGAGGTGCGGCCGGGCCACCGGGTGCTGGAGATCGGCGCGGGCACGGGCTGGAACGCGGCGCTCCTGGCCCACCGCCTCGGCACGGTGAACGTGGTGACGGTGGAGGTGGACGAGGCGGTGGCCGCCGCCGCGCGCAGGGCGCTGGAGATCTTCGGCCTGCCCGTCCGCGTCGTCCACGGCGACGGCTCGCGGGGCTTTTCCGACGGTGCGCCCTACGACCGGATCATCGCCACGTGCGGGCTGCGGTCCGTCCCGTACGCCTGGGTGGAGCAGTGCCGTCCCGGCGGCCTGGTCGTCGCCCCGTGGGGGACGCACTACGGCAACGGCGACGCGGTCGCCCGGCTGACCGTCTCCCGCGACGGGGAGAGCGCGTCGGGTTTCTTCACCGGGCCGGTGGAGTTCATGAAGCTGCGCTCCCAGCGTCCGCCGTCCCCGGCCCACTCCGAGTACGTCACGGGCGGCGTGGCCGACGGCGAGGAGTCGTCCACCGCGCTGCCGGAGGGAGAGTTCGCCGGGGAGCGGTTCGAGCCGGGACACTTCGCGCTCGGGCTCCGGGTGCCGGACTGCCGGTGCGTCGTCGCCGACAAGCGGGACGGGGCCCGGCCGGTGTGGTGGTACGGGCTGACCGACCGCTCCTGGGCCTGCGTGATGTTCCGCGACGGAGGGGCTGCGCGCGTGTGGCAGTCCGGGCCCCGCCGGTTGTGGGACGAGGTCGAGGCCGCCCACCGCTGGTGGCGGGAGCGGGGCAGGCCGGGGTACGAGCGGTTCGGCCTGACCGTCACGCCGCAGGGGCAGCGGGCCTGGCTGGACGACCCGGCCGACTCCTGGCCGGTGTGAACGGAGCGAGCCGTCCGCTCGTCCGCTCCCCGGCGGACGGGTGGGCGGCTCCTGGGGCAACCTCCGGCGAGGTCTTCAGACCGCTTCCCTGTTCTCCCAGCACTGACGGAACCAGGCTAGTGTCTCGCAGAGCAATTCGCGGTTGTGGTCGTCCTCCAGTACCGCGAGCCGGAAACTGGGCCGCAGTTCCAACTTGCCTTCAGGGATGTCGACGCCCTCCAACTCGTTGAGGCGCTTGAGGAACTCGGCGCGCAGTGCCCGGTCGGTGAACGGCTCGCGTGACGCGAGGTGTTGGAAAACCACTTCCGCCGTACCGCCGCGCCCGCCGCCCGGGTAGAGCGTCATCGGCCAGACACCATAGCCGGGATTGCCCTGCTCACCCAGCATGAGAAATGCGCTGGTGGTGACGCGCCCTGAGCCGTGGCCGACCCAGCCGCCCAGTTCCTCCCAGCGGGCGAGCACCGAGCGCACGGCGGTGACGGTCTCGGGGGTGTCGTTCGCCGCGAGTTGGCGGGCGAACCGCTCGGCGCGGGTCTCCCCGCCCCGGTTCTCGGTGGGGTGCCGCACGGCTTCGCCGCCTCCCGTCTCCTCCTCTTCCTCCCGGCCCTCGGTGCCGGAGAGCAGGAGGGCGAGATCGTCGGAGGTGAGCCGTTGGGCCGGGTCGGCGGCGCCGCTGGCGGTGAAGTGGATGCCGTCGGCGATCAGCCGGGACTGGACTTCGCCGCTCTCGTCTTGTGAGGTCCAGCGGAACTTGTCGGAGACCTTGCCGTCGGCGTTGAGCACCCGGTACGCGTTGACCACGCCGGGAGTGTTGGCCAGGTGGTTGCCTACGGCCTGGGCGCCGGAGCCGAGAAACGCGGCCAGATCGCCGTAGGACGTCCAGGTGCCGTGCGGGAGCGCGGCGAGGACTTGGTGGGCGAGATTCCAGTCGCGGCTGCGCTCCGCGCGGCCGACGCCCTGCAACGGGGCCGGCCACAGCGCGATCGCGCGTTCGGCGAGTTCGTCGGCTCGGGCCAGGATTTCCTTCGCCCCCCAGCGTCCGGTGGCGGCGATGCGGCGGTTCATCTCCAGATGGCTGCCCCGCAGCAGGTCCTGTTTGCGTTCGAAGGGACGGTTGGAGAGTTCCGCGTTCACAGCCGTCAGGGTCAGGTTCCCGAGCGTATGGTGCAGCCTCGCGTGCAGCTCCTCCGGGCTTTCCTCATCGGCCGCATCATCGGCCAGCATCCGCAGCCACTCGTCGCCGGGCGACTGCGGCATCACGTGCTCGATGGTCAACTGCGCGGCGGCGAAATCGACCGGCTCGGGATGCTCGTAGCTCTCCTCCAGCCGTTGCAGCACCAGCTTGCGCTGATCCCAGCGCCCGTACTGGTAGAAGGGCGCCGTCCGGATCTTCCCGCGCAACTCGTCGTCATCGGGCCAGAACCGGTTCTCGGCGGAAAGGAGCTGGTGCAGGCCGTCGGCCACCGGCAGGTCGAGCGGGAGCTGCGCGGGCACGGACTGGAAGATCCGGTTGAGGTTGTTCGTCGGTACCCGGCAAATCATCCTGCGCACCAGAAAACTCTCGACGTACGACATGGCGCGCGCCGTCTCGGCGGAGTCGATCTCCCCGCGCTCCCGTCGGTCGAGCAGGAGCATCAGCGCGGGGTAGGTCACGACGGCCTGCCAGGCGTCCAGCCGCCGCAGATGGGCGCGGACCGACGCGTCAGCCTCTTCCCCGGGATGGATCAGCCTGCGGAAGTGGGCGCTGCGGCGGTGCAGTTCCCTGATGTACGCCTCGATCTCCGCCTCACCCGCCTTCTCGCTCTCGAAGCGCTTCTGCTGGGCGGCGTAAAGATCCTGGCGGCGAACCCGGTCGTCTCCGTCGAGTACCAGTTGCAACCACATGAGCTGTTCGAGTTCGTCGTTGCTCAGGCTCTCCTGCAGCGGCAGCCAGTGGGTCTCGTAGACGTGCTCCCCGCGCTCAGGCAGCCGCATGAACAGGTAGTTGCGCAGTAGATCCGCTTGGCTGAGCTTGAGCCCGGTGTTGTTGAGCGACTCGAAGATGCGGTGCACGTTGTCGCCGTGGTCGGCGGTCACCGACACCAGAGTGAGCCGGGAGGTGATCGCCTGCTCGATGCGGAACACATCCTGGGAAGCCGCGGGATCGGCCGCTTCGACGAGCTTGCGCCGGAAGAAGCTGTAGGCAGCGGCGATGCGGTCACCGGCGGCGTGCTCGGCCTGAGTGCCGTGGATGTGGGCGGCGAACTGCGGCCGGTCGGCCTGGGTGGGCAGCAGGCGGAAGTGGTCATCGCCCTTCTTGCGCTTGTTGATCAGATAGTCCTCGTTGATTCGCTCGGCCTCGTCCGGCTGGGTACCGGCGATGTGGTCGCGGATCGCGGCCAGGGCGAGGCAGAGGGTGGTCAGCCGCTGCTGGCCGTCCACGACGAGCCAGCGGGGGAACGTCGCCTCGTTCTGCGGTGACGGCGCCAGTACGACAGAGCCGAGGAAGTGCTTGCTCGCCCTGTCTCCCTCCCCCAGCAGTTCGGCCTACTCGACGATGTCCCGCCACAACTGCGTCAGTTGCTTCTCCGTCCAAGAGTACGTCCGCTGGTAGAGAGGGACCTGGAACTGTTGTGTCCGTCCCTGCACGAGCCCGACGAAAAGGGTCTCCTTGGCCTGCATGGTGGTGATGCGTCTCCTCGCCTCGTTCGTTAGAGGGACATGTTGCCGACAGCGAGGCGTTCCTCACCCACGGTTCACGGAATCCCGTCAGGGTTCCACGGAAACCCCGTCCGGTGCTTGAGCCGGCGGCCGGTCCGGCGCCATCCGGTGTGCGTGGACCGGCGGCCCGTCCGGCATAACATCGCAGGGAAAGGCATTCCCGGCGGGCCCCGCGCCGTCCGGCGGCGCGGGGCCCGCCGGGCACGGACGACGACTGGTGGGGGAATCCACGACGATGACGGCCGAGACGTTCGAGTTCCAGGTGGAGGCCAGCCGGCTTCTGCGGATGATGGTTCACTCGATCTACTCGAACAAGGACGTGTTCCTGAGAGAGCTGGTCTCCAACGCCTCCGACGCGCTCGACAAGCTCCGCATCGAGGCGCTGCGCGACGACTCGCTGGGGGCCGATGTCTCCGACCTGCACATCGAGATCGAGACCGACAAGGACGCCCGCACGCTGACCGTGCGCGACAACGGCATCGGGATGTCGCGCGAGGAGGTCGTGGGGCTGATCGGGACGATCGCGAAGTCCGGCACCGCGGAGTTCGTGCGGAAGCTGGAGGAGGCGCAGAAGGCCGGGGAGACAGGGAACCCGGCTTCGGCGGAGGCGCTGATCGGGCAGTTCGGCGTCGGCTTCTACTCCGCCTTCATGGTGGCCGACGAGGTCACGCTGCTGACCCGCCGCGCCGGGGAGGAGTCGGGCACCCGCTGGACGTCCACCGGCGAGGGCACGTACACGATCGAGACGGTCGACGACGCGCCCCAGGGCACGTCGGTCATCCTGAGGCTCAAGCCCGAGGACACCGACGACCGCCTCTTCGACTACACGGCCCCCTGGAAGATCAGGGAGATCGTCAAGCGCTACTCCGACTTCATCACCTGGCCCATCCGCCTGGTCGAGGCGGGCGCCGAAGAGGGTGCGAAGGCCGAGGACGGGGACGGGGACGGGGAGAGCGGGGGCGGCGGGAAGCCCGAGCCGGAGACGATCAACTCCCGCAAGGCCCTGTGGGCCCGGCCCCGCGGCGAGGTCTCCGACGAGGAGTACCACGAGCTCTACAGGCACATCAGCCACGACTGGACCGACCCGCTGGAGACCATCCGCGTCCAGGCGGAGGGCACCTTCGAGTACCAGGCGCTGCTCTTCCTGCCCGCGCGGCCGCCGCAGGGCGTCCTCTCCCGGGACCGGCGCGGCGTGCAGCTCTACGTCAAGCGCGTCCTGATCATGGAGGAGTGCGAGGAGCTGGTCCCGACCTACCTGCGCTTCGTCAAGGGCGTGGTCGACGCCCAGGACCTGTCGCTGAACATCTCCCGCGAGATCCTCCAGCAGGACCGCCACATCCAGCTGATGCGCCGGCGGCTGGCGAAGAAGGTGCTGTCCACCCTCAAGGAGATGAGGACGGCGCGGCCCGAGAAGTACGCGGACTTCTGGCGGGAGTTCGGCGCGGTCGTCAAGGAGGGCCTGATCAACGACCCCGACAACCGCGACGCGATCCTGGCGGCCTCCTCCTTCGCCTCCACCCACGACGCGGAGAAGACGACGACGCTGCAGGAGTACGTGGAGCGGATGAAGGAGGGCCAGGAGCACATCTACTACCTCACCGGCCCGTCCCGGAGCGCGGTGGAGAGCTCCCCGCACATGGAGGCCTTCCGGGACAAGGGACTTGAGGTGCTCGTCCTGACCGACCCGGTCGACGAGGTGTGGGTCGACGCGGTGCCCGACTTCCAGGGGAAGAAGCTGCTCTCCATCGCCAAGGGGGAGGCCGAGCTCGGCACCCAGGAGGAGAAGGAGCGGGCCCGGGAGGAGCGGGAGCGGCAGCGCGAGGAGTACGCCGGACTGCTGGAGTGGCTGACCGAGCGGCTCGGCGACGAGGTCAAGGAGGTGCGGCTGTCCTCCCGGCTGACCGTCTCGCCCGCGTGCGTCGTCTCGGACGCCGACGACATGACGCCCGGCCTGCGCAGCATGCTCCGCGCCATGGGCCAGGAGATGCCCGAGAGCAAGCGCATCCTGGAGATCAACCCCGACCATCCGCTGATCACGGGCCTGCGCAAGGCGCATGCGGACGGCGCTTCCGCGCCGGACCTGGACGGCATGGCCGAACTCGTCCACGGCATGGCGCTGCTGGCGGAGGGCGGCCTTCCCGGCGACCCGGCCCGCTTCACCCGGCTGATGGCCGAGCGCCTGGAGCGGTCCCTGTGACCCGCCGCTGACGGCCCGGGCGCCGTGGCCGGGGCGGCGGCCGTACGCCGTTCCCGGCCACGGCGCCGTTCCCGGCCACGGCTCCCTCACCCGTGCCGGTCGGCGACCTCGCAGGTCAGACCGTGTTCGTCGATGCCCACCAGCACCGTGTCGCCCGCGCGCAGGGCCCCGTCGAGGATCAGGTCGGTGAGGCGGTCGTCCAGGTGGGTGCGGACGGTGCGGCGCAGCGGGTGGGCGCCGGAGTCGGGCTGGTAGCCCTGGTTGATCAGCCACTCGCGGGCACTGCGGTCGACCTCCAGGCCGATGCCCTGGGCCGCCAGCAGCCGGCGGCTGTCCTCCAGCAGCAGTCCGACGACGCGCAGCAGGTCCCCTCGGGCCAGGGGGTGGAAGAAGACGGTCTCGTCGACCCGCTCCAGCAGCTCCGGCCGCACCCGGTCGCGCAGATGCGCCACGGTCTCCGCGCGGAGCGCGCCGGGGTCGCCCGAGTGGGCCAGTACGCTGCGCGGGTCGACGGTGACGGTCAGGACGACCACGGTTTCGCGGAAGCCGGCGGCAGGGCCTCGGGCACCCGCCGGCCGGCCGCCTTCCAGCAGTCGCGTCAGCGAGTCCAGGACGTCCGGGTGGGCCCGGTCGATCCCGTCGAGCAGAACGACGGAGTGCGGCCTGCGCCGTACGGCCTCGTCCAGCCGGCCCGCCTCCCCCCGCCCCTCCCTCAGGGCACCCGTGCCGAAGCGCACCAATCGGCCCGCGTCACCCAGGAGTTCGGCGGCCAGGGCCCTGGCCAGTTCGGTCTTGCCCACCCCGGGCGGCCCTGCGAACAGCAGAGCCGCGGCGGGCCGTTCGGGAGCACTCATCCCCGCCCGCGCCCGCCGTACGGCCCGGGCCACCGCGGAGACGGCCTCGTCCTGGCCGGCCACCCGGTCGCGCAGCCTCTCCTCCAGGCGCCGCAGGTGCTCGCGCTCGTCGCGGGCCAGGCGGCCGGCGGGGACGCCGGTGCGGCGGGAGACGGCTTCGGCGATGTCCGCCACGGTCACCCGGGCGGCACTCTCGCGCTTCTCGGCGACGACGGTCCGCTCCAGGTCCAGCTCCCGCATGCCCTCGCGCAGCGTCGCGGCCCGCTCCAGATCCTCCAGGGCCAGGGCCTGGTCGAGTTCGCGCCGCAGCAGGTCGCGGCGGTCCTCGACCTCCAGGACCTCGCCGCTGCGGCCGAGAGCGCGCAGCCGCGCGCGGGCGCCGGCCTGGTCGAGCAGGGAGACGGCCTTGGCGGGCAGGAAGCTCTCGGGCAGGTGGCGTGCGGAGAGCTCGGCGGCGGCGCGCAGCGCCTCGTCGGAGAAGCGGACCTGGTGGTGGGCCTCGTAGGAACCGCGCAGGCCCTCCAGGATGCGCACGGTCTCCTCGACGGTGGGCTCGGGCACCAGGATCGGCTGGAAGCGGTGGTGCAGGGCGATGTCCCGCTCCACGTGGCGGCGGTACTCGTCGATGGTGGTGGCGCCCACGACGCGCAGCCCGCCGCGGGCGAGCGCGGCTCGCAGGACGCCGCCGAGGCCGGAAAAGCCCTCCGTGCCCATGCCCGTGCCCGTGCCCGCGCCCGCGCCCGCGCCGACGAGGGTGTGCAACTCGTCGAGGAAGAGGACGATCCGCTCGTCGGAGGCGACCTCCCCGACGATCGCGCGCAGCCTCTCCTCGACCTCCTCCCGGTGGCGGGCGCCGGCCACCAGCGCGGCTAGGTCCAGGCCGACGATCCTGCGGCCTCGCAGGTCCGGCGGCACCTCGCCGGCCGCGATCCGCCGGGCCAGGCCCTCCACGACCACGGTCTTGCCGACACCCGGCTCACCGATCAGGGCGGGGTTGTTCCGGGTCCGCCGGGAGAGCACCTCGATGATCTGGTCGATCTCCTCCGCGCGCCCCACCACCGGGTCCAGCCGGCCCTCGCGGGCATGTGCGGTCAGGTCGCGGCCGTAGTGGTCCAGCACGGGGGTGGGGCCGGACGGGCGGGACGAGCCGGAGGGACGGGACGGGCCGGCGAAAGCCCTGCGCACCGGCTCGGGCGCGGCGCCCGCGGCGCGCAGCGCCCGTCCGGCGCCGCTTCGGGGGTCCTCCAGCAGGGCGGCCAGGAGGTGCTCGGGGCCGAACAGGGACGCGCCGGCGGCGCGGGCGCCCGCACGGGCCGCCAGCAGGGCACGTTCGGCCGCGGGTGTCAGGGAGGGCCCGGCGCCGCCGCCCTTGGCGAGGGCCGGGAGCAGGTCGGAGGCGAGCCGGTCCGGATCCGCCCCGGCGTCCGCCAGAACGCGGCGCGAGGGACCCACCCGTGTGGCGGCCCACAGCAGGTGGCCGGTGTCCAGCCCGCCGCCGTCGGCGGCCGCCCGCCCGGCGGCCAGTGACAGCAGCTCCCGGGCGGACTCGTCCGGGAGCGTGCCGGCGGACACCGGGCGGTCGGCCGGGCGGGGGTCCTGGGGGCCGGTGCCGAGGAGGCGGTTGAGCGGTTCGGCGAACGGCTCCCGCGGTCCGAACACGGGCATCGGCATGGGGATCACCTGGGCGGTGCCGGGGGTGGGGGCAGAGGTCGGGGCCGGGCGGCGCGGGCCCGGCCACCGCCAAGTCTGGTCCGGGGCGGAGGGATCCGCGACTCGGCACGGGGCCGCCGGGCTCCCTCCGCGCGCCGGCTTCCCGGTCCGGGCGCTTTCCGTTCGGTTCACCGCATATGCGGCGAATCGGCGGGAGAACCGGCGGAAGAATGTGCTTGCTCCGGGCGCCCGTATCCGCCCGCTATTCGGTGCGGGAGTTCCGGAAATGCGGGATCTTCGGGCGGGCCCTGATAAGGGGGCGGAAAGAGCCCCAGGTCAGAGGTGGTCTGTCGGGAACTTCGGTGACTCGTTCCGGGAAAAGACCGCGATGTGGTCGTTTCCGGGAACGGCCGCACGCCCCTTGACCCCCTGAATGAAACGTTGCAATACTGGCGGACTTAGAAAGCGCTTACTGTACTTTTCTCGCGAATTCCCGTCCCGGTGCGGCCCTCATGCCGCCCCCGGACGGACGTCCCGGGCCGGGTCACCCCCTCCGGCCCGGCGCGAGCGGCCCCGTGCCGTGTGCGGTGAGTGTCCCCCCACGGAAGGAGTCCACGATGAGAAGCGGAGCCGCATCCTCCGCCAGGAGGCGCAGACTCGCCGCGGTCGCGGCCGGCGCCCTGACGGCGGCCATGCTGGCGACGGTGGCCACCACGGCCGGGGCGGTGGAGCCCCGTTCCGGGGCCGACCATCCCGGGCAGGCGGCCCAGGAAGCCCGGACGGCGCAGGAGGCCGGGGCCGCGCAGAAGTCCCGGAGCGCCCAGGCGGCGCCGGCCGCCGCCGCGGCCGCCTGCGGCGAGGGCTCGTACCAGGCCGAGGCCGTGAAGAGCGGAAGCACCTGGACCGCGCGCCGGGGCGGCAGCACCGTCTACACCGGCAGCAGCATGCGCGACGCGATGCAGGCCGCGATCGGCAGCCTGACGCCGAACCGCTCCTCCAAGGAGCGCGTGGTGGTGCGGGGTTCGGGCTCGATCAGCGCCGGGACCAGGGTGTCGCTGCCGAGCAACACCGCGATCGACGTGTGCGGCACCATCGACGTCACCGGCTCCGGCTCCGGCGACCAGGCGCCGATCTACTCCCGCGGCGCGACGAACGTCGAGGTCGGACATCTGACCGTCACCGGCCGCCCGCTGTACGGCATCTTCATGCGCAACGTCAGCAACGTGGTGCTCGGCCAGATCGACATGCGTGTCTCAGGCGGCCTGGGCGTCCGGATCGACAACCACGGCGACCGCTCGGTGCGCTCGCGCAACATCCGCATCGACAACGTCTACGTCTCGGGCACGAGCAACCACGGTGTGGAGACCTACGGGGTGGACGGGCTGACGATCGGGACGGTGACCGCCCGCAACGTCGGCTACTCCGGCCTGCTGCTCAATGACACGATCAACGCCACGGTGGGCAGGGTCGACGCCGACAACACCGCCACCGGCACCGGTTACGCGGCGTTCCGGATGGCCAACCGCAACGGCCGTGTCGGCAGCAGCTACCCGACCAACATCCGCGTCGGCGAGGTCATCGCCCGCGGCGGCGGGCGCGGGGTCTTCTGCGTCTCCGAGAGCGGCGGCGCCGTCATCGACCGGGTGACGCTGACCAACACCGGCAGCAACGCCATCCTGATCGAGAACTGCTACAACGTGACCATCGCCTCCCAGGGCGGCACGGTCAGCGGCGGCGGGGAGGTCAGGCTGGCGGCCCGCAGCGACTTCCCGGGCAACAGGGACATCACCCTGCAGAATCTGACGCTGAGCAACACCTCGCTCAGGGAGAGCCCCTGCGGCACGAACATCACCTACCGCAACCTCACCCTCAACAACACCAGCCGGAACACCTGCTGAGAGCGGACGAGGACGCGGAGAGAACCGCGCGGCGTCCTCCCGTCCCGGAAGCGGGGCGGGAGGACGCCGCCTGCGTGCGGGCCGTCAGTCGTCAGCCGTCGGCCGCGCTGCCGCGCACCACGCAGGAGCGCTGGTTCTCCCAGCCCCAGCCGTCGCCGTCGGGGTCGGAGGCGCTGCCGTTCACGCAGTACGGGTAGCCGTTCGGCGCGGTCCCTCCGGAACCGCCCCCGGAACCGCCGCCGTAGACGGTCGCCTCCCGGGAGGTGGCGGAGATGCCGTTGGCGCCGTTGAAGAGGCGCCGGCCCCAATCGGTCATGGAGTTCGGGTCGAAGCCGTTGACCATGTCCAGGTACTCGACGCCGCCGCCGTTGCCGCTCCAGGACCAGCCGAGGTAGCCCACCCGGAGCGACTGCGCGGTCGCCATGATCGCGTTCTCGTCCGGATCGCCGTCACCGTGGTCGTGGCCGAACTCGCCCACCACGATCGGCAGGCGGTTGCCGACGAAGTGGTTCAGGTAGGACTGGACCTTGGAAGCGGTGTTGTAGACCCCGTACATGTGGACGGAGAAGATCGTGTTGCGCCTGGGGTCGGAGTTGAACACCGTCGAGGCGTTGTTCCGCATGGTGTTCGACCAGTCCTGGCCCCAGTTGGGGGCGTCGACCATCAGGGCGTGGTCGAACCCGGCGTTCCGCAGCTTCCGGATGGCGGCGCTGGTGTCGGAGGTCCAGCGGTCGTAGCCGTTGTTGCCGAACGGCTCGTTGCCGATGTTGACGACGACGTAGTTCTCCTGGCCCTCCAGCGCGCTCTTGACGCCGATCCAGTAGTCGGCCGCGCGGGAGAGCGAGGTGGCGGCGCCGTCCTCGCCGTAGCCGGTGGTGTCGTGCACCTCCAGCACGCAGATCAGCCGGTTGGCCTTGCACTGGCCGATGATCGAGGAGACCTCGGAGGCGCTGGTGCGGGTCCATCTGTCTCCGTTGGCGAGCACCACTCGGACGGTGTTGGCGCCCTTGGCCTTGATGTGGGCGATGGAGGCGGTCCGGTTCGGGTACCAGGCGTGGGCGTGGTTGACGCCGCGCATCACGAACTCGTTGCCGTTCGCCTCGTACACCCGGCCGTTGCTGACGCGGATGCCCGTGGCGGCCTCGGCCTCGTCGGCCGGGCCGAACACCGGCAGCAGCACGCCGGCCAGGCCGGCGAGTGCCGCGGTGACGACTGCCAGCAGTTTCCTTCTGGGTCGTTTCTGCATGTCCCTCCTTGGCAGGTGCCTGCCCCAGGGGCCCCATGGGGGCGGGCCCCTGGGGGTGCCCGGGCCGGTGGCCGCGGGCGGGGCGGGGAGATCCCGTTGAGGATGGAAGACCGGTGAGACAACGTTGTCAGAGCTTCTGACAACGTTGTCCAACCACATGCGGACACATCGTTCCGGATGTGGTCCCGACCTCCGCCGTTCGACGGCGAGGCCCCGCGCGGTTCGACGGGCCGCCGAACATCGCCCCCATATGACGCCCCGGTTGTTCCCTACATGTCAATAGTCGCGTCACCCGTGTTCCACCCCCCTCCCCGGCGGCCCGGGTCGGCAGGGGGCTTCGCCACGGACGGGCGGATGCGGTGCCGTGTGCCCGCGGCGGGCCCGCGTCCCGAGCGGCCGTCCGGTGCGGCGGCGGCGCGGTGTAGCGTTGCGAATCCCGAGTTCCGAAACCCGGATCACGAATCGCCGACCCGGCCCGCCGGCCCCGCCCACCCCGCAGAGGAGCACCGTGACCCACACCGCCGCGGACGCGCGCTACGACGCCATGCCCTACCGACGTGTCGGACGCAGCGGGCTGAAACTGCCGGCGGTCTCGCTCGGCCTGTGGCACAACTTCGGCGACGACAGGCCGCTGGACACCCAGCGGGCGATCCTGCGCCGCGCCTTCGACCTGGGCGTCACCCACTTCGACCTGGCCAACAACTACGGCCCGCCCCCCGGAGCGGCCGAGGCCAACTTCGGCCGCCACCTCGCCCGGGACTTCCGCCCCTACCGCGACGAGCTGGTGATCTCCACCAAGGCGGGCTACGACATGTGGCCGGGCCCGTACGGCGAGTGGGGATCGCGCAAGTACCTGCTGGCCAGCCTGGACCAGAGCCTGAGCCGCATGGGCCTGGAGTACGTCGACGTCTTCTACTCCCACCGCCCCGACCCCGACACGCCCCTGGAGGAGACCATGGGGGCGCTGGACACCGCCGTCCGGCAGGGCAAGGCGCTCTACGTGGGCATCTCCAACTACAGCCCCGAGCAGACCCGCGAGGCCGCCCGCATCCTGGCCGGCCTCGGCACCCCGCTGCTGATCCACCAGCCCTCGTACTCGATGTTCAACCGCTGGGTGGAGGACGGCCTGCTCGACGTCCTCGACGAGGTGGGCGCCGGTTCGATCGCCTTCTCCCCGCTGGCCCAGGGCCTGCTCACCGACCGCTACCTGTCCGGCATCCCCGCCGGTTCCCGGGCCGCGGGCGCCAGCCCGTTCCTGAACGCCGAGGGCATCACCGAGGAGACCCTCGCCACGGTCCGCGCGCTCGACGGGATCGCGCGGCGGCGCGGCCAGACCCTGGCGCAGACGGCCATCGCCTGGGTCCTGCGCGGCGGGCGGGTGACCTCCGCGCTCGTGGGCGCCAGCAGCGTCAAGCAGCTCGAGGACAACGTCGCGGCCGTCGGCAACCTCGACTTCACCGACGACGAACTCGCCGAGATCGAGAGCCACCTCGCCCGTTAGGCCGGGCCGCCCCGGGGGACCCGGGCTCCCGTCGGCGGCCCGGGAGTCCGGGCGCCAGGGGGAGTCCGGGAGAGGAGCGGGGCATGGGCATCTCCGTGACGGTGTGGACCGAGTGCGGGCCGGACGACGCGGCGATCGCCGCCGTCTACCCGGGGGGAATGCACAACGCCATCGCCGGCGCGTTCGCCCCCCACGGGGAATTGCGCGTGCGCACGGCCACCATGGACGAGGAGGACCACGGACTCGGCGGCACGGCGCTGGACGAGACCGACGTCCTGTTCTGGTGGGGCCACGAGCGGCACGGCGAGGTGGACGACGGGATCGTGGCGCGGGTGCGCGCCCGGGTGCTGGAGGGCATGGGGCTGGTCGCCCTCCACTCCAGCGCGGAGTCGAAGGTCTTCCGCGCCCTGACGGGCACCAGCGGCCGGATCTCCGGCTGGCGCCACGGCGACCGCGAGGTGGTCTGGACGGTCGACGTCACGCACCCGGTCGCCGCCGGGGTGCCGCAGCCGATGGTCATCGGCGAGCAGGAGATGTACGCCGAGCCGTTCGACGTGCCCGTCCCCGACGAGCTGGTCTTCGTCTCCTCCTTCGAGGGCGGGGAGGTCTTCCGCAGCGGGATCGCCTACCGCCGCGGGCTCGGCAGGGTCTTCTACTTCAGCCCGGGCCACGAGGAGTACCCGGTCTACCGCCGCGAGGACGTGCGCACCGTCCTGGCCAACGCGGCCTTCTGGGCGGCCGGTTCGGCAGGTCCGGCCGGGAGCGCCGCCGCCCGGGCGAAGGCGCGGGTGCCCTGGACGTCGCGGCCGCGCGAGAGGGGCTGGTACGAGCGGTGACGGGCGGGACGGGCCCGGCGCCCGCCCCGGCGTACGGCCCGGCGCCCCGGCGTACGGATCAGCGTCCGGCCGACAGCCGGCCCGTCGCCAGCCCGTCGCTGATGTCGCGCGCCAGGCGCGAGGCCAGCTCGTCCAGGCGCCCGCGGAACTCCTCGAACTCGGTCAGCCGCCGGAACACCTCGCTGTAGCGCAACTGCTCGGCCAGCGGGAGCTGGAGGACCTGGAGCCGGCGCACGTCCACCCGCGAGGCGCTGGAGGCGTGGGTGCCCGCCTGGCGGCCGTTGGAGGGCGCGCGCAGACAGCCCGCGAGGAACCAGGCGTCCATCTTCTCCGGCTCCACGCGCAGCGCGTACAGCTGGGCGCCGAGCACCGTGGGCGGACCCTGGTGCACCCAGGCGGCGAAGGCGCGGATCACTCCGGCCACCACCACGTCACCGGGCATGGCCACCAGCATCCCGCGGCCGGAGACGTCCGAGGGGTGCAGCCAGCCCGTCGGCCCGCCGCCCTGGAGCAGGTCCGGCACGGTCAGCAGGGGCAGGCCGCCCTCGCCGGGCCCGCCGCTGCGGACCGTCCCGTCCGGCGGCTGCTGGCCGCCGCGCAGGGTCAGCGCCCCGGCCCGGGCCAGGTCGCCCACGGTCGTCTTCGGCTGCCCGCCCCCGCCGTCCCCGGCCGGCTCCAGGGCGGACAGCGCCCGCCCGGCGGCGCGCAGTCCGGCCAGGGCCTCCCCGAAGCCGCTCCAGGCGTCCTCCAGGTCGAGTTCCTCGCCGCCCGGGGCGGGGGAGACATGGCGCCCGGGGGTGAGGTCGACCTCGTCGTCCAGCAGCTCGATGACGGCCATGCGCCGCGCGCAGTCCGGCAGTTCGGCCGCCCCGCTGCCGTAGGCGGCCACCGCGGTCCGCACGAAGTCGCCCAGCGCGTCCCAGTCCACCCCGCCCTCGCGTCCGGCCGCCGCCCGCCGGGAGGCCGCCGCGTCGGCGAGCAGGACCCCGTTGTCCTCGGCGGGCCCGGTGCCCTCGGGGGCGCGCAGCAGCCACAGGTGCAGCGACACGCTGTGCGGCTGCGCGCAGCCCGGGGGCAGGGCGATGACGGCGCGCAGCAGCCCGGAGCGCAGCAGCGCGCCGCGGATCCTGCGGCCGGCCCGGCGGGAGGCGACGGCGGGCGGCAGCAGCAGCACGGCGGTGCCGCCCGGCCGCAGCCGGGCCAGGGCGTGCTGCACCCAGGCGAGCTCCGACTCGGTGCGCGGCGGCAGGCCGTGCACCCAGCGCCGGTCGGTGGAGAGCTCCTCGTAGCCCCAGTCGCGCTCGTTGAAGGGCGGGTTGCACAGGACGACGTCCGCGGCGGCGTGCTCGTGCGGGTCGGCGCGCAGGGAGTCGCCCTCCCGTACGTCCGCCGTCACCCGCGCCCCGCCCGTACCGGTCCTGCCGCTCTTGCCCGGCTTCTCCGCCGCGCCCGTCCCGCCGGCCCCGCCGGCCCCGCCCGCCTCGTCGACGACGAATGCCAGCCGCGCGGCGGCGAGTGCGGCGAGGGCCGGATCGCTGTCGCAGCCCAGCAGGGTGACCCGGGCCGCCCCCGCGCGCGTCTGCGTCCGTGCGGCGGCCTCCAGCAGATGGCCGGCACCGCAGGCCGGGTCGAGCACGGTCGTCCCGCCGTCCGCGGACGGGGCCGGGCGAGCGGTCAGGGCGACCTGGGCCATCAGGTCCGCCAGGGGGCGGGGACTGGCGCTGACCTGGCGTACGTGGGCGTCCAGCCAGCGCTGCAGCAGGAACTCGAAGACCTCCCGCCCTCCCTCGCGCCGTCCCAGTGCCACGGCCTCGTCGACCAGTTCCCCGGCCTGATCGGACAGGGGCGGAACGGACGCGGGGACCTCGCCGTCGCGCATCCGCCGTCCGGCCTCGGCGATGGCCAGCCCCGTCTCGTCCCGGCTGCCGAGTGCCTCGAAGCCGGGCCAGAGCAGCTCGCGTCCCCCGATCTCCTTGAGCTTGTCGTTCTCCCGGAGCCACTGCTCGATCTCGGCGAGGGAGAACTGGGGGCTGGCGTCGGTGCCGCCGATCCGGGCGGGGAAGGAGTCGTGCCGGCGCCGCCAGTTGCTGACGGCCGCCCGCCCCACCCCGGCGATCCGCGCGATCTCCGCGAGGGTGACCGGCACTGCGCGTGTTGAAGGCATCGAGATCTCCGAAGTCGGGTCGGGTCGAGTCGGGCCGGGGCGCCGCAGGCGGCTGTTCGAATCCAAAGCTCCGATGAGAGCGCCGGGATTCGAACAATCGGTGTCACCGGGCAGGTTACTACGGCGTTTGACACCGTTCACAGAACGATGCGCGGCGGTCCCGCGGAAGGGGGGCGGAGAAGGGGTCACCCCGAGGTGTGCGCCGAGGGTGGTCACCGCGGAGCGCGGGCGTTCCTCACGGGAGCAGCCGGCGACCGGACGGGACAGGCCGCGTACGCCGCCGCCCGGAAACGTCAGGGTCGGCCGATGCCCTAGCCGCGCCACGGAATCGGACGCCGGGAGGTTCGACCGGCCGAAGGACTCGCTCGTCTTCTTCCTGGTGCAGGTGGAAGGCGTCTCGCTGGAACGGGGATGCCTGATGGACGTCTTCGGGAGGGACGGCTCACTGCTGCACCGCCTGGACGCCCGCACCTGACGCTCCCCGTACCGGCTCCCCGCTGGGGCGGTCCCTCCCGGACCGGCGGGAGCGGGGCCCTTGCCCGAAGACGCGCCCGCTCGCTAGGTTCCGCCGTGACCCGCTGCGATCCACGGCGGGACCGCACGGCCGAGGGACGCACACATGACACACCCCGGTGGACGGGAGCCCGCCGCCCCGATCCCCGCCGCCCCGACCTCCTCGGGATTCGAGTCCCCGGCCGTGGTGGACGGCGGTCTGCCGGTCTTCCACGAGCGCCTCAAGGACGAGCTGACCTTCCCCCTGGCCTGGGGAACCTCCCCGATCCGGGACTTCCCCACCTGGCGTGAGGCAGCCCGTGCCACGGTCGAACGGCACCTCCTCCAGCCCCCGGACGACACCCCCTTCGCCCCCGAGATCGCCGACGAGCGGCGGGCCGAGGGCTACCGCCGCCGGATCCTCCTGTTCAACGTGACGCGTCTGAGCCGGGTGCGCGCGCTGATGCTGGTGCCGGACGGAGAGGGGCCCCACCCGGCGGTGCTCCTGCTGCACGACCACGGCTCGCGGTTCGACATCGGCAAGGAGAAGCTCGTACGGCCCTGGTACGGCCGGGAGCGCCTGGCCTCGGCGCGCGCCTGGGCGGACAGATGCTTCGGCGGGCGCTTCGTCGGCGACGAACTCGCCCGCCGCGGCTGGGCAGTACTCGCCGTCGACGCCCCCGGCTGGGGCGACCGCTCGGGGCTGACCTACGAAAGCCAGCAGGCGCTGGCCGCCAACCTGTTCAACCTCGGCTCCTCACCGGCCGGCCTCATGGCCCGCGAGGACCAGCGCACCGCCGCCTTCCTCGCCTCCCTCCCCGAGGTGGACGGGGAACGGGTCGCGGCGCTGGGCTTCTCGATGGGCGCCTACCGGGCCTGGCAGACGGCCGCCCTCTCCGACCACGTCCGCGCGGCGGTGGCCGCCTCCTGGATGACGGGCCTGAAGGAGATGATGGTCCCGGGCGACAACGCCCTGCGCGGCCAGTCCGCCTACTTCATGCTCCACCCCGGACTGGCACGCCATCTGGACCTCCCCGACGTGGCGAGCATCGCAGCACCCAAACCGCTCTACCTCACCGGCGGTTCGGACGACCCGCTGTTCACCGCCGCCGCAGTGGAGAAGGCGTACCGCAGGCTGCGCGCCGTCTGGCGCTCCCAGCACGCGGAGGACCGCCTCCACACGGAGATCCGGCCGGGGCTCGGCCACGTCTTCGCCCCCGGTGCGCAGGACGACGCCTTCGCCTGGCTGGACGCCTGGGCGGGGCGGCCGAACAGCCGTGGCGGGCGGACAGAGAGGCCCTTATCCGTCGTGCGGCCCGCGAAGGGCCGCACTCACGCGGCGCGTTCCACTGGTGTACGACCCGCTCGGCCAGGGGCGGTACGGGTGACCGCGGCTATCACTCCCGTGTTCCCGCTGATTCCACATCGCCATGGTGCTGCGTGAGACGGCGGTAGTGGCGGCTGCGTCGCCCGAGGACCACGGCGGCCAGTAGTGAGGCTGTGGCGGAGGCGAGCAGGATGGCGCCCTTGGCGTCGGTGAGATGGGCTTCGGTGGTGTAGGAGAGCTCGGCGATCAGGAGGGAGACGGTGAAGCCGATCGCGCTGAGGACGCTGATACCCGCAACGTCCGACCAGGAGAGCCGGGGGTTGAGTTGGGCGCTGGTGAAGCGGCTGGCCAGCCAGGAGAAGCCGAAGATGCCCAGCAGCTTGCCCGCGAGGAGTCCGGCGAGGACGCCCCAGGTGACGGTGGAGGTCCAGAAGCCTCCCGCGCCGGAGAGGGAGACCCCGGCTGCCATGAGGGCGAAGACCGGCAGCGCGATCCCGGCGGAGAACGGTCGCAGCATCTCCTCGGCCCGGTGCGAGGGGGAGTGGCTCTCGCCGTCGCGGGGGCGGGTGTGCATCAGCAGGCCCATCACGACGCCGGCGACCGTGGCGTGCACTCCGGAGGCGTGCGTCAGGACCCAGATCACGACGGCGAGCGGCGCGAACAGCAGCCACCCCGGCACCCGGGCGCGCAGGCGGGTGACGGCCCGGCCGGATCCGTTTTGCAGGTAGCCGAACACGGCCAGCCCGGCAGCGGCCAGGGCAAGGGCTGCGAAGTCGAGGCCGGTGGTGTAGGCGACGGCGATGACCAGGACGGCGACCATGTCGTCAACGATGGCCAGAGTGAGCAGGAAGGTGCGCAGCGGTGTGGGCAGGTGTCTGCCCACGACGGCCAGGACGGCCAGGGCGAAGGCGATGTCGGTGGCCATCGGGATGCCCCAGCCGCCGATCGCCTCCCCGCCCGTGGTGGCGTTGATGGCCAGGAAGATCAGCGCGGGCACGGCGACGCCGCCGATCGCGGCGGCGATCGGCAGGGCGGCGCGGCGCGGGTCGCGCAGCTCGCCGTGGACGAGTTCCTGCTTCAATTCGGTGCCGACGATGAAGAAGAACACCGCGAGCAGGCCGTCGGCGGCCCACGCCCCGACCGACAGGTTCAGGTGGAGGGCGGCAGGGCCGAAGGTGAAGGAGCGCAGCGACTCGTAGGCGTGGGACAGGGGCGAGTTCGCCCAGACCAGGGCCACCACGGCGGCACCGATCAGCAGCGAGCCGCTGACCGCGTCCGAGCGCAGAGCAGCAGTTATCCGCGATACAGCAGACATGAGGGAGACGTCTCCAGCGGTACGAAGGGGTGCGTGACAGCGCACCGGCGCGTGGCCGGTGACATGCCTCCGGGCGGGGCCGGTGGGCTCAGCGGCCCTTCGGCGGACAGACGCCCGTGATCGCGCCCCACGTGCTGACGTAGCCGTTCGTACCGACCGGCCGCCGCTCCAACGACTCGAGAATCCGAGGGCGGGCAGGCAGACGCCTCAGAGGAAGCGAGAGAGGACGAGCAAACATCGGACCCCATCCTCCTTCGCTGCCCGCGGTCTTGCGGCAAGCCTAACAACGGCAGGTGCCCGGCCCCGCGAGGGGGCCGGGGGTCGCGCCGACGTCGACCCGCGCGTCCCGGAGCCGGGCTCCCGGATGCCGGGACAGCCGGCGTCGCCGGTCATCACCCCAATTCCCGAGGGGACTTGCCGGTCCTCCTCCTGAAGTCGGTTCCGGTACCGGCCTCCCAGGGCCTGCCCACGACTTCCCCCTCCGGCCGGCCCCGGTGCCCTGCCATGCTGAGCGGCGGAGAAGCGGCAACTGTGTAGTGAGGGGAGACGGTTCGGGGAACATGCTTTCGGGTCAACTGGCGCGACGCGGGAACCGCGGTACGGCTTCGCTCCCATCCGGTGCCCCGAAGAGGAGTGGGCGTCATGAGGCGTGGAGTTGAGGCGCGCCCCGAGCGCGCTTACGGCCGGCGGGAGACCGGTGCCCGCGGCGGCGGCGCGGAACGTGGCGCGGCGGACGGGACCGGCGGAGCACCCGCTCACCGGGTTCCGCCGGAAGACCTCTCGCGGCTCAGGGCCTTCGCGGTACCGCCCGAGGCCGTCCGCCGCCGTCCGGGCCGGACCGGGGCCGCGAGCGGAAGGTACGGCGGTAGGTGTCCGGGGGCACGCCGATCGTGCGGTTGAAGTGCCGGCGCAGCGTCGTGGCGGTGCCCATGCCGGTGGCCGCCGCGATGGCCTCGACGCTCTCGTCGGTCGTCTCCAGCAACTCCTGGGCGCGGCGGATCCGCTGGGTCAGCAGCCACTGCAGCGGCGTGGTGCCGGTCGCGGCCCTGAAGTGACGGCCCAGGTTGCGCGAACTCATCCGCGCCCGGCGGGCGAGATCCTCCACGGTCAGCGGCCGGTCGAGCCGTTCGAGTACCCAGGGGAGCAGTCCGGCGAGGGGGTGGTGCGCCGGAGCGGGCACCGGTGTGGTGACGAACTGGGCCTGTCCACCGTCCCGTTGCGGCGGTACGACCAGACGGCGGGCGACCGCGTTGGCCACCGACGAGCCGCGGTCGAGGCGGACCAGATGCAGGCACAGGTCCATGGCCGCCGCCTTGCCGGCGGAGGTGAGCACACTGCCGTTGTCCACGTAGAGGACGTCCGGGTCCACCTCGACCTGCGGGTAGCGGGCGGCCAGAGCCCGGGTGTGGGCCCAGTGCGTGGTCGCGCGCAGTCCGTCCAGCAGACCGGCGGCGGCCAGCACGAAGGCGCCCGTGCACAGCGAGACCAGGCGCGCGCCCGCCTCGTGGGCCTCGCGCACCGCGTCGACCAGATCGGCGGGCGGCTCCTCGTCGACGTCGGCCCAGCCCGGGACGATCACGGTGCCGGCGAGGGGGAGCCGGTCGAGGCCGTGGTCGGGCTCCAGCAGGAAACGGCCCGCCCGTACCGGGCCCGGTCCACAGACGGCGAAGTCGTACCAGGGCTCCGCCACACCGGCCGGAGCGGCCTCGAAGACCTCGTACGCCAGGGCCAGTTCGAAGTGAAGCATTCCGTCGGTGACGGCCAGTGCGACAGTGTCCACGTCCGGAATTGTACGGGGCGTGTCGTTCCGGACACTCGTGCGGGGTGTCCGCCCCCGACAGGATGGCCACGACGGAACACGGCGGATCATTCGAGTACGGGGGGAACCCATGGGATCGGGACCCGAGGTGGCGGTGTACGGCGCGTACGGGCACACCGGACGCTTCGTGGTGGAGCGGCTGCGGGAGCGCGGGTTCGTCCCGGTCCTCTCCGGCCGTGACGCCGGCAAGCTGAGGACGATGGCGAGGGAGTCCGGATCCGGACCGGACGCCCGCCCGGCCTCGGTCGACGATCCTGCCTCGCTCGATCGCGCGCTGGCCGGCGCGGCGGCCGTGATCAACTGCGCCGGGCCCTTCGCCACGACCGCCGCCCCTGTGATCGAGGCGGCACTGCGCGCCGGGGTCCCGTACGTGGACGTGGCGGCCGAGATCGAGGCCAACGCCGACACGTTCGCGCACTTCACCGACCGCGCCCGCGCCGCGGGAGCGGTGGTCGTCCCCGCGATGGCCTTCTACGGCGGCCTCGGCGACCTGCTGGCCACCACCGCGATGGGCGACTGGACGGCGGCCGACGAGGTGCACATCGCGTACGGGCTGAGCGGCTGGCACCCCACCGCCGGGACGCGTGCCGCGGGCGCGGTCTCCCGGCAGCGGCGCGGCGGCCGGCGCGTCCGCTACGCGAACGGGCGGCTGGAGTACCGCCACGACAGCCCGCCCACCCTGGAGTGGCCCTTCCCCGAGCCGATGGGCACCCGCTCCGTCATCGGTGAGTTCACGATGGCCGACGTCGTCACCGTTCCCAGCCACCTGTCCGTCCCCGAGGTGCGCACGTACATGACGGTCGAGGCGGCCAGGGACGTGTCGGCTCCCGACACCCCCGCACCGACCGCGGCCGACGAGCGCGGGCGGTCCGCGCAGACCTTCCTCGTCGACGCCGTCGTACGCTCCGGCGGCGTCGAACGGCGCGCCGTGGCCAGGGGCCGGGACATCTACGCCGTCACCGCGCCGCTCGCCGTGGAAGCGGTCGACCGCATCCTCACGGGACGGACCAGGACGGCCGGTGTCGCCTCCGCCGGCGCGGTATTCGACGCGCCCGACTTCCTGCGCGCACTGTCCCCGCACATCACCTTGGACCCGCGCCCGTGACGGGCGGGTCGCCCTCCGCGTGAGCCGGTGCCTCCCGGCGCCTCGGGGGAGGACCCGGACTCCCGGCGGGCCCGGGACGGCCACGGGGGCGCCGCGGCCACTCCCGCCCGGCCGCGGCGTGTGCGTACGGCCGTACCGCTCGCCGAGAGGTGCGGCCGGGCCGGTTCGGTAGGGTGCCCGTCCGGGGAGGGCCCGGACGGCAGCCGCCGGACGGCGGCGGCCACAGCGGCAGGACGCGTCCCATGACCACGGACGCGGGCACGGCCTCCGGCCCCGACCCGGTAGAGCGGACCACCACAGAGACGGGGGAGAGCCGATGACGGCCGACCACGCCATACCCGGAGCCGGAACCGGGGGCAGCCCGCCGCCGGAGGGCGACACGGTCATCGACGTGCGGGACCTGCGGATGCGCTACCGCAGCCACGACGTGCTCAAGGGCGTGGGGTTCACGGCCCGCCGGGGCGAGGTCGTCGTACTGCTCGGCCCGAACGGCGCGGGCAAGACGACCACGATCGAGGTCCTGGAGGGCTTCCGGATGCGCTCGGCCGGTGACGTGACCGTCCTCGGCACCGACCCGGCCCACGGGGACGAGCGGTGGCGTGCGCGACTGGGCATCGTGCTGCAGTCCTGGCGAGACCACGGCAAGTGGCGGGTGCGGGAGCTGCTGGAGCACCTGGGCGCCTACTACGCGCCGTACTCCACCGACCTCGTCCGGCGCCCCTGGGACACCGACGAGCTCATCGCCGCCGTCGGCCTGGCCGAGCAGGCGCACAAGCGGGTCGCGACCCTGTCGGGCGGGCAGCGCAGGCGCCTCGACGTGGCCGTCGGCATCGTGGGCAGGCCCGAGCTGCTGTTCCTGGACGAGCCGACGGCCGGCCTGGACCCGGAGGCCAGGAACGAGTTCCACGGCCTGGTGCGCGGGCTCGCGGACGAGAGCACCACCGTGCTGATGACCACGCACGACCTCGCCGAGGCGGAGAAGCTCGCCGACCGGATCCTCATCCTGGCCGGCGGCCGGATCGTGGCCGACGGCCCGGCCGCGGAGCTGTCCCGGCAGGCCTCGGCCGAGGCCACCGTGCGCTGGACGCGGGACGGGCGGCCCTTCGAGCAGGCGACGGCCGAGCCCACGCGGTTCGTCCGCCGGCTGTTCGAGGAGCACGGTGACGCGATCGGCGGGCTGGAGGTGCGCCGGGCGAGCCTGGAGGACACCTATCTGACGATGGTGCGGGAGCTGGAGCTGGAGCGGGAGCTGGAGCCGGGCCGCGCCGGCGGCGGGCGGACGGCACACGTCTTCGGGGAGGGAGCGCGATGAACCCGGTGTGGTACGCGGCGAGGACGGGGCTGCGGCGCGGCTGGACGGAATTCAAGCAGACCTTCACCAGCGGCCAGGACGTGTTCGGGTACGTGCTCTGGACGGTCCTGCTCATCGTGCCGCTGTTCCTGGTCGGGGACGATCCCCTGGAGGGCGCGGGCATCTCGGCGGGCGCGTTCATGCTGCCGAGCATGCTGGGGATGACGCTCGCCTTCACCGGGATGATGACCACGGCGCAGCTCCTGGCGACCGAGCGCGAGGACGGCACGCTGCTGCGCGCCAAGGCCGTGCCACACGGCATGGTCGGCCATCTGGTCGGCAAGGTCGTCATGGTCTCGGGCACGGCCGTGGTCTCCATGGCGCTCCCCTTCGCCGTCGGCGTGTTCATGGTCGACGGGGTCGCCCAGCGGGGCGGAGGGGCGCTGCTGACGCTGGTGTGGGTGGTGCCCCTGGGCCTCCTGGCGACCCTGCCGACGGGCGCCGTCATCGGTTCGCTCGTCACCAGCCCGCGCACCGTCGGGCTGCTGATGCTCCCGGTGATGGGACTCGTGGTGATCTCCGGGATCTACTTCCCCCTGACGGAGCTGCCCGACTGGCTGCAGCTCGTCGCGCAGGTCTTCCCCGTCTACTGGCTCGGTCTCGGCCTCCGCGCCGCGCTGCTGCCCGCCGAGGCGGTCGCAGCCGAGATCGGCGAGTCATGGCGGTACCTGGAGACGGCGGGCGTACTGGGCGCCTGGGCGGTCGCCGGACTGCTCCTCGCGCCACCCGTCCTGCGCAGGATGGCCCGCCGGGAGTCCGGGGCCGCGATGGCGGAGCGGCACCGCAAGGCGATGCAGCGGGTCGTCTGACGGGAGCCCCGGCACGACGGGTCAGCGGGTCCCGTCCTCCGCTCGGAGGGCGGGACCGCCGCGCGTCGCGGACGGGGCGGCCGCCGCGACGGTGGTTGTCTCGGTGCATGCCCGACTGGAACACCCTCTTCGCCCCCAGCGTCCCCCTTCTGGAGCTCTTCCTGCGGGGCACGGTCACCTTCCTGCTGCTGATGGCGATGGTGCGCGTCGCCGGACAGCGCGAGGCCGGCGGTCTCGGGATCACCGACGTCTTCCTCGTGGTGCTGGTCGGCCAGGCGGTCGCCCCCGGCCTGGTGGGGAAGAGCAGCTCCATCGCGGACGGCGTCCTGCTGGCCGCCACGGTCGTCTGCTGGAGCCTGGTGCTGGACGCCGCCGCCTACCGGTGGCCCCGCCTGGCCCGCGTCATCAAGTCCCGCCCCCGGCCGCTGATCGAGGACGGCCGCCTCAGCCGCAAGGTCATGCGGCGCGAGATGATGACCGAGGGCGAGATCATGACCCAGCTGCGGCTGCACGGGATCGAGGACGTCTCACAGGTCCGGCGCGCCTACCTCGAACCGAACGGGATGATCAGCATCCTCCGCCGCGGCGGCGGGGAACCCGACGAACCGCCCCGCCCCGCAGGGCTGTGAGACGGCGGAGGGCCGCCGGGGCTCCAGCCGGCAGGAAGTTCACCGCACGGCGAGCAGGGCGGAGAACAGGGCCGAGCCGCCGAGGACCAGGGTCTGGACGGTGAAGGCGATCCATGCCCTCACCCGGAAGGCCGGTACGGCCGTGAGCACCGCCACAGGCCGGTCGTTCACGGCTCTGCCGCCGCGCCGGGCCGACGGCTGCGCGAACGCCCGTGGGATTCGGCGGAACGGCACCCGCGCGACCGGCCCGGTGCGATGATCGCCGAGCGGCCCCGAACCCCGGCACGCCACCCGGCGGCCCGGGCCGCACCGCGGCAGCGGACCGACAGAAGGGAACCAGTGTGCGCAGACTCGTCTACCACGTCGCCATCACCCCCGACGGCTTCATCGCGGGCCCGGACGGCGCGGACCCCACCGGCCCGAACGGCTTCTGGCCCATAGCGGAGGACTACGTCCAGCACCTCGTGGCCGAGTACCCGGAGACACTGCCCGCGCAGGCCCGGCAGGCGCTGTCCGTCACCGCGGAGGGCACGCGCTTCGACACCGTGCTCGAAGGCAGGCGCAGCTACGAGATCGGCCTGGCGGCCGGGGTCACCGACGCCTACCCCCACCTGCGTCACCTGGTCTTCTCCCGGAGCATGACCGAGAGCCCGGACCCGGCCGTCGAACTCGTCGCCGACGACCCGGTGGCGACCGTCCGGGAGCTCAAACGGCAGGACGGCAAGGACATCTGGCTGGTCGGCGGCGCCGAACTGGCCGGCTCCCTCTACACCGAGATCGACATGCTGATCCTCAAGGTCGCTCCGCTGACCATCGGCGACGGGATCCCGATGTTCTCCCGCAAGGCCTCCTTCGATCCGCGTGCCTGGACACTCACCGACCACACCGTCCTCGGCAGCGGCGCGGTGATCCTCACCTACACGCGTGCCGCGGGCTGACACGCCCGGCGCTTCGCCGTGTGCGCGATGAACGCGTCGACGTGGGGCGCCCGCCGGCGGTCGCCGGTCTCCGGCAGCACCATCGAACCGCTGAGGCCCGCATGCCCCCCTCGCGGCCGGCTTCCCCGGGCCGACGGCGAATTCGAGGGGGCTTTCCGGTCACGGCCCGCACCCGGACAGGACCCGACCCAGCCCGTACACGACACGTCGGCGGGCGGACACGCCCGGTGGGCGAACCCTGGGGCGCACGTGTGCGGGAAGTGGCAGGGTGAGAGCCGGCGAGGGCTTGTCAGCGCTCGTTGATCGGACGTTGACGGAACGTTGATCGGCGCCGGGCAGGCTCCCTGGCATGGCAATTGATTACTCCGGTCCGGTCGGACAGCTGACCGGATGGTGGGAGCGCGCGCTGTGCGCGCAGATCGGCTCCGAGCCCTTCTTCCCGGAGCCGGGCAGAACACCCGTGGACGCCAAGAAGATCTGTCAGTCGTGCGAGGGGCGCATCGAGTGCCTGGAGTACGCCCTCGCCAACGACGAGCGCTACGGGGTGTGGGGCGGGCTGTCGGAGGAGGAGCGGCGCAGACTCAGGCGCAGCGCCTGACGTCCGCGCGGAACGGGGCGAGGCAGCCGGTGCGCAGGTCGCATCCTTCACTGAAGGCGCGCTCGCCGAACCGGACCGGTCCGTCCAGGCTGCGGACCGGTCCGGCCACGCGGGCCCTCGCCATGGCCCGGCCGAGGTCGCGGGTGGGGTTACGGAAACAGCCGCGCGTGGTGTGGAGCAGCACCTCGTCGCCCCCGGCCGGGGCGGCGGACCGGCCGGGGGCCATGCGCCGGGCGGTGACGACCCAGCTCGGAGCGTCCCGGTCACCGATGACCACGAGGTGCGTCGCTGCCGCGGGGAAACCCCGGCGGGGCGCGCGGCAGGCCGGATCAGTCGTCCGGCTCCCCGCCCACCAGATAGGTGCCGCCCCCGCGGTGGGGGGTCAGCTCCACCTGCACCCGGTGCGTGGTGTCCCGGCTGAGCCCGCCGCCCAGATCGGCCGTGACGACACCGATGCGCACGCCGGCGCGGCCACTGCCCTCGCGGCGGACCTGGACGGCCATCTCCAGGCACACCCTGTCCACGGCGAAACGCAGCCCGTCGCCGGCGGCGTCGCCCTCGCGCTGCGCCGCAGCCAGATCCGCGCGGACCTGCCGGATCACATCGGCCAGACCGATGTCGCTGCCGCGGTCGTCCGAGCCCACCATGCCCCAACCCCCTTGCCGCTCTCACCGATTGACACCGAGAGACTACAGAGAGACGCGACCCGGGCGTATGCTGCGGCCCCATGGGGGACCGCACGGGGGACGGTGTCGCGCAGGGGACGCGGGGGATGGCGTGGCTGGTGCGCATCCGCTCGCAGGACACGCGCGCGGTCATCGGCTCGGGCGTGCTGCTGGGCGGGGACACGGTGCTGACGTGCGCCCATGTGCTGCCCGACCGCACCTCCCCGGTCGTCGTGGAGTTCCCCGAGATCGAGGGGGCGGCCGGTTCCACCGCCACCGTCGCCGACGGCTGCTGGTTCCCCCGGCGCGGCGAGGACCGCGCGGACCTGGCCCTGCTGCGGGTGCACCGCCCGCCGCCCGGCGGCCACTCCGCGCCGCTGCTGCGGGCGGCGATGCGGGACATGCGGGTGGAGATGTGCGGCTACGCCGACTCCGTGCGGCACGCCCGGGGCGCGGCGCTCGCGGCCACGGTGAGCCTGCCCTTCGGCGAGCGCGTACAGCTCAACGTCGCCCCCGAGCACCTGCCGCGGCGCGGGTTCAGCGGCGGCCCGGTACTGGACATGCAGGACCCGCCCGGGGTGCTGGGCATCACGGTCACCGCCTCCGCGGAGTCCGGACGGCTCGCACCGCTGACGATGGCGCACATGATCCCCGTCGAGACCGTCCTCAACTACCTGCCCCGGCTGGGCGGTTGTGTCCAGGGCCCGCCGGGCGTGGAGCCGTCCGTGGTCCGGGGCGGCCCGCCCGCGAGGCTGGACGAGCCGGACTACGCGGAGCGGCTCGCCGCCTGGCTGGCGGACAGGGACGGGCGTCCCCCGGTCTACGTCACCGAGGTCCGGCCGGGCTCCGGCCGCGACCGCACCCTGCGGCGCGCCCTGACCCTGGCCGACCGGGAGTTGTCGGCGGACGCGCCGGCCGCGGGCTCCACCGACCCCGAGTCCACCGTGCCCCCGGTCGGCAGCCTCGACCTGGCCGTCGACGTACGGAACGAGGCACCGGAGAAGGCGGCGGTCCGGATCGCCGAGCGCATGAACCTCAAGGGGAGCGACCCGGCGCGGGTCCTGGAGCGGCTGAGGGAGGTGCGCACGCCGCTGACCGTGGCGGTGCTGGGCGTGGACGGGTGCGCCGATCCGGCCCGGCTGCTGGAACTGTGCGGCGAGTTCGCCGAACGCGGCTGCCGGCTGCTGCTGGTCTTCCACCGGGCCGGCACCCGGATCGACCAGCGGGCCGAGGAGGACCTGGTGCTGCGGCACCGCATGGGCGCCCTGGCCGGCCGGCTGGAGGCGCTCGACGCGCGGCTGCGGGACCTGGCCCGCGCCGGCGCCCGGCTGTCGGGGGTGGACTACCCCGGCCCGGCCGTGACCCGGCTGCACATGGACCTGGCCTGGCTGCGGCACGCCCACCGCACCGGCGCCGACCTGGACCGGCGGCGGCTCTCCGGTGCGCTGGAGGGGCTGCGGCGCCGTACGAGCCGGGCCGAGAGGGCGGTGGAGAGCGCGTGGGAGGCGGCCGAGCGGGGGTACGGGCGGCGGGCGGAGCTGAGGGGGGAGCTGCGGGCCTACCGCCGGCTGGCCGTGCGGCACGGCCGGATCGAGGACATCGCGCTCGACCGTGAGTACCGGGCGGCCCACGAGGCGCTGCACACGGGCCCGTTCGAGGCGGAGAGCGCGGCGCGTGCGGTGGCCGGCTACACGGGCGCGGTCCGCCGCGTGCTGGGCTGGCCGCCGGAGGCCGGCGGTCCGGAGGCCGGCGGTCCGGAGGCGGGGGAGCGGGGCCCGGAGGGCGCCCGGGAGGCGGAGGGAGGCGTACGGTGAACGGACGCGGCACGGCCGACCGCACAGACCACGGGGCGGGCCACGGCACCGGCCACGGGGGGCCGGCCGACGAGCGCCGCCGCCTGCTGGCCCTGCCTCCGCTGCCACCGCCCGGCGATCCGGCCGCCCTCGTCCTGACCGACCCCGTACCGCCCCTGGACGGCCGCCCCTGCGGCAAGTGCGGAAACCCGGTCGGCAGGCCCTACCGGGGCATGCCCGCCCGGCAGGAGGGCTACTGCCCGCGCTGCGGCACCCGCTACTCGCTGCGCCCCCAGCTCGGGGAGGGGGAACTGCTCGACGGCGGGCGCTACGAGGTGCGCGGCCCGCTGGCCCACGGCGGCCTGGGCTGGGTCTACCTGGCGGTCGACACCCGGCTGCGCAACCGCCCCATCGTCCTCAAGGGCGTGCTCAACCCGCACGACGACGAGGCGCGGGAGAGCATGCTGGAGGAACGCAACCAGATGATCGCCGTCAGCCACGAGTCGATCGTGCGCATCCTCGACTACGTGCACCACCGGCCCGGCGACGGCGGGATCGACGCCGACTACATCGTGATGGAGTACGTCGGCGGCAAGTCCCTCCAGGAGGTGCTGGACGAGACCGCGCGGGGCCTGCGCCCGCTCGGCCCCGACGAGCCCCTGACCCTGGAGCACGTCGCACGCTACGGGTGCCAGATCCTGGACGCCCTGGCGGCACTGCACGAACAGGGCCTGGTGCACAGCGACATGAAGCCCGCCAACGTCATCCACCGCGGCACCCGCGTGGTCCTCATCGACCTGGGCGGCGCGCGGCGGCCGGACGGCCCCGCCCGCCGCGCCCCCGTCATCACCCCGGACTACGCGGCGCCCGAGGTGCGTTCCGGGGGCGGGCCCACCGTCGCGCACGACATCCACACCGTCGGCCGGACGCTGGAGGAGCTGGCCGGGGCCGCGGTGGACGGTGCTCCCGGAGCTCAGGGCACCGGACTGGGCCACATCTCCTTCCACCGGCTGGTGGAGCGCGCCACCGACCGGGACCCTGCGCGCCGGTTCTCCTCCGCCGCCGAGATGTCCGGCCAACTGGAAGGGGTGCTCAGGGAGTTGCTGTCGCTCCGGACAGGGCGCCCGTACAACCGGCCCTCCGACGTCTTCGAGCCCACCCCCACCTTGCTGGACGCCGGCCTCGGCACCGTGCCCGGACTGGAGAGCTGGCGGGACCGCCGGGTGCGGGACTACCGGCGGACCGTCACCGCACCCGTCCTGCGCCCGGGCCGGCCCGCCCCCTCCGCCGTCGCCGCCGGACTGCCCGCCCCGCTGCCGCGCCCCGACGACCCGGCGGCCGTCCAGCTGCGCATGCCCGGGCCCACGGATCCGCGGGCGGTCGTACGGCAGTTGGAGAGACTTCTGGGCGGGGACGGCCCGGGCACGAGCGCGGAGGTCCGGCTGCGGCTGTGCCGGGCCCATCTGGCGGCGCGGGAGGAGCTGCCGCCGGAGCACACCAGGGACCGCGGCAGGGAGCTGGACGGGGCGGAACGGCGGCTGCGGGAGGCCGAGGCGGCCTTGGGGGTGGCGCCGGACGCGCGGCCGGCCCCCGACTGGCGCATCGCCTGGCACCGCGGCCTGCTCCGCCTCGCCCGGGAGGAAGTGGAGCGCGCGGAGGGGCACTTCGCCGAGGTCTACGGCGCGCTGCCGGGCGAGTACGCCCCCAAGCTGGCGCTCGGCTACTGCGCTGAGCACCGCGGCGAACCGGAGCGGGCCGAGCGCTTCTACCACGCGGTGTGGCGGCGCAACCCGCAGCAGGGCAGCGCCGCCTTCGGTCTGGCCCGGGTCCATCTGGCCCGGGGCGACCGCGAGCGCGCGGCCGAGGTGCTCGACGGTGTGGCGTCCACCTCGCGGCACTACGACGCCGCCCGGATCGCGGCGGTGCGCATCCGCGCCGCCCGGCTGGCGCCGGGGCCCGGGGACCGGTCCGGCGGCCTGCCCGACTGGCGCGGACTGGCGGCCGTACGGGAGGAGCTGCCCGGTCTGGAGCTCGACGGCGGTGCCGACGTCGGGCCCGAACGCACCCGGCTGACCGCCGAGATCCGCGAGTGGGCGCTGGACTGGATCCAGCGGGTCGCCGGCGGCGTACGGGAGGCGGGCGGCACCGGCGCGGGCGGCGTCTGGGAGGAGGACCGCGCGCACCTGGCGGAGCTGACCGGCGAGCTGTTCGGCGGGGGCCCGGGGGAGCCGCCCACCGAGCGGGGGCTGCGCACGCTGCTGTCGTGGTCCTTCCACGACCTCGCACGGCTGCCCGGCACCACTGCCGAGCAGCACGAGCACCTCGAGGACTGCTCCAACGCGGTCTTCCCCCGCACCTGGTTCGTCCGGCCGGGCGGCCGCCGCGACCGCCGTGCCGGCCCCCGGACGGCTCCGCGGACGAACCCCAGGACGAGCGGGGAGCCGGCCCGATGACCGGCACCGGGCGGGAGCCCACCGAGGGGAGGGCGGACGGGCCGGAGAACGGGCCGCGGACCGGGGCGGCGGCCCCCGGCCGCCCGCGCGTCGACATGTCGGTGGAGACCGCCCACGAGCAGTACGTCGCCGACCGGGCCGGCGGCGCGCCCGGCGGCGGCCACGAGGTGCAGGTGTTGGTGAGGCTCAGGGCGGAGGGACTGGACGCCACCGTGCCGCGCCGCCCCCCGGAGCGCTCCGAGGTCATCGTCATCGACTGCTCGGGCTCCATGGGACACCCCTCCGTCCGCAAGATCGCCGCCGCCCGCAGAGCGGCCGCGGCGGCGATCGAGATGCTTCCGGACGGCACCCACTTCGCCCTGGTGGAGGGGACGGACACCGCCCGGGTCGTCCATCCGCGCCGCGACCCGGCCTCGCCCGCCACCGTCGCCGCCTCGCCCGCCTCCCGAGCCGACGGCGCCCGCGCCGCCCGTGCGCTGGAGGCCCACGGCGGCACCCGGATCTCCTCCTGGCTGTCGCTGACCCGCAGACTGCTCACCGCGCGCCCCGGCGCCGCCTTCCGGCACGCCCTGCTGCTCACCGACGGCATGGACCAGCACGGCCGGGCCGAGGAGCTGCGGCGCGTACTGGACGACTGCGCGGGCGAGTTCGTCTGCGACGCGCTCGGCATCGGCGAGGGCTGGGACGCCGAGCAGCTCAGGGGGATCGCCGACCGGCTGCACGGGCGGGTGGAGGCGGTCGTCGACGACCCACCGGACGCGGGCCTCCCGGGCGCGGGCTCCCCCGACGCGGAGGGTTCCGGCCCGGACGGCGCCGGCACGGACGGCGAGGGGCTCGGCGAGCAGCTCACCCGGCTCTTCCGCGAACTGGTCGGAGCCTCCACGCGCAGGACGCTGGCCGGGCTCACCCTGGCCGTGCACACCGGGCCGCAGGCGTCGGTCGCCCTCTTCCGCCAGGTCAACCCGACGGTGCTGGACCTGACCGGCACCGCCGTGCGCGACGGCGGCCGGACGCTCCTGCCCACCGGGGCGTGGGGCGACGAGACCCGGTGGTACGAACTGCGGCTGCGCGTGGACCCCGGCCACCCGTCCGTCCGTGGGATGCGGGAGGCGCGGATCGCCTCCCTGCGGCTGGAGACCGAGGACGCCGCGGGCGTGGTGCTGCCGCGCGAGGAGCAGATCACCGTCCGGTGGGTCGCGGAGGCGCCGCCGACCGACCTCGGCGCCGCCGGACGCCACTTCCGGCGCTACACCGAGCTGGAGGAGGCCACCCGCGCCGGCTGCGCGGCCCTGGGCCGGCACGACGTCCCCTCGGCCGAGCGGGAGCTGGGCCGCGCGGTGCGCCTGGCGTACGAGCTGAACGACGCCGCGCACCTCGCCCGGCTGCGCGCGCTGGTGACGGTGGAGAACGCGGCCGTCGGCCTGGTGCGCGTCCGCGACGCCGTCGACCCCGGCCATCTGCGGAAGCTGATCGCCAGGAGCAGCCGCACCGCGCCCCCGCCGCGGGCGGGCGGCGCCGCGCCCTCGCCTCCGGGGACGCCCCGGGACGTCCCCGGAGGCGAGGGCGGCGGGCACAGCGAGAAGCCGCCCGTGTGCTGCCGCCGGTGTGCGGAGTGGGTGCGCCCGGACAGGTTCTGCGAGAGCTGCGGGCACCCCCTGGAGGAGGAGCGGTGATCGGCACCCGGCGGCTGCTGGTGGCCCAGCTGGTCTCGCTGGTGGTGCTGGCCCTGCTCGCGGCGGCCGTGCTGTTCGCCGCCTACGACGACACCCACCGCCGCCCCGCCGCCGTCCGGGACCGGACCGCGCCGGCCGTGCTGGAGGTCGCCGCCGCCCGCGGCGCACTGGTCGACGCCCACCTCGCCGCCCGCGAGTACCTGGCCTCCGAACTGGTCGACGGCACCAGCACCGACGAGAGGTACCGCACCTACATGGCGGCGGCCACCCAGAGCCTGTCGCAGATAGCCGACCGGCAGGTCGCGGGGGAGGAGGGCAAGCGGGAGCTGAGCACCGTCATCGCCCTGCTCATGGTCTACCAGGAGGCCGTCGCCCGGGCGATCGAGCACGCGGAGGACGAGGTGCTGAGCGAGGCGTGGAGCGCGAGCGCCGACACCATCATCAACCGCGGGGGGACCGGCATCCTCTCCAGGCTCGACGACCTCCAGCGCGACCAGCTCAGGAGGCTGCGGGAGCAGACGGAGCTCACCGACGCCCGGCGTGAGCTGTGGCGGGCGGCGGTCGCGGCCCCGCTCCTGCCGCTGCTGGCGCTGGCCGTGGCGCAGTGGCAGCTCCAGCGGCGCTTCCCCCAGCGGCTGAACCCCTTCCTGCTGCTGGCCTGCGCGGTCCTGCTGGCCTCCTGGCTGCCGGTGAGTTGGGCGCAGGACACCCAGAACGGGCTGGACGAGGCCCGCCGGGAGCTGGTGGCGGTCGCCGGGCCGCAGCAGGGGACGAAGGCGCACGGGGAGGCGCCCAGGGGGGAGCCGGAGGAGACCAGGGCCGCCGTCACCGGCGCGCGCACCGGGGTGGAGGAGGTCCTGGACGCGACGTCCGGGAGCGAGCGGAGGGCGGTGCTCATACCGCTCGGGGGCGCCGCGGTCGCGCTGCTGTCCTGGGCAGGGCTGCAACGGCATCTGAGCCAGTACAGGTTCCGGTCGTGAGGAGGGTACGTGGGAGGGGAGGGCGCGTGAGGAGCGTGCGCGGGGCGCGGACCGGCAGGCCTGTGCGTGGGGGGCGTACGGCCGCCCTCGGCGCGCTGTCCCTGCTCCTGGCCCTGGCGGGCCCGGTGGGCTGCGCCCGCGACGCCGCGGAACCCCGCCGCGCCCTGACCGTCCTCGGCCCGTGGACGGGAGGGGAACAGGAATCCTTCGAGGAACTGCTCGACCTGTTCGAGGCCGAGCAGGGCGTCTCCGTCGAGTACCAGGGCACCACCGCGACCCGCGAGGTGCTGCTCTCCGGCCTGCTGGCCGGCGACCCTCCCGACGTCGCCGTCCTGCCCGTCCTCGGCGATCTGGTCGACTACGAGCGCGAGGGCTTCCTGGAGCCCCTGGAGGAAGGGGTCGTCGACGAGGAGAAGTACGACGGCGGACCCTGGCTGGCACAGCCCGCCGGGATGGACGAACGCCACTGGATCCCGGTGAAGGTCGACCTCAAGAGCATCGTCTGGCACGAGAAGGGCAGGCAGCCGGACCCCTCGCGCGCGGACGCGGAGCGCTGGTGCGTCGGCATGGGCTCCGACGCCACCTCCGGCTGGCCCGGCAGCGACTGGATCGAGGACATCCTCCTCCAGCAGTCCGGCCCCGATGCCTACGAGGAGTGGGCGGCCGGTGAGATGGCGTGGACGGACGGCCCCGTGGTGCGGGCCTGGCGGACCTGGGGCGAGTTCATGTCCGGGGACGGAGGAAGGACGGCCCGTGAAGCGCTGACCACCGACCACCGGGGCCCGGAGGGCGGAAACGGGCTGCTCTTCGGCACGGGCCCGGGCGGCGGCTGCGAACTGGAGCACCAGGGCAGCTTCGCCCGCCATCTGTACGGGCCCAGGGCCCCGGAGGCGGATTTCGTCCCCTCACCCCGGCTGCTGCCCGGGGCCGCCGACCGCGACGGCCGCGACCGGGAGGTCTCCGCGGACTTCGCGGCGATGTTCCGCGAGAGCCCCGAGGCCCAGGAGCTGATGCGCTTCCTGGCCTCCCTGGAGGCGCAGCGGGTCTGGGCGAAGGACGAGGAGGGCTGGGCCAGGGGCGAGATCCCCTTCTTCTCCGCCCACGAGGACGTGGGCGAGGAGAGCTACCCCGCCGGCGGCAGGGACACCGTCAGCCGCCGTATCGTGCGGGAGCTCGGGAGGGCCGGAAGGCTCTGCCTGGACGCCTCGGACGTCATGCCGCCCACGATCCGCCGCCTCTTCTACGAGAAGGCCCTGGAGTTCCTCGCCGACCCGGGGCAGGATCCGGCCGGGCTGCTGCAGCGGATCCAGGAGGTCCAGGAGGAGTCCGAGTGGCAGTTCCGGCAGCGGTTCCGGCGGGAGCCCGAGCGGCTGGACCGGATCTGCCGGTGACCGGCCGCACCCTCGCACCGCGCCGCCTCTCGCACCGCGCCGCTCCCTCACGCCGCGTCCCTCACACCGCGTCCCGCCCGGCGCGCTCCACGGCCCGCAGCGCCCGCGACAGCGCCAGCAGCCGCTCCACGTCGGCGTCCAGGCCGCCTTCGGCCGGTACGGCCACGGGCACCGCGGAGGTGTCCACCGGGCGGCCCGCGGCGTGCGCCCGCAGCGCCTCCCGCAGCCGCGGCGCCAGCCGCTCCGGTGGCACCGCACCCTCCGCCCCGGCACCGTCCCCGTCGACGCCACTGCTCCCGCCCTCGTCGCCGCTTCCGCCGTCCAGCGCGGCGAGGTAGGGGCTGACGCGCACCAGGCCGTCGCGGCACTCGATGGCCCGCCGGTAGTAGCGGCGGTGCACCCCGCGCGGGCTCAGCGCGTCGCGCCAGCGCCGCGCCGGCACCCGGTGCAGCGCGTCCTCGGGGAACTGCCGGTGCAGCGCCGTCCACAGCGGCTCCAGCCCGCGGTACGCCCGCAGGTGCCGCCACCACACGCGCAGCGCGGCCAGCCGCATCACCGCGGCCGGATAGGTGATGCCGGCCAGGATCAGCACGATGCCCGGCAGCAGGAAGAACACCGCCCCGAACCAGCCCAGCGTCGTCTCCGCGGCGCCCGCGGTGTCCAGCGACCCGGGCGCGCCGTCGCCGCCGGCCCAGCGCATCAGCACCGCCGGGACGAACAAGGCGTCGGCCACGACGACGGCGGCCATGCCCCAGGAGGTGATCCGCAGTCCGCGCGCCAGCCGGGGCTCGGCGATGCGCGCGTAGCGCCGGGTCCATATCCAGCCCAGGGCGAAGCCGACGGCGAGGTAGAGGTCGGCCGTCACGAAGAACACCGCCACGCCGGTGACGGTGTGGTCCCGGGTGCGGGTGCCCGCGGGGGTGGCCGCCACCGCGGCGATGAGGACGGCGACCGCGCCCATCAGCGCCAGCGCGTACCAGCCGGCGCGCCTGCGGGCCCGGGCGGGCTCCAGCGCGGAGAAGAGGTAGAAGCAGACCATGCAGTTGACCGCGGCCAGCACCAGGATGTGCTGGACCAGCCGGGACGTCATGGGCGCCAGCCCCAGGAACACCTCCTCGCGGTCGGCGGCCAGTCCGAAGGGGTACGCCGCGGCCCAGCAGGCGATCAGCCCGGTCACCGCCCACAGCGGCACGTCGCGCGGCGCCCGCGTCAGCCGGTGGGCCATCCAGGCCAGCACCAGGAACGAGCCCACTCCGTACAGGGTCAGCAGCAGGCTCACAGCCACCCCAGCCGGTCGCCGAGGGCGGCGCCGATGCGCTCCGCGGTGGCATCGGCGGACGACCGCGGGACCACCTGGTCCAGTACCGAGGCCCACTCCAGGATGATCGTGGCCACCGTCTCGGCCTCCCGCTCCTGCACGCTGTCGTAGGCGGTCCGGCGCAGCGCCCGCCGTACGGCGTCCGGGTCGAGGTCGAGTTCGGGGATCTCGCCGGGGGCGAGGTGCTCGGTGCCGCGGCGCAGCGCGGTCAGCAGCTCCTCCTCGTGGCGGTCGGGGCGGCCGCCGTGGTGGTCGGCCAGCATGTGGCCGAGCTCGTGGAGGATGATGTGGCGCTGATGGGCGCCGCTGGTCTGCTGCTGGTAGACGATGTAGTCGGCCGCGGGAGCGCCGATCCACATGCCGAACGGGCCCGGAACGGGGATCGGGTGGGGTACGAGTCTCAGGGGCCTGCCGCGCCGCCGCTCCACACGGCGGCAGAGTTCGGTCACGTCCAGGGGCGGCCGGATGTCCAGTTCGTTGAGCAGCCGCCTGCACCGCCGGCGCAGTTCCCGTTCCTTCACGGTGAGCGGTCCCCCTCGTCCGTCGTGGGCGGTCGCGGCTGCGGTGCGGGCCGTGCCGGAACCGGGCCGGAGCGGCGCCGGCCGTTCGGCCGGCGGCAACGGCCGCTGCAGGCACAGAGGTTGGCAGGAAGAGGGGCGGGGAGTCCAGCCGCGGGGGCGGTGCGTCGCGGCGGCCGCCTCCGTCACCGCGTCCGGGCACGCTCCAGGATCGCGCCGAGACCGGCGCCCGCCGGGAGCGTGCCGAAGGCGTACCCCCAGTCGCCGCCCAGCCGGGAGGCGCAGAACGCGTCGGCGACCGCCGGGTGGCTGTGGCGCACCAGCAGGCTGCCCTGGAGGACGAGCGCCAGGCGCTCGGCGAAGGCACGGGCGCGCAGTTGCGCGCCGACCGGGTCCTTCAGCTCCGGCAGCATGGCCCGCACCCCGGCGGCGGCCGAGTCCAGGCGGGCGTCGGCTCCGGAGGCGGCGTCCACCTCGGCCAGGACGGCGTCCAGACCGGCCGGCTCCCTGGCCAGGGCGCGCAGCACGTCCAGGGCGGCGACGTTGCCCGAGCCCTCCCAGATCGACAGCAGCGGCGCCTCGCGGTACAGGCGGGGCATGCCCGACTCCTCGACGTAGCCGTTGCCGCCCAGGCACTCCAGCGCCTCGGCGGCGTGCGTGCTGCCGCGCTTGCACACCCAGTACTTGGACACGGCCAGGGCCAGCCGGCGGAAGGCGGCCTCCGACTCGTCCCCGGCGTGCGCGGCGTCCACGGCCGCCGCCAGCCGCAGCCCCAGGGTGGTGGCGGCCTCCGACTCGATCGCCAGGTCGGCCAGGACCGAGCGCATCAGGGGCTGGTCGGCCAGCCTGGCGCCGAAAGCCCGCCGGTGGGCGGTGTGGTGCAGGGCCTGGCGCAGTCCGGCGCGCATGCCGGCGGCCGTGCCCAGGACGCAGTCCAGGCGCGTCATGTTGACCATCTCCACGATGGTGCGCACCCCGCGGCCCGCCTCGCCGACCGGCCAGGCGACGGCACCGTCGTACTCGACCTCGGCGGAGGCGTTGGAGCGGTTGCCCAGCTTGTCCTTCAGCCGTTGCAGGTGCATGGCGTTGCGGGTGCCGTCGGGCAGCACGCGCGGCAGCAGGAAGCAGGTCAGGCCCTCGGGAGCCTGTGCCAGCACCAGGAAGACGTCGCTCATCGGCGCGGAGGTGAACCACTTGTGGCCGGTGAGCCGGTAGCCGCCGTCGCCTGCGGGGACGGCCTCGGTGGTGTTGGCCCGCACGTCCGAGCCGCCCTGCTTCTCGGTCATCGACATGCCCGCGATCAGCCCGGACTTGCCCAGCGGCGGGCGCAGCCCGAAGTCGTAGGAGCGGGCGGTCAGCAGTGGTTCGTAGACGGCGGCCAGGTCCGGCTGGGCGCGCAGCGCGGGGACGGCCGCGTACGTCATGGAGACCGGGCAGCCGTGCCCGGCCTCGGCCTGGGACCACAGGTGGAACTTGGCGGCGCGCACCAGATGGGCGCCGGGGCGGGAGTCGGCCCAGGGCGCGGCGTGCAGCCCGTGCTCGACGGCGGTGGCCATCAGGTGGTGCCAGGCGGGGTGGAACTCCACCTCGTCCACGCGGTGGCCGTAGCGGTCGTGGGTGCGCAGGCGCGGCGGGGCCTCCTCGGCCGCCCGGGCCCAGTCCTGCACCTCCGGGGCACCGGCCAGCGCGCCCAGCTCCCGGATCTCGGCCTCGCCCCACTGCGCGCCGTGGCGGCGCAGGGCCTCGAAGACGGCGGGGTCGTCCGCCGCGGTGAAGCCGGTCAGCGGCGGGGGCTGGTTGATCACTTCATGGGTGGCGCTCACGGCGGCCTCCGAAGGCGGCGGGGCGGCGGGGGACGGGCGGTGCCCGGCACACCGACATTACAGATTCCACATGCGTGACGGAAGTCTGTAATGCGCCGGGCGGTTAGGATCACGGAAACCATGAACGGCACAGACGACGCGGAAGGCCCCGGCGGCACCCGCGCAACCCGCGACGGCACCCGCGCCGGAGCCCACGGTGATCGCGGCGCCCGGGCGCTCGCCCTGCGTCCCCTGACGGCCCGCTCGATCGTGCTCAGCACCCTGCTCGGCCACCACCCGCCCGCCCTGCCCGCCAGAGCCCTGGTGCGGGTCGGCGAACTCTTCGGGATCGCGGAGGGCACGGTACGGGTGGCGCTGTCGCGGATGGTCGCGGCCGGGGACCTGGCCCAGACCGCCGACGGCTCGTACGGCCTCACCGCGCGCCTGCTGGAACGCCAGGCCCGCCAGGACGACAGCCGCGCACCCCGCACCCGCGACTGGCGGGGGGAGTGGGAGATCGCCGTCGTCACCGCCGAGCGCCGGGCCGCGGCCGACCGGGGCGCCCTGCGCCAGGCGATGGCCGCCCTGCGCCTGGCCGAACTGCGCGAGGGCACCTGGCTGCGCCCCGCCAACCTGCTGCGGCCCCGCCCGCCCGTCGTCACCGAGCAGTGCACCCTGCTGACCGGCGCCCCCGACGGCGATCCGGCCGAACTCGCCGCCGCGCTGTGGGACCTGGACGGCTGGGCGGCGCGGGCCCGCGCCCTGACGGCCGCCGCCGACGCCGCGGCGGAGGCCGGCGACCCGGCCCGGCGCTTCACCGTCTCGGCCGCCGTCCTGCGCCATCTGCTCGCCGATCCCCTGCTCCCGGCCGCCCTGCTGCCCGGCGACTGGCCGGGCGCGGCGCTGCGCGCCCGCTACGACGCCTTCGAGGCCGATCTCCGCGCCGTCCTGCGGCGCCACATCGCACCGGGCTAGCGCACCGCACCGCACCGGATCGGACGGTGCGGCACGGCACGGCACGGCACGGGAGGAGTGCAGGGCACGGCGGGTGCCCGCACCGCTCGGCCGCCGGCTCCCGCCGCCCGGGCCTGACGTCCGCGCGTGGCGCCCCGGCGCGCCTCAGCGCGGGGCGAGCACCACCCACACCTGCCCCTCGGCGAAGGTCATCGGATCGCCGTCCGGCGTGGTGAACCCCGTGCCGCTCTCCGCCGACGGCCGGGACCAGCGCGCCTCGTACGCCCGGCCGCCGCGCAGCACCGTCGCCTCGCCGGAACCGACCGTCTCCGAGTACGGGCTGACGCTGCCGCCGCGGTCGCTGAAGCGGGAGTCGCGGATCTCCACGCGCTGGACGACGACCGTGGGGGCCCCGAGCCGGCCGCCGTCGGTGGTGGTCGCCTCCTGGCCGTCGATGGACACCAGCCAGCGGTCGTGCTCGGCCGACCAGGTGAAGGCGTACCGGACGGCCGGGAAGCGGACGGCCTCCTCGGTGTCGGCCCGGCCGCCCTGCGGCGCCGCGCCGAAGCGGAAGCCGATGTCGGAGGCGCCGCTCACTCCGTCGGGGGCCTCGCGCAGGGCGGCCCGGGGATCCAGGTACATGTTGTGCGGGGCGGAGCGGTCCGCGCTGCGCGAGTAGGCGCCGGGCGCCTCGCCGGGCGGCATCAGGTGGAGCGGGGACGCCTCCAGCACCGGCACCAGCTTCGACTGCGCCCCGGAGTAGGCCAGCGCCGGCTCGCCGAACTGCCGCAGCAGCTCGATGTCGGACTCCCGGGCGCTGCGCACCGGCCCGACGGTGGGCGGCAGGTCGGAGGAGTACACGGCCAGCAGCCGGGTCAGCCCCGACTCGACCTGCTCCACATAGACGATGTCGGCCCGCTCCAGCCCCGTCTGGGGGCGCGCGGCCGCCACGTTGTCGATCTTCACGGCGAGCACCGGCGCCGAGGCGTCGGCCACGCTCTCACCGGTGAAGGGGGAGCGGCCGTTCTGCTCCCCGCCGCCGTCACCGTCTCCGGCCCCCGGGCAGCCCGTCAGCAGCGCGGCGCACGCCACCGCCGCCGCCAGCGCCCGGACCCGCGCCCGTACGGCCCGCCGCCCGGTGCCCGGCCCGCCGCCCGAGGCCCGCCCCGTCCGCATCGTCCGCATCACTCGCCGTCCCTCCGGCCGGGCGCCGCCGCGCCGCCTGGTGACCTCTCACTCCATCCCTTGACCGGGACGGGCGGTTTCATGTCCCTCTGCCCCGCGCGGGTGACGCGGCACCGTCCGCGCTCCGTACGCGCCGGGGGCGTGTGTTCAGTCGGCGCACATCCCCGCTCCCCGGAGTGGTCACGCGGAGTCCAGCCGACCCGGCGAAGAAAGGGGGAGAGCCGGTCCCGCCGTACGACGGACCGGCGATCCACTGCCGCCCGGACCAGGAGGACCCGCCGTGTCCGCTTCCGCCGTGCCAGCCGTACCCGCCACCCTTCCCACCCTCCCCGGCATCCCCGCCCAGCCCTCCTCCGCACCCGCATCCGCACCCACGCCGGCCCCCGCACCCGCGCCTTCCGGCGACGGGTACACCGTCTCCCTCGCCCGCGACGAGGCGGACGTACGGGCCGCGCAGCGCCTGCGGTACGAGGTCTTCGCCGGCGAGCTGGGAGCCCGCCTCGCCGGCCCCGAACCGGGCCTGGACACCGACCCCTTCGACGCCTACTGCGACCACCTCCTGGTACGTGAGCGGGCGACCGGGGATGTGGTGGGCACCTACCGGCTGCTGCCGCCGGAGCGGGCGCGTGTGGCCGGACGGCTGTACGCCGAGGGCGAGTTCGAGCTGGACGGTCTGCTGGACGGCGCCGGTCTGCGCGGCGACCTGGTGGAGGCGGGCCGCTCCTGCGTCCACCCCGACCACCGCGACGGCGCCGTCATCGCCCTGATGTGGGCGGGCATAGCCCGCTACCTGAAGCGCAGCGGGCACAACTGGCTCGGCGGATGCTGCTCCCTGCCGCTGGCCGACGGCGGGGCGACGGCCGCCGCCGTGTGGGCGGCGGTCGCCGAGCGGCACCTCGCCCCCGCCGAGTACCGGGTGCGCCCCCGGCTGCCCTGGCGCGCCGGGGACGTGGAGCCGGCGCCGGGCGCCGCCTCCCGCACCGCGCTGCCGCCGCTGCTGCGCGGCTATCTGCGCCTGGGCGCCAAGGTCTGCGGGGAACCCGCCCACGACCCGGACTTCGGCGTCGCCGATCTGTACGTGCTGCTGTCGCTGCGCGACACCAACCCGCGCTACCTGCGGCACTTCCTCTCCCTCCTCCCGGCCTGACGGAACCGGCGGCGGAATGAACCGGAGGGTGGGGGAAGGAGGAGCGATGGGCGCACCGGAGCGGGCGGAGCCCCGGGCGAACCCCTGGTTCCCGTTCTCGCCGTGCACCGTGGCCGGCTGCCTGCCCCGCCGCCCGGCGGCTGCCGGGACGGTGCGGCGGTCGGCGCGCTGGGCGGCCCTGGCCGCCGTTCTGTCGGCGGGGGTGGCGCTGTCACCGATGGTGCGCCGCCTCGCGCCGGCCCGCCGCGCGGTGCTGGTGCGGCGGTGGTGCGGTGCGATCGCCACCGCGCTGGGGGTGCGGGTCCGCGTCACGGGCGGGCCCGCCGCCGGTCCGGCGCTGGTGGTGGCCAACCACGTCTCCTGGCTGGACGTACCGCTGCTGGCCGCCGTGGCGCCGGGCCGGATGGTGGCCAAGCGGGAGGTCGGACGGTATCCGGTGCTGGGGCGGCTGGCCGCCCGCGGAGGGACCCTGTTCATCGACCGCGAGCGGCTGCGGTCCCTGCCGGGGACGGTCGCGGAGGTCGCCGGGGCGCTGCGCGCGGGCTCGACCGTGGTGGCCTTCCCCGAGGGCAGCACCCGGTGCGGCAGGGAACTGGGGCCGTTCCACAGAGCGCTGTTCCAGGCCGCGTTGGAGGCCGGGGTCCCCGTACAGCCGGTGGCGATCCGCTACCGGGCGCACAGCACGGCGGACACGGCGGACACGGCGGGCGGGCCAGGCGTGACGGACACGGCGGAGGCGGTGGACACGCGGGCCGCCTTCGTCGGCGACGACGCACTGGCCGCCTCGCTGCGCCGGGTGGCCGCCGCCCGGGGCCTGGTCGCCGAGGTGACCGTACTGCCGCCGCTGCCGCCCGGCGCCCACCCCGACCGCCGCGCGCTGGCCTCCGCCGCACGGGAGGCGGTGGAGGCGGCCCTGGGCACGGGCGCGCGGGCGGCGGCGGCCTGGTCCCCGGCGGCCTGATCCCCGCCCGCCGCCGCCCGCGCGTCAGCCCGCGGCGGCCTGGTCCCCGCCGGCCCGGCCCGCGGCCCGGCGGGTCAGACGGATCGTGTCCCGGTACCACAGTCCGCTGTCCTTGACGGTCCGGCGCTGGGTCTCGTAGTCGACGTGGACCAGACCGAACCTCTTGGCGTACCCGTAGGCCCACTCGAAGTTGTCCATCAGCGACCAGGCGAAGTAGCCGCGCACGTCCGCCCCGGCGCTCCGGGCCGCCGCCACCGCGCGGATGTGGTCGGCGAGGTAGGCGGTGCGGTCGGCGTCGTGCACCGCCCCGTCGGCCGGCGGCTCGTCGTCGAAGGCGGCGCCGTTCTCGGTGATCACCGTCGGCAGCCCGTAGTCCTCCTGCAGCCGCACCAGCAGCTCGGTCAGGCGCTCGGGGACGATCTCCCAGTCCATCGCCGTGCGCGGCCGGCCCTGCGGGACGACCCGTGTCACCGGCAGCCCGTCCTCACCGGTCGTGGAGCCGTCCTCGGCGGTGCCCGAGAAGACGTGGCCGGAGTAGAAGTTGACGCCGAGCACGTCCAGCGGTGTGGAGATCGCCTCCAGATCGCCGTCCTCCACGGGCAGTGTCACCCCCCTGGCGGCCAGGTCCTCCACCACGTCGTGCGGATAGCGCCCGTGCACCAGCGGGTCCAGGTAGAGCCGGGTGCCCATGCCGTCGGCCCGGCGCGCGGCGGCCCGGTCGGCCTCGCTGTCGCTCGCCGGGGTGGCGGTGCCCAGGTTGAGGGTGATGCCCAGCTCCTCGGGCGGGTTCCCGGCGGCGCGCAGCCGCCGGGCGGCCAGCCCGTGGCCGAGCAGCAGGTGGTGGACGGCCCGCATGGAGTCGCCGAAGTCCCTCCGGCCGGGCGCGTGCACCCCCTGGTCGTAGCCGAGCACCGCCGAGCACCACGGCTCGTTCAGCGTCGTCCAGTGCCGGACGCGGTCGCCGAGGGCGTCGTGGGCGATCTCCGCGTAGTCGGCGAACCGGTACGCGGTGTCGCGCTCCGGCCAGCCGCCCGCGTCCTCCAGCTCCTGGGGCAGGTCCCAGTGGTAGAGGGTGACCCACGGGGTGACGCCGCGGTCCAGCAGCTCGTCGACCAGCCGGTCGTAGAAGGCGATGCCGCGCGGGTTGCCCTTCCCGCGGCCGCCCGGCTGGATGCGCGGCCACGCCAGTGAGAAGCGGTAGGTGTCCACGCCCAGGGAGGCGATCAGCTCCACGTCCTGCGGCATCCGGTGGTAGTGGTCGCAGGCGGTGTCGCCGTTCTCGCCGCCGGCCACGGCTCCGGGAACGCGGCAGAAGGTGTCCCAGATGGAGGGGGTGCGGCCGTCCTCGTCGACCGCGCCCTCGATCTGGTACGAGGAGGTGGCCACCCCCCAGCGGAAGTCCGCGGGCAGCCCGGCGACCGGCTCGGCGGCGGGGGAGGTGGCGGTCGAGGTCGGCGCGGAAGTGGTGGCGGTCATGATTCTCCAGATCGGCGGTCGTCGTTCAGCCAGCAGGCGACGCTGCGGCCGGTGTCTGTGTCGGTACCGGTGTCGGTACCGGTGTCGGTCACGGGCGCCAGACGAGGCGTGTGCAGCCCGCAGGGCTCGAAGGCCTTCGGGCAGCGGGGGTGGAAGGCGCAGCCGGACGGCATGGCCCGCAGGTCCGGCGGGGAGCCGGGTATGCCGGTCAGCTCGCGGCGCGGGCCGTGCAGCGCGGGGAAGGAGTGCAGCAGCCCGTGGCTGTACGGGTGGCGGGGGTCGCGGTAGATGTCGGCGGCCCCGGCCTGCTCCACGACCCGGCCGCCGTACATGATGGCGATCCGGTCGGAGAACTCGATCAGCAGCGAGATGTCGTGGGTGATGAAGACGACCGAGAAGTCCAGCTCCTCGCGCAGCCGCACGAGCTGCCGCAGGATCTGGCGCTGCATCACCACGTCCAGCGCGGTGGTCGGTTCGTCCATGACGACGATCTCCGGCTCCAGGGCCAGCGCCATCGCGATCATCACCCGCTGCCGCATCCCGCCCGAGAGCTGGTGCGGGTAGGCGCCCAGCCGGTCGGGGGAGATCCCCACCAGCGACAGCAGCTCCCGCGCCCGCCCGGTGCGCTCCTCCCGGGACATCCGCGGCCGGTGGGCCTTCAGGACGTCGGTGAGCTGGGTGCGGACGGTGTGGACGGGGTTGAGGGAGTTCATCGCCCCCTGGAAGACGATGGAGACCTCCTGCCAGCGGAACGCCCGGAGTTCCTGCGGGGTCATGGCCAGCACGTCCACCGGCCCGCCCTCGCGCGGGTGGTAGCGCACGTCCCCGCCGGTGATCACCCCGGGCGGGGAGAGCAGCCGGGTGACGGCGTAGGCCAGGGTGGACTTGCCCGAGCCGGACTCGCCGGCCAGGCCCAGCACCTCGCCGCGGCGCAGCGTCAGGTCCACGTCGTGCAGGGCCCGCACCGCGCCGTCCCCGACGCCGTAGTCGACGGACAGACCGCCGATCTCCAGCACGGGCGGCCGCGTCGAGGCGTGCGGCGGGGCGCTCACGGGGGAGGTGGCCGATGTGCTCATACGGGGGTCTCCTCGGTCTCGCGCGCCCCGCCCGCTTTCCCCGCGGGCTCCGCCCCGCCGCGCGGGGCGCGGGCGACAGGGGTGAAGCCGACCCGCATCCGGGCCCCGCCCCGGACGCGTACGGCGGTGCGCAGCCGGGGGTTGACGAACTCGTCGATGCCGAAGTTGATCAGCGTCAGCGCCGTGCCCAGCAGCGCGATGCACAGTCCGGCGGGCACGAACCACCACCACGCGCCCTGGCCGAGCGCCTGGTTGCTCTGCGCCCAGAACAGGATGGTCCCCCAGTTCCAGTGGGAGATGTCGGCCACGCCGATGAAGGCCAGGGTGATCTCCGACAGCACCGCGAAGATCACCGTTCCGACGAATCCGGAGGCGATGACGGCGGTCAGGTTCGGCAGGATCTCGAAGACGATGATCCGCCAGGTGGACTCGCCCGTGGCCCGTGCGGCCTGGACGTAGTCCCGTCCGCGCAGCGACATGGTCTGCGCGCGCAGCACCCGGGCTCCCCAGGCCCACGCGGTGAGGCTGATGACCACCGCGATGATCACGTCGCCGGAGTCCGGCAGGAAGCTGGCGATGATGATGATCAGCGGCAGTCCGGGCAGGACGAGGAAGATGTTGGTGAACGCGGAGAGCACCTCGTCGCCGATGCCGGACAGGAAGCCGGAGCTCACCCCGACCAGCACCGACAGCAGCGTCGCGAAGAAGCCCGCGACGAAGCCCACCACGAGCACCCCGCGGGTGCCCACCAGCACCTGCGAGAAGATGTCCTGCCCGGTCTGCGTGGTGCCGAACGGGTGCTCCCAGGAAGGCGGCTGGAGCACGTCGTCGCTCATCGCGGACGGGTCGTACGGGGCCAGCCACTCGCCGGCGACGGCGAGCAGGACGAACAGGCCCAGGATCGCCAGCCCGGTGGCGGTCTTGCCGTTGCGCAGGAAGCGCAGCCGGTCGCGGCGGGCCGCGGGCGGGGCGGCGGCGGGGACGGTGCCGATGGGGGCGGTGCTTTCGGACGCCTGTACGGCCATGGGTCAGCCCTCCTTCCGGGTGCGCGGGTCGAGGATCATGTAGAGCAGGTCGGCCAGGAGGTTGGCGGCCAGCACCGCGAGGGTGATGATCAGGAAGACGCCCTGCATCAGCGGGTAGTCCTTGGCGCCGACGCCCTGGAAGAGGACGTAGCCGATGCCGGGGTAGGAGAAGACCATCTCCACCAGCAGGGTGCCGCCGACGATGAAGCCCAGCGAGAGCGCGAAGCCGGAGACGTTGGGCAGGATCGCGTTGCGGGCGGCGTAGGAGAACATCACCCGGCGCTCGGGCAGGCCCTTGGCCTGGGCGACCATCACGTAGTCCTCGGAGGAGACGGTCACCATCATGTTCCGCATCCCCAGGACCCAGCCGGCCATCGCGCTGAGCACGACGGTCACGCCCGGCAGCACCGCGTGGTACAGCGCGCTGGAGACGAACGCCCCGCTGAGGGACGGCACCAGGGAGGTGTCGTAGCCGCCGGAGGCGGGGAAGAGGGGCCACTGCACGGCGAACACCGCGATGGCGATCAGCCCCAGCCAGAAGTACGGGATGGCCGAGATGAAGGTGGTCACCGGCAGCAGCCCGTCCAGCCAGGAGCCGCGCTTCCAGCCGGCGAAGATGCCGATGCCGGTGCCGAGCAGGAAGCTGATCAGGGTCGTGGTGCCGACCAGGGCCAGGGTCCACGGCAGGCTCTGGGCGATGACCTCCGAGACGGGGGTGGGGAAGAAGGTGAACGACGTCCCCAGGTCGCCGCGGAACAGGCTGGCCCAGTAGTCGGTGTACTGCTGCCACAGCGAGCGGTCCCGGTCGAGCCCGAAGAGGGCCTCCAGGGAGGCGATGGACTTGCTGGAGAGCTGGCCCTGGTAGCGGGCGAGCAGCGACTGCACCGGGTCGCCGGGCATCAGCCGGGGGATGAGGAAGTTGATGGTGATGGCCGCCCAGGCGGTCAGCAGGTAGAAGGCCAGGCGCTGGAGGACGAACTTCACGACGCGGCCCCCCGCCCGGTCCCGGCGGCCCGCGTGTCCCCGGGGGCCGGTACGTCCGGGGAGGTGTCGTACAGCCAGCAGGCCGCCCACTGGCCGCCGTCGAGGTCGAAGCGCGGCGGGGTCCGGTCGCGGCAGCGCTCCATCGCCAGCGGGCAGCGCGGGTGGAAGCGGCAGCCCTCGGGCGGCGAGATCAGGCTCGGTGGTTCGCTCGCCGACGGATCGGCCGGGTCCCCGCCGCCCTCGCCGGTCCCGCCGTCCCCACCGCTCCCGGTGACCCGGTCCGGGTCGGGGGCGGAGGCCAGCAGCAGCCGGGTGTAGGGGTGGGCGGGGCGCTGGGTGACGGTCTCGCTGTCGCCGCCCTCGACCATCCTCCCCGCGTACATCACCAGCGTCTCGTCCGCGAAGTAGCGGGCGGAGGCGATGTCGTGGGTGATGTAGAGGATCGCCAGGTCCAGCCGCTCCTTGAGGTCGCGCAGCAGGTTGAGCACGCCCAGGCGGATGGAGACGTCCAGCATGGAGACCGGCTCGTCGGCCAGCAGCACCCGCGGATCGGCGGCCATCGCGCGGGCGATGGCAACCCGCTGGCGCTGGCCGCCGGACAGCTCGTGCGGGAAGGCGTCCAGGTAGCGGGAGGCCGGGGTGAGCTGCACCCGCTCCAGCAGCGCGGCCAGCGCCTTCTCCAGCTCCGCCGCACCGCTGCCGGCCCGGCCGTGGATGCGCAGCGCGCGGGTGAGGTGGTAGCGGACGGTGTGCACCGGATTGAGCGAGGCGAACGGGTCCTGGAAGATCAGCTGGACGTGCCGGCAGTACGCGCGGAACGCCCGTCCCCGCCCGGCCCGCACCGGCCTGCCGTCCAGCCGGATCTCCCCGGCGGTCGCGGGGTGGAGCTGGGCGAGCAGCCGGGCGACGGTGGACTTGCCCGACCCGGACTCGCCCACCAGCGCGGTCACCGAACCGCGGCGCAGCCGCAGCGACACGTCGTCCACCGCGTGGACGGCCCGGCGCTCCCCGCCCAGCAGCGCGCGGGCGCCGCGCCGCACGGGGAAGTGCTTGCTCACCCCCTCGGCCTCCAGCACCACGCGCTCGTCGGTGCCGGCGCCGGCGCCGGAGGCCGGGCCGACGGGGCCGGCCGCACGGTCGGCCGCGCGGCCGGGTGGTGGTGCGGGGTGTTCTTCGGAGCGTTCTTCGGACATGGCTCTTCCTGTCGTCCCTGTGGTCATGGCTGTCGGGCTGCCTGTGCCGTGTGCGCGGGTATGCCGGGATGTGCCGGGCGGGGCCCGCCCCGCCGCTGTGCGGGGATGGGATGAGGTGTGCGGCGGGGGCGGGCGGCCCGCCCGGCGTCCGGCGCCCGGTGTGCCGTCAGGAGGCGGGGCGCAGGTGCAGGACGACGTCCAGGGAGTTGGGCTGGGTGGGCTGCGGCGGCGCGTACGGGTCGGACTCCGAGGGCCAGCCGACCCAGTTGCGGGTGCTGTACTCGGCGCCGATGGGGGCGGCGGCGGTGGCGATGAGCGGCACTTCCTCGACCATGATCCGCTGGAGTTCGTTCAGCGCCTCGGTGCGGGTGCTCTCGTCGCTCGCGTTCGCGTACTCCTTGAGCGCCTTGGTGGCCGCCTCGTTGCGGAAGCGGCCGAAGTTGCCGCCGGGGGCCGCCTTGCCGAGCGGCTGGTACAGCTCGCCGTCCATCACGTGCTGGTACATGTCGTACGGGGTGGCGCCGCTGTTGGTCCAGTGCAGGCTGGCGTCGAAGTCGCCCTCGTTCATCGCGGTGGTCCAGGCGTCGACGGTCTGGGTCCTGACCTTGGCCTCGATGCCGATCTGCTTGACGTTGTCCTTGATGATCGACAGACCGGTGAGGTAGTCGGACCAGCCGGCCGGGTCGGTGAGCGTCATCGTCACCGGCTTGCCCGAGGGGTCCTTCAGGACGCCTCCGGACAGGGTGTAACCGGCCTTCTTCAGCTCCTTCTTGGCGGCCTCGACGTCCACCTTCTGCTTCTCGCCCTTGTACTCGGGCGCGATGAAGGGCTCGCCGGCGGGCAGCGGGATGCCCGTCACGCTCTCGATCTCCGGGTAGAGCGTGGCCTGCGCCCGGACGTGGATGGCCTCGCGGTCGACGACGTGGTTGATGGCGCGGCGCAGCGCCGGGTCGTCGAAGGGCTTCTTGGCGGTGTTGAACCACAGGCCGTGGACGCCCAGCCCGGAGGGGAACCAGAGCTTGTGGTGCTCGGGGTCCTTGGAGACGTAGATCTTCTCGTAGTCCGGAGTGAACACGAAGGACCACTCGCAGGTGCCGTTGGCCAGGGCCGTGGTCTGCGCGTTGTTGTCGTTGTAGGAGGTGTAGCGCAGCTCCTCGACCTTCGGCTTCTCCTGCCAGTAGGTGTCGCGGGCGGTGAGGGTGATGGTCTGCGGCGTGAAGGTCTTGAGGGTGTACGGGCCGGTGCCCACGGGCTTCTTGTTGGGCCAGGTCTCGGGGTTCTCCACCTTCGACCAGATGTGCTCGGGCACGACGAAGGTGGTCAGGATCTTGCTCTGGTTGACGAACTGCGGCTCGGGGAAGGTCAGTTCGACGGTGTCGCCCTTGCGGCTGATGCCGTCGTAGGGGATGGCGTTGGTGTTGAGCGCCTCGTTCTCCTTCAGCAGCCGGAAGGTGAACTCCACGTCCCCCGCGCTGAACTCCTTCCCGTCGGACCAGGTGGGCCCGTCCTGCACGGTCAGGGTGAGCTTCCTGTAGTTGTCCGACCACTTCCACTCGCTGGCCAGCCAGGGCGTGCCCTTCTCGGCGGGGCGGACACCGTTCACCATCACCAGCGGCTCGTAGATCATGTGGCGGTAGCCCAGGGAGGCGCCCGCGGAGGTGCCCAGGAACGGGTTGCTGTTGTCGGTCTGCGGGCCGTTGGGCATGCCGACGGTCAGCACGCCCTTGTCGCCCTTGGCCTGCCCGCCGCCCGCACCGGGGGCGCCCGCGGTGCAGCCGGCGAGCAGGGCGGTGGCGGCCAGGGCCACCGCGATGGCGGTTCTGGTCCGGGTCCGGACTCTCATGGTGTCTCCTCCTGGTCTTTCCGTTTTCGATCGCGGTGGATGAGGGAGCGATCTGGACTGGTTCATGAGAGCGCTCTCAGGTCGGCTGGGACTCTGCGCTTGAGAGCGCTCTCATCGAGGTTCTGCGGCGGGTGCGAGCAGGGCGGGGGCGGGTTCTAGGGGGTGAGGACCGGGCCGGGGGCCGACGCGCGGTCCACCAGCTCGGTGGGCAGGACGACCCGATCGCCGTCCGGAGGGCCGCCCGGGAGGCCGCCCGGGAGGCCGTCCGGGGGGTCTCCGCCGATCCGGGCCAGCAGCAGGGCGGCGGCCGCCCCGCCCATGGCCCGCAGCGGCTGGCGGACGGTGGTCAGGGGCGGGTCGGTGTAGGCGGCCAGCGGGATGTCGTCGAAGCCGATCACCGCGACGTCGTCGGGAACCCGCCGCCCGGCGGCGCGCAGGGCGCGCAGGGCGCCCATCGCGCTCAGGTCGTTGTGGGCGAAGACGGCGTCGAAGCCGGCGCCCTCGGCCAGGAGGCGCGCCACGGCCTCCTCGCCCGAGCGCTCGCCGAAGCCGCCCTCCACCGTGCGGCGCGGATCGTGTCCGACGCCGTGTTCCTCCAGGGTCCGGACGAAGCCCTCCAGCCGCTCGCGCACGCAGTCGAACCGCCGGGGGCCGGTGACCACCAGCGGCCTGCTGCGGCCGAGGCCGAGCAGCCGGTGCGCCGCCTGCGTGCCGCCGAGGGTGTTGGTGGTCGCGACGGAGGGGAACCCCGGATGGCGGACGCGGTCGTCGATCAGCACGACCGGCAGGCCCGAGCGGTGCATCGCGGCGACGGCGCCGGTCTCGGTCTCCGGCTCCACCACCAGCAGCCCGTCGAACGCGTTCGCCGACACCTGCGCGGTAAGCCGCGTCATCGACTCCCGGCCCCGGCCGCAGGTGAACAGCAGCAGCCCGTATCCGGCCGCCTCGACGGCGTCCACCGCGCCCTGGACGAGTTCGGCCACCCAGGGCCAGGCCAGGGAGGGCGCGAGCATCCCGACGGTGCGGCTGCGGCCCCGGGCCAGCCCGACGGCGCGCGAACTGGGCACGTAGCCCAGCCTGCCGATGACGTCGCGCACCCGCTCGGCGGTCCGGCCGTCCACATCGCCCTTGGCGTTGAGCACCCGGGAGACGGTCGACTTGCTGACGCCGGCCGCACGGGCGACATCGGCGATGGTGACGCGCATGGGCACTCCTTCGGCGGCTCGGCGCTGCCCGGTTCGGCTGCGGCGGGGGTGGGACGGCGGACGGGGTGACGGACGGGGCCGGCGGACGGGCGACGGGACGGCGGCGGCACGGCAGTGGCGTGGCGGCGGCACCGGTCCCGGGACCGGTGCCGGGCATGGGCACGGAGTCAAACGGCAGCGAGCGAGGGCGTCAAGACTTCACGTCAAAATTGCGTGTCACTGTTTGAGAACGCTCTCAAGAGCGCTCTCTTGTTCACCTCTTGAAGCCAATTGGTCTCGTCCAAGCCCTTGACGACCGGGTTTCCCCAGGAGTTGACTCACTGCCCGAACCAAGCCTGCAAAGCGGGCGGTTGGTGTGCCGAGCGCCGCCCGCGTCCCGTCCGCGCCGCGTCCCGCGCGCACGAGGCGGCTTCGGCGCCGCCACGGCCGCCGTACGGTCACGTACCCGCCGCCCGTGCCCCGGGGAGCGGCACCCCACCGCCGGATCCTCCGGACGACAGACGGATGTGATGGTCATGCACCCGACAACCTCCCACGCGCCCCACGATCCTCCCCGCGGAAAGCCCGCCCGGCGTCGCCGGTCCCGCCGCTGGGCGTCGGCGGCCACACTGCTGACGCTGGCCGCGACCATGGCGGTCACCGGCACCGCGGCCGCCGGCCCGGCGGGCGAGACCACCGGGAGAGCCGTCCAGAAGGCCGCCCGGGGCGCCGAGGCCGCCCCGGCGGCGGTGCTGTTCGAGGAGAACTTCGACGGCCCCGCCGGTTCGGCGGTCGACAGTCGCAGATGGCAGCTGGAGACCGGCGACAACAGCGGCAACAACCACGAGAGGCAGTACTACACGCCCGGCAACGCCAACGCCGCGCTCGACGGCAACGGCAACCTGGTGATCACCGCCCGCAAGGAGAACCCGGGCAACTACCAGTGCTGGTACGGGCGTTGCGAGTACACCTCGGCCCGGATGAACACCGCGGGGAAGTTCACCACCACCTACGGCCACATCGAGGCCCGGATGAAGCTCCCGCGCGGACAGGGCATGTGGCCCGCGTTCTGGATGCTCGGCCACGACATCGGCAGCGTCGGCTGGCCCAACAGCGGCGAGATCGACATCATGGAGAACGTCGGCTACGAACCCGGCACCGTGCACGGCACCCTGCACGGCCCCGGCTACTCCGGCGGCGAGGGCATCGGCGCCGGCTACACCCTCCCCGGCGGCCGGGCGTTCGCCGACGACTTCCACACCTTCGCCGTCGACTGGTCCCCGAACTCCATCACCTGGTCGGTCGACGGCCAGGTCTACCAGCGCCGCACCCCGGCCGACCTGGGCGGCGACCGCTGGGTGTTCGACAAGCCGTTCTTCCTGATCCTCAACCTCGCGGTGGGCGGCGACTGGCCGGGACTGCCGGACTCGAGCACCGTCTTCCCGCAGAAGCTCGTCGTCGACTACGTCCGCGTCACCAGCGGCGGCGACAGCGGCGGCGGGCGCACCGGCACCATCACCGGTCTGGCGGGCAAGTGCCTGGACGTGGCCTGGGCGGACACCGCCAACGGCACCCCCGTGCAGATCCACGACTGCAACGGCAACGCCGCCCAGCGGTGGACCGTCGGCACGGACGGCACCATACGGGCGCTCGGCAAGTGCCTGGACGTCTCCGGCGCGGGCAAGGCGGACGGCACCCCCGTCCAGATCTGGGACTGCAACGGCACGGCCGCCCAGCAGTGGGTCGTCACCGGGGCCCGGGACATCGTCAACCCCAATGCCGACAAGTGCCTGGACGTGAAGGACAACAACTCCGCCAACGGCACGAAGACGCAGATCTGGACCTGCTCGGGCACCGCCAACCAGAAGTGGAACACGCCCTGACCCAGCCACCCCCTCCACCCCGGACCGCCCCCTTCGGGGACGGTCCGGGCAGGGCCGGGGCGTAGGGTATGGACCTCCTGTGCGGGCAGAGGGGGGCGGAGGGGCCATGTACCACAGCAGGGACTACATCAGGTACTGGGACATCGACTTCCAGGACCTCCCGCCGGCGGTGGCCGGCGCCTTCGGCGTGTTCGCACTGCTCCTCATGGCACTCCTTTTCTGGGGCCTGCTGAAGACGCGCCACACCGGGCCCCGCCGGGACCCCGAGGCGCGGGAGCGGGCCAGGGCGCGCGCCGAGAGCCGGCGGCGCCAGGCCGAACTGCGCAAGCGGCGGCTGGCGCTGCAGAGGAAGAAGGCCGGCAGGCGGTAGGAGCACGGGCCCAGGACGCGGGCCCGGACCGGCGCGCCCGGACGGGCTATCCGCCGACCCGTCCCGCACCGCCGGAGCCGGTCCCGGGGTCGCCGCCCCCGGCCTCCTCCGCCACGAGATCCCGGTACTCGGGGTGCATGGCGAGCCACTGCTCGACGAAGGCGCAGGCCGGCCGGATCCGCAGGCCGCGCCGCCGCGCGTCGTCCAGTGCGGTGCGCACCAGCCGGTCGCCGATGCCCCGGCCGAGGAAGGGCCGGGACACCACCACCCGCGGATAGGTCACCAGACCGTCGTCGCGGACGTAGTCGGCGAAGCCGGTGAGGGTCGCGCCGATCCGGGCCTCGAACCGGCCGTGGGCCGGGGCGTCGGTGATCGTGACCTGGCTGTTGGTGGCTGCCGTGGGCATGCTGCGTTCCTCCCGGAATGGCCGTATCGCGCAGAACGTGCGATACAGGGGCATTCGTCCGGGCGTCCGAGTGCCACACGACGGCGTTCCTATCCCTCCCGCCCCCGGCAGGACGGGTGAACCGGCCGGGAGGAGCGCTCCGGCGGACGCGCGCCGAGGCGGTCCCGCTCCCCGCCTACGCCTCGCCCTCCAGGCGGAACCCGACCTTCAGCCCCACCTGATAGTGCTCGATCTCGCCGTCCGAGATGTTGCCGCGCACCTGCGTCACCTCGAACCAGTCCAGGTTCCGCAGTGTCTCCGAGGCCCGGGCGATCCCGTTGCGGATCGCCTGGTCGACGCCCTCGTGCGAGGTGCCGACGATCTCGGTCACCCGGTAGGTGTGGCTGGTCATGGTGCCTCCTGCGAAGGGTGGGGCGATCGGTTCTCGTCTCCACGGTGCCCCAGGGCGGGGCGGTCCGCGAGTGCTAGGCTCCGAGCGGGCCGTGACTGGCGCGTAGGGATGGGATCGACCATCGGGGAGCGGCCCGCGCACCGGGTGACGAGCCCGCCGCGCCGAGAGCCGCGCGCCTGGGCCGCCCGCACCGTCGTCGAGGACGTCAAGGAGGGGCCCATGGCCACCGCACCCACCCCGCACACCGGCAGCGCCGCCACCGCATCGGCGGCATCGGCCGCGTTCAACAGCGCCCTGGACGTGATCCGCGCCGTCGAGCCGCGCGTCGCCGACGCAATCGGCGCCGAGGTCACCGACCAGCGCGCCTCCCTCAAGCTGATCGCCAGCGAGAACTACGCCTCCCCGGCAGTGCTGCTGGCCATGGGCAACTGGCTCAGCGACAAGTACGCCGAAGGCACCGTGGGCCGCCGCTTCTACGCCGGGTGCCGCAACGTCGACACCGTCGAGGCGCTGGCCGCCGAGCACGCCCGCGAGCTGTTCGGCGCCGACCACGCCTACGTCCAGCCGCACTCGGGCATCGACGCCAACCTCGTCGCCTTCTGGTCCGTCCTGGCCCAGCGCGTGGAGAGCCCGGCCCTGGAGCGGGCCGGGGCCAGGCACGTCAACGACCTGTCGGAGGAGGACTGGGCACAGCTGCGGCGCGCGCTGGGCGACCAGCGGATGCTGGGCATGTCCCTGGACGCCGGCGGCCATCTCACCCACGGCTTCCGGCCCAACATCTCCGGCAAGATGTTCACCCAGCGCAGCTACGGCACCGACCCGGCCACCGGCCTGCTGGACTACGGCGCGGTGCGCGACGCCGCCCGCGAGTTCCGCCCCCTCATCCTGATCGCCGGCTACTCCGCCTACCCGCGGAAGGTGAACTTCCGGATCATGCGGGAGATCGCCGACGAGGTCGGCGCCACCCTGATGGTCGACATGGCCCACTTCGCCGGGCTGGTCGCGGGCAAGGTGTTCACCGGCGACTTCGACCCGGTGCCGCACGCCAACATCGTCACCACCACCACCCACAAGTCCCTGCGCGGCCCGCGCGGCGGCATGGTGCTGTGCGACGAGGCGCTGGCCGAGCACGTGGACCGCGGCTGCCCCATGGTGCTCGGCGGCCCGCTGCCCCACGTCATGGCCGCCAAGGCCGTGGCGCTGGCCGAGGCCCGGCAGCCGTCCTTCCGCACCTACGCACAGCAGGTGGTGGACAACGCCGCGGCCCTCGCCGAGGGCCTGATGCGCCGCGGCGCGCGCCTCGTCACCGGCGGCACCGACAACCACCTGGCCCTGGTGGACGTCACCGGCTACGGCCTCACCGGCCGCCAGGCCGAGGACGCGCTGCTGGACGCCGGCATCGTCACCAACCGCAACGCGGTGCCGCGCGACCCCAACGGCGCCTGGTACACCTCCGGCATCCGCATCGGCACCCCGGCCCTGACCACGCGCGGCCTGGGCACGGCCGAGATGGACGAGGTCGCCGACCTGATCCACACCGTCCTGACCGCCGCCGAGCCGGGCACCACTGCGGCCGGCGCCCCGTCCAGGGCCCGGTACCTGCTGGAGCCCAAGGTCGCCGAGGCCGTCGCCGGACGCGCCGCCGACCTGCTGGCCGGGCACCCGCTCTACCCCGGCATCGACCTGGCCTGACCGCCCCGCCCGCGGACCGACCCGCGGGCGGGCCCGGCCGGTAGCCTGCCGCCATGACCGACGACCTGCCCGAGATGAGGGCCTCCGACGCCGACCGGGAACGCGTGGCCGAGGTACTGCGCGAAGCGGTGGCCGAGGGGCGCCTGGACATGGAGGAGTTCCAGGAACGGCTGGACTCCGCCTACGCCGCACGCACCCAGGGCGAGCTGGCGCCCCTGGTCAGGGACCTGCCCCAGACCACCGCGCCGGCCACGCCGGCCGAGCCCGCCCGGGCCGGCCGCGGCTGGGCCGACCGCTTCGGCGGCAGCGCCACCTCCCGCGGCGGAGTGGCGATCATGGGCGGCTTCGTGCGCAAGGGGCCGTGGACCGCTCCCCGCCGCTTCACCGGCTTCGCCTTCTGGGGCGGCGGCGAGATCGACCTGCGCGAGGCGTACTTCGAGGACCGCGAGGTGGAGATCCGCTGCTTCGCGATCATGGGCGGCATCAACGTGATCGTCCCGGACGAGGCCGAGGTCGACGTACGCGGCATCGGCGTCATGGGCGGCTTCGACCACAGTGCCGCGGGCCGGGGCGAGCCGGGCGCGCCGCGCGTGGTGGTCAGCGGCTTCGCCTTCTGGGGCGGAGTCGGGGTCGAGCGCAAGCGCAGGCGCGAGGAGCGCCGGGAGCGCAAGCGCCTGGAGGGCGGCCACGGTCACACGTACGGCCACGGCCACGGCCACGACAGGCGGCGTGACGACCGGGACGACTGACCCGCGGCCTCCTCACTCCCACACGGGCGCGTCCGCACCCGGCCGCCCCGGCGGCCGGGCCCAGCCACCCGGTCCGCCGTCGTAGGCCACGGGGGATACGGCGTGCCGCAGCCGGCCCAGCGGGCTGCCGGTCTCGTCCAGCCAGTCGGCCGGGTCGTACGGCTCCCCGGCCTCGTCCGGCTCCTCCCGAGCCTGCGGATCCTCCAGCTCGTGCTGCAGCCAGTGCGCCGTCCGCGCAAGAGCCGACCGTACGAGTCGCGAACCCCCGCCGCTCCGCTGGTCGGTGAGCGAACGCAGCACGGCGGCGGCCAGCAGATAACCCGTGCCGTGGTCCAGGGCCTGGGCGGGCAGCACACCCGGCCCGCCGTCCGCCCCGCCCTCGGTCACGGCGATGCCGCTCGCCGCCTGCACCAGGCTGTCGAAGCCCCGCCTGCCGCCCCACGGCCCGACACCGGGACCGCCCCAGGCACTCAGCTCCGCCACCACCACACCCGGCCGCCGCCCGGCCAGCTCCCCGGCCGACAGCCCGAAGCGGTCCAGCGCGCCGGGACGGTAGCCGGTGACCACCACATGGGCCTTCCCCAGCAGTTCCTCGAAGGAGGCGCGGCCGGAGCGGGACGCCAGGTCCAGCAGCGCCGACCGCTTGCCGAACCCGGTGTCGGCGTGCGCGTCCGCGCTCTCGGGCAGGTGCGGCGAGTCGATCCGCAGCACGTCGGCGCCCAGCAGGGCGAGGGTGCGCGTGGCCACGGGACCGGCGATGACGCGCGTGAGGTCCAGCACGCGCGGGCCGGAGCCGGGGGAGGGCAGCGACAGCGCCGGCGCGTCGTCCAGCCGCTCCATCCCCACCAGCGGGAGCCGGGCCACGGCCGAGCCCTGCGGATGCGCCGACCACTGCCCGGGGGTGCGGACGGCGACGGCCAGACCGCCCGCCGCGTACACCGCCTCCTCGACGTCCTCGGCGCGGCGCTCCGCCAGTACGGCGGCGACGGCGGCGGCCAGTGCCTCGTCGTCGCCGTCGTCCGGCACGCCGAGCGCGGACAGCAACCGGGCCCGGTGGTGCGGGTAGTTGGCGTGGGTGCGCAGCCAACCGCCGTCGGTGCGCCAGAAACGCGACAGCGGTGCGAAGGTGGCCGGCGCGCGCCCGTCGATCCGCAGACGGCGCTCGCTGACGAACGCGGTGGCCACCGCCCCGTCGTCCACCCCGACCCCGGGCACGGCCGTCCCCGCGCCCCCCGTGACGCAGCGCGCCTCGAACTCGGCCGCCGCCAGCGCGCACACCGCCACGGTGGAACGCGCCAGCTCCCGCACCGGCAGCCGGGCGGGCAGCACGCCGCCGGCCCCGTCGGGGGAGGTGCGGGGGACGAGGCGGACACGCTCGGACAGATCGGGATCGCCGCCGAGTGCGGCCCACAGCCGGGCCCAAGACCGTTGATCCATGCGCGCATTGTGCCCGCAGTCCCGTGCGCCCGCACGGAGATCGGGTTGTCAGTACCCGCAACTAGCTTGATCTCCGACGCGGATGAGTACGCGTACGGATGTTTGGAAGTCGTGCAGGCACGGCACCCTGAGGGCATGGAGCGGATCATGGAGAACATGCACGGAACCCCTGAAATGGCCCCTTCCCTGGCCTCGGACCTCGGGCGCGGCCCCGCCCTGGCGTTCGCCTTGGCGGGCACGCTCGCCGTGGGCTGGGTGATAGCCATGCTCTACGTCATAGCCTCCTGGGTGACGGGCTGACCGCCCGCCCACCGCCCGGCTCCCCGGCCCCGGCCCATCCGCGACGCTCAGCGGCGCTCCGTGGAGGAGACCACCCGGAAGCCCATCCCGGCCCGCACCAGCCGGTCGATCAGCGCGTCCCCCATCGCCACGGCCGTGGTGACCTGACCCGAGGTCGCGGGCAGGTCGTCCAGCGCCAGACAGAGCGCCGACTCGGCCAGCATCTTCGCGGTCTCGTCGTAGCCCGGATCGCCGCCGGACACCTCCGTCACCACCCGACGACCGCCGCCCTCGCCGAAGAAGCGGACCTTGAACCAGCTCTCCGCGCGCTTGCGCGGGCTCGGTCCGTCCCCCGGCGCCAGCCGGGCCGACAGCGCGCGGCGCACGGCCGGGAGCTGAGCGGCGGCGCAGAGCGCCCCCGCCCCGGCCATGCCGCCCACGGCCATGGGCAGCGTGCGGACGGCGGCGTAGTGGCGGTAGCGGAAGTCGGGGCCGTAGCGCTCCAGAGCGGCCGCCGACCGGGCCACGATCTGCGGATCGACCGTCGGCAGCGGCACCGCCCACACCCCCGCCTTCCCGCTGCGGCGCGGCCGGTCCAGCGGCGCGCTGACGCGGCGCCCGGCCGGACGGGACTCCACCCGCCGCCGCTCCCGTGCCGCGGCCCGCATCTGCCGGCCCCGGGAGAACGCCGTCAGCGCGGAGGCGAACGTACCTCCGGAGAAGGCCGCGGAGGCCCGCACATAGCCGTCGATCCGCAGCGGCACCCCCTCGGGAAGGCGCTCGACGGTGTACAGCACGCCCAGGTCGTGCGGCACCGAGTCGAAACCGCAGGCGTGCACCAGCCGCGCACCGGTGCGGCGGGCCCGGTCGTGGTGGCGCAGGTACATCATGTCGACGAACTCCGGCTCGCCGGTGAGGTCGGCGTAGTCCGTCCCGGCCTCGGCGCACGCGGCCACCAGCGGCTCCCCGTACTCGACGTACGGGCCGACGGTGGTGGCCACCACCGCGGCGCTCCGGGCCACCGCGCGCAGCGAGCCGGGATCGGTGACATCGGCGTGCAGCAGCGGCAGTTCGGCGCAGGCCGGATTGGTCCCGGCCAGCCGCCCGCGCAGCCGCAGCAGCTTGTCGCGGTTGCGCCCGGCCAGCGCCCAGCGGCAGCCGTCGGGGGCGTGGGCGGCCAGGTACTCGGCCGTCAGTCCGCCGGTGAAACCGGTCGCGCCGAACAGCACCACGTCGTACTCGCGGTCGTTGCGGGGCACTCCTGACCTCCTGAGGGTGAGAGGGGGAAGCGGATGGAAACGTCTGCCGGTGCCCGACCTTACGGTGGGGGCATGGACGAGCGTGCGAAGGGGCGCGGCGACGCGCAGGCGGTACGGGAGCGGGTGCGCGGGTTCGCCCTCGAACTGCCCGGCGCGTACGAGGACTTCCCCTGGGGCGAGTCCGTGGTCAAGGTCAACCGGAAGATCTTCGTCTTCCTCTTCCTCGGGCACCTCGTGGCGGGGCAGGGCGACTCCCCGCCCACTGTCACCGTCAAACTCACCGACCCCGAGGCCCACGCCCACGCGATGTCCGCCCCCGGCGCCGTCCCCACCGGCTACGGGCTCGGCCGGGCGGGCTGGGTGACCATCCCGCTGGGCGAGCCGGACGCGCCGGACGCGGAGCTGCTGTGCGACTGGGTGGAGGAGAGCTACCGCACCATCGCGCCCAAACGCCTGGTGGCCCGACTCGACGCGCGGGCAGCCGGCTGACGGCCCGCCGCCGTCCCGAGCGGAACGTCTCGCACCGGGGGCGTTCCGGTGTGAGGCGTTCGACTGCGTGAGCGGTCAGCTCCGGGCCGCGTGGGCGAGGAAGTCCCTCCACGCCTCCGGGGCGAGCACCACCCCGAACCGAGACGGTGCCCCAGCCCTACCGCTTGTCGAGGGCTCCCCGGGGAAACCGCGGTGGTCCCGGCTGCCTGGACGCCCGGTCGCCGGAACGGCCTTCGGCGACCGGGCGACGGCGAGTCCGCAGGAGCGGGCTTCGGACGCAGGCGGCCGGGGAGTGCTGGGGCAACCGCCTTTCATGGAGCGATGGTTGAGGCGGGCTGGGGTCGGGGCGGCGGGGACCGCGGCCGGAGCCGTCATGACCTCGCTGGGCGACAGGTCGTGGGAGGCGTCCGCGGCCGTTCCCGTCGGACCGGCCCCGGGTGTGGGTGTGGTCCGCTGCCGCAGGACGCGGGCCGACCGAACCCGCTGAGGCTGAGGGCGCCGCGCCGGAGCAGCCCGACGGGTGGACGGGGCGGGGTGCCCGCCCGGCCCTGGGCGCAGGGGCCGGGGCCGGGCCCGGGCGAATGACACGGAAACGTAACGGACGTTCACTTCTCGGCAACCTATTGACTAGGGACATCCCTGTACCTACGCTCGCGCTTGTTCATGGTTGTTCACATACAAAGCGTGGTGCGTCGATGAAGATCGCAGTTGTCGGAAGCTATGGGGCCGGCCTCACCATGCGGGTACCGAAGGCGCCCGCGGCGGGCGAAACCGTGTCGGGAGGCGTGTTCGATCCCGGCCCCGGCGGCAAGGGAAGCAACCAGGCCGTGGGCGCCGCCCGGCTGGGCGCCGAGGTCTCCCTGCTGACCGCCGTGGGCGACGACGACTTCGGCCGCGCCGCGCGCGAGCTGTGGCGGCGCGAGGGTGTCGAGGCCGGGCACGTGCTGACGGCCCGCGCCCCCACGATGGTCGGCTTCATCCTGGTCGAGCCGTCCGGCGAGAACCGCATCGCCATCGCCCCGGGAGCCCTGGACGAACTGGACGCGGCGGCCGTCGAGCCGTTCCGCGCCGAGATCGCCTCGGCCGACGTCCTCGTCGTCTCGATGGAGATCCCCGAGGAGGCCGTCGTGGCCGCGCTGCGCGCGGGCCGCGAGACCGGCACCACGACCCTGCTCAATCCGGCGCCCGCCCGGCCGCTGCCCGAGGACGCCTGGCCGCTCATCGACGTGATCACACCGAACCAGACCGAGGCCCCCGTACTCCTCGGCCTCGGCGACGAGCACGGGCTCGGGGACGAGGACCTCGTCCGGACCCTGTGCGAGCGCACCGAAGGCGCGGCCGTCCTCACCCGGGGCGGCGAGGGCGCGCTGATCGCCCAGGACTCCGGCGTGACGAGGGTGCCGCCTTACCCGGCCGGCGCCGTCGTCGACACCACGGGCGCGGGCGACTCCTTCACCGCCGCGCTCGCGGTCGCCCTCGCGGAGGGGCGGGACATGCGGCAGGCGGCGGAGTTCGCCGCCGCGGCGGGCGCCCACACCGTCACGATCGCCGGCGTCATCCCCGCCCTGCCCACCAGAGACCAGCTGAACGCCTGGATTGGAAACGTCCCATGACCTCGACCACCGCACCGGCACGGGAGTTCTCCCTCCCGCTGCGCAGACTGCTCCACGCCCGTGAGTCCGGTGTCTTCGCCGCTCTCGTGCTGCTCTTCCTGCTGGGCACCGCCCTCTCGCCGAGCTTCGCCCAGTCCGACAACCTGCTCTCGGTCGGCCAGCAGATCGCGCAGATCGGCATCATGGCCGTCGGCGCCACGTTCGTGATCCTCAACGGCGAGATCGACCTGTCGGTGGGGTCCACCTACGCGCTGTCGGCGATCTCGACCGGAATGCTGATCTCGGACGGCTGGAGCTGGCCCCTGGCGATGGGCGCCGGACTCGCCGTGGGAGCGCTGGCCGGGCTGCTCAACGGGCTGGCCGTCGTGGTGCTCGGCGTGCCGTCGTTCATCGTCACCCTCGGCACGCTCAGCGTCTTCCGCGGGGTCGCCCTGCTGATCTCCGACGGCGCCCCGATCTCCCTCAGCTCCTCCCAGCCCGGGGTCGCGGAGTTCAGCCTCCTCGGTCAGGGGCGGCTGTTCGGCCTGATACCGATGCAGTTCGTCTTCTTCGTCGCCGTCGCGGCCGTCGGAGTGGTGCTGCTGTCCCGCTCGCGCTTCGGCTTCAACACCTACGCCGTCGGCGGCAACCAGGAGGCCGCCCGGCTGGTCGGCGTCAACGTCAAGCGGGTCAAGCTGACCGCGTTCGTCCTCTCCGGCTTCGCCGCCGGCCTCGCCGGTGTGCTCGGCCTGTCCTTCCTCTCCTACGTGCAGGGCGTCACCGGCCAGGGGCTGGAGCTGACGGTGATCTCCGCCGTCATCATCGGCGGCGCGGCCCTGTTCGGCGGCTCCGGAACCATGTGGGGCACCGTCATCGGCGTCGCCTTCATCGGCCTGCTCCAGAACATCCTCAACATCAACGGTATCTCCTCCTTCTGGCAGACCGTCGTCACCGGCCTCGTGATCGTCGCCGCCGTCGCGGCCGACACCTGGCAGCGCAGGCGCAAGACCCGGGCCTGACGGCCCGGCCACCGCGCCCCCGGGGCACGCCCGCGCCCCCGGACACCCCAGACATCCCCGAACACCACCAAGGAACGCCCATGTCTGCTCGCACTCTCCTCAGAGGCATCGCCGCCGCCACGGCCGCCGCCGCCACCCTCACCCTCAGCGCGTGCGGCGCCGTCACCCCCGCCGACTCCGGCGGCTCGGAGGACGGCTCCTTCGAACTCGCCTCCCACATCCAGCAGCGCATCGACGACGGCGAGCCGATGCGGATCAAGCTCAGCTACCACGACCCCTCCCTGGCCTTCGCCACGCCGATCGGCGCGGGCATGGAGAAGGCGGGCGAGGAGCTGGGGGCCGACGTCGCCCTCATCGGGCCCACCGGCGGCGACGCCGCCCAGCAGGTGTCCGAGATACAGACGCTGATCCAGCAGAAGGCCGTGGACGGCCTCGCCGTCTCCTCCGCCTCCAGCGACGCCCTGAAGCCGGTCATCGCCCAGGCCTACGACGCGGGCATCCCGATCATCTCCTTCAACACCGACAACCCCGACTCCAAGCAGATGGGCTTCGTCGGCCAGGACCTCAAGGGCTCGGGCAAGGCCCAGGCCGAGCGGCTGCTCGAGGAACTGGACGGGACGAACGAGGGCAAGGTCGTCGTCTTCTCCGTGGACACCGGGGCCGGCTGGTCGCACGACCGGTTCGGCGGCTTCAAGGAGGGGCTGGACGGCAGCGGCCTGGAGATCGTCGGGCCGGTGAACGTCGGCAACGAGCCCAGCGCCGCCTACAACACCGTCGAGTCCACCATGTCCGGCCAGTCCGGTGTCGTGGCGGTCGCGGGACTGGACTGCTGCTCGACGACCGCCGCCGCCAAGTGGGTGGCGCAGTCCGGCGATGCCGGTGACATCGCCATGGGCGGCTTCGATCTCCTCACCCGGACGGCCGAGTACATCGACGAGGGGGTGCTGGACTTCACGATCAGCCAGAACCCCACCGAGCAGGGCTACCAGGCCGTGAAGGTGCTGCACGACTTCCTCACCGAGGGCACCGAGATCGAGGGCATGGACACCGGGGCTCAGTTCATCACCCGGGACAACCTCGACGAAGCGGCCGTGGAGGACTGATGACCGCCACCTCCCGCGAGACCGCCCCGGCCACCGCCTCCCGCGAGACCGCCCCGGCCGTCAGCGTCCGCGGTCTGTCCCGCAGCTTCGGCCCGGTGCGCGCCCTCGACGACGTCTCCTTCGATGTCCCCGCGGGTGAGGTCACCGCACTGCTGGGGGAGAACGGTGCCGGCAAGTCGACCCTGCTCAAGATCCTGGCCGGCCTCCAGCCGCCCAGCGACGGCGGCGTCACCGTGTTCGGCGAGGAGGTCACCTCCTTCGACCCGAGCACCATGCTCGGCCGGCACGGCGTCGCGATCGTCCCCCAGGAGCTGTCGCTGCTGCCCGACCGCAGCGTCGCCGAGAACGTCCTCAGCGGCGTCGAGCCGGGGAGCCGCTGGTTCCCCTCCCGGCGCCGGATGCTGGAGCGCACCGCCGAACTCCTCGAAGCGCTGGACCTCCGGCTGGACCCGGCCGCCCCCGTGCGGTCGCTGGACCTGGCCACCCAGCAGCTCGTCGTGGTGGCCCGCTCCGTCGCCCGGGGCTGCCGCGTGCTGATCCTGGACGAGCCGACGGCGATGCTCACCCCGGCCGAGGCCGAGCGGCTGTTCGCACTGATGGCCAGGCTCAAGGCGGACGGGACGACCATGCTCTACGTCTCGCACCGCATGCCCGAGGTCTTCCGGCTGGCCGACCGCATCGAGGTGCTACGGGACGGCACCCACGTCGCCTCCTGGCGCAGCGATGAGACCACCCCCGACCAGGCGGTCGCCGCCATGGTCGGCCGCGAACTGGGGCAGCTCACCCGCCGCGCGGAGCGCCCCGCCCGGCCCGCCGGGGAACCCGCCCTGCGGGTGCGGGAACTGAGCGGGCGGCGGCACACCGACGTCTCCTTCGACCTGCGCCCCGGCGAGATCCTGGGCGTGGCCGGACTGCCCGACTCCGGCCGGGTGGAGATGCTGCACAACATCTTCGGCGGCGAGAGGGGGACCGGCGGCACGGTGGAGCTGCTGGGCAGGCCCTACGAGCGGCGCGACCCCATCGCCAGCGTCGAGCGCCGCCTGGCGTTCGTCCCCGGTGAGCGCCGCGCTCAGGGCCTGCTGACCACCATGAGCGTCGGCGAGAACGTCGGCGCGCTGATGACGAAGCCGCTCAGCCGCCTCGGGCTCGTACGCCGCCGGGCCCTGGACCGGCGGGCCGCCGAGCAGGCGAGGAGGCTGCGGGTCAAGACCGCCACCATGAGCCAGCCCATCACCAGCCTCTCCGGCGGCAACCAGCAGAAGGCCGTGCTCGGCCGCTGGCTGGCGATCGACCCGGGAGTGCTGATCCTCGACGAGCCCACGCGCGGCGTGGACGTCGGGGCCAAGGCCGAGATCTACGAGCAGCTCTTCGAGCTGGCGGAGAGGGGCCTGGCGATCCTGTGCTCCTCCTCCGACCTGCCCGAACTGCTCACCCTGACCGACCGGATCGCGGTGATGAGCGAAGGCCGCCTGGTCGGCACCGTCGAGGCCGCGGAGGCGACCGAGGAATCGGTCATGGCCCTGGCCACCGGAGCGGTGCCGGCCGCCTGACACCCGCCCCGGCTCCCCACTCCTGCCGCACCTCCCACCCATGCCCCCGTACCTTCCGGAAAGGACCCCGTCATGAAGCGCTCCGGCATCCTCAACGCCGAACTGAGCGGAGCCCTGGCCACGCTCGGCCACACCGACCTGCTGATGGTCGTGGACGCCGGCTTCCCCGTCCCCCGCGGTGCGCACCGCATCGACCTCGCCATCGCCGAGAACCTGCCGGACCTGCGGACCGTGCTCGGCCTGATCGCCGACGAACTGGTCGTCGAGGGCGTGGTGCGCGCCGAGGACGTCCCGTCCAACAACCCGCGGCTCGACCAGTGGCTGCGCGAACGCTTCGCCGACGCGGAGTTCACCACGCGCCCGCACGCCGAGGTGCTCGGCGAACTGGCCCACCAGGCCAAGGTCGTCGTGCGCACCGGGGCCTTCGAACCGTGGGGCAACATCGGCCTGTTCTGCGGCGTCGACGTCCCCCGGTGGTTCGGCGGGGAGGGCGTCGTCGTCCCGGACCACTACGCGTCCAAGCTCTGACCCTCGCGGCGGCCCGCCCGCCGCGCCGACCCACAGCCTCCAACACGGCTTCCACCACAGGAGACCCCGAATGTCCGACACCACCACCACGGCCACCGCCGAACCGACGCTCAGCCCGGCCGAGATGGCGCCCTACATCCAGCACACCAGAATCGACCCGGACGCCACCCGCGACGACATGGTCGCCCACGCCCGGGAAGCGGTCGCCCACGGCTTCAACGCCGCGATGGTCCCCGCCTCCTGGGTCCCCGTCGTGGCCGCCGAACTGCGCGGCACCGGCATCGAGGTGGCCTCGGCCCTGGACTTTCCGACCGTCGGCGTCATGACCAGCGCGGGCAAGGCGGCCGAGGCCGCCGAGATCGCCCGCCTGGGCGCGACGCAGCTCGACATCGGCGTGCAGATCGGCTGGCTCAAGAGCGGTATGTACGACGAGTTCCGGGAGGACATCGCCGGCGTCGTACGGGCCTCGGGCCTGCCCGTCAAGGTCATGCTGGAACTGCCGCTGCTCACCGACGCGGAGAAGGAGGCCGCCGTCGAACTGGCCATGGAGGCGGGCGCGGCCTACCTGAAGAACGCCAGCAGCGGGCAGATCGAGACCGCGAATCCGACGAGTGTTCGCTACCTTGTCGACCGGGCACGGGACGGCGTTCGGGTGAAGGCCTCCGGGTCCATCAAGAGCTACCGTCAGGGCCTGGAACTCCTGCGCGCCGGGGCCTCGCTGCTCGGCACCAGTGCCGGCGTGGCGATCGTCACCGACGCCGCCGACGATTCGACCACCAGCTACTGACGGCCGGCCGCCGCCGTTCCCCGCCCGCCCCGCCCGCCCGCCCGGCGCGGGGCGGGCGGGGCACGGTGACCGAGCACTTCGCAACCGGAGAGGAGACGCGTGACCGTGACGGCCGACGAGGGAGGTCTTCCGGACATCAAGCGCAACGTTCCCACCGCGATCCACGCCCAGATCTCGGAGCACATCCGGCTGCGCATCGCCGGCGGCGAGTGGCCGCCGCACTACCGCCTCAAGAGCGAACCCGAACTGGCCCAGGAGTTCGGCGTCAGCCGCGGCACCGTACGCAGGGCCCTGGCGACCCTCATCGAGGAGGGGCTGCTGCGGCAGGTGCGCGGACGCGGCACGTTCGTCACCTCCACGGTGATCGAGCCGGCCATCGCCCAGAAGCTCAGCACCCTGTCGGAGGACTTCGCCAGCCAGGGCGTCGTCATCTCCACCAGAGTGCGCGAGAGCTCCCTGATCACCCCGCCCCGTCCGGTCGCCGCCCTGCTGGACGCGGCCCCCGGCACACAGGTGCTGCGCCTGGTGCGGGTGCGCAGCACCGAGGAGGGGCCGGTCGCCCTGCTGTTCAACTTCGTGCGGGCCGACCTCGCGCCCGGCATCGAGAAGGTGGACTTCACGGCCTCCAGCCTCTTCGGGGCGCTGGAGGGGGCCTACGGCCTGAAGATCGCCTCGGCCCGCCGCACCTTCAGCGCGGAGGCCGCCTCGCGGGAGGTCGCGGAGGCCCTGTCGCTGGCCGAGGGCGCCCCCGTGCAGTACCTCCAGCAGGTCACCTACCTCGCCGACGACCGCCCGGTGGAGTACTCGGACGTGTGGATCCACAGCGGCCGCCTGCGCGTCACCTCCCTGCTGCAGCGCAGATGAGGACGGCCGCGCGCCGCCCCGCCCCGTATGCCGAAGGCCTGTCCCCCGGAGGACAGGCCTTCGGCATACGGGGCTTTCCGGTACGGCCGGGTCCGGTACGGCGCAGGGCACGGGCACAACGTTCCGCGTGCGCCCCCGCGAGGGGTTGTGGAAAGTGGAACGCGTTCTTAGCATCGCCGGTGTTACATCATTGGTGTCATACGGTCGCGGCGCGGCGGCCCGGACGGTTGGAGACCGGATGGCAGCGGCAGGCACAGGCCCCGGCCCGCTCGCCGGAGTGCGGGTGGTGGAGCTGGCGGGCATCGGGCCCGGCCCGTTCGCCGCGATGCTCCTGGCCGACCTCGGCGCCGACGTCGTCCGCGTCGACCGGCCCGGCGGGCAGGCCCTCGGCATCGACCCCGCCCTCGACGTCACCGGCCGCAACAAGCGCTCGGTGGTGGTCGACCTCAAGGCCGACGGCGGCCCCGCAGCCGTACTCGACCTGGCCGAACGCGCCGACGTGCTGGTCGAGGGCTGGCGCCCCGGGGTCGCCGAACGCCTGGGCGTCGGCCCCGGACCGTGCCTGGCCCGCAACCCGAAGCTGGTCTACGGACGGATGACCGGCTGGGGCCAGGACGGCCCCCTGGCCACCAGCGCCGGACACGACATCGGCTACACCGCCGTCACCGGCGCGCTGGGCATGATCGGCCCGGCCGGCGGACCGCCCGCGATCCCCGCCAACCTGCTCGGCGACTACGCCGGCGGCTCCCTCTACCTCGTCGTCGGCGTCCTCGCCGCCCTCCACCACGCCCGCGCCGAGGGCGGCGGCGGCCAGGTCGTGGACGCCGCCATCGTGGACGGCACCAGCCACCTCACGGCAATGATCCACGGCATGCTGGCCGCCGGAGCCTGGCAGGACCGCCGGGGCGCCAACCTGCTGGACGGCGGCTGCCCCTTCTACGGCGTCTACGAGACCGCGGACGGCGGCTGGATGGCGGTCGGCGCGCTGGAGCGGCCGTTCTACGACGAGTTCGCCCGGCTGGTCGGCCTGGACGAGCGGACCGCGGCCGACCGCGACGACCCCGCCCGCTGGGACGGGCTGCGCGGGGCCGTCGCCGCCCGCTTCCGCACCCGCACCCGGGCGGAGTGGACGGAGGTCTTCGAGGGCACCGACGCCTGCGTGGCCCCCGTGCTCTCCCTGCGGGAGGCCCCCGCCCACCCCCACCTGGCCGCCCGCGGCACCTACACCGAGTACGCGGGAGCCGTCCAGCCCGCCCCCGCCCCCCGCTTCTCCGCCACCCCCGGCGCGCTGCGCCGCCCGCCCGCCACGCCCGGCGCGGACGCCGCCGAGGTGGCCCGCGAATGGGACCTGCCCGCACTCATGCCCGGCCCGCGACAGGAAGGCTCACGATGAAGCGGAAGATCTTCACCGAGGACCACGAGGCCTTCCGGCGGACGGTCCGGGCCTTCCTGGAGCGGGAGGTGCTGCCGCACTACGAGCGCTGGGAGCGCGAGGGCGCCGTCGACCGCGAGGTGTGGCGCGCCGCCGGACGCCAGGGCCTGCTGGGGGTGGCCGTCCCCGAGGAGTACGGCGGCGGCGGGCAGGACGACTTCCGCTACGGCGCCGTGCTGGCCGAGGAGTTCACCAGGGCGGGCACGCCCGGCCTGGCGATCGGCCTGCACAACGACGTCATCGGCCCGTATCTGACCTCCCTGGCCACCGAGGAGCAGAAGAAGCGCTGGCTGCCCGGCTTCTGCTCCGGCGAGACGATCACCGCCATCGCCATGACCGAGCCCGGCGCGGGCTCCGACCTCCAGGGCATCCGCACATCGGCCGAGGACCGCGGCGACCACTGGCTGCTCAACGGCTCCAAGACCTTCATCTCCAACGGCATCCTGGCCGACCTGGTGATCGTCGTCGCCAGGACGACCCCCGAGGGCGGCGCCAAGGGGCTGAGCCTGCTGGTCGTCGAGCGCGGCACGGCCGGCTTCGAACGCGGCCGCAACCTCGACAAGATCGGCCAGAAGTCCCAGGACACCGCCGAGCTGTTCTTCCACGACGTGCGCGTGCCCAAGGAGAACCTGCTGGGCGAGCGGGACGGCGCGTTCGTCCACCTGATGACGCAGCTCGCCCAGGAGCGGCTGGCCATCGCGGTGGCCGGCATCGCCGGCGCCGAGCACCTGCTGGAGATCACGCGCGAGTACGTCACCGGGCGCGAGGCGTTCGGCCGGCCGCTCGCCCGGCTCCAGCACGTACGCTTCGAGGTGGCGGAGATGGCCACCGAGTGCGCCGTCACCCGCGCCTTCGTCGACCGCTGCATCGAGGACCACGTCAGCGGCGAGCTGGACGCCGTCCACGCCTCGATGGCCAAGTGGTGGGCGACCGAACTGCAAAAACGCACCGCCGACCGCTGCCTCCAGCTCCACGGCGGCTACGGCTACATGAGCGAGTACCCCGTCGCCAGGGCGTTCACCGACGGGCGCATCCAGACCATCTACGGCGGCACGACCGAGATCATGAAGGAGATCATCGGCCGTTCCCTGCTCTCCTGACCCACCCCTTCCGGAAGGCATCTTCGACCGTGACGACCCACGCGAGCAACGACGCGTACATCTACGACGCCATCCGCACCCCGCGCGGGCGCGGCAAGGCCAATGGCGCCCTGCACGGCACCAAGCCGATCGACCTGGTCGTCGGCCTGATCCACGAGCTGCGCCGCCGCTTCCCCGGCCTGGACCCGGCCGCCATCGACGACATCGTGCTCGGCGTCGTCACCCCCGTCGGCGACCAGGGCGCCGACATCGCCCGCACCGCCGCCATCGCCGCCGGGCTGCCCGACACCGTCGCCGGCGTCCAGGAGAACCGCTTCTGCGCCTCGGGCCTGGAGGCCGTCAACCTGGCCGCCGCCAAGGTCCGCTCCGGCTGGGAGGACCTGGTCCTGGCCGGCGGTGTGGAGTCGATGTCGCGGGTGCCGATGGGCTCCGACGGCGGCGCCTGGGCCATGGACCCGATGACCAGCTTCGAGACCGCCTTCGTCCCGCAGGGCATCGGCGCCGACCTCATCGCCACCATCGAGGGCTTCTCCCGCCGTGACGTGGACGAGTACGCCGCGATGTCGCAGGAGCGCGCGGCCACCGCCTGGAAGGAGGGCCGCTTCGACCGCTCGGTCGTCCCCGTCACCGACCGCAACGGCCTGGTCGTCCTCGACCGCGACGAGCACATGCGCCCGGGCACCACGGCCGACTCCCTCGCCTCCCTCAAGCCGTCCTTCGCCACCATCGGCGAGGCGGGCGGCTTCGACGCGGTGGCGCTGCAGAAGTACCACTGGGTGGAGCGGATCGACCACGTCCACCACGCGGGCAACTCCTCCGGCATCGTGGACGGCTCCGCGCTGGTGGCCATCGGCAGCCGCGAGGTCGGCGAGCGCCACGGCCTCGCCCCCCGCGCCCGGATCGTCTCGGCCGCCGTCTCCGGCTCCGAGCCGACGATCATGCTCACCGGCCCGGCCCCGGCCTCCCGCAAGGCGCTGGCCAAGGCGGGGCTGACCGTCGACGACCTGGATCTGGTGGAGATCAACGAGGCGTTCGCGGCCGTCGTCCTGCGCTTCGTGCGGGACATGGGCCTGCCCATGGAGAAGGTCAACGTCAACGGCGGAGCCATCGCCATGGGCCACCCGCTGGGCGCCACCGGCGCGATGATCCTGGGCACCCTCGTGGACGAGCTGGAGCGCCGCGACCTGCGCTACGGCCTGGCCACCCTCTGCGTCGGCGGCGGCATGGGCATCGCCACCGTCGTCGAGCGGCTCTGACCCCCACCGCGCCCGACGGCACCTGCCCCGCCCCACCCACCCAGAACCTTCCGACGCAGCCAGACCTCAACGGAGACCGAAACCCACCATGGCAGCCCCCGCAGCCCCCTCCACCATCCGCTGGGAGCAGGACGACACCGGTGTCGTCACCCTCACCCTGGACGACCCCGGTCAGTCCGCCAACACCATGAACGCCGCGTTCGCCGCCTCGCTCGCGGCCGTCGCCGACCGCCTGGAGGCCGAGCGCGAGAGCGTCCGCGGCGTCATCGTCACCTCCGCCAAGAAGACCTTCTTCGCCGGCGGCGACCTCAACGACCTGCTGGCGGTACGGCCCGAGCAGGCCGGCGAACTCTACGAGCGCGGCATGGCCATGAAGCGGAACCTGCGCCGCGTCGAGACCCTCGGCGTGCCCGTCGTCGCCGCGATCAACGGCGCGGCCCTCGGCGGCGGCCTGGAGATCGCGCTGGCCTGCCACCACCGCGTCGCACTCGACGCCCCGGGCTCGAAGATCGGCCTGCCCGAGGCCACCCTCGGCCTGCTGCCCGGCGGCGGGGGAGTGGTGCGCACCGTGCGGCTGCTGGGCATCACCGACGCCCTGCTGAACGTACTGCTCCAGGGCAGGCAGTACCGCCCCCGCCAGGCCATGGAGAAGGGCCTGGTCCACGAGGTCGCCGGCACCCCCGAGGAGATGCTCGCGCGGGCGCGGGCGTTCATCGACGCCAACCCCTCCTCCGTCCAGCCCTGGGACGTCAAGGGGTACAGGATCCCCGGCGGCACCCCCGCCAACCCGAAGTTCGCCGCCAACCTCCCGGCCTTCCCCGCCAACCTCGCCAAGCAGCTCGGCGGCGCCCCCTACCCGGCCCAGCGCAACATCCTGGCCGCGGCCGTCGAGGGCGCCCAGGTCGACTTCGAGACCGCCCAGGCGATCGAGTCGCGCTACTTCACCGAGCTGGCGACCGGGCAGACCGCCAAGAACATGATCCAGGCGTTCTTCTTCGACCTCCAGGCCGTCAACTCCGGCCGCAGCCGCCCCCGGGGCGTCGAGCCCCGCAAGGTGCGCAAGGTGGCCGTGCTCGGCGCCGGGATGATGGGCGCGGGCATCGCCTACGCCTGCGCGAAGGCCGGGATCGAGGTCGTGCTCAAGGACGTGAGCGCCGAGGCCGCCGAGAAGGGCAAGGCGTACTCCGCCGGCCTGCTGGACAAGGCGCTGGCCAGGGGCCGCACCACCCCCGAGAAGCGCGAGGCGCTGCTGGCCCGCATCACTCCCACCGCGGAGGCGGCCGACCTCGCCGGATGCGACGCGGTGATCGAGGCCGTCTTCGAGGACACCGCCCTCAAGCACAAGGTGTTCGCCGAGATCCAGGACGTCGTCGCCCCCGACGCGCTGCTGTGCTCCAACACCTCCACCATCCCGATCACCTCGCTGGCCGAGGGCGTGAAGCGGCAGCAGGACTTCATCGGACTGCACTTCTTCTCGCCCGTCGACAAGATGCCGCTGGTGGAGATCATCCGCGGTGAGCGGACCGGTGACGAGGCCACCGCCCGCGCCTTCGACCTGGTGCGGCAGATCGGCAAGACCCCGATCGTGGTGGGCGACTCGCGCGGCTTCTTCACCTCGCGCGTGATCGGCCGGTTCATCAACGAGGGCGTGGCGCTGGTCGCCGAGGGCGTGGACCCGGCCTCCGTGGAACAGGCCGCCGCCCAGGCCGGCTACCCCGCCAAGGTGCTCTCCCTGATGGACGAGCTGACCCTGACCCTGCCGCGGAAGATCCGGAACGAGGCGCGGCGCGCGGTGGAGGCCGCGGGCGGCACCTGGGAGCCGCACCCGGCCGACGCGGTCATCGACCGGATGGTCGACGAGTTCGGCCGCACCGGCCGCAGCGGCGGCGCCGGCTTCTACGAGTACGACGCGGACGGCCGGCGCGCGGGTCTGTGGCCGGGGCTGCGCGAGCACTTCACCCGTCCCGACGCGGCCGTCCCCTTCACGGACATGAAGGAGCGGATGCTCTTCTCCGAGGCGCTCGACAGCGTGCGCTGCCTTCAGGAGGGCGTGCTGACCTCGGTCGCGGACGCCAACATCGGCTCCATCCTGGGCATCGGCTTCCCCGGCTGGACCGGCGGCGTGCTCCAGTACATCAACGGCTACGAGGGCGGCCTGCCCGGCTTCACGGCGCGGGCCCGCGAGCTCCAGGCGCTGTACGGCGACCGGTTCGCACCGCCCGCGCTGCTGGTGGAGAAGGCGGAGAGGGGCGAGACCTTCACCGACACGCCCGCCGCGCCCGCCGCGTAGGCCCTGCCGGGCGGGGGCCGCGCAGGCGCCCCCGCCCGGTGCGCGCGGGTCATCCCTCGTCGGGGAAGGACGCCTTCAGCTCCTCGCGCATGGAGCGCTGGAAGGCGGTCACCAGCGCCTGCACGATCATGGGCTGCATATGGGCCGACAGCGTCCGCATCGTCTCCACCTGCTCGGGGTCGGACTCGCGCCGCCGGTAGGGCTCCCAGACCTCCTCCTTGAACATCCTGCTCAGCTCGCGGGCCGCCTCGCGGCTGTGCTCCAGGACGACCTCGCGCGCCGCCAGCAGCGTCTTCAGCGAGACCGGCACCTCCAGCAGCCGCACCCCCAGGTGCAGGATCACCGGGTCTATGCGGAAGACGTCCGGGTCGTCGGTCCGGGCCAGGACGTTCATCGCCGCGAGCCGGTCGAGGTCGTCCTCGGTCAGACGCCGCCCGGCCCGCCGCTCCAGCTTCTCCCTGGTGGCCTCCGCCTCGGCGTCCGGCGCCCAGGAGGCCACCAGGGCCCGGTGCAGGGCGAGATCCTCGGGGCTGAGATCCGGGGGCAGCTGCCGCAGGTAGCGCTCGATGGCCGCCAGCGTCATCCCCTGGTGCTGCAACTCCTCGATCAGCGCGAGCCGCGACAGATGGCCGGGCCCGTACCGCCCCACGCGCCGCGGCCCGATCTCCGGCGGCGGAAGCAGCCCCCGGGTGGAGTAGAAGCGGATCGTGCGGACGGTGACGCCGGCGCGCGCGGCCAGCTCGTCGACGGTCAGTGAGGCAGCCGGATCCATGTCGGACAGTATTGCTGTCTCACCGTGGTTGTGAAACCTCTCCCGGCGCCTCGGGGGCGGGCGGCCGTGATCCAGTGGGCGAAGGGGAGTTCCCGTCCCCGGGCCAGGCCGGTGAAGCCGGCCGCGGCGATCGTCTCCCGGTGCCGCCCGGAGGGCCCGCGGAAGTCCGCCACCAGCAGGCGGCCCCCGGCCGCAGCACGCGGAACGTCTCGGCGAAGGCGTGCTCGTACCGGTCGGCGCGAACGTGGTGGACGGCGAAGCCGGTGACGACGGCGTCGAACGAGCCGTCCGCGGCACCGCCCTGCCCGGGGCGTCCCGGGCGGAACCGGAGAACGGGCTCGCGGAGCCGACCCGCCGCATGCTCACCGGCGGCGCGCGCCCGGGGACGGCCGGGAGCTGAACCGGAGGCGCGCCCCGCCCCCGGTTCCTGCCCCCGCCTTCCGGTCCTCCGCCCCGGGCGGCTACAGCGGATCGGTCTCGGACAGCCGCCCGTCCAGCAGCAGCCACCGGGTGATCCCGATCTCCCGCAGGAACGCCACATCGTGACTCGCCACGACCAGCGCGCCCTCGTAGCCCGCCAGGGCGCCGGTGAGCTGCCGCACGCTGGCCATGTCGAGGTTGTTCGTCGGCTCGTCCAGCATCAGCAGCTGCGGTGCGGGCTCGGCCAGCATCAGCGCCGCCAGCGCCGCCCGGAAGCGCTCGCCACCCGAGAGCGTCCCGGCCGGGCGGTCCGCCCGCGCGCCCCGGAACAGGAAGCGGGCCAGCCGCGCCCGGACCCGGTTGTCGGTCGCCCCCGGCGCGAAGCGCGCCACGTTCGCCGCGACCGACAGCGCGTCGTCCAGCACGTCCAGACGCTGCGGCAGATACCGCACCGGAACGTGCGCCACCGCCTCGCCCGCCGCCGGCTCCAGCTCCCCGGCGATCGTGCGCAGAAGCGTGGTCTTGCCCGCACCGTTGCGCCCGACCAGCGCCACGCGCTCCGGCCCGCGCAACTCCAGCTCCGCACGGGCCCCGCAGCGCAGCTCCAGACCGCGCAGGGTCAGGACGGTGCGGCCGCGCGGCACGGCGGTGTACGGCAGGTCGACGCGGATCTCGTCGTCGTCCCGCAACGCCTCGGCGGCCTCGTCCAGCCGCCCCCGCGCCTCCTCCAGCCGCTCCTCGTGCAGGATGCGGTGCTTGCCCGCCGAGACCTGGGCCGCACGCTTGCGCGCTCCCGCCACGATCTTCGGCAGGCCCGCGGTGGCGGCGGCCTTGCGGCCCTGGCGCATGCGCCCGGCGAGCTTGTCGTGCGCGTCGACCAGATCGCGCTTCTGCCGCCTCACGTCCGCCCTCGCCGCGCGGACCGCCCGCTCGGCCGCCTCCTGCTCGGTTGCCAGGGCCTCCTCGTAGGCGTCGACGTTCCCGCCGTACCACTGGACCCCGCCGCCGCGCAGATCGGCGATCCGGTCCATGTGCCGCAGCAGTTCGCGGTCGTGGCTGACCACCAGCAGCACCCCGCTCCAGGAGCGGACGGCCTCGTACAGCCGTCCGCGCGCGGTGATGTCGAGGTTGTTCGTCGGCTCGTCCAGCAGCAGGATCCGCGGCCGGGCCAGCAGCAGCGCGGCCAGCCGCAGCAGCACCGCCTCACCGCCCGACACCTCGCCGATGGTGCGGTCCAGGCCGATGTGCCCCAGGCCGAGCTGGTCGAGGACCGCGCGGGCGCGCTCCTCCACGTCCCAGTCGTCGCCGACGGCCGCGAAGTTCTCCTCGCTCGCGTCCCCGGCCTCGATGGCGTGCAGCGCGGCGCGGGTCCCGGCGATGCCCAGGGCCCGGTCCACGCGCATCGCGGTGTCCAGGTGGACGGTCTGGGGGAGGTGGCCCACCTCGCCCGTGGTGCGCACCGAGCCCCTGACCGGGGTCAGCTCGCCCGCGATCAGCTTCAGCAGCGTGGATTTGCCGGCGCCGTTGAGGCCGACCAGCCCGGTGCGGCCGGGGCCCGCGGAGAACTGGAAGTCCTCCAGCACGGGGGTGCCGTCCGGCCAGGCGAAGTGCACCCCGGTGCAGACGACGGACGGACTGGACGGTGCGGGGGAGTGGGAAGGGGAAAGCGCCATACGGGCCTCCTGCTGCTCTCGGAGTGGAAGGGGAGCGACATGCGGGAGACACCGGGAAGGGACCCGTACGACGGTGGGGGAGCACGTGGGAGACGCGGAGCCGGAACCCCTGGACGGGGACGGGAACGGTCCGGCCGGCCGGTACGGCCCGGTCGGTCCGGAGGGCGGCTCACAGCCCGAGGTCGTCGCACAAGCGGATGCCGCGCGGACGCACACGCGTCCCGCGGTCCGGTGCCTCAGGACCTCAGGCGAGCAACGGCCTTCTCCGATCGACGACTACAGGGCCGGGTAAGACGTTAGGAGGGGCGGGCCGGGGCCGCAAACGGTTTTCCGCCGGCGTACCGCCGGACGCGCGAACGTAGGCGTGAACGGGCACGCGGACGGACGCACCGCGGTGTTTACCGCCGCCCGCGGGTGTGCTGTGCTGCGGCACATGGACCGTACCGATGGGCTCGCCGACGAGCCGTCCGCCGCCTGCCCCACCGTCCCGCACCGGCCGCTGCGCGTCCCCGCCGAGGAGGCCCAGAGCCGTGCCCGCGCCTTCCACGACGTGATGGCCCGCCGCCGTACCGTGCGCGACTTCTCCGGACGCCCCCTGCCCGAGGGCGTCCTGGAATGGGCGGTCCGCACCGCCGCCACCGCGCCCAGCGGGGCGAACGTCCAGCCGTGGCGCTTCGTCGTCCTCACCGACCCCGAGCGCAAGGCGCGGCTGCGCGCGGCGGCCGAGGCGGAGGAGCGCGAGTTCTACGGCCGCCGCGCGTCCGCCGAATGGCTTGACGCCCTGGCGCCGCTGGGCACCGACTGGCGCAAGCCGTTCCTGGAGACCGCCCCCGCGGTGATCGTGGTCTTCGAGGTACACAAGGGGCCCGGCTCTCCGCGCCCGTACTACACCAAGGAGTCGGTCGGCATCGCCGTCGGCCTGCTGCTGGCCGGCCTCCACCAGGCGGGCCTGGCCACCCTCACCCACACCCCCAGCCCGATGCGCTTCCTCAACGAGATCTGCGACCGCCCGCCCGAGGAGCGCGCCGCGTACGTCATCCCGGTCGGCTACCCGGCCGACGACGCGCAGGTCCCCGACATCCGCCGCAAGGACCTGGAGCAGGTCATGGTGCGGCTGTGACACCCCCGGCCCGCGGCGCGTTCACGCCTGTCACCCGGGAGCGGGCGACCGCCTCGCTCGCCGACCGCCTCGCGGGCGCCGAGGCCGCCGACGGCTCGCCCTGGCTGCGGGCCGCCGTGGACGGCGCCCCGGCCGCCCGGCCGCGGGAGTGGGCGGACGACCTGGCCGAGGCGCTGCGGCTGCGCGGCCGCCCGGTGCACCGGGTGAGCGCGGCCGGCTTCCTGCGGCCCGCCTCCCTGCGCCTGGAGTACGGCCACCGGGACCCGGACGCGTACTACGACCTGTGGCTGGACGACGGCGCCCTGTGGCGCGAGGTGTTCGGCCCGCTGGGCCCCGGCGGCACCGGCCGGGTGCTGCCCGACCTGTGGGACCCGGCCGCCGACCGCGCCACCCGCAGCCCGTACGTCCAACTGCCGCCCGGCGGCGTGCTGGTGATGGACGGCCCGCTGCTGCTCGGCCGCGGCTTCCCCTTCGACCTGGCGGTCCATCTGCTGCTCACCCCCGCCGCCCTGGCCCGCCGGACCCCGGCCGAGGACCACTGGAAGCTGCCGGCCTTCGCCCGCTACGAGGAGGAGGTGCGGCCGGGGGAGGCCGCCGACGTGGTCGTCCGCGCCGACGACCCCCGCCGCCCTGCCTGGACCGGCTGACCCGGCACCGGGCCGGACGGGCGGGGGCGCCGGCAGGCGCGATGCCGGGTCACGGGGTGCCGGAGGGCTCCTGGAGCACCGTGGAGGTGGAGACGGGGGTGCCGAAGTCGGGGGTGCCGTCGGCCTTCCAGTTCACCTTCTGGACGCGGGTGGTGCGGGTGCCGCTACAGCCCTCGCTCGGACTGGAGTTGGCGTGGTAGGCCATCCAGACCTCCTTGCCGTCGGGCGAGGGGAAGAAGAAGTTGTGCCCCGGCCCGTAGACGCCGGCCGCGTCGTTGCGCTGGAAGACGGGACTGGAGAACTTCCGCCACGCGCCCGCGGCCAGCGGGTCGCCACCGGTGAGTTCCATCAGCCCCAGCTTGTAGTCCGGGGTGTTGCAGTAGGAGGCGGAGTAGGTGAGGAAGATCCGGCCCCCGTGGTGCAGGACGACCGGCGCCTCGTTGACGCTCGCGCCCTGCCTCTCCCAGGAGTGCGTGGGGGAGGCGATGCGCACCGCGCGGCCGGTCGGCGTCCACGGGTTGCTCATCCGGACCGCGTACAGATTCTGCGTGCCGCCCTCCCAGAAGGAGTAGAGCATGTAGAGACGGCCGTCCGGCATGGACAGATAGGTGCTGTCGATCATCCAGCGGTTGTCGCCGTACGGGTCGACCTGGCCCTTGTAGGTGTAGGGGCCCAGGGGGCTGTTCCCGGCGCTCTCCAGGACGTGCACGTGCTGGTGGTCGATGTTCCCGGAGACGCCCGCGCTGTAGGTCAGGTACCAGCGCAGGCCGTTGGGGCCGTTGATGCGGTGGAGTTCGGGCGCCCAGAAGTTGCAGCACCGGGAGGCGACGGTCTCGCGGTAGACGGTGGTGGGGGCCGCGTCGCGCAGCCCGCCGAGTGTGGGGGAGCGGCGCATCTCCCAGTGGGAGGCCCAGGTGGTGCCCAGGTGGTAGTAGTACCCGGCGTAGCGGACGATCGTCGGGTCCGCGCCGTTCGCGGTGACCACCGGGTTGGTGAAGGTCCCGGCCGCCGCCGGGGCCGCCGCGGCCGATGCCGTGTTCTGCGGGGCGGCCCCGGCGCGGGGCGCGGGGGACCCCGGCAGGAGCGGGACCAGAAGGGCGAGGAGCGCCGCGACCAGAAGCGGTAATGCCCGGGTACGGGCGCCGGGACGCGGGTGTGGGGTGTGTGTGGGGGGCATGGGCGACTCCAGGTTCGATATATCGAACGCCATTCGTAATTCCGGGCGAACGTAGGCCCGCCGTACGCACTCGTCAAGGCTTCCGGCGTGGAATCGGCGGGAGCGCCGGTGGCTTTCGAGACACCTCTTCGAGACGCCTGCGGAACGGCCGACCGGTACGAGGCCCGGGACCCGCAATCCGCGCTCGGCGGCCACCGGGGCGTTCCGGGGCGCCCCTCCGTGCCGTCTGCCCACCGTCCCCGCTCCAGCGGCGCGACGCTCTCCCGTACCGCCCCGGCGAAGCCCCGGTTCCGAGCAGGGCGCGCCCCCGCAGCCCGGCTCGGAATGGCTTGCCTGTGCCAAGGACATGGCCCGTCCGGTCAGTCCGCGGTCGATTCCGACCCGCCGGACGTCATGGGGGTCCGTGCGGACCAGAAATCGGAGTGCCTGTCGGGAAGCGGTGGTTTCTTTCCTGTGTACTCGGGCTCGCCGGGCTCCGGGTTGGGCGGTGCCACCTCGGATTCCGCCACGCAGGGAGTCGTGACATCGAGGAAGACCTGTCCCTTGTAGCCGACTTCCAGAGACATGCGGAAATCATCTGGAGTCGCCGCGAATATCGCCGGGTTGTCAGGGTGGTTCCGTACGCTGGTGATCTCGTATCCGCTGTTCTTCCAGTGGCGTTCCAGGACACCGAGGAAGTTCCCTCTCCGCTCGTCGGAGATGACGGTCAGGACGGCTGCACGCCGGGTGACCGATCCTGTCCTGGTGCCCTCGCCGGAGGCGCCGCAAGAGCTTTCGGACGAGACGCTGTGGGCCCATGCGACGGGCGGCTTGGCGGCCCGCATGGTGCTGCTGACGATCTTGTCGGCTTCCTCGGCCGCTTCCTGCATGCTCATGGCCGGTTCTTCCACGCTCTTCCCCGTTTCCCTTGCGATCCCGCAGCTGGAGACTGCCAGCACCATCAGTACTGCCGCTGCCGATCTGGCTCTCACCGGTGCTCCTCGGAGGTGACAAGGTCGGGCCGGTCGGCGACGATGGCGCCGATGTTGGCGTTCGATTCCGGGTCTTTCTCGGGGTTGAAGTAGTTGGAGTGTGCCGGGGTGGGGCCTTCGCCATCAATGAGGGGGCGCGGGCCGTCGTCCACTCTGAATCGGTTGGCGCCGAAAGCCTCGCTGGCGGGGTCCTTCCCGAACCAGATGTCGTCGTCTTCGATGTCTGCCGACTTCGAGTGGAGGTAGGTGCCGAACGGTCCGGTTCCGAGACCGAGCGCGCCGCTCAGGGTTTCCTTCCTGGAGGGAAGTTTCGTCACGGGGTCGTTCTCCGCCGCCCCGACGTGGACGTGGCCTCTGCCCACCCCCAACTCCTCTGCTCTTTCCGCGTTCACTCCGGGGCTTCCCAGCAGAATGATGTCGTCGGCGCCGGGAATCCCGCCCGACTTCTGAGCCGCCAGGCCGACGGTGAGCGAGCCGTAGGAGTGACCGATCGCGGTGAGGTGGGGGTCGGGGTGCCGGTTGGTCGCGGCCAGGCCACCCATGAACTCGTTGTACGCGGGTGCCCCGCCGGCGGCATGGCTCTTGCTCATGACATCGGCGTTGTCCAGCCACTTCTCTGCCGGAAGCTGCGGTGCGTCGTAGCCGAGCCAGACGATCGACGCGCTCGAGGGATCGTACTTCTGAGCGGAAAGTGCGGTGTCCCGCGCCCGCTCCAGGTCGTTGTTGGCGAAATCCTCGTCCAGCGCGGTTCCGAGTCCGGGCACGTAAGCGGACACGTTCTTCGACGTGTCCGGGTTCCCGTAACTGACGATCGCGCGCCCGTTGCCCTCGTCCCCGATGCCGAGGAGGAACATCGGGGGCTCACTGTCCTCGTCCAGCTTCCGGTCGATGACCCGGAGTCCCTGGAGTTTGGTGGCCGCGCTCTCCGTCCCCTCGCCCTCCAGTTTGCCCATCAGCAGCGGCAGGTAGGTCCGGTTGGCGCTGTCGCGGACCTCCGCGGGGATACCGTCCAGGGAACCGATCTCACGGGGGTAGAGGGTGAGGTACTGCTCCCGCTCCTCCTTGCCGAGCTCGTCCCACCACTCCTTGCGCTGGGCCGGGGTTAGGTCACGGGGGATCTCCTTGCCGAGGTAGTCGTAGGCCGCGTCGCGTGCGATGGCGGAGTCGCGGTGGGCGTCGGCCCACATCGCGTCGCTGACGTCGATCCCGGGCTTGGTCCTCAGCCTCCGGATCGCCTCCGCGTAGTCGCCGTCCGCGGTCCGTGCGTCTCTCATCACGCGCGCGATCCGGTCGGCGATCTCCTGGGCCCTTGCACGGTTCGGGTTGCGGTCGGTCAGTTTCAGGGACGGGTCGGTGGTGGGCTTCAGCAGGTCGTGCGAGCCGGTGACGGTCCCGCCCGGTGGTTTGACACCGCCCACTTCCTCACCCGCCGAGGGGTAACTGACGGTACCGTCGGCGTGGACGGTGAACTTCAGAGCCTCGGCGTCGTCAAGGGCGTCCCTCAACTTCTTCTGGAAAACGTTGAATTCGTGTGCCAGGCCGTCCAGGGCGGTGCGTGCGAGCCCGCACTCCACATGGATGTAGTGGAAGTTCTCACTCAACCGGTCCAGCCTCCGGACCGCGGCCCGTGCGCCCTCTCCCTCCTGTGAGTCCTTCAGTCCGGCCAGTATCTCGCTGTCGACCCGGTCGCGGGCCGATCCCGACCGGTTGCTCGCCCCGGCCCAGCCGTCGGCGGCCTCCTCGATTCCGGCGATGTCCAGATCCCTGAGCTGCCGCCAGGTCAGTGTGCTCGCCACCGTCATCCCCCGAGCCGCTCGAAGGACGACTTGGTGGCCGTCTCGTTCTCGTCATGGTCCTTGGCCACCTGCCGCAGTTTCCCGCTGAGGCTCTCGCACTCCTTGCGGGCGTCCTCCAGACGCCGCTCCCACGACCGGCGGACGGTGTGCAGGGCCGCGATGCTCGCCAGCCCGACCCCCTCGACGCCCACGTCACCGTGGGAGGTCCCGAGCCGCTCCTCCGCGGTCCGCATGCTGCCTGCGAGATCGTCGGCCACACCGGCGGCCGATGTCCACGGGCCGTTGCTCTGCTTGAGGTCACCCGTGCCGCCGGGATCGGATCCCGGGGCGTCGGTGGACGCCAGCGTCATACGTGGGCTGTCGGCAGCAGGGGAACCCACGCCCCTGGGCCTCTCCGCGAGCTCGAGTAACTGCTGCCAGACATCCGACTGCCGGTCTTCCGCCATTCCGCGCCCCGCTCCATGCGATCACCGAGGTCATGCTGCCCTGCCCCCGTGCCGCGCGAAAGTACGGAAGGGCGTCGAGGGGGCAGGGCACACCTGATTCCGGTGGTCAGCATGGCGGCTGCGCGGTGCCGCCTCATGAGTACACGTACTCATCTCCACCCGTTCGGGCGACCCGCCTGCCGCGCCCGGCCGGACGGGCCGGTCAACTTCCCTTCCGCAGGCCCGCGTCGAGGGCGGACAGGAGGGTTCCCCGTGCGTCGTCGCCGTCCAGCGACCACACCATCACGCCCCCCAGGCCGTGCTCGCGGACGAAGGCGGCCTTGGCCCGCATCGTCGAGGCGTCGTCGAAGGTCCAGAACGTCCGGCTGCTCGCGTCGTACTTCCACACCGCCCCGGCGGCCCGGTCGCGGAAGACCCGGCCCGGCTGCCCGGCGACGAACCGGTAGGGCCGGCTGTCCAGCGCCGCCCCGGCCGGCTGGTGCAGTCCGTGGCCGTGCGGCGGCACGTCCTTCCAGCCGTAGCCGTAGAACGGGACGCCCAGCACCACCTTCCGCGCGGGCACGCCCTGCGCCACGTAGGCGCGGGCCGCCTGCTCGGCGCTCAGCCGCCCGCTGGTGACGTTCCGGGTCCTTCCGAGGCGGAGGTTGGCGTGGTGGTCGGTCGGCCCCTTCGGGGACCACGGCCCGGCGAAGTCGTACGCCATGACGTTCAGGAAGTCGGCGTGCCGGGCGAGTTCACCGGCCTCGATCCTGCTGCGCTTGGGCCAGTCCGGCGGAACGGCCGCGGTCAGCAGCAGCTCGCGTCCGGTCCGCCGCTCCGCGCCGTCGAGCCGCCGGCGGAACTCCGCCATCAGCAGCGTGAAGTTGCGGGTGTCCGCCGGGCGGTGGCGGTGCCCGCCGGAGCCGGGGTGGGCCGGGTACTCCCAGTCGAGGTCGATGCCGTCGAAGACCCCGGCCGCCGCGCCCGGCCCGCCCACGGGTCCGCCGCTGTCCGGGGTCTTGGGCAGATCGCCCCCGATGAACAGGTCCACGCACGAGGAGACGAGCTCCGCGCGGGACTTCGCCGTCAGCGCGGCGTCGGAGAAGTGCGCGGACTTCAGCGAGATGACGACCCGCAGATGCGGATGGCGCTTCTTGAGCTTGCGCAACTGGTTGAAGTTGCCCTTGAGGCGCTGCCCGGGACGGTCGGCCGCACCGTCGACGGACTCGGAGGCGGGTACCGGGCGCCGGTAGTCCCTCCAGGCGTCCTTGCGGGGGTTGTCGTCGGACTCCACGCACACACCCTTGTCCGAGACCTGCCCGAAGGCGTAGTCGACGACCGTGAGCCTGGCCGCGGCCCGGTCGATGTCCCTGACGTGGAAACCGTCCCCGGGCCCCCAGGAGGGGAAGTAGCCGACGCGCTCCCCGCCGGGCCGCCCGGAGGTGGCCGGGGCCCCGGCCGGCGCGGCGGAGGCCGGGGTGGAGGCCGGGGCGGGCGGCGCGGAGGCGAGCAGCACCGCCAGCGCGCCCGCGAGGAGCGGCACGGCCCCGGGCCGGCGGGGCCGTGGGGGAGGGGCGTTACGGGATGCGGCGGTCATGGGGCTCCCCGGGGTCCGGTTCGTTGGCCGGACCATGATCGGGAGAAAGAGGCTCCATCCGGCGGCACGCCGGTCGGATCATCACCCGAACCACCGCAACAGCCCGTACGCATGTCCCCCGAAAGAGGCAGCGGTCCGCCGGCAAGGCGGCGGCGCCCGCCTCCTAACCCTTGTGCCAACGGGCCATTGCGAACAAGAACAGCCCGTACAGCGCCAGCCCCACGGCGACCGCCGCCAGCAGCCACGGGCCGGCCGGGGTGGCGGCGAGGGCGCGCAGGGAGTCGTCCAGGCCCTTCGCCCGGTCCGGGTCGTACCGCACGGCCGCCAGGACGGCGAAGCCGCCCGCCACCGCGAACACCAGCCCGCGCGCGAGGCCGCCCGCCACGCCCAGGAAGTCCACGGCGCGGCGCAGGCGCGCGGGCACCGGGCCCAGCTCCCGGCGGAACTCGTGCCGCAGCGCCCGCACCGCGCTCCACACGCCGATCGCGACGACCGCCAGACCGAGCGCGCCGACCAGCCAGCGCCCGGCGGGCAGGTCGAGCACCCGGGAGGTGAGGTCCTGGGACTGCCGGTCGCTCGACCCGCCGTTCGCGCTCCCCGTGGCGAAGGCGATCGCGGAGGCCGACAGCACGGCGAGCACCGCGCACCGCGCGGCCGAGCGCAGCCGCTCCTTCGCCGTGTGCCCCTCCGGGCGCGCCGCGCCCAGCAGGGCCTCCGACAGCCGCCACAGGGCCAGCCCGGCCAGCCCGATGCCGACCGCCCACACCAGCGCCCGTCCGAACGGCTGCTGGGCCAGCTCCCGCAGCGCGCCGCCGCTGTCGGCCTGGCCCTCCCGGTCGCCGAAGGCGATCCGCAGGGCCAGCAGACCGATCAGCAGGTAGATCACGCCGTACGCGACCAGTCCCCAGCGGGCGGCCGTCGTCATGGCGGAGCTGTTCGCCGCCCGTCTGGCACCCCCGCGTATCGACGCCGGTGCCGGTGCGGATGTCCTCGTCGGTGTCCTCATACCGCCCCGTCTGCCCCGGGCGGGCGCACCGACGCCCGCGGACGGGGACCCGGGAAATCGTTTGCCGACGCTCCGCGGGGTCCGGCAGCCTCGTCGGGGACCGACGGACGGAGACGTGTTTTGGCAACGTTGGCAGCCGGACCGGACACGGCGGCGGAGGGGATCGTCGCCCGGAACCTCACCAGGACCTTCCACACCGCGGTACGGCGGCCCGGTCTCGTCGGCGCGCTGAGATCGCTGGTCGACCCGCTGCGGGTGGAGAAGACCGCCGTGCGGGACGTCTCCTTCAGCGTGGAGCGCGGCCGGCTGCTCGCCCTGCTCGGGCCGAACGGCGCGGGCAAGTCCACCACCATCAAGATGCTCACCGGCATCCTCACCCCCACCTCCGGGGAGGCCCGGGTCGCCGGGGTGGTGCCCTACCGGGAGCGGGAGCGCAACGCCCGCAACATCGGGGCCGTCTTCGGCCAGCGCACCCAGCTGTGGTGGGACCTGCCGGCCCGCGAGTCGTTCGCCGTCCTGCGCGACGTCTACGGGGTGCCGCAGGCCGAACACCGCGCCCGGCTGGCCGAGTTCGACTCCCTGCTGGAGCTGTCGGAGTTCTGGGACACCCGTGTGCGCCACCTCTCGCTGGGCCAGCGGGTGCGGTGCGACCTGGCCGCGGCGCTGCTCCACGACCCGCCGGTCGTCTTCCTGGACGAGCCCACCATCGGCATGGACGTGGTGGTCAAGGAGCAGGTCCGCGGCTTCCTGCGGCACCAGGTGGAGCGGCGCGGCCGCACCGTGCTGCTGACCACCCACGACATGACCGAGGTGGCCCGGCTGGCGGAGCGGGTGGTGCTGATCAACCACGGCCGGATCGTGCTGGACGGCTCGCTGGAGGAGATCCGCGGACGGTTCGGCGGCACCTGGCAGGTGCACGCGACGCTGGACCCGGTGGAGCTGGAGGGCGCGCCGCCGCCCGGGATCCGGGTGGTGCGCCGGGAGGGGCCGCGTGTGGTGTTCGGCCCGGACGGCTCCGGTGGTGCCGCCCCGCCCACCGTCCACCGGGCGCTGCGGGCGATCGTCGAGCGCTACCGGGTGACCGATCTGGCGCTGGAGGAGAACGACCTGGAGGACGTGATGCGCGCCGCCTACCTGCGGCGGGAGGAGCGTCCGGCGCGGGACGCGGCCGAGGACGGCGCGGCCGAGGATGGCGCGGCCGAGGATGGCGCGGCGGCGGGCGGCGCGGCCGGGGACGGTACGGCGCCCGCCGCCGGGCGGAGCGCCTGATGGCGGCACCGGCCCGGGCGCCGCACCGGCCCTGGCGGACGGCCTGGATCACCCCGCGGGGCGAGTTGCTCTCCCCGCCCCGGCTCACCGCCACCGCCCTGCGCCTGACCGTGCAGGTCTTCCTGGTGGTCTTCCTGTGGCGGGGCCTGTACGCGCAGACCGACGGAGCCGTCGCCGGACTCGACCGCGAGCAGGCCGTCGCCTACGCCGTCCTGGCCGTACTGGCCCTGCGCATCCGGGAACTGGACCGGCACTCGGGACGCGACACCGTCCAGCAACATCTGCACCACGGCACCATCGTCTACTGGTTCCTGCGCCCGGTGGCGCCGCGCCGCTACCACGCGCTGCGCGCCCTGGGCGACCAGCTCTACGGCTTCGCCTGGGTGGCGGCCGGCTACCTGCTCTGCCGTTCGGCCGGAGTGCTGCCCCCGCCCGCCTCCGCCGAAGCCGGCGCCGCGTTCCTGGCCGGTGTGGTGCTGGGGCAACTGGTCCTGTACCGGGTGATGCTCCTGGTCGACCTGCTGTGCTTCTGGACGCTGCGCGACGGCGCGGCCCTGCGGATCGTGCAGTTCGCGCAGAACCTGCTCTCCGGCGCCTTCGCGCCGCTGTGGTTCTTCCCCGGCTGGTTCCGCACGATGAGCGACTTCCTGCCCTTCCAGGCCACGCTCAACACCCCGCTGTCCCTCTACATCGGCCGCATCCCGCCCTCCGAGGCCCCGCACGCGCTGCTGGTGCAGGCGGCGTGGGCGGTCGGGCTGGCCGTGCTCACCCGGTGGCTGTGGCACCGCGCCGCCCTTCGCGTCGTCTCCCAGGGAGGGTGACCGCCGTGTCCCTCGCCGTCGACCCAACCGCCGCCGGACGGCTGCGGCGGTGGGCCCGCGCCTGGTGCGTCGCCTGGCGGATCACCCGGCTCAACTTCCGCGCGCAGCTCGAGTACCGCGCCGAGTTCCTGATGTCCGTCGGGATGGGCGTCGCCTGGCAGTCGTCCGTCATCGTCTTCGCCACCGTGCTGCTCCAGCGCTTTCCCGGCATGGGCGGCTGGAGCGGCGCGGACGTACTGCTGATCGTCGGCATGCGGATGCTGGCCCACGCCCTGTACGTGCTGCTCTTCGGCCGGGTCCACAGCCTGTCGTTCCTGGTGCAGGAGGGCCGGCTCGACGCCTGCCTGCTGCGCCCGATGCCCGTCTACCGGCAGATCCAGCTCACCGTCTTCCCCACCCACGGCCTGGGGGACCTGGCGGTGGGTGCCACCATGTTCGCCTTCGCCGTCCAGCAGGCCGCCGAGCCCTGGACGGCCGGGCGGGCGGTCTTCCTGGCGGCCGGGGTGGCGGGCGGCATGCTGGTGGAGGCGGCCGTCTTCACCGCCGTCTCCTGCGCCGCGCTGCGTTTCCCGTCCGCCTTCTACTGGAGCACCTGGGCGGACGAGCTGATGGCGACCTTCGGCAGCTACCCGCTGTCGATCCTGCCGAAGGCGGTGAGCGGGGTGTTCACCTTCGTGCTGCCGCTGGCGTTCGTCGCCTATCTCCCGGCAGGTGTGCTGACCGGGCACGGCGCGGCGCTGGGCGTCCCGTTCTGGCTGGCGGCGGCATCCCCGGCGGTGGGCCTGGCGCTCTTCGCCGCGGCGCGCCTGCTGTGGAACCGGAGCCTGCGGCACTACACCGGCGTCAACGGCTGACCACCGGCCCGGAGCGCCCACCGCTGCGAACAGCGGGTTCCGCCTTCCGACGGGGCGTTACCGGTTGGCCTTTCCGGCTGTCCGGTCAGGCACGCCGGCCCGACCGCGGACAGAACGGGGAGGGGAGACGACGCGAGACCTCGCGCGGACTCCGCCCGGCTGCCCGACCAGGTCTGCTCGCCGTGGTCGGGGGCCGCCGGCCCGGGGCCGCACCGGGCCCGCGGCCCGTCGGCCGGGCCCGATGGCCGGCACCGTCCCGCCCGGCTGCGTGGCCGGCCGGCTGTGCCGCGGGAAGACCGTCCGGGCCGAGTCCGGCCCCGGGGGGATCGCGCCCAGCGGGCGGGACATAGGGCGCATAACGGCTATAGCCTGGAAATGCCTCGACTTTCCCAGCGGCGGGAGGCGACATCATGACGTTCATCCAGGTCATCGACTGCAGGACCCATCAGGCCGACGAGCTGGACCGGCTGATGGACGACTGGGTCCGGGCGACCCAGGGCAAGCGGACGGCCACCCACTCGATCGTCGCGCGGGACCGCTCCGACCCCGACCACGTGGTGGAGATCGTGGAGTTCCCCTCCTACGAGGAGGCGATGCGCAACTCCCATCTGCCCGAGACCGACCGGATCTTCCAGAGGCTGGCGGCCGCCTGTGACGAGGGTCCGACGTTCACGGACCTGGAGGTCTCCCGGGACGAGCAGCTCAACACCGGCGTGGTCCGCACCTTCATCGAGGAGGTGATCAACGGAAGGAACCTCGACGTCGCGGACGGACTGTGCACCGACGACTACCGCGAGCACGACCCCTCGCTCTCCTCCTACGACGTCAGGCTCGCGCAGGCCAAGGAGGAGAACCAGGAGATCCTGGAGGCGTTCCAGCCGGTGATGAGCATCGAGGACCTGTTCGCCGAGGGTGACAAGGTCTGTGCGCGGCTGTCCTACACCGGCCGCCACTCGGGGCCGTACCAGGGCCTGGAGCCCACCGGCAAGGAGATCACCGGGACCGGCCACGCCACCTTCCGCCTCGTGGACGGGAAGATCGCGGAGAGCTGGTGGAACTGGGACGACCTCGGTTTGCTGCGGCAGGTCGGCGCCGTGGACATCTGACCCGGGCCGGTGCGGGGAAGGCGGTGCGCGGGGAGGGCCCGGCCCTCCCCGCGCGCCACCGGGCCGCCGGGATCAGCGGGGGAGCGTGGTGGAGTCGACGTAGGCGGAGACCGCTGCCTGGGGCTGCTCGCGGGCCGGTCCGTCCAGCGGGTCCCACTCGTTGGTGTGCCAGACGTTCTGCATGAAGGCCGACGGCTTGTCCGGGATGCGGGAGGCGGGGCCGCGGTAGTCCCACAGCACGTTCCTGCGCCCGCTGTCGTCGTAGCCCCAGAAGGTCACCGAGTCCGGCTGCCAGTCGAACATGAAGGTGCGGAACTGGGTGGAGGAGTCGAAGCCGGGCACGGGCGTGACGCTCGCGGGGCTGTTCTCACCCGGCAGTTCGGGTTGGCAGTCCCCGCCGAGCCGCACCATGTAGCAGTTGTGCAGGACCTTCCCGGTACGCATGTCGATCGCGCGGGAGATCTTGCGCACGGGGATGGGCTGCCCCGGCGCCACCGAACCGTCGTAGTCGGTCCAGATGGTCAGCCAGACGACGTGGGGCTGGGCGCAGAGGACCTCGATGTCGATCTCGTCGTTGTCCGGCAGTCCGTTGCCGTTGCCGTCGGAGTGGTCGGTGGAGTAGGTGAAGGTGCCGGTCACCACGCCGAGGCGGCCCTGGCCGGTGCAGTCCGCCGTCCTGATGCGGGTGCCGTAGGTGCCGTAGCGGTAGGTGGTGTCGTTGCTGCTGATCTCCACGCCGCTGCCCGGGCCGGCGCCGGGGCGGGCGCCGAGCCTGAGCTGGAGCGCGCGGCCGTCGTCGGGGCCGTTCATCGACACGACGCCGACGGTGCCGCCGGGAGCCGATGTACGGGAGAAGTGGGGGGAGTCGCCGGTCCAGTGCTCCGTGACGGGTGCCGCCGCGGCCGAGTTGGCGAAGAGGACACCGCACATGGCGGCCGCCGCGGTGGCCGTGAGCCATCGCAGGCGCCGGATTCCGGGGCGGGTTCGGGGCGGAGACGATGTGTGGGGCAAGGTCTCTCCATCGTGAGGGGCTCGTACGGGGGGTGTCCGGCCCGGTCCGCCGGGCGGTTGCCGGACGGTCGTCCGGAGGCGGAACGGCGGCGGACGGTATGAGAGCGCTCTCAGGATCGGCCGCGGCGGCATCCGTGTCAATGGTCCGGACCTGCCGCCCCGTTCCGGGCCGGCAGCGCCGTGCCCGCCCCGTGGCGGATCACGGGGCGGGCACAGTGGCAGGGTTGGGCACGGCGGCAGGGCTGGGTGCGGCCCGCCGGGGGCCGGGGCGCGGCGAAGGCTTCAGGCCCCGGCGGCCGCCTTGCGGGCCTCGATGCGGGCGCGGCGGGCGGCCAGGCGCTCGTCGAGCTTGCGGGCCTCGCCGTCCAGGCCGTCCAGGTACAGGCCCAGCTCCTCCTGGGCCTTCAGGCCCTCCGGGCCGAGCCCGCCGATCTCCATGACCTTCAGATGGCGCAGCACCGGCTGGAGCACGTCGTCGTGGTGGATGCGCAGGTTGTAGATGCCGCCGATCGCCATCTGCGCGGCGGCCCGCTCGAAGCCGGGCATGCCGTGCCCGGGCATCCGGAAGTTCACCACCACGTCGCGCACCGCCGACATCGTCTGGTCCGGGGCCAGTTCGAAGGCCGCCCGCAGCAGGTTGCGGTAGAAGACCATGTGCAGGTTCTCGTCGGTGGCGATGCGGGCGAGCATCCGGTCGCAGACCGGATCGCCGGACTGGTGGCCGGTGTTGCGGTGGGAGATGCGGGTGGCCAGCTCCTGGAAGGCGACGTAGGCCACGGAGTGGAGCATCGAGTGGCGGTTGTCGGACTCGAAGCCCTCCGACATGTGCGCCATCCGGAACTCCTCCAGCTTCACCGGGTCCACGGCGCGGGAGGTCAGCAGGTAGTCGCGCATCACGATGCCGTGCCGCCCCTCCTCGGCGGTCCAGCGGTGCACCCATGTGCCCCAGGCGCCGTCGCGGCCGAAGAGGGTGGCGATCTCGTGGTGGTAGCTGGGGAGGTTGTCCTCGGTCAGCAGGTTGACCACCAGGGCGATGCGGCCGATGTCGGTGACCTTGGACTGCTCCGGCTCCCACGGGTCGCCGCCGAGCGGACCGTCGAAGTTGCGGCCGTCGCTCCAGGGGACGTACTCGTGCGGCATCCAGTCCTTGGCGACCTGCAGATGACGGTTGAGCTCCTTCTCCACCACCTCTTCCAGGGCGTAGAGCAGACGGGCGTCCGTCCACTGCTCCGAGCCGGGGGCGTACGGGGTGGCGAGGGTCATGAAGGCTCCACGGGGATGGGGGGAAACACTACCTACGATAGCGTAGGTTACGAAACCGTAGGTTGATGGACCAGTAAAAGGCAATATCGGTTCCGTGAGCAGATGGGGACGGTGTGTGCCCGAGGGCGGGCAGGCCCGGGAACCCCGGAAGCCGCGGGGCGGAAATCAGCGGAGGCGGGGGCGGCGCTGTGCGCCGCCCCTCCGCTGGGTCGTCCGGACGTCAGAGCAGGCCCGCGCGGCGCAGGGCCTCGGCCATCTCGCTGTTGGCCGGAGCCGCGTCGCGCCCCCGTCCGCCCCCGCCCCGCCGTTCGCCCTGGCGCGGGCGCGGAGCGGAGGCGCGCCGGCCGCCCTCGCGCTGCCCGCCTCCGCGCTGACCGCGCGCCGGACGGCCGCCGTCGCCCGCACCCGGGCCGGTCTCGTCGTCCAGCCGCAGCGTCAGAGAGATCCGCTTGCGCGGCACGTCCACGTCCAGCACCTTGACCTGCACGACGTCGCCGGACTTCACCACCTCGCGCGGGTCCTTCACGAACGCCTTCGACATCGCCGAGACGTGGACCAGGCCGTCCTGGTGCACGCCGACGTCCACGAAGGCGCCGAACGCGGCGACGTTGGTGACCACGCCCTCCAGGACCATGCCCGGCTCCAGGTCGCCGATCTTCTCCACGCCCTCCTTGAAGGTGGCCGTGCGGAACGCCGGGCGCGGGTCGCGGCCCGGCTTCTCCAGCTCCCTGATGATGTCGGTCACCGTCGGCAGGCCGAAGGTGTCGTCCACGAACTCCTGCGGCCGCAGGCCGCGCAGCACCTTGGTGTTGCCGATCAGGGCCGCGACGTCGCTGCCCGTCGTCTTCACCATCCGGCGCACCACCGGGTACGCCTCGGGGTGGACGGCGGAGGCGTCCAGCGGATCGTCCCCGCCGCGGATGCGCAGGAAGCCCGCGCACTGCTCATACGCCTTGGGGCCGAGCCGGGGGACGTCCTTGAGCGCCCTGCGGCTGCGGAAGGGGCCGTTGGCGTCGCGGTGGGCGACGATGTTCTCCGCCAGGCCCGCGCCGATGCCCGACACCCGCGACAGCAGCGGCGCCGAGGCGGTGTTGACGTCCACGCCGACGCCGTTGACGCAGTCCTCCACCACCGCGTCCAGCGAGCGCGACAGCTTCACCTCGGAGACGTCGTGCTGGTACTGGCCCACCCCGATCGACTTGGGGTCGATCTTGACCAGTTCGGCCAGCGGGTCCTGCAGGCGCCGGGCGATGGAGACCGCGCCGCGCAGCGAGACGTCCAGGTCGGGCAGTTCGCGGGAGGCGAAGGCGGAAGCGGAGTACACCGAGGCCCCCGCCTCCGAGACCATCACCTTCGTCAGCTTCAACTCCGGCCGCGCCGCGCACAGTTCGGCGGCCAGCCGGTCCGTCTCGCGGGAGGCGGTGCCGTTGCCGACGGCGATCAGCTCCACCCGGTGCTCCTGCGCCAGCCGAGCCAGCGTCGCCAGCGACTCCTTCCAGCGGTTCTGCGGCACGTGCGGGTAGATCGTCTCGGTGGCGGCCACCTTGCCGGTGGCGTCGACGACGGCGACCTTCACACCCGTGCGGAAGCCCGGGTCCAGGCCCATGGTGGCGCGGGTGCCGGCCGGGGCGGCCAGCAGCAGGTCGCGCAGGTTGGCCGCGAACACCGCGACCGCCTCGTCCTCCGCGGCGGTGCGCAGCCGCAGCCGCAGGTCGATGCCCAGGTGCACCAGGATGCGGGTGCGCCAGGCCCAGCGCACGGTGTCGGCCAGCCAGCGGTCGGCCGGGCGGCCGCGGTCCTCGATGCCGAAGCGGCGGGCGATCGCGCGCTCGTACTCGGAGGGGCCGGTGGTCTCGCGCAGGGCGCCGCCCTCCGCGGCCTCTCCGGCGGGTTCCGGCTCCGGCTCCAGGGAGAGGTCGAGGACCTCCTCCTTCTCACCGCGCAGCATCGCCAGCACCCGGTGCGAGGGCAGCTCGGTGAAGGGCTCTGAGAAGTCGAAGTAGTCGGCGAACTTGGCGCCCTGCTCCTGCTTGCCCTCGCGCACCTTCGCCACGAGCCGGCCGCGCCGCCACATCGTCTCGCGCAGTTCGCCGATCAGGTCGGCGTCCTCCCCGAAGCGCTCGGTGAGGATCGCGCGGGTGCCCTCCAGCGCGGCGGAGGCGTCGGCCACGCCCTTGTCCGGGTCGGTGAAGGCCGCCGCGGCGGCGGCCGGCTCCACGGACGGGTCGGCGAGCAGTCCGTCGGCCAGCGGCTCCAGGCCCGCCTCGCGGGCGATCTGCGCCTTGGTGCGCCGCTTGGGCTTGTAGGGCAGGTAGACGTCCTCCAGGCGCGCCTTGGAGTCGGCGGCCCGGATGCGGGCCTCCAGCTCGGCGTCGAGCTTCCCCTGGGAGCGTACGGACTCCAGGATCGCCGCCCGCCGCTCCTCCAGCTCCCGCAGGTAGCGCAGCCGCTCCTCCAGGGCGCGCAGCTGCGCGTCGTCCAGGCCGCCGGTGGCCTCCTTGCGGTAGCGCGCGACGAACGGCACGGTCGAGCCGCCGTCGAGCAGTTCGACGGCGGCCCTGACCTGTCGTTCCCGTACGCCGAGTTCCTCGGCGATCCTGCCCTCGACGGACGCCGCGCCGGACGTGCCGGCCGGTGCCGCGCCCTCGACGGGCGTCTCTCCGATGGACTGTGTCACGATCCGTTCCGCCTCACTCGGTGCTGGGTGCTCCCCCGGTAGCCCGCATTGTTGCAGGCCGCACCGACAGGCGGACGGTCAGACGCGGCGTCCGGCGTGCGAAGCCCCGCCGAAGAGGCGGGCGAGAAGGCGGAAGGGCAGCGTCACCACGGTCGCGATGGCGCCGCCGACGGTACGGAGTGCGTCTGCTATGGCTCGGAACATGCTGTACGCGTGACCGCTCGGACGCCGGACAAACAACCTTCCGTCCGGACCGGCCGGTTTCCGCCCCTCCAGGACTCCGTCCGGGACCCGTCCGGACAGCGGTTCACCCCTTGCCGAACAGGTCCGCCGGGAAGGCGCCCGAGGCGAGGGCCGCGCCGGTGAAGGCGCCGCACAGCTCGGTCAGCCGCTCGGTGCCCGCCGCGCCCAGATGCTCGTACGGCGCGGCGTCGAGCCGGTCGGTCTCCTCCTCCAGCGCCTTGCGCAGGGCGGTTCCGGCCTCGGTCAACTCGCCGTCGCCGTCCAGCAGTCCGCGCCCGCGCAGCCGCTCCTGGGCCTCCTCCCAGTCCCGGCGGCTCCAGCCGCGGGTGGCCAGCACCCACCTGGGGCTCATGCCGCGGCCGCTGGCGGTGTGGCTGACCAGCGCCTCCATCGGGTCCAGCCCGGCGTGCTGGAGGACGGCGACATGGGCGTCGCCGCGGTGCTCGCGCAGCAGCGAGGCGCCGTGCCACAGTGCCAGGTGCGGGGCCTCGGGCACGGGGAGGTCGGAGAGTGCCGCGTACAGCGGGCGGCCCGGGCGGGTGCACCCCTCGGCGGCGCGCAGGGCCAGTTCGGCGGCCTCGGCCATCTCCTTGGAAGCCGCCGCCTCCTCGCCCAGCAGGCGCCGCAGCATGGAGTCGGCGGCGCGCAGCCGGGCTGCGAGCACGGTCTCGGGGGCGGCCAGCTCCCACACGGCCGGCAGGTGGCGGGCGACGAGGGCGTGGTGGAAGCTGTGGAAGGTCGCGGTGACGACTCCGGGCCCGACCCGGCCCAGCGCCGCGGCACGGCCGGCGAAGTAGACCGCGGAGGGGTCCTCGATGCCGTAGGGGGCCAGCTCGCGGGCCAGGTCGGGGGCGAAGTAGAGAGCCGAGTGCAGCGGGTTGACGGCGTTGTGGCAGCGCCGCCCGGCTTTGGCGGGGAGGGACGTCATACCCGCACGCTACCCGTCGGTAAGTGGCCAGGTGAAGACCGGAGAACGCCGTTCCAGGAAGGCGGCCACCCCCTCGGCCCGTTCACCGCTCTCCCGGGCGCGCTCCTCCCAGTACGCGACCCGCTCCGCCGGTACGGGGCCGGCCCCGGCGCCGTTCGCGAACTCCTTGGCGGCGGCCTGGGTGAGCTGCGAGCGCGAGACGAGCAGCCGCGCGAACGCCGCGACCCGCCCGTCCAGTTCGTCCTCCGGGTGCACCTCGTCGGCCAGCCCGGTGCGCAGGGCCCGCTCGGCGCCGATCAACTCGCCGGAGAACAGCAGGTACTTGGCGGTGGCAGGGCCGACCAGGGAGACCAGGCGCCGGGTGGAGGACGCGCCGTAGACGATGCCCAGCTTCGCCGGGGTGATGCCGAACAGGGCTCCCTCGGCGGCGAAGCGCAGATCGCAGGCGACGGCGAGCTGGCAGCCGCCGCCCACGCAGTGCCCGCGCACGGCCGCGAGCGTGGGCCGCGGGAAGGCCGCCAGCGCCTCCTCGGCGGCCACCGCCAGGCCGCGGGACTCCTCGTCGCCCTCGCGCAGGGCGGAGATGTCGGCGCCCGAGCAGAAGGTGCCGCCCTCGCCGGTGAGGACCAGGGCCCGTACGGAGGGGTCGGCGGCGAGCCGCTCCAGCACGGCGGGCATCCGCCGCCACATGTCCGGCGTCATCGCGTTGCGCTTGGCCGGGTTGCGGATGGTCAGGGTGGCGACGCCGTCCTGGACGGAGACCGGCAGGGCCGGACCGCCGGCCGGAGGGGTTTGCGCGGGCATGGGCCGGATCGTAACGGCAGCGGGTGCGGGGGCCGTTTCGGGGGCGCAGAAACGATCGCGCAGGGTCGGTCACAGTCGCGAACGGCGCGCAAGTCTTCTGTCAATTGCCATCGATAAGTGCCAAGTTGCGGTCACAGTGCCGGATCGCGCGCACGGCGGGCCAACACTCGACGGGAGAACCGGTCCGGAACCGGTCCGGGCCGAGGCGGCCGGCGAGAGCCGAGAGCGGGGTGCGGCAGATGGACATCCGCGGGGATTCCCTTCCTGACCGGGACAGACGGGCGCCCGTGGCCGCGCCGGACCGGCCGGCCGCGCCATCGCGGCCGCAACCGCGTCCCCGGCCGCAGGAACAGCCGCAGGAGCAGACGCGGCGACAGACGCAGCCGTACGCCCGGCCACAGCCCCACCCCCGGCCGTACGAGGGCGCCTGGCGCTTCACCGTCCCGGTGCACGAGTCCTCCGTGCCCCGGGCGCGCCACGCCGTGCGGGACCTCCTGCGCCGCAGGGGCGCCCCGGTCACCGGCGAGCTGATGGACGGCCTGCTGCTGATCCTCTCCGAGTTGGTCACCAACGCCGTGCGGCACGCGGCCCTGCTCTCCGAGGAGATCGGCGTCGAGATCTCCCTCGACGCCGGCCGGGTGCGCCTGGGGGTCGAGGACGGTCACCCCTACCGCCCCGCGGCGCTGGCCGCCGCCCCGGGGCGGGAGCACACCGGGGGGCGGGGGCTGCTCCTGGTCAGGGCCATCGCCGCCGAGGCGGGCGGGTTCTGCGAGGCCGACCGGACCGCCTCCGGCGGCAAGGTGGTCCGGGTCGAGATGCGGCTGGCCCCCCTGCCGCCTTCGGCACCGCCTTCGACATCGCCGTCGGCACAGCCCTCGACACCGCCGCCGGCCCGCTGAAGCGCGCCGCGGCTCAGCGGGCCGGCGGCGTGTGCGTCACCAGCCGGCCGAGACCCCGGTCACCTCGCGGATGCCGCCCCGCGCCGCGTCCAGCACCGTCATGAACCAGGCCGAGAACGGCTCCGCCTCGTGCCGCTTGAGCAGCTCCTCGGGCGTCACGAACGCCGTCTCCGCGATCTCCTCCGGGTCCGGCCGGGGCATGTCCCGCACCAGTCCCGCGAAGAGGTGGTTGTACTCCTGCTCGACCAGGCCGGAGGCCGGGTCCGGATGGTTGTAGCGCACCGTCCCCGCCTCCCGCATCAGCGAGGGGGCCATGCCCAGTTCCTCGCCGACCCGCCGCGCCGCGGCGGCGAAGGGCTGCTCGCCGGGGTAGGGGTGGCCGCAGCAGGTGTTGGACCACACACCGGGGGAGTGGTACTTGCCCAGCGCCCTGCGCTGGAGCAGCAGCCGGCCCATGTCGTCGAAGAGGAAGACGGAGAAGGCCCGGTGCAGCCGACCGGGGGCCTGGTGGGCGGAGAGCTTCTCCGCGGTCCCGATCGTCCTGCCGTCCTCGTCGACCAGCTCGAGCATGATCGGGTCCGCCGTGCCGTTGGTCATGTCCGCCCTTCACCGCGAATGCGTCGGAACGGCATTTCTCCGATGTTCCGACTGTCCGCTCCAGTGTGCCGTACACGGACGGGGGCCGCTCGCCGGGCGTGCGGTACTCGGTCCGTCACGGCGCAGGTGGGGGCGTCAGTGGCACAGCCGCCCCTCGCGCGCCGCGTGCCCGTGCGGCTCAAGCTGGAAGGTGCAGTGCTCGACGTCGAAGTGCCGGCCCAGGCAGCCGTGGAGATCCCGCAGGATCCTGTCGTGGCCCCCCTCGGCCTCCAGCGCCTCCCGGCCGACCACCACGTGCGCGGAGAGCACCGGCATGCCGGAGGTGATGGTCCACACGTGCAGGTCGTGCAGGTCCTCCACTCCGGGCACGCCCAGGATGTGCGCCCGCACCCCGGCCATGTCCACATGCCGGGGCGCCGCCTCCAGCAGGACGTCGATCGCCTCGCGGGCCAGCCGCACCGTCCGCGGCACGATCAGCACCGCGATCAGCAGCGAGGCGACGGGGTCGGCCTGCCGCCAGCCGGTGAACATGATCACCAGCGCGGCGGCGATCACCGCCAGGGAGCCCAGGGCGTCCGCCGCGACCTCCAGGAAGGCGCCCCGCACGTTCAGGCTCTCGCGCTGCCCGCGCATCAGCAGGGCCAGGGACAGGCCGTTGAGCGCCAGGCCGACGACGCCGAACAGGACCGTCAGGCCCCCGGGCACCTCCTGGGGGTGGCGCAGCCGTTCGACGGCCTCCACCAGGATGTAGCCGCCCACCCCGAGCAGCAGCAGGGCGTTGAGCAGTGCGGCGAGGATCTCGGCCCGGGCGAGGCCGAAGGTGCGCCGCTCGCTGCCGGGCCGGTTGGCGACGTGGATCGCCAGCAGAGCCATCCCGATGCCGACCGCGTCGGTGGCCACATGGCCGGCGTCGGCCAGCAGCGCCAGCGAACCGGTCAGCGCGGCGCCCGCGAGCTCGGCCAGCAGCAGGACGACCGCGATGGCCAGCGCGGCGCGCAGCCGCCCCCGGTAGGCGGCTCCCGCCGTACCCGGCCCGGCCGGCCGCGGCCCGCCGTGGTTGTGCCCTGCGCCCATGGATGATGCCTCCCGTATAGCGGCCGGCGCCGCGTACGACCGGTGCGGACCATCCCAGTGAACTACGGGCGGGGGGTATGGGGCAACGCGGCACTGAACACCGTTGTCATCCCCCCTGACCTGCGCTTTCCAGTCGCCTGGCGGATGGCGCCCGCCCGTTCGGGGGTCCGGCCCGGATCACTCGGGGAGTGCGGCCGCGTCCCGCCGGAGGCCATCGGCGTGGCGCAGGCGCCAGCCCTCCCAGGCCGAGGCCACCATCTCGCGCACCCCGTGCCGGGGGCTCCAGCCCAGCTCCTCGCCGATCCGCTGGGCCGAGGCGACCACGCGCGGGGGGTCCCCGGGGCGGCGCGGGGCGACGACCGGGGTGGGCTCGCGGATGCCGGTGGTCTCGACGACGAGGTCGGCCAGCTCCCGCACCGACACGCCCTCGCCGGAGCCCACGTTCACCGTCAGGTCCCCGCCGGCCGGGCGCTCCGCCAGGTGGCGGGCGACGGCCAGATGCGCCTCGGCCAGATCGGCGACGTGGATGTAGTCGCGGACGCAGGTTCCGTCGGGGGTGGGGTAGTCGTCGCCGAAGATCCGCGGGGCCTCACCGCGAGTGAGGGCGTCGAAGAACATCGGGATGACGTTGAACACGCCGACGTCGGCCAGCTCCGGCCGCGCGGCCCCCGCCACGTTGAAGTAGCGCAGGCAGGCGGTGGACAGCCCGTGCGCCCGCCCGGCGGCGCGCACCAGCCACTCGCCCGCCAGCTTCGTCTCGCCGTAGGGGCTCAGCGGGACGCAGGGGGTGTCCTCGGTGACCAGGTCCACGTCCGGCATGCCGTAGACGGCGGCGGAGGAGGAGAACAGGAGGCGCCGCACCCCGGCCGCGACCACGGCCTCCAGCAGCACCGTGAGCCCGTGCAGGTTCTCCCGGTAGTACGTCAGCGGGTGCTCCACCGACTCGCCCACCTGCTTCTTCGCCGCCAGGTGCACCACGCCCGTGACGCCGTGCCCGGCGATCGTGCGGTCGAGCAGCCCGCGGTCGGCGACCGATCCGCGCACCAGGGGCACGCCGGGCGGCAACCGCTCGGGCAGGCCGCTGGAGACGTCGTCGAGCACGACGACCTCCTCGCCGGCCTCCGCCATCGCCCGCGCCACGTGTGCGCCGACGTATCCGATTCCTCCGGTCACCAGCCACGTCATGGCCGCAGCCTAACCACCGGCCGGACACCGCCGCGGACGCGCTCCTTGTGCGAGCCACCGGGATCGAGGATCCTGGAACGCGGTCCGTGGTGTTCTGTCACCTTTCGTGACGGCCGGGCGCTCTCGTCCGGTGAATGCGGGGTGAACGGACGCTTCCACCTATCCGATAACCTCTGGCCACGTGCTGCCTGCCCCCGAACGGGTGATGGAGCACGGTGACCGCTGCCCGGATGCCGCTCGTTACGGACCGCGCCGCGGACGGTACGGCTTCCAAGGAGTGAGTTCGTTCTTGTCGACCGCCATTCTCACCGGTCCGCCGGTCGCGGGGGCGCCCCTGGAGGGCGATCTGCGGTCGCTGGGGTTCGACGTGCGGGTGGCGGAGGACGCCGCCGGGGTGGAGACGGCGCTGGCGGCCGTACCGGCCGGCGAGCGCGTCGCCCTCGTCGACTCCCGCTTCGTCGGGCACGTGCACAGCCTGCGGCTGGCCCTGACCGACCCGCGCTTCCCCGCCGCCGCGATCCCCGGCGCGCTGGCCGTCCGGCCCGGGGCGCGCACCGCCCTGGTCCGCGCCGTGTCCGCCGCCGTCTCCGCGGCCGCCGCCCCGTCCGCGCGGACCGCGCCCGCCGCCGCGGTGCGCACCGCCGCCCGCGGTCCCGCCGGCCTGCCCGACCGGGTGGCCGCGGCCCTGGACGAGGACGGCCGGGCGCCCGCCGTCCACCGGCCCGAGCTGGGCGTCCTCGTCGCCGCCGTGCCCGCCGACGGCGCGGAGCGTGCCGAGGCGGAACGGGCCGTGGCGGCCGTCGACGACGAGCGGGTGCGGCTGCGCTCGGCGGTGAAGTCCCGCGACGGCTTCTTCACCACCTTCTTCGTCAGCCCCTACTCCCGCCACCTCGCCCGCTGGTGCGCCCGGCGCGGACTCACCCCCAACCAGGTGACCACCGCCTCGCTGCTCACCGCGCTGATCGCCGCCGCCTGCGCGGCCACCGGCACCCGCGGCGGCTTCGTCGCGGCCGGGGTGCTGCTGATCGCCTCGTTCGTGCTGGACTGCACCGACGGCCAGCTCGCCCGCTACGCGCTGAAGTACTCCAAGCTCGGCGCCTGGCTGGACGCCACCTTCGACCGGGCCAAGGAGTACGCCTACTACGCGGGCCTGGCCCTCGGCGCGGCCCGCGGCGGCGACGACGTATGGGCCCTGGCGCTGGGCGCGATGGTGCTCCAGACCTGCCGCCACGTGGTGGACTTCTCCTTCAACGAGGCCGACCGCCACGAGAGGGAGGCCGGCGGGCAGCACACGGGAGAGCGCGGGGGGGAGCCCGCGGCCGGGAGCGCCAACCCCGCCGCCGCCCTGTCCGGGAGGCTCGACAGGGTCGGCTGGACGGTGTGGGCCCGCCGCATGATCGTGCTGCCCATCGGCGAACGCTGGGCGCTGATCGCCCTCCTCACCGCGCTCACCACGCCCCGCACCACCTTCGTCGTGCTGCTGGCCGGATGCGCGTTCGCCGCCTGCTACACCACCGCCGGGCGGGTGCTGCGCTCCCTCAGCCGCAAGGACGTGCGCACCGACGGCGCCGCGCGGGCCCTGGCCGAGCTGGCCGACTCCGGACCGCTGGCCGAGGGCGTGGCGCGGGCCGCCGCGTTCCGGCGGCGCGGCGGGCGGCCGTCCGGGTTCGCCGCCCCGGCCCTCGCCCTGCTCGGCTCGGCCGCCCTGGTGGCCGCCGCGCTGTGGGCGCCGGTCGGACCCTGGCTGCCGGCCGCCGCGCTCGGCTACGCCGCCCTGTCAGGACTGGCCGTCGCCCGCCCGCTCAAGGGCGCGCTGGACTGGCTGGTCCCGCCCCTCTTCCGCGCGGCGGAGTACACCACCGTCCTGGCGCTGGCCGCCCGTTCGGAGGCGGAGGGGGCCCTGCCCGCCGCGTTCGGGCTGGTCGCGGCGGTCGCCTACCATCACTACGACACGGTGTACCGCATCCGCGGCGGCACCGGCGCCCCCCCGCGCCTGCTGGTGCGGGCGATCGGCGGGCACGAGGGACGCGCTGTGGCGGTCACGGCCGCCGCCGCCCTCTGGGCCGCGGGGCAGGGCTTCACGATCGCGCTCACGGCCCTGGCCGGGGCCCTGGCGCTCACGGTGATCACCGAGAGCGTCCGTTTCTGGGTGTCCTCACACGCACCCGCCGTACACGACGAAACAGGAGAACCCGCATGATCGGCCTCGTGCTGGCCGCCGGCGCCGGACGGCGTCTGCGCCCCTACACCGACACCCTGCCCAAGGCCCTGGTGCCGGTGGACCCGGCGGGCGAGGGCACCACCACCGTGCTGGACCTCACCCTCGGCAACTTCCGCGAGGTCGGCCTCACCGACGTCGCCGTGGTCGTGGGCTACCGCAAGGAGGCCGTCCACGAGCGCAGGGCCGCCCTGGAGAAGAAGTACGGGGTCAAGCTCCACCTGGTGGAGAACGACAAGGCCGAGGAGTGGAACAACGCCTACTCCCTGTGGTGCGCCCGCGACGTCATCAAGGAGGGCGTGATCCTGGCCAACGGAGACACCGTCCATCCCGTCTCCGTCGAGCAGACGCTGCTGGAGGCCCGCGGCAAGGGGCAGCGGATCATCCTCGCCCTCGACACGGTCAAGAAGCTGGCCGACGAGGAGATGAAGGTCGTCACCGAGCCCGGCAGGGGCGTGCGCCGCATCACCAAGCTGATGGACCCGGCCGACGCCACCGGCGAGTACATCGGTGTGACCCTCATCGAGGGCGACGCCGCCGCCGACCTGGCCGACGCGCTGAAGGCCACCTACGAGCGCGACCCGCAGCTCTACTACGAGGACGGCTACCAGGAGATGGTCGACCGCGGCCTCACCATCGACACCGCCGCGATCGGCGACGTCAGGTGGGTCGAGATCGACAACCACGACGATCTGAACAAGGCGCGGGAGATCGCGTGCCAGTACTGACCCGGCTCATTCCGTCGCCGGTCGTCGTCGACATCAGGCCCGGTGCGCTGGACGATCTGGCGAGTCTCCTGGTCGACCAGCGCATCTCGGCCTCCGGCAAGCTCGCCATCGCCATCAGCGGCGGCTCGGGCGCGGCCCTGCGCGCACGGTTCGCGCCCGCCCTGCCGGGCGCCGACTGGTACGAGGTCGGCGGCGGCACGCTGGACGACGCGATCAAGCTGGCCGACGCGATGAAGTCAGGCCACTACGACGCGGTCGTCGGCATGGGCGGCGGCAAGATCATCGACTGCGCCAAGTTCGCCGCCGCGCGCATCGGCCTGCCGCTGGTCGCCGTCGCCACCAACCTCAGCCACGACGGCCTGTGCTCCCCCGTCGCCACGCTCGACAACGACGCCGGCCGCGGCTCGTACGGAGTGCCGAACCCGATCGCGATCGTGATCGACCTCGACGTCATCCGCGAGGCCCCGATCCGCTTCGTGCGCTCGGGTGTCGGCGACGTGATCTCCAACATCTCCGCAGTCGCCGACTGGGAACTCTCCCACAAGGTCACCGGCGAGTCGATCGACGGCCTGGCCGCCGCCATGGCCCGCCAGGCCGGCGAGGCGGTGCTGCGCCACCCGGGCGGCTGCGGCGACGACGAGTTCCTCACCGTGCTGGCCGAGGGGCTGGTGCTCACCGGCATCTCCATGTCGGTCGCCGGCGACAGCCGCCCCGCCTCCGGCGCCTGCCACGAGATCAACCACGCCTTCGACCTGCTCTACCCCAAGCGCGCCGCCGCCCACGGCGAGCAGTGCGGGCTCGGGGCGGCCTTCGCGATGCACCTGCGCGGGGCGGAGGAGCAGACGGCGCTGATCGTCGACGTGCTGCGCCGCCACGGCCTGCCCGTGCTGCCCGGCGAGATCGGCTTCAACGAGGACGAGTTCGTGCGCGCGGTGGAGTACGCGCCGCAGACCCGGCCCGGGCGCTACACGATCATCGAGCACCTGGACCTGTCCACCGACCAGATCAGGGACGCGTACGCCGACTATGTCAAAGCCGTCAGTAGCTGAACTCCGCCCGGTCGTCCACCCCGCCGGGGTGAAGGACCGGCGCAGCGGTGAGCACTGGGCCGGGCGCCTGTACATGCGGGAGATCTCGCTGCGCTGGACCCGGCATCTGGTGAACACCCGGATAACGCCCAACCAGCTCACCTACCTGATGGTCGTCGCCGGTGTGGCGGCCGGCGCCGTACTGCTGGTGCCCGGCCCGGCCGGGGCCGTCCTCGCCGCCCTCCTCATCCAGCTCTACCTGCTGCTGGACTGCGTGGACGGCGAGGTCGCCCGCTGGCGGAAGCAGACCTCCATCACCGGCGTCTACCTCGACCGGGTGGGCCACTACCTGGCCGAGGCGGCGCTGCTGGTCGGCTTCGGGGTGCGGGCCGCCGACGTCTTCCGCACCGAGGGGGCCTCCGCGAACTGGCTGTGGGCCTTCCTGGGCACCGTGGCCGCGCTGGGCGCGATCCTGATCAAGGCCGAGACCGACCTGGTGGACGTGGCCCGCTCCCGCAGCGGCCTGCCCGCAGTGAAGGACGAGGCGGCCGTGCCCCGCTCCTCGGGGCTGGCACTGGCCCGCCGGGCGGCCGCGGCGCTGAAGTTCCACCGGCTGGTCGGCGGCGTCGAGGCGTCCCTGGTGATCCTGCTGGTCGCGGTGGCGGACGTACTGCACGGCGGCCTGTTCTTCACCCGGCTGGGCGTCGCCGTCCTGGCGGCCATCGCGGTCCTGCAGACGCTGCTGCACCTGGTGTCCATCCTGGCCTCGAGCCGGCTGCGGTGAGGGCGGTGAACGACGTTGAGTGACATGACGGAGGGCGCGGAGTCCGCATCCGGCAGGCCCCTGACGCTGGGCGCGGTCGTCCTCACCATGGGCAACCGCCCCGAGGAGCTGCGCGCCCTGCTGGACTCGGTCGCCAAGCAGGACGGCGACCCGGTCCAGGTCGTGGTCGTCGGCAACGGCGCCCCGCTGCCGGAGCTCCCGGAGGGGGTGCGGACGGTGGAGCTGCCGGAGAACCTGGGCATCCCCGGCGGCCGCAACGTCGGCATCGAGGCGTTCGGGCCCGGCGGGAGCGAGGTGGACGCCCTGCTCTTCCTCGACGACGACGGGCTGCTGCCGAACACCGACACCGCCGAGCTGGTCCGGCAGGCGTTCGCCGCCGACCCGGAGCTGGGCATCATCAGCTTCCGCATCGCCGACCCGGACACCGGGGCCACCCAGCGCCGCCACGTACCGCGGCTGCGCGCCTCGGACCCGATGCGCTCCTCGCGCGTGACGACCTTCCTCGGCGGCGCCACCGCCGTGCGCACGGCGGTCTTCCGGCAGGTCGGCGGGCTGCCGGACGAGTTCTTCTACGCGCACGAGGAGACCGACCTGGCCTGGCGGGCGCTGGACGCGGGATGGATGATCGACTACCGCGCGGACATGGTGCTCCACCACCCCACCACCCTCCCCAGCCGCCACGCGGTCTACCACCGCATGGTCGCCCGCAACCGCGTGTGGCTGGCCCGGCGCAACCTGCCGCTGCCGCTGATCCCCCTCTACCTGGGCGTATGGCTGCTGCTGACCCTCGCCCGGCGCCCCTCGCGCCCCGCTCTGCGCGCCTGGCTGGGCGGCTTCCGGGAGGGCTGGACGACCCCGTGCGGCCCCCGCCGTCCCATGAAGTGGCGTACGGTGTGGCGTCTGACCCGGCTGGGCCGCCCTCCCGTCATCTGACAAGCTCTGTCTGAGAGCATCGGGTCCGGTGACAGGGCCGGGCTCCCGCTGCGCTCATTCCATCCCGGCTGCGCACTGTGAGGACGAAAGTTTCAACGTGAGCGACACAACGCACGGCGGTGCGATCGTGACGAGCGAGCCCCCGCGTTCACCAGACGACGGCCTGTCCCCGGCCGAACTCGCCGCCAAGTACGGGCTGACGGTGAGCGGCGCCCGGCCCTCCCTGACGGAGTACGTCCGGCAGCTGTGGGCGCGGCGGCACTTCATCCTCGCCTTCTCCCGGGCCAAGCTGCACGCCCAGTACAGCCAGGCCAAGCTCGGCCAGGTGTGGCAGGTCCTGACGCCCCTGCTCAACGCGGCCGTCTACTACTTCATCTTCGGCCTGCTGCTCGGGGGACGCGGCGGCATGGATAACGACGAGTACATCCCGTTCCTGGTGACGGGGGTGTTCGTCTTCACCTTCACCCAGACCTCGGTGATGTCGGGCGTGCGGTCCATCTCGGGGAACCTGGGGCTGGTGCGGGCCCTGCACTTCCCGAGGGCCTCGCTGCCGATCTCCTTCTCCCTCCAGCAGCTCCAGCAACTGCTGTTCTCGATGATCGTCCTGGTCGTCATCCTGGTGGGCCTCGGGCACTACCCCGGTCCGCTGTGGCTGCTGGTGGTGCCGGCCCTGCTGCTGCAGTTCCTCTTCAACACCGGCCTGGCGATGACCATGGCCCGGCTGGGCAGCAGGACCCCCGACCTGGCCCAGCTGATGCCGTTCGTGCTGCGTACCTGGATGTACGCCTCCGGCGTGATGTTCCCGCTGGCCTACATGCTGGAGAAGGCGAACGCCCCGGGCTGGCTGGCCGGGGTGCTGGAAGCCAACCCGGCGGCGGTCTACATGGAGCTGATGCGCTACGCGCTGATCGACGGACCGCACCACCAGAGTCTGGACGGGCACGTGTGGCTGCTGGCCGCGGGCTGGGCCGTGGTCGTCGGCATCGGCGGGTTCGTGTACTTCTGGAAGGCGGAGGAGCGTTATGGCCGTGGCTGAGAAGAGCGCAGCCGCAGCGTCGGCGCACAAGGGCGAGGGGGCGGCGGAGGCCGCTCCCGTGGAACGGCGGCCGACCGTGATCGCCGACGACCTGCACATCGTCTACCGCGTCAACGGCGGTGGCCGGGGCCGGGGGAGCGCCACGGCGGCCCTCAGCCGCATCCTGCGCCGCAAGGCCCCGGCGGGCATGCGCGAGGTGCACGCGGTCAAGGGCGTCAGCTTCACCGCCTACCGCGGCGAGGCGATCGGGCTGATCGGGTCCAACGGCTCGGGCAAGTCCACGCTGCTGCGCGCCATCGCGGGTCTGCTGCCGGCCGAGCGCGGCAGGGTCTACACCGACGGCCAGCCCTCGCTGCTGGGCGTCAACGCCGCGCTGATGAACGACCTGACCGGCGAGCGCAACGTCATACTGGGCGGACTGGCGATGGGCATGTCCAAGGCCCAGATCCAGGAGCGCTACCAGGACATCGTGGACTTCTCCGGCATCAACGACAAGGGCGACTTCATCAGCCTGCCGATGCGGACGTACTCCTCCGGCATGGCGGCCCGGCTGCGGTTCTCCATCGCCGCGGCCAAGGACCACGACGTGCTGATGATCGACGAGGCGCTGGCGACGGGCGACAAGAAGTTCCAGAGGCGCTCGGAGGCCCGCATCCGCGAGCTGCGCCAGGAGGCCGGGACGGTCTTCCTGGTCAGCCACAACAACAAGTCCATCCGGGACACCTGCGACCGGGTGCTGTGGCTGGAGAGCGGCGAGCTGCGCATGGACGGCCCGACCGAGGAAGTGATGAAGGCGTACGAGGAGTTCACCCGCAAGTGACGCTCGTGCCGCCGAGCCCGGACGCGGACCGGCCCCGCCCCTGACAAGGGGCGGGGCCGGTCCGCGTCCGGGCGGTCCGCCGCAGGCCGGTCAGATTCCGGCGGGCTCACGCCGGGGCTCGGCGGGGGCCGCAGGGGGAGTGGCGGCCTCGGACAGCCCCACCCGGCCGTGCAGCCGGCGCAGGGCCTTCGGCGCGTACCAGGCGCCGCGGCCCAGCAGCCGCATCGCGGCCGGGACGAGCACACCGCGCACCGCGACTGCGTCGATCAGGATGGCCAGCCCGCTGCCGAGGCCGAACATCTGCATGAAGCTGATCTCGCTGGTGGTGAAGGCGAACAGGCTCACCGCCAGCAGGCCGGCGGCCATGGTGACGATCCGCCCGGTGCGCGACAGCCCGCGGGTGACGGCGGTCCCGGTGTCCTCGCCCGCGTCGTGCAGTTCCTTGATCCGGCTGGTCACGAAGACCTCGTAGTCCATCGACAGCCCGAAGACGATGCAGAACAGCAGCACGGTCATCGAGGTGTTCATCGGCATCGGGGTGAAGCCCAGCACCGAGGACAGGTTGCCCTCCTGGAAGATCCACACCATCGCGCCGATCGCGGCGGTGAGGCTGATGGTGTTGAGCACCAGCGCGCGCAGCGGCTGCACGATGCTGCCGGTGAACAGGAACAGCAGGGCGAAGGTGGTCAGCGCGACCCAGGCGATCGCGGCGGGCAGCCGGTCGCCGATGGCGGCCTTGGTGTCCACCAGCCGGGCGTCCGGGCCGCCGACCAGGGCCTCCACCCCGTCGGGGGCCGGCACCGCGCGGATGTCGCGCACCAGGTCCTCGGCCTCGCCGGACCCGGACTCCGGCTCGGTGGCGACGGTCAGCCGCTGGGCGTCGTCCCGGCCGAGCGCGGCGTTGACCGGACCGGGCGGGGCGGCCTCGCCGTCCTGGTAGGTGCCGGAGGAGGCCTGGACGCGGGTGACGCCGTCGATGCGGGAGACCGCGGTGGCGTAGGCGTCCAGCCCGGCGGCGTCCACCGGGCCGGTGGTGACGATCTGGACGGCCGAGGTGTCGTCGCGGCCGAAGTCCTCGTCGATGGCGGTGGCCACCTGGCGGCTGGGCGCGCTGTCGGGCAGTACCCGCTCGTCGGGGTTGCCGAAGGACACGCCCAGCAGCGGGCTCGCGGCGAGCAGCAGCACGGCCAGGACCGGCAGCGCGGTGAGTGCGGGGCGGCGCATCACCACCGAGGCCAGGCGGCCCCACACCGGCGCGTCGGGGCGCCGTACGGCTTCCGCCCAGGGCAGTCGGCCGCTGTTGACGCGGTGGCCCAGCACCACCAGCAGGGCGGGGACGACCACCAGCGCGCCGACCGCGGCGATCGCGACGACGCCGATCCCGGCGTAGGCGAAGGAGCGCAGGAAGAAGGGCGGGAAGAGCAGCAGTGCGGCGAGCGCGGCGACGACGGTGGCGGCGGAGAAGGCGATGGTGCGGCCCGCGGTGGCCACGGTGGTGCGCAGCGCCTCCGGTACGTCGTCGCCCTCGGTCAGCCGTTCGCGGAAGCGGCTGACCAGCAGCAGGCCGTAGTCGATGCCCAGGCCGAGACCGAGGGCGGTGGTGAGGTTGATCGAGAAGATCGAGACGTCGGTGATGCTGCCGAGCACGTAGAGCTCGGCGAAGGTGCCCATGACCGCGATCAGCCCGATGGCCAGCGGCAGGAGCGCGGCCACGACGCTGCCGAAGGCGATCACCAGCAGGATCAGGGTGATGGGGACGGCGATCGCCTCGGCGATGGCGAGGTCCTTGGAGATCTGGGAGGTGATGTCGCTGGCGACGGCCGCCTGGCCGCCGGTGCGCACGGTGACGGCGCCCCGGTCGCCGGACCACTTCTCGGAGAGCTCGCCGGCGCGGTCGGTGCGCTCGGTGTCGTCGCCCTCGATGTGGGCGAGGATCAGCGCCTGGCCGCCGTCGCGGGACGTGAGCGCGGAGCCGCCGGTGTCCCAGTAGGAGACCACACCGGACACGCCCGGCTCGTCCCTCAGCCCGTCGGCGATCTCCCGGCCCGCCCGCTCGGCGGCGGGGGAGTCCAGCCGGCCGCCGTCGTCCGCCCGTACCAGCAGGACGAGGTTGGTCTCGCCGCCGAACTTCTCGTCGATCAGCGCGGTGGCGCGGCTGGAAGGTGCGTCGGGGTCGTCGAAACCGCCGCTCTGGAGTTTGCCGAAGGCGCCGATGCCGACGGCCGCCATGGCCAGCACGGAGACGAGTGCGGCCACCAGCACCGTTCGGGGGCGGCGCAGTACCAGGTCGGCGATCCACGACAGCATGGTCTTCCCTCTCGCTCACTTGCGGGCGCGCGCCATAGGATGTTTACGGCGTTAACTTGGACTCTGGCAGAGGGATGTTAATGATGTCAACATCAGGCAGTATCGAATGATGCGGACCGAAGGCACCGGAAAGAGCGGCTACCACCACGGGGATCTGCGCAACGCGCTCATCGAGGCGGCGACGGACCTCGCACGCGACGGCGGGCCGGAAGCCGTCGTGCTGCGCGCCGCCGCCCGCAGGGTCGGGGTCTCGCCGACGGCCGCCTACCGCCACTTCACCGGTCAGGGCGACCTGCTGATGGCGGTCAAGGAGCAGGGGCAGCGGGGGCTCGCGGAGACGATGGAGCGGTCGGCCGGCGCCGGTGGCGGGTCGCCGAGTGCCGGAGATGCGGCCGAGGAGCGGGTCAGGGCGCTCGGTGCCGGCTACGTCGAGTTCGCGCTGGCCGAGCCCGGCCTGTTCCGCGCAGCCTTCTGCCGCACCCCCGAGACGCCGGACGGTGGCCACGGGTCCGGACCGGAGGAGGACCCGTCCCGCTGGATGTACCGCTCCTTCCGGCTGCTGGCCGAGGCCCTGGACGGGCTCGTCGCCACCGGCCGGATGCCCGCCGGACGGCGTCCCGGTGCCGAGATCACCGCCTGGGCGGCGGTGCACGGCCTGGCGGTCCTGCTGCTGGACGGGCCGCTGGGCCGGCTCGCGCCGGAGCAGCGCGACGCCTTCACCGCCGGTGCCCTGGCCACGGTCATCCGGGGCTTCACCGCGCCGGAGTGACCGTCGGCGACCCGCCCCGCCGGACCCGCGGCGAAGGATCCCCCCGGGCACGACGTAAGCTGAGCCGGTCCCGGCGGACGACGCACCGGGCGGTCCGGCACCCGGTCGGCCGAGTACCGGACCGAAGTCGGGGCATGCCCGAAATATGATGCTCCTGCAGCGGGCGGTGACCGGCGGCCACGGACGCGGACGACGAGGCGGTGCCGGTGCCCGGATGCTGTCGGTGGAAGGACGGAGAGGTGACGGCGATGGCAGCGGGCGGCCCCCGGTGACCCCTGCGCGGGACGCGCGGAGCCGCGCCGTCCTCGACAAGGCGGCGCGCGAGAACTTCCCCGTGGCCCCCCGCTTCCTGCCCCGGGCCTGGCGGGACGACCTGATGGCCGTGTACGGCTGCGTCCGCCTCCTGGACGACATCGGCGACGGCGACCTGCCGCCCGGCGGCGCCGACGCCGCGCTGCTGGGAGTGGACCCCGGCCGGGCCGGCGACCGCGGCGCCCTGCTGGACGCCTTCGAGACCGATCTGCACCGGGTCTTCCGCACCGCCCGGGACCCGGGCGCCGAGGGCCGGGACGTCCCCCGCCATCCCCTGCTGTACGCCCTGGTGCCGACCGTGCGCCGCCACGCGCTGACCCCCGAGCCGTTCCTCGCCCTGGTCGAGGCCAACCGGCTGGACCAGAAGGTCCGCCGGTACGGCACCTGGGAGGAGCTGCTGGGCTACTGCGAACTGTCCGCCAACCCCGTGGGGCGGCTCGTCCTGGCCGTCACCGGGACCACGACCCCCGAGCGCGTCCGCCGCTCCGACGCCGTCTGCACGGCGCTGCAGATCGTCGAGCACCTCCAGGACGTCGCCGAGGACCTCGCACTGCGCGACCGGGTCTACCTCCCCGCCGAGGACCTGGAGCGCTTCCGCGTCACCGAGGCCGATCTCGCCGCGCCCACCGCCAACGCCTCGGTGCGCGCCCTGGTCGCCTGGGAGGCGCGGCGCGCGCACGAACTGCTGAACGAAGGAGTCTCGCTGGTGGCCAGCGTCCCCGGCATACCGAAGATCCTCATCGCCGGATTCACCGGCGGCGGGCGGGCGGCCCTGCGCGCCCTGCGCTCCGCCCGGTACGACGTCCTGGGCGGAGCCCTGCGGCCCACCCCGGCCGGTGTGCTGCGCGAGACCGCGGCCGTCCTGGGGCGGGCGAGGTGAGCCCGGTGGAGAGGCGGACCGCGAACGCGGAGCGGGCCGCGCGGCAGGCGCCGCCCTCCCCGCAGGTCTTCGCCGCCTACCGCTACTGCGAGGCCGTCACCGGGCGGCAGGCGCGCAACTTCGCCTACGGCATCCGGCTGCTGCCCACCGCGCAGCGCCGGGCGATGTCAGCCCTGTACGCCTTCTCGCGGCGGGTGGACGACATCGGCGACGGCCCGCTGGAGACGGAGGTCAAGCGCGCCCGGCTGGAGGAGACCCGCGACCTGCTCGACCTCGTCCGCGCCGGAAAGGTCCCCGACGACGCCACCGACCCGGTCGCCGTCGCCCTGGCCGACGCCGCGGACCGCTTCCCGATCCCGCTGGGCGGGCTCGACGAGCTGATCGACGGAGTCCTGATGGACGTCCGGGGCCGCGCCTACGAGACCTGGGACGAGCTGAGGGAGTACTGCCGCTGCGTCGCCGGCGCCATCGGGAGGCTCTCCCTGGGGGTCTTCGGGACCGTGCCGGGCGCACCCGGCGCCGACCGCGCCCCCCACTACGCCGACACCCTCGGCCTCGCCCTGCAGCTGACCAACATCCTGCGCGACGTGCGCGAGGACGCCGCGGAGGGCCGCACCTACCTGCCCCGCGAGGATCTGGCCGCGTTCGGCTGCGACACCTCGCTGGACCGCCACGCGCCTCCCGCGGGAGGGGACTTCGCCGGGCTGGTGCGCTTCGAGGTGGGCCGCGCCCGCGCGCTGTTCGCCGAGGGGCTGCGGCTGCTGCCGCTGCTGGACCGCCGCTCGGCCGCCTGCGTGGCGGCCATGGCCGGGATCTACCACCGCCTGCTGGCCCGCATCGCCCGCGACCCGCACGCCGTACTGCGCGGCAGGGTCTCCCTGCCGGCGCGCGAGAAGGCGTACGTCGCCCTGCGCGGCCTGTCCGGGCTCGACGCCCGGCTGGCCGCCCGCACGGCCCCCGGGGAGAGCGCGACATGAGCGGCGCACCCGATCCGCGCGCCGTCGTCGTCGGAGGAGGGCTGGCGGGCACCGCCGCCGCACTGCGCCTGGCCGACGCCGGGGTGGCCACCACCCTGGTGGAGAGCAGGCCCCGGCTCGGCGGGCTCGCCTTCTCCTTCCGACGCTCCGGCGCGGCCGGCGAGCTGACCGTCGACAACGGCCACCACGTCCACCTGCGCTGCTGCACCGCCTACCGCTGGTTCCTGGAGCGCATCGGCGCGAGCGCGCTGGCCCCCCTCCAGCCCCGTCTGGACATCCCCGTCCACGACGCCGCGCGCGGCAGGACGGGGCGGCTGCGGCGCGCGGCCCTGCCCGCGCCGCTGCACCTGGGCCCTTCCCTGGCGCGCTACCCCCACCTCTCCCCGGCCGAGCGGCTGCGCGTGGGGCGGGCCGCCCTGGCGCTCGGGCGCCTGGGCAGGGTCGACCCCTCCGACCCCGCCCTGGACGCCCAGGACTTCGGGAGCTGGCTGCGCCGCCACGGCCAGTCGCCGCGCGCGGTACGGGCGCTGTGGGACCTCGTCGGCGTCGCCACCCTCAACGCCCGCGCACCGGACGTCTCGCTCGGGCTGGCCGCGATGGTCCTCACCACCGGCCTGCTCAGCGAACCCGGCGCGGCCGACATCGGCTGGTCGCGGGTCCCGCTGGGACACCTGCACGACACGCTCGCCGCCGCCGTGCTGGAGAAGGCGGGCGTACGCGTGGTCCGGCAGGGCCGGGCCCGGGAGCTGGCCCGGGAGCCGGACGGCGCCTGGCGGATCGCGGTGGACACCGGCGCACGCCGGACCGGCCGGACGCTGCGGGCCGGCACGGTCGTCCTCGCCGTCCCCCAGCGCGAGGCCCACCGGCTGCTCCCCGAGGGCGCACTGGAGGAGCCGGAGCGGCTGCTGCGCATCGGCGACGCGCCGATCCTCAACGTCCACGTGGTCTACGACCGCAAGGTGCTCCACCGACCCTTCCTCGCCGCGCTCGGCACCCCCGTGCAGTGGGTCTTCGACCGCACCGCCGCCTCCGGGCTGCGGGGCGAGCCGGGAGGGGCGGCGAGCCAGTACGTCGCGGTGTCCCAGTCCGCCGCGCAGGACGAGATCGACCTGCCGGTCGCCGCGCTGCGCGACCGCTACCTGCCCGAACTGGCCCGGCTGCTGCCCGCCGCCCGGGAGGCGAAGGTGCGCGACTTCTTCGTCACCCGCGAGCGCACCGCCACCTTCGCCCCCGTGCCCGGCGTCGGACGCCTGCGTCCCGCCGCCCGCACCGGGGCACCGGGGCTGTGGCTGGCCGGGGCGTGGACCGCCACCGGCTGGCCCGCGACGATGGAGGGCGCCGTGCGCAGCGGGCTGACCGCCGCCCGGGAAGCGCTGGCCGCCCTCGGCCGCCCGCACGACGACGTCTTCCAGGAGGCGGCGTGAGCACGACATCGAACGCAGAGGAGACCCCGTGACCCCGGCGACCCCGAGGACCCTGACGGACACAGCCGTCGACACCGCGAGCGTCATCGAGCTGCTGGAGCGCGGCCGCACCCTCGCCACGCCGATGCTGCGCGCCGCCGTGGCGCGGCTCGCGCCGCCCATGGACTCCGTCGCCGCCTACCACTTCGGCTGGATCGACGCACAGGGCAACCCGGCCCGCGGCGACGGCGGCAAGGCGGTGCGCCCGGCGCTGGCCCTGCTGTCGGCCGAGGCCGCGGGCGCCGAGCCCGCCACCGGCGTCCCCGGGGCGGTGGCGGTGGAGCTGGTCCACAACTTCTCCCTGCTCCACGACGACCTGATGGACGGCGACGAGCAGCGCCGCCACCGCGACACCGTGTGGAAGGTGCACGGCCCGGCGCAGGCCATCCTCGTCGGCGACGCCCTGTTCGCGCTGGCGGGCGAGGTGCTGCTGGAACTGGGCACCGCCGAGGCAGCGCGCGCCACCCGCCGCCTGACCCTGGCCACCCGCAAGCTCATCGACGGGCAGGCCCAGGACATCTCCTACGAGCACCGGGAGAAGGTCACCGTCGCCGAGTGCCTGGAGATGGAGGGCAACAAGACCGGAGCGCTGCTGGCCTGCGCCACCTCCATCGGCGCGGTCCTCGGCGGGGCGGACGAGGCCACCGCCGACGCCCTGGAGGCCTACGGCCACCACCTGGGCCTGGCCTTCCAGGCCGTCGACGACCTGCTGGGCATCTGGGGCGACCCGTCGGCGACCGGCAAGCTGCCCTGGAGCGACCTGCGGCAGCGCAAGAAGTCCCTGCCGGTGGTCGCCGCCCTGGCCGGGGGCGGACCGGCCGCCGAGCGGCTCGGGGAGCTGCTGGCCGCGGACGCCGCCAAGAGCCAGCGGGAGTTCGAGGACTTCAGCGAGGAGGAGTTCGCGACCCGCGCCGGGCTGATCGAGGAGGCGGGCGGCCGCGAGTGGACCTCCCAGGAGGCCCGCCGCCGGCACGCCACCGCCCTCGCCGCCCTGGACGGCGTGGACATGCCGGACCGGGTGCGCGAGCAGTTCGCCGCCCTCGCGGACTTCGTCGTCGTCCGCGAGGGCTGACCCCGACCGCGGAGGCCGGCCGGGTCCGTCCGCGGCCGGCCGGCGGGCGCCGCCGGAGCCGGGACGCCGGGGCTCCGGCGGTCAGAGCTCCAGGAGGCGGTCGCGCAGCCGCTCGCGCAGGCCGGGAGTGAGGCCGAGCCCCTCGGAGAGGTAGGGCTCCACCCCGCCCCAGGTCTCGGTGATGGTGTCGAACGCCGCGTGCAGATAGGCGGGGCGGACCTCGAAGAGGGGCGCGATCAGCTCTCTGACCTCGGGCGACATCCCGCCGCCCGCGTCGGGGGAGCGGTGGATCCGGTAGCGGCGGTGCGGGGCGTTGGACTCCAGGTAGTCCGCCTCGATCGCGTCCCGCTCCACGTCCAGAGCCAGCAGCGTCACCGCGATCGACAGCCCGGCCCGGTCCTTGCCCGCCGCGCAGTGCATCAGGGCGGGCACGCTCTCGCCGGCCAGCTCCCGCAGCAGCCGGCCGTGCTCGGAGGTGCGCTGCCGGACCATCATCCGGTACGAGGCCACCATCCGGGCCTCGGCCTGCCCCTCGCCGAGCAGGGACCGCAGCAGCGCCAGGTCGCCCTCGCGCACCATCGTCCAGAACTCGGCGCCCTCGGCCGGGTCCGACAGCGGGATGTTCACGTTGCGCACGCCCGGCAGCTCCACGTCCGGGCCCTCCAGGGCCTGGTCGGCGGAGTTGCGGAAGTCGAAGACCGTGTGCAGGCCGAGCCGGGCGAGGAAGGCGGCGTCCTCCTCGGTGGCGTGTGCCAGGTGCCCGCTGCGGTAGAGCACGCCCCGGCGCACCCGCCGGCCGTCGGTGGTGGGCAGACCGCCGACGTCGCGGAAGTTGCGCACCCCCGTCAGCACTGGCTCCACGGTTTCGGATGTCATGGACACTCCTTGTTCCGGCCTGACTCCGGCATTGCTCCGGCCTTGCTCTGGGCGACCGGGACGGCGGGGCCGGGGCGCCGCCCGCCGCACAGCCCCGCACCGGCCACTGCGACCCTACGGCATGGGGGTGTGGAAGGGCCGGGGCTGCGCCAGGATGGGGCGGAAGCGTGGAGATCCGGTGGAACTACGGTGCCGGATCCGGTGTCGATCTGGCGCCCGGAGGTGAGGTGGGAGGCGTGAACGACGCACTGTTCCGGCTCCCGGCGGTCGAGGTGGCGCCGGGCGCGGTGCACCTGCCCGGCCATCTGGACGCGGCCGCGCAGAGTGAGCTGCTGGACGCCTGCCGCGCCTGGGCCCGGCCGCCCGCCGGGCTGCGCACCGTGCGCATGCCCCGGGGCGGGGAGATGTCGGTGCGCCAGGTCGGTCTGGGCTGGCACTGGTACCCGTACGGCTACGCCCGCACCGCGGTGGACGGCGACGAGGCGCCGGTCAAGCCGTTCCCGGCCTGGCTGGGGCGGTGGGCGCGGCGGGCGGTGGAGGAGGCGTACGGGGACGGGCCCTGTGCGGTCCCGTACGAGATCGCGCTCGTCAACTTCTACGACGGAAAGGCCCGTATGGGGATGCACCGTGACAGCGACGAGCGATCCCGCGACCCCGTGGTCTCGTTCAGCCTCGGCGACACCTGCGTCTTCCGGTTCGGGAATCCGGACGGCCGTGGACGACCCTGGGCCGACGTCGAGTTGCGCAGCGGGGACGCCTTCGTGTTCGGAGGTCCCTCCAGACTGGCCTACCACGGCGTCCCACGCGTCCACCCGGGCACCGCGCCGCTTGGAACCGGACTGCGGGGGCGGGTTAACGTGACGGTCCGGGCACGGTAACTTGCCCCTGGCAAACGAGGGTTATGATCGTGCCGCCCTTCCCCACGGGGCGCGACGATGCTTTCACTCGTTGGGGGCTGGCGAAGGGTGGCGAATACGCCGACCTCGCCCGCGCCCCCGCTGGGTGACGATTAGCGTTGCGGCGGTGCCACGAGAGCCGGTGACGCACCGGCCCGCTGAGACGACCTCAACGTTCCGAGGACTGCGATGCCTGAGCCCCCGAGCCGCGCGGTGCAACAAGGAAGGGGAAGTTCCGCTCCCATGTCCGTCGCCTCCCCGCCTTCCGTGCCCTCTCCCCCCGGCCGCCCGGCCCCTCCCGCGTACGACGGTGCCCCGAGCGCCCCTTCCGTACCGGGAAGGCGCAGGAGGAAGCGGGGCGCGGGCGCGGCACACGACACGGGGCACCGCAGGGGCCCCGCCCGTGACACCGCCGCCGACACCGCGCTGCGGCGCCGCATGATCCGCCTCGCCGTCCTGCCCGCGGCCCTGGTCGCGGTCATCGCCGCGGCGGTCGTCGCCTATGTGCTGCGGGCGCTCGACGGTGTGCGGGACGGGGTGTCCGCAGGGCCCGACGGCGCCACCGTCTGGGGCGTGCTCGGCGGCGCGCTGCTGCTCGGCTGCGCCGTGGTGGTCGGTGCCGCGCTCTCCGCCTCCTCCGAGGCGCGTTCCACCGCCGAGCGCCACGCCCGGCTGCGGCAGGGCGCGGCCCACAGCCAGGGTGAACTCCAGTCGATGCTCCGCCGGCTGGAGAAGGGCGAGTGGCTGCGGCCGCCCGTGCACGGCCCGCTGCCCGAGCCGGAGGACGACTCGCTCGGCCTCGTGGTCCACGATGTCAGCCAGGCCCAGCGCGCCGCCGAACTGGCTCTGGTCCAGGCGGTCGCGCTGGTGCGCAGCAACGCCAGCGGCAGCGAGGAGAAGGTCGAGGTCTTCGTCAACCTCGCCCGCAGGCTCCAGTCCCTGGTGCACCGCGAGATCGAGCTGCTGGACGAGCTGGAGAACGAGGTCGAGGACCCGGACCTGCTCAAGGGCCTCTTCCACGTCGACCACCTGGCCACCCGCATCCGGCGGCACGCGGAGAACCTCGCCGTCCTCGGCGGCGCGGTCTCCCGCCGGCAGTGGAGCCGCCCGGTCACCATGACCGAGGTGCTGCGCTCGGCCATCGCCGAGGTCGAGCAGTACTCCCGGGTCAAGCTGGTGCCGCCGATCGAGGGCACCCTGCGCGGCCACGCCGTCGCCGACGTCATCCACCTGCTCGCCGAACTGGTCGAGAACGCCACGGTGTTCTCCGCCCCCAACACCCAGGTCCTGCTGCGCGCCCAGCGCGTCACCGCGGGTCTGGCCGTCGAGGTCGAGGACCGCGGACTGGGCATGACGGCCGCCGAGCAGCACCGGATGAACGGGCTGCTGGCCGACCCCGACGGGATCGACGTCGCCGAACTGCTGCAGGACGGCCGCATCGGGCTCTTCGTGGTCTCCTCGCTCGCCCGGCGGCACGGCATCACCGTGCAGCTGCAGACCAACATCTACGGCGGCACCCAGGCGGTGCTCGTCGTGCCGGACGCGGTCCTGGGCGACGAGGGCGAGGAGGCGCAGCGGCGTGCCGCGGCGGAGGCGGAGGCGGGCGGACACCGGCCGCTGCCGCCCGAGACTCCCCGTCAGGAGGCCCCCCGTCAGGAGGCGCCTCGTCAGGACGCGCCCCGTCAGCAGTCCTACGCACAGCAGTCCTACGGGCAGCAGGACCACGGGCAGCACGCCTACGGGCAGCAGATGTACGAGCAGGAGGCCGCCCGGCCCCTGCCCCACACCGCCCCCGCGGCGCCTTCGGAGTACGGCCCGGCCCAGCCCCGGCCCCACTACCAGCATTCCGCGGCGGAGCCCGCCGCTCCCGCCGCGCAGTCCGCGTCCGCATCCCGGGCCGTACCGGCACCGCCGTTCCCGGAGAGCCACGGCGGGCCGGAGGGCGCGGCGGGCGGCGACCGTCCGCAGCTCCCGCGCCGCCGCCGCCAGGAGCACCTCGTTCCCGAACTGCGCCAGTCTCCGCGGGCCCCGGGGGCGTCGGGCGAGCCCGAGGCCGAGCACACTCCCGGCCTGATGGCCGCCTTCCGCCGGGGCGCCAGCCTCGCGGAGGGAACCGACGACAACACCCCCAGCCAGCCAAGCTAGTCCCGCGCACGGCTCTCACCCCAAGGAGAAGAACGCGATCATGGTGAGCGATGCCCCCATCGGCCAGACGACCGACCTGTCCTGGCTGCTGACCGGTCTCGTCCAGCGCGTCCCGAACACCCGCAGCGCACTGCTGCTGTCCTCAGACGGCCTGGTGAAGGCTGCTCACGGACTGGACACCGACACCGCCGACCACCTGGCGGCGCTGGCCTCGGGCCTGTACTCGCTGGCCCGCAGCGCCGGCATCCGCTTCGGCAGCGGAGGAGAGGTGCGGCAGGTGGTGGTCGAACTCGACACCGCGCTGCTGTTCGTCTCGACCGCGGGCTCCGGCGCGTGCCTGGCCGTCCTCGCCGAGAGCGAGGCGGACGCGGCCGTACTCGGATACGAGATGGCGATGCTGGTCAAGAGCGTCCGCCCGTATCTGGCCACACCGGCGCGGCAGCCGGCGGGGCACTGACGGATGCCGGAACCCGAGGAGAACTTGTGGTTGGACGACGCGGCCGGACGTCTGGTCCGGCCGTACACCGTCAGCAACGGACGGACGCGGCCGACGGCCGACTTCAACCTGCTGACGATGGTGCGGTCCACCGGGACCAAGCCGCAGAGCTATCTGGGACCCGACCACGCCCAGGTGCTGAGTTTGTGCGACGGGCCGATGACCGTCGCCGAGATCGCCGCCCATGTGCGGCTGCCCGCCGTGGTGACCAAGGTGCTGCTCTCCGACCTGGTGGACTGCGGCGCGGTGACCACACGGGCCCCCATGCAGATGGGGGCGGACCCGACCGACCGAGAACTGCTGGAGGCGGTGCTGCATGGACTCCGTAAACGACTCTGATCCGTTTCCGACCGCCCTGAAGATCCTGATCGCGGGCGGGTTCGGGGTCGGCAAGACGACCTTCGTGGGAGCCGTCAGCGAGATCGAGCCGTTGAGCACGGAGGAGCTGCTCACCCAGGTCAGCGCCGCCACGGACAGCCTGGAGGGGGTGGAGGACAAGACGACCACCACCGTCGCGATGGACTTCGGGCGGATCACCCTCAGCGCCCGGCATGTGCTCTACCTGTTCGGCACCCCCGGTCAGGAGCGCTTCTGGTTCATGTGGGACGAGTTGTCCAGCGGCGCGCTCGGCGCCGTGGTGCTCGCCGACACCCGGCGCCTGGACCAGTGCTTCGCGGCCGTGGACTACTTCGAGCGGCGCGGCATGGGGTTCATCGTCGCGGTCAACGAGTTCGACGGCGCCCACCGCTACCACCCCGACGAGGTCCGGGTCGCCCTCGACCTCAAGCCCGAGGTGCCGGTGGTGATGTGCGACGCGCGGCACGCCAGTTCCGGCACGCAGGTCCTCGTATCCCTTGTCCAGCACCTGATCGACTCAAGGAGTGGCCATGTCCCCCACGTCGTATGACCCCACCAGCCACCTGCTCCTCACGCCCCAGGACAGCGAAGCCCCGGCGCGGGTGACGCGGTTGCGCGAGCTGGGCATCGGGGACGCCCCCATCCCGGAGTTCGACGACTTCGCCCGCAGGCTGGCGCAGACCACCGGCGCCCCCTACGCGATGGTCAACTTCATAGACGAGCACCGCCAGTACTTCGCGGGCCTGTACGCGCCGGGCTCCGACCGGGCCGTGGAGCTGGGGCCGGCGCAGACCTCCTCCCCGCAGGTCGGCCGGGTGATGGCCCGCGACCACGGCTACTGCCCGCACGTCGTGGTGCGGCGCAAGGCCCTGGTCCTGGAGGACGTCTGCGACTACCCCCGCTTCGCCGGGAACCCGGTCGTGGACGAGATCGGCATCCGCTCCTACCTGGGCGCTCCGCTCATCGACCGCACCGGCACGGCGCTCGGGACGGTCTGCGTGGTGGCGCAGGAGCCCCGCCCGTGGGGCCGCCAGGGTCTGGAGACCATCAAGTCGATGGCCGCCGAGCTGGTGGACGAGATCCACCGCCGGGAGCAGGGCGCCTGAGCGGCGTCCGTTCCGTGAGTGCTCCGGCACCCACGGAACGGATCCGCCCGGCGGTCCGGCGGCTGCTCGGCGGTCCGGCGCCCGGGCCGCCCCCCAGGAGCCCGCGCTCGCCGCTCAGCGCCTGTTGAGCAGCGTCTCCAGCAGCCCCGCGCGGCGTGCGGGCTCCTGGGGGGCGGCCTCGGGGAACAGTTCCGGTGCCGTCTCCGGGGTCTCCGCGGTCTGCGGGGGTATCCCGGCCGCGAGGTCCGCGTGGGCCGCGAGGTCCGCGTGGGCGGTGAGGTCGCCGGGGCCGGCGAGGTCGGCGGGGTCGGTCCGCACCAGGTCCGACAGCCGCTCCGACCACTGGCCCTTCGCGGTGCCCATCGCCACCTCGCCCAGCCTCAGCCGCTGGATGTCCGAGGTCCCGGCGGGGGCGAAGATGTGATGGGCGTCGCGCAGATAGCGCTCGACGGGCCGGTCGGTGAACAGGCCCGCGGCGGCGTGGATCTCCATGGCCTCGCGTGCGGAGTCCAGGGCGTACTCCACGTTCACCAGCTTGGCGTTCATCAGTTCCGCGTCACAGGGCACGCCGCGGTCCAGCAGGTGCACCGCGTGGTAGGCGGCCAGCCGGGCCGTCATCAGCCGGGACTGCATCTGCCCCAGCTTCAGCTTGATGGAGCCCAGTTCGCCCAGAGGGGCGCCGTAGCGCTGCCGCTCGGCGCAGAACTTCGTCGTCTCCTCCAGGACGGCCTGGTGGATGCCGAGGGACACGGCGGTGAGGTTGGCGCGCCCGTACAGCACGCTGGAGGAGTAGGCCACGGACAGGCCGTCGCCCTCCTCGCCGAGCCGGTTGGCCGCCGGGACGCGGCAGTTGTCGAAGATCAGCTCGCCGAAGCTGAAGCCGTGCAACCCCATCGAGGGCTTCTGCGGGGCCAGGGAGAAGCCGGGCCGGTCGGACTCCACCAGGAAGGCGGACAGCCCCTTGGAGCCGGGCCCGGTGCGCACCACGACGCCGTGCAGATCGCCGACGTGGCTGTTGCCGACGAAGACCTTGCGGCCGTTGAGGATGTAGTCGTCGCCGTCCCGGACGGCGCTGCTGGTCATGCCGAGGACGTGGCCGCCGGACTCCGGCTCGGTGACGGCGATCGTCGGCAGGCAGTCGCCGGAGGCGACCGCGGGCAGCCACCGCTTCTTCTGCTCCTCGCCGCCGAAGTGGAGGATCTTGGCGACGCCGAGCTGCGATGCCTGGACCATGGCGCCCATGGCCCCGCTCACCCGGGCGAGTTCCTCGATGACGATGGTCTTGGCGAGGTGCCCCGCCCCCATGCCGCCGTACTCACGAGGGACGGTCACGCCTATCCACCCCTGACGGGCGATCAGCCGGGACAGCTCGTGGGAGACCGCGCGTGACGCCTCCATCTCGGCTATCCGGGGCCGGACCTCCCGTTCCGCGAACTCCCTGACCTGCAGACGCAGGTCCTTGTGCCGCTGGTCGGCGAAGTAACCATCCATGACGAGCCCTCTTCTGCGGTACGCCCCCGCTTGCCTGTCAGGCGGGGGTGGAGCGTCTGCGGTGGTCCCGTCCCGTTCGGCCGACACCACCAACATCGTCTCCGGCGTGCGGATCATTTCAAGATCACTCCATGACTATGGCCGAAAATATGCCATTGGGTCATGCGGAGTGCCTTTCGCGGGGGGTGTTGATTTGATCTGGACATGATGAGCCCTGAGCGGATTACCCGGGAGCACTACCCAGTGGCATAGCCCGGTTACACGACCCCCGCGTGTAACCGACGTCACAGTGCCGTTCGCGTCGACCGCGTGCGATCAGACGCTCCGTCATGCTAAGGGCTGAGGTCTGTTCGGCCGGGGGCGCGGTGGGGAAGGGTCCTCCCGACCCGCCGACACCGAGGAGCGAGAGAACGTGACCCTGCGAGCGGACACCACCCCGGCCCAGGACGGACTGCCCGTCGCCACCTACACCTGGCTCCCGGCCGGCGCAACCCCCCGCGCGCTGGTGCAGATAGCGCACGGCGCGGCCGAACACGCCCTGCGCTACGACCGGTTCGCCCGCTTCCTGGCCGGGCACGGCTACGCGGTCGTCGCCTCCGACCACCGCGGCCACGGCGCCACCGCCGAACACACCGGCGGATACGGCGTGGTGGGGGAGAGCGGCTGGCGGGCCGTGGTGGAGGACCTGAAGGCGGTCGGCGACCGGCTGCGCGCGGAGCTGCCCGGTGTGCCCCACGTCCTGCTCGGGCACAGCATGGGCTCCCAGCTCGCCCGCGACTTCGCCCAGGAGTACGGCGGCGGGCTGGCCGGGCTCATCCTGTCGGGGACCTTCCGCTCTCTGCCCGGCGCGGAGCCGCAGGGGGCGGTGGAGCGGCTGCGGGAGGAGATCGACCGCGGCGGCCGCGCCGCCCCCTCGGACTTCGTGCCCGCCCTCTTCGGCTCCTTCAACGACCCCTACGAGCACCGCACCGGATTCGAGTGGCTCTCCCGCGACGAGGCGGAGGTCGACCGGTACGTCGCCGACGAGCGGTGCGGCTTCCCCTTCAGCGCCGGCCTGGCGCTGGACTGGGTGCTGGGGGTGCGCAAGGCCAACGACCCGCGGCAGCTCGACCGCGTGCCGCGCGACCTGCCGGTGCACGTCGCGGTCGGCGACCGGGACCCCTGCCACCAGGGCATGACGCTGGTGTACGAACTCCTGGAGGACTTCCGCTACCTGGGGCTGCGCGACCTGACCTGGCGGGCCTACGAGGGCGCCCGGCACGAGATCCTCAACGAGACCAACCGCGACGAGGTCCAGGCCGACCTGCTGGCCTGGCTGGACGACCACGTGTGAGAGGGCCGCGTGCGAGACGGCGCGCGGGGTCCGGGGCCGGCGGGACCGCCGCGCGGACGGGCGGGCCGCGCGGGGCGGGCGCCGTCAGACCGCGGCGCCCGCCGTGAAGCCGGTGATCCGCTCCCGCAGCGAGCGCGGGTCCAGGCCGTGGGCCGCCAGGTGCTCGGCGGCCGTGCCGTAGCGGCGCAGCTCGGCCCGTGCCGTCCCCAGCCCGAGGATCCGGTGCGGGACGTCGGCCAGGGCCTCGGCGGCCGCCGCCGTGGAGGTGCCGGCCAGGTACGGCTCGACCAGGACGACCTCGGGGGCGCCGGAGCCGGCGACGGCCGCCCGCAGGGCGGCCGCGTCGAAGGGGCGGACGGTGGCGGCGTACAGGACCGTCGCGTCCAGTCCCCGCACGGCGTCGAGGACGCCGTCGAGCAGCGGGCCGACCGCGACGACCGCCGGAGCCCCCGGGCCGCCGCGCCGCACGGTGAGGAAACCCTCGCCGGTGACCGGCAGGGGGCGTGCGTTGGTCTGCGCCGACAGCCGGACGTACACCCGGTCGTCCCCGCCCCCGTCCCCGCCCGCGCAGGCGCGGCGCAGCAGCGCCTCGGCCTCGTCGGGGTGGCCGGGCACGTGGACGGTCCAGCCGTCCAGGGTGTCCAGCAGGGCCACGTCACCGGGCGCCATGTGGGTGAAGCCGCCGGCCGGCCAGTCGTAGGAGCCTCCGGCGCTCACCAGCACGCCGCCCGTCCCCTGGTGCCCGAAGTCCAGCTTCAGCTGCTCGAAGGGGCGTTCCACCAGGAAGGAGGCGAAGGTGTGCAGTACCGGGCGCATGCCGGTGAGGGCCAGTCCGCCGCCCACGCCCACCAGTAGCTGCTCGCGGATGCCGACGTTGACCACCCGGTCCGGGTGGCGCTCGGCGGCCCGGCGGAAGCCGTCCGCGCCGATCTCGGCGAGGACGACCGCCAGACGCGGGTCCTCGTCCAGCAGGCGGGAGACGACGGAGGCGAAGCGCTCGCGCATGGTGTCCATACGGGGATCTCCTCGTGCTTTCCGTGCCGGTCAGGCGTGCTTGGGTTCGACGCGGGCGACCACGGCGTGCGGGCGCCCGGGGTGCCGGCCGGTGTACGCCGCGTGCAGAGCCTCGTGGTCGCGGCCGTCGACGGTCAGCGCCGACCAGCCCGCGGCCGTGAAACGGGAGGCGATGCCGCCGGGCGGGGGGTGGGAGGCGGAGGAGTTGTCGATCACCAGGACGTGCAGGCGGTCGAGCCCGGCGGCGCCCGCGAAGTCGATCGCCTCGTGGTTGCTGCCCTCGTCCAGCTCGGCGTCCCCGACCAGCACCCACACCCGCGGGCCGGACCGCCCGCGGGCGCGCAGCCCGAGAGCGGTTCCCACGGCCAGCGGCAGCCCGTGCCCGAGCGAGCCGCTGCCGATCTCCACGCCGGGGACCAGCGTGCGGTCGGGATGGTGCCCCAGCGGCGAGTCGTAGGAGCCGAAGCCCGGCAGCCAGTCGGCGGGGAAGAAGCCCCGGGCGGCGAGCACGGCGTAGTACGCCATCGGGCCGTGCCCCTTGGACAGCAGGAAGCGGTCCCGGCCGGGGTCGCCGGGGCGGTCCGGGGAGACCCTCAGCGCCCTGTCGTAGAGCACCCACAGGGCGTCCAGGGTGGAGGTGGCGGCGGCGTCGTGCTTCTCGTCGCCGGTCATCAGGGACATCAGGGCCGGAAGGGCGCCGAATCCGAGGCTCCTGCCCGGTGCGGGGGAAGGCGCGGACACGGGGGTGTCAGGTGGTGTCGAGATCGTCATGCCAAGAGGCTGCAATCTCAAGTCGGCTTGAGGTCAAGCGATATGCTCGCAGCCATGACCGACCGAGACGGACGCCTCGCCATCGGGGAGCTGGCCGCCCGCTCCGGGCTCGCCCCCTCCGCCCTGCGCTACTACGAGGAGATGGGCCTGATCCACTCCGAGCGGACCACGGGCAACCAGCGGCGCTATCCGCGCACCGCCCTGCGCCGGGTCGCCTTCGTACGGGCCGCCCAGGTGGTCGGCCTGTCCCTGGAGGAGGCCCGGGCCGCGCTGGACCGGCTGCCCGTGGACCGGGCGCCCGGCGCGGCCGAGTGGAACGCCGTGGCCCGTACCTGGCAGCGGAGGATCGACGCGCGGATCGGCGAACTGGAGCGGCTCAGGGAGCGGCTGACCGGGTGCATCGGCTGCGGCTGCCTCAGCCTGCGCAAGTGCGGCCTGTACAACCCGGACGACGTCGCGGGCTCGCAGGGCCCGGGCGCGCGCTACCTGGAGGGGGACCCCCTGCCGGAGGCCTGAGGCACGGCCGGTGCGCGAGCGCGGCTCCCGGCCCACGGCGGGGCCCGGGGAAACCCGTCCGGTGCCGGACGGGTTTCCCGGGCCCCGCCGTGGGCACTCGCGCGGCGCGAGAGATCCGGGAGGTTGACGATGGCCGACATCTCCGAGCTGGAGCTGGACGCCCTGTGGGACGAGTTCCACGCCGTGGTGAACATGACGTCGAACGAACTGGAGGCCTGGCTCAGGACGAGCGTCGCCGGCGAGCGGGCCGAGGAACTGCCCGAGCAGGCCGGATCCGAGCGGGGACGGCAGGTGCTGGCGATCCTGCGCAAGCGCCGCACGGACCTCACCGACGACGACGTCGCGGTGATGCGCGAGGTCGTCGACACCGTCAGCGCCGAACGCGAGCGGGTGCGCGTGGCCGAGGCGGTGCGGGACTCCGACTGGCGCCACCGGATGATGTCCCTGGGGCACGACCCCGTCAGGGCGTCCTGACCGCGGCGCGCGCCGGGTGCCGTGCCGTACGCCGCCCTTCTCCGGCCCGGCCCGCGCCGTGCGCCCGGCCCGCGCCGCCCGTCACTGACCGGCGGCCAGCGGCAGCGCCCGCGACGACAGGCGCTCGGGCGGGCCGGGCCGGGCGTAGTACCAGCCCTGGGCGGAGTCGCAGCCCAGCTTCCGCAACTGGTCGGCCTGGGCCGCCGTCTCCACGCCCTCGACGGTCACGGCCAGCTCCAGGGCGTGCGCCAGCGAGACGATGCCCTCGACGACCTTGAGGTCGACCGGGTCGGCCGGATCCTGCTGGAGGCCCCGGGTGAAGGAGCGGTCCAGCTTCAGGGTGGTCGCGGGCAGCCTGCGCAGACTGGCCAGGTTCGAGTAGCCGGTGCCGAAGTCGTCCAGGGCGATCCGCACCCCCAGGTCGGCGAGTCGGCGTAAAGGCTTCAGCTCCGCGTCGTCGGCGCGGATCAGGGCGCTCTCGGTGACCTCCAGACAGAGCGAGGCCGGGTCCAGCCCGGCGTCCTCCAGCACCGCCACGGTCTCGGGGACCAGCTCCGGATGGTGCAGCTGCCGCGGCGAGAGGTTGACGTTCACCCGCAGCGGCCGGGTGCCGCCGATGCCGCGCACCTGCCACTCGCACGCCTGCCGCACCGCCTGCTCCAGCACCCAGCGCCCCAGCGGCACGATCAGTCCGGTGTGCTCGGCCAGCGGGATGAAGCGGTCCGGACCCAGCACCCCGTGGAGCGGATGCGCCCAGCGCACCAGCGCCTCGGCGCCCTCCACACTGCCGTCCTCCATCCGCACCAGCGGCTGGTACTCGATGAAGAACTCCTCGTCCTCCAGCGCGGCGGGCAGGTGGGTGGTCAGCATGTGGCGGCTGATGGTGCGGGCGTCGCAGTCGGGGTCGGCCAGCTCGTAGCGGTTGCCGCCCCTGGCCTTCGCCCGGTACATGGTGATGTCGGCGCTGCGCAGCACCTCCGCCGGCGTCAGCTCCCCGACCGGACCCTCCACGACGCCGATGCTGGCGCGCACCGGCAGCTCCCGGCCGGCCAGCGGGATCGGGCAGGACAGCGCGTCCAGCGCCCGCTGGGCCAGGTCGGTCACCTCCGAGCGCGAGGCGGGGTCGCTGACCAGGGCCACGAACTCGTCGCCGCCGATCCGCGCGACCATGTGGCGCGGCGAGGCCACACAACTCTGCAGCCGCTCGGCGACGTTCACCAGCAGCTGGTCGCCGACCGAGTGGCCCAGGCTGTCGTTGACCGTCTTGAAGCCGTCCAGGTCCAGGTAGCACAGGCCGATCCGGGCGGTGCCGGAGCCGGGGGAGAGGACGTGCTCCAGCCGCTCGAAGAACAGCGTGCGGTTGGGCAGGTCGGTCAGCGCGTCGTGGGTGGCCTCGTAGCGCAGCCGCAGGTTCAGCAGGCGCCGCTCGGTGATGTCCTCCATCAGCGCCAGCATGTAGCGCGGCTCGCCGTCGGGGCCGCGCAGCAGCGAGACGGTCAGGTTGGTCCACAGCACGGTGCCGTCGCTGCGCGTGTACGGCTTCTCCATGCGGTAGTGGTCGCGCTCGCCGCGCACCAGCTCCTCGTGGATCCGCCAGACGCCCGGGGCGTCGTCGGGGTGGACCCAGTCGGAGACGCGGCGGCTGCGCACATGCTGCTCCGAGCCGCCGAACATCTTCGCCAGCGCGCTGTTGATGTCGAGGACGGTCCCGTCCATGTCGGCGATCCCGATGCCGACCGTGGCCCCCTCGAAGACCGCCCGGAAACGGGTCTCGCTCTCGTGGAGGGCCTTCTCGGCGCTCTCCCGCGCCGCGAGCGCGGAACGGGCCAGCGCCTCCTGCTCGGAGCGGGTGCGCTCCTGCAGCGCGCGGGCGAACCCGGCCGAGACGGCGTGCTGGAGGCGGGCGCAGCGGGCCCGGCCCTCCTCGGTCGGCAGCACCGCCGGGTCGCTGCAGTACAGCAGCAGGTACGCGTCCACCACGCCGAGCACCTGCGGCAGCGCCTCGGGCGCGGTGCAGTGCGCCTCGACGAGCGCCGCCCCCACGTCGCGCCCCGGCGAGGGGTCGAAGGGGCGGGCGTGCAGCGCCTCGCCGAGGGTGCGCGCCAGGGGGAGGAGGTAGTCCTCGAACTCGGTGCGGGTCATCGAGGTGGCCGTGGCGGGGTAGACCGCGCGGCTCCAGATCCGGGCGAAGCGGCGGTATCCGTCGTAAGGGTCGCCGGGGGCCTCCGGCGCGAGGGGACGGCCGGAGGCGATGGGCCCCTGTGGCGTCGGACTCACGCCTTGCGTCCCACTCCACCGAAGCCGGTGAAGACCACGGGGTCCTCCTGGTCGACCGGTCCTTCCGGACGCCAGTTCGGCATGGAGACCAGACCGGGCTCGACCATCTCGAAACCGTCGAAGAAGCGTTCCACCTCCGAGCGCGAGCGCATGATCAGCGGCGAGCCGATGTTGCGGTAGACCCCCTCCACCTCGTCCCCCTGCTCGGGTCTGCGCGGGCCGCCCTCGACCGAGGCGTGGGTGAGGACCAGCAGGCTGCCGGGGGCGAGCGCGTCGCGCAGCTCGGCCACCTTCGCCCACGGGTCGTCGCCGTCCTCCAGGAAGTGCAGCAGCGCCACCAGCAGCAGGGCCACCGGGCGCTCCAGGTCGAGCAGGCGGCCGACCTCCGCGCTGCCGAGGATGTCCTGGGGCTTGCGGAAGTCGGCGGCGACGACGCCGGTGCGGTCCTCCTGGCCCTCCAGCACGGCCCGGCTGTGGGCGATGGCGACGGGGTCGTTGTCGACGTAGACCACCTTCGCCTCCGGCGTGGCGGCCTGCGCGACCTCGTGGACGTTGCCGAAGGTCGGGATGCCCGAGCCGACGTCGAGGAACTGGGTGATGCCCTGCTGCGCGGCGAAGCGGACGGCCCGGCGCATGAACGCGCGGTTGGCCTGCATGATCTTCGGAAGCCCCGGGAACACCTCGATGGCCCGCCGGGCGGCCTCCCGGTCGGCCTCGAAGTTGTGCGACCCGCCCAGGTAGTAGTCGTAGATGCGGGAAACGCTCGGCACGGACAGGTCTATGTCCTGCGGAGCCCAGGCGGGACGCTCCATCGATGTCTCCAACCGGTCGGTGAATATGACAGGGACTCCTGAGGCTACTGATCCCAGGCTGACAGGTACACGGATCCGGGACGCCGACGTTCCGGCACCGGACCGCTACGTATAGCTTGCCCCGGTTCCTCCGTCGGGATAATCGTGGCGGCCACCGGGTTTTCCCGCCCCCCTTCCCGGACACCCGGAACGGATGAGTACCACCGATCACGACGAACTCCCGTTCCCCGACTACGATCACCTCTCCGCGGGCGAGCTGGAGCACCGGATCCGGGCCCTGTCGCACGACGACCTGGAGCGGCTGCTCCGTTACGAGCGCGAACACGCCGGCCGTACCCATGTGATCGCGCTGCTGACGGCCCGTATGCACCAGCTGGAGGAGGGCAGCCCGCGCTCCCCGGGCGGCGCCGAGCCGCCCTCGGGCCCGCAGGGCGAGCCCGGCGGATCCCCCGTCAGCCCGGCGACCTCGCCGGAACCGTACAACCCGCCCCCGCACGGCACCCCCGACCAGCGCGCCAAGCCGGTGGGCAACCGCTTCCGGTAGAGGCCGCCCGGCAGGTGTGAGGCCCCCGGGAGCCTGTCCCCGCTCCCGGGGGCCCTGCGCATGCCCTGCCCGCACCGGTCCTGCCCGCGCCCGGCCGCCTCTCCGGCGGCCGGGCGCGGGCAGGAGCGAAGTGCCGGGGGAGCCGGGACCGGTTCAGTACTCCTCGGCGCGGGTGGACGGCAGCAGCTCGCGGATGTCCGGCGGCAGCACGTGGCCCACCTTGGTCATCAGCTCGGGCGAGACCGCCGCGTCCAGCACCTCCAGCACCGCCGTGGCCTCCCGCACCGCGGTGTCCTCCGTGGCGTGGGACCGCCAGGCCACCCGCCCGGCGAAGGTGGTCAGGTCGAACGGCTCGCCGTGGGTGCGGGCGTCGGCCCGCCGCTGCGGCGAGGTCTCGTGCCCGGCCACCACCCGGCGCAGCGACTCCGCCGCCTCCCCGGGCAGCTGGGCGGCCAGATGATCGGCCACACCGTCCGGTATCCGCTCCGCCAGCGTCTCCAGCGTGGCCCGCAGGGCCCGCTCGGCCGCCTGCCGGTCCGGCAGGTCCGCGTGCGCCTGCACCTGGCCGGTGAGTTCCTCGTACCGCATGGTCGGCACTCCTCTCGGCGTCTCGTCGGCGTCTCGTCGGGGCCCGCCGCGGCCCTCGCCCGCCTCCGCGCCGGCCGCGGCCCCTCTGGGGCGGGTGACCCTGCCGGTGCGCATCGACACCTGCCGTTTCCGTGACCGGCGGCCGGGAACCCGTAGTGGATCAGACCGATCGGAGGTGAGGAACGTGCCCGCACGGAAGGAGCTTCCGTCGACCCTGGAGCGCTCCCCCGAGGAGGCGCAGCGCACCTGGATCAAGGCCCACGACTCCGCTGTGGAGGAGTACGGGGAGGGCCGGCGCGCACACCAGACCGCCTACAGCGCGCTGAAGCACAAGTTCGAGAAGGTGGGCGACCACTGGGAGCGCAAGGAGGGCGGCCGCAAGGGGCCCTCCGACGAGCGGGCCGCCCGCCCGCGCGGCAGGGGCGGGCGCAGCGGCGAGGGCGTCGACGAGAACGCCAGCAAGGAGCACCTGTACTCCATCGCACAGCGGCTGGACATCAACGGGCGCTCCCGGATGACCAAGGACGAGCTGCTGCGGGCCATCCGCAAGGCCAACCGCTCCGAGACCCGCCGGGCGCGCTGAGGCCGTGCCCACACGGCACCGAACACGGCGCCGACACGGCCACCGCGCCGTGTCGGCGTCCCGCGTCTGACGGAACGACTCGGGAACGGGCTTCCCGTAGGGCGCCCTCGCCACCGGGCCGCCGTCGACGTGGAGCGGAACGGCCGCGGGACGAGCCGCTGGAGGACTCGTCCCGCGATTCCAGGGGCCCGCCCCGTCCGCCCCGGCCGCCTCAGCCGACGTAGCGGCGGGCGGCGGAGCGGCGCTGCTCCTCCTCCAGCAGCCGCAGTCGCTCCTCGACCTCCGGCGGCACCACCCGGCGCTCGCGCAGCACCCACGGCAGCCCCGCCAGCGCCCGGCCGAACGCCCGCGCCGACGCCGCGTCGCGCGGCACCGTGCGCGCCAGCCGCCAGGTGCGGCGCAGCGCCGCGGGCAGCGGCCGGCGCAGCCAGCCGAACCACAGCGTGTTGCGCAGCCCGTCCTCCCGGCGCGCGGTCGCGTCCCGCACCGCCGAGGGGGCGTGGTGGACCGTCAGCTCCTCCGCGTAGGCCAGCCACCAGCCGCGCACCATCAGATCGGTGGCCAGCAGCTCCTCCTCGCCGCCCAGCCACAGCCGGGGCGAGAAACCGCCCGCCTCCCGGAAGGCGCCGGTGCGCAGCACCGTGGCCGCGGCCAGGAACGAGCCCAGGGCCGGGCCGGGCAGCCACTCGGGGCCGGACAGCGGGGAGCCGCGCAGTTCGGCGACGATCGGGTCCTCGGCGCCGCCGGGCTCCACCACGATGCGCGCGGTGACCGCCGCCAGCCGCGGGTGGGCGTCGAGCAGGCCGGCGGCCCTCTCCAGCGAGCCCGGCTCCCACCAGGAGTCGTCGTCGCAGAAGGCCACGTACGGCGTGGTCACGCGCTCCACCGCGACATTGCGCCCCACCGCCCCCAGATTCCGCTCCGCCCGCAGCAGCCGCACCCACGGGTGGACGCGTGCGACGGTCTCGGCGGTGCCGTCCGCCGAGGCGTTGTCGACGACGAACACCGGCGGGCGTTCGGGCAGTCCGGCCAGCCGGCCCAGGGTGCGCAGCAGCTCCTCGCGTCGGTTGTGGGTGATCACCACGACCGAGACCCGGGCCCCGGCGTCCGGGGCCTCGTCCGCGCCGGCGTGCCCGGAGGGCCGGGTGGCCCCGCCGGGTCCGGCGGCCTCGTCGGTTCCGGTGACTCCGGTGGTTCCGGTGGGCTCAGGGGCCACGGTGCTGTCCTTCCACACGGCGTGCGGCTTCCTCGATGTAGGGCGGCAGGGGCCTGCGCGCGCGCACCGCCGACGGCAGCCGGGCCAGCGCGCCGAGCAGGGCGCGGCGGGCCTCCGGGTCGCGGCGGGCCCGCGCGGCCAGCGCCCCGGTGCGGCGTGCGGCCAGCGGCAGCGGACGGCGCAGCCAGGTGGTGAGCAGTTCGTTGCGCAGCACCCGGGAGCCGCGCCCGGACCGCGGCGAGGGGTCCGGATGGTGGTGGGCGACGACCTCCGGGCAGTGGGCGACCCCCCAGCCCCGGGCGGCCAGGTCGTAGGCGAGCAGGGTCTCCTCGGCGCCGAAGAACAGCAGCGGATGGAACCCCCCGGCGTCCAGGAACGCCGACCGCCGCACCACCGAGGCGCACCCCAGGAAGCCCAGCACCTGCGGGCCCGGCAGATCCGGGACCGTGCCCAGCGGGGAGCCGGCCAGCAGGTCGTCGAGGGGGTCGGGATCCTCCTCGGGGCCCACCAGGGTGCGGGCCGCGATCAGTCCCAGCCGCGGATGGGCGTCCAGCAGCGAGACGGCGCTCCCCAGGGCCCCGGGCTCCCACCAGGAGTCGTCGTCGCTGAAGGCCACGTACGGCGTGTCCATCGCCGCCACGCCCAGGTTGCGGGCCACCGCCCCGCGGTTCTCGGGCAGCGGCATCAGTGCCACCTGCGGGAAGAGGGCCGAGACCATGGTGCGGGTGTGGTCGGCCGAGGCGTTGTCGACCACCAGCACCGGCGGGCGCTCGGGCAGCGCGGTCAGCGCGCGCAGCGTGCGCGCGAGGCTGTCGGCGCGGTCTCGGGTGGCGATGACCACGCCTATCGGCGAGCCGTTCACGCGGCACGCACCTCCGGCAGTAGGGACAGCGCCTCCAGTACCTCCTCCGGCCGGATGCGCAGCAGCAGGGGATCGGGACCGCGGCCGTGAGGGTCGCCGGGCGGGCCCGGATGCCACAGCACCCGGTGGCGCTCCAGCGGCGGCGGACCCCACAGGGCGGGCGGCACCGGCCCGAAGAGGGTCACCGACGGAGTCCCGTGGGCCACCGCCAGATGGGCCACACCGGTGTCGCCGCTCACCACGGCCGAGGCCCCCGCGACCAGCGCGGCCAGCCGCTCCAGCGGCGGTTCGCCGTGGACGTCGGCGTCGGGCAGGCCGGCCAGCTTGGCCAGCCGTGCCAGCAGGTCGTACTCGTGGGCGCCGCCGGTGACCACCACACGGCGCCCGGCGTGCCGCAACCGCGCGGCCACGGCCGCGTACCGCTCGACGGGCCAGCAGCGGGCCGGGGAGCCCGCGCCCGGGTGGAGCAGCACCGCGCCCGGGGCGGGACAGGCCACCGGGGGCGGCGGCAGACGGAGGTCGGCGGGGTCCGCCGGGATGCCGTACCAGGACAGGAAGCGGCACCAGCGGTCGCGCTCGTGCTCCTCGGCGTACCACTGCGGGCCGTCCTCGGCGGCGAAGGCCAGCAGGCGCCCGGGGCTCAGCGCCGCCAGCGCCCGCATGCTCTCCGGCCCCCTGCCGTGCAGGTCGACGGCGATCTGCGGCGGCGGCCCGTGCCAGCCGGTGATCCCGGGGACGGCGCGGCCCGGCGCCGAGGCGGGCAGCAGGGTGTCCACGGCACCGCTCGCGCGGACGAGGGGGGCCAGCTCCGCCGGGGCGGCGAGTACGGTCTCGTGGCCGGGGAAAGCCCGGCGCAGCGCCCGCAGGGCGGGCACACCGGCCAGCAGATCGCCCAGGCCCAGCGCGCGCAGCACCAGCAGCCGGGGCCGGTGGGGGGCGCCCGCGGAACCGTTCACGGGGATGTCCGGCCGGCGGCCGCCCGCCGCGTCCCGTTCCGGGCTGTTCACTGTGTCCCGTTCCGGGCTGTTCACTGTGTCCCGTTCCGGGCCACGGACACCGCGGCACGCTCGGCGATACGGCTGCTGGAACGGCCGTCGAGGTACGGCAGCAGCACCGCCTGCCCGCCCCAGCTCTCCACCAATGCGGCCTCGGGCAGATCGGCGAGCGCGTAGTCGCCGCCCTTGACCCACACGTCCGGGCGCAGCCGCTCCAGCAGTTCCTCGGGGGTGTCCTCGTCGAAGACCGCCACCGCGTCCACGCACTCCAGCGCGCGCAGCACCCGGACGCGGTCGGCCAGCGGGTTGATGGGCCGGCCCGGGCCCTTGCGGCGGCGCACCGAGGCGTCCGAGTTCAGGCAGACCACCAGGCAGTCCCCGGTGCGGCGGGCCGCCTGGAGCAGTCCGACGTGGCCGGCGTGCAGCAGGTCGAAGCAGCCGCCGGTGGCCACCACGGTGCCGCCCGCCGCCCGGACCCGGGCCACCAGCCGCTCCGCGTCCTCGCCGCGGGCGGCGGAGGGCGGCCGGGGCGCGGCCCGGTCGGGGAAGGCCAGCGCCGCCGCGCCCCCGGCCGCCACATAGCCGCTGGCGGCCGCCACCGCGCCCCGTACGGCGGTCTCCGGCAACGCGCCGTCGGCCAGCAGCCCGGCCGCGGCGGCCGCGAACTGGTCGCCGGCGCCGCAGGAGTCGCCGCTGTGCCGCGCGGGGGCGGGCACCAGCAGCGGATGGTCGCCGTAGGACAGCAGCGCGCCGCGGTCGCCGAGGGTGATGGCCACCGAGGCCGCCCCCCACGCCTCGGCCAGCGCACGGGCGTGGCGGGCCGCCGTGTGCAGGCTCTCCGGCTCACCGGACGGCTTCGCCGGCCTCGTGGGCCCCGGCGCCTTCGAGGTGTGCGAGGCCTGTGAGACCTGGGAGGTCCGTGAAGCCTTCGGAGTCGCCGAAGTGCCCGGATCCCCCGGGGTCTTCGAAGCCCCGGGGGCCTTCGCCGGGTCCGTCGCCCGGCCGGCTCCGGCCGCCGGGCCGGACGGCCCGCCGGAGCCGCCCTCCAGCCGTCCGGCGAACAGCCGGGCCTCCGCCGCCGTCGGGGTCACCAGGCGGGTGCCCGGGACCGGCTCGCGGCCGCGCGGGTGCGGATCCCACACCAGGGGCACCCGGGCGGCCCGCTCCGCCAGCAGCCCGCGCACGGCGTCCGCCGTGCCCCGGCCGTAGTCGGAGACCAGCAGTGCCGGAGCCGAGGCGATCGCCTCGCGGACCTCCTCGGGCACGGCCGGGCCCCCGCCGGAGGGGGCCCGGCCGGCGCCCCGGTCCATCCGGACCACCGGGCGGCCCCCGGCCAGCACCCTCGTCTTCTCCGACAGGGCGCCGTCCAGGGGCAGCGCGGCGACCGACACCCAGGGGGCCAGCAGTTCGCGCAGCCGCACGCTCGCCGGATCCTCCCCCAGGGCGGTCACCAGGGTGACCGGACGGCCGCCGAGCGCCGCCACATAGGCGGCCAGGGCGGCGCCGCCCGGGCGCAGCCGCTCCTCGCAGTCCTCCAGCACCGGCACCGGGGCGTCCGGAGCCAGGCGGTCCGCGCGGCCGACCAGATCGCGGTCGAGCAGGGCGTCGCCGACCACGACCAGCGGCGCGGCGGCGCCGCCCGGCGCGGCGGACGCGCCGGGTGCCGGGCCGTACAGCGGGTCGGGCATCGGGTCAGGCATCGGCGGCATCGTCCGCGCTCCCCCCTTCCAGGATGTCCTCCAGGGCGGCGTCGAACGCGGCGCACACCATGTGCACCGCCACCAGATGGAGTTCCTGCACCGTGGCGGTGGAGCCCGCCTGTACGCACAGCGACTCGTCGCTGCCCGCGGCCAGCGGGTTGGGCGCGGGCCCGGTCAGCGCCCACACCGACATCCCCGCCTCGCGCCCGGCCTCGGCGGCCGACAGCAGGTTGGCGCTGGCGCCGCTGGTCGACAGCAGCATCAGCACGTCGCCCTCGCGCCCGTGCGCCCGCACCTGCCGGGCGAACACCTCGTCCACGCCGTAGTCGTTGGCGATCGCGGTGGTGGAGGAGGTGTCGGCGTGCAGGGCGATGGCGGAGAAGGGCGGACGGTCGTCGCGGTAGCGGCCCACCAGCTCGGCCGTCAGATGCTGGGCCTGGGCGGCGCTGCCGCCGTTCCCGGCCGCCAGCAGCCGTCCGCCGCCGGCCAGCACCCGCGCCAGGCGCTCGCCCCAGCTCTGGGCCGTGCCGGCCTGGTCGCGGAAGGGCGCCAGCGCGTGCAGCAGCTCGTCGCAGTGCTCGGCGACCGGCCCCGGCCTCATCGCCGTCCCCGTCCCCGTCCCCGTCGCCGGAGCCGGGGCGGGGGCGGTCCGGGTGCGGCGGACCTTCGTGCCGTTCCCGGCGGCCCCGGCGGTGCCCCTCGCGGTCTTCGCGGCCGTCTTGGCCGCCTTGTCGGTGGTCTTGGCCGTCGTCAACGGATCGCCCCCGTCGGAACGCGGTGGCGCGCGACCACCTGGGCGTACACCTGCTCGGCGCCGTCGGCGACCCGCTCCCAGGAGAAGCGGGCCAGGGCGCGCTCACGACCGGCATCGCCGTAGCGGCGCAGCAGCTCGGGCGAGCCGGTCAGTTCGTTGACGGCGCGGGCGAGCGCGCCGGGATCGCCCGGCGGCACCAGCCGCCCGGTGACCCTGTCGGCGACCGAGTCCAGATGGCCGCCGACACCGGTGGCGACGATCGGCACACCGCAGGCCATGGCCTCCAGCGGGACGATGCCGAACGGCTCGTAGCGCGGCGTGGACAGCACCAGGTCGGCGCCGCGGATCAGTTCGGGCATCCGCTCGTGCGGCACGGCGCCCAGCAGCCGCACCCGGTCCGCCACCCCCAGATCCCCGGCCAGCCGCCGCAGCCGCACCGCCTCGGGGTCGGTGTCAAGCAGCGCGGGCTCGGGGCCGCCGGCGATCAGCAGCTCCGCGCCGGGGATCCGGGCCAGCGCCGCGATCGCCTGGTCGAAGCCCTTGCGCGGCACCAGGCGGCCGATCGCCAGCAGCCGGTGCGGGCCGCCGCGGCGGGCGTCCCGCCCGGCGGGGTCGGCGGGGCTGAACTCCAGGGTGTCCACACCGCACGGCACCACCGACGTCCGCTCCGGCGGCACGCCCATCGCGGTCAGTTCGAAGACCTCGTCGGCGCAGGTCGCCAGCACACGGGCGCACTCGCGGCCGATCCGCCGCTCCGCGTCGATCCGCTCGGGCGGGCTGGTGTCGTCCGCGCCCTGGTGGCGCCGCTTGACGGTGCCCAGCGCGTGGAAGGTCTGCACGACCGGTACGCCCGGGCCCTTCGCGCCGAGCAGCGCGGCCGTGCCCGACATCCAGAAGTGCGCGTGCACCACGTCCGGCCGCCGCGCCGACCAGCGGCGCGCCAGATGGTCGCCGAAGGCGGTCATGTACGGCGGCAGGTCGTCCTTGGGCACCGGACGGGGCGGCCCGGCCGGCACGTGCTCGACGGTCACGCCCGGTGCCAGAGGCACCCGGTCGGGAGGCTCGCGGGAGTCCCGGCGGGTGTGGACGGTGACCTGGTGGCCGCGCCGCGCCAGCTCCTTCGACAACTGCGCGACGTACACGTTCTGGCCCCCGGCGTCGGGTCCGCCGAGCGCGGCGAGCGGACTCGCGTGCTCGGACACCATGGCGATCCTCATCGGGCCACCTCCTTGATCAGCCGCTCCCAGTCGTCCAGGAAGCGCGGCAGCCCGTAACGGGCCAGTGCGGCCGTGCGCGCCTGCTCGCCGACGTGGCGCGCGTACGCCGGGTCGGCGAGGAGACCGCGGACGGCGTCGGTCAGGACGTCGAGCCGGTTGGAGAGCACTCCGGCCCCCTCGGGCACGGCCGCGGACGCCTCGGTGGTGTCCAGGGCGACCACGGGCATGCCCAGGTGCATGGCCTCCAGCAGGGAGAGGCCGAGCGAGGTCCAGCGGATCGGGTGCACGTACACCCGCCGCCGGGCCATGGCCCGGTGCAGCTCCCGCTGGGGGAGTTCGTGGGCGCGGCAGCGCTCCTCCGGGATGCCGAGCCGTCCGGCCAGCCCCCGGGTCCGCATGCCGAAGACGTCCAGGGGCGCGGCCTCGGCGAAGCGCGGCAGCAGGTCGGTGCCGGTGGTGCGGCCCCGGCGCAGCGGCTCGTTGACCACCACCGCCGCCCGCTCCAGGTCGCCGGTGTACAGCGGCCCCGGGTCGACGATGCCGTGCTCGACGACGGCGGTGGGGGAGGGGCCGCAGTCCCAGAACAGCCGGTTGAAGTGGGTGACGTGGACGATCGTCAGGCCCGGCTGCCCGGCCATCGGGTGGCGGGTGTCGGGTACGTTCCCGTCCGGGGCGTTGTGCTCCAGGTAGACGGCCGGCACGTCGCGGCCCGGCAGCCGGCCGCCCAGCCACTGCTCGGCGAGACCGAGCTCGTGGGGGCGCTGGAGCACCACCAGGTCGACGTCCGCCTCCCGCAGCTCCTCGGGGGTCAGCTCCACCACGCTGTCCGGCCAGTCGAAGGTGACGGCGCGGCCGAGCCCGTCGGGACCCCGGTCGGGGGTGACGGGCACGAGATAGGTGTGCGGGCCCCGGACGAACGCGGTGGTCCAGGAGCCGTGCACATGCCACAGCAGGATCCTCATGCGGCTCCCTTCCGGCCGCCCTCGGCGGCCGTGCTCTGCCGGCCGCCTTCGGCGGCGGCTTTCTCCACCGCGGTGACCAGGTCCTGCGGCGTCACACGGTCCAGACAGGGGTGCCCGGGGACGGGGCAGACGCGGGCCCTGGTCCCGGCGCACGGTGCCTGCTGGTCGCCCAGCAGCACCAGGGGCACGCGGAAGGGGGCCCAGCGCTCGGCCGGGACGACCGGCGAGAACAGCGAGACCACCGGCGCTCCCACGGCGGCGGCCAGATGGGCCGGGCCGGTGTTCCCGGTGACCACGGCCGCCGCGCCCGCCAGCACTCCGGCCAGTTCGGCGGGCGAGGTGCGCCCGCCCAGGTCGAGCCCCGCGCGGCCGGCCACGTACGAGGTCAGCTCGCGCTCCTCGGGCACGCCGGTGACCACCACCCGGTGCCCGGCCTCCGCCAGGGCCTCGACGGCCTCGGCCGACCGCTCGGGGCTCCAGCGGCGGGCGGGCACGCTCGCCCCCGGGTGCATCACGACATAGCCCGGCGGCCCGGCCAGCTCCTCCACCCCGGGCGGAGGCAGCACCCGCAGCCGCCCGTCGTCGCCCTCGGGCAGGGGGAAGCCGGCCGCCTCGGCCAGCGCCAGGGCGGCCTCCGCCTCGTGTGCGTGCTCGTCGCGCCGGTGGCGGACGTCCAGCAGCGAGCCGGGGTAGTGGACGCTGTCGGCGGCGATCCGGGACACACCCGCCATCCGCAGCACCAGGGCGGTCGGCAGGGGGCTCTGATGGGCCGAGGCCAGGATCAGGGCGGTCTCGCAGCGCCGCCCGGCGATCAGCTCCACGGCCTCCTCGACGCCGTCCCGCCCGGTGGGGGGCGGGTCGAGGCCCACCCAGGGGGCGTCCCAGACGACGACCTCGTCCACTCCGGGCAGCATCCGCCCGGCGGGCGCGCCGCGCGGACCGCACAGCAGCGTCACGTGGTCGGCGCGCGCGGCCACGGCCCGAACCGCCGGGCCTGCCAGCAGCACGTCCCCGAAGCTGTCCAGACGTGCGACGAGTGCTCTCATGACGGCCTCCGGGCGGTGGCTGTGCGGGCGGCTGTGCGGGCGGCCGCGCGGCCGGCGGTACGGGCGGCGGCGCGGGCGGGTCCGGGGGCCTGAGCGGTCTGGGCGGACTGGGCGGCGGTCTGGGCGGCGGCGGTCGCGGCCCGGTCGGCGCGCCGGGCGGCGTGCGCAGGCACCCGCGCCGGAGTGCGGCCGTCCGCACCGGCGGGGCGGGGCCACGGCCCGTCCAGCGCCGCGCGCACCGCGGTGAGCAGGTCGGGGGCGACCGCGGGCGCCTCCCGCACCTCCTCCGGAAGGGTCACGGGGGTGGGGACGAGGATGCCGCGGGCGCCGGCGGCGCGTGCGGCGTCCATGTCGGAACCGATGTCCCCGATCACCACGCACTCGGCGGGGGCCGCGCCCAGCCGCCGGGCCGCGTCCAGCACCAGGGCGGGGGCGGGCTTGCGGCAGGCGCAGCCGTCGTCCGGGCCGTGCGGGCAGACGGCCCATGCGTGGAACGGGCCCAGCAGTTCGTCGATCCGGGCGTGCACCCGGCCCATGTCGTCCCAGCCGATCAGACCGCGCGCGATGCCGGACTGGTTGGTGACCACCGCGGCCGGCACTCCGCGGGAGCGCAGCAGCGCCATCGCCTCGGCGGCGCCCGGCATCGGGCGCACCAGCGCCGGATCGCCGTTGTAGGGGACGTCCTCCACCAGGGTCCCGTCCCGGTCGAGGAGCACCGCGCGCACAGCCGTCATACCGTGCCTCCTCCTCCGCCGTGCCCGCCGCCCGCGGTGGGGAGCTCGGTGGGACGCTCGACGGGGCTCGCGCCGCCCGGGCCCGCGCCGCCCGGGCCCGCCTCCCAGGGAGCGGCGGCGCGGTGGCGCAGCGTTCCGGCCAGCCGGTGGTAGACCGCCAGCGGCGGTATGAGCACGCTGGTCACCAGCATGGTCGTGACCTCCTCGCGGGTGCGGGGTCCTGGCGCTATCCGGGCCCGGGCGAACTCGGCCGTGCCCAGCAGCCATCCCGCCCCGGCCAGGGCCGCGGCCCGCCGGCGTCCCGCCGCGGCCAGGACGAGGGCGGCGGCGCCCGCGGCGGTGACCGCCGCGTGGCGGCGGATGCGCCCCCGGGGCGCGGCGGCCCGCCGCCACCAGGAGGGGCCGTGCAACCGCAGCATCAGCGCGTCGTCGGCGTTGCCGCGCTGCATGCGCAGCGACACCCAGCGGTCGGCGGGCCGCACCGGATGCGTGGTCAGCCTGCCGCCGCGCCGGATGCGCCAGCCGTCGTCCAGCACCCGCAGCGCCAGGTCGGCGTCCTCGCGGAAGGCACGCGGGAAGCGCTCGTCGAAGCCGCCGACCGCCTTGAGCGCCTCGGTGCGGTAGGCCATGTCGGCCGTCGCCCACTGGGCGCGGGCCAGTCCGGAGGTGCTGCGCTCCCAGTCGGTGGCCCGCCGCCCGGTGGGAAGCGGCACGTCCAGCACGCCCTGCACCCCGGCGACGGTGGGATCGGCCTCGCCCAGGTCGCGGGCCAGGGCCTCGCGCCAGCGGGCGCCGACGCGTACGTCGTCGTCGAGGAAGGCCACCCAGGGGGCGGTGACCAGCCGCCAGCCGATGTTGCGGGCACCGGCCGGCCCCCGGCCGCCGGTCTGCACCACGACGGCGCGCTCGCGCAGCGGCCCCAGCGCGTGCAGCGGCAGCTCCTCGCGGAGCGGCTCGGGCTGCGGCCGGTCGTCCACGATCACGACCTCGCGCGGCTCGGGGCCGGCCGACCGGCCCAGCGCCGCCAGGCAGTCGGCCAGGCAGGGTCGCCCGACGGTGGGTATGACCACCGAGTAGTCGACGGCGGCCCGGTTCGGGGCGCTCACGCGAAGAACCTTCCGCGGCGGACCGCGAACGGCCCGATGGCCAGCAGGTCCACGGGGGAGGAGCCGAAGCACTCCAGCGCGTCGCGCGGGGAGTCCACCATCGGGCGTCCGGCGGTGTTGAGGCTGGTGTTGACCACCACCGGCAGCCCGGTGCGGCGCTCGAAGGCGTCCAGCATCCGCGCCACCAGCGGCTCGTCGCCGGAGTTCACCGTCTGGATGCGGGCGGTGCCGTCCACGTGCACCACCGCGGGGATGCGGTCGCGCCACTCGCGGGCCACGTCGTGCACGAACAGCATGTACGGGCTGGGCAGGGGCCCGTCGAAGATCTCCGCGGCGCGCCCCTCGGCGACCATGGGAGCCACCGGGCGGAACTCCTCGCGGCCCTTCACCCGGTTGAGCCGGTCCAGGTTCTCCGCCCGGCCCGGGTGGGCCAGCAGCGAGCGGTGGCCCAGCGCGCGCGGGCCGTACTCGGCTCGGCCCTGGAACCAGGCCACGATCCCGTCGCCGGCCAGCGTCTCGGCGACGGCCTCGGCGATGTCGGCGGGCCGTTCGTAGGGGACGGCCGCCTCCTTCAGGAAGTCCTCGATCTCCTCGTCCGACCAGCCCCGGCCCAGGTCCGCGCCGGGCATCGGCAGCGGGGACTCGTCGTGCGCGGCGGCCAGGTGCAGGGCCGCGCCCAGCGCGGTGCCCGCGTCGCCGGCCGCGGGCTGCACCCACACCCGCTCGAAGGGGCCCTCGGCGGCGAGACGGGAGTTGGCCACGCAGTTCAGCGCCACCCCGCCGGCCAGGGTCAGCTCCCGGCCGCCGCCCTCGGCGTGCAGCCAGCTCGCCAGGTCCAGCAGCGTCTCCTCCAGCACGGCCTGGGCGCTGGCGGCCAGATCGGCGTGGTCCTGGTTCCACTCGGCGCCCGCCCGGCGCGCGGGGGCCAGCGCCGCCCACTCCACCCCGTGGGCGGCGAAACCGCCCCTGCCGTCGCTGTGCACCCACTGGCGCAGCTGGGGCAGGAAGCGCGGCTTGCCGTAGGAGGCCAGCGCCATGACCTTGTACTCGTCGCTGGAGCGCAGGAAGCCCAGGTGCTCGGTCAGCTCCTCGTAGACCAGGCCGAGCGAGTGCGGCAGCTTCTGTGTGGCCAGCACCTCCAGCCGGTCGCCGTGGTAGCGGCCGGACAGGTGGGAGGCGCACTCGCCGCGCCCGTCGAGGACCAGGACCGCGCTGTCGCGGTGCGGCCCGGCGATCCCGGCGGACGCGGCGTGCGCCATGTGGTGCGGCACGAAGCGGACGACGGAGGGGTCCAGACCCGGCAGCGCCTCGGCAAGGAAGGACGGGGCGCGGCGGGCGTACTCCTGGCGCAGGTGGTCCCAGGGGTCCTTCAGACCCAGCGACTCGGCGGGAGCCGCCAGGCCGGGGTCGAAGGAGTAGGCGACCGCGTCCAGGTCGGCGGGGGTGAGACCGGCCTGCCTCAGGCACCAGGCCGCCGACCGCTCGGGCATCTCCCAGGCGGAGAACGGCACCGGCCGCTTGCCGTGCTTGCGCCGGCTGAACCGCTCCTCCTCCGCCGCCGCGACGGTGCGGCCGTCGATCACCAGTGCCGCCGCCGGGTCGTGGAAGACGGCGTTGATGCCGAGGATGCGCATGAGGGGTGCCTCCGTGCTGTCGGTCCCGATGACGTCCAGGTGCCCCTGGGAACGCTGTGGCGTCCGTGGTTACCGGCGGCGGTGATGCCAAACGCCGCATGTCGACTCTTTACGGGGGAACTGACTCCAACGGGTGACGGAAGCGTGCCGGGGAAGATCCGGGAAGGGCCCGGGAAAGGGCCGGCCGCCACTCCGCCCGGGAGGGCGGGACGGCGGCCGGCCGCGGCTCAGGCGGCGGTCCGGCCGGCGAACCAGTCGATGGTCCGCTCCAGCCCCTCCTGCCAGCCCACACGCGGTTCCCAGCCCAGCTTCTCCCTGGCCAGGGAGGTGTCCGGGCAGCGCCGGGCGGGATCGTCGCCGGGCCGCTCGACGAAGGTGATCGGCGAGGCGGAACCGGTGAGCTTGACGATCCGGCGTGCGATGTCAAGGACGGTGGTCTCCTCCTCGCCGCCGATGTTGACCGGTCCCGGCAGATCGCTCGCGGCGAGTGCGACGATGCCCGCCACGGTGTCGTCGACGTAGCACAGCGAACGGGTCTGGCCGCCGTCCCCGGCCACCGTCAGGGGCTCGCCCGCCAGGGCCTGCCGGACGAAGGTCGGCACGGCGCGGCCGTCCCCGGCGCGCATCCGGGGGCCGTAGGAGTTGAAGATCCGCACGATCGCGGTGTCCGTGCCGCGCGCCCCGCGGTGGGCGGTGACCAGCGCCTCGGCGTACCGCTTTGCCTCGTCGTAGACGCTGCGCGGGCCGACGGGGTTGACGTGCCCCCAGTAGTCCTCGCGCTGCGGGTGTTCCTGGGGGTCGCCGTAGACCTCGGAGGTGGAGGCCAGCACCATCCGCGCGCCGTCGCGCTCGGCCAGCTCCAGGGCGTTGCGGGTGCCGCTGCTGCCCGTCTCCAGGGTCTCCAGCGGCAGCCGCAGGTAGTCCGCGGGCGAGGCCGGGCAGGCCAGGTGGAAGACCAGGTCGAAGGGGCCGCCGGGCAGGTCAGCCAGGGCGCCCGGCGCGCAGGCGTCGCGCCGCACGAAGGCGAAGCCGTCCCGGCCGAGCAGGTGCGCGAGGTTGCTCTCGGACCCCGAGAGCAGGTTGTCCACGGCCGTCACCGCCAGGCCGTCGTCCAGCAGGCGCTCGCACAGGTGCGAACCCACGAACCCGGCACCGCCGGTCACCACGGCCCGCCGCCGGTCACGTTCACCCATCATCGGCACTCTCCCTCTCGTTCCCCGCTTTTGTTGCCCGGAGCTGGTGTAAGGGGGCGTCCTGCTGCGCACTCGGAGACCATGAGCGAAACGCATCCGGACCCGGACCCCCGGCGGTCGCCCGGTCTCGAGAACGGCGGCGGGGTGCCGCCGGGCGAGACGCCGCCCGGCGAGAGCAGCACGCCCGCGGGCGCCCCGGACCAGAACGCCAACACGCCCAGCGGCTGGGGGCCGGTGCCACTGGTCCTGCTGCTGGTCCTGACCGTGCTCGTCGCAGGGTTCTTCATCGCCTACGCAGTGGCGCTGTGACCCCGAGTCCCCGGATGGCGAAGCCGAAAACACCCGAAGCGGCCGGAACACCCGGAACGGCCGGGACGGCGGGAGGGCCCAGAGCGCTGCTCACCGGCTGGTTCACCTTCCTGCACGGCGAGGCCACGGCCGGCGACGTGCTGGCGCTGGAGCGCGTCCGGGAGGTGCTGGACCGCTCCGGCATACCCCATGACACCGCCTGGAGCCCGGGCTTCCGGCCGGACGGGCCGCATCTGGAGGACGCGGACCCGGCGCGGTACACCCATGTGGTCTTCGTCTGCGGCCCGCTGCACGGACCCCAGGTCGCAGGGCTCCACGAGCGCTACCCGGACTGCGTGCGCATCGCCGTGGGCGTGTCGGTCATCGACCCCGGGGACCCCGCCGTACGCGGCTTCCACCATGTGCTGCCGCGCGACGCCGAGGGGGTGCGGCCCACCGCCGACCTGGCCGCCGCCGCGCCCGCGGCGCCCGCCGCCCCGGTGGCCGGCGTGATCCTCACCCGCGGGCAGGGGGAGTACGGGGGCCGCCGCCGCCACGAGGAGGTCGCCGACCGGGTCACCGGGTGGCTGGCGCGGACCGACTGCGCCCGGGTGGAGCTGGACACCCGCCTGGCGGACGGCGACTGGCGGCTGTGCGGCACCCCCGCCCAGCTCCAGTCCGTCCTGGCCCGGCTCGACGTCGTGGTGACCGACCGGCTGCACGGCCTGGTGCTCGCCCTGCGGGCCGGGGTCCCGGCCCTGGCCGTCGACCCGGTGGCCGGCGGCGCGAAGGTGACCGCCCAGGCGCGGGTGCACCGGTGGCCGGCCCTGGTCCCGGCCGAGCGGCTGACCCACGAGGAGCTGGACCGCTGGTGGCGGTGGTGCCTGGCCGAGGGCCGGGCGGCGGCCGGGCGCCGCCGGCACGCCTTCCGCCGCGCCTTTGACCGGGACCAGGGCGGCGCGCTGGCGAGACTGCTGCTGCCGGGAACCGGCACCGGCCCCGGGACGTACGGCGCCGGTGCCGGACACGTACGGCGGAGCGGGCGGCGGTAGCCGCCCGGCCACCCGCCCGCGGCGGCGGCCGGGAGCGGGCGGCCGGGTCAGGGCCGCCCGCCCACCCCGGTGGCGATCTCGTGCCGCCGCCCGCCCTCCACGACGGGCGCCAGCGGAGCGGTGGGCGCCCCCGCCACCTCGCGCATCCCGCGCAGCAGTTCCCGCAGCGCCTCCTGTGCCGACCGCCGGGGCCGCCAGCCCAGCTCCTCGGCGGCCCGCGCGCAGTCCATCACCGGCAGCCGCAGGAACGCGTCCAGCAGCTCCGGCGGCGAGGGCACCAGCCGCAGCCGCCACGCCAGGCCCGCCGCGGCCCGCACCGGCCCCAGCGGCATCCGCACCGCACGGGCGCCCAGTACGTCGGCCAGCACGGAGGCGTCCACCACGGGACCGGCCGCCAGGTTGAAGGCGCCGTGCACCGGTTTCAGGACCGCGAGCCGGTACGCCTCGGCGGCGTCGTCGGTGTGCATCACCTGGAAGCGCATCCCCGGAAGGGCGGGTACGGCGGGCACCGCGCCGAGTCCGGCCAGCCGCTGCGGCAGGAACGGGCCGGCGAACAGCCTGCGCTGCTCGCTCGCGGCCTCCCGCTTGAACAGGAAGCCCGGCCGCATCCGCACCACGCGCACCCGGGGGTGGTCGCGCTCGAAGCCGTCCAGCAGCCGCTCCACGTACGCCTTCTCCCGGCAGTACGCGGCGTCCGGCCGGCCGCCGTGGGTCGGCCAGGTCTCGTCCACCGCGCGGCCCACGGGGCCGGGTGAGTAGGCGCCCACCGATGAGGCGTACACCAGCGCGGGCACCTCGGCGGCCGCCATCGCGCGCAGCACCCGGGCGGTGCCCAGCACGTTGGTGCGCCAGGTGACCAGCGGATCGCGCGTGGGCTGGATCAGCCAGGCCAGGTGGACCACGGCGTCGGCGCCCCGGAACAGATCCGTCAGCCGTTCCTCGGCGGCCCGCCCGGCCGGGTCCTCGCCGTCGCCGCCGGCCCCGATGTCCGCACTCGCCCACTCGGTCTTCGGCGGCGTCCACAGCGGTGTGCGGCGGGCGACGCCGAGCACCGAGCCGATGTGCGGGTCGTCGCCCAGGGCCCGCACCACCGAGGTGCCCACATTGCCGGTCGCGCCCAGGACGACCACGCGCAGACCGTCCCCCGCGCGGCTGTCCGCGCCCCTGCCCGCGCCGCTCCCGGCCAGCGCCCCGCTCACAGCCCCTCCCCGTGCCGCGCGTCCCGGGCCCGGTCCACCACGGCGGCGAACCGGCCGGCCCCCGCGTCTTCGCCGTCCGGCACGGCCGCCGGGTACGGGCGGGTGGGCGCCGCCGACTCCGCGGCGCGCACGGACCGTGCCGTCGCCCTGCGCCGATCGGGGCCGCTCCCGGCCTCCGGAGGGGGGAACTCGTACCGCTCCTCGGCGCGCGCGTGCGACTCCGCCTCCTCGCGCAGTGCCGCGAACCCCCGCCGGAACGCCGCCCGGCGGCCGTCGTCACCGGCGGCCGCCTCCACGGCGTCGAACTGCTCCCGGATCTCGTCGTGCCGCCGCATCAGCAGGGCCACCACGTCCTCCTCCGCGGCGGCGCCGGGCGATGTGCCCCGTCCAGCCATCTCGCTCCTCCTCACGACAGGTGCTGTGGCCCGGCGCGGAGTACCCGCGCGCCCCCCCGGGGAAACGGTCCGGCCCGTCACGCCACCCCCGTCCCGGGCTCTGCCCACCGGGGCCGAAACGGGCACACACCCGGTGTTTCCACCCCTCCGTCCCGGGTACTGCGCGGAGTGCGGAAGGAGGGACGGTGCGGCGTGTTGGTCGGTCTGCTGTTGCTGTTAGCGGCCTATCTGTCGGTCGCTCTTCTGACGGCCCGTGTGGTGTACGGCATCGAGCGGGCCCGAGTCATCGCGCTGGAGCGCGACTGGCACGCGGACGAGGATCCGGTCGAGCGATTCCGGCGGCAGGGCCAGTCGGCCACCGTGTCGACGGCGTTCCTGTACGGGATGGCCTGGCCGGTCGTCGTGCCGGCCTACCTCTTCTACCGCTGCGCCACGCTGGTGATCACGGGGAGGCCCCCGCTGACCCCCTACGAGCGCGCCGACCGGGCCGAACGGCTGGACGCGCGCATCCGCGAACTGGAGGAGTCGCTGGGGCTGCGCGGCCACGCACTGGACGAGAACGGACCGAGGCCATGAACTGCTACGAGTGCCTGACACGGGACCGCACCACCACCGCCGTCGCGGTGTGCTCGCGCTGCCATCTGGGCCTGTGCCCCGAACACCTGCGGATCGACTCCCAGCTCGTCAGGGAGCCGCGGGGGATGGGCCAGGTCACCCAGACACCGGAGGCCCGCCGGGCGCTGTGCGAGGTGTGCGAGCGGGCGGAGGGCTGACACGGCGTCACCCAGGCCCGCGTCCCGGCCCGGGCCCGGCGCGACCGCACCGCTGAAGGGTGCACGGCCACGCGGTAGATGTTCCTTTATGTACGCTCTGTTCGGTCATGCGTGGTTCACCCGGGAGTGCCCTTGCTGGTTCTGATCGCCGCCCACGCCGCCGTGGCCGCCCTCCTCCCCGCCCTCGCGCCGCGCGCCGGGCGTGCCGTGTGGTGGGTGGCCGCCCTGGTGCCGCTGGCCACACTGGTCTGGGCGGCGGCCCTCGCCCCTTCCGTGCTCGACGGGGACACGCCCGTGGAGCACTTCGGCTGGGCGCCCTCGCTGGGCCTCGAGGTCTTCCTGCGGCTGGACGCGCTCTCACTGCTGATGACGGGCGTCATCAGCGGCGTCGGAGCCGCCGTCCTGGTCTACGGCGCCCGCTACACCTCCGAGGGGCACGGCCGCGAGTCCGCGCTGCTGCTGGCCTTCGCCGGCGTCATGCTCGGCCTGGTCACCGCCGACAACCTGCTGGTCCTGTACGTCTTCTGGGAACTGACCACCGTGGTGTCGTTCCTGCTCATCGCCGGCCGGGGCAGGACCCGGGAGCACCGCGAGGCGGCCCAGCAGGCGCTGGTCGTCACCACCGGCGGCGGCCTGGCGATGCTGCTCGGCTTCGTGATGCTGGGGGAGGCGGCCGGCACCTACCGGATCTCGGAACTGGTCGCCGATCCGCCGGACGGCGGATACGTGCCCGCCGCGCTGGTGCTCGTCCTGGTGGGCGTGTTCACCAAGTCGGCGCAGTTCCCCCTGCACGGCTGGCTGCCCGCCGCGATGGTCGCGCCCACCACGGTGAGCGCCTATCTGCACGCCGCCGCCATGGTCAAGGCGGGCGTCTACCTGACGGCCCGGCTGGCGCCCGGTTTCGCCGACACCGAGCCCTGGCGCCCCCTGGTGCTGACCGTCGGTCTGCTGTCGCTGGTCGTCGGCGCCTGGCGGGCACTGTGGGAGAGCGACCTCAAACGAGTCCTGGCCTATGGGACGATCAGCGAGCTCGGCCTGCTCATCGCGCTGTTCGGCTACGGAACCCGCGACTCCGCCCTCGCCGGAGAGGTGATGCTGCTGGCGCACGCCACCTTCAAGGCGTCGCTGTTCCTGATCACCGGCCTGGTCGAGCACCACACCGGCACCCGCGAGATCGGCCGGCTCTCCGGCCTGGGCCGCCGCAGGCCGGTCCTGCTGACCCTGGCCGCGCTCGCCGCCGCCTCCATGGCCGGACTGCCGCCGCTGGCCGGCTACCTGGGCCACGAGGCGTACCTCGACACCTTCTGGAACGCGGCCCGGAACGGCCCCGGGGCGGGCGAGGAGTGGGTGCTGGCCGCCCTGGCGGCCGGCTCCGCGCTCACGGTGACCTACGCCATCCGCTACCTGTGGGGCGCCTTCGCGAGCCTGCCCGGCGTGGAGCCGACACCGCAGGAGGACCCCGGCGACCGGGCGCTCGGCATGGCCGTGCCCATCACCGCCCTGGTGGCGGCCACCCTGGGCCTGGGCGTGTGGTACACGGGCACCGAGGCCCTCACCGAGCCCTACGCCGCGCTGCTGCCGTCCCCCCAGGAGCCGTACCACCTCGCACTCTGGCACGGGCCGAGCCCCGCCCTGCTGCTCTCCGCCGCCGCACTGGCCGCCGGCCTCCTGCTGTACCGCCTGCGCCCGGCCCTGTCCGCGGTGCGCGACAGGTCCCCCCGCGCCCCCGACGCGCAGGGGAGCTACCGCCAGGCGGTCCGCGGCCTCGACGGGGCGGCCGCGTGGCTGACCCGCCGCACCCAGGTCGGCTCCCTGCCGGTCTACCTCACCGTGCTGCTGGCGACCGTGCTGCTGGTGCCCGGGGCCGCCCTGCTGCTGAGGGACGTCCCGCTGCCCGCCCCGCCGCTGTGGAACTCGGCCGTCCAGGTGCCGCTGGCGGCCGTCGTGCTGATCACCGCACTGGCGCTCGCGGCCGCCCGGCACCGGCTGGCGGCCGCGCTGCTGGCCGGCGCGGTCGGCTACGGGGTCGCCGGGCTGTTCCTGGTCCAGGGCGCCCCGGACCTGGCGCTCACCCAGTTCCTCATCGAGACGCTGACCCTGGTGGTCATCGTGCTGGTGCTGCGCGGACTGCCTGCCGAGCTCGGAGCCCGCACCGGTTCCCGCCGCGTACGCCGGCTGCGCCTGGCGGTGGCCACGGCCGCCGGCGCGCTCGTCGCGGTCCTCGCCCTCGCCGTCTCCACCGTCCGCCGGGAGCCGGCCGTCTCCGAGTTCTACACCGACCACGTGGAGGAGGCCGGGGCCCACAACGTCGTCAACGCCGTCATCGTGGACTTCCGGGCCCTGGACACCCTCGGCGAGATCGCCGTGCTGCTGGTGACGGCGATCGGGGTGGGCGCCCTGATCGGGGTGCTCGGCGGCAGGGCCGCGACCATCCGGGCCCGGCCGCCGGCCGCGGACCGCTACGAGCCCACCGCGCGGTGGGCCCTGCCGCACGAGCAGTGGCTGCCCGAGGCACGGGAGCTGCCCGCCCACGACCGGTCCCTGCTGCTGGAGATCCTGACCCGGCTGCTGTTCCCGTCCGTGCTGGTGCTCTCGCTCTACCTGCTCTACTCCGGGCACCTGCGCCCCGGCGGCGGTTTCGCCGGGGGGCTGGTGGCCGGGCAGGCGTTCACCCTGCGCTATCTGGTGGGCGGGCGCGCCGACAGCGCGTTCGCCGTCCCGCTCGACCCCCGGCTGGTGGCCGGCGGCGGACTGGCCCTCGCGGCGACCGCCGGACTGGCCCCGCTGGCCTTCGGCGGCGAACCGCTGGGCGGCGCGCTGGTGAGCGTGACGCTGCCGGTGCTGGGACACCTGGAGGCGACCACCACCCTGGTCTTCGACACCGGGGTGTACCTGCTGGTCACCGGCGTCTGCCTGAAACTGCTGTCCGCTGTCGGCCCCGCGCAGGAGACCCCCGAGGAGGCCGCCGGGAAGTCCGGCGGCACACCCGACACCCCAGCCACCGCTACCGGGAGCCGCGCCTGATGAGAGCACTCGACCTGACGACGGCCCTGGTGGTGGGCGGCCTGTTCGCCATCGGTTTCCACCTGCTGCTCCAGCGCTCCCTGATGCGCCTGCTGTTCGGCTTCCTGGTGCTGGGACACAGCACCAACCTGCTGGTGCTGATGGCCGCGGGCCCGCCGGGCGACCCCCCCATCACCGGGGAGGGGCACGCACCGGAGACGTTCGCCGACCCGCTGCCGCAGGCCATGGCGCTCACCGCCATCGTCATCACCTTCGGCGTCACCGTCCTGCTGCTCGCGCTCGTCTACCGCAGCTGGCGGATCCAGGGCCACGACGAGGTCCGCGACGACGTCGAGGACCGCAGGGTGGGGGAGGAGGCGCTGGAGTCGTGACCGACTGGCTGCTGATCGCCCCCGTCCTGCTGCCCGTACTGGCGGCGGGCCTGTCCCAGGCCGTGTGGCGCAGCGCCGCCGCCCAGCGGCTGCTGGGCACCGGGACCCTGACGGCGGTGCTGGCCGTCTCCGCCGCACTGCTGGTGCTCGCCGACCGGCGCGGTCCGCTGGTGCTCTCCGTCGGAGGCTGGCCGGCACCGGCCGGGATCTCCCTGGTGGCGGACCGGCTGTCGGCACTGCTGCTGGTGGTGGCGCTGGCGGTGTCCCTGGCCGTGCTGGTCTTCGCCATCGGCCAGGGCACCGCCGAGGGCGACCTGCCCCGCACCCCCTTCCACCCGGCCTACCTGCTGCTGGTGGCAGGGGTCGCGCTGGCGTTCCTCACCGGCGACCTGTTCAACCTGTTCGTGGCCTTCGAGCTGATGCTCGCCTCCTCCTACGTGCTGATCAACCTGGGCGCCGGGGAGGGCCGCATCCGGGCCGGGATGACGTACACCATCACCAGCCTGCTGTCCTCGCTGCTCTTCCTCACCGCCATCGGGCTGATCTACGCGGCCACCGGCACGGTCAACCTCGCCGACCTCGGCGACCGCGTCCCGGCCCTCCCCGAGGGGATCCGCAGCGTGCTCAGCCTGCTGCTGCTGATCGTCTTCGGCATCAAGGCGGCCGTGGTACCGCTCCACTTCTGGCTGCCGGACAGCTATCCGACCGCCCCGGCACCGATCACCGCCGTGCTCGCGGCGCTGCTGACCAAGGTCGGCCTGTACGCCATGGTGCGCACCCAGACGCTGCTCTTCCCGCGCTCGGAGACCTGGACCCCGCTGCTGATCGCGGCGGCGCTGACGCTCCTGGTGGGCATCGTGGGCGCCGTCGCCCAGCAGGACGTCAACCGGCTGCTGTCCTTCGTGCTGGTCAGCCACATCGGGTTCATGCTCTTCGGGCTGTCGCTGTACACCGTCGGCGGCCTCACCGGAACCGTCCTGTACGCCGTCCACCACATCGCGGCCCAGGCCGCGCTGTTCCTGATCGCAGGACTGGTGGTGGGCTGGAGCGGCACCGCCAAGCTGTCCCGGCTGGCCCGGACGGCGCCGGCGCCCGGGCTGCTGGCCGGGCTGTTCGCGCTCGCCGCCCTCAGCCTGGCCGGGATCCCGCCACTGTCCGGCTTCGTGGCCAAACTCGCCCTGCTCCAGGCCGGCGTGGAGCAGGGGGGCGCGGCCGTCCTGGCACTGCTGGCCGCCGCCCTGCTCACCAGTCTCCTCACCCTGTACGTGATGGCCCGGGTGTGGCGGGCGGCGTTCGCGGCCGGCGGGGAGCGCCCGCCCGCCGCGCGCGGACGTATGAGAGGGCTGCGGCTGATGTTCGCAGCCACGGCCGGCGCCGTGCTGATCGGCGTGGTGGTGGCGGCGGGCGCCGGGCCGCTGGCACGGCTCGGCGAACGGGCGGCGGTGGACCTCCTGGAGCGCAGTACGTACCAGGAGGCCGTACTCGGTGATCCGGACAGGAGGGGCGGATGAGCCCGGAGGACGAGCAGGCACGCGGGACCGCGAGCACCCCGGGGGCCCGGGGCGGCCCTCCGCGCCGGACATCCCGGCAGTGGTCCCTGGCCCTGTGGCTGTGGGTGCTGTGGATCGTGCTGTGGGGCTCGGTGAGCCCGGTCGTGCTGGCGGGCGGGGCGGTGGTGGCCCTGCTGGTGGTGGTCCTCTTCCCGCTGCCCTCGATCGCCCGGCGGGCGAGGTTCCACCCGCTGTGGCTGCTCCTGCTGCCCGCGCACCTGCTGGTCGGACTGGTCGGATCGGCCGTCGCCGTGGCCCTCGAGGCGGTACGGCGCGGCCCGCGGGTGCGAGCCGCGGTGCTGGAGGTCCCGCTGCGGTCGGAGAGCGACCTGATGATCGCCGCCACCGCCAACATGGCCTCGCTGACGCCGGGCACCCTCGTGCTGGAGATCGACCGGGACCGGCGGCGGCTCTACGTCCACGCGCTGCCCGCCCGAGACGCCCGGGAGGTGGACCGCCGCCGCGGCGAGGTCGCGACGGCCGAGCGGTGGGTGGTGCGGACCATCGGCCCCGCCGGGATGCGGAAGGACCCGGACCGGCGGGAGCGGGGATACGGGGGAGAGGAGGAGCGGAGGTGAGCGTGGTCGCGACCGTCGCCCTGGCCCTGCTCGGAGTCACCGCCGTGCTGGTGGTCCACCGCCTGGTACGCGGCCCGCACGCGCTGGACCGGATCGTGGCGGTGGAGATCCTGGTGACGACGGTCGTCGCCGGGGCCGCCGTGGCGGTGGCGGTGTGGGAGTACACCTCGGCCGTACTCGTCCTGCTGGTGCTGGCGCTGCTCGGCTTCATCGGGTCGGTGACGGCGGCGCGGCTCGCCGAGGAGCGGGAGGACATGCGGTGAACGGGTTCGTCCAGACGGCCCTGGAGGCCGCCACGGCCGTCCTGCTGCTGTGCGGTGCCGTCTTCTGCCTGCTGGGAGGCGTCGGACTGGTGCGCTTCCCGGACACCGTCACCCGGCTCCAGGCGGCCGCCAAGGCGCAGAACCTGGGTCTGCTGCTGATCCTGATCGGAGCGGCCCTGCGGGTGCCCCTGCCGTACGCCGGGCTGCTGCTGCTCATCGCGGTCTTCCAGCTGACCACCGTGCCCGTCCTCGGCCAGATCGTCGGCCGGATCGCCTACCGCACCGGCGCGGTGGAGCGGCACACCCTCACGGTGGACGAGCTGGCCCGGCGGCTCGCGCCCCCGGACGCCCCGGACACCGGTGAGGGCGGGGGCGGACGGGGGCGCGAGACCTGAGCTGCGCCGGGGCCGTCAGCGGGAGGGGCGCACCACCATCGCCGAGCCCCCGCCGCGCCGCTCCGGCTCGGCGACGGCCCGCACCCGCCCGTCGGGCAGCACCTCCAGCGCGGCGACCGCGCCGATCTCCGGAGACGGGGTGAACGCCGACGGCGGAAGGGCGAACCGGTGGCCCAGCCGCTCCAGCGGCGCCCGCTCGGCGGCGGACTCCAGGAAGGCCGGCTCCGCCAGCGTGGCCGTGGTGTTGCGCTGCGACAGCCGCGGCGCGGCGACCGCCTCGGGCAGCGTCATGCCCAGGTCGAGCCGGTTGACGAGGGTCTGCAGCACGGTGGTGATGATGGTGGAGCCGCCCGGCGAGCCCAGCGCCAGCAGCGGACGGCCGTCCTCCAGCACGATCGTGGGCGTCATGCTGCTGCGCGGCCGCTTGCCCGGGCCGGGCAGGTTCGGACCGGCCACCTCCTGCGACAGGGGGGTGAAGTCGAAGTCCGTCAGCTCGTTGTTGAGCAGGAAGCCCCGGCCCGGCACGGTAATGGCCGAGCCGCCGGTCTGCTCGATGGTGAGCGTGTACGACACCACGTTGCCCCAGCGGTCCGCGGTGACCAGGTGGGTGGTGGACGGGCCCTCGTGGTCCTCGCCGCCGCCCCTGCCCGCGGAGCACTCCCAGGAGTCCGGGTCGCGCGGGTCGGCGGGCGCCAGCGGGCTGGTCAGCGCCCGGTCCGGGTCGATCAGGCAGGCCCGCTCCTTGGCGAAGCGCTCCGACAGCAGCTCCTCGGTGGGCACGTCGGAGAACGCCGGGTCGCCCACCCAGCGGTTGCGGTCGGCGTACGCGATCCGGCCGGCCTCCAGGTAGTGGTGGAGCGCCTGGACGCGGTCCGCCCCGGCGAGGTCGAAGCCCTCCAGGATGTTCAGCGCCTCGCCGGCGGTGGTGCCGCCGGAGGAGGAGGGGGCCATGAAGTACACCTCCAGGCCCCGGTAGTCCACCTTCACCGGCCGCTGGTGCAGTACGCGGTACCGCGCGAGGTCGCCGGCGGTCATCAGGCCCGGCCGCACCCTGCGGTCGGCGTCCGGCGCCACGGGCGGCCTGCGGACGGTGCCGGCGATCTCGCGGGCGAGCCGCCCCCGGTAGAGCGCTTCCGCGCCCTCGCGGGCCAGCAGCCGGTAGGTGCCGGCCAGGCCGGGGTTGCGGAACCGCGAGCCGACCTCGGGCAGTTCACCGCCGGGCAGGAACAGCTCGGCGGTGGAGGTGAAGTCGCGGAAGCGGTCCTCGTTCAGCTCCGTCTGGGCGCGGAACTCCTCGTCGACGGTGAAGCCGCGCTCGGCGAGGCGGACGGCGGGCCGCAGGGCCCTGGCCAGGGAGACGGTGCCCCACCTGTCCAGGGCCGCCTCCCAGGTCGCGGGAGTGCCGGGAACGCCCACCGACAGACCGGAGTTGACCGCTTCGTCGAAGGGGATCGGCCTGCCGGTGGCCGGGTCGAGGAAGGAGTCCGGCCGCATGGCGGCCGGGGCGGTCTCCCGGCCGTCGAGGGTGTGGACGCGGCCGGTGCGCGCCTCGTAGTGGACGAGGTAGCCGCCGCCCCCGACACCCGCCGAGTAGGGCTCGACGACACCGAGCGCCGCCGCGGTGGCCACGGCGGCGTCCACCGCGTTGCCGCCCGCGCGCAGCACCTCCAGACCGGCGCGGGAGGCGTACGGGTCGACGCTGGAGACCGCACCGCCGTACCCGGTGGCGACGGGCCGCTTCGCCGGCGGCTCACGGCCGGTGTCGGCGGCCTGCGCCGCGGCGGCGGGCGGCGCGAGCAGGAGGGCCGGCAGTGTCAGAACCAGAGCCAGGGCCAGAACCGGCGCCGGGGCGGGGGAGGCGGACGGCGACGGAGCCGAGGCCGCCGCGGCACCGGCGCGGCGGCGGAACGGGGAGCGCGGAAGACGGGGACTACGGGCGCTGCGGAAATGCCGGACGGGCATGGAGCCTCCGTGGTATCCGGGGACGCTCGGACCCCGGAAACCCTGTCAGCAGGCGCGAGCCCGGGGCAACAGCGCCGCGCCGCCCGCCGCGGCTGCATGGCCGGGAGCGGTGGCGGGTACCCGGCGCGGCCGAGGGCCCGGGAGGGCCCGGAAGGACCCCCGAGCCGAGGAGGTGCACCCGTATGCGGATCCCCGGCCGGTCGCGCACCGGCACCGAGCCCGTGACGGCCCGCAGCCCACTGGGCCTGCGGCTGCTGCTGTCCGTCCTGTACACCCCGGTCTTCCTGGCCGGGACGGTGTTCTTCGCCCTCTGGGCGGCGGACTCCGGGCCGGGCGACAGCCCCAGCGCGGGCTCGCTGCGCACCATCGCCTGGATCTGCGCCGTGCTGACCGTGGTGGGGCTGATCGACCTGGTCGTGGTCCTGGTGCGCCGCAGGCGCCAGCGCCGGGGGAGCATGGGAGGGGGAGGGCGGCGCGGGCCGTGAGGGTCCGGTCTTCCGGCCCGCGCCGCCCCGTCGAAGGCCCCGCGGAAGACCTCGCCGAACGAGGCCGGGCGGGCCCGCGGAGAGGGGGCTGGAGGAGGGCGGCCGGGCCTACGGCCGAAGAATGATCTTCACCGCCCCGTCGGCCTTCTTCTGGAACATCTCGTACGCCTCGGGAGCCTTCTCCAGCGGCACGTGGTGGGTGGCGAAGTCGTCCACGCCCAGCACGTCCTCGTCCGTCAGCAGCGGCAGGACCTCCGGGACCCAGCGCCGGACGTTGGCCTGGCCCATCCGCAGCTGGATCTGCTTGTCGAACAGGGTGAGCATCGGCAGCGGGTCGGTCATCCCGCCGTAGACGCCGATGATCGAGATGGTGCCGCCGCGCCGCACCGCGTCGATGGCGAGCCGGAGGGCGGCCAGCCGGTCCACGCCCGCCGTGGTCATCAGCTTCTCGGCGATCTTCTTCGGCAGCAGCCCGGCCGACTTCTGCGCCACCTCGGCGACCGCGCTGCCGTGGGCCTCCATGCCCACCGCGTCGATGACCGCGTCCGCGCCGCGCCCGCCGGTCTTCTCCCGGACGGCGTCGGCGACGTCGTCGTGCTCGGTGAGGTCCAGCACGTCCACGCCGCGCGCCCGGGCCCGCTCCAGCCGCTCGGGCACCAGATCGACGCCGATCACCTTCTCCACCCCCAGGTGCAGCGCGATCCGGCAGCACATGTCCCCGATGGGGCCCAGGCCCAGCACCGCCAGCGAGCCGCCCTTGGGCGCGTCCGCATACGCCACCGCCTGCCAGGCCGTCGGCAGCACGTCCGACAGGTACAGGAAGCGGTCGTCCGCGGGGCCCTCGGGCACCTTGATCGGCCCGTAGTGCGCCTGCGGCACCCGCAGGTACTGGGCCTGGCCGCCGGGTACCCGACCGTAGAGCTTGGTGTAGCCGAAGAGCGAGCCGCCGGTGCCGAACCTGCGGTTCTGGGTGGTCTCGCACTGGGTCTGGAGGTCCTGCGAGCACATGAAGCAGGTGCCGCAGGCGATCTGGAACGGCATCACCACGCGGTCGCCGGGGGAGAGGTTCGGCACCTCGGGGCCGACCTCCTCCACGATGCCCATCGGCTCGTGCCCGAGGATGTCGCCCTCCGTCATGAACGGGGTCAGCACGTCGTACAGGTGCAGGTCCGAGCCGCACAGCCCGCTCGAGGTGATCCGCACCACCGCGTCCGTCGGCTCGCGAACCGCCGGGTCGGGGACCTCGTCCACCCGTACGTCGCGCCGACCGTGCCAGACCACTGCCTTCATCGCTCTCCACCTCTTTCCACAGGGAGACGGCCGGGTACCCCGGTGCGCGCGGGCCAGTCACCGGCCCGCGGGCCCGGGACGGGCACGTTAGGGGAGCGGCAAACGAGGTATCCGGTGTTCATGCTGCTGCTCAGGCCCCCCGGGGTGTACGCGCCGCAGGACGACACCTGGCTGCTGAGGCAGGCGCTGCACGACGCCGCGCTCGCCCCCGGCGCCCGCGTCCTGGACCTCTGCACGGGCACCGGAGTGCTCGCCATGACCGCCCTGCGCATGGGCGCGGCCGAGGCTGTGGCGCTGGACGCCTCGCCCCGGGCCGTGCTCGCCGCCCGCTGCAACGCCTGGCTGCACCGGCTGCCGCTGACGGTGCGGCGCGGTGATCTCACCGACGCCCTGGCGGAGGCGGAGCACGGGCGCCCCTTCGACGTGGTCCTCACCAACCCGCCGTACGTGCCCTCCCCGCGGCGCGAACTGCCCCGCAGGGGCGCGGCGATGTGCTGGGACGGCGGGCCGGACGGCCGCGCGGTGCTGGACCGGCTGTGCGCGTACGCGCCCTCGCTGCTGGCGCGGGGCGGCACGATGCTGATGGTCCACTCCGCGCTGTGCGGCACCCGGGTGACGCTCGACCTGCTGCGCGAGCAGGGGCTGAAGTCCTCGGTGGTGGCCCGCACCACCATTCCGTTCGGCCCGGTGCTGCGCGAACGCGCCGCCTGGCTGGAGGAGCGGGGCCTGATCGCGCCGGGGCAGCGGACAGAGGAACTGGTGGTGGTCCGTGCCGACCGTCCCTGAGCCCGCGGGGGAGGGCCGTGCCCGGCGCGTGGTGATCGACCCCGAGGGCCCGGTGCTGGTGGAGGGACCGGTGGAGGTCGTCCTCCCCGACGGCCGCGTCGCCCGGTCGGACCGCTTCACGGTCGCCCTGTGCGCCTGCCGCCGCAGCCACCGCTACCCGTGGTGCGACACCAGCCACCGCCGCAAGGAGCGCCGCCCGAGGCCCACGGCGGCGGACACGGACTCGGACTCGGCCCCGGACACGGAGTCGGAGACGGACCCGGAAAAGGGCCGGGGCGCGGACCGGGGCTGACCGCCGGCCGCCGCCGCCCCGCCCCGGCTCCGCCCCGGAGCCGGCTCAGGCGTCCAGCGGACGCCGCAGCGAGGTGGCGCCGCGGCGCCAGGCGTCCAGCAGGCGGTCCGCCAGAAGCTCCTCCAGCAGCTCGGTGGCGCGGATGCCGAACACGACGTCGGCGGCCAACTCCGGCTCGCGCGCCAGCAGGTCGCCGATGACGTCCCGGCGCATCACCTGCTCGTGCACGGCGTCCGCCTCGATGTGCTCGGTGAAGAACAGCACGCACTCGGGAGCGGCGCCCATCCGCTCCAGCGCCCTGGCCATCTTCCGGGCGCTGGGCGCGGTGCTGATCTCGGCCGCCGCGAAGTGGCCCACCAGCGCACCGCGCAGGGCCCGGTGCAGCCCGCACAGCGACATCAGGTTCACCCCGGCCACGATCGGGGCGGGCACGTCGTCGAGGTAGCGCAGATAGGACGGGTCCAGGCCCGCGCCCGCCATCAGGTCCGCGAACAGCCGCGCGTGCACCCGCTCCCCGCGGCCCCCGCCGAACTCGTCGTACTCCACCGCCACCAGCGACGCCTTGGCCTGGCCGTCGAGACGGGGGATGACCCAGGCGTGCGGATCGGCCTCCTTGAGGTGGTAGACCGAGCGGTGGGCGATGTACTCGCGCATCTGCCACCACTCGCCCTCGCGCAGCAGGAAGTCCGACACCCCGCCGCCCTCGGCCGGCTCCACCAGCAGCGGCTCCAGCGCGGCGGTCACGTCCGAGTCCGAGGCCGTGCCGGTGAGGGTGTCGCGGCGCAGGGCGGCCAGGAAGACCCGCTCCAGACCGGCGCGCAGCCGCAGCAGGTCCGGGTCCCACTCCCACTCGGCCGACACGCCCGCGAAGCCCCGGTAGTGCAGCTCGTAGCAGACGTACAGGGCCAGTTGCAGGTCCTCGCCGTACGGATCGGCCTCCTCCACCGCCGCCCCGAGGGACGACGGCAGCCGCGCGGGCGGCGGGGCGGCCAGTGCCTCCAGCACCGCTGCGCTCAACGCGCCCCGCGGTGAGGGGAGTGGGGCCGTGACCGCGCCCGAGGGGATGCCGGACGCGGCGCCGGACGCGCTGACGGCCTGCTCCGCGGCCGTACCGGTGGTGGTCGTCATGCTCGCTTGTGCTCCCTCGCGTCGGTCTGGGCGGCCAGCAGTTCCACCACCGCCCGGGGGCCGCCCCGCGCCCAGGCGCGCCGCTGCCGGTCGGCCCCGGTGCCGTTCTCGCGCACCGCGTCCAGCAGCCGCCGTACGGCCTCGGTGTCGCCGGTCTCCTCCAGGGCGGGCGCGACGTGCCGCAGCAGCGCCTCCAGCAGTTCGCCGGCCGGCACGCGGGCGCGGGTGACCGGGTCGATGCCGTCACCCCGCAGCCCGTACCGCGCCGCGGCCCACACCGCGGCCCTGGCCGCCCGCTCGTCCAGTTCCGGCTCCGGCACCCCGGCCTCCAGCTCCGCCAGGGCCCGGCGCACCAGGGCGCGCCCCAGCGCGGCCTGGAGTACCGCGTCGTCGACGGTGGCCGCCGCGTCCGCGACCCGGAACTCGACCGTGGGCAGCCACGGCGAGGGGCGCATCAGCCAGAAGCTCATCCGGTCGTCGATCAGCGCGCCGTAGGACACCAGCCGCTCCACCTCGGCGTCGTGGGAGGCGGCGTCGGGGAAGCGGGGAGGCATTCCGGCGGCGGGGAAGCGCAGCTGCTCCATCATGCGCCAGCTGGCGTAGCCGCGGTCGCGTCCCTCGCAGAAGGGGGAGTTCACCGACAGCGCCAGCAGCGTCGGCAGCCAGCGGCGCACCCGGTTGACCACGGCCACCGCGGTCTCCCGGTCAGGCACGCCCACATGGACGTGGCAGCCGCACACCTGGTAGTCGTCCACGATGTCGGCGAAGAGTTCCGAGATGCGGCGGAAGCGCTCGCCCTCGGCCACCGGGGGCCGCCCGTCGCTCAGCACGGCCGCCCCGGAGGACAGCAGCAGCAGGCCCTCCTCCCGGGCGGCGTCCACCAGCCGGGCGCGGTCCTCCGCGAGCTCCCCGCGGACCTCGTCCAGGGAGGTGCACACCCCGGTGGCGGACTCCACCTGGCTGGAGAGGAACTCCGCCTTGTAGCCGGAGCCGTCGGCGGCGGACGCCTCGTGGTGGGCGCGGCGCAGCACCGCCCGGGCACCGGGCACGGTGCGGGCGGTGGTCGGGTCGGCCAGGAGGAACTCCTCCTCGACCCCCATGGTCAGTCCCCCGGCGGTTCCATCCCTGGTCACGGCAGTGTGGGTACCCCCGGCAGGCCCGGCGAAACGAGCAGGGGTTTTCGGGTGGGGGTCACGGGTACCGCGACCGTTCGCACCGAGCGCCACCGGGCCGACGGCAGGGCCCGGTGGCGCGACGGGATCCGGTACGGACCCCCGGGGCGATCGGCCGACGACAGCTCACGGAAGGAAACCCCCCACATGGCGGGACGGCAGGAGACGACGGACATCAGCGGACACGGCGGGCACGACGGGAACGGTGAGAGCGCGGTGGCGCTGCTCATGCGGCAGCACGGCGAGATCCGCAACCTCTTCGACGAGGTGGAGGCGACCGAGGGCGACGCCCGGCGGGACGCCTTCCACCGCCTGGTGAGGCTTCTGGCGGTGCACGAGACCGCCGAGGAGGAGGTGATCCACCCCTATGCCCGGCGCAGCATCGACGGCGGCGAGAGCGTGGTGGAGGAGCGCCTGGAGGAGGAGAAGAAGGCCAAGGAGGTCCTGAAGGACCTGGAGGACATGGACCCGGACAGCCCCGAGTTCATGACCCGCCTGGAGACGCTGCGGCACGACGTGGAGGCGCACGCCCGCGCCGAGGAGCGCTACGAGTTCATCCACATCGCGCGCGAGACCGAACCCGAGCGGCTGCGCGCCATGGCCAGGGCGCTGAAGGCGGCGGAGGCGACCGCGCCCACCCGCCCGCACCCCGGCGTGGAGACCGCCGCCGAGAACCTGGCCGTCGGCCCGCTGGCCGCCGTGGCCGACCGGGCCCGCGACGCCGTGCGCAAGGCCATGGGCCGGCACTGAGGCCGACGCCGGGCCATGGACGGCCGCCGAACGGGCCGCCGGGGCCTCCCGCGCAATGCGGCCGGGCCGTCCACTCCGCGCGGAGTGGACGGCCCGGCCGCATTGCGCGGGAGGAAGGGCTCAGGCCCGCTGGCGCTCGCGCAGCGAGGCGTCCGGGTGCTCGCCCTCGGTGCTCAGCCGGTACTCGCCCCCGAACATCTCCCGGTGCCGGTCGATCACCCGCTCGCTCGGCGGCTCCTCGCCGCCGTGGATCTGCTCCTGCATCCGCTCGAAACGCTCGTGCGCCTCGCGCACGTACCCCGCGCCCAGCGTCGTCAGGTCCAGCTGGGTGGCCAGCAGCTCGCGGATGTAGCCCTTGTTGGGCTCGAAGGTCAGGACGTTCGGCAGCTCCGGCGCCAGGACCTCCTCCGGCTCGCGGCCGTCGTGCCGCCGCATCAGGTCGCAGGCGATGCGCAGGTGCTCCAGCTCCATGTTCAGGTGCAGCTCCCAGATCGCCTTGACCTTCGGGTCGCTCTCCTGCTGCATGAACGAGTAGTACAGGTAGCACTCGTTGTACTCGTGGTTGACCAGGCGCTCCCACCAGGTCTCGCCCGGGTCCACCAGGGACTCGTAGTGCGTGACGTGCTCCTCCTCGATGAGCCCGATCTCCTGGTAGAGCTGGCGGGCGATGGGCTCCATGTACTGGGGACCGACGTTCATGTAGAAGTTCATGGTCTGCTGCTCGGCCGACATGATCGTCAGCGCGTGCAGCTTGGAGAGCGGGTCCGTGCGGTCCTTGTCGTACGGGTCGCGCACGTTGTCGGCCGGGTGGCGGTGGTGGTACTTGGTCGGCCGGCCCGGGATGACCTCGGTGAGCTGGTCGACGATCTTCTCGGCCTTGCGGTGCTCGATCATCTCGTACAGGTTCGAGTACCGGTACAGGTGGTCGAAGTCCTCCAGGACGCCGAACTGGTACGCCTGCTTGAGGTACGGGTCCGGTTCCATCCGGGCGACCCAGGCGGTGAGGTCGACGGCCACCTGCTCGTAGGCGATCGTCGTCTCCAGCACCGAGGACAGGCCCGGCAGCAGCCAGTTGACCGTCTTCTGCTGCTGCTGCTCGATGTACCGCACCTCGGCGAGCTGCCGCTTGACGTCCATGTCCGGACACACCCGGGCGAAGTGGTGGCTGAACGTGATCGCCTCCACCTCGATGCCGTTCATCGTGATGACGCGGCAGCGGGTGTAGGGGTCGGCGTGGTTCGGGTCGATCGGCTCGACGTCGAGTTCACGCCAGTTGCGGAGCTGCCGGTCCAGCGGGATGCCGCGCTGCTCCAAGGGGTTGAAGGTCACCTGGTTCCTCCTGCTCGTCCACTGCGCTGACGCGTCCGGGGCGCGACCGCACCACGGCTGCCACGCGGCCCTGCTTCCCCCGGCACCGGACGCGATGCGCCGGGGTACCCCTGCGTCCACCCCCGAAACCGCGCGATCGGGGCCCGGACGGGGCACACCGCGCGTTTCCGCCCGGTACCGGCGGGTACCGGGCGGGTCGATGAGAGCCGACCGGATCACCGAAGCGTGCGCGCCCCTGACCGACACCGGGACCCGGAGGGAGACCGACCATGGCTGACGAGAACGAGCCCACCGCCGCGGGCGACGAGAGCAGGCCCGCGCTGGCGGAGGAGGACGCCACCGTCAACGACGACGAGACCCCCGGCCTGCCGCCCGAGGGGGAACCCGCCACCGGTCCCAGCCCCGGCGACTCGGCACTGGACGCCCCCTACGACCCGGGCGGCCGCCCCGAGGACGAGGGAATCCCCGACCTGCAGAACGGCATGCCCGAGCAGGAGTGGATGAACGATCCGCAGCAGATGCCCGTCCCCGGCGAGCGCCCGGTGGCCGCCGAGGAGTGGGGCACCACCTACTCCGAGCAGCTGGAGGGCAAGCCCCTGGGCGACCGGCTGGCCGAGGAGGAACCCGATGTGGGGGAGACCTCCCGGGCCTCCGGCCCCCCGGAGGAAGAGACCGGCCAGCTCAGCGACGACCCGCTGGGCGACCGGCCCGCCAACCAGGACGTGTTCTCCCACGAGTCCGCGGCCGAGGGGCTGGCCCCGGAGGAGTCGGCCGTCCACACCGTCGAGGAGGGCCGCGACATCGGCCAGCTCAGGGGCGAGGACGACGCCGACCGGTTCGGCCCGCCCGAGGGCGTGGGCGAGGTCGGCCCGTCCGGCGAGGGCGAGGGGACCGGCGTACGGCCCGAGCGCGGAGGGAACCGCAGGTCATGAGCGCATCCCCCGCCGACAACGAGTCGTACTGGCTGGCGACCGCCCCCGTCACCCCCGAGGTCACCCACCCGCCGCTGGAGCCCGGCAGCGAGACCGACACCGATGTCGTGGTCGTCGGCGGGGGCATCGCGGGCCTGTGCACCGCCTGGGAACTGACCCGCGCAGGCCGCCGGGTCACCGTGGTGGAGGCCGACCGGATCGCCGCCGGGGTCACGGGCCACACCACCGCCAAGGTCAGCTCCCTGCACGGCATGATCTACGACGAGCTGCGCGGCAAACACGGCGCCGACGGCGCCCGGATGTACGCGCTCTCCCAGCAGGACGCGATCGGGCACCTGGCCGCGACCGCCGCCGAGCTGGGTGTGGACTGCGAGCTGGAGCGCGTGCCCGCCTACACCTGGGCCGAGTCCGAGGAGACGGCCGAGAAACTGCGGGCCGAGGCCGAGGCCGCCGCCGAGGCCGGCCTGCCCGCCGTCTACGTCACCGAGACAGGGCTCCCGTTCCCCGTCCGGGGCGCGGTGCGCGTGGCCGACCAGGCGCAGTTCCACCCGCGCAAGTACCTGATGGCGCTCGCCGGGGACCTGGTGCGGCGCGGCGGGCGGATCGCCGAGCGCACCCGCGTGGTGGGCCTGGAGGAGGGCGAGCCGTGCAGGGTGACCGCCGAGAACGGCGCCACGGTCACCGCGAACGCCGTCGTCGTCGCCACCCACTACCCCGTCTTCGACCGGGCGCTGCTGTTCTCCCGGCTGGAGCCGCACCGCGAACTGGTCGTCGCCGCCTCGATCCCCGCCGCACAGGACCCGGCCGGGATGTACCTCACCCCCGAGAACGACACCCGCTCGGTGCGCACCGCGCCCTACGGGGAGGGACAGCGGCTGCTCATCGTCACCGGCGAGAAGTTCCTGCCGGGGACGGCCGACGTCACCGAGCGCTTCGAGAGCCTGGAGGCCTGGACGCGCGAGCGCTTCCCCGACGCCCGGGTCGTCCACCGCTGGGCCACCCAGGACAACAGCTCCACCGACCGGGTGCCGTACATCGGGCCCTTCCACCCCGGCGCGCGCCACACCTACGTCGCCACCGGCTTCGGCGGCTGGGGCATGGCGAGCGGGGTGCTGGCGGGCCGGCTGCTCGCCCGGTACGTCACCGGCGAGGACCTGCCGGCCTGGGCGAAGCTGTACGACCCCCGGCGGCTGCCCGGCTTCCGCGAGGCGCCCTCGCTGCTGGGCCTGCAGGCCACCGTCGCCAAGCACTTCGTCGGCGACCGGCTGCGCCCCTCGCACGCCGACTCCGTCGACGAGATCGCCCCGGGCGGCGGCGCGGTCGTACGGATCGGCGGGAGCCGCTGCGCCGTCCACCGCGACGCCGACGGGCGGCTGCACGCCGTCTCGGCACGCTGCACGCACCTGGGCTGCCTGGTCCACTTCAACGACGCGGAACTGGCCTGGGAGTGCCCCTGCCACGGCTCGCGCTTCGCCCCCGACGGCTCGGTGATCCAGGGCCCGGCGACCCACCCGCTGGAGCGGCGCGACATCGAGTGACACCGCTTCCCGTGCGTTCCGGTGCCGCGGCACCGGAACGCACGGGAAGCGAGGCGGTGGCGTACGGGATCAGATGCGCACGCCGTTGGCGCGCAGGTAGGCCAGCGGGTCGATGTCGGAGCCGTAGCCGGGGCCGGTGCGGATCTCGAAGTGCAGGTGGGGGCCGGTGCTGTTGCCGGTGGAACCCGAACGCCCGATCCGCTGGCCTGCGTTGACCTGCTGGCCGGAGCGCACGGAGATCGCCGACAGATGGGCGTACTGGCTGTAGCGGCCGTCGGAGTGCCGGATGACCACCTGGTAGCCGTACGCGCCGCCCCAGCCGGCCGAGACGACCTGGCCGCGGCTGACGGACTGCACCGAGGTGCCCGTGGAGACGGGGAAGTCGACGCCGGTGTGGTAGCCGCTGGACCAGCCGCTGCCCGACTGGCGGTACGCGGTGGTGGGGGAGACGCCGCTGACGGGGGAGGCGTAGCCGGGCGAGGCCTCCGCCCCGGAGCTCTTGCGCTCGGCCCGCCCGGGCTCGGCCTGCGCCCGGATCTTCTCCTGGGGCTCGGCCTTCTCCTCGGGGCCGGTCTTCTCCTCGGGGCCGGTCTTCTCCCGGGGCTTCGCCTGCTCCTTCGGCTTCTCCCGGACCTCGGACCCGGCCTGCTCCTTCGGTCTCTCCTGCTCCTTCGGCTTCTCCTCGGCCTTCGGCGCGCTCTTCTGCCGGGGCACGGTGACGCTTCGGCCGGAGGCGTCGTCCTGCCGCGTCCGGGCCGCGCCGCCCTGCTGGAGACTGAGCCGCTGCCCGGGGAAGATCAGGTCCGGGTCACCGCCCACGACCGTGCGGTTGCGCTCGTACAGCGCCTGCCAGCCGCCGCGCACATCGTGCTCGTCGGCGATCCCGGAGAGTGTGTCACCGCCGGCCACCACATACGTCCGGCCGCTGCCGGAGGGCTTGTCGCCGGGCTTCCCGCCCGGTTTCGCGGCCTTGGCGGGGGCGGCGGACAGCCTGGCCCCGGTCTCCGCCCGCGTCTGGGTGCGGGGCTGGTTGCCCTCCGGCTCGGCGGCCTCGGCGGCGGTGCCGGAGCCCTGGTGCTCCCAGGCCAGACCGGCCCGGGTCGAGCACACCGGCCAGGCGGCCGGGCCCTGCCCGTCGAGCACCCGCTCGGCGACGGCTATCTGCTCCTCCCTGGTGGCGAGGTCGGCGCGCGGGGCGTAGGCGGTACCGCCGAATTCCTGCCAGGTGCTCTGCTTGAACTGTAATCCGCCGAAGAAACCGTTTCCGGAGTTGATATTCCAGTTCCCGCTGCTCTCGCACGCGGCGACCTTGTTCCAGATCTCCTCGGGCGCGGCGTGGGCGGCGGTGGCCCCGATCAGCGGGATGGCGATTCCGGCCCCTCCCGCGGTGACGGTCAGCGACGCGCGGGAAACCGCGTTGGGCTTGTATCGGCGATGACGCCCTCTTCCGGCCACAGCCGGTCCCTCCCCTACGCCGTATCCGGCGGTCCGTCAGTTGAGCTCTCACGCAATTCCGTTGGCGAGCGCGCCAAAGATAGACGCGCTTTCCGTACGACGGCAAGAGCCCGCATCCGGCGCCCAACGGCGCCCGCCGTGAAAACCCCTGGCGGGGCACAGTGCGGCACCTCGCGGTGCAACGCGGCGCGGGCATCGCGCACAACGGCGCGGAAACAGCGCGCAGCGGCATGAAAACGGCGCCGAAACGGCACGGAAACGGAAACGGAATCACACCCGCGCCGCGGCGAGCACCTCGTCGGCGGCCTTCCGGTCGAGGGAGACGCGGACCAGCCCCGCGGCCAGCCGCGGCAGCTCCTCACCGGGCACCAGCCGCGCCAGCTCCCGCGACGAGGCGGGCAGCCCCAGCCGCCCCGCGCCCTCGCGAGTCCTGCGGTCGAGGTACGGGGCGAACTCCGGCCAGACGCCCTGCGCCTCGCGCAGGAAGATGTCCGCCCCGGTCGGCCCGATGCCGGGGAAGCGCTGGAGCCGCTCGCTCACCCCGCTCTCCTCGCGCAGCCCGCGCAGGTCCCCCCGGTAGCGCTGGAGGAGCAGCTCCGCGCCGTCGCCGAGCTGGGTGGCCGTCCGCTCGTCGTAACGCCGGTAACCGCCCGCGCCCAGCGCGTCCACCCGCCGCTGCCAGGCCGACTCGGCCATGCTCCGCGCGTCGCCCAGCCCGGCGCCGAACAGGGCGCGGGCCGCCGACACCGCGGTCTCCGCCCGGATGCGGGCGCTCAGCAGCAGAGAGAGCACCAGCAGCCGGTACAGCGGCACGGGGGTGTTCCGCAGCCGGATGCCCGCCTCCTGCGCGTACGTGCGCCCGTGGAGTTCCAGCAGTGCGCGCACCACGGCGGCGTCCCGCTCCCGCGGTCCCGCGCGCCGGTCCGTGCCCGTGTTCCTCGTCCCGTCCGGCCCGTTCATGAACGCATCACCCCAGCAGTCCGCTCATCGTCTCGGCGGCGCGGACGGACGCGTCGCCGCAGCAGTTGTTGAACAGGACGTGCACCCGGTCGGTCCGCTCCGCCAGCGCCCGTATCCGCGGGACCCACTCGGCGAGCTCCTCCACGGTGTACCGGTGCCGGTAGGAGTCCTCCTTGGAGCCGGTGCCCCAGTGCGGGCTGCGGCCGTGGAAGCGGACCACCGACAGCTCCGGCGCGGTCGCCGCGGCGACCGGCGGCACGGAGGCGGGCAGGCCCTGCGCGGTGTCCACCGCGACCAGCGCCGCGCCGTGGCGCTTGGCCAGGTCGGCCGTGTCCGCGGAGCGCTCGGGCGCGTACCAGCGCGGGTCGCGGAACTCCACCGCCGTGTGCCGGCCCAGCGCGCCCGCGCGTGCCAGACACCGTTCCACGAACGCCTCCGCCTCGGGGCCGGGCCGCAGCGACGGCGGGAACTGCATCAGCACCGCGCCCAGCCGCCCGGCCGCGCGCAGCGGCTCCAGCGCGTCGGCGAAGCGCCGCCACACCTCCTCCACGGCCGCCGGCCCCAGCGCTCCGGGCCGTACCCGGGCGCCCGCGGGGGCACCGGCCGGGCGCAGCTCCGCCGGGAGCGAGCCGACCCGCGTGGAGTGGCCGGTGAGCAGGGAGAACGCCTTGACGTCGAAGACGAACCCGTCGGGGGTGCGCTCGGCCCACAGCCGGCTGTTGCGCGTGCTGGGCAGCCCGTAGTACGTCGAGTCCACCTCGACCAGGCCGAAGCGCCCGGCGTAGTACCGCAGCCGCCCCTCCGCCCCCTTGGCCGACGGCGGGTACCACCCGCTGCCGACCAGTGCGGGATCCGTCCACGAGCAGGTGCCGACCAGAATGCTTCCCATGGTCGCCGGGTACCCGCGCCGCGTCGGCGAGATCCGCCGTCAGGAAGCACTCGGGGCGTTCGGGGCGCCCGGGGCGCGCGGGATGTCCGGAGCGCCCCGGTGTCCCGGGGGCCCCGGGGCCCACGGAGAGGAGCCAGACCATGTCCGGTGAGGACGAGGGTACGGACAGGGAGCGGCGCGCCCGTGAGATCGCCGAGGAGGCCGAGCGGACGCGGAATCCGGGCAACGCCACGTACGGCCCGGGCGAGGAGCTGCCCCGCAGCGGCGAGGACGTGGGCACGGGTGAGGACCACTGGGAGCCCGGCAGCGAGGAGGAACCGGGCGCGTCCCCGCTGGGCAAGGGCGATGTCCACGCCGTGGCCGCCGACGACATGGAGCAGCCCGAGATCGCCGCGGGGCCGACTCCGGGAATGCAGCCGGGCGAGACCGTGGAGCGCGGCCCCTGGACCCCGCCGGTGGAGGTGGACCCGCCGGCGGGCCGCAACCTGCCCCGTGACGCGGCGGGGGAACGGGACGCCGTACGCGGGCAGGAGGAGGAAGGCGGCCCCTGAGCGCCCTCACGGGTGCGGCCCGCCGCCCGGCGGGCCGCACCGTTCAGCCGCCCCCGGGGCGTTCGCCCTTGGGGCCGCGGCCGCGCTCGGTGCGCGGCCCGGAGGAGCGCCGGCGAGGGTCCTGCTGCAGCGACTCGTTGGCCTCCTCGTCGGCATGCCGGTCGGGTACGCCGCCGCGCTCCGCCTCCTTGCGGCGCCGTGCGCGCTGCTTGTCGTAGTCCTTGCTTCCGGGTTCGGGCATGTCCATCACCTCGCCGCGCGCGGGTGCCCGCCGCTCCCGGAGCCGAAACGGCCCCCGCCCCGCCGGCGGAGCGGGACGGGGGCGCCGGGTCACTTGTTGACGCAGACGTTCCCGGAGGAGGAGTTCAGCGCGCCGAGGACGGTCAGCTGGTTGCCGCAGACGTTGAGGTCGAAGTCCATCGGGAACTGGACCACGTTGCCGCTGAGGACGCCGGGGGATCCGAAGGCCACCGCCCCGGCGTAGGCGTCGTGGCCTCCGCCGTAACCGCCTCCGCGGTGGTCGTCCCCGCCCTTCCCGTATCCGTCCCCGTGGCCGCCCCTGTGGTGCTCCTTCTTCCCGTGGTCCTTCTTGTGGCCCTTGTCGTAGCCGTTGTCGTGGTCCTTCTTGTGGCCCTTGCCGTGACCCTTGTCGTGGTCCTTCTTGTGACCCTTCCCGTGGCCCTTCCCGTGGTCCTTCTTCCGGTCCTTCTTGTGGCCGTCGCCGTGGTGGCCCTGGTGGTGGCCGCCCTTGTGACCGCCGTGGTGGTCTCCGCAGGCCGACGCGGCTCCCGCGCCGCCGAGAACCAGGGCGCAGGCGGCCGCGGCGATCGCGGCGGTCTTGGCGATACGGATCATCGCCGTTCTCCTTTCGGGATTCTTCGAACCGTGGTCGATCCGGGCTGTGAATGGGTTGTCCGGTCCGGCGGCGGCCCAACAGGAATGATGCGCAGGACCACCCGGAGGGCCCAGCGGGATCACCGTTCCGGTTCCCTCCTGTGGGCCGTACCGCCGCGAGCGGATGCCGTACCCGCCCGGTTCTGATCCGGGCGGTCACACGCTCGGCGCAACCCCCGCGCGTCACCTCCGGGGGAGGCATAAGCGTCTGTCATGGTTTGCTCCGATTTGAACGGTATCGATCGGAGAAGGTCCATGCGTGTTTCCCTGGGGCTCACCAGCCGAGGAGTGCTGTGCGCACTGGCAGCCGCGGCCCTGGCGATGGCACTGCCGCCGACCGCGGCCGCGCCCGCGCCCGGCGAGGCGCCGCGCATCCCGTTCGGGGAGCGGTACCGCGCCACCCAGCACGGCGGCATCGTCCGCGCCGCCAACTCCGCGGCCACCTGCCTCACCCCCGCGGCCACCGGTGCGCCGCCGTGCGCGCAGGCCCGGGAGGGGAAGGCGAAGGGGAACAACGGCGACTACGAGATGACCTACGTCGACGTCGACGACGATCCCAACACCTACAACTCCAGCAGCGCGGAACTGCGCCTGCCCACCGGGGCGCGCGTCACCTACGCCCGGCTGTACTGGGGCGGCAACCTCCGGGTCGGCGAGCAGAAGCCCCCCGAGGACAACGGACGGGTGCTGATCGCCGAACCGCGCGGCCGGTACAAGGAGGTCCTCGCCGACACCGTCATCGGCCACCGCCGCACCGGCGTCATGGACGGGTACACCGCCTCGGCCGACGTCACCGGCCTGGTCGCGCGGTCCGGCGGCGGCTCCTACACCGTCGCCCAGCTCAACGTCGCCGCGGGCCGCTCGCCCGCCGGCGCCTGGGGCGGCTGGACGCTGGTGGCGGCCTACGCCCACCCCAAGGAGCCGCTGCGCCACCTGGTGCTCATGGACGGCTACGAGGCCATGACCCCCTCCAGGAGGGTCCTCGACATCACCGCCGAGGCCCTGCCGGTGCCGCCCGGGGCGTCCGGTGCCGCCGGCGTGGTGGCCTACGACGGCGACCGCGGCCGGGGCGGGGAGACGCTGACGGTGAGCACCGGGACCGCGCCCGCCCACCGGGTGCGCGACGCCGCCAACCCCGCCGACGACCCCATGAACTCCACGATCACCGACCACGGCCGCCCGGCGCCCCGCCGCCTGCCCGCGTACCCCGACACGCTGGGCTACGACTCCGACGTCCACGGCATCACCCCCGCGCTGGTGCGTGGCGGCGACTCGCTGACGTTCCGCTTCACCACCCGTGACGAGGGCTACCAGCTCGGGGCGCTCTTCCTGCAGGTCGACGCGCGCCGCTGAGGGCCGTGCGCCCGGCGCGCTCGGCTCGACGTCAGAACGGTTCGGTGGATGGGGAGTTCACACGTGTTCCAGAAAGACCGGGAAGCGGTTCGCATGACGGTGCTGCACCTGTCCCAGCCCGTGGACGGCGGAGTGGCCAGGGTCGTCACCGACCTGGTCCGCGCCCAGACCGCCGCGGGAACGCGCGCCGTGGTGGCCTGCCCACCCGGCGGCGCGCTGGGCCGCGACGCCGCCGCGGCCGGCGCGGAGGTGGCCGACTGGCCCGCGCGGCGCGAACCGGGGCCGGGCCTGTACGGCGAGGCCGTACGGGCCGCCCGGCTGGTGCGGCGTATCGGCCCCGATCTGGTGCACACGCACAGCGCCAAGGCCGGACTGGCCCTGCGGCTCGCCCTGCGGGGCCGCGTTCCCACCGTCCACCAGCCGCACGCCTGGTCCTTCGACGCCGTGGGCGGGGCGACCGCCCGGCTGGCCCTGTGCTGGGAACGGCTGGCGGCCCGCTGGGCGGACCGCGTGCTGTGCGTGGCCGGCGACGAACTGCGGCACGGCGAGGCGTCGGGGGTGCGCGCCCGCTGGGCGGTGGTCCACAACGGCGTGGACACCCGCCGCTTCAGCCCCGCGGACGAAGCCGCCCGCGCCCGCGCGCGCACCACCCTGCCCGTGCTGGCCGGGGTGCCGCCGCACGCTCCCCTGGCCGTCTGCGTCGGCCGGCTGTGCCGGCAGAAGGGGCAGGACGTGCTGCTGCGGGCCTGGCCCGAGGTCGCCGCCCGCGTCCCCGGCGCCCGGCTGGTCCTGGTCGGCGACGGCCCATGGCGCCGGGAACTGGCCGGGGCGGCGCCCGCGGGGGTGCTGTTCGCCGGGCCCGCACAGGACACGGCGGCCTGGTACGCGGCGGCCGACGCGGTGGTGCTGCCCTCCCGCTGGGAGGGGATGGCACTGGTCCCCCTGGAGGCGATGGCCTGCGGCCGCCCGGTGGTGGCGACCGCGGTGACCGGTGCGGCCGAGAGCCTCCCGCCGGGCCGCGCCGCCGACTTCCTGGTCCCGCCGGAGGATCCCCGCGCCCTGGCCCGCGCGCTGGCCGCGCTGCTGGCCGACCCCCCGCTCCGGCACGACCTTGGGCTGCTGGCCGCCGAGCACGTCCGGGCCTTCCACGACGTACGGCACACGGCCGAGCGGGTCGCGCGGCTGTACGCCGAGGTGCTGGCCGAGCGGTCCGCCGCCGCGCCCGTCCGCCGGCGGACCCGCCCGCCGGCCCCCGCCGCGGCCGGCCCCCTTCCCCGGCCGGCCGCCGAACCCCCATCCCACCCCCATCCCCACCCCGATACCAGGGAGCACACCAGGCGATGACCACGGACAACACCGGGACATCCAACCCGAGCCGGGTCCTGCCCCTGCCGGAGCCCAAGGCCCGCACCGCGGCGGGCCACGTCGGACCGCCGCGCGGACCGGCGCACCGGCCGCTGCCGGAGAGCCTGCGAGGGAACCCGTACCGGCGCCGCGCCGCCGCCCTCCTCGCCGCCGCCGACTGCCTCGCGGCGGTCGCGGTGGTCGCGGCCGTGACCACCGCGACCGTCGTGACCGCGACGCCCGGAGCGGACGGAGGCGGGGGTGTGCTCGCGGCCGTGGTGCTGTGCGCCGTCCTGCTGGCCGTCCTGGCGCCGCTCAACGCCCGCGCCGGCCTCTACCGCACCACCCTGGCGCCGGCCGTGCTCGGTGAGCTGCCCGCTCTGCTCGGCCGTACGGCCGCCGCCTGGTGCGCGGCCGTCGCGCTGTCGGCCACGGTCTGGGAGGGGAGGAACCCGGGCTGGACGGTTCTGGCGGCCGCGGTGGCCGCCCACACGGTCCTTGCCTGCGCCGCCCGCGGCACCGTCCACCTGGCGTGCCGCCGGGCCGGCCGCCGCAGGCCGCGTTCCGCCCTGGTGGTCGGCGCCGGGGAGGCGGGGCGGCGGATCACCGCCGCCCTGTACGAGCACCCCGAGTACGGGATGCGCCCGGTCGGGGTGGTCGAGCCGGGCGGAGAACCCGCCGACGCGGCACTGGCCGAAGGCGTCTCGGTACCGGTGCTCACCGGACGCGAGGACATCGTCCGGGCCGCCATCCAGAACGCCGTGCGCGACGCGGTGTTCACCCGCGACCCCGGAGCGGATCCGGAGGCCGCGGCACTCGTGCCGCTCTTCACGGACCTGGACTGCACCGTGTGGGTGGTCGGCGCGGCCGGCCCGGCCGCGCACCCGGCCGCCCCCCGCGCCGGCCGCCCGGCCGACCACCTGTGGGGCTTCCCCTGCCACCGCCTGGATCCGCGGCCCCGGCACCACCGGGCCGGACTGCGCGGCAAGCGGGCCCTGGACGTCACGGTCGCCGCCGTGGCGCTGGTGGCCGCCGCGCCGGTGCTGCTGGCCTGCGCGCTCGCCGTCCGGATCGCCGACGGGCCCGGGGTGATCTTCCGTCAGGAGCGGATCGGACTGGGCGGACGCCCGTTCACCGTCCTGAAGTTCCGCACCCTGCGCCCCCGGGACGAGCACGAGTCGGCGACGCGCTGGAACGTCGCCGACGACCGCCGGATGAGCGCGGTCGGCCATGTGCTGCGCCGCACCTCGCTCGACGAGCTGCCACAGCTGTGGAACGTACTGCGCGGCGACATGAGCCTGGTCGGGCCGCGGCCCGAACGACCCTACTTCGTCCAGCGGTTCAGCCGGCTCCACCCCGGCTACGCGGCCCGCCACCGGATGCCCGCCGGGATCACCGGGCTGGCCCAGGTGCACGGCCTGCGCGGCGACACCTCCATCGAGGACCGGGCGCGGTTCGACAACCACTACATCGAGACCTGGTCGCTGTGGCAGGACGTCTCGATCCTGCTGCGCACCGCGGGCTCCGTCCTCCGGCTCGGGGGCAGCTGAGGTGACGACGGCCACCACGGTCGACGCTGCCACCGCTGCCACCGCGGCCGACGTGCGGTGCGGGGCGGCCGTACAGCCCACCGAGCCCGCGGCTCCCACGGCCCTCACGGCTTACGGCACGGCTTACGGGGAGGCCCCGGCCCCCGGGCCCCGCAGGACCCGCCTGCCGGCGGCGGTGGCCTCCCACCTGCCGGTGCTGCCCGCGCTCGCCACCGTCCTGCTGGTGTGCGTGCCCGCACACCGCGCGCCCGGCGGGGGCGGCGCGGGCGCCACCCTCGCCGACGCCGCCTCGGGCGTCCTGGTCGTGTGCTGCGCCGCGTGGGCGCTGCGCACCCGCGCGCGCCCGCTGGACACCACGGCCGCCGCCGTACTGGCGGCCCCTGCCGCCGGGTTGGCGCTGGCCGCCGCCACGGCCCAGGATCCCGCGGCCGGCCTCACCGGTTTCGTCCGTCTGCTCCAGGTGTTCGTCCTGGTGCCGGCCGCCCTGGTGCTCGCGCTGCGCTCGCGGCGGCACGCCCGGCTGGTCACCGCCTCGCTGGTGGCGGTCGCAGTGGTGCAGGGCGCGGTCGGCGTCCACCAGTACCTCACCGGCACCGGCGCCTCCTACCGGGGCGAGGACATCCGGGCGGTGGGCACCTTCGGCCCGCTGGACGTCATGGGGATGGCCTCCGCCGTCTCCTGCGGCGTCGTCGTCGCCCTCGCGGCGGGGCTCGCCCCGCCCGCCGGAGCCCCCCGGTGGCTGCGGCCCGCGGCGCTGGGCACCGCCGCCGCGCTCCTGGTGCCGCTGGTCCTCTCCTTCAGCCGGGGAGCGTGGATCTCCACCGCCGCCGCCTGCACGGCGGTGCTGCTCCTGGCCGGCCTGCGGACGGCCCTGCGCACCCTGGCGGTCCTGATGGCCGCCGGGGTGGTCCTGGTCGGCGGGTTCGGCGTGGGCGGCGACCTCGTCGCCGAGCGCGCCGCCAGCATCACCGAGGTCGCAGGGGAGCCCGACCGGTCCGTGACCGACCGCTACACCATGTGGGCCGCCGCCGTGGGGATCTGGCGCGAGAACCCGCTGACCGGAGTGGGCCCGAAGGGCTTCGCCGGACACCGCGACTCCCACGCCTCCCTGGCGCTGTCCTCGGCGAGCGACACCGCCGGGGCCGGCCAGGACTTCCACCGCCAGCCCCTGCTGTCCCCGCACAACATGTACCTGCTCCTCCTGGCCGAGCAGGGGCTGGTCGGCGCCACCGCCGTCGCAGGCGGGTGGGCGGCGCTGCTGGTGCTGGGCGTGCGGCGTCTGCGGCGGGCACGGACGGCGGGCCGGGGCGCCGACTGCGGTCTGGCCGCGACCGGCCTGCTCGTCCTGGTCTGCGTCGACTTCCTCTACGCCGACATCGGAGGCCCCTCCACGGTGCTTACCGCCGTGGCGCTCGGCCTGGCCGCCTGGTGGGCGCTGGCGCCCGCGGCGGCGGCCGGGTGCGCGGCCGCCGACCGCGCACAGGGCGCGAAGGGGGCGGACGTACGGTGAGCACCGCGACCGGCGCGCCGACCGCGCCCCCGCCGCCCTCCGGCCCCTCCGCGCCCCCGGCCGCCCCGGCTTCCGGCTCCGCGCCGGGCGGGCGGTTCGTCGCCCGGGCGGCCGCGGCGACCGCCGTCCTGACCGCCGCAGGCTCCTTCTTCGGCCTGGTGCGGGACCAGACCATCGCCCACCTCTTCGGCGCGGGCAGCGACACGGACGCCTTCCTGGTGTCCTGGACCATCCCCGAGTTCGCCTCGACGATCCTCATCGAGGACGCCATGGCGCTGGTGCTGGTCCCGGCGTTCAGCCTCGCGCTGTCGCGCCGGGCCGCGTCCCGCGCGGCCGGGGAGCCGGACTCCGGCGCCCTCGCGGAGGACCCGGCGGGCAACGCCGCCGACCCGGTGCGCGCACTGCTGGCGGCGACGCTTCCCCGGCTGCTCCTGGCACTGGCGTGCGCCGCCGCGGCCGTGGCGCTGCTGGCACCGCTGCTGGTGGGCGCCCTCGCGCCCGGCCTGGCCGACCCCGGCCTGGCGGTGGACTGCACCCGGCTGACGGCCGTCACCGTGCTGGGCTTCGGAACCGCCGGTTACTTCAGCGCGGCCCTGCGCGCCCACCGCAGCTTCGTGCCCCCGGCGGCGATCTACTGCGCGTACAACATCGCCATCATCGCGGTGGTGCTGGGCCTGCACGCCCGGTGGGGAGTGCGCGCCGCCGCGTTCGGGGTGGCCGCGGGCAGCCTGGCGATGGTCCTGGTCCAGCTTCCGGCGTTCTGGCGGCGCCTGCCCGTCCGCACCGCCCCCACCGTCCGCGTGCGCCGTGCCGTACGTGCGCGCCGCGCGGTCCGTGCGCGCCGCGCCGCCCGCGCCCCGCGTGCCGCGGCGCTGGTGGGCTGGGGCCTGGTGGCCCCGGTGGCCGTCTTCGCCCTCTCCCGCCAGTCGCAGGTGCTCGTCGAACGCTTCCTGGCCTCCGGACTGCCGCCCGGCGCGATCTCGCACCTGAACTACGCGCAGAAGATCGCCCAACTCCCCATGACCTTCTCCCTGCTGCTGTGCACGGTCACCTTCCCCCTGGTCGCCCGGGCCATGGCCGACGGCCGGACCGAGCGGGCCCGGCGGCGTGTGGAGCGCGATCTGGTGCTGGCCGCGACGGTGGTGCTGCTGGGAGCCGCGTACGTGATCGCCTACGCCCCCCAGATCGTCCAGCTCCTCTTCGAGCGGGGCGCCTTCGGCGCCGGGGACACCGCCGCCACCGCCTCGGTCATGCGCGTCTACGCCACCGGGCTGCTCGGCCACTGCCTGGCCGGCGCCCTGGTGCGGCCGTTCTTCGCCGCCGCCCGGCCCGTCTGGTACCCGGCCGGCGCGATGGCCGTCGGCCTGCTGCTCACCGTCGCGGCCGGCGCCCTGGCCGCCCCCCGATGGGGCGTCCACGGCATCGCCGCGGCCAACGCCGCCGGGATCACCACCACCGCGCTGCTGCTCCTGTGCGGCCTGCGCACCCGCGTCCTGCCCGTCCGGGTGCGCCCGGTGGCGGCCGGCCTGGGCCGGCTCGCCCTGGCCGCGGCGGCGGCCACCGCGGCCGGCCTCGCCGCCGCACCGCTCCTGCCCTCCCCGCTCCCCACCGCCCTGGCCGGGGCACTGGTCGTCCCGGCCGCCTTCACCACCGCGGCGCTCGCCGTCCGGGCGCCCGAAGTACCGCAGCTCCTGACCGCCGTCACACGAAGGTTCCGCCATGTCCGCTGATCCGGCCCGCACACCCGCCCCCGCCCCCTCCACGGCGCCCACCGCCTCGCTGCCGCGGCTGCGGCCGGTGCGCCCCTGGGTGCTGATGTACCACTCGGTGGCCGAGCACACCGAGGACCCCTACAACGTCACCGTCTCGCCGGGCCGCCTGGACCGCCAGCTGCGCTGGCTGCGGCGGCGCGGTCTGCGCGGCGTGGGGGTGGGCGAGCTGCTGCGGGAGAGATCGGCCGGACGGGGCGCCGGACTGGTGGGCCTGACCTTCGACGACGGGTACGCCGACTTCATCGGGGAGGCCGTGCCCCTGCTGCGCCGCCACGGCTGCACCGCGACCGTGTTCGTCCTGCCCGGCCGGCTCGGAGGCGACAACGAGTGGGACCCGCTGGGCCCCCGCAAGCCGCTGCTGACCGAGGCGGGCGTCCGCGCCGCGGTCGGCGCGGGCATGGAGGTCGGCTCCCACGGACTGCTCCACCTCGACCTGACGGCGGCCGACGACGAGACCCTGCGCCGGGAGACCGAGGGCAGCCGCCTGGTGCTGGAGGAGATCACCGGACGCCGGGTCGAGGGCTTCTGCTACCCCTACGGCACGGTCGACCACCGGGCGGTGCGGGCGGTGCGCGCGGCGGGCTACGCGTACGCCTGCGCCATCGACCCCGGCCCGCTGACCGGCCTCCACGCCCTGCCCCGCGTCCACGTCGGCGAGGAGGACACCTCGCCGCGGCTGTACGCCAAGAGGCTGCTGCACCCCCTGCGGCGCCGGGCCCTGCCCAGCGGCCCCACCGCGCCGGCCGCCGGATCCCTCACCGGGGCCGGACGGTGAAGGGGGCGTCCGCGGAAGGCCGTTCACCCCGGAGGCGGACCCGGAACCGCAACGTGGGAGAGGAGGACCGATGAGAGTGCTGCACATCATCACCGGCCTCGGCGCGGGCGGCGCCGAGCAGCAACTGCGGCTGCTGCTGCGCCACCTGCCGCTGTGCTGCGACGTCGTCACCCTGACCAACCCCGGCGCGGTCGCCGACGGCATCGAGGCCGACGGCACCGCCGTCACCCATCTGGGGATGCACGGCAACCGGGACCTGTCCGCCCTGCCGAGGCTGGTGGACACGGTCCGCGCCGGGCGCTACGACATCGTCCACACCCATCTGTACCGGGCCTGCGTCTACGGGCGGATCGCGGCGCGGCTGGCCGGGACGCGGACCGTGATCGCCACCGAGCACTCCCTGGGCGAGCGGCGGATCGAGGGCCGCCCGCTCACCCAGGGAGCCCGCGCCCTGTACCTGGCGACCGAGCGCATGGGCACCGCGACCGTCGCGGTCTCCACCACCGTCGCCTCCCGGCTGCGCCGCTGGGGTGTGCCCGGCTCCCGCATCCGGGTCATCCCCAACGGCATCGACGCCGCCCGGTTCCGCTTCGACCCCGTGGTGCGCGCATCGGTGCGCACCCGGCTGGGACTGCCCGCGCACGCCCTGGTGGTCGGCGGGGTCGGGCGGCTGGTGCCCGGCAAGCGCTTCGACATCGCGGTGCGGGCCGTCGCCCAACTGCCCGGGGCCCATCTGGTCCTGGCCGGGGACGGGCCGGAGCGCGGCCGGCTGCGCGAACTGGCCGCCGGGCTCGGCATCGCCGACCGCGTAAGGCTGCTGGGGGAGTGCGGGGGAGCGGTGGGGGGCGATCCGGGCGCGGGCGGGGGCCGCCCGGACATCCCCGGGCTGCTCAGCGCCATGGACGTGTTCGTCTCCCCGTCGGCCGAGGAGGCCTTCGGGCTGGCCGTGCTGGAGGCGCTGGCGGCCGGGTTGCCCGTGCTCCATGTGACCTGCCCGGCCATCGACGAGCTGCCCCGCTCCCACGCCCCCGGGGCGCACCGCGTCGAACCGGGGGTCGCGAGCCTGGTGGCGGCGCTGCGCGAGCCGTCGTCGGTACCGCCCGGCAGGCGGCGTGCCCCGGTGTGCGAGGCGGTGCGCCGCTACGACGTGGCCCGCGGCGCCGACCGGCTCATGGCCCTGTACGAGGAACTCCACGGCCGCGCCCCCGCGCGCCCGGCCGCGGGCACTGCCGCACGTACCGCCGCACGGGCCGTACGCGCCCCCGCGGGCGCCGCGGCGCCCGAACCGCTCCTGCCCGTCCCGACCACCCCGACGACGAAGAGGTAATCCGCCTTGACCGAGCCGCGCACGACCGAACCCCCCGCGCCGCCGCGCCGAACCGGCCCGCTCGTCCGCTTCCCGCCGCCGTGGCGGACGTCCGACCTGCCCGCCTGGTGGCCGCTGGCCCTGGGAGTCCTGCTGGGACTGGTCGGCGGAGCGGCGTACGGCCTGCTCGCCACGCCCCGCTACACCGCGACCAGTTACGTGGTCGTGGTGCCCGGTGCCGGGGCGGACTCGGCGACCGCCCTCGGCTTCGCCCAGGCGTACGGCCGCGTCGCCACCGACAGCGCCGTCCTCGCCGAGGCGAGGACGGCGGCGAGGATGCCGGTGGACGAGCTGCGGACCGCCGTACGGTCGGCCACATCCCCGGACGCGCCCATGGTGGAGATCACCGGGACCGCCTCCAGCCCCGGCCGCGCCGCCGCCGTCTCCAACGCGGTGGCCAACGCCCTGACCAGAACGGGGAACCAGGCCGTGAACAGCACGGGGGTCCAGCTGTCGCTGTTCGCCCCGGCGTTCGACCCCACCGAGCCCGCCTCGCCCTCGGTGCCGCTCTCCGTCGCGGTGGGCGTCTGCGCGGGCGGCCTCGTGGGCGGCCTCGTGCTTCTGGCCGCTCCCCGGGGCCGCCGCGGCCCGGCCCGCGCCGGCGTACCGGCCGCCGCCGAGGCCGTGGACCGGAGCGCCCGTGCCGAGCTGCCGGCGCCGGGCGCCGGCGCGCCCTCCACCGCGAAACCCTCCGCCTCGGCGTCCTCCACCGCGCAGCCCGCGCCTCCCGCCCAGGCCGCGCCCGCGGCCGACTCCGGAGTCCCCGCACCCGCCGTCAAGGCCGCGGCCAAGGCGGCCGCCGCAGCGGTGGCGTCCGTCTCCGCGGCCCCCGGCAGGGACACCGCCGGGGACAGGACACCGGAGGAGCGGCGCAGGCTGGGCCGGCGGTCCGCCCGGTGACCCGCCGCACATCCCGTACACCGCCCCGGCCGGCGGGTACACCGGCCGGGGCGCGGTGAACGCGGTCCGGGCCCCGGGGCCCGGCGCCCCGGGGCCCGGCGGCCTAGGGCCTCCGCGCCCAGGAGAAGGTGACGCACAGCCGCCGGTCGCCGAGCCAGCCGCCCAGCCAGTCGCCCAGGTTCACGCAGAACTCCGGCCGGCTGCGGCCGGGGCGCGAGGCGCCGGGTGTCAACCTCGCCCGGAAGACCGCGGAGGACTTCGGGTTCTCCCCGCACCGCCACACGCCGTGCGGGCAGTAGTCGCTGATGGTGTGGTAGAGCGGTTTCCGCTCGTCGATCCAGTCCAGCATGCGGCGCATGTACTCGGCGTTGTCGCCCCTGCGGAACAGTCCCCATTCGGGGTAGGAGATCTGTTTTCCGCGTGCGGCGGCGAAATCCACCTGGTGCCGCAGTCCGTAGGGCTGGTTCACCTGGTCGTCGAACGTCTCGCCCGGCGGCTGGTCGTAGGAGTCCATTCCGATGATGTCGACCACGTCGTCGCCCGGATAGCACTCGGTCCAGCCGATGGCGTCCTTTCCCCGGCTGGGTGCGAAATCGAAGCGGAACCGCTGCCCGTCCACCGACCGCATGGCGGTGACGATGCGTCTCCAGTACGCCTTCCACGCCTGCGGGTCCGGAGCGCAGCGGTGGGTGTAGGTGGTGCCGTTCATCTCCCAGCCCAGCACGATCACCGTGTCGGGCACCCCGGCGGAGACCAGGTGCCGGGCCAGAGTGCGGAAGTGGTGGTCGAAGCGGCCCCGGGCGCCCTGGGCGAGCAGCTCGCGCACCTCGTGGTCGGGGACGCCGGCCTCGTTGCGCGCCTGCATCGGCACGTTGAGCACGAACAGCCGGTCGGGGTCGGCGCGCCGCCACTCGGCCCAGGGGCGCAGGAAGTACGGGTCGCTCTCGATGCGCTCCCAGGTGTCGCCCGGCAGATAGGTGTGGCCCACCCGCAGGTCCGCGCCGCCGAGCCACTCCCGCAGCTCCGCGATCCGCCGCACCCCGTCCGAGCCCGACCCGAGGAAGGCGCCGACGGCGACGGAGGAGTCAGGCGGACGAGGCCCGGCGCGGTCGTCCCCGAAGGTGCCGGTGGCCACGGCGCCGCCCGCGACGAGCGCTCCGGCGACGACGGCACCGGCGCACGCGGCCGTCAGTCTGCGGCGCCGGGCGGGCGCCGCGGGCTTCCGGTGCCGACCGGTTCCTCCCGGTCGGTGGTGTCGATGGGGCATCGTGCCTCCTTGCTGCGTCGCCAGAACGGCCTGCTCGTCCTCCCCGGCCCTGCGCGTCTTTTCCGAGACACTAATCGGAGAATCCCTCAAATGATCCGCAGGGCTGCTTTCTGATAACCCGTTCGCTGTTTTCGTCGCTCGCTCGGCCCAGTACCGGAAGGAATTCAGGGGTGCCGACGGGGCCGAGGAGGCCGCACCCGGTAAGACCTTCGGCGGAACGCCGGAGAGGTCCGGAGAACGCCAGAGAACGCCAGAGAAAAACGCCAGGAAAAACCCCGAGGAACACCGAGGACTGCGCACCATGTCGCCACCGCTCGACACCGAGGTACCCGCACTGCTGCTGAGATTCGACCGGAACCCCTTCCACCACGGCACCCTGGGGGCCATCAGGTCCCTGGGGCGCGCGGGTGTCGAGGTCCACGCCGTCGTCGAGTCGCCGCACTGCCCCATCGGCCGCTCCCGCTACCTGCGGCAGGGACACCACCTGCCGGCGGACGGAGTCCGCGGCACCCACCGGACGGGGGAGACGGTCGACGCCGGCGGTGCGTCGGACGATCGGCTGGAGCGGATGCTCCGTCAGATCTCCGACCGCATCGGACGGCCCGCCGTCCTGATCCCCATGGACGACATGGGCGCCATCGCCGCGGCCCGGCTCGCCGGCCGGCTGGCCGGGCGCTTCCTGCTGCCGGAGCAGCCGCCCGAACTGCCGCAGCAGGTGGCCGACAAGGCCCGGCTGGCGGCCATGTGCGGGGAGCTGGGCATCCCTCACCCGCCGACCGCGAGCCCGCGCAGCGCCGCCGAGGCCGCCGCCGCGGCCCGGGAGCTGGGCCTGCCCCTGATCGCCAAGTGGAGCCGCCCCTGGCTGCTGCCCCAGGGCGGAACACTGCGCAGTACCACCGTGGTCACCACGGAGGACCAGGCGCGCGCCCTGTACCGGCGCAGCGGCGAGGCCGGCAGCCGGCTGCTGCTCCAGCGGCTCGTGCCCGGCGGCCGGGGCACCGACTGGTTCTTCCACGGCTGCTTCGCAGGCGGCGCGGTCCGCCTGGCGGGAGGGGCCGGGCGCAAGGAGCGCTCCTGGCCGGTGGGCGCCGGCCTCACGGCGATCGGCCGCTGGCTGCCGAACCCCGAAGTCGAGCGGGCGGCACGGCTGCTGGCCGAGCACCTGGACTACCGGGGCATCCTCGACCTGGACTTCCGCTTCGACTCCGCCACCGGCGCCTACCAGCTGCTGGACTTCAACCCCCGTCCCGGCGCGCAGTTCCGGCTGTTCACCGACCGCTCGGGGCTGGACGTCGTACGGGCCCTGCACCTGGACCTCACCGGCCGTACCGCCGCTCCGGCGGACCCCGTACCGGGCCGTGTCTTCGTCGCGGAGAACTACGCCCTGCTGTCCTCACTGGCGGCACTGCCCTCCGAGGGCCTGCCGCTCACCTCCGCCCGGCGCGGTCGCGGGTCCGCCGGGGGCGACGAGGGGAGCGAGGGGGACGGGAGGAAGAAGCCGCGGGAGACGGAGACCGCCTGGTTCGCCGCGGACGACCCGGCGCCCTTCTTCACCATGGCCGCGGCCTGGCTCGGGCAGGGCGGGCGCAAGGCCGCGGTGCGCCTGGGACTGCGTCTGCTGCGCCGGGGACGGCCGGCCGTCCCCGGCGCGGCACCGGGGGGCCCGGACGACGGGAGCGGCCGGGCCGCCGGAGCCCCGGCGCCCCTCGGCGCGCCCCGGACCCCGGCGGACCTGCGCACCACCGAACACCCGACGGCATGACAACCCCACGACGAGAGAACGGTGACCGACCATGTACGACCTGGTAGTGGTGGGCGCGGGCCCCTACGGACTGTCGATCGCGTCCCACGCGGCGGCGGCCGGGATCGGGGTGCGCGTCCTCGGCCGCCCGATGGCCTCCTGGCGGGACCACATGCCCGAGGGGATGTTCCTCAAGTCCGAGCCCTGGTCCTCGAACCTGTCCGACCCCTCCGGCGAGCACACCCTGGCCGCCTACTGCGCGTCCCGGGGGCTGCGCGCCGAGCACGGCACCCCGCTGCCGATCGGCGTCTTCACCGAGTACGGGCTGTGGTTCGGGCGCTCGGCCGTGCCGTCGGTCGAGGAGGAGACGGTCGTCTCCGTGCGCCCCCGCACGGAGGGCTTCCTGGTGGAGACCGAGGGAGGCGAAACGATCCTGACGCGGACCGTGGCCCTGGCGGTCGGCGTGATGCCGTTCGTCCACCGCCCCGAGCCGCTGCGGGCCCTGCCCCGTGAACTCGTCACGCACAGCAGCCACCACCGGGACCTGTCGCGCTTCCGCGGCCTGGACGTCACGGTGATCGGCGCCGGGCAGGCCGCCCTGGAGACCGCCGCGCTGCTGGCCGAGTGCGGCGCCCACCCCCGGGTGGTGGCCCGCGCCGGCAGCGTCGCCTGGAACACCCCGCCCCAGCCCCTGGAGCGCTCCGCGCTGCGCTCCCTGATCGACCCGCACTGCGGGCTGGGCACGGGCTGGCCGAGCTGGGTGTGGTCCGAGACCCCCTGGGTGGTCCGCCGCCTGCCCGGCGCGCTGCGGACGCGGATCGTGGACCGGGCGCTGGGCCCGGCCGGGGCCTGGTGGCTGCGCGACCGTGTGGAGAGCCGGATCCCGGTGCTGCTCGGCCAGCGGCTGCGGGCGGCCGTCCCGGCCGGCGGGGGAGTGCGGCTGAGCCTGGAGACGGCCGAGGGGGCGGCCACGACCCTGGAGACCGACCATGTGGTGGCCGCCACCGGCTTCGTCCCGGACGTCGGGCGGCTGGGCCTGCTGGACCCGTACGTGCGCAACCGCCTGCGGCTGGCGGGGACCGGCCGGGCGCCCGAGGTGGACGGCCGGTTCGAGTCCTCGGTGCCGGGCCTGTTCTTCGCCGGGCTGCTGACGGCGCCGTCCTTCGGCCCGTCCATGCGGTTCGTCTACGGGGCCGGTTTCACGGCGGAGCGGCTGGTGCGCGGGGTCCGGCGCCGGCTGGGCGGGCGCCGCGGCGCCCCGGTGCCCGGCAGCCGGCGCTCGGCCGGCTCCCGGGCACCGGTGACCCTGGGCTGAGCCGTGTGTCCCCGGGCCCGCGCGACCGCGCGGGCCCGGGGACACGCGCCGCGCCCGGCCGGCGGTCCGCCCGGTCACGGGAATCCGTTGGTGGCGTCCGACGTCTTGACGCTGTCTGTCATGCACCCCACGATCTATGGGAGCGCTCCCAGGCGTTGTGGGGCGCGTTCCGTCATGCCGTCGCGTCGCCCCGTCCGTTTTCCCCACGCCGGAAGGACCGAACTGTGACACCTCATCCGCCCCCTCAGCCCCGGGCGGCGGGCCGCCCGCGCCGCGGCAGGCGCCGTGTGCTGGGCGCTGTGGCCGCCGCCGGACTGCTGGCCGGCGCCCTGACCGCCCCCGTCTTCGCGGCCGAGTCCGCCGACGGTCCCGAACTGATCACCAACGGCGACTTCTCGAACGGCACCACCGGCTGGTGGTGGACGGAGAACAGCCCCGGCGAGGTCGTGGACGGCCGGCTGTGCGCCGAGGTGCCCGCCGGCACGGAGAACCCCTGGGACGCCATCGTCGGGCAGAACGGCATCCCGCTCACCGCGGGCGAGGGCTACGCGCTGAGCTTCACCGCCAGCGCCTCCGTGCCGGTCACCGTCCGCACCAACGTGCAGATGGCCACCGAGCCCTGGACCACCGAGCACGCCTCGGCCGACCAGATCGGCGCGGAGACGAAGACCTTCAGCCACGTCTTCACCGCGAAAGCCGACCACGAGGCCGCCCAGCTCGCCTTCCAGATCGGCGGCAGCGAGCAGGCCTACACCTTCTGCCTGGACGACGTCTCGCTCACCGGCGGCGCCGAGCCGCCGGTCTACGAGCCCGACACCGGCTCACCGGTGCGCGTCAACCAGGTCGGCTACCTCACCGAGGGGCCCAAGAGCGGCACCTTCGTCACCGACAAGACCTCGGCCCTGACCTGGACGCTCAAGGACGCCGACGGCACCGAGAAGGCGTCCGGCACCACCACCCCCAAGGGGGTCGACCCGACCTCCCGCCAGAACGTCCACACCTTCGACTTCGGCGACTTCGACGAGGCGGGCGAGGGTTACACCGTCACCATCGACGGCGAGACCAGCGAACCCTTCGACATCGGCGACGACCTGTACTCCTCGCTGCGCTCGGACGCGCTCGCGTACTTCTACCACAACCGCAGCGGCATCGAGATCGACGCCGACTTGGTGGGCGAGGAGTACGCCCGTCCCGCCGGGCACGTCGGCGTCGCGCCCAACCGGGGCGACACCGAGGTCCCGTGCCAGGAGGGCCTGTGCGACTACACCCTCGACGTCTCCGGCGGCTGGTACGACGCCGGTGACCACGGCAAGTACGTCGTCAACGGCGGCATCTCCGTCGCCCAGGTGATGTCCAACTACGAGCGCACCCTCACCGCCGAGGGCGCCGACGGCGCCGAGCTCGGTGACGGGAAGCTCCGCGTCCCCGAGCGCGGCAACGGCGTCCCGGACGTACTGGACGAGGCCCGCTGGCAGATGGACTTCATGATGCGGATGATGGTGCCCGAGGGCGAGGAACTCGCCGGCATGGCGCACCACAAGATCCACGACAGGCAGTGGACCGGACTGCCGCTGCTGCCGCACCAGGACCCGCAGCCGCGCGAGCTGCACGCGCCGTCCACCGCCGCCACCCTCAACGTGGCCGCCTCCGCCGCCCAGTGCGCCCGCCTGTTCGAGGAGTACGACGCGGACTTCGCCGCGAAGTGCCTGGACGCCGCCGAGACCGCCTGGGCCGCCGCCAAGGCGCACCCGGACGTGCTCGCCGACCCCAACGACGGCACCGGCGGCGGCGCCTACAGCGACAACGACGTCCGCGACGAGTTCTACTGGGCCGCGGCCGAGCTGTTCGTCACCACCGGTGAGGACACCTACCGCCAGGAGGTCCTGAACTCCCCGCTGCACGGCGACACCGACGCCGTCTTCCCGCGCGGCGGCATGTCCTGGGGCGCCACCGCCGGCCTGGGCGCGCTCAGCCTGGCCACCGTGCCCAACGACCTGACCGACGCCCAGCTCAGGGGCGTGCGCGCCATGGTCACCGAGGCCGCCGACGGCTACGCCGCCGACTCCCGCGGCGCCGCCTACGGCGTGCCCTACGCCCCGCGGGACAACCACTACGTGTGGGGCTCCAACAGCCAGGTCCTCAACAACATGGTGGTCCTGGCCACCGCGCACGACCTGACCGGCGAGGCCGCCTACCGCGACGCGGTGCTGCGCGGCATGGACTACCTGCTGGGCCGCAACCCGCTCAACCAGTCCTACGTCACCGGCTACGGCGAGCGCGACTCGCGCAACCAGCACCACCGGTTCTGGGCCAACCAGCTCGACCCCGACCTGCCCAACCCGGCGCCCGGCTCCGTCGCGGGCGGTCCGAACGTCGAGATCCAGGACCCGATCGCCCAGGACAAGCTCCGGGGCTGCGCCCCGGCGATGTGCTACATCGACCACATCGAGTCCTGGGCCACCAACGAGATCACCATCAACTGGAACGCCCCGCTGGCCTGGATCGCCTCCTACCTCGACGACCTCGGCCAGGGCGGCGGCGAGGACCCGGGCGGCGAGGACCCGGGCGAGACGCCCTCCTGCGAGGTGACCTACTCCTCCAGCCGGTGGAACAGCGGCTTCAGCACCAATGTGACGCTGAAGAACACCGGCACCGCCACGCTCAGCGGCTGGGAGCTGACCTGGGCCTTCGCCGACGACCAGAAGATCACCCAGGCGTGGAACGCCCAGGTCGTCCAGACCGGGCGGAACGTCGTCGCCAAGCCGGCGCAGTGGAACACCACCATCCCGATGAACGGTTCCGTGCACTTCGGTTTCAACGGAACCTCCGCCGGCCAGGCGGCCGACCCGGCCGCCTTCTCCCTGAACGGGAAGGCGTGCACGGTCAAGTGACCTGACACACCTCGACCGCGCGCCACCCGACCGGAGGGCCGGGGCGCCCCGCACCGGGGCGCCCCGGCCCTCCGCCGTCAGTCCCGCCGCAGCCCGTCGCCGCCAGGGGAGCCGATGACGACGGTGGCGTACAACTCCCCGCAGACGGCCGTCCGCGGCACCAGCCCGGCCCGCGCGACGGCCTCCGCCGTCCGCGGCGCCTGGTGCCCGCCCGTCTCCACCAGCAGGTGCCCGTCCGGCGCCAGCCACCGCGGTGCCTCCTCGATCACCCGCCGCTGTACGCCGAGCCCGTCCGGCCCGCCGTCGAGCGCCGACGGCGGTTCGTGCTCGCGGGCCTCCGCCGGCAGCAGCCCCATTTCGCCGGTGGGCACGTAGGGCGCGTTGGCGACCAGCACGTCGACGCGGCCGCGCAGCTCCGCGGGCAGTGGGGCGTACAGATCGCCCTGGTACACCCGGCCCCCCGCGGAGGCGACGTTGCGGCGCGCGCAGCGCACCGCGGCCGGATCGATGTCGGAGGCGTGCAGCTCCACTCCCCCCACGGCCGCCGCCACCGCGGCGCCCACCGCACCCGAACCGCAGCACAGATCGACGACGACGGCACCACGCCGCCGTCCGGCGAGCGCCGCGGCCCGCCGGGCGAGGAACCCGGTACGGCGGCGGGGCACGAAGACCCCGGGCTCCACGGCGATACGCAGACCGCAGAACTCCGCCCAGCCCAGGACGTGTTCGAGCGGCAGGCCGTCCGCCCGGCGCTCCACCATGGCGGCGAGCTCACCGGGGGTGCGGGCGGCGGACAGCATCAGCCGCGCCTCGTCCTCGGCGAAGACGCAGCCTGCGGCCCGGAGCCGCGCGGCGACGGCGGACAGAGGGGGTGGAGGGGGCAGGGGGGAAGGGACAGCGGAAGGGGAGGGAGGAGGAGAATGAGACATGAGGGCCTTTCGGGATGCCGAAGGGTGCTCTCGCGATCACCCGCGCCGGGAGACCGGCGCCTGCGCGGGACCACGGGACCGCGGGACGAGGGAGCCCTGCCTGACCTGGCGTCGACCGGTCTCACCGTTGCTCAGAGCCTCAGCGGCTCTCGGCATTCCGGGTGTTTCGGGATGGAAGGTCCGTCTCGTCGCCAAAGCGTGAGTGCTCCGGCTTGGGTACGGTCTCTCGTTTCCCCCTGCCGCTGCCGCGACGGGATTGCGCCACCTGCCCGCTCCGCAACCGTCTTGCGACGGGTGCGGGTGGCGCGGGTCCTCTGGTCGGCTCCACGAGGCTTGGACACCGCCGGGGCGGTGTCCTGGTCCCCGGCCACTCCGGTACCGGTTACTGCGGCTGCCGCGAGCGCGGCGAGGTTGAGCGCGGCGCTGCCGTCCCGGTCGACGACCAGGCCGCAGGCGTCGCGTTGGTAGGTCCGCACGTGCAGCGGCGGCTCGGCTTTCACCGCGCCGCACCCGGAGCAGGTCTTGGAGGAGGGGCGCCGGCGGTCGGCCACGATGGTGCGGGTGCCGTGGCGCCGAGGTACTCCACCGAACGGTGCAGGGACGCGCCGACGCCGTTCCCGCCCGTGCGGCTCGACATCGCCGGAGCCGCCCTCCAGCCGCACCGAGGTGACCCCACCGGACAGTTCGGCCCGGTCCTCGGATGTCCTCCCGGGCAGCAGGCCGCACGCGCCGGGAGCGCCGCCGGTGAGCCCGAGCGCCGCCGCGGTCCCGAGCGCGCGTAACCGCCGTCGCATGGATGCCCTCCGATTCCCCGTGGCTCTCGCCGGTCGCGGCCCGTCCGGGCCCGTCACGGGACGAGGCTACGGCTCCCCCGCGGCCCGACCATGGGGACATCCCCCGGCCCGTGCGGCGGGTCGGCGGGTCGGCGGGTCGGTGGGGGAGGATCGGGGTAGCGGTGGACCCGGGCCCGCCGCCGCGGCGGGCCCGGGGATTTCCTGAGCACACGAGAGGCTGCGAAGACATGTCACAGAAGGTGCGGGCGGTCGTCGCCCGGCGGAAGAACGAGCCGGTCACCGTCGAGACGGTCGTGGTACCCGACCCCGGCCCCGGCGAGGCGGTGGTGAAGGTGCAGGCGTGCGGGGTGTGCCACACCGATCTGCACTACCGCCAGGGCGGCATCTCCGACGACTTCCCGTTCCTGCTGGGACACGAGGCCGCGGGTGTGGTGGAGTCGGTCGGCGAGGGCGTGACCGAGGTGGAACCCGGCGACTTCGTGATCCTGAACTGGCGGGCGGTGTGCGGGCAGTGCCGAGCCTGCCGCCGCGGACGGCCCTGGTACTGCTTCGCCACCCACAACGCCGCGCAGAGGATGACGCTGGAGGGAGGCGCCGAACTGTCCGCGGCGCTGGGCATCGGGGCGTTCGCGGACAAGACCCTGGTCCACGCCGGGCAGTGCACCAAGGTCGACCCGGCCGCGTCGGCGGCCGTCGCCGGTCTGCTGGGCTGCGGTGTGATGGCCGGCCTCGGCGCCGCGCTGAACACCGGGAACGTCCAGCGCGGCGACAGCGTGGCCGTCATCGGCTGCGGCGGGGTGGGCGGGGCTTCGGTGATGGGCGCCAACCTGGCCGGAGCCTCGCGGATCATCGCCGTCGACATCGACGACCGCAAGCTGGCCACAGCCCGGAAGCTGGGCGCCACCCACACCGTCAACTCCCGCGAGGGCGACCCGGTGGATGCGGTGCGGGAGCTGACCGGAGGGTTCGGCGCGGACGTGGTCATCGACGCCGTCGGCGTCCCCGAGACCTACCGGCAGGCCTTCTACGCCCGGGACCTGGCCGGGACGGTGGTGCTGGTGGGGGTGCCCACCCCCGAGATGAGGCTGGAGCTGCCGCTGCTGGACGTCTTCGGCCGGGGCGGGGCGCTGAAGTCGTCCTGGTACGGAGACTGCCTGCCCTCCCGCGACTTCCCCATGCTCATCGACCTCTACCTCCAGGGGCGGCTGGACCTGGACGCGTTCGTCAGCGAGACCATCGCGCTGGACGACGTGGAGGGGGCGTTCGACCGCATGGAGGCCGGCGACGTGCTGCGTTCGGTGGTGGTCCTGTGAGCACCGTCCGCGTCGACCACCTGATCACCTCCGGCACCTTCTCCCTGGACGGCGGCACCTGGGAGGTGGACAACAACGTCTGGATCGTGGGCGACGAGGACGAGGCGCTGGTCGTCGACGCCGCCCACGACGCCGACGCCATCGCCCGCGCGCTGGACGGGCGGCGGCTGACCGCCATCGTGTGCACCCACGCCCACGACGACCACATCGACGCCGCCCCGGCCCTGGCCGAGGCCACCGGCGCGCCCGTCCTCCTCCACCCCGACGACCGGCCGCTGTGGGACCTGACCCATCCCGGCCGGGCGCCGGACGGGGAACTGGCGGACGGCCGGACGCTCACCGTCGCCGGCACCGGGCTGACGGTGCTGCACACCCCCGGCCACGCACCCGGCGCGGTCTGCCTGTACGCCCCGGCGCTGGGCACGGTCTTCACCGGCGACACGCTCTTCGCCGGCGGACCCGGAGCCACGGGGCGGTCCTTCTCCCACTTCCCGACCATCATCGACTCCATCCGCGACAGGCTGCTCACCCTCCCGCCGGAGACGGTGGTGCGCACCGGCCACGGCGAGTCCACCACCATCGGCGCCGAGGCGCCCCACCTCCAGGAGTGGATCGACCGGGGGCACTGAGGCCGTGACCGGGACGGGCCGGTGCGGGTGGGGCGGGGTGCTGTACGGGCCGGTGCGGTGCCGTACGGCGGGTCAGGTGCGGGTGACGCGGGCGACCAGGTCCAGCCAGCCGGCCTCCAGGCGGTCCAGCGGCATGCCGCGCCGCCGGGTGAGGTGGTGCAGGAGCGCGACGTCCAGGTGACTCGCGAGGGTGTGGGCGAGCAGTTCGGCGTCGCCGCCGACATCCGCCTCGCGCAGCAGCGCGGTGAGGTGGGTGAGGACCAGACGGCGGGGCGGGGGCTCGAAGCGCCTGCACGCCTCCGGCTCGGCGGCCAGCAGCAGGGCCCGGTGGGCGGCCAGGTGCCTGAGCGTGGCGACGCCGAACTCCTCCAGCCGCCGCACGGGGGGCGCCCCGGGGCCCAGCGGCGGGGGGCCGGTGAGGAAGGACTCCTGGTAGAGGCGCTCGGAGTGGTCCAGGAGGGCCATGAGCAGACCGCCCCGGTCGCCGAAGCGCCGGAAGACCGTCCCCTTGCCGACCGAGGCGGCCGCCGCGACCGCCTCCATGGTCAGGTGCTCCGGACCGCGCTCGGCCACCAGCCGGGCGGCGGCCTCCAGCAGACGCGTCCGGTTGCGGGCCGCGTCCGCGCGCATGGGGGGCGTCTGGCCGGCCAGCGGCAGCAGCGGCTGCCCGGCGGCCTGCTCGGCCGTCTGCCCGGGGTGGCCTTGTTCGTCGTCGGACGGCGCGGTTGGGGTCACGGACCTCAGCGTACCCCTGCGGGAAGAAAATGGACCACGGTCCGGTTAGCGTGCTAGAAAGTATTCGGACCACGGTCCGTTTACCGCTCCACTCCTTCCCGACTCCCCAGGAGACGTCATGTCCGTCCGTATCCTCGCCCTCGTCGGCAGCCTCCGTTCCGGCTCGCACAACCGCCAGCTGGCCGAGGCCGCCGTGAAGCACGCCCCCGAGGGCGTCGAGATCGTCCTCCACGAGGGCCTGGGCGACCTGCCCTTCTACAACGAGGACGTCGATGTCGAGGGCTCCGTGCCCGCCGAGGCCGCGCGGCTGCGCGAGGTGGCCGGCGGAGCCGACGCCTTCCTGCTGTTCTCGCCCGAGTACAACGGCACCATCCCGGCCGTGCTGAAGAACGCGATCGACTGGCTCTCCCGCCCCTACGGCGCCGGCGCCCTGTCCGGCAAGCCGGTGGCCGTCGTCGGCACCGCCTTCGGGCAGTACGGCGGCGTGTGGGCGCAGGACGAGGCCCGCAAGGCCGCGGGCATCGCGGGCGCCAGCGTGCTGGAGGACGTGAAGCTCTCCATCCCCAACTCGGTCGTGCGCTTCGCCGAGGCCCACCCGGCCGACGACGCCGAGGTCATGGGGCAGCTCGTCGAGGTCCTCGGCAAGGTCTCGGCCGCCGCCGCGCCGTCCGCCGCCTGACCGGACCGCGCCGGCCGGACCGCGCACGGCCGCACCGCGGCGGCGCGGCGGCGCGGCGGCGCGCGAGGGGGCCCTCCGGGTTTCGGAGGGCCCCCTCGCGCGCTGCCCCGGGGGCCGGCGGAGCCGGTGGTTCCGCTGCCGGGGAAGGGTGTGGGCGTGTCGTCGGCGAGGGCGCGGACCCGGCCTTCCGGGCCCGAAGCGCGGTCCGGCGCCGCCGGGGTGTGTCACGCGTCGGTACGGCGCGGGCACGGACGGCCGGCGGGCCCGGAGCCCGCCGGCGGCGGCGCGGTCAGGACCTCTCCTCGACCACCTCCAGGTTCACGAAGCGGGGCTCCTTGCTGCACAGCCCCCTGATCTGCTCGGAGACGCGCCGGGTCTCGGGCAGCTCGCTGTTCCTCATCGCCTCCTCGTAGGAGGGGAACTCGACGATGTCCACGTAGTGCGTGGAGTTCTCGCGGTCCCGCCCGTGCATCTCGCGGGAGAGGGTCCGCTTGCCCTCGGTCATCCGCATCCACTGCTCCCAGAGGTCCATCATCTCCTTGTCGTGCGTCGTCTCGTACTCGATGAGCTGTACGAACGTCATGGGACTCCTCCTGCGGCTGTCGCTACCGGGCCTTGGCGTACTCCTCGGCCATGGCGCCGGCGAAGTCGTACACCACGACCGTCTCGTCGCCGACGACCCAGGCGTCGTGCCCCGGCGGGCAGACGAACACGTCGCCCGGCCCGACCTCGGCCTCCTGGCCGTCGTCCATGCGCAGCCGCATCCGCCCCCGCACCACGTAGCCGTTGTGGTGGATCCGGCAGCTGTCCGTTCCGGCGATCGGGCCCACCGACTCCGACCAGCGCCAGCCGGGCTCGAACGTGGCCACGGCGAAGTCCAGCCCGGTGAGGTGGAGGGCTTCGAGGTGGCCACGGGGGAAGTCGCGCCGCTCGTCCGGCTTCTCGGTGGTCTTGACTTCCAGCATGGCTGAACCTCCGTTTCACGCCATATGTCCATGATGCGCCTGCGAGGCGCGGCAGGAAACCGGCAGGGAGCGGGGATCCGCGGAGATCCGGCAGGGCATCCGGAACCCGTACCGGCCGCCGGACCGCGGAGCCCGGCTCCCTGCCGGTTCCCTGCCGCCGGCCGCTGCCGGCGGCGGGGTCCGGCGCCGTGTGCGGGAGGCCCGACCAGGGGACCGGCGGGCCGTCCAGGACCCGGAGTCCGGTCGCGCGGTCGCCCTCCCGCACGATCCGCCCGTCGTCGCCCGGGACGCGTCCCCACGGCATGAGCAGCAGGTCCGCGGCGGTGGCGGAGGCCGTGGCGACCGGAGTGCCGGGGCCGTGGACCCACGACGCGCCGGTGTCGGCGCAGACCAGGCGTACGGCCTGCCCGGGCGGGACCGCGCGCCCCCGTGCCCACTGCCGCGGGGCCATGGTGTCGGACACCTCCGCCACGCCCTCGGCGGCCGTCTCCGTGCCGAGCGGACGGGCCGTGCCGAGCGCGTTCTCGGCGTCCCACCGGTGTACGAGGCCTCCAGGCGGCGCCGCCGCCGGAAGCCGACCTTGTGCGGAGGGTGGGACGTCCGGGCCGGGCGGAGGGGGCGGCCCGCAGGGCGTCCAGAGGCACCGAGCACGTCCCCTCGAACCACCCCGCCGGCTCCGCCGGATACCGGCGGAGCCGGTTTCACCACGGCAGGAAGGCGTGGACCTCCTTGCCGTCCGGCAGCGGGTGGACGCTGAGCCGGTCGGCGATCCGCTCGACGATGGACCAGCCGAAGCCGCCCCCGCCGCTGTTCAGGTCCGCCTGGCGGGGCTTGGGCGGGGCCGGGTCGCTGTCGCGGACGGTGACCTGCACGCGGCCCTCGGCGAACGCCAGGCACAGGGTGAGCGGGCCGGGGGCGTGGCGTACGGCGTTGGTGACCAGTTCGGAGACGACCAGCAGCACGTCGTCGTGCGAGCGCTCCCCGGCGGGCGGCTCGGTGCCCGCCAGTGTCGTCAGGAAGGCGTCGGCGGCGTCGCGGGCCTGGGCGATGGTGCCTGAGTGGCCGTCGAAGTCGGCGCGCAAATGGGGAGCCCCCAAACCCTCGCTCAGCAGTTCCATCGCCGGTCCCCCAGTCAACACAGCGGTGTCCATGGTGCGTCTTCCCGCTGTTGTCCACACCATACGCCGGTGTCGCACCGCCTCGCCGCAACCACCGCCGGGGACGGACCGGGGCAAGGGCCCCGGAGGGAAGGGGTGCTCAGCCGTCGACGGTGAAGAACCCTGCCAGACCCACCAGTTCCAGCAGCCTTCCGGGCTGCTCACCGACGCCGGTCAGGGTCAGGGGGACCCCGCGGTCCCGGCAGCGGCGCTCCAGGGAGAGCAGGGCGTGCAGACCGGCGGAGTCCATGAAGGGGACGCTCGACAGGTCCACGGCCAGACTCCGCCACGGCTGGTCGAGTTCCTCCAGGACGCCCGTCAGGGCCGGCGCGCTGTCGTGGTCGACGTCACCGCGGGGGTGCAGGACGACGGTGTCGTGTTGGCGGGTGATGGCGACGGACAGGGTGTGCATGGCCCTTCGACCCCCTTCCGGGGTGGATCGGCCCGTGTCGGCCGGAGATGGTTTTTGGACCGGGCGGTTCGGGGACGTCCGGCCGGCGCGGGCGGAGGAGCCCCCCGGCCAGACGGCGAGGCGGCTCCCCCCACCGTCACACACCTTGAGCCGCCGCGCCACCATCGCTGTCCCAAATACCGGCCCGTGCGCACGTCCGGGTGAGCCGGGTGGGACGGGAGGCGGCCGTGTGCCGGCCGGGACCGGCGCCGGGTCACAGCCCACCGGTCCGGACACGGTGGTGACGCCGACGGGGTTCCGGGGCATCCAGACGGTATGCCCGCCGGGCCGCCGGTCCGGACACGATGGTGACGCCGATCGGAGGGGTGACGTGACCAGCCACAAGGACCGCATGCTCGCCGGGGAGCCCTACCTCGCCGACGATCCCGAACTGGCCGCCGACCTGCGGCGCGCGGCCGAGCTGTGCGAGCGGTTCAACGCCTCGCCGGCCGCCGACCCCGCCGCGCGCCGGGCGGTGCTCGCCGAACTGCTGGGCGGGCTGGGGGAGGGGGCCGAGATCCGGCCACCGCTGTACGTCGACTACGGCTACCGGACCACCATCGGGCCCGGCACGTTCGTCAACTTCGGCGCGGTCGTGCTCGACGTCGCCCCCGTATCGATCGGAGCCGACGTCCAGATCGGCCCGAACGTCCAGCTGCTCACCCCGACCCATCCGCTCGACCCGGAGCGGCGCCGCGCCAAGTGGGAGGCGGCCGAGCCGGTCACCGTCGGCGACAACGTGTGGCTGGGGGGCGGTGTCATCGTCTGCCCCGGCGTGACCGTGGGCGAGAACACGGTGGTCGGCGCCGGGGCCGTCGTCACCCGGGACCTGCCCGCGAACGTCGTCGCGGTGGGCAATCCCGCCCGCGTCGTCCGCGAACTCTGAGCCCGGGCGGCCCGCTGGGGCCGAATGAGGAAGAATTGCCGGTTGCTCACGATAAGCGGTGGTGTGCGCAGATCCGGGGGTGGGAGGGAAGTCTAGGGTGCGGCCCGTCTTGTCATGTCCCCTGGGGTGGTCATAGAGTCCGCCGCGCAGTGATGGGAGCGCTCCCAGAGCCTCCCTGCCCCGCTCCTGCCGAAAGGACAGCATGACTTCCCCCCTGCGCTTCCCCCTCCGCCGCCTACCCCGGATACGCGCCGCCCTGCTGGCTCTCCTGATGGTCGCGGGGGTCATGACGGCCCTGACCGCCACGGCCCGGCCCGCCCACGCCGACGAGCGGATCTGCGACCAGTACGGGAGCACCACCATCCAGGGCAAGTACGTGGTGCAGAACAACCGCTGGGGTACCAGCGCCACCCAGTGCATCGACGTGACGGGCACCGGGTTCCGGCTCGCCCAGGCCGACGGCTCCGTGCCGACCAACGGGGCCCCCAAGTCCTACCCCTCGGTCTACTACGGCTGCCACTACACCAACTGCTCCCCGGGCACCAACCTGCCGATGCAGGTCAGCTCGATCGGCAGCGCGCCCAGCAGCGTCTCGTACACCTACGTCAACAACGCCGTCTACAACGCCTCGTACGACATCTGGCTCGACCCCACACCGAAGAGGGACGGGGTCAACCGGACCGAGATCATGATCTGGCTCAACCGGGTCGGCCCGATCCAGCCCATCGGCTCCCGGGTCGGCACGGCGAACGTCGGAGGCCGCAGCTGGGAGGTGTGGACCGGCAGCAACGGATCCAACGACGTCATCTCCTTCATCGCCCCCTCGGCGATCACGAGCATGAGCTTCGACGTCATGGACTTCGTCGACGAGACGGTCGCCCGCGGCATGGCCCAGCGCTCGTGGTACCTGACGAGCGTCCAGGCCGGCTTCGAGCCGTGGCAGAACGGCGCCGGCCTGGCCGTGAACTCCTTCTCCGCGTCCGTCAACACCGGCGGCGGTGACGGTGGCGGCGGGGAGCCCGTGCCGGGCGCCTGCGAGGTCACCTACACCACCAACTCCTGGTCGAACGGCTTCACCGCCGACGTCCGCGTCAGGAACACCGGCTCCACCGCGATCAACGGCTGGGAGATGAACTTCGCCCTGCCCGCGGGCCAGTCGATCACCAGCGCCTGGAACGCCACGGTCTCCTCCGCCGGAGGCACGGTGACGGCCCGCCCGGTCGAGCACAACAGGAACATCGAGCCGGGCGGCACCCAGTCGTTCGGCTTCCAGGGAACCCACTCGGGGGGCACGCTCGCCAAGCCGGCCCGTTTCACCCTCAACGGCACCGTCTGCACGGTGAAGTGAACCGCGCACGGCGGATGCCGTAGGGCGGCGCGGGGCCCGGACCGCACAGAGGCGGTCCGGGCCCCGCGGCCTTCCCGGCCCGCTGCCCTCAGCCCAGCCGTGCCGCCACCTCCTCGCGCAGCCGCGGCAGCATGTCGTGGAGCACCCCGGGGCAGAGCGTGCCGGTGTTGAAGTCCTTGTGGCCGTACATCCGCGCGGGCGCGATGCCGTACCGCTCGCACACGTACGCGCACAGGATCACCAGCACCTCCCACTGCGCCTGCGGCGGCACCGCGCCCGCGTGGTACGCGCCCTCGCAGGCGATGCCGACGGCCCGGTCGTTCTGCCCGGAGGTGTGCGCGCCGAGCACGAAGGAGGTGCCGCCGGTGAGGGTCCGCAGGCTGCCGTGCCGGCCCTCGGTGATCCAGCCCCCCCGGCTGACGGCGAAGTGGTAGCCGGTGTCGATCCAGCCGTTGCCGTCCATGTGCAGGTCCTGGACCCAGTGGGCGTGTGCGTGGGCCTGGGCGCGGGAGAGGTCGGAGGTGTTCGCGCTCACCGTGTGGTGGACGACGATCCGGTCCGGCCGGTACCCGAGGACGGTGACGTTCCCCCGGGGCGGCCGGGCGTTCCACGCCTGGGTGCTGTCGACATCGGGTTCGACGGTGCCCGAGGCCCGGGCGGTGCCCGGCAGGGCGCCGGCGGCGACGAGCCCGGCGGTACCGGTGATCAGCAGACGGCGGCGCAGCGGTTTCTCACCGTTCACGGTCGCTCCTCGGGGAGTCGCGCGGGGGGGGGCACGCGGGTCGCGGGGTCGGGAGGCGGGGGTGCGGGGCGGGGTGGGGCCGCGGGCGGCTCCGCCGGGCGGTGGAGCCGGCCCGCGATCGTCCGCGCCGGCCCGGAGGCTACGGCGTGTTGTTGGCCAGGGCGAGGAGCCTGTCCCTGGTGCCGTTGAACTTGTTGCGGTCCACGTTCCCGGAGACGCCGGCGACCGAACCGGTGCTGGTGTACTGCCACACCGTCCAGGTGGGGAAGCCGCTGGGGATGGTCGGGGTCTCGCTGGAGGTCCAGTGCGCCACCCACAGCGGGCTCTTGCTGTACATGCCGGTCCAGTTGCCGGTGCAGGTGTTCCACCAGCCCGCGGTCGTGTAGATCACCACGTCACGGGTGGTGCGCGCCTTGTAGGTGTTGTAGAAGTCGGTGATCCAGGCGCGCATCTGAGTGGTGGACAGGCCGTAGCACATCGCACCGTACGGGTTGTGCTCGATGTCCAGGACGCCCGGCAGGGTCATGTTGTCCCTCGACCACGCACCGCCGTTGGAGGCGAAGTAGGCCGCCTGGGTCGAGCCGCCGGAGACGTCGGGGCGCGCGAAGTGGTAGGCGCCGCGGATCACACCGGCGTTGTACGCCGCCACGTAGTTGGTGTTGAACCGCGAGTCCTTGAAGCTGGTGCCCTCGGTCGCCTTGATCCAGGCGAACTGGATGCCCGAGTTCCGTACCGAGGTCCAGTTGATGGCGCCCTGCCAGTGCGAGACGTCGATCCCCTGCACGCCGCTGGTGTGGGCCAGCGCCCCCAGCGGCGGGTCCTCCTGCGCGTCGCCGCCCTCGTGGAGCCGGTGGCCGGCGCCCATGAACGCCGTGCCGGGCTTGAGGGGTTCCTTGGCGGGCGGCGGCGCCGCCGCGGCCGTGCCCGCCGTGCCCGTCAGCAGGGCGAGTACGGCGGCGAGCACGCCGACCACGGCGGTTCTCAGCCGGTGGGGGGTGGGGGATCTGTGCGAGAGCATGGCTTCCTCCTGGCGCTTCGAGAAGGCGAGAGTGGGGGGAGGAGGTGCTGGGTGGTGCCGTCGGTACGGGCGGGTGTGCCGGCACGGGTGTGCCGGCATACCTGTGTTGACGTGAACGCGTCATAAGTGACGCACGAGGGTGGCCGCCCTGTAAAGACGTTCCAGTCACTCTCTGTGGTCTCTACCTCTGTCGGGGGAAGTGAAGTGCGCCGACGGGCCTCGCCCGGCGGAAACTTTCACGGCGCGAAAGAGGGCGCCGCGCACGGAAGGCGTTCGGCGGCCGGAAGACCCGCGCCGCGTCCTGCGCGTTCCGCCGTTCGGGTGACCTTTGGGGTGGGCTTCGGAGCCGGCCGGGCGTGCCTTTCCGTTGTTTTCCGCCTCATCCGGCGCCACACGGGAGAAGGCGGGAAAAACTGCGGTGGCCGCCCAGGAGCCACCGGAGTAGTTTTCGATGAGTGCCGACAAGCGCGGGAAGCCTGCCGAACAGGCATGACGGCCCGGCCAGTTGCCCCGCGCACCGGAAAGACCGTCCGACAACGCAGGTGATTACTCCGCGAAATCCGCGCCCGGCAGTCTCGGGCTCCTGTCGGTCGATCCCGTTCGGCGGAAGCCGCCGGGAGATCGGATACCGACCGCGGTGGAGGTGAAGCCATGGCGACGCAGACGGAACCCCTGATCGAGGCGCCCGGCATCGAGGACGGTGCCGCCGTGTGGCGCATCGCCCGCGACTCCCGCGTACTCGATCTCAACTCCTCCTACAGCTACCTGCTGTGGTTCCGGGACTTCGCCGCCACCTCGGTGGTGGCGCGCGGTGAGCGCGGCAGGCCCGTCGGCTTCGTCACCGGCTACCTGCGCCCGGAGCGGCCCGGCACGCTGGTCGTCTGGCAGGTCGCGGTGGACGAGGAGCACCGCGGACGAGGTCTGGCGGGCGCCATGCTGGACCACCTGGCCGCCCGCCCGGCCCCGCGGGGGGTCCGGTACCTGGAGGCCACCGTCGCACCGGGGAACACCGCCTCCGACCGGCTGTTCACGGTCTTCGCCCGGCGGCACGGCGCGGCCCTGGAGCGCGAGGCGCTGTTCGGCGCGGAGCTCTTCCCGGACGGCCACGGCCCCGAGGTGCTGTACCGCATCGGGCCGCTGCCCCGCGCCGCCCGGCCCTGATCCACCGCACGTCCCGGCCCGTCGAGGAGGGGCGTCCCGCCGCCCGCCCGGCACACACCCACCGAGGAGCACACCGCCATGACCATCACCGAAGCCGAGACCTCCGTCTTCGACACCCTGGAGTCGGAGGTGCGCAGCTACTGCCGCGGCTGGCCCAGGGTCTTCGAGTACGCGCACGGCTGCCGCCTCCAGGACGAGGACGGCCATGTGTACCTGGACTTCTTCGCCGGGGCGGGCGCACTGAACTACGGCCACAACCCCCCGGTGCTCAAACGCGCCCTGCTGGACTACCTGGAGCGCGATGGCGTCACCCACGGCCTGGACATGTCCACCACCGCCAAGCGGGCCTTCCTGGAGACCTTCCAGGAGGTGGTCCTGCGTCCGCGCGGCCTGGACCACAAGGTGATGTTCCCCGGCCCGACCGGCGCCAACGCCGTCGAGGCGGCCCTGAAACTGGCCCGCAAGGTCAAGAGGCGCGAGACGGTGGTGTCCTTCACCAACGCCTTCCACGGCATGTCGCTCGGGGCACTGGCGGTGACCGGCAACGCCTTCAAGCGCGCCGGCGCCGGCGTCCCCCTGGTGCACGGAGTGCCGATGCCGTTCGACAACTACCTCGACGGCAAGGTCGAGGACTTCCTGTGGTTCGAGCGCCTGCTGCAGGACCGCGGCTCCGGCCTGAGCCGGCCGGCCGCCGTGATCGTGGAGACGGTGCAGGGCGAGGGCGGCGTCAACGTCGCCCGGGCCGAGTGGCTGCGCGCCCTGGCCGACCTGTGCCGCCGCTGGGACATGCTGCTGATCGTCGACGACATCCAGATGGGCTGCGGCCGCACCGGCGGCTTCTTCTCCTTCGAGGAGGCCGGGATCACCCCCGACATCATCACGCTCTCCAAGTCCATCAGCGGCTACGGGCTGCCGATGGCGCTGACCCTGTTCCGGCCCGAGCTGGACGTCTGGGAGCCCGGCGAGCACAACGGCACCTTCCGCGGCAACAACCCGGCCTTCGTCACCGCCACCGCGGCCCTGGACACCTACTGGGCCGACAGCGGGACGGAGAAGCAGACGCTGGCCCGCGGCGAACAGGTCGAGGCCGCCCTGTGCGAGATCGCCCGCGAGCACCGCCGGAGCGGGGCCGGATACCGGGGCCGCGGCCTGGCCTGGGGGCTGACCTTCACCGACGCCGGACGCGCCGCCCGGGTGTGCGCCCGCGCCTTCGAGCTGGGGCTGCTGGTCGAGACCTCCGGCCCCGAGAGCGAGGTCGTCAAGCTGCTCCCGCCGCTCACCGCGACCCCTGACGAACTGGACGAGGGTCTGCGCACCCTGGCCCGCGCCGTCGACGAGACCGCCTGACCGTACGCCGCACGCCGGGCTCCCGGCCGGGGTGGCCCGGCGCGCTGAACCGACAGCGCGCCGCCGTCCCGAAAGCGCCATAATGTTCTTGTATGGAAGATACATGGCAGATCTGCCGTGGGGTGCCGCCACCGGGACGGACGGGGGCGGCGCACCGGTGCCGCACGGCATCCGGCGCCGCGGGCAGAGAGGCCGGGGGGCCGCCCGGCGGCCCGATCCCCGAGCGGGGCCGGCGAGGAGCGCGCGGTGGCCGGGCCGGGTGAGGCGGCGGCCGTGCGCGACCGGCTGGAGGCGGAGTTCCTGGAGGTGGTGCGCGGCACCGGCGCGTCCGTCGGCGTCCTCTACCTGCTGCCCCCGGACGGGGACGTGCTGCGTCTGGCGATGCTGTACGGGGCGCCGCTCGACTTCGTCGCACCGTGGATGAGGGTCGGCCTGGCCGCACCCGTACCGGCGGCCGACGCGGTGCGCGAGAACCGCCTGGTGTGGGTGGGGGGCCAGGAGGACATGGCCCGGGCCTATCCGCGCACGGCGGTGGCGATGCCGTACCACTTCGCCCTGGCCGCCGCTCCCGTCGTCACCGACCGCGTCCGGGGCGTGCTGCTGCTGCTGTGGCCCGGCACCCACTCGCAGCGGATCACCCCGCGGCGGCGCGACAACGTCGTCTCCAACTGCCGGCGGCTGGCACGGCTGCTGGACGAGGAGGAGGCGGCGGGCCGGTCGGTCGGGGCGGCCGCCCGGCCGCGGGTGCTGAGCCCCGGCACCGCGCGCACCGGCAGGTCGCGTTCGGCACTGGCCGCCGAGGACTTCGCCGAGCGCCTGCCCGGCGGCTGCTGCGCGCTCGACCTCGAGGGCCGCATCACCTTCGTCAGCTCGGGCGGCGCCGAACTGCTGGGCCGCAGTGCCGACCAACTGCTGGGCACGCGCCCGTGGCACTCGCTGCCCTGGCTGGACGATCCGGTCTACGAGGACCGCTACCGCGCCGCGGTCGTCAGCCGCGAGCCCGTCTCCTTCACCGCACGCCGGCCACCCGGCCGATGGCTCGACTTCCGGCTCTACCCGGACGCCAGCGGCATCAGCGTACGCATCGAACCCGCGGGCACCGGCCCCCGCCCCGCACCGGTGCGCGGCGAGTGGACCGGGGGGAGCGCCCCGGCGAGGGTCGGACAGCTCTACCAGATGATGCACCTGGCCGCGGCCCTGACCGAGACCGTCGGGGTGCAGGACGTGGTCGACCTCGTCGCCGACCAGATCATGCCTGCCTTCGACGCCAGGGGACTGGTGCTGTCCGTCCTGGACGCCGGCCGGCTGCGCATCATCGGCCACCGCGGCTACTCCAGGGCGGCCATCGAGCGGCTCGAAGGCGTCTCGCTGGAGACCGACCTCACCCCGGCCGGGCGGGTGCTCGCCGAGGCCGCACCGCTCTTCTACTCCTCACCGGAGGAGATGGAGCGCGAGTACCCCGGCCTGCCGCGGACGACCGGCAAACAGGCGTGGGCGTACCTGCCGCTGAGCATCTCCGGACGGCCCGTGGGCTGCTGCACCCTGTCCTACGACCGGCCCCACGCGTTCACCGCCGAGGAGCGCGCGGTCCTCATCTCCCTGGCCGGACTCATCGCCCAGGCACTGGACCGGGCGCGCCTGTACGACACCAAGCACCGGCTCGCCCACGGCCTCCAGCAGGCACTGCTGCCCCACACCCTTCCCGCCGTCCCCGGACTGCGGGTGGCCGCCCGCTACCTGCCGGCCACCCGCGGCATGGAGATCGGCGGCGACTTCTACGACCTCATCCGCCTCAGCGGCAGCACCGCGGCCGCCGTCATCGGCGACGTCCAGGGGCACAACGTCGCCGCCGCCGCCCTCATGGGCCAGGTCCGCACCGCCATCCACGCCCACGCCACCGCCGGAGTCCCACCGGACCAGGTGCTCGCGCGCACCAACCGGCTCCTGATCGACCTCGACCCCGGACTGTTCACCAGCTGCCTCTACGTCCACCTCGACCTGGCCCGGCGGCGCGCGAGCATCGCCAGCGCCGGCCACCCCCGCCCGCTCCTGCGCGGGCCCGACGGCCGCACCCGTCCTCTCGACGTCCCGCCCGGCCTGCTGCTGGGTGTCGAACCGGACGCCGACTACCAGGTCTTCGACACCCCCCTGCAGGCGGGCGCGATCCTCGCCCTCTACACCGACGGCCTCGTCGAGACCCCGGGCGTCGACCCCGACCGGGCCACCGCCGATTTCGCCCGTCATCTCGCCGGCATCCCCGACGGGGATCTGGAGCGGCTCGTCGACGCCGTCGTCCGGAAGGTGCGCCCCACCCGGCAGCGCACCGACGACATCGCCCTGCTCCTGCTGCGGACGGTGTTCGGCGAGGGCTGAGCGGGGTTCGGACGGCCGGGGACGTGGCGGGAGGGGCGGTGGGGGCGGGGATCCCGCCCCGGCACGGTGGTGCGGTGCCGGGGCGGGATGGCGGGGTGGTGGGTGCGGCGGCGGTCAGGGACTGGTGCAGGCGATGCCGCCGGGTGCCGCGGTGGAGCTGCCGGTGGCGGTGAAACCGAAGGTGACGGCGCCGCCGGCCGCGAGGGCGCCGTTCCAGGGGGTGTTGCTCACCGTGACGGTTCCGCCGGTCCCGGTGCTCCGGCCGTTCCAGACGTTGCCGAGGGTCTGGCCGGGGGCCAGGGTCATCTTGACGGTCCAGCCGTCGAGCGGGCCGGTGCCGCTGTTGCGGACCGACACCTCGCCCTGGAAACCGCCGGACCAGCTGTTGACCGTGCGGTACTCGGCGGTGCAGGCGCCGCCGCCCGTGCCGCCGGTGGTCCCGCCGGTACCGCCGGTGGTCCCCCCGGTCGTGCCGCCCGTGGTCCCCCCGGTCGTGCCGCCCGTGGTCCCCCCGGTCGTGCCGCCCGTGGTCCCCCCGGTCGTGCCGCCGTCGGTGAGCGCGGGGGTCTGCCAGTTCCGCCACTCGGCCAGGTCGGCGGACTTCATGCCGGAGATCTTGAAGGTCCCGGAGACGGTGCCGCTGTTCAGCAGGAACTTCTGGATGTGCTGCTGCAGCGGAGCGCGCCACTCGGAGCGGACGGCGCAGTGGTTGCCGTCCTGGACGTCGGACCAGTAGGTGATGTTGTTCTGCGCGCCGAGTGCCTTGTAGACCTCGGCCCCGCCCAGGGCGGCGACGGCCCCGGAACGGGCGCCCAGCCAGTCGACGTGCGGATTGTCCATGATCAGCAGGCCGCGGGGGGCGACCATGCCCACGATCTGGTGGGTGTCCACCGGCAGGGCGGCGGGGTTGCCGGTGTAGGAGCCGAACGCGTCGCCCAGCCAGGGCTGTTCGGAGTAGGCGCTGCTCAGCGGCTGGGCGCCGCTCTCCCTGGCGATGGAGCGGAAGGCGCCGACGCCGCCGCTGCCGGACTCGATCGGCATGGTCAGGGCGATGCGCTGGTCGAACGCGCCGGCGACGAAGGCGCCCTTGCCGTAGCGCGAGCAGCCGGTCACGCCGGTGGCGTCGGCTGTCAGGACGCTGCCGCCGGAGGACTCGATGACGTCGATGATGCGGCTCACCCCCCAGGCCCAGGCGGCCAGCAGGCCGGTGCTGCTGGAGGAGCCGTAGACGCTGTAGAAGGCGCCCTGCTTGTTGTTGCGGGCGGTGCCCTCCCGGCCGACGCTGAAGGGGTCGTAGCTGATGACGGCGGCGCCGGAGGCCTTGATGGTGGAGGTGTCCGCGCCGAAGCCGCCGTAGACGACGACGGCGGGGAAGGGGCCGGTGCCGCTGGGCAGTTCCACGTTCGCGGAGAAACTGGAACTCCTGCCCTGGTGGCTGACGTTGACGGTGATCCGGGAGGAGGAGACCGTCCCGGTCACGCTGTCGGGCTTGGCGGGTTTCCGGCCGTAGACGGTGCGCTCGGCCAGCTCCCTGATCTCCGCTCGCCGGCAGCGCCAGTCGGCCTTGGACGTGACCCGTGTGCCGTCCATCCTCGTGAAGGGGTCGGGGAGCGTCGGAATGCCGGTGGAGCCTCCCTGGCCCACCTGGCAGCCGGAGCCGTCGTCCTCCACGGCCGCAGCGGCCGGCGCCGCGGGCGGCAGGGTGCCGGCGGCGCCCGCCTGTGCGCCGAGGGTGGTGGTGGCCAGGCTCGCGACGGCCAGGAAGACCGCGGCTGCCCACGCCCGGGGTCGATGGCGATGGAAGCGCATGTGGGGTACCTCCGGAGGAAGGCGCACCGCCGGCCGGGCGCGGTTCCGGCCGGACCACGGCACGGAAACCGCGCACCCGCCGGAGCACGCCGGGTCGTGGGGGTGGGCCGGTCCGGCCGGGCAGGACGCCGCGCGGGGCGCGGAGCGCCGGAACCGGGGTTGGAAGCGCTCCCAGCGTAAGAAGGCGGTCAGGGTGCGGCAACAGGCGGGAGCGGACCGGCCGAGGTCGGCCGTTTTCGCACTCCCGTCGGAGGTGCGGCGCCCGCCGCAGTCGGGCGGAAAGGTGGAAAACGGTCGCGTCGGCCGTCGCCCGGGGTTCCGTCCGGCGAAATTTCCAGCCATGTTCCGGTATTCAGTTGATGTTTTTTCGGAAGAATCCCGGGTCTGGTCCGGACGACACCCTCCCGGCCGTCGACCGCCCGGCTCGGGCCCGGCCGTCGGCATCCATGACGCGGGCGGGGGTACCCCGGGCGGCGGAAGACCAGAAGGGAGTACTCCCATGCCCGACCAGAACGCGACGCCCGCAGGCCCTCCGGACTCGCCGGACCGGTCCGGGCGCGAGGACGGGGACCGGCCGCCGGACGACGGGCGGAATCCGGTGGAGCAGGACCCGGCGGTACGGCGAGCCTTCGCCGACGACGACACCACCACGGCCCTCACCACCGAGGAGCAGGACGACCGCGGCCCCCTGGCACCGGACTTCCGGGAACCGGGGGAGCCCTCCGGCCGGGAGCCCGGCGGAACCCCTCAGGAGGATCCCCCGGACCCGGGCTGACAGGCGTCCCCACCGCGGCGACCGGCGGCGACCGGCGGCACCGTGTGCGCACCGGTGAGCCCCGTCCCGCGCCGGGCGGAGACCGGACGGGCGTGACGGGCAGGGCCGCCCGCGTTTCCCGGAAGTACCGCCGAGTGGTTCCGCCGCCCGGTGTGGACGGGCGGCGGGAGGGGGAACGAGTCGGCCATGCGCGTGACGGGACGACAACCGCACACGGCCCGCTGGGACGACGTGGCCGGCCACAGGGTACGGAGCCTGCACACCGGCGGGAACCGCGCGGGGGGACACGAGGTGGTCATACTCCCCGGACTGGGAGCGCTGGGCTACCTCACGGACACCCTGCAGGGATGCGGCGCGTGGGCGGACTCCTTCCTCCTGGACGTCCCCGGCTTCGGCCACCGGCCGCCCCGTGCCTGTCCCGCACGGATCCCCGCGCTGGCGGACGCGGTCTCCGCCTGGCTGGCCGCGGTGCCCCGGGGCCCGGTCGTGCTGGTGGGGCATTCCACCGGCGCCCAGGTCGCACTGCGTGTGGCGGCGGAGCACCCCGGCAGGGTGCGGACGCTGGTGCTGATGGGGCCCACCTTCCCGCCCGCACTGCGCCGCGCCTCCGGCCTGCTCAGGGCCCTTCCCCGCACCCTGGTGCACGAATCGGCAGGCGAACTCGGCGTCACCGTGCCCTACTACGCCCGCGCGGGGATGCGCGAGCTGCTGCGGTACGTGCGCTCCGCACTGCACGACTCGCCGGAGCGGACCATCTCCCGGGTGACCTGCCCCACGCTGGTCCTGCGGGGCCGGCATGACGCGCTCGCTCCCGGGGAGTGGGCCCTCCGGCTGGCGGCCACCGCCCCGCGCGGACGGTCGATGACGGTCCCGGGGGCGCACAACTTCCCCTACCGGCACGGCGGGCTCACCGCCGCCCTCATCGCCGAGGCCGCCCGGTACCGGTGACCGGTCCGGACCCTGCCGCACGCCGGCACCAACCCACCGAGCGGGTTCCCCGGTCGGCCGGCGGGGAGCGGGCCGATGTTTTGCGCCGGGCGGCACGGTTACCCAAGCGGTGGCCCGCTGCCCACGGACGGAGTGAGGGCCGTCACCGTCCGCAGAGGACCGGCGTTCACCGTGACGCGGCGGCCGGGTACTTCCGCGACACAGGGAACGGAGAGACGAGTGGCGAGCATGAAGGTGGCCGACTACGTGCTGCAGCGGTTGCGCGAGTGGGGGGTGGACCACGTCTTCGGCTACGCGGGGGACGGCATCAACGGACTGCTGGCCGCCTGGGAGCGCGCCGGGGACGAACCGAAGTTCGTCCAGTCCCGGCACGAGGAGATGTCGGCCTTCCAGGCGGTGGGGTACGCGAAGTTCTCCGGCAAGGTGGGGGTGTGCGCGGCGACCTCCGGTCCGGGGGCGATCCACCTCCTCAACGGTCTGTACGACGCCAAGCTCGACCACGTCCCGGTGGTGGCGATCGTCGGGCAGACCGACCGCAGCGCGATGGGCGGCTCCTACCAGCAGGAGGTCGACCTGGGCAGCCTGTACAAGGACGTGGCCTCGGACTTCTGCGAGACGGCGACGGTGCCCGAGCAGCTGCCGAACCTGATCGACCGGGCGATCCGCACCGCCTACGGCCGGCGTACGGTGACCGCGGTCATCATCCCGGCGGACGTGCAGGAGCTGGAGTACACCCCGCCCGGCCACGAGTTCAAGATGGTGCCCTCCAGCCTGGGGCTGGGCAGGTCCGCTCCGGTCCCGGCGGACGAGGACCTCGCGCGTGCGGCGCAGGTGCTCAACGCGGGGGAGAAGGTCGCGGTGCTGATCGGGCAGGGTGCCCGGGGCGCGCGGAGCGAGGTCGAGCAGATCGCCGACGTGCTCGGCGCGGGCGTGGCCAAGGCGCTGCTTGGCAAGGACGCCCTGCCCGACACGCTGCCGTACGTCACCGGCGCCATCGGGCTGCTGGGCACCCGGCCGAGCTACGAGCTGATGCGCGACTGCGACACCCTGCTGATGATCGGCTCCAGCTTCCCGTACACGCAGTTCATGCCCGAACTCGGCCAGGCGCGCGCGGTGCAGATCGACATCGACCCGCACATGGTCGGCCTGCGCTACCCCTTCGAGGTGAACCTCGTCGGCGACGCGCGCGCCACCCTGGAGCGGCTGCTGCCGCTGCTGCACCGCAAGGAGGACCGCGCCTGGCGGGACACCGTCGAGGAGAACGTCTCCCGCTGGTGGGAGGTGATGCAGCGGCGCGCCGCCGTGGACGCCGACCCGGTCAACCCCGAGTACGTGGTGCACGCGCTGGACGGCCTGCTGCCCGAGAACGCCATCGTCACCGCCGACTCCGGCTCGGCCGCCAACTGGTACGCCCGCCACCTGCGCTTCCGGGGCGAGGTGCGCGGCTCGCTGTCGGGCACGCTGGCGACCATGGGGCCGGCCGTGCCCTACGCCATCGGCGCGAAGTTCGCCCACCCCGACCGCCCGGTGATCGCGCTGGTCGGCGACGGGAGCATGCAGATGAACGGCCTGATGGAGCTGGTCACCGCGGCCAAGTACCACTCGAGGTGGTCCGACCCGCGGCTGGTCGTGGGCGTGCTGAACAACAGGGACCTGAACCAGGTCACCTGGGAGATGCGGGCGATGAGCGGCTCCCCGCAGTTCGAGGAGTCCCAGCACATCCCGGACCTGCACTACGCCGAGATCGCCGCCGGCTTCGGCCTGGACGGGGTGCGCGTGGAGAAGCCCGGGGACGTCCAGGACGCCTGGCAGCGGGCGCTGGCGGCCGACCGCCCGTTCGTCATCGACTTCCGCACCGACCCGGCCGTGCCGCCGATCCCCCCGCACGCCACCCGGGACCAGGCTGAGGCCACCGCCTCCGCGATCCTGCGCGGGGACAGCGACCGCGGCTCGATGGTCCGCCAGGGCATCAAGGCCAAGATGCAGGACTTCCTCCCCGGCGGCAAGAACCCCCAGGAGGAGCAGGGCCGTTGAGCGGGACACCCACCGCCTCCCACGCGGCGGACGCGGCAGGGAGCCGAGGTCGTGCCCCGGCACCGGTCCAGGGCGACGGCGGTGGTGCGGAACTCCCCCCACCGCGCCGGCCAGGACCTGGCGTCCGGAGGTCGGCCCGGCGCTGATCGACCCCGGCGAGACGGCCGAGCGGCCGCGAGCGGCGGCGGCGGGGGCACGCCGCCGTGCCCGTTCGGCGGGCCGGGACGGCCGGGGCCGCCCGGGTCCGTGACCGCTCACCGGCCGCATGGACGGCGCCGGTCCGCGCGTGCCGTCAGCGGCCCACGGGGTCGCCCTCGGCGCCGTCGCCCCGGGCGCGCAGCATCACATGGCCGCCGTGGTGCAGCGGCGTGTCCAACCGGGGACGGGCCGCCTCGCAGCCCGTCTCGGCGTCGACGACGTGCACTTCGCCGTGGCCGCCGCGGGTGACGGCGATCCAGCCGGAACCCGGCGAGGCGGCCACGGCTCTGCGCTGGACGCCCTCCCAGGGGGTGCCGCCGCGGCGCGGGGCGCCGTCCATGGCGGGGAGGGGGAGGCGGTGGATGGCGCCGTCCGGGTCGTCCGCGTCCAGGAGGACGAGTTCGTCGCCGTCGGGGTGGATGCGGGTGAAGGCCGCGTGGCGCCGGGCGAGGGCCAGGCGGAAGACCAGGCCGGGACCGAGTTCCGTGAGGTGGGTGCGGCCAGTGTCCAGGTCGTGGCGCCAGGCCTGGTTGGTCCACTCCGGCCACCTCAGCGGATCCGGTGCGCCGCCGCGCAGTGTGCTCCACAGCGCCCGCCGGCGGGTGTCGAGGCGCAGGTACCAGCCACGGGCGGGCGACCCCCAGGGGATCACCGCCTCGGCCGTGAGCCCGTCGCCCTCCCTCCGGGCCCGGTGCACCCCCTCGCCCGTGGCCGCGAACACATGCCCCGAGCCGGGCGCGTACGCGTCCCCGTGTCCGTCGTCCGGCAGTGGCAGAAGCGCCCGGGGGGCGGCCGGGGGGCAGCCGGGCGGCGCCGCGAGAAGGTCCGCGAACCGGTGGACGGCCAGCGCGCCCGGTTCCCGGTGCCGCAGCACGACCAGCGGATCGCCGCCGCCCGGCACCGTCACCCCCGGTTCGCCGGTGCGCGTGCGCACCCGGGATGCCTCTCCGGTGGCCAGGTCCACGACCGTCAGCAGGTCCGACCACGGCCCGGTGTTCTTCCCCAGACCGGTGGTGACGGCCAGTCGGCGGCCGGACGGGTCGCAGGCGAGGTGCTCGGCGGGCACGGCGACCGGGACCGCGAGTTCCACGAGCTCGCCGCCGAAGGGGTCGAGCACCAGCAACTCCCCCCGGCGGTCGTCGACGCAGGCCACCCGCCCTCCCGGCAGTGCCAGGAACCCGGCGTGCTCAGAGATGTGACGACCGGTGAGGCGGCCCGTGACGGCGCCGTCCGGAACGGTCAGCGCGTACAGGGAGCCGTCCACGTGGTCGGAGACGAGCAGCATGGGGGCGGCGGTGGGCATGGGGCTCCTCCGGAGAAACGACATCGTGAAAACGATTATCATGTATCTTCGGCGTGTTCCGGCTCTCCCCGAGAAGAAACGAGGGCGTCAATGCTGCGTTCACCGTCGAGATCCACCCGCGGCTGGATCACCGCAGCGGTGCTGGGTTCCGTCCTGGTCGGTTGCGGATCGCCGTCCGGCGGGACCGCGGACGGCAAGGCCGAGCCCACGGCGAAGACCGAGGTCACCGTCGAACCCATCAAGGCCGCCACGGAGTTGACCGACGTGAACGGCACCAGGATCTCCCTGGACGGTGAACCGGAGCGGATCGTCTGCCTGTTCGCCCTCTGCGACGACATCCTGACCGAGCTGGGCATCGTCCCGACGGCCACCAACAGCGCGCTGCTCGCCCACCCCGGCTTCCTGGGGAAGGAGAAGGCGAAGGAGGTCGACGTCATCCCCGGCGGGTTCATCGCCCCGGAGGTGGAGGCGATCCTCTCCCACAAACCCGATCTCGTGATCGGGCTGGGGGACACCCACGGCAAGCTCGCCCCGGCACTGAAGGGCGCCACCACGTTCTGGGCCATGCAGCCCGAGACGTGGGAGGACAGCGTCGGCTACCTGCGCGACGTCGCCGCGCTCACCGGCCGCACCGACGAGGGGGAGAAGGCCGAGAAGGCCTTCCGGACCAAGCTCGCCGAGGCCGAGAGGACCCCGAGCGGGAAGACCGCGCTCGTCATATACGGCAGCGACGAGAACTTCGGCGTCGCCACCCCGGAGACCGACGTGGCCGCCAGCCTGTTCCCCAAGATCGCCGAGTACCCCTGGAAGTCCCGCGGTGTGGAGGGCAGTTACAGCCTCGAGGAGATCCTCGCCAAGGACGTCGACGTGCTCTTCGTCGAGACGATGAGCTTCGGCGACGCGGACGGCAGGCTCTCGGAGAAGCTGGCGGAGAACCCTCTGTGGAGCAAGATCCCGGCGGTGCGCGGCGGCGACGTCCACGAGGTGGACCCGGAGGTCTGGGCCAAGGGCCGCGGCACCCGTTCGCTGGGCATCGTCCTCGACGAGGCCACGGCCGCGCTGCGGTGAGGGCGTCCGTCTCCGCGCCCGCCGAGGCGGAGGACACGACGGCGGACGGCGCGACGGCGGGGGCCGTCCGGCCCCCGCGTCGCGCACGGGGACGGCAGGCACCCCTGGTGGTCGTGCTGCTGGTCGTCTCGTCGGTCTGCGCGCTGAGCCTCGGCACCCCCTACGTCCCGCCGCACCTGCTCGCCGGTGCGCTGCTGGAGGGGGACACCACGCTCGCCGGGATCGTCGTCACCGAACTGCGCGTACCCCGCCTGGTGCTGGCGCTCGTCGCCGGTGCCTGCCTGGGGGCGGCGGGACTCGTGCTCCAGGAGGCGCTGCGCAATCCCCTGGCGGTGCCGGAGATGCTGGGCGTGTCCTCCGGGGCCGCGCTGGGGGTGGCCGCGCCCCTGGTGCTGGCACTGTCCCTGCCCGCCGCCGTCCAGCCGCTGCTGGCCATCGGCGGCGCCGCGCTCGGCGGCGGGCTCACACTGTTCGCCGCCGGGCTGGGCCGCAGCCCGTCCGCCGTGCTGTTGACCGGCGCCGCGGTCGCGGCCGCGCTGCAGGCCGCGCTGCTCGTCCTGATGGTCATGGCAGACCAGCTCGACCTCCAGCTCATCTACCGCTACCTGCTCGGTTCCCTGTCGGCCCGGACCTGGGACGACGTGGCGGGCCTGTGGCCGTGGCTGCTTGTGGTCGCCCCCGCCCTCGTGCTGTGCGCACCGGTGCTCTCGGTGATGCGGCTGGGCGACGAGGACGCCGAGGCGCTGGGCGTGCGCGCCCAGCGGGCCCGGCTGGCCGCGCTGGCCGTCGCCGTGGTGCTGATCGCCCCCGTGACGGCCGTGTGCGGGCCCGTGGCCTGGGTGGGCTTCCTCGCACCGCACCTGGCCCGGTGGTTCGCCCCCGCGGCCGGGGCGGTGCGCTGGCTGCCCTGGTCCGCCGCGTGGGGCGCCGTCGTCGTCACCGTCGCCGATGTGCCGGCCCGTCTGGCGCTGGCGCCCGTGGAGACGCCGGTCGGCGCCTGGACGGCCCTGCTGGGCGTGCCGGTCGGAGTCGCCCTGACGCGGTCGGGGGGTCGCGGCCGCGGTCGTTCCCGGCGCGGCGCGGCCGGGGCGGCCGGGGCGGAGGGAGCGCGGTGATCCGGCGTTTCGCGGTGCTCGCCGCACTGGCCGCGGTGTGCGCCGCGGTGGAACTGGTGGTCGGGCGCGGCATGTCCCCGGGCGCGGTCTGGGACGTCCTGGGCGGCGGCGGTGACGCGACCGAGCGCCACATCCTCCTGCAACTGCGCCTGCCCAGGATGCTGGTGGCCCTCTGCGCGGGCGCGAGCCTCGCGGTGGCGGGGCTGGTCCTGCAGTCCGCGCTGCGCAACCCCCTGGCCGGGCCCGAGGTGACGGGCGTGACACCGGGAGCGGTGCTCGGGGCCGTCACCGCGACGGCGCTGGGGCTGGCGGGGTGGGACTCCCCGCTGGCCGTCGTCCTCGCCGCGTGCGCGGGCGGATGCGCCGGAGCGGCGCTGCTGTGGCTGCTGGCCGGCCGCGGCCGCGGCGATCCCGCGCAGACCGCCGTGCACGGGGTGCTGGTCTCCGCGGTGCTCGGCGGGCTCACGGCCATGGTGCTCCTGGTGGAGCCGGGCGAGCTCGGCAGCGTCGTGCAGTGGCTGGTGGGCACCACGGAGGGGCGGGTGTGGCAGCACTGGCACCTGCTGTGGCCGTGGGCGCTGGCCTGGGGGACCGCGGCCTGGCTGCTGACCGGGCCGCTGACCCTGCTGCGCTGCGGGGACGACATCGCCCTGGCCGCCGGCCTCTCCGCCCGGCGGGCCCGGACCCTGGCCCTGCTGTGCGCGGTGGCGCTGACCGCGGGCGCGGTGGCCGCCGTCGGGGCGCTGGGCTTCGTGGGGCTGCTGGTCCCCCATCTGGCCGTGGTCCTCTTCGGCGCCGATCTGAGGGTGAGCCTGCCCGGCGCCGCCGCGGTGGGCGCGGTCGTGGTGTGCGGGGCGGACGCCGCGGCGCAGCTGTCCTCGCGGCTGCTGGCGGCGGCGCTGGAGGCCGGACGGCTCACGCTGCCGGTCGGGGCGCTCACCGCCTGCCTCGGCGCCGCGCTGCTGCTGGTCGTCGTGCGCCGCACGCCGGGCCGTACGTTCTGAAGTCGATGTGAGGACAGAGCATGACCGACTCCGTGGGGATCCATATCGAGGGGGTCCGTTTCGGATATCCGGCGCGGCCCGTGCTGCGGGGCGTCGACCTGACCGTCCGGCCGGGCGAGCTGACCGCCCTCGTCGGCCTCAACGGCTGCGGCAAGTCGACCCTGCTGCGGCTGGCCGCCGGGCTGCTGCGGCCGGACGAGGGGCGCGTACTGCTCGGCGGGGACGACCTCGCCCGGCTGTCCCGGCGTGCCACGGCCCGGAGGGTGGCGCTGCTGCACCAGTCGTCCCCGGCCGTGCCGGGGATGACGGTGCGCCACCTGGTGCGGCAGGGGCGGTACGCGGCCCGCGGCCCGCTGGGCATGCTGCGCGAGGGCGACGACCCCGTCGTGCGCCGGGCGCTGCGGGACGTCGGTGTGGAGGGGTGGGCCGACCGCGACGTCGACGCGCTGTCGGGGGGTGAGCGGCAGCGGGTGCGGCTGGCGATGGCGCTCGCCCAGGACACCCGCGTCCTGCTGCTGGACGAGCCGACCACCTATCTGGACCTGCACCACCAGCTCGACGTGCTGCGGACGGTGGTCCGGCTGCGCGAGGAACGCGGGCTCACCGTGGTGATGGTGCTGCACGACCTGGCCCACGCCGCCCGGTTCGCCGAGCGGATCGTCGCGCTGCGGGACGGCCGCGTGGTGGCCGACGGGGCGCCGGAGGACGTGGTCACGCCGGGGCTGCTGGCGGATGTCCTGAGGGTGGCCGGCCGGGTCGGCCGGGATCCCGAGGGGGGATGGCCGGTGTGTTACCCAGATCACCCTCTCCCAGCTATGGAATATGAAAATCATATTCACTAGAGTGTGAGCGCGGCGCTCATCCGAACGCCGTATCTCCCTTACGAACAAGGAGAGTTCATGGACAACGAGCAGGTCTTCGCGCCGATCGCCGACCCGGGCCAGCTGGCCCACGACTCGGCCTCCCACTCCAACGCGCTCGTCGAGAACCCCTTCGAGGACACCGAGGAGTAAGCGGGGGCCAGTCGCCCCCGACAGTGGGTCCGCCCGGCGCCATCCGGGCGGGCCCACACCCGTCCCAGGCCCCGCCGTCAGTCGGCCTCCAGTCCGCCGTCAGCCCGCCCGCAGGAGGAACGCCGTGTCCCGCAGTCAGCTCGCACCCGGTGTCGAGGTCGTCGCCGTGCCCGGGCGAGGCCTCGCCGTCCGCACCCCCGAGGGGGAGTTCCTCAGCGTCAGGACACGGGGCGCGGACGAGGACGCCCTGCTCTGCCTGCTCTCCGGCACCGCCGGAGCCCCGGCGGACGAGGAGCAGAGCCGCGTCGTGAGGGCGTTCGAGGAGGCCGGCTACCTGGCGGACGGCCCGCCGAACCCGAAGTGGCCCGCCGCCCGCCGGAACGTCCGCCTGCTGGGCGATCCGGTGCTGACCGAACCGCTCGCCGCACAGCTGACCGCCCTGGGCGCCCGGCCGCGCACCGATCCGGCGGCCGCTCCCGGCGCGTCGCCGGGCGGTCTCGAGGACCTGCTCCGCGAAGACCCCGCCGCCGTCGTGTGGTGCCTGGACGGCCCCGTGCCCGACGGGCTGTGGGACGCCGCGGACCGGCTGCCCGCGCACGGCGTCGCCTGGCTGCGCTGCCACCGCGAGGGCCGGCAGGCATACGTCGAGCCGCTCGCCGCCGCTCCCGGAGACGTCACCTCGGCCCATGTCAGGGCCCGCCGGCTGGCCGCCACCCCCGCCCACCGGGAGCTGGCCGCCTACTGGAGCGGACCCCGCGCCTGCGGTGCGCCGGCCGGCCCCACCCCTCCCGCCGCCACCCTGCTCGCGGCACTGCTCGCCGACGACCTGCTGCGATGGGCCGCCGACGCCCCCGAAGAGGCCGGGCTCCCGGCGCGGCGCCGGCTCAGGTGCGTGGACCTGCGCACCCTGACGGTCACCGAGCATCCCGTTCTCCCCGTGCCCGCGGTCGCCCCGATGCCGCAGACCGCCCCGACGGCGGGGAAGAACGGATGACACCGCCCGGCGCCACCGTCGAGGGGCTGGCCACCGACGTCCGCCTCCCCGCGGGTCGCGGCCCCTTCCCCGCCGTACTCCTGCGGACCCCCTACGACCGCCTGCGGCACCGGGCCGAGGCGAGCGGCTGGGCCCGCCGCGGGTTCGCCGCCGTCGTCCAGGACGTACGCGGCCGGTTCGCGTCGCCGGGGCGGTGGCGCCCGTACGAGGACGAGGCCGCCGACGGGGCGGCGGCCGCCCGCTGGATCCGGCGGCAGCCGTGGAGCGACGGCCGGCTGGTGGCCGCCGGCGCCTCCTACGCCGCCCACTGCGCCCTCGTCCTCGCCCTCGACGCGCCCGAGGACGCCCGGCCCGACGCCGTCCTCGCCGCCGTGCCCGCCCTCGGCGCCGCCGAGACGGCACGCGAACCCTCCGGCGTGGAACGGCTGCTGGCCCGCGCCGGGTGGTGGGCCGCCCACGGCGACCGGAGCGACTCCGACGAGAGCGCCCTGGACAAGGCCCTCGCCGCCGACCCCGGTCTGCTCGACCACCTCCCGCTGACCGGCCTGCCCGAACGGCTGGGCCGGGACCTGCCCTCCTGGGCGGACCTGTGGCGGCACCGCGACCGGGGCCGCCTGGTGTCGCGGGCGGCGCACGCGACAGTGCCCCTGCTCGCGGTGGGCGGCCTCCACGACCCCTTCGCCGACGACACCACCGCCTTGTGGAGCGCCTGGGCCGGCCCCTCGGCGCGGCTGCTGATGGGCCCGTGGGGACACGGCCTCACCGCCGCGCCCGGCCCCGGCGCCGGACCCGCCCACCGGGTGAACCTCGGCGAGCTGTACGCGGGCTGGGCCCGCCGCGCCCTCGCCGGTGAGCTCGCCCCCGGCCGCCGCGGCGCGCTGGCGCTGGGCGGCGCCGACCGGTGGCTGCCCGCCGGAACCGACGGCGAGCCGCGCCCGCAGCGGCTGCGACCGCTGCACGGCTCCGCCTTCACCGCCGACCCCGAACGCCCCGTACGCTCGGACGACCTCACCGTCCCCACCGCCGGAACGCCCGACCGGTGCCTGCTGGTCACCCCGCCGCTGCCCCGCCCGCTCGACGCGGTCGGCCCCGCGCGGGTACGGCTGCGGGCCACGGCCGACACCCCGTCCGCCGACTGGGCCGCACGGCTCGTCGCCCTCACCCCGGAAGGGAGGGCCGAGCGGCTGGCCGCCGGCGTCGTCCGGCGCGAGGAACCACCCGGCAGGGAAGCGGAGTTCGCCATCGGCCTGGGCCGGCTCGCGTGCCGGCTGCGGGCGGGCACCCGGCTGCGCCTGGAGATCGCCGGACACCACTTCCCGGCCCACGCCCGCAATCCGCACACCGGGGACGATCCGATGACTGCCGGCCGGCTGCTCCCCTCCCGGCGGGAGATCGCCCCGGAAGGCGCGGCACTGCTGCTGCACGTACTGCCGTCCCGTCCCACCACCACCGAGCCAGCCGAGGAGATCCTGCGATGACGGCGCTGCCGCTCCACACCCTGGTCGACCCCGTCTGCGGCATCGTCCGCAAGGTCAAGCCCGTCGAGCACCCCGCGGGCGCCCCGCCCCGCTACACCGCGTTCACGGCCGAGATATCCGACGCGCGCAGACTCGGCCTGTGGCCCGCCGACCGGGTCTCCCTGGGCACCACCTTCGGCGACCCCGAACAGGCCCGCCTCGCCGCGATAGCCGAAGGGGTGGAGCGTTACTGCGGCAACCGCGTACCGCCGCCCGGCCACCCGGACGCCCCGCTGCGCGCCACGGCCGCCGAACTGGCCGACAAGGGGCTGCGGCTGTACGGGCCGGGCGACCTGCCGGCCTACGCTCCGTGGCAGTACGCCCGGGAGAAGTTCCCCTACCGCCCCCTCACCGCCGACACCCCGGCCCTGTGGACGCGGGGCACCGAGCACCTGCCCGGCGGCACGGCCGCCGAGGTATGGGCGCCCGTCGCGCTCACCCACCTCAACTGGCGCCAGGGCGAACTTCGTTCACTGCCCCGCACCCACCACCTCAACTACGCGGGGATCGCCACCGGCCAGGGCTTCGACGACGCGGTCGAACGCGGCCTGCTGGAGATCGTCGAACGCGACGCCCTGGAGCTTTGGTGGCACCTCGACGGTCCGGCGCGCGGCATCGACCCGGCCAGCGTGCCCGGCCTCACCGACGACCTGGCCGGATCCGCGCTCGAGCTCCATCTCGTCGAGATGCCCTCGGAGTTCGCCCCCTGCATGGCCGCGCTCGTCCACGACCCCCGCCTCGGCCTGTACGCGGCCGGGTTCGCCTGCAAGTACGACCCGGCCGAGGCCGCCCGCAAGGCCGTGCTGGAGGCCGTGCACACCTGGGTCTTCACCCAGGGCCTGACCGACCCCGGCGGCTGGGTGTTCCAGGCCGTGGAGGCCGGTCTGCTCGCCCGCGGGCTCTACCTGGACCACCGCGCCGACGGCCGCTACCTCGACGCGTGCGGCGAGCGGTTCGAGCACGTGCGGGACCTGGGGGCGCACGTACAGGTGTGGCTGGACGAACGGATGGCCCCCCAGGCCCGGCGCTTCACCGAACCCGCGCACGGGACCGTGCCCGTCGACGCGGTCGAGCCCGGCAGCCGGGAGAGGCTGGAGCGCGCGCTGCGCGAACGCGGCCACCGCGTCATGACGTTCGACCTCACCACCGAGGACGTGGCCGAGACACCGCTGCGCGTCGCCCGCGTCCTGGTCTCCGGGCTCCTGCCCAACGCCCCCGCCGCCTTCGGGTACTTCGGCTGCCCGCGGCTGGCCGAGGCCGCCGTCGGGCGGGGGTGGCGTACGACCGCCCCCGTCTCACCGGAGGACTTCACGCTGGCGCCTCCGCCCCACATGTGAGGGCCGCCCCGTGGAACACACCTCCGAGGAACACGTCCCCGAGGAACACACCTCCGAGCAGCACCCGGTGGACCTCGTCGCCGCCCTCGCCCGCGCCCGCTCCCCGGAGCACCCCGGCACCGACACGCCCGCCGGGCCCGCCGTCCGGGCCTGGCCGGGACCACCGCGCACCATCCCGGACGCGGCCCCGGGGGAACTCGACGTGGAGGCCGTACTGCGCCTGTCCCTGGCGGCCTCGGACGGCTCCGGGCGCCTGCGCCCCGCGCCCTCCGCCGGCGCGCTGCACCCGGTGGACGCCGAACTGGTCGTGGGAACCGGCACCTCCCTGCCGCCCGGCCGCTACGGCTACGACCCTCTGCGCCACCGCGTGCACCGCCTCGGCCGGCGACCCGACGGCACGCCACCGGGCGTGACCGCCGAACTCTCCGTCACCGCACGGCGCACGGCCTCCCACTACGGCCACCGCGCCTGGCCGCTGCTGCTGCTGGACACCGGGCACGCCGCCGCGGCGCTGCTCCTCGCGGCCCGCGCGCTGGGCACGGGCGAGCCCGAGGCCCGGCTGGACGGATCGGCCGGGAGCCCGCTGGCCGCGGTGCACATCCCCCCACCCGGCGCGGACACCGGCCCCCGGCCTCCGCGGGACACACCCGCACCCGCCGAACTGCTGGCCCGCCGCAGCGACCCGCCACCGCTGTCCGGCACCCCGCCTCCGGACGCGCTGCGGGCCGTCCTGACCACCGCCGCGGGGGCGGGCACCGGCGAACTGCGCTGGTGCGCCGCCGTCGGCCCACCCCAACCCGGCCTGGTCGGACCGGCCGCCGGCGGCACCGCGCTGCGCCGGTACGCCGCCGGCGAGGCCCGCCCGACACTGGCGGCCTGGGCCGCGGGCCAGGCGTGGATCGCCGACGCCGGCGCCGTCCTGCTCGCCCACGGCTGTCCCGCGGACGCCGACGCGCCGCACATCCGCCGCACCCATCTGCGGGCCGGATTCGCCGTCCACCTGGCCCACCTCGCCGCCAGGCGCCACGGTCTGGCCGCCCGGCCCGTCGGCTCCTGGCAGCAGGCGGACCTCGGCGCCGCCCTCGGCGCCGCGCCGGGCCGGGACTGGATCGTCCACGGACTGGCCCTCGGCACCCGCCACGCCGACGAGGAGAACTCCACATGATCGTCCACCCCGAACTGCGCCGCGCCGCACTGCGCGCCCGGCGCCCCCTGCTGGCGGCCACCCTCCTGCAGGCTGCCGTCACCCTCACCCACCTGGCGCAGGCCGCCCTGCTGGCCGTCGCACTCGCCGACCTGGCCCGCGGCGAAACCGGCCGGCTCCCGTGGCTGCTGGGAACCGTACTCGCCGTCGTCGCCGTCCGCGCCGGGCTCGCCGTCCGGCAGCGGCGCACCGCCACCCGCGCCGGAGCCCGGGTGAGGGTGGCCCTGCGGGACGAACTCCTGGCCCGCCTCGGCCGCCTGGGACCCGCGCACCTGGCCTCCTCCGGCCCCGGTCCGGGGGGAGCTCCGGTGCGGGCCGGGGCCGTACGCACCACCCTCGTCGACGGGGTGGAGGGCGTCGACGCATACATCTCCCGCTATCTGCCCCAGCTCCTGGTCACCCTCACCGTGCCGCCCCTCGTGCTCGCCGTCCTGGCCGCCGTGGAACCGGTGGCGCTCCTCGGCCTCGTCCCCGCCCTGCTGCTCGCCCTGTGCGGGCCGCGCGCCTGGGACCGGCTGCTGGCCAGGCGCGGCAGGGAGCACTGGGACACCTACGAAGGACTGGGCGCCGACTACCTGGAGGCCCTCCAGGGCATGCCCGCCCTGCGCGCCGCCGGCGCGGTCGGCCGCACCCGCGAACGCCTGGAGGAGCGCTCGGCGGCGCTGCACCGGGCGACGGTCGCCAAGCTGCGGGTGTCCCTGGCCGACACCGGCATCACCGACCTCGCCATCCAGGGCGGCACCGCGGCCGCCGCGCTCCTGGCGTGCTGGTCCGCCGTCACCGGATCCACCGCGGCGACCGGCACCTATCTGGCGCTGCTGCTGGCCTCCGAGTGCTTCCGGCCGGTGCGGGACCTGGCCCGCGAGTGGCACGCCGGATACCTGGGGGCCTCGGCCGCGGACGGGATCGCGGCGCTGCGCAACGCCGAACCCGCCGTCCGCGACACCGGAACGGCGCCCGCGCACTGGCCGGGACCTCCCGAACTGCGCTTCGAGAACGTCGAGTTCGCCTACGACGGTGCGAAGGACCCCGTTCTGCGCGGCGTCTCCTTCACCGCACGGGCGGGACGGACCACCGCGATCGTCGGCCCGTCCGGCGCCGGCAAGTCCACGCTCCTGGCCCTGCTCCTGCGCCACCACGACCCGCAGGGGGGCCGGATCACCCTCGACGGGCTCCCCACGACCGGATACGCCCTGGACTCGCTGCGGCAGAGCATCGCCGTGGTCTCCCAGGAGACCTACCTCTTCCACGCCACCATCGCCGAGAACCTGCGCCTGGCCCGGCCGGACGCCACGGACGGCGAACTGGCGGACGCGGCACGCGTGGCCGGCGTCCACGACGAGATCACCGCACTCCCCGACGGCTACGCCACCGTCCTCGGCGAGCGCGGCGCCACCCTGTCCGGCGGCCAGCGCCAGCGGCTCGCCCTCGCACGGGCCCTGCTGGCCGACGCGCCGGTGCTCGTCCTCGACGAGGCCACCAGCTCGGTCGACGAACGCCGGGAGGCGGACATCGTCCGCGAACTGCTGAACGCCGCGAGCGGCCGGACCGTCCTGGTGGTCGCCCACCGGCTCTCGGCCGTCCGGCACGCCGACCGCATCGTCGTCCTCGACCAGGGGCGGGTGGACGCCGTCGGCGAGCACACCGGCCTGGCCGAGGCCGGAGGCGTCTACGCGCGACTGGTCGAGGCGGGCCACGTCCACCGGGGAGGAATCGCCGCATGAGCACCGCCGTAGACACAGCCGCCGCGGACACCGCCGCCGACACCGCCCGCGCCGGCACCACCGGCGCGGAAACGCCCGCGCGGGGATCGCTGCGCGCCCTGCTCCCCGCCCTCGCCGGGCACCGCGCCATGGCGGTGCGCACCTGCGCCGCCGCGCTCGTCGAACAGGGCTCCCTGGTCGCCCTGCTGACGCTGGCCGCGCACACCGTGGGGGCGGCCGTCATCGAAGGACGGGCCCCCTCGGCCGCCACCGTCACCGCGCTCGCCGTCCTCGTCCTCGTGCGCGCCCTGGCGACCTGGCGCGAGATGGACCTCTCGCACGACCTGGCCTACCGGGTGCTGGCCGCACTGCGCGTACGGGTCTTCGACGGGCTCGCCCGCAGCGCCCCCGCCCGCGTCGCCGGCCGGCGCAGCGGGGACCTCGCCGCGACCGCCATGGCGGACGTGGAGGCGCTGGAGTTCTTCTACGCCCACACCACCGCCCAGCTCCTGGCGGCGGGAACGGTCTTCACCGGCGGCACGGTGGTCCTCGCCACGGTGGAGCCGTGGCTGCCGGCGGCCGTACTGCCGGTCGCGGCGCTGCTCGCCGCCGCGCCCTTCGCCGACGCGCGCGAACGCGCGGCGCGCGGCGGCCGCACCCGGGCGGCCGCCGCACGGCTGTCGGCCGACACGGTCGAGACCGTCGACGGGCTGCGCGAACTGCTCGCCTTCGGCGCCCTGGCCGGCCGCCGCCGCCGACTGGCCGAGAGGGGACGGCAGACGGGCGAGGCCCAGCGCGCCGAGGCCACCTGGGAGGCCGCCGCCGCAGCGGTCCGCGACCTCCTCATCGTGGTGGCGGTCCTCGGCGTGGTCGCCGTGGCGGCGCAGTCGGTGACCTCCGGGCGGCTGCACGGGGCGTGGGCCCCGGCGGCGATGGCACTGGCCCTGTCGATCCTGGGGCCCGTCGCGGAGTCGGCCAGAACGCTGAGCCAGGCCGTGGCGCTGCGGGCGGCGGCCGCCCGGGTCGGCGCGGCGGTGGGGGCCCCCGCCCTCGCCCCGCCGCCCGCCGCACCCCGCCCGCTGCCCCCCGGCCCGCTGGGGGTCCGGCTGCACCGGGTGAGGTTCGACTACGGCGGCGGACCGGTGCTGGACGGCGTCGAGCTGACCGTCGGCCCGGGGCAGACCCTCGCGCTGGTCGGCGCGTCGGGGGCCGGCAAGTCGACCTGCGCCCATCTGCTGGCCCGGTTCTGGGATCCGTCCGAGGGAGAGGTCCAGCTGATACCCGCCGACGGCGACCCCGTCGACATACGCGAGGTGGACGACGCCGAACTCCGGCGCGCCGTCGCGCTGGTGGGCCAGGAGACGCCCCTCTTCCACGGCACCCTCGCCGAGAACCTGCGGCTGGCCGCCCCCGAGGCGGACGACGGCCTCCTCGCCGAGACGGCCCGGCTGTGCGGCGTGGACCGGATCGCCCCGATGGACACGCCGGTCGGCGAACGGGGCTCCACCCTGTCGGGCGGCCAGCGGGCCCGCATCGCCCTGGCCCGCGCGCTCCTGGTCCGGCCCAGGGTCCTGGTGCTCGACGAGTCCACCGCCCACCTGGACAACGCCGGCGACGCCCAGCTCGCCGCCGCGCTGGAGGAGGAGGGCCGCACCACGATCGTCATCGCGCACCGCCGCGCCACCATCCGCCGGGCCGACCGCATCGCCGTCCTCGAAGCCGGGCGCATCGCCGAGGAGGGTACCTGGGAGGAGCTCACCGCCCGCCCCGGCAGCGCCCTCAACCGCAGCCTCGCCGCCATCGCGCCCTGAGGGTTCCGCAGGGTCCGCAGGGTCCGCGGCGCGCCGCCTCCGGGGCCTCCGGTACCGATACGGGCCGCCGGGCAGGGCTGTCCGGTACGGCGCCAGGCCGGCACCCGGGGGAGCGGGTGCCGGCCTGGCGCCGGTGGAGGGCGGTGCCCTCCATGCGGGAGGGGGCCGGTCAGCGGCTGCCGTGGGGCAGCAGGGCCATCTCCCGGGCGTTCTTGATCGCGCGTGCGAGCTGCCGCTGCTGCTGGGAGGTGACGCGGGTGACGCGGCGGCTGCGGATCTTGCCCCGGTCGGAGATGAACTTCCGCAGCAGATCGGTGTCCTTGTAGTCGATGTAGGTGATCCCGGCGGCGTCCAGGGGGTTGGGGCGGGGCTTGGCGTTCTTGCGGGGGTCGGGGCGGCGTGGCATGCGGGATGTGCTCCTCGGTTCTCGCGGATCGGGGTGCCGGGCCGGCTCAGGCGGCGCCCAGCAGGGGGGCGAAGGCGGCCGGGAGGCGTCTCCACGCCTCCCGGCCCGCGGCGTACTCGGCGTCGGTGAGCAGGCAGGAGTCGAGCAGGCTCACCAGGCCCTCGCGGTCCAGGTCGGGGGAGGTGAAGACCAGGTGCTGGCAGCGGTCGCCGTGCTCGGGATGCCAGTCCAGCGCGGCGGCCGTCCGCCGGACGGGGTCCACCATCTCCCAGGCGGCGTCGGGCAGCGAGGCCAGCCAGGGCCCGGCGCTCTCGACGCAGAGCGCGCCGCCGGCGCAGTCCCAGGCCAGCAGGGTGTCGGGCCGGTCGGCCAGCCAGAAGCGGCCGCGGCTTCGGGCGGCGGCGCAGGCGAGGTCCTCCAGGGCCTCGTAGAGCCGTCCGGGGTGGAAGGGGCGGTGGCGGCGCCAGACCAGGGTGGCCACCCCGGCCTCGTCCGCCTCCTGCGGCAGCCGGGAGCAGGCCGGATGCTGGGCGGTGGCGGCCATCGCCGCATCGAAGCCGGCGAGCGCGGCCTCGACCAGCTCCCCGGAGGCGGCTCGCACCCGGCGCGCGGCCGGGTGGAGCTGGGCCAGGAGCGCGTGGTCGGCCTCGTCGGCCTCCGGGCTGTCGACGAGGGCGAGCACGGGGGCGTACTCCAGCTGCCGCGCCCAGGTGTCGGCGACCGTGCGCTGGTCGGTGGCGGCCGCTGCGAGACCGGCCTCGGCCAGGTCGTCGCCGCCTGCCAGACAGGGCAGGACGAGCGCGGGATCGACGGCGGTGACGACGCCGGTCAGTTCCAGGGCACCGGCCCCGTGGGCGTCGATGACCTCGGCCATGCCCTTCGGCTCGACGGAGTCCCACAGTTCGACGACCGCCAGCCGGGCCGTGCCGCCGGCGGCCAGCCGCTCCAGCTCCGGGATCAGGTCCTCGCGCAGCGCGCAGCAGGCGCAGTCGTTGACCAGGGGCGCCTCGCCGCGCGACAGCTCGCCCGAGGCGTCCCGCACGGTGCGCACCACCGTGCCGTCCGCGGCGCCGGACAGGTCGTGGTGGAGGGCCACGCCGCCCGGCGCGGCGCGCAGCAGCCGCTCCACCACCTCGCGGCGGGCGTCGGCGTGCAGCCCGGCGACGATGACGACGGGCAGCCGGGGCTCCCAGGCCATCAGCGGGCCCCGCGCGAGCCGTAGCGGCGCTCGAAGCGCTCCACGCGCCCGGCGGTGTCCAGGACCCGCTGGGTGCCGGTGTAGAAGGGGTGGCTCGCCGAGGAGATCTCGACGTCGACCACCGGGTAGGTGTTGCCGTCCTCCCACTCGATCGTCTTGTCGCCGGTCATGGTGGAGCGGGTGAGGAAGGCGAAGTCGGCGCTCTTGTCGCGGAAGACGACGGGGCGGTACGGGGGATGGATTCCGGGTTTCACGGTGGTGTCCTCGGGTCGTGCGGTCGGGGCCGGGGCTGGGGCTGGGGCTGGGACCGGGGTCAGCGCTCCTCGCGGAAGTCGACGTGGCGGCGGGCGAGGGGGTCGTACTTGCGCAGGACCATGCGGTCGGGGTCGTTGCGGCGGTTCTTGCGGGTGACGTAGGTGTAGCCGGTCCCCGCGGTGGAGCGGAGCTTGATGACCGGGCGGAGTTCACTGCGTGCCATGGCGCTAGTATATGACAATGGTTTCCATTATCGAAAAGGGAGCCGTCCGCACCGACAGGAAGGAACCTCCTTGTCCGCCCACTGTCAGCTGACCGGCGCCAAGCCGGGCTTCGGCAAGAACATCTCCCACTCCCACCGGCGCACCTCCCGCCGCTTCGACCCCAACATCCAGCGCAAGCGGTACTGGCTGCCCAGCGAGGGGCGCCACGTCCGCCTCACCCTCAGCACGAAGGGGATCAAGACCGTCGACGCCATCGGGATCGAGGCCGCCGTGGCGCGCATCCGGGCGCGGGGAGGAAAGGTCTGATGGCCAGGAAGAGCAAGATCGCCAAGAACGACAGGCGGCGGGAGATCGTCGAGCGGTACGCGGCCCGGCGCGCGGAGCTGAAGGAGATCATCCGCTGTCCGGCCTCCACCGAGGACGAACGTGCCGCCGCGCTGGCGGAGCTGCGGCGCCAGCCGCGTGACGCCAGCGCGACCCGGGTGCGCAACCGCGATGCCGTGGACGGCCGCCCGCGCGGTCATCTGCGGAAGTTCGGGCTCTCCCGGGTGCGGATGCGGCAGCAGGCCCACGCCGGATTCCTGCCCGGGGTCACCAAGTCGTCGTGGTGAGAAACCTCTCCGGGGCGGAAGCGGCCGGCCGCTTCCGCCCCGAAGAGGCCGGTGCGGGGGGACCCGCGGGCGCGGTACGAGACGGCGGGGAAGGGCTCACTCCTCCATCCGGCCGCGTATCCGGCGGGAGGGCGTGAAGGTGTAGAGGTCGAGGATGCCGGGCGGATCGGCGAGGCCGGGCCCGCCGCGCTCGACCCATGCGGTGATGTCGGCGGCGGCGTCGAGGTCGTTGACCAGGCCGAGCCAGACCGGCCGGCCGCCTGCCGCGCGTCCGGCGGAAGAGGGCTGGACGACGATGACGTTGGCCTGCTCGCAGGCGTCCAGGCAGTCGGTGGCGCGGACGGCCGCGACACCGTCCAGGGCCTGGCGCAGACCGCGCAGCTGGGCGGCGTGGTCGAGGCTGGGGATCTTGGCGCTGCCGCAGCAGCAGCCGCGGCAGACGGTGACCGTGCACCGTGCCGCGCCCGGCGGCGGGGTGGAGCCGGCGGACCGGGAGCGCCTGCTCACTCGGCGCCTCCCGCGGGGGTGCTCCGCCACGCGGTCTCGCGCAGCAGGCGCAGGCCGTTGAGGCCGACGATGACGGTGGAGCCCTCGTGGCCGGCGACCCCGAGGGGCAGCGGCAGGGTCCCGATCAGGTCCCAGGCCACGAGGACGGCGATGAACACGCCGGCGATGGCGAGGTTCTGGACCACCAGCCGGCGGGCGGTCCGCGACAGCCTCACGACGGCGGGGACGGTGGCGAGTTCGTCGCGGACCACGACGGCGTCGGCGGTCTCCAGTGCGAGGTCGGAGCCGGCTTCGCCCATCGCGACGCCGCAGTGCGCGGCCGCCAGCGCGGGGGCGTCGTTGACGCCGTCGCCGACGACCAGCACCCTCCGGCCCTGCCGCTCCCACGCCTGGACGGTCGCGGCCTTGTCCTGGGGCAGGAGCCCGGCGCGGACGTCGGTGATGCCGACCTCGGCGGCCAGGCGCCTGGCGGCGCGCTCGTTGTCGCCGGTCAGCAGTACCGGCGGCCGCCCGGTCAGTTCGGTCAGGGCGGCGACGGTGGCGGCGGCGTCCGGCCGCAGCCGGTCGGTGATGCCCAGCACGCCGACCGGGGCCCCGTCGCGGAGCACCACGACGGCGGTGCGTCCGGCGTCCTCCAACTCCCCTGCCGCGGCGCGGGCCTGGCCGGCGCCGTCGGGCAGGAGCCGGCCGGGGGAGCCGACCTGGACGGTACGGCCGTCGACGGTGGCGCTCACGCCCCGGCCGGGGGCGGAGGCGAAGCCGGACGCGGCGGCCAGGGGGAGGCCGCGCTCGCGGGCGGCGTCGACGACGGCGCGGGCCAGCGGGTGCTCGCTGGGGTGCTCGGCCGCGGCGGCCAGGGCCAGCAGCCCGTCGCCGGTCAACCCGCTTCCGGGCAGCGGGCGCAGGTCGGTGAGGTGCGGGGTCCCCTCGGTGAGGGTGCCGGTCTTGTCGAGGGCGACCGTGTCGATCTGCCCGAGGCGCTCCATGACGACGGCGGACTTGGCGAGCACGCCGTGGCGGCCGGCGTTGGCGATGGCCGACAGCAGCGGCGGCATCGTGGAGAGCACCACAGCGCACGGCGAGGCCACGATCATGAACGTCATCGCACGCAGCAGCGCGGACCGCAGATCGTCGCCGAAGGCCAGCGGAACGGCGAACACCGCCAGAGTCGCGATCACCATGCCGACGGAGTACCGCTGCTCGACCTTCTCGATGAACAACTGGGTGGGGGCCTTGGTCTCGGAGGCCTCCTCGACCATCCGCACGATCCGGGCGATCACCGTCTCCGACGGATCCCGTGCCACCCGCACCGTGAGGGCGCCCGTACCGTTCACCGTGCCGGCGAACACCTCGTCACCCGGCTGCTTGGCGGCCGGCAGCGGTTCGCCGGTGATGGTGGCCTGGTCCACCTCGCTCTCGCCGGTGACGACCGTGCCGTCGGCGCCGACCCGCTCGCCGGGGCGGACCAGGACGGTGTCCCCGACCGCCAGATCCGCGGCCGGAACGGTCTCCTCGCCGCCGCCGGGCAGCAGCCGGGTCGCGGTGGCCGGGGCGAGGTCGAGCAGGCCCCGTACCGAGTCCGCGGTGCGGGCGGTCGCGACCGCCTCCAGGGCGCCGGAGGTGGCGAAGATGACGATCAGCAGCGCCCCGTCGAGGACCTGGCCGACGGCGGCGGCGCCGAGGGCGGCGACCACCATCAGCAGATCCACGTCCAGGGTCTTGTCCTTGAGTGCCTTGCACCCCTCCCAGCCCGGCTCCCAGCCGCCGGTGACGTAGACGGCGGCGAACAGCGGGCCCCACAGCCAGGCGGGGGCCCCCAGCAGGTACAGGGGGAGGGCGGCGAGGAAGAGCACCAGGGAGGCGAGCGCCCAGCGGGCTTCGGGCAGGGACAGGAGCCGGGTGCGCCCGCGCGGTGCGGCGGCGGTGGTGCGTTCCCCCGGCGGGGCCGGGGTGGTCAGCGTGGAGGTCATGGGCAACGGCCTTCGGGAGACGTGGAGTCCGGGCCCCACACCATACAGGAACGATTGAACAGCCTTTCATGTATTTGCTTCCGTAGGATGAAGGCATGGGCCACGGAGCGAAACCCCCCGAGAACGGCAGCGCGGTTCCGCGCACCCGGCTGACCGCGCAGAACGCGCCCAGGGTCGCCGAGACCCTCCAGGCCCTGGCCACCCCCTCCCGGCTGCTGATCCTGGCCCGGCTGCGCGAAGGCCCCTGCGCGGCCACCGAACTGGCCGCCGCCGTCGGCATGGAGCAGTCCGCCTGCTCCCATCAGCTGCGCGTCCTGCGCACCCTGGGCCTGGTCACCGGCACCCGCCGGGGGCGCAGCGTGGTCTACGCCCTGCACGACGACCATGTCGCCGAACTCCTCGACCAGGCCCTCTACCACGTCGAGCATCTGCGCCTGGGGCTGACCGACGCCCGGGCCGGGGCGGCCGCGCCCGCCGCCTCCTCCTGAGCGGCCGCGCCTTTTCCGTGTGGCCGTGCGGCCCCGCGCGACCGCCGCGCCCCCGGCTCCCGCGTCCGGCCGTGTCCGCGCGCCGCTGCCGGCGGCGGCGTGAGCGGAGTCCCCGCCGTCACCCGCTTCCCGCCCCCGGTGCCGGGAAGCGGTTCTTCACATACCCCCCCGGGGTGAGCTAGCGTGCCCACATACCCCTGAGGGGTATGTGGGCACGGTTGTGTTCCGCCGGTGCCCGGACGGCCGCGCGGGGCGTCCGGGCCGCGGAAGGCGCGGACACCCCGCGCGGGCCGTCCCGTGCGGCGCCGCGGAACGCGATCCGCCGTTGCGCCGGGAAGCGCCTCCCCTCCCGGAACCGCCTCCGGCCGGACCGGACCGTGACGGCCCGCCCCGCCCCGCGCGTCCACCACGGCTCTCCCATCCTGCGACGGAAGGAACGACCGACATGAGGGAACAGCTGGAACAGCGGAGCGGCGGGCCGCGTCTGCGGACGCGGGCGGTGCACGCCGCGGCCGCCGCGGCACAGGGGGACGGAAGGCCGCTGAGCGTGCCGATCGTCCGCTCCTCGGCGTTCGCGTTCGACTCCGTGGACAAACTCGCCGCCGCCATGGCGGAACCGGGCGGCGACTTCGTCTACAGCAGGCGCGGCAACCCCACCGTCCAGGTGCTGGAGCGCGTGCTCACCGACCTCGAGGGCGGCGCGGCCGCGATCGCCACCGCTTCGGGAATGGGTGCGATCAGCGGCACGCTGCTCGCGCTGCTGCGCCCCGGCGACCATGTGCTGGCGCAGAGCTGCCTGTACGGGGGCACGCACGCGGTGCTCTCCGACCTCGCCCGGAGGTTCGGCGTCGTCGTGGAGCGGATCCGGACCGAGGACGCGGCGGACTTCGAGGCGCGCGTCCGTCCCGCCACCCGGCTCCTGTTCCTGGAGACCATCGCCAATCCGACCGGCCAGATACCCGACCTGCCCGGCCTCCTGGCCGCGGCCGGGGCCCGCGGAGTCGTCACGGTGGTCGACAACTCCCTCGCCTCCCCCGTGCTGTGCAGGCCCATCGAGTACGGCGCGGACATCGTGGTCCACTCCACGACCAAGTACCTCGGCGGTCATTCCGACGTGGTCGGCGGCGCCGCCGTCTTCGCCGACCCCGCGCTCCACGGGACCGTGTGGACCAGGGCGGTCGAACTGGGCTCCACCGCCGACCCGTTCGCGGCCTGGCTGACGCTGAGGGGCATACAGACCCTGCCGCTGCGGATGAGCCGGCACTGCGCCAACGCCTCGGTGCTGGCGGAGCGGCTGGTGGCGCATCCCGCCGTGGCGCGGGTCCAGTGGCCCGGTCTGCCCGGGCACCCGTCCCACCAGCGGGCTCGCGCGCTGCTGTCCGACTTCGGAGGGATGCTCTCCTTCGAGCTGCGGGGAGGGCGGGAGGCCGGTCGCCGCTTCGTCGAGGGGCTGCGGATCGCGCGACTGGCCCTGTCACTGGGGGGTGTGGAGACGCTGGTGACCCATCCGGCCGGCACCTCGCACCGGGAACTGGACGACCGGGCGCTCCGGGAGGCGGGAATCGCGCCGGGCGCGGTGCGGATGTCCGTGGGCATCGAGGACGCGGACGATCTCTGGGACGACGTCGAGCAGGCGCTGAAGGCCTCCTGACCCTCTTTTTTTTGGGTTGACAAAATAAACGACTCGTTCGTAGCTTGGTTCTGCCCAAGGAGTGATGGACCGAGGACGAGGGGACGGCATGCGCTACTTCGAGGACTTCCGTGCCGGCGACGTGCACGAGTTGGGCCAGGTCACCGTGTCCGAGGAGGAGGTGGTGGAGTTCGGCGCCCGCTTCGATCCGCAGCCGTTCCACACCGACCCGCAGCGTGCCGCGCAGTCGCCGTTCGGAGGGCTGGTCGCCAGCGGCTTCCACACCGCGGCGCTGTTCATGAGGCGCTACGTGGACGGGCTGCTGGCCTACAGCGAGTGCGTGGGATCGCCGGGGATCGACGAGATGCGCTTCCACCGGCCCGTGCGGCCCGGCGACCGGCTCACCGCACAGGTCGAGATCCTCGGCTCCCGCCCCTCACTGGGCAACCCCGCCACCGGCATCGTCCAGCCCAGGTGCCGGCTGGTGGCCGAAGACGGGACGGTCGTGTTCAGCATGATCCTGCACAGCATCTTCAAGCGCCGCTCCGCCGCCCACCCCGTGTCGATGCCCGAGGCGATGGACCCGGCGGCCTGCCTGCACGGCTGACGCCGGACACGACCGTCCACACCACCAGACGAAGGGAGACCTCCCGTGGAGGCCGTATCCCGCACAGCCCAGTGGACCGCCGCAGCCCGCGCCCTGGAGTCCGAACGCGAGGACCGGCTGTTCGACGACCCCTACGCCCGCACCGTGGCCGCGGACACCGGATTCGAACTGCTCGAGCGGTACGCGGGCGCCGGCACCGTGCCGTTCCTGGCCATCCGCACCGCGTACATGGACCAGGCGATCGTCCGCACCGTCGCCGAACGCGGCATACGCCAGGTGGTGTTCCTCGCCGCCGGCATGGACACCCGCTTCCACCGCCTGCCCTGGCCGGACGGCGTCACCGTCTACGAACTCGACCGCCCCGCGCTGCTGGAGGCCAAGGCGCGGATGCTCGCCGGCGAACCGGCCCCCGCCGGCCGCACCCGCCGCGCCGTCGCGGTCGACCTCACCGGCCAGTGGACCGGGGCGCTGAAGGAGGCCGGATGGCGCTCGGAGGAACCGGTCCTGTGGGTCGTCGAGGGCCTGCTGTTCTTCCTCACCGAGGAGTCCGTGAGGACCCTGCTGGCCACCTTGTCCGACACCAGCGCCGCCGGCTCCGTCCTGATCGGCGACCTGATCAGCCGGGCCGCGCTGGACAACCCCCTGTCCCGCCCCTTCCTGTCCGCCCTCGCCGAGGACGGCAACCCCTGGCTGTTCGGCACCGACGAGCCCGAGCGGCTGCTGGAGGACAGCGGATGGTCGCCGCGCGAGGTGAAGCAGCCGGGTGAGGAGGGCGCCGACTTCGGGCGCTGGCCCTACCCCGTGCCGCCGCGCCGGGTCCCCGGCGTCCCCCGCTCCTTCCTGTTCACCTGCGACCTGCGAACCACCGAGGAGGCCACCTCGTGAACGCCACGCCCACCGGTGCCGCGTCCGCCGGCGCCACGACCGACGAGTTCCACCGCAGGGTGATCGTGGACGCGGCCGCCGCCGTCCGCGGACTGACCGTGGCCCTGGGCGAACGCCTGGGCCTGTACCGGGCGCTCGCCGAACACGGCCCGCTCACCCCCGAGGAGCTCGCCAAGCACACCGGCATCACCCCCCGCTACGCGGAGGAGTGGCTCCACGCGCAGCTCAGCGCCGACTACGTCGAGAGGCACCCGAGCTCCAACCAGTACACCCTGCCCGCGGCGCACGCCCCCGTCCTCGCCGACAGCTCCGCGGTCACCTTCACGGCCGGCTTCTTCACCGCCCTCAAGGCCCTGTACGCCACCGAGGACCAGCTCATCGACGCCTACCGCACCGGCGAGGGCGTGGGCTGGGCCGAACACGACCCCGCCCTGGACACCGGCATGGGCAGCCTCTTCCAGCCCTCCTACCAGCACCGTCTCGTCCCCGAGTGGCTGCCGGCCCTGGACGGGGTGACGGAGAAGCTGGCGAACGGCGGCCGCGTCGCGGACGTGGGCTGCGGCGTCGGCCACACGACGCGACTGATCGCCGAGGCCTTCCCCAACGCGACCGTGTACGGCTTCGACTACTCCGAAGAGGCGATCTCCATCGCCCGCCAGCTCGCCGACGACGCCGGACTGGGCGACCGGGTGGTCTTCGAGACGGCCTCAGCCGACGACTACCCCGGCCGCGACTACGACCTGGTGACGTTCTTCAACTGCCTGCACGACATGGGCGACCCCGAGGCGGCCGCCGCCCATGTGCACAGCACCCTCGCCGCGGACGGCACCTGGATGCTCGTGGAGACCAACGCCTCCGCCGACGACGTCACCGGCGACACCCCGGCCGCGCGCATGTTCATGAGCCTGTCCGCCGTGATGTGCCTGCCGGTCGCCGTCGCCCAGCGCGGCCCGTACGCCCTGGGCAACCACGCCGGGGAGAAGGCGTTCCGCAGGATCGCGGAGGCCGGTGGGTTCACCCGGTGGCGCCGTGCCACCGAGACCCCGGTCAACGCCGTCTACGAGGCCAGGCCCTGAGCCGCCGGGCCCGCCCCGCCTGTGACCGACGACCCGCCGGAAGACGACTGGAGGGAACATGCCCACCGCGGCCCTGCCGATCACCGACCGCTTCCAGGAAGTCCTGGACAGACTGAGCACGAAGTCCATAGAGGACTACTACAACCCCTACCAGGAGTTCACCTGGCCCGACCGGCTGGACGAGAACCGGATGTGGATGAGCCCCGAACTGCTCACCCCGTACGGCACCCCGCTGTTCGACGAACTCGGTGAGGAGACCCTGCGCCGGCTCTCGAAGTGGGAGAGCGTCAACTTCTACAGCCTCAACGTGCACGGCATCCGCGAACTGCTGATCGAGGTCGTGCGCCGCATCCACATGCCCGGGTTCGAGGTCCCCTCGGACTTCTTCCACCACTTCATCGGCGAGGAGAACGAGCACATGTGGTTCTTCGCCGAGTTCTGCCGCCGCTACGGGAACAAGATCTACCCCTCCACCGCGATGCGCGCCGACTCCGACTGGGAGCCGGAGGTGGAGAACTTCCTGGTCTTCGCGCGGATCCTGTTCTTCGAGGAGCTCGTCGACCACTACAACACCCGCATGGCGCAGGACGAGACGCTCTGCGACACGATCCGGCAGGTCAACCGCATCCACCACCAGGACGAGTCGCGGCACATCGCCTTCGGCCGCGAGCTCGTCTCCCTGCTGCACACCCGGATGCGCGAGACCGTCGGCCCGGAGCGGCTCGCCGAGGTCGAGGCCTACCTCAAGCGCTACGTCGTGTTCAGCCTCAACTCCCTTTACAACCCGCACGTCTACCGCGACGCAGGCATCCCCGATCCGCTGGCCCTGCGCAACGCGCTCCTCGAGGACGACCGGCGGCGCGAGATCGAGCGCAGGTCGATCCGCAAGCCGCTCGCCTTCTTCCTCAAGACCGGGATCTTCAGCGACGACGTCCTCCCGGCCGTCTGAGCCCCAGGCCCTTTTCCGAGTCCGTTCGCGTTCCGACCTCTCTGAGAGGCCCGCATGTCCATCCCCGCAGAGACCCGGACACCACCGGGTCCGATCGACGACCGTGCCGGCCTTCCGGCCCTCGGTCCGGAAGGCACCGCCCTGCTGCGGCTGCTCGACGAGACCTTCGAGAGCTGGGGCGTCAGTGCCGGAGCACGTGTGATGACCCTGCCGCCCCTGCTGCCCACCGCGGACCTGGCCCGGCTGGACTACTACGACAACTTCCCCCACCAGGCGGTCGTCGTCGCCCCGCTGGACCTTGAGCGCCGGGAGTCCGCCCCCTTCTGCTGCGAGACCGGCTGCTTTCCCTGCGACGCCCTCCAGCCGGCCGCGCTGGGGCTGCCCTCGGCCTCCTGCTACGGCGTCTACCTCCACCACCAGGGGCAGACGGTGCCCTCCGACACCCTGGTGACGGTGGTCGGCTGGTGCTTCCGCAAGGAGGAGCGGTACGAGCACCTGCGCCGTCAACTCGGCTTCCGGATGCGGGAGATCGTGGCCCTGGGCAGCAAGGAGCACGCCCAGCGGCACCTGGAGACGTTCGGCGAGAAGATCACCGCGTTCGCCGAGGCACTCGACCTGCCCCTGCGCAAGGAAGCGGCCTGCGACCCCTTCTACGACAGGGGCGGCTCCAAGGCGCTCATGCAGCGACTGGCGCCCGTCAAGCACGAGTTCCTCTTCGGGGACCTCGCCATCTCCTCGGTCAACACCCACCGCAACTTCTTCGGAGACCGCTGCTCCATCACGCTCGCCGACACCGGCGGGCCCGTCTTCACCAGTTGTGTGGCCTTCGGCCTGGAGCGGTGGCTGTCGGCCCTCACCCAGCGCCACGGCGGCTGGGAGGCCGCCGCCGAAGCGGTCGCGCGGGCCAGGTCGGTGCTCTGACGTGCCGGCCCACCCCGCCCCCAGTGGCCCGGGCTGGGCGAACCTCGGCATGGACATCGTGTCCGTCAAGCGTGTCCGACGCCTCCTCGACGACTACGGCGAGGGGTTCTTCGAGCGAATGCTCACCCCCGGCGAAATAGCGGACTGCCGCACCTCCACCGGGCTGGACGTGCTCAGCCTCTGCGGACGCATCGCGGCCAAGGAAGCGGCCTTCAAGACCCTGCGGGTGCGCGACCGCTTCCTGCCCTGGCTGGACATCGTGGTGCGGCGCTCCGACGGCGGCTGGCCCCTGGTGCACCTGCGCGGCGGAGCCCGCCACATGGCCGCCGCCTCCGGGATCACGGAGATCACGGTGAGCATCAGCCACGACGTCGACTACGCGGTCGCTGTGGCCGCGCCCATCATCACAGAACCCAAAGGAGAGACCCCATGACCGACGGACTCGACCAGGTGAAGGCGTGGATCGTCAAGCGCCACCCCGACCGTGACGACATCGCCCCCGACCTGGACCTCATCGAGAACCGGCTCATCGACTCCCTGTCCTTCGTCGAGTTCGTCTTCCTGCTGGAGCAGGTGAGCGGGCGCTCCATCGACATGGACACCCTGGAGGTCGACTCGATCCGCACCCTCGAGACCATCGACCGGACCTTCTTCAAGGCGCGGGTGAGCTGAGATGGCCTCCCGACTGTTCACCTCGGAGTCCGTGACCGAGGGCCACCCCGACAAGATCGCCGACCGGATCAGCGACACCGTCCTCGACGCCATCCTCGCCCAGGACCCCGGGGCGAGGGTGGCGGTGGAGACGCTGATCACCACCGGCCAGGTGCATGTGGCCGGCGAGGTCACCACCACCGCCTACGCCGACATCCCCACCCTGGTGCGCAACGCCGTCCTGGAGATCGGCTACGACTCCTCCAAGAAGGGCTTCGACGGCGCCTCGTGCGGGGTGTCGGTGTCCATCGGGGCGCAGTCCCCCGACATCGCCCAGGGCGTGGACACCGCCTACGAGACCCGCGTGGAGGGCGCCTCGGAGGCCGGCAGGACGGACGAGCTGGACCGGCAGGGCGCCGGCGACCAGGGCCTGATGTTCGGCTACGCCTGCGACGAGACGCCCGAGCTGATGCCGCTGCCCATCACTCTCGCCCACAGGCTGTCCTCGCGGCTCGCCCAGGTGCGCAAGGACGGGGCGATGCCCTACCTGCGCCCGGACGGCAAGACGCAGGTCACCATCGAGTACGACGGCGACAAGGCCGTGCGCCTGGACACCGTGGTGGTCTCCTCCCAGCACGCCTCCGACATCGACGTCGGCGCGCTGCTGGCCCCGGACATCCGCGAGTTCGTCGTCGAGCCGGAATTGACCGCCCTCGCCCGGGACGGCGTCAAGCTGGACACCGACGGGTACCGGCTGCTGGTCAACCCCACCGGCCGGTTCGAGATCGGCGGCCCGATGGGGGACGCGGGCCTGACCGGACGCAAGATCATCATCGACACCTACGGGGGCATGGCCCGCCACGGCGGCGGCGCGTTCTCCGGCAAGGACCCCTCCAAGGTGGACCGCTCGGCCGCCTACGCGATGCGCTGGGTGGCCAAGAACGTGGTGGCCGCCGGGCTGGCCGCCCGCTGCGAGGTGCAGGTGGCCTACGCCATCGGCAAGGCCGAGCCGGTGGGCCTGTTCGTGGAGACCTTCGGCACCCACACGGTGGACCCCGAGCGGATCGAGCAGGCCATCTCCGAGGTCTTCGACCTGCGCCCGGCCGCGATCATCCGCGATCTGGACCTGCTGCGGCCGATCTACGCCCGGACGGCCGCCTACGGCCACTTCGGCCGCGAGCTGGACGACTTCACCTGGGAGCGCACCGACCGGGTCCGGCCGCTGCGCGCCGCGGCCGGCTGCCGGAACTGACGGAACCGACGGAAAAGGGGGACAGCGCCGTGCGAACAGCTGTAACCGGTTCGATCGCCACCGACCACCTGCTCACCTTCCCCGGGGTCTTCACCGACCAACTCCTGGCCGAACGGCTGGACCGGGTATCGCTGTCCTTCCTGGCCGACCGGCTCGAAGTCCGCCGCGGGGGAGTGGCCGCGAACATCTGCTACGGACTGGGGCTGCTGGGCCTGCGCCCCGTGCTCGTCGGCGCGGCAGGCGGCGACTTCGAGCCGTACCGCCTCCATCTCAAGGAACACGGGATCGACACCGACTCGGTGCACATCAGTGAGAGCCTGCACACGGCCCGGTTCGTCTGCACGACCGACCGGGTGCAGAACCAGATCGCCACCTTCTACGCGGGTGCCATGGCGGAGGCCCGCACCATCGACCTGCGCCGGGTGATCGCCCGGGTGGGCCGCCTCGACCTCGTCGTGATCTCACCCGACGACCCCGAGGCGATGACCCGGCACACCGACACCTGCCGGGCCCTGAACATCCCCTTCGCGGCCGACCCCTCCCAGCAGTTGGCCAGACTCGAGCGGGACGAGGTCCGGCGACTCCTCGAAGGCGCACGCTGGCTGTTCGGCAACGAGTACGAGGCGGCGCTGCTCCAGGAGCGCTCCGGCTGGAGCACACCCCAGATACTCGACCGCGTCGGGTGCTGGATCACGACACTGGGCGACGCGGGCGTCCGCCTCCGGAGGAAGGGCCGTCCCGACATCGAGATCCCGGCGGTGCCGGTCGAGGGCGTCGTCGATCCGACAGGTGTCGGTGACGCCTTCCGGGCGGGATTCGTGGCGGGCATGTCCTGGAACCTCCCGGGCCGGGTCGCGGCGCAGTTCGGCTGCACCGTCGCCGCGACCGCCCTCGACTACATCGGTACGCAGGAGTACCGGCTCTACCGCGAGTCCATCCTCTCCAGGATGCGCACCTCCTACGGAACAACGGCAGCGGCCCAGGTCGTCCCGCACCTGAGGGAGCTGCCGTGACCGCGGCCGGACCGAGGTCCCAGCTGCTGCGTGAGGCGTTGGTGTCGCGGGTGGTGGTGGCCGACGGGGCGATGGGCACGATGCTGCAGGCGGCCGATCCGTCGTTGGAGGATTTCCAGCGGTTGGAGGGCTGCAACGAGGTTCTCAACGTCACCCGTCCGGACATCGTGGCCTCGGTGCACGAGGCGTATTTCGCGGTGGGGGTGGACTGTGTGGAGACCAACACCTTCGGTGCGAACTTCGCGGCGCTGGCGGAGTACGACATCGCCGGCCGGGTGGGGGAGCTGTCCGAGGCCGGGGCGCGGATCGCGCGGGAGGTGGCGGACTCCTTCTCCGGGAGGGACGGGCGGCCGCGGTGGGTGCTGGGGTCGATGGGGCCGGGCACCAAGCTGCCCACGCTGGGGCATGTGGAGTACCGCGTGCTGCGGGACGCCTATCAGGCCAATGCCGAGGGGCTGGTGGTGGGCGGGGCGGACGCGCTGCTGGTGGAGACCACTCAGGATCTGCTGCAGACCAAGGCGGCGGTGCTGGGGGCGCGGCGGGCGTTGGAGGCGCTGGGTGTGGATCTGCCGGTGATCTGCTCGGTGACGGTGGAGACCACCGGCACGATGCTGCTGGGCAGTGAGATCGGGGCCGCGCTGTGTGCGCTGGAGCCGCTGGGCATCGACATGATCGGGTTGAACTGTGCCACCGGTCCGGCCGAGATGAGTGAGCATCTGCGTTACCTGGCCCGGCACGCGCGGGTGCCGATCTCGTGCATGCCGAACGCGGGTCTGCCGGAGCTGACCGCGGAGGGCGCGCGCTATCCGCTGACCGCGGAGGAGCTGGCGGATGCGCAGGAGGGGTTTGTCCGCGAGTACGGGTTGTCGCTGGTGGGGGGGTGTTGCGGGACGACGCCGGAGCATCTGCGGCAGGTGGTTCAGCGGGTGCGGGGCCTGGCGCCGACCGAGCGGGAGGTGCGGCCGGAGCCGGGGGCGGCGTCGCTGTATCAGGCGGTGCCGTTCCGCCAGGACACCTCCTATCTGGCGATCGGGGAGCGGACCAACGCCAACGGGTCGAAGAGGTTCCGCACCGCGATGCTCCAGGGGCGGTGGGAGGACTGCGTGGAGATCGCGCGGGAGCAGATCCGCGAGGGTGCGCATCTGCTGGATCTGTGTGTGGACTACGTGGGGCGGGACGGGGTGGCGGACATGGCCGAGCTGGCCGGGCGGTTGGCGACCGCCTCCACGCTGCCGATCGTTTTGGATTCCACCGAGCCGGCCGTGATCGCCGCCGGGCTGGAGAGGCTGGGCGGCCGGGCGGTGATCAACAGTGTGAACTACGAGGACGGTGACGGGCCCGGTTCGCGGTTCGCGCAGATCACGGCGTTGGCGGCCGAGCATGGTGCGGCGCTGATCGCGCTGACCATCGATGAGGCCGGGCAGGCGCGCACGGCCGAGCATAAGGTGGCCGTGGCCGAGCGGTTGATCGCGGATCTGACCGGTAACTGGGGCATTCGGGAGGAGGATGTCCTCATCGACTGTCTGACGTTCACCATCTGCACCGGTACCGAGGAGTCCCGCCGGGACGGGGTGGCCACCATCGAGGCGATTCGTGAGCTGAAGCGGCGGCATCCGCGGGTGCAGACCACGCTGGGGTTGTCGAACATCTCCTTCGGGCTGAATCCGGCCGCCCGGATGGTGCTGAACTCGGTGTTTTTGGACGAGTGTGTGAAGGCCGGTCTGGACTCGGCGATCGTGCACGCCTCCAAGATCCTGCCCATCGCCCGTCTGGACGAGGAACAGGTCAACACCTGTCTCGACTTGATCTACGACCGGCGCCGGGAAGGCTACGACCCGCTGCAGAAGCTCCTGGAGCTGTTCGAAGGGGCCACGGCGAAGTCGATGAGGGCGTCGCGGGCGGAGGAGCTGGCGGCGCTGCCGCTGGAGGAGCGGCTGCGGCGGCGGATCATCGACGGGGAGCGCACCGGGCTGGAGGCCGATCTGGACGCCGCCCTCCAGGAGCGTCCGGCGCTTCAGATCGTCAACGACACGCTGCTGGCGGGGATGAAGGTGGTCGGGGAGCTGTTCGGCTCCGGGCAGATGCAGCTGCCGTTCGTGCTCCAGTCCGCCGAGGTGATGAAGGCGGCCGTGGCCTATCTGGAACCGCACATGGAGAAGGTCGAGGGCGAGGCGGGCAAGGGCACCATCGTGCTGGCCACGGTGCGCGGGGACGTGCACGACATCGGCAAGAACCTGGTGGACATCATTCTGTCCAACAACGGCTACACGGTGGTCAACCTCGGTATCAAGCAGCCGGTGGCCGCGATCGTGGAGGCGGCCGAGGAGCACGCCGCGGATGTGATCGGGATGTCCGGGCTGCTGGTGAAGTCCACGGTGATCATGAAGGAGAACCTGCAGGAGCTCAACGCCCGCGGTCTGGCCGCCAGGTATCCGGTGATCCTGGGCGGGGCGGCGCTGACCCGGGCCTATGTGGAGCAGGACCTGCACGCCCTGTACGAGGGGGAGGTGCGCTATGCCCGGGACGCCTTCGAGGGGCTGCGGCTGATGGACGCGCTGATGGCGGTCAAGCGCGGCGTGCCCGGCGCCCGGCTGCCCGAGCTCAAGCAGCGCCGGGTGCCCCGGCGGGAGACCGCCGAACTGCAGGTCGCCGAGCCGGCCGGTCCGGTGCGTTCGGACGTGGCCACCGACAACCCGGTGCCCACCCCGCCGTTCCTCGGCACGCGGGTGGTCAAGGGCATCGCGCTCCAGGAGTACGCCTCCTGGCTGGATGAGGACGCGCTGTTCAAGGGCCAGTGGGGGCTGAAGGCGCCGCGCACCGGGGACGGGCCCGGCTACCGGGAGCTGGTCGAGGCCGAGGGCCGCCCGCGGCTGCGCGGCTGGCTGGAGCGGCTGCACACCGGCAACCTGCTGGAGGCGGCGGTGGTCTACGGCTACTTCCCCTGCCACGCCCAGGGCGATGATCTGGTGGTGCTGGGCGAGGACGGCACCGAGCGGTGCCGGTTCACCTTCCCCCGCCAGCGGCGCGGGCGCCGGCTGTGCCTGGCCGACTTCTTCCGCCCCAAGGAGTCCGGCGAGACGGACGTGGTGGGCTTCCAGGTGGTCACCGTCGGCTCGAGGATCGGGCAGGCCACCGCCGAGCTGTTCGCCGCGGACGCCTACCGCGACTATCTGGAGCTGCACGGCCTGTCGGTGCAGCTGGCCGAGGCGCTGGCCGAGTACTGGCACGCCCGCGTCCGCGCCGAGCTGGGGTTCGCCGGGCAGGATCCGGAGGCGATCGAGGACATGTTCGCGCTGAAGTACCGCGGGGCGCGGTTCTCGCTGGGGTACGGGGCCTGCCCGGATCTGGAGGACCGCGCCAAGATCGCCGAGCTGCTGCGGCCGGAGCGGATCGGGGTGCGGCTGAGCGAGGAGTACCAGCTCCATCCCGAGCAGTCCACCGACGCCATCGTCCTCCACCACCCCGAGGCGACGTACTTCAATGCCGGAGGCGGCCGGTCATGACCACGCTGCGAGAGATCCTCACAAGCGGCGAGCGCTCCTTCTCGTTCGAGTTCTTCCCGCCCAGGACCGATGCCGGAACCCGCACCCTGTGGGGCGCGATCCGCCGTATCGAGGCGCTGCGCCCGACTTTCGTCTCGGTCACCTACGGCGCCGGCGGATCCTCCCGCGACCGCACCGTCGCCGTCACCGAGCGGATCGCGGCCGAGACCACGCTGCGGCCGGTCGCCCACCTCACCGCCGTCGGCCACTCCGTGGCCGAACTGCGCAACATCATCGGCCGGTACGCCGACGCCGGGGTACGCGATGTGCTCGCCCTGCGCGGCGATCCGCCCGGCGACCCCAATGCGCCCTGGACCCCGCACCCGCAGGGTTTCACCCATGCCCACCAACTGGTCTCCCTGGTCAAGGAGATGGGCGACTTCAGCGTCGGTGTGGCCGCCTTCCCCGAGAAGCACCCCCGGTCGCCCGACTGGGACAGCGACATCCGCCACTTCGTCGCCAAGTGCAAGGCCGGCGCCGACTACGCCATCACCCAGATGTTCTTCCACGTCGAGGACTACCTGCGGCTGCGCGACAAAGTGGCCGCCGCCGGCTGCGACACCCCGATCATCCCCGAGATCATGCCCGCCACCGACGCCCGGCAGATCGCCCGCTTCGCCGAACTGTCGGGCGCGGCCTTCCCCGAGGACCTGGCCCGCCGTCTGGAGGCCGCCCGCGGCAATCCGGCCGCCGGCCACCGCATCGGCGTCGACCACGCCACCGCCATGGCCGAACGCCTGCTGGCCGAAGGCGCGCCGGGACTGCACTACATCACCCTCAACCGCTCCACCGCGACCCTCGACATCCACCGCAACATCCACCGCAGCATCCAGAGCACACAGACCCCAAGGAGTGCCCAGCATGTCCTCGCGACCCACCGCTGACTTCACCGACTTCAAGGTGGCGGATCTGTCCCTGGCGGCGTTCGGCCGCAAGGAGATCACGCTGGCCGAGCACGAGATGCCCGGTCTGATGGCGATCCGGCGGGAGTACGCCGCCGCGCGGCCGCTGGCCGGGGCGCGGATCACCGGGTCGCTGCACATGACGGTGCAGACCGCGGTGCTGATCGAGACGCTGGTGGCGCTGGGGGCGCGGGTGCGCTGGGCCTCGTGCAACATCTTCTCCACCCAGGACCACGCCGCCGCCGCGGTCGCGGTGGGTCCGGACGGCACGCCCGAGGATCCGCGCGGGGTGCCGGTGTTCGCCTGGAAGGGCGAGACGCTCGAAGAGTACTGGTGGTGCACCGAGCAGGCGCTGACCTGGCCGGACGCGCCCACCGGCGGGCCGAACATGATTCTGGACGACGGCGGGGACGCCACGCTGCTGGTGCACAAGGGGGTGGAGTACGAGAAGGCCGGCGCCGTGCCGGACGTCGCCACGGCCGAGTCCGAGGAGCACGCGGTGATCCTGGGCCTGCTGGCCCGCACCCTGGGAGAGAACCCCACCAAGTGGACGCAGTTGGCGTCGGAGATCCGCGGGGTGACCGAGGAGACCACCACCGGGGTGCACCGGCTGTACGAGATGCAGCGCGAGGGCGCCCTGCTCTTCCCGGCGATCAACGTCAACGACTCGGTGACCAAGTCGAAGTTCGACAACAAGTACGGCTGCCGCCACTCGCTGATCGACGGCATCAACCGGGCCACCGACACCCTGATCGGCGGCAAGGTGGCGGTGGTCTGCGGCTACGGCGATGTGGGCAAGGGGTGCGCGGAGTCGCTGCGCGGCCAGGGCGCGCGGGTGATCGTCACCGAGATCGACCCGATCTGCGCGCTGCAGGCCGCGATGGACGGCTACCAGGTCGCCACCTTGGAGGAGGTGGTGGAGAGCGCCGACATCTTCGTCACCACCACCGGTAACAAGGACATCATCCTGGCCTCCCACATGGCGCGGATGAAGCACCAGGCGATCGTGGGCAACATCGGGCACTTCGACAACGAGATCGACATGGCCGGGCTGGCCGCGGTTCCGGGCATCGTCAAGGACGAGGTCAAGCCGCAGGTGCACACCTGGACGTTCCCCGACGGCAAGGCGATCATCGTGCTGTCGGAGGGGCGGCTGCTGAATCTGGGCAATGCCACCGGGCATCCGTCGTTCGTGATGTCGAACTCCTTCGCCAACCAGACGATCGCGCAGATCGAGTTGTTCACCAAGCCGGATGCCTATCCGGTGGGGGTGTATGTGCTGCCCAAGCATCTGGACGAGAAGGTCGCCCGGCTGCATCTGGAGGCGCTGGGGGCGAGGCTGACCGTGCTGCGTCCGGAGCAGGCGGCCTACATCGGGGTGCCGGTGGAGGGTCCGTACAAGCCCGACCACTACCGCTACTGACACCGATGTCCGAGACGAGGGATCCCTGGCTGCCGCACCGGCTGCTGCTGTCCGAACGGGACGCCCTGCTGCCGCTGCTGCGGCATACGGCCGAGAGCGAGTACGAGCGCCGCACCGCCTGTCCGGGCTGGACGGTGCGCGAGGTGCTCGCGCACTGTTCGGCGGCCCTCCTGCGCATCGTGGAGGGCCGGCTCGAGGGCGCCTTCACGCCCGAGGCGAACGCGGCCGACGTGCGGGAGCGCCGAGACTGGAGCGTCTCCCGGATCCTGGACGAACTGGAGGAGGGGTTCACCGAGGCGGGAAAGGTGATCGCCGCGTCCGACGGAGACCTGGACGTGATCGCGCTGGGGGAGTGGGTGCACGCCGGCGACGTCCGTGACGCCCTGGGCCGGCCCGGGGCCTACGAGGGCCCGGGGGTGGCCGAGGCGCTGGCCATCCTCACCGTCGCCAGCCGGGTCCGCTCCACTCCGCGGGTGGAGGCGGTCCTCGGCGGCGGGGGAGGCCGCCCGGTCCCGGAGACCCGCTCACCGGCTTCACCGGTCCCGCCGGCCTCACCGACGAGGAGGATCTCCCTGGGCAACCTTGTGGAAGGACGGCCGCCGGCACGTCTGGAAACGGATGTCCCGACCCTGGTCCGCCTCTACTCCGGCCGTCCCGTGGTCGGCGCACGGTACGTGCTGGACGGCGCCGAGGAGAGCGAGCTGGTCATCTACGGCTGAACACCGCAGGACAGGAACGCCGAAGGCCGGCCGCCCCGAGACGGGGCGGCCGGTCATGCCGTCCGTACGACCTGGAAGGCCTCGGCGAGCCTTCCGGGCGGCAGTCCGCCCGCACGGGCGTGCTCCGCCAGCCATTCCCGCAGCAGTCCGGCCAGGTCCTCGAAGTGGGCCGTCTGCGAGGTGTGGATGCGCAGCGCGTCGACCTTGCGGTCGAAGACGGCGGTGACGTCGATGAACTGGTTGGGGCTGGGACCGGTCATCAGCCAGGTCTCGGGGACGGTCCAAGGCCGCAGCCCCTCGTGCTTGAGCAGGGAGACGTGGGCGAAGGGGTTGCGGGCCTCCGGGTAGATCGCGCGCAGGGCCGCCTCCCCGACGGCACGGTGGTCGGGGTGGAGATCGGCGACACGTGCCCAGTTGATCTCCGGACTGGGGATGATGGCGCGCTGCGGCCTGACCTCGCGGATGACCCGGCACAGATCGCGGCGCAGTTCCACGCTCGGCTCCACCCTGCTGTCGGGGTAGCCGAGGAACCGGACGTCCTGTACCCCGCTGAGCTTGGCGGAGTGCGTCTGCTCGGCCCGGCGGAGGTCTGCCATGACCTGCCGCGGCAGCCGCTCGTCGTAGCCGCCGGCGTCGCCGTCGGTGACGATGCAGTAGGTCACCTGTGTGCCGCGGTCGATCCACTGCATGACGGTCCCGCTCACACAGAACTCGATGTCGTCGGGGTGTGCGGCCACGACCAGCAGGCTGTCGGGCGCGCCCCTGGTGGCCGTGCCGAAGGCGGAGTCGCTCATGCGGCCAGCCTGTTGCGAGCGGGGCCGGGGCGACAAGTGGCGGCTCATGGCCGGTTCGCGCCATGGCACTTTCGCGCCGGGCAAAGAATTGGTAGATTCAAATCATTGATTCCATCCGATGTGGTGTGTTCGGAGGTGGCCGCCATGTGCAGGATCTTCGGCTCGTTCGCTGCCGGTGCGACAGTCCACGACCTGGCTGCCGTCGCCGGCCGCCAGCGGCACGGTGGGCCCGACGCCCACGGCATGAGGAGGGGGCCGGGGTGGTCGCTGGGCTGCAACCGGCTCGCCGTCACCGACCCGGCCGGCGGTGCCCAGCCCTACGAACTGGACACGGCGCCGGGCGTCGTCGCCGTCTTCAACGGCGAGCTGTACAACCACCGCGAACTGCGCCGGCGCCTGCGGGAGCGGGGGCACGTCTTCCCCGACGACTGCGACGGCACCCTGCTGCCGGCCCTCTACGCCGAGTACGGCGCGGCCTTCACCGGCCTGCTCGAGGGCATGTTCGCCGTGGCCCTGGTGGATCTGCGCGGCCCTGAGCCCCGGCTCGTCCTCGCCACCGACGACCACGGCATGAAGACGCTCTACTACCACGCCACCCCGGACGGCGGCGTGTACTTCGCCTCCGAGCTGTCCGCCCTGATCGCGTTCTCCCAGGTGCCCGCCGTGCAGCGGGAGGAGGCGCTGGACGAGTACCTGACGACCCGTACCTGCCTGGGGCAGCAGTCCGCGCTGCGCGGAATCCGCACCCTGCCCCCCGGGGCCACCGCGGTGGCGGACCCGGGCGGGGGCCTGCGCGTCCACCGCCGGCAGCCCCGCGGCGAGGAGCGCCCGGGCGCGGACCTGCTGGGCGTGCTGGGCCGCGAGGTGCGCGCGCTGGCCCGCGCCGACGTCCCGGTCTGCGCCGTCACCAGCGGAGGCCTGGACTCCGGGCTGGTGACCGCGCTGGCCGCGGAACACGCCCGGCAGGTGAGGGGGGAGCCCCTGCACACCTTCCACCTGACCTACAAGGGGCACTGGCCGGGGGACGAGGACGGGTTCGCCCGGGCCGTCGCCCGCCGCAGCGGCACGGTCCACCACCAGATCGAGGTGGACCCCGGGGAGTTCGCCGAGCTGCTGCCGCGGACCGTGTGGCATCTGGGCCAGCCCAACGCCGACCCCATCACGCTCAGTACCTACGCACTGTTCCGCGCCGTCCGCGCCGAGGGGTTCACCGTCGCCCTCACCGGTGACGGCGCCGACGAACTCTTCGCCGGGTACGACCGGATGCGCGCCGCACTGGCCGCGCCGGCCGACGCGGACTGGGTGACCCCGTACGTCGCCTCGCTCGCCGCGGTTCCCCGCGGCCTGCGCGAATCGCTCTACACCTCCGACTACCGCGCCTTCCTCGCCGACCGGGGGCCGGCCGAGCAGCGGATCACCGAACAGCTCCGGTCGGCGGCCGGCGGCCGGCACGCCACGCTGACGGCCTTCGAGACGCTGCAGCGCCTGCCGGCCTACCACCTGCGCCGCGTCGACCACCTCAGCATGGCCTGGGCGGTGGAGGCGCGGATGCCCTACCTCCAGCCGTCGGTCTCCGCCCTGGCCCGACGGCTCCCGGTCCGTCTGCGCACGGGCAAGCGGGCCCTGTTCGCGGCGGCCCGGGGGCTGCTGCCGGAGGCGGTGGTCCGCCGCCCCAAGCAGCCCTTCCACCTTCCCGTCGACGCGATGCTCGTCCGCGGCACGCCCCTGATGGCACTGGCCCACGAGATGCTGTCCTCCGGAAACCTGCGCCGCGACGGCCGGCTGTGCGCGCAGGGGGTGGGCGGCCTGTTCGCCGCCCACCGGCGGCAGCCCTCCCCGGTGACCGCCACCGCGCTGTGGGCCCTGCTGGTCCACGAGCTGTGGAGCGAGGAGCTGCGCGCCCTGCGCGCGTCGGCGCCCCGCGTCCGGTCCCTGGCCGGACTGGCCGCATGACCTCGCACATCGCGATGGCCGAGGGGGCGCCGGGACCCACCCTGGTGCTCGACGCCGACCGGCTCCCCGGTGACCGCGACCGCCTGAGCGCGGCCCTGGGCCGGATGCGCCTGTCCCTGGAGGACGCCGGGTACGGCCCGATCCTGAAGTTCGCGCTGGTGCGGCCCTCCCCGCTGCCCGGATACGACCTGGACTACCGCTTCGTCCAGGGCCTGGCGCGGGATCCGCGGAAGTTCGCCTTCGACAGCGGCTGCGGCCACTCCCTGCTGGCCGCGGCCGCCACCGGAACGGCGGAGGGCCCCTTGCGGGTCCGGGTCCTCAACACCGGGGAGGACGCGGTCTGCGAGCGGGCCCGGGACGGCACCCACACCCTGCACCTCCTGCCGGGCGCGGATCTTCCGCTGCCGCGGCTGCTGCCCACCGGGCGGGCCACCGACGCCCTGATCACCGACGAGGGGGTGCTGCTCGGTTCCGCCGTGCGGTTCGGCAACCCCTATCTGTTCGTCGACGCCGCGGACCTGGGACTGCACGGAGTCCGGGCGCTGTTCGAGGCGGGCTCCGCCACCCTGGCGCGTCTGGAGCGGCTGCGGGCCGCGGCGCGCGTCGTACTGGGACTGCCCGTGGGCAGCCTGCTGCCCAAGGTCGCGGTGGTGAGCGCCGGCCGGCAGGGGCGGCTGGCGGCCAGATCCCTCACCGAACCCGGGTGGCACCCCGCGTTCGCGCTCACCGGGCTCGCCTGCCTGGCGGTCGCCTCCGCCATCGAGGGAACGGTTCCGCACCGCCTGGCGCGATCGGCCGGATGCGGGACGGACTCCGTTCTCGTCGACACCCCGTCCGGCACCGTGCCGGTCGACCTGGAGACCGCCGTCGCGGCCGGCGGACGCTTCCGGCGCCTTCGCCGTGTCGGCATCGGCGGCAGACGGGTCCGCGTGCTGCGCACGGACCCGCGGCTGCCGTGGCGCGTCCACGCCACTGCGTGAACCTGCCTTTCCTGCGTGCGGATATCCTCCCCGCCGTCTGTCAGGCTTTCCAAGGACATCTGGCCGACCGGGGAGAGCTGGGCGGAATGAAATTCGATAACCTGCGTGTCGTCGTCACCGGCGCCTCCCGTGAATTCGGGCGTGCGCTCGCCATCGGTTTCGCGCATCTGGGCGCCGAGGTATTCGTCTCGGCCCGTACGGTGGAAGCGGCCGAGCGCACCCTGGCCGATGTCATGGGGTCGGCCCGCGAGCGCATCCACGCATTCGGCTGCGATCTCAGCCGCCCGGCGGAGATCCGGGAATTCGCCCGCCGGGTGGGCGAGCACACCGGCCGGGTCGACCTGCTCGTCAACAACGGCGCGCGGTGGCTCGACGGCGTCGAACTCGACGACGCCTCGGACGACCAGATCGTGGAGACCATCGAATCCACCGCGGGCGGCACCGTGCTGATGGTCAAGCACTTCCTGCCGCTGCTGCGCGCGTCCCAGCGTCCCGACATCGTCAACATGGTCGCGGTCCGGGGCCCGGACACGGCGGGCAGGTCGACGGCCCACGACGCCTTCTACGCGGCGAAGAGCGCACAGGCGGGATTCGCCGACATCCTCTCCCACCGGCTGCGGTCCTCGGGCGTGCGCGTCTTCTCGCTCTACCCGCCCGACTTCTCCACCTCCGACCCCCGGTCGGTGGAGTGGGAGGGGATAGGCGGGGACCCCGACGAGAAACTCACCACCCAGGCGCTCTTCGAATGCATCGTCTACGCGGTCGAGCAGCCGCGGGACTGCTTCATCCGCTCCTTCCACTTCGAGCCCCGCTGACCAGCGGGAAAGGAGGTCCGTCCGTGAGCAGCCGGCTCTGGATCACCGCGACCCCGCCCGCCTCCCACGGCGAACTCCACGTCGGGCACCTGGCCGGACCCTATGTCGCCGCCGACGTGCTCAGCCGCTACCTGCGCGCCGACGGCCGGTCCGTCCTCTTCGTCACCGGCACTTCCGATCACAACAGCTCCGTGGAACTGCGGGCCCTGCGGGACGGACGCAAGCCCCAGGAGGTCGCGGAGGGGTACCGCCAGGCCATATGCGCCGACCTGCTGCGCGCCGGGGTCGAGTTCGACCTGATCACCGACCCGCGCTCCTCCGCCGGCTACCGCCGGTGGGTGCAGGACCTCTTCTCCCGTCTCCGCGCCGACGGCGTCATCGCCGCCCGGACCCGGCTGATGCCCTACTGCGAACCGTGCGAGCGCTGGCTGTACGGGGCCCATGCGACCGGTGACTGCCCGCACTGCGGGCAGCCCTGCCGCGCAGGCGTCTGCCACGCCTGCGCCCGGCCGAACGACAGCGGCGAACTGCTCTCGCCGCGCTGCTCCCTGTGCGGCGCCGCGGCGGTGCTCCGCCGCTGCCGCCGTCTGTACCTGCCGCTGGAGCCCTTCCGCGACCGGCTGGCCGACCACTGGCGGAGCAGCGGCCTTCCACCGCGGGTCGCCGCGCTGTGCGAGGGGCTGGCCGAGGACGGCCTGCCCGACATAGCCGTGTGCCATCCGGCCGAGTGGGGCCTGCCGGTCCCCGGCGACGACTTCGAGGGCCACCGCATCGACGTCTGCTTCGAGGACGTCGCGATGCACCTCTACGGCTGCTGGCCGGACCACCGGGCGGCGCCGGAGGAGACCGTCCACTTCTGCGGGGCCGGCCACGTCTTCTGCCAGGCGGTGCTGCTGCCCGTCCTCGTCCTCGCCCAGGGGGTGAAGCTGAGGCACTCGTTCCGTGTGAATGAGACCCTCCGCGTCGAGGAGGACGGACCCGCCGGCCGGCGTCCTGCGCTCTGGGCCCTGGACCTGCTCACGGAGTTCGGCTCCGACACCCTGCGCCGCCATGTGCTGCAATGCCGGCCGACGGACGGGGCAGCGCCGTTCCGGCACTCGGACCTGGAGCGTACGCGGCAGTGGCTGGACTCCACCTGGAACGACTGGCTGGGCAGGCTCTTCACCGCCGTCCGGGAGGAGTCCGCGGGCCTGGTGCCCGACGCCGCCTCCGGCGGAGCGGGCTGGGACATCCTGCACGACCGCCTGATCCGCACGGCCGGGGAACTGCGAGAGGCGTACGACCCCCGGTCGTTCGACCCCCGCCGCGCCGTCGCGCTGCTGGACGAGGTCGTCCGCTCCGCCGACGACTTCGGCCATGCCAACGGGTACCGGTGGCATGGCCCTGCCGGCCCAGGCCGCAGAGGACCCGCGATCGTGGCCCAGTTGCGGGTGGCCGGGGCGCTGGCCGCATGGGCCCGCCCGGTGATGCCGGAGGGGGCCGACCGGCTGGCGTCCGCACTCGGGCTGCCTGCGGGACGCGCCGTCGGCCCCGAGGCCCTCACCGCTCCCGCGGCCGGCACCCGGCTGTCGCCGCCGTCGGGCCCGGTCTTCGGCTTCTGAACCCTCCGAACCCACCGCTTTCCGGCACTTCCCCATCGGGCTCCGGGGCCTCACGCCTCGGAGCCCTTCCGTCTGCCGCGCGCCGCCACGGTTCCGCGAGGGCGGCGCGCGGCCCGACCGCCGAGGAGAAACACGTGTCCGCCACCACCGCACGGCCGCTCCGCGTGGCCATGCTCAGTGTCCACACCTCGCCGCTGCACCAGCCCGGTACGGGCGACGCGGGCGGGATGAACGTCTACATCGTCCAGCTCTCGCGAAGCCTGGCCCGACTCGGTGCCGAGATCGACGTCTTCACCCGGTGCCGGGGCGAGGGCCTGCCGCCGCGTGTGCGGATGGCCCCCGGCACGACCGTGCGCCATCTGCACGCCGGCCCGTGCCGGGCCGTGGCCAAGGAGGAGCTCCCCGGCACGCTGGAGGACTTCTCCCGGGCGCTGCTGCGCACCGCGGCCGAGGACGGCGGCCGCCCCTACGACCTGGTCCACTCCCACTACTGGCTGTCCGGGCAGGTGGGCCGGACCGTGACGCGGAGATGGGGCGTTCCGCTGGTGCACACCATGCACACCCTGGGCCGGGTGAAGAACGCCTCGCTCGCCGAGGGCGACAGCCCCGAGCCCCTGGAGCGGATCCTCGGCGAGCACCGGATCGTCGACACCGCGGAACGCCTGGTCGCCAACACGGCCGACGAGGCGGCGGCACTGCGGCGGCTGTACGGGGCGGCCCGGGAGCGCACCGACATCGTGCACCCCGGCGTCGACCTCGGCACCTTCCATCCCGGCGAGGGCCGGCGGGCCGCCCGCCGCCGCCTGGGCCTGCCGCAGGACGCCTTCGTGCCGCTGTTCGTGGGGCGCATACAGCCCCTGAAGGGGCCGGACGTGCTGGTCGAGGCCGTGGCCGAACTCGTCCGCCTGGACCCGGAACTCGGCAGGCGCCTGGTGGTCCCCGTGATCGGCGGTCTGAGCGGCTCGGGGCTGCGGGCCCCGGAACGGCTGGGGGAACTGTGCGCGGCGTCGGGCGTGGCGGACGTGGTCCGCTTCGAGCCCGCCGTACGGCAGGAGACGCTGGCGCACTGGTACCGCGCCGCCGATGTGCTGGTGATGCCCTCGCGCAGCGAGTCGTTCGGTCTGGTGGCCCTGGAGGCCCAGGCCTGCGGGACCCCCGTGCTCGCCGCCGAGGTGGGCGGGCTGCCGACCGCCGTGTGGGACCGTGTGACGGGCCTGCTGGTCCGGGGGCACCGCCCGCGGGACTACGCCCGGCAGTTGCTGACCCTGGCCCGTGCGCCCGAACTGGCCGCGGCCATGGGGCAGGCCGGAGTCCGGTACGCGTCGGGCATGGCCTGGGATCCGGCCGCGGCCCGCACGCTCGCCGTGTACGAGCGCGCGGTCGAGAGGGCGCGGCCCGGGTGGGCAGGGGCGGCGGCACGCCCCTGCCCGGGCGGGAACCTGTCCCTGGAGGTGCCAGGGCCCCGCCGGCTCAAAGGAGAGAACCGCATCCACGATTCTACCATAGATTTTACCGGCTCAAATATTGGTGTGAATGGAATCGCTGAGTAATTCAGTGGTGGAATTCGGTGATTCCGCTTCGCCGGGGCTTTGACAGGCTTGTGCCATGGCGTGTGTGCGACGGGGATATCCCTGGATCGGGCAGTTGTGAGGCGGGATTATTTAAACGTCACCCCGAGGAACTCCCGGCGGCACGGGAGAGGGGGAGGCGAAAACCCCGTCCATCACCCTGGAGGAACCATGCCCTCGTACAGCGGAATTTCCTTCGCCCTGCGCCGCCTGGCCGTCGCCGCGATCCTGTGCGCGTCCGTGGCCGGCGCCGCCGCGATGGCGGCCCTGTCCGAGCAGCCGGGCGGATTCGGCGTCCTGGCCTCCACCACCGAGGTCGACTGGCCGCCGGTCTCCCCGTACGACGGCAACGTCGACTGGCCGCCGGCCCCGCCTCAGGACTGACGGCAGTCCGGGCACTCGCCCTTGAAGACCAGCTCGGCGCCCATCACGTGCCAGCCGTGCAGGCCCTTGCGCGAAGGCGTGGGGGCCTGCACGTCCACGTTGGCCACCCGCCCGCAGCGCGTGCACAGCGCATGGTGGTGGGGCTCGGAGGCCAGCTCGAAGACGGCGGGCAGTCCGGGGCGGTCGAATTTCGTCACCAGCCCGGTGTCGAGGAAGTGCTTCAGCATCTCGTAGACCGCCTGGCTGGTGAGTGTTCCCAGCCTTTCGCGCGCGGTGGAGGTGATTTCCTCGACCTCCATGTGGTCGTTTTCCCGCAGCACCTTGAGGACTTCCAGCCGCGGCCCGGTGACCCGCAGGCCGACATCACGCAGCTGCTGCATCGCGGCCTCGCGCTGCTCCGGCAGTACCTCGCGCTTCATGTCCCGCCAACCAATCCCAGTCAGCCGATCCCGGTCAACTGATCCAGGTCAACTGATCCGACCAAAAGTTTTCCACCATCGTACATCTTGGCCGGACAGGAGCGGTGCGCTAGTCGAGCCAGCCCAGCCGGGTGGCCTTCACCCCGGCCTCGAAGCGGCTGCCGGCGCCCAACTCCTGCATCACCTCGGACAGCAGGCGGCTGACGGTGCGCAGCGACACACCGAGGTTCCGCGCGATCTTCTCGTCCTTCATGCCGGTGGCCAGCATGCGAAGCGCCGCCCGCTGCTGCTCGGTCAGCCCGTCGCCGCCGCGCTCGGCGTTCTCCTCCTCGCCGAACGCCGACGAGGTGTGCCAGCAGTACTCGTAGACGGCCAGATAGGACCGCACCAGCGCCGGCCCCCTGGCCAGGATCGCGCCCGCGGTGTGGTCGTCGGGATTGGCCGGAAGCAGCGCGAACTGGTGGTCGCCGAGGATCATGTTCATGGGCACGACGGGGGAGAGGCGGACCTCGACGCCGGCCTCGACCTGGCGTCTGAAGAATTCCGCCAGCGTCGGCACGGACGCGAACCGCTGGTTGTAGATCACCCGCACCCGCACCCCCTCGTCCAGCAGCCGCTTGTCCCGGCCCAGCGACCGGTCGAGGGTGCTGGTGTCGATGGCGCCGGGGTGCATGGACGCCACGGAGTCGTGCACGAGGTCCACGACGTCCTCGACGACCTGCTGGATGCGCCGGTAGTCCGTGAGGACCTCCACCTCGACCTCGGAGCCGGTGACGGCTCCGGCCCGCAGGAAGCGGTCGGCCAGCTTCTCCAGCCGGGTGTGCGCCTCGTCGGCCTGCCGCAGCCGCTCGCGCAGCATGTCCCGCTCGTGCGCCATCACGCGCAGGAGCGCCACCTCGGGGGCGATCACCGTGACGGCGTCCTCGTCCTCCTCGTGCCGCCAGCCGGGATTCGCCTCCAGACCGGTGGTGTGCAGCGAGGCGGTGGGAACGACCAGGCCGAGGCGCTCCAACTCGTCCCGGTGGCGGGCGGCCTCGTGCTCCTTGAGCCCCAGGTCGGCGGCCACCGCGGCGAATCCCGCAGCTCCGCGTGCCCGCAACGCCTGGTAGAGGCGGAGTGCGGTGTCCTGCGAGCCGCTACGTCCGCCGGAACCGGATCTGGACACGTTGCGGTGATCCCCCTCGTCTACCCGTACCGCGCTCCGATGTGACCGTGCACTCGTTCCGGGGTAGGCCCCACTCCCGACCGTTCTGCGGCCCCGGTCACCCCATCATGCGTCGGCGCGGCAAATCAAGAGCACATGTTCGGTCACGGAGTCGATCCGGTGGGGGCGCCGGTCGGCGATATGCATTCCGGCTTTGCGGATGTCATGTGCCAGGTGTTCGGGGTCGATCAGCCATTTGCGGGTGGTCAGGGTCCGGAGATGGACGTCGTGCCGCGTGGAGCACCGGCAGTGGTAGGTGATCCGCTCGCGCATCCCGGCCAGGTCGAAGACCTGCCTGGCCACGACCGTCTCGGTCACCCCGTCGAAACGCGGCACCCGGAACGCGAACGTGCGCCGGGGCCGCTCCGCCAGCCTCGTGAGCGCGTGGCTCGGATAATCCAGGGCCAGCGCGCCTCCCTCGCCCAGGTGGGCGGCTATCTCGCGCAGCAGGACGGGCCGCGCCTGCGGAGGAACGGCCGTGATCATCGCTCCGGCCAGCACCACCAGCCGGTACCGGCCGTCCAGCCGCAGCCCGGCCAGGTCGGCGGGGACCGTGGTCACCAGCCGGTCGGTGCGGGGACCGATCCGCCGGGCCCACCGCCGCAGCCGCCGCAGGCTGTGGAGGTCCCGGTCCACCGCCGCCACGGCGAAACCGTGCCGGGCGAAGGGGACGGCCAGCCGGCCGGTGCCCGACCCCAGGTCGAGCACCGGGCCGCCGGTGATGCGGGCCATGCCCAGATAGCCGACGATGTCGGCGCTGTGCGGCCCCAGCAGGGCGTCGTGCAGCCATACGTCCTCGGGGCCCTGGGCGGACACGTTCTCGAGGCCGGGCAGCCACAGGGCGCCGGAGCCGTCCTCGGGGGACGCGGGCGGCAGGGGGCCGGCGTCATCGCACTCCGTCTCCGGGAGAACGGCGCGCATGTCGTCGTCCGAGAGATCGAGCAGAGCCGACACGGCGGTGCTCCTCTGCGTGTCCATCGCCCCTCCAGGGTTCTCGGCTGTACCCCTGCCGTCCGGGGGCGGTGCCCGTGCCGCCGGGACCGCGCCTCGAAGGCATCCTGGCCCGCGGGCTGCGCCGGGAGCCAGCCGGAACCGCTGCGTGTCCATGCGATGGCGTGGATCTGCCACCCTCGGGGCGGCGCGGGGCTCACAGGGGGCGCGCGTAACGCATGCCGCCGAACTCCTCTTCCGAAGGCCGGAAACCGTGCCGGCTCAGAAAGGGCAGAAGCGGGTCCCGCGGGGAGTGCAGGGAGATCAGCTGGCGACGGGCGCCCGCGTCGCGCTGCTGTTCGCTCATCGCCTCCAGCAGTGCGCTTCCGATGCCCTCGCGCCGGCGGTCCGCGGTCACGCACAGGCAGTACACCTCACCGGCTCCCGCCTCGGCCACACCGCCTGCCGCCGCGCCCAGTACGTCACCGTCGGGATCCGCCGCGACAAGCCATCCGAGCCAGCCCGGTCCACTGCCGGGGGCGCCGATTTCCGTGCGAATGCGGGACAGCGAGCAGTAGCGGCCGACCAGGCGTTCCACCTCGGCTTTTCCGAGCAGCGGGAGATAACCGTTCCGCAGCGAATCGGCCATCACCCTGGACACCGAGGGGGCCTCGGACTCGACGGCCGGCCTTACCGCGACATGGCCCATGACGTTCATCCCTCCCGCGGGCGGAAGCGGCCCGACATCGGCCCACAATAGACCTGCGGGCAGCCGGACAAACAGCCCTCATGGAATCTTTCCCGGTTCTTCCCGGTCGACTGTCGAGGTTTTGAAAAGTTTCCCGCTTTGCGTCCCGAGAGGTCTACGAAAATACTTAGTAAATCAGTAGGGGAAATCTAGAGCGAGCAGCATGCGACAAGCAGGGGAATGACGGCCAGAGCCGACGCCAGGACGGTGAACGCGCCGCGTGCCACGGGGCAGCGCGGCCGGTCGGTCGCCAGAATGCGGTTCATCCGCTGCACGGCCGACGGCCCGCCCAGGGCGAAGGCGTCCCTCGGAGCCTGCCCGGCAGCCGTCTCGTAGAGGGCCGCCGCGAGCTCCTGGCGCGTGCACCGCCGCAGCACACGGTCATCGGCGGCCATTTCCAGGAGCAGGGGCACCTCGTGGCGCAGGCCGCTGCCGAGCGGGAACCGGCGGTACACGGAGCCGAGGGCGCGCGCCGTGGTGAACAGCAGGTGGTGCCGCCCGGCCAGATGCGCCCGCTCGTGCTCGACCGCCGCCGACAACTCCCCTGCCCTCAGGGTGCGTACGGCTCCGGAGCTCACCACGATCTCGGGATGCCTGCCGGGCAGGCAGTAGACGGCCGGTGTCTCGTGGTCGAGGAGCGTCACACCGAGCCGCGCCGATCTCCGGCCGACGAGCCGCAGTACCCGCGCGTGCCGGGCGCGCGATCTGCGTGTTCGCACGTACTCGCGGACCAGGGCCCCGCAGGGAGGTCCGGCCGCCGTGACCGCCGAGACCGCCGCGATCACCGGCAGGTACCGGCCGTCCGGTACGCGCTCGGGCTCGGCCGTGCACGCGGCGAGGAGCCCCGCCACGCCCTGCCCGCCCGCCAGGGACAGCAGCAACTGGGCCAGGAGGAGTCCTCCCGAACACGCCAGAACGCCCGCCAGGGCCAGCCACGCGCCGATCGCGAGTCTCGGTGCGTGGTGGGCCCAGCGGGCGCGCGCGAGGAGCAGCGGAGCGACCACTCCGGCGCCCAGGACGATCCCCAGCGGAGGCAGCAGGTGGTAGATCACAGGGAGGGGTCCCGCCCGGTGGAGCGCAGTGCCGCTCTGAGCGCCTCGACCTCCTCGGACGACATGTGCTCGACGAAACGCATCAGCGCGGTCCGGCGGTCCTCGGTGTGTCCCAGAGCCTCGCGCATCAGGTCGGCCGTGTACTCCTCGCGGCTGTGGAGCGGCTCGTACATCCAGGCGCGCCCGGCCTTCTCCCGGCCGAGCATGCCCTTGCGGTGCAGGATGTCCGCGACCGTCATCACCGTCGTGTAGGCCACCGGCCGGGTCAGGTTGATGTCGTCCACGATCTCGCGGACGGTCGCCGCCCTGCGCCACCGCCAGAGCCGGTCCATGATCTCGGCTTCCAATTCGCCTAGCCGGCGCACCCTTCCCCCTCCTGCGGCCCGTGCGGTCGCGGCCGTGCCACATCGTACGTCCATGCCACGGGTCACGACCGGACGAGCCGCGCGATCGCGCGGGAGGCCTCGGTCACCTTCTCCCTCGCCCGGTCCCCGCCGTGCCCGATGGCCTCGGTGACACAGCAGTTGAGGTGCTCGTCGAGGAGGGCGAGGGCGCACGACTGGAGGGCGGCGTTCGTCGCGGACACCTGGGTGAGCACGTCGATGCAGTAGGTGTCCTGCTCGACCATGCGCTGCAGCCCGCGCACCTGGCCCTCGATCCTGCGCAAGCGCCTGAGGATGTCGTCCTTGTGCTTCTCGTAACCGGTCATCGTCGCCTCGTCTCACGGGAATCCGGCGGTAAAGGGCATGAGTGAGAAGAAGGGGCCGGGGCGGTGTGCCCCGGCCCCCGAACGTGGTGCGGCTTGTGCGATCGCTGGGTGCGGTTGTCAGCTCTGGGCGCGGAAGCGGCGCAGCCGGAGGCTGTTGCCGACGACGAAGACCGAGGAGAAGGCCATGGCGGCTCCCGCGATCATCGGGTTGAGCAGCCCGGCCGCGGCCAGCGGCAGGGCGGCGACGTTGTAGGCGAAGGCCCAGAAGAGGTTGGACTTGATGGTGGACAGGGTCCTGCGGGCCAGGCGGATGGCGTCCGCGGCGGCGCGCAGGTCGCCGCGGACGAGGGTGAGGTCGCCGGCCTCGATGGCGGCGTCGGTGCCGGTGCCCATGGCCAGGCCGAGGTCGGCCTGGGCGAGGGCGGCCGCGTCGTTGACGCCGTCGCCGACCATGGCCACCGAGCGGCCCTCGTCCTGGAGGCGCTTGACGACGTCGACCTTGTCCTGGGGCATGACCTCGGCGATCACCCGGCCTCCGGAGGAGTCGATCCCGACCTCGCGGGCGACGGATTCGGCGACGGCCCGGTTGTCGCCGGTGAGCAGGATCGGGGTGAGCCCGAGGGCGCGCAGCCGGGTGATGGCCTCGGCGCTGGTGGGCTTGACGGCGTCGGCGACCTCCAGGACGGCGCGGGCGGCTCCGTCCCAGGCGACGGCGATGGCGGTGCGGCCGCCGGCCTCGGCGTCGTTCCGGACGCGGGCGAGGTCGGCGGGCAGCTCGATGGCCCACTGCTCCAGGAGCCGGGTGCGCCCGACGAGGACGGCGTGGCCGTCGACGATGCCCTGGACGCCGAGCCCGGGGACGTTCGCGAAGTCCTCCGGAGCGGGCAGTGCGCCGACCCGCTCGGCGGCCCCGGTGGCGACGGCCTGGGCGATGGGGTGCTCGGAGGCGTGCTCCAGTGCGCCGGCCAGGCGCAGCACCTCGTCCTCGTCCTCGCCCTCGGCGGTGTGGACGGCCAGGAGGGTCATCTTCCCGGTGGTGACGGTGCCGGTCTTGTCCAGGACGATGGTGTCCACGCGCCGGGTGGTCTCCAGGACCTCGGGGCCCTTGATGAGGATGCCGAGCTGGGCGCCGCGTCCGGTGCCGACCATCAGGGCGGTGGGGGTGGCCAGGCCCAGGGCGCAGGGGCAGGCGATGATCAGGACGGCGACGGCCGCGGTGAAGGCCGCGGTCCAGCCCGCCCCGTTGCCGAGCCAGAAGCCCAGGGTGCCCAGGGCCAGGGTGATGACGACGGGGACGAAGACGGCGGAGATGCGGTCGGCCAGGCGCTGGGCGGCGGCCTTGCCGTTCTGGGCGTCCTCGACCAGCTTGGCCATCCGGGCGAGCTGGGTGTCGGAGCCGACGCGGGTGGCCTGCACGACCAGCCGGCCGCCGGCGTTGAGGGTGGCGCCGGTGACCGCGTCGCCCACGCCGACCTCGACGGGGACGGACTCGCCGGTCAGCATCGAGGCGTCCACGGCCGAGGAGCCCTCGACGACGGTGCCGTCGGTGGCGATCTTCTCGCCGGGGCGGACCAGGAAGCGGTCCCCGACGGCCAGTTCGGCGACGGGGATGCGCTCTTCCCGTCCGTCGCGCAGGACGGTGACCTCCTTGGCGCCCAGCTCCAGCAGGGCGCGCAGGGCGGCGCCGGCCTTGCGCTTGGAGCGCGCCTCGAAGTAGCGGCCGGCCAGGATGAAGGCGGTCACCCCCGCGGCGGCCTCCAGATAGATGTTGGCGGCGCCGTCGGTGCGGGCGATGGTCAGCTCGAAGGGGTGGGTCATGCCGGGTGTTCCGGCGGTGCCGAAGAACAGCGCCCACAGGGACCAGATGAAGGCGGCCGAGGTGCCCACCGAGATCAGGGTGTCCATGGTGGCCGCGCCGTGCCGGGCGTTGGTGAAGGCCGCCTTGTGGAAGGGCCAGGCGGCGTAGGTGATCACCGGGGCGGCCAGGGTAAGCGACAGCCACTGCCAGTAGGTGAACTGCCAGGCCGGGACCATGGCCAGCGCGATGACGGGCACGGCCAGGATCACGGCGGTGGCCAGGCGCTGCCGCAGCGGCCGCAGCTCGTCCCCCTCGTCCGCGGCGGGGGCCGCCTCGCCGGAGCCGCCGGCCGTCTCGCGCTCGGGGGCGGGGGGCGTGGCGGTGTAACCGGTGGCCTCGACGGTGGCGATCAGGTCCTCCACACCGACGCCCTCGCCGAAGGTGACCTTGGCCTTCTCCGTGGCGTAGTTGACGGTGGCGCTCACACCGTCCATGCGGTTGAGCTTCTTCTCGATGCGGGCGGCGCAGGAGGCGCAGGTCATGCCGCCGATGGCGAGTTCGACCTCAGCTGCTTCGCTGGCGGTGGTGGTCATCACTGCTCCTCGGACAGAAGTGACAGGTGCTGGGTGCGGTGCGGGGGACGGAGGGGAGGCCGGGCGGCCCGGCCGGGAGTCCGCGGCCGGTGCCGCGCCGGCCGCGGTCGCCTTCCTCGCCCTCGCCGTACGGGAGGGGCGGGTGCCGGGCCCGCCGGATGGGGCCCGGCACCGGGGAGGCGCGGGGCGGGGGCAGGGTCAGGCGGCCCGGCCGGTGAGCTCGTACCCGGCCTCGTCGACGACCTCGGCGATCCGGGCGTCGTCGGGCGCGCCGGCGGTGGTGACGGTGACGCGGCCGGCCGCCACGTCGACCTCGACGGCCAGTACGCCGTCGAGTTCGCCGATCACCTTGGTGAGGGTGGCCTTGCAGTGGCCGCAGGTCATGCCGGCGACCGCGTAGACCGTGGTGGTGCCCTCGACGGTGGCGGTCCGGGTGGTGCCGGTCGAGCAGCTTCCGTCGGGGGTGCAGCAGGACGACATGGTGTTCCTCCGAGAGATCTCATCCATACCCCAGGGGGGTATCCCTGGTGTCGTCATGTATACCCCCCGCCCCTATGTTTGGCAAGTCCCCGCCGTTCGCTTGCATATACCCCTCGGGGGTATATGCTTCCGTATCGAGACCTGCCGTATCGAGACCTGATCGGGCAGGGCACGTTCAAGGAGGGTGAGAGCACCATGAACACCGGGCTGAAGATCACCGCGTTCACCGCCGCGCTCGCGGCCGCGTTCGGGGCGGCGTACGGGGTGGGGAACGCCGTGGACCCCGTCTCCACCGAACCCGCCCACGCGACGCACGCCGACCACGGGGCGGGCGCGGAGCACGAGGACGCCGCGCCGGGGCACGGGGGAGGAAAGGGCGGCCACGGGGAGACGCAGGCCGGCGGCCTGCAGATCTCCGAGGGCGGCTACACCCTGGACCTGGAGACCTCGCGCGTGAAGGCGGGCGAGGAGACGGAGCTGAGCTTCACCGTCCGGGGCGAGGACGGGCAGCCGCTCACCTCCTACCGCACCGAGCACGGCAAGCAGCTCCATCTGATCCTGGCCTCGCGGGACCTGGCGGTCTACCGCCATCTGCACCCGAAGCGGGCGGCCGACGGCGCCTGGAGCGTCCCGGTGAACCTGCCCGCCGCCGGCAGCTACCGCGTCTTCGCCGACTTCGTCCCGGCCGCCAAGGACGCGAAGCCCCTCACCCTGGGCGCCGACCTCGCCGCCGTCGGCGAGTACGAGCCCGAGGAGCTCCCCGAGCCGTCCCGCACCGCCACCGTCGACGGCTACACCGTCACCCTCGACGGCTCCCTGCGCCCCGGCGCGTCCGGCACCCTCGACCTGAAGGTCGCCAAGGACGGCCGCCCCGTCACCGACCTCCAGCCCTACCTCGGCGCCTACGGCCATCTGGTCGCCCTGCGCGCCGGCGACCTGGCCTACCTCCACGTCCACCCGGGCGGCGGGCCCGGCGACGGCACCACCGAGCCCGGCCCCACCGTCTCCTTCGCCACCACCGCCCCCAGCAGCGGCTCCTACCGCCTCTTCCTGGACTTCAAGCACGACGGGAAGGTCCGCACCGCCGCCTTCACCGTCACCGCCGACGGCACGGCGAAGACCCGGGGGGAGGCCCAGGAGGAGGACGCGGACACGGGCCACGGCGACGGCGCACACCAGCACTGAACCGGTGTCCCCGGCCGCGGGCGGCCTCTCGCCGGGCAGCGGCGGGCCCGGTGCCGCACCGATGAGCCCGCCGCTCCGGCGTCGGCACCGCGCCGGAGTACGGCCGGGCCGGCGGTTCCGAGGTTCTCGCGCGCCTCGGGGCGAAGACCGATGGTGACCGGTCGAATGCGGTAGGTTCCGGACCCTGTGTGCCGGTCCGTCTCGGCGCCGGGTCTTTCGGACCTCGGCCGAGCGATCGCCGTACGGAGGAAGAGTGACCCCTTCTGCCCGCGCCCGCCCGCCGCGGTGGCGGCGGCACCGTGTGAGGTGGCTGTGGGGCGTCCTGCTGGGCGCCCTCGTGCTGATGGCCTTCGGCTGCCCGGCCCCCGTCCACTTCGCCGTCCATCCCGCCGGTGCGTCACAGGGGGGCGTGACGGGGCATCACGCCCGGACCGGCGAGGCTGCCCGGGACGTGCCGGCCGCGCCCCACCACGCCCACTCCGGCGCCGACTGCGCCGATCTCCTGCGCCCCCGGGCGGGCGCGCCGTCCCCGTCGCCCCTCGTCCAAACGCCGCCGCCCGCCGCGCCCTTCGACGCCGAGCCCGTGACCGCGCGGGCCGTCCGGCCTCCGGCGCCGCGGGGGAGAGGGGCCATACCCGCCGGGCCGACGGGCCGCCGGACGCTCACCGCCGTCTGCAGGTGGCGGATCTAGACCGCTTCGGTGCGGCCGGTGCGCACCGGCCGCCGCACCGCGTACACGGACGCGGGACCCCTCCCGTTCCCCGCGCCCGTCGCCGTGCGAGATCGGACCCCCGTGTTCGAACCCACCGATCGGAAGCGATCCCATGTACTCCACGACCATCACGGTTCCCTCCCCCGCGGGCCGGCCGCGCAACGGCACGGCCCTCGCGGGCATCGGCCGGACCGCCGACTGCATGTCCGCACTGGTCGGCAACACGCCCCTGCTGTACGTCTCCGAGCCGCTCGCACCGGCCGGGCGCGGTTTCTGGGCCAAGCTCGAGGGCTTCAACCCCGGCGGCATCAAGGACCGCCCCGCTCTGCACATGGTCGAGCGGGCGCGCGCCCGCGGCGATCTGCGCCCCGGCGCAACGATCATCGAGTCCACCAGCGGCACCCTCGGCCTCGGGCTGGCGCTGGCCGGAATGGTCCACGGCCATCCGGTCGTCCTGGTCACCGACCCCGGACTGGAACCGTCCATGGCGCGACTGCTGACCGCCCACGGCGCCCGGATCGAGGTCGTCCCCGAACCGCACCCGGCCGGCGGCTGGCAGCAGGCCCGCCGCGACCGGGTGGCCCGGCTGCTGGCGCGCCACCCGGGTTCCTGGTGCCCGGACCAGTACAACAACCCCGACAACGTCGCCGCCTACACGCCGCTGGCCCTGGAGCTGGCGTCCCAACTGGGCCACATCGACGTCCTGGTGTGCAGTGTGGGCACCGGCGGCCACTCCGCGGGCATCTCCCGGACCCTGCGCCAGCTCTACCCGCAACTGCGGATGGTCGGCGTGGACACCGTCGGCTCCACCATCTTCGGCCAGCCGGCCCGCAGCCGGATCATGCGGGGCCTGGGCTCGAGCATCCACCCCCGCAACGTCGCCTACGACCACTTCGCCGAGGTCCACTGGGTCGCTCCGGCCGAGGCGGTGTGGACCTGCCGGCGGCTGGCCGCCTCCCGCTACGCGACCGGCGGATGGAGCGTGGGGGCGGTGGCCCTGGTCGCGGGCTGGCTTGCCCGTACCCGGCCCGCGGGGACCCGCATCGCGGCGGTCTTCCCCGACGGGCCGCAGCGGTACCTCGGGACCGTCTACGACGACGCCTACTGCACGGCCCACGGCCTGCTGGGCGCCGGGCCCGCGGACGAGCCCGACGAGATCGACCACCCCCGGGCCCGCGAGGTCGACCGCTGGACCAGGTGCACCACCGTCGTCGATCCCGTGGCGGCCGCGCAGGCGGTGGAGGGCCACGGCGGCGGGGGCGAGCGGTGAACAACCCACTGACCCGGGCCCGCACCTTCGATCGCGGCGTACGGCTGCTGATGGTCAACCAGTTCACCATCAACCTCGGCTTCTACATGCTCATGCCCTATCTGGCCCAGCACCTGTCCGGAACCCTCGGGCTGGCCGCCTGGGCCGTCGGCCTGGTCCTGGGGGTGCGCAACCTCAGCCAGCAGGGGATGTTCTTCTTCGGCGGCACCCTTGCCGACCGGCTCGGTTACAAGCCGATGATCATCGCCGGCCTGGTGCTGAGGATCGCCGCTTTCGCCGTACTGGGGCTGGTCGACTCACTGCCCGCCCTGCTGGCCGCGTCGGCGGCCGTCGGACTGGCCGGCGCCCTGTTCAACCCGGCGTCCCGCGCCTACCTGGCCCATGACGCCGGCGAGCGGCGGGTCGAGGCGTTCGCCCTGTTCAACGTCTACTACCAGGCCGGAATCCTGTTCGGCCCCCTGGTGGGCGTGGCCCTCACCGGGGTGAGCTTCCGCCTGACCTGCCTCGTGGCCGCCGGTGTGTTCGCCGTGCTGTCGGTCGTGCAGGTCGTCGCGCTGCCCGCCCGCACCGCCCGGCGCGACAGCGGGCAGCCGGCGGCCGGGGTGCTGTCCCAGTGGCGCACGGTGCTGGCCAACCGGCCGTTCCTGCTGTTCTCCGCGGCGATGATCGGCTCCTACGCGCTGTCCTTCCAGGTCTATCTGGCGCTGCCGCTGGAGGTGCGCCGGGTGGCCGGGGACGAGCAGGTCGGCACCGTCGGGGTCGGGCTGCTGTTCGCGGCCTCGGGTCTGGCCACCATCGCCGGGCAGACCCGGCTGACCGCCTGGTGCGGGAAGCGCCTCGGGCCCGGGCGGTCGATCGTTGCCGGACTGGCCTGCCTGGGAGTCGCCTTCCTGCCGCCGGCGGCCGCCGCCGCGGTCACGGTGCCCGCCGGCGGGCCGGCCCGCTGGGCCCTGGCCGTCCTGCCGCCGCTGCTGTCGGCCCTGCTGCTGGCCCTGGGGACGATGCTGGCCTACCCGTTCGAGATGGACACCGTCGTGGCCCTGGCGGGCGACCGGTACGTGGCCACCCACTACGGTCTGTACAACACCATCTGCGGCATCGGCATCGCCGTGGGCAACCTGCTCACCGGAGCGGCCCTGGACACCGCCCGCGCCGCCGGTGCGCCGGCCCTGCCGTGGATCGTCCTCGGCGCCGTCGGCGGAGGCTGCGCCCTGGCCGTGCTCCGCCTCCACCGCACGGGCCGCCTGGCCCCGGCGGCCGTGCGGGCGCGTCCCGTCACGGCCTGAGCGGCACCGCACCCACCCGCCGAGGGGGCGGGCACCGGCCGGTGCCCGCCCCCTGCGGATCCTCGACGGCCGGTGTCAGCCGATGCGCACGCCCCACATGAAGGGCATGCCGCTGGTGCTGATCGCCTCGTAGCGCACCACGGCACCGGGCTTGGGGGCGTGGAGGATCTGCCCGTTGCCCGCGTAGAAGCCGACATGGCTGAGGTCGGTGCGCATGATGACGAGGTCGCCCGGCCGCAGATCGCCCATGGAGTTGATCCGGGTGCCCGCGCTGGCCTGGGCCTGGGAGGTCCGGGGGATGGAGACGCCCGCCTGGGCGAAGGCCCAGGAGGTCAGGCCCGAGCAGTCGAAGGAGTTCGGGCCGGTGGCGCCCCAGACGTACGGCATGCCGACCCTGGACTTCGCCGCGGAGAAGGCCGCGGCGGCGCGCTGCGACGCGCTGGCCTGGCTGCCCAGATCGACCCGCTGGCTGGCGCGGTTGGCCCGCTCCTCCTCGGCGGCGATCCTCGCGCGCTCCTTGGCGGTCAGGGTGTTGAGGAGCTTCTGCGCCTTGGCGAGCTTGGCCTGGATCTCCTTCTTCTTGTCCTTCAGCTCCTCGCGGGCGTCCTGGAGGTCGCCGAGCTTCTCCGAGGCCTCCTCGCGCTTCTGCTCGAGCGTGCGCTGCTTGGCCTGGATCTTCCGGAGCGTGTTGAGCTGCCGGCCGCCGATCTGGTCCAGGACGGCGGCCTTGGCCAGGTAGTCGTCGGGGTCGGAGGAGAGGAACAGCTGCACGGAGGGGTCCAGCCCGCCGCTGCGGTACTGCGCGGTGGCCAGCGTGCCCAGGCTGTCCCTGAGGTCGTTGAGCTCGTCCTGGCCGAGTGCCACGCTGTCCTGCAGGTCGTCGACCTGCTTCTGGAGCCTGTCCTGCTTCTCCTTGGCGGCGTTGTACTTCTCGGTGGCCTGCGTGGCCTGCTCGTAGAGCCGGTCGACCTCGGCCTTGACGCCCTTCTTGTTCGGATCCGGCAGGGGATCGGCGTGGGCCGTCTGCGTGGTGAGGGCGACCGCGGCGGCGGCGGCGGTGGTGAGCACGGTCGTGTAGGCGTGGCCTGGTTGCTTGGGACGACGGTGGGACGCCACGGAGGCGAGCTCCTTCTTCCTCGGCCGCCTGCCGGGCACGGGAGGCGGCCCGGTTCCGCGTGTTCCGCTGCGGACTCGGCGGTGCCTTCGCCGCCGCCCCGGATGGACGGCCGACCGTGCGAAGGTTCGGGCACGGATACTAACCAGCTAATCGGCTTAGCTTCAATCGAGGTCCCCCGGGGTGTACGGCGGCCGTGCGGGCGCGCGGGACGGCCGGTCCGTCCCTGGTACCGCCGAACCCGTGCGAGGCCTTCGGGCGTCGGTGCCGCACTCTTGGGCTATGGCGCTTAGCGGATGCCGTCCCGGCGGGGGCTCCGCGCAAGACGAGTGGCCGCGACCCGACCGGCCACTACGATGGACCGGCGCCGGTTCGGCGGTGCTGGAGATCCGGTGGCGAGGGGAGCGTTCGTGCGACCGCTGGGCGAACTGGAGGCGGAGATCATGAACCGCCTGTGGACCTGGGGGCGCCCGGCCACGGCGCGGGACGTCCTCGTGGACCTGGGCAGGACCCGTTCCATCGCCTACAGCACGGTCAAGACCGTCGCGGAGATCCTGCACCGCAAGGGCCTGCTCCGCCGCGAGAAGCAGGGACGGGCCTGGCTGTACGAGCCGACCTGCACCCGCCAGCAGTACACCGCGTCGCTGATGCGGGAAGCGCTGGGCGACAATCCCGACCCCGCCGGCGCGCTCCTCAGCTTCGTCGAGCGGATGTCCGCGGACGAGGTGGAGGCACTGCGCTCGGCCCTGCGTGCGGCGAAGCGGGGGAGCGGGACGTGACAGCGGCCCTGGCCCTCGCCGGATACGCCCTGCTGGTGGGTGCCGTCGCCCCGTACGCGCTGGCCAGGGCGCGCTGGACGCACCGCGCGCCGCGGCTGGCGGTTCTCGTCTGGTACGGGCTGATGGCGACGTTCACCGTGACCGTCGCGCTGGCCCTCTACCACGTGGCGCTGCGGGAGGAGCACGTGCACGACGGGCTGGTCGGCCTGCTCACCGCCTGCGGCCTGTTCCCCGCGGCCTTCGGTCCGGCGTCGCACACCGCGGCCGGTCCCGCCGCCCTTCTGCCGCCCGCCCTCGTCGTGCTGCTCCCGGCGGGCTGGTTCCTGCGCACGGTGTGGCGCACCCGCCGCGCCCAGCGCCGCCATCTGGACCTGCTCGCGGTGCTCGGCCGCCCGTCCTCCGAGTACGACGCGGTGATCGTCGACCACGACACCCCGGCCGTCTACTGCCTGCCAGGGCGGTCCCGCCGGGTGGTCGTCACCCGAGGGGCGATCAGGGCGCTCTCCCGGGAACAGCTCCAGGCGGTGCTCGCGCACGAGCGGGCCCACATCGCCGGGCGGCACCACCTCTGCCACGCGGTGGCGGAGGCGTTCGAGCGGACCTTCCCGAGACTCCCGCTCGCCCGGCACGCGCGGGAGCAGACCGCCCTGCTGCTGGAGATGACCGCGGACGACCGGGCACTGCGCCACCACTCCCGGGAGACCCTGGCGGCCGCCATGTACGAGGTGGCGGCGGGCCAGACGCCCCGGGCGGCCTTCGGCGCGGGAGGAGCCGGCGCGGCGGTCCGCCTGTGCAGGCTCCTCACCCCCGAAGCGCAGCCGCACCGCGCGACACGGCTCGGTATCGCCGCCGGTTCCCTCGGGGCCATGCTGCTGCCGCTGCTCATCGCCTGCGGCCCGGTCATGGGCTGACCGGGCACGGCGGCGGGGACCACCGGCCCCCGCGCCGCGGTCGGCGTGGAGGCGTGCCGGCAGCGGGCGGAACGCCGGAGCGGGCGCGGTGCCTGTTCCGGCCGGTCCGGGAGGTGACGGACGATGACGTTCTGGACCGGCCACGGTGCCGGCGGCTGGGAGCGGTTCGCGACGCCGACCGGGACGATCTTGCCCTGGGTGCCGGTCATCACCGCGGCGGTCCTGCCCTCCTCCGGCCCCTCCGCGAAGTCCTGACCGGGCCGCCGCGAGTAGCGGGAGGAGCCCCGCCACCGGCCGGTCCGGTGGAGTACGGGGGCCGAACGGGCGATCGGGGGAGCCGAGGGGATTGCCGAGGGCCGTCGTGACAAAGGGATCGCGCGGCTGTCCGCCGGCCGTGCAGCCCCTCCGTCGGCGAATCCTCCCAGAAGGAACCCCATGAACACCTCGATCGCCCGCCGCGGCACCGTGGCCGCCCTCGCCGCCCTCGCCGCCCTGGCCCTCGCGACCGCGCCCGCGGCCACCGCCTGGGGCGCCCCCGTCCAGGTCCCCGCCGGAGCCACGACCGCGGAGCAGAGGAAGACCGCCCACATCCAGCCGCTGCCGGCCTCCCCCGTGGCGTACCGGTTCGGGGAGACGCTGGCCCGGCGGCAGGTCTCCCAGGAGGCGCGGCAGGAGATCGCGGCCATGGAGAGGGAAGTGCGGCACATGACCGCCGAACCGCTGAAGGCGCCGGCGGGCGAGCGGTTCGACATCGAGGCCAACCACTCCCAGCTGAAGGCCACGGCGGCCTCGGGCATCAACAGCCAGGAGATGCAGATCGTGGACTTCCGCACCTGGCTGTCCGGTCAGACCCGCTGACACCACCGGTTCCCGCACGGCCGGCCGCCGTACCGAATGAACCACTCCTCCCGGAGCACCGGCAGGCGGCGGACCCCGTGCGAGCCGGGGCGGACGACTCCGGACGGACGTACCTACGTTGGGCGAGGGGAACATGCGCGAGTTCCTGGATCTCGGGGCGATGCTGCTGCTCGCGGCCGGCGCGGTCGCCGCACTGCGCCTGCTGCACCGGCTGACGGCCGTTCGCGCCCAGCCGCTGCTCGCCGCGCCCCTCCTTTCCGGGAACGTCCCCGACGAGCACGCGCTGTCGCGCTTCCACGCCCGCTGGTACGCGCTGACGCTGCTGTTCCTCGCCTTCGACGTCGAGATGCTCTTCATGTACCCCTGGGCGGTCGTGGTCGCCGACATGGGCGCGGCGGCGGTTGTGGAGATGTTCGTCTTCCTCGGCCTGCTGATGTGCGGGGTGCTGTACGCCTGGCGCGAGGGGGCCCTGCGGTGGGCCTGAGCACCGCGCTGCGGAACCTGGCGGAGCGTCTGGCCGCACCCGCCGCGGGCAGGCCCCGCGTCCTGCTGGTGACGTGCCCCGGGGCCACGGCCGTACGGCTCGCGGCCGAGGCGGCCGTCGCCGGGCTCGGGGGGAAGCCGGCGGACTCGCCGGCACAGGCGGACGTCCTGCTCGTCGCGGGAGAGCCGGGGAGGGAGCTGTCGGACGCCGCCGATGTGCTGTGGGGGCAGATGCCGGGGCCGCGGGCGCGGGGGGAGGCGAGGCGGCCGCAGGACGCCGACGCGGTGCTGCGCGGACTCCTGCCCGCCCTCGCCGGTCCCGGGCAGGAGACGGAGGCGGCGCGGCGGGACGACGAGTGGGGGCGGGACGGGGGAGGGAGCGGAGGGGCGGGGGAGGACGGGCACGGTGAGTACGGGGGCCGTGGGCACGACGGCCACCAAGGACACGGTGGTGACCACGGAGGCGGCCACGGTGACCACGGCGGCCACGGCGGAATGCGGATGCCCGGCGGGCTGACGGCGGCCGAGCGGGCCGAGGACCGGGACGGGTTGAGGCTGGACGTGCTGCGCGTACCGCTGGGGCCGGTGCTGCCGGGCTGGCCGGCCGGACTCGTCATCGACACCGTCCTGCAGGGAGACGTCGTGCAGCGGGCCGAGGGGCGGGTGCTTCCCTCCGCGGGTCCGTGTCCTCCGCCGTTCTGGCGGGCCGACGGCGATCACCACGCCGCCCCCGGGCCCCGTACGGCCGCCTGCCACCTGGACTCGCTGGGGCGGCTGCTCACGGTGGCGGGCTGGGAGGCCGCCGCGGCCGGGGCCCGCCGGCTGCGCGACCGGCTGCTCGCGGGCGAGCCGGCGGACGCGGTCCACGCCGACTTCGGGACGTGGCGGCGGCGGGTGGAGCGTTCGCGCACGCTGCGGTGGGCGACGGACGGCGTCGGCGTGCTCACCCCGGCCGACGCGGTGCGGCTGGGCGTGAGCGGTCCCGCCGTACGGGCCCGGCCGCCCCACGACGCGACCGCGCGCTGGCTGCGGTGGCTGACCGAGGCGGAGGAGGCGCTGGCGGGTCAGGAGGTGCCCGAGGGCGGCCCGCGCGGCGGCCGGGCCCCGGACGGCTCCCCGCCCTCGCGCGGCCTGTTGGACGCGGCCGTCGAGCTGGCGCCGGGTCTGGAACTGTCCTCCGCACGGCTGCTGGTGGCCAGCCTCGACCCCGATCCGGACGAACTGGCGGCCGGACCGGAGCCGGACGGGGCGCGGGAGGAGGGGGCGGGGGAGGAGCCGCACCAAGGCCGCCACGGCCACGGCGGGCACGAGGGCCACCAAGGCCACCAAGGAAACCGGGACCGCGGAGAGCCCCCGGACCACGGGCAGCGCCGGGGCCGCGGAGAGGGTGGAGAGGGTCACGGGCACGGGGACGGCCACGGAGAAGGCGGCCACGGCGGCGGAGGCGGTGGGCGGTGACCGTCACCGGAGCGCCGGTGTGGGCGGTGGTGCCCGCGGCCGGGGTGCTGCTGGCGCTGGCGCTGGCAGCCGCCGTACTCGACTCCGTCCTCGACACGACCGGGGTCGGCGCGGGCGGCACGGCACAGGCCGTACGCGGCCGCCGGTGGAGCCGCCCGCCGGCGGAGGCGGCACGGCTGATGCGGCAGCGCGGCCGGACCACGGTGGAACCGGACCGGCTGCTGTGGCGGATCGGCACGGCGGGGCCGCTGGTGGCGGCCCTGCTGATGGCGGCGGTGGTGCCCGTGGGCGGGACGGTGGTGGCCGACCTGCCGGTGGGCGTCGTGTGGTTCAACGCGGTGGACGTCACCCTGTGGGCGGCCCTGTGGCTGGCGGGCTGGGGACCGAACAGCGTGTATCCGCTGGTCGGCGGCTACCGGTTCGTCGCCCAGGCGCTCGGCTACGAACTGCCGTTGATGTTCGCGCTGACCGCGCCCGCGGTGGCGGCGGAGAGCCTGCGGGTGGGCGAGGTGGTCCAAGCCCAGCAGGGGCTGTGGTTCGTGGTGTGGATGCCGGTGGCGTTCGTGGTGTTCCTGGGGGCCGTGGCCGCCTTCGGGGCGTGGGGGCCGTTCTCCTCCCCGGTGGGGCGTGACGCGGCCGGGGGCGTGCTCGCGGAGGCGGCCGGGGTGGACCGGCTGCTGTTGCTGGCCGGGCGGTACGCGCTGCTGGCGGCGGGTTCGGGGATGGCGGTCGCGCTTTTCCTGGGCGGAGGCGCGGGGCCGTGGCTGCCGGGCTGGCTGTGGTCGCTGCTCAAGACGCTGGCCGTCCTCGCGGTGCTGGTGGTGCTCCACCGCCGGCTGCCGGTGCTGCGCCCCGAGCGGATCGTCCGGATCGGCTGGCTGGTGGCGCTTCCGGCGGTGCTGCTGCAGGTCCTGGTGGTGGCCGCCGTCATGGTGGCGGAGGGGTGAGGCGGGGTGCAGACCGCGCTGTTCTGTGTGCTGGCCGTGGTGGCCGTCGCCTCGGGGGCCGCGGTGTTCGTGGTGGACTCCATGGCCCGGGCCACCTATGCCCTGGCCCTGTCGTTCGTCGCGGTCGGCGTTTCGCTCCTGCTGCTGGACCTGGCCTATCTCGGTGTGGTGACGGTGCTGATGATGGTGATGGAGATGGCGATCATGGCCGTCTTCATGATCATGTTCATGATGAACCCGGCCGGTTTCGTGCCGATGTCGATGCTGCACGGCAAGCGCGCGGCGCCGGCCGTCTCCGGCGGGGTCTTCCTGGCCCTGGCCGCCCTCGCGCTGCTCGTGCCCTGGCCCGACCGGCCGGGCGCCGCACCGGCGGATCCGACCCGTGCGGCGGGTGAAGCGATCATGGGCTCGAAGATGCTGGTGATGATCGGTGTCAGCGCGGTGCTGTTCACCACCATCGTGGCGGCCCTCGTACTGGCCGTCGCCCGCGGCCGGTACGGCGACGACGAGGGCGCGGAGCACGGGCACCGCGAGGGCCGTGGCCCGCGCAGCGGTCACGGCGGTCACGGCGGCGGTCACGGCGGCCATGCCGGTCACGGCGGACCCGACGCGCACGCCGCCCCCCGGCCGGAGGGGAGCGGCACATGACGCTGGAGCTGTTCCTGCTGCTGGCCTCGGCCCTGTTCGCCGTCGGGATGTACGGGGCGCTGAGCCAGCGGTCCGTGGTGATGGTGATGATGGGCCTGGAGCTGATGGTCAACGGCGTCATCGTGGCGGCGGCCGCCTTCTGGTACTTCCTCGCCCCGGCGGTCCCGGACGGACAGGTCCTGGTGCTGGTGGTCATCGCGGCCATGACCGTGGACATGGCCATGGGCTTCGCCGTGGTGACACTGCTGTTCCGCGCCAAGGACGCCGACATGACCGACATGGCCGCGGAGCTGAAGCGGTGAGCGGGACGAGCGCGCTGCTGTGGTCCCTGGTGCTGCTGCCCGCCGCGGCCGGGGGCGTCCTCGCCCTGTCCGGCGGCGGACGCCGCACCGCCGGGACGTACGACCGGCCCGGCGGCACGGGCCTCGCCGCGCCCGCCGTCGCGGTGGCCGTCGCGGCGGCCACCCTCCTCCTGGCGGTCGCCGCCGCCCTCGTCCGGCCCACCGCGCGGGCCGGCTTCGTGGCGGGCGGGCCGCTGGAGCTCGCGGTGGACGGGCTGTCGGCCGCGGTGATCGTGGCGGTGGCGGCGGTCGGTCTGCTCGTCCTGCTCTTCGCCGCGGCCGGCATCCGCGCCGAGCGGCCCCGGTTCTTCGGCCTGATGCTGCTGTTCGTCGCCGCCGTCATGGCCACCGCCACCGCCACCACCCTGACCGCACTGCTGCTGGCCTGGGAGGTCATGGGGGCCGCCTCCTACGCCCTGATCGCCTTCCGCTGGCGCGAGGACGCCCCCGCGGCGGCCGGGACGACCGCCTTCCTCACCACCCGCGCGGGCGACCTCGGGCTGTACCTGGCGGCCGGCGCGGCCCTCGCCGCGGGAACCGCGGCCGCCGACCGGTTCGCCCTGGACGCCCTGCCGGCGCTGGACGGCCCCCGGCTGCACCTGGCCGCCGCCGGGGTGCTGCTGGCCGCCTTCGGCAAGGCCGCCCAACTCCCCTTCTCCTTCTGGCTGTCCAGGGCGATGCTCGGCCCGAGTCCGGTCAGCGCCCTGCTGCACTCGGCCGCCATGGTCGCCATGGGCGGCTACCTGCTGCTGCGGCTGCGCCCGCTGCTGGAGTCCGCCGGCTGGGCGGCGGCGGCCGCCGCCTGGGGCGGTGCGCTCACCGCGCTCGCGCTGGGCGCGGTCGCCCTGGCCCAGCGGGACCTCAAACAGCTCCTGGCCGCGTCCACCGCCGCCCAGCTCGGCTTCGTCGTGCTGGCCGCCGGAGCCGGGAGCGTCGCGGGCGGCACCGCCCACCTCGTCGCCCACGCGGCCGTCAAGTCGCTGCTCTTCCTGACCGCCGGGGTGTGGCTGGCGGCGCTGGGCACCGATGACCTGGGCGCCCTGCGCGGGGCCGCCCGCCGGGACCGGGCGGCCGGCCTGCCGTTCGCGGTGGGCGCGCTCGCCCTGGCCGGGGTACCGCCGCTGTCGCTGTGGGCCACCAAGGACGAGATCCTGGCCGCGGTGGAGTCCCCGGCCCTGTACGGGGTGGCGCTGGCCGCCGCCGTCCTGTCCGCCCTCTACGCCGGGAAGGCGCTCGGCCTGCTGCTGGCTCCCGGGCCTTCCGGCACGGCGGTACGGGAGCCGGAGGAGGGGACCTCCGGACCGCTCCGGAGCGTCCCACTGGCGGTTCTCGCCGCCGGAGCCGCCGTTCTGGGCGCCCTGGCCCTGCCGCCGCTGACCGGAGAGCTGAAGCAGGCGGCCGGGGTGCCCGGCGAACCGTCGGCCGGCGCGGCCACCATGGCCGCCACCGCCGTCCTCGCCCTGGCCGCGACCGCGTTCGCGGCTGCCCTGGCGCCCCGGCTGCCGGAGCCGTCCTGGGCCCGCGCCTGGCTGCACCTGGAGACGGCCGCGCACACCGTCGCCGTACGGCCGGTCCTCGCCCTCGGCCGGGCGCTGGCCCGGTTCGACGACGAGGACCTGGACCGCGCCGCCACCGGTACCGCCACCGCGGTGCGGCGCCTGGCCTCCTGGGCGTCCGCCGCCGACCGCTCGGGAGTGGACCGGGCCGTCCGGGGCGTCGCCGACGGCGCCCGGTACCTGGGCGAGCTGGCGCGCCGCCCGCAGACCGGGCGGCTCCACCAGTACTACGCCCAGGCCCTGGTCCTGCTGACCGCGGCCGCCGTCCTGCTCCTGCTGCTGAGGTGAGCATGCTCTCGCTGACCGTCTTCCTCCCGCTGGCCGCCGCCCTCGGCCTGCTGGCCTGGCGCGGTCTGCCCGACGCGGCCGTGCGGTGGCTGTGGGTGGCGGTCTCGGGAGCGGACCTGGCGCTGGTGGCCGTGCTGTGGGCGACGTACGGCGGTCCGGGCATCGGCCATGAGACCGACCGGCCGTGGATCCCCGGCGCGGGCGCGGGCTACCACATCGGCGTCGACGGGCTCTCCCTGCCGCTGCTCGCCCTGACCGCGACCGTCTTCCTCGCCTGCGCGGTGTACTCGCTGCGCGGCCGGCGCGACATCCGCCGCTTCGCCGCGCTCTTCCTGGCCCTCCAGACCACCTGCCTGGGCCTGTTCGCCGCCCTGGACCTGATCCTGTTCTTCCTCTTCTTCGACCTGTCCATCGTCGGGATGTACCTCGTCATCGCCGGCTGGGGCCACGGGGAGCAGGCCGCCCGGTCGGCGCTGAAGTTCTTCCTCTACACCTTCGTCGGCTCCCTCGCGCTGCTGCTGGGCTTCATCGGCCTGTACGCGGCCTCCGACCCGCACACCTTCGACATCACCGAACTGACCGCCGACCCGCCGCTCCAGGGCAGCGGAGCGGCGGGCCCGCTGGTGCTGCTGGCCATCGCGGTCGGCCTGGCGGTCAAGACACCCACCTTCCCCTTCCACACCTGGCTGCCCCCGGCCCACACCGACGCACCCGCCGCCGGATCCGCCGTCCTGGCGGCGGTCCTGCTGAAGATGGGCACCTACGGATTCGTGCGCATCGCCATGCCGATCCTGCCGGAGGACTGGCGCGCCCACGCGATGGTCCTCGTCGCGGTCGGCGTCGTCTCCGCCCTCTACGGGGCCCTGGTCGCCCTGGCGCAGAGCAGCTTCAAACGGATGGTCGCCTACACCAGCGTCAACCACATGGGCTACGTCCTGCTGGCCCTGGGCGCGGCCGGGTTCATCGCCGGCACCGACGAGCAGGCCCGCTCCACCGCCGTCACCGGCGCGGTCGTCCAGATGGTCAGTCACGGACTGATCACCGGGGCCCTGTTCCTGCTGGCCGGGGTTCTGATGGACCGCGGCGGCACCTACGAGATGGACGCCTGGGGCGGGCTGGCCGGACCCATGCCGCGGTTCGCCGCGCTGACGGCCGTAGCGGCCTTCGCGGGCCTGGGCCTGCCCGGCTTCAGCGGCTTCGTCGCCGAGTTCCAGATCTTCGCCGGGAGCCTGGGGGCCGTACCGGTGGCCACCGCCCTGGCCCTGCTGGGCATCCTGGTCACCGCCGGACTGTTCCTGCGGGCGCTGCACCGGCTCCTCCTCGGGGCCCGGCGCGAACCGAAGCCGGTCGACGCGGACCTGCGCCCGGCCGAACTGCTGTCCGTGGCACCGCTGCTGGCGCTGTCCCTGCTCATCGGCGTCCTGCCCCGGTGGCTGCTGGACACGGTCGAACCAGCCGCCCGCGCGGTCGTCGGCCTGGTCTCCCGGTGAGCGGCGTGGTGAGCGGCATGGAGCGGACGGGATCCTCGGACGCGGTGCTCCAGGGAGGCGGCGGTGGCTGACATGCACAAGGATCCGCTGGCACTCCTCCCGGAGATCCTGCTGCTGCTCGGCGCCGTCGCCGCACTGCTGGCCGGCTCCTTCCTGCCGCGCCGGCGCCAGTGGGCCGCCCGCGCCGGGGCCGCCGCCGCGCTCGCGGCCTCCCTGGCCGCCGCGGTGTTCTCGGCGCCCGGGGAGGACCGCACCGCCTACGCCGGCACCTACGCCCTGGACGGCGCCACCGACGCGGTCCGCGTCATCGTCCCCGCCGCGGCCCTGACCGTCCTGGCGCTGGCCTCGGGGCGGGTGCGCGGCGACCGGCGCGAAACCGAGTTCTGCGTCCTGGTGCTGCTCGGCTCGCTCGGCGCCGTGCTCCTGGCGGGCGCGTCCGACCTGCTGCTGCTGGCCGTCGCCTACCTGCTGGCCTCCATCCCGCTGTACGCGCTGGCCGGCTGGGGGCGCGACGCGCGCGGCGCCGAGGCCGCGCTGAAGCTCTACCTGCTCGGTGTGCTGCTGGGCATCACCATGCTGCTGGGCACCGCAGTCCTGTACGGGCTGGGGGGCGCCACCGACTACGCGGCCCTGGCCGACGGGCTTCCCGGCGCGCCCGGGGCGGCACTCGCGGTGGGGACGGTGGCGCTGCTGGCCGGCCCGCTGTTCAAGGCCGGTGCGGTCCCCGCCCACTTCTGGGTGCCCGACGCCGCGTCGGGGGCGACGGTGCCGGCCGCCGCGTTCCTCACCACGGTCCCCAAGATCGGCGCGCTGGTCGCCCTGTACCGGGTGCTCACCGTCCTTCCCGAACAGGCCCTCGAATGGCGGGCGCTGCTGGCCGTCCTGGCGGTGGCGACCATGACGCTGGGCAACCTGGCGGCCTTCGCCCAGACCGATCCGCTGCGGCTGCTGGGCTACTCCGCCATCAGCCAGGCCGGCTACCTGCTGATGGCGGTCGCCGTCGCCGGGCGCGCCGAGGCCCTGCGCTCCCTGCTGCTCTACCTCGCGGCCTACGCCGTCACCAACCTCGGCGCGTTCGCCGTCGCCGCCGCACTGCCCGGCTCGCGCACCCTGGAGGCGTACCGCGGCCTGGGACGGCGCCGGCCCCTGCTCGCCGCCGCCCTCACCGTCTGCCTCCTGGGCCTGGTGGGCACTCCGCCCACGGCGGTGTTCACGGGCAAGCTGACGGTCTTCTCCGCCACCTGGGACGGGGGCATGGCCTGGCTGACCGTCGCCGCCGCCGTCAACACCGCCGCCAGTCTCTTCTACTACCTGCGCTGGATCGCGCCGGCCCTGTCGATCAGCCGTCCCGGTCCGCCCCCACCGGACACCTGGGCGTCCGGTGGGGGCGGGGAGCGGAAGGGGGAGGGGGCGGCCGCCGCCGAGCCCGGGCGCTGGGCGGCGGGCACGGCGGTGGCCGCCGCGTCGGCCACCCTGGTGCTCGGCGCGGGTGCGGGATGGGTGCTCGGAGCCCTCTCCGACACCCTCGTACGGTGAGGCGGCCGCCGAGGGGACGGCTCCGCGGTGCAGGGGACGCCTTCGCGGCGCGGGAGACGGGCCGCCTCCGCGGCGGGCCCCGCGGAGGCGGCGACCCGCCGTTGCCCGGGGGCGGGTGCGCCCGGGGGGCGCTTTTTCATCCGTTCGCATCCTCCGAAGCGGACTTTTCTGCGACCGGACTGGCCAACACATACCCCTAGGGGGTACCTTTTCGATGCTCGGATGTATACCCCCCTCCCGTATAGGAGTGTGTGATGTCCTCTGCCCCGTCCCCGCCCAACCCCCGTCGCTGGAAGGCGCTCGGGCTGATCGCGCTGGCCCAGTTCATGGTCATCATGGACACCTCGATCATCGGGGTGGCCCTGCCGCAGATGCAGGCCGACCTGGGCTTCTCCCAGGAGAACCTCTCCTGGGTCTTCAACGCCTACGTCATCGCCTTCGGCGGACTGCTGCTGCTCGGCGGCCGGCTGTCGGACCTGTTCGGGGCCAAGCGCGTCTTCAGCGCCGGATGGGCCGTACTGGCCGCCGGCTCGCTGATCGCCGGTCTGGCCGGCGAGGTGTGGGTCGAGCTGGCCGGCCGCGCCGTGCAGGGCGCCGGCGCCGCTCTGATCGCCCCGGCCGCGCTGACCCTGCTGATGATGCTCTTCGGTGCCAACCCCAAGGAGCTCACCAAGGCGTTCGCCCTGTACGGGGCCGCGGCCCCGGCGGGCGGCACCGCCGGCGTCTTCCTCGGCGGCGTCCTGACCGAGTACGCCAGCTGGCCGTGGGTGTTCTACGTCAACATCCCCATCGCCGTGCTGGTCCTGGCCCTCACGCCCGCGCTGATGCCTTCCGCCCCGCCCCGCCGCGGCTCCGTCGACTTCCTGGGCGCGACCGCCGTCACCGCGGGACTGGCCATCGCCGTCTACGCCATCGTCCGTGCTCCCGAGACCGGCTGGGGCGCGGCGCAGACCTGGCTGGTGCTGGGCGCCGGCGCCCTGCTGCTGGTCGCCTTCGTCGCCCTCCAGGCGCGCCGCAGGGAGCCGCTGATGCCCCTGAGGATCTGGCGCGCCCCCAACCTGGCCGCCGCCAACGTCGCCCAGCTCCTGCTGGCCGCCGCCTGGATCCCCATGTGGTTCTTCCTCAACCTCTACCTCCAGCAGGTACTGGGGCTGGGGGAGTTCGCCGCGGGGTCGGCGCTGCTGCCGATGACGGTCGCGATCATGGTCATGATGATCGTGCTGGCGCCCCGGCTGATCGCCCGCTTCGGGCCCAACCCGCTGGTCGTCGCGGGGATGCTGGTGCTCGCGGCCGGTATGTTCTGGCTGTCCCTGGCCCGCCCCGACGGCACCTTCTGGGCGGATGTGCTGCCCGCCTCGCTGGTGGCGGCGGGCGGTATGTCGCTGGCGTTCATCCCCTCGCTGGGCACCGCCGTCTCCAGCGCCCGCCCGGAGGAGGGCGGCCTGGCCTCCGGCATCGTCAACACCAGCTACCAGGTGGGCTCCGCCCTCGGCCTGGCGGCCATGACCGCGGTGGCCGCCTCGCGAGGCGCACAGGAGCTGGGCAACCCGGCCGCCCTCACGGACGGCTTCTCCGCGGCCTTCCTGGGAGCCGCCGCCATCGCCGCGGCCGGAGCCGTCATCGCCTGGCTCACCCTGCGTCCCGCGCCCGCGCCCGCGCCCGCGCCCGCGCCCGAGGCGGCCGCCGAGCCCGCCGGGACCGAGCAGGAGAAGCCCCGTACGGCGGAAACCCGCTGACGCCCCGCCCCTGTCCGAACCGACCGCCGGCGCCGCCGGACACGGAAGCACCGTGCCCGGCGGCGCCCCTGACCCGGAAGCTCCCGATGCAGCAGATCGAGGTCTACGGCACCGCCTGGTGCCCGCAGGTGAAAGAGGTACTGGCCCGGCTCGACGGCGCGGGCGCCGCCTACCGCTACCACGACATCGACGCCGACAAGAAGGCCGCCAAGGCCGTCTACCGGCTGCAGCGCGGGACCCGCCGCGTTCCCACCCTCGTCATGCCCGACGGCACCGTCCTCGTCGAGCCCACCGACGACCGGCTCCGCGACCACCTCGCCGCGCCGCCCGGCCCCGGACAGAAGGGAGAGACGGAGTGATGATCCCCCGGACGACCGCCGACCTGCGCCGGGTGGCGGACCATCCGGCCACCCGGTGCCTGCTGGCCTGCCTCCTGGCCGCCATGGCACGCCGAGCGCAGGCACCCTCCCCGTCCCCCGCCCCCGTCCGGAGGAACGGCTGCTCCTCCTGACCGCATCCGGCGCCGATGACGGCGCGGGCCGGCGGCCGCACCCGTGCGGCGGGCACGGCCGCCGGCCCGCGCGGGAGGCCGGGAATGCGGTCAGTGGTGGTGGGCGTGGACGACCGCTCCTCCACGACCCGCGACCGCGGGACGCCCCACGGCCAGGACGTGGACGCGGCACACGACCTTCCGGCCGTCGGACCGGCGGCCCGTGGACGGCGCCGCCCGAACCCCTGTGCCCCAAGCCTGTTTTGGACCGCGGCGGTGGAGATCAATAGGATCCGCCGATGATCAGAAAACAACGGTCGGCGACAGGCCTCGGAGCCCTGCTCGCCGTGCTCGCGACCTTGCTCGCGTCCGGGATCGCGTTCCCGGACGGGGCGGCCGCCGACGAGGTCACGGCGGACGCGCCGAAGGTCAACCTGGTGCTCGACGTCAGCGGTTCGATGCGCGCGCGGGACATCGACGGGCGGTCGCGGATGGCCGCGGCCAAGCAGGCGTTCAACGAGGTGCTGGACGCCACCCCCGAGGAGGTCCGGCTCGGCATCCGCACACTCGGCGCCGACTACCCCGGCGACGACCGCAAGGCGGGCTGCAAGGACACCGCGCAGCTGTACCCGGTCGGCCCGCTGGACCGCACCGAGGCCAAGGCGGCGGTGGCCACGCTGACACCGACCGGATGGACACCGATCGGTCCGGCCCTGCTGAAGGCCGCCGACGATCTCGACGGCGGCAACGGCTCCAAGCGGATCGTGCTGATCAGCGACGGCGAGGACACCTGCGCCCCGCTCGACCCGTGCGAGGTGGCCCGGGAGATCGCGGCCAAGGGCATCGGCCTGACCATCGACACCCTCGGACTGGTGCCGAACACGAAGATGCGGCAGCAGCTGAGCTGCATCGCCGAGGCCACCGGCGGCACCTACACCTCGGTGGAGCACACCGACGAACTCACCGAGAAGGTCAACCAGTTGGTGGAACGGGCGGCCGATCCGGTGGTGACGCCGGTGGCCGTGGAGGGCGCGGAGCGGTGCGCCGATGCGCCGGCCCTGAAGTCGGGCCTGTACACCGACCGCCAGGAGTTCGGCCAGGAACGCTGGTACCGGGTGGACGTGGCGCCCGGCCAGGAACTGCGCGCCTCGGTGAGCGTGGCGGCGGACCGCGCGGTGAACCCGGACTACGGGGTGCTGCTGCGCGCGGCCACGGTGCACGGCCGGGAGATCGTGCGCGGTGAGGCGGCGGGCAACGGCCGTACGGACGTGATCTCCACGGGTCTGCGCTACCCGAAGCCGGACGGCGGCGACGAGGAGGCTCCGGCGGAGACGGTGTGCCTGCGGGTGACGAACTCCTTCTCGGCGGCGTCCGGGGTCAAGACCGGCCCCGGTATGCCGCTGGAGCTGACCGTGGACGTGGTCGAGGGGCCGTCGCAGGCCGGCGACGTGGCCTCCTTCGGGCTCGGCCGCGGCTGGTGGCTGCTCGGCGTCCTGGTGCTGACCGGCTTCCTCGCGGGCATGGTGTGGGGCTGGCTGTCGCGTTGGCGTGTCGCGGTGTGGAGGACCAACTGATGTGGACCATACGCGTGGTGAGCGCCGCGCTGCTGACGCTCGGCCTCGCGGCGGGCCCCGCCGCGGCCGACTCGACGCCGTCCGCGAGCCCGTCCGGGGACAGCGCGGCGCCCACGTCGGCGGGCACGTCGTTCCGTACGGCGGCGGAGATCGACCAGGGGCGGACGGCGACGGCGAACGCCTCGGCCGGTGACTACCTGTACTGGTCGTTCCCGGCCGACACCGGTCAACGCCCCACCGTGAAGGCGACGGTGAAGCTCCCGCGGGAGCACGCGGCGCAGACCTGGCAGATCGACGTCTACGACGGTCTGAGGCGCCGCCAGGCCTGCCAGTACGGCGTGCAGACCCGCACCGCCGCCGCGGGCACCGATTCGGTGGAGCTGGCGTGCGTGCTGCGCACGGTGCGGGCCTGGTCGGAGCCGTGGGCCAACGACCCGCTGCCGGGCACGTACTACCTCCGGCTGACGGCGGTGGGCGTACGGACGGCCGACCTCGGGCAGCCGATGGCCGCCGAGGTGCGGGTGGAGTCCAAGGAGATCGGCGGGTCGGCGGCCGTGGACGGCCGGCTGGCCGAGCCGCTGGTACCGGGCGCCGCGGTGACGCGGCAGCGGGACGATGACGGTTCCCGGGCGCAGGCCGTGCTGTCGGGCGTCGAGCCGGACGACGGCTGGTCGTCGGGCCGGTGGTCCGACCGCTGGGTGTGGACGGCCTCCGGCGCGGTGCTGGCAGCGCTCGCGGGCATCGGGGGATACGCGCTGACGCGGGGCTCGGGACGCCCGCCGCACGTGCCGCCGAACGCCTGAGCCCCTCCGGGGCCCGCCGCTCACCCGGCGGTCTCCAGGGGCGTCGCGGCACGTGGCCGTGTCGATCGGACCGTGAGCGGTTCGCGCAGACGCCCGGCCGGGACTTCCCGGCCGGGCGTCTGCGCGTGGGGGGCGGCCGACCGCGACGCCCTGGAGCCGTCCCGCGGCCGGAATCCCGCCGACGCCCTGCGCGCCGGCACGGACGGCGACCGTTCCACCCCGCTTGCCGACCCCCTCGTCGCCGGGGCCCGGCGGCGGGGCGGACAGCGCCGCGACCGCCGTAGGGCAGGGCGCTGAGCAGAAAAGCACCGCGGAGGTCCGAGGCGGTGTGCGGACCTCCGCGGAGGGGTGTGGGAGCCGCGCCGAACGCGCTCCTCACCGTTCCGATGACCGATACGGCCCCGGGCCGGTGGAGGGTGGTGTTCCCGTGGCCCGTATCCGGGTGCGGATGCGGCGGCAGGCCCACGCCGGGTTTCTGCCCGGGGTCACCAAGTCGCCGTGGTGGCAAACCTCTTCGGGGCGGAGGCGGCGGGCCGCCTCCGCCCCGGGGGTGTGCGGGCGCGGTGCGCCGGCCGGGGCCGGGCCGGGCGGTGCCGTGGCTGCACCACCGCCCGGCCCGGAGTCCGTCACGCCGCCGGCAGCGGCTGCGGGTGGTCGTGTTCGCAGGCGTCCTCGATGCCGTAGGCGTCCCACGCGGGGAACGGATCGTGGAGCGGAGCCGCCTCGCCGTCGGTCAGCAGGCAGGCGGACAGGGCGGCATCGAGGGCTTCCGGGCGCAGGTCGGTGCCGATGAACACCAGTTCCTGCCCCTGGCCGTCTCCTGCCTCGCGGGCGCCGGGGGGCTCGAAGCGGGCGACGGAGCCGGCCTGGGACCACAGCCCGGTCACGTGCGGGCGGGAGGCCAGGTGGAAGAAGCCCTTGGAGCGCAGGACCTGCCCGAAGGCCCCGCTGTCGAGGCCCGCGGTCACGAAGGACCACAGCCTCTCGGGGTGGAAGGGCCTCTCGGAGCGGAAGACGGTGGAGGAGATGCCGTACTCCTCGGTCTCCGGTACGTGGTCGCCGTTGAGCTCCATCACCCAGCCCGGTGCCTGCTGCGCCTTCTCCAGGTCGAACAGCCCGGTGCCGAGGACCTCGCCGAGGTCCACCCGCCCGTGGCCGAGGTCCACCCGCCCGTGGCCGAGGTCCACCCGCCCGTGGGTGGCGGGCACGATCCGGGCGGCCGGGTTGAGCCGGGCGAGGGCGGCCCGCAGCCGGTCGGCGTCCCCGGCGCCGACGAGGTCGAGCTTGTTGAGCACGATGACGTCGGCGAACTCGATCTGGTCCATCAGCAGGTCGCTGACGGTGCGCTCGTCGTCCTCGTACTGGTCCAGGCCCCGCTCGGCGAGCCCGTCCCCGGCGGTCAGTTCCGGCAGGAAGTTCGCGGCGTCGACGACGGTGACCATGGTGTCGAGACGGGCGAGGTCGGCCAGGGTGGCGCCGTCGTCGCGGGGGAAGGCGAAGGTGGCGGCGACCGGCATCGGCTCGGAGATGCCGCTGGACTCGATGAGCAGGTGGTCGAACCTTCCCTCGCGGGCGAGGCGGTCGACCTCCTCCAGCAGGTCGTCGCGCAGGGTGCAGCAGATGCACCCGTTGGTCATCTCGACCAGGCGTTCCTCGGTGCGCGACAGAGCCGCCTGGCCGCCGCGCACCAGGGCGGCGTCGATGTTGACCTCGCTCATGTCGTTGACGACGACCGCCACCCGCAGGCCCTGGCGGTTGGCCAGGACGTGGTTGAGCAGGGTGGTCTTGCCCGCGCCGAGGAACCCGGACAGGACGGTCACCGGCAGCCGCTGGTGTGTCATGCCGTTCTCAGTCCTCGGGGCGAAGCAGGCCGCGCCGGTACGCCTTGACCAGGTGCTGCGGCACCAGGTGGGAGGCGCCGTCCACGGTGATCGGCACCAGTCGCGGGGTACGGGCCTTCCACTGGGCGCGGCGGTGGCGGGTGTTGCTGCGGGACATCTTCCGCTTGGGTACGGCCATGGCGAACCTCCGGGTGTGTGGCTACCGGGACGCTATATGAAAATGAATACCATTACAAACTTCCCCTCGCCGACCCGCGCCGCGACGAGGACGCCGGAGGCCCCGGGTGACCGCGCGGAGGCGGTCGCCGCCCTGTGCTCGTCCCTGGAGTGCCGCCCCGCCACCGCGTACCTCCTCCGTGTGCTCGCTCACGCGGAGACGGCCCGGTCGCTCCTCGGCGGCGGCCGGCTGGAGGATGTGCGCACCGCTCGGCACCGGTCCCTCGGCGACTGCCCCAGGTGCGCTCCGGCCGCGCCGACCGGATTCTGGCCGGACTGCGCGGAGGGCGGCGGGCCTACGCCTCCCGCTCACCGGTCCGTGCCTTGCCGGGCCGGGCCGCCGCGACCGCGATCGGCTCCGGCGTGCCGCCGGCGGTGGCCTCCGGGGCGCTGTGGTGCTCGGTCCTGTCCGGCGCCGTCGGCCTCCACGGTCCCCTGCTGCCCCGCGCCGCCCGGGGCGCGGGGCGGGTCCCGGGCATCACCGTCGCCCGAACGTGAAACAGCGGGTCCGCCGTATCCGGCAGACCCGCTGGCCACAGTGTCGGGACGACAGGATTTGAACCTGCGACCCCTTGACTCCCGGGAGTGAGGGTCAAGGGTATTTTCTGGATATAGCAGACTTAATCAGGGCACGGTGAGTGCACGTGACGGCCCGTCGTGCACCAGCGTGCATGGCGTATGGTCCCCAACTGGTCCCCAACTCACGTCCGGGCTCAGCCTCATACGCCTCCGCGATCCTTCCGAGCGACTTCGAAACAGCGAACTACCCCGCCCGTCGAAGCAGTCTGCCGATACCATCCCGATCCTGGGCTGGGGACTCCATTCATGGGTGTGTGTCAGCCTCATGGCGCTCCATCGCAGAAGAGGAACGAACACCCTGTGAGCATCGCTCGCGTGGACGGGCGGGTCCAGCCTGCCCGCTCCGGTGACCCGAAGCGGGTCGGTCCCTACCGGATCATCGGCCGTCTCGGCTCGGGTGGCATGGGCACTGTCCACGCCGGTCTCGATCCAGCCGGCCTCCGGGTCGCTGTGAAGGTGATCCACCCCTCACAGGCCGAGGACGATGAATTCCGGGCCCGCTTTCGCCGAGAGGTCCAGCTCTCCTCGCGTGTGCACGGGCCGTGCCTCATCCCGCTTCTCTCAGCAGACCCGGATGCCGAGAACCCCTGGCTGGCCACCGCCTACGCGCCCGGGCACACCCTCGACCAGCATCTCGCCGCCCACGGAGCACTCACCGGCGCAACCCTGTACACCTTCGCCACCGGCACTGCCCAGGCCCTCGCCGCAATCCACGCCGCCGGAGTCGTCCACCGCGATGTGAAGCCGCAGAACGTCATCCTCACCCCGGCCGGCCCCCGGGTCCTGGACTTCGGGATCGCTCACGCCGCCGACGGCACCTCCGTGACCCGGACCGGTGTCATGACCGGCACTCCCGGGTGGATCAGCCCCGAGCACTACCGCACCGGCACCGCCGGCCCCGAGGGCGACATGTTCGCCTGGGGCACTCTCGTCGCCTACGCAGCCACAGGGCGCCTGCCCTTCGGGACCGGAGCTCCCGACGTGGTCGCCTACCGCGTCATGTCCGAAGAACCCGATCTCGACGGCCTCCCCGACGAACTGCGCGAGCCCCTGACGAAGGCGCTCGCCAAGAACCCCGCCGAGCGAATCCACGCCGAAGCGGCGGCAGAGGAATGCGCGCGACTCCTCGCCCGTCAGACGACCCAGATCCTCGGCACGGCCGCCGAACCTGAGCCGACGCGGATCAGTGATCGCCTCACCACCACGTGGAACCTCCCCAACATGGAAGACCCCGCCTGGAGCCTTCCCACGCCCCCGGCACGCAGGCGCGCGCTCATCACCGCCGCCGTCAACGCAATCGCCATCGCGGCCGTCTCGGGTGGAATCGTCGCCTTCTACAGCAGCAGCAACCGTACGGACGCGGACCTCTCGTCCGGCCGCACCGCACCTTCGACACCGTCCACCGAGACATCCGCCCCGATTGGCGCTTCTGGAACCACGACTGCCGGCACGCCTGCGGAGACCCCGTCCGCTCCTGTGGTCGATCCGCGGACCATCAGGATCCCCAAGGACCCCCTCGCCGGAGTCACCAATCCTGCCTACACACGAGCCGGCGAGGAAACGCAACCACACCCGGACGAGTGGAGTGCGAGCACCATCGCCGGCAGCCCCGAAGAGCATGACACCGAGAAGGCGATTCGGGACCGTATGACGTCCATGCTGGCCACCAAGGGCATGGACTTCATGAAGCCCACAATCACGTTCAACCAGCGTGCACAGACCGTGATGGTGACCGGTGGGCCGATGCCGCAGCTGCCCGAGAACCATCAGGAGATGTTCCGCAGAGCCGGCGAGGTGGCGGCCTGCTCCGCCCTCGCGCACCGCCTCAAGAACGACCCGACCACCTGGCCGTACGGCCGCTTCGCCATCTACTGGAAGACGTCCGACGGCGATCTCGATGCGGCAGCCCTCGGCTATGGCGAGGCCACTGACGGCTGCATCTCAGAAACAGCCGGCCAGTGGCACGGAGACGAGTCCGGCATGGTCACGGCCGAGATACCCAGTAGGGACAGGGCGGAGATCCGCGTCGCCGAGGCCACGGTCAAGGCCATCGTCTCCACCTGGAACACCAACACCACCGAGACGGACGACGACCCCATCGCACTCAACGATGGCATCAGCCTCGGCTTCGACCCCGTCGAAAAAGCCGCCTACATCTGGACCGACGACCCCAATAACCGCTTCACCAGCCGCGCCTCCCAGTCCAACCTCACAGAGGCCGTCGAGAAGACCGTCTGCCGCAAGCTCACGCTCGAATTCCACAACAACAAGAGCCGGGAATACACCCGCTGGGCAGTCGCCGTCTACGACGCGTACACCGGAACGCGCCAGTTCATCGGGTCAGGTACCTGCCCGTCGTGAGTGCCGCCAACCACCTGGGTGGCGGCACACTGACCAAGTACGAGGGCACGCCCCGCAAGATGGTCCGTTGTCGCCGCAGTGGCTGTGCGCCCTGCCGAATTCGGCGTGTAGCGAGCGCCGATCCCCGCCCAGGAGCGTATCGCCTGTGGCGAGCGGCTGACCGTCCTTCGATACACCAAAATCCGAGCCTTGAGCACACCCGGATGTGATGGGCAGCACGGCACTTCGAGGTGGCGCTCCAGGACCCGAGAGTTACCGAGGTGTACTTTGTCGGGCCGGTGCCGTCGATCCGTGGATGGTGGCAGGATGCCTTCTCATGGCAACGAGAGATGGCAGGGATGAGGCGTACGTCGTGGGGCTGTGCAACCGGATTCTCGGTGAGAGTGCACTACTGAGGTTGAACTCGTGGAGTCGTAGGGGCTGACGGTCCTTGATCCCTGCGATATGCCGGTGGAATGCGGTATCCACAAGGGAGACTGTAAGACGTTCGGTGTAACTCCCGATCAAGGAAGATGCGCCGATGACCAGCGAGAACGTGACCGAGCCCGAGACCGCCGAGCCGGGTAGGCCGCAGCCGTCGAAGGCCGTGGACAACCAGCTGATCGACGAGTTGGTGGGGCGGGCCCAGGCCGAGGGCCTGCAACTGACCGGCGAGGGCGGGCTGCTTCGCCTCGCTGGAGTTTTTAATCTTGATCAGTTGGCGAGTTCGAGAGCGGCTACGGCTCGAGTGAGGCGGCGATCCGGGTGGTGCTGTATCGGAGCTTCCGCAGGGTCCGCCGGCCCTTCAGAACTGCCATGGCGCGTTCACCGAGGCTGCGAACCTTGGCGTGGTCCTGGGTGTGAGGTCGGTGCCGGCCCAGCCACCCATCAGATCGGGAAGACTCAGCAATCGCCGTGACGGCACGGGGGGAGTGCGCCGTGGAGATCACCGTCCAGTGGATACGGACGTCCTGGACGAAGGGGTCCCGGGGAGGGGAGGCCGCCTCGCGCAGGAACGCGGCCCCGGTCGGCTTCGCTCTCCCTCCTGCCGGGACCGGCACCTGCGCACACGTGGTTCGCATGCATGAGCGTGACGGCTTCACGCCCCATGCCACGTGGGAAGACCGCGACAGGGTCGATGTCCGGTTTCGGGAGGCCGGCGGAAGGCTGCGGGTCTTCCCGCGGGTGCAGCCTCTGTTCGCCCTGCCGCCTCGGCCGCGGCGGCCTCCGGCGGTGCGGCTCGGTCCCGGCCAGTGGGTGCGCTGGCAGCTCAACTACCGCTTCAGTAGTGCGCTGGGTATCCGGGGTTGGTCGTACTGGCTGGACACGTTCAACATCGCCTACGGCTCGGTCGAGGCCGATGTGTTCCTCTCCACGCCCACGGTGATCGTCGACGAACAAGGGCCGCTCCGATAATCCCATGTCCTGGCGTCGGCCACGACCGCGGACGGCGTTGCGTCACCGAGGCCGGACTCCGTTGCTCGCCCTCACGGAGTTCTTGCACGGCCCCGCCGAACGTGAGCGAAGCCGAGACGGACGGGCAGGCGACGCGCCGGCGTTCGCGGGGCGGCGAAGCGCAGGGCGGGACGGGGACGTCGGCTGTCCCGGTTGAGGGTTTCCGAATCGTCGGTGCGGAGGGGGCGTACCGGGTGGGCTCGGTGTCAGTGGCGCCGCATACGGTCTGCGCATGGTGGATCAGAGGTGGACGGGTGTACGTCGGCGCGTCATGGCGTTGGGCGCCCACCTGGCGGCCGACAGCGAGGTGTTCGGGGCGCACGGGCATGGATGGGCCTTGGAGGAGCCGCTGCGTGAGGATGAGCTTGCCGAGCTCGAGGCGCAGCTGGGTGTGCGGCTGCCGGAGGAGTACCGCACGTTCCTGACCTGTGTCGGCGCGGGCGGTGCGGGTCCCGCGTACGGCCTGTTCCCGGTGCGGCGCGTGCAGGGCCGGTGGCGCTGGGAGGGCGACGGCGCCGACCTGGCGGATCTGTCCATGCTCGCCCGGCCGTTTCCCGAGCAGGGGCCGGATCCCAAGATTGTCGAGGCTCTCCTCGCCGAGCGTCCCGAGGAGGAGAACTTCGAGGAGTTCGACGACGCGTTCGAGGCGTGGGACGAGCGGTGGGGCGCCGTCATGTTCGCTCCCGAGCGCACCGCCGGCGCGATCGTGATCTGCCATCTGGGCTGCGCCCTGCGGCAGTGGCTGGTCGTCAGCGGCGAACACCGCGGCACGGTCTGGTCGGACGGGCGGGCGGACGATGCCGATCTCGCGCCGCTCCTCGATGCCGACGGGCAGCCGGTGACCTTCGCCCGCTGGTACATCGACTGGCTGGAGAAGGCCGAACTCGCGGTACACCGGGCGTCCTCGAATGCCTGACACCGGTTCCCGCTCCCACGCGAGCGCCGGCACCGGCGTCCCGGCGGTGCGCCGGCCGACGGGTCCGTCCGCCTCCCACCGTCGCTCCGGGCGCGATGGGCACCGTCACGGCCCGGCCGCTCCCGAAGTGCTCCGTACGACCACCGACACCCCTGGAGGAACCGTTGTCCTCGTCGTCCTCGCTCCATGACCTCGCGACCTGGGAGCCGCTGCTGCGGCTGCTGCGGGCCGACAACGCGGAGCGCCTGGCCGCCCCGGGCGGCCAGGTGGCGGGACGCATCGGCCGCCACGGGTGGAGTGTGCCCCTGCGGTGGCGGCCTGTGCCGCCCGGGCGGGCCGCCCAGGTCGAGGACAGGCAGGCCGAGTACGACGCGGTGGAGCGGGTGCGCAGCGCGCTCGCGGACGCCAACGCCGAGGAGATCTCCTTCGTGGCGGAGATCTCCCCGGCCGGAAGGGCGGTGCTCCACCTGCGTGGTTCCAGCCCCGCGGTGGAGGCGGGCCTCGGCCCGTACCCGGGCTCGCTCCTCCTGGTCGAGGACGCCGTTCCCGAGCCCTGGCGCCGCCTGCCCGACCCGGTGCCCGGGGCGGCACCGGCCCCGTCGGCGGACCCGGCGCTACTGGGGCGGACGCTCCGCGAACGGCTCCCCGACGCCGTCGGCGCGACCGAGGCGGAGATCGCCGCCGCACAAGCACGCCTGGGCGTCGCGCTGCCCGAGGAACTCAAGGCGCTCTACCGGGTGGTCCGGGCGGGCTGGGAGGACTGGGACGGCGACTACGAGGCGGCCGAGCGCGTCTCCCGGGCGGTCGGCTGCGAACTCCTCGCCCTGGAGCACCTGTGCGTCGCCGACGTGCGGTCCCGCCCGTGCCCCTGGGAGTTCGCGGCGGTGAAGGCCGCCGTCACACCACCGGACGCCGCAGTGCAGTGCCTGGTCGGCTCGCCCGGCTGGATCGTCTTCGGCGACAGCGGCGGCGGCGACCTGATCGCCGTCGACCTGACACCGGGCCCACGCGGGCACACCGGGCAGGTCATCATGCTCGACCACGAGCAGAGCATCGGCGCCGACCTGCTCGCCGACTCCCTCACCGATTTGGTGGTGAACGGGTACGGCGAAGGGCGCCGCGGCCCGCGCGGGGACCAGCCGCCGGCCGTGGCCCGGGTCAACATCCGCGGTCTGAGCAGTGTCGAGGCCGCCGCCCACCCGGAACTGGAGGTCCTGTCCATCGGCGTGTGGGAGGGCGAGCCGCTCAGCCTCGCCCCCGTCACCGGACTGCCGCGCCTGCGGACCCTGACCGCCTACCCCGGCACGCTCGCCGACCCGCTGGAGATCGCCAAGCTGACCGGACTGGAGTTTTTGAAACTCGGACCGCGGCAGTGGCGCGCCCTCCTCGACGCCCGGGCCGTACCGCGCGGCCTGTCGGCCGCCGCCATCGAGGTCCACGGCGACCAGAACCCGCTTCCGGTCGTGGCCCTGGCCAACGAACTCCTCGCCCTGTGGGACCGCCCCCCGATCACCCGGACCGTCCTGGAGGGCCACCTCGGCCCCATGGAGTGATTCACTGGTGGTCGCGCAGAGACGGCTCGAACAGGGAACTCGCGCGACGCAGGATGCCCCCGGCCAGGGGGCGAGGACGCCGACGAAGTCGGCTTCGCCGTCCTGCCCGCGGGTGATGCGGACGGGTTCGGTGTCGGGCCTCCCCGGCGCTGCCCTGTGCAGTCCAGAACCTGACCGCTCCCACGCCCGCATCACCGACCCGGTCAAAGCGGTCCTCACTCTCCACTTCGCCACGCAGGTCTGGTGGCCGTTGACGAACTCGCAGACGATGCCTTCGATGCCGGACTGGGTGGCGTAGAGTTGTCTCAGGTGGAAAGGTTCCGCTGGTCGGCGTGGTTACGGGCCTGGAGTCCGGAGACCACTGCCCGCGCGGACGTCGATCTGTTCCGAACCTTGCTGAAGTACGCCCCCGCATCCCGGAAGCGGGCGCCCGGCAACTGGGAGTTCGTTGTCTGCGGCTGCGCGCGGGGCTAGGCATGGCTCGTGGGCGTCCGCGGTGTCTCTACCGAAGCCCGGTGGTCGCCGCCGCGGGCGGTGCCGTAGCGGCTTCGCGGCCCGCACCGGGACCGAGGCCGCCCGCGCGGTGCTGGGGCGCAGGCTCCGCTGGAGGGGCTGGTGTTCTGCCGGCTCGACGGCTCGCCGCTGCGTCCCCAGCAGGTGCTGGTGACCCTGCGCCGCCGGGCCGCGGAGATCGGTCTGCCCGGGATCGGGGTGCACGACCTGCGGCACACGGCCGCCACGATCATGATCAGCTCCGGTGTACCGCCGGCGGTGGCCTCCAGGACGCTGCGGCACTCGACGCTGTCCACCACGGTCAACCTCTACGGCCACCTGCTGCCCCACGCCGCCCGGGACGCGGCGCGGGCCCTGGGCCGTGCACTGGAGCGCGCCGACCGCGACCACGGGCCGACCGGAGCGGCTCAGGCCGCGTGAGCTGCGGCGCCGGACGGTGACGGGTGACCGGCCGACCTGAGCGGCGGCGTCACCCGGGCATCACCGTCGCCCGAACGTGAAACAGCGGGTCCGCCGTATCCGGCGGACCCGCTGGCCACAGTGTCGGGACGACAGGATTTGAACCTGCGACCCCTTGACCCCCAGTCCAGCAAGATCACTTGTTCTCAGGTGATTTGGCCACTATTGGCCGCGCACATCGCGAGGTATCGCGGGTGCCGTGCCACGCCGCGCACGACGTGTGGTCCCCAGCCGGTCCCCGCCCGCGGACGGTTCGCGGCACTGCCTCGGTTTCCTCCAGGACGCACCCAGTTGCCAGGAAGGCACAAGCCCTGTGGCTTGCCGCACTTGGAACCGAGCATGAGCGCCTCGCGATGGCGCGGTCGAACACCGCTCGACGTGGCCCGCCCGCCGCCTACTTTTCCCCATGGCTGCTTCTCTCTGGCTGCGGCGTGGGACCGCGCACCTAGCGCCCGGCCCAGCCGGTCCTCCTGCGCGCTGTCGAGAAGGCACAACGATGGTGCCTGGGCTACCCATGGCGCCAGTCGTCGCAGACCCTTTCGACGGCTGCATTGCCGGCGGTTCACCCCGCTCGGGCGGAGCTGCCGCCGGTCCACGCGAGCGGGGCGGCGGGCTAGGACCTCCGGGCCTCGGTGCACACGCGGCTGCGGAGCGGGCGGGTGCTGGGGGCTGGGGACAAGATGGCGTTCGAGAGGGTGGCCCAGAGCGACCTGGGGGCGCCCCGCCCCACCCAGACGGACGGCCAGAGCTCGGTCGAACACGGCAGACAGGCAAGGGGGTTGCTCGGTGTCGGGGTCCTGAACGCCGACGATTTCCGGCTCAACCAGCTCATGGGCAACGCGGGCGGCTCGGCTTCGGGGAGCGGCGCGGCGGCGCACGGCGCGGGCTCGATGCCGCTGCACAATCCCAAGTTCGGCTCGGTGCTGGTGCAACTCGGCCTGGAGTGCGGGTGGTGATCCGCATGCCCCTCCCGGCCGCCGGTCGCCCCCTGGCCACCCGGCCCACGGCCGTCACGGACCCGGGCGACCACTCGGGGTTGCGGCTGACGGCGCTGCCGCCCCCGACGGGGCCCTGAGACGGGCGCTAGCCCGTACGAACAGAACCGGGCTCGCCGAAGGACCGCCCCCACCGATAGGTCGGCGAGGGCAGTCCGTCATATGGCGGTCTCCGTCATGAGGAGGTCGGTTCCGTGTCGTTACTTCCCCTGGAGGGAAAGGCCCTCCGGGGAGACCAGGCCCTTGACCGGGTCGGCGCGGAAGGTTGCGACCCAGGCCACAGGGTCGCAGCCCTTGCCGTTGGGGTGTTCCTCGGTCAACTGGGCCTGCTTGGTGTCCTTGACGGGGCTGCCGCCCTTCACCGGAGTCACGGTCAGTTCGACCGGCAGCTTCTTCGCCCCGATGTCCTGCGGAAGCCGCACCGACAGCCGTCCGATCGGATCGCTCGGGTTGCCGGACGCGCGTTCCTCGCACGAGCCGTCCACGCAAACCCGGATCATCGCCCCGCCGGAGCCCTCGAAGTCGGCCGGGCGCCAGACGACGGAGACCTCCGAATCCATGTCGGCGAGCGTGCAGTTTCCGCTCTGCCCGGATGCGCACCCGGCCAGCGCGGCGACTGCCACCAGTGAGAGGAATACCCTGCGCATGTCAGCCCCTCGCCACCGTGCCGGGGAGCGCCGAGTGGGCGAGCCCGATGTCGGTGAAGACGAGGTGGCAGGGGTCGAGGAGGCCGCCGCTCTTGTCACCTCCGCCCCCACCTCCACCGGAGATGATGCCCTTCGCATACGCCCTGCCCTTTCCATCGACTGTGTAGACGGGCCCGCCCGAATCACCCTTCCTGACGCACGCGCTTTCGGTCTTCTTCGCCACCACCATGTTCCTTGCGACGGTTCCCGAGTCGTACTTCACGGTGGCTTGCGTTCCCGTCACCTTCCAGCCACACCGTTCCCCGGTGACCATGCCGCCGGTGCAGACCTTGTCGCCCTTCTGGGCCCAGCGCTTCCACCGGTCGTGCACGCCCCGTGACTTCGTCGACCGTTCGCCGCCGCGGAAGATGCGTGCGGCGGCCTTCTCGGGGCCCAGGACCCGGTAGAGAGCAAGATCGCCGGCGAAGTACTTCTGGCCGGCCAGCTTGACGGTGCCCTTGCTGTTGTTCCAGTTGTCGCGGACCACGGGGCCGATGTAGTCCTTTTCGCTGGGGTTCATGATGGCGCCGTTGCCGGTGGTGCAGTGGCCCGCGGTGAGCATGTACCACTTGCCGTCGCTGCGCCAGGGGAAGCCGGCCGTGCACCAGGTGGTCTTCGACGTCGTCAGGTAGGACTTGATCCGGGCCCCTCCGTAATACGGGGAGGTGTCGGAGTACCGGTCGGCCGGCTCGATCGTCTCGACGCCCGCGGTGAGGTGGACGGCCACCGTGTCGGTGCCGTACCGCTCGCCCAGGGCGGTGACGAGTGCGCTCCCCGCATCGGGGGTCTGCACCACGACGCGGTTGCTCTCGGCGTCCACGAAGGCCGCGTGCAACCCCGTCACACCAGGCAGCTCCGCCTCCGTGAGCAGGAGCACCTCGTCGCGTACCGACTCCAGCGCCTCGACACTGCGCTCCACGATCTCGGCCCTCGGCGCGACCTGCTGGGTCACCGTAGGGGCCGACGGGTCGGGGGCCTGCGGTGTGTCGTCGTCCTCCATCTCGTACGACTCCTCGCCCGTGGTCTCCTCGTCCTCGTCCGCCGGGAGCGCGGGGACCTCTTCGGGGGCGTCGCTCTCCTCCTCCGGCTTGGCGGGCTCGGGGAGTTCCTCGCCCGGGGTGTCCGTGCCCTCATCGGCCGGTGCCTGCCGCACATCGATCGGTACGGTCGCCTGTGCGACGGCCGAGGGGTCGGCCACGGGAGCGATCAGGTCGCCCGAGGTCTGGTCGATGTACGGCGGCGCGAAGTCCGCGGGCGCCGCCGCGGCGCGGGCCTGGGCCAGCTCCAGGGCGTACGCCTGGGCCGGAGTGGACTCCTCGCTGCCGTCCCCGAACCCGCCGTCGATGATCTCGACACGGTCCACGACCACCGCGACCGGCTCGGCCTCCGGCGGGGTGGGGGTGCCCCCGAAGCGTGCGCCCACCTGCCGGCTGCCCTTGCCGGCCAGGGATGAGGTGTCCCACACCAGCTTCGGAGCCACACCACCGGTGAGCGGCACCGGCCAGGTGACCGCGGTGCCTTCGGCGGGGTAGGTCACCTGGGCGGCCGGTATGACCTCCCACGGGTCGGCGGCCGAGGCGCGCTGGAGGAAGGTGACGTTCTTAAGGGACGCCGGAGCGGTGACCGCGAGATCGACCGAGCCGACGAGGACTTCACCGTTGGCCGGAGCCGTGACCGCGGCGGTGCCCACGTGGAAGCGGCGCTCGCGGGGGGCCGAGACGTTCCCGGCCCGGTCGGTCGTGGTGACGAGGAGGGTGTGGCTGCCCGCCGTGGCGGGGGTGATCCTCAGGTCGGTCGCCCCGCCGTTGATGGCGAGGGAACGCGGTGTGCCGCCGCCGAGCGTGTAGGAGAGGCTGACGGAGTCCGTGCCGTCGGGAAGGACGGTGAACGTGCCGACCTGACCCGGTGCGCCGGACCAGGCGTCGGCCGGGTAGTCCGTCGAGCCGACGGTCGGAGCCCCGGGCGGGGTGGTGTCGACGGTGAAGCGGAAGTGGGCGGTCGGGCCGCCCTTGCCGGCGCTGTCGATGCCGCGGACGTGCAGGTACCAGACGCCCTCACCACGCGTTGCCGTGTGCGTGGTGCCGGTCGTCTCGGGCTGGGTGTCCGGCACGGTGTCGGGGTGCTGGTCAACGACGATGCTGTAGCCGTTCTCGGCTCCGGCGGCCAGGGCGGTCCAGGAGACGGACAGGGCGCCGCCCCGGTAGGCGCTGGTCTGGTCGGGGTGGGAGGACGAGCTGATCACTGGGGCGGGGGGCAGGGTCCGGTCGACCGTGAAGGCCCGATGGGCGGCGGTGGAGGACCAGTTGCCCGCCTTGTCCTTGGCCCGTACGTGGAGGTACCACGTGCCGTCGGAATCGACCGTGACCGTCCGGGAGGTCTCCGTCTGCACGGTGCCGGTGGTCGGCGGAAGGGTCCCGGGGCTGCGGTCCACGGTCACCGCGTATCCGGCCACGCCGGAGACGTCGGTGGGCGCCGACCAGCTGAAGGACGCCGTCTGGCTCCCGTAGGGGCTGTCCGGGATCGGATGCGTGGTCGACTGGAGGTTGCCCGGTGCGCCGGGCGCGGTGGTGTCGACGTTGAAGCTCAGATGCTTGGTGGTGGACCACAGGCCCGCCCCGTCACGCGCCGCGGCGTGCACCCACCAGGTTCCGTCCGTGCGGCCGGTCCACTCGACGGCAGTGCCGGTCTGGGTGACGGTCGTACCGGCGGGCGTGGCGGGGTTCTGGTCGAGCTTGACCGCGTAGCCGGTGACCCCGCTGGTGTCCGAGGCCGAGAGGGCACCTCGGAAGGTGGTGGCGTTGTACCAGGCGGTGGACGACGGGTGGGTGGTGGAGGTGATGACCGGCACCGTGGGTGCCGTGGTGTCGACGGAGAAGGTCCGCCAGCCCGACCAGGCGCCGGTGTCGGTTCCGTCCGACGCACGGGCACGCCACTTGTAGCCGCCGGCGGGCAGTGCCGCGGGCCGGTGTGTCGCCGTCGCGCCGGAGGCCACGGACGTGGACGTGCCGGTCCGCAGAGGTGCCGACCCGTTGGCCGTCCAGATCTCGAAGGCCAGCGTCAGCTGCTGTGCGTCCGCGTCGGTCGCCTTGGCCGAGAGGACCGGCCGGGTCTCGGCCGTGGCCGTACCGGTGGCGGGCGAGACGAGCGCCGCCGTACCGGGCACCGTGTTGTAGGTGACGGTGAGGGAGGGTTCGTACGTGGCGTTGTGCGACCCGGTCGTCTGGTTCGCCGAGTGGTAGCGGCGCCAAGTCAGCGGGTCCGTCTCGTCGACCGCCGCGATGCGCACACCGTGGTTCGGCTGCCCGTCGGCCCAAGCCTGGACGATCGCGTCGATGTCCCAGTTGACGTGGCCCGCAGGACAGGCGCTGCTGTAGCCCTTGGCCGCTTTGGAGGTCACCGCCCCGGCGGTGGTCGTGGTGGGCTGCGTCGACCAGGAGACGGCTGCCGGGTCCCAGTCGGAGGTGATCCTGCGCACCTGGTTGCCGGAGTTGTCGGTCTGGCAGGTGGAGGAGTAGTGCGAGTAGAGCCGCAGGTCGGTGTCGATTATGCGCTTGCCCGCGTACTTCGCCACGTTGAACTTCAGGAAGGAACGCGCCTTCTCCGAGCCGTTGTACGTACCGGTCTTCAGCTCGCTCGATCCGCGCTGGGAGGTGAGATAGTCGTCGTACTGGATCCAGGTGTCCGTCACCGGCCCCATGAGCGAGTCGGTGGGATCGATGGTCACCGGGTACTTCAGGTCCGGATCGGACAGGAAGGACGTGTCGGGCTTCAGGACTAGAACCTGGCCGGAGCCCTCGGCGTCCTTCTCGACCACGACGTCGATGGGAGCGAGATCCCGGTGCTCCCCGGAGGCGGACTCCTTGCCGGAGCCCCACATCACCGGAAGCGGAGCGGCCGCCACGACCCGGCTCCTGCCGTCCTCCCAGTGCAGGCGGTGATCGGCGGTCTCCTTCAGCGTCAGCCCGTCGGCCTTCACGGGCAGCCGGAACGTCACCGGCTTCTCGGGGCGTTCCCGCAGGATGACGGAGTGGGAGAACCCTTCCTTCAACGCGGTGACCACGAGATCCCCACCGTCGACGGCGTTGTGGTAAAGGGCCGTTGAGCCATCGAGCTCCGGCTCGGGAAGCCGCTCCTCCCAGCCGATACCGAACGACCGGCTGCCCCGGGAGACCGTGGCCAGCGGATCTTCGGTGCCGCCGCCCGAGAAGGCGATGTCGGCAGCCGCGGCCTTCGGCTTCACGACCCCGTTCTCGGCAACGAGCCTGGTGTCGGCCGGAGTCCAGCCGCCACCGGGCTTCTTCACCCGGATCGGCCCGGTGAACGTCTGAACTGTCGTCGTCCCGTCGGCGTTGGCCCACGTGGTGGTGGACTCGGTGCGCTCCTCGACCAGTTCGACGCGCTGCTCCGAGGTGCGCATGGCGGCTTCTTCATCTGCAGCCGCGGCCTTCGGTGCGCCGGTGGCACCGGGGGTGTCTGGGGTACCTGGGGTGTTGGCTGAGGCGCCGGAGGTCAGCAGGGGGATGCAGACGGCACAGGCCAACAGGGCTGCGACCCAGGTATATCGCGGTGGACGGGGTCTTCGCCGTTCTCCAGCGGAGCCAGAAGGTGCGTGAGGGGACGTCTTCAATGGATTGCTCTTTTCAATGCATATAGCCGGGTATCTTCAGTGGGATGATCATATAAATTCGAGGTGAGGGTGCAGCCCAACAGCGCTGATGAGCACGGTGGATGAGTGGCACTCACGCCTCATGGGCGGGCCTGGTGAGAGGCGGTGTCTCACGCGAGGCGGCGGCGACGCAGGACCGTCGCCGCCGTTTTCGTTTTCGGGTCGGTGCTGGTGTGATTCACCTTGGCTGTACGGGTGATGGCGCGGGTGCGCACGGCGCCGTCACCTCTTCGGGCCGACGGCCAGACCCGAGGGCTCAGCTCTGGCCGCCCGGCCCTACCGCTCGTACCCGCTGTCCCGCCCTGCTGCTCCTCGGCCTTCTTCCACGGACTGACGCCGAGCTTTCTGGTCGTTCCCAGGCCGAGGCCCGGGATCACCGGGGCGGCACCGGCCTTGGCCCGGACCTGTACGTAGGGCACGTTCACCGGCGTACCGGACTTGGTGGTGTTCCGCCAGACCAGGCCGGCGGTCGCCGTTTCGCCGGGGCCGAGCGTGACGGGGCGGCGCGGCTCGTCGGGCCCGGTGCCCGTGGTGATCTCGCCGCTGCCGTCGAGGATCTCGATGCCGTCGGCGGGCTTCATGCCGTGGTCCAGGAGCTTCATCAGGGGGTAGCCCTGAACGGTGTAGTCACGCGTACCGCAGTTCTCCAGGTGCATGCCCACGACGCGCAGCCCCATGGCCGCGTCGCCCTTGTCGGCGCTGACCCGGATGCCGGAGGCGGGGCACGTACCCGGTTCGGCGGGCGCCTCGCTCGCGGGGACCTTGGTCACTTGGAGCGCTTTTGGCCCCGGTTATCCGTGGCGTGCCGGGCGGCAGCGCTTCTGCCCGGACCGTGCCCCGCACGGTCTTCCCCGGCCCGACGTCGCGCACGGTCGCGGTCTCGTTGGCCATGGCTCCGCCGTCGTCGCTCATGAAGGTGATGATGACAATGTAAGTCAGGCTCCCTGGGCCCTCGTTGGCGACCTCGAAGTCGGCGCTGGCCCACGCGTCCGGGATGAGGCGATCAGCGGAGACCGCATATTCGTGACTGGGAGAGGGAGAGGTCGAGGCGGAGGCTGACGGGAGGGTCAGCGAAGTGATCCGTACGCAGTCCTTCCCCGGATCGTCGACCTGCGTGGAGGACGACGGTCCGGCCGCGTCGGGAGCCTCGGCGCCTCCGGTGTCCCCGACACCCGCGCGCTCCGTCCCGCAGGCCGTGAGCAGCAGGGCGGTCATGGCGAGGGCCGCCAGGAAGGGGGCGGGCCGGGCGGCCTTGGTGTAGGGGGGTGGAGCGGAAAGGTTCTACGCATCGGGTCATCCGATCAGGGCCCGGCCCCTGCGTGTGTGATGGAGGGCACAGTTCCGGTCACAACACTGTCACAGGCGGGGGAGATGGGGCGGCTCGGCAGTGCGGGGTGAGGCCACCGGCCGGTGCCCGAAGGATCTCGGTGCGAAGCCCGAGACGGCGGCGATCTGCACGGTCACCTACGAGGGGCTCACGGGTGGAGTGGGATGTGTCCGTCGGGGAGAAGGGCTGGTCGGACAATGTCGTGAAGTACCAGGCACGGCCCCGCCAGGGTCTCCTCACCCGCGACGGCCTGGCGCACGGGATGTTCGGGAACAACTCCAGCGTCGGCGACCAGCTCGCGGAGGGGCGGGTACTTCATTTTGCCGGTAGGTTCGCCCGCGACCGATGCGCCGAGCCCTCCGCACTACCAGTGCCACCTTCACCCGCCTGAAGCGGTGACGGACCTTCGACTGCGGCCTGCCAGCATCTCGGGTGGACCGTCGCCGCCGTCCGGCATCGGGGCCTCCAGGGGAGTGCACTTGTCGCCTCGACAAGGGATCTCCGCAGGTCAGGGCGGGTGTGGGAGGGGTGGTGGTCGCGGGGTGATCGCATGGTGCGGCCGGACGGGGCGGAGACTGGGGGTGAGGGTTCTTCCGTGTGGTGGCTGGTGGTGATCGTGATGCGCGGGACGGGTGAGCGGGGGCGGGTGTACCGGCGGTGCGGGTGCCGGGACGAGCGGCGCCGGCAGCTGGGGGCGCGGTGCCCGCGCCTGGTGACCGATCCCGGCCACGGCCGGTGGTCGTTCGCGGTGGATGTCTTCGATCCCGGGCGCCGGCGGGCGGCGGTGCGGCGAGGCGGGTTCTCCGGCCGGGAGGAGGCTCGGGTGGCGCTGCGCCGGTTCCTGGCGGGGAGGAGGCCGGGTTCCGAGCGGATCCGAACGAGACGGTGGCCGACTACCTGACCGGCTGGCCGGCGGCCAAGGAGATGAGCCTGAAGCCGACCACGTACGCGCGCTACCGCGACTACGTGCGCAACGATCTTCTCCCGCATCTGGGGCGAGTGCGGCTGGATGATCTGGGCTACGGGCACACCGCCGCCTTCGCCCGCGACCAACTGGCCCGCGGCCGGGGCCGGGTCACGGTGCACCGCTGCCTGGCCACGCTCTCCAGCGCGCTGGGGGAGGCGGTGCGGCACCATCGATTGCCGGCCAATCCGGCGCGGCCCACCGTCATCCCGCGCCCGGCAGCGGCCGAGCGGCGGATCTGGACGGTGGAGGAGGCGGCCCGCTTCCTCGCCCATTGCCACGCCCATGATGGGCTGTTCGCGGATCTGGTGGAGGTGCTGATCGGCACCGGGATGCGCAAGGGTGAGGCGCTGGGGCTGCGGTGGGCCGATGTGCACCTGGACCAGGGGGTGCTGCTGGTGCGGTGCACCCTGTCGGCGGTCGACAACAACCGCCTGGTGCTGACCGCGCCGAAGACCCGGTCCGGCCGTGGCTGGATCGCGCTGTCCGACCGGGTCGTCCAGGCGCTTCGGCGTCGCGCGGCCGCGCGGGGTGGGGAAGGAGGCTCGCAGGGCGGGCTGGTGTTCCACCGCGCCGACGGCCGGCCGCTGCATCTGCAGCACGCGCTCAACCACTTCCACCTGCTGTGCGAGCGGGCCGGAGTGTCCAGGATCGCCCTGCACGACCTTCGGCACCTGACCGCGACGATCTCCCTGGCCGGCGGCGTGCCGCTGGTGATCGTGTCCAAGACGCTGCGGCACTCCACTCTGTCGACCACCGCGAACGTCTACGGTCACCTGACCGCGCAGGCCGCCCGCCAGGCCGTGGACCACGTCGGCCAGGTCCTCGACGAGGCCGGACCGGTACCCCGCCGGCCGGCTGCGACCACCCCGCGACCACCATGGGACCGGGACCGGGACCGACCCGCCGAGCGGGTGCCCTGGTTGACCGGCGGCCGAGGAAGCGGCGGAGGTGCTGCGACCACCCTGCGACCACCAGGGCCCGGAAACGGCGAAGGCCACTCCCGCCGTCCGGCGGAAGTGGCCCTGCGACCTGCGATATCGCTGGTCGGGACGACAGGATTTGAACCTGCGACCCCTTGACCCCCAGGCGCGTGCCAGCCCGCGGGCCACCGCATGCGGACTGTGCCGGGACGGCCTGGGTTCTGCTCTCTGTGACACGGACGTTCACCGACGTACGTGTCCGTTGATGTCAACCGTTGATGTCAGGGCGCCCGCCCTGCAGCGCTTGATTCCCAAATCATCGCGGTAGGCGTTTCTGTAGATCAGATACCTTGTGGAACACAGCCTGCCGTTTGGCTGAGCTGGGGTTGTTCGCTGCTGTGCGTACCGTGCGGTCCCAACTGGTCCCAGAGGTTTTGTAGATCACAGGTGGCTGACCTCACCGTTGCTGGGCAGTGGGTACCGGTATGCGGTCGGGACCAGCACGTCGCGCGTTGGCCTCCATTCCTCCCAGATGCGCCAACGTCCGCCCGAGCAGCGCAATTCGCTGTCCATCCTGATCTGGTCGATGACTACCAGGCAGGTGGCGTTGTCCTCCGCATGACGCACCTCGCCCTCGGTGAGGTCGATGGCTTCGCGTTCTGTAGTGCTGCCCTTGACCTCGATGTGAAGCTCTGTTTCGTCTCGGCGTGCTGTTACATCCCAGGACTGACGATCGCCAACGTCTTCGGTCTCGTAACCGAGTGATGAGTAATGACTCATTACCAGGCTTACGGCGTAGCGTTCGATAGCCCGTCGGCGAGCGGCATTCTGTTGCCGCCCGTACCCGCTGCGACTCCGGTTGCGAGGTGTTGGCTTATCGGATACTGGTGGGGAGTCGGGTTCATGCGGCTCTGATGCTGCGGTCTGACGGAGCTCGGTCAGTTCCGGGGTCGCCTCCACCAGCAACCTAGGCCACTTGGTCAAGTAGCCTTGAGCTGCCCGTATGGGACGCGACTCGGAAATAGCGAACGGGAAGTAGACCGGCCCTTCTATTGAGGCGGCGAGAGTGTCTCGCACCTTCCTCACTTCAGGTTCCAGCTCCCGCAAACGTTCCTGCGTCAAGGGGCGCTTTAGCTGGTGGTAGCCGCCGAGTGGCGCCTGCCAAGCAGGCTCGGGACCCGAAGGGGCGCGCTGACGGCCGTATGTTCCTCGACTCTGCCATGTAATGCTGGATGAGAACGGTTCACCAGTGACTCGTGAATAGCCAACGATCCCCGGTCCATGATTCTTGTCCCAGTGCAGTACCAGGTCCCCCGGCCGTACGTACTGGACGAGCGAGTAGGACCAGTACTCGGCACCACTGTCGTTGACCTTCGGTGCGTGCAGGTTGGTGCCAATGTCCGGCCTATTCGTGATCTCCAACCAATACCGCTCGCTGGGATCTCCAACCCACCATCTGTTGATCGGCAAAATTCTCCCCCAGTAGTGACCAGTGCTCTGTCTCATCCTGCCAGACCTGCCAAGTTCAGGAGGCCACTCCGGGCGCCTGGTGTTCGCAGCAAGGGACAGCTCGACTCGCAGTTTCGTAGAGGATGTGGTTAACCGAGGTCGCAAAGGTAGCGAAGAGCAGGACGAACGGGGCAGGTACGCGTGGCTGGCGCTGAGAGGCCGTGGGCGGGAGCTGTTATGAGACGGGAGATCGGGGTCCGTGCGCCAGATGCGCACGGGCTGGCTCCTCACCTGACTGTAGTGGCCCGACCCGAGCCTCGGCCGTGGAGGCTGGCACAGTCAGGCCGGGGCGACGGGTAGCGCTTCGGTGTGCAACCAGGTGAAGGTGCGGTCCGGCTCCAGATACGCCTCACCCCAGTGGATGGCGTGAATGCCGTTCTCCGGGTCGGCGGTGAAGAACACGCACACGAGTTTTGTGGTGGCTCCGAGTTCTTCGAATATCTCGTGGAGCTGCTCGTACTCGTCGGTGGTGAGGCTGTCGTCCAGGGGGAAGAGCCCCTCCTGGGCGTCCGGTCCGTGCCCGATCAGCATGCGTCGGCGTGTGGTGGACGCATCGGCGGGCAGTCGGGCGCGGTGGAGAGGGGTCGGACGGTTCGCGTACTTGAAGGGGAAGAGCGCGTGGTCGTTGACGACCGCGTAGTCGTAGCCTCGCACGTCGCGTACCGCCCCGCCGAGCATGAGCGCTGCTTCCGCCAGTTCCTCGCGGACTGCCTCCGCGAGCGTGGCTCCGTAAGGACTTCGCTTCTTCAGGCCGGCGGTCAAGTGTACTGCGTGTGCTCGCACGTGCGCGCGTGTCAGCCGTACCGGCACCGCGGCGGTAAGTTTGCTGGCCTGCTTCCCGAACCGTTGCCTTGCCCATGCCGAAGGTGTCACCGAATCGCCGTCCAACCCGGGCATGCGACGCACGCTCCTTCCCCTGGCCGCTGGTCTCCGTTCTGTGTGACAGCTACGCGAAACGCACGCAAGGAGGCGATTTGGCCAGTGCGGGTCAGCCGCAGACTGCCTGGACCTGACGGAGGAGGTAAGGCCACTGCCCGGGGACACCGCTGTACCCCGCGCCGCGGAGGGTGAGCTGCAGGGCCTTCCTGAGCGGGTGGGGGGACCGCAGGATCGCCTCGTTGCGCTGGGCGAGGCGGTGGAGTTCCTCGGGTGTGGGGAGCCGATCGCTCTTGGCGCCGTTGCACGCCTGGTGGGCGGGTGCGAGGTTCCAGATGACATCCAAGTCGGGGCCGCGCCAGGCGGACACCTCACCGAAGCGCCGCATCAGCGAGTGCGGGAAGACGTGGTCGACGGCGGTCCCGTCGTCGGGGGTGATGGGGTCGGTGCAGATCAGGCATCGGCCGTGCTGGAAGCCGATCAGGGCGTCGGCGACCCCGGTGACCGAATGGCGGCGGCGCTTGTCCATGAGCCTCAGCGTGGCCCAGTCCACCGCGACGCCCTCGGTGATGAGGCTGCGTCCGACGCCGGCGGCGAAGGAGCTCTCGACGATGCTCCACCGCGCGCCCAGCTCGGCACGCAGCCCGGCGGCCTGCTCGGACCGGGCGACCTGGCGCAGGTCGGAAGTCAGGCGCACGATCCGCCGGCGCGGGCCGCCTGCCAACTCGTAGAAGCGGTGGGCCACCTCGGCGCCGCCGCCCAGGTTGTGGAACTTCTGCATCACCATCGCGGGCATGGAACGCACCGCGGCATGCAGGAGCAGCTCGGTAGGGCGGCCCAACGTGGTGGACTCCTCGGCCTCCTGCCGGGCCACGGTCAGGAAGTCCGACTCTCCCAGTGGCGCTCCGGATGGTGCCTGGGGTGCTTCGGCCAGGTGCGCGACCAAGCCCATGGCGTAGGGCACGGCGAGTTCGTCCAGCGTCACCTCGGTGCGGTCCTGGGCGGCGTACTCCAGCAGCGCGGTGCCGAGGGCGAACTTGTAGGTGCGGGTGTTGGCGCCCATCAGCACCGCCAGTCGCCAGGAGGTCCGGGCGCTCGGCTCGACCCGGTAGAACTCCACTGTCATCAGCCCCTCCCCACCTCAGTGCGCCACTCAGAGCGAAAGACCAGCGTGCTCCAGCGCACCTCCGCCCGGCCCAGCCGGTCCGGCCCCTCCCCACGGTGTACCACCGCCAGGCCGAACCGTTCGGCCAGGGCGACGGTTTCATCCGCGGACACCGCGAACATCCGCCGCCCGATCGGGGTCGGCCCGTGCCGCAGCGACATGGCCACACATCCTCCGGGCGCGGTCAGCTCGGCCACCCGCCGCATGCCCTCGACGCGCTCTTGCTCGTCCAGGTGCATCCACACTGCGGACAACAGCACCAAGCCGAAGGGTCCGCGCAGACCGGTCAGGGCGGGCAGGGCGTCATCGACCCACTTGACCGGCGCGCCGGCGTGGAGGCGCTGCCCGATCCGCCGCAGCTCCGGGGTGGGCTCCACTGCCACCACCGCATAACCGCGCGCGGCCATCGCGGCGGCGTCCCGACCGCTGCCGGCACCGATGTCGACCACCCGCCCCGGAGCGGGCGGCAGCCACGGCAGAAGGTCTCCGTGCACGCCCTCGAACGCCACCCCCTCGTACCGAAGGGCCAGCGCCTCGGCGTCCTCCCCGTAGCCCACGGTCCCAGGCAGTCGAGCCATGCCCGTAGCGCCTCCTCGCACCTCAACCAGACAGCTTCGTACGCCGCGCACTACGGCAACCAGCCCCAAGCTGCCACACTCCTGTGACAACCGCTTTAGGAGTTCGATCACTGGGCTGTGCGCCTTGCCCGGCTCGCGTGTTCCCGACAGCTCCAGATCCTCATCCGGCTGCCGTGGTCTGCTGCTGTCCGGGGGCGTTGATGTCACTTGGTGATGTCGGACCGCCCCCTACAGATCAGAGCCAACGTGCATGGCCTGACTTGCCGGTCTACTGATCACCCCTTCCGTTGATCAGCGGACCTGAAGAGGCCCACGGCTCTGAACAGTTCAGATGCCGTGGGCTTCTGTCGTTGTCGGTCGGCGTTGGGCGTCCTCGTACGGCCCAGGCACGGCCCGGACTTGGCCCTTGGCCCGTAGGCTCCGCCGTATGGCCGGGACGCCATTCGAGTGGTCCTGCCCTGGTATCGTCACGCCATGGCGACACTGCCTTGGGAATGTGTGGTGCACGGAGTCCCCGCATCACTCCAAGCTAAGGGCTCGACCCGTACCCGCTGGAAGGCAGCTGTCTCGGCGGCTGCCGCGTCGCGGTGGCCTACGGGCGAAGCGCCGCTCGCAGTGCCTGTTCAGGTCACGATCACCTACTTCTACGAGGGAAGCGCCCTCGACGTCGACAACATGCTGAAACCGATTCAGGATGCGCTGATCGGTATTGTCCTGGACGACGACAAGCATGTGACCGACGTACGTGGGGGAAAGCGAGACCTGGCGAACGCCTTTGTCGTCAAGGGTATGAGTCGGGTTATGGCAGACGGATTCATCTCTAACGGCCCGTTCGTGCATATCAAGGTAGATCTCGCGCCCGACCACAAGGAGCTGCCATGAAAGACAGGCACATGCTCGATGCAGTGGAGGACGCTCTCCGAGAAAAGGAGCGAGAGCTTCGGCGGCAAGGGTTCGAGATCCTACGGGAGGCGCAAGTCTCAAGCCTGCTAGGCGATAAGACGACAGTGCGTCCTGATCTTATCGCCCGACGCGGAGATGAAGTTATCATCGTTGAGTTCGCGCGACGGCAGTCCAACTCTACCCTCTCGGAAAATGCGAAACGCTCACTGACCGAGCTATCTACTATCGCCGATTCCAGGAAGAATTGGAATTTCGAGGTAGTGTGGATCGGGGAAGACGCCACGGTTCCAGAGGAACGTGCAGTCGATTCATTCGCCCATCGTGCCGTAGTCGTGGCGAAGCATGATGAAGCGGCAGGATTGCTGCTGGCGTACGCGGCGCTCGAAGGTGCCATTGCGCGTCTTGTGGATAGGACGCCAGAGCTGCGACAGCAGCCGAATCGGCGCCCCCGCCCCGGCCTGGCAGAACTGGCGAGCTTGGGCCTTCTAAGCCCAGAGGACTTCAGTAGGCTTAATGCGGCTCGGCAGGTGCGAAATTCTGTCGCCCACGGCATTGATGCACCGGTGTCTCTTTCTATGGTGCAGGATGTCGCCTCCCTGGCCGAGCGTATTGCTGGCGCGCGGTATGTGTCGGTGGACGAGATGGTTGACTGGTTCTTTGATAATTATGAAGACCCTGCTAATGGAGTGCCGTTCGATTCAGGTGAGGGTGGCTATCAGTACGTATTTGGTGGGCCATATGATGCGCGAGACGTGCTTGAGAATCACTTTCCTGACGCATCTGCGGAAGACGTCGATGATGCGGTACTGCTAATTGAGTCGGACGGTCATGAATGGGTTAAGAAGGGCGACTACTAGGATGGCAGGGCGAATAAGTTCGGTGTGGCGGCTTTGGGCTGGAGCTGATTTGGCGCGAGTCATGGCTCATTACGTTAGCTAGCGGATCGGGCGGGTTTGTGAGTCTGCCCATTATTGCCCGATTTTGTGCCATGATCTTCGAGGCTCGCGCCAAATTGGCTGCCTAAAGCTGCGGAGCCGACCGCCCCAGCCGCAGAGGGCGTTTCCCACTTCATACCCGCAGTCGCCGAGCGCGCCGCCGGGCGCGGCCAGCCGGGACGAAGACAGGAGGCAGGCCGCGCCGCAGAGGCGGCGCGCGCCCGCGCCGTGCGCTGGTCTTGAATCCGTGGAGAAGGTTGTTGCTCAAGAAATTGTGAGTCACCCTACGGCTCTGGGCGAAGCGCTGCATGAGCCGCTATGGTCAGCCATCGTGCGGTCGTCATTAATCGTTGTTAGTTGCCCCGGGCTATCTCTTGGCGGCACGCAGACGATCCAGGGCCCCGCTTTGTCTATGTACGCCCGATCGGTACTTTGGCCACGGTTTCCCATTCGTAGACCCGGTGGTCCCGGTGGAGCACGATCAGGGATGCGGCAGGCACGACCAAACGGGCCGGCTGTTCACCGACGCCCTCAACCACTTCCGCAACCGGGGCCGCGTCCTGCGTGCGGTTGCTGTACGCGACGCTTACGTGCGGCCTGTAGTGACTACTGCTCTCCGGAATGTTGTCCGTACCCCAGACCGCTCCGATACCCTCCCGGATCGCGGCCCTGACGGCGCGAATCGTCTTTTCCCCCTCCTTGTCGGGCGGGAGAGCAACAGCTTCGTCCGCGACGATGACCTGGTCGAAGGTGAGAGCTGGAGCAGGGAGACTGGCCAAGCGCTCGCGGGCGGCCTTCTCGATACGCGCGGTGTCCTCGGCGCTCACATCGGATGTGAACCCGATTCCTTGCATGGTCAGGTGCAGCCACGGGATGGGAACGGGCTCCAGCCCCGGGAACGGGGCCAGTGCTTCGTGGTAGCGCTCGACCAGGCGGTGCAGATCCGTCTGCCCCTCGAATGTCAGGTGCCAGGTGAGAGCGCGCTGCCCCACGTGCCAGCCCGGGCGCCACCACCAGTGGTCCCGCAGCTCTTCCGCGTGCTGGCCCGGGGGCAAGTCGGCGAATCCCATCAGACCTCCGAGGGAGATTGGGGCTCAGTCGGTTCCTGCTCTACGTCGTACTCGTCAACCACGATGATGCGGTCGGCCGGCCATGTCGACTCCGAGACCTCCAGCACCGTGCCGTCGGCCGCGCGCGCCGTGTGCACCACGTTGAGGACCGGCGCGCCACTCGGGAGCTCCAGGAGTGCCGCCTCCTCCGGAGTCGGCATCCTGCTTCGCCACAGGTCCCTCACGGCGGCGTAGCGCTGCCCTGAGAAGTCCTCGACACAGAGAAAGAGGGCTTTCGGTACCACGGTCGGCTCTTCCAGGAAGGTGCCGCCCGCGATGGTTACCGGGATGTAGCTGGCACCCACCTCTTCGGGGCGTTGGCTCTTCTTGTCGAAGAGGCGCCGCTGCCTGACCACGACCTCCGTTCCGGGGGGCACTCCCATGGCTTCTGCGATGTGCGCGGGGGCGGGTGCCCGGCCAGCGAACCCGATCTCATGTCGCAGTTCGTCGGTGAGGAGTCGCTCGTCCTTGCGGGCACGTCCGTACCGATGGCGTGACCGTCGCTGGCGAGGGCGGTCGTGCTTCACGAACGTCCCGCGCCCATGACGCGACTCGATCAGTCCTTCGGCGCGCAGGATCCCGAGCCCCTGCCGCAGAGTCGGCAGACTCACCCCGAACCGCTTCGCGAGTTCGGTTTCAGCGGGCAGACGGCCCTCTCGCTCGTCAAACACGCCCTCCCGGATCTCGGCACGCAGCGTGTTCGCCACTCGGTGATACTTCGCCACCCCGGCCACCGCATCAGTCACGTTCGTCCTCCTCTTCGCTCTCCAGCATGCCACCAAGGTCCAACACAGGACTACAAGTCCTGTCCTCTACTCCTCTTGAGGACTTGTCGATGAGGGTCTATGGTCTTCTCAAGTCCTAAAGAGGACCTGATCTCAGGTCCACCTTAGGTCTACTTGAGCACGCCAAGGGCCCCGGGACAGAGCGGGGCGAGGGACCCGGACCCCTGGTCAACCGGAGGGCGAGACCGAAAGGTCACCGTCTCGCACGCCTGAAACGGGAGCGCGCTCCCGAAGGCGAGACACCTGCTCACCTGTCCGCAGCACCTTGTGTGCTGCGGCCGGTTGCCTCCGCTGCTCGTCTCGTACGAGCAGCGCCGAGGGGAGCCGGATGTTCCTGCTCTACGGCCGCGGCCCCGGTGCTGGCACACCGGGGCCGCCTTGCTGGGCCGTTCCTCGTGTTGAAGGAGTCCACGACCCATGAAGCACAGTGTTCCACTTCAGGCGGTTAGCGCCGATCCGGCCGGTGGGGAGCCGTCGGCGGCCGAGCTGGACGCGATCGACGCCGAGATGCCGCTCATCGTGGCCGAGGTCGAGCTGCTGGACGCGCAGATCACGGTGCTGGACCGGCCGATGTCGGAGCTGGACGCCCGCCGGATCCGGCGGGCCCGGCGCCGGGTGCTGGCCGCCCGCCGCGCCCTGGCCAACCAGCGCGGCACCGGGCTGTCGGGGGTGGGCGCATGACCACCTCCGCCCTGTCGCTGCGGGAGCTGGGTGCTCCGCTGCGGGCGCTACGCCTGCTGGCCACGGAGCACCCGCACCTTCCCGCCCCGTGCGTGACGGTGACCGATGTCTACCCCGACCGGCTGGAGCTGGCGCTCCACGACGACCTGGCCGCCTACGAGGCGTGGCGGGAGGCCCTGGGCATCGCCCCGGGCAGCGTGGCCTGCGGCGAGCAGAGCGGTGGCCGCACCCGGGTGCTGACCGCATCGGTCGACTACGCCGGCGCCCGCGTCCGGTTGGTCGGCTACAGCCGGACCGCCGCCACGGCCGGTGCCGGGGAGGTGGCGGCATGAGCGAGATCTGGACCGCGCTTGCCGCTGCCGGGCCGCTGGCTTGTGGCTGGGCGGCCCATGGTGTGTGGCTGCGGCGTCATCTGGCCGCCGCGCGCCGTGACCCGCTGACCGGGGTGGCCACCCGTGAGGAGTTCGAGCACAAGGCCGCGCGGATCCTGGCTCGACACGCCGCCGCCGTGGTCGTCATCGACCTGGACGGTTTCAAGGCGCTGAACGACACCTTCGGCCACGCGGCCGGAGACGTGGCGCTCCGTGCGACCGCCGCGAGCCTGAAGGACGCGTTGGAGCGGTCGCCGGGCAGCGTCGTGGCCCGGCTGGGCGGGGATGAGTTCGCCGCCGTCGTGCCGGAGCCGGTGGCGCTTGCGTGGCTGCTGGGCGGTCTGCACGGGGAGATCACCGCCCCGTTCGCCCACCAGGGGCAGCATCTCGCGGTGGGTGCCTCGGTGGGCGCGGTGGCCACCGTCCCCGGCGCCGGGCTGTCGTGGGCGCTGCGGCGGGCGGATGAGGCGATGTACGCGGCCAAGCGCACCGGGGGCGGCTGGCACATCGCCGACGCTGCCGCCTCTTCGGTGGCGACGGTCAACGGCCGCCGCGCCGGACGCCCCGGCACCGCCGGGAAGGGGGCGGCATGATGCCCGCGCCCAGGACGCTGACCACGGCACAGAAGGTCGTGCTCACGGCCGCGTTCCTGCCGATGCTGGCCACCGGGGTGGCCGGGGGGATCGGCACGTTCAGCAACATCAGCCGCGCCTATGGCTCCGGCACCGCCCTGGGAGCGGTGGCGGCCGGGGAGGGCGCCACCGCGGTGCTGGCGCTGGTGCTGCTCGGGCTGACGATGCTGGGGCAGTCCTCCCCTTGGCCGATTAGGGCCGGGCTGTGGCTGCTGCCGGCCGCCGCCTCGGTGATGGCGGCCATGGCCGCCGACGGGCCGGGCCGCACCGTCATCTACGCCGTCACCCCGATGGGCATGTGCGTGGCCGCCGAGGGCATGGCGTTCCTGGCCCGCCGCATCGTGGTCCACACCGACGGCCGCGACGCCGAGGCCGAGGCGCGGGCCGCCGCGGTGGTGCGGGAGCTGGCCTATCACCGCGCGGTCGCCGCCAACCACCCGGACGAGAAGGCGCGGGCCAAGGCCGAGCGCACCGCGTGGAAGCTGGCCCGCACCGTCGGCGCCGGAGACACCGCGCTGGGCGGGCGGCTGCTGATCGTCCAGCGCGACCGCCTCACCACCGGCGCGGACGCCGCCCTGGGCGAGATGTTCACCGTGCCCGCCGCGCCCGTTCCGGCCTCCGTCACACCCGCTGCGGAGCCCGTGACGCCCTCCGCCACACCGGCCGTGACGCCGGGCGTGACGCCACCCCCGGCACGGGACGATGGGCCCGCCGGGGACACGGGCCCCACGAAGAACCGTGACGCCGAGGACACGCAGGTCACCGACACCGACGGGCCGGACACACCACCCGATCCGGAAGCCGTGACGGCAGGGGGTGTGACGGCCGTGACGCCCTCGAACATGCCGGGCCCGGATGAGGTGGTGTGGTGGCCGGTGGAGCGGGCCGTGACGCTGGCGGAGGTGGCCGCCGTCGCCAGGGTTGCGGTTCCGCGGCCGGGTGAGCCGCTGAGCGACGAGCAGTTGGTGGTGGTGCTGCGGCACCTGCGCTACTCCGATGATCCGCCGATGTCCTACCGGCAGGCGGTGGCCGCCTTCCGGGAGGCCGGATACGTGGGCGGTGAGAAGCGGGTGCGCACCGCCTGGGGCGCGGTGATGTCCCAGGAGGAGAACACCCCGTGACGCTGCCGGTCTATCCCTGGCGTCTGGCCCCGGACGGGTTGGCCACCCGCCGCCAACTACGGGCGATGGGACTGCGCCCCGGCGGACAAGACGTGGCCGCGGTGCTGCGGCGTCCGCGACGGCGGCGCGGGGCGCTGGTCGCCTACCTGTACCGCATCGACCGTGCGAAACCGGTCCGCCCGATGACGCCCGCCCGGTGGGCGGCACTGGAGCGGGCGAACACCGCCCGCCGCACCTGCCCCGTCTGCGGGCGGGACGCCGGATACACCCTGCCCCCCTCGCTCGGCACCTGCGTGCCCTGCGCCTATCCGCATGACCGTGCCGCCTAGCGGCGGTCCGGGACGGGCGAGGTCTGCACCTCACCCGTCCCGGACCACACACCAGATCAGGGCCCGGCCGTCCACCTTCCACAGCTTCGGCCGGGCCCGCTCTCCCAGAACAAGGAGTGCACTCAGCATGACCGACACCACTCTCACGCCGGTAGCGGGCCCCGAGGCCCCGCCGGACGCACCGCCGCCGCAGCAGGTACCCGAGCAACCGGCGCCCGCGCCGGCCGCCGAGGTGGACCACACGCCCGGCGGTTGGCCGGTCGTTCCGCTCGCGGTGACCGGCACGAACACCACCGCCACCCTGCTCGGGGCCGCCGCGCTGGTCGGCGGACCGGCGGCGCTGGCCGTTGCCGCCACGGGCGCGGTCGTCGTCGGCACGGCCGCCGCCGCGCGTACCCGGCGCGGCCGGCGCGGTACGGCGCGGGCCGCCCGCATCGGCACCGCCCGTACGGCGGGCGGAGCGGCCCCGGGGGCACGCGGTGCCCGCAGGGGCGGGACCGGCCGGGTGCCACTGCAGAAGCAGCCGACCAGCCTGAACAAGAGGAACGGCGCGGGCCGCCAGATCAGTACGGCCGGTGCCAACAGCAAGGCCGCCCGCCGGGCTGCCGGTTCGGGCCGGGCCGGATCGCTGCCCAGGGCCCGCACAGCATCCGCCAGTGCCGGCACCCGGCCGGGCCGCGCCGGCGGGCGAACGGCCCAGGCGCGGGCCGTGCGGGAGGCGGCCCGTGCGGCGGCCCCGACGCGGGCCGCACGCCGGGCTGAGACGACCGGGGCGCGCCGCGCGGTGGCCGATGCCCGCCGTGCTGCGAAGCACCAGGCCCGCACCGCCTCCCTGGCCGGTAAGGGACCGGTCGGACGGACCGCGGCCAGGGCGCTGGGCTCAACGAGCGCGGCCCGCCGCACGGCGTTGGACCGGGCCCGTGCGGCGCGGGACCGCTCGGCGGCCCGGCACCTGGACGGGCAGCGGGAGGCGGTGCGCACGGCACCGGCCCGCAAGCGGGCACGGAAAGCGCTGTGGCGGTCGGCGGCCCGGTTCCAGGGCCGCCGACTGCTGGCCGCGCTGCTGGCTGCCCCGCTCGGTCTGCTGGGGCTGGCCTCCACCCCGCTCGGGCGCCGCCTGGGCTGGGCGTGGCTGATGTACCCGGGCCGCCGCCTGTACCGGCGCCTGGTCGGCCGGGCCTACCAGGAGCGCGCCGCCCGCGATGCGGAGATCCGGGTCGCGTTGGAGGCCGAGGAGGCCGCCGCCGCGGCCGAGGAGGACCCGAACGAGATGGCCGACCGCGTACAGCGGCCCACCCACCTGCTCCCCACCCACCCCACCGCCGACCCTGTGGAGGTTGTGCACGTGACCGGTTTCCGCTTCGAAGAGGCCGCCGCCGAGATGGAGGAGGCCGCCCGCACCTACACCCCTGACGGCGCCATGGAGATCCTCGCCATGGTCGAGAACCTGCCCGCCGCCCTCACCTCCATCGCGAGCACCTTCCGCATCCTGGCCGAGCGTGCGGATGAGGAGTTCCCACTGGAGAAAGAGGTCGCCGCCGGATTCGAGGACATCTACGCCGCGCTGGTGGGCGCCATGGACAAGGCCGAGGAGATGGGCCCGCTGTTCCGCAGGGTGCACGAGGCCGACATCGCCCGCCACGAGGACCCGCGCAACGGGCCCCAGGCCGAGAAGGGATGGAACGTCTGACCATGACCACCAACACCGCCTCAACGGGGCCGGTGTGGGACTGGGCGGCCGGTCACGGACCCGTGACCGGCGCCCTGTCCGCCACCACCGGATGCCTCGCCGTCGCCACCACCGGTACAGCTGCCGGCATGCCGCCCGGCTGGGCGCTGGCCATCGGCGCGGCCGGAGCGATCGGCCACACCGCAACCAGCCTCCGCGACCGCCTGTCGGCCCGCACCATCGGCATGCGGGCCGCCTCCTGGCTGGTTGGTGCGGGCTGGACCACCTGGGCCATGACCTCCGGCCCGCTGTCCTGGGCCGCGCTCGGCTCGCTGGCCACCCTCGGGGTCGGCATCGGCGCCGCCGCCCGCGCCACCCTGCTGCACGAGGAGGCCCGCGAGCTGGAGGCCATCGCCGCCGCCGAACGCCAGGTCGCCGCCGAGCTGTCCGCCGAACGCCGGGCCATCGCCGCCGAATGGGTCGACCGGATCCAGCGGGTCTGCGGCATCACCGTGCGGGTGCGGGCGGTGGAGATGTGGCCCACCGGCACCGGCTTCACCCTGGACGCCGACCTGCCGCCCGGCGGGGCCACCTACGACCGCATCGCGCGGGAGGCGCCCAAGCTGTCGGCGGACGCCCGGCTGCCGCACGGCTGCACCGCCACCGCCTCCCCGGGCATCGACCAGGGCCGCGTCCTGGTCGACGTGACCACCGTCAACGTGCTCGCTCAGGAGGTGACCTACCCCACCGACTACGGGCCCCTGTCGGTCCTGACCGGCATCCCCTGGGGACTGCGGACCAACGCCGAGGAGATCCGCGCCTACCTGCGCGAGCAGTGCGCGCTGGTCGTCGGCCCCACCGGCTCGGGCAAGACCAACATGGTCCACACGATCCTGGCCGGGTTCGCCCGCGCAGAAGACGTGCTCACCTGGATCATCGACCTCAACGCCGGATCGGCCGGCCTGCCCTGGGTGCGCCCCGCCCTCGACCGCGAGGGGCGGCCGGTCGACGGGATGCGGCCCGGGGTGGACTGGCTGGCCGCCTCCCCCGAGGAAGCGGCCCTGATGCTGGACACTGCGGTGCGGGTCGCCAAGCACCGCAAGACCGTCTACCAGGACCTGATGGCCCAGGCGAACACCGACCTGCTGCCCATCAGCGCGAAGATTCCGCAGATCATGCTGGTCATCGACGAGGGTGCGGAGATCCTGGCCGGCAGCGACAAGTCCTCCCGCATGCTCGCGGCCAAGATCCTGGAAGTGATCCGGATCGCCCGCGCCATGGGCATCCGCACCGTGCTGACCGCGCTCGGGGCCACCGGCGCGGTGCTGGGCAACCTGATGATCCGCCGGGAGGCCAAGGTCCGCGTCGCGCTCACCGGCGGAGAGACCGAGGGCATGGACCTGTCCAAGCAGTTCCCCGGCTCCCGCGGCCTGCGGGTGGACCAGGCTCCCTACAAGGGCGCCGGGTTCATGGGCACTCCCGAGTCCCCGGCCGCGCTGTTCAAGTCCTGGCGGATCCTGCCCAACCAGATCCGCGACATCACCGCCGCCACCGCCGACCGCCACCCCACCCTCGACGCCCCGTCCGCCACCGCGGCCGGAGACGCCTACGCCCGGCGCTGGGACGCGGACCGCACCGCCTGGATGCGCGACCAGCCCAGCACTCCCGCCGCCACCGGCCACGGGCAGCAGACCGACCAGCCGAGCGGGCTGAACCTCTCCGCGCTCCGTAGCGAGCAGCTGCCCACCGCAGAGCCGGACGAGGAGGAACTCGCCCGGCGCTTCCGTGAGCAGATCGACGCCCAGTTCGCCACCGCCCCCGAAGCAGGCGCGGCCGAACCGGACGAGCCGCAGCCGCCCGCACCGGGCGGGCTGAACCTCTCCGCCCTCAAGGCTGGAGACAATCCGGCCCGCGATGCGGCGCTGGCGCTGCTGCTCGCCGCCGGCCCCGAGGGCACCGGAGCCTCCGCCATCGCCCGCGCACTGGCCGACGAGTACGGCACCACCCGGCAGACCGTCGTCGGCTGGCTCAAGAGCTGGACCGAGGACGGCACCGCCGTGCGCGTCGGCACCGGCACCAAAGCCCGCTACGTCCACCACCGCCACGCACCCGACAACCCCACCGAGCAGTGACCGCCTGTCGCCTGTCACCCCACCCGCACGTAGCCTCCCAGACGACTCGATGAGGGCCGGAAACGGCTTATGACCTGCGGCGCGACAAGCGACAAGACAAGACAAGCGACACCCCGCACGACAAGCCGGATGACAAGACGCACGACAAGCAGAGCCCCGCCCCGCCACCCGCCGGGCGGGGCTCTGCGTTTCCGCACACCCACCCCTCAAGGAGGCCGTCATGGACCGCCGTGAGCCGCCGGGGCACCTCGCCCCGCACCTGCCCGCCGATCTCTACCACCGCTTAGACGACCGCACCGTCGTCATCGTCCACACCCCGCCCCCGCGGCGCCGGGCCACCGCCTACGCGGTGCCGCTCGCCGTCGGGCTGGCCGTCGCGTTCGGGTTCATCGGCCTGGCCGCCGCCGCCCTGGCGCTGTTCGAGTTCGCCGTCCGCACCGCCGCCCTGCTGGGCACCCTGGCGGGCCCGGTCGGTATCGGCACCTTCCTCCACCTCGCCCGCCCCAAGGGCAAGTGACGCCCGGAGCGGGCCGCTTCCCGGCCAAGGATCCGCGGTCCGCTCCGGAACTCCCAGTCCTCAACAGACCTCGGGAGGTCTCCAGCATGACCCATGACGCACGCTCCGCGTCGCTGTCCGCTCGCCGCTGGTCACGTCTGTGGTCGGTGAGCGTGCCAGTGAGCTCTGAGCCAAGTGAGGTGTTCCGGCCGCAGTCGGACTGCTGGCGGCTTGCCGTGGAGGTCGGCGTACATCGGGTACGCGTGCAGATCACCGCTGATGTCGAGGGTGCCGGTCTCCGGATTCACTGCGATCCGGCCGAGGTCGAAGAGTCGGTGGACATCACGGCGCAGCAACAAGCCGCCGTAGTCGTGGTGTTCGCCACTTTCGGCGTAGTTGTACAGGTGGGCGGCCTCCAAAACGGTGGCCGGGGCGGGGCCGGTGAAGGCGCAGATTTCCCCTTGGTCGCGCAGCAACTGTTTGCGAAATGCATCTTGACCGACTCGTACCCGGACCACCGATTCCCGATGGCCTCCTGGAATGGTCAGCCGGGCCCGTTCTTCCAACTCGTCCAGTGCTTCAGCCTCATCGGCGATGGCCAGGAGTGCATCTTGCAGCTTCTCCCACCGCATGGGGCGCATGCTCAGTTGCGACTTCGGGGAATCACACAGGGCTCGCAGCTCCGCGCCTGAGAGTAGGCCGCGCCCGTCCATCCAGACTTGGCCGTGCCGTGATCGGTAGGTCGTCACCATCTTGATCTTGCGATCCGGGGTGTCGAACAGTGCTCCGCACTTGTAGCAGCGATACGCCGGCCTCTGCAGCTGGCGCCGCTTGATACCGGCCTTTCCGCACCGGGGACAGAAGTACAGCGCCTTCTCGGCGGTGCCGGTGTCGATGGCCTCGATCACAGAGATGCCGATCAACTTCTTCTTGTCCCAAAGGACGATCACGTCTCCCACCGCCACACGGGCGTGGTTCTGGACGGTGCTGTCCCAGCTGTAGTGCTCGGCCGGGTCATCGTCATAGCCGTCATTCCCGCCGTGCTCTCGCTTGTCCCCCAGAGCCAGCACCAGCCATGCAGTGGTCATTCCGCCCCCTCAATTCGCCATGCAGCGGGGCAGCCGCCTCTCGCCAAAGATCGCGGCTGCCCCGGTTCTCCCATCTCCGTTCAGAGACTCAGGAGGTCTCCAGCATGACCCAACCCGTCCTCTTCCGGCGAGCGTTCGGCCGTCGTCCGCGGCTGCTGGACGCCTGCTGCGGCGCCGGTGGCGCCGCCATGGGCTACCACCGCGCCGGCTTCGACGTCACCGGCGTCGACGTCGCCCCGCAGCCGAACTACCCTTTCGCCTTCGTGCAGGGCGACGCCGTCGCCTTCATCCGCGAGCACGGGCACACTTTCGACCTCATCCACGCCTCCTGGCCGTGCCAGCACCACAGTGCGCTGACTAAGGGCACCAACCGGGGCCGCACCTATCCCGACCTCATCCCCGCCGGCCGGGCCGCGCTGCTGTCCACCGGACGGCCCTTCGTCATGGAGAACGTCGCCGGCGCCCCGATCCGCAAAGACCTGATGCTGTGCGGGGAGATGTTCTCCCTGGCCGTCATCCGCCACCGCTACTTCGAGCTGCACGGCGTCCCCGCTCCCCAACCGGCCCACCGCCCGCACCGGGGCCGGGTGGCCGGGATGCGCCACGGACGGTGGTTCGAGGGCCCGTACTTCGCCGTCTACGGCGACGGCGGCGGCAAGGGCACCGTCGCCCAGTGGCAGGCTGCCATGGGCATCGACTGGACCGGCGTGCGGCGGGAGATCGCCGAGGCCATCCCACCCGCCTATACCCAACACATCGGCCGAGCCTTCCTCACCGCGGCGGCCGGCACCGGGGCGGTGGCCGCATGACCGAAATCCTGCTCGCCGCCGCCCTGGCCGCCGCCGAGCGCGGCTGGCATGTCTTCCCGCTGCGCCCCGGCAGCAAGGTCCCCGCCGGGCACGCCGAGGCCCGCTGCCCGCACACCGGCCGCTGCGCGCACGGGCACCGCAAGCCCGAGCAGCGCGCCACCACCGACCCCGACCGCATCCGGCAGGCGTGGGCCCAGCGGCCCTACGGCATCGGGGTGGCCACCGGCCCCTCCGGACTGGTCGTCGTCGACCTCGACCGGCCCAAGCCCGAAGAACCGGACGGAACGCCTGACGGCGTGACCTCCTTTGCGGCGCTCTGCGAGCGCGCCGGGCAGCCCGTCCCCACCACCCTCACGGTGCGGACCGCGAGCAGTGGGCGGCACCTGTACTTCACCGCCCCGGCCGGGGTGCGGCTGCCCAGCACCAAGGGCAGGCTCGCGGCAAAGATCGACACCCGGGCCTGGGGCGGCTACGTCGTCGCCCCCGGCAGCACGGTCGGCAGCCGCCCCTACGAGATCGAGGACGATCGCCCGGTGGCGCCGCTGCCGACCTGGCTGCTGGCCGCCCTGCGCCCCGCACCCCGGCCCGCACCGGCCGTGGTGCTGGGGGCGGCCACTACCCGGGCGTCCCGGTACGCGGATGCGGCGCTGCGCAACGAGACGACGGCCGTCGCCACGGCCCAGGAGGGCGGGCGGAACGCCGCGCTGCTGCGGGCCGCCCGCGCCCTGGGACGCTTCGTCGCATCCGGCGACCTCCCCCGGCACGTGGTGGAGGAGGCTCTTCAGGGGGCGGGGCAGGCGGCCGGTCTGCCGCCGGCCGAGTGCCGCGCCACCCTCCGCTCCGGGCTGGACTGGTCCATCGCGCACAACCCGCAGCGGAGGAGCGCATGAGCCACCCTGCCGCTGCCCGCCTGAAGAGCCTCCCCGCCCCCGACCGGCCGCCCGCCGCCGACCGAGCCGCACCCCCGGCAGCCGGAGGCGGCCCAAGGAACGTCGGCCGCAGGCCGTCCCCTTCTCGCTCGAACCCGCGTCGTGGTGACGGCCGGTACCCGGTCGCGTGGCTGCACCTCGCCGCGCCCGGCCGCGGCGCGGTGCCCACCGCCCACTCGTGGTGCGCGTGCGGCCACGACCGCAGCGCCGTCGGACACCGTCAGGTCCTCGCCCTCATCGACGCCCACACCGCACACCGCGAGAACTGCCCCCTGCGCCACCGCACCGAAAGCAGGACTGCCGCATGACCAACCCCCAACCCACCACCCTCGACGGGGCCGAGCTGCTGGATGCCGTCGAGCGCTTCCACCGGCGCTTCAACGTCTTCCCCACCGAGGCCGCCTACGTGGCCGTCACCTTGTGGGACGCCCACGCGCACCTGCTCGACGCCTTCGACTCCACCCCGCGACTGGCCTTCCTCTCCCCGGAGCCAGGGTCGGGGAAGTCCCGGGCGCTGGAGGTAGTGGAGACCCTGGTGCCGCGCTCCATGGCCGCCGTCGACGCCTCCGCCGCTGCGCTGTTCCGCTCGGTGGCCGGACTCGACGGCGGCCGGCCCACCATCCTCTTCGACGAGATCGACACCGTCTTCGGTCCCAAGGCCGGGGACAATGAGCAGCTCCGCGGCTTCCTCAACGCCGGGCACACCCGGGGCCGGGTGATGTACCGGTGCGTCGGAGACGGCGCCAACCAGCAGGTGCAGGGCTTCCCCTCGTTCTGTGCGGTGGCCGTCGCCGGACTCGGCTCGCTGCCGGACACGATCCTGACCCGCTCGGTCATCATCCGGATGCGCCGCCGGGCCCGCAACGAGAAGGTGGAGCCGTTCCGTACCCGCATACACGTCGCTGAAGGTAACGCGCTGCGCGACCGGCTCGCCGCCTGGGCCGAGACGATCCAGGAGCAGGTGGCTGGCGCCTACCCCGAACTACCCGAGGGGGTGGCCGACCGGCCCGCCGACGTGTGGGAACCGCTGATCGCAGTGGCGGACGCGGCCGGGGGCGACTGGCCGCGCCGGGCGCGGGAAGCCTGCCTGACGCTGGTCAAGGCATCCCAGGTCAACGACAAGGCCAGCCTCGGCATTCGTCTGCTGACCGATCTGCGTGACCACGTGCTGATCGGGGTGGACAAGCTACCCACCGTCGCCATTCTGGATCGGCTCAACGCGCTGGACGACGCGCCCTGGGCCGACCTGGACGGCCGCCCGCTGGACTCCCGGCGGCTGTCGCGGATGCTCAGCCAGTACGTCACCGCCGACGGTGACCCGATCGCCTCCCGCAACATCCGCACCGCCGGGGGAGTTCTCAAGGGTTACCACGCCGAGGACCTGCACGACGCCTGGACCCGCTACTGCCCGCCCCCTCCGGAAAGTGCGCTACATCCGCTCCAGCCGCTACACCCCAGCTCACAGCCCGTGTCCGTGTAGCGCACCCCGCCCGGTGTAGCGGCTACGTCCGGCTGCCCCGAGCCCATCGCCCGGGGCAGCCGGACCGCTTCCGAGAGGGGACGTAGCCGCTACACGCACCCTTCCCGCTACACCGAACCCGTCGCTGACCTGCGATGTAGCGGCGTGGCGGATGTAGCGGACCTCAGAGGAGAGGGCAACGCCCTACCCCGTCGTTCGCTGCTGAGGAGAGACGCCCGCATGAGCTCAGCTCTGCCCGACACCTACGAAGTCCTCACCGTCCCCGAGGTCATGGCCGCGCTGCGGATGAGCCGGAGCAAGGTCTACGACCTGATCCGCTCCGGCACCCTGCCCAGCTACACCGAAGGCCGCTCCCGGCGGGTCCCCGCCGACTCGCTCCGCACATACATCCGTTCCAAGCTTCAGGAGGCTGCCTGATGGCCAAGCGCCGCGCCAACGGCGAGGGCACCATCACCAAACGCAAGGACGGCCGCTACCAGGCAGCCGCGTACGTCTATCGCCCGGACGGCACCCGCGTTCGCAAATTCGTCTACGGCAAGACCCGCGCCGAGGTAGCCGAGAAGCTCACCGAGATCCAGGAGAAGACCCGGCAGGGAATTCCCGCCGCCACCTCCGCGATGCCGTTCGGGGACTACCTCGTCTACTGGCTTGCAGCCGTGGCTGCCGAGAGACTCAAGCCCTCCACCTTCATGAGCTACGAGGTGATGGCCCGCCTGTACATCGCTCCCTCACTCGGCAGGAAGAAACTCAATCGGCTCGGCCCCGCCGACGTACGCTGCTTCCTCGCGGAGTTCCGCGACGGATGCCTGTGCTGCCTGCGGGGACTGGACGCGAACCGCGCCGAGGACGAGCGGAGATGCTGCGCCAAGGGGAGGTGCTGCCGCCGCTGGCCGTCCGCGCGCACAGTGCAGTACGTCCACGCCGTGCTGCGGTCGGCTCTGCAACAGGCGGTGCGGGAAGAACTCGTCGGCCGCAACGTGGCGCGCATCGTGGAGACACCTCCGGTCGCTCGGCAGGAAGTGCGGCCGCTGGACCGGACCGAGGCGCGGATGCTACTCAAGGCGGCCCGGCTCCATCGGCTGTACGCCCTGTGGCTGTTGCTCGTCTCCACCGGCCTGCGCCGTGGGGAAGTGCTCGCTCTCACCTGGGACGACATCGACCTCGACAGGCGACAGCTCCGAGTGCGCCGCAACCTCCAGCGCATCAAGAAAGAGCTGGTCTTCGGCACTCCGAAAACCGCTCGCTCCCAACGCACCATCTCGCTGCCCCGGCGGTGCGTGGACGCCCTCAGGGAGCGCCAGGCGGCCCAGCGCACCGAGAGGGCCGCCGCTGGGCTGAAGTGGGATCCGCTCCCGCATCAGCCGAACGGGCTGGTCTTCACGACGCCCACCGGCCGGCCGACCGATCCGCGGAGCCTGAACCGGATGCTCACCGTGCTCTGCCGTAACGCGAACGTGCGCAGGGTGCGGGTGCACGATCTCCGGCACACCTGCGCCTCGCTCCTGCTGGCTCAGGGGGTGGACGCCCGGACCATCATGGAGACGCTGGGGCACAGCACGATCACCATGACGCTGGACACCTATGCGCACGTGATGGAGACGACGCTCAAGGCCGCGGCCGAGCGCATGGAGGAAGCATTGGGTTCGGAGGACGGGGGAGAGGGAGACAACGTCGCCCGGCCGCCCGGGTGACCCCGATTGATGTCAGCCGCTGATGTCAGAGGCCCCCTGGGATGATCCCAGGGGGCCTCTGACCAGTGTCGGGACGACAGGATTTGAACCTGCGACCCCTTGACCCCCAGTCAAGTGCGCTACCAAGCTGCGCCACGTCCCGATGCTCTCCCGGTTCGGGATCTTGTCCCTCGCCGTTCGCGCACAGAAACCATACCGCATTCCGGGAGGTGCTCGCTCACCCCTCAGGGGCGGCGACGGAAGATCGCTTTCATTCCCGATCGAGCCCTGGGTGGCGGTTTCGTCACCGAGCGTGCGCAGTCGTGCGATCGCAGGCCCGGAGCGACGTACGGGAAGAACCCACGCGGCGGACGGAGCCGGCGGCGGGGGAGGGGCGGCGGAAGGCCGTGGCGGGCACCGGAGCGGGTTTGCCGGGACGCAGGCGGGAAACGCGGTTGCCCTGGTCGTTGGTCCCGAGGACTGGAGTCGCACGTGAGCCGTTCCCGGATTGTGATCGTCGGAGCCGGGTTCGCCGGTTACCAGACCGCCAGGACGCTGTCGCGGAAGCTCCGCGGGGCGGCCGAGATCGTGCTGGTGAACCCGAACGACTACTTCCTGTACCTGCCGCTGCTGCCCGAGGTGTCGGCCGGGCTCCTGGAGGCACGCCGAGTCTCGGTGTCGCTGGCCGGGACGCTGCCGAAGGTGCGGCTGGTGCTGGGAGAGGTCCACGGTGTGGACCTCGACGGGCGCTCGATCACCTACACCGACCCCGAGGGGACCGAGAAGAGCCTGGGCTACGACCGGCTCGTCCTCACCGTCGGAAGCGTGAACAAGCTGCTGCCCATCCCCGGGGTGGCCGAGCACGCGGTCGGGTTCCGGGGCATGCCGGAGGCGCTGTACCTGCGCGACCACATCAGCCGGCAGATCGCCCTCGCCGCCAACGCCGAGGACCCGGAGGAGTGCCGGGCGCGCACCACCTTCGTGGTCGTCGGCGCGGGCTACACCGGTACCGAGGTGGCCGCCCACGGCAAGATGTTCACCGACTCCCTCGCCCGCCAGCACGCCCGCAGCGCCGCAGGGATGCCGGCCGACGCCCGGCCCCGCTGGATGCTGCTCGACATCGCGGACCGGGTGCTGCCGGGCCTGGACGAGAAGCTGGCGCAGACCGCCGACCGGGTGCTGCGCAAGCGCGGTGTGGAGGTGCGGACGGGAACTTCGGTGAAGGAGGCCACCAAGGACGGAGTCCTGCTGAACACCGGGGAGTTCGTTCCCACCCGCTCGCTGATCTGGTGCGTCGGGGTGCGGCCCGATCCACTGGTGGAGCAGCTCGGCCTGCCGACCGAGAAGGGGCGGCTGATCGTCGACGAGTATCTGAACGTCCCCGGCCACCCCGACGTGTTCGCCTGCGGCGACGCCGCGGCGGTGCCGGACCTGACCAACCCGGGCCAGTACACGGCGATGACCGCCCAGCACGCGCACCGGCAGGGCAAGACGGCCGCGAACAACATCATGGCCTCCTACGGCGTCGGCACCCGCCGCCCGTACAAGCACAGCGACCTCGGCTTCGTCGTCGACCTGGGCGGGGTGCAGGCCGCGGCCAACCCCTTCGGCATCCCGCTGTCCGGCCCGATCGCCAACCTCGTCACCCGCGGCTACCACCTCGCCGCGATGCCGGGCAACCGGATCCGGGTGGCCGCAGACTGGGCGCTGGACGCCGTACTGCGGCGGCAGGCCGTCCAGCTCGGCGTGCTGGACGCATGGTCGGTGCCGCTGGACACCGCCTCGCCCGAGACGGCCCGGCTGCGCGGCTGACGGTCCCCCCGACGGCTCACGACGCGTCCGCGTCCGTGCCCGTGCCCGGCTCCGCGGGGCGCCGGGAGACCGGCGGCCCGTAGGGGCCGATCAGCTCGCGGTCCCACCACGCGCCGGTGGAGCGCAGCTCCCGCCAGGTGGTGAAGCGGTAGCGGTACAGCAGGGCCCGTACGTGGGCGGGCGGAGTGTCGGGGAAGGGGTTGGTGCGCAGCAGCCGCAGGGTGTCGGGGTCGTTCTCCAGCAGTCTGCGCAGCAGCCGGGTGAACCAGGGGGCCGCGTAGGAGGGCGAGAGCGCGGCGAACCACATCAGCCAGTCCAGCCGCAGATGGTACGGCGCGTACTGGCGCGGCAGCCGGCGCAGGTTCCCCGGCTTGCCCTTGAAGCCGTACTCCCGCCAGCGCGTGGCATCGGTGATCCGCTCCTCGGCGGTGCCCTCGATCACCACCTCGTGGCGGACGCGTGTCACGCTGCCGAAGGCGCCGTAGGTGTTGACCAGGTGGAGCCGGTCGAAGGAGGCGTTCATCAGCTGGCGGCGCGAGAGCAGATTGCGTGCGGGCCGGTAGCTGAGCACCGCCACCAGCACGGTCACGGCGATGACGGCGACACCGAACCACAGGGGGGTGGGGCCGTGGGCGGGCGCGCCGGCGACGGGGGAGCCGTCGACGGCGGAGAAGGCCAGCAGAACCGTCAGCCAGTTGAGCCAGGCGAAGTTGCCGGACGCCACCAGCCACAGCTGGGTGACGACCACGGCCAGCCCGGCGAAGCTCGCCACCGGCTGCGGGAGGAACAGCAGGAAGGGGACGGCGAGCTGGGTGACGTGGTTGGCCGCCACCTCCAACCGGTGCAGCGGGCGCGGCAGCCGGTGGAAGAACCAGCTCAGCGGGCCCGGCATCGGCTGGGTCTCGTGGTGGTAGTCCAGGCAGGTCAGCCTGCGCCAGCACAGGTCGCCGCGCCACTTGATCAGCCCCGCGCCGAACTCCACCCGGAACAGCAGCCAGCGCAGCAGGACCAGGACGAGCAGCGGCGGGGCGACGTCCGCGTTGCCGAGGAAGACGGCCAGGAAGCCGGTCTCCAGCAGCAGCGACTCCCAGCCGAACGCGTACCAGGTCTGGCCGACGTTCACGATCGACAGGTACAGCACCCACAGCAGCGCCCACATCGCCATGGCCACCGCCAGCGGCACCCGGTCGGCCGCGCCCAGCAGCACCGCCGCCGACAGTGCCGCGCCCAGCCAGGCGGCGGACGCGAAGAGGCGGTCGGAGTAGCGCAGGTGGAACAGGCTCGGCGAGGCGCGGAAGGGCACCCGGCGCAGGAAGTCCGGGACCGGGGTCAGGCCGCGCTCGCCGATCAGCGCCCGGAACTGCAGCGCCGCCGAGACGAACGCGACGAGGTAGACGGCGGCCAGGCCCCGTTGGAGGACCAGGCGGCTCAGCCAGTAGTCGGGTGCCGCGAACCATTCCCACTCCATGGCGCAGATGGATACCACCGGGGCCCGCCGTCATGCGGCGGGCCCCGGTGGCAGGAGAGGCGGTCGTACGGGTGGGCGTACGGCTGTGCGCCCCCGCTCAGCGCTCCAGTACCAGGGCCTGGCCCTGGCCGACGCCGATGCACAGGGTGGCGAGGCCGGTGCGGGCGCCGGTGGCGGCGAGGTGGTGGGCGACCGCGCCGGCCAGGCGGGCGCCGGAGGCGCCCAGCGGGTGGCCCAGGGCGATGGCGCCGCCGTGGGGGTTGACGACGGCCGGGTCCAGGTCGGGCCATTCGGCCAGGCAGCCCAGGACCTGGGCGGCGAAGGCCTCGTTGAGTTCGACGACGTCCAGGTCGGCGAAGGTGCGGCCGGCCTTGGCCAGGGCGTTGCGGACGGCCCGGACGGGGCCGAGGCCGAAGAGGTTGGGTTCCAGGGCGGTGGTGGCGGAGGCGCCGATGCGGGCCAGCGGCTCGCGCCCGGTGGCCCTCAGACCGGCCTCGTCGGTGAGCAGCAGGGCGGCGGCGCCGTCGTTGAGGGGGGAGGCGTTGCCGGCGGTGACGGTGCCGCCGTCGGGGCGGAAGGCGGGCTTGAGCTTGGCCAGTGCCTCCGGGGAGGTGGTGTCGCGGATGGACTCGTCGCGGGTCAGGTCGGTGCCGGGCACGGGTACGGTCTGGGCGCCGTGGACGCCGTCGGCCCAGGCGGCGGCGGCCTTGCGGTGGCTGGCCAGCGCGTAGGCGTCCTGGGCCTCGCGGGTGATGGAGTGCTTGTCGGCGACCTGCTCGGCGCCCTCGCCCAGGGAGACGGTCCACTCGGGGGGCATGGCGGGGTTGGTCATGCGCCAGCCCAGGGTGGTGGAGTACAGCTGCTGGTGGCCGGCGGGGAAGCCGCGCTCGGGTTTGGGCAGCACCCAGGGGGCGCGGGACATGGACTCCACGCCGCCGGCGATGGCGATGGAGGCGTCGCCGCAGGCGATGGCGCGGGCGGCGTGGAGGACGGCTTCGAGGCCGGAGGCGCACAGCCGGTTGACGGTGACGCCGGGGACGGTGGCGGGGAGGCCGGCCAGGAGGGTGGCCATGCGGGCGACGTTGCGGTTGTCCTCGCCGGCGCCGTTGGCGTTGCCGAGGACGACGTCGTCGATGCGGGCGGGGTCGAGGTCGGGGGTGCGGTCGACCAGGGCCCGGATGACGTGGGCTGCCAGGTCGTCGGGGCGCACTCCGGCCAGGGCGCCGCCGTACCGGCCGATCGGGGTGCGCACCGCATCGACGACATACACATCACGCAGGAGATCGTTGGCCATGGCATGGATCCTGGCAGGGCCGCACCCGGATGGCCAGAAGCGGTCGGCGGGCATGGCCGATCACACACCCGTCGCTCCGGAAGGGTGGGCACGGGCACCGTGCCCGGCCCGCGGTCTCCCACGGTCCCGGGACCGGCCGGGGTGGGGGGCCGGAAACGGGGCACCGGGCAGAGGAGTACGTTCCGGACGCACGGAAGGGTGCTCGCCCCAGCCGTCCGGCCCGCGGTGCGGCGGATACCGTTGACCGGGGCCGCGGCGGAACGTAGCTTTCCCGGGAAAGCGCTTTCTATCGCTGTCGCTATGAGGGGACGGACATCCGCATGCCGCTGACCGATCTTCCGCTGGAGGAACTGCGCGCCTACCGGCCCGAGGTGGCCGAGCCCGGGGACTTCGACGCCTTCTGGTCCAAGACGCTCACCGCCGCCCGCGCGGCGGCGCCCGGGCCGGCGGAGTACCGGCGGGTCGAGGACGCCCCGCTGAGCACCGTGGAGGTGTTCGACGTCCGCTTCCCCGGCTGGGACGGCCAGCCCGTCGCGGCCTGGCTGATCCTGCCGCGCGGTGCGGACGGGCCGCTGCCCGCGGTGGTCAACTACATCGGCTACAGCGGCGGCCGCGGTCTGTACATCGAGCACCTGCTGTGGAGCGCGGCAGGCTACGCCACCCTCGTCGTCGACAGCCGGGGCCAGGGCCACGACACCCCCGACCCGGACCCGGACACCACCCCGCAGTACGTCGGCGGCTTCATGACCCGCGGCCTGGACGACCCCGCCCGCCACTACTACCGGCGGCTGATGACCGACTGCGTGCGCGCCGTGGACGCCGTGCGCGAGCATCCGGCGGTGGACCCGCGGCGGGTGGTGGTCGCGGGCGGCAGCCAGGGAGGCGGGCTGGCCCTGGCCGTGGCCGGGCTGGCGCCGGAGAAGGTGGCGGCGGCGCTGGTGGACGTGCCGTTCCTGTGCCACTTCCGGCGCGGCGCCGAACTGGCCGCGGCCGGCCCGTATCCGGAGATCGCCCACTACCTCGGGGTGCACCGGCGCATCGACCCCGAGTCCGTCTTCACCACGCTGAACTACTTCGACGGCCTGCACTTCGCGCGCCGCGCCACCGCTCCCGCACTGTTCAGCGTGGGTCTGATGGACCCGGTCTGCCCGCCCTCGACGGTCTTCGCCGCCTACCACCGCTACGCGGGGGAGGACAAGGACATCAGGGTGTGGCACTTCGGCGACCACGCCGGAGGCCGTTCCTCGCAGCAGTGGGAGCAGTTGCTGTGGCTGCGCGGGCACGGCCTGGCGTCCGCCTGACCCCTTGGGGAGGCCCCGGGGGCGCCGGGAGGCGGGCGCGCGTCAGCCGCGCCCGCTCAGGATCGCGGTGATCCGCCGGGAGGCCTCGCGTGCCGCCGTCTTCGGGTCGGCGCCGCGCAGCACCTCCGTCTGGTACTTCTTGATCGGGTTGTCCGCCTCCAGGCGGCCCCACCGCGGCGAGTTGGGGGTGGCGCGCCCGTTGCGGGCGCCCTCGGCCATCGCCGCGGCGCCGGGGTCGTCCTTCAGCGCGTCGGCCAGCTCGGTGCTGTTGGGCACCACGCTCATCGTCCGGGCCAGCTTCCGCTGCCACTTCTCACCGGTCAGCAGCTTGACGAAGGAGTACGCCGCGGCCGGCTCGGTGGCCCGCTCCGGGATGATCAGCACCGAGCCGCCGGTGAAGACCGCGCCCGGTTCCTTCGCGTCCTTGCCGGGGATGGGGAAGAAGCCGAGCTTGCCGGCCAGCGCGGGGTTCTTCTCGACGATCAGCTCGGCGGCGCCGGGCACGTCGATGATCTGGGCGATCTCGTTCCCGGCGAAGAACTCGCGCTGCTCCGGCTTGGACTCGTCGGAGTCGACGGGGCCCCGGCCGTGGGACTGGAGTTCCTTGTAGAACTCCATGCCGCGCAGCGCCTCGGGGGTGTCGAGCGTGCCGGCCCACCGGCCGCTGCGCTCGACGGCGAGGTCGCCGCCCTCGTCCCAGATGAAGCCCGCCAGCACGTACCAGTTCTGCCCCGGCAGGTAGATGCCCTGCCGTCCGGACCGGTTGAGCCGGGAGGTGACCTCGATCCACTCCTCACGGGTGGTGGGGGACTCCGTGATCCCGGCCTGCTCGAAGAGGTCCTTGCGGTAGACGACGACGCGGTTGGCGGCGTAGAAGGGGACGCCGTACTGGTAGCCGTCGATCTTCCCGGGCTCCTCCAGGCCGGGGACCCAGTGGTCGCCGCCGAGGTCGAAGACCCTGATGGTGAGGTCGGACACCCCGCCGGCCTCCACGTACTGGGCGACCTGGGTGTTGCCCACCTCGATCACGTCCGGTGCGTCGTCGGAGCCGAGGGCCGCGGTGACCTTCCTGTCGATCCCCGGCCAGTCCTGGACGGTGACCTTCACCTCCACGCCGGGATTGCGCCGCTCGAAGTCCCGGACGGCGGCGTCGGTGAGTTCCTCGGAGAGGCTGCCCCGCATCAGCCAGACGTCGAGGGTCCGGTCCTGGTCCTGGTCGCCGGTGTCGGCGAGGACGCCGCACCCGCTCAGCAGCAGTGCGGCGGACAGGACGGACGCGAGAAGGCGGAAAGGGCGGCGGACTGGCATGGCTGTCCCCTGGGAGGTTGCCGACGGTACGGGCGTGGGGGGAGCGAGCGTGGGTCTGCACAGATTTGGCACAGACCAAATGGGGAGTCAAGGTCTAGTCCAAAGAAGCGTCGGATAAACCGGTTCGGAAGGCTCATCGTGATCACGGGGTGATCGAAGGGTGACCGAAGTGCCGCACCCCGGCCGGCGGGCGGGGGCGGGAGGGGGTGATGCGGTGCGCACTCCTCTGCGGTTTAATTGCGAGTTGCTTGCAACAACGGCAGCTCGGCAACAAGGGTGTGGACCATGAGACTGAGGGTGATACGGACGGCCGCCGCCATGACGTTCGGCGCGGTGCTGGCCGGAGCGGCGGCATGCTCCGCGCCGTCCGACGGGAAGGGGGGCGCGGGCGGCGGTACGGGCGGCTCCCTGGTCGTGGGCATCGCCCAGGAACCGGACACCCTCAGCCCCCTGCTCGGCTACGGCAAGGACGGCAACTCCAAGATCTTCGACGGCCTGCTGCGGCACGACGCCGACATGGAGCTGGAGCCCGCCCTCGCCGCGGAGCTCCCCGAGATCGGCGACGGCGGCCGGACCTACACCTACACCCTGCGCGAGGGGGTGACCTTCAGCGACGGCACCCCCTTCGACGCCGAGGACGTGGTCTTCACCTACGAGACCATCCTCGACGAGAAGACCAACAACCCCTCCAAGGGCGAGCTGGACGCCCTCGACAGCGTCACAGCGAAGGACGAGGACACCGTCGTCTTCCGCCTCAAGTACCCCTACGCCCCCTTCGCCGAGCGCACCGTGCTGCCCATCGCCTCCAAGGAGGCCGCCGCCGGGCAGGACGTCAACACCGGCCCCTACAACACCGAGCCGGTCGGCACCGGCCCCTACGTCCTCACCGGCTGGAGCCGCGGCGAGAAGCTCACCTTCGAGGCCAACCCCGACTACTGGGGCGGCGCGCCGGAGGTGGAGAAGCTCACCATGGCCGTCATCAAGGACGACGACGTGCGCGCCACCCGGCTGCGCTCCGGCGACCTCGACGCCGCGGTCCTGCCGCCCGCCCTGGCCGACACCTTCGCGGGCGACGACGGCCGGCGCGTGGTCCGGGCGAGGACCGCCGACTTCCGTGCCGTCACCCTGCCCACCGCGGGCCCCGTCACCGGCGACCGGGCCGTCCGCCGCGCCCTGGACACCGCCGTCGACCGCCGGGCGATCGTCGACAGCGTGCTGGGCGGCGCCGGCCGGGCCGCGTACGGTCCCGTACCCACCGACAGCCCCTGGTTCGCCGAGGGCACCGAGCGACGCCACGACCCGCGGAAGGCGAAGGAGATCCTGGAGGACGCCGGCTGGAAGGCAGGCGAGGACGGAGTGCGCCGCAGGGACGGCCGCCGCGCCGCCTTCACCCTCTGGTACCCCTCCGGCGACCGGCTCCGCCAGGAGCACGCCCTCGCCTACGCCTCCGACGCCAAGGAGATCGGCATCGACATCACCGTCGAGTCCGGCACCTGGGAGGTCATCGAGCCGCGCATGAAGGACGACGCCGTGCTCTCCGGCGGCGGCAGTCCGGCCGATCCCGACTTCGACCTCTACCCCCTGCTGCACTCCTCCCTCGCCCTGGACGGCTTCAACAACATGGCCGCCTACGACAACCCCGACGTCGACCGCGCCCTGGAGGAGGGGCGCCGCACGAACGACCGCGCCGCCCGCGCCGAGGCGTACGCCACCGTCCAGCGCGAACTGGCCGAGAACCCCGGCTACACGTTCCTCACCCACATCGACCACGTGTACGTGATGGACGACGCCTGGCAGGGCGTCACCACCCAGGTCGAACCCCACGACCACGGCCTGGGCGCGGGCCCCTGGTGGAACGTCGAGGACTGGCGGCCCAAGAAGTGAAGACGGCACTGCGCGCGGGGCCGTCCTGGGCCCCGCTGGCGCGGCTGGCGGGACGGCGGGCGCTGGCCGCCGTCCCCGTCCTGGCCGCGGTGACCCTCGGCGTCTTCGCGCTCGCCGCCGCGTCCCCCTTCGACCCGGTGCGCCAGTACGCCGGGAGCGCCGGGCTGCGCGCCTCCCAGGACACCCTCGACCAGCTGCGCGAGAACCTCGCCCTGGACGGCCTGTTCACCGAGCAGTGGTGGCGCTGGCTCACCTCGGCCGCGACCGGCGACCTGGGGCAGTCGGTCTCGATGCGCCAGCCGGTCGCCCAGGTGGTCGGCGAACGCCTGGGCTGGTCCGTGCTGCTGTGCGCGCTCGCGTTCGTCCTCGCGCTGGCGCTGGGCACCGTGCTCGGCGTCGCCGCCGCGCGCCGCCGGGGCGGATGGCTCGACCGCTGCGTGACCGGCGGCTCCTACGTCCTCCAGGCCGCCCCGCCGTTCTGGCTCGGACTGCTGGCCGTCTGGTTCTTCGCACTCCAGCTCGGTGTGCTGCCCGCCGGAGGACTCACCGACAGCGGCGAGGACACCGTCACCGCCGGCTCGCTGGCGCGCCATCTGACACTGCCGGTGGCCGTGCTCGCCCTCTCCCAGATGCCGTGGTTCGCCCTGTACGTACGGCAGGGAGTGGCCGACGCGCTCCACGAGGACCCGGTGCGCGGCGCCCGCGCCCGCGGTCTGCGCGAGCGGACGGTACTGCTGGGCCACGCCCTGCGCTCGGGGCTGCTGCCGGTACTCACCCTCGTCGGCACCCGCATACCCGAACTGATCACCGGCGCCCTGCTGGTGGAGACCGTCTTCAGCTGGCCCGGCATCGCCTCGGCCACCGTCCGCGCCGCCACCGCCACCGACTTCCCGCTCCTGGCCGCCGTGACCGTTCTGGCCACCGCCGCCGTACTCGCCGGAAACCTGCTGGCCGACCTGCTCTACGTGCTGGCCGACCCCCGGATCGACCCGGAGGAGATGTGACCGCCCCCGCCCCGGCTTTCGCCGAATCCCCCGGCAAGGCTCCCGTCCCCGCCGCTCCGAGGCGCGGCGCCGGGCGTTCGCCGGGCGCCCGCGCCTGGCGCGCCCGTGCCTCGGCCGCCCTCACCGCCGCCACCGTACTGGCCGCGCTGCTGGTGCCGGTGGCCTTCCCCCTGGACCAGCAGGCCGTCGACCTCGCGGCCAAGCTCCAACCCCCTTCCTGGGAGCACCCGTTCGGCACCGACGAGCTGGGCCGCGACCTGCTGCTGCGCTGTGTCCACGGACTGCGCGTATCGCTGCTGGTCGGCGTGGTCGCGGCCCTGGTGGCCACGGTCGTCGGCATCGCCGTCGGCGGCCTGGCCGGAGCGCTGGGCGGTCGCACCGACCGGCTGGTGATGCGGGTCGTGGACGTCTTCGCCTCCGTGCCCCACCTGCTCCTGGGCATCTTCATCGTGGCGATGTTCCGGCCCGGCGTCTGGCCGGTCATCGCCTCCGTCGGCCTCACCCACTGGCTCTCCACCGCCCGCATCGTCCGCGCCGAGACCCACTCCCTGCGCAACCGCCCGTACGTGGACGCCGCGATCTCGGGCGGCGCCTCGCGGTGGCGGGTGGCCGTACGCCACCTGCTGCCCGGCGTCCTGCCGCAGGCCGGGCTGGCGGCGGTGCTGATGGTCCCGCACGCCATCTGGCACGAGTCCGCCCTGTCCTTCCTGGGCCTGGGCATCCCCGCCCACCAGGCCAGTCTCGGCACCATGACCGAGGCCGCGCGCGGCTCGCTGCTCGCCGGCGCCTGGTGGCCCACCCTCTGGCCGGGCCTGTTCATCGTCGTCCCCACCCTCGCCATCGCCGGGCTCGCCGGCGCCTGGCGCGAGCGGATCAACCCGCGCGTCCGATCGGAGCTGGCGCTGTGACGGCACGACTGTCCGTACGGGAGCTGTCCGTGCGCTTCCCGCTGCGCGGCGGGCGCACCGTCGCCGCCGTGACGGAGGTCTCCTTCGACCTCGCTGCGGGGGAATGCCTGGCCCTGGTGGGGGAGAGCGGCTGCGGCAAGTCGGTGCTGGCCTCCGCGCTGCTAGGGCTGCTGCCCGGCAACGCGCGCGTGCGCGGCGAGGCCCTGCTGGACGACCTGGACCTGCTCACCGCCGGGGAGGCGGTGCTGGCCCGCCGTGTGAGGGGCCGCCGCATCGCCCTCGTGCCGCAGAGCCCCGCCTCGCACCTCACCCCGGTGCGTACCGTCCGCTCCCAGACGGAGGAGACGGTGCGGGAGCTGACCGGCGTACGCGGGCCCAGGCTGCGCGGTGAGACCGAGCGGGCCGCCGAGCGCGCCGCGTTCCCCGCCGACCACCTCGACCGGTACCCCCACCAGCTCTCCGGCGGCCTCGCCCAGCGCGCCGCCACCGCCCTCGCCCTCGTCGGCGGAGCCCCGCTGCTGGTGGCCGACGAACCCACCACCGGCCTGGACCGCGACCTGGTGGACCGCACCGTGGACGAACTGCGCCGCCAGGTGGACGCCGGCCACGGACTGCTGGTCATCACCCACGACCTGGCCGCCGCCGAGCGCATCGCCGACCGGATCGCGGTGATGTACGCCGGACGCATCGTCGAACTCACCGACGCAGCAGGCTTCTTCGGCACACCCGGACCCCGGCACCCGTACGCCCGCGGGCTGCTGGAGGCCCTGCCCGAGCGGTCCTTCACCCCCATCCCCGGCATGCCGCCCGAACTGGACGCCCTGCCCGGCGGCTGCGCCTTCGCCCCGCGCTGCGGCCGCGCCACCGGCGCCTGCGCGACCGTGCCCGTCCTGGCCGGCGCACGCGCCGGGGCGGTGGCCTGCCACCACGCGCACTCACCCGCACCGGAGACCGCCGATGCCTGAACCGACGTCCGGACCGGTCCTCGAACTGAGCGGCGTCACCGCCGGATACGACCGCCGCGCACCCGTACTGCGCGAGGTGTCCCTGACCGTGGGCGACGGCGAGGCCGTTGGACTGCTCGGCCCCAGCGGCTGCGGCAAGTCCACCCTCGCCCGGGTCGCCGCCCTGCTGCACCGGCCGCAGTCGGGCACCGTACGACTGGCCGGACGGCCGGCGCACGGCTTCCGCCACCGCGCCCCGCGCGAGCTGCGCACGACCGTCGGCGTCGTCTTCCAGCAGCCCCGCCTCGCCGCCGATCCCCGCCTGACCCTCGCAGACCTGATCGCCGAACCCCTGCGCGCCACCGGGCGCCGGGCCGAGATCCGCGTAAGGCTGCCCGCACTGGCCGCCTCCGTCGGCCTCGGCGGCGATCTGCTCGCCCGCCGCCCCCACGAGGTCAGCGACGGCCAGCTCCAGCGAGCCTGCCTGGCCCGCGCGCTCGTCCTCCGCCCCCATCTGCTGGTCTGCGACGAGATGACCGCGATGCTCGACGCCTCCACCACCGCCGCCCTCGTCGCCGCCGTGGAGGAGTACCGCCGCGAACACGGCACGGCGCTGCTCGCGGTCGGCCACGACCGGGTGCTGCTGGAGCGCTGGTGCGACAGGACGGTGGAGTTCGAGACCCTCCTGCCGCGGTGACGCACCGCGGGCAAGGCCGCCCACCGCGGGCAAGGCCGCCCGCCGCGGGCAAGGCCGCCCGCCGCGGGCAAGGCCGCCCGCCGCGGGCAAGGCCGCCCGCCGGGGGCGCGGCTGTGCGCCGCGGCGGGGTCACCCCCGGACCAGGCCGACCGCCAGCGCGAGCATCACGACGCCGATCACCAGGTCCACAACCCGCCAGGTGCGCGGGCTGTCGAGCACGCCCGACAGGGCCCGGGCGCCGTAGCCGAGGGCGGAGAACCACACCACGCTGCCCGTCACCGCTCCGGCGGCGAACACCCACCGGGCGTCGGGGCCCTGCTGGTTGGCGAGGCTGCCCAGCAGCACCACGGTGTCGAGGTAGACGTGGGGGTTCAGGAAGGTCAGGGCCAGGGTGGTGGTGACCACCGACCTCCGCGACCGGGCGGCCCCGGCTTTCAGGGAGGCGGGCCTCACAGCGGAGACGAAGGAGCGCACCGCCCACCACGCCAGGTAGGCGGCTCCCGCCCACCGCAGTACTTCCAGGGCTTCGGGGAAGCGGGACACCAGCGCCCCGATCCCGGCGGTGCCGCCGAGGATCAGCACCACATCGCCGGCCGTGCACAGCAGCACCACCGCCCCCACGTGCTCCCGGCGGACGCCCTGCCGCAGCACGAACGCGTTCTGCGCGCCGATGGCGATGATCAAAGCCAGGCCGGCCGCCAGCCCGGCACCCCATATAGGCCACATGGCCCTGACGGTAGCCAGCCCTCCATTTTCAGACAAATGAAGGGAATGATGGATGCATTAGATTTGCTTCATGAACTTCGAGCACCTTCGCGCCCTGGCCGCGATCATCGACGAGGGAACCTTCGAGGCCGCCGCGGACCTGCTCAAGATCAGCCCCTCGGCCGTCAGCCAGCGCATCAAGGCCCTGGAGAACTCCGTGGGGCAGGTGGTGGTGCGCCGGGGCGTGCCCTGCGCCCCCACCGAGGCCGGGGCGGTGCTGCTGCGCATGGCCCGCCAGGTGCAGGTCCTGGAGGCGGAGACCCGGCACGCGCTGGGCAACGGGGTCTCCTCCCGGACGGTGACACCGGTGGCCGTCAACGCCGACTCCCTGATCACCTGGTTCGTGCCCGTCCTCCACGACGCCGCCGGCTGGACGGACACCACGCTGGACCTGCACGTGGAGGACCAGGACCACAGCAGCCGGCTCCTGCGCCAGGGGGACGTCATCGCGGCCGTCACCGCCGATCCCGCACCGGTCAACGGGTGCCGGGTCGAGCGGCTGGGCTTCATGCGCTACGTGCCCGTGGCAGCCCCCGCGCTGCACCGGCGCTTCACCACCGGAGCCGGCGTCGACTGGTCGGGCATGCCCATGCTGGAGTTCAACGCCAAGGACGACTTGCAGCGCCAGGTACTCCGCTCCCGAGGCGTCGACCGGCCCCCGCCCACGCACACCATCCCGTCCTCCGAAGGGTTCCTCGCGGCCCTGAGAGCCGGCCTGGGGTGGGGCATGATCCCGGAGATCCAGCTGGGGACGGAACTCACCGACGGGACGCTGGTCCTGCTCGAGGAGCACGCCCATCGCGACGTCGCCCTCCACTGGCAGACCTGGTCGCTGGAGTCCGAACGGCTGAACCGCATCACCGCGTCCGTCCGCGCGGCCAGCCGACGGCGGTTGCGCACCACCGGGCGGGACGGGCGGGCGACCGCGCCGAAGAGGCCGTGACCGGCGGCACACCCGGCGTCGCACCGGGAAGGGCGTGGCGGAGGCCGGACGACTGCCCCGGTGCGGTGGGACACCCCCTCCGGGCCGTCGGCCCGGCCGGCGGCCCGGACCCCGGCTCAGGACACGGTCGTGACCACGGTGATCGTCGTGGCCACCGCGACCGCGGTCTGCACGTCGCGGATCGCCCGGCGGACGCTGTCGCCCGCCCAGTTGCCCCCGGCGATCCCGGCCATACGCGGCTCGACCCGCTTGCGGGGCAGACCGGGGAACGCCTGCCGGTGCAGCCCCGCCGCGTGCAGCACGGACACCAGGCCGGCGGTGCGTTCGTCGGGGTCCGCGCCGCCGACGACCACGGACTCCAGCCGCTCGCGCACCTCCCGCTCCACCGAACCGTCCGCCTCCGGATAGCGCCGCACGGGGAAGAGGCCCAGGACGCGGATCCGCTCCTCGGTGACCAGACCGCGCCCGCACAGGCTCTCCACCGCCGCCCGGACGGACTTCGCCTGGTCCTTGGCCAGCCAGTCGGACGCCTTCTTCCGGCTCCCGCCCCCGGTCCAGTCGGTGATCCGCTCCAGGCGCCCGTCGAGCAGGGGGACGCCGGTCGGGGTGCGGTCGGCGACCTCCAGCCGTCCGTCGCGGACGGCCACCCGTCCCGCCAGGACCAGGTCCAGCAGGATGCCGCCCGCGACGCCCCAGCCCGTGGAGGACCAGTCCTTCGTCGCACCGGACTCGTCGTCCAGCGACAGCAGCATGATCTCCTCGCCCAGCGTGACACCCACCGGCGGCCCCCGTTCCCTGTTCCCCGCTCGCGTCGCATGCCGCTGTCGTTCGCCTCTTCAACGCAGGACGCCCAAGCGCCCGGGTGGGGTTGCCCGGCAGGGCGCGGGAATCCCGTACGGCCGCGGTTGTTGGAAGGTGCATGGTCAACGACGCGCTGCGCACCGTCCGGCTGTCGGTCCTGGACCGGTCCCTGACCAGGGAGGGGGAGGGCGCGGGCGAGGCGCTGCGCGCCACCGTGCGCTTCGCCCGGGAGATCGAGGCGCTGGGCTACCACCGCTTCTGGGTGGCCGAGCACCACGGGGTCCCCGGAGTGGCCGGGTCCGCGCCGACCGTGCTCGCGGCGGCCGTCGCCTCGGCCACCACCGGCATCCGGGTCGGGACGGGCGGGGTGATGCTGCCCAACCACCGGCCGCTGGTGGTCGCCGAGCAGTTCGGGGTGCTGGAGTCGCTCTTCCCGGGGCGGATCGACATGGGTCTGGGCCGCTCGGTCGGCTTCACCGGCGCGGTGCGGCGGGCGCTGGGAGCGGAGAAGGAGGCCGCCGACCGGTTCGGCGACGACCTGGACGAGCTGCTGGGCTGGTTCACCGGCGACGGCGCGCAAGAGGTGCGGGCCGTACCGTCCCAGGGGCTGAGGGTGCCGGTGTTCGTGCTGGCCACGGGCTCGGGGGCGCGGGCGGCGGCCGAGCGGGGGCTGCCGCTGGTGATCGCCCCGGCGCGCGGCGAGGAGCGGATGCTGCGCGCGATCGACGGCTACCGCGCGGCCTTCCGGCCCTCCGCCGCGGCCCCGGAGCCGTACCGCAGGCCGTACGTGGTGGTCTCGGTGAGTGCGGCGGCGGGCGCCACCGCCGCCGAGGCGGAGGCGATGCACGCGCCGGAGGCGTGGGCGACGGTCGTCTCCCGCACCCGGGGCGTCTTCCCGCCGCTGGAGCCGGCGGAGAAGGTGCTGGGGAGGGGGATGAGCGAGCGCGAGCGCGCCCTGTTCGCCGAAGCCCGCGACTCGCGGATCGGCGGGACCGGGGAGGAGGCGGCCGAAGCGCTCGCCGGGCTGGCCCGGCGCAGCGGCGCCGACGAACTGCTGCTCACTCTCGGCACCCACCACCACGGGCGGCGCCTGGACTCCTACCGCCGGCTGGCCCGGTCGGCGGGCCTGACGGGCCCCGCGGGCCGGTGACGGGGGGCGCGGAGTCCGTCAGGCCCGCGCCCCGGGAAAGGCGGGGGCGGCACGCCGGCGCTACGTCCGCACGATGCCGCGTGCCACCCCCAGGTCCACCAGGTCCTGCGGGCGCAGCCGCAGGTCGCCGGCCGTCGCGCGGACGTGCTCCGGGCCGCGCTTGAGGATGGCCGCGGCCGACTCCGGAGCGATGACGGAGAAGTAGCAGTCCGGGGTGACCCAGGTGTTCTCCGGCGCCGCCAGTGCCAGGGCGCCGCCCGAGCCGCCCTCGCCGACCACCAGGGTCGTCACCGGGACCCGTGCCTCGGCCACCGCCGCGAAGAGGTCCGCGATGGCCGCGCCCGCGCCGGAGCGCTCCGCCGCCTCGTCGTTGGCCGCACCCGGGGTGTCCACCAGGGTGAGCACCGGGATGCCCAGCCGGTCGGCCAGCCGGATCAGCCGGGTGGCGGTGCGGAAGCCCGCGGGCAGGGTCGCCGTGCCGCACTGGGCGGCGTAGGCGATCGTACGGCCGCCCCTGCGCCCGAAACCGCAGCGCATCCCCGGGTCGGCGCCGCCGCAGCGGTCGCCGGATATCTCCTCGCGGGTCTCGAAGTAGGCGTCCAGATAGGCGTCGGCGCGCGGCCGGCGCGGGGAGCGGGCCCGCTCCACCGCCTCCCAGCCCGTCTCCGGCAGGCCCGGCGTGCCGCCCGCGCCGCCCAGGGCGCGCGGCGGCTCGGCGGGGGTGCGGTCGGTGCCGGGGGCGCTGCCGGGGGAGCGGAGCAGGGACAGCCAGCGGCCCAGGGTGCCGGGCAGCTCGTCCGGCGCCACGATCCGGTCGACCTGCCCGGCCGCCAGCTTCTCCTCGGCGCCGTACGCGGCCGGGTCGGCGTCCGGCGGGCGCACCCGGGAGCCGGCGAAGGCGACCTGGGCCCCCGGCAGGGCCAGCACCACGTCGGAGCCCGCACCCAGCGTCGCCCAGCCGCCGCCGGTCGTCGGGTCCCGCACGACGGCGATCTGCGGCAGGCCCGCCGCCCGGGTCAGCGCCGACTGCCGTGCCACGCGCTGGAGTTGGACCAGGGCCCGCATGCCCTCCTGCATACGGCTGCCCCCGGTCGCAGTCAGGGACACCACCGGCAGCCGTGCCCGGCGGGCGTGCCGGTGGGCGGCCTCGATCCGGTCGCCGGTGCGCTGCCCGAGCGAGCCGCCGAGGAAGGCGAACTCGAAGGCGATCAGGACCGCGGGAACGCCGCCGACCGTGCCGGTGCCGCACACCACCGACTCGTGCTCGCCGGTGCGCTCGTACGCGCGGGCACGCGCCAGTCCGTAGCCCTCCCAGGCGATCGGCCCGTCGCCGTAGGCCGCGTCACCGTAGGCCGCGTCGCCGTCCACGCCGCCTGTCCCGCCCTCGGCGCCGCCTGTCCCGGGCAGCTCCGCGAAGCCGTCGGCCACCGCGTCGATCACCGCACGGGCCGGCAGCCGCCCGCCCGGCCCCTCGGGCCCCCCTCCGGGCGGCCGCTCAGCCACGGCCCAGCTCCCGCTTCATGACCTTGCCCATGTCGTTGCGGGGCAGGGTGTCGGTGAACCGCACGGCCCGGGGCCGCTTGTGCGGGGTGAGCCGCCGTGCCACATGGTCGATCAGCTCCTGTTCGGCCGGCGGCCGCCCACCGGCCGGCACCACCCACGCCACGATCCGCTCGCCCAGATCGGGGTCGGGTTCGCCGACGACCGCCGCCTCGGCGACACCGGGATGGCCCAGCAGGCAGTTCTCGATCTCCCCGGCGCCGATCCGGTAACCGCCGCTCTTGATCAGGTCCGTCGCCCTGCGGCCCACGATCCGGTAGAAGCCGTCGGCGTCCCGGGTGGCCATGTCGCCGGTGCGGAACCAGCCGCCCGCGAAGGCCTGCGCCGTGGCGTCCGGCCGGTGCAGGTACTCGGTGAACAGGTTGGGCCCGCGCACCTGGACCTCGCCGACGGTCTCGCCGTCGCCTCCCTCGATGCGCCGACCCTCGTCGTCCACCAGCCGTACGTCCACGCTGGGCAGCGGGACGCCCACGGTGCCGGCGCGGCGTTCCCCGTCCGCCCGCACGCTGGTGATCATCAGCGTCTCGGTCATCCCGTAGCGCTCGACGACGCGCTGCCCGGTCGCGGCCGTGATCCGCTCGTGGTCGTGCAGGGGCAGCGCGGCCGAGCCGGACACCAGCAGCCGGGCCCCGCGCAGGGCCGCGGCCAGCCGGCCGCCGTCCTCGCCGTCGGTCTCCAGTGCCTCGGCCAGCCGGTGGTACATCGTCGGCACCCCGAACACCATGGTGCCGCCCTCCTCCAGCGCCGCCGCGACGGCCTCGGGCGAGAACCGGCCCAGATGGCGCAGCGTGCCGCCGCGCCGCAGCGGGCCCAGCACGCCCAGGACCAGCCCGTGCACATGGAACAGCGGCAGCGCGTGCACCAGGACGTCGTCACCGGTCCACTGCCAGACGTCGGCCAGGTCGTCCAGCGTGCTCGCGATCGCGCGGCGCGGCACCACCACGCCCTTGGGCGGTCCGGTGGTGCCGGAGGTGTAGACGATCAGCGCCGGGCCGTTCTCGTCGGGCGCGGACGTGGTGCCGTCGGGACGGGGGGCCGCCTCCGGCTCCAGCGCGACGTCGGTGCGCGGGAGCGCGTCCAGCGCCGGTGGCAGTTCGTCGCCGGGCGCGGCCAGTACCCGGGTGGGCGTGCTGTCGGTGAGGATGTGGGCCAGCTCCTCCTCGCCGATGCGCGGGTTGACGGGGACGGCGGGGACGGCGGCCAGCAGGGCGGCCAGGACGCCGACGCAGGTGTGCGGCGAGGGGGTGGCCCACACCGCGACCCGGCCGGCGTCGGCGATCTCCAGGGCGAGCGCGTGCGCGGCCCCGGCCAGCCGGCCGTAGTCGATCACCCGGTCGCCGAAGCGCAGCGCGGGCTTGTCCGGCGCCTGGTACAGCCTGGGGAAGAGTGCGGGCACCCGGGGCTCCTCGTCTGGTCACGGCCGTGCGGTCGGTCTCCAGGGTGCCTACCCATCCGGCCGCGCGCAGCCCGGGGTGCCCGGTGTGATCTCGGTCGCCCGCCTCCGTTCCCCGGATGGTCACCCCGCCCGGGCGGCGGGCCGGTCCCGGGCTGTGCGGCGGCCCGGCCGGCCCCGGACGCGGGCGCCCGGGGGCGGTTCAGGCGCGGTGGGCCAGCGGGTCGTCCAGGACCGCGCGGACGACGGAGTGGGCCGCGCCCAGCAGCGGGCCGTCGGGGCCGAGGCGGGAGACCGACACCGGCGGGGGGCCGGCCAGGCGGCGGCCCAGCTCGTGCTCCAGGGAGGGCAGCAGCCAGGGCGCCAGCCGGGCGAGGGCGCCGCCGAGCACCACGGTCTGCGGGTCGAGCAGGTTGACCGCACCGGTCAGGGCGGTACCCAGCGCGCTTCCGGCCTCGGCCAGCGCCCCCAGCACCGCGCGGTCGCCCTCCCCGGCGCGGGTGGCGAGCAGGTCGATGCGGGCGCCGGGGCCGGGGTGCTCCGCGGCGGTGGCGCGCGGGTCGAGTCCGGCGGCCCGCAGGACGGCCTCCTCGCCCGCGTACTGCTCCAGGCAGCCGATGCCGCCGCAGGCGCACGGGCGGCCCTCCGGGCGTACCGGCACATGGCCCAGTTCGCCGGCGAACCCGCGGGTGCCGCGCAGGAGTTCCCCGTCCACCACGATCGCGGCGCCGATGCCGATCTCGGCCGAGACGTGCACGAAGTCGCCGGACGGCGGAGTGTGGCCGCCCAGCCACAGTTCGGCCAGGGCGCCGAGGTTGGCCTCGTTGTCGATGGAGCACACGGCCGTGCCGCTGCCGCTGCCGGTGAGGGCGCCGGTGCCCAGCGCGTTCCCTGCCAGGTGGGGGGCGAGGTCCAGGTCCGTCCAGCCGAGGTTGGGGGCCTGGACGACGGTGGTGGTGCCGCGGGCGACCAGGCCGGGTACGGCCACGGCCAGCCCGGCCGGGCGCAGCCCCAGCCCGCGGGCCTCGTCCGCGACCTCCTCCACCAGGGAGGCCAGCCGGCCCAGCACCGGGCCGGGTTCGCTGTCGCGGTTGGCCGCGTCCATCGCCGTGCGGGCGCGGACCTCGCCGCGCAGGTCGACGGCGCACACGGCGAGGTGGTCGACGCCGATCTCGGCACCGATCCCGCAGGGGCCGCGCTCGCTGAGCGCCAGCGCGGTGCCCGGCCGCCCGACCGCACCGGAGCGGCCCGGCCCCAGCTCCACCAGCAGCCCGGCGCCCAGGAGTTCGTCCACGAGCGTGGAGACGGCGGTACGGGTGAGTCCGATCCGCGCCGCGACGGCGGCCCGTGACCGGGGGCCGCCGTCGGCCACCGCGTGCAGCACGCGCGCCAGGTTCCGCCGCCGCATCTCCTGCTGGGTGTTGGGCGCGGGTGCTGCCATCGGTGGCGTACTCCTCAGGGTTGTGCGGACGGAGCCGCGGACGGTGGTGCCGCGGCACGGGGCTGCGCGGCGGGGCTGTGCCGGGCGGGCTGCGCGACGGCGTCGCCGGTCAGCGCCGCCGCAGCAGCGTATCGGCGTCGCTCAGGGTGGCCGCCAGGCGGGTCAGCGCCTCCTCGTCGCGCTCCACCGCCTCGTACGACGGGCCCTCGGCGGTGGACCAGCGGCGGGCGACCGCCGCCGCGTCCTCGCCCAGCACCAGGGCGGCGGCCTGTGCCGCGGCGCCGAGCGCGACCAGCTCCCGCGCGCGCGGCACGACCACCGGCCGCCCCGACAGGCGCCGCACCGTCTCGCGCCATGCCGTGCCCCTCGCGCCGCCGCCGATCAGCAGGATCGGGGCGTCCGGCTCGGCGTCGTCGTCCAGGACCAGGTCCAGGGCGGCCAGCAGCGCGTAGACCGCGCCGTCGTAGGTGGCCTGGAGGACCTGGCCCGCGGTGGTGTCGTGCCGCAGGCCGGTCAGGGTGCCGGAGGCGTAGGGGAGGTTGGGGGTGCGCTCGCCGTCCAGGAACGGCAGGACGGTCACGCCCCCGCCCGGCTCGACCGCCTCGCGCTCCAGGCCGAACAGGGCCGCGACGCGGTCCACGGCCAGGGTGCAGTTGAGGGTGCAGGCCAGCGGCAGCCAGTCGGTGCGGGCGTCGGCGAAACCGGCGACGGTGCCGGTGGGGTCGGCGGGGCGGCGCGTGGAGACGGCGTAGACGGTGCCGGAGGTGCCCAGGCTCAGCACCGGCCGGCCCGGCCGCAGACCGAGGCCGAGGGCGGCGGCCATGTTGTCGCCGGTGCCGGTGGCCACCAGGGTGCCCTGGGGCAGCGGCAGCCCGTCCTGCGGCCGTACCGTGCCGGCCGCCTCGCCGTGGCCCAGCACGCGGGGCAGCAGCTCGGGGGAGAGGCCGACCCTCCCCAGGACCTCCTCGTCGTAGGCCTGGTCGGCCGTCGACCACCAGCCGGTGCCCGAGGCGTCGCCCCGGTCGGTGGTGCCCTGGCCGGTCAGACGCTCGGTGAGGTAGTCGTGCGGCAGCCGCACGGCCTTCACGGCGGCGGCAGCCTCGGGCTCGTTCTCGCGCAACCACTGCCACTTGGTGACGGTGAAGGAGGCCGCCGGGACGCTGCCGAAGCGCTCGACCCACGCCTCCGGCCCGCCCAGCTCGGCCACCAGGCGGTCGCGCTGCGGGGCCGAGCGCACGTCGTTCCACAGCAGGGCGGGACGGACCGGGCGGCCCTGGCCGTCCAGCGTCACCAGCCCGTGCTGCTGGCCGCCGATCGAGACCGCGGCGGCCCGGTGGACGGCCGGCCCGCACTGCTCCAGCGCCTGCCGCAGCGCCTGCCACCACTGCTCCGGATCGCTCTCGTGGTCGGGCGAGACGGTGTGGGGCGCCTGGCCGCGCGCGACCACCTCGCCGGTGGCGGCGTCGACGACCAGCGCTTTGGTGGACTGCGTCGAGCTGTCCACACCGACAACGAGCGGACCTTCGGGTGCGGCCATGTCGCCTCTTCCTCTCTGGGGCTTCTGGGCGCATACTAATTTGTCAACGGGCCTGACGAAATACCCGAGAGGCATGACATGAGCTACGAGCCGGCACCCGAGCACAAGTTCACCTTCGGTCTGTGGACCGTGGGCTGGCAGGGCCGCGACCCCTTCGGCGACGCCACCCGACCGGCCCTGGACCCGGTCGAGACGGTGCACAAGCTCTCCGAGCTGGGAGCCCACGGCGTCACCTTCCACGACGACGACCTGATCCCCTTCGGCTCCTCCGGCGCCGAGCGCGAGGGCATCGTCAAGCGCTTCCGCCAGGCGCTGGACGCCACCGGCATGAAGGTGCCGATGGCCACCACCAACCTCTTCACCCACCCGGTCTTCAAGGACGGCGCCTTCACCGCCAACGACCGGGACGTGCGCCGCTACGCGCTGCGCAAGACCATCCGCAACATCGACCTGGCCGCCGAACTGGGCGCCACCACCTACGTCGCCTGGGGCGGCCGGGAGGGCGCGGAGTCGGGCGCCGCCAAGGACGTGCGGGTGGCGCTGGACCGCCTCAAGGAGGCCTTCGACGTCTTGGGCGACTACGTCGTCTCCCAGGGCTACGACCTGCGCTTCGCCATCGAGCCCAAGCCCAACGAGCCGCGCGGCGACATCCTGCTGCCGACCGTCGGCCACGCCCTGGCGTTCATCAACGAGCTGGAGCACGCCGACCGCGTCGGCCTCAACCCCGAGGTCGGCCACGAGCAGATGGCCGGGCTGAACTTCCCGCACGGCATCGCCCAGGCGCTGTGGCACGGCAAGCTCTTCCACATCGACCTCAACGGCCAGTCCGGCATCAAGTACGACCAGGACTTCCGCTTCGGCGCCGGCGACCTGCGCCAGGCGTTCTGGCTGGTGGACCTGCTGGAGTCGGCCGGCTACGAGGGCCCGCGGCACTTCGACTTCAAGCCGCCGCGGACGGAGGACTTCGACGGCGTGTGGGCGTCGGCGGCCGGCTGCATGCGCAACTACCTGATCCTCAAGGAGAAGGCAGCCGCCTTCCGCGCCGACCCCGAGGTCCAGGAGGCGCTGAGCGCCTCGCGCCTGGACGAGCTGGCACGGCCGACCCTGAACGAGGGCGAGACCGCCGCCGACCTGCTGGCCGACACCGCCGCCTTCGAGGAGTTCGACGTGGAGGCCGCGGCCGGACGCGGGATGGCCTTCGAGCGGCTGGACCAGCTGGCGCTGGAGCACCTGCTGGGCGTCCGCGGCTGAAACGGCAGGCAGCCGGCGAGGCCCCCTGCGGGGGTGCGGGTGGCGGCCCGCGCCTCCGCACGCCCGCTGCCGCGAGGGGCACGGCCGGCGGTGTCAGCCGTCCTTGCGGCGGCGGCGCCACCGGCGCCCCTTGCGGCGGCCCCTGCTCCAGAACCACCCCGCCGGGGGCTCGTCCGCCCGCCACGGCTGCGGCTCGGGCGGGTTGTCCCGCCAGCGGGCCCGCAGCATGCGCGTACGCGCGGCGGGCTCGCTCACATCGGCGCCGCGTATGAAGTCCTCGTCGAGCACGACGTCGTCCCAGGGGTCTCTCCCGGCGCCGTCGCCCTCTCCCCGTCGTGCGTCTCCAGTGCCCACAACGCACCTCCTGGTGATGGAGAACGGACGACGGCTCCCGGAAAGTTCCCGCCTCCGTGGCGGGCCGGCCCGCCACGGAGGCGGGTTCAGGCCGGGGACAGCCGGTAGACCCGCCCGGCCGCCGTCTCGAACTCCACGACCCCGTCCTCCGGCCGTACGCTCTCCACCGGCCGCCCGTCGCACGAGACCGCGACCTCGCCGGCCGTGCGCACCCGCGCCCGGCGCCCGGCGCGGGAGAGCAGCTCCGCTCCGGCCAGCGCGCCGCCGCGCCAGGTGAGGGCCGCCTCGAAACCGCCGCGCGCCAGCAGCCCCCGCACCGAGCCCTCGGGCAGTGCGGGCGGCAGGGCCGGCAGCAGGTGGATCTCACCGGCGTGGCTCTGCACCAGCCACTCGCAGATCCCCGCGGTGGCGCCGAAGTTGCCGTCGATCTGGAAGGGCGGGTGCAGATCGAAGAGGTTCGGGGCGGTGCGCTCGGGGGTGAGCTGGTCGGTCAGCAGTTTGTGGGAGCGCGCGCCGTCCTCCAGCCGCGCCCAGAAGTTGATCTTCCAGCCGAGCGACCAGCCCGTGCCCGCGTCGCCCCGCAGCTCCAGCGTGGTGCGCGCCGCCTCGAACAGCTCGGGGGTGCCGCGCCGGGTGATCCGGCCGCCCGGGTGCAGCCCGTACAGGTGCGAGACGTGCCGGTGGCCGCGCTCGGGCGCGATCGCGTCCCAGTCCTCGCGCCACTCCTGAAGCTGCCCCAGCTCCCCGATCCGCATCGGGGCCAGCCGCTCGCGCGCCGCCCGCGCCTCCTTCGCCAGCTCCTCGTCCACGCCCAGCAGTTCGGCGCTCGCGGCGGTGGCCTCGAACAGGTCGCCCAGGATCTGGTTGTCCATGGCCGGGCCCGCGCACAACGAGCCGCCGGGGCCGGGATGGTGGGCGTTCTCGGGGGAGATCGACGGACAGGTGACCAGCTCCCCCGTCTCCGGGTCCTCGACCAGGCAGTCGAGGAAGAAACGCGCCGCGCCGGCCAGGACCGGGTAGCGCTCCCTCAGTTTCGCCTCGTCGCCGGTGAAGCGGTGGTGCTCCCAGATCGACAGTGCCAGCCAGGCGCCGCCGGTGGGCCACATCCCCCAGAACGCCCCGTCCACCGGCGCGGTGCCGCGCCACAGGTCGGTGTTGTGGTGGGCGACCCAGCCGCGCGCCCCGTAGCACGCCCGGGCGGTGCGCGCCCCGGCGACCGCCAGATCGTCCAGCAGGCCGAACAGCGGTTCCCAGCACTCCAGGAGGTTGGCGGGGGCGGCCGGCCAGTAGTTCATCTCGGTGTTGATGTTGATGGTGTACTTGCCGCCCCACGGCGGGTCGGTCAGGTCGTTCCACAGCCCCTGGAGGTTCGCGGGCTGGGTGCCGGGGCGGGAGCAGGCGATGAGCAGATAGCGGCCGTAGGCGAAGTACAGCGCCACCAGATGCGGGTCCTCACCGTCCGCGAAGCGTGCCACCCGCTCGTCGGTCGGCAGCGCGGCGGCGGGCGTGACCGGCAGTTCCAGCCGTACGCGGTCGAACAGCGCGGCGTGGTCGCGGACGTGGCGGGCGCGCAGCTCGGCGTAGGGCCGGGCGGCGGCCGCCTCCACCGGTGCGGCGGCGCGGGCGGCCGCCGCGCCGGGATCTTCCTCCACGCCGCGCCAGTCGCGGTGGTTGGTGGCGGCCGAGACCAGCAGGGTGACGGCGTTCGCCTCCTCGACGTGCAGCTCCCCGCCCACCGAGCGCACGGCGCCTCCCTCGGCTACCGCCCGGACCAGGCAGCGGAAACGCAGCAGGCCCGCGATGCCCTGGGCGTCGTCGCCGGAGCCGTCCAGGGCGACGGTGTGCGGGGCGGGGGAGGAGGAGGCGGAGCGCAGCGGGCTGTCGAGGCGTGCGGTGAAGGAGATCGCGCCGGGGGCGTCGGCGGTCAGCCGGACCACGATCACCTGGTCCGGCGCGCTCGCGAACACCTCGCGGCGGTGGCGCACTCCGCCGCGCGCGTACTCCACCGAGGCGACGGCGGTGGCGAGGTCGAGTTCGCGCCGGTAACCGGTGGTCTCGCCGTCCCCGGGGAAGGACAGGCGCAGGTCACCGACGGTCTGGTACTGGAGCTGCTTGACGGGGACGCCCATCAGATCGGAATCCACCAGGGCCTGGGCCTCGTCCCACCGCCCCTCGAACACCAGCCGGCGGACCTCGGGGAGGGAGGCGAGGGCCCGGGGGTTGTCGTAGTCGTGCGGGCCGCCGGCCCACAGGGTGTCCTCGTTGAGCTGGAGCCGCTCGCCGTCCGTACCGCCGAACACCATGGCTCCCAGGCGGCCGTTGCCCACCGGCAGGGCCTGGAGCCATTCGGCGGCGGGGCGGGGGTACCACAGGCGCGGCGGCTCGCCGGGGGCCGGACTGCCGGGGCGGGCGGGGCGGTGGTCCGTGCTCACTTGGGGCTCCAGAACGGGGAGGCGGGACGGGCGCGGCCTGGCAAGCGCTTACCGTACACCGGTGGCCCTGGTGGGGGAGCGCCGTGTTCGAGACGGGACCGCCCGGCCTCCCCCGCCAAGGCCGGGCGGTCCCGCGTCACGGGGCGGAGGAGCCGAAGCCCAGTTCCGCCCAGACCATGTGGCCCCTGCCGCCGGCGCCCGGCCGTATCCCCCAGGCCTCCGCCAGGGCGCTGACCAGCAGCAGCCCGCGTCCGTTCTCCCCCTCGCCGCGGGGGTCCGCCGCGGGGGCCTGCGCCGCGCCCCCGGCGTACCGGGCGTGGCCGGACCCCTGATCGGTGACCGCCAGCCGGAGCCGTACACCCGTGACGCGCAGTTCGCAGTCGACCCTCTCGCTGTCGGTGTGCCGCACGGCGTTGGTGAAGAGCTCGGAGACGACCAGCTGCGCGTCGTCGCGGATCACCGTTCCGATGTCCCACTCCGTCAGCCGGGCGAGGACCCTTCTGCGGGCCTCGGCCACGGAGGCGCCGATGGCCGGGAGACGGAACGCGTCCCGCAGGGGCCTGTCGACGGACCCTCCGGTGCGCTCCAGCGGGCGAACATCGGAAAAGTAAGCCACGTCCTCAGTGTGAGGGGTGTGGACAACATCTGGCAAGGATCAATCTGTTGTTTGCAGAAACGTACATGCCATCCTGTCGGGGTGATCAGACGGCATGACAAACTGCCGCTGCCGGCAGGACGGTTGGAGTGCGGAGGGGTGCTGTGGCTGACACCAGGGCGGGCGGCGCCCCCACGGTCCTGCGGGTGGTGCTCGGCAGACGGCTGGGCGACCTGCGGCGGCGGGCGGGGCTGACCTACGAGCGGGCCGCCGAGGCGCTCGACGTCACGCACGCCACGATCCGCCGGATGGAGCGGGCCGAGGTCGGCCTGAAGATCCCCTACGTCGAGAAGCTGCTGCGCACCTACGGCGTCACCGAGCAGTCGGAGATCGACAGCTTCCTCTCCCTCGCCCGCGAGGCCAACCGGCCCGGCTGGTGGCACCGTTACCGCGACGTGCTGCCCGACTGGTTCAGCGCCTTCGTCAGCCTGGAGAGCGAGTCCCACGTCATCCGCGCCTACGAGCCGCACTACGTGCCCGGGCTCCTCCAGACCGAGGAGTACGCCCGCGCCGTGCTGCGCGCGGGCATGCCGCACGCCCGCGAGGAGGAGATCGAGCGCGGCATCGCCCTGCGGCTGGAACGCCAGCGGCTGCTCGCACGCGACGAACCGCCCCTGCTGTGGGTGGTGATGGACGAGACCGTGCTGCGCAGGCCCATCGGCGGGGCCGAGGTCATGCGCGGGCAGATCTCCCGCCTGATCGAGGCGTGTTCGATGCCGACGGTGCGCCTGCAGGTCATGCCCTTCGCCGCCGGGCCGCACCCGGCCATGTACGGGCCCTTCCACATCTTCCGGTTCCCCATTCCGGAACTGCCCGACGTCGCCTACAGCGAGAGCCTGGTGGGCGCCGTCTACTTCGACCAGCGCGATGACGTCTCGGCGTTCCAGGAGGCGCTGGACCGGATGTGCGCACAGGCGGCGCCGGTGCGACGGACCGAGGCCGTCCTGGACGGCCTGCGCAAGGAGCTGTGAACCACCCCATGAGGAAACGCGTCTACAACGGCATGCCCGCCCGGCAGTTGGGGAGTGAGGGTTGGTACAAGCCGTGGAGCGGCGGCAACGGCGGGAGCTGTGTGGAGGCCATGCGGCTGGCGGACGGGAGGGTGGCGCTGCGCCAGTCCACCGACCCCGACGGACCCGCTCTGATATACGCCCACCACGCGATGGCGAGGTTCATCCAGGGTGTCAAGGCAGGGGAGGCCGACTTCCTGCTCGTCCAGGAGCCCGCGCGTTCCGCACATCCCGTATCCCCCGCGCAGAGCCCGTGTTGAGGATCGACGAGACCACGACGAGGACGGCGACGGCATGACCGACCAGCCCCATCGGATCCACCAGGCGCACGAGGGCTTCACGCCCGAGCAGATCGACACCAGCAGGCCGCACCCGGCCCGTATGTACGACTACTACCTGGGCGGAAGCGACAACTACGAGGTGGACCGCGAGGCCGCCGAACGCCTGATGAGGGTGGCCCCGGACGTACGGGTGAGCGCCCGGGCCAACCGGGACTTCCTCGGCCGCGCGGTGCGGACGGTGGTGGGGGAGCTGGGCATCCGTCAGATCATCGACGTCGGCACCGGCATCCCCACCTCGCCCAACACCCATGAACTGGCCCGGGCCGCGGCCCCCGACACCCGCGTGGTGTACGTCGACAACGACCCCATCGTCTCCGTCCACGCCGACGCCAAGCTCACCGGCGCGGGCAACGCGGAGTTCGTCCTGGCCGACGCCCGCAAGCCCGAGGCCGTCATCGAGCATCCGGCCGTCCGGGAACTGATCGACTTCGGCCGGCCGGTGGCCCTGCTCCTCGTCGCCGTCCTGCACTTCGTCAAGGACGAGGAGGATCCCGCCGGACTCGTGGCCGCGCTCGGCGGCGCGCTGCCCCCGGGAAGCTGTCTCGTCCTCACCCACGGCACCCCGGACTTCCACGAGGAGCAGCGGGTGGAGGAGGGCACCGGCGTCTACCGGAACGCCACCGCCCAGGTCAGCCTGCGCGGCCACGCCGAGATCCTGTCGTTCTTCGACGGCTGGGACCTCATCGACCCCGGGCTGGTGCAGCTCCCGCTGTGGCGGCCGGACGGGCCGGTGCCCGAGCCCGGCGAACTGCGCCGCGTCGCGCTCTACGGCGGGGTCGGCCTCAAGCGCTGAAACGGCGAGGCCCCGGCCGGTGGGGGCCGGGGCCTCGCGAGCTCCGCCTCCTGGAGGGACATTCCTCCCCTTCCCGACGAGAACGCTCACCTCGTGCGTGCCCCGAGGGGCCCGGCCCGGCCGGGAGTGAGCCGATGGGCTCAAGAGGACCGCCCGGCCGAACAGTTGACCATTTGTCGGGAGACGGGCCGTTACCTGGGGCGATGCAAGCCGGTTGTTCAGCTGAACGTCGAATCATTTTTGGCATGGACACTTCCTGAAAGCGTTCCGCACTGCTACTACGTAGTAGGCACATCTCTTCCCCCCCACCCCTCCACACCCAGGAGGCTCCATGAAGTTGTCCCGTCTCGGGTCCGTGGCGGTCACCCTCGCCGCCCTCGTCGGACTCGGAATCGGCGGCGCGGGCGTGGCATCCGCCCAGGAAGCCGCGGCCACCTCCTACGTCGCGCTCGGCGACTCCTACTCCTCCGGAGTCGGAGCCGGCAGCTACGACAGCTCCAGCGGATCCTGCAAGCGCAGCACCAAGGCGTACCCGGTGCTGTGGAAGAACGCGAACGCACCCGCCTCCTTCCACTTCACCGCCTGCTCCGGCGCCAAGACCACCGACGTCATCAACAACCAGCTCGGCCCCCTGACATCGGGCACCACCCTCGTGAGCATTTCCGTCGGCGGCAACGACGCCGGCTTCGCCGACGCCATGACCACCTGTGTCCTGCAGGGCGAGAGCGCGTGCATCGCACGCATCAACGAGGCCCGCGCCTACATCTCCAACACCCTTCCGAGCAGGCTCGACGCGGTGTACAACGCCATCCGCGGCAAGGCGCCCAACGCCCGGGTCGTCGTCCTCAACTACCCCCGCTTCTACAAGCTCAGCGGCAGCTGTGTGGTGGGCCTCAGCGAGCGGTCGCGCGCGGCCATCAACGACGCCGCCGACCACCTGAGCGACACCATCGCCAAGCGCGTCGCCAACCACGGCTTCGCCTTCGGCGACGTCCGCGGCAGGTTCACCGGTCACGAGATCTGCTCCGGCGACTCATGGCTGCACAGCGTCGACTGGCTCAACATCACCAACTCGTACCACCCCAAGGCGGCCGGCCAGTCCGGGGGCTACTACCCCGTGATGGAGAGCCTGGCCTGACGCACCTCTGACACACCTCTGACACAGCCCTGACGCGGCCCGGCCGGACCCCGGTACGGCCGGGGCGGGGAGGCGGCGGCGGCGGCCCGCGGCTTCCGCGGGCCGCCGCCGGCCTCGTTCTCCGCTCTCTCCGGCGCGGGTCTCTCCCGGCGGGGGTCTCTCCGGCGGGGCCTCTCCGGCACGGTGGGAAAGGTGCGGAACCAGACGGCCCGTACGCACGTTCCCCTGAGTGAGCGGCGGTCGCACCGCCGCCGGAGGAGGCGTGGAAGATGACCAACCGTGGAAAGATCGCCGTCGGCGGTGTGGCGGTGGGGCTGCTGCTGTGGGCGCTGACCGGCAGTTTCCTGATAGCGCTGGCGGTGGTCGTCGGCGTGCCGGCGGTCGCCTACCTGGCCCTCGACCCCTCGCAGCGGCGCAGGGTGCGGCGCGTGAGCCGCAAGGAGCTCGGACGCTGACCCGGGGCGCGGCCGGCGGCCCGCACGGCCGGCCCGGGCGGGCTCAGGCCACCGCGTCCGGCCGCACCGCCAGCTCGTCCAGGGCCTTGAGCAGACCCGGCAGCTCCGAGCCGCGGCCCACCGGGAGCACCTCGCCGGGCTCGTCGTCCAGCAGGACGAACGCGATGTCGTCGGTCCGGGCCACCAGGCTCCAGCCGGGCCCGTCCGCGCGCAGGGTCCGGGCCTCCTCGGTGGCGAAGGCGGAACGGATCCTGCCGGCCGGCGGCGGGGAGTGCACGTAGCCGCGGGCCTCCTCCAGCACGCGCCGCACCCTGCTGTCGGGGTTCTCGCCCGGCTCGACGAACGTCACGTCCGCGTCGACCCGGGCGCGCCAGTTCGCCCACTGCAGCGCGATCTCGTCCGCGCCCAGCCGTCGCTGTGCAGGGCCCCAGCGCGAGGTGTCCGGCGGGGACAGCGGGGCCAGGCCGCCGTCCAGCTCCGGATCGGGCTCGGGATCGTGGGGGGCGGGGACGCCGGGCGCGGCCACCGCCAGCGCCAGCGGCCAGCCGGGCAGCACGGCGGCGATCGTCCGCTCGTCCGGGGACAGGTCGTACTCCACGCCGCAGTCCCAGGCGGCGATCGCGCACGCCACGAGGGACACGTCCTCGGTGACGACCGTCCAGCGCGCGCCCTGCCCGTCCTGGCCGAGGACGAGGCCGTGGCCCTCCGCGTACGGCTCCAGCCCCAGGGCGGCGCACGCCTCGGGGTAGTCGTCACCGAGGACGCTCGGGAACTGCGCGGGGGTGAGCAGTGCCGCGGTCAGCACGTACAGCGCGTCGTCGCTCCCGCCGCGCGTGTCCTGTGCCTCTGCCACGCAGGCCTCCTCTCCGGACTCTCCGGACATCGTCCGCGCACCCTAGCCACGGGAGGGGCGCGGCGTCGAGAGACCGGGGACACACCGGGGCGCCTTTCGCGGCCCGTGCGCCCGCCGGTGCCCGTGTACGCGGCGCTCAGGCGCGTACGGCCAGCGCGAGGTACCGGTGGTCCTCGTCGGCACAGGAGGCCAGGCGCCAGCCCGCGGCCGCCAGCAGCGGGCGGAGGTTCGGCTCGGCCCGCAGGCCGTCGTACCCCGGCGGGCGCCCGTGCCGGGCCGCCGGAGCGGCGCGCCCGGCCGGATGGAACAGCGCGAGACGGCCTCCGGGCCGGACCACCCGGGCCAGCTCCCGCAGACCGGCGGCCGGGTCGGGCAGGTGCGGCACCAGGCCGGCGGTGAACACCGCGTCCAGCACTCCGTCGCGAAGCGGCAGCCGGGCGGCGTCGGCGACGGTCAGCAGTGCGCCGCGGTGCCGTCCCGCCAGGACGGCGACCTCCAGCATCGCCGGGGCGAGGTCGACGCCCAGCACGGTGCCCCGTCTGCCGACCGCCGCGCGCAGCGCGGGCAGCGCGCGGCCGGTGCCGCAGCCGGCGTCCAGCACCGTGTCGCCGGTGAACAGCCCCAGCTCGGCCACGGCGGCGTCATAGGCCGGGCCGTCGTCGGGGAAGCGGGCGTCCCAGTCGGCGGTCCCCTCGGTGGAGAATTCCAGCACGCGCGTCCCGTCGTACTCCGTCATACGGTCGTCATCGTCCACTGTCGGTGCTTTTCCCGGTGGCCGATCCCGGTACCCCTGCTTCCGGTTTCCTTCCGGTTCCGGCGGGTCACGGGCGGCCGAGATCGGTGGTTGCCCCGGGGCCCGTCGTGGGTAAGGCTGGCACCGCGTGACCATGAGAAGGGGGAATCGGGGATGGCGCTGAGCAGTGAGCTGGACTGGCTGCTGGACGATCTGACGCAGCGGATGCCTTCGGTGCGGCATGCGCTGGTGCTCTCGAACGACGGGCTGGTCACCGGAGCCGCCCAGAGCCTGGAGAGGAGCGAGGCGGAACACCTGGCCGCCGTCGCGTCCGGGCTGCACAGCCTGGCCAGGGGCACGGGAGAGCACTTCCACGTGGGCCGGGCGCGGCAGACGATGATCGAGTTCGACGAGGGAGTGCTGTTCGTGACGGCCGCCGGGGACGGCAGCTGTCTGTGCGTGCTCGCCGAGGCGGAGGCCGACATGGGCCAGATCGCCTACGAGACGACCCTGCTGGTGAACCGGGTCGGCGAGCACCTGGGCGTGGCCATGCGCAACGGGCGCTGAGCGGGACGGCCCGGGGACGGGCCGTCCCCGGGCCGTCCGAATCGCCCGAGCCGTCGCAGGCCGTTGCCGACACAGTCCCACCAGGGCTTTCTCCAGGTTTTCCACAGGCTCCCCGGAGCGGTTCGACAGCGGGCTACCTTCGTCGCACACGGTAGTCGTCGAGATGCGCAGGGGGATCACCATGCCGGTCGGACTGGTACGGGCGGAGACGGTCGGTACTCAGGAGGCGGAGGCGGCGGAGGCCGTGCCGCTGGGCGAGGCGCACCGGATGCTGGGAATCAGGCCGAGGGAGCTGGAACTGGCCGTGGAGCTGGGCGCGCTGGCGACGGTGGCGCCGCGTCGGGAGAACCACCGCCGGCGGGTACCGGTGGCCGAGCTGGCCCGGGTGCGCGCGGAGGAGGGATTTCCGGCCACTTTGCGTGAGCGGCTGCGTCTGGTCGGTGCGCGGGAGGGCGCCGGACTGCTGGGCGTCACTCCGCTGCGTTTCACGCGACTGGCCCGTGCCGGCTGCTTCGGCCCGGTGCGCTTCTCCCTCAACCGGTACCGGGCGGTGGTCTGGCTCTACCTCGCCAGCGAGCTGCGGGACGTGGCCGAGCACCAGCCGGCGCTGCTCGGCGGCCCGCTGCCCGAAGGGCTGCGGCGCATCCTGGCCGAGGGAGAGGACTGGCGTCCGCGCCACTGGCGCAACCGGCGGATCGCCCAGGCGGTCCGCCGGACGGACGATCCGTGGGCGGCGGCCGCCGCCCACGCCGCGGTGCTCACCCCGGACGTGCTGGAGGAGGCCGTGCCGGATCCGGCCGAGCGGGCCCGGCTGGAGGAACTGCGGCCGCAGCTGACCACCGCCCGGCCGGAGTCCCTCGCGGCCAGGAGGGTCGTGCGAGGTCTGCTCACCGCCGACGGCGAGGAGGAGATCCTCTGGCACCGGCTGGGCCTGACGCTGGCCCTGAGCACGGCGCGGTCGGCCCGCCCCTGTGCCGGCCGGTGCGGGAGCACCGGCCGGCACAGGGGCGGGGAGCCGGCGGAGGGGGTGGAAGGGGCTCAGTCCCGCTTCCTCCGGAAGAGCCCCTCCTGCATCACGGATACCAGCAGCCGCCCCCGCCGGTCGTAGATCTGTCCTCGCGCGAGCCCGCGGGCGCCGGTCGCGACGGGTGACTCCTGCTGGTAGAGGAACCACTCGTCGGCACGGAACGGCCGGTGGAACCACATCGCGTGGTCCAGGGAGGCCATGTCGAAACCGCGCGGCCCCCACAGGGGCTCGACGGGCAGACGTACCGCGTCCAGCAGCGTCATGTCGCTGGCGTAGGTGACGGCGCAGGTGTGGACGAGCGGGTCGTCGCCCAGCGGTCCCACCGCGCGCATCCACACCGCACTGCGCGGCTCCACACCCTCGAGATCACGCGCACTCCAGCGCAGCCGCTCCACGTACCGGATGTCGAACGGCTGGCGGCGCGCCATGCGCTCCAGGGGCTCGGGCATCGAACCCAGGTGCTCGCGGATCTCGTCGACCAGCTTCGGCAGCGATTCCGGATCGGGCACCCCGGGCATCGGCAGCTGATGCTCGAAACCCGGCTCACCACGATGGAAGGACGCGGTCAGATTGAAGATCGTCCGACCCTGCTGCACGGCCACCACACGCCGGGTGGTGAACGATCTCCCGTCCCGCACCCGCTCGACCTGGTACACGATCGGCACCCCGGGCACCCCGGGGCGCAGGAAGTACGCGTGCAGCGAGTGCACCGGACGCTCCCCGTCGGTGGTGCGTCCGGCCGCGACCAGCGCCTGCCCGGCGACCTGGCCGCCGAAGACGCGCTGCAGCGGCTCGTCGGGGCTGTGCCCGCGGAAGATGTTCTCCTCGATCCGCTCCAGGTCGAGCAGATCCACCAGACGCTCGGCCGGTCCGCCGGAATCGGCCGGCCTGCTCGCTCCGGTCACCGGTCCCGCCTCCTCGAGCGTTCCCCTGCCGCCGTCACAGCTGCCCCACGTCGATGACCTTGATCACCGCGCGGCCCTCCTCGTCGGAGGCCGTGAGGTCGACCTCGGCGGTGATTCCCCAGTCGTGGTCGCCCTCGGGGTCGGCGAACGTCTGCCGCACCCGCCACAGACCGTCCTCGGGACGCTCCTCGATCCGCAGCAGCTTCGGGCCGCGGGCGTCGGGACCGGTACCCAGCTCGTCGTACTCCTCCCAGTACGCGTCCATGGCCTCGGCCCAGGCGTCGGCGTCCCAGCCGGCCTCGGCGTCCAGTTCGCCCAGCTCCTCGACCTTGTCCAGGGCGGCCAGCTCCACCCGCCGGAACATCGCGTTGCGCACCAGCACGCGGAAGGCACGGGCGTTGGCGGTGACGGGCTTGACCTGGTCGGCGCGGTCCTGGGCCTCCTCGGCCGTCTCGTCCTCGGGGTTGGCCAGCTGCTCCCACTCGTCCAGCAGACTGGAGTCGACCTGGCGCACCATCTCGCCCAGCCACTCGACGATGTCCTGGAAGTCCTCGGACTTCCGGTCGTCCGGCACGGTGTGCTCCAGTGCCTTGTAGGCGCTGGCCAGGTAGCGCAGCACGATGCCCTCGGTACGGGCCAGTTCGTAGTGGGAGACGAACTCCCCGAAGGTCATGGCCCGTTCGTACATGTCGCGGATCACGGACTTGGGCGAGAGGGGGTGGTCGCCGACCCACGGATGGCTCTTGCGGTAGACGCCGTAGGCGTGGAAGAGGAGTTCCTCCAGAGGCTTGGGGTAGCCGATGTCGGCCAGCCGCTCCATGCGCTCCTCGTACTCGACGCCGTCCGCCTTCATCTGCGCGACGGCCTCGCCCCTGGCCTTGTTCTGCTGGGCGGCCAGGATCTGCCGCGGGTCGTCCAGCGTGGACTCCACCACGGAGACCATGTCCAGCGCGTACGAGGGGGACTCGGGGTCCAGCAGCTCGAACGCGGCGAGCGCGAAGGTCGACAGCGGCTGGTTGAGGGCGAAGTCCTGCTGGAGGTCCACGGTCAGCCGGATGCGGCGCCCCTCGGCATCCGGTACGTCCAGCTGCTCCACGACCCCGCCGTCCAGCAGGGAGCGGTAGATGGCGATCGCCCGCCGGATGTGACGCAGCTGGCTGCGCCGGTCCTCGTGGTTGTCCTCCAGCAGCTTGCGCATCGCGGCGAAGGCGTCACCGGGCCGGGCGATGACGGACAGCAGCATCGCGTGGGTCACCTTGAAGCGGGAGGTGAGGGGCTCCGGCTCGGAGGCGATCAGCTTCTCGAAGGTCTGCTCGCTCCAGTTGACGAAGCCCTCCGGGGCCTTCTTCCTCACCACCTTGCGGCGCTTCTTCGGGTCGTCGCCCGCCTTGGCGAGGGCCTTCTCGTTCTCGACGACGTGCTCGGGGGCCTGGGCCACGACCAGGCCCGCCGTGTCGAAGCCGGCCCGGCCGGCGCGGCCCGCGATCTGGTGGAACTCCCGTGCCCGCAGCACCCGCACCCGGTTGCCGTCGTACTTGGTCAGCGCGGTGAACAGCACCGTGCGGATGGGCACGTTGACGCCCACCCCGAGGGTGTCGGTGCCGCAGATCACCTTCAGCAGGCCCGCCTGGGCCAGCCTCTCCACCAGCCGCCGGTACTTCGGCAGCATCCCGGCGTGGTGCACCCCGATGCCGTGCCGGACGTAGCGCGAGAGGTTCCGCCCGAACGTGGTGGTGAAACGGAAGTTGCCGATCAGCTTGGCGATCTCGTCCTTCTCGGCGCGCGAGCACATGTTGATGCTCATCAGCGCCTGTGCGCGCTCCACCGCCTGGGCCTGGGTGAAGTGCACGATGTACACCGGCGCCTGGTGGGTTTCGAGCAGTTCGGTCAGCGTCTCGGTCAGACCGGTCGTGCGGTACTCGTAGCTCAGCGGCACCGGCCGGGTGGCGGAGCGCACCACGGCGGTCGGACGCCCGGTGCGCCGCGTCAGGTCCTTCTCGAACCGGCTCACGTCGCCGAGCGTCGCCGACATCAGGACGAACTGCGCCTGGGGCAGCTCCAGCAGCGGGATCTGCCAGGCCCAGCCGCGGTCCGGTTCGGCGTAGAAGTGGAACTCGTCCATCACGACCTGGCCGATGTCGGCGTCCGCGCCGTCGCGCAGCGCGATGGAGGCGAGCACCTCGGCGGTGCAGCAGATGACGGGTGCGTCGGCGTTGACCGAGGCGTCGCCGGTGAGCATGCCGACGTTCTCGGTGCCGAAGATCTTGCACAGGTCGAAGAACTTCTCCGACACCAGGGCCTTGATGGGGGCGGTGTAGAAGGTGACCTTGTCCTGGGCGAGCGCGGCGAAGTGGGCCCCGGCCGCGACCAGGCTCTTGCCGGACCCGGTCGGCGTGGACAGGATGACGTTCGCTCCGGAGACCACTTCGATCAGCGCCTCCTCCTGGGCGGGGTAGAGCGTGATGCCCCGCCCCTCGGCCCAGCCGGAGAAGGCCTCGTAGAGAGTGTCGGGGTCTGCGGTGCTCGGCATCTGATCGATAAGGGTCACGCCCTCCATACTGCCTGCCGCGGCGTCCCCGGTGGGAACCGGCCGACCGCACGAAGATCATCGGCACTACGCTGTGCCACCGGCACAACGGCGGAGCGAGCGCGATGGGGTGGGGACGCACATGATGGGACCGGCGCATTCACTGTCGGGAGCGGCGGCGTGGCTGGGGGTGGGAGCGGTGGCGGACGCCCTGGACCGGCCGATGCCGTGGCCGGTCCTGGTCGTCGGCGCCCTGATCTGCGCGGGCGCGGCCCTCGCGCCCGACCTGGACCACAAGTCGGCGACCATCTCCCGTGCCTTCGGTCCGCTCTCCAGATGGCTGTGCATGGTGATCGAGAAACTCTCGTGCGCGGTCTACAAGGCCACCCGCATGTCCGGCGACCCGCGCCGCGCCGGAGGCCACCGCACCCTCACCCACACCTGGCTGTGGGCGGTGGCGATGGGCGCCGGTTTCGCGGCCTTCGCGATGCTCGGCGGACGCTGGGCGGTGCTGGGCATCCTCTTCGTCCACATGGTGCTGGCCGTCGAGGGCCTGCTGTGGCGGGCGGCACGGGTCTCCAGCGACGTCCTGGTGTGGCTGCTGGGGGCCACCAGCGCCTGGATCCTGGCGGACATCCTGAACAAGCCCGGAAACGGGGCGGACTGGCTGTTCACGGCGCCCGGCCAGGAGTACCTGTGGCTGGGGCTGCCGATCGTGCTGGGCGCCCTGGTCCACGACCTCGGCGACGCCATCACCGTCTCCGGCTGCCCGGTCCTGTGGCCGATCCCCGTGGGAAGCAGACGCTGGTATCCGCTGGGCACGCCCAAGCCCATGCGGTTCAAGGCGGGCAGCTGGGTCGAGGTGCAGGTCCTGATGCCCGGCTTCATGCTGGCCGGCGGGCTGAGCGGACTGTGGGCCGTGGGTTTCCTCGGCTGAGCCCTCCTCGGCCGAGCCCTCGTCGGCCGAGCCGTCCCCGGCCGGGCGTCCCGTCCGGTTCGGCTCCGCCCCGGAGCACTCCGGGGCGGAGCCGAACCGGGGCCGGATCAGCCGTGCCAGGACCGCCACAGCGCGGCGTAGGCGCCGTCGGCGGCGACCAGCTCACCGTGGCTTCCCAGCTCGCTGATCCGGCCGTCCTCCACGACCGCGATCACATCCGCGTCGTGCGCGGTGTGCAGCCGGTGCGCGATCGCCACCACGGTGCGCCCCTCCAGCACCCGCGCCAGCGAGCGCTCCAGATGCCGGGCCGCGCGCGGGTCCAGCAGGGACGTCGCCTCGTCCAGGACCAGGGTGTGCGGGTCGGCCAGCACCAGCCGGGCCAGCGCGATCTGCTGGGCCTGGGCCGGGGTGATCGCCTCCCCGCCCGAGCCGACCTCGCTGTCCAGGCCGTCGGCCAGCTCCCGGGCCCAGCCGTCGGCGTCCACCGCGGCGAGGGCGGCCCACAGCTCGGCGTCACCGGCGTCCGCGTTCGCCAGCAGCAGGTTGTCGCGCAGCGAGCCGACGAAGACATGGTGCTCCTGGTTGACCAGCGCCACGTGCTCGCGTACCCGTTCCGCGGGCATCCGGGCCAGCTCGGCACCGCCGAGCGTGACCTCGCCCGCCCGCGGCGAGTAGATCCCCGCCAGCAGCCGGCCCAGCGTGGACTTGCCCGCCCCCGACGGCCCCACCAGCGCGACCCGCGTGCCGGGCGTGACGTCCAGCGACACCCCGTGCAGCACGTCGCCGCCCTCGCCGTAGCCGAACCGCACCTCCTCGGCCCGCACCTCGCGGCCGTCCGGGAGCAGTGCGCCGTCGCCGGACTCCGGCTCGATCTCCCGCACCCCGACCAGCCGGGCCAGGGACACCTGGGCGGTCTGGAGCTCGTCGTACCAGCGCAGGATCAGGCCGATCGGCTCCACCAGCATCTGCGCCAGCAGCGCGCCCGTCGTCAGCTCGCCGACCGAGATCCAGCCCCGCAGCACGAAGAACCCGCCCAGCATCAGCACCGAGCCGAGGATCAGCACATGGGTGCCGTTGACGACGGGGAAGAGGACGGTGCGCAGCCACAGCGTGTACCGCTCCCAGGCCGTCCACCGGCCGATGCGGTGCTCGGAGAGGGCGACCCGGCGCGGGCCCAGCCGGTGGGCCTCCACCGTCCGCCCGGCGTCCACGGTCTCGGCCAGGGCGGCGGCGACGGCCGCGTAGCCGGCCGCCTCGGAACGGTAGGCGCCGGGTGCCCGCCGGTAGTACCAGCGGCAGCCCACCAGCAGCACCGGCAGGGCGATCACGACGGACAGCGCCAGCGGCGGCGCGGTGGCCGTGAGCGCGCCCAGCAGCAGCGCCGCCCAGACGACGCCGATCGACAACTGGGGCACCGCCTCGCGCATGGCGCCCGCCAACCGGTCGATGTCGGTGGTGATCCTGGACAGCAGGTCCCCCGTACCGGCCCGCTCCAGCACCCCCGGCGGCAACCGCACCGAGCGGACCAGGAAGTCCTCGCGGAGATCCGCCAGCATCCGCTCGCCCAGCACGGCCCCGCGCAGCCGCACCTGCTGGACGAAGACCGTCTGGACGGCCAGGGCGACGGCGAACAGGACGACGGTGCGCTCCAGGTGCGGATCACGGGCCCCCGCCGCGAGGTCCTCCACCACACGCCCCAGCAGATAGGGGCCGACCATGGAGGCCAGCACCGCGACGGCGTTCACCGACACCAGTACGGCGAACGGCCCGCGGTGGCGCCGGACCAGCTCGCCGACGTAGGCGCGCACGGTCCCCGGCGCACCGACCGGCAGGGTCGCGGCCGACTCGGACGCGGCGGGATCGTGGGCGGGCGGTGCGACGCCGATCATGCGTTCTCCTCCATCTGCTCGTGCCGCCGCGGCTCCCGGACCCCGGCCGTACCGGCCGTGACCCCGCCGGTGCCTGCGGTGCCGTTGTCATCGCCGCCGGCCTCGCGGGCGACCACCGCGCGGTATCCGGGCTCGTCCGCCAGCAGCTCCCGGTGCGTGCCGACGGCGGTCACCTCGCCGCCGGAGACGAACACCACCCGGTCGGCCCGGTCCAGCAGCAGAGGGCTGGAGGAGAACACCACCGTGGTGCGGCCGGCGCGCAGTCGGCGCAGGGCGTCGGCGACACGTGCCTCGGTGTGCGAGTCGACGGCGCTGGTCGGTTCGTCCAGCACCAGCACCTGCGGGTCGGCGACCAGCGACCGGGCCAGCGCCAGCCGCTGGCGCTGGCCGCCCGACAGCGATCTGCCGCGCTCGGTGATCCGGGCCCGCATCGGGTCGCCGCCCGGGGCGCCCCCGGCGCGTGCCAGTGCGGCGAGCACATCGCCGCACTGGGCCGCCTCCAGCGCCCGTCCGGGTGCGACCGCGCCCGACGACGGTACGTCGAGCAGTTCCCCCAGGGTGCCCGACAGCAGCACCGGGTCCTTGTCCTGGACCAGCACGGCGGTACGGGCCGCCTCCAGCGGCACGTCGTCCAGGGCGACCCCGCCCAGCAGCACCGACGGCCCGTCCGTTCCGGGGCCGGTGCCGTGCCCGCCCAGCCGTTCGGCGAGCCGCCCGGCCGCGTCGGGGTCGCCGCACACCACCGCCGTCAGATCCCCGGCCGGCGCGAGCAGTCCGCTCACCGGGTCGTACAGGTCGCCGTGCGGCAGCCGCGCACCACCGCCCGCCCGCGCTGCGCCCGCCCGCGTCAGGCGGCGCAGAGCCAGGACCCGGGCGGCCCGCTCGGCCGAGGGCCGGGAGAAGGAGTAGGCCATGGCGATCTCCTGGAAGAGCCGCAACGGGAAGAGCAGGAAGGTCACCGCGCCGTACACCGTCACCAGCTCTCCCACGGCGATCCTGCCGTCCAGGGCCAGTCGCGTGCCCAGCCAGACCACCGCGATCAGCAGCAGACCCGGCAGCACCACCTGCACGGCATCGATCAGCGACCACATCCGCGCGGTCCGCACCGCCGCCCGCCGCACCTCCTGCGAGGCCCTGCGGTACCGGTCGAGGAACAGCTCCTCGCCCCCGATGCCGCGCAGCACCCGCAGCCCGGCCACGGTGTCGGCGGCCAGCTCGGTGGCCCGCCCCGCCTTCGCGCGCTGCGCGTCCGCCCGGCGGGTCGCCGGCGGCAGCAGGGGCAGTACGGCCGACACCAGCACCAGCACGCCCAGTGTCACCACGGCACCCAGCAGCGGCTCGTACACCACCAGTGCCGTACACACCCCGGCCGTGGTCAGCGAAGCGGCGCCGAAGCGGGAGACGGCCTCGACGAACCAGCCGATCTTCTCGATGTCCCCCGTGGAGACGGCCACCACCTCGCCGGCCGCCACCCGCCGGGTCAGGGCGGCCCCCAGCTCGGCGGTCCGCCGGGCCAGCAGCTGCTGCACCCGCGCCGCGGCGGTGATCCAGTTGGTGACGGCCGCGCGGTGCAGCATGGTGTCGCCGACGGTGACGGCCAGGCCCAGCACCGCCGTCAGGGCGCCCGCGGCGACCAGCCGGTCCCCGGAGCGCTCGGCGGCCGCCTGTACGGCCATGCCCACGGCCAGGGGGAAGGAGGCCACCGCCGCCATGTGGAGCGTCCCCCAGGCCAGCGCCTTCAGCTGGCCGCCCAGCTGTGAGCGCCACAGCCAGAGCATGAGGCGGAACCCGGACCGTACGTCGGGGTCGCCGGGATCGGGATATGGAAGATCGCGAATGCGCATGACGCCCCGGAAACGGTCTCGATGGCGGAGAAGCGGAAACGACCGTGCAAGCCTTCCGTCATATCCGGCGGGAGGGCAAAGGGTTTTCCGCCCGGAGGATGGGACGATGTACGGCATGGGCAGGCCCGGTACACGGTTCGGACCCGGCGCCCGGCGCAGGGTGTCGGCGATCTGCGCCGCCGCGACGGCGCTCCTGCTGCTCGCGGGCTGCGGAGGCGGGGGTCCTGCCGGGACCGATCCCCCCTCCCGGCCCCGGCAGGAGGCGTCGCAGCCGCCCTCCCCGTCCGGAGCCGGGGCCCGCCGCATCCCCGGCGTCGGTGAGCGCCTCCTCGCCGAGATCCCCGAATCGGCCCGGCAGGTCGTCGCCGTCCACGGCGCGGGCAGGGACTCCGAGGACGCCACGGTCGCCCTCTACATCCGGCGCGGCGAGACCTGGACGCGCGAGCGCCGCTGGCCCGCCCACAACGGCAAGCGGGGCTGGACGCCGGACCACCGCGAGAACGACAAGCGCAGCCCGGTCGGCGTCTTCACCCTCTCCGACTCCGGCGGCGTCCTCCCCGACCCCGGGACGAAGCTGCCGTACACCCGCTCCGCCGCCTTCGCCGCGCCGCGCCACTGGCCCGAGAGATACCGGCACGACTTCGACTACGTCATCGCCATCGACTACAACCGCGTCAGGGGCGTCCCGCCCAACGACCCGACCCGTCCCCTGGGCCGGGAGAAGGGCGGCGGCATCTGGCTGCACATGGACCACGGCAGCGGGACCTCCGGCTGTGTCAGCCTCTCCAGGGCCGCGATGGAGTACCTGCTGCGCACCCTGGATCCGGCACAGCACCCGGTCATCGTGATGGGCGACAGGCAGAGCCTCGCCTCCTGACCGGCGGCCCGCCGCTCGCCGGCCGGTGGCCTTCCGGCCACCGCCCGGGCGCGGCGCGCCCGGGCCCGGCCGCGCCGGGAGGGCGACCGGCGGGCGGGCGATCGTAGGCTGGTGAGCCGGGGCCGGCCCCGCCTGCCCCCGCCGGCCCGCCGAGCGTCGGCCGCCGACCGCCGACCGCCGAAGGAGCGCATTGCACCGCGACGAACCCGACTGGACCCCACCGCAGAGGCGGAAGGACGAGCCGCAGCCGCCCGCCCAGATCCGCCGCGTCCTGCGCCTCTTCCGCCCCTACCGAGGGCGGCTGGCCGTGGTGGGACTGCTGGTCGGAGCCTCCTCGCTGGTGTCGGTCGCCTCGCCGTTCCTGCTGCGCGAGATCCTCGACGTGGCCATCCCCGAGCAGCGCACCGGCCTGCTCTCCCTCCTCGCCCTCGGCATGATCGCCACGGCGGTGCTGACCAGCGTCTTCAACGTCCTCCAGACGCTGATCAGCACCACCGTCGGCCAGCACGTCATGCACGACCTGCGCACCGGGGTCTACGACAAGCTCCAGCGGATGCCCCTGGCGTTCTTCACCCGCACCCGCACCGGCGAGGTCCAGTCCCGCATCGCCAACGACATCGGCGGGATGCAGGCCACGGTCACCTCCACCGCGACCTCCCTGGTCTCCAACCTCACCAGCGTGGTGGCGACGATCGTGGCCATGCTGGTGCTGGACTGGCGGCTGACGCTGGTCTCCCTGCTGCTGATGCCGCTGTTCGTCTGGATAAGCCGCCGGGTGGGGCGGGAACGCAAGAAGATCGCCACCCGGCGGCAGAAGCAGATGGCGGCGATGTCGGCGATGGTGACCGAGTCGCTGTCGGTCAGCGGCATCCTGCTGGGCCGCACCATGGGCCGCGCCGACTCCCTCACCCGCTCCTTCTCCGAGGAGTCGGAGCGGCTGGCGGATCTGGAGATCCGCTCCAACATGGCCGGACGCTGGCGCATGTCGGTCATCGGCATCATCATGGCGGCCATCCCGGCGCTGCTGTACTGGGCGGCCGGTCTGCTCCTCCACCTCGGCGGCCCGGCCTTCTCCATCGGCACCCTGGTCGCCTTCGTCACCCTCCAGCAGGGCCTGCTGCGCCCGACCGTCTCACTGCTGAGCACAGGCGTGCAGGTGCAGACCTCGCTCGCCCTCTTCCAGCGCATCTTCGAGTACCTGGACCTGCCGGTGGACATCACCGAGCCCGCCCGGCCCGTGAGGCTGGAGCGGGCGCGCGGCGAGGTCCGCTTCGAGAACGTCAGCTTCTCCTACGACCCGGGCTCGGCCACCCCCACGCTCAGCGGCATCGACCTGACCGTCCCGGCGGGCAGCAGCCTCGCCGTCGTCGGCGCCACCGGCTCCGGCAAGAGCACGCTGAGCTACCTGGTGCCCAGGCTGTACGACGTCACCGGCGGCCGGGTCACCATCGACGGGATCGACGTACGGGAACTGGACTTCGACACCCTGGCCCGGACGGTCGGCGTGGTGTCCCAGGAGACGTACCTCTTCCACGCCTCCGTCGCGGACAACCTCCGCTTCGCCCGCCCCGGCGCCACCGACGCCGAGATCGAGGCAGCGGCCCGCGCCGCCCAGATCCACGACCACATCGCCTCGCTGCCCGAGGGCTACGACACCCTCGTCGGCGAGCGCGGGTACCGCTTCTCCGGAGGGGAGAAGCAGCGCCTGGCGCTCGCCCGCACCATCCTGCGCGACCCGCCCGTCCTCATCCTCGACGAGGCCACCAGCGCCCTGGACACCCGCACCGAGCAGGCGGTCCAGCGGGCCGTCGACGCACTGGCCACGGGCCGCACCACGCTGACCATCGCCCACCGCCTGTCGACCATCCGCGACGCCGACCAGATCGTCGTCCTGGAAGGCGGCCGGATCGCCGAGCGCGGCACCCACGACGAACTCGTCGCGCGCGACGGGCGCTACGCGGCCCTGCTGCGGCGCGACGCGGTCCTTCCCGAGTCGTCCGGCCCCGAGCAGGCCGGCCCCGAGCCGGCGGGACCGGCGGGCCCGGCCGGCTCGGGACCGGGAGCTGTCGAGACCGCCCCCGCCTGAGCCGCCGCCAGCGCAGCACCGGCAAGTACTCCTCCACCGTCTCCCCGCGCGCCGCCGACGACCTCACCGCCGAGAGCACCGTCCGGCTCACGGTCCCGGGGTCGCCGAGGGACCGCTCCCAGCGGGCGTCGAAGGCGGCGCGGTCCGAGGGGCCGGCGACGGTGAAGGCCGCCATCCGGTCGGCCTCCGGGTCGAGCGGAGGCGGAAGAGGGAGGACAGGCCGCCGGGCACGGTCCCGCGCGGTTCCACGGCCGGAGCGGTCACGACAGCCTCCCCTCGGCGTGCAGTTCGTCGAAGACCAGCTGGTCCACCGGCGGCACCAGGTCGCGGTCGGCGTAGGTCAGCCGGCGGATCTCCTCGATCTCGCCGGCGGCGGCGAGCGTGCCGCGGTAGTCGCCGGTGTAGCAGGCCATCCGCACCACCACCTCCGGGGTGTCCGCGTCCACCGGAGCCTCGTACGTGCCCATGTGGACGGCCGTGCCCGGCACGATCGCCACGGTCAGCTCCTCCTCGACCTCCCGCAGCAGGGTCTGCTCGTCGCTCTCCCCGGCGTGGCGCTTGCCGCCCGGGATGTAGAAGAGGTCCTTGCCGCGGGTACGGGCGCCCAGGACAGTGCCGTCGCGCAGATGCACCCACGCCACCGTGTCGATGAGCCTGCGCGCGGGGCCGGGCGCGCCGGGTATGGAGTCGGCCGCGCCCGTCACAGCGTGGTCCCCCCGCCCGAGAGATGCAGTCCCGAGGCGCGCGGGGAGAACACGCCGAACTCGTTGCCCTCCGGATCGGCCAGGACGTCCCATCCGCTGTCCTCGGTCTGCCGCCGCACCATGGTGGCGCCCAGCGCGAGGAGTTCGCCGGTGTCGCCCCACACGTCGAAGCGCACCCGGTTCCGGCCGGCCTTGGGGCCGGGTACCGGGTTGAACCAGATCACCGGACCGGCGTCCTGCGGATGGTGGATGGCCACCGCCCACTCCGGCGGCGGGGGAGGATGGCCCAGCGGCCTGCGGCGTTCGTACCCCAGCGCGGCGCACCACCAGTCGGCGAGCGCCTGGTGGTCGGTGGCGTCCACGACCAGGTCCTTGATGCGTGCTGGCATACCGACGAGCGTAGTCCGCGGCGGTGCCGGGCCGGGGGACCATGGAGCCATGAGCGCTGAACGGATCCTCGTCTTCACCCGGACCACCGGCTACCGGCACGACTCCATCCCGCACGGGATCGGGGCCTTCCGCGACCTCGGCGGCGGCCTGGGCCTGACCGTCGAGGCCACCGAGGACCCCGGTGTCCTCGCGGCCGCCCTGGACGGCTGCCGCGCCGTGGTCTTCCTCTCCACCAGCGGCGAGGTGCTGACCCCCGCGAGCCGCGAGGCACTGCGGGAGTACGCCGCCGCGGGCGGGGCCTTCGTCGGCGTGCACGCCGCGGCCACCACCGAGTACGACTGGCCCTGGTACGGCGAACTGCTCGGAGCCCGCTTCGAGCGGCACCCCGAACTCCAGCCGGGGGTGGCGGTCGTGGAGGACCGCGACCACCCCGCGACCGCGCACCTGGACGCCGCCTGGCCGTTCACCGACGAGTGGTACGACTTCCGGGCCAGTCCGCGCGGCCGGGTCCGGGTGCTGCTCTGCGCCGACGAGTCCACCTACGAGGGCGGCGGGATGGGGGAGGACCATCCGCTGGCGTGGTGCCACGAGAACACCGGGGGCCGCTCCTTCTACACCGCGCTGGGCCACAGTCCCGAGGCCTACGCCGACCCCGCCTTCCGGCGCCATCTGCTCGGCGGCCTGGCATGGGCGGCCGAACTCCCCCTGCCCTGACGCCGTCCCGCCCCGGTGCCGGGCGGTGCCGCCCCCGCGAACGGGGCGGCACCGGGCAGTATGGGCCCATGGTCACGATCCGGCTGGTCCAGGGCGACATCACCGAGCAGACCGTCGACGCGGTGGTCAACGCCGCCAACTCCTCCCTGCTGGGCGGCGGAGGCGTCGACGGGGCGATCCACCGGAGAGGGGGCCCGGAGATCCTCGCGGAGTGCCGGGCCCTGCGCGCCTCCCGCTACGGCAGGGGTCTGCCGACCGGCCGGGCGGTGGCCACCACGGCCGGCCGGCTGCCCGCGCGCTGGGTGATCCACACGGTGGGACCGGTGTTCACCCCGGACGAGGACCGCTCGGAACTGCTCGCCTCCTGCCACCGGGAGTCCCTCCGGGTGGCCGACGAACTCGGGGCGCGGACGGTCGCTTTCCCGGCCGTCTCGACGGGCATCTACGGCTGGCCGCTGGAGGACGCCGCGCGCATCGCGGTGGAGACGGTCCGGGCGGCGCGGACGGCGGTCGAGGAGGTCCGGTTCGTCCTCTTCGACGAGCGGGCCCACCGGGCGTTCGCCGGGCAGCTCCGCTGAACGGCCGGTCCGGTGCCCCGGCACCGGACCGGCCGCCTCCCGTCCCGCGGGGGGCTCAGGTGTAGAGCAGGTACGGGCGCCGCGCCCGCTCGAAGGCGCGCACCTCCGCCTGCCAGGCCGCCGTGATCTCCTCCACCTCCTTGCCCGCGTCGATCATCTCCCGCAGCCTGGGGGAGCCGGAGAGCTTGTCGATCCAGAACGGGCGCCTGGTGTCCCAGGAGTCCTGGCGCCAGGCGAAGTCCTCGTGGCGGCGTGCCTCCACCAGCATCGCCACCGCGGTGGGGATCGGCTCGTAGCGGCGCGGATCGGTGATGTGGATCTGTACGCCCGCGCAGGTGGTGCCGGTGTGCTTGCCGAACGTCGGCACGAAGTAGCCCTCGCGGAACCGGACCCCCGGCAGCTTCCGGGCGTTCAGCCGGTCGCTGTAGCGGTGGTCCAGGTACGGCGCGCCGACGAACTCGAACGGGCGGGTGGTGCCGCGCCCCTCCGAGAGGTTGGTGCCCTCGAAGTAGCCGGTCCCGGCGTAGACCACGGCGGTGTCCGCGGTCGGCATGTTCGGGGAGGGCGGCACCCAGGGCAGGCCGCTGCCGTGCGCGGTGGAGTACGGGTCCCAGCCGCGCACCGGCACGACCTCCAGCTCCGCCACCTTCCCGCCCCCGCCCTCCTTCGGCAGCAGTTCGCCGTTGAAGTAGCGGGCCAGCTCGCCCACCGTCATCCCGTGCTGCTGGATGATCACTTCGGCGCCGACGCCCGAGGTGAACTCCTCGGTCATCAGCGGGCCGTCGGCCCGCCGCCCGATCGGGTTCGGGCGGTCCAGCACCACGAAGCGGGCGCCGGTGGAGCGTGCGGCGACCATCGCGCTGTACATGGTCCAGATGTAGGTGTAGAAGCGGACGCCGACGTCCTGGATGTCGAAGACGATCGTGTCCGCCCCGGCCTTGGTGAACAGCTCGGCCATCTTCGCCGCGCCCGCGCCGTACGCGTCGTACACCGTCAGACCGGTGCGCGGGTCGGTGAACTCCGGCTCGGAGGAGCCCGCCTGCGCACTGCCCCGGAAACCGTGCTCGGGGCCGAAGACCCCGACGATCTCCAGTTCGCTGCGCGCGGCCATGGAGTCCACGATGTGCCCGGTGTCGCGCAGCACGCCGGTCGGGTTGCTGATCACACCGACCTTGCGGCCGCGCAGCATGGACCAGCCGCGGGCGGCCGCGACGTCGGCGCCGGGGACGACGCCTCGGCCGCCGGAGCGGCTGCCGGGCGCGGCGGAGGCGGTGGCGGTGGGCAGGAGCGGGGCGGCCAGCGCGGCTGCCGCGCCGCCGGCGAGGAGTGATCGGCGGGAAGGCATGCGGGGAAGCTAGCCGCGGGCGCGCTGAGCGACAAGGGGCCACGCACGGTGACAGAGGTACAGAGCAATGGCGGCGCCCCGACGGAGCAGCCCCGGTTGCGCCCGCCCGGCGGCCCGCTCCCGGATCCGCGCACCGGCCGGTGCCGGCCCGTGCCCCGGCTCACTCCTCGACGAGGACCACCTCCAGGGCGCGCGGGCCGTGGACGCCCTCCACCCGGTCCAGCTCGATGTCGCTGGTGGCCGACGGGCCGGAGATCCAGGTCAGCGGGCGGGCCGGGTCGAGCCGTTCCAGCGCCTCGGGCACCGACGCCACCACCTGCTCCGGGACGCGCACCACGCAGATGTGGTGGTCGGGGATCAGGGTGATGCGGCGGCGCCCCTGACCGGGGCCGCCGTCCAGCACGATCGTGCCGGTCTCCGCGATCGCCACCGCGCACCCGGTCACCACGCTGTCCACCGAGTCCAGTTCGCGGGCGGTGGCGGCGGCGCGGTCGTGGACGCGGACGGGACCGGCGGCCTTCAGCCAGTGAGGCGGAAGACCGGGCGGCACCAGCACCGTGGCGCTGCCGCGCGCCGCCAGCAGACGGCACAGCAGCGGGGCCAGGCCCTCGTCGCCGGTGCGGTGCACCACGGCGCGGTAGTCCGCCAGGTTCTCCGCCAGCAGCCCGGCGAGCGCCCCGCCCGCCCCGGCCCCGGACGGGAGGTGGGCGCGCGCGTACTCGCGGGGCACGGGGACGTCGTCCGGCGCCTCGGAGCGCGGCACGTCCCGCAGGGCGCGGCGGATCCGGCCCAGCACCACATCACGGTCGCTCATCGGTCGCCTCCCCGTTCCTCCAGGGCTTCCCGTTCCCCCCCGGGCTTCCCGTCCGCCGCCGTCTTCCCCCGTTCGCGCCGCCACCAGTCGCGGAAGGACTCGGGGGGCACCTCGGGCAGCTCGCGGCTCGCCGTCCAGGCCCGGCCGGGCCCCGGCAGACGGCGCGGGTGCAGCCGCCTGGTGCGGGAGGCCAGCCGCTGGCCGGCCCGCAGCGCCGCCGGGTGCTCGAAGACCCAGCGGGCCGCCCGCATCGCCGCGCGCTCGGCGGCGTGCCCGCGGGCGGGACGGACGGTCGTGCGCCGTCCGCGCACCGTCGCCTCGCCGCCCTCCACGACGCGCTCGCGCAGATGGACCAGGACCTGGGGGATGTCGATGGCCACCGGGCAGACCTCGTAGCAGGCCCCGCACAGCGAGGACGCGTACGGCAGCGAGGCGTCCAGCCCGCTCGCCGTGCCGCGCAGCTGGGGGGTGAGGATCGCGCCGATCGGGCCCGGGTAGGCCGAGCCGTAGGCGTGTCCGCCCGCCCGCTCGTAGACCGGGCAGACGTTCAGGCAGGCCGAGCAGCGGATGCAGCGCAGCGCCTGGCGGCCCACGGTGTCGGCCAGCGCGTCGGTGCGGCCGTTGTCCAGCAGCACCAGGTGGAAGTCGCGGGGGCCGTCGGCGCCTTCGGCGTCCGCGGCACCCGTCCACATCGAGGTGTAGGGGTTCATCCGCTCGGCGGTGGAGGAGCGGGGCAGGAGCTGGAGGAAGACCTCCAGATCGCGCCAGGTGGGCACCACCTTCTCGATGCCGACCACCGAGATCAGCGTCTCGGGCAGGGTCAGGCACATCCGCCCGTTGCCCTCGGACTCGACCACCACCAGCGTGCCGGTCTCGGCCACCATGAAGTTGGCGCCCGAGATCCCGACCTTGGCGCGCAGGAACTTCTCCCGCAGGTGCAGCCGGGCGGCCTCGGCCAGCTCGGCCGGCTCGTCGCTCAGACCGTCCGGTGCCGGGCGTCCCCAACCGCCCATCTCCGAGCGGAAGATGTCACGGATCTCGCCGCGGTTGCGGTGGATGGCGGGGACGAGGATGTGCGAGGGCAGGTCGTCGCCGAGCTGGACGATCAGCTCGGCCAGGTCGGTCTCGTAGGCGCGGATCCCGGCCGCCTCCAGGGCCGCGTTCAGGCCGATCTCCTGGGTGGCCATCGACTTGACCTTGACCACCTCGCTCTCGCCGGTGGCGCGGACCAGCTCCGTGACGATCCGGTTGGCCTCGGCGGCGTCGGCCGCCCAGTGGACGGTGCCGCCCGCGGTCGTCACGGCCTCCTCCAACCGCTCCAGATAGTGGTCGAGGTGGCGCAGGGTGCGGTCCTTGACCGCCGCGCCGGCGGCCCGCAGCTGCGCCCAGTCGGGCAGTTCGGCGACGGCCTGCGCGCGCTTGGCGCGGATGGTGCCGGTGGCGTGGCGCAGGTTGCCGCGCAGCCGTGTGTCGCGGACGGCCGCGGCGGCGGCCTCGGGGAAGGCGGGCATGCCCAGGAACGTCCCACCGCTCATCGCGCCGTATCCTCCGTGTCGTTCGCCGCCGTGCCTTCCGCCGCCGTGCCGGCGTCGGTCGAGGCCAGGATCTCGGCGAGGTGGACGGGCCGGACGGCGGAACCGCGCCGGGCCAGGATGCCGCCGATGTGCATCAGACAGGAGTTGTCCACCGCGCACACCGCCTGAGCGCCCGTGCTCTCGATGCCGCGCGCCTTGTCCGAGCCCATCGCCGCCGACACCGCCGCGTTCTTCACCGCGAACGTCCCGCCGAAACCGCAGCACTCCTGTGCGCCGGGCAGCTCAACCAGCTCCAGGCCGCGCACGTTCTCCAGCAGCCGCCGGGGCCGGTCGCCCAGCCCCAGCGTCCGCAGGCCGTGGCAGGTGGGGTGGTAGGTCACGGTGTGCGGGTAGTACGCGCCCACGTCCGTCACCCCCAGCACGTCCACCAGGAACTCGCTCAGCTCGTACGTCCTGGAGGCCACCCCGGCCACCTCGGCCGCCGTCCCCGCCGCCCCGCCGCCGAAGGCCCGGGCGGCGATCCGCGGATGGTTCTCGCGCACCATCGCCGCGCACGAGCCGGACGGGGTGACGACGTGGTCGTAGCCGCGGAAGACCTCGGCGAAGCGGCGCACCAACGGCTCGGTCTCGCGCCGGTAGCCGGTGTTGAACTGGGGCTGCCCGCAGCAGCTCTGGGCGAGGGGGAAGTCCACCTCCACCCCCAGCCGCTCCAGCACCGCGAGAGCGGCCCGCCCGGTGCCCGGGTAGAGCGTGTCGGTCACACACGTCACGAACAGCGCTACCCGCATACCGCGGCCTCCGCCCGACGCCAGGCTGCCTGGTCACCCATGGGCTCATGGTGCCGCAGCGGCCGGGTGGCGCGCAGCAGGGAGCGCAGCGCCGCCAGGTCGCCGCGCACGGCGCCGGCCGCGCGCGCCTGCACCAGCACGTTGCCGAAGGCCGCCGCCTCGGCCGGGCCCGCCACCACCGGCAGCCCGCAGGCGTCGGCCGTCAGCCGGCACAGCAGCTCGTTGCGCGCCCCGCCGCCGACGATGTGCACCACCTCCACCTCCCGCCCCGACAGCCGCTGTGCGTCGGCGACCGCCCGGCGGTGGGCCAGGGCCAGGGAGTCCAGAACGCAGCGGACGGTCTCGGCCGGATCGCGGGGGACCGGCTGACCGGTGCGCCGGCACGCCTCGGCGATCCGCGCGGGCATCCGGCCCGGAGCCAGGAAGGCCGGATCGCCGGCGTCCACCACCGAGCGCAGCGCGGGCGCCTTCGCCGCCTCGCGCAGCAGCGCCTCCAGCTCCGGCGAGAGCCCCTCGGCCTCCCAGGAGCGCAGACACTCCTGGAGGAGCCACAGGCCCATGATGTTGCGCAGGTAGCGGACCGTGCCGTCCACGCCCAGCTCGTTGGTGAAGTTCGCGGCGCGCGACCCCTCGGTGAGCACCGGCGCCTCCAGCTCCACGCCGGCCAGCGACCAGGTGCCCGTGGCGATGTACGCGAACGCCCGCCCGCTCTCCGCCGGAACCCCCGCCACGGCCGAGGCCGTGTCGTGCGAGCCGACGGCCGTCACCGGCACCGGCCCGTCCAGCCCGCACTCCTCCAGCACCTCGCCCAGCAGCTCGCCCGCCGGATCCCCCGGCCGCCGCAGCGGCGGGAACAGCGACAGGTCGACGCCGAACGCCTCGGCCACCGGCCGCGCCCAGTCGCCGGTGCGCGGGTCGACCAGCTGGGTGGTGGAGGCGTTGGTCAGCTCGGTGCCCGCCTCGCCCGTCAGCCAGTACGAGATCAGATCCGGGATCAGCAGCAGACGCCGGGCGGCCTCCAGCGCGGGCGTACCGCGGGCCGCCACCAGTTGGTGGAGGGTGTTGAACGGCTGGTACTGCAGGCCCGTGGCGGCGTACAGCTCCTCGGGCGGCAGCACGGCCGCGGCCCGCTCGGCGGCCCCCGCCGTACGGCCGTCGCGGTAGTGCACCGGATTGCCCAGCAGCGCGCCCGAGGCGTCCAGCAGCCCGTGGTCCACGGCCCAGGAGTCGACGCCGACCGAGGCCAGACGCCCCCGCGGCGCGGCCCGGCCCGCCTCCCGCAGCCCGTCCAGCACCCCCCGGTACAGGCCGAGGACGTCCCAGTACAGGGTGCCGCCGGCGCGGACGGGACGGTTGGGGAAGCGGTGCGCCTCGCGCAGTTCCAGAACGCCCGGCCCGGCCGTGCCCACCATGACGCGCCCGCTGGAGGCGCCCAGGTCGACGGCGGCGAAGGACAGGGGGGTGCGTGGCGGTGGGGCAGGGGACACGGCGGGACCTCGCGGGGGAACGGGATTGGACCTGCCCGGCTACCGCGGTGGCACGACAGGGTTCGCACGGTGGCCGGGCAGGGGATCTGGGAGGGACGTCAGCGCAGGAAGGCGGCGGCCACGCCCGCGTCGACGGGGATGTGCAGCCCGGTGGTGTGGCTCAGCTCGCCGCCGGTCAGCGCGAACACCGCGTTCGCCACGTGCTCGGGCAGCACCTCGCGCTTGAGGAGGGTGCGCTGGGCGTAGAACTCGCCGAGCTTCTCCTCCGGCACCCCGTACACCGCCGCGCGCCGGGCGCCCCAGCCGCCGGCGAAGATGCCGGAGCCGCGCACCACCCCGTCGGGGTTGACGCCGTTGACGCGGATGCCCAGCTCGCCCAGTTCGGCGGCCAGCAGCCGCACCTGGTGGGCCTGGTCGGCCTTGGAGGCGCCGTAGGCGATGTTGTTGGGGCCGGCGAAGACGCCGTTCTTGGAGGCGATGTAGACGATGTCGCCGCCCATGCCCTGGGCGGCCATCACCCGGGCGGCCTCGCGGGAGACCAGGAAGGAGCCGCGGGCCATGACGGCGTGCTGGAGGTCCCAGTCCCCGGCGGTGGTCTCCAGCAGGGGCTTGGAGATGGACAGGCCCGCGTTGTTGACCACCAGGTCCACGCCGCCGAAGGCCAGGACGGCCGTCCCGAACGCCTCGGCGATCTGCTCCTCGCTGGTGACGTCCACCGTCACCGCCACCGCCTTGTCGGGGCCGCCCAGCTCCTCGGCGACGGCGCGGGCGTTCTCCGCGTTCAGGTCGGCGACCACCACGCACGCGCCCTCGGCGGCCAGCCGGTGCGCGATGGCCCGCCCGATGCCGGACCCGGCGCCGGTGACCAGTGCGATCCGGGTGGCCAGGGCCTTCGGCCTCGGCATCCGCCGCAGCTTGGCCTCCTCCAGCTCCCAGTACTCGATGCGGAACTTCTCGCTCTCCTCGATGGGGGAGTAGGAGGAGACGGCCTCGGCCCCGCGCATCACGTTGATCGCGTTGACGTAGAACTCGCCCGCCACCCGCGCGGTCTGCTTGTCCTTGCCGAAGGAGAACATCCCCACACCCGGCACCAGGACGATCGCCGGGTCCGCTCCGCGCATCGCGGGGGAGTCCGGGGCCGCGTGCCGCTCGTAGTACGCCCGGTACTCCGCGCGGTACTCGGCGTGCAGCTCCTTCAGCCGGGCGACGGCGTCCTCCAGCGGCGCGGTCGCCGGCAGGTCCAGGACCAGGGGGCGGACCTTGGTGCGCAGGAAGTGGTCCGGGCAGGAGGTGCCCAGGGCCGCCAGGCGCGGGTGCTCCGCGCGGGAGAGGAAGTCCAGCACGGCGCCGGTGTCGGTGAAGTGCCCGACCTGCGGCCGGTCGGCCGAGGCGACGGCGCGCACGTACGGCGCCAGCGCGGCGGCGCGCGCCCGGCGTTCGTCCTCCTCCAGCGGTTCGTAGCCCTCCAGGACCGGGCCGAACGGCTCGGGCCGGCCGCGCTCGGCGAGGAACGCCTCGGCGGTGCGGATGATGTGCAGCGAGTTGCGCTCGCACTCTTCCGAGGTGTCGCCCCACGCGGTGATGCCGTGCCCGCCCAGGACGCAGCCGATCGCCCGCGGGTTGGCCTCCTTGACGGCGGCGATGTCCAGCCCGAGCTGGAAGCCGGGCCGCCGCCAGGGGACCCAGACGACGGTGTCGCCGAAGCACTCGGCCGTCAGCCTCTCACCGTCGGCGGCGCAGGCGAGCGCGATGCCGGAGTCGGGGTGGAGGTGGTCGACGTGGGCGGCGTCCACCAGACCGTGCATCGCGGTGTCGATGGAGGGGGCCGCGCCGCCCCGGCCGTGCAGGCAGTGGTCGAACGCGGCGACCATCTCGTCCTCGCGCTCCACCCCCGGGTACACGTCCTTCAGCGCGCGCAGCCGGTCCAGGCGCAGGACCGCCAGCCCGTCCGCGGTCAGTGTGCCCAGGTCCCCGCCGGAGCCCTTGACCCACAGCAGTTCGGTCTCGCCACCGGTCACGGGGTCGGTGCCGGTGCCCTTGGCGGAGGTGTTGCCGCCCGCGTAGTTGGTGTTGCGCGGATCGGAGCCCAGCCGGTGCGAGCGCGTCAGCAGCGCCTCGACCGTCTCCCGGTCCGTCGTGCGGTCGCCGTCCATGTCCCTCACGCCCCCCAGCCGGCCTGGCGGCCGTCCTTGCGCTCCTCGGTGATCCGCTCGGCCCATCCCGAGCGGTGGTAGGCCGCGACCGGGTCCGGGTCCAGGCCCATCTCCTCGCGGACCTCGGCCAGCAGCGGCCGTACGTCGGTGTTGTAGGCGTCCATCAGCACGGCGTTGGCGGCCAGCACGTCGCCGGCCGTCTGGGCGGCGGACAGCGCCTCGCGGTCGACCAGCAGGGCCTTGGCGGTGGCCTCCTGGACGTTCATCACCGAGCGGATGATCGCGGGGATCTTCGCCTCGATGTTGTGGCACTGGTCGAGCATGAAGGCGGTCTGCGGCCCGTACCCGCCGCCGCGCACCACCTCGAACATGATCCGGAAGAGCTGGAAGGGGTCGGCGGCGCCGACCATCAGGTCGTCGTCGGCGTAGAAGCGGGAGTTGAAGTCGAAACCGCCCAGCTTCCCCTCGCGCAGCAGCACGGCCACGATGAACTCGATGTTGGTGCCCGGCGCGTGGTGGCCGGTGTCCACCACCACCTGCGCCTTCTCGCCCAGCTTCAGGCAGTGGGCGTAGGCGGTGCCCCAGTCGGGGACGTCGGTGGTGTAGAAGGAGGGCTCGAAGAACTTGTACTCCAGCAGCATCCGCTGCCCCTCGCCCAGCCGCTCGTACACCGCCGCCAGCGCCTGGGCCAGCCGGTCCTGGCGGGCGCGGACGTCGTCCTGGCCCGGGTAGTTGGTGCCGTCGGCGAACCACAGCTTCAGATCGCGCGAGCCGGTGGCGTCCATGATGTCGACGCACTCCAGCAGGTGGTCCAGCGCCTTGCGCCGCACGGCCGCGTCGGGGTGGCAGACGCTGCCGAGCCGGTAGTCGTCGTCCTGGAAGACGTTGGAGTTGATCGCGCCGAGGCGCAGTCCGCGCTCCTCGGCGTACTTCGACAGCGCGGCGTAGTCGTCGACCCGGTCCCAGGGGATGTGCAGGGCCACGGTCGGCGCGACGCCGGTGTGCGCGTGCACCCGGGCCGCGTCGTCGAGCTTCTCCCGGGGGGTGCGCGGGACGCCGGGCTGCGCGAAGACCTTGAAACGCGTTCCGGAGTTGCCGTAGGCCCACGAGGGCGTCTCGATGGCCTGTTTCCTGAGGGCCGCCTTCACGGCGGACACGGCGGTCATGCGTCAGAGCTCCCGAGGTCCGGACGGCTTCATGAATCGTTTCATTGCCGGAAAGCTATGGGGGTCCGATGAGGGTGTCAAGGGGCGGGGGCCGGGCAGAGGCCAGGGCCTCGGCACTTCCTGGACATTCGGACTTTTCCGCCCGCGGCCCATTGACGGAGGCCGGGCGATGCCCCTACCGTCCGTGCGACTTCCGTGAAACCTTTCATGGGGGCGTTCACGGCCGTCCAGGCTTTGACGAGGAGGAGCGCGTGCAGCGCGTCTGCTTTCTGCTGAAGGTCCGCGCCGACCGGCTGGCGGAGTACCGCGAGCGGCACGCCGCCGTCTGGCCGGAGATGCTCCGCGCCCTGAGCGAGAGCGGCTGGCGCAACTACTCGCTCTTCCTGCGCGAGGACGGACTGCTCGTCGGCTATCTGGAGACCGAGGACTTCACCGCGGCCAGGGCCGCCATGGAGGCCACCGACGTCAACGCCCGCTGGCAGGCGGAGATGGCCGGCTTCTTCGAGTCCCTGGACGGCGCGCGGCCGGACGAGGCCATGCGCCCCCTCACCGAGGTCTTCCACCTCGACTGACCCGCGCGGCGGGGCCGCGGTGCGGAAGGGCGGCAGCGGCCCTCCGGGCGGACGGGCGCCCCGCGCGCTTTGGTGTGCCCCCGGCCCGGGAGCGGGTGCGTAGCATGGGCGCGCGGCCCCGGGCCAGGCGCCGCGGACAGCAGGAAACGGGAGACGGTCGGGCTCGTGGCGCGCATGGTGGGGATCAAGGACGTCGCACGTCAGGCGGGGGTGTCGGTGGGCACCGTCTCCAACGTCATCAACCGGCCGGAGATGGTCGCCGAGGAGACCAGGACCCGGGTGCAGGCGGTGATAGCGCAACTCGGCTATGTCCGCAGCGAGTCGGCGCGGCATCTGCGGGCGGGCCGCAGCCGGATCATCGCCCTGCTCGTCCTGGACATGGCCAACCCCTTCTTCGCCGACGTCGCCTCCGGCGCCGAGCGGGCGGCGCGGGAGGAGGGGCTCGGGGTGATGCTGTGCAACAGTGCGCAGAGCCCCGCGGAGGAGGCCGACTACCTCTCCCTCTTCGCCGAGCAGCGGGTGCGCGGCGTCCTGGTCACCCCGGCCGACACCTCCGGCCGGAACCTGGCCGACTTCCGCCGCCACGACATCCCCTACGTCGTGGTGGACCGGGTGCTGGCCAGCGCCGACGAGGGCTGCTCGGTCTCCGTCGACGACATCACGGGCGGATCGCTGGCCGCCCGGCACCTGCTGGCCCAGGGCCACCGGGAACTGGTCTACGTGAGCGGGCCGATGCATCTGTCGCAGTGCCGCGACCGGCACACCGGCGCGCTGGCGGCCCTCCGGGAGGCGGGGCTGCCCCAGGACGCGCTGCGGCGGATCGAGGGCGAGCGGCTGGATGTGGCGGCGGGGCGGGACGCGGGCGCCAGGCTGCTGGGGATGGCGCCCAGGCCGACGGCGGTGTTCTGCGCCAACGACCTGCTCGCGCTGGGGGTGCTCCAGGCGCTGTTCGCGGCGGGCGTCTCGGTGCCGGGGGACATCGCCCTGGTCGGCTACGACGACATCGAGTTCGCCGCGGCGGCGGCCGTCCCCCTGACCTCGGTGCGGCAGCCCGCCTTCCGGATGGGGCGCACGGCCGCCGATCTGCTCATCGAGGAGACCGGGGAGGCGGCCGCGGAGCACCGGCACCAGCGGATCGTGCTCCAGCCCGAACTGGTCGTCCGCGACTCCAGCATCTCCGCGCCGCGCCACTGACGCTCACCGCCGGGTCCTCGCCCGCCGTTCGGCCGGACGGGCCGGCCGGCGAAGTGGACGAGGCCGGCGGGCAGGCCGGTGATGAGGTCCACGGGAACTTTCCCCTTGTGCGTGCCGGGACAGGTCCCCCGTCCCCCGGTGGGACTCAGGGCCGCAGGGGCGGTGACGATCCGCGGCGCGTCACTCGCACAACGTGGGCGTCACGTGTCCTGCGGCCACCGCGCGGCCGTCTCCCCGACCGCCGCGCGTGCGGGTGGTTCCCCGAGTGTCTGCTCGTCTCCGGAGGAGTGGCCGAGGAGGTCCCGGATCGCGCGGACCGCGGCCCGGCCCGCGCGGTTGGCTCCGACGGTGCTCGCCGAGGGGCCGTAGCCGACCAGGTGGATCCGCGGATCGCGCACCACACGGGTGCCGTCCATGCGGATGCCGCCCCCCGGCTCGCGCAGCCGCAGCGGCGCCAGATGGCCGATCGCGGGACGGAAGCCGGTGGCCCACACGATGCTGTCCGCCGCGATCGAGCGCCCGTCGTCCCACTCCACCGCGCCGGGGGTGATCCGGTCGAACATCGGCAGGCGCCGCAGTACCCCGCTCTCCCGGGCGCGGCGCATCTCCTCGGTCATGGGCAGCCCCGTCACGGAGACCACGCTGCGCGGCGGCAGCCCGTCGCGCACACGCTCCTCCACCAGGGCGACCGCCGCCCGTCCGCGCTCGGCGTCGAACGGCTCCTCGGTGAAGACCGGCTCGCGCCGGGTCACCCAGGCCGTGGCGGCGGCGACCCGTGAGATCTCCAGCAGATGCTGCACGGCGGAGGTGCCGCCGCCCACGACCACCACGCGCTCGCCCGCGAAGGTGCTCGGGCCGGGGTAGCGGGAGGTGTGGAACTGGCGGCCGGCGAAGGACTCCTGACCGCGCACCCGGGGCCGGAAGGGGCGGTCCCAGGTCCCGGTGGCGTTGATCAGCGCCCGGGCGGCCCACACCCCGGCATCGGTCTCCACCAGCAGCCGTCCGTCCCCGGCCTCGCGCACCGCGCGCACATGCACCGGCCGCCGCACCCGCAGGTCGAAGGCGCGCTCGTAGTCCGCGAAGTACCCGCCGACCACCTCGGAGGAGGGGCGGTGGGGGTCGGCGCCGGTCAGCTCCATGCCGGGCAGGGAGTGCATCCCGTGCACCCGGTCGTACGTCAGGGTGGGCCAGCGGAACTGCCAGGCCCCGCCGGGGCGCGGGGAGTGGTCCAGCACGGCGAAGCCCCGGCCCGGCTCGTACCCGGCACGCCGCAGGTGGTAGGCGCTCGACAGACCCGCCTGCCCGGCGCCCACGACCACGACCTCCGCCTCCGAGAACTCCATACCCGGCCAACCACGGGTGGGGCCGGATGCTTCCCGGAGCGGGGGCAGCCCCCAATATGGAGTCATGAGCGATCGCTTCACCACCCGCACCCTCCACATCACCACCGGCCCGGACGAGACCGTCGCCGACCTCACCCGCGAATGCGAGGGCTTCCTCGCGGAGGTGGCCGGCGGCCGCGACGGGCTGCTCAACGTCTTCGTCCCCCACGCCACGGCCGGCATCGCGATCATCGAGACCGGAGCGGGCAGCGACGACGACCTGCTCGCCGCGCTGCGCGACCTGCTGCCCGCCGACGGCCGCTGGCGCCACCGGCACGGCAGTCCCGGCCACGGCCGCGACCACGTCCTGCCGGCCTTCGTCCCGCCGCACGCCACCCTGCCGGTGATCGGCGGACGGCTGGAGCTGGGCACCTGGCAGTCGGTCTGCCTGGTGGACACCAACGGCGACAACCCCGACCGGCGGGTGCGCCTGTCCTTCCTGGGCTAGCCGCCCCACCGCGCCGGCCGCAGGGCCGGACCGGGGAGACCTGGGAGCCCTCCCAGTCTGGTCCAGGCCAATGCTACGGTCGCCCCCGGTGCCCGGAACGGGGGCAGCGCTTCGAGCAGGACCGAGCGGGATCGAGCGGAAGAGGGGCGGCACAGTGGACGGTGCGGGCGGCGGACGGCGGGCGTACATCGGGTCCTACACCTCGGCGGGCGGACGCGGCATCACCACGGCCGCCGTCGACCCGGACACCGGGGCGCTGACGGTGCTGCACCACACGGACGCGGTGCCCGACCCCTCCTACCTCGTGCCGGGACCGGGCGGGGGGATGCTCTACGCGGTGAGCGAGACCGAGGACGGCCGCGCCGCCGCGCTCTCCCTGGCCGACCCCGACCGGCCGAGCCCCGCCGGGGCGCCGGTGCCCGTCGAAGGCGCCGGGCCCGCTCATCTGACCTGCGCGGCCGGGCAACTGATCACCGCCAACTACACCTCCGGGAGCGTCAGTTCGCTGCCGCTGCGGCCCGACGGGACCCTCGGCGCGCAGCCGGCCGTACTGCCCCACAGCGGACGCGGACCGGTGCGCGGGCGACAGGAGGGGCCGCACGCCCACGCCGTGGTCGCCGACGCCTCGTGGCGCTGGCTGCTGGCGGTCGACCTCGGCGCCGACTCGGTGTGGGTCTACCGGCTCGACCACGCCGCGGCCGCGCTCCGCCCGCACGGGCTGACGCCGATGCGGCCCGGCAGCGGACCGCGCCACCTGGCCTTCCACCCGCGCGGCGACAGGGCGTACGTCGTCAACGAACTGGTCTCGACCGTGGTCTGCTGCCGCTGGGACCGGGCGAGCGGCGTGCTGGAGCCCGCGGGAGAGGTCGGCACGCTGCCGGCGGGTTCCGGGGCCGAGGGGGAGAACCATCCCTCGGAACTGGTGATCTCCGCCGACGGCCGCTGGGCCTGGGCGGCCAACCGCGGACACGACAGCATCGCCGTACTGGCCCTGGAGCCGTACGGCGAGGGTATGGAGCTGGTCACCACCGTCCCCTGCGGCGGGCACTGGCCGCGCGACCTGGCCCTCGACCCGGCCGGGCGCAGGCTCTACGCCGCCAACGAGCGGTCGGGCGACGTGACCTGGTTCGACCTCGACCCGGACACCGGGGTGCCGCACCGGGCGGGCTCGATCCAGGCTCCGGCCGCCACCTGCGTCGCCCTCGGCTGAGGGGCGGCCCGCCGTCCGGCCGCCGTGCGGCCCGCGACCCGGCGGGCCGCAGGGGGGAGGGCCCGGGTCAGTGGGCCTGCGCCCCCTGCGGCGCCCGCTGGGCGATGCCGAGCTTGGCGGCATAGGTGGAGGCCACCAGCCTGCCCACCGCCGTGTAGGAGCCCAGCGGCTCGGACGCCTGGCAGTCGGCCTCCCGCACCGCGGACTCCAGCAGGCCCTCGGGGATCTCGGGGCCGATCAGACAGGGCGCCAGGGCGAGCTGCCGGGAACCGGCCTCGCGCAGCTGCTCGGCGGCGCGGGCGACGGCGCCCTCCTCGTCCAGTCCCGCGGACAGCACCGGCACCGCCAGGCGGGCGGCCAGCAGCATTCCGGTGATCCCGGCGGCCTGCACGGCCTCCTCGCCGCCCATGGCGGCCAGGATGATGCCGTCGGCGGCGGTCGCCACGGTGAACAGCCGGGCGCGGTCCGCCCGGGCCAGCCCCGCCTCCGAGAGCTTGACGTGGACGGCCTCGGCCAGCAGCGGGTGCGGGCCGAGCACGTCGGTCAGCTCGGCGCCGGAGCCGCTCTCGAGCACGGCCTGGCGTATCCGCCGCATCTGCGCGCCGTCGGGCCCGGCCAGCAGGGGGACGACCACCGCGAGCGGGGCCTCCTCGATCCGGCGGCGGGCGGCCTCGGCCTCGGCCTCCACCTCGGCGGCCTCCGCGCCCGACTCCACGGCCTCGGCGGCCGCGGCCTCGATGGCGGCCGTCGCCGCGGCGGCACGGGAGGTGCGGTCGGCCGCGGCCTGCGTCAGCGCGCTCCGGAGGGCGGGGAACTCACCGTCGTCGCCGTCCACGAAACCGACCCGGGCGTCGAGCCCCGGCAGCTCGGAGCGGGTGATGCTCAGGATCTCCTCGGCGAGGCTTCGGGAGGTGCCGGAGGGCACCCCGGGGACGGCCAGCACCAGAGCGGGCGCACCCTCAGGCGCTATGGCCGGCCGAGGCCGGCGGTGCCGTCCGGGCTGTCGGGGACGCGGCATTCGTACGGGCAGGCCGTTTGCGGGCCCAGTGGGGGTGCTCATGGCGCCGCATGCTAATGCCTTGACGGGTTTGGCTGTTCGGGCGGGGCGGAGGAGTGCCGGTCTGTCCCCTTTCATCCCGCGCGTCGTGGTGACGGCTCAGTTCCGCTGTGTGACCGGGCCGTGCCGCCCGGCGGGCCCGCTCCCGCACCCCCCCCTCACCGGACGTGGAGGAGCGCCGGGTCCTGCGGCAGCCGCAGCGCGCCCCGGGCCAGCCGGCCGGCCACGAGCAGGGCTCCGGCCAGCGGGTCTCCCGCCGCCGGGACGGTCCGGGCGTGCGGCAGTCGTACGGCCAGCTCCCGGCGGAGGGGGGCGAGGAGCGGCTCGCCGATCCCGAGGAGCCCGCCGGTCAGGGCGACGACACTGCCCTCGGCGGCGGGGCAGACGGCGGCGGCGCTCTCGGCGATGTGGACGGCCGCCTCCTCGACGACGCGCGCCGCCACCGGGTCCCGGTCGGCACATCCGGCCACCTCCGGGGCGAACGAGGCGAGCACCGCCGGGCGGTCGGTACGCGGGTACAGCTTCCCCGGCAGGGAGGCCGCCGGGCCGAAGACGGCCTCGGCGCGGGCGAGCAGCGCGGCCGAGCCGCCCGGCCTGCCGTCGTGGGCGCGCATCGCCGCCTCCAGGCCGGCCCGGCCGATCCAGGCGCCGCCGCCGCAGTCGCCCAGCAGGTGGCCCCAGCCGTCGGCACGCCGCCAGGAGCGCAGATCCGTGCCCGTCGCGATCATCCCGGTCCCGGCGGCGACCACGGCGCCCGGCCGCTCGCCCAGCGCGCCGGCGTACGCGGTCACGGCATCGGCGGCCAGCGCCACGTGCCGGGCGCCCAGCTCCCGGGCGAGCGCCCCCGGCAGCACGGCGCGCAGTTCGCCGCCGAGCGTCGCCATGCCCGCCGCCCCCACGCACACGGTGTCGATCCGGGGACGGGAGGCGCCGGCCCCGGCGGCGGAGTCCGGCTCGGCGGCGGCCAGCAGGGAGCGGGCCCGGGGCAGCACCAGTTCCAGCAGATGGGCCGCTTCGATGCCGGCCGGGCCGGTGCGCACCGGCCGGTCCGACGATGCGGTGTCCACGGGGGCCGGCGCCGCCGTGCGGCCGTCGCCGCCGGCCCGGGCCAGGGCGACGCGCAGTCCTGATCCGCCCGAGTCGACCCCCAGGACCCAGGGGGCCGTGCCCGTCACGGCAGACGCCAGTCGACCGGCTCCCCGCCCTGCCGCACCAGCAGCTCGTTGGCCCTGCTGAACGGGCGCGAACCGAAGAAGCCGCGGTCCGCCGACATGGGGGAGGGGTGGGCCGACTCCACCGCCGGGTACGCCTCCAGCAGCGGCCGCAGGTTCCGCGCGTCCCGGCCCCACAGGATGGCCACCAGCGGCTTGCCGCGCGCCGCCAGCGCCCTGATCGCCTGCTCGGTGACCTCCTCCCAGCCCTTGCCGCGGTGCGCCGCGGGCCGGCGCGGAGCGGTGGTCAGGGCCCTGTTGAGGAGCAGGACGCCCTGCTTCGTCCAGGGGGTGAGGTCGCCGCTGGAGGGCCGGGGCGTCCCGAGGTCGCTGTGCAGTTCGCGGAAGATGTTCTCCAGGCTGCCGGGCAGCGGGCGCACGTCGGGGGCGACGGAGAAGCTCAGCCCGACGGCGTGACCCGGTGTGGGGTAGGGGTCCTGGCCCACGATGAGGACCCTCACGTCGTCGAAGGGCTGCTGGAAGGCGCGCAGCACGTTCGGTCCGGCGGGCAGATAGGTGCGCCCCGCGGCGATCTCCGCGCGCAGGAAGTCGCCCATCGCGGCGATGCGTCCGGCCACCGGCTCCAGCGCCTTGGCCCAGCCCGGTTCGACGATCTCGTTCAACGGTCGTGCTGCCACGGGCGGTCACTCTACTGGTTCGGCCCGCCGTCTCTCAGCCGATCTCGGCCGGCGGCCGAGCGGGCCGCCACCGTGCCGGGGCGTCACCGTGCCGGGGCGTCACAGAGCCCAGGCGTACTGGTCGGGCAGACGCACGGACCCGGCGCCGAGCACCCGCGCGGCGTGCAGCGCCCAGTGCGGGTCGCGCAGCAGCTCCCGGCCGAGGAACACCGCGTCCGCCTCGCCGTTCGCGACGGTCTTCTCGGCCTGCTCCGGCTCGGTGATCAGGCCCACCGCCGCCACCGGCAGCCCCGTCTCGGCCCTGACGCGGGCGGCCAGCGGGATCTGGTAGCCGGGGCCGACGGGGATGCGCGCCCCCGGCACGGCGCCTCCGCTGGAGACGTCGAGCAGGTCCACGCCGCGCTCGCGCAGCAGTGCGGCCAGGCGCACGGTCTCCTCGGGGCTCCAGCCGCCCTCCGTCCAGTCGGTCGCCGAGACCCGGAAGAACAGGGGCAGATCCGCGGGCCACACCTCCCGCACCGCGTCCACGACACGCAGGGCCAGGCGCGTGCGGTTCTCGAAGCTCCCGCCGTAGGCGTCCGTGCGCCGGTTGGAGAGCGGGGAGAGGAACTCGTGGATCAGGTAGCCGTGCGCGCCGTGGACCTCGACGACCTCGAATCCGGCCGCCAGTGCCCGCCGTGCCGCGTCGACGAACCGGCCGACCAGGCCGTCGATCTCCTCCAGGGTCATCTCCCGCGGTACGGGGTGGCCCTCGGAGAAGGGCAGCGCGCTGGGGGCGGCCGGCCGCCAGCCGCCGTGGCCTGCGTCCAGCGGGGCGCCACCGCGCCAGGGGGCGTCGGTGGACGCCTTGCGGCCGGCGTGGGCGAGCTGGACGCCGGCCACGGCGCCCCGCTCCTTCACGAAGTCCGTGATCCGCCGCAGCGCACGGACCTGCCGGTCGTTCCACAGCCCCAGGTCGCCGGGGGTGATCCGGCCCTCGGGGGAGACGGCCGTGGCCTCCACCATGACCAGCCCGGCGCCGCCGGCCGCCCGGGCCCCGTAGTGGGCCAGGTGCCAGTCGCCCGCGGTGCCCGCGTCCGGTCCGGTGGGCTCGGCGCAGTACTGGCACATGGGCGACATCCAGACGCGGTTGGGCACTGTCAGCGAACGCAGGGTGTACGGCTCGAACAGAGCGCTCACGGAAGGCTCCTCGTGGATTCGGGACCGGTCCGGGACCGGTTCGGAACAGGCCGGGGTCCGGGCGCGGGGCGACCCGGTCCGCCGGGCTTATACGATAGGCATCGTAGTACGGCGGATGTCAAACTACGATGCCTATCGTAGTATGGAGCCGTGACACCCCGAGCCCAGACCCCGAACGCCGCCCGAGAGCTGGAGCATCCGGCCGCGCGGGAGATCCGGCTGGAAGAGGTCCTGCACGCACTCGCCGACCCCGTGCGCCTGCGGATCGTCCGCGCCCTGGCGGCGAGCGGGGAGGAGATGGCGTGCTCGCTCTTCGACCTGCCGGTCAGCAAGTCGACGACCACCCACCACTTCCGGGTGCTGCGCGAGAGCGGCCTGGTCAGCCAGAACTACCGGGGCACCGCGAAGATGAACGCCCTGCGCCGCGACGAGCTGGAGCGGCTGTTCCCCGGACTGCTGGACAGCGTGCTCGCCGCGGCGGCCCGGCAGGAGGAGCGGCGGGGCGGCTGAGCGCCGCCCCGCCGTGTTCCGGGGGCGGGCGGATTCCGGGGGTGCGCGGAGCGATGGAAGCGATGGAAAGGGGCGCGCGGAACCTGCGTCCGCGCGCCCCGTGGTGACCCCCGCCCGTCACAGTCCGTCAGGACATCGAGCGCATCCGGTTGATCTCGGCCGTCTGCTGGGCGGCCACGTCCCCGGCCATCTCCTGGACCTGGATGTCGCGGCCGTCGGCCGCCACGTCCTTGGCCATCGTCACGGCGCCCTGGTGGTGGGCGATCATCAGCTTCAGGAAGAGCCGGTCGAAGTCCTCGCCGCGGGCCTGCCGCAACTCGTCGAGCTGCTCCTCGGTCGCCATGCCGGGCATCGGCCCGTCGCCGTGATCCCCGTGGCCGTCGTGGTCCCCGTGGTCGCCGTGGCCTCCTCCGTGCCCGCCCTCGCCGCGGCCGTTGCGCTTGAGCCAGGACCGCATCGCCGCGATCTCCGGCCCCTGGGCCGCGGAGATCCGGTCGGCGAGCCGGCGCACCTTGCCCGATCCGGCGTGCTCCTCGGCCAGGCCGGTCATCACCAGCGCCTGCCGATGGTGCTCGATCATCCCTGTGACGTACGAGAAGTCCGCCGCGTTCGGCTTCTCCTCGCGCCTCTCGCCCGCCTTCCGCGCTTCTTCGGCGGAGAGCGTCTCGGCGGCCTCGCCCGGCCTGCCGGGCGCGATCACGGAGGGGCCGCCGCCGGAGGCCGCCTCGTCGGAGCCGTCCTCGCAGCCGGTCAGCACGGTCAGGGCTGTCAGTGCGGCCAGTGCCGCCAGCGCGGACGGAAGCGCGCGGGCGGAGAACCGGGATCTGTGACGGTCTGTCACTTTTCCTCCTGTGGCACGGGGTACGCCGGTTCCCCCGATCCTGACACGGGACGCTCCGGCACGGCCGAATCCTGACACGGAGGGACTCGGCACCGCGTTCGTATTCCCCTGTCGGAGGAGGGGCGTAAGGAGTCATACTGCCCGAGTCCGTGAGCCGCCCAACTCGGGGCGGCGCCAAGCGGATCGACAGGGAGGAACGCAGTGACGTCGTTGCCCAGACCCCGTGCGCGGCGCAGACACCTCGGCGCGGCGGCGGCCGTGATCGGCCTGCTGTCCACGCTCCTGGCCGCCGGACCGGCGGCGGCAATTCCCGACCCCGGTGACTCGCCGGCCACGTCAGGGAAGGTGTCGAAGCAGGACCGCGCGGAAGCCGAGGCCGCCATCGAAAGCGGCGGGATACCCGGTGTGGACGAGATCGTCCACAGCAGGAACGTCTCCCACCTGACCAACCTGCCCAAGGGGGCGCTCAAGAGCCTCAACACGGATCTGGCCTTCCAGGGCCGCTACGCCTTCGCCGGCAACTACGACGGCTTCACCGTCTACGACATCAGCCGCCCGAAGTCCCCCAAGGTCGTCAGCCAGGTCCTGTGCCCGGGCGGTCAGAACGACATCTCCGTCTCCGGGGACCTGCTCTTCCTGTCCACCGACGCCTCGCGCAGCGACGACTCCTGCAACAGCACCGCCCAGTCGCCCACGGAGAAGAGTTCCTGGGAGGGCATCAAGGTCTTCGACATCAGCGACAAGCGGAACCCGCGGTACGTCGCGGCCGTCGAGACCGCCTGCGGCTCGCACACCCACACGCTGGTGCCCGACCGCGGGAACGTCTACGTCTACGTCTCGTCCTACTTCCCCGACGAGACCTTCCCCGACTGCCAGCCGCCGCACGACGGGATCTCCATCGTGAAGGTGCCTCGCAAGGCTCCCGAGGAAGCGTCGGTGATCGACTTCCCCGTCCTCTTCCCGGACGGCGGCAACCCCGGCCCGCCGGAGAACCCGGTCGCCATGGTGCCCACCACCGGCTGCCACGACATCACCGCGTTCCCCGAGCTGAAGCTCGCGGCGGGCGCCTGCATGGGCGACGGCATCCTGATGGACATCTCGGACCCGGCCGCGCCCCGCGTCATCGACCGCGTCCAGGACAACGAGAACTTCGCGTTCTGGCACTCGGCGACCTTCAACGAGAACGGCCGGAAGGTCGTCTTCACCGACGAGCTCGGCGGCGGCGTCGGCGCCACCTGCAACGCGGAGGTCGGCGACAAGCGCGGCGCCAACGGCATCTACCACATCACCGGCAAGGGCGATCAGCGCAAGCTGGTGTTCAAGAGCTACTTCAAGATCCCCCGTCACCAGGCCGACACCGAGAACTGCGTGGCCCACAACGGCTCGCTGATCCCGGTCAAGGACCGGGACATCATGGTGCAGGCCTGGTACCAGGGCGGTGTCTCCTTCTGGGACTTCACCGACTCCACCAAGCCCCGGGAGATCGGGTACTTCGAGCGCGGCCCGTACTCCGACCCCGACTCCATCGGCGGCTCGTGGTCGGCGTACTACTACAACGGCCACGTCTACTCGAACGACATCCAGATGGGCTTCGACGTCCTGCAGATCCGGGACCGGCGCACCGCCGGAGCCGAGCGCGTCAGGCTGGACGAGCTCAACCCCCAGACCCAGCCCGACTACCGCTGAGCCGGCCCGAGCCGGCCCGAGCCGGCCCGGAAGGGCCCCGACCACTGAACACCGGACCCCGGCGGCACGGCCGCCGGGGTCCGGCCGTTGGCTCCGCCCGCCCGGCTCCGTCAGAGCGGGCCCGGCAGCGGCAGCAGCGGGTCCTGCCCGGACGGTTCCCTGCCGGGGGCCTCGGGAGGGAACCCCAGCTCCCAGTCCAGCCCGTACCGTGCGAACAGCTCGGCGCGCAGTCTCGCCGACGGCATCGGCGCCCCGGGCAGCAGCACGGCCACCACCGCTCCCATGAGCAGCGCGCGCAGCAGCGGATAGTCGGTGTCCGGATCGCGTGAGCCGTAGCGGACGACGGTGTCGCGCAGCAGTCCGGCCAGCCGCTGCTGCTCGTCGCACTGGACGAAGCCCTCGTGCTGCAGGATCCCGGCCATGTGGGTGCGCATCAGCGTCGGCCGGTCGCGGGCGAGGCCCAGGATCGCGTCGATCGCCCGGGCCAGTGCCTCCCGCCCGGCGTCCGGGCCCGCGGGCCGCGGCTCGCGCTCCAGCGCCTCGGCCAGGGTGAGGTGCATCAGCCGGTGGACGGCCGACTGCAGCAGCTGCCGTTTGCCCGGGAAGTAGTACGACACCAGACCCCGCGCGGACCCGGCCCGGTCCGCGATGTCCCCCAGGGTCGTCGCCTCGTATCCGCGCTCGTCGACGAGTTCCACCGTCGCCTGCAGCAGCCGCTCGCGGGATCGCCGGCGCAACTCCTCATTGACCGATGCGCTGCGAGGGGACATCCTGTTAACTCCTGCGTTGACTGGCTCAGAGCCAATATACTCAGCGGTCTCCGGACGCCGGCCGGCGAGTCACGGCGGTGTCCGGTCGGACGCCGATCTCGGGCGACGCGGGGGATCGCCCGAGATCGGCCCTCCTCATGCGCAGCCGGGCAAGGACGGCATGCCGTCCTTGCCCGGCTCCGCCGTCGGCCCGACGCGCGGCAGTGTGCCGGAGAAGCCGAAGAGTACGCCCTGGATCACCGTGGAGCCCGCCCTCCCGGTCCGTGCCGCTCGGGGCGGGGGCTCCGGGCGCCGCGTCCGCTCCACAGCGCCGCCGTGGCGGCGGCCACGGCGAAGCCCAGCAGCCAGCCGACGACCACGTCGGTGGGCCAGTGCACACCCAGGTAGACCCGGGTGAAGCCCACCCCGGCCACGCTCACCGCGCCCACCCACAGGACGGCCAGGCGCACGGGGCGGCCCGCTTCGTGCAGATGCGCCAGCCACAGCAGCAGACCGCAGGTGAGCGCCGCCGTCATGGCATGGCCGGAGGGCAGCGCCGCGAAGCCCGCGGAGTCCACCGGATCACTCCAGCGGGGGCGGTCGCGGTCGAACAGCGCCTTCAGCGCCTGCTGGAGGACGGTGCCGGCGACCGCGGCGGCCAGGAGCCAGAGCGCCGGCCGGCGCGCGCCGCGCAGCACCAGCCACACGACCGTCACCAGCAGCACGGCCCGCATCGTCCACGGATCCCAGACCCAGTCGGTCAGCACCCGGTTGAGCCGTGTCCAGCCGGGCTCGGCGACCGCCGTGCGGTGCAGTTCGGCCGTGACGCGCGAGTCGAGTTCCAGCAGCGGGTCCCATCCCGCCAGGACGAGCACGGTGAGCACGGCGGCCACGGCGGTGCACAGCGGGGCGGCCAGGTGCGGGAAGGAACGCGGGGAGGGACGCCGGAAGGATGGGGCCATGGTGGAAAGGGTCGCCACTGCAGGGCGGTCCAACCGCCCGGTCGGCGGGTTGGCCGGTGGAGGGAGCGCGCGCAGCGGCGCGCGTACCTCAGCCCAGCGCCCTGAGCCCGGGGGCGAAGGCCACCAGCAGCGGAACCAGCGGCACCAGGGCCGCCAGCGCGGTCGTCCGCAGCCGCCGGACCACCGTCAGCCGGGGAGCGGCCCTCAGCAGCCGGTCGACCCGCTGCGGCACCTGTGCGCCGGGGTGCGAGGCGTACGGGTCGAAGACCCCGCGGTCCTCGTTGAGTTCGACCAGCGCCAGGGCGACCTCCAGCCGTCCGCAGTGCCGTGAGGCCACATCGTCGGCCGCCAGCTCCACCAACCGGTGCACCTGGTCCCGGAACGCGCGGAAGACCGGCACCCGCGGGAAGCCGGCGGCGAGCGCGGACGAGCAGTGCAGCAGCCAGTCGTGACGGGCCCGCAGATGGCCCCGCTCATGGGCGAGGACGGCGTCGAGCCTGCGCCCCCGGAGCCGCCGCAGTGCCGCGGTGGTGACCACGAGCCGGGGCGTGCTGCCCGGCAGCCACCAGGCGTCCGGGCGCTCGCTCTCCAGGACCACCAGCCGCTCCCCGGGGGCCGCTTCCTCGCCGGGCAGCAGCGGGGCGCGGGTGAGGAGTTCGGCGCGCCGGGCGCGCCGCCGGGCGCGTGCGTGGTGGATCTCCCGGGTGAGCATCACGGCGGTCCACACACCGCCGCAGGCGAGCACCACGGCCACCACCGCGGGCCAGGACTCGCCGAACGCGCTGAGCCCGTACGCCTCGACGACCCGGCTCGGGGCCGGGGCGAAGACGTGGCCGCGCACGGCCTGCCAGGCCGCCGCGCCGGACAGGGCCATGGCGAGCACGCAGCACAGCAGCACGGCGGCCACCACGCACTGCCACACCAGCAGCGCCAGCACCGGCTCGCGGTCCGGCCAGGAGCCGCGGGCCAGCACGCGCGGCGCCGTCGCCGCGATCAGTGCGCCCAGGACGATCAGTGCGAGCGCGACCATCATGAGGAACAGCCTATGAGCCGGCGGCCGCCCCGCGGCCGGCGGGAAACGGGAAGTGACGCACGCCTCACCGGCACGGCGTTCCACCGGTCCGCACGGGACCTCAGAGGGTGAGCAGCATCGCGAACATCCCCATGCCCATCGCCAGTCGGCAGGCCGCGGCCACCTCCGGTGCCCGCGGCGGCCCGGCGCCCCGGCCGCCGTCCGCAGCGGCGGCCGGGAGGCGGAGGGGACCCGGCGCGGGCACCAGCCGGGCCCCCGCGAGCAGTGCGTACAGCGCGAAGTAGACCAGCAGCGCCCCGGTCAGCGCCGCCGCGGGGGCAGGCGCGGCGGGCGGTGCCGCATGCGCCGCATGCGGCCCGTGGGCTGGGGCGGCGGCCATGGCGAGTGCCATGTGGAGCATGGCCAGGGCGCCGACGGTGTGGTGCAGATGGTGGAACCGGTGCTCCCCGTCGAACAGGACCAGAGCCAGCCCGTACACCGCGGCGGCGCCGAAGAGGGCGGCGAAGGCCGCGGCCGGCGGCGGCTCCACCGCCGAGGCGGGCAGCGCCATCACGGCCATGCCCAGGGCCATCACCGCCTCGCCGGCGGCCTCGCGCCGCTGCCCGGGCGTGCCGCCGCGCATCCGCCGCAGGCAGTACGCGCCCACCCCGCCGCACAGGGCCGCCAGCATCCAGCCGACCGGTTCCGGTCCGTGCACCCCGCCTCCCCGACCGCTTTCCCGACCGGCTTCCCCGGCCGTTTCCGCGGGGAGGATGCCCGGCGCCGGACGCGTGTACGGGAGCGCGCGGGGGCAGTGGGGAGCGCGGGCCGGAGCGTACGCCCCGGACGCCGGGGCACCGGCCCGAGGCCCGTGTGGAAGGCGTCAGAACGTCAGATGCCGGGCCGGTAGCGCAGCGGGTGGTCCTCGGGGACCTCGACGAGGACGATCCGCACCCCGTCCGGATCGCTGATCCACATCTCCACCAGCCCCCACGGCTCGCGCCTGGGCTCCCGCAGCACCTCCACACCGCGTGCGGTGAGCTCCCGGTGCGCCCCGGCCGCGTCGGCCACCTGGAGCCACAGCCGGAGACCGGGCGCGGGCGGGGTCTCGGACCGGCCGGAGACCTCCAGGAAACCGCCGCCCAGGAAGTAGACGGTCCCGCGCTCCGGCCCGGTGCCGAACTCCCGGTACACGGCCAGTCCCAGGGCGCCGCCGTAGAAGGCCCGCGAACGCTCCGGGTCGGTGGGGCGCAGCAGGACCCGGCTGCTCAGTACGTGAACCATGGCACCGAGCCTAGGCCGCCGGGGCGCCGTCCGGTATACGGGCCGAGCGGCCGGACCGCGCGGGCGGACGGTTAGGCTCGGCCCCATGAACGTCCCGGACGCCTTGAAAACCCCCGGTTCCGCCGGTTCCACCGCCCCCGCGGCCGCCTCCGCCCTGAGCTTCAGGACCGCGGGCGAGGACGACGTCCCCGCGCTGGTCGCCCTGGTGGAGTCGGCGTACCGGGGCGAGGCCAGCCGGGCGGGCTGGACCACCGAGGCGGACCTGCTGGACGGGCAGCGCACCGACCCCGATGGCGTCGCCGATGTCATCCGCGCCCACGGCAGCCTGATGCTGGTCGCCGAGCGGGACGGGGAGCCGATCGCCTGCTGCCAGCTGGAGCGCCGCGAGGGCGGGGCGGGGCAGCCCGTCGCGTACTTCGGGATGTTCGCCGTCCGTCCGGCCCTCCAGGGCGGCGGGCTGGGCAGGGCGGTCCTGGCGGAGGCCGAGCGGGTGGCGCGGGAGCGATGGGGCGCCGGCGAGATGCACATGACGGTGATCACCGCCCGGGCGGACCTGATCGCCTGGTACGAGCGCCGCGGCTACGTCCGCACCGGGCGCACCAGTCCCTTCCCGTACGGCGACGAGCGGTTCGGCGTCCCGCTCCGCGACGACCTGGAGTTCGAGCTGCTGGTCAAGCCGCTTGACCGGCCGCCCTCCTGACGGCGGGCAGGTCGGTGACCACGCCGTCCAGGCCCAGCTCGCGGACGCGGGCCAGGTCCTGGTCGGTGTTGACCGTCCAGGAGATCACCTTCAGACCCGCGGCGCGGCAGCGCCCGACGACCTCCGCGTCCAGCCGGCGCAGCTCGCAGGAGACCATCGGAGCCCCCAGCTCCACGGCGCGCTCGGGGGCGGTGGGCGTCGACCTGCCGGTGACCAGCGCGATGGGGATGTCCGGCAGCAGCTTGCGGGTCTCGCGCAGGGCGTCGTCGTGGAAGGAGATCACCGTGACCCGCCGGTGAAGACCGAGCCGCTCGACGGCCTCCGCCAGCACCCGGGCCGCGGCGCGGTCCTTGATCTCGGCCTGGAGCGGTGCGGAGACCGCCTCCACGACCTCCTCGAAGACCGGGACGCGCTCGCCGAGGCCGGCGTCCAGCTCGCGCAGCTCGGCGAGGGTCTTCTCCGCGACCGGACCGGAGCCGTCGGTGGTGCGGTCCACGTCGGCGTCGTGCATCACCACCAGCGCGCCGTCCCGGCTCAGGTGGAGGTCCAGTTCGATGACGTCGAAGCCCTCGCGGTCGGCCCGGACGAAGGAGCGCAGGGTGTTCTCGGGCTCGACGCCCATCACCCCGCGGTGGCCGACGGTCAGCAGTGGCACGGCGCGTTCTCGCTTTCCTGCGGTGTTCGGGGCGGCGGTGCGTACGCGCGGCAAGGGTAGCCACGGAGGATCACCGCCGGAGCCGCGGGGCGCCCGTGGTCCCGGCGGCCCGGCGGCCCGGCCACGGAGCGTGCCGGATCCGTGCCTTCGCCGCACATATGGCCATCTCTTCCGTTTCAGGGGTTGTCCACAGGAAAAACATCCGCATTGCGGGTAGCTGGCAGAAGAATTTCCTTGCCCCCAGGTTGATCGGGGAAGTCTGCGCAGCTACGGTGCTGGTACGAGAGTTTCTTCTGTGGAGGGGTATCAATGACGGAAATCCTTTCGCCCGCGGTGACGACGGGTGGCGCTCCGACCGCCGACGGCCCGTTCGCCGGCCGTGTGGTGGAGCACCCCGCCTGGGCGGTGCTCAAGGAGGCCGTCGAGGCCGTCCGCCCCGCCCAGTCCAAGGACGGCTCCATCGACTTCGGCGCCGAGGGCGCCCCCGCGCGGGCCGAGATCGAGCGGCACATCGAGCGGATCGTGGCCTGCGTCGAGGAACTCGCGCCGCTGCTTCCGCACAACGAGGCGTACCACCGCGCCCTGGTGGCCGACCTGCGCCGCTGGGCCGAGAGCGGCTTCGGCGTCCCCGACTTCCTGGACTCCCTGCTGGCCTTCCAGCCCGCGTCCCGGCGTGTCGACGGGATCCAGCACCTGGTCGTCTTCCCCATGTACACGCAGAACGGCAACCCCGACCGCAACCTGGAGGCCGTCGTCCTGCGCGTGGTCTGGCCGGACTGGCTGGCCGAGCTGGAGCGCACCCGCTACGACAACCCGCTCTTCCTCGGCATCACCTTCGAGGACTTCACCAGCGGCTACGACACCCACTCCGCGGTCCTCTTCCCCGAGACCGTCGCCGTGCGCGAGGCGCCCGAGCGGTTCTCCTGGGGAGGGATCTTCTGCGACCGCGAGGCCGCCCGCTTCCGCCGCGTCGTCGACGCCGCCTGCGAGGTCACCAAGCTGGAGCTGCCCGAGGACGCCCGGGGACTGCTCACCGACCAGAAGCGCGCCCAGCAGACCTTCGTGCTGTGGGACATGGTCCACGACCGCACCCACAGCCACGGCGACCTGCCCTTCGACCCGTTCATGATCAAGCAGCGCCAGCCGTTCTGGATGTACGGACTGGAGGAGCTGCGCTGCGACCTCACCGCCTTCCACGAGGCCGTGAAGCTGGAGGCCGACGGCTTCGAGCAGGGCCGCGACGTGCAGTACGCCGTGCTGCTGGAGCGCCTGTTCCGCTTCCCCGTCACCGGCGAGCGCAGCCGCAACTACGACGGGCTGGGCGGCCAGCTGCTGTTCGCCTACCTCCACAAGCACGACGCCCTGCGCTGGACGGACAACAAGCTCAGCATCGACTGGCAGCGGGCCCGCGAGGTGACCGTGCACCTGCGCGAGGAGATCGAGACCCTCTACCGCGAGGGCATCGACCGCCCGAAGCTGGTCCACTGGTTCAAGGCCTACGAGCTGGTCTCCACCTACCTCGCCCCGCACCCCGGCTCGACCTGGGCCAAGGGCCCCGACGCCCTGGACCTGAGCCTGCCGCCGCGCAAGCTGGTGGACGAGGTGCTCCCCGACGAGTTCCCGCTGAGCATGTTCTACGAAGCACTCGCCAAGAAGCTGCGCAACGTGATCGCATCGACCAAGGGCATCACCGCCGAGTCCGCCGTACCGGTCGCGGCGTGACCACCGGACGTCACAGAGAGGCGATCACCATGACCAGCACATCCAACGGCAACGGCGGCCCCCTGGACGGCGCCGTCGTCGCCGTCGCCGGCGCGGCGGGTCCCGCCGGCCAGGCCGCGCTGCTGAGCCTGGCCGAACGGGGCGCCACCGTCGTCGCCGCCGACGCGGACCCCGAGCGGCTGGCCCAGGCCGTCGACAGGGCCCGCTTCGCGCACGGCGGCGCCGCCGTCACCGGCGACACCGTGGACCTGCTCGACCTGGAGGCCACCCGCGAGTGGGCCACCCGCACCGAGAAGGAGTACGGCCGCGTCGACGGGCTGGTGCACCTGGTCGGCGGCTGGCGCGGCTCGGCGGCCTTCGCCGAGACCGACCTGTCCCACTGGGACCTGCTGGAGAAGCTGCTGGTACGCACCGTGCAGCACACCTCGCTGGCCTTCGAGGGAGCCCTGCGCCGCAGCGGAAACGGCCGCTACGTCCTGATCAGCGCAGCCGGCGCCACCCGCCCCACCGCCGGCAACGCCGCCTACGCGGCCGCCAAGGCCGCGGCCGAGGCATGGACCCTGGCCCTGGCCGACGCCTTCCGCAAGGCGGGCAAGGGGGCGGATGCGGGGCCGCCCGCCGCGGCTGCCATCCTGGTGGTCAAGGCGCTGGTCAACGACGCGATGCGCGCCGAGCGCCCGAACGCCAAGTTCGCGGGCTTCACCGACGTCGGGGAACTGGCCGAGGCCATCGCCGGCGTCTGGGACAAGCCCGCCGAGGAAGTGAACGGACACCGCCTGTGGCTGACCCCGCAACCGTAGAGGCCCACCCGACCGAGGCACCCCCGGCGCCCCCCGTGACGGACGCCCGGCGCCGCCACGACCCGCGGGTGCGCGGCTTCGCCAGCGACAACTACGCGGGCGCGCACCCGGAGATCCTGGCGGCGCTCGCCCTCGCCAACGGCGGTCACCAGACCGCCTACGGCGAGGACGAGTACACCGCCCACCTCCAGGAGGTCTTCCGGGCCCACCTCGGGCCGGCGGCCGAGGTCTTCCCGGTCTTCAACGGCACCGGCGCCAACGTCGTGGCCCTCCAGGCCCTCACCGACCGCTGGGGCGCGGTCGTCTGCGCCGAGAGCGCCCACATCAACGTGGACGAGTGCGGCGCGCCCGAACGGGTCGGCGGACTGAAGCTGCTGACCGTGCCCACCGAGCACGGCAAGCTCACCCCCGAGCTGGTCGAGCGCGAGGCGTACGGCTTCGACGACGAGCACCGGGCGATGCCGCAGGTGGTCTCGATCACCCAGAACACCGAACTGGGCACCGTCTACACGCCCGAGGAGATCCGGGCGATCTGCGAGACGGCCCACGAGCGCGGCATGACCGTCCACCTCGACGGAGCCCGCATCGCCAACGCGGCGGCCGCGCTGGGCGTGCCGCTGCGGGCGTTCACCACGGACGCGGGTGTGGACGTGCTCTCCTTCGGCGGTACCAAGAACGGCATGCTCTTCGGCGAGGCCGTCGTCGTGCTGAACCCCGGCGCGGTGCGGGCGATGAAGCACCTGCGGAAGCTGTCGATGCAGCTGGCGTCCAAGATGCGGTTCGTCTCCGTGCAGTTCGAGGCGCTGCTCGCCGGCGACCTGTGGCTGCGCAGCGCCTCCCACGCCAACGCCATGGCCAGGCGGCTGGCCGAGGGCGCGCGCACCGTCGACGGCGTGGAGATCCTCCACCCCGTCCAGGCCAACGCCGTCTTCGCCCGGCTCCCGCACGACGTGAGCGAGCGGCTGCGCAAGCGCCACCGCTTCTACTTCTGGGACGAGGCCGCCGGCGACGTGCGCTGGATGTGCTCCTTCGACACCACCGAGGAGGACGTCGACGACTTCGTCGCCGCGCTGCGGGAGGAGATGGCCCGCTGACCGCGGGGGAGGCCCGCCGGACCGGAAAAAGGGAGGCGGGTCGCCCCCTCCCTCCCTAGGCTTCCGGGGCATGGAGCTGATCCGGCAGGACCCGGACCCGTCCGCCTACCTCGCCGCCTGCGAGACCGTCGACCACCGGCATCCCCTGGTCGCGGAGACGGCCTCGCGGCTGCGGGAGCGGACCGGCGGGCGCACCGACGGCGAAGGCGGCCTGGTGCGCTACGCCGAGGCCGCCTTCGACTTCGTCCGCGACGCCGTCCCGCACTCCTTCGACAGCGGCGACCAGCGGGTGGCCTGGCGCGCCTCCGACGTCCTCGCCACCCGCAACGGCATCTGCTACGCCAAGTCGCACGCGCTGGCGGCGCTGCTGCGCCACGAGGGCATCCCGGCCGCCCTGTGCTACCAGAAGCTGAACGTCGTCCACGGCCTGATCGCACTCAAGCTGCCCGGCCGCCCCTGGGCGCGCCAGGACCCGCGCGGCAACAAGCCCGGCGTGGACGCGCGCTTCTCGCTCGACGGAGAGCGGCTCGCCTTCACACCGGACCCGGACGCGGGGGAGTACGACATACCCGCGCTCTACGCGGTCCCGCCCGAGCCCGTCCTGACCGCCCTGAAGCGGGCCCGTGACCGCGCACGGCTGGAGCGGCTGCTCCCCGAGAGGCTCTGACGCCCCTCGTCCGGCCCTACAGCGAGCCCGCCTCGGCCGGGGTCGGGGCGGTGCCGCCCAGGTGCGCGGGGATCCACCAGGTGTCCTCCGGCCCCTTGGGCCGTACCGGGTACGCCCGCTGGGCCGCCTCCAGCAGCTCCTGCACACGGTCGCGCAGCCGCTCGGTGAGCCCGGCCGCCGACTCGCCCTCGGCGGGCCGCATCGGCTCGCCCACCCGGATGGTGATCGGGAAGTGGTTGCGGCCGAAGTCCCGCTTGTGGCCCTTGGTCCACAGCCGCTGCGTGCCCCACAGCGCGACGGGCAGCAGCGGTACGCCCGCCTCCTGCGCCATCCGGGCCGCACCCGTCTTGAAGGTCTTCAGGGTGAACGACTGCGAGATCGTCGCCTCGGGGAAGACGCCGATGATCTCACCCGAGCGCAGCGCCCTCAGCGCGTGGCGGTAGGCGTGCTCGCCCTGCGAGCGGTCCACCGGTATGTGCTTCATCGCCCGCATCAGCGGTCCGGAGACCTTGTGCCGGAAGACCGACTCCTTGGCCATGAAGCGCACCAGCCGCTTGGCGGGCCGGGCGGCCAGTCCGGCGAAGACGAAGTCGAGGTAGCCGATGTGGTTGCTGACCAGCACGGCGCCGCCGCGCCGGGGGACGTGCTCGGTGCCGTCGATGTCGAAACGCAGGTCGAGCGCCCTGAACAGGGTGCGGGCCGCACCGATCACGGGTGGATACACCAGTTCTGCCATCTGTGGAGGACCCTTCTGGGAGGCTGCCTGGGGAGGGTTCTCCCGGCGGATCTACCCGAACCTACGCTGCCGTAACTTCCCTGGCCAATTCCGGAGGCAGGAGATCCTCGTCACGTTCGGGCGCCGTCCGGTGCCTCACCCCGCGACCCGGCGCAGCGCCAGGTACACCTCGCAGCCCAGGCAGTAGCCGAACGCGGCGTTGAGGAAGGCCGCCGCGAGCGCGCAGGCGGTCGCGGCCATGCCCAGCCACAGGGGCCCCGCGCCGTACCCCACCAGACCCACCAGGGCGAAGACCAGGCCCACGCCCTGGGCGAAACGGGGCGGCGCCGCGTCCTCCGTCCCGGCCGGGGGCCCCAGCCGGGGCCGGACCAGACGGCGGAAGAGGAGTCCGTACGGCGAACGCGCCACGCCGAGCGCCGCCCCGGCGGCGAACACCAGCGCCTGCGCGGCCAGCAGCCGGAAACTCCCGCTGACCAGCACGGCGGCCAGGACCGCGGTGGTCACGGCGGCGGCGAACCTCGTTCCCCGTATGTCGACCCTCATGGCGACAGCATTCCGCATCCGGGGCGGCGGTGGCGGCCGGATGCGGGAATCGGCGGCACGGACCCGGGCGCTGTGGGAGACGATGCGGGAAGCGACGAGGTGCGGCGGGACGGCGGGCACGGGGTATGGGGGGACGGCGGGGATGACGGGGCTGATCGTGTGTCTGGCGGTGCTGGCACTGGCCGGCGCCTTCGGAATGGTGCACAGCAGGCGGAACGGAAGGATGACGGTGCGCGGACGGGACGCGGAGGAGAGGCTGACCGCCGGAGAGGTGGGCGCCGAGCGGCTGGGGGAGCGGGCCACGCTGGTGCAGTTCTCCAGTGCCTTCTGCCAGCCCTGCCGGGCCACCCGGCGGATCCTGGCCGAGGTCTCGGAGCTGGTGGAGGGCGTCGCCCACATCGAGGTGGACGCCGAGTCCCGGCTGGATCTGGTGCGGCGGCTGCGGATCATGCGCACCCCCACCGTCCTGGTGCTGGACGCGCGCGGCCGGATCGTGCGGCGGGCGAGCGGCCTGCCGCGCAAGGCCGACGTCATCGCCGCGATCGGGGAGGCGGTGTGAGGCACGGGAGAACCGCGGCGGCCGGGAGGGGCGCCGGCCGCGTGACCCTGGTCCCATCCAAGGGGGCGAACTTGACGCGGACCGTTCGCGGTGGACAGCCTGGCCTGCTGTGGGCAGGGGATCTCATATGAGCGCACCGAACGGCATCCAGCGGGCACCGGAGGCGGCCGAAGCCGGCCCCGCCCTGCTGCGCGCCGTCTTCCGGCGGCACGCCGCCGGGGTCGCCGTGATCACCGCCCACGGGCACGGCCGCCCCGCCGGGTTCACCGCGACCTCCCTGGCCTCCGTCGCCGTCGAGCCGCCGCTGATCTCCTTCAACATCGCCACGGCCTCCTCGGTGTGGCCGGTGGTCGCCGAGGCGGAGCACGTGGGAGTGCACATCCTGGGCGAGCACCAGCGCGAGCTGGCCGCCACCTTCGCCCGCCCCGGGGCGGACCGCTTCGCGCCGCCCACCCGGTGGCGCCGGGGGCCGCACGGGGTGCCGGTGCTGGAGGGCGTGCTCGCCTGGACGGTGTGCGGGGTGGTGGCCCGGGTGCCGACCGGCGACCACCGGGTGGTCCTGGCGGAGGTGGTGGCCGGGGACTCCTCCGGAGCGGGCCGTCCGCTGCTGTACCACGCGGGGCGTTACAACGCGCTGCGTGAGGGCACAGTGCCCTCCTGAGCCGTTGGGAAGGTCACAGTTCACCGGCCTTGCCTCCGGGTAGGGGCCTGGGTGTACTGACGAGTAATATCCTGGATGGAGAGCCGGCCCCACCGGACCGGATTCCGCCCGATCAGGCGCCTATGCTGCCTGTGAGACAAGGCAGCCAGTAATGACGACGCATGTAGGAGAGCCGGCGTGAGCTTGAGGATCGTTGTCTGTGTGAAGTACGTGCCCGACGCCACCGGCGACCGGCACTTCGCCGATGACCTGACCGTCGACCGCGAGGACGTGGACGGCCTGCTGTCGGAGCTCGACGAGTACGCCGTCGAGCAGGCCCTGCAGATCGCCGAAGGCCGCCGGCAGGGTGGGGACGACGCCGAGGTCACCGTGCTGACCGTCGGCCCCGAGGACGCCAAGGACGCGCTGCGCAAGGCGCTGTCCATGGGCGCCGACAAGGCCGTGCACGTGGAGGACGACGACCTGCACGGCACCGACGTGATCGGCACCTCCCTGGTGCTGGCCAAGGCCGTCGAGAAGACCGGCTACGACCTGGTCGTCTGCGGCATGGCCTCCACCGACGGCGCCATGGGCGTGCTGCCCGCGCTGCTGTCCGAGCGCCTGGGCGTGCCGCAGGTCACCCTGCTCTCCGAGGTCTCCGTGGAGGACGGCAAGGTCACCGGCCGCCGGGACGGCGACGCCGCGACCGAGCAGCTCGAGGCCGCGCTCCCGGCCGTCGTCTCCGTGACCGACCAGTCCGGCGAGGCGCGCTACCCCTCCTTCAAGGGCATCATGGCCGCCAAGAAGAAGCCGGTTCAGTCCCTGGACCTGGACGACCTGGACATCGACGCCGACGAGGTCGGCCTCGAGGGCTCCTGGACCAAGGTCGACGACGCCGCCGAGCGTCCGGCCCGCACCGCGGGCACGATCGTCAAGGACGAGGGCGAGGGCGCCAAGCAGCTCGCCGAGTTCCTCGCGGGCCAGAAGTTCATCTGAGCCCCAAGGCCCGACGCACCCCTCACTCCTCCACCGTCCTCGCAATCCTCGCAGGAGAGCAACTCCCATGGCTGAAGTCCTTGTCTACGTCGACCACGTGGACGGCGCCGTCCGCAAGCCCACCCTCGAACTGCTGACCCTGGCCCGCCGCATCGGCGACCCGGTCGCCGTGCACCTGGGCGCCGGCGCCGACAGCGCCGCCGCCACGCTGGCCGAGTACGGCGCGGTGAAGGTCCTCGCCGCCGACGCCCCCGAGTTCGCCGACTACCTCGTCGTGCCGAAGGTGGACGCGCTCCAGGCCGCCTACGAGGCCGTCTCCCCGGCCGCCGTCCTGGTCCCCTCCTCCGCGGAGGGCAAGGAGATCGCGGCCCGCCTGGCGCTGCGCATCGGCGCGGGCATCATCACCGACGCGGTCGACCTGGAGGCCGGCGACTCCGGCCCGGTGGCGACCCAGTCGGTCTTCGCCGCGGCCTTCACCACCAGGTCCCGCGTCACCAGGGGCACCCCGGTCGTCACCGTCAAGCCCAACTCCGCCGCCCCCGAGGCCGCCCCGGCCGCCGGCCAGGTCGAGCAGCTCTCGGTGACCTTCGGTGAGAAGTCCACCGGCACCAAGGTCGTCTCCCGCACCCCGCGCGAGTCGACCGGCCGTCCGGAGCTGACCGAGGCCGCGATCGTGGTCTCCGGCGGCCGCGGTGTCAACGGCGCCGAGAACTTCTCGGTCATCGAGAACCTCGCCGACGCCCTCGGCGCGGCCGTCGGCGCCTCGCGCGCCGCGGTGGACGCGGGCTGGTACCCGCACACCCACCAGGTCGGCCAGACCGGCAAGTCGGTCTCGCCGCAGCTCTACATCGCGGCGGGCATCTCCGGCGCCATCCAGCACCGGGCCGGCATGCAGACCTCGAAGACCATCGTGGCCGTCAACAAGGACGAGGAGGCCCCGATCTTCGACCTGGTCGACTACGGCGTGGTCGGCGACCTCTTCGAGGTCCTCCCGAAGCTCACCGAGGAGGTCAAGGCCCGCAAGGGCTGACAGCCTCCGCGGAAGGCGGACGGCGGCCGGGGCCGCGCGGTCGGTGTGGATCCGCGCGGCCCCGGCCGCGTCCGCACGGCCGCGTCCCGAAGGCCCGCTCCCTGCGGGCGGCCGGGCCTTCGGGCGGCTCAGGAGTACGGGGGCACCTCCCCCGAGCCGCGCGGGATCAGCCGGGTGGGCAGCACCACGCGCCGCGGCGCTTCGCCGGCGCCCTCCAGCCGGCGGAAGAGCAGCTCGCCGGCCCTGCGGCCCAGCAGAGCGGGCTCCTGCGCGATGACGGTGACCGGCGGGGTCAGCAGGTCGGCCAGTTCGAAGTCGTCGAAGCCCACCAGCGCCACGCGCCGCTCCAGGCCCGCCAGTACCCGTACCGCGGTGACGGTCACCCGGTTGTTGCCCGTCAGCAGCGCGGTGACCGGCCCCCCGGCCGCTCCCCGCCCCGCCAGCATGCGCTCGGCGTCGGCCCGTACGCGTGCGGGATCCGTGGGCCCGAGCGCGACCCACGAGCCGTCCACCGGCAGCCCGGCCTCCTCCATCGCGGCCCGGTAGCCGCGCAGCCGCTCGGCGGCGGTGTGGATGCGCGGCAGGTCGCCGATGAAGCCGATCCGGCGGTGGCCGTGGGCGATGAGGTGGGCGACGCCCTCGCGCGCCCCCGTGAAGCTGTCGGAGAGCACCGCGTCGGCCTCGATGCGGGCGGCGGGGCGGTCCACGAAGACGGTGGCGATCCCGGCGGAGATCTCCGGCTCCAGATAGCGGTGGTCGTCACCGGCCGGGATGATCACCAGCCCGTCCACGCGCCGGGCGCACAGGGCGAGTACCAGTTCCCTCTCGCGCTCGCCGTCCTCGGCGCTGGAGCCGTTGATCAGCAGCGCGCCGTGCGCCCGGGCGACCTCCTCGACGGCGCGGCTGAGGGGGGCGTAGAAGGGGTCGGCGAGGTCCTCCAGAACCAGCCCGATGCTCGCGGTACGGCCCTTGCGCAGGATGCGGGCGCTGTCGTTGCGGCGGAAGCCGAGGGCGGTGATGGCCTCCTGCACCCTGCGCTCGGTGTCGGGGGTGACGCCGGGTTCGCCGTTGACGACCCGGGACACGGTCTTGAGGCCGACTCCGGCACGGGCGGCCACGTCCTTCATCGTCGGCCGCAGCCCGTAGCGGCGCTGGGAGGTGCGGGCGGGGCGGGCGGTGTCGGCCACTGCGGTTTCGTCCTGTCGTCGGCGGGCGGTGACGCACGGTCGCACGCGGCACGTCCTGGTGCGTCGATGGCCTCAGAGCATAGAGCCGGTCAACGGAGTGGACAACGTTGTCAGAAATAGGTGAGACTCTCCGCCCATGGACCAGGATCTTCTCGCGGCCCTCGATATCGGCGGAACCAAGATCGCAGGCGCGCTGGTGGACGACTGCGGGCGGCTGCTGCTGCGGACCCAGCGGCCGACCCCGGCGCGGGAGCCGGGCGACGGCGTGATGCGGACGGTGGCCGAGGTGCTCGGCGAACTGAGGGCGGCGGCCCAGTGGCCGCGCGTGGCGGCCCTGGGCATCGGCAGCGCCGGGCCGGTGAACGCCCGGCGGGGCACGGTGAGCCCGGTCAACATCCCCGGCTGGCGGGACTACCCCCTGGTGGACGGGGTGCGCGCCCTCGTCGGGGGAATGCCCGTGACACTGGTGGGCGACGGCGTGGCGATCACCGCCGCCGAGCACTGGCAGGGCGCGGCGCGAGGCCGTGACAACGCCCTGTGCATGGTCGTCTCCACCGGGGTGGGCGGCGGGCTGGTCCTGGACGGCAGGCTGCACCCCGGGCCGACCGGCAACGCCGGCCACATCGGGCACATCAGTGTGGACCTCGACGGCGACCCCTGCCCGTGCGGAGCGCGCGGCTGTGTGGAAGGCCTGGCCAGCGGGCCCAACATCGCCCGCCGGGCCCTGGCGAACGGCTGGCGGCCCGGGCCGGACGGAGACGCCAGCGCCCGAGGGGTGGCCGCCGCCGCGCGGGCCGGGGATCCGGTGGCCGCGGCATCCTTCGAACGCGCCGCGCGGGCCCTGGCGGCCGGGATCGCCGCGACCGCGACCCTGGCCGAGATCGAGATCGCGGTGATCGGAGGGGGAGTGGCCCAGGCCGGCGAGGTGCTGTTCGCGCCGCTGCGCCGGGCGCTGGGGGAGTACGCCACGCTCTCCTTCGTCCGGGGGCTGGAGGTCGTCCCCGCGGGAACGGGCACCGGGGCCGGCCTCGTCGGGGCCGCGGCGGCCTGCCGGGAGGCGCTGGGCCGGCCGGTGTGAGGGTCCCGGCGCGTGGACGGGAGCGTGCCGGGCGGAACCCGCGGGACGGCGCACGGGGCGGGGCGCGGGGGCGCGTTTCCGGGGCGGGGTGGAGCGGGCAGTGAACCGGGGACGACGGAATGGGGGGAACCGTGATCGTCTGGCTGAACGGCGCCTTCGGCGCGGGCAAGACCGCAGTGGCCCGTGAGCTGGTCGAGCTGCTTCCGGACGGCAACCTCTTCGACCCCGGCCTGATCGGCGCGGGACTGCGCGCGCTCCTGCCGCGCAAGCGTCTGGACGAGGTCCCGGACTGCCAGGACCTGCCCGCCTGGCGGCGGCTCGTGGTGGACACGGCCGCCGCCGTCCACGGTGAGGTGGGCGGCACCCTGGTGGTGCCGGTGACGCTGCTGCGGCAGGAGTACCGCGACGAGGTCTTCGGCGGGCTCGCGGCCCGCCGCATCCCCGTGCGCCATGTGCTCCTGGACGTCGAGGAAACGATCCTCCGCGAGCGGGCCGCCCGGCGCGGGGAGGCGCCCGGGGACGGCGGGGCCGGCACAGCCGTACGCGGCCGGTGCGCGGAACCGGTCCGGCGCCCTGCGGCCCACCACCGGGTGCCGGACTGGCTCCGGGCCGACGCGCACACCGTCGACGCCACCTCCCTCACCCCCCGGCAGACCGCCGAGAAGGTGGCGGAGGCGATACGCGCCGGAAGAGGCGCCTGCGACATCGTGCAGACCCCGGAACCGACCGCGGAGACCGTGGCGGCCGGGGTCCTCCTCTTCGACGAGACGGACCGGGTGCTGCTGGTCGACCCGACCTACAAGCCCGGCTGGGAGTTCCCCGGCGGAGTGGTCGAACCCGGTGAGCCGCCCGCCCGCGCCGGGCTGCGCGAGGTGGCCGAGGAACTGGGGCTGCGGCTGGACACCGCGCTCCGGCTGCTCGTCGTCGACTGGGAGCCGCCCCGGCCGCCCGGCTACGGCGGTCTGCGGCTGCTCTTCGACGGCGGCCGGCTGACCACCACGGCCGCCCGCGACCTGCTGCTGCCCGGCGCGGAGCTGCGCGGCTGGCGCTTCGTCACCGAGCGGGAGGCCGCCGCGATGCTGCCCCCGGTGCGGATGGAGCGGCTGCGCTGGGCGCTGCGGGCGCGCGAACGGGGCGTCACGCTCAACCTGGAGGCGGGCACACCGGTCGGCGCGTGACGGCCGGGACCCGCGCGGTGCGCGGCCGCCCGGCCGCCGCCGACCGGCCGCCGCCGCGCCGGCGACCGGTCAGCCGCGCGCGGACTCGGCGTACTTGCGCAGGAACAGCGCCTCGGCCACCGACAGCCGCCGCAGTTCGTCGGGGGAGACACTCTCGTTGACCGCGTGGACCTGCGCCTCCGGCCCGCTCAGGCCGATCAGCAGGATCTCCGCCTCGGGGTAGAGCCTGCCCAGGGTGTCGCACAGCGGGATCGAGCCGCCCAGGCCCGCAGTGGCCATCTCGGCGCCGTCGTACGCCTCGCCCATCGCCTCGGCCATCGCGGTGTACGCCGGGCTGGTGGTGTCCGCGCTGAACGGCTGGCCCTGGCCCACCTGCTCCACGGACAGCCGCGCGCCCCAGGGGATGTGGGACTCCAGGTGGGCGGTGAGCAGCTTGGTGGCCTCGGCGGCGTCCGTGCCCGGCGGCACCCGCAGACTGACCAGTGCCCGGGCGCTGGCCTGCAGCGACGAAGTGGCGCCGACCACGGGAGGGCAGTCGATGCCGAGGACGGTGACGGAGGGGCGGGCCCAGATGCGGTCGGCGACGGTGCCGGAGCCGATCAGCTCCACCCCGTCGAGCACCCTGGCGTCCCTGCGGAAGTCCTCCTCCGGGTACTGCAGACCCTCCCAGACGGAGTCCGAGGACAGCCCGTCGACGGCCGTCGAGCCGTCCTCGGCGCGCAGCGAGTCCAGCATCCGGATGAGCGCGGCGAGCGCGTCCGGGGCGGCGCCGCCGAACTGGCCGGAGTGCAGATTGCCCTCCAGGGTGTCCACCCGGACCTTCAGCATGGTCATTCCGCGCAGCGTCGCGGTGACGGTCGGCAGACCGGCGCGGAAGTTCCCGGCGTCCCCGATGACGATGCTGTCGGCGGCCAGCAGCTCCGGATGCGCCTCGGCGTAGAGCTCCAGGCCCCCCATGCCCATCTCCTCGGAGCCCTCGACGATCACCTTGACGTTCACCGGCACCCCGCCGTTCGCCTTCAGGGCGCGCAGCGCGAGCAGGTGCATGATGACGCCGCCCTTGCAGTCGGCGGCACCGCGCCCGTACCACCGCCCGTCGCGCTCGGTCAGCGTGAACGGCGGGGAGAGCCAGGCCGCCTCGTCCAGCGGCGGCTGCACGTCGTAGTGGGCGTACAGCAGCACGGTGGGGGCGCCGGCCGGACCGGGCAGGAAGCCGTAGACCGACTGCGTGCCGTCCGGGGTGTCCAGCAGGGCCACGTCGGTGAAGCCCTCGGCGCGCAGCGCGTCCGCCACCCACCGGGCCGCCCCCGCGCACTCCTCGGGCGGGAACTGGGCCGGATCGGCGACCGATCTGAAGGCCACCAGCTCGCCGAGCTCGGTACGGGCCCGGGGCATCAGCGAGGCTACGGTGGCTGCCAATGCGTCGTGCGCCATGGGGAACGCTCCTTCGGGGTGCTGCGTTGTGCGCCTGTGGGCGGGATCACCGTGCGTACAGGCGAATGTGTGATGCCGATACTCCCACAGGGGGATCCGGACGGCCGCGACACTAGGATGCGGCGGTAACCGGAAGCGGCCGAGCGGGAGCGGTAACACACGTGAGCAGGGAAAGCGTCGAGGGCGCCGAGGACACGGACCGGCAGAACCCGGTGTGGGATGTGGTGGTGGTGGGAGCGGGGCCGGCCGGAGCCTCCGCGGCGTACGCCGCGGCCGTCACCGGACGCCGGGTCCTGCTCCTGGAGAAGGCGGAACTCCCCCGTTACAAAACCTGCGGCGGAGGCATCATCGGGCCCTCCAGGGACGCCCTGCCGCCCGGTTTCGAACTGCCCCTGCGCGACCGGGTGTACGCGGTGACCTTCTCGCTGGACGGCAGGTTCGCCCGCACCCGGCGCTCCCGGAACATGCTGTTCGGGCTGGTCAACCGGCCCGAGTTCGACCACGCGCTGGTGGAGTCCGCGCAGAAGGCCGGCGCGGAGCTGTGGACGGGCGCCACCGTCACCCGCGTCGAGCAGCACGGCCCGGCCGTCCCCGACCGGCGCACCGTGGCCGTGGTCCTCTCCGACGGCCGCACCGTCCTGGCCCGCGCCGTGGTCGGCGCGGACGGCAGCGCCAGCCGGATAGGAGCCCATGTCGGGGTGAAGCTCGACCAGGTGGACCTGGGGCTGGAGGCCGAGATCCCGGTGCCGCCGACGGTGGCCGAGGACTGGGCGGGCCGCATCCTCATCGACTGGGGCCCGCTGCCCGGCAGTTACGGCTGGGTCTTCCCCAAGGGCGACACGCTCACGGTGGGGGTGATCTCCGCCCGCGGCGAGGGCGCGGCCACCAAGCGCTACCTGGAGGACTTCATCGCCCGCCTCGGGCTCTCCGGCTTCGAGCCCGCGGTCTCCTCGGGCCACCTCACCCGCTGCCGCTCGGCGGACTCCCCGCTGACCCGGGGCCGGGTCCTGGTCTGCGGGGACGCGGCCGGACTGCTGGAGCCCTGGACGCGCGAGGGCATCTCCTTCGCCCTGCGCTCCGGGCGGCTGGCGGGGGAGTGGGCGGTGCGGGTCGCCGAGGCGCACGACGCGGTGGACGCCCGCCGCCAGGCCCTCAACTACGCCTTCGCCGTGAAGTCGGGGCTGGGTGTGGAGATGGGCGTGGGAAGCCGGATGCACGCCGTCTTCGCCCGCCGCCCGAAGCTGCTGCACGCGGTGCTCACCGGCTTCCGCCCGGCGTGGAACGCCTTCGCGCGGATCACCCGGGGGACGACCACCCTCGGAGAACTCGTCCGTACCCACCCCCTGGCCCAGCGGGCCCTGGAGAGAATGGACCGCTGAGCGCCGAGCGCCGCTTCCCGGCACCCAGGTCACCGGCTCATCCCTCCCGGGTGATCCGGAAGACGGGGTGCCGGTCGGCCACGGCCAGCAGCTCCCCGTCGCTCGAGGCCGGCCCGACACCGTCGAAGAGGGCGCCGACCTCCCACTTCCACTTCCTCAGGTAGGCCCGCAGCACGGCCGGCTTCTCCTCGTCCGGCAGCTCCACGGCCGTGAACCGGTCCACACGTCCGCCGATGCGCAGCTCCCCGCCGCCGGCCGCGCGCAGATTGCGCACCCACTGGGTGTGCCCGCGCGGCGCGACGAGGTACCGGGCGCCTTCGAACTCCAGAGGATTGACGGGAGTGGTGCGCCATTCGCCGCTCTTGCGCCCCCGCACCGCCAGGGTCCGGGATCCGGCGAGGCCGACGCCCCGCCGGATCAGCCAGGCCACCAGCCTGTTGAGCACGTGGTCGGTGAGCGCGCCGGCCTTCCTGTAGTGCGGTGCGGTGCGGGGTGTCGGCTGCGATCCGCTGTGCGGCTGTGCGGTCATGATCCGCCTCCTGGGCGAGGGCTCCGGGCCGTGTGGGACGACAGGGTGCGAGAAAAGCGTTCCGGAACGAGATCGGTGCTCTCCCTGGAGAGCAGTGTCGCACGCCGTCCGGGTCGGTACAAGAGCACTGCTCTCCTTTCCGTGCGGCGCTTCCGAAGCTGGCAGACTGACCCCATGAACGCGATCCGAGGAGCCAGGGAACGGGCCCGCGCCGAGATCACCGCCGCCATCAAGGAGGAGGCGCGCAGACAGCTCGCCGAGGAGGGCGCCGCCCGGCTCTCGCTGCGCGCGGTCGCCCGCGAACTGGGCATGGTCTCCTCCGCGCTCTACCGGTACTTCCCCAGCCGCGACGACCTGCTGACCGCGCTGATCATCGACGCCTACGACGCCATCGGCTCCACCGCCGAACGCGCCCTGGCCGCGGCGGACCGCGACGCGCCGGTCGCCCGCTGGCGAGCGGTCTGCCGGGCCGTACGGCAGTGGGCCCTGGCCCATCCGCACGAGTACGCGTTGATCTACGGCTCGCCCGTGCCCGGCTACTCCGCGCCCCGGAGCACCGTCGCCCCCGCCTCGCGCGTCGGCCTCGCCCTGATCGTCGTCGTCCGCGACGCCCGTGCGGCCGGAGCCCTGAGCGAACCCGCCGGCGGCGCGTCCGCGCCGGCCGTCCCCGGGCCCGTCGCCGAGGACGCCGACCGGCTCATGGAGCTGCTCGGCCTCGACCTGCCCGCCCCCGTGGCCGCGGGGTTCATCGCGGCCTGGGCCCAGCTGTTCGGCCTGATCGGCTTCGAGGTGTTCGGCCAGTTCAACCAACTGATCGACGCACGCGAGGAGTTCTTCGATCACGCCGTCACCCGGCTCGCCGCCGCCGTCGGGCTGACCGGCTCCGGGGAGGTCTCCTGACCACGGGCGGGGCCCGCTCCCTCCCCGGGGCCGGGCCGGAGTCAGGACGCCAGCGCCGACTCCGGCAACAGCGAAGGGTCCTGGCGCACGATCCGCGCGTGCAGCTCCCGCAGCGCGGGACCGGGTTCCGCGCCCCGCTCCTCCAGGAGCCGGCGCCGGGCCTCCTCGTAGGCCAGCAGCGCGTCCGCGGAACGGTCGCAGCGGTACAGCGCCAGCATCAGAAGCCCCACCAGCCGCTCGCGCAGCGGATGCCGGGCCACCTGCCGCGTCAGCTCGTGGACGCACTCGCGGTACCGGCCCAGCTCCAGATCGCCCTCCAGCCGGGTCTCCAGCACCATCAGCCGCTTCTCCGCCCAGCGGCGCCGCTCACCGTCCAGGTAGGGGCCGGCCAGGCCCTCGGCGAACTCGCCGCGCCACAGCTCCTCCGCCTCCCTCGCCAGTGCGCCCGCCCGGTGCAGATCGCCCGACTCGCGCGCGGACAGCGCCTCGCGCAGCAGCGTCCGCCGTTCCGCCAGATCGTCGATCCCGGCGTTCTCCAGCCGGTAACCGCTGCCGGTCCACACCAGTTCCGGGGACGAGCAGCCCTTACCCGCCGCCGCGAAGGCCCGGCGCAGACCGGAGACGTACTTCTGGGCCAGATTCCGCACGTGCGAGGGCGGTTCGCAGCCCCAGACCGCGCTCACCAGCGCGTCGTAGGACATCGGCCGCCCTTCCTGGAGCAGCAGGACGGCGAGCACCGCCTGCTGCCGGGGCGGCCCCAGCGGCACCTCGCTCCCCCCGCGCAAGGCTCGCAGCGGACCGAGCAGTTCGAATCGCAGACCCTCAGCCATGTGCCCTCCCTCGCCGCCCCAATGAGCCTACGTCCTGGACGGCGTTCCAGTGGATCTTCCCGCGAAGGCCGGCGATCCGCGTCACCGCGGTCGGCGCCGCACGCCCCCTCAGGGGTCCACGTGCTCCGGGGCCGGGTCGCTCCACCGGACGGCGGAGTCGGCGTGCCACAGGCGGGCGAGCCCCGCGTCCCCCTCGACGGACACCCGCTCCCCGTACGGCCGCCGGTTCCACAGCGCGAGGTAGAGGTCCGCGGCCTCTCCGGTGACGGCGCAGTCCGCCGTCTCGTCCCCCTCCCGGCTCACCACCGGCGGCTCCGGGGAGAGGCGGAGGGTCCACGGGGCGAACCCCCGTGCCGTCACCCGCAGGACCCGGGGGCGGGCGGAGCGCACCCGGCTGGTGGGGCGGGTGTGGAAGCCGACCAGGAGTTCGTCGACCCCGTCGGCGGCGAAGAGCGGGTCCACGGGGGAGAGGTCCGGGCCCGAGGCCAGTTCGGCGTCGACGCGGTGGACGGCCGTCTCATGGGCCTGGCGCCGGGCCCAGAAGAGGAGGGGGGAGCGCGCCCCGCGCAGGAACGTCCAGCACTCCAGGTCCGCGGGGGCCTCCCGCAGCGCGGCCAGCAGCCTTCGGTGCCCCCGGGCGAACCAGTCCGGCAGCAGCTCGTCCGGCACGTCCGCCTCCGGCGCGGGCACGTCGCGGGTGCGCCCCTCGGAGACGATGCGGCCCGCCCAGCGGTGGACCGTCCCCTGGTGGGTCACCAGATCGCGGACGCGCCAGCCGGGACAGGTGGGGACCTCGGCGTCCCATCCCGCACGCAGAGCCGCGGCGAGCAGTAACTCGCCTTCCTCCCGGAGGATTTCGAGGTAGCGGTCGATGTCCACGGAGGCAGTGTGCCAGGGCGTGCCGCGGTTCGTTCGCGGCGGTCGGACCACCCCGCTTTGTTCGCGGTGGATACAAAGCCAGAATGGGACGGTGACCCCGACGCGTACAACAAAGCTGGAGAGAGGCCGCGGCGCCCTCGGCCCGGCGCTGGAACTCGTGCACACCGGACGCGCGCCCACCCGCGCCGTGCTCACCGCGGAACTCGGTGTGACCCGGGCGACCGCCGGAGCCGTGGCCGCGGAGCTGGAGGCGCTCGGGCTGATCACCGTCGACTCCCGGCCCGCCGTCGCCGCCGGCTCCCAGGGCCGTCCCTCCCACCGGCTGTCGGTCGACCCCGAGGGCCCGGTCGTCCTGGCGGCCCAGGTGCACGCCGACGGGTTCCGTGCCGCCCTCGTCGGGCTCGGCGGCCGGATCGTCGCCACCGTGCCCGGCACCGTGACAGTGGAGGCCGATCCGGCCCAGGTCCTCACCGAGGTCGTCGGCGCCGGGGCCGGGCTGCTGCGCGAGACCGGGCGGCGCTGCCTGGGCGCCGGTCTGGCGGTGCCCTCCGCCGTCGCCGAGCCGGAGGGCACCGCCCTCAATCCGCTGCACCTGGCCTGGCCCCCGGGTGCGCCGGTGCGGGAGATCTTCACCCGCTGCCTGGCCGAGGCAGGCGTCACCGGACCGTCCGGCGACGCGCCCGCGACCGGTTTCGCCGCCAACGACGTCAATCTCGTGGCCCTGGCCGAGCACCGCCACGGCGCGGGCCGCGGCGCCCGCGACCTGCTGTGCGTGGCCACCGGGCACCGCGGCGTCGGCGGCGCGCTCGTCCTCGACGGCCGCCTGCACACCGGCAGTTCGGGGCTGGCCCTGGAGGTCGGCCATCTGACCGTGGACCCGGACGGCAGGCCCTGTCACTGCGGCGGGCGCGGCTGCCTGGACGTGGAGACCGACCCGCTGGCCTTCCTGGAGGCCGCCGGCCGCGAGCCCGGTCCGGAGACCGGCCTGCTCAAGCGCGCCCTGGAGCTGCTGCGCACGGAGTACTCCACCGACCCGGCCGTGCGCGACGCCGCGCACCTGCTGATCGACCGGCTCGGCCTGGGCCTGGCCGGCCTGGTCAACATCCTCGACCCGGACCGGATCATCCTCGGCGGGCTGCACCGCGCCCTGCTGGAGGCGGACGCCGAGCGGCTGCAGAACGTCATCGCCGAGCGCAGTCTGTGGGGGCGTGACGGCGGGGTGCCGGTGCTCGCCTGCGCACTGGACTACAGCGGCCTGGTGGGCGCCGCCGAACTCGCCTGGCAGCCGGTCCTGGACGATCCCATGACGGTGGCGCGGGGCTGACCGGGGCCGACCGGGCTTCGCGGGCCGGGTGCCGCTTCCGGCCCGGGCCCGTCAGGCGCGCGGCAGGGGTTCGGGCCGGGCCGCGGGGCCCGGCGCGGCGGGCGCCGGCACCGGCAGGGTGATCCGCGCGGCCCGGCCGGTACCGCCGCTCCGGGCCGGTGAGCGTTCGCCCGTCAGGAGCGCCCCCATGGCGTGGGTGGGGGAGAGCTGCGGCGCGTGGTCGCGCACGGAGATCGTCAACCGGTCGAGGAGCAGCGCGATCTCCACGGTGCAGCGCCCGTCCGGGCCCGTCTGCCGGAGGGCTCCCGCCAGCAGTTCGGTGACGCCGTCGGCGGCCGGGCCGACGAGCGCCTCCAGCTTCCAGTAGCGCAGTTGGGCCGACACGATGCGGCGGATCTGACCGGTTCGAGAGGGCAGCGCCTGGAACTCCACCGTCCGCTGCCGGCCGGACGCGCTGGGGTGACTGATCACGACTGCGGCTCCCTGGTGAGAGTTGGGGGTGTCCGGACCACGGAAGGAGGGCGTCGGGCACTCTGACGGCCGCTACGGCATAGACATCAGCGTGATTCAGGTGACGAAAAGGTGCAAATCAGGCGACCTTTCCGGGTGGGTGCACCACGGCAGGCGCACCCCGGTGGGCGCCCGCCGGGCCGGGGCTCCGGGTTTCGGGTCCCGGGCGCCTCAGCCGTCGGCCGGGGCCGCGCGCCGCTTCGCCGCGACCTTCGCCGCCCCGGACCTCCCCGGCGCCCCGCTCGCCCGGGCGCGGGCGCCGCGCAGCGCGGCCACCAGGCCGTCGCTCGTCTGCCCCTTCAGGCGCAGCGCGTACCAGGTGCCGTTGACGGCCGCCAGGGCCCGTCCGCGCGCGGCGTACCACGGCTCGCTGACGCGGACCTGCTCCACCGGCGCACTGTCGATCTCACGGCCGTAACTGGTCAGCAGCACCAGCCGCCCGTCGCGGACGACGACCTGCCCGGCCCGGGTGAGGGACCGCAGCCACCGGGCTATCCGCACTCCGGTGGCACTGAACTCGGGCTCCGCCACAGCGCAACGCCTCCCACCTCGTCACCGTCGGCCCGCCTCACGGCCGGGCCGTCACCGGCGCCACCCCCACCGGGTGCTGCCCTGTCCTGTCCTGTCCTGTCATGAAGTCTGCACCCGCCGGGACCGACGCGCCAGGGTGCGCGTACCCCACTGCGCGCACCGCGGTACGCGCCCGGCGGCGCGCGCCCCGAGAACACCACCCCGGCCCCGGCACCGTCCCGCACGCCCCGGCCGGTGCTTCAGCGGTCGGCCTCCTGCCGGTCTCCGCCGAGGCTCCGGCCCTGCTCGGCGGGACCTCCGTCCGCCACCACCAGATCCAGGTCCGGCAGCGCCTCGCGGATCTCCGCACGCGTTCGCTCCGGCATGCCGCCGTCGGTGACCAGCGTGTCCACCTCCGCCAGGGAGGCGAACGAACTCAGGCCCACCGTCCCCCACTTGGTGTGGTCGGCGACGACCACCACCCGCCGCGCGGAGCGCATCAGACGGCGGTTGGTCTCCGCCTCGGCCAGATTGGGCGTGGACAGCCCGGCCTCGGCGGATATGCCGTGCACGCCGAGGAAGAGCACGTCGAAGTGGAGCGAGCCGATCGCCGCGTCCGCCACCGGCCCCACCAGGGAGTCCGACGGGGTGCGCACCCCGCCGGTGAGCACCACCGTCGCCGCCCCCGGACGGCCGCTCCGCGAGGCGTCCGCCCGCTGCGCGGTGTGGAAGACGTCCGCCACCCGCAGCGAGTTGGTGACCACAGTCAGATCCGGCACGTCCAGCAGACACCGGGCCAGCGCGTACGTCGTCGTCCCCCCGGAGAGCGCGATCGCACCGCCCGGTGCCGCCATGGCCGCCGCGGCCCGCGCGATGTCCTCCTTCGCGTCCTGCTCCAGCGACGACTTCGCCTCGAACCCCGGCTCGTGCGTGCTCGCCCCCGAAACCGGCACCGCACCGCCGTGCACCTTCTCCAGCACGCCCTGCCGCGCCAGTGCGTCCAGGTCGCGGCGCACGGTCATGTCCGAGACGTTGAGCCTGCGGGTCAGCTCGTTGACCCGCGCCCCGCCGCGGCGCCTGACCTCCTCCAGGATGAGCGCGCGCCGCTGCTCCGCCAGGAGGTTCTGGTTGTCACCCACCTGCTGGTCCGTCCCTTCTGGTCCACCGGCGGCCGCACGTGTGATCGCGGGCGCGGCCGTGTGCGCGGATACGGGCATCTGTTCGGCCCCATCCTTCCACGCGGCCGCGGCGCGCTCCGAGGCTCGATCGTGACGCCCGGTCCGGCCGGTCGGGCTGCGCACAGGGCCCCGCAGCCGCCATCCTGGATGCCGCCGCGGGGACGCCGCGGGAAACGGGGACGCACACCGGATCGGGAGGAGCGCAGCATGCCCGACAACCGGCCGGCGACACCGGCGGGACAGCACCGCGGCCAGGGGGAACCGGCGCTGGAACTCCTGGTGCACGGAGTCGGCGGCACCACACCGCAGGAGATGCTCGGCGACCCGCGCACGGTGCGGGTCACCGGTGACGACACGGCCGGCATCCACCGCCGCGCCGAAGACGCGGACGCCGAGAGCCGCTTCGGGGAGTACTCCGGCGGCCTGACCGCCGACCGGTCGGCCGATCCCCTCGCCGAGCCGTCGGCCGACCGCGCCCGGCAGCGGCCGATCCCCGAGGCGTACTGCTGGTCCAACCTCACCTCCGGCAACAGCGCCCGCGCCCTGTGGCTGCTCCTGCTGCCGTTCATGGTCGCCAACCTCGCCCACTGGATGCGTCCGGCCGCTCCCGCACGCCACCGCGGCCAGCGCGTCTACGACGTCCTGGTGCGGCTGGTGGCGCTCTCCCTGACCGTGCTGCTCACCGCCGCGGCCTGCGAGGTCGCGCTCGACCTGGTGGCCTGGCAGTGCGCCGCCTCCGAGCGCTGCGCGCGCGGCAAGTCCTGGCTCGGGCCGCTCACCGAGGGCTGGTGGGCCTCGCCCGGCCGCCGCCTGGTCCTGGCCGCGCTGGTGCCCGCCGCGCTGACCGCCCTGCTGTGGTGGCTGTCGCACCGCACCTGGAGCGCCTACGAGTCCGCCTCGCCGCCCCCGCGCCCGCCGGGCCCGGCCCGGCCGCTGCCCGGCGGGGAGCGGCCCGCGCTCTCCCTGCCGGGATTCTGGTACGGCCGCCGCATGGTCTCCCGGCTGCGCGCCGCCCACACCGCGGCCGGCCTGCTCACGGTCGCCACCACCCTGCTGACCGCGGCCGCCTCCCACGATCTGCGCCCCGGCGGCGACACCGCGCCGGAGGCCCTGGGGCGGGCGCTGACCGTCGTCCTCGCGGCCGGCTGGGCGGCGGCCCTGCTGGTCGCGGTCCGCAAGGGCCGCACCGAGTCCGAGCCGGACGAGCGGATCGACCGGTGGGCGTCGAAGGTCCTGCCGGGCGCCGCGCTGGGCGCACTGGTGCTGACCGCCGTGTACGCCGCCTGGCCGCGTCCGGGCTGGACCTCCTCCGCCCAGCTGCCCGGCACCGGCGTGTTCGCCTGGCTCGCGCTCCTCCAGGGCGCGCTGGCCGCCGCCATCGCCGTCACCGCGTACGTCCTGCACCGGGCGGCGCCGCCGGGCTCGTGCGCCGGACGGTGCGCCATGGGCGGACTGGGCGGCGCCGCGGTCGCCTTACTGGCCTGCGCGCTCGGCGGAGTGCTCACCGGCGGCGTGGCCCAGCGGGTGGCGGACTGGCTGGACAAGGACGGCACTCCGGGCGTGGCCGGCGGCGCCATAGCGGGGCCGCCGGTGCTGCTGAGCTGGCAGGCCGCGGTGATCCCCGTCCTGCTGCTGGTCGTGGTGGCCTTCGCGCTGGGCGCGGCGGTACGGGCGGGGCGGACGCGCAGGCGGCTGACCCCCGAGATCGTCGACTCATACGAGGGCGAGCCCCGCGAGCTGGAGTCCCGCAGCCGCCAGATCGCCCGTGTCGTCGCCTGGGCGCGGCTGACCGACTCCGCGCCGGTCCTGATCGCCTCCGTCACCGTCGCCACCGTGCTGCTGGGCGCCGGCGCCCTGGCGGGCGCGGCCCGCACCGGCCTCCCACCGGGGCCGGCCGCGGCCTCCTGGCCCGGCCCGCTGCCCGCCGTGGCCCAGGCCGTCCAGGCGCTCGGCTCCTGGCTGATGGGCGCGATGGTGGTGCTGCTGGTGGCGATGGGCCGCCGCGCCTACCGCGACGCGGCAGCCCGCCGCACCGTCGGCATCCTGTGGGACGTGGGCACCTTCTGGCCGCGCGCCGCCCACCCCTTCGCGCCGCCCTGCTACGCCGAGCGCGCGGTGCCGGACCTCACCTGGCGGATGTGCACCTGGACCGCGCGCACCGGCGGCAGGCTGGTGATCTCCGGGCACTCCCAGGGCAGCGTGCTGGCCGCCGCCGCCGTCTGGCAGCTCGACCCCGACACCCGCGGACGGGTCGCGCTGCTCACCTACGGCTCCCCGCTGGAGCGGCTCTACGGGCGCTGGTTCCCGTCCTGCTTCGGCCCCGCTCCGCTGCGCGCGCTGAGCGAGGAGGTGGACTGCTGGCGGAACCTGTGGCGCCTCACCGATCCGATCGGCGGCCCGGTGATGGTCGGGGAGGAGGGCGGACAGGAGGTGGACCGCGGCCCGCTGAGGGACCCGCTGCACTACGGCCGAACCCCCGAACACCCGCTGCCCGCGCCGATCCTGGGGCACGGCGACTACCAGGCCGACCCCGCTTTCGACGCCGAACGCGCGGCGCTGCTGGACCGGCTGGACCGGCTGACCGAGGGGCGCGAGGCGCCCTGCGTACCGGCCCAGCCCGAACGGCGGCACGAACAGCAGCCCGAACAGCAGTCCGAGCGGTGACCCGAGCACCGGGGCAGCCGCCGGGCCGGGCGGGCCGGTTCAGTGCCGCGGCCCCCGCGGCAGGTCCTCGGGGTGGAGCAGCGTCAGATCGTCGGTGTCCGGGTCGTCGAGCTGGGCGACCCGGCCCGCGTGCTGCTCGACCATGGCCTCGAAGGTCTGCCGCGCGGTGCGGCCGTTGCCGAAGGTCGGCCCCTTGGGCAGCTCGGCGAAGTACTCCAGCAGCGCGTCGGCCGTGCCCTCGGCGAGCTGGTACTCGTGCTCCTCGGCCTGCTGCCCCACGATCCGCAGCAGCTCCTCGGGCGTGTAGTCGCCGAAGGTGATGGTCCGTGAGAAGCGGGAGGCCACACCGGGGTTGACCTCCAGGAAGCGCTTCATCTCCGCGGTGTAGCCGGCGACGATGACGACCACCTCGTCGCGGTGGTCCTCCATCAGCTTCACCAGGGTGTCGATCGCCTCCCGGCCGAAGTCCCGGCCCGAGTCCTCGGGTGAGAGGGCGTACGCCTCGTCGATGAACAGCACGCCGCCGCGCGCCCGGTCGAACGCCTCCTGGGTGCGGATCGCCGTCGAGCCGATGTGCTCGCCGACCAGGTCCACCCGGGAGACCTCCACCAGGTGACCGCGCTCCAGCACCCCGAGGGAGTGCAGGATCTCCCCGTAGAGCCGGGCGACCGTGGTCTTGCCGGTGCCGGGGGACCCGGTGAACACCAGGTGCCTGCGCGCGGAGGCCGCCTTGAGACCGGCCTCGCGGCGCCTGCGGCCCACCTCGATCATGTCGATGAGGGCCCGCACCTCCCGCTTGACGCTCTCCAGGCCCACCAGCGCGTCGAGTTCGCCCAGCACCTCCTTCGCCGGCCGTGCCTCCTTCGCCGGCCCGCCGGAGACCTCACCGGAGGAGCCCCCGCCGGACGGGGACGCGGGGGCGGGCGAGGCGGAAGGCGCCGCGGCCGCCGACTGCTGGGGTATGCCGCCCAGCAGACCCGCGGTCTGGACGGCCGGGGGGGCCGGGGGGAGCGCCGGCCCGGGCTCGGAGGCGACCGGCGCGGAACTCTGGTCGCTGGTGCAGTCCTCGACGACCGGCCCCCCGTCGGCGAACTCGTAACCGCCGCGCGCGCAGCGCTCGGTGCGGCAGCGGCGCAGCGTGGTGCGGCAGCCGTCGATCACGTGGAAGCCGTAGCCGCGCGAGCCTGCCACCCGGCAGTTCGAGAAGGTGCCGCGGCCCTCGGCGGAGACGTAGAAGCCCGCCTCCGCCGGATCGGTCACGGTGCAGCGGTCGATCTCCGGATCGGCGCCCTTGGTGACGATCACGCCCGTCCCGACGGCGTCGACCGTGCAGTTCGCCAGGGTGCCGCCACTGCCGTGGTCGCGGAACCAGGCGCCGGTGGCGGCCTCCCGGATACGGCAGTCGTCCAGCTGGACCGTCCCGCCGTCGCTCACCGACACCGCCGTGTTGCGCACCTGCGCCAGATCGCTGTCGAGGACGTCCGCCCGCGAGCCCCGGTCCAGGACGAACAACGCGTCCGGCACGTCGTGGACCCGGCAGGAGTCCAGCAGCGCCGAGGCGCCGTCGCTGACCCAGACCGCCGGGTAGTCGCCCGTGCTCTCCTGGATCTCGCACCCGTTGGCGTCCACGCGGGTGCCCGGATCCCACACCGACAGGCCGTTGCGGCCGAAGCGGCGCACCGTGGAGCGGGTCAGCGTCAGCACCGAGCGCGAGCGCAGGTCGACCGCGTTCTCCGGGATGTCGTGGATCTCGCAGTCGGCGAGGGTGAGGACCGCGTCGGTGTCCAGGGTGACGCCGTCGGCGGAGGTGCGGTGCACCCGGCACTCGGTGAGGTTCCCGACCGCCCGGGAGGCGACCCGTACCCCCGCGCCCTTGATCTCGTACACCTCGCAGCCCACGGCGTCCACCGCGCTGCCCTCCCCGGACAGCGAGAGCCCCGCGCCCGAGGCGTGGTGGACCCGGCAGCGCTCCAGCCGGGGATGGGCGCCCTCGTGCACCGCGATGCCCGACTGCCCCGCCGCGACCACCTCGCACTCCTCGAACAGCCCGCCCGCGCCCCCACCGACGCCGATGCCCACCCCGGCCGGGTTGTCCACCGTGCAGCGGCGCAGGGTCGGCCTGGCCCCGGAGCGCACCTCGATGCCGGAGGCCGACCGCGTCACCACCCGCAGCCCGGACAGCTCGGCCACGCAGTCCTCGATCAGCAGCGCGGGCGCCGCGGCGTCCTGGCCCTCGATCTGCAGGTCGCGCACGACCGCGGCGGCGCGTACGGTCAGCGCCACCCCGTCGGCGGGGGCCAGACGCACCGAACCGGCGTCGGAGCGCTCGGGGCCGCGCAGGGTGACGGCGCGTTCGACCACCAGGTTCTCGCGGTAGGTGCCGGGTGCGACGGTCAGCACGTCGCCGTCGCCGGCGGCGGAGAGGGCGGCGGAGATGGTGGCGTAGTCTCCCGTGCGGCGCCGCCACCGCGACGAGCTGGTGTGCGTCACCTGGACCAAGCCCTGTGCCATGGACCGCCTTGCCCCAAACCTCGTGCGAACCTCGATCGCGCTGCCGCGCGCATCCGGATGCACCACCGTAGCGTGTGCCGGACCGATGGGATGACCGGTCCGCCCGCCATGGCGGAGGCGGGGCCCCCGCGTGTCTGTCCTGGTCGGATTCGGGCCGGATTGGGGTCAGTTCGACCGCCCGGCACGCCCCCAGTCGGGGCCCACCCGGGCCCACTCCTCCTCCCAGCGCGCGTAGCGCCGGGCCATCAACCGCCGTACCAGCAACCGCCGTACGGCCTCCACCAGTCCGGCCGCGGCCACCGCCGTACCGAATCCGGCCAGGGCGGCGTGCGAGGACGCGGCGGCGGCGTCCATCGGACGTGCGGCGATCTCCCCGCGGGCGTCCACCCACACGCGCAGCCGGTCACCGGGCTCGGTCGGGCGTCTGGTGACGACCGTGCCCGAGTGGGTGCGGCCGTCGGCCGCCGTCCAGGTGGCGTTCACCCGGTGACCGGACTCGGCCTCGGGACTGTCGGCCGCGGGCGGAGTGCTCTGGGCCACCGTCGCCCACACCTGGTGCCGCTGCCGGTGCTGCTCGCGTACGACGCCCATCAGCGTCTCGTGCGCGGTCCGGGTGCCCCACAGCGCGACGGCGGGGGTGGCCAGAGTCATCAGCAGGACGGCGGCCAGCGCCAGCCAGCCCTCCACACGGTCGGTGGTCCGGCACAGCGGGTTGCCCCGCCACCGCCACAGCCCGGCGATCGCTCGCACGATCGCTCACCCCCTTGCCGTCGCCGGTCGCCGCCTGCCCGGCCTCGCACGGGAGCGGGTGGACGGGGAGAGGACGACGGCACGGCTCCGGGCAGGTCGAAGGCCGGGAAACCCGGTGACGCCGTTCCTCTTCCACGGCCGAGCTTATCGGCACCGGAGCGCACTGCACAGCCGCTCAACGGGCCCGGAAGGGGTGAACGGAGGGGGCGGGAAGGGGACCCGGGCGCCCCCGGTCCGGCCCGGCGCCCTTCGAGGGGCGCGGAGGGTCTGATCCGCCCGTGGCGGGGGACTTGGTCTGCACACCCGCCCGCCGCGGTCCGCGAGGACCGCCCGCCCACGGAGACGTGAGGACAGTGAACCGCTCCGCCCAGCTCCCCGTCGTGGTCGGCGTCGACGGCTCGGACCACTCCCTGCGCGCCCTGGACCGGGCGGTGGAGGAGGCCGTGCTGCGGGGCGCGCCCCTGCAGGTCCTGTGCGGCGCTCCCACCCACCGGCTCGCGCCCGGCGCCGCCCCCGGAGTCCCCGGTGCCGCCCGGGAGGACGAGGGGGGCGGGGGAGCCGATGCGGCCGGGGGCGCGGACGCGTCCGCGAGGGCCGGCTCGGCCGACGAGGAGCACCGGCGGGCGCTGGCCCGGCAGTCCCGGCACATCGCCGAGGCGGCCGCGGAGCGGGCCCGGGAGAGCGCCCCGGGGCTGGAGGTGATGCCGTCGGCGGCGCAGGAGAACGCCGTCGCCGCGCTGGTGCGCGCCGGGCGCCGGGCCGCGCTGACCGTGGTCGGCACCCGCGGCCACGGCGGTTTCACCGGGCTGCTGCTGGGCTCGGTGAGCCTGCGCGTGGCGGCGCACATCGAGGGGCCCCTGATGGTCGTGCGCGGCGACAACGAGCGCCCCCGGCACGCCGTGGTCGTCGGCGTGGAGTACGGGACGGACACCGACGCGGCGCGCTACGGCTTCGAGGAGGCCGAGCGGCGGGCGGCGGCACTGCTCGTCCTGCACGCCTGGGAGCTGCCGGTCTACCCCGGTGTCATGGTGCCGCCGCCGACCCGGATGCTGGAGGAGATCGCCGAGGAGCAGGCCCGCTACGAGGAGAGCGTGCCGGTGGACGCCGTCGCCGGGTTGCGCGAGGCGTACCCGAACGTCGACGCCCGCGCCGAGACGGTGTACGCCGGGCCCGGCCACGCGCTGGTCGAGGCCAGCGCCGCCGCCGACCTGGTCGTCCTGGCCGCGCACCGCCGCCACCGCCTCTTCGGCATGCGCCTGGGCCCGGTCACCCACGCGGTGCTGCACCACGCCCACTGCCCCGTGGTGCTCGTCCCCACCGCCGCCTGACCGCCGCCCGGCCGCCCGGCCCGTCAGCCGGGCCAGCGCCAGTCGGCGACCTCGGGCATGTCGGTGCCGTGCTCGCGGATCCAGCCGTGGTGCCGCTCACGCGCGTCCCGCACCGACCTCCGCAGCCCCCCGGCGCGCTCCGCGAACCCCGGCGCCCGGTCGATCACGTCCATGACCAGCCGGTAGCGGTCCAGGTCGTTGCGGACCACCATGTCGAACGGGGTGGTGGTCGCCCCGCTCTCCCGGTAGCCGCGCACGTGCAGCCGGTCGTGGAGGCCCGGCCGGTGGGCGATCCGGTGGATCAGCCACGGATAGCCGTGGTGGGCGAACACCACCGGCCGGTCACGGGTGAACATCGCTTCGAACTCCGCGTCCGGCAGCCCGTGCGGATGCCGCGAGGCGGGCATCAGCCGGGCGATGTCCACGACGTTCACCACCCGCAGCGCCAGCTCGGGCAGGCGCTCGCGCAGCAGCGAGGCCGCGGCCAGCGCCTCCTGGGTGGGCACGTCCCCCGCGCAGGCCAGCACCACGTCCGGCTCCCGTCCCGGCCGCTCGGTCCCGGCCCACTCCCACACCCCGGCGCCGCGCTCGCAGTGGTCGCGGGCCTGCTCCGGTGCGAGCCAGTCGAAGCAGGGCTGCTTGCCGGCGACGACCACGTTCACCGTGTCCGTCGTCCGCAGCACGTGGTCGGCCACGCACAGCAGGGTGTTGGCGTCCGGGGGGAAGTAGGCGCGCACCACCTCGGGACTCTTGGTGAGGACGTGGTCGACGAAGCCGGGGTCCTGGTGGGAGAAGCCGTTGTGGTCCTGGCGCCACACATGCGAGGTCAGCAGGTAGTTCAGGCTCGGGACGGAAGCCCGCCAGGGCACCTCGCGGGCGCTCTGCAGCCACTTGGCGTGCTGGGTGACCATGCTCGCCACGATGGTGGAGAACCCCTCGTAGGAGGTGAACAGCCCGTGCCGCCCGGTGAGGGTGTAGCCCTCCAGCCAGCCCTGGCACAGGTGCTCGGAGAGCACCTCCATCACCCGGCCGCCGCCGCCGAGGTTCCGGTCCGTCTCCAGCGAGGCGCCCTGCCAGGCGCGGGGCGTGGCCTCCAGGACGTCCTGGAGGTGGTTGGACTCGGCCTCGTCCGGGGCCGTCAGCCGGAAGTCGCGCCGCTGCGCGGTGTCCTCGAAGATCCGCCGCAGCATGCCGCCCAGCACCCGGGTCGGTTCGTGGGAGGAGGCGCCGGGCCGATCCACCGGCACTGCGAAGGCCTCCGGGCCGGGCAGCGGCAGCGGCCGCCGCAGCCGGCCGCCGTCGGCGTGCTTCGAGGCCCCCAGCCGCCGCTCCCCGCGCGGTACGTGCGCCAGCACCCCGGGCAGGGGGCGGCCGGAGCCGTCGAACAGCTCCTCTGGCCGGTACGAGCGCAGCCACCGCTCCAGCGCGCGCAGCCGGCCGGGATCGTCGCGCACGTCCTTGACCGGGATCTGGTGGGAGCGCCAGGTGTCCTCCACCGGGTCGCCGTCCGCCTCCCGCGGACCGGTCCAGCCCTTGGGGGTGCGCAGCACGATCGCCGGCCAGCGGGGCCGCCCGGCCGCCCCCTCCTCACGCGCCGCCCGCCGGATCGCGGCGATCTCCTCCAGCGCCGTGTCCATGGCGGCGGCCAGGGCGCGGTGGACCTCGGCGGGCGGGGTGTCCGGGGCGGCCGTCACGTACAGCGGCTCGTGGCCGTAGCCGCGCAGCAGGGCGTCCAGCTCCTCATGGGGGATGCGGGACAGGACGGTCGGGTTGGCGATCTTGTAGCCGTTGAGGTGCAGGACGGGGAGCACCGCGCCGTCGTGCACCGGGTCCAGGAACTTGTTCGAGTGCCAGGAGGCGGCCAGCGGCCCCGTCTCCGCCTCGCCGTCCCCGACGACGCAGACGGCCACCAGGTCCGGGTTGTCCAGGGCGGCCCCGTAGGCGTGGGACAGGGAGTGTCCCAGTTCCCCGCCCTCCTGGATCGAGCCGGGCACCACCGGGGAGGTGTGGCTGGGCAGCCCGCCGGGGGAGGAGAACCGTTCGAACAGCCGCGCCATCCCCGCTTCGTCGCGCCCCATACCGGGCCAGAGCTCCCCGAAGGTGCCCTCCAGCCAGCTCCCCGCCAGCACCGCGGGCGCGCCGTGCCCCGGTCCCCACACGCACAGCACGTCAAGGTCACGGGTGCCGATCACCCGGTTCAGATGGGTGTAGACCAGGCCCAGGCCCGGACAGGTGCCCCAGTGGCCCAGCAGCCGCGGCTTGACGTGCTCGGGCCGCAACTCCTCGCGCAGCAGCGGATTGCCCCGGAGGTGGAGCTGGCCCGCGGCCAGGTAGTTCAGGGCACGCCAGTGCGCGTCCAGCTCGGCGCACTCGCGGTCGGTGAGCGGGGGGTGCGTCTGCATGGAACCTCCGGTCGTGGCTCGGGCTGTCACTCGGGCCGCCGCCCGGCCGGCCCCCGGAGGCTTCGGGGCCCTCCGGGACACGCGGCGCCTGTGCCCCGTGTCCCCTCCGCACGGCCGGCCACACCCGTGCGCGCCGCCGGGGCGGAGGCCGCGCTCCGTGACGAGCGCCCGCGCGACACTCCGCGTCCGCCGCCCGGTTGCCGCGGCGCCCTCCCCGGCAGCACGATGGCGGCGTGTTCAGACAATGGCTGGCGCTGGAGGCGGGTGCGGACCCGGCCGAACGGTCCGGAGCGGTGCGCCGCGCCCACGAGGCGTTCCTGGCCGGGGGAGCGGTCGGCGCGCCCGTGCGCCGACTGATAGCCGACTCCTGGCAGCGATCGGCCAGGGCGTCGGTCGCAGCGGACCAGATGGCCCCCGTGGACCTCGCCGACGACGACCTCGACGCCCACCGCCGGGAGCACCTCCTGGGCCGGGTCATGCCGCTGTTCCGGGAGCTGCTGGGAGGCATCGCCGAGGACGGCGCCCATCTGCTGTCGGTCTGCGACGAGCAGGGCCGTGTGCTGTGGGTGGAGGGCCACGCGGAGGTCAGGCGGCGCGCGGAGCGGGTGAACTTCGTCCCCGGCGCCCGCTGGTCCGAGTCCCACGCCGGGACCAACGCCCCCGGCACCGCGCTCGCCCTCGGACATCCGGTGCAGATCTTCGCCGCCGAGCACTACTGCCGCCCCGCCCAGCCCTGGACCTGCGCCGCGGCCCCCGTCCACGATCCGCGCACCCGCCGGGTGCTGGGCGTCGTGGACATCACCGGCGGCGACCACCTCGCCTCACCGCACAGCCTCGCCCTCGTCCAGGCCACCGCCCGGGCTGCCGAGGCACAGCTCGCCGCCCTGCTCCCGGCCGCCGCCCCGGTCCGCACCCTGGAGGCCCTGGGCCGCGACGGCGCCCTGCTCCGCACCGGCCGGTCCGATGCGCCGGTACGGCTGGGGGCGCGACACAGCGAGATCGTGCTGCTGCTCGCCTCCCACCCCGAGGGGCTCTCCGGCGGCCGGCTCGCCCTGGAGCTGTACGGCGAACGCGACGTCAGCCCCGTCACCCTGCGCGCCGAACTGTCCCGGCTGCGCGGGGTGCTGGGGCCGCTGCTGGCCTCCCGCCCGTACCGCCTGACCGCCCGGGTGCGCACCGACCGCGACACGGTGGCCGAGGCGCTGGACGCCGGCGACCTGTCCACCGCGCTGGCCGCCTACCGCGGTCCGCTGCTGCCGCTGTCCGAGGCGCCCGGGGTGGTGCGGATGCGGCGGCAGCTGGAGGACAGGCTGCGGCGGGCGCTGCTCGCCCGCCGGGACCCGGAACTGCTGGACACCTGGGTGCGCACCCCCTGGGGGGAGGACGACCTCCAGGCATGGGAAACCCTGGTCGGCGCGCTGCCCCCGGAGGCCGGGGCGGTGCCCGGCGCACGGCTGGAAGCTCTGCGCGACGCCTACGGGATCGGACGTCCGCGGGGGGCGGGCGCCCCGCGCAGCCGGGGCGCAACGTTCCCGCAACCTCCCGTTGCCTAACGTGGCGGTGCGCCTTCGCCGTCCGGCCGCCCATGGGCGGCCGGTGCGGTGCAGCCTCCGTGTTCCGTTCCATGGGGACGCCTTCGGAAAGGCTCCCGGCCGCCCGGCGGCGCCCGGGCCCTGCCCGGGCCGATCGCCCCGTGGCCGCCGGCGCCGGGAGGGGCCGCCCGCTCGGGCGGGGCGCACCCGGGGGCGGGGCGTGGAGCGGCGCTCCTCTCCCGGACCGCCAGGTGGCACGGCGGGGCCGCACGACCTGCTTGACGGCGAGCAGGACGAACGGCGCCCGGTGGGGACCCCGCGTGTGCGGGGCCTCATCCGGCCCCGCCGTGCCACCCGAGTCGGTCAGTCCAGGACTTCCAAGGGGTCTCCCGTGTGCAGGGTGCCGGTGTTCTCGGGAACGAGGAGCTGCCCGAACAGCAGCCGGTCGCCGGAGCGGCGGTGCCTGGCCAGGGTGCGCAGCGGCTCCTTGCCCCGCTCGGCCGTGGCCTGGTCGGTCGTGGTCACCACGCAGCGGCCGCAGGGCTTGGCCACCCGGAAGGACACCTCGCCGATCCGGATGCGGCGCCAGGCGTCCTCGGACCAGGGCGCGGTGCCCTCGACGACCACGTTGGGCCGGAAGCGGTCCATCGGCAGCGGACCCTCGTCCGGGTGATCCCCCTGCTCTATCAGCAGATTGAGGGCGTCCAGCGACGACACCGTGGTGAGCAGCACCGGGAACGAGTCGGCCAGGTTCACCGTTTCGCCGGGGCGGCCGTGCGAGGAGGTGACCGGACGCCGGTGCTCGGGCGCGTCCATGTGGACCAGCCGCGCATCCGTCCCCAGATACTCCGTCAGCCAGCCGTGCGCCTCACCGGACGCGGGCACCGCCTCCACCTTGGTGCGCCACACCTCGAACACCTCGGTGCCCGAGGCCGGATCCGGCACCTCGACGGTCAGCGGCGGCATCCCGGGAGCGGACAGCCGCAGGCCGCCACCGGGCAGCGGCTCGGCGGCGGCCAGTGCGAGGCGCGGGTGCCCGCGCTGGGTGAGCGGTGCGCCGTCGGGACCGGCCGCCATCCAGCGCCGGTCCCCCGACAGTCCCCATGGCTCCACGACGGCACGGGCGGTGCCGGCGCCCGCGAACGACTTCACCGGGTAGACGTTGAGCGCGGCCAGTGTGGACGTGGTCATGCGCCCATCCTGCCACCCGGGTCGGACAGCCGGCGGGTCAGTAACCGCGCCCCTGGTACGAGTGGCCGTAGGGCTCCTCGTACGAGCCGGGGTACGGGTTCTGGGCGGGCGCCGGGCGGGCGGCGACCGGACGCATCTGCTGCGGCTGCGGCTGCTGCGGGTAGCCGTACCCGCCGCGCGGCGCGGTGGCCTGCTGCGGGATGTACGGCGCGGGCGCCTGCTGCAGCGGCGCGGGCTGCTGGACCGGCGCGGGCTGCGGGTAGGCCGGGGCCGGGTAGCCCCGCGCCGGCTGCGACTGGTAGGAGGGCCCCGAGGGCAGTGCGGGCAGCGCGGCCGGGAGGGCGGGCAGATGGTCCGAGGTCTCGTACGGGGAGGCCGGAACGCGTATGGGTGCGATCTGAGGGGTGCCCCGCTCGGCGACCAGGCTGTCGTAGATCGGGGTGTCAGCGAAGGACGGCGCGCTGTAGTAGCCACCGCCGTAGGTGCTGCGGGGGGACGTCATACTCATAAGTTAAGCCCACGATGTGCTGGTTGGGGAGAGCGAAAAGAAGGTCATTTGACGGGTTCTCCGCGGTCATCGGCCGCGGCTTTGGTCAAAGGCGAAGAAAACGGTCATCCCGCCTGCTCCGGAGCGAGAGGGCCGGAGAGCGGACCGGCGGAGGCCGGCGGGGTGTCCGGCGGGGAAAACCGGTTCCCGCGCGTCCCGGCAGGCGGCCCGCTGCAATAGGTTTGGTGGTCCGGGGAAACGCGGAGGACGCGGACGGCCCGGCCACGGAGGGGGAGGCATGACCATGCTCAAAGGCGCCAACGTCCCGGTTCCCGCGGACTCGGTCCGGGTCGAGGTGGGATGGCGCACCGGGCCGGGGGTGCCGGACGTGGACGCCTCGGCACTGCTGCTGGCCTCCTCGGGCAGGGTCCGCTCGGACGGCGACCTCGTCTTCTACAACCAGGCGCGGCACGCCTCGGGCGCCGTGCGCCACGAGGGCAAGCGCCCCGCGGGCGGCGCCGTGACCGACACCCTCGCCGTGGACCTCGCCCGCCTGGAGCCCGCCGTCGAGAAGGTCGTCGTCGCCGCCTCCGCGGACGGCGGGGACTTCGGCCGGGTGCCGGAGCTGTGCATACGGGTGCTCGACGCCGGCAGCGGGGCCGAACTCGCCCGGTTCGACAGCCGGGACGCCACCGTCGAGACCGCCTTCGTCCTCGGCGAGCTCTACCGCAGGCAGGGCGCCTGGAAGTTCCGGGCCGTCGGGCAGGGCTACGACAGCGGACTGGCCGGCCTCGCCACCGACTTCGGGATCACCGTCGACGAGCCGCAGGCGCCGCCGTCCCGCTCCGCACCCGCGGCCTCCTCGCCGGGGGCCCCCGCCCCGGCGTCCCCCGTCACCGCCGCGCCACCGCGGTCCGCGCCGCAGCCGGTGCGGCTGAGCAAGGTCACCCTGACCAAGGAGGCCCCCACGGTCTCCCTCGCCAAGCAGGGCGGCACCTCCGGCACGATGCGGGTCAACCTCAACTGGCAGACGCACAAGCAGTTCAGGGGCTGGGGGAGCAAGCTGGGCCGGGCCATGGCGATGCACGCGGACCTCGACCTGGACCTGTGCGCCCTGTACGAGCTCACCGACGGCAGCAAGGGGGTCGTCCAGGCCCTCGGCAACGCCTTCGGGGCACTGCACCGTCCGCCGTACATCCACCTCGACGGCGACGACCGCACCGGCGCCGTGGAGACCGGCGAGAACCTCACGGTCAACCTCGACCACAAGGAGAGGTTCCGGCGTGTCCTGATCTTCGTCACGATCTACGAGGGCGCCCGCAGCTTCGCCGGACTCCACGCCACGGTGACGCTCACCCCGCAGCACGGCGCGCCCGTCGACTTCTCCCTCGACGAGTGCACCCTTCCCTCCACCGTCTGCGCCCTGGCGCTGATCACCAACCAGGGAGGCGACCTCGTCGTCCAGCGCGAGTCGCGCTTCCTGGTGCCCGAACGCGGGATGAGCCCGCAGCGGACGGTGGACCAGGCCTACGGCTGGGGCATGCAGTGGACTCCCGGCCGCAAGTGACCTCCCCGGGCGGCCGCGCGCACGGCGCCGACCGGGCCGTCCGGCGGGCGCCGCGCCCGCCCGTGCCCGTACGCTGTGGTCCGTGAGAATCGCGCTTCTGGACTCCGGGATCGGGTTGCTGGCCGCCGCGGCCGCGGTGCGGCGTGCGAGACCCGACGCCGACCTCGTCCTGTCGTCCGCCCCCGACAGCATGCCCTGGGGGCCGCGGACCGCCGAGGACATCACCGCCCGCGCCCTGGACTGCGCGCGGGCGGCGGCCGCGTACGGGCCCGACGCACTGATCGTCGCCTGCAACACCGCCTCCGTGCACGCCCTGGAGGTGCTGCGCGCCGAGCTCGAGCCCGCGGTGCCGGTGGTCGGCACGGTGCCCGCCGTCAAGCCGGCCGCCGCCGCGGGCGGGCCCCTGGCCGTCTGGGCCACCCCCGCCACCACCGGCAGCCCCTACCAGCGCCGCCTCATCGCCCGGTTCGGCAACGGGGCCGAGATCACCGAGGTGCCCTGCCACGGACTGGCCGACGCCGTGGAGAAGGGGGACGAGGCCGCCGTCGACGCCGCCGTCGCCGCGGCCGCCGCCCTCACCCCGCGCGCGGTGCGGTCGGTGGTGCTGGGCTGCACCCACTACGAACTGGTCGCCGAGCGCATCCGCGCCGCCGTCGGATCCCCGCCGGCCCCCGATCCGGTGCTGTACGGCTCGGCCGCCGCGGTCGCCGCCCAGGCGCTGCGGCGCATCGGCGCGGAACCGGACCCGGCGGCGCCCCCCACCGGCGGTCTGACCGTCCTCCACAGCGGCAGGCCCACCGAGCTTCCCGCCCCCGCACGCGGTTACGCCGAGGGGCGGCTGCTGGTGGCGGACCGCGCCGTACGGGCCGGCTGAGCCGGACAGACCGAGCGGACCGGCCGGGCCCCGCGCCCCCGCCGGGCCCACCGCGCTCCGCTCGCCACCGCGGCCCGCTACGGGACCTCCCCGCCCTCCCCGGCGGTCGCCAGACCCACCAGCAGCCCCGCGCCCATGGTGATCTGGCTGAAGCTCAGCGCGTTGCCCACGCTCGCCACCGCGGCCAGTCCCGTGAGCGCCGCGCCCGCCGCCAGCACCACCGGCGTCGGGCGCGGCGACCGGTACAGCGCGAGCAGCACCCAGCCGAAGGCGGCCCCCAGCAGCAGCACACCGGGCACCCCCTGCTCGGCCGCGGCCTGCAGCGGTGCCGAGTGGGGCTTGCCGTCCGGGGCGGCGCCCTGCTCGGCGGCCCGGTTCAGCGTGCCGAACCGGTCGGGCCCCGCGCCGCGCATCGGATGCTCCGCCGCGAGCGCCAGGGCCTCCCGCCACAGCACGATCCGCTGCGAGGTGAGGGGCTCCTGGAGCGGCCTCTCCAGCGCCGCCGGCAGCACGCCGCCGGCCACCGCCCAGACGGTGCCCGCCACGGCCGCGGCGGCCGCCGCCAGAGCGGTCAGCGCCGGCGGTCTGCGGCGTATCCGGCCCGCGGCCAGCGAGCACAGCAGCACCCCGAGCGCCGCGGCGCACCCGGCGGGCGAGCCGGTCGCCAGCGCCGCCGCCGCGACCGCCAGGACCAGCGTGTGCAGCAGCCGCCGCGCCCGCGCGCTCCCGGCCGCCCACGCGGCGCAGCACGCCGCGCCCGCCGTGAGCACCGCCAGGGCTGCCTCGGCGCCCGTCCGGCCGGCCGGCACGGTGGCCGAAGGATCCGGCAGCGGGAAGGCGGGGGAGAGCAGGAGCGAGACCAGCCCGGCCAGAGCCGCCCCGGCGGGCGCGGCGGCCGGCAGCAGGGACCCCCCGATCCGCCCGCAGGCGTACCCGGCGGCGACCGCCAGCACCGCCAGCAGCACCCCCTCCGGCCGGGCGTCCCGCCCGGCCGCGCACAGCAGCACCCAGCCGGCGCAGCAGCCCAGCACCGCGGCACCGGCGACATCCGGCACGCCGCTTCGCTCCGGTGCGGCGGACAGTGATCCGAGCGCCGGTGAAGCCATCGTCTGCGACTCCCCGAGACATACGGCCGCCGCGCCGGGCCCGGAGGTCTTCCGGGCGCCCGCCGCGGGCCGTGACGTGGGGGACACCGTAGCCCCTGGGGCCGACACCGGGATACGATCCGGCGGCAACGGGTCCGCCCCGTACCCGCGAGGCCGCCCGCGGCCGGCGGCGAGGGGTCCGTACGCTCACGGTATGGCGACTCCCGATTTCATCCGCGAGCTGCGCACCGGCGTGGGGCGGCAACTGCTCTTCCTGCCCGGCACCAGCGCCGTCGTCTTCGACGACGAGGGCCGCGTCCTGCTCGTACGGCGGGCCGACACCGGCCACTGGTCGATCGTCGGAGGCATCCCCGAGCCCGGCGAGCAACCCGCCGACGCCGTGGTGCGCGAGGTGTACGAGGAGACCGCGGTGCGGGCCGTGCCCGAGCGGCTGGTGCTGGTGCAGACGCTGGCCCCGGTCCGCTACCCCAACGGCGACGTCTGCCAGTTCGTGGACATGTCCTTCCGCTGCCGCGCGGTGGGCGGCCGGGCGCGGGTCAACGACGAGGAGTCCCTGGAGGTGGGGTGGTTCGGCCCGGACGAGCTGCCCCCGCTGGAGGAGTTCGCGCTGACGCGCATCGAGCGGGCGGGGAGCGACGGACCCACGTGGTTCCAGACCACCGCGGGGGAGTGAAGTATGGGTGCGACGCACATCGGTGGGGAAGCGGCCGCTGCCTAGGGTGCTGGCCATGACCGCGCCGCGAACTCCGCGTACCGTCCCCCCGTCCCCGTCCCCGTCCCCTGCCTCCGGCCCGGCTCCGGGCGTCCCGGCCGTGCCGCTCGACCTCGCCGGGCGCACCGCCCTGGTCACCGGCGCGGCCGGAGGCATCGGCAGGGCCTGCGCCCTGCGGCTGGCCGCCGCGGGCGCCGAGGTCCGCGCGGTGGACCGGGACGCCGAAGGACTGCGGAGGCTGGCCGAGCGGGCGGAGGGTCTGCCCGGCGCCCTGAAGCAGGTCCACCTCGACCTCACCGACCTCGACGCCGCCGAGCGGGCCGCAACCGGCACCGATGTGCTGGTCAACAACGCCGGTCTCCAACTGGTCCGCCCCATACAGGACTTCCCGCCGGACGTCTTCCGCACCGTGCTGACGGTGATGCTGGAGGCCCCCTTCCGGCTGGTGCGCGGCGCCCTGCCGCACATGTACGGCCGGGGCTGGGGACGGATCGTCAACATCTCCTCGGTCCACGGGCTGCGCGCCTCCGCCTACAAGTCCGCGTACGTCAGCGCCAAGCACGGGCTGGAGGGGCTGTCCAAGGTCGTCGCGCTGGAGGGAGCCGCGCACGGCGTCACGTCCAACTGCGTCAACCCCGCCTATGTGCGCACCCCGCTGGTGGAGCGGCAGATCGCGGACCAGTCCGAGGCGCACGGCATCCCCGCCGACCGCGTGGTCTCCGAGGTCATGCTCGCCGACGCCGCCGTCAAGCGGCTGATCGAACCGGAGGAGGTCGCCGAGGCCGTCGCCTACCTCTGCGGCCCGCAGGCGTCCTTCGTCACAGGCGCGTCCCTGGTGATGGACGGCGGCTGGACGGCGCACTGACCCGCACACCGGCGCAACCGGCCCGCACACCGGCGCGCCCGGCGCACACGCCCGCGCACCGACCCTGGCGCGCCCGTACCACCGGCAGGTATCCCTGTGCCCATGTCCGAGCACCACGCCGCCGAGCCCACCGCCGAGTCCGCCGCCGGATCGGCCGCCCGACCGGCCGCCGAATCCGTGCCCCTGGCGTTCCTGGAACTCCTCGCCCGCGGTGCGCCCGCCGAGGAGTACGAGCGGCTCGGCCGGCCGGACGGCACCCCCGCGGCGGACCGCGCCCGGCTGCTCGCCCTGCGGGTGCGCTCCGAACTGGAGGGGCGCCGCAGGCGCGAGGCGGAGCTGACGGCGCTGTTCGCCACCGCGCACGACCTGGCGGGGGTGCGGGAACTGGACGACGTGCTGCGCGCTATCGTCCAGCGCGCCCGCTCCCTGCTGGGGACCGAGGTCGCCTACATGACCATCAACGACCCCGAGGCCGGCGACACCTACATGCGCGTCACCGAGGGATCGGTCTCCGCACGCTTCCAGCAGCTCCGCCTGGGCATGGGGGAAGGGCTGGGCGGACTGGTCGCCCAGACCGCCCGCCCCTACGTCACCGACGACTACATGCGCGACGAGCGCTTCCTGCACACCCGCAACATCGACTCCGGGGTCAGCGACGAGGGTCTGGTGGCGATCCTCGGAGTGCCGCTGATGCTCGGCCGCGAGGTGATCGGCGTGCTCTTCGCGGCCGACCGCCGCCCCCGCGTCTTCGACCGCGAGCAGGTCGCGCTGCTGGCCTCCTTCGCCGCCCACGCGGCCGTCGCCATCGACACCGCCCGGCTGCTGGCCGAGACCCGCGAGGCGATGGCCGAACTGGAGGCCGCCAACGCCATCATCCGCGACCGGAGCGCCGCCATCGAACGCTCCTCGGAAGTCCACGACCGGCTCACCGAACTGGTCCTGCGCGGCGGAGGCGTGGGCGACGTGGCCGCCGCCGTCTCCGAAGTCCTCGACGGCGGTGTGGAGTTCGCGGAGATCTCCGAAGAGGGCGGGAGCGCGCCCGCCCGGGCCGTCGAGCGATCCCGCCGCGACGGCCACGCGGTGCGCGACGGCGACGCCTGGGTGGCGGCCGTCTCCGCGGGCGGCGAACTGCTGGGCGCGCTGGTGCTGCGCGGCCACCGCGAACTCGACCCCATGGACCAGCGCACCCTCGAACGCGCCGCCATGGTCACCTCGCTGCTGCTGCTCGCCCGCCGCTCGGCGGGCGAGGCCGAGCAGAGGGTGCGCGGCGAACTCCTGGACGACCTGCTGGACGCCGCCGACCGCGACCCCCGGCTGCTGCGCGAGCGCGCCGCCCGGCTCGGCGCCGACCTCGACGTCCCGCACGTCGTCCTCGCTGCCCGGCTGGACACCGACGGCGGCACGGGGCGGCGGGAGACCACCGACCGGCAGCGGCTGTGGTCGGCCGCCTCCCACCTGGCCGCCACCCGGCACGGACTGGCCGCCGCCCGCGAGGGCGGCACCGTCCTGCTGCTGCCGCTGGCCGGCGGGGAGGCATCCGGAGGGTGCGCGGTCCCCGGGGACCCCAGGGAGCCGGGGGATCCCGGAGGCACGGCCCGGCAGGTCGCCGCCCAGCTCGGCGCGGCCGTCCACGCCCCCGTCACCGTCGGGGCCTCCCCGCCGGTGCCCGCGCCCGCAGCCGATCCGGCGGCGGTGGCCGCCGCCTGCGACGAGGCCCGCCGCTGCCTGGACACCCTGCGGCTGCTGGGCCGCCTCGGCGAGGGCGCGGCAGCCGGGGACCTGGGCTTCCTCGGGCTGCTGCTGGCCGACGGCCGGGACATCGGCGGCTTCGTCCGCCGTACCCTCGGCCCGCTCCTGGAGTACGACGAGCGCCGCGGCACGGATCTGGTGGGCACCCTTGAGGCTTACTTCGCCTCCGGCTCCAGCCCGGCCCGCACCAAGGACGTTCTCCACGTCCACGTCAACACCGTGGCCCAGCGGCTGGAGCGGGTCGGGCGGCTGCTGGGGAGCGACTGGCAGTGCCCGGAGAGGGCCCTGGAGGTGCAACTCGCGCTGCGGCTGCACCGGATGTCCGCCGCCGTCGCCCGCTGACCGCCCGGCGGGAGGGGCGGTCGGCGGGCGACGGCGCTCAGCGGCCGTCAGCGGAGGAGGAGACGCCGCGCGGGGCCGCAGCCATGCCGGAACCCCCCGGCTCCTCGGGTTTCCCCGGTTCATCGGGCTCGCCGATCCGCTCCAGATCCCGCATCCGGGTCTCCTTGGCCACCCCGACCGCGAGCATTGTGAGCAGCGCGGCGGCGATCACGTACAGCGCCACCGGCGTCGAGCCGCCGAAGTCCGCCAGCAGGGCGGTGGCGATCAGCGGTGCCGGGGCGCCGGCGGCGACCGACGAGAACTGCGCGCCGATCGAGGCCCCGGAGTAGCGCACCCGGGTCGCGAACAGCTCGGAGAAGAACGCCGCCTGCGGGGCGTACATCGCACCGTGGAGGACGAGCCCGACCGTCACCGCCAGCAGCACCGCGCCGAAGGACTCGGTGTCGATCAGCCAGAAGAACGGGAACGCCCACAGACCCACCCCGGCGGCGCCCAGCAGATAGACCGGCTTGCGGCCCCACCGGTCCGACAGCGCGCCCCACACCGGGATCGTCGCGAAGTGGACGGCGGAGGCGACCAGCACCGCGTTGAGCACGGTCTGCTTGTCCATGTCCAGGTGCTTGGTGCCGTAGACCAGGACGAAGGCGGTGATGACGTAGTAGCTGATGTTCTCCGCCATCCTGGCGCCCATCGCGATCAGCACGTCGCGCCAGTGGTGGCGCAGCACGGCCAGCAGCGGCATGGCCTCCGCCTTCGCCGCCGCGGCCCCGGCGTTCTCGGCGGTCCTGCGCGCCTCGGCCTTCGCCAGCGCGGCCTTGAAGACCGGCGACTCGTCGACCGACAGCCGGATCCACAGGCCGACCAGCACCAGCACCCCGGAGAGCAGGAACGGCACGCGCCAGCCCCAGGAGACGAACGCCTCCTCCGTCAGCACCGCCGTCAGCACCGCCAGTACGGCGGTGGCCAGCAACTGGCCCGCCGGAGCGCCGGTCTGCGGCCAGGACGCCCAGAAGCCGCGCCGGCGCGCGTCGCCGTGCTCCGACACCAGCAGCACCGCGCCGCCCCACTCGCCGCCGAGCGCGAAGCCCTGCATCAGCCGCAGCACGGTCAGCAGGACGGCCGCCGTGGAGCCGAGCTGGGCGTGGGTGGGCAGCAGCCCGATGGCGAAGGTCGCGCCGCCCATCAGCAACAGGCTGATCACCAGCAGCCTCTTGCGGCCGAGCCGGTCGCCGTAGTGGCCGAAGACCAGCGCGCCGACCGGGCGGGCGACGAAGCCGACCGCGTACGTCAGGAAGGCCAGCAGCGTACCGACCAGCGGGTCGGACTCGGGGAAGAACAGCTTGTCGAAGACGAGCGCGGCGGCGGATCCGTAGAGGAAGAAGTCGTACCACTCGATGGTGGTGCCGATCAGGGACGCGGTGACCACGCGCCTGAGGTTGGAAGGAGCGGGCGGGGCGCTTGCGGGTGACGGCATCGGCACCACTTCCTGATACTCGACGGGGACGTTCGTGTGCCGCCACACCGTAGGAAAGCCCAGGTCGCGGGCGTATGTGGTGGGACACCACAGTTCCGCGCTCCGCGGTGCGCGCGCCCGCCATGCCGCGGGGCGGGCGCGCGGCCGCCGCACCCGGTGCCGGGCACCCGGAACCGGAGGACCTTCTCTCGTGGCTGCGGCCAGGGCAGCGGTGGCGTCTGCTTCCCTGGCCGCGGTGGTCCGGCGGAGGTCAGGTTGGGGTCGCCGCGTTCCTCACCGGTCCTTGGACAGGGCGACGAGTTCGGCGAACAGGCCGCCCGCGTCGGCCAGTTCCTCGTATCCGCCCTGCTCGATCACGCGTCCCTCGCTCATGACGATGATGCGGTCGGCCAGGCGGGTGTTCTCCAGTTGGTGGGTGACGACGATGGTCATGCGCTCGGCGGCGATGCGTTTGATCTCCAGGAAGATCTGGTGCTCGCCGCGCGCGTCCATCTGGGAGGTCGGTTCGTCCAGGATCAGCAGGGGGGTCTGCCGGTACAGCGCCCTGCCGCAGGCCAGGCGCTGCCACTGGCCGCCGGACAGTTCGGCGCCGCCCCACAGCTCCTTGGCCAGGAGGGTGTCGAGCCGCCGGGGCAGTTTCTCGACCGTCTCGCGCATGCCGACGGCGTCGACGGCCTCCCACACGGGGGCGTCGTCGTACGTTCTGGGCTGGCCGAGGGTGATGTTCTCGCGGGTGCGCAGGGGCCAGCAGGCGAAGTTCTGCGGGACGAGGGCGGTGCGCTTCCACACCGCGTCGGGGTCGGCGGCGGCGAGGTCGGTGCCGTCCCACAGGACGCGGCCCTTGTCGGGCAGGAGGATGCCGGTGATGAGCTTGGCCAGGGTGGACTTGCCCGAGCCGTTCTCGCCGACGATGGCCAGGATCTCGCCGCGGCGCAGGGTGAGGGAGACGCCGGCGACGGCCGGCTCGTCCTTGCCGGGGTACTGGTAGCGGACCTCCTCCAGCCGGATCTCCTCCACCCGGTCGGGAATGGCCGCCTGGCCGCGCCGGGGTGCGCGGTCGGCGGCCAGGTCGAGGAAGGAGCGCATGTCGGCCAGGTAGAGCGAGGTGTGGAACATCGCGGCGCCGTGGACGACGAACTGGGAGAGCGCGGCCAGGGTGGTCTGGACGGCGACGACCGCGGTGGCGGCGACGGGCAGGGCCACCCGTCCGGTGGTGGCCAGCCAGGCGAGGGTGGCCCAGGTGCCCAGCAGGAACACGCCGCCCAGGGCGCTGGTGGCCAGGGTGATGCGCAGCATGCGGGGCGCGGCGGTCAGGGTGCGCTGGTCGATCCGGTCCGACAGGGCGCGGTACCAGTGGACGAGGTAGCCGGTCATGCCGTTGGCGCGGACCTCGTCGCCGTAGCGGGAGTAGGTGGCCCACCAGCGCATCATGGAGCGCACGTTGCGGTCGCCGACGTTGAGGTAGTGGGTCTCGTAGTCGACGCGGGCGGACAGCACGGCGCCGACGCCGGCGGGGATCACGGCCAGCAGGAGCAGGGGCAGCATCATCGGGTGCAGGGCGGTGATGACGCCGCCGGCGGCGGTCATGCGGACGAGGGCGGCCATGAACCGCTGGCCGTCCTGCACCATCAGCCGGGTACGGGTGACTCCGACCTCGGCGGCCTCCTGCCGGTCGGCGAACCCGTCCTCGCCGTACGCGGAGGCCTCCACGCGGCATACGGCGGCCACCAGCGCGATGTCCGCCTCGGTCGTCAGCCGCGGGGTGATCCGCCCGTCGGCGTAGGAGGCCAGGGCGCCGCTGATCCGGCCGAGTCCCGCGGCGGCCGTCACGACGGCCAGGGCGGGCAGCGCGCCGTGCAGGCGTTCGGATGCGGTGCCGGTGCCCAGAAGGTGGGTCATGGCCTGCGCGGTGAAGGCCAGGACGGTCGCGGCCGTGGCGCCGGCCAGCAGCTGGCATGCCAGCAGGAGCACGACGCAGTATCTGTCGACGGCCCAGGCCATGCGCGCGGTGTGTCCGAGCACGGCGGGCAGGCGCCGGCACATCGCCCCGAAACCGGCTTCTGCCAGGGGGTTCTTGCCGTGCTTGCCCTCGAAGGTGATGGTGGCCGGTGGTGGCGGGGGAGGCGTATCCGTATCCGTGTGCGTGGTCGGGGCGTTGGTCACCGTCATCTGCGTCTCTCCTTGCGGGTCGGCACCGCACCCGGGTGGCCCGGCGGTGCACGGCATAACGACGCGGCGACGGAACCGAACGCGCTCGATTTCGGACGTGCCGGACCCCTTGCGCGGCAAGGGCACCACCACTCGGCCACCGCGCCGAAGCCCTCGCCGAGCGCCGGGGGTTGGCCGAATCGCCGGCGCCCGGAACGCAAGGGGCCTGCGGGGCCTCCGGTGTCCGGCAGAGCGTGTCGGCGGTCAGGGCCGGGCCATGGAGACACCCCCGTTGCGCCCGGCCGGTGAGGAACTCGGTATGCGACGGCGGGCAGCGGTGCGAATGCCCGGCGGGCGACGGCCACCGGATGGTGGACGAGAGGCGTGGCGGTCTTGGTGGTGGTGGCCGAGGGGCCGGGCAACGACGGAGGCAGGGGCTTGAGGCACGAGCCGGCGGACCGCCGAGGCTCGGCCACGCTGGATGGGCACTCCGACGTCCCGGGGGAGGCCGAGCAGGCCGACCCGGTTCATCGGCTGTCCGGGTTGCCGGCCGGGGAACAGCCGGGCCCGGCTGCGGCTGCCCGCCCGGGCGAGGGGACGATGAGGGTGCCCCGTTCGCGGAGGTAGCCGAAGGTCTTCCGCGGTTCCCCGCGCGCTCCGCGTTCTCGCCGGACTTCTCGTCGGCGGGCGTTACGGTTCCACGTTGGTGTCGGCATGTGGTGTTTTCCGCAAGGGGAAGGCCATCAGGCTCATGCTCACGGGGATCGTTCCGGGTGCGCGTGGTGGGCGCGCGGCGTCGTGGAGTTCGGCCGCGGTGTCGGCGAGCCGCCGCCTGGCCGCTTCCCATGCCTCCGGCGTCACCCACAGTTCCGCGTCGACCGTCACCCCTCTGCCGTCCGGGTCCCGGTGCGTTGCACGTTCTTGGAGGGTGTGCGCCAGGGTCGCTGCCAGCATCCGGGTTCCGTCGCGGTGGTCGGACAGCGGGGAGCCGTGGACGGTTCGGTAGCGGCGTTCCCGGCCACCGCGGCGGGTGCGTTCCTCGGCCAGTTCCACCAGACCGGCGGCGTCCAGGTTCCGCAGGTGACGGCTGGCCAGGGCGTGCGAGATGTCCAGCTCACGGGCGAGTTCGGCGGCGGACATCGGTCCGGGCCACATGAGCGTGAGCATCCGCAGGCGCACGGGATGGGCGAGCGCCCTCAGAACGGGATCGGCGTCGGTCACGCCAGCCAGTAAAGCGCATGCCGTCGGCACGGCACCCTACCCCCAACCATTCTGTTGGGGGTAGGGTGCCGAAGTCCGCGAAGCGACGTCTCCAAGGGGGCCGGGCATGGCCGTGGGCCTGTTCACGGTGCTGCGGGACCACAACGCCCGCGTCTACCTGATGGGAGTGGTCGTCTCCGGCTTCGGGGACTCGGCAATGCTTCTCGCCTCCGGGGTCTGGGTGAAGGAGCTCACCGGTTCCAACGGCCTCGCCGCCCTGGTGGGCTTCTGCGCCTGGGCCCCTACTCTCGCGGGACCGTTCCTGGGCAACCTGGCCGACCGGATGCGCCGCCGTACGCTCCTGATCGCCACGAGCCTGGTGCTGGCCGCCGTCATGACGGCACCCGTCGCCGTGCGGTCTGCGCAGGACGTCTGGCTGCTCTTCGCTGCGCTGACTATGGTGGGCACGGGAACCGTGCTCATGGACGCCGCCGAGACCGCGCTGATCGCCTCCGCCGTCCCGGGCGAGCTGCGCGGAGACTTCAACGGCCTGGCCCGGACCGCGATCGAGAGCACCAGCCTGCTCGGCCCCCTGATCGGCGCGGGCCTGTTCACCGTTCTGGGCGGCCCCGCCGTCGCCCTGCTGAACGCGCTGTCCTTCCTGCTGGGCGCGGCCGCCTTCGGTCTGATCCGCGTGCGTGAAGCCGCGCCCGCACGCCGACCACGGCGGAACTGGACCGCCGAGACCGCGGAAGGCGTCCGCCACCTGTGGCGGCACACGACGCTGCGCGCCCTGGTCGTCGCAGGCGGCTGCGCCATGGCGGCATCGAGTCTCAGCAGCACAGCCACCTACGCGCTCCTCGACACCGGACTGCGACAGCCCGCGGCGTTCGCCGGCGTCCTCACCTCGGTCCAAGGGCTCGGGTCGGTCATCGGCGGCCTGGCGGCCGGGACGCTCCTGCGCCGTGTCCCGGCCCGGGTCCTGTCGGTGCTCGGGCTCACGCTCTTCGCCCTCGGGGCACTGGCCCGGACCACCGGCCTCCTCCCGGTGGTGGTGGCCGGCAGCCTGCTCATCGGTCTGGGCCTGCCCTGGCCGCTCATCAGCGCCCTGACCACGGTCCAGAAGGAGACGCCGGGCGAACTGCTCGGCCGGGTGGCGGCCACCGCGAACACCCTGGTCTTCGCACCGACCGCGCTTGCCCTCCTCGCCGGCACAGCCCTGGTGGCCACCTTGGACTACAGGGTTCAACTCCTCGCGGCCGGTGCGCTCGTCCTGACGGCGGCCGTGCTGCTCGCGGTCACCGGCCGTTCCCACGCCGTGCCGTCCGCCGGGCCGAACGAGGATCACCGGCCGCGCGAAGCCGACACCGGATCCCCGTGCGGCTAGCGTGCCTTCGTGTGACCCGTACCGAGATCGAGATCACCGCGGAGTTGGTCCGGGACCTGTTGCGCGACCAGCACCCCGACCTGGCCGACCGCCCGTTGAAGCTCGGCGCGCGTGGTTGGGACAACCAGCTGTGGCGACTCGGCGACGACCTCGCCGTACGACTGCCCTGGGCGACGCGGTCCGCGGACGAGCTGCTGCGCAAGGAGTACGCGTGGCTGCCCGTACTCGCCCCGCGCCTGCCGCTGCCGGTCCCCGTACCGCACCGCCTGGGTGAGCCCTCCGAGCGGTTTCCGCGGCCCTGGATCGTCACCACCTGGGTGCCTGGCGAGCCCGCCGACCGGGCCCCCGTCACGCACGCCGCGGAGGCGGCCGACACCCTGGCCGCCTTCCTCACCGCTCTCCACCGGCCCGCTCCCGCCGGGGCTCCCGCCGGCCGTTACCACGGGGGATCACTGGCCGACCGTGCCGAGGGATTCGCCGGGCAGCTCGCCGCGGCCACGGAGGCGGGGCTGGTGCCCGACCCGGACGCCGTCCGCGCCGTCTGGGAGGACGCCGCCGCCGCGCCCGGCTGGGCGGGCCCGCCGCTGTGGCTCCACGGCGACCTGCATCCGGCCAACGTCCTCATCAGGGGCGGCGCTTTCTGCGGTGTGATCGACTTCGGCGACCTGTGCGCGGGCGATCCCGCCTGCGACCTCGCCGCCGCGTGGCTGCTGCTGCCGGACGGCGCCGCCGATCGCTTCCACGCCGCGTACCAGCCGGCCCCGGACGCGGCCACCCTGCGCCGTGCCCGGGGCTGGGCGGTGTCGAAGGCCCTCACCTGCATCCTCATCGCAGACGCCGGCGTTCACGGCCGCCCCGGCGGCAAACCCACCTGGGGCCCGCCCGGCCATGCCGCGCTCGGGCGGCTGACCGCAACGGCCCACCGCTGACCGCGCCCCCGACTTCCCGGTCCTTCGGCGAAGGAGGTGCGCTTGTCTCACCGGACCGCTTCGGTGCTTGGGCCGGGTGTGGTCGTGGTGCGGGAGGGGAGGGCGATGAGCAGTGCGACAGCTACCAGGAGTCCGCCGGCCCACAGCGGTCCGAGGACCCCGGCGGCGGTGGTGAGGGTGGCCGCGGCGATCAGGGGGCCGACGACGGCGCCGGTGTTGAGGGCGGCGGTGGCGTACGCCCCGGCCAGGGTGGGGGCTTCGGCGGCCTCGTACAGGACCCGGGTGATCAGGGTGGCGCCCAGCGCGAACGACAGCGCGCCCTGCACGAACACCAGGGTGAACAGGGCGGCCGGTTCCTCGGCCAGCAGCGCCAGGGCCGGCCAGCCGAGCAGCAGCAGCGGGCCGCCGACCGCGACGACCATGCCGGGGCGCCGGTCGGCCAGTCGGCCGGCGACGGTGACCCCGGCGAAGGATCCGGCGCCGAAGAGGACCAGGGCGAGAGGGACCCACCACGCGCCCAGCCCGGCAGGACCGGTCACCACCGGGGCGAGGAAGGTGAAGCCGGCGAACGTGGCGGCGTTGACCAGCGCGCCCAGCAGCATCGCCCGCAGCAGCGGCGCCCTGGTGAGCTGGGCGAACTCCGCCCGTAGGGCCGGCCCGCCTGCCGTCTCCTGCCGCACGCGCCCGGCCGGGACGCCCGTCAGGATGCCGAGGGCCGCGGGCAGGCAGAGCACGGCGACGGCCCAGAAGGCGGCCCGCCAGCCCAGCAGCGTGCCCAGCACCGATCCGCCGGGTACGCCGGCGATGGTGGCCAGCGTGGTGCCGGACAGCAGCACGGCCAGCGCGCGTCCCTTCCGCCCGGGCGGGACCAGTGCGGCGGCGGCCGTCAGCGCGACGGCCAGGAATCCGGCGTTCGCAAGCGCGGAGACGATCCGGGTGGCGAACAGGACCGGGAAGCTGGAGGTGACGGCGCCCACGGCGTGGGCCGCCGCGAAGGTGAGGGTGAACCCGAGCAGGGCGGCGCGCCGGGGCCAGGAGCGGGCCAGTGCGGCCATCAGGGGGGCGCCGACGACCATGCCGACCGCGAAGGCCGAGGTGAGCGTGCCCGCCGCCCCGACCGTGACGCCGAGATCGCCGGCGATGTCCGGCAGGAGACCGGCGAGCATGAACTCCGAGGTGCCCATGGCGAAGACGGCCAGGGAGAGCAGGTACAGCGCGAGAGGCATCGAGTGGCTCCGAGGCGATGAGAAGAGTGAGGGGAGGTCATCTCGTCACCGCGGTCGGCCCCCTGGAGGGCACGCGCGTTCGGCCGCGGAGCGCGGCGGGACGGCGGGGAGCTGCGGACTCAGTGGTGCAGGGGGCTGACGGCGTGACCGAAAGCCCCCACCCTGTCCGACTCAGGACTCGACATGACCCGCACGCTACCCGACCGGCGCCCGCCGGAGCACCCCGGTTTCACCGGCACCCGCCGCCGGGCGGACGGTGAGTGTTCCGTCACGTCCTGGACGGTGCGCCGGAGCCGCTGCCGGAGTTGAATGGGGGCGGGCCTTTCGAGCGGACGGGGGTGGGCGTGTTGCGCGCTGTGGTGGGCAGGCCGTTGGTGGCGGCGGCCGCGGTGGTGGCCGTGGTGGCCGCCGGTGTGGGGCTGTACTGGTTCCAGCCGTGGAAGCTGTGGCAGGACGAGACCGTGCGGGAGGCCCTGCCCGCAGCATCGAGCGCGCCCTCCCCGTCGGCGGCAGGCCCGGACGCCGCCTCCGAGCCGCCCGCGCAGGCCGGACCGCGGACGCTGGCCGGCGGCGACCTGATCTCCCACGAGCACGCGACGTCGGGGAAGGTGCGGCTGGTCCGACTGGCCGACGGCTCCCACGTCGTACGCCTGGAGGACCTCGACACCAGCAACGGCCCCGACTTGCACGTCTGGCTGACCGACGCTCCGGTCAAGGAAGGCCGGGCCGGCTGGGGGGTCTTCGACGACGGGCAGTACGTCAGCCTCGGCAAGCTGAAGGGCAACAAGGGCGACCAGAACTACGCGCTGCCCGCCGGGGTCGATCCGGACGCGTTCACCAGCGTGAGCATCTGGTGCGACCGCTTCGACGTCTCGTTCGGAGCGGCGGAGCTGGAGCGGGTCTGACCGAGGCCCGGTGGTCCGGCCCGGCGTGGTCGTCACCATCGCCGGGGTGCGGTAGGCGGCGATCCGCCGGCCGCGTGGGTCGGCGCGGGGCCCGGGCGGTCGGCGGATCCCGGGGCGAGGGGGGACGTGTCCCCGCGGGTCAGTGGCTGTCGGCGAGTTGCCCGGCGAGTTTGCCGTGGATGGCGGCGCTGGCCTTGTTGAGGCCGACGATGGTGACCTTCTTGCCGCGGGCGGCGTACTTGGTCTCGATCGCGTCCAGGGCGGCGACGGAGGAGGCGTCCCAGATGTGGGCGTCGGACAGGTCGATGACCACGTCGTCGGGGTCGCCGGCGTAGTCGAACTGGTAGACCAGGTCGTTGGAGGAGGCGAAGAACAGCTCGCCGGTGACCGCGTAGACGACGCTGGTGCCGTCGGGGTCGACGACGCCTGAGACCTCGGCGAGGTGGGCGACGCGGCGGGCGAAGATCACCATGGCGGTGATGACGCCGACGACGACACCGATGGCGAGGTTGTGGGTGGCGACGACCACGGCGACGGTGACGGCCATCACGGCGGTCTCGCCGACGGGCATCCGCTTGAGGGTCCTGGGCTGGATGGAGTGCCAGTCGAAGGTGGCGAAGGAGACCAGGATCATCACCGCGACCAGGGCGGCCATCGGGATGGTGGAGACCACGGGGCCGAGGGTGACGACCAGGACGAGGAGGAAGACGCCGGCGAGGAAGGTCGACAGGCGGGTGCGGGCGCCGGAGGTCTTTACGTTGATCATGGTCTGGCCGATCATCGCGCAGCCGCCCATGCCGCCGAAGAGGCCGGTGACGACGTTGGCGACGCCCTGGCCGATGGATTCGCGGGTCTTGTTGGAGTGGGTGTCGGTGATGTCGTCGACCAGTTTGGCCGTCATCAGCGACTCCATCAGCCCCACCAGGGCGAGGGCGAGGGCGTAGGGGGCGATGGTGACCAGGGTGGCGGTGGTGAAGGGGATGTCGGGCAGGCCGGGGGCGGGCAGGGCGGAGGGCAGCTCGCCCTTGTCGCCGACGGTGGGCACCGCGATGCCGGCGGCGATGGTGATGGCGGTGAGGATGACGATGGACACCAGCGGGGCGGGCACCGCCTTGGTGACCTTGGGGAAGAGCACCATCAGGGCCAGGCCGCCGGCCACCAGCGGATAGACCGCCCAGGGCACGTTCCGCAGCTCGGGCACCTGGGCCATGAAGATCAGGACGGCCAGCGCGTTGACGAAGCCGACCATCACGCTGCGGGGGACGAAGCGCATCAGCTTGGCCACCCCGAGTGCGCCGAGGGCGATCTGCATCAGGCCGCCCAGAATGACGGCGGCGACCAGGTAGCCCAGGCCGTACTCGTGGTTGAGGGGGGCGATGACCAGGGCGATGGCGCCGGTGGCGGCGGAGATCATCGCCTTGCGGCCGCCCACGATGGAGATGACCACGGCCATGGTGAAGGAGGCGAACAGGCCGACGGCCGGGTCCACCCCGGCGATGATGGAGAACGAGATCGCCTCGGGGATCAGCGCCAGGGCGACGACCAGGCCGGCCAGCACCTCGGTACGGAAGACCTTCGCCGAGGCGAGCCAGTCGGGGCGGGAGGGGCGCAGCCGCCGGGCTGCGGAGGTGTCAGCGGACATGCATCCGTTTCCGTATCGGGCGCGCAGGCGTCAGGCGTGCGCGCGCAGCGTGCGCGACTCCGGGTGGGAGCGGGAGGGGCCGGTCGGCCGCGGCCGTCGTCGGTGACGGGGGCGCAACCGGGGATCGGCGGGCCGCGGGGGGCCGCCGGTCGGGCATCATTGCCCGACGGGATCGGGGGAGGGCGGTGTTCCGCCCGGAAACGAACTCTACCCTGACGTGAGGGATGACCGCGACCCTTGATCCTTTGAATCGCAGGTGATTCCCGTGCGGGATCTTGTGATCCTCCTCACGCGGTAGGGTTGGGATTCAAGGATCCGAGAAGTGTTCGGGGACCAGAGGGGGAATGGGCAGTGACGGACGAGCAGCGGATGCAGATCGGTGAGGTGGCCGACCGGACGGGCCTGTCGCTGCGCACCATCCGGCACTACGAGGAGGTCGGTCTCGTCGTCCCCTCCGCCCGGACCAAGGGGGGTTTCCGGCTCTACACCGCCGCCGACGTCGACCGTCTGATGGTCATCCGCCGGATGAAGCCGCTGGACTTCTCCCTGGAGGAGATGCGGGACCTGCTGTCCATCACCGACCGGCTCGCCTCCGGCGAACCACTGCCGGACGCCGAGCGCGAGCGGCTGCGCGAACGCCTGGACGCCTACCGCAAGGTGGCCGACGCCCGCTGCGAGACCCTGCGCGCCCAGCTCATGGCCGCCGAGGACTTCGCCGCCACCCTCCGCCGCAGGCTCGACCCGCGGAACTGAGCGGGCAGCGCCGCCCGCACGGCCCGCCTGCCGCCCCGCCCGCGGCGCGAACCGGCAGGTGGGAGAGGTGACCTGCCGGGAGGGGCGGTGGAGCGGCTCCGCGACCCTCCGGTAGCGTCAGGGTATGAGTCATCCACACCCTGAGCTGAAGCCCGCCCCCGAACTGCCCGAGGGAGGGCTGAGGGTCGTCGCCCTGGGCGGCCTGGGGGAGATCGGCCGCAACATGACCGTCTTCGAGTACGGCGGCAAGCTTCTGATCGTCGACTGCGGAGTGCTGTTCCCCGAGGAGCACCAGCCCGGCGTGGACGTGATCCTGCCGGACTTCACCTCCATCCGCGACCGCCTGGAGGACGTGGTGGCCGTGGTGCTCACCCACGGCCACGAGGACCACATCGGCGGCGTGCCCTACCTGCTGCGCGAGCGGGCGGACATCCCCGTCGTCGGCTCCAGGCTGACGCTGGCCTTCCTGGAGGCCAAGCTCAAGGAGCACGGCATCAAGCCGCGCGCGGTGCGGGTGCGCGAGGGCGACCGGCGGGGCTTCGGCCCCTTCGACTGCGAGTTCGTCGCGGTCAACCACTCCATCCCCGACAGCCTGGCCGTCGCCATCCGCACCGGCGCGGGTCTGGTGCTGCACACCGGCGACTTCAAGATGGACCAGTTCCCGCTGGACGGCCGCATCACCGACCTGCGCGCCTTCGCCCGGCTCGGCGAGGAGGGCGTCGACCTCTTCCTCACCGACTCCACCAACGCCGAGGTCCCCGGCTTCACCACCGCCGAGGCCGATCTGAACCCCGCGATCGAGCAGGTGATGCGCACCGCGCCCCGGCGGGTCATCGTCTCCAGCTTCGCCAGCCATGTGCACCGCATCCAGCAGGTGCTGGACGCCGCCCACAGCCACGGCCGCAAGGTCGCCTTCGTGGGCCGCTCGATGGTCCGCAACATGGGCATCGCCCGTGAGCTGGGCTATCTGAAGGTCCCGGCCGGCCTGGTGGTCGGCATGAAGGAGCTGGAGAAGCTGCCCGACCACAAGGTCACGCTGGTGTGCACCGGGTCGCAGGGCGAGCCGATGGCGGCGCTGTCCCGCATGGCCAACCGCGACCACATGATCCGCATCGGCAAGGGCGACACCGTGCTGATGGCCAGCTCCCTCATTCCCGGCAACGAGAGCGCCATCTACCGGGTGATCAACGGGCTGACCCGGTGGGGCGCCAACGTCGTCCACAAGGGCAACGCCAAGGTCCACGTCTCCGGCCACGCCAGCGCCGGCGAGCTCGTCTACTGCTACAACATCGTCAGGCCCCGCAACGTGATGCCGGTGCACGGCGAGTTCAAGCACCTCAAGGCCAACGCCGACCTGGCCGTGCGCACCGGCGTCGACCCCGACCGGGTCGTCATCGCCGAGGACGGCGTCGTCGTCGACCTCGTCGACGGGCGCGCCTCCATCACCGGCAAGGTGCCCGCGGGCAACGTCTACGTCGACGGCATGGAGGTCGGCGGCGCCACCGAGGCCTCCCTGAAGGACCGGCTCACCCTCGCCGCCGAGGGCGTGGTGACGGTCGTCGCCATCGTCGACGCCGACACCGGGGCGCTGGCCGAGCCCCCGGACTTCCTGGCCCGCGGCTTCGTCCACGACGAGGAGACGTTCGAGTCGGCCGTCCCCGTGATCGAGAAGACCCTCGCCTCGGCGGCCGAGGAGGGGGTGGGGGACGCGCAGCAGCTCGAGCAGCTCATCGCCCGCTCCGTGGCCTCCTGGGCCTTCCGCACCTACCGCCGCAAGCCGATGATCATTCCCGTCGTCATCGACGCCTGACCGGGCCGGACCGCCCTGCCGCTTTCCACTCCGTCCGTCCAGCCCGTACCGGAAGGCGACCGCATGAGTCCGCGCTTCGAGGAGATCGACTGGCGCCCCACCCCGATGGGCGACATCAGCCTGCGCCGCCGCCGGGATCCGCTGACCGGTCAGGAGGTGTACGAGGTCAAGCTCGGCGACGAGTTCCTCATGTCCAGCCTCTTCACGGCCGGGGAGACCGAGCTGGCGCGGCTCGGCCTGGCCGCGCTCCCGGACGGGGGCGCCGGCAGCGGCACAGGCACCGGCGCCGGGCTGGACGTCGCCGTGGGCGGGCTCGGCCTCGGCTACACCGCGCGGACCGTGCTGGAGGACCCGAGGGTGCGTTCGCTGGTCGTCGTCGACGCCCTCCCCGACGTCATCCGCTGGCACGAGGAGAAGCTGGTGCCACTGGGCGAGGCACTGGTGTCGGACCGGCGCTGCCGGCTCGTCCGGGGGGACTTCTTCGCGCTTGCCGCGGGAACCGAAGGGCTGGACCCGCGGCGGCCGGGCCGCCGGCTCCACGCGATCCTGCTGGACGTCGACCACTCGCCGCGCCATGTGCTGCACCCGAGCCACGCCCCGTTCTACGAGGAGGCCGGGCTGCGCGCCCTGTCCGGGCACCTCCACCCCGGCGGCGTCTTCGCCCTGTGGTCCAACGACCCGCCGGACGAGGACTTCACCGCCGTACTGGCGCGGGTCTTCGCCACCGCCGAAGCCCATGTCGTCCGCTTCGACAACCCCTACCAGCCGGGAGCGGCGGCCAACACCGTCTATGTGGCCGGCAAGGCCGCCGGAGCGTGAAGGCGGCGCGGGGCCGCGACCGGTCCCCCGATCCGGTCGCGGCCCCGCTGCTGTGAGGGGCGGTCAAGCGCCGCAGCAGCCGCCCGCCGGGTTCTGCTCGGTCCGGTCGGCCGGTGCGGCCTGGCCGGTCCGCGCGGCCGGAGCCGTGGCGGTGAGCTGGACGGGTTCCGGCGCGGGGGCCGCGCAGCAGCCTCCGCCGTCGGCCTCGGCCGCCTCGGGGGTGTCGAAGAGTCCGGCGCCGCCGCACACTCCGGTCTCCGGCAGGGTCAGCTCCACGCGGTCGGCCGACTCGATGTCCCCGGCGAGGGCGGCGACGACGGAGCGGACCTGCTCGTAGCCGGTCATGGCCAGGAAGGTCGGGGCGCGGCCGTAGGACTTCATGCCCACCAGGTAGACGCCCTGCTCGGGGTGGGACAGCTCGCGGTGGCCGTGGGGGTAGACGGTGCCGCAGGAGTGGACGTTGGGGTCGATCAGCGGCGCCAGCTCCACCGGCGCCTGGAGGCGCTCGTCCAGGCCCAGGCGCAGCTCGGACAGGAAGGACAGGTCGGGGCGGAAGCCGGTGAGGACGACGACCCGGTCCACCGGCTCGGTGCGCCGGCCGTCCTCGCCGACCAGCACCAGGCGTCCGTCGCCGTCGTGCTCGACGGCCTGGGTGCGGAAGCCGGTGACCGCGTCGGCGTAGCCGTCGTCGACGGCGGCCTTGGCGGCCAGGCCCAGCGCGCCGCGGGCGGGGAGCTGGTCGGCTTCGCCGCCGCCGAAGGTGGAGCCGGAGATGCCGCGGCGCAGGATCCAGGTGGCGTGGGTGCCCTTTCCGCCGTCGGTGCGGGCGAGGTCGGCCAGGTGGGCCAGCGCGGTGAAGGCGGAGGCGCCGGAGCCGATGACGGCGGTGCGCTTTCCGGCGTAGCGGGCGCGGACGGCCGGGTCGGCGAGGTCGGGGACGCGGTAGGCGATGCGGTCGGCCGCGGCGCGCTCGCCGAGCGCGGGCAGGCCGTCGCCGCCGGCCGGGCCGGGGGTGGTCCAGGTGCCGGAGGCGTCGATGACGGCGCGGGCCAGGAGACGTTCCTCGCGGCCGTCGGCGTACCGGACGTGCACGGTGAAGGGCCGGGCCTCGCGGTCGGCGTCCACGACGCGGTCGCGCCCGGCGCGGGAGACGCCGGTGACGGTGGCGCCGTAGCGCACGCGCTCCCCGAGGACGTCGGCGAGCGGCTGGAGGTAGTGCTCGGCCCAGTCCGCCCCCAAGGGGTAGGCCGAGGCGTCGGGCCGGACCCAGCCGGTGGGGGCGAGCAGCTTCTCGGCGGCCGGGTCGACGACCTCGCCCCAGGTGGAGAACAGCCGTACGTGGGCCCACTGCCGCACCGCGCTGCCCGCGGCCGGTCCGGCCTCCAGGACCAGGTGGTCCAGGCCGCGCTCGGTCAGATGGGCGGCTGCGGCCAGGCCGACGGGGCCGGCTCCGATGACGACGACCGGGTGGTGCTGGACGCTCATGGCTTTCTCTCCCTGGTGCGGGTGGCTGGGGCCGGGGGGCGAGGCGGATCAGCGGATGCTGGGGCCGCGGTCTCCGCGAGGAAGGGCGTTCCGCCCGGACCGTCGCTTCGATCGCTGCCGATGTCCTGGAGCCTGCCACGCTGCATCGACAAACGTCAAGATAGATACGTGTCGAAGTAATGTCTGTGTGGTCATGCCCGCGCCCCGCCGCCCGCGTCCTGTCCCGCCTCGCCGTCCGCCCCCGTACCCGGGCCGGGTACGGGGGCGGACGGCGAGGGCTGCGGACGGGGCGGGCCCGGGGCGCTCACAGCCCGGTGGGGTACGTCTCCTCCTCGCCCGTGCCGTGCTCGTAGCGGTGGAGGGGGTCCAGCGCCCGGGTGCGGTCCAGGTAGAGGAAGGCGTCGTAGCGATCGGTGAGCACGGTGGGGACGTAGTTGCCCCAGCGTTCGGCCTGCGGCCGGTAGACGACCCCGACGGCGCGGTGGTCCCGCTCCTCGCGGCGCCAGGCCGGCGCGGGGGCGCCCACGCCCTTCCGCCCGCCCCCGGTACCGTCCCCGCGGCCCCAGACGAACAGGGCCGAGTCCCCGGGCAGTGCCCGGTGCAGCAGGTGCTCCACACTGCCGTCCCGGGCGGGCGGCACCTCCATCGTCTCCGGCGGCATGCCCCACTGCTGTGCGGCGACCACCGTTCCCTCGTAGGAGCCGAAGCCGACCAGCACCACGCCCTCGGCCGCGTGCCGTTCGCGCAGCAACTGCCCGACGTTGACCATGCCCGCGTCGGCCATGTCGGTGGCCCGGGCGTCCCCGACGTGGGTGTTGTGCTCCCAGACCACCGCCTTGGTCCCCGGGCCGCGGTGGGCCACGAGCCGGTCGAGGGTGTCGGCCATGTGGTGGTCGCGGATGTTCCACGACTCCGGGCCGCCGCGCACCATCGCCCGGTAGTAGCGTTCCGCGCCCGCCAGGATCTCGGCGTTCTGCCGGACGGTGAACTCCGCCGCCCGGCCGCCGTCGGCGCCGGCCGCCTGCCCCCGGCCGGCCCGCTCCCGCAGCCCGGTCAGCAGGGAGACCACCTCCGCCTGGCACCCGGCGGGCACCACCCGGGTGGCCAGCGCGTACGACTGCGGATCCCGGGCGTACGGCTCGAAGCAGCGGCAGGCGGCGAGGGCCTGTTCCATCCGGTCGGGGTCGTGCTCGCGCACGTGGTCCAGCACGGCGTGCAGCGACTCCCACAGGCTGTAGACGTCGAGTCCGAAGAAGCCGACGCGCTCCCCGGAGGGCAGGGCGAGATTGTGCCCGCGCAGCCACCGGGCGAACTCCAGCACCTCGGTGTTGGCCCACATCCACCGCGGCCAGCGTCCGAAGGCGTCCAGCACCTCCCCGGGGTCCTCCGGGGTGCCGGGGGCGCCGGTGACGCAGTGGTGCAGGGACTGGCAGTCGGGCCAGTCGCCCTCCACGGCCACCAGCGAGAAGCCCTTCTCCGCGATCAGCCGGCGGGTCAGCTCCGCCCGCCACCGGTAGAACTCCGCGGTGCCGTGGGAGGCCTCGCCGACGGCCACGTAGCGGGCGTCGCCGATCCGCTCCAGCAGGGGATCGAGGGAGCGCGGGCCGGTCAGCGGCAGGGCTTCACCGCGTATCTCCCGCACCTCCCGCGCCGCCGTGCCGTCGGCCGAACCCCCGGTGACTGCCATCGCCGTGCTCTCCCTGGTCGCGCGGGTGCCTGCGGGCGGGCCCCGGCCCGCCCGGCCGCCGGTGCCCGGTCCGCGGTACCCCGGGGCGGACGGCGTAACACCCCTCCCGCGGTCCGCGGTCCGCGGGGTGATGCCCGCTGTTTCCGGTGGCGGGGCCCCGGGCACCCGCGACCCGTTCGGATGAACGCGACCGACCTGCGAAGGGGTGCGTGCTGATGAAGGCCGTCGTATGGCACGGTGTGGGCGACATCCGCGTGGAGGACGTACCGGAACCGAAGATCCACGAACCGTACGACGCGATCGTGCGGATCACCTCGTCGGCGATCTGCGGGACCGACCTGCACTTCGTGCGCGGCACGATGCCGGGCATGAAGGAGGGGCGGATCCTGGGCCACGAGGCCGTCGGGATCGTGGAGGAGGTCGGCGCGGGCGTGCGGAACTTCCGCCCGGGCGACCGGGTGGTGGTGCCCTCCACGGTCGCCTGCGGGACGTGCAGCTACTGCCGGGCCGGCTACTACGCCCAGTGCGACAACGCCAACCCCGGCGGGCGCCGGGCGGGCACGGTGTTCTTCGGCGGTCCCGAGGCCGCCGGCGGCCTGGACGGACTGCAGGCGGAGTACGCCCGGATCCCGTACGCCCACGTCGGGCTGGTGCCGCTGCCGGACACCGTCGACGACGCCCAGGCGGTCCTGCTGTCCGACATCTACCCCACGGCGTGGTTCGGCGCGCGGCTGGCCGAGATCGGCTCCGGCGACACGGTCGCGATCCTCGGCGCCGGCCCCGTGGGCCAGGCCGCGATCGCCTGCGCCCGGTTGCAGGGCGCCGGGCGGATCATCGTGGTGGACGGCGTTCCCGACCGCCTGGACCTGGCCCGCGACCAGCACGCCGAGACGGTCGACTTCAACGCCGAGGAACCCGTCGGGGCGGTCCTGGACCTGACCGGCGGCATCGGTGTGGACCGGGTGGTCGACGCGGTCGGCGTCGACGCGCAGCGCCCCGCCCGCGGTCCGGCCGCCGAGGCCCTGGCCGGGCAGGCGGAGGGGTTCGACCGCGAGCGCGACGAGGTCGCCCCCGAGCAGCGGCCCGACGGCGACACCTGGGTCCCCGGCGACGCGCCGTCGCTGGCGGCCCGCTGGGCGGTGCAGATGGCGGCCAAGGCCGGCACGGTGGGAACCATCGGGGTCTATCCGCCGCAGGTGGAGCACTATCCGTTCGGCGAGGCGTTCATGAAGAACCTCACCCTGCGGATGGGCAACTGCAACCACCGCCGCTACCTGCCCCGCCTGGTGTCCATGGTCGCCTCCGGCGAACTGGACCCCACCCCGCTGCTGACCCGCTGGGCCGAGGTCGCGGACGCGGTCGAGGCGTACCGGACGTTCGACCGCCGGGAGTCGGGCTGGACGAAGGTGGCCCTCGGCGTGGACGGCCGCGGCTCGGTCGCCCCTGGCCTCGGTGAGGCGGCCGGTACCGGCGCGGCCACCACCGCGGGAACCGGGGAGACGGAGAGGAGGTGAGCGCGGTGGCGGCGCACGCGGGGGAGAGGGCGCGGAAGACCGGCGACTTCTACTGCGCCCAGTGCTCGGAGAGGGTCCATGCCGAGCAGGGGGAGGAGATCCCCCGCTGTCCCAACGGCCACACCGAGTTCGAGACCCGGCGCCACGAACCGGGCGACAGGTCCTGAGGCGGCGGCCTGAACGGGCCGCGCAACGAAAGCGGCCCCTCGCGCGTCTTCGTGCGAGGAGCCGCTTCCGCTGTCCGTCTCCGCCCCGCGACCGCGCCGAAAAAACGGCAAAACGCCTACGCAATGCCCAACCGGCCATTCAGGCCAAAAACCCCGGCCGAGTATTTATGGCCGCCATGTTCGCCAAGGGGTGTTGTCGTGAACAACGCCCCATAATGGGCGGTCTGTTGGGGAAGTGTGCCGGGAATCACACCTCCGCACTCCTCCTGTGCCCGCCGTCGAGATCCTTAATTGCCGGCGGCCGAAATTCCTGGCCGGAAAGCGTTTTGACGCGTGTGCCGCCCTCCGCGCTCCGGTGTCCGGCCGGTTTCCGGACACGCACGGCGGCCGTGTTTGTCGGATCGGTGACAAAGTGAGGGGTCGTCGGATTTCCGGCGCCTTGTCTTCCGTGAATTCCCTGTGTTTATGTGGCCTGGCCTTCGCCGCCCATGGCGGGGGCTCCACCGCCGGGACGCCGAGTCCTGCCGCCCGGCCGGGGAGAGGCAGCAGCTGACCATGGCAGGAGCGGGGAAACCACATACGCGCCGTGCCGCGCCTTCGGCGGCCCGGCTTGGGGTGAAGCCGATTCCCGACGCCCTCTGAGGCGAAGGGAACGGCCGGGCGACTCCGGCCCGAATCCGACAGCTAACCTCGCAGGCGTGGGAGAGGAAGCACACCCATGTCCCGTGGTCGTCACCGCCGCCCCCGCACACCCCTGATATCCCGTCAATTCTCGCGTGTATCCCTCGCGCTCACCACCGGCGCGGGCATCGCCGCGCCGGTGGTCGCCGCCGGCAGCGCGAACGCGGCCTCCACCGAGGTGTGGGAGAAGGTCGCCGAGTGCGAGTCCAGCGGCAACTGGTCCATCAACACCGGCAACGGCTACTTCGGCGGACTGCAGTTCTCCCAGTCCAGCTGGGAGGCCGCCGGCGGCACCGAGTACGCGCCGCGCGCCGACCTGGCCACCAAGGAGGAGCAGATCGCCGCCGGCGAGAAGCTGCTCGCCCTCCAGGGGCCGGGAGCCTGGCCCACCTGCGGACCCGCGGCCGGGCTCGGCCGGGACTCCGGCACCCCGGCCGGCGGCACCGCCACCCAGACGCGCGGCGACTCCAAGGTGGGAGCCGGGGCGAAGTCCGCGGCGAAGTCCCAGGCGGAGCGCAGATCCACCGCCGGCTCCCACACCGTCGCCTCCGGCGACACCCTCCACTCGATCGCCACCAGCCACGGTGTCGAGGGCGGCTGGCAGGCCGTCTACGAGGCCAACCGCGAGACCGTCGGCGGCAATCCGCACCTGATCTTCCCCGGCCAGGAACTGACCCTGTCCGCCCGGTCCTCCGGCGGGGGGCAGGAGCGCACCCCCGGGCGCGCGAACCGGACACAGGCCCGCCCGGCCGCGCAGAAGACCGCGCCCCAGGCCTCGCCGAAGGCCTACGCGGACAACCTCGACGGCTGGATCCGCGAGGCCCTGGACATCATGCGGGCCAACGGCATCCCCGGCACCTACGAGGGCATCCACCGCAACATCATGCGCGAGTCCGGCGGCAACCCGAACGCGATCAACAACTGGGACATCAACGCCCAGCGCGGCACCCCCTCGATCGGCCTGCTCCAGGTCATCAAGCCGACCTTCGACGCCTACCACGTCCCGGGCACGGCGAACAGCCAGTACGACCCGGTCGCCAACATCGTCGCCGCCTGCAACTACGCGGCCGACCGCTACGGCTCGATCGACAACGTCAACGGACCCTACTGAGACGGCCGGGCCCGCGGGCCCGGCGCCCCGCCCCCGCCTCCCTGCCCCTTGTGGCGGCGCGAACGCGCCGCCACAAGGGGCAGGGCCCTTTCGGGGGGAGGCCCTCCACGGGATATCTTGATGTCGAGCAATGTTGCAGACGTGGAGCGGAGCACCCGGTGACTGACTCGACCATCATCTACACACAGACCGACGAGGCCCCGGCCCTGGCGACGTACTCTCTCCTGCCGGTGGTCAGGGCCTACGCCGCCAAGGCGGGCGTCGCCGTGGAGAGCCGTGACATCTCCCTGGCGGGACGGATCATCGCGGTCTTCCCCGAGTACCTCAAGGAGGAGCAGCGCATCGGCGACGCGCTCACCGAGCTCGGCGAGCTGGCCAAGACCCCCCAGGCCAACATCATCAAGCTGCCGAACATCTCGGCCTCCATCCCGCAGCTCAAGGCCGCCGTCGCCGAGCTCCAGGAGAAGGGCTACGCGCTGCCGGACTACCCCGACGACCCCAAGACCGACGAGGAGCGGGAGATCCGCGCCCGCTACGACAAGGTCAAGGGCAGCGCCGTCAACCCGGTGCTGCGCGAGGGCAACTCCGACCGCCGCGCCCCCGCCTCGGTGAAGAACTACGCCAAGACCCACCCGCACCGCATGGGCGCCTGGACCGCCGAGTCCAAGACGAACGTCGCGACCATGGGCGTGGACGACTTCCGCTCCACCGAGAAGTCCGCGGTCCTCGCCAAGGACGACGCCCTCCGCATCGAGCTGGTGGGCGACGACGGCTCCACCACCGTGCTGCGCGAGTCCGTGCCCGTGCTCGCCGGCGAGGTCGTGGACGCGGCCGTCATGCGGGTGGCCGCGCTGCGCGAGTTCCTCAAGGAGCAGGTCGCCCGCGCCAAGGCCGAGGGCGTGCTGTTCTCGGTCCACCTGAAGGCCACCATGATGAAGGTCTCCGACCCGATCATCTTCGGCCACGTGGTGCGCGCCTTCTTCCCGAAGACCTTCGCCGAGTACGGCCAGACCCTCGCCGCCGCCGGCCTCACCCCGAACGACGGCCTCGGCGGCATCCTCAAGGGCCTGGAGTCGCTGCCCGAGGGCGCGAAGATCAAGGAGTCCTTCGAGGCCGAGCTGGCCGAGGGCCCCGAGCTGGCCATGGTCGACTCCGACCGCGGCATCACCAACCTGCACGTCCCCAGCGACGTCATCGTCGACGCCTCCATGCCGGCCATGATCCGCACCTCCGGCCACATGTGGGGCCCCGACGGCCAGGAGCACGACACCCTCGCGGTCCTGCCCGACAGCTCCTACTCCGGCGTCTACCAGGCCGTCATCGACGACTGCCGCGCCAACGGCGCCTTCGACCCGGCCACCATGGGCTCGGTGCCCAACGTCGGCCTGATGGCGCAGAAGGCCGAGGAGTACGGCAGCCACGACAAGACCTTCGAGATCCCCGCCACCGGCACCGTCCGGGTGACCGACGGCGACGGCAACGTCGTGCTGGAGCAGACGGTCGGCGCCGGCGACATCTTCCGCATGTGCCAGACCAAGGACGCCCCGATCAGGGACTGGGTCAAGCTGGCCGTCACCCGCGCCCGCGCCACCGGCGCCCCGGCGGTGTTCTGGCTGGACGAGACCCGCGCCCACGACGCCATGCTGATCGAGAAGGTCCGCACCTACCTGGCCGAGCACGACACCGAGGGCCTGCAGATCGAGATCATGGCGCCGGTGGAGGCCACGAAGTTCTCCCTGGAGCGCATCCGCCGCGGCGAGGACACCATCTCGGTCACCGGCAACGTGCTGCGCGACTACCTCACCGACCTGTTCCCGATCCTCGAGCTGGGCACGAGCGCCAAGATGCTCTCCGTCGTCCCGCTGATGAACGGCGGCGGCCTGTTCGAGACCGGCGCCGGCGGCTCCGCGCCCAAGCACGTCCAGCAGCTGGTCAAGGAGAACTACCTGCGCTGGGACAGCCTGGGCGAGTTCCTGGCCCTGGCGGTCAGCTTCGAGCACCTCGCGCAGACCACGGGCAACGCCAAGGCCCAGGTGCTGGCCGACACCCTCGACCGGGCCACGGCCACCTTCCTCAACGAGGACAAGTCGCCCACCCGCCGCATCGGCGGCATCGACAACCGCGGCAGCCACTTCTACCTGGCGCTGTACTGGGCGCAGGAGCTGGCGAAGCAGACCGACGACGCCGAGCTCGCGCAGGCCTTCGGCCCGCTGGCGCAGGAGCTGACCGAGCAGGAGCAGACGATCGTCGGCGAGCTGGTGGCCGTCCAGGGCTCCCCGGCCGACATCGGCGGCTACTACCGGCCCGACGACGACAAGGCCTCGGCCGTGATGCGCCCGTCGGAGACCTTCAACCGGGCCCTGGCGAGCCTGGCCTGACGCGGCGGGCGCGGGGGCTGCTCCTCCGCACCCGTGCCCTTCCCGTGACGCCGCCGCCCCGGCCGGACTCCTCGTCCGGCCGGGGCGGCCTTCCTTGTTCCCGGGGGGTGAGCCCGGCGGGCGCCGCCGGTGCGCCCGGTCCGCCCGTGCGCTCAGTCCTCCCGTGTGCTCAGTCCTCCCGCACCCGCAGGACTACCTTGCCCGCCGCGCCGCGCCCGTCGAGCTCGCGCAGCGCGTCCGCGGCCCCCTCCAGGGGGTGGACGGAGCCGACCAGCGGGTCGAGCGCACCGCTCTCCAGATGGGGCAGGATCTCCTCCCACTGCTCGCGCAGGTACTCCGGCCGGGGCAGCCAGAAGGCGCCCCAGCCCACTCCGACGACCTCGATGTTGTTCAGCAGCAGCCGGTTGACCTTCACGGTGGGGATCTCCCCGCCCGTGAAGCCGACCACCAGCAGGCGCCCCTCCGGGGCGAGGCTGCGCAGCGAGTCGGTGAAGCGGTCCCCGCCGACCGGGTCGAGGACGACGTCGACGCCCCGCCCTCCGGTCAGCTCCGCCACCGACTGCCGGAACCCCTCGGCGAGCACCGTCTCGTGGGCCCCGGCCCGGCGGGCGACCTCCGCCTTGGCCCCGGTGGAGACCACCGCGATCACCCGCGCCCCCAGGGCGCGCGCCAGCTGCACCGCCGCCGTGCCCACGCCGCCCGCGGCCCCGTGCACCAGCACCGTCTCGCCCGCGCGCAGCCGCCCCCGGCGGGCCAGCGCGAAGTGGACCGTCAGGTAGTTCATCGGCACCCCGGCGCCTGCCGTGAACGACAGCCGCTCCGGCAGCGGGAAGACGACCGACGGGTCGGCCGCCACCCGTTCCGCGAAACCCCCGAAACCGGGGAAGGCGGCCACCCGGTCGCCCGGCGCCAGGCCGCTGTCCCCGGGGGCGCTGCGGACGGTGCCGGCCACCTCCGAGCCGGGCACGAACGGCGGCTCGGGCCTGAGCTGGTACTGCCCGCGGGTCAGCAGGACGTCCGGGTAGGTGACGCCCGCGGCGTGGACGTCGACGAGCACCTGGCCCGGAGCCGGCCGCGGGTCGCCGGTTTCGGCGACCCGTACGGCGCCGGGGCCGTCCAGGGACACCACCTGTACTGCGCGCATGGGGACGGGGATTCCTTCCGGGAGAGCGGACGATCGGGGAGCGGCGGGTCAGCGGTAGGTGAGCAGCGCGCGCCGGTCCCCGGTGAAGTGCGCATGGTCGTTGAAGGTCAGCAGGCTGATGCCGGAGGAGCCTGCGGCGAGGGTGGTGATCGCCGCGTTGACGGCGACCCGGTTCAGTGCCACGACCCCGGCGGGCGGCGCGGACAGCAGCTCCCCGCACAGCGCCGCCAGCACCCCGCCGGAGGTGACCACCACCGCGTCGCGCCCGGGCCCGAGTCCGGCGGCCAGCTCCCGCAGCGCGCCGGCGGCGCCGGAGGCGAACCGCTGCCAGCCGCCCTCGTCCGTGTCCGCCATCCACGCCCCGAGGGCCCGGTCGAGGAGCGCCTGTACGCCTCGCGAACCACCGCGCGAGCCGGCTGGGGCGTCGGTGGATGCGCCGGTGGACGCGTCGGCGGGCAGGTCCTGCGGAGTGGTGCCGCCGTAGCGTCCGACGAGGTCGATGTGGTCGTACTCGTTCCACCGCGCATCGGCGCGCGGCGCCCCGGGCAGCCCGGCGGTCCTCACGATGATCTCCGCCGTGTCGCGCTGCCGGGCCAGGGTGCCGCAGACCACGACCGGATCGCGCGGCGCGCGCCGGGCCAGCTCGGCCCCGGCGACCTCCGCCTGTCTGCGCCCGAGGTCCGACAGCACGTCGTACCCCTCGGCCGTGTCGGCGCCGAACGTGGCCTGGCCGTGGCGGACCAGATGGATGACCGGCATCGCTGCCCTCCTGCCGTCGAAGTGCCGTCGAACTGCTCGCCGGTGCTGCCGGGACCCGCGGCGCCGCTCAGCGGCCCGCCCGGGCGATGGCGTGGCGGCAGCGCCGGTCGAGGTAGTGCACCGCCAGCCACAGGTTCCGGAACGCCGGGTTGCGGGTCTGCCCGTGGTGGTAGCGGTAGTAGATCTGCTGGGCGATCGCGGCCAGCCGGAACAGGCCGAAGACCTCGTAGAAGGTCCAGTCGCCGGCCGGCAGCCCGGTGCGCTCGCGGTAGCGCTCGACGATCTCGGCGCGGGTGAGCATGCCGGGCAGGTGGCTGGGCTGGCGCCGGGTGGCCCGCGCCATCCGGTCGTCGTCGGCCTGGACCCAGTAGGCGAGCGCGCTGCCCAGGTCCATCAGCGGGTCCCCGAGGGTGGCCATCTCCCAGTCCAGGACACCGGTCACACGCAGGTCCCCGGGGTCCAGGACGATGTTGTCCAGCCGCCAGTCGTTGTGGATCACACAGGTGGCCACGTCGTCGGGCCGGTTGTCGGCGAGCCAGGACGTCACCCTGCCGAAGCGCGGGGTGTTCCAGGTGCGGGCCTGGGCGTAGCGGCGGGTCCAGCCCTCCACCTGGCGCCGGACGTACCCCGTCCCCCTGCCCAGGTCGCCCAGGCCGGCGGCCCGGGCGTCTACGCGGTGGAGGTCGGCGAGGGTGTCGACGAAGGTCTCCGAGAGCCGGCGCGCCCGCGCACGGTCCAGCGTCAGGCCCTCGGGGAGGCGGCCGCGCAGGATCAGGCCGGGCACGCGGTCCATGACGTAGAAGTCGCCGCCGATGACCTCCGGATCCCGGCACAGGGCGCGCACGGCCGGCACGTACGGGAAGACCGGCCGCAACCGCTCCTGCACGCGGTACTCGCGGGCCATGTCGTGGGCCGAGGATGCCTTGCGCCCGGCCGGCGGGCGGCGCAGCACCAGCTCGGCGCCCGGATAGCGCAGCAGGTAGGTGAGGTTGGAGGCGCCGCCGGAGAACTGGGTGACCTCCGGGGTGCCGGTGAGGCCGTCCAGCCGCTCCTTGAGCCAGGCGTCCACCCGGGCGACGTCGAAGGCGTCCTCGGCGCGTACGGCACGCCGGCCGGACCGGGAGGCGGGCGGGCCGGGGGGTTCGGGGGAGGCGGGGGAGCGGCTCATCTCAGCTCATCCTCGCCACGACGCCCAGGGGCAGCCGGCGCATGGCGAAGCCCAGGGGCACCCAGGGCCAGGCGGGCACCTTCGCCTGGGCGCGTTCGGCCTCGATGGCCTTCACCATGGCGCGCACCCCCTTCTCGGTGGAGACCATCAGCGGCGTCCGGCCCGCCGACCCGCTCATCTCGGAGGCGATGTAGCCGGGGAAGAGGGTGGTGACCTTGATCGGGGTGCGCAGCAGCTCGGCGCGGATGCCCTCGGCGAGGGCCGCGACGCCGGCCTTGCTGGCCGCGTACGCGGTGAGGTTGCGGGGCAGGCCGCGCATGGCGCTCATCGAGGAGACGACGACCAGATGGCCGGCCCCCTGGTCGCGGAAGACCTCCACGGCGGCCTCGCACTGGGCCAGCGCGGCGGTGAAGTTGGTCTGCGCGGTCTGGAGGTTGGCGTCGAAGCGCCCGGTGCCGATCGGCCGGCCCTTGCCCAGTCCGGCGTTGACCACGACCCGGTCCAGGGAACCCAGGTCGGCGCGGAAGGCGCGGAAGACCTCGAAGACGGCTCCGTGGTCGTTGACGTCCAGCGCGCGTACCGAGACGGTGATGCCGGGGTGGGCGGCCAGCAGCTCCTCGCGCAGCCGCTCCAGGCGGTCGGTGCGGCGGGCGCACAGGGCGAGGTCGCGCCCCCTGGCGGCGAACTCGCGGGCCATCTGCTCGCCCAGCCCGGCGCTGGCCCCGGTGATGAGGATGTTCTTGCGGGTGCTCATGCCGTGTGCTCCTGTGTGTCTTCCGTCGTGTTCCCCGCCCTGTTCCCGGAGCCCTTCGCGGCGGCGGCAGGCCGGGCCGGCGTCGCCTCCCCGCTCACGGCCGCTCCCGGTGGCGGGAGAGCTCCAGCTTCGCGACGACGCCCAGGTGCACCTCGTCGGGCCCGTCGGCCAGGCGCAGCGCGCGGGCGGCGGCCAGGAAGCCGGCCAGCGGGGTGTCGTCGGACAGCCCCGCCCCGCCGTGCAGCTGGACGGCCATGTCGACGACCTCCTGCGCCATGGCGGGTACGGCCGCCTTGACCTGGGAGAGCTGCCCGAGGGCCCCGAGCGGCCCGGCGGTGTCCAGCAGCCACGCGGCGTGGAGCACCTGCAGGCGTGCCCGGTCGATCGCGATGCGGGCCCGGGCGATGCGCTCCCGGTTGCCGCCGAGGTTGGCCAGCGGCTTGCCGAACGCGGTGCGGGAGACGGCACGGCGGCAGGCCAGCTCCAGGGCGCGCTCGGCCATTCCGACCAGACGCATGCAGTGGTGGATGCGGCCGGGGCCCAGCCTGCCCTGGGCGATCTCGAAGCCGCGGCCCGGCCCGCCGATGATCGCGCTGCCCGGCAGGCGCACGCCGGTGAAGGACACCTCGCCGTGGCCGTAGGGCTCGTCCAGATAGCCGAGCACCGGCAGCATCCGCTCGATCCGCACCCCGGGGGTGTCCAGGGGCACCAGCACCATCGAGTGCCGACGGTGGCGGTGGGCGCCGGGGTCCGTCAGCCCCATGAAGATCACGAAGCGGCAGTCGGGGTGCCCGATGCCGGTGCTCCACCACTTGCGCCCGTCGAGCACCACCTCGTCCCCGTCCAGGACGGCGGTCGCCTCCATGTTGGAGGCGTCCGAGGAGGCGACCTCCGGCTCGGTCATGCAGAACGCCGAGCGGATGCGCCCGTCCAGCAGGGGCTCCAGCCACCGCTCGCGCTGCTCGTCGCTGCCGTGGTGCAGCAGGACCTCGGCGTTGCCGGTGTCGGGGGCGTTGCAGTTGAACACCTCGGGCGCGATGAGGGAGCGGCCCATCACCTCGGCCACCGGCGCGTACTCCACCACGCCCAGCCCGGCGCCGTGGCGCGCGTCGGGCAGGAAGAGGTTCCACAGGCCCTGCTCGCGGGCCCTGGCCTTGAGTTCCCCGACCAGCGGCGGGACCGCCCACCGGTCGGCCCGGCCGCGCAGGGCGCCGAGGTACTCGCGTTCGCGGGGGATGATCTCGGTTTCGACGAACCCGGCGACGCGCTCGACGTAATCCCGAGCCCGCGGCGAGTGGGCGAAGTCCACGGCCGGCTCCTTGCTGAAGGGTGCCCGGGGCGCCCGGGGCGGTGTCGTTGCGACGGCGAGCGTAGCCAACATACTGAGCAGTACTCAATAGCGGTGGCGCGGGGTGGCCCGGATCACCTTCCCTCCCGCGCCCGGCGGGTGGGGGACGGTCAGCGAGGCGGGGCGAGCGGCGTACCCAGTGGTGCGAGCAGCCGGCCGAGGCCGTCCACGAGGAAGCCCACCAGCTCCTCGGCCGCCATCCCCTCCCCGGCCCCGATCGCCATCTCCTCCGCCATCGCCAGCCAGCCGCGCACCGCGAGCCGCACCAGCGGATCGGGGGAGGGGTCGCCCAGCGCCGTCAGGACCCGCTCGGCCAGTGTGGCGCGGATGTCCTCGAACACCTCCACCACCAGGTCGTCCCCGCCGGCTCCGGCGCGCACCAGGGCCACGTAGTTGGCGCGGCGGCGCCGCACGAAGCCGGTGAAACCCCCGACCACGGCGCGCACCCGCTCCTCGGGCCCGCCCTCCTCCGGCAGGCGCGCGTGCCGCAGCAGCCGCTGCCCGGCGGCCCGGACCACCGCGGCGTAGTAGTCGCGCTTGGTCGGGAAGTAGTGGAAGAGCAGGCCGCGCGAGATGCCCGCCTCGGCGGCCACCTCGTGGATCGACAGCTCGTGGACGGGGCGGTCGGCCAGCAGTCTCAGCCCGATGCCGATCAGCTGCCCGCGCCGGTCCTCGGCGCTCAGGCGCACCCGGGCGCGGACGGGATCGGCGGTCATGGAGGCGACGGTAACCCGCCGCCGCGCAACCGGTAAACATCCGCCCGGCGGCGACGCCCGTCCGCGCCGGTACGGGGTGGGCGGGTGCGGCAAGGCGCCGGCCAGGACGGGGGGGAACCTGGCCGGCGCCGGTCTGAGGTGCGGGCGCCGGGGACGGCGGTCGCCTTCGCGGCGAATGGCACTGCGAGGCTTCAGCCGGACGATCGTCCTCGCAGGCGGTGGGTGAGGCCCGGGGACACTGTCCCGCCCTCCGGCGCCCGCGACGAGTACAACCGGCCGACCGCCGCGGACATTCCGCACCGGAGTGAGCGAATTCGGGTCAAATCAGGTGAGGTGCGTCACGTCGGCCCCCCGTGGAATGAGCGGACCGGCGAGGGTACTCGCGGATCATGAACACAACCGCCGAGGTGCTGCCCGAGTCCGCGCTGAGAGAAGCGGTCGACCTCCTGGTGGGGCTGGTGGAGGCGGCGGGCGCCCTGATCATCTTCGTGGGTGCCGTCTGGGCGTTCGGGCGCTTCCTGCTCACCATGGTCCGCGGAGCCGGCCCGGACCGCAGGTTCAACAGGATCCGGCTCACCCTGGGGCGTTTCCTGGCGCTCGGCCTGGAGTTCCAGCTCGCCGGGGACGTCCTGCGCACGGCCGTCGCCCCGAGCTTCACCGAGATCGGGCAGCTCGCCGCGATCGCGGCGATCCGCACCGCCCTGAACTTCTTCCTCAGCCGGGAGATCGCGGCCGAGCGCGCCGAGATCGAACGCGAGCGCCGCAAGGACGCGGACGGCTCCCGCGCCCCCGCGGAACCGGTATGACCACCGTCCTGAGCCTGGCGGCGCTGGCCACCACCGCCTTCGGTCTGGCGGCCGCCGCGATGGCGCTCGCGTCGGGGATGCGGGTCGTGCCGGCGCTGGCCGTCCTCCTGGACTTCCTGACCGCGGCGGGACTGCTGCGGCTGGCCGGTGACCCGGACTGGAGCACCATCGCGGCGGCCGCCGCCGTGATCGCCGTCCGCAAGCTGGTCACCGCCGGTCTGCGCGCCTCGCAGCCAGGCTGATCCCGCGGACACCGGCTCGGTCGCAGGGCGGCGCGGACACGTTGCGGAACGGAACCGCGGGGTAGTCGTGCCCGATGTTCTTCGACACCGGATACGACCTGCTGCGTGTGGCCGTCATGGCCGCGTGCTCCTACGCGGCCCTGATCGCGGCGGTGCGGCTCTCGGGCAAACGCACGCTGGCGAAGATGAACGCGTTCGACCTGGTGGTCACCGTGGCCCTGGGCTCGACGCTGGCCACCATCCTGCTCAACGCGACCGTCTCCCTCGCCGAGGGGGCGCTTGCCCTGGCCCTGCTGGTGGCCCTCCAGTTCGTCAGCGCCTGGACGGCGGTGCGCTCCCGCCGCTTCCGGCGGCTGGTCAAGGCCGAACCGACCCTGCTGCTGAGGGACGGGCGCATGCTCGACGAGGCGATGGCCCGGCAGCGCGTCACCGGGAGCGAGGTGCTCCAGGCGATCCGCTCCCAGGGGGTCGGCTCGGTCGAGGAGGTCGCCGCGGTGGTGCTGGAGACCGACGGCAAGTTCAGCGTGATCACCCGCTCCCGGGCCGGCTCGGGCAGCTCCCTGTCGGACGTCGGGGAAGCGGCCGGGGCGCGGACGGCGGGGTGATTCCGGAAAGGAAGCCGCCGAACGGAGCCGGGGCGGGGGTGCGCACCGGGCGAATCGCCGCGAACGGCACCAAGATGGTCTGGAAGACCCCGTAAGGAGTTCCCATGGCTCGTCATTCCTCCCCACGCGGACCGGCAGCCGCCCGGGGCGCCGCGACCACGCCCGGCCCCACCGGCGTGCGGGACCAGCTCGTGACCGGCCTGATGATGCTGGCCGGCATCTGGCTGGTCCTGGCCGCGTGGTTCCTCAGGTACCCCTTCAGCGACGCCGCCGTCGACGCCCAGCGCAACGAGACCGGTGTCGGCATCGTGCTGCTGCTCACCGCAGCCGCCCGGATCGTACGCCCGCGCGGGTGGCTGTCGGATCTGATCGTCCTGCTCATGGGCCTGTGGCTGCTGGTCGCGCCGGCCCTGGTCGACTACGGCGGTCCGCAGAACACCCCCCGGGCGGCCCAGACCAACGAGGTCGTCATGGGCATCGTGCTCGTGGTGCTGGCGCTGGTGAGCATGCTGCTGCTGTTCCGGGCACGCCGCATGACCCCGGAGGAGGCCAGGTGAACGGAGCGCCGTCCGGAACCCCGCGCACACCGCGCCGCCCGCTCGTCCCGCTCCTGGCGGCCCTCCTCGCCCTCCCGGCCGCGGGATGCGGCACCGGAGGCGGGGGAGAGGCCGACTCGCCGGGGGCCAACGCACGGGTCGGTTCGGTCCTGGTGCGCTACGCCCATCTCGCCGAACCGGCGGACGGCCCCTGGGAGACCGGCGGCGACGTCCCCCTGTACGCGCAGCTGTACGACCAGGAACCGCCCGCCGACCGGCTGGTCTCGGCCGAGTCGCCGGCGGCGGGGTCCGTCGAGATCGTCGGCCGGGGCGGTGAGGTGGTCGAGGACGGGGTGGAGCTGACCCCGGACAGGTCGGTCGGCCTGGAGGAAGGGGGGACCTACCTGGCGCTGCGCGACGTGCGTCAGGAGATCCGGGGCGGCGACTTCGTGTGGGTGACCTTCCACTTCGAGGACGCCGGTTCGCTGTCCATGCAGGTCCCCGCGCAGACGCCCACCTACGATCAGGAGTCCTCGCCTCCTCCGCTGCCCACCCTCACCGGGTGATCGCCGGTGGCGCGCGACTCCAGGAAGTAGGCCCCCAGGCTGCCCGCGAGGGTGGCGAAGACGGCGACGGAGTAGACCGCCAGCACGATCTCCAGAACCTTGGGGAAGGCGCCGGGCCGGTCCAGCGGTTCTCCGGTGACGGTGGCCAGCGCGGTGGCGTGCAGCGCCTCGCCCAGGGACCGGTAGGAGCCGAACTCGTACAGCAGCTCGCCGCTGCCCAGGACGGTGATCGCCGAGACGGCCGCCAGCCAGCCGATCCGGTCGCCGAGCACCCGGCGCGCTGAGCGGGAGGAGCGCACCACCGAGGAGAGCACCCGGCCGGTGCGCAGCATCCGGACCGAGTGCGCCAGCCGCAGCACCCGGAGGAAGGGCAGCACCAGGAAGAGCAGCTGCCACCAGTTGCGGCGCCAGAAGGCCCTGGTATCGGGAGCGATGAGCAGCCGGGCGAGGAACTCCGCGGCGAACACCGCCCACAGCAGCCAGCCGGCCACGGCCATGACCGTGCTCAGCGCACTTCCGGGCCGGGCCAGCCGCTCGCCCAGCACGAGCAGCAGGAACAGCACGCCCAGCGCGCTCATCACCGGAGTCGCGCGGTCCAGCAGCTCCTGGGCGAGCCGCTCGCGTTCGGAGCGGGTACGGGAGGACGGACGGGAAGGCAGAGCAGGCACACCGCAGCCCTTCCCCCCGCGCGGCCGCGCACTCGTGCCGCTTTCACCGGCCGGGCGCCCCGCCGCCCAGCACACCGCCCAGCACACCGCCCAGCGCACCGCCCCTTCCGCCGGCCCCGGGCCCGGGGCCGGCGGAAGGGGCGGCCGGACCGCTTGCGGCAAAGCGCTTGTGACAGGTGGAGCACAGTCGGTAACTTCTCACACCCCGGACCGGGGGAGACACGCGAAAACCGGGGGGTCCTCCATGGCGACGCCTGCGCCCAACCGATTTCCGGACGACACCGGCGCGGACATATTCGTCCGCGAGTACCCCACCGCCGTGGTGCCCGACGCACCGGGCTATCTGACCACCAGGCCGCCGCTGCTCATCCTCCATGTGCCGGGGCACGGGGAGGAGTACGAGACCCGCGTCCGCAGGGTCATCAACGCACTGGTGGACCCGCTGAGCGACGGCGGCAAACTGGTTCCCTACGCCATCCTGCAGGCGGGTTCCGACGGCGACCTGCTGGCCGGGGAGGCGGGCAAGCAGCTCGCGTTCGGCATCCCCGGGAACATGACCCCCGACCGCTTCCCCGACTTCGAGCTGCTGCGGGACACCGTCGCCTACGTCCGGGAGCACCCCGGGGACTGGACGGCCCCCGCCGCGAAGGAGCTCCGGGACCACGCGTACCGCAGGCGGGCCGAACGCGGCGGGCTGCCCGGCCTGCTGTGGTCGCTCGGCGGGAAGGAGGCCCCGCCGGCCACGGGCCTGCGGGGCTGGCTGCTGAGGACGTGGTGGCTGAGCCTGACCAGGACGCTGCCCCGGTGGCTGTGGGCCCGGCGCAAGACGGCACGACTGGTCAGACCGGGGCGCCTCTCCCCCAACCGCCGCTCCCGCTGGCTCGGCGCGGAGCTGAACGTCCGCCGCAGCGGCGAGGACCTCTTCGGGGTGATGGACGCGGTGGCGGCCCGCCAGGCGCCGCGGCTGGCGCTCCCCGCGGACCACCCGCGCCACGCGGAGGCGCTCCAGGCCGTCGACCGGCTCCTGCTGCGCGCGCTCCTGGAGGACCTGGGCAGGCCCTCGGTCGGCCGCTTCCTGCCCAAGCGCCGACGACGCAGGGCGCGCCCGGTGATCCTGCTGGAGATGCCCAGGGACGCGGCGGACGGGGCCCAGGCGGCCGAACGCTTCCTGCGCTCCTTCCGGCAGGCGGGCGCCACGGTCGGCGGCCCCGGACCGCTGGTCGTCGCGGTCGGCCGGATCTCCGGGACGCTCCGGGCGGAGCTGGACCCGGAGGAGTGCAACCTCTCCCAGGCCGGTCTGCTGCTGCACGAGGACGCCCACCGCCCGGTGTGGGTCGGCCTGCGGGAGGAGCCCTTCTCCCGCGCCGGGCTGCCCGTGCGCAGGGTCTCCCCGAGGCGTTTCCGGCTCAGCTGGCGCACCCAGACGTCGGCGCTGGCCGGGGGCACGGCGCTGGCCGTCTCCCTGCTGGGCGTCGGCGGCGTCGAACTGCTCTCCGGCCCGGAGCGGGACACCGGGTGCGCCGGCGGCGGCACCGCCGCGGTGACCGAACTGGCCGAGCCGGTCCCCGTCGAGCCCAAGAAGTGGTACGACGAGATGCGCGAGGCGATCGACCGGCAGAACGCCAGGGCCGTGCGGTTCGCCGAGGAGGAGGGCCGCACCGTCCGCACGGTGGTCCACTTCGGTTCGGACGAGCCCACGGACCGCACCGACACCCTGTTCGACGGGACCATCCCCGAGCTGCGCGGCATCGCCATGTGGCAGGGCCGGATACTGCGCGAGGCGGGCGCCGACGAGTCGCTCGTGCCCCTGATCGTGGACGTCCGCACCACCGGGAAGGGCTTCAAGGACGCGGCCGCCGAGGCCCGCGAACTGGTCGAGGAGGTCGGGGAGGCCGACCGGCGGGGCGTCCGGAACCACGAGACGGTCGTCGGGGTCCTGGGATTCGCGCAGAGCAAGGAGGCCACCAGGGACGCGCTGGACATCCTGGAGTCGGCGGACATCCCGGTGGTGGGCACCACCGCCACCGCGGACGAGATGCTGGTCAGCCAGACCTACTGGCCCTTCACCCCGCTCAACAGCGACGAGGCGCGGATGGCGGCGGAGTTCGCCACGACGTCGAACATCGTGGCCAGGCCGGAGGGGGCGGACGGCTGCGTCCCGGCCCGGCACGCCGTCGTGGTCCAGAACTCCGACGACCTGTACAGCGCCAGTCTGGCGGGCAAGTTCACGAAGTGGTTCCCGGGCGACGAGCAACTGGTCAACTTCTCCCAGGAGGGCGCGTTCGGGACCGCCCCGCCCGGCAGTCCCAACGTGACCACCGCGGCGCAACTGGCCGGCACCGTCTGCGAGATGCTCGGCTCGGCGGGCGGGGACCCGATCGTCTACTGGTCGGCGCGGGCCAGGGACTTCACCGCCTTCGTCAACGCCTTCGACAAGCAGGGCACCTGCGTGAAGGACGGCCTGACGGTGCTGGGCGGCAACGAGCTGACGAACGTCGCGCTGACCGGCGAGTACGCCGACAAGACGTGGCTGCGCCTGTACCACTCCGCCCACCGACTGCCCACCACCGACAAGCGGGCGAGCTGGAGGACGCAGCGGTTCGCCCGGGAGTACGACGCGTTCGTCGGCGGACCGGCGAAGGCGGACCCCTGGCGCCACGACGGGCACTCCGCGGTGTCCTACGACGCCTTCCACATGCTCTCCCAGGCGGTGGACGGCGCCCGTTCGGGCCGGGACGTACACCGCAGCGCGGTCCTCGCCGTGCTGCGCGGCGGTGTCTCCTTCGAGGGCGCCACCGGCTACATCCACCGGCCCCTGTCCCCGAACAGGCCGCCGGCGGACAAGACGCTGGTGCTGCTGAGGCAGACGGACGGGGGGCCGGAGGTCGTGGGGGTGTGCGGAGCCTACGAGAAGGACGTGAGGAGCCGGGACCAGGGACCGCTGTGCGCGGCGGACTAGGCGTACCGCTCGGGGTGGCGCGGCCGGCCGCGCCACCCCGTACCGGAAGGTGACCGGGTCACTCTGTAGAGTGATTCCGCGATGGACACGTGGAGCGGAACGGCCGCCGGGAAGAGGGCGGCGGGGGAGATACGGGGCGGGCCGGCGCACATACCGTGGCAGCCGCCCACCGACGTCGAGCAGCGGCTGTACGAGGCGAGGACGCGCGGCGACTGGAGCGCCTACCTCGAGGTCCTGGCCGGGGCCAGGCTCTTCCACGCCGTACCCCGGTCGTGGGCGGACGCCAATCCGGGGTTCTTCGCCTTCTTCCCCTACTGGGACCCCAGGGCGCGCAGGCACTGCGTGGCAGTCCTGACGGAGGGGATGCTGCCCTGCCCGGCGCCGGACCCGGTGTTCCTGGAGCGTCCGTTGAAGGGGCACGCCCAGTGGTGGCCGGACTCCGGCCGGTGGCTGGCGGTCAACCCGGGAAGCCCCTGCGAGGCGTACTTCGCCGCCACCCCCGAGCACCGGCGGACATGGGCGGAGCACGCGGCGAGGGTCCCCCGGAACGCGGGGAGGGGCACGCTGCGCACCCTGCGGGTCGGAGGGGTGCACCAGGGGCCCGTGGCGCGCGGCCTGGCCTGCGGCGCCCTGCTGTGCGTGTCCAACGGCTCCCTGTGGAACGCCATGGGGTGGCACGGCACGGGCTACGGCGGCGAACGGGAGCGGCTGGCCGACTGGTGGGGCATCACCACCCGCGAGGAGTGGGCGTCGGCCCAGCAGCGGCTTCTGCGGGGCGAGGCGAGCGACTCGGCCTGGGAGTTCGTGCTGGAGGTCCGCCGGGCGATCGCCCGCGAGTACGGCGGGCCGGTCGGGATCGACCACTGGCGCCGGACCGTCGACCGCTTCGTGCGCGCACGCGCCGGGCAGGCGGCGGCCGGCGCCGACCGCCCCGACCCGGAGGCGGAGACCCGCCGGCTCCAGCGGCTCATCGGCCGCATCGTGCGCTACGAGGCCCGCTTCCGCGCGGACGGACTGCTGGCCGGGAACGGGTACGTCACCTCCGTCCTCGCCTGGGACTACGGCCGGGCCTCGAAGATGGCCCGCTGGGGCCTGGGCGCCCGCTTCTGCGACGTGGCCGAGGCCGAGCAGGCCGTGGTGCGGGCGGGCCGGGTCAGCCAGGTCGCCTACGACTCCTGGGAGTCCTTCTCGGCCGGCTACGTCCTCGGCCGCTGCCTGCACTTCGACGAGGAGGAGTTCGGCGACTGGTACCAGGAGATGCTGGCCGCCCACCGGGTCCTGACCACCGATCCGGCCGGCCCCTGGCGCACCATTCCCTGGAAGTGACGGCCCGCCGGGCGCGTGGGCGGGCGCGTGTGCGGGCGGGGCCCGGTCACCGGGCCCCGCCCGCGTCCTCGGGGGAGGCGTGTCGCTCGCAGTGGTGTTCTGGTGTGCCGGGAACCTCCTACATCTCGGCCCGCCGAGGCAGGAGCCGGCCTTCCCGGTGGCGTGCCCGCTCCCGCCGGAGCGGACAGACGGCCGTGCGGGGTCCGCCGGGGCCCCGCCGCTGCCGTGGGATGCGGCGGCCCCGGTGAGCGGCGCGATCACTCGAGTCGGCTGCCCTCAAGGGTTTCTCCTCTCCTCAGTGCGACCCGCCGTCGCGGCTTCCTGACGGACCGGGTTTCCGCTGACGGACCGTCAGAACTCCGGGTGTCGACGGAGAGCGCCCGACACCACCCCTTCGGGTGAGACGGCGCTGCTCCTCCGTACCGGAGGCGAACACTTGTAGGGCGCTATGGGCGTCCGCAGGGCGCCGCCGGGACGGAGGGCGACCGCTTCCGCCCCGAACGCCCGGCCCGGCGCCCGTCCGTTTCCGCGGCCCGCCCGGGCGCTCCGGCCGTCCGCTCACCCGGACGCCCTCGCCCACCGGGGGGCCGATGTGGCTACCGGTGCATGACAAGAATGGAGCAGGGCAGCCGCAGGGGCATGCTGGACAAACTCCTGACCGTCACCGCCGCCCTCGCCCTGGTGTTCGCGGTCTTCTCCGTGCGCATCCAGCGCGCCCCGCTGAGCGGGCCGATGCTGGCGCTGCTGGCCGGGATCGCCTTCGGCCCCGAGGTGCTGGGCGTCCTCGACCTGCCCACCGTGGTGGAGGGGCACAGGGAACTGCACGAGTTCTCCCGGCTGCTCCTGGCGGTGTCGGTGATGGCGATCGCCCTGCGCTACCCGTTCCACGACGTGCGCTCCAGGGTGAAGCCGGTGGCCGTCCTGCTGGTGGCGGCCATGCTGGGGATGGCGCTGATCACCACGGCGCTGTCGGCCGCCGTCCTCGGGATCGGCCTCGGCGCGGCGGCGCTGCTGGGCGCTGCCCTGTGCCCCACCGACCCGGTGCTCGCCTCCAGCGTGGTCACCGGCGAACCGGCCGAGAAGACGGTCACCGCCCGCACCCGGCAGGTGCTCTCCCTGGAATCGGGCGCCAACGACGGTCTCGCCCTGCCCCTGGTGCTGGCCGCGGTGGCGATCGCCGGAACCCTGAGCGGCACCGACGCGCTGCTGGAATCCCTGTGGCAGGTGCTGGGCGCGGTCGCCTTCGGAGCGGTGGCGGGCGTGCTGGGGGGCAAGGCGCTGCGCAGCGCGGAGGAGCACCGGACCGTCCAGTCCGGCCCCCTGCTCGTCTACACCCTGCTGCTGGCCCTCCTCGTCCTCGGGGCGGCCGGGCTGATGCGCCTGGACGGCGTCCTCGCCGTCTTCGTCAGCGGACTGGCCTTCAACGCGACGAGCTCGGTCAGCGAGCGCGCGGACGAGGACAAGAACGACGAGGCGGTCAACCGCTTCCTCGTCCTGCCGCTGTTCGTCGTGCTCGGCGCCATGATCCCGTGGCGCGAGTGGGGCGAACTGGGCTGGTGGCGCTGCGTCCTGCTGGTCCTGGGCGTCCTGCTGCTGCGCCGCCTGCCGGTCCTGCTGGCCCTGAAGCGGCCGCTCTCACTGACCTGGCGCGACACCCTCTTCATGGGCTGGTTCGGCCCCATCGGCGTCTCGGCCCTGTTCTACCTCACCATGGAGGCCCACCGGCTCGGTGCCGACCCGGTGGTACTGGCGGCCGGAACTCTGGTCATCGCCGCCAGCACCGTCGCGCACGGCGTCACCACCGCCCCCGGCCTGTCCCTCTACGCCAAGGCCGGCGAGAGGGGGCGTGAGGCGGCGCGATGAACGTGCTGACGACGGTGGCCGGCTGTGCCCTGGTCGCCCTGGCGCTGGCCGACGCGGTGATCACCTCGCTGTCGATGGTCACGGGCACCGGCCCGGTCGGCGGACGGACGGCCAGAGGAGTGTGGCGGTCCCTCCTGGCCCTCCAGGCCCGGGCGCCGCGCGGGACACGACTGCTGGAGTGGAGCGGGACGCTCACCCTGCTGGCCACCTTCCTGACCTGGACGGCACTGCTGTGGGCCGGGTGGTGGCTGGTGTTCGCCTCCCACGAAGAGGCCGTCGTCACCTCCGTCACCGCCGTGCCCGCCGACGGCTGGGCACGGGTGTACTTCACCGGCTACACCGTCTTCACCCTGGGCATCGGCGACTACGTCCCCGGCACCGCCTGGGCCCAGGTGGCCACCACCGTCGCCTCCCTGTCGGGACTGTTCCTGGTCACCCTCTCCATCACCTACCTGGTGCAGGTGGTCCAGGCGGTGGTCCACAAGCGCGTCCTGGCCGAGCAGATCCACGCCCTGGGACGGGACGCCGCCGCCGTCATCGCCGGGGGATGGACCGGGGACGGCTTCAGCTCCATGTTCAACCAGCACCTGGTCTCCCTGACCGCCCCGCTGCTGCGCATGGGCGAGCAGCACCTGGCCTACCCGGTCGTCCACTACTTCCACTCCGCCTCGCTCCACAAGGCCCCCGCCCCGGCCGTCGCCGTCCTCGACGACACCCTGCTGCTGCTGTGCGCCGGCGCGGCTCCCGGGGCCCGGCCCGACCCGGCGGCCACCGGCCCCCTGCTGTCCGCCATGGACCAGGTGCTGGACACCCTGCGGGGGCAGTTCTTCAGCCGGGCCGAACACGAACGTCCCGCGCCCCCGCTGTCGGTGCTGCGGCAGGTGGGCGTCCCCGTGGTCGGCGAGGAGCGGTACGCCGCCGGTGTCCGGGAGCACGCCCGGCGGCGGCGCAGCGTGCGCGGGTTCCTCTACAGCGACGGGTGGCGGGACGAGCGCGGCGACCGGTGACGAGGCGCCCCCACCGCCCTCCGGGCCGGGAGGCCCTGGCGGCCGTCCTCGTCCGCACCGCCCGGGCGGCCGGCCGGGACGGCCGCCGGCAGAGCCGTCGCGCCGCCCCGGCCGCTGGGGCCGGGGCGGCGGAGGACGGCGCTCCCCGGTCTCACAGGGTCGCCAGCAGTTCGTTGCAGGCCTGCTCGCAGCGGCGGCAGGCCTCGGCGCAGACGCGGCAGTGCTCGTGCATGTCGGCGTGGCGCTCGCACTCCTCCGCGCAGGACTTGCAGACCATGGCGCAGGCCTGGAGCTGGGTGCGGGTGATGTTGGCGTCGTAGCCGGTGTGCCGGGACAGGATCTTGCCGGTGGCCTCGCAGATGTCCGCGCAGTCCAGGTTGGTGCGGATGCACTTGCGCAGCTCGGCGACCATGTCCTCCGACAGGCAGGCGTCCGCGCAGGCCGTACAGGCCTGCGAGCAGTCGAAGCACTCGGCGATGCAGCGCTCCATGGCCTCGCGGTTCACACCGCCGAGGTCGGCCGGGTAGGTGCGCAGCATCTCGCTGACCATCGTCGTCATGGTTGTCCCCTTTCGCGCGGTTCTGTTCGATCCTGCGGGCTTCCGGTACGCAGCGACCGGAGAACCCGCGATACCGTGCGGACGGGTAACACCCCGAAGCGGCTGGTAAACCGGGGACCGGGATCCGTGCCACGCGGATCCCGGTCCCCGGGGCCGGCCCTACTTCCGGCCGAGCAGCTTCTCCATCGTGTCGATCTCGGCGTTCTGGGCGGTGACGATGTCGTCGGCCATGGCCTTCGCCGGGCCGTAGGAGCCGTTCTCCTTCTGGTCCCCGGCCATGGCCACCGCACCCTTGTGGTGCTCGATCATCATCTCCAGGAAGGCTGTGTCGAACGCCTTGCCGGAGGACTTCTCCAGCTCCGACATCTCCTCGGGGGTCATCATCCCGTCCATCCCGTGGGAGCCGTGGCCGGAGTGGTCCGTCCCGGACGTGCCCTCCGTCTCCGGGGGCACCTGCTCGCCCCAGGACTCCAGCCATCCGGACATGGTCTCGATCTCCGGGTCCTGGGCCTTCCTGATCTCGGCCGCCAGGTCCTTGACCTCCTGCGAGGCGGCCCGGGTCTCGGCCATCTCGGCCATCACCACCGCCTGCCGGTGGTGGGGGATCATCCCCTGGGCGAAGGAGACGTCGGCGGCGTTGTGGGAGCCGGCCGAGGTCGGGGCGGAGGCGCCCGCGGCGGGCTTGCCGCCGTGGCCGCCGTGGCCCGCGGGAGAGGGCTCCTGGGAACCGCAGGCGGTCAGGACTGCGGCGGCGGTCGCGGCGGTCACCGCGAGAGCGGCGCGGCGCAGGACGGAGCGGTGTGCGGTCATGGTGATACGAACTCCTGCTGTGGGAGGGAAATCCCCGGATGCGGGGAGTGAAGGGCGCGTCGCGCGCGGTACCGGGCCCCGGGGCGGGGCGGGGCCGCGCGGCGGCTTCTATATGCGCAGGAGTTGCAGTTCGCTCAGTGACGGAGGAGCGCGGCCGGAGAGGGCCGCCGAGGGCGCCGGCCCCGCGGCGGCCGCATCCGCGGCCGGGGCGGCGGAGGCGAGGAGCGTCGGCAGGACGGGCGGGCCGGAGGTGCCCACGGCCGCGCAGGTGGCGTCGGCGTGGTTCGGGTGCCCGTTCGTCCCGTGGCCCGGGTGCGCGCAGGCATCGTCCGCGGCGGCGCCGGGGGAGCCGTGCGCGGCGGTGTCCGCCTCTCCGGGCGTCGCGTGACCGGCGGACGCGAGGGCGGTGCGAGGTGCGTCCGGCGGGGCGACCGCGCCGACCGGGCCCAGGCCGTGCATGGCCACCACTCCGGCCAGCACCGCCAGAACCAGCAGCACCGTGCGGACCCGGGCCCGGTGGGGGCGGATCGGTGGATGCGGTCGCCGGTTCACGCGGGCATTCTACGGCCACGCCGCCACGGGAACCGTGGACGGGGTGCACGCGGACGGTGACCGGGGTGGTCCCGCGGACCGTGCGACCTGGTCCGGTTGATTCGACATGTGTCAACATAAGGGCATGTCGAACATGAAGGCGCCGTCGGTTCCGAAGGTGGAGCCGTGCTGCCCGCCGCTGACCGAGCGCCCGCTGACGGCCGAGGAGGCCGAGCGGACCGCCGCGATGTTCAAGGCGCTGGGCGATCCGGTGCGGCTGCGGCTGTTCTCCCTGGTGGCCTCGCACGAAGGCGGCGAGGCCTGCGTGTGCGACATCTCCGACGTCGGCGTCTCCCAGCCCACCGTCAGCCACCACCTGAAGAAGCTCCGCGAAGCCGGTCTGCTCACCTCCGAGCGCCGCGGCACCTGGGTGTACTACCGCGTCGATCCGTCGGTGCTCGCCGCCCTGGGGCGGTCCCTCGTCTCCGCGGGAACCTGACCGCCCTGCCCGGGACGGCCGGGCGCCACAGGCGAGGTCGCGGTCGGTGAGGACCTCCTCGACCGTGCGCGGGCCGACGCCGGCGAGCGTGGCGTGGTGTCAGCGGGGCCTGATGTTGTGGTTGAGCCGGAAGACGTTGCCGGGGTCGTACTCGGCCTTGACCGCGGCCAGCCGCCGGTGGTTGTCCGGCCCGAATCCGGCTACGACGCGGTCCTCGCCCTCGTGGCCGATGAAGTTGAGGTAGACCGCGCCGGTCGACCAGGGCCTGACGTCGGCGCGCACGTCGTGGGCCCACCGCCTGACGCGTTCGTCGTCGGCCGGGTCCTCCCACAGCCCGAAGGGGTGGACCACCCACGGCGCCCGCCGCCAGGGGATCGGGTGGTCCCCCGGGCCCCGCGCGACCGCGCCGCCCTGGGGGAAGAGCACGTGCTGGGAGGGCGAGGGCACGAGCAGGTCGCCGGCGCGGGCGCAGAAGGCCTCCACGGCCGGGTCCGGGAAGGAGGCCAGGTACTCGGCCGACCAGTAGTTCCGGTAACCGGGCGGGTCGTCGAGCATGCACTGCAGGTCGGCGTAGGACAGCTCGGCGGCCATCTCGGCGTCGTGGTCCATGTCGAGCACGGGCTCGGCGACGTCGCGCATCTCCTGCATCCCGCCCGCGTAGGTGACCAGCACCGCGCAGACGAGCTTCCCGGCCATGTCCGCGGGAACGAACTCCTCGGGCGGCGCGGTCAGGTAGATGAGCCCCCCGCCGACCTCGTCCGGGGCGGACTCCATGAAGCCTCGGTAGGTCCGCGCCACCTCCGGACCCGCCTCGGGCCGCCACATCAGCAGGGCCGCGGTCACCACCGGAAGCGGGTGCAGCCGCAGGGTGAAGGAGGTGGCCACGCCGAAGTTGCCGCCACCGCCGTGCAGCGCCCAGAACAGCTCCGGATTCTCCTGCCCGCTCGCGCGCACGGTGCGGCCGTCCGCGGTGACCAGCTCGGCGGACAGCAGGTTGTCGCTCGCCAGACCGAACCTGCGGTCCAGCCAGCCCGACCCGCCGCCCAGCACGAACCCGCCCACCCCGGTGGTGGAGACCCGGCCGCCGGTCGTCGCCAGACCGTACGGCTCGGTGGCCCGGTCCAGATCGCTCATGACGGCGCCGCCGCCGACCCGCACGGTGCGCCTGCCGGGGTCGACCACGACCGTGTGCATGCGCCGCAGGTCGATGACGATGCCGCCCTCGGTCAGGGCCATGCCCGCGACGCTGTGTCCGCCGCCGCGGACCGCGACCTCCAGACCGTTCTCCCGCCCGAAGCGGATCGCCTCGGCCACGTCGCGTTCGGTCTCGCACTGGGCGATGACGGCGGGGCGCCGGTCGATCATCGAGTTGAAGACCTTGCGGGCCTCGTCGTAGGGCGCGTCGCCGGGAGTGAGGACACGGCCGGCGAAGCCGGCGCGGAGGCCGGTGAGAGCCGTGTCGCGCATGCCGTGGGTCACCGTGCAGCTCCCTTCCCGGGGCACTGGCAGCCTCATCCCCACCGTAGCTCCGCGCCGGTCCCTCCGGCGCCCCGGCCGGTCCTCCGGCCGCCGGGCCGAGGCCGTGTGCGAAATCGATCATGGGACGTTCATAAATAAACAACAGGGGAGCGGGAAGTGGACGGGGCGCAAACGCGGACACACTCGCCCGTCTGTCGGAGAACCCGAGGTCAGCGTGTGTATCAGAGGTGCACCGATGACGCCATGTTGACGCTGTGTCGAATTATTAACAACGTGAGAAAAAATGTGTTCTTTTGATGCGTGGCTCGTGTGTTCCCTGCTAAGGTCATGCCCGTTCCAGGACGCAGCGGGGGCCTGGAGTGGTGTTTCATCTCTGAAAACGCGGAGGTGGAGGTCAGTGACCGCCGAGACACTCACGGGGGCTCCTGGCGTATTCGGTTCGAGCGGTTCGTCGGGGGATGGCCCGAGGCTCTTTCCCCGCGGTGCTGCGGAGGCCGGGGTGTCCGGCCGGACGCCGACGGCCGGGAGGTGTCGTGGGGCGGCGGGCGGCGGTTCGCGCCGGCTGCCCGTGCGGATCGCTCCGAGCTCTCGCGGCGAAGGCCGGTTACCCGGCCTGTTACCCGGGACCTCCGGCCTCTGAGAAGGGTGGCACGGAGGTTCGCGCATCGGTGACGATGCGTCAAAAGCATTCGTTCGAGGCCCAGTTGGCCGGCTCGGTCGGCCGGTCCGGGCTGTTCGACAGCCGGGGGCGGGGCCCCCGGTCCGCCGGCCGGGGGACCCTTCACTCCCTTCCGGAATTCCGGTCGAGGCATTCCTCCCCGGTCGCTCCACTCGGCGGCGGGCCGTCCGCGTCCGCCGGACCGGGGTGGGGTCCGGGCTCCTGCGAAGGCGGTCCGAGCGGCCGGGTGTGCCTCGTCGCAACACTCTAGTTCCCACTTTCACCGGAGTGTCCGAGCCAATTCTTCTACGCGGGTAGCCCTTTCCCTCTCCCTCCGGCTCCGGAATCGGTCGGTAATAAATCCGTCCTGCCCCGGGGCGGGAGTCGGGCATATGGTGTCGGCCGCCTGAATCGGGCTGCCCCGCCCTGCCCTGCGCTGAAATGAATTAAGGGATGAAGCCGTCGGCTCCTGCCGGGCGGTCCGAAGCAGCCTGCCCACTCACACCCCGTCCGTGTGGAGATGTGGGAGCAATGCGAGGAGAACTCTGTGTTCACCCTGTCCGTCGAATGCCGGACAACCGTGTCCGGTTCCCTGAGTCCCGTGAGGAGATATCGATGAAACCGCAGGTCGCCGTCATAGGAGGCGGGGCGGCGGGCATATCGGCAGCCTGTGGGCTGTGCGAGGACGCCCAGGTGACGCTGTTCGAGTCCGAGCCGCGGCTGGGCGGGCACGCCAACACGGTCGAGGTGGAGGACGCCGGCCGCACCTTCGGGCTGGACACCGCCTTCATCGTCTACAACGAGCCGCACTACCCGAAGATCACCCGCTTCTTCGCCGACCTGGGCGTGGCGACCCAGAGCCACCCGGGGAAGTTCTGCTTCTTCGACCTGGACGCCAGGAGCGCCTACGTCTCCGACGACTTCGAGCAGCCCGAGGAGGAGGTGCGGGCGCGGTACCCGGACGAGTTCGTCCGTCTGTGGCAGGAGGCCCGGCGCTTCCTCGAGGAGTCCCCCAGGCACTTCATCCGCAAGCAGGCCGACATCCCGCTGGGCGAGTACCTCGACCGGAACGGCTACTCGGAGGAGTTCCGGTACGGCTTCATCGTGCTCATCTCCACCGCGGCCTGGTCGGTGCCCGCCGACCGCATCTGGGACATGCCCGCCTCCACGGTGATCGCCTTCTTCTTCGCCCACGGCGCCGAGGGCCTGGGCGGCCGGACGGCTCCCTGGCGGACGGTGACCGGTGGCAGCGTCTCCTACGTCCGCGCCGCGGCCGCCCGGCTGCGCGCGGCCCGCGCCCGGATACGGCCGGCCACCCCCGTGGTGGGCGTGCGGCAGGAGCCGGACGGCGTCGTGGTGCGGACCGCCGCCGGAGCCGAGCGCTTCGACTACGCGGTCCTGGCCACCCACGCGGACGACTCCCTGAGGATGCTGGAGAACCCCGCCCCGCGGCAGCGGATGCTGGAGGCGTTCGCCTACCACCCCACCCGCGCCACCCTGCACACCGACACGTCGGTGATGCCGGACGACCGGACCGCCTGGCGGAGCTGGAACTACGGCCGGAGGAACCAGGACGGCCGGCAGATCTCCTGGGTGAACTACTACCTCAACGACCTCCAGTGCCTGGAGGGCACCAGGGACTACTTCCTCACCCTGGACTCCGGAGTGGACATCCGCGACGAACACGTCATCGAGGAGATCTCCTACCGGCACCCGGTCTTCACCATGGAGGCCCGCAGGCTCCAAAGCGAGATCTACTCCCTCAACGACCCCGCCGGACGCCTGATGTTCGCCGGCTCCTACTTCCACTCGCGCAAACTCGGCCCGGACGTCATCGGCCTGCACGAGTCCGCGTTCGACTCCGGCCTCGCGGCGGCCGAGGCGATCCGTGAAGCGATGCGCAGGTCCCGCGACGCGGCCGCCTGACCCCGTGCCGGCACAGCACGCGTACCGCCGGGTCTCCGCCCGCCCGGCCGCCGCGTGGCTGGTGGCGGAACTGACCCAGATGCTCGGAATCCAGGCCGCCGACGCCGCGGCCCCGTCCCGGCCCCCGAGGCCGACCAGAAGGAGAGAACCCGTGTCCGACACCCCGTCCGCCGAGACCGCCCGGACCACTGCGGAACCGCTCACCACCGAGGCCGTCCAGGAGTGGCTGCTGGAGAAGGTCGCCCACAAGCTGGGCGTCGCGCCCGCCGAGGTCGACCCCGAGCAGTACTTCGACGAGTTCGACCTGGACTCCACCGAGGCGCTGGTGCTCTCCGGGGAACTGGAGGACTGGCTGGGGTTCGAACTGGAGACCACCGCGCTGTGGTACCACCCGACCATCGCGCAGCTGTCCCGCTACATCGCCGAGAAGCAGGCCGAGCATGCGGCCTGAACGCCCCCGGCCCGAACTCGTCCGGGCGTTCCGAAGAGGCTCGGCACCGGAGCGCGCCCGGGTCCTGGTGATCCACCCCGGCGCCCTCCCCACCGCCGACTACGCGGGCCTGGCCGACGCGCTCCCGCCCGGCACCGGGCTGCACGTGGTGGACCTCGAGCAGATCCCCGAGTACTTCCGGGCCGCGCTGGACAGCGGACGCGTCACCACCTCGATCGACCGGCTCGCCGCCCGGGCCGCCGAGGAACTACGCGCCCGAGGGCTGCTGTCGGAGCGCTGGGTCCTGCTCGGCTGGTCCTTCGGCGGGGTGGTCGGCCATGCGCTCACCGGCCTGCTCGAGGAGGACGAGCGGCCCCGCCGGCTGGTGCTGCTGGACAGCATCGCGCCGGTGCCCGGCTACGTACAGCCCGAGGACGCCATCGGGCACGGACTGGCCCTGCCCTGGTTCTGCATGTACCTGGCCGCCAAACGCGGCGGCGATCCGGGCGCCCTGCCCACCGCTTTCCCGGACGACCCGGCCGGCCGGCCGGACGCGGCGCTGGAGCAGGTGCTGCGGGCCGGGCTGGACAGCGGCATCCTGCGGCCCGGCACCACCCTCCCGGGCCTGCGCAAGGTCTACGACACCTACCTCGACGGCCTCCGGCGCAACAACCGGCTGGCCGCCGCACACCGGCCGCGCCCCGTCGGCCTGCCCCTGGTCCTGCTGCGCCCCGAGCGAGGCCTCCTCGCCACCCCCGAACCGCTCGGCTGGTCCGGGCTCGGAGGAGACCTCGACACCGGGCTCACCCCCGGGGACCACTACTCGATGCTGCGCGACCCGGAGGCCCTGCGGCGCATCGCCGCCGCGGCGGTCCCCGAGACGGCCCCCGCCCCGGGATGAAGGGCGCCCGCCGCTGCCCGCCACACAGGAGCTCTCCCCGACACAGGTTGGAGTCCCCATGGTTCAGCAACCTTCCGCCAGGAAACTTTCCGACACCCCGATAGCCATCGTCGGTCTGGGCGCCCTCTATCCGCGCTCCGGCGACCTGAACGAGTTCTGGAAGAACCTCGCCGAGGGCAACGACTGCATCGAGGAGGTCCCGGAGTCCCACTGGAAGATCTCCGACTACTACGACCCCGACCCGTCCAAGCCGGACAAGACCTACGCCAAACGCGGCGGCTTCATCCCCACCGTCCCGTTCTCCCCGATGGAGTTCGGCCTGCCGCCCAACACCCTGGAGGTCACCGACGTCCTCCAGCTGCTCAGCCTGGTGGTGGCCAAGCAGACCCTCAAGGACGCCGGGGCGCCCGGCTCCGGCTGGTACGACGCCTCCCGCACCGGCTGCATCCTGGGCATCACCGGAGCCAACTCCCTCACCCAGCCCCTGGCCACCCGCCTGCAGACGCCGGTGCTCAAGGAGGTGGTGCGCAGCTGCGGCCTGACCGAGCGGGACGCCGAGGAGATCGCCGACAAGTTCACCAAGGCCTTCGCCCCCTGGGAGGAGAACTCCTTCCCCGGGATGCTCGGCAACGTCGTCGCCGGGCGTATCGCCAACCGCTTCGACCTCGGCGGCACCAACTGCACCGTGGACGCGGCCTGCGCCAGCTCGCTGGCCGCCGTGCGGATGGCCGTCTCCGAACTGGTGTCCGGCCGTGCCGACCTGATGCTCACCGGCGGCTGCGACGCGGAGAACACGATCTTGATGTACATGTGCTTCTCCAAGACCCCGGCCTTCTCCCGGTCGGGCCGCATCCGGCCGTTCGACGAGGAGAGCGACGGCACCCTGATCGGCGAGGGGCTGGGAATGCTGGCCCTCAAGCGCCTGGCCGATGCCGAGCGTGACGGCGACCGCGTCTACGCCGTGCTGCGCGGCATCGGCACCTCCAGCGACGGCCGCTTCAAGTCCATCTACGCCCCCCGCGTGGAGGGCCAGGTCACCGCGCTGCGCCGGGCCTACGAGGACGCGGGCTTCGGACCCGAGCAGGTCGGCCTGGTCGAGTGCCACGGCACCGGCACCAGCGTCGGCGACCTCACCGAACTCTCCGCGCTGCGCGAGGTGTACGCCTCGGCGACCGAGGAGCGGCAGTTCGCGGCGGTGGGCAGCGTCAAGTCGCAGATCGGGCACACCAAGGCGGCCGCCGGCGCGGCCGGGCTGATCAAGCTCTCGCTGGCGCTGCACCAGAAGGTGCTCCCGCCCACCATCAACGTCGAACGGCCCCGCGAGGCGGTCGACTTCCCCAATTCCCCCTTCTACGTCAACACCCTCGCCCAGCCGTGGATCGCCGACCCGGCGCGCGAGCGCCGCCGCGCCGCGGTCTCCTCCTTCGGGTTCGGAGGCACCAACTTCCACTGCGTGCTGGAGGAGCACGACCCGCACGGCGAGGGACTCGCCGTCCTCGCCCCCGCCGCCCGCGTCCACCTCTGGCACGCCGAGGAGCCGGCGGCGCTGCTGGACCTGCTGGAGTCGGACGCCGCGCCCGCCGACGGCACCGACCCGGTTCCGGCCGGTCACGCCCGGCTGGCGCTGGTGGCCTCTGGAGCCGAGGAGGCGGCCGAACTGCGCGCCGCAGCCGCCCGGGAACTGCGTGCCCGGCCGGAAGCAGAGGAGTTCACCCTGCCGCGCGGCGCCTACTACCGGCGCACCGCGCTCCTGGGCGGGGAGGGGGGACGGGCCGGCGCCGGCCCGGTGAAGGCGGCCGCGCTCTTCGCCGGGCAGGGCAGCCAGTACCTGCGCATGGGTGCGCGCACCGCCATGGCCGTGCCCCCGGTGCGCGCGGCGTACGACGCGGCCGCCGCCGAGTTCGCCGGTGACCGGCCGCTGGGCCGCACCGTCTTCCCGCCGCCGGCCTTCGACGACGACACCCGCGCGGCACAGGAGGCCGCGCTGCGCCGTACCGACTACGCCCAGCCCGCCATCGGCGCGCTCTCGGCCGGCCAGTACCGCTACCTGAACGAACTGGGGTTCACCCCCGACGGAGCGCTCGGCCACAGCTTCGGCGAGCTGACCGCGCTCTGGGCGGCGGGCAGCCTCACCGACCAGGACCTCCACCGACTGGCCCGGGCCCGCGGCCGTGCGATGGCGCTGCGGCCCGAGGGAGCGGAGGACCCCGGGACCATGGCCGCGGTCTCCGCGGACCTGGAGACGGTCGAGAAGATCGCCGCCCGCCACGAGGACGTCGAGGTGTGCAACGTCAACGCCCCCGACCAGGTGGTCGTGGGCGGCGGTACGGAGGCGGTGCGCGCCTTCGCCGAGGACTGCGGCCGGGAGGGGCTGACCGCCCGCGAACTGCCCGTCGCCGCCGCCTTCCACACCCGCTACGTCGCCCATGCGGTGGATGCCTTCAAAGAAGCCGTGGAGGCCACCCGGGTGCGCCCGCCGGCGTTCCCGGTGTACGCCGACGCCCCCGGCGCCTCCTACGGGCGGCGCATCGCGGGCAACCGCGAGGTGCTGGTCGGCCAGCTCACCGCCCCGGTCCACTTCGCCCCGCGGGTCACCGAGATGTACCAGGACGGCTTCCGGGTCTTCGTGGAGTTCGGCCCCAAGTCGGTTCTCTCCGGCCTGGTGCGCCGCACCCTCGCCGACCGCGATGACGTCGTCGTCCTCAGCGCGGACCCCGGCCCCAAGGGGGACGGCGACCGCGCGCTCAAGCAACTCGCCGCACGGCTCCTCGTGCTCGGCGCGCCCCTGACCGACTGCAACCGCTACACCGCTGACATCGAGCCGGCCCGTCCGGCAGAGGGGATGACGATTCCGTTGAACGGTGTGAACCACGTTTCCGAGCAGCGCAGGCAGGCCTACCAGGAGGCCCTGGAGAACGGCTACCGCGTCGAAGGCGCCGCGGGCGCCCCGGCGATCGGCACCGAGCCCGCCGCACCGCAGCAGGAGCCGGCCGCCGCGACGGCCCCGGCGGCATCCGCCCCGCAGGGCGGCATACCCCGCGCCGCCGGCCTTCCGGGCACCGGTGCGGTCGCCTGGGAGCACCTGTCCATGCACCGCGAGTACCTCGGCAGCCAGCTGCGAGTGGCCGAGCGGCTGACCAACCTGCTGGACGGCTCCCTCGACGACAAGGTCCTCACCGGCATCACCGCCATCAGCCAGCAGGGCGTGGCGATCGGGCAGAGCCATGCCCAGGCCAGTGAGGTGCTGCGCAGCTTCGCGCTGCTGGAGAGCGGTATCGCGCCCGTCGCCGCCGACTCCCACGCCTACGCCCCGGCGCAGAACTGGCTCCCCGCGCAGGAGTGGGCCCCGGCCCTGCCGCCGGCTCCCGCCGCGCCCGCGGAGACGGAGCCCCGGTACGCTCCCGTCGCGCAGGCTCCTGCTCCGGCTCCCGTCGCGCAGGCTCCTGCTCCGGCCCCTGCCGCTCCTGCCCCGGCCCCCGTCGCGCAGACTCCCGCTCCGGCTTCCGCCCCGGCCCCCGCCGCCGTCGTCACCGAGGAGGACGTCCGCAAGGCACTGCTGGAGAGCGTCGCGGAGAAGACCGGCTACCCGGTGGACATGCTGGAGACCTCCATGGACGTCGAGGCCGACCTGGGCATCGACTCCATCAAGCGTGTCGAGATCATGGGCTCGCTCCGTGATCGCTTCCCCGGTTCCGCCTCCGCCGACCCCGAGAAGCTCGCCGAGCTGCGCACCCTGGACGACATCATCGCCTTCGTCTCCGGCGCCGCCGGCGCCGGCACCGCCGCCGAGGAGGCGATGTCCGCCCCAAAAGCCTGAGCCCGGGCCTGGGACGGCGGCACGCCCGGCTGCGCACCCTGCCCGCCCCCGACCTCCTGCCGGACGCCTACCGGGACGCCCCGTGCGCGCTCCTGGCCGGTGACACCGGCAGCGGCCCCCTGGCGGCCCTCGCGGACGCGCTGCGCGCCCGCGGCTGGACGGTCCGCACCGGCACCCGTCCCCCCGGGGACGGCGACCGGCTGGACCTGGTGGTCGCCGAGGTCGAGGCCGACGGGCAGGAGGCCGCGGTCACCGCGCTGCGGGACACCCTGCTGCTGGCCGGCTCCGTCCAGCCCCTGCTGGAGCGGAGCGCGGCCGACGGCGGCCGGGCGGCGTTCCTCACCGTCACCAGGCTCGACGGGCGGATGGGCATGACCGGCGCCGCCGGTGTGGAACGGGCCGTCCTGGGCGGCGTCCCGGGCCTGGTGAAGACCCTCGCCATCGAGGCCCCGTCGCTGCTGTGCCGCGCGGTCGACCTGGACCCGGACCTGCCCGCCGACCGGTGCGCGGAGCTGCTCCTGGCCGAGGCGCACGACGCCTGCGCCGGAACCGTCCAGGTGGGACTCGCCGCGGACGGCGCCCGCCGTACCCTGGACCTGGCCGAGACACCCGGCGACCTGCCCGGCGAGCCCGGCGCCCCCGAGCCCGGTCCGCAGGACCTGCTGGTGGTCACCGGCGGGGCGCGCGGAGTCACCGCGGCCTGCGCCGTCGGCCTGGCCCGCGCCCACCGTCCCGGGCTGCTGCTGCTCGGCCGCACCGAACTGGCCGACGAGCCCGGCTGGGCCGAAGGGGTACCGGAGAGCGGGCTGCGGGCCGCCGCAGCCGCGGAGCTGAAGCGGGCCGGGCACAAGCCGACTCCCCGCGAGGTCGGCCGCATCGCCCGCGACCTGGCCGGGCAGCGGGAGATCCGCCGCACCCTGGCGGAGCTGGAGGAGGCCGGGGCACGGGCCGAGTACGCCGCGGTGGACATCACCGACCCCGAGGCCGTGGCACGGGTCCTGGCCCCCTACGCCGACCGCGTCACCGGAGTGGTGCACGGGGCCGGGGTGCTCGCCGACACCCTGATCACCGCCAAGCGCGGCGAGGACGTGGACCGGGTGCTGCACACCAAGCTGACGGGGCTGCGCCACGTACTGGAGGCGCTTCCCGCCGGGCGACTGCGTCACCTGCTGCTGTTCTCCTCGGTCGCCGGGTTCTTCGGCAACCGCGGCCAGTCCGACTACGCCATGGCCAACGAGGCGCTCAACCAGCTCGCCTGCGCGCTGCGCCGGCAGACGCCCCGGGCCCGGATCACCTCCGTCAACTGGGGTGCCTGGGCCGGCGGCATGGTCACCCCGGAACTGGAGCGGATGTTCGCCGAACGGGGTGTGCCGCTGATCCCCCTGGAGGAGGGGGTCCGGTACTTCACCGAGCAGTTCGGTGCCGAGCACGGTGGCGACACGGTGTGCGTGGTGGGCCCGGTGACCCCGCTGTCCGCGCCGGAGCCCGCCGGGTTCCCGGCCGGGGGAGTGGAACTCCACCGCTCCCTGGCGCCCCTGGCCGGCGACCCGGTGCTCGCCGACCACGCCATCGGCGGCCACCCGGTGCTGCCCGCCACGGCGGCGCTGGGAGCGGTCCTCAACGCCGTCCACCAGGTGCTGCCCGGCACCCCGGTGGGCCGGGTGACCGGCTTCGCGGTGCACAAGGGCCTGGTCCTGGACGACGACCGGCCGGCGGGGCTGCGGCTGGCGGTCCGGCCCGCCTGCACACCGGGGGCCTGGGACGTAGCGATCCACGACAGCGAGGGCCGGCCCCGCTACCGGGCGCGGGCCGTGGCCGGTGCCCCGGCGCCCGCACCGGCCCTGGCCGGTCTGCCGGCGCCCGGCACCGGGCGCCCGGTCACCGCGTACACCGACGGCACCCTCTTCCACGGTCCCCGGCTGCGCGGTCTGACCGAGGTCCTGGACGACGGGCAGAGGCTGGTGCTGGCGTGCCGGCTGCCCGAGCGGCCGATCGCCGACGGTGCCTGGCAGGCCCCCGGGTACAGCCCGGTGCAGACCGACCTGCTGCTCCAGGCGGTGCTGGTCTGGGCCCGGCTGCACCGCGGCCAGGCGGTGCTGCCCAGCGCGATCGGCGAGGTGCTGCGCCACGCCGAACTGCCCGGCGGGCAGACGTTCCTGGTGGTCGTGGACGGGGTGGCGGAGACCGCGGGCGGCATCCGCTGCACCGTCACCGCGTGCACCCCGCAAGGACGCGTCCTGCTGGAGTGCCGCGGCGTCGAGGCCGTCCACGCCCCCGGCCTCGAGGCGAAGTTCCGTCCCACCTCCGGATGAGCGCGTGAGCGCACGACCCGGACGGCCGGCGGTGCGGGAGGGCGGCAGACGCCCTCCCGCACCGCCGGGCCGCCGCCGGCCGGCTTCCCGCCCGCCCCAGAACCCACCACTGAGCGGAAGACACGGAGAGAAATGTCGCGTTCACCTCACCGGGACGAGCCGGTGGCCATCGTCGGCATGGCCTGTCTGCTCCCGGGCGCACACAGCCCCGAGGAGTTCTGGACCGGGCTGCTCGCCGGAACGGACCACCGCACCGAAGGCGGCCCGGAGGTCTTCGGAACCAGCCCCGACGTGCCGGGCGGCTGGGGCGATCCGGACCACCGCGTCACCGCCGTGCGCGGCGGATTCGTCACCGAGCCCGCCATCGACCTGGACGGCCTGCGCCTGCCCGCCGACCGCCTGTCGGGCCTGGACCGCGTGGTCCGGTGGTCCCTGCACACCGTGCGCCTGGCGCTCGCCGACGCCGGACTGGACACCCGCCCCGACGCCCTGGCGCGTACCGGCCTGGTCCTGGGCAACTACGCCTTCCCCACCGAGCAGTCGGTGCGAATGTGCGTCCCGCCGGTGCGGCAGGCCGTCACCGAGGGCCTCTCCCGCGCAGGACTGCCGCTGCCCGCGGCCCCGGCCGGCGCGGACCCCGAACCCGCCCCCGAGAACCTGTGGCCGTTCGGGGGACCCGCCGTGACCACCGCCGACGCCCTCGGCCTCGGCGGCCCCCGGCTGGCCCTGGACGCGGCCTGCTCCTCCGCCCTCTACGGCGTCTCCCTGGCCCGGGACTACCTTGCCACCGGCCGGGCCGACACCATGGTCGCCGGAGCGGTGTGCGCGCCCGACCCGCTGCTGATCCACCTCTCCTTCTCCGACCTCCGCGCCTACCCGGACAACGGCGTCAGCCAGCCCTTCGACGGCCGCTCCACCGGTATCGTCACCGGTCAGGGCGCCGGGGTCGTCGTCCTGAAACGGCTCCGTGACGCACTGCGCGACGGCGACCGGGTGTACGCGGTGCTGGAGGCCGTCGGCCTGGGCAACGACGGCGCCGGCCGCCACCTGCTGAGCCCCAACGAGTCCGGGCAACTGGCCGCCTACCGTCAGGCATACGCCGGGATCGACCCGGCCACCGTGGACTACATCGAGTGCCACGCCACCGGCACGCCGCTGGGCGACGCCACCGAGCTGCGCGGGCTGACCGCCTTCTTCGCCGGGAACGGCGGCGTGCCGCCGCTGCTGGGGTCGGTCAAGGGCAACGTGGGGCACCTGCTGACCGTGGCGGGCTTCACCAGCCTGCTGAAGGTCGTCCTCGCGCTGCGGCACGACACCGTTCCCGCCACACCGGGTGTGACCGACCCCCTGCGCCCGAAGGGCGGCGAGGCGGCCGCCGAGCGGATCGTGCGCCAGAACACGCCCTGGCCCCGGGGAGCGGTGCCGCGCCGCGCGGCGGTCTCCGCGTTCGGCTTCGGCGGCACCAACGCCCATCTGGTGCTGGCCGGCCCCGAGGCCGCCGCCGAACCCCTCCCGGCGCCCTCTCCCATGCCCGTGTCCGCGCCCGCGCCCGTGTCCGCCTCCGCCGGGACGGACGCGCAGGCCCCCGCACCGCGCCCTCTCGCCAGGCTCGCGGTGACCGGCCTGGGCGCCCGCCTCGGCGCGCTGTCCGGCACCGGCGCGCTGCACCGCGCCGCGCGTCCGGGCCGGTCCGCCCTCACCGAGCGTCCGCCGCACCGCTGGTACGGCGCGGACGGGCTCACCCGCGGTCCGCTGTCCGGCACGCCCGCCCAGGACTCCGCCGTGCCGGGCGGCTACCTGGACCGCATCGACGTCCATCCCCGCGTCTACCGCATCCCGCCCAACGAGCTGGCCCAGGCCAACCCTCAGCACCTGGCCCTGTTCGAGGCCGCCGAACAGGCCCTCACCGACGCGGGCTACCCCGCTCCGCCGCCCGGCACCAAGGCCGACGAACTGCCCGAGCGGAGGGTCGGCGTGGTGGTCGCGATGGAGATGGAACCACGCACCCACACCCACCGGGCCCGGTTCGACATCGGCGCCCACGTACGCGCGGAGTGCGAGCGTGCCGGGGTGCGTCTGGGCCGGGAGGAGCTCGACCGCCTGGAGGAGGCGGTGCGCGGCGCCGTGCACGAGCCGATCGGCGCCAACGAGGTGCTCAGCTACATCGGCAACATCATGGCCAGCCGGCTGTCCTCGTCGCGCAACCTCACCGGGCCGTCCTTCACCGTCGCCGCGGACGGGACGGCCGGGGTCCGGGCGCTGGAGGTGGCCGGACTGCTGCTGCTGGACCCGACCGTCGAGGCGGTGCTGGTGGGCGGGGTGGACCTGGCCGCCGGGGCGGAGAACACCCGGGCCCGGGCCCGGCTGGCCGCCCGCGACGGCCAGGAGCCGCCGCCGCTCGGTGACGGGGCGGCGGCCGTGGTCGTCACCCGGGCCGGGGAGACCGGCCGCAAGGTGTACGCGACGGTGGACGCCCTGCGCGTGCACAGCGGTGAGGGCGGCCAGGGCCACGGCCCCGCCGTGGCCGCCGCCGCCCGCGCCGCCCTCGCCGACGCCCGGGTTTCCCCCGGCGACGTCGAATACCTGGAGCTCGGCGGCGCCACCCCCGCCGCCCGCCACGGCGAGGCCGCGGCCCTGGCCGCCGTCTACCGGCCCGACCCGCAGGCCGCCCGGGAGGCGGACGCGGGCGACCCCTACGGCTGCGTACTGGGGAGCACGGGAGCACTGGTGGGGGACACCCAGCGCGCGGCACCGCTGGCCGCACTGGTCGCGGCCGCGCTGGTCCTGCACCACGCCGACTTCCCCGCCGCTCCGGACGGCCTGCTGCCCGACCCGCAGGACCCCGCGTTCGAGGACTCCTGCTTCACCGTGCTGGGGGAGCCGCAGCCCTGGCCCGTCCGCCGCCGCGGCGCCGCCCGCGTCGCCGCGCTCAGCCTGCTCGGCGACACCGGCCCTGCCGGCGCCACAGCCGCCCACGTGGTGCTGCGCGGGATGCCGCAGGGCACCGGCCCGGCACGTCCCGCCGCCGACTGGCGCGACGGCCCCGGCGTGCTGCTGCTGCCGCTCACCGCCGACGACGGCCCCGGGCTGGCCGCCGCGGCCCGCGCCGCCGCCGCCGAACTCGCCGAGCACGGACCGCGGGCGGTGACCCACCGGGCCGTACGGGAACTGACCGCCCGCCGCTCCCGCCACACCGCCGTCCTGGTCGCCGCCGACGCCGGCCGGCTCGCCGGCGAACTGGCCGCCGCCGAACGCGACCTGCCGCGCGTCATCGCCGAGGGCGGCGAGTGGTCCACGCCCTCCGGGAGCTACTGCACCGCGCGTCCGATGGGCCCCGGCGGCCGGGTCGCCTTCGTCTACCCCGGCGCGTTCACCACCTACCCCGGCGCCGGCCGAGACCTGTTCCGCCTCTTCCCCGGGCTCCTGGACGGCTTCGAGCGGGAAGCCGACCACCCCGCCCGGCGGCTGAAGCACCGCGCGCTCCACCCCCGCGCCCGGGGCCCGCTCGGCCGCCGGGACCTGATGCGCCACGAGGAGCGCCTGATCGACGACATCCCGGTGATGCTCGCCGCGGGCACCAACTTCGCGGTGCTGCACACCCGGCTGCTGCGCGACGTGCTGGGCATCCGGCCCGACGGCGGCTTCGGCTACAGCCTGGGCGAGTCCAGCATGCTCTTCGCCGGCGGGGTCTGGGCCGAATCGGCCCGGGACGACGCGGCGCTTGCGGCCACTCCGCTGTTCCGCGACCGGCTGCGCGGCCCGAAGCTGCGCGTCCGCGAGGCCTGGGGCATCCCCGCCTCCGTGCCGGACGGCGAGGTGTGGGCGACCCGGGTGCTGCTCGCCGGGCCGGACGTGGTGCGCTCGGCCATGGCCGGCCTGGAACGGGTCTTCCTCACCCATGTCAACACCCCGCGCGAGGTGGTGATCGCCGGCGACCCGAAGCAGGTCGCCCAGGTGATCGGGAAGGTGGGGTGCCAGGCGGCGAAGGCGCCCGCCAACCACGTGATGCACTGCCCCGTGGTCGACCCCGAGCTCGACGCGCTGGCCGCGCTCAACGACTACCCGCTCGGTACGCCGGACCCCGCCCTGGAACTGCTGTCCGCCTACGACTACGACCGGGTGGACACCACCGACCGGGGCCTGATCGCCCAGCGCATCGCGGTCACCCTGCGCAGCACCATCGACTTCGTCCGGCTCACCGAGACCGCCCACGAGCGCGGCTACCGCTACTTCGTCGAGGTCGGTCCGGGCGCCACCTGCACCCGGTGGATCGGCGAGACCCTCAAAGGCCGCGACCACGTGGCGGTCTCGGTCGACCGGCGCGGCGCCCCGGCCGCCACCGCGCTCGCCCAGGCACTGGCCCGGCTGGTCGCCCACGGCCTGCCCGTCGGTCTGGAGGAACTGGCGCCGCAGCCGCGGGCGGCCGCACCGGCCGGACCGGTGCTCTCCGTGCCGTGCGGCGGCGAGTCGATCGCGGACCGGACGGCACGGGCGGCCGCCGCCGTTCTCACCCCCGACCCGCCCGAGGTCCTGCCCGAGCATCCCGCGCACCCCCCGATCACCCCGGACATCCAGCCCAGTGAGGTGACCACGGCCATGCCACCCGCGTCCCCGGCGACGCCGCTCCCCGCCCCGGAGCCCGTCCCCGCCCCCGGCCCCGACCCCGCCGCGGAGCGGATCGTCATCGAGGAGGAGCCGTTCGTCCACCTGCCCGAACCGCTGCCGCGCTCCGCCCCCGAGCGGTACCGTCCGGCGGCTCTGGCCCGTCCCGCCGCGCCCCCGCTGCGGGCGATGGCGGCCACCGTCGCCCGCGCGCACCGCGCCGCGCTGCGCGCGCAGGCCGCGTTCACCGAGAACACGCTGCGGTCCCTGGAGTCCGGCGCCGCCTCCGCCGCGCCGCCCGTCGTGCCCGCGGCGTCCGCGGGGCGGGAGAAGACCGTACTGTGGGACGAGCGGGACCTGCTGGAGTTCGCACGCGGCCGGGTCGCGCCGGTCTTCGGCCCGGCCTTCGCCGAGGTCGACACCTACCCGCGGCGCTGCCGCCTGCCCGAGCCGCCGTACCTCTTCGTCAGCCGGGTCACCCGGATCACCGGTGAGACGGGGCGCTTCGAGCCCGCCGAGATCACCACCGAGTACGACGTCCCGGTCGGCGCCTGGTACACGGTGGACGGCCTGGTCCCGTGTGCGGTGACCATCGAGGCCGGCCAGTGCGACATGCTCCTCATCGCCTACCTGGGCATCGACTTCCGCACCCGCGGCGAGCGCGTCTACCGGCTGCTGGACAGCCGCCTGGTCTTCCACGGAGGACTGCCCCGCGAAGGGCAGACGCTGCGCTACGACATCCGCATCGACCGCTTCGTGTGGAACGGCGACAACCTGCTGTTCTTCTTCAACTACCGCTGTTACGCCGACGGCGAGCTGATCCTGGAGCTGCTCGACGCCTGCGCCGGGTTCTTCACCCCCGCCGAACTCGCCGACTCCCTGGGCGTGGTGGAGAACGCCGCGGACCGCAGGCGGCGTGCGGCGATGGAGCCCGCCTGGTTCAAGCCGCTGGCCCGCACCGACCGCACCTCCCTGACCGGGAAGGACCTGGAGCTGCTGGCCGCGGGCCGCCCGGGGGAGGTGTTCGGCCCGCGCTGGGACCAGAGCGCCGACGGCTGCAACCGCTCGCTGCGCCTGCCCGGGGACATGCTGCGCATGATCGACGAGATCCCGGTCGTCGACCGGCTGGGCGGACCGCGCCGGCTCGGCGCGCTCACCGCCGTCAAGCGGCTGGACCCCGAGGGCTGGTACTTCACCTGCCACTTCACCGGGGACCCGGTGCTGGCCGGGTCGCTCATCGCCGAGGGCGGGGTGCAGCTGCTGCAGACGTACGCCATGTACCTGGGGATGCACCTGGTCTTCCCGGACGCCGAGTTCCAGGCGGTGCCGGGCCTGGAGACCGAGGTCAAGGTGCGCGGCCAGATCACCCCGCGGACCCGCGAGGTCCGCTACGAGGTGGAGATCACCGAGCTGACCATGCTGCCGCGGCCCACCGTCGTCGCCGACATCACCGTCTACGACGGTGACAAGCCCATCGTGGCCATGCGGAACTTCGGGGTGCGGGTGCAGGAGAAGCCCGGCACCGCCTACCGGCCCGAGGCCGGCGGCCTCCCGGCCTTCCTCGGCCGCCGCAACGAGCGCGGCGAGGCGGCCTTCATCAACGAGCTCCACCTCGCCCACGCCGCCAAGGGCGACCTGGGCACGGCGATGGGCACGGAGTTCGAGATCTACGCGGGCCGGCGCGCGCCCTACATCCCCAACGGCGACTTCCGGTTCGTGGACCGCATCATGCGGCTGGACGGCACCCGCGGCGAACTGCGCCCCGGCGCCACCATGGCCACCGAGTACGACTCCCCGCCCGAGGCCTGGTACTACCGGGACACCGCCGGACCGGAGATGCCCAACTGCGTGGTGATGGAGACCTCCCTGCAGGCGGCGATCCTGCTCGGCTACTACCTGGGCGCCACCCTGGCCAGCCCGGACGAGGAGCTGTCGATCCGCAACCTGGACGGCCGCGCCCGTTTCGTGCGCCGCCCCGAACTGGCCGGCAAGACGGTCCGGCACGAGTCGGAGCTGCTGTCCAGCCAGTCCGTGCCGGGCGCCACCCTCCAGAAGTTCCGCTACCGGCTGCTCGCCGACGACGAGGTCTTCTACGAGGGCGAGTCGCTCTTCGGGTACTTCACCGAGCAGGCGCTCTCCAACCAGGTCGGACTGGACTCCGGCACCTACGTCCCGCCGTGGCTGGAGGCCGAGCGGGCCGGCCTCGACCCGGCCCGGACGCGGACCCTGGCCGTCCGCTCCGACGACCGCTGGTTCAGGCCCCAACCCGGCACCGGGCTGCGCCTGGCCGACGACCACCTGCGGATGGTCGACGAGGTGACCGTGGTGGACGGCGGCGGCGTCCACGGTCAGGGCTACATCCACGGCAGCCGCACCGTGGCCGACGACGACTGGTACTTCGACTGCCACTTCCACCGCGATCCGGTGATGCCCGGATCGCTGGGGGTGGAGGCCGTCATCCAGGCCCTCCAGGTCCACGTCATCGACTCCGGCCTGGCGGACGGCATGGGGCCGGTGCGGTTCGGGGTGCCCCTCGACGTCGCCATGGGCTGGAAGTACCGCGGCCAGATCCTGCGCGGCGACGGCGAGATGACCTTCGAGGCCCACATCAAGGAGGTCCGGCGGGACGACGGCCGCCTCGTCGTCGTCGCCGACGCCGCCGTCTGGAAGCCGGGCCTGCGCATCTACGAACTCACCGACGTGGCCGTGGAGGTCGTCCCCGCCGCGCGGGCGGAACGGGCCCACGCGGAGGACGGCACGGACAAGGAGACCGGAGCATGACCATCCCCACGACGGGCGGCGCCCACCACCGGGCCCGCACCGCACCCCGGACGCCCCGCACCGACCCGGCCGGCATCCAGCACGTCCTGGAACGGCTGGAGGAGCCCTGCTACATCGTCGACACCCCGAACGGCCCCGGCGCCACCACTGCCCGGCCCGGGCCCGGCACCCGGGTCCTGGCCGCACTCGGCCCGCTGCCACCCGAGCGCCTGGGCTCCCGCGCCTTCCGCGAGCGGCACGGCGTCCGCCTGGCCTACATGGGCGGCGCGATGGCCGGCGGCATAGCCTCCGAGGAACTGGTGATCGCCCTGGCCCGCGCCGGCTGCCTGGGCTCCTTCGGCGCGGCCGGCCTGCTGCCCGAGCGCATCGACCGCGCGCTGCGCCGCTTCGCCGCCGAACTCCCGGACCTGCCCTGGGCGGTCAACCTCATCCACAGCCCCAGCGAGGACGCCCTGGAGCGCGACGGGGTGGAGCTGCTGCTCAGGCACGGGGTGCGGTGCGTCGAGGCATCGGCCTACCTGGACCTCACCCCGCACGTGGTGCGCTACCGGGTGGCCGGGCTGCGCCGGGGCCGCGACGGCCGGGCGGTGGCCGCCAACCGGCTCATCGCCAAGGTCTCGCGCCCGGAGGTGGCCGAGCGGTTCATGCGCCCCGCCCCACAGGCGATCACCGCCGACCTGCTGGCCCGCGGGCTGATCACCGCCGAACAGGCGGAGCTGGCGCGGTACGTGCCGCTGGCCGACGACGTCACCGCCGAGGCGGACTCCGGCGGGCACACCGACCGGCGCCCGCTCACCGCGCTCTTCCCGGCGCTGCTGGAGACGCGCGACGCGATCCAGCGCGAGATGCGCTACCCGGTGCCGGTGGGGCTCGGCGCGGGCGGAGGCATCGGCACCCCGCACGCGGCGGCCGCCGCCTACGCCATGGGGGCCGACTACGTCGTGGTGGGCTCGGTGCACCAGTCGTGCCTGGAGGCCGGCACCTCCGAGCCCGCCCGGCGGCTGCTGGCCGAAGCGGGACTGGCCGACTGCGAAATGGCCCCCGCGGCCGACATGTTCGAACTCGGGGTGGAACTCCAGGTGCTCAAGAAGGGCACCCTGTTCCCGATGCGCGCCAAGCGCCTCTACGAGCTGTACCAGCGCCACGACGGCATCGAGGCACTTCCCGAGGAGGAGCTGCGCCGCCTGGAGAAGCAGATCTTCCGCCGCCCGGTGGAGGAGGTCTGGCAGGAGGTCGAGGCGTACTTCGCCCGCCGCGACCCCGACCAGCTGCGGCGCGCGGCGGCCGTCCCGCGCCGCCGGATGGCGCTGCTGTTCCGCTGGTACCTGGGGATGGCCTCGCGATGGGCGGTGACCGGCGAGGCGGACCGCACCGCCGACTTCCAGGTGTGGTGCGGTCCGGCCATGGGCGCCTTCAACGCCTGGGCGCGCGGCACCTATCTGGCGGCGCCGGAGAACCGGCGGGCCGCGGACGTGGCCGGGCACCTGCTGCGCGGCGCCGCCTACACCGCCCGAGTGCACCAGTTGGCCCTCGCCGGGGTGCGGCTGCCGCGCTCCTGCGCGGAGTACCGGCCCGCACCGCCGGCCGCGGAAGGGGAGCTGCGATGACGGCGGGCGCGGACCGGTGGCCGCGGTACGCCGCCGCCACCGCCCTGGAACAGGAGCTGGGCGACCCGCGCGATGCGCGCAACCCGTTCGGGTTCGCCGCCGCGGCCGGCCGGGACGCCACCGACGCCCGGCCGCACGCACTGGCCGCACAGGCCGGGCCGCGGCTGCGCACCGCCTTCGTCCCGGCCGCCCTCGGCGGCACCCTGGAGGCCCTGGACGCCACGCTGATGCTGGTGAGGACCGCCGCCCGCCGGGACGCGGCGATCATGCCCGCCACCATGTTCGGCATCACCGCGGCCACCTGTGTGCTGATCGCCGGCTCCCCCCGGCAGCGCGAGCACGTCGTACGGCTGCTGGACGAGGGCGGCTCGCTCGGCTTCGCCCTCTCCGAGGCCGACCACGGCAGCGACCTGCTCGCCAACGAGACGCGGGCCGAGCCGGTCCCCGGCGGCTATGCGCTGACCGGCGAGAAGTGGCTGGTCGGACTCGGCGGGAGGTGCGACGGGCTGCTGGTGGTGGCCCGCACCGGCGGGCGCGGCCCGGCCGCCTTCTCCGCGCTGCTGCTGGACGGTGAGCAGGCCGCCGCGGCCCGTCGCGGCACCCGCCGCCCCACGGGCATGCGCGGTGCCGATCTGGCCGGTTTCCGCTTCGACGGCCTCACCGTGCCGCGGAGCGCGCTGGTCGGGGAGACGGGCCGGGGCCTGGAGACCGCGATGAAGGCCATGCAGGTGGTCCGCACCATGAGCACGGCGGCCGGCCTGGCCTGCGCCGACACCGGCCTGCGCCTGGCGCTGGACTTCGCCGCCGCCCACCGGGCGGCCGGCCGCGAGGTGCTGGCGCACCCGGGCACCCGGCGCGAACTGGCCACCGCGGCGGCCCTGCTGCTGGCCGGGGACGCGGTGGCCCTGACCGCTGCTCGCGGTCTGCACGTGCTGCCCGCCGCCCAGAGCCTGTGGTCGAGTGTGGCCAAGAAGGTCCTCACCGACGCCTGTGAGGAGGCGCTCGCGCGCTGCGCGGACGTGCTCGGCAGCCGCGGGGTGCTGCGCGACGGTCCGTACGCGGCCTTCGACACGCTGCGGCGGGACAACGCCGTCGTCCGCCACATCGACACCAGCCCCACGGCCAACCTCCGCCTGGTCGCCGCCCACTTCGCCCGGCTGGCCGCCGCACGGCCCGCGGCGGACGCGGACCCCGGCGCCCTCGCCCGGACGTGCACGCTGGACGCTCCGCTGCCCGAACCGCGCCTGGACCGTCTGGAGCTGTCCGACCGCGGCCCGGACCCGGTGCTGGACGCGGTGCCGGCGGTGGCCGCCGGGGCCAGGGAGGTGCTGGAGAAGGCGGGCGAACTGCGAGCGGCGCGGGCCGTCACCCGGCTGGAGCGGGCCGTGTCCTGGTCGGGGCACGCCCTGCGCACCCGCCGGGGCGCCGACCCGCTGCGCGACCAGGACCTGGCCGCGAGGCTGTGCTGGGTGCACGCCGCCGCGAGCTGCCTGCTGCTGTGGTGGCACAACCGCGACCGCCGGCTGTGCGGCGCGCCCGGGGGCGACCCCGCCTGGCTCACGGCCGTCCTGACGGTGCTGACGGCCCGGGCGGCCGGCCGCCCCGCACCGCTGCCCGGGGAGGACGCGGAGGCGCTCCTGGCCACCGTGCTGCCGCTGCACGAGGCCGACCGGCTGTTCTCCCTCGCCGCCCTGCCCCTGGCGCACGGAAGGCCCGCGCCGGCGGAAGGAGCGTCCGCATGACCCGCCCTCAGGAAGGAGCAGCCGTATGAACGCCGGGAAACTCGCCTCTCTCGCCGGGGAGCTGGAGGACTACCTGGGCGACCCGCACGACGACCGGTCGCGGATGCCGTTCGCCCGCGTCCTGGAGCACGACGAGCGGGAGCAGTACCCCCACGGGATGGTGAGCCTGCTGCAGGACTGGGGCCTGCAGCACTACTGCCTGCCCGAGCGGTGGGGCGGACGGGCCGGTGACGTGGAGGTGGGGTTCCAGCTCGTGCGGCTGGTGGCCCGCCGGGACCCGACCACCGCCACCGCGCTGATGATCACGAACGTGGCGTTCATGCCGACCTGGATCGCGGCCACCGACGAACAGGGCCGCGCCGCCGTCGACGCGATCAAGCACGGCGGAAGGATGGCCTGGGGACTGACCGAGCGCGAGCACGGCAGCGACATCCTCGCCAACGAGATGCGGGCCGAGAAGGTCCCCGGCGGCTATGTCCTGACCGGTGAGAAGTGGCTGATCGGCAACGCCACGGTGGCCGACGTGGTCAGCGTCCAGGCCCGTACCGACCCGCGGGGCGGACCGGGCGGTTGGTCGGTCTTCGCGGTGGACAAGCGGCGCTGCCCGGCCGGTTCGGTGATGCCGCTGCCCGCCGAGCGCCTCCACGGGCTGCGGGCCATCGACATGAGCGGCATCCGGCTGGACGGTGTGTTCGTGCCCGAGGAGTGCCGGATCGGAGCCGAGGGGCAGGGGCTCGAACTGGCCCTCCAGGGCGCCCAGGTGGCCCGCACGGTGATCTGCGCGATCGCGCTGGGTGCGGTGGACACCGCGCTGCGGGTGACCCTGGACTTCGCCGAGCAGCGCTCGATCTTCGGCCGGAAGGTCGCCGACATCCCCTACTCGCGGCGCCAGCTCGCCGAGTCCTTCGCCGACCTGATGGTGGCCGACGCGGTCTCCACGGCGGCGGTCCGCTCCCTGCAGGCCGTCCCGGAGCAGGCCAGCGTCTTCTCCTCGGTCGTGAAGTACTTCGTGCCCACGCTGCTGGACCGCACGATGGCGCAGCTTTCGGTGGTGCTGGGCGCCCGCCAGTACCTGCGCGCCCACCCGCACTACGGCGTCTACCAGAAGATGCTGCGCGACCTGCTCGCGGTGCACTTCGTCGACGGCAACACGGTGGTGAACCTCAAGAGCGTCGGCGCCCAGCTCGACGGACTGCTGGCGGCGGCGGTCTCGGCGGACGACGCGACCCGCGCCGAGGCCGCGGAGCGCGCGTCCGGGGTGTACGACGCGGACGCGCCGCTGCCGGTCTGGGAACCGCACCGGCAGCTCCTGGTCAGCCGCGGCCGCGACGACACGGTGGTCTCGCTGCCGGTGGCCGTGGAGCGGCTGCGGGCCATGGCGGCCCGGCACGGCGATCGGCGCCAGCGCGAGTGGCTGGGCCGCGCGGCGGACCTGGCGGTGAGGCTGTCGGGGGAGTTCGCCCGGCTGCGGGCCGAACTGGACCTGCTGAAGCGGGCCCAGGGCCGCGGTTACGGGGCCTCGGCCGAGCTGTTCCGGCTGGCCGAGCGCTACTGCGCCCTGCACGCGGCCGCCGCCTCGGTGCAGCTGGCCGTCGGCTCGGCCCGGGTGTTCGGGGAGGGGTTCCCCGACGGCGCGGTGCTGCTGCTCTCCCTGGAGAGGGTGTGGCGGCTGCTTCACCCCACCGAGACGGTGACCGACCCGGAGGTCGTGGACCGGGTGATGGAGGTGCTGCGCGACCTGCACACCGCACCGCGGCTGTTCTCCGCCCGGCCCGTTCCCGTCCGTGCCTCCGCGCCGGGGCCCGAGTGACCGCAGGAGGGGCAGGACGGGCGGAGCACCGGGCACAGCTCTGGCTGCTGGCCGAGGAGTCGGTGGACGCGGAGGCGGCGCGGTACGCCACCGCACTGCTCGGCGCCGACGAGCGGCGCCGGCTGGAGCGGCTCCGCCCGCCGGACGGGCGGCGCCGCTTCCTGGGCGCGCGGCTGCTGTGCCGCACGGTGCTGGGGGAGCTGCTGGGCCGGCCCCCGGCCGCGCTGCGGTTCGTCCGCGGCGGGCTGGGCCGGCCGGAGCTGGATCCCAACCCGTGGGGGGTGCGGTTCAGCGTCTCCCACACCCAGGGTCTCATCGGTTGCCTGGTGAGCCGGGAGGGGCCGTGCGGACTGGACGTGGAGCGGGCGGAGGCGGCCGGACCGGCGGTCCGGTACGGGCAGCGGTGGCTGGCCCCCGCGGAGCGGGAGCTGCTGGCCGGGCTGGACCCGGTACGGCGGGCGCGGGCGTTCACCGACCTGTGGGTGCTGAAGGAGGCGTACACAAAGGCCTTGGGGCTGGGGTTCCAGCACCGCTTCGACGGGTTCCGGCTCGGCCCGGACGAACACGGCCGGATCGTGCTGGAGGACCCGTCGGTGCCGCCGGAGGCGGCCGCGCGCTGGCGCTTCGCCCTGCTGTCGGTGCCCGGCGGGTACCGGCTGGCGGTGGCGGTGCGGCGGGACGACACCGCGGACGGCCCGTGGTCCGCGCCCCGGCCGCGGTACCTCGACCCGCGCACGGTGGTGGCCGGTGCCGGCCGGTGACTCACCCGTCGGCGCCGCCGTCCTGGCCGGCGTACCGCAGCGCGGCCTCGTTCTCCTGCGCCATCCGGCGCAGGGTGGCCAGGACCGGCTCCATCAGGACGGTCAGCACCAGGGCCCGTTCGGCGATGTCGATGCGGTCCTCGATTCCGGCGAGCTGGTCCAGGTCCAGCCGGGCGGTGGCGGCGGCCAGTTCGGCGTACGGCACCAGCTCCTCGGCGCCGTAGTCGGCACCGACCTCGCGCAGCGCCCGCAGCCCGGAGGCCAGCGCCCCGCGCAGCGGCGACTGCTCGGTGACGGTCCAGCCCATCCGCTCGACGAGCCGTTCCACCTCGGCCGTGCTGCCGTCCGTGTCGTCCCCCTCCGGCGCCGCGGCCACCGGCGACCGCAGGGCGTAGTGCGTCACGCCGAGGGTCTCGTACCGGCCGAGCGGCTCGCCGACCGCTTCCAGGACCTCCCTGGTGGCGGCCACCGAGAGGCCTCCGAGCGTGATGAGCGCTCTGACCAGCCGCAGCCGGCGCAGATGCTCCTCCTCGTACTCGGCCTGGTTGCTGGCGGTCGCCCGACCGGGCCGCAGCAGCCCTTCCCGCAGATAGAACTTGATCGTCGGAACGGGGACGCCGCTGCGGCGGCTCAGCTCGGACATCCTCACGGGGTTCCTCGATTCTGCGGCGGACGCGGCACGTACCACATGTGGACACAGCAAGTGTAACGTGCCACTATCGATAGTGGATAGTGCCACTATTAGCTCACCGCAGGTGACGCCCGCGCGCCCTGCCCGCGAGTCAAGGACCCCGCGCCATGCCGAAGCTTCCCTGGACCACGATCAACCCCGCCGACCCCACCGCCGAAGCCGTCGTCATGGCCTCCCGGCTGGAGGTCCGCTCCCTGCGGCACGTCCCCCGCTTCTTCTGGCTCTCCCTGGTGTCGTGGCGTCAGGCCCGCCGGTCGCCGGGGGCCTTCGGGGCCTCGCTCATCGCCCAGCTCGGCCGCGGCGTCTTCTGGACCCTCTCGGCCTGGGAGAGCAGGGAGGCGGTGTACGCCTACGCCAAGGCCGAACCGCACAACTCGATCATGAGGCGGCTGCGGCCCACCATGCGCGAGTCCCAGTTCGTCTTCTGGACCGTCCCCGCCGAGCGGCTTCCCGTCTCCTGGGAGGACGCCCGTGCCCGACTGGCGGAGGAACGGGCCCGGCAGTCCTGACCCGCCCGCACCCGCCGCCGACCACCCTGACGGGAGAACACCATGCCCACCGCCGCACCACCCGCGCCGACCGCCAGGCGTACGCCGCTGTGGCCGGCGATCGTCGCCTGCTCCCTGCCGATGTTCATGACCGCCCTGGACAACCTGGTGGTGTCCACCGCGCTGCGGACCCTCCAGCAGGACCTCTCGGCCAGCACCCAGGACCTGCAGTGGTTCGTCAACGCCTACACCCTGGGCTTCGCCTGCTTCCTGCTGGTCTGCGCGGGCCTGGGCGACCGCTACGGCCGCCGCCGGTTCTTCGTCCTGGGCATCGTCGTCTTCACGCTGGCCTCCGTCGGCTGCGGCCTCTCCGACACCAGCGGCCAGCTCATCGCCTTCCGCGCCCTTCAGGGACTGGGCGCAGCCGCGGTCATGCCCCTGTCGCTGACCCTGCTCTCCGCCGCGGTACCGGACCGCCTGCGCGGCCTGGCCGTGGGCCTGTGGAGCGCGGTCAGCGGCACCGCCGTCGCGCTCGGGCCGGTGGTGGGCGGCGCGGTCGTGGAAGGCCTCGACTGGCAGTGGATCTTCTGGATCAACGTGCCGGTCGGGCTGGTCGCGGTGCCGCTGGCGCTGCTCGTCCTCAAGGAGAGCCGCGGCGAGCGGGCCCGCATCGACGTCGAGGGCATGCTGCTGGTCACCGCCGGCCTGCTCGCCCTGGTCTGGGGCATCGTCAACGGGGAGACCCGCGGCTGGAGCGACGGCCGGGTGCTGCTCGCCCTGGCCGGCGGCGTGGTGCTGCTCGCGCTGTTCACCCTCTGGGAGCGGCGCACCAAGGCCCCGCTGCTGCCGCTGCGCTTCTACCGGATCCGCGCCTTCACCCTCACCAACATCGTCTCCGCCGCCATGTACTTCGGGGTCTTCGGCTCCATCTTCCTGCTGGCGCAGTACCTGCAGATCGCGCCCCCGCGCACCCCGCTGCACGCCGGTGTGCTCACCCTGTCCTGGACCCTGATGCCGATGTTCGTGGCACCGCTGGCGGGCATGCTCACCGAGCGGGTGGGCGGCGGCCGGCTCATGGGCCTGGGCCTGCTGCTCCAGGCGGGCGGTCTGGTCTGGATCAATCTGGTGGCGACCACCGACACCCCCTACTCCCGCCTGGTGGCACCGATGGTCCTCGCCGGCATCGGCATGGGGCTGACCTTCGCTCCCGCCGCCACGGTGGTGCTCTCCTCCGTGCGCAAGACGGAGCACGGCAAGGCCTCCGGCGCCAACAGCACCGCCCGGGAGATCGGCGGCGCCCTGGGCGTGGCCGTCCTGGGTACGGTCTTCGCGGCCCACGGCGGCTACCTGTCCCCGCAGGACTTCGTGGACGGCGTGCGGCCCGCACTGTGGATCGGGGCCGCGGTCACCGCGCTCGGCGGCCTGGTGGCCTTCGCCATCCCCAGGCGGCACGCCGCGCCCCCGGAACCGGACGGTGAAGGCACCGGACCGGCCGCCCCGGACGTACGGGAGGTGCGGCAGGCCGTCTGACCGGGACGGACGGGAGGCGGGTCAGGCGGGCGGGGGAGTGGCGCGGTGCTCGCCGAGATAGCTCGCGCGGCCCTCGTCGTCGAGATCGATGGTGCCCCGGGGGATGACGCAGAACTCGTTTCCCTCGGGGTCGGCCATGACCAGGAAGCCTCCCTCCTCCGCGTACCGCGGCAGCCATCGGCCGCCCAGCGACTCGATCCGCCGCCGCTCGGCGGCCGGGTCCGGCGAGGTGATGTCGAGATGGACGCGGTTCTTGCCGGTCTTCGGGGTGTCGGCTCGCTGGAACCCCAGGACGGGACCGTCGCCGCGCTCGAGCCACACGTACGGGCCCGTCCTCGCCGCGACCGGCCGCCCCAGGAGTTCGGACCAGAACGCCGCCAGTCGCTCGGGATCCTCGGAATCGATGACGACGGCGCCGATGTCCAGGTGGATGTCTGCCATCCCTCGATGCTCCCAGAAGGAGCCGTGCGCCGGGGCCGTCGCCGGGGCCCCGGCCGCAACGGCCCTTCGGGTCGCCCGGTGCGCCGGTCGCGCCGCTCGGCCGACGTCCCGCGTTCGGCGGTGAGGCCGCGTCACCACGGGACGTGAGGTACCCGCCGGCGGTCGCGCCGCCCGGAACGGCGCGGAGCCACGGCGAGGCGCCGGGTCCGGCCCGCGGCCCGCGGTCCGTGGGGCTCGGCGGGGGAGGGGAGCGGCCGGGGCGGGAAGGAAATCCCCTGTTCCGAGCGCCTTTTCGCGGTGCTCCGGGAAACTCCCTTGTTTGGGTGGCGAGTTCATGGCAATGCGCTTCTGTGAAGACGACAAGGAGGTACCCAGACATGGGCATCATCGCGTGGATTCTCATCGGTCTGCTCGCCGGAGCGATCGCCAAAGCCCTCATGCCGGGCAAGGACCCGGGCGGCATCCTCGTCACGATGCTGATCGGTATCGTGGGCGGCCTTCTCGGCGGTTTCCTGGGCAAGGTGATATTCGGCGTCGATTCGATCGACGGATTCTTCGATCTCTCCACCTGGATCGCCGCCATCATCGGCTCGGTCATCGTTCTGGCCGTCTACCGGGCCGTGACCGGTCGCGGCAACCGCCGCCACGTACACGCCTGACCCGGCACGGGTCTTCCGGACATGCGGTGGTCGTTGACCGACCTGTCGCCGCATCGGCCGGCCGGCGTGGTACGGCGCGCCCTTCGGACCGGTCCCGCCGGCCGAATCGCGGGCGATCCGCGCACCCCCGGCGGCCCCCTCACCAGAGCGGGCCGCCGGGGGTGCGCCGTGCTGACGGGGCGGCCGAAATCACCGGAACACACCTCGACACGCCCCCGATTCCGGCCGGGACCCGCCGGGGCCGGGAGGCTGGGAGGACGGGAAAGGGAGAATTCAACCGGGCGATTCGGAGCGAGGATCGAGCGCGGTGCGTTTTCCCCACCGGGCCCCGCGCCGGCCGGTGAATTGTCAGGCACGAGCCCCTTTCCGGGAAACCGGAACCGGAACGGAACGCAACGGCATCACGGACCGTTCCGCCGCACCGGAGGAATACGCCGTCACCCTGCCCGGCGGGACACGGGCTCCGGTGCCCGGGCGGCCCGCGGTCAGGGCTTGCGGGCGACCGCGGCGTAGCAGGCCGCCTCGGCGTCGGTGACGTTGCCGAAGGTCTGGCCGGGGTCGGGGCGCCAGCGGTGGGAGGTGGTGATCCCCGGCTCGAACAGCTCCCAGCCGCTGAAGAACCGGGTGAACTCCTCCCTGGTGCGGGCCTGTCCGGGGGTCCCCGAAGCGCGGTAGGCCTCGGTGAGGCGGGCGATGCCCTCCGGGTCGAAGTCGGGGGTGACATGGCTGATGGCAAGGGTGCTGCCGGACGGCAGCGCGTCCTTGAAGTACTCGACGATCTCGTGCGCCCGGTGCTCGCCCGGCACGAAGTGCAGGAGCGCGTTGAGGCTGAGCGCCACCGGTTCGCCCAGGTCCAGGGTCTCCTTCACCTCGGGTGCGGCCAGGAGGGCGGCCGGGTCGGTGGCGTCGGCCTGGACGTAGGCGGTGCGCCCCGCGGGGTGGCTGCGCAGCAGGGCCTGGGCATGGGCGAGGACGATGGGGTCGTTGTCGGCGTAGACGACCCGTGACCCGGGCGCCACGTCCTGGGCCACCTCGTGCAGGTTGGGGGAGGTGGGGATGCCGGTGCCCACGTCGAGGAACTGGCGCATGCCGATGGTGGCCAGGAAACGGGTGGCGCGGTGCATGAACTCCCGGTTGGTGCGGGCGGCGACCAGGACGGACGGGAAGAGGGCCATGGCCCGCCCGGCGGCCTCGCGGTCCGCGGGGAAGTTGGTGTGGCCGCCGAGGTAGTAGTCGTACATACGGGCGGAGTGCGCCCGGTCCAGTTCCAGGTCGACCGCGCTGTCGTCCGCGCCGCCGGTGGTGCCGTCGACCGTCTGGGACACCTTGACCCCGCCCTTCGTGAGCACTCGTCGGTTCGCCGTCGGTTTCTCAACGCCTCTGCTGGAGAGGGTGGTTGAGGGAGGGTGGTGTACCGCACCGCCCCCTCCACCCATCACAGCGGTAATCACACTATTACGCTGGGCTCATTTTTTGGGAAAACCACTGTCCGACGATGCCCACGATCCGATTGGCTTGGCGGGCGAGGTCCCGTCCTCTCGCGCCGGCAGCGGCCTCCACCGGGAGCGCCGCGGCGCCGGTGGGGCGGGACGCCCGCGACCGACGACCCGACGAGCACCCACACGGAGCCGGGAAGACCCGCGGTGAACACCCCTGACAACGTCCCCGTCGACGTGGACGCCGACCCCCCACAACCCCCCGCCCCCCACCGGCGCATGGCCCTGACCTTCGACGCCTTCCACGAGTACCACCACCGGGTGTGGCTGCGGTACGCCCGCACCCAGGTGGGCAGCCGCACCGGCGCGGAGACGGTGGTGGAGGCCGCCTGCGCGCATCTGCTCACCCACTGGAACCACGTACTGGAACAGGAGTCCGTCCCGGCCTACGCCTGGGCCGTGCTCAAGGAGCGGATCCGGGAGTGGCTGGACCGCGACGACCGGGCTCCGGCCCTGGCGGAGACCGCGGCCTTCGACGCCGCCTGCCGCGGCCGACTGCTGGAGGAACTGCTGGACGGGACGGACGGAGCGGACGGCTTCGCCGCCCTGGAGAACGGGCTGTGCCTGTACACGGCCATCGCCGAACTGCCCGAACGGCAGCACGACATCGTCGTCCTGCGCTATGTACTGGGGTGCCCGGAGGAGGACGTGGCCGAGTACCTGGGCTGCGGCACGGTCGCCGTGCGCGCGCACGTGCGGCACGCCAAGCGGAAACTGGCGGCCAGACTGGGCCCGAGAAGGAACCACAGGACGGGAGAGCGGTGACGTGCGCGGTACCGAGGAGCACCGGAGGATCGACGCGCTGCTGGAGGGGGCGGAGATCCTGGGCGGCGAGTACGACGACTACGACCCGGCCGCCGCGCGGGAGCGCATCGCCCGCGCCCTCACCGCCGTCCCGTCCCGCGCGCAGCCGCCCACGCACCCGGACATCGGGTGGCGGTACCGCACCGTCCACGAACAGGCCGCCCACGACCTGGACCTGGCCATCTCCCTGGTGGTGGGTTCGCCCGGGGCGGCCCAGAGCCTGGCGCGACTGGTCGACCACCGGCGCACCGAGCCCGAGGGCGCACTGGTCTTCGCCTGCCTGCTCCATCTGGTCGGTCACCGGGACGCGGCCCAGTTCTGGTGGCAGTTCGCGGCCGGCGGCGGCAGCCGCACCGCGGCCTTCTGCCTCTGCCTCCACCACCGGCGCCTCGGGGAGTTCCGCGACGCCGACTACTGGCGCCGGCAGGCCGCCCTGCTGGGGAGCGCCCGCAGCGCCGCCCGCGCCCCCCGGAACACCGCCGCCGTGCCCGGCCTGCGCGGCTTCCTGCTGCCCGACGCCATCCGCCGGGACCTGCTCAGCCAGTGCCACCGCGGACGGCACCCCCGGCTGCCGCCCGCGGTGGAGGCGGTGGTCAACCGGCTGCGCGTCGCCGGGGACGACGAGGACTACGGCGAGATCCCCCGGCCCGAGCCGGGGCTGCCGGACGAACTCGCCGGGCCCCGCCCCCACTGAGGCGCACTGAAGCGGGCGCGGTTCAGGCGGTCGCCGTGAAGTCCCCGGGGGAGTGGACGGGGTGGCCGGCCCGGTCCGCCGCGATCCGCCAGGCGGCGACGACCGCCCGGCGGGCGCGGGCGGTGGCCGTGACCACGTCGCCCGACAGCCGGACCGGCTCGCCGACGTGGACGTGTACGCCGGGACGGCGCAGCGGGGCGGTGACGAATCCGGCGACCTGCTTGGCGGTGGACCCGGAGCTGATCCGGCGGGAGCCGGCCTGCCCGAGGGGGACCACCGGAGCGCCGGTGGCCAGCGCCAGCCGGGCCAGCCCGCTGCGGAACGGACCGGGCTCGGCCTCGCCGGAGTCCGCGCGGCGCGGCAGACCGCCCTCGCCGTAGATGAGCACGACCCGCCCCGCCGCGAGCGCGGCGGCGGCGCCCTCCAGCGAGGCGGCGGCCCGCTCGGTGCCCCGGTGCACCGGTACGTGCCCGTCGCGGACGAGTGCCTGGCGCAGGCCGGGTATCCGCCACAGCCCGGCGGTCGCCAGCACCACGGGCCTGGTGTCCAGGCGGTGCAGGGCGGCCAGGACCACGCCGGGGTCGACCAGGGAGGTGTGGTTGGCGGCGACGATGCTGCCGGGCGCGAGGTCGGCGCCGGGGTCGCTGGTGACCCGCAGGCGGCCGAGAGCGGGGACGACGGTACGGGCGACGGTGCTGAGCACGGCGGGCTCCTCTGGGTGACTCCTGTGCGGTTCCGGTGCGTCCGCCGGACGCCGGAAGCCGGACGCCGGGAGGGGCGGCGGACCCCATACTCGCCGGGCGCGCCCGGCGGCGCCTGAGTAGCCGTACTCATCCGCCCCCGGTTCTTCCCGCACGGTCGCGGCGGCTCGTGCCCCAGGCCCCCTGCCCCTGGCCCCCGCAGCTCGTGGGGGAAGCGGCGGGGCCCGCCGGGCGCGGCCGTACGCCTCGGCGCACCGTACGGACGCGTGCGCCGAGGCGCGGGGAAGCGGCGGCTACCGGCCCGGCTTGCGGCCCATGCCGCCGGCCACCAGCAGGCCGGCGATGTCCAGCGGGGCCTTCACCGGCTCGTCGGGCTGCCAGTACGGCAGGTAGACCACGCCGGGCTCGACCATCTCCAGGCCCTCGAAGAAGGCGGCGATCCGGGCCATGCTCCGCAGCTGCCCCCGGCCGAGGGCCTGCCGCAGCACCGACTCCAGGCCGAGGGCCTCCGGGGTGGAGGAGCAGAAGTGGGTGAGCAGCAGATAGCCGCCCGGACCCAGCCACTTCTTGTAGGTCTCCACCAGCCCGTCGGGGTCCTCCTCGTCGAGGAGGTGGTGGACCACGGCGTTGAGGATCAGACCCACCGGGCGGTCCGGGTCCAGCATGCAGGTCACGTCGGGATGGCCGAGCAGGACGTCGGGCTCGCGTATGTCGGCGGTGACGACGACGGTGCGGTCGTCGTCCTCCAGCAGCGCACGGCCGTGCGCGAGGACGATGGGGTCGTTGTCGACGTAGACGACCTTCGCCTCGGGGTTGACCTCCTGGGCCACCTGGTGGGTGTTCTGCGCGGTGGGGAGGCCGGAGCCGATGTCCAGGAACTGGTCGATGCCCTGGCGGGCCATGTAGCGCACCGCGCGCACCAGCAGCCTGCGGTTGGTGCGCGCGCCCTCGCCCCCGTCGGGGAAGGCCCTGGCCACCTGCTCGGCGATCTCCTGGTCCACCGGGTAGTTGTCCTTGCCTCCGAGGATCGCGTCGTAGACGCGGGCGATGCTCGGGACGGAGGTGTCGATCTCGACCGGCTCCCGGGCCGACCGACTCCGTGTCCAGCTCATGTCGTCGGCCATCTGGTTCGTCCTCCGTCTGTGTGAGTGGTCGTCGGGTCGTGCGGATCGGGTGCGTGAGCGGGTCCCCGGACGGCGGGCGGGCCTGGAGCCGGCCGGCCGGGGCCCGCGGGGTTCAGGAGAGGAGGAAGTCCGCCTCTCCCGCCTTGGCGCCCCGGATGAAAGCGCTGATCTCGCCCGGGGTGTAGATCAGCGCGGGACCGTCCGGATCGGTGGACTGGCGGATGGCGACCCGCCCGTCGGGCAGTCTCCTCGCCTCCAGGCAGTTGCCGCCGTTCCCACCGCTCCACGGCCTGTGCCAGCCCTCGGTGCCGAGATCGCTGGCGCGCATGCCGTTGTATATGCGGTCCATTCAGAGCTCCTTGCGGAAATCCCGGAGGATCTCCTTGGTACGTCGTGCCGTTGCCGCCTGGGCCGACATGCGGTCCAGGAGTTCGAGGTGGGAGGCGACCTCGGTGCGCTCGTCCAGGTAGACGGCGCCGGTGAGGTACTCCACGTAGACCATGTCCGGGAGTTCGGGCAGGCCGAAGCGGAAGAGGACGAACGGCCCGTAGGTGCCCGGGTGGAACCCGGAGGAGAACTCGGTGATCTGCAGCGTGACGTTCGGCCGCTCCGCCTCCTCCAGCAGCCGGTCGACCTGGGCCCGCATGACCCGCGGCGGGCCGACGGGGCGGCGCAGCGCCGTCTCCTCCACCAGGACCCACAGGTGCGGGGCGTCCGCGCGGGTGAGCAGGTGCTGGCGCTCCATGCGCAGTGCCACGTGCCGCTCGGCCTCGCCCTTGACGGTCCGGCCGATCGCGCCCTTGCGCAGTATGTGCCGGGCGTACTCCTCGGTCTGCAGCAGACCCGGGACGACGTGCGGCTCGTAGGCCCGGATCACCCTGGCGGAGCTCTCCAGGCTGACGTGGACGCTGAACCAGTCCGGCAGCACATCGCGGAACCGCTGCCACCAGCCGGGCCTGTTGGCCTCCTCGGCCAGTGCGACGAAGGTATCGGCGTCGCGGCCGGTGACCCCGTAGGCCTCCAGCAGTAAACGGACGTACGGGATCTTCAGCGCGACCTCGGCCGTCTCCATCCTGCGGATGGTGGCGGAGGCGACGTGGAGGACCTTCGCGGCCTCCTCGCGCCTCAGTCCCGCCTTCTCGCGCAGGTCCTGGAGCCGCCTGCCCAGCACGAGCTGGCCCACGGTCGGGGCAGACCGGGGCTCACTCATCGCGTGTTCCTCCTGGTGTCCTGGCCATGTCCCGCAGTGTGCCACGGAGTTGACGGCGCGAACACCCTGCACCGGCAACTCTGGAATTTCCAGAGTGACCCTTGCCAACTGTCCTCTGCGGTGAGCATAGTGACGGTGTGACACGGTTCACCTCGACGCGGTCCAGGACGTGCTGCGCGCTCCACGACCGCCTTCTCCCCCCACCCCTGGGACCGGCCGTGCCGTTCGGCGGGACCGCCGGGCACCCGGCCTTGCGCGCCCGGAGCAGGCCCCCGCTGCGCAGAACGGACTTCGCGCTGCCGGCGCGCGCCGAGTCGGTGGCGAAGGCACGCCGCCTCGTCCGCGGCCTGCTGGCCGGGTGGGGCGCGGACGAGGCGACCTGCGACACGGCGGCCCTGGTGGTCTCGGAACTGTTCACCAACACGGTGGTGCACACCGGCAGCGGATCGGTGGTGTGCGAACTGCGGGAGGAGAGGGGGCCCACCGCCCAGGAGGGGACGCCGCTGCGCCTGGAGGTGTGCGGCCGCAGGCCGGGCCCGCCCACCTGCCCCGCCCCCCGGGCCCGCCTTCCGCAGGAGGAGCACGGCCGGGGACTGCTGCTGGTCGAGGCCGTCAGCGAAGCCTGGGGGATCCGGGACGTACGCGGCTGCGGCTGGTCGGTGTGGGCCCGGCTGCCGGCCGCCGCCGCGGAACGCTGATGCGCGCACCGGGCGTCGGCCGGCCGGCGCGTCTCGTACGCCGCCTGTGCTCGCCGGTCGTGCGGGGCGCGGCCGCCGTGACGGGCGGGCACGGCAGACTGCGGCTCCCCGCCGACCTGCCCGCTCCGCTCGGGTACGACGCCGTAGGAGTGGACGCCGCCCTGGGGACGCGGATCACGGGGAAGCTGCCCCGCGCGGGGTGCGTGTTCGCCGACGCCGAGCGGTGGTGGTGGATCGTTCCCTCCGGGGCCGACATCGGGGTGGCCTGGCCGTCGGCGGCCCGCTACGCGGCCGGCGCCCTCGTCGCCGCGCACCCGCCGGGGGGCGGCCCGCGCCTGGCCCACCGGCCCGAGGACGGCATCCCCTACACCCACCCCGTGGTGCTCTACATCGCCGTGTGCAACGCCGTCGGCGTCCGCCCGGTCTGGACGGAGGGACACGACGCGGCGGCGGTACGGGAGCCCCCGCGCGGGCGGGGGCCGGACGGCGCGGGCTCCGGTCGGAGCTTGCGGTAGCCGTACGCCTCTCAGAGCTTGCGGTAGTCGTACGCCTCCGTCGCGGCCGCCGCGACCGCCTCCAGGTCCGCGCCGGTGGAGGCGGTGACCACGGCCGCGACCGCGCCCTCGACGAAGGGTGCGTCCACCAGGCGGGTGCCCGGGGGCAGTTCGTCCTCGGCCAGGAGCGTGCGCACCGTCAGCACCGCGCTGCCCAGGTCCGCCAGCACCGCGACGCCCGCGCCCCGGTCGACCCGGTGGGCCGCCTCGGCGATCAGCTCCGAACTGGTGCCCAGCCCGCCGTCCCCGGCGCCGCCGGCGGGCGCGACCGGGACGGCGACGCCGCCCGCCAGCCCGAGCGCCATGTGGGCGACGGACTCGGCCACCTGCCTGCTGTGCGAGACCAGTACGATGCCGACCTGCCTGCTCGCCTCGCTCATGCGGACTCCCCGGTCTCGGCGGTTCCGGCGGTTTCGGCGAGCGCGGCGAAGAACATCGCCGAGGAGGTGGCGCCGGGGTCCTGGTGTCCGACGCTGCGCTCGCCCAGATAACTGGCCCGGCCCCTGCGCGCCCGCATCGGCACGGTGGCGGCGGCCCCCTCCTCGGCGGCCCTGCGCGCCGCCTCGAAGTCGCCGCCCGAGTCGCCCAGCGCCTCGACGGCCGGGTACAGCGCGTCCAGCATCGTCTTGTCGCCCCGTGCCGCCGAGCCCAGCTGCGCCACCGCCTCCACCCCGGTGTGCAGAGCTTCCCGCAACCGCTCCGGCTCCACGCTCTCCCGGTCGCCCAGCACCTTGCCCGCACGGCGCAGCAGCGTCCCGTAGAGCGGGCCCGAGGCGCCGCCGACGGTGGAGATCAGCCGGCGTCCGGCGAGGGTGAGCACCGCGCCGGGGGAGGAGGGGGTCTCCTCCTCCAGGGCGGCGACCGCGGCGGCCAGGCCGCGCCGCATGTTGGCGCCGTGGTCGGCGTCGCCGATGGCGGAGTCCAGCTCGGTCAGCCGCTCCGCCTCCCGGTCCACGGCGGCCGAGACCGCGGACAACCAGCGGCGGAAGAAATCGGCGTCCAGTGCGACGGTCACCACGGTCTCCTTGTCTGCGGGCGGTGTCTCGGGGGCTGCGTCCGGTTCCCTGCCCGGCCGGCCGAGGTCACATGCCCCAGCGCAGCGCGGGAGTGCGCACCGGCGCGTCCCACAGCCGCAGCAGTTCCTCGTCCGCCTGGCACAGCGTGACGGAGCAGCCCGCCATGTCGAGCGAGGTGACATAGCTGCCGACGAGGGTGCGGGCCACGGCCACGCGGCGTTCGCCGAGCACGCGGTGGACCTCGGCGGCGAAGCCGTAAAGCTCCAGCAGCGGGGTGCCGCCCATGCCGTTGACCAGCGCCAGCACGGGGCGGTCCGGGCGCAGGTCGTCCAGCACCGCGTCCACCGCCGTGTCCGCGATCTCGCCGGAGGTCATCATCCCCCGCCGCTCGCGGCCCGGCTCCCCGTGGATGCCGACGCCCAGTTCCAGTTCGCCGGACGGCAGGTCGAAGGTGGGCACGCCCCGCGCCGGGGTGGTGCAGGCGCTCAGCGCGACGCCGAAGCTGCGGGAGGACTCCACCACCTGCCGGGCCACCGCCTCCACCCGCTCCAGCGGTGCGCCCGCCTCGGCCGCCGCGCCCGCCAGCTTCTCCACGAACAGCGTGGCGCCGGTGCCGCGCCGCCCGGCGGTGTAGGTGCTGTCGACCACCGCCACGTCGTCGTCCACCAGCACCCTGGCGACCTGCACGCCCTCGTCCTCGGCCAGCTCGGCGGCCATGTCGAAGTTCAGCACGTCGCCGGTGTAGTTCTTCACCACGAACAGCACCCCCCGGCCGCTGTCCACGGCCGCCGCGGCCCGTGCCATCTGGTCCGGGACGGGGGAGGTGAACACCTCGCCGGGGCAGGCGGCGTCCAGCATCCCGGGGCCGACGAACCCGCCGTGCAGCGGCTCGTGCCCCGACCCGCCGCCGGAGACCAGCCCCACCTTGTCCGCGACCGGCGCGTCCCGGCGCACCACCACCCGGTTCTCCACGTCGACCGTCAGCTCCGGATGGGCGGCGGCCATGCCGCGCAGGGCGTCGGCCACCACCGTCTCCGGCACGTTGATCAGCATCTTCATGACTACCTCCGGACGGGTTCGGCGATTGCCGCGGCGAGGAAGGGACAGGACGGAGGGGCTGGAAGATCAGTATCGCGGCGGACGCGCTCCGGGTCACCCCCGCGTCGTACGGACGGATGGCCGCGGACACGTCACACAGAAAAGTGTGCCAAGCGGTCTCCGGGAGGAAACGAGGGACGTGTGGCCCCGGCCCCCCCTGCCGTACGGCCCTATGGGCGAGCATGGAAGAGGATCAGTGTGATCAGTGCACAACGGAACACGGTGCGAAGAGGGTGAGCGGTCAGCACGGGCGTGACCGCGGCTCCCGCACGGAACTGGGAGAGCGAAGATGAACGGACCGGTCGTGGTGGGTGTGGACGGCTCGCCGTCGAGCCTGGACGCGGTGGCCGCCGCGGCGCACGAGGCACGGCTGCGCGGTGTGGGGCTGCGGGTGGTGCACGCGTTCCTGTGGCCGGTCCTGCACGTGCCGCTGGGACCGTCGCCGATGGGTCCGCCCGAGGGCGGGCTGCGCAACATGGCCGACCGGCTGGTGGCTCAGGCGGTCGAGCACGCGCGTGACGCGGAGGCCGGGGTCGAGGTCGAGGGCGAGGTCGTCGTCGGCGAGGCGCTGACGGTGCTGGAGGCCCGGTCGGAGGCCGCGTCGCTGGTCGTGGTCGGCAGCCGGGGCCTGGGCGGCTTCACCGGGCTGCTGCTGGGCTCCACCGCCGTGCACCTGTCCGCGCACAGCCGCTGCCCGGTCCTGGTGGTGCGCGGCAGGCCGGACCCGACGGGGCACGTGCTGCTGGGGGTGGACGGCTCGGCGTCCGGCGAGGCCGCGATCGGATTCGCGTTCGCCGAGGCCTCGGCGCGGGGCGCGGCCCTGGTCGCGCTGCACACCTGGAACAACTGGACCGGTCCGGTCTCCGGCGGCCCCGCCGAGCCGCTGCCCCTGGTCTACGACGTGGACATGCTCCGGGACGAGGAGGAGCGGGCGATGGCCGAGGCGCTGTCGGGCTGGCAGGCGAAGTACCCCGACGTCACCGTGCACCGGCAGCTGGTCCAGGGCGGTGCCCGCCAGGCGCTGATCGAGGCCAGCGGCAGCGCCCAGCTGCTGGTGGTCGGGGCGCGCGGCCGGGGCGGCTTCTCCGGTCTGCTGCTGGGTTCCGTCAGCCAGGCCGCCCTGCACCACGCGCACTGCCCCGTCGCCGTGGTACGCGCCTCCGGCACGGACAGGAAGGGGTGAGGCGGTGCCGCGCCGTCCCGGCTCCCCCGCGGCCCCCGTCCTCGCCCGCGGCGAAGCCCACCACGGGCTTTCCGTCCACGAGGTCGTGCTGCCGGAGAGCGGTCCCGATCGCGGCCCGGCGGGGGACGGGGCGGCGCGGCGGCCGGAGCGCCCGCCCCGTGCCGCCCCGTCGTCCTTTCCGCCCAGATCATCGCTTCCAGGAGGTGGCCGCGGCTGCGGGTGACCGTCGGGCCTTGCCGATCCCTGTGACAGGGACCTCCGTGGTGACGGCCGGGTCCGGTTGGCGGCCCCCGTCCGGGAGCGGCCGACGGGAGTGGATACTGCCCCTGAACGCAGGCACGGATGAGGAGCGCGGACAGTGACCGGCGACAATCGCACAGGACCGCCCAGTTTTGGAAGCGAACGCGACATGCTGCGGGCTTTCCTCGACTATCACCGCGCGACCCTCGCCATGAAGTGCGAAGGACTTGCCGACGAGGAGCTGCGGCGGCGGTCGATGCCGCCGTCCACGCTTTCGCTGCTCGGCCTGGTGCGGCACATGGCGGAGGTGGAGCGTGCCTGGTTCCGTCGGGTGTTCGAGGACAACGACGCGCCCATGGTCTGGTCCGACAAAACCGACTTCCAGGCGGCGTACGACGCGAGCGCGTCGACCAGGGACGAGGCGTTCGCGGCCTGGGAGGCCGAGGTGGAGAACTCGCGCCGTGTCGAGCGGGAGGCGGAGTCCCTGGACCAGGCCGGATATCAGCCGAGATGGGGCGAGGAGGTGTCGCTGCGAATGGTGATGATGCACGTGCTCCTGGAGTACGGCCGCCACAACGGGCACGCGGACCTTCTGCGGGAGGGCGTCGACGGGACCGTAGGCGCCTGAGCCCGCAGGAGCCGCCTGTCCCCACGTACTGATCCGGTCCGGAGAACCGCCCGCGGCCGGAAAGAGGGGGTCCGGGGTCGGGGTGCGAAAGCAGAGTCGGACTCCCCCCGCCGTCGCGCTCCGTGTGAGGACCGGCGATCTGCCGAGGGATTCGCCGCAATGGCCCCTTGGCGTCCGGCCGGGGGCACCGTGCCGCGGCTCGGCGACGCGGGGGTCGATGGCGCGGCGGTGACACAGGCCGTGTTGGGCCTCGCCTCCGGGGCCCGGTGACCGCGGCACGCCCGCGCTCACCTTCGGTGCCTGTTCCCTGCGTGTCCCAGCAGCCCGGTTGCGGCAAGCGAGTGGGCAAGGCGGCTGATCCGATCCGGCACCTCGCCCGTACGCCGGCCCGCGACACCACGCCGTGGACCGGCGGTGTGCGGGTGGTGGACTCCGCACCGGCCGGGGGACCGGACGCACGCCCGCCGTCCGCGGCCACCGAACCCCTTGGAACCGACCGTCTAGGACGGGTGCACGATCACGTCCGGCGGCGCGGTGCCGTCCTCCTCCCAGGCGAGCCGGTCCACCACCCTCACCACGCCGGGGACCTGCTCGGCCAGGCGTACTGCGAACGCGGCCGTGGTGCGCCGGTCGACCCGGCCGCGCAGCTCGACCACGCCGTCGTCGACGTCGACGTCCACCTGGGACGGGTCGACCCACAGCGTGTGTTTGAGGACCCCGTCCACGATGTCCCCGCGGATGTCGGCGTCCGCGCGCACATGCATCCGCACCAGGTCGCGGCGCGAGACGATGCCGAGCAGGCGCCACTCGCCGTCGACCACCGGCAGCCGCTTGACCCCCTTGTCCTCGATCAGCCGCGCGGCCCGGGCCACCGGCTCGTCCGGTCCGATCGTCACCGCCGGCGCGGTCATCAGCTCCCCCGCGGTCCCGGTCCGGTCCGGGGCGCGCGGGGGGCGCGGAAGCCGGGGGAGCCGGGGGAGGGCGCGCGGCCTTTCCTCGCAGTTCCCCTCGGCCCGCAGCAGGTCGGCCTCGGAGACCACGCCGACCACCCGGTCCTGCGCGTCGACGACGGGGAGGGCGCTGACGCGGTTGCGGTCGAGTGCCCGGAGGATCTCCCGGTACCGGGTGTCCTCGCGCACCGAGACCACGTCGCCGGTCATCAGGTCGCGTACGTGCCACTGCCTCATCGGGGCTCCTGCGGGTGTCGTCGCCGGATCGCCTGACCCTGGATGGCATAATCCTGCCAAAATCTCCCTGAATCCGGCAAAAGGGACTATATGGGTGACCTCTGGTACGTGCTGATCGCCGTCGCCGTGTGGATCGCGGCCGGGCTCCTGACCGTCTGGTGGATGGCACGCCGGGGGCACGGGGGTCCGGGCTGGCTGTTCATGGGCGTCGTCTTCGGCCCCGTCCTGGCCCTGATCGCCGGCGAGCGCGTCCGGCGCCGGCCGACGAGGGTCGCACGGACCGAGGCAGGCCCCCGCGGCCCCGGCCGGCTGCGGGTGCTGGTCGGCGTGGACGGGTCACCGGAGTCCGAGGCGGCGCTCAGGCTCGCGGTCGGCCTGCTCGGACCGTGCACGGAGACACTGGTGGCCGCCCAGGTCGTGGACTACGACGCGGCGGAGCTCGACTGGCATGGGCGGGTCGTGGAGGCCAAGAGCCGTCTCAGCGCCGTGGCGGAGGAGTCCGGCGGGCGTGTGACCGCGTGCGAGGTCCTGGCGGGTCCGCCCGCGGCCGCACTGGCGCGGTTCGCCGGTGAGAACCGCATCGACGTGGTGGTCGTGGGCAGGCACGGTCGCGGGCTGTCCAAGCGGCTGCTGGGCAACGTGGCCCAGGAACTGCTGCGCGACGGATCGGTGCCGGTCCTCGTGACCGGTGGGCGCCACGGTGTGTCCGGGCGATGAGCGGCGAGGGGGGTGCGCTGGTCGCCGCGCTGCTCGCGATGGGCGTACTGGCGCTGCTCTCGCCCGTCCTGGACCGCCGCCTGGGGCGCGACACGGGCTATGTGCTCGCGGTCGGCTTCCTCGCCGTGGCCGTGGTGCTCACCCCGGCGGCCTCGACGGCGCTGGACGGCGGCGCGGTCACCTTCTCCCGCACCTGGACCGACTCGCCCGAGATCTCCTTCACGCTCCGCATGGACGGGCTGGCCACACTGTTCTGCCTGCTGGTCCTGGGAGTCGGCGCGCTGATCATGGCGTACTGCCCGCGCTACCTGAACGCCGGCGAGAGGCACGGCAGGACCTACCTCCTGCTCACCCTCTTCGGCGGCGCGATGCTGGGCCTGGTCCTCGCCGGCGACCTGCTGCTGCTGTTCGTGTTCTGGGAGATGACCACGATCGCCTCCTTCTTCCTGATCGGGACCGGCGGGACCAGGGCGGCCAGGCCGGCGGTGCGCGCCCTGCTGGTGACGGGCATGGGAGGACTGGCCCTGCTGGTGGCGATGGTGCTCCTCGGCATCGCCGCGGGCAGCACCGACCTGGCCACCGTGCTGATGGCGCGGGAGGAGGTGCTCGACTCCCCGCTGTCACCCGCCGTCGCGGCCCTGCTCATCCTCGCGGCCTTCACCAAGTCGGCGCAGGTGCCGTTCCAGTTCTGGCTGCCCGGAGCCATGGTGGCGATCACACCGGTGAGCGCCTATCTGCACGCGGCCACCATGGTGAAGGCCGGCATCTACCTGCTGCTGCGGTTCTCCGCGCTGTACTCCGGGCAGACCGGGTGGAGCGTCTGCCTGATGGGGGTCGGGCTGCTCACCGCCGTGCTGGGCGCCGCCCAGGCGCTGCGCGAGCACGACCTCAAGGCCATGCTCGCCCACTCCACGGTCAGCCAGCTCGGCCTGCTGGTCGCCGCCATCGGGGTGGGGACGACCGTCGCGCTGGCCGCCGCCATCCTGCACACCTTCGCGCACGCGCTGTTCAAGGCCACTCTCTTCATGATCGTCGGCGTCATCGATCGGCAGGCCGGCAGCCGCGACATCCGGGAGCTGTCCGGCCTGATGCGGATCATGCCGGTCACCGCCACGCTGGCCGGTCTGGCCGGGCTGTCGATGGCCGGGGTCCTGCCGATGATCGGTTTCGTCAGCAAGGAGTCGCTCTTCCAGGGCTTCGCGGGCGCGGACGCCTTCCCCGGCGCGGGGGTGGTGGCCGCGGCGCTCGCGGTCACCGCCTCGGTGCTGACCTTCGCCTACGGCATGCGGATCTTCTACGGCGCTTTCGCCGGGCCCATGCTGCAGCGGCAACTGCACGAGCCCTCCTGGGCGTTCATCGCCCCGGCCGCGGTGGCGGCGGTCGCCGGGGCGGTGCTCGGCCCCGCGGTGTCCGTCCTCGACCCGCTGATGCGCCAGGCCGTCCTGGACGCCGAGCCGTGGGCCGTGCCGCCGTACTTCGCCTTCTGGCACGGGCTCAGTCCCGAACTGTTCCTGTCCGCCCTCACGATCGCGAGCGGTCTGGTGCTGTTCTCGGAACGCGACCGGGTGGACCGGATGCTGCAGCGGCTGCCCCGGCCGGACGGCGCGGCCGCCTTCGACCGGGTCCACTCGGCCGTACTGGGCGCGGGCGCGGTGGTGGGACGGCCCGACCGCAGCGACTCCACGGCGGCGTTCCTGGCCCGCCCCGCGGCCGCCCTGGTGGTTCTCGGCTGCGTGGGGGTGTTCGCGGCCGACGGGCCGGGGATCCGGGCCGGGGCGCCGTCGGACCCGGTGGACTGGGGTGTGCTCGCACTGCTGGCGGTGGCGGTGGCCGCCCTGGTGCGGACGCGGTCGGCGCTGGCCGCCGTGGCGCTGCTGGGAGCGGTCGGACTGATCGTGGCGGTGTGGTTCCTGCTGGTCGGCGCACCGGACGTGGCGCTGACGCTGCTCCTGGTGGAGGTGCTGACCGCGATGACCGCGGCGTTCGTCCTGAGCGACCTGTCGCCCCGGTTCCCGCGGCCCCGCCGCGGCGTGGCCGCGGCGGCACTGGCCGGGGCGGCCGGGCTCGTCGCCGCGCTGGGCACACTGGCGCTGACCGGGGGGCGGGAACTGTCGCCCGCGGGCACGTACTTCCTCGAGGCCGCCGAGCCGGAGACCGGCGGGCGCAACGTGGTCAACACGGTCCTGGTGGACTTCCGCGGTCTGGACACCCTCGGCGAGGCGAGCGTACTGGCCGCCGCCGCGCTCGGCCTGCTCCTGCTGCTGCCCGGGCAGCCGGACGGGACGGGCGGCGGGCCGCGGGCGCCGTACGGCCGGGTGCTCGGCCCGGCCCACCGCCTGCTGCTCCCGGGCATCGCGGGCTTCTCGGCGTATCTGTTCCTGCGCGGGCACAACGAGCCGGGCGGGGGTTTCAGCGCAGCACTGGTCGCGGGCACCGCGGTCGCCTTCGGCTACCTGGCGGGCCGTACCGGCACGCGGTGGCTGAGCCCCCGGCCGCTGCTGGCCGCGGGGCTGGTGCTCGGCGCGGCCGTGGGCCTGGCCGCCATGGCGCTCGGGGACCCCTTCCTCACCCCCTTCACCATTCCGGTGCCCGGTGGCGGTCTGTCCTCGCCGCTGCTGTTCGACGCCGCCGTCTACCTGATGGTCCTCGGGCTGGTGGTCACGGTGGTGGACCGGCTCGGCGCCGGCCGGGGGGAGCACCGGTGACCGCGGCGATCGCCGTCGGCGTCCTGACGGCGGGAGGGTTCTTCCTGCTCCTGCGGCCCGGCCTGGTCCGGATCACGTTCGGGTTCGTGCTGCTGGGCCACGCGGCGAACGTGCTGCTGCTGGCGGCCGGGGGGCTGGAGCGCCGGGAGCCCCCGCTGATCGGCGACGGCGACCCGGCCGGCATGGCCGACCCGCTGCCTCAGGCCTTCGTGCTCACCGCCATCGTCATCACCTTCGGCATCACCGTGTACCTGCTGGGCCTGGCCCGCGCCGAGCACCTCGCCGGCTCCGGCAGCCGCTCCGGCGCCGGGCCCGGCGGGCCCGCCGAGACCGCGGAGCCCCCGCGGTGAGCGGCCCGGTGCTCGCCCTCCCGGTGGCCGTTCCGCTGCTCGCGGCCGGTCTGCTCGTGGCGTTTCCCGGTGGCCTGCGGACGCGCCGGCTGACCACGTCGGCGGTCAGCGCCGGGGTTCTGGCGCTGTCCGCGGTCCTGCTCGCCGGGAGCCTGGACGGAACGGTTCGGAGCCTGAGCATGGGCGGATGGCCGCCCGGCTTCGCGATCGCGTTCGCCGCCGACGCGCTCAGCGCGCTCATGCTGTGCGTCAGCGCCGTCCTGGTGCTGGCCGGCCTCGCCTACGCCGCCGGGACCGGGGACGACGCGAGCCCGCGGTTCGCCCCGCTGACGATGATCCTCTCGGCCGGGGTGTACGGGGCCTTCCTGACCGCGGACCTGTTCAACCTCTTCGTCTTCGTCGAGGTCATGCTCGTGCCGTCGTACGCGCTGCTGACGATGAGCGGCGGCCGCGCCCGGACGGCCGCCGGACGGATCTACCTCACCTTCAGCCTGCTGGCCTCCACCCTCCTGCTCGCCGGCGTCGGCCTGGTCTACGGGGTCACCGGCACCGTGAACCTGGGGGAACTGGCCGGAGCGGCCCGGCAGAGCACCGCCGCGGCCCTGGCCGGCGGCGTGGTGCTCGTCGCCCTGGCGGCCAAGGCCGCGGTCGTGCCGCTGCACGGCTGGCTGCCGCGCACCTACCCCGAGGCCCCGCCCGCGGTCACCGTGCTGTTCTCCGGGCTGCTGACCAAGGTCGGGGTGTACGGGATCATCCGGATCTACGCGGTCGTCCACGAGGGGACGGGACTGCGCCGGACGGTCATGGCCGCGGCACTGCTGACCATGGTGGTGGGGGTGCTGGGCGCCGTCGGGGAACGGGGGATGCGGAGCATCCTGACGTTCCACATGGTCAGCCAGATCGGCTACATCCTGCTCGGCCTGGCGCTGTTCACCCGCGCCGGCCTCGCCGCCGCGGTCTTCTTCCTGGTGCAGTACGTGCTGGTGAAGGCCGCGCTGCTGATGTGCGCGGGCGCCGTGGAGACGGCCTACGGCACCGACCGGGTCGACTCGCTCGCCCGCCGCGAACCCCTGATCGCCTCCGCGTTCCTGGTCTCGGCGCTCTCCCTGGCCGGGCTGCCGCCGCTGTCCGGATTCGTCGCCAAGCTGGGCCTGGTCGATGCCGCCGCGACCGAGGCCGACCACCTGGCCGTCGGGGTCGCCGTCGGGGTCAGCTTCCTCACCCTGGTCTCCATGGTCAAGATCTGGTCCGGCTCCTTCTGGGGCGGGGAGGACCCGTCCAGGGAGGAGCCCCTGCTCCGGCTGATGGCCCGCACCGCCGTCCGGCCGGCGCTCGCCGTGCCCGCGCTGGTGCTCGCCGTTCCGTCGGTGGTGCTCGGCATCGCGGCGCAGCCGCTGCTCACCGCGGCGACGGAGGCGGCGGCCGGACTGCTGGACGCCTCCGCCTACGTACGGGCGGTGACGCGATGACCGCCCGGCCGCCGGCCCGGCTGCGCCGTGCGGCCGTCCGCTGCGCACGGGTGGTGGCCTTCCTCGGCCACTACGGGGTGCGGTTCCTGCACGCCAACGTGACCGTGGCCCGGGAGATCGTGACACCGGGCAGCGGGCTGGCGCCCGTCGTGGTCGAGATGCGGCTGCGCTGCCGTACCACGGCGGAGACGACCGTGCTGGCGCACCTGATCACGCTGGCGCCGGGAACGCTCGTGCTGGAGGTGCGCGCGGAGCCGCCGACCCTGTTCGTCCACGGAATGCACGCGGCCGACGCCGACCGCTTCCTCGGCGAACTCGGCGATCTGGAGGACCGGCTGCTGACGGCCCTGCGCCCCCCGGACTCCCGGGCGGCGCGGGGGACGAGGAGACAGGAGGGGAACCCATGACGATGACCGCGGTCCTGCTCGGCGTGCTCGCGGTGACCATGGCCGTGGCCGTGTGGCGCATGTCGGCCGGCCCCACGGACGCCGACCGGGTGGTCGCGGTGGACCTCGCCTTCGTGGTGTTCGTGGCGGCCGTCGCCCTGCTGGCGGTGCGGCTGGACACCCCCGCGGTGCTGATCCTGGTGCTGGCCGCCACGCTGCTCGGCTTCCTGACCACCGTCGCCGTGGCCCATCTGCTGGAGCGGTGGCCGTCGTGACCGTCCTGGAACTGCTCGGCCACGTCCTCACGACCACCGGCACCGCCCTGGTGGCCGTCGCCGCGCTGGGCCTGATCCGCCTGCCCGACGCGTACAACCGGGCCAACGCGGTGGCCAAGGCTGCGGCCCTGGGGGTGGTGTGCGTACTGCTGGGCGTCCTCCTGCTGATGCCCGGCGTGTTCACGGCCGTCGTCCTCGGCCTCGGGGTGCTGCTGCAACTGGTCACCACCCCGTTCGCGGCGTACGCGGCGGGCCGCTCCGCGTACCGCTCGGGCGCCCCGCTGGCACGGGCCACGCACCGTGACGACCTGGGCGGCGCCCCGCGCGACGGAGGGTGGTGACCTTGGCCCGTTCCGTTCCGGAGTGGCGCCACGCCCCCGGCCGGACCGGCGACCGGTGGGTCCGTGCCGGGGTGGTGGTCTGGACGCTGCTGGGCCTGTCCCTCCTGGTCTGGGGGCTGCTGCGGGTGCTCAGGCCGCTGGCGCCGCTGCTGTGGCCGGTGATCGTCGCGGTGGTGATCGTCTACCTGCTGGCTCCGGCGGTCGGCCTGCTTGAGCGGCGGGGCCTCCCCCGCGCGGCGGGCACGGCCCTGGTGGTGGCCGCACTGGTCGTGGCCGTCACCGTGCCGGCCCTGCTGATCGCCCCGCTGCTGCTGGAACAGGTCTCCGGCGTGCTCGCCGGCCTGCCGACCTCGCTGGAGGGGGTGGAACGCGAGCTGGCGGCCCTGGCCGAGCGGCTGGGGCTGGACGTGCGGGTGAGGTTCGACGGCGAGGCGGTCACGCGGTGGCTGCGGCGGCAGGAGAACCGCGACTCCGTCGCCGGTCTCCTGGCCGGTGTCGGCACCGGGGCGGCGGCGGTCGGCTTCGGCCTGGTGCTGACGTTCGCGGGTGTGGTGATCGGCTTCTACGCGCTCGTCGACCTGCCCCGGATCAGGAACTGGGCGGCCGGACTGCTCCCCGGCCGGCGGCGCGAGGAGATCACCGGGGTGGCGGCCCGCTGCGTGCAGGCCACCGGCGCCTATCTGCGGGGGCAGTTGCTGGTCGCCGCGTTCGTGGGGGTCGCGTCGTCGCTGGCGCTGTGGGCCGTCGGGCTGCGCTACTGGCTGTTCGTCGGCGTGGTCGCGGGGGTGACCAACCTGGTGCCCTTCGTCGGTCCCCTGGTGGGAGGTGTGCTGGCCGTCCTCATCGCCCTGCTGACCGGCGACCCGTGGCAGGCGCTGTGGGCCGCGCTGGCCCTCACCGTCGTCCAGCAGGTCGAGAGCCAGGTCGTCGCGCCGCTGGCACTGGGCCGGGTGGTCCGCCTGCCGCCGCTGGTGGTGCTCGTGGTGGTGCTGGCGGGAGGCGTCGTGGCGGGCGTACTCGGGATGCTGGTCGCCGTGCCGCTCACCACCAGCGCCCGGATCGTGGCGCGGCACCTGCGCACGTGACCGGACGCGCCCCGGACGCTCCGGGCGGGCCCCGCCCGGAGCGTCCGGGGCGCAGCCCTCAGGACAGGGAGAGGAAGAGCTTCTCCATCTTCTGGGCGTCGAGACTGTCGGCGCCGCCCTCCTGGGCCATGCACTGCTTGAGACCGCCGGCCACGATGGAGAAGCCCGCCCGGTCCAGCGCGCGGTTGACCGCGGCGAGCTGGGTGACGACGTCCTCGCAGTCGCGCCCTTCCTCCAGCATGCGCAGGACGCCCGCGAGCTGGCCCTGGGCGCGCTTGAGGCGGTTGACGGCCGATCGCACGTCCTCGGGAGGAAGCTGGACCACGATGGTCGGTCCTTTCGGTTCGTTCCGCGGTGGGCGGGCTCAGCCGCGCGGGCCGGAGCCGGGTTCCTGGGCGGCGACGGAGGCGTGCACCTCGTCCATGTCGAGTCCGCGGACGGCGGTGATCACCTGGTCCAGGGCCTGGGCCGGCAGCGCGCCGGGCTGGGCGAAGACGAGGACGCCCTCGCGGAAGGCCATCAGCGTGGGGATGGAGGTGATGTCGGCGGCGGCGGCCAGGGCCTGCTCGGCCTCGGTGTCGACCTTGCCGAAGACGATGTCGGGGTTGGCCTCGGAGGCATTCTCGTAGACCGGGGCGAACATGCGGCACGGGCCGCACCAGGAGGCCCAGAAGTCGACCAGGACGATGTCGTTGCCGGTGACGGTCTTCTCGAAGTCGGCGGCGGTGAGGGCGACGGTGCTCATGTGGTGGTTCCTTCCGTTTCGCCGGGGTGGCGGCGGTTGATACCCCCTGGGGTAGCCAACGCCGGGGTGGGGCGGAACATTCCACCGGAGCGCCGGTGTCCCGGTACCCCGGCGCACCGATGGGGCGGTGCGCCGGGGTACCGGGGCCGGGGCGGGAGGTGTCAGGTGCCGTGCACGGCGCGCCGCAGCGGACAGCGGGCGACGAAGCCGTAGCAGACACCCGCTCCGGCGCCGAGCGAGGCTACGGCGGCGAGGATCGGCAGACGTGTGCCGGCGGGCGCCTGCTGGACCAGGACGAGGGCGCCCATGGCCAGCACGAACCAGGCGAACAGCCGGGACAGGACGTCCGCGGGGACGCGTCCGGCCAGCTTGGCGCCGGCGAGGCTGCCGGCGATCGCGAAGCCGGTGACGGCCAGGGTCAGGGACCAGTCGATCCGGACGGTGGAGAGGTAGCCGGCGAATCCGGCGGCGGACTTCATCGCGATGACCAGCAGCGAGGTGCCCACGGCCACCGGCATGGGCAGGCCGCCCAGCAGGGCCAGGGCGGGCACGACGAGGAAGCCCCCGCCCGCGCCGACCAGGCCGGTGGCCAGGCCGACGGCCGCTCCGTCCAGCAGCACCCGGCCCACCGGAACCTGCCTGTGCGCCCTGCCGGGGCCGGCATCGCGGCGGCCCCGGAGCATGGCGGCCGCGGTGGCGATCATCATGACCGCGAAGGCGGCCAGCAGGACGACGTCGGGGATGCCGCCGCCGATGAGCCCGCCGGCGTAGGCGCCGGCCATGCCGGCGGCTCCGAACAGGACGCCGGTACGCCGGCGGACCCGCCCGCCGCGGGCATGGTTGATCATGCCCACGGCGGAGGTGACGCCGACGACGAACAGGGAGGTGGCGATGGCCTCCTTGGCGTCCATGCCCGCGACGTAGACCAGCAGCGGCACGGTCAGGATCGATCCGCCTCCCCCGAGGAGCCCGAGGGAGACGCCGACCAGCAGCGCGAGGACCAGGACGAGCGTCAGCGTCATGGCGGTCACCTGCCGCCGGCGAGCTGCGCGACGGCCTTGCGCGGGTCGAAGGACGGCGTGCGGTTCCACGGCATCCTCGACAGCAGCACGCCCATGGCGCAGGTGTTGCTGACGGCCGCGAAGGCCAGGCCGCCGCCGACGAAAGCGGACAGCGCCTGCAGCCCGGGGAGGAGGAAGCTGCCGAGGGCGCCGACCAGGACGAGGGAGCCGGCCACCAGCCGGACCTGGCGCTCCATGTCCCAGCGCTCCTGCCCGTGGTTGGTCGGGGCGCCGGACTTCTCCCAGGAGGCCATGCCTCCCGACAGGACGCTCAGCCCGGGCAGACCGGCCTCGGCGAGGGCGCGCTCGGCCTGGCCGGCCCGCTGCCCGGAGCGGCACACCAGCACCACGTCGGCGTCCAGGTGCTCGGTCAGCTCCTCGCGGTGCTCGCGCAGGGTGTCCAGCGGGACGTTGCAGGAGCCGGGGATGTGCGCGGCCTCGAACTCGGCGGGGGAGCGGACGTCGAGCAACCGCGGCGGGTGGTCCGAGTCGAGCTTCGCGCGCAGTTCGTCGGCGGTCAGGCTGCGGGGGGTGGTGGAGGCGGTCATGCGCTGGTCTCCTGTGAGGTCTTCGGGTGCTCGGGTTTCACGGGTCTTCCGGGCCGCCGGGGTCTTCCGGGCCGCCGGAGGTCTCAGGGGGTCTCGTCGGCGGCGCGGCACAACCCCAGGCCGCGGGCGTTGTCGAAGCTGTCGTCGACGGCGACGACGTCGCGGCCGCGGGCGTCGAGCAGGGCGGCGACGACCCCCGCGCGGTAGCCGCCGGCGCAGTGCACCCAGACCCGGCCCGCGGGGATCTCCCCGAGGCGGTCCGGCACCTCGTGGACGGGGATGTGCACCGAGCCGGGGATGTGCGCCTCGCCGCGCTCCCGGTCGCGGCGCACGTCGAGGACGACGAACTCCTCCCCGCCGTCCGAGCTCTTGTCCAGGGCGGCCTCGAGGTCCTCGAACGTGGCGCGTTCGTAGGCGGCCGGCGGCTCGCCGCCGGCCCAGTCCTCGGGGCCGCCGGTGGCCATGGCGGCCGGGCGGTCCATGCCGATGCGGACCATCTCGCGCTGGGCCTCGGCCACCTCCTCGGCGGTCTCGCCGAGGAGGGTGACCGGGGTGCCCCACGGGATCAGCCAGCCCAGGTAGGTGACGAACTGCCCGTCCAGGCCGAAGTTGAGGCTGCCGGCCAGGTGCCCCGCGGCGAAGGCGGTGCGGTCGCGCAGGTCGACCACCCACTCGCCGGCCTCGATGCGGCGGCGCAGCTCGGCCGGGTCGGCGACGGAGGGCGCGGACAGGTCCGGCTTGCCGGGCCCGCGGGAGTTGGCCGGGCCCATGTGGGCGTAGTAGGCCGGGTAGGCGTCCAGACCCGCCAGGAGCTGCTCGACGTAGGCATCCTCGTCGGTGGTCAGGGCGCTGTTGGTCCTCTTCTCCTCGCCGATGGTGCTGGACGGGCCGGCGGACCGGGTTGCGGAGCAGAACGAGCCGAAACCGTGGGTGGGGTAGACGGCGGTGGAGTCCGGCAGCTCCTTCGCCAGCCGGTGCGCCGAGCGCCACTGGGCCCGCACCAGGCTGTCGGTGTGGTCCGGGCCGAGCAGGTCGGGACGCCCGGTGGAGCCGTACAGCAGCGATCCGCCGGTGAACACCGCGATCTGCTCGCCGTCGGCCTCCAGCGCGAAGGAGAGGTGGGTGTGGGTGTGGCCCGGTGTGTGGATCACCCGCACCCGCATGGTGCCGACCTCGACGATGTCGCCGTCGCGGACACCGGTGCGCTCGTAGGAGACCTCGTCGTCGGCGTTGACCAGATACTGCGCGCCGGTCTCCCGGGCCAGGGCCAGGCCGCCGGTGACGTAGTCGTTGTGGATGTGGGTCTCGAAGACGTGGGTGATCCGCACGCCCGCGGCCTCGGCCGGCGCCGTGACGCGGTCGTAGTCGCGCTGCGGGTCGACCACCAGCGCGGTGGAGCCGTCGTGGGCCAGGTAGGTGCGGTCGCCCAGACCGGGGGTCTCGATGGGCAGAACGGTGATCATCGGGTCTCCTCGGTGGTGGCGGTGGTGGCGGTGGTGGCGGGGACGTCGGGGGCGCCGGCCGCGCACACCTCGGCGAACCGCTGCCGGTCGGTCTCGGGAACCATGCGGGGACTCCTGCTCACTTGCCTTCGGGAAATACCCCGGGGGGTATGTGTGAAGTCAACGGTAACAGGATCCTCCACATGCCCCCGGGGGTATACGAAGGTGATCCGGACCACAGCCGGGGGCCCGCGGCGGCTGTCGGGGCGGGCTCAGGACCTCCGGTGAGGGGGACCGGGGTGCCGCCGCTGCGATCACGCGGGGGCGGGGTGGCTTCCGGCTCCGGGCCGGCCCGGCCGCGGTGGCGGGGGCGCTCGTGCGGCGAACCCCGGCCGCAGGGGTGCGGCCGGGGTTCGCCGGGCGGCGGCCACAGCGGACACGCCGAGGTCAGGACGAGGTCGGGGGACGCCGTTCGCACCCGCGCCGCACGGGTGGCGGAGAAGGGGGGAAGGGGGGCCCGCCGGCGGCCCTAGGAGTGCCTCATGTGCAGCCGTACGGTCAGACCGGCGGGCGTGGCACGGGTCTCGACCAGGTCGCACAGCTGGTGCATCATCCACAGCCCGCGCCCGCCGTCGGCGGAGTCCAGCGTCGGGCGGCGGCGGCCGGCCAGCAGATCGGTGAGGTGCCCGCCGTCGCGGATCTCGGCCACGCAGCAGGGGCCGTCGGACCACAGGCGCAGGGTGCCGTGCCCGCCGCCGTGGGCGATGGAGTTGGCCGCGGCCTCCGCCACGGCCAGGACGAAGTCGCCGCGCCTCGGCATGCCGAGTCCGGCCGTGCCGGCCCAGGCGTCCGCGTGGTGGCGGACCTCGCCGAGGTCGCCGGTGGTGAACGCCAGGGCCGGGGTCCGCGCGGGCGCGGGAGCCAGCGGGAGGGCGTCGCACTCGGCGCTGAGGGTGCGGGGATCGGTGTAGTGCGGGCTGGTCCGCTCCCGGCCGTCCTCCCACAGCACCGGATGGGTGCGTCGGGCGTCGGCGCACACCCGCTCGGGGAGCTCGGAGACGTCGTAGGGGCACAGGACGGTCGCGGCGCGGCCGGTGAAGGCGGCGTTGATCAGGGCCTCGTGCCGGGTGGCCTCCACCAGCTCGGCGGGGGAGCGCCGAGCCCAGATCGGCTCCCCGACGATGCGGGCGGGCCTGCCCGGGTGCCGGTCGGCGAAGTCGCGCAGGCCCGAGAGGATGCGGCCGGGGTTGCGGCCGAAGTCGGTCATGTCCACCAGGGTGAGACGTTCCGCCGAGGCGGTGTCCCCCAGGTGCTCGCGCAGCATCTCCAGCCGCGGGCCGGGGACGGCGACCAGAACGGGGTCGCCCGCCTCCAGCGCGCCGTCGACGAACCCGCCCACCCCGGCGAGGTAATCACCGGGATTCCGGTAGAACAGCGCGGGATGGACGAAGGGATCCGAACTCCCCCGTTCGGTGAGGGCGTGTTCGCTTCTGGTCACGGAGGGACCACCTCTGGCGTGGCGGGAACGTGCGAGAGAGGACCGACCACGCGCGCCGACGGCCGGAAACCGGTCGCGGACCCGCGTGAGCGGGCAGACGCCGAAGCGGCCGCCCGGGAGGGGACGCGCCGGACACACCGGCTCGGTGCCGGTATCGGCACGTCGGCGAACACCTCCGCTCGGTCCTCGACTCTGCTCCACGGGTCCGTGTGCCCTGTGGTGCCCGGCGTACACCGGTGTCCTCGTCTTCCGGTGACACCGGCGGGGCCGGACGCGCCGCGCGGAGGCGGACGTGCTCCCGCTCGTACGGGGGACACGTGGGGAATGCGAGAGACAAGGGTACAGCGGTCCCGGAGCACGGCCCGGGCGGGGTGGCGGGCCCGGGCCGTCAGCTCCTCCTGCCGTGCCAGTCCAGGCACACGACCATGGCGTCGTCGTCCGCGGGCGGCTCGCCGCGGTGCCGGGCGAGCTCGGCGAGGACAGCCCGCGGCACCTGGGACGGGGGGAGGAGCCGGGTGCTGGTCATGGCGCGGGCCAGGGCCCGCTCGCCGAACCGCTCGCCCGACGGCGAGGCCACCTCATAGACCCCGTCGCTGGCGAACAGCAGGCGGTCCCCGGCCTCGATCCGGAAGTGCTGGACGGCGTAGGGGGTGTCCTCGAACATCCCCAGCGGGAGCTGCGCCTCCAGCTCGACCGGTTCGACGACGCCGCCGCGCAGCCGCCAGATGCGCGGCGACCCGGCGTCGACGGCCTCCAGCCGCCCGGTGGCCAGATGGATGCGCAGCAGCAGGACGGAGACATGGACGGCCCCGCGGTGCTGCCCGTAGACCGCCTGGTCGGCCAGGACCGCCTGGCCGACCAGGTCCAGCCCGGCCCGGCGGGCGTTGCGCATCGCGCTGAGGGCGAGGTTGGTCAGGAGGGCCGCGTCGACGCCCTCGCCCATCCCGTTGGTCAGGGTCACGGTGAGGTGGTCGGCCGAGACGGACCAGTCGAAGTTGTCGCCGAAGACGGCGTAGGCGGGTTCGAGCTGGGCGCCGAGCTCGTACTCGGGGCCGGAGCAGGACCGGCCGGGCAGCAGCTGCCACTGCATCTCGGCCGCGAGGGTGAGGCGCTCGGCCCGCCGTGCCCTCAGATAGACGTCGGTGTTGTGGTCGGCGACGAGGATCTCCCGGCCGAGCACCTCGCACAACTGCCGTAGTTCTCCCAGAGCCTCGGGCGAGGCCTCCTCGCAGGGAAGGGTCACCGACAGCACGCCCAGCCGGTCGCCGCGGACGGTGACCGGCAGGTGCGCGGTGACGACGCCCGAGCGCTCGTCGGAGGAGAGGCGCGGCTGCTGGGAGCCGAACGCCCTTCCGGGTTCGGTGGAGTGGACCGGAACGGACTCCGTCGGGTAGGGAAGAGGACCGACCGGCTGGAGTATGGTCGTCCCGTAGTCGGCCATCAGCAGGTCCACGGTGATCGCCCCGAAGTGCCGCGCCAGTGAGGCGCGGAGTGCGTCGAGCAGTGCGTGGGGAGCGGCATCGCGCAGGGCGCGCTCCACGGCCGTGAATCTGTCCACCGTGTCACAACTACTTTCTGTTTCTGCAGAAAAAGCCGATATGGGAAGTTAAGTGCCGTTCGGAGCTCGGGCTGACAATACAGACGCGGAGTGTCACAGTTATGGTCGTGAATCCCGGACCCTCCCAGCGCCGCTCCGCGGACGCGGCACATGCCGCGTCCGAGGTGATAGAGCTCCTGGAAGTGCTGTGGGAACGGGGCCGGGAGGCCGCGTCGCCCGCGCCTGTCTCCGCCTCCCAGCTGAGGGTCCTTTACACCCTCGACCGCGACGAGGGCATCAATCTGCGCACGCTCAGCGAGACCCTGGGTTCCGCCCCTTCGTCGGTCAGCCGTCTGTGCGACCGGCTGCAGGCGGTCGGGTTCGTGGAACGCGCTCCCAGCCCGGCGAGCCGGCGGGAACTCGAACTGAGGCTGACCGGCCGGGGCAGGACGTATCTGCGGGATCTGCGGAGCCTGCGGGAGGAGGCGCTGGCTACGGCCATGGCGGCGATGTCGCCCGCGGCACGCAGGGCGCTCGCCGAGGGGCTGCGGGGGTTCCGGGCGGCGGTTGACGAGACGCTGCCCAGGCGCCGGGATGCCGGAGCGGACGGAGATGTGAGATCGGCGTGAGCCCATCGTCCTGGGCGGCATGTGCATCGCCATTCTGCCTCACCGATACATCACACACCTCATGGCCGCCGCGGAGCGCCGCACCGCGGGGGGAGTCCTGGCGTGATGGCCGGTCGGGGCGGGTGCGACAGGGAAAGATTGTTGTGCTGCGTACACAGTTGTCAAATGGAAACAATCGATCGGGACGCATTGGAGGCCGGTTTCAGGGAAGGGCACGTCAAGAGCCGGTGAGTTCCACCGGGCTCTGATGCGGCGTCAGTTGGGGCTGGCAGCCTCCGTGGCCGCTGCTAACATTTGCCGGACGGCAACAAAAGGGGTGAACGGTGCCGTCCCGTCACTCCGTACATCCAGCCGGACGCCGACGTCACGGGCGTGGGCCGGCGACGAACGACTGTGAGAGGGCCTGTCAGTGAACGCCAGCGACGCAGCCGTACGAGACCGGTTGACAACCGCAATCCGCGAGCGCGGCGACGAGATCGCCGACCGGTGGGTGCAGTTGCAGCAGGAGCGTGCGGCGATCGGGATAGACGAGGGCGAACTCCGCGAGGAGGCCGACGCGCTCCTCGTCCTGCTGGGCGGGGCCCTCAACAGCGACCACGGGATGGAGAGCGTGGTCGACGCCCACCAGGACCTGCGCGGCGCGGTCATGGAGCTGTCCCTGCGCAGGGAGCGCAGCGGCGCGACCCCCACCGCCACCTCCCTGGCGATCCTGGCGCTCAAGGACGCCCTGCTGGAGGCCGTGGAGCGCGACAACCACGACCCGCGGGAGCTGTTCCCGGCGGCCCTGACGATCAACCGGCTGCTGGACGAGGCCGCCGCCCTGTCCTTCAACGCCTACGTGGAGCGCCGCGAGGAGATCATCCAGCGGCAGAGCCGCCAGCTGCTGGAACTGTCCACCCCCGTGGTCCACCTGTGGAGGCAGACCCTGGCCGTGCCGCTGATCGGCACCCTGGACACCGCGCGCACCCAGGTGGTGATGGAGAACCTCCTGCAGGCCATCCAGACCCACGAGGCCCGGGTGGCGATCATCGACATCACCGGTGTGCCGACGGTCGACACCGCCGTTGCCCAGCACCTGATGCAGACCGTCAACGCGGTGCGCCTGATGGGCGCCGACTGCTTCATCAGCGGCGTGCGGCCCTCCATCGCGCAGACCATCGCCCAGCTGGGCATCGACCTGTCCACCATCCTCACCCGGGCCACCCTCGCCGACGCCCTGGCCGCGGCGGTCGACATGACCGGACAGGACTCACCGGCCACCGGAACGACGAAGAGCCGATGACCGACCGCCAGTCCATGGACATCCCCATCCTCAGGCTCGGTGACGTACTGGTCACCGGGCTCATCAACGAGCTCGACGACAAGACGGCCACCGTCTTCGCCGACGAGCTGACCGAGCGCATCGCCGCCGAGCGGGCCAGGGGTGTCCTCATCGACATCTCCCGGCTGGAGATCATCGACTCGTTCGTGGCGCGCACCCTGACCGAGCTGAGCACCATGGCCCGGCTGCTGGGCGCCCGGGTGATCGTGGCCGGCATGCGGCCGCCCGTGGCGATCACCCTCGTCGAACTGGGCCTGCAACTCACCGGAGTGGAGACGGCACTCAACGCGGAGCAGGGGATGGCCGCACTGGGCTGGCACCACGCCCCGCGGCCCCCGGAAGGGGGGACCCGGCGTGAAACTCTCGGGTGAAAGGACGATGGGCGCCTCGGCGGCCCCCGTCGAAGCGGGCGGCGGCGCCGCGAGCGCCGGGGCGACCTACCCGGTCCGTACCGACGAGGACCTCATCACGGTCCGGCACGCGGTACGGGCCGCCACCGTCGAGACCGGCTTCGGGCTCGTCGACCAGACCCGCGTCGTCACCGCGGCCAGCGAACTGGCGCGCAACGCCTACATCCACGGCGGCGGCGGCACGGTGACCATCGAGTTCCCCAGGAACGCGGGACGCCGGGGCGTCCGGCTGACCGTCAGGGACGAGGGGCCCGGCATCCCCGACCTGGAGGCGGCGCTGGCCGACGGCTTCACCACCGGCTCCGGTCTGGGGCACGGCCTGGGAGGCGCGCGCCGCCTCATGCACGAGTTCGAGGTGCACACCGAGCCGGGCAGGGGCACCACCATCAGCGTGACCCGCTGGAACACGCAGTGAGCCGACCGCCCTCCGCCGTGGAGAGCCTGACCGACGAGATCCGCATCGACCACGAGAGCGCGATCCACGTGGCGGCCTCGGCCGCGCGCCGCTGCGCACAGCGGTGCGGGCTGCCCGGGGCCATGCCCGACCAGGCGGCCGTCCTCGCCAGCGAACTGGCCAGCAACCAGGTCAAGCACGCCATCGACGGAACGGTGTACATACAGCCGGCGCTCCAGGGCGACGGGGTGGAGATCACCGCCGTCGACCGCGGCCCCGGCATCCGCGACCTGGACCGCTCGATGGCCGACGGCTACACCACGACCGGTTCCCTCGGCGCGGGACTGGGCGCGGTCCGCCGGATCGCCACCGAGTTCACCATCCGCACCCAGCCGGGCTCGGGCACCCTGGTCAACGCACGGCTGTCCGCTCCCGGCGGACGGCCGAAGGCCCGGTACGGCGTCGGATCGGTGTGCCTGCCGGCCCACGGCGAGAAGCACTGCGGCGACGCCTGCACCGTGGCCGACACCGGTGACGCCCTCACCGGCCTCGTCGTCGACGGGCTGGGACACGGCGCGGCGGCAGCCGAGGCGGCCCGCTCGGCCCTGCGGGCCTTCCGCACCGCCCCCGACCGCCCCCTGGCCGAGATCCTGGCCTCGCTGCACCGCTCGCTGCGCCACACCCGCGGCGCGGCGACGGGTGTGGTGCGGGTGCACCCGGACCGCGCCGAGTACTGCGGCACGGGCAACATCCGCGCCACGGTGCTCTCGAACGGCGAGGTGGCCCACCGTATGGCCGGTCAGCCCGGGATCGTGGGCTGGAACGTCCCCACCCCCCGGCCGCGCACCGTGTCCCTGGCGCGGGGGGCGGCGGTCGTCCTGCACAGCGACGGCATCGAGTCCCGCTGGTCGCACAGCCCGCCCACCTTTCTGCTGCGGCTTCCGCCGTCCCTGCTGGCGGCGGCCCTGGCCCACGGGCACCGGCGCGTCCGCGACGACGCCACCGTGCTCACCGTCCAAGCGGCGTAGAGGTTCCATGACCGACAACACCACTTCCCACCACCACACACTGCTGAGCCTGCGACAGGCGGTGCGCAAGGTCGCGCGCGTCCACCGGGTGCCGGTGGAGACCAGGGCCCGGCTGGTGATGTCCGCGGTGGACCTGGCACGCACCGAGATCGCGGCGGGACGGCCGGTACGGCTGGAGGCGTGCGCCGAGCCGTCCCCCGGTGGGACGGCGGACCAGCTCGTCGTCACGCTCGACACCCTCAGCGATCTGACGGCCGACCGCGGCGGCATCGCCGACCTGCCCCTTCCCGCCCAGTTCGCCTCCGGGGGCTCGGTCACCTGGCGCATGCCGCTGCCCGGGCGGCGTGGTGACGGCGGCAGCGCGGGCAAGGGGGACAGGGGGAGCGACGAGGGCACGGTCCTGCCCGCCCAGAACGGCGGAGCGGCGGCCGGGAGCGGCTGCCCCACGTCGGAGATCCACGCGGTGGAGCAGGAGCTGCGCGCGGTGCTGGCCCGTCTGGACTCCCTCACCGCCGAGCACCGGCGGCTCAAGCACGAGATCGCCGAGACCAACCGGGGCACCCTCGCCCTCTACGTCCAGCTGGAGGAGCGCGACGAGCAGCTGCGCAAGGCCCACGGCCAGACCCTGCGCGAGCTGGAGGACGCGCTGCGGCCCGCCCCGATCGAGGTCGACGGCCTGGAGATGGCCGTCCACTACGCGCCGGCCGGCACCGACGCGCCCACCGGCGGCGACCTGTACGACTGGCTGCAGCTACCCGACGGCACCGTCCACATCACCGTCGTCGACGCCCTCGGCCACGGTGTGACCAGCACCCGCGGCGCCCTCAACGTCACCCACGCGGTACGGACCCTGGCGCTGGAGGGGCACCCGCTGGAGTCGATCATCGCCCGGACCGCCGAGATCCTGATGCCCTTCGACAGCGAGCTGATGTCCACCGTGCTGCTGGCCAGGATCAACCCGGCCACCGGCGACCTGTTCCTGGCCAACGGCAGCCACCCGCCCGCGCTGCTGCTGCCGGCCGGGGGCGAGCCCGAGTACCTGGAGGTGCGCGGGCGGGGCATCGGCTACCCGCTGCCGGGCAGCGAGCGCCTGCTGCACGTTCGGATGGGGCCCGGGGACATGCTCATCCTCTACACCGACGGCCTCACCGAGAGCCGCAAGGACCCGCGCGAGGGCGAGAAGCGGCTGGTCGAGGCGGCCCGCCGCCACTCGGACAGGCCCATCGCGGAGGTTCCCGGCGCCATCGCCGAGGACATGCACACGGTCATCCTCCACCCCGACGACACACTGGCGCTGGCCGTGCGCGTCCCGCCCGCCTGAGCGGGCGGGACGCGCACGGGCGGTCCCTCAGCCGCCCAGCTCGGAGACCACGGTCTGCAGCCTGGAGGCCAGTGCCTCCAGGTCCCGGTCGGAGGGCGCCCCCGGGCCGAGCCGGGCGGCGAGGTCGTCGCGGGAGACGACCTCCACGGCTCCTCGGTAGCGGTCGGCGCCCGCCTCGGCGGCGGACACGACCCGCGGGCTGCCCTCCAGGAGGACCAGCCGGGGGTCGGGGTCGGAGGAGCTGAGCAGCTCCCTCACGTGCTGGGCTGTGATCGTGCTCGTGCTCGGCACCTTGTGGGCCTTCCTCTCGGTCCTCTGGGGTCTTCAGGTCCTTCTGGGTGTCCGACTCCCGCTGCCGCGGAGCCGGCGGCCGGGCTTCTCAGGGGTCTCCCTGCCGCGCGGGCCCGGTCCCGACCGGGCCGGAGGCGTCGACGGTCACCCGCTCCCCCCGGGGGCAGTGCAGTACGCCGGAGGGGAAGCCGGGCCGCTCCGCCTCCCGGAGGAAGTCAGACAGGGGGGACTTCATCACGGTGTAGTCGTCGTAGTGCACCGGCAGCACGCGACGGGGCCGCAGCGCGGAGACGAGGTCGGCGCCCTGGAGCGCGTCCATGGTCACCAGCAGCCCCCCGGGGAGCGTGGTACCGCCCAGGTGGACCACCGCCAGGTGGATGTCCGGGCACAGGCGCGCGATCTCGTGGACGCCGGGGAACATCAGGGTGTCGCCGGAGATGTACAGCCGCAGCCGTACCGTCCCCCCCGGATCGCCGAACTCCAGCAGGCTGCCCATCACCGGGGGCAGCAGGAAGTCCACCGGGCCCGGTCCGTGGCGGCCGGGCAGCGCCGTGATCCGCACCTGGCTGCCACCGCGCACCAGGACGTGGTCGTGCCAGGTGGGCAGGCCCGTGGCGCGGCTGAACCCGTGCAGCCCCTGCAACCGCCGCGAGGCGTGCGGGGTGGTGACGATCGGCAGGGATCGGGGCAGGTTCCGGCGGGCGACCCGGTCCCAGTGGTCGCCGTGCAGGTGCGACAGCACCACCGCGTCCAGGTCCGGAGGGAGGTCCGTCACCCGCAGGGCCGGCTCCTTCAGCCTCCGGGACAGCAGACCCTTGCCCAGGTAGGCGTACTGGCCGCGGTGGAGGAAGTTGGGATCGGTCAGCAGCGTCAGCTCGCCGTAGCGGATCAGGAGGGTGGCGTTGCCGACGAAGAGGAGCTCGGCGGCTCCCGGGGGCGGCGCGGGCTGCATGGTGGAGCCTCCTCGCCTTCTTCATCGTTTCCGGTGGGCCGGCAGGCCGGTGAGCGGCGGGGCGGCGCTGTGCCGCCCCGCCGGGGAGGGGAAGGTGTCCGGGTGCGCGGTCCGGGTCAGGGGGCCGCGTTGCGGCGGCCGCCCAGGACCACGCCGAGCGCGATCATGCCCACGCCCAGCACGAAGTGGAGCCAGTCGTCGGCCGTGTTCAGGGGCACGAAGTTCGCGCCGCTGTCCTTGTCGATGATCAGCCCGTAGATCCACAGCAGCAGGTAGATCACGCCTCCGCCGATCAGGAACGCCTTGGCTCCGGCGGCGCTGCGGGCCATCACCAGTCCGACGACGCCGAAGGCGAGGTGGACCAGGTTGTGCAGGATCGACACCATGAAGACGCCGAGCAGCATGGCGCCCGACTCGTGTCCGGCGAACTCCATGTCGCCGTAGTCGGTGGTGATACCGGGGATGAACCCCAGGATCCCCACGAGCAGGAAAACCGCGGAGACCACCTTGGCTGCGGTGATCACGGGCGCCCGGTGCGCCGTGCCCGCGGTCCTCGGACCTGTGCTGGCCATCGTCATCATCTCCACTGCGAATCGGGTACCGGCCGGTTCGGAGTACCCCCGCCTTCCGGACGGAAACGGCACGGGGTGACGGCTTTTCAGCCGCGGCCCTCCCGGGACCCCTCGTACGCCGCGGGCCGCACCGCCGCGAAGGCCGTGCCCGGCGCCAGCCCCGGCAGGCTGTTCCGGTGGACGTCGAAGCCCGGGGTGGAACGGGACGGCTCCCGCAGCGGCGAGCGGACGGTGAGCACCGCGAAGGTCCGCCACCGGCCCGCCGGCTCGGCCGCCCGCAGGTCGAACACCAGCGGCCCGTCCGCGAGCGCCCGCCGCAGGGCGGGAGGGCTGCCGTGGACCGGGCGCAGCCGGCGGCGCGGGAAGGCGGCCAGCACCATGTCGCGCCCGCCGACCCGGTAGGTGAGCAGGCTGCTGTACGGGCCGCCCAGCGCGTCGCCGCGCGGCAGGGGCAGCCGGCGCAGCACGGGGGGCCGGGCGCTGCTGGTCAGCAGCAGGTCCACGGGCCGGCCGGGGCCGCCCGCGTCCTGTGCCCGGACGGCGAGCCCGAGCCAGTCGGGCAGCGGCCGCGGCAGGCCGGCGCCCCGGGACAGCCGTACCACGCACTCGTACCGGCCGAGCCCGTCCAGCCAGGGGACGCCCCAGGCGGTCCCCTGGGGACCGGGCATCGCCAGCTCACCGGTGCAGGTCAGGCCGTCGGGGTGGAAGGCGGGGGCGTGGCGCAGCCGGGCGAGCTGCCGGAAGCCCGCCCGGCTGCCGCGTACGCGCAGGGGCACGGGTCGGGACATCGGCGCCTCCCTCTTCCCGGCGGGGCCCGCCGGCACGTTCCGGGCGAACCGTCCCGGTCCGCAGTTGCCGCATCGCACGTGCCGAAACCCCGGTGCACCCGGCGGCGGCGCTCCGGTGCGCACCGGCACACCCGGCACCGGCCGACCGCCCTGCCGCCTTACCGCACGGTCGGGGAAGGGCCCATACTGGGCGGGCCGGGGGGCGGCACGGGCGAGAGGGGGCGGCAGCGCGCGATGAGGGAGAGCACACTGATCCAGGGCCGGTACCGGCTGCTGGGCCTCGTCGGACGCGGTGGCATGGGCCAGGTGTGGCGGGCGCACGACGAGTCGCTGGACCGGGAGGTCGCCGTCAAGTGCCTCAAGCCGCCGGGGAGCCGGCCCGGCCCCCGGGAGACCGTGGCGCTGCGGGAGCGCTTCCGCCGCGAGGCGCGCCTCGCGGCCTCGCTCCAGCACCGCGGCGTGACCGTCGTCCACGACTTCGGGGAGCACGACGGGGTGCTCTACCTGGTGATGGAGCTGCTGGACGGGTACGACCTCAGCCGGCTCCTGGAGCTGGGCGGGCGGCGGCCGCTGCCCGTGCCCGACCTCTTCGACATCGCCGAGCAGATAGCCGCCGCCCTCGCCTACACCCACGACCGGGGCATCGTCCACCGCGACCTCAAACCCGCCAACGTGGTGCGCACCGCCGACGGCACCGTGAAGATCTGCGACTTCGGCATCGCCCGGCTCGACCGCAGCGCGGGCCCGGCCGCCGGGACCGCCGGCGGCTTCCCCATGGGCACCCCGCACTACATGTCGCCCGAGCAGATAACCGGAGCCCACCTCGACCACCGCAGCGACCTGTACTCGCTCGGCTGCGTGCTGTACGAGATCGCCACCGGCGCCCCGCCCTTCGACCTGGAGGACACCTGGGGCGTCCTCGTCGGCCACCGCGAGACCGCGCCCCGGCCGCCGCGGGAACTCCGCCCCGACCTGCCCGGGGACCTGGAGCGGATCATCCTCGACCTGCTGGCCAAGGAGCCGGACGAGCGGCCCGGGGACGCGGCGGAACTCGGCCGCCGCACCGCCGAGGCGCGCCGCGCGGGGAGCCCGGACGGGCAGCGGATCCCGCTCCGGGGGTCGCCCGGGTCCGCCGGGCGGCTGCCGGAGTGGGCGTACGGAGTGCGCATCGGCGCCAGGGCCGTCGCCGGCCGCCCCCCGCGTTCCGGTCCTTCGGTGCCCCCCGGGTACCCGGGGGTGCTCAGCGGCCCGTGGACCGGCTCCGGTGCGGGTGCCGGCACCGGGCGGAGCGTCCCGGACGCGCCCGGCGGCGAGGACCCCGCCGCGGCCCGCCGGCCCTGCTCGCCGGCCGCCGCGGTGCCGGACTGACCCGGGGCCGCCGGAGCCGCGGCCCGGTCCGCGCTTTCGGCCCGTGGTCCCGGTCCACCCGGCGGGATCACCCGGCGAGGGCCGCCACCGCCTCCTCGACGCTGTCGTGGAAGGCGAAGATCTGATCCAGTCCGACGATCCCGAAGACGCGCATGATGTCGTCGTCCAGACCGGCCAGCGCCAGGCTGCCGCCCAGGGACTGGGTGAGGTGGTAGGCCGTGATCAGGACGGTGATGCCGCTGGAGTCGCAGTAGACCAGGCCGGACAGGTCGATGACGACCGCGGTCCCGCGGTCGCGGGGCAGCTCGTTCAGCGCCTCGCGCATCCTGTCGGCGGTGTGGTGGTCCAGCTCGCCGGACACCTCCAGCAGAAAGGGACCTGCGGGGTGGGGGCGCAGCGTGACGGTCAGATCTCGGTCGGGCACCCGTTCTCCTGTACGCGCTGGTCGGTCCGGTCGTTCCCCGGCACGGCCGGAGCGGCGGGACGGCGCCGGGGCCGGAGACGGAACGCTCCGGGGCGCGGATCCGCCGGGACGCTGATCGACTGCCCGCTTACGGGGCGAGTGAACCCCGCGGGCCGACCGCGCCGCAGGCCGTGGCCGGCCGCGTTTATCCTACGGGACCGGTTGCGGCGCATCGTCGCCGTACCAGTGGATATGCGCATCCGTGACGCGGGACCGCGGAACACCGGTACGCGCGGTGGGCGAGGAGGGCAGAGGCGATGGGCGACGCCGACGGGGCCGGGCCGCTGGAGCTGCTCTTCCCCGGGCACAGCGAGATGGCCGAGCGGATGCGCGCCTTCGACTGGGCGGGCACCCCGATGGGCGACCCGGCCGGCTGGCCGGCGAGTCTGCGCACGGCCTGCCGCATCTGCCTGACCTCCCGCTACCCCATGTTCCTGTGGTGGGGCGATGACCTGCGGTTGCTGTACAACGACGCCTACCAGCACCTGCTGGGCAACAAGCATCCCGCGCTGGCCCGGCCCGGCCGGCAGGTGTGGGGCGAGATCTGGGACGTCATCGGCCCGATGCTGCGGTCGGTGACGGAGACCGGAAAGGCCACCTGGTCGGAGGACCTGCTGCTGAAGATGGAGCGGCACGGCTACCTGGAGGAGACGTACTGGACCTACTCCTACAGCCCCCTGCACGACGAGGACGGCCGGGTGCGCGGGGTGTTCACCGCGTGCAACGAGACCACCGAGCGTGTCGTGGGGGAGCGGCGGCTCGCCGTGCTGCAGGACCTGGGCGCCCATGCGGGCACCGCCCGCAGCGTGGGGGAGGCGTGCCGGCTGGTCGCCCGGGTGCTGGGCCGCGCGCAGCGGGACGTGCCGTTCGCCGCGGTCTACCTGCGACGCCCCGGCGGCGAGCCGGTCCCGGCCGCCGTCAGCCCGCCCGGCACCGCCCCCGGCCCGCCGGGCGGCCGCGGCGACTGGCCGCTGGAGCAGGTGCTGGCCACCGGCGAGCCGGTGGTCGTCGAGGACGTCCTGCGGCGGTTCGGGCGGCTGCCGTCCGGAGAGTGGGAGAAGCCGCCCACACAGGCGGTGGTCCTGCCGCTGCCGGGCGAGACCGGAACGGGACCGGTCGGGGCGATCGTCCTGGCCGTCAGCGCCGGGCGCGTGCTGGACGACAGCTACCGGACCTTCCTGGACCTGGTGGCCCGGCAGACCGCCGCGCTGGTCAACGGGGCGGTGGCGTACGAGGTCCAGCAGCGCAGGGCCGAGGAACTCGCCGAGCTGGACCGCGCCAAGACCGCGTTCTTCTCCAACATCAGCCACGAGTTCCGCACCCCGCTCACCCTGATCATGGGCCCGCTGGAGGAGCTGCGCGGGCAGCTGGCCGGAGCCGGTGAGCAGGTCCGCGAGGAGCTGGAGGTCATCCGCCGCAACGGGCTGCGCATGGGCAAGCTCGTCAACACCCTGCTGGACTTCTCCCGCATCGAAGCGGGGCGGATGCAGGCCCGCTTCGAGCCGGTGGACCTGGCGGCCGTCACCGCGGAACTGGCCAGCGTCTTCCGCTCGGCGGTGGAACGGGCCGGTCTGGCCTTCGAGGTGGACTGCCCCGCGCTGCCCGAACCGGTCCACGTCGACCGCGGCATGTGGGAGAAGGTGGTCCTCAACCTGCTGAGCAACGCGCTGAAGTTCACCTTCGACGGCTCCATCGGCGTGACGCTGCGCGCCGAGGACGGGCAGGCGGTGCTGCGGGTGTCCGACACCGGCATCGGGGTGCCCCCGGACGAGCTGCCGCGGCTGTTCGAGCGTTTCCACCGCATCGAGAACGTCCGCGCGCGCTCGAACGAGGGCAGCGGCATCGGACTGGCGCTGGTGAAGGAGCTGGTCGGCCTGCACGGCGGCACGATCACCGCCGACAGCTCCGGGGGCGGGGGCACCGTCCTCACCGTCCGCGTGCCCTTCGGGTCGGCCCATCTGCCGGCCGGTTCGGTGGCACGGGGCGCCGAACCGTTCCCGGCCTCCGCCGCCGACCCCTACCTCCAGGAGGCGCTGCGGTGGCTGCCGGAGGGGGGCGGGGAGGCCGGACCGGAGGAATCCGCACAACCGGCCGCCGGGCGGGCGGAGTCCGCGCAGCCGGTCCCCGGGGAGACGCGGGCCCGGGTGCTGGTCGCCGACGACAACGCCGACATGCGCGAGTACCTCCAGCGGATCCTGGCCCCCGGCTACCGGGTGACGACGGTCGCCGACGGCCGGGAGGCACTGGAGGCGGTCCGCGCCGACGCCCCCGACATGGTCGTCAGCGATGTGATGATGCCCCGGATGGGCGGCCTGGAGCTGGTGGAGGCGCTGCGCGCCGACTCCCGCACCGCCGGGGTGCCGGTGCTGCTGCTGTCGGCCCGGGCCGGCCAGGAGGCGTCCATCGAGGGGCTGGAGGCGGGCGCCGACGACTATCTGGTCAAGCCGTTCTCCGCCGCGGAGCTGCTGGCACGGGTACGGACCGCGGTGAAGCTGTCACGACTGCGCAACCACCACGCGCAGTGGCGCACCGCGCTGGTCGACTCGCTCCAGGAGGCGTTCTTCGTCTGCGACGAGGAGGGCGCCGTCGTCGAGATCAACTCCGCCTTCACCGACATCCTCGGCTACGGTCCGGAGGGCCTGCCCTACCGGCCCAAGCACCCCTGGTGGCCGGACGAGGAGACCGACCCCGAGGCCCACCGGGCCATCGAGAAGGCCTTCGCCCAGGTCGTGGGCGAGGAGAAGGGCAGCTACATCACCCCCGTCAAACACCGCGACGGGCACCGGCTGTGGGTGTACGCCTCCTTCAACGAGGTCCGCGACCCCGACACCGGCAGGCGCATGGTGGTCGGCACCTTCCGGGACGTCACCGCCGAGCGCCTCACCGCCCAGCGCGAGACCGCCCTGGCGGCGCTGAGCGTACGGCTGTCCGAGGCCGGGAGCGTCCCCGAGGCCCTGCGGGCCGCGCTGGACGAACTGCGCGGGGTGTGGCGGGCCCCCCGCGCCCTGGCCGTCACCTGGGACGGCCCGGACCGGGTGCCCCGGCTGGTCGCCGCGGTGCCCGGCACCGCGTGGGGGGAGCCGGGCGATCCGGCCCGCGAGGCCGTCGAGGCCCTGCGCGGCCGCAACCCCCTGCACCCGGTGGCCACCGGCCGGCCGGCCGGAATCGGCATCACCCTGGAACATCCCGGCGGACCGCTGGCGCTGTGGGTCGAGGCCAGTGAGGAGCGGCCCTTCATCTCCGAGGACCACACCCTGCTGGCCGTGCTGGGCGGTTACCTCGGGCAGATGCTGCAACGCGTCCACGCCTTCGAGCAGCAGCGCGAGACCGCGCTGGCCCTCCAGCGGGCCATCCTGGGCCCCGACCGCCTGCCGCGGGGGTTCGCCGTCCGCTACGAACCCGCAGCCCGGCCCCTGGAGGTCGGCGGGGACTGGTACGACACCGTCGAGCTGCCCGACGGCCGTATCGGCATCGTCGTCGGCGACTGCGTCGGCCGCGGCCTGGAGGCCGCCACCGTCATGGGCCAGCTGCGCAGCGCCTGCCGGGCCCTGCTGCTGCAGTTCGCCGACCCGGCCCAGGTGCTGAGCGCGCTCGACCGGTTCGCGGCCCTGATCCCCGGCGCGACGTGCGCCACCGTCTTCTGCGGTGTGCTCGACCCCGTGACCGGCCGGCTGGCCTACAGCAGCGCCGGCCACCCCCCGGGCATCCTGACCCATCCGGACGGCGCCACCGAACTGCTCGACCAGGGCCGCTCCATCCCCCTGGCGGTGCAGCCGGGCCGCCCCCGGCCCACGGGAACGCGCACCATGCCGCCGGCCTCCGTCCTGCTGCTGTACACCGACGGTCTGATCGAGCGGCGCAGCCGCCCGCTGCACGCGGGCATCGCCGCGGCCTCGGCCGCCGCCCGGCGGGGGCGCGCCGCGGACCTGGAGGAGCTGGCCGACGCCATCCGGACCGGCCTGGAACCGGCCGGCGGCTACGACGACGACATGGCGCTGTTGCTCTACCGCCATCCCGCGCCCCTGGAAGTGGCCTTCCCCGCAGACTCCGCCCAGCTCGCCCGTGTCCGCGGCGCCCTGCGCGACTGGCTGGGGCGCCTGGACGCCGGCCCGCGCCTGACGCAGGCGGTCCTGGTCGCGGCGGGGGAGGCCTGCGCCAACGCCATCGAGCACGGCCACCGCCACAATCCCGGCCGTACCGTGTGCCTGAGGGCCGCGGCCACCGCGGACGGCCTCCGCCTGACCGTCATCGACTCCGGGAGCTGGAAGCCACCGCGGCCCGAGGCCAACGCCCACCGCGGCCGCGGCCTGATCCTGATCCGCGCGCTCATGGACCAGGTCGACATCGTCACCGACGACGCCGGAACCACCGTAGACATGCATGTGAGGATCACACGTTGACCACCCCTCTGACGCTCACCGACCAGCGGCGTCCCGACGGCACCCCGGTCCTCGTGGCCGAGGGCGAGATCGACATGAGCAACGTCGGTGAGTTCCGGGCCTCGGTGGACCGGGCCGCCGCCGGCGGCGACGGACGGCTGGTGGTGGACCTCACCGCCGTGGGCTACCTGGACAGCGCCGGGCTGGCGGCACTGTTCGCCCACGCCGGCCGCCTGGAACTGATCGCCCCGCCGCTGCTGGACCCGGTCCTCACCGTTTCGGGACTCGCCGACCTGGCCACCGTGCGCATCGTCTGAAGGGCCGACGGGCGGAGGGGCCGCCGGGACGCCGGACCGCCCGGCGGAGTCCGGCGGTGACCGGGCGTCAGTCGGCCGAGAGCGACCAGCCGTCGGCCGTCACGCGTCCGGCGTCCCCGCGCCGCGAGCCGTCGAACACCGTGCGCCCGCCGTCCTCGATCCGGACCCCGTCGACGTACGCGCCACGCCCCACGTAGCGGGCGTCGGTGGTGTACCGCCAGCGCAGCCGCACCGCCCGGCCGCGCCAGGCGCCCAGGTCCGCCAGAGCCCGGTGCCAGACCCGCCCGGAGAAGCCGTGCAGCGCCCCCTCCGGGCGCTCCACCGGGGCCTGGCCGGGGCGGGAGGTGGTGAACGGCACCGGCTCCCATGTGCCGCCGCCGTCGCCGGACGCCTCCAGGCGCAGGACGTCGAAGGTGCGCTCGGTGTCCCACCACACGGAGAAGCGCAGCCGGGCGCCCGCGCCGTCCGCGCCCTCTTCCGCGCCGTCGCCGAGCGCGACCTCGGGCAGGGCGAGCACGGCCGAGGCGCCGCTCGCCATCCCCGAGAACCAGGCCTCGCGCCCCTCGGCCGGGCGCACCGGCACGGCCCGGGCCAGGTGGTTGGCGGCGGCCACGCGCGGTGCGCTGCCGGAGCGCCAGGTGCGCACCGGGTGGACGGAGTTGCCCAGCAGCACCAGGAAGGTGTCGGTGGTCGGGTCCAGCACCAGGCAGGTGCCGGTGAAGCCGGTGTGCCCGGCCGTGCGGGGGGTCGCCATGGCCCCCATGAACCAGTGCTGGTACAGCTCGAACCCCAGACCGTGCTCGTCGCCGGGGAAGGCGGTGTTGAAGTCGCGGAAGAGCAGGTCCACCGACTCCGGGCGCAGGACGCGGGCGTCGCCGTACGCGCCGCCGTTCAGCAGGGCACGGCACAGCACGGCCAGATCCCAGGCACAGGAGAAGACCCCGGCGTGGCCGGCCACGCCGCCGAAGGCGTACGCGTTCTCGTCGTGCACCTCGCCGTGCACCATGCCCCGGTCCAGGCCCGACCAGGGGCGGCGCGCGTCCTCGGTGGCGGCGATGCGCGGTCTCCAGGAGGCGGGCGGGTTGTAGCGGGTCCACCGCATGCCCAGCGGTCCGGTGACGTCCTCGCGCAGCAGCGTGTCCAGCCCCTTGCCGGTGATCCGTTCCAGCACGAGCTGGAGGGTGATCAGGTTCAGGTCGGAGTAGCGGTAGACCGTGCCCGGCGGGTTCAGGGGCGCCTCGCGCCACAGCCGCCGCAGCCGGTCCTCCCGGGTGGGCTCGGCGTACAGCGGGAGCCAGGCGGCCAGCCCGGAGGTGTGGGTGAGCAGGTGCAGCACGGTGATCCCGTCCTTGCCCGCCGCGCCGAACTCCGGCAGGTAGGAGGCGACCGTACCCTCCAGTTCCAGTGCGCCGCGCTCGATCTGCCGCACGGCCAGGATCGCGGTGAACAGCTTGGAGACGGAGGCGAGGTCGTAGACGGTCTCCGGGGTGGCGGGGACCTGTTCGCCGGCGGGGAGTTCGACGCCGGTGCCGGTGGTCTCGTCGTAGGCCGAGTAGCGCACCGCGTGGCCGATGGCCTCGCGGAGGGCGACGGTGCCGCCGCGCCCGGCCAGCAGGACCGCGCCCGCGTACCAGGGGTGCTCGGGGGAGGGGCCGAGGAAGGTCCGCGCGTCCTCCACCAGCCGCCGCAGATGCGGCTCCAGCAGCCCGGCGCGCCGTGCGGAGCCGCGGCGCAGGACGGGTGCGCGGCCGGCGGCGGAGGGGTGCCCGCCCCGGGAGCGGGCCGCCGCGGCGGGCGCCGAGGCCAGGACCAGGCCGCCGCCGAGCGCGAGGGCCCGGAGGCCGAGCTGCCGCCGGCCGATGCCCTCGCTCGTGGCAGGGCCGGATGCGGGCGCCCGGCCCGGTGCGCGATCCCGTGCCGAATCTGTCATACCGTGCCCCCTGGGGAAAATATCTTTCAACGGACCGGGAAAACGCTGAAACCTTCTTCCGGAGCGTGCCATTAGTCAACCCCCGCGGCACGGCGGACGAGCGCCCCGGGCGGTCCTCGTGCCTAGCCGAGCACCACGCAGCCGCGCCGCTCCAGCCCCTCCAGCAGCTTCGGCTCGACCGCCGCCCCGTTCCAGCGCAGGTCCAGCTTCTCCAGCGCGGGCAGCTCCCGCTCCAGCCAGTCCGGAACCGTGCGCAGCCGGTTGGCCCGCAGATCCAGGCGGCGCAGCCGCGACAGGCCGCGCAGCGCCTCGGGCACCCGTGTCAGGGCGTTCTCGCGCAGTTCCAGCTCCCGCAGCTCCCGCAGCCCGCGGACGGTGGCGGGCAGCGAGGCCAGGGCGTTGCCGCGCAGCCAGAGTTCCCGCAGCGCGGTGAGCCGCCCGAGTGAGGCGGGCAGCTCCCGCAGCCCGCACCGCTGGGCGCGCAGTTCCACCAGTCCCGCCATGCAGCCGACCTCCTCGGGCAGCGTGCCCAGCGGGTTGTCGCCGACGTTCAGATACGTCAGCGAGCGCAGCCGCCCCAGCGAGCGGGGCAGCGCGGTGAGCCGGTTGTCGTGGAGGTAGAGGCAGCCGTCCAGGCCCGTCAGCTCCCCGATCTCCTCCGGGAGGGAGGTGAGCGCGTTGTGGCCGAGGTCGAGGGTGCGCAGGCGCCGCATCCGGCCGATCCGCGGCGGGAGGGAGGTGAGAGCGTTGTCCGCGAGGATCAGCACACGCGACTCCCGGTGCTCCCACACCTGTTCGGGGACGCGGGTCAGGCCCGCGCGCCAGAGGTTCACCGTCGTCCCGCCGTCCGTCTCCCGTCTCACGGCCGCACCGGACCCGCGGCCCCGATCCCGCGTTCCGGCACTGCCTCGTCCGGCGGGCCGGCCCACGGGCGCAGGCGCCCGCCGCCGACGGCGGCCACCCCGGCGCCGTCGTAGCGCCGGCTCTCCGGGGACCGGTCGGGGTCGCCCCGCATCACGTTGCGCATGCCGTCGACGTAGTCCTCCACGTGCGCCCGCGTCTCCCCGGGCACGCCCATGGCCTCCGGCAGGGCGGGCAGGCTCGCGGCGAGCCCCCGGAAGCGGGCGGCCCGCCCGTCGGCGGCGGCGCGGATCTCCCGTACGCGGTCCGGGAGCGGGCGGCCGGTGCCGTGCCGCAGGAGGACGACGGTGTCGTCGACGTCGCCGGCGGCCGGCTCCTCGTCCGGCGAGACGATGCCGTTGACGAAGATCGCCACCTCGTCGGCGAGCCGCCGCATCCCCTTCAGCGGGTGACCGACGTGCAGCGCGGACGGCAGGGTGCGGCGGCCGAAGCGCTCGGCCGGATCCGGACAGGGCTGTGTGCCGGCGGTGTGCCGCCGGGCCGCCGGGATCTCCCCCACCGTGGGCAGCCGGTCCCCGGAGCGGTTGAGCGCCTCCCGGTGGCGGGCCGGCGGACAGCCGTGCCGGTGCCGGCGGAAGCGGTCCCGCCACACCGGCGGCATCCCCTCGTTGACCCGGTGCCACAGGCCGCAGAAGCCCTCGACCAGCGGGCCCGCGGGGGCGCCGGCCGGCGGCTCCCGCCCATCCATGGCGCGGGCCGGGCGGTCCACGAGGCGGGCGACGTCCCGCGGCCGCCGTCCCGGGGGGCCGCCGAACCGGTCGCCGAAGACGAGGAACCGGCCGTTGACGTCGGTGGCCGGCATCAGGTCCTCGTCCGAGGCCCGTGGACAGAAGCGGGCCACCGCCCGCTCCGGCCGCAGGGCGTACTCCTCGAACGCGGCTCCCCCGGTAAACAGCCCGAGGTCCCGCAGCCACCGCAGGGTGCGGAGCCCGGCCTTCCCGGCACCGGGACCGGCGGCGCTGCGGAAGGGCGTCTCCAGGCGGGCCGTCCGCCGCGGCGGGCCCTCCCGTCCGGCGGTGTCCCCGGCGGCACCGGCCTCAGTCCTGGACATGACGCCTCCTGGCGGGCGGTGGGCGCGGCGGTGAGGATGACGGCGCATACGCCGGACCACCCTTGGGCAGGGGCGGTCGCCGGTCAAGAGCGCCGGGGACACTCCGTGCTCCGCCCCGTACGGGGAGTGCGGGGAAGCGGCGCCGCCCGAAGCGGTGCCCCACCGGGGACGGACGGGAACACCGCACCCGGTTCGCACCCGCGTACGCCCTCCGCCGCCCGCCGCGGGAGCGCCGCGGGCCGGAGCCCCGCGGCGGTACCGGGCCCGTACCATGGCCGCATGTCCTTTCTCCGCCGCCGCAGCGCCGCCACACCCGCCGGACCCGACTTCGACGTGCTGGCCATGGACCCGGGGGACTGGCCGGGCAACCTCGGAGCCGGACTGCTGCCCGCGCCGGACGGAAGCTGCCAGGGCGTCTTCCTGCGCTACGACCTGTTCGGCGGGCGCGGACCGGCCATGGTCATCGGGAACCTGCCGGAGGGCTCCCCGGCCCGCGAGACGGCCGAGGGACAGGTCCCCTTCGAGGTCGCGCAGCTGCTGGCGGCGCTGGAGAACGACGAGGAGGTCACCGTCACCGGGACGGAGGAGAGCCCGGTGATGCTGGACGACAACCTCCTGATCGTGCGGCGGATCCTGTGCTCGGAGACCCGGATCTCATGCGTCCAGTTCGACCGCAGCGACGGCGTGCTGGTCACCATCGCCAGCTGGGACCGGCCGATCACCGAGGACCTCTACCAGTTGCTGAAGCCGCTGCCCGCGGAGCTGTTCCGGCGCTGACGCACCGGCGGCGCGGACGGCCGAGGACATGAGGGACACCGTGGGGAGGGGCGCTGCGCAGCGCCCCTCCCCACGCCGTGCGACCGCCCGTCAGCTCACCGCAGGGCGGGCCGCACCGTGACGTCGGCGGCCCTGACGAAGGCCACCCGGTGCCCGAGCTGGATCTGGTAGTACTCCTCCTCGCCGCGGACCACCACGTGGCCCGCGGGGTCGAAGGTCCTGGCGTAGTAGTACTCGCCCTTCGTCCGCAGCCCCAGCGCGTACGCCTGGCCCGCCCCCACCTTGTACGGCAGCGGCGAGATCGCCTGGGCCGGGATCCCCTCGGGGTAGGCGGACGCCTCCGGGTAGGCGCGGCCGTAGACGGGCACCGACTCCACGCCCTCCCTCGGGGTGACGACCAGGCCCCGGGAGCCCACCGCGGTCGGCGCGTCGGCGGGGTTGTGGAACCACGCCTTCTGCCCGAGGTACCAGATCGCCGTCCACTCGCCCCGGCGCTCGGCCACCGCGTACCGCTGGCCGGTCGAGGCGCGGGCGCCGGTGTCGTTGACCCCGGTGGTGGAGTCGCCGCCGCCCGGCCGCAGCCCGGCGTCCTTCACCAGCGGGGCGTCGGCGCTGGGCCCGGTGTGCAGCCGCACCGCGCCCGAACCGTGCGGAGGGCAGGGCTGCCCGGAGCCGTCGCACCGGGTGTAGACCGGCTTGTGCTTCTCGTAGTCGGGCCGGATGGTCACCAGCTCCGAGTCAGGCGCGGCCGTGGGGTGGAAGGGCGCGCCCAGCAGCGTGAAGTAGTGCTGCCAGTCCCAGTACGGCCCCGGATCGGTGTGCATCCCGGGGATGTTGGCGGACGTCACGCCCGGCACGTTGTCGTGCCCGATGATGTGCTGGCGGTCCAGCGGGATGCCGTGCCTGTGGGCCAGGTACCGCACCAGCCGCGCGGAGGTGCGGTACATCGCCTCGGTGTACCAGGCGTCGGGTGCGGTCAGGAAGCCCTCGTGCTCCAGCCCGATCGACTTGGCGTTGACGTACCAGTTGCCCGCGTGCCAGCCCACGTCCCTGGTGGGGACGTGCTGGGCGATGTGGCCGTCGGAGGCGCGCAGGGAGTAGTGCCAGGAGACGTACTTCGGGTTCCGCACCAGCCGCAGGGTGGTGTCCCAGGTCGCCTCGGTGTCGTGCACCACGATGTAGTCGATCTTCTGCGACGCGGGCCGGTCCGCCTTGTCGTGGTTGCCGTAGTTCGGCGATCCGTCGGGATTGGTGTACTCCTCGTACGGCGCCGGGAGCCACTCGCACGAGACGGACCTCGGGCACTCCACCGGCCCGTCGCTCCCGGAGGACGCCGGACGCAGGTCCGGGCCGTCCAGCTGCGCGGTGTCCGGGGCCAGGTCCGGGTCGCCCTCCAGCACCACGCGCTGGCCGGAGTCGGTGGTGCGCCGCTCGCCCTCGCGGAGCACGTCGAAGACCTCGTCGGCGAAGACCCCGGCCGCCCGCGCGTCCCCGGAGCCCGGGTAGCGCGCCACGGCTCCGTACCACTGGGCGGGGTCGTCGCTGAGCGGCAGGCCCAGTTCCTTCTGGGCGGCGGCCAGCAGCGCCGCGCCGCCGGCGACGTTGGCCGCCGGGTCCCGCCGCAGTTCCTCCTCGTCCAGCCCGGTCAGCTCGGCCGCCCGCTCCAGGGTGCGCAGCCGGGCGGGCAGCGCGGCGGGATCGGGCACCGCGTCGTGGACCTGCCTGGTGCCCCGGGCGGTGTCGCCGCGCGGGTCCTCCGTGCCGTGGCTGTGGTGCGGGTCCTCGGCCAGGGCGGTGCGCGCGTCGGTCAGGTGCATGGGTCCGTAGCCGCCCGAGACGCTGGGCGCGCCGCGGTGGCCGTCCCAGCGGGACTGCAGGTACGACACCCCCAGCAGCACGCTCTCGGGCACCTGGTACCGGTCGGCGGCGCGGGCGAACGCCTCCTGCAGCGAATCCGGCTCCCGCCCGCCGGCGTCGGCGGTGGCCGGGAGGAGGGGCAGCAGCAGGGCGGCCACCGAGGCCGCGGTGAGCACCCGCAGCCGCCGGCGGGCGGAACCGGGCGGGGAAGCTGACGGGCGGACTGGAACGGCTCCTGGCAAGACGGCCTCCTGACGGGTACGCCGCGGTGGCGCGGCACGGGACTGCCCACAGGGGTATCGGCCGGCCGACGATCCGTCAACGATCGCGCGAGAACCCGTCGCTGACGGGTTTCCGCACGTCAGAGGCCATCCGGGGGAGTCTTCACCTCGGAGTGGGCCCGGACCTGCGCGGCGTCACAGGTCCAGCCCGGTGACGCCCCGCGGCGCCCCGCGGCGCCCCGCGGCGTCCCGTCGCCGGTCCGGGAACGGCCCGGCGACGGGACGCCGCAGGGGCCGGTCGTCAGCGTGTGCCCACCGCCGCCCGCACCGCGCGCCGGACCATCGCGCAGTCGTCGTGCAGACGGCGCAGCAGCAGCCGCTGCTCCTCGCCGGTGCTCGGCAGACCGGTCCGGTCGCCGCCCGGGGCCGGCCCCGGGTCCCGCATGGCGCGCTGCACGGCCGTCTCGCAGGTGCGGGCCTCCCGGGTGAGGACGAGCATCAGATTGACCAGGAATGCGTCCCGCGCGTCGCGGCCCCCGGCCTGGGCGAGTCGGCTGATGCGGCGGCGGGCCATCGGGCTGTCGCCCATCACCGACCACAAGGTGGCCAGGTCGTAGCCCGGCAGGTACCAGCCCGCGTGCTCCCAGTCCAGCAGCACCGGACCGGCCGGGGAGAGCAGCACGTTCACCGGCAGGGCGTCGCCGTGGCAGAACTGCGCGCGGACGCCGCCACGCGCCAGGCCGTGCAGCAGCTTGCGCAGATCGCCCAGGTCACGGTCCGTCAGCAGCCCCAGCCCGTGGTAGCGGGCGATCCGCACACCGTGGTCGACCGGAGCCCCGAAGAGGCCCGCGGGCGGCTGCCAGGCGTTCACCCGGCACACCGCGCCCAGCACCGCGCGCAGGTCGGTCGGCGACGGGAGCTCCAGCGGATGCCGCTGGAGTGCCATCGGGCGGCCCGGGGCCCGCTCGGCGACCAGTACGCAGCCGTCGGGGTCGGCGGCGATGAGCCGGGGCACCCGCACCGGCGGCCGGTGGCGCACGAAGGCGCGGTAGACCGCTATCTCGTGCCGGAACCGCTCGACCCGCGCGGGCGAGTGGTCCAGCAGGCACTTGGCGACCACGCCGACGCGGCCGACGGTGCCCGCCAGCAGCACCGAGCGCCCGCCCCGGCGCAGCACCTGCACCGGCTGGAACTCCGGGCAGACCCGGTGCACCGAGGCGATGGCGGTACGCAGCCGCCCGTCCCGCAGGCCGGACGGCTCCGGCCCCCCGGCGGCCGGCGGGCCCCCGCGCCGGGCGCCCGGCGCGGCCGGGGCAGGCCGACGACCGCGGGCGGCGTGCGCACCGGCTCGGGGAGGACGGTGCCGTACTGCGGTCGCGGACGCGGCCGGACCGGGGCCGGCACGGGAGACGGGGTTGGATTCATGGACGAGCCGGATCCCTTCGTGCGCCGACGGATTGCCGCGCCACCCGGCCGGCCGGGGCGTGCCGCACCCTGGGGAATGCGGAAGCCCGGCGACCGGACGGGATGGCGCGTTCCTACAGCACACCCGGACACGGGTGGCACACCATCTGGCGGACCCTGGCGAACCCTGGCGAATGCCCGCGCGCCCCTTCGGGGGCGGCCCGCGAGGGCTACTGTCGACACAGCCGAGAACCTGGGGGCTACGACGTGACCAAGGGACCCAACACCCGCCTCGCGGACCTTTTCGGCCTCACCGGCTGGTCCAAGGGCGAACTCGCCCGGCGCGTGAACCGGCAGGCGGCGGCCATGGGCCACCCGCAGCTGGCGACCGACACCTCCCGGGTGAGGCGCTGGATCGACATGGGGGAGACCCCGCGCGACCCGGTGCCGAAGGTGCTGGCGACCCTGTTCACCGAGCGACTCGGCCGTGTCGTGACCATCGAGGACCTCGGGTTCAGCCGGTCTGGGCAGGCAGGGAGACGGCAGTCCGTCCACGGACTGCCGTGGGCCCCCGAACAGACCGCCGCGGTCCTCACCGAATTCACGGGAATGGACCTCATGCTCAACCGACGCGGCTTGGTGGGCGCGGGCGCCGCGCTCACCGCAGGACCGGCGCTCAGCAGCGCCCTGTACGACTGGCTCCGGAACGATCCGGCTTCGGCGGGCGCCTCCCGGCCGGGCGGCTCCGCCCTCGCCGCCCCCGCCTCCTCCGACCGCTACGAGGCCGCACCCGTCGGCGTGGAGGAGGTCGAGTCCCTGGAGCACTCCGTGGAGGTCTTCCGCGCCTGGGACGCGGCCCGCGGCGGCGGTCTCCAGCGCAAGGCGGTGGTGGGCCAGCTCAACGAGGTGGGCGGCATGCTCGCCTACCGCCACCCACCGCACATCCAGCGGCGGTTGTGGGGGGTGGCGGCCAACCTGGCGGTCCTCGCCGGCTGGATGTCCCACGACGTCGGCCTGGAACCCACCGCGCAGAAGTACTTCGTCATCGCCGCGCACGCGGCCCGCGAGGGCGGCGACCGGCCCCGCGCCGGGGAGGCCGTCTCCCGGGCCGCGCGCCAGATGGTGCACCTGGGCAGGCCCGACGAGGCCCTGGACCTGATGAAGCTGGCCAAGGCCGGCTGCGGAGAGGAGACCCTGCCGCGCACCCGCGCGATGCTCCACACCATCGAGGCGTGGGCCCACGCCTCGATGGGGCGCGGCCAGGCGATGCGGCGCACCCTCGGCCGGGCCGAGGACCTGTTCGTCTCCGACCGGGGGGACGTACCGCCGCCGAGCTGGATGCAGCTGTTCGACGAGGCCGACCTGCACGGGATGCAGGCGCTGGCGTACCGCACCCTGGCCGAGCACGACCCCTCGGCTGCGAGGACGGCCGAGAAGCACGCCAAGGAGGCGCTGCGGCTGCGGGAGAAGGGCCGCGAGCGGTCGAAGATCCTCGACTACATCTCACTCGCCTCCGCCTGCTTCATCGCAGACGACCCCGAGCAGGCGGACCGCTACGCGCGGCTGGCCCTGGTCACCATCGGCAACACCTCCTCCCACCGCACCTGGGACCGGCTGCGGGAGATGTACCGGCTCACCGGACGGTACGCCGGGTACCCCAAGGTCGAGGACCTGCGCGAGGAGATCGCGCTCGCCCTCCCCGCGGCGCCCGGCTCCCCCGGCGCGGCAGCCGAGGTGCCCCGCCCCCGGCGGGCCGGGGGCGGGGCGGCGGTGTAGCGGCGGGCGGGCCCCGGGGCCCGCGGCCGTCCTGCGGCCGCGGACGCCCGGGGCCGCCGTCTCCGCACCGCCCGTGCGCGCGGACTCGGCGCGGCGCCGTGATCCCGGTATCCTTCGGCGGCCGGAGTGACCGCTTTCCGCCGGTGCCGGGAACCCGTGGGAGGACCCGGGACGAACGGGGGAGGAACCCGCGATGACCGGCCGGAACTCCGGAGAGCGGAAATCCCGTTGCCAGTCCCTCACCCCGCACCGGATGCTGACCTTATGTTCGCCGATTCCGTCGATTCCGACATAGCGCCCAGCGGTACGCTGCTCGGCCTCCTCCAGAGGGGCCGCGGCGACGGCACGCTGCACGCTCTGGCGGCCCCGCGTGCCGAAGCGCTCGCCGCCCTGAGCCACTGCCTGCGCTGTGACCCCCGGCGCGACTGGCGGCTCGAGCACCGCTCCCTGTACTACGCACGGCTCCACGTGGAGCTGGACGCCGGGCTCGACGACATCGAGGAGCACCTGTTCGGCCCCGACGACCTCACCGACAGCGGCGAGGAACGCACCGGGCTGGCCCTCTCCGTCCTCGGGCACCTGGCCTCCTACGGCGACCGCGGCGCACTGCTGCTGCTGCGCCGCTACGCCTCGCGCGGCGCCAACTGGCGCTGGGCCCTGGACGAACTGGCCGTCCGCGACGACGACGCCGGACTGCGCCCGCTGGGCCCCGCCGTCCTGGCGCGCTTCCCGCGCACCCCCGAGGGCGACGCCGAGCTGGCGGCGGCCGTCCGCGACGCCTTCGAGCCCAGGCCCTGGCGGCTGTGGGCCGAGGACCCGGCCCGCCCCGAGCAGGGCGAACGCCTCGGGCGCGCCCGTGAGCAGGGCTCCTTCGGCCGCTGGCAGCGCCAGATGAGGCCGGCCGGGCCGCGCCCCGGCTGGAGCGTGCGCGCGGTGCTCGACTGGGCCCAGGAAGGCGATCCGCTGCTCTCCGCCGCCCGTCCCGCCGCCGACGGACCGCTCGCCTCCGCGCCCGCGGGGTCCGCGGCGCCCATGGCGGCTCCGGGCCCCGGCCCGCGGCACCGCGAGGCCGCGGCGGCCCGCTGCCTGGCCGCCGTCGCCGGGCCCGACGACCGCCCCGAACTGCTCGACGCCGCCCGGTCCGGCCCCGACATCGCGCGCGCCGTCGCCCTGCGCCACCTCGCCGAGCGAGGCGACCCGGCCGCACTGGACCTGATCGAGGCCGCCGCGGGGGAGCCGGCCGCCGCCGACCCCGCGGACCTCGCGGGCGGTCCCTCCGGCACCGTCGCCCGGGCCGCGCTGGACGCCCTCTCCCGGATGCGCGGCACCGCCGCGCTCGAACGCGCCCGCCGCTGGGCGCGGCGCGAGGACCCCCTGGGCACGGCGGCCGCCACGCTGCTGGCCTGCCACGGCGCGGAGCGGGACGCCCCCCTGGTACTGGCCGCGCTGCGCCGCACCGTCCGCGCCGAGGGGCCCGACTCCGGCGCCCTGTGGCCGCTGGTCGACGGCGCCGGCCGGCTGGCCGTGCACCGCGCCGCCCCCCTCCTGCGGCACGTCTACCGCGAGACCTCCTCCTCCCAGCTGCGCGGCCGGGCCGCCCGCGCCCTGGCCGCCACCGACCCCGCCTTCGCGGCGGGCTTCGCCATCGAGTGCCTGTGGGACTGCGAGGAGTCCACCCGCGAGATCGCCGCCCGCCACGCCGCCACCGGCGACACCCGGGTCGTCGAGCGGCTGCGGCGGCTGGCCGCCGATCCCGCCGAGGAGGAGGGCGTGCAGAGCGCGGTGCGCGGCCGGCTCGGCTCCGGCGGCGCGGCGGCCCGCTGACCCGGCGGCCCGGGGACCCGCGCCGCCCGGGAGCGTTCCCGCCGTTTCGATCTCTGTCAGTGCCAGCGCCTAATCTGTGCCGTGTGACCACAGCAGTATCCGCCTCATCCCCCGGCGCCGCGCGGCCCGCACCGGGCCCGGCCGCCGACGAGGGCCTGGCCCGGCGCCTGCGGGCGCTGGCCTGCACCGCGCCCCTGCACGACCTGGACGCGCGCAAGGCCAACCTGGCCGGGGAGTACGGCACGTACTCGATGGCGGAGGTGGCGCTGGCCGCCATCGACCTGGTCACCCTGCACATGGACTTCGACACCGGCGCCGACCACGAGGAGATAGTGGCCCGGCTGCTGCCGCGGGTCGCGGCCCAGGCGCCGCGGCGGCCCGCCGCCGAGCACGAGCGGGTCGCCCGTTGGGTCCTGGAGAACCTGATCAACGTCGGCAGCGTCGACCGGGGGTTCCGCGCCGTCTACGGCACCTTCGGCCCCGACGGCGAGTACGTGCGGCGCGACTACGACTTCAAGCTGATCGAGGAGGTGCCGGGGCCGGGCGGAGGCGTGTACCTGCGCACCACCGACGAGGCGGTCAACGTCCTGGTCGGCGCCCTCGACACCGACGTCACCAGCGCGCAGATCGCCGCCGAGGTCAAGCTGGAGGTGCTGGTCAGCCGGGGCCGCCTGGCCGACGCCCAGCTCGCCGCCGAGCAGGCCCGCTACCGCACCGTGCAGTACGCCGAGACGCTGCGCCGCACCCTGGAGGCCACCCGGCGCAACGTCCGCGCGGTCGACTGGCTCAACGCCGTCCCCGACATGATCGCCGAGGCGCTCGACCACGTCGCCGACCGCTACCGCCACGAGAACGCGATCCTCACCAACATCCGCAGGGCGCGGGACGAGGCCCCCGCCGACAAGAACCCCGGCCACAAGCTGCGCGCCGCCGAACTGGTCGACATCGTCAAGGACTGCATCCGACGCCACACCCAGCTCCAGTCCCGGCTGCTGGAGGCCGGACCGCTCTTCCGCGCCGAGCAGGACCGGCAGGCGTTCGCCCCACCCGCCGCCGTCGTCGGACTCGACCTGTACGGGCAGCTGCTCGCCCCCCTGCTGCCGCTGCCGGTGGAGCGGGCCACCAAGGTCACCGACGCCTTCTTCGCCCGCGGCACCGGGCTGCGCGCCCCGGCGGCCGTACGGCTGGGGGACCTGACCGAGATGCTGCTCACCCCGCCCGCGCCCCGCGAGCACCTGGGCGCCGAGATGCCCGAGCCGGACCTGGTCGCCACCCCCGACGACAGCCGGTTCAGCGAGGAGCAGATGGAGGCCGCCCGGGAGCTGCTGGAGCTGCCCGCCGACGCCCCGCGCCGGCTGTCGGGCCTGCTGGCCGAGGCCCGCCGCCGCGACCCGGAGCTGCCCTACCTGGTGGCCCTGCTGGCGGTGCACGCCGCCAGCCCGCCGGTCGGCACCGCCTACCGGCAGGGCGAACGGCGCCTGCTGTTCGCCGTGGACGACGGCACGGAACTGGACGACCCGGAGTTCGGCGGTGCCGACCTCGTGGTGGGGACGGCCCTGCTGGACGCCGCGGGTATGGCGGCGGACCGCACGGAGGTGGCATCTTGAACGAGTACGGCCCGTACACCGGTTACGGCGTCCACGACGAGCAGGAGGAGCCGGGCGGACACGGCGGGCCCGGCGCGGAGCCCGCCGAGCGGTCCGGCGCCCCCGCCGCGTCCGGCAGGGGCCCCCTCTCCCCACCGGACGCCGCCGACGCAGCCCGGCTGGTCTCCTTCGGCCTCCAGCCCAAGCTGCTGCCCGCCCGTGACGCCGAGTACGCGGAGCTGCTGCGCCGCTACCGGGAGGAGCCCGCGTTCGCCCGGCTCGCCGACGCCGTCGCCACCGGCCTCGGGCTGGTCGTGCTGGAGGTCTCCCCGCGCGCGGGGATGGCCGTCACCGCCGCCGAGGACTCCGTCTTCGCCGTGCGCATGGGCGACTACGCCCGCCGCGCCACCTCCGACTCCACCGACCGCTTCCTGCACGGCCTGGCCCATCTGGCCATCGCCGCCCTGGCCTTCCCCCGCCCCGAGGACCTGGCCGACGACGGCTACGTCGGCAGGATCTCCGTCAACGGCGTGGACGCCTTCGTCCGCCAGGCCTGCCGGAGACTGGAGGAGCGCGCCGAGCGGGAGGGCGAGAACACCGACCCGGCCAGCGACGCGCCCGGCCTGGAGGCCGCCTGGCGGGTGTACACCCGGCGCAGCGCCACCGGGGCCACCAAGGACTCCCGCCGGCTGGCCGGCTCCACCACCGGGATCGTCGCCAAGGCCGCCGCCTTCCTCGCCGACTCCGGCTTCCTCCAGCGCACCGGCGACGATGCCGGGGGCACCTACCGCACCACCGCCCGCTACCAGCTCCAGGTGCGCGACATGGCGGGCAGCGCCGCCATGACCGAGCTGCTGGAGCTGGGCGTCGTGCCCGTCGGCGACGGCAGCGCCACCCTGCTGCCTCCCCCCGACCCCGACGCCCTCGAACCGGCCGCCGACGCCGGACTGCCCTTCCACAGCTGAACCCCGTCCCCAGCGACGCCAGAGCAACGAGAGCCCCGCCGCCATGTACGAGCTGTCCCGGATCCGCCTCTACTCCATCGGGCCCGCCGGTGCGCGCTACGCCGACACCGTGCTGGACCTGCGCGGGGTCGGCGAGCCGGTGCCCAGCCCCGCCCCCGCCCAGGCGGACTTCTTCGAGGACGAGCCGATCGGCCCGCCGCGCCGCCCCGCGCCCGCCGGCGTGCTCTTCCTGGAGAACGGCGGCGGCAAGTCAGTCCTGCTCAAGCTGATCTTCTCGGTGATGCTGCCCGGTCACCGCAACACCCTCGGCGGCGCCAGCTCCGGCGTGCTGCGCAAGTTCCTGCTGGCCGACGACTGCGGGCACGTCGCCCTGGAGTGGCAGCACACCCTCACCGGGGAGACCGTCGTCGTCGGCAAGGTCAGCGAGTGGCGCGGCCGCCAGGTCTCCAGCGACCCGCGCAAGTTCGCCGAGGCCTGGTACAGCTTCCGGCCCGGCCCGGGCATGAACCTGGACTCCCTGCCGGTGGCCGAGTCCACCGCGCTGCGGCCCGTCGCCGAGGGCGCCTCCGCCGCCCGCGGCCGGCGCCGCACCATGAAGGGCTTCCGCGACGTCCTGGTGGAGACGGGCAAGACCTACCCGAACCTCGACGTGGTCTGGGAGGAGGTCCACGAACGCTGGAACGAGCACCTGGGCAACCTCGGCCTCGACCCCGAGCTCTTCCGCTACCAGCGGGAGATGAACGCCGACGAGGGGGAGGCCGCCGGCCTGTTCGCCGTCAAGAACGACTCCGACTTCACCGATCTGCTGCTGCGCGCGGTCACCGACACCCGCGACACCGACGGGCTGGCCGACCTGGTGCACGGCTTCGCCCACAAGCTCGGCCGCCGCGCCGAACTGACCGCCGAGAAGGACTTCACCGCCGGGTCGCTGGACCTGCTGCGCCGCATCGACGAGGCCGCCCGCCACCGCGAGCAGGCCCGAGCCGTCCACGCCGGAGCCGAGCAGCGCACCCGCGCCCTGGCCCGGCGGCTGTCCGCCCGGGGCACCGAGGAGCGCGGACGCGCCGCCGAACTCGCCGAGCGGGCCGACCACGCCGCCGGGTCCGCCGCCGAGGCCGAACGCGAACGCGGGCGCGCCGCGCTCATCGCCGCCGAACTCGCCTACCGCCACGCCTCCCTGGCGCTGGCCGCCGGTGAGAGGAGCGCCGCCGCCCAGCGCCGGGAGCTGAGCGAGGCCCGCACCCTGCACGCCGCCTGGCAGGCGGCCGAGACGGTGCTGGCGCACCGCGCCGCCGCCGACCGCGCCGCCCGGGTCGCCGCGGCCATCCGGGAGGCCGAGCGCGACGCCGCCCCCGCGCTGGCCGCCCGCGCCCGGGCGGCCACCGAGCTGGTGCGCGCCCTGCACGCCGCCGCGGAGAAGGCCGAGCACCTCGCGGCCGAGGAGGAGGAGCGCTCCACCGCCCTGCAGGGCGAGGGCGAGGCCGCCCACCGCGACGCCACCGCCGCCGCCACCGAGGCCCAGCGCGCCCGCAGCGAGAGCGAGCATCTGCGCCAGCGCCTGGCCGAGGTCGAGCAGGAGACGGCCGAGGCCGTACGCGCCGGCTGGCTGGACGGCTCCTCGCCCGACGCCGACCCGGCCCGCGCCGCCCTGGCCGCCAGTGACGCGGAGAAGGCCGCCGTCGCCGCCTGGGAGACCGCGCGCGAGAGCGCCCGGCGCACCGCCGAGCGCGCCCGGGAGACCGCCGCGGCCCGCTCCCGCGCCGAGCTGGCCGCGGCCCGCGCCGCGGACGCCGCCGAGGCGGCCGGGAGCGCGTACGCCGCCGAGCGGCGCGCCGCCGAGACCCTGGGCGCCGAGGAGCGCCTGGCCGAGCTGCTGGGTCTGCCCGCCGGCGACCGGTCGGCGGCTTCCCCGGAGCCCGGTCCCGCCGAGTCCAGTCCCGGCGGCGCGCTGGACGCCGAGGGGCTGGACCGCAACGCCGAGACCCTGCGCGAGCTGCTGGAGGAGTCGGTCGCGGCCGCCGAGCGCCAGCTGTTCGACCTGCGTACGGCCGCCGCGGACGACTCCCGCATCCTCGGAGCCCTCGGCGACGGCGGACTGCTGCCGCCCGGCCCCGACGTCCTGGCCACCGTCGAGTACCTGGGCGAGCACGGCATCCCCGCCCTGCCCGGCTGGCGCTACCTCGCCCAGTCCGTGGACCCGGCCGACCACGTCGCCGTCCTGGCCGCCCGGCCCGAACTGGTCGACGGCGTCGTCATCACCGACCCCGGAAGCCACGCCCGCGCCCGGGAGGTCCTGTCGGGCGCGGCCCTGCTGCCCCGCTCGGCCGTCGCCGTCGGCACCGCCGCCGCGCTGCTGGCACCCGTTCCCGCACCCGGAGGCGAGGACGGCGGAGCCTCCGACGGCTCCGGTGTGTTCCTCGTGCCGCCCAACCCGGCCATGCACGACGAGCACGCCGCCGACGACGAGCGCCGCCGGCTGCGCGAGCGCGCCGCCGCCCGCGACGAGGAGATCCGCGCCCTGGCCGCGCGGCTGTCCGCCGACCGCTCCCTGGCCGCCCGGATCGCCTCCTGGCGCACCGGCTGCCCGCCCGGCCGCCTGGCCGAGCTGGCCGCCGGGGCGCGGGCCGCCGCCGAGGCCGCCGAGACCGCCCGGCAGCACCTGGAGGAGACCCGCGCCGCCGCGGCCGAGGCCGAGGAGAGCGCGGCCGAGGCCGCCCGCGTACGCGAGGAGAGGCAGGAGCGCGCCCAGCAGGCCCGCCGTTCCGCCGACGCCCTGGCCGGACTGGCCTTCCGGCTGCGCGAGCGCGCCAAGTGGCAGGCACGGCTGCGGGAGCTGGCCGACGAGGCGGCCGAGGCCGAGGCCCGGGCCGGCGCATGCCTGGAGCGCGCCCGGGCCGCCGACGAGGACCGGCGCGCCGCCCAGCGCGCCGCCGACGACGCGCGCCGTACCGCCCGTGCGCTGCGCGCCGAGCGCGCCGAGATCGCGGGCGCCCCCGACACGCTCGACGCGGCCGGTGGCCCGGACGCCGCCGCGCCGCCCGCAGGCCCCCCGGCCTCCCTGCCCGCCCTGCGCGAGGCGTACCGCGCGGCCTCCCAGCTCTACGAGAAGGTCGGCGTCGGCGCCGACCTGCGTGCCGAACAGGCGCGTGCCGAGGGTGACGAGAGCGCCGCGCGCGCCGCCCTGGACCGGCTCACCAACAAGGTCCGCACCCGCGCAGCCCAGCTCCTGGAGGGGCCCGACGGCGCCGACGGCCCCTCCCGGCAAGCCGCCGCGGCCCGCGCCGAGGCGCTGGTCCAGATGCTGGAGTCCCGCGCCTCGGCCGCCAGCGAGCAGCTCGGCCGGCTGCGCGGCGAGGCCGAGCGACTTGCTCCCGGCGAGGAGCGGGACGCCTACACCGAACTGCCGGAGGAGCTGGTCCCCGCCGACGCCGAGCAGGCACAGACCCTGCTGCGCGGCGCCAACACGGAACTGGCCGCCCGCACCGAGGCGCTGGAGGCCGCCCGGGCCGCCCACGCCGAGCTGGTCCGCGCCCAGCGCGCCGCCGAGGAGGCCGCCGGGGCCTTCGACGAGCTGGCCGCCATGCTCCGCGACCTGCTGCGCGACCCGCACGGCACGGGCGGTACGGGCCCGGAGGAGGGCGGGGCGCGGCCCGAGCCGTACGCCGGCACCCTCGACCAGGCCCGGCAGGCGGCCGCCGAGGCCCGCCGCTCCCTGCGCGGCTGCGCCGCCGACCTCACCGCCGCCGAGTCGGCCGTGCGCGAGGCGAGCGACGTCCTGGTGCGGCACGCCAACTCCACCCGCTACGAGCAGGTGCGCACCCCCGCCCGCCAGCAGATCCGCGAGCTCCCGGCCGCCGCCCTGCCCGACCACGCCGCCTCCTGGGCCGCCGCCTTCGAGCCCCGGCTGCGCGTCCTGACCGACGAGCTCGACCAGCTGGAGCGCAACCGGGACAGCATCGTGGACCGGCTGCGCGGCCTGGTGGAGTCCTCGCTGGCCACCCTCCGCTCCGCCCAGCGCCTGTCCCGGCTCCCCGGAGGGCTGGGGGAGTGGTCCGGCCAGGAGTTCCTGCGCATCCGCTTCGAGGACCCCGACCAGGCAGCCCTCGCCGAGCGACTGGGAGAGGTCATCGACGAGGCCACCCGGGCGGCCGTCCGCCGCAACTCCGATCTGCGCCGGGACGGCATGACGCTGCTGCTGCGGGGCGTCCACGCCGCCCTCCGGCCGCGCGGGGTGTCGGTGGAGATCCTCAAGCCCGACGCGGTGCTGCGCGCCGAGCGGGTGCCGGTCGGGCAGATGGGGGACGTCTTCTCCGGCGGCCAGCTGCTGACCGCGGCCATCGCCCTGTACTGCACGATGGCCGCGCTGCGCAGCAACGACCGGGGCCGCGACAGGCACCGGCACGCGGGCACGCTCTTCCTCGACAACCCCATCGGCCGCGCCAACGCCACCTATCTGCTGGAGCTCCAGCGCGCGGTGGCCGACGCGCTCGGCGTCCAGCTCATCTACACCACCGGCCTGTTCGACACCACGGCGCTGGCGGAGTTCCCGCTGGTCATCCGGTTGCGCAACGACGCCGACCTGCGGGCGGGGCTGAAGTACATCAGTGTCGAGGAGCACCTGCGGCCCGGTCTGCCCAAGCAGGATCCGGAGTCCGAACCGGTGCACGGCGAGATCACCGCCACCCGGATGTTCCGCCGCCCCGACGGCCCCGGCCGGGCGCAGGACACTCCGCCCTCCGTCCCGGCGCCGGCCGCCCCCGGCGAAAGCGAGGGGACCACCGCGGCGGACGCCCCCGCGTCCGCCGCCGGCACCTCGAACTGAGGTCCCGGCTCCCCGGGCCGGGCGAGGCGGAGGCCCGCGATGCGGCGGCCCTCGCACGGAAGGCACCGTCCGCCCGTCTCATCGCGGACGGCCCCGGGGTACGGCAGCGGGCGGGCCGGACACGGCGGCGGCGAGCGTCCCCGGGTGCGGGGAGGGGCTGCCGGATCCGGGGAGCCCGGCCCTCCGGCCACCCCCTCTAGCCGTGTCTTCGGCGGAAGGCGCGGCGCTCGCGCGCCACGCTGCTCGGTGTGGAGACCACCCCGTTGCGCTGGTTCCACATCTGCCGGGTGACCCACACGTCCAGCACCCCCCAGGTGGTGACCACCGTGCCCGCCACCGCCGCGAGCACCATGGGAAGGGCCAGCCACACCTGCGCCAGGGAGCACAGGACGGCGACCATCACCAGCACCAGGGTCACGGCCACGAGGACGACCGCGCGCACGGCCGCCGCCCGCACCGGACCGGGCAGCCCCGATCCGGCGCCCACAGGATCTCCACTCTCCTCGTACACCTCGTCCTCATCCCGGTCCGATCGAAACTGATCGAAACCACCCGGTCCCCAGTCGGCCCTGCTCAGCCCCATGCGGTCTCCCCGTGCCCTGTCGTGCGCGCGTTCCCCGCGCACCGTGCGGCATCCGGCGTATCACAACACAGCGTCACAACAGCGCACGACAGGCGCCCGTACAGATGCCCGATGTCCCGGACGCGACCACGGCCGGTGCGTTGCCAGTAGTAGGCTCGCGCCGTTTGCTGAGGGAACCCATGCTCCCGCTCGGCGGGTCGGACACAGGGGAGGCCATGCGCTTTCGCGGCAAGTCGATCCGGCGGAAGATCATGGCGCTGCTGCTGGTCCCCCTGGTGGCGCTCACCTCCATCTGGGCGTTCGCCACTGTGATCACCGGCCGCGAGGCGGACCAGCTGCTCGACGCCGCGGCCGTCATGGGCGAACTCGGCGAACCGGTCCAGGAAGCCGTCCTCGCCCTCCAGGCCGAGCGCCGCCACACCCTCGTCCACATCGCCGACCCGCGCCGCTCGGACTCCCTGACCGCCCTGCACGACGGACAGCGCGCCACCGACGAGGCGGTGGCGGCCCTGCGCGCCCGGGCGGAAGGAGAGGAGGTCCGCGGCGAGCTGGACGGCGATGCCCGCAGGCGCCTGGACGACCTCCTCGCCGCGCTCGACCGGCTGGACAGGGTGCGCGCCCGGGTCGCGGACAACACCGCCGGGCGCCAGGACGCCTACGACGAGTACAACGCCCTCGTCGACCCCTGCCACGCCCTCCTCACCGGCATTCGCGGCGTCGACGACGTCCGGCTGGAGAGGGAGGGCCGCGCCCTCATCGGACTCTCCCGCGCCCGCGAGTACCTCTCCCGTGAGGACGCCCTGCTGGCCGCCGCGTTCACCGCCGGCCGGATGACCGGGGAGCAGCTGCGGGCCGTCTCCGACCGGGTGGCCGAACGCGAACTCACCTACCGCACGCACCTGTCGATGCTTCCGGCCGAGGACCGGGAGAGGTACCAGAGGTTCTGGTCGGGCACCGACGGCCGGGCCCTGCGCGCTGCGGAGGACGAGATCATCGGCGCCGGCGCCGCGGGAGCGGTGAAGGCCTTCGACGCGGAGCGCTGGCAGAAGACCTCCGGCGCCGTCCTGGAGGAACTGCGGCGCATGGACCGGGAGACCGGCGAGCGCTACCACCGGCGCGTCGAACCGGAGGCCGCCTCCGTGCTGCTGCGGGCCGCGGTCGCCGGGATCCTGGGCTTCGCGGCCGTCGTCGTCTCCGTGGCCGTCTCCCTGCGCATCGGCCGCGGCCTGGTCCGCGACCTCGGCGCCCTGCGCAGGGCGGCGGGGGAGGCGGCGGGGGTACGGCTGCCCGACGTCATGCGGCGGCTCGCCGCGGGCGAGCGGGTCGACGTGGAGACCGAGGCGCCGCGCCTGGAGTACGGACGCGACGAGATCGGGCAGGTCGGGCAGGCCCTCGACACCCTCCAGCGGGCCGCCGTCGAGGCCGCCGTCAGACAGGCGGACATGCGCCGCGGCGTCTCCGAGGTCTTCGTCAACCTCGCCCGCCGCAGCCAGGTGCTGCTGCACCGCCAGCTCACCCTGCTGGACGCGATGGAGCGCCGCACCGAGGACCCCGAGGAACTGGCCGACCTCTTCCGGCTCGACCACCTCACCACCCGTATGCGCCGCCATGCGGAGGGTCTGGTCATCCTCTCCGGCGCCACGCCCTCGCGCCAGTGGCGCAAGCCCATCCCGCTGATGGACGTCGTCCGCGCCGCCGTCTCCGAGGTGGAGGACTACGAGCGCATCGAGGTGCGGCGGCTGCCCCCGCTGGCGGTCGACGGCGCCGCCATCGCCGACCTGACCCACCTCATCGCCGAACTCCTGGAGAACGCCACGGTGTTCTCGCCGCCGCACACCGCGGTCCAGGTGCTCGGCGAGCGGGTCCCCAGCGGCTTCGCCCTGGAGATCCACGACCGGGGCCTGGGCATGTCCCCCGACGCGCTGCTGGAGGCCAACCTCCGGCTCTCCGAGACGCCCGACTTCCGGCTCTCCGACACCGACCGGCTCGGCCTGTTCGTCGTCTCCCGGCTCGGCCGGCGCCAGAACGTCCGCGTCTCACTGCAGCCCTCGCCCTACGGCGGCACCACGGCCGTCGTGCTCATCCCGGGCGCGCTGCTCACCGAGATCGCGGCCGCGCCCCGGAGCGCCGTGGCGGCGGGGGAGGGGGCGGACACCGCCGAGCACCGCGCCGGCGACCACGCCCGGACCGCCGCGGGGCTTCCGCTGCGCGGAGCCCGGCCCGCCATCGGAGCGGGCCGGGTCGGCCCCGTCGAACTGGAGCCGTCCGCCGGGGAGTCCGAGGAGGCCGGGGAGAGCGGCGGGGGCGCAGGAGCCCTTCTGCGCGGGCGTGCCGCCGGCCACCGCGGTCAACCGGCACCGCGGCCCCCGTCCCACCGCCCGTCCGGCGGGGGCGCCGGCACCGGACTCGTCCGGGAGCTCCGGCCCGGCACCGGCCGGATCCCGGGCGGGGACGGCGACCAGGGCCGGGACCAGGGCCGGGCCCGGGGACGGGACGCCGACCGGGCGCGCGCCCGGATGGCCTCGCTCCAGCACGGACTGCGGCGCGGCCGGCAGCGGAGTGCGAACTCCCCCGGCGGCACGGGTGTGGACGGCCCGGAGGACGGGAACGGCTCGGACGGTGGGGACGGTTCGGACGACACGGCACCGCGACCGACACACTGGAGGGGGACGGCCGATGACCGCAGTGCACGGCACGGGGGAGGGCGCCATCCGGGCGGCGGGTGAGCCGGAACGTCCGGGCGGCCCGCCCCGGCACGGCGCGACCGGTGCGGGGTGAGCCCGCCATGACGGACCGCTGGTTCGACGACGCCGCCGGACCGGTGGTGCGGCCGTACGCCATGACGCGCGGCCGCACCCGCAGCGCGACCGGAGGCCGCATCGACCCGGTCGCGCTGGTGGTCGCCGAGGCGGTGGACGGGCTCCCCGGCGCACCTTCGGAGGCCGGGCCGGGCGATGCCCCCGGGACCCGGCTCCCGACCCTCACCGGCGCGGCCGGTGCCAACGGCGACACCGGCGTCCTCGGCCCGGAGCACCTCGACATCGTCGCCCGGTGCCGCAGGGCCCCTCAGCCGGTCGCCGAACTGGCGGCCGTGCTGGATCTGCCGGTGGGCGTCGTACGCGTCCTGGTCGGAGACCTCGTCGAGGCCGAGCTGGTCCGCGTCACCCGCCCCGTGCCCCCGGCCGAGCTGCCGGACGAGCGCATCCTGCGCGATGTGATCAACGGCCTGCGTTCGCTCTGAGCCCCTCCCGAGGCGTCCGGAGCGCAGCGGGCGGCCCGCTCAGGCCGGTCCGGCCGGTCCGGCCACGGAGCGGTGCGCCTGGACCGGATCCGCGACCAGGCGCGCCTCCACCCGGCCGTCCACCAGCCGGGTCTCGAAGACCGGCTGCGGGGACGTCGCGGGACCGCGTACGTTCCAGCCGTCCGCCAGGCGGAAGACGCTGCCGTGCCAGGGGCACCGTACGCATCCGTCGGCGACCGTGCCCTGAGACAGCGGTCCGGCCATGTGGCTGCACCGGTCGGCCAGGGCGTGCACCTGCCCGCCGGTCTCGCGGACGACGACCACCGGTGTCTCGCCCACGTACCGCCGCACCGGCTCGCCCACCGGCAGGTCCGCCACGTCGCCGATGGGGTGCCAGCCGGGTTCGACCACGGCCGGCACATGCTCGGCGTGGTTGACGGCGGCGGCCTGCCGGTAGGCCAGGTGGCCGCCCAGGGCCCCTCCCACGCTCACCACCGTCAGCCCCGCGAACCCCAGCAGACGGCCCCGGGCCCGCCGGCCGCGCAGCCGGGCGGTCAGCGAGGCCGAGTACAGACCCACGGCCGCGACGTTCGCCGCGGCGTGCACCAGGCCGACCCGCATCTGCGGCTTGCGCAGCTCGGCCCAGTCCACCCAGCCCGCCAGGGCGGCCGGGGCGGCAGCCGCCAGACCCAGTCCCACCAGGGTGTCGGCGCCGCGGCGCTGCCCGGGCAGCAGGTCGAGCACGGCGGCGGACATCCAGGTCCCGATGGGGACCTGCACCATCAGCGGGTGCACCGCGTGGCCCAGCCAGCGGCCGTGCAGGGCGTCGCGTGCGCCGCCCAGTGGAAGCGCGCGCACGGCCCGCCGCAGCGGTCCGAGCGCGGCGTCGAGACGCGGGGTGCTCTCCAGCCTCTCCACCGCGGTCAGCACCCGCCCCGGACGCTCGGGGTCCGGAAGCGCGGAACGGGCGGCGGAACGGGCGGTCGAGAAGACGGTACGGACGTTCCGAGAAACAGGCATACCGCCCAGTTCCCTGACGATACCGGCCGTAAACGACCCGCCGAGGTGGCGCAGGTCCGTACTCGGCGGCACCCGGCGGTACTTGGCCGGATTCCGCCCCGGCCGCCCCGGGGACTTGTCGTCACCGCGCCGGTACGGAACGATCTCTTGCTCCGACGGGCGGCACCGCGGGGATGCGGGCCGCACTGCGAGATGCGGAGGAAGAACCGATGGTCTTCGCGGACTCCGGCGCCTGCCGGAAGCACCGGGGAAGCGCCGCCACCGCCGCGCCGATGGCGCTGAAGGTGCTGGTGGCGGGCGGACCCGGAGCGGGCAAGACCACCCTGGTCGGCTCCGCCAGCGAGGTCGGGCCGCTGCGCACCGAGGAGTTCCTGGCCGGGGTTCTCCCCCCGTCCGGCGGACCCGGGCGGGCGCGGGGTGCGGCGGAAGCGGGGGGACCCGGTGCGTGGAAGGCCGCCACCGTCGCCATGGACTTCGGCCGTATCACCCTGAGCGAGCGGCTGACCCTCTGCCTCCTGGCCGCCCCGGGACAGGAGTGCTTCCGGCCCCTGTGGGACGAACTGGCCCAGGGCGCGCTCGGCGCGGTGCTCCTCGCCGACACCCACCGGCCGCGGGACTGCCTCGGCGCGCTCGACCGCCTCCAGCGGCACGCCGTTCCGTACGCCGTGGCCGTCAACCGTTCCGACGGCGCCCGCCGGCCGTCGGAGGAGGCGGTGCGCACCGCGCTGGGACTGGACGCGGCGGTGCCGGTCCTGCGGTGCGACGTGCGCGACCGCGGCTCCGTGCGCGAGGTGCTGGCCTCGGTCGTCGAGCACGCCATGGCCGCCGGTGCCCCCCGGCGCGGCGAGAGCGCCCTCTGACCTCGCGCGCCCCGGGCCCCGGACCCCGGGCCCCGGACCTCGGCGCCCGGTGGGTCCGGCCCCGGAGCCGGACCCACCGGGGAGGGCCGCTCAGTCGCCGTCCTCCTCCCAGCCGAGGCTGCGCTCGACGGCCTTGCGCCAGTTGCGGTGCTCCCGTTCACGGAGCTCCGCGTCCATCCGCGGGGTCCACTCGGCGTCCTTCTTCCAGTGCGCCCTGAGCTCCTCCAGGTCCGACCAGACCCCGGTGGCCAGACCGGCCGCGTACGCCGCCCCCAGGCAGGTGGTCTCGGAGATCACCGGCCGGATCACCGGCACCCCGAGCACATCCGCCTGGTGCTGCATCAGCAGTCCGTTGGCGGTCATGCCGCCGTCCACCTTGAGACTGGTGATCTCCACCCCGGAGTCCTGGTACATCGCGTCGACGACCTCGCGCGTCTGCCAGCTCGTCGCCTCCAGCACGGCCCGCGCCAGGTGCGCCTTGGTGACGTAGCGGGTCAGGCCGGTGATGACGCCGCGCGCGTCCGAGCGCCAGTACGGGGCGAACAGGCCGGAGAAGGCCGGGACGATGTACGCGCCGCCGTTGTCCTCCACGCTCGCGGCCAGGGACTCGATCTCGGCGGCCTCCCTGATGATCCCGAGCTGGTCGCGGAACCACTGCACCAGGGCGCCGGTGATGGCGATCGAGCCCTCCAGGCAGTAGACGGGCCGCTCGCCGCCGAGCTGGTAGCCCACCGTGGTCACCAGACCGCTCTTGGAGGTCACCGGGCGGTGGCCGGTGTTCAGCAGCAGGAACGAGCCGGTGCCGTAGGTGTTCTTGGCGTCGCCGACGTCGTAGCAGGTCTGGCCGAAGACGGCGGCCTGCTGGTCACCGAGCGCGGAGGCCACCGGCACCCCGGTGCTCGTCCCCACCGAGGTGGTGCCGTACACCTCGGCCGAGGAGCGGATCTCGGGCAGCATCGCCTCGGGGATGCCCATGGCCTCCAGGATCGAGGAGTCCCACTGGAGGGTCTCCAGATTCATCAGCATCGTCCGGCTGGCGTTGGTGACGTCCGTGACGTGCACGCCGCCCTCCGTGCCTCCGGTGAGGTTCCAGATCAGCCAGGAGTCCATGGTGCCGAAGGCGATCTCGCCCGCGGCGGCGCGCTCGCGCAGCCCGGGCACGTGCTCCAGCAGCCAGGCGGCCTTCGGTCCGGAGAAGTAGCTGGCCAGCGGGAGCCCGGTCCGGTCGCGGAAACGGTCCTGCCCCACGTCGCCGCCCAGCTCCCGGCAGAGCGCGGAGGTGCGGGTGTCCTGCCAGACGATGGCGTTGTGGACCGGTTTGCCGGTGGCGCGGTCCCACAGCACGGTCGTCTCGCGCTGGTTGGTGATGCCCAGCGCGCTCAGATCGCGGCCGCGCAGTCCCGCCTTGGCGAGCGCTCCCGCGACCACGGCCTGGACCTTGGACCAGATCTCGGTGGCGTCGTGCTCCACCCAGCCGGGTTTGGGGAAGATCTGCCGGTGCTCGCGCTGGTCGACGGCGACGATCGCGCCGTCGTGGTCGAAGATGATGCAGCGGCTCGACGTGGTGCCCTGGTCGATCGCGGCGACGTAGGTGGCTGCGGTGTCCGTCATGGCGGTCCCTCCGGTCCCCTTCTGCTGGTTGTCCTCGGTCCTTCCCGCTCTTCCCGGTCCTTCTCCGTCCTTGGCTCCCGTTCCCCGCGGCCCGGGTCAGAAAGCGAGGTTGTAGACGAGTGCCCCGAGGACGCCGCCGATGATCGGTCCCACCACCGGAACCCAGGAGTATCCCCAGTCGGAGGTGCCCTTGTTGGGGATGGGCAGCAGCGTGTGGACGATGCGGGGGCCCAGGTCGCGGGCCGGGTTGATGGCGTAACCGGTGGGGCCGCCCAGGGACAGGCCGATCCCGACGACCAGCAGCGCGACGATGAGGAGCGCGGTGCCGGACTCGCCCAGGCCCCTGGTCAAACCGAAGGCCAGGATCGGCAGCACCAGGGCGACGGTCGCGATGATCTCGGTGACCAGGTTGGCCACCGGGCTGCGGATCTCCGGGATCGTCGAGAAGATGCCGAGGGTCGGCATCGCGGTCTCCTTGTCGCGGTTCGCCGCGAACTGCGAGTAGTAGACCAGCCAGGCCAGTACGGCGCCGAGCATCGCGCCGGTGATCTGCCCCGCGATGTAGACCGGGACCTTGTCCCAGTTCTCACCCGTCTGAGTGGCGATGCCGACGGTCACGGCGGGGTTGATGTGCCCTCCGGACAGCGGCGCCGCGGTGTAGGCGCCCGCGAGCACTCCGAAGCCCCATCCGAAGGCGATGACGATCCAGCCCGCGTTCTGCGCCTTGGAGTGGTTGAGCGTGATGGCGGCGCAGACCCCCGCGCCGAAGAGGATCAGGATCGCCGTTCCGATGATCTCGCCGATGAAGATGTCGCTGCTGGGAAGATTCATTGCCGCTCCTCCGTGCCCTCACCCCGGGCATCGGCCCCGGGCGTCCCTGCGGGGTGCGTTGTGCCGTGCCGGCGGGCCCGGCGGCACGGCACGGCACGGCCGCGCCCCGCCCGGCGTCCGCGACGAGCGTGCGTGTCCAGCGGAACCGCCCCGGGGAGCATCCGGCCATGGAGACCGACGTGCGGCGATACCGTCTGATAATCGGAAGTGTTCCTCCGGTAAGGAGGACCGTCAAGGCAACCCGCAGGGCGGGGAGGCCCGCCCCATCCCGCACCCCGCGGCACGCCTCACAGGCGGCCGCCGGGGCCACCGGCCTGCCCGGCCGGGCGTCCTGACGGCCCGGCACCCCGCCCGTAGACGGCTCAGCCCGCGCCCGGACGGGGCGTCCGGGTGAGCCGATCCAGTCCCGGGGCGTCATCCATACGGCTGTCGGCCAGTGCCCTGATCACCTCGGCCAGCCGCACCACCCCCACGCAGCGCCCCGCCTCGTCCACGACCGCCACGTCGTCGGCCGTACGGCTGCTGTCCCCCGCGGCCACCACGTCGAGCACCTCCCAGGCGGTGGCGCCCACCCGCACCGTGCGCGGCCGGTCCGCCAGCCGGACCGCGGGCCGGTCGGCGTACAGGGCGTGGCCGTACCGGCCCGACATGGCCAGCAGGAAGCGGTCCCGGTCCACCGCGCGCACCGGCACTCCGTCGGGGTCCACCAGCAGCACCCCGGTCACCTCCGGCGAGCCGGTGAGCAGCGCCCGCACCTGGGAGGCGGAGGCCGACAGCGGCAGCAGGGCCGCGGGGTGCAGGAACTCGGCGACCGACGGCCCCTGCGCGCCGCTCCCGGCCGGCGGAGCGGCGGGCGGGCAGACCGGCACGCGGATTTCGACGGCGGGACGGCGCGCGGGCGGAGCGAACAGATGCCCCTGCGCCAGATGCGCGCCGACCGCACGCGCGGACGCGTACTGCAACTCGGTCTCCACCCCCTCGACGGCCAGCAGGGCGCCGACGCCGTCGCAGAACCGCCGCAGCCCGGCGACCGCCGCACGGTAGGCGGGCCGGTGCGGCAGCCCGGCCACGACCTCGGCGTCCACCTTGAGCAGGTCGGGGGAGAGGTCGGCGAGCAGCAGCAGCGACGGATCCCCGGCGCCGACCCCGTCCACGCAGATCCGGAAGCCGTCCTCGCGCAGCGCGCCGACCGCCGACACCAGCGCCCCACGGGGCGCCGGCCCCGGCCGCGGGGTGATGTCGAGCGTCACCTCCCACGGCCGGCGGCCGGCGTCCCGCACGGCCCGGCGCAGCGCGGCGAGGTCGCCGAGACCGGCGAGGGTGGCGGCGAAGACGTTGACGTGGAGGGGCAGCAGCCCCTCCCGGCGCGCGGCGGACCGCAGGGCCAGCGCGGCCAGCTCGGCGTCCAGTTCCGGGTCGCGGCACGCCTCGGCCACGACATCGCCCCCCTCGGAGCGGGCCAGGACCTCCAGGGCCGTCACGGAACCGGTCCCCAGGTCCACGACCGGCTGATAGGCGAATCGGAGTTGGCTCATCCAGGCACGCACGGCACCAGCATGCTGCCGGCCCGAGCGCCCGGAGGTGTTGTTCGCGCAGAGTTCACGAGCATTTCCGTGCCGTGGGCCCTGCCCCGGACGTGGACGGAAGGTCCGGGAAATGTCGCGAACGGGTGACAGTGCGGCGGCCCCAGAACCGCTGCGGAGCGGGCCGCGTCCCCACCACCGGATGACGGCGGTACGGGACCCACGGGGGTGGTGCCGTACCGCCGCTCCGCCGCGCCGCACCCGGGCACACCTGGCGCCGGGCGGTGCACTCCGGCGGGGAGGGGCTCAGCGGCCGGTGAGCGACCTGGGGTGCACGGGGAAGTCGAAATAGGTGTCGGGGAACGGCTCCCGCCGGAAGGTGTAGTGCCACCACTCGGCCTCGTAGTTCACGAAGCCCACCTCCTCCAGCGCCTCCTTCAGCAGCAGCCGGTTGGCCCGCTGCTCACCGGTGATCCGCGGGTCCAGGGTGTGCGACAGGGTGTCGAAGCAGTCGTAGCCCGTCCCCATGTCCACCGAGTTGTCCGGGAAGCGATCCTCCCGCGGAGCGAAGCACGGCGTCAGCGGCTCACCCGGCACGTACGGCCGGGTCGGCCAGGCGGGCAGCCGCACCAGGGTCAGATCGACGGTGCTGCCCCGGCTGTGCCCGGAGCGCTCGGCGATGTACCCGTCCGAGAACAGCCGCGTCTTGTCCACCCGGGGGTAGAACTCCTCCTTCATCCGCTGGTCGCCGAGATCCTGCGCCCACGCCACGAAGTGGTCCACCGCCCGCTGGGGGCGGTAGCAGTCGTAGACCTTCAGCGAGTACCCCCGCCACAGCAGCTTCCACTGCGCCCGGCGCAGCGCCTCGGCGGCGTCGCGGGTCAGCAGGCACATCGGCTTGCGGTACCCGTCGACGGGATCGCCGACGAAGTTGTGCGCGGTGATGTAGCGGATCTCCTGGAGGATCGTCGGATCCACCTCGGAGAGCGCCACGAACTCCGGCGGCGCCTTCGGTTCCGGCTCGGCCCGCGCGGCCGGTGCCGCGGCGACGAGGACGGTGGGAGCGAGGAGCACGGCGAGCACGAGGAGGACCGCGGCCACCGGGGAGCGCGCCCCGGGCCTTGGGGCGGAGGACTTCCCGGCCGGCTGCGCGGACGGCGGTGTGATCGGTTCCCTGATCGGCATGACCCCTCCGTCTACCAGGTGACCGGTGCGTCTTGGAAGAGCGCCCACGCGCCCCGCGCAAGGGCCCTGCGCTCCCCGTGCGCTCACGCCCCCGCGCCGCGCACCCGCACCGGGTACCCCACTTCCGAGGCCCCCTCCCGCGCCACCACCACCTCCCGGCCCAGCACCCGCACCGAGAACCGCTCCAGCTCCACCCGCCCGAAGCCGTCCCCCGGGTCCGCGGCGACCACCCCGCCGCCCGTGCGCCCGGGCGGCGGAGCCCACACCTCCAGCTCGATCCCGCCCTCCGGCCCGGCCACCGGCACCACCGACCCCGCCCGGGCCAGCACCGGTATCCGTGCCGGCGGGGCCTCGACGACCACCTGGCCCGGGCCCCTGTGCACCCGTCCCGTGGCCGTGTCGTACCACCGCCCGCGCGGCAGCCGCACGGTACGGCGCACCACCCCCGGCTCCAGCACCGGCGCCACCAGCAGCGCGTCCCCCAGCAGGAACGCGTCCTCGCACTCCCGCAGCGCCCGGTCCTTCGGCGCCGCCCACCACAGCGGACGCACGTACGGAGCCCCCGAGCGGTGCGCCAGCCGGGCCAGCGTCGCGAAGTACGGCAGCAGCCGCTCCCGCTCGCGCAGGGCCGCCCGCGCGTGCCCCAGCACCTCCGGACCGAACTCCCACGGCTCCAGCCGCCCGGAGCCCGGCACGGCGGAGGTGCGGAACAGCGGCAGGTACGCGGCCAGCTGGAACCAGCGCAGATACAGCTCCGGCGACGGCCGAGGCGCCCCCGCAGGACCCCCCACGTCCGCACCGCAGTACGGCACCCCGCACAACCCCAGCCCGATCACCTGGGCGAGCGCGTCCCGCAGCCCCTCCCAGCCGGCCGAGGTCTGGTCCGTCCAGGTGCCGCCGTAGCGCTGCAGCCCCGCCCAGCCCGAGCGCGACAGCAGGAACGGCCGTTCATGGGGCCGCAGCCCCCGCAGCCCCTCGAAACCCGCGCGGGCCATGGCAAGGGCGTAGACGTTGTGCGCCTCCCGGTGGTCACCGCCGCGCGACTCCAGGCAGTGCCCGGCCGACCGCGGCAGCGTCGGATCGCCGAGGACGGCGAGGGAGACCGGATCGTTCATCTCGTGGCAGAACCCGGCGAACCCCCGCGCCAGCCGCTCGGAGTACAGCCCTCCCCACCACTTGCGCACCCGTGGATCGGTGAAGTCCGGGTACACCGCCTCACCCGCCAGGCCCAGCCCGCGCACCGGCCCGCCCAGCGGACCCCGGACGAAGGCGTCCTCGTCCCGCCCGCCGTCGTACACCGCGTCGCCCGGCTCCGCCCGCACCGCGGGGTCGACGCACGACACCAGCCGCACCCCGCCCCCCTCGGCCCCGCGCAGCGAGGCCGCCAGAGCCGGCAGATCCGGAAACCGCCCGGAGTCCACCGTGAACCCCCGCCGCCCCCGGTGGTGGCCCGCCCCCAGGTGCACGGCGCTCAACGGCAGCCCCCGCTCGGCGTACCCCGCCACCACCCGCCGCACCTCGTGCTCGCCCCCCGCCCCCCACAGGCCCGCCTGGTGACCCAGCGCCCAACGCGGCGGCGGCACGGGCGCACCCGTCAGCGCCCGCCAGCCGTGCAGCACCCGCGAGGGCGCACCGGTCAGCACCCAGTAGCGCAGCGGACCGCCCGACATCCGCACCTCGCACCGGCCCGGCCGGTCGTGCCCGGAACCCGCCCCCTCCACGCCCTCGCGCAGCGTCACCACGCCGTCCCAGGAGTTGTCGTGGAAGAGCAGGTGACCGCCCGCGTCCGCCACCACCCACAGCACCGGCATCGTCAGCGACCGCGTGCCGCGCCCGGTCCGGAACGGAACCGGACCCGCGTTCCACAGCCGGTACGGGCCGCCGCGCAGCCTCGGCCCGGGCGCCCGCCCGCCCAGGCCGAAGAACCGCGCGTCCGCCGGCACCTCCGAGCGCTGCGTCCAGCGGCTCCCCGCACCCCCCTCCGCACCGTCCGCCGGCTCCCACCAGCGCGGCGGCAGGTCACGCCGCAGCACCACACCGCCCGGGGTGCGCACCTCCACCGCACCCAGCCGGGTCACCGTCACCAGCACCCGCTCGGAGACCACCCGCCAGCCGCCGTCCTTGTCCGGCTCCAGCACCGCCCGCGGGTCCGCCTGCGGGTACGCGCCCGCCAGCGCGTACGACGGCTCGGGCCCCGCGCCGTCCCAGCCGCAGAACACCATCCCGCCCGCCGTCACCCGCACCCGCAGCGACGACCGCTCGAAGTGCACCACGCCGCCGCCCGGCCGCGGCTCGGCCCCCCGCGCCGGACCCGGCACCCGCGCCCGCTCCCGGCCGCCGCGCGGCAGCGTCCGGGCGTCCATGCGCCGGCCCCGCCACGCGGACCGGGCCGCACGCAACCCCTGCGCCGCACCGACCAACCTCACCGACCGCACCAGGCCACGTGCATCCATGCTGATCAGAGTGCCATTACCGACGAGCGGCCGATGCCCCGTTCAACCGCCGTTCACCGAACGTCCCCCCGTGGTTGCACCACACCGTCCGGCCCCCCGGTATGGGGGACCAGCCCTGGTGCGGAAACCGATCACATGGCACAGTCCTGGCACAGTCCTCTACAGCCGCCGCGCACCCGCACACCCCCGGCCACCATCCCAGGGGCCGAGCGGTGCGGGGAGGCGAACGCACACGAAGCGTGGGAAACAGCCCGGGAGCCGCCATGACCGCCGCGCACAGCGCCGCACCGACGACCGCAGACCAGCCGGAGCCCCTGTGGAGCCCCGGCCCCGACCGGATCGAGGGCGCCCGGATCACCCGCTTCCAGGCATGGGCGGCCGAACGCTTCGGAGCCCCGGCCGCCGTACCCGGCGACCCGGCCGCGAGCTACGCCGCGCTGCACCGCTGGTCCGTCGAGGAGCTCGAGGCCTTCTGGCGGGCGGTCACCGAGTGGTTCGACGTACGCTTCGCCACCCCGTACGAGACCGTACTCGCCGACCCCGCCATGCCCGGCGCCCGCTGGTTCCCCGGCGCCACCCTCAACTACGCCGAACACGCCCTGCGCGCCGGCGAGGACCCCGCCCGCGCCGACACCCCCGCCCTGCTGTACGTCGACGAGAGCCACGAGCCGACCCCCGTCACCTGGGCGGAGCTGCGCCGCCAGGTCGGCTCGCTGGCCGCCGAACTGCGCCGCCTCGGGGTGCGCCCCGGCGACCGCGTCAGCGGCTACCTGCCCAACATCCCCCAGGCCGCCGTCGCCCTGCTGGCCACCGCCGCCGTCGGCGGCGTGTGGACCTCCTGCGCCCCCGACTTCGGCGCCCGCAGCGTCCTGGACCGCTTCCAGCAGGTCGAACCGGTCGTCCTGTTCACCGTCGACGGCTACCGCTACGGCGGCAAGCGGCACGACCGCACCGACACCGTCGCCGAACTGCGCCGCGAACTGCCCTCCCTGCGCGCCGTCGTCCACATCCCCCTGCTCGGCACCCCGGCCCCCGAGGGCACCCTGGAGTGGGACGCCCTGACCGCCGCCGACGGCACGTCGGCCGAACCGGTCTTCGAGCACCTCCCCTTCGACCACCCGCTGTGGGTGCTGTACTCCTCCGGCACCACCGGACTGCCCAAAGCCATCGTCCAGTCCCAGGGCGGCATCCTGGTCGAGCACCTCAAGCAGCTCGGCCTCCACTGCGACCTCGGTCCCGGCGACCGCTTCTTCTGGTACACCTCCACCGGCTGGATGATGTGGAACTTCCTCGTCTCCGGCCTGCTCACCGGCACCACCGTCGTCCTCTACGACGGCAGCCCCGGCCACCCCGGCACCGACGCCCAGTGGCGCGTGGCCGAGCGCACCGGCGCCACCTTCTACGGCACCTCCGCCGCGTACGTCATGGCATGCCGCAAGGCCGACGTCCACCCCGGCCGCGACCTCGACCTCTCCCGCGTCAGGTGCGTCGCCACCACCGGCTCCCCCCTCCCGCCCGACGGATTCCGCTGGATCCACGACGAGGTCGCCGAGGACATGTGGATCGCCTCCGTCAGCGGCGGCACCGACGTGTGCAGCTGCTTCGCCGGCGCCGTCCCCACCCTCCCCGTCCACATCGGCGAACTCCAGGCCCCCTGCCTGGGCACCGACCTGCAGTCCTGGGACCCGCACGGCAAGCCGCTGGTCGACGAGGTCGGCGAACTGGTCGTCACGCGCCCCATGCCGTCCATGCCGATCCGCTTCTGGAACGACGCGGACGGCTCCCGCTACCGCGACAGCTACTTCGAGATGTTCCCCGGCGTGTGGCGGCACGGCGACTGGACCACCCTCACCTCGCGCGGCACCGTCGTCATCCACGGCCGCTCCGACTCCACCCTCAACCGGCAGGGCGTCCGCATGGGCTCGGCCGACATATACGAAGTCGTCGAACGCCTCCCGGAGATCCGCGAGTCCCTCGTCATCGGCGCGGAACAGCCCGACGGCGGCTACTGGATGCCCCTGTTCGTCCACCTCGCCGAGGGCGCGGTCCTCGACGACGCCCTGCGCGACCGCGTCAGGCGCGCCATCCGCGAACAGCTCTCGCCCCGGCACGTCCCCGACGAGATCATCGAGGTGGAGGGCGTCCCCCACACCCTCACCGGCAAGCGGCTGGAGGTCCCGGTCAAGCGCCTCCTCCAGGGCGCCGACCTCGACAGGGCGGTCAACCCCGGCTCGGTCGACGACGTCGGCCTCCTCCGCTTCTACGAGCGCCTGGCCCGGGAGCGCCGCACCTCCTGAGCCTTTAAAAGACCCGTTGTCAGCCCTCTCGATTACGGTGAGTCACCAGATGAACGCACCATCGAGGGGGAGACGGCATGGCACACCACGGAAGGCGCGACCGCCGCGGGCCGGGGACGGCGCGACGAGCCCTGCGCCGCGAGGCGCCCAGCACGGTCGCCGTCGTGGCCGACCCGGCCGGTTTCGCGGTCATGCGCCGCTACACCACGTTCGCCTTCGACGACCACCACCGCTACCTGCGGCAGACGGAAGGACTGCTGCGCTCGCTCACCGCCCAGGGCGTCCACACCCGCGTCGGCCTCTTCGAACCGGACGACTACGCGCACTTCTGCGCCCAGGAGCGGATCGACCCCGACACCCCGGACAGCCGTGCGCGCTACGTGGCCGAGATCGCCGCCACCGGGGCCACCGTCCGCTACCGGGGCCAGCCACTGGACCGGCTGCTGCCCCTGCTGCTCGACGGCTGGGAGCGGCAGGAGGCCGGGGAGCGCGCCACCGACGCCCTCACCGGCCTCGGCACCTGCCCCGGCTGCGGAAAGGACCTCGGACAGGAGGCCCTCGACGCCGCCGCCGGAATCCTGGACCGGCTCACCGCCGGAGCCGGTCCGGGCGCCCACCACCTGGTGTGCAGCGTCACCGGGGCCACCGGCCCTCTGGTCGCCGTCCTGCGCATCGAGCGCACACCGCGCGGCGGGACGGAGCCGGCCACCGCCCAGGAATCGGCCTTCCGCACGGTGCTCGCCTCGGGACTGGCCACCGGACGCCCCGGGGGAGTGGTGATGCGCACCACCCGCGACGGGAACGAGGAGGTGCGCGGCTGGGGCCTGAAAGGCGGCCGCCTCCGCCCGCTCACCGAGGCGGAGGTCTTCTTCGCCTACTGCACCGACAGCCGTACGGGAGACCCGGTCCCGCCGGAGCCCGGCCTCACCTACCGGGCCGGCTTCCCGCTGCCGGAGCGCACGGCGGAGGAGCGACGGCACGGGCGAGGGAAGGAGGACCGCTGACCCCCGCCCCCGAGGTCCGGCCGTCCCGCCGCGGGACGGCCGGACCCCACACACCGGCGGGCGGCGCTCACTCCCCGGAGAGCACCGACTGCGCGGCCGCCCGCGCCTGCTCACCGCCGTCCGAGGCACGCGCGGCGGACGCCGCGCGCTCGCACTGGGCCATGGTGCGCCTGGACAGCTCCGCACGTACGTAGGGGATGGCCTTGGCACCCATGGACAGGCTCGTGACGCCCAGCCCGACCAGCACACACGCGAGCAGCGGGTCGGAGGCGGCCTCACCGCAGACACCGCAGCTCTTGCCCTCCGCCCCGGCCGCCTCCGCGGCCATGGCCACCAGGTCCAGCAGCGCCGGCTGCCACGGATCCTGGTAGCGGGCCAGCGCTCCCACCTGCCGGTCGGCGGCGAAGGTGTACTGCGCCAGGTCGTTGGTCCCCAGCGACAGGAACTCCACCTCCTGGAGCACCGAACGGGCCCTCAACGCCGCCGAGGGGACCTCCACCATCACGCCGAACTTCGCCCGCAGCCCCGCCTCCCGGCAGGCATCGGCGAACGCCCTGGCGTCGGCCCTGTCGGCGACCATCGGCGCCATGACCTCCAGATACACCGGCAGCCCCTCGGCGGCCCTGGCGAGCGCCCGCAACTGGGCGCGCAGCACCTCGGGATGGCCGAGCAGCGTACGCAGCCCGCGCACGCCCAGCGCGGGATTGGGCTCCTCGGCCGGGGTGAGGAAATCCAGCGGCTTGTCCGCGCCCGCGTCCAGCACCCGCACCACGACGCGCCCCTCCGGGAACGCCTCCAGCACCTGCCGGTACGCCTCCACCTGCTTCTTCTCCGACGGAGCCTTCCCACGGGAGTCCAGGAAGAGGAACTCGGTACGGAACAGGCCGACGCCCTCGGCGCCCGCCTCCACCGCGTCCGCCACATCCGCCGGACCGCCGATGTTCGCCAGCAGCGGCACCTTGTGCCCGTCGGAGGTCGCACCCGGACCGGTGGCGGACGCGAGTGCCGCCCTCCGCTCCTCGGCGAGCCTGAGCATCTCCTCCCGCTGCTCCGGGTCCGGATCCACGGTGACCGCGCCCGTACTGCCGTCCACCGCGACGACCGTCCCCTCGGCCAGCTCGACGGCGCCCCGCAACGCCACCACCGCGGGCACTCCCAGCGCCCGGGCCAGAATGGCGCTGTGGCTGGTGGGGCCGCCCTCCTCGGTCACGAAACCGAGGACGAGCGACGGATCCAGCAGCGCGGTGTCCGCGGGCGCCAGATCACGCGCTACCAGCACGTAGGGCCTGTCGCTGTTCGGCACTCCCGGCATCGGGACCCCGAGCAGCCGGGCGACGATGCGGTTCCGCACGTCGTCCAGGTCCGCGACCCGTCCGGCGAGGTAGTCGCCGGCGCCCGCGAGCAGCGCCCGGTAGGCGGCGAGGGCGTCGTACACCGCACGCTCGGCGGTGCTGCCCACGGCGATGCGCCGTTCGACATCGGCGATCAGCTCCGGATCCCGGGCCATCATGGCCTGCGCCTCCAGCACGGCCTGCGCCTCGCCGCCCGCGAGGTTCCCCCGCGCGACCAGGTCGGCGGCCACGGCCTCCACAGCCTGACGCGCTCTCCTCAGCTCGGTCGGCACCGCCTCCCCGGTGATTCGCCGGGTCGGCGGCTCCAACTCGGCGGTGCCCATGTGCCGCACCTCGCCGATCGCCACCCCGTGGCTGACCCCGATCCCTCGAAGTGTCGTCTCCATCTCACCCTCACCCGTCTCCGGATCTCCGGCCGGTTCCGTCTCGTAGGCGGGACGCGTCCGCCTCCTGCCCGCCGACCGCGAAGACCTCACGGCCGGCGAGGGGGCGATGGATCACCGCCAGGTGAACAGCGTGCCGCCGGAGGGCACGTCGACGCCCTCGGCCACGTCGGCCAGCGCGTCGGGAGTGGCCTCCAGCGCGACGACCGGGCACACCGGAGACTTCCCCACGGCCTCCACCTCGACCGGGTTCCAGCGGACGATCGGATCACCACGCCGCACGGTGTCGCCCTTGGCAGCCAGCAACTCGAAACCCTGGCCGTTCAGCTGCACGGTGTCGATACCCAGATGCGTCAGCACCCCGTGCCCCTCACCGTCCACGACGACGAAGGCGTGTGCGTGCAGCGAGACGACGATGCCGTCGACCGGAGCCACGGCGATGGACGGTTCACGGACCGGGTCGACGGCGGTCCCGGGCCCCACCATCACTCCGGAGAACACCGGATCCGGCACGGCCGCGAGGCCGATGGCACGTCCGGCCAGCGGGGACGTCACGGTGGTCATGGAAAGCCTCCCGGGCGCGGAGACCGAGCGGTCGCCGTCGTCGTGTGTCCTGAGTTGTCCTGAATCGGCGCACTGATCAGAAGCGTATGACATGGGAACCTCCGGTTCCGGGGAGCGCGCGCGTGGCGGCCTGTCCGGGGCCGCCGGACCGATTTGCCTCCGCATCAACCCGCCTGTACTCTCATACCTCCGTCCGGCGCCAGTGGCGCCAGTGACGTCCGACCTCATCTCCCTCCGAGAAACCGATTCGGTTCTGTGTGTTCGCAGACAAGATCCGGATTTCAGAATTCGGAGGAGGGGCTGATAGAGTCGGAGACACCGAAGGGAAGCGCCCGGAGGGGCCCCGGGAGGGGTGCCGAAGGAAGCGTCCGTTCCTTGAGAACTCAACAGCGTGCCAAAAGTCAACGCCAGATATGT
>NZ_CP127170.1:0-422500 GCF_046529545.1 Streptomyces sp. KL2 | reverse complement strand
GTTAAGCCTAAATATTCCCTGGTGACCGATAGCGGAGAGTACCGTGAGGGAATGGTGAAAAGTACCGCGGGAGCGGAGTGAAATAGTACCTGAAACCGTGTGCCTACAAGCCGTGGGAGCGTCGCACGCCGGCTTGCCGGTGTGTCGTGACTGCGTGCCTTTTGAAGAATGAGCCTGCGAGTTTGCGGTATGTTGCGAGGTTAACCCGTGTGGGGAAGCCGTAGCGAAAGCGAGTCCGAACAGGGCGACTGAGTAGCGTGCCCAAGACCCGAAGCGGAGTGATCTAGCCATGGGCAGGGTGAAGCGGCTGTAAGAGGTCGTGGAGGCCCGAACCCACCAGGGTTGAAAACCTGGGGGATGACCTGTGGTTAGGGGTGAAAGGCCAATCAAACTCCGTGATAGCTGGTTCTCCCCGAAATGCATTTAGGTGCAGCGTCGCGTGTTGCTTGCCGGAGGTAGAGCACTGGATAGGCGATGGGCCCTACCGGGTTACTGACCTTAGCCAAACTCCGAATGCCGGTAAGTGTGAGCGCGGCAGTGAGACTGTGGGGGATAAGCTCCATGGTCGAGAGGGAAACAGCCCAGAGCATCGACTAAGGCCCCCAAGCGTGTGCTAAGTGGGAAAGGATGTGGAGTCGCAGAGACAACCAGGAGGTTGGCTTAGAAGCAGCCATCCTTGAAAGAGTGCGTAATAGCTCACTGGTCAAGTGATTCTGCGCCGACAATGTAGCGGGGCTCAAGCACACCGCCGACGTCGTGTCATCGGCACATGGACCTCCAACGAGGGTGTCGATGGGTAGGGGAGCGTCGTGTGCCGGGTGAAGCCGCGCCGGAAGGCAGTGGTGGACGGTTCACGAGTGAGAATGCAGGCATGAGTAGCGATACAGGAGTGGGAAACTCCTGCGCCGATTGACCAAGGGTTCCTGGGTCAAGCTGATCTGCCCAGGGTAAGTCGGGGCCTAAGGCGAGGCCGACAGGCGTAGTCGATGGATAACCGGTTGATATTCCGGTACCCGCTGTGGAGCGCAAGGGCCGAGCCCGGTGATGCTAAGTCCGTGAAGCCGCCCGCATCCTTCGGGGTGCGGTGCTGGTGGAGCCGACGGCCCGATCCGGTAGTAGGTGAGTGATGGGGTGACGCAGGAAGGTAGTCCAGCCCGGGCGGTGGTTGTCCCGGGGTAAGGGTGTAGGGCGCCAGGTAGGTAAATCCGTCTGGCACGAGAGCCTGAGACCTGATGCCGAGCCGATGTGGTGAAGTGGATGATCCTATGCTGTCGAGAAAAGCCTCTAGCGAGTTGCACGGCGGCCCGTACCCTAAACCGACTCAGGTGGTCTGGTAGAGAATACCGAGGCGTTCGGGTGAACTATGGTTAAGGAACTCGGCAAAATGCCCCCGTAACTTCGGGAGAAGGGGGGCCACGCCTGGTGATCCGTCTTGCACGGTGAGCTGGGGGTGGCCGCAGAGACCAGCGAGAAGCGACTGTTTACTAAAAACACAGGTCCGTGCGAAGCCGTAAGGCGAGGTATACGGACTGACGCCTGCCCGGTGCTGGAACGTTAAGGGGACCGGTTAGTGGTGCTTCGGCGCCGCGAAGCTGAGAACTTAAGCGCCAGTAAACGGCGGTGGTAACTATAACCATCCTAAGGTAGCGAAATTCCTTGTCGGGTAAGTTCCGACCTGCACGAATGGCGTAACGACTTCTCGACTGTCTCAACCATAGGCCCGGTGAAATTGCACTACGAGTAAAGATGCTCGTTTCGCGCAGCAGGACGGAAAGACCCCGGGACCTTTACTACAGCTTGATATTGGTGTTCGGTTCGGCTTGTGTAGGATAGGTGGGAGCCGGTGAAGCATGCACGCCAGTGTGTGTGGAGGCGTTGTTGAAATACCACTCTGGTCGTGCTGGATGTCTAACCCGGGTCCGTGATCCGGATCGGGGACAGTGTCTGGTGGGTAGTTTAACTGGGGCGGTTGCCTCCCAAAGGGTAACGGAGGCGCCCAAAGGTTCCCTCAGCCTGGTTGGTCATCAGGTGGTGAGTGTAAGTGCACAAGGGAGCTTGACTGTGAGACTGACGGGTCGAGCAGGGACGAAAGTCGGGACTAGTGATCCGGCGGTGGCTGGTGGAAGCGCCGTCGCTCAACGGATAAAAGGTACCCCGGGGATAACAGGCTGATCTTCCCCAAGAGTCCATATCGACGGGATGGTTTGGCACCTCGATGTCGGCTCGTCGCATCCTGGGGCTGGAGTCGGTCCCAAGGGTTGGGCTGTTCGCCCATTAAAGCGGTACGCGAGCTGGGTTTAGAACGTCGTGAGACAGTTCGGTCCCTATCCGCTGTGCGCGTAGGAGTCTTGAGAAGGGCTGTCCCTAGTACGAGAGGACCGGGACGGACGAACCTCTGGTGTGCCAGTTGTTCTGCCAAGGGCATGGCTGGTTGGCTACGTTCGGGAGGGATAACCGCTGAAAGCATCTAAGCGGGAAGCCTGCTTCGAGATGAGGACTCCCACCCCTTGAAGGGGGTAAGGCTCCCGGGAGACGACCGGGTTGATAGGCCAGAGATGGAAGCCGGGTGACCGGTGGAGTTGACTGGTACTAATAGGCCGAGGGCTTGTCCGTAGATGTTCGCGTCCACTGTGTGGGTTCTGAGACCACGACCCGTCTGGCCGGCGGTGCGTGTGTGTCATGGTGTTTCGGTGGTCACAGCGTGAGGGAAACGCCCGGTTACATTCCGAACCCGGAAGCTAAGCCTTTCAGCGCCGATGGTACTGCATGGGGGACCGTGTGGGAGAGTAGGACGCCGCCGAACGATTTGTGGAGAGAAAGCCCTGCCGGGTTCCCCGGCAGGGCTTTCTCGCGTTCTGCCCCGTTCCCGGGACCCCCTTCCTTCTCCGGCCTCGCGCTGCGGGTAAGGTCAGGAAGCATCGTTGGCACGGACTCACGGGAGGTCCCGGGTGGAGGCCCAGGAGACACGCGTCCAGACGGACCGTGTCCTCACCATCCCCAACATCCTCAGCATGGCGCGGCTCGTAGGGGTGCCGCTCTTCCTGTGGCTGATCCTCTGGCCGGAGTTCGGAGGTCCCAACGCCGACGGCTGGGCGCTGCTCGTGCTCGCGCTCAGCGGCGTGAGCGACTACCTGGACGGCAAACTCGCCCGGCGCTGGAATCAGGTCAGCGGTCTCGGCCGCATCCTCGACCCGGCCGCAGACAGGCTGTACATCCTTTCCACCCTGGTCGGATTGACGTGGCGTGGCATCCTCCCGCTCTGGCTCACCGGGCTGCTCCTGGCGCGTGAGCTCATGCTGCTGGTCGCCGTCTGGGTCCTCGACCGCCACGGGTATGCGCCACCGCAGGTCAACTTCCTGGGGAAAGCCGCCACCTTCAACCTGATGTACGCCTTCCCGCTGCTGCTGCTCAGTGACGGAAGCGGATGGCTTCCGTCACTGGCTGCTATTTTCGGATGGGCGTTCGCAGGCTGGGGTACAACCCTGTACTGGTGGGCAGGAATCCTCTATGTGGTTCAAGTCCGCCGACTTGTCAAGGCGGACGCCGCAGCCGACTAGGCCCTGACTCTCGTCGGGGGCTGCGAGACCCGAGTGGCCCTTTAACAGATTCACGGGTCTCTTCGGCCGGGCACAGTCGGCATGTATGTCGTCTCTTCAAGGAGGACGCTTCCGACATGAAGGCCGTCGTAATGGCCGGTGGCGAGGGCACCCGCCTTCGCCCGATGACCGCGAGTATGCCCAAGCCGCTGCTGCCAGTGGCCAACAGGCCCATCATGGAGCATGTGCTACGGCTGCTCAAGCGGCACGGTCTCACCGAGACCGTGGTGACCGTACAGTTCCTGGCCTCCCTGGTCAGGAACTATTTCGGTGACGGCGAGGAGCTCGGAATGGAGCTCACCTACGCCAACGAGGAAAAGCCTCTGGGTACCGCGGGCAGCGTGAAGAACGCAGAGGAAGCCCTCAAGGACGACTCCTTCCTCGTTATTTCCGGTGACGCTCTCACCGACTTCGACCTGACCGAACTCATCAATTTCCACCGAGAGCGCGGCGCGATGGTGACCGTGTGTCTCACGAGGGTCCCCAACCCGCTGGAGTTCGGCATCACCATCGTCGACGACGAAGGGAAGGTCGAGCGGTTCCTGGAGAAGCCCACCTGGGGCCAGGTCTTCTCCGACACCGTCAACACCGGCATTTACGTCATGGAGCCGGAGGTCTTCGACTACGTCGACCCCGATGTCCCCGTGGACTGGTCCGGTGATGTATTCCCGCAGCTCATGAAGGAGGGCAAGCCGATCTACGGCTATGTCGCCGAGGGCTACTGGGAGGATGTCGGCACCCACGAGAGCTATGTGAAGGCGCAGGCCGACGTCCTCGAGGGGAAGGTCGACGTCGAGATCGACGGATTCGAGATCTCCCCGGGGGTATGGATCGCGGAAGGCGCGGAGGTCCACCCCGACGCGGTACTGCGCGGACCGCTGTACGTGGGTGACTACGCCAAGGTGGAGGCCGGCGCCGAACTGCGGGAGCACACGGTCATCGGCTCCAACGTGGTGGTCAAGAGCGGCGCGTTCCTGCACAAGGCCGTCGTTCACGACAACGTCTACATCGGCCCCCAGTCCAACCTCCGCGGCTGCGTCATCGGCAAGAACACCGACGTGATGAGAGCCGCCCGGATCGAGGACGGCGCGGTCATCGGCGACGAGTGCCTGGTGGGCGAGGAGTCCATCGTCCAGGGCAACGTCCGGGTCTACCCCTTCAAGACGGTCGAGGCCGGCGCCTTCGTCAACACGTCGGTCATCTGGGAGTCGCGTGGCCAGGCCCATCTGTTCGGCGCCCGCGGCGTCTCCGGCATCCTCAACGTGGAGATCACGCCGGAGCTGGCCGTGCGGCTGGCGGGGGCGTACGCCACGACGCTGAAGAAGGGGTCGACGGTCACCACGGCCCGCGACCACTCCCGAGGCGCGCGCGCCCTGAAGCGCGCGGTGATCTCCGCCCTCCAGGCCAGCGCCATCGACGTGCGGGACCTGGAGAACGTCCCGCTGCCGGTGGCGCGTCAGCAGACCGCGAGAGGCAGCGCCGGCGGCATCATGATCCGTACGACGCCGGGCGTCCCCGACTCCGTCGACATCATGTTCTTCGACGAACGGGGGGCCGACCTCTCCCAGGCGGGACAGCGCAAGCTGGACCGTGTCTACGCCCGCCAGGAGTACCGCAGGGCGTTCCCGGGAGAGATCGGGGACCTGAGCTTCCCGGCCAGCGTGTTCGACTCCTACACGGGGACGCTGCTGCGGGCGGTGGACACCAGCGGTGTCGCCGAGTCCGGTCTCAAGGTCGTCGTGGACGCCTCCAACGGAAGCGCCGGCCTCGTCCTGCCCAGCCTGCTCGGCCGGCTCGGCGTCGACTCGCTGACGATCAATCCGGGGCTGGACGAGTCGCGGCCGACGGAGACCGCGGACACCCGTCGTGCCGGGCTGGTGCGGCTGGGGGAGATCGTGGCGTCGGCCCGGGCGGCCTTCGGCGTCCGCTTCGACCCCGTGGGCGAGAAGTTCTCCCTCGTGGACGAACGCGGCACGATCATCGAGGACCAGCGGGCGCTGCTGGTGATGCTCGACCTGATCGCCGCGGAGCGGCGCAGCGGGAAGGTCGCCCTGCCGGTGACCACGACCCGCATCGCCGAGCAGGTGGCCGCCTACCACGGCACCCAGGTGGAGTGGACCACGACCTCGCCGGACGATCTCACCAGGGTCGGGCGGGACGAGGCCACCGTCTTCGGCGGCGACGGCCGGGGCGGGTTCATCGTGCCCGAGTTCAGCAGTGTCTTCGACGGCACGGCGGCCTTCGTGCGCCTGCTCGGACTCGTGGCCCGTACCCAGCTCACCCTGAGCCAGATCGACGCCCGTATCCCGCAGGCCCATGTGCTGCGCCGCGACCTGGCCACCCCCTGGGCGGTCAAGGGCCTGGTCATGCGCCGGGTCGTCGAGGCCGCGGGGGAACGTTTCGTCGACACGACCGACGGCGTGCGCGTGGTGGAGTCCGACGGGCGCTGGGTCATGGTGCTGCCGGATCCGGCCGAGGCGGTCACCCATCTGTGGGCCGAGGGGCCTGACGACGCTTCCGCGCAGGCGCTGCTCGACGAATGGTCGGCGGTGGTCGACAGCGCCGGACGCTGACGGCCCGGCGGTTCCCGGGGTGCCGAAGGCTCCGGGGAACCGCGGTACCGTACCGCCGAACGGACGCGCTCCGGAGCTGTGGAGGCCCCGTTCGGCGGTACGGCCCTCGACGTGCGACGATGTGCGGCATGTCGCAGCAGCACCCCGTACGGAGCACCCCCTCACGGCCTGCGCGACCCGACGCCTCCATGTCGCTGCTCACCAATGTGATGGAGCACAGCCTCGACGACGGCTACGCGGAAGCGGCGGCCCGCCGCGGTGCCGAGGGCCGGTCCGGGCTGCCCCGCACACTGCGCGGGAAGCTCGTTCTGGCCGCCGGTCTCGTCCTGGCCGCGCTGGTGGTCACGCTGGGAGCGGCCCAGGCGCGTTTCGAGGCGCCCACGGAGGCGCGGGAGCGGCAGGAGCTGATCGACCGGATCGAGGACGGCAGCCGGGACGCCGATGGCCTGCAGGCCCGCGTGGACGGCCTCCGCGAGGAGGTCGCGGCGATGCAGCGCGAGGCGCTCCAGGAACACGGCGGCGACCGCGGTGAAGTGGTCGCGCTGCTGGCCGGGGCGGTGCCGGTCGAGGGGCCGGGGATCAGGCTCGTCGTCGACGACGCCGAGGACTCCGGGCCGGGCGAGGGCGGCGGACCGCGCCAGAGCACCGGCTTCGCCGACACCGGGCGGGTGCGGGACAGGGACCTGCAGCGGGTCGTCAACGGGCTGTGGGAGTCGGGGGCGGAGGCGATCTCGGTCAACGGGCAGCGGCTGACGGCCCTGTCCGCCATCCGCGCCGCCGGCGACGCCATACTCGTCGACAACAAACCGCTCGTGCCGCCGTACACCCTGCTCGCGGTGGGCGACGGCGAGGAGCTGAGCGACGCCTTCCAGGACAGCAGCGACGGCCGGTACCTGGACGTGCTCCAGGACAACTACGGCATCCGCACCGGCATCTCCGTCCAGGACAGGGTGCGGCTGCCGGCCGCGCCCAGCCTCACCGTTCGTACGGCAGAGCCCGTGAAGACAGGAAAGGGCAGCACATCGTGATCGCCGTTCTGGGCCTCATCGTGGGAGTCGTGGCCGGACTCCTGGTCCGTCCCGTGGTGCCGACGGTCGTCGAGCCCTATCTGCCGATCGCCGTCGTGGCGGCGCTGGACGCGGTCTTCGGCGGACTGCGCGCGATGCTGGACGGCATCTTCGACGACAAGGTCTTCGTGGTGTCCTTCCTTTCGAACGTGGTGGTGGCGGCCCTGATCGTCTTCCTCGGTGACAAACTGGGCGTCGGCGCGCAGTTGTCGACGGGCGTCGTGGTGGTGCTGGGCATCCGTATCTTCTCCAATGCCGCCGCCATCCGGCGGCATGTGTTCCGGGCGTGAGTGAGCGATGAGCGACGACAGGACGACACCGCCGGGCAGGGACCCGGAGGAGGAGCGGAACGGGGCCGCAGAGGTGCCGGAGGAGCCGGCCGGGTCCTCGGGACCCGCTGCCCCGGCCGGCGAGGGGCCCTCTCCGGGCGGACGTGAACGGCTGATCCGCGGGCTGTGGCCACCGCGGGTGAACCGCAACCAACTCACCGTGGCACTGCTGCTGTTCGTCCTCGGGCTGGGACTCGCCATCCAGGTCCGCTCCACCAGCGAGAACAGTCCGCTGCGCGGTGCGAGGCAGGAGGACCTGGTGCGGATCCTCGACGAGCTCGACAGCCGCACCCAGCGGCTGGAGGAGGAGAGGGGGAAGCTGGAGAACCAGAAGTCCGAACTGGAGAACAGCTCGGACCAGGCGGAGGAGGCGCGTCGGCAGACCGAGGAGAGGGCACGGCAGTTGGGCGTGCTGGCGGGTACGGTCGCGGCCGAGGGACCGGGTATCCGGATGACGGTGGACGACGCCGCGGGCACGGTCGAGGCGCACATGCTGCTGGACGCGATCCAGGAGCTGCGCGCCGCGGGTGCCGAGGCCATCGAGGTCAACGGAGTACGGGTGGTGACGAGCACCCACTTCACCGACAGCGGCGCCGGTATCAGGATCGACGGCCGCAAGGTGGCCTCGCCATACCGTTTCGAGGTCATCGGCACGCCGCAGGACCTCGAGCCGGCGCTCAACATCCCGGGCGGTGTCGTCCAGTCCCTGGAGAAGGAGCAGGCCACCGTGTCCATAACCCGTTCAGAGAAGATCGTCGTGGATGCCTTGCGATCGGCGAAGCGGCCTGACTACGCTCAGTCGTCATCGCAGTGAGCCGACGCGTGAAGAAACCGGGGGTCGGCGCGCTTGCCGACCTGCGGGTAAGGGAAACTGTCCGAAGGCCAGGGACGTTGTGAGGGCGTCCGGTTCGGCCACCGTGAGCATCGAGGGTCTGTCCTGCCCCACGGGCGGGTCTGTTTCGTGCGAGGGGAATCGCCCGTGAGTTTTCTTGGGAAGTTGTTCGGCAAGCGTCAGGACGCCGGTGACGGCGCCCGGCACCGTGCGCCGCGCGGCGGCGAGTCCGCCGCAGAGGGGGCGGAGCGCCCGCTCTTCCGCGACGAGGTCGCGCCCGGCGACAATTCGGGTGGTCACGGCCCTGTCTCTGTTGACCGGGGAGCGTCCGGCCGCATAGGTTCCGAGGCACCATCAGCCTCGAGTACGGGTGGAGGAGCTGACTTGCCGGTCTGTGCGAGGTGCGGGAACCGCGCCGCCGAGGCGAGCCGGTTCTGCTCCAACTGCGGAGCGCCGCTGCGTGGGGGCGCCGTACCCGAGCGTTCCTCGGAGACGACCTCCACCATCTCGATCTCGGGCATCGAGGCCTACGACGCCGAGATGACGGGGCAGACGGCCCTGCCGTCGCTGTCCCCCGAGGCACAGGCGGCCGTGGACGCGCTGCCGATGGGTTCGGCGCTGCTGGTGGTGCGCCGGGGGCCGAACTCCGGCAGCCGTTTCCTGCTGGACAGCGAGCTGACGACGGCGGGGCGCCACCCCGAGAGCGACATCTTCCTGGACGACGTGACCGTCTCCCGCCGCCATGTGGAGTTCCGGCGCGGCCCGGACGGCCGGTTCACCGTCGCCGACGTCGGCAGCCTCAACGGCACGTACGTCAACCGCGAGCGGATCGACTCGGTCGTGCTCAACAACGGTGACGAGGTCCAGATCGGGAAGTACCGGCTGGTCTTCTTCGCGAGCCAGCGCACCGTCTGACCCACCGCCCCGGGGGCGTCCATGCTGCAATCACGGTCCGGCGGTGCCCGCAGGGGCACCGCCGCCGCGAAGTCCGCTCCGATGAGCATCGGCGCCGTGCTCAACCTGCTGCGGGACGAGTTCCCCGAGGTGACCATCTCCAAGATCCGCTTCCTGGAGTCCGAGGGGCTGGTGGAGCCGCAGCGGACCCCGTCGGGGTACCGCAAGTTCACCGCGGCGGACGTGGAGCGCCTGAGCCGGGTGCTGCGCCTGCAGCGCGACCACTACCTGCCGCTGCGGGTCATCAAGGAGCAGCTCGACGCGCTCGACCGCGGCGAGGAGGTGGCCCTGCCCGGCCCGGCGAGGCCGTCCGAGGCCATCGACCCGTTCGACGCGCCGGAGGGGGACCGGGCCTCGGCCGCCGTCCCGGCCCACCACGGCACGGACAGTCCCGCCGGCGCGGAGAGTCCCCGTGCGGCGAGGGTGGGGCGCGCGGAGCTCCTGGCCGCGGCGGAGGCGGAGGAGGAGCAACTGGCGGAGTGGGAGTCGTACGGCCTGATCCGCCCCGGAGGGGACGGCGGGTACGACGCCGAGGCCGTCGCCATCGCCCGGATCGTCGCGGACCTGGGCCGGCACGGTCTGGAGCCGCGGCATCTGCGGGTGGTGAAGGCCTCCGCGGAGCGGGAGGCGGGGCTGGTCGAGCAGGTCGTGGCGCCGCTGCGGCGGCACCGCAATCCCCAGACCAGGGCGCACGCGGAGGCGACCGCACGGGAGCTGGCGACGCTGGCCGTACGGCTGCACGCGGCCCTGGTGCAGTCGGCGCTGAAGGCGCGGCTGCGCTGACTTCGCGCCGGCGATGGGCAGGTCGCGGGGTGCCCGACTACCCAAAGGGGGCGCGCACGTCCTAGGGTTGCTGTGTGAACGAGCTCGACGTTGTGGGTGTCCGGGTCGAAATGCCCTCCAACCAGCCGATCGTTCTCCTGCGAGAGGTGGGAGGCGACCGGTATCTTCCCATCTGGATCGGTCCGGGGGAGGCGACAGCGATCGCCTTCGCCCAGCAGGGCATGACGCCTGCCCGCCCGCTGACCCATGACCTGTTCAAGGACGTCCTGGAGGCGGTCGGCCAGGAGCTCACCGCTGTGCGGATCACCGACCTCAGAGAGGGTGTCTTCTACGCCGAGCTGGTCTTCGCCAGCGGTGTGGAGGTGAGTGCCCGCCCGTCCGACGCCATAGCGCTGGCCCTTCGCACCGGGACGCCGATCTACGGCAGCGACGGTGTGCTGGACGACGCCGGGATCGCGATCCCGGACGAGCAGGAGGACGAGGTGGAGAAGTTCCGCGAGTTCCTCGACCAGATCTCCCCGGAGGACTTCGGCACCAGCAACCAGTGAGCGCCGTCGGCGCCAGGCCATTCCGGCACCCATTCCCGCGACGGGGACACGCGAAACCACTCCTTGGGTGATTATCACTCGGCGTGCCGAGTGTGGCGATCGTTGACGCACCCCGAGTGACTGCCTACCGTCGATTGGGCAGGTCCCGGGCATATCCGCGGGACGTGAAGGACGGAGGGTCGGCGTGAGCAGCACCGGCGACAGCAGGGCGGCGGGCGATCCGTATCCGTTGCGCGGGTCCTCCATACGGCCTCCCGCCCGGTCCGCCCCCGCCACGCAGGGCGCCGCCCCCGGGCTGATCGGCTACCGGGGACCGACGGCGTGCGCGGCCGCGGGCATCACCTACCGGCAACTGGACTACTGGGCCCGTACCGGTCTGGTCGAGCCCAGCGTCCGCCCGGCGTACGGCTCGGGCACCCAGCGGCTCTACAGCTTCCGCGACGTGGTCGTGCTGAAGATCGTCAAACGGCTCCTGGACGCCGGGGTGTCACTGCAGAACATCCGTGCCGCCGTGAGGCACCTGCGCTCGCGCGGGGTCGAGGACCTGGAGCGGATGACGCTCATGAGCGACGGCGCGACGGTCTACGAGTGCTCCTCGCCCGACGAGGTCGTCGATCTCCTCCAGGGCGGCCAGGGGGTCTTCGGTATCGCGGTCGGCGTGGTGTGGCGGGACGTCGAGGCCGCCCTGTCCCAGCTGCACGCCGAGCGGGTCGACACCGGGGAGACGATCGTCGGGGAGAATCCGGCCGACGAGCTGGCGCGCCGCCGCAACCGGGCGGGGTGACCCGGGCGCGGTGGCCGGGCCACCGCCGGCGCGGCGCAGCCGGCGGGCGCCGCGGTCGCCCCTGTCAGTGGCGTAGGGCAGCATCACGGGTGTGAGAGGGACACCGACGGTCCTGCACCTGGACATGGACGCCTTCTACGCCGCCGTGGAGCAGGCGGCCAAGCCCAGTCTGCGCGGAAAGCCCGTGATCGTCGGTGGTCTCGGGCCGCGCGGTGTGGTCGCCACCGCCTCCTACGAGGCCCGCGTCTTCGGGGTGCACTCGGCGATGCCGATGGCCCAGGCCCGCCGCCTGTGTCCGAACGCCGCCTATCTCACCCCCCGTTTCGGGCTCTACCGCCGCGTCAGCGAAGTGGTGATGGGGCTGCTGCGCGAGCTGTCGCCGCTGGTGGAGCCGCTCAGCCTGGACGAGGCGTTCGTGGACCTCCAGGCGGGCGGGGCGGGAGGAGGGGCGGGGCAGTGGTCGGCCGGCGCCGCCCGCGCCGTCGGCGAACGGCTGCGCCGGGACATCCGCGCCGCCACCGGGCTCAGCGGTTCGGTGGGACTGGCCGGGTCCAAGATGCTCGCCAAGATCGCCTCCGAGCAGGCCAAGCCCGACGGGCTGGTGGTGATCCCGCCGGGCAGCGAGCGGGCGCTGCTGGCGCCGATGCCGGTGCGCACGCTGCCCGGCGTCGGGCCCGCCACCGCCCAGACCCTGCGCAGGGCGGGGATAGCCACCGTCGGCGAGATCGCCGAGGCGGGGGAGGCGGAGCTGGTGCGGCTGCTGGGCCGGGCGCACGGCGGAGCGCTGTACGCGATGGCGCAGGGGATCGACGAGCGGCCGGTGGTCGCCGAGCGCGACGCCAAGTCGGTCTCGGTCGAGGACACCTTCGACACCGATCTCACCGACCGCGCGCGGATCCACGCGGAGGTCGCGCGGCTGGCCGACCGCTGCGTCGCGCGGCTGCGGGCCGCGGGGCGCTCCGGGCGCACGGTGGTGGTCAAGGTCCGCAGCTACGACTTCTCCACGCTCACCCGCTCCGAGACGCTGCGCGGCCCGACCGACGACCCCGCGGTGGTGAGGGAGGCCGCCGCCCGGCTCGTCGAGGGCGTGGACACCACCGCCGGGGTGCGGTTGCTGGGGGTCGGGGTGAGCGGGCTGGCCGACTTCACCCAGGAGGATCTGTTCGCCCAGACCGGCGCGGCCGGGCTGCCCGGCGCCCGGCCTCCGGAGCCCGCTCCGCCCCCGGTGGCGGGCGGAGCGGGCTCCGGGAGGGAAACGGAGGTGGTACGGCACTGGCTGCCCGGTCTGGACGTACGGCACGCGCGGTACGGGCCGGGCTGGGTGCAGGGCAGCGGCCTGGGGCGGGTCACGGTGCGGTTCGAGCGGCCCGGATCGCCGCCGGGCCGGGTGCGCACCTTCGCGGTCGACGATCCGGGGCTGGAGCCCTCCGAGCCGCTCCCGCCGTGGGACGGTCAGGTCTCGGAGCCCGCGATCCGCCCGAACGTCATGTCGTCGTCGGAGGCGGGCGCGCCGGCGCCGGGCACGCCCAGCCCGTAGTGGCGGTAGAGCTGCAGTTCCTGCTCGGGGGAGAGGTGGCGGCCCACGCCGAAGTCCGGCGCCTCCTTCACCAGGGAGCGCTCGAAGGGCACCTTCAGCGTCCCCTCCACCACCTCGCTGGGCTCCAGCGGGACGAAGGCGTCGCGGCTGAAGAGCCCGGTGCGCACCGCCGCCCATTCGGGGACGCCGGTGGCGTCGTCGAGGTACACCTCGTCCACGGTCCCTATCTTCTGCCCGGCGCTGTCGAAAGCCTTGAGGCCTATCAGATTCCGCGGGTCGATGTCGGTCTGCACGGCGGTCCCTCCAACTCCTCGCACGAAGAGGCGCCTGCTCGCAAACAGTCGCCACAAACAACGAAACGGCACATTCGGCGCGTCGGCCACTCGGGCAGGGCGGCGAGGGCCGCGGCCGGGCCGGTGCCACCGGGCGCTGGTAGGCTCTGAAGTGGCTGTTGACCCCGAGCGGGAGAGTCCTCCGGTGACAGTGCCGGAGGCGCCGAAGGAGCAAATCCTCCCCGGAATCTCTCAGGCTCACGTACCGCGCGGGCGAGGTCACTCTGGAAAGCAGGGCGGGCCGCGACGGACGACGCCGCAGCCCCTCCTCACCGACGGTGAAAACCGGGCCGCGGACGTGGGCCGGTGAAGCTCTCAGGTCGCGATGACAGAGGGGGAGGCCGTCCGGGCACCCGCGCCACGGTGCCCCTCGCAGGTCGCGCAGACCAGGAGGCCTCCAGATGACAGCAGACCGCACTCCTCCCGCCACCTCCCTCGCGGAGCTGGAGCGGGGCACTCCCTTCGAGGAGCGGCACATCGGCCCCGACGCCGGTGAGCAGGCCAAGATGCTCGCGCAGGTCGGCTACGGATCGCTGGACGAGCTGGCCGCCGCCGCCGTACCCGAGGTGATCAAGAGCACCGAGGCGCTGGACCTGCCCGCCGCCCGCAGCGAGGCGGAGGTCCTGGCCGAGCTGCGCTCCCTGGCCGGGCGCAACCAGGTGCTGCACTCCATGATCGGCCTGGGTTACCACGGCACCTTCACTCCGCCGGTCATCCTGCGCAACGTCATGGAGAACCCCGCCTGGTACACGGCCTACACCCCGTACCAGCCGGAGATCTCGCAGGGGCGCCTGGAGGCGCTGCTGAACTTCCAGACCGTGGTCGCGGACCTGACCGGGCTGCCCACCTCCGGCGCCTCGCTGCTGGACGAGGGCACCGCGGCGGCCGAGGCCATGGCGCTGTCCCGGCGTGTCGGCAAGGTCAAGCAGGGCGTCTTCCTGGTCGACGCCGACTGCCTGCCGCAGACCATCGCCGTGATCGAGACCCGCGCCGAGCCCACCGGGGTGGAGGTCGTCGTAGCCGACCTGTCCGGCGGCATCCCCGCCGAGGCCGCCGAACGCGGTGTCTTCGGCGTGCTGCTGCAGTACCCGGGCGCCTCCGGTGCCGTGCGCGACCTGCGCGGCGTGATCGAGGAGGCGCACGGGCTGGGCGCGGTCGTCACCGTCGCCGCCGATCTGCTCGCCCTCACCCTGCTGACCTCCCCCGGCGAGCTGGGCGCCGACATCGCGGTGGGGTCCAGCCAGCGCTTCGGCGTGCCGATGGGCTTCGGCGGACCGCACGCCGGGTTCATGGCGGTGCGGGAGAAGTTCGCGCGCAGCCTGCCCGGCCGCCTGGTGGGTGTCTCGGTGGACGCCGACGGCGCCAGGGCCTACCGCCTGGCCCTGCAGACCCGGGAGCAGCACATCCGCCGGGAGAAGGCCACCAGCAACATCTGCACCGCCCAGGTGCTGCTCGCCGTGATGGCGGGGATGTACGCCGTCTACCACGGCCCCGACGGGCTGGCCGCCATCGCCCGCCGCACCCACCGCTACGCCGCCGCCCTCGCCCAGGGGCTGCGCGAGGGCGGGGTCGAGGTAGTCCACGACACGTTCTTCGACACCGTCACCGCACGGGTGCCCGGCCGGGCCGCCGAGGTCGTCGCCGCCGCCCGCGAGGCCGGGGTCAACCTGCGCCTGACCGACGCCGACCACGTCGGCATCGCCTGCGACGAGACCACCGGGCGCGCGCAGCTCGCCGCCGTGTGGGGCGCCTTCGGGGTGGAGTCCGGGGCCGGGGACGCCGAGGCGCTGGACGAGGCCGCCGGAGAGGTGCTGCCCGCCTCCCTGCTGCGCACCGACGAGTACCTGACCCACCCGGTCTTCCACCGGCACCGCTCCGAGACGTCGATGCTGCGCTACCTGCGCCGCCTGGCCGACCGGGACTACGCGCTGGACCGCGGCATGATCCCGCTGGGCTCGTGCACCATGAAGCTCAACGCCACCACCGAGATGGAACCGGTCACCTGGCCGGAGTTCGGCGCACTGCACCCCTTCGCGCCCGCCGAGCAGGCCGAGGGCTATCTGACGCTGATCCGCGAGCTGGAGGAGCGGCTGGCCGAGATCACCGGCTACGACAAGGTCTCCATCCAGCCCAACGCCGGCTCCCAGGGCGAGCTGGCGGGCCTGCTGGCGGTACGGGCGTACCACCGGGCGAACGGAGAGGCCGGCCGTACCGTCTGCCTGATCCCGTCCTCCGCGCACGGCACCAACGCCGCGAGCGCCGTGATGGCCGGGATGAGGGTCGTCGTCGTCAGGACCGGCGAGAACGGCGACGTGGACGTCGAGGACCTGCGGGCCAAGATCGACGAGCACCGCGAGGAGCTGGCGGTGCTGATGGTCACCTACCCCTCCACCCACGGTGTGTTCGAGGAGCACATCACCGACATCTGCGCGGCCGTGCACGAGGCCGGCGGCCAGGTCTACGTGGACGGGGCCAACCTCAACGCGCTGGTGGGCCTGGCCAAGCCGGGGAAGTTCGGCGCGGACGTCTCCCACCTGAACCTGCACAAGACCTTCTGCATCCCGCACGGCGGCGGCGGCCCGGGCGTCGGACCGGTGGCCGTCCGCTCCCACCTCGCGCCGTACCTGCCCAACCACCCGCTCCAGCCCGCCGCCGGCCCCGAGACGGGTGTGGGGCCGATCTCGGCGGCGCCCTGGGGCTCGGCGGGCATCCTGCCGATCTCATGGGCGTATGTGCGGCTGATGGGCGCCGAGGGGCTGCGCCGCGCCACCCAGGTGGCCGTGCTCGGCGCCAACTACGTCGCCAAGCGGCTGGAGCCGCACTACCCGGTGCTCTACACCGGCCCGGGCGGTCTGGTGGCCCACGAGTGCATCATCGACGTCCGCCCGCTGACCAAGGCCACCGGCGTCAGCATCGACGACGTGGCCAAGCGGCTGATCGACTACGGCTTCCACGCCCCGACGATGTCCTTCCCCGTGGCGGGGACGCTGATGATCGAGCCCACCGAGAGCGAGGACCTGGCGGAGCTGGACCGCTTCTGCGACGCGATGATCGCGATCCGGGCCGAGATCGAGAAGGTCGCCTCGGGGGAGTGGGACGCGCAGGACAACCCGCTGCGCAACGCCCCGCACACCGCCGCGCATCTCGCCGGTGCGTGGGAGCACCCGTACGGGCGCGAGGAGGCGGCGTTCCCGGCCGGCGTCGTGGCCGCCGACAAGTACTGGCCGCCGGTGCGGCGCATCGACGGCGCCTACGGCGACCGCAACCTGGTCTGCTCCTGCCCCCCGATGGACGAGTACGACGGCTGAGCCGCGCCCGGCCGGCGCCGGGTGCCGACAGGGGACGGGCCCCCTGCCCGCGCGGGCAGGGGGCCCGTCCCCTGTGCGGTCGTGCTGCGGCGCGGTGCCCGCCCGCCGTCAGGCGGCGGTCGTGACGTGCTCGGCGCCGAGCGGCCGGTGCGGCGCGATGATCTGCCCGTCGGGCAGCAGTTCGCCGGTGTCCTCGAAGAGCAGGACGCCGTTGCACAGCAGGCTCCAGCCCTGCTCCGGATGGTGCGCCACGAGATGGGCGGCCTCCCGGTCGGTGGAGTCGGCTGACGGGCAGGGCGGTTGGTGCTGACACATGGTGGGGTTCTTTCGCTGCGATGTGGTGGTGCTGCGGTTGGATGCGTGCTTCATGGCCGCCCCCGTGTCTCTCGGTCGATCCCCCCAGTGTTGTCCCGCGGCCGGGATTCCGCAGGGATTTCGCCGCGGCTCTCCTCACGTTCCGATGACGGGCTCCCCGGGAGGCGGTTGCCCGGCCCAGAACCATCCGTTCGGGTGATGTCGGGGCCGTGGACGACCAGTCATGCGAGAGGGCGTGAGCGACGGTGGTGCCCCGAGGCCGTCCGGCCTCGGGGCACCACCGTCGCTCACGCCCGCCGCCGGGCCGCGCCGTCGCGGATCAGGCGGGCGCGCCCAGCAGGGGTGGGGGCCCCAGCCGCCGGGTCAGCAGCGGCAGCAGGCCGTCGACGCGGTGCGGCCGGTGCGCCGCGATCCCGGGCGGGGCCGGAGCGAGCGGCACCAGCAGATCGGCCGGGGCGGGCGAGCCGTCGGCGGCGTCGGCCTCCGTGTCGGCGTGCAGCCACAGCGTCAGCATGTAGAGCTCCGGCACCGACAGCAGACGCGGCTGGTACGTCGCCGGCAGCGTCTCGGCGCGGCGCAGGGCGGTCTCGGCGGAGGCGACGAACGGCCCCCCGCAGAAGTGGGAGAACGTCCAGCCGTCCGCCGTGAGCATCGCGTCGGCGGCGCCCGCCACGCCGTGCGCGTCCCGCAGCAGGAAGCGCCAGCCGGTCAGCCTGGTGCGGGGCGGCCCGGCGGATGCGGTGATCCCGTCCAGCACGTGGAGCGGCAGGGAGAGGTCCGGGCGCACCGAGCCCGCCCGGGCCCGGAGGCCGGGAGGGGCGGTGTCGCCTCGAAGGCCGGCGGGAGAACCGAGGGCCGCGTGCACACTGCGCAGAGCGGGTGCCGGGGCCGGTTGGACACGCAGGGGCATGGTGGGTCGCCTCTCAATCGGAGACACGGTGGTGCTCAGCTGCTGGCGCGGACGGCGCTGTCGGCGTACGGAAGGGCCGTGAAGAAGAAGGCCGGAAATGAGGGAGACGGCGGATGCGCGCCCATCGTCGGGTCGCGTCTCAGCCGCTTTCGTGGAGTTTATACGAAGGTTGTTCAGAGGGTGTTTCGGCTAGCTGTCCCGCATGTTACCGGCAAGAGGTCATCCGGACATTTTCCAGCGGTGTTCCATCTGCGAGTCCTCGGATGGGCGACCGCTGACCTGGAAAGCGGCTGACTATGCGGTCGTCCGTATCTTTTCGCTATTCCCTGCGGGCGGGGCCCGCAAGGCCGATGTCGGCGGGAGGACGCCGGCGAACCGGCGGCGCCGACGTATCCCCGACGTATGACATGGGAATGTGCCCCGTGAAAGCCTGGGTCCAGCTTACCGGATCCTCACTGTCGCACGGGGCGTTATCTCTCGCATCCGCGGGGCATCATCCGGTCACGGTTCACTCGAGGAGGGACGCATCGATGGGCGAGAAGGTCGAGGCCAGCGGGTTCGCCCTGTCCGACCGCCAGCGATACCGGGACAAGCTCCAGCGGTGCCTCCAGGGGCTGCGGCGGCTGCTGGACGAGCAGCGCTTCGACCGCCCCCGTGATCTCATGGGACTGGAGATCGAACTGAACCTCGCGGACGCCGAGGGGATGCCCCGGATGATGAACACGCAGGTACTGGAACGCATTGCGAGCCGGGATTTCCAGACGGAATTGGGGCAGTTCAATCTCGAGGTGAACATCCTTCCGCACCGGCTGTCCGGACGGGTGCTGGACCAGCTCGCCGAGGAGCTGCGCACCGGTCTGGCCTATGCCGACCGCAAAGCGGCCGAGGTCGACGCGCGCATTGTGATGATCGGTATTCTGCCGACACTCACGGGAGACGACCTGGTATCGGCGAACCTCACCGCCGCGGACCGCTACACCCTGCTGAACGACCAGATCATGGCCATCCGGGGCGAGGAGGTCGTCCTGGACATCGAGGGCGTGGAACACCTGAGGTACGCCTCGTCCTCCATAGCCCCGGAGGCCGCCTGCACCTCCGTGCAGCTCCATCTGCAGGTCACCCCCGGCCGCTTCGCCGACGTGTGGAACGCCGCCCAGGCCGTCTCGGCCGTCCAGGTCGCCGTGGGGGCCAACTCGCCCTTCCTCTTCGGCCGCGAGCTGTGGAGGGAGTCCCGCCCCCCGCTCTTCCTCCAGGCCACCGACACCAGGCAGCCGGAGCTGATCGCCCAGGGGGTGCGGCCGCGGACCTGGTTCGGCGAGCGGTGGATCTCCTCGGCCTACGAGCTGTTCGAGGAGAACAGCCGCTACTTCCCGCCGCTGCTGCCCGTCTGCGAGGACGAGGAACCGCTGGAGGTGCTGGACGCCGGAGGCATCCCCTCGCTGGCCGAGATGACGCTGCTCAACGGCACCGTCTACCGCTGGAACCGGCCCGTGTACGGCGTCGCCGACGGGGTGCCGCACCTGCGCGTGGAGAACCGGGTGCTGCCGGCCGGCCCCACCGTCACCGACGTACTGGCCAACACCGCCCTCTACTACGGCCTGGTGCGCGCACTGGCCGACGACCCGCGCCCGGTGTGGAACCGGATGCCGTTCTCCGCCGCCGCCGAGAACTTCGACGCCGCCTGCCGCCACGGCATGGACGCCCGGCTGTGGTGGCCCCGCCCCGGCCGCGGCGGGGAGCTGTCGGCGGTACCGGTGGACCGGCTGGTGCTGGAGGAGCTGCTGCCCATGGCCGCCCGGGGCCTGGACGTCTGGGGCATCGAGCCCGGTGACCGGGACCGCTATCTGTCGGTCGTCGAGGAACGCTGCCGCCGCCGGGTCAACGGGGCGTCCTGGCAGGCCGACGCCTACCACCGGGCCCTGGAGGGCGGACTGGACCGGGAGAAGGCGCTGGCGGCGACGGTGCGGCGCTACTGCGAGCTGGTGCGCACCGGGGAGCCGGTGCACGGCTGGCCGGCCGGCCCGTAAGGCCGCGGCGGCCCGGAAGCGCTTCCGGACCCGTGCCCCACACCCCGAACCCCGCCTCCCCCGTCCTTCGCAGGGCCCGCCGCCGGAGGGCGGGAGCGGTGGGGCAAGCTGTGTCGTTCCATGTCCGGGGACGGACGAACGGCACAGCGGGAGGCGGAGTGCGAGCGGGAGTGCGCGACGAGGAACACGGACCGGGGCGCGGACGGGAGCCGGAGCCGGGGGGCGGAGACGGTACGCCGGGCATGCGGGTGCTGGGCCGCGAGACGCTGCTCGTGCTGGCGCTGTCGCTCGGCGCGAGCGCCCTGTCGGCGCTCATCAGCTTCATCGGGGCGCTGACCCGGCCCGGCGGCCTGAAGGACCAGGCGGCCCGGCTCAACGGCTCGTACGCCCCCGACCGGCCCTGGCTGGACCTGGCCTGGCAGTTGTTCGGCATCGCCACCGCTCTGGTGCCGGTCCTGCTCGTCGCCCACCTTCTGACGCGCGAGGGGCCGGAGAAGCCGGGAGGCGGCACCGGAAGCGGGCCGGGGCTGGGCAGGATCGGCTTCGACCTGCGCCGCCCCTGGTCCGACCTGGGCCGGGGCGCGGTGGTCGCGGCCGGGATCGGGGGCAGCGGTCTGCTGCTCTACCTCGGAGCGCGGGCGAGCGGCTTCAACCTCACGGTGGTGCCCGAATCGCTGCCGGACGTGTGGTGGAAGATCCCGGTGCTGATCGCCTCGGCGATCCAGAACTCCGTGGTGGAGGAGGTCATCGTCGTCGGCTACCTGCTGCGCAGGCTCGGCCAGTTGGGCTGGAGCCCGGCGGCGGCGCTGGCGGCCAGTTCGCTGCTGCGCGGGTCGTACCACCTCTACCAGGGGATCGGCGGGTTCGTCGGCAACGTGGTGATGGGGGTGATCTTCGTGTGGCTGTACCGGCGGTGGGGGCGGGTCGGCCCGCTGGTCGCCGCGCACGCCCTGATCGACATCGTGGCGTTCGTCGGGTACGCGCTGCTGGCGGGCCGGGTGGACTGGCTGCCCACGGGCTGACGGCCGCCCGCGGCCCGCCCCGTCCGGTGGTACGGCGACGAGCGCGCCGGCTCACGGTCCGGCGAGCAGCTCCCCGTCGATGACGGTCACGGCCTCCCCCGTCAGCAGGGTGCGGTCGCCGCGCAGGGTGGTGCGCACCAGGCCGGTGCGGGCCGACGCCTGGAGACCGGTGAGGCGGTCGCGGCCCAGCCGGCCCGACCACAGGGGCGCGAGCGCGGTGTGCGCGCTGCCGGTGACCGGATCCTCGTCGACGCCGACGGCCGGGCCGAAGAAGCGCGACACGTAGTCGTACGCCCCGCCCTCGTCCGAGGCCCGCGCGGTGACGATGACGCCCCGGTGGCTCAGCCGTGCCACGGCGGCCAGGTCGGGGGCCAGGGTGCGCACGGTCTTCTCGTCGGCCACCTCGACCAGCAGGTCGCCGACGTTGGGCCCGGTGTCGTGGGCGGAGAGCACATCGGCGCCCAGGGCCGCGCGGACGTCCTCGCCCACGGGGATCTCGGTGAGCGGAGCGGTGGGGAAGTCCAGGGTGATCGAGCCGTCGGCGGCCGCCTCGGCGGTGAGGATGCCGCTGCGGGTGGCGAACCGGACGGTGCCGGCCGCCGCGCCGGTGGAGCGCAGCACATGGGCGGTGGCGAGCGTGGCGTGGCCGCAGAGGTTGACCTCGGTGACGGGGGTGAACCAGCGCAGTGCCCAGTCGGCCTCGGGGCTCTCGGGCAGTGGGCGGGCGTAGGCGGTCTCGGAGAGATTGACCTCGGCGGCGAGCCGCTGGAGCCGGTCGTCACCGGGGAACGGCCCGGAGTCCAGGAGCACGACGGCGGCGGGGTTGCCCGCGAAGGGCCGGCCGGTGAAGGCGTCGACGATACGAATCCTCATGATCGGCAGCCTAGAAGGCGCGGACGGCACCGGCCACGGCCGACGGCGGTCGGGTGGTCCGCCGGTACCCGGTTGCCGGGTGACCCGGAGGCCCCCGGAGACGGCTGCGAGGACTGACCGGGCGAGGGGCGGGCACGCGCCAGGACGCGGCGCGCGGCGGTGCGGCACCACGGTGCCGGGCGGTCGCGCGCCTATCCTGGCCGACGCCCCGCGCCACGCCGGAGACCGCCGCCGTCCGCCCGCAGCCGCGCCGCGCGTACGGACGGGCGGCGCCGGACGGACGGCGGCCGGCCGGGCCCGTACCCGTACCGCGTCCCACCAGGAGGCCACCGGATGGACCGCGACACCGCGACGGCGGACGCACAGGCCGCGGACACGCATACCGGGAAGGCCCCCCCGGCCGACGCGCGCCGCCGGCTCCCCCGTACGGACGTGGTGCTCTCCGACCCCAGGTTGACCGGGGCCGCCCGGCGCCTGGGGCGCGCACCGGTGAAGTCCGCGGTCGTGCGGGCCCTGGAGCGCGCCCGGAGCGGTGAGATCCCCCCGGAGTCCGTCGCCGACGCCGCGGCCGCGGCGCTGCCTCCGACGGCCGGGGGGCTGCGCCCGGTGGTCAACGCCACCGGCGTGCTGCTCCACACCAACCTGGGCCGGGCGCCGCTGTCGCAGGCCGCCAGGGAGGCGGTGGACGCCGCCTGCGGCCCCACCGACGTGGAACTCGACCTGGCCACCGGCGCCCGCTCCCGGCGCGGCGCCTCCGCCCTGGACGCCCTGCGCGAGGCGGTGCCGCACGCCGAGGCCGCCCATGTGGTCAACAACGGCGCCGCCGCCCTCGTCCTGGCCGCGACCGCGCTCGCGGCGGGGAAGGAGATCGTCGTCAGCCGGGGCGAGATGGTCGAGATCGGCGACGGCTTCCGCCTGCCCGACCTGCTGGTGTCCACCGGGGCCCGGCTGCGCGAGGTCGGCACCACCAACCGCACCCGTGCCGAGGACTACGAGGCGGCGATCGGCCCCGACACCGGTTTCGTGCTGAAGGTGCACCCCTCCAACTTCCGCATCACCGGCTTCACCCGATCGGCCTCCGTCGCCGAGCTGGCCCGGCTCTGCCCTCCCGGTGTCCCCGTCGTCGCCGACATCGGCTCCGGGCTGCTGCGCCCCGAACCGGTGCTTCCGGACGAGCCGGACGCCTCCGGCTGGCTGCGCGCGGGCGCGTCCCTGGTCACCGCCAGCGGCGACAAACTGCTCGGCGGCCCGCAGTGCGGCCTGCTCCTGGGCCGGGCCGGCCTGGTGCGGAGCCTGGCCCGCCACCCGCTGGCCCGCGCGCTGCGGGTGGACAAAATGACGCTGGCGGCGCTGGAGGCCACGCTGCGGGGCCCCGCCACCCCCGTCCGCACCATGCTCCACGCCGACCCCGGGGACCTGCGGGCACGCGCCGATCGCCTCGCCGCCGAACTGCGCGGCGCGGACGTCGACGCCCGCGCCGTGGACAGCGAGGCCGCCGTCGGCGGGGGAGGGGCGCCCGGCGTCACCCTGCCCAGCGCGGCGGTGGCGCTGCCCGAGGAGTACGCCGGGCCCCTGCGGCTGGGCGAGCCCGCCGTCCTGGGGCGGGTGGAGGGCGGGCGCTGCCTGGTCGACCTGCGCACCGTCCCGCCGGAGCGGGACGCGGATGTGGCGGAGGCCGTACGGCGGGCGGCCAAGACCGCCGCGAACGGCCGGGGAGAGGGGTGAGCGGGGACGTGCACGTCATCGCCACCGCCGGCCACGTCGACCACGGCAAGTCGACCCTCGTACGCGCGCTGACCGGCATGGAGCCCGACCGATGGGAGGAGGAGCGCCGCCGCGGCCTCACCCTCGACCTGGGCTTCGTGTGGACGTCCCTGCCCGGGGCCGGACAGGTCGCCTTCGTCGACGTGCCCGGCCACGAGAAACTGGTCGGCAACATGCTGGCCGGAGTCGGGCCCGTGCCCGCCGTCCTGATCGCCGTCGCCGCCGACCAGGGCTGGCAGCCGCAGTCCGAGGAGCACCTCGCCGTCCTGGACGCGCTGCGGGTGCGGCACGGCGTACTCGCCGTCACCCGCGCAGATCTCGCCGACCCCGGCCCGGTCCGCGACGACGCGCTCGCCAGGATCGCCGAGACCTCACTGGGCAAGGTCGAGGCCGTGCCCGTCAGCGCCGTCACCGGCGCGGGACTGGACGAGCTGCGCGCCGCCCTGGTCCGGCTGACCGCCGCGCTGCCCGGACCCGACCGGGCCGCCGACGTACGTCTGTGGGTGGACCGCTCCTTCACCGTGCGCGGCCGCGGCACCGTGGTGACCGGCACCCTCGCCGCGGGCACGATCCGCACCGGCGACCGCCTAGCCCTCGCCTCCGACGGCCGGGCGGTGGTCCGTGTACGCGGACTGCAGTCCCTCAAGGAGGACCGCGAGGAGGTGGGCGCGGTCGCCCGCGTCGCGGTCAACGTGCACGGCGCCGGGGCCGAGGCGCTGCGGCGCGGCGAGGCCCTGCTCACCCCGGGCCGCTGGCTCACCACCGGCCTGCTGGACGTACGGCTGCACGGCGACCCGGCGGCCGACCTGCCCCGGCATCTGGTGCTGCACGTCGGCTCCGCCGCCGTCCCCGCCGCCGTACGGCCGCTGGGGACGGAGACCGCGCGCCTGACCCTGGAGCGCCCGCTGCCGCTGCGGGTGGGCGACACGGCGCTGCTGCGGGATCCCGGGCGGCACCGGATCCCCGCCGGGATCACCGTGCTCGACGTCCGCCCGCCCCGGCTGGAGCGGCGCGGCGCGGGACGGGCCAGGGCCCGCGAGCTGGAGACGGCCACCGGCGCACCGGACGGCGCGGCCCAGGTGCGGCGCCGGGGACTGGTACGGGGCGCCGAACTGCTGGCGATGGGGGTGCGCCCCCCGTACGAACCCGTCGCCGGGGACTGGCTCGCCGACCCCGGCCACTGGGCCGGGCTGCGGCGCGCGCTGGTGCGGGCGGTGGAGGAGCACGCGGCCCGGCAGCCGATGGGCCCGGGGCTGCCCGCCGAGGCCGCCCGCCGCGCCCTCGGCCTTCCCGAACGCGCCCTCGTCCGTGCCCTGGTGGACGCCGCGCCCCGGCCGTCCCTGGAGTACCGCGACGGCCGGATCTACGGCAGCGCCGCACGGCCCCGGTTGCCGCCCCGGGTGCGCAAGGCGGTGGACGCCGTGCGCGCCGAGCTGGGCACCGCACCCTTCCGCGCCCCTGAGGCGCACCGGCTGGCGGAACTCGGCCTCACCCCTGACGCGGTCGCCGCCGCCGTCGCCGCGGGCGAGCTGCTCCGGGTCGGCGACGGGATCGTGCTGCTGCCCGGCGCCGACACCCGGGCCGCCGGACTGCTGGCCCGGCTGGAGCAGCCCTTCACCACCAGCGAGGCGCGCCGCGCCCTGGACACCACGCGCCGGGTCGTGATCCCCCTGCTGGAGCACCTGGACGCGCGCGGTCTGACGGTCCGCCTGGACAACACCCGGCGGCGTTGCGGACCTCCGGCCGGCCGGGCGGCCGGCGCACCGGGCGGCTGACGCACCGGGCGGCGGTACCCGGTGCGCCGGCGGGAGGGGAGCGGAACGCACCGTGCCGCCCCGCCGGCCGCGCCTGCCCACTACGCTCCCTGCGCGAAGCATCAGTGCGAGGAGGGGGCCTGCCGATGTCCGACCACCACCCCGACCACCGGCCCGGCGACGCCATCGGCGGGAGAACCGGTACGCGTGCGCGCAGGCTCATCAACGACGGGGACCCCCGCGTCGTGGCGGTCGAACGGCAACTGGGCCCGGAACTGGTCGAGCCGCTCCCCCCGGAGCGGCTGCGCTACCTCGCGGCCCTGGCCGTCGCCGTGTGCGACGAGCACGGCGACCGCGGCCGGTCCGTACGGCGCGGGGAGCGCACCGGGCTCGGGGAACGCACCCGTTCGGCCCACTCGGAGCGCAGCCGTGCCACCCGTGCGCTCGCGGGCGTCCTGGCGGGGGTGATCCTGATCCTGCTGCTGGTCCTGGCCGTCTCGGTGGTCGCCGCGGTGGCAGCCGCCGCCCTCGCCCTGTGGCGGGCCGTGCTGTGAACCCGGGCCGCGGCTGCCCCGAACGGGCCCGGGAAGTGGTGGGAGAACCGGGCAGGGGTGAGGCTGGGGAGGGCGACCTGACCCCGGAGAGGTGATCTTCATGCCCGTGCCCCCGATCGACCGCGGCGACCTGGGACTGCTCGTCCTCAGAGCGGGCACGGGCGGTGTCCTGTTCGCGCACGGCGCCCAGAAGCTCTTCGGCTGGTTCGGCGGGCACGGCCTGGAGGGCACCCGGGAGGCGATGGAGTACATGGGCTTCACTCCCGGCAGGACCAGCGCGCTCGCCGCCGGGCTGGCCGAGGCCGGCGGCGGCGTGCTGCTGGCCCTGGGTCTGGCCACGCCGGCCGCGGGAGCGGCGGTCGCGGGGACCATGACGGGTGCGGTGTCGGTCCACGCCCCGGCGGGCTTCTTCGTCACCGAGGGCGGCTACGAGTACCCGGCCTTCCTGGGGTTCGTCGCCACCTGCCTGAGCATCACCGGCCCGGGTCGCCACTCACTGGACCACGCGCTGGGCCACCGCCTCAACCGCCCCTGGGTGATGGCGGCCGCCTTCGCGGCGAGCACGGCGGCGGCCGCCGCCGTCCTGCGCCGCCGGGCGGGCGCGCTCGGCAGCGGACCGGAGCAGGCGACGCCTCCCGGTGCGGGACCCCTGCCGGACTGACGGCGCCGGAACCGCTCCTGAGCGGGCGTCCGGGACAGGGCACGGAGAGCCGGTGCCAGTGGCATGGGGGGCGCTCGGTGGTCCGTACCGCCGAGAGGGGGCCCTTCCGACGGCGGCCCGTGCGGCCGGCCGCCGCCGCATCCTGCCTGCCGTCCTACCGGTGGGTCCTGGAGAACCGTGCCGCGGGCCCGGCCGAGCGGCTTGGGAAGGCGGCCGGCGGAGGCGGATGGGAATCGAACCCACCTGCCCGAGATCCTCGGGCACCTCGGTTTTGAAGACCGGGAGGGCCACCAGGCACCCTTACGCCTCCATGCCGCCGGGGCACTGGTGCCCCGGACGTGGATCATCCAAACGCCGGGGCTCGGAGGGAGTCAATCTCCTCCCCCGGCGTTTCGGCCGGTGGCGGCGGGGCAGTCAGTGCCGCGACGCCCGGCACGGGCCGGTGAGAGGGGACCGTGATGTACACCCGGAACGAGACGGACGTCCACCGCAACAGCGGCGCGGTGGACGCGCCCGTACGGCTGACCCGGTACGCGCACGGCGGCGGCTGCGCCTGCAAGATCCCGCCCGGCGAACTCGAGGACGCCGTGGCCGGGCTGACGGGGATCCGGCCCGCGGCCGAGCCCGCCGGCGAACTGCTGGTCGGGCTGGACACCGGCGACGACGCGGCCGCCGTACGCCTGCCCGGGCCGGGGGGAGGGCCCGCCGTCGTCGTCACCGCCGACTTCTTCACCCCCGTGGTGGACGACCCCTACCACTGGGGGCGCATCGCCGCCGCCAACGCGCTGTCGGACGTGTACGCCATGGGCGGCCGTCCCCTGGTGGCGGTGAACCTGCTGGGCTGGCCGCGCGGGAAGCTGCCGTTCGAGCTGGCGCGGGAGGTGCTCAGAGGCGGGCTGGAGGTCGCCGGGCAGGCGGGCTGCCACGTCGGCGGCGGCCACAGCGTCGACGACGTCGAGCCCAAGTACGGCATGGCCGTCACCGGGATCGCCGATCCGGACAGGCTGCTGCGCAACGACGCCGGGCGGCCGGGGGTGCCGCTGTCGCTGACCAAGCCGCTGGGCCTGGGCGTGCTCAACAACCGGCACAAGGCTACCGGCGAGTTCTTCGGGCACGCGGTGGAGACCATGGCGGCCCTCAACCGGGACGCCGCGGAGGCGGCCCTGGCGGCGGGAGCGAGGTGCGCCACGGACGTCACCGGTTTCGGGCTGCTGGGCCACCTGTACAAGATGGCGCGTGCCTCGGGGGTGACCGCCGTGGTGGACTCATCGGCCGTCCCCTATCTGGACGGAGCACGGGAGGCGGTCCGCGACGGCTACGTCAGCGGCGGCACCCGCCGCAACCTCGACTGGGTCGCCCCGCACACCGACTTCGGCTCCGCGGACGAGCACACCCGGCTGCTGCTGGCCGACGCCCAGACCTCCGGCGGTCTGCTGGTGGCGGGGGAGATCCCCGGCGCGCCCGTGATCGGCGAGCTGACCGCGGCCGGCGAGCACGCGCTGGTGATCCGCTGACGGGGCGCCGCCGGCGCGGGCGGGTCCGCGCCGGCGGCACGTCACATCTGCGTACCGGTCTCCTCGGTGATGCCCGCCCGCACCCGGTACTCGCGCACCAGGTCCAGCAGGGCCGGCCCGCGCGGCCTGCGGCCGGGACGGATGTCGCACGCCAGCGCCTTGGTCTCCTGGATGTGCACATTGGGGTCCACGGCCAGGTGGAGCAGTTCGTTGGCGGCGTCCCCGCGCGTGTAGCCGTTGGGTCCCCAGTGGTAGGGGAGCCCGATCTGGTGCAGCGTCCGGCCCTGGACCCGGATCGGCGACATCCGGTCGGTCACCAGCACCCGCGCCTCGATCGCGGTCCGGGCGCTGACCACCGTCGCCCAGCCCAGGTGCTCCAGTCCCCGCTCGGCCGCCAGCTCCGGTGACACCTCGCAGAAGAACTCCGGCTGGAGCTCGGCCAGGTACGGCTGCCAGCGGGACATGCCGCCCGCGGTGTGGTGCTCGGTGAGCCGGTAGGTGGTGACCACGTACGGGAAGACCTCCGAGCCCGGCTCCGCTCCGCTGGGCTGGAACCGGTTGTACGGGTGCCGCACCAGGAACTCCCGCACCGGGTTGCGCTGCTGACCGTAGAAGGGGTTGGTGAACGGCGACTCCTGCGGCTCGTAGTGCGCCGGCAGCGGCCCGTCCATCAGCCCCGTGGGCGCGTACAGCCACGCCTTGCCGTCCGCCTGCATGATGAAGGCGTCCGTGCCCGACAGGGCCTCGGCGCCCCTGGCACCCTCCGGCGGCACATGGTCGGGGGGCCTGGTGACCGGGAAGTCCGGGACGTCGTGGCCGGTCCACTCCCCCCGGTCCGCGTCCCACCACACCAGCGCCTTGCGCTCGCTCCACGGCCTGCCCTCGGGATCGGCCGAGGCGCGGTTGTACAGGATCCGCCGGTTGGCGGGCCACGCCCACGCCCACTCGGGGGCGACCCAGTTCTGCTCGCCGCCCGGCTTGCGGCGGGCCGCCTGGTTGACGCCGTCGGCGTAGACGCCGCAGTAGATCCAGCAGCCGCTGGAGGTGGAGCCGTCGTCCTTCAGCTGGGTGTAGGACGACAGCGGCCTGCCCTCGGCGTCGAAGCCGTTGATCTCGGCGAGCACGGCCTCGGCGTCCGGCTCGGCGGTCTCGCCCCTGACCGGGTAGTCCCAGGCCAGGTCCAGGACGGGGCGGTCCATCTCCTCGGTGGAGCCGGCCAGCTTCCGCCGGATGATCCGGCCCAGGTGGTACATGAACCACAGGTCGCTGCGGGCCTCGCCCTCCGGCTCCACCGCCTGGTAGTGCCACTGGACCATGCGCTGGGTGTTGGTGAAGCTGCCGTCCTTCTCGGTGTGCGAGGCCGCCGGCAGGAAGAACACCTCGGTGTCGATGTCCTCGGTGCGCAGCTCGCCCGACTCGATCTCCGGTCCGTCCTTCCACCAGGTGGCGCTCTCGATCAGGGAGAAGTCCCGCACCACCAGCCAGTCCAGGTTGGCCATGCCCAGCCGCTGCAGCCTGGCGTTGGCCGAGCCGACCGCGGGGTTCTCGCCCATCAGGAAGTAGCCCCGGCACACGCCGTCCAGCTGCTGCTGGATGGTGTCGTAGGTGCTGTGCGAACCGGTCAGGCGCGGCAGGTAGTCGAAGCAGAAGTCGTTGTCCGCGGTCGCCGCGTCCCCCCAGTAGGCCTTGAGCAGGCTCACCATGTAGTCCCGCATGTGGCCCCAGTAGCCCTTGTCCGCCGCCTCGGCCTCGATGAACATGTCGAGGTCCTCGCCGGTGTGGGAGTGCGGCATCGGGATGTACCCGGGCAGCAGGTTGAAGAGCGTCGGGATGTCGCTGGAGCCCTGGATGGAGGCGTGGCCGCGCAGGGCCAGGATGCCGCCGCCCGGCCGCCCCATGTTGCCCAGCAGGGTCTGCAGGATCGCGGCGGCGCGGATGTTCTGGACGCCGGTGGTGTGCTGGGTCCAGCCGACGGCGTAGGCGATCGCCGTGGTGCGGTCCCGGCCCGAGTTCTCGGTGACCAGCTCGCAGACCTTCTCGAAGAGGTCGCGCGGCACCCCGCAGGCCTTCTCCACCATCTCCGGGGTGTAGCGGGAGAAGTGCCGCTTGAGCACCTGGAAGACGCAGCGGGGGTGGGAGAGCGTCTCGTCCCGGTGCGGCACGCCCTCGCCGATGGCGGGCCCGCCGGAGCCGTGGGACTCGCCGCGGGCCTCGTGGGAGATCTCGCTCTCGCTGTCGGTGGTGACCTTCGGGTAGTGCTCCTCCCGGTGGCCGGAGGCCGCCTGCGTCGCCATCCCCTCGTACTGCCAGGTGCTCGCGTCGTAGATCCGCTCCTGCGGATCCAGGCCGGAGAAGACGCCGTCGAGGTCCTCGGTGTCACGGAAGTCCTCCCGCAGGATCACCGGGGCGTTGGTGTACGCCAGGAGGTACTCGCGGAAGTACTTCTCGTTGCTCAGGACGTGGTTGACCAGCCCGCCCAGGAACGCGACGTCACTGCCCGCGCGCAACGGCACGTGCACGTCGGACATGGCGCTGGTGCGGGTGAAGCGCGGATCGACGTGGATCACCTTCGCGCCGCGGGCCCTGGCCTCCATCACCCACTGGAAACCCACCGGGTGGCACTCGGCCATGTTCGAACCCTGGATGACGATGCAGTCCGAGTTCTGCAGGTCCTGCTGGAAGGTGCTGGCGCCGCCGCGCCCGAACGAGGTCCCCAGACTGGGGACCGTGGAGGAGTGTCAAATACGGGCCTGATTCTCGATCTGCACCGCGCCCAGCGCCGTGAACAGCTTCTTGATCAGGTAGTTCTCCTCGTTGTCGAGCGCCGCGCCGCCGAGGTGGGCGAAGCCCATGGTGCGCCGCACCCGCTTGCCCTCGTGCTCCCACTGCCAGCCGGCCCGGCGCGCTTCGATCACCCGGTCGGCGATCATGTCCATCGCCGTGTCCAGGTCCAGCCGCTCCCACTCGGTGCCGCGGGGACGCCGGTACAGGACGTGCTTGGCCCGGGCGGAACCGGTGGTCAGCTGGAGGCTCGCCGACCCCTTGGGGCACAGCCGCCCCCGGGAGACAGGGGAGTCGGGGTCGCCCTCGATCTGGGTGACCTTCCCGTTCTCGACGTAGACGTTCTGGGCGCAGCCGACCGCGCAGTAGGGGCAGATGGACTTCACCACCCTGTCGGCGGTCTCCACCCGCGGTGTCAGGTTCGCGGTGTACTCGCTCCGGGCCGCGGCACCGCGGCCCAGCGGATCGTCACCGGTGAGCTGCCGGTAGACCGGCCAGGAGTTGATCCAGGTTCGGATGCCCACGACTGCCGTCCTCGCTGAACTCGTGCCACTGGTCCTGAGTGCGACCGCCCGTGCCGCCCCCGCCGGGGGACGGCACGGGCCACCCTGTCACCGGCTTTCCGGGGTACCCGGGGCCGCGTCCGCCAAACCGGCCGAACCGGCGTTCACCCCGCCGGTCCACCGTCCTCGCCACCTCCACCGTCCTCGTCGCCTCCGCCGCCCGTTCCGCCGCCGGAAGTCTCGCGGCGGCGCTCCCGGGCCCGGGCCCGCAGCCGTTCGCGCTGGGGCAGGACCGTGTACTTCGGGTCCTCCGCGGAGGCCACGCCCGCCGTGAAGACGCCGAACCGCAGGGCCGCCGAACCGGCCAGCAGGGCCGCGCCCGAGAGGGCCGCGCCCGTCCGGCTGCGCCGTCCGGCCAGCAGCCCGGCGGCCGCGCCGGCCGCGGTGAGGGCCTTCGAGACGCGCATCAGGGCTCCGGGCCTGCCCCGCTCCAGCGGCTCGGCGGCCAGGCCCATACGGCGGGTCATCACCGCGGTGGCGCCCAGTTCGAGCGCGGCCCCGAAGACGGCGGCGCGGCGAGCCGGGCCGGCCTGCTCCACGGGAGCGGCGAGCATGCCCAGCCCGGCCGCCGCGGCGACCCCCGAACCGGTGAAGGCGAACGGCAGTTCGCGGTAGCCCTCGTGCCAGGACGGCACGGCCGTGTCGGCGATCAGCACGGCCGTGTAGGAGGCGACGGCCGGGCCCAGCACCGCCGCTCCGGCGGTGGCCGCGGCGCCGGAGCGCCGGAAGAGGCCGGTCGCCTCGGTGACGGCGGACACCCCGGCGAGCGGACCGTAGGCGGCCAGGAGCCAGGAACCCACGCTCATGGGCGAGGTGGGCTTGGCGACCCGCAGCATGTTGTAGAAGCGCCCGGGGCGCCCCAGGTCGTGGATCAGCGCCACCGTGGAGGCGGAGATGGCCCCCAGCGACCCGATCTTCGCCGACCTGGCCAGGGTGCGGCGCCCGGTGGCGTGCGCCCCGGCGGCCAGCAGCGAGGAGCCCCCGGCCAGCCCGCCCAGGAAGAGGTAGCCCGCGATGTCGAGGGTCTTCCAGGTCGGCCGGTTGAGGATCGGCAGGCCGTAGTACGAGGTGAACTCGGCCTCGGGGACGACCGGCCGCTCCCCGCGCCCGCGCCTGCGGCGGTGCCTGCCGCCGCCCTGGCCGGTCGCGGCCGTCCGGCCGGAGCGCCCGCCGCCGGTCTCCGCTCCTCCGGGGCCGTAGGGGCCGTCGGGGGCGTTCGGTCCTCCGGACCCGGCCTCCGGCACGTTCGGCTCCGGGGCGCTCACCGGCGCCTCCCCGCGAAGCAGGCGGCCACCCCGGCGGCCATCGCCGCCGCCGCCACCGCCGCGTGCCGCCACATCGACGGCAGGTCACGGGTGGTCACCACCGGGTCGGGCGGCAGGCCGTAGGTCTCCGGTTCGTCCAGCAGCAGGAAGAAGGCGCCGTCACCGCCGACGCCGTCGTCGGGGTCCTCGCCGTACAGCCGGGCGTCGGGCACGCCGGCGGCGTGCAGTTGCGCGACCCGGGCGGCGGCCCGCTCCCGCAGTTCGTCCAGCGGGCCGAACTGGATGGAGTCGGTGGGGCACGCCTTGGCGCAGGCCGGCTCCATCCCCGCACCCAGCCGGTCGTAGCACAGGGTGCACTTCCAGGCGCGGCCGTCACCCTTGCGCTGGTCGATCACCCCGTAGGGGCAGGCCGGGACGCAGTAGCCGCAGCCGTTGCAGATGTCCTCCTGGACGACGACGGTGCCGAACTCGGTGCGGAACAGCGAGCCCGTGGGGCACACGTCCAGGCAGGCCGCGTGGGTGCAGTGCTTGCACACGTCCGAGGCCATCAGCCAGCGCAGTTCGGTGCGCCCGTCGGGCGCGAGCGGGGAGACCTCGCCGGCGGGGGCGCCCGGCTCGGCCCCCGTCGGGGCGCCCGGCTCGGGGACCGTGGCGCCCAGGCGCCCCGCGGCGGCGAAGACGTCGAGGTCGCCCATGCCCTCCGTGCCGCCGGCACCGCCCACGGGGCCGTGCGCCACACCGGTCTCCTGGCTCCCCAGTGGTTTGCGCTGCTCGATGAAGGCCACATGCCTCCAGGTGGAGGCGCTCAGCCCCTGGGAGTTGTCGTAGGACATGCCGGTCAGTTCCAGGCCGTCCTCGGGCACGGCGTTCCACTCCTTGCACGCCACCTCGCACGCCTTGCAGCCGATGCAGATCGAGGTGTCGGTGAAGAAGCCCACACGCTGCGGGTGGTCGCGGTGGCCCGCGGCACCCGCCACGTCCGGCTGCGCGCCGTGGAGCAGGCCCCCCGTGGCGGACGGCCCGGTGTCCCCGGTCTGTGCGGCGGTGTCGGTCATGGAGCCACTGTCTCCCTTCCGGTGCACCCGTCGGCGGCTGTGCTGTCCACGGGTCCCCGGAAGACGGCCGGGCGAAACGGGGCCGTCCGTTCCTCCGCCCGGAGAAGGAGGCGGCGGGCCGGGCACCCCGCCTGCGGGGGGACGCGCGAATGGACCTCGGCGCGGATGCCCGGGCGCCGGCGGGGTGATGGGGTGGGGAGCGTGCACAGTCATACGTCCCGCCCGGCCCCGGCCGGGCGGAGACCGGAGGTCTGCGCCGCGCTCGGCCCGGGGCCGGCGGCGGCGCTGTCGAGCGCGCGCCGCCGTGCGGGGCGGGCCGGAGACCGGCATGTCGACACCGCCCATCTGCTGCACGGCCTGGTCGAGTCGGACCAGGCCGTACGCGAGGCCCTGGGCGGTACGGCACGCCTGACGCGGGTCCTCGGCTATCTGGCGCAGCGCAGCATCGGCTACGGGCTGCGCTGGCAGCGGGCGGTGGAGGGCGCGGCGGGGGAGGCCGGGGTCGCCCCGGCCACCGCCCCGGGCGGTGCTCCCGGCTGCTCCCCGGCCGCGGCGGCGGCCCTGGAAGGCGCGCTCCGGCGGGCGCGGGCGCGGGGCGGCGTACGGGTGGAGGGCACGGACCTGCTGGACGCGCTGCTGGCCGATCCGTGCTGCCGGGCGGTGGAGGTGCTGCGCCGCGCGGGTGCCGTCCCCGCTCCCGCCCCCGTCTCCGCGGCCTCCGCCTGCGCACCCGCCTGCGCACCCGCCTCCGATCCCGTGGGAGCGGCTGCGCGGATCGCCGGGGTCCGCCCCCTGCGGCTCTGTCAGGGACGCAGCCGCTGACACTCCTGTCGGGTGCTGCCATGATGGGCCGGTGCATGCCCCGACATCTCCGTCCGCTCCTTCGAGGACGAGCACCGGCCTCACCCTCGCCCTCGTCTCCGCCGTCGCCTTCGGCGGCTCCGGTCCCGCGGCCAAGCCGCTGATCAACGCCGGCCTCGACCCCCTGCACGTCACCTGGCTCAGAGTCGCGGGCGCCGCCGTGGTGCTGCTGCCGCTGGCCTGGCGCCACCGGGGTCTGCTGCGGCGGCGCCCGGCACTGCTGGCCGGGTTCGGGCTGCTGGCCGTCGCGGGCGTGCAGGCGTGCTACTTCGCGGCCATCTCCCGCATCCCGGTGGGGGTCGCCCTGCTGGTGGAGTACCTCGCGCCCGCGCTGGTGCTGGGCTGGGTGCGCTTCGTCCAGCGCCGCCCGGTGAGCCGGGCGGCGGGCGCCGGGGTGGTGCTCGCGGTCGGCGGCCTGGCGTGCGTGGTGGAGATCTGGGCCGGGCTCGGCTTCGACGTCTGGGGGCTGCTGCTGGCGCTGGGAGCCGCCTGCTGCCAGGTCGGGTACTTCGTCCTGTCCGACCACGGGACCGGCGACTCGGGGAAAGGCGGGGCGCCCGATCCCCTGGGGGTCATCGCCTACGGACTGCTCATCGGCGCGCTGGTGCTCACCGCCGTCGCCCGGCCCTGGCAGATGGAGTGGTCGGTGCTGGGCGGGCGGGCCGAGCTGACGGGCGTCTGGTCATCCGGCGCCGGCGTCCAGGTGCCCGCGGCCGTACTGCTGGGCTGGATCGTGCTGGTGGCCACCGTGGCCGCCTATCTGACCGGGGTGGTGTCGGTGCGCAGGCTCTCGCCGCAGGTGGCGGGGGTGGTGGCCTGTCTGGAGGCGGTGGTGGCCACCGTGCTGGCCTGGGTGCTGCTGGACGAGCGGCTGTCGGCGGTCCAGATGTTCGGCGGTGCGGTGGTGCTGGCGGGCGCGTTCATCGCGCAGCGCGCCACTCCCGCGGCGCCGTCCGCCGCGCCGGTCGCGGAGGGCGGCGCGGCCCCGGCCGCGCGGCGGACGGCGGAGGCGGCCGCCGGCGGGACCCCGGGTGAGGGAGGGCACGCGGGGGAGCGGTTGTCGCGGGACGTGCCCGCACCGTAGGGTGCGGACATGCATTCGACCGTGCTGCCCCCGCCCGCCGTCTAGGGCGGGCTGCCGAGGAGTACCGCGCCGGGGCGTCAGCGCCGCCGCGCAGGTCATCGCTGCCCGCGTACGGGACCACATGACAGCTTCCCGACGTACGCGGAGAACTCACACGTGTCGAAACCCACTTCTGCTCCGTCCATTGCCGCGCCCATCGGCGGAAGCGGCGATTCCGTAAACGGTTCCGCGCCCGCCGACGGCCTGTCCGTCGGGCGCGGGCTGCTCTACCTGGTCGTCGCCGGAGTCGCCTGGGGCACCGCCGGAGCCGCGGCCGCCCTGCTGTACCGCGCCAGCGACCTGGGGCCGATCGCCCTGTCCTTCTGGCGCTACGTCGGCGGGATCGCCCTGCTGCTGGCGTTCCTCCCCCTGCGCCGCTCCGCCCGCTCCGGCCGCTCCGGTCGGGCGGCTCCGGCCGCACCCGAGCCGCGGCGCCGCCGGGTGGGGCGGATCGTGGCCACCGGGCTGGGCCTGACGCTCTTCCAGACCGCCTACTTCGCAGCGGTCCAGGCCACCGGACTCGCCGTCGGCACGGTCGTCACCCTCGGCGCCGGTCCCGTGCTCATCGCACTCGGCGCCCGGCTGACGATGGGCGAGCGGCTGGGGCGCGGCGGTCTGGCGGCCGTGGCCGGCGCGCTGGCCGGCCTGACGGTGCTGTGCCTGGGGGGCGACGAGACGACGGTGCGGCCGCTGGGCGTCGGCCTCGCGCTGCTGTCCGCCTCCGGCTACGCCGCCATCACCCTGCTGACCCGGTGGATGGGCCGCAACGGTGCGGGCGGCGACCCGTACTCCACCACCACCTGGGCGTTCGGTGTCGGCGCGGTGTGCCTGCTGCCGCTGGGGCTGGCCGAGGGGCTGCTGCCGCACGCCGCGGAGGACCCGCTGAGGGTGCTGATCCTGCTGGCGTACACCGCCGCCGTGCCCACGGCGCTGGCGTACGCGCTGTACTTCGCGGGGGCGGCGGTCGTACGGTCGGCGACCGCCTCGGTGATCATGCTCATCGAGCCGGTGAGCGCGGCCGTGATCGCCGTCGTGCTGCTGGGCGAGCGGCTGACCGCGGCGACCGTCGTGGGCACCGCGCTGCTGCTCGCCGCCGTGACGGGGCTGGCGATCGCCGAGGCGCGGCTGGCCACCGGTGCGCGCCGCACGGCGGCCGCGGGCGCGGGCGTGGGGGGGACCGGGGGCGTCGGGGGAGGAGCCGGGGCGTGAGAGCGGGAGCGTGAAAGACGGGGCGGGTGCGGACGGTCCCTCCGCCCGCGCCCGCCCCCGACCCGCCCCCGAACCGTCCGCCGGCCTGTCCGTCAGAGCGCGGTGAGCGCGGCGAGGTAGCCGGGCACGGCGGCGCCCGGAGCCATGTCCTCGGCCGGCACGGGAGCGCCGTAGGCCCTCCGCACCGGCACCACGCCGCTCCAGTGGGGGAGGGAGAGGTCCTCCGGCTCGTCGTTCGGGCCGCCGGTGCGGACCTTCGCCGAGACCTCCTCGAGATCCAGGGCCACGACGGCGGTGGCGGCCAGCTCCCGCGCGTCCGCCGGACGCGAGTCGGCCGAGCGCCCGGGGACGGCCTGGTCGACGATGGCGTCGAGGGCGGTGGCCCGCTCTGCCGGGTCCTGCACCGGGCGCGCCGTGCCGTGCACCACCACCGAGCGGTAGTTGACCGAGTGGTGGAAGGCGGAGCGGGCCAGCACCAGTCCGTCCAGATGCGTCACCGTCAGGCAGACGGGCAGCCCCGCATCGGAGGAGCCCGCCGCACGCAGCGGCCGGGAGCCGGTGGAACCGTGGACGTACAGGCGCTCGCCGACCCGGGCGTAGAGCGTCGGCAGGACGACCGGTGCGCCGTCGCGGACGAAGCCGAGGTGGCACAGGCAGCCGTCGTCGAGGATCGCGTGCACCAGGTCGCGGTCGTACGCCGCGCGCTTGCGGCCACGGGTGGGAACGGTGCGCTCGGTCGGGGCGTACGCGCCCCCGGGGGCGGTGGTGGACATGGTTCTCGACTCCCTCTGATGCGTTGGCGGCCGGGCTCGCCGACTTGCTCCCTCTTATTGCACTAGTGCATACTGTGCTTTGTGCTAGGAGGATATCGGATCGAAGGGCGGCGCGCCGCCGAAATCGCCGCCAGTGTGGAACGAGGGGTCGGCTCGGGGGAGTTGGAGCCGGGGCGGCCGCTGCCTCCCATGCGGGAACTGGCGGCGGAGTTGGGCGTGAACCCCAACACGGTCGCCGCCGCCTACCGCACCCTGCGCGAGCGCGGGGTGATCGAGACGGCCGGACGGCGCGGCAGCCGGGTGCGCCCGCGCCCGGCCACCACCGCCCGCGAGGCGATCGGCGTCGAGGCGCCCGAAGGCGCGCGCGACGTCTCCACGGGCAACCCGGACCCGGCGCTGCTGCCCTCGCTGAACGCCGCGCTCGCCGCCGCCGCACGGCGCCACGAGCGGCACCCCACGCTCTACGGCGCCCCGGGGCTCACCGACGACCTGGTCCGGCTGGCACGGGCGGCCTTCGACGCGGACACGGTGCCACCGGGCCCCGTCGCCGCCGCCTCCGGATCGCTGGACGCCATCGAACGGGTGCTGGCGGCCCATCTGAAACCCGGTGACGCGGTCGCCGTGGAGGACCCCGGATGGGGGAGCCTGCTGGACCTCGTCCCGGCGCTGGGCCTGCGGACGCTCCCGGTGGCCCTGGACGACGACGGCCCGCTGCCTCAGGCGGTCGAACGGGCGCTGCGGCAGGGTGCGCGGGCCCTGGTCGTCACCGACCGGGCCCAGAACCCGACCGGCGCCGCGGTCTCCGCGCCGCGCGCCCGCGAACTGCGCCGCGTCCTGGCCGGACACCCCCGGGTGCTGCTGATCGAGGACGACCACGGCCACGGCATCGTCGATCTGCCCCTGCACCCGCTGGCGGGCGAGGGCGGCCCGACCGACCACTGGGCGCTGGTGCGCTCCACCGCCAAGGCGTACGGCCCCGACCTGCGGCTGGCCGTGCTGACCGGCGATGCCGTCACCGTCGACCGGGTGCGCGGACGGCAGCGGCTGGGGCCCGGCTGGGTCAGCCATCTGCTCCAGCACACCGTCACCGCCCTGTGGGAGAGCCGGGCGATCGACCCCGCCGAGGTGGCCGGCTCCTACGGGCGCCGCCGCACCGCGCTGATCGAGGCGCTTGCCGCGCGCGGTGTGGAGGCGCACGGACGCAGCGGGATGAACGTGTGGGTGCCGGTGCCCGACGAGACCGGCGCGGTCGCCCGGCTGCTGCGGGCCGGCTGGGCCGTCGCCCCCGGGGCCCGCTTCCGGATCGACTCACCGCCCGGAGTCCGGCTGACCGTCTCGGCCCTGTCCGAGGACGAGGCCGGGCCGGTCGCCGACGCGGTGGCGGCGGCGATCCGGCCCGGCGAGGCGCGGCGGTACGGTTGAACCGTACCGCCTGTCACGGCCGCGCGCCCCGCGTCCGGCTCTGTGTGAGGGCGGCGCCGACGAGCACGACCAGCGCGCCGACGGGGGTGCTCCAGGCCAGGTGCTCGTCCAGCAGCGCCACTCCGGCCGCCGTGGCGATCACGGGGATGAAGTACGTCACCAAAGTGGCCGTGGTCGGCCCCACCTCCGCCACCAGCCCGTACTGCAGCAGGAAGGCGACCCCGGTGCCCAGCGCGCCCAGCGCCGCGACCGCCAGCAGCGGCCCGACGGGGAACGAGGCCGGGAAGGAGGTGAACAAAGGGGTGACCAGCGCCAGTTGGAGAGTGCCGAGCAGAAGCTGGGAGCCGGCCATCGCCACGTTGGACCCCTCGGCGCCCGACAGCGTGCGGCGCACGTACACCCAGCCGACCGCGTAGCTGAGCGCGGCGACCAGCGCCATGGCCGTGCCGGCGGGGTCCTGCCCGCCGAAGCCCTGCCAGGCGCCGAGCACGGTCAGGACGCCCGCGAAACCGATGCCGAGCCCGGCGACCCGGCGCCTGGTGGGCCGGTCGTCGGAGAGGGCGACCAGGGAGAGCAGCATGCCCCACAGCGGGGTGGTGGCGTTGCAGATGCCCGCCAGGGTGGAGGAGATGGTCAGCTCCGCGTAGGAGAAGAGGGTGAACGGCAGCGCGTTCAGCAGGAACGCCGCGACCGCCAGATGCCCCCAGGTGCGCAGGCCCCGCGGCAGCCGTTCGCGCCGCGCCAGCAGCACCGCGCCCAGGACGGCCGTGCCGAACACCAGGCGTCCGAGGGTGACCTGGAGCGGGGCGAAGCCGTGGGTGCCGACCTTGATCAGCAGGAAGCTGAAGCCCCAGATCAGGCTGAGGGCGGCGAAGCGGATGCGCCAGTCGACCGAGGTCGGGCGACGGGCTGCCGGAGGGGCCGGGACGGCCGGGGCGGTCGGGGCGGGGGACGGACCCGTGGGGCCGGAGGAGTCGGGAGCCGGCACGGCACCGACGCGAGTGGAGACGGACATGCGTCAACGATCGCGCCTTCAATGATTAAGAACAAGCGAGAAATCCTGGAGTGAACCGCTTAGCATCGCTTACATGTTGAACCTGGACCGGCTACGCATCCTCCACGCCGTCGCCCGCCACGGCTCGGTGAGCGGCGCGGCCGAGGGACTGCACGTCACCACCTCGGCCGTCTCCCAGCAGATGGCCAAACTGGAGCGCGAGACCGGTCAGCAGCTGCTCGCCAGGAACGGCCGCGGCGTCCGGCTCACCGACGCCGGCCGCCTGCTCGCCGAGCACGCCCGGCGCGTCCTGTCCCAGCTCGAACTCGCCGAGGCCGAACTGGAGGCGCACCGCGGCCGGGCCGTCGGCGAACTGCTGCTCGGCGCCTTCCCCACCGCCGCCCGGGGGCTGTTCCCCGCCGCCCTGGCCGCACTGCGAGCCGGCCACCCCCGACTACGGGCCCGGATGCGGGAGATGGAGCCCGAGGAGTCGGTGCGGGCGCTGGTGCGCGGGGACATCGACCTCGCGGTCGTCCTGGACTGGCACAACCGCCCCCTGTCCCTGCCCGGCGGACTGGCCAAGGAGCCGCTCCTGGACGACCCGGCCGATGTGGCGATGCCCGCCGGCCACCCCCGTGCCGGAGCCGAGTCGGTGGAACTGGCGGACTTCGCGGACGACGAGTGGATCTCCTGGCCCGGGGGCGAGTTCTGCCACGACTGGCTGCTGTTCACCCTGCGCGGCCAGGGCATCGAGCCCAGACTGTGCCACACGGCCGGGGAGCACCACACCCAGCTCGCCCTGGTCGGAGCCGGACTCGGGGTCGCCGTCGCCCCCCGCCTCGGCCGCGGACCGCTGCCGAAGGGGGTGGCCGTCGCCCCCGTCCGGCACCCGATGAAGCGGCACGTCTACGCGGTCTGGCGGGAGGACGCCGACCGCAGGCCGTCCATCCGGGCGGCGGTGGAGGCGCTGCGTACGGCCGCGTACGGCATCGGCGGCTGACGCGGGAGCCACCCCGCTCAGGCGTCCTCCCGGAACCGCCGTCCGGGCCCGGGCGCGGGGCCGAACCCGAGCGCGTCGCGCAGGAAGTCGAGCTCGAAACCGAGCAGCCGTTCGGCGGCCGTTCCGTCGCCGCCGCCGTGCCCCGCGCCGGACAGCGGCAGCACCGAGTGCTCGCGCCCGGCGGCCAGCAGCGCCGCGGACAGCCGCAACGTGTGCGCGAAGGCCACGTTGTCGTCGGTGGTGCCGTGCACCAGCAGCAGCGGACGGCGCAGCCGGTGGGCGTCGCGCAGCAGCGAGGAGCGCTCGTAGTTCTCCGGCTCCCGCTCCGGATGGCCCAGGTAGCGCTCCTTCCAGTGCGTGTCGTACAGCCGCTGGTCGGTGGGGGCCGCTCCGGCGACCGCGGCGTGGAAGACCTCCGGGTGGCGCAGCACGGCCGCGGCGGCGAGCGTGCCCCCGAAGGACCAGCCGCGGATCGCCACCCGGCCCGGGTCCAGGCACGGATGCTCGGCCACCGCCGCTCGCAGGGCGTCGATCTGGTCTTCCAGCACGGGGGTGAGCTGGTCGCCGCGGATCTCCTTCTCCCACACCGGCCCCCGCCCCGGGGTACCGCGCCCGTCGGTGACCAGTACGGCGAAGCCCTGCTCGGCGAACCACTGGGCCACGCACGCCCACCACGTCCGGGCCCGCACCACCAGCCGCATCCCCGGCCCGGAGTAGGGGCTGAGCAGGATGGGCAGAGGGCGGGCGTCCGGCGCCCGCGGGTCGTACCCCGAGGGCAGGAACAGCGCGCTGCGCAACCGCCGGCCGCCGTGCACGAGGAAGAGGGGACGGGGTGTCACGACGGGCTCCTCGGCCAGGGAGGCGATCCATCCCACCACCGTCCCGCCGCGCCGGACGGTGACCGTGTGCCCGTCCGGGGCCAGGCTGTCGAGCACCACGGTGCCGCCGGCCGCGGCGGCCGAGTGCACCCCGGGACCGTCGCTGACGCGGCGGCAGCCCGACCCCGGCCCCATGACCCACACATGCTCCTCGACCGGGTCCTCGCACCCGGTGAACAGCACCTCCTCGCCCTCCGCGCCCAGCACCCCGGTGACCTGGAGACCCGCCGGGGTGAGCGTGTCGCCGACGCGCAGCCGCCGGGTGCCGGCCGACTCCTCGGCCCTCACCAGCAGCCCCGATCCGGTGCGGCACGGCGCGCCCGGCACCAGCTCCACCCAGTGCCGGTCGCGCTGCTCGTGCAGGACGCGGGTGGCGCCCGTGGCCGGATCGGCCGCCAGGACCCGCAGCACGCGCTGGTCGCGGCTCTGCACGGTGACCAGCGGGCCGTGGGCGTCCCAGTCGGCGGCCACCACGTACTCGAAGGCCGCGCGGTCCCAGACGACCTCGGTGCGGCCGCCGTCGAGGGAGAGCAGATGCAGGGAGACGTCGGCGTTGGGCGTGCCCGCGGCCGGATAGGCCATGGGACGCGGCGGGAGTTCGGGACGCGCCGGGTCGCAGACCCACCGCCGCCGCACCGCCGAGGTGTCCACCCGGGCCGCCAGCAGGGCCCGGCCGTCGGGCGCCCACCAGTGGCCGCGCAGCCGCCCCATCGACTCGGCCGACACATGATCGGTCCGCCCGTACGTCACCCGAGGGCCCTCGGGGGCGGCCAGACACCGGTCGCCGCCGTCGCCGAAGCCGACGACGTGCAGCGCACCGCCGGTGACGTAGGCGATCAGTTCCCCGTCCGGGGAGGGCCGGGGATCCACCACGGGGCCGGCCGCCGGCACCGGGAACGGCGCGCCGCCGCCGGTGTCCACCGCCCACAGCGCCCCGCCGAGCGCGTACACCGCACGCCGCAGCTCCCTGTCGGCCGCGTACGCCACCACGCCCGTGGACCGCTCGCGGGCCCGTTCGCGCCGCGTCCGCTCCTCGGGCGGGACCGGGCGCGCGCCGTCGTCCGCGCCGTGCGGGGCGGCCAGCAACCGCTCCTCACCGTCCTCCCACAGCCACAGCCGTCCGACGGGGTCGTCCCCGCCCCCGGTGCGGACGAACAGCACCCGCGCACCGTCCGGCGACACCGCGGGCTGCCGGGGGGCACCGAGAGAGAAGCGGCGGGTGCGGGCGAACTGCCGCGGGAAGCCGGAGGCGGTCACGGGGAAATCCTTAGCACGGTGACCGGGAGGAGTGCGGACGCCCCGGGACACGGGAGTGCTCGCAGGGAGGGGCGGAGACGGGGAGGGCCCGTCCGGAGCCCGGACCGTGAGAGGTTCCCGGCGCGGCATCCTGGCGTCCTCCCCGGTCGTCGCCCCCGGCGGCTCATGGGCGTCGCCGCCGCAACCGGAGTTCCCCTCCCAGGCGGCCGCACCGTCCCGCTCGATGGTGCCCCGGCCGGTCACCGGCTGCGGCGGCTCCCCCGGGAACAGCCAGGGCGCCATGGCGGTGTCGCACAGCTTGCGGTACGGGTTGTGACCGGGGCCCTTGCGGTGCATGCCGATGTCGCACAGACCGTTGCCGGAGGTGTGGCCCGCATAGTGCGGGGCGCCGTCGGCGTCGGCGCGGGTGACGCGGAAGAGGGCCGCCCGGGAAGCCGGCGCGGACCCGGTCTCCGTGCGGACCCGTCTCCGTCCGGGAGGGGACCCCGGCCGACGGCCCCGGGCCGGGCCGACCGGGGTCCGGGGCCCGCCCTACGCGCCGGGCCGCTTGGCGGGGAAGCCGTGCTTGTGCGCCATGAGGACGACCGCGAGCACCGGTGCCAGGAGCAGCATCACGGCCCAGGGGAAGGACTCGCTGCCGATCACGTCGAGCAGGACGCCGCCGACGATGCCGCCGCCCGCCATGGCGACGTTCCACAGCGTCACCAGCATCGCCTGCGCCGCGTCGGCGGCCTTGCCGCCGGCGTCGCCGGCGGCCGTCTGCAGCAGTGTGGGCACGCCGCCCCAGCCCAGGCCCCACAGGGCGGAGGCGAGGTACACGAGGACCGCGTTGTCGGCGACGACCGCGAGCAGCGCGGCGGCCACGGCGACCAGCAGGACGCTGGTGACCGTCAGCGAGCGCAGCCGGTGGTGGATCTGCGCCCCGACGATCCAGATGCTGACCAGCGAGGCGCCGCCGAAGACCAGCAGGACCAGATCGGTGTCGTCGCCCATGCCCAGGTCGTTGACGAACGTGGCGATGTAGGCGTACAGAATGGTGTGGGCCAGGACGAAGACGAGGACGACGAACAGCACCGGGGACACCCCGGGGACGCGCAGCGCCCCCAGCATCTTCGGCCGCTCACCGCGCGCCTGCCCCGGATGGTCGGGCACGCCCATGGAGATCCACAGCAGCAGCAGCACCGTGAGGGCCGTCATCGACAGGAACGCCGCGCGCCAGCCGAGCGCCGAGCCGAGGAAGGTTCCGGCAGGCACACCGAGGGAGAGCGCCACCGGGATGCCCGCCATGGCGATGGCGACGGCCCTGCCCTGCAGGCGGACGGGCGCCATGCGCCTGGCGTACCCGACGAGCAGGGCCCAGGCCAGACCGGCGGCGACGCCCGCGACGAACCGCGCCACCATCGTCAGACTGTAGACCGGCGAAAGGGCCGTGACGGTGTTGGCGGCGGCGAAGCCCGCCATCGACGTCAGCAGCAGCCGCTTGCGCCGCCAGCCCGCTGTGGCCGCGCTCAGGGGGATCGCGGTCAGAACGGTGCCGATCGCGTAGATCGTGACGGTCTGCCCGGCCGCCGACTCCCTGACGTTCAGGCCCTCGCTCATCGCGGGGAGGAGACCGGCGGGAAGGGTCTCGGTGAGGCTGGTGATGAAGACGGCGGTGGACAGGGCCAGCAGGGCGAGGAGAGGCAGCTTCTCCCGCTCCTCGCCCCCGCCGCCGGCAGGCGGCGCGGCACGGGTGCCTGGGCCGGGGGGATCCGCGATCTCGGGTGAGGTGCTCATGTGATGTGCTCCGGGTCTCGGGGAACGTGGACGTCTGCTGAAGCGGAGTGCGGTCACGGGTCGCCGAGGCCGCCGTCGACGGGGAGCCGGACGCCGGTCGTGAACGTCGCGTCCGTCGCCGGGAACAGCGCGGCGCGGGCCACTTCCTCGGTGGAACCGAGACGGCCGAGCGGCGGCAGCGGCGCGTTACCGTCCACCGATGCCTCGATGCGGCTCGGTGCCACCGCGTTGACGCGGATGCCGCGGGAGGCGAGCTCGGCGGCGAGCTCGTGCACGGCGGCGGGGGTGGTGAGCACGACCCTGCCGCCGTCCCTGAGATACGGCAGCAGCGGGCGCGCCGTGGCCACGGCGTCGGCGAACACGAAGTCGACGCCGTGGCCGGCCGGCCAGGGGCCGTGCTCGACGGCGGCCGGGGCGACGACCCGGGTGGCGGAACCCGGTTCGACGCCCGCGTACGCGTTCCCGAGGAGTGCGGGCGGTCAGCAGCGCCTCCGCGCCCTCCTCCACGAGACGCTTGGCGATGGCCAGGTCGATACCGGTGGCCTGGCCGGCGACGACCGCCCTTCTCCCCGCGTACCTGGTCATGCCCGCCGCTCCCTTCCGGCGCCCTGTACTTCCGGGGGCGCCACGTCATCCGGCGGACAAGACTGTGCGCGAAGGCGCTTCGGACGGGCTTCGGAGCCGCTGACGGTCCGCTGACGGCCTTCCCCGGAGGGGCGGGTGCGACGGGTGCGGGAGGGCCGGGGTACGCGGGCGCGCGGCGCGGACCGGACATGTACCGTTGCCCACATGCGGTTTGGGTTACTCGGGCCACTCGCGGTGTGGGACGGCGAGGGGAAGGCGATCAGGGTTCCCGAGGCCAAGGTCCGGACGCTGCTGGCGGACCTGCTCGCGCACGGTGGGGATCCGGTGTCCGCGGACCGCCTCGTCCACGACCTGTGGGGCGACGGACCGCCGGGCAAGCCGGCGGGAGCCCTCCAGGCCAAGGTCTCCCAACTGCGCCGCGTCCTGGGCCGGGACCGCGTGGTGCGGGAGGGGCCGGGCTACCGGCTGAGGCTCGACCCGGCTGCCGACGAGGTGGACGCCGACCGCTTCCGGGCCCTCGTGGCCGAGGCCGGGACCGTACGCGATCCCCGCGCACGGGCCGCGCTGCTCACCGAGGCCCTCGGCCTGTGGCGGGGGCCCGCGTACGCGGACTTCGCGGACGAGGAGTTCGCGCGAGGGCCCGCGCACCGCCTCACCGAGCAGAGGCTGTCCGTTCTGGAGGAGCAGGCCGAGGCGCGACTGGCGGCGGGAGACCATGTGCTCCTCGCGGGGGAGCTGGCCGACCTGGTGGCCCGGTACCCGCTGAGGGAGCGCCTGCGCGCCGTCCAGATACGGGCTCTCTACCTCGCGGGCCGCCAGAGCGAGGCACTGGCGTCGTACGAGGACCTGCGAGCCCGTCTGGTCGGCGAACTGGGCGTCGATCCCGGACCCGAAATCGGCGCGCTGCACCGGGCGGTGCTCCGCCAGGACCCGGTGCTCCACCGGGATCCGCTCTCCCCGGTGCCGTCCGCGCCGGACCCCGTCCGGGCCGGGACGGCTTCCGGGCCGGCCGCGCCACCGCCCGCAGCGGGTCCCGACTCGAACCTGCCCGTCCCCCTCACCCCCCTCATCGGCCGGGACCAGGCACTCGCCCGGCTCTCCCGGCTCCTGGGCGCCGCGCGCCTGGTGACCCTCACCGGGCCCGGCGGCGTCGGCAAGACCCGCCTGGCCGTGGCGGCGGCCGCCACGGCGGCTGACGCCACGGCCGGCGGGCACCCCGACGGCGTCTGGCTCGTGGAGTTCGCCGGCGTTCGCGCCGGAACCTCCGCAGACCTCGCCCAGGTCGTCGCCGCCACCCTCGGCATCCGGGAGGACGCCCCCTCCGCGCTGCCGGGCAGCGGGACTGGTGCCGGGGAGCGGCCCCCCGCGCAGCGCCTCGCCGCCGCCCTGCGGGACCGCCGAGTCCTGCTCGTCCTGGACAACTGCGAGCATGTCGTCGATGCCGCCGCCGAACTGGCCGAGCTGCTGCTGCGCACCGCGCCCGGCCTGCGCGTGCTGGCCACCAGCCAGGAGCCGCTCGGCCTGGCCGGAGAGGCCGTGTTCCTGGTCGAGCCCCTGCGGACCGCCGACGCCGTACGCCTGTTCGCCGAACGGGCCGCCGCGTCCACCCCCGGTTTCCGCCTCGACCGGGAGGCGTCCGACCAGGAGGCCGTCGCCGAGATCTGCCGCCGCCTCGACGGCATCCCGCTCGCCCTCGAACTCGCCGCCACCCGCGTGCGCGCTCTGGGAGTGCGGGAACTGGCGGCCCGCCTCGGCGACCGGTTCCGGGTGCTGACCTCCCGGCAGCGGGGCGCGCCCGCCCGCCAGCAGACCCTGCGGGCCATGATCGACTGGAGCTGGGAGCTGCTCAGCGCACCCGAGCGGATCGTCCTGCGCCGCCTCGCGGTGCACAGCGACGGCTGCGACCTGGAAGCCGCCGAGGCGACGTGCGCGGGTGACGGCGTCGCCCGTGAGGAAGTACTCGACCTGGTGACGCGGTTGGTCGACCGGTCACTGGTGGTCGTCGTGGACGGCTCCACCGGGCCCCGCTACCGGTTGCTGGAGTCCGTCACCGCGTACGCGGCGGAGCGGCTGCACGAGATGGAGGACCTCACCGCCGTACGCGACCGCCATCTGCGCTACTACCTCGCACTCGCCGAGCGTGCCGAGCCCGGGCTGCGAGGCGCGGACCAGCGGACCTGGCTCGCACGTCTGGACGCCGAAGCCGGCAACCTACGCGCGGCACTCGACGAGGGGATCCGCCGAGCGGCCGGGGGACGGGCCGCCGAGGCGGTGAGGCTCGCCACCGCCCTGTCCTGGTGGTGGCTGCTGTGCGGCCGCTTCACCGAGGCCCGCCGCAGCCTGGCGGCCGTTCTGGCCGCCGCCGGGGGCAACGCGCCGGAACCCGTTCTGCTGCACGCCGCGTTCGCGCTGCTCACCGGCGACCGAACCGCGGCGGACCTCGACGCGGCCGCCGACGCCGTCCCCGACCCCGTGCGCAGTGCCCGCGCCCTGTGGCTGTGCGCGTACGGGATGTTCAGCGCGGGCGAAGCCGCCGCCGGCGACAGACTGAACGCGCGCGCCCTCGGCCTCTTCACCGCAGCAGGCGACCGATGGGGGACCGCCGCCGCCCTCGGCATGCGGGCGACACTCGCGCTGATCCGCGGCGACCTCGCGGGACTCGGCCGCGACGGCCTGCGCAGCGCCGAACTCTTCCGCGAACTGGGAGACCGCTGGGGGGAGTTGCAGACCGTCTCGCCGCTCGCCGCGCTCGCCGAGATCAAGGGCGACTACGACGACGCGGCACGTCGTCAGCGTGAAGGGCTGGGGATAGCACGGGAACTGGGCCTGGAGACGGAGGTGTCGGCCCGGCTGTCCGGGCTCGGCCGGCTCGCGCTGCTGGCCCGCGACTGGGAGCGGGCCCGCGATCTGCATGAGCGGGCACGCCGCATCGCCGTGGAACAGGGCTACAAGTACGGCGAGATCCATTCGGAGATGGGCCTCGCACTCGGCGCGCGCCGCTCCGGCGACCTCGACGGAGCCGAGGCGCACCTGAAGCGCATCCGCGACGGCTACGCGGACGTGTCCTCGGAGGCGGGCGACCACCTGCTCCTCGCCGAACTCGGCTTCGTGGCCGAACTCCGCGGTGACGCGGACCGGTCCGTCGCCTGTCACCTGCGTGGCCTGGACATCGCCCGTTCCCTGGGCGAGCCCCGCGCTCTGGCCCTCTCCCTGGAAGGCCTCGCGGGGGCGGCGGCGCTGCTCGGTCACGGGAACGGGGACGGGCGGCCTGCCGCGTGCGCGGCCGTGCTGCTCGGGGCGGCGAACGCGGCGCGGCGCGGCCCGGGAGCTCCGCTGCCGCCCGCCGAGCGCGGCGATGTCGACCGCATCGCGGCGGCGGCCCGGGAGACCCTGGGCGAGCCCGCCTTCACGCAGGCGTTCGAGCGCGGTGCGCGGCTGACCGCGGAGGAGGCGGTGCGCCACGCGTGTACGGCACTCGGCTGGCCGACCGACGGAGCCGGGTGAGGGCGCCCCGCAGCCCTGGACCGCTGCGCGCCGGAGAAGGCGGACACCAGGACGGTGGCGAGCGTGGTGGAGGAGGGGGAGCCGTCCCGCGGGCCCGTCCTCTCCTTCCTCGCCGGCCGGGAGGTGACCGGATCCGTGTACGCCTCGTACGGGACCGGGAGCCGGACGCCGATCAGTTGCCGCTCCAACCGCAGACGCGCCCCGGCCCGGAGCACGGTCTCGTCGCGGAGGGCCACGGCCGTCCGGATCAGGAGCTCGACGACGGAGCTGACCGGCGGGAGCCCCAAGTCCTCGACGGAGTCCGCGATGGCCGCGATCCGGCGGTAGAACAGGCCGGTCACCGCGACCGGAAGCTCACGGTGGGTGCGCGGTGGCGCCGCCGCCCTGCGGGTGGGTTCCCCTCACGTTCGGGCCGGGGCCGTCCGGCGGCGTCGTGCAGTACGTACCGAAGATCAGCGACAGGACCGGTGAAGCTGATCAGCTCCGGACTCCGCGCGGCGGTCGGCTCCTCCCGGTCCCGGGCCTCGCCGATGATCCGGGTCGGCGGCACGGCCGACAGGTCGGCTATCACCGCCGGGACCTTCCCCGGGTGCACGCCTCCTCGCAGACGAGGCGGAGGCCGGCGCGGAAGCGGATGTCCGTGCGCATGCGATGCATGAAGCCGGCCGTGACGCGGTGCGGGTTCGTCAGCGGCGGGTCGCTGTCGCCCATCCCCTGCGGCAGTTCGCGCCGTATCTGGTCGAAATCGGAAGTGAACACGGCGGCGAGGGTGTTCTTGGACGGGAAGTGGGCGTACAGGGCGCCCTCGGTCATGCCGGCGTGGGCTGCGATGCGTTGCGGGTCGGCCCCCGCGTAGCCGTGCCGCGAGAATTCGTCGGCCGACGCGTCCAAGAACCTCTCCTGGGTCCTGAAGGCTCTCTCCTGTTTCGTCCTGACGCCCCCCGGAAACGCTTGATCACGCAGAATTGCAGTCTGTGGAGAATTTTCGGTCCAGTGCTCCGAAGGTGACGGGGAGCGGCGCGGTCGCATGGGTGCTGGTGCCGGCGGGAGTTCCCGATCGCCGTACCGGTGTGTGCGCCACTGCCGGACAGGCAGGGGAAGCCGGGCACTGGCCGGAACTCCCCGGATTCTCCCCAGGGATGATCGCGCCGGCGTCCTCGGGTTGTATTCGCCGGAGGCGGCCGTGGATTGCAAGGCCGGGGCTTCCGATAGCCTGTGAAAATGCTTCCCGAAGTCACCGCCACGCGCTACGTGACGCCCCTGCGCGAGGGCGGCTCGCTGCCCGGCATCGTCGAGGCCGACGACCTGGGCACCTATGTCGTGAAGTTCACCGGAGCAGGGCAGGGCCGCAAGACCCTGGTGGCCGAAGTGCTGTGCGGGCGGCTCGCCCAGCGGCTGGGCCTGCGCGTGCCCGATCTGGTGCGCGTCCGGCTGGATCCGGTGATCGGCCTGGGCGAGCCCGACCAGGAGGTGCAGGAGCTGCTCAAGGCCAGTGGCGGACTGAACCTGGGGATGGACTTCCTGCCCGGCTCGATGGGCTTCGACCCGCTCGCCTACCGGGTGAGCGGGGAGGAGGCCGGGCGCGTGGTGTGGTTCGACGCCCTGACGGGCAACGTCGACCGCTCCTGGCGCAACCCCAACATGCTGGTCTGGCACGGCGACCTGTGGCTCATCGACCACGGTGCCAGCCTGATCTGGCACCACAACTGGGCCACCGCGGCCAGGGCGGCCGACAAGCCGTACGACGCCTCCGACCACGCCCTGGCGCCCATGGGACCGGACATCGCCTCGGCTGCCGCCGAACTGGCGCCGCGGGTGACCGAGGAACTGCTGGCCGAGTGCGCGGCCGACATCCCCGACGAGTGGCTGGCGGACGAGCCCGGCTTCGACACTCCGGAGGCGCTGCGCCGCGCCTATGCCGAGGTGCTGGCCGCCCGGGCCGGTACGGTCCACGAGCGGATCACCCTCGGCGCCCCGAGCCAGGACGGGCCCTCCCGGGCTCCGGGCTGGCTGAAGGACTGGGCGGACGCCGTCAGCGGGCTGAAGAAGGGCGGAGGCGCGCGGTGAGCGGGCGGTACAGCGGACGCGACGTCTTCGAGTACGCCGTGCTGCGCGTCGTCCCCCGGGTGGAGCGCGGTGAGATGATCAACGCCGGGGTCGTCGTCTACTGCCGTGCCCGGTCCTTCGTCGCGGCCCGCACCCATCTGGACGTCGGACGGCTGCGGGCGCTCGATCCGCACGCCGACGTCGAGGGGGTGCGGGCGGCCCTGCACGCGGTGGAGTGCCTGTGCCGCGGCGGGGCGGAGGCCGGGCAGGCCGCGGCCGACGACGCCGGGCGGCGCTTCCGGTGGCTGGTGGCCCCCCGCTCCACCGTCCTCCAGCCGGGGCCGGTGCACACCGGGCTGACCGCCGACCCCGAGGCGGAGACCGAGCGGCTGCTGGAGGTACTGGTGCGCTGAGGGGCGCACCGGAAGCCCCCGGTGCTCGGCATGCCGGGGAGGCGCAGAGGCCCGGACGTGGGCTGGGCCTCACCGCGCCTGTGGCCGTTGACACAGCGTGTCCGTGCTTCTAGCGTCACGTCTGCCGAAGGTACTAAGCGGTTGCTCACCCATTCGAGTGCGAGGAGAACCAGCATGCCCACCACCGAGCAGCGTGTCGCGATCGTCACGGGCGGAGCCCGGGGGATCGGCGCCGCCACCGCCGTCCGGCTCGCCGCCGAGGGCCGGGCCGTCGCCGTGCTCGACCTGGACGAGTCCGCCTGCGCGGACGTCGTGGAGAAGATCGCCGCGGCGGGCGGCAGGGCGCTGGCGGTCGGCTGCGACGTGTCGGACACCGAGCAGGTGGAGGCCGCCGTCGCGCGGGTCGCCGACGAGCTGGGCGCACCGACCGTCCTGGTCAACAACGCCGGTGTGCTCCGCGACAACCTGCTGTTCAAGATGAGCGACTCCGACTGGGACACCGTCATGAACGTGCACCTGCGCGGTGCCTTCCTGATGTCCCGGGCCTGCCAGAAGCACATGGTCGACGCCGGCTTCGGCCGGATCGTCAACCTCTCCTCCAGCTCCGCCCTCGGCAACCGGGGCCAGGCCAACTACGCCGCCGCCAAGGCCGGCCTGCAGGGCTTCACCAAGACCCTCGCCAAGGAACTGGGCAAGTTCGGCATCACCGCCAACGCCGTGGCCCCCGGCTTCATCGTCACCGACATGACCGCAGCCACCGCCGCCCGCGTCGGCATGGGCTTCGAGGACTTCCAGAAGGCCGCCGCCTCCCAGATCCCCGTCCAGCGCGTGGGCAGGCCCGAGGACATCGCGAACGCCATCGCGTTCTTCACCGGCGAGGAGGCCGGTTTCGTCTCCGGCCAGGTGCTGTACGTGGCCGGCGGCCCGCTCGACTGACGGCCGCCGACGGCCGCACCGCAAACGACGGAACGGAAGAAGAGCTCATGGCAGTGCAGGACAGCGGCAGGGTCGCCCTGATCACCGGAGCGAGCCGCGGCATCGGCTACGGCATCGCCGAGGCGCTCGTGGCCCGCGGTGACCGGGTGTGCATCACCGGCCGCAACGAGGACGCCCTCGCGGAGGCGGTGAGGCGGCTCGGCGCGGACCGGGCCATCGGCGTCGCCGGGAAGGCCCACGACGAGGCCCACCAGGCGGAGGCCGTCGAACGCACCATGGAGGCGTTCGGCCGCGTCGACCACCTGGTCAACAACGCGGGCACCAACCCGGTCTTCGGGCCCATCGCGGAACTGGACCTGAACGTCGCCCGCAAGGTCTTCGACACCAACGTCCTCTCCGCGCTCGGGTTCGCCCAGCGCACCTGGGCGGCCTGGCAGAAGGAACACGGCGGCACCGTCGTCAACATCGCCTCCGTCGCCGGGCTGTCCGCCTCGCCCTTCATCGGCGCCTACGGCATCAGCAAGGCCGCGATGGTCAACCTCACCCTCCAGCTCGCCCACGAGCTGTCGCCGGGCGTGCGGGTCAACGCCATCGCCCCGGCCGTGGTGAAGACGAAGTTCGCCGCCGCGCTCTACGAGGGGCGCGAGGAGGAGGTGGCCAGGCGCTACCCGATGGGGCGGCTGGGCACCCCCGAGGACATCGGCGGAGCGGCTGCCTTCCTCACCTCCGACGACTCCGGCTGGATCACCGGCCAGACCCTCGTGGTCGACGGCGGGATCTTCCTCAACGCCGGGGTCGAGTGACCCCGGGGCCTCCGCGCACCGCCACGGCGCGCGCCGGTCCGCGCCCTGACACGGCTCCCGCACTCTGCGCGACCGCCCGGGCCCCCGCCGGACGAAGTCCTGATCTTGCCCGGTCCAGAAGCCTGTCAGCCCCGTCATATGCTGCGGTAAGGTCTGCCACGTCCTCGGCACGACAGGCCCGTTGAGACCCTGCCGTACGTGTGGTGGCACGCGCTCCGCACCGTGGCGCGCGCTCCGTCCCGTCAGCCGATGGATCCCCCCACAGCAACCCAGGCAGTAGTGGCATAAGTGGCATCGCCGACCGAGGAGCGTGCAAGTGTTCAGCCAGAACAAGCCTCTGAAGGGCGCAGTCGTGCTGGTGACAGCGACCCTGCTCGCCGGATGCGGCTCGCTGCTCGGTGACGACGGGAGCGAGGAGGCGATCGTGGTCGGCACCACGAGCACGCCGAGCGTCCTCGACCCGGCCGGCGCCTGGGACGGTTCGTGGGAGCTGTACCGGAACATCTACCAGACCCTGCTGCACTTCCCGAGCTCCAGCGGCACCCCGGAGCCCGACGCCGCCCAGCGCTGCGGTTTCACCGACACCGTCAGCAGCGTCTACCGGTGCGTCCTGAAGAAGGGCCTGACGTTCTCCAACGGCAACGTGCTGGACGCGGAGGCGGTCAAGTACTCCATCGAGCGCACCCTGGAGATCAAGGCGCCCACCGGCCCCGCCCAGCTGCTGCAGAGCATCGACCGCATCGAGACGTCCGGCGAGCGGACGATCATATTCCACCTCAAGCGGCCGGACGCGACCTTCCCGCTGGTCCTCGCCACCCCCGCCGCGTCCATCGTCGACCCCGCCGCCTACCCGGCCGACCGGCTGCTGGAGTCGGACAAGATCAGCGGCTCCGGACCGTACCTGCTCGACGGCTACAAGGAGGACGAGCGGGCCGAGCTGGTCAGGAACCAGAAGTACAAGGGCTCGGCGGAGGTCAAGAACAACGCCGTGACCGTCCGCTACTTCAAGGACTCGGCCAAGATGGTCGAGCAGCTCAAGAGCGGCGAGGTCGACCTCACCTACCGCGGCCTGACCCCGGAGCAGATCGACGACTTCGGGAAGAACCGCAGCGACCACCCGGACATCAAGCTCAACGAGGTCTACGGCACCGAGATCCGCTACCTGGTGTTCAACCCGCACCACGAGTCGGTCGCCGAACCCGCCGTCCGCAGGGCGGTCGCCCAGGTCATCGACCGCAAGGCACTGGTCCGCAACGTCTACAAGCGCACCGCCGCCCCGCTGTACTCCATGGTCCCCGGCGGGATCACCGGCCACACCAGCGCCTTCTACGAGGAGTACGGCGAGCCCAGCGTGGAGGAGGCCCGCACCACGCTCAGCCAGGCCGGGATCCAGGGGAAGGTGAAGCTGACCCTCTGGTACACCACCGACCGCTACGGCGCGACGACCGCCGAGGAGTTCGCCGAGATCGAGCGGCAGCTGGAGGCGTCCGGGCTGTTCGACATCACCCTGGAGGGCCGCGAGTGGCGCGAGTTCCAGGAAGGCATCACCGAGGAGAAGTACCCGGTGTTCGGCCGCGGCTGGTTCCCCGACTTCCCGGACGCGGACAACTACATCTCGCCGTTCGTCGGCAAGGAGAACGCCCTGGGCACGCCGTACGAGCACAAGCTCCTGACCGGCACGCTGCTGCCCAAGTCCCGCAAGGAGAGCGACCGGGGCGCGGCCAGCACCGCCTTCACACAGGCGCAGAAGATCCTGGCCGAGGACGTACGGCTGCTGCCCCTGTGGCAGGGCAAGCTCTACATCGTCGCGCACAAGGACATCGCCGGTGTGGAGTGGAGCATCGACTCCTCGACGATCATGCGGCTGTGGGAGCTCGACCGGAAGAAGAGCTGGTGACCTGAGGCGGCCGCCGGCGACCGCCCGCGCGGCGCGGTTGTCGGCGGTCACCGGTACGTTCTGGGTACGCGCCCGGGTGAGGCGCGCGGAACCGACACCGGAGGTCTGTCTCACGTGAACGCCATGCTGCCCGAGTCCTGGCAGAAGGTCCTCGGCGACGAGCTGGAGAAGCCCTATTTCAAGGAGCTCGCCGAGTTCGTCGAGGGGGAGCGGGCGCGCGGGCCGGTCTACCCGCCCCGCGAAGAGGTCTTCGCGGCGCTGGACGCCACCCCGTACGACCGGGTCAAGGTGCTCGTCCTCGGGCAGGACCCGTACCACGGCGAGGGGCAGGGCCACGGGCTGGCGTTCTCGGTGCGGCCCGGGGTGCGGATCCCGCCGTCCCTGCGGAACATCTACAAGGAGCTGCAGGCGGACCTGGGCTGCCCCGTCCCGGACAACGGCTATCTGATGCCGTGGGCGAAGCAGGGCGTACTCCTGCTCAACGCGGTGCTGACGGTCCGGGCCGGGGAGGCCAACTCCCACAAGGGCAAGGGCTGGGAGAAGTTCACGGACGCGGTGATCCACGCCGTGGGCGCCCGCCCCGACCCGGCCGTCTTCGTGCTGTGGGGCAACTACGCGAAGAAGAAGCTGCCGCTGATCGACACCGAGCGGCACACGGTGGTCCAGGGCGCACACCCCTCGCCGCTGTCGGCGAAGAAGTTCTTCGGATCACGCCCCTTCAGCCAGATCGACGAGGCGATCGCGGCGCAGGGGCACACGCCGATCGACTGGTGCATCCCCAACCTCGGCTCCTGAGCCGCCTCCCGGACGGCCCGGGCAGGCCGCCCGGACCGGCTCAGCCCAGACCGTAGTCGAAGGTGTAGGCGACGGACGGCTCGCCGTGCACGGCGGTGAAGCCGCCCGTCCCCCGCAGCCCGGCCAGCTCGCCGGTGGCCGACCCGGGCACCACCTCGAAGACGCAGTGCACGGTGCCCTTCTCGTCGAAGGTGCCGCGCTCGGCGAGCACGAAGGAGCCCGCGCGTCCGTCGACGGTGCCGGAGACCAGCTCGTGGCCGGTGAAGCTGCCGGCGGAGCCGGGTTCTCCCGTGGTGTAGGCGATGGTGTATGCGCACGAGGTCCCGGTGGCCACGATGCCGCCGGTGAAGTGGTTGGTGACGACGGCGGAGGCCAGTTTCGGGCCGCCGCCGCCACCACCGCCGCCGCCGGCCTCGGCGATGACCTTCTCCTGCCAGTCGGCGAAGGTGAAGCTGCCGGTGGTGTGCGTGGTCATGGGGCTCCTCACATGCGGTGGCGCGGGCCCTTCCCGCGCCGGCCGCCACCACTGTCCCGTCCGTACCTGACATCTCCTGTCAGGTACGGACGGCAGACTGCCGCCATGCGCGCCGACCGCCTTCTGCAGATGCTCCTGCTGCTCCAGAACCGGGGCCGGATGACCGCACCGGAACTCGCCGCCGAGCTGGAGGTCTCCGTCCGCACCGTCTACCGCGACGCCGAGGCGCTCATCGCCTCCGGCGTGCCGCTGACCGCCGAACGGGGACCGGAGGGCGGCTACCGCCTGATGGAGGGCTACCGCACCCGGCTGACCGGCCTCACCGGAGAGGAGGCCGACTCCCTGTGGCTCGCCGGGATGCCAAGGGCCGCGGCCGAGCTGGGGCTGGGCGCCGAACTGGCGACCGCGCAGCTCAAGCTGCGCGCCGCGCTCCCCGCACAGCTCGCCGAGCGCACCCGGCGCGTCTCCGAGCGCTTCCACCTCGACGCCCCGGCCTGGTTCCGGGACGCCGACCCCGTACCGCACCTGGCGCGCGTGGCCGAGGCCGTCTGGGAACAGCGGACGCTGCGCGTCCACTACCGCCGCTGGAAGGGCGAGGTGCGCCGCGAGCTGCATCCGCTCGGGCTCGTCCTCAAGGGCGGCATCTGGTACCTCGTCGCCCGGTCCGCCCACGGCCCGGACGGCGACGGCGGCGGGTCCCGCCCGCGGGAGGACCCGCGCACCTACCGGGTCTCGCGCATCCTCGCCCTCGAGGCGCCGGGCGAGCGCTTCGAGCGGCCGGCCGGCTTCGACCTCGCGGCGCACTGGGCCGAGGTCGCCGGCCGTCTGGAGACCGGCCGCCTGCGGGACGAGGCGCAGCTGCGGCTCTCCCCGCGCGGCCTGCGGCTGCTGCCCATGCTCTTCGGCGCGGTGGGCGCGCGGGCGGCCCGGGAGGCGGACGGGCCGGACGAGGACGGCTGGTCGAGGGTGCTCCTCCCCGTGGAGAGCACCCCCGTGGCGGTGGGCGACCTGCTCCGGCTCGGGGCGGAGGCCGAGGTGCTCGGCCCGGCCGGGCTGCGCGCGGCGGTGGCCCGGGAGGTGGAGACGCTGGCACGCAGGTACGGACGGGGCAGCGGTGAGAGCGCCTGAGCGCCGCGGCCGCCGAGGGCGGCTAGCGTCGGAGGACGGCGCGGGAAGGACGCCCGCGCCGCCGGCACCGACACCACCACACAGGAGAGCCCGTGGCGGAGCATCGGCAGGAGACCGGAGCGGCGGGGGAGGAGGGGAGCGCGGCGGGCGAGCCGCTGCCGACCAGGATCGGCCAGGCGGTCATCCTGCACCGGGGCGGGGACCGGGAGGAGGCGCGCAACCGGCTGGCGGACCTGTGGGAGGAGACGGCCGCGGACGGGGACCCCTTCCACCGCTGCGCCATCGCCCACTACCTGGCCGGCACCCAGGACGACCCCGTGGCCGGACTCGAGTGGGACCGGCGCGCGCTGGCCGCCGCGAAGGCCCCGGCCGGGGACCGGGCGGCCGTACGGGCCCTGCTCCCCGCGCTCCATCTGAGCCTGGCCGCAGGCCACGCCGGGCTCGGCGACCACGCCGCCGCCCGGCGCGAGCTGGCCCGGGCCCGCGGAGCCGTGGGGGAACTGCCCGACGACGCGTACGGCACGGGCGTCAGGGCCGCCATCGAGAGGCTGTCGCGGCGGCTGGCGGCCACCGGCGAGCCGCCGTATCAGTCCCCGTAGACCTGCCGGCAGGTCCGCGCCGGTTCGCCGTCCGCGGCCCAGCCGCCGTACGCCTCCCCGAGCCCGCACACATCCGTGCCGGGCCACCGGGAGGAGCCGCCGGGGGGACTGCCGGAGGTGCGCTCCGGGCGGGCGGGGCCGGAGGGGAGGCGTTCGCGCCGCGGCGGGCGGGGAGCCGGGCGCGTGGCGGGCGGGAAGGCGGGGGCCGACGCGGACGGCGGACCGTACCGGGGCGGAGAGGGGGTGCCGGGCCGCTCCGGGCCCTCCTCCACCCTGGCGAGGGTCTCGCGTGGCGGCCCGGGGGTCCGTGGCGGCCCGGGGGTCCCTGGCGGTCCGGTGTCCTGCCGGGGCAGGGCGGGGCCGGCGGGAGGGGCCGGCGGTCCGCCCTCCTCCGGCCGCTGGCCGCCCGCCACCGTGACGCACCCCGAGACGGCCGCCAGGGCGGCGCCGGCCAGCAGCAGGGCGCTTCGCACATCTCGCACCCGGCCAACTCTCCCGCGCCGATCGACCATCGGGAACTCCCCGCAGGAGTGACGCGAGTGGCCTTCTGCGGCTCCTCGCAACCGCTGTGCCCGACGGGGCCCGTGTGACCGGTGGCGGGGCCTGCCGGAGCGCCTCCCCCGCCCGGCACACCGGGCTGGGGAGCACCGTCCCCGCCGCACCGCACGGCCGTCGAGGGCACGCGCCGTCCGGAAGCCGCCGCGCGCCGCGTATGCTGCCGGTCCGCGGGGAACACGGGCGGCGGCGCGGCGGTCGCGCCCCGGGAGGCACCGGACGGCACCGGACGACGGCGAAACCAAGGGGGTCCCGTGAGGGTCGGAGTGATCGGGCTCGGCGACATCGCGCAGAAGGCGTACCTGCCGGTGCTCACCGCCCGGCCGGGACTGGAACTCCATCTGCACACCCGCACCCGCGCCACCCTGGAGCGGACGGGCGAGGCCCACCGGATTCCCGGCCCGCAGCGGCACGCGGACCTCGACGGGCTGATCGCGGCCGGCCCCGACGCCGCGTTCGTCCACGCCCCGACGGCAGCGCACCCCGCGATCGTCGCCCGGCTGCTGGAGGCCGGGGTACCCACCTACGTCGACAAGCCGCTCGCCTACACCCTGGCCGAGTCCGAGCGCCTGGTGCGCCTGGCCGGTGAGCGGCGCGTCCCGCTCGCCGTCGGCTTCAACCGCCGCCACGCACCCGGCTACGCCCAGTGCCTGGAGCACCCGCGCGACCTGATCCTGATGCAGAAGAACCGCATCGGGCTGGCGGCCGACCCGCGCGAGGTGGTCTACGACGACTTCGTCCACGTCGTCGACACCCTCCGCTTCCTGCTGCCCGGGCCGGCCGGGCACATCGACGTCCGCGCCCGGGTCAGGGACGGGCTCCTGCACCACGTGGTGCTCCAGATGTCGGGCGACGGCTTCACCGCGATCGGCGTCATGAACCGGATGAGCGGCAGCGCGGAGGAGGTCCTGGAGGTCTCCGGGCGGGACACCAGGCGCCAGGTGTTCAACCTCGCCGAGGTAGTCGACCACAGGGGTCAGCCCAGCATCCGCCGCCGCGGGGACTGGGTGCCGGTGGCCCGCCAGCGCGGCATCGAGCAGATCACCCTGGCCTTCCTCGACGCCGTGCGCACCGGGCGGCACCTGGACGCCGAGGACGCCCTGCGCACCCACGAGCTGTGCGAACGGGTCGTCATCGCCGCGCTGGAGCAGGCCGGGTAGCGGCCCTCCGCGCCCCGGGCCGCCGCTTCCCCCGCCCTCCGTTCCGGGACCGCCCGTGCCGGAGCCGGCGCGCCGCCGCCACGGCCGCCGCCGACAGCAGCGAACCCAGCGCGGCGGCTACGGCCCAGTCGCCGAACCGGACGTAGGCGGTGGTGCCCGAGGCGAGCGGCACCTCGTAGACGGCGGCCCCGCTCCGCTCGGTGCCCAGCCGCCCGCCCACCGGCTCGCCGCGCGGGCCGTGCACCGCGCTCACCCCCGTCAGCGTGGCGTGCACCATCGGCCGCCCGCTCTCCGCGGCCCGCAGCGCCGCCAGGGAGGCGTGCTGGGACGGCGCCCAGCTGTCCTGGAAGGTGGAGGTCGCCGACTGGGCGACGAGCAGCTCGGCGCCGCCGCGCGCCAGCACCCGGCCGGTGTCGGGGAAGGCCGACTCGAAGCACACCAGCGGGCCGGTGCGCACCCCGGCGCTCTCCATCACCACCGGCGCGTCCCCGCGCCTGCGGTCCTCCTCGGCCGCCCTGCCCACCGCCGTCGCCCAGCCCAGCAGGGAACGGGCCGGCACGTACTCGCCGAACGGCACCAGCCGCATCTTGTCGTAGCGCTCCCCGGTGGGCCCCCGCGGGCCCACCGCCACCGAGCTCTTGAAGATCCCCGGCCCGCCCGGGCGCCGGGCGTCCACGTTCACCAGCAGCGGCGCCCCGACCCGCGCGGACAGCGCCGCCAGCCGCTCGCTCAGGTCCGGGCGCTCGTCCAGGTCGTAGCCGACGCTGCTCTCGCCCCACACCACCAGATCCACCTCCCGGCCCGCCAGGCCGCGGGTCAGCCGCTCGCCGGCGTCGAAGCGCGCATCGGCCCCGGCGACCACACCGGGCTGCACCACCGCGACGCGGACCGTGCCCGACGGCCGCGGCAGCGGCGCCCACGCCCAGGCCGCGGCCGGGACCAGCACGCACACCGCCGCCGCGGCCGCGGCGGCCCGCCGCGCGCCGGGCACCGCGACCAGTGCCGCCAGCGCGGTGTTCGCCGCCACCACCCACAGGGTGACCAGCCACACCCCGCCCAGCGAGGCCAGCCGGAGCGCGGGCGGCACCTGCCACTGGCTCGCCCCCAGCAGAGCCCACGGCCCGCCCAGGTACTCCCAGGAGCGCACCAGCTCGACCACCAGCCACGCCGAGGGCACCAGCACCACCGCCGCCACCGCCCGGCCCGGCGCGGGCGAACCGGCCAGCAGCCGCCGCACCAGCCACCCCCAGGGGGCCCACAGCAGCCCCATCAGGGCCGCCACCACCACGACGAAGACGTGCAGGCTCGGCGCCAGCCAGTGATGGGTGGCCAGCAGGAAACCGGTCCCGCCCAGCCAGCCCTCCACGGCGGCACGCCCCCCGCTCCGCGCCGTACGCAGCAGCAGCAGCCACGGGACCAGCGCGGCGTAGGCCCACCACCACAGCGACGGGGCCGGGAAGGACAGGGCGGGCAGCGCGCCCGCCGCCACCGCGAGCGCACCGCGCCGCCACCCGGACCCTGCGGACACCCGCATGCCGCGCCTCCCTCGCCTCGGCCGGGCCGGTGTGCGGACACCCCGCCGCGCCGGGGGGCGTGCCGCGGGACGGGCGGCCGAGAACCGCTCGCCGCGGGTTTCACCGGTCCGTATGCGGGTCACCGTTCCCAGGAACCGGCGGGTGAACCCGCGGCCCGCCGGCCGGAGCGGGCGGCCCGGGACCGGGGGACCGCAGGAGGCCGGGACAAGGAGGTGGCGGCGGTGGAGCTCCCCCTGCTGGTGGGCGTCGACGGATCCGGGCCCAGCCTGCTCGCGGTGGACTGGGCCGCGGACGCGGCGGTCCGGCACTCGGTACCGCTGTGTCTGGTCCACGGCGCCGAGGACCGCGGGGAGGGCGCCCCGGAGCCGGAGGAGCTGATGTCCGCCGCGGCGGAGCGCGTCCGCCTGCGCGCCCCCGGCGTACGGGTGACCACCGTCGTCCTCGACGAGGAGCCCGGAACCGCGCTGGTCCACGCCGGCCGCAACGCGCTCGCCCTCGTCGTCGGCTCACGGGGCCGGGGCGGGATCGCGGGCCTGCTGCTGGGTTCGGTGGGGCTGGAGGCGGCCGGCCGGGCCGACTGCCCGGTGGTCGTCGTGCGCGGCGGGGAGACCGCCCGCACCGGCGGCCACGGCCGGATCGTCCTGGGCGTCGGGGACAGGGTGGACGGCTCGCCCGCCGCCCACTTCGCCTTCCGCGAGGCCGCCGCCCGGCACTGCCGGCTGCACGCCGTACGGACCTGGCGCCGGCCCGTCCGCACGGCGGAGAACCATCTGCTGCTCCAGGGCAGCCCGACCGGCGCCCGCCACCGGGAGGCGATGGACCACCTGGACGGCGCCCTGCGGGCCGCGGCGCGGGAGTACTCCGGGATCGACCTGCACCTGCACGCCGTGGAGGGCTCCACCCGCGCGGTGCTGCTGGAGGAGTCGCGCCGGGCGGACCTGCTGGTGGTCGGCGCCCACCGCCGGCAGGGCCGCCTCGGCCTCCAGCTGGGGGTGGTCGACCACACCGTCATCCACCACGCCGACTGCCCCGTGGCCCTCGTACCGGAGCACATCTGACCCGGACCGCCCCGACGACCCCCACCGGACGGAGTGATCATGCCGCCTGCCGCAGCCGCAGCCCGGGACCCGGAGGAGGACGCCGCGCCGGCGCACCGCCTGCACGGCCTGAGGGCCGTGGTGTTCGACACCGACGGGGTGATCACCGACTCCGCCCGGGTCCACGCCGCGGCCTGGAAGGAGGCCTTCGACGACTGCCTGCGCGAGTGGCGCGAACGCGGCGGCGGAGTGCCGGAGGAGGAGCCGCGGGACCGGTTCCGCCCGTTCGACGTCCAGGAGGACTACCGGCGGTACGTCGACGGCAGGCCCCGGCTGGACGGCGCCGCCGCCTTCCTCGCGTCGAGGGGCCTCGACCTGCCGCCCGGCGAGCCGGACGACCCGCCCGGCAACGGCACCGTCCGGGCCGTCGCCGCCCGCAAGGAGCGGCTGTTCACCGCCGCGCTGCGGCAGGGCGGCGTCGAGGCCTGGCCCGGCACGCTGCGGCTGCTGCGGGTCCTGCGCCGCGAAGGGGTGCCCATGGCGGTGATATCCGCCTCCCGGCACGCCAGGGAACTGCTCTCGGGCGCCGGGGTGCCGGAGGTGTTCGACGCCGTGGTGGACGGCCACGAGGCGGCCCGGCTGGAGCTGCCCGGCAAACCGGACCCCGCGGTGTTCCTGGAGGCCGTCCGGCGCCTGGGGGTGCCTCCGGGGCAGGCGGCCGTCGTCGAGGACGCGCTCGCCGGTGTCGAGGCGGGCCGCCGGGGCGGCTTCGGACTGGTCGTCGGGGTGGACCGGACGGCCGGCCCCACCAGCGCGCGGGACCTGCGCGACCACGGGGCCGACGTGGTCGTGGCCGACCTGGCCGAACTGCTGCCGCCCGGTCCCCGCGCCGGCCGGCACGACGAGGAGGGCTGACAGTGGCGGAGGGGACCGTGGATCGCTGGGAATGGGCCTACGAGGGCTACGAGCCGATGGAGGAGCGGCTGCGCGAGGCCCTGTGCACCCTGGGCAACGGCTACTTCGCGACCCGGGGCGCGGCTCCCGAGGCGGACGCCGGAGGACCCCACTACCCGGGCACGTACGTGGCGGGCTGCTACAACCGGCTGGTGTCCACCGTGGAGGGAGGCGAGGGCGGCGCGGCCAGGGACGTCGAGAACGAGGACATGGTCAACCTGCCCAACTGGCTGCCCCTGCGCTTCCGGATCCTCGACGGCGGCCCCGACGGCGCCCCCGGCGGCCCCGCGGTCAGTCCCGTGAGCGGCCTCGGGGACGGATCCGCCCCCTCCTGGTGGACCCCCGACGGCGGCGGGCTGCTGGCCTACCGGCAGCGGCTGGACCTCAGGCACGGCGTCCTGGCCCGGACCCTGCGCCTGGAGGACGCCGCCGGCCGGCGGCTGCGCGTCGAGCAGCACCGGCTGGTCCACATGGGGCAGCCGCACCTGGCCGCGCTGCGCACCGTCTTCACGGCGGAGAACTGGAACGGCACGCTGGAGGTCGACTCCGCTCTCGACGGCGGCGTCGCCAACGAGGGCGTGGAGCGCTACCGGGCCCTGAACGGCCGCCACCTGACCGGTCACAGCACCGGATCGACGGCGCCGGACACCGTCTGGGTGCGCTGCCGCACCACGAACTCGGAGATCGGCGTCGCCCTGGCCGCCCGCACCCGCCTGGAGAGCGGCGAGGCCGTCTCGGCGCGCACCGACCTGAGCGGGGTGCGGCCCGCGCGGCGGCTGACCGTCGCCGTCCGGCCCGGGCGGTCGGTCACCGTCGTCAAGACCGTGTCCCTGCACACCTCGCACGACATCGCGGTCAGCGAGCCGCTGCACGCCGCGCTGGAGGACATCGGCCACGCGCCCGGCTTCCCCGACCTGCTCGACGCGCACCGCGCCGCCTGGGAGGAGCTGTGGCGGCACGCCGAGCTGGAGGTGCCGGGCGAGGCGGGCCACATCCTGCGGGTCCACCTCTTCCACGTCATGCAGACGCTCTCGCCGCACATCACCGACCTGGACGTGGGGGTCCCGGCGCGCGGGCTGCACGGGGAGGCGTACCGGGGGCACGTCTTCTGGGACGAGCTGTTCGTGCTGCCCTACCTCAACGTCCACTTCCCGGAGGTCTCCCGGGCCCTGCTGGCCTACCGGCACCGGCGGCTGCCCGAGGCCGTCCGGGCCGCGGAGGACAACGGCTACGAGGGCGCGATGTTCCCCTGGCAGAGCGGCAGCGACGGGCGCGAGGAGACCCAGACGCTGCACCTGAACCCGCGTTCGGGCCGCTGGCTGCCCGACCACTCCCGCCTCCAGCACCACGTGGGCTCGGCGATCGCCTACAACATCTGGCAGTACTGGCAGGCCAGCGGCGACACCGACTTCATGCACACCCGGGGCGCCGAGACGCTGCTGCGGATCGCCCAGTTCTGGGCGAGCGCCGCGCGGTACGACGCGGACCTGGGGCGCTACCGCATCCTCGGCGTGGTCGGCCCCGACGAGTACCACGAGGCCTACCCGGACAGGGAGCGGCCCGGCCTGGACGACAACGCCTACACCAACGTCACCGCCGCCTGGGTGCTCGGCCGGGCCCTGGAGACGATCCGGACCGTCCCCGAACCGCTGTGCGAGGAGCTGTGCCTGAAACTCGGCCTGGACGGGGAGACGCTGGAACGCTGGGACGACGTCTCCCGGCGGCTGCGGGTGCCCTTCCACGCGGGCGTCATCAGCCAGTTCGACGGCTACGGGGAGCTGGCCGAGCTGGACTGGGAGGGCTACCGCCGCAGGTACGGGGACATCCGCCGGCTGGACCGGATCCTGGAGGCCGAGGGCGACACCGTCAACCGCTACCAGGCATCCAAGCAGGCCGACGCGCTGATGCTCGGCTACCTGTTCCAGCCCGCCGAACTGGCGGACCTGTTCGAGCGGCTCGGCTACACCCTCGACGACGAGCTGTGGCGGCGCACGGTCGACCACTACCTGCACCGCACCAGCCACGGCTCCACCCTCAGCTCCCTGGTCCACGGGTGGGTGCTGGCCCGGGTGCGGCGCCCCGAAGCCTGGCGCTACGTGCAGGAGGCGCTGGTCAGCGACATCGCCGACATCCAGGGCGGTACGACGGCCGAGGGCATCCACCTGGGCGCCATGGCCGGGACGCTGGACCTCGTCCAGCGCGGGCTGACCGGTCTGGAGACCCGCGGGGGCGCCCTGCGGATGGATCCCGCGCCGCTCCCGGAACTCTCGGAGTTCGGCTTCACCATCCGCTACCGGCACCACTGGGGGGTGGGGGTGCGGATGCGCTCGGACGGCATGCGAGTCAGCCTGCCCGGGTCGGCCGAGGCCCCCGTGCGCCTGGTGCTGCCCGACCGGACCGTCACCGTCGAGCCCGGCGAGTCGGCCTGGCTGGACCTGGCCGACCGGTGAGGGCCGGCCGGCGGCAGACGGCCGGGCCGCTCAGCCGGCACCCGGCCCGGGCCGTCCGAGTCGGCGGCCCGCGCGGCGGCCGGCCCGGCCCGCCGCGCCCATGACCAGGGCGGAGAGGAACACCAGCAGGCCGACCAGCGGATGCAGCACCATCAGCGCCGGGACCAGGAAGAGGCAGACACCGGCGAGCAGCCACAGGCGGTACGGTGTCCCCGGCCCGCCCGCAGTCGGCTCCGCCGCTCCGGTCTCCGCCTCGCCGAACCCCCGGAACAGGGCGGCCAGGCGGGCGTCACGCAGCAGTGCCCGTTCGGTCTCGTGGAGGATGCGGAGTTCTCGGAGGGTGAGGCGGCGGGATTCGTTCATGGTCTCGGTCCAGCTCGGTCGGTGCGGACTGCGGCGGTCGGTCCTCTGCCGGGTACCCCCTCCGAGCGGGTGAATCTTTCGAATTCCGGCGATCCGGCCACCGGCCGGAGCCGGCCCGGCTCACCCCTCGCGGTACCGCAGGAGCAGCATCGCCGCGTCGTCCTGCAGCGGCCCCCCGACGTGTGTGACCAGATCCCGGCACAGCGACTCCAGCCCGATGTCCGGGTTCGTCTCGCGCAGCAGGAAGGCGCGCCGGACCAGCGGGTAGAAGCGGTCGTCCGGATCGCGCGCCTCGGTCACACCGTCGGTGTACAGCAGCATCTGGTCGCCGGGGGCGAGTGACAGCCCGTACGGCTCCGGGGGCTTGAGATCGAGGCCCATGCCCAGGGGCGGCGCGGTCTCGGGAGGCTCCGCCAGATGGGCCGTCCCGTCCGCGCGGACGACCAGCGGCGAGGGGTGGCCGTGGTTGAGCAGGGTCACCGAGCGGTCCTCGTGCGTCTCGGCCAGGACGGCCGTGACGAACCGCTCCTGTGTCATGTGCCGGTTGACCGAACGCTCCAGCCGGGCGCTCACCGCCGCCAGGTCCGGCTCGTCGTACGCCGCCTCCCGGAACGCGGCCAGGACGACCGCGGCCGTCTCCACCGCCTCCAGGCCCTTGCCCTGGACGTCGCCCACGATCACCCGGACCCCCGAGGGCGAGTTGACGACCTCGTACAGATCGCCCCCGATCCGGGCCTCGGCCACCGCGGAGGTGTAGGAGACCGCGATCCGCAGGTGCCCTGCGGCCCGGGGCACCGGGCGCAGCAGCACCCGCTGCGCCACCTCGGCGATGGACCGCATGTTCGCCAGCTCGGCCTCGTGCCGCTGGCGGATGGCGGCCGCGGCCAGCCCGGCCGCCGACACCCCGGCCACCGACAGAAGCGCCGTGTACCCGGGCGTGGTCCCCAGCAGGCCGTCGTAGGAGGCCAGGCAGAAGCACAGGACCAGCGCCAGCAGCCCGATCAGCGCGGTGCGGCGCATGCCGCCGACCAGGCTGGCGAAGGCGGGACCGAGCGACAGCAGGGGCAGGAACCCCACCCCCGGACCGGCCGTCACGTCCACCAGGACGACGACGGTCATGGCCGCGAAGGGCAGCCCGGCCAGGAGTCGGTAGCTGTCGTCGTCGCGTTCGGCCAAAGTGGACTCCGGGGTTCGGTGCGGGTTCCCCGCGGTTGTCTGCGAACAGCTTCCCAGGCCGAGGCGGCGCGGAAAAGCGACCCGCGCGGTCGCGCCGTTTCCCGCGCCCCCGCGTCGCCCCCCGCGCACCCCGTTCCGGCATCCGCGCGATCCGTTCGCCCGGTCGGCTCAGCCGGGCGCCGCCGGAGGTGCCGCACACCCCGCCGCCGCCCACGCTGCCGGAGAGGAGCACGGCGCGCCGGCCCGGGGCGTCGTGCCGGGACGCACAGGAGGCGAAGGATGCGCCGGATCGCACCAGTGGGGACGGCAGCCGGACGGGGCGCACCGCGGACGACCGGACGTACGGGCGCGGGCGGAGGCGGGGCGGTGGACCGGATACGCCGGATACGCCGCCGCCGGATACGCCCCGCGGGCGCGACCGCCGCCGCACTGGCGCTCGCCGCGCTCGCCGCGCTCGCCGCGTGCACCGCGCCCGGCACCGCCCCGGGAGAGGACCGGGCGGCGCGGGCGGAAGGGGGCAGGCCGTTCACCGTGGTGGCGACCGGCGACATCATCCCGTACCCGTCGATCATCGAGCAGGCCCGGCGTGACGCGGGCGGCACCGGACACGACTTCACCCGCATCCTCGCGGGCGTGAAACCGGTGGTCGCGCCCGCCGACATCGCGCTGTGCCACATGGAGACGCCCTACGGCGACGAGGACGGACCCTTCACCGGCTATCCGCTGTTCCGCTCCCCGCCCCAGCTCGCGCGGGCCCTGCGGGCCACCGGCTACGACAGCTGCTCGACCGCCTCCAACCACAGCCTCGACGACGGCTTCGAGGGCGTGCGCCGCACCCTCGACGCGCTGGACGCGGCAGGGGTCCGGCACGCGGGCACCGCCCGCAGCGCGGCGGAGGCCGCCCGCCCGGCGCTGCTGGAGGCCGGCGGCGCCCGGATCGCCCACCTGTCGTACACCTACGGCACCAACGGCATCCCGCTCCCCGAGGACCGGCCGTGGGCGGTGAGCCTGCTGGAGCCCGGCCGTGTGCTCGCCGACGCCCGCGCCGCCCGCCGCGCCGGGGCCGACGTGGTGATCGTCAGCCTGCACTGGGGAACGGAGTGGCAGCAGGCGCCCGACGCGACGCAGAAGGAGCTGGCCCGCAGGCTCACCGCCGCGCGCACCGGCGCGGACAGGGACATCGACCTGTTGATCGGCACCCACAACCACGTGCCCCAGCCCTACGAGAAGGTGAACGGCACCTGGGTGGTCTACGGCCTGGGCGACCAGGTCGCCAGCTTCGTCCCCGAGGAGAAGCGCAGCGGCAACGAGGGGTCCATGGCCCGCTTCACCTTCGCCCCCGAGAACGGGCGCTGGAGCGTCGCGAAGGCCGAGTTCCTGGTCGGCCACTCCGACACCGGCCCGCCCTTCCGCGTCGTACGCGCCACCGCGGAGAACTTCCCCGAGGTGCACGGGCGGGTGCGCGAGGCGGTGCTGAGCCGGGGCGCGGCCGAGGACGGTCTCACCGAGGGCCGGTGAGGCCGGGCGGCGGCCCGGCCGCCGGCGGACGCTCCCCGCGGACCTCAGCCCAGCGACTCGCCCGCGTGCGGGGAGACCGCCCCGACCGCGATCAGGGCGAAGATCAGCAGGCCCAGCAGTACCCGGTAGACCACGAACGGCATGAAGCTCCTGGTGGAGATGAACTTCATGAACCAGGCGATGACCGCGTAGGCCACCAGGAAGGACAGGACGGTCGCGAAGATCGTCGGCGCCCAGGAGACGTGCCCCTCGCCGATCTCCGTCAGCTCGAACAGCCCGGAGGCGAGGACGGCGGGGATGGCCAGCAGGAAGGAGTAGCGGGCGGCGGCCTCGCGGGTGTAGCCCATGAACAGGCCGCCGCTGATCGTCGCACCCGAGCGGGACACGCCGGGTATCAGCGCCATCGCCTGGGCCATGCCGAACAGCAGGCCGTCGCGCACGGTCAGCCTCTCCAGCGACTTGCGCTCGCGCACGGCGCGGTGGCGCCCGCCGGAGGTGTCGCGCGCCGCGAGCCGGTCGGCCACGCCCAGGACGATGCCCAGCACGATCAGGGTCGTGGCGATCAGCCGCAGGTCGCGGAAGGGGCCTTCGATGTGCTCCTTGAGGGTCAGGCCGAGGACGCCGATCGGGATGGAGCCGACGATCACCAGCCAGCCCAGTTTCGCGTCGTGCTCGCGGCGCGCCTGCCTGTCGTACAGCGAGCGGAACCAGGCGGAGACGATCCGCGCGATGTCCTTGCGGAAGTAGATCAGCACGGCCGTCTCGGTGCCGATCTGGGTGACGGCGGTGAATGCCGCACCGGGGTCCTCCCATCCCGCGAAGACCGCGGTCAGCCGCAGATGGGCGCTGGAGGATATGGGGAGGAACTCGGTCAGCCCCTGGACGAGCCCGAGGATGAACGCTTCGAACCAAGACATGTCGGGGTGTGCTCGTCCCTATTCGTGATCATCGGTCAGGTCGGGCAGATGCTATGGCCGGTCGGGAACGGGAAGGGAAACGGCGGGCGAACGTCGCGGGCCTGAGCGTACCGGCTCGGTGACCGCCCGGTCCGCGGACTCCCGCGGCGCCCCGGGCCGGCGCAGCCGGGCGCGCCTGCGCCAGGCGACGGCCGCGGCGGCCAGTCCGGGAACGGCGATGAAGGCGGACGCCACCAGGAAGACGGGCGAGGTCGGCTCGGCGGCCTGGCTGCCCGCCACGGCGTACGCGGCGGTGTTGGGCACGCAGCCCAGCGCGGTGGCCGACAGGAAGGCCGACCAGCGCATCCGGCTGACGGAGGCGCCGTAGTTGGAGACGGCGAACGGGATCCCCGGCAGCACCCGCAGCACCAGCATCGAGCGGAAACCCCGGCGGCTGAGCTGCCGGTCCCCGGCCGCCAGCCAGCGGCCGCGCAGCAGCGGACGCAGGGCGTCCTGCCCCAGCAGCCGTCCCAGCCCGAAGGTCAGCCCGGCCCCCAGCACCGTCCCGGCCACCGCCGCGGCAGTGCCCAGGGCGGCGCCGAAGAGGGCGCCCGAGGCCAGGTTCAGCACCGGCCTGGGCACGAGAGCCGCGGTGCACAGGCCGTACGCGAGGGCGAACAGCGCCAGCGCGCCGCCGCCGGAGAGCTGGGGGCGCCACCCCTGGGCGAAAAGCTGCTGCGGCTCGTGGAGGGCCACCGTCGTGGCGGCGGCGGCCAGCAGCACGGCGAGGAGGGACAGACGGGACCACGGGGAGAACAGCACCGCGGAGCACCGGGCGGCGGGTCCGACGGGCCGGGGAGCGGGGACGGGCACCGGGCGAGCGTAACCGACGCGGGTGACATGCGTCCCGGTGCGCCCGCTGTGAGGCCCGCGACCCGGCGGACCTCACAGCCCGGTGCTCCGCTCCCCGCGGCGGGCCGCGACAATGGGACGATGGACGAGGAGACGGCGCGGCAGGAGCCGGTGCCCGTGCGCCGGACCGTGGACCAGGGCACCGCGCGGCTGCTGCCGGACGTGGACCGGCCGCGCGCCCGGCTGCTCACCGTCGACGACGCACCCCAGTCGTACGTGGACCCCGGCGACCCGACGCACCTGGAGTTCGAGTACGTGCGCCGGATCGCCCACGTCCTGGACTGCGCCGCGGCCCCGGGCGCACCGCTGGACGTCCTCCACCTGGGCGGCGGGGCCATGACCCTGCCGCGCTACCTGGCCGCCACCCGCCCCGGTTCCCGCCAGGAGGTGGTGGACGCCGACCGGGCGTTGATCGGCCTGGTGGCCGAGCATCTGCCGCTGCCGCCCGGCAGCGGGATCGAGGTGCGCGCCGACGACGCCCTCACCGCGCTGCGGGACAGACCTCCCGGGTCGGTGGACGCCCTGGTCGCCGACGTCTTCGGCGGCTCCCGCGTCCCGGCCCACCTGACCACCCTGGCCTACGCCCGGGCCGCCGCCGCGGTGCTGCGGCCGGAGGGGGTCTACGTCGCCAACCTCGCCGACGCCGCGCCCTTCGGCTTCCTCCGCTCCCAGCTGGCCGGCTTCCGCGCCGCGTTCGGCGATGACCCGGGCCGGCTGTGCCTGGTCGCCGAGCCCGCCGTGCTGCGCGGCCGCCGGTTCGGCAACACCGTGCTGGTCGCCTCCCGCGCCGGGCTGCCCGTGGAGCGGCTGGCACGGCTGGCGGCGGGCGACCCGTTCCCGGCCCGGGTGGTGCACGGCGCCGCGCTGGAGCGGCTGACCGGTCGCGCGCGCCCGGTTCAGGAGAGCGAGGCGGCGCCCTCGCCCATGCCGCCGGAGGGCTCCTTCACCGTCGGCTGACCGCCGGCCACCGCCGCCCCGCCCCGCCGGGTCAGACCGCGCACCTCCGGCACGCACAGCACCGCGGCCGTCAGCGCCGCGACCAGTACCGAGCAGGCCCACAGCGCCGCCGACCGGCCCACCAGCGACTCGACGGGACCCGCCGCGGCCGTGGCGAGGGGCACCAGGGCGATCGAGCCCAGCCAGTCGTAGGCCGAGACCCGGGAGAACTTCTCCTCGGGCACCTCCTGGTGCAGCGCCGTCATCCAGCTCACCCCGAACACCTCGAGCGCGACACCGGTCACGAACATCGCCGCGATCAGCCACCCCACGGACACCGGCACCGCCAGCGCCGCCGAGGGCAGCGCCAGGGGGAAGACGCACAGGGTGCCGGCCAGCAGGATGCGGCGCGGCCGCCAGCGGGTCATCAGCACCCCGCCGCACACCGTGCCCGCGCCGAAGGCGGCCAGTGCGAGCCCCCACGGCCGGGCACCGCCCAGATGCTCCTCGGCGACCTGCGGCCCGTACACCGCCTCGGCCGCCGCGACCACCGCGTTGACGACCGCGAACTGCAGGACCACCGCCCACAGCCACGGCCGTCCCGCCACCTCGCGCCAGCCGTCGCGCAGATCGCCCAGCAGGCCGCCGCCCGGCGCCCGCTCGGGCATCCCGCGCAGATCGAGGAAGGCGCGCAGCGCCCCCGCGGCGGCGAAGGCGGCGGCGTCGATCGCCAGCACCCAGCCGGGGCCGACCGCGGCGATCAGCGCGCCGCCGAGCGCCGCGCCGCCGATGGAGGCGCCGTTGACCCCCATCCGGAAGACGGCGAAGGCGCGCCCGGCCTGCTCGCCGCGGACGCTGGCGAGCACCATCCCCTCGGCGGCCGGGGCGAAGAAGGCGTGGCCGGTGCCGCCCAGCGCGGACAGCAGCGCCATCTGCCACAGCTCGGCGGCGCCGGTGATCACCAGCACCGCGAAGACGCCCTGGGAGGCGCAGTTGAGCGCGTTGGCCGCCACCATCACCCGGTGGCGCGGCAGCCGGTCGGCGACGGCGCCGCCGACGAGCAGGAACAGGACCAGGGGGACGGTGCGGGCGGCGGCGACCAGGCCCACGTCGGTGCCGTCGCCGCCCGAGGCGAGCACGGCGAACGCCGCCGCGATCAGCGCACCGGAGTTGCCCAGTCCGGTGACCACGGCGGCGGCCGTCAGCAGCGTGTAGTTGCGGCCCGCCCAGGCGGGGCGGGACGGCAGTCGCCCGGCCCCGCCCCCGGCGGGCCCCCCGCCGGTCAGTCCTCCTCCGCGTACGGCCGCAGGCTGCCGGTCATCTTGTCGATGGTGGCCTGGGACACCTCGTCATCGACCCCGGCGTCGGTGACCAGGACCCAGATGCGCAGGTCGTTGCTGCCGTCGATCCAGGAGACGGTCACGACCTTGCCGTCGGAGTCGCACTTGTTCTCCTTCTCGACCCCGGTGGCCGTGGCGCTCGCCGTGTGGCCGGTGATGCCGTGCTCGTTGGAGAACTTCTTCGCCTTGGTCAGCTCGACGGTGTCCTTCTGCTCGCCGTACGCGAAGTAGACGAAGTTCTCCGCGGCGATCTCGGCGCCCTCGGCGGTGTTGCGGGAGCCCTGGCCGCCCTTGCTGCCGACGATGGCCCGGGTGTACTTGCTGTTGCCGGCCTTGCACCAGCTCTCCTTGTAGAAGGCCGGCGCGCTGAAGGCGACCTGGGGTCCGGAGAAGGGGTCGTCCTCGTCCTTCTGCCCGTAGCCGATGATCGTCGTCTCCGTGCCGACCTTCCAGTCCGCGGGCACGTCGAAGGCGTTGTGGTGCTTGGCGTTGGTGACGACCTTCCAGCCGGACACCACCGGGTCGGGCTTCTCCGGAGCGAGGCCGTCGCGCGGGTTGGTGGGGTCGTCCCGCTCGGTGCCGGCGTCCTCGCTCGGCTCGGCGGTGGAGGGCTCGGGGCTCGGGGAGACGCTGCTGCCGGGCCCCCCGGCCTTCTCGCCCTTGTCGTCGTCGGCGAGGACGAGGACCCCCGTCACCACGGCCGCGGCGATCACCGCGACGGCCGCGACGATGGCGATCGCCGCGTTCCGGCCCCCCTTGCCGCTCCTGCCGCCGCCCTGCGGAGGCTGCGGTGCGCCGGGTGCGCCCGGCTGCCCCCACTGGCCGCCGGGCTGCCCCTGGTACCCCGGGCCCTGGTAGGGGTTGGGCGCCTGGTACCCCGGCGTCTGGTAGGGGTTCGGGGTCTGGTACCCCGGCGTCTGGTACGGGTTGGGCTGCTGGTTCTGCGGGTTCTGCTCGCCCCCGGGCGGCTGCTGTCCTGGCCACATGGCGAGAACACTAGAGCCGCCGCCGCGGCCGGGCCACGGCCACCCCCGCTTCGGTACGCACCCGGTACACGGCCCCCGGGGGGCGGGGCCGGTACCGCCGCGCTACCGGCCCCCGCCGTCCTCCGGGACGACCAGCGTCTCCCGGTGCGCCCCGGCCAGCCCCCGGTACGCCGCGGCGTTGACGCGGATGCCCTCCCGCTCCTCCTCGGTCAGCTCCCGCCTGACGCGGGCGGGCACCCCGGCGACCAGGGAACCCGGCGGCACCTCCATCCCCTGCGGGACCAGGGTGTGGGCCGCCACCAGCGAACCGGCGCCCACCCGGGCACCGTTGAGCACCGTCGCACCCATCCCGACCAGGACCTCGTCCCCGATCGTGCAGCCGTGCAGCACCGCGTTGTGCCCCACCGAGACGCGCTCGCCCACGACCGCCGGGAAGCCCGGGTCGGCGTGGACGGTGCAGTTGTCCTGCACGTTGCTGTCCGCGCCGACGGTGATCGCGTCGCAGTCGCCGCGCAGCACCGCGTTGTACCAGACGCTCGCGCCGGCCCCCAGCGAGACCTGGCCGACCACCACGGCCGTCGGGGCGACGTACGCCTCCGGATCGATCTCGGGCTCCCTGCCCACCACGCCCGCGATCATCGCCCGCCATTCCATCCGCGCCCTCTTCCGCCCGCCGTGCAGCGCACGGCCCGTGTGCCGAACACCTTCTCCAACGGCACCGTAAGGGATCGGGTGGGGCGGGAATCACAGCACGCCGGGCGGTGCGCCGTCCGTCCGGGCGTCTACCGTGACCGGGTGCCCAAGAACAGGAACGTGTTCTCCTCCCTGCTGTCCCGCGCGGCCTCCCGTACGGCCTCCCGCGCCGTGCACGGGCTGTGGCGCCACGCGCAGCGGGCGGGCGCCGTCTCGGCCGAGCGCCCGGGGCCGTACGCGTTCCGCAGTATCGGGGAGGGCACCCGCCTGGCCTTCCCGCAGGGCACGCTGTTCGGCACCGAGTGGATCGAGCTGGGCGCGTGCTGCGTCGTCGGCGCCGAGGTCACGCTGACCGCAGGGATGATGCCCGACCTCGACCTCGGGCCGGACACGGTGCTGCGGCTGGGCGACGGGGTGGTCATCGGCCGGGGCAGCCATGTGGTCGCCGACGGGGCCGGGGCGGGCGTGACGATCGGGAACGACGTCTTCTGCGGCCCGTACGTCTACATCACCTCCACCAACCACTCCTACGACGACCCCCACCAGCCGATCGGCAGGCAGTGGCCGCGCTCGGCGCCGGTGGAGATCGGCGCGGGCAGCTGGCTGGGTACGGGCGCGGTGGTGCTGCCGGGCGCGCGGCTGGGGCGGAACACGGTGGTGGCGGCCGGTTCGGTCGTCCGCGGCGAGGTCCCCGACCACGCCGTGGTCGCGGGCGCGCCCGCGAAGGTCGTACGGCGCTGGGACCCGGGGCAGGGATGGCTGCCCCCGCTGCGCACCCCGCCGCCGGTGCCGGTGCCCGAGGGCGTCACCGGCCGGCAGCTGGCGGCGCTGGCCCGCCTCGGGGTCCCGGAGCCGGGGACGGCCGGGGCGGAGGAGGGCAGACTGGACGGGGCGGCCGGTCCCGGACCGGTCCCGGCCCCGCCCGCCGACCGGGAAGGAAGCGACGACGGGATGCGTACGCCGTGAACAACCGGACCCTGCGCCTGCTGCTGCTGTTCGCCGTCGCCCTGCACGGCCTGGCACTGCTGCTGTACGTGGCCCGCAACCACTGGATCTGACCCCCTCCGCCCGCGCAGCCGTCCGCTCCGCCGCCGAATCCGCCCCGCGCGGAGGGCGTCCGGGCGGCTGCTACCGTGCACGCCATGCGCGCCCCCATCGGTAACTTCACCGACGCCTGGCCGGTCACCGACAAGCTCGACCTGCTGGCCCCGCCGGTCGCCGCCGCGCTGCGCGGCCCCGTGCCGGCCGACGGGATCGTCTACGTCGACAGCGACCCGGACGACGCCGACACCGCCCGCTTCGGCGAGGTGCACGGCATTCCGCCCGAGCAGTCCGCCAACTGCGTGGTCGTCGCGGCCCGCCGCGGCCAGGAGACCACCCTGGCCGCCTGTGTCGTCCTCGCCCACACCCGTGCCGACGTAAACCGCACCGTCCGGCGCGAACTGGGCGCCCGCAAGGCCTCGTTCGCACCCATGGAGACGGCCGTCGGCGAGTCCGGCATGGAGTACGGCGGCATCACCCCGATCGGTCTGCCCCAGGGCTGGCCCCTGCTGGTGGACGCCGCGGTCGCCGACACCCCGTACGCCGTCGTCGGCTCCGGGCGCCGCCGCGGCAAACTGCTGGTGCCCGGCGCGCTCCTGGCCGGCCTGCCCGGCGCGCGGGTGCTCGACGGTCTGGGCCTCCAGGCCGCCCGCACCGGCGACTGACCGCCGTGCGGGCGCTACTCTGCCCGCATGTCGAACCACGATGACCTGCTCGTCTCCATCGCCGAGAAGGTGGAGTCCGAGCGGAGCAACCAGATGCCCCTCACCGTGGTGGTCCCCGGCGCGGTCATCACCGGCAGGCTGGCGCCCGAGGCCGTCTGGAAGGCGCGGGTCGCCGAGGTCCTGCGGGACTCCGAGCGCCTGAAGCCGTTCGCCGAGCTGTTCGGGCCGTCCGGGGAGGACGGCCGGCACGGCGGCGGCAGGCCCACACATCTGCACCTGCACGTCGCGCGCATCCTCCAGGGAAGCTACGGCCTCCCCGACACCGGCGGCATGTACCGCGTCGCCATCGGCGAGGTGAGCGGCTGGACCCTGGGGGAACTCAGCTACTCCGACGAGTGAGGGCAGCGGCCCGGCGCACGCCGCGTCCGGCCGTCCCTCCGTGACGAGGAGCCGGCCGGCATGGCACGGATGACCCTGCGGGCGGCCGGGCGGGCCCCGGCCGACGAAGTGCGGGAGCGCTACGCGCGGCCGGAGCTGTGGCCCACCCGGTCGCCGCAGATCCGGTCCGTGCGTGTGCGCGGCGGCGGTGGACCTGGCGGGTCGAGGCCGGTCCCGTGCGGATGCGCCCGCACCACGCGGTCGCCGTCCTGCCCGACGGGCGGACCGGCACCGAGCTGCGCGTGGAGGGGCCGCTGTCGGCGCTCGTCCTCTACGCGGGCCCGGCCCGGTTCGCCCTGCACCGCCTGGTGAGGGGCGGCCCAGGAGCATGACCTGTGCCGGAAAGTTCCTTTATATTTGGATATCGACACCTCTGCCGGGCTCCGCGGCGCACCATCGCGCCGTGGGGATCTCCGGGCTGCCCGGTGGCGGGCCGCCCCGAATCCGCGGAGGTTCCGGTGAGCGTTCCCGACTTCTTCCCCTTCCGCGCGGATCGCGCGTTCCGTGCGGACCCGCCGCCGGCCGGTGCGCCCGGCGCGTGCCGGGCGGTTCCCCCGCGGCCGTCCCGCTCCCGCCGGCCGCAGAGCTGACATGGGCTGGCGTGAGTCCGCGGCGTGCCGCGGCGAGGATCCCGAGCTGTTCTTCCCCATCGGGGACGGCGGCCCGGCGGAGCGGCAGACGGCGCGGGCACGGGCCGTCTGCCTCGGTTGCCCCGTCATGCCCCAGTGCAGGGACTGGGCGGTCAGGAACGGCGAGACCGAGGGGGTGTGGGGCGGCACCACCGCGGCCGAACGGCGGCTGATCAGACGGCGCTTCGTGGGCCGGCTGCCCGACGGCTGACGGCCGGGGCCGCCTCGGGGTGCTCCGGTGCGCCCCGAGGCGGCCCGAGGCGCACCGGAGGGCGAAGGTGTCACAGATCACATCGACCTCGTACCTACTGGTCGGTACGGTGCAGGGAGTCTCGATCGAGCAGGAGGCCCCATGTCGGCGACCAATCGCCAGATCCGCCTGGCAGCCCGCCCCACCGGAGAGGTGAAGCCCGAGGACTGGGAGCACCGCTCGGTGCCCGTGGAGGACCCCGGGCCGGGCCGCTTCGCGGGCCGTACCCGCGTCATCTCCCTGGACCCCGCCATGCGGGGATGGCTCGACGACCGCCCCTCCTACCTGCCGCCCGTCGGCATCGGCGAGGTGATGCGGGCCGGATCGGTCGTCGAGGTGACCGCGTCGAACCACCCCGACTTCCGGCCCGGCGACCACGTGGTGGGCACGTTCGGCGTCCAGGAGTACGTCGTCTCCGACGGCAGGGGCGCGATGAAGGTCGACACCGCGCTCGCCCCGCCCTCGACGTACCTGGGCGCACTTGGCATGCCCGGCATGACGGCGTACTTCGGTCTGCTGGACGTCGGGGCGCTCAAGGACGGCGAGACCGTGGTGGTCTCCGGGGCCGCCGGCGCGGTGGGCACCATCGCCGGGCAGATCGCCAAGGCGAAGGGCTGCCGGGTCGTGGGCATCGCCGGAGGGCCGCGCAAGTGCGCCATGCTCACCGAGGAACTGGGCTTCGACGCGGCGATCGACTACCGGGCCGAGGACGTCCGCAAGGCGCTGCGCGAGCACGCGCCGGACGGCATCGACGTCTACTTCGACAACGTCGGGGGCGACATCCTGGACGCCGCCCTCACCCGGCTGGCGATGCACGCCCGCGTGGTGATCTGCGGCGCGATCAGCCAGTACAACAACGCCACCCCGGTCAAGGGCCCGTCGAACTACCTGTCCCTGCTCGTCCGCCGCGCCCGGATGGAGGGCTTCGTGGTCTTCGACTACGCCAAGCGCTACGGGCAGGCCGCGCAGGAGATCGCCGGCTGGATCGGCGAGGGCCGCGTCAAGGTCAAGGAGCACGTGGTGAAGGGCACCGTCGACGACTTCCCCGAGACGCTGCAGATGCTCTTCCGGGGGGAGAACGTCGGCAAGCTGGTGCTGGAACTGGCCTGATCCCGGCCCTGATCCCGGTCCTGGTTCCGGGTTCCGGCCCCGTGGCGCGCCCCGCCTCCGGGCGGGGCGCGCCACGGGAGGGCGCTCAGCCCAGACGCGGGATCTCGATGGCCGGGCAGCGGTCCATCACCATCTCCAGACCCGCCGCGCGGGTGCGCTCGTAGGCCGCCTCGTCGACCACGCCGAGCTGGAACCAGACCGCCTTCGCCCCGGCCGCCACCGCCTCGTCCGCGACACCGCCGGCCAGCGCGGAGTTGACGAACACGTCCACCACGTCGACGGGGAAGGGGACCTCGGCCAGGGAGGCGTAGCCGCGCTCGCCGTGCACCGTCTCGGCCTTGGGGTGGACGGGCACGATCCGCTTGCCGAACCGCTGGAGCGCCGCGGCCACGCCCCAGGCCGCGCGGCCGCGGTTGGACGACAGGCCGACCACCGCCCAGGTGTCGCCGGCCTCGGTCAGGATCCTGCGGACTGTCTCTGAGTCTCCGTACATGCCCCTGCCAACGGACGGCCCGGCCGGGCCATTCCCCGCGGCGGACCGTAGGGTGGGCGGAATGCGGGAGCAGTATGTGACGGTCGCGGGCGAGGGCGTGCACGAGACCGAGGTGAACAGGTCGCGCTTCATCTGCGCGCTCGCGCCCGCCGCCACCGAGGAGGAGGCGCGGGCGTTCGTCGCCCGGGTCCGCGAGCGGCACGCGGACGCCACCCACAACTGCTGGGCCTACGTCATCGGCGCCGACGCCGGTGTGCAGAAGGCGAGCGACGACGGGGAGCCCGGCGGTACGGCCGGCGTCCCCATGCTCCAGATGCTGCTGCGCCGCGAGGTCCGCTACGCCGTCGCGGTCGTCACCCGCTACTTCGGCGGGGTGAAGCTGGGCGCCGGCGGGCTGATCCGGGCCTACGGCGGCGCGGTGGGCGAAGCCCTCGACGCGCTGGGCACCGTCACCCGGCGGCGGATGCGGCTGGCCACGGTCACGGTGGACCACCAGCGGGCGGGCCGGGTCGAGAACGAGCTGCGCGCCGGCGGCCGGGACGTGCGGGGCGTGCGCTACGGCACCGAGGTCGCCATCGAGATCGGACTGCCCGAGGCCGAGGTCGACGCCTTCCGCTCCTGGCTCGCCGACGCCACGGCGGGCACCGCCCGGCTGGAGCTGGGCGGCGAGGCGTACGGGACCTGACGGGCCGGACGGACCTGACGGGGAACACGACCGAACACCCACGGATGATCTCCGGGGCGTCATGTGAACGCGAAACCGCAGACATCGGCAACTTGGGTGAACTGCCACGGAAATCGGTAAGTGTGTTCTAGTCTTCACACTCGGTACGGAGGCGAATGCGGAGCCGGCACCGGCCGGCCGAGCGGGGGGAAGGGGACGCCGACCGAGTAGGGGGGCAGGGGTTTGTTCGAGGCTGCCGGAACGCGGGTCGCCGACGCGCCCGCGGGCTTAGCCGAGCCGTTACGCGTCCGCGTGCGGGACGGGAAGCGGGAGACGAGGGGGAGATCCGGGGCCGGCCGGCGCCTTCCGCCGGCCCTGGCGGTGGACGTACTGGGCGCGGCGTTGCCGGCCGGTGCGCTGGGTGCCGCGGGGGGAGGGCCGGGTCCGCTGCCGGCCGCCGCGGTCGTCGGCGCGGCCTGGCCGCTGGTCGCGGCCCTGAGAGGGCGCTATACGGGGGAGACGGGGGAGAGCGGAACCGTACTGCCGGTGCTCCGCGACTGGCTGGCGATGCTGGGCCTGCTCGCCGCGGTGTGCGTCACGGCGCGGCTGGAGGTGTCGGCCGGGGCGTGGCTGCCCGCACTCCTTCCCTGTCTGGCGCTGACCGCCGCCCACCGCAGGCTGGCGTACCGGCGCACGCTGGCGCTGCGGCGCCGGGCCCGGGGGCTGCGGCGGGTGCTGGTGGTGGGGGAGGAGGGGGCCGCGGACGGCCTGACGGCGCGGATGGGCGCACGCACCGACGACGAGTACGTGGTGGTCGGCGGCTGCGTGCCCGGGAGCGCCGAAGACGCGGCGAACGCCGTGGGCGCCGTGGGTGCCGCGGACACGGCCACCGTCCTGCGGCGCGCGGCGGAGCTCGACGCCGACACGGTCTTCGTCGTGCCGGGGCGGTGGACGACGGGGGAGGGGCTGCGCCGTCTGGCCTGGGCCCTGTACGACGACGGCCGGAGCCTGGCCGTCGTCCCCGGCCTCGTCGACGTCTCGCGCCACCGGCTGCGGCTGGCCCGGGCCGCGGGGATGACCGTGCTCCACGTGGAGCCGGCCGCCCGGCGGGGGCTGCCGGTGCTGCTCAAGCGGATCACCGACGGGATGGGCGCGCTGCTGCTGGCCGTGCTGCTCTCGCCCGTCCTGCTCGGGGTGGCGGCGGCGGTGCGCCTGTCGTCGCCGGGACCGGTGATCTACCGGCAGGTCCGCGTCGGCCGGGGACAGGTGCCGTTCCGGATGTGGAAGTTCCGCACGATGGTGGAGGCCGCCGACCGGATGCGCCCGGCGCTGGAGGCGGCGAACGAGCACGACGGGGGGATGTTCAAGATCCGCGAGGACCCCCGGGTCACCCGGCTGGGCCGCGTTCTGCGCCGCTACTCCCTGGACGAGCTGCCACAGCTGTTCAACGTGCTGGCCGGCCACATGTCGCTGGTGGGACCGCGCCCGCCGCTGCCCGAGGAGGTGGAGCGCTATGACGACACCGAACTGCGCAGACTGTCGGTCAAGCCGGGGATCACGGGGCTGTGGCAGATCAGCGGACGGTCCGACCTGTCGTGGGACGAGACCGTCGCGCTCGACCTGAGATACGTGGACAACTGGTCCTACACCGGGGACGTCGGCGTCCTGGCCCGCACCTTCCGCGCCGTGGTGAGCGCCCGTGGCGCGTACTAGGAGCGGCCGGGCGGGCGCCGCGGCGGGCGGCGGGGCCGGGTCAGACCGTTTCCGCCGCGCCGAGCCAGGCGCGGTGGGTGGCGGCGATCCCCTCGGACAGGCCGACCGAGGGGGACCAGCCCAGCGCCCGCATCCGGCCGGTGTCGAGCAGCTTGCGCGGGGTGCCGTCCGGCCTGGAGGAGTCGAAGGCGATCCGGCCCTCGTAGCCCACCACCGAGGCGACCAGCTCGGCCAGTTCGCGGATCGTCAGGTCCTCGCCGCAGCCGACGTTGACCGGTTCGTCGCCGTCGTAGCGGCGCAGCAGTACCTCGCAGGCGGCGGCCAGGTCGTCCACGTGCAGGAACTCGCGGCGGGGGCTGCCGGTGCCCCACAGCACCACCTCCTCCGCGCCCTTCCGCACCGCCTCGTGGAAGCGGCGGATGAGCGCGGGCAGGACGTGCGAGGTCTCGGGGTCGAAGTTGTCGCCGGGCCCGTAGAGGTTGGTGGGCATCGCCGATATGTAGGAGGCGCCGAACTGCCGCCGGTAGGACTGGACCTGGACGATCCCGGCGATCTTGGCGACGGCGTACGCCTGGTTCGTCGGCTCCAGCGGGCCGGTCAGCAGGGCGCTCTCGGTGATCGGCTGCTCGGCGTGCTTGGGGTAGATGCAGCTCGACCCCAGGAAGAGCAGCCTGCGCACCCCGGCGGCGTGGGCGCCGCTCACCACGGCGAGCTGGATGCGGAGGTTGTCCTCCAGGAACTGCACGGGGCGGGTGCTGTTGGCCATGATCCCGCCCACCCTCGCGGCGGCCAGGACCACGGCGTCGGGCCGGGCGTCGCGCAGGTACGCGGCGGTGGCGGCACCGTCGCGCAGGTCGAGTTCGGCGCGGGCGCGGGTCAGCACCTCGTAGCCCCGGGCGGACAGGCGCCGGGCGACGGCGGAGCCGACCAGGCCGCGGTGTCCCGCGACGAAGACGCGGGCGGGCGGGGGCAGCAGATCGTCCATGGCGCGCATTCTGTCAGGGAAGGGCTTACTTTCCCCCGACTTCTGTTGAAACATGGCCAGTTGTCGTCGAGATCCCGTCCCGCCCCGGCGCCCGGCCGGACACGGGCCGACACCAGACCACCTGTGGGGGAACACCATGCCGCGTACCGCCGTGATCACGGGCATCACCGGGCAGGACGGCTCCTATCTGGCCGAACTGCTGCTGGACAAGGGCTACACCGTGCACGGTCTGATGAGACGCTCCTCCAGCTTCAACACCGAGCGCATCGACCACATCTACCAGGACCCGCACACCCCCGGCCGCCGGCTCGTCCTGCACCACGCCGACCTCTCCGACGGGGTGGCGCTGGTCAACCTGCTGCGTGACGTGAGGCCGGACGAGGTGTACAACCTGGGGGCCCAGTCCCACGTCCGCGTCTCCTTCGACGCCCCCCTGTACACCGGCGACGTGACCGGGCTCGGCGCCTTACGGCTGCTGGAGGCCATCCGGGCCGGCGGCGTGGAGACCAGGCTGTACCAGGCCTCCTCCTCGGAGATGTTCGGCTCCACCCCGCCCCCGCAGAACGAGACCACGCCCTTCCACCCGCGCAGCCCGTACGGCTGCGCCAAGGTCATGGCGTACTGGGCCACCGTCAACTACCGCGAGGCGTACGGCATCCACGCCGTCAACGGGATCCTCTTCAACCACGAGAGCCCGCGCCGCGGCGAGACCTTCGTCACCCGCAAGATCACCCGTGCCGTCGCCCGCATCCGCGCCGGCCTGCAGGAGCACCTCTACCTGGGCAACCTCGACGCCGTCCGCGACTGGGGCTACGCGCCCGAGTACGTCGAGGCCATGTGGCGCATGCTCCAGCGCGACGAGCCCGACGACTACGTGGTGGCCACCGGAGTGGCCGCGACCGTCCGCGACTTCCTCACCGCCGCCTTCGGCGCCGCGGGGCTGGACTGGGAGCGCCACGTGCGCTTCGACCCCAAGTACGAGCGCCCCACCGAGGTGGACGCCCTGATCGGGGACGCCTCCAAGGCGCGGAAGCTGCTGGACTGGGCCCCGAAGGTGCACTACGACGAGCTGGCCCGGATCATGGTCGAGGCCGATGTGGCGCAACTGGAGGCCGAACTGTCCGGCCGCCGCGTGCGGGTGGACCGTTGAGCGCCCCGGCCGCCGGGCGCCGGCTGCGCGGCTTCACCGGCGCCGGCTACGACAAGCAGCGCGGCCTGCTGGCCCAGGCCGCCTGGTTCGCCGCGCTCAACCTGTTCTTCGTCAAGTGGTGGTTCCCGCCGCGCTGGCGCCCGGCGCTGCTGCGGGCCTTCGGCGCGCGCGTGGGGCAGCGGGTCCTGATCCGGCACCGGGTGCGGGTGCAGTGGCCCTGGAAGCTGGCCGTCGGCGACGACGTGTGGATCGGTGAGGGCGCCTGGCTGATCAATCTGGAGCCGATCACCATCGAGAGCGATGTGTGCGTCTCCCAGGAGGCGGTGCTGTGCACCGGCAGCCATCAGCGGCACTCGCCCACCTTCGAGTTCGACAACGCCCCCGTCCGTCTGGAGCGCGGCTCCTGGGTCGCCGCCCGCGCCCTGGTGCTGCGGGGCGTCACCGTCGGCGCGGGCGCGGTCGTCGGGGCCGGGGCGGTCGCCCACCGCGACCTCGCGCCGGGAGCCGTGCACACCGCCGGAGGCACGCGATGAGGATCGTCCACACCGTCACCCTGACCGGCGACGACGGGGCCTACGGCGGCCCGGTGAGCGTGGCCACCGGGCAGCTCGCCGAGCTGGCCGCGCGCGGTCACGAGGTCGCGCTGGTCTCCCTGTGGCGCGGTCGCGCCGCGCCGCCGCGCACCCTGGACGGTGTGCCGCTGCGCGCCCACCGCGCCCGCACGCTGGTGCCCGGCCGGGGGTTCCTCGGCCTGTTCCACCCCCGGCTGGCCCTCACCCTGTGGCGGCTGGCGGGCCGGGCCGACGTGCTGCACGTCCACGCCGGACGCGATCTGGTCTCCCTCGCGGCGCTGGCCGCCGCCGTACTGCGCCGCCGCCCCTTCGTCGTCCAGACCCACGGGATGGTCCAGCCGCGCCGCTCGGCCGCCGTACGCCTCTTCGACCGCTGCTATGTGCCCCTGCTGCGCAGGGCGCGCGCCGCGCTGGTGCTCACCGAGGCCGAGGAGACCGGGCTGCGCAGGGTGCTGCGGCCGGGCGGTCCGCCGACGGTCCGGCTGCCCAACGGAGTGAGGCCGGCCGCGGCCGGGCCGCAGGAGCGGCCGCGGGAGGAAGCCGGGCCGCAGGAGCGGCCGGACGAGGCGGACGTCCTCTTCCTCGCCCGGCTCCACCGGCGCAAGCGCCCCGAGGCGTTCGTGCGCATGGCCGCGCTGGTGCGCGCCGAGCACCCCGAGGCGTCCTTCACCCTGCACGGGGCCGACGAGGGCCGGCTGGCACCGGTGCGCCGGCTGATCGCCCGGGAGGGGCTGGAGGAGGCGGTGGGGTACGGCGGGCCGCTGGACCACGCCGCCGCGGTACGGCGCATCGCCCGCGCCACCGTGTACGTCCTGCCCAGCGTGGACGAGCCGTTCCCGATGAGTGTGCTGGAGGCGCTGGCCGCGGGCACCCCCGTGGTCTGCACCGACAGCTGCGGGATCGCCGCCGAGCTGGAGCGGCGCGGGGCCGCGCTGGTCACCGACGGCTCCCCCGGGGCGCTGGCCGGCGCGGTGCTGAGCCTGCTGGAGGACCGCTCACTGCGCGAGCGCACCGCCGCGGCGGGCCGTGCCGCCGTACGGGAGCGGTTCGCGCTGGCGGCCGTGGCCGACCGGCTGGAGAGGCTGTACGGGTCCGCCGCCCGCGCCGCCCGGCCCGGAGCACGGTGAGGTGCCGCAGGCGGCCCGCGCCGCCCGCGCCCCGCACCGCGCCCGCGCCCCGCACCGCGCCCGCGCCCCGCACCGCGCCCGCGCACCGAGACCGTCCCTCACCCGGTGGCAGACGCCTCCCGCAGCAGGGCGGTGATCCGCTCCAGACCGGCCCGGCGGCTCAGCCGCCGCTCGACGTACTCGCGCCCCCGCGCGCCCAGTTCGGCGCACCGCCCGGGATCTCCGGCCAGCCGGCGGACCGCCTCCAGCAGCGCCTCGGGGTCCTCCGGCGGTACCACCACCCCGGCGCCGGAGCGCTCGACCTCCCGCGCGGTGCCGCTGCCGGCCGCGACGGACGCGACCACCGGGCGCCCGGCCGTGAAGTACGAGGTCAGCTTGGACGGCAGACTCATGTCCAGCACCGACGCCCGCTGGGTGACGGCCAGTACGTCCGCCGCGGCCAGGACCTCGGGGAACTCCTCCGCGTCCGCGGGCGGGAGGAAGTCCAGCGACTCCACCCCCCGGGCCGTCTCACGCAGATGCCCGCGCCGGTGCCCCTCGCCCATCAGCACCACCCGCACCGTGCCGCCCGAGCCCGGGCCGCCGCCCCGGCCGGCCAGGCGGGCGGCCTCCACCAGCACCTCCAGCCCCTGCTTGAGGCCCATGTTCCCCGAGTGCAGCACCACGGTGGCGTCCTCGGGCCAGCCCAGCCGGGCCCGGGTCCGCGCGCGGTCGCCGCCGGGGGCGCGCACATGAGTCCAGTTGGGCACCACCCGCACCCGCTCGCGCGGCACGCCCATGGCCGCCACCCGGTCGGCGAACGACTCGTGCACCACCCCCACCAGCGCCGCCGAGCGCAGCACGCGGCCCTCCACGCCCCCGGCGAACGAGGCGACCCGGCCGCCGCCGCTCATCCCGCTCTGCCCCGCCGCCGCGCCCATCAGATCCTGGACGACCACCGCGTGCGGCGCTCCGGCGCGCCGGGCGATCCGGGCGCCGAGCACGCCGCCGGCCAGGCTCGGCATCTGGGAGAGGACCACGTCCGGGCGGACGCGCGGCGGCGCCGCGATGCCGTGCGCCAGGACACTGGCCTCGAACAGCCCCCGGCGCAGCGCCGTCTGACGCCGCGGCACGGTGTGCCGGCGGCGGTGGACGGTGACGCCCTCGCGCACCTCGCGCACCCGCCATCTGCCGCGGTACTCCTCGTGCACGCGCCACGCCGGGTAGTGCGGCATCCCTGCGAGCACATGGGTGTCGGCGCCCAGCGCGGCCAGGTGCTCGGCGATCTGCGCCGAGTACGGTCCGATGCCCGCGTGCTCCGGCGCGTAGTTGGTCGAGACCACGAGCACACAGCGGTCCGTGAACGAGTCCAGCACAGCCGTTCCCCCTTCGAAGACGCGGTCATCGTAGGGGCATACGGCCTCATCCACCCCCGGTTCGCGGCAAAAGCCGGGAAACACGGGAAACCTGAGCAAACCGAGCCCGGCCGAGCGCTTCACGGGCCCGGCCGAGCACACGACCCCGCCCGTACCGCCCCGGACCGGGGCCGGCGCGGAAGGGGAGGAGGAGAGCGGGTCATGCCCGTGAGGGAACCGTCCCCGGCGGCGGAGCGGGCCGAGCCGCGCAGCGTCCCCGCGCTGTGCCTGTGCACCGTCCTGCTCGTCCTGCTGCTGCCCGCGCTGGTGCTGTACGGGCAGGACGTGCGCACCGGCGCCGCGTTCGCGGTGCAGTGCGTGGTGGTGGCCCACACCGGAGGGGCGCTGGCACGGGTGCTGACCGATCCCCTGATACGGGTGGTCGGCTTCGGCTTCTGGCTCTTCTGCTACGTCTGGCTGGGCCTGGCGCCGCTGGCCATGCTGGCGACCGACTCCTACCCGTGGGGCTTCGCCGTCGACGCCGGCACCGCCTTCGCCTCGGCGGTCCTGACGGAGACCGGACTGCTCGCCTACAGCGCCGGATCGGCGCTGGCGGGACGGCGGACGCCCCGCACCCGCCCCGTGCTCGAACCGCTGCTCACCCGCCGGATCACCCCCGCGCGCACCCTGCTGCTGTGCGGAGCGGCCCTGACGCTGGCGGCCGTGCTGGTACCCGCCCAGGGCGGCCCGGCGGCGTTCTTCCAGAGCCGCCAGGCCGTCAACGAGGCCGCCGCGCAGGGGGATCCGGGCGGGGCCGCGAACCAGGCCCTGGCCGCCTGGAGCCTGTCGGTCCCGGCCTTCTGGGCGCTTCTCGCGCTGCTGTACGTGCCGCGCGCGCCCGGCGGCGACCGCACCCTGCGCGGAGTGCGGTGGATCCTGCTGCCCGTGCTGGTCGCGGTGAACGCCGTGGTGAACAACCCCGTCAGCCAGCCGCGCTTCTGGGCCGGGACGGTGCTGCTGACGCTCGTCTTCGCCGCTCCCGCGCTGCGCCGGCCGCGCGCCTTCCGGGCGGGGGCGGCGGCCGTCACCGCCGCGGTGCTCCTGGTGTTCCCCTACAGCGACTACTTCCGCCACGACGAGCGCGAACCGGTCGAGGTCCTCTCGCTCGCCGAGCAGTTCACCTCCAACGGCGACTACGACGCCTTCCAGCAGATCGCCACCGGCGTCGACCACGTACGGGAGAACGGGCACGACATCCGGGACGCACTCGGGCCGCCGCTGTTCTTCGTGCCGCGCGCCGTCTGGCCCGGCAAGCCCGACGACGCGGGCGTCGCCCTGGCCCGGCACGCCGGCTACTCCTTCGAGAACCTCTCCGCGCCGCTGTGGATCGAGAGCTACATGTGGGCCGGTTTCCCCGGAGTGGTCGCGGTCTTCGCCCTGTTCGGGGCCGCGGGACGGCGGATCGACGGAGTACGGCACCGGCTGCGGGAACACGGCGGTACGCTCGCGGCCCTGACCGTGACAGCGTTCGGCTTCTACCAGATCATCCTGCTGCGCGGCAGTCTGCTGTTCGTGATGGGACCGCTCACCCTGCTGCTCCTGGTGCCCGTGCTGATCACCGGAAGACCGGGCCGGACGGAGCCCGAGCGGCGCCCCGAACCGCGTCCCGGGCCGCCCGCGGGTGCGGGGCCGGACACCGGCCCCGCACCCGCGAGCGCCGCGCCCCGCACCGCCGTCTCGACCACCTCCACAGGAGAAGCACGCACGTGAGCGCCTACGACCCGTCCTCGCGGGAGCCCGACCAGCTCCGCGACCAGCTGCGCCGGCTCTTCCGCCACCGCGCCCTCATCGCCTCCGGCCTGCTGCTGGGCGCCGCCTGCGGCGGGGCCGTGTCCACCGCGGGCGGCGCGGACTACACCGCCACCGGCGAGGTCGTCGTACAGGCCATCAGCACCGCGCCGTTCGAGGCGGGCGGGGTCTCGGCCGACAAGCAGATCAGCATGGGCACCGAGCGGCAGATCGCACGGAGTGCCGCGGTGGCCGGACGCGCCGCCGGGGAACTGGGCGGGGGAGCCGACCCGGCGCAGCTCCAGCGCGGTCTGCGGGTGAGCAACCCTCCCGACACGCAGATCCTGGAGTTCGAGTACACGGCCGACTCGCCGCAGGAGGCGGCCGAACGCGTCAACGCCTTCGTACGCGCCTATCTGGACCACCGCGAGGCCGCCGTCGTCCGGCGCATCGACAACACCGTCGCCGAGCTCAACGAGGAGCTCGAACCCCTGGTGGAGCAGCGCGAGGAGCTGGACGAGAAGATCGCCGGAGCGTCCACCGAGTCGGCCCGGCAGACCGCCGAGTCCGAACGCGCGAACCTCACCGCCCGCATAGCCGACCTCCAGGGACGTGTCACCGGACTGAAGACACTGGACACCTCGCCCGGCGACGTGGTGCGCCGGGGCGAGGTGCCCGAGGCGCCCTCCGGCCCCGGGACCGGGGTGCTCGTACCGGTCGGGTCGGTCGCCGGCCTGGCCGGCGGACTGCTCGCCGCCTGGATCCGCTCCCTGCTGGACCCGAGGGCGCGCTCGGCCGGCGAGGTGCGCGCCGCCCTGCGCGCGCCCGTGCTCGGCGCCCTGCCGCGGCGGCGCGACGGCGCGGGGATCCTGGAGGTCGGCCCGTCCCGCGGCGGGGAGCGGGCCGAGGAGTTCCGCACGATCGCCCTGCGCGCGCTGCGCCACCCGCGCCTGGCGGAGCCCGGCGGCCTGCTGGTCGTGTCCGCCCGGGAACACCCCGGGACCCTGCCCGCCGCGGTCAACCTCGCCGCGGCCCTGGCCGAGACCGGCCGCGACGTGCTGCTGGTCGAGGCCGACCCGCGTACGCCGCGCCTGGCGGGGGAGCTCCCGGTGCGAGGCGCCGCCCGCGAGCCCGTGCCGGGCCGCTGGCCGGACGGCGCGCGGACCACCGTGGACACCGGTACCGCCGGGTACCTCGAACTCGTCCCCGGGTGCCGGGTGCCCGACGCCGCGCGGGCGCTCAACTCACCGGGCTTCACGGGACTGCTGACCGGAGCCGCCGAGCGGGGCGAGTACGTCGTGGCCGTCACCGCACCGCTGCTGTCCCACGCGGACGGCACGGCCGTCGCCGGACTGGCGCGCGGGGTGCTGGTGGTCTGCGATCCGGACACCACCCTCAGGGACGACCTGGACCGGGTGCGGGACCTGGTCACCTCCGTCGGCGGACACGTCCTGGGCGCGGTGCTGTACGGGAGCGGCCGGAGGCGCCGTCGCGGCCACTCTTCCGCCGTCCCCGCCGAACCCACCGCGTCCGCCGGGAAGGGCGTGCCGGGCGGCAGCGGTCCCGGCTCCGGCGGGGCCGCCGGAGGCGGCCCGGGCTCCGGCACCGGCGGTACGGGCGAGGACACCGTGGCGCTCAAGCGGTTCGAACCGAAGCCGCCCGGCACCCACCAGGACACCGCCTACGGCTCGTACGGCCGGTACCGCCGCACCGGCGACGGCACCGCCTCGCGCCCGTGACCGGCGCACGGCCCGCCGCGCACGGCGCGCGGGGCAGCGGCGCGGCGGCCGGGGCGCGCGCCCGGGGGTCGCCGCGACCGTGCGCGGCGGATGGTTCGGCTTCGTGGGCTCCGCCGCCAACGCGCTGTTCGGCTTCCTCCTGGTCGCCGTCGTCACCCGCGGGCTCGGCGCGGACGGGGCCGGCGCGGTCTTCGCGGGCGTCGCCGCGTTCACCATCGTGAGCAACGCCTGCAAGCTGGGCGCCGACACCGCGCTGGTGCGCTTCGTCTCCCGCGACCTGGAACTCACCGGAGGGGCCGGCGTACCCGCGCTGCTGCGCACCGCCGTGCCGCCCGCCCTGGCGGCGAGCACGGCGTGTGCGGCGCTGCTGTTCCTCTCCCCCGCCCCGGCGGCCTGGCTGCTGCCCGGCCTCCCCGCCGGGCAGGCCCTGACGGTGATGCGGCTGTTCGCGATCTTCCTGCCGGTGGCGACCGTCTCGCTGGTCCTGCTGGGGGCCACCCGCGGGTACGGCTCGGTGGTTCCCTTCGTGGGCGTGGAGCAGATCGGCAAACCCGTGCTGCGGGTGGCGCTCGCCCTGCCCCTGGTCCTGCTCGCGCCGGGCGTGCTCGCGCTGTCCGCGGCCTGGCTGGCCCCCGCCCTGCTGGGAGCGGTGGCGGCCTGGGCCTCGCTGCGCCGCTCCCGGGCGGCGCGGCGCGTCGGGGCAGGCGTGCCGGGCGGACCGGGCGGACCGGGGGAGGGGCGGCTCGTCGGCCCCGGCGAGTTCTGGTCCTTCGCCGGCCCCCGCGCCCTGTCCTCGGTCTTCGACATCGCCGCCGTCTGGATCGGGGTGGTCCTGCTGTCGGCGCTGGGCACCGGCGCCGAGGCCGGGATCTACACGGCCGTCGGCCGCCTGGTGACCGCCGGCACCCTGCTCCAGCTCGCGGTCCGCCTCGCCGTGGCCGCGCAGATCAGCAGACTGCTGGCGGGCGGCCTGAAAGGGGAGGCGGAGCATCTGCACCGGCTGTCGACCCGGTGGATCGTGCTGTTCTCCTGGCCCCTGTTCGCGATGCTCGCGGCCTTCCCCACCACCGTGCTCTCCCTGTTCGGGCCCGGTTTCGGCCAAGGCGCGGCCGCGCTGGTGGTGCTGTCGGCGGCCTGCGCGGTCAACGTCGGCGTCGGCAACGCGCAGACCGTCGTCCTGATGGCCGGCCGCAGCACCTGGAACCTGGCGACGGCGGGCGCCGGCTTCGCCGTCCAACTCGGCGCCGGGGTCTGGCTCGCGCCGCGGTACGGGGTGACGGGGGCGGCCCTGGCATGGGGGCTGGCGATCGTGGTGGACAACACCGCCTCGGCACTGCTGGTGCGGCGGCTGGGCTTCCGCACCGTCGACCGCGGTTACCTCCACGCCGCGTTCGTGGCCGTGGCCGCCGCCGCGCCGCCGGCGTTCGCCGCCCGCGTGCTGTGGGGGGACACCGCGTGGGGTGCGCTGCTGGGCGGCGCTTTCGCCGTCTGCGGGTTCTGCGCGGCCGTGTGGCGCTATCGTGTGCCGCTGGGGGTGGGGGAGTTCTTCCGGGCGCTGCGCAAGGGCAGCGAGGGGAAGTCGCACCGAGCAAGCTGAACAAGGGGTGGCCACCGCGCGCGCCGACCGGCGCGGAGCCCTCCCCGCCCCGGCCCGTCCCGTCCGCGCTCATGCGTTTCCAGGGGGGAATCCATGCGCAGAAGAAGACCCGTCAGACTCCTGCTCGCCGCCGCCGTGCTCGGCCTGTCGTCCACGGCCTTAGGGGCCGGGCCGGCCCAGGCCGCGGGCGAGACCACCCTGACCGCCGATCCGCTGAGCACCTGGCAGACCGACGGCATCGTGTGGGCCCTGGCATACGCCAGGGGCGTCGTCTACGCGGGGGGCACCTTCGAACACATCCGCCCACCGGGTGCGTCCGCCGGCACCGGTGAACTGCGGCGGAAGAACTTCGCCGCCTTCGACGCGGTGACCGGCGAGCCCCTGCCGTGCGCACCGGAGTTCACCGGAGGAGTGGAGACGGTACGGGCCCTGAAGGCGTCACCGGACGGCTCGCTGCTCTACATCGGCGGCTCCTTCGGCAGCGCCGGGGGAGAGGGGCGGTCCAACACCGCCAGCCTGAACACCGAGGACTGCACCATCGGCTCCGACTGGAAACCGGTTGTCTCCTCGACCGTCCGGGCCATCGACGTCACCGACGACGCCGTCTACATCGGCGGGCAGTTCACCACCGTCCAGGGGCAGACGCGCGAGCGCGTCGCGGCCCTGGCCCCCGACGGCACCCTGCTGCCCTTCAACGTCACCGTCCGGGGATCGTCGATCTCCAACGACCCCATCCCCGGCATCAACGCCATCACCGTCGCCCCGCACCTGAACAAGGTCATCATCGGCGGCCGGTTCACCTCCATCAACGGCAGCCTCCTGAACAGCGTGCACGGACTGGTCGGCCTGGACGCGACCACCGGGCGGATCGTCAACCACTTCACCGGCTGGATCCCGCGCAAGTCGGCGGTGAAGTCGCTGGTCAACGACGGCACCAACTTCTATCTGGGCGCCGAGGGCACCGGCGGCGGGGTCTTCGACGGCCGCGCGGCCGGACGGCTCGCGGACGGGGCGATGCTGTGGAAGGACACCTGCCTGGGCGCCACCCAGGCCGTGGTGCCCCACCGGGGAGTGCTCTACAGCGGCTCGCACGCGCACAACTGCGGTGACACACCCGGCGGTTTCCCCGAGCACCGCAACCGGCAGCACCTGCTGGCCCAGTCGATCTCCGACAAGACGATCCTGCCGTGGTTCCCCGACACCAACGACGGCATCGGCGAGCAGATCGGCCCGCGCGCCATGGTCATGGCCGACGAAATCCTGTGGACGGGCGGGGAGTTCACCACCGTCAACGAGAAACCGCAGCAGGGGCTGACCCGCTTCGCGGCCGAACCCGACACCGGGGCGCCCCAGGTGCCGCTGATGAGCGGCGCCACCGGCGCCAGAGGGAAGATCGAACTCAGCTGGAAGGCGTCCTGGGACCGGGACGACGGCGTCCTGACCTACCGGCTCTACCGGGACGGTGTCTTCCTGACCTCCATCGAGCAGGACTCCCGCTACTGGGACCGGCCCATGATGGGCTACACCGACACCGTGGAGCCCGGCGCGACGCACCGCTACTCGCTGGAGGTCACCGACGGCACCAACCTCTCGGGACGCAACGGCCCCGTGTACGTGACAGCCGGCAGCTGACCCGACCGCACGCCGAGGAGGCGCGGATGACGTACCGAGTGGGCTACGCGCCCGGGGTGTACGACTTATTCCACGTCGGGCACCTGAACATCCTGCGGCACGCCAGGAGCCGCTGCGACTACCTGGTGGCCGGAGTGGTGTCCGACGAGATGGCCCGGCAGGCCAAGGGCAGGTCACCGGTCGTTCCGCTCACCGAGCGGCTGGAGATCGTACGCAGCATCCGCTTCGTGGACGCGGCGTTCGTGGAGACGGTGCCCGACAAGCTGGAGACCTGGCGGCAGGTGCGCTTCGACGTCATCTTCAAGGGCGATGACTGGCGGGGCACCGAGAAGGGGGAGAAGCTGGAGCGCGACTTCGCCGGCGTCGGGGTCGAGGTCGTGTACTTCCCCTACACCGTCCACACCTCCAGCACCCTGCTGCGGCGGGCGCTCGACGGGCTGGCCGAGTCTGCCTGAGCCGGCCGCGCGGCCCACCGCCTTCCTCAACGCGGCCCTTTCGCCGTCCCGGCCCCGCGCGCCGGGGCGGCGAAAGGGCGAGCGGCCGGTCAGCGGGCGGGGACGGACAGCTCCCGGTACCACTTCGCCAGGAACGCCGGCAGGAACAGCAGGTGGGCGGCGAGCAGCGCGCAGTACAGCACCAGGAACAGCTCGCGGCTGCCCAGGAAGAGGAAGACCGCGCACAGCAGCCCGTAGTCCACGGGCAGCAGGGCCACCGAGCGGAGCGTGGAGGGCGCGGCCGGCGGCGCCGCGGCCGCGCTGCCCCCCGTGCCTCCCGCGGCCTTGGCGTTCCGCTTCAGCTGCTCGGTGAGGACACCCCCGAAGAAGACCGTCACGGCGGCGAACTGGAAGGCCAGGGGGATGAGCAGGTACACCGGGTCGGAGAAGCCGAAGTGGCGGTGGAAGGAGACCAGCACCGCCATGTGGAGCGCCAGCATCTTCGCGCAGTCCACCACGTGGTCCAGCCACTCCCCGGCAGCGCTGCCCCGCCGCGTCAGCCGGGCGAGCTGCCCGTCGGCCGAGTCCAGCGCGAAGCCGGTCACCAGGGCGGCGAACACCCCCAGCGCCAGGGTGTGCGAGGGCGGCAGCAGGGCGATCAGCGCCACCCCCGTGAACGTGAAAGCCGCGCTGACGGCCGTGACCTGGTTGGGCGACATCCGCACCCCGTAGGCCGCGGCGGCCAGTAATCGGCCGGCCGGCCGGTTGACGTACCGCGAGTACAGCGACACCCCCTTGGCCGACTTCTGCGCCGCCGCCAACTCCCCCACCGCGTAACGGAACCGGCTCATTCTCTCTCCCCCCACTCGGATTCCCCCCGCCCGGAGCACGGAACGCCGGGGAGCACATCATGGCAGGCGGCCCCCCGCCGGCCGCCCGGGCGCCGGGCGCCCCGATCCGCCCGGTCCGACCGTATGCGGCATCCCGCCGAACGGATCATGCGAGAATCCGGAGGGCGGCCGACGGGGGCTGAGCAGAAGGACAGACGTTGCGGGGCGGAGCCGGATCTTGAGACTGCTGCACACCTCCGACTGGCACCTGGGCCGGAGCTTCCACCGGGTGAGCCTCCTGTCCGCCCAGGAGGCCTTCGTCGACCACCTGGTGGAGGTGGCGCGCACCGAGCGCGTCGACGCCGTACTCGTCGCCGGGGACGTCTACGACCGGGCGGTGCCCCCGCTGGCCGCCGTCGAACTCTTCGACGACACCCTGCACCGCCTGGCGGACCTCGGCGTGCCGACGGTCATGATCTCCGGCAACCACGACTCGGCCCGCCGGCTGGGGGTGGCCGCCGGGCTCATCGAGCGGGCGGGCGTCCATCTGCGTACCGACCCCGCCGGCTGCGCCACCCCCGTCCTCCTGCCCGACGCCTACGGCGAGGTGGCGTTCTACGGCCTGCCCTATCTCGAGCCGGCCCTGGTCAAGGACCACTTCGGGGTGGAGCGGGCCGGGCACGCGGCGGTGCTGGGCGCCGCCATGGACCGGGTGCGCGCCGACCTGGCCGCCCGTCCCGCCGGGACCCGCTCGGTCGTCCTCGCCCACGCCTTCGTCACCGGGGGCCGGCCGTCCGACAGCGAGCGGGACATCACCGTCGGCGGCGTCGCCTCCGTCCCGGCCGGTGTCTTCGAGGGGGTGGACTACGCGGCGCTGGGCCATCTCCACGGCTGCCAGACGCCGGCCGAGCGGATCCGCTACTCCGGATCGCCGCTGGCCTACTCCTTCTCCGAGACCCACCACCGCAAGTCGATGTGGCTGGTCGACCTCGGGCCGGCCGGGCAGGTGGCGGCCGAGCGGATCGACTGCCCCGTGCCGCGCCCGCTGGCCCGCGTCCGCGGGACACTGGAGGAACTGCTGGCCGACCCCGCCCTGGAGCGCCACGAACAGGCCTGGGTCGAGGCCACCCTCACCGACCCCGTCCGCCCGCGCGAGCCGATGGCCCGGCTCGCCGCCCGCTTCCCCCACGTCCTCACCCTCGTGTTCGAGCCCGAGCGCGCGGAGGGGGACCCCTTCGCCTCCTACGGGCGGCGGCTGCGCGACCGCACCGACCAGGAGATAGCCGAGGACTTCGTCGCCCACGTACGCGGCGGAGCGGGCCCCGACGGGGACGAACGGGCCCTGCTGGGTGCCGCTCTGGACGCCGTACGCGCCGAGGCGGCCCGTACGGAGGCGCCCCGATGAGGCTGCACCGGCTCGCCGTCACCGCCTTCGGGCCCTTCGGCGGCACCCAGGAGGTGGACTTCGACGAGCTGTCCTCCGCCGGGCTGTTCCTGCTGCACGGGCCCACCGGCGCGGGCAAGACCTCCGTGCTGGACGCCGTCTGCTACGCCCTGTACGGCGGAGTGCCCGGCGCCCGCCAGGCCTCCGGCCCCGCCAGGCTGCGCAGCGACCACGCCGACCCCGGCACCCGTACCGAGGTGGTCCTGGACCTGACCGTCGGCGGACGGCGGCTCGAGGTCACCCGGCAGCCCGAGCAGCGGCGCCCCAAGAAGCGCGGCACCGGCATGACCACCGACAAGGCCCAGTCCTGGCTGCGCGAGTACGACGCCGCGACCGGCACCTGGAAGGCGCTCAGCCGCTCCCACCAGGAGATCGGCGAGGAGCTGGCCCAGTTGCTGGGCATGAGCCGCGAGCAGTTCTGCCAGGTGGTGCTGCTGCCGCAGGGCGACTTCGCGCGCTTCCTGCGGGCCGGCGCGGAGGAGCGCGCGAGACTGCTGGGCCGCCTCTTCGACACCCGCCGCTTCGCCGCCGTCGAGCAGCACCTGGCCGAACTGCGCACCGCCGCGCAGCGCCGGGTGCGCGACGGCGACGAGCGGCTGCTCGCCCTGGCCCACCGCATGTGGCAGGCGGCCGGGGGCACCGGTGAGCCGGGCGCCGGGCCGGAGGGCGATCCCTTCGCCGGTCTCTCGCCCGGCGACCTCGGCCTGGCCGACGCCGTACTCGGCTGGGCCGCGCCCGCCCGTGCCCTGGCCCGCGAACGGCTGGACGCCGCGGCCTCGGCCCTGCGCCTGGCCGAGCGGGCCCACACGGACGCCCGGCGGCGGCTGGAGGAGGAGCGCGAGCTGGAGCGGCGCCGCAGGCGGTACGCACAGGCCCGGCGGCGCGCCCGGGAGCTGGCCGCGCGGGACGAGGAGCACCGGGCCGACCGCGCCCGGCTGGAGCGGGCCCGCGCCGCCGACACCGTCGCCCCCGCCCTCGCCCTGCGCGAGGAGGCCGAGCGGGAGGGCCGCGACGCCGCGTACGCCGAGGAGCGGGCCCGCGCCGAACTGCCCGGCGGGGCGGCCCAGGCCCCCGCCGAGCGCCTCGTGGACCTGGAACGCGCCGCCCGCCGGGAGCTGGGCGCACTGGAGGCCGCCCGGCGCGCCGAGGAGCGCGTCGCCCGCCTCAGCGCCGAACTCGCCCTGCTGGAGAGGGAGTCGGGCTCGGACGAGGAACTGCTGCGCGAGGTGGAGGACTGGCTGGCGGGCTGGGAGGCCACCCGCGCCGCCCACCAGCGGAGCGTGGACGCCGCCGCGGAGGCCGCACCCCGCGCCGAGCAGCTCGCCCGGCGGCTGGACGGCCTGCGTCGCACCCTGGACGCCGCGCGCCGACGCGACATCCTGGCCGCCGAGCGGACCGCGGCCGGCGAGGGGCTGTCGGCCGCCCTTGACCGGGCCCTGGCCGCCAAGGAGCACTGGCTGGAGGTCAAGGAGCGGCGGTTGCGCGGCATCGCGGCCGAACTCGCCGCCGGGCTGGAGGAGGGCGCGCCGTGCACGGTGTGCGGCTCCCGCGAGCACCCCGACCCGGCCCGCCCCGGGACCGGGCACGTCGACCGGCGCGCCGAGGAGAGCGCTCTGGCCGACTACCAGCGGGCGGAGGACCTGAGGCGGCGGGCCGAACAGCGGCTGGACTCCATACGCGACCAGCTGGCCGCGGCGGCCGAGGAGGCGGGCGAGACGCCCGTCGCCGAACTCGCCGAGCGGATCGCCGCGCTGGAGGAGGACCACGGCGCCGCCCGCCGGGCGGCGGCCGCCGCGCAGGACGCCCGGGCCGCCCTGGAGCGCGCCGTCCGCGAGCACGACGCCCGCCTCGCCGCCCGGCGGGAGGCCGAACGACGGGTGGCCTCCCGCCTCTCCCGGCGCGAGGCGCTGCTGGGCGAACGGGCGGAACTGGAGGAGCAGGTGGCCCGCGCCCGGGGCGAGGCCCCCTCCGTCGCCCACCGGGCGGCCGAACTGGAGCGCCTGGCACGGCGGCTGGCCGGTGCCGCCGAGGCCGCGTCCGTCGCCGAGGCCGCCGCGCTGCGGCTGAAGGAGGCCGACGCCCGGCTCGCGGACGCCGTCTGGCGGGCCGGGTTCGACACACCGCAGGCCGCCGCCGACGCCCGGCTCCCCGGCGACGAGCAGCGTCTGCTGCAACGCCGCATGGACGACCGTCAGGCCGAGGAGGCGACCGTCGCGGCCGAACTGGCCGCCCCCGAACTCGCCGGCTTCGAACCGGCCGACGCGGAACCGGCCGGTTCCGCGCCGGCCGGCCCGGCAGGGGCCGAGGCCGCGCTGGCGTCGGCCGTGGCGCGGCTGAACGCCGCCTCCGCCGCCCACGCCGAGGCCCGCACCCGCTGCGAGCAGCTCGACCGGCTCTCCGCCCGCGCCCTGGCCGACGCCCGGGAACTCGCCCCGCTGCGCGAGGAGTACGACCGTGTCGCCCGGCTGGCGGCCCTCACCGCCGGTACGTCGGCGGAGAACGAGCACAGGATGCGCCTGGAGTCCTATGTGCTGGCCGCCCGTCTGGAGCAGGTCGCCGCCGCGGCCAGCGCCCGCCTGGCGCACATGTCCGCGGGCCGCTACACCCTCGTCCACTCCGACGCGCGCGCCTCCGGCCGCGGTCGTTCCGGGCTCGGTCTGCACGTGATCGACGCCTGGACGGGCAGCGAGCGCGACACCGCCACCCTCTCCGGCGGCGAGTCTTTCTTCGCCTCCCTCGCCCTCGCCCTCGGCCTGGCCGACGTCGTCTGCGAGGAGGCGGGCGGACTGCGCCTGGACACGCTCTTCATCGACGAGGGGTTCGGCAGCCTGGACGACCAGACCCTCGACGAGGTGCTGGACGTCCTGGACTCCCTGCGCGAACGCGACCGCAGCGTCGGCATCGTCAGCCACGTCGCCGATCTGCGCCGGCGCATCCCGGCGCAGCTGGAGGTGGTCAAGACCCGGACCGGTTCCGCCGTACGCCACCGGGTGCCGAAAACCGGGTGACGGCCACCGCGGCGCGCCGCGAGGATGACGGTCATGACCCGCGAAGCGCCCTACCGCGACCCCCTGCCCCTGCTCGGCCGCACCGCCCTGGTCACCGGCGCCTCCCGCCGGGCCGGGATCGGCTACGCGATCGCCCGCCGGCTGGTGGCGTACGGCGCGAGCGTCCACCTCCACCACCACGTCCCCCACGACGCCGGACAGCCCTGGGGAGCGGACCCGGGCGGCCCCGAGGCGCTCGCCGCGGACCTGCGCGCGCTCGCCGCCGACGGCGCGGCCGTCACCCACAGCCCTGCCGACCTCACCGCCCCCGGCGCTCCGGCGGAACTCGTCGCCACCGCGGCCGGGGCCCTCGGCGGACGGCTGGACATCCTGGTCGCCAACCACGCCCTCAGCGGCCGGGACGGAACGCTCGACGAGATCGACGCGGACATGCTGGACGCCCACTGGGCGGTGAACACCCGCTCCACGGTGCTGCTGGTCCAGGCGTACGCGCGCCGCCGCGGCGAGGGGCAGGGCGGCGGCCGGGTGGTGATGACCACCTCCGGCCAGGACCAGGGCGGCGGCATGCCGGGCGAGATGGCCTACGCGCTGGCCAAGGGGGCGCTGGCCTCCGTCACCCGGAGCCTGGCGACCGCCCTGGCCCGCCGGGGCGTCACCGTCAACACGGTCGACCCCGGCCCGGTGGACACCGGTTACGCCACCGGCGAGACCCATGCGTTCATCGCCTCCCTCTTCCCCGGCGGGCGCTGGGGGAGGCCGGACGACCCGGCCAGGCTGGTCGCCTGGCTCGCCACCGACGAGGCGGCCTGGGTCACCGGCCAGGTCATCACCTCCGACGGCGGCTTCAACCGCTGACGCCGGCCGGCGCGGAAAGGTTCCGGCGGTTTCAGGCGACGGGCTTGAGATGGACCGGCAGGGACCGGTGGCCGTTGGCGATGAACGACGCCTGGGGCACGGGCCCCTCCACCCCGGAGGCCGGCCGGATGTCCGGGAAGCGCTCGAAGAGGGCCGGGAGCGCGATGGCCGCCTCCATACGGGCCAGGGGCGCGCCCAGGCAGAAGTGGACGCCGTAGCCGAACGCCAGGTGCTCCCGCTCGGTGCGGGTGAGGTCGAAGGCGTCGGCGTCCTCGCCGTGGAGGGCGGGGTCGCGGCCCGCGGCGCCGAAGGCCAGGATGATGGGCTCGCCCCTGCGGATCCGCACGCCGTCGAGGTCGATGTCCTCCACCGCGTAGCGCAGGGGCATGTGCATGATCGGCCCCTCGACGCGCAGCGTCTCCTCGATCACGTCGTCCCAGCTCGCCTTCCCCTCCCGAACCAGGGCGAGCTGGTCGGGACGGGTGATCAGGGCGTGGACGGCCTTGGCGATCAGGTTGACGGCCGTCTCGCTGCCCGCGCCGATCATCAGGACGAGGGTGCTGATCAACTGGTCCTCGTCGAACGCGAAGTCGCCGTCGCGGGCGGCGATCAGCTCGGTGGTCATGTCGTCGCCCGGCCGGACGCGCTTGACGTCCGCGAGCGCGCGCATGCAGGCCCACATCTCGGCGTAGGCCGCCCGCGCCTCCTGGGGGGAGGCGTCGGTGTTCAGGACGGCGTCCATGACCCGGCGGGTCCAGGCGCGCATGTCGGCGGGGACGCCGAACAGCTCGCAGATCACCTCGTTGGGGATGATGTAGGCGAACTCCGCGCGCAGGTCGACCGGTTCGCCCGGATCGGCGGTCTCCAGGGAGGTGATCAGCCCGTCGACGATCTCCTGGACGCGGGGACGCAGAGCCTCGGTTCGGCGGGGGGTGAAGGAGGGGGCGATCATGTTGCGCAGCCGGCGGTGCTCGGCGCCGTAGCTGGTGAAGGCGCTGACCACCCGCACCCACACGTTCAGCGCCCAGTCCTGGGGTATTCGCTCCAGCTCCGGCCAGTGCTGCCGCGGATCACGGGAGACGCGCCGGTCGCCCGCCAGGCGCTTGACGTACTCGTGTCCGGTCACCGACCACGCGACCACCCCACCAGGAAGCTCCACCCGCGTCGCCGGCCCCCGGGCGCGGAGGCGGGCCGCCTCGCCGTGGAGGTCGCGTCCCGTGGGGTCGAGGACGGGGATGTCTGGTGATTCCATGGCTGGCCTCCGGATGTCGTGTCGGACGGTGCGGGGGTGTGCACGGGCGTGGAGCCGGACGCGGAGAGTGCCGGGAAGGTCACCGGCAGCGCCGACAGGCTACGGTGGAAGGGTCCCGGCCGCCAGGTCAGTTCGGAGGCCGGGACGGCCAGCGCCACATCGGGCAGCACGTCCAGCAGCGTCTCGATGGCCACGTCGGTGATGATCTCCGAGACGCCCTGCGCGGGGCACACGTGCGGCCCCGCGCCGAACGCCAGATGGGCGTGGTTGGCGGACCGGCGGTCACCGCCGCCGTCGCGCGGCTCCTGGGTGTTGGCCGCCGCGTGGCTGATGAGCACCGGGACGCCCGGGGGGATCAGCAGCCCGGCGCCGGAGTCGTCGCGCAGGTCGTACTCGTTCGTGGCGTAGTGGAAGCAGAAGTTCGCCATCGGCGACTGCTCCCACAGCACCTCGTTGAGCGCGTCGGAGACGGTGAGGCTGCCGCCGGAGAGGTCGCCGGCGAACCGGTCGTCGGTCAGCAGCAGCATGATGGAGCTGGAGATCCAGGCCGACTGCGGCACGGTGCCCGCGCCGATGAGGACCACCAGCTGGTGGATCATCTCCTCGTCCGACAGCTTCAGCGGGTGGTGCAGCAGCCAGGAGGTCACATCGGCGCCGGGGGAGCGGCGCTTGGCGGCGACGAGCTCGCCCAGGCAGCGGGCCAGTTCCTCGCTGCCCTGCTGGGCCGTGGCGGGCTCGGCGTCGATCATCCGCGCGCAGGCCCGGGCCATCCGGTCCGCCAGCGCGTCGTCGCAGCCGAACAGCTGGGTGAACACCAGCGCCGGAAGCCGCTCGGCGTACTGGGAGACCAGGTCCGCCGAGCCGGCGGGGCCGAACTCGCCGATGAGCGCGGTCGCGCTGCGCTGCACGAAGGCGCGCACGCGGTAGGAGTCGACGCGGGCCAGCGCGTCGTCGACGGTCCTGCGCAGTCGCAGGTGCCGGTCGCCGTCGGCGAACAGCAGGCTGGGCCGGAAGCCCATCATGGGGACGACCTGGTTGTCCATCGGGATCAGCCCCTGGTTCAGGGCCGTCCAGCGGCGCGCGTCCTTGCTGAACTGCGAACTGCGCAGCACCTCCAGCGCCGCGCCGTAGTCGGTGACCACGATCGCGGGGACGCCGGGGGCCAGCTCCACCCAGCTCGCCGGGCCCTGCGCGCGAAGCCCGGCGTAGGTGGTCTCCGGGTCGGCGGCGAAGGCGGGGCCGTACAGCCGAGGCAGACCGGCGACGGGCGCGCCCGGGGGCCGGTGGGCGGGGCAGCCCGGCGGGGGAGCCGTGTTGGGGCCGGAAGGCGGGGTCGTCACGAAACGTGCTCCTGGTAGTGGGTGCGGACGTGCTTGACCAGGGCGATCAGCGCCCGTGCGGCGGAGGCGCGGTCCCGCGCGTCGCAGTCGACCAAGGGGGTCTCGGGCCCCAGGTCGAGGGCCTCGCGGAGCTCCTCCTCGGGGAAGCGCGGTGAGTCGGGGAAGGAGTTGAGGGCGACCGCGTACGGCAGGCCGTGCCGCTCCACCGTCTCCATCGCGTCGAAGGAGGCGTCCAGGCGCCGGGTGTCGGCCAGCACCAGGGCCCCGTAGGCGCCGAGGGCCAGCTGACGCCACACCGGGGCCACCCGCATGAAGCGCTGCTGGCCGGGCGCGCCGAACAGGTACAGCACCAGCTCGGGGGAGAGGGTGAGGCGGCCGAAGTCCATCGCGACGGTGGTGGTCCTCTTGTCCTCCACGCCCTTCAGATCGTCCACCAGCGCACCGGCCTGCGTCATGACCTCCTCGGTACGCAGCGGCTCGATCTCGCTGACCGCGCCGATCAGTGTGGTCTTGCCGACGCCGAACGGTCCGACGACCAGGAGCTTGGCGGCGGTCTGGACGGTGTCGCGGACGTAGACACCGCCGTCAGAGAATGTTGTTGAGGCCATCCAGGACCTTCTCCAGGACGTCGAGGTCGGTGGGCCGGGCCACCGGCGGGGGCTTGCGCGCGACCATGTGGCCGCTGTCGATCAGATCCGCCAGCAGGATGGTGGTGACGGACACGGGCAGCCGTACGTGGCCGGCGACCTCGGCCACCGACAGATAGCCGCCCCGGCAGAGCCGGACCATCCTCTGCTGCTCGGGCTCCAGTTCGGCCACCGGCCGGTCCCCGGTCGCGGTGACCAGGGTGATCAGTTCCAGGGCGTGGGTGTTGCGGCTGGGCCGGTTGCGGCCGCCGGTGATGACGTACTGCCGGACCAGGTCCGTGCGTACGCGGCGAGGGGTCATGTCGGGCCGCCCGAGTCGTGGCGGGGCTCGCTGGCCATCTGCCCGCCGAGCTGGGCCACCAGCTGGTGCATCCGGAAGCCGACGGCCTCCACGTCCGCCGCGCCGGAGGTGCCCACGGCCAGGAAACTCCCGTCGCCCGCACGGATGGTGATGACGTATCCGTCACGGAACTGCGTCAGGCTCTGCTCCCAGGAGTCCGGTTCGGAGCGGCACAGCCGGGCGCTGGCGCTGGAGGTGGCCTGGACACCGGCCAGCGCGGCGGCGGTCTGCTCGGCGGTGTCCCGGTCCAGGCCCGGGGTGCAGGCCCGGACCAGGCCGTCCCCGGAGACCAGCAGGGCGTCGCGGACCTCGGGCTGGTCCATGATCTGCCCCAGCATCCAGGCCAGCTTCTCGTTGTCGAAGATCATGTCTCGGTGTTCCCTTCAGACCCGTCCGGCTCGGATCCTCCGGACGTCGGCGTGGTGCGCTGGGCGGCCCGTGCGGCACGGGCGAAACCGCCCAGGGCGGCGGCGGAGTCCCGCGCCGAGCGGCCGGCCGCCGGCGGCTCGGCGGACCGGGGCGCGGGGACGGCGTGTGGTGGCGCGTCGGCGGTGCGCCGCCGGCGTTTGGGCAGCCCGCCCGCGGTCGTCGCCCCGGCCGCGGCCTCCGCCGTCGCGCCGGTCGCCGTTCCGGCGGACGGAACGGCTGCCGTTCCGGCCGCGGAGGAGGCGCCGGCGTCCCCGGGCAGGGAGCCGGACGAGCCGAGCGAGGCCACCGGCCGGCCCGGGGACGGGTCGGTGAGCAGCGAGCTGGGCAGGAACGCCACGGCCCGCACACCGCTGTAGGGGGACTTGGTCACCGACACCTCGAACCCGTACCGGCTGCTCAGCATGCCGATCACGGCGAAACCGAACTTCGGGGGGTCGCCGAGCCGGGTGACACTGACGGCCCCCTGTCCCGACAGCAGGCGCTGGGCCCGCTCCCGCTCGCCCTGCTGGAGGCCCACACCCTTGTCGTCCACGATGACGGACAGCCCGTTGTGCGCGCGTTCGAACTGCACCAGCACCTGGGTGTCCGGGTGCGAGTAGCGGGTGGCGTTCTCCAGCAGTTCGGCGAGCGCGAGCACCAGACCCTCCACGGCCCGCCCCACGACGGCGCGGTCCCCCTCGTCGTGGAAGATCCTGACGCGCCGGAAGTCCAGGATGCGGCTGACCGCGCCCCGCACCACGTCGCTGAGCGGGGTGGCGTCGTGCTGCCGGCCCGGGTACGAGCCGCACACCACGGTGATCGCCTGGGCGCGGCGCAGGATCTGGGCGGTGGCGTGGTCGACCACCTGCAGATCGCCCAGCACCTCGGGCGAGTCGTGCTTGCGGAGCATGTCGGTGACGGCCATCTGCTGCTTGTTGGCAAGAGCCTGGAGGGTGCGGGCCACCGACAGCAGCGTCGCCTGGGTCATCTGCGCGGTGCGGCCCTCGGCGTCGGTCAGGGCGCGTACGACCTGCTCGTGGAGGTCGCCGAGGTGGCGGGCGAACGGCGTCCCGGCCAGTTCCGCGGAGACCGGCGGGAGGTCCGGCACCGGCTGCCGGTCGCTGACGGCCTGGACGGTCGCCGGCAGGCTCACCCCGGCCAGCCGGGCCAGCTCGGCGTCCCGCGCCCGGCTGCCGGAGCGGGCTTCGGACAGTTGTGTCCGCAGCCCGCGGATCAGACGAGCCTGGCGTACCGCCACCGGCGTGAGGGCCACGGCCAGCCCCGAGCCGAACAGACTCGCCACGGTCGTTATATCGCTCATCAACTTTCCTCGCGGACGCGTCGTTGCGGGAAGAAACGGTCAAACCGTCGGTTGGTGCCGACCGGGGTAACCGCGGGTCGCGTGCGACGACAGCGTAGGGCCCGGGCCCGCGAGGGGGAGGGGAAATGGCCAGGCTGTGGCCCTGTGGGCGATCATCTGATATGGCGTCGGGCCGGAGCGCCGGAACCGCGTCCGGAGCGGGTCGGCGACGCCTTCCGCAAACCCGCTCTGTACGCCGGCAACGCGTCGAAAGCGTGACAGCCCGGTGGCGGGCGGACGGCGGCGGGACGAGGGGGCGGCGGGCGGCGGCCGGCCGCCGGTCACCGCAGGGCGCGCGGGGGATGTCCGCGCGCCCTGCGGAGCGCCGTAGGGCGCTCGGGGCGCGGCTCAGAGCGCGGAGAGCTCCGCCACGAGGTCGTCCAGTCCCAGCGAACCCAGGGACAGCGCGTCCATGTGCCACCTCCTGGCGTCGAAGGCGTCGCCGTGCGCCGCGCGGGCGGCCTCGCGCCCCTTCAGCCAGGCGCGTTCGCCCAGCTTGTAGCCGATGGCCTGGCCGGGCATGCCCAGGTAGCGCACCAGTTCGCTCTCGACGTGCTCGGCGGGCAGGCCGCTGTGCATGCCGAAGAACTCCTGGGCCAGCCGCGGTGTCCACCGCTCGCCGGGGTGGAAGGGGGAGTGGCCCGGGATCTCCAGCCCCAGGTGCATGCCGATGTCCACGATGACCCGGACGGAGCGCAGCATCTGCGCGTCCAGGTAACCCAGCCGCAGCTCGGCGTCGTGCAGGAAGCCGAGCTCGTCCATCAGCCGCTCCGCGTACAGCGCCCAGCCCTCGGCGTTGGCGCTGACCATCCCCACCGACGTCTGGTAGCGCGAGAGCCGGTCGGCGACGTACGTCCACTGGGCGAGCTGGAGGTGGTGGCCGGGGACGCCCTCGTGGTACCAGGTGGTGACCAGCTCGTAGAGGGGGAAGCGGGTCCGTCCCATCGCCGGCAGCCAGGTGCGGCCGGGCCGGGAGAAGTCCAGCGACGGCTCGGTGTAGTACGGCGCGGCGGCGCTGCCCGGCGGGGCGATCATGGACTCCACGCGCCGGACCGGTCCGGCCAGGTCGAAGTGCGTGCCGTCCAGCTTCTCGATCGCCTCGTCCATCAGCTCCTGGAGCCACACCCTGGTCTCCTCCACGCCCTCGACGGCCCGGCCGTGCGTGTCGAGGTGGCGCAGCGCCTCCCACGGGGTCGCGGCGCCCGGCAGGACCTTCTCGGCCTCCGAGCGCATCTCGGCGTGGACGCGGTGGTACTCCTCCCAGCCGTAGGCGTACGCCTCCGCCAGGTCCAGATCGGTGCCGTTCCAGTAGCGCGACCACCGCCTGTACCGCTCGCGGCCCACGGTGTCCGGCGCGCCGTGGACGGCCGGGGCGTAGGTGTCGCGCAGCCAGTCGCGCAGACCGGCCACCGCGCCGGCGGCCGCGGCCGCGCCCCTGTCCAGCTCGGCGCGCAGGGACTCGGGACCGCCGGCGGCGAAGGAGGCGAACCAGCTCCGGCCGCCCTCCGCGCCCAGCCACTCGCCGAGCTGCCCGATCACGGTGTCCACCTGGCGCGGACCGGCCGGAAGCCCGCCGGCCAGGCCCTTGGCCAGCGAGGCGCGGTAGCCCTCCAGGGCGGCCGGCACGGCCGTCATCCGCCGGGCGACGGCCGCCCAGTCCTCGTCGGCCGCGGTCGGCATGAGCGTGAACACGCTGCGCACCGAGTGCACCGGGGAGTGGAGGTTGCTGACGGCGCGCAGCCCCTCGCCCGCCTCGTGCACGGCGAGTTCCGCGGTCAGCCGCTCGCGCAGCAGGCGCGCGCAGCGCCGTTCGGCCTCGCCGTCACCGCCGGGCCGCCGCTCGGCCTCGGCGAGCCGCTCCAGGGCGGTGCGGCCCAGGACGGCCACGGCCTCCTGGCCCTCGGGGGAGAAGTCGGGCAGCTCTCGCGGACCGCCGGGGAGACCGAGGTAGGTGCCGAGGATCGGATCGAGTGCGACCAGGTCGTCGACATAGGCGTCGGCGACCTGGCGGGGCAGGGGCGCTGTGCCGTGCGCGGTACCGTGCGCGGTCCCGGATGAGGTGTTCGTGACATCGGACATGGGCCTCATCCTGGTACGGCGGTGCCCGCCGGGCCACGGGGAACGCCGCCGGGGAGGCGGCTTCCGCCATCACGGGACCGGGCCGGCCGCGGGCCGCCCCGGTCAGCCCGGCCGCTCGGGCGGCAGCAGCGGGCCGCACGTCCACTGCTGGAAGATCAGCCGCGTCTCGACCCGGGCGACCTCCCGGCGCGAGGTGAACTCGTCCAGCACCAGCCGCTGGAGATCGGCGGTCCCGGCGACCGCGACATGGACGAGGTAGTCGTCGGGACCGGTCAGGTGGAACAGCGCCCGCGACTCCGGCAGCGCTCGGACGCGCTCCACGAACGGTCCGATCAACTCCCTTCTGTGGGGCCGGACCTGTACCGAGAGGAAGGCCTCCAGAGGCCTTCCGAGTTTGGCTGAATCCAGTCGTAGCGCATGGCCGAGGATCACCCCGCCGCGACGCAGCCGTGCCACTCGGTCCAGACAGGTCGAGGGGGCCACGCCGACGGCGGCCGCGAGATCGCGGTAGGTGGTCCGGGCGTCGTTCTGCAGAAGGCGCAGAATCTCCAGATCGACCGGGTCGAGAACGACTGAATCGGACATTCGCCGAACATAACACGGTCGTTCTCCGCTACACGCCGGTAGTTGTTCAGCATCGCGGCATGACCCACCAGGACAGCATGGACACGACACCGCCGGCCGCCACCCGAACGCTGGCCACCGAGGCCGTGCACGCCGGACGCGAGGACCTCGCCGCCCTCGGCCTGCACGCCGCCCCCCTGGACCTGTCCACCACCTATCCCTCCCGCGACAGCCGGGCCGAGGCCGCCCGGCTGGACGAGTTCGCCGCCACCGGCGCCGAGCTGGAGGGCCCGCCGGTCTACGGCCGGCTCGGCAACCCCACCGTGGCGCGCTTCGAGACGGCCCTGGCCCGGCTGGAGGGCGCCGAGGCGGGCGTCGCCTTCGCCAGCGGCATGGCGGCCCTGACCGCGGTGCTCCTGGCCCGCGCCGCCCAGGGGCTGCGGCACGTCGTCGCGGTCCGGCCGCTGTACGGCTGCAGCGACCACCTGCTCACCGCCGGGCTGCTGGGCACCGAGGTCACCTGGACCGACCCGGCCGGCATCGCCGACGCCATACGCCCCGACACCGGCCTGGTGATGGTGGAGACACCGGCCAATCCCACCCTGGCCGAAATCGACCTGAAGGCCGTGGCGCACTCCTGCGGCTCCGTACCGCTGCTGGTCGACAACACCTTCGCCACCCCCGTACTGCAGCGGCCCGTCGAGCACGGCGCCCGCATCGTGCTGCACAGCGCCACCAAGTACCTGGGCGGACACGGCGACGTCCTCGGCGGCATCGTCGCCTGTGACGAGGAGACGGCCCGCGAGCTGCGGAAGGTGCGCTTCGCCACCGGCGGCGTACTCCACCCGCTCGCCGGCTATCTGCTGCTGCGGGGCCTGTCCACCCTGCCGGTGCGGGTGCGGGCGCAGTCGGCCACGGCCGCGGAACTGGCCCGGCGCCTGGCCGGCGACCCGCGGATCGCCCGGGTGCACTACCCGGGGCTGGGCGGGGCCATGGTCTCCTTCGAGGTGCACGGGGACCCGCACGAGGTGATCGCGGGAGTGCGGCTGATCACCCCGGCGGTCAGCCTCGGCAGCGTGGACACCCTCATCCAGCACCCCGGGTCCATCAGCCACCGCATCATCGGCGAGGACGACCGCCGCACCGGCGGGATCGGCGAGAGGCTGCTGCGCATGTCGGTCGGTCTGGAGGACGTCGAGGACCTGTGGAACGACCTCGACGCGGCGCTCGGCTCCGCCCGGGGAACCGGAGGCGGAGCCGAACGGCGCGTAGGGGGAGCGGGGAACGGCACCGAGGACGCCGGCGGCGCCGGGGACGGTGCCGCAGGTGTCAGCGCGGCTCCGGCTCGGCGGCTGCCGGAACCGGGACGAGCCGGGCGGTGATCACCAGGGTGCCCTCCTCGACCTGGTAGTCCAGCGGCAGCCCCAGGCCGCGCATGGCCGCCACCATGCCGGTGTTGTGCGACTGCGTCACGGCGTAGACGCTCTCGCACCGCGCCTCGGCGGCCATCGCCACCAGACGGCGCAGCAGTTCGGCGCCGATGCCGCGGCGCTGCCAGACGTCCTCGACGAGGAGGGCCACCTCCGTCTCGTCGCCGTCCCACATCAGATGGCCGAGCGCCACCAGTTTCCCCGAGGCCGTCTCGGCCGCCAGGGTGCGGCCGAAGCGGGGGCTGAGCAGGTGGTCCAGGTAGCGGTCGGCGTCCCTGACCGGACCGTGGTAGCGCGCGGCCAGGGTGCGCGCCGAACAGCGCCGGTGCATCGCGCGCGCGGCCTCCAGGTCGGAGGTGTCCGCCCGCCGTACGGTGATCTCGTTCCCCTCCGGGAGCGTGAGCGTCTCGCGGCGGCGCGGCATCCGGCCCGCCGACCCCTTGCCGGCGCCGGGCCCGGCGGTTCCGGAAGGGCGGGAGTCCGGCTGGGCGTCCAGCCGTGCGTCCAGCTCGACCAGGGCACGGGCCCGGGCGAACTCGGTGGGGGTGAAGGGCAGGTGGGGGCGCTCCACGACGATCGTCCCGCCGCGCGGATCGCGCATCCGGATCACCGTCCCCTCCAGCACGCCGTCCTCGGGGGTCTCCTCCCCGTGCCGCTCCCCTCCGGGCTGCCCGCCCGCCGTCCGGGAGGGCACCGAGCGGATCGTGCAACGGCCGAGCAACTGGCGCAGTGCGAGCGGCAGTTCGGCGCTGTCCAGCGCGGTACGGGTGGCCAGGCCCAGCACCCGGGTGGGGGTGTCCACCAGATCGTGTGCGTCGGCCCGCTCCAGCCAGGTGTCCCGTCCGCCCGCCGAGGCCACCGCCCGGCCCAGCTCGGCGGCCTCCAGCGCGCGGGGCGCCCGCAGCAGGAACTCGTCCACCGTCACCTCGCCCAGCGGATGCGTCTGGAGCCCGATGACGTCCACCCGCAGCTCCGCCAGGACGGTGCACAGCGCGGCGAGCGCTCCGGGCTCCTCCCGCACGGTGGTGCGCAGCCGCCACAGCACCGGCGGCTCCTGCGAGGCGGCCGCGGAGGTGGTGGAGGCGGTGGAGGCGGTGGAGGCGGTGGGGCCCGCCCCGCCCGCCGGGCCCCCGCCGGGATCGGGCGGCGGGTGGTGGCGGCGCCGCGCCCACCAGGTGTGGATTCCGGCCGTGGCCAGCAGGGCGGCGGCCGACAGGACCAGCAGCACCGGGCCGTCCGGCCCGTGCGCCACCGTCTTGGCGATGCTGTCGGCCACGGTCACGGCCGTGAACAGCGCAGCCAGTTCGACCAGGTCGTGCCGCCAGTGGTGCGGGCCGCGGGCCCTGCGGCGGAGGGCGCGGCGAGCGGTGCGGCGGTCTGCTCGGCGGTCTGCGCGGTGCGGGGAGGATTCGGTCATGCGGCCACTCTCGCCGACCGGTGTTGCGTGATCACGAACGGTTTGTGACCGATGGGTTAAGGGCCTTCTGGGAACCATGCCCTCTTCGCCGGTTTCGCCGGTTTCGCCGAGCGCTCCGTCAGGCACGGGGGCGGCGGGAGGCGCGGGAGAGCCTCCGCAGCACCGCCCCGCACCGCCGGGCGTACAGCCGCTGGAACAGCGGGACGAGCGGCCCGGCGGCCCGCGCCCACCACACCTCGGGGCGGCTGAAGGCCCGTACCTCCAGCCAGACCGTCCCGTCGTCGTCCAGCTCCACGACGAACGCCTCCTCGCCGCTCTCCGGGTGCCCCGGCAGCGTCCCGTAGCCGAAGCCCGCCCGCCGCTCGCCGTCCGCCGTCCACACCACCCGGCACGGCGCGTGGATCCTCAGCCTTCCGGCGCCCAGGCCCACCACCACGCGCACCCCGGGCTCGGCGCGCGGGGAGGCGGTGGCCATCCCCACGCCCATGGCCCGGTGCATCCGCCAGGTCAGCACGGCCCGCCCGGCGGCCAGGAAGACCTCCCGGCCCGAGCCGAGGCGGGTGCGCACCCGCAGCCGCCCGAAGCCCGGCGGGTAGCCGGACGGGTCGTCCTCGCGGGTGGCGCCCGCCCCGGCATACGTCAGGCCGGCCGCGGGGTCGTCCGTGCGGTCGTCGCTCGCGTCCATGGGCGCAGCGTATTGCGCCGCATCGCTCCGTGGTGCGCCGGACCCGTGGACGCCCGGCCGCCTACTGCCCCACGAGACCGGGGCGCAGCACCTTGGTGAACAGCACCGCGCCGCCCTCCTCGCGCAGCCGCACCGTCAGCTCGCCGCTGTCGCCGTCGATGTCCACCTGGCCGTAGAACTGGTAGCCCTCGCTCGGCGGGACGTTGCCGCGCTCGGGCGCCTTGACGAAGACCCGCTCGGGGCCGAAGGTGCCGTCCAGCGTGCTCGCCGGGAAGGCCCCGGCGTTCAGCGGCCCGGTGACGAACTCCCAGAACGGCGCGAAGTCCCCGAACGCCGCCCGCGCCGGGTCGTAGTGCTGGGCCGAGGTGTGGTGCACGTCCGCGGTCAGCCACACCGTGCCTGTGATCCGCCGGTCGCGGACGAACCGCAGCAGCTCGGCGATCTGCAGCTCGCGCCCCAGCGGCGCGCCCGGGTCGCCCTGCGCCACCGCCTCGACGTCCGCGCCGTCGGATACGACCAGCCCCAGCGGCATGTCCGAGGCGATCACCTTCCACACCGCGCGCGAGCGCGCCAGCTCCCGCTTGAGCCAGGCCAGTTGCTCCGCGCCCAGTACACCCTGCGGGTCGGAGGTCTGCAGGCCCCGGGAGTTGGCGTTGCGGTACGTGCGCATGTCCAGGACGAAGACGTCCAGCAGCGGGCCGTGGCGCACCACCCGGTAGATCCGCCCGTCGCGGTCGCGCCGCGGGGAGGACAGGGGGAAGTACTCGCCGAACGCCCGCCGGGCCCGGGCCGCCAGCACGTCCACGCGCCGCTCGGTGTAGCGGGAGTCGGTGAGGATCTCGCCGGGGTACCAGTTGTTGACCACCTCGTGGTCGTCCCACTGCACGATCGAGGGGACCTGGGCGTTGAAGCGCCGCAGCGACTCGGCCATGAGGTTGTAGCGGAAGTTGCCCCGGTACTCGTCGAGGGTCTCGGCGACCTTCGCCTTCTCCTCGGTGACCACGTTGCGCCACGTACCGCCGCCGGGCAGCGCCACGGTCTCGGCCAGCGGGCCGTCGGCGTAGACGGTGTCGCCGCTGAAGAGGAAGAAGTCCGGGTCCAGCCGGGCCATCTCGTCGAAGACCGGATAGCCGCCGCGGTCGGGGTTGATGCCCCAGCCCTGCCCGGCCAGGTCGCCCGACCACACGAAGCGCACCCCGTCCCGGCGCCGCGCGGGGGCGGTGCGGAAGGTGCCGTGGACCGGCTCGCCGGTGCGCCGGGGGTCGTCGGGGTCTGCCAGCACCACCCGGTAGTGGATCTGCCGGCCCGGCGGCAGTCCGTGCAGCGCCGTCGTCCCGGTGAAGTCCGTGTCCGGCCCCAGCAGGGGGCCGTGCCAGCGGCGCGCGTTGCGGAAGGACTCCGTGGCGGAGGTCTCCACCAGCATCCGGGCCGGGCGGTCCGAGCGCACCCACACCAGGCCGGACGTGGCCGTCACGTCCCCGGTCTGCACCCCCCAGCCGGCCCTCGGCCGCCCCGACAGCGCCAGCGCGGGAGCGGCGGCCGGCCCCAGCGCGGCGGCCGGCAGGGACAACGCGGCCGAGGCCGCCAGCGTGCCGCGCAGAACCGAGCGCCGCGCGGGCGCGGCGCGCTCCGGTGATTCCTGGTGTGGTGCCATGGGCGGACAGCCTCCTGAACGTCGGGCGGAGCGGGTCGTACGGCCGGTCATGGTGGCCTCGCGAGGCGAACGGAGGGGAACCGCTCCGCCGCGTGCCGGCCTGTTCCGGGTAAACGCGGCGGTGCCCGGCCGGCCCGGCACCCGCGCCGGAGCGGACGCCGGAACAGGCGCCGGCCAGGCGGGCGTAGAGCGACGTGAAAATGACAAGTTCATTTGCCACTCGAACAGTACGCCGCTTCCTCGGTCGGAATCGATCAAATGTGCCCGGAACGGGTGACACGATGCGTAATCTCATCGTCACTTCCGCACCACCGGTGGGTGCGTCCGCACGGCGAGCAGGAGGGGAACCGCGCGTGCCCGGAATCGACGAGTGCCTGCTCGAGGCCATGACACTGCCCGGCGCCCGCGGCGCCGCCGTGGTCGACTGGACCAGTGGGCTCGCGCTCGGAGCGGTGGGCGAGCCGTCGTGCGGGGACCACGAGACGACCGCCGCCGAGACGGCCGAACTCGCCCGCACGGCCGCCGAGCGCACCGCGTTCGCCGGGCCCGGCGGCTCCAGGAGCGCAAGCGGCGGGGAGCCGGGGAGGGAGGCGGAGCCCGGTGCGGGAGAACCGGTCGAGGACCTCATCGTCACCACCCGCGACGGCTACCACCTGCTGCGCTTCATCGGGCAGCAGGTCTTCGACGGCAGCCTCTTCATCCATCTGTGGCTCGACCGGGAGGACGGCAACCTCGCCCTCGCCCGCATCCGCCTGCGCCACCTCTGCGAGCGGCTGGTGCTCGAGTGAGGGCCGCCCTCTCCCCGATGCTCGGCCATCTCGCGGCGCGGCGGGCCACCGGGGCGCTGCTGCGCGGCAACGGGACGCTCTACCTGCGCGACGGCGAGGTGGTCCACGCGGAGAGCCCCGTCTCCCCGGGGCTGGAGGTGCTGCTCACCCTCGGCGGCAGGCTCCCCGCCGAGGGCTGGCGGGAGGCCGTGGAACGGGCGGGGGCCCGCCGGCAGGTCGCACGCTTCCTGGTCGACAACGGCCGGCTGACCCGGGGCGAGCTGGAGGTCTACCATCTGGGCGCGCTGTACGACGCGGCCTTCTTCGCCCTCGCCCCGGGCAGCGGACCGGCCCGGTTCCGCAGCGGCCTCTCCCACTGGCTGGGGCCCGTCCGTCCGGTCCCGGCCGGGGATCTGCAGCGCGAGGTCCTGCGCCGCAGAAGACTGCTGGAGGACCTGTGGCCGCATCCGGAGGTGGACACCGCCCCGGTGGTCCGGACGCGGGAGGCCGCCTCTCCCGCCCCGACCCGCAGGCAGTGGGCCGTCCTGGAACTGGCGGACGGGGTGCGCACCCCCGCCGGCATCGCGCGCCGGCTCGGCCGTCCGGCCTTCCACGTGCTGATCGACGTACGGCGGCTGGCCGCCGCCGGGCACATCCGGACGCCCGCCCCCGCGACGGCACCCCCCTCCGGGGCCCCGTCGGCGCCGGTGACCCAGGTGCCAGGGTCCCTCCCGCCCCCGTCCCCCGCGTCCGCCGCCCGGACCCCGGAGATGTCCGCCGACCCGGACATCGCCCTGCTGCTCCGGATCCGCGATGCCCTGGAGGCGCGCCTGTGATGCACCGAACCGTTCCCGCCGGCCCCGGAGCCCTGCCGTGAGGCGCGCGCTCAAGCAGTTCGCCGGGCTGCGGCAGCCCGCCGCGGCCGACCCGGAGGTGCTGCGCGAGCTGCGCGTGCTGCGTTCCCGGGTCCCCCATCTGACCGGTGCCCTCGCGGTCGGCACCGGGGGCGTACTGCTCGCAGAGGACGCCCCCGGAACCCAGGCCGTCGCCCTGGCGGCGCTCACCGCCGCAGCCCTCGCCGACGCGCTGCGGCTGGCGGACACCGCCGACCGCGGGCACTTCCGCGAACTGCTGGTGCGGGGGGAGAAGGGCTACGTCGGGGCCTACGCGGCGGGTCCCGCCGTCCTGGCCGTCCTGGCGGAGCCACGCGCCAACGTGGGCCGGATCCACCTGGAGGCCCGCCGGACCGGAGCGCGCATCGCCCGGCTGGCCGCGGGCGCGGACGAACGGCCGGAGGGCGACTGAGCCGAGCCGGGACCACCGGCGCCGCCCGGCCGCCCTCCCGGGCACCCGGCCCACACCGCGGGCGAACCCGCCCGCTGCCACCCGATATGTCAACGAAAGACCGGAACGTGCACCGCGGTGCACACGGAAAGGAAGTGCGACAGCCATGGCCAACGTCGAAACCTCCCTCAAGGAAGCGATGACCGCCATCGAGGGCTCCCTCGGAGCCGCCCTCGTCGACTACACCAGCGGCATGGCGCTGGGCACCGTCGGAGGGGGCAAGGACCTCGACCTGAACGTCGCCGCCGCCGGCAACACCGACGTGGTCCGCGCCAAGGTGCGCACCATGGAGATGCTGGGCCTGAAGGACGAGATCGAGGACATCCTGATCACCCTCGGCGGGCAGTACCACCTGATCCGCCTGCTGAGGGGGCGCGGCAACAACGGCCTCTTCCTCTACCTGGCCCTGGACAAGACGCGGGCGAACCTCGCCATGGCCCGGCACCAGCTGCGCAGGATCGAGGCGGAGCTGGAGATCTGACACGGCGGCGGACCCTTCGGGCGCGCACGGCGGTCCGGCACCCGGGGATGCCGCGTGAGAGCGCGGACGGGCCGGGGGAGGACGGCCGCTCCCTTTGCTCGGGAGCCCTTCTCCTCATGGGCTCCGGGCCGCCTCGGCCAGCAGCCGTACGCCGTGCGCGATCCGGTTCGGCGTCAGATGGGCGTAGCCCAGCACCAGTCGCACGCGCCCGTCGCCCTCGCCGCCGTCGCTCCCCGGCGGCGACGGCGGCGAGGACGACGGGCGCGGCGGCAGGTAGTCGGACAGCGGCCGCACCGCCACCCCCGCCCGGGCCGCACGGGTGAGGAGGCGCTCCTGCGGGCCGCACCGGCGCGGCAGCGCGGCGATGACGTGGAGCCCCGCGGCGATCCCCGTCACCTCCGTGTCCCCGATGTGCTCCGCCAGGGCCCGCAGCAGTGCGTCGCGCCGCTGCCGGTAGGCGCGTCCGCAGCGGCGCAACTGCCGGTCGTACTCGCCGCGGGCGATGAAGTCGGCCAGCAGGGCCTGGTCCAGCACCGGATGGCCCAGGTCCATGGTCCGCTTGCGCTCCACGATCTCCCCGGCCAGAGCGTCCGGCGCCACCAGCCAGCCCAGCCGGAGCCCCGGCGCGAGGGACTTGCTGACCGATCCGGTGTAGGCGACCCGCCGGGGGTCGAGTCCCTGGAGCGCGCCGACGGGCGCCCGGTCGTAGCGGAAGTCGCCGTCGTAGTCGTCCTCGACCAGCAGCCCGTCCACATCGCGGGCCCAGGCCAGCAGCGCCGAGCGGCGAGCCGCGGAGTAGGCGATGCCGGACGGGAACTGGTGCGAGGGGGTGAGCACCGCGGCCCGCGCTCCCGAGGCCGCCAGCTCCCCGGGGAGCAGTCCCTCCGCGTCCATGCCGACCGGCGCGGTGCGCAGCCCGGCCGCCGCGAACAGCGCCGCGTGCTCGAAGCTTCCCGGAGCCTCCACCGCCACCGTCCGCCTCCCGCGTTCGTTCAGGGTGAGGGCCAGGAGCGTCATCGCCTGCGCCACGCCCGAGCAGATCACCACCCGCCCGGGATCGGCGGCCACCCCGCGCCGCCGCGTCAGCAGGGCGGCCACCGCGGAGCGCAGTTCGGGCAGCCCGCGCGGATCGGGGTAGCCCAGGGCGTGGTGCGGCAGGCCGGCCAGCGCCCTGCGGTGGGCGGCGGCCCAGGCGGTGCGCGGGAACAGTGCCGGGTCGGGGGAGCCGGGCCGGAAGTCCACGGCGGGCACGGCCGGACGCTCCCCGGCGGGCGGGGCGCCCACCGGGGCGTCGCGCACGGCGCTGCCCACCCAGGTGCCCGAACCCCGGCTGCTGGTGAGATAGCCCTCGGCGGTCAGCTGCTCGTACGCCTCGGTGACCAGGCCCCGGGAGACCCCCAGGTCGGCTGCGAGTTCGCGGCTGGAGGGCAGCCGGGCGCCGGGCGCCAGCCGACCCGAGCGCACCGCCTCGCGCAGCCGGGCCTGGAGCGCGCGCCCGCGCTGCCGGGGCGGGGCCGAGGAGACGGGCAGCAGCAGCCCCCACGCCGCACCCCCGCCGCGCCCTGCGCCCGGCTCCGCGCCCTGCCCCGCATCGTCTCCGCCTCGGCCTCCGTCTTCGCCGGAAGTGGTCCCCGTAACCGTCATGGAAGTGGACCTTAAACCGGACCGCACCGCTTCCTAGCGTCGATCCCATGACCTCCCCCTCCTCCGGCCCCTCCTCCGGTCCCTCCACGGCCGCGCGCCGCCGCGGCGCCCTGCTCGCCGCCGTCGCCTGCTGCCTGGTCGGCGCCTCCTTCACCGCCAACAGCGTGCTCGGCGACTACCCCTACGCCGGAGGCCAGGCACTGCGCTACGGCCTGGCCTGCCTGCTGCTCCTGCCGCTGCTCGGACGCGGTGCGCAGGCGACCCTGCGCCTGCTGACGGCACGTCAGTGGGCGCGCCTCGCCCTGCTCGCCGCCGTGGGGATGGTCGGCTTCAACCTCGCCGTACTGGCGGCCGAACGGACCGCCGAGCCCGCGGTGCCCGGGGTGCTGGTCGGCTGCGCGCCGGTCGTCGTGGCCGTGGTCGTCCCCGCCCTGGACGGCCGCAGGCCCGCGCGTCCGGTGCTGTACGGGGCGCTGCTGGTGGCGGCCGGCGCCCTGGCCGTACAGGGCTGGGGCCGCACCGACGCCGCCGGACTGCTGTGGTCGGCCGCCGCGCTGGCGGGCGAGGTGGGGTTCGCGGTGATCGCCGTCCCCCTGGTGCGCCCGCTGGGCGCCCGGCTGCTGTCCGCGGCGGCCTGCGCCCTGGCGGCGCTGGAGGCCGCGCTGCTCGGTGTGGTGCTCGACGGCCGGGCCTGGCTGCGGATGCCGGACCCGGCCGAGGCGGCGGCGCTGCTGTGGCAGGCGGTCGTCGTCACGGTGGTCGGCTTCGTCTGCTGGTACGCGGGCGTCCGCCGCATCGGCGCCGAGCGGGCCACGCTCTTCTCCGGGCTCATCCCGGTCTGCGCGGCGCTGACCGCTCCGCTGGTGGCCGCCGGCTCCTACGGCTGGGCGCAGGCGGGCGGCAGCCTGCTGGTCGGGGCGGGCGTCGCGCTGGGCGCGGGCGCCCCGACCCGCCGCCCGGCCGTGCCGGGGCCGGAGGGACCGGCGGGGTCACCCGAACCGTCCGGAGCGCCGGGGACGCCGGGGACGCCGGGGGAAGGCGTGCCCGTGCCGGAGCGGACGGCCGTCCGGCGGCATCCGGGGTGACCCGCCCGGCCCCGGACCGCCCTTGACCGGTACGGGGCCCGCTCGGCCCACCGGCGCACCGGCCGGTGCACGGGTTGCGGGCGCACTGATCCGCCGCCCACGGCCTGCCGCTACAATCCGCCGCTCACCCGCAGCACGGCCCCGGTGGTGTAGGACGCCTCCGGGGACATCAGCCAGGCGACCGCGCCCGCCACCTCCTCCGGCTCTCCGGGGCGGCCCATCGGGATCACCTCGGCCTTGCGCCAGGGCCGCTGCGGATCGCCCATCGTGGCGTGCATGTCGGTGAGGATCGTCCCGGGCTGGACTGAGTTCACCCGCACCCCGTCGGGCCCCAGCTCCTTGGAGAGCCCGACCGTCATGGCGTCCAGCGCCGCCTTGGCCGCGGCGTAGTGGACGTACTCGCCGGGGCTGCCGAGCGTGGCCGCGCACGAGGAGAGGGTGACGATCGAGCCGCCGGAGCCGCCGTACCGCGTGGACATCGCCAGGGCCGCGCGCCGGGCGCACAGCAGTGTGCCCATGACGTTGACGTCCACCACCCGGCGCATCACCTCGGTGGAGGTCTCGGTGAAACGGCCCAGCGGGCCGGTGATCCCGGCGTTGAGGACCGCGCCCGTGACCGCGCCCAGCCGCCGGGCCGCCTCCTCGAAGAGGGCGTCGACCTCGCCCTCCACACTGGTGTCCAGCCGCACGGTGATCGCCTCGGCGCCCTCGGCGCGCACCGCCCGCGCCGTCTCCTCGGCCGCCTCGCGGGAGTGCTGGTAGCCGACCGCGACGCTGTGTCCGTCCCTCGCCAGCCGCCGGGCGACGGCCGCCCCGATTCCGCGGCTGCCGCCGGTGACGACCGTGACCCGCTGCTCCATGCCCGCCCTCGCCCTCTCGTCGCCCTCTTGCCGTTCTTGCCGTTTGTCGTTCTCTTATCGCTCCCGCAGCCGCTTCCCGGCGGCCCGGTCGGCACGCTAGCGGGTCGGATTGGTCTTGACCAAATGGGCCGCCGCTCCCTAAGGTCGGCATACGCAACAACCTTTAAAAAAGAAGCGCGCATAAATTCCGACGGAACACGGCGACTGCGGAGGCAAGGGTGGGGACCACGCGACTGGAGACGGTGCCGGAACCGAAGTACTGGCACCTCAGGACCGTGCTGTCGGAGGCGCTCGACTCGGAGTTCGCGGTGGGGGAGATCCTGCCGAACGAACGGGAGCTCGCCGCGCGCTTCGGCGTCGCCCGCGCCACGCTCCGCCAGGCCCTGGAGCAGCTTGAGCTGGAGGGCCGCCTCCAGCGCCGCCGCGGAGTCGGCACCACCGTCGCCCCGCCGCGCGTCGGCGTCGACGTGAACCCCGTCCGGCACAGCTGGCCCGGCGCCCCGGGCGACGCCTGGCAGACCGAGGACTGCGAGGAGACCGCCCCGCCGGCCGCGGTGGCCGGAGCGCTCGGCACGGAGGCCGGCCGGCCGGTTTACGCCGTCCACCGCGTCCGTATGGCCCACGGCCAGGCGGTCGCCACCGAGACGCTCTACGTACCCGCCGCTTCGGTGCCCGGGATGTCCGGCATCGGGGCCGAGGCGGGAGCCGCCCGCGGCCGTGCCGTCCTCCGCGAGCTGAACCGCCTCGAACTGGGCGGCCAGGACCGGGCCGTGGAGCTCGGCTCCGCCCGGGCGGAGGACGCCAGGCGGCTCGACCGGCTGCCCGGCGCGCCCGTCCTCGTCGTCACCACCCGCTACCTCGCCGCGGGCGGCACCGCCGCGGTCGCGCTCTCCACCTACCGGGCCGACACCTGCCGCCTCACCTTCGGCGACTCCGCCGGGGTCTCGCTGCTGGCGAGCTGAAGCACGCGCCGCGCGCCCGGTGGCGGGACGTCAGCGGGCGACGGCGCCCTCCACGGTGAACAGCTCCTCCTCGACGTGGTCGAGCGCCAGCCGCAGCGCGCCGGTCGCGATGGCCTCCCCGCCCAGCAGGGACAGCGCGACCCGCGGCGGCCGCAGGCAGTAGCGCTCCAGCTCGCGTCGGAGCGGGTCCAGCACGCCGTCCAGTCCGGTGGCCCAGCCGCCGACGACCACCAGCTCCGGATCCAGGGCCAGCACCAGCGCGGCCACATCGTGCACCAGCCGCCGTATGAACCGCTCGACGGCCTGCCGTGCCCGCTCGTCCCCCTCGCGCGCCAGCGCGAAGACCCGCGCCACCGCAGCCTCGTCCAGCGGGTGCAGCGGCTCGCCGGTCGTGGACAGCAGATGCTCGGGGGTGGCCTCACGCCCCAGCAGGTGCAGTGCGCCGATCTCCCCGGCCGCGCCGCCGAATCCGCGGTGCAGCCGCCCGCCGATCAGCGAGCCGGCGCCCGGGCTCAGCCCGGCCAGGACGAACACCGCGTCGTCCACGCCGACGGCCGCGCCCTTCCAGTGCTCGGCCAGCGCGGCGGCGTTGGCGTCGTTCTCCACCAGCACCGGGCAGCGGAACGACCGCCGCAGCCGCTCGCCCAGCGGCAGACCGGTCCAGCCGGGCAGCGCCGTGCACAGCCGCACCGTGCCGTCGGCCTCCACGATCCCCGGGCTGCCCACCCCCACCGCGCGCAGGGTGCTGCGCGGCACCTCGCAGGTGCGCAGCAGTTCGGCGACCACGGCGCGCGCCCGCTCCAGCCGCTCGTCGGCCGTCGCCTGTTCGGAGACCGCGCGCCCGACCGTGCCCAGCCGCCGCCCGCACAGGTCGGAGAGGACGGCGGCCACTCGGTGCGGGCCGATCTCGATACCGAGCAGATGGCCGGCCTCGGCCCGGAAGCGGTAGCGGCGCGCCGGCCGTCCCTGCCGCCGGACGTCACCGGGGGCGACGGCGGCCTCGGCCGCCAGCCCGGCTTCCACCAGTTGCTCCACCACGCCCTCGACCGTCGGCCGGGACAGCTCCGCGACCTGGGCCAGATCGGACAGCGTCGGTGGGCCGTCGGCGGCGCGCAGCGCGCGCAGGACGACGGCGGAGTTGATCCTGCGCAGCAGGGAGGGGTCCCTGCCGGTGAGCCGCCCCAACGTCCGCCTCCTGGGAAGTGCGCATGTGTGGGCGGATCGTATCCGGTGAGCGCGGGAGGAGCGAGAGCCGGGTGAGGTGCCCCGGGACGGCGGGCACCGCCCCGAGGCGGGTCTGCGACCGGCCCGCGACCGGCCCGCGACCGGCCCGCGGCAGGACGGGCGCGGCGGCCCGCAGCTCAGCCCGGCGTGACGGAGCCCGACTCGTACGCCGTGATCACCGCCCGGGTCCTGTCGCGCGCTCCCAGCTTCGCCGGCACCGAACTGACATGGGACTTCACTGTCTCACCGCCCAGCACCAGCCGACCCGCGGTCTCCGCGCTCGACAACCCGCCGGCCATCAGCCGCAGCACCTCCCTTTCCCGTCCGGTCAGCGCCGCCCGCTCCAGCACCCGCCGGGCGGCGGGCGGCCGCGCGGGAGAGTCAGGCCGACTGCCGCTGTCAGGACGGGCCGTCGAACGCGGCGGCGCGCAGCCGGCCGTACTCCTCGGCCATCGTCTCCAGCGTCCAGTGGGCGTTGAGCCCGCTGGGGTTGGGCAGCACCCACACCCGGGCGCCGCCGATCGCCGCCTGCTGAGGGCCTGTCCGGGCCTTCCGGTCCCCGAAGGCGGCCCGGTAGGCGGTCACACCGACCACCGCGAGCCACTCCGGGCGCAGCCGCGCCACCTTCTCGGCCAGCACACGACCGCCCGTGCGGTACTCCTCGGGCGTCAGCTCGTCGGCGCGGGCGGTGGGGCGGGGCGAGATGTTGGTGATGCCCAGCCCGTACGACAGCAGCTCGTGCTGCTCCGAGGGCCTCAACCGCCGGGGAGTGAACCCGGAGGCGTGCAGCACCGGCCAGAAGCGGTTGCCCGGGTGGGCGAAGTGGTGGCCCAGCCGGGCGGTCGTCAGCCCGGGGTTGATCCCGCAGAACAGGACGCGCAGCCCCTCGGCGACCACGTCCGGCACGGTGCGGGCGCGCAGCGCCTCCATCTCGTCCCCGGTCATCGTGCTGCCGGAGGTCTCCTCGGACATGGCCCTCCCGGACATGGATCTCCCTCGCGCCCCTTCCACCGGGCCTTCTGCCCGGGAGCGCCTCCGGCAGTCGGGGAGGGGGTCAGAGAATCGCGCCGGGTGTGTAGGAGGCGGCCTCCGGGTGCCGCTTCGCGATCTCCTCGATCCGGGCCACCACCGAGGCGACCTGATCACCGGCCGCACCGGTGAAGGACAGCCGGTCGGCCAGCAGGGCGTCCAGCCGCTCCCGGTCCAGCGGGATGCGCTCGTCAGCGGCCAGCCGGTCCAGCAGCTCGTTGCGCTCGGCCCCTTCGCGCAGCGCCAGCGCCGAGGCCACCGCGTGCTCCTTGATGGCCTCGTGGGCCGCCTCCCGGCCGACCCCGGCCCGCACCGCGCCCATCAGCACCTTGGTGGTGGCCAGGAACGGCAGGTAGCGGTCCAGCTCGCGGGCGACGACCGCGGGGAACGCACCGAACTCGTCCAGGACCGTCAGGAAGGTCTCCAGCAGGCCGTCGAGGGCGAAGAAGGCGTCCGGCAGCGCGACACGGCGCACCACCGAGCAGGAGACGTCCCCCTCGTTCCACTGGTCGCCCGCGAGTTCGCCGACCATCGAGGCGTAGCCGCGCAGGATGACGGCGAAGCCGTTGACGCGCTCGCAGGAGCGGGTGTTCATCTTGTGCGGCATCGCCGAGGAGCCGACCTGGCCCGGCTTGAAGCCCTCGGTCACCAGCTCGTGCCCGGCCATCAGCCGGATGGTCTTGGCCAGGGAGGAGGGCGCGGCGGCCAGCTGGACCAGCGCGGTCACCACCTCGTAGTCCAGCGAGCGCGGGTAGACCTGGCCGACGGAGGTGAAGGTGTGGCCGAAGCCCAGGTGCGAGGCGATCCGCTCCTCCAGCTCGGCCAGCTGGCCTCCGTCCCCGCCCAGCAGGTCCAGCATGTCCTGGGAGGTGCCCACCGGCCCCTTGACGCCGCGCAGCGGGTAGCGCGCCAGCAGCTCCTCCAGCCGCGCGTGGGCCACCAGCAGTTCGTCGGCGGCGGTCGCGAAGCGCTTGCCCAGGGTCGTGGCCTGCGCGGCGACGTTGTGCGAGCGCCCCGCCATCACCAGCTCGGAGTGCTCGGCCGCCAGCCGCCCCAGCCGCGCCAGCGCGGCCACCGCGCGGTCGCGCATCAGCACCAGCGACAGCCGGACCTGGAGCTGCTCGACGTTCTCGGTCAGATCCCGGGAGGTCATGCCCTTGTGCACGTGCTCGTGCCCGGCCAGCGCGTTGAACTCCTCGATCCGCGCCTTCACATCGTGGCGCGTGACCTTCTCGCGCTCGGCGATCGAGGCGAGGTCGACGTCCTGGAGCACCCGCTCGTAGTCGGCCAGGGCCTGCTCCGGCACCTCGACGCCCAGGTCCTTCTGGGCCCGCAGCACGGCGAGCCACAGCCGCCGCTCCAGTACCACCTTGTGCTCGGGGGACCACAGTCGGGCCAGCTCCGCGGAGGCGTAGCGGCCTGCCAGGACGTTCGGGATGCGCGGCTTGTCAGTCACACCCGGGGATTCTACGGGGTGTCGTCGCAGGCCAGCGCAGTCAGGCCGGCGTCGGAGTACCGTCCCCGGTCCACGGCCGGGGCCAGCGGCGCCAGGTCGGGCCGCTTGGGCGTCAGCCCGTCGCCCGAGGAGCGTCCGGTCAGCCGCCGGCCGATCCACGGGAGCAGATGGCGGCGGGTGAAGCGCAGGTCGGCGACGCGGCGCGCGTACCAGCCGGGCAGGACGGCGGGCGGCAGGGCCGCGTGCCAGTCGGTCTCGGGCTCGTGCCCCAGCCGCTGCCAGACCGCCTCGGCCACCCGCCGGTGCCCCTCGGTGGTCAGATGCAGCCGGTCGTCGGCCCACATCCGCGGATCGCCCAGCGCGTCGCAGCCGTACAGGTCCACCACCAGGGCGCCGTGCCGCTCGGCGAGACCGTCGATGAAGCCGAAGAGGTGCTCCATGCGCGTCCGGTATCGCTCCAGCACCGGCCCGCGCCGCCCGGGGCTGCGCATCAGCACCAGATGGCGGCAGTTGGGGGCGAGCTTGGCGACCGACTCCTCCAGCAGACCGCACACCGTGTCCATGTCGCACTTGGGACGCAGTACGTCGTTGAGGCCGCCGACCAGCGTCACCAGGTCCGCGCCCATGGCCGCGGCCACGTCCACCTGCTCCTCGGCGATCTGCCGGATCAGCTTGCCGCGCACGGCCAGGTTGGCGTAGCGGAAGCCGTCGGTGCGTGCGGCGAGACGGGCGGCCAGGAGGTCGGCCCAGCCCCGGTAGCCGCCGTCCGGCAGCAGGTCCGACATGCCCTCGGTGAAGGAGTCCCCCAGGGCGACGAAGCTGGTGATGGCGGGCGGGGCGGGCGAGTTGGTTGCACTGTCCATGACGCAGGACATGGTAACCGACCGCTCGGTACGTGCCTTCTCGCGGTACGCGCCTGCTCGTGGTGCCGCCCCGCCCGCCGTCAGCGGCCCACCAGTTCGCGCAGCACGTCCTCCATGGTGACCAGCCCGACCGCGCGCCCGTCCGTGCCGATCACCGCCGCGAGGTGGGTGCCGCTGCTGCGCATCGCGCCCAGCACGTCGTCCAGCGGCGTCGTGGCCCGCACCCGGGCGATCGGCCGCAGCGCCGCGACGGGGAACGGCGCCTCGCGGTGCGCGGCGTCGAGGGCGTCCTTGACGTGCAGATAGCCCAGCGCCCTGCCCTGGCCGTCCACCACGGGGAAGCGGGAGAAACCGCTGCGCGCGGAGAGCTGCTCCAGCCCCTCGGGAGTGACGCCGAACGGGGCGAAGACGACGCGGTCGGTGGGCCGTACGACGTCCACGACCGGGCGGCGGCCCAGTTCCAGCGCGTCGCGCAGCCGCTCCGTCGCGCGCTCGTCCAGCAGCCCGGCCTCGCTGGAGTCGGCCACCAGACGGGCCAGCTCGTCGTCGGAGTAGGTCGCCGAGACCTCGTCCTTGGGCTCCACCCGCAGCAGCTTCAGCAGACCGTTGGCCAGGGCGTTGACACCGAAGATCACCGGTCGCAGGGCCCGGGTGAGGCCGACCAGCGGCGGTCCCAGCAGCAGCGCGGCGCGCTCGGGCGCCGCCAGGGCGATGTTCTTCGGCACCATCTCGCCGAACAGCATGTGCAGATACGTCGCCACCGCCAGCGCGATCACGAAGGCGATCGGATGGATCAGGCCCTCCGGCACGCCCACGAGGTGGAACACCGGCTCCAGCAGATGGGCGATCGCGGGCTCGGCGACCACGCCCAGCACCAGCGTGCACAAGGTGATGCCCAGCTGGGCGGAGGCCATCAGCGCCGAGACGTGCTCCAGTCCCCACACCACGCTGCGCGCCCGCTTCTCGCCGCGCTCGGCGAGCGGCTCGATCTGGCTGCGGCGCACCGAGATCATGGCGAACTCCGCGCCCACGAAGAAGGCGTTGGCGACCAGCGTCAGCAGGCCGATCAGCAGTTGGACGGCGGTCATCGGCTCGCCTCCTGGCTCTGGACGCCACCGCGGTCGTGGGCCCGGTCGCGGTGGTCCCGTTCCCGGCCGGCCGGCTCGGCCAGGCCGTCCCGGTCGCGGTCGCCGGCGCCGCGGTGGGCGCCGCGTCCGCCGTCGTGGTCCTGCCCGCCGCCGGGACCGGGCGGAGCGGTCAGCCGCACCCCCGCGGCCCGCCGTCCGGTCGCGTCCACGACCTCCAGCCGCCATCCGGCGACCTCCAGGACGTCGCCCACGGCCGGAATGCGGCCCAGCTCGGTGGCGATCAGCCCGGCCAGGGTCTCGTACGGGCCGTCCGGGGCGCGCAGGCCGATCTCCTCCAGCCGGTCGGTGCGGGCCGCGCCGTCCGCGTCGTAGACGGTGCGGCCCTCCTCGTCCGCGCCCGCCGGGACCAGATCGGGAGTCTCGAGAGGGTCGTGCTCGTCGCGGACCTCGCCCACGACCTCCTCGATGATGTCCTCCAGGGTGACGACCCCGGCGGTGCCGCCGTACTCGTCGATCACCACCGCCATGCTGTTCTTCCCCGACAGCCGGTCCAGCAGCCGGTCCACGGTGAGGGACTCCGGCACGAGCACCGGCTCGCGCAGCAGCCTGGTGACCGGGTGGCCGGCGCGGCGCCCGGCGGGGACGGCGATCACGTCCTTGACGTGGGCGACACCGACCACGGTGTCGAGGTTGCCGCGGTAGACCGGGAAGCGGGACAGGCCCGTCGCCCGGGCGGCGTTGGCGACGTCCTCCGCGGTGGTGTTCTCCTCCAGCGCGGTGACCTGGACGCGCGGTGTCATCACGCTCTGCGCGGTCAGCTCGGAGAGCCGGATGGTGCGGACGAACAGTTCCGCGGTGTCCGCCTCCAGGGCGCCCTCCTTCGCCGAGTGGCGCGCGAGCGCGACCAGCTCCTGCGGGGAGCGCGCCGAGGCCAGTTCCTCGGTGGGCTCCAGGCCGAGCCGGTGGAGGACCCGGTTGGCGGTGTTGTTCAGATGGGTGATAAGCGGCCGGAAGGCGGCGCTGAAACCGCGCTGCGGGCCGCCGACCCGGCGGGCGACCGGCAGCGGCCGGGAGATCGCCCAGTTCTTCGGCACCAGCTCGCCGACGACCATCAGCACCACCGTGGACAGCACCGTGCCGGTCACCAGCGCCACCGAGGACGCCGCCGAGGGGGGCAGTCCGGCCGCCCGCAGCGGGCCGGACAGCAGCCGTGCGGTCGAGGGCTCGGAGAGCATGCCGATGATCAGGCCGGTCACGGTGATGCCGAGCTGGGCGCCGGAGAGCTGGAAGGTGAGGGAGCGCACCGCCTTCAGTGCGCTGTCGGCGCCCGGCTCGCCGCGCTCGACGGCCCGTTCCAGGTCGCCGCGCTCGACGGTGGTCAGCGAGAACTCCGCCGCGACGAACACTGCACAGGCGAGGGTCAGCAGCAGTGCCAGGAGCAGGAGGAGCACTTCGGTCACCGGGTCACCTCCGTCCTCTGGTCCGGCGGGACGGAGAGAGCCGCTCGGCGGCCGGGGTCACGGCCGGTTCGGCTGCCGGTTCTGCTGCCGGGACTACTGGGAGGCTCGCCCATGGGCGGACGCTCACACACCTTTCTCTGGGATGTCTGTCGGGCACGCGCGCCGTGGACGCGGGAACCGCGGCACACGGCGCGAACGCGCGATGGGCTGTCCATCGTATGCGAGCGGCCGTACGCTCCCCGGAGCCGCCGGTCCGCCGGGCCGCACCCGTCAGTCCAGCGGTTTCACCCAGCGGCTCCACTGCGGCTGCGGCGCGTACCCCGCGGCACGCCAGGCATGGTGGGCGGAGGCGTTGCGGTCGAGCACCATGGCGTCGCCCCGCCGCCCGCCCAGCGCGGCGAACCGAGCCTCGGCCGCCGCCAGCAGGGCCGAGGCCACACCGCGGCGGCGGTGCGCTGGATGGACCGCGAGCCGGTACAGGTGGCAGCGCCAGCCGTCGAAGCCCGCTATCACCGAGCCGATCACCGGCCCGGCCGCCGGGGCTTCCCGGTCCGCCGGGGCCGCCGGGTCCCCGCCGGGCACCGCCAGCAGCAGCGCCTGCGGGTCCCGTTCGATCAGCCGCGCCACGCCCGCGCGGTCGTCGCTGATGCTCGTACCCTCCGCGGCCTCCGCCCAGAAGGCCAGCACGGAGTCGATGTCCGCGGCGAGGGCCGCCCGAATCCGGAGGCCGGGGCCGTTCACAAGATCGTCCATGGCGGTATCCCAGCACCGGCCGGGCACCGGACGTGCGGTGTTTCGGCATGTGGTCACCAGGGGGCGTCAGCTGCCCCGCAACTCCTCGATCACCGGCCCGAAGGCCTCCATGAACGGGTCGAGCACGCAGATGTAGCTGAAGCCGTACCGGTCGCGGTGAGCGCGCACCTGCTCGGCGATCTGCCCCACGCTGCCGGTGAGCAGGGCCGGGTGCTCCAGGAGCTCCTCCTCCGTCGCGCCCAGGGCGTACGGGACCAGCTCGCGGGCCACCGCGCGCCGGTCGTCGGTGACGACCACCCGCTGTACGAGGTGGTTCGGCTCGGCGGGCTCGTCCCGGCCGGCGGCGAAGCGGCGGTAGGCGGCCGTCCGCTCCTCCAGCTCGTCCGGACTGATCAGGTGGATGACGCCTTCGGGGGCGCCGGGGGCCTGCCGGGCTCCGGTGAAGGCGGCGATGTCGGCGCGGCGGGCGGCCAGGCGCAGCACCCGGTCGCCGTTGCCGCCGATCAGCAGCGGCGGACGGGGCCGCTGCCGGGGCGAGGGGACGTGCTCGGGGTCGGACAGCAGGCGGTCCAGCTCGGCGACGGTGCGCTCCAGGTGGTCCACCCGTTCGCCCGGCGATCCCCACGGCAGCCCGGCCCGTTCGTGCTCGGAGCGCACGTACCCGGTGCCCAGCCCGAGTTCCAGCCGTCCGCCCGTCAGCCGGTCGCAGGTGGCGACCTCGCGGGCCAGCAGGGCGGGGTTCCAGAAGCCCGCGTTGAGCACGAAGGTGCCCACGCGGGGCCGCCGGGTCGCCCCGGCCGCGGCGACCAGCGCCGGGAACGGGGCGGGAGCGCCGAGATGGTCGGGCACGAGCAGCACGTCGTACCCCAGCTCCTCGGCGCGGCGGCACTTGGCGCGCCAGGCGTCGCGGGAGCCGAGGGCGACCAGGCTGACGCCGAAGCGGAACGGTCGTGTCACACGGCTCTCCTCACGGTTCCGGGATCCGGGACTGGCTCGTTCTCCGGGGCGGGCGCGGCCGGGGACGCGTTCGGGGGTGGACGGCAGCGTCCCGAAGTGTCCCCGCGGTCTCCCGACGGCTCACCGGAGACGGCGGGGAAGGGCGGGTCAGTACTGCCGCACGGGGTCGAACCGCTTCATCCGCTCCAGGACCGCCTCGGCGGTGGGGCTCGGCATCTCGTCGACGATCCGCCCGTCGGCCAGGAAGAGCACCTGGTCGGCGTGGGCCGCGGCGCCCGGGTCGTGGGTCACCATCACCACCGTCTGCCCCAGGTCGTCCACCGCCCGGCGCAGGAAGTCCAGCAGTTCCAGCCCGGAGCGCGAGTCGAGGTTGCCGGTCGGCTCGTCGGCGAAGACCAGCCTCGGGCGGGAGGCCAGCGCGCGGGCGCAGGCCACCCGCTGCTGCTGGCCGCCGGAGAGCTGGGTGGGCCGGTGGTCGAGGCGGTCCCGCAGCCGGAGCGTGTCGATCACCGTGTCCAGCCATCGCCGATCCGGCCTGCGGCCCCCGATGTCCATGGGCAGCGTGATGTTCTCCAGCGCCGTCAGGGTGGGCAGCAGGTTGAAGGACTGGAACACGAAGCCGATCTCGTCCCGCCGCAGCCGTGTCAGCTCCGCGTCCCCCAGCCCGGTGATCTCGGTGCCGCCGATCCACACCCTCCCCTCGGTGACGGTGTCCAGTCCGGCCAGGCAGTACATCAGCGTCGACTTCCCCGAGCCGGACGGGCCCATCACCGCGGTGAACCGGCTCCCGGCGATGTCGACGTCCACCGAGTCGAGCGCCACCACGGCCGTCTCGCCGCTGCCGTACGTCTTGGTCAGCGCGCGGGCCCGGGCGGCGGGCCGCCCGGCCTCCGGCGCCTCGCCGGTCTTCTCCGCGTCAGTGGACACCGCACCTCCCGGCTCGGACGGACGGCTCCCTCGCGGGAGCCGGGACTGATAGGGCCGTACCCGGTGCGGGGCCATCCATCCACGGGGCGGCGGCGGGAAACGCCACGACACCCCCGGGCGCCGCCCGCCCGGCGGCGCCCGGGGGTGTCAAGGCCGCCGCGCACTGCCCAGGACGTGTGCCGAGACCGGCGTCGGCACGCCTCCCTCCGGAACCCGCAGCCGCCGCAGTGACACCTCGGTGAAGCCGGCCGCCCCGATCGCGGCCACGGTGTCCCGCGCGGTGTGGCAGCCGCCGAACAGATGCGGCCACACCGTGCGGTCCAGCGTCCGCTGGGTGAGCGCCATGGCGGTGCCGCCGGCCCGGACGTGCTCGTAGAAGCACAGCCGGCCGCCCGGCCGCAGTACCCGCCGGATCTCGGCCAGGGCGCGGCCGGGGTCCCGTACCGAGCACAGCACCAGCGACACCACGGCCGCGTCGAACGACCCGCTGTCCAGTGGGAGCTCCTCCGCGACGCCGGGGACCACGGAGACGGGGACCGCGGCGCGCGCCGCGGCGTCCCGCGCGGCCCGCCGCAGCAGGGGCTCCGGCTCCACCGCCACCACTTCGCGCACGGCGGCCGGGTAGCGGCCGAAGTTCAGGCCGCTGCCCGCCCCGACCTCGACCACCCGGCCGGACAGCGGGGCCAGCAGCTCGGTGCGGTGCGCGCCGATCCCGGCCCGCTCGTCCACCGCCGGGGCGAAGCGGGCGTAGTAGCGCGCGAAGACGGGGTGGTGCACGGCCTCGGGCGCGGACCTGCGGCGGGCAGCCATGGGAATCCTCCGGAAAGGGCGGTCACCTGGGTGCGCCCTCCCATTCTCTCCCCGCCGGCCGTACCTCACCCTCCCAGGAGCCGCCGAGCCGCGGGGAGAGCCAGCCCGCCGCCCGCCCGCGGAAGACCGGGGGCTCCAGCGAGCCCGCCCCCTGCGGCAGCAGCCCCGCCAGCGGGGCGCCCGCCGCCACCGGGAGGTCCGCCAGATTGCAGCGGGCCGCGAGGTCCGGCTCGCGCGGCCAGCTGCCGACCACCACACCGGCGCACTCCAGGCCCCGGGAGCGCAGCGCCTCGGCCGTCAGCGCCGTCGCGTTCAGGGTGCCCAGCCCGGCCGCGGCGACCACCAGCACCGGGGCGCCCAGCAGCCGCGCGGCGTCGGCGAGGGTCGATCCCCGGTCGTCGAAGCGCACCAGCAGCCCGCCCGCGCCCTCGACCAGCACCAGGTCGTGCTCCTCCTCCAGCGCCCGCGCCGTCTCCGCCACCGCCTCGGGACGCACCCGGGGCAGACCGGCACGGCGCGCCGCCGTCTCGGGGGCCAGCGGCTCGGGGTAGCGGGCGAGTTCCACGGCGGTCACCTCCGCGCCCGCCAGCCGCCGCACCTCCGCCGCGTCCCCCGGCTCGCCCTCGGCCACCCCGGTCTGCGCGGGTTTGAGCACGGCCACGGAGCGGCCCGCGGCCACCGCCGCGGCGGCCAGCGCCGCCGTGGTCACGGTCTTGCCCACCTCCGTGCCCGTCCCGGTGACGATCAGCACCGACATCTTCGCGCCTCTCCTCGCTCCTCCGGGCACCGGGACCTCCCCGGCCCGCTTCCCGCCCCGCCTTCTCAGCCCGCGCGCGCCGCCGCGCACACCGCCTCCGCGATCCGCGCCACGTCCTCGTCACCGGTGACGTAGGGAGGCATGGTGTACACCAGGTCGCGGAACGGCCGCAGCCACACGCCCGCGCGCACCGCGGCCTCGGTGGCCGCCGCCATGTCCACCTCGTGGTCGAGCTGGACCACCCCGATCGCTCCCAGCACGCGCACGTCCCGCACCCCCGGCAGCGCGGCGGCCCCGGCGAGCCCGTCGCGCAGCCCGGCCTCGATCCGCTTCACCTCGCCCGCCCAGTCCTGGGCGAGCAGCAGGTCCAGGGAGGCCCCCGCCACCGCCGCCGCCAGGGGATTGCCCATGAAGGTGGGTCCGTGGGCCAGCACCGGCACCTCGCCGCGCGAGATGCCCTCCGCCACCCGCGTCGTGCACAAGGTCGCGGCCATCGTCAGATAACCGCCGGTCAGCGCCTTGCCCACGCACATCACATCGGGGACCACCCCCGCGTGGCCGGCCGCGAACAGGGAGCCGGTGCGGCCGAAGCCGGTGGCGATCTCGTCGAACACCAGCAGCACGCCGTGCTCGTCGCACGCCTCGCGCAGCACCCGCAGATAGGCGGGGGAGTGGAAGCGCATCCCGCCCGCGCCCTGCACCACGGGCTCCACGATCACCGCGGCCAGCTCCTCGGCGCGGGAGGCGACCAGTTCCCTCAGGTGCGCCTCGTAGGCCGGGTCGGGACCGGAGTCGAAGCCGTCCGGCGGAGCGTCCGCGAAGACCTGCTCGGGCAGTGTCCCGGACCACAGGTGGTGCATGCCGCCCTCGGGGTCGCACACCGACATCGGCTGCCAGGTGTCCCCGTGGTAGCCGCCGCGCCAGGTCAGCAGCCGCCGCTTGCCCGGCCGTCCCAGCGAACGCCAGTACTGCAGGCACATCTTGACGGCGACCTCGACCGACACCGAACCGGAGTCGGCGAGGAAGACGTGCTCCAGCCCGTCCGGGGTGATGTCCACCAGCCGTCGGGCCAGACGTACGGCGGGCTCGTGCGTGAGCCCGCCGAACATCACATGGCTCATCCGCTCCAGCTGGGCGCGCGCCGCGTCGTTGAGCACCGGGTGGTTGTAGCCGTGGATCGCCGACCACCACGACGACATCCCGTCGACCAGTTCCACGCTGCCCCAGGCCGGGCGCGCCAGCCGCAGCCGGACCCCGGAGGCGGAGGAGACGACCAGCGGCTCGGAGCGGCCGGGCATCGGGCCGTAGGGGTGCCAGACGTGGCGGCGGTCGAGCTCGGTCAGCTCCTCGGGCGAGAGACCCGGGGAAGGGGGGAGGGAGGGGGAGTGGGAGGGAGAGGGGGAGAGGGGGAGAGGGACGTCGGCGTCAGGCATTGGGCGGCAGCTCCGTGCCCGCGCCCCGCCGCCGTACCGCCACCAGATCGGTGCGGGCCCGTCCGGGAGCCCCGGCGGCCTCCGACTCCCCGGCCGCCTCCGAGACGGGCTCGCCCGCCGTGTCCGTGCCGTCCGCGTCACCGCCGCCGCACGGACCGCAGCCCCCGCCGGCTTCCGCGCCGCCGTGCCCGCCGCAGCCTCCGCCGGACGCGGCGAGCACGTCCGCCCGGTGCTCCGGCAGGGTCCGCTCCCCGGCGCCCTCCACCTCGAAACCGGCGTCGGCGATCATCTCCAGGTCGGCCCTGCCCGCCTGGCCCTCGCTGGTGAGGTAGTCGCCCAGGAAGATGGAGTTGGCAAGGTGCAGGGCCAGCGGCTGCATGGACCGCAGGTGCACCTCGCGCCCGCCGGCCAGCCGGACCTCCACATCGGGGCAGACGAAGCGGACCATCGCCAGGATGCGCAGGCAGCGCTGCGGCGTGAGGTTCCACTCCTTGGCCAGCGGGGTCCCCTCGAAGGGGATGAGGAAGTTCACCGGCACCGAGTCCGGGTCCAGTTCGCGCAGCGAGAAGACCACGTCCACCAGGTCCGCGTCCGTCTCGCCCATGCCCGCGATCAGCCCCGAGCAGGCCGACAGTCCGGCCGCCTGCGCCTGGTGGACCGTCTCCACGCGGTCGGCGTAGGTGTGGGTGGTGGTGATCTCCCCGTAGGTCGCCTCGGAGGTGTTGAGGTTGTGGTTGTAGGCGTCCGCGCCCGCCTCGCGCAGCCGTTCGGCCTGGCCGCCGGAGAGCAGGCCCAGGCAGGCGCACACCTCCACGCCCTCGTTCTGCTCCTTGATGGCGGCGATGGTCTTCGAGACCCGGTCCACGTCCCGGTCGGTGGGCCCGCGCCCGCTGGCCACCAGGCACACGCGCTTGGCGCCCCCGGCCACGCCCGCGCCGGCCGCCGCGGCGGCCTCCTCCGGCTTCAGCCAGGTGTACTTGAGGATGTCGGCCTTCGACCCCAGCCGCTGCGAGCAGTACGAGCAGTCCTCCGGGCACAGCCCGGACTTCAGGTTGACCAGGTAGTTGAGCTTCACCCGCCGGCCGAACCACTGGCGCCGCACCTTACCGGCCGCGGCCACCACATCGAGGAGTTCGTCGTCGGAGGTGGCCAGTACGGCCAGCGCCTCCTCACGCGTGGGCAGCTCGCGCCGCAGCCCCTTGTCCACCAGCGTCTTCAGCAGGTCCATGGCGCTGATCCTCGCCTACGCGCCCGCCCGCGGCCAAGGACGAACCCCCACAACCAGGCGGATGGAAGGTGTGTGTATCGCCACACCCTGTGCGGGTCCGTCCGCCGCTACCTTTGGGCGGAACCGACAGAAGGCGAGGGACGGCCCGCCATGCCGCAGGAGCACCGCAGCACCCCGGACCCGTTCGACTGGATCGACGAGCACGCCGAACTGCGCCGCCGCGCGGGCCTGGTGCGTTCCCTGCGCCCCAGGCCCGCCGGCTCCCCCCTGCTCGACCTCGCCGGCAACGACTACCTGGGCCTGGCCCGGCACCCGGAGGTCGTCGCCGCCGCCTCGTCCGCCGCCCGCCGCTGGGGCGCGGGCGCCACCGGCTCCCGCCTGGTCACCGGCACCACCGAGCTGCACGCCGAACTGGAGGCGGAACTCGCCGACTTCTGCGGCTTCGAGGCGGCCCTGGTGTTCTCCTCCGGCTACGCGGCCAACCTCGCCGCGGTCACCGCCCTGACCGACCGCGGCACGCTGGTGGTCTCCGACGCGGCCAACCACGCCTCCCTGATCGACGGTTGCCGGCTGTCCCGGGCGGAGACCGCCGTCGTCCCGCACTCCGACCCCGGCGCCGTGGGCAAGGCGCTCGACGGCTTCGCCGGCCGCGCCGTGGCCGTCACCGACGCCGTCTTCTCCGTCGACGGCGACGCCGCGCCGCTGGCCGAACTGGCCGCCGTCTGCCGCGGGCACGGGGCCGCGCTGCTGGTGGACGACGCGCACGGCCTGGGCGTCCTGGGCGACGGCGGCCGGGGCGCCCTCCACGCCGCGGGCCTGGCCGGGGACCCGGACGTGGTGGCCACCGCCACGCTGTCGAAAGCGCTCGGCAGCCAGGGCGGCGCGGTCCTCGGACCGGCCCGGGTGATCGACCACCTGGTCAACACCGCCCGCACCTTCGTCTTCGACACCGGCCTCGCCCCGGCTGCCGCCGGCGCGGCACTTGCCGCGCTGCGGCTGCTGCGGGCCGAACCCGGCCGCGCCGCCCGCGTCCGCGAGGCCGCGACGGGACTGTACGAGCGGCTGGCGGGTGCCGGTCTGGACGCGACCCGCCCGGACGCCGCCGTGGTGTCGGTGCGCGCGCCCTCTCCGGAGGCGGCCGTGCGCTGGGCCGCCGACTGCCGCGGCGCCGGGCTGGCCGCCGGCTGCTTCCGGCCGCCGTCGGTGCCCGACGGGATCTCCCGGCTGCGGCTGACCGCCCGCGCCGACCTGACGGAGGCCGAGCTGGACGCGGCCGCGGCCACCGTCACGCGCACCGCGCCGCCCGTACGGCCGCAAGCCTGACCGCCCGCGCGGCCGGCGGCTCACCCGGTGTCCGCCGGCCGCCCCGGGGGCGGGTCCGCCGTACGGCTCCGCCTCCCCGCGGCCCTGCGGCGCAGCCCGAAGGGCAGCAGCGCCCACACCGCCGCGCAGAACGCCAGCACGCACGCCGCCACCGCGATCCCCGCGGCCCTTCCCAGCACCACGTCCACCACGAGCAGCACGGACCCGGTCAGCGCCAGGGCGAGGACGACCAGCCCGGCTCCGGCCAGCCGTGAGGACACGTCGACGATCAGCCGCTTGACCCCGCGCCGGAACAGCGCCCGGTGCAGTGCCGCGGGCGCCGTGAAGAGGATGGAGGCGGTCACCGCCAGCAGCAGCGTGGTGACGTAGGTGCCGCGCTGCACCGTGTCGAGGCCGGTGAAGCGCTGGGTGAAGGCGAGGGTGAGGAGGAAGGCGAAGAGGATCTGGACGCCCGTCTGGATGATCCTCAGTTCCTGCAGCAGCTCGACGAAGTTGCGGTCGGCGCGTTCCAGGGGCGTTTCGTGGCGGTCGGTCATGTGCTCCGGTGTTGCCGCCCGGGGGCGCGTCACTCGCCGCCGACCCGGTACGGCTCCGGCCGTACGGGCCCGGGCCCGTACGGCCGGCCTCTCAGCTCCCGGGCTCCGGCGGGAGCCCGACCAGGCCCGCGCGCCGCCGCCCGTCCAGCACGCGCAGCGCCCGTGCCAGGGTGCGGGCGTGGAGCTCCGTCTCACCGCGCTCGTGCATCACCGTCAGCGCGTCCCGCAGCGCCGCCGCCCGGCCGGCGAGCGCCTGGGCGGCACGCAGGGCCCCGTAGGTGTCCCGCCCGCGCGCGGGATTGATCCTGCCCAGCAGGTCGACCACCTCCAGGTAACGGTCGACCAGCTCGCCCTCGGCGCGGGTCAGGGCGGGCAGGGGCGGGGGTTCTGGAGGCATCCGGCCCGCCTGCCCGCTCACCTCGGCGCGCGCACGGCGCCGGGCCTCTTGCGGCCGGCCGTCAGCCGGTCCACGAGCCCGTAGGCCACCGCACCCTCGGCGTCGAGGAAGGTGTCCCGCTCGATGTCCCGCCGGACGCGCTCCAGTGGCTGCCCGGTGTGCTCGGCCAGCATCCCCTCCAGCCTCTCCCGGGTGCGCAGCATCTCCCCGGCCCGGATCTCCAGGTCCCGGGCCTGCCCCCGGACGGGCTCGGGGAGGGAGGGCTGGTGGATCATGACGCGCGCCCCGGGCAGGGCCAGGCGCTTGCCAGGGGTGCCCGCCGCGAGCAGCACGGCCGCCGCGGAGGCGGCCTGCCCCAGGCAGACGGTCTCGATGTCGCAGGAGACGAACCGCATCGTGTCGTAGATCGCGGTCATCGCGGTGAAGGATCCGCCGGGGGAGTTGATGTAGAGCGAGATGTCCCGCTCGGGTGCGGCGTGTTCGAGGTGGACCAGCTGTGCCATGACGTCGTTGGCGCAGGTGTCGTCGATCGGGGTGCCGAGGAAGACGATGCGCTCCTGGAGCAGCTTGGAGTACGGGTCCAGCGTCCGGACGCCGTCGCCGGTGCGCTCGGTGAACTCCGGCAGCACGTAGCGGGCGGCCGGCCGGCCGGGACGGGCGGGTGACGGGGCGGCGGATCGGTACATGGCGGTGGGATCCCTCCGTGGGCTCGGCGAGGCGCCCTGCACACAGACGATGTACAAAATGTACAGGACGTACACCCGGTTATGCTGGGAGCATGGCCTACGAAATTCCGGTGACGCAAGCCCGTGCGGAACTCGCCGACCTGATCAATCGCGTGGTGTACGGCGGCGAACGGGTGGTGGTGACGCGCCACGGGAAGCCGCTGGTGGCCCTGGTGGCCGCCGCTGACCTGGAACGACTGGAGGAGCAGGACGCCGGTGGGCGGGACGGGGTGATCAGTACGGTCTCGGCCGTGCGCGAAGTGCCGTCCGCTCCGGGCGAACGGGGCCGCTTCGGTATCGCGGCGCACCACCCCGCCCCGCCCGCCGGGGACCGGAGGCCGGGGCACCGGGGCGTGTAGAGGGCGCGCGGAGAGCTCGAAGGGACGTGTGAGAGCGCGCGGCAGGCCGGGCGCAGGCCGCCCTGCCGGTCCGCCGCGCCGGGCGGCCGCTCCCGGCGGTACCGGTCCTAAGGAGCGGCGTTCCCCGGGGCCGGGTCCGCGTCGTCACCGCTCCTGCGCGCCTTCGCCTGCGCGGCCTTGGCGTCGGGCGCGTACAGGTCCACGTACTCCTGGCCGGAGAGGTTCATGATGGTGTACATGATCTCGTCGGTGACCGCGCGCAGCACCGTGCGCTCGCCGTGCTGGTCCGCGAAGCGCGAGAAGTCCAGCGGTTCGCCGAAGCGGATGGTCACCCGTCCGATCTTCGGCAGCACCCTGCCCGGCGGCTGGAGTTCGAAGGTGCCCACCATGGCGCACGGGACCACCGGCACCCTCGCCCTGAGGGCCATGGACGCGACGCCGACCCGTCCCCGGTACAGCCGCCCGTCGTGCGACCGGGTGCCCTCGGGGTAGATGCCGAGCAGCTCCCCCCGGCGCAGTACCCGCAGCCCCTCCTCGACCGCGGCCTGCCCGGCGCCGCGGCCCGAGCGGTCGACCGGGATCTGCCCCACGCTGCGGAAGAACGCGGCGGTCAGCCTGCCCTTCAGACCCGGTCCCGTGAAGTACTCCGCCTTGGCGAGGAAGGTGATGCGCCGGCGCAGGATGGCGGGCATCAGGAAGTGGTCGGAGAACGACAGGTGGTTTCCGGCGATGATCGCCGCGCCCTCGTCCGGGACGTTCTCCAGCCCCTCGATCCGGGGCCTGAACAGCAGTCGCAGCAGCGGGCCCAGCAGGACGTACTTGAGCACGTAGTAGAACACGGGGTGGCTCCCTACCGCACCGGACGGGCCTGCGAACTGCTTCTCCCCCCGGCCGAGGAGCGGCCGGGAAGCGGCCGGGCAGACGATCGGAGAGGGTTCAGTCTATGCGCGGGCGCCGCGGTGTGCGACCATCTCCGGCCCCTTCCGGCACCGTGCCCGTGCCCGCCGGGCGACGGCTCCCGCGACGGCCCGCTCCCGCCAACCCGCTCCCCGGGCCGCCCGGTTGCGGCCCGGGACGGGGACGGCGAAGCCCGGGCGGACGGCCGCCACCCGCGGGCGGAACGCCCGCCGGGGCCCTCGCGCCCGGGCGGCCGCGGCCGGCCCTCAGTCCGTACCCGACTCGATCGCCGCGTGGTCGAGCGCGTCGGAGTCCACCGGTGTCTCCCCTCCCTCGTGGCTGCCCGCCGAGATGGCCTCGGCGCCGCCCGGGGGCAGCTCGCCGATGAGCCCGCCCCACGCCGCGAGCTGGCCGTGGGCGGCGTACTGCTCCAGCTTGCTCCGCGAGTCGGCGATGTCGAGGTTGCGCATGGTCAGCTGTCCGATGCGGTCGTCCGGGACGAACGCCGGGTCGTGGCTGCGCTCCATGGACAGCTTCTCGGGGTGGTAGCTGAGGTGCGGCCCCTGGGTGTCGAGGACGGAGTAGTCCTGGCCGCGGCGGAGCCGCACCGTGACGCTGCCGGTGACCGGGCGGCCGACCCAGCGCTGGAGGCTCTCGCGGAGCATGAGCGCCTGCGGGTCGAACCAGCGGCCCTCGTAGAGCAGCCGCCCGAGCCGGCGCCCCTCCACGTGGTACATGGCCACGGTGTCCTCGTTGTGGATGGCGTTGAGCAGCCGCTCGTAGGCCACGTGCAGCAGTGCCATGCCGGGGGCCTCGTAGACGCCGCGGCTCTTGGCCTCGATGATGCGGTTCTCGATCTGGTCGGACATCCCCAGACCGTGCCGGCCGCCGATGAGGTTGGCCTCCCGCACCAGTTCGACCGCGCTGGGGAACGCGCGCCCGTTGATCCGCACGGGGCGGCCGTGCTCGAACTCCACGGTGACGTCCTCGGCGGGGATGTCGACCTCGGGGTCCCAGAAGCGGACGCCCATGATCGGGGCCACGATCTCCATCGAGGTGTCGAGGTACTCCAGGCGCTTGGCCTCGTGCGTGGCGCCCCAGATGTTCGCGTCCGTCGAGTACGCCTTCTCGGCCGAGTCGCGGTAGGGCAGGTCCCGCTGCGACAGCCAGGCGGACATCTCGTGGCGTCCGCCGAGCTCGGCCACGAACGCCCGGTCGAGCCAGGGCTTGTAGATCCGCAGGCCGGGGTTGGCGAGCAGACCGTAGCGGTAGAACCGCTCGATGTCGTTGCCCTTGTAGGTGGATCCGTCCCCCCAGATGAAGACGTCGTCCTCGCGCATCGCCCGCACCAGGAGGGTGCCCACCACCGCACGGCCGAGCGGGGTGGTGTTGAAGTAGGTCTGCGCGGCCGAGCGGATGTGGAAGGCACCGCAGGCCAGGGCGGCCAGGCCCTCCTCGACCAGGGCGTCGCGGCAGTCGACCAGCCGCGCCCGCTCCGCGCCGTACGCCAGACCCCGCTCCGGCACGTCGGCCAGATCGGGCTCGTCGTACTGGCCGACGTCGGCCGTATAGGCATAGGGGACGGCGCCGCGCTCGCGCATCCACGCCACCGCCACAGAGGTGTCCAAACCTCCTGAGAACGCGATGCCGATGCGCTCACCGACTGGAAGTTTATTCAGTACCTTCGACATGTATGCATCCTAGACCCGCGTACATGCGGGGATGTCGTCCGTGCCGGGGAGCGGCCCGGGCGCGGGAGACCGGATGGCGGGGCCGCGGGCCCCGGCCGGGGGAGCGGCTTCCGCCGGCCGGGTGAGGGGCCGGGCGAGGTTCCTTGCCCGGAATGCTCCGCCACGGTGGTCTTGGGCGCGCAATCGTGCCCAGCCCCCTGGAGGCCCGCATGTTCCCGCGCCCCCGCACCACCGTCGCCGCGGCCGTCACCGCCGCTGCCGTCGCCGCGCTCCTGGCTCCGGCGTCCGCCGCCCTCGCCGAGGCCCCCGGATCCGAGCCGGCCCGCGGCGAGGTCTTCCTGACCGTCTCCGACGCCGGGGACACCTGGACGCGGGGCGTGATGCTGGTCTGCCCGGACGGCGGTGGCGGCCCCCACCCCCGCGCTGCCGAGGCCTGCCGCGACATCGACCGCTCCGGGGGCGAACTGCGCCAGCTCTCCGACCGCCGGCGCGACTGCACCAACGAGCACAGGCCCGTGGTGGCCGAGGCCACGGGCATCTGGCGGGGGAGCCGGATCCACTGGCGGTCGGAGTTCCCCAACGCCTGCGACCTCCTCAGGCAGACCGGGGCGGTGTTCGACTTCTGAGCCCACGAGCCGGTGAGCCCGTGAACCGGTGAATCCGGAAGGGGGTGCGGGTCCCGGCCCGGACGCCGTCCGGGCCGGGACCCGCACCCCCTTCCGGACGGGCTGAGAGCCCGTTCGCGGAGCGGCTCACCGCCCCCGCGACGTCGTCGCCACGCCCAGGGTCACCAGTCCCAGCACCACCCACGCGAACCACAGCCAGCCGCTGCCGCCCAGTGCCACCGAGTAGGCGGTCACCAGCACCAGGGCGGCCACCGTGGTGATGGTCATGGCCTTCGCCGTCTCCGGCATCGCTCACACCTTCCTCCCGAGTCGGTCGGAGCGGGGCCGCCGGCCGCCGCGGCCGTCACACGGCCACGGCCCGGGCCCCGTCCTGTCCGGCCTCGGCCCGGCGCACTACTGGCCGCGGGCCTGCAACGACGCCAGGTAGGCGTTGTACGCGGTCAGGTCCTGGTCGCCGTTGCGGTCAGCGGCCCGGTCGTCGCGCCGAGCCTGCCGCTGTTCGGAGAAGTACCACTGGAAGACGAGTGCAATCAGCACGATGACAGTGGGAATCTCGCTGAACGCCCAGGCGATGCCGCCCGCGGCGTTCTGGTCGGCCAGCGCGGTGACCCCGAGCGAGGCGGGCGGGTTCGCGTACGCCTGGACCATCGGCTCGCCGGCCATCATCAGCGCGATGCCGAAGAAGGCGTGGAAGGGCATGCCCGCGAACAGCTCCAGCATCCGCATCACATAGCCGGGGCGGTGCGGCCCCGGGTCCACGCCCATGATCGGCCAGAAGAAGACCAGCCCGACCGCCAGGAAGTGCACCATCATCCCGATGTGCCCGGCCTTCGACTCCATCAGGAAGTCGAACAGCGGCGTGAAGTACAGCGCGTACAGGCTCGCGATGAACATCGGGATGGTGAACCCCGGGTGCGTGACCACCCGCATGTAACGGCTGTGCAGCACCGCCACCAGGATCTCGCGCGGCCCCCTGCGACCGCGTCCGGCGGTCGGGAGCGCGCGGAGCGCCAGCGTCACGGGGGCGCCCAGCAGCACCAGGATCGGCGACAGCATGCTGATCACCATGTGCTGCACCATGTGCACGCTGAACAGCACCATGCCGTAGTCGTTGAGCTTGGTGCACATCACCAGAGCGACCGTCAGCACGCCCAGCGCGAAGGAGACCGTGCGGCTGGTCCGCCAGGTGTCGCCGCGCTGCCGCAGCCGCAGAACGCCCCAGCCGTAGAGCACCAGCGCCAGCAGGCAGCTCACCAGGAAGAACGGCTCGGGGGAGAACTCCAGGCCGCGTCCGAGAGTGAACGGCGGCAGATCCGCCATCGTGCCGTGTCCGTCGTGGTCCATCCGCAGCTCTCCCGATTCGTGCCGATCCGCTCGGACCAGAGTAGGACCGCCCCCGGCCGGGGTTCCGGCCGGGGGCGGTCCTGACCTGGCCCGAACGGGTGCCGTACGGGGGCGGCGGGCGCCCGGGCGGAGCCGTCAGGCGGGCTGGGTGGCCGCCGCGATCCGCTCGGCGCGCAGCGCCTCGTACCACCGGTCGTCCACCGGCGGCAGCGCGTTCACGTCCAGCGCCAGCTTGAGCAGCAGGTCCGCGATCTGCGGGTTCCTGGCCAGCACCGGACCGTGCATGTAGGTGCCGAAGACGGTGTCGTTCCAGGCGCCCTCGGTGCCGTCGCCGGTCCCGTTGCCCCGGCCCAGCCGCACCCGGGCCAGCGGCCGCGCGGTCGGGCCCAGGTGCGTGATGCCCTGGTGGTTCTCGAAGCCCGTCAGCTGCGGCAGGCCCAGCCGCTCGTCCATGTCGGCCAGCACGTCGCCGACGCACCGCTCGCCCTCGCCGCGGGTGCTGGTGACGTCCAGCAGGCCCAGGCCCGGCTCGCGCTGCCCGAGGTCGTTGATGAACTCGTGCCCCAGGATCTGGTAGCCGGCGCACACCGAGAAGACGATGGCGCCGTTGTCCACGGCCCGGTTCAGCCCGCCGTCGCGGCGCAGCCGCTCGGCCGCCAGCCGCTGCGGCCGGTCCTCGCCGCCGCCGACCAGGTAGATGTCCCCGGAGGTGGGGATCGGCTGGTCGGAGCGGACGTCGATCCGCTGCACGCCCAGCCTGCGCTGCCGCGCACGCCGCTCCACCACCAGTACGTTGCCCTGGTCGCCGTAGGTGCTCAGCAGGTCCGGGTAGACCCACACCACGCGCAGGCCGCTCTCACTCATGCTCGCTCGCATCCTCGCCGTGTCTTCGGCGTCTCTGGCATCTCTGGCGTCTTCGGCCGTCTCGCTCCGGCCGTGGTCCGAAGGGCCCGGGATCAGTTGCCGACGATGCGGCGCAGGTCCTGGAAGGCGGTGTAGTTGGCGATCGCCTCGATCCGGCCGGGCGGGCACTGCCGTACCGCCTCGGCGGCGTTCTCGCAGACCTGGAAGTCGACCCCCGCGACCTCCAGCCGGACCGCCAGGTCCAGCTTGCGGTCGCCGATCACGCAGATGGGGTGCCCGGCCAGCCGCGAGTAGTCCACGTCCCACAGCCAGGAGGTGTCGGTGCCGTCCGCGCCGCGCGCGTTGACCGACAGGATCACGGGCGCCGGCGGGCCGTCGATCAGGGAGAAGGTCTCCAGCCAGCCGGCCGGGTTCTTCGCCAGCAGCAGCCGGATCTCACGGCCCTGGAAGGACACCACGTCGTAGCGGCCGGCCACCGCGGTCACCGAGTACATCCGCTCCAGCGCCGTCTGGGGCGGCACCCCGAAGGCGGCGGCGACGGCCGCGGAGGTGGTGGCGTTGGCCTTGTTGGCCCGACCGGGGAGCTGGAGGTGGATCGGCCAGGCCGACCCGTGCGGGTCCAGCACGTGGTCGCCCGACAGGGCCCAGCTCGGAGTGGGGCGGCGGAAGCCGCACTCGCCGCAGAACCAGTCGTCCCCGGGGCGCTGCATCACGCCGCCGCAGGCCGGGCAGGACCAGGCGTCGTCCTTCCACTCCTGGCCCGCGGCCACCCACACCACGTTGGGGGAGGAGGAGGCGGCCCACACCACCAGCGGATCGTCGGCGTTCGCCACGATCACGGCCTTGGAACCGGACAGGCCCTCGCGCCAGCGCTCGGCGAGCATCCGGGTCTCGGCGGCGCGGTCGAGCTGGTCGCGGGAGAGGTTGAGCAGGGCGATCGCCTTGGGAGTCACGTCGCGGGCGACCGCGGCGAGGTACTTCTCGTCCACCTCGATGACGCCGTAGCGCGCGTCGCCGCTCCCGGCGAGCGCCGCGGTGATGCCCGCGGGCATGTTGGCGCCCAGCGCGTTGGAGACGACCGGACCGGCGGCCCGCAGGGCCTCGGCGATCAGCCGGGTCGTCGTGGTCTTGCCGTTGGTCGCCGACACCAGGACGACGTCCAGGTTCTGGGCGAGCTTGGCCAGCAGGTCGGGGTCGAGTTTGAGCGCCACCCGTCCGCCGATCACCGACCCGCTGCCACGGCCCGCGGCCCGTGACACCGCCGCGGCTGCCTTGCCCGCCGTCACGGCCAGTTTGGCCCGCGGCGGCAGCGGCTCCGTGTTGCCTGCCATCGTCCTTGTCCCTCCTTGCCCCTGGGTCGGGGATCAGCCTACCGAGGTCCGCTCCCGGCCCCGAACCGCGCCACCCCTGGATGATCAACACGGCGTAGGGTGACACCCATGCACCGCGGCGCCATTCCCGGAAGTTCCGGTTCCGTCCATCCCCTGCGGATGTCGGCCGACCCGGCCCTGCGCACGCGCTGTGCGGAGGCGGTGTCCTTCGACGCGGAGCTGGACCGCCTGGTGGAGGACCTGTTCGCGTCGATGTACGCCGCCCGCGGTGTGGGCCTGGCGGCCAACCAGATCGGCGTCCCCTCGCGGGTGTTCGTCTACGACTGCCCCGACGACGAGGACCGCCGCCACCTGGGTCATGTGGTCAACCCGCGTCTGGTGGAGACCGGCGGCGTCATCGTACGCGGCCCGGAGAGCTGTCTGTCCCTGCCCGGTGCGGAAGCCGCGGTGGAGCGCCACGACCGCGCCGTGGTGGAGGGGTACGACAGGACGGGGGCGCCGGTGCGGATCGAGGGGACCGGCTTCTTCGCCCGCTGCCTTCAGCACGAGTGCGACCACCTCGACGGGACCGTGTACACCGACCGCCTCACGGGGCTGCGCCGCCGCCGGGCGCTGCGCGCGGTGCGCCGGGCTCCGTAGTCCGGGCCGCCCCGCGGGCGCCGCGGCGGGCACGCCCGCGGTGCGGTGCTCACAGGCCCGGGCCGCCGGCCAGGTCCTCCGCCGTGGCCAGGCCTCCCCACAGCAGGTCGGCCAGGTGCCGCACCAGCCGTTCCCGCGGGCAGGGCTTCTCGCCCAGCCACCAGTCGCCCGCCGCGTGCATCATGCCGACGATTCCGTGCCCCCACACCCGGGCCCGCTCCTCGCGGTCGGCGCCGAGGTCGACGCGTTCGGCGATCACCGTGGCCAGTTCCTCGCCGAGCCTGCGCAGCAGCGGGGCCGAGTACTGGCCGACGTCGAAGCCGCGCTCGCCTCCGGGCTCCTCGGCCGGGTGCATCAGGAAGCGGTAGACCTGGGGCCTGGCCTCGATGGCGGCCAGATACGTGTCGAGCGCGGCCTCCACGCGCTCGCGCCGGTCGGTGGGGGCGTCCAGGGCGGCCCGCAGCGCGTCCACCAGGGCGTCGGTGTGCCGCACCGCCAGGGCGCGGTAGAGCCCGCCCTTGTCGCCGAAGTGCCGGTAGAGGATGGGCTTGGTGATGCCGGCCTCGGCGGCGATGGCGTTCATCGAGGCGCCCGGGCCGTCGCGCAGCACCACGCGCTCGGCGGCCTCCAGGAGTTCCCGGCGCCGGCGCTCGGTGGCGCTGCGCTGGTCCTCCCGATGTGTGGTCTCCATGTCCCTCGGCCTCCCCGACCCGCTGTGACACCTCGCTGCCGCCTGAGCGCAACGTAACACCCGCGGGGCGCGGGGGAGGGTGCCGACGGTGGGAGGTTGACATCGCACTGGCCGGTAACATATTCACGTTACCGCTAGTAACAACGGATGGAGGGGCTTCCATGGCGGAGTTCGCACTCGACCTCAACGACGACCAGAAGGCCGTACGGGAATGGATCCACGGCTTCGCGGCCGACGTCATGCGCCCCGCCGCCGCGGAGTGGGACGAGCGCGAGGAGACGCCCTGGCCCATCATCCAGGAGGCGGCCAAGATCGGCCTGTACTCGCTCGACTTCTACGCCCAGCAGTACTTCGACCCCACCGGCCTGAGCATCCCCATGGTCATGGAGGAGCTGTTCTGGGGCGACGCGGGCATCGGCCTGTCGATCGTCGGCACCGCGCTGGCCGCCGTCGGCGTGCTCGCCAACGGGACCGAGGAGCAGATCGGCACCTGGATCCCCCAGATGTACGGCGACGCGAACGACGTGAAGGTCGCCGCCTTCTGCTCCTCCGAGCCGGACGCCGGATCGGACGTCTCGGCCATGCGCACCCGCGCGGTCTACGACGAGGCCAAGGACGAGTGGGTGCTCAACGGCACCAAGACCTGGGCCACCAACGGCGGCATCGCCAACGTCCACGTCGTCGTCGCCGTCGTCGACCCCGAACTCGGCTCCAGGGGGCACGCCTCCTTCGTGATCCCGCCGAACACCCCCGGCCTGTCCCAGGGGCAGAAGTTCAAGAAGCACGGCATCCGCGCCTCCCACACCGCCGAGGTGGTGCTCGAGGACGTCCGCGTGCCCGGCCACTGCCTGCTGGGCGGCAAGGACAAGCTCGACGAGCGCCTCGCCCGCGCCCGTGAGCGGGCGAAGGAGGCGAAGAAGGGCGGCGAGCGAGTGAAGAACGCCGCGATGGCCACCTTCGAGGCCTCCCGCCCCGCCGTGGGCGCCCAGGCCGTCGGCATCGCCCGCGCCGCCTACGAGGTCGCCCTGGACTACGCCAAGACCCGTGTGCAGTTCGGCCGTCCGATCATCGACAACCAGGGCATCGCCTTCCAGCTCGCCGACATGCGCACCCGCATCGACGCCGCCCGGCTGCTGGTGTGGCGGGCCTCGTGGATGGCGGCGGCGGGCAGGCCCTTCGAGGGCGCCGAGGGGTCGATGTCCAAGCTGTTCGCCGGCGAGACCGCCAAGAGCGTCACGGCCCAGGCGATGCAGATCCTCGGCGGCAACGGCTTCACCCGGGAGTACCCGGTGGAGCGCATGCACCGGGACGCCGCCATCTACTCGATCTTCGAGGGCACCAGCGAGATCCAGCGCCTGGTCATCGCCCGCACCGTCTCTGGCGTGCACGTCCGCTGACCTCCCGCCCCGCCCGGCGGGCCGCCGGCCCCACGGTCGGCCTGCCCGGCGGGTACCGGACGGCCACCGCTTCGGCCTGCGGTGATTGCCGCACCGGTACCGGCGCAGTACCGTTGGGGCATGTCGGCTCTGAACGTGGACTTCAGCGACCAGGAGCTCCAGGACCTGCGGGAGATCGCCCGGGAGCGCGGGATGACGATGAAGGCGCTGGTGCGTGAGGCCACCGCCGCCGACATCGCGCGCCACCGGGCTCTGAAGGAGGCCGCCGAGGTCTTCCGCCGCTTCTTCTCCGACCCCGCCGCCGAGCAGGCGTTCGCCGACGCGTTCCCCGACGACGAGCCCCGTGGGGGAGCCCCGGGCCGGGCCGCCTGAAGCGGGGGCCGGGCCGAGCCGTGACACCCGTCGTCCACATAGACGTGCCCTGGCTGCTGCAGCGGCACGAGGAGGTCCTCCCGGACCAGCCGGCGATCTCCGACTTCTCCGCCCTCGTCGCGGCCGTCGCCCGCCACCGGGTCGACCCGCCGCGGCTGGGGACCGATCCGGACCCGGCCTGGCGCGCCGCGGCCCTGCTGCACACGCTGGTGCTGCTCAGGCCCCTGCCCGCCGGGAACGCGCGGTTCGCCTGCGCCACCGCCGTCGCATACATGCACGCCTCCGGCGAGGGCATCGACGCCCCCTACGGCGCCCTGGTGGACCTGGCCCGGGAGATCCTCTCCGGCACGGCGGACGTCTTCGCCGCCGCCGACCGCATCCGCTCCTGGCGCATCTGACGCCCCGTCCGCGGCGGTCCGCAGCCCCCGCCCGGCCTTCGGGCCGCCTCGCGACCCGCCGCGTTCACCCGACACGACCGCAGCCATTCGGGCTGATCCGGACGGCACGCCGAACCGGCCCGCGAACCGGCCGCCGGACCGTCGGCGCACCTCCGGAAGGGCCCAACGCCCGTTTTCGGCAGGCACCTTCAAACGCCGACCGGTCAGCCTCCGGGACGGGCGCCTCTATCGGCGGGCCGGCAGTGAGCATGTTCACAAAACGCCTTCGATCGACCTATCGGGAGCTTTTCTGACGCACTATCCGTAGGAGACCGCAAGTCCCCGCTGAAGGGCGGGGCCGCCCGGACGGACGCCCAATCCTGCCGCCGCCCGGGTGAGAAACGGACCATGACGAGACGGCAGGAGCGGGAGACCCGAGCAAGGCGGGCCGCGCACGACGCGGCCCTTGGGGTGAAGCCACGCAGTGCGTGGCCGGGCAACTTCGCCAGCCCGAACCCGACAGGTCATCTTTCGCAGGCGTATGACGAAGGGTTCACTCATGTCTGCGCACGCACGCATACCGGGTCCGCTGTCCCGGGCGGGCATCACCGCCGCCGTCACCGCCGCCACCCTGGCGGGAACGGTGCTCATCCCGTCCGCCGCACCCGAGGCCGAGGCGGCCACCCCCGCGAGCAAGGCGCTCAAGGTCGCGGCCTCCAAGAAGGGCGCGCCCTACAGCTACGGCGCCGCCGGCCCCAACCGGTTCGACTGCTCGGGACTCACCCAGTACTCGTACAAGAAGGCGGGCAAGAAGCTGCCGCGCACCGCGGCGGCCCAGTACAACCGCTCGAAGAAGGTCTCCGCCAAGTCGCGCAAGAAGGGCGACCTGGTCTTCTTCCACTCGGGCGGCAGTGTCTACCACGTCGGCATCTACGCCGGCGAGGGACGGATCTGGCACTCCCCGAAGCCGGGCAAGACCGTCCGCAAGGAGAGGATCTGGACCAAGAGCGTGCGCTACGGGCGCGTGAGGTGACACCGCGACACCCCAGCCGGACCGGGCCGGGCCCCACAAGGGCCCGGCCCGGTCCGGTTCGGCTCCCGGCGATTACGCCACGGGCGTGAAGCCGTTCCGCCCGGCCGCGCCGGCGGGCACGCTCGGCCCATGAGACTTCTGGTGCTGGGCGGAACGGAGTTCGTCGGCCGGGCGGCCGCGGAGGAGGCGCTGGCGCGCGGCTGGGAGGTGACGGTCTTCAACCGGGGGCGCCACGCCCCGCCGCCCGGCGCCGCCGCGCTGCGGGGCGATCGCACGGCCGACGGCGGGCTCGCCGCCCTTGAGGAGGCGGCCGGCGGCTGGGACATCGTGGTCGACACCTGGGCCGGGGCGCCCGCCGCCGTCCGCGACGCCGCAGCCGTGCTGGCGCCACGGGCGGGGCACTACGCCTATGTCTCCAGCCGTTCGGTGTACGCCTACCCCTCCCCGGCCGGCCTGGACGAGACGGGCCCGCTCGTCGACGCCTCACCCGGCGACGGCGACGGCGCCGACTACGCCAGGGCCAAACGGGGAGGGGAGATGGCCGTCGAGGCGGCCTTCGGCGACCGGGGTCTGCTGGTGCGGGCGGGACTGATCCTGGGCCCGTACGAGAACATCGGCCGGCTGCCGTGGTGGCTGCTGCGCATCGCCCGGGGCGGCGAGGTCCTGGCGCCCGGCCCCCGCGACCTGCCCCTGCAGTACGTGGACGCGCGTGATCTCGCGGTCTGGACGCTGGACGCCGCCGAGCGCGGACTGGGCGGCCCGTACAACCTGGTGAGCCCACCCGGCCACGCCACCATGGGGGAGTTGCTGGAGAGCTGTGTGCGGACCACCGGTTCCGGCGCCGTGCTGCGGTGGACCGACCCGGAGCGGATCCTCGCGGCGGGGGTCGGGCCGTGGACGGACCTGCCGGTGTGGACTCCGCCGGGCGAGCTCCACGACGCCATGCACCGAGGCGACGTGTCCCGGGCCGTCGCGGCGGGACTGCGCTGCCGTCCCGTGGAGCGGACCGTGGCCGACACCTGGGCCTGGCTGTGCGGCCTGGGCGGTGAGCCGCCCCTTCGTCCCGACCGCCCCAGGGTCGGGCTGGCACCCGGGAAGGAGGCGGAGATCCTTCGCGCGGCGGGGAGTTGATCCCCACGACCGTGATCTCCACCGTTGTGCGAGGGGATCCGCCGTGATGCCGCGCCGGGCGGAGCAGGTACCGGCCGCCGGGTGGGCGGCGCTCACGGCGGCGGGGGCCGGACCCGCGGAGAGGCCCGCCGGGCCCCGGTCGGCGCCGGCGGCGAAGGCACCCGCGGACCGGCCGTGTGCCGGAACGGGCTGTGACCATCGCCCGCACCGGGGTACAGGTGGGGCTATGAGCACTGAACAGACCGGACAGACCAAGGAAGGGGCGTGCCTCGTCGAGATCGAGCTGCCCCACTGCACCGCTTCGGACGCGGCGGCCGTCTTCGCCGTCCTGAGGTCGGCGTTCCCCGAGTCGCCCGAACTGGGCAACGGCGGGGGCGGGACCGGGACGGACGGCGAGCAGCGCAAGTTCTGGGTGGGCACGGTCGACGTCCGCACGCACGGCGAGGTGGAGTGCACCCTGGAACTCGGGGAGCCGGTCGAGGCGGACCTCAGCGGCGGCCCCGACGCGGTACGGCAGGTCCAGGACGCCCTCGCGGGCTTCTACGACGTGACGGCCGAGCCCCGGATCTCGGGCGACCAGGAGGTGGAGGTGCGGCTGAAGCTCGCCCAGCGCTGACCGGCCCGCGGCGGTGACGGCCGGCCCATGGCCCTTCGGTGCGGCACGCCCCCGAACCGCGCCCGTCCTCCCGCCGGGGCGTGCCGGCCGCCGAATGAGACCGCCGCGGGCGGGTACGCGCCCCGCGAACGGAAGCGAGCGAGGACGAGCGGGAGCGCGGGCAGCCGCCGGCCGTACCGGCCGGCGGCCGGCACCGTCCCCACCACTCCGGGAGGGACCCATGCCCATCTCGACCACCAACCCGGCCACCGGCGAGATCCTGCAGACCTTCGAGCCCCTGGGCGCGGAGGAGATCGAGGAGCGGCTGGAGCGCGCCCGCGCCGCCTTCGAGGAGTACCGCACCACCGGTTTCGCCGAACGCGCCGAACTGCTGCACCGGGCGGCCGACCTGCTGGAGAAGGAGCGGGACGACATCGCCCGCACCCTGACCACCGAGATGGGCAAGCCCGTCACCGCGGCCCGCGCCGAGGCCGCCAAGTGCGTGAAGGCGATGCGCTGGTACGCCGAGCACGCCGGGGAACTGCTGGCCGACGAGCACCCCTCCCCGGCGGACGTCGAGGACAGCGGCGGCAGCACCGCGTACGTGCGCTACCGCCCGCTGGGCCCGGTCCTGGCGGTGATGCCGTGGAACTTCCCGCTGTGGCAGGTGATCCGCTTCGCGGCCCCCGCACTGATGGCGGGCAACACCGGCCTGCTCAAGCACGCCTCGAACGTGCCGCGGACCGCGTTGTACCTGGAGGACCTCTTCCGCCGCGCCGGCTACCCGCAAGGCTGTTTCCAGACCCTGCTGATCGGCTCCGGCGCGGTGGAGGGCGTCCTGCGCGACGACCGGGTGGCCGCCGCGACGCTCACCGGCAGCGAACCCGCCGGGCGCTCGGTGGCCGCGGTCGCCGGCGACGAGATCAAGAAGACGGTTCTGGAGCTGGGCGGCAGCGACCCCTACCTCGTCCTGCCCTCGGCGGACGTGGCGAAGGCGGCCGAGGTCGCGGTGACCGCGCGGACCCAGAACAACGGCCAGTCCTGCATCGCGGCCAAGCGCTTCATCGTGCACCGGGAGGTGTACGAGGAGTTCACCCGGCTGTTCGTGGACGGCATGAAGGCCCTGAAGGTGGGCGATCCGATGGACGAGTCCACCCAGGTCGGGCCGCTGGCCAGTGAGAGGGGCCGGGCCGACCTGGAGGAGCTGGTCGAGGACGCCCGCGAGCGCGGCGCCACCGTGCTGTGCGGCGGACGGCGGCCCGCCGCCCACCCGGCCGGCTGGTTCTACGAGCCAACCGTCCTCGCGGACGTCACGCCCGGGATGCGCGTCCACCGCGAGGAGACCTTCGGCCCGGTGGCGACCCTCTACCGGGCGGCGGACCTGGACGAGGCGATCGAGGTGGCCAACGACACCCCCTTCGGCCTGAGCTCCAACGTCTGGATCCGCGACCGGGAGGAGCAGGACCGCTGTGTGCGCGACCTGCGGGCGGGCGGCGTCTACTTCAACGGCATGACCGCCTCGCACCCGGCGATGCCCTTCGGCGGGACCAAGCGCTCGGGCTACGGCCGGGAGCTGTCGGGGCACGGCATCCGCGAGTTCTGCAACGTCACCACGGTCTGGCACGGCACGCCTCCGGACGTGCCCACCGCCGAGTGAGGCGCGGCGGCGTGCGGCGCGAGGCCCGGCGACGGCGTGCTACGGGCGGTAACGCCGGGTGGCGGCGGCCGCGGTGGCGGGTGGTGCGGTGGCGATGGAGGGGCGGTGCGAGGCGGAGGCGGAGGGGTCCGTCACACCTCGTCCAGCCTCAGCTCCGCCCACACGACGCGTCCCCGCGCCTGGGCCGCGGGTATGTCCCCCCAGGAGTCCGCGAGGGCGTCGACGAGCTGGAGACCGCGCCCGCTGGTCGCGTCCGGGCCCGCCGAGCGGGCCGCGAGCCCGGATGCGCCGGTGCCCTGGTCGCGCACCTCTATGCGCAGCCGCCGGTCACCGTGCTGGAGGAGGCAGGCGATCCTGTCGCTGACGGTGTGGACCACGGCGTTGGTGACGAACTCGGACACGACCAGCTGTGCCGTGTCGACCACGTTCTGTGGGCAGTGCCAGCGGTGCAGCCACTCCACGAGCAGATGTCGGGCCACGCACACCGAGGAGCGCTGGGCGGGCACTTCGAACTCCGCCCGTTGCCGCGATCGCTGGGGGTGGACTGCCGGCAGCATGGGTGCCATGTGCGCTGAGCGGGGGAGAAGAGCCATCAGTGGCTCGCCTTTCGTACGCCGGTGGGCGTCGGGGCCGGTGCGCCGCCGGGTCCGTGTGAGGGGCCGGTGCCCGGGAACGCCCGCTGACCGGTCACCGCGTCCAGTGCGTCACGGTGGGGAGGGACGGCGAGGGCACGGGGCCCGCGGGAGGGGCGGGAGGGCCCGTGTACCGGGACGGTTCGACGCCGGTGTGACCGCGTCGTGAACTGGATCACCCGGCTACTATGCTCATCGGTGTCCGCAAAAGGCAAGAAGAGTTCTGCAAATTGCAAGATTTAAATGACAGCCTGGCTGTGTCGCCGAGGTCATGGCACACTGCTCTGCCGGTGAGGCGCGAGCGGAGAGGGAGAGACCATGGGCGAGTCCCGGTCGGCACCGACCGTGGGGCAGATCGTCCTGGGGCTGCGCCTGCGTGACCTGCGGGAACGCGCCGGGAAGTCGTTCGAGGAAGCCGCCCGGGTCCTGAGCGTCACCACATCCACGGTCCGCCGCATGGAGAAGGCCGAGGTGGGCCTGCGCCCGCTCTACGTCAAGGCGCTGCTGGAGAGCTATGGCATCGGGGCGGAAGAGGTCGACGCCTTCCTCGCGCTGGTGGAGAAGGCCAACAGGCCGGGCTGGTGGCACCGCTTCCGCAGCGTCCTGCCGGACTGGTTCAGCCTCTACGTCAGCCTGGAGAGCGAAGCCGACCTCATCCGCTCCTACGAGCCCCACTGCGTCCCCGGCCTGCTCCAGACCGAGGACTACGCCCGTGCCCTGCTGCGGACCGGCTTCCCCCGGGCGGACGAGGAGGAGCTCGACCGGCGGGTCGCGCTGCGCATGGGGCGGCAGCGGCTCCTGGCCAAGCCCGACGCTCCGCGCCTGTGGGCGGTGCTGGACGAGCAGGTGCTGCGCAGGCCGGTCGGCGGCGCCGGTGTCATGAGGGCTCAGATCGACCGCCTGGTCGAGATCTGCGCCAGGCCCGAGATCAGTCTGCAGATCATGCCCTTCAGCGCGGGGCCCCACCCGGGGATGTTCGGTCCCTTCCAGCTCTTCCGGTTCAGCTATCCGGAGCTTCCGGACATCGTCTACACCGAGAGCCTGACCGGTGCCGTCTACATCGACGAGCGCCCCGAGGTCACCACCTACCTGGAAGCCCTCGACCGCATGGTCACCCAGGCCCTGCCCGTCCAGGACACCGAGCGGAAGCTCCTCGAACTGCGCGACGCCTTCTGAGGCCCGCCCCTCCCGCCTCCGGTGTGGCCGGCGTCGCACAGCGGCCGCCCTCTTGCGTGCGACCGTCGTGCGGGCGGTGTGCGGACATGCGGGAACGGCTCTTCCGACGAGCACGACGGCTTCGTCCATCCGGAGGTCGGGTGTCGCGACGTTCATCAGAACCCGAGGGTCCGGAGAGGGCCCCCTGCGACCGCGGCAGGCCGGCGGAGGAGCGGACCGGGAAGGGGGAGTGCCTGACGGCCTCGCGCACCCGAGGCGTTCCGCGCCGGGCCGTCCGGCCTCAGCCCCGGGGAGGGCGGCCGGTGCGCAGCATCCGCAGCACGGCCTCCTCGATCGCCCCCTGGGTCGCGGGAACCCCGAAGGCGGCCCGGTCCCCGAGCCGGTGCAGGACCGGGGCGATGGTGACCCCCTCCTCGTACAGTTCGATCACCCGCGGGTTGACGTACGAGGCGCGGCACACCGCCGGGGTGTTGCCCAGGTACTCGGAGACCTCCTTGACGGCGCGGGCGACCGCACGGCGGCGGGCGGCCTCGCTCCGGTCGGCGAACCGCGAGACGGCCAGGGCGACGGACGCCAGCACGGTGGCGTGCCAGGTGCGGAAGTCCTTGGCGGTGATGTCCACACCGCCCAGGTCCTTCAGATATGCGTTGAGGTCCTCGCCCGTCACCTCGCGCCACACCGGCCGCTCCCAGTAGGCCAGCAGCCTCTCGCCGCCCCCGCGGCGGCGTTTGAGGGCGCGCACCGCCCGGAACGTCGCGGGGTCCGCCACGGCGCGCACCACCTCCCGGCCGTGCTTGCCGGTGTAGGTGAAGGTCACCTCGCCGCCCGCGCAGTCGGCGTGCTCGCGCAGCAGGGTGGTCAGGCCGTAGGAGCTGTTCAGTTCCGCGTAGCGCTCGCCTCCGACGCGGAAGAACCCCAGGTCCAGCAGGCGGACCGCGGCGCCCAGCACCCGCTGCCGGGTCAGCCCACGCTCGTCCAGGTGCGCCCCGATCGTCTCGCGGATGCGGGGCAGCGCCTCGGCGGCCTCCAGCACGTGCTCGTGCTTGGTCTTCTCCTGCTCCGCCCGGAACCGCGGGTGGTACAGGTACTGGCGGCGCCCGGCGGCGTCGGTGCCGACGGCCTGTAGGTGGCCGTTGGGCCTGGGGCAGATCCACACGTCCTTCCAGGCCGGCGGGATGACCAGGGACCTGATCCGCTCCAGTTCCGCCGGGTCGCGCAGCGGCCGGCCCTCGGCGTCGAGGTAGCGGAAGCCGCGGCCGTGGCGCCTGCGGGTGTAGCCGGGATCGCCGGGCCGGGTGTGGCGCAGACGCAAGCTCTCCTCCCTGGCCTCTGTCCTGTGACCGGCGTACGGCCGCGCGGGCGGTGCGCCGGTGGGATGGTGCTTGTTCCCCCTTCCGGCCCTTTCATGACCCGTTCGCCCGGCCCGGCCGTGTGGCCGAACCGTGGCGCGTACTTGCGCCCGGCCGGGGAATTCGCTGGATCGGACGACCGCCTGAGGAGGCTGTGGCGATGAGAAGCGTCGGTGTCGAGGAAGAACTGCTCCTGGTGAGCGCGGACAGTGGTGAGCCGCAGGCCGTCTCGGGAGCGGTGCTGGCCTCCGTGGGCGAGGACGAGGAACTGGAGAAGGAGCTCCAGGAGGAGCAGCTGGAGACCGGGACCCGCCCGCGCACGCAGATGGTGGACCTGGCCGTGGAGGTGCGCCGGTGGCGCGGCGCGGCGTCGCAGCGGGCGCGCGCGGTCGGGGCGGAGGTCGCGGCACTGGCCACCTCGCCGCTGGCGGCCGACCCCTCGCTCAGCCCCGGCGAACGCTACCGGCGGATGGTCCAGGAGTACGGGCTGACCGCCCAGGAGCAGCTCACCTGCGGGCTCCACGTCCATGTGGGCGTGGAGTCCGACGAGGAGGGGGTCGCCGTCCTGGACCGGATCCGTCCGTGGCTGGCCCCGCTGCTGGCGATGAGCGCCAACTCCCCCTTCTGGCAGGGCGAGGACAGCGGATACGCCAGTTACCGCAACCGGGTGTGGGGCCGGTGGCCGTCGGCGGGGCCGGTGGAGGTCTTCGGCTCGGCCGGGAACTACCGCGAGCGGGTGCGCTCGATGATCCGGACGGGGGCGCTGCTGGACGAGGGGATGATCTACTTCGACGCCCGGCTGGCGCGGAACTACCCCACGGTCGAGGTGCGGGTCGCCGACGTGTGCCTCGACGCCCGCGACACGGTGCTGCTCGCGGCGCTGGTCCGCGCGCTGGTGGAGACCGCGGCCCGCCAGTGGCGCGCGGACGAACCGCCCGCGCCGGTGGACGTCGGCCTGCTGCGCCTGGCGGCGTGGCGGGCGGGCCGCTCCGGGCTCTCCGGGGAGCTGGTGCACCCGGTGACCTTCGAGCCCGCGCCCGCGGAGAGCGTCGTGGGCGCCCTGCTCGACCACACCGCCCCGGCCCTGTCGGACGCCGGCGACCTGGCCCTGGCCAAGGAGGGGATCGAGGACCTCTTCCGGCGCGGCAACGGCGCCGCCGCCCAGCGTGCCGTCTTCGAGGAGACGGGCGGCGATCTGAGCGCCGTCGTGGCCGAAGCGGTGCGCAGGACCGTGGCCTGAACCGCGCCCCGCCCGCACGGGCGGGGCTCAGCGGTTGGCCGTGTCCTTGACCATCGCCGCGGCCAGCACCTTCTGCTTGAGCCGGGCCACGCAGTCCTCGCACGCGGAGAACACGGTCGTCCTCCCGCGGTAGCCGACCTCCGCGAGAGGGTTCAGCGGCACGCCGCCCCGCCCGCACCACAGCCAGCAGACGGAGCCCCGCCCGGTGGGGGAGGGGCTCCGCACCTGCTCCTCGAGCCGGCTGATGCAGTCCTCGCAGGCGTACAGCGGGGCGTGGGTGCCCCAGGAGACCACCGGCCCGAGCCAGGTCACCGCCGTGCCGCTGCGCAGGCACCACAGCCAGCAGTCGCCGACGACCCAGGCGCACCCGCCGTCCTCCGCCTGTTCCGGCGCACCTGCGGGCGGACTCGCGGGCGGCCCGGGGGACGCGGGCGGCCCGGGGGACGGGACGCCGGACGAGGCGCCGTACTCCCGGCCGGTGTCCGTCTCGGTGGACACGGGGCGCCTCCTCTCCGCACGGGGGAGCGGTCGTCCGCTCTGCGGTCCCCCGTCATGCGTACCCCGGATCGGGCGGCGGGGACAGCGGAACTCCGGCCAGCCTCGCGGGCGCGCCCCCTGGGCTTCCGGCGGCGGCCGGAGTGCGGGAACCGGGCCCGCCCACCTGCGCGTCCACTGGTCGCAGCCGTCGACCGGACGGCCTCGGACAGGGGGGTACACCACTGTGTTTCGGACATCTCGGGGAAGACTGTGCCGGGCAGCCGTCGCCGCGGCGGTCGCCGTGGCGGCGCTGACCGCCTGCCAGCCGGAGGACCTGCCGGCGGACGACGCCTCGTCGCCCGCGATACCGGACGCGCCGGCGGCCGCCTCCCCGAGCGCGTCGCGGCCGGCCGTGCCGGGCGGCGAGCGGTCCCTCGTGGACGCGGCGGAGGCGGGGGGCCTGCGCAAGCACACCGGAGACGGCGCCGTCACGGACGTACCGGTCGACCCGGGCGAGATGCGGGAGGGCATGCGGCTGGTCGTCAGCCACTTCGCCGACCCGGAAGGCGGCGACCCGATCCTCTTCGAGGGCGTCGACAACGTCCCCGAGGACACCGGCAAACGCCGCGAACACCTCTTCCGCGGCATGCTGGAGTACATCGAGTGGGACCCGGAGCTGGGGCAGCCCCAGGCGCAGCCGGTGGCCGACCCCGGACCGCTGGGCGGCTCGGTGGAGTGCCTGACGGCCTCCCTGGCCGAGAACGGCCAGGTGATCTGCGGCTGGGCGGACGAGAGCACCGCCGCGGTGGCGCTGTTCCCCGACAGCACCTCCGAAGAGGCCGGGAAGCTGTTCGTCGCCATGCGCGGCGATCTGGAGCGCTGACCCCGGACGCCGGCACACGGCACGGAGGCCAGCCCGCGCGCCGGTCCGCCGCCCCCCACGGGACGCGGCGGACCGGCGCGTCCGGTCCGCGCGCTCCTCGCGGCGCACCGATGGCCGATGTGAAGGTACGAATGGGGCGGATCGGGGTACAGGCACACGCGCACGGCGGATTCCGGACGCCTCCGCCGCGTGAACCCCCGTTCGAAGGAGACCAGTACGTGACCGAGACAGCCAGGCAGCGCGACGACCGTCCGGTGCTCACGAACCGGCAGGGCCACCCGATCCACGACAACCAGAACCAGCGCACGGTCGGCGCCCGGGGTCCCGCCACGCTGGAGAACTACCACTTCCTGGAGAAGATCAGCCACTTCGACCGCGAGCGCATCCCCGAGCGGGTGGTGCACGCGCGCGGCGTGACGGCCTTCGGCTACTTCGAGGCGTACGGCTCCTGGGGGGACGAGCCCATCGCGCAGTACACCCGCGCCAAGCTGTTCCAGGAGCGGGGCAAGCGCACCGACGTGGCCGTCCGCTTCTCCACGGTCATCGGCGGGCGCGACTCCTCCGAGGCGGCCCGCGACCCGCGAGGCTTCGCGGTGAAGTTCTACACCGAGGAGGGCAACTGGGACCTCGTCGGCAACAACCTCGGCGTCTTCTTCATCCGGGACGCCATCAAGTTCCCCGACGTCATCCACGCGCTCAAGCCCGACCCGGTGACCTTCGAGCAGAGGCCCGAGCGGATCTTCGACTTCATGTCGCAGACGCCCGAGTCCATGCACATGCTGGTCAACCTCTTCAGCCCGCGCGGCATCCCCGCCGACTACCGGCACATGCAGGGCTTCGGGGTCAACACCTACAAGTGGGAGAACTCCGACGGCCGCACCATGCTGGTCAAGTACCACTGGATGCCCAAGCAGGGCGTGCGCTCCATGACCGAGGAGGACGCCGCGAACGTCCAGGCCGACAGCCTCGGCCACGCCACCAAGGACCTGTACGAGTCCATCGAGCGGGGCGAGTACCCCGAGTGGGAACTCCTGGTGCAGATGATGGAGGACCACGAGCACCCGGAGCTGGACTTCGACCCGCTGGACGACACCAAGACCTGGCCGGAGCAGGAGTTCCCGCCCAAGCCGGTGGGCCGCATGGTCCTCAACCGGATGCCGGACGACTTCTTCACCCAGAACGAGCAGATCGCCTTCGGCACCGGAGTGCTGGTCGACGGCCTGGACTTCTCCGACGACAAGATGCTGGTCGGCCGCACCTTCTCCTACAGCGACACCCAGCGATACCGGGTGGGCCCCAACTACCTCCAGCTGCCGGTGAACCGGGCCAAGGCCCCGGTCCACACCAACCAGAACGGCGGCCCCATGGCCTACGAGGTCGACCCCCGGGGCGAGAACCGGCACGTCAACTACGAGCCGTCCACCCTGGGCGGGCTCCGGGAGGCGGAGGGGCCGGGCTACGGCGAGCAGGGGCCGGAACTCCGCGGCAGGCTGACCCGCAGCCGCATCCCGCGGACCAACGACTACCTGCAGGCCGGCCAGCGCTACCTGCTGATGGAGGACTGGGAGCGCGACGACCTGGTCGCCAACTTCACCAACCAGCTGAAGCAGTGCCCCAGGCACATCCAGGAGCGGATGGTGTGGCACTTCCTGCTCGTGGAGAACGACCTCGGAGTGCGGGTGGGCGAGGGGCTCGGCATCTCCCCGCAGGACGTGGCGAACCTGGAGCCGCTGCCGAACCAGCAGCTCACCGACGAGGACCGCGAGCGCCTGGCGAACCTCGGCAAGAACCCGCCGCGGGACGTCGAGGGCCTGACGATGACCCACTGCGTTCCGGACGAGCGGCACGTGGTGACCCGCTGACCGGCGGGACGCCGTGTGGCGGGGCGCGCGCGGGGAATCCGTGGGAAGACCCGGGCGCCCCGTGGCGGAGCACCCGGAACAGTCCCGCGGACCCGGTAGGAGAGAACCGGTCATGAAGAAGAGGAAGAAGAAGCTGCTCTACAGGCCGGTGGGCATCGCGCTCGGCGCCGTGAGCGGCGCCGTCGCGAGCGCGGCCTTCAGGCAGGCGTGGAAGATCGTCAGCGACCGGGACGACGCCCCCGACCCCGGCGACGAGGACCGCAGGCTGGGCGAGATCCTGCTGGCCGCCGCGATCCAGGGCGTGATCTTCTCGGTGGTCAGGGCCGCGGTGGACCGCGGCGGTGCCGTCGCCGTCCGCAAGATGACGGGCACCTGGCCGGGCTGACCCGGCGGCCGCCCGGCGGGCGGCGCACCACGGCGGGGCCGTACGGATCGACCGTACGGCCCCGCCGCCGTGTGCGGGGCCGTGCGGACAAGCGGTGGCGAGCCCGCCCGTAGGACGTGCCGCAGTGCCGGAGCCACCGTCGCACCGGCGAAAATTTCCGGAACCACAGACGGCCTCCTCCTGTGGTTCCGCCCTTGAACCGCCTTTACTCACATGGAACTTCCGCGGTGCAGAGCCTTGACCCGGGCATGCCTCGATGATTTCCTTTCCGGAACCATTCCGGAAAGATCAGCGTGCGATTCCTCTCCAGTCCTCTCCCGTCCATGACCTGCGGAGATCGAGCAATGAGAAGGCCCAACACCGGTCCACAGGCTTCCGAGAACGCCAGCCGGCGGACGTTCCTCGGGTTGATACCGCTGACCGCGGCCGCCGCCGCCGTACCCGCCGCCGTCGCAGCCCCGGCCGCCGCCGCGGACCGGGGCAGGGGCGGCGGGCACACCCAAGGCTCCGGCACCTACATCTCCTTCTCCCGCCGCGGCGGGAGCTTCCCCCTCGTCGCGGACGGCCGCGCCGCGCCGATCGTGGTCAGCGGCGGCGACCACCCGGGCGTACTGCGGGCGGCGGAGGACCTGCGCAAGGACATCGGGCGCGTCACCGGCGTCGAGCCGGCCCTCAAGCGGGGTGACGTCCCGCCGCGGCGCGCCGAGGCCGTGATCGTCGGCACCATCGGGAAGAGCCCGCTGATCGACCGGCTCGTCGCGGCGGGGAAGCTGGACGTCTCGGGCATCGCGGGGAAGTGGGAGACCACCGTCGAGCAGGTGGTGGAGGAACCGGTACCGGGAGTGCGCCGCGCCTTCGTCATCGCCGGCAGCGACCAGCGCGGCACCATCTTCGGTATCTACGAGACCACCCGCCAGATGGGCGTGTCCCCCTGGCACTTCTGGGACGACGTACCGCCGCGCCGCCACGACGAGCTGCACGTGCTGCCCGGCCGCCACACCCAGGGCACTCCGGCCGTGAAGTACCGCGGCTTCTTCATCAACGACGAGAACCCGGCCCTGGGCACCTGGGCGCCGGAGTACTTCGGCCCCGGCCGCGCCCCCGGCTTCCCGAACGGCTTCAACAAGGAGTTCCACGCCAAGGTCTTCGAGACCATGCTCCGGCTCAAGGCCAACTACCTGTGGCCGGCCGTGTGGGGCCGGGCCTTCGCCGAGGACGACCCGGCCAACCACGCCACGGCCAAGGAGTACGGCATCGTGATGGGCACCTCCCACGAGGCCCCCATGATGCGCGGCATCGAGGAGTGGAACCGCCACGCCACCCCCGCCAGGCGCGACGCCGAGGGCAACATCACCGAGCCCGGCAGCGACCCCTACGGCGGCACCGGAGAGTGGAGCTTCCGCCGCAACCGGCAGGCGATCGAGGCGTACTGGGCCGACGGCATCCGCCGCATGGTCGAGGAGGACTTCGAGGGCGTGGTCACCCTCGGCATGCGCGGCAACGGCGACGTCAGCCTGCCCGACGGCGACGGCATCGACCTGATGCAGTCCATCCTCGACAGCCAGCGCGAGATCCTGGCCGAGGTCACCGGGAAGGAGGACGTCACCGGCATCCCGCAGGTGCAGACCCTCTACAAGGAGGTCCAGCGCTACTGGGACAAGGGCCTGCGCCCGCCGGAGGACGTCACCGTCGTCTTCTGCGACGACAACTGGGGCAACATGCGCAAGCTCCCGGACCAGTCGCTCCCCGAGCGCGCCGGCGGCTACGGCATGTACTACCACTTCGACTACGTCGGGGTCGGCCGCAACTACAAGTGGGTCGACACCGTCAACCTCGTCAGCACCTGGGAGCAGCTCCACCTGACCTACACCTACGGCGTGGACCGCCTGTGGGTGGTCAACGTGGGCGATCTGAAGGCCGAGGAACTGCCCACGCAGTTCTTCCTCGACTACGCCTGGGCTCCGGAGCGCTGGCCCCTGGAGCGCCTCCACGAGTGGGGGCGCGGCTACGTCGCGCAGAGCTTCGGCCCCGAGCACGCCGACGAGATCGCCGAGATCCTGCACACCTACGGCGTCCTGCAGGCCCGCCGCAAGCCCGAGCTGCTCAACCGCCGCATCACCCTCGACCCCGCCAAGGACCTGTCGAAGGACGAGGAGGCGGTGGTCTACGACGACCAGGCCAGCCCCTACCACCTCAACCACTACGGCGAGACGGCACGGGTCACCGAGGAGTGGCGCAGGCTCGCCAGGCGTGCGGAGAAGGCCGGCCGCCGGCTCCCGAAGGAGGACCAGGACGCCTACTACCAGCTCGTGCTCTACCAGGTGAAGGCCACCGCCAACCTCTACGAGCTGCGCGAGGCGCAGTTCACCAACATCCTCTACGCCGAGCAGGGCCGCGCCGCCGCCAACCGCTACGCCGACCTCACCGACGAGCGCTTCGCCGACGACCAGGCGATGTCGGACTACTACAACAACATCCTGGCCGGCGGGAAGTGGAAGGGCTTCCAGACCCAGCCGAAGATCGGCTACGGTGACGTGGAGCGCTACGGGCCCGACGCGCCCTGGCAGCAGCCCCAGACGCCCGACCACGTCGCCCTGCCCGACGAGGTCTTCCCGGCGGTCAGGCGCATCGAACTGCCCGACCGCGCCGAGATGGGCGTGGGCATCGACGGATCCGACCTGTGGTGGCCCGAGGCGGACGGGGAGGCGGTGCTGCCGGCCTTCAGCCCGTACCAGAACTACCCCGAGCAGTACATCGAGGTCTTCAACCGCGGCAGCAGGCCCTTCGACTACCGCATCACCGCGGCCGACCCCTGGGTGAGGGTCGACCGCGCACGCGGACGGGTCGAGGAGCAGGTGCGCGCCACCGTACGGGTCGACTGGAAGAGGGCCCCCAAGGGCGTCACCAGGGTGCCCATCACCGTCCACGGCCCCGGCGGCGCCACCGTGGAGGTCCAGGCCGTCGTCGAGAACCACCGGATGCCGCGGCGGGGGCCGCGGGGCTTCGTCGAGGCGGACGGGCACGTCTGCATGGAGGCCGCGCACTACTCCCGGGCCGTCGACACCGCGGGCGTCCACTGGAGGCGTCTGCCCGACATCGGGCGGGCCGAGGACGGGATGGAGCCCTACCCCGTCACCGCGCCCAGCCGGGAACCCGGCGGCCACGGGCCGCGCCTGGAGTACGAGATGACGCTCACCACGGCCGGCGAGGTCGATGTATGGGTCCACCTGGCGCCGCGCAACAACGTCCTGCCGACGAAGGGCCTGCGGTACGCCGTCTCGATCGACGACGCCGAGCCGCGGACGGTCGACGTCACCGCCGCCACCGGCGCCGACGACACCTACATGAACAAGCGGTGGGCGAGGAACACCTCCGACAACGTCAACCGCACCGTCACCCGGCACACGGTCGGCCGGCCGGGCGTCCACGTCCTGAAGCTGTGGATGGTCGACCCCACGGTCATCGTGCACCGGATCGTCGTGGACACCGGCGGCCTGCGGCCGAGCTACCTGGGACCGCCGGAGAGCCGGCGGGCCGGCCGCTGACGGGCGGCACCGCGCCGTGACGAGCCGGCCGGGCGCCCCTGGGGACGCCCGGCCGGCTCCGTTCCCACCCGCCTCAGCGGCCCGGCCCGGGGCGCCCGTCCGGGGAAGGACGCCTCGGGCCGTCCCCGCGGTAGCCGGTCCGCATTCGGGGGAGCGGACCACGCTGCGGCAGCGGTGCGGGCCGGCGGGGCAGGGCGTGCCGGGGCTGGGTGAGGGTGATCTGCCCCACCAGCTGGTGGAAGCAGGCCAGGGCGGTGATCGGGGGGAGGCCCGCGGCCGCCACCCCGGTCAGGGTCTTGGGGGCGTGGGCCACGCACAGGACCACCGCCACCGCCGAGAAGAGGACCACCACCGCCCAGGAGTGCCGGACCCGGCGCCGCAGCACGGTGGCGCGCAGGATCGACAGGGAGCCGGCGAGCCAGGGCCCGTAGACCAGCAGGGGCCACCACCGCGCCAGGTCGGCGGGCACGGCGGGCCCGGCCAGCAGGCGCAGGGGGTCGTAGGAGACCAGTCCGCCCAGCACGCTGACCATGGCCACGATGCCGGCGGTCAGTGCCGCCACGGCGTAGCTGAACACGTGCAGCAGCGACAGTTCCGGCCGCTGGGGTGTCCGGCGCCTGCGGCGGTGGCGGCGTTCGGCGGCCGAACGCCCCGCCCGGCGGGCGGGAGCGGCGCCGTCAGCGGGGCGCACCGCCTCTTCGGCGTCCCCGGCGCCGAAGCGGCGCAGCACCCGGGTGGCCTCGTCCACGGCCGGCTCCGGCCCGGTGTGCGCCCCCCGGGGCTGTTCGGCGGACTGGGCCCGGGCATGGGCCGGATCGTGCTCCCGGCCGTGGGGCCGGGGCGGGGCGTGGCCGGAGTCCTGGAGCAGCTTGGCGAGTTCGGCCTCGAAGTCCCAGGACGGATCGAGGACGTCCACGTCGGGCGGGGCGGGGGCTCTCTGCTCCGGTACGAACCACTGGTCGAACTCCGGATGGACACCGGTGCGGTACCAGTCGGGGTCCGGACCCGCGGGCGTGCCGTACGGATCGAAGTGCGGGCCCTGGTCACTCACGGCAGCCCGATCCGGGGAGACGGGCCGCGGATGTGGAAAGCAGGTCTGGTGGAGTCACGTCCACAACAACGAAGGCCGGACCCGACCGGATGACCGGCATTCGGGTGAAGTCTCAATTCATACGATCGCGGTGAATGACCTTCGTCTCATGTCAGATCATCCGTTTCCCGACCAAAGCCCTTATCCAGGAGGGGAAGGGGCGAAGGGGATGCCGGGCGGGGCGCCGGCCGGGCGGATTGAAGGGGGAGGCTCGGTGCGGTCCCGGTCGGGGTCGCCGCATGCCCCGGCGCGAAGCGGATCTGGTCCATACCTTGACTGGTACATACCAAGGCGCTTGAGTGTTCCCGACCAACCCCCCACCCCGGAAGGGAAGTTCAGGTGCTGAGAAAACGCCTCATGGCGGGCCTCGCCGCCTCCGCCCTCGCAGGCGCCCTGGCGGTCGCCCTACCCGCGACCTCCGCCTCCGCCGCCGAGTGTGCGACCCCGTGGAACTCCTCGTCGGTCTACCTCGGCGGGACGACCGTCTCCCACAACGGCCACAACTGGACCGCCCGCTGGTGGACCCAGAACGAGGCGCCCCCCGGCACCTCCGGCGTCTGGAGCGACCAGGGCGCCTGCGGCGGCGGTACGACCCCGCCGCCCACGAACCCGGACCCGTCCGGATTCGTGGTCAGCGAGGCGCAGTTCAACCAGATGTTCCCGAACCGGAACTCCTTCTACACCTACCAGGGGCTGAAGGCCGCCCTGAGCGCCTACCCGGCCTTCGCCGGCACCGGCGGCGACACGGTGAGGAAGCGGGAGGCCGCCGCCTTCCTCGCCAACGTCAGCCACGAGACCGGCGGTCTGGTCCACATCGTGGAGCAGAACACCGCCAACTACCCCCACTACTGCGACAGCAGCCGGCCCTACGGCTGCCCGGCGGGCCAGGCCGCCTACTACGGGCGCGGCCCGATCCAGCTCAGCTGGAACTTCAACTACAAGGCGGCGGGCGACGCGCTGGGCATCGACCTGCTGCGCAACCCCCATCTGGTGGAGCGGGACGCCGCGGTCGCCTGGAAGACCGCCCTGTGGTACTGGAACACCCAGAGCGGCCCGGGCACCATGACCCCGCACAACGCGATGGTGGGCGGGCACGGCTTCGGCGAGACCATCCGCAGCATCAACGGCTCCCTGGAGTGCGGCGGGCGCAACCCCGCCCAGGTGCAGAGCCGGATCGACAAGTACCAGCGGTTCGTCCAGATCCTGGGCACCACCCCGGGCGACAACCTGAGCTGCTGACGGGGGAGTCGGGCCGGAAGGCCGCCGTGCCGCCGCCCGCCGCCGCCCGAGCGGCGGGCGGCGGGCGGCGGCACGGGCTTCTGCGGAAAAACCTTCACCGGAAGGATCCTTCCTACCCCTACCCGCGGACGTGCCCGCCCGGAATACTGCCGGGCCATGACGCTCACGGACGAACGCATCACCGCCGAACGGCTCGAGGAACTGCTTCGCGACGACTCCATCGACATGGCGCACCGGGCCCTGTGGCTGCTGCTGTGGGAGGGAGACCTGCGGGTGCTGGACCTGCTCTCCCTGGAGATCCAGGACGTGGACCTCCGGGCGGGGCGGGTGACCGGGGTCTGCGGCCGGCCGGTGCCCGAGGGCGAGGGGGACATCAGCGAGCGGGCGGCCGGACTGCTGCGCACACTGGTCGGCGACCGGGAGAGCGGCCCGCTGTTCGCCACGGGGAACCGCGCGCTCGGCTGGGAGCAGGTGATGCTGACCGCGGGAGAGCAGGGCCACGCCATCCACGAGTTCCGCGCGGGCGGCAGGCTCCACCGCCGGGAGGAGCCGGCGGCGCACTCCGAGTGAGCCGCTGACGCCGTGGCGCGGGCGCGGTGGACGGCACGGCGCCCGGCGACAGGGGGAGGGGGAGGAGCCCGGGCGGCGGCCCCGGAGCTCCGGGAGCTGCGGAAACCGCGGGGACAAGGGTGTGGGGACGGCCTCCGGGGAAACCCGTACCTCCGTGTCAGTACGCAAGCGATACGCCGTGGCCGCGTCGGGCCGGTGGACCGACGAGGAGGACAACGTCCGGCTTCCCGCGGGCGAGGTGCACGCCTGGGAGCAGGGCATGAACCAGACCGTGTGCGGGCTGTCCCTCAGCCGCTCACGGCTCGACCGCTTCCCGCATGTGACGTGGACCGACGTCATCCCCGAGTCGGGCGGTGCGGCCGACCGCGTGCAGCGGCTGTGCCCGCGGTGCGCCTCGGTCGCGGGGCGGAGAGGGGCCGACGCGCGCCCCCGGTGGCGGCGTACGAACCCCAGGCCCTGACACGGGCGCGCGCCGGGTACGCAGTGCCGGGCGTGAGGCGCGAGGTCTTTTTGCGGACCGGTGACGAGGAGGAGCCGAATGAGTGGTGCCATGGATCAGGCCGCCGAGACGGTGGGGCGGGTCACCGGCGCGGACGAGTACTCCGAGGAGGGGGAGGTCTCCCTGCGCGGACTCGCCACACTGGCGGGCGTCTACGCGACCGGGGCGGGGGTGTTCGCCTGGCGCATGAGGGCGTCGGGCCGGCAGCTGCCCGAGAGGATCCCCCCGCTGGACCTGCTCCTGATGGGGGTCGCCACCTACCGCAGCTCCCGGCTGCTCACCAAGGACAAGGTCACCAGCTTCCTGCGGGCCCCCTTCACCCGCCGCACCGGCAGCCTCCACGGCGCCGAGGTCATGGACGTGCCCCGCGGACACGGGCTGCACCGGTCCATGGGCGAACTGCTGGCCTGCCCCTTCTGCGTGGCGATGTGGATCGCCGGCGGTCTGACGGTGGGCTACGCGACGGCTCCGCGCGCCACCCGCCTGGTCACCTCCTGCCTGAGCAGCGTGGCCCTGTCCGACTGGCTGCAGTACGCCTGGAGCCTGACGCAGCAGAAGGCCGAGGGCGAGGGCTGAGAAGCCGTGGCGGGACCGCCGCGGCCGCCGGCCCCGGGCGAGGGGCCGCGGGCCCGTCCGGAACTGGCCGTGCTGATCGGCCTCCAGGGCTCGGGTAAGACGGCCTTCCGCGTCCGCTGCCTGCCCGCCGAGTACACCGTGGTCAGCAAGGACCTCTTCCCGCGTTCCGCCCGGCACAGGCAGCGGCGGCAGATGCGCATGGTGGAGGAGGCGCTGGAGCGGGGGCGGCCGGTGGTCGTGGACAACACCAACCCCTCGCCGCTGGAGTGGGCTCCCCTGATCGCCGCGGGACGCGCGTACGGGGCGCGGGTGGTGGCGTACTGGTTCCCGCCCGACGTGCCGAACGCCCTGGCGCGCAACGCCGCCCGCCAGGGCAGGGAGCGCGTGCCCGAGGCGGGCTTCTTCGACACCCTCCGGCGGCTGCGCGAACCCCGCCGTTCGGACGGCTTCGACGCGGTGCGGGAGGTGCGGATCGACGGCCGCGGCGGGTTCGAGGTACGGGACGTACCGGACGCGCGGCCGGACGAGGAGGGCCGAGGGGGCTGACGGCCCGGCGGCCGGTCCCGGTCAGCCGGGCGGGCGCACGTTCGCGACGACGAAGCCGCTGCGCGGACGGGATGGGACGCGGCGCAGCGGAATCCGCAGATCCTGCTCGGGCACGTCGTACTCCAGAAGGGAAAGCCGGGCCGACAGAGCCGTCAGCAGCGCCACGGTGACGTCCTCGCCCGGGCACCGGTGGCCCGTGGCGGGGTCGCCGCCGCCCTGCGGGATCAGCTCGTCCCGCTCCGGAGGGCGGTCGAGGAAGCGCCGCGGGTCGAAGGAGTACGGGTCCTCCCACAGCGCGGGGTCGTGGTCCTGCCCGTGGATGTCGAGCAGGACGAGCGCGCCCCGGGGGACGGGCTCGCCCCGCCACGTCAGATCGGCCGCGGCGAGACCGCCGATGAACGGCGCGAACGGATAGAAGCGGCGCACCTCGTGGGCGAACGCCTCCGCGTACGCGCCCCCGAAGCCGTGCCCGGCGCCCGTGCGCGCCTCCTCTGCCAGCCGGGCCCGGTGTTCCGGCCACCGGTGCAGGGCGTGAGCGGCGAAGGCGACGAACCAGCAGACCGCGACGGTGGGGCGCAGCACGTTGAGGATCTCCACCGCGGCCGTCCGCGCGTCGAGCCGCTCGCCGCCGGCGTCGACGTGCCGCGCCACCACCTCCACCACCGAACCCTCCGGCACGCTCGCCGAGCCGTCGCGCACCCCCTCCACGAGGGACGCCAGCCACGCCTCGCGGCGGCGGCGTGCCGACCGGGCGCGCCAGTGGCGCGGGCCCAGGGTGGCGAAGCCGTCCACCATGGCCATCAGGTCGCGGGCGGCGGACTCCGCCTCGGCCTCCTCCAGCGGTACGCCGGCCCACCGGCAGACCGCCCCGGCCAGCACCCGGCTCGCCTCGTCGAACAGCACCACCCGCTCCCGTTCCGCCCACCGGGCGGCCGCCCCGTCCCACGCCGCGGTGACATCGCCGACCAGGCCCGCGATGTTCTGCGGGGACTTCAGCAGCGACAGGAACATCGCCTTCCGCACGCGGTGCGCCTCACCGTCGAGGGTGTGCACCGCGCCGTGCCCGAACAGGGTGCTCTTCACCGGTTCGGGGAGGGCCGGCCCGCGGCGCACATGGCGCTCGTCGTAGACGAAGCGGACCGCCTCCGGCCCGCGCAGGGCCACCGTGGGCTTCCCCAGCAGCCGGGCACGCACCAGGGGGCCCGCGGTGCGGCGCATACGGTCGGGCAGCCAGGCGTAACCCTGGGCGAGCAGGGACAGGGTGCTGTCCGGCAGGAGGCGGGAGAGACTCATGCCGGCCGCGTGCCCCGGCGGACCGGGGTGAAACGGAGGCCGCACCGCCCTCCGGGGCGCGGCGGTGGAACTCCACCCCGGTGGCCGCTACCCGCCTCCGGTGTCCTCGCCGGCCTCCCGGGTCTCCTCGCCGGCCTTCTCCCCGGCCCTCTCCCCGGGCGTGCCGTCCCGGTCGGCGATCCCGGCCGGATCCTCGCCCACGACCGACCTGCCCGGCCGGGCCCGCGCGGGGCCCGCGGGCTGCCCGCCACCGGTGGTGCCGTAGCTCCCGGAGAGGCCCGGCGGCATGTCCGCGTCGGCCTCCTCCCTGCTGATGCGGCGCCTGGCCCGCACATTGGCCCGGCGCTCGCCGTAGGGGTAGTCGAACGGGCGGGACTCGCCGCGCTCGCGCTCGGCCTCCCGGATCTCCCGGACCCTGTCGTCGTCCGGGTTCCACTTCGACGGCGTGTCCCTGCCGGCGTTCCTGCCTGTGTCCTTTTTGTCGGCCATGCGGGGTGCGTACCCCCGGGTGACGCGGGCATGCGCCGTGCCGCCGGGGGTACCACGGCGGCGGGCGGGGGCCGGACGCCCGCCGGGCACGGCGCCCGCCGGAGAGCCGGGCGCCGAAGGCGGAGGAGGGAGCGGAAGTGACCGGGACGGACGGAGAAGAGGGCACGGGCGGCGCCCCGGGTCCGGAGCGGGCCCTCCCCCATCCGGATGTCGGGGAGGACGTGCCGCACGGCCGTCTGTCCGCCCGGCCCTCCGCTTCCCCGCCCGGCTTCGCGGAGGGGGAGCCGGGCACGCACCACCTGGACGGGCGGGCGCTGCTGCGCGTTCCGCCGCCCGCGGGAGCCGGCGCACCGGTGCGGCCGTACTGGCTGGTGGTGGTGCTGCACGGAGCCGGGGGAACGGCGGAGCAGGCGCTGACCTGGCTGCTCCCGCAGGCCGGGTCCGGCCGGCTGCTGCTGCTCGCGCCCCAGGCGGCCGGCTCCACCTGGGATGTCGTCGTCGGCGGCTACGGTCCGGACGTGGCCCGGCTGGACGCCGCGCTGCACGATGTCTTCCGGCGTTTCCCGGTGGACCCGGCGGGGGTGGCGGTGGCGGGCTTCTCCGACGGCGCCTCCTACGCGCTCTCGCTGGGGCTGGCCAACGGGGACCTGTTCGGTGCGGTGCTGGCCTTCTCGCCGGGGTTCATGGCCCCGATGGTCCACCACGGGCGCCCCCGTGTCTTCGTCTCCCACGGCCGGGAGGACCCCGTCCTGCCGGTCGGCGCGTGCAGCCGCCGTCTCGTCCCCGAGCTGATGCGGTCCGGTTACGCGGTCACCTACCGGGAGTTCGGCGGTGGCCACGAGGTGCCGCCCGAGCTGGCCACGGAGGCGCTGCGCTGGTGGGTGGACGGCCCGCCGGCGGCCGCGGAGCCGTGACCGGAGGGCGTGAGCACGGTGGGAGCACGGTGGGAGCATGGTGGGAGTGCCACTGCCGTACCGCATCCGGAGGTGACCGATGGCGTCCCGCTCGCTGGCGGTGTTCGACCTGGACGGGACGCTCGCCGACGTCCGCCACCGCCTGCACTTCCTCGGCGGACGCCGTGACTGGGAGGCATTCTTCGCGGCCGCCCCGGACGACCCGCCGCTGGCCGAGGGCGTCGAACTGGCGCTGGCCGCGGCCGAGGAGCACGAGATCGCCTATGTGACCGGACGGCCGGAACGGTGCCGCCGCGACACCCTCCGGTGGCTGGCCCGGCAGGGCCTGCCGGGCGGACCGCTGCTGATGCGCGGCGTAGGGGACCGCCGCCCGGCCCGCGTCGCCAAGCCCGAACTGCTGCGGAGCCTGGCGCGGGAGCGCGCCGTCGCCGTGGTGGTCGACGACGACCACCAGGTCTGCGACGCCTACGAGGCGGCCGGTTTCACGGTGGTGCGGGCCGGGTGGATGACGGCCGGACCGGTTCTGGAGGAGGCCCAGGAGAAGGAGGGGCGCACCTGAGGCGTCCTACCCGTCGCCGCGGCGGTACCTCACCGTGCGGACGGCGACGAAACCCACGACGGCTGTGACGATGACGGCCACCACGGCCTTGGAGTACATCGAGACATAGCCCGACACGGTGTGCCAGTTCTCCCCGAGCACGTACCCGGTCAGCACGAAGAGGGTGTTCCACAGCAGGCTGCCGAGCGTGGTCAGGGCCAGGAACGTCGTCGCGGGCATGCGCTCGATGCCGGCGGGGACCGAGATCAGACTGCGGAAGACCGGGACCATCCGCCCGAAGAAGACCGCCTTGGTGCCGTGCCTGGCGAACCACGCCTCGGTCCTCTCGATGTCCGAGGGCTTCAGCAGCGGGATCCTCCGGGCGATGGCCAGGGTCCGCTCCCGGCCCAGGAGCGCGCCCGCCCAGTACAGGAGGAACGCCCCGGCCACCGAGCCGAGAGTGGTCCACAGCAGGGCGGCGAAGAGGCTGATGTCGCCGCGGCTGGCGGTGAACCCGGCCAGCGGCAGGATCACCTCGCTCGGCAGCGGGGGGAAGAGGTTCTCCAGGGCGACGGCCAGGCCCGCCCCGGGGGCGCCGAGGGTCTCCATCAGGCCGGTGGCCCAGTTCACCAGGCCGCCGGTCCGCTGTGCTGCCGATACGGCGTTCATCGAATCCTCCGTGGACGCCCCCGCTTCCGGACGGGGGAGGGAGCCAGTGTGCGACCCGGCGCCGTGCGGGGGAGGGCACGGACGGTGTGGGGACGGTTACCCGGGCCTTCCCCGGCGAACCTCGTGACGGGGGCGGCTGAGCCGGATCGGTGAGTCCGGACATCACCGGACATGGCATATGTCACGCGCTCGTATCCCGGGCATTTCTTGACCGTGAACCAAGTGGCGGCCCAATAATTCGGCTTGTCTTGCAAGCAGGATCCGAGAGGCAGCCGTGACACAGAGCACGTCCCGAGGCGACGACGCCGACTGGTGGCGGGAATCCGTCGTCTACCAGATATACGTGCCCAGCTTCGCCGACGCCGACGGGGACGGCATGGGCGACCTGAAGGGGGTCACCGACCGCCTGGGCCACGTCGCAGAGCTGGGCGCGGACGCGGTGTGGCTCACCCCCTTCTACCGCTCGCCCTGGGCCGACGGCGGCTACGACGTCAGCGACTACCGCGACGTCGACCCGCGCCACGGCACCCTGGACGACTTCCGCGAGCTCCTGGAGAGGGCCCACGCCCTGGGCCTGAAGGTCATCGTCGACATCGTCCCCAACCACTGCTCCAGCGAGCACCCCTGGTTCGCCGAGGCGCTGGCCTCCCCGCCCGGCTCGCCCGCCCGCGACCGCTTCGTCTTCATGGACGGCCGCGGCCCGGACGGCGGCGAGCCGCCCTCGGACTGGCAGTCCAAGTTCGGCGGCGGGGTGTGGACCCGGGTGCCGGACGGCCAGTGGTACATGCACATATTCGCCGCCGAGCAGCCCGACCTGAACTGGGAGAACCCCGAGGTGGTCGCCGAGTTCGAGAGCATCCTGCGGTTCTGGCTGGACCTGGGCGTCGACGGTTTCCGCATCGACGTGGCACACGGCATGCGCAAGGACCTCACCCCGCCGCTGCGCGACACCAACGGATCGGACTCCGCCCCCCTCAACGCACCGCCCGAGGGACACGACCACCCCTTCTGGGACCGTGACGAGGTCCACGACATCCACCGGGCCTGGCGGAAGATCCTCGACGAGTACGCTCCGCCCCGGATCGCCGTGGCCGAGGCGGGCGTCAGCCAGGCGCGGCTGCCGCTGTACACCCGGCCCGACGAACTCCACCAGGCGTTCAACTTCCCCTATCTGCGCTGCCCCTGGGACGCCGGCGCCTACCGCGAGGTCATCGGCTCCTCGCTGGAGGGCGCCCGCTCGGTCGGCTCGCTGCCCACCTGGGTGCTGTCCAACCACGACGTGGTGCGCCACCTCAGCCGCCACGCCCTGCCCGCCGGCACCGACACCACCGCCTGGCTGATGTCGGACGGCCGCGAGCCGGCCGCCGACGAGGAGACGGGCCGTCGCCGGGCCCGCGCCGCCGCCCTGCTCACACTGGCGCTGCCCGGCACCGCCTACCTCTACCAGGGGGAGGAACTGGGCCTGCCGGAAGTGGCCGACCTGCCGCGCGAGGCGCTGCGCGACCCGATGTGGGAGCGGACGGGGAACGCCCGCAAGGGCCGCGACGGCTGCCGCGTACCGCTGCCCTGGGAGCGCTCGGGCCCGTCCTGCGGGTTCGGCCCGGGCGGAAGCTGGCTGCCGCAGCCCGACGGCTGGGGCGAGTACTCGGTGGAGGCCCAGACCGGCCGGCCGGACTCCTTCCTGGAGCTGTACCGGACGGCGCTGAAGACCCGCCGCTCCTTCACCGGGGACGAGAGCTTCGCCTGGCTGCCGGCCCGGGACGGTGAGCTGGCCTTCCGCAAGGGTGCCCTGGAGTGCCGGGTCAACCTCTCCGGCGTCCCGCTGCCCCTGCCGCCGTCCGCGGCCGAGCCGCTGCTGGCCAGCGGTGCGTGCGACTGGCGGACGCTGCCGCCGGACACCGCCGTCTGGCTGGACGCCCAGCCGCGCTGACCACCGGACGCCGGCTCCAGCGGACCCCGCCGGGCCGCTGCCGGGGTGCCGCCGGGCCGCTGACGCCGCCGTGCGTCAGCGGCCCGGCGCGTTCCGCGCCCGCACCAGCACCTCGACGCCGTCCAGCAGGCGCTCCAGGCCGAAGGCGAAATCGTCGTCGGGCCCCTCCGGCTGCTCCATGACCCCCGAGGCGAGGAGCGCGGTGACGGCAGGGAAGCGCTCGGGGTCGGTCAGCCTGCCCAGCAGCCGGGTGTAGGAGGCCATCGTCTCCGCCGGGCTGCGGCCCGAGGCCCTGGCGGCGGTCTCGATGTCCGCCGCCAGGGTCGCCTCGTTCCGGACGAAGCCGCTGACCAGCAGGATGACCTGGACCTTCTCGCCCTCGTCCAGCCCGGTGCCGCGCAGGCAGGCCAGGCCCCGCTCCATCCAGGCGACCGAGTTGGGCGTGATGGGCGGCGAGCTGATCGGGATGCGGAGCATCCACAGGTTGCGGTGCAGCACCTCGCGGTGGGAGCGGGCCCAGTGCGCGAGCGCGGCCCGCCAGCCCTCCTCCTCGGGCGAGGGGCCCCGCGGAGGCGGCCCGGAGGCGGTGTCCTCCATGAGGACGAGAAGCTCCTCCTTGGACGCCACGTACCGGTACAGCGACATCGTCGAGACGCCGAGCGCGGCGGCGACTCGGGCCATGGAGACCGCCGCGATCCCCTCGGCGGCGGCGAGTTCGATCGCGGCGCGGACGATCCGGGTCACGCTCAGCCCCGGCCGGGGCCCCTTGCCGGGACGTTCGCGCAGGCCCCAGGCGGTCTCCACGCCGGGAGGCAGGCCGCCGCCGCTGTCCTTCGCCATCTGTCGCGCCCGCCCTCGCCGTATCTCGTGCCCTGCGTCCGGTTGACCGCCATCCTAGGGATGTGTATACCCTACGCAGTAGTGCGTATTGCATACACAGAAGCGCGTAGAGGGTACGCGGAACAAGAGGGGGGAGGCCGCCATGGCCGACGAACCGGTGGTCGAGGCGACCGGTCTGGAGAAGTCCTACGGCCGGGTGAAGGTCCTGGCCGGGGTGGACCTGCGGGTGGCGCGCGGAAGCGTGTTCGCACTGCTGGGGCCCAACGGTGCGGGCAAGACCACCACCGTGCGCATCCTGTCCACGCTGGTGCGCCCCGACGCTGGCCGGGCCCGGGTCGCGGGCTTCGACACGGTGCGCGACCGGCGCGAGGTGCGCCGCCGCATCAGCCTCACCGGCCAGTACGCGGCACTGGACGAGCAGCAGACCGGTGAGGAGAACCTCCGCATGATGGGCCGGCTGTGTGGGCTGACACGGCGCCGGGCCCGCGAGCGCGCCGGGGAACTGCTGGAGCGGTTCGACCTCGCCGGCGCCGCCCGCCGCAGGGCCGGCACGTACTCGGGCGGGATGCGCCGCCGTCTGGACATCGCGGCGGGACTCGTGGGAGACCCCGAGGTCGTCTTCCTCGACGAGCCGACGACCGGGCTCGATCCGCGCAGCCGCCAGACGATGTGGGAACTCGTCGCCGGTCTGGCGGCCGCCGGCACCACGGTCCTGCTCACCACCCAGTACCTGGAGGAGGCCGACCGGCTCGCCGACCGCATCGCCCTCCTCGACGCGGGCCGGGTGGTCGCCGACGGCACCGCCGCCGACCTCAAGAGGCGGGTCGCCGGACGGCGCCTGGACCTCACGCTCAGCGACGCCGCCGCGTACGGGCGGATCGCGGAACTGCTCGGCGGGCGCGCCGTGCACCGCCAACCGGACCGGCTCCTCCTCGGGGTCCCCACCGACGGGAGCGCATCCCACGTGCGGGCGCTGCTGGAGGAGATCGACCCGGAACGGGGCGCGGTGACCCGCTTCACCGTGCACGAGACCACCCTCGACGACGTCTTCCTGGCCCTCACCGGCCGGGCCGCCGCATCCGCCGACCGCAAGGAGCCCGCCGGTGTCTGACCTCACCGCACCCCGTGCCGCCGCGCCCGGGGCCCCGGCCCGCGTCCTGACCCACTCCCTGGTCATGGCCGCCCGCTGCACACGGCTGTCCGCGCGCAACACCGACGCCCTGCTCACCTCGCTGATACTGCCGGTGATGCTGATGCTGGTGTTCGTCTACTTCTTCGGAGGGGCGATCGACACCGGCACCCGGTACGTCACCTATGTCGTCCCCGGGGTGCTGGTGCTGTGCGCCGGTTACGGGGCCGCGGCGACGGCCGTCGGCGTCGCGGGCGACATGGCCGAGGGCGTCGTCGACCGCTTCCGGTCCCTGGACGTCGGCGGCACCTCCTTTCTGGCCGGGCACGTGGCGGCGAGCGCCGCGCGCAACGCCGCCGCCACGGGTGTGGTGCTCGCCGTCGCCCTGGCCATCGGCTTCCGGCCGGAGGCGGGGGCGGCCGGCTGGGCTGCCGCGGCGGGTGTCCTGGCGGCCTACGTCCTGGCCCTGTCCTGGCTGTCCGCCGCGGTGGGCCTGCTCGCGAAGTCCACCGAGGCCGCGAGCGGCTTCACCTTCCTCGTGCTGTTCCTGCCCTACCCGAGCAGTGCCTTCGTCCTCGTGGACACCATGCCGGGCTGGCTCCACGGTTTCGCCGGGAACCAGCCGGTCACCCCGGTCATCGAGTCGCTGCGGGGGCTGCTGCTGGGGCAGCCGGTCGGCGGTGCGCTCTGGCAGGCCCTGGCCTGGTGCGCCGGGATCCTCGCCGTCTCCGTCGCGGCCTCCGGGATGCTCTTCCGCCGCCGTACGGCATGACGCCCCGCACGGCATGACGGTGCGATGTGCCCCGGGCCGGGCCCGGAAGGAGTCCGGCCCGGGGCGCACGGCGGAGGGGCCCTCAGAAATCGCCCCCGCCGCCGAAGCCTCCGCCGAAACCGCCGCCGAAGTCCCCGCCGCCGAAGCCTCCGCCGAAGTCGCCCCCGCCGCCGCCGTCCTCGCCGCCGTGACCCCAGCCGGGTCCGTAGCCGTAGCCCCAGCCGCCCATGCTGCTGCCCAGGACCGTTCCGAAGAGCAGGCCCGGCAGCAGCATCGAGCCGTAGCCGCCGTAGTAGCCGCCCATCCACGGACCGTAGGCCGGGCCGGCGTCCCAGTAGGGCACCCGCTCACCGGTCGCGGTCGGCACGGTCCGCACCGCCGGGTCCAGTCCGTCGTCGAGCCGGGCGGCGTCGGCCGCGCAGACCGGCACCTCGCGGGGCGAGCCGCCCGGGGGCGCCCACTCCGCATCGCGCACCGACGGCCCGTGCCGGGGGTCGAAGAAGCACGGAGGCCGCCGCTGCGGCAGTTCCCGCCCCTCCCGCCGGGCGTCCAGCACGGCCAGGGCGAACCGGCCGTCCTCCAGCGCCTCGGACACCGCCCGCACGTCGCCGGGGCGGCGGGCCGCGTCGGAGGCGTCCTTGGCCTTCTCGTACGCGTCCAGCGCCCGCCGGTAGTCGTCGAGCATCTCCGGGGCGACACCGGGGGCGGAGGGGGAGAAGTCCAGCCGGTCCAGGGCCTCGCCGTAGGAGGTGATGTCCTCCTGGACCGCCGCCCGCACCTGCTCCAGTTCGGCCCGCTCCTCCTCCTGCTGCCGCTTGCGCGAGCGCCGCGTCAGGAACAGGCCGCCGAGCGCGAACACCGCCAGCACGGCCAGGAAGCCCACCAGGACGCCTCCGCCTCCGCCGGTGGTGTCCCGGTCGCCGTAACCGCCTGTGCCGCCGCCGTCGGTGCGCGCGGCCGACTGCACGTCGGTGACGAAGCCGCTGAGGATCCGGTCCGGTTCGCCGGAGTGCTCCCGCAGGTTGCGCTGGGCCAGCTCGCTCGCGGTCGAGCCGGCCAGCACACCGGCGTCCGAGGCCGCGCCGAACTGCGAGCCCAGTGCTACGGCGTACACGCCGGGACGCCCCACCTCCGAGCGCAGCCGGTCGAAGACGGCGTCGCCCCCGTAGGAGGAGTCGGCCGGCAGGACGGCGATGTAGACGGGGACGTCGCCGGCCCGGATCTGCTCGGCGAGCCGGTCGGCCTCGGTCTCGGAGAGCTTGTCGGAGGCGGCCGGATCGACGTAGACGGGATCGTCCCGCAGCGCGGCGGCGACCTCGCCGAGGTCGGTGGCCGCGCGGGCGCCGCCCGCAGGGGTGAGGAGGGCGGTGGCGAGGGCGAGCAGGACGGCCCAGAGCAGAGTCGCCCGCCGCCCCCGGAGTATGTGAGAGATGGGGCGGTTTGTCCTCATGGTGTTCCGCTACCCAGCCGCCGTCCGGTCACCCGGGAACGCCGGGGGAAACTGTGCGGAAGCGCGAGAGGAACCCGGTGTGCGGGAACACTCCAGAGTGGTTTACGGTTGAATCAGATGTGGGTGCCGACGGACGCCGACGCGCCTCTTCCCCCGGGGCGCCGCCTCCCGGGCACCCGCCTCTCAACCGGCCCCGGTCGAGTTCTCCCCCGTCTCGACCGGGGCCTTCCCATCCCTCCACCGGACGCCGACGGGGCCGCGAGCCGCCGGAACGCGGCCGTACCATGGAAGGCGCCCCGGCTGCCCGCCGCCGCGCCGCCGCGGCAGACGACGTGCGGCGGCCGACGGGCGCGGGGCCCGGAACGCCGGCGCCCGGAGGGAGCCCCGCCCGCCCCTCCTCTTCCACCTCTGCACGGAGGCCGCGTTGTCCTCGATCTCGATCGGAACCGCCCGCCACTTCCACCCCAGGGGAACGCCCGGGGACGTCTGCCGCGACCACAACCGCGCCGCCCTGGCCACCGTGGTGGCCGCCGAGGCGCGCCGCAGGGGATACGGGCCGGACCTGAGCGACGAGCAGATCGACGAGTGCGCCGCGCTCGCCGGGCGCAAGGCCCCCTCGCCCACGTCCCGGGAGGCGATCCGGGCGGCCCTCGGGCCGCCGATCACCGCCGACGACGCACCGGAGGCGGTGGCGGCGGCCGTCTTCGGCGCGCTGCCCTCCCACCCGGTGCGCGTGGTCGGACACGACGGCCGGGAATTCTTCCTGGTGCCGCTCCCGGTCACCGCCTGACGGCACCGCCCGGCGCTCCCGGGGCGGGGGCCGGGCGGCCCGGAGTCACTCGGGCCGGCGCTGCGCCTCGCCCGGCTCTCTCCAGTCCAGGACCTCACGGGTCTCGCGCAGTATTCGCTCGGCCGCCTCGCGCGTCTCGGTGGGTACGTCCCCGAGCTCCTCCAGCAGACCCTCGTAGATCGGCGGGTGCTCGGTCCGGGTCGCGGTGGTCGCCATGGTGCGGATCCTTCCTCTCGTTTCACGGGTGCCGTGAGCGACCCGTGGTGCGGCCGTTCGCCGCGCCCAGATCGTTTCACGTGCCGATCGAGCGCCCGCCGCCGCGCCCGCCATCCGGGCACACCCCCTCAGGGCGCGTCCGGCCGGTGGGCGGTGGCGGACCAGCGGGCGGCTACCCGTGGCGGCGGCGGTCATGCCCCGCGCCGGGGAGACGTACGCCACCCATCGCGAGGGCGATGAGTTCCTCGCACCGTGCCGGTCCCCACACCTGCGCGCCCGTACGGGGCCGCGCGAACCGGTGCACCCGTGAGAGGAAGGAACGCGAGATGACCGCGATGCCCGATCTGGAACCCCCGGCCCGGCGAATGGCCCTGGTGCTGGAGGGGGTCGCCGACGGGTGGCTTTCCGCGCCGACACCGTGCGAGGCGGCCACCGTCGGCGATCTGGTCCACCATGTGCTCGGCCTGAGCATCGCCTTCCGGGACGCCGCCCGCAAGGACCTGGGGCCCGCGACCCGGACCGACCCCTCCGCCTCCCGGCCCTCCGCCGCGCTGCTGCCCGCCGACTGGCGCGACGCCGTCCCCAGGGCCCTGGACGGACTCGTCGCGGCATGGCGGGAACCCTCGGCGTGGGAGGGAACCACCCAGGCCGGCGGCGTCACCCTGCCCGCCGCGGTGGCCGGCCGTGTCGCCCTGAACGAACTCCTCATCCACGGCTGGGACATCGCCCGCGCCACGGGCCAGGAGTACGACTGCGACGAGGCGAGCCTGCGGGTGTCGATCGACCTGCTGTCGCAGTCGACGGACGAGGCGGGGAGGGCGGGTGTGTTCGGCCCCGTCGTCGAGGTCCCCGGCGACTCCCCGCTGCTGGACCGCGCCGTGGGACTCAGCGGCAGGAAGCCCTCCTGGAACCCCGGGACCGCTCCGGGGCGTCTGGGCTAGCATCGGTGGCGGCCGGCGCGAGCGGACGGGGCCGCCGGGGAGGGAGCCGCGGGAAGCGGGAAGGGGGAGGCGCACATGCCGTACGGCGGGTCCTCGGGCCTGACGGGTGCCTCCTGTGCGCTGCGGCGGCACATCGCCCTCCCGCCGCCCGCCCTCCTGGTCCCCCCGGTGCTGACGGCGCTGCTGATGCTCCTGACGGGCCTCCAGTCCGCCCACGGCGGTGGTCTGGCGGAGGCGGCCGCGGCCCTGGCCGCCACCGCCGCCGCGGGCACCGCCCTCGCCGTGGCCGCTCTCCTCACCGCGTGCCGCGCCAGGCCCGCCCCGCCCGCGCGCGTCCGCACCGCCCTGCGCGACCGGGAGCGCCGCACCGCCTTCCTGCCGCAGCGCGATCCCGACGCCTCGGGCCGCCCGCGGCCCCGGGCGCCCGGCCGTCCCCTCCCGACGGCCGGGTAGGCGCGGAAGAACCGCGGCGGACCCTTCACCGGGGCCGCGCCCGCACGGCTCGTCACGCCGACGTCTCCTCACTCCGGCACGACGAGACCCCGGGAGGGCTCAGCCATGTCCGCCATCGTCCACCTCTTCGCGCTGCTGGCCGGCGCGCTCGAACCGCTCTTCGCCACCTCCGCGACCGCCGCCGCGATCGTGGTGGCCACCGTGTGCGTACGCGCACTGCTCCACCCTCTGGCCCGGGCCGGGGCGCGGGCGGAGAAGACCCGGGCCTGCCTCGCCCCGCGGGTCGCCGAGCTGAGGAGGCGGCACGGCGCGGACCCCGAGCGGCTGCGGCGCGCCCTGCTGGAACTGCACGCCCGTGAGGGCGTCTCACCGGCGGCGGGCTGCCTGCCGATGCTGGCGCAACTGCCCGTCTTCTTCGTGATGTACCGGCTGTTCACGGCGGAGCGGGTGGGCGGCGAGCCCAACGGACTGCTGGAGGACCGGCTGGGAGCGGCCCCGCTGGGCGGTGTCTACGCCGACGCGCTCGCGGACGGCGGGGTGTTCGGCCCGCAGGGGCTGGTGTACCTCGGCCTGTTCGCGGTGATCGCCGCCGTGGCGACCTGGACGTACCGGCGGGCGCGCACGGCGGCGCTCCCGGCGGAGATGCCCGGAGCGCCGGGCCTGGCGAGGGTCCTGCCGCTGCTCTCCTTCGGCACCCTGGCGACCGCCGCGTTCGTACCGCTGGCCGCCGGCCTCTACCTGGCCACGACCACGGCGTGGACGGCGGCGGAGCGGGCGCTGCTGCACCGCGACCGCGGGGCCGTCGGGGAGGGGTGAGCCGGACGCGGGGCCCCGGCGCCGCCCATGTCCTCGGCACGCGCCCGGCACCGTGGGCGCGTGCGCGTGCCGAGGCTCCTCCCGTGGGGGTGCGGGGGCGCGGGAGGCGGCCAGCAGCCGGTGCGGGGGCCGCCGACGGTCATGTCGTCGAACCACAGGGTGCCGGTCTCGCCGCCGTAGCTCTCCCGGTCCGGCCTCGGACCGGTGAGCCGGGGAGGCCGGCCGGCCCTGCGCGGCCACTGCCCGTCGATGTCGTGGTCATGCCGTGCCCGCCAGCCCCTCGCGCTGGAGGATGCCCCGCGCGTGGTCGGCGTGCCCGCCGCGCACGATGACGTCGTAGCGGGCGGCGGCCAGGGACCGGGTGGAGGAGAAGTCGCGCTGCCCGCCGGTCGCGGCGTGGCCGACGAACCCGAAGACCGCCCCCCACAGCGCGCCGATGAGGATGCCGCCGAGAATCAGCCCGAGCCAGGCGCCGCCGGTGGTGAACAGCCCCACCAGCAGGCCGATGAAGAGCCCGAACCAGGCGCCGCTGGCGGCTCCCATGGCGGCCGCCCGGCCCTTGGTCATCCGCCCGGTGACATGCTCGACCAGGCGCAGGTCGGAACCGACGATGTCGATCTGCTCCACGGGAAAGCGCTCGTCGGAGAGGCGGTCCACGGCGGTCTGGGCCTCCGTGTAGGAGGAGTAGCTGGCCACCGTGTTCCAGGCATCGCTGACCGGATTGACGGAGCTCGGTTCGATGTTGGCCATCTCGTGCTCTCCTTGTCGGGATGTCCGCTATCGTCCGCCTTCCCCGCCGGGCGTCCCTTCATGGGCGCCCGGCAAGGGAGGCGGAGGGCGGCCCCGCGGGCGTCAGGTGGTGAGCAGCACGCCTGCGTAGGAGACCCCGGCGACGACCACCCACGAGCAGGCCCCGAGCACGGCCAGCCGCATGCCGGTCCGCGCCAGGGAGGGCAGGTGGACGGCGCTGCCCAGGCCGACGAGCGCGGCGGCGAGGACGAACTCCCGGACCGTCGCGGCGGCCTCCAGCGCGCCGGCCGGGACGGCCCCGGTGGTGCGTACGGCCACTGCCGCCAGGAATCCGGCCACGAACAGCGGAACCAGCGGGGGACGCCTGCCGCGCGGCTCCCCGTCCCGACCGTCCCGGCCGTCCCTGCCGCGCCGTACCGCCGCGACGGCCACCGCCGCGACCAGCGGAGCCAGCAGCAGCACCCGCATCAGCTTCACCAGCACCGCCTCGCCCAGCGCCGCCGGGCCCGCGGTCTGGGCGGCCGCCACCACCTGGCCCACGTCGTGCACACCGGCGCCGACCCAGCGCCCGAACTGGGAGTCGTCCAGGCCGAGGGGGTGGTGCAGCAGCGGCAGGACGACGATGGCCAGCGTGCCGCACAGGGTCACCAGCGCCACGGAGGCGGCCGTGTCCCGCTCGTCGCTGCCGCGCGCCTCGCCGACCGCGCCGATCGCGGAGGCACCGCAGATCGAGTAGCCGGTGGCGACCAGCAGCGGCTGGTCCCCGCGCAGGCCGAGCCGGCGGCCCAGCCACAGGGTGCCGAAGAAGGTCGAGGCCACCACCGCCAGCACCATGCCGACGGTCGTCCAGCCCAGCCCCAGCACGTCGCCCAGGCTCAGCTCCAGGCCCAGCAGCACCACGCCGGCGCGCATCAGCCGTCTTCCGGCCAGGGAGAGTCCGGGCCGGCCGGTGCCGGAGGCGAACCGGCCCACCGCGGGGAGGTGGGCGGCGGCGACGCCCAGCACGACCGCCGCGGTCAGCATCGGCACCCCCGGTAGCAGCCGGTGCACGGCCCAGGCCAGCGCGGTGCCGCCCGCGGCGAGGGCGAGGCCGGGCAGCGGGCCGGGTACGCCCCGGCGCCGGAGGCCCGGCCCGGGCGGGCGGGCGGGAGCGCGGTCCTCGGCGCCGTGGTTCCCGGCCTGCCGTCCCGGACGCTGCCCGAGCAGCGCCATCAGCGGTCGGCGGGCAGGTCGTAGACCCGGCGGACGCTGCTGCCCAGCCGGGAGATGTCGGCTCCGTAGACGTGGATGGACACGGCCTTGCCCGGGCCGCCGTTCCAGACCCGGTGGATGTCGCCGGGGGGCGCGAAGCCGCACACCGAGCCCTGCGGGTTCACCGCGTCCTCGGTGGCGACCAGCCGTGCCCGCCCGCCGGGGGAGTCGGCGGGCAGCAGCCGGTAGCGGCGCTCGTGCTCCTCGCCCTCGTGGACCCCGGTGACGCACCAGGAGACGTGGTCGTGCACGGAGGTGCGCTGGCCCGGCAGCCAGACGAGGGCCACGACCGAGAAGCCGCCGTCGGCCTCGGCGTGCAGCAGGTGCTGGCGGTAGCGCTCGGGGTCGCCCTCGCACTGCTCGGGGGTGAGCAGGTCGGCGGCGCCGAGGTGGGGCGCCAGCTTCTCGCCGACCAGGTACGCGGTCGGGTCCGGCGGCAGACCCCGTCCCACGGCCTCGCGGATGTCCGCGACGAGGGCGGCGAGGCGGCCGGTCGTCCGCGGGCCCGCGGCACGGGCGGCCGGGAGGACGGCGGGGTGTGCGGTGGAGGGGAGCGAAGCGGCCATGCCCGCAGCGTCGCGCCCGAACATCCATCACGTCCAACGAGGGTTTCTTCGCCTTTCCCCGAATCCTGCTTATGGACGGGGCGGGGGGCGGGCCGTGCGGCGGCCGGCCTCAGCAGCCGGTGCGGTTCGCCGCCACCGCCTCCAGCTCCCGGAGCACCAGCGCGGTGGCCGGTATCCGCAGATGTTCGCGGAGCACGTACGCCGAGACCTGCCGCCGGGCGGCCGGCTCCAGGGCGCGCCCGGTGACCTTCCGGTGGACCAGGAAGGACAGCACCAGCCCCGGCATCATGGCGATGCCCAGCCCCTCGGCGACCAGGCTCTGCACCACGAGGTTGTCGTCGGTGGTGAAGACGATGTCGGGGGCGAAACCCAGCTCGGCGCACTCGTGCAGGAAGTTGGTGCGGCAGCGCAGGCACCCGGCGATCCATCGCTCGTCCGCCAGTTCCGCCAGCCGGACCGCCCGCCGCCGGGCCATCGGATGCCCGGTGGGCAGCAGCACGGTGAGCTGGTCCTCCAGCAGCGGGATCTCCACCAGTTCGTCGGGCACCTGCTCGCGCAGCCCGGGGTAGGTGAAGGCCAGGGTGATGTCGCACTCGCCGCGCACCACGCGGTCCAGCGACTCCGGCGGCTCGCTCTCCTGTAGCTCCACCCGCACGCCCGGGTGGTCGGCCGCCAGTCGCGCGAGCGCCTCCGGCACCAGGGTGGCCCCGGCGCTGGGGAAGGCGCACACCCGCACCCGGCCCGCGCGCAGCCTGGTCAGCGCCGCCATCTGCTGCCGGGCGGCCTCCATGCTGCCCAGGATCGCGCCGGCGTGCCGGGACAGCGCCTCGCCCGCCTCGGTGAGCCGCATCCGCCGGCCGGCCCGCAGGAACAGCGGAGTGCCCACCGCCCGTTCCAGCGCCTTCATCTGCTGGGTGATCGCGGGCTGTGTGTATCCCAGGGAGCGGGCCGCCGCCGAGTACGAACCGGTGCGGACCACCTCGTGGAAGGTCCTGATGTGCCGCGAATCGAACATGCCGGAACGATAAACGGGTTTTGGGGATGGTGAAGGACTGCTATGAGCCTTCGGCGGAGCGCGCGGACCGCGAAGCACCGGAAGGACACCGCTCTACGGGCGCTCGCCGAGCACCGTCATGGTCCGGCCGATCAGCCCGGGCACGTCCGCGTCCCGCACGCCCTCCATCAGCCAGGAGCCCAGCCGCACGGAGTTCTCCACGACCATGCGCACCCGCGGCATGCGGCGCTCCCGGTAGGCGGCCGGCAGCTTCTCGTCCCAGCCGGCGCCGCCGGCGAGCAGCTCGGCCAGGACGAGGGCGTCCTCCAGGGACATCGCCGCGCCCTGGGCGAGGGTGGGCGGGCAGGCGTGGGCCGCGTCCCCGGCCAGCACGACCCGGCCGCGGTGCCACGGCCCCTCGACCAGGAGCCGGTGGAACCAGGTGTAGTTGACCGCGGAGTCCTCCGAGATGGAGGAGCGGATCTCCTCCCAGGCGCCGCCGTAGCCCGCGGCCAGTTCGCGCATCCGGGCGGCGTACGAGGAGGGGGGCAGCTCGGCGCGCTCGCGCGCGGGCTCGACCAGATAGGCGTAGAGGGAGTCCTCGCCGGTGGGGCAGTAGCCGGCGATGTAGGCGGGGCCGCCGTAGGCCAGATCGGTGCGCTCCACGCCCCGCGGGCGGGGCGCGGTGACACGCCAGATGCCCATTCCGGTGGGCTCGGGCCGGTCCTCGATCCCGATCATCGCGCGGACGGGGGAGCCCAGCCCGTCGGCGGCGACCACCAGGTCGTAGCGGCCGGCGGTGCCGTCGGTGAGGCGGACGTCCACCCCGCCGCCGTCCTGTTCCAGGGACTCCACCGTGCAGCCGAGCCGGACGCGGGCCCCGGCCGCGCGTACGGCGCCGGTCAGGACGCGCTGGAGATCGGGGCGGCGTATGCCCAAGGTGGCGGGCAGCCCGGGTCCGCCGGTACGGATGTCCTCGGCGACGTGCAGCACCGTGCCGTCCGGGGCGATCAGCCCGAGGGTGTCGAAGCCGAAGCCCGCCCTGCCGACCTCCTCCCACACGCCCACCTCGCGCAGCACCCGCAGGGCGTTGCCCTGGAGGGTGATGCCGGAGCCCTGGACGTTCCAGTCGGAGGAGACCTCCACCAGGTCGACTCCGATGCCCGCGCGGCGCAGCAGGACGGCGAGGGCGTTGCCGCAGATCCCGCCTCCGACGATGAGAACGGTAGGGGCCGGGGACATGACTTCCTTTCAGGAGAGCCTCCGGCAGGAGGAGCGTGCCGGGAGGAGCGTGTGCGGAGCGCGTGCCGGAGCGCGCCGGCGGGCGGGGGAGGGGCGGCCCCGCCGCCGGTCAGCCGGCCGGCTCGTGGACCGGCGCGGACCGGGCCATCAGCAGGTCGATCAGGGCGACCAGCAGATCGCGGCCGGTCTCGGGCCGCCGTACGTCCCCCAGCAGCAGCGGGACGCCCGGGTCGAGGTCGAGGGCGTCGCGCACCTCCTGCTCGGTGCGGTCGCAGCGGCCGTGGAAGCAGTTGACGCCCACCACGAAGGGGATGCCCCGGCTCTCGAAGAAGTCGATGGAGGCGAAGCTGACCTCCAGCCGCCGGGTGTCGACCAGGACGACCGCGCCGAGGGCGCCGTTGACCAGGTCGTTCCACATGAACCAGAAACGCTCCTGGCCCGGGGTGCCGAAGAGGTAGACCACCAGCTCGGGGTTGACGGTGATCCGGCCGAAGTCGAGCGCCACCGTGGTGGTGGCCTTGTCCGCGACCCCGCCGATGTCGTCCACTCCGACGCTGGCCTCGGTCAGGTACTCCTCGGTGCGCAGGGGGGCCACCTCGCTGACCGCCCCCACCATCGTGGTCTTGCCCACCCCGAAGCCCCCGGCGACGAGGATCTTGACGGCCAGGGGGCCCGTCGTACCGTCAGAGTCTCTGGAGCCCATCCCTCACCGCCTGAAGAGTTTCCACGTTCAGTCCACCACTTCCCCCGTCCGCCAGCGGCGGACGGATCGTCACTCTGCCGAGCGCCGCGAGATCGCCGATCAGGATCTTCGTCACCGACACGGGCAGGTCCAGCTCAGCGGCGATCTCCGCCACCGCGGCCGGCTCGCGGCACTGCTCGACGATGGCCCGGTGCTCCGGCTCCAGCCGCCGCCCGGCGGGCCGGCCCTCCTCGGGCTCGACCGTCGTCACCACCGTGATCAGGGTGAGGTCGTCGCGCTGCGGAGCGGTGCGGCCGCGTGTGATGGTGTACGGCCGGACCAGTGAGTCCTCTTCTTCTCCGTCGGACTCCAGACTGTCCGTCCAGTGGTTCACCCACGTCCACCCCTGCCGGAGGCCGGGGTGCCGGACCGGGCCTCGGTGCCGAGCTTCTGGCCGACCTGCTGGACGAGGGTGTGCATGGCCACCGCCATCACCTCGGCGTCCACGTCCTGGGAGGCGACGACGGCCAGGTGGGTGCCCTTGCCGGCCGCGGTGATGAACAGCCACAGGTTGGCCAGCTCCACGATGACCTGCTGCACCGGGCCGCCGTCGAACAGCTCGTCGACGCCGCGGGCCAGGCTCTGCTGGCCGGTGGCCACGGCGGCCAGCCGCTCGGCGGCGGTGCGTTCGATGGTGCCCGACTGACTGATCACCAGCCCGTCGTCCGACAGGACGACGGCGTGCCGGGTGCCCGGCACCTGCTCGACCAGACCGTCCAGCAGCCAGTCCAGGTCTTGGTTGGTGGCGGTGGTTCGCTGTGTCATGTTCGGTCTTCCGTCTTGGGTCGGCTCTGACCCGGCGTGCTGCCGCCGGTTGTGGAGGGGGCGTCGGGGGCGGCCTGCCGCCTGGCGATGCGGGACTGCCGCTGGAAGGCGCCGATGGCGGCGCCGGAACGGGCGGGCTCCGGGCGCAGGGTGAGCGTGTCCTCGTCGGGAGCGGGGGCCCTCCGGGCGGCCGGCTTCCGCAGCTCGGGGACGAGGCTGGCCTGGCGGACGCGCTTGGGCAGCGGCCCGGCCGCCGCGCCGTCGTGCTGCGCCTCTCCGGCGCCGTCGGAGTTCCCGGCGGCTTCGGTGTCCCGGGCGTTCCCGGTGTCCTCGGCGTCCCGGGCCGCTTCGGCCGACGGCGGGCCCGCCGGAGCGGGGACGACCGCGGACATCGCCCGGCCGCGGGACCGCACGGGCAGCGGCGCGGGGGGCCCGCCGGCCGGCTGCGCGCTCCCGCCGCCGGCGGCGCTGCCGTGTACGGCGTCCGCCTCACGGCGTGCGCCGGCCCTCCGGGGCTCGTCGTCGGCGGGCCGTTCCGCCACCAGTTCCTCGGGGATGTGGACGATCACCCGGGTGCCGCCGAACACCGACGGCCGGAACTCGACCCCCAGACCCAGCCCGGAGGCGAGCCGCGCGACCACGTACAGACCGAGCCGGACGTCGTCGGCGCGGGAGAGCATGTCGGCGCGGGGCGGGTCGGTGATGAGCCGGTTGACCCGCTCGTACTCGTCCGGCTCCATGCCCAGGCCGCGGTCCTCGATCTCCACGACCAGGCCCCGCCCGACCATGCCGGCCCGCACCTCCACGGGGGTGGGCGGCTTGGAGAACGCGGCGGCGTTCTCCATCAGCTCGGCCAGCACGTGCACCACCGGGCCCACGGCGCGGCCGGTCAGCCAGGGCCGGCCCTCGACCTCGACCTGGATGCGCCGGTAGTCCTGCACCTCGCCCAGCGCGGCGCGCAGCACGTCGAGCATCTTCACCGGCTTGCGCCAGCGCCGCTGCGGCTGGCCGCCGCCGAGGATGACCAGGTTCTCCTCGTAGCGGCGCAGACGGGCCGTCAGGTGGTCGAGGTCGAACAGGCCCTCCAGCACCTCCGGGTCCTCGTGGCGGCGCTCCATCTCGTCGAGCTTCTTCATCTGGAGGCCGATGAGGAGCTGGGTGCGGCGGGCGATGCGCTGGAGCAGGCGCTCGAAGCCGCGGTGCTGTTCGACCTCCCGTACGGCGGTCTCGACGGCGCTGCGGCCCGCGAGGTTGAGCGCCTGGCCCAGCCGGCCCAGTTCGTCCCTCTCGTGGCTGACCCGGGGCACCTCGGTCTCGGTGTCGACCGCCTCGCCGCGGCGCAGCCGTTCGACGACGTCCGGCAGCTTCCTCTCCAGCTCCAGGGCCTCCCGGCGCAGCGATGTGATGCGCCGTCGCAGGACGCTCGCGGTCCGCAGGCTGAGCGTGACGACCAGGAGGACCGCGACCAGGCCGATGGCGGCGACGATCGTCATGCGGCGCTCCAGGGACGCCAGCGCCTCGTCGCCGACCCGGTTGATGTCGATGGTCCGGTTCGTCACCAGCTTCTGGAACTGCGGGGTGATCGCGTCCACCGACTCGCGCCACTCGGCCTCGGAGTCGGGCAGGGGGACGCCGGACGTCCCGTTGTGGGAGTGCGCGCCCAGCAGCACCCGCTCCGTCTCGGCCTTGCCCAGCCAGTGGCTGCTGGTGGTCATCTGGCGGTACAGCAGGAGGTCCTCGTGCGGCAGGTGGGGAGCGATCCGGCTCTCCAGCAGGAACTGCTGCGCACCGATCCACTCGGTCAGGTTGGAGTGCTCGCCGCTGGTGATCCGGCGGGTGTCCCAGCCCCGGGCGAGCAGGGCGTCCTCGCGGGAGAGCATCTCCTTGGCCCAGAACAGGTCGATCAGAACCCTGGCCCGGGCCGTCACCTCGCTGTTCCGCGAGCGGCTCAGGGTCTCGAAGAGCCGCAGGTCGACGGCGATCAGCTCGGTGAAGTAGCGGAAGACGTCGGCCTGGCCCGCCACTCCGTTGTCCACGCTCTGGCGGATGCGGTCGATGCGGAGCATGTCCGAGCGGGTCAGCTCGACGATCTCCCGCAGGTCCTCGGGCGCGTTGGAGGCGTCGATGCCGGACAGCGAGCGGAAGGCGCGAATGGCCTCGTCGGTCCGGGCGCGCTGCTCGCGCAGGGCGGCGCGGGTCGGGCCGTCGGGATCGGCCAGCATCTCGGCGCTGAGGCGCCGCTCCTCCTGGAGGTTGAAGTAGACGGCGTTGGCCGGGGTGCCGGCGCGGGCGGCGAGGGCCTTCTCGTCCTTCTGGACCTCCCAGTCCCGCGCCCACTGAGCGGTGCTGACGCCCCACAGGGCGATCATGGCGAGGCTGGGCACGACGGCCAGGATGAGCAGGGCCGTCCGGATCGAGTTCGGACGCAGCGAACCCAGGCGGAACGTTTTGCTCGCCGACCGCCCCTGCCGTCTCGGCACACGGGTGCGCAGTGCCATCTCTCCCCAGCAGTGGTTCACGGTGACGGGTCGCCGCTGGTGAGGGCGGCGCAGGACGGAGCGATGTTAGTCATACGCGGTGTCAAAAGAAAACAGGTGGGGGCGTACTTCGCATCACCTGACAGCACGTCCGGCCGCGCCCTCGGGCCTGCCTCGCCGCGGTCCGCCGACGGCGCCGTCCGGCGAATGATTGAAAATTGGACGATAGTGCGGGGGGCGGCTCCGGGGGAGCGGAACCACCGGGGGCGCCGGTGTCGCGGTGTGACCGGGATCTGGGCGGCCGGGGATTCCCCGCCGCGAATCCGGGCGGCCGTGCGAGGGTGCGGACGTGCGGTCTCGGCCGCGTGGACCGGGCCGTACGCCGTCGGCGTACGGCCCGGTCCACGCGGCGGCCGGGGTCAGCGACCGCGCAGCCGCTCGATCTCGCGCCGCTCCCGCTTGGTCGGGCGGCCGGCGCCGCGGTCGCGCCGGGCCGCCGGGGCGGTGTACTCGCGCGGGGGCGGGGGCGGGCTGTTGTCGACGAAGCACTCCGCCGCGACGGCGGCGCCGACCCGCTTGCGCACCAGGCGCGTGACGACGACGATCCGGTCGCGGCCCAGATGGCGCAGCCGCACCTCGTCGCCGGGGCGCACCGGGTGGGAGGCCTTCACGCGGTCTCCGTTGACGCGGACGTGGCCCCCGCGGCAGGCGTCGGCGGCCATCGAACGTGTCTTGGTGAGCCGGACGGACCAGATCCAGCTGTCGATCCGTACGCTCGCCTCGTCTGCAGCCATGCCTCCGACTCTAGAGGAGCGCGCCGCGGGGCGGGTGCTCCGCCGCCGCCCCCGCCCTTCGCCTCCGCAACGGAAACCCCTGGTGCGGGGCGCGGGACGCGGCGGGCTCCGCGGAAAAACCGGGCAGGGGTCTTGACGGGCGGCGCTGACGGGAGGAAGGTCTGGCAGCGAGCATGGGAGCGCTCCCATGAAGCGGCGGGCCGTGCCGCGGGGGAGTGCTCCGTCGGACCGCCCACGTCAGGAGCCGGGAACGTGCACAGAGGCAGAAGAGGGACCGTCATCGCAGCGGCCGCAGCAGCCGCCGCGCTGGCACTGGTCGCCGGGGCCGCCGGGACGGCAGGGGCCGCCGACCGGGCCGCGGAGGGAGCGCAGGAGCGGGGACGGGGCGGGGAGCGCCTGTACGTACCGCCGGCCAACCCCGACGCGTACACGCAGATCGGGGAACTGGCGGAGGCGGGGGAGTACCGGGACGCCGCCGGCATCGCCCGGATGGTGACCACCCCCCAGGCCGTCTGGCTCGACGGGAACGGGGACGACAGCCGCATCCGGCAGGAGGTGGCCCGCATCGTGCGGGACGCCGCGCGCAAGGGCGCCCTGCCGGTGCTGGCCCTCTACAACGTCCCCGGGCGCGACTGCTCGCAGTACTCGGCGGGCGGCGCGGCGAACACCGCCGAGTACAAGGCCTGGATCGACGAGGTCGCCAGGGGCCTCGGCGGCAAGAGGGCGCTGATCGTCCTGGAGCCCGACTCCCTCGCCCTGCTGCCCTCCGACTGCGGCCAGGACGACGACGAGGGCACCCTGACCGCCGCCCGCTACGCGGAGATCGGCTACGCCGTCGAGACCCTCTCGGCCCGGCCCGGCACCACCGTCTACCTCGACGCCGGACACAGCGGCTGGCACGGCGTCGGATCCATCGTGCCCCGGCTGGTCGAGGCCGGAATCGAGCGGACGGCCGGCTTCTACCTCAACGCCTCCAACTACCGGGCCGACGACGAACTGGCCTGGTACGGCAAGCTGGTGTCCGGCTGCGTGGAGTACGTCCAGGGCGGCGGCGACGCGGCCTCATGCCCCGACCAGTGGTCGGACAGGAACGACGCCCGGGCATGGCTGGACGAGAACGTCACCGCAGACCCGTCCGACCAGCCCCACTTCGTCACCGACACCAGCCGCAACGGCAAGGGGCCGTGGACCGCGCCGGCGGGCCTCTACCCGGACCCGCAGGAGTGGTGCAACCCGCCGGACCGCGGCCTGGGCGCGCGGCCGACCACCCGCACCGGCGACCCGCTGCACGACGCCCGCCTGTGGATCAAGATCCCTGGCGAGTCGGACGGCCTGTGCCTGCGCGGCACCGAGGGGCCCCAGGACCCCGCGCGCGGCATGGTCGATCCGGCGGCCGGCCAGTGGTTCCCGGAGCAGGCGCTGGAGCTGGTGCGCAACGCGGAGCCGCCGCTGCGCCCCTGAACCTCGACCACCCGTCCGGAAGGCTCCCCGCGCCTGGAGCCCCGGTCGGGAACCCCCGGTCCGGCGGCGCGATGAGGGCGCGCCGGCGAACCGGTTCCGCGTCCGGCCCCGGTGTCTCCTCCGCCGGGGCCGGACGTCCGGCCCGGTGGCCACCGGGCCGGGGCCGGAAGCCCCCACAGGCCGCGTGCCGAGAGCGCGGCCCCACCGGAAGGACGGCACCGCGATGAGACGGACGACGAGAGGGACCCCCGGACAGCGGACGGGGCGGACACCGGCCGGCACCGCGTTGCGCGGGCGGCTCCGGCGGCTTACCGCGGGGGCGGCGGTGAGCCTGATGGTGGCCTGCAGTCTGAACGGCACACCCGCCGCGGCGTCGGCCGACGCGCCACCCGCCTACGAGGACCCGGCCCTGCCGGTGGACGACCGCGTCGAGGACCTGCTGTCCCGCATGTCCCTCGACGACAAGATCGGCCAGATGACCCAGGTCGACCGGAGCGCGCTGAAGAACCGGTCGGACCTGGCGGCCTACCGCATCGGCTCCGTCCTGTCCGGCGGCGGCTCCGTCCCCACCCCCAACACCCCACAGGCGTGGGCGGAGATGTACGACTCCTTCCAGCGCACCGCGCTGTCCACCCCGCTGGGCATCCCCATGATCTACGGCGTGGACGCCGTCCACGGCCACAACAACGTGCGCGGGGCGACGATCTTCCCCCACAACATAGGGCTCGGCGCCACCCGTGACCCCGGGCTGGTGGAGCGGATCGGGCGCGCCACCGCCGAGGAGGTCTCCGGCACCGGCGTCGACTGGACCTTCGCGCCCTGCCTGTGCGTGGCCCGCGACGACCGCTGGGGGCGCACCTACGAATCCTTCGGCGAGACGCCCGAACTGCCCGGTGCGATGACGTCGCTGATCGACGGCCTCCAGGGCGCCTCGCTCGACGCCCCCGGATCGATCCTGGCCACCGCAAAGCACTACATCGGCGACGGCGGCACCACCGGCGGCGACGACCAGGGGAACACCGAGCTGAGCGAGGCCGAGCTGCGCGCGATCCACCTGCCGCCGTTCCGCGAGGCGGTGGAGCGGGGCGTGGGCTCGGTGATGGTCTCCTACAGCAGCTGGAACGGCGCGAAGCTGCACGGCCACCGCTACCTGATCACCGACGTCCTCAAGGGCGAACTGGGCTTCACCGGCTTCGTGGTGTCCGACTGGGCGGGCGTGGACCAGCTCGACGGGCGGGAGGGCTTCACCGCCTCCGAGGTCCGCGACGCGGTGAACGCCGGCATCGACATGGTGATGGTGCCCCACGACTACCGCAGGTTCATCGAGCTGCTGCGCGGCGAGGTGCAGGCCGGACGGGTGCCGATGGAGCGCGTCGACGACGCCAACCGCCGCATCCTGGCGAAGAAGTTCGAGCTGGGTCTGTTCGAGAACCCCTACACCGACCGCTCCTACACCTCCACGATCGGCTCCGCCGCCCACCGTGAACTCGCCCGGGAGGCGGTGCGCAAGTCCCAGGTGCTGCTGAAGAACTCCGGCGGGCTGCTGCCGCTGGCCGAGTCGGCGAAGGTCTTCGTGGCGGGGAAGAACGCCGACGACATCGGCAACCAGAGCGGCGGCTGGACCATCACCTGGCAGGGCTCCAGCGGTGACATCACACCGGGCACCACCATCCTGGAGGGCATGCGGGCCGCGGCGTCGGACCCCTCGAAGGTCGCCTACGACCGCTACGGCAACGGCATCGACGGCTCCTACGACGTGGCCGTGGCCGTGGTCGGCGAGAGGCCGTACGCGGAGATGGAGGGCGACCGGCCCGGCTCGATGGGCCTGGACCAGGAGGACCTGACCACCCTCTCGCGGCTGAGGGCCTCCGGGGTCCCCGTCGTGGTCGTGCTCGTCTCCGGCCGTCCGCTGGACATCGCGGGGCAGCTCGGCGGCTGGGACGCGCTGCTCGCCTCCTGGCTGCCGGGCACCGAGGGCGCGGGGGTGGCCGACGTGCTCTACGGCGGCCACGCGCCGACGGGGAAGCTCCCGGTGACCTGGATGCGGTCCGCGGGCCAGCAGCCGGTCAACGACGGCGACGGCAAGGACGCGCTGTTCCCCTACGGGTACGGACTCACCTACACCGACGCCGGCCCGGGGGAGCCCGGCGAGCCGGAGGAACCGGAGGAGCCCGGTGAGCCGGGCGGCCCCGGACAGGCGCCGTGCACCGCCGACTACCGGGTCGTCAACCAGTGGTCGGGCGGTTTCCAGGCCGAGGTGACGGTGCGCAACAACGGTTCCGCACCCGTCGACGGCTGGCAGGTGCGCTGGACCCCGCAGGGCGGTTTCACGGTCGGCAGCGTCTGGAACGCCACGCTCACCCGCTCCGGCGACACCGTGATCGCCACCGGCGCGGCCTGGAACGCGCGGCTGGCCCCCGACGGCTCGGCGACGTTCGGCTTCACGGCCACCGGGTCCCCGGCCGTACCGGACACCGTCTGCGGCGGCTCCTGACACGGCCGCCCGCTCGTGAAGGCTCCGGTCCGGCCCCGACCCGAACCCGTCACCGGGGCCGGACCGGACCTGCCGCCGGGACCGGAGCCGAGCCGTCACCGGAGCCGCTGAACGGGTGTTTCCTCCCGTTTCGCCCGGGTACCGGGGCTGGGTCAGCGATGAAGGAAGGGACGAGGTGACCATGCGGTACGACACCTTCCTCGGACAGGTACAGGCGCGTGCCCGGCTGGACAACCCCGGCGCGGCCGAGACCGCCACCCGGGCCAGCCTGGAGACCCTCGCGGAACGAGTCCCGGCCACGGTCGCGGAGAAGCTGGCCGCCCAGCTCCCACGCGAGGTCGGCGAGCATCTGCGCAGGGTTGCGTACGCGCCCGACGAGCCGGCCTCGGGCATGCGGATGAGCCCCCAGGAGTTCTTCGACCGCGTCGCGCGGCGCGCCTCGGCCGACCGCCCCAAGGCGATGCACGAGGCCCGCTGCGTGATCGAGGTGGTCGACGAGGCCACCGGCGGGGCGTGCTCGGCGAAGATCCGCCCCTCGCTGGACGACGAACTCGCCCGGGTGCTTTTCGCGGGCAGCTCGGGGCACACGTGAGCAGGGGCGGTGCCGGACACCGGCCCGGTGCCCCGGCGCCCGCCGGGGCACCCGCGCGACGATCCCTGAGACGGTGACCGTGTTCGTCTTCTTCTCCAACCGCACCGGGTGCCTGGGCTCCCTGCTGGTCAGCCTGGCCGGTACGGCCCTCCTGCTCCTGCTCCTCTACAGCTGCCAAGGGCGCTGACCGGGTGCCGACCGGGAAAGCGGGGCGGCGGGGCGGTTCCCGCGGGCCGGGCGCCTACGAGGCCCCCGGCGACGGCAGCGGCTCGCCGCACCGCTCGCAGACGCCCGAGCCCGCCCGCTCGTTCATCCGGCCGCAGGCGGGACAGACCCGGTCCAGCATGCACGGGCCCTCGCCGCCCTCGTCACCGCCCTCCTCCCCGCCGGGAGCGGCGCGCTCGGCGGAGGACGGGCGCGCGCCGACGGTCATGCCGGGCCGCCGGCGGTGGACGGTCAGGTAGACCAGGCCGTCCGGGCCCGCCCGCAGAGCCCGCCGCGAGGTGCGCGGCAGCCACACCAGGGCCTTGGGGGCGAGCGTCCGGCGCCCGCCGGAGCCGTCCTCCATCTCCCCGCCGCCGGCGACCACGAGCAGCAGGACGTCCAGATCGTTCTCGGCGTGCTCGCCGACGGACGCCCCCGGCGGCAGGCGCACCAGATTCGCGTCGAGCTGCCGTCCGGACTCGGCCAGCCGCCACAGCGCCCCGCCCTCGTCCGGTGCCGCCCGCGCGATGCGGTCGTCGAGGTCGGTCAGGACGCGGGGGCTCTGGTCGGGGGACACCGGCACCTCCGGGAAGGGGCGTGGACGGTCGCCCCGATCCTACGGCGGCCCGCCCCGGCGGCCGGGCCGGGCGCCCGGCCGTCCCGGTACCGCACGGCACTAGGCTTGCCCCCGAGATGAGACGCAGACGCCCGGTGCCGCCCTCCCCCCTGCCGCAGCGCCACGGGATCGATCCCGTCCGCCTCAGGATGCCCGAGGACGGCCGCTGGGAGACGGTCCGGGACCACCTGGTCGACCGGCTGCCCGCGGTGGCGCCCGCCCTGATCGACGCCATGCTGCGCGAGGGGGCCGTCTGGTGCGCGGACGGCCCGCTGGCGCCCGCCGCCCCGTACCGGCCGGGTGCCCACCTGTGGTTCCACCGGGAGCTGCCGGAGGAGGTGCCGGTGCCGTACGCGGTGGAGGTGCTGTACCGCGACGACGTCCTGGTCGTCGCGGACAAGCCGCACTTCCTGGCCACCACGCCGCGCGGCCGCCACGTCACCGAGACCGCGCTGGCCCGGCTCCGCCGCGACCTGGGGCTGCCCGCGCTCAGCCCGGCGCACCGGCTGGACCGGCTCACCGCGGGCGTGGTGATGTTCACCGTCCGCCCCGAGCACCGCGCCGCCTACCAGGACCTCTTCCAGGGCCGGCGGGTGCGCAAGGAGTACGAGGCCGTGGCGCCCCACGACCCGGGCCTCGCGCTGCCGCGCACGGTGCGCAGCCGGATCGTCAAGGAGCGCGGGGTCATCGCCGCGCGGGAGGTGCCGGGGGAGCCCAACAGCGCCAGCCGCGTCGAACTGCTGGAGCACCGCGGCGGACTCGGCCGCTACCGGCTGGTGCCGGTGACCGGCCGCACCCACCAGCTGCGTCTGCACATGAGTTCCCTGGGCGTCCCCATCCTGGGCGACCCGGTCTATCCGGCGGTCACCGACCCCGCCCCGGACGACTTCGGCCGCCCTCTCCAACTGCTGGCCAGATCACTGGAGTTCACAGACCCCGTCACCGGCCGCGCACGCCGCTTCACCAGCCGGCGCACGCTGTCCGCCTGGGAGTGCCACCGGCGGTGGGCCGCCGGGGAAGGGACCCAGGGGGTGGTGAGCACACCCTCGTCCGGGTGATCACGCGCCCCATGGCCGGGGAGTCCGGGGGTAACCGGGAAGACGCCTCTCGGGAGGCCGACCGGCGGAAAGGGGCTGCGCATGAGCGGCGACGGAACGGGAAGGGCCGTGCTCTTCGATGTGGACGGCACCCTGGTGGACACCACCTATCTGCACACCGTGGCCTGGTGGGAGGCGCTGCGGCAGTCGGGCCGCCGGGTGCCGATGTCGGTGATCCACCGGACCATCGGCATGGGAAGCGACCAGCTCCTCGCCCGGTTCCTCGGTGAGGACCACGATCCGGACGAGGCCGCCGCCGTCAGCGCAGCCCACCACACCCTGTACGCCGAGTACTGGCCGAGGCTGGCCCCGCTGGACGGAGCGGCCGAACTGCTGAGGGCATGCGCCGACCGCGGCTGGACGGTCGTTCTGGCCAGTTCCGCGCGCGGCGACGAACTGGAGGCGATGCGGCGCGCGGTGGGCGCGGACGAGGCGGTGACCGCCGCGACCAGCTCCGACGACGTGGAGGCCAGCAAACCCGCGCCCGACCTGGTGCGCTCCGCGCTCGACGACGCACGGGTCACCCCGGACCGGGCCGTCTTCGTCGGCGACACCGTGTGGGACGTGGTGGCGTGCGAGCGGGCGGGCGTGCCCTGCGTGGGGGTGCTCTCGGGCGGGATCACCCGGCGGGAGCTGGAGGAGGCGGGCGCGGCGGAGGTCTACGAGAACCCCGCGGACCTGCTGGCCCACCTCGACGGCAGCCTGCTCGCCCGCCGGCCCGGCCGGGACTGAGCCCCGCCCGTGCGCCCCGGCGGAGGTTCTCCACCGCCGGGGGAGGGCACCCGTTCCCCGCCGTCCCCGGTGCCCGGGACACCGACGGCGAGGACGACGGTGAGGAGGGGGCCGCGATGCCCGTCAGCCGTACCCCGCCCGCGCCCCGGCCGGCGAGGCGCCCCCGCCTCACCGCCGGGCGAGGCACGACCTCGTGCGGAACGCCCGATGGCCACGACCGGTTCCGGCGCCCCCGGCGGTGACGGTCCCGGCGGCGCCCGCGGGCGGCCGCCGGACCCGGACCTGCCGCCCTCCCCGGCCCGCGGCGAATCCTCGGGACCCGACGGCGAGTTCCGCCGCGGTCTCGAGGAGACCCTGCGGCGCTACACCGACCGCAGGTGCGAGGAGGCAGGCGGTCTCGACGGCCTCTTCCGCGCCCGGCTGGCCGCCGATGTCACACGGTTCGCGCTGCACGGGGGCAAACGGACGCGCGCCGCCTTCCTGTGGTGGGGCTGGCGCGCCGCCGGAGGGCGCCCGGGGGACGGCGACGAGGCCACCGCCCTCCGGCTCGCCGGGGCCCTGGAACTGCTCCAGACCTGCGCGCTGATCCACGACGACCTGATGGACGACTCCGCGCTGCGCCGCGGCCGCCCGGCCCTCCACGTCGACCTCGCCCGCCGCCACCGGCGCGAGGGGATGCTCGGCAGCCCCGAGGCGTACGGGGCGTCGATGGCGACCCTCGCCGGCGACCTCGCGCTGGTCTGGGCCGACGACATGTTCGCCGAGGCGCTGCCGGAGGGGTCGGCCGGGCAGCGGGTCCAGGAGCCGTGGCGGGCGATGCGCACGGAGATGGTGGCAGGCCAGTTCCTCGATCTGCACACCCAGGCCGAGGGGGGCTTCTCGGCGCCGACGGCGCTGCGCGTGGCCTGCCTCAAGAGCGCCCTCTACAGCGCCGAACGTCCCCTGCAACTGGGCGCGGCCCTGCGCGGCGCGCCCCCCGCCCTGGTCGGCACGCTGCGCCTGGCGGGCCGGCGGGCGGGTCTGGCCTTCCAGCTCCGCGACGACCTCCTCGGGGTCTTCGGCGACCCGCGGCGAACGGGCAAGCCGGCGGGCGACGACGTACGGGAGGGCAAGAACACCTATCTGGCCGCCCTCGCCCTGGCCCGCGCCGAGGCGCTCGGCGACGCCGGGGCCCGCGCCGTCCTGCGCGAGAGCCTGGGGGACCGGACGCTGACCCCCCAGCGGCTCGCCCGCTTCCGCGACGTCCTGACCGCGCTGGGGGTGCGGGCGGCGGTGGAGAGGCGGATCGAGCGGCTGAGCGCGCTCGCCCTGGACAGGCTCCACCAGGTCTGCGACGACCCGGCCGTCCACCAGGGGCTGGCCGCCCTGGTGAGGGCGGCGGCGGGCACGGAGCCGCCGTGACCGGTGGTCAGCAGCGCACCGGTTCGGGAACGGTCATGCGGAACGGGCGCACCGCCACCGAGAGCCGTGCGGTGGTGCGCTCCAGGGGCGGAAGCCGGTCCGACCACGAGGTGACCGCCACCGCCTCGGGGCGCAGGGACCCCACCAGGCGGCCCGGGACGAACAGCCGCCGCCCGGCCGGGCCGGAGAAACCCGGAAGGGGCAGCGGAAAAGCCGGGAGCCGGAGCCTTCCCGGGGCGAAGGCCAGCCCGGCGACCGGGCCGTCGTGGTCGGTGACGCTCACCGAGCTGTCCGTCCACGTGAACGAGGCGAGCTCCTTGGGCAGCCCCCAGATCTCCCGGCCGCCCCGCACCGACGCGGTGTCGCTGACCCAGATGCGGTCGATCAGCAGCCCGGCGCGGCGGCCGCGCCGGACCAGCGGGCCCATGGCCAGCTCGTCGTAGACGAGGGTGCCCTCCCGGTACCGGACGAGCCCGACCGCCAGCAGGGAGGCGCCCGCCAGCGGACGGAGGTCCGGCGGGACGGGCAGCCGGTGGCGCACCGGCAGGAGCGCCGCCCACAGATGCCCCCGGAAGCTCCAGGGGGCCGGCGGGTACGGCGGGAGCGGCCCGTTCGGGGCGGGGGCGGAATCCGGCATGCTCCACGGCTCCTTCCTGCCACGGCCTGTGGCGCGCGGACCTCGTACCCCGTGCGCGGCGGGCCATGTGGGACGGGCCGTGCGGGACGCGGGCGGGCCGCGCAACGGCGGGTGGGTGCCCCGCGGCCCGGCCGCGGGGCACCCACCCGGGATGCCGCCGAGTGATTACTCCGCCGTGGTGGCGTTGCTGGTCATGCAGCCCTTGGTCTGGCTGCCCGCACTCGGGAGCAGACCGCCCAGCAGGCCGGGGTTGACGTGCTCGGAGCACATCTGGACGCCCGACTCGGGGCTGGTCGAGGCGGCGGTGGCGGCGGGGGCGGCGGCGAACAGGGCGCAGCAGAGACCGGCACCGACCGCGGACACGCGGACAAGACGACGCATGGGATCAATCTCCTTCGAGACGTTGGGGACTTCCACCGTGACCCCGGTGCGGTCCGGCCGCGCGGCGGCCTGCTGCATTCGGCCCCTCAAGTCACCCGCAGGTATTTGTCGATCTATCGCTCTACACCCTGTCGTCCCGCTGTCCTGCCGCCCCGCCCCGCGGACGCTGCGGCGAAGTCCTTCCGGTGGGCCGGGATCCGCGCCGGGCCTTCCCGGCACCGGACGGACGGCGGCCGCCTCGCGCGGGTCCCTTGCGGACCCGCCGGGCGGCACGTCCTCCTCCCGGGCCCGGCTTCCTCGTCCAAGGCGAGCCGGAGTCGGAGTGTCTCGGCTCGTTTGGGGGCCGGCCGGAGAAGGGAGGAGCCGGCGGCCGATCTGTGCGGGGGGACGGACACCCGGCCGCCGGCGGTGTCAGCGCATGGAGATCCGCTGACCTATGTGACTCCCTTGCGGGTTGTGTCCTTCGCGTACCCGCCGTTCGCGGCGGCACGCATGCGGATGGCACCCGGATGCCGGGCGGGCGCCGGGCGGGTGCCGCGGGACCGCCGCCGGGCGCGGGCCAGGGCGCGGCCGCCGGCGGTGTACCACTGCACGGCCAGGACGACGGCCAGGGCCAACTCGACCAGATCGCCGCCGTAGTACATCAGCCGGGCTCCGGTGTGCAGGTCGGCGGGGGCGAAGCCGGTGCCGTACGGGGGCGAGGCGTAAAGGGACTTGGCGAGCGCGGCGTGCGCCGCCCCCGCGCCCAGCAGCGCGGCGCCGCGCCAGGCCGGGCCCCACCGGCGCCGTACCGGGTCGAGCCGGCACACGGCGAAGGTGAACAGCAGTCCCGCGGCCTGGACATGGAAGTGCACCGCCGCCTGGAGGAGGGGCCGGCCGTGGGAGGCGGACCACAGCGGTGTGCGGTACAGCACCCACAGGCCGCCCACGTCCAGCAGCGCGGCCAGGGGCGGGAAGACCAGCCAGGCGGCGGGCCGGGAGTGCGCCGCGGCCAGCAGGGCGCGCCGGCGGCGGCCGGGGGGCAGTACGCGCAGCGCGAGGGTGAGGGGCCGGGCGAGGACCAGCAGCAGCGGCGCGGCCATGCCGACCACCAGGTGCCGGGCCATATGGGCGGTGAACGGGCCGCCGGGCGGTGTGACGACGGCGGCCGAGGCCAGGGCCGCGCCACCGGACGCGAAGCACAGGTCGCGCGCGTACGGCCAGACGTCGCCGCGGTGCCGCAGACGCGCGGCGGCGAGCAGGTAGCAGGCGACCGCGAGCAGCGCGGCGGCGGCGAGCAGGATCGCGGGACCCGGGACCGCACCGGAGGAGTGGACGTGCTCCGGCGTCACCGGGAGGGCTCCGGCGGCTTGGAGGGCCCAGGGCGGCCGGGCGGGCCGGAGGCGCGCCCGGCGCGTACGGCCAGGACCGCGCCGACGCCCAGCAGCGCCAGGCCGAGGCCGTTCCACGCCAGGTCGTAGGGGAGCAGATCGACGCCGTAGCGGATCTGGTGGATGCGCAGCACCTTGTGGTCGACGATGCCGTCGAAGAGCTGGAAGGCGCCCAGACCCAGGAACAGCCCGGCCCGGGCATGGGCGGGGGAGAGGGTGCCGCGACGGCGCATGTCGGCGAAGAGCACGAAACCGGCCACCAGGCCCAGCAGCTCCGCGGTGTGCAGCAGCCCGTCGGAGAGCAGCCCGATCGACGGGGTCGAACGGTCGTAGAAATGGTGCCAGTTGAGCAACTGGTGGAAGACGATCTCGTCGACCGCGGCCATGAGCGCCGCGCCGATCAGCGCGCAGACCGCCAGGGAGCGGCGGGGCCGGAGCGGGGGCCGGGGAGGCGGGGCGGCGGGGTGCGGGGCCGGTTGGGTCATCGTGGTGTGCTGCCCTTTCCGGGAGGGTGCGTGGCGTGCCCGGATACGCGTACCCGCTTTCCCGCGCCGGCGGCTGCCGTACGCCGGCCGTCACGCGCCGGAGGAGGGCGCCCGCCCGGCGAGCCCGCGCAGCCGGTCCACCGGCACCGCGGGCACCGTACGTCCCAGCCGGCCGGTCGTGGTGACCGCCGCGCACAGGGCGTTGAGCACCGACTCCTCGACCGCCCGGAGGACCGCGCCGAACAGCGGGTCGAGGCAGCGGTCGGGCACCGCCGCCGGCACGCCGCCGAGCAGGGGGGAGGTGCTGAACGCGAGCCCGTAGTCCCCGCTGCCGTGGCCGTAGGAGGCGCCGACCCGGCCCAGCGCGAACACCGCCCGCCGGGCCAGCCGGCCCAGCTGCCGGGCGTCCAGCGCGGCGTCGGTGGCGACGACCACCATGCACGAGCCGTCCTCTCCGGGACCCGGGTCCGCGGGCGGGCCGGCCGGCTCCGGGAGGACGGCGGCACCGGCGATCCGCAGCGTCCCGCCGAAGTTGGCCTGCGTCAGCACGCCCACCCGGACCGCGCCCACCGGCTCCAGGGCGACCCGCCGGGAGGCGGTGCCGATCCCCGCCTTGAACCCCAGCGCGCAGGTGCCCGTGCCCGCGCCGACGCATCCTTCCGCCACCGGCCCGCCCGCGGCCCCCTCGATCGCGGCCAGCACGTGCTCCTCGCGCACCGGCCGGGCCCTGATGTCGGAGAGGTACCCGTCGTTGCACTCGCCGACCACCGGGTTGAAGGAGAGCACCCCGGCGTGTTCGGGGCGGGTGAGCATCCAGCTCACCACGGCGTCCGCGGCGCGGAAGGCGCTGAGGGTGGAGGTGAGGACGACCGGCGATTCCAGCTGCCCCAGCTCGGCGAGCTGGGTGGCGCCGACCAGCTTGCCGTAGCCGTTGGCGGTGAACAGCGCGGCGGGCAGCACGGTGCCGCCGGGGTGGGGCCCGATGCCCGCCGGGACGACGGCGGTCACCCCGGTGTGCACATCGGGCTCCCTGCGGACGGTGGTGTGTCCGACGGCGACGCCCGGCACGTCGGTGATCGCGTTGTACGGGCCCGGCTCGTCGCAGTCCGCCACGATCCCCAGTCCCCGCGCCCGTTGGGCATGTTGGAAATAATGTGCCATGCGCCGTCCTTCCGTCGTCCCCTGCCGCGGGGCCCTCCTGTCGCGGGGCCCTCCGTCCGCGGCGGTCAGGATCCCACCCGGGAAGCCGCCGAGTGCGTCAGCAGCCGCGCGGCTTGGCCCAGGAGCACTCCAGGTCCGCCGGGGGAGTGCCGGGCGGTGCGGAGCGCGGGGCGGCCCGCTCCGCACCGTTCCCGCCGTCCCCCTCCCGCCCGCCGTGCGAGGCCAGGGTGACCGCGACGGCGTCCTCGATGCCCTTCACGGAGGAGGCGAGGTGATTGTTGAGGACGACGCTGAAGAACATCTCGCGCCCGTCGGCGCCGGTGACGTAGCCCGACAGGGACGAGGCGCCGGTCAGCGAGCCGGTCTTGGCGCGCACGTTGCCCGCGGCCGGGGTGCCGCACATCCGGGAGCGGAGGGTGCCGCCCACCATGCGGTCCCTCTCGCAGGCCACCGGCAGGGAGTCGTACCACTGGCCGAACCACGGCTCGTCCCGTACCGAGGCCAGCAGCCGCGCGAGCTGCCCGGCGGGCATGAGGTTCATCCGGGACAGGCCCGAGCCGTCCACCTGGCGCAGGGTGCCGGTGTCCAGCCCCTCGCTCTCCAGATAGCCGGTCACGGCCGACAGCCCCGCGCTCCAGGTGCCGCGGCCCGAGGTCTTGTGGCCGATGGCCTTGGTGAGCACCTCCGCGTGGTTGTTGTTGGAGAGCTTCATGAAGGGCAGGAGCAGTTCCCTCAGCGGCATCGAGCGGTGCTCGGCCACCGCCTCGGCGCCGCGGGGGGCGGCCCGGCCCAGGAGGGTGCCGCCCGAGACGCGCACTCCGTGGTCGGCGAGCGCGTCGGCGAAGACGGCGGCGGCGTAGCCGGTGGGCTCCCAGACGCTGGTCCAGGAGACCGTGGGATCCGCCCCGACGGGTATGTCCCCGTCGACCACGATGGTGTTGCCGCCGTGCTCGCGTTCGATGGAGAGGGTGTCGGGCCCGCCCTCGGCGACGGTGGTGCCGCGTACGTCGACGGTGACGTAGTCGTTGGGCGGCGTCAGGGTGACCTCCGGCCTGTCACCGGGGTTCTCGCCGGGAACGGCGCGGACGCGGACGGTGCCGGCGTCGTAGTCGGTGTCGGGGGCGACGGTCAGCGGGGAGACCTGCGCGGAGTAGTAGGCGGACTCGTCGTCGGCGGCCCAGGAACGGCCCAGGCGCCGGTCGTCGAAGCGGGTGTCGTCGGCGACCAGCCGGCCGGTGACGCGTCTGATGCCCGAGGCGGCGACCTCGGCGGCGAGCCGGCCGTAGTCCTCGGCGAGCATGGTCGGGTCGCCGGTGCCGCGCAGGTACAGGTCGCCGTGGAGCACCGGGCCGCGGCGCCGGCCGTCGGTCAGCACGTCGGTGCGGAAGCGGTGCCCGGGGCCGAGCAGTTCCATCGCGGCGGCCGATGTCGCCAGCTTGGCGTTGGAGGCGGGCATCAGCCGGTCGCCGGGCCGGTGCTCGTAGAGGATGCGGCCGGTCTCGGCGTCGCCGACGACCACGCCCGCCGCGGCGCCGGACAGCCGGTCGTCGGCGAGGACACGGTCGAGCGCGGCTGCCAGCCCGGCGTCGGCGGGATCCTCCGCTCCGGCCGGGAAGCTCCAGGTGAGGGTCAGGGCGAGGCCTGCGGCAAGCGGCCACCAGCGGGCTTTCGCGCGGAGTCGTGTTCCTGTGCTGCGTCTGGTCATGGAGCGAGGATCGCGCAGTTCCCCGGGCCGCGACAGAAGGCCGGGGCCGCCCGGCGGGCCGGGCGGCTCCGTGGCAGTCGTCGGCGTGTCGGGGTACGGTGCTGGTGCGCACGGGCGACGCGGCGTGCGAATGCCCCGGTACGGCCGGGGGATGGGGGAGGGTTGGGACACCGGATCCGTCCCGCGTGCGGCACGGACCGTCCCGGCGGAACCCGACCACGAAAGGTGCGGAAGCGACGGTGCGTGGCTCTCGATCCCCCGGAGGAGCGATGGCGGGCGGGAGCCGGATGAGGGACCACGCCCCTGCGAGGCTCGGCTCCCGGACCCTGGCGGCCCTGCTCGTCGCCGTGACGCTGCTGGTGGTGGTGCCCGACTACCTGACCGACCGGGGTCTCGGGCTGGTCCCCCTGCTGATCTTCCTTCCGGCCTTCGTCGCGGGCCGCGGTACGGCGCGGCAGACCGCCGTCGCCGCCGCGTGGGTCGTCGCCCTCCTGGTGGGGCTGCTGGTCTACGACCCCTTCCAGACGGTCTCCGCCAACCTCTCGACGGTCGCCTTCACCATGGTGCTGGGCGGGCTGAGCGTCGCCGGGGCCTGGCAGCGGAGCCGCAGGGACGAGGAGATCAGCCGGCTGCGTTCGGCCGCCGCCGCGCTGCAGCGCCAGATCCTGCGCCCTCTTCCGCTGCTCACCGACCGGCTCCTGGCCGACGGCGTGTACGAGCCGGTGGAGGAGGACAGCAGGGTCGGCGGCGACATCTACGAGGTCATGCCCTCGCCGTACGGCACCCGGGTGCTCATCGCCGACGTCCAGGGCAAGGGGCTGCCCGCCATCGGGACGGCCTTCGCGGTACTGGGCGCGTTCCGGGAGGCCGCCGGCCGGGAGCCGGAGCTCACCGCGGTCGTGGAGGCGCTGGAGAACGCGGTCGTCCGGCACAACGCCTTCGAGGCGCAGACCGGGGAGCCCGAACGCTTCGTCACCGCGCTCGTCCTGAACGCCGACGGCGGACGGGAGGTCCAGGTGGTGGACTGCGGGCACATCCCGCCGTACCTGCTGCACCGGGAGCGGACCGGGCCGGCGGTCCGGCCGGTCCCGCTGCGGAACTCCGGAGTGCCCCTCGGACTGGGCTCCCTCGCCCCGGAGTCCCGCGCCGTCGAGCGGTTCCCCCTTCCGCCCGGCGCCATGCTGCTGCTCTGCACGGACGGCGTCACCGAGGCGCGTGACTCCGCCGGTGCCTTCTTCCCCCTGGAGGAACGCCTGGCCGGCTGGGTGGACGCCTCTCCCCGCGAGGTGGCCGCGGGCCTGCTGGACCAGCTGGCGGCCCACACCGGGGGCAGCCCGGCGGACGACATCGCCCTTCTGGTGCTGCGCCGGAGCACGCCGTCGGCGCCGGAGCGCGAGGGCTCCTCCGGCAGCGGCGGATCCGGCCACCCGGCCGCCGGTCCCCGTTAGGCGGGGTTCACACCTGCCCGGGCCGCGGCCGGCCCGTAGTCCTCGGGGCGGGGGCCGAACCACTCGCACAGCAGGACCGTCGCGTCGTCCTGGAGCCGGCCGCCGTGGTGGTCGAGTACGGCGTGGACCAGACGGCGCAGGGTCTCGGGCACGGGCAGGCCGTCGGCGTGGTGGCGGATGAGGAAGTCGAGGAAGCGGGAGAGGCCGAACTCGCGGTCGCCCGGTCCGCGGGCCTCGGTGATGCCGTCGGTGTAGAACACCACGCGGTCGCCCGGCTCCAGCTGCTCGCGGCACAGGGCGCCGGCCAGGCCCAGTCCGGTGCCCATCGGATGGGCGGGCGGGCAGCGCAGCAGGGCGGACCAGCGTCCGCCGCGGATGACGACCGGCGGGTGGTGCCCGCGGTTGACCCAGGAGAACACACCGGTGCGGGTGTCCAGGGCGGCCAGGATCCCGGTGGCGTAGCGGGTGTTGCCGAACTGCCGTACCAGGGTGTCCTCGATCGCCTCGCCGGTCTCGGTGAGCGAGGCCCCCTGCCGCCGCAGGTTGCGGCAGGCGGCCACGGCCAGACCGGCGGTGAGCCCGGCCGCGGTGTCGTGGCCCATAGCGTCGAAGACCGACAGGTGGACGATGGGACCGGCGGTGGCGTAGTCGTAGGCGTCGCCGCTGACGAGGTACGCCGGCTCCAGGGCGGCGCTGATCACGACCCGGCCGTCGGCGTAGGTGCGCGGGGGCATCAGGTGCCACTGCATCTCGGCCGCGACGTTCATCTCCCGGGTGCGCGCCAGCCGGGCGGAGGTGTCGCTGGTCCTGCTCTTGCTTTCCAGCAGGAGGGCCGTCAGGGTCGCCAGCAGCCCCATGTGCTCATGGGTGCGGTCGTCGTCGAGGGCGGTGCTGACGTTCAGCACCCCCAGGCGTTCGGTGCCGTCCAGCAGGGGGACCCACCACCGGTAGCCGTGCGGTCCGGCTCCGGCGGCGGGCAGGGTCTGGCCGTACTGGAAGGCCCGGCCCGGCACGGTCCCCTCGACGGCCAGTTCCCTCTCCTCGTCGTCCGGGAGCGGTTCGCGGCCCGGCAGCAGGCGCAGCGAGTACTGCTGCAGGTCGGCCAGGTAGATCCGTACGTCCTGGAGTCCGGCGGCCGCCGCGTGCTCGGCCACGGTGGCCGGCAGCATCTCCAGGGGCGTCATGTGGCTGGCTTTCAGCAGGCCGGCGAGCATGAGGCGGACGGCGGGGTCCCGTTCCGGCACAGTGGCTCCTTACGGTCGTCCGCCCGGCCGTGGGGCCGCTTCGGCGGCGGTGGCGGGCGGCGGGGACGGGCGGCGGGGACGGGCAGCGGTGCGGGCACGAGGCCGGGGCGCGCCGGGAGTGGCCGGTGGCCGCCGGGAGGGGGACCGCCGGCCACCGGTGCGAAGGCGCCCGGGCGCCTGTTCGCGACTCCACCTGTCGGCGCCCGGACGCAAACCGTCGCCTACCCCGGGACGCGCGCGGCACGCCTGCGGCCGCGGGGTGCCGGGGACGCGCTGGTAGGGGCGGTGGTGGGGTGGGCCCGAAAGGCGGGGGCGAGGGAGCTGCGGCTGTCGGTGATGCCGGGCAACGAGCACGCGGCGGCCCTCTACCGCCGCCACGGTTTCGAGGACCTCGGCCCGGTCGGCGGCGAGCTGCCCGACGGCCGCCGGGAGCATGTCATGGTCAAACCGCTCGCCTGAGGCCGGGCCGAGGGCGCGGGGTCTCAGCTCCCGCCGTGTCCCGCGGACTGCCAGTGCGCGGGACGGGCCAGCCGCCGGGGCAGTGCGGTCCGGGCGTCTCCGCGGGCCGCGTCGACCTGCGGCTGGGTGAGGAAGACGCTGCCGGTCAGGTCGGCACCCCGCAGGTCGGCGTCCCGCAGGTCCGCGCCGATCAGGTCCGCCCCGCGCAGATCGGCGCCGCGCAGGTCGGCGGCGATGAGGTACGCCCCGCGCAGATCGGCGCCGCGCAGGTCGGCGCCCTTGAGTCGGGCCCCCGTCAGATCGGCCCGGCGGTGGTTTCGGCGGCCCCTTCCGTGGCCGAGGGCGGTGGCCCGTACCAACTCGCCGGTGCGCAGCAGCAGTGCGTCGACCCCGCGGCGGACCTCCGGTACGTCCAGCTCCGCGAGTTCCCCGGCGCCGGCGCGGGTGAGGCGCCCGACCTCGTCCGCCGCCCGGCGCAGTTCGCGGCGCAGCGGGCGGGCCGGCGGCAGCTCCAGCGCCTCGGACAGGTACCACAGGAACTCGTGGAGCTGCCGCATGACGGGGAAGACCTCGAACATCCGCCGGGCGGTGCGGGGGTCCTCGCGCCAGTGCCGTCCGCCGAAGGTGACCTGGGAGACCTTCTGGCCCGCGCCGAAGCACTCGAAGACGGTGCAGCCGGAGAAGCCCTCCTGCCGCAGCCGGGAGTGGATGCCGCAGCGGAAGTCCTCCCGCAGGTTCCCGCACGGCTGTCCGGCGTCCTTGCCGACGGCGAAGCCGGCCGAGGGGGCGAAGGGCAGTGCGACGCAGCACAGCGCGAAGCAGGAGCCGCAGTCGGCCCGCAGCTCCGGATCCGGGGCGGGATCCGGAGCGCGGCGGGGTGCGGGCCGCCGGCCTGCGCGGTCCCGGCCGTCGGCGGGCGGCCGCCGACGCTTCTCGGGGGAGGTTCTGGGGGACACCGGGCGCGTTCTCCTGCCGTGCGGGCGGGCACCGTCTGGCCGGGCCCGGGAACGGGCACCATTGTCCCCTGCCGGCGGGGGACCCGCGGGAGGGCGCTCCCGCCGCCGCGTCCGCCGCACCGGTCACATCGCCCTGATCCGCATGTACCGCACCAGGGAGGTTGCCGATTCCGGCCACCAGGATCCGGGGGAGGGGCGCAGCCGCACCCGTCCGCCTCTCCCCAGCCGTACCCCGCCGACCGGTACCGTCCCGTCCCTCACGCCTCCTCCCCCACGGGCCGGAACTCGCGGATGGCGCCGTGCAGGGCGAGCAGCTCGTCGGGGCCCAGATCCGCGCAGCGGTCCAGGATCTCCCGCGCCCTGGGGTCGCGGGCCCGCGCCTCCCGTTTCTCCTCCTCGGTCAGGCTCATCACGCCGAGGATCAGCAGCCGGTCGATCTCCGTGCCGTCGTCGAACAGGTCGCCCGGGCTCTCGGGCGCCACCTCGGGGAAGTCGTACAGGGTGACGGGGGAGGAGAGCACGGTGCGGGCGAACGACCCGTCACCGGCGCCGCCGCTGTCCGCGCCGTCGCCGGTGCCGGTGCCGGCGCCGGTGTCCGTGCCGGTTTCGGTGTCGTCGTCCACGAGAACGGGCCAGGTGCCCTGGTTCTCGCACCGCGAGACCGCCTCCCGCAGTCGCCCGGGCGGGTCCAGGAGCGAGACGAAGCGCCCGGTGCGGCTGTGCAGCACGGTGTGGGTGGAGACGAAGGCGTAGGCGCAGGCCGCTTCCCGGGCGCCCCGGTCCACGGGGTCGGGCGCGGGGCAGGGTGTGGTGTTCTCGACGCGCACGGTGAGCCGGAACACCCAGTCCGCGACGGGGTCGGCGCCGATCTCGACCGTGCCGCTCAGCGCGTTCCACCGGCGGACGAGGGCGCCGGCGGTGCGGCCCGACGCGTCCAGGACCGGTTCGCGGTCGGTGCCCGCGGGGACGTCGACGGGGGTGCGCACCGTCCGGCCGAGAACGGTGTCCAGCCGCACCGGTACGGACACCTCGCGTTCGGTCGCCTCCCGCCAGGCGAGGTGGCGCTCACCGTCCACGATCAGCTCGTCCACGGCCTCGGGCCCGCCGGGTCCCTCCCTGACCACGCCGCGGTCGACGACGTGCAGGAACCGTACGCGTACGGCCACCTCGGTGCGGTCGGCCGGGCGGCCGCCGGTGTCGAGCAGCACCTGGGTGCGCATCCGGTGCGCCTCGCCCAGGGTGTCGGCGCACGAGCGCGGGAAGACCCCGCCGAAGGTCCAGCGCTTGGTGTTCTTCAGCGCGGATCTGCGGTACGGCCAGAGCAGGTAGCCCTCGTACAGGCAGGTGCGCACGATCTTCTCGGCCTTCCCCGCGGGCTCGGCCGTGCGCTCCGCCGGTGTCACGTCGTCCATGGTGCTCCGGTGGTCTCGGGTGTTCTGGGGGTGCTGGGGATGCCGGAAGGGTCCGAAGCGGCGGGGAAGGGGGAACGGTGGCCGTCCGCCCGGTCCAGCAGGGCGCCGACGGCGTCGTCCAGGGTGCCCAGCGTCAGGCGGGCGCGGTAGGCGTCGAGCCGGTCGTGGGTCTCCCGGGACAGCCGAAGCCAGGGGCTGCCTCCGCAGTAGCGGTCGACCAGCGCGTGCCACAGGGCGGCGGGCAGCCGGTAGCCGGCGTCCTCGGCCCAGGAGATCTGGGCCGTTCTCAGACGGCCCTGACCGCCGTCGAAGAAGACCGTGCCGCTGAAGAGGAAGTCCAGCGGCACCTCACCGTCGGGGACGGCGCGCAGGTACTTGGTGACGGCCAGTTCGGCGTCGCAGGCGCACGGCACCGTCAGGCCGATCGTGGTGGTCCCGTCGAACGGGGGGACCACCGCCGTGGTCCGGGTCCAGGCCAGCGGGCGCAGGGTGGTGGCCCACCGCTCCGGCTCGCCGAACAGCTCGGCCAGGGCCGCCCGCGCCCGCTGGTCGTAGTGGCGGCGGGTGACGTCGATCCTGATCACGGTGGTCAGGCTGACCGAGCGGACCGGGCCGCCGCCGGTACGGGTGATCTCCACGTCGAAGCGGAGTGTGGGCACGGCGGCGTGGCGCTCGGGCTCCGCGCCCGTGACGTCGAAGGAGAGGGCCGGGATGAGGTGCCGGGACGGAGCGCCGGCCGGCTTCGCGTACGGCGCCGTCATGACGGGGAGAGGTTCGGCATCCCGGGCATCACCGGGGCGCGGCGCCCGGCGTTGACGCCCGTCGACCGGCGGGCCGTGGAGCGGTCGCCGGGCGGCAGACCGGGGGTCTTGCGGTAGGAGCCCTTCTGGTTGCCCTGCCTGGTGCCCTTGGCGTGGGCCGCCCTGTCGGGCCTCACATCGGCCTCGCCTACGGCGATACGGGCCATGACGCCTCCTTCAGGTGGGGGACGGGGGGTCGGTGGGGGTCGGATCGGTGTGCGGTGAGCCGGTGGGCGGATCGGCGGGCGGGCCGGGGGAAAGGTCTCGGAAGAAGTCCCCGACGTGCCGCCACACCTCCGGCCCGCCGCCCAGTCCCTTCCAGTGGGTGCGTACGACGGCCGCCAGGCGGTAGCAGTCGTCCAGCGGGACGATCCACCGCTCCCGCGCGCCGCCCGCCCGGTTGACCAGCAGTGCCTCGACGTCGTCGGCCATCGCCGCGACGGCCCGGTCGGCGGCCACCGCCTCGCGTACCGCCTGTTCCAGGGAGCGCGAGGCGGAGGAGCAGCCGCGCCCGGTGCCGCCGAGCCGGACGCGGGCCACCTCCCGCGAGATCCCGGTCAGCTCCACCGCGTCCTCCCCGAGCCGCCGTTGCGACCTCAGGCCGGCCAGGGCGCGGCGCACCCGGGTCTCCGCCGGGTCCGGATGGAGGCCGTGGGCCAGCAGCAGATGGCCGACCGGCTCGTCGCCGGCCGGCCGGCGCACCGCGTCTGCGCCGCCCTCCTCCCGGCCCGGTCGGTCCACGATCCGGGCCAGGCAGTCTCCGTAGAGGCCGACCAGGGTCTGGACGGTGTCGGCGGCGCGGGCGGCCGCCGCGCTGTCCGGCGGCGACTCCAGCGCGGACAGCAGTTCCTCGGCGCGGGCCGCCTGCCCGCGCGTGTACTCGTCGTCCCGGGGCATGTCCGGCCGCCCGCTACGAGACCTGGCCGAAGGTCGGCGAGTGGGTCCGGCGCAGGGTGCGCCCGCCGCCGAGGTACATGTGGACGCCGCACGGCAGGCAGGGGTCGAAGCTGCGCACGGTGCGCATGATGTCGATGCCCTTGAAGTCCTCCGGCCCGTTCTCCTCGAACAGGGGGTGGCCCTGGGCGGCGTCCTCGTACGGGCCGGGTGCGCCGTAGAAGTCGCGGGGCTGGCGTTCCAGGGGGTCGGGGGGCAGGGGCGGTAGTTGGCGATCTTCTTGTCCCGGATCACCAGGTGGTGGGAGATGACGCCGGGCAGGGCCTCGCGGAAGAAGTCGAAGACGTCGTCGTTCATGGCGACGGCCCGCTTGACGAAGTCCACGCAGCGCATCAGCCGCACCAGGTGGTCGGTGAAGACCTGGGGGGTGGCCACGGTGCCGACGCCGCCGGGGTAGAGCGTGGAGGGGTGGACGTGCCGGCCCTCCGTCAGGCAGCACATCTCGCGGGTGAGGCGGCTCATGGTGAGGGCCTCCCTGTAGGTGGCGTCCTCGGCGCCGGTGTGCGGTGCGTCGTCACCGGCCCGACCGCCGGGGTCGTAGCCGGAGGTCGGCTCGGCGCGGTTGTGGCGCCACCTGGGCTCCTTGTTCACCGTGCGGTTGGTGACGGCGCGCAGGGAGCGCACCAGCGGCCCGTAGGTCCGGCTGAGCCGCCCGGAGGAGACGCTGCCTCCGGGCGGCTCAGCCATGAAGGGCATGAACTTGTCGGGGAAGCCCGGCATGGTGCAGGCGATGCAGACGCCGCCGACGTTGGGGCAGCCGCCGATGCCGTCCATCCAGCCGCGCTTGGGCGCGTTGCAGTTCACCACCGGGCCCCAGCAGCCGGTCTTCACCTGGCACTTGGGGGAGTTGTGGTCCAGCGCGAAGTCGCCCTGCTCGTAGTAGGCGGCCCGGTCGCAGCCCTCGTGGACGGTCTTGCCGAACAGCCAGGTCGGCCGCAACTGGTCGTCCAGCGGGATCGGCGGCGCGAGCCCGGCCGCCTGGTGCAGGAGCCACAGCAGGGTCTCCATGAAGTTGTCCGGCTGCACCGGGCAGCCGGGCACGTTGACGATCGGCAGCCCGTCCGTGGAGCGGAAGTCCCGGCCGAGGTAGTCGGCCGGGCCCGTGCAGCCGGTGGGGTTGCCCGCCATGGCGTGGATGCCGCCGTAGGTGGCGCAGGTGCCGATGGCCACCACCGCGTACGCCTTGTGCGCCAGGCGGTCGATCCACTGGTTGAGGGTGACCGGTTCGCCGGTGCCGGGGTCGTTGCCCATCGACGTCCAGTGGCCGTCCCCGTTGATGTCCTCGTTGGGGACGGAGCCCTCGGCCACCAGGGCGAACGGCCCCAGCTCGTCGGCGGCCGCCTGGTGGAAGGCGCGGGTGAAGCCCTCGCCGGTCCCGTAGGCCAGCACCTTGTTGTGCAGGTGGACCTTGGGGATGCCGGGGATGGCCCCGAGGACGACGTCCTCCAGGCTCGGCAGTGTCGCGGCTGTGACCGAGACCGTGTCGCCGTCGCAGCTCATGCCCTCGGAGGTCCACAGGACGTGGGCCTCGTCGACACCGCCGGGGGCCAGCGTGTCGGTGCTCATGGAGCCTTCCTTCCCTGCGGGTGGCGGGGACCGCAACCCGGGCCCGGGGCGGGCGGCGAGCCGCGTGCTCCGGGCCGCCGACCGCTCCACGAAGCGTGACATTTCCAACAAACCCCTATAAATCAAACGTGCTGTACCGGGGAAGCGTCCTCCGGACGCGCCGGAGCCCCCGGAGGGCACCCGCCGCCGGCGGACGGCGGGTGCGGCGCCTGGGCTGTACGGGGGGGACTCGTCCGGGGTCCGGACCGGCGGCCCACCGGGGAGCCGGGGCGGATGGCTGGCGCGACCCCCCATGCACGAGCTGTCGATCGCCGCCGCCGTGGTGGAGAGCGCACAGGACACCGCCCGCCGCCCCGGCGCCTCCTCGGTGGAGGCGGTGCGCCTGCGCATGGGCGAGTTGTCCGGTGTGGTCGCCGACGCGCTGCGGTTCTCCTTCGAGGTCGTCACCGAGGGCACGGCGCTCGCCGGTGCCGAACTCGTCGTCGAGGACGTCCCCGCCCGCGCCCGCTGCACGGCCTGCGCGCTGGAGTTCGGGGTGGAGGTGCGCAGCGACACCGCGCCCCTGGGCGAGCCGCTGCCCCGCATCTGCTGCCCCCGAGGGGACGCCTTCCGTTTTCCGTGAGCCGTGTCGCGGCCGGCGCGCCGGCCGTCCGGGGCCGGTGCGGGGTACGGAGGGCACCGGCCCCGGGGACCTTCGGCCCTGCCGGGGAGATCGGCGCGGGAGGAGCCTGAAGGTGCCACGACGGCAGGAGGAAACCATGAACCGTTCGCAGATCCGTCCCCTCCCGGAGGTCAGGGTCGAGGTCCGGGGCGAGGTGCCCGGGGACGCGGCCGAGTACGCGCGGACCAAGGTGCTGGCGGCCCTGGGCAAGGTCGGTGAACCGGTCCTGGGCACCAGGGTGAAGCTGAGCCAGGCGGCCAACGCCTCCGTGCGGCACCCGGCGCACGCCCAGGTGAACGTGGACGTCAACGGCCACCTGGTGCGGGCCCACGTCACCGCCGACACCATGCCCGAGGCGATCGACCTGCTGCGCGACCGGCTGGCGGGCCGGCTGTCCCGCGTCCACCGCCGCGGGCACCACGGCGGCGGGCCGCGCCCCGGCTCGCGCATCGGGCAGGGACGCCGGGTCGTGCGCCGCCGCGCCCACGGACCCGCCCGGCTGACCCCGGCGCAGGCCGTACGGCGGATGGAGGACCTGGGGTACGACTTCCACCTGTTCACCGACGCCGACTCCGGTGTCGACAGCGTGGTCTACCGGGACGGGGAGGGCGGCCACCGGCTGGCCCGCGCCCGCAGGGACGTGGCTGCGCCGGTGCCGTCGGGTCTTCCGCCGGCCGCCCCGCTGGGGGTCAGCGGGATCCCGGCGCCCCGTATGGGGATCGAGCAGGCGGTGTGGCGGCTGGAGACCACCGGCCTGCCGTTCGTGTTCTTCGTCGACACCGCCACCGAGCGCGGAGCCCTGCTCCACCGCCGCCGTGACGGCCTCTACGGGCTGGTCGTCCCGGCCGAGTGACCCGGCGTCCGCCGGCCGGGACCCCGGTCCCGGCCGGCGGACGCGGCCCCACGACGGGGCCGGGACGCGGTCATCCCGTCGCGAGGTGCGCGCCCGGAGCGGTTTCGGCAGGGGAACGCGGAGAAGGAGAGCCGTCTCGCGCGGGGCGCGGACGGCGGGGTGGCGCTGCGGCCTCGGGTGAAGACCCCGCGCCGTCCGGGGCGGACGGTCTTCGGCTCCGGATGTGGGAGCGCTTCCATCTCGGGGATGCGCCTTCCGGCGCGGAAGGCGGGAAACGACCTCCCCGCTCCGTACGACAAGGGACGGGGGGCCGCGTCCGAGCGGACTGCGAGCCGTGCACGGGACCGCTGCCGACGCCCCTCCCGGAGCCGGGCGCGGGCATGGGCGGGCGTCATGTGCGGGCCGTGGCGCGGCGGTCTTCGGGGGCGGCCGCGGCGGGTCGGCCGGGCGTACGGGCGCGCGGTGCCTACCGTCGCGGTATGCCTCTCATCCGGATCGAGCGCCGCACGCACCTCCCGGCCGGGGAGGCATGGCGCCGGCTGACCACGTGGGAGAACCACGCCCGCCATGTCCCGTTCACCGCGATCACGGTCACCACCGCCCCGCCCACGCGCGTCGGCACGCGCTTCACGGCGCGTACGGGAGCCGGGCGCGCCGGGTTCGACGATCCCATGGAGGTCGTGCGCTGGGAACCGCCGGCCGGAGACCGTCCCGGCCGCTGCCGCGTGGAGAAGCGGGGCAGGGTGGTGCTCGGCTGGGCCGAGGCGGAGGTGGTCCCCGTCGAGGGGGGATCGCTGGCCGTCTGGCGCGAGGAGGTGCGCGTACGGGGGGTGCCGCGCCTGCTGGACCGGCTCACGGCCCGGGCGGCCCGTCTGCTGTTCGGCCGGGTGGTCACGGGGCTGCTGAAGGGGCGGTGACCGCCTCGCCCGGGTGGCCCGGACCCTGGGCCCGGACCCTGGGCGGGACCGCTCACACCTTCCGCGCGGTCACACCTTCCGCACGGTCACGCCGGCCGCCTCCAGAGCACCGGTCTCGTCCTCGGGGGCGTCCTCCTCCGTCACCACCGCGTCGAGCGCCGAGGCCGGCGCGACGAAGGCGAGGGCGGTGCGGGAGAACTTGGCCGCGTCGGCGACCGCGACCACCCGGCGGGCCGAGGCGATCGCGGCGCGCTTGACGGCGGCGTCGGCCAGGTCGTACGCGGTCAGCCCGTCCGCCGCGTTCAGTCCGCAGCAGCCGACGACGGCGGTGTCGAAGCGCAGCGAGGCCAGGGAGGCCTCGGTCAGCGGGCCGGTCAGCGCCAGCTCGCCCGGGCGCGGCTCCCCGCCGGGCAGCAGCAGTTTCAGCCGGGGGGCACCGGTCAGCGCGTTGGCCGCGTGCAGGGACAGCGGCATGACGGTCAGCCGGCGGCCGGCCAGGACGCGGGCCACCTCCAGGCAGGTCGTGCCGCTGTCGAGGACGACCGACTCGCCGTCGGCGATCAGGGAGGCCGCCTCGGCGGCGATCCGCCGCTTGGCGTGCGGTCTCTCCAGCTCCCTCAGCCCGAACGGGGGCTCCTCGCCGCGCAGCAGCAGGCTGCTGGCCCCGCCGCGGTACCGCTCCAGGACCCCCTGATCCGCCAGGACCTCCAGATCGCGCCGGATGGTCATCTCCGAGGCGCCGGTGAGCCCGGCCAGCTCCGCCACGCTCAGCTGCCCGGCCTCGCGTACGGCCTCGGTGATCCGTCTCAGTCGCTCCGCGCTCGCCACGCCGAAATTGAACACGAGAGTTGTGCGAAATTCAATCTATCGAACAGCAATCTTGTTTGTTAAGTTCTGGAACATGAAGAGAACGCTGCGGCTCGCACGGCTGGCCACCTTCGCCTACTTCGGCCTCAACGGCTTCCTGATGGGCATGTGGGTCGTCCACATCCCGGTGGTGGAGGACCGCGCCGGGATCAGCCACGCCGTCCTGGGCTGGCTGCTGCTCCTGCTCGGGGGAGGCGCCTTCGCGGGCATGCGGCTGACCGGGCCGCTGGCCGACCGCCTCGGCGCCCGCGTGGTGGTGCCGCTGAGCGCGGTGCTGTGCAGCGCGGCGCTGGTGCTGCCCGGGCTGGCCGAGGGGGCCTGGACGCTGGGCGCGGCCCTGCTGGTGTTCGGCTTCGGCAACGGCTGCCTGGACGTCGCCATGAACACCCACGCGGTCCAGGTGGAGCGCGGCTACCGGCGGCCCGTCATGTCCGCCTTCCACGCGGTGTTCTCCGTCGGCGGGGTGCTCGCCGCCCTGGTCGGCGCCCGGACTCTCAGCTGGGACTGGAGCGCTGCCGCGACCCTCGCGGGCATGGGCGCCGTCGGGCTCCTCGTCGCCGTCCTGGCCGCCCCCGCGCTGCTGCGCCCCGAACCCGCCGGGCCCGCCGAACCCGCCGGGCCCGGGGAGGAGCCCCCGAGGCCGTCCGCCGGGAGCGGGGCCGGGACGGGGCGCGGGACGCCCGCGCGGATCTGGGCGCTGGCCGCCCTCGCGCTGATGCTGATGCTCGCCGAGGGCGTCGCCAACGACTGGAGCGTGCTCGCCCTGCGGGACGTCCTGGGCGCGCCCGCGGCCACGGCGGCCCTCGCCTACGGGGCCTTCGCCACCGCCATGACCGTCGGACGCCTGCTCACCGACCGGGTGGCCGCGCGCTTCGGCCCGGTCGCGATCGTCCGCTACGGCGCGCTCCTGGCCGCGATCGGCCTGTCGGCCGTGGTGGTCTCGCCCTGGATCCCCCTGGCACTGGCCGGCTGGACGGTCTTCGGCCTGGGGCTGTCCGGCTGTGTGCCCCAGCTCTTCAGCGCCGCGGGCCACGCCGATCCGGAGGCCGCCGGGGCGAACGTCTCCCGGGTGGCCGGGCTCGGTTACCTCGGCATGCTCGCCGGACCCGCCGTCATCGGGCCGCTCACCCATCTCGTGCCGCTGAACGTCGCCTTCCTGCTGCCCGTGGCCCTGTGCGCGGTGGCGGCGGGGGCCGCCGGGATCCTGCGGCCCGAGCCCCGGGCGGCCGCCGGGGAAGGGATCCCCGCCGAGGGGCGGGCGGAGGCCCGCAAGGTGCCCGAGGCGGCGGACTGACGGCCGCCCGGGTTCCCCAGGGAAGTGACCCGTGCCATTCCCCGCGGCGCGGCGGACGTGGATGATGAGGGCGTCCCCGCCGGCCACAGGGCCGGAGAGCCCTCGTCGACCGGGAGTCGGTCCGCCATGGCAGAGCATGTGCACGTTCGCCTCAACCACGAGCTGGAGGTGTCCGAGGAAGGCGATCTGATCGAGCTGTCCCGCTGCCGTTGCGGGGCCACCTGGAGCAGGTCCTACCGCGTGGACGAGGGCGAACCCGAGCGGTGACGCGGGCGGGCGGCGGCGTCAGCGGTCCTTGAGGGGGTCGTGCCCCCAGTTCATCAGGGAGTGCCGCCAGGTGGTGTCGGTGACGTCGCCGGGGGGCCGCTGGGCCAGGTGCCGCTTGATGTAGCCGTTGACCTTGCGCATGTGGGCCACGTCGTCGTCGCTGAGGTCGGACTTCGATGTCCGCAGCAGCTCGACGATACGGCGGCCCGAGGCGTGACCGGTGCTCTCCCCGCCGCCCCGGTGCTGCCCGGCGGCCTTGGACTCGTCCCGCTCCAGCCAGTCCTGGAGCTGCCGGGGCGTGAGGTTGACCAGCTTCCCGAACTCGGTGACGGTCCCGTCGCGGTCGTCGCGGTGCTCAGTCATCTCCGCGGCCCCTCTCGCGGAGGGCGTCGGGGCGGTGGACCGCCCGGCCGCCGGACTTCTCGCTGCGGACCTGGTACTGGGGATCGTCGGGGGAGGCGTCCACGGTGCGCCCGCCCGTCTCGGTACGGGAGGTGATCTCCTCCTCGACCCTGCCGACGGCCTCGCTCCCGTGGCTCTTCCAGGAGACCTGGTCCCCCTTGCGGAACTTCCTCTTCTTCTTCGTCATCTTCCCCTCCCGCGGGGAGTGGACGGATGAAAAGCCCCGTTCGTCCTCATGGTATCGGTGTGGCCGTATTCCACCACCGCGGAGCCGGGGCGCGGGGGCGTGCGGCCGGGGGCGTGCGCCCGGCGCGGTCACCCGTCCCGGCGGCCCCGCGTCTGCGCCGCCCGCCCGGTGCCGTTCCGCGCCCGGTCCCCGGAGAGCGGACCGGGCAGCTGGGTGGCCGCCAGGTCGCGGTAGAGGGCGTCGCCGGCCAGCAGCTCGTCATGGGTGCCCACCGCTCTGACCCTTCCCTCCTCCATGACCACGATCCGGTCGGCCGCGATCACGGTGGACAGACGGTGGGCCACGACCAGTACGGTCGTGCTCCGGGCGGCGTCGGCGACGGTGTCCCGCAGCGCGGCCTCGTTGGCCGCGTCGAGCTGGGAGGTGGCCTCGTCCAGGAGCAGGAGCCTGGGGGAGCGCAGCAGGGCGCGCGCGACGGCGACGCGCTGCCGTTCGCCGCCCGACAGCCGGTCGCCCCGGTGGCCGACGGGGGTGTCCAGTCCCTGCGGCAGCCGGGCCACCAGGGCCTCCAGCCGGGTGCGGCGCAGCACCTCGTCCAGATGCCGCCCCCCGGACGGCGGGACGCCGAACAGCAGGTTGTCGCGGAGGGTTCCGGAGAGGACGGGGGAGTCCTGCTCGACGTATCCGATGGCGGCCCGCAGTTCGGCCAGCGGCCAGTCCCTCACGTCCCGGCCGTCGAGCAGGACGCGGCCGGTGTCCGGCTCGTGGAAGCGCTCGACCAGGGAGAAGACGGTGGTCTTGCCCGCGCCCGAGGGCCCCACAAGAGCCGTCATGCCCCGTGCCGGGACGGTGAAGCTCACCTCGCGGTGCACGGGCGGCAGCCCGGCCCGGTAGGAGAAGCCGACCCGGTCGAAGACCAGCGAGGCCGGTTCCGGCAGGCCCGCCCCGGCGGGGGCGGGGGCCGGGGCGGAGCCGGTGCCGGTGCCGAGGTGCTCGGCGGGCAGCCGCTCCACTTCCCGCACGCGCAGGGCGGCGGCCGAACCCTCCTGGAAGCGGCCCACGACGTCGACGAGCTGGTGGACCCGCGGACCCAGCGAGAAGAGGTAGAGCAGGAAGGCGACGAGCGTGGAGACCTCCGTCGCGCCCGAGGCCACCCGCGCGCCGCCCACCCCCAGCACCGCCAGGAACGCCACCTGCACCGCCACGCTCCCGGCGGTGGCGGAGACGGCCTCCCAGCCCGCGGCGCGCACGCCGGCCCGGCGGGCGCCGTCCGCCGCCTCGTGCAGACGGGCGGTCTCCCGCGGCTCCGCGCCGGCCGCCTTGACGGTGCGGAAGGCGCCCAGCACGCGTTCGAGGGCGGATCCCATGGCGCCGACCGCCTCCTGCGCCTGCCGTGCCGCCCGGCCGATGCGCGGCGCGACCGCCGCCACCGCGGCGGCCACGAGCACGAGCGCGCCGAGGGTGACGCCCAGCAGCACCACGTCCAGCAGGCCCATCAGGACGACGGTCGCCACGAGGAGCAGCGAGCCGACGACGGCCGAGGCCACCGACTGGACGGCGGTCTGCCGGAGGACGGTGGTGTCGGAGGTGGCACGGGAGATCAGGTCACCGGGCTCGGCGCGTTCCACCGCCGGCACGCGCAGCCGCAGCAGATGCGCGGTGAGCTGCCGCCGGACGGTGTGGACCACGGCCTCCCCGGTCCTCTCCAGGACGTACTGCCCGGCGGCGGCCAGGACGGCGCCCGTCAGCACCAGCACGCTGAGCAGCAGCACCCAGCCGGCCGCCGCGCGCCCGCCGCCCAGCTCGTCCACCAGCCGCTTGGCGGCCAGCGGCTGGGCCAGGGAGAGCAGACCGCCCAGCAGGCCGAGCAGTGTGCCCGCGAGGATGCCGGTGCGGTGCGGACGGAGTCGCCCGGCGAGGGCGCGGCGGCCGGAGGGGGCCCTGCCGGGGCGGCCGGCGAGCCACCGGGAGCGGGCCGGGGCGGCCTCCCCGCCCTCCCGCGGTTCCCCGCCGCGGACGGCGTCCGCCCGGGCCGGGGGTGCGGTCTGCGCGGTCAACGGCCTCACCCCACGCTGAAGAAGCGCTGGAAGTAGTCGGCCGGACAGCCCTCGCCCACCAGTACCCCCTCGGCCTCCACCCAGGCGTGCGCCGCGAAGGGCGGGCTGGTGCGCACCCCCACGCACCACACGGGCCAGCTGCCGCGCATGCGGCACAGCAGCACGGTGGCCAGCGAGCGCGGCAGGCAGCCGCGCTGCCCGCCGCAGGCCAGGCTCACCGCGAGCACCGTCTCACGGGCCTTCGCCGCCTCCGCCTCGGTCGCCGGACGCGCGCCGCGCCGCAGCAGGGCGAGGACGGCGCGGATGCGGCCCGGCGGCAGCACGGCCAGCAGATGGGCGCAGCCCACGGCGGAACGCGCCGCGAGGCGGTGCGCCAGGGGGACGGAGCGGGGATCGTACGGAATCGCTTCGGGGGTCGACACCTTCTCCTCTTCTCCTTCTCTTCTCCCGCGGACTTCTCTTCCCGTGCCGGCCTGCGGTCCGGCCCGTCGCTCCGGCGGCGCTGCGGCCGGCGGCCCGCTCAGCCGGAGACGAGCCGCGCGTCGCGCAGCTCGCCGAGGATGCGGAGCACGTCCTCCTCGGCCTCCTCGGGAGCCACGTCGTACTCGCCGGTGAGGGCCGTCGCCGCCTGCCGGGCGGAGCGGCCCTCCAGCAGTGCGCGCAGCACGGCGGCCGCGGTGGGGTTGAGGGTCCAGTACTCGCCGCTCCGCTGGTCGAGCAGGGCCGTTCCGTACTCGGTGTCCGTCATCAGCACACCGGGGCGCAGGGTGAGCGCCATGGGGGTCTTCCTTCCGTTCGGTCCGCCGCAGGCGGTCGGGACGATGGGTCAGGAGGCCGGTCGCGAGGAGGCGGTGGCGTTCTCACGGGACCGCAGCCACACCTCGCAGGCGACCGTCGGCTGCAGCAGCTCGCTGCCCAGCTCCGCCGACACCGGGAGGTCGCACCACCGGCGCAGCGCGGAGGCGTCGATCAGGCCCAGCCGTTCCAGACGGGAGTCCTCGAACAGGGCCAGCAGCCGCTCGCGGTGGCGGCGCAGACCGAGCTCCGCCTCCATCCCGGCATTGGCCTTGGTGGCCCGTGTACGGCTCTCCTCGGGCACGATGCCGCGCATGGCCTCCACGATCAGCGGCTTGTAGCGGAAGGGGGTGATCCGGTCCTGCGGACGCACGGCCAGGCACGTCTCGACGACCCGGTCGTCGTAGTAGGGCGCCTCGCAGGCCACTCCCAGCGGCGCGGCCATCTGGTCGACGTGCCGGGCGAAACGGGAGGTGAGGTCCATGGTGGCCAGCTCCCGGTGCGTCCCGTGGCCCCGGCCCGCGGCCAGCGGTTCCACGGTGGCGGCTTCGGCCAGGATGCGCTCGCGCACCGCGTGGACGGCGTCGGGCGTCGTCCACGGCGGCAGCCTGGGCGGCACGCACCACTCCAGCAGCGGCTCCCGCTCCCGCGGCTGGGGCCGCAGCAGGTCCTGCCCGACCCCTTTCAGCCAGGACGGGTAGTCCCGCCGGTCGAGGAGCTGGCGCAGCACCTCCCGCCGGGACCACCCGTACTTGGCGGTGAAGCCCCGCAGACTGCGCAGGGCGGTCCGCGGATGCGTGCGGACCATCGTGTGCAGATGCGCGGCGCAGCCCATCAGGAGCTCGTCACCGCCCATGCCGGTCAGGTGCAGGGTGGAGCCCCGGTGTGCGGCCAGCTCCAGAAGGCTCATGCGGCGCCGGTGGTCGACGGCCATCAGGCAGGGGGCGTCGAGGCGGTCGTCGAACGTGTCCAGACCGTCGTAGGTCAGGGGGATCCGCTCGGCCGGGACCAGATGGTGCTCCACGTTCCCCAGGGCCGCCACCGTCCGGCGGGCCCAGTGCGCGTCGTCGCCGAGCGGGTCGTGGGTCTCCGCGGTGTAGGCGACCACCCGGGCCGTTCCGCGGGCGGCCGCGCAGCAGATCGCCGTGGAGTCCAGGCCGCCGAGGTCCGCCGTCACCAGGGAGCGGCCCCGGGTGCGTACGTCGACGGCGGTGGTCAGCGCCTCCGCCAGCGCCTCGGCGCCCTCGGCCAGGGGCACGGAGGGCTCCGGCGCCGTCCACCGGCGGAACCGCCGCGTGCCCCCTTCCGGGGGGAGGCACAGCCAGTGGTCGCCGGGCAGGCGCTCCACCCCCTCCCACACGGGCTGCCCCGACAGGGGGTGCAGCAGACTCAGGGTCAGCAGATGGACGGCCAGGCGCCGTTCGTCCATGCTCCTGCCCGCGAGTTCCGCCACCACGTCCGCGCGGTCGCCCGCCACCGTCACCGGGCCGGCGCCGGCGTGGAAGACGCGCCGGATCCCCACCACGCCCCCCTGTATCCGGACCCGGCCGGCGGCGCTGGCGAGGAGGTGGAAGCCACCGGGCCACGCCGCGGCGAACCGGTCGAGCGAGGCCAGCGAGTCCCGGGCCGCCGCGGCGGCACGTGCGGCCTCCTCGGCGGTGACCAGGTGCTCGCCGAGCACCGCCACCCGTGCGTCGCCGCAGTCCCCCACCGTCAGCGCGTCCTGCGCCCAGTGGCCCAGGATCCAGGGGCGGCCGGAGGGGTGCGCCACCTCCCGGGAGGCGTGCGCACGCGCCCGTGCGCCGAGCCCGGCGGCGGCGTCGGTGTCGGGGAGGACGACGAACCACGCGGAGGCGGGGGGTGGGGAGAAGGAACCGTCCATCAGTCTCCTATCGAGAGGACCACCGGCTTCGGCCGGTGATGGGATCGCTCCTGGCGAGGCAGGGGGCCGCCCCCGGCGGAGCCGAGGGTGCGGTCGCCCCCGGCGGAGCCGAGGGGAGAATCGCCCCGGGCCTGTGGTGATTTCCTTTCGTCCCGCGAGGGACCGTTTCGGGCCGGGCCGTGGCCTCCGGGTCGGAAGCCCTCTCCAGGTGGGGGAGCGGGGCCGCGGACGTGCACACCTTCCGGCCGCCGGTGTCCGGAGACGGGCGAGCCGGGCGGCAGCCGCTGCCACCCGGCTCGCCGGCCGGCGGGGAGGGCCGGCCGGGGCTCCGCACCCGTCACGGGTGCGGAGCGGTCGTGCGGTAGCCGCGTCAGGCCAGGTTCTTGCCGCCCAGCAGGTCCGGGGCGCTCCGGCCGGCGAGCCCGGTCGTCTTGCGGAAGCCGCCGGCCTTGGCGAGGGTGGGACGCACGTAAGCGCGCATGATCATTCCCTTTCTGTCGTGGTGTGGTGTGCTCGCGGGTGTTCCGCGAGGGCTTCGAGGCCGGCCGGAGCGGGCTGCGCAGGCATCCCGGAGGATGGTGGCGCGTCCGACCACCCGCACACGACCGGCCGTCGCGAACCTCTCGAAGCCGAAAACCACGCTAGAAATACGAGGACATCACCACAACAGCGCACGGATGCCAACAACAGGCGCGTAGGAAATTTCCTATGTGTACTTGCGTGAAGGCTTCTGCGCTGTCCTGTTGGTCTGTGGGAGGCGGCCCACCGGCGCGGACGGACCGGCCCTGGGCGGGGTCCGCCGCGGCGCGGCGGGTGGATCGGCCAAGGCGCCGCGGACGGGTGTGGGCCCTGCCTGGCCGGCCCCGGGCGCGCGGGTGCGTGCCGCGGCTGACCCGGACCCCGGCCCGGCCGTTCGAATCCGGGCAGCCCCCGCCCCCACGGCTGCGGGGCGGGCCGGAAACCGGCCCGCCCCGCGCGTGTGTGCCCGGCCGGACCGGGCACGACGGCACCGGCCTGCCGCGCGCCGTGCCATCGGCGCCGCCCAGGCGGGGGCCGCCCCCGCGCCATCGCCGCGCGGCCCCTGTACTCCTGTGTACTCCTGTCGCCGGCCCGTGAGGGCCTACTGTCGGCGGGAGTGGGTTCCCGGATTGATGATCTCGTCCAGCACCTCGCGAACCACCGAGAAGACGACACGGTCGACGTCGGCCGCCGGAGTGCCGGCGCTCCCTTCCGTGCCGGACAGACCCCCGGTCCCGGCCTCCCGCTCGGCGGCCCAGTCGCGTGCGACCCGGATGCGACGGAGGAGTTCGTCTGCGTCCACGACATCAGTCATGAGCGGAATCTACCCGCGGACGCGGCACGGCAGCCTTCGCCGGGTGTGTCCGTTCTGTGCCGACCCGCTCCGCGCCGGCTGCCGGGCCGGCCCCGGAAAGGCGGCGCGGCGGCCGCGCGTACGCGGACGGCAGGCGGGCACGCCATGAGCAGGGACCGCCAACTGAGCCAGGGAGGAGGGCAGTTGGAAACGGAGTCCGCTGCTCCGGAGATTCGGGGGTATACGGGCCCCGACGGACGGCGAACGGCCGACGACGACCCGTGGGGGTGACCCGTGCCCGTGCAGAAGACGAGCGTGCTGGTGCTGGACTGCGCCGAGCCCGAGGCGCTGGCGGAGTTCTACGCGAACTTCCTGGGGGCCGAGGTGCGCCGGGGCGCGGACCCGGACTTCATCGAGGTGACCGGGCCGGAGGGGGTCCGCCTGGCGGTCCGGCGCGACCACGGCTTCGCCCCGCCGAGCTGGCCACGCCCGGACGACTCCCTCCAGGCGCACCTGCACATCCTGGTCCCGCAGGAGGGCATGGACGAGGCCGAACGCGAGGCGGTCGGCCACGGGGCGCGCCCGATCGACACCAAGGACAACGGCGGCCCGCGCGACGTCCGCCTGTACTCCGACCCGGCCGGGCACACCTTCGCCCTGGTGGCCCGGGAAGGCCGGACGGCGGACTGACGGGCGGAGGACCGACGGGCGGAGGGGCCCGGGCGCGCCCCTGCGGCACGTCCCTATGGGATGAGGGACTCGGTGGTGCGGGTGGCCGAGTCGTAGCTGCGGGCACCGGTCAGACGGCCCCGCACCGGCCCCCGCAGCCCGGCGGGCAGCAACTCCGCGTCCGGCCGGTCCCATGCCGGGCGCCGGCTGCGTCCGAGGGTGATGTGCGGGACCCACCGGCCGGGAGCGTGCAGCGGGTTCATCCCCCCGGCCCCGGGCGAGGCGGCCAGCGCCCGCCAGACCGCCCCGTGCAGCCGCAGCAGCTCCGGGTCCGGCCGTACGGCCCAGGCGAGGACGTGCGTACGCCCCGTGAAGCGCAGCAGTCCGTCAAGGCACAACTCCGCCGGGAGGGCGGCCAGGGCCGCGGCGACCTCCTCGCGCGCCGCGCCCGGGAGCGCGTCGGCGGTGGCCAGGGTGAGGTGGGGGCGGTTGGTCGGATGGGCGTGCGCCTCCTGGCTGGGCGACCCCGTCGCGGCCAGATGGCGCCACACCCGGCGCACGGCCAGGTCGGCGGCGCCGTCCGGAAGCAGCTCCACGGTGCGCACACGGGCCAGCGTACGGCGCGCCCCGCCCGTCCGGCGTACGGTGGCACCCCCGCGGGGCCGGATCTCCGGCCCCGCGGGGGCGGTGGTCACAGGTGCTTGGCCACCACGGCCTCGACGAACCGGCCGACCTCGGCCTCGGGGAGGTTGCGGGCCAGGTCGGCTTCGCTGACCATGCCGACCAGCCGCTTCTCCTCGTCGATGATCGGCACCCGGCGGACCTGGTGCTTCTCCATCGTGTCCAGGACCTTCTCGACGTCCGTGTCGGCGGTCGCCGTGAACGTCCGCCCCTGGGCCAGCTCACCGGCGGTCGTCCTGGCCGGATCGCCCCCCGTGGCCAGGCACTTCACCACGATGTCGCGGTCGGTGACGATTCCGTGCAGCTTGTCGTCGTCGCCGCATATCGGCAGCGCGCCCACGTCCAGGTCGCGCATGCGCCGCGCCGCGGCGTCCAGCGTCTCGTGCTCCCCGACGCACTCCGCTCCGGTGTGCATGATGTCCCGGGCAGTGGTCATGGCAGTCTCCTCGAATCGGAAATGCGGTGGATCCCGCGAATGCGGAGGATGCGGTGAACGCGGTGGGTCCGGCGGATTCGCCGAGTTCATCGGGTCCGGCCGGTCCGGCAGATCCGGCCGGTCCGGTGAACGCGGTGGACCCGGCTTCGCGGAGAGGCCCCGAGCGCCCAGGCGCCCCGGCGTCTTTGGACACCCGGACCCGGTAGTCCATTCTGGTCCGCTCCGCCCCGTCCCGCATCCGGGCGGCGGGACGCCGCGTCAGGCGGCGCGCCCGTCCGCGGCGGGTACGGTGAGGACCGGGCAGCGGGCGTGGTGGAGCACCCCCTGGCTCACCGACCCCAGCAGCATCCCGGTGAAGCCCCCGCGGCCCCGGGTGCCCACGACCAGGCCCAGGGCCTGCTCGGACGCCTCGGCCAGGACCTGCACCGGATGCCCCCGTACGCACTCCTGGCGCAGCTCCACCTCCGGGTGCGCGGCGGTGCGGCCCGCGACCGACTCCGACAGCAGCCGCCGGGCCTCCTGCTCCGCCGCGTTCTCGTCCAGGGGGCCCAGCAGCGGCGGATGCCACACGTACAGGGCCCGCAGCGCCGCGCCGCGCAGCGAGGCCTCCTCGAAGGCGAAGTCGACGGCCGCTGCGGAGTCCGGACTGCCGTCGACGCCCACCACGAGGTACGGCGGCCGCCGGACGACGTGCTCCGGCTCCCGCAGGACCACCACCGGGCAGGGGGCGTGGGCGGTGAGCGGCAGGCCCACCGCGGCGGAGCCGAACAGCTCCTGTGCGGAGGACAGGTGCCAGGAGCCCACCACGGCCATCGCCGCGCCCCGCGCCTCCTCGCGCAGCACCCAGGCGGGGTGCCCCTCCGCCAGCAGCCAGGAGACCTCCACCCGCGGCTGCCGCTCCTCGGCGAAGGCGACAGCTTCCCCGAGCACCTGCTCGCCGGCCTCGTGCAGCGCCTGGTTCCACTGCTCCCAGGAGGGCCGCAGCTCCGACGACCAGTAACCGCCGGTCGGCACGCCCTCGGCGTGCACCACCCGAAGCGGCAGGCCCCGCCGGGCGGCCTCGTCCGCGGCCCAGGCGAGTGCCGACCGCCGGGAGGGGTCGGGGTCCACTCCCACCACGACCGGCCGGCGTCCCTGTGAACTGGTCATAGCCGCCTCCGGGGTAGTCTCCAGCCCCTCGCCGCCCAGTCTGGCAGCGCCCCGCCGGTCGCGCCCGTCGGGCGGGGCGGGCCGCGGACGGCCGGGGGCGCCGCCTACAGGCCCTGGGCCAGCAGGATCTCGTGCGCGAGCCTGGCCCCGCGGGCCGCCGCCTCGGGCAGCGGAGTGTCCTGGGAGGGGGGCTGCTCCAGGCCCCGGGCGAGGACCCGGACGGCCTCGGCCAGTGCCTGCACCTGCGTCTCCAGCGCCTGCACCCGGGCCTCCTGCGAACTCTGCGGGCCGTGGCCGGGGGGCTGCTCGTACGGGCTGTTCGCGCTCATGTCGGCACCTTTCGTCCGTCGGACCTCGGACTTCGGGGATCGCCAGGCGGCCGGCCGCCGGCGTCCGGACCGGCGCGGGTCTCCCGGGGCACCGGTCGGCCCGCGGCCGCCTCCTTCCGGCCATCCTCTTCCAGTCTGCTCCGGCCCGCGCGCCGGCGGAGGGCTCCGGCCGGACCGGTGCGCCGGCCCGGTGTGGACGGTGCTCCACGCGCTCATCGGCTTCTCCGCCCGGCCGGCCCGGCGGGCCGGGGGAGCGCGTGCCCGGTCCCGCCGGTCTGCTCGATCTCGTCGAAGGCGGCCGGCGCCGCCGGTTCCCCGGCGAGCCCGTCGGGGATCCGCACCCAGGCGGTGATCGGTGCGACGCGGTGGTCTGCCGGGGAGAACACGAACGACTCCTCGCGCAGCCGCCCCTCGCGGGCCGGCGCGTCCCGGGCGGTCTGGTCTCGAACCAGATGCGCACCGTGCCGGAGCCGGCCCGCTGCCTGCGGAACGGATGGCGGGCCGTCAGCCTGTGCCGCTCCTCGCCCAGCACCGCGAGGTGGGCCGGCGGCTCGCCGGGGAGCGGAGCACGACCGTGCTCCCGTCCGGGCCGGGCACGGACACCTCGCCGTGGTCGGTGAGCGGCACCAGCGGCTCGTGCACCACGGTCACGTCGCCGCGTTCGGCCATCATGCGCAGGAAGGCGGTGGAGACCGCCCTGGGGTGCGCCCACATGGCTATGACGGTCACATCGACCACTCCGTCGGGCGGCGGTCCCAGCGGTGGCCGCGCAGCTCGTCGAGCAGGGCGCGCTCCAGCCTCCGGCCGTCGGAGACGGCCAGGTTGGCGCGGACGTGCTCCGGTCTGCGCATGCCGGGGATGACGGTGCTGACGGCCGGGTGGTGGAGGATGAAGCGCAGCGACAGCTCGGGCAGCGTCATGCCCTGGGGCAGCACCTTCTTCAGCCGCTCGGCGCGCTCGACCGTCGGGCCCAGGTTCTCGGGGCCGAAGTAGACCGCCCGCCAGTCGTCCTCGGGGAAGACGGTGTCGTGGGAGAGCTTCCCGGTGAGGCCGCCCTCGTCGAAGGGGACGCGGGCGATGATGCCGATGTCGTCGAGCAGCGCGCGTTCGAACAGCTCGTCCTCGGGTGCCTGGTCGAAGATGTTGTAGATGACCTGGACGACGTCGACCAGGCCGGTGTCGATCGCCCGCAGGCAGTTCTCCGGCTCCCAGCGGTTGACGCTGATGCCGAACCCCTCGATCACGCCCTCGGCCTTCAGATCGGAGATCACCCGCTGCCAGCGTTCGTCATCGCTCCACCGGTCCTCCCAGACGTGGAACTGCAGCAGGTCGATGCGGTCGGTGCCGAGGTTCTCCAGGCTGCGGTGGACGTACTCGCGCACATGGCCGGGCGGGAAGACGTCGTCGAGGGTGTCGCCGGGGCGCGGCGGCCACTCCCGGTTCAGCGGCGGGACCTTGGTGGCGACGTACAGCCGGCGGTCGGGGTGCCTGCGCAGCAGGTCGCCCAGCATCCGCTCGCTGACACCGCGACCGTAGACCCAGGCGGTGTCGAAGAACGTGCAGCCGAGGTCGACCGCCAGGTCCAGGCAGTCCGGGGCCGTGTCGTAGTCCCAGCCGGTGAAGCCCCCGGGGCCGCCTCCGATGCCCCACATGCCGTAGCCGATCTCGCTGACGTCCCAGCCGAGCCGGCCCACGCTTCGGTAGCGCACTGTCGTCCTTTCGGTTCGTTCTCTCGGTGTGTTCGGTGTGTTGTTCGGTGCCCGCCGTGCCGTTCAGGCGGTGAGCGTGGCGCGGTGGGCGGCGACCGCCGCCTACCGCGGCCCCTCGCGCAGGCCGCGGCGGGCGTCGAGGGCGGCGCACGCGTCCTTGGTGAACAGGCCGGGATCGTCCGACAGCAGGCGCCGGAAGTCCGGGGTGCCGCCGGGCACGGCCGGCGGCAGGGCCGTCAGCAGGGCGTGCGGCCCGGCCGCCTCGGCCCGGAACTCCGGGACGGCGCTGTCCGGGTCGCCGCCGATGACCCGGTACACCGTCCGGAAGGCGCCCAGGACCTCACGGGAGGGGTTTCCGCCCGCGAAGGAGCGGGCCATCACCCCCGGTCCGGCCAGGGTGGTGAGCATGAAGCCCTTGGTCATCGCGCGCCACCGCTCGGCGACGGCGAGCCCGGCCCGGGGGCTGACGGTCTCGACGCTCCGCGCGGTGCCGAAGAAGCCGTTGTCCGCACGCCGCGGGCGCGCCTTGTCGATCTCCTCCTCGGCCCGCTCGTCCGGCGTGCCGCGGTCGGTGAGCGAGAACTCCGGGGCAACGGCCACGATCACTCCAGGGGGTCCGACGGGTGGTGTACGGGTGGTGTACGGGTGATGCGCGGAAGAGGGCGTTCGGACACGGACGGCGCGGAGTCCCACCGCAGGGGCTCATGGCGGGGCCTGCCGGCGGACGCGGCCGGGCCGGGGGAGGGGAGGGACCTTAGACGCCCAGCCGCTCCTTCACCTCGGCGGGGAACGGCACGTACCGGTAGTCGCGGGCCGCCGGGTCGTAGTCGGTGTACCGGTTGGTGAACTCCAGCAGCCGCCTGCGGGCGGCCTCCACCGGCTCCCGGTGGAGGCCGGCCTCGATGCGCTGGATCCCGCAGAGGGACTCGGCCAGGGCCGTGGGGGCCGCCGCACCGGGCTCGATCACGCCGTCCCCGACGCGGATGCCGCCGTGCTCGCCGAGGTGGCCGAAGAGGAGCGGGGAGGCCACCGCGTCGTAGTCGGGCCGCGGGACGCCCTCCACGGCGTAGCACTCGGCCAGGTGGGGATCGGCGGGCAGCTCCTCGCGGGTGAGGCAGTCCAGCGACAGCTTCGGGAAGCAGGAGGCGCCGAAGAGCGAGAAGAGGTGGTTGTCGCGGCGGCCGTTGACGTGGCCCCTGACGGCGTCCAGCCGGCCGCCGGGGGCGAAGGAGCCGATGTCCTCCAGAAAGGCCCGCACCACGGGCCTTCGGGACGGTTCCGGGGATCCCCCGATCCGTTCGGCCAGGATCCTGAGCGTGTCCCTGCCGCGGAACGGGGAGCGGTCCGGCGGTTCCCGGCGGATCGCGTCCACTTCCGTGAACACCGCCTCCATCCCTTCGTCCGGAGCTCCCCGCCGGTCTTCTCGTTCCTGCCGCTGTCGTGCCTCACACAGCCTCCCGGGCGCCGGCGGTCGAAGCCGGCACGAGTCGCTGGTCGAACTCCCGCGGCGGACCGGTGGGGTCCGGCCGAGGGGACGGTCCGGCCGGCCGGACGGTCGGGTGACGACGCCGGTCGACGCGCGTTGAATCGGGGGACGCCCCGGCGTCCGCCGATTCCTCTTCCTCGCAGGTGTCCAGGTGTTCGGGTACGTGTTCGAGCCGGCGCCCGAGCAGGACGGGGCCGCGGTGGCCAACGGGAGCCGATGGCCACGCAGGAGCGTAACCACGATCATGTGACCTGACCAGACGTTCGATCACGCGAGTGCCGACGTTCTCCCGGAGACCGGGCGCCCGGGGCGGGCAACCGTGACATCGGCTCAGGAACCTCGCGGGACAGGGCGGAACGGCGCACTCCGGTGATGGATGAACCAGCTCTGCCAGGGGAAGGGAGACCCGGTGACCCGTCACAGGGGGAGGAGGGACGTGGACGATCCGTCAGGCGCCGCACGCGCACTGTGGACCCTGCTCGAACCGGTCCACGCGGTGACCTACTTCGCGCCGGAGGCCCGGGACGCCTTCGAGGACGCGGGGCTGCGAGGCTTCTGGCGCGGTTACTTCGCCGGACGCGCCGCGCCGCTGGGGGAGACCGGGCCGGAGCCGGTCACGGCCGCGTTCTTCGGCTTCGCCCCGGCCATGGTCGCCCGGGCCCTGCCCGGACTCTGGGCGGTGGCGACGCCCGAGCGCGCCCTGGAGGCGCGCCGGGCCGGAGCCGGCGCGGCACTGCGGCGCCTGCTGGCCGGGCACGGCCGGCAGGCGGAGGAGGCCGCCGCTCTGCTGCTGCCCGTGGTCCGGGACCTGGACTGCGCCGGGCGGGTGCTGGCCGCCGCCAACCGGGCGCTGCCCGTTCCGGCGGACCCGCTGGAACGCCTGTGGCACGCGGCGACCGTACTGCGCGAGCACCGCGGTGACGGCCATGTCGCCGCTCTGGTCGCCGCGGGATTCGACGGCTGCGAGATCCTCGTCCTGCGGGCGGGCATCGACCTCCCCCGCGGCGAACTCCAGCCCTACCGGGGCTGGAGTGACGACGAGTGGCGGGCCGCCGGGCACCGGCTGGCCGCTCGCGGCCTGCTGGATCCCGGCGGCGGGGCGACGCCGGAGGGGCGGCTGGCCCACCGCGCCGTCGAGGAGGCGACCGACCGTGCCGCCGCGCGCCCTGGCAGGGGCTGGACGCGGCGGCGGGGGAGCGGCTGCTCCGGCTGCTCACCCCTGTGGCCCGTGCCGCCGCCGCGGCGCTGCGGTTCCCCAACCCGATGGGGCTGCCGGCACCGGCGGGGCGGGGTGAGAGGCACCACCGACCCCGAAGCACCCCGAAGCGCCCCGAAGCGCCGGAAAGGGGTCAGAACGCGTAGCGTACGCGCAGCCAGGGCGCATGCGCCGCGATCAGCTCGCGCAGGCGTTCCACGGCCGCTCCCTTGGCGCCGCTGCGGTAGCGGACGTTCCGGCTGCCGCCCTCCGAGACCTTGGCCTCCTGGAGTTCCGGCCGCCACAGCACCTCCTCGGCCCGCGGATGCCAGCCCAGGTTCACCTCGTGCAGACCCCGGTTGTGGGTCAGCATGATCACCTCGGCCGCGGCCTGCGCCTTGACCGCGGGCGGCAGGACGTCGTCGAGCTCCCGCAGCAGACCGGCCCACGCCTCCTCCCAGCCCGGGCGTACGACGACCGGCGAGAGGTTGAAGTGCACCTCGTATCCCGCCTCCAGGAAGTCGCCCGCGGCGGAGATCCGCTCGGCGACCGGGCTGGTGCGGATGTCCAGCAGCCGCGAGTCCTCGGCCGGCATCAGGGAGAGGCGGATCCTGGTGCGGCCGCGCGGGTCGTACGCGAGCAGGTCCGGGTTGACGAACTTGGTCGCGAAGGACGCCTTGGCCGTCGGCCACCGCCGGAAGGCGGCGACCAGGTCGGCTGTGCTGTCGCAGACCAGCGCGTCCACCGAGCAGTCGCCGTTCTCGCCGATGTCGTACACCCACGCGCCGGGGTCGCACTGGTTGGGAGCGGTTTTACGGCCCTGGGCCGCGATGTGCCGGCCGAGCCGGTCGATGATCCGGTCGGTGTTGGTGAAGACCGTGATCGGGTTGGCGTAGCCCTTGCGGCGGGGGACGTAGCAGTACGCGCAGGCCATGGCGCAGCCGTTGGAGGGCCCCGGGGCGATCCAGTCGGCCGACCGGCCGTTGGGGCGCACGGTGAAGGTCTTGCGGACCCCCAGGACCAGCGTCTCGGTCTTCACCCGCACCCACCGGGCCGTGCTGCCCCGGTCGCCGTGCAGCCCGGGGATCCGCCAGTGCGAGGGGACTTCGACCACGCGGGCGCGGGGGAAGCGGGCGATGACCTCCCGCCCCCGGGCCGACGCGGCGGCCTCCGGCTCCGCGTGGATCTCCCGTACGTCGAGCATGCGGGCGGCCGCCGGGGAGTCCCGGAACGAGGCGGCGGACGCCGGGGGGCGGTCCGTTCCCGGCGGCAGCAGGTCCTCCAGGGGGAACAGGCCGTCCGGCCGGCCGGGGTGGTGCTGCACGGGGAGCTCCGGATGGTTCGCGGTGGCACGGATGACGCCCTGCCGATCCTAGGGGAGGGCACCGACAACGGGCCGTCGCCGGGACCCCCGCGGCCGCCGGCGCTCCGGGACGGCCACGCATGGAACCGGACCGGTGAAGCATCCGTACGGCATGGAGTGCGTGGTTTACCGGGAAGAGGACGGAACGGCCCGGCGGGTCGGCTGCGAGCGGCCCGAAGAGGCGGGGCGGACGGTGCTCAAACACCTGCGGGAGCTGGGCGAGGGGGAGTTCGCCTGGGTGCGCCTGGACTCTCCCGCCGAGCACGAGGTGGCCGATCTGACGGCCGAGTTGGGGCTGCACCCGCTGGCGGTGGAGGACGCCGTCCACGCGCGCCAGCGTCCCAAGCGCGAGCGGTACGGCGACGTGCTGGCGGTGGCGCTGAGGACGCTGTGGTATGTCGAGGAGGATTCGGAGGTGGAGACGGGGGAGGCGATGGTCTTCATCGGGCCCCGTTTCGTGATGACCGTCCGGCACGGGTCGGCCGACCCGGCCGCCGAGGCCGCCCGCCGGCTCGCCGCCGACCCGGCGACGCTGCGCTTCGGCCCGGTCTCGGTCCTGCACGCCGTCCTGGACGTGGTGGTGGACGCCTACAACGACGCCGCGGGCAAGGTGCGCGCCGATCTGACCCGGCTGGAGCGCTGCGTCTTCTCCCCCTCCCGCGACGACCTCACCGAGGAGATCTACTCGCTCAAGCGGGAGGTCCTGGAGTTCCGCGACGCCGTCGGGCCCCTGGTCCCGGTGGTGCGGGAGTTCGCCGCCGAGCCGCGGTCGCAGTGGCCGCGGGGGGTGCTTCCGTACTTCCGCGACGTGGCCGACCACCTGCACCACGCCGACACCGAGGTCCGGTCCCTGGACGAGTTGCTCAACTCCGCGCTCGACGCCCATCTGGCCAGGGTGGGCACCTGGCAGAACGACGACATGCGCCGCATATCGGCATGGGCGGCGATCCTCGCGATCCCCACCATGGTCGCCGGCCTGTACGGCATGAACTTCGAGCACATGCCGGAACTGGGCTGGGAGTTCGGCTATCCGCTGGCCGTGGGCGTGATGGCCGCCGCCGCGGGACTGCTGTACCGGGCCTTCCGCCGCAACGGATGGCTGTGACGGCGGGCGGCGGGTCACCCGAACGCCCCGAAGAGGGTGTTTCGAGGGTTTCCGCCCGGTGAGGGAGGCAACGCGGAACAGAGGCAAGCCCTTCCCCTCAAAGGAGTTCCCGTGGCTGTCACAGCCTTCGTCATACCCCCTCTGCTGCTGTGCGTGATGCTCGCCCTCGGGCGGTACGAGGAACGCATGCTGGGCGAGGCCGACCCGGGGCCCGCGGCCGAGCCGGCCCGCGAACGCCACCTGCGGGCCGTACCGGACCTCCCGGCGCACAAGCCGGAGCGCTCCACCGCCCCGCGGGAGGACCGGCACGCCGCGTGAGGCCCGGTCGCCGCAGGACCGGAGCCCCGCCGGGCCCGCCCCGCGTCCCGGTACGACCCGGCCGGCCCGAACGCCGGGCGATCCGTGCCGGAACAAGGCCGCCGCTTCCCGCGAAGCGGCGGCCTTGTTCCGTGCCGCGGCCAGGGTCCCGGGTGAACCGGCCGCACGGGCGCGGAGGCGTCCCCGGGAGCACTCCGGACGTTTGCGGACGCATGCGACGATCCACCCCGGGCACGCGATCCGATATGGGAACACTGAGCCGATGGGAACGCAAGGTCGAGAGCTGGGAGCAATCGCTGCTGGCGAGGATGCTCCGCAGGGAACCGGTCGAGATCCTCGACGCCCTGCGGAGCGAGTGCGACGCGCACACCGTCGTGTGCAGCCACAGCCGTGTGGTGGTTCCCAACGCCTACGAGGTCGAACTCTCCACCGCCGTGTACGAGAAGCTGGCGCGGCGCGGCGGGCAGATAGGCCAGCTGCTGGCGGACAGCCTGGCGCGCCACGGGGAGAGGAAGGGGTACGAGTGGGCCGGCCCGCTCACCGTCCGCGTCACCGTCTCCGACGACGTGCCCAACGGCCGCTACCGGGTGACCGGCAGCCCCACCCCCAACGTCCGCGCCGACGCGTTCACCGGCCACGGGGACCCGGTCACCGCCCCGGTGCGGTGACCGCTCACGGAGCGCCGGGTGTGACCAGCAGGAAGGGGGTACGGCGGGCCCCCCAGTACAGCAGCGCCTCCCAGCCGCACCCGGCCAGGTGCTCCGCGCACGCCCTCAGTTCCCGTTCGGCGCGCTCGCGGCCGGCGGAGGCGGCGGGGCCCCGCCACTCCACGCGGACCGCGCCCGGCTCGCCGGAGCCGAGGACGCGGTACCCCGCCCGGGTGCGGCGCCCGCCCTCGTCGACCGCCGACGGCGGTACGCCCGCGGCCTCCAGGGCCAGGGAGACCGCCCAGACCATCCGCGTCCGCTCCCAGGGTGCCGGGACGCCCGGACCGGGCCCGGCGAAACCGCCGGTGACGCGGCGTATCTCCAGCACACCGGCCCAGGCGCGGGCCACGGCGGCGGCGCGCCGCCCGGGGTCCTCCCGCGTCGGCGGCCCGTCCCCGGTCGCCGCGGCGAACGCCCCGGGACCGGTCGGCCCGGCGGCTCCGGTCCGCCCTGCCGGAGCGGGCGCCGGGGGCGGAGCCGCCCCGGCCCGGCCGGGGACCGGCTCCGGCACGCCGGGGTCCGGTTCCCCGCACGGCTCCTCGCGCAACTCCTCGCGCACCGCCCGCCCCGCCTCGGTCAGGTAGTACCTGCCCGCCCGGCCGTACGCCACGGCCAGGCCCCTGTCCCGCAGGGCGGCACCCGTCGCAGGACTCCCCGTCAGCTCTCCCGTCGCGGGATCGGACGCCATGACCGCCCGCCGCTGCGCGGGGGTGAGCGACTTCGCCGTCGCACGCCGCGACACCGCACCACCTCCTGGCCGTACGGCTCCTGCCACCCGGTGCGGGAGGAGCCGTACGGACCAGTATCCGGGTGGACGCCGCGGCGCCCCCGCCGGCCGCGCGGCCGGTCCGCCGGGGTCAGCAGCAGCGGCTCTGCGGATGCTCCTCCCGGTGCCGGGCGCGCCGCCGTTCGTATTCGCGCCAGGAGGGGACCGGCTCACCCGGGTGCTCGCGCAGGTGCCTGAGGCGGAAGCGCTCGTAGTCCGCCTCGCCGGAGAACTCGCGCAGGTACCAGCGGACCCCCCGCAGCAGCCGGGCCGCCCTGTCGAGCAGTGCGCCCGTCATCGCTCGCCCGCTCCCACCGGTTCCTTCTCCCCCTCCTCCGCCCTGCCCGAGGACCACGACGCCGGGACCTCGATCCGGGACTCGACGTAGGGCGCCTCGGTGGTCGGCAGCGGCTCAGCGGACCGCACGGCGCGTACGCACACCACGGCCGCGTTGACGATCACCGTGGCGACCAGCACCAGGAACAGGGCCATGAGCACGCCGTCGACGGTCTGGTTGAGCACCACCGTGTGCATCTCGTCCATGTTCTTGGCCGGAGCCAGCACCTGGCCGGCGTCGATGGCCTCGGAGAAGCGTTCGCGGTTGGCGAAGAAGCCCACCTTCGGGTCGTCGGAGAAGATCTTCTGCCAGCCCGCCGTGAAGGTGACCGCCACGTCCCACGCCAGCGGCACGCCGGTCACCCAGGCCCAGCGCAGTTTCCCGGCCTTGATCAGCAGGGTGGTGGCGAGGGTGAGGGCGATCGCGGCGAGCAGCTGGTTGGCGATGCCGAACAGCGGGAAGAGCTGGTTGATCCCGCCGAGCGGGTCGGTGACACCGACGTAGAGGAAGTAGCCCCAGGCGCCGACGACGAGGGCGCTGGTGATCCAGATGCCCGGCTTCCAGGTGACCCGGCCGATGGGCTTCCAGACGTTGCCCAGCATGTCCTGGAGCATGAAGCGGCCGACCCGGGTGCCCGCGTCCACCGTGGTGAGGATGAACAGCGCCTCGAACATGATCGCGAAGTGGTACCAGAACGCCTTCATCCCGGCGCCGCCGAACACCTGGGAGAAGATCTCCGCCATGCCGACGGCCAGGGTGGGCGCGCCGCCGGTGCGCGCGATCAGGGTCTCCTCCTCGACGGCCTTGGCCGCCGCGGCCAGCTGGTCGGGGGTGATGCTGAAGCCCAGGTTCGCCACCGCCTGGGAGGCGCTCTCCACCGTGGTGCCCAGCATGCCGGCCGGGGCGTTCATCGCGTAGTACAGGCCCGGGTCGATGACGCAGGCGGCGACCAGCGCCATGACGGCCACGAAGGACTCCATCAGCATGGAGCCGTAGCCGATCATCCGGACCTGCGACTCCTTCTGGATCAGCTTCGGCGTGGTGCCGGAGGCCACCAGGGCGTGGAAGCCGGAGAGGGCGCCGCAGGCGATGGTGATGAACAGGAAGGGGAACAGCGAACCGGCGAAGACCGGGCCGTCGCCCGAGGAGGCGAAGGGGGTCACCGCGTCGGTCTTCAGCGTCGGCGCGGCGACCAGCACGCCGACCGCCAGCAGCACGATGGTGCCCACCTTCATGAAGGTGGACAGGTAATCACGGGGCGCCAGCAGCATCCACACAGGCAGCACCGAGGCGACGAAACCGTAGGCGACCAGGCAGAACACCAGGGTCGTGGGGCTCCAGGTGAAGGTGTCGGCCAGCGACGAGTCCTGGATCCAGCCGCCGCCGAGGATCGCCAGCAGCAGCAGGGCCACCCCGATGGCACTGGTCTCCACGACCCGGCCCGGCCGCAGGTAGCGCAGGTAGAAACCCATGAACAGGGCGATGGGGACGGTCATGGCGACCGAGAAGGTGCCCCACGGGGAGTGGGCCAGGGCGTTGACCACGACCAGCGCGAGCACGCTCAGCAGGATGATCATGATGGCGAAGACGCCTATGAGCGCCGCGGCGCCGCCCACCTTGCCGATCTCGTCGCGCGCCATCTGGCCCAGGCTCTTGCCGTCCCGGCGCATGGAGAGGAACAGCACCACCATGTCCTGGACCGCCCCGGCGAAGATCACGCCGACGACGATCCAGATGGTGCTCGGCAGATAACCCATCTGGGCCGCCAGCACCGGGCCGACCAGCGGCCCGGCTCCCGCAATGGCGGCGAAGTGGTGGCCGAACAGCACACGGCGGTCGGTGGGGTGGTAGTCGACGCCGTCCTCGAGCCGCTCGGCCGGGGTGGCGCGGCTGTCGTCGGGCTGGAGGACCCGCCGGGCGATGAAGCGGGCGTAGAAGCGGTAGGCGATGGCGTACGAGCCCAGAGCGGCGACCACCAGCCAGATCGCGGAGATCTCCTCGCCCCGGGCCAGGGCCATCATGCCCCAGCCGACCGCGCCCAGGAGGGCGACGGCGGTCCACAGCAGGATCGATCTCGGCCCGGTCCTCGGCCCGGTCGTCGGTTCGGTCGGCACGACGGGTAATGGCATGACGGCTCCTCGCCTGACTGGTCGCCCCGGTGGACAGCGGTACGAGGCCACGGGCCGCGGGGTCGGCCGGCTCCTGTGGTCTGTGCAAGAGTTGCCGGTCACCACGATCGGGTTGACAACGGGTTTACGGCGGATTTCCCTGGTCTCCCTGTCGATGGAAGACACGGGCCGGGCAACCGGTGAGCGAGGGACCCGCGCACCCCAAGGACGGTGATCGATGGCCGACGGCGCCATGGCCACGGCGTTCCTCGCCGTCATCGGCGGAGCGTCGCTCCTGGCGGCCACCGCCCGCCGTCTCCGCGCCGGCGACCGCCTGCCGTCGCTGGAGGGCTGGGCACTGGCGGACCGGAGCCTGGGCACCGCGTGGACCTGGCTGCTGCTGGGCGGCACGGTCTTCACCGCCTACACCTTCACCGCCGTGCCCGGACTGGCCTACGGCAACGGGGCCACCGCCTTCTTCGCGCTCCCCTACACCGTGATCGTCTGCCCGCTGGCGTTCGTCCTGCTGCCCCGGCTGTGGTCCGTGGCCCGCCGCCACGGTTACGTCACCGTCGCCGACTTCGTCCGCGGGCGCTACGGTTCGCCGCCGCTGGCCCTGGCGGTCGCCCTCACCGGCATCCTCGCAACGATGCCCTACCTCGCCCTCCAACTGCTGGGGATCCGCGCGGTGCTCACCGCGGGCGGCCTGTACCCGGACGCGGTCACCGGGGACCTGGCGATGGCCGCGCTGTTCGCGGGGCTGGCGGTGGCCACCTACCGGCACGGCCTGAGAGCGCCCACCGTCATATCCGCCCTCAAGGGAGTGGCCGTCTTCGGCTCGGTCCTGGTCACCTTCTGGCTCGTCCTGGACCACCTGGGCGGCCCCGGCGCCATGTTCGACGCGGCCGGGCGCACCCTCACCGAGCGGGGCGCGGAGGGTGCCCCGCTCGTCCTCGCCCCCGGGCAGCAGTCGGCCTTCGCCACCCTCGCGCTGGGCTCGGCACTGGCCCTGCTGATGTACCCGCACGTGCTCACCGCGGGTTTCGCGGCCTCCGGCACCGGGGTGCTGCGCCGGGTCTCCTCCGCCCTGCCGCTGTGGACGGCGGTGCTCGGCCTGTTCGGGCTGCTGGGCATCGCCGCCCTGGCCTACGGGGTGCGCACCCCGCGCGGGGGAGCGGAGGCCGCGGTCCCCATGCTGGTCGACCGGCTGATGCCGGGGCCGCTGGCCGGACTGGTCTTCGGGGCGCTGGTGGTGGGGGCGATGGTGCCCGCCGCCGTGATGTCGATCGCGGCCGCGACCTCCTTCGTGCGCAACGTGTACGTCGAGTACTTCCACCCCACGGCCACCCCCAAGCACCAGGTCAGAGTCGCCAGGGTGGTCTCGCTCACCGCCAAGGCAGGGGCGGTCGCCTTCGTGCTCGGCCTGCGCGACCAGGACGCGGTGAACCTGCAACTGCTCGGCGGCGTGTGGATCCTGCAGATCTTCCCCGCGGTGGTGGCCGGGCTCTTCACCCGCCGCCTGCACCACCGTGCGCTGCTCGCGGGCTGGGCCACCGGGATGGCGGTCGGCACCTTCATGGTCGTACGGGAGGGCTTCTCCCCGGTGGCGCCCTTCGGACCGGCCGGCCTGGAGGTCTACGCGGGGCTCGTCGCCCTGCTGCCGAACCTGGCCGTCGCGGTGGCCGCCACCCTCGTCCTGGACCGTGCCGGGGTCCCCCGCGGCCCGGACACCACCACACTCCCGCCCCGCATGGCCCTCAGACACCGTCCCGAGACGGGAGCGAGCACCTTATGAAACCCATCCGCGACCGGTTCGGCCGGGACGCCCGCGCCGCCGTTCTGCCGCCCGCCCCGGTGGTTCCCCCGCCGCGAGCGGCCTCCGAGGGGCTGGAGCCGGAGCGCGAGGCGGAGGTGGCCCGCCTCTTCAGCCTGCACTACACGCCGATGCTGCGGCTGGCCACGCTGCTGGGCGCCGACGACCCCGAGAACATCGTGGCCGAGGCCTACTACCAGATCTACCGGAAGTGGAGGAAACTGCGCGAACCCGGCTCCGCGGAGGCCTACCTGCGGTCGGTGGTCTGCAATCTGACCCGGATGCGCATACGCCACCTGCAGGTGGCTCGCAGGCACATGGAGCCGCCGCCGTCCGAGCCGGTCGCCTCCGCCGAGAACTCGGCGCTCCTCCGCGACGACCAGCGGGTGCTGATCGACGCGCTCCAGCGGCTTCCCGCCCGGCAGCGAGAGGCACTCGTCCTGCGCCACTGGCTGGGACTGAAGGAGAGTGAGATCGCCGCGGCCATGGGGATCTCGGCCGGTTCGGTCAAGACCCACACCTCGCGCGGCATCGCGGCCCTGACCCAGGCGATGGAGGCCCGCAGATGAACGTCCCCCGCACACCCGGAACCCCGGACGCCCCCGGCACGGAGGAAAGGCTTCGGGAGGCGCTGGAGACCCTGGCGGGCGGCGTCCACGCGGCCCCCGACGCCTACCGCGCCGCCCGCGGCGGCTGGCTCCGCAGGGAGCGCAGGCGCCGGCTGGTCCTGGCGGTCCTGGTGACCGTCGTCTTCGTGCTGGCCGTCCTGGCCGGCCTGTGGGTCCTCAACCAGGCCCCCACCGAACGCAGGGCGGTCTTCGAGGACGTCCACGGCGGGGGACGGCCACCGGCGGCTGCCCGACCCGTGACCGCCGACCCGTGACCCCCGGCACGGGGCCGGCGCGGTCACGGCCCGGGCGGTCAGCCGCCGCTGGAGGCCACGATCCTGCGGACGTTCCCGACGCTTCCGCAGTCGGCTTCCAGGTGCTCGGCACGCGCCTTCGCGAAGGCCTCCCCGAGCTGGGCGCGCCGGCTGTCGGCGACGTTCTCGCGGGCGTCGTTGAGCAGGGTGCGCTCCTCCTCGTCCGCGTGGTGGTTGACGGCGGTGACGAGCGCCTCCAGCTTCTCGTCCCACTCCTCGGAGGAGGTGTCCTCCACCTCCAGCAGGGCGAGCAGCGCCTCGTTGGCCTCGCCGTGCTCGTGCACGCTGTGCTCGACATCGCCGTCGTCGACGTTCTTGTAGCGGCGCAGGGCCGGGTAGACCTTCTCCTCCTCGGCCAGGGAGTGGGCGACCAGCAGGGCGGCGAACTCGCCCAGCGCACCGGCCCGGTCGGCCTCGGCGTTGCGCATCGTGCGGAAGAGGTCCTCCATCCTGCGGTGGTCGCGCAGGATCAGCTCGACGACGTCGGAGGTTGCGGGCGGCATACGGGCTCCTCGAAGGAAACGGAACGGACAGGACGTGAAAAGTGGTCGACCGGTCCGCCGGATACCCCGTCGCCTGCGGCGGACACCCCGGCGGGCGTCCCTGTGATCTCCCCGTTCCCCGGCCGCGGCCGGAGTGGCGGGCGTGGTACTGCCGTCCGGCCGGGGGAGATACGGTGGGGACCTCGAACAGGCTTGTGCGGACGCGGCGAGCAGACGGCGCGGGAGCGGAGCGGATGTCCTTGACGGGTGCCGGCCCGAAGCCGTCCCCCGAGTGGGAGCGGCACATGTGCTGCGCCTACGCGGGGGAGAGGCAGTGGGCGCGCAGCGCGGCGGAGTTCGTCCGCGAGGGCCTGGCCGCCGGGCGGCGGGTGGTGTACTTCGCCGACACCGCGGCACCGGCGGCCGTGGTGGAACGGCTCGGCCGCAACGGCGTCGACGCGGTGGCGGCGGCCGAACGCGGCGGGCTCGTCGTCCGCCGGGCCGAGGACTCCTACCTGCGGCGGCCGCCGTTCGACCCGGACCGGATGGCGCGGGCCTGGGAGCAGGAGTGCGCCACCGCGGTCCGGGAGGGGTACGCGGGCCTGTACGCGGTCGGCGAGATGGCCTGGTGCGCACGTGGCGTGCCGGGGGCGGACCGTCTGCTGGAGTACGAACTGCGACTGAACCACGAGGTGTTCGCGCGGCTGCCGCTGACCGCGCTGTGCCTGTACGACCGTGCGGCGGTGCCCGAGGGCACCGCGGCCCTGCTGACCGCCGCCCACATCCGGCGGCTCTTCCCCGGCGGCCGCTCCGGGGCCCGCACCGAGCCGCCGCTGGGCGTCACGCCCCTGGCCGACCGGACGGGTTTCGGGCTGCGCGGCGGAGCCGACGCCGACACCCGGGCCGTCCTGGAGACGGCGCTGGCGGCCCTGGCGCGTCTGCCCGGGCCGGCGGTGCACCTGGACCTGTCCGGCGCCGACTTCCTGGACACCGCGGCCGTCGCGGCGCTGGCCGCGGCCGCCGGCGCCGAGCGCGGGCGGGGCCGGCGGCTGGTCGTGCACCGCCCGCCGCACTCCCTGCGGCGCGTGGCCGCGATGTTCCCCGAGGAGTGCGGCGGGCTGGAGATCGCCCCCTGACGGCCACCGGCCCGGCCCCCCGGCCCTCCCGTACCGGTCCGTTCGCCCGCCTGGCCCCGTCGCGGCGGGGACGGACCGGTACGCGGCGGAGGCCGGCTCGCCCGCCGGCCTCCGCCGCGTCCCTCACCGCCCCCGGTCGGCCCGCAACGGGCGGCGGCACCGGGCCGTCACGCCCCGGCGGCGCGGGCCGGCCCGTCTCCGGGGACGGTGCATTCGAAGGCGTGCAGATACGGGTTGACCGGGCGGACGGAACCGATGGCCAGACCGGCCCCGGTCAGCCGCTCGGCCATGCTGCGCCCGGTGTGCTTGGCGCCTCCGACGTTGAGGAGGAGCAGCAGGTCCATCGCGGTGGTGAACCGCATCGAGGGGGTGTCGTCGACGAGGTTCTCGATGACCACGACCCGGGCTCCGGGCCGCGCCGCGGCGATGATGTTCCGCAGTGTCCTGCGGGTGCTGTCGTCGTCCCACTCCAGGATGTTCTTGACGATGTACACATCCGCGCCGGCCGGGACGGCGGTGCGGCAGTCGCCGGGCACGATGCGCGCCCGGTCCGCGAGCGCCCCGCCCTCCCGCAGCCGCGGGTCGGCGTTGGCCACCACCGGCGGCAGGTCGAGCAGGGCGCCCCGCAGCCCGGGGTGGCGTTCCAGCAGGCTCGCCAGCACATGCCCCTGGCCGCCCCCGACATCGACGACGGACTCGGCCTCCGACAGGTCGAGGAAGGCCGCGACGTCCCGGGCGGACTGCTCGCTGGAACGCGTCATCGCCCGGTTGAAGACATGCGCGGACTCGGGCGCGTCCTGGTGCAGGTAGGCGAAGAAGTCCTTGCCGTACAGATCCGGGACGACGCTGCGGCCGGAGCGCACCGCCTCGTCGAGCAGCGGCCACGCGTCCCAGGTCCAGGGCTCGGTGCACCACAGCACCACGTCCCGCATGCTGTTCGGGTCGTCCTCGCGCAGCAGCCGCGACACGCCCGTGTGCGCGAACCTCCCGTCCCCGTCCTCGGTGAAGACGCCGTGGCAGGACAGGGCGCGCAGCAGCCGCCGCAGGGGGCGCGGCTCCGCCTTCACCTCCGCCGCCAACTCCTCGGCGCTCATGGGGTCCTCCCCCAGCGCGTCGGCCACGCCCAGCCGGGCGGCCGCGCGTACGGCGGCTGCGCACGCCGCCCCGAACGCGAGCTCCCGCAGCCGCATGGGCGGCGGGGGAGCGGTTCCAACGGTTGTCACGGTTGTCATGCACCGCCTCGATTCTTGTGGTGGGGAGGCCCGTCAGCGCGGCGGCAGGGGCGCGCCGTCGCGCTCCCAGCGGTAGAAGCACCGCGCCATGGCGTCCTTCGGGCCGCGCCAGGTCTGAGGGTCGTACGGCCGGACGTACGCCGTCAGCCGCTCGCTGACGGCGCGGAACTCCGGGTGGTCCACGGCCCGGGCGATGGCCGGTCCGGGATCCCGCTCGCTCTCGATGAGGTGCATGTACACATCGCCGAACTGGAAGAGGCTGCGCCGGGCGACGCCGACCAGGTGCGGCAGCTCGCCGCGGTCGGACTCGGCGAACACCTTCGCGATGTCCGGCGCCGCCCCCGGTTCCATCCGGGCGACGATCAGGGTGTGGTGCACGGAGGGGTCCCTTCTCAGTCGGCCATCGCCGCAGGCGCGCCGGCCTGACGGGCGCGCTGCTCGATCCGGTCCCGGATGAGCGCCATCTGGACGCGGGAGTTGCGGTTGATGTTCCGCGTCATCCACGTGTCGTCGACCGGGGCGTCGGGCTTCATCGCGAAGTCCTGCGTCCAGCGCATCCGCACGCCCTCGGGGAGCTGCGCGTACTCCCAGCGGATGTCCATGTACTGGAAGGGGCCCGTCTCCACGCGGTGGGCCCGCACGGTGAGGGCGTCGCGGTCGGCGGTCCGCTCCGACACCCAGCTCCACACCGTGCCGTTCTCGTCCGGGTGCATGGTCAGGCGGAAGGTGGTGGTGTCGCCGTCGCGCGAGAGGATCTCGACGGAGGCGTACTCGCTGAACAGCCGCGGCCAGTTCTCGATGTCGTTGGTGATGTCCCAGACCAGGTCCAGGGGCGCGGCGATGACGATCTCGTTCTCGGTGTGCCCGGCCATCTCACGCCTCCGCCGTCAGGACGCCGTTGACGAAGCCGAGGAACTCGCGGGGAGTCCTGCACTGCTCGGCCCGCTCCGGCATGTCCCTGCCGTAGCGCTTCTCCAGCTCGCCCACGACGCCCAGCAGCCCGAGCGAGTCGAGGCCGAAGGCGTCGAAACCGGAACCGGCCCGCTGCCGCAGGTCATCGGGGTCCACGGCGACGCCCGCCGTCTGCTTCATCAGCGCGGCCAGTTCCTCGACGGTCACCTGGCCCGTCATCTGGTCGGTCATGCGGATGCACTCCTTCGGTCGGTGGGGTGTCCGGCGCCGCGCCGCAGCACGAGCGCCGCGTTCGAGCCCATCAGGCCCCGGCTGAGGACCAGGGCGGTGCGCAGCTCCGCGGAGCGCGCCCGCCCGGTCACCAGGTCCAGGTCGTGGCAGACGTCGAAGACGTTGGGGGTGGGGGGCACCAGGCCGTGCTCCATGGCGAGCACGGCCGCCGCGGCGTCCAGCACGGGAGCCCCGCAGTAGGCGCGGCCGGTGCCCGCCTTCGGCGCGGTGACGGGTACGCGCCGGCCGTGCGGGCCCAGGGCGTCGGTGATCGCCAGGGCCTCGGCCCGGTCCGCCTCGGGCGTACCGAGGGCGTCGGCGAACACGACGTCCACCTCCCCGGGCGCGCAGCCGGCCTCGGCCAGCGCGGCGCCGATCGCCCGGGCCAGCCCTTCGCGGGACTCCTCCCGGCGGGACGCCCCGGTGAAGGTGGCCGCGTGGCCGGCCACCGTCGCCCGGGGCTCGGCCCCGCGGTCGAGGGCCGCGCACTCCTCCTCCAGCACGAGCATCGCCCCGCCCTCGGCGGGCACGAAGCCGCGGGCGCCGGCGGTGAAGGGGCGGTAGGCGCGCTCGGGGTCGCCCTCGGTGCTGAGCTCGGGGTAGCCCAGCTGGCAGACCATCGAGTACGGGGCCAGCGGCGCCTCGGCCGCACCGGCGACGACGGTGCCGGTGCCGCGCGCCACGGCGCGGGCGGCGTGCGCCAGGGCGTCCAGACCGCCCGGCTCGTCGGCGGCCACCACGCCGCAGGGCCCCTTGAAGCCGCCGCGGATGGAGATCTGGCCGGTGCTGGCCGCGTAGAACCAGGCGATGGACTGGTACGGACCGACGTGGCGGGATCCCCGCCCCCACAGCTTCTGCAGCTCGCGCTGGCCGAACTCGCCGCCGCCGGAGCCGGCGGCGGTGACCACGCCGACCGAGTACGGTGAGCCGACGTCGGCGCGGCCGAGCCGGGCGTCCTCCAGGGCGAGCGAGGCGGCGGCCATCGCGAAGTGGGTGAACCGGTCGGTCTGGACGAGGTGACTGCCCTCGATCAAGGCGGCCGGATCGAAGCCGCGGACCTCCCCCGCGACCTTCAGCGGCAGATGACCGCAACCCTCCCGGGTGATGCGGTCCAGGAGGGTGTGGCCCTCGGCGGCCGACTTCCAGAAGGCCTCCGCGCCGATCCCGCCCGGCGCCACGACTCCGATGCCGGTGACGACCGCGCGCCGGGTGCCTGGCGGGTTCATGGTGTCCTCCCGCCCGGCCCGCTCAGCACCACCGCGGACTGGAAGCCGCCGAAGCCGCTGCCCACCGACAGCACGTTCCGCAGCCTCCGCTCACGCGCCGCGCGCGGCACGTAGTCCAGGTCGCACTCGGGGTCCGGGGTCTCGTAGTTCGCGGTGGGCGGCACCACCTGGCGGTCCAGGGCCAGGACACAGGCGGCGACCTCGATGGAGCCGATGGCGCCGAGGGAGTGGCCCACCATGGACTTGATCGAACTCATGGGCGTGCCGTAGGCGTGGGCGCCCAGGGAGCGTTTGACCGCCGCGGTCTCGTGGCGGTCGTTCTGCCGGGTGCCCGAGCCGTGCGCGTTGACGTAGTCGACGTCCGTGCCGTCCAGGCGGGCGTGGTCCAGGGCGGTGTCGATGGCCCGTGCCATCTCCAGGCCCTCACCGGTCAGCCCGGTCATGTGGTAGGCGTTGCCGTAGGTGGCGTAGCCGGTGACCTCGCAGTACACGCGCGCGCCGCGGGCCCGGGCGTGCTCCAGCTCCTCCAGCACCAGCACCGCGCCGCCCTCTCCCATGACGAAGCCGTCGCGGTCGGCGTCGAACGGCCGGGACGCGTGGGCGGGGTCGTCGTTGTTCGGGGAGGTGGCCTTGATGGCGTCGAAGCAGGCCATGCTGATCGGCGAGATCGGGGAGTCCGCCGCACCGGCGAGGCAGACGTCCATGCGGCCCTCCCCGATGGCGTGGAATGCGTACCCGACGGCGTCCAGCCCGGAGGTGCAGCCGGTGGAGACGGTCTGCACCGGGCCGCGGGCGCCGAACTCCTCGGCGACCGCCGAGGCGAGCGTGCTGGGCGAGAACGCGCGGTGCAGATGCGGCCCGGCCCGCCGGTGGTCGACGTCCCAGCGCGAACCGCGCTCGCTGACCAGGACGTAGTCGTGCTCCAGGCGGGTGGTGCCGCCGACCGCGGTGCCCAGGCTCACGCCCAGGCGCCAGGGGTCCTCCCGCTCCGTCTCCAGCCCGGCGTCGCGGACCGCCTCCGCCGCGGCGACCAGCGCGAACTGCACGTAGCGGTCGCAGCGTTCGGTCTGCTCCACCGTCAGGCCGTGCGCGAGGGGGTCGAAGTCGCACTCCGCGGCGATCCGCGAGCGCAGGCCCGCGGGATCGAAGAGGGTGATGCCCCGGGTCGCGGTGCGACCGTTCGCCAGGAGGTCCCAGAAGGCCTCCGCGCCGATCCCGCCCGGCGCCACCACGCCCAGGCCGGTGACGGCCACGCGTCGCGTCACGAGGACGCTCCGGTGGGCTGCGCCGCCCGGTCGCCGGCCGCCCGGGCGGGGGAGGTCTCCTCGGTGTCGACGTGGCCGAGCTCGGGCCGGGGGGCCAGCGGCCCGAGGTGGAAGACGAGGCGGGCCTCGGTGTCCCCGACGTTGCGGAACCGGTGGCGCATGTAGGCGGGGATCATCAGCCCCTGGTCGGGGGAGAGCGGATGGGGCTCCCCGTCCAGGTCCACTTCGAGGGAGCCGCTGACGACGTACACGAACTCCTCGGAGTACGGGTGGTAGTGCTCGCCGATGCGGTCGCCGGGCTGCACGATGGCCAGCCCCATGAAACCGCTGGTGGAGCCCACGGTTGCGGGCGTGAGCATGGCGCGCAGATCGCCTCCGCGCCTGCGGTTGGGCTCGATCTCGCCGAGGTCGACGATGCGTGGGAACTGCTTGGTCATGGTCGGTCACTCCGTGGAGGGGGCGGTGTTGCGCGGGTGTACCGGCCGGCGGAGCGGCCGACGGGGTCAGGAGCCCGGTGCGGTGCGGTCGGTGACCAGCCGCATCCCGGCGTGCGACAGCAGGCGCAGGAGGTCGCGCTCGCCGGCCGGGGGGCCGTCGAGTCCGAGCGCCTCGGCGTCGAGCAGACGGGCGGCCTCGGCGGCGCTCCCGGGTTTCCCCAGGCCGAGGACCCGGGCGGGGGCGGCGTCGGGCTCGCCCTCCACCTCGACCAGCCGGACGACGACGTCGTCGCGCTGGAAGACGGTGGCGGCGCGGACCGGGCCGTGCGGGTCGTCCGCGGCGATCTCGTCCTGCCGGGAGAGCAGCCGTGCCAGCTCCATGCCGCGGCCCGGCCTGGCCGGGTAGTACAGCGCGTGCCGCCGCACCCGCGGCGACCGCGGCCCGCAGGACGCCACGTGGTGTACGGCGGGCAGTGCGGCCCGGGTGAAGAACGCCCGCGCGGACTGCGGGTCGTCGAGGTCGCGGTCCTGCTCCAGATGGGGGTTGAGGGCTTCCTCCACCGCGCGCACCTCGGGCTGGCGGGCGACGTGGCGCAGCGCGGCGAGCAGGTCGCCGCGCACCTCGATGGCGCGTACGACCCGGTTGCCGTGCATGAACAGGGAGGTGCGGCACAGCCGGGTGGTGTCGTCCACCCGTGCCTCGGGGGATTCGTAACCGGCGAGGATCTCGGCGACCTTGGACTCGCTGCCGGGCCTGACCGTGAAGGTCAGGGCGTGGCGCACCACGCCGTCGCCCAGCCGGGGAGCGCTCTGCAGTCCGCTCCCGGCCGGGGCGGCCGCCCCGGCGCCGCCGCCGAAGGTCTCCCGCAGGACGCTGAAGCGCAGCGACCGGGTGTCCCGGACACAGCTGTGCAGCGGTCTGACCGTCTCCAGGTGCTCCTCGCTGTTGACCCAGGCGAGGAAGGGCGGTGCGCTCTCCCACTCGCTGGTGATGAGCCACTGGGACGGGTTCTCGATGGACTGGCAGAGCTGGTCGCTGAGGTGGCCGGGCACGGACGCCACCTGGTTGCGCATGTGCTCGTAGGCGTCGAGGAACTCCTGCTGGGCTCCGTCGTGGATGTCGAGCAGCAGGATGACCCGGAGTCTGGAGCCGTCGAAGGCCGACTGGGAGACACGGCCGGAGGCCTGGGGTGTGGGGGCCGGGGCCGTCATCCGACATACCTCTTCTTCGGCATACCTCTCCCTGGGGGTTCTCGTACGGGGGGAACGAGGGGAACGGGAAACGGGGGGGAACGGAGAGCGCTCGCGATGCGCCGTGACCAGGCGTCAACCGCCGCGCACACCGATCATGTGACGAGCCATCCGATACCGCAAGCAATGATGATCAACCGGGTGAAGTGTGGGCACTGCATCCCGGACCGGGGCATTGATCTCCAGCCCGGCCGCACAGGCGCGCGCCGGCGGACACGATGAGCTGGAGGAGAGTGATGAGCCGAGAAGCCGACCTCAGGGTCCCGGTCCTCATCGTCGGCGGTTCCCTGACGGGTCTGTCCGCCTCGCTGTTCCTGGGCCGCCTCGGGGTGCGGCACACCCTGGTGGAACGGCACGCGGGAACCTCGATCCACCCGCGCGGACGCGGCAACAACGTGCGGACGATGGAGTTGTTCCGGGTCGCGGGCGCCGAACCGGCGATCAGGCGGGCGGCGTCGGTCCTGGCTGGCAACCACGGGATCCTGCAGACGCCCACCCTGGTCGGCGAGGCGGGCGAGTGGCTGTTCCGGGAGATCGACCCGGGCGGCGGGCTGGCCCGGTTCAGCCCCAGCTCATGGTGTCTGTGCAGTCAGAACGACCTGGAGCCGGTCCTGCTGGAGCGTGCCCGGGAACTCGGCGGCGACCTGCGCTTCTCCACCGAGCTGACGTCGTTCGACTCCGGCCCGGACGGGGTCACGGCCGTGGTCGTGAACCGGGGGACCGGGGAGCGCACCACGGTCCGCGCCGACTACCTGGTGGCGGCGGACGGCCCGCGCAGCCCGGTGCGCGAGAGCCTCGGCATCGGGCACAGCGGACCCGGCGACCTGTTCCACAACGTCAGTGTCACCTTCCGCTCCCGCCGGCTCGCCGAGGTGGTGGGCGAGCGCCGCTTCATCGTCTGCTACCTGACCACCCCGGGCGCCGACGGGGCCCTGCTGCCGGTCGACAACCGGGAGCGGTGGGTCTTCCACGCCCCCTGGCACCCCGAACGGGGCGAGACGCTCGAGGAGTTCACCGACGAGCGGTGCGCACAGCACATCCGCCGCGCGGTCGGAGTCGCCGACCTCGACGTGGAGGTCACCGGCAGGGCCCCGTGGCACGCGGCGGAACGGGTCGCGCGGCGGTACGCGGCCGGCCGGGTCCTCCTGGCCGGCGACTCGGCCCACGAGATGCCCCCCACGGGCGCGTTCGGCTCCAACACCGGCATCCAGGACGCGCACAACCTGGCCTGGAAGCTGGCCGCCATACTCGGCGGCTGGGCGGGCCCGGGCCTGCTGGAGACGTACGACACCGAACGCCGCCCCGTGGCGCAGGCCACCAGCGCACGCGCCTCGGCGCGCTCCGTGGAGCACAGCCACCCCGGTTACGTCCCCGTGCCCGGGGCGGGCGGCGGACGCGCAGGCGGCATCCTCGGCGTGGTCCTGGGCTACCGCTATCCGCGCGGCGCCGTCGTGGGCACCGACCCCGAGGCGCCGCCCGTCCCCCAGGAGCTGCGGCTGACGGGCGAACCGGGCAGCCGGGCGCCCCACATGTGGCTGCGCCGCGCGGGGGAGCGGATCTCCACCCTGGACCTGTACGAGCGCTCCCCGGTCCTCCTGGCCGGAGCCGGCGCGGCGGCCGGATGGCACGAGGCGGCCGGCCGGGTCGCCGAGAAGCTGTCCGTGCCGCTGGTGGCGTACCGGATCGGCGCCGGAGCGGACGCCGATCTCGTACCCGAGGACGGCGCGGACTGGGCGCGGGTCCACGGCACGGAACCCGGCGGCGCGGTGCTGGTGCGCCCCGACGGGTTCGTGGCGTGGCGTTCGGCCGGTCCGGTCCCGGACCCGGAGGCGGCGCTGCGCCGGGCCGTCTCGGCGGTGCTGGCGCTGGACTGACGGCCTCCGTCCGGGGGGTCCGCCGGGTCCGCGGTACTCACCCGGCGGACTCCCCGGACGGGCGGAAGCAGGCGGTGACGGTCTTGCCGTCCGTGCAGGGGCGGGCCTCCCACTCGTCTGCCAGGGCGTCGACCAGGAACATGCCGCGTCCCGACGTCCGCTCGGTGCTGGGGGAGCGGGGCGCGGGGAGGTCGGCGGAGGAGTCGTGCACGCTGACGTGCAGGCACCGGTTGTCCCACGTCAGCACCAACTGGGCGGCGCTGTGCGCGTGCACGTGCGCGTTGGTCACCAGTTCCGAGACGGTCAGCAGCACCGCGTCCACCGTCTCCGGGGCGGATTCCGTCCACCCCAGCGACTCCAGATGACCACGCGCCCACTCCCGTGCGGCCTTCACCCCGCTGGAAACCGGCAGTGACCGCGCCCATCCCACGGCCCGCAGCGACGACTCGCACACGACGGTCCACCTCCCTGCTCACAGCCGGACTTCTACCCCCGGTGGGCCGGTGCAATGGCGCGGCCCCGCCGCACCGGCGGGAGATGGCCGGTCTGTGCCCGTGTCCGGGGAGAGGTGGCATGCCGCGCGGCGCCGGGGGGCACGAGCCCTCCATGCGTTTGGCGGTTGTGGACGTGGGATCCAAGACGGTGCGGCTCGTGGTGGCCGACTGCGGCGGTGACATACCGCTGCCGGTGCACACGGCGAAGCGGCGCCTGAGGCTGGCCGAGTACGTGGAACCGGACGGACGGCTCGGAGAGCGGGCGGTGGACGCCGTGGTGGCCGCGGTCGCCGAGGTGAGGGAGGAGTCCGCCCGCTGGGGGGTGGAGCAGCCCTTCGCCTTCGCCACCGCGGTCATCCGGGACGCACCCAACCGCCACCAGGTCCTGGAGGCCGTACACAGCGGGACAGGGGTGCCCCTGTACGTCATGTCGGGTGTGACGGAAGGGGAGTTGTCGTTCCTGGCGGCCCGGCAGTGGATGGGCTGGCAGGCCGGCCCGATGGTGCTGCTGGACATCGGCGGCGGCTCGCTGGAGGTGGCCTTCGGCCGGGACAGGACGCCCGGTTTCGTTGCCTCGCTTCCGCTGGGCGCGGGGCGGATGACGCGCGAGTACTTCGGGGAGGCGGACCCTCCGCCGGCCGGCGCGATCAGGGAGCTGAGACGCCGTGTACGCCACGAACTGCGGGACGTGGCGGTCCGGATCCACTGGGAGCGCCCACGTACCGCCGTGGCCGTCTCGCGCACCTTCCAGCAGCTGGCCCGCCTGTGCGGGGCCCCTCCGGGGAAGCTGGGGCCCTTCGTCACGCGCCGCATCGAGCGCGGGGACCTCAAGGCGGCCGTGGAGCGGCTGGCCTCCCTGCCCGCGGCCGCCCGCGCGGAGTTGCCCGGCATCTCCGCCGCCCGCGCCCGGCAGTCCCTGGCCGGAGCCGTGATAGCGCACACGGCCATGCGGTGCATGGAGATCGAGACCGTCACGCTCTCCCCGTGGGGACTGCGCGAGGGAGTGATGCTCAGGCAGATCCGGGAGCAGGCCCCGCTGTGGCACGAGGCCCCGGCGGACGTGCGCCGCAGGGACCCGTCCGGCACGGTGCCGGCGCCCTGACCCGGCCCCGTACGACCGCCGCGGCACGGCGTACGGACGGTCAACGGCGTTGGGGGCGCAGAAGGTTGGAGGGCCGGTGTCCGGCCGGTCCCACGGGGCAGACGGTTGGCACCACACGGACAAGGGAGGCCTCATGCTCGGCATAGTGGCGGCGGTGCTGTTCTTCCTCGCATTCCTGGTCAACGTCGCGGGGTTGGCGACGAACGAACTCTTCTCGTCGACCAACCTCATGCTCCTGGGACTGGGCTCGCTGGCTCTCCACGTGGCGGGGATCGGCGGCGGACGATCCGTCCGCCGGAGCCGCTGACGCGGGCACGGCCGTACCGGCGGCGCCGGCGGCGTGTGCCGTCGCGCTCCCGGCGGACGCGTGAGCCGAGGGCCGGTGCCTCCCGCGGGGAGCACCGGCCCCCGGCCGTGGATCGCGGCGGACTCAGGGCGCGTCGATCTCGGCGATCAGGGCCTCGATCCGCCTGCGGATCTCGTCGCGGATGGGGCGTACGGCCTCCACGCCCTGCCCGGCCGGGTCCTCCAGCTTCCAGTCCAGGTACTTCTTGCCGGGGAAGACCGGGCAGGTGTCGCCGCAGCCCATGGTGATGACGTAGTCGGACGCCTGGACGGCCTCGGTGGTGAGCACCTTGGGCACCTCGGCCGACATGTCGACGCCGACCTCGCGCATGGCCTCGACGGCGGCCGGGTTGACCTCGTCGGCCGGTGCGGACCCGGCGGAGCGGACCTCCACGCGGTCGCCGGCCAGGTGTGTCAGCCAGGCGGCGGCCATCTGGGAGCGGCCGGCGTTGTGGACGCAGACGAACAGCACGGACGGCTTGTCGGGCATCACGGGTCTTCCTTCGGCTCGTCGGGGGGCCGGGTGGCATCACCCCCGGCTGATGTGACAGTATCAGCGCATGCTGACGTCAGTCGACACTGACCTGATCCGGGTGCTCGCCGATCCGCTCAGGATGCGCATCGTGACCCTGCTGGCCACCGAGACCCTGTGCACCACCCACCTGGTCGCCGAGACCGGGGCCAAGCAGACCAACCTCTCCAACCACCTGCGCGTCCTGCGCGAGGCCGGGGTCGTGGAGACCGAACCGTGCGGCCGGTACACCTACTACCGGCTGCGCCCGGACGTCATCGAGCACCTGGGCCGCTCCTTCACGGAGCTGGCCCGCACCGCCCGCACCACCCGCGCCGCCGAGACGAGAAGGGCCTGTCCGTGACCACCGCCGAAGAGACCACCAGACCGGCCGGTCCCCCCGAAGACGGCGGCATCGTCGCCCGCCTCTCCACCCTGGACCGGTTCCTGGCGGTGTGGATCCTGGCCGCCATGGCCGCCGGCCTGGGCCTGGGCCGGCTGATCCCCGGCCTGAACGGCATCCTGAGCAAGGTCGAGATCGGCGGCATCTCGCTGCCCATCGCGCTCGGCCTGCTGATCATGATGTACCCGGTGCTGGCCAAGGTCCGCTACGACCGGCTGGACGCCGTCACCGGCGACCGCCGCCTGATGGTCTCCTCCCTGGTGATCAACTGGATCGTCGGCCCGGCCGTGATGTTCGCCCTGGCCTGGATCTTCCTGCCCGACCTGCCCGAGTACCGCACCGGACTGATCATCGTCGGACTCGCCCGCTGCATCGCCATGGTCATCATCTGGAACGACCTGGCCTGCGGCGACCGCGAGGCCGCCGCCGTCCTGGTCGCCCTCAACAGCGTCTTCCAGGTCCTGGCCTTCGGCCTGCTGGGCTGGTTCTACCTCGACCTGCTGCCCGGCTGGCTCGGCCTGGGCGACGCGGCCGCCCTGGACATCTCCGCCTGGGAGATCGCCGCCAACGTCGCAGTCTTCCTCGGCGTCCCGCTGCTGGCGGGCTTCCTCACCCGCCGCGTCGGCGAGCGGAGGATGGGCCGCGAGGACTACGAGCAGCGCTTCCTGCCCAGGATCGGCCCCTGGGCGCTGTACGGGCTGCTGTTCACCATCGTCGTCCTCTTCGCCCTCCAGGGAAAGACGATCACCTCCCAGCCCCTCGACGTCGCCCGCATCGCGCTGCCGCTGCTGGTCTACTTCGCGGTCATGTTCTTCGGCACCTTCGCCCTGGGCAAGGCCATCGGCCTGGCCTACGAGCGCACCACCACCCTGGCCTTCACGGCCGCGGGCAACAACTTCGAGCTGGCCATCGCGGTGGCCATCGCCACCTTCGGCGTCACCTCCGGCCAGGCCCTGGCCGGCGTCGTCGGCCCCCTCATCGAGGTCCCCGTCCTCGTCGCCCTGGTCTACGTCGCCCTCGCCTGGCGCAGGAGGTTCACCACCGGACAGCCGGGGTCATGACGCGGCGCACGGATGTGGTGGTGGTCGGCGGCGGCCAGGCAGGGCTCGCCGCCGGCTACCACCTGCGCCGCCAGGGCCTGGACTTCACCGTCCTCGACGCCCAGGACGCCCCCGGCGGCGCCTGGCGCCGCATGTGGGACTCCCTGCGCCTGTTCTCCCCCGCCGCATACTCCTCGCTGCCCGGGTGGCCCATGCCCGCGCAGCCCGGCCGGACCTACCCGGACGCCGCCCACGTCGTCGGCTACCTCGCCGACTACGAGAAGCGCTACGGCCTGCCCGTACGGCGCGGCGTCCGCGTCCACGGCGTGCACCGCGACGGGGAGCGGCTGCGGGTGGAGACCGGCTCCGGCGCCTGGTCGGCGCGGGCCGTGGTCTCGGCCACCGGTACCTGGTGGCGCCCCTTCCTCCCGGCCGTCCCCGGACGCGAGACGTTCACCGGACGGCAGCTGCACACCACCGGCTACCGCAACCCCGGACAGTTCGCCGGCCGGCGCGTCATCGTGGTCGGGGGCGGCAACTCCGGCGCGCAGATCGCCGCCGACCTGGCACTGGCCGGCGTGGAGGCGACGTGGGTGACCGCTCGTCCGCCGAGATTCCTGGCCGACGACATCGACGGCCGCGCCCTGTTCGACGCCGCCACCGCACGGCGCCGCGCCCTGGACGAAGGCCGCGCCGACACCGGCGGGGTGGCCTCCCTCGGCGACATCGTCGCCGCGCCGCCCGTGCGCGAAGCCAGGGACGCCGGTCTGCTCAAGGCGTCGCCGATGTTCGCCCGCCTCACCGCCGACGGTGTCGCCTGGGCCGACGGCACGACCGCCGGTGCGGACGCCGTCATCTGGTGCACCGGCTTCCGCCCCGCCCTGTCCCACCTCGCACCGCTGCGGCTGCGCACCGCCCGCGGCCACATCCGCACCGAGGGCACCCGGGCCCTGGACGAGGCGCGCCTGCACCTGCTCGGCTACGGCGACTGGACCGGCCCCGCCTCCGCCACCCTCATCGGCACCGGCCGCCCCGCCCGCGACGCCGCTGCCGAGATCGCCGCTCTGGTCCGGTGACGCACGGCCCCGGCCGGCACCGCGCGGCCGGGGCGGCGGGAAGTGGTGAGAGGCTGGAGGGAGAGGACGAAAACAAGCGCGAAACCACCGCCGGCCGACACACGGAGGAGGTCGCCGTGGCATCCGAGCCGCAACCCGCCGCACGGGCGCACCGCCCGACCCTGGCGATCACCGAGGCGGGGCGCCGCCGTGCCGTACTCGCCTTCTCCGGCCGGCTGGACGCCGGAGCGCTCGGCGAACTGGAGGAGCGGCTGGTGGACCCGCGGCTGCTCGACGCCCAGGAAGTGGTGCTGGAGATGGGCGACCTCGACCACATCGACCTGGCATGCGCCTACGCCCTGATCCGTGTGGCCACCGGACGGCCGCAGAGCGCCGCGCTGACCGTCCGCGGAGCCGACCGGACCGTCCGGCGGACCCTGCACGCCGTCGGCCTGGACGCGGTCGCGGTGATCGAGGAGTGACAGCGGGCGTCCCGTCCGGAGGCACCCGGCACCGGCACCCGGCGAGGACGCGCGGGGAGCCGCGAGGCGGACGGAGCGAGCGAGGCAGGCTCCTTTTCCCTCGTGTCCCCCCGTGTCTCCCCCCCCCCCGTGCGGGCGGGGCCGCCGATCTTTACGGGGCGGCGGACGGGACGCTACCGTCGGCCTCGCCGTTGTCCCCCGAGGCCGCCCGCTGGAGTCCCCCATGCGCCGAACCGTGCTCGCAGCGGTTCTGATGTCCTTATCCCTGCCCCTCACCGGATGCGGTGTGGGTGGTGAGCCGGCCCCGTCGGCCGCCCCCGACCCCTCCGCCTCGGCAACCGCGCGCCCCTCCGGAGCGCCGTCCGCCGGGCCGTCGGCGGTACCGACCGGGAGGACCTTCGCCTGGCCGGACGGCCTGGAGGCGACGGCGACGGTACTGGGACGGCTGCGTCCGGCGGACCGTACGGACGTCCGGGACGGCACGGTGGACGGGAAGCGGCTGGCCGGGGCCCGCGAGAAGCTGCTGGGACGCGACAGCGAGCCGCTGGGGCTGCGCGTGAGGCTCACCAACAACGGCGACGCCCCTGTCGACCTCGGCGCCGTGGAGGTCCAGTGGGTGGGGACCGAGGTCGGCGGCATGGCCCAGAAGGCCGCCGACGACGGCGGATTCGAGGGTGAACTGGCACCCGGCGAGAGCGCGACGGAACTGAGCGCCTGGGCCGTGCCCGACCTCGTGGCCGTCGGCTACCAGGTGCTGGTATGGCCCGAGGGGGCCAGGAACGGCGCGGCCGGGCAGTTCTCCGGCGCCGTGCCGGGCGCCTCCCTGCGCCCGCCGGAGGGCGGGGGCCACGACCACTCGGGCCACTAGGTCCGCCGGGCCCCGCCGTGCGCCGTACACCGGCTGCCGGCGGGGGCGGGGACGGCGTACGGCCGGGCCGGAAGGCGGCGGGCTGTGGTTGGTGGGCTGTGGTCGGTGGGCGGTGCCCGCGGGCGGATCAGCCCCCCAGGAGTTCGGCGAAGCGCTGCGCGCCGATGTTGCCGCCGGAGAGGATGACGCCGATGCGGGACGGCAGGGGGTCCGGAAGCCCGGCGAGCACGGCCGCCAGGGCGGCGGCGCCGCTGGGCTCGACGACCGTTTTCAGCCGTTCGAAGGCCAGCCGCATCGCCTCGCGGATCCGGTCGTCGCCGACCAGGACGATCTCGTCGACCAGTCGGCGGTTGACGGAGAAGGTCAGCTCCCCGGGCGTCTCCGCGGCCAGACCGTCGGCGATGGTGCGCGGCACGGGGATCGAGACGCGCCTGCCCGCCTCCAGCGACCGCCTGGTGTCGTCCCCGGCCTCCGGCTCGACGCCGATCACACGGACCCCGGGCAGCAGGCCCTTGGCGGCCGTGGCGCTGCCGGCGATCAGCCCGCCGCCGCCGACCGGGGCCACCAGGGCGTCGAGCTCGCCCGCCTCCTCGATCAGTTCCAGGGCGGCGGTGCCCTGGCCGGCGATGATGTGCGGATGCTCGTAGGGCGGGATCAGCGTCAGCCCGCGCTCGGCCGCCAGCGCCCCGCCGAGGGCGACCCGGTCGCCGGTGTAGCGGTCGTAGGTGACGATCTCCGCGCCGTACCCGGCGGTGGCCTCCAGCTTGGAGCGCGGGGTGTCCTCGGGCATCAGGATCACCGCGGTGGTGCCCAGTTCCCGCGCGGCCAGGGCGACGGCCTGTGCGTGGTTGCCCGAGGAGTAGGCGGCGATGCCGCGGGCCAGCTGCTCGGGCGACAGGCGTGAGGCGGCGTTGTAGGCGCCGCGGAACTTGAAGGCTCCGACGCGCTGGAGGTTCTCGCACTTGAGGAAGACCTCGGCGCCGACGAGGGAGTCCAGGGTGCGTGAGCGCAGTACGGGGGTGCGGTGGGCGACGCCCTCGATCTGCGCGGCTGCGTCGCGTACGTCCTCCAGCGTGACCGGAGGTGTGCTCGTCATGTCGGTGCTCCATCGGGTGTCGGGTGTGTGGCGGGGCCGTCGCCGGACGCGGCGGAACCGGCCCCGGCCCGGGCGGGACGTCTACGGGCGGGAGGCCCCGGCGGACGCGGGTGCGCGTACGCCGGGGCGGCTACTCGAACCGCGAGGTGTCGCCGGCTCCCCGGCGTACGATCTCCGCCTCGCCCCCGGAGAAGTCGATGACCGTGGTCGGCTCGGTGCCGCAGTCGCCCGAGTCCAGCACGGCGTCGACCACGTGGTCGAGCCGCTCCTTGATCTCCCAGCCCTGCGTCAGCGGTTCGTCCTCGCCGGGCAGGAGCAGGGTGCTGGACAGCAGGGGCTCGCCGAGCTCGTCCAGCAGGGCCCGGGTGACGACGTGGTCGGGGATCCGGACCCCGACCGTCTTCTTCTTCGGGTGCAGGAGCTGGCGCGGCACCTCCTTCGTCGCGGGAAGGATGAAGGTGTAGCTGCCGGGCGTCGCCGCCTTGACCGCCCGGAAGACGTCGTTGTCGATGCGCACGAACTGGCTCATCTGCGCGAAGTCCCGGCAAACCAGGGTGAAGTGGTGCCGGTCGTCGAGGTTCCTGATCGACCTGATCCGGGCGATGCCGTCGCGGTTGCCCAGCCGGCACCCCAGCGCGAAGCAGGAGTCCGTGGGATACGCGATGAGCGCGCCGGAGCGGATGTCCTCCACCACGGTGCCGATGGTGCGCTGCTGGGGGTTGTCGGGGTGCACGTCGAAATACCTCGCCATCCCGCCGACCCTACGCGATCAGGCCACCGCGGCGAATGTCAGTGGCGTGCGTCACAGTTGTCCATAGGGCCGTTCCCGGGCCGGGGGCCGGAGGCGGCACCCGAGCGCGACCTCGGTTCGAGGAGGCGAGTCCCATGGCACGCGCGTACGCGATCCAGGCGGAGAGCCTGGCCAAACGCTTCAAGGACACCCTGGCGCTGGACGGCGTGGACCTGGCGGCCCGCACCGGGACGGTGCTGGGGCTGCTCGGGCCGAACGGAGCGGGCAAGACCACCGCCGTGCGGATCTTCGCCACCCTGCTCCAGCCGGACGCGGGGCGGGCCGAGGTCGCCGGCCACGACGTGGTGCGGGAGGCGGGGGTCGTGCGCTCCCTGGTCGGCCTGACCGGCCAGTACGCGGCGGTCGACGAGAACCTCACCGGCACGGAGAACCTGCTGCTGATCGGACGGCTGCTGGGGACACCGAGGCGTGAGGCGAAGGCGCGGGCGGCCGAACTGCTGGAGCGCTTCGGGCTGACGGAGGCCTCGGGGCGCGCGGTGAAGACCTTCTCGGGAGGCATGAGGCGCAGGCTGGACCTGGCGGCGAGCCTGGTGGGCCGGCCCAGCATCCTCTTCCTGGACGAGCCGACGACCGGACTCGACCCGCGCAGCAGGGGGGAGCTGTGGGACATGCTGCGCGGCCTGGTCGCCGAGGGGGTGACCGCGCTGCTGACCACGCAGTACCTGAACGAGGCGGATCTGCTGGCCGACCGGATCGTGGTGATGGACAAGGGCCGGATCATCGCCGAGGGCACGCCCGACGAGCTGAAGTCGCAGGTGGGCGGGCAGGTGCTCCAGGTGCGGCCGGTGCGGGAGCGCGACCTGGCGGCCGCGCACTCCCTGGTGGCGCGGGCGGCCGGGCCGCAGACCAGGATCGAGGGGGACGCGGTCACGGCGTCGGTCGGCGGACCGGAGCTGATGCCCGCGGTGGTCCGCGGTCTGGACGGAGCCGGTATCGCGGTCGGCGAGCTGACGCTGCGCCGCTCGTCGCTGGACGAGGTCTTCCTGGCGCTGACCGGCCACCGTGCCGGGCCGGACGGAGGACGGCGGGAGGCGGCGAGGGCCCGGAGCGGCGAGCGGGACGAGGAGAGGACGGTGAGCGCGTCATGACCGCCACGGCAGCCCAGGCCCCCGTCACGGCCGGCGGCCGGGTGCGTCCGGGCGCGGGACTGCGCCAGACCGCCACCATGGCGTGGCGGAGCCTCGTCGCGATCAAGCACAACCCGCTGGAACTCGTCGACTACAGCATCACACCGATCATGTTCGTCTTCCTCTTCACCTATGTGCTCGGCGGCCAGATGGCCGGGTCGCCCGACGCCTACCTGACGTACGCGCTGCCGGGGATCATCGTCCAGAACACCCTGTTCATGACCACCTACACGGCGCTTGCCCTCAACACCGACCTCACCAAAGGCGTCTTCGACCGGCTGCGCAGCCTGCCGATAGCCCGTTCCGCCCCGCTGATCGGCCGGATCACCGCCGACCTGGCCAAGCACGTGTGGGCGATGCTCCTGATGATCGGCCTGGGGCTGGCGCTCGGCTTCCGCGTCACCGGCGGCTTCGGCGGCTTCCTGGCGGGCGCGCTGCTGCTCGTCGTCTTCGCGGCGGCGGTCTCCTGGTGCGCGGTGCTGATCGGCATGCTGGCGGGCGACGCGGAGAAGGTCCAGGCGTTCGGCTTCACCCTGATCTTCCCGATCACCTTCACCAGCAGTGCCTTCGTCGTCGTCGACACCATGCCCGGCTGGCTCCAGGCGTGGGCGGACGTCAATCCGGTCACTCACCTGTCGGACGCGTACCGCGGTCTGCTGCTGGGTGGTGAGGTGGGCCGGCCGCTGCTGTGGTCGCTGGTCTGGGCGGCGGGGATAGCGGCGGTCTTCTATCCGCTGGCGATGAGGGCGTACCGGGCGAAGGCCTGAGGAGACGGGCCGGGCCTGCCCTTCCCGCCCGCGCCGGTGCACGGCCGAGTACGGCCGTGCACCGGCGCCGCCGCGGGGACAGGGCGGGGGAGGGACGGGAGGGGCTACTCGCCCCCGAGCGTGAACAGCAGGTAGAGGAAGAACGCGAAGAGGTGGCCCGCGACTATGTAGGCGAACAGGCGGAGGACGAGCCCGCGGGGGAAGCGGCCGTCGCCGCGCTCGACGCCGGTGTCTTCACTCGGCATGGATGTCACCTTCCGGGGATCGCGACGGGTCGGTGTGCCGCTGGGCGCCTTGCCGGAGCGGCCGGTCACCGCCGCCCAGACACAGATCGCCGATGTGGCTCTGCAGCAGTGTGTGGACGAAGAGCAGGTCGGCCCCCTCCGGGGGGACGGCGGTGATCCGGTGGGGGGTCAGGCTGTCGTAGTGGGCCGAGTCGCCGGGTCCGAGCAGGTGCTCGGACCCTCCCAGGACGAGGCGGAGGCGGCCGGTGAGGACGTACAGCCACTCCTCGCCGGCGTGGGTCCGGACCAGATCGTTCTGGGCGTCCGGGGGGATGTGCACGCGCAGCGCCTGCACGGCCCGTCGTGACCCGCCTGCCTGCCGGTAGACCCAGCCGCCGGCCTCGACCGGTTCCACCTGCCCGGCACGGACGACCGGGTCCCTGTCGGGCGGCGCCTCGCCCAGCAGGTCCGCGACCGTGGTCCCGTAGGTCCGGGCGAGGGCCAGGAGGAGCGGCAGCGACGGCTGGCGCTGCCCGGTCTCCAGGCGGGACAGGTGCGCGGGGGACAGGTCGAGCCGCTCGGCGGCGGCTTCCAGGGTGAGACCGCCCCGTCTGCGCAGAGCGCGCAGACGGGGCGCGACACCGGGCAGGTCCATGCCCGTGTCGGGAGTTCTTTGGCCCATGCACTCATTGAGCCACGGTCATGTCTGCGGGGCAAGTTGCTTGCCTGGGAGGCAAGCCCGAATGGGGAGGAAACCCGCTTTCCGTTCCGATCCCAACGCGAGGGCGCGGATCGCGCCACCCCGCGACCCCGGGCAGCCGCACGGATCGGCGCGGAGCCGTACGCGGTCGCCCTGTCGTGCTCCGGCCCCCTCCCTGGCCGTTTCGGTCCGCCCCTCAGCGCGGCGCCTCGGGTCCGGAGGGGGTTCCGGGGCGGGAGGGCGCCGCTCCACCGTCGCCGGCCCTGATGACGCGCGGTTCCGGAGCGGGTTGCCCGGAGGCGCGCTCGGACCGCATCGCTTTGACCTCGCTCTTGAGGATGCGGGCGGACTGGCCCGCGGAGCGGGCCAGTCCGGGGAGTCTCCTGGCGCCGAAGACGACGACGGCGACGATGATGAGGATGGCGATCTCGCTGATCCCGAACATCCGTTGCTTCCTTTCCGGAGGCGGAGCGGGGTCCGCGCCCCGGCGGGGAGCGGTCGGCGGAGGATATTCTGAATCTACGTCAGTGTAGAAGGTCTGCGAGTGCCGATCCGGCCACCGCTCGCCTACGATGTACGGTCGGCCCGGCCGGGTGACGGGGGCATGGCTGGAAGGAGACGGCAGGGTGGACCAGGAGAAGGCCGGGCGGTCCCGGCGGCCCCGTGCGCGGCGGCGCGGCCAGGGTGAGCTGGAGGTACAGGTGCTGTCGGCGCTGGGCCAGGCGCCGGGGCCGGTGGACACCGCCTGGGTGCGCGAGCGGCTCGGCGGTGATCTGGCGTACACCACCGTGATCACCATCCTGACCCGGTTGCTGGCCAAGGGCGCGGTGGTGCGGGAGAAGTCGGGACGTTCGTTCGTGTGGTCGCCGACGGCGGACGGGGCGGGGCTGGCGGCGCTGCGCATGCGGCGGGTGCTGGACGGGGAGAGTGACCGTCAGGCGGTGCTGGCGAGTTTTGTGACCTCGTTGCCGCCGGGGGACGAGCGGCTGCTGCGGGAGCTGCTGGAGCGGGCCGAAGAGCCGGGGGGATGAGACGGTCGTGGGGGTCTTCGTCTTCCTGCCGCTGGTGTTGCCGCTGACGGCCTGGCCGATCGCGCGCCTGGCCGAGCAGCACCTGCACCCGCGCACCGCCACGGTGCTGCTGTCGGCGGCGGCCGGGGTGCTGGCGGTGTGCAGCACGGTGTGCCTGGCGCTGCTGATGGTGGTGGGCACCGCGCAGCTGCCGGGCAACCCGCTGCCGGACGGCTGGTCGGATCCGGAGGTGCGCGAGGCGGTCCCGTACGACGAGGTCGCGGGCCGGGCGGCCATCCCCGCACTGCTGGCGGTCGTCGTGGCCTGTGCGCGGACACTGTGGGTGCACCGCAGGGTGCGGCGCCGGGCGGTGCGGGCTCTGGAGGGCGCGCGCGGCCGTTCGGTGACGGTGCTGCCCGACGGTGAGCCGTACGCGTACGCGCTGCCCGCGGACCGGGGCCGGCGGGGCCGGGTGGTGGTGTCCACGGCGATGCTGTCGTGCCTGGAGGGCGGGGAGCGGCGGGCGCTGTTCGCGCACGAGCGGGCGCATCTGACCGGCCGGCACCACCGGTTCCTGCTGGCGGTGCACCTGGCCGCGCGGGCGAACCCCTTCCTGCGGCCGCTGCGCACGGCGGTGTCCTACACGGCGGAGCGGTGGGCGGACGAGGAGGCGGCGGACGCGGTCGGCAGCCGGCGGGCGGTGGCCCGGGCGGTGGGCAAGGCCGCGCTGGTCTCCCGCGGCAACCCCCCGGGTGCGGCACTGGTCCACTTCGCCGCGGCCGGGCCGGTACCGCGACGGGTGGCGGCCCTGCTGGAGCCCGCTCCGGTGGCGCGCAGCTGGCCGCCGGTGTTCACCACGGCCGGGCTGGCGGCCTGGACGGCCGCGGCGGGGACGACCGTCTCGGCGCTGTCGTCGGCGAACTCCGCCGTCACCCTGTTCCTCGTGCTGAAGGCGGCCACCCCGCTGTAGGGCACGGGCGCGGCGGACTCCACGGGCACCGCCCGCCCCGCGCGGGGGAGGAGTCCGGGCCGCGCAACCGCGGCCCGGACCGGGAGCGCGGGGATCAGCCCTATGCGTCCTCGTCGGTCTCGTCTTCGAAGGCGTCGCCGATCTCGTCGGCGATCTCGGCCGCGACCATTCCGCCGACGACGCCGACCGCGAGTCCGGCCGCGCCCGCGGCGACGGCGGTGCCCATGCCGGGGCCGGAGCGGTGGCTGCCGTGGTGCTCGCCGTGGCCGTGGCCGTAGGGGTCGGCGTGACCGTACCCGCTGTGCGCGGAGTGCGCGGAGTGTGCTGCGTGGTGCTCGAGGAGGTGCCGGACCCAGCCGTCGACCTCGGTGTTCCAGTCGCGGACGTCGTGGTGGCCGACGGTGAAGCGGGTGAGGGCGTCATGCCCCCCGCCGAACAGGCCGCCGCGTTTGTCGGCCTCCAGCACCACCTCCATGCCGCCGGGATGGGCGAGGAAGGTCACCTCGACCTCGGTGGCCGCGTGCGCGTACTGCGGGGCGGGGGTGAGTTCGATCTCCTGGTAGAAGGGCAGGGTCTGGCCGGTGCCGTGGATGCGGCCGTACTCCAGGTCGGCGGATTTGAAGCCGAACCCCAGTTGCCCGAGGGCCTCCAGGATCGCTTCCTGCGCGGGCAGCGGGCCGACGGTCAGCGGATCGAGGTCGCCCTTGTCCTTCGCGCCGGCCACGGCCAGTTCGGTGCGCACTCCCAGGACGACGCCCAGGGGCTGGCCGTACAGCTCGGTGACCGGGGTCTCCCACGGCAGCGTCACGGTGAACGGGACGGTGCGCTCCTCGCCCTGGGCCAGGCGGAAGCCGCCGGCGACGGTGAAGCGGTCGAAGACGATTCCGCCCTCGGACTCGCCCTCGCCGTGTTCGGTCTCGACGCGGGCGATCAGTTCCAGGGTGATGTGCTCGATGTCGAAATCGGTGCTGCCGCCGTTGAGATGGACCTGTCCGGACAGAGGGCCGCCCGGCAGGGCCGGGCCCTGTGCCAGGACCGTGTCCACCGTGGGTCCGCCCACGCCGAGCGAGCCGAGCAGCCGTTTGAACACCATCGCGGCGTTCTCCTTTACATGTGCGGGTGAAGGCGCGTGGCGCCGCGGCGGGGGCGCGGGGGCTGCGCCGTGCGCGGCGCCACGCGGTCTTCGGTGGTTACTTGGCGGTGGTGTCCAGCGCGGCCAGGGCCTGGGCCCAGCGGGCGTACTTCAACCCGGCCAGGTCGGCCACGGTCTTCACGCCGAACGCCTGGTCCAGCAGCTCGCCGTCGCGGTCGGAGACGCCCTTCAGGGCGGAGACGGGAGCCTGGAGTATCTCCGGCAGGGACTTGTCCGCCCACGCCTTGTCCAGCACCTTGTCCAGGTCGATCGAAGCCACGTACGCCCTCCCAGGCTGACGGTGTGTGAGTGAGGTGCGGGAGCGGACCGCGGTGCGGGCGGAACGAGGGCCGGAGCGCGCGCCACCGGGCGCGGGGCGCAGTACCCCTGGCCGGAACCACACCGGCCGGCCCGCGCGTTGACCGACCGCCCGTCGATCCGTTCCCATGGGTCATGGCTCGCCGCGCCGCACCCTCCCGCGGGATGCGCGGGCAGCGGGAAACGCACATGACCCCCTCCGGTTTTCTACATGACTGTAGAAGGATAGGGGGTGCCGGCCCCTGCTCGGAGCGCACTGAGGCGATCGGAGCGGGAAAGGCCGAAAACGGCCCCTGAACGGGCGTCATCCCGGCCATCCCTCCGCCCGGTGGCGCATGTCGGAGCGGGCGCCGCCGCGCACCGATCGCCGCGACCGTCACCGTGGTGCGCGGCGTCCGGCTCGTGGCACCGGGCGACGCCCCCGCCGACCGGACGGGCCGGGGCGAGGCGCTGTCCGGCGCGGTCACCGTCCTCGGCACACCCGAGGAGGAGCGCCTCGCCGGGCGGAGCGGCCGCGGCCCTGGCCGTACCGGGCAGCGCGACCGTCCTCGCCTTCCGACCGGGGCGGCCTCCCCCTGACGGAGCCGTGCGCCCACGCGGCCCCGGGGGCCCGCGGCCCGGTACCCGGCCGACTCGGCACGGGGACGGCGCGCCGGCGTATTGGACCGGGGCGGCGGCGGAAGGCGAGAGTGGTCCCGTCAACCATGACCGTGCACCGGGGCGGCGTACCGCCCCGTCCCGCCACGCGCCCGGCATACGGGCGCCCAGGAGGTCCGGACCATGCGGCACACCCGCGCCCGGCGCGCCCTGCTCGGCGCGCTCACCGCCCTCGCTCTCACCCCGCTCGCCGCCTGCGGGCAGGGCGCCTCCCCGGCCACGCCGTCCCCGTCCGCCACCGCCCCGGATCCGAGCACGGCTCCGAAGCCGACCGCGGCCGCGGAACCGTACGTCCGTGATCTCAGGTCACTGGAGCGCGAGTTCGACGCGCGGCTGGGCGTCTACGCCGTGGACACCGGCACCGGACGGGAGGTGGCCTACAACGACGACGAGCGATTCGCCTACGCCTCCACGTTCAAGGCGCTGGCCGCCGGCGCCGTGCTGCGGAAGTACTCCCCGAGCGGGATGGGGAAGGTGGTCGAGTACTCCGAGGACGACCTCGTCGCCCACTCCCCGGTGACCGGGAAGCGCACCGGAACCGGGATGACCCTGCGTGAACTGTGCGAGGCCGCCGTCCGCTTCAGCGACAACACCGCGGCCAATCTGCTGTTCGACGCGGTGGGCGGGCCCAGGGGACTGGACGCCGTGCTGGAGGAGATCGGTGACGACGTCACCCGGATGGAACGGCGTGAACCGGAACTGAGCCGGTGGGCCCCGGGCGAGACGCGGGACACGAGCACGCCGCGCGCCTTCGCCGGGAACCTGCGCGCGTTCGTCCTCGGGGACGTCCTCGGCGAGGGCGAGCGCGCGCAGCTCGCGGAGTGGCTGCGCACCAACGTCACCGGAGCAGGGCTCATCAGGGCCGGGATGCCCCGGAGCTGGGTGGTCGGCGACAAGACCGGGACCGGCAGCGGCTACGGGGTGCGCAACGACATCGCCGTGGTGTGGCCCCCCGCCGACGCCGCTCCCATCGTCGTGGCGATCATGTCGAACCGCGACGAGGAGGACGCCGGGCACGACGACGAACTGATCGCGAAAGCGGCGTCGGTGGTCGCCGACACGCTGTCGTGACGGCAGGCGGACCAGGGGACCGGCGGGGCGACCGGGCGCCCGCCGCCGTCACCCGGAACGCCCGCCCGACTCGATCGGGCGGGCGAGGTCGGCCGGAGCCATGCGCGCACCCGCTCGTCGTCGGCGGGCGGCGCCGGCCAGGTCCACGTGGTCGGTGCCCGCCCCGGCCCGGCCGGTCACCCTCAGCCGGTGGGTCACGTGACCTCCAGCCCGTGCCCGAGCAGGCGTTCCGGCTCGCGGTCGAGCAGTCTGCCGGGAGCCGCGTCCAGCAGCAGGATCCGCGTCCGCTCCATGTGCGGCGCCCTCTCCTCCGGGTTCCCGGTCCCCCGTGCCGGGGGCCGGCGTGGCGGACGCCGGTGGAGGCGTCCCGGTGCTCCTTCGGTGCCCCTGCCCTCAGTCCGCCGCGCAGGCGGTGCACGCGGCGGCCCGCAGGGGGTCGTAGCGGCGGCCGCACGCGCACCGGGGCCAGCCCAGGCAGGACGGGCACATGGTGTACGGGGCGGCGACGGGAACGCCGCAGGAGCCGTCGCGCCCCTCGCACTCGGGCATGGGCCGGTGGGTGACGGCTTCGGTCGGAGTGCGGTCCGCGGGCGTGGCGGCGGGCGCCTCCCGGTCGCCGCCCTCCTCGGCGGCGGGGCGGGGCCCGGTCCCGAGCCGGCCGGCGCACAGCGGGCAGGGCAGGTCGGGGTTGCCGGGCGTCCAGCCGTCGTCGCAGCGGGCCGGGCAGCCGCCGGGCGCCAGCAGCCATACGGCGACGTGGTCGGGCCGGTGGCCGTCCCGGTGCTCGTCCGCGTCCCGGCTCAGGGGGCGGGAGGCCCAGCCGCCCCACCAGCGGCGGTCGACGCGGGCGGCGAGCTGGGCGACGGTGTGGTATCGCAGTTCGGCGCGGATGGTGTCGACGACGGCGGGAGGGGCGGTGCCTCCGCAGGCGCGGATGACCTTGTCCGGCAGGGCGGCGAGGACGGCGCGGACCGGGTCGGCGGAATCGGGGGCGTTCCGGCAGGTGTCGCACAGGCCGTCCAGCCGGCTCCGGGGGAAGTAGACCCGTTCCCGCCGCGGGGCCCTCTCGCCGGGCTTGCCCGCGCCGTCCGGACTCCGCGGCCCGGACTTTCCGCGGACCGCTGTGTCCCCGGGGCGCGCGGGGAGCGGGGCGTGGCAGGTGCGGCACAGGCCGCGGCAGGCCCGGCACCGGCCGCCCTGGGCGGAGGGGGCGCCGCAGTCGGGGCACTCGCGGCGGCACACGTCGCACAGATGGTCTTCGGGGTGGGGGACGGGCAGGGGGCGGCTTCTGTCCTGGCAGCGCAGGCACTTTCCGGTGTCGATGTCGCAGGGGGTGGGCAGGAGGGGCATGCCGGGGCAGGTGCCGCAGCGTACGGCGACGTGCTCCTCGGTACGGCGAAAGATCATGCCGTGCTCCCGCTCCCGTGGGCTGTGATCGGTCCGGTGCCAGAATGCCACGCCGCACCGACACCGGGTCCGCCTCCGCGTCCGCCGCCGTTCGCCGGGGCCCTCGGCCCCCGCAGGGCGGGCCGCCGCCGCGGGCGCGGGAGATCGACTTTCGCAACCGCGCCGGGTGAGCGAACCTGGAACAGGACGTCCGGGGGACGGGGCCGTATGAGCGCCGGTCCGATCGCCGCGGGGTTTCCGCCGGGCGTCCGCGGCGGTGCGGGCGCCCGTGCCGAGCCCCTCGCCCGCGAGCCGAGGCGGCTCCCCCGCCCCGGGGCACCCGGCCGGGGCGGAGCGGAGGCGAGAGAGGAGCTGCGATGCGACGCGGCGGACCTTCGGTGCTGGGAATCGTGCTGGCCGGCGGAGCGGGCAAGCGGCTGATGCCGCTCACGGCCGACCGGGCCAAGCCCGCGGTCGTCTTCGGCGGAACGTACCGCCTGGTCGACTTCGTGCTGTCCAACCTGGTCAACGGCGACATCCTGCGGATCTGCGTCCTGACCCAGTACAAGTCGCACTCGCTGGACCGGCACATCACCACCACCTGGCGGATGTCGAGTCTGCTGGGCAACTACGTCACACCCGTGCCCGCCCAGCAGCGCCTCGGCCCCCACTGGTACCTGGGCAGCGCCGACGCCATCCTCCAGTCGCTGAACCTGGTCATGGACGAGCGCCCCGACCACATCGCGGTCTTCGGCGCCGACCACGTCTACCGCATGGACCCGCGGCAGATGCTGCGGCAGCACATCGACGGCGGCGCCGGGGTCACCGTCGCCGGCATCCGGGTGCCGCGCGCGGAGTCCTCCGCCTTCGGCGTCATCAAACCCGGCCCGGACGGCCGGACGGTCGAGGGCTTCCTGGAGAAGCCCACCGATCCGCCCGGTCTGGAGGACGATCCCGACTCCGTTCTCGCCTCCATGGGCAACTACGTCTTCACCACCAGGGCGCTGGTGGAGTCCCTCTTCAAGGACGCCGAGGACGAGAACTCCGCGCACGACATGGGCGGCTCCATCCTGCCCATCCTCACCGAGAGCGGCGAGGCGCAGCTGTACGACTTCAGCACCAACCACGTGCCCGGGGAGACCGCCCGCGACCAGGGGTACTGGCGCGACGTGGGCACCCTCGACGCGTACTACGACGCCCACATGGACCTGATCGCCGAGCGCCCGGCCTTCAACCTGTACAACCGCGACTGGCCGGTCTACACCCACTCCAGCCAGCTGTCGCCGGCCCGGTTCAACGCCGGGGGCATCGCGGGCGAGTCCATCGTCAGCGCGGGCTGCCTGATCCGCGGCCAGGTGACCCGCTCGGTCCTCTCGCCCGGCGTGGTGGTGGAGGAGGGAGCGGTCGTGCAGGACTCCGTCCTCCACGACAACGTGCGTGTGGGGCGCGGCGCGATCGTCAGGGGCGCGATCCTGGACAAGCACATAGAGGTGCCCCCCGGCGCCGCGGTCGGGGTCAACGAGCAGCGCGACCGGGAGCTGTACTCCGTCTCGGAGAACGGCGTGGTGGCGCTGGGCAAGGGGCAGCGCGTCCTGTGAGGCGCGCGGTGCCCCGGCCCCGGGGCGGGCGGTTTCGCGCCCGCCCCGGGGCCGGGGCCGGTGGCGGTCAGGCGGTGGTGCCGGTGACCGAGGTCCCGGACTTGGTGACGTGGTAGGTCACCGTCGCCCCGCTCCAGTAGTGGAAGGTGAGCGTCACGCGGGCGCCGTCCCTGACCTCGGCGAAGAAGTCGGACGTCAGGACGGTGGCACCGCCTGCGTAGTCGGGTGCGAACGCGCGGTCGAACTCCTTGTAGGACGTCCAGTCGTGGGGGCCGGCGTTGGTGCCGTCGGCGTACTTGGCCTCCATCGTGGCGAGCCTGTCGCCGCGGAAGTCGGTGGGAACGGCGAAGGACCCCGTCGTACCGGTCGCGTCGCGCAGGACGGGCGTGTCATGGGTGATCAGGTCGATCCGCCAGGGCACGCCGCGTGAGAACCGTGCGTGCAGCACCGCGTTGGTGCCGTAGGCCCGGGAGCCGCTCAGCCGGGTGAGCGCGGCGGCGGTGATGGTGAGCCGGTCGCCCTGGAGGGTGTAGTCCCTGCCGCGCACCAGGTCGGTGGAGCCGTGGCGCAGCCCGGTGAAGTAGGTGCCGTTGAGGTTCAGGGTGAGCGTCTTGCCGGTGACGGCCGCGCTGCGGGCGCTGAAGACCTGGTCGGAGGAGGCGGTGCCGGAGCGGGTCGTCCAGCTGGACCTGATCTGGGCGAACAGCTCAGGGTCGTTCCAGCGGAAGCCGGTGCGCTGGAAGTGCTGGCCGTTGTCCCACAGCATCGTGGTGATGTTCCTGGTGCGGGCGTGGTACCCGAGGAACTCGAAGAACTTCAGCTTCTCGCCCTGCTGGACGGTGCCGGTGTGCCGGTCGAAGCCCAGCAGGCCGTACTCGCCCAGGATCACGGGGACGCCCCGGGCCACGAAGGTGTCGTGGACGCGGTCGAACGCGTCGGTGAGGTCCTTCTGTGCGGTGGCGTCGAAGCGCGTACCGCCCGCGACGTTCACGCTGAAGGGCCAGTAGCCGTAGTAGTGCACGGTCGCGGCGACGCGGGGATCGCCGAGGGCGTCGATGGTGTCGGCCAGTTCGTCCACCCGCGCCTGGTCGGCGGAGGTGTGCAGGGTCGGCAGGACGAGCAGGCGGTCGGTGTTGCCGCCGCCGGACTGGCGCACGATGCGGTGGAACGAGGTGTTGAGCTCGTCCAGCAGCGCCGCGTTCCGGGCGTCGTCCAGGCCGCCGTTGAACTGCGGCTCGTTGATGCTTTCGAACACCAGCCTGGAGGGGTGGTTCCGGAAGGTGCCGGCCAGCTGCTCCCAGATGGCGTTGTAGCGGGCGAGCACACCGGCGCGGTCGGACGGCATGTCCGCGATCCACTGCCAGGAGTCGTGGTGAATGTTGATCATGACATGGAAGCCGTCCGCCAGTGCCCAGTCGACGACCTCCTCGACACGGTCGAGATATTCCGCGTCAAGGGTGTGATCCGGTGCCGGGCCCTGGTGCCGGCCCCATGTCACGGGAATGCGAATGCTCTTGAAGCCCTGTGCCCGGACGTTGTCGAGCAGCGCCTCGGTGATACGGGGATTTCCCCACGATGTCTCGTCGCTGCCGGTGGCGTCGAGGGAGTTGCCGAGATTCCATCCGGGCTGCATCGCGGCGACCTGGGACATCGCGGCACTCGAGGCGCGTTTGTGGTGTCCGGCGTCGGCCGCCGCTTCGGGACTGCCGGCGGCCAGCACGCTCAGCCCGGCGAGCAGCGTGACGACGCCGCTCGTCAGCAGGCCGGCCCACCGGCGGGTCTTCCCCGTTCTGTCACGTAAACCGGACATCGCACTCCTCGTGGTCACATCGCGCGGTGATAAGGAAATGGAGCAGAATGCGGGCGCGTTCGGCCGCGGAGGCCCGCCGGAAATACCGCTCCGTCGCGATGTTCGCAGCGGCGGATCAACGGCGCAAGGGCCGATGCGCGGGCCCGGAGAAAAGGCCCGTCCAGCAATATGGACTTCCGGGCAGGAATCGAGACGTTCGACCACCGGCGTTCGACACGTGATGGACCGTCGAATGGAATTCGACGGCCGGGTCCGGAAAGCGAACCGGCCGGAACCGGGACCGGTGCGAATCCCCGCGGTCCGGCGGGGCGGGGCCCGTCGGCGCTTCACGCCCCGTCCGGCGGCGGCCCCTGGCGTCCCTCCGGGTGCGGACGGGTGGGCGGGGCGACATCGTCGCGGACGAACCGCGCCAGTTCGGCGGCCAGCCGCTCGGGCCGGTCCTCGGGAACGAGGGTGTAGCTGTCGTCGATCTCGACCAGGCGCGAGCGCGGGAAGAGCGCGGCGAGCCGGGGGCCGTGCTCGCGCGGCATCAGCCTGTCCTCGGTGGCCCACACCACGAGGGTCGGGCGGCCGAAGCCGCGCAGACGGCCGGGAAGGGCGCGCAGCTCGGACGCCGAGGGGGTGGAGAGGGCGAACGTGCGCAGGTCGCGCCGTACACCGGGATCGGTCAGTGCCGGGCGGAACCAGGCGTCCATCACCTCGGCGGGGACCGGGCGCTTGCTCATCCAGCCCCAGGCGCCGGGCGCGCGCCGGAACCACCCGAAGCGCTGCAGCTGCATCGCGAGCCACAGGAGTGCGGGGAACCGCGCGCTGCGGGCCACGGCCTTGCCGGGCCTGCCCGGAGGGAAGTTGTCGAACGCCTCGCACGCGACGAGGACCAGGCCGGCGATCCGGTCCGTGGGCCCGTCCGCGATCAGGAACTGGGCGCCGCCCCAGTCGTTGAGCACGAGTACGGCGTCATGGAGGTCGAGCGCCTCGAGCAGCTCGCCGACCATCGAGGCGACGCCGCGGTGTGTGACGAGGTCGGGGCGCGCCATCGGCCGCCGGTGGCTTCCCAGGGGCAGGGTGGGGCAGACACAGCGGTATCCGGGGCCGAGCTCGGCCACGACCTTCCGCCACAGGGTGCCGTCCATGTTCACCCCGTGGAGCAGGACCAGGACGGGCCCGTCTCCCCCGGTGTCGGTGTAGTCGACGGTGCCCGCGGTCAGCGTCACTCGGGGCATGGCCACCTCCTCGGTGTGTACCGCACGGTACACACCGAGGAGGTGCTTCGCCGGTCTTCCCGGCCCGTACGCGTCCCTCGGCCCGGGTTCCTCCACCCGCCCCACCACCGCAGGGCTGGGCGCCGCCCGGCCGGGTGCGGCCGGGCGGCGCCCCCTCCGCGCGGGCGGCTTCCGGGGACGGGACGGGCCCGGCACCCGGGGCGGGGTGCCGGGCCCGTGGCGGCGCCGGGGTCAGGCCGGGCGGATGTTCTCCGCCTGCGGGCCCTTCTGGCCCTGGGTGACGTCGAACTCGACCTTCTGGCCCTCGTGCAGCTCGCGGTAACCCTGGGCCGCGATGTTGGAGTAGTGGGCGAAGACGTCGGGGCCGCCGCCCTCCTGCTCGATGAAACCGAAGCCCTTCTCACTGTTGAACCACTTCACGGTGCCCTTGGCCATGACCGTCTCCTTCTCCTTGGGGACCGGACCCGTCCTGTGGGCCCGGGAGGTGATCGCCCTGGTCCGGAGATGAGCTGAACAGCGAGAACGCCCGTGATCGTGACCACGGGCGAACGAGACTTCGGAACCACGACTGCTGTTCACGACGCTACACCGCACAGCCGGCCACCGCCACCGACACGGCCGGGCATGCCCTGATGGGCCGTACGGACCCGGCCCGCCCGGCGGCACCCCCGGTCAGGGCGGTACCGCCCCGGTGATCAGAATAGGGGGTGGTTAACATATGAGCACCGCCTAGCTCGAAAGATGAACCTGTGACTACCATCGTGGACTCGTTCACCAACTGGAAGAACCGCGAGGAGATCGCGGAGTCGATGATCCCGATCATCGGGAAGCTGCACCGGGAGCGGGACGTCACGATCCTGCTCCACAGCCGCTCCCTGGTGAACAAGTCGGTGGTCAGCATCCTCAAGACCCACCGGTTCGCCCGGCAGATCGCCGGCGAGGAACTCTCGGTCACCGAGACGCTGCCGTTCCTGCAGGCCCTCACCACGCTGGACCTCGGCCCCTCCCAGATCGACATCGGCATGCTCGCCGCGACGTACCGGGCCGACGGGCGCGGGCTGACGGTGGAGGAGTTCACCGCCGAAGCCGTCGCCGGCGCCACGGGCGACAACAAGATCAAGTGCCGCGAGCCGCGCGATGTGGTCCTCTACGGCTTCGGCCGCATCGGCCGCCTCCTCGCCCGCCTGCTCATCGAGAAGACCGGCTCCGGCAACGGCCTGCGGCTGCGCGCCATCGTCGTCCGCAAGGCCGCCGGCCCGGACCTCGTCAAGCGCGCCTCGCTGCTGCGCCGCGACTCCATCCACGGCCAGTTCCAGGGCACGATCACCGTCGACGAGGCGAACAGCAAGATCATCGCCAACGGCAACGAGATCCAGGTGATCTACTCCGACGACCCGACGGCGGTGGACTACACGGCGTACGGCATCAAGAACGCCATCCTCATCGACAACACCGGCAGGTGGCGCGACCGGGAGGGCCTGTCCAAGCACCTGCGCCCCGGTGTCGACAAGGTCGTCCTGACCGCGCCGGGCAAGGGCGACGTCCCCAACATCGTCCACGGCGTCAACCACGAGACGATCAAGCCGGACGAGCGGATCCTGTCCTGCGCCTCCTGCACCACCAACGCGATCGTGCCCCCGCTGAAGGCGATGGCCGACGAGTACGGCGTCCTGCGCGGCCACGTGGAGACCGTCCACTCGTTCACCAACGACCAGAACCTGCTGGACAACTACCACAAGTCCGACCGTCGCGGCCGATCGGCGCCGCTCAACATGGTCATCACCGAGACCGGTGCCGCCTCCGCCGTGGCCAAGGCCCTGCCCGACCTCAAGGCGAAGATCACCGGCAGCTCCATCCGCGTCCCCGTGCCGGACGTCTCGATCGCGATCCTCAACCTGCAACTGGCCCGCGAGACCACCCGCGAGGAGGTCCTCGACTACCTCCGCAACGTGTCGCTGACCTCGCCGCTCAAGCGCCAGATCGACTTCATCAGCGCACCCGACGCGGTCTCCAGCGACTTCATCGGCTCGCGCAACGCCTCGATCGTCGACGCGGGCGCCACCAAGGTCGAGGGCGACAACGCGATCCTCTACCTGTGGTACGACAACGAGTTCGGCTACTCCTGCCAGGTCGTCCGCGTCGTCCAGCACGTCTCCGGCGTCGAGTACCCCACCTACCCCGCCCCGGCGGCCTGACCCCGGCGGTCCGGTTCCCGCACCCCGCCCGCCCGGTCCGGTGACACGGGCGGGCGGGGACCGGAACCCCGGCAGGACGGCGATGCCGGGCAACATCGGCACCGCCATCGCACGGCACAACTACCCCTTCGGCGCCGGCGCCCCGGTGTTCCGCGACAACGTCCCGTGCCGCGGCGGCAGCGGGTCCAACGACAAGACAGTCGCCGTCGCCGTCGCCGTCGCCGTGACCGCTGCCCGCCGGTCCGCCGGCCGGACTGCACCCGCCGCCGGACCGGGTCCTCAGCCGTCCGCGGCGGCCGCCAGCCGCAGATGGGGACGGGCCTCCTCGTCGCGGCCCTGGCGTTCCAGAGTGCGTCCGTACAGCGTCCGTACGTACAGGTCGCCCGGGAACTCCTCGACCAGCGGCTCCAGGGTGGCCCGGGCCCGGTTCAGCTGGGCGGAGGCGAAGTAGGCCCGGGCGGCCAGCAGCCGGACCCCGCGGTCCTCGCCGAACTCCTCCAGCAGCGGACGCAGCATCACCAGGGCGCCCAGCGGGTCGCGCCGGTCCATGAGCGACTCGGCCCACCGCATCCGCTCGACCTCGGAGGGAACGGATCGCTCGCGCTCGCCGCCGCGCAGGAAGTCCGCGATGGCCTCCGGCGGCTGGGCACCCGCCAGTGCCCGGCCGCCCACGACGATGGTGGGCGAGGTGCGCACCCCCCGGGCCTTGCCCTGGAGCAGCAGTTCGCGCACGAGGACCTCGCCCGCCTCTCCGTCCAGCAGCTCCGCGCCGAGGGGGAAGCCGGCCGCCGCGGCCACCTCGCCGAGGACCGCCCGGTCACCGATGTCCAGGCCCTCGACGAAGTTCGCGCGCATCACGCCTTCGGCCACGGCGTCCTGCACGGACGGGCCGCCGTGCTCGTAGGCCAGGGCGATGAGCCGGTGGGCGTCGTGGCTGCTGACGCGCCACTTGGAGCCCCAGGGCGGCCCCAGGCCCTCGCGGGCGGCCACCTGCGAGATCCGCACCCGGTTCCGCGCCGGTGACAGCCCCGGCGCGCAGGCGCGCAGCGCCTCGTCCATGAGGGGGTCGCGCAGTGCTTCCTCCAGCGGAACGGCCCGGGCCGGGGCGGTCGGGTCGATCCGGAAGGGCCGCCAGACGACCTCCGTACCGCTTCGGCCGGCCAGCGCCCGCTCCAGGCGCCGTTTGCCGATGTACGCCCACGCGCAGACGACGTCCGCCCAGATCTCGATTCGCATGCCGGAAGGCTAAGCGACATGAGTCGATTAAGCAACGCGTGTTGTTTACGGGATCCGGGCGTCCGGAGTCGCCGTCCGGTTCCGGGCCTGGGCGCGGACCCGGCCACTGAGCGACACAAGTCGCTTAGGCACCACTTGTCGTCCAGTGGATATGCTGGCGGGCGTGCCGAAGCAGAGGACACCCCCCGCCGACCGTGTGGATCCCCGTGTACTGCGGACCCGCGCCCTGCTCCGGGAGGCGGCGCTGGCGATCGCCGCGGAACGGGATGTCGAATCCATGACCATCGCCGACATCGCGGAACGCGCCACGGTCAACCGCGCGACCGTCTACCAGCACTACCGCGACCGGGACGCCCTGCTCCTGGACGCCATGGAGGAGGAGGTCGGCCGGCTCGCCCGCGCGGCCGCCCGGTGCCCGCTGACGCACCCCGCACAGCGCACCCCGGGCGAACTGGCGGAGCTGTTCCGCCACGTGGAGGCGAACGCGACGCTGTACCGGCGGATGCTCGGGCCCGGGGGGTCCGCGCGCTTCGTCAACCGGCTCAGGGAGCTGCTGGCCGAGGAGGTGGCGGCCCAGCTGGTCCCGGAGAACGGCGGCGGCAGGGACGGGGACGGAGCCGCTCCGCTCCTGGAACTGCGCGCCCACTACCTCGCCGGGGCGTTCGTCGGGGTGTTCACCCGATGGGTCGCCATGCCCGGCAGGCCCGCGGCGGAGCGGGTGGCCGAGGAGGTGTGGAGACTCCTGCGCGGGGCGTCCTCCGACCGCGGGGCCACGGACCCGCCGTAGGCGGGGCCGACGGCGACGCCGCCGGGAAGCGTTCGGCGACCGCTCAGTCCGAAGCCGTGACGGACGATGCGGACAGGCCGGCGGCGGCCGTCTCCTCCCAGGTGAGGGGAGGCCCGCCGAGCTGCGGACGGCGGGGCCCGCGGAGCGCGGCGAGGGGCAGGCGGGGGTCGCCCAGCACGGACACCGGGCGTTCCAGGGAGGTGACGTCGGTGACGCGGCGGGCCACCCAGCCGTTGCCGGTCGCGGTGTGGAGCAGCCGGTCGACGTAGGCGGCCGCGGCCCTGTCGCGGAGGGTGGGGCCGTGCTCGGTGGCGCCCGGATACAGCACGTCCTGGCCGACGGCCAGGAGCCACGCGGTGTCCACCGGTCCGGCCACGGCCCTCTGGACGCGCCGGGCCAGCCCCGGGCTCCCCCAGCCGCGGCGCCTGACCGTGTCCCGCAGGGCGACGGCGCTCTGGGCCGCGGTGGACATCCCGTGCCCGTAGCTGGGGTTGTAGGCCGCCAGGGCGTCGCCGAGGACGGCGAACCCCTCCGGCCAGTGTCGCATCCGCTCGTAGTAGCGGCGGTAGTTGGCGGTGGAACGGGTGAGGGTGACCTCGGTGAGGGGCTCGGCGTGCGCGATGAGCCGGCCGATGATCGGGTGCCGGGGCGCTTCCAGGGCGAAGCCGGTGAAGGCGTCGCCGTCCCCGTCCGGTTCGCCTCCGCGGGTCCCGAACAGGGTGACGATCCAGCGCCCGTCCTCGATCATGACGAGCGAGGCGCCCCGCCCGGGGGCCTGCCGGGGGTCGGCCTGGACGATGACGGTGGGGAAACGTCCCAGCGCGCGTACGGCGGCGGGGGCCCGGAAGACACGGCTGGCGTAGACGAGGCCCGGGTCGATCCTCCGCTCGGCCGGAGCGGGCAGCCCCAGGTCCCGCAGCCACGAGGAGGCGCGGGAGGCGCGGCCGGTGGCGTCGACGACCAGGTCCGCGGTGAGCCTGTCCTCGGTGCCGTCCGCCCGGCGGACGCGGACGCCGGTGACCGCGTCCGCGCCGCCGAGGAGACCCTCGGCCGTGGTGTTCTCCAGGGCGGTGACGCGCTCGTGGCCGAGGACCTGCCGGCGTACGGCCCAGTCGAGCAGCTCACGGCTGCACAGCAGCGTGTGGTGCGACTCCTCCCAGCGGCGGAACCACCCCCGCGGGCTGAGGACGACCATGTCGGTGGGCACCGGCACGTAGTGCGCTCCGCGCCCTCGGAGCAGGTCCGCGGTGCCGGGCAGCAACTCCTCGACGGCCCTCGCGCCGCCGGACCACAGCACATGGGTGTGCCGTGCCTGGGGCAGTCCCCTGCGAGGCCCGGGGCGGTCGGGGAGGGCGTCGCGCTCCACGACGGTGACGGTCGCGAAGTCGGCCAGGGCGCGGGCCGCGAGCATGCCGGCCAGGCTGCCGCCGAGGACTATGGCGGATCTCATGGGGCGGGGGTGTCGTTCCATGCCGTGGGGGCGCTCTCCGGCCTGGCGGCCACGTTGCGGCGGACCGTTTCGACGGTACCGGGGTGGCGCAGTGCCCTGGAGACGGCTTCGATGTCGCGGAGCAGGTTGTCGGGGCTCCTCCACTCGGCGCCCCTGTCCGGGTCCTCCGCCCGGGCGGCGATGGCGGCGACGACGGCCACGGCGCCGGCGACCCCCTCGGCCTCCCGGGGCGCGAACCGCCGGCCGAGCGCCTCCCCGAGCACGGGATCGGGGTCGAGGACCGCCCGGCGGGCCCGGCGGTGCAACTCGTGGTCCAGGTACGGGGCCAGGATGTAGAGGCTGTCCCGTATCTCCTTCTCCCGGATCGTCAGGGACGTGTGGATGTCCGGTTTGCCGACGAGTGTGGAGGGGCCGGCCGGGACGTGCTGCTTCAGCAGCCGGTACAGGGGCAGGAGCCTGCGGTGGCGCAGCCCGGCCCGCCAGAACTCGTGGGCGGCCTGGCCCGCGTGGGGGATCAGGAAGCCCGCGCCGATGACGATGGAACCGGCGGCGCCGAGCAGCGGGGCGGCCTGGGTGCTGAGCCAGTCCAGGTCATGACCGCTCCACCGGCCGATGACCGCGGCGAGCTTGAGCCCGTTGAAGCCGAGGGTGATGATGTAACCGGCGCCCATGAGCAGCAGTCCGGCACGGAGCCAGGCGTCGACGTGGCGCACCCGGTGCTCCCAGGACCGCAGCAGTACGAAGTTCACGATGTCGGCGACGGTGTGGGCCACGATGTAGAGCATGATCATTTCGCGCAGGTACGGCTCGTTGGCGTAGTACGTGTCGAAGTCGCGCAGTCGCTCGACATCGGGGTCGCCGAGCGCGAAGAGCACCCACAGCGCGACGATGACCAGTGAGTACACGACGATGACCGACCGCATCGCGCGGTTGGCCGCCGGGCTGATCCCGTCCCGCCACGCGATGAGCATCAGCAGGCAGCAGGCGCTGAACGCGGTGAGCAGGCTGTAGACCCAGGGCGCCGCGATGTTGGCCACGCCCGCGGTCCGGTTGATCAGGGCGATGCTCTGGGGGGCCGCGGAGGCGAGGACGAGAAAGGCCATGATCAGCAGAAGGCTCACCACGCGGAGCAGCGACTCGTGCCGCGCGCGGATGATCGACCGCATCTTGAGGAACAGGGGCAGCAGCGCCACGGCCGCCGCGAGGTAGTAGATGTGGGGGATGACGTCTTCGGAGGCGTCCACGGGGCCCGGTCGCCTCACCGGGGGCCGAGAGTCGTCCGCAGCCGGGTGACGACCGCGTCGGTACGGGCGGGACGGGGGGCCAGCGGATCGTCCACGAGCCACCTGCGGAAATCCCGGTACAGACGCACGCCGAACGCCTCGGCCTCCCCCTCCTCCCGCGCGTCGCAGTGGCTGCGGGCCGCGGCGCACAGCACCGTGCCGTCACCGAGGCGGTCCGCGGGGGACAGCATGCGGGCGGCGGCGCCGCCTTCCACGTGGCTCAGGTAGCTGCTGTGGCCCTGGTGCAGGTGCCACAGTTCGTGGCCCACGATGATCGGCTTCTGCGGGGCCTCCACCCGGCGTTCGACGAGGATCACGTCCCGCTCCTCCAGGGACAGCATCAGGCCGGTGATGCCGCCCACCTCGCGCGGCAGTTCCTCGACCCTCAGTTCGAGAGGGCGCCCCCGGAGCACGCTCATCTCCCGGCACAGCGCCCGGCACAGCGACTCGGCGTCCGTCGGCACCTCCAGTCCGGGATCGCGGCTGAGGCCGTCCATGAGCCGGCGGGCGAGTTCGTCCATGGCCTTACGGGTACTCCTGCCGATGCCCCTGTGCCCTCTGCCCTCCCTCATCATCGCCCGGGCTCCGAGTCCGCGACGAAGTCGGCGACGAACCTGGCGATGGCCTCCCGCTGAGCACGGGTGAGGGTACGCCCGCCGCCGCGGGCGGCGATCGCCCTGGTGCCGTGCTCCCCGACGAGAGCGGTCAGGGGGTCGGGCTCCCCCCTGGCCGGATCCGACTCCAGCCGGCCCACGAGCGGCCGGAGTTCGCGGGTCAGCGCGTCGCGGGGGGAGTCGGTGAAGAACGTCAGCGGCACCCCGAAGTAGTCGGCCAGCGCGGCGAGGTGCGGCACGTTGGGGCACTTCTCGCCCTGGAGGAGGCTGCGGGCCCAGACACCGGTCACCCCCAGGCCGGCCGCCACCTCGCCGACGATGTCGGCCGGTCGCCTTCCGCTCTCCCTCAGACGCCGCTCGTACAGGAAGTTCACCCGCCGGGGGGCGATCTCCCCCACCTTGCGCTCCCGCACCCTTCCGCCCCTCAGCAGGGTGCGGATCTCCCTCGTGCCGAGGCCGGTGGCGGCGGACAGCTCACCGAGGTCCAGGACGTCGTCGCGGGTGAGCCCTCTGTCCTCGGACAGAGCGTCCAGGCGCTCCAGGACCTCGTCCAGGGAGTTGTGAGAGGCCTCGGCCACCGTGCCCTCCGAACAGTCGTCACCTGATGATAGGTCGAGACTACGGCCTGTGCCGCGGGCAGGGCCATCCCGTGGAACGACCGTTGCAGGACGGATAACTTCCGTTGGCTCCGCGCCACCGCGGCCACGAGCCCGCGGACGCTCCGTCAGCCCGGTGAGAGCACCGGTCCGTCCGCGTCTCGGCGGGCGGTGAGGGTGATCCCGCTGCGGTCGCACCGCACGGACTGCCTGCCCGGGGTGTTCGACAGCACGGTGACACCGGGGGTGCGAGCCCGCTCGGCGGTGGACGCCCGGTCCGCGCCGGGCAGCACCAGACACGCGTAGGCGGCGCCGTCCGGACGCGGCCCGTGGTCGAAGCCGATGTGGAACACCCGCGCCGACAGCCGCTCGGGGGAACCGGTCGTGGTGACGTCCGCCCAGCTGCCGGTGCGGCGCTCCACCCCCGCGCGCAGCGAGCCGTGACCGGACAGCGGCACATAGCCGATGCGGCCGTGGTGCACCCAGCGGGGCCCGTCCGGGTGGGAGCCGACGACCGGCGGGCCCTCCGCGAGCCGCTGGTCGACGGTGGTGAGCACCCGGTGCCCCGCCGACGGGGCGGTGATGCCGGTGCCGAGCGCGACGAAGAGGTCGTCGAAGCAGAACCAGGCCTTCCAGCCGTCCGTGAAACGGTCCGTGCCCGCCAGCCGCATCACGGCGATGCCGTGCCGGCCGTCCGACCAGACGCCGGTGTCCGGCGAGGCGCCACGCTCACCGAGGGGGCGGGGGGAGAGGGCCGCCGGATCGGGGCACTGCTCGGCCGTGACGCCCGGGAGCCGGGCCCAGTCCCACAGGGGCAGAACGGTGCGGTAACCGTCCTCGGAGCCGCCGCCGACCCGGATCGCGGCCACGCCGTCGCCCAGGTGCCGGCCCCGCAGGTTCTCTCCGTTGAGGCTTTCGGTGGGGACGGTGCGGGTGGAGGACATGCGCACCGACACCGACCAGGCGGGCCGGCGGTGCACCAGGTAGTCCGAGCGGGGGTAGGCGCGGCAGCCGACCGGACCGGCCGCTTCGGCGGGAGAGCCGCCTGCCCGCACCGCGGCCAGACGCGCGTCGAACGCGGCCAGCTCCTCCAGCCGGGGCGCGCCGGCGGCCTGCAGCCTGCGGATCACGGTGCGCAGTGCGCCGCCCGCCCGGTGCGCCTCGGCGCGGGTGATCTCGCGGCCCATGGTGGTGAAGTCGAAGCCGTCCCCGTGCACCGCCCACTGCTGGCCGTCCAGGAGGAAGTCGGTGAACAGGCCGACTTCACGCGCGCCGAAGGCCCACGGGGTGCCGCGCACCGCGTGGATCCACAAGGACAGGTCGGCCGCCAGGGAGGCGCCGTAGCCGCCGGAGTACAGCTGCGGTCCGTGCTGGTGGAAGCTGAGGTCCTCCTGGATGCCCTCGCCGTCGGTGGTCCGCAGCACAGCCGACATACGGCGGACGGCGGAAGCGGTCAGCTCGCCGTCGCCGAGCAGGAGGCCGCGGCGCAGCACGATCCCCTGGGCCCAGACGAGGTTCTGCCCGGTCATCTCCACCGGACCCGCGCGATCGGCGAGCCACCGCCCCCAGCGGGCGCGCTGCCGGGCGTCCAGCCGGTCGGCCAGCGCCAGGAGGATGTCACCGGCCAGGCACGGCACGCCGATCTCGTTGTACCACCAGTTGCCGCTGCGGGGGTCGGCCCGGTACCACGCCTCCAGGGCGTTCAGGGCGGCGGCCCGGTGCTCCGGCGAGGGCGGGAGCGCCAGTGCCAGGGTCCGCGACAGATGGTCCAGCGGCGGGAAGTCCGAGCCGTCCGAGCGGTGGGCGTAGTCGACGTCCGGCCAGGTGCCGTCGGGGGCGAGCGAGCCGGCGAGCGCTTCGGCCGCCTCCGGAGCGGCGCCTGCGCCGGTGCCGGTGAGTTCCCGCAGCAGACGGGTCCGGACGGTCTCCACGGGATCCATCCCGCCACGATGCCCTGCCACCGTGCGGCGGGGAAAAGGGTTTTCGGTCCGGGGGCCGCCCGCCCGGATCCGGGGGTACCGGTCCGGGCGGGCGGCGGGGTGTGCCGTTATCCGGCGTAGGTCTCGTACTCGGCGACCCTGGGCGTGCCGGACGAGCCGGTGATCTCGAAGGTGATCTTGCGCAGGGAGGTCTGGGGGAAGGTGATGACGCCCGCCCCGCTGCCGGAGGTGAGGACGGCGCCGGTGTCGTGGTTGACGACCCGCCAGGACCTGATGCTGCCCTCGGAGCCCGCCGCCTCCCGGATGTTGATCTTGGAGACCGTGGTGGCCGAGCCCCACTTGATCGAGACGGAGCCGGTCGAGCCGCTCGGCGACCAGTAGGTGCTCATGTCACCGTCCCGCACGTTGCCGTAGCTCGTTCCGTCGGCCTTGCCGGAGCCGTCGGAGCCGGCTCCGATGCTGAGGTTGGTCCCGCCGGGCCGGGTCGGCGTCGGCGCGGGGTCGGTCGGGGTCGGGGTCGGCGTGGGATCGGCCGGGGTCGGGGTCGGCGCAGGTGTCTGCGGCGAGCAGCTGCCGTCGGACACCTTCAGGCCCTTGCCCGCCCCCGCCGTCTGGCTCACGACGCTCGGCACGCAGTCGGCGCCGTCGAGGCTGTAGGGGTAGGGGATGCCGACGGTGGTGTTGGACTGCGGGTCCGGCCCGGCCGGGTTGTTGTCGCCGCTGCGGCTGGACCAGGTCACGTTGTCGAAGACGTTGCCGCTGACCTGCCAGTAGCCGGCCGCGTCGGTGTAGAAGGTGCCCAGGACGTCCTTGGAGTCCTCGAAGTAGTTGTTGTCCACCTTGGCGCGTGCTCCGGCGCGGGAGTTGATGCCGGACTTGCTGATGCCCACGTAGTGGTTGTTGTAGATGTGGGCCGTGCCGCCGCGCAGCAGGGGGGCGCGGGAGTCGATGTTCTGGTACAGGTTGTGGTGGTAGGTGATGAAGCTGTTGGAGAGGTCGCTCTCGCTGGACCCGACGAGGCCGCCGCGGCCGGAGTTCCGCAGGATGCTGTAGGACAGGGTCACGTACTTGGTGTCGTCCTTCATGTCGAAGAGGCCGTCGAAGCCCTCCGACTCCCCGCCCGACGCCTCCAGGGTGACGTGGTCGACCCAGACGTTGCGGACGCCGCTCTCCATGCCGATGGCGTCACCGCCGTTGGAGGTGGGCGAGCCCGACTTCCTGACGTTCCGGACCGTCACGTTCTGGATGATGATGTTGCTGGCCTCGCGGATGTGGATGCCCAGCTGGTCGAAGACGGCTCCACTGCCGACTCCGACGATCGTGACGTTGCTGATCTGCTTGAGCTCGATCACGCCGTCGGCGGTGTTGCAGCTGCCGCCCGACACCTTGCTGGTGTTGCCGTGGTTGATGGTCCCCTCGACCTGGATGGTGATCGGGGTGCTGCTGCTGGCCCGGTTGCACAGGGCCTGGTGGATCGCGGTTCCCGTGGTGGCCCGGACCGTCTGCCCGCCCTCGCCGCCGGTGGTCCCGCCGTTCTGGGTCGCGTAGCCGGTGGCGCCGCCGGGCGCCGCAGATGCCTCGGGCATCGACAGGACCACGCCCGTCGCGGCCGCGAGTGCCATCGTGGCCAGCCCCGCGTAGAGCCGCGGTGCGACTGTCCGTCTCATTCCGCCTCCCATGTCGTCCTCTAGTGCTCGATACCGTTACTGAATGTCGTGCTCATGTCATAAAACTGCCGAAGGTCGCCGGTCGGCCGCCGGGCGGGCCGGCGGCCGACCCGAAAGCGGGTGCCCTTCCTTTCCGGTGCGGGCCGGTCCGGCCGTTCGCCGCGGCCTTGAGGCCCCCGGGGCGGTCGGCGGTGGCCGCGGGGTCGCCGCGGCCGCGCTCCCGCCCGCTTCGCCGTCCGGCGGTGCGGCCGCCTAAGCCGGCGGCGTGGTCGGCCATTACGGGAGGCCGTCGCCGTCGAAGCCGTGGCGGGCGGCGCGATACGTCTTCATCGAGGCGTATGCCCTTTCACTCCGTGGCGCGTCGACATCCCGGGCGAATTCCCCGTGCCGGATCGAAGGCGCTCATGTGCGAGGTCGTGACGGGTGTCGGGGTGGTCGTCCCCGCCGGAATGGTCCTCACAGATGGGGAAAGCGCTTTCTGTCGGTGAGGATAGGGTGGCCTCTGTTGGAAAGGCAAGGCTCCGTATGGTTGCGGAATACACTCTTCCGTCCCATACGGCGGCTGCCGCTCGCGACCACTGCCGGTCTCCGGGGCCGAGACCCCGTGCGCGGCGGACCCCGCAGGCATGGTGCCGTCATCCGCCTTCCGGGCAGCAGGGCCCGGCACTCGGCCGCGCGCCGGGTTCGGGGACCGGGTCCGACGGCCTGCCTCGGCACGGGTGAGGGATCACCGCGAGGCGGTGGGGGCGGCATGCCGTCATGCCGTCGCGCGGCTGCCGCGTGTCCCTTCCGGGAGGCGGGACTTGACCTGCTCGTTCCGGACGGGAGGTGTCCCGCGAGCGGGTCCCGGAGCGGAACCCGCGGGTGGTGACGGCGTGTCAGCGGCGGAGCGCGGCCAAAGGGCCGTGGCATCCGGCGCGGGATCGCCCGGGCGCGGACCGGCGGGATCCGGTGAGGCCGGTGAGGCCGGTTCCGGGCCAGGGATGGTGGTGCCGCGCAGCCACACCCCGTTCGGGGGGAGGCGTCCGGCAGGGGACCGCCGTCCGGGAGGTCCGTGCCGGTGGGGAGCCCGGCCGGCACGGCAGGGCCGAGGCGCACCGTAGTCCGTGCGGCGCGAGGCGCGCGCCCCGGCACCCGGCGGGGCGTACGGGCGCCGGGGCGGGGCGGGACCGCGAGGGGCCGGCCGCGGGAGACCCCGCCCGCGGTGGAGGGCGTCGTCCGGATCCGGTCGGACGGGCTTCCGGCAAACGTGCGGCGGGGCGGGGCGCCTCACGCCCCGCCCCGCCGCACGACCCTCAGACTCCGGCCGCCCGCCGCAGGCTCAGGGGCCGCATGTCCGTCCACACGCGGTCGATGTGGTCCAGGCACTGCTGCCTGGTTCCGCCGGTGCCCTCGGCGGACCATCCCGCGGGCAGCTCGCGGTCCGCCCGCCAGATGGAGTACTGCTCCTCGTGGTTGCGGACGACCAGGTAGCCGGCCTCGTGGCTGTCGCTCATCGCGTCACGTCCTCTCGCACTCGCTCGGTCCACGGGCACAGCGTGCCCGGACCCGCCGGGCCGCCACAGGGACGAACGCGCGGCGGTGTCCGCACGCGTCGCCGCCGGTTCTTCTCTGGTGCCCCCGCGGTGTGCCCCGGCAGTGTGCTGGACGGCCGGACAGGGCCGAACCCTCCCGAGCCCGCCGAACCCCCTGGAAGGAGCTCCGCCATGTCGGACGTCCCGGAGAACGTGCGTCTCCCCGCCGGGGGATGGCGGCTGTGGGAGCACTTCGCGCTGCGCGGCCCCGGATTCCCCGCCGAGGGGGTGCTGCGGCTGGCGCCGCCCGGACTGGCCCTGGCGGCCGACAAGTTCGGCCCCGGCCAGGACCGCGGCGGCCCGGAGTGGGAGGCCTTCACCGAGGCCTTCTCCGCCGCCGCCGTGCACACCGCCGAGCTGCTCCAGCGGATCGCCGCCACGCCCCGCTTCAGAGCGGCGGTGGCCTGGCAGAACCCGGCCGTGCTGCGCACCGGCATCGCGCCGTTCCTGAACTGGACGCCCACCGCGGCCGGGCGCACCAGCATGCCGCGCCAGCGCGAGGAGCTGGTGGCGCACTACTGGCAGCGCTTCTGCGTCAAGAACGACACCATCGGCTTCTTCGGCCCCGTCGGCTGGGGCCGATGGGACCTGTCGGCACGGGGCGTCACCGTCGACCCCGGTAAGGGGTTCCTGGCCGGCTCGCGGGTGTACTTCGCCAGCTGGGCCGTCGACGCGCTGGCCAGGTCGCTCGGGGAGGACCCGGCCCTGATGGCGTGGATACCCCCGTGCCGGGTGTCGTTCGTACGCGTCGCCGACGGGACCGTGCGGCTGCCGGGCCGGCCGCCCCAGCGGCTCACCGGGACCGAGAGCACCGTACTGGGCCTGTGCGACGGCAGGCGGACGGTCGCCGAGATCGCCGCGGAGGCGGGGATCGGCCGGCAGGAGGCGGCCGACACCGTGCGCCTGCTCGCCGGGAAGCGGTGGGTGCACTGGCGGCTGGACGTGCCATCGAGCACCCATCCGGAGCGAGCGCTGCGCGCCGTGCTCGAGCGCGTCGGAGACCGGCAGGCGCGCGAGCGGGCCCTGGAGAAGCTGGCCGTGCTGGAGCGCGGACGCGACGCGGTGCAGGCCGCTGGAACGGACGCCGACGCGCTCACCGCCGCCATCGGAGCCCTGGAGGCCGACTTCGCCGCGCTGACCGCCACCGCCGCCCAGCGTGCCAAGGGCGAGCGGACCGCGCCCTGCCGGGGCCTGGTCTACTCCGACGCCCGGCGTGCGGCCACCGCCACCGCCGGTGCGGCCCTGCTGGCGGAACTGGCGCCGCTGGAGCTGTGCCTGACCGCGGCGCGCTGGATGACCAACCGCTTCGCCGAGGCCGTCGGCGCCCGTATCCGCGAGGTGTACGACCGGCTGAGGGCGCAGGCGGCGGACGGCGGGACCGGGGGAGTGGTGGACCTGGGCACGCTGTGGCTGGAGTGCCTGCCCTCGCCGCATCCGAAGGCGGCCGACGACATCGCCGCGATCCAGGCCGAGCTGCGGGCGAAGTGGGCCCGCGTCCTGGACGTGCCGCGGGGCGCGCGCCGGGTGCGGCTGGCCGGCGACGACATCGCCGCACGGGTGCGCGAGGAGTTCGGCGAGCCGGGCGCGGGGTGGTCGCTGGCCCGCTACGTCAGTCCCGACGTACTGATCCTGGCCGAGGACCGCGAGGCGGTCGAGCGCGGGGACTTCGAGCTGGTCCTGGGCGAGATGCACTGCGCCCTCAACACGATGGGCGCCTCGCTCTTCGTGCACCAGCACCCCGACCCGGCCGAACTGGTGGCCGAGACCACGCGCGACTTCCCCGGGCCGAGGCTGCTGCCGATGCTGGCCAAGGAGCTGCCGCTGAAGTGGTCCGCGCGCAGCAGGCCCTCCCTGGAGCGGCCCGAGGACTACTGCGTGGCCCTGGTCGACCAGACCGGCGACCCGCACCGGCCGCGCACGGTCCTCGGCGCCGACGTCGCGGTCGAGGAGCGCGGCGGCCGGCTGGTCGCCGTACTGCCGGACGGCGCCGAGTTCCCCCTCCTGGACGTCTTCGCCAACACCCTCACCCAGCGCGTGATGGACCGCTTCACCCTGCGTCCCGAGGGGGACCACACCCCGCGGATCACCGTCGACAGGATGGTCGTGGCCCGCGAGACGTGGACGTTCCCGGTGGCCTCTCTCGCCTTCGCCGAGGAGAAGAACGAGGCCGGACGCTTCGTACGGGCCAGGCAGTGGCGGCGCGAACACGACCTGCCGCGCTTCGTGTTCGTGGTCTCCCCGGCCGAACCCCGCCCGTTCTACGTCGACTTCGACAGCCCGGTCTACGTGACCATCCTGGCCAAGGCGCTGCGCCGGCTGGCCCGCAAGGATCCCGGGGCCCGGGTGAGGGTGAGCGAGATGCTGCCCACCCCCGAGCAGGCCTGGCTGACCGACGACGAGGGCAACACCTACACCTCCGAACTGCGCTTCGTCGCCGTCGACCGCACGGTCACCGACCCGGCGGCCGCCCGCGCGGGCGAGGAGGAGGCGTGATGCGCACCTTCGTCGACGACATCGCCGAGCACGCCGCCCGCGCCCCCCGCCGGATCGCGCTCACCACTCCCGGCGGTGATCTGACCTACGCCGAACTCGTCCAGCGGATCGACGCGCTGGCCTCCGTCCTGCTGGAGCGGGGCGCCGGTGCGGAGACGGTCTGCGCGGTGGCCGTGCCGCGCGGCGCGGACGCCGTGGTGGCCGTGGCCGCCGCCGTACGCTGCGGAGCGGCCTTCCTCACCCTCGACGTCGAACAGCCCCCCGCACGGCTGGCCGCGCTCGTCCGCAGCGGCGGCGCCGACCTGCTGCTGACCACCTCCGGCCTGGTCCGCCGCCTCGACCTGCCCGTGCCCGGCCGGCCGGTGCTGACGGACCGCCCTGAGGCCGTCGCTGCCCCTGCCGCCCCTGCTTCTGCCGCAGCCCGGGTGGTCCCGCCCGATCCCCGCGCGCTCGCCTACGTCAGCCACACCTCCGGAACCACCGGCGAGCCCGCCGCCGTGCTGGTCGAGCACGGGAGCCTGGACTCCTACCTGCGCTTCATCGCCCGCGACTACGGGCTGGGGCCCGCCACCGTGGCGCTCCAGGTCGCGCCGCCGGGCTACGACGCCTCCATCCGCGACACCTTCGCGCCGCTGCTGGCCGGCGGCCGGCTGGTCCTGCTGCCCCGCGCGGAACTGCTGCGGCCCGAGTCGTTCGGCGCCGCCGTACGGGCCCACTCGGTGACCGCGCTGCTGAGCGTGACCCCCTCCTTCCTGACCTTCCTGGCCGGCAGGCCCGACGCGCGGCGGCTGTTCGCCGGGCTCGAACTGGTCGTCTCCAGCGGCGAGTCGCTGCGGCCGTTCCTCACCGCCGGCGGGCGCGCCCTGATCCGGGGCGCCCTGGTCAACCAGTACGGCCCGACGGAGTGCACCATGACCTCCACCCGCCACGTCGTGCCCGCGGAGCCCGACACCGCCGCCGACATCGTGGGCACGCCCATCGACGGCGTCGTGGTGCGGCTGCTCGACGACGCTCTGGAGCCGGTGCCCCGGGGGGCCGTGGGCGAGGTGTGCATCGGCGGCGCCGGAGTGGCCCGCGGTTACCGCGGCCTGCCCGCCCGCACCGCCGAACGCTTCGTCCCCGACCCCTTCGGCCCGCCCGGCGCCCGGCTGTACCGCACCGGAGACCTGGCCGAGGCGGGCCCCGGCGGACTGCGCTACCTCGGCCGGAACGACCGCCAGGTCAAGATCCGCGGTCACCGCGTCGACCCCGCCGAGGTCGAGGGCGCCCTGCTGGCCCACGCCCGGGTGGCGCAGGCGGTGGTCACCGCCGGCACCGACGACCTCGGACGCTGCCATCTCATCGCCCACGTCACCGGCGATCTGGCGGACGTCACCGACGCGGCGCTGCGCGTGCATCTGGGGCGCACGCTGCCGCCGCACCTGATGCCCCGCCGGTTCGTACGGCTCGACGAGATGCCCACCACCCGCGGCGGCAAGGCAGACCGCCGCACCCTGGCGGGCACGGGGCCGGCCGCGGGAGCCCGTACGGGAGGCATCCTGTGACCACCGCCGTCGAACCGGGCCCCGTCGACCTGCACCTCGCCGCCCGCCGCATCGCCGCGCACGTCCTGCGCACACCGCTGCTGCGGATGCCGGCCGCGGTGCCGGAGCTGCTGCTGAAGGCCGAACACCTCCAGCACGGCGGCTCGTTCAAGATGCGCGGGGCCGCCAACGCCGTCCTCGCGCTGAAGGCCCACCACATCGTCACCGGTTCCTCCGGCAACCACGGCATCGCGCTGGCCGGGCTCGCCGCGGAGCTGGGCATCCGGTTGACCGTGGTGCTCGCGGCCGGCGCGAACCAGGCCAAGGCCGCCCTGATCCGCGCCCTGGGCGCCGACACGATCGGTGTGGCGGGAGGGGTCGGCGAACGGGACGCGGCGGCCCGCGCGCTGGCCGCGGAGACCGGCGCGGTGTTCGTGCCCTCCTCCGACCATCCGCTCGTCGTCGCTGGCCAGGGGACGGTCGGGGCCGAGATCCTCGCCGATGCGCCCGACGCCGGAGCCGTCTACGTCCCCGCCGGCGGCGGCGGACTGCTGGCCGGGGTCTGCCTGGCCGCCCGGGACCACCCGGTACGGGTGGTCGGCGTCGAACCCGCCAGCATGCCCCGCTACGCCCGCTCCCTGGCGGCCGGCCGCCCCCTGTGCCTGCCCTCCCGCGACACCGTCGCCGACGGGCTGCGCTGCCAGCGGCCGGGCACGGTGCCCTATCCGATCGTCCGTGACCGCGTCGACGACATGGTCACGGTGTCCGACACCGACGTCCTGGCCGCGATGGACCTGCTGCACCGCTGCGGGATCAGGGCCGAGCCCAGCGGAGCCGTCGCACTGGCCGGCGCGCTGCGCGAGCGCGGGCGCGGCAGGTCCGTCGCCAGAACCGTCGCCGTCGTCTCCGGCGGCAACACCACCGCGGCCCTGAGGGCCGCCACCGCCCGACACCACCTGGAGGAGACCCCATGACCGCCACCGATCACGCCGCCACCGGCACCGCCACCGTCGATCTGCTGGTCGCCGTCTACCGGGAGACCCTCGGCACGGCCGGCCTCGACCGCGACAGCGACTTCTACGAGGTCGGCGGCGACTCCCTGACCGCCTTCCAGATCACCGGCAGGATCCAGGAGGCACTGGGGGTGGAGGTACCGGTCTCGCTCGTCTTCGCCTACCCCACGCCCGCCGACCTCGCCTCCGTCCTCGACTCCGACTTCGTCCAGGTGTGAGGAGCAGACCGTGACCGACACCCGTCTGCCCGGCGGACGCTGGCGGCTGTGGGAGCAGTTCGCGCTGCGCGGCCCGGGATTCCCCGCCGAGGGGGTGCTGCGGCTGGCACCGCCCGGACTGGCCGCCGCCGCCGACAAGTTCGCCCCCGGCGAGCGGCCGGCCGGTGAGCGCTGGGACGACTTCGCCCGCCTGTACGCCGACGCCGCGGTGGAGACCGCCCACATCCTCCAGGACATCGCCCGCACCCCCGCCTTCCGCGAGGCCGTGGCCTGGCAGAACCGGCCGGTGCTCGACTCGGGCCTCAAACCGTTCCTGAACTGGACGCCCACCGCGGCCGGGCGCACCAGCATGCCGCGCCAGCGCGAGGAGCTGGTGGCGCACTACTGGCAGCGCTTCTGCGTCAAGAACGACACCATCGGCTTCTTCGGCCCCGTCGGCTGGGGCCGGTGGGATCCGCGCACCGACGGGGTGGAGGTGGACGCCGGCCGCGGTCTGGTCGCCGACTCCGAGGTCTACTGGGCCGGCTGGGCCGTCGACGCCCTCGCCGCGACGATCGGCGCCGACCCCGCGCTGCGGGAGTGGACGGCCCCCCGGCGCGTCCCGTTCGTCCGTCTGGACGGCGCCCGGGTCACGGTGCCGGGCCGGCCGCCGCAGACCGTCGGCGAGGCGACCGCCGCCGTCCTGGCGCGGTGCGACGGCGTGCGGACCGCGCGGGAGATCGCCGCCGCCCTGCCCCGCACCGACGTGCCCGCCGTTCTGGAGGACCTGGTGGCGCGGCGCTGGGCGGTGTGGCGCCTGGAGGTGCCCGCCGGCACCCACCCCGAACACTCCCTGCGGGCCTGGCTGGAACGGGTGGGGGACACGCGGGCGCGAAGGCGCGGGCTGGACGCGCTGGAGGCCCTGGAGCGGCGACGCGCCCGGGTACGGGACGCGAGGGGCGCGGACGCGCTGGTGACCGCCCTGACCGAGCTGGAGGAGGAGTTCACCGCACTGACCGAGACCGCCGCCGTGCGGGAGAAGTCGGCCGGGACGGCACCGTGCCGCGCCCTGGTCTACTCCGACTGCCGGCGCGCCGCCACCGCACGCCTCGGCCCCGCCGTGCGCGACGCCCTCGCTCCGCTGGAGCCGCTGCTGACCAGCGCGGGCTGGCTCACCGCCCGGCTGGCCGAGGCGGTGATGGACCGGGCGAAGGAGGTCTACCGCGGCCTGGCCGCGCGCGGGCCGGTCGACCTGGCCGCGTTCTGGTTCGCCTGCATGCCCGTCCTGCACGGTGACGCCCGTACGGCGGCGCCCGGGCTCCAGCGCGACTTCCAGGACCGCTGGGAGGGGATCCTGGCGCCCCCGCCGGGAGCCCGCCGGGTGCGGCTGCCGCTGGAGGACGTCGCGGGACCGGTGCGCGAGCGGTTCGGCGGGCCGGGCGGCGGCTGGACGGCGGCCCGCTACATCAGCCCCGACATCATGATCGCCGCCGAGGGGGCGGAGGCCGTCGCACGCGGCGACTTCGAACTCGTCCTGGGGGAGCTGCACCTGGCGGCCAACACCCTGGGCGCATCGCTCTTCGTCCACCAGCACCCCGACCCCGGCGAACTGACCGCGCTCACCGACCGCGACCACCCCGGTCCGCGCCTGATGCCGCTGCTGCCCAAGGAACACCGCTCCCGCCTGTCGGCCCGCATCCGGCACGCCCTGGTCCGGCCGCGGGACCACCAGGTGGCCCTGCTCGACTTCACCGCCGACCCCGCTCGGCCGCGCACCGTGAACAGCGCGGACGTCATGGTGCGCGAGCGGGAGGACGGGGAACTGGCGGTCGTCCTGCCCGACGGCGCCGAGTTCGCGGCCGTGGACGTGTTCTCGCACGTCCTGACCACCCTGGCGATGGATCTGTTCCAGGTCCTGCCCGAGGCCGCCCACTCGCCGCGGATCACGGTCGACCGGCTCGTGGTGGCCCGGGAGACCTGGCGGATCCCCGCGGGCTCGACGGACTTCGCCGCCGAGAAGGACGAGGCGCGCAGATTCGTGCGGGCCCGCCAGTGGCGGGAGGAGACCGGTCTGCCGCGCTTCGTGTTCGTCGCCTCCCCGGCCGAACCCCGCCCGTTCTACGTCGACTTCGACAGCCCGGTCTACGTGACCGTCCTGGCCAAGGCGCTGCGCCGGCTGGCCCGCAGGGACCCGGACGGGCAGGTCGCCGTCACCGAGATGCTGCCCACCCCCGAGCAGACCTGGCTGACCGACGACGAGGGCCGCTCCTACACCTCCGAACTGCGCTTCGTCGCCGTGGCCGACACGGGGGAGGTGTAGCACCGGCCCCGGCCCGCCCCCGGCTCCGAGCCCCCGGGCGCGCGGCGGTTCCTCCGGCTTCACCCGGAGGGGCCGCCGCGCGCCCGTGTCCGCGCGAAGGGACGGACGCGCAGGCCGCACTGCGCACGGGGCTGCGCCTTCTTCCCTGTCGGCAGGCCTCCCGGCGGCGGCAGTCTTCGGGAAAACACCGCATGGAGGCCACAGTGACAACAGGAGCCGCCCCCCACGGGGCGAGGCACGGTGACGACGACCGCACGGCATCCTTCGCTCAGCGGCGGCTGTGGTTCCTGGACCAGCTCGCCGAAGACTCCTCCGACTCCCTGCTCCCCCTGGCGCTGCGCATCCGCGGTCCGCTCGACGTGCCGGCGCTGGAGAGGGCGCTGACGGGCGTCGTGGACCGGCACGAGGTGCTGCGCACCCGGTTCACCGCCGTCGACGGCGAGCCCGTCCCCCGGGTGGACGGCCCGGGCGGCGCGGTGCTGGAGCGGACCGAGGCCGGCAGCGCCGAGGAGCTGTTCGCCCGCGAGCTGGGCCGTCCGCTGGACCTGGCGACGCAGCACCCGCTGCGCGCGGTCCTCGCCCGTCTGGCGCCCGACGACCACCTGCTGCTCCTGGTGGTGCACCACATCGCCGTCGACGGCTGGTCATGGGACGTGCTGCTGCGCGAGCTGGCCGCGGGCTACCGGGGCGAGGCCGTGGCCCCGCCGGCCCTGCGGTACGCCGACTTCGCCCGTGCCCAGGCCGAGCGGCTGAGCGGCCCGCGCATGGAACGCCTGCTCGGCTACTGGCGCGACCGGCTGCGCGGCACCGCCCCCCTGGACCTGCCGACCGACCGGCCGCGCCCCCGGTTCTGGGACGGCTCCGGCGACGTCGTCCGCTTCACCCTGCCCGCCGGCCTGGTGGCCGACGTCGACAGGGTCGCCCGCGAGCACCGCGCGACCCGCTACATGCTGCTGCTCGCCGTCTACCAGGCACTGCTGGCCCGCTGCACGGGCCGTACCGACATCGCGGTGTGCACCACGATGGCCGACCGCGGCCACGCTGGAACGGCCGAGCTGATCGGCCCGTTCGTCAACACCGTCGTCCTGCGCACCGACCTGTCCGGCGAGCCCGCCTTCGGCGCCCTCCTGGAGAGGGTCCGCACCGGCGTCCTGAAGGACCTCTCGCACGCCGACGCGCCCTTCGACCACGTGGTGCGCGCGGTGGGCGGCGAACGCGACCTGTCCCGCCACCCGCTGGCCCAGGCGTCGTTCACCCTGCTCAACACCGCCCAGCGGCCCGTCATCCTGCCGGGACTGGAGGCGGAGCTGGTGGCGCCGCCGCTCACCGGCACCACGATGGACGTCTTCCTCGACCTCAGTCTGCGCGCGGACGGCGGCATCGCAGCCCGGCTGCAGTACGCCACCGCCCTGTTCGACGCCGGGACCATGCACCGGTTCGCCTCCGCCTACACCGGGCTGCTGCGCGCGGTCCTGGACGACCCGCGGACCCCGGTGGCGGAACTCGCCCGGCGCCTGGAGCCCCTGCGGGACGAGTCCCCGCACGGCGGACCCCTGCCGGACGGATCCGTGCCGGACGGGTCCGCGCCGCACGCGGCGGGCGTCCGGCCCGAGGCGCGCTGGAGCGCCGCCCCCGACCGCCCGGCCGGCCCCGCGCCCGCCGTGGCCGTGGCGGGCGAGCCGGACGCGCCGGCGCTGGTGTGCGGGCAGCGGTCGGTGACCTACGGCGAACTCGACGGGCTGGCCGGCGGGCTGGCGGCGTCGCTGGCCGCCGCGGGGGTGGGCCGGGGGAGCGCGGTGGGGGTCCTGCTGCGGCGCGGGATCGGGTCGGTGGTGGCGATGCTGGCGGTGTGGCGGGCCGGCGGGGTGTACGTACCGCTGGATCCCGATCTGCCGCCCGAGCGGCTGCGGTTCATGGTCGCCGAGGCCGAGGTGGGGTGCGTCGTCGCCGACGCGGCGACCGCGAGGACGGCCGCCGGACTGGACGCGGTCGCCGTACGGGCCGACGAGGTGCGCCCCGATCCCGGCGGTCCCCGCCGCACCCCCGGTCCGCACGACCTGGCGCATGTCATCTTCACCTCCGGTTCCACCGGCCGGCCCAAGGCCGTCGGCGTGGAGCACCGCGCCCTGGCCGCCCACGTCGCCGCCGCCCGCGACCGCTACGGCGTCACCGCCGGGGACCGGGTCCTGGCCTTCGCCTCCTTCTCCTTCGACGCCTCCCTGGACCAGGTGCTGCCCGCGCTGACGTGCGGCGCGCAGGTGATCGTCCGCCCCGACGAGCCGTGGCTGCCGACCCAGGTGCCCGAGGTGGTCGAGCGGCACGGCGTCACCGTCGTGAACCTCCCGCCCACCTACTGGACCGAGCTGGCGTTCTCCCTCGACCGCCGTGCCGCCGCGAGACTGGCCGGTCTGCGGCTGCTGATCCTGGGAGGGGAGTCCGTACCGGCCGAGGCGCTGGCCGCCTGGCGGGCCGCGGTGCCCCACGTACGGGTCTGCAACGCCTACGGGCCGACCGAGACGACCGTCACCTCCACCACGTACGAGGTCACCGGGCCGGTCGGCGGCCGGGTGCCGATCGGCCGCCCGCTGGGCTCGCGCCGGGTGTACGTGGTGGACGCGCACGACCGGCCCGTGGACGTCGGCGCCCCCGGCGAACTGCTCATCGGCGGGCCGGAGCTGGCGCGCGGCTACCTGGGACGGCCGGCGCTGACCGCGGAGCGGTTCGTGCCCGATCCCTTCGTACCCGGCGGCGGCCGGCTCTACCGCACCGGCGACATCGTCCGGTGGCTGCCCTCGGGCGACCTGGAGTTCCTCGGCAGGAGCGACGACCAGGTCAAGATCCGCGGCTTCCGCGTCGAGCTCGGCGAGGTCGAGGCGGCCCTGCGCGAGTGCCCCGGGGTGGCCGCCGCCGCCGTGCGGCCCGACACCGGAACCGGCCAGACCCTGATCGGCTACGTCGTGACCGGCGGCACCGGCGGCACCGTCGAGCCGGCCGCGCTGCGGTCCTGGTGCGCCGAGCGGCTGCCGCACTACGCGGTGCCCTCCGACTTCGTGCTCCTCGACGCGCTCCCCGTGAACGCCTCGGGCAAGCTCGACCGCGCCGCGCTGCCCGACGCCCGCCCCGACCGCGCCGTCGGCCGCGTCGCCCACACACCGCCCCGCGACGAGAGCGAACGGATCATCGCGACCGTCTGGGCGGACGTCCTCGGCGTCGAACGGGTCGGCATCGACGACGGCTTCTTCGACCTGGGCGGGCACTCCCTGCTCGCCACGATGGCGGTCTCCCGCGTCGCCGAGCGCCTGGGCCGCGACATCGAGCTGCGCACCCTGTTCGAGAACCCCCGCATCCGCGAGTTCGGCCCGGCCGTGGCCGCCGCGCGCCGGGCCGCCGGGACCGCGGTCACCCCCGTGGACCGCTCCGGCCCGCTGCCGATGTCCTTCGCCCAGGAGCGGCTGTGGTTCCTGGACCGCACCTCCGAGGCGGGCGACGAGTACGTCCTGTGGTTCTCCTGGCGTCTGCGCGGCGGCCTGGACCGCGACGCCTGGCAGGCCGCGCTGGACGACATGACGGCTCGGCACGAGGTGCTGCGCACCGCCCTGGTCGAGGTGGACGGCCGCCCCGCACAGCAGGTCTGCGACCCGGTGGGCGTACCGCTGGAGTGGCGGCACGCCCCGGACGGCGAGGACGAGGCGGCCCGGCTGGAAGCGGTGCGGGGGCAGGCCCACGCGCTCGCCACCCGCCGCTTCGACCTGGACCGCCCGCCGATGCTGCGCGCCGGGGTGTGGGAGCTGGGACCGCGCGACCACGTCGCCGTCCTCGCCTTCCACCACGTGGCCACCGACGGCTGGTCCAAGGACGTCTTCACCGAGGAGCTGGCGGCCTGCTACCGGGCGCGCCTGGCGGGCCGGGCCCCGACGCTGCCCGAACCGCCCGTGCAGTACGGCGACTTCGCGGTGTGGCAGCGCGAGCGGGCCGGGGACGGGACGCTGGAGGGCCGGCTGGACTACTGGGAGGAGGAGCTGAAGGACCTCCCGGTGCTGCGGCTGCCCACCGACCGCCCCCGCCCCGCGGCCTGGTCGGGCCGGGGCGGGGCGGTCGAGGTGGGACTGCCGTCCGAACTGGCCGCCCGGCTGGACGCCTTCGCCCGCGAGCAGGGGGCGACGCGCTTCATGGTCCTCCTGGCCGCGGTGCAGACCGTACTCGCCCGCTGGTCCGGGCAGGACGACGTGCCGGTGGGCACCCCCGTCGCCGGCCGCGGCCGGACGGAACTGGAGCGGCTGGTCGGATTCTTCGTCAACACCGTCGTCCTGCGCGGTGACCTGTCCGGCTCCCCCACCTTCGCCGAACTGCTCGGAAGGGTCCGGGCGACCGTGCTGGGCGCCTTCGACCACCAGGACGTGCCCTTCGAGAAGCTGGTGGAGCGGCTGCGGCCCGAGCGCGACCTGTCCCGCAACCCGCTGTTCCAGGTGATGGTCGACGTCCAGGAGAGCCCCGCGGCGGGGCCGGACATCGAAGGGCTGGAGGCGACCGGCTTCGACCTGCCGTGGGCGTCGGCCAAGTTCGACCTGACCACCACCTTCCTCCTCTATCCCGACCGGTTCGCCCTCAACGTCGAGTACGCGGCCGACCTCTTCGACGCCGCCACCGCCACCCGGCTGGCCGAGCACGTGGGACGGGTGCTGGCCGCCGTCACGGCCGACCCGGACGTCCCCGTCCACCGGGTGGACCTGCTGTCGCCCGCCGAACGCGCGCACCTGGTCGCCACCGCGGGGGCGGACCGGCCCGCCCCCGGGCCCGAGGCGTTCACCGCCGTGGCCGTGGCGGGCGAGCCGGACGCGCCGGCGCTGGTGTGCGGGCAGCGGTCGGTGACCTACGGCGAACTCGACGGGCTGACCGGCGGGCTGGCGGCGGCGCTGACCGCCGCGGGGGCGGGCCGGGGGAGCGCGGTGGGGGTCTGCGTACGGCGCGGGATCGGGTCGGTGGCCGCGATGCTGGCGGTGTGGCGGGCCGGCGGGGTGTACGTACCGCTCGACCCCCGCCTTCCCGCCGAGCGGCTGCGGTTCATGGTCGCCGAGGCCGAGGTGGGGTGCGTGGTGGGCGACGCGTCCACCGCGGAAGCGCTCGCCGCGCTCGCGGTCCCCGTCGTACCGGCCGACGAGGTGCGCCCCGACCCCGGCGCGCCCCGCCACACGCCTGACCCGCACGATCTGGCCTACACCATCTTCACCTCCGGTTCCACCGGCCGGCCCAAGGCCGTCGGCGTGGAGCACCACGCCCTGGCCGCCCACGTCGCCGCCGCCCGCGAGCTGTTCGCGATCACCGCCCGGGACCGGGTGCTGACCTTCGCCTCCTTCTCCTTCGACGCCTCGCTGGAGCAGATCCTGCCCGCCCTCGGGGCGGGCGCGACCGTGGTCGTCCGCCCCGACGAGGTGTGGTCGGTGGAGGAACTGGCCGAGCGGGTGCGCGCCGAGGGGATCACCGTCATGGAGCTCACCCCCTCCTACTGGGAGGAGGTGGTCGCCCGGCTGGAGACGGTCGCCGGCGACCTGGCGAGCCTGCGCCTGCTGGTCACCGGGGGGGAGGAGCTGCCCTCGGGGCCGCTGGAGCGGTGGTTCGCCCACCTGCCCGGCGTCCCCGTCGTCAACACCTACGGGCCCACCGAGTCGGTCGTCTCCGCCACGGCCCACCCGGTCGCCGCACCGGTCGGCGGCCGGGTGCCGATCGGCCGCCCGCTGGGCTCGCGCCGGGCCTACGTGGTGGACCCCCACGGCAACCTCGCCCCGCTCGGCGTCCCCGGCGAACTGCTGGTCGGCGGGCCGGAGCTGGCGCGCGGCTACCTGGGACGGCCGGCGCTGACCGCGGAGCGGTTCGTGCCCGACTCCTTCGCACCCGGCGGCGGCCGGCTCTACCGCACCGGCGACATGGTGCGCCGGCTGCCCTCGGGCGACCTGGAGTTCACCGGCAGGAGCGACGACCAGGTCAAGATCCGCGGCTTCCGCGTCGAACCGGGCGAGACCGAGGCCGTGCTGCGCCGCCACCCCGGCGTCCACTCGGCCGCCGTCGTGGTCCGCGAACTGCGCGGCGAACGCTCCCTGGTGGGCTATGCCGCCGGCCGGGGCCTCACCGCCGAGTCCCTGGCCGCCCACTGCCGCGCCCATCTGCCCGCCTACCAGGTCCCGGCCGCCTTCGCCGTACTCGACGCGCTGCCGCTGACCGTGCAGGGAAAGCTCGACACCGCCGCCCTGCCCGAGCCCGAACCCCCCGCCCCCGCCGAGTTCACACCGCCGAGGACCCCCACCGAGACGGTGACGGCGCAGATCTGGGCCGAGGTGCTGGGGGTGCCCCGGGTCGGCGTGCACGACGACTTCTTCGCGCTGGGCGGGCACTCGCTGCGCGCCGTGGCCGCCGCCTCCCGCCTGCGGGCCGCCTTCGACTGCCCCCTCCAGGTCCGCGACCTGTTCGAGCACCCCACCGTCGAGCTGCTCGCCGCCGAGGTGGAGCGGCAGCTCGTCGAACTGATCTCCGCGATGAGCGACGACGAGATCGACCTGTCCCTGACGGTGGAACACCAAGACTGAGATTGGACGGAACGCGCCATGACCACTTCGGAGATCCAGCCCGAGATCCGGCCCGAGGCCCGGACCGGGGTCCGTCCCGAGTCCCGGCCCCGGACAGCGCGCGCCGCACTCTCGCCGGCCGCCCGGCGGCTGCTGGAGCAGCGGCTGCGCGGGCTGGCCGGCACCGCCCCGGCCGCCATACCCCGGCTCTCCCCGCGCCCCGACCGCGCGCCCCTGTCCGCCGCGCAGCAGCGCCTGTACTTCCTCGACCAGCTCGACCCCGGCGCCGCCACCTATCTGATGCCCGCCGCCTGGCGGCTGACCGGTCCGGTGGACACCGCCGCGCTCGACGGGGCCGTCCGCGACCTCGTCGCCCGCCACGAGCAGCTGCGGGTGACCTTCCCCGCCCACGACGGCGTCCCGCACCAGCGCGTCCACCCCGCGGGCCGGTCCCGTCTGGAGACGGCGGACCTGGCGGCCCTGTCCGGACGGACCCTGGAGGAGGCCGTACGCGAGCTGGCGATGCGCCCCTTCGACCTGGCCGCCGAGACGCCCTTCAGAGCCACCCTGCTCAAGGCCGCCGACGACGACCACGTCCTGATCCTCGCCATGCACCACATCGTCTCCGACGGCTGGTCGCTGGAGATCCTGGTGCGCGACCTGCGCGAGCTGTACCGCGCCAGGACCGGGGGCGGTCCGGCCGGGCTGCCCGAACTGCCGATCGACTACACCGACTACGCCGTCTGGCAGCGCGGCGCCGACGAGGCCGCCGACCTCGGCTACTGGCGCACCCGGCTGGCCGGCCTGGCCCCGCTGGAGCTGCCCACCGACCACCCGCGCACCGACACCCCCCGCCACACCGGCGCCGTGCACACCGCCGAGCTGCCCGGAAGGCTGTCGGCGGCGCTGACCGAGCTGGTACGGCGCACCGACACCACCTCGTACATGGCGGTGATGGCGGCGTTCCAGGCGGCACTGGCCCTGCACAGCGGCCAGGACGACATCGCCATCGGCACGGTCGTCGCCAACCGGGAGCGGCCCGAGACCGAGCAGCTGGCCGGGTTCTTCGTCAACACCCTCGTCATGCGCGCCGACCTCTCCGACGACCCCACCCCGGCACGGCTGCTGGCCCGGACCAGGGAGAGCGTCCTGGGCGCCCTCTCCCACCAGGGCCTGCCGTTCGAGCGGGTCGTCGACGAACTGAGCCCGGAGCGCGACCTGACCCGCAATCCGCTGTTCCAGGTGCTGTTCACCCAGGCCCCGGCGGGACGGGGCGCCTTCGCCCTCGGCGGTGCCACGGGCACGCCCTTCCGCATCGACCACACCACCGCCAAGTTCGACCTCGCCCTGGAGCTGCGCGAGGAGGGCGACCGCCGGGAGCTGGTCTTCGTCTACCGCCCCGACCTGTTCGAGCGGGAGTCCGTGGCCCGGCTGGCCGCGCACACCACCGCACTGCTGCGCGCCTTCACCGAGACGCCCGACGCCCCGCTGAGCACCGTCGATCCGCTCACCGGCGCCGAGCGCGCCGCCCTGCTCGGCCCCGGCGGCCCGGCCGCTCCCGTACGTCCGGGCGGGCCCGCCCCGCGCACCGCGCCCGAGCGCCTGGCCGAGCACATCGCGCGCACCCCGGACGCGCCGGCCGTTCTCGGCGGCGACCGGACGCTGACCTACGCGCGGCTGGACGCCGCGGCCTCCGCCCTGGCCCGCCGGCTGCGCGCGGCCGGCGTCGGACGCGAGTCGCTGGTCGGGGTCTGCCTGGACCGCTCGGCCGACCTGGCCGTGGCACTGCTCGGGGTGTGGCGGGCGGGTGCGGCCTATCTGCCGCTGGACCCCTCCCATCCGCGCGCCCGCCGCGAGTTCACCCTCACCGACGCCGGCGTCTCCTTCGTCGTCGCCGACGACACCGGCCGCGCGGCGGTCCAGGGCCTGCCGGTCGATGTGATACCCCTCGCCGAAGCCGAAGCCGAAGCCGAAGCCGAAGCCGAAGCCGAAGCCTCCGCCGCCGACGCCGGCGACGTCCGCCCCGCGCCGGAGGACCTCGCCTACGTCATCTACACCTCCGGCTCCACCGGCCGCCCCAAGGGCGTGGAGGTCACCCACGCCAACCTCGCCTGGCTGCTCGGGGCCGCCGACCACCACTTCGACTTCGGCCCGGGCGACGTGTGGACCCTGGCCCACTCACCGGCCTTCGACTTCTCCGTGTGGGAACTGTGGGGGCCGCTCACCAGCGGCGGCCGCGTCGTGGTGCTCACCGAGGAGCAGGTCCGCGACCCCGCCGCGGTCCTGGCCGTCCTGCGCGACCGGAAGGTCACCGTCCTCAACCAGACGCCCGCCGCCTTCAAGGGACTGCGCGCCCATCTGGCCGACAGCGGGCAGGACTTCACCGGCCTCGCGCTGCGCACCGTCGTCTTCGGCGGCGACGCCCTCGACGTGCGCGACTACCGAGACTGGTTCGACACCCCCGCCGACCGCCGGCCCGCGCTGGTGAACATGTACGGCATCACCGAGACCACCGTGCACGTCACCCACCGGACGCTGACCGCCGACGACGTCCACGCCCCGGCGCGGTCGCCGATCGGTCGGCCGCTGACCGGCCAGCACGGCTACGTGCTGGACCGGTACGGGCGCCTGGTGCCGCAGGGCACGGTCGGCGAGCTGTACGTCGCCGGCGGCGGCGTCGCGCGCGGCTACCGCAACCGTCCCGAACTGACCGCCGAACGCTTCCCCACCGACCCCTTCGGCCCGCCCGGTACCCGGATGTACCGCACCGGCGACCTGGTGCGCGTCCTGCCCGACGGGCAGCTGGCCTACATCGGCCGCGCCGACCACCAGGTCAAGATCCGCGGCTACCGCATCGAACCCGGCGAGATCGAGACCGCCCTGCGGGCCCTGTCCGGAGTGACCGACGCCGCGGTGGTGGCCCGCCCCGGACCGCACGGCGGCGCCCGCCTGGTCGCACACGTCGTCATGACCGAGGGCCGCCCGCTGGACGCGGCGGCGCTGCGCGAGAGGCTGCGCCTGACCCTGCCCGACTACATGGTGCCGGCGCTGTTCGTACGCCACCCCCGGCTGCCGATCACCGCCAACGGCAAGGTCGACCGCGCGGCCCTGACCGCGGCCGCGGACGAGGGGGCGCCGGCCCCGGCCGGGCACGTCCCGCCCTCCGGCGCGACCGAGGTGACCCTGGCCCGTATCTGGGCGGAGGTCCTGGGCGTCGAACGCGTCGGCCGCACGGCCGGCTTCTTCGACCTGGGAGGCGACTCCATCCTGGCCCTGCGCGTGATCGGCCTGGCCCGCTCGGCGGGCCTCGCCCTGACCGTGGCCGACCTCTTCCGGGCCCGCACCCTGGCCGACCTCGCCCGACGCGCCGGCAAGGCCGGCCGGGCGCCCGCCCCCGTCGAGCCGTTCTCCCAGCTGGACGCGGCCGACGCGGCCCGGCTGCCCGACGGGCTGGAGGACGCCTACCCGCTGACCATGCTCCAGGCCGGCATGCTTCACGAGATGCTCGCCGACCCGCGGCGCGGCGCATACCACAACGTCACCGATCTGAAGATCACCGTTCCGGAGGGCTTCGACCTCGGCGCCTTCCAGGCCGCCGTGGACACCGTGGTGCGCGGCCACGGCATCCTGCGCTCCTCCATCGACCTGACCTCCTACCGCGAACCCCTCCAACTGGTGCACCGCACCGCGAAGCTGCCGGTCGGCTACACCGATCTGCGCGCACTGTCCCGCCAGGAGCAGCGCGCCGCCGTACGCCGGTTCGTGACCGAGGAGTTCGAGCGCCGCTTCGACCTGACCGCCGCGCCGCTGGTCCGCATCCACCTGCACCACACGGGCGAGCACGAACTGCGGCTGGTCCTCACCGACTGCCATGTCGTCCTGGACGGCTGGAGCCTGACCTCCCTGGTGGCGGACCTGCTCGACCTGCACCGGCGCGCGGTGGCCGACGGCCGGCCCCCCGAACTGCCGCCCGCCCCCGCCTTCGCCGAGTACGTGGCCCTGGAACGGGCCGCGCTGCACGGCGAGGAGGCGCTGGAGTACTGGCGCTCGGCGCTGGCCGGACTCCGCCCCGTCCGCTTCCCCCGGCGCGGCGACGGCGGCGGGCACGGGGAGAGACCCGTCCACGAGGTGCGGCGCTCCTGGGCGGCGCTGGCCGAGCCGATCGGGCGGCTGGCCCAGGCGGCCGGAGTACCCCGGCGCACCGTCCTGATCACCGCCTTCCACCACACCATGAGCCTGTTCGCCGAACGGGACGAGGCCGCCGAGGGACACTCGATCGGCCTGGTCACCAACGGCCGGCCCGAGGTGCCCGGCGCGGACCGGATGCGGGGGCTGTTCCTCAACACCGTGCCCTTCGGCGTCGAACGTCCGCGGGGGAGCTGGCTGGAGTACCTGCGCGCGGTGTTCGCCGCCGAGCAGGAGATGCTGCCCCACCGCCGGATGCCGCTGGCGAGGATGGCGCAGCTGCGGCCCGGGGAGCCGAACCCGGTCGAGGCGGTCTTCAACTACGTCAACTTCCACCGGCTCTCCCACGACACCTGGGACGAGTCCCTGGAGATCGCCAGGACCATGTTCCCGCTGCTGGTCAACGCGAGCGTGAACGGCTTCACCCTCGACGCCGACCCCGAGCACGTCGCACCGGCCACCGCCGAGCAGCTCGCCGACGTGCTGTGCGAGCGGATCGAGACGATGATCGCCGACCCGCACGCCCCGGTGACCCGTCCGGCGCTGACCGGAGCCGCCCGCGACAGGGCCCTGAAGGAGTGGGGAAGCGGACCGGACCGGGACAACGGCCCCCTGATGTTCCACGAACTGGTCGCCGCGCACGCCCGGCGGACCCCGGACGCGGTCGCCGTCGTCCACGGCGGGCAGGAGATCACCTACGGCGGACTGGACGCGGACGCGGCCCGGATCGCCGCCCGGCTGCACGCGCTGGGCGTCGGACCCGAGACGGTCGTCGGCATCTGCGTCGACCGGGGCCCGGACATGGTGCGCGCCGCCCTCGGCGTCCTGCGGGCCGGAGGCGCGTTCCTCCCCCTGGACCCCCAGCACCCCACCGCACGACTGGAGTTCATGGCCTCCGACAGCGGCATGCGGGTGCTGCTGACCCAGACCGCGCTCGCCTCGGCGGTGCCCTTCGACGGCCCGGTCCTGGCCCTGGACGAGCCCGGCGCCCTGGACGGAACCGCCGCCCTGCGGACGCCGCCGGACGGCGGGGTGAGCGCCGGCAACCTGGCGTACATCATCTACACCTCCGGCTCCACCGGCACCCCCAAGGGCGTCGCGATCCCCCACGACGGCCTGATCAACATGCTGGAAGGGCAGCGCGACCTGATCCGCCCGACCCCCGGGGACCGGGTCCTCCAGTTCGCCTCCTTCGGCTTCGACGCCTCCGTCCTGGAACTCACCTGGTCGCTGGCGAACGGCGGACGGCTGGTCACCGCGCCCCGGGAGGCGCTGCGCCCGGGCCCCGACCTGGCCCGCACCCTGCTCACCCACCGCGTCACCGGCGCCATGCTGCCGCCCAGCGCCCTGGCGGTCCTGGGCGAGGACCGCTTCCCCGAACTGAGGGTGCTCCAGGTGGCCGGAGAGGCGTGCCCCGCCGAACTGGCCGACACCTGGTCGCGCGGGCGCCGCTTCCACAACGTCTACGGCCTGACCGAGACGTCGGTGTGGTCCGTCGCCGCCGAACTGGGGCCCGGGGCGGGACGCCCGCCGATCGGCGCCCCGATGCGCAACACCAGCGCCCGGGTGCTCGACGAGGACATGCAGCCCGTGCCGACCGGAGTGCCCGGCGAGATCCACCTGGGCGGGCGGGCCGTCGGCCGCTGCTACCTGAACCGGCCCGCGCTGACCGCCGCCACCTTCGTCCCCGACCCGTACGGCCCGCCCGGCTCCCGCACCTGCCGCACCGGCGACCTGGGCACGCACCGGCCCGACGGCGCGCTGGAGTGGCTGGGACGCCGCGACACCCAGGTCAAGCTGCGCGGCTTCCGGATCGAGCTGGGCGAGGTCGAGCACGCCCTGCGCGCGCTGCCCGAGGTGCGGCAGGCGGTGGTGCTGCACCGCACCGACCTGCCGGGCGAGCCGGCGCTGGTCGCCTATCTGGTCCTGCGCGACGGCGCCGAAGCCTCCGCCGGGGAACTGGCGAGGGCGCTGCGCGCCGGCATGCCCGCCTACATGGTGCCCGCCCGTTTCGTCTTCCTCGACGAGATGCCCGTCAACCGCAGCGGGAAGATCGACAAACGGGCGCTGCCGCTGCCGTCGGCCGAACGCGCCGAGAGCGGCACCGACTACGTCGCGCCCGCCACCGACGCCGAGAGGCTGCTGGCCGAGGTGTGGCGCGAGGTGCTGGGCCTGTCCCTGATCGGAGTGCACGACGACTTCTTCCGCATCGGCGGCAGCTCGCTGTCCACCGTGCGGGTGGCCGCCCTGGCCGCCGAGCGCGGCCTGCCGGTCTCGGTGCGCGACCTGATCGAGCGGCCCACCCTCGCCCAACTCGCCGTCCGCGCCGAGGAGTCGGCCGGGAAGGCGAGCGCGGTGGCCGCCGCCGTCCGCTCCGAGGTCACGCTCCGGGAGGGCGGGGGAGCCCCGCTGTGGTGCGTGCACCCCACCGGCGGCAGCGCCGCGTGGTTCGTCCCGCTCGCCCGCCACCTGCCGCCGGGCCGCCCGGTGCGCGCCTTCCAGGCCCGCGGCCTGCTGGGCGGCGTGGATCCCGGCACGGTGGGCGGCATCGCGGCCAACTACGTCGCCGAGATCGCCGGCCACGGCGGGCGCGGCCCCCACGACCTGCTGGGCTGGTCCATGGGCGCCAACATCGCCCTGGAGATGGCCACCCAGCTCCACGAGGCCGGCCACACCGTCGAACCCCTGGTGCTGATCGAGCCCTACCTGCCCAACCCGGCGGCGCGCGACCGGCTCGCCGGAGTCGGCCGGGACATGCGCCGGGCGCTGCGGATGCGCGACCGCCTCCGCGCCCTGCCGCCGTCGCCCGAGCGCGAGAAGGCGGCGGCCGAACTCACCGCACTGCTGCTGGGCGCGGGGATGAGTCCCGGCGAGGCCGCCCTGGTCGACAAGGCGCCGATCGAGGTGTGGCACTCGCTGCTCACCGCCCTGGCCGGCTACCGGGTGCGCCCCTACCCGGGCCATGTCCACCTCGTGGTCGGAACCCTGGCCGCCGGGCTGCCCGACGGCGAGCCCATGCCCGGCCTCGACGTCGACTACCGCGCCTACGTGGCCCGGTGGCGAGAGGTCGCCCTGGGCGGCCTGACCGTCCACGTCACCGAGGGAGACCACATGTCCATGCTCGCCGAGCCGCTGGTCGCGGGCATCGCGGACCTGCTCGGCACGATCGGGACGGAGGCCCGGCGATGACTCCCACCGCGACCACCACGGCGGCACCCACCGCCCCCGCCGCCACGGCCGCGACCACCGCGCCCGGCCCGGCCCCGTCGGCCCGCTTCACCGAGCGGTACCTGCTCGACCCCGCCGTCAACGCCGACCCCTACGGCTACCTCAGCGCCCTGCGCGACCACGCCCCGGTCCACTGGAGCCCCATGCACCGGGCCTGGCTGGTCACCGGCCACGAGCAGGTCATGCGCTGCCTGCGCGACCCGGCGGTCTCCGCCGACCGGGTCCGCCCCCTGATGGACGCGGTCCCGCAGGGCGCCCGCGACGACGCCGAGCGCGCCTTCGCGATCCTCTCGCGCTGGATGGTCTTCAACGACCCGCCGCAGCACCGCCGGCTGCGGCAGGTGTTCCAGGAGCAGTTCGCCGCCCGCGCCGTCGCCCGCTACAGCGCCTTCACCGAGCGGGCGGCCCGCGCGATGCTCAACCGCCGCGCGGTCCACGGCCGGACCGGCGACATCGCCGCGGACATCGCCAGACCACTGCCCGCCCTGGTCTTCGCCCGCTGGCTGGGCGTCCCCCAGGCGCACGCCCCCTCCTTCTGGTACTGGAACGCCCGCGTGGGCGACCTCGTCCTGGGCGCCGCCCAGGAGGAGCGCGAGTACCGCACCTCGCTGCAGTCGCTGGTCAGCCTGGAGGAGTACCTCGCCGGCCTGGTCGCCGAGCGCCGCGCCGAGCCGAAGGACGACCTGATCAGCTCCGTCCTGGCCGGCGGCCGGATCGGCGACGGCGTCAGCGAGGAGGAGTTCGTCGGGATGCTCACCCAGATGGCGTTCGCCGGCGGCGAGACCACGAGCAACCTCATCACCAACACCCTGCTGGCCCTGCTCCGCCGCCCGGACCGGCTCCGGGCGGTGCGCGAGGAGCCGGAACTGGTCGCCGCGGCCGTCGAGGAGACCCTGCGCCTGGACGGGCCCTCGAAGATGTCGATCAGGACCGCCGCCCGCGACACCGTGCTGGACGGCCACACCCTCCGCGCCGGCGACCGGATCTTCCTGGTCACCGCCGCCGCCAACCGCGACCCCGCCCGCTTCCCGGACCCGGACGTCTTCGACCTGCGGCGCACCGGCGGCACCCACCTGGGCTTCGGCTTCGGCGCCCACTTCTGCATCGGCGCGGCGCTCGCCCGGCTGGTGGCCTGCGCGGTCGTCGGCGTCCTCGTCCGCGACTACCCGGACCTGCGCCTGGACGGGACGCGGCACACCTGGCAGCTCTCGCTGCTCAACCGCAGCCTGACCGCCCTGCCCGTCCGCTACTGACACGCCCGCATCCCACCGGCCCTCCCGGACCGCCATCACCCGGCGGTCCGGGAGGGCCCGACGAAAGGCAGAGGTCCCACGATGGCGACCACCCTCACGGGCGCCGGCCCACGGCTGTGGGCCCCCGCCCGGCAGCGCTCCTTCCGCCTGCTGTGGCTGGGCCAGTCCCTGTCGCTGCTCGGCGACGGATTCAGCTACATCGCGTTCTCCTGGATGACCCTCACCCTGACCGGCTCCACCCTCGCGCTCGGTTACGTGCTGACCTTCCAGGCGGTGCCCCGGGCCCTGCTGACCCTGGTGGGCGGCTCGCTCGGCGACACCTGGTCGCCCAGAGCCCTGATGGTCTGTTCGAGCTGGGCCAGAGCCGCCCTGATGGCGGCGGTCGGACTGGGCGGACTGACCGGCACACTCCAGCTGTGGATGCTGTGCGCGGCCGCCGCGGCCTTCGGCGCGGTCGACGCCTTCTTCCAGCCCGCCCGGGTCTCGATCCTGCCCTCGGTGGTGGAGAAGGAGACGCTCACCTCCGCCAACGCCCTGCTCGGCGCGGGCGCCCGGGTCTCCGCCGTGCTGGGCCCGGCCACCGGCGGCCTCGTGGTCGCCCTCTCCCAGGCCCCCGTCGCCTTCCTCGTCGACGCGGTGTGCTTCGCGCTGTGCGGGCTGTGCGTCGCCCGCATCCGCACCGCCCCCCGCGAGAAGGAGGAGGCCGGCCCGGACTCCGGTGCCCCTTCGGACCCCGGTGCCCCTTCGGACCCCGGTGCCCCCTCGCCGGAGCCCGGCGCCGGGGAGACGCTGGCCGCCCGGATACGGGCCGGGGTGCGCTACGCGTGGCGGGACCCGCGCATCCGCACCATGCTGGTCGTCGACACGGCCGTCAACTTCTGCTACGCCGGGCCGTTCACCATCGGCTTCGCCACCCTGGCCAGAACCTCCCTGGAGGGCGGCTCGGCGACCCTGGGCGTGCTCAACGGGGCGCTGGCGGGAGGAGCCATCCTGGGGACCCTCGCGGGCGGAGCCGTCGGGGGAAGGCCCCGGGTGGGCCTGCTGATCGCGGGGCTGGCCGGATGGCTGGCCGCGGGCATGGCCCTGCTCGGCATCCTGGACCATCCGGCGGCGGCGGTCGCGACGGTGCTGGTGATGGGGTTCGCCATCGGCTTCCAGGGGGTCTTCGGGCTGAGCTGGATCCAGCGGAACATCCCGCAGTCGGTCCTCGGCCGGGTGATCTCGGTCGACATGGTCCTCGGGTACGCCGTCGCGCCCGTCTCGCTGATCGCCTGCGGCGCCCTGGCCCAGGCGGGCACCGGCGTGATGTTCGCCGGCGTCGCCCTGGTCCTGGCGCTGACCGCGCTGGGCGTGCTCGCGTCCGGCGCCGTGCGCGCGATGCGGTGACCGGAGCGCTCCGGCGGGCCGGACCGGAGGGTGCGGCCAGGGCGGGGCGGCCGGGGGCAGGCGCTGCCGGGACCGGAGGAGCCGGGTCAGAGGGAGGCCGAGAGGGCGCACAGAGCGGCCCGGTTGGACCGGCCGGTCTTGGCGATGAGGCTGGCGATGTGCTTCTCGACGGTGCGCGGCGAGATGTAGAGGTGGTCGGCGATGTCCTTGTTGCCCAGCCGCTCGGCCAGCAGCACGAGCACCTCGTACTCGCGGACCGTCACGCCCAGGGCCCGAAGCTCCTCGGGGATGCGGCTGGTCCCGCTGCGGTGCTGGTGGACGGGGGCGCCCAGACGCCGCAGCGCCGCACGGCAGGCGTTGGCGACGGCGGGCACGCCGTTCTGGTGGAAGTGGTGCTCGGCGCGGCGCAGCCAGGCCACCGGCTCGCCCCACCCGTTCTCGTGGGCCGCCTCGGCCACGAGCCGCATGCCCAGGTGGAGGGCGGTGGGGTACGGCTCGGCGGCGCGCAGCGCCTCGGCGGCCGCGGCCGACGCCTCCTGGGGTCTGCCCTCCCGGCCCAGCAGCACGGCGTCGGCCAGGAGGACGAACTGCCGGTTCCACCGCAGGCGGCCGGGCGCGGTGGCGGCGGCCTCCTCCTGCCCGGGGCGGCCGACCTCCCCCGCCAGCACGTCCAGCAGCAGGCCGACACCGCTGCGCCCGCTGAGGTAGTAGGTGCTGGGGTTGTCGCGCTCCAGCTCGCGGACGGCCCGCAGTTCGCGCCGGGCCAGCTCCCCGTCCTCCTCCAGCAGCGCGCAGAACGTCCGCGCCAGGCCGAAGGTGAGCGGTTCCTCCTGGGAGCCGGCGCCGTCCCACTCGGCGAACGCGGCCAGCGCCTCGTCCATCGCCGCTCTCTCGCCCCGGTGGGCCGCCAGGGCCCCCTTGGCCATCAGCACGTAGCGGACGGCCGGGGCCAGCCGCAGGCGCCGCACGACGGCCAGGCACTCCTCGGCGGCGTCCCGCGCGGCTCCGAACTCCCCGCGCAGCACGGAGTCCAGGATGAGGATGCCGTCGATGGTGTAGACGATGGTGGCCGACCCCAGCCGCAGCGCCTCGTCCCGGGCGGCGGTCAGGCCGGCGGTGTCCCCCTCGGACAGCCAGGCGTTGCCGCCGATCCGGGTCAGCGCGTACATGCGCCGCAGCGGGAGGCCGTGCCGTTCCGCCGTGGTCAGGGCGCGCTCCAGCATGGCCTGGGACTCGGCGGGGTCGCGTTCGCGGGCCACGGTGGCCAGCAGTTCCCACCCCTGGCAGGCGACCGTGGGCAGGCCGTGCCGCTGTGCGGCCTCCACCGCGGACCGGGCCAGCTTCTCGGCCTGGTGGGTGCGGTCCGTGCCCGGTGTGTCCAGGGCGAGGTAGGCCGCGGCCACGTCGACGGACGCGGCGGCGGCCTCGTCGGCTGCGGGGCCCAGGACGGCACGGGCCCGTGCGATCTGCCGGTTGCCGTCGGCCCAGCGGCCCGCGGTGTGGGCCACCTTGGCGAGCCGGGTGTGCAGCGCGGCCAGCCGCGGCGCGCTCAGGCCGGCCCCGCCCAGGGCGTGCAGCTGGTCGGCCAGGTCGAAGGCGCGGGCGAAGTCGCCCGCCTCGGCGAGCGCGGGCAGCAGGCACTCCAGGACCTCGGCCCGGCGCAGGGTGTCCCGGGTGTCCGACAGCAGCCGTTCGGCCCGGTCGAGCAGGGTGACGGCGGAACCGATCGCGCCGTCGGCCAGCGCCCGCCGCCCCGCCTCCGCGAACAGGCGTCCCGCCTCGGCCCGGTCGCCCGCCTGGGAGCGCAGCTCGGCGACCAGCGGGCACCACTGGCCGGCCAGCTCCGGGTGGAGTTCCGAGGCCGCGTCCGCGGCCCGCCGCGCCAGCTCGGCCCGCCTGCCGGGGGTGAGCTGGGTGAGCAGCGCCTCCACGGTCAGCGGGTGGCGGAAGGCGTACCAGTCGGGGGAGGGCTCGTCGGGGACGACGAGCTGTGCCGCAACCCCGGCGTGCAGATGGCCGAGCAGGCCCCGGTCGTCGATGCCGGTCATCCGCTGGAGCACCGTCAGGGGGAAGCGCCGCCCGACCACGGCCGCGGCGGACAGCAGGGTCAGCCCCTGGGGCCCCAGCCGGTCGATGCGCCGCAGGATGCCCCGCGCGAGGGCGGTGGGCACGTCACCGCGCGGATCGCCCACGACCCGCCAGCCGTCGGCGTCCCGCACCAGCGCCCCGGCGCCGATCATGGACTGCAGCAGCTCCTCGACCAGGAAGGGACTTCCGGCGCTGTCGTCCCACAGGCGTTCCAGAGCCGCCGCCGGCACCCGGTCGGGTTCGGTGCCGAGCTGGGCGGCGACCATGTCCCGGACCTGGGACCGGCTGAGCGCGGGCAGTTCGAGGACGGTGCCCGTGCCGCGTCTGCGGGCCGAGGACGCCAGGTCCAGCGCGTCGCAGAACTCGGTGCGTATGGTGGCCAGGAGCAGCACGGGCGTGTACTCCAGGTTGTCCACCAGGTACTCGACCACCGCGAGGGTCTCCGGGTCGGCGTCGTGCAGGTCCTCCAGCAGCAGGAGCTGGCCCCGGTCCTTTCCGGCGGCGATGAGCAGCCGCAGCACCGCCTCGCCGAGGATGACCATCGAACTGCTCTCGTGGTCACCGGTGTTCCAGTCCGGTACGAGCCGCCCGAGCACCGGCCGGTAGGGGCCGAGGGCGGAGTCGTCCACCGGTTCGCCGCTGCGGAACAGGGACATCAGGGCTTCGGTCAGCGGCCGGAACGGCACGGTGGGTCCCGTCGTGCTGCTGCGGCCGCGAAGTACGCGCATCCCGGACTCGAAGGCCATGCCCACGGCCTCCGCCGCGAGCCGGGACTTGCCGATGCCCGCCTCCCCGGTCAGGAAGACGACTCCGCCGCGCCGGTCCCGCGCGCCGGACAACGCCTCTTCCAGGTCGCGTAGTTGGGGGTCACGCCCAACCACATACGGCGTATGCGAACGCATGGACGCAGATGCTAGTTCATACGTGCTGGTGGCGGCAGACCACGCGGCGCACGTCCTGCCGCACGCCGCGTGACGCACCGGTGCGGGCCCGCCGGCGGAGCGGACCCGCACCCGGGGCGGTCTCGTCAGTGCGGTGCCGAGACGGAGGTGTCCATCGAACTGAGGGTGACCACGATGCCGCTGGTCAGCACCATGCCGGCCAGCGCGCGGGTGCGGGCGCACGCTCTGTTCCGCCCCGACAGGCTGATCCGGCCCGCCGCGTCCTGCTCGCGGCCGTCCTGCTCCCGGTCCGGGTGGGCGGCGAGGTCGGCGTCGGCGGAGAGCTGCGACTGGGCGTCGATGGACGGCTTGTTCATGGGGACGGTCTCCTTCTGATCGCTGTGCACGGGCTGACGCGGAACGAGGTGAAGCCGGCGGGTCACAGGGCGATGTGCGGACGGCCCTGAGCCCCGAGAGGGTGGTCGAGCAGGAGGACGGAGGGGACCGTCTCCGGGAAACCCAGCCTGAGCAGCGCGTATCCGATGCCGGACAGGCCGGTGAGCAGACCGGGGGACGGTACGTGGTCGGGGGTGCCGCAGCGGTGGCCCTGCTGCTCGATGAGGCCGAGGACCTCTCCGGCGCGGTGGCCGAGCGCTTCCTTGGCACCGGCGTGGTGCCGCCCGGCGAGCACGGCCAGTGCCTCCAGACGGCCCAGGGTGCCGTGGCGCAGACTCAGGTCGCCGGTGCGCGCCGGATCGGCCAGCAGTTCCACACAGCGGTCGAGGACCTCGTCGGGGGCCGCCGGGCCGGCGGTGCCCAGCGCGTCGGCGGCGGACGACACCACGCCGGCCAGCCCCGAGTGCCAGGACAGGTCGCGGGCCCCGCCGTCTTCGCCGGCCGAGGCATCCAGGGCCGACCGCAGCAGACCGGCCCCGGCGCGGGCGTACGGCAGGGGTTCGGCCGCCTCGGCTTCCGGCAGCGCGGCGGCGTACCGCAGCAGGGACCAGCCGATGCCGGCGTCACCGTGGGCGAAGCCCGGCCCCCCGGCCCGTTCCTCCCCGGCCAGGGCGAGCAGCCGGTCCGCGACGCGCCGGGCCAGCCCGGCCGCTTGGGGAGCGCCGGCCACCCGGTGCGCCAGGACGGCGGCGGGCAGCGCTCCGGCGAGGCCGCCGGCGAGCGAGGCGTGGCCGGGGAGGGCCGGACCGGAGGGCTGGGCGTCCACGGCGTGCCCGAGGGCGGTCAGGGCGGCGGGCAGACAGTCGCCGACACCGTCGAGCAGGGCGGTCAGCCGCACCAGCGTGTAGACGATGCCGCCCAGCCCCTCGAGGGCGCCCGGACCGGCCGCCGCGCTCAGCTCGGGGTCCGCCGCCAGCGCCGCCAGCAGGGACGGCAGCGGCCGTACGGCCTCCCGGGCCAGTGCCGTGTACCGGTCGGCTCCGGCGAGCGAGCCGATCTGGGCCAGGAAGAGGGCGACTCCGCAGTACCCCTGGGCCAGTGAGCCGCCCATCGGCAGCACCGCCCAGTGCGCGCCGGTGACCTGCTCCAGACCCAGCCAGTTGGCCCGGCCGCCGCCGCGGACCGCACGGGCCGCGATCTCGTCGGCGATCCCGCACGCGGCGGTCAGCAGCCGGGACGGCTCGGGCACCACGGCCGGGGCCGGACGTACGGCCAGCGCCGAACGCGGCCCGCGCAGCGGCGCGTTGGCACCGGTGACGGCGAGCGCCGCCGAGATGACCCACTCCTGGTCGTAGCGGTCCACCTCGCTCATCGCGGCGATCTTCTCCCGGACGGTCGCCAGGGCCGCGGCGGGCAGCACCCGGTCCAGACGCGCCCCGTGGGACGTCCACACCGCCGTGCGGTCCGGCCGGTGGAAGAACAGCGGTACGTCACCGCGCCACAGGTCGTCGATCTCGTACTCGATCAGCCGCTGCCGGGCCGGGTCGCAGACCGACTCCGTCCACAGCACCGCGAACACCGCTTCCCGGGCCAGCGCGTCGCGCAGCAGATCGGGGTGGGTGGACTCCTCCAGGAGGGTGGCGTAGAGCCGGGTGGAGCGCACGATCAGCCGGGCGGGGCGGTGGGCCCAGCGGGCCAGCAGCCCCTTGGGGCCCAGGAGTTCGTCCCGGTGCCCGGCGATCGCGTCGTACCCGATCCGGAACCCCTCCAGCAGCGCGGCCCGGTGGTCGGCCCGTCCGGCGCCCCCGCCGGGCGGCAGCGGCTGGTTCTGGCCCGCGGGGCTCTCCACCGGGCCGCGCACCACGCGCATCCCGTCCGTCCCCGCGTCCTCCCAGCGCAGCCCGTCGCCGGGGTACGTGCCGGCTCCGTCCCGGCCGAGGACGGAGATGTCCAGCGCGCCGTCCTCCCCGATCAGCAGGTGCGGCAGCAGGCAGGTGCGGTGCACCGACGCGTACAGGGCCCGCGCGGCGGGGTCGTGCCCCGCGGTCTCCGCCTGCGGCAGCCCGGAGTGGAGGAGGGTCTCGGCATCCACCGGGACCGGCTGGTCGCCGCAGGCGATGACGTTCTCGTAGTGCATGTCCGCGCCGTCCACCGCGTACAGCAGGGCCAGCAGCGCGCCCTGCCGGCGGTAGAACCGGTCGGCCTCGGTGACCGAGGCGCACCAGCGGTGCTCGACGAACTCCAGCCAGCCGTATCCCTCGCCGCGCACCGACCGGGGGGTGCGCAGGCCCAGGCCGGGCACCTTGCCGTTGAGCCAGTCCGCCGCCTCGTCCAGCAGGGAGTGCTGGTCCAGGGGGCGGGGCTTGTAGACGACGGCGGCGCCGGAGGCGAAGTGCAGCAGTGCCACGGACCGGCCGCCCTGGTGGGCGTCACCGCGGCCGAGGTCCATCCGCACCAGGGGACCGGGATCGGTGCCCGCGAAGAGCTCGGAGACCAGGGCGGAGTAGTCGGCACCGAACCTGTCGAGCATCTCGGCCAGGGCGTCGGCGGCGTCCACGCAGCTCTGGCCGAGCATCCGGGCCAGGACCGGGTAGCGGGTGAACAGCCGGGCCAGCCCCCGCCGGGTGCCCAGGTCCGAGGCGAAGGAGGCGAAGCGGTCCCGCGGAGTCGCCCCCGGGAGCCGCCCCGCGACGCGGGCCCGGTGCAACTCCCTCACCAGCGTCCGGCCGGCCTGACGGGTGATCCGGTTCCCGAGCCGTTCCTCGAACGCCGCCCGCACAGGGGAGTGTTCGGCCGCGGACCGGCCGGTGCGGGCGGCCACCCGGGACCAGGCGAGCGAGAGCAGGGGGCGCAGCGCGGGCAGGAACACCGCGGGCCCCTCCGTGCCGAAGCAGGCCGAGTCGTCCGGCTCCACGGGGGCCGCGGCGACCGCACGCTCGATGTAGCCGGCCCACTCCGGTTCCGCGGCCCGTGCTCCCAGCCGCTCGGGAAGCTCGTCCCCGAGAGCGTGTGCGAGGCCGGCGTCCAGGCCCAGGTCCGCCAGTCGGGCGGCGAATCCCGCGTCGTCCCCCAGGGCCCACGGCGCCCGGTGGCCCCGGCCGGCCGCGGCCCGCCCGCCCGCCGGCGGCCCCGGGGCGGCGAGCCGCTCGCGCAGGGTCAGCCCCCGCGCCCACCACCAGCGCGGCAGGGACGTGGTCCGGGTTTCTCGCAGAGCGGCGGAATCAGTCACAGGACCAACGTCCCAGAGCCTCGGGACCCCCACATGGGGGCAGCGCCCCCATATTCTTCGCGGCCGCCCCCACCGGGCCCGGTCCCAGGGCCGCGGGGCGCGCCACCGCCCCTCCCGGTCCCTTCCACGAACCCCGCCGGGCCCCGCGGCCCTGGGCCCGGCGGCACCGGTTGCGCACGGTGGGCGGGCGCCGGAGGCAAAGGTGGGGGACAGGACCCGATGTCTCCCCCGCCGCACCGGAGCAGCCTGTTGTGCACTGCCCCTGCTCGACCGCCCGCCGCGGACCCGGCGGGCGGATGACCTTCGGAGGATCCGGTGGGAGAACCCGTACCTGTCAGCGTCGTCGCACTCGACCCGGTGCTGGAGGCCGGCACCGTGAGCGCCCTGTCCCTGTGCCCGGAGGTCTCCGTGGCGGTGCCGGGGGAGGAGCCGCGGGTCGTGGTCATGACCGTCGATCGGTTCGCCCGTGCCGAGCTGGACGTGCTGCGCACCGTCCGCGACACCCGGACCCGGCCCGCGGTGGTCCTGGTCGCCGGTGACCTCGACCGGGGCGAGGCCCTGCACGCCCTCGCCTCCGGCGCCCGCTGCCTGCTGCGCCGCCGGGAGGCCGACGCGCCCCGGCTGGCACGCGCCGTCCTCGCCGCGGTCCGGGGCGACTGCACCCTGCCTCCCGACCTGCTCGACAGTCTGCTGGACCGTTCCGCCGAGGGCGGCCTGTCCTCCGGCGGGGCGTCGGCCCCCTGGGCCGCCGCGGGCCTGTCGGACCGGGAGCGCTCGGTGCTGCGCATGGTCGCCGACGGCCACGAGACCGGTGAGATCGCCCGGTGCCTGGCCTACTCGCAGCGCACGGTGACGACCATCGTGCACGACATCACCCAGAGGTTCCGGGTCCGCAACCGCGCCCACGCGGTCGCCTACGCGCTTCGGGCGGGCCTGCTGTGAGCGTCGCACGCGCGGCCACCGGGCCGCAGACGACATACGGAGCCGCACCTGCACGCCGCGCAGGCGGAGAAGCTCACGCAGGGGACGCTGTGAGCGTCGCACGCGCGGCCACCGGGCCGCGGACGACGCTGATGCCCGCGCCGCTGCGCCGCGTGGGCGGAGAAGCTCACGGAGGGGACGCTGTGAGCGTCGCACGCGCGGCCGCCGGGCCGCGGACGACGGTGATGCCCGCGCCGCTGCGCCGCGTGGGCGGAGAAGCTCATGGGAGAGCACTGTGAGCGCCGCCGCCCGGCTCGTGACCAGGACGGCCGGCCTGCGGGTTCACGTCGTCGCCGCCCGCAGGGGCCCGGCCCCGGCCCGGCTCACCGCGATGCTGCACCAGGCCGGTGTCGCCCTCGCGCCGCCGGCCGAGGCGTCCGCCCGGGACACCGTGGTGGTGGCCGTCGCCGCGACCGTGGAGGACGCCCTGGCCGCGGCTCCGCCGACCGCCCACCGGCTGCTGACCGTGTGCGACACCGTCTCGCCCGCCGCGCTGCGCCGTGCCATCGGCGCGGGCGCCCTGGCCGTCCTGCGTTCGGCCGACCTCACCCCCGACCAGCTCCTCGCCGCCGTGCACGATGCCCACCACGGGATCGGCCGCATCCCCTACACGGCCCTCGTGCAGCTGCTCGGCGGGGCCGACGGGCAGCGGCGGGGAGGAGCGCCGCCCGCTCCTCCCGCCCTCACCGCGCGCCAGACGGCGGTGCTCGGCCTGATGGCCGAGGGGCACGGCAACGCGGTCATCGCCCGCAAACTGTCCTGCTCGGAGCACACCGTCAAGAACGTCATCTACGAGCTGATGGCCCGTCTGCAGGTCCGCAACCGTGCCCACGCGGTCGCCCACGCGGTGCGGCACGGGCTGGTCTGACCGTTGGGCCTTCCACCCGGTCCGGGTGCGTCACCGCAGGCCGGGCCCGTTCTGCGCGTACGCGCCCCGTTCCCCGCGTAGGAGGGCCGTTCAGCGGGGGACGGGGGGCAGGCGGCGGGGCTGGAGGCGCTCCTCGACGACCGTGTCCCCCTGGCGGGTGACGAGGTAGGCGCTCTTGCCGGGTGCTTCCGCGACGGCCTCGGCAAGTTCGGTGCCGCGGTAGACCAGGCCCACCCCGTCGTCGGTGCAGTGGGTGGTGGGCAGAGTGCCGTCGGCGACCAGTCGGTGTACCAGGGGGCGGCGGCCGGGGTCGGTGTCGTAGTGCACGCCGTTGCCGTAGGGCAGCAGGCCCAGGGCGTTGGTGACCGGTCGCAGTTCGGGGCCGAAGGAGTCGGTGGTGCCGCCCCGGAACCAGCAGATCGATCCGGCGCTGACGCCGCTGAGGACGACGCCGGCCCGCCAGGCCCGGCGCAGGATGCGGTCGAGCCCGTGGACGCGCCAGACCGCCAGCAGGTTGGCCACCGAGCCGCCCATGACCCAGACGACGTCCTGGTCCAGGACCGTGCCCTCTACGTCGTCGTGGTTGGGCATGGGGAACAGGTGCAGGGGGGTCAGGTCGAACCCGGCGACGCGGGCGGCCTCGGTCATGCGCGCGGTGAAGTGCTCGGCGTCGCCGATGGCGGTGCCGATGTACAGGACGCGGGGACGGCGGCCGTGGGCGCCGGAGAGCTCCACGGCGTGGTGGACCAGGGAGTCGAAGGCGACCACGGTCCGGCCTCCGGGCCGGTGTCCGCCGGAGGTGGCGACGATGGTGGGCTCCGGAGCGCTCATGGCCCGCGATCCTAACAATCACCCCCGGCCCCGGTGCGGCCCCCGGAGCGGGCCGGTGGCCGGAACCCGTCCCGCACCGCGGACGCGTGGGGCCGCCGGAGGGGCCTTCTCGAAGGGGTGAACTGCGTCTCACCCGGGCGCCCACGCTTGCCTATGCAACAAGTTGCATATCAGGATCGCGGTATGGCGCTCGAACACGCGATCCTCGTCTCCCTGCTGGAGAAGCCGGGCTCCGGCTATGAGCTGGCCCGCCGGTTCGAGCGGTCCATCGGGCACTTCTGGACCGCCACCCACCAGCAGATCTACCGCGTTCTCAAGCGCATGGAGGCCGACGGCTGGGTCGATGCGCGCGACGTGCGGCAGCGGAGCCGGCCGGACAAGAGGGAGTACTCGGTCTCGGCCGCCGGTCTGTCCGCCCTGACCGGATGGCTTCACGAGCCGGTCCAGCCGGAGAGCGTCCGGCACGAACTGGCCGTGAAGGTCCGCGGAGCGGCCTTCGGTGACCCGGCCGCCCTGATCGACGAGGTCGAGCGGCACCAGCGGATGCACCGGGACCGGCTCGCGCGCTACCTGGCGGGAGAACGGCGGGATTTCGGCGGGAGCGGCACCGCCGGAGATCCCGGTGCCGAAGCGTTCGGTCCCGGGGACCCCGATGCCGGACGGGAGCTCCAGCACGCGGTCCTCCGGGGAGGGATCGCCTACGAGCGGATGATGATCGACTGGCTCGACGACGTGCTCGCCACCCTCCACCGGCTCGCCTCCCGCCGGCGCCCCGGGCCTGCCGGCGGGCAGCCCGCCGGGACCGACCCAGCCTCCGACCCCGCCTCCGACCCCGCCTCCTGATCCCCTCACCCCGAACCGGAAAGAGCACCCATGGCCGACCCGCTGCTGTTCAACCCCCGCACCTACGATCCGGAGCACTTCGACCCCGAGACCCGCAGGCTGCTGCGCGCCACCGTCGACTGGTTCGAGTCCCGCGGCAAGCGCAGGCTGACCGAGGACTACCGCACCCGCGCCTGGCTGGCGGACTTCCTCTCCTTCGCCGCCCGGGAAGGGCTGTTCGCGACCTTCCTCACCCCCGCCTCCGAGAGCGGCGGCCGGCGGGACGTGCGCTGGGACACCGCGCGGATCGCCGCGCTCAACGAGATCCTCGGGTTCTACGGCCTGGACTACTGGTACACCTGGCAGGTCACCATCCTCGGGCTCGGGCCGGTCTGGCAGAGCGGCAACGCCGCGGCCCGCGCCCGCGCCGCCGAACTGCTCTCACAGGGTGAGGTGTTCGCGTTCGGCCTGTCGGAGAAGACCCACGGCGCCGACATCTACTCCACCGACATGCTGCTGGAGCCCGACGGCGAGGGCGGCTTCAGGGCGAACGGCTCCAAGTACTACATCGGCAACGGGAACGCCGCCGGCCTCGTCTCCGTCTTCGGCCGCCGCACCGATGTCGAGGGCGCGGACGGCTATGTCTTCTTCGCGGCCGACAGCCGGCACCCGGCCTACCACGTCGTGAAGAACGTCGTCGACTCGTCGAAGTACGTCAGCGAGTTCCGCCTCGAGGACTACCCGGTCGGCCCGCAGGATGTCCTGCACACCGGACGGGCCGCCTTCGACGCCGCGCTCAACACCGTCAACGTCGGCAAGTTCAACCTCTGCACCGCCTCGGTCGGGATCTGCGAGCACGCGATGTACGAGGCGGTCACCCACGCCCGCAACCGGATCCTCTACGGCCGCCCCGTCACCGCCTTCCCGCACGTGAGGCGGGCGCTGACGGACGCGTACGTCCGCCTGGCGGGAATGAAGCTGTTCAGCGACCGCGCCGCCGACTACTTCCGCTCCGCGGGCCCCGACGACCGCCGTTACCTGCTCTTCAACCCGATGACGAAGATGAAGGTGACCACCGAGGGCGAGAAGGTCATCGACCTGATGTGGGACGTCATCGCGGCCAAGGGCTTCGAGAAGGACACCTACTTCGCCCAGGCCGCCGTCGAGATCCGGAGCCTGCCGAAGCTGGAGGGCACGGTCCACGTCAATCTCGCGCTGATCCTCAAGTTCATGCGCAACCACCTGCTGGACCCGGCCGCGTACGAGCCCGTGCCCACCCGCCTCGACGCCGCCGACGACGCCTTCCTCTTCCGGCAGGGACCGGCCCGCGGCCTGGGCTCCGTCCGCTTCCACGACTGGCGTCCCGCCTTCGACGCCTACGCCCACCTGCCCAACGTCGGCCGCTTCCGCGAGCAGGCGGACGCCCTGTGCGAGTTCGTCGCCACCGACGCCCCCGACGAGGAGCAGAGCCGCGACCTCGATCTCCTCCTCGCAGTCGGCCGGCTGTTCGCCCTGGTCGTGCACGGTCAGCTGATCCTGGAGCAGGCGGGACTGACGGGCCTGGACGAGGACGTGCTCGACGAGCTGTTCGCCGTCCTCGTCCGCGACTTCTCCGCGCACGCGGTCGAGCTGCACGGCAAGGACTCCGCGACGGCGCGGCAGCAGGCCTGGGCCCTGGAGGCGGTCCGGCGCCCCGTCGCCGACGGCGCCCGGTCGGCGCGTGTGTGGGAGCGGGTCGAGGCCCTCTCCGGGGCTTACGAGATGGCTCCGTGAGCGGTACGCGGCCGTGACCTGCGGCCCGCCGACCGGCTCGCCGCCGCCGTGGGCGAACCATCCGGACAGGGGTGCGGCACAGCCCGGCGAGGCACTCGCCGGGGCCCGGCCACGGCAGCAGCGCAGCCACCCCGCCCCGATGCGGGGTGCCGGTGGTGGCCGCGATGCCGCCGGGCACGGACGCGCAGGGGGCGCGCCCGGCCGGATCCGCGGTACCGGCCCGGGCGGCCTTCGTCCCGGCCCCGGCCCGGGTGTGTCCGCCGGGCCGGGGCCGGACGTCAGCCCCACCGGAGCGGATGCGTGAGCGTCACCCCGTGGGTGGCGAACTCCATGGTGACGCGGTCCCGGTCGGCCGTGGTGAAGCCGTTGTGGAAGCTGCTGCGGTCCGCCCCGAGGTAGACGTAGTGCACCCGGCCCGGATGGCGCAGCGAGGCGTACGAGAACAGTTCGGCTGTGATGTCCCGCAGCCCGTAGTGCAGGGCCTTCGTCCCGGTGACGAACGCGCCCTGCCAGGCCGCCCGGCCGTCCCGCTCGATCGTGACGTGCCCGGTGACGTGCGCGGGCGGGGTGCCGAGGAAGAGCCACGGGGCGATCCCCGCGTCGCACAGCTTCGCGTAGGACAGGTGCCCGTTGTGGCGCCGGAACCGGCCGATGTCCGTCAGGTCGTTGCCGAAGGTGTACCCGGCGTACCGCGGAACGCCCTCGGCGTCGCCGACGTACACGAGCACCACCTCGGCCTCCTCCGTCACCGCGACCGGGTCCGCGGGCACGCGCAGCGGCTCGCCGGAGACCTTCAGCACGTCGCCGAGTCCCTTGAAGAACCAGTTGGGCTGGTCGGGCGCACCCGAGTCGGCCTTGACGTTGTGGGTCGCCATGAACCCGCTGACCATGGCGTCACCGGGGGAGTGCGGCAGCAGGGGAGGACGGAAGGCCACCTCCTGCGCCGCCGCCGTCACCGGTGACCGGCCGGCGGCGAGCGCGGCCGCCAGCGCGGGCACGCCGCCCCCCGCCGCGAGCACCGCGGCGGGCAGGTCGAGTCCGGCCGCCGGATACAGGGTGAGAACGGCGTCCCCCGGGTCGCCGAGTCCGACGTACGGCTCCTGCTGGTAGGAGGCTTCGAACAGAACGGTCATCGGGAACTCTCCTCGGCCGGTGCCACGGGTTGCCGGCCGCCGTGGGTCCAGGACAGCGCCGCCCACCGCTCGGCCCGTTCGTTCAGGTGCAGGCCGAGGCCCGGCCCGGGGACCGGGGCGATGGTGTTGGCGGTGCGGTCCACGACCGGCGGCGGCGATACGATCATCTCGGGAAAGAAGCGGTCGGACTGGCCTGCTTCGACGGTCAGTGCGTCCGGGCAGCGCAGCGCCAGTGCCCGGCTCGCGTTGATCAGCGGTCCGGTCTCGGCGACCTGTACGCCGATCTGGAAACCGAGGCCCGCGCCGCGCGCGTACGCGACGAGCCGGGCGGACGCCAGCAGGCCGCCGTTCTTGGCCACCCGCACGTTCAGCGCGTCGCACGCCTCGAAGGCCACCGCCTGACGGGCGTCGTCGAGGGTGCACACCGACTCGTCCAGCATCACGCGCACACCGGTCGCGCGGCGCAGTTCGCGCAACTCCCGCCAGGAGCGCGGCGGCAGCGGCTCCTCCACGTACCCGGCGCCGGCTTCCAGCAGACGGCGTGCGCGCGGCACGGCCGTCCCGGGCGTCCAGCTCATGTTGGCGTCCACCATGACCGGCACCGCCGGTCCGAGCCGGTCGCGGATCGCGGCCACCGTACGGACGTCCCGCTCGATGTCCTCGGACGCCTTCACCTTCACGAAGTGGAAGGGACCGCGTGTGTCCAGGAACTCGGTCACGTCCATGCTCAGATCCAGCACCTGGGAGATCCGCGCCTGCCGCTGCTCCCGGGCGCTCGACACCACGTCGCCGATGTGCAGCCCGAGCCGACGGGTGAGCAGGTCCAGTACGGCCGTCTCCAGCAGGCACACCAGGTTGTTGCCGGATGCTCCCGGCTCTCCGGGAGCCCGCACGCCGCCGAAGGTCTTCTCGAACCCCGCTTCCCGCAACTCGGCGAGCAGGTCGGCCGGCGGGGTGGCCAGCAGACGGTCGAAGAGCGCGTCCATCGGGTAGCGGCGCAGCGCCTCGACGACGCCGTCGGAGGTCTCGCCGGTGACGTACCGGCGCGGCGCGCACTCGCCGATCCCGGTCGCGTCACCGGCGGTAAGGCGCAGTACGAGGCTGTCGCTGGCGCGGCGGCGGGCCGCCGGGTGGTCGAAGGCGATCCGCATCGGCAGCGCCACCCGGTACAGCCGCGCCTCACACGACGTCACGGTCCAGCCCCTGCAGCAGAGTGTGCGTCGAGGTCCAGTCGACCAGGCTGTCCCGGACACCGGTGTAGAAGAGGTAGTGCCGGTCGGTGGGGAACTTCAGGATCAGGCCCCGGCCGTCGAAGAGGTTCTGGAAGACCCGGTGGGTCGCCTCCAGGTCCACGATCGGATCGGTCAGGCCAGAGACGAAGGCGGTGGGTGCGTCCGGCGGCTTGGGCCGGTCCGCCGTCATGTACCGCGCCTCCAGCGCGAGCAGAACGGCACGGGAGCGCCGGGTGAGGCTGCGCACGGCCAGGTCGTCGTGGTCGATGAAGTCCCGGTAGCGCGGATCGGCGGTGAAGTCCGAGGACCTCAGTCCGGCGTCCCACGGCTCGGTGCTGTGCTCGGCGGCCAGCGCGGCCCGCTCCTCCTCGGACAGGAGGGTGTGCAGCCGCCCCAGCCAGGTGGAGCAGAAGACGGTCGCCTCGTGGCGGACGTCGAAGCGCGGGTCGTGCAGCAGCGCGGCCAGGAAGGACCCGCCCAGACAGTGCCCGAAGAGTGTCAACGGCACCTCGTCGCCGATGAGTTCACGGGTGTGGGCGATCGCCGCGGTGTAGTCCGTCACGATCGTGTCGACATCGGGCAGGTCACCGCGGTCGCCGCCGCTGATGCCGCTGCCGCGCCGGTCGAGCACGAAGAAGGCGATGTCGTTGTCGGCGAACCGGGGCCCCACCTCCCACAGCCAGCCCGCGTGGCTCTGCAGGCCGTGGAAGTAGAAGACCGCGCCCTTGGCCTCCCGGCGCGGACGCCACAGGTGCAGCGCCAGGCCGACGCCGCCGGACGGCAGGGTGATGATCTCGCGGTGGACGTTCTGGGGGGGTCTCCTCGTCTCGATCACCGGTGTGCTCCCGCCTCGCCGACCAGGTCGGCGACGAATTCGGTGTTCTTCTGGAAGGGCCTGTACTTGTACTGGGTGGCGTTGCCCTGCTGGCGGCGGGCCTCGGCGTAGGCCGCGACGCTGCCGGAGGCGACGGTGTGGAACTCCAGCCGGCCCAGTCGGCCGCTGGTGCGTTTGGACGCGTACTCGATGTTGATGTCGCTCAGCGTCCGGTCCACCGCCTCCGACAGCAGCTCGTCCAGCGCGGCGCCCGGCTCGGGGACTTCGCCGACCACGATGTAGCGCGGCGGGTCGCCCCACTGCGGTCCGCACAGGTACAGCCCGCTGGCCAGGCCCGACGCGGCGAGGGCCTGGTCGAGGGCTTCGGTGACCTGGGCCTCGGTGATCTTCTCGCCGGTGAAGGAGTGGAAGACGCCGTCGCGGTGGACGAAGCGGATCCACGGCACGCCGTCGGCGATCCGGTCGACCCGGTAGATGTCGCCGCTCCACAGCCGGTACAGGCCGTTGCCCTGGCTCATGATCATGTGGTAGTCGCGGCCCGCGGTGACCTCGTCGAACAGGAGGGTGTCGACATGCTCCCCCGCGTCCAGCAGCCGGCCCAGCTCGATCTCGGCCGGAACGAATTCGAAGAACGCCTGGTTCACCGCGAGCGGCTGGCTCTCCAGGGAGTCGTCGACCGGCACCGTGGTCACGCCCTCGGTGCCGCAGCTCATGAACGGCATCGCCCTGGCCGCCGGCAGCAGGGCCTCCAGCTTCGAACGGTACAGCCCGGCGGAGGAGGACAGCCAGCAACTGTAGACACCGAGCGAGGGCCACACGTCCGAGAGGGTGAACTCCCCTTGCGCCAGCACGGACGACAGGTGCCGGGCGGCCTCCGGGTCCGGATCGGTGTAGGGCTTGCCCTCCAGTGTGCCGTCCCGGAGATCGCGCACCAGGTCGTCGCCGAACTCGGAGATCAGGTCGCGCAGCGACATCAGGGTGCTCGGGTTGATCGCGGAGATGAACTGCAGCCGCCGGCCGACGAGATGGCGTGCCCGGTGGTACATCCGCCCGGCGTGCGAGGACGGCGCCGACGTGCCGAACCAGGGGGCCGCCGCCCACGGCGGGTTCCAGTCCCGGCTGTTGATCCTGGGGTGCCGGTTGCTGATCGACTGGTACTGGACGCCGTTGAGGAAGTCGCCGACGTCGTCGTGCACGGTCTGGGTGTCCAGGGTGGCGTGCGGGTGGGCGAGCAGCGAGGGGTGGTGCAGCAGGTAGGTGCCCCACATCGCCTGCATCGCCGGGATGCGGTAGGTCAGCAGCCAGTGCAGGGTGTACGGGATGCGCTTGGGCGTGCCGGTCGTGCCGCTCGTCTTCAGCCAGCGCATCACCGGACTGCACGACAGGACCCCGCCCTTGGTGAGGGTCTCCCGCTCGATCTCCGCGGCTAAGTCGCCGTAGCGGCGGATCGGCAGGGTGTCCCGGAAGCTCTTCGCGTCGGGCGCGACCTCGTCGTAGCCCCGCTCCCTCCAGTGCAGTGAGTTCCGGCACAGGGCGACCACGTCCTTCAGGACCCGCTCCTGAGCCGCCCAGGGCTCGGAGATGTCGGCGAGGAGCGCGTCCCGGGCCCGTCGGCACTCCTCCCGGAATGGCTCACGGCGCCTGTTCCAGTGTTCTTGCCAGTGCGAACCGTCCACGGCTTCCGAATCCCCCTTGTGCCTGCTCGTTCTCACCTGTGCTGTGCGGGCGTTCATGCGACCAGCGCGCGGAACCTGCCCGCCTGGAAGACCAGCGGCCGGCCCGTGTCGGTCAGGGCGCCGCGATCGGCCGAGGCGACGACCAGTTCGTGGTCGCCGACCTGGTGGATGACGGTGATCTCGCAGTCGAGCCATCCCAGCCCGTCGGCGGGGATGGGGTGGCCGGCCTGGGTGCGCGCCCACTCGCGGCCGGAGAATCGATTCGCCCCCGGTGTGCTGAACAACCGGCACAGCTCCTCGTGCCGCTCGCCGAGGATGCTCACGGCGAACTTTCCCGCTGCCCGGATGTCCGGCCAGGTGGTGGAGGTGCGGCCCGCGCACAGGGCGATCAGCGGCGGGTCGAGTGAGACGGAGGTGAACGAGTTGACGGCCATGCCCACCGGACCGTGCGCGGTCTGCGTGGTGACGAGCACGACTCCGGTCGCGAAGCGGCCGAGGATGTCACGGAACGAGCGCTGGTCCAGGGATGCCGGTACCTGCCCGGTTTGCTGCAGCATGTGATCTCTTCCACTCAATCCGGCGGGGTCTGTTCGGTGTTGAGGGACGCACGTGCCGGGCCGGACGGCGGCCGGGGGATCGCCCGCCCGCCGTCCGGCGCTTGCTCACTTCGCGCGGCTGGCGATCGCCCAGTCGACGGCCTCCTGGGGCCGCTCGACGAAGCCGTTGACACGTGGGGCGACGTACCGGGCCAGCATCTCCAGGCTGCGGTCGGTCGCCTCGTACGTCGTCCAGTCCGCGACGTAGACCAGCAGCGTGCCGAAGCCGCCGGTCATCTCGTGCAGCCGGCGGATGCCGTCCACGACGTCGTCGACCGAGCCGACCAGCGCTCCGCCCGCCTCCACCCGCTCCTCCAGCGCCCGCTCCCGGGAGGCGCCCGGCGCCAGCACGTCGCGGCCCGCGGCCTTGCCGAAGTACTCGAAGAGCCAGCGGTCGTAACCGGCGCGCACCTCCTTGTAGGCCTGCTCGCGGGTCTCGGCCACGTGCACCGGCAGCGCGATGCGCCAGTTCTCCCGGTGCAGGGTCTGCCCGTGCTCGGCGGCCGACTCCTCGGCGTGCTTCCACTGCTGGGCCAGCCCGATGTGCTCCGGGGCGCCCGGGGTCAGCAGCGCGAAGGGCAGCGCGAACGACGTCATGCTCAGGCCGTACCGGCCGATCAGCCGCGGACTGGTCTCCGAGGTGCCGGAGGTGGCCAGGGCGACCTCGATCGGCTCCACCCCGTACCGGGGCAGCTGCAGCTTGGCGTCGACCAGCTCGAACCAGTCGGTCTTCTGAGTGATCCGCCTTTCGCCGTTGACCAGCTCCAGCACGGTCGGCAGCGCCTCGTCGAGCCGCTTGCGCTGCTCCTTGGGGTTCAGGCCGAACAGCGAGCCGTCGAAGGGCACGCCCGGGCCCACGCCCAGGACGTAGCGGCCGCGGGAGAGGTGGTGCAGGTGCACCGCACGACTGGCCACGTGGAAGGGGTGGTGCCCGGAGAGCGGGACCACGCCGTGCGCCAGTTTGATCTGGCGGGTGCGCTGGCTGGCGGCGGCGATCATCGTCTCCGGGGCGCCGACGAGCCCCCAGCCCAGGCTGTGGTGCTCGCCGAACCACGCCTCGTCGAAGTTCAACCGGTCGGCGAGGTCCACCAGGTCGAGGTTGCGGTGGATCGCCAGATGGGGGTCTTGGCCCGTTTCGTGGACGGGCGAAAGGAACAGGCCGATACGGCTGTGCACTGCTGTCCTCCAGCGTTGGGTGGAACGGCGGGTGGGCTGGTGCCGCGTGGAGCGGTGGCGGCCGTCGGCCGTCAGCCGACGCGGTAGACGGAGTCCTTCAGGACGCGGACCCTGTCGTAGTCCGCTTCCAGCCGGGTGTCGTCGGGCGAGGTGAGGTGGACCCGCAGGGCCGCCGTCATCAGGTCTGTGGTCGGGCGTATCCGGGAACCCGGCGCGTACTTGACGCTGAGGGCGGCCGTGCTCGGCAGCGCGTCGATCGCCGCGACCGCCTCCCGGTCCACCTCCGTCACGACGCCGTCGAGGGTGGTGGGCGCGTTGTAGGTGTAGGCGGACTGGAGCTTGCGGTACACCCGGCCGCCGTACTCCCGGGCGAAGCCCTCCGGGTCGATGTACGCCCGCGCCGACAGCTCGGCCTGGTTGTGGCCCGTGCACAGTATGTGGAAGGCCGGGTTGAGGTTGCCGTTGAGCCGGGTGGCGATCTCCACCAGGACCGGGCCGGAGTCGGTGACGATCACTTCGGCGTGCGTCGGCCCCCAGCGCACCGCGAGCGCCTCGAGGACCTCGTCGACGTAGGCGACCAGCGAGGGTACCGGCGCCTCGTCGGCGGGCACCAGGATGTCCCGGTTGTAGATGTTCCGGCCGGTGGGCAGCAGCGTCTTCTCGTACCGCCACACCCCGCACACGTAGCGGTGGCCGTCGGCGCTGACCGTGTCGACGATGTACTCGGTGCCCTCCAGGTAGGACTGCACCAGTACCTCGGTGTTGGCGAAGCCGAAGAGGTTGTTCCCGGCCAGGATGCGCTCGGCGGCGGCGCGGGCCTCCTCGGCGGTGCGGCACACGTACACCGAGTCCGACCCGGCGGAGTCGACCGGCTTGACGACGACCGGCCAGCGGCCCGCGTCCTCCGCCCACTTGACGACCAGCTCCGCGTCGTCGCTCTTGAACTGCTCGGCGCAGCGCACCCCCGCCCGGCGCAGCGTCTCGATCATCTCGTACTTGTCCCGGCGGGCCGGTGACAGCGCGGTGCCGTTGGTCCTGGCGCCCACGGCCTCGCTGAGCCGGTCGGCCAGCAGCACCGCGGACTCCTGGCCGGCCACCACGGCGGCGGGGGAGTACGGGCGCAGCAGCTCGACCAGCTCCGCCTCGTCGGAGGCGACGATGTTCCGCTCGTACGCGCTCACATCCGGGGCGAGCATCGTCGGAATCAGCTCCGGCGTGCTCTGCACGTGGAGCACCCGGGCGCCGGCCGCGGTGAAGGCGGCGGGGTAGAAGTTGCCGGCCGAGTAGCCGTCGACGACGACGGCGGCGGGCTGTTCGGCAGTGCTCATGCTGCGTCTCCGGACGTCTCGCGCGGGGTGTCCTTGATGAAGCGGGCGAGCCGCGCGATACCCTCGCGGATCGCCTCCGGAGCGAGATTGCTGAAACCCAGCCGCATCTCGCGCTCGCCGCCGCCGTCCAGGTGGAACATGCTCATGGGGGCCCAGCTCACCCCGTAGTCGCGGGCCGAGCGCTCCATGGCCGCCAGGTCGGCGGTGAACGGCACCTTCAGTGCCAGGAAGAAGCCGCCACGAGGGCTGTTCCACCGGACACCGTGGTCCTCGCCGGGCGGGAAGCACTCGGCGAGTGCTGCCAGCGTCGCGTCCAGCCGCTCCAGATAGACGGCGGCCAGCTCCCGGGTGGCGGAGCGCAGATCGTGGTCGTGCTCGACGAGGATGCCGCCGATGACCGCCTGCGACAGGGTGGAGGAGCCCACGCTGTACATCGCCTTGGCCTTGGACAGGGTCTGGGCCAGCGTGCGCACGGTGCCTGAGCCGCTGTCGACCTGCTGGTCGGCGACCAGGTAGCCGAGCCGGGCGCCGGGAAAGGCGGATTTGGCGAACGAGCCCAGGTAGAGCACCCGGCCCGCGGTATCCAGGGACTTCAGAGTGGGCAGCGCCTCGCCGTCGCGGGCGAACAGACCGTAGGGGTTGTCCTCCAGGACGTACAGGTCCTCCGCCTCGGCGACCTCCAGCAGACGCCGGCGCGCCGCGAGGGGCAGCACCGTGCCGGACGGGTTGTTGAAGTCCGGCACCAGGTACAGGGCGGCCGGGCGGCGGCCCTCGGCGCGCACCGCGCGGGCCGCCTCGGCGACTGCTTCCGGGTCGAGCCCGTCGGGCCCTTCCAGGACGCCCCGGATCGGGATGTCGAGCATCCGGGCCGCGCCGCGGATGCCGACGTAGGCCGGGGAGACCGACAGCAGCACGTCGCCGGGGGAGGTGAACAGGCCGCGCAGCGCGACCAGGGCGGCCTCCTGGAAGCCGTGCGTGATCATGATCGCCTCGGGCGTGACCTCGATGCCCTCGTCCTTGCGGAGCATCAGGGCGACCTCGTCCTGGATCAGGCCGTTGACGGGCCCGTACTGGAACAGCAGCCGGGTGATGCGGGCGTCCGGCACCCCTTTGTCGCGCAGGTGCTTGATGTAGCGGTCCGTATAGAATCCCAGATTGGCGAGATCGTGACTCCCGTCGTACGGAGCCCCCGACGAGAATGACAGTGCATCTGGAAAGCGGAGCGCCGTCTCGCTCAAGATGCGCATGGAGTCCATGTCCGGGTCGGTGATCGAGGGATGCAGCAAGTCCTGGCTGAAGCGCACCATGTCAGTGGGTTTCCTTCCCGGTCGGCACCGTCTCCGGGCGGTTCAGCGCGGCGATCCAGCTGCCCTTTCCGGGCGCCCATTCCTTGATACGGGTCTCGGCCACCACGCCGCCCTTTACATACGGTTCCTCGTCGAGCAGCCGCTGAAGTTCCTCACGGGAACCCACTTCGTATACGAGGAGTCCGGAATTCTCCCCGACGAGCGGTCCGCCGAGCAGCAGAACACCTTCGTCGGCAAGCCGGTAGAGATTCTCGGCATGTGCCGGATGAAGGCTCTCGCGGCCGGCCCGGTCGACGTTGTACTCGAATTCGACGACAAACTTCGCCACACCAAGCTCCTTGTACTTGAATTCCCCGGACCTGCGGCCGGAGCTCGGCCGGGACCGGAACACGGACGCGTGCGGGTGTCCGACCGCACGGAATCCGGCCGTACCGCGCGGAGCCGGCTCCGCCGCAGGTGCGCCGTCTGCGCGATCCCTCCCGCACCGCGCGGGGCGGGTCACATGTAGAGGCCGCCGTTGACGTCGATGACGGAGCCCGTCGAGTAGCCGGCGCTCTCCGAGCACAGGTGGAGCACACTGCCGACCGCCTCGGCGACCGTGCCGTAGCGGCCCATGGGCAGCCGGGAGAGCACGTCCTTCTTGGACTCCTCGGTGCGCCGCTCGAAGGCGCCCGCGACCCGGGCGGTGGCGATCGGCCCGTGCGCGACGACGTTGGCCACCACACCGGTTCCGGCGAGTTCGTAGGCGACCTGCTTGGTCATGCCGATGACGGCGGCCTTCGCGCCGACGTAGGCGGCGTTGTTGAAGTGGCTGTAGGTACGTCCGCCGGCGGAGGCGAAGTTGACGATGCGGCCGTAGCCGTCCTCGGCCATCCGGGGGGCACACGCCTTGATCGCGATCCAGGTGCTCACCACGTTCTCCAGGTAGGTCTGGTCGAAGTGGGAGCGGTCGAGGTCGGCGTAGCCGATGACGCGGGTGTCGCCACCCACCCCGTTGACCAGGACAGAGGGCGCGTGCCGCTCGACGATCTCGGCGAGTTGCCGCTCGGCGGCGGGGATGTCGGTGATGTCACCGACGACGGCTTCGGTCTTGGTTCGTCCGGCCAGCTCGTCGGCGAGCCGGGTGACGGTCTCCTCGTTCCTGTCGAACAGGACGAGGGGGTGCCCTTGATCGGCGAGGCCGCGGGCCACCTCCGACAGGATTCCGCCGGCAGCACCGATCAGAAGTGCGGTACGAGCGATCACTTTGCTATTCACCTGGCTTTTCATACGTCGGCGACTCTGAACAATCAGGGTCTTTGAGGGGAAGCTCAGTGGAACGTCAAGCGGTACGCCCGGTTTTCTCTCGGGAAGATCGGGCCGTGGCCGTAAGTGTTCGCCAATATATGCACAGCAAACGGGGCACATGGGAAGGAAGGTCCCCCGTGAGCCTCACAGACGATCACATTGATCTTCGGCTCTTGTCAACGCGTTTCGACGACTTCGCTGGAACATGGCCTTGTCGGTGAGATCCGCCGTGGCGGCGCCCCGGTCGTTGGCTCGTTCCGCTCCGCGATAGTATGCGATGAGGTTCGGTCAAACGGCGTAGAAGACGGACAAAACGCGGTGCCCGACCGGATGGTGAGGCAAGGTTTCGCGTCAATTCTATGGCCGAATCGACGGTTGCGAAAAAGACGAGCATGAGGAGCGGGGGCAAATGGACATTTTTGCACGGGGCGGAATTCAGCCAATCACGTGCGGCCTCTTCCGGCCACGGTGCCATCTGCTCCAGTCTCACTGAGACCTGATCCCTCGCCGAACGGAGCCCCGTACCGCGGACGGCTCCGCCCGACCATCGGATGAACGGACCATGCGAACCGACTCCCCATGGCGGATGCCCGATTTCCGCACATTGTTCACGGCCTCCGCGCTCAGTCAGCTCGGCACCAACGTCAGTTACGTCGCCGTGCCGCTCGTCGCCGTCACCGCGCTGGACGCCGGGCCGGGTCAGGTGGGTGCGCTGGCCACGCTGAGCACAGTGGCCTTCCTGCTGATCGGCCTGCCGGCCGGGGCCTGGGTGGACAGGCTCAGCCATCGGAGCGTGCTGATCGTGGCGGACCTGGTCCGCGCTCTGCTGTACGCGTCCGTGCCCCTCGCCTGGTGGCTGGATGTGCTCACCCTCGGGCAGCTGTATCTGGTCGTGCTGTTCAACGGCTGCGCGACCGTGTTCTTCGATGTCGGTTCGCAGAGTGTGCTGCCCCAGATGGTCGGCAAGAACGGTCTGGTTCAGGCCAACGCGGACATCAACACGCTGATCGCGGCGGGCAACGTGCTCGGGCGCAGCGCGGGCGGGGGGCTCGTCTCGATGCTCACCGCACCCGTCGCCGTGCTCGTCTCGGCCGGCGCCTACCTCGTCTCGGGGCTCGGGCTCACCCGCATCCGCCGCACCCCGCGCTCCGCCGCGGCGCCGCCGGGCCGCGGGGTGCGGCTGTACGCCCAGGTCGCCGAGGGAGTGCGGCATGTCTTCGGCAACCCGGAGCTGCGCGCGCTCGCGCTCACCGCGGCACTCGCCAACCTCGGCTCGTCCGTCATCAACACCATGCTGCCGATCTGGTTCGTCCGCGAACTCGGCCTGCCCGGCTTCGCGTTGGGGCTGTTCTGGGGGGTCGGGGGCATCGGGTTGCTGATCGGGGCGCGCTGCGCCCGCCCGGTCGCCGCCCGTCTCGGCTACGGCCGTACGCTGGGCCTGGCAGGGTTGTGCCTGTCGCCGGCGGGGCTGCTGGTGCCGCTGGTGGACCAGGGGATCTGGCTCGTTCTGGCCGGAACGGGTTGGTGTGCCGCCATGTTCAAGATCGGCATGGACAACGTCCTCGGGGTCAGCCTGCGTCAGCGGATGACACCGGACGCCCTGCTGGGCCGTATGAACGCCACGTTCCGGTTCCTGCTGACCGGCGCACTGGCGGTCGGCGCCGCGATCTCCGGCCTCCTGGGCGAACTCATCGGCATCCAGCCCGCTCTGTGGGTGGGCGCGGTGTTCGTGGCGGCGGCGTTCCTGCCGGTTTTCCTCTCTCCGGTCCGAGTGCGCCGTGAACTGCCCGACCCCGAGCCGAGGGAAGCCGCGGCATGAATTAACGGGGAACTTGTCGGAATTCTTCCCTCTGAAGAAACGGTTGACCCTGCGGACGAAGATCTGCCAGGATTGATCACGCACCCAGTCACATCCCTTACGTGCGCGTAGAAAAGGCGAGCGTCCGATCGGACGCTCGCCGAGCGCCGCCAGATCCCTGACCTTGAGGAGTGCGATGGCAGCCATTGACAGTGGCTACCGAACCGAAGGCATTGCGGACCATCTGGATCCCCGCGAAACCATGCGCGCGTTGCCCCGGTTCGCTCAGTACCCGCTCACCATATTCACCGGAAAGGCATTACCGGGACAGAAACCCCTGTCCTGGTGGACTCCGGGATTCCACCTCTTCTCGGCGATCCTCTCCATGGCTCTCGGTGTCGCCGCCGGCTGCACCGGAATCGCCTTCGGCGGGGCCTGGCTGCTGCTGGTCCCGGCGGGCTGGGCGATCACCCTGCACGGCATGCGGAACCTCCGCATGATGATCTACCACCAGTGCTCGCACCGGAACATGTACCGTACGCGGCGCCTGGACACGGCGATCGGCCGGGCGACCTCCGGTCTGCTGGTCATCCAGAACTTCGAGCGCTACAGCCGCGAGCACGTCAGCGACCACCACGCCGCCCATCACATGACGCTGCGCGACCCCACCGTGCAGGCGTTCCTGATCAGCCTCGACCTGCACCCGGGCATGACCCGCCGGCAGATGTGGCGACGGGTCCTGGGCAAGACCCTCTCGCCCTGGTTCCACCTCAACTTCGCCATCGCGCGCGCCCGTTCGTTCTGGAGCGGTTCCGCCCGCAGCGAGAAGGCGGTCTGCGTCGTCCTCTACGCCGGGGCCGCGGCCGTCACCGCCGCCACCGGTACCTGGGCGCAACTGCTGATCGTCTGGTTCGTGCCGCTCGTGCCGCTGTTCCAGGTGAGCAACACACTGCGGCTGTGCGTCAAGCACACCTTCCCCGCCCCGGACCTGACGGTGCGGCGCGGCAAGGAGTACTTCGGCGGGCTGACCAACGCCATCTTCATCGGCGAGGCCGCCCCGGCAGCCGCGCTGCCGCCGGTGCGGCGTGCCGCGGCCTGGGTGCGCTGGAGTCTGCGGATGCTGCTGGTGCACGCCCCCGCGCGCTATCTGGTACTCACCGGGGACACCGTCGTGCACGACTTCCACCACCGTTATCCGTCCACGCCCAAGTGGTCCAACTACATTTTCGAGCGCCAGGCCGATCTGGAGAACGGCAGCCCCGGCTGGCCGCCGTACAAACAGGCCTGGGGCCTCGTGCCCGCCATCAACCTGGTTTTCGACTCCTTGTCCGTGGCCGATCCCAAGGAATTCAACGTCACGCGGCTGCGTGAGGTCAGCAAACGGGAGCTGTTCGCCGCATTCGACGACTGAATTCTGTTCCTGCTCGTTCCGTGTACGGGCGACATCCTTTCGAATAACCCAGGGGGATTTCATGCGGCACGACGAAACAGCGAGGTACGTGTCCCGGTCGGCCGACGGAGGCGTGGGGAAAGGGACGGAAGAAGCTGCGACCGCGAAGGGCGCAGGAATGCGCACCGTAATTCTCGGAGTGGCCGCAAGTGACAGCCATGTGGTCGCCAACCACCTCATCGCCCATGTCCTGCGCGCCAAGGGGTTTCACGTCGTGAACCTCGGTGTCTGCACCTCCGTCGCCGAGTTCGCCGACGCCTACGCCGAGCACCCCGATGCCGAGGCGGTGATCATCGGCAGCCTCAACGGCCACGCTCACGAGGACCTCCAGGACCTCCCCGCCGCCCGCGCCGCCGGCCGGCTCGGCTGCCCCGTGATCATCGGCGGCAACCTCTCGGTGGGCAGCTACAAGCACACCTCCGACCGCGAGCGCCTCCATGCCCTCGGCGTGGACGTCGTCCTGACGGACCCGGACGCCCTCCTGGAGACCCTGGACGGGCTGCGGGCCGAGGCCGCGCCGGTCGCCGCGTCCTCGGGTGCGTACACCACCGCGCAGACAGCCACGTCATGAGCGGCGCCGTTCCCTCGCGCGAAGCCCCCGGGTTGCCGCCGCTCGCCGAGTCCGTCGCCTATGTGCGGAAGCTGGGCAAACCGACCGTGGCCGAGGTGCTGCACGCCGCACGGGCGGCAGGGCGTGTGGCGCTGCAGCCCCGGTGCGGAGTCGGGTCGCACGTCCAGATGCTGACGCTCCTGCAGGACCTGGAGAGGCACGCGCGACCCGACATCCTCACACTGACCATCGACTCGTACACCCGGCTCAAGCAGTTCGACAGCGCACGAGCCGTCCTGGAGCGCAACCCGGCCGACCTCAACGGCTACCCGCTCGTCACCCATGGCTGGCTGAAGGGCCGCCGGCTGAACGAGGCGGTGGCGGTCCCGCTGGAGGTGCGCCACGGCTCCCCGGACGCACGGCTGCTGTTCGAGACGTCCGTCGCGTCCGGCATCACCTCCTTCGAGGGCGGCGGGATCTCCTACAACCTGCCCTACTCCAAGGCGGTCCCGCTGGCCGACTCGCTCGCGGCCTGGCGGGACGTGGACGCGCTCTGCGGTGAACTGGCCGGACTCGGACTCGTCGTGGACCGAGAGCTGTTCGGCACACTCACCGCAGTCCTCGTACCGCCGTCCATCTCGCTGGCCGTCAGTGTGCTGGAGGCGGTGGCGGCGGCCCGCGAGGGCGTGCGCTGCATCTCGGTCGCGTATCCGCAGGGCGGCCACTTCGAGCAGGACGTCGCGGCCCTGCGCGCCATCCCCCTCCTCGCCGCCCGCTATCTGCCGCCGGACGTCGAAGTCCACGCCGTGCTGCACGAGTTCATGGGTGTCTTCCCCCGCGAGCGCGCCAACGCCGAGGACCTCATCCTCTACGGTGCCCTCGTCGCCCGGCTCGGCGGCGCCAGCAAGCTGATCAGCAAGACGTACCAGGAGGCGCACGGCATCCCCGACGCCCGCGCCAACATCGACGGCCTGCTGCTCGCCTCCCGCGCCAACTCGCCACTGCTGGACTTCATCGCGCTCGACGAGGACCGCATCGCAGACGAACTCGACTGGGTCCTCACCGAGGTCGCCGAGATCGTGGAGCCCATCCTGTCGGTGTCCGACCTGCACAAGGAGATCCCGGCAGCCTTCGCCGAGGGCAGGCTCGACATTCCGTTCAGCGCCAGCCGCCACGCGCTGTCGCGGATCATCCCGCGCCGGACCGGCGACGGTGCCATACGCTACCTGGCCACGGGGATGCTGCCGTTCTCCGATGCCACGCGACGGCGCAACGAACAGAGCCTGGCCGCGGGCGGCCAGGTCCGGATCGGAGACATGGTGAAGGGGTTGACGAAGGACATCAACTACTTCCTGGAGGTCTTCGGGGAGCAGCCGGGCGTCCCGGCCGGCGCCGCCACCGGCGACGCCAGCCGGGACGGAGGCGGGGAAGGCGGCCCCGTGGCGCCCTCCTGACCGGCAGTCCCGCAGCACGACCGCACACGACCCAGAGTGGGGAAGAGAAAGCATGCAGTCCATCCGCGTCACCCGGCCCGGCGAGGCGTCCGAACTCCGTGCGGAGGAAGTCGAGCAGCCGGTCCCCGGCCCCGGCCAGGTCCTGGTGCGCAACACCGCGGCCGGAGTCAACTTCATCGACGTCTACTACCGCAACGGCACCTATCCGGCCGAGCCCCCCTTCACCCCGGGCCAGGAGGGCGCCGGCACCGTCGCGGCGGTGGGCGAGGGGGTGACCGCGTTCGCGCCGGGCGCCCGGGTCGCGTACGCCACCCAGCTCGGTGCCTACGCCCAGTACACCGCGGTCCCCGAGGAAAAGCTGATCCCGGTACCCGACGACGTGGACCTGGCGGATGCAGCGGCCGTGACCCTGCAGGGGATCGCCGCCCACTACCTCACCCACCAGACGCACCCCGTCGCCGAGGACGAGACCGTGGTCGTCCTCGCCGCCGCGGGCGGCCTCGGCCGCCTTCTGGTTCAGTTCGCAGCCGCGCGCGGTGCCACCGTGATCGGTGTGGCCTCCAGCCCCGACAAGCAGGCGGTGGCCCGCGAGGCGGGCGCCCACCACACCCTCGCCTACGAAGGGTTCGACGAGGCCGTGCGTGAACTGACCGGCGGCCGCGGGGCGCACGTCGTGTACGACTCGGTCGGCGCCGCCACCTACCTCACCAGCCTGCGCAGCCTCGGTCGGCGCGGTACGCTCGCGCTGTGCGGGCTCTCCAGCGGTCCCGTACCGCCACTGGATGTGGAACTGCTGCGCGGCGGTGGCTCGTTGTACCTGACCCGGCCCACGATGAAGGACCACGTGTACGACGCCGAGACCCTGCGCGCCGCCGGCGCGGCCGTTTTCCGCCATCTCGCCCAGGGTGTGGCCAAGCCGCTCGTGCACACCGTGCTGCCGCTGGAGGAGGCCGCCGAGGCGCACCGGTTGCTGGAGAGCCGCGCCACCACCGGCAAGCTCCTGCTCACGTTCTGACCCGCACCCGTCCGCACCTTCACCACCCCAGGAGTTTCAGATGGCCGAGGCTGACCGTCAGCTGCTCTTCGTCGGCGGCGCCGGGAACGCCACTCTCGCCGTCGACGTCGTGACGACGGCGCTTGAGCAGGCGCGCAGGCGCGGTCTGCGGATCCACGTCACCAACCAGGAGGCGACCCTCACCGCCACGCCCACCATCACCGCCCAGGCCGACGCCGTGTCGGCGGTCGACTTCTCGGCGCCCGGCGAGAGCGCCGCCTGGGCCCGCGAGCGGGCCGCCGCCGGGGAGCGCTACGACATCGTCTTCGGTGTGCGGGAGATGGCCCAGGAGGCGGTGGCCGAGGTCGCCGAAGCGCTCGGTGCGCCCGGCAACACGCCGCGGGCCGTGCGCCGGGTGCGTACCAAGGACGAGGCGCGGGCCCACCTGGCCGCCGCCGGTTTCCCGCAGCCGCGCTTCACGGTGTGCGCCGACGAGGAGGCGGCGCGAACCTTCCTGGCCGAGACGACCGGACCCTGGGTGGTGAAGCCGCGCGACGCCATGGGCAGCGAGGGCGTCACGCGCATCGACGGGCCCGGGGAGCTGTCCGCCGCCCTGGGGTTCCTGCCCGGCGAAGGGTCCTTCATAGTCGAGGAGTTCGTCGAGGGACCCGAGTACAGCGCCGAGGGCGTCTTCCTGGACGGCAAGCCGCACGTGCTGGCGCTGACCTCCAAGGAACTGCTGCCGCCGCCCAACTTCTTCGAGGTCGAGTACGTGATCCCGGCGATCCTGCCGGAGGGCACCGCCCGCGAGATCGAGCGTCAGGTCACCGCCGCGCTGGCCGCGCTGGAGCTGCGGTACGGGCAGTTCCACGTCGAACTGTGGTGGACCGAGCGGGGCGTGGTCCTCGGCGAGGTCCACGTCCGCAATGCCGGCGGCTGGATCCACCGCATGCTGGCGCACGTGATCCCCGGCCTGGAGTGGTTCGGCCTGGTCTACGACGATGTCCTGGGCAACCCGGTGGACAAGGCCGCCCTGAAGCCCGTCCGGGGCTCCGCGATCCGTTTCCTGACCCCGCCGCCCGGCCGCCTGGCCGCCGTCGAGGGCTGGGAAGAGGCGGTGTCCCACCCGGCCGTCATCCACGCGGAACTCGCCGTCGCCCCCGGCGCGGTCATCGAACCGCACCGCTCGGTGGAGAACCGCGTCGGCCACATCGCGGTCGGCGCGGACACCCCCGAGGAGGCGCAGGCCCTGGCGCGGAAACTGGAAGCGCAGGTCCGGTTCGTGACCGAGCCGGTTCAGGGCTGACCGGCGACGGCCCGGCGCGGACACACGGCCGGGAGACCGGGGGCCGCCGTGTGATCCGTGCCGGACGGCGAGGACTGGAACACAGGCCCGGGGGCCCGGTCGCGACCGGCGGCGGTCCGACCCGCCGCCGGTCGCTTCGCATGGCGTATGACCCCGGGCCGGAGGGGGTCCCCACCGCCTGCCGTCCAGGCCCGGGAAGGGCGGCTGCCCCGGCCGGGGTCGCCGCAGGCCATCGCGTGTTCTCCGGGGCCGTGCGGCGGGCGGCCGGGCCGGGGCCGATCGCCTCCAGGCCGCCGAACGGCATCGCGACGGCGGTCAGTCCGCTCGCGTCGACGAGCCGGGCGGCGATGCCGAACTCCTCGAGGCCGGCTTCGGTATCGGCCTCCGGGACGGCTGGCACCGGGCCGCCGGACGCGAAGAGGCCGGAACGCCGGCCCGGTCCCCAGCCGGGGGAATGCTCCCTGACAGGGCATCGGCAACCTGGCGGTACGGGGCAGATCCCGGCCCTCCCGCCGTGCCACGGTCGGTGAAGCGGCCCGGTGCGGCGGTGATCCCGCCGCGTCCCCGCACCACGGCGAGCCTGCCCCCGTCGTCCGGCAGCTTCCGGGGTCAGCGCCGCTCCGCCTCCAGCAGGGCCCGCGCCGCCCGTACCACGGCGGCGTTGTCCGCGGCCGGCGAGCCGTCCGGCAGGCTCAGGACGTCCTCCAGGCCGATCCGGGTGTCCAGGCCCAGCCGGGCCGCCAGCCGCAGCACGGGCCAGGCGCCGCCGTCCTCCCCGTGGAGCAGGACCGGCGCGGACAGGTCCCCGGGCAGCTCCGCCAGCAGGGCCGAGGCGGTGCCGGACGCCGTCGCCGGATCGGTGTCGGTGACCTCGGCGAGCACCCGCAGCACCCGGCCCGCCAGCGGCGAGGCGCGAAAGCGGCGGGCCCCGTCCGTCCCCGACCAGATGCCCGCCTCCACCCCGATGCCGCGCTCCAGCAGCGCGCCGGCCACCTCCTCGGCGCCTTCCTCGTGCCAGTTCACCGAGGCGTGGTCGGGCAGCACCGGCCAGGAGCGGACGAGTGCGGCGCGCCGGACGGGATCCGGGGCGGCCCACGCGCCGGTGGTGACCCCGATCCGCACCCGGGCCGGTACGGCTCGGCGCACCGCCGTGACCGCCCGTGCCACCGCCGACGGCTCCAGGGTGTCCGCGCCTTCGGCGTCCTTGGGATGGAGGTGGACGTCCTCCGCTCCGGCGGCCACCGCGCGAGCGGCCTCGGCCGCCAGCTCCGCGGGGGACAGGGGGAGGGAGGAGCACTCGTCGCGGGTCCGCGCTCCGTTCGGGCACACCTGCAGCATGCCGACCACTATGCCGGAAGCGGCGCGCGGCGATCCGGTCCCTGCCTTGCCCGGCCCGGGCGACCGCGACCGGGGGGTGGTCCCTCCGTGCGGCCGCTGCCGCCAAGCCCTTCTCGACCACTTCCCGGCCCTGAAGGTCATCGTCGGAGCCGGCGACCGCCTCCGGGCCGTTCCCGTCACCGATCTGCTGCCCGAGAGCCACGTGTGGGCCGACCACCAGCTCGACGCCGGGTAGCGCCGTGCCGCTCGGCACGGCCCGTTACCGCCGGTGGCACCTGGAGGCCGCCGTACGGTACCGGCTCACATGTCGTACCGCGTCGCCGGCAGCGCGAACACGGCCACCAGGATCACCGTGCACAGGAAGCCGGTGATCCAGGCCATCGTGAGCCGGTCAGGTCCGGCCGTGGCGCCGGGGTTCTGCTGCTGGGCGATGTAGTCCCTGAGTACCCGGGCGCGGACCGGGAAGAGGGCGACCGGTACGGAGACGAACGCGACGCTGTACAGGAACAGGAGCTCCGGTGCCGGCCCGGGCCGGAGCAGGTTGACCGCCAGGACAGCGGCGGCGAACACGGGGGTCACGAGGTAGAACGCCTGCCTCCTCCGCCTGCTCTGCCGTTCCCACGCGCTTCGCGGTTCATCCGGGAGCCTCATGCCGTGGATCAGAGCTCGCATGCCGATCATGAAGAACGCCGTCGCCGCGAGCGCGATCAGCCACCAACCGGACTCGGGGACCGAGAACAGCATCTTCTCCAGCCAATCCTTGATCACACGGCGGCTGCCCGTCCGACGGACGACGCGGCCCCGCCGTGTCGCCGTATCCGTCCGGTCCGTCTCCACTCCGCCGCACACCCGTGCGGCGTCCGCAGCCAGGGGCATCGTCGCACTTGCCCACGCCGGAGCTCATTGCCGGAACCGGGCAACCTTCCCGGCCCGGCGTTGCCTCCCCCGGACTCGGCAGGCCGACCGCCCGCACAACCGGTGCGCGGCCGGTGGAGGGTAAATGCGTCGACAACGCCCCTCCGCGCCCGGCAAAGTGGTCGCCCGTGACGAGCAGTGAGCTGTGGACCCGCGAGACCGCCGAGCGCTACGACGCCGGGGAGACCGAGATGTCCTCGGCCGCCGTTCTCGGACCGACCCTCGCCTTCCTCGCCGAACTCGCCGGCGACGGCCGGGCACTGGAGTTCGCCATCGGAACCGGGCGGGTGGGCGTTCCGCTCCGGGAACGCGGCGTGCCGGTGGCGGGCATCGAACTGTCCGAGCACATGGCGGCCGTCCTGCGGCGCAAGATCGACGAGGACACGCTGCCGGTCGTCATCGGGGACATGGCCACGACCGTCGTCCCCGGCGAGTTCACGCTGGTCTACCTCGTCTACAACACCATCACGAACCTGCTCACGCAGGACGAGCAGGTCGAGTGCTTCCGCAACGCCGCACGTCATCTGAGGCCCGGCGGCCGGTTCGTCATCGAGCTGGGCGTGCCGCAGCTGCGGTTCCTTCCGCCCGGCCAGGTCGCGGTGCCGTTCGACGTCTCCGAGCGGCATCTCGGCTTCGACACCTTCGACCTGGTGGAGCAGATTCTCGTCTCGCACCACTTCACCCCCGACGGCGACGACGGCCGCTACCGCCGCGACGCCTCCCGGCACCGGTACGCCTGGCCTGCCGAGCTCGACCTGATGGCACGGATCGCAGGGCTGGAGCTGGAGCGGCGCGTCGCGGACTGGGACGGGGCGCCGTTCACCCAGGACTCCGCGAAGCACATCTCCGTGTGGCGCAAGCCGGCCTGAGGCAGGCCACTGCCCGGTCCGGCCACCGGTCGGGGCGGTGATGCGGACGCGGGCGGAACGGGCCCCGTGAACACAGCCCTGCGGCCACAGCCCCGCGATCACGACCCCGCGACCGCAGGCGGAGGCGGGCTTGGCGCTGCGGCTCCACATGGACGCGGAGAGCCGGTGCGGTGGGCCTCGGGCCTCGGCGGCGCCCCGCCTTCGTCATCGTCTCGCCCGGGCCGCCGCCTGGCCGTCCACGGGGATGCCCAGCCGGCCGGCCACGGTGGTGAGGGCTGCTCCCAGGGGAAGCGCGACCCGGGTGAGGGCGTGCCCGTCGCCCCGGGTCGGATCCCGGTTGACGATCAGCACCGGCTTCCCTTCCCGGGCCGCCTGGCGGACGAACCTGAGCCCGGACATCACCGTCAGTGACGACCCCAGGACCAGCAGCGCGGACGCCTCGCCGACCAGCCTGCGGCAGTGCTCGACCCGCGGGGGCGGAACGGCTTCGCCGAAGAACACCACGTCCGGTTTGAGGACGCCGCCGCAGACCGTGCAGGGCACCACGCGGAAGTCCCCGACCTGTTCGTCGGTGAGATCGGCGTCACCGTCCGGGTTGATTCCCGCGGCCACCGGCTCGAAGCCCGCGTTGGCCTCCTCCAGCCGCCGGGCGAGTTCGCGGCGCGGGCTGGAGGCGCCGCAGGAGAGGCAGACGACCCGGGACAGGCTTCCGTGGAGTTCCACGACGCCCTCGCTGCCGGCGGCCTGGTGCAGGCCGTCGACGTTCTGGGTGATCACACCCGAGAGCAGGCCGTGCCGCCCGAAGGCGGCCACGGCCCGGTGCCCGGCGTTGGGGCGGGCGCGGCCGAAGGTACGCCAGCCCAGGTGGCTGCGCGCCCAGTACCGGCGCCGGGCCCGGGCGCAGGCGGTGAAGTCCTGGTAGGTCATCGGGGTGTGCCGGCTCAGGCTCCCGCCCACGCCCCGGTAGTCGGGGATGCCCGACTCGGTGGAGATGCCCGCCCCGCTGAGCACCAGCACGCCACCGGCGCCCAGCGCATCGGCGACCGGCTCCGGATCCGTGGTGCCCGGCGGCAGGTCCTCGGCGGGGGTCCAGCTCAGGGTGGGGCGCATGCGCATGCCGCCAGGGTACGGAACGGGCCGTGTCCAGTCGCTCCCACCGGTCGGCGGGGCGGTCCGCCGTGCCGCGGCGCTCCGGGCTCAGCCGGCCAGCGAGCCGGCGAAGATCTGCCAGGCCAGCAGCGACTTCGCCACGAGGCTGAGGACCAGGTAGGCCTTCTCGCCGTACGCGTAGTCGGACCACCGGCCGACTTCGCGGTACTGGAGCCACTGGTTGAGACCGAAGCTGAAGAAGAGGGCGGCCTGGACGAGAACGATCCCGTACACGAAGCCGGGGACGGTCCCGGCCGCGACGATGTTGTACGCGATCGAGATCCACGGCGTCACGCCGACCAGCGTTCCGAACCAGAACGGAAGCATCGTGGTCGCCGTCCGTCCCGGCGGGTTCATCATCTCCTCGACCCAGCCGAAGAGGATCATCCCGACGTTGGCGCCGACGACGACGATGACGGCGTTGACGGCGGTGATGCCCGAGTAGAACCCGATGAGGAGCACCATCAGGGTCGCGCTCAGCGAGTACTCCAGCCACCGGAACCGGTTGACGCCGCGCCTGAGGTCGCGTTCGTAGGTGCCGCGGAACACCGTCGCCGTCAGCAGATGGTCCAGTGCCGCCAGGGCGAGGAAGACGGAGACCGCCCAGCCGATCGGCACGTCGAACAGCGCTTCGGGAGCGGGCGCGTCCGTTCCCGGCGGTCCCTCGGGGACGGAGGAGGTGACGGTGATCGAGAAGTCTCCGGCGAGGAGGACGACCGCCGCGGCCTGTACCAGGTGCAGCAGTGTGAGCCCGAGATTCCACGCGCGGAGCCCGGCAAGGCGTTCGGGGGTGACCCCCGTGGCCACCGCTGTGCCGTCCTGTCTCCTCACGGTTCCTCCCGGGTCCGACGCCGCCGCACGTCTGCATGGTCGTCCCGGCCGGACGGGGACCACGGCAGTCGCGGTGCCGCCCCGCCGGGAGTCACCGGATCGGCCCAGGCTTCGGCCCGCGGGGACGGCCGGGGAACCCCGTCCGTGGATTCCCGGGGGTCTCCGTGTCAGGGCAGGTCCAGGGCCCAGGTCTGCAGGACGTAGGGCCGCCCCTTCTCCTCGCCCTCGATCAGCGGTACGTCGAGCAGGCTGAAGCCCGCCTTGGCCGCCACGGCGACGCTGGCGGCGTTCTCCGCCTCCAGTTCCAGGATCACGCGCTCCGCGCCCAGCCGCTCGGAGGCGTACGCGGCCATCACCCGCACCGCCCGCGCGGCCAGCCCCCGGCCCCGGTGCGCCGGGCCGACCGCGTAGCCGATCTCCATACCCTCGGGAGCGCGCCGCAGCATCACCTCGCCCAGCGGCGCGCGGCCGTCGACGGTGATGGCGAGCAGGACGGCCGTGCCCTCCGCCCGCAGTCGCCGGGCCCGGTCCAGCCGCGCGCGGGCGGCAGCCTCGTCGAAGGGCGAGGCGATCGGCGTCCAGTACGCGATGTCGGGGTGGTCGAACAGGTCCGGCATCGCGGCCAGGTCCGCTTCCGTCCAGTCCCGCAGGACGAGCCCCTCTCCCGCGAGCTCGATCCGGTCGGGAAAGGGCGACGTGGTGCTGCTCATGGCGGAGGACCTCCCTGGCCTGCTCAGGACGAGGCAGCATAACCAGGGACGGCCACCGGCTCACCGGAGTTTTCGGGGGGCCTGCCGAGCCGGCACGGAGCACGGCGCCGGGGCCGAACCCCTGACCGGCCCGCCGGGGCGCGGGGGCGCCGGATCAGCCTCTCCGGAAGAACTCCACCTCCGCCAGGGCCAGGTGACGGTCCGTGGTGAGATCGACGGCCGAGCGCAGGACCAGACGTACCGTCTTCACGTCGCCGATCCCGACGGGGAACGTCTGGGGGCCCGGTTTGTCGCCGAGGGTGAGCTCCTGGCGGTGCCTCGTGCCGTCCTGCCTCGTCACCTCCAGGTCCAGGCGGAGCGCGCGTGCCTGGCGGGCGTACTCCTGGGGGGAGGTGGACGCGCCGTTGGTGATGATCAGATCGACCAGCCGGAACGGCGTACGGAACGTGTAGGTCACCCAGGCGCCCGGTGCGGGTGCGCCCCAGTAGCGGTTGCTCAGCCCGTCCGTGGTGTTCGCCGCCGGGTGCCGGGGGACCTCGGCGCTCGCCTCTATGCCCACCGGGGTCACGGGCCTGGGTCTGCTCATCTTGTCCCGGGCGTCCTCGAACACGGTGCGTCCGGCCGGCAGCAGCAGGAGTCCGCCCGCGCACAGGGCCACCACCGCGGCCAGGATCACCAGGAACCGCACCGCCCGGCCCGAGCCCGCCCGCACCCGGCGGCGGAGCGGCCACACGGTCCGCCACCACGGCAGCGGGGCGGGCCCGGCGGCGGGGTTCAGCACGGCCGCGCAGCGGCGGCAGAACCGGCGCTCCGGCGGGTTGGGCGTGCCGCAGGCGGGGCAGGGCGCCCCCGCCACCTCGTCCGGCACCGCCGCGGGGCGTACGACGGGGCGCGGGGCCACCGGTTTCGCGGGGCGCACGGGTTGCACGGGCTCCGGCGCCGGCGCCCCGGGGGCGGGGATTTCCCCGGTGCGGGCAGGGCCGGGTCCGGCCTGCGGGGGAGGGCTCGTGCCCTCCTCCCGGCCGGGTCCGGCGCCGATGCCCGCGTCGTCGGAGCGTGGGCCCGCGGCTCGCGCGGAGCCCGTTCCCGTCGCCTCGTCGCGGCCGCGGCCCGCCGGCCGGGTGCGCGACGGCGAGGTGGGGAGGGGCGCGGCGGACGCGGGTCCGTCCGCGGGCGGTGCGGGGTCCGGGGCGGAGTCCGGATCCGGACCGGGGGCCGGCGGGGCCGGGGGCTCCGGGCGTGTGCCCGGGTCCGGCGGGGTGTGCGACCAGCCCAGGTACGTGCCGCAGTTGCCGCAGAAGTCGTCGTCCGGGCCGTTGGACGTCCCGCACGCGGGACACGCGCGCATGACGTCACCTCCCCTCGTCGGCGGGCGGACCGGGCAGGACCTCCACCCGGCAGGCGGTGTGCACCGGGCACATGGCCCGGACGATCGCGCGGACCCGGTCCGGGTCCACCCGCGTTCCGGGGCCCGGCCACACCCGGACCAGGGTCTCGGAGGAGGGTTTCGGCGGGAGGTCGGCACCGGCGGTGCGCGACCACGCCGCTCCGCCGTCCCCGGTCACCTCGGCGTGCACGCCGAGTGCCAGCCGCAGGCCCTCGACCAGGCCGCGCCCGGTGCCGCGCCACCGGTGCAGCTCCACCGCGCGGGCGACCGCCTCCCGGCGCGCCGCCAGGGGCCACCGCGGGTCGTCGGCGGCGCCCACCCACGACGCCAGCCAGACCAGGAAGTCGGCCGGGGCCACCCGGGGGTCGAAGTAGGAGGGCAGGTTGTCGAGGGTCGCGAAGACCGGTGCGAGGACGGTGTCGAGACCGGAGGTGAACCGCTGCGCGAGGTCGTCGTCGGCGTACAGGGCGGGCAGCTGCCCGCCGATCGGATACCTGCTCGGCAGCCCGGGCACGGCGGCTCGGCTCATCCCCGTGCCTCCGGTCCGGCGGCCGTGACGGCCACCTGGTGCTGGTGGGAGAAGACCAGCGCGCCCGCGGCCACGTCGATGCGGTCCGCCGGCGCGCCGCGCCGCCCGGTGACCGGGTCGGCGGGGAACAGCCGGATGTCCTCCACCAGCGCGTCGCCGCAGGCGCGTTGCAGCACGCCGAAGACCTCCCCGTACTGCACCGGCCGCCCGAACGGCCACCCGGTGCCGTCGGGGCCGCCGCGCAGCGGGTCGAGGTACCGGAACAGCGCGGCGAGCGCCGCGTCGCGCACCCGGCCGGCGTCGTCCGGCGCCGCCGCGAGCCGGGCCACCACGGTGACGCCCTGGTAGACCGGCGGCTCCACGACGAGGCGGGTGCCGATCAGACGCCGTTCGTCCAGGCTCGCGGTGATCGCCCGGAGCACCTGGTCGGAGGGGATGAGCTGCTCGAAGCGGAGCCGGCCGTCCTCGTCGGCGACGGCGTCCGGGACCACCAGGACCCGTACCGCGCCCGCGTCGCCGCCTGCGGGCAGGCAGCGGACCCGGCGCACCGAGGGTGCCGCGAGGCGGCTGATGACCTCGTAGTCCTCGGCGGTCACGGCGCGCTCCTGCGTCCGCAGCACCTCCGGCGCCCGCAGCCTGGCGTTGGCGACGGTCTCGCCGGCGACGCCGCCGCGTGCCGCCTCCCGGTTGACGACCCGCGCGACGTACGGGACGGAGCTGCGCAGCACGCGGATCGCGCCGCGGGCGACGTTGCCCGCCGGGCCGCCGCCGGTGCGGTAGCGGGCCACCCGCACCCGGGCGCCCTTGGGGGGCACGGCGCCGCACCGCCGCAGCGTGCCGTCCGGCTCGCGCAGCACCGGGGGGAAGTCGAACTCGCCGGTGGTGGCGTCCACGCGGACGTGCCGGTCGTCGGGCCCGGAGCGGCCGAAGTGCTCCACCACCTCCCAGCGCTGCCACCCCTCGGCCGAGGACACCTCCACCACGGGGGGCTCGCCGTCGAGGAGGACCGGTGGGCGGTCGAGCCGGAACGTCTGCCCGGCGACCCCCTCGGAGACGCCCAGCGGCACGTCGGTCACGGTCTCGGCGTGCTCGACGGACATGGTGCCGCCCACGGTGAACACCGCCGCCTCGCGCACCGTCGGGGACTGCGAGTAGAACGGCTGCCCCGGCTCCGCCTCGGTGACGCGGCAGCGCAGCCAGCCGGCCCGCGTCCCGCCGATCACCGACGCCGTGTGCCCGGCCGGCACGTACACGATGACCTCGCCGGGCCGGTTCAGCCCACCGGTGGTGTCCGCACCGGTCTCGCACACCCGCCAGCCGCCGCCGTCCCACGCCTCCCACACCAGCGGGGGCTGGCGCGGGTCCACGCCGACACCCTCCACACGGCTGTCCAGGCGCACCGCGACGATGCAGCGCGGCACCGCCGCCGGCAGGCCGAACAGCAGCGCGTCGCCCGGCTCCGGCGCCGCCTGGAAGCAGAGCACGTCGCGGCCCTCGGCGAGCGCCCCGGTGCGGTCGGTCTGCTCACCGTTGCGGGGTGCGGTCACCAGGCGCGTCAACTCGCTGGGAACGACGCGCAGTTCGTCCGTGGTCGCGAACACCACGGCGTCCCCGGTCTCGCCGGTCTCGCCCGGCGCGGCGGGCGCGGCGGTCACCTCCGTGCCCGCGGGCAGCACCACCGTGTCGGGCTGCGGCGCCGACAGGTGGAAGTCGACCTCGGCCACGGCCGCGGCCGGTGGGAACAGGCGGATGCCCAGCAGGTCCAGGAACGCGGTGTAGTTCTTGTCCGGAACCCGGTTCAGCCGGTACAGCAACTGGTCCACGAGGTAGGCGAACGTCTCGATCAGGGTGACGCCCGGGTCGGAGACGTTGTGGTCGGTCCACTCCGGGGCGCGCTGCTGCACGTACCGCTTGGCCTCGTCGACCAGTTGCTGGAACCGCCGGTCGTCCAGGTTGGGGGAGGGCAGGGCCATCAGTCGGCGCCCCGTTCCCCGGCCCCCTCCTCGGAGGGGATCGTGTAGAAGGGAAAGACCAGGTTGCGCCGGTCGTTGGTGGAACGCACGGTGTAGTGCACGTCGATGTAGAGGGTGCCGGCCTCCACGGCGTCGAAGGCGACCACCACCTCGTCCACCGCGATGCGCGGCTCCCAGCGCTCCAGGGCCTCGCGCACCTGCTGCGCGACGCGTCCGGCGGTGGCGCCGTCGCCGGGGGCGAAGACGTGTTCGTGGATGCCGCAGCCGAACTCGGGGCGCATGGGGCGCTCGCCGGGCGCGGTGCCGAGCACCAGGCGGATCGCCTCCTCGATCTCCCGCTCCCTGTCGACCATGCCGATCCCGCCGGTCGGCCCGACCCGCAGCGGGAACGCCCAGCCCCGGCCGATGAACCGCTCGCTCATCACGCGCCTCCGATCAGGACGTTCGCGGCGCCGGTCAGGACGGTCGCGCCGCACGCGCTCCGGTCGCGTGCCCGCGCGGCGGGCAGGCCGCCGATGAGGACGGTTCCCGTGACGGCCGCCGCCGGGCCGGGCGTGATCACGTTGGCCGGACCCAGGGCCGCGTGCTGGGGGAGGGGGCAGACGGTCAGGCTGCCCGTGACGGCTGCGGGACGGCCGCCGATCAGCACGCGCGCCACCGCCGTGGCGGCGCCGGGCGGCGGGGCGGTGATCCGGCCGCCGTGGTCGGTCGGGTCACCGGTACGGGCTGCGGCTGGCATGCGGTGCTCCTCGGGGTGTCGGGGACAGCGGGCAGAGGCAGGGGGCGGCGGGCGGGGGTCAGTTGATCCGGATGAGCTTGGCCTTGAGGACGCCGAGCAGACCGCCGTCGACGGTGACGTCCGAGCTGCCGGTGACGCTCACCGAACGGCCGCCGATCCGCACCCCGACCCGGCCGTCGATGTTCACGTTCCGGCCCGACACGCTCACGTCGCCCCGTCCCGCGTCCAGGGTGATGCCCCGGCCGTCGAGCAGGACGGAGGTGAGGGGCTGCCGGCCCCTGGCGTACACCGTCAGCTCGATCCGGTCCCGCCGGTCGTCGAGGAACACCTCGAGGCGCTCGTCACCGGTGGTGAGCCGGACCCCGGACGGGCCCGGGGCGCGTGCGTCCAGCAGTTCCACCCGGTGTCCCGAACGCGACACCACGGAGCGGCGGTTGACCCTCCCGCTGGTCGGGTCGACCAGCGGCACGTCGTGGGGCGAGGGCTTGTCCACGCCGTTGTAGAGCCCGCCGATGACGTACGGGCTGTCCAGCAGGCCCTGCTCGAAGCCGACCAGGACCTCGTCGTTGACCTCCGGGCTGACCACGCCTCCGCCGCCCCTGCCGCCCCACTGCACGGTGCGCACCCAGTCGGTGACATAGGTGTCGTCCAGCCAGGGGAACTTCAGCCGCACCCCGCCGCGTTCGGCGCCGTCCGGCTCGCGCACGTCCGTCACCACGCCGATCGCCAGGCCCGGCATGCGCGGGCTGCGGGAGGGCGCGTTGGCACCGGTCACCAGGCCGGTCAGGGAGCGGTCCGGGCTGGCGCCGACCCACACCGTCGTCCGGTACCCGCCGTGCGGCTCCAGGACGTGCTGCACCGCCGTGGCCGTGTAGCGGCCCGAGAACGCCTGCCCGACGTTGCCGAGCGCCACGGGTCTGCCCGCCCGCAGCCGGGGGTTGCCCTCGGCCACCGCCTCCAGCTCGGCGAAGCCCGCGCCGACCCGGGCCGCCGTGGCGTCCGCGACCGCGGTCGTCTCGGCCTGGGTGCGGTACGGGGTGTCGGTGACGGCCAGTTTCGCCGACGTGCCGAACCGGGTGGCGGACGCCGGGCTCAGGCCCGGGACCGCCGTCTCGCTGTCCACCGACGGCTGCCGGGCCACCAGCGGCCGTTTCGTGGTGACGTCCCAGCCGCGCACCTCCACCGACGACGCCCCGTCCGCCGCCGACAGCGAGGCCCGCAGCGCCAGCAGGTTCCGGCCGTACTCCAGCACCATCGGGTTCCGCGTGGCCGGGGTCGAGGGCGCTGGCGCGCCGGACGCCTTCCGCGGCCTGGTGAACTGGAGCAGCCCCTGGTCGTCGACGCGTACCTGCGCGCCGCTCTCCGCCGCCAGGAACTGCAGGAACTCCCAGTCGGACACGTTCGCCTGGGAGAGCTGCCGGTAGGTGACCGGCGCGGCCTGCACGGTTCCGCAGGCCAGTCCGGCCCCGGCGGCCACCTTGCGGACGATCGCCGCGGCCGTCATGTTCCGGTAGGCCACCACCTTCCGGCCCCGCTGGAGGCGGTGCGCCCTGGAGTAGGCGCGCACCACCGTGAACGAGCCCGTGCGGTCGCGGTCCACCTCCAGGGCCGTCACCTCGCCGTCGAACAGCCGCTCGCGCGCCTGCCCGGACACGGTCACCACCGACACCCGCAGCGGGGTGCCGATGGTGATGCCGGTCGCCTTGAGGAACTCGTGGTCGGGGTCGCGGAAGGTGAGCTGTGCCGCGTCGGGCAGGCCCACGTTCTCGTCCACCACGCAGCTCACGAGCTGGGCGGCCCAGACGGGCGGGAGCTCGGCCGGCGTCTCCACGACGGGGTCCGCCGCGAACGACCGGCCGCCCCGCGCCTCGGATGTGGTCACCGCTCCTCCTCACCGCCCGCGTCCCGCAGCCCCGGCACCACCAGCTCGGTGCCGGGCGCGAGCGCCATCGGGTCGTCGATTCCGTTCGCCTCCGCGATGACCCGCCAGGCCGTCGCGTCGCCGTACTCCCGCCAGGCCAGCAGGGCCAGGCTGTCGCCCGCCACCACGGTGTGCGTGCTGCGTGCGGTGCGCGCGCCGGACGTCGGGTTCTGGCCCGGCGGATCGACGCTCGCCTCCTCGACCGACAGCGCGCAGGTGGCCCGCAGCGGCCTGCCGTCCACGTCGAACAGCGTGTACGTCACCGACAGGCTGGAGAGCACCCCGTCGAACGAGGTCGTCCGCGCGGTGCCCCACTCGAACCGCACCCACGGGCTGGCCGGCTTCCTGCGGCCCAGGCTGGCCGGGGTCGGCACGCACGCCTTCATCAGCTTCTCCACCGCCTGCTCCACGGAGTCGTCGTGGGTGGCGGTGGCGTCCAGGAACACCTCCAGGCTCAGCGTGCGCGGGCCGCTGCCGACGAACTCCGGCAGCGCCGACTGCCCCGCCATCCGCGACGGGGAGCGGCGCCACTCGGTGGTCTTGCGCAGCTCCAGGGTGGAGGGGTTGAACTGGAGGTCCAGCCGCGCGATCGTCCCGCCGGGCTTCGCGCCGACCGAGGCGGGGGGTTCCTTCAGGGTCAGCTGGGCCCTGGCCCGGCTGGAGCGGACCGCTGAGGACATGCCGGGACTTCCTTTCCGGAGACGGAGACGGAGACGTGGGTGGCGGGTGGAGGGACGGGGCCGGGTCAGGAGGGGCGCAGCCCCTCGTGGGCGATCTCCAGGGTCTCCACCGCGGCCTGGGAGCTGGAGGGGTCGAAGGACGGCCCCTGCCAGCGCACCGGGACGATCCCGAACACCTGCCAGCCGATGATCCGGGTCAGGTCCGGCTTCAGCGCCACGATCTCGCCGTCCTTGGGCTCCACTCGCCGCAGCGTCTGGTCGAGCCAGCGGCCGATCTTCGCCGTGTCGGAGGTGACCGGCCGGGTGAGTGTGATGTTCGACCAGGTCACGCGGCCGGGCAGGTGCCAGGTGAAGCCGTTGTTGCCGCCCTCGGCGTAGGTCTCCATCTCGACCTCGGCGCCCATGCCGGAGCAGGTGTGGAAGGCGCCCAGGTCGTTGCCGCCGATCGCGAGCCGGAAGAACACGCTCGTCGCGAAGATGTTGTCCGTCATCCGTCCGTCATCCGTTCCTTGCCTTCGGGCCCTCAGCGGCGTCCGTCGTGGGGGCGGCCCATGCGCTCCCGGCCGCGCCGCAGCTCGGTGCGGAGCAGCCGTGCCACCGGGTCGAGCAGGCGGCGCGCCAGGTCGTCCAGGTCGAGGCCGGGGTCCTGCGGTGTCCCGGCGTGCCCGGCCGCGTCCACGCCGGAGGCGGCCGGCGCAGGCGACCAGGAGGGCGCGGACGGCGTGGAGGCCGGCCGGGGCCGACCGCGCGTCCGCACCGCTCCGGCCGGTGCGCCCGCGGACGCGGCGGTGCCACCGGTGCCGGTGGCGTCGCGCTGTACAGGGGCCGCCGCCCGGCCGGTCCCGCCCGCCGCGGACCGGGCGCCCGGCGGGGCGGCCTTCCACCGGACCACGGGGGCGGTCCCCGCCGGTTCCGGCCGCGCGGCCGGGCCGGACGTGGACACCGGGAGGGTGGGCGCCGACGCCTGAGGGGCGGCCACCGGCAGGGACCGCGCCGGCGGGGCGGCGGCCTCCGCGGGCGCCTCCGGGCGGGGCGGCGCGGGCCGGACGACCGGGACGCGCTGGACGGGGCCTGGCGAACCGGTCCCCCGTTCGCCCGGAGCCCCCGGCCCGGGGCGCGCGGTCGCGGCCCGCCGCGCCCGCGGTCCCGCCGGGGTGGCCGCGGGCGGACCCGGCGCCGGCCGCGCGGCCGGCACCCCGAGGCCCTCCTGGCCTGCCACCGGTGCGGCGGGCCGGCGCACCGCCACCACGGGACGGTCGCCCGAACGGGACGCGGCAGGCGGCGCCACCCCTTCGGGGATCCGGGTGTTCAGGGAGAGGGGGCGCGCGGCGAGCAGCGAGAGGATGCGGGGCGCCTGCGGGGCGGAACGCTTCCCGGAGCGGGTCACGGTGAGGGGGCGGGGGCCGGCCGCACCGGAGGTTCGGGCGATCCCCGCGCCCCCGGTTCCCTCGGCCGCGGCCCGCGCGACGACGACCGGGACCCGGGCGGCGGGGCGGTGGGGCCGCTGCCCGCCGGGACCCGGCCCGCCGGGCACCGTGCCGTGGCGTCGCGCGCTTCCCGCCGGGTCCGTCGCTCCCGCGGTGTCCGGCACGCCCGACGTGCCCGGTCTGCCGGTCGCGCTCGAACCGTCCGGCGCGCCCGCGGTGTTCTCGCGTGCCGGGCGGTGGGGCGAGGCGGCCGGGGACGGCGTCACCAGCGGTGTGGCGGGCCCGTCCCCGTGGAGCGCGGGGCCGGGCTCCGCGGGGGCGGCGGTGGAGGAGTGGCCGGCGAGGCGGCGCTGTACATCGCCCGCCCCCAGCAGCGGCGCGTCCGCTCCGCCTCCCCCCGGCACACGGGGCGCGGGCACGGTACGCGGTGCGGTCCCGGCGGGTGTCCGGCCGCCCTCCGCCGCGGGCGGCACCGGGGCGGCACCGGCCGTCCGCTCCCGGTGCGGGGCGTCCGAGCCGGACGCCGCACGGGAGGCGCGGGCGCCGGGCGCGGTGGAACCGGGCAGGCCGGCGCTCGGCGGCAGCGCGGGCAGCGGTTCGCCCAGGCCGCCGCGCGCGCGGGCACCGGTGCGTTTGCCGGGGCCGGAGGACCGGCGCGGTACGTCGGCCGGTGCGGCGGGGCCCTGCGGTACACCGCGGGCCGCCTCCTTCGCGCCGTTGTCGTACGGGTCCGGGAGGCCGGTCGCGCCCTCCGTGCGGTGCCGGACGACGGGCAGCGCCGGACCGGGCGCGGGCCCGGCGCCGGGCGCGGTACGCGGGGCGGATCCTTCCGCCAACGGTGTTGCCGTGGAGGGCAGTTCGCCCAGCGGGGCGCCGAGGGGCGCGCGGCTTCGCCCGGGCGCGGTGGCGCGCTGCGCGGGGGCTGTGGGGCCCGCCTTCGTTCCGGCCGGTGCCGCCGTGGCGGGTGCGGGGCCGGGTGCGCCGGAAGCGGTGCGATCGCCGGGCGCAGGGGCGGCGGGCCGCAGCGCGGGGACACGGCGCACGGGCCCGACCGGGTGCCGGGCGGTGGTCGGGCTCGGCCCCACGGGGCGGAGCCCGACCACCGGGCCGGACGGCGTACGCCCTCCGGAAGCGTCCGGCGGCCAGGGCTCCCGCCCGGGGTCCGCTCCGGGCGCGCCGGACCGCGCCCTTGGCGCGGGCCCGCCGGGAGCGGACCGGGCCACGGATCCGTCGGCGACCGCGCCCGGGACCACCGACACACGTCGTACCAGCGGAACCTGCGGAACAGCCGGCCGGGGGCCGGTGCCGGCGGGGGCCACGACCGGGCCGGTGCCCGGCCGCACGGCCCGCTGGACGGGAGAGGAGGGCGGGGTGAGCGCGGCGGGGGAGCCCGCGGACACCGGACCGCGGTTCCGCGGAGCGCCCTCCGGACCGCCGGTGCCCCCGGTGCCGTCGCCGTCGCCGTGCCGCGCCGCCGCGGGCTCCCGCCCCGCGCCCGCGTGCGCCGCCCCGGAACCCGCTCCGGCCCGGCCGCGGGGAGACCGTGCGGCCGAGGACGCCGGGCCGGACGGGGCCGGAGCGCCCGGTGCCGCGCCGCCCGGGGGCACGGTGTCCGGGTCCGTCGCTCTCGCGGTGTCCGGCGTACCGTCCTGCGGGCCTTCCGCATCCCGCGGACGCAGCGCCCGGAGCAGCAGCGGACCCCCGTCGGTGTGGACGGGCCGCGGGGCGGCCGGACCGGTGACGCCGTGCACCAGGCCGGTCGGGGCCGTGGGCAGCAGGGCGTGCCCCAGGCCGGTGTCGAACGACGGGTTCCGCCAGGCGGCCAGGCCCGCACGGAAGGCGAGGCCGTCGCTGACGCCGAGCGGGGCGCGGGCCAGGGTGAGTTCCGGCGCAGCGGCGCGCTGCCATCCCCCGTCCCAGTCGCCGGGCACGGAGGGGCCCGGAACGCCGGGCTCGCTCCGGCCCGGCCCCTCGCCGGACCGTCCGTCCGCTCCGGCACCGGGCCGCTCCGTACGCCGCGGACGGCGCGCGGGGCCCGGCCCGGCGGCCCGGCGGCGCAGCCTGTCCCGCCATGCCATGTGTTCAACCGCCTTCGTTCACGCGGGTGTTGATACGGGCGATCTCGGCCACCCACTGCCGGCGCTCGCCGTGGGTCAGGCCGAGGATCTCCTCGCGCCGCCAGTGGAAGTGGTAGGCGATGTACGCGATCTCCTCCAGGAGCCGGGGGAGGGCGTACGTCACGATTCCCCCAGGCGCCCACCCGAGAGGTCGACCTCGAAGCCGCCCTCGCAGTGGGGGCAGGTCACCGCCGCCCGGGTGTGGCCCTCGCTGTTGACACGGCGGTAGAAGTCCTGGAGGAAGGCGACGTCGGTGGCGTACATCCGCTCCACGATCCCGGCGTGCACGTCGGTGATAGTGCCGATCCGGGTGATCACCTGGCTCAGCAGCACCACGCTCAGGTACGCGGGGTTCTCCTTGACCCGCAGGTCGATCTGGGGCCGCAGCTCGTCGCGGGCGGTGGCCAGGCGCATCGCGCCGTGGCGGTGCACCGTGCCCGCCTCGTCGACGTACCCGCGCGGCAGCTCGAACTCGAACTCGGTGCGCAGCCCGTGGTCCTCCCGGGGGGCCGGGGCGGGGGGCGCCGCCGCCTGCTCCGTCGCCGGGGCGGGCGCCGTCACCTGGAGGATCTCCTCCAGGTTGCCCGCCGTCACCGTACGGCGTCTCATTCGACGATGATCTCCTCGAACACGATCGTGACGGACTCGGTGGCCGGGGACGACTCGCCCGCCTTCAGCGACGGGCCCTCCCACCTGGAGGCCCAGCCCTGCATCAGCTGGATGCGGCGGACCGTGGTGCCCTCGGAGTCCTTGATCTCGATGGTGAGGTTCTGCCGTGCGGAGTTCACGGCGCCGTTGTTCAGGGTCTCCTTGATCCAGTTGGTGAACTCGCTGCTCTGGTCGAGCCCGCGGGTGATCGTGATCTCGCCCGCCTGGCGGGCGCCGGGCTGCTTGCGGATGATCTGCTTGCCCTCCGCGCTGACCTGCTTGACCTCGACCACCTCCTCCTCGACGGTCAGCCCGCTGATCTCCTGGACCGACTCGACCAGGTAGCCCCCGAGCTGCACGCCGAAGACATGGGTGGAAAGAGCGTCGCCCACTGCCATGACTGTTCGTCACCTTTCCTTGCGGACCCTGGGGTCACTCGTCGATGAGGCTGGTGCTGTCGGAGAACTGGGCCAGCCGGAACACCACGAACTCCGCGGGCTTGACCGGTGAGACGCCGATCTCGCAGACGACCCGGCCCTGGTCGATGGACTCCTGCGGGTTGTTGTCGCGGTCGCACTTGACGTAGAACGCCTCCTCGGCGGTACGGCCGAACAGCGCGCCCCGGCGCCATTCCTCGGTGAGGAACGCGGTGACGTTGCGCCGGATGCTCGACCACAGCCGGTCGTCGTTCGGCTCGAAGACCACCCACTGGGTGCCCAGGAGGATCGACTCCTCCAGGTAGTTGAACAGACGGCGCACGTTCAGGTAGCGCCAGGCCGGGTCGGAGGAGAGGGTGCGGGCGCCCCACACCCGCACGCCCCGGCCGGGGAAGGCCCGTACGCAGTTCACACCGATCGGGTTCAGCAGGTCCTGCTCGCCCTTGCTGAGCCGGAACTCCAGGTCCACCGCGCCGCGGACCACCTCGTTGGCGGGCGCCTTGTGCACACCGCGCTCGGCGTCGCTGCGCGCCCACACGCCGGCGATGTGGCCGCTGGGAGGGACGGTGGTGTTGCGTCCGGTGGCCGGGTCGAAGACCCGCACCCACGGGTAGTAGAGGGTGGCGTACCGGGAGTCGTAGCCCGCCTCGTCGTTGCGCCAGGCGCGCACCTGCTGGGCGGAGAGTCCGGGCGGGGTGTCCAGGACGGCCACCCGGTCGCCCATCTGCTCGCAGTGCGCGATCACGGCGAGCTGCACGGTGCGCACGCCCTCGGCGTCGATGTCGCCGCGCCGGTGGGCGCTCATCAGGTCCGGCACCGCGACCATGGTGATCTCGTCGATGGTCTCCAGGCCGCCGAATCCGGTGCGGGCCGCGGCGTCGCCGACGTACTCGGACGCATCGAGGCGGGACACCTCGCCGGAGCCGGGCGCGGCGGGCGCGTCCGGGGTGCCGGGCAGTGCCACGGTCTGGTTGGCGGGCCTGCTCTGGGCGGCGCCCTGCTGCTCGGTGACCTCGATCAGCTTGGAGGCGCGGGCCTGGTTGACCAGGTACCCCTTGACGTTCCTGCGGCTGGAGGCCTCGTACGTCTCCGCCACCTGGTCGCCCCGGCGGACCAGGACCTTGAAGCGGTCCTGCGGCGGGTTCTCGCCGTCCGCGTCGGCGACCTCCACCGACACACCCGAGACGCCCGGCCGGGCCGCGACCAGGAAGCCGCCGAGCTCAACCGGCTCCGCCGCCCCGCTCTCCCCCCGGCCGCCGCCGGCCGCGGGGGCGGAGGTGTCCTCGGCGGAGCCGCCGATCCGCACGACGTACGCGGCGCCGCCGCCGTTGGCGAAGTACCCGTAGACCGCGTGGGCCAGATAGGCGTCCTCGGTGAAGCCGCCGAAGATCTGGGTGTACTGATCCCAGCCGGTGACCAGCGTCGGCGTGTGGAACGGGCCGCTCCGGGCGAACCCGACGAACGCGGCGACGGCGGTGCCGACCCCTTCGATCGGGCGGGCACCGGACTGCACCTCCTCCACGTACACACCCGGGGTGAGGTACGTCGGCATGCTCGCTCCTTAGCGTCCTTGCGGGTCGGTCACCTGTGTCCAGGCCGAGTCTGCGCGGTGGGTCCGGCCCGGCGGCAGGGACCGGCGGACCCGACCGGGGGCAGGACCGCTGCCTTTCCGTACCCCCCGTGCCGATCACCCCGGCGCCACCCGCCACTGCCCCCGCACTGCCCGCGCGGACCTGGACACCTCGTCCGCGCCCGCGGTCCACTGGGGCCGCAGCAGGCGTGCGCCGACGAGGAGGCAGCAGGTGCAGAGGTCCAGGCAGCGCACCGAGCGGAGCGAGGACCGGCGGCCGGCACTCGACCGGGCCGCCGCCCGGCGGGAGGACTTCGGAGGCGGAGCCGCCGTGCCGCCCCCGCTGACCGCCGCCGCGCTCCGCGCGGCGCAGCGCGGCGCGGGCAACGCCGCGGTGTCCGCCATGGTCGCCCGCCGCGCCCGCACCACGCCTGCCCCGGAGGAACAACCGGAGACCGGGGTGCACGAGGTTCTGCGCTCGGCCGGCAAACCGCTCGCCGAGCCGGTACGCCAGGAGATGGAGGCCCGGTTCGGGACCGACTTCTCCGACGTGCGGCTGCACACCGGCGGCGCCGCGGCCCGCTCGGCCCGCGCCATCGGGGCGCGCGCCTACACCTCCGGCAGCCATGTCGTCATCGGCGACGGCGGTGGCGACAGGCACACCCTCGCCCACGAGCTCACCCATGTCGTCCAGCAGCGCCGGGGCCCGGTCCCGGGCAGCGACACCGGGCACGGGTTCGCGGTGTCGGACCCGGGTGACCGCTTCGAGCGGGCGGCGGAGGCCAACGCGCACAAGGTCATGTCCGGGCCGGTACCAGACTCGCCGGACTCTCACGGCCGTGCGGAGCAGGACACGGCTTCCGGCACCGCTCCCGCCGTGCAGCGCCGTACCGCGGTCCCGCTGCGCGACCGGCTCGCCGAGGACGATCTGCCGGACAACATGGCCGAGGCCGTGAAGCGGTACGACAAGCTGAAGGACTTCGACCTCCAGGCGCAGATCAGGGAACTGGAGGGGATCCGGAGCCTGCTGCCGGACGGCCCGAGCACCGTCCGTGACGTCGTGGAGGGCGAACTGAAGCACGTCAACGGCGAGCTGGCGTCCCTCCGGGAGACACTGAGCACGCCGGACGGCCCCTACGACCTGATGACCCAGCAGGGACTGCTCTGGACGAACGAGGACTTCGCGAAGAACACCACCAACGTGGGCATGACCGGCAGGCCCTATTTCGACGAGCTCTCGAAGGAGAACCTGCAGGGGCTGCGCGAGGAGAACGCGGAAGCGGGCGACCCCGACTGGTACGCGGGGAAGCGGCGCGAGCTGGAGCAGGTGCTGAGCGGCTTCGTGGTCCGCCACTACGCCCCGAAGGAACGGATCGAGGGTGTGCTCAGAAGCGGACTGCAGTCGAGGGCGAAACTCGAGACCGACCACGGCGGCGGCGCGAACAACACGGACGAGTACGACGTCCACGTACTGGCCAACACCGGTTTCGTGTTCTTCTACGTCGAAGCACCCGAAAGCGGGTTCCGGGATTCACGCTTCGGGAAGGAAGCCCGGATCAGCCTCGGCCTGAAGGAGTCGGGGCTGCTCGGCAACGGCTGGGTGATGCTCAGCGACTTCTCCGCCCGGGAGTTCCCGACGTTGCTGGTGGAACGCACCGATCCCCCCGGGTTCAGGAGCCTCACGAAGAACGTGAACGGGTTCCTCAGGAACAAGGAGAACAAGAACTTCGAGAAACTGCGCGAGTTCAAGCGAGACCCGAAGCTCCCGGAAGCCGCGCCGAAGCCCCCCATGACCGCGGAACGCCAAGGCGAGCTGAACAGGATCCGGACCCAGATAGCCGAGGAGGCCAACGCCAGGCAGCGCTACACCGGGCCCGGCCGCGGGGCTCGGAAGCCCGTCCTGGAACGCCCGGAGCTGCTCCACCAGAACCTGCTGGTCGGTCCGGACATCATCCCCGGTCTGGTCGAACGGATCCTGGCCGAGGTGGCCCGGATCAGCAAGGTGGATCCGCAGGCGGGAGAGGTGCTGCGCGGCAAGAGCGCGAAGGAACTGGCGGCCTTCCTGCTCAAGGACGTGATCCGTCCGCAGGCCATGGTGCCGGGCTCCGTCCACGTCGACGAGGGGGACGTCGAGTACGCCTGACGCCGTCCCCGCGTCCCCCTTCGGCCCGGCCGGGGAGGAGCCGGGGCGTGAGCCGCCGGGCGCCGGACCCGTGGAGACGGGCAGACGGGCGGGCCGCGCTGCCCGCCCCTCACGCGTCGGCGGCCTCCGCCAGCCACGGCCCGAACTCGCCCGCCAGGACCAGCCGTCCCAGCTTGCGGTACTCCTGCGCGACCGCCCTGACCACCTGCCGCATCGTCAGCGGCCCGCCGGCCTCCGCCGCGAGGTAGGCGGCCGTCACCGCGCAGGCCCGGATCGAGCCGCCGGCCATCTCGAAGCGGTCCGCGCAGAAGGCGAGGTCCAGATCGCCGGCCCGGGGCAGCCTCCCGCCCAGGCACCGCTCCCACAGGGCCAGGCGCTGCCCGGCGTCGGGGACGGGGAAGTCGGCCACCACGTCCAGGCGGCGGGTGAACGCCTCGTCCAGGTTGGCCCGCAGGTTGGTGGTGAGCACCGCGATCCCGTCGAACGACTCCATGCGCTGGAGCAGGTAGGCCGACTCGATGTTGGCGTGCCGGTCGTGCGCGTCCCTCACCTCCGAGCGCTTGCCGAAGATCGCGTCGGCCTCGTCGAAGAGCAGCACCGCGTTGACCGCCGACGCCTCGGTGAAGATCCGCTCCAGGTTCTTCTCGGTCTCCCCGACGTACTTGTCGACGACCGTGGACAGGTCCACCACGTACAGGTCCATGCCCAGGTCCGCCGCGACGACCTCGGCGGACATGGTCTTGCCGGTGCCCGACTCGCCGGCGAACAGCGCGATCACACCGCGCCCCCGGCCGCCGCCGGGCCGCATCCCCCACTGCCCGAGCACCTGCTCGCGGTGGCGGGCGCGCAGTGCGAGCTCGCGCAGCCGCCGGTGAGTGGCCGGCGGGAGCACCAGGTCGTCCCAGCCGACGGCCGGTTCGATCCGGCGGGCGAGCCGGTCGAGTCCCGCGCCGTTCTGGGCCCGCACGGCGGCCCGCAGGTCGTCGGGGCCCACCGGGCGGCCTTCCAGGGCGGCGGTGCGGGCCGCCACGTCGGCGGCGCGGTGCAGCCGCCCGGAGTCCAGGCGGTGTGCGGCGACCGCCCGGGCCAGCGCCTCGGCGCCGTCGGCCGTGGAACCGGCCGTGGAGCCGGCCACGGGGCCGCCGGCGGCGGCCCGTTCCAGGGCGTGCCGCCAGCGCTCGGCCTGCCGTTCGGGGGAGGGCGCGGGCACGGTCACGGTGACGGGGGTGTCGGCCGCCCACGCCGGGTCCCAGCCGGTGGTGCCGTGCGTCAGCAGGGGGATCCCCCGCAGGGCCGCGCACAGCGCCCCCAGCGCGCGGGTCCGCTCCGCGGGATCGGCGGGCAGTGCCTCCAGCGGGCCGAGGACGACCCCGGCACCGGTCAGGCGGGCTTCGAGCGCGGCCACCCGGGCGAGGTGCGGTACGTCGGAGGGGTGCCGGGCGAGCGCCGCCGCGTCCAGGGCGAGCGGGGGCAGCCCGGCCGCGCGCAGGGCGGCGACGGCCAGGCCCGCCGCGTCTCCGCCCAGGCCGCGCAGGTGGACGAGACCGACCCCGGCCCGGGCCGCGGCCGCCACCCGGCGCGCCCGGGCCGCCTCGGCGGTCGGGTCCTCGTACACCTCGCCGAGCACCCCGGCGAGCCGGGCGTCGGGCCGGGTGTTCCCCAGCAGGTGCGCGGTGACCCGGTCGGGCACGCGCAGGACGCGGGACAGCGGCGGCCGTTCCGGCTCGGTGACCTCCACCAGGCCGCCCTCGACCAGGGGGGCTCCGGGGGCGAGCCGGAAGCGGGCGGGCGCCGCCGCGGCGAGCCCGCACAGTTCCAGGGCGAGCCCGACGGTGGGGCGGCGGCGCGTCAGGTCGTCGTTGAGGTAGCCGTAGAGCCGCTCGAACCGCGCGTCCAGGTCGGGCGCCACCGCGACCAGCAGCAGGTCCAGGTCCAGCGGGGACAGGCCGAAGTGACGGGAGAGGCCGTCCAGGACGGAACCGGCCGGCGGGTGCCAGGGGTCGCGGGGCGGCAGGTCGAGGCCGCCCGGCTCGTGAAGGAGGCGGGCCGCCGCCTCGGGGGTGAGGTACTGGCCCCGGTAGGGGTCGTCGGGGTCGGGATCTGCGGCGCGGCGGGACGCCACCGCGTGCCGCACCCGCTCCTCGACGGCGCGGAGCCGCGTCCACACGTGCTCCACGCCGTCGGCGCCGTCGGCGCCGTCGGGGACGGCCTCGGCGCCGGGCGGCCCGGGAGCGGCCCCGGGAACCGCTCCGGCAACGGGCCCGGCAACGGGTCCGGCGGTGGTCTCGGCGGTGGGGCCCGCGGTGTGCGTCACGGCCGGCGGTCCCCCCTGCGCCGTCGCCGGGCGGGGGCGGGCGGCCGCTCGCGCGGACCGGCGAAGCCCTCCGGTCCCGGATCACCCACCTCCGTGTAGCGCAGCCGGCGCCCCGCCGCATCCCCGTTCCCGTCCCGGACGGCGGAGCGCACGGCGAGCCCTTCGGTGACCGGTGGCGCGACGGCCTCGCTCACCCCGGCGAGCGGCGCCCTCACCCGTACCCCGAGCGACGCCTTCAGCTCCCCGCCGAGCGCCGACCACACATCCGAGGCGGCCGGCGCGTCGAGCCCGGCCCCGGCGGTGTCCAGGCCGACGGCCAGACCGAGTTCGGCGAGCGTGCCGGTGAGCAGCCGCGCGGGCAGGGTGTCGGTGGCCACCAGGCAGGCGAGCACCTGCGACAGCAGCCGGTGCTCGTCCTGCGGGCGGCTCGCCCACGCCGTGACCAGATACGTCAGCTCGAACCAGCGCGGCGGGGTGCGCCGCGCCACGAGCCGCCCGTCCGCGTCGTACACCTCTGCGGCACCGCTGCCGCGCCGGGTGGCGTCCTCGCGGATGTCGTACAGGAAGACGCAGACCGTCGGGGCGCTGCGGCGCGCCGCCCAGTCCCGGGTGGGGGCGTCGAAGACGATCTCGACGCCCGACGCCTCCAGTCCGGACTCGCCCAGCAGGCGGCGCAGCCCCTCGTCGACCTCGTGGATCACCGGCGGGCCACCGCGTCGGGCGGCTGCACACTGCCGCTGACCACCAGGAAGTCGGTCTTCACCGCCGAGAACCCGGGGCCTGTGGCGGTGATGGCGCGCGGTCCGCTCTGGTCCTTGGCGAGGACGAGCAGCTGGCCGATGAACGTGCCGTCCGGTTCCGGCACGGTCGGCGCCGCAGCCGCGGTGATGCCCGGCTTCCAGGTGAACCGCACCGGCACTCCCGGCGGGAAGTCCCTGCCCCGCACCGAGGTGACGAAGCCGGGCTTGCCGACCGCAGGGACCGCCACGATGCGCGGCCGGAGGATGCGCAGCCGCTGCCGGGCGGTGTTGTCGCGCCGGTCGGCGTCCGTCCCGGTGGTGGTGAGCTCGCCGGTGACGCGGCCGGTCAGCGCCTTGTCGGGGCTGAGGACGACCCGGACGACGGTGCTCGCACCCGGGGCCAGGTCCGGCAGGGCGCACACCCAGGAGCGGTCGCAGCCCGGCGGCGGCCCGTTGTGCGGGACGCCCCGGGGCAGGCCGACGCGCAGCCGCAGTCCGGTCGCCAGGGCGTTGCGGCCGTTGCGGACGGTGTACGTCACCACGACGCGCCCGCCGACGTAGCCGGGGTTCGGCTGGGCCGTGACGCGCACCCCGGGCCCGGCCTCGGGCTCGTCCGGTGCCGGTGCCGGGGGCGCGGCGGGCGGGGAGGGAACGGGTGGGGAAGGGGCGGGCGGGGGATCGGTGGGCGGCGCCGGAGGCGGGGCCTCGCGCACCGGCACCACGGTCCGGCCCGCGTTGTCGCCGGGCCGCGGATCCAGGACGGAGCCGGTGACCGACCAGTCCACCGGCGCCTCGCCGGGGACGGTCCCGGTGAGGGTGACGTGCACCGGGACGGTGGCGCCGGGCGGCACCACGCCGATGTCGCACTGGAGGGACGCGGCGTCGCAGACGCCCCCCGGCCGGGTCAGCCGGGTGATCCTTACGCCGGGCGGCGGTGCGACGGTCAGCCGGGTGCCGGGGGAGGCGGCGGGGCCGTTGTTCACGACGTCGACGCGGACCGTGGCGGAACGGCCCACTGCGACCTCGGGCACGGTGCCGGGCGCGCGGACCGCGAGGTCCACGGACTGCTGGACGGCGGGTTCCTTCTGCCGGCCCGGCAGACCGGCGGTGAGCGGGGTGAGGCGGCCGGACGCGATGTCCGCCAGGTACAGCTTCTCGGGGCTGTTGGCCGGAAGGGCGGCGCGCGAGCTGAGCACCAGCCTCCTGCCGTCGGCCGTCCAGGCGGCGTCGCGCGGCTGGAACGGTCCGGTGGCCGAGGTGTCCGGCAGCTCCCGGTGGCAGGAGCCGGGGAGATCGCGGGCGGCGCCGGGCAGCAGCACCCGGCAGTTCCCGCCCGACGGGGACGTCAGCAGGATGCCGTTGCGCTCGTCGGTCCGGCCGCCGCCGCTCTTGCGGTTGAAGGCGATGCCGCGTCCGTCCGGTGAGAACGCCGGGCTGTCGTCGATGACCTCGCAGTCGCCCGGGCAGATCGCGGCGCTCAGGTCGCGCTGCCGGTCCAGGTCGTCCACGGGCACGGTCCAGACGTGCTTGCTGCCGCCCCTCCCGCCGATCACGTGGTTGCGCGTGAAGGCCAGGGTGGTGCCGTCGGGGGACCAGGTGGGCTGGGCGTCGCCGGTGCGCTGCCCGCCCGGCGGGGTGATCTCGCCGCGGATCGCGCCGGTCGCCGCGTCCGCGATCAGGATGCGGCCGGGACCGGCGGCTTCCCCGACGCCGCCCGGCGAGGTCCGGGTGAAGGCGAGGCGCCTGCCGTCCGGGGAGAGCGTCGGGTCGGTGTCCCAGTCCCGCGGGCCGCGTCCCGCGAGCGGCAGGGGCGCCGCGCCGGTCCCGTCGGCGTCCGCCGTCCAGATCCGCTGGATGCGGCCGTCGGGGGTGTCCTCGAAGCGGGTCACCACGATCCGGCGGCCGTCGGGCGTGTAGTTCTGCCGCTCGGTCCACGGGTCGTACCCGGGGTCGGGCCGGAACAGCGGGTCCTTGGCCGGATCGGTCTCGGTGTCGGCCCTCGGGTCCTCCCTGAGGATCGTCAGCCCCAGGTCGCGGGGGTCGGCCCCGTCCAGCCGGACGTCCTGCAGCGTCACCGTGTGCGGGCCGGACGCCGAGGTGCGCTCCACCACCGCGCCGCCGCCGTCGAGCGAGCCGAGCCAGGTGGGCGAGCGCACCTCCCGGTCCTCGCTGAGCACCAGCGAGGGGACCCGGTCGGAGCGCGCGGGCACCCGGAACACGTGGTCCCAGTCGCCCTCGCACTCGCAGGTGATCTCCGGGCTCAGGAACAGCACCTCGTCCCCGCCGGGCAGCCACGCTGCCCCGTGGGCACGCCATCCTGCCTGCGCGCCCCCGAGCAGCGGCCCGTCGGTGCGCCCGTCCGTCACGCGCAGCCGGGGGCCGTTCTGCCCGGCGGCGGTGGCGGTGTACGCGATCAGGTCCCGGTGGGCGGGGTCGTCGGCCGGGTTCCACACCGGTTCGGTGGCCGTGCCGTCGGCGGGGTCGGTGATCCGGGAGGCGGGACCGCCGGCCAGGGGCCGCACGTAGATCTGCCGCCCGGCCGCCGGGCCGCCGTCGCCGGAGTACGCCAGGCGCCGCCCGTCCGGGGAGACCGTCGGGTGCTCCTCGTCCGAGGCGGTGTCGGTCAGCCGCGTCAGGCCGGTGCCGTCGGTGCGCACCAGCCACAGGTCGCGCTGTTTCCGGCCGCCCGGACCGCCGGGCTCGGCCGAGTCGAACACCACGGCCCGGCCGTCCGGCGTCAGCCGGGGGTGCGCGGCGTCCCGGCCGCTGGTGAGACGGCGCACCGAGCCGTCGGCGGACCGCAGGTAGATCTGCGGGTCCTTCTCGTCCCGGCGGCCGGCGAACACCATCGTGTCGCCGAGGGCGGAGGGCTGGACGTCGAAGTGGGCCGGGCCCGCACCGAACAGCGGTGTGCTGGAGGTGCCGCCGGTGACCCGGCCGAGACTGCGGTGCCGGGTGCCGGCGTACGCGACCCGGGTGCCCGCGCTGTCGGCCGACCGCGGCCGGGCCCCGGCGCCGTCCTGCCCGGATCCCTGCCCCAAGACCTGCTCGGAGGCCGCCGTGACGGTGAGCAGCGGGATCATCAGCAGCAACGACGTGCCGAGCCCGGCCAGGCGCCTCCGCCCGCCGGAGGCGGCGGTTCCCATCACAGTCCCCCTCGCAGTCCGATGCGGCATCCGGATGTGCCCCCGCCACCCTGCGGCGGCCGTGTGCGGCGCGGCAGGGCGGCGGGGCCGTGGCCGGGGGAAGCGTGTGGTGCGCTTTCGGGCAGTGCCGTGGCCCCCGGGCGCCGTCAGATCAGCCCGTTGCGCAGCGCGTAGCCGACGGCGTGGGCCCGGTTGCGCAACTGCAGCCGCGTGATGATCTCGTGCAGCACGTTCTTGACGGTCCGTTCGGAGTACGCGGTCTTGCGGGCGATCTCCGCGGTGTCCAGACCCTCCGCCACCAGGCGCAGCATGTCCGCCTCACGTGTGGTCAGCGTGGACAGCGACAGACCCCTCGGGTCGAGCGCCGAGCGCTGGAGGCCGCCCACGTGAGTGAGCAGCTTGCCGAGCAGGTCGCCGGGCAGCACGCCTTCGCCGTTGGCCATCGCCAGGATCAGGTGGAGGAGGCGGTCCTGGTCGGCGTCGGTACGCCGCAGCACGGCCGCCACGCCGCACTCGATGACGCGTTGGAGCGCGCCGGGCCCGAGAGTGCCGACCACGAGGCCGGCGCGGGTGGCGGTGTTGTGCCGCAGCCGGTGCAGCAGGGCGGCCACATCGTCGTCGACGCTGTCCACGACCACCAGCGACGTCTGGGCCCGCTCCGCGTCGGCGTCGTCGAGCAGGTCCACCTCCGGGCGCGAGCGTAACTGCTGGACGACGCCGACGCGCAGGACGGGATCGGCGGCGTAGACGGCCACGGTCACCCGGCCCGGGAGATCGGAACGTGAGGAGCGGTGCGCGGACCGGGGCTGGGCGGGCACATACGGTGTGGGGGCGTTCATGGGCGGGCTGCTTTTCTCTGAGCGGTGCATGGGAAGCTACCTGTTCCGTGAGTCCTGGGTCCGTGGGGAGGACGCGGGAACGGCACGACCGCCCGTGCGCTGCCGGCGCGGGGCGGCGGGGTGCCGCGGGCCTCGCCCTCCTCCGGAGGAATCGGTTGTCGTCCCCCGGGCACGACCATTGCCCGGGTGTTGCCCTCGCGCTCCTCGTTGAGCCCTCGGGAACGGTCCTACCGTGGCGGCGTGACGCCTTCCGAAGCCTCTTCCGGCCCCGGCGCGCCCGGCCTCGACATCCCGGCGGTGACGGTGGCACCGGGCGACACCGCCACGACCAGTGTGACGGTCCGCAACGACAGCGACATCGTCGAGGCGTACAGCCTGGAGGTCGTCGGGGACTGCGCTCCCTGGTCCACCGCCGACCCCCCGCGGGTCTCCCTCTATCCCGGCACCTCGCAGACGGTGACGATCCGTCTGGAGCCGCCTCGCTCCCCTGAGGTCCGGGCCGGTGAGACCCCCCTCGGGGTGCGCGTCCTGCCGGCCGAGCACCCCGAGGCGGTGCGGGTCCTCGAAACCACCGTGCACGTTGAGGAGTTCCGGGAACTGCACACGGAGCTGGCTCCGGGCCGCAGGCGCGGCTGGCTGCGGGGCCGCTACCGGCTGGCGGTGCGCAACCGGGGCAACACCCCCGTGCGGGTGGGGTTCACCCCCGGCCAGCCGGGCGAGGAACTGGGGTTCGCCTTCAGCCCGGCGGAGCCGGAGCTCCAGCCCGGCGAGTCGGTGGAGGCCGGGCTGAAGGTCCGTACGGGCAAACCGGTGTGGTTCGGCGCCCCGGTGGTGTGGCCGTTCACCGTGGAAACCGCCGAAGCCGGTGACCGGGAGACGGCGCGGGAGGACGCGACCGCCGTCCGGACGCCGCTGGAGGCGGAGTTCGTCCAGATCCCGGTCTTCCCCAGGTGGCTGCTCGTGGTGCTCGCGGCCCTGCTGGCGCTGTTGCTCGCCTGGTTCGCGCTGGTCCGTCCCGTGGTGCGCAGTGCCGCCCAGGAGGCGGCCGAGGAAGCGGCCGCAGAGGTGGTTCAGCCGCGTCCCACGCACGTCGGGGAGCAGGGCGGGCAGGCTCCCGGCACCGGCACCGGCGGTGGTTCGGACGCCCGCCCCGGCGGCCGGGACGCGCAGGCTCCGCCCGGTCCGGGCGATGACGGGTCGGCGGCCGGCGACGGCGTCCCGGGCGGCGCCGGCCGGCAGAGCTCGGCGACCATCGATCTGCAGACGTCCGCGGGGGAGACCAGGACCGGTACCTACCGGGTGCCGGCGAACAGCGTCTTCGGGGTCACGGACATCGTTGTCGCCAACTTCCAGGGGGACGAGGGGGTACTGACGATCACGTTCGGCGACCGCAAGATCACCACGATCGCGCTGGAGACCTTCCGCAACCAGGACTACCACTGGGTGACCCCAATCGAGATTCCCGAGAACGAAACCGTGACCGTGGAAGTGACCTGCGAGAAACCGGGCACACCGGCCACAGGCCGCCGGGCGCGGGGATGCCATGAGGTTCTGAACGTGAGCGGTGTGCTCAGCCGCACCACGGGGTGAACACACTTCACGAGACTATCGACCGGCGGCGGCCCGGCTGAACATCCGGATCTTGCCCTGTCTGGAAAACGATGAGCCGGGACCGAAAACCGGCTACGCCCGGGCGGGCGCGTTCCACCGCGACGCCGGCGCTTCGCCCGGCGGCCGGGCCGACCGGTTCAGGCAGCCGTCCGGGTGAACGTCATGTGCGTGACGCCGCTGGGGGAGGAGACGGTCTCGATCTCGTAGTCCTTCTCCATGCCTTCGAGCCCGTCCCACAGGCGTACGCCGCGGCCGAGCAGGACCGGAACCACCACCGTGTGCATGTGGTCGACGAGGCCGGCGGCGAGGAAGTCGCGGAGCATCGTGGGGCCTCCGCCGATGCGTACGTCCTGGCCTCCCGCGGCCTCACGGGCCGTCTCGAGCGCCTCCGCCGGTGAAGCCTCGATGAAGTGGAACGTGGTGCCGCCCTCCATCTCGACCGACGGACGCCGGTGGCGGGTGAGGACGAAGACCGGTGTGTGGAAGGGCGGGTTGGGGCCCCACGGGCCCTTCCACCGAGGGTCCTCCTGCCAGCCGGGCGGCCCGAACTTCCCGGCGCCCATGATCTCGGCGCCGATCCCCTCGGCGAACAGCCGGGCGAAGGCGTCGTCGACGCCGCCGGTCCCACCCGTCCGGCCGAGCATCGCGCGACCCCACCGCGTGGCGAACATCCACGTGTGCAGCCTTTCGCCGGCGTGGCCGAACGGTGCTTCGAGTGTCTGTCCTTCGCCGGTGGCGAAGCCGTCGAGCGAGACGGTGAAGCTCTGGACACGGGCGAGTGACATGACCTGTACTCCCTGCTGGTCGTCTTGGTGAGGGGTGATCGCCGGAGTGCCCGCCGTCACGGCGCCGCGCTGTACGGACGCTCATGGCCGGGCGGGCTCACCGCGCTTATCGTCGCGCGGGCCGCGCGGCCGCCGCCGGATTGACCGCGCACGTCGCGCGGGCGAGCCGGACGGAAGGGGCGAGGGCGGCTCCGCCCGCAGGCGCCTCCTCGGGGCCCGCCTGCAGAGGGTCCACCGGGCCGGGCGCCGGGGCGTGCGGACAGGGGCGAACAGGACTCTGCGCCGTCGCCGCCGAAGACAGCGGCAGGTCGGCGGCTCGGACGGGAAGACCCCGCGTGCCGCCTCCCCCGGTGGCCGGGCCGCCCTCCGGCTTGACAGGACCTCCCTAGCGGCATGCAATATATTGCATGCCAGTTCCGCAGAGTCGAGGACTCGTCTCCCGGCCCCTTCTGAGAGAGCGCGCCTACCGGGCGATCCGCGACGCCATCGTCGACGGCACCCTCGCGCCCGGGGAGCGCCTCCACGACACCGACCTGGTGGAGTGGCTGGGCGTCAGCCGCACCCCCGTCCGGGAGGCCCTGGCCCGGCTCGAACAGGCCGGACTGGTGCGGACCAAACCCGGCAGCCACACCCTCGTCAGCCCGCTGGACGCCCGCGCCGTCCGCGATGCCCAGTCGGTGGTGGCCGCCATGCACGAGGTGGCCGTCCGCGAGGCGGTGCCGAACCTGGCCACCGCCGAACTGGACGCCATGCGCGAGGCGAACGCCCGCTTCGCCGCCGCACTGCGCCGGGGCGACGTCGAAGGCGCGCTCGCCGCCGACGACGACTTCCACGCCGTCGCCGTCACCGCCTGCGCCAACCAGGCGGTGCGAAGCGTCCTGGAGCAGTACACGCCCGTACTGCGCCGTGTGGAACGGCTGCGCTTCTCCTCGCTGAGCGGGCGGGGGTCGGTGGCGCAGCACGAACGGATCACCGAGCTGTGCGCGGCGGGGGATGCCGAGGGCGCGGCCGCCGCGGCACGTGCCAACTGGCACACGCTCGTCCCCCTGCTGGACACCCTGCCCTCCGAGGAGTAGCGGCAGGGCGGCGGACCGGGCCGGCCTCGGCCCGCGACGACGGCAGCCCGGCCGCACCGGGCCGACCACGACAAGGAGCCCACCGTGTCCCTCGACGACTTCGAGCGGTACCCGCTGCTGTTCGGCCCCAGCCCGGTCCACCCGCTGGACCGGCTCAGCGGCCTCCTGGGCGGAGCCCGCATATGGGCCAAGCGCGAGGACTGCAACAGCGGACTCGCCTACGGAGGCAACAAGACACGCAAGCTGGAGTACCTGGTGCCCGACGCCCTGAGGCAGGGCGCGGACACCCTGGTGACCGTCGGCGGCGTGCAGTCCAACCACACACGGCAGGTCGCCGCGGTGGCCGCCCGGCTGGGGCTCAGGGCCCGCCTGGTGCAGGAGCACTGGGTGGACTGGCCGGACCCGGTCAACGACAAGGTGGGCAACATCCTGCTGTCCCGTGTGATGGGCGCCGACGTCGAAATCGTCGACGCCGGCTTCGACATCGGCTTCCGGGACAGCTGGCACCGGGCCATGGAGGACGTACGGGCCGCCGGCGGCACGCCGTACGCCATCCCCGCCGGGGCCTCCGACCACCCGCTGGGCGGCCTGGGCTTCGCCAACTGGGCCTACGAGGTGCAGGCGCAGGAGCGTGAACTCGGCGTCTTCTTCGACACGGTGGTGGTGTGCAGCGTCACCGGCAGCACCCAGGCAGGGATGGTCGCCGGATTCGCCGGCCAGGACCGTCCGCGCCGGGTGATAGGCGTCGACGCCTCCGCCGAACCGGCCAGGACGCGGGCGCAGGTGGAGCGCATCGCCCGCGGCACCGCCGAACTCCTCGGACTGGGGCGGGACCTGAAGGACGAGGAGATCACCCTCCTGGAGGGGTGGGCGGGCGAGAAGTACGGCGTTCCCGTCCAGTCGACCCTGGACGCCATCCGCCTGACCGGCCGCACCGAGGGGATGATCCTCGACCCGGTCTACGAGGGCAAGTCGATGGCCGCGCTCATCGACCTGGTGCGCGACGGCGACATCCCCAAGGACTCCAACGTCCTGTACGCCCACCTCGGCGGCCAGCCGGCACTCAACGCCTACAGCGGCCTGTTCCACTGACGAACCGGCCCTCCCGTGCGGTGGTGTCCCCGCCTCCCACCGGAGGCGGGGACACCACCGCGGCGGACCACGGCTTGCGGGCCATGCCGCGGTGGAGGCCGCCGGCGGTGGAGAACCGGCACACCGCAGTCCGGAACGACGGCCCTTCGCCCGGCGCGGCGCGGGTAAGGACCGCTGCTCCCGCCACCGCGTCCCGGGCGTCGTCGACACCGCCGGGCCCGGCTACTTGCCGGGGAGGGACGGGGGCTCGGGCGCCGACACATCGGGCAGGCTGTGGCCGCCTCCGGCCCGATGAGGCCGCACGTCGGAGACTTCGAACGTCAGTCGCCAGGTCGCCGGTGTCAGCACCCGCTGTGTCACCTGGCCGCGCGCCTTGCGGAACTCCCCGGTGCCTCCGGTGATCGCGTTGGTGACCGGGCCCGGTGCCGGAATCCCGGTCTGCTCGCCCTGGACGGTGATCTGTCCTTCCGGCAGCACCGCGGTCGACGAGCACTGTCCCGCGTTGCGTTCGGGGTCGGTGACGACGCAGAATCCGCCGAAGCGCCCGACCGGGCGTTCTTCCGGTCCCTCGGCCGACACCAGACTTCCGCTGAAGACGAACTGGTCGCCGGCACTGCGGCCCGCTGTGCCCAGATCCAGTTCCTCGCCGACCTGCAGCCGGGCCTCCACACGGATGGTGCGGCTTTTCGCCGGGGAGGCGTCGGCAGGGCGGGTCGCCGCGGTCACGGTCGTCTTCTGCGGGTCTGCGCCGGCCGACGCGGGTCCGACGAGAGCGAGCCCGGCAGAGCCGCCGAGAACCGCAGCGGCGAGGAACGCGAAGGGCCTGGCACTGAATCCCATGATCGCCTCCGTTTTCGAGGGAACGAACAGAATCAGGGTCTTTCGTGGCTTTCCGATGTGGATGTCGACGCCGCCGGACGGTGACGCATCGGGCCGCTTCCGGGAGGGATACGCACGAGCCGATATGGGGCCGTGGGTGAGGACGCGTGGGAGAGCCTGCGGCGTTACGGGGAGAGTCCGCCGTGCTGACTCCGCCCGTGTGACGGGTTCCGTCCGAATCGACCTGCTGCGAGGCCCCTGTGAAGGCTTCTCCGCGGCTCTTGGACGATCCGGGCGGTGATCGGTTCGGGCTGGTTCGGCGGCTCGCTGCCGCTGCTGTGGTCCATGCCGGAATGGGGTGTCCCGGCCCGGTGGCAGAGGAGCCACCGGACTTCTCGTCGAGTCAGGGGACGCCTCTTCAGCGGTAACGCTAACGGCAGTGACGGCGGCTCGCCCAGCAGAGGGCCGAGTTTGGGGCCGTTGGGGTGCATCCGCCGAGGGCGCTCCACGAGAGCCTGACTCAGCCACACGAGGAAACACGAGCCCTCGCGCCGCTGAAGCGCCGGGACCCCACCGGTCTCGCGGCGGCGGGTCTGTGACGGGTGAAGCCCTACCGCTCCTCGCGTCGGCGCGCGAGGTGGACGGTGATGTCGGCGACGATCTCGACCGTCCCGGGCAGTACTCGCGCGATCCGGCTGAACACCCGATCGCGCTTCGCGTCCGGCAGCACGAGATACGCCGAGACGGTCGAGAGCCGGCCGACGTAGTCGGAAGCACTCATCGTCAAACGCCGTTCGACGACCGACTGCCGTACATCGGTGAACCACGGGGACCGCCGGAGTTCCGTGCCCGGCCACTGCATGCCGCACCCCGAGGGCGTCCCGTCGGGGGAGGGGACCTCGTCGCTCTCCAGGAACGGTGCCCGTGCCGCGCGGACGGCCTCTTCCACAGCGGGGTCGGCCGGCCGGGCCGGTCCGCCGAACGAGGCGAACACGCCGCCCGGTTCCAGCAGCGCGGCCATGCGGGACCACCGGCCCTGCGGGTCCGTCCAGTGCAGTGACGCCGCCGCGTAGACCAGCCCGTACCTCCGTTCCGGTCGCAGGTCCTCGAACGCGGCCCGCACCGTCCTGACGTTCGGCGGCACGTGCTTGCGCAGTTCGGCCAGCATGGCCCCGTCAGGCTCGGTCGCGGTCACCGTGATCCCCTGTCGAGCGAACAGGCGGGTCGCCTTGCCCGTCCCCGCGCCGATCTCGAGGGCGGTCCGGACGGGCCGGCCCGCGTACGCCGTCACCGTGTCGACGAGTTCCGCGGGATATCCCGGGCGGAACCGCTCGTATGCTTCCGCGACCTCTCCGAAGCTCAGCGCGCGATCGGACATGCCGAGCATCCTGACAGAACCGCGCTGCCGGCACCCGGCCTTTCCGCGCCGTTCCGGCTGCCGGTGCGGCGGCGACGCGGTACGGCCGGGCCAGGCATCCGAACGGTGCGGGCGACCGGTGGCCGTCCTCCACGGCCGGCCGCCGACTCGCTTCACGGCCGGTCCGCGGCCCGCGCCCCGCGCGGCTGCGGCTCCCTTCCGGGAGGGGCCCGCCCCCGTGAGAGGAGGAGCGAGCCCCTTTCGCCCGGCTGATCGGCCGCCGCCGGCCGCAACGCCGCCCCAACGCCGCCGCGGACGTACAGCCGACCGTTTCCCGGCCTTCGCCGGCGCCGCCTGCACTCCCGTCTGCCATCTGCCGCCGCGGACTCGCCGGAGCAAGGTGACCTGCCGTCCGGCCAGGCTCCCGGTGGTCAGGCCGTCAGGAGGCGCACCGGATCGACACCGGCCGTGGTGTGCCGCTCGGCCCAGTTCTCCAGCGCCGAGCGGCAGGCGTGGTCCAGATGGTGCAGTCCGGACAGGTCCAGCTCGATCGGGCGGTCCTGGGGCAGGGCCTCCAGACTGTCGAGGATCTTCGGCAGCCGCAGGAAGGTCGCGTTGCCCGACAGGTGCGCCTGGATGGGACCGGCACCCTTGTCGACGACCTCCAGCTTGACGTGCGAGGCGTCCCAGGCGGTCTTGACGACCGACAGCACCAGACCGATCAGCACGCCCTCGAACATGTTCACGGCGACGATCGAGACGGCCGTGACCACGAGGATCAGAGCCTCGCCCCGGTTCCCCCGCCACAGGGCGGCGACCTGGCGGAACGGGATAAGTTTCCAGCCCGCGTGCACCAGGATGCCGGCGAGGGCGGGGATCGGGATCAGCGCCAGGGCCGAGGGCAGCAGTGCCGCGAAGACCAGCAGCCATACGCCGTGGAGCACCCGGGAGGCCTTGGTCCTCGCACCCGCCCGGACGTTGGCCGAGCTGCGCACGATCACCGCGGTCATCGGCAGTGCGCCGAGCACGCCGCACACGGTGTTGCCCGCGCCCTGGGCGATCAGCTCCTTGTCGTACCGGGTCCGGGGGCCGTCGTGCAGCCGGTCCACGGCCGCCGCGCTGAACAGGCTCTCCGCCGAGGCGATCAGGGCGAAGGCGAGGATGGTGCCGATGAACGCCGGATTGGCCAGCTCGGCGAAGGCGTCCGTCCCGGGCGGCTGGATCACGCCGAGCAGGCCCTGGACCTCCACCGTGGCGACCGGCAGGGAGAAGACCGCCGAGACGGCGGTGGCCAGCAGTACCGCCGCGAGCGCGCCGGGCACGGCCCGCACCCTCCCGGGCATCCGCTGCCACAGCACGACGACGGCGACGGTGCCCGCGCCGACCGCGAGCGAGGTGAGCGCCGAGGCGCTGCCGAGGGCGTCGGCCAGCGCCTCGGGCATGCCCAGGATCTTGCCGATGCCGCTCTCCGGGGCGGTGATGCCCGCGGCCGCGTACAGCTGGCCGGCGATGATGACCAGGCCGATGCCGGCGAGCATGCCCTCGACCACGGACAAGGAGATCGCCCGGAACCAGCGGCCGAGGTTGAGTGCCCCCATACCCAGCTGGAGCAGTCCGGTCGCCAGCACGATCACGCCGAGCGCGGGCAGCCCGAACTGGCCGACGGCTCCGAGGACCAGCACGGTCAGACCCGCGGCGGGACCGGACACCTGAAGGCTGCTGCCCGGCATGAGACCGGTGACGATGCCGCCGACGATCCCGGTGACCAGGCCGAGTTCGGCCGGGACGCCTGATGCGACCGCCACGCCGACGCACAGCGGGAGTGCCACCAGGAAGACCACCAGGGAGGCGGCGAAGTCCTGCTTCAGGTGGGGGAACCCGGTTGCGGCGCGCGTCCCGTCCGCCGCGCCCGTACCCGTCCTCACAGCGCCTCGAAGGTGTCGGTCTGCGGACGGTGGGCCAGGACCGTGCCGGTGTGCACCTCGTAGTACCAGGCGTGCAGGCTCAGTTCGCCGCTGCCGAGCCTCGCGGCCACGCACGGGTAGGACCGCAGGCGCAGCAGCTGGGTCAGGACGTGGTTCTGCACTCCCTCGGAGACGGCCGGGTCCTGGGGCTCTCCCTTGGGGCAGGGAGTGGCGTGGTGGAGCCAGTCGCGCACGGCCGGAACGGCGTCCAGGTCGTCGCCGCGGACCAGAGCGCCCACCGCGCCGCAGTGCGAGTGACCGCAGACGACGACGTCCTTCACGCCGAGCACCTCCACGGCGTACTCGATGGTGGCCGCCTCGCTGGTGGGGCGCTCGAACGTGTGGGGCGGCACGATGCTGCCCGCGGTGCGCAGCTCGAAGAGCTCGCCGGGGCGGGCGCCCGTGATCAGGGCCGGTACGACCCGGGAGTCGGCGCAGGTGATGAACAGCACCTGCGGGGCCTGGCCTTCGGCGTGTGCGGCGAATTCCTTCGGACGCCGCCCGAACGTGCGGGCATGGTCGATGAAGGGTTGCATGTGGGGAGTCCTCCTGGCGCGTCGTGGGGGCGCGTCGGGCACGCACGGTAGGGGTGCGGGATTGCCTCTCGCCTGTGTCGGCGGCGGAAGGCCTGAAGGGCCGTCGGCGGTCTGGAGAGGCGGGAGCGTGAGGCATCGGACACGGCCGGTTCGTGGTCGGCCACCGGGCTCCGGGTGGGGAGCGCGTGTTCGAGTGCCGGGGGTGCGGGGGCGGAGACGCGGTGCCGGCCGCGGGGGTGGGGCGGCTCGGCCGGGGCTCCGGATCCGTCACGGAAACGAGAAATCGCGTTCCCGTTGCGTGGGGCCTTTCCGCTTACCGCTATCCCCGGCTGCTAGGCCTTGGCCTTGGCATGACCGACGGTATGTGCGGAAGCGAACGGCGCGGGAAGGGAGGGAGGGGGTAAAGGGAGAACGGGGCGGCGGTGGTGAATGCGACCGCGTCCCATGGCTCCACACCTCGCAACATGCGCTCCTCTCCAAACGGCGCGTACTTCCCGGCCGGGCCAAGTGTTGGTCAAAGACCAGTCAAGAAAAACCTTATCCCGGTAAAGCGACTTGCATGAGCAAGTCGACACTTCCGGCCCAAGAGAGCCCGAAAACCGAGGGTCCGATGACGTGAATCCGTCCTGTCGCCCGCCGACCCCGGCCGTCGGACGCCCCCGGGCCCGGCAGGTCACACGCGCGGGCATCGGGCCGTGGCCGTCCGATCCGCTTCCCGCGCCGGCGCACGGACCACCGGGCCGGGCTCCCCGCCCGTGGCCGCATGCGGGAGGCCGCGATGATCCCGGAGCATCCGCACACGGTTCGCGCACAAGCGATGAGTTCGGGCAGTGGAACGGGTCTGCCCCGGCATGACCCGAATCACCGCCGACATCTCGATCTCTCTCGACGGCTTCGTCACCGGGCCCGATCCCGGCCCCGACAACGGCCTGGGCACCGGCGGCGAGGCCCTGCACACCTGGGCGTTCTCCGAGGACCCGGGCGACCGCCGGATCCTGCGCGAGGCCACCGCCCGCTCGGGCGCCGTCGTCCTCGGCCGCCGTCTCTTCGACGTCGTCGACGGGCCGAACGGCTGGGACGACACCTCCGGTTACGGCGCCGGCGAGGTCGGCAGGCCCGCGTTCTTCGTCGTGACGAGCTCACCGCCGAAATCGGTGCGGCTCACCGGCCTGGACTGGACGTTCGTCACCAGCGGTCTGCCCGACGCCGTCACCGCCGCGCGCGAGCGCGCCGAGGCGGCGTCCTCGGACAGCGGCGAGGACCTCGACGTCGTCCTCATGGGCGGCGGCGCCACGATCGGCTCTGCGTTCGCCGCCGGACTGGTCGACGCGCTGACGCTGCACCTCGCGCCCGTCGTGCTGGGGGCCGGGACGCCGCTGTTCACCGGCGGAGCGCCACGCACGCTGGTGCAGCGCGGCGTGACCGCGACATCGACCGTGACGCACCTGGCCTACGACGTCCTCCGGTGATCCGATGACCACCATCGACATCCACGGGATCAGCCTGGGCATCGAGTCGTTCGGCGACGACGACGCCCCACTCGTCCTGCTCGCGGGCGGGACCACGATGCTCTCCTGGCCCGACGCGCTCTGCGAGCGCCTTGCCGCCGGCGGACGCCGTGCGGTGCGCTACGACCTGCGTGACAGCGGGGAGTCGACGACGGCGGACCCGCAGGCGCCCTCCTACACCCTGCGCGACCTCGCCGCCGACGCGGCGGCCCTCGCCGGCGTGCTCGGCGGCGGGCCCGCGCACCTGGCGGGGATCGGCGTCGGCGGAATGGTCGCCCAGGTGGCCGCGCTCGACCATCCGGGCGCGTTCTCGGCGCTCACCCTGGCCGGCACCCGCGCTGTCGCGCCCGGCCCGGTCGACGACGACCTCCCCGACCACGACCGGGCGGCGATGGGCAGGCTGTTCGCCCGTCCGATGCCGGACTGGGCCGACCGCGAGGCGGTGGCGGAGTTCGCCGCCGGCAGCGCGGAGATCCTCGGCGACGACCCCGCCGCCGCGCGTGCGACCGCCGCGCGCGTCTGGGACCGCACGCCCGGCACCGCGCCCCCGGTCCAGATGGCCAACCAGATGGGCATGGTGTTCTCCAGGCTCGACTGCGGACCACGCTGGCGCGAGCGCCTGCCCGGGATCAGGGTTCCCACGCTCGTCGTCCACGGCCGCCACGACCGGTTCTTCCCCGTCGGAAACGGCGAGGCGATCGCACGCGAGGTTCCCGGGGCGCGGCTGCTGGTCCTTGAGGAGGCCGCCACCGCGATCCCCGGGACGGCGGCCGGCGAGGTCGCCGAGGCGATGCTCGCGCTCGGGTAGGGGGCGGCGTGCGCCGCACAGGTGGCGGTGGTCACCGCGGGCGCCCTGCTTCCCGCGGTCGCGCACGTCGGCTCCTCCCGCGCCCACCGGGCCCTCCAGGCCACGTCGACATCGCCGCGCCCGGCCCGAACGGCACCCCTGGTCTGTCGGGGACCCCCTCGACCCGGAACGGGCCGCCGGCCTCGGGCGGCACCTGCGTAGCCGGGTGCCGCCCGAGGCCGGCTCGGACGCCTGGGAGGGGCGATCGCCGTCGTGGCCTTCCGGCGACGCGTACGGCGTGCGGGAAGCCCTCCGGGACGACGTCCTTGAGGAAGAGGCCGGGAACGTGGTCGAGTCCGTTCGGCTCGGCGGCGTCGCCGCGGAGCGATTCAAGGCCGCGCAGTTCCCGGCTCGCCTCGCGGCCGGCTCCCGTGGCCATCCCGCTGGGTCTGGGCGCCGTGCTCCTCGGCCGCCGGACGGCCCGGGTGACGACCACGGGATGACCAGCGCATGGCCTCGCACCAGGCTGCTGTGGCCGGCCGTCCACGACAGCATCTCCACCGAGGCGGCGGCCCGGCGGCTGCCGCGCGCTCCGGTGCGGGCGGACCTGCTGCGCAACACCGGCCCGGACGGCGACCGGTGGAGCATGCACGACCCGCTCGCCCGCTACGCCGGGGAACGCCGTTCGGCGGCGCCCGCGCCGGAGGTGACCGGCGGGAGCCGGTGCGTATCCAGTGCGCGGGTGCGGCTCGCGCTGCCGTGGGCGGTGACCGTCGTGGCGCTGTCGCCGGCGGACCGTCCGCCCCTACGGTTCGGCGACGGCGGTGGCGTCTTCACCGGGGACGTCCGGGAACGAGTGGTGCTCGTGCGCCACGACCCAGCGGCCCTGTTCCCTGCGCAGCCCGAGGGTGAGCCGCAGGCGGTTCTCCGGTTGTGCGGCCAGTTCCCGCGGCGTGCCGCAGCGCACCAGGGCGTGGCCGAAGGCGACGTCTCCTCCGACGGTGACGTCGAGGGACTCGATCTCGAAGGCGGCGCCCTGTGCCTGCCAGGCGAAGAAGGGCGGCCACGTCTCGCGGTAGGCGTCGATGCCGCGGACGCCCTCGTGGGGCGGTGGCACGTCGAACATCACGATGTCCTCCGCGTGATCGGCCAGGACACCGTCCAGGTCGCCCCGGTGAACCGCCGCGGCCCACCGCTCGATCAGCGTACGGATCCGCTTCTCGTCGTCGGACACGGCTCGACTCCTCGTGGTCTCGGCGGCACCGCTGCGCGATGTGCTCTTGGATGTGTGTCTGGTCGTAGAAGACTGCCGCCGGTGCCGAAACTCATCGCGGGCAGCCGGGACCGAGCCCCGTGAGCCCGCCGATCCGGCACCGCGACCGCCCACCGTCCTCCGCGGCGGACCGCGTCTGTTCCCGGGGGAGGCGACCGGCGGGGCCGGGATGCCGTGCTTCGGACGCCGACCTCGCGAAGATCCACCGGGCGGGCAAACGGGGTGAACCCGTCACGCTCGGACATCCGGACCGCGTGCGCCGCGGCACAGGGCGTCCGCGGCCACACGGATCCGGCCGGTGCCAGAGATCTTCCGCACCCCTATTGCAACGTTGTAACAGTCGATGCAGCATGAGACGCACCACCAACGGCGAGGAGGCGCACCATGGGGGCGCACGTGTTCCCCGGAATCAGCACGAGCGAGCTGGACGTCGATGTCGCGGCCGACGTGTCCGCCCTGTACGAGGACGGCATCACCGCCCGCAAGGGGGCCTTCCCCGTACCGTGGGTGGACCGGCTGCGCGAGGACGTCGAAGCCGCTTTCGAGGAGGCTCTGGCCCGCCCCGGCGGCGCGGTCGGGCGCGGGCCGAACCGCTACTACGTCGAGATCCACCCCGAACAGATCGACGGCTTCGTCGAACTCGTCGACCACCCCTGGGTGCGGTCCGTGTGCACCGCGGTCCTCGGGCCCGACTACCGCATCGTGGAACTGGGTTTCGACGTCCCGCTGGCGGGCGCCGTGCACCAGCCCTGGCACCGGGACTTCCCCATCCCCGAGGAGACCCGGCGCGAGCGCCGACTCACCTCGCTCGCCTTCAACGTGACCACCGTCGACACCGCACCGGACATGGGACCTTTCGAGATCGCGCCGGGCACCCAGTGGGACGACGGCCCCGACTTCGAGCACGGCATGTTCCCGCCCAGGTCGCGCTACGGCCGCTACCAGGAACGCGCGGTGCGCAAGTATCCGCAGCGCGGCGACATCTCCGCCCGGACCGCTCTGACGATCCACCGGGGCACGGCCAACGAGTCGGCCAGGGCCCGCCCCGTCCTCGTCCTCGGTGTGGACGGACCCGAGGCGGCCAACGGTGAGCGGCACGACATGGCGATCACCCGCGGATACCGTGACACGCTGCCCGACCGGGTGCGCCGGCACCTCGACTGCCCCGTGGTGGAGGAGCTGACCCCGGTGGTGCAGAAGCACACCATCGAAGGCCTGGTCATGGGGGACGCCTGAGCCGCGCCTCGCTCCCGAGTCCCGGGTGCGGGCCGTGCGGCCGGGACCACGGGGCGGAGGAGGCCGCAATCGATTTGGAGCAGGCCGAGGTGGGGATCGGCGCGTGTCGCCCGGGGATCACAGGGCCAGCCACGCCGTCGTGTCGCCCGGCAGGCGGCCTGCCTCCAACTCCTCGCTGGACAGGAGCACCTCGCTGTGGGCGGGCAGCGTCACCGGATCGCCGGAGAGGTTCGCCACGCACCGGAACCCGGGGGCGCGGACGAACGACAGCACCGGGTCGTCCGGAGCGCTGTCCCAGGTGAGCGTGCCGTCCCCGAGCGCCGGGTGGCTGCGGCGCAGGGCCAGCGCCGACCGGTACAGGTTCAGCATCGACGACGGATCGCGGTCCTGGGCCTCGGCCGTCAGCGGCTTCCACGCGTCGGGTTGCGGGAGCCAGGGCGGCGTCCCGGCGCCGTCGGAGCTGAATCCGAACGGCGGGCCGTCCCCGCTCCAGGGCAGTGGGACACGGCAGCCGTCACGCCCCCGGTCGGTGTGCCCGGAGCGATGCCAGGTGGGGTCCTGGAGCAGTTCCTCGGGAAGGTCCTCGACCTCCCACAGGCCCAGTTCCTCTCCCTGGTACAGGTACGCGCCGCCGGGCAGGGCGAGGGTGAGCAGGGCGGCGGCCCTGGCCCTGCGGGTGCCCAGCCGCAGGTCCGCGGGCCCCCGCAGGTCCGCCAGGGAACGCACCGGCCCGTCCGGCTGCGGCCTGGCGTAGCGGGACACGTGCCGGGCGACGTCGTGGTTGGACAGCACCCAGGTGGCCGGAGCGCCGACCGCGCCGAGCGCGGTGATCGACTCGTCGACGACGCGGCGCAGGTGGTCGGCGCGCCAGGGTGCCATCAGGTAGTCGAAGTTGAACGCGGTGTGCAGTTCGTCGGGGCGGACGTAGCGGGCCAGCCGCTCGGGGAAGCCCGCCCACGCCTCCGCGACGAACGTGCGGGGGACGTCGTACGCGTCGGCGACGGTCCGCCAGCCCTGGAAGATCTCGTGCACCTCCTCGCGGTCCCAGTGCGGATGGTCCAAGTCGCCCGTCCCTTGGAGGAGCTTGCCGTCGAGGGAGCCGATGTCGGGCAGACCGGGTGCCTTCACCAGGCCGTGCGCCACGTCGATGCGCACTCCGTCGACGCCGCGGTCGAACCAGAAGCGCAGGATCGACTCGAACTCGGCCCGCACCTCGGTGTCGTCCCAGTTCAGGTCCGGCTGCTCGGGGGCGAACAGGTGCAGGTACCACGGGCCCGGCGAGCCGTCGGGCTCGGTGATCCGTGTCCAGGCGGGGCCGCCGAAGACGCTTTTCCAGTCGTTGGGCGGCAGTTCGCCTCCGGGGCCGCGTCCCGGCCGGAAGATGTAACGCCTCCTGGCGGGGGAACCGGGCCCGCCGGACAGCGCCTCACGGAACCACGCGTGCGCGGACGAGGTGTGGTTCGGCACGATGTCGATGAGGACGCGCAGCCCGTGCTCGTGCGCCTCCTCCACCAGTGCCCGCGCGTCCTCCAGCGTGCCGAAGACCGGGTCGATGTCCCGGTAGTCCGCGACGTCGTAGCCGCCGTCGGCCATGGGGGACGGGTACCAGGGGGTCAGCCACAGCGCGTCGACGCCGAGTCCGGCGAGGTACGGAAGGCGCTGCCGCACCCCGGCGATGTCGCCGATGCCGTCGCCGTCGCCGTCGGCGAAGCTGCGGATGTACACCTCGTAGATGACGGCGTCGCGCCACCAGTCGGCGGTGGTCCGGGCGAATGCCACGTCTCTCCTCAGGGCGTGATCGGGATGTCGGACGAGGGGTCGCCTGCCCCGGCGGTGCCCGCGGCGGTCCCGTGTCGGAGGGCCGGCACCGAGATCACCGCGCAGGCGGCGCCGGGGCCGCAAGCGGCCCGTCAGCGGAAGGCGTTCCACAACTGTCTGCCCGTCCCGCCGCCGAAGATGTCCGCGGAGGGCACCGGTGGGGCGGGGGAGGGGCTGGAACCGGCCGGGACCCTCCCCCGGCCGCCTTGCCGGAGAACCTCCCGGTGAGCGGGGCCCGTCCGGGCCGGGAGGAGACGGCCGGACACGAGGGCCTGGACGGCGAAGGCACCGGGACAACGGGAAAGGACGGGCCGCGTCCGCTACTCGAGCAGCGCGCGGGCCTGTTCGCGCGCCGACGCGGCGGCCGGGACCGGTGTGCCCCGGTGGGCGTATGTCGTCCCGCTGCTCGGCATGTTCTCCCTTGTCGCGGCGACGTTCCTGGAGGGCCGGTCCCGTTCGCGGGTCGCGCCCTCGGTGTCGCTCACCGTCCACTGCGCCACCAGCGCCGTCCTCTTCTCCGTGCTGGCCGTGGGAGCCGGAGCCGCCGCACCGCCCGCCGAGGGCGCGTTCTGGCTCGCGGTCGCCTGGCTCGTAGGTCTTTCCACCTTCGGCGGTTACGGGTTGTACTGGCTCATCCTGAGGCGCTCCGGCGTCACCGAGGTCAACACGTTGATGTTCCTGATGGCTCCGGTCACGGCCGTCTGGGGAGCGGTGATGTTCGGGGAGCCGTTCGGCCTCCAGACCGCTTTCGGACTGATCGTCTGCCTCTCGGCCGTCGTCATCGTCCACCGCGGCGAGGGCAGGCGGGGGGGACGGAGGCGGCAGGGGGCCCGACCGTCGCCCAGCGCCCGCCGGCAACCCCGGCCACCCCGGTCACGCGCCCGTTTGACAGACCCGGTCAGCCGAGCGGAGCCCGCGGGTTTCCCCGCATGTGATGTGGATCACGGCGGAGGGAAAACCCGCGGCCCGGCCCGGGCGTCTAGCGGGTGTGGGATCAGTCAGGGCAGCACTGCGCGAGATGGACGAGGAGCGTCTCGTCCGGCTGGTGGCAAAGGGTGACCGTGCCGCGTTCGAGGAGCTGTACCGGCGTACGTCGCCGTGGATGGCGGTGCGACTGCGCCGCCGGTGTGCGGACGAGCAGATCGTCGCGGAGGTCATGCAGGAGACCTACCTGGCGGTGTGGCGCGCGGCGGGCGCGTTCGCCGGGACCGCGGCCGGGGGGAGCGCCGTCGGTTGGCTGTGGACGATCGCGGCGCGCCGCCTGGTCGACGCGTTCCGGCGCAGAGCTCACCACGCGGAGCCGCCGCCGGCCGCCGCCGTGCCCGACGCGGCGCCCGCCGCCGAGGAGGAGGCGCTCGCGGCGGGCGTCGGCGGTGACGTCGGGGACGCGCTGCGGTGTCTCGCGCCGGAATTTAGACAGGTACTGCAGGCCATGGTGCTCGACGGACTGTCCGTCCGGGAGACCGCGGTCCTGCTCGGACTGCCCGAGGGCACGGTCAAGACCCGTGCCCGCCGGGCCCGGATCGCGATGCGGAGGGCGCTGACGTGACCGGAGAGCACGCGTCGACGCGGGCCATCGAGAGTTACGCGCGCGGCGGCACGGACCTCGTCGCCGACGAGGTGTGGGCCGTGGAGGCCCATCTGGAGGTGTGCCGGGTGTGCCGTGACCGGCTGTCTGCCGCTGTCGGTGCCGGGGCGCCCGCCGTGGCGGCGCTGGTCGACACCGTGTGGTCCGGCCTCGAGCCCCGGCTGGCGGTCACCGCCACGATGCCGCGCGGACGGCACTGGCCGGCGCGGCTGTCGCGGTGGCTGACGCCCGCGATGGTGCCCTGGCTGGCCATGGTCTTGGGCGTGACGCTGCTGGCCCTGCTGCTCGACCTGGCCGGTACCGGTTCCGGCGAGGTGTCGCTGGTGCTGCTGTTCGCGCCGGTCCTGCCCGTGCTCGGCGTCGCGGCGTCCTGGTCGCGGGGTCTGGACCCGGCCTACGAACTGACGGCCTCGGTGCCCAGGGCCGGGCTCTACCTGGTGTTGCGGCGCACCGCGTCCGTGCTCGGCGTGGTCGTCCCCGCACTGCTGGTGGGCGGATGGGTGACGGGGGTGATGGTGGCGCAGTGGCTGCTGCCCTGCCTGGCCCTCACAGCGGCGACGCTGGCGCTCGGCGGTGCCATCGGTGTGACCCGCGCCGCTGCCGTGCTGGCCGCCGTGTGGGCCGCCGTGGTCGTGGCGCCGACCCTGGCCACCAGCCGTACGGTCTTCGCCCTGCAGACGGGCGGCCTGCCCGTGTGGGGGCTGGTCCTCACCCTCGCCATCGGTGCCGTGATCGCCCGCAGGGGCGCGTACTCCGTGCTGGGAGCCCATCGATGAGCACCGGAAAGGAACACCACATGACATCCGCGGTGAGCGCGTCCGGCATCGCGCCGAAGGCCTACGCCTGGGAGATCCAGGCCAGCGGACTGAGGGTCAGGGCCGGCAGGAAACGGATGGCCGTCGACGGCCTCGACCTGTCACTGGGCACCGGCGTGCACGGAATCCTCGGCCCCAACGGGGCGGGCAAGACCACCCTCATCCGGACGATGGCCACCGTCCTGCGCCCCACCGAGGGCACCCTGGAACTGCTTGGCGAGCCCGTGGGCGGCATGGGCGATCACCGGGCGCTGCGCCGCCGGATCGGCTACCTGCCGCAGGAGTTCGGCTACTACAAGCGCTTCACGGTGCGTGAGTTCGTCGAGTACATGGCGTGGTTGAAGGAAGTGCCGAAGGCGGAGATCCCCGCGGCGGTGCAGCGCGCCGTGGAGCGGGTGGGTCTGGCGGACCGCGCCGACGAGCGGATGAAGGCACTGTCGGGCGGCATGGTGCGCAGGGTCGGCATCGCCCAGGCCATCGTCAACGATCCGTCGATCCTGTTGCTGGACGAGCCCACGGTCGGCCTGGACTCGACCCAGCGGCTGCACTTCCGCAGGCTGCTGCAGGAGTTGGGCACGGACACCTGCGTGGTCGTCTCGACCCACCTGGTGGAGGACGTCGCCGCCGCCTGCACCGGCGTGGTGCTCTTCGCCGAGGGCCGGCTGGTCTTCCAGGGAACCCCGGACGAGCTGGCCGCGGCGGGCGGCCCCGGGCACGTGGGCGACAACCCCCTGGAACGCGGCTACTCGGCGCTGCTGCAGGGCCGCGGCCGGGGAAGGGGCGCCTGGTGAACATCCGCGTCCTGCGCATCGAGCTGAGGCGCTCCGTCGCCCCGTGGGCCGGCGCCGTGGTCCTGACGACGGCGCTGGCGTTCCTGTACCTGGTGAACGCCGCGTGGTGGAGGGGCACCACGGCGTGGACGGCCCAGTGGACGCCCATGGCCCTGTGGACCCGCGGCCTGCTGTTCTACCTGTGGCCGCTCGCTGTGGGGCTCGGGGCGCTGCAGGGCCTGCGCGACCACCGCTCGAAGATGCCCGAGCTGCTGAAGAGCACACCGCGGCCCGCCCGGCACCGCGCGGCCGCCCTGGCGGGCACGACGGCGATCACGCTGGCCTCGGCCTTCGCGCTCCTCGTCCTCGTGGGCGCGGCCCAGGTGCTCGCGGGCACCACGTACACACACCTCGGATGGCTGCCCATCTCGCTGGTGGGGGCGCTTTCCCTCGTCGCGGGAGCCGTGCTGGGCATGGGCGCCGGGCGGGCCCTGCCGTCCGTGCTCACCCCGCCCGCGCTGGCCATGGGCGCCTTCGTGTTCACAGTGCTCCTGCAGATGTCGCCGGGCCGGACGGAGACGGTCACGCAGGAGGGGTACCCGAGCGCGGAGCCGAACCGCATCTCACTGCTGTCGCCGGCGGTGCAGGAGGTGCGCCACGTGCTCGTCACCCTCTCCGCCCCCGTGCACGCCGGGCAGACGATCTGGCTGCTCGGCATGGCCGCGACCGGTTTCGCGCTGCTGGCCGCCGCGACCGCGCGCGCCCGGCTGCTGGCCCTGACGCCCGTCCTGGCGGGCACCGTGACCGCCTTGCTCGTCCTCCCCTCCGACCCGCGCCGGATGTACGTCGTCGACACGGCCGCCGCGGAACCGGTGTGCGACGGCCCGGTATGCGTGACCAAGGTGCACGAGCCACGGCTCGCCGGCCTCGCGGACCCCGCAAAAGAGGCGCTGCGCCTGCTGCGCGCTGCCCTGGGCGGCCGGGCTCCGGTCTCGGTCCGGGAGAACACCGCCGTACTGCCGGACGGCGCCATGCCGCGGTGGTCCCGCACGACCGTGCTCGTCGACTTCGACGACGACCTCGTCAGCGCGGCCAAGGGCGAGGAGTTGACCTGGGCCCTGATCGCCCGCGGCATGGTGCCGGGCTGCACACCCGTCGGCTGGAGCAGCTTCGGGGGAGAGGACATCGCGCGGAGCGTCGCGGCGGGCTGGGTCCTGGGGGACCTCAAACCGCTGCCCGGCACCGGGCCGTCCGACCTGCGCCAGGAGATCGACACCGAGGCCCGCAAGGTCTGGAAGGACCTCAGGGCGCTGCCGCGGGCCGAACAGCTCTCGCGGATCAACGCGATGCGCGCCGCCGCGCTCTCCTGCGAGGGAGACGCGCTCGAAGCCCTGACCGGCGGTGCGTCCCGGTGAGATGGGCGATGCTGTACGCGCGCTCGCGACAGGTGCCCGCCTCGCTCGCCGCGGTGGTGATCAGCGCGATGGCGGCATGGGCGCTCGCCCGCAACGGGGGCGCAGGGCCCGGTGATCCGCGGCTGCCCGTGCTCGTTCTCACCGCGGGGGCGATGGCGGCATCGACCGGGCTCAGCGGGCAGGACCTCGCGCTGGACCGGGCGGCCGCGATCCGCTGGGGACCCCGCAGGGCGGCGCACGTGCTGCTCGCAGGCGCGATCGTCGGCACGGCGCTGCTGGCGGTGCAGACGACGGGCGAGGACCTGGCCGCCACCGCGTTCGTCGTCCGGGACAGCGCGGGCCTGATGGGACTGGCCGCCCTGGGCGCAGCGCTCTCCGACGGCCGGTACGCATGGACGCTGCCGTTCGCCTGGCTGTCGTTCTCGTTCTTCGCCCCGCCCCCGACGAGTGTGCCCACGCAGGTGGCGGCCTGGATGCTGCTGCCGCCCGGCACGGCGGCGGGCACCTGGACGGCCCTGCTCCTCGCGGTCGTCGGCACCGCGGCCTACGCCCTCGCGGGGCCGAGGCGGTGACCGGTCCCGGCCATGGTCGAGGTCACCAGGGCGTTCGCGACGGATTCCTCGGGCAGCGGGCCCACGGGCACAGCCGCGAGGACGCAGACCCCGGCCCCTGCCGTCACCGGCGGCCACACGTACACGGGCCGCCCGGTCACCCTCGTCGCGTCCCGGGCCGCACCCGGGAGATCCCCGCCCGGGGCAGCGGTCAGGGGGCAAGGCCGGCCCGCGCGCCGCACGCCGGACGCAGACGCTCGGAGGCCGCCGGTGACTCCACGTCGGGGGCTCGGGGTGCCGCAGCGGCGCCCCGGTGCGGGGGCGCCGGTGGTGGCTGGGATGCTGCCGGGTATGGACGCGCAGAAGTTCGGGCCCGGCCGGGTCCGCCCCGCCGACCACGCCGGCCTGCTCTCCGGGCCTGTCCGCCGGGAGCCGGCAGGCGGACTGCCGGAGGGCCTGCTGACGACTGAGCCCGGACCCGCCGCCTGGCCGCCTGTGCCGGTCAGGACCGGGCGGCTGGTGCTGCGCGCGTCCGAGGCCCGGGACCGCGCGGTGTTCATCGAGCTGTTCGCCTCGCCGAAGGTGGGCGCCTACCTCGGTGGCCCCCGGCCGCGCGAGGAGCTCGAGCGCACCGTGCCCGCGGTGCCCGGGCGGCGCCCGGGCCTGTTCGTGGCCGAGCTCGACGGCGCGATGATCGGCATGGTCACGTTCGACCGGCGCGGTGCGGAGCGCCCGGGGCACATCCGCCCGGAGGCCGGGGAGGCCGAGCTCGGTTACCTGTTCCTGCCGCGGGCGTGGGGATGCGGGTACGCCGCCGAGGCGTGCGCTGCGGCGCTCGGCTGGTTCGCCGAAGCGCATCCCGGCGAGCCGGTGGTGCTCGCCGCCCAGGCCGCCAACGCCCGCGCGGTGCGCCTCGCGGTGAGGCTGGGGTTCACCGAGGTGGAGCGGTTCCGGGAGTGGGGCGCCGAGCAGTGGTTCGGCGTGTGGTCCCCGGCTCCGCCGCCCGGTTGAGCCGGTGCCCGGCAGCGCGGAGCCCCCGGGCGCATCGCGCGGCCGCCGGCCTCGGCGTGTTCGGATCCGGTGACCGCGCCGCCCATGGGCCGGCGGGAGCGTCTGGCGGAAGCGGGCCGGGTCGCGGAGGCGGTGCGGCAGACCTGGCTGCCGGTGTGCGGCACGTCGATGGCAGGCGGTGCGGGCGCCGGAGTGGGCCGGGCCGTGCCGCACCGTCCCGCGCACGAGGCGCTGCGCGCCGGTCCCTCCCGCCCGCTCCGTGTGGAGCCGAGCGGCCCCCTCGAACTGCCGTCGGCGTCACGGAGGCGTCACCGCGGCCCGGTCCCCGCCATCAGGGGTCCAGGGGGCGGCCCAGGTAGGGCGCCACAAGCCGGCGGAAGCCGGAGGACGGCCCCAGCCCCAGTTGGCTGCGGATCATCCGCCGGAAGAACTCGTAGTGCCGCAGGGCCTCGGCGACGTTGCCCTCCGCCAGGTGGATGTTCACCACGTGGCGGTGTGCGCTCTCGCGCAGCGGCTCCGCCTCCACCGCCGTCATGGCGCACTCCATGGCGGCGGCGAGTTCGCCGCCGTCGTGCAGCCTCCGGGACACCGCCTCCAGTGCGTGCAGCCGGGTCTGGCGGAAGTGTTCCCGGGCGACCACCAGCCAGTCCTCGGTCCAGTCGGGCAGCAGGTCCTCCCTCAGCTCGGCCGGGGCCGGCAGCGGCGCCGGGCCGCAGGCGTGTGACGAGACGAGGGCCGCGGCGCGCCGCTCGGCCAGGTGCAGGTCGACGCAGACGGTGGGGGCGAGCGCGAGGCAGTCGTCGTCGGCGTCGACCAACCTGTTCCGTCCGCTGCTGCGGGTCAGCCGCCACAGGGTGGAGCGCAGGCTCGCGCCCGCGCGCCGGACGGGCAGGTCCGGCCAGAACGTGGAGGCCACCAGGGCCCTGGTGGCCCCTTCCGGATGCAGGGCCAGCAGGGCCAGCAGCCGCTGCACGGAAGGGCTGAGAACCACCTTCCGGGACCGGATCTCCATGCTGAAGCGGCCCAGCAGGGCGAGGCGGGCCTCCCACTCCGGGGCCTCGTGCGGAGCCTCGGAGCCGGGCTGCCGGGAGGTGAGAACGTAGGAGGACGTCATGGGACTCTCTCCGTGAGGAACCGGTGCGACCGGCTTCCGGGTCCGTGAACGGACGGGGTTCCCGCCCCCGGGCGCGTCACACCCCCTTCGGAACTCCCGTGGCCCCCTGCACGGAGACGCGGTGGTGACGGGCGCCGCCTAGCGTCCCAGGGGTGGAGCGCGGCCCCGGTCCCGGCGGGGCGGGTGGCGCACGTCCGCGCTCCGCCGACGACCGTGAACCGTCCTCGCCCGGAAAGGGAGAGCCACCGATGTTCCGACACACCCAGCGGCTGCAGTTCGAAGCGAAGCCCGAGAAGCCCGACCCGGTGTACGCCCACAAGCTCCAGGAGCTCGTCGGCGGTGCGTACGGTGAGATGACCGTGATGATGCAGTACATGTTCCAGGGCTGGAACTGCCGCATCAAGGGCAAGTACAAAGACCTGATCATGGACATCGCCACGGAGGAGATCGGCCACGTGGAGATGCTCGCCACCATGATCGCCCGGCTCATGGAGGGCGCCCCCGCCACCGCGACCACCAAGGTGGCCACCTCCGACCCCGCCGTCGGCGCCGTGATGGGCGGCATGGATCCGCAGCAGGCGATCATCGCCGGAGGTGCGGCGCTCCCGGCGGACAGCAACGGCTACCCCTGGAACGGCCGCTACGCGGTGGCCAGCGGGAACCTGCTGGCCGACTTCTACGCCAACGTCGCCGCCGAGGCCCAGAGCCGGCTCCAGACCGCACGCCTGTACAACATGACCGACGACCCCGGCGTGAAGGACATGCTGAAGTTCAACCTCGCACGGGACACCTACCACCAGAACCTGTGGCTCGCGGCCATCGAACAGCTCCGCGAGGACAACCTGGAGGACGTCGTCGTCCCCGGCGGCCTCGCGGACGAGGAGCACCGCGAGCACGCCGCGACGCTGTGGCACCTGTCCGACGGCGAGGCCGCCGCCGCGGGCCTGTGGGCCTCGGGCCCGACCCCGGACGGCGACCACGAGTTCGGCGTGCTGGCCGACACCCGGCCGCTGGGCGACAAGGCGTCGCCTCCGCCTCCCGACCCCAGGCTCTTCGCCACGTACGACGGCAGCCTGGGCCGGCCCAAGGGACCGTCCCTGGGCACCGAGACGGGTCTCAGGGGCAAGCTCAGGGACACCTTCACGCCCGACGAGTGAGGTCACCGCGGGCCCTTCTGGCACGGGAAGGGCCCGCCCGTCCGTGCGAGAGGAGGCGGGAGGACCATGGGCACACCAGGCTCCGCGAGCGAAGCGGCCCGGGCCGCGGCCGTCCGGCGGCACCCGCGCCCCGCCACCGTGCTGCTTCTGGCGCTGTACGCGGCGGCGGCGGCCGTCGGCCTCGCCGCCGGGGGGACGGCCGAGGGTCTGCTGGGGTCGGCCCTGCTCGCCGCCGTCGCTCTCAGGCTGGTGCCGTACCACCGCACGGCACGGCGGCCGCGGGACGCCCCCCGGGCGGCCGCCGGCCGGTCCCGCGCCGCCGGGGGCGAGGACGCGGCCGATGCTTGACCCGCGCCAGCACCAGGAGGCGTCTCCGGCCGCTCCGCCGGTCGCCGCTCCGGCCCCGGCCCCGGCCCCGGCCCCGGACCCGGACCCGGTGCCCGCCGCACCGCCCCCCGCCGAGGCGGGGCCGGGCACCGGCGCGGAACGGCGGACGCCCGCACGGCGGCACTCCGGCCCGTGGACCGTGGTCGCGATGCTCGGTCCGGCGTTCGTGGTGTCGGTGGCCTACGTCGATCCGGGGAACTTCGCCACCAACATGACCGCGGGCGCCCGGTACGGCACCCTGCTGCTCTGGGTGATCGCTCTGGCCAACGTCGTGGCGATCTTCGTCCAGTACCTGGCGTGCAAGGTCGGCGTCGCCACCGGCCGCGACCTGCCGGAGCTGTGCCGCGAGCACACCCCCCGGCCACTGTGCCGGGTGCTGTGGATCCAGGCCGAGCTGGTGGCCATGGCCACGGACCTGGCGGAGTTCGTCGGCGGTGCGGTGGCCCTGTACCTGCTGTTCGGCATCCCTCTGGTGCCGGCCGCGTTCATCGTCGGGGCCGTGTCCTTGGTGCTGCTGGCGCTCGCCCCCGAGGGCAGGCGGCGCTTCGAGATGGTGATCGCCGGCTTCCTGCTGGTCATCCTCGCCGGGTTCCTCTACCAGAGCCTGCGGACCGACTCCTGGGGCGGTGCGCTGGCCGGCCTGCGGCCGAGGTTCGCCGACACCCAGAGCGTCCTGCTGACCACCGGCATGGTCGGGGCCACGGTGATGCCGCACGTGATCTACCTGCACTCGTCCCTCAGCCGCCGGTACGGCCGTACGTCCGCGGCGCGCAAGCGGCGGGTGCTGCGGGCCAATCGCACGGCGATCCTCATCGCCCTGGGGATCGCCGGTGCGGTCAACGCGACCATGCTCACCGTGGCCGCGGCGGCCTTCCACGGGGAGCGCTCCCCGGGAACAGCCGACTACGAGACCCTCGAGCAGTTCCACCACGGCCTGGGGACCGCGATCGGCGCCGGCGCGGCGCTGGCGTTCGCGCTGGCTCTGCTGGCGTCCGGTCTGGCCTCGTCGGGGGTGGGGACCTATGCGGGGCAGGTCATCATGCGGGGCTTCCTGCGGCGCCGCATCCCGCTGACGCTGCGGCGCCTGATCACGATGGGCCCGCCCCTGGCCGTGCTCGCCCTGGGCGCCGACCCCACCCAGGCGCTGGTGCTCAGCCAGGTGGTGCTGTCCTTCGGCATCCCCTTCGCCCTGGTCCCGCTGATCGTCTTCACCGCGCGGCGGGACGTCATGGGCCCTCTGGTGAACCGCCCCGTCACGACAGCACTGGGCGCCACCGCGGCCCTGGCGATCACCGGCCTCAACCTCTTCCTCGTCCAGGACGTGCTGCTCGGCTGAACGGTCTCCCGGCGGGCGTCGGGCAGGTCGCTGGAACGGCGCCGCCGCGGCTGCGTACCGCCGGGATACGCCGGCTGCGGATCGGCGGGCAGGGCGCACGGGAGGCGGTGGAGGCATCGGGGCGAGCCGGGGCATCGCTGAGTGCTCGTTCCGTCGGCCAGGCTGCCGGCCGCCTGTACTCCGTCGACGGCCCTGGCCGTCACGGTCAGGTCTCCTGCTTCGGTGGAGCGACCGGGTGCCGGGGCTGCCCTGCAGGCCGACGACCGCGGGTCGCGCCGGGTGTCAGGCGCGGCGGGCGGCCCAGACGGTGCGCTCGGTGCGTACGGCGAGATCTGCGCGGCGCAGAAGGCTGTTCGGGCTGTCGGTGTCCAGGAGCTCGTCGAGTGCGGCGAGGTCCTCGGGGCTGAGGGCGGGTGCGGCGGCGCCGCGGATGCGCCGCAGGCTGCCGTGGGCGTAGCGGCCGATCGCTTCGCTGCGCTCACCTTCGATGTTGATGGTGATGGTGCGCTCGTCCTCGACGGTGAAGCCGGCGGCTATCAGTATCGGTCCCCAGTCGGCGCCGCGGTGCGGAACGTGCTCGGCGTGGAAGCCGTCGGTCGCGGCATGTGCGCGCTCTTCGAGGCCAGGCCGGTTCTCCGGGGCGTGGACGGGCAGGAAGCGGGGGAAGCCCGCGAGCTCGACGACGGCGAACAGGCCGCCGGGGGCGAGCAGTTCGCGCACGCTCCGCAGGGCGTGACCGGGGTTGGCCATGTGGTGCATCGAGGCCGAGGCCCACACCAGATCCGGCGTGCCGAGGTCGGGCCAGTGGGCGGCGTCGAGGTCGGCCCGCACGGTCCGTACGCGCCCCTCGACACCGCGGGCACATGCCTTCTCGCGCAGGAGTCGGAGGTGCCCGGCCGAGGCGTCGACGGCGGTGACGTGCGCGTCGGGGAAGCGTTCGAGGAGCGCGAAGGTCCCCGCACCGGTGCCGCAGCCCAGGTCCACGATCCGGCGCGGCTCGCCCTTCAGCGGCAGCCAGGCGGTGATGGACGCTGTGTGCTCGGCGAGCACCTCGGCGTCCAGGTCGAGGATCTCCGCCTGGCCGCCGTCACTGTGCTCTTGGCGGCCGCCATGGTCGTGGTCGGGGTGGTGACCGTTCTCGCCGCGGCGGGGGGTGTGCTGATGCGTTTGGGTCATGGCATCACCGTAAGCCGGTCATGCGTCTGTCGCACGGGTCCTTGCGGAATGCGCAAGAGGGCGGCTTGATGTGCTGCCCGCCACGCAATATCGCCCACCGCGCCGTGGGCCGTCGGCGTGACTGCGGCCCGCTATCCGCAGGGGCCCCGGGTGCCTCCGCAGTCGGCTTCGGAGCCGTCGGCGCCGATGTCCTTCTGGTGGCCGCGGCGGGCGTCGCGGTCGAAGATGCCCATGATCTCGCACGGCCCGCCCTCGGCGCCGATGGCGTGCGGCATCATGGTGGGGAACTCCGCGGCCTGGTTGGTCTCGACGCGAAAGCGCCGGTGGCCGAGCATGAGGACGGCGGTGCCCGACAGCACCACCAGCCATTCGCGGCCGGGGTGGGCGCGCATGCGGGCCGGGTTGTCGGGCGGCGGGTCGGTCATCCGCTGACGCACCACGCTCATACCGGGGTCGCCCTTCATGGGCCAGCGCATCAGGCCGTGCGTGCCGTCGATCATCGGGCTGATCACGACGTCGTCGGCGGCGTTCTCCACGAGCTGGTCCAAGGTGGTGTCCAGTGCGCGGGCGAGGGTGACCAATTGGTCCAGGGCGAGGCGGCGCTGACCGTTCTCGATGCGACTCAGTGAGGACTGGCTGAGGTTGGCGCGCGTGGCCAGTTCCTCCAGCGACCAGCCCTGTGCGACGCGCAGTGCGCGGATCCGTTTGCGTACGAGGCTGTCCAGCCGCCCATCTTCTTGCGTCATGAGCAACATGGTATGCCCTGAAAGCAACGTGGGTTTAGCGTCGCGAACAGGCGGCCCAGCACGAGGGCCACGTACGGCGAAAGGGCGCGACATGTCTGCGCGGACTGCCCACCACGAAAGCGATGCACTGCCCACCGAGACCGTGGACGCAGCGGTGATCGGCGGCGGCGCCGCGGGCCTGAACGGCGCGCTGATGCCGGCCCGCTCGCGCCGCTCGGTCGTCGTGATCGACAGCGGCACCCCGCGCAACGCCCCCGCCGCCGCCATGCACGGCTTCATCGCCCTGGACGGTACCCCGCCCCCCGAGATCCTCGAGCGCGGACGCCGGCAGGTACGCGAGTACGGCGGCCGAATCGTCTTCGGGGAAGTGGCCACGGCCGAACCCACCACCCCCTCGGCGGACGGCGACCTGCGGTTCACCATCACCCTGACCGGTGGCCGCACGCTGACGGCGCGCAGGGTACTGGTGGCCACCGGCCTGCGCGACGTGCTGCCCGAGGTGCCCGGCCTGGCCGAGCACTGGGGCCACAGCGTGGTGCACTGCCCCTACTGCCACGGCTGGGAGGTCCGCGACGAGCCCATCGGCATCCTCGCCACCGGCCCCGCCTCCCTCCACCAAGCCTGGCTGTTCCGCCAGTTGACGGACGACCTCGTCCACTTCACCTGCGGCACCGGCCTGGACTCCGGGACCCGCGCCCGCTTCGCCGCCCGCGACATCCGCGTCATCGAGACCCACGTCGAGGAAGTCGTCAACGACGACGAGGGCGCCCTCGCAGGCGTCCGCCTGACCGACGGCACTTTCGTGGGGCGGCGGATTCTGGCTGTGGCCACACGGATGCAGGCCCGTACCGAGGGCTTGGAGGGCCTGAAACTGCCGATGGAAGACCTGCCCGGCACCATGGGCCGCCGGATCGCCTCCGGCACGGCCGGCACCACCGAGATCCCCGGTGTGTGGGTGGCCGGCAACGCCACCGACCCCACCGCCCAGGTCGGCGCCTCCGCTGCGGCCGGCGCCCTGGCCGGCTCCCACATCAACGCCGTGCTGGCCGTCGCGGACACCGACGCCGCGCTCGCCGCCGCGCAGAAGACCACCGGCTGACACCTGAGCCCCGCTGACGAAGAACCGCGCAACCGCCATCCAGCGGTCCGCGCGGTGTGCAAGTCCCTGTCTCACCGACCTGGCGACCGGCCCTGTCCCGGCGCTGATTCCGCATGCCCTTTCGGGAAGGAAACCATGAGTGTCAATCAGCCGCCCCGGGCGGCGACCGCATCGGCCGGCGGCACGGAAACACCGGATGCGCGTCGGCTGCGCGCGATCCTGATCACCGTCTCGATCGCGTTGATGGCTGTCATCGCATCGGTGTCCGGGCTGAACGTCGCCCAGACTCACATGGCCGTCGAGTTCGGCGCCTCGCACACCACCGTTCTGTGGATCATCAACATCTACACCCTCGCCCTGGCCGCGCTGCTGCTGCCGCTCGGCGCGATCGGCGACCGTCTGGGCCGCAAGCCCATGCTGATCACCGGACTGGCCATCTTCGGCACCGCCGGCGTCGTCGCGGGACTCGCCCCGTCGGCCGCGGTGATGATCGGCGCCCGCGTGGCCGCCGGAATCAGCGCCGCGATGATCATGCCGATCACCCTCGCGGTCATCACCTCCACCTTCCCCGAGGAGGAGCGCGGCAAGGCGATCGGCGTGTGGACCGGTGTCGCCGGAGGCGGCGGCATCCTGGGCATGTTCCTCTCCGCCCTGCTGGTCGACGTCGCCGACTGGCGCCGGCTGTTCGTGCTGCCTGTGGTCCTGGCCGCCGTCGCGCTGGCGATGACTCTGAAGTCGGTGCCCAACTCCCGCGAACGCTCCACCCGTTCCTTCGACACCGTCGGTGCGCTGGTCTCCGTCATCGCCGTGACCGGTCTCATCTTCGCCCTGCAGGAAGGCCCCGAACGCGGCTGGACCGCCCCTGTCGCCCTGATCAGCCTGGCAGTCGGCGTCGCCGCCGCCATCACCTTCGTGGCATGGGAACTGCGCCGCCGCGACGCATTTCTGCTGGACGTACGCCTCTTCCGTGAACGCGGCCTGGCCTCCGGCTCGATCACCCTGCTCGTCGTCTTCGGCGTCCAGGCCGGCATCGCCGTCGTCCTCCTCCCGTTCTTCCAGGCAGTGCTCGGCTGGTCGGGGCTGCTGTCCACGGCGGCGATGATGCCGATGGCCGTCATGATGATGATGGCCTCCGGCCTGGCACCGAAGATGGCCCCCAAGATCGGCGCCCGCTCCACCGTGACTGTCGGCGTCGCCCTGGCCACCCTCGGCCTGGCGCTGATGGCGCTGTTCGTGTCCGCCGACGGCGGCTACCTGTCCATCCTGGCCGGCATGCTCGCCATGGGCATCGGCATGGGCCTGTCGATGACACCCTCCACCGAGGCCATCACCAGCTCCCTGCCCCGCGCCAAGCAGGGCGTCGCCTCCGCACTCAACGACGTCACCCGCGAGTTCGGCACCGCTCTCGGTGTCGCCCTGCTCGGCGCGCTCCTGGCGAACGGTTACCGCAGTGCCATCGACGGCAAGCTCGAGGGCATCCCCGATGGGGCCGCGGACACCGCCCGCGAAGGAATCGCCAACGCCATCGAGATCGCGCCCACCACCGGCGGCCATTCCCAGGACCTGATCCGCGCCGCACAGCAGTCCTTCGTCGACGGCTGGCAGCAGGCCATGTGGATCGGCGCCGCCGTCATGGCCGCACTGCTCCTCTACGTCGCTCTGTGCGGCCCGAAGAACACCGCACCCCTCCAGGCCGACGCCGAGGCGGCCCCGGAGACCGGAGCCGCGGAGAGCGTCGTCGCTCGCTGACCTCGCAGGAACTCCGTGCGGACGGAACACGACGCCACCCGCACGGCGCCCTGAACGCAACCCGACACCCCCGAATCACATGCAGGGGCGGCACTCTGAGCACCATCGAGCCGACCGCGGACAACTTCGACGAGGTCACCAAGCGCTGACCGGCCTCGGTGTGCTGTGCCAGCACCACGAGCAGCGTCAGGGCAACTTCGGAGCCACCCGGCCTGCGCCGGGGCGACTGCGAGGGGCTGTGGCCACCCGAGGCCGACCTCGGCCGCTTCTGCATGAAGGCGGCAGGCCCCACGAGCAGCAGTGCGGCCGAGCGCCCGGCGCGTGCAGGGGACTGGAACAGCGGGAGTGCGCGGGCCCGTACGCGTACCGGCCGCCGTCAGCGGTTACCTGACGTGGAAACCGTAGACGTGGTAGGTGTCGGCGCCGGTGAAGGGGGCCGACGTGTGGGGCGGGAGCACTGCGACGTCCCATCCCAGGTTCGTCCTCCAGAAGACGACCACCTCGTGGGCGCCCGAGGAGAAAGAAGTGACGCCGCCCTGTTCGAGCGGGACGTTGCCGGGGCCGGTCCAGCACCGGGCGTGCTCCGTGCCGTTCTCCAGATACGTCACCCTCACGGAATCCGTGTCGGCGCCGCAGTCGATCTCCTCGGTGGCGAAGGCGGGGGCCGCCGGGAGCGCGACGCTCACCGCGACGGCCGTCATGGCGCCCAGCACCAGTTTCTTGGGTCGGCTCTTCATAGTGCTGTGGTTCCTTCCCGATCGGAACTCCGGTGGGACGAAGCTTTGAATGAATTTTCAACCATCAACCGGCTTCAGTTCGGCGTTTCAACGAAATCTCCTCGCGAGCCGGCCGGTGGCGGTGTCTGCGGGCACCCTGGCCTTGGAATACCGGGCATCCTGAAGGAACGGGGCGCTCCGGACGAGCCGGGGAGGAGTGCACAGGATCCGTCGGAAAGGCGCGCGTGTGGTGAGGAACGCCCTGCGGTTCCGGGGTGAATCGCCTCTGCCGGGACATCGTCCGGGACGAGGGTGGCCCTGGGGTACTGGCCGAAGTCGCCGTTCGGCGACTGAGAGCGTGCCGGGTACGGTGGGAACCCAGGACACGCGCCTGATCGTGGTCCGGGGCAACAGCGCCTCGGGCAAGTCGTCCGTCGCGGCCGGGCTGCGCGAGGAGTTCGGCCGCAACCTCGCGATCGTGGGCCAGGACAACCTGCGCCGGACCGTGCTGCGCGAACACGACCGGCCCGGCGGCGCCAACATCGGCCTGATCGACCTGACCGCCCGCTACGCCCTGGACCACGGCTTCCACGTCGTCGTGGAGGGCATCCTGTACGCCGACCGCTACGGCACGATGCTCCAGGACCTGGTGCGCGCCCACCGGGGCGTCTCACGCTGCTACTACCTCCACGTGCCCTACGCGGAGACGGTGCTGCGGCACGCGACGAAACCCGACGCCGAGTACCTCGGGCACGTCACCGCCGACCACCTGCGCGACTGGTACCGGGAGATGGATCTGCTGCCCGAGGGTATGGAGACCCTGATCGACGCGGCCAGCACCCTGGACGACACGGTGCAGCAGGTCCTGCGCGAGAGCGGCCTGGACCGGGTGAGCCCGGTCGACCGCTGACGTGGCGTCTGTCCGGCCCGGCGAGGCAGCTTGCGCAACCGTGACCCGGAAGCGCTGCCCGCGCCGTTCGAGGACGGGGGAGACGGAGACCATGAACGCCCACGGGTGGCTCCGCACCACACCCGGGGTAGTCCCTCCGCCGAACGGGGGACGGGCTGCGCGGCGGTTTTGGCGCACCGCGGCACATCAGCGGCCGGGCGGGTGCTTCAGAGACTGCTGTCGTTACGGGCGCTGTTCTGTGCAGTCGGCTTCGCTGCGCAGCCAGCCGATGTTGACGGCGATCAGGGTGGCGATCACGAAGGGGATCGCCTCGCCGGTCCGGCGGACCCGAAGAGCGGCGCCATCACTCCGGCGGTCAGGCAGACCGCCGGCGCCGCCCACATGATCCCCCCATGCTTCACCTTCATCCCCACTGCCCCCATCTCCCAGACCGCGTTCCTGCGGCTCGCCGAAAACCCCCTGCGGAGCCCGCACTTCCCGACCGGAAGCAGCAGGGGTCTGGCGACACCAACACCCTGCCGGCGCCTTCCCGGACTTCACGGCCCCGGCGCCTGCCGCCCTACCCTCCGGCCCGGGTGGTGCTGCCTGCAGGGGCGGGAGAACCGGCAATGGCCCAGCAGTCCATCGGGCATCGCAAGGAGCGGCAGGCCGCCAAGCGGCCCGCCCCGGGGCGGGCCCCACCGGTGGCGGAAACCTGCCGGCCGGTGCGCTGGGCCAGGATGGGAGCCGTGAACGCCCACCGATGCAGTCCCGCCGAAGAATTCCTGTACTGGCGCGGCGAACTGCCCGAGTTCCTCCGGGCGGCCCAGCGCCACAGGACGTCGACTCCCGCTGTGTTCACCTGCGGCCACGCCGCCGCCGCGCTGGAGAAGACCCTTGCGGGGCTGGCCGGCCCGGACCAGCTCACCGCCTGGGCCCGGGCGGTGCACTTCCAGGAGGAGGTCGACATCGACGAGGCGCACCAGGACCTGCTGACGCAGTTCCTCGTCGAGATCTCCACCCCGGAGCTGTTCGAACCGGTCACCGCCGAGACCTGCCGACGATGGCTGCACCGGATACGGACGTCCCCACGGGGGCGCGGCAGACCGGTGACCCGGCCAGGTGCGGCACCGCCCGCCGGCCCTCCCCGTGCTCTGTGGGCCCCACCCCACCGCCAGCACTACCCGGCAGACCGATCGGCTGGGGCGGCCGGAGACGGCGCTGGTGTGCTTCGCCGCCGTCTCCGGCCTCGACGCCCTGCTCGCCTCGCCGCTACAGGATCTGCCGATACCTCTCTGACCGTGCCCGCCGGGCTACCGCTCCCGCCTCCTCACACGCCCCTGCCTCCCGGGAGGGCCTCTTCCACCGAGCGCCGCCCACGTGTCACCGGCCCCGGCCCGGCCGAGGCCGCGACTGCACCTTCGGCGAGCTCCACGCCGACAAGGCCTAAAACAACCCTTACCTGCGCCGATGGCTCCCCAGTACGTCGAGGTGCCGCGGAGCTTCTGCGGCACCTCGGACCGGAGAAGCCTCACGGGTGCGGGAGGCGGTCCGGTCTTCACTGCGGCGTTCGCTGCTGGCTGACCACTGTCCCTGAGTGTGGTGGTGTGGCGGCCTGCGTTGCCAGGATGGCCGCCATGCTCTCGTTTTCTGTACAGGCCGTACCGAAGGACATGAATTCCTGGATTGCTCTCGCCCGGCGCTGCGAGGCGGCGGGCTTCGACGCGCTGCTCGTCCCCGACCACCCGGGGGCGGCGGCCTCCCCGTTCGTGGCCCTGGCGGCCGCCGCACCGGTCACCGAACGCATCGGCCTCGGGCCCTACGTGGCCAACGCCGGAGTGCGCGAGCCGCTGCTGCTCGCCTCCGACGTCGCGACCCTGGACGTCGTCTCGGGTGGTCGGGCCCGGCTGGCGCTGGGCGCGGGGCACACTCCCGCCGAGTGGGCCATGGTCGGCTCGCGGCGCCCCGACGTCGCCGGACGTGTACGGCGCTTCACCGCTGTGGCCGAGGCGTGCCGCGCACTACTGGCGGGGAAGGAGGTGACCCTCGACGGCCCGGAGGTGTACGCCCGGTCGGCCCGGCTGGAGAATCCGCGCCCGGTACAGGACCGGGTACCGTTCACCTTCGGCGGCGGCAACTCCACCCTGCTGCGGTGGGCGGGCGAGTACGCCGATGTCGTTGGGCTGAGCGGGCTCGGCCGTACCCTGCCGGACGGGCACAGCCACGAGGTGCGGTGGCGAAGCGAGGACATCGACCGGCAGGTGGAACTGGTCGAGCGGGGTTCCGCCGGACGGGAGAACCCGCCCGCGCGCGAGGCGCTTGTCCAGGTGGTGGAGATCACCGAAGACGCCGAGGCTGCCGCGTACCGCTTCGCCGAATCGGTCGGGTGCACCGTGCGAGAGGTCCTGGCCGCGCCGTACGCCTGGATCGGGACCGAGGAGGAGATCGCCGCCTCACTGGCCGAGTACGAGCGGCGCTGGGGGATCACTCGCTACGTGGTGCGTGAACCGGCCCTGGACGCCGCCGGGAAACTGCTCGCCCGCCTCCGCGCGGACTGAGTGGGGCCGTGATCCCGGCCGCAGGACCGCAGCCGTGCCCCGTGTGCTCGCAACTGGCGGTCTCCGGTCCTGCGGCAGGCGTCGGCGAACGCGGAGCCGATCGGAGGGAGCAGGTGTCCTCGCACCACGCAGTACATCACCCTGGACGACACGGTGCAGCAGGTCCTGCGCGAGAGCGGCCTGGACCGGGTGAGCCCGGTCGACCGCTGACGTGGCGTCTGTCCGGCCCGGCGAGGCAGCTTGCGCAACCGTGACCCGGAAGCGCTGCCCGCGCCGTTCGAGGACGGGGGAGACGGAGACCATGAACGCCCACGGGTGGCTCCGCACCACACCCGGGTAGCGCCTCCGCCGACGCACCGAGGCCGGCCCCGAACAGGGGAGCGGGCCGCCCGGCGCCAGGCCGTTCTGGGCGCCGAACTCGCAGGGCTGACGCTGCAGGCGGTGGCGGCCCGTGCGGACTCCTCCAAGGAGAGTCTGTACACCTGGTCCGGCAACCGTCAGGGGCTGCTCGCCGCGCTGATCGAGCGACAGGCCGGCAGCGTCGACGCGGCGGTCGTCCAAGCCGTCGACCGTCCGCACGACTGCGCACGCACCACGCTCGCCGCCATCGCCCGAAACCTCCTCTCACTGCTCGTCGGCGACGCCTCGACAGCACTCAACCGAGCGGCCATGAACTCGCAGGAACTGGCCGCACTGCCGCTGCGGCACGGCCGGCACACGACCGGGCCCCTGGTCGCGTCGTTCCTGCAACGGCTGGCCGATGAAGGCCGGCTGCGCATCGACGGTCCGGAGAACGCCTTCCAACTCTCCTACGGGCCGGTGGTACGCGACCTGCAGATCCGGGTACTGCTGGTCGGGCGGGAAGCCGGTTCTCCGGGGTTGTCGCCGCGGTGCGGACGGTGGCTGACATGCGGTGGTGGAGCTCACCCGGAGTTCTTCCCGTGCGGTCCAGGTGGGTGGCGCGCCGTGCAGGGCGCGGGCGACGGCTAGGGGGCGCGGGCCGCCTTCGGTCTGTCGTATGCCCTGCTCCCGGCCGCTCCGGCGGGCGACCACCGGCTGCTGGCCGATGCCCTGGACGCCTACGGCAGCGCCCTGGCCGACGCGGGTTCCACGTGGAGGCCGAGGCCGCCTGCACGCAGGCCGTCGCCTCCTCAGGGAGACCGGGAGCGGCCGGGGAGGGACGAACTCCCTGTATGACTTCGGCGAACTGCCGCACGGTCAGCGGCGGGCCGAACCGGTGCGCGGGGGGCCTGCTCAGGCCGCGCGGGAGCGGAGTTCGCGGTGGCCCAGCTCGTTGACCTCCTCCAAGGACATGCCCAGGCGGGTACGGAGAAAGTCCACGATCACCCAGTGACGGGCGGTTTGCTCGGAGAAACCACCGAAGTACGCCACGTACCACGGGATCCACTGCAGGAGCCGACGCACCGTCTCCCGTCGTCCGACCCGGCCGGCGTACTCGCCCAGGGGGGCCGGATGGTGGTGCAGGAACCGCCCGCCGGGAAGTGCCGCGCACAGCTTCTGGTAGAAGACGGTCTGCAGGATCAGCTCGTGCCAGATCTCGTCGACTTCCTTGGTCAGGGGCAGGAAGGTGGCCTCCTCGGCGGAGACGATGTAGAGGAACTTCAGGCACTCGCCGAGCCGGGCGTCGATCTCCGCGTGGGATCGCTCGGGAAAACGTGCGCGGAGAACGTGCAGAACCTCGGACGGGACGTATGACATCACATCGATCACGGGTGGTCCCTGCGGCCGGGGAGCGGGCGGCGGACGCGACGGGCGGCCACCGCCGACTCCGGGGGCGTCGGTGTCCTGCGCGTCACTCGACCGCGGCGTAACACCCTTCCGTGGCTTCCTCGAGGAGTTCGAACATCTCGTCCTCCACGAGCACTTCCTGGACATCGGCCAGAAGCATGCCGGTCCTCCCTCGGTTATGACGACTGACATACTCGCTGGAGCTCATCGTGAGGCGCGCTCCGGGAACCGTCAAGACCAACGGCCTCCCCGCGCTCCCGCGGAAGGTGCGGCTCCGCCCACCGAGGGAAGCGGCCACCTGACCGCCCTCACCCCGACACAACCCTGGCTGGAGCGAGGATCAGCACCTGGCTGCACCGCCGGTTCGCCACCTGGCCGACCTTCCACACCGGCCGGCAGCACCTGCTGACCGCCCTCGGCCTCGCCCCCGGCAGCAGTCCCTCACCCCGGCCCGGCACTGGGGACGGGGGCTCGCCGTCGGCCCGCCTTCCTGAACGGCGGACGTGCTTCCTGCCCGCACAATCAGCGCGCTGCCCCTGTCGCCGCCCAAGCAGCACCCCCGTAAGGAGGAGACACCGCCGAGCAGGCCCTTTTCCCGAACACCGAACAACGGCCATTACCGGATATCCGCCGCCGTCGGGGATGCTGCCCGGCTTCTTGATGTCGATACTACGGAACGGCTCGTCGGGCCTGAGGCGTTGGTTGCGGCGGATGGCCCGGCCGGTGACCCGGTCCAGGTGCGCGGGCGGGAGGAACGGCCGGCCATGTCGGCCTCGCCGAACTGCCGGTAGCGTTCAGCCCGTCGCTGAGCCGTGGTGGGTGAGACCTGGAAGCGCTCGGCGCCCCGCCGCGACGGCCGGCCGTCCTCGACCACGCAGCGGGCCAGGCGCAGCCGTCTGGTATCGGTCAGGGGGCGCATCACGGTGGACCACGAGGGCGCTTCTGGTTGGTGCAGACGCCGCAATCCACACCGAGCCGGAAGGCCATCGCCTGTTCAAGGCCCCTCGGCCGAGACCTGGCTCACCCGTCCCGACCTCCCCGGACGGAACAACCAGGGCGGCCGTGTAAGCGATCGCTGCTGGCCACAGCTGCTCCACCAGGTGGTCTCCGCCGTCCTTGCCCGCATCTTCCGGGTCCTGCTCCAGACTCTCGGCGAGGTGTGCCCGGAATCGGTCGCGCAGGTCCGGGTGGGCCGCTTCGACGGCTTCGACCACGCGCGTGAGACTGGTTCCGGTGTCCAGAAGCCCCCGCTGCGCTCCCGGTTTCTCCAGCGCGGCGGTGCATTCGGCCGGGAGCTTGCCCCAGGGCGAGCGCAGGGGCGCTCTGGCAGCGAGGATGGTCGAGGAGCGGGCCGTGTCGATCCGGAACAGCCCCCGGCGGCGTGGCCGGGAAGGGAAAAGGGCTGGAGGCGGCGTGGGCGCGGGTGGGAGCGTGGGCCCATGAGCACGATCGATGACGTCATCGCCCTGGCCGCCGTCCACGGCCTGCACCTGTCCGCACGGGATGCCACCGTGAACGAGGCGGGCCTGGACTACCGGGTCGTCATGGTCTCCGACGCGAGCGGCCGGAGGTGGGTGCTGCGCGTACCGCGCCGCGCCGACGTCTCCGAGGGCATGGCCGCCGAGACGCACGTCCTGGACCTGGTCGCCCCCGTCCTGGCCGAGGACGGCGTCGCGGTCCCCGACTGGCAGGTCCGCTCCCCCGAGCTGATCGCCTACCCGGCCCTGCCCGGCGCCCCGGGCCTGACCCTGACCGACGCCGGGGAGCCCGACTGGCACATGGACCCCGCCGACCCGGACTACGCCGAGCGCCTGGGGCGCCTGCTGGCCCGTCTGCACTCCATCACCCCGGAGCAGGCCGAGACCGCGGGCGTCGAGGTCCGCACCCCGGCCCGGGTACGTCAGGCGTGGCGGGACGACGTCGCCCGCGTGAGCGAGGCCTTCACCGTCTCCTCCGCCTTGGCCGGGGCATGGCAGGCCTGGCTCGAGGACGACACCTGCTGGCCCGAGCAGACCGTGATGACCCACGGCGAGATCTACCCCGCGCACGTGCTGTTCGACGAGGAGGGGACGATCACCGGGGTGCTGGACTGGACCACCGCCCGCGTGGACGACCCCGCCCGTGATCTGTCCGCCCAGTACGGCGCCGCGGGCGAGGAGATGCTGCAGGCCACCCTCACCGCCTACGAGCAGGCGGGCGGGCACGTCCACCCCGGCCTGGCGGCCCAGGCGAAGCACCTGTGGGACGCCTCCCCGATCGGGTACGCCCTGTACGCGCTGACCACCGGCGCCGAGACCGACCGGGCCGCCGCGGCGGCGATGCTGAACCCCGACGCCTGACGCCCCGCCCGGGGCGAAGACGGCGCACACCGCCGCCAACCTGCCGCCCCGGCAGCATCAGGACACCACCCCGGCCACAGCGCCCGCCCCGGCTCCTGCTCCGGTCGCCCGGCACCGCTCCCCGACCGGCGCGACAGCCGCCAGTTGTCCCCGCTGGCCGGCGACACCGCGAGGGGCGTTCCGTGCCGGTCGGTGATCAGGTGATGCTTGCTGCCGTGGCGGCAGCGGTCGACCGGCGAGGGTCCGGTGTGAGCCCCCCTTCCAGGGCCCGGACGTGCGAGCCGTCGATCGCGGCGTCCTCCATGTCCGGCAGGCCCGTCGCGTCGAGTTCCGCGAGGAGGATCTCGTGCAGGCGGGGCCAGACGCCGGCCCCGGTCCAGTCCCGCGGGCGCCGCCGGCCGGAAGGCGGTGACCGCCCTACCGGTGCTTCAACGGCTTCAGGGCACGTCCGCCCGCGCGACGGTCCGTGCGGCGCTCCCGCGCGAAGGGGTGGGGTGGTGCTGCTCCCGCCAGTCCCGCGGTGAGATGCCATAGGCTTGTTTGAACGCCTTGCTGAGGTGGGTCGCGTTCACGAAGCCCCATTTACGGCCTATTCCCGCGATGGTCCGCACCCGGCCACCCGGGCCTGCCAGCTCCCGCCTGCACTCGGCCAGGCGCTGCGTGCGGATCCAGTCTCCGAGGCTGATGCCCGACCGTGACAGCACGGTGTAGAGATGGCGGACCGAGATGTCGTGCGCGGCGGCGATGCGCGGGGCCGATAGGGCCGGGTCGGCCAGGTGTTCACGGATGTACTGGGTGATTCGCAGGCTGAGCGGCACCTCCGACGCCGCTGTCCGGCCGGGGCTGGCATCGCCGAACTGGGAGGTCACGACGGCCCGGAGAAGTTCCACGCTGGGTCCTGTGATCGCTTCGGCGTGTGCCCCGCTGCGTATCTCCTCGCTGGCGGCCAGCTGGGAGAAGTACGTGAAGGCGAGGCGCGCGGTGGGATTGCCCGGGCCGAGGGTGACGGCGGCGACGTCGCGCAGCACCCGCTCCGGGAGCGCGAGCGCCTCGCGCGGGATGCGCAGGGAGAGGTAGCCGAAAGCCTTCTCGAAGCGCAGCGTGTACGGAGCGGTCGATTCGAAGACCACGAGGTTCCCCGGCCGGACCAGGCACTGGCGATCGTACTGCCCCACCAGGCTGGTCCCCGCCACCTGAAGACCGAGGAACACCGCCGGCTCGGCGTCCTCCCGGGCCAGCCGCTCCGTACGGCGTAAGGACACCCGGGTGCCCTGGGCGGAACAGACCTTCATAGGTCCCACGGTGCCGAGTCCCATACGGCCCTCGATGTTCCCCTGGGGGGCGTGGTGATCGATGTCGACCCTGGAGAAGGACTTCCACAGGGCGTGCCGGATCATGTCCTCACGATCCCCCGGTGCCATACCCGAAGTGTCGAGCGCCGCCTCCCGGCCGGCTCCGGGCCTCGCCCGTCCCGGAGCCGACGCGACGACGCCGTGATCTGTTCCCCCCACGAGCCACCTCTCCCCACGCTCGCCTCCCGCTCCTTCACAGAGAGCAGGATGCGGCTTGCAATACCCGCCGCACAAGTAACGGACCGTGACCGGTGGCCGACTGCACAACTGACAAAGATCTGTGCGCGCACAACAAGGTTCGGCCTCCTCAGCACCCTCTAGTCTCCTGGATTGAAGCGCGGCCATTTCGCACAAGCTGCGGATTCTCAGTGTCCTGGGTCCGGAGCCGATGTGCTCACCTGAGAGGGAAAGAGGAGGCAGCGGGTGCGGGTGAAGAAAACCGTTCTGCTTTCGATTGCTCTCACCTCCTGCCTGGCCACCGGCTGCACAACCGAAAACGGAAGGCCGACGGACATGGCTCGGCCGAACCAAGAAAAGGCTGCAGCCGAGCCGGGGACTCCGGTGAGGGACCTGACCGTCGCGGAGGAGGTCGAAATCGACCGCGCGGAAGAGGTGCTCGTCCGACAGTGCATGCAGAGCCAAGGCTTCCGCTATTGGCCGGGCCCGGTGGCGGGCATCGCGGAACGCAAGGCCGGCGGGTACGTCGTGGACGACGTCAACTGGGCCCGCCGGTACGGCTACGGCCGGTCATTCGACATCGCAGCCGAGAAGGCACGCCGCAGCCACCCCAACATCACCTACGCCAACGCCCTCCCCGAGAAGGAACGCATCCGCTACTCCCGAGCGCTCGACGGGGACTTCGATGACACCCTCACCGTCGAACTGCCGTCCGGCGGCTCGGTCCGCACCCCGCGCACAGGCTGTTACGCGGAAGCGAGGGAGCAGCTCTACGGCGACTATCCGACCTGGTTCCGCGTCAAGAAGACCGTGACGTCGCTGACACCCCTGTACGTTCCGCAGATCCTTCGGGACGAACGTCTGGTCACCGCTGTGACGGCGTGGTCGCACTGCATGAAGAATTCAGGGGAGCCCTTCAAAAGCCCCGACGAGATCCGTCGGAAGCGGGACGGCCTGACCAAGGGGATGAACGAGTCACAAGCCCGGAAAGCCGAATCCGCATTGGCCGTGACCGAGGCCGAATGCGCCCGGAAGACATCCCTCGGGAAGATCGCACGTGCACTTGAAAAGGAATATCGCGAACGAGCCCTGCGCGACTACGCGGCAGAATCCACCACATACCAGCAGATGAGGATGTCCGCCCTCGCGCGGGCCGGAAACCTCTGAGACCGGCACGTGTCCCGCCACAGATTTCCTATCGGTCGACAACCAAGGAGTCTCATCCATGAGAAAACTGTCCGCCGCCCTGACCGTCATGGCCATGGCCGCTATCGGAACCGCCATCCCTGTCTCCACCGCGCACGCAGCCGCGACCTGCTCCGACAACTACTTGGGCGCAGACTCCGGCTACATGTACGCCTACGACTACGCCTACTGCGACGGATTCCTCGGCAAGGCCCGGGGCAACGACCCCGACTGGGGCGACAGTAACGGGAGTTTCCAGGGCGGAGACACCAACAAGGCGACGTCCATCCTCAACAAGGGCAACAGCTACGAAGTCCAGTTCTTCAACGGAACCGGAACACAGTGGAGCGGCGGCCACATCTGCCTCTCCCGCAATGAGGGTTACGCCTCCGACCTCACCAACGACTACTTCACCAGCGGCTACCGGGTCAGCAACGCCATCAGCTCGCACCGCTGGGTGAGCGCCGGCACCTGCAGCAAGTGGGCTGTCTGACCTCAGCGACGCCGCCCACACGGCAGACGGCCGTCGGGCACACCGCGGACCTCGCGGCGTGCCCGACGGCCGCAGCGCCCTGGGCGCAACCCGACGCTCCGGCCACACGCAGGGGTGGCACTCGTGAGCACCATCGAGCCGACCCCGGACAACTTCAACGAGGCCATCTCCGGAAACGACCTCGCAATCATCGGTCTCCGGACCGAATGGTGCGAACCTTGCCGCAAGTTCGGGCCAGTGAGCTTCTTCAGCGTTGCCGCTCCAGGGCGAGAACGGCTTTGGCGATCGACATCATGGGGTTGGGACCGCACCGGGATCTGCGGAAGATCCGCCAGAACTTCAGGCGGGCGACGCCGCGTTCGACCGGTCGCAGATGCGGACGATCCGGTGGGTACGGGCTGGGGGAGGTCGGGTCGTGGGCACGGCCCGGCAGCGCGGGTGAGAGCCACAGCAGTCGGCCGTCCGGATCGGTGACCACCTGCACGTCCACTCCGTGCCGGTGGTGCTTGTGGGAGTAGTTGTGCGCGTGAGCCGCCGACCGGCGCCGGATTGTGCATCGCACTGGCCGTGTCAGGACACCTCATCGCCTGGCTCTTCGGTTTCGGGACTCTCACCTTCGCTTGGGACCTGTGGCGCAGGTTCCGTAACGTGAAGACCGACTCGGTCCCGAAGGGGCACCGCGAAAGCTGATCCACCCCTTCACTCCGTGACAGAGGGGCTGCCGTGACTACCGCGGCAGTCCCTCTTACGAGTTGGTGCGCGATGGCGGCTGAGGCGTGCCGACCTACTTGAAGGGCCTTGTTCAGGCTTGTGCGGTGCGGTCGGAGGCGAGGCCGGCGATGGCGCGGTAGGTCTCGGGGAGGCGGTCGCGGCGGTGGGTGAAGCGGGTCAGCTGCTTCCAGCGTTTGTGGTCGGCGAGGGCGTGTTCGACCGTGCTGCGGTCCGAAGAGTGCCAGTGGCGGTCGCGTTCCCACTGTTCGACTCGCGCGGGCGGCGCTCCGGGCCGTGGCTTCCCCGGCGGGATGACGTCCTGGCCGGGACGGTCTCGGCTCAGGCCCAGGTAGCCGTCGTCCAGCAGAACTTCGACATCGGGGAAGTGCTGGAAGCAGACGGCGATCCCCTCGTTGCGGGCGGCCGTGGCGTCATGCATGCGTCCAGGTCGCGGCCGAGGGCCGTCTCGGCGCCGTTCCCGTCACGTCCCCGGCCACTGCTCCACGCGACCGTGGCGAGTGTCCTGCCGCACCGCGGGACGCTGCGGACCAGCGCACGGCCGCATCAACGGCGGTGGTCGGTCCGCGGCACGGAGCCGCTACAGGGCCTGGCCCTTGTCGAGGGCGGGACGGACGACCTGGCGGCCGTCGCCGCCCGGCCTCGGCCCGATCGCGCTCGGCCGATGACCTCCCGGGTGCCGCCCGCGTCGCCGTCTCCTGCCGAGGGCGGTCGACGACCTTCGGCCACGTCGGCGTTCCGGAGCGAAGTACGGGGCACGCGAGAGAAGGCCCGCCCACAACGTCATCGGCGGCGGAGCCCGGGCCGGGGCGAGGTCCGGCGTGTTCTCCACGCCGACCTGCCGCATCGCTCCCGCGGACGCATCCCGGTCGCCGTTCATGCCCTCGTCTTCGCGAACGCGGGGCGTGTGCCGTACTTCTCGACGGCTTCGTGGTCGAGGGACACGCCGAGCCCGGGGGCGGAGGGGATGTCGAGGTATCCGTCGGCGTCGAGTCGCCACTCCTCCGCGACCAGGTCGTCCACATAGGCCGAACCGGTCTTGTACTCGACGAGGTCGGTGGAGGCGAGTGCGGAGGAGAGCTGGAGATCGGCGGCGAGGCCGACGGCCGTGTTCCATCCGTGCGGAATCAGACGGATGCCGAGGTCCTGGGCCTCCCAGCCGATCCGGCGCGACTCGCTCAGACCGCCTCCCTTCGTGGTGTCGGGCTGAACGATGTCGAAGGCGCGGCGCCGCAGATAGGGGGCGAAGTTCTGCCTGCGGGTGAGGACCTCGCCGCCGCTGATGGGGACGGGTGAACCCGCACGCAGTTCGGCGTAACCGTCGAGGTCGTCCGGCGCGAGTGCCTCCTCGAACCAGGCGACCTCGTACTCGGCGAGCATCCGCGCGGTCCGCTTCGCCCATGCCAGATCGCCGGGGAAGAAGCCCTCGGAGCCGCCGGCGTCGACAGCGAGCAGCCGGTCGCCGACCGCGGCGCGGGCGGCGGCGACGCTGCGCTCGTCGGTGGCGGCGTCCACCCGTCCGAACTTCCACCAGCCGATCTTGAAGGCGGTGAACCCCTGCTCCGCGAGTTCTGTCAGGTTCTCCGTCATCGGCCCGGCCTCGTCCATGAGCACCGACGCGTAGGGCCGCACCCGGGTGCGGTGGCGGCCGCCGAGCAGTCGGCCGACCGGCTGGCCGAACGCCTGGCCGGCGATGTCCCACAGGGCGATGTCGATGGCGCTCGTCGCGTGCGTGAGCGTGCCGCCCCGGCCCGTCCAGAAAGCGGTCCGGTGCAGCGTCTCGGTGATCCGCTCGACTTCGACCGGGTCCTGTCCCAGGAGGTGGGGGAGCAGGAGCTCGATTGCTCCCCGGACGAGGTTCTCGGTGGTGAACGCGCTGCCGATACCCGTGACGCCTTCGTCGGTGTGGACGGCGACGAGCGTGTGCACGACATCGTCCGGGCGCAGCTCGTTCGACCAGCCCCCCTCGGGGGTCGCCCCGCGGAGACCGCATGTCTCGACTCGGGTGATTCTCATGCTCTGCCCTCTCGTCTGCACGGGGTGCCGCCGCCGGTCAGGCGGCGGCTGTGCTGTGGGACGGTACCCGACCGACAGAATTATTGTCGACAATCGACCTTCTAGGCTACAGTCTGCCGGACCCCGAGGGTGAAGCGCCCCCCTCCGCGTCTGCCCCGCAGCCGCGGCCACCGTCCGAAGGAGCCGCCGCTTGATTGTCGACAAAGTACGACCCTGTTACGCTCCGGCCATGTCCGGATCTCCCAAGCTCCCCGCGCTCTCCGCGGCCTCCCTCGCTTCGCGTCGCGAAACCGTCGCGGACGTCCTGCGCGAGGCCATCACCTCGGGCTGGCTCCAGGCAGGCCAGAAGCTCACGGAGGCGGGAGTCGCCGGGCAGCTGGGAACCAGCCGGGCACCGGTGCGCGAGGCTCTGCGCCAGCTCGAGCAGGAAGGCCTGGTGATTTCCTACCCCTACCGCGGCACGGAGGTGCTGGGCGTCTCCCAGGAGGAGATCGAGAACGTCCTCGTACCGGTCCGCGTTTCCCTCGAGAGGTTCGCCTTCCGCAAGGCGATGCCCCGCCTGACCGAAGCGGACTACGCCCGTCTCCACCTCCTCGTCCGCGACATGGAGGCAGCGGCCGAAGCTGCCGACGCGGCACTGCTCGCCGACGAGGACATCCGCTTCCACGAGGCTGTCGTGGCCCTGTCGGGGCAACAGCACTGCCTGCAGATCTGGCGGTCGATCCAGCCCCGCGTGCGGGCCTACTTCCGGCGCGACGCGAGCCGCTACTCGGACGCGACCGTGGTCGCCGGGCAGCACCAGGAGCTCATCGACGCACTCCGTGCCGGTGACGAAGAGGTACTGGACCGGGCCGTCACCGCCCACATCAACACTCATTTCGGAGCCCCCGAGGAGCCCTCCGAATGACCAGGACGATTCTGATCACCGGCGGCGGAAGCGGCATCGGCCGGGCCACCGCGGTCGAAGCCGCGCGCCGGGGCTGGGCCGTCGGCATCCTCGACCGTGACGGCGAGAGCGCCGAGCGGGCGGCTGCCGAAGCCCGGCGCAACGGCGCCCGCAGGGCCTGGGCGGCGGCGTCGGACGTCACCGAGGAACGGGAGCTCGTCGACGCGTTCGGCGCGGCGAGCACAGCACTCGGTCCGGTGGATGGAGTGACCGTGAGCGCGGGTATCGAGATCAACGCGCCGCTGCCCCGCATGCCCCTCGAAACGTGGCGCCGGGTTCTCGAGGTGAATCTCACCGGCACGTTCCTGACCGTACGCACAGCCGCCCGAAACCTGCGGGACACCGGGAGGCCGGGCTCCATCGTGTGCGTGTCGTCCCCTTCCGCGTTCACCGGTTTCGCGGGGGGCTCGAACAGCGCGTACGGAGCGTCCAAGGGCGGAGTCTCCGCCTTCGTGAGGGCTGCCGCCATCGACCTGGCCCCGCACGGCATCCGCGTCAACGCGCTCGTCCCCGGCGCCACCGACACACCCATGCTCTACTTCGGCCTCGGCGGCGCGGAGCTCGAAGCCGAGCGGGCGCGCCTGAGGGACGCCGCGGCACGGCAGATCCCGCTCGGGCGGATGGCCGATCCCGCCGAGATCGCGCGTGCCGCCGTCTGGCTGCTCTCCGACGAGGCCTCGTACGTCACGGGCAGTCACCTGGTGTGCGACGGCGGCCTCATGGCCAAGAGCGCGAACGACTTCTGACCAAACTACCCATCCACACCCAAACGCCTCACCGATTCGTGGAAGACGGTCTCCTGGCACACCTTCCGGCAGATGTACGGGATGCTCTTCGGCCCTTCACGTTCTGTCCGGGCGACGGGGGCTCCCCGGCCTCACGCTGACGAGCCGAGGTCGGTAGGTGCGGGGGTGTCCGCTCCTCGTGGGGCTGTGTCGGCCATGGCCGCGGACGACCGGCTGATCGACGAGCTGGTGGGGCGGGCCCAGGCCGAGGGCCTGCAGCTGGCCGGCGAGGGCGCCAGGCACTGGCTGCACATCCGCACCGAACTCAAGAACCGCGGTGTGAACGATGTGCTGATGCTGGTCTGTGACGGTCTCAAGGGCCTGCCCGGCGCGGTGGAGACCGTCTGGCCCCGCACCACCGTGCAGACCTGCGTGGTACACCTGCTGCGGAACTCCTTCCGCTGTGCCGCCCGCCAGGACTGGGACAGGATCGCCAAGCCTCACAAGCCCGTCTCTTCCCCGCAAGCGGCAGGGGCCCCCACCGCACCGGCCGAGGAGGCCGCCCTGGAGTGCGTCCACATGGCGATCATGTCCCTCGATCCCACCGGCCGGGGCCAGGCCCGCTGGACCATGCGCTGGAAGACCGCGCTGAACGCCTTCGACATCACTTTCGAGGGCCGCCTGTCGGCGGCCCGTCAGTGACCTCGACCACCCCAGCTGCACCGAACGTTCGACAGACCCGGGCCCTGCCTTCCTGCCGATGGTTGGTCTGGCCTGTCTCTGAGCACGAACGAACCGTCGTCTACCTCTCAAGCTCGGCAGCCCAGGTGTAGCCAAGTTCGGTGAGGGCGGTCCGTTGTTCCGCGTTCAGCCTGTTATGTCTGGCCTTCTGGTTGCTCAGAAATACGCCCAGCTTGATCGTCGTGCCATCCGGAAGCTCTTCGACATGCGCTCTCCCCACCACGGTTTTTCCTTCTCGTTGGATGTACTGGGCCAGGGCTTGAAGACCTCGCTGGAAGGCCGCTGACGGCTTTCCCTTCATGGTGCTTTTGGCGGCCGGGGCGGGGGCGGGCTGCTGGGTGGGTTTGAGGCCCAGTTGTGTGAGGCGTTCTTGCTGCTGGGTGGTGAGGAGGTTCCAGTCGCGCTGCTGTCGTTGGATCCAGCGTCCGAGGTCGTCGCCGTCGAATGTCACACCGGGCTGGATGTCGGGTAGTGCCCCGCTGGGCTCGTCCTCCGATAGGTGGGCGAGGACGGCCCAGTGGCGTTGCCAGTTGAGTGGCCAGGGGCAGTTCCAGTCCTCATCGATCGCGGCGAGTTGCTCGGCGCGTTCTGCGGCCCGTTGGGGGTCTTTGCCGAGGCCGCCTTTGCGGCGGAGGTTGGCCATGTGCTGTCCGATGGGCACGGGGTCGCCGCCGGCCGGGTCGTCCCATACCGCGTTCTGCCTCGGGGCGAGGTGGCCGTGGGTGCGCCGGTAGGAGCGGAGCGCGGCGAGCTTGTTCTCCCAGGCTTCCTCGCCGGGCTCCCAGACCATCCCGGCCTCGGGGGCGTCCAGCAGCGTTTTACGCCGTTCCTCCAGTTCCCCGGCCCGTAGCGCTCTTCTCTGCTGGTGGACCCATCGGCCGAGCGGAAAGGCCTTGGTCGCCCCGACTTCGACCTCGACGTCGTAGGGGACGGCGTACAGGCCGGTGATCTCGTTCTCCTTCCGCCAGCGGATGAGGGCCTGGTAGCCCTGCAGCCAGACCAGGGATTCGGGCCGGTAGACGCGGGTGCGCAGGAACGCGGCGATGGTCGCGGGGTCGCGTGGGGTGGAGAAGTGCAGCAGGGTGGCCTCGGCGGCGGCCTGTGTGTCGTCGTCCTCCTCGTCGCTGGCCCCGACGATCCGCCCGTGTTCGTCGCGCCGGACGCGGACCTTGCGCTTTCTGCTGGTGAGTGTGCGGGAAGCTAGTTGCTCGACGAGTCGTTCATCATGACTGCGCAGGCCTTGGAGGATCGCTACGAGGGGGCGGAACGAGGCGCTGGCGACCATGTCCTGCGGGTCCTCGCCGGGCTGGAGGAAGACCGGCACGATGATGCGGGCGACCTTGGTGGTGCTGTCGCGGTTGAGTCGGAGCGCGCGGCCGATGTTCTGCACGATCTCGACCTGGGAGCCGCGGGTGTCGGCGAAGCAGACGGCCTCCACGCCCCGCTCGCCGGTGATGTCCACACCCTCCCCGAGCACGCGAACACTGGCGAGGAAGGCGCGGTGCACCCGGCGGCCGGCCGCGTCGATGCCGTTCGCGAACTGGCGCAGGACCTCGCGGCGCTCGGTGACGAGGTGGTCGCCGCACAGCCACGCCGCCCACACCCGATCCGGGGGTACGTGGCGGCCGGTCCCCAGCTCGTAGAACTCCGCGTCGACCGACGACTTCGGAAGCTCCTCCGCCCTCGCCAGGTCGTCGTCTGAAACGTCGTTCATGTACAACGCGGCCGCGGTCTCGGGCAGTTTCTCCGCGAACGCGGCGGCTTCCTCGATCTTCTGGTGGAACGTCAGGACGGTGCGCAGGTTCCACTTCGCGGCGTGCTCCAGGAGCGCGGTCTGCAGGAGGGCCAGGCGCCGGCCGCGCAGCGCGTCCTCCGACAGCCCTGGCACCGGGTCGGGGTCGCGGATCTCCAGGACGTCGATCTCGAATCCGGCGAGAATCTCGCGCTCGATCGCCTCCGAGAGTCCGAGTTCGGCGATCCATGGCCCGTAGGTGGCGGAGTCCTGGCCCATTGACGCGAGCACCAGCTCCCGGCCCTCCGTGCCCCTGCGTGGCTGCGGCGCCGCCAGGATGCGAGGGGTCGCGGTCAGGTACAGCCGGAAGCCGACGGGGATCCGCTGGTTGTCGTGGATCGCCGCCCACGGCCGCCCGAGATCACCGGCAGTTCCGTGCGCCTCGTCCACGACCGCGAGGTCGAAACCTGCCATCTGTTGCCCGTACAGCCGCTCCCCACCTGCCAGAGCGGCCTCCAGCGGCCCGCGAACCTTCCCCTGATCCAACGGCTCCTCCGGATCCTCGCGGTCCACGAGGGAGGCGTACGTGGCGAACACGACGACCGGCCCGTGCCCGGCCCACAGGGCGAGCTGGATCGGGTTGGTGGTGGTGGACACGCCCAGCTCGTTCAGCACTGGGTCGTTCTCCAGCGAGCACACCGCCACCATCGGCGCCCGGTGGCCCACCACTCGCCACGCCCGGGCGGTCTGCACGAGCAGGTCCAAGGTCGGGACGGTCACCAGGATCCGGCCGCCTGGGAAGCACTCCAGCGCGCACGCGGCAGCCGTGATCGTCTTGCCCGATCCGGTCGCGGACACGATCGTGCCCCGCGCCCCCTGAGAGGGCACGGATGATCTTGCAGGGAATCCCACCCACTTTCGGAAAGCTGCTTTCTGGGCTATCTGGTGTTCCCGAAGCTGAATACCCAGCATCCTCAAGCCTTTCCTCTGCCTTCTTTTTCACCAGTTTCGGGAATCACTGGGACGGCATGAAGGACGGTACGGAAACCGTGCCGTCCTCGCCTATCACGATTCGCTCGGCGAGCTGGGCCAGGACCTGAGAAGGAGGCAGCCCCGCCCGGTAGGCCACCGTCTGGAGCAGTTGGCTGGATGCGGCAGACAGCCAGACCTCCGCACGCAGCTGATCCGCTTCCTCCCGCCCCTGCTCCCCGGAGGCGGCCTGTGCCGCAAGCGCACCAGTAAGCCGTTCCTCACGCTCGCGAGCCCACGCTGAGCCCTGAGCATCCTGCTCCGGCTCGTACACACTCCAACCGAGCGCAGTCATCAAGTCCCTGACGCGCTGCCACTCAGCGTGCTTGGCCAGCCAGATGAAAGCCAACCGCTCCCGGTCTATCTCGAACTTGTAGAAGGAACCGTTCCCTCTCAGCTGCTCCGCGGTCTCCCGCCTACGGACAGCGGCCTCCGCCACCTTCTCCGCAACGGCGGCGGCATCCAAGCCATCCGCCTGACGCCGGACCTGATCCCGCGCCACATCCTGAGCACTCCACATGCGTTTTCCCTTTTTCGGAAGGCGCGGACATCTGGGCCCGCATCGGGTAATTGGGAGACGGTTTCCCACACTTCCGCCAAGACTACATGTGCATCAAACCGGAGAAAGCTGTTACGCGGACATCCGACCCGAACAAGCAGCCCACCTCGCAACCAGCTTGGCCCGCGCAGCGGGCTCAATCCCCGCGCTCGACCTGCCTGCTGACGGCTGCCGACCCCAGCCGCCTACGCGGGTGGTTGCCGGGGGTGGAGCGCAGCGGAACCCCTCGGCCCGCGTCGCGGGCCGCTCTCGGCCGCAGTGAGCGTAGCGAACCGGCCGGCCGAGCGCAGCGAGGGAACCCCGGCGCGAAGCGCCGGCCCTTCGGCTCCCGAAGCGAAGCGGAGGGGCTGCCCGTGCGCAGCACGGGGCCGAAGCGAAGCGAAGGCTCGACGCTTCGCGTCGAGCGGCGAGCGCAGCGAGCCGCAACCGCGGCGCGAAGCGCCGCGGTTCGCTGCTCCGCGCGCAGCGC